>CAVYHQ010000001.1:0-417009 GCA_963768385.1 Bryobacterales bacterium
AAAGTCGCGGTAAATGGCGATGGCTTCTGCCGGCTGCTTGTCTTTCTCGTAGAGGCCGGCCAATTCGAGGAGCCTATCGCGGTAGTAGGGGTCGATTTGGGCCGCCTGGCGGAAATGCGGCGCCGCCTCCGCCAGCTTTCCCTGCCGCGCCAGCGCGTGGGCCATCCCGAGATGCGCTCCGGCCGACTTTGCGTCCAGCTCCAGAGCCAGACGGTAATTCTCTTCGGCTGTGGCCGGGGCGCCGGTCTGAAGCTGCGCTTCGGCCAGGTAGTAGCGGGGGCGGAACTCCTGGGGCTTCTTCTCCGCCGCGTCCTGGAACAGCGGCAAAGCCTCGGCGGGATTCTTCTGGCGCATCAGCAGGATTCCCTCGTTCAGCTCGGCTTCATACAGGCCGGGCTGGAGCTCGAGCGTCTTGCGGTATTCGGCAATGGCTTCGGCATCGTTGTGCAGGAAGCCGTAAGCCATAGCGAGGTTGAAATGCGCGAAGTAATCGTTGGCGTCGGCTGCGATGGCTTTGGTAAAAGCCTGAACAGCGGCTTCGTACTTCCCATCTTCGAGAGCCTTCAGCCCGGCGGAGCTGAGATCGGAGGCCTGGAACACAACGAGCGCCGCCGCAATGGCCCACATATTCAAATTCTAAGCCCTTGGCGGGGCGGGCAGGGGGTGCCCTGTGGCCCGGCGCTACTGCTTCTTCTCGCTGCCGGGGGCGGGCACTGGGGATGGAAGCTCGGCGCCGAACGACAGCGGAATATCGACGTAGGCCGGGTTCTCTTCGTTTTCGTCGGTAATGCGCAGCTTGTAATGCGCCGGCGGGGCGTCGAACAGCAGATTGCCTTGCGCGGATTCCGCGGGCTTCACCTGGCGCAAATAACCGATCCACTGTGGCACGCCGTCGCCGTCCCTCAGCTCGGGGTAGCTGTTGCCGTTATCGTCCTCGATGGTCACGTTGGGCACAATCAGGTCGGCGCTGCCACTATTCACCGCGGCCATGCGCACCAGGAAGAAGCGATGCTGAGGAACCCGCGCCGCGGGACCCTCGCCAAACTGAGGCACCCACTGGGTCTCGTAGACCGTGTAAATGATGTGCCCCAATTCCGCCTTCTCGCCCAGCGAGTAGCTGTGGACCGAGGGGGCACGGCTGGAGCAGGCGTTCAGCAGGAGGGCAGCGGCGACAGCCACCAGTATGGGAAGCGAACCAAGACGGTGCATATTGGCAGAACTATTTTGCTCGCGCCGCTGGGGTGGTGTCAATAGGGGTTATTACTGTTTTTGGTGTTCTTGCAGCAGGCGCTCGAACTTCCGGCGCTGGTCTTCGTTCAGCAGTTGCTCGACACGCGCCTTGCTGTCGCTTAGCACGGTGCGGTAATACTGCCAAAAATCGTTCAGGATGGACTGAATCTGCTCGGTCTGCGCGGGCGTCAGGTTCAGTTCCTTCTGCAGGCGATCGAAGTAGAGGACCTTGCCGGCAGGGGTATCGAACGCCGGTTGATGGAGCCGGTTGTGGACGCCGAGATTCATGGCCAGCGCGCCCGCAGCCGCGCCGCACAAGAAAACCAAGGCCAGCGTCACCGCACAGGCAAGCTTGGGGTTCCACGATCTCCCGGTGGCCACCCTCTCCAGCAGACTAATACTCATAAGCTGTCAGCGTGACCAGCATGTTGTCTTGAGCGGGAGCGGAATCAAACGCGGGAGAATTCTCCTGCGCCATCACGGCTTCCGGCGAAAGGCCGCTGGGATACCTGGTCTCGCGCGATACCAGGTAGCTTCCGAGAATCGCCAGGGTCAGCAGGGATGCAAACGCCAGGCGGCGGCCGAAGGCGAGATCCAGCGCGAAGAGGCTGGCAAAGGAGGGGACGGGTTTCCGCTCGCCCACCTGCCCGATCACCCGGGCACAAAACCCGGGGGCGGGCTCCCAGACTTCTTCGGACCGCAAAGCGCCGAACCATTGGGAGACTTCCCGCATGGCGCGGATTTCTTCACGGCACATTCTACAGTTGCTCAGGTGCGCCTCGATATCCCGCTGAGCCACCGGTTCCAGGGCACCGGACAGGTACTCCTCAAGGCTCTCGATCACTACCCCGTGCATACGTTTCTTCCCTTACAAGCGTAAATTACCATGCCTAAAACCACCCCTTGCGAGTCTTTCGCCCGCTTGCGGGGTATTTGCACGGGCCGGGTATACCCGGCCCCTACCCTACCCGGCCACCAGGCCAGGAGCACGATCCAGCCGCTGCGCCGCCTTGACCAATTTCTGCCGCGCGCGGAACAGCTTCACTTTGATGGTGTTCTCATTCATACCGGTTTTTTCCGCCAACTCCTCCACCGAATACCCCTCGATCTCCTTCAACATCAATAACATACGTTCCTCTTCAGAAACGCGTGTGAGGAGCTTCAAGACATAATCGCGGCGGGCCAGGGTGGCGTCGATGGGCGCCTGGCGGCCGGTGACGGGTTCGCTGTTGTCCACCCGCCGCACCTCGTCTTCGCTCAGATCGCTCTCATAGACCAGCTTCCGCACCTTCCGCTTGCGCAGATAATCGAAGCACTCGTTGACCGCAATCTTATAAATCCAGGTAATCAGGGAACTGCGGAAGTCGAAGCTCTTGATGGAGACGTAAACTTTGGCAAACACCTGCTGGGCAATATCTTCCACGTCGTTGCGCTGGCGCACGACGCCGTGGATGATAGAAAACACTTTGGACTGATAGCGCTCGACGATTTCACGGAATGCAGTCTCGTCTCCAGCCTGGGCCCGTTGGACCAAGGCGCCCTCCGAGGTGTTCTGATAGTCCACTCTAGATTTCGCCCGAACCTTGCATCCGAACACGGGGAATGGTAGAGCGCCCGTCAGTGACCCCATACACTGCTTGCGACGCGTACCGCCGAGTTCGCGTTTCAGTCACCTGCCTACTAATTCATTTTGCCAAACGGCGCGGTCCGGCCAGGGTTTTCCGCGACCCAACCGCGCCCCGAAACATCTAAACCAGTGAAGAATGGAGCGATGCGGTCCTGTTTGTATAATGGGAGCAGGCAAAGCCCATAATAGAGGAGTTGAAACGCATGGTGCAATTGACCGAAAGAGCAGTCGGCAAGGTGAAGGAGATCATGTTCGACGCAGGCGCCGGCCCCGGCGGGGCTGCGCATCGCGGTGGTGGGTGGCGGCTGTTCCGGATTCAGCTATTCGATGGCCTTCGAAAACCAGCCCAGCATGCTGGATAAGACTTATAGTTACGATGGGTTGAAGGTTTTCATCGACCAGGCCAGCATGCTCTATCTGGAGGGCGCCGAGGTGGATTATGTGGAGACGCTGGAGGGGTCGGGATTCAAGTTCAACAACCCCCACGTCAAGTCCACATGCGGCTGCGGCAGCTCGTTCCAGGCATAGGCGTGGAAAGCTTGCGTTAGCGGCCCTTGGGCGGCGCGGGAGGTTGTTGACCTCCGGGTCCACCCCCGGGCCGGGGCGCTTCGGCCTGCAACTTTTTCCATTGGTCGGGAGTCAGAATTCGTCGAATCCCCAGCAGCATTCTGGCATTGGCTTTTTCCAACTCGGCGCGGGCCTGCGCCACCTTATCGATCTGAGCGACGATCCTGGCCTCATCCGGCTGATCCGCCTGCATTAGCGGCTCGAGAGTGACCTCTTCCCTCTCGACCGACGCCGTGAGATCGATCAGCTTCAAGCGGTGCTGCTGGAAGATGTCATCCATCTTCTTCTGCTGGTCCGCGGTCACGCCCAGTTTCTCCACCATCTGGGGATCCTTCCACCAGCGGCCCATGCCGCGTCCCATGGGTCCCCGGCCGGCGATACCCGTGCCACCGCCCCTACCGATGCCACCACCCACGCCCGGGCCCACGCCTTGCGGCGGCTGCGGGGGCTGTGGCGGCTGCGGCTGCGCCAACGCTACGGCGCCGGCAAACAGCAAAATCAGTCCTAACTTACTTCCGAATGCTCTCATCGAATCTCCTCGTTTCTAGTTGTGTCGCGGCGGTTTTCATCACGTTCATCGGCGGAACTGAAGTCCCAGGACACCAGCTTCGCCAACGGCTCCATGGGCCGAGGAACCGCGCGCGACACCTCGGCATCCACCTGCTCCAACAACAGCGCATCGGCCCTGGCGATTTCGGCCTGGCGCTGCCTCTCCTGCGCGTTTCGATAAATCGGGACCGCCGCCAGCACCAACAGCGCCGCGGCAACGAGCGCCCAGCGCATCGGGTGGGGCAGGGGGCCAGGGGCCAGGGAGCGGGGGACGCGGACTTGCAGGCCGCTCCAGTGCCGCACCGAACCGCGAAACAGCGCGAGCGAGGCTTCCAGGCGGGCCAGTTCCGCTTCGCACTCGGAACATTCACGAACGTGCTGCTCCTGTTGCGGCGTGCGCTCGCGGATCATCCACTGGGAAATCTCCTGTGAAGACAGATGCCGACTCATTCCGACCTCCCGATGCGCGCTCGAACGGCCTGGAGCGCCCTAAACAAGTGCATTTTCACGGTTCCTTCCTTCATGCCGGTGGCGGCGGCGATTTCCAGCAGGTCCATATCTTCCACGAAGCGTAGCAGGAAGACCGTCCGCTGCCTCTCCGACAGGCTCCCAGCGGCGTTCCAGACCGCCGCAAGCTGTTGCTTGGCCATAGCCCGGCTCTCGGGCGACGCGCCGCCATCCGGTACCCCCTCGCCAGCGGCCTCGAGGTCCACCGCGGACGCTTGGGCGCGCTTCCAGAATTGCAGGCGGCGGTTGCGCGCATAGTCGCGAATCAGGCTGACAGCGATCCGCATGAGCCAAGCCTGGATGGAGCAATCGCCTCGAAACCGCTCCCGGCTCCGATAAGCTCTCAGAAAACAATCTTGCGCCACGCTTCCGGCGGCGTCCGGGTCGCGCAGGGAAGCCAGCGCGAAGCGAAAGACCCGCGGCCAATGGAGGCGCACCAGTGTGTCGAGGTCGTCGATTTCCGAGGCGGCGCGCTCCACTGCCGCTATGATAGACCCGGGCGTCGCAATCGGCTGCACTCGCCTGTGTAGACGAGTTTTTGGCCGGATGGGTTTACATCCGCGGTCTATTCCTGCCGCAGCGCCTCGACGGGATCAACCCGCGCCGCGCGGCGTGAGGGAATCCAGGCTGCCAACAGGGCAACCGCCGATAGCATGACTAGCGTGGCGGCCAGCGTCCACGGGTCCCGCGCGGAGACCTGGAACAGCATGGCCTGAAGCAAATGGAGGGCGAACAGCGATCCAAGCACGCCCAGCACGGCTCCGATTGCCGTCCAGCGCGCGGCCAGCCGGAGCACCAGCCGGGCGATGGCGCCGGGCGTGGCGCCCAGGGCCATGCGCACTCCGATCTCGGGCGTGCGCTGCGCCACCAGGAACGAGACGACGCCGTAGAGACCGATGGCGGCCAGCAGCAGGCCCATACCGGCGAAAATGCCCAGCAGCATGGCGTTGAAGCGCGGGCGCTCGGCGAGCTTGCCGACCCGTTGCTCGATGGTCTCGAGGTTCACCGGCAAAGTTGGGTCGAGCGAGGCGACTTCCGCGCGCACCTGCCGGGCCATGATGCCCGGATCGATGGGAGTGCGGATGATGGCTATGGCGGTGCGGCCCGTGTTTCCAGCCGAATGCTTGCGGACCTCGTAGTATTCCGGGCCGGCCCGATCCACCAGGCCGTTGTTCTTCACATCGCCAGCTACTCCGATGACGGTCCGCCAGGGGCCGCTCCGGCCCGGCCGAAGCTGCTTACCCAGCGGATCTTCGCCGGGGAACATGCGGCGGGCCAGCGAATCGCTCAGGATGAGGACGTTCTTATCCGGATCGCGATCCTCTTCCCGAAACCCGCGGCCACGCAAGATGGGAATTCCGAGGGCGGCGAAATACCCGGGCGTGACCGACCGCCAGACCACCGAGCCGCCGGTTCCGTCGGTGAACCGCGGCCTGCCTTGCACGTCGATGGCTGCGTAGAGCATCCATAACATGGCGTTGGAGGTGGGCGGCAGCGAGTTGGCGATAGCCGCCTCCGCGACTCCGGGGATGCGGCGCAAACGGGTTTCCCACTCCTCGAAGAACGCCATCCGCCGAACGGGATCCGAATACGACTTCTGGCCGAGGGTGACGGCGGCCGTGAGCACGCTGCCGGTGCGCATGCCGAGCGGCTGGTTCTGGAGGTTCCAGAGGCTGCGCAGCAGCAGGCTGGCGCCCGTCAGCAGGACCAGTGACACGGCCACCTGCGCGGCCACCAGGCCTTGCCGGAAGAGGTGATGGCGCGTGCCCAGTGTGCGCCATCCGGCAAGGGTTTCCGCGCGCGGATTTTCGAGAGCCGGCGCCAACCCGAACAGAATGCCGGAGAACAGAGACACTGCCAGCGTGAACAGCAGCACGCGCCCATCCAAGCCAGCCTGGTTCAAGCGGGGAATGCCCTCCGGCGCGATGGCGACGAAGAAACGCAGCAGCAGGAAGGCCACGGCGCATCCCGCAACGCCTCCGACCGCCGCCAGCAGGAGGCTTTCGGTGAGCGTCTGGCGGATGAGGCGCGCACGTCCCGCGCCCAGCGCCGCGCGAACGGCGAGTTCCCGTTGCCGCGCCGCCGCGCGCGCCAGCAGCAGGTTGGCCACGTTGGCGCAGGCGATCAGGAGTACCGCCAGCACCGAGGCCAACAGAATCCAGGATGCCAGGCGGGCGTCCTGGATCTGGCGGTCCTTGAGCGATCGCACGCGCAGC
Organism: Bryobacterales bacterium; assembly: GCA_963768385.1. Classification (GTDB taxonomy): domain Bacteria; phylum Acidobacteriota; class Terriglobia; order Bryobacterales; family Bryobacteraceae; genus Fen-178. Next base: position 6,697 of record CAVYHQ010000001.1, read on the forward strand.
TTGACGTTTTTCCGAAATTCTGGAGAAACCCATTGCATCGACTTTTCGAACAGCGGCTGCAACCCCGCCGTGGCTTGAGCCAGGGTCAGTCCCGGCTTCATCCGCCCGATGGACCAGACCAGCATCGCCGTCCTGTGCGCGCGCTGCTCCGGCTCATCGAGCACCAACGGGATGAGCAGATCCGCGGGCGCCAGCGCCGGCAGCTCGAACTGCGGCGGCAGGACGCCCAATAACGTGGCGGACTGCCCGTCCAGATGGACCAGCCGGCCCACCACGCCGGGATCTCCGGCAAACCGGCTCTGCCACAGGCCGTAGGAAATGAGCGCGACGTTGGGGGCGTTCGGCAGGTCTTCCCGCGGCGTGAAGTTACGGCCGATCACGGGGCGGACCCTCAGCGTCGGCAGGAGGGCGGAATCGACGCGGGCGCAACGGAGGCGCACGGGGTTGGCATCCGTGAGGTCGCAATCACCCGGCGTAGCCCAGGCTGCCAGCGATTGGAAGGGCGCCTGCGACGCACGCCAGTCCAGGAAATCATAGCCGAGCATGAACTCCTGAGGCGCGATGGGCGCCACCATGCCGAACGAGACCAGGCGGTCAGCCTGAGGATAAGGAAGGCTGCGGAACAGGATGCGGTCCACCACGCTGAAGACCGCCGTGCCGGCGCCGGCGCCGAGAGCCATCGCAAAAACGGCCGCGAGAGTGAACATGGGGGTGCGCCGAAGAGAGCGCGCGGCGTGTCGTACATCCTGCGCGAAGATCTCGAGGTGGTGGTTGATGGACATGCCGGGGCTCCTCCAGAGGCCTAAACCGGTTTAGAAACTGGAGGCGCGGTGAAAGTTCCCGGCTACGCGAGAGGGGGTTGGTATATACTGAGGTGGCTGAGACGGAGATACTTATGCGACGGTTTTGCCTGGTGTTTGCAGTAGGGGTAGCGTTCATCGGATTGGCCCAGCAGCCTCCGGCCGCGGGGCCTTACAAGGTGCTGAAGACCGCCAAAACAGGCGGCGCAGGCGGCTTTGACTATGTTTATGCGGACACCGACGGACGCCGTCTGTACATTCCGCGCACTGGGCCTGGCGCCCGAGTCACGGTCTTCGATCTGGATACACTGGCGCCGGTTGGCGAAATCCCCAATGCCAACGCGCGTGGCGCCGCCGTCGACCCCAAATCGGGTCACGGCTTCGCCAGCAGCAAGCCGGTGGTGATGTGGGATACCAAAACCCTGGCGACGATCAAGACGATTGACGTGGACGGCGGCCCGGACGGCATTCTGTTCGACCCATTCAATGCGCGTGTCTGGGTTTTCAGCCACCGCGCGCCCAACGCGACGGTGATCAACGCAGCGGATGGCAGCGTGGCCGGCACGGTCGATCTGGGCGGAGCGCCGGAGCAGGCCGTCACGGACGGCAAAGGCAAGCTGTACGTCGATCTGGAAGACAAGGACAAGATCGCCGTAGTGGACGCCAAGAGTCTCGCCAAGACTGGCGAGTACGATCTCGCCGGAAAGGGTGGCGGACCCGGCGGGCTGGCATTTGATGTCAAAAACCATATTCTCTTCGCCTCCTGCCACAAGCCGGCAACGATGGTGATTCTCAATTCCGACGACGGCAAAATCCTCGCCACCCTCCCGATCGGCACCGGCACTGACGGCGCCACATTCAACCCCAACACGATGGAAGCTTTCAGCTCGCAGGGCGACGGAACGCTGACTGTCATTAAAGAAAACAGCCCTACCAGCTTCGTGGTGGAACAGAACGTGCAGACAATGACGGGCGCCAAAACGCTGACCTTGGACAGCAAGACGAACCACATCGTGCTGATCGCCGCCGAGTACGCCCCACCTCCCACGCCGCCACCCACGCCGCCCCCAGCGGGAGGACGCGGCGGCGGCCGAGGCCAGATGGTGGCGGATTCGTTTACGATTCTGGTGGTGGGGAAGTAGGCGGTTAAGGTAACGACCAGCCCGCCTCGCGCAAGGCCCGACCCTTCTTGGCTTTCAATGGGATGGCGCGTTGCGCGTCGGCGGTGGGCCACTTTACGCCGCGGCTTCGGCGGCGTTCATCTTCACACTGACCAGGCGCGAGACGCCGGGCTCTTGCATGGTCACGCCGTAAAGGGCTTGGGCGGCTTCCATGGTGCGCTTGGAGTGCGTAATCACTACGAACTGGGTCTGATCGGCCATCTCTCTTAGGAGCTTCGTCAGGCGGCCGATGTTGGCTTCGTCGAGCGGGGCGTCCACCTCGTCCATCACGCAGAAGGGGCTGGGCTGGTATTTGAAAATCGCGATCAGCAGGGCCAACGCGGCCAGGGCTTTTTCGCCGCCGGAGAGCAGCAACACGTTTTGCAGGCGCTTGCCGGGGGGCGAACAGATGATGTCAATGCCCGATTCGGCGAGGTTCTCCTGGTCGGTGAGGCGCATTTCACCGGTGCCGCCGCCAAACAGCGTCAGGAAACACTCGCGGAAATGGGCGTTGATGGCTTCAAAGGCTTCGGCGAATTTCTGGCGTGAAACCTGGTCGATGTCCTGAATGGCTTTTTCGGTGTCGCGGATGGAATCGATGAGGTCCTGGCGCTGCGCGCTCAGGAAATCGTGGCGCTGCTGCGCCTCCCGATACTCTTCCATGGCGGCGGCGTTCACCGGGCCGAGCGATTCGATGCGGTCGCGCACTTCGTCGCACTCCTGCCGGGCCTGCGCGATGGCCTCGGCATCGGGGACGGGATCGTCGGGCGCGGCCAGCGCTTCGACGGGGGAATTGAGCTCCTTGCGGCTGGTTTCGTCGAGGAACTTCAGTTCGGCCTGCTTGCGGACCAGGTCGACTTCGATTTGCGAGCGCCTTTCGTGGCTTTCCTCACCACCGGCGCGCAAGGCTCTGAGATCCTCCTCGCCGTCGCGCAAGGCTTCGCGCATATCCTCTTCCTCAATGGCCATCTCGTCCACGCGCACTTCCAGGGCGACGATCTCACCGGCGAGTTGGACGGACCTGCGGTCGAGCTGGATATTGTCGGCCAGCAGGCGGGAGCGCTCGGCGCCCAGGCGCTCGATCTCGGGCGCGATGGCGTCGCGCCGGGCCGAGGTTTCGCCGAACTGCTGCTGGAGGCGCGCCATGGCGCTGCGCTCGCCGCGATGGCGCTCTTCGAGACCCGCCAACTCGGCGCGCGTGGCGGCGTGCTCTTCGCCGACGGCGGCGGCCTGGCCTTCCAGTATCTCGAGCTCCCGCCGCTCGGCTTCGAGAGTCTCTTCGCGCGCGGCGCGCAGGCGCTCCTTTTCTTCGACGGCGGCGCGGTTCTGCTCACGCTGGCCGGCCGATTTTTGGGCGTCGCGGCGCAGACGGTCCAGCTCCAGGCGCGCCACGGAGAGACGCGAATTGTTACGCGAAAGGTCGTCGCCGAGCTTGCGCATGTCGTGATCGAGCGCCACGCGGTCTTTCTCGCGCGACTGCTGCAAGGCGCGCAGGCGCTCGAGCTCGGCTTCCAGCGCGATGATCTCCTGGGCAAGACCATCGAGGCGCGCCACCTGTTCATCGAGGAGCTGCCTGGCGGGCGCGCAGCGTGACGGCCAACTCGCGCGCTTCCCGCTTCATGGCGAGCGGGCCGGCGCCCGATTTCCTGCCGCCGGTGACGGTGTGGCCGTGGTAGCAAAGGCCATCGGGCAGCAGAAAGAAGAGGTGCGGATAGGAGACCGCCAGGCGCTGCGCGGCGGCGCGGTCCTCGGCCAGGAAGCAGAGGGAGACGCGCGGCAGCAGGTCCACGGCGCGATCCTTGAAACCGTTGGTGAGACGCAGGGATTCGCTCAACCGCGCGGTGATGCCGGTCTCGGGGCCGATGGCCGGCTCGGGCAGATGGCGCTGGGGGTGGCCATTGGGCTCCGGGTGCACGAGGAAGGTGGCGCGGCCGTCGAGCTCGGCGCGAATGAAATCGAGGCCGCGCTCGGCCTGCTGCCAGCTCTCCACCACCACGTATTCCAGCTCATCATGCAGGAACTCTTCGGCGGGCTTTTCGAGCTGGGGATCGACTTCCACATAGTCGGCCAGCACACCCATGGGCTTGAGGTCCGAGGCATTGCCCTTTTCGAGCGCGGCGAAGAGACGCTTGACGGATTCGGTGGTATAGGTGCGATGGGCCAGCACCTGTTCGAGCGATTCCTTGCGGGCGCGGATCTGCGACACCTCGGTCTTCAGCGCGTCGATGGCCTGCCGCAATCCGGCGGCGGCCAGACGCTGTTCGGCCAGTTGCTCCTCGGTGTGGCGGCGCTCGCCGGTGACCAATTCCAGTTCCATTTGGCGCTGCGCCGTGGTTTCGGAAAGCTGTTTGCGAGCGGTCTCGAGACGCTCGATCTCGGCGGCGGCCACCTGTTCCTCGCGGGCCGAGCGGGCGGTTTCGCGGTCGATGCCCGCCAGGTATTCCTCGATCTGGGCGAGCTGGTTCTTGAGGATGTTGGCCTCGTTGAGAAGCCGCAGAATCAACTGCCGTCCCGATTCGATGGCTTGCTCGCGCTCGAGCACCCGAACCTGCAACCATTCGCGCTGCTGGTTGATGTCGGCCATGCGGCCGCGCGACTGGGCGATCTGCTCCTCGAGGACTTCCTCGTTCTTCCGGTGGGCGGCGATCTCCCGGTCGAGGGCGCCGAGGCGGAGGCCCAGTTCGCGCCATTCGTTTTCGGCCTGGGCGATGCGCTGCTCGATGGCGCCGCTCTCTTTGACCTGGGATTCCAGGCGTCCGCGGGTGCGCTCGGCGTCGACGCGCATTTCGGCAAGCTGCCGCCGCGCTTCCGTAAGTTGCTGCTCGAAGCCGTAGCAAGCGGCCTGCTGGCGCTCATGCGCCTGCTCCTTTTCGGCCACCCGCTCGCCGAGCGACTTCAACTCGGCCGAGGCCAGGTTCAGATCGATGGCGGTCTTGGCGGCGTCGCGCTCCAGCAGCCGGTACTGGCCGGAGAGCACCACGCGCAGGCGGGCTTCCAACTCGCTCTGGAGCTCGGCGTAGCGCCGCGCCTTGGACGCCTGGCGCTTGAGCGAATTCACCTGGCGGGTGACTTCTTCCAAAATGTCATAGACGCGCGCGAGGTTCTGCTTGGCGCCCTCCAGCTTGGCTTCGGCGAGGCGTTTGCGCGTTTTGAACCTGGTGATGCCGGCGGCCTCTTCGATCACCGAGCGGCGGTCCTGCGGCTTGGAGCTGAGAATCTGGCCGATGCGGCCCTGCTCGATGATGGCGTAGCTCTCGGGACCGAGGCCGGTGCCCATGAAGATGTCCTGGATGTCGCGCAGGCGGGCGGGGCGGCCGTCGATGAGGTATTCGCTTTCCCCCGAGCGAAAGAGGCGGCGCATGATGGTGACTTCACCGGTCTTCTTGCGGCCGGTATCCTCGACGGGGACGGGCCGGGCATGCGCACCCGCTACCGGTTCGCGGTAAACATCGGGGTCCACCAGGGTCATGGTCACGTAGGCCATGCCGAGGGGTTTGCGGTCGCGTGTGCCCGCGAAAATCACGTCTTCCATGCGGGTTCCGCGCAGAGTTTTGGCGGACTGTTCCCCCAGAACCCAACTGATGGCATCGCTGATGTTAGACTTGCCGCAGCCATTCGGTCCGACGATGGCGGCGATGCCCTCACCGTTGAATCGCAGCTCGGTGCGCTCGCAAAAGGATTTAAATCCTTGCAATTCGACGCGTTTGAGTTTCAGCAAAGCATTGCCCTCTGCTCCGGGGAGTCGTAACTATACTAAACTCGATCCGGGAAAAAGTAAAGTACCTTCACCACTGCAATCGGTATCCCAAATACAAATCCCCCAAGATGTTGGGGGGCGCTAGCCAATGAGTTCAGGCGGTTGGCTTAATTATAGTACCGGCCGAAGGTCAATTTCCAGAGAAACCGGAGGTCCCAGTCGGTTACACTCCTTTCAGGAGCACCAAATTTGAGAATCCAGAAAGCGGTGATCACGGCTGCCGGCGAGAATCAGCGGGCGCTTCCGCTGCAAACTCTCATCGATCGGGACGGGCAGGAGAAATCGGTTCTTGGGATTCTGATCGAGCAGGCCCTGGCGGCCAAGGTGGAGGAGATCTGCGTGGTGGTCTGGCCGGGCGATGAGGCGCGCTACGCGCAGGCGGCCGGCAAACGCGGCGGGAGCGTGCGCTTCGTCCCGCAGCCGCAACCGCTGGGATATGGGAACGCCATCTATTGCGCGCGCGAATTTACCGGCGGCGACCCCTTCCTGCACCTGGTGGGGGATCATCTCTATGTAAGCGGCACGTCGAAGCCCTGCACGCAACGGGTGGTGGAGCTGGCGGAGACCGAGGAATGCGCGGTTTCCGGGGTGCAGCCGACGCGGGAAAGCCTGCTGCCGCGGTTCGGCGCCGTGGGTGGGCGGCGGGTGCCGGGGAGGCAGGGGCTTTATCGGGTGGACACGGTGATCGAAAAGCCCACGCCTACCGAAGCCGAGCAGCGCCTGACGGCGCCGGGAATCCGGGCCGGTTTCTACCTGTGCTTTTTCGGCATCCACGTGCTGACGCCGGTGGTGATGGAGTTTCTGGGGCGCGGCGCGGCGACGCTTTCCGCGGCCCTGGCCGAGCTGGCCCGGCGCGAGCAGTACCTAGCGGTGGAAGAGACCGGCCGGCGGTACGACATCGGCGCGCGCTACGGGTTGCTGACGGCACAAGTGGCCCTGGCGCTGAATGGCCAGGACCGCAGCCAGGTGCTCTCCAACCTGCTGGAGCTGCTGGCGGACCGGGAGATGGCACGTGAGTAAGCTGACCGGCGTCATCACGGCGAGCGACCTGGAAACCCGCAATCGATCGCTGGATGCGCTTTGCCAGGGCGCGACTCTGGAGGAGTTGCTGGAGGAATGTGAAGCGCTGGACGGCTTTAGGCGCTCGAGCGACAACCTCTACGAGCGCGTGCGAGCCCTGTTCTTCCTGTATGCCATCCACCGCTTTCACATCCCCCTGCGGCCGGAGGCGGGGATGCGCGCGCCAATTCCCTTCCCTGGTTACACCAACCTTTTGAAGCGGCGCTTCGAGGAGGCCATCGATATTTTTCTGGCGGCGCAGAGGGCCAACGGCCCCAGCGCCGCCATCTCCAGCGCGCTGGCGGCCGGCTACCGGGCGCTGGGCTTCCAGACCCTGGCCGACCAGGTGCGCCGCAGCGTGCGCTCGGTGCGCGGCAACCAGTGGATGTTCCGCACGGGGCATCCGGCGGACTACCCGCTGCGCGTTCGGCCCGAGCTTACAAATTCGGGGACAGACACCAGCGTCCACGCGGCCCAAAAGGCGGGCCTTGGGACGCGGGTGTCAGTCCCCGAGCGGGTGTCTGGCCCCGAGCTGTTTCCGATTCTGCGCGAGGCCACGCCGGTGCGTATGGACCTCACCCACAGCGGATGGAGCGACATCTTCTTCCTGGGGATGGATTTCCCGGAAGGAGCGCGGGTGCTCAATATCTCGATTGATTTGAGCGTGCGCGGGGCGGGCGAGCCCAAACCACCGGTGGAAGCGTACTTCAGGGTGATCGATCAGCCGGTGCTGCGGCTGGTGAGCGTGGACCTCAAGGCCAGCGCCGAAATCGGAACCATCGCCGAGGTCTTCGATTTCGCGCGCGACTACCTGGGCCTGTTGAAGGCCGCGGTGATCGCTTCCGGCATCGTGCCGCCGGGGATGGAGGGTGCCACCCAGCCACTGGCCGACGTGCTGGCGCGAGTGACGGGCAGGCCAGGACACGGCATCGAAATCGTGAGCAAGGTGAACGACATCCCCAAGGGATCGCGCCTGGCTGTATCCACCAGCTTGCTGGCGTGTCTGATTGCCGTGTGCATGCGCGCCACCAGCCAGATTCACGCGCTCACGGGCGGCATGGAAGAGCACGACCGGCGACTGGTGGCGGCGCGCGCGATTCTGGGCGAGTGGCTGGCGGGCTCGGGCGGCGGGTGGCAGGATTCGGGCGGCGTATGGCCGGGAATCAAGCTCATCTACGGGGTGTGCGCGCAGGAGGGCGATCCCGAATTCGGCATCAGCCGCGGACGGCTTCTGCCCGATCACAAAATCTTCAGCCTGGCCGAGGTGCCGCAGGCAACGCGCGAGAAGCTCCAGGAGAGCCTGGTGCTGGTGCACGGAGGGATGGCGCAGGACGTGGGTCCCATCCTGGAGATGGTCACCGAAAAATACCTGCTCCGCTCGGAGACCGAGTGGCGCGGCCGAAAGGAAGCCATCGGCATTCTCGACGAGGTGATGGGGCACTTGAAGAACGGCGATGTCCGGACCATCGGCGCCTGCACGCAGAGGAATTTCGACGGCCCCATTCAGACCATTATTCCGTGGGCGGGAAACCTGTACACGGACACGCTGATCCGCCGAGTGCGCGCGGAAATGGGCGAAGATTTCTGGGGCTTTTGGATGCTCGGCGGGATGTCCGGCGGGGGCATGGGGTTTCTGTTCAGCCCGCAGAGCAAGCCCGCTGCCCAGGAGCGGCTGGGGGCCATCATGAGCGAGACCAAGCGGGAGGTGGAGCATGCCATCCCGTTCGCCATGGAGCCGGTGGTCTACAATTTCGCCATCAACGAGCGCGGCACCGAGGCGGCGCTTTTTCGCGGCGACGGTGCGCTCATGCCGGCCGACTACTACACGCTGGCCGTGCCTCCGCTGCTGCGCACGGAATCGCGCCTGCTTTCGCCGGTGCGCCGCGCGGAGCTGGACCGGTTCACGGCGGCGTGCCGCTCGGTGGCGGAATTCTCCGGCATGGTGGAGCACCTGTTCGACCACCTGCTGCCGCGCGGCCAGGAGAAGGAAACCGACCGGTCGCAGAGCCTCGAAGGGCTTCTGGAAGCACACGGGTTCGACCGCGTGCAGCACGAGCAGATCCAAGCCGACCTGCGCGGCGGGCGCATAGGCCTGGCGCAGAACCGCCTTCCGGCGAGCAGCCGGATCGACGACGCCGATCCGGACGATGTCCTGGATGCCACTCACGGGCTGGCTGAGCACTACCGCGAGACGGGCATGGAGGCGCTGGCGGCGGGCGCGGTGGCGGTGGTCTCGCTGGCGGGCGGCGTGGGGAGCCGCTGGACCAAGGGAGCAGGGGTGGTGAAGGCGCTCAACCCGTTCTCGAAGCTGGGCGGCAGGCACCGCAGCTTCATCGAAGTGCACCTTGCCAAGAGCCTGCGCGTGGGCCGCGCCAGTGGGGTGATGCCGCCGCACGTCATCACCACCAGTTACCTGACGCATGACGCCATCGAGGCGCACATACGGGCGGTGGAGGATTACGGCTATCCCGGCCCGCTGCTGCTTTCGCCGGGCGGAAGCATCGGCTTGCGGCTGGTGCCGATGGAGCGCGACCTGCGGTTCGCGTGGGAGGAAATGCCGCAGCAATTGCTGGACGAGCAGGCCCAGAAGGTCCGCCAGAGCCTGCACGCCACGCTGATCGCGTGGGCCAGGCAGATGGGTGAAGGCGGCGACTACACCGACAACCTGCCGGTGCAGTGTTTGCACCCGGTGGGCCACTGGTATGAAGTGCCCAACCTGCTACGCAACGGCACGCTGCGCCGCCTGCTGGAGGAGCGGCCGGGGCTGAAGCACCTGATGGTCCACAACATCGACACGGCGGGGGTGGACCTGGACGCGGCGCTGCTGGGATACCATATCGAGGAAGGCGCGGCGCTGACCACGGAGGTGATCGCGCGGCACATCGAGGATCGCGGCGGCGGCCTGGCGCGGGTGGACGACCGCGTGCGCCTGGTGGAGGGCCTGGCGCTGCCCAGCGACGAGATCGAATCGCGGCTTTCCTACTACAACAGCGCCACCTACTGGATCGACATCGACCAACTGCTGGCGGTGTTCGGACTTAGCCGCGGCGATTTGACTGACACGGAAAAGTCGAATGAGTCAGTGAGGCGCCTGGCCACCCGCATGCCCACTTACATCACGTTGAAGGACGTCAAGAAGCGATGGGGCAAGGGCCAGGAGGATGTCTTCCCCGTGGCGCAATTCGAGAAGCTATGGGGCGACATGACCAGCCTGCCGGAGTGGAAATGCCGGTTTGTGGTAGTGCCGCGGATGCGCGGCCAGCAACTCAAGGAGCCGGCTCAACTGGACGGCTGGCTAAGGGACGGGTCGGCGGGGTATGTAGAAGGGCTGTCCGTAATCCGTCGATAGCGGCGGGAACCGTTAGTCCCCCGCCTTCGTTCCGCTCCAAGTTGGGTATTCCGCTCGGTCCCGGCGACAAGTAGGGCGTTGCAAAGGGCCAAGCAAGCATCTGCACTGATTGCGCACTGGGTAATGGCCTTCTTGGCACACACCTCCGGCCGGCCGTTTCCAAAAGGGGTTCTATAATCCGTCCGTAAGAAGAGCGACGCTTACACTCGGAGGGGCAGCAGCCGCATCGTCTCGATCCACTCGGCCAACTGGTCTCTGAGGCGTCGCACCCGCAGCCAGATCTGCCGCGCGTGAGAAACCAGTTTACCGGGCGAGCAGAAGATCTGAAACCGCAGCCGCTTCGGTCGTGCGGTCAGCCACTTTTCCGGCAGCGCCAGGCGCTTCAGCGCGGTGAGCACGTTGTGCGTCATCACGGCCAACCGGAACCATGCTGCATTGGCTCCCAGCCGGCCACACGGCATCACGCCCGCTCCCAACTCGTTTTTCAGCACGTCGTGCAGCGCCTCAATCGTGCCCGCTTTCTCGCGTTGCCAATCCAACAATCGCTCCGCAGCCCAATCCCACTGGTTGCTCGCCACCGCGAAATGTTTCACTTCGCTCCCATCGGCGAACAACTGCCCTTGCCGTTTGCGCACGCGGATCGCCAGGTACCGCAACGCTCCCGCGCCTTCCGGCCGGCCTTCGTCCTCGGGCCAGTAGTTCAGCACGTCCGCGCATTCCCGCACCGCTTCGGAATCCTCCCGATACGGCTTCCATAGAGAGTCCGGCAGACGCTCGATGTGCTTCTTCAGATTGGGCGTCATGCGCACGCTGATCCCGAAGGTGATGAGGCCCTGCGGGCCGTCGGCGCGCTTTTCATCGCGCAGCCAATTCAGCAGGTCCTTTTCCCAACACGCCGAGTCGCCCCGAAAGTAGTATTCCTGCACGGTCGGCGGCAGGCATTGAAATGCTCGCTGCGCCACGCGCAGCGGTTCCTTCTGGGCGGGCACGTTGCCGTCGCGAAACTCGTCGGCCAGCGCCAAGTTCATCTCCGCCCATAGAGCCAACATCGGCTGATATCCGCTGCCGCCTTGATAGGTCGGCTGCGCCTCTCGCTTGTAGCTCTCGATAATCGTCGCATCCAGATCGACAGTGGCAATCTTCTGCTCCGGGCACCGCCGTCCCACTTCCCGCACCATCTCCTGGTTGACCTGCGCCAAAGCTCGCAGTGGGGCGCTCTCCTCGGCGATATAACTCACCTGCCCTATAGGCAACTCCTTCTGCGCCTGCTCCAGTTTGGATTCATCGTGAAACTCGTAGAGAAACTTGCGCGCCGCCGCGCAACTCGGAATGTCGTGCCCCAGCATCTCCACCAGACCTTCGTCCTCCCGCAAGCGTTCGAAATCCTCGATGCAATCTCCGCCCAGCGCATTCAAAACCAGGAAACTCTCTACATACCCGGCTTCATCCAAACCTCGGTCCCGCTGCTTAATCTGCAAGTGCTGATTCACAAGCCTCGGCACTTCCAGCGAGCGCGCAGCTTGCAGGAACAACGGAATGCCGGCGTACGCGGTGACGCATTCTTCCAATGGCTCTGGATCGAGCTGAAACAGAAACTCGCCTGCGGCGGGCGACGGTTTCTGCTTGCGGGCAATTCCCATCACGCATCCCGTAGCAATTCTGCACCCAAATGGTGCAAACCCATACCCGCTGCTCGCTCCGTCTAATGGTATTGCGGCTCGACTCCGAAATAGCCTACGGACGGATCAGGGGCTGTGCGGGTGGGGGGCTTTAGCTTGCCCTTAATTCGGTGACAGGCTACGAAACCACGAAATTCGGCGGACCTCAAGTTTCGGGGTTTCGTAGCCTGTCACCGAAATTGTTACTTGAGCATTGAGAAATCCGTGGGACTCAGGAAAACCGACTCGGTCTTGAGCACGATTGGGCCGGCGGCTTCGGAATCCGCCTTGACTTTCAGCCATTCGGGATCGGCGCGGAACGCAGCCCAGTTCTTCTGGGCGGCTTCCAGGCTGGGATGCGCCAGGATGTAGATCAGCGTGTTCTTGGACTTCTCGGGGTCTTGCGGCACCCAATAGCCGATGCTCTCCATCCCGTGGCGCTTGAAAAGGGCGATGGTGTGGTCGCGGAAACGGGCCTTGACGGCCTCCAATTTGCCGTCGTAGGACGTGTAAGTGCGGAGTTCGTAAACGCGGTTCTGCGCGACGGCCAAACCGGAAAGCAGCAGGAACAACAAAAGAAATTTGCGGGTCATGAGGATAGTGTACAGCGATTTCGGTTCAGTTCCGGCGATGGTGCTCGAGCTCGTGCGCGGCGACGAACTGGCGCAAGGTGCTTTCCAGCTCGGCCACGCGGCGGGTAAGATCATCGATGGCCTGGCCTTCGGGATCGGGCAGCCTGCCGTGTTCCAGCACGCCGTTCTCACCGCGGGTGCGCACCACCCGGCCGGGAATTCCCACCACGGTGGAATTGTCGGGAACGGGATGCACCACCACCGAGCCAGCGCCGATCTTGACGTTGTCGCCAATTCTGATATTGCCGAGCACTTTGGCGCCGGTCCCCACCACCACGTGGTTGCCGAGGGTGGGGTGGCGCTTGCCTTTTTCGTTGCCGGTGCCGCCCAGCGTGACTCCCTGGTAGAGCAGCACATCGTCGCCGATTTCGGTGGTTTCGCCGATCACCACGCCCATGCCGTGATCGATGAAGAAGCGCCGGCCGATGGTGGCGCCGGGATGAATCTCGATCCCGGTCAGGAAGCGGCCGGCCTGCGAGATGACGCGCGGCGCCAGCGGCACCCCCCAGCGATACAGTTTGTGGGCCAGCCGGTGCAGCAGGATGGCGTGGAAGCCGGGGTAACAGAGGACGATCTCGAGCACGCTCTTGGCGGCCGGGTCTTCCCGGAAAATGGTGCCGATCTGTTCCCTGATGGCTCGAAACATGCCGTGCTCCTTAATGGATGACGAGCGAGGCGGATGCGATTCAGCGCGCCGGAGCCGCTTCCGGCAGGGGCGCGAGCAGATCCTCTTTGCGTTTAACCAGCGTGGAAGTATTGAAGCTGGCGATTTCAAATCCGTGGCCGTGCGTGATGGCGTCGGTGGGGCAGGCTTCCACGCAATACCCGCAGAAAATGCAGCGGTTGTAGTCGATGTTGTAAACCTTGGCGTAGCGCTCCCCACCGGAGATGCGGACCATATCGGTGTTCTCCGCGGCCTCGATGTAGATGCAGTTGGAGGGGCAGGCGGCGGCGCACAGGAAGCACGCCACGCATTTTTCCAGGCCGTTCGAATCGCGCTGGAGCACGTGGACGCCGCGGTAGCGCTCTTCAAACTTGGGCGGCTCGTCGGGATAGTATTCCGTCACGGTGGGAGACATCATCTCCCGGAAGGTGACGCCCATCCCCTTGGCGATAGCGGCGGCGGTATCCAGAATCTCTCCGATGGGGTTCGGCATGGAGCCTGATTTTATTTTAGCGTGGGTTGGGACTCCGCACGGGAGCCTAGTTCCGCGACCCTCAACCGGCCTTCCATTCGGGCACGTTGTCGCCCTGCCGGAACACCTCGACGCCTGCCAGGCCGCCGAGCGATTCGATTTCCAGCTTGCTCCAGCCCTCGATGACGCGCGAGATCCTGCCGTCGCCCTCAATCAGAAACGTGGTGGGCACGGTGGAAATCCCGAATGCGTTGCTCACCGCGAAGCCGCTCCGCTCGGCATCGAGCAGCGTGGGAAACGCGATGCCGAATTGCCGGTTGAACTCCCGGGTATCTCGGGCGTCGTCCTGCGAGATGGCGTAGACCGGCAGCGTGCCGGCCTTGTGAATGGGTTCGAGAAATGGGAGTGTGAGCTGGCACACGGGACACGTCGTCTTGAAGAAGACGATCAGCGCAGGGCCGTTGGCGAGGAGCTGCTGGAGAGCGGTCGTGCCGCCATCCAGGCGCGGCAGCCGGAAATCCGGCGCGCGGGAACCGGGGTCGAGGAGTTTGCGCTGTTTGCTGGCGGCCATAATCCAATTGTACAATGGCGGCCTGGCCTCTACAGTTCCTTGATAAGTTGCTGGGCCGCGATCAGGAGGGGGTCCCAGACGGGCGCGAAGGGCGGCGAATAGGCCAGGTCCAGTTGCTCGAAGTCGTCGACGCGCAGACGCGACTGGAGCGCAGCGGCGATAACATTGATGCGGCCGGCGGCGCCTTCCTCGCCGATCACCGATCCGCCGATCAGGCGGCGGGTGGCGCGGTCGGCCACCAGCTCCACTATGGTCCGGGCGCTCGGAAAATAACGCGGCCGCAGCGGGGCTTCGATGCGCGCGGCGAGCGGCGAAAAACCTTCGGCGCGCGCCTGCGCGACGGAAAGACCGGTGGCGGCGAAGCCCATCCCGAAGATGCCGACAATCGAGGTTCCCACCACGCCGGCGAAGCGCTCGCGGCTTCCGGCGGCGTTGGCGCCGGCAACCCTCCCGGTCTTGTTGGCGGTGGTTGCGAGCGGAATCCAGGTGGGGCGGCCGGTTACCAGGTGCACGACTTCGGCGCAGTCGCCGGCCGCGTAGACGCCGTGCAGGTTGGTCTCCATGCGGTCGTCGGCGCGGATGGCGCCGGTGCGGCCCAGCTCGACGCCGGCCTCCGCGGCAATCTCCACGTTAGGCTTGAACCCGGCGGAGACCACCACCAAGTGGCAGGCGACGTCCGCCACGCGGTCCGGCTCGATGGCGCCAACATTGACGCCGCAGCGCACCTCCACGCCGTGTCTTTCCAGTTGCCTACAAACGGCCTCGGTGAAGCGCTGGTCGTCGCGCAGCAGGACGTTCTCCGAGCGCTCCAGCACGGTCACGCGCAGGCCGTTGCGGCGCAGCGCGTCGGCGGCCTCCACACCGATGTATCCCGCCCCGATCACCACTGCGCGCCGGGGGTGCTTCTCGCGGAGGAAGCGGCGCAGGCGCTCGGCGTCGTCGAGGGTATGCAGCGTGAAGACGTGAGGCTGCGCGGCGCCCGCGATGCCGACAGTATCGCAGCGGGCACCGGCCGCGATCACGAGGTGGTCATAATGCACGCGGGCGCCGGATTCGAGCGCCACTTCGCGGCGCGAGTGAGCGATAGAGACCACGCGCGCCCCGGTGCGCACCTCGATATTACGCTCTTTGCGGAAATACTCGGGTGTGTAGACGATCAACTGGCGCGCCTCGCGGACGCGCCCTTCGACGAGATACGGCAGCCCGCAGGCCCCATAGGAAACGACGGGGCCTTTCTCCAGGACAACGATGTCGAGGCCGGGATCGATGCGCCGCGCGCGCGCCGCGGCGCTCAGGCCCGCGGCCACGCCTCCGATGACCACCAGTGCCATCGGCGCCTATTCCTCTTTCATCTTCTGCACAAAATCCAGGATATCGAAGGTCTTGATCTTGCGGTCGGGGAAATAGCTGTTAACGGCGTCCTGCTCGTCGTTGAAGATCTCGAAAATGGTGGCGAGCTTGGTCATGACCAGCAGCTCGATATGGCGGCGGGTGAGGTTGAGCAGTTTCACATTGCCGCCGTTCTTGCGCAGGGTAGTGACGCACATGACCAGCGCGCCGAGGCCGGTGCTGTCGATGTAATCGGTGCCGGCGAGATTGAACACCAGGTTGCGCGTGCTGGCGGCGTTGAGGGCGGCGACCTTCTCGCGCAGCATGGCGGCTTCCGGACCGACGGTGATGCGGCCCTTCAGATCCAGGATGGTGATGCCTTCGCGTTCTCTTTGCTCAATGTCCAGAGCCATAGCTTCAAGTTTACTCCCGCGTGTCGACAGACCCCACGCGGCGCGCCTCGTAGGCGGCGATGTGGGCCTCGTGCTGGAGGATGTAGCCCAATTCGTCCACGCCCTCCAGCAGGCAGTGCTTGGAAAAGGAATCGATGGGAAACTCCACTTTCCGGCCGCTGGGCGTGGTGAGGGTCTGGCTGGCCAGGTCGATTTTCACCGTGCCATCCGGATTCTCCGCCGCGGCCGCGAACAACTCGGCGTGGACGTCCGGCGGGACCACGATGGGCAGCAGCGAATTCTTCAACGAGTTCTGTTTGAAGATGTCGGCAAACGACGTGCTCACCACGGCGCGAAAGCCAAACTGCGTCAGAGCCCACGGCGCGTGCTCGCGCGAGCTGCCGCAGCCGAAATTGTCGCCCGCCAGCAGCACCTGTGCGCCCTGCGCCCGCGGCTGGTTCAGAATGAAATCGGGATCGGGATGGCCCTGGGCGTCGTAGCGCCAGTCGCAAAAAAGCTGCTGGCCGAGACCCTGCTTGGAGGTGGTCTTCAAAAAGCGCGCGGGAATGATTTGGTCGGTGTCGATGTTATTGATGGCGAGCGGCGCCATGCGGCTGGAGAAATTGGTGAATGGCTTCATAGCATCGTCCTCACATCGGTGACCACGCCGGTAATGGCGCTGGCCGCGGCGGTCAAGGGGCTGGCCAGGAACGTGCGCCCGCCCTTTCCCTGCCGTCCTTCAAAATTGCGATTGCTGGTGGAAACGCTGTACTGGCCGGGCGAAAGCTGGTCGGGGTTCATCCCGATGCACATGGAGCAGCCCGGCTCGCGCCACTCGCAGCCCGCCGCGCGGAAGATTTCCGGGAGCCCCTCGGCCATGGCCTGGCGTTTCACCTCCTGCGAGCCAGGCACCACCAGGACGCGCACTTTGGGGCTGACTTTGCGGCCGTCCAGCAGCCCCGCGGCGGCGCGCAAGTCGGAGATGCGCCCATTGGTGCAGCTTCCGATGAAGACTACGTTGACGGGGCGCCCCAGCAGCGGCTTTCCGCCTTCGAGGCCCATGTACTTGAGGGCCTTGGAAATGGAATCGCGGGCCATGGGGTCGGCCACCCGCGACGGATCGGGGAGCGGCGCGGTAATGGGCACGCCCATGCCGGGGTTGGTTCCGTAAGTGATCATGGGCTCGAGAGCGCCGGCATCGATGATCACACTGCTGTCGTAGGCCGCGCCTTCGTCGGTGGGAAGCTGTTTCCAGCGCGCCACGGCCGCGTCCCACTCCGCTCTTTTAGGCGCGTGCGGGCGCCCGCTGAGGTACTGGAACGTGGTGTCGTCGGGCGCCACCAGCCCCGCGCGGGCGCCCCCCTCGATGGACATGTTGCACACCGTCATGCGCTCTTCCATGTTCAGCGCGCGGATGGCGCTGCCGGCATACTCGAAGACGCTGCCCGTGCCGCCGCCAACGCCAATCCTGGCGATCAGCGCCAGAATGATGTCCTTGGCCGAAACGCCGGGCTTCAGCCGGCCATCCACGCGGACCTGAAAGGTTTTCGATTTCCGCTGCAACAGGCATTGCGTGGCCAGCACGTGTTCCACTTCGCTGGTGCCGATTCCGAAGGCCAGCGCGCCAAAGGCGCCATGCGTGGCGGTGTGGCTGTCGCCGCAAACCACCGTCATTCCCGGTTGCGTCAAGCCGAGCTCCGGCCCGATCACGTGGACGATGCCCTGGCGGTCGCTGTGGATGCCCAAACAGCGGACGCCGAATTCCGCGCAGTTGGTCTCGAGTTGCGCGAGCTGCCGGGCGGCGATCTCGTCCACGATGGGCAGCGAGCGATCGGTCGTCGGAATGCTGTGATCGGCCGTGGCAATGGTGAGATCGGGACGCCGGACTTTCAGGCCGCGCTCGCGCAGACCCTGAAAAGCCTGCGGCGATGTGACTTCATGAACCAGGTGCAGATCGATGTAGAGCAGCGCCGGAGCGCCGGGCTGCTGGCGGACTACGTGCAAGTCCCAGAGTTTTTCGATGATGGTGCGGGGCATAAGAAGGTGGGGCATGCTTTAGCTTGCCATGTTTTGTTTGGTTGAGCGAGGGGCTGGTAGGCCCCTCGCTCAACCGATCGCGACGCACACCGATTCCCCCACCTGTTCGGTGGTGGCGGGCGCGCCCGAAGGCCGCAGGTCCGCGGTAACGTGGCCACTCCGGAGCACGGCCTCGATGGCCGCATCCACCGCGGAGGCTTCTTCCTTTAAACCGAAACTGTAAGACAGCATGGCCGCCACCGAGCCAATGGCGCCCAGCGGGTTGGCTTTGTTCTGCCCGGCGATATCGGGCGCCGAGCCGTGCACCGGCTCGTATAGCCCGACCCATGCCCCGGACGGCCGCCGATCGCCGATCGAGGCCGAGGGCAGCATCCCAATGGAACCGGCCAGCACCGCGCCTTCATCGCTCAGAATGTCGCCGAACATGTTCTCCGTCAGCACGACATCGAAACGGCGCGGGTTCAAAATCAACTGCATGGCGCAGTTATCCACCAGCAGATGGTCCAGCGCCACATCCGGAAACTCCTGCGCCACTTCGATCACCACGCGCCGCCAGAGCTGGGAGTTCTCGAGTACGTTGGACTTGTCCACCGAGGTGACCTGCCGGCGGCGCGCGCGCGCCAGGTGGAAGGCCACGCGGGAAACGCGCTCGATTTCCGAGCGCGTGTAGGTCATGGTATTGACCGCCCGCGTCTCCGCGCCGTTCTCCATAATTCCGCGCGGAGTGCCGTAATAGATTCCGCCCGTCAGTTCGCGGACGATAACCATATCGGTGCCTTCCACCAGGTGGTTCTTCAGCGGCGAAGAATCCAGCAGCGACGCGTACGCGCGCACGGGGCGCAGGTTGGCGTACACGCCCAGGGCCTTGCGAAGACCCAGCAATCCTTTTTCCGGCCGCTTCTCGGGCGGCGCATGGTCGAACTCCGGCAGCCCCACCGCCCCCATCAAGGTGGCATCGGCCGCCACCGCGAGGCGCAACGTCTCATCCGGCAGCGGCGTCCCTGTTTGGTGGATCGCGATGCCGCCCAGCAGCCCCTCGGCCAGATCCAGATGGTGGTGAAACTTGTGCGCCACCCGGCGCAGCACACGCACCGCCTGGCGCGTCACCTCGGCGCCGATTCCGTCTCCGGGCAGAACCAGGACGTTCAGGTCCATTGGCTAGTCGGCCGCCACCCGCCCCTCCACCTCGCCGGCGCG
The DNA here is from genome assembly GCA_963768385.1 of Bryobacterales bacterium. GTDB lineage: Bacteria > Acidobacteriota > Terriglobia > Bryobacterales > Bryobacteraceae > Fen-178. Next base: position 25,774 of record CAVYHQ010000001.1, read on the forward strand.
GATCAGCGCCAGGATCTCCTTATCCATCAGGCCCTTCTTGCGGTGATCGGCCACCGCGATGAAGCGATGATAAAGGTCGTCCAGCTCCTGTTTCGAGAGGTCGTAGCCGAGATCCGTAGCGCGTTGGTGGAGCGCGTGCCGGCCGCTGTGTTTGCCCAGCACCAGCCGGCCTTCGGGCACGCCCACCGAGCGCGGATCGATGATCTCGTAAGTGGTCTTCTCCTTGAGGTAGCCATCCTGGTGGATGCCGGCCTCGTGGGCGAACGCGTTGAGGCCCACGATGGCCTTGTTGGGCTGGGGGCCAAAGGTGATGATGGAGCTCAGCAACTCGCTGGCCGAGAAGAGATGCTCGGTGTGAATTCCGGTGTGGCAGGGGTAGTAATCGGAGCGGGTCTTCAGAATCATGACGACCTCTTCGAGCGAGCAGTTGCCGGCGCGCTCGCCGATGCCGTTGATGGTGCACTCCACCTGCCGGGCGCCGGCTTCGATGGCCACGACCGAATTGGCCACCGCCAGCCCCAGGTCGTCGTGACAATGCACGCTGACAACGGCGGAGTCGCCCAGCGTCCGGGCCACGTGGCCGATCAGGGCGCCGTATTCATGAGGCACCGAGTATCCCACGGTATCCGGAATGTTGACCGTGCGCGCTCCGGCCGCCACCACGGCCTTGGAGATCCTGTCCAGGTACGCGGGCGCGGTGCGCGCGCCGTCTTCGGCCGAGAATTCAACGTCATCGGCGTATCGCCGCGCCAGCTCGACGGCGGCCACGGCTTCCTCCAACACCTGCTCCTCGGACTTCTTCAGCTTGTACTTGAGGTGAATCTCGCTGGTGGCGATGAAGGTGTGAATGCGCGGCCGTTGGGCGTGGGCGAGCGACCTGGCGGCGCGCTCTACGTCCAGCGTGCAGCAGCGCGCCAGGGCCGCCACCCGGGCCCACGGGAACTCGCGGCTAACGGCATCCACGGCCTCGAAATCGCCTTCGGACGCGATGGGAAAACCCGCTTCCAGAATGTCGACGCCGAGTTCCACGAGTTTCCGCGCCATGCGCAGCTTCTCCGGAACCGTCATGCTGCAGCCGGGCGACTGTTCCCCGTCGCGCAGCGTGGTGTCGAAAATATATACGCGGTCGCTCATGGCCGTCACCAATACAAGCATTATGCCGGTCCGGTGTTCGATTTGGCAAATTTATAATTTTAGCGGTCTGCATTAGCAGATGTTATAATTAGTCCGGCATGGAACTGTATTCGCTTCAGGTGTTTCTGACGGTAGCCACGGAAAAGAGCTTCTCGCGCGCGGCGGAGAAGCTGCTGCGCACGCAGCCGGCGGTGTCGCTGGGGTTGCAGCGTCTGGAACAGGAGTTGGGAGAGAAGCTCATCGACCGCACGGGGAAAGACCTCATCCTGACCGACGCCGGGCGCACTGTGCTGGACTACGCCCGCCGCTTTCAGAGCCTCCGGCAGGAGCTCGACAACGCGCTCGCCGAGCTGCGCGACAACTCCGCCGGCCGGCTCATCATAGGAGCCAACGAATCCACCAGCCTCTATCTGCTGCGCCACATCGAGCGGTACCGGGAACTGCACCCGAAAGTGAAGGTACAGGTCCGCCGCAGCCTCTCGAGCAAGATCCCCAACGAGCTGTTGGATGGCAACCTGGAACTAGGCGTGATCAGCTACGACCCCGGCGACGAGCGGCTCAAGTCCAAGGTTATCTACACCGACGCCCTGGCCTTCGTGGTCTCGCCGAAGCACCGGCTGGCGCACCGCAAGACGGTTTCGATCGCCGAGCTGGGCGCGGAGACGTTCATCGCCCACAACGTGGTTTCTCCCTATCGCGAAGTGGTGCTGCGCGAGTTTCAAGCCCACAAAGTGCCCTTGCAGATGCCCGTGGAAATGCCCACCATCGAGACCATCCGCAAGATGGTGCAGAACGATATGGGCGTGGCTTTCGTGCCTCGCATGTGCGTGGAACAGGAGATCGAGCAGAAGACATTATGCGAGGTGAAGGTCAAGGAGCTGCACGTGGAGCGGAAGATCCGCCTGGTATATCCGACGCGCCGGGCGCTGAGCCATGCGGCGAAAGCGTTTCTGGAAGTAGTGGGGTAAGCTTACTGCACTGAGACCGTCACTTGCGCCTGGCTGCTGTAGCTCAATCCGGTGGCCTGGTTGGTCAGGGTAATGACAATGGGTATGGCGCCGGAGGGAGCGTTGGCCGGGATTTCCACGTTCACCTGCATCACCCCGGAAACCAAGCCTGGCGCCGAACCGTAGTACAGCACCTTAGCCGGAAGATTGCCGATGGTGGCTGTGAGCGTCAATTGCGGTTGTTTCCAGGGGGCCGGGACGTTGACCGGCGCGATGGCGCCGGTCACGCCCGCCGGTGATGTCTGCCCCTCACCCGTCATGTAAACAGACACCACCGAAAGCTTGGCGGCCAATGTGCCTGGCCCGTTGACGGTAACGCCATCCTGGTTCAGAATGGCCCCCGGTCCGGAGCCCGAGTAGTTCTGCGTGTAAATCCCCGGCACGGCTGGCTGTACGTTGTAGACCAAAGGGGAGGATTGCACTCCCTGGTACTCCACCACTACGCTGGTGGTGGGCCGGCCCGCGACCTCGTACGGCACCATCACGCTGGTCTGCTGGCCGGAGGCGTAAACGACGGGCGCGGGGACGCCGTCAAACAGGACGCGGGTATTGCCGGCGCTGGTGCTGAGCGCGCCGCCGCCCGCGGTGAGACTGCCATAGGTGAGGCTGGAGGGCCCGATAGCCGTGCCCCAGATCACGATATTCTCTCCCGGCGAAACCACTCCCGCGGCATAGCTGGCAGCGTTGGTGATGGTCGTCGGTTTCACCGTAATCTGCATCACGGCGAGGTTCACGGTCACCGACGCCGCCGCAGCGGTGGGGGAGTACGGCGAATTGATGGTGATCGCAGCCGTGTAATTGCCGGCGGCCAGACCCTGGGTGTTGATCGACACCGACAGAGTAGCCGGCGTGCTCCCGCTGGTGGGCGAGACCTGCAGCCAACCGGCGCTACTCGGCGTGGCAACTGAGAATGGAGCGTTCCCGCCCGACGACGAGAGCTGGAAGTTCTGCGCCTGCGGAGCGGTGAGACCCACGGTGTAGCTGAAACTGAGGCTGGTGGGCGAGGTCGTAAACGTCTGCGGCGAAATCACAGTCAGCGTCACCGGGATGTTGATGGGGCTCCCGCTGGCGCCCGAGGAAGTGATGGTGACCGTGCCGCTGTAAGGGCCCGCCGGCAGGCTGGACGCGACAGCCGCATTCACCCCCACTTGCAGCGTCGCGGGAGTGGTGCCGGTCGGCGACGTCACGGTGAGCCACGCGTTACCGTCGGTGGTACTGGTGGTCGCGGTGAAGTTCAGGGATCCGGGCGAGCCGGATACGGACACACTCTGCGCCGCCGGTACGGCGCCACCCCGCACCTGCGTGAAGGAGAGCGTCGTAGTGGGCGCCGAGATGGTTCCCGGAGTCACCGTGAAGGTTACGGGAATGACCACCGGGCTGCCGGCGGCGAACTCGCTGAACACGACGACTTTGCCTATGTACGTGCCGGTACTGAGCTTGGAGCCATCCACGGAGACGTTGAACGAACCGTTGGTGGTGTTACTCGAGGAGGTCACCGAGAGCCAGCCAAACCCCTGGTCATAAGCAGACGGGATGAAGGTCAACCCGGGCGAGGTACTGGTCACGGCGACCGGTTGCGCCGGCGGGGCCGATGCGCCGACGCTCTGCGAGAACGACAGGGTAGCGGGCGAAGGGGCGTTGAGAGTCCCGGAGGTCAACCGTAAGACCACCGGAATGGTCACCGGGCTATCGAGGGCGGCGACTGCGGGACCAGTTGCCGTCACGGTGACGCTGCCCGAGTAAATCCCGGGCGCCATGCTGGCCGACGGGGTCGCCTGCAGCACGAAGGAGCCAGGTGTGGCTCCAGGCGGCGCAGAAGTTAGCAGCCACGGCACTGTCGGCTGTCCCCAAACCAGGTTTAGTACATCGGTGCTGGTGCTGTTGAGTGTAACGGTCTGAGGCGCCGCCGACTGGCCGCTGTAGGCCTGGACGACAAACGGCTGCAGCGGAGTCACCAATAGCTGGGCGTTGTTACTGACGTAGAGCGTCACCGGAATGTTGACCGCGGTCAGCGCCGCCCCGGTTTGCTGATTGGCGGCGGTTACAGCAATTTGCCCGTTGTACGTGCCCGCGGAGAGACCGGAGATGTTGACCGACGCGGTGAGGGAACTATCCGTGGTTCCGGCCGGGCTGGTCAGTATCAGCCACGATGCATTACTCGTAGCGTTGTAGTTCAGCGGCGTCCCGTTGCTGCTGGTGAGGTTGATGGTTTGCGAGGCGGGTAATGCCTGGCCTATCTGATACGCAAACCAGAGCGGGGTGGGGCTGGCGACCAGCACGGGATTGTTGGTCACGGTCAAAGTCACGGAGATGGACTGCGTAACGTTATTGGCCACGAACGACACTGTGCCGTTGTAAGTTCCGGCAAGGAGGTTGATGGGATTTACCCCGATCGAAACCGGAGTAGGCGTCGTGCCGGAGGTTGGCGTGACGGTCAGCCAGGACGCTCCGTTGGTGATCGCGACCGTGTATGGCAGCGCCGCGCCGGTGCTCCCTGGCGTGACGGAAACGTTCGCCGGCGGCGCGGTTCCCATTTGATAAGTGGGGAAGATGATCGCCGTCGTGGTAAGGTTCAGGAGCGGATTTGTGGAGACCGTCACCGCGACCGAAATATTCTGGGCGGTGCCGGGGGTGGTATTCAAGACCAGATTGGCGCTACACGAGGAAGTGCAGGACGAAGGAGGAGTTACGGTCACCGTGACGTTTAGGGTTTGACCCGCCGAGACGGTTCCGCTTGGCGGATTGAGGGTGATCCATGTCGGATACCCCGGCGCGAACGAAAAGGTGAAGTTCTGGGCGCCGGCTGTGAGCGCGATTTGCTGCGAAGTCTGATTGTTGGTTCCATTCACCTGGTAATAGAACGAGAGTGACGAAGGGGTAACCGTCAATTGAGGCGCGGCGGTGACCACCAACGTCACCTGCACGGTTGCCGGGCCGCCGGTAGTGGGCGTGATGGTGATGGATCCCGTATAAGTGCCGGGCGTAAGGGTTTGCGCCACCGAGGTGTTGATGAGAGCTGTAACCGCCGTTGACGGGGTTCCCGTGACGGCCGCCTGCAGCCAGCCGCCACCGCTGTTCGCGGTCGGGGCGCCGACCGTGACGCCCGGAGGAACGGTCAGCGTGGAGGACACCGGCGCTGGAAAACTGGTGCTGCCAGCCGTGTATTGAAGCGCAAGAGTTGACGGATAAACGCCAATGCCGCTGAACGCGACATTCACGGGCACGCTGTGAACAGCAGCCGAATCGGAGCTGGAGACCGATAGATAGCCAGTGTATGGACTGGCGCCGGTAGCCAGGGAATCGACCGTGACGGTAATGGTTTGCGGTGTGGTTACGGGACTAGCTGGAAGCGACGCATGCAGCGACGAGACACTAGGTGTAACCGAGTATATGGTAATGGGCGCGCCCGTACTCGTCAAGGTGAGATACGCTGTGGCGCCCGCGTTCGCCAGCACCGTGATGTTCAGCGGATTGGGGCTGATAACCAATGTCTGCGCGTGCAGTGCGCGGCACCCTAAGGCCGCCAGCAGAAACACAACAAGTTTCGGAAAGGGATAAAGGCTTTTCAAGGCACACCTCCACTGGGCAATCCGGACGGGGAAACGCCTCAATGCACCAAATACCCTGCACGGCGCGTGCCATCCGGCTTGTCTCCTAAAAACATAATGGACCGTTTATGTTTTAGATACAAGTAAAATCGCAGGTTACGGTGAATCGCCCCGAGGCTTGAGAGGCGCCGGGGACGGTGTCCGGCCCGGCTTCGCGGCGCAACCCGACACAGTGGGTGTAGCGGCGGGCCACGATTCAGGCGGGCACTCGCGCGCCGTACAGCCCGTGCCTGAAGATATACTCCAGAACCGGTTCGGGAACTTCAGCGGGGCGCTCACCCGCCGCCAGGGCGCGGCGGATTTCCGAGGAAGAGACCGGCAACTCGATGGTATCGAGCCGTTCCAGGCGGACTCCCGGCGGCACTTCATAGAGATGGCCGGGGCGGCTCACCACGATGAAACGGACCCTCCGGGCGACATCCTCCCACCGGCGCCACGTTCGGACCTCGGCGAAGGCATCCGCGCCAATGATGAAAAACAGATCGTCCGCCGGCACCATCCGAGCCTGCACCTTCTCGATGGTACGGATGGAGTAGCTGCGCTGGAGGCCCTCTTCCAGGCGGGACACCTCGAAACGCGGCTCGCCCTGGCAGGCCAGCTCGGCCATGCGCACGCGGTCATCGTAAGGGGCGTGGGTGATTCCGGCCTTGTGGGGCGGATGGGCGGCGGGGACGAAGAGGACGCGGTCAAGCTGGAAACGGTCCGCCGCTCTCCTGGCGACGGCCAGGTGGGCCTTGTGAATGGGGTCGAACGTGCCTCCGAAAATCGCCAGTTTCATGTCAGCGGCAGGCCCGCTTCCTACACCCTCTCGATCTTCACCGAATTGATCCGTATTTCCTGGGACGGCCGGTCCTGCCGGTTGCGCGGCGCCTGCGAGATCTTCTTCACTACGTCGTATCCTTCCGTCACTGCGCCGAAGACACTGTGGCGGTTGTCCAGGAACGGAGTGGCGGCCACGGTGATAAAGAACTGGCTGCCGTTGGTATTCGGCCCGGCGTTGGCCATGGAGAGGATGCCCGGCTTGGAGTGCTTCAGCTCGGGGTGAAACTCATCCGCAAAACGGTATCCGGGGCCGCCGCGTCCGGTGCCCTCCGGATCGCCGCCCTGGATCATGAAATCCGGAATCACGCGATGAAAAATGGTGCCGTCATAGAACGGCTTCCCGGTCTTGGCTCCTTCCGCCAGACTGACGAAGTTCTCGACCGTGCGCGGCGCCTGGGCGGCGAAAAGCTCGATCTTGAACCTGCCTTCGGTGGTATCGAATACGGCGTAGGTGTGATTGGCCATCACTGCGATTGTAGCAATTGGTGGGGCATGCTTTAGCTTGCCGTCCAACGGCCGCCACGAGTATGGGACTGCTATGATGAAACCTGGGGCGAAAGGCAATCAGCCCCGCATGGGAGGGTTCGGAATGCGTCCGGAGACTTCCAGCCCCCTGACATTGGAGGAGCATCGGGAGTTGAGCCGCGAGATTCGGGCGACCCGCGCCCGTTTGCGCGAACTGTGTAACGTGGTGGCCGGCGTCTACGGGCCGAACAATCGCGCCGCATTCACTTTCCTGAAGATCGCCGAGGGCATGGACCGCCTGTGCCAGGACCTGCACGCGCAGGTTTCACAGGACTACCGCGGTTATGACGTGGACGACCTCTACCTGTAGGTCACCAGCCCACCGGCTTCCCCCGATTCTGTTCGTCCAGCCACTTTTGCAAGGGCGCAAAATAATCGCGAATCGCCGACGCGTCCATCTCGCGCGTGCCCGCAATCTTCTCCAGAGCCTCCTGCCAGGGGCGGCTCTGGCCCATTTCCAGCATGGCATTGAGCCGGTTGCCCGCCGCCTGATTGCCAAAAATGGAGCAGCGGTTCAGCGGTCCGGCGCAGCCGGCGGCCTGCGCCAGCGCACGGTGAAACTGAAACTGCAGGATGTCGGCGAGGAAGTACCGCATGTAAGGCACGTTGGCGGCCACGTGGTATTTCGCGCCCGGATCGAAATCCGCCTCGCTGCGCGGGGCGCCCTCCGGCCCGGCGGCGCGATCCCCTGGTACTTCAGGCGAAGCTGCCACCATGTCTGGTTGTACTTTTCGGGCGGAATCTCGCCCGAAAACACCTTCCAGCGCCACTGGTCGATGACCAGCCCGAAGGGCAGAAATGCAATTTTTTCGAGCGCCCGGTGCAGCAGCAGGCCAATGTCTTTGGAAGTATCCGGCGCCTTCTCGAGCAGTCCCAGCTTCACCAGGTACTCGGGCGTGATGGATAGCGCGATGGTATCGCCCACCGCCTCATGGAAACCGTCGTTGGCGCTGTCGCGGAAGGAAGGCGGCTGCCGGCTGTAGGCGCGCTGGTAGAAGTTGTGGCCCAGCTCGTGGTGGATGGTCAGGAAGTCCTCGCCGGTAATCTGGATGCACACCTTGAGCCGCACATCGCTGAGCATGTCGATGTCCCACGCGCTGGCATGGCACACCACCTCGCGGTCCCGGGGTTTGAGGAACAGCGAACGCTCCCAGAATGTCTGCGGCAGCGGATCGAATCCCAGCGAGACGAAGAAGTTCTCGCCGTACTTGACCATCTGCTTCCAGTCGGTGTTGCGCTTTTTGAGCAGCTCGGTCAAATCGTAGCCCGGGTCGGCGTTGGCCGGCGCCACCAGCGGATAGATGTTGTCCCACTCCTGCGCCCACATGTTGCCCAGCAGGTCGGCGGGAATCGGCCCGCTCGCCGGAACCGCGTCGCCGTATTTTGCCCTCAGCCTGGCCCGCACGTACGCATGCAGCGACAGGTACAGCGGCCGCACTTGTCCCCATAGCCGGTCGAGTTCCGCGGCGAAAGCGTCCGGCGGCATGTCGTACTTCGCCCGCCACATCGCGCCGTTGTCCTTAAACCCGAGCTGCCGCGCTCCCTTGTTCGCCAGCTCCACGTAGCGCACGTAATCCTTGCGCATGGGCCGCGCAATAGCGTGCCAGCCGGTCCACGCCTCCAGAAGCTGTTTGGGGTCGCGGCTCTCGGCGAGAATCTTGCTCAGGTCCTCGATGTCCTTGCAACTCGCGGGCCCGCCGGAACAATACTTGCCCTTCCCGTAGGTCCCTTCCATGCCGGCGACGATGCGGGTGAGCTCTTCGCTCTCCTTGGGGTCGGAGGGCGTGGCAATGGTGAGCGAGAGTTTGAGCAGCCTGATTTTGCGCGCCGTCACCGGATCGAGCGGCACGCCGTCGAACCGCGTCAACTGCTTGGCATACTCCACCGTGGCCGCGATGGCCCGCTCGTCGAGCTTGGCCGCCAGGGTTTCGGTGTCGTCGGTGATGTAGGTGGACTTCACCCAGTCCGCGCGTCCCGAGTCGACGCCCAGGATGAGCAACTTCTGCTCCGCGTCATCGATGAACTTGCGGGCTTCCTCGGGGGTTGGCTTGCGCGCCGTGCAACACGCCAGGGCCGCCAGGGAGCAAGTAAGGCACACCACGCCACGAATCGTCATGCTTACACCTTAGCGCGCTTTTGCGCCCGCGCCGCCGTCATGTTAGCATCGGATTATCCGCCTGACATTGCGGGGACGTAGTTCAGTTGGTTAGAACGCCGGCCTGTCACGTCGGAGGTCGCGGGTTCGAGACCCGTCGTCCCCGCCATTTATTTTAATCACCTCCAGACATTCCCCTTGAAAACACAAGCCTTTGCGCGATAGCGATTTCGACCCCAGTCGGACTCTTTAGAACGCTTCCGTGCGCGGTTAGGACGCTGACGTGCGCGTTTTGGACCCCGTTGGACCCCGTGTGATTTCCGCCTTCGCATAGATGCTTTTCGTATCCTCGCCGGTCAGCACGTCGCAACTGGGGTTCACGTTGATCCGCATCGTCGTCCCCCTACCATTCGGCGCGGCCGTCGATCAGCCGCCCGCCCGTGTCTGCCCAAACCAGTTTCTCGCGCGGCACCTCGCCGCCGCCGATCACATCGTTGGCGGCCAGCGCGATATCAAACAGGGAGATGCGGCCGTGGGCGTTCGTGTCGAGGATCATCACGCGCCAATCATCGGTCGCGCGATCCCATCGGTATTCCACATCGGCCCACCAGCCCTGCGCCAACACGCGGTACTGGCCCTCGCCGATGATCTCGTATGTGGTGGTGGTGTCCATACGACACGATTCATGGCTCGGTTCGCGCCGAACCTCAAGGGGAATTTCGCGCGGCACAGCCGCCGCGTAGCGGCCGGTCAACTCTCACCATCGAGCGTTAGGCGGCAACTTGGTCTTGCTGAAGGTCTTCGCGGTGGATGACCTATACGACGACCGGAACATTCTTCAGATCACATGCTTTGGGTCGGATTTCATTGGGCCTGCTAAAGTAACTGTATGGCTGTCTGGCAGGACCTGCGTTTCGCCGCACGCACTCTGCGGCGCAATCCTGGCTTCACCGCCGCCGCGGTGGCCACGCTCGCACTCGGCATCGGCATCAATACCGCCATGTTCAGCACCGTGAATTCGGTGCTCTTGCGTCCCCTCCCCTACCGCGACGCGGACCGTCTGGTCCTCCTCTGGACTGCCGATTCGCACGTGGGCCTCAACGAACGTGAAACCGGCTATGCCAATGTCCTCGATTGGCAGCGGCAGGCGCGCTCCTTCGAAGATCTGGGCTACATGCGATCCGAGCCGCTCATCTGGGCCGGCGAACCTGAGCCCGAATCTCTGGAGACCGACTTCGTCTCACCCAACTGGTTCGCCGAACTCGGAGCGCACCCGGTTGCCGGCCGCACCTTCACAGCCGATGAGGCGCTCCGCGGCGAGCCGCTCGCCGTCGTCAGCTACGAACTCTGGCAACGGCGGATGGGAGGTTCGCCGGTCGCGATCGGCAAGACGGCCTCCATCGGCGGCAAATCCGTACAGGTGATCGGCGTCCTTCCGCCCGGCTTCCGCCCGCTGCACAAAGGCACGTCCATCTGGATGCCGTACACCTCCGCCAGCTACTTTCGCGAGGAGTCGAATTCCCGTTCGGTCAAATTCGGATGGCAGGTCATCGGGAAGCTGCGGCCCGGGGTCCGTCTCGAAGCGGCCCGATCCGAAATGACCGGCATCGCCGCGCGCCTTGCCCAGACGTATCCGGAGGACCGCGGCATGGGCGTACGCGTGGTTCCGCTTCTGGACCAGGTGGTGGGGCCGGTGCGGCTAGGCCTCTCGTTGTTGCTCGCCGCGGTTGCCATGGTTCTCCTGATCGCCTGCACGAATCTTGGCAACCTAGTCCTGGCCCGCGGCGCGGGCCGCACGCGCGAGATCGAACTCCGGGCTGCGTTGGGCGCGAGCCGCGGACGGCTCCTCTCGCAGCTTTTCACCGAGAGTCTCGTCCTCGCGGGCGCGGCGGGCACGCTTGGGCTCCTGCTCGCCAATGCAGCGGTCCGGGCGATTGTTGCGTTCGCTCCGCGGGATATGCCCCGGCTGCACGAGATCTCGCTGGATTCTCGCGCCGTGCTCTTCACGCTCGTCCTTTGTCTCCTTTCCGCCGTCCTGTTCGGGTTGGCACCTGCATTCCGTCTGGCGTCCACGGCGAGCGCGCTAGGGGTGCGCGGTTCCGGCACGCGCCATGCCCGCCGCACCCGCGACCTGCTCGTGATCGTCGAATGCGGCGTCGCCATCGTGCTGCTTGCCGGCGCGGGCCTTCTGCTGCGCAGCATGTCCACCATCCTGCGCCTCGATCCCGGGTTCCACGGCGCCGACGTTCTGACCATGGAATTTCACTCGCGGGTTTCCGACGATCCGGCCAAATTCCAACAGCTCGTCTCGCGGCTCGAATCGCTTCCCGGCGTCGAGGCGGCAGGCGGCATCAGCCGCTACTTCCAGGTCAACGCCATGCATACCGCGATTTCTATCGACGGCCAGCCGCCGCTCGACGCCGCCAATGCTCCCATGATCAACTTCGACGTAATCGGCGGCCGTTACCTGCAGGCGATCGGCGTTCCGCTCCTGCGCGGGCGCTATTTCTCCGCGGCCGATTCCGCGGAAGCGCCCAAAGTGGCCGTGGTCAACCAGGCGTTCGCCGACCTCTACCTTCCGCACATCGATCCCATCGGCCACGTGCTCCGCCGCGACTTCGACCGGACCGCGTACATGATCGTGGGCGTAATCGGGAACACGCGGCGGCAGGCCATCACCAGCGAGCCAATCCCTGAAGTGCTCTGGCCACAGACGCAGCGGCCGTGGGGAATGGCGTTGGCGGTGCGGACCCAAGCCGATCCGCTGGCGCTCGTCCCGGCGGTCCGGCACGCGATCCGCGATCTCGATTCCGGAGCGGCGATCCAGACTGTCTCGACTCTCGACCACCAGCTCGACGACCGCCTCGCGCAGCGCCGCTTTCAAACCTGGCTCGTCGGCCTTTTCGCGGCGCTCGCCCTGTCTCTGGCCGCGGCCGGAATCTACAGCGTCATGTACTACGCGGTCGCGGAGCGGACGCGCGAAATCGGCGTCCGCGTGGCCATCGGCGCTACCCCTCGGGATATCTTCCGCCTCGTCTTGGGCGATGCCGGCAGGCTGGTTTCGATCGGCGTGGGCGTCGGGGTGGCCTGCGCTCTATGGCTGACACGAACCCTCGCGGGGCTGCTCTATGGCGTCACCGCGCACGATCCGGCGACGTATGCTGGCGTCGCGATTCTGCTTAGCGGTGTCGCGGTGGCCGCCGCCGCGGCACCGGCGGCAAAGGCCATGCGGTCCGATCCGCTCACGGCGTTGCGGCAGGAGTAGGGTAGGGTTCGGATATCGCGTGGGTGTGCCAATGCCGACGCTATCATCCGGACGAAAGGTCCCCATGTCGGGCTCTGGTGAAGATGGACCATCACGCCACGGACGGTGACGTCATCACAGCTCACTACACGCGCTTCGGCGAGAACCGGTTCAATCCCTTCGATCCCGTCAATTCGTTTACCACCCTCCCCGGCTATGGCAGTTACACCCTCAACAACGGCCAGAACGCCGGTCTGGGTTGGACGCATGTGTTCAGCCCCAGCGCGACCAACGAGTTCCGCCTGGGATTCAATCGCATGCGCGCAGGCGTTCTGCAGCAGCATTACGGCACGGACGTCAGCAGTCAGTTGGGCTTCCCCGATGTGCTGACCAATCCGGTGGACCTGGGGGTCCCCAACGTCAGTTTGCCCCCCTTCGAAGGCATCGGCGAGCCGGTCAATTACCCGCAGGATCGCCACGACACCACCGCCCATCTCTCCGACAACCTGTCCTGGATTTCCGGCCGCCACCAGTTCAAGTTCGGAGGGGATATCCGCAAGATCCAGGTCAACAACTATCTCGATTTCGTCGCGCGCGGCGAGTGGCTCTTCAATCAGTCCGGGCAGGATCCGGTGACGGCTCTGGTGCAGTTGCTCTCCGGCGTGCCGGACTACGCGGTGGCGGTGCGGGGCGATACCTTCAATAGCCTCCGCAGCACCGGCTCGAGCGTCTACATCCAGGATGACATCCACGTGGTGCCGCGCTTTCTGTTGAACGTCGGCTTGCGCTACGAGTACAACAGCCCGCCGGTGGAGACGCATAATCGCTTCAGTGTCCCCGATCTCAGCCCGGGCTCAGCCACTTGCTCGCCGGCGCCCGCCTGCCAGTTCATACAGGCCGGCACGCACGGGATTCCCCGGGCCACCTACAGCCCGACGTACACCGATTTCGCCCCGCGCATTGGAATCGCCTGGCGGCCGCTGAAGTCGCAGCGCTGGGTGGTCCGCTCGGCCTACGGCATGTTCTATGACGTCGGCATCTTCAACATCAGCATCTTCCCCCGCGCCAACCCGCCGTTCTACGACCTCTCCGCCTACATCAACAACCCCAGCAGCCCCTTTGTGATTCAGAACATCCTCACCGAGCCGGGGTTGGCCATCGTCCAGCCCAACCGCATCGCTCCCAACTTTCGCGACGGGTACGTGCAGCAGTGGAACATCGACCTGCAGTACGAGCTGGGGCCTAACTGGATGCTCGACATGGCTTACGTCGGTTCCAGGGGCACGCATCTGGCCGATGTTCGCGATCTGAACCAGACGAACCCGTTAACCGGCCTTTCCCCTTACCCCCAGTTCTCCTCGCTGCTGTACGTGCAATCGGGTTCCTCGAGTTCCTACAACTCGATGCAGTTCCGCTCGGAGAAGCGCGTCGGCCAGGACCTCGCTTTCCTGATTTCCTACACCTATTCGAAGTCCATCGACGATGTGTCGTCCGTGTTTGCCGGCAGCGTCGGCTCCGACCTTCCTCAGAATTCCAATAACCTGCGCGCGGAGCGGGCGGTATCCGACTTCGACGCCCGGCACCGTCTGGCCATCAGCGCGGTCTACGATCTGCCCTTCGGCAAGTTGCGGACGCGCGGTGGAGGGTGGCGCAAAGCTCTCCTCGACCACTGGCAGATGGCCGGCATTCTCACCGCGCAGTCTGGTTCTCCCTTTATGGTGAATCTGGCCGCGGCGCAGTCCGGCTCCGCCGTCGCTGCATTTGGCAACCCGGCCCGGCCCGATCTGATCGCCGACCCCTTCAAGGCAGGCCCGGTGATGGCCAATCCCGACCCTGCCTGCCATGCCACCATCTCGCATGGCGGATTGGCGGCTGAGGTCGTTCACCAGCCGGGGAGCTGGTTCAACCCCTGCGCTTTCGCTGAACCCGCCCTCACCCCATTGGGCCTTCCCGTCTTGGGCACGGCCGGCCGGAACGTCCTCACCGGCCCGGCCTTCTCAAACCTGGATTTCTCGTTGTCCAGGACCATCCCCTTGCGGACCGAGAACCATCGCCTCCAGATTCGCGGCGAGTTCTTCAACCTGACCAACCATCCGAATCTGGATATTCCCAATCACGTTCTCGGATCGCCGACTTTCGGGCAGGTGCTTTCGGCCAACGCCTATGGCAATAAGCCGCCGCGGCAGATCCAGTTGGGTCTCAAATACATCTTCTGAGAACAACCCGGCCGCCGTGGACCGCCTTTCCCACGTTCCAGGAGGCATCCCTCGGCCCCATGTTGTCCTGCCACCTCTGATGCTATTCGCTCTTCCGCTTACGGCGTCGCAGTACCAGTACACCGCCAAAAAGAAGCGCTACCGCGGCGCATGCCACTCGAATTATCGTCTGATCCATAAAGAGATTTTCCTTTCCTGTTTCCTTATCGGCTGATTACATGTTTTCGATCATGGGCAGCAGGTCCCGAATCAGCCGCGTTAACACCGGACCCACCGTCACCACGAACAGAGATGGCAGCACGCAGAAAAAGATCGGAAATACCAGCTTCACCGCCAGTTTCGCGGCCCGCTCTTCGGCCCGCTGCCGCGCCAGCTCCCGCAGGTAGTCCGCATGTCCCCGCAGGCTCTGCGCCACGCTGGTGCCGAACCGGTCGGTCTGCACCAGGACCGCCACCAGCTTCTTCACGTCGTCCACGCCGGTGCGGTGCGCCAGATTGTGCAGCGCCTCGGCGCGCCGCTCGCCGGCCCGCAGTTCCAGGTTCATCATGGCAAGTTCGTCGCAGATCTCGGGGTGCGCCGTTTGCAGCTCTTTGGCCACCTGGATCATGGTCTGATCCAGCCCCAGGCCCGCTTCCACGCACACCACCATCAGGTCGAGGGCGTTGGGCAAGCCTTTCTCGATGGCGTGCTGGCGCCGCCTGATGCGCAGCGACAGATACTGGTTGGGAGCCATGTACCCCACCAGCCCCGCCGCTCCCGCGCCCAGCAGCAGCTTGTCCATTGGCGCATGCCAGTGGGCCGCCAGCAGCAGCGCCAAGCCGCCGCACCCCAGCGCGCCGCACAGCCGCGCTCCCTTGAGGATGCGCGCCGCCATGGGATGGCGGATTCCGGCGCGCATCAGGCGGCGCTTCACCACCGGCCCTTCCGGATGAGACGAGGGCAGAACCGCGCCTACCCTTGCCGCCAGCTCACGCCAGACCAGCGCCGGCGAAGGCAGCCCCGCCGCCACCGGGTTTCGCGGCGCCAGCCGATCGAGCGCGCGGGCATGCCACGCCCAAGCCCCCATCGCCAGCAGCGCCGTGAGAGAAGCCACCAGCACGCATACCGCCACTGCCAAAATCTCGAGCAATCTCACACCTCGATGGTTACAATCTTCTTAATCACCAGATACCCCACACATTGCAGCCCGAGCCCCGCCGCCAGCAACTTGTGTCCCATCGGGTCGTCCACGAAGAACCGTGCGTACTGCGGGTTCACCACGAACATCAACAACCCTACGCACAAAGGAATCGCCGCCAGAATCCGCCCCGACATCAACCCCTGCGCGCTCACCGCCCGGATCCGCGCCCGCAGCTTGAACCGCTCGCGGATCAAATGCGCCAGCTTGTCCAGCAACTCCGCCAGGTTGCCCCCGGTGCGCTTCTGTAGCAGCACCGCCGAAACGAAGAATCGCACGTCCATCGACGGAACCCGTTTGGAGAGCTTCTGCAGCACCACTTCCAGCCCCTGGCCGAGGTTCTGCTCTTCGAAGGCCCGCCGGAACTCGGCCGCCAGAGGCTCCGCGAACTCGTGCTGCACCATCTCGATGGCCACCGAAAACGCGTGCCCGGCGCGCATCGAGCGCGAAATAAACTCCAGGCAGTCCGGAGACTGCCCTTCGAATGCGTACACCCGCAGCCGTGCCTTACGGCGCACGTACCATAGCGGCAGCAACCCCAGCACCACACCGCCCCCCAGTGCCAGCGGCGGGACCGAATTGCCGGTCAGGATGGTCACTGCCGTAAAGCCCACCAGAAAAACGCCGATTGCGCGGTGCAGCAGTCCGGCCGCCCCCCATTTGAGCGCGGCGGTCTCCAGCAGCCGTTCGGCCGCGCGTCCGAGCTTCAGCTTCTCCAGTAACGCGGCAGCCAGTTGTCCCCGGACTTCGCCGGCGACCTCGATCAGCCGCGGCCGGTCCCGGCCGCGACCATCGGCCGAAGCCCGCCGCCGGGCTCCCAGCCGCCGCAACCAGGCACCGTCGGCCCAGTGCTGCCACAGGGTGGATAGCAGCAGGTAGCTGGCGAGGCTGCTGACCACCAGCACCAGGAGGAACCGTGTCATCCCGCGGCCCCAATCTCCACCGACTCGTCGAAAACGTAGTTCGGAAGCCGAATGCCCGCCGCCGCCAGCTTCTCGGCGCACTTCGGCAGGATGCCGGTTGCCGAGAATCGCCCCAGCACGCGGCCCTCCGGCGATATGCCGCGCTTCTCGAAGACGAAGATATCCTGCAGCATCACGATGTCCGTTTCCATGCCGGTGATTTCGGTAACGTGGGTGACCCGCCGCGTGCCATCGCTCATGCGCGCGCACTGCACCAGCAGGTGGACCGCCGAGGCGATCTGCTGCCGGATGGCGCTGAGGTGCATGTTGGCATTCGCCAGGGAGACCATCACTTCCAGACGCGAAACGGCATCGCGCGGGCTGTTGGCGTGAACCGTCGTGAGCGAACCGTCATGCCCCGTGTTCATGGCTTGCAGCATGTCCAGGGCCTCTTCCCCGCGAACCTCCCCCACGATGATCCGGTCCGGCCGCATGCGCAGCGCGTTCACCAGCAACTGGCGCTGCTTCACCGCTCCATGTCCTTCCAGGTTGGCGGGCCGCGTCTCCAGCCGCGCCAGGTGCGGCTGCTTGAGCTGCAGCTCGGCGGCGTCCTCAATGGTGACGATCCGCTCTTTGGGCGAAATGAAAGCCGAGAGCGCATTCAGCAAAGTGGTTTTGCCCGCGCCCGTGCCGCCGCACACGATCAGGTTGAGCCGCGTCCTCACCGCCGCCTCCAGCAGCCGCAGCATGCCCGAGGTGAGCGAGCGCCGCTCCACCAGGTCCTCCGGCATCAGCCTGTCCGTCCCGAAACGGCGGATCGATAGCAGCGGCCCGTCCACGGCCAGCGGCGGAATAATGGCATTGACCCGCGAGCCATCCGCCAGCCGCGCGTCCACCATGGGATTGGATTCATCCACCCGCCGCCCCACCTGGGAGACGATCTTGTCGATGATCCGCAGCAGATGCCCGTCGTCGTGGAATCGCACCGTGGTCGGCTCCAGGATGCCCTTCCGCTCCACATACACATGTTGGTAGCCGTTCACCAGGATGTCGGAGATCGAAGGGTCCTGTAGCAGCGGCTCCAAAGGACCCAGCCCGAAAACTTCGTGCAGCACCTCGTCGCTGATCTGCTGCTTTTCCGCCGCCGTGAGCAGATTCGGCTCTTCCGCCACCAGCGTCAGTACGGCCTGCCGCACCTCGCCTCGGATGCGGTCGTCGTCGATGTGCGCCAGCGCGTCCAGATTGATGCGTTCCAGCAGCTTGCGGTGCAGGGTGAACTTCAGCTCCTGGTATTCGGGCTTGAGCTCCGCCGGACGTGCGCCATTCCGTAGCAGACGCTGCTGCCAGTCCTGCGCCGCCGCTTCGGGCGCGCTCATTTGGATTTCTCTTCCCGTGCCGGCGGGCCCATAAAGGGAATCGGCATCGTCGGCAGGACCGGCGGACGATCCAGCGGCGTGACGATCTCCGGCGTCACCACCACCACCAGTTCGGTCTGGGCCTTGGTTAGGGCCCGCGTTCGGAACAACGCGCCCAGCACCGGCACGCTTGCCAACCCGGGCAGCCGGGAGAGGTCCCGCGTCACCTGCTGGCTCAGCATGCCCGCAATCGCGAAGCTCTGCCCTTCCACCAGCTCGACATCCGTTTCGATCCGCCGCGTGGAAAGCGCCGGAATTCGAAAACCCGACACCGTCACGCCGTCCGCGGTATCGATCGTCGATACCTCCGGCTTCACGTGCAGCCGGATCGTCCGGTTGGCCGTGATCTGCGGCAGAAACGTCAGCCGGATCCCGTATTCCCGGAATTGCACGGTAATCGCCCCGGCGTTCGCCCCTCCCTGCACCACCGGAACCGGAATCTCGCCGCCCGCCAGGAAACTGGCTTCCTTCCCGTTGGTGGCCACCAGGTTCGGCTCCGCCAGCATCTGCAGCAGCCCGCGCGTTTCCAGGTCGGTAATCAACGCCCCCAGGTTCAGGTCGGGACGGAACGCAAAAATGTTCAGCATGTCGGAAAGCGTGAAATTAGTGGTGCTCGAACCGGACGCCGGGATCGTCCCCGACACCCCGCTCAGACTCCCCGAGGGAAACTGGCCCGTCCCCATCCTCCCGACCGTGCGCAGCGCTCCGGTGGAGAGCAGGTTGATCCCGAACTGCTGTGAGGCCGAGCGGTTCAGCTCCGCGAAACGGACCCGCAGCAACACCTGCTTCTCAACCTGGGGCGTAGATACCTGCAGGTGGCTGGCCGCGCCTTTCACGGCCGACGCGAGCAGTGCCAGGGCTTGGTCCGCCACCCACTGTGTTTTGACGCGTCCCACCAGCACCACCGAATCGCGCGTCGCGCGCACATCCATGTCGTCATCCGGAAAGCTCGCCTTCAGCAGGGTGCGCAACGGCTCCAGGTTGGGCTCCACCGTCACGTCGTAGACCCGGCGCTCGCCATCCCTCGACCAGACCGCCAGCGTCGCCTGACCCAAGGCCTTCGCGTGGAACAGAACCTCCTGGTCGCTGGTGACCACCACATCCACCGTTTCCGGACTGGTGGTGGCCACGCGGGCCACTCCCTGCGGGCAATCTACGATCGTCCCGCGCCCCACCTCGAGCGACACCTTCTCCACCGCCGGCGCATCACCGAAAGCGGCACACGGTGACGCCAGCACCACTGCCAGGATCGGCAGCCACCACTCGTGCCCCATGAATGCGTGCCTCATTTCACCTCCACCGCGGCGGGCCACACCGGCTCCATGGTTTTCACGCTGCCCCGAATAATCGCGATCAGGTGCGGCGTGGGAGCGGGCGCGGCTGCGGGAGCGCCCGTTACCGCAGCCGCCTGCTGGCGTGGCGGCGGGGTGCCCCCTGGGCCCGGCGCCGGCGCCGCCCGATGTGGCTTGTCTGCCGCAGCCGGTGGGAGTTCCGCCGCCCCGCCTCCGAACAGTTCAATGGTCTGCCATCCCCGCGTGCCCGCAACCTTGGTGTCGGAAGAGTTCCGCAGGACCAGTTGGATATGCCCCTCGGCGTTCGCCAGCGTCAGTACCTCGGCATCGGAGGGGCTGACCAGCAGCGTGACCACCGGTGTGATGATGGATTGGCTCTTCCCGTCGGTCTGGGTCGTCTGGCCGGCGGACAGAACGGCGATGTTCTGGAGCACGGTGCGCGTGGTCGTGTCGGCGCGGCCCGGCGGCCGGCCGGTCACCAGAACATCCACCCGCATCCCTGGAAGCACGAATCCCGCCACCCCCACCACATCGTTCACCCGCACCGCAATGGCCCGCATTCCCGGGGGAATCAGCGGCGCCAGTCCCTGGCCGCTGCCACGCGCGGCGATGCGCGTCTCGAGCACCGGCTCCTCCGTTTGCATGGCGCTGATTACCGGCCGGTCCAGCACATCCTCCAGTCGCGTAAATCCGCCCGCGGGGAAAAAATCCTCCGGCACCTGGCGCAGCTTGACCGACTCGCGTCCCAGGGTCGCTCCCAGGAGCAGGTTCTGGGCCGCCACCACCATTGGCTTTTGCGCCGAGGAGGCTCGTGCCCGAACGCCGCCGCCCGCCAACCGATAGAAAACGGTCGCCACCACCAGCCCCCAAGCCAGACTGGCCACCAGCACGATCCAGAATCTGCGATCCAAACGCATGTCTTCACCCCTGTCCCAACCACGCCATCCACACCCCAGCCACGATTGCGGGAGCATAAGGAATGGTGGCCGCGCGCGGCCGCACCAGCAGCATGGCGGCCGCCAGCAACGCCCCCACCATGGCTGCCAGAAGCGCTGCCATCAGGATGCCGGACGGCCCCAGCATCGCTCCGAAGGCGGTCATCAGCTTCACATCGCCGCCACCCATGCCCCCGCGCCAGTAGAAGCCCAGGAAGACCGCGAAACCGAGCGCCGCACCCGCCACCGCGCTTCCCAGCCCGCGCCAGCCCGCATTCGCGCAGGCCACCACCAGCCCCGCCGCCAGACCGGCCGCCGTGAGCCGGTTGGACACCGTGCCGCGCCACAAATCCTCCGTCACTGCGCAGCAGCCCAGCAGCAGAGCGCACCATCCCATGAGGTTCATGGCGCAGCTCCCATGTCTTTTCCGAACAGGACTGCCACCCGGTCTTCGTAAAGCCGCCGCCATCCGGGCTCGCGGTCGAGCATGGTGCTGAGCGCCCAATCGCGGGGCAGCAGCGCCAGCTCGAATCGATAGCCATCCAACAGTTCCCGCCATCCCTGGCCCGCCCCCATCAGCACGCGGTAGTCCGCGCCCAGGCGCGCCCCGTAGAAATCGCTGCGCCCGTCGAAGAACACGCGCTGTCTGGGATACAGGCGGAAGATCAGGTAGTCGGACCACTGGTCCGAAGTCAGAATGCGCGGCATCGTCGAACCCGGCGCCAGCAGGCGCGTATAATTCTCCACCGCCCGCACTGGAAACCGGTTTTCGGGAAACCCGGACGTTCCTCGCGGCGCCGCCGCCAGCGCTGCCGCTGCCACCAAGGGAATCCACAGCGTGAGCGCCGGGCGGCGTCCCAGGTCCTGCGCCAATTCCCAAAAAATGCGCCGCGCCGACGAAACCGGCGCCGACTCCGCCGCGCGGCGCCACCACAGAGCGCACTCGGACGCCACCACCGGCGCGGCGGCGATCGCAAAGAACGGAATGTGACGCGCCGACCGCAAGGCGGCGAATCCCCACGCCAGAACCAGCGCGCCTTCCGTCCACTCCCCGCGCGCCATGCGCCGCGAAGCCATGCCGACGCCCACCAGCAGCAGAATCGCAAAGACTACCATGCCCTCCGAGCGAATGTTGGGAGACTGGAACTCCTGGACGTGGTTCAGAATCCACGGCGCATTCAGATACGCCGCAATATGCTGGTCGAGGCGCCATCCGTACGGATTGGCGCAGCTCGCCGCCAGGCAGAGCAGGGCCGTCAGCCCGTAGCGGCGCGCACCGGAAAACTCGCGCCGCCACGCTCCCACGGCGGCCGACAGCAGCAGTGTGGCCGGCAACGCCACGAAACCCGCGTGCAGGTTCGCCCAGAGCGCGCACAACGGCGGCAGCAGCCAGAGGAGCCGCCGCCTGCCTTGCCGCACCTCATCCAGAATCCACAGGGATACCGTGTAAAACAGAATCGAAAAGATATGCGGGCGCGCCAGGTAGTGCACGGTGGAGGCGCTCACCGCCGCCAGCGTAACCGCCAGCCCCAGCCACAGGCCGGCGCCGCGCCGCAGCAGCCAGGCGAACAGGATGGCAGCCGCCAGGCACAGTACCACTCCCGCCAGAACCGCCACCGCGGCAATCCCGCGGCGGGCGAACGCCGCCGCAAACACCGTGTCGGCGAGCCACTCCCAGGCGAACCATGGGCGCCCCGGCAGCGTAAACGAAAACGGATCGGCCGTCGGTGCGTGTCCCAACCGCAACACCAGTTCTCCGGTGCGGATGTGCCAACCGGTGTCGCCATCCGCCAGCAACGCCTGCCACCCGCCCGGCCGCGCCACCGCAACCAGCAGGAGCGCGGCGAAGAAGACGTCCACGAGGGACGGCACTAACAGCCGGCGCACCCTGTTGGACCACGGCGAAACCGATGGGGAACTGCGCATAGCGCCTTCATCCGACATATCGGACGCTACGAAAGACCCTTGAAGCGGGGCGGAGTACTGGAACCCGTACTATTGCAGTAGCACCCAGGTTCGGTTAAGGTAATCGCATTACGACGCTATGGGCAACCTATTACTTTTCATGGCCCTTCAGTTCTGCGACCTGGCCACGACGCTCTGCTTTTTGAATCGCGGCGTGGAGGAAGGCAATCCTTTGGTTGCGTTCCTCATCCGGCTTTCGTCGCATCCGGTCGTCTGGCTGGCTCTGCTGAAAACCGCTGCCTGCGTGCTCGCCTGGGCCGCCTGGCGCCACAACCGCATCCGCCTCCTGCGGCGCATCAACCTGCTGTTCCTGGTCTGCGTAGGGTGGAACCTGCTGGCCATCGCCCGCGCCTAGTACCACTGCGTGGGAAGAGCTACTGCGTAATCACCTGGCTGGCGGTGCCTTGCAGCGTTAGCGGGCCGGCAGACACTGGAACCAGCGCGGGCTTGAAGGTGAAGGAGACCTGGACTCTTACCGTGCTGCCCGGATGGTTGTCCGGAGTCCAACTCACCTGCACAGTCAGTGCATTGGCGGCGAGGGGCGCGGCATATCCTTGGGCGATGGCTTGTATATCCGAGACCGCCGCCACATGGCCGCTGCTGCTGCCGCGGACCGCAGCGTATCGCGCCGCACGCTGCGCGGCGAACAATACGGCGTTGGAGACGAATCCGGTGAACCCCAGGTCCATGATGCCGGCCAGCACCACGGCAAACACCAGCATGGCGAGCGCCGACTCGACCATCTCGGCGCCCCGGCGCGATCTGAAATGAAGTGAAGAACCAGCCATACTTTTCCGCTCTTCTCACTGTGCCCGCATACTGGCCTGGGCCGCGACTTTGCCCGGGAACGGCAGGCCGGAATAACTGAAGAAGTCCGACGCGGTGGCCCGGACAGTCACTTGCACGTAGATCAGCATGTTGCCGCCGCCGCAACTTCCACCGCAATCGACCGCCGCGCCTCCCGGGCACTGGCACGAGCGGGCGGATGTTACCGTCAAGCCGGTGATGGTGGGCGCAGAGTTGACCGCGGCCGATTGGATTCCCGCCGTATCGCTGGCATTGGCAGGACTTTGACTGCCGTATAGCGCGCCCACCCGCGCCGCGTTGGCCGCGGCTATGGCGGTGCGCAATGCCATGGTGTAGTTGAGGACGCCGGCTATCAACAACAACAGCACCGGCGCGACCACGGCCAATTCCACCAGAGCACTACCGGCCCGGCGGTTGGCGCGCCGTCTCGGGGTGGTTTGGACTGTGGCGCTGGGCATGGCTATTCGCTCAAAGCGGCGTTTCCTTTTATCGGCGAGCCGTTTTGCAATGAGGAGTAGTCCGCGTTCAAGGTGGAGCCACCTGAAAAGCTGACGGTCTTCGCCACGAGGATCGTATACTTGGCAGTCGCGCCCCCGGAATAGCTCACGCTCGTTGTCGGAAAATACAGAGTACCCTGAAAAACCGTGGAGTCCCCGCCGGAGAATGTGCTTGCCGCCCCCCCAACGACGGTCGGATCCTGATAGAAGAGGATGCCGGCAAGCGACCCGGTGGTGGGCGCGATCAACTGCACGTTGGCTCCGCCGCTGAGGGAGATTGCGCCATAGGGATGCCCGGTTCCGTAGGTATTGTAGAAAGTCACCCCGGCGGTGTCACTGAGGATCGAGCCACCGCTGACCTTGAGCCCGCCGCCGAGCAGAATGTAGGTGCCGGCACTCATCGTCACGGTGGAGCCGCCGCTGATGCTGATGCCGCCGCAATAGACGCCTGGCGAAATCGCTGTCACGACTCCCCCCGAAGCGCTCCAGTTGTTTTGCCAGCAGGCCCCCACGGGAGGCGGAGTGAGATAGGACAGCGGATTGGCCGCGGAGCTGATATGCGTTACGGGCGTGGGTGAGACCACGGCTCCCCCGCTCGCCTGGTAGTTGCCGACAATGCCAATGGAGGTGGCGGTGACGTCCGCCCCTCCGCTGGCATTGAGTGCGGTATTGCTGTTCGAATCGATCAGAACCCCGCAACCGAGCGTGACGCTGGCACCGCCACTGATCGAGAAGGCGTTGTTCGCGGTGGGATCGAGCGTGTAGAGGCAACTGCTGCCGGACCCCTGGCGCGCCACCGACCGCGCCCGAACGGTGACCGTGTGGAAGCCGAGGACGCTCATGAACAGGGTGTGAACGTTTTGGGAGACGATGGCTTCCATCGCGGTTCCGTCGGAGGAGTAGTAGCCGCTCAGCGGAGGGTGGTTGACCGTGACGACGACCGAGTTCTGGCCGTCGGTAAAGCCATTCAGAGCCGAATCGGCCTTGGCCGCATCAGCCGCATGGGTGGATCCGTTCTGTCTGATCTCTTGGACTCCGCCCATGGCCGCGGCGTCGGCGGCGGTCTGCATGCGCGACTTCACGAACTGGAGATAGCCGGTATCGATGGCCAGGCCGACACATGCCAGTACGGCCACCGTGGACACGACCATGGTGACCAGCACGAATCCACGCTTGCGGCGTTTCGACCGGCCTGAAAATCCGAGGCAGCGCATCGCGATGGGGCTTCCGGGTGCCCGTTCTGAAGGTACCGGTTTCGGGGGCAAAGAAGGAATCGGCGTGGGGCCTGAGTTGAGGTGGTAATTTGCATGATTCACTGGGGTACGAAACCCGAAGAAACGATTCTAGACCGGCCCGGGCTCACGTTTCCGCCGGCGTGACCGATGAATGAAAGAGGAGGTTTCCGTCATCTGATGCCACCCCAAGCCTCAAACGCCGCCTGGAAGCCGCTGGTGGTCTGCCCGCATCCCGAACTGGCAGAGCGCTTGCGCTCCGCGCTCGAGGCAGTCGGCGTGACGGCTGCCCACTTCGAACGGGAGTATCCCGTGAACGGGGAGATCGCCGGGTTGGCCTCCCGCCACCACTCGAATATCTGCTTCCTCGATGTCGCTTCCCAGGAGGACCGCGCGCTTCTGCTCGTCTCCGAAGCAGCCGGCCTCATGCCCGTGGTTGGCTTGAACACCCGCAAAGATGCCGATCTGATGCTGCGTTGTCTGCGGCGGGGCGTCTGCGAGTTTCTGTTCGAGGTGGCGGCGGAATCCCTGTCCAGCGCGCTCGAGTGGCTGTCCCGCGGCCGCAGTGAGCAGCCCCAGCGCCGGCCCGGATCGGTATATTGCGTGATTCCCGGCAAACCCGGCATGGGCGCCAGCACCATCGCCGTTCACCTGGCGGTCCAGATGCGCGCCGGAGGCGAAGGCAGAATCCTCCTGGTCAACGCCGACCCGATGGCCGCGAGCATCGGCTTCATGCTCAAGCTGAAATCTGAATTCCATCTCGGCGACGTGCTGCGCGACTGGAAGCGCATGGACGAAGACCTGTGGTCCCGGCTGACCGTCCGCTTCTCCGGCATCGACGTGCTCCTCGCCCCGGAAACCCCCATGCCGCGCTTTCTCATCGACCGGCCGCTGGCCGAGGAGATCTGCCACTTCTGGAGGGACCGCTACGAAACCGTGGTGGTCGACATGCCCGATCTGCGGACCGCCGTCGAATCCGGCCTCTGCGCCCTGGCCGACCAGATTCTTCTGGTCACCACCAACGAGCTGGCCGCGTTGCACGCCTCGCGCCGGGCGCTCGAAGTATTGGATCTTTCGGCCGGCGACCACACCCGCCTCCGCCTCATCGTCAACCGCTACAACCCGGCCGCAGGCCTCCGCCGGGAAGACTTGAAGACCGCGCTCCAGTTCGAACCGTTTGCCGTCCTGAGCAATGACTACCAAGCCGTGCAGGATGCCCTGTTGGACGGGAAGCCGGCGGGTTCGGGATCGCGCTTCCACCGCAGCATACAGGCGCTGTGCGATCAGTTACGAGGAAGATCCGAGCCCGCCAAAAAGAACGGCTCATGGCTAAGGTTCCTACATCCGATAAGCAGGCCTGAATAACCGCATATATAGGAAGTCTGTCGGATGTTGTGGCCTGGCTTTCGATGCTAACGTCAGAATGCAAGCGTACAAAGCGTACGGGAAAGAAAGAGAGAAAGAAGCTATGTTAGCATTCTGGATTCGGCTCCAAAGGCACATTCAAGGCCAGGACCTGGTGGAGTATGCGCTGGCAGCCGGTATGGTGGCGGTCGCCGCCGTGGCCGCTATGCCCGGACTCACCAGTGTCGTCAGCAATGTGTTCGCCAAGATCGGCTCTATCATCAACTCTAGTGTTTCCTAGGGTACGGCTCAAAAGAAAGGATATTCAACATGAACAGCCTGAAGATGTTCGCCTTGAAGTTGCGGGAGTGGAACGACACGCGCGGCCAGGACCTGGTGGAGTATGCGTTAGCCGCAGGTCTGGTTGCGGTCGCCGCGGTGGCCTGCATGCCCGGCCTCAGCGGCGCGGTGAATGCCGTCTTCACCAAGATCGGCTCGATCATCAACGCCAACGTGCACTAACCCCGGTCCGCCGGTCTCTCTCGCCCACCGTGCCGTGAGACCGGCGGGCCCTGCCATGCCTCTGGAAGAGGTTCCTCCGGGTCCCGATCGATTCCGGACGCTGCATCTACAGCTATCTGGGCGGGTCCTATATCCAGCTTCCGCAACCGGGCGAGCCGCAATAGCCCGCGCGTCGTCTGGTCATCGACAAGGGCATGGTGCTCATCCCCGCCGGGTTCATCCCTTCGCCCGAAGGAACCGTGACGCCATACATCCCCACCGCGCTCGAACTGGGCATTGTGCTGGCGATCTGGTGTATGGGCGCGATGCTGGTGACGGCGCTGTTCCGCATCGCCATCGCCGCGCGCGCGGGTCGCGGGAGGCTATAATCGACATTCATGCACAGCCCATCCGTCCTGGTCTCGGGATCTTGTGGCTTGATCGGATCGGAGGTTTCCCTGTTCTTCGCCCGTCACGGCTTCGGCGTGACCGGCATCGACAGCAATCATCGCGCTGTCTTCTTCGGTCCGGAAGGCGATACCAGTTGGGTCCTCGAACGCTTGCGGCGCGAGATGCCCGACTACCGGCATGCCGCTCTCGATATCCGGGACAGAGACGGAGTGCTGGCCCTGGTCGAGGAACTGCGGCCGAACCTCATCATTCACACCGCCTCCCAGCCGTCGCACGATCGCGCCGCCGCCATTCCGTTCCTGGACTTCGAGGTCAATGCGCTGGGGACTCTGCACTTGCTCGAGGCCGCCCGGCGTTTCTGTCCCGAAGCACCGTTCATTCACACGTCCACCAACAAGGTGTACGGCGACCGGCCCAACTCCATCGCGATGAAGGAGATGGAAACGCGCTGGGACTATGCCGACCCGGTGTATGAGAACGGGATACCGGAGAATTTCCCGATCGACCAGTCCAAGCATTCTCTCTTCGGCGCGTCCAAGCTGGCGGCGGACATTATGGTGCAGGAATACGGGCGGTACTTCAACATGCCCACCTGCTGCCTCCGCGGCGGCTGCCTCACGGGACCCAATCACTCCGGCGTCGAGCTGCACGGATTCCTGAGCTACCTGGTCAAATGTAACGTGGAGGGCCGGGAATACAGAGTGTTCGGTTACAAGGGCAAGCAAGTGCGCGACAATCTCCACTCCGAGGACGTGGCGCGTTTCATGTTCGAGTTCTGGAAAGCGCCGCGGGTGGGCGAAGTCTACAACCTGGGCGGTGGCAAAGGGAACTCCTGCTCCATCCTGGAGGCGTTCCGCATGGTCGAGGAAGTCACCGGCCGTCCCATGAACTGGCGCTACGTGGATGAGAACCGCATTGGCGACCACATCTGCTACTACAGCGATCTGCGCAAAATGAAGGCGCACTACCCCGGCTGGGACATCACCAAGTCCCTCCCGGCGATCTTCCAGGAAATCGCCGGGAGCTGGATGCATCGGCTCACTGAGGCGGTTTGATGCGGCTCCTGATCACGGGCATCTGTGGATTCGCCGGCAGCGCCGTAGCGGAGACCCTGCTGGAGCGGCGGCCGGGGCTTTCCATCGCGGGCATCGATAATCTGATGCGCCCGGGGTCGGAGGGCAACCGGCTGCGGCTGCGGCGCATGGGCGTCGCGGTTTTCCACGGCGACCTCCGGCAGGCCAGCGACCTGGAACCGCTACCCGCCGCCGACTGGGTGATCGAAGCCGCCGCTCAGCCGAGCGTGCTGGCGGGCGTTCAGGGCGGTTTCAGCAGCCGCCGGCTGTTCGAGCATAACCTGGTCGGGCTGGGGAATGTGCTGGAACTCTGCAAGGCGACGCGGGCGGGCCTGTTGTTGCTCAGCAGCAGCCGGGTCTACTCCATCCCGGCCCTCCAGTCGCTTCCGTTCCGGGAGTGTGGCAACGCTCTCCAGTTGGACATTTCGCAGCCTCTTCCGCGCGGGGTCTCCGCCAAGGGCATCGGCCGGGACTTCTCCACCAACCCGCCGCTGTCCCTCTATGGCAGCACCAAGCTGGCGGCCGAGGCCCTGGCGCTGGAGTGGGGCGCGGCCTTCGGCTTCCCCGTCTGGATCGACCGCTGCGGTGTCCTGGCCGGCCCCGGCCAGTTCGGAACGCCCGAACAGGGGATCTTCTCTTACTGGATCAACGCCCATCTGCGCCGGCAACCGCTGCGCTACATCGGTTTCGGCGGGGAGGGCAAACAGGTCCGGGATGCTTTGCACCCGCGCGACCTGGCCGCCTTACTGGACTCGCAGATGACCGCCGCGCGGCTGGGCGGGCAGCGGCTCTACACCGCCGGCGGAGGAATCTCGAATTCACTCTCCCTGGCGCAGCTCACGGCTTGGTGCGACGGCGCCTTCGGTCCGCACCGTCCCCAACCCGACGCTCGCGAGCGTCCCTACGACGTACCCTGGGTGGCGATGGACAACGACGAAGCGGAGCGGGACTTTGGCTGGACGGTGGCAACGCCGATCATGAGCATTCTTGACGAAATTGCGGCGCACGCCCGGCGCAACCCGGACTGGCTCGAGAGGAGCGGTCTGTGAAGAGCCGGCCGGAGCCTACATGCCACCAGCCGCTCGAGTTGCTTTCCGTGGTCATCCCCTGCCGCAACGAAGAGAGGGCCATCCCTTCCGCCGTCGAGCATCTGCACGTGGAATTGCGCCTGCACAACGTCCCGCACGAAATCGTCGCCGTGGATGACGGCAGCACCGACTCCACATGGCAGGTGCTCGAAGCCCTCTGCCAGCGCATGCCCACCCTGCGCCCCGTGCGAAATACAGGGGAGAACGGTTTTGGGAGAGCAGTCGCTTTGGGCATCGACCACAGCCGGGGCGATGCCATCGTGATCATGATGGCCGACGAGTCGGACGACTGCCGCGATGTGGTCCGCTATTGGAAACTGCTGGGCGAAGGCTGGGATGCGGTTTTTGGCTCGCGCTTCATCCGCGGCGGCGGCATCATCGATTACCCCCTGCACAAGCTGCTGATCAACCGCCTGGCGAACCTGTTTCTGCGGGCGCTGTTCCGCATTCCGCTGAACGATTTCACCAACGCCTTCAAGGCCTACCGCCGCGAAGCGCTGGATGGCTGCCGCCCATTTCTTTCGCCCCACTTCAACCTGACCGTGGAACTGCCCCTGAAGACCATCGTACGCGGCTACTCCTGGACCACCATGCCGATCACCTGGCGCAACCGGCGCACGGGGATATCGAAGCTCAAGATCGGGGAAATGGGCAGCCGGTATCTGTTCATCGCTCTGTACTGCTGGCTGGAGAAATACTTCAGCCGCGGCGACTACCGCAAGAAGCAGTCGCCGACGAAAGGTGTCAAATGAAGAATCTAATCCTGGTTGGCGCGGTGGCGGCTGCGCTGTGCGGCGTGTTGGCGGCCGCCGATGAGAATGAAGCGACTGCGCGCGAGGTCCTGGCTCTGGAACGCAAAACGTTGGACGGCTGGCAGATGGGGAATCCCGACCCGCTCCTGGCGATTTCAGCCCCCGAGATCACCTACTTCCATGTCGTCACGGACAAAAGGCTGGATGGCCTGCCGGCGGTAAAAGCGCTCTTTGAGGGTTACCGCGGCAGGCCCTTGTTCGACAGCTACGAGATGGCCGAGCCCAAGGTGCAATCGAGCGGCGATACCGCCGTCCTGACGTACATCCTGGTGCGGCACGTGGGGACAGCGACAACCCGCTGGAACGCCACCCAGGTGTACCAGCGCAAGAAAGAGGGCTGGCGCATCATTCATTCGCACTGGTCCGCGACCAGGCCCGCGGAACCGTAGACCTGGCCTGCCTCCGCGAACCGGTAGCCGATGTGACTGTCGGTCAGCAGATATGCGGGTTCGGCCGGGTCATCTTCGAGCTTCTTACGTAACTGGCGAACGAAAGTCCGAAGATACTCCAGCTCGCCGCCGTATTCCGGCCCCCACACGGCATGCAGGAGGCGCGCGTGCGTAATCGGCAGGCCTGCATGCGCCATGAGATAGCGCAGCATGTCAAACTCTTTCGGCGTAAGGTGAACCGGCTCGCCGGCTTTGCGAACCAGCCTGCGAGCCGGATCGAGCTCGATATTTCCAATTTGGATTACCGCGTCGGGATCGGCATGGGACGTGGACGAGCGCCGCACCGCGGCCCGGATGCGGGCCGCCAGTTCGCGGATGTTGAATGGCTTGGTAATGTAATCGTCCGCGCCGGCATCCAGCGCAGCGACCTTGTCGTCCTCGCTATCGCGCACCGTCAGCATGAGAATTCCCAAACGCGGCAGGCTCCTGCGCATCTCGCGACACGCGCGGATGCCTCCGATGCCGGGCATGTTGATGTCCAGAAGCACGGCATCGTATTCCTCTTCCCGCACACGCTGCAGAGCCGCTTCGCCGTTGGAGGCCTCGTCCACAGCGAACCCCATGCCGTGGAGTGTGTTGTGCAACGCGCGTCGAATGGAACTCTCATCGTCCACGATCAGAATCTTGCCGTGCGACTGCATCGACTTGCCTCCTTGTGCCGCAGGGCACAGCGAAGAAGAACGTCGTACCCGTGGTTGCTTCGCTTACCACCCAGGTTCGGCCCCCATGGGCTTCCGCGGCCTTCTTGGCGATCGACAGGCCTAGTCCGGTTCCGGGCGCCCGATGCCGCGATTCCTCGGCCCGATAGAATCGCTCGAAGATCCGCTCCCGGTCGGCGGGCCGGATCGGCGGTCCCTCATTGTGTATGGCGATGATAACCTCTCCCAGGTTCTCTTCGGCGGAGACAGAGATGGGAGATCCTGGCGTCGAATACCTGGACGCGTTAGCGATGAACTGCTCCAGCGCGGCCAGCAGCATCTTGCGGTCGCCGTGGACCTCCAGGTGCGATGCGCCATCGGACACTTCTACGCGCCTGCCGCGAAGCTGTTCGCGATATCGCGCCAGGACGTCTTCGATCAGCGAGAGCACGGATACGCGCTCCCGTCGGAGTCTCACTTCCGCCGCATCGATCCTCGCCATTTGCAGGAGCTCGGAGGTCAGGCGATTCAGATGCTCCGCCTGCTCGTCGATAAGAGCGGCCAGTTCGAGGTCATCGGCAGAGAGCCGCCCGGCTTCAAGAAGCCCCGAGCTTGCCGTCCGTATCGCCGTAAGGGGCGTTTTGAAGGCATGGGCCAGGGCGTCGAGAACCGCCGTTCGGAGCTGTTCGGTCTGGTTCGCGGCTTCGGCCCGGCTCTCTTTTTCGAATGAACGCGCGCGCTCCAGCGCAATGGCGGCCAGCGATGCAATCGGCGAAATCGCGAGCCGGCCCAGTTCCGGGCCGCGGATCGCGATCGCACCGACGGGCTTCGACCCCAGCCGCAGCACGTGCGCCTGTGTGTGCGCGTCGGCTCCTTCCAGAGTAGTGTCCTGGAAATAGGCGTTGCGCGCGAGTTGTTCGAGATCGTCCGCCCCGGAACCGGTCGCATCCAGGCGAACCAGGGTGGCATCGAACAGCGCGACGGATTCTGTCCGGAAGATCTCCTGAATGAGGGACACGATCTGCGGCCCGATGGTCTGCCGGCGATCCAGAAACAGAATACGGCGGCTCAGTTCGTAGAGCTTCTCCACCTCCGCCCGGTGGCGCGCCTCCGCTCTTGCCTGGCGCTGCGCGCGCGTGGAGAGCCGGCTCACCGTCAGCGCGGTTATCTCGAAGGTGGCAAGGGCGACCCAGTTCTGCGGATCCGAAACCCTCCAGGTGAGCACTGGAGGGACAAAGAAGTGGTTGAGACAATTGACCGCGATCAGCGACGTGACACTGGCTTCCCAAAAGCCCCAGACAACCGCGACCATCACCACAATCAGGAAGTAGAGAGAGCCCGAAGTAGAGAGGTTCAGATTCAGCCGGAACGCGCAGAACGTTACCACGGCGACAGCCGCCAACCCGGCGAGGCATCCGCGCCAAATCCTTAATTGAGACCGCACCACCTTCCGATAGATCGCCTCACCTTCATTATGCACCGGCGCCGGCGAGCCAATCGAGACGAGCTCTTCCAAACTTCCGTAGATCGTATCGCTACTCCAGAAAAGAGCTGCTGGATCTCGCGATGGAATCCGACGCACAGGTCTACACCATCGCGGTGGGCAATGCGGCGGCTAGCAATCGATCAGCGCCGTGTTTCCGCCGGCGTCCTCGAATGCAACCCGGCGAAGGATTTCTTCGAAATCCATCGTGAAACCGGAGTACGCCCGCGGGTGCGTCAACACGGCATTGAGAAATGCCTCGTCGGCGGGATTGGCGTCGTTCATCAGGGCCCGCAGAGATTCTCTGGCTACGTCAAGAAACCCTTTCATGCTGCCACTCAGGTCCAGCACGATTCCCATCGAGACTGGCGTTTCCTCCTCGCTGAACGAGCGCACTGGTTGCCGCACTCCGTCCTCGGTCAGCGTGAATGCATCGCTTGCCAGTCCAGCGGACTGCCCGGCGCAGGACCGCACAGCCCGGGTAAACCGGCGTCCTGGGACCTGCCTCCCGCTTCTCGCCCACAAGGTGCCTAGAGGAAGTCTAGACCGGCGGGCATAAAGATCGCATAAGTGCCCGGTAAGTGAAACCTGCGGCTGGGCCTTTGTGCACATATAAAAAACTTTGAGGATGCCCATCATATCTTTCAATGCCTGCATCAAGTCCAGCCGATGCAGTTAGTTATGGGGCACTGACGCCCTCGAATCATGAACCGTGCGGGCATCTTCATGCTTTCCTCATGAGGCATCCGGCACAATCGTCCTGATTTGCAGATCAAGGGCAAGCTACTGATCGTGGACGACGAAAAGGCGATCCGCTGGGCGCTCCGAAAGACGCTTCAGGGTATGAATTTTGAAATTGCAGAGGCCGAAACCGGCGAGCAGGCCCTCGCGCTGGTTCGCACGGTCCATTTTGACGCCGTGCTGCTGGACATCGGGATGCCAGGCATGAATGGCATCGAGGTTTGTAAGAAGATTCGTGAGCTTATGCCGCTGCTCGGAATTGTGATGTTGACTGTGAAAAACGCGGAAGAAGACAAGATCGAGGCGCTTGACGCCGGAGCGGACGACTACATAACCAAGCCGTTCCACGTTGGCGAGCTGGCGGCGAGGCTGCGTGCCGCCGTGCGCCGCGCACACGCGTCTCAAACGGACGAGGCCGCCGCAATCAGAATTGGAGAGATCGAGCTCGACCCCGCGCGGCGGCTGGTGAAGCGAGCGGGGGAGGCCATCCACCTGACCCCCAAGGAATTTGAGTTGCTTCACTTTCTGATGTCGCATGCCGGACTTCCGCTTACGCACGCGCGCATTCTGGCAGCGGTCTGGGGACCGGAATACGGCGGCGAGCTGGAGTATCTTCGCACCTTTGTCCGGCAACTGCGAAAGAAACTCGGCGATGAGGCCGCTTCTCCCAAATACCTTGTGACCGATGCCCAAGTGGGTTACCGATTCAAAGCGGAGGCCGATTTGACGGCTGGAGGGCGAGCATGATGAGTGTTTACAGCAGCATGGAGATTGGTCTCCTGTTCGACTTTTGGACATTATTGCCTGGAAACCGTTCAAATGGAATCGCCCCTCATGGCTCCAATTGTGGTCCAGCGATTGCAAGGAGTCAGGTGTTTCACGGAAAGGCGGTGCAATGGCCAAGGGGATTTGCTCAAGTTTGGACGACATCTTCATGCATTCTTCATGAATGCTGGTCTTGCGGCTTTCGAAACGATGGTGATTTCAGCTTTTAGAAGGGATACTTATGACGCGTAACTTACTGTTTTCCGCGGTGGCGCCCGCTTGCATCGCATTTCAGCTTGCGGCGCTGCCCATCCCCGTTTCGGGGCAGGAGGTGTTTGGCGGCGTCGATGGAGTGACTCGGGATTCCGCCAGCAAACAGCCGGTGCCGCAAGTGCGGATCACCGCGCACAACGTAAACAAAGGCACGGACCGCACTGCCATCAGCGGCTCCGACGGAACGTTCACGATAGCGAGGCTGGAGCCAGGCACGTACCAACTGGCGGCGGCGCGGGATGGGTTCATCGGGTCGGCGGCTGATGTGGAAGTCGCGTCGCCCGGAACTTATCGGGTCGATTTGCTGCTCGCCAAGGCTTCTCCCGCGGTAGATCCGGCAATGGTTTCAGCGGTTGAGGAGGAGCTTGCGGCTCTGAAGAAGCGCATCGGAGAGCTCGAGGCGGCGCAGCAGGGCCGCTCAGCGCCGGTGGAAACCGCTTCGGCGCCTGCGCCGGCTCCTCAGCCAGCCCCGCCGGCGCCCGCTCCGGCTCCCCAGCCCGCGCCGGCCGCGCCAAGCATTCCAGAGGCCTTGCAGTCCCCCGAATCCACTCCCGGGGTGGACAACTTCACGCCGTTCGCGTACGGCGACTTCACCTGGCTTAATGGCTCCCCGCGCAACAAAGACACCGTTCTGGACACCAAGTACTTCACCCCGGAAGTCCGGTTCGACACAAACTTCGTGGTAGATACGAATCAACCGAGAGACCACTCGCTGGGCGGGTTGACCGAAGAGTTTCGCGAAGGCGAATTCCAGGTGGAGCAGGCCAGCGTCGGCGGCGACTTCCATTGGCAGAACGTCAGGGGCAGGATACTGACAATGTTCGGCATGTTCGCGACCACTACGCCGCGCAATGACGCCAGCGCCGGTGTCGGCCAATGGGACCTCCGCGACGCTTACCGCTACGTCTCGGAAGCCTACGGCGGCTATCACTTTAACGTGAGTCACGGGCTGAACATCGACGCCGGAATTTTCGTGTCGTACATTGGCCTGTTCAGTTATTACAACTTCGATAACTGGACCTACCAGCCGTCGTACGTGTCGTCTAACACGCCATGGTTTTTCAATGGCCTGCGGATTCAGTGGTTCCCCACCAACAAGCTGAAAATCGAGCCCTGGATCATCAACGGATGGCAATCGTATGCCAAGTACAATGGCCACAAGGGCTTCGGAGGGCAGATTCTATATCGTCCCTACGAGTGGCTCTCCATGGTCTTCAACAATTACGGCAATGGCACGGACGATCTGGGTGTTCCCGGCCGCTCGCGCATCCACACCGATGACAGCGTCGAGGTCAGATATTTCAGCAAGCCCGAGTCCACAGGCGTCTCTAAGATGGCGTTCTCTTTCACTGGCGATCTGGGTTGCGAATACGGCGCCGGCGTCACGTGCCACGGCGGCAAGGGCGGGCCGAAACAGGCGTTTATGGGGTGGATGCTCTACAACCGGATCTGGTGGAACAAAGATAAGTATGCTGTTACGCTCGGTGGCGGCATGATGAACAATCCGGGCCGCTATCTGACGCTGCTGCCGCCCATCAATGGAGCGGATGCCGTCTCCGGTTCGCCCTACTTCACCGAAAATCCCGGCGACAAGGCCCATATGTGGGATTCCACGGTTACCTTCCACTGGATGCCCAAACAGTACATCACCTGGTGGCTGGAGACTGGTTATCGCCACTCCGATGTTCCCTATTGGTCGGGGCGAGGCGGAGTTACGCCGCCCGGTGGCAATAACGGTTCCCCCGCGGATTACGTCTGTTCCAGCGGCGCCTCTGCCGGGACGAACGTCCTGGCGGCGGCATACACGGCCTGCGGCGGCCCGAACAGCGTCTGGTTCCCGGATCTTCGCCATAGCCAGTTCACTGTCGGCGCAGGCGTCATGGTCAAGTTCTAGGTGCGTCATGAAAGGCACACTTCTACAGATTGGTCTGCTGCTTATCGGCCTTGCTTCAGCGGCAATTCTGGGCGGCTGCAAGAAGGTCGAAGTGGACGAATCGGCCCAGGCGCCGCCCAACTCCAACGTTGTTCCCTTTGCGGATGCGGCGCTGTTTTCCGTGGACCATCCGGAGCAGTTTCCGCTGGCCACGGCGACCCAGCACCCCACTGCTTCGGAGTTGGTGGTTACGGGGACGGTCACACCCGACGTTTCCCGCAATGTGCCGATCGTTTCCCTCGCCTCGGGGCGCGTCATGGCCATTCATACGCGCCTCGGCGATATCGTGCAGAAGGGCCAGTTGTTGTTGACTGTCCGAAGCGACGACGTGTCAGGCGGCTATTCGAACTACAAAATGGCAGTCGCGGATGAAATTCTGGCCCGGAGTCAATATGAGCGCGCCGGAGACCTTTATCAGCATGGCGCCATCGCTCTGAATGATCTGCAGGTGGCGCAGGACACCGAAGACAAGGCCAAAGTAGCTGTGGAGACGGCGGCCGAGCACTTGGGGCTGCTGGGTAACGATCCCGACAAGATGAACTCTACGGTGGATATCTTCGCGCCGGTTTCGGGAGTCATTACCGACCAGCAGGTCACCACAGGATCTCTTGTGCAGGCGTACAACACACCGTACCCGTTCACGATCTCGGATCTTTCGAGAACCTGGGTTGTTTGCGACGTGTACGAGAACGACCTGGCAAGTGTCAGGCTCGGCGAGGCCGCCAACATCACCCTGAACGCCTATCCCGACCGCAAGTTCCAGGGAACGGTGAGCAATATCGGCGCGATTCTCGATCCGAACATCCGCACGGCCAAGGTTCGGATCGAAGTTCAGAATCCGGGAATCATGCGCGTGGGCATGTTCGTGAGGGCCACCTTCCACGGTCCAACCCGGGAGATGCACACTATTGTGCCGGCGTCCGCCATCCTGCACATGCACGACCGCGATTTTGTCTACGTTCCCGCGCCCGGCAAGAAATTCCGGCGCGTGGAAGTGGCCGGCGGAGACCTCTTGACTGACAACGTGAACCTGCAAGAGGTTACGTCGGGGCTCCAGCCGGGACAACAAGTGGTTACGAACGCGTTGGTCCTGGACCACGTGCTCGCTCAATGATCGCAGGCGGGACGTTATGATTCGCGCTCTGGTAGATTTCGCGCTTAATAACAAGTTCGTGGTGTTGGCCATCGCGGTCTTGTTGGCTGGTTGGGGGGCGGTCTCATTTCACAACCTTCCCGTGGAGGCTTATCCCGATATCGCCGACAACTATGTGACGGTGATTACCCAATGGCCAGGACGTTCCGCCGAGGAAGTGGAGCAGCAGGTGACGATTCCGATCGAAATGCAAATGGCCGGAATGCCGCACATGACCTTTCTGCGCTCCGAGTCTATCTTCGGCCTGTCGTTCGTGATTATGATCTTCGACGACAGCTCCGTCAACGATTGGAACCGTCAGAAAGTGCTGGAACGGCTCACCCAGGCGGATCTCCCCGAGGGACAGAACCTGCAGCCTCAAATCGGCACGGACTGGAGCACCACGGGCCAGATCTATTGGTACACGCTGAGAAGCACAAATCCCCGGTACGACCTGATGGAGTTGAGGTCGCTGGAAGACTGGGTTCTTCTCAAGCAGTTCAAATCCATTCCCAACGTGGTGGACGTTTCCGATTTCGGCGGCACGGTGCGCGAGTACCAGGTGCGCGTGGACCCGAACAAGCTGGTGTCGTATGGACTAAGTATCGGCCAAGTGGAGCAGCAGCTTGCCAACAACAATATCAATGCCGGCGGCAGCTTCGTCGAGGTCGGCATGCAGCAGATGAACGTGCGGGCACTAGGCCTCTTCAACACGGTGCACGACATTGAGCAGACCGTCTTAAAGACCCAAAACGGCACGGCCCTTCGGGTGAAGGACATCGGCGACGTGTCGCAGGGCCCCAAAATCCGGTTGGGCCACATGGCCCGAGCCAACCACATGGAGGACGGGCGTATCATCGACGAGCCCGATGTCATCCAGGGCTTGGTGTCGATGCGCAAAGGCGCCGAAGAGGAACCCACACTCGCGGCCATTCACAAGAAAGTCTACGAGCTCAACCACGGCATCTTGCCTCCCGGCGTGGAGGTGGTGCCCATGCTGGACCGCAGCGATCTGCTGCATTTCACCTTGCACACGGTGATGCACAACCTGATCGAAGGCATGATTCTGGTCACCGTTATCCTTTGTCTGTTTCTTCTGAATGTTCGCGCCGCTCTCATCGTCGCGCTCACCATTCCGTTCTCTCTGCTGTTCGCCTCAATCTGGCTGGATTTGAGCCACATACCGGCTAATCTTCTTTCGCTGGGCGCGCTGGATTTCGGAATGGTGGTGGATGGCGCGGTGGTCATGGTGGAAAACATTATCCGGCATCTGAGCAAAGACCGCAGCCTCCCCAATGGACCTCCGAAAACCACTGCGGAGATCATCCGCGAGGCTT
Organism: Bryobacterales bacterium; assembly: GCA_963768385.1. Taxonomy (GTDB): domain Bacteria; phylum Acidobacteriota; class Terriglobia; order Bryobacterales; family Bryobacteraceae; genus Fen-178. Next base: position 64,627 of record CAVYHQ010000001.1, read on the forward strand.
GCCATGAAGTGCAACGGCCGGTCTTTTACGCCATCGCCATCATCATCACGGCCTATCTGCCGATCTTCACGCTGCAACGCGTAGAGGGCCGGTTATTCAGGCCCATGGCCTGGACGGTTGCCTTCGCTCTTCTCGGCGCCATGACATTTTCGATTCTCATCGCGCCTGTACTGTCAGCCATCTTTTTCCGTAAAGGAGTTCGGGAACGGCGCAACGTGGTCATGGACTTCCTGGCGGAACAGTACCGCCGGCGGCTGCGCTGGGCCATTCGACATCGTTGGGTTGTCGCTGGCGTTGCTATAGTTTCCCTGGCGGGCACAATCTATCTGGGCTTTGGCGGCGTGATTGGCGCGGAGTTCCTGCCGCATCTGGATGAGGGCGCTATTTGGGCGCGCGGCACTTTGGCGAATAGCACGAGTCTTTCGGAGGGCGAAAAATTCACCAACAACTGCCGCTTCGTTTTCGCGTCGTTTCCGGAAGTGAAAACGGTCGTGTCTGAGGTCGGCCGGCCGGATGACGGAACCGACACGGGGGGATTCGGCAACACCGAATATTTCGTCGACTTGAAACCTCACGAGCAATGGCGGCCTGCATTTCACAAGAACAAAGAGGAACTGATCGCCGCCATGAACCGCGCGCTGGAAAAGTACCCGGGGGCGATCTGGAACTTCTCGCAGCCCATCGAAGACAACGTCGGAGAGACGATGACCGGCACCAAGGGCGCGCTGGCGCTCAAGATCTTCGGAGACGACTTGAAGACTCTCGAGCAGAAGGGCGAAGAAGTCACCGTCCTCATGACGGGCATCGCGGGCATGCACAACGTCAAGCTCTTACGCGACTTCGGCCAGCCAAATCTCGACCTAACCATCGACCGGCGCCAGGCGGCCCGTTTTGGAATTAACGTGACCGACATCCAAGACGCCGTCGAGACAGCCGTGGGTGGAAACGCGGTGAGTCAAGTACTGATCGGCGAGCAGCGCTACGACGTGGTAGTGCGCTACCAGCAGCCCTATCGCAATACTCGGCAGGCCATCGCGAACGTTCGCCTGCTTTCCCCTTCGGGAGAGCGGGTGTCTCTGGCGCAGTTGACTCACGTAGAGGTCAAGGACGGCGCGTACGATATCTACCGGGAAGGCAACATGCGCTACGTCGCGGTAACCTTCAACGTGAGAGGCCGGGATCTGGGCACCACGGTGGAAGAAGCGATCAAGAAGATCGGCGAAAAAGTGAAGTTACCGCCGGGCTACAGCCTCGGTTGGTCGGGCGAATACGAGAGCGAAAAGAGAGCGGAAGCGCGGCTGGCTGTCATCGTGCCAGTGACCGTCCTGGTTATCTTCATTATTCTTTACACCATGTTTCGCTCGTACAAATGGGCGCTGCTGATTCTGTTGAACGTCGGCATGGCTCGGATCGGCGGCCTGCTGGCCCTTCTGGTCACGGGAACCTACCTCAGCGTGTCGTCGGGCGTCGGCATGTTGGCGCTGTTTGGCGTATCGGTGCAAACCGGCGTCATCATGCTGGAATACATTAACCAGCTTCGGGCCAGAGGGCATTCGATCGAGGATTCCGCGGTGGAAGGCGCGGTTCGGAGGCTTCGCCCCATCCTGATGACCATGCTGGTGGCGACGCTGGGACTTCTGCCGGCGGCGCTATCGCACGATATCGGATCGGATTCGCAGCGGCCTTTCGCGATTGTCATTGTGGGCGGCCTGATTTCCGACTTGCTGCTGAGCATTGTTCTGCTGCCTACGTTCTATGTCTGGATCGCCCGGGACGGCGATCCGCTTCCCGCACCGGAGGGTTCTTAATGGCTTATGGGAACTAAGCGCGCAGTTTTGCCTATGAAAAGCATCCGCGTTATTTGGGCGGCCGCGGGTGTGTTCGGCAGCTTGCTGTGGGCGGATTCGGCGTCCGGGCAGCAGGCGCCAGTCACTGTTACTTTGGATCAAGCCATCCAAATGGCGCTCCAGCACAACCACACCTTACAGGCCGCCCGGACCACCATCCAGCAGAACCAGGCCGCGGAAATTACCGCCAATCTGCGCCCGAACCCGACATTCTTCACCGACTGGGAATACCTGCCGGCCTTCTCGGTCCCGCAAGGCCAATCCTTGGCGGACTACCTCCAGAACTCGACCGAGGGCGACATGGGGTTGAGTTACCTGATTGAACGCGGCAACAAACGGGCGCGCCGCCTGCAGGCAGCCAGGGACGCAACCGCCGTAACCCGCTCGCAGGTAGCCGACAACGAGCGGGGCACCGCGTTTCAGGTGGGCTCGCTCTTCATCAATGCCCAGCTTGCGCAGTCGACCCTCGAACTGGCGCAAATGGATCTGAAAAGCTTTCAGGAAACGGTCGCCATCAGCGAGATTCAATTCAAAGATGGCGGCATGAGTGAGAACGACTACCTGAAGATCAAGCTCCAGTTGCTGCAATTCGAAACCGACGTCCAACAGGCCTTGCTCAACAAGGCCCAGGCGCTGTCGGATCTCCGCCAGCAATTGGGTTACGAGTCGGTGCCGGCTACGTACGATGTGGCGGGCGAATTCGAATACCGGCCGCTGGTGGTCAGTCTCGAGGAATTGCAGGCGAAAGCTCTCGAGAATCGCCCGGATCTGCGCGCGGCGGTGCTAGGCATTACCGCTGCCAACAGCCAATATGCGCTGGCTAAGGCCAATGGGAAGCAGGATCCCACCATCTCTGGCAATTACTCGCACGCCGCGGGCGTGAGTGCCGCCACCTTTTCGTTCAGCATTCCGCTGGCGATTTTCGATCGGAACCAGGGTAACATTGCGCAGACGCGTATTGCCATCCGGCAGGCGGAGGAACAGCAAAAGGCGGCCAGCGGGCAGGTGCTGACGGACGTGAAGGACGCGTACGAAGGGCTGCAGGAAGCCGCGAAAATAGCTCAGATCTTGAAATCCACCTATGTCGACATCGCCCAGAGGAGCCGCGACATCAGCGAATACGCGTACCGCCGCGGCGCCCTGGCGCTTCTGGATTTCCTGGACGCCGAGCGGACCTATCGCGCGACACAACTCGCCTACCGCCAGGCGGTGGCGGCTTACTTGGCTGCCTTGGAGCAGCTTCGCCAGGCGGTGGGAACCCGGGACCTGATCTAATACTTCTATGACCAGACAAGAGATTCGCGCGCGCATTGAAGAGATTGGAATCATCCCGGCGATCCGTGTGTCTACCGCCGCGGACGCCCTGTTTGCCGCGGAAGCGGTCAGCGAGAGCGCCATTCCCATTGTCGAAGTGACCATGACCGTGCCGGGCGCCGTCGAGGTCATTCGGGAACTGACGCGCCATCACCCCGGGGTTCTTGTGGGCGCCGGCACGTTGTATCGCGTGGACACGGCGCGCCGCTGTCTGGATGCGGGAGCGGTCTTCCTGACCACGCCGGGGCTGGATCTTGAGATCGTCAACTTTGCGTTGGGGCGCGACGTGGTGGTCTTCCCGGGCGCCTTGACGCCCACCGAGGTCATGGCCGCCTGGAAGAGTGGTTCCGATTTCGTGAAGGTCTTTCCGTGTTTCGCCAACGGCGGCCCACGCTACATACAGGCTCTCAAGGGGCCTTTTTCGGAAGTCCCGCTGATTGCCAGCGGCGGTGTGAATCAATTGAATGCAATGGACTTCATTCGCGCGGGCGCGGCGGCGCTGGGCATCGGGCGGGACCTGATTCACCAGGATGCGATTCGGCGCCGCGAGCGGAGCTGGATCACCGAACTGGCGCGGCGGTACAGGAAGATGGTCGCCGAGGCGCGCAGTATACAAAAGGAGATCGGCTCATGACCCACAAACTCGCCGCAGTTTTTTTCGGGCTAAGCGTGATGTTCGCGGCGCAAGGGCCTGGCGAGAAAGGGCCCAGACAGTCGTTTGAAGCGACCAGCACGGAGCGGGTGAACTTCCTGCCAGGCGGCACCATTCGTCTGAACAATTCGTACGGTTATTTGACGGTGGAAGGCTGGGATGAGCCGGAGGTCGAAATCACCGTTACCAAGTTGACCAATCGTTTCTACCAACCCGAGCGGAAGGAGAAGGCCGAGCAAGACTTCGAGCAGGTCCGCGTGGTCACCGAACGGCGCTCGGATAGAGAATTGGCGATTTCGACGAAGCTCCCCGTCCGCCATGGCTTCCCCAGCGACATCCTGCCTTCGGGGCGCATCATCGTCACCATGCCGAAGACGAGCAAGCGCGGCGTCACGGTCGAGTATACGGTGCGTGTGCCGCGCGACTCGCGGCTGGTAGTCCGCCACCACAACGGCTACGTATGGGTGAGTGACGTGACCGGGGACATTGAGGTCCACAGCCACACTGGCGACATGATCGTGATGCTGCCGGATCCGGGTCCATACTCGATCGACGCGAGAACCAGGATGGGCAGCGTTTCTTCGGACCTTATGGGCCAAGGCCACAAGCAATTCCTGGTTGGTTCTCACTTCGTCCACGCTGGCCGGGCTCCGTCACGGCGGATCTTTTTGCGCATGGGTCGCGGAAGCATCACCGTCAAGAACGGCCCGCCGTCCGGCCCCTTCTGGAAAAACTGAGGAGGCCGCAAATGAATGGCTTGACGTGGTTCGGACTGCTGGCAGTGACGCTGATGCTGGTCTTTTATGCCCTGGAGAGGCGAAGCCGCTGGTTCATCCTGGCGTTCTCGAGCTCGTGCGTGCTGGCTTCGGTGTACGGCTTTCTGCAGGGCGCCCGGCCATTCGGCTTGGTCGAGGCGATCTGGGCTGGTGTCGCGCTGCGCTGGCGGTGGCTGGAAGGGCGGTAGGGCCGGGCTGCGAAGACAAAAAGGGCAAGCTAAAGCATGCCCCACCAAGTGTGCTAAAATACAATCTACATTCATTGTGGGACTTCTGCCCGATACTTGTGTCTTCCCCAGCACTCCATCCGAGGAATAACGCGCAGGAAATCTATGGCTTCCAACACTTTTTCTCAGGGCGCCCAAGTCGAGCACCAGAAGTTCGGCCTGGGAACGGTCCTGTCCAGCAGTGAAGAAAGAATCGTGATCAAGTTCGACGATCACGGCGAGAAGAAGTTCGTCACCACCATGGTGATGGGCAGTTTGAAAAAGAGCGACCGGGAGCGCCCCGCCGAAAAGAAGGGTTCGCGCAGGAAAAAGGCCGCGCCGGTTCCGGCGTAGAGCCGCCGGGACTAAAGGAAACTTTCGTTGAACGCACGTCAAAAGAGGTTATTTGAAGAGGCCCGCAAGCGCAATCCGGACCTCAAGATTCCCACCAATACGCAGCCCGCGAATTGGACTGAAGACGACCTTGCGCTGATTAAGCAAGGGGTAGGAGACAAGAGCAGCCGGACTGCGCAGTCTGCCGCGGAGGCCGGCGACGCCAGCGGAGAAGCGCCCACCGGCGAGCAGCCTGGCGCCGTGGTCACATACTTCGAAGCCAAAGGCTTCGGATTTCTGCGGCCGGACGATGGCGGAAGAGACATCTTCTTCCACGTCTCGCGGCTGGCGGAGGGCCTGGCCACGGATCTGCGGCCGGGCACGCGGGTGGTCTACGAACTGGGGATGGACCGCACCGGGAAAATGGCGGCGAGCAGCGTCCGCATCATTCCCGACGCATAACCGGCTATAACATGTTCGACAACCTATCGGAAAAACTGCAACGGGTTTTCAAGAACCTGCGCGGCGAAGGAAAACTTTCGGCGAAACATGGAGAGAGTTTTGTGTGAAATTTGTTAGGCGTTAGGGGACCGCCCCGCGGTGTTCGCTCGCGGCGGAGTTCGCTTCATGTTCGACAACCTATCGGAAAAACTGCAACGGGTTTTCAAGAACCTGCGCGGCGAAGGAAAACTTTCGGCCGAAAACATGGAGGGCGCCTTGCGCGAAATCCGCTTGGCGCTGCTGGAAGCCGACGTCAATTTCAAGGTTGTCAAACTGCTCGTCGAAAACATCAAGCTAAAGGCCATGGGCGAGGAGGTGCTCACCGCACTCTCGCCTTCCCAGCAGGTCATCAAGATCGTTCACGAAGAGCTGATTAAGATTCTCGGCAGCCACGAATCCAAACTGCGCTTCGCTAACGAGCCGCCCAGCGTGTTCCTGATCGTGGGACTGCAGGGTTCGGGCAAGACTACCTCCGCCGGCAAGCTGGCCCGCTGGCTTTCCAAGAACGGCCACCGTCCCATGATGGTTTCGGTGGACGTCTACCGTCCCGCGGCCCGCGAACAGCTCAAGGTGATCGCGCGCGAGGTCGGCCAAACGCTCTACGAGGGCGCGGTGGAAGAGACGCAGCCGCTGGAGCTGGCCCTCTCGGCGCGGCGCGAGAGCGCCCACACCGGGCGCGACGTGCTGCTGGTGGACACCGCCGGCCGCCTGCATATCGACGACCAGCTCATGACCGAGTTGCAGCAGCTCAAAGAACAGCTCCATCCCGTGGAGATTCTTTTCGTGGCCGACGCCATGACCGGGCAGGACGCCGTCAAGTCGGCCGACGAGTTCCACAAGCGGCTGGGCATCACGGGCGTGATCCTCACCAAGATGGACGGCGATGCCCGCGGCGGCGCGGCGCTCTCTATCCGCCACGTCACCGGGCAGCCGCTGAAGTTCATCGGCGTGGGCGAAAAGTTCGATGCGCTCGAGCCGTTCCATCCGGACCGCGCGGCCAACCGCATCCTGGGCATGGGCGACATCCTCTCCTTCATCGAGAAGGCGGAGGAGGCGATCGACAAGAAAGAGGCCGTCGCGATGCAGCGGAAACTCATCGAGAACGATTTCACGCTGGAAGATTTCCGCGACCAGATGCGGCAGATCCGCAAGCTGGGGCCGCTCGAATCGCTCCTGGGCATGATGCCCAAGGTGGGGATACTCAAAGAACTGAAGGACGTCAAGGTAGACGAAAAAGAGATCAACCGCGTGGTGGCGATCATCGATTCCATGACGCCCCGGGAGCGCGACAACCACATGATTGTGAACGGAAGCCGCCGCCGCCGCATCGCCCGGGGCAGCGGCACGTCGGTGCAGGAAGTGAACCAGTTGTTGAAGCAGTACGCCCAGGCCAGGAAGATGATGAAGTCCTTTTCGGGCGGCTTCATGGGAAGGAAGCTCGGGAAGATGAAGTTGCCGGCTGGGTTTCCCTTTGGGGACTTGCCGGGACGTTAAAGATTATTGGAGCTCAGATGCTAATGATTCGCCTGGCGCGGTTTGGCGCCAAGAAGAAGCCGTTTTATCGCGTAGTCGTAATTGAGAAGGAGCGCGCCCGCAACGGCCGCAACGTGGAAGTAGTGGGGCATTACAACCCGCTCACCAGTCCACCCCAGGTGCTGTTGCAACACGACCGCCTGGACCACTGGACCAGGAACGGGGCCAAGATGTCCGATACCGTAAAGCGGCTGGTGGAGAAGAACCCCGCCGCGGTGGCTCAGCCGGTGGTCGAATAAGAACCGGGGTGACCTGCGCGTTACGTTCGCGCTACCATGAATTCTAAGGAGGCGGGATGGCAATGAAACAATTGGTCGAAGACATTGCGAAAGCTCTGGTGGACATCCCGGAGGAGGTTTCCGTCCGAGAGGTGGAAGGGGAACAGGTCACCGTTCTCGAGTTGAAGGTGGCGCCCAGCGATCTGGGGAAGGTGATCGGAAAACAGGGCCGCACGGCGCGTTCCATCCGCACCATTCTCGGGGCGGCCGGGATGAAACTCAACCGCCGCTTCACGCTGGAAATCCTGGAGTGAGCTTCCCGCCAGGCGGATGGGTCGCGGTGGCCCTGCTGGGAAAGCCCAGGGGCAACCGGGGCGAAGTCACGGCGCTGGCCCTGAGCGGCAAACCCGAACGCTACCAGGCTCTGCGGGAAGTTTATCTGTTCGGCCCGGGCGAGGTTGCGTCGTCTGCGCGCTACGAGGTGGAATCCACGTGGTTCCATAACGGCACGTTGATTTTCAAGTTCCGGGGCGTGGATACCATCTCGGATGCCGAACCCCTGGCGGGAGCGGAGGTGCGCGTGCCCATGAGCCAGCGCGCGCCACTGGAACCGGGCGAATTCTTCCAGTCGGACCTGGTGGGCTGCGAGGTGATGGACCGGCGCACGGGCGAATCTCTGGGGCGCGTCACGGGCTGGGAGGATTCGGGCGGCCCGGGGCTGCTGGTGGTGGAAGGCGGCCTATTGATTCCCTTTGCGCGAGCGATCTGCGTGGAGATCCATCCGGAAGCCAAACGGATCGCGGTGGAATTGCCCGCAGGCCTGAAGGATTTGAACCGGCCGTGATTTTTCATGTGCTGACCATCTTCCCGGAGTTTTTCGAGGGGCCGTTTGCGCATGGCGTGGTCAAGCGGGCCCGGGAGGCGGGTCTGGTCGAAATCCGCATCCATAATCTGCGCGACTGGACTGGGGACCGGCACAAGACCGTAGATGACCGGCCGTTCGGCGGCGGCGAGGGCATGGTGCTCAAGCCGGAACCGGTCTTCCAGGCGGTGGAATCGATCTGGGGGGAACGCCGGCCGGACCAGAAGGTGGTGCTGCTTTCGGCGCAGGGCCGGCTGTTCGATCAGGGCGTGGCGAACCGGCTGAGCCGGGAGTCCGGGCTGTTGCTGATCTGCGGCCGCTACGAGGGCGTGGATGAGCGCGTGGCGGCGCACCTGGCCGACGACGAGATTTCGATCGGGAATTTCGTGTTAAGCGGCGGCGAGCTGGCGGCGGCGGTGGTAATCGACGCGGTAGCGAGGTTGTTGCCCGGAGTGCTGGGGAACGAAAGCTCCGCGGCCTTCGAGTCGTTTCAGGATACCGGCCACGGAGAGGGCCTGCTGGATTGCCCGCACTGGACCCGGCCGGCCGACTTCCGCGGATGGAAGGCGCCGGAAGTGCTTTTAAGCGGCAACCACGAGGAGATCCGCAGGTTCCGGAAGGACGCCGCGCTGGAAAAGACGGCCAGGCTGCGGCCGGATTTGCTCGTAGGGGCCGGGCATGCCCGGCCCGATTCTTATAAGATAGAAGATTAAGGAAATTCTCATGCAGAACGCATTGTTGACGAAGTTCATTCAGAAAAACAAGGGGGCCGAAATCCCCCCGTTCCGGCCCGGCGACACCATTCGGGTTCATGTGAAGATCAAGGAAGGCGACAAGGAACGGCTCCAGGCGTTCGAGGGCACCGTCATTGCCCGCAACAATACCGGTTTGGGGGAAAGCGTCACGGTGCGGAAGGTCAGCTTCGGCCAGGGCGTGGAGCGCATCTTCCCGGTGCACGCCAAGGTGATCGACCACATCGAAGTAGTGCGCTCGGGCCGGACACGGCGCTCCAAGCTCTACTACCTGCGCGGTTTGAAGGGCAAGGCTGCCCGTCTCAGGGAGCGCGAATAGTCACGGTTCGCCCATGCGGCCGGAGGCGGCAGGTGGCAAATTCCGGTGCCAAGCAACGTTCGAGCGTGAGTTGCGCGCGCGCGGCTTCCGCGCCATAGCGGGCGTGGATGAAGTGGGCCGCGGCGCGCTTTTCGGCCCCGTGGTGGCCGCCGCCGTGGTGCTTTCGCCCGACCGTCCCGTGCGGGGCCTCAACGATAGCAAGCTGCTCCAGCCGGAGCGTCGCGAAGTGCTGGCCGTGCGCATCCGCGAGCGCGCCGCGGCATGGGCCATCGCCGCCGTGGACGCCGCCACTATCGACTGCATCAACATCTACCAGGCTTCGCGCCTGGCGATGCGTTTGGCCGTCAGCCGGCTGAGCCCGGCCCCCGATTTCCTGCTGACGGACGCCATGCCCATCGAGCTTCCCCTGCCCCAGCAGCCCCTGATCAAGGGAGATGCGCGCTGCCACGCCATTGCGGCAGCCTCCATCCTGGCGAAGGTCTATCGGGACGCTTGCATGCGCGTGTGGGACCAAGTCTTTCCTCAATACGGGCTGGCCTCGCACAAAGGCTATTCGACCCCGGAGCACTGCCGGGCCATCCGGCAGTTCGGCCTCACTCCCCTGCACCGCCTGAGCTTCGAGCCGGTGCGCGCACTCTCTCTCTACCCCGTCGATTACGATCCGCAGATGGATCTGTTCGACACGGCGGGCGCCGCATGATGCCAACCGAGCCCGGCGAAGACCTCACAGGGCCGACGCCGGCGCCAGCGCCTGTCTACCGCTGGTACCACAAGACCTCCGCGGTGGTGTTCATCACCTTCTGCCTGGAAATCGGACTTTTCCTGCTGATCTTTCCCTGGACCGAGTATTGGGAGGGCAACTACTTCGCCGCCTTCGTGCCAGAGTGGCACCGCTACTGGGACAACATGTACGTGCGCGGCGCCATTAGCGGCCTGGGCGTGGTGAACCTGTATATCTCGTTCGTCGAGATTTTCCGGCTGCGCCGCTTCGCGGGACGCTAGTGTACAGTCTGCTGGTCCTGGTCATCGCGCTGATCGTCTACGGCTCCCTGTACCCCTGGCATTTCGATTTCGACCACTTCGGGGCAAACCCGCTGTGGGTGCTGCTGCACGCGTGGCCCCAGGGCATCGACCGATGGCTGTTGCGCGACGCCGCCATCAACCTGCTGCTGTACTTTCCCCTGGGCATGGCCGCATTCCTGGCGGCGGCCCGGCGCCATGGACGATTCGTTGCCTTCGAGGCGGCGCTGCTCATTGCCCTGGGGCTTTCGGCCAGCATGGAAATGCTTCAGATCTACGACCCCGGCCGCACGTGCAGCCTCTTTGACGTGTTCTGCGACGTGTCCGGCGCCGCCGCCGGCGCCGCGGCGGCGTTGGTTTTTCACCCCGAGCTGGCTAGTCTGGCGCGCCGCAAGCCGGGGCGGCACGGCCCTGCCGCCCTGCTTTTGGGGGCCTGCTGGGCGAGTTATCAGCTCTATCCGTTCTTCCCGCTGCTCAGCCGGACCAGATTGCGCGCCTCGCTGGAGCTGCTGGCCGGGTCCGCTTCCTTTTCCATGGTGGAAGTCTGGGCGAGCGCCGCCGAATGGCTGGCAGCGGGGCTGGCCATGGAAGCGTTCTTTGGCCGCATGCGCCCGCGGTGGCTGCTGGCGGCGATGGTCTGCCTGCCGGTGCGGCTTTTCATTGCGGAGCGTTCGCTCACCCTCAGCGAAGTGCTGGGCGCCGCCCTGGCGCTGCTGTTATGGAGCCTACTGCCGGACAGGAAACGGCTGCCCGCGGGCGTATTTCTGCTGGCTTCCGCCACGGTGCTGCGCGAGCTGAGTCCCTTCCGTTTCGCGGAAACGCCGCACCCCTTTTCCTGGATTCCCTTCGCCGCCACCTTCGAGTACGGGCGCCAACCCGCCACTGTCGCCTTGCTTCGAAAGGCCTTCGAGTACGGCGCTCTGGTTTGGCTGTTCTGCAGCCGCGGCATTTCTCATGCGCGCGCCGCGGTAGCGGTTGCAGGCTCGCTGGCGGTCCTCGAAGCGATGCAACGCTATCTGCCCGGCCGGACTCCCGAAATCACCGATTCCGTTGTGGCGCTGCTCATGGCCCTGGTGCTGTGGCGGCTGACGAGCCGCGCGACCCCGCCTCACCCTGAACTGTGATGTGGCTCACTTTTTGCCGAAGTGTGTGTCCGCCAGTATCCAGGTGTTGGGATCGAGCGACGCCTCCGCCGGCTCTTTGTCCGCCGTGATCTCGAAGCGCTGCTGTTTCTGCGTCATTTCAATCTTCTCCGTCCGCGCATCGAGGCCCACTTCCAGCGGCAACCGGTAGGCATCGCCCGGCTGCGTCTGCGCCAGTTCGATCTCGATCTTCCTGGCGGCGGCATTGTATCGCCATCCACCCTCGACCACCGGCGACCCGGCGCGGTACAGCCATTGCCGGAAGAACCAGCCGAGATCGGCGCCCGAAATTTCTTCCATCACCTGGCGGAAATCGTCGCTTGAGGCATTGCTGTCGCGATAGCGGCGATAATACTCGCGGATGCCCTGCCAGAACTTTTCCGTGCCCATCTCGCCGCGCAGCATGTGAAGCGTCCAAGCGCCCTTCTGGTAGACGATCGGGTTTGGTATCCCCTTCCACGGCTGGTCCTCGACCACCGCGATACCGGGAAGCTTCTTTTCCGCGGCAAACACGCTGGCACGGCTCCGTTTCAGGCCCGCCACAAATGCGTCGCGCCCGTCGTAGTGCTCGGTCGCCAGCAGCGCGAAGTAGGTGGCGAAGCCTTCACTGAGCCATACGTCGTCCCAGTCTTTTTCGGTGACGGAGTCGCCGAACCACTGGTGCGCCGTCTCGTGCGCCACCAGGCTGAAAGCCGGCCGGTTGGCGACCGTTCTTTCCCCGTAGAAGATCTCGCTGGCGTGCTCCATGCCACCGCCCATACCAGCGGCCTCGACATCCGCGAGCTTCTCATACGGGTACGGGCCGATGCGATCGCTGTAGAACTCAATGGCCTGCCGCGTGGGGGCTTCAAAGGTCACAATACCGGCGTCGCGGTCCTGGTGAAAGACCCAGGTTTCGAGCGGCACGCCCGCGGCCACGCCGAAGTGGCGCGAGGCGAACTGCGCGACGCCGATATTGTTCAACCACGAGGCGATGGGCACGGACTGTTTCCAGTGCGTGAGCCGCCGCCCGTCTCCCAGGTCGATCTCTTCCTGAAGCAGACCATTGGCCACCACCTGATACCTGGCGGGCGCGGTGATGAGGAATTCGCTGGTCGCTTTGTCGTAGGGATGATCGATCATGGGCAGCCACTGGCGGGCCTTGTCGGGCCAGTTGGCGCTGAAGAACGTCCGCTCGCCGTATTTGTTCCTGGGCATATGCAGCCCGTCCGCGGGAATGCCGCGATACCGCACCGTGAACTGCCGGCGCTCCCCGGCCTTCGGCGCCGATGAAAGCGTCACCACCAAACGGTCGGCCCGATGTGCATATTCCACGGCCGCGCCGCCCAACGTCACCTCCGACACGGTCATGCCCTTGCCGTTGGCCGCCGACGCCAGATCGAGCGCGAACTCCGTTACGCCGTCCTGGACGAACCGCAGATCGACGGTCGTCTCGCCTACAATCTCATCGTTGCCGTCGTTGAGTGTCACGCGAAAGACGTAATGCTGCACGTCGATGCCCGGCTGCCGGGGATAGGTGTCCGCAAAAACCTGTGGCGCGCACAGGGCGAGACTGGTCAGCAGAAGAGTTCTTATGGCACCCACGGGTCAGATCTTCAGGCCCAGCATTTTCCTCATTCCAATTTTCGCCATCCCCCACGGGCCGAACCGGTCCTGAAATATCTTCAGGTAAAGCGCCTGGGTGTCATCGGGCGGGATTCTGGGCTTTTCGTTGGGCTCGAGCCGCAGCGCGCCGGAGGGGCAGGTGGTCACGCACAGCGCGCAGCCGATGCAGCGCAAACGGTCCACCACGGCCTTGCCTCCCGGGCTCGAAATCGCCTCCATCTGGCACCGCACCTCGCAGGTCCCGCAGGACTCGCAGACGTCCGGGTCCACGGCGGCATGGAAATTGGAGTCTGAAGTACTCCGCCGGAGCTGAGAGGCGTTTCGCCGACGTCAGCACGCCGCAGCAGCACCCGCAACAGCAGCACACAAACATCGGGGACTTGGTGTTTTCGGGCTCGAGGACGAGGCCTTCCTTGTCGGCCTGGTCGAGCAGGTCCAGCATCTCGTCGCGGCTGACCGCCTGCCCCATTCCGGAATCCACCGCCCACTTTGCTGCCATTCCGATCATCAGGCAGTTGTCGCGGTTCTTGGTCTGCTTGCAGCTTTCGCCCAACAGGTCCTTACCGTGGCGGCAGATGCACGGAATGGTGCCAAAAGGCCCGGGCGACGCTTTCACGTGCGCGCGGATCTGGTCGTAGGTGGTGACGCTGCGCTCCACGGCAACCTGTTTGTTCACTGGCACGATGCGCAGTTGCGTGGTTTTCTTGGTGTGGAATGCCTGCCCGAACGCTTCTTCAAAGTACTGGCGGGTGTCGCGCTCGAACTCGGGCGTCAGGTTCTTGGCCTGGCTCTCGTACATGCCGATGGCGAAGATCCGCTTGGCGTAGCGAACCTCGCCCTCGATAGGCCAGGCCAGGAGGTTCCCCTTCTGCCCCATCTGGTCTAACTTCTGCTTCAATTCCGGGAGAGTCATGCGCGATTTGAAGCGCTTGTGGATGGTGGCGGCGGTCTCCGGGATGGCGCTCAATTCCAGAGCGATCTCCGCCTGTTCGGGAGTAAACAGCCGTTGGAGGATCCGGATCTCCACCCCGGATTGAGTGGCCGGAAAGCCGACCGGCATGCGGTCCAGGTGCTGCTGCAAACGGCGGTACAGGGATTCGGATGTGGTGGTTTGCATTGAGCCTGATTCTACCGCAGCGCGGGTGGGCGCGCATCTGGAGAGCCTAGAATCAGCGACTTCAAACGCGGATAAATCTCAAGCATAGAGATCTCGGGAATTCGTTCCGGCTTGATTCCGGGACCCCAGAGAAGGAAAACAGAACGGTATGCCGGCCGCCCCGGCCAGAGTCCGTGAGTGCCGATCTCGTAGGGTTGGCCGTAGCGGCCCTCGGTCGGGTTGGGTGAAAACAGAAAGAGATCCGCCGGTTCGTAAGCCGCCAGCGGTTCGGGGGCGTCCGGCATGAAGCGCTTCCATTCCTGCGAGGGGATGCGCCGTCCGATTCCATTTGCCGGATCCTGGCTCAGGCGCTCCAGTTCCGCCGCTTCTTTCGAATCGGTCGCAGTAACCATGAAAGGCGTCACCTTACCCACCGGCGGATGAACCGTCTTTTCTACCGAAACGAAGCCGTGGTCGGATACCAGCGCAAACACCGTATCCTTCGGCATCGCCGCCAGGATCTGCCCGATCAGCTCGTCGGTATATTCCAGAATGGCCTTGGACGCGGTGGAGAACGGCCTCGTGTCGTGTTCCTCGGCGTCCAGCTCCACCAGGTGCACGGCCAAGAAATCGGGGTGTTTCTCGCGCATCAGGTACAGCGTCGCAAGCGTCCGCGTCCGATCGTCCACCCACTGTTGAGGAAACGACGGATACCACGCCGCGATCTCCTCGATCAACCCCGGCGTCGCCTTCTTGGCGATCGCCGCGAGGTCCATCGAGCCCCCCTGTCGCTTTTCGAAATACTCCGGCAGGTTCCAGTCGATGGGCGCTCCCACCGTAACCGGCCACGTGATGGCCGCCGTGGTGCGGCCGCCGGCACGCAGATCGTCCCACAGAGTCTTTACCCGGATGGAGCTGTAGTCCCACACCTGATTTCTTTGGATCCCATGCACGGCGGGAGGAACGCCCGTCAGAATGGTAGTGTGGGAGGGCCAGGTGATGGTTGGCACCTCGCCAATCACGCCATCGGCCCACGCGCCTTCACGCATCAGGCGCCGAAGGTTGGGAATCTTCAGCCCGAGTTCATCGCACTGGCGGAGATAGCGATGATCGAGCCCGTCCACGGACACCAGCACCATGCCGGGGTGCCGCTGCTGAGCGCCCAGCAGGGCTGCGAAAACTAAGAGAGCCGCAACTCTCAGAATCTCACCCTTCCCCCGATCTGAATCTGCCGGGAGTCCGTGGCGCTGGTGATTCGCTTGAAGTCCGCGGCGTTGAAGGTATTCACCACCGCGCCCGTGCAGCCCGCCGTGGTGCAGGCGGCATTCAGACTGTTGAGCAAATTCTCCGCTTCGGCGATCACCTCGAGGCTGTAGCGTTCTTTATAGCGGAACGCACGGCTGATTCGCAGATTGACTTCCTTGAATCCGTAGCCGGTGGTGTCGTTGCGGCCGCGGTAGAGCGGGCGGTCGTTATTCACGCCGTCGCCGTTGAGATCGGTGCCCTGGACGACATTGATGGGGAACGGCGACGTCAAGGTCAAGTTAGGTGCCACCATCCAGTCGCTCAGGATCACGTTCTTCGCCCGCGGCTGCCACACGCCCTGGAACACGAAGCGGTGGCGCTGGTCGCTCGAAGAGGGGCCGTAGTCGCGCTTCAGGTTGGTGGAATCGGTCACATTGCTGCCGGTATCGCCGGTAGAGTCGTTGGCGTTGAACGCCCGGCCCAGAGTATAGGATGCGGTGAACTGGAGATCGTGGGAAAAGCGCTTGTTCACCGCCAGGAATCCGCCGTAGTAAACCGAATTCGCCACCGACGACAGTTGCAGAATCTGGTTGAAGCTGGTGTTGGGACGATTGGCATTGGAGAAGAGCGGCCGCCCGTCGGCGAGATACCCCACCGGCGCGCCGAGATTCACATCGAGCAGTACCGGGATGTGCCGTCCGCCGTAGTATTGCATGCCGGCGATGACGGAAAAGTCGTTGCCGACCGCGCGTTCCACTTGCAGGTTTGCCTGTTCGGTTCGCAATTGCTTGAAGTCGGGTGAAAACGTGGTGACGTTAGGCTTGCTCAGGGTGCCCGCCGGGCTGGCCAGAAGATTGGGGAACACAGGGGCGCCGGCGGTGGCGGGAGTGATCGTGTAGCTCAACACGTTGGAGCCATTCTGCCGGATCACTTGCGACAGCAGCCGCAAGTTGAGCGTGTCGTAAAACACGCCGAATCCGCCGCGAATCACGGTCTTCTCATCCGCCTTCCAGGCGAAACCGATGCGCGGCGCCCAGTCCCACGGATCGCTACGCACGGTTCGTGAATTCACCAGCGGCGCATTGGAATCCAGCCCCGGATACTGCAGGAATTCATAACGCAGGCCATAGGAGAGCGCAAGCTTGGGCGTGATCTGGAACGTATCCTGCGCATAGAAGTTGTAGGAATTGGTAGTGTGATCCGCGACGTTATTGCCGAATGCCTGCACCAGTTGCGTATACCAGTTGGTGGTGCCGGTGGCGGGATTGACCACGTGGTTGACGGTGTTCAGATAGTTGGCCAGATTCGAGAACGTGAACGTCTGGGCGAGGCGGTCCTTGGAAATCACATGGATCGTCCCGATATCGAATCCGAACTTGAACTGGTGCCGCCCCCAGCGGCGGCTCAGGCCGTCAACGAAGTTGTACTGATGTTCCAGATAGTACTGGCCCGCCGAAGAATCCGTGCCGAGCGTGGCCACGCTCGAGATCGAGATGGTGGGCCCCAGCGTGCCGGAAATCGGCGGACGGTAGAACTCGCGCTCGAGCGACCCGAAGCGAAACTCATTGACCATCTCGGGCGAAATGATGGTGGTCCACTGCGACGCCCAGGTCACGTTGCGGTCGTCGAAATTGTTGTCCGCGCTGGTGACCTCAAGACCGCCCGAAGTGTTGTATTTCGACGGATCCCAGTAGCTGTTATAGCGGAGATACACGGAGTTGCGACTGTCGATCTGGTAATCGGCGCGGCCCAGGAACGTTTGGAACCGCTGTTTGAAGGGGCTGGAACCCAGGTCGGAGGCCGGAAGGTTCAGCGCGGCCGCGTTAGCCGGCGTGATGGTGACCGCGCGGGGATAATCGTACGGCTCGTATTCGCCGCTGATGAAATACATCAACTTATTCTTGATGACCGGCCCCCCGACGTTGCCGGAGTACGTGGCCCACTGTTCGAAGGCCTTGGTGGCGGCGAGCGACGGCCGGGCGACCAGGCCGGGACGCCGCAACAGCACCAGGCCCTCGCCATGAACGTCGTTGCTGCCGCCGCGGGTGATCATGCTGATCATGCCGCCTACCGTGCGGCCATATTCGGCGTCCATCGAGTTGGCAATCACGCGGACTTCCTGCACGGTTTCCGGCGCGAAGATACCCAGCCGCCCTGGCCCGCCGCGCTGCGAGTTATCGATGCCGTCGATCAGGAATGCCTTCCGTTGCAAGCCTCCGAAAGCGAATGTCGGATTGCCGAATTCGTCGTCGCGGCGGCCGTTGAATCCGGGGGCGAACAGCGCCAGATTGAACGTGTTGCGTGTGGTCAGCGGCAGGTTCTCCATGGCTTTGGCGTTGAGATCGCCGCTCACGTCCGTGCTACTGGTAGTAAGGATGGAGGCATCGCCCTCTACGCTTACGCTCTGTTCGGAGGAAGCCAGCGAGAGCTTGACTTCCAGGTCGCTGGTCTTCGCGAGCTGCACCACGATGCCGGTCTGTTTGAAGGGCGCGAAGCCCTGAACGGAGATCGAAACCTCGTAGCGGCCCGGCGGCAGCAGCGGCACTTTGAACTGGCCCTCTTGATTGCTGGACGAACTGCGCTCAAAACCGGTATCCAGGTTGCGCGCATTGACCGCGGCGTTGGCCACCGCGGCGCCCGAGGGGTCGTGAATGACGCCTCCGATGCTGCCATCGGCAACACCCGTTTGGGCAAACGCCGGAACACAGAGAAGAACCAACAACAGTAGCTTGGACATGTTCTTCGAGTCTACTCAGCCTTTATTTCCGCGTCGTGACGGGCGAGTTAAGTTCCGGTTACGCTGTGGACTTACTTTCAGTCGGACGCCAACCCGGCGGATGCCCAGGTTAGCGGATCGGCGAAAAGGGCAGCGGCCGCAGAATTGCGTTGCTGATATTGTTCACTATCTCGGCGTCCGACAGGCCCGGCGTAGCGCGCAGCTTCTGCCAGTCGGGATCGGCGGAGAACGCGCGCCAGGTCTTATCCCGCGCAGCCAGATCGTCATATGCCAGCATGTAGGTGAGGTTGGGCATGCGGCTCCCGACAATAGTCTGGCCGAAGAATACCGTCACCATGCCGGAGCGGCGGAAGATGTCGATTTCGCCATCGCCAAACATCTTGATCTTGCGCGCCAGGGCCTTATCGTTGGGCGCCTCGTAGGTGCGCAACTCGAAGATGCGCGCGGCGCGATTCTCGCCGGCCGGAGGCACCACCACGGTGGGCATGGAGGGGAAGGCCCACAGCAGCGAGCTCTCCATACGGATGTAGCTCAGCTCGGTCATGGAATTGTACTCGTCGGCCGCCGCCAGGAACTCCTTGTCGGCGCCGAGTTTCTCGCGAGAGGTTTCGAGGGCGGCCAGGGACGGGTAGCTGGCCAGTGTCAGGATGAAGGGGCTGTCGGGTGCGATGACGGCGTTAAAACATCCGACCGGCCGGATACCGGCCCGTTCGGAGGCGGGCAACAGGCCGCGCCGCAGATAATCGGTGGTGCGCTCCACCTGGCGCCCGTTGCGCATGCGGAAATACCGAAGCTCGATGACCACCCGCTGGCTGGCGGGAGACGTCTGCGTCTGCATGGGAGTAGCTCCTATGGGAAGAGTCAGGAATGTTCGACGTTGCACCTATCTACTGTAACGCCGGGAGGGCAGGCGAGCACCGCCTGCCCCACCATTGATTACTTTACTGGTAGAGCCGGCGGTAAACGTCCGCGTTGCGCAGGACGGCCTGCACGTAATCGCGAGTCTCGGTGAAGGGGATGGATTCCACGAACTCGGCCGGCTCGCGGTAGGTGTTCCACGCGAGCCACTCGGCCGCCCGGTTGGGTCCGGCGTTGTAGGCGGCCAGCGTCTGCTCCAGCTTTCCGCCGTTCTGATCGAGCATGGCAGAAAAAATCGAAACGCCGATCTTCAGGTTCGCCGCGGGCTGGAACAGCAGCCGGCTGCTGAAGCGTTTGATCCCCACCTTGCGGGCGAAGAGGCGGCCCGTGGCGGGGCGCACCTGCGTCAGGCCCAAGGCGTCGGCGCGGGAGCGCGCCTGCGGGTCGAACTCCGATTCCTGGCGGACCAGGCCGGCCAGCAGGTAGGGGTCGAGGTTCTTTTCGCGCGCGGCGCGGACCACGTCGGCGCGGTAGGGGAACGGAAAGAGCAGTTCCCAGAACCGGCGGGGCGCTTGACCGAGGGCCAGGTTCAGATACTCCGGGGCCATCGACTTCATGATGCGCATGGCTTGGTGCGGAGCGCCCGCGGCCCCGGCCATCTCCATCGCCAGCAGCGGCGGCTGGCCATCGGTGCGGGCGCCGAAGCGCAGCTCGGAATCGGCCAGGTCGCCCAGGCCGGCGGTTCGCAGCAGGCGCGACCGCTCGATGCGCACGGTGGTAGCGCCGGTCGTTTGGGCCGGCACGGGCTTCGGTTCCGGGAACGTCACCGCCGCCAGAAAGCTGGACATTTCCGCGGACGCCGCGGCGCCGGCGACCTCGGGACGGCGGAGGCGCCCGCGCGCCAGCGTGCCGTAGTAGTGGTTCTCAAAAGCCTGGGAAAGGCGCTGGTAGCAAGCTCGGGCGGTTGCGAAGTCGCTCTCCTGTTCGGCGCGCCGCCCCAGGAAGTAGAGCGCCGCCCCGGCGGTGGCGTGATCGGGATAGCTGCGCAGGTGCTCGCGGAGCAGTTCTCCGGCATCCGCCTCTCCGTGCATATAGGCGTAGAAGGTCACCTTCCAATGGCACAAGCCGGCGGCCGGGGCGGCGGGAAAATCCTGGTACGCCGCCCGGTAGAGCGGCAGGTAATCGTCCGTCCGGTTCACCAACAGGAAGCGATTGGCCGCGGAGACCAGCGCCTTCAAGCGAAAGGGCGATTTCGGATGCTGCCGGCCCAGCCGCTCGACGGCGGCGATCATCTCGCCATCGTCGCCTTGGCGTCGCGCGCACTCGCCCAGGTCATACAGGCGCTCGGCATCGGCTTCCGGTTCGCCCAGCTCGAGGCCGCGGAGATAGGAGCAGGCCACCGTGGTGCTGCCTCTGAGAAAATCGGCTTCTCCAATGCCCACGCGCGCCTGGTCGCGCTCCAACCCGGCCAACTGGTCCACCAGCGACCGGTACTCCGTCCGCGCCAGCACATACTGGCCCATCTGCATCAGGGTAACGGCACGTCGCAGCATCAGGTGGGCAGGCGGCGGTGGATAGGCATCGCCCATGCTATCTTTCAGCTCGAGCAGTGCGGCTCCGGAACGTGTCGAGGCGTCCCCGGTGGGGTTGGGGTATTGATAGTAGACCCGCTGGTAGAATTCCGCGGCATGAACCAGGTCGTTGGCGGCCTGGTAGCAATCGGCCAGCGTCACGTCGCCGTCGGGCTGCGGCAGCTCGGTGTAGTGCTCGCGCAGGATGCGCGCGCCTTCGGCGGGCTGGGTGGCTTCGAGCGCACGGGCTTCGAGCAGCCATGCCTTGGCGGAAAGCGGCGAGGGCGACGCGGTGTTGTGCGTGGCAGCGAGGTCGCTCGCAATGCCGCTGACATCGTTCGATTCCACACGCGACGCCGCCAGGTACCAGGCGGTGTAATCGGCAATCGGGGACAGTTTGCTGGGCACCTTCCTCAGCGCGGCGATGGCGGCGGGGTAGTCTTTGTGCTCGTAGGCCACTACGCCCAACGCCAGTTGCGCCAGCCCGCCGTTCGTCTCTTTGGAATGTGCCGCGGCGTACGATTCGACGGTCGCGCGCCGGGCGGGTGTGGGGGATTCGCGCCAGGCGCGAACCAGGGAGGCGAGATCCGCGGGGGCGCGTTTAGGCGCGGGCTTGCGGGCTGGTGCGGGGTGCCCTCCGGCCCGGCCACGGCGCCCCACAAGCCCACACAGGCCAGCAGCCCTGTGCCGCATAAGACCCTATACCATCGGGCCGGGATAGTTCTTGCCAAGCAGGTCCGGATCGTCATGGGCCAGGGTTTGCACCAGTTCCAGGTGAAGGTAATCGACCATACTCGAGCAGGGCGCGAAAAACGATTGGTGAAAGGCTTCGCGCGCGGCGTCGATGGATTTGCGCAGCGTATCGTAAAGATTGCGCCCCGCGCGGCCCGCCTGCACCGCGTCCGCTTGGAACAGGCGCATCTCGGCCACTTGCACGCGCGCGAAGCGTTGCGCGCGGAGATGAATCCGCTGCTCCTCGAGGGGAAGGCGATCCCACGCGGGCGCGGGCGGCGCAGGCGTCGGCTCAATGGTCACAAGTTCGGGCGCGGGCGGCTCGGCCATCGCACTCCAGGCGGTGGCAGCCACCTGGGTCAGCAGCTCGACGGCGGGACCCTGCACGCTTCCCCACGCGTATAGAAGCGCGGGGACGCGGTCCCGCACCACCACGGGAAAGATGGAAACGCGGCCCTCGGGCGGGTGCCCCAGGAGCTTCGCCAAGCCCTCCGAGACTTCCCGCGGAGTGGTGGCCGCAATCACTGGGTCGCGGCTCTCGACGGCGCCCGCCAGGGCCGCCGCCGATGAAAGCGGAATTTCCAGCGCGTGAAAGGCTGCGGCCGCCTCCTCCGGCACGCCGCGGATCCGTTCGCCTTTAGCGGCTTCCCCGGTAATGCGGAACCACGCGGCGCCGCCCGCCAACGCACCGGCGGCGTCGAGGAGCGTGGCGCCCAGCTCGTCCGCATCCGCCGCCTGGCGGATGCGGCGCACGGCCTGGTTCAACTGGTCGGCAAATTCGCGCCGCGCGCGGTCGCGCGCCTCGGCGAACAGGCTCTCCACTTCGAGCGACAACTGCGAGAGGCGGCCCTCCAGAATCTGGCGCAGGGGAGATGTGGACGGGCCGGAGGCCATAGCTGGATTCATTCTACCAAGGCGGGGCGGCTGATCCTCCGGCCTCTCTGGCAGGGCGCAACCGTCACGCCAGGCGCATTTTCCGCAGCAGGCGCTGAAACCGCGGGGCCGGGCGCAGGCCGTCCCAGAACGGTTTCGTGGGCAGGAAGACGGAATCTCCAGCGCGTCAACATCATGACCACTACCGTCTCGGGGTAACTTCCGCGCGGGGAATCCAGGAGTTGGAGTGCACCGGCCTAAACTGCGACCGCACTCAGAATAAATGGCAACGGCGGCAAAAGTAACCAGACTCGATAAGTTCTTTCTTATTAATGGTTATCCCCAGAATTGGGCCGGCTTAGTTCTAGTACCTTTGTGACTTTTTGAGTATCAAAAGATCTTTTTTTCCAGTTGCATTCGAGAGCATTGAGCCGTACACTTCCCATGGAGGATATATGAGGAAGTTTTTCTTGTTGCTAGCGGTGCTGTCGCTGGCGGTTCCGACAGCCTTCGCGGGCAGTGTCATTTACACCGACTACAATGCGTGGCTGGCCGCGACACTTGGTGATCATGACGCCTTCGGACCCCCGGAGAATCTTGGCGATCTGAATGTGATCACTCAGACGGGGTCATTCGGCCCTCCGCAAGGAACCTTTACGGAGACGTTCGTATGGAATGATCGCCTTGTGGTTGGCGGCTCCGTGACGACGTTCTTCGACGGCGATGGCGATGCCCAGATCCCGTATTATGCATTCGGCGGCTTCTGGGACTTTGCACCCGCCGGCTGGGGCGACGGCCTGACTCTCACTCTCGACAACGGGCAGTCGTTCAGCATCTGTGGGGATCCTAACCCGGTGACCGAAGGGTGCGGCTTGAATGGAGTTATGTACATTCCGGACCAGAGTTTCTTCGGCGTGGTTACAAGCCCGTTCACGACCCTCACTATCTCGGCCGGCCCTCTGCCGCAGGTGGCGGAGACGTTCGACCTTTCGCAGCTTGACATGGTGCATACACCCGAACCGGCCACAATGCTTTTGTTGGGCGCAGGGTTCCTTGGCCTTGGCTTGGTGAAGAGATCCCGCGCGTAGGGCAGAAGCAAGCAGCCACACCGGCAATACGGGGTACTGAGCATGTGCGGCGAGACAGTTTTCAGTGCCGACACACACATTCACCCCGCGGCGCGATGACAGGGCCGATCCAAGAATCGGAGTGAAACCCCTGCCCTTTGGACGGCCCGAAGCGTCGCCCGGTGTTCCGCTATTGTAGCGGGCGGTTCTCGGAAATCTTTTTCCGCGCGTACCGCGCCCGATCACCCACAGGTATCGTTCCAGAGAACCATCCCGCCGCAGATTGCCCCAAGAACAACACCTTCCTTTCCCAGCGCTTGCCCCAGACAATTATTGGCAGCCGCGCGGCCCGCTACGCACCTGCGGGCGAGGTCTGTCCCTCCATTACAATCTAAATATGGAACCACTTTCAGGCAAGATCGCAATCGTAACCGGCGGCACGCGAGGGATCGGGCGCGCCATCGCCGAACGGCTTCTGAGCGAGGGAGTGTCGGTCGCCATCTGCGGGCGCACCAGCGAATCGGTGGAGCGGGCGGTCCGCGAGATGACCCCGCTGGGAAAGATTGCCGGACATGCCGCGGATGTCACCAAGGTAGAGCAGGTCGGCAAGTTCTTCCAGGCCGTAGACCGGGAATTCGGCGGGCTTGACATTCTGGTCAACAACGCCGGCGAAGGGGTCTTCCACAAGGTGGCGGAGATGACGCCGGAGGAATGGCACCGTAATATCGATCTCAATCTGAACGGCCCCTTTTACTGTTCCCACGAGGCTCTGCAACGCTTCGCCAAGCGCGGCGGCGGCTTCATCGTCAATATTTCCAGCCTCGCGGGGAAGAACCCGTTCAGTGGCGGCGCGGGCTACAACGCATCCAAGTTCGGACTCAACGGTTTCAGCGAAGCCATGATGCTGGACCACCGCTACGAAAACGTTCGGGTCAGCTACATCATGCCGGGCAGCGTGGACACGGAGTTCCAGGGCGATCTTGCCAAGCGCACCGGCGACACAAGCTGGATGATCGCTCCGGAGGACGTGGCCGAGGCGGTCGCCCTGGTGCTGGGCATGCCCGCGCGAACCATGATCAGCCGTATTGAGATGCGCCCCTCGCAGCCTCTGAAGAAAACAGTTTAGCCACCGTCCTTTACCTTTGCTACAATTCGGCTCTTAGTGAAGATTCCAGCCGAAAAACAGGATTGGCGCCGGATGAGCGCCATGTTCCACACGGTAGCGCCGCGCTATGACTTCATCACACGAGCCTTCTCCTACGGGATGGACCGGCATTGGAAGAGGGCCTGCGTGGAGCGGGCGGGGCTGCCCGCGAATCCGCTGGTGCTCGATCTGGCATCCGGCACGGGCGACTTTTCCCGCCTGGTCGCCCGGCGATACCCCGGCTCCCGGCCTCTGGCCGTCAACCTGACCGAGCGCATGCTGCAACTCGCCCGGGCGCGCGGCGTGCCTCGCGCGGTCTGCGCCGACGCGGCATCGCTTCCTTTCTCCGACGGGTCTTTCGATGGCGTCTTTATCGGTTACGGGCTGCGCAATTTTCGGAACCTGCCGGCGGCATTGCGCGAGATCGAGCGGGTCACCCGTCCCGGCGGGATGCTAGTGAGCCTGGACTTTTTCCTGCCCGCCAACCGCTGGCTGCGGCGGCTGTATCTCGGCTACCTCTACGCGCAGGGCGCCTTCTGGGGCTTGGTGCTGCACGGGCAGCCGCGCGTTTACACCTATATCCCCGATTCGCTCAGAACTTTCGTGTCCATCGACGAGTTTTCATCCCTGCTGCGCCGCACGGGATACCGCCCGGTGGATACGCGCCGTTGCATTCTGGGCGGAATCGGCCTGCATTGGGCGGCGAAGGAATCACTATGAAAGAACGGCTACGCACGTCGGATTACCGTTTCATCGCCATTTGTCTGGTACTGTTCGCCGGAGCCGCCTGGTATTCGGTACGCAACTTCTACCGGGCTTTTCCGGAAGCCTCGATCGATTTCCGGGTGAGCCGCGACGATGCGCAGGTTCTCGCCGGGCGTTTTCTGGCCGGGCAGGGCTACCAGGTCGAAGGCTACCGGCAGGCCTCACGCTTCAGCTACGACGACGAGGCCAAGACGTTCCTGGAGCGCGAAGCCGGCCTGGAGCAGGCCAACCGCATCATGGGCACGCGCGTCCGGCTGTGGCGCTGGGGCTACCGGTGGTTCCGGCCGCAGCAGAAAGAGGAGTACGGCGTCGAGATCACTCCGGGCGGCGAGCTGGCGGGCTTCCGGCACGAGATTCCCGAGGAAGCCGCGCGTCCGGCGGCGAGCGCCGAACAAGCGCGCGCCCTGGCCGAGGATTTCCTGCGGACCCGCATGCATCGCGATCCGGCGTCGCTCGAATTCGTGGAGGAATCGGACCAGACGCGCCCGCATCGCGTGGACCGCGAGTTCACGTGGAAGGAGCGCGATTTCAATCTGCACGATGCCACCATCCGTATGACCGTCGCGGTTCTGGGCAATGAAGTGGGCGGCTATCGCGAGTACCTCAAGATTCCGGAACAGTGGACGCGCGATTACCAGCGCCTGCGCTCCAAGAACGAGGTGGCCAGCATGGTGGATTCAGCGCTGCTGGTGGTGCTGATTCTGGGCCTGGTGGTGGTGATCGTCATGCGGGTGCGGCGCCAGGACGTGCGCTGGCGGCGCGCGGCGGTGGTGGGGCTGGTGGGCATGGCGCTCTCGCTGTGCGCCAGCCTGAACGAGTTTCCACTGCACGAATTCGGGTATCCGACCACGGATTCCTACGGCAGCTTCCTGTCGCAACAATTGCTGCAGGCCTTGCTCTCCGCGCTGGGAATGGGGGGCCTGTTGTTCGTGCTCATAGCGGGCGCCGAGACCCTCTACAGGGAAGCGCTTCCCAATCAGATTTCGTTGGGCAACCTCTTCCGGCCGCGCGGGTTGCGCACCAAGCGCTTCTTTTTGGGAGTGATTTTAGGCATTGCGCTGGCCGGTATCTTCATTGCCTATCAGACGGTGTTCTACATTGTGGCGTACCACTTTGGCGCCTGGTCGCCGGCGGATGTTCCCTATGACAATCTGCTCAATACGCGCTTCCCGTGGCTGTTCGTGCTGTTCTTCGGATTCTTCCCCGCGGTTTCGGAGGAGTCTCTGTTCCGCATGTTCGCCATTCCGTTCTTGCACAAACTGGTGCGATACCTTCCGCTGGCGGTAGTGCTGGCGGGCTTCATTTGGGGCTTCGGCCACGCGGGGTACCCGCAGCAGCCGTTCTACATTCGCGGCCTGGAGGTGGGCATCGGCGGGGTGGCGCTGGGCTTCATCATGCTGCGGTGGGGCATCCTGCCGACGCTGGTGTGGCACTACTCGGTGGATGCGGGTTACACCGCCCTGCTGCTGGTACGCTCCCACAACCTCTATTTCCGGCTCTCCGGCGCGGCCAGCGCGGGGATTGTGGTGCTGCCGCTCGTGGTGGCGCTGGTGGCTTATTGGCGGCGCGGCGGATTCGAGCCGGAGGGCGGGTTGCTCAACGCGGACGAGCGCGCCCCGCTCGCGGTGCCGGCGGAAGCGGCGCCCGCGCCCGCCGCTGCCACCATGGAGTACCGGCCGCTCACCAGCCGCGTACGCGTGGCCGCCATGGCGATCTTCGTGGCGGGCCTCCTCAGCCTGTCGATTCCGGTGAACCGTTTCGGCGACTCGCCGAAATACAAAATCCCGGCCGAGCAGGCGCGCGCGGGCGCGGACGTGTTCCTGAAGCAGCAGGGCCTGGACGCGGGCGGCTTTCGTCACTTAACCTTCCCGGCCACGCATTGGAGCGGCGACGACAGTCTGGCGGGCAAGTATTTTCTGGAGCGGCGGCCGGTAAGCGTCGTTTCGAGGCTTTTCGAGCGGTATCGGCCGGTCGAGCACTGGATGACGCGTTATTTCAAATCGCTGGATCAGGAAGAAGTCACGGTATCGGAGCATCTGGAAACGGGCAAGGTGCTGGGGTTCACGCACACCATTCCCGAAGACCGCCCCGGCGCGGATATTCCGGAGGATCGAGCGCGCCAGACCGCCGCCGCCTTTGCCGCGGCCGAGGGATGGGACCTGGCCGCCATGGACTTGAAGGAGAGCTCATCGGAGAAGAAGAAGGCGCGGCGCGATTACGCGCTGGAGTGGGAGGCGCGTCCCGGCGACCCTCGCAACCTGGACGAAGCGCACTACCGCGTGCACATCGAAGTGGCCGGGGACCGCGTCTCCGTGCTGCGACCGTACTGGAAAATTCCGGAAGCCTACGAGCGCAGCCGCGAGCGGCAGAACGCACTCTCGATCGCGGTGCTGGCGTTGCGCATCGCGGTGATTGCGGGGGTCGTGGTCTATGCGCTCTGGCTGCTGATTCAAGCTACGCGCAAGGGACTGGTACGCTGGGGCGCGGCCATCCGGCTGGCCCTGCCCCCGACGCTGCTGTTCGTGCTTGCCTGGCTGCTCTCGTACGAGCTCATGCTGAAAGCCTATAACACCGCGATCCCACTCGAAACCTATCAGGCCGTCCTGTTCATCACGTTGCTGATGAGCGTGATTTTCATGTTCCTGATGCTGGGCGCGGCGGCGGCTCTGATCGTTACGTTCTATCCCGAAAGCGTAGGGTCGTTCCGCGCGGCGAACCGCGGGCTGCTGGGCCTGGATGCGGGAGCGGCGTTGCTGGCGGCGGTGGGGCTCTGGGTGTTCCTGAATCAATTGGACGCCGTGCTCATGGACCGTTTTCACGCGCAGGCGCTGTTCGCCATCACCAGCCCCGACCTGATCGTCAGCCGGGCGCCGGCCGTGGCGGCGGTGGCGGGGGCCGCGCGGTCGTTGCTGATGAACGCGGCTACACTGGCATTGATCGCGATTGTCATAAAGAAGTTGCCCCAACGGTGGATGCTGGCCCCGCTGGCACTAGCGGCGCTCACGGTGAATCTTTCGGGAGACATCCGCGCGCCGGTCGAATTCGCGCTCCAGTATGGCGTGGCCGCCCTCTGGGCCGGGTGTGCCGTGCTGTTCTGCCTGTTGTTCGCGCGCAAGAACTACCTGGCCTATGCGCTGGTGTTGTGGGTGATGGCGCTGCGGCCGGCCATGATGGAGTTGTTCGGCAACGCGAATCCGGCGCTTGAGCGCCAGGGGTGGATGGTGGCGGGCGTGCTGGCGGTGAGCGTGGTATGGGCGGTGGCGCCGGCGCTAGGGCGGAGGACGAGCGCGTGACGACAACGCGATCCGCGCCGGCCGACGCGCCGGAGGCCGCCGACCACCGCGCCGCTCTCCTGGCGGGCTACCTCGGATGGACGCTGGACGCCTTCGATTTCTTCCTGGTAGTCATGTGCCTGACAGCCATCGGGCGCGAGTTCCATAGATCCGACGCCGACATGGCCCTGGCGACCTTCATCACCCTGGCCTTCCGCCCCGTGGGCGCCTTTCTTTTCGGCCTGCTGGCGGACCGCTATGGACGCCGCCTCCCGCTGATGCTCGACCTGATTTTCTACTCGGTGATCGAAGTGCTCTCCGGCCTGGCGCCCAGTTACACCGTGTTCATGGTGCTGCGGGCGCTGTTTGGAATCGGCATGGGCGGCGAATGGGGCGTCGGCGCGTCGCTCGCCATGGAGAAGGTGCCGACGCGGCTGCGCGGGGTGCTCTCGGGCTTCCTCCAGCAGGGCTACGCCATGGGTTACCTGCTGGCGGCCGTGTGCTTTTTCTTCGTCTTCCCTCGAGTGGGCTGGCGGCCCTTGTTCTTCCTGGGCGGGCTGCCCGCGCTGCTGGCGGTGTTCGTGCGCATGCGCGTGAAGGAATCGGAAGTGTGGAAAAGGACCCGCCACGAAACCTGGGGCCAGTTGAGCCGGGCCATTCTGGGGAATTGGAAACTCTTTCTGTATATGGCCGTGCTCATGATGGCCATGAATCTCGCTTCGCACGGCACGCAGGACATGTACCCGACTTTTCTGGAACGCCAATGGGGATTTCAGGTGGCGGGGCGCGCCGGCTTGACCGCGTTTTCCATGGTGGGAGCCATTGTGGGCGGGACGCTCTTCGGCTTCCTCTCCGACCGCATCGGGCGGCGCCGCTCGATGGTGATAGCGCTGCTGGCAGCGGTGCTGGTGATTCCGATCTGGGCCTTCTCGCCGTCGGTGACACTCTTAGTCATCGGGGCGTTCGTGATGCAGTTCATGGTTCAGGGCGCCTGGGGCGTGGTGCCGGCGCACCTCTCCGAATTGTCTCCGGATTCAGTGCGCGGCTTCCTGCCGGGCTTTGGTTATCAGTGCGGCGTGCTGCTCGCCAGCTCGGTGGGTTACATCGAGGCGGTATTCGCCCGCCGCACCAGCTACGCGGTGGCCATGGCGGTAACCGCCGCCACTGTGTTTCTCATGGCGGCCATCGCCACGGCGCTGGGGCCGGAGCGGCGGGCGGCGAAGTTTGGCTAGTATGCCGCACAGCACAGAAGAGATTCGCGCGGCCATTGCAGCGTTTCTTAAGGGCTCGAAACAGCCGGCCCTGCTCGAACCCGGCGAGGAACTGCTTCCGCTGACCGAAGAGAACTTCTCGCTCGATCTCCACGGCGGGCGCCTCACGTTGCAGGCCTGGGACCGCACCCGCAATCTGACGCGGCGCGTCACCGCCATCCAGGGGCCCACCAGCGCGCGCCTCGAAATCACGGTCGAGCGATTCGCCCACCGCCAGGGCCAGCTCTTCCTGCTGGACCTTGCCCGGCGCGCCGGAGCCGACCTGGGCCGGCGCAGCGGCCGCCTGGTATTCCGCGAGCGCTTCCGCCTGTTTCTGCACCGCCAGTTCCCCGAGTGGAAGCTGGTGGAATTGAGCGCCGAGCCGAACCTGGAATTCAGCCTCTCCCCCGCCTTCCCGCGCGCCTTTCTGCGCCACGGGCAGCACGGCTGGGCGGCCATTGCCTGTCCGCCGCAAGGCGACGCGGCGGCGGTTCTCTCGTTCGGCCTGATCTGGCTCACGTACCTGCGCGGGCGCGAACGGCGGGTGGCGATCGAGGGCCTGGCCATCTACGTTCCGGCGGGCCGCGAGCGCTCGACCGCGCTGCGCCTCTTGTGCCTCGACCCCGCGGCCGCGCGCTTCGAGTTGTTCACGTATGGCGAACAGGATTTCGTGACGCGCATCGACCCGCGCGACCATGGCAATCTGGACACGCGCCTCGAACCCTGCCGCCGCCCCGCGCCCAACCAGTTGGAAACGTGGCAGCGCATCATCTCCTTGCCCGGCGTGGAGCGCGTTGTGAAACACGACGGGCGCGTGAGCCTGCGCGTTCGTGGCATCGAGTTCGCGGAACTCTCCGGCGGCGAGCTGCTGTTCGGGCTGGGCGAACGGCGCCCGGCGCGCGCGCATCACGCCGGTGAAATCGAGCGCCTGGTGGAGGAACTCGACCGCGCCCGCTCGCCCGAAGCCCAAGATCGCGGCCATCCGCTGTACCGGCAATCGCCCGAAGCCTGGCTGGAATCCCAGGCGCGCGCGCAGATCGAGACGCTGGACGCCTCGCTTCTGTGCGACCCCATCTACGATCAGGTGCCAGCCTTCGCCGGGGGCGAGCGAGGCATGCTGGACCTACTCGCCGCCGACCGCGCGGGCCGCCTCGCCGTGCTGGAACTCAAAGCATCCGCGGATCTGCACCTGCCGCTACAGGCGCTGGACTATTGGATTCGCGTCAAATGGCACCTGGACCGCGGCGAGTTCACGGCGCACGGCTACTTCCCCGGCCTGCTCTTGCGGCCGGAGCCGCCGCGGCTGCTGCTGGTCTCGCCGTCACTCGAATTTCATCCCACCACGGAGACCATCCTGAGTTACTTTGCACCCGCGATCGAAGTGGAGCGAGTCGGGCTGGCGGCGGATTGGAGAAAGGGGTTGCAAGTGATGTTCCGGCTGCGCGGGGCGGAGAGACCGGAGTAAGGCGGGGCGCGGGCGGCAGTGGGGGTTGGTTCCGGGCCGGGCGTGTGACGGCCAAACGGCAGACTCCTGGCGTCACGTGGACTCCACCGGAGCTACCGTAGGTCGCAGCCCCCAAACACAGGGTAAGGCTCACTTGGGATTCATTAACATTTTCTCGAACGCCCGCATATTTGCCACAGCGCGCTGCAAGACGGCCAACAGTTGCTTTGCCTTGACCTATCGCCGCGTGCTCATGCCACGGTAAAGACCCTCGTGAACGGTTCGGGAATCTCCTCGCCGTGATCGATGCAATCCTCGGCAACACGCAGGGCAAGCGCGCGTACAGCGGCAATCGCCGACTCGCGAGTCGCGCCGTACGCCACTGCACCCGGCATGGACTCAATTTCGGCCCCCCAGCGGCTATCCTCCTCGTGGCTGACGACGGCCGCAATGGAGACTACGCCGCGACTTCGACGTAATCGACCGACGAACTCGGCTCTGGGATTGGTTCACCAACTTCGCGCATGGCCTCGAAGTGGGCCGCCAGAGCATCCTGGAAGTTTCGGCGAGTCTCGTCCTCGGTGTCGCCAGCGGCCGCGCATCCCGGTACGTCCGGAGAATAGGCGGAGTATCCCGTGCCGGTTCTTTCAATAACAAGCGGGTAACGCTTCGGACTCATTTCAAGCCTGCTTTCTTGAGTATAGCGTTCAGCGTACCTGGCGCAAGTTCCCTCCCTTCGTTTCCCGGAACAGTGACGACGCAGGGCTGATCGGGGTGCCTGAAGTTCCGATGGCTCCCCTTCGATCGCATCTCCTTCCAACCTTGTTTTTCGAGCAACCGGATTACCTCTCGCACCTTCATCGGCATGATCCCTCATTCTACAGGGTGCGGCGAGGATTCCGCGTTCCACACGAATAGCGGCGACGTTTGTATCAACGACCAGTCTTGCCGTCGCGGCCGGGGGAGAGGTCAATGTAGCGCTGCTCATATATGCGGCTCACGAAGTCTTCGGATTCCTTCGCCGTGCCAGGGTCGATGTGGGTCAGCAGCCGATCCAGTGAGAACAAGCCGATCCGGATCAAGTTTGGCGGATCTTTGACGGGCTGTTGTGGCGCATGATCCATCGCGATAACTATTGTAGCGCCGCTGATCGATTCGGAGTATTTCGGGTGTATTTCGGGGACCTTCCTGTCCCGCTTGGAGTTACCATGGCGGACTGATGGGCGACGAGCAGTCCAGTGCGCGGGTTCCGCGGTTGCGGCGGCTGGAGGCCGGCGATCTGGATGCGGTTCATCTTCTGCCTTCGAACTGGGATGTGGTGCGCTACATGCTGCTGCCGCTCTGTTCCAGGGAGGAATCCGCGAAGTTTCTCCGCGACGCCATGGATGAGCATGCTTCGCCCGCCTGGCGCTCCGTAGTTCGAGCGGTCGCGGACGCGGATTCCGGCCGGCTCGTCGGATTGAGCGGAATTGCGATCCTCCTCGGAGCGGAAGAAGGCGAACTCTGGTATCTGCTGGATCCGGCGTGCTGGGGCCGAGGTCTGGGCGCCTGCTGCGCCCGACAACTGGCCGCTCTGGGGTTCGGCGAACTCCAGCTTCATCGCATCTGGGCCACCTGTCTGCCTGAGAACCCGGCGTCCGGAAGGGTGCTGGAGAAGGTGGGGATGCGGAAGGAAGGCTTCCTCAGGAGCCACCTCAAAATCCATGGCGAGTGGAAGGATTGCTTCTTGTACGCCATGCTTCGCGAGGAGTGGGAATCCAAAGAGCGCGCGGCAGCTCCGTAGCCGCTCCGCTAACTTCCCGATACCGCTACGGTCACGCCAGGCTGGGTGGAGACGCTGCCCACCTGTACCACCACCGGGACGGCGTTGCCGGCCTGAGTTCCGCTGGGGATTTGCGCGTTGATCTGCATCACCCCGGCCACCACGCCAGGCGCCTGGCCGGCGTATTGCGGCGTCACGGATTGTCCGCCAATCGTCACCGTGACCGGCGCCACCGGCTTCGGCAGGGGCGCAGTTCCGGGCTGGCCGTCCACGCCCGCGGGATTCGTCTGGCCCGCGCCGGTCAGCCACAACGAAATGTAACTCCCCACTTTCGCGGGATGAGCCGCCCCGTTCAAGGTCCCGTCCTGGTTGGAGGCGGCCGCCTGGCCCTTGCCGGAACTGTCCGCGGTGAAGAGCGCGGGGGCCACTTGAGCCACAGCCAAGGGCACGGGAGCGCTGGTCTGGCCCTGGTACTGGACGAATACCTGCACGTACGATCCCGCGACGGAGTACGGGACTACGGCGCCGATTTGCGTGGCGGATGTATACAGTATGGGCGCGGGCGTGCCGCCGATTATGACACTGGTGCCGGCAAGGTTCGTGCCCACCAGGCCGCTGGCAGGATTGAGCTGGTACTGCGTAAGTTGGGCCGGGCCCAACCCGGAACCCCAGATCACTACCACCTCGCCAGGCGCCACGGATCCCAAGATGAAACTGGCGCCGTTGGCCACAGCATTGACCCCCAGGCCGTTGCCGGCATACTGGAGGAGCCGGACGGCGTTGTTGGCCGTATCCGCCACGTACACGGCGCCCATTGGTTGCAGGCCGTTTCCAAACAGAGCGATGGCCGAGGGAGCATTGAGCTGCGCTTGGGTGGCCAAGCCGCCGTCTCCGGTGTAGCCCCGCGACCCGTTCCCCGCAATGGTCGCGATGAGACCGTTGGGGTAGACCTGGCGCACGCGAGTGCTGGCGTTAACGGTAAAAATGTCACCCGCGGCATCCACGGCGACGCCGACGGGGTTGCCGACCTGGGCGCTGGTGGCTGGCCCGCCATCGCCCGAGTAACCCGCGACGCCGTTCCCAGCGACGGTCGCGATGAGGCCGGCGGGAGTAACCTCGCGGATCAGATTGTTCTCGGTGTCGGCAATGTACAGATTGCCGGCGGTATCCACCGCGACGCCCTGGGGGCCATTCAGTTGCGCTTTGCCGGCCGGGCCGCCGTCACCGGAGTAGCCCGCGGATCCGTTTCCGGCCACTGTGCCGATGGCGCCGTTGCTGGCCGAAACCTTACGCACCCGGCTGTTGCCGAAGTCCGCAATGTACAGGTTGCCGGAAGAGTCCACCGCTACGCCGATGGGCAGATTCAGTTGCGCGCTGGTGGCGGCGCCGCCATCGCCGCCATAGCCGGGGGTGCCGCTTCCAGCCACGGTGGTGATGACTCCGCTGGCGGAGACCTTGCGCACCTTGGCGTTCAGGGTGTCGGCGATAAAGAGATTGCCGGACGCGTCCACGGCCAGCCCCTGTGGCCGGTTGAGTTGCGCGCTGGTGGCCGCGTTGCCGTCTCCGGAGTTACCCGCGCCGCCATTCCCGGCGAAGTTGGAGATGGTTCCATTCCGCGAGACTTTCCGGACCACGTTGTTCAGAGTGTCCGCAATGTACACGTTGAAGTTGATGTCAACGGCCACGCCCTGAGGCGTGTTGAGTTGAGCCTGGATGGCCGCGCTACCGTCACCGGAGTAACTCAAAGTGCTGTTTCCGGCAAACGTGGAGATGTTTCCGCCCGAGGCCACCTTGCGGATGCGGCAGTTCAGCGTATCCGCGATGTACAGATTGCCAGCCGAATCCACGGCCACGCCGGTGGGGGAATTCAGTTCCGCGCTGGTGGCAGTCGAGCCGTCGCCGGTGAATCCGGGGGTGCCGTTGCCGGCCACAGTGCTGATATCGAGGCTCTTGGCGTCGATCTTCCGAATCCGGCTGTCGCCGTTTTCGGCGAAGTAGACGTTGCCGGAGGAGTCCACAGCCACCGCAAAGGGCGCGATCAAGCCGGCGCTGGTGGCGTACCCGCCATCGCCGGAGAAACCGATGCTTCCGTCGCCGGCGATATAGTTGATGTTGCCATCGGTGGTGACCTTGCGGATGTACGCGTTAGCCGTGTCCGCGATGTAGACGTTGCCGGACGAATCCACCGCAACGTCTTCGGGGCCGTGCAATTCCGCGGTGATGGCCAGACCGCCATCGCCCTGGTAACTGGGAAAGCTGTCTCCCGCAATGGTGGCGATGTTGCCGTCGGTGGTGACTTCACGGATGGTGTTATCGCCGGTGTCGGCAATGTACACGTTGAAGTTGTTGTCGACGGCCACGCCCATGGGCAAGTGCAATTGCGCGCTGGTAGCCGGGCCGCCGTCGCCGTAAGCGCTGGGGGCGCCGCCGGGGCTGATGGTGCCGTTGCCCGCGAAGGTGGTAATGATGCCTTGGCTCACTTGGCGGATGCGATTGTTTCTGGAATCCGCAATGTACAGATTGCCATTCGGGTCGAAGGCGAGGCCCTGCGGGGCGTTCAACTGCGCATTCACGGCGAGGCCGCCGTCGCCCGAAAAGCCCGCCCGCGAGGTTCCCGCGATGAGCGTGACGGTTCCATGCGCGTCGATCTTAAAAACGCAATTCGAGCTGCTGAAATAGAGATTGCCTGAGGCATCCAGGGCCACGCGCGCGGGCTGCCCCATCGAGATACTGGAGGCCGCGGCCGGCGTGGCTGGCGGCGCGCCTCCGGCCACGGTCGATATGGAATACTGCTGCGCCAGCGCGATCGAAGCGCCCGCCAGCAGCGAAATGAATCTCAACATGCGGAAGTCCGGTCCCGTGGGGTAGACGATCGGTTTGTGTCGTCTGCCGGCTTGCACGAAGGTGGCAGACCACAAAATGCGATGGTCCGCCCCACAAGGGATGCGTGATGGGTCATGAAGTTCCATGATACCGTTTCCACAGGCTCATTTTGCCACTGCGCCGGCCACCGCCTCGATCGCCTGTGCGCAATCGGCACGGGTGGCGTCGTAGTGCGTCACCGCGCGCATGAGGCGCTCGTTGATGCCGTTGATCAGCACTCCGCGCGCCTTCAGCCGCGCGCTGATTTCGGCGCTGACCAGGCCCGTGCCGCCGACATCGAAGACCACGATATTGGTCGCGACTTTCCGCGGATCGATCCGAATGCCGGGAATGCGCGCCAGCCCTTCGGCCAGGAACCGGGCGTTGGCGTGATCCTCGGGGAGCCGCTGGGGCGTATCTTCGAGCGCAATCAATCCCGCCGCGGCCAGAACCCCCGCCTGCCGCATTCCTCCGCCCAACCGTTTGCGGTAGAGGCGGCCTTTGGCGATCGAGGCGGCCGGACCGGCCAGCATGGAACCGACGGGCGCGCCCAGCGCCTTCGAGAGGCAGAACATCACGGTATCGACCGGAGCCACGATCTCTCGCGCCTGCACGTTCATTGCCGCGGCCGCGTTGAAGACACGCGCGCCGTCCATGTGGACTTTCAAACCGCGCTCGTGCGCGCCATCGCAGATTTCCCGTATGACGCTCAACGGGTAGACCGTTCCTCCCGCCATGTTGTGCGTGTTCTCGATTTCGATCAGGCCGGTGGGCGCATAGTGCGGATGCGGCGGCCGGATGCTGCGCCGCACCTCTGCCCAGGTGAGGATACCGTCCTCAGTCGGGATGGCGCGCGCCACGCACCCGGAGAACCACGCCATCATGGCCAGTTCGTAATCCAGCAGGTGGGCGCGGGAATCGCAAATCACCTCCTGGCCGTGGTCGGTATGCAGCTTGACCGCGATGGTGTTGCCCATGGTGCCGGTAGGCACGAATAGCGCGGCTTCTTTGCCGGTAATCTCGGCGGCGCGCTGCTCCAGACGGTTTACGGTGGGGTCCTCGCCGTAAACGTCGTCGCCAACTTCAGCCTCCATCATGGCGCGCCGCATGGCAGGCGTCGGCTTGGTGACAGTATCGCTTCGCAAATCGATCATGGTATAAGAAACTCCTGGAAAACTTCGTTGGAGAGGAGCACGCCGCGGCCGGTGAGCCGCAGAACGCCGCCGGCGGTTTCGAGCAGGCCGGCATCCAGAAAGCGGCGAATGGGCTGCTCGAACCGCCGCCATTCCTCCGGCGCGGGACGAATACCGGCCATCAGCCGCAGTCCGACGAAGAAGCGCTCTTCGTTGTGGGGCAGATCCATGACCTGCCCAGTCCCACTGAGATATTCTTCCACCGATTCCGGATTCGCCCGGCGCACGCGCCCGTCGAAGGAATGCGCGTCGGCGCCGAAGCCCGCGTACGGTTCCAGTTTCCAATACTTGAGATTGTGCCGCGATTCGAAGCCCGGCCGCGCGAAATTGGAAATTTCATAGCGTGGAATGCCCAGCGCCGCCAGCCGCTCGACAGCCATCTCATAGAGCGCCGCCGTCCGATCGTCGCCGGGAGTCTCCCCCGCCCCGTACCGCGCGCCGCCGTGTAGTATTTCCTTGCCCAAACGGCTGTCTTCATCCACTTCCAGCATGTACACGGAGACGTGCACGGGTGCCAGGCGCTCGATCCAGTCGAGCGATTCGCGCCAGCTCGCCTCCGTCTGCCCGCTGAGTCCGGCGATGAGGTCGATGTTCAGGTTGCCGATGCCGGCATGGCCGAGCGTGCCAATCTCATCGACCACCATCTGGGCGGTGTGCTTGCGCCCGGTGCGCCGGATTTCCTTGGTCACGAAAGACTGGACTCCGAGGCTCACGCGGTTGATGCCGCAGGCCGCCCAGGCACGGGCCTTTTCGGCGGTGACGGTGCCCGGCGCAGCTTCGATGGTGGCTTCCGCCCAAGGCCGGCCGGGGATGAGTTCGAGCAGCCGGCGCAGGGCTTCCGGCGCCATGCCGCTGGGAGTGCCGCCGCCCAGGTACACCGTCTCGGGCATCCATTCCCACTGGTGGGCGCGGATCTCCGCCGCAAGCGCGTCGAGATAGCGCGCCTCCAGAGCGCGCGGGTAAACGCCCGACGCGAAGTTGCAGTAGGTGCACTTCTGCGCGCAGAAAGGATAGGCAAGATAAACGCCCGGCACTTCTCCGATTGTAGCGACTAGCCGGTGGGGCATGCTTTAGCTTGCCCATCCACGCGCGCCCGTGAGCGAGAATGAGAACTGTGAGGCGGATTCTGCCCCTGTTCGCGGTGCTGGCGCTGGCCTCGGGCCAGGAACGGGTAGTCGAGAGCGTTGTGCCCGCGTTGGCCTACGGCCCTCATTGCTCCTCCACGGTGGAGCTGCAAAACCTCAGCGACCGCCCGGTAGTAGTGGATGTGGAGCCGCACCGGGCCAGCGGCGCGCTGGTGCCGATCGCCGGACACCCCGAGATCACCATGCGCTTGAGCCCGCACGAGCGGTCGAGCTACAAACTGGAGATCGAGGAGGAGACCGAGAGCGCCTGGGTGAAGGTGCGGGAACGGGTGCCATCGCCCGCCCTCTCGCCGGTAGTGGCCGTCAGCGGTACGACCGAGTGCGTGATCGGCGACCAATTGCGGAGCGTCGGCCGCGAGGTGGTCTATCCCACCCAGAGCCCCTGGTTCTCCGGGGATGTGACCGACCTGCCCGGCGGTTTGCTCTCACTCATAAACACGTCGGAGCACGCGGTCAAGGCGTCGGCCTGCTATTCCTCCGGCGGACTCTTTTCGACGCCGGGCGGCACGCGCACCCCCGCCGAGCTGATGCCCATCTGCACCACCGCCTTCGAGGTCCAGATTCCGCCGTTCGGGGCCCGGGAGTTCCCCGTAGCGCGCGACGGAAGCTCGCATTTCTCCCTGAAGACGCAAGGCGCCGCCATCGTCCTGGAAATGCTCCGCCCCGTGGATCTCAGCGTGAGGATGTACAAGGTGGATTCCACGATACAGTTCGGGAGTGAGGTGCCGGGAAAGCGGTAGCAGTGCGGAAGCAAGAGTCATGGGAGAGGCTGCGAAGGAATGGAATCGGGAAAGGGGGCAACGCTGCCATGGTCCGTGACCGGGGGGGTGCCAAGTGTTTTGCCCAGTGGGCTCAACGTCGAGCAAAAGTGGTAAACTTCTGACGTACCGGAGGTTGATCGTCCATGCCCACGGATACCAAGGTACGAAAGCTCGAAGTTTACGCGCTTCACGGACGAAACGATGATCGCCCCGCAAATTACGAACGTTTGTTCGAAATGCTGATCAGGGTCCCGCCGGCTAAACGGGCACTCAAGGTCGGCGACAAGGTCATTGTAATTCCAAGACTGAAGAAGGACGGAAGCCGAATTCTGGTGTCAGCCGTAGAGGGCGCTGAGGGAACCAACCCGCTCATCTTCAATACCGCAAGCGCTGCTGAGCGCACAGAGGATCTCCAGCCTGGCGAGGTGGTAGCCGAGAAAACGCATGCAGTTTTGGACCTCCAAACCCGTGAGGGCATAATCGAATACAACCAACGTGGAGCGAAAGCATCTGATATTGCTGAGGTGCTGGAAAGCGTGGCTCGGCGGAAAAACGAATGGTCGTCCCTTGCACTTGAACTCAATCCCGTGGCTGATGTTGAATTTGTGCGGGCCATTGAGAGATTTGACCGCATACAACTGGCCAGCATCAAGGTGGCTCGGCCGAACCAAGACTGGAACGACTACTACAACGACTTCACCCACCTCGCGGACGAATCCGACGCTAGGCTTGTCGAGATACAACTGACCGCTCAGCCGAGGAATTCTCTTTCGAAGGATTATGGCATCGTCCACTACCTCAAAGAGCTTGCAGCTGCACCGCTCGCAGTGATGAAAGGTGCTCACATCAAAGGCGTGCGGCATGGCGAAAAAGCTCCAACAACGATTTCGCTGTCCCACTACATCGAACATCAGCGGGTGAGTGTGAGAATAACCGACGATGGCCACGTACAGAGCGGCGACATCGACAGAAAGATGATTGAGTATCTTAACGCTCGTCAAAATCGTGCCCGCTAATGTTCCGCGCCGTCAGCCAATACGCCAGAGAGGAGGTTCTGCCGCGGTACAAGAGGATTGCCTTGGGAGGACACTTCATATTGGCGTTCTTCCTAGCTGTGCTGGTAGCCGCCAGGGGCGAGGTCGTGTTTGCCACTGGCCCCAAGGTGGGCGAGGTCGTTCCCGTCATTCTGACATATGCCGCAATTGCCCTCGGTTTCTGCGTAGCGGGATTGACCGTGGCTCTTACGATTCCAGACCGGGAGTTCGCATACAAGCTTGCAAAGAAAACACTCCGTCCGAGGAGCCCGACGCAAAACGCTTATTCGGATCTGCTGTTCGTCTTCTCATGGACCGCACTTGCTCATTGGACGACGATCGCGGCGTCCGTTGCAGCCCTTTTGGCCTCTCGGGGTCAAGCGGTTATTCTCCCTTACGGTGCCTCGGTGCTGAATCGAGTCTTCGTTGGTATTGTCGTATTCTTGAGCAGCTATGGGTTCTTTCAGTTTCTCATCACTCTGATCACACTGTCTCAGGTTGGGCGGGTGTACATCCAATCCCTCGGAGACCGAGATGGGCCTTGAGGCCCTTACGGTGAGATAGTTGTAGGCCCCGCTCGTTCGATTATTGGTTTCGCTCAGTCGAGCAGCGGTCGGGAAGGACCAAAAACCCTGCTCGCAGCTGCCCAATGTAGATGATTTTATAGCAGTGGGCGCCCCAGGGTTCGACCAGGCTCTACAAAGTTCAACAAGGGTGCGGCTAACCATTGACTTGCAAGCAATTGAAAACAGAACGTCTTGCCCCATTTTGGCCAGTCCGGCTTGGGGCGCAAGCCGTCCCACCATTAGTTTTATCTTTAGATTCAATAGCTTAGATTTCGAACCGCTTGCCTCTTTGGGCCTGAAAAAAGACGACATTTTGAAAGGTCAGCTTGGAGATCCCAATAGATTTACGGGCGGAGTCTCCGGGCGAAGACGACATCTACAATTCTTACTACAACCGCCGGTCGCCGGGTTTAGGGCCGAGCCGCAAGCCGACATTGCCCCGAAAACCCCCACAGAGGCGAAGGAGGCCCGCCGCGCCGCCCATCCCCCGTTGTCACCTTCATCAATGGCTGTTGCGCTGTTGGCAGCCTTGACAGTTTTCATGCTTTGATCGAAGTCACGGTGTCCTTCAAGGCCGACAGTACCGTGCTGGGACTGCCTGTAGCGATCGCCGAACCAAGGTCAACCAGTGCCGTAGCAATTGTGATTACTTTCCGCACTTCGCTCAGATGGGCAACCGCGTCGTTCACGCCGCTGGTGATCCCACGCAGATCGGCAAGGGTTCCCTGCAAATCAACCAGCGACAATTTGATCGCCACGGCGGTCAGGTGATCCACTTCGTTTCCAAGCTCCATGGCAAGGGTTCGGAGACCGTCCCGCTGCTCGGGAGTCAACGTGTCGAAGAAGCGATTCCGAAACTCACCCACAGCCCTTTTCAGGCTCAACACCTGGTTTGCTAGTTCATCCGACTGTTCCACGGTCAATTCTGGCATCACAATCTCCTCAGAAGGACGCCATTCAAAAGCTGCTGACCAGCGCCCGGATCGATGCGGTGTAAGACCCGAGTTCCTTAGCCAGTTCAGCCGCAGACCACTGGTTAGAACGAGACGCAAGCTCTTTGTGGCCGTCCCGGACCTTTTCGAGCACTTTTTGATAGTCCACGGCGGCGGCTCTTCTCTTCTGGAGCTTCTCGAGATCGCGCTTCCATTGGAGCTGCAGCAAGAGCGCAACCGCGTCGTTATGCTGGTACGACCGCATAGCATCTGTATACCGATTCTTAAGTGAATCCTCCTCGTTGTCGAGATCACGGACATATTCGACCCCGATGATCCGGCCGAGAGCATTCGTCAGCGCAGCGACGCGCGGGTCAGCCGCTTTCAATGCGTTGGCAAGTTTTTTCCTCTGATAGCCGCTGGCGATCGCATCGGCGAGGAACTTCGCAAGCCCCTTGACGGCATCGGTGGCGGGAGCCGGAAACTTGGCCGCTGTCTGGAGCTTATCGGCGAAGCCATCGATTTCCGTATCGTAACTGACGGCCTCGTTTGAGGCAAGAAGGTTGAGCGCGTTGAAGTAGCTCGCCAGCACGTTCATCGAGCCCAAAAGATCCGGCACCAGATCGAAGTCCTCTTTGCAGGAGGCGGTTGTCGGCCCAGCGGTATCCTCGATTTTGGTGACTGGTTGTTCGGCAAGCTTCCTCCGGACGCAGGAATCGGCAATGTCGTGGACGAACGGTGAGAACTGCGATGTGGCGTCGCGCGCAGCAGTCACGAACTGGCGGACTGCGTCCGGCGTTGCACAACTCGCAAGCCCGAGGAGCAACGCGCTCACCGTCATGGCGCAACTGTGTGCGGTGGTCACGGAGAACTTCTCCATAAGGAATACCAATGATAGCCCTTTCTGGAGAAGAGCGTGTCGAGTCTGAAGTCGACGCCAACGACACTGCCGTTGGGCACTAGCGAAGGCGAGGGCCAGTCTGACCAACTGTAGTCGATTCTTGACGGGACTCCCTCGCACATCCACCACCGATCACAGATTTTGCCGACTTCTATTTCCTTTGTTTTGTTAATGGCGCGGTATCTACATGGGTTAACGACGAATGACGAGATGATACGGTTGAGGTGGGTCCCGATGCGCGCCGCCAAAAGGAACGACCGCAGGGCGGTACGGCTGTGGAGTTCCGGACAGCCTGACGACATGAGTCTAAGGCGGGCTAGCGGACCCTCCGAGGTGCCTGAGACCGTCAACCCTTCCATCGGAGGCAATAAGGACGGTATTCTGACGGCCCACGTTATCAAGGGAATTGCGCAGATGACTACCGAAAAAGTGAATACGCAAGAGTTGGCTTCTCTACCGCAACTGGAACCTGCGACGCTTCGATTGCTCGCTTGGCTAACCGCAGATCCGGGACCGACCCGCCGAAAAGCGGCCATCTCGCAACTCTGGCCGAGTGGCCTGTGGCTGGTCGAATTGAGCACCGCAGTCAACCCGTACTGCCCTGGTCGCTCTGCCAGTTTTGCGGGGGCAATCGAGCTTGCCATCGCGGCGTTGGACGAAAGCCGAGAGGACAGTCGCGCGGGATCAGAACAAGGAGATAAGCGGCTCCAATTGGGAAATTAGGCGTATAATCGCAGGTGGGCCAAGAGGCCAAGACGAAATCCTGGCTTGCTACGGTGTTGCCACATCGAAACAGACAGGCCAGCCGGATCGTGGCGTTCGCCCTGCTCCTGCCGGCTGCACTACACGCTTACGGGTTCCTCACCCACGAAGCGATCATTGATTTGGCTTGGGAGGATACGCTTAAGCCTCTCCTGCTGGCGAAGTATCCCGCAACCACCCCGGAACAGCTCCAGATCGCGCAAAGCTACGCCTACGGCGGCAGCGTCATTCAGGACCTCGGGTACTACCCATTGGGCAGCGAGCTCTTCAGCGATCTCGTGCACTATGTCCGGACGGGCGATTTTGTCCGTTGCCTCATCAGGCAGAGCCGGGATGTTAACGAACTCGCCTTCGCATACGGCGCACTGGCCCACTATGCCGGCGACACGGGCGGTCATCCGGCCGTCAATCTCTCCGTTGCCCTTACCTATCCCCAGCTGAAACCGGAGTTTGGTAACCAAGTCACCTACGAGCAGGATAAGAAGGCGCACCTGAAGGTGGAGTTTGGTTTCGACATGTACGAGGTGGTCGCAAACCGGTACGCCCACCAGGACTACCATGAGCGCCTCGGGTTCCGCGTTGCACAGGAGCTCCTGGAGCGTTCGTTCGCTGCGACCTATGGCCTGTCGTTCAATCGCGTGTTCAAGCACCCTCATCTTGCGATCGGGTCGTATCGCTTTTCAATCAGCCGGATGTTGCCTGAGGTGACTCGCGCTGCGGTCCTGAACCGGCGTGCTCAAATGATTGCGGAGCGGCCGGATTTCGCTGAGAAACGATTCCTTTTCACGATCTCCG
Organism: Bryobacterales bacterium; assembly: GCA_963768385.1. Classification (GTDB taxonomy): domain Bacteria; phylum Acidobacteriota; class Terriglobia; order Bryobacterales; family Bryobacteraceae; genus Fen-178. The sequence continues at coordinate 108,474 of CAVYHQ010000001.1, forward strand.
AGACAGAGTACCGGAGGCAGTTCGGATCAGATTATGAAAAGGCCGGGCTCGGCACGCGCATTCTGTCGTTTTTCTTCCGGCACGTTTCTCATTCTGGTGCCCTCACCGCCCTTGATGCCGTCAACCCGATACCACAAACTGAGGACTACTTCGTTAAAAGCGTTGATTTCAGCCTGCGCCGCTACCGTGAGTTCATTGCCGCTGCCGCGAACAATGACCTCTCGCTGCGCAACTGGAATTTCGATACCGGACGGGATGTCGCCCCAAGCGAATATGGCCTGGCGGATTCCGCATACGCGCAGCTACTACTCCTTCTTTCCAAAGATGGATTCACGACCGCGGACGCGGACCTCAAACGGAACATCCTCACCTTTTACGATTCGCCGTCCAAGCCCCGCACCGTAAGAGACACAGGTGCCTGGGGCAAGGTTACAAAAGCGCTCGCGGCGCTGCGGAAATAGTGCGCGGCGGTATGCAAGCACGTTGAAACACACCCGGGACACGTCACCCTGACCCTCCAGCAAGGAGACGACCGCACTCACCGGTCGCTCTGCTGGGCGTGATCTTCGCGCCAGCGCCGGATCTGTGCGAAGTCTTCGTCGTCGAGCTCGACCCGAAAACCGACGCCCGTCCGGCGCAGAAGATCGAGAAACGGGATGCGGGTCAAACCGAGCATCTCCGCCGCTTCGCCAACGGCGACGCGATCGTCGGAGTAGAGCTTGAGGACAGTCTGCTCCTTGACCGAGCGAGTGAGTTCGGCTTCGGCCCGCGTGTCGACGGCGCCATCTGGAACCTCAAGCTCCACCTCCAGCTTCATAGCACCTTCATTGTACCGCCGTAGATTAAGAATGCAGTTGCCGGGGGCCTCGGAGCCCCTTAAGAACCAAGCACGTGAAGACAGGCTATTTTCGCCGGATTGGATGTCGGGCGGGCGACCATCGAACGGGCTAAGGCTGTGGTCCAGGCGACCGAGGAAGGACCCCGAAGAGCACGGGCATGGGGTGCTTTTGCGACGTGTGCGAAACCGGCGTAGAATAGAGGCATTATGACCAGCCACGTGGATGCAGTTTATGAGAACGGCGTCCTGCGACCATTGGGACCTCTGCCGCTGGAAGAACACCAGCGCGTTAGGGTCACCATCTCCAGCATCTCAGGCGACTCTCTGGCCTCCTTGGTCGATCGGAGTTTCTTGGAACAGGCGCGCAAAGAAGTCGCGGCTGCGGCCTACATCCCCACTCACGAGGAGGTACGCAGGATGACGGCGAAGGACGCCAGTTCCTGGTCTGAGGCGATCATCGCGGAGCGCGAGGAGCGATTCTGACCGCGGTCAACTACTTCTTCGACTCCAGCGCGCTCATTAAGCTTTACCACCCAGAACTCGGGTCCCAACAAGTCGCGGCCATGTTTGGTGGGCCGGACCGGCAAATCATCGTCTCCCGTCTTGCTGGCGTTGAGTTGCACTCCGCACTGGCGCTGAAAACGCGCACTGGCCATCTGGACAGAGAGAGATCCGCCGCACTACGTATTCGATTTCTCAATGACGTGGCAAGCGGCGCAATCGCGCTCGTAGCGCTTAGCGAATTCCACTATCCGGCGGCGGAGCGTCTTATCGTCCGATACGGCGACCGGCAAGGTCTGCGCACTTTGGACGCGCTCCAGCTTGCCGTGGCGTTGGAGGTGCGAGATCGTGTCGGGTTGGATGCCGTGGTGGCCGCGGACAAGGTGCTCTGTGAGGTTGCAACTCTGGAAGGCTTCGCCGTCCTCAACCCGGAACATCCCTGAGGGACCGGTGAGTCGTTAACATGAGACGGAGACCTACCCCACCAGTTCCGGCTCGCCCACGCAGGTCCCGCAGCCCTTCTTCCCCTTCAGCGTGAGCCGCCGCATCTCTTCCTGCTCCTCGAATGGCACCGAGAATTCCTTCTCGATGCGCTCGCGAAAGACCGGGCCGGAGTTGTACGCACAGAACGGATACACCTTGCCGTTGGGCGCGGCGTAGTGGATCACGCAGCGCTTCACGCGCTCCACATCGTAATTGTACGAGTCCATGAAGTGCATGCCGGCCACCATCAGGGTGCGGTAAGTGAAGCCCTGCGCCTCATGTTTGCCGCGGCCGTACTCCTTGTCGGTAAAGCCCTGGAGGGTTTGCAGGAACTTGGTGAAGGTCAGGCCCTCGGGCGCTTTCTCCTCATGGAAGAACCTACGCAGGCTGTTCCAGGCTTCCAGCTTGGTGTAGAACTGAACGTGCCGCTTGCCGGCCTTGCGCGCCAGCACGTCCATTTCCTTCAGCATGAGGCCGACGTCGACGAATTTCGTCACCGGCACGGCCTTGCGGTTCTGGTCCACGAACAGATAGGTGCCCAGCGAGCAGTGCGGGTGGCAGCTCAGGGTGGTGGTCTCCTCGCCGCGGAGCGCGCTGATGAGCTTTGAGAACGGCGTCACAAAGCAGAGCGGGAACCAGTCTTCGTAAGGATCGGCAATACCGGTCTGCTCCTTTACGGCGTGGGCGAAATCGGAGAGCGTGAAACGCTTGGCTTCCAGCTCGTGGCGCGAGATTCGGCCGGTAAAAGCCACCGGCTGGAAGCTGATGCCGCTGGTGCACTCGATGTACTCGAGCGACAGCCGGATAATGTCGCCGATCTGGTGGTCGTTGAGGCCCTTGACGATGGTGGGGACGAACACAATCTTCAGGCCGGCCTTCTTGACGTTCTCGATGCACTGCAGCTTCTTCTCCCATAACGACTCGCCGCGCGTGCGGCGGTAGATGTCGTCGCAGACGCCGTCGAACTGGAGGTAGAGCGTGTGGAGTCCCGCTTCCTTACACTGTTCGGCGTATTCCAGGCGGGTGAACTTGAGGCCGTTGGTGGCCGCCTGGAGGTGGGAGAAGCCCATGTCCTTGGCCATCCGCAGAACATCCAGGAAACGGGGATAGATGGTCGGTTCGCCGCCCGAAAACTGCACGATGCGGCAGGGGGACGGGCGCTCATCGCGCAACGCCTGGAGCATCTTGCGAACGGTCTCGAAGTCCGGTTCGTAGAGGTAGCCGGCGGCGTTGGCGTTGGCGAAGCAGACCGGGCAGGTGAGGTTGCAGCGGTTCGTCAGGTCGACGTTCGCCAAGGCGGTGTGGCTGGTGTGCAGGTTGCAAAGGCCGCAATCGTCCGGGCAGCGGGCGGCGTTGGCCACCACGGGGTTGTGCAGGCCGCGGTTGTCGCCGAAGGACCACTCCTCCATCTTCAGGTACAGTCTGGCGTCGGAAAAGACGATGTCTCGGAAGTCGCCGTGGTCGGGGCAGTGCTTCTCCATGACCACCTTGCCGGCTTCCTCAAATATCCTGGCATCAATCAGTTGCGTACACTCGGGGCAGAGCGATTGGGTGTTCTTGGGCAAACCCGTCTTCAGCGCGTCAATGCGCGAGCCACTGTACGTAGTTTCCGGTTGTAATACCTGAAATTGCGCCATGATTTGCCATCATAAAGGCGCCCGGCCGGGAAGACTACAAGAAGGTACTAAAGTGTGAATCCTGAAGGTCGTAAGGGGAATATCGGACGCTGAATGGTAAGCTGGGAATCTGTGCTCGTACTGGACTTTGGACACGCGGCGGTGGCCTTTGGAGCGGCTTTCCTGGCCGGAGCCATCAATTCCGTGGCCGGCGGGGGGACGCTGGTCTCCTTCCCCGCCCTGATCTGGCTGGGCCTCGGGTCCGTCACGGCCAATGCCACCAGCACGGTGGCCATCTGGCCGGGGACGGTGGGGAGCACCTGGGGCTACCGGCGGGAATTGCGCGACGCCGAGCCGCGCTTCCGCTGGCTGATTGTGCCCAGCCTGGTGGGCGGACTCATCGGCGCGCTGTTGCTGCGCTGGACGCCGCCGGCCACCTTCGACCGCATGGTGCCGTTCCTCATCCTGTTCGCCACCCTGCTCTTCATGGCCCAGGAACCCGTGCAGCGAATCTTGAAAACCGATGGGCGTCCGGCGCACCACTCGGCCAAATGGTTCGCCGCGGTGATGTTGTTCCAGTTGATGGTGGGACTGTATGGCGGGTATTTCGGCGCCGGCATCGGCATCCTGATGCTGGCGGCGCTGAGCATCATGGGGCTCCAGGACATTCACGAGATGAACAGCCTCAAGGTGGTCTTCGGTGGGAGCGTGAATGGGATCGCATCGCTCTACTTCATCTGGGCGCGCATGGTCTACTGGCCGTATGTCGTGATTATGGCGGTGGCGGCCGTGGTGGGTGGATACGGCGGCGCAGGGGTGGCGCGGAAGATCGGGCGCACGGCCGTACGGCGTATCGTAATCGCCATCGGATTCGGCATGGCGATCTCACTATTTATTAAGAAGTAGCAAACTTTCCGCGCCCACGGACGTACTTGACATAGATATGGCACGCCTCCGCTTCGCGATTCGCAGCCTGGCTAAAGCGCCGCTGCTCAGCCTGGTGGTGATTCTTTCGTTGGGCCTGGGCATCGGCGCCAACACTGCGATTTTCTCCCTCCTGCACCAGATCGTCCTGCGGTCTTTGCCGGTGGAGAAGCCGGAGGAACTGGTGCTGGTGACATCGCCCGGCGAGTTCAAAGGCGGACGCAACTCCACCGATGATTCCGGCGGCATGGACTCCATCTTCAGTTACCGCATGTTCCGGGAGATGGAGAAGCGGGCCGAGGGCGTCACCGGCCTGGCGGCGTTTCGCGGCATCGGCGCCAACCTGGCATTCGGCAAGCAGACGGTGCCGACGGGCGTCCTGGTGGTTTCGGGCGGTTACTTCCCCGTGCTGGGAGTCAAGCCGCTGCTGGGCCGTACCATCTCGCCCGAGGACGACGGGGTGCCCCCTGGGCCCGGCGCCGGCAACGCGGTTGCGGTGCTGGGATATGGCTACTGGCACGACCGGCTGGGCGGCGAGACCAGCGTGCTGAACCAGCCCATCCGCATCAACGGCCAGGTTTTCACGGTCGTCGGGGTGGCTCCCAAGGGGTTCACAGGTACCACGCTCGGAGATGAGCCGGCCGCTTACGTTCCCTTGTGTTTCAAACCGCGGCTGACGCCCAACTGGACAGACACTAGCCGCTGGTCCGATTACTGGCTGTACCTGTTCGCGCGCCTGAAACCCGGGGTCCCCCCGGCGCAGGCTGCCGCGGCGCTCAATGGCCCGTACGGCGCGCTGGTAGAGCAGCAGTCCAAGGGGCCGCAATTCTATTACACGAAGCAGCTCGATCGTTTCCTGAAGTCGCGGCTGACCCTCAAGGACGGCAGCCACGGCCAGAGCAGCATGCGGGATGAAAGCCGGATTCCGCTGATTATCCTGATGACGGCTACCGGGTTGGTGCTGCTGATCGCCATGGCCAACGCCGCCAATCTTCTGCTGGCTCGGTCGGCGCAGCGCCGAAGGGAGCTGGCCATCCGCGCGGCCATGGGCGCCGGGCGCGGCGAACTGATGGCGCAACTGCTCACCGAAGCCCTGCTGCTGGCTCTCGCCGGCGGCCTGGCGGGCCTCTTCTTCAGTATGGTGACGCTGCGGCTGCTCATCGCCGCGTTGGCGGACGGCGATACGCCCATTTACTACCTGACCGCGCAACTGGACCAGCCGCTGCTGCTGTTCGGGCTGGGGCTTTCCCTGGCTACCGGGTTATTGCTCGGGCTGTACCCGGCATGGGAGGCGGCCGGGGTTTCACCGGCTGTCACGCTCAAAGACGAATCCGGACAGTCGTCCGGAACCCGCGGCACGGCGCATGTGCGCAAGGCCCTGGTTTGCGCCCAAGTCATGATCTCGGCGGTGCTGCTGATTCCCACCGGTCTGTTCTTGAAAAGCTTGGTCAACCTGCTGCACGTAGACCTGGGAATCCGCACCGAGAACGTCGTCGGCTTCTCCATCTCGCCGGAGCTGAACGCCTACCAGCCAACGCAGAGCCACGCTCTGTTCGAGCGCGTCGAAGGCGAAATGGCAGCCATCCCGGGGGTGCGCAGCGTGGCTGCGGCCAAGGTGGCGCTCATCGCGGGGAGCCGGTGGGGAAGCGATGTCACTACCGATGGAGTGAAGGTACCCAACAACCACTGCCTCTTCAATGAGCTGGGGCCGGGATACTTCGGGAAGATGGGAATTCCGTTGATTGCGGGGCGGGAATTCACCGAAGCCGACAACCTGGCGGGGCCCAAGGTGGCGGTGGTCAACCAGGTGTTCGCCAAGCGATTCTTCGAGGGGCAGAACGCCATCGGCCACCGGTTTGGGATGGGGAAGCCGGATACCGAAATTGTCGGGGTGGTGAAGGACAGCCACTACGCCCGGGTGAAGGAAGATCCGTACCCGGTTTTCTACACCCCCTGGCGCCAGGATAAGCAGATCGGCTCGCTGGGGTTCTACGTGCGTTCGGCGCTGCCCGCCAAACAGATGATCCCGCAGATCCGGCGCGTGATGGCCGCGCTCGACCGCGATCTGCCGGCGGAGAACCTGCGCACACTGGACGATACCATCCAGCTCAACATCCGGTCGGACCGGATCGTGCTGCAGCTTGCCGCGGCGTTCGCCATTCTGGCCACCGCGCTGGCCATGCTCGGCCTCTATGGCGTGATGGCCCACAGCGTGGCGCGGCGCACGCGGGAGATTGGTATCCGCATGGCGCTGGGCGCGGAGCCGGGCAGAATCCGCGGGATGGTGATGCGGGAGATGCTGTGGATTCTGGGCATCGGCCTGGCGACCGGCGTGCCGGCGGCGCTGATGCTGGCGCGCTACACCGAGAGCCAGCTTTATGGAGTGAAGGCCTACGACGTGGTGGTGGTGGCCGGCGCCATGCTGGCGCTGGCGGCGACGGCGGTGGCGGCGGGCTATTTGCCGGCGCGGCGGGCGTCACGAGTGAATCCGCTGGACGCGCTACGCTATGAATAACAGATGGCACGCATCCGCTTCGCGATTCGCAGCCTGACCAAGGCGCCGCTCCTCAGCCTGGTGGTAATTCTTTCGTTGGGCCTGGGCATCGGCGCCAACACCGCGATTTTCTCCCTCTTGCACCAAATCATTTTGCGATCTCTGCCGGTGGAGAAGCCGGAAGAACTGGTGTTGCTGAGTTCTCCCGGAGAATTCAAGGGCGGCAGCACCTCCACGGACACCTCCGGCGGCGCGGACTACATCTTCAACTATCGGACGTTCCGGGAATTGGAAAAGCGCCCGCAAGGCGTCACGGGCGTTGCCGGCTTCCGCTACCTCTTCGCCAACCTGGCTCTCGGCCGGCAGACCGTGCCGGGTTCGGTGATGGTGGTGTCGGGCGGTTACTTTCCGCTGCTGGGAGTCAGGCCGCTGGTGGGCCGTGTAATCGCGCCCGAGGATGACCTCGGGGGTGGGAATGCCGTGGTGGTGCTGGGTTATGGTTATTGGCACGACCGGCTGGGGGCGCGGACCGGCGTCTTGAACCAGTCGATCCGCATCAACGGGCACGTCTTCACTATCGTGGGAGTGGCGCCCAGGCGCTTCACCAGCACCACATTCGGATTCGAGCCGGATGCCTATGTGCCGATTTCCTTCGAGCCGGCGATAGGAGCGTTCTGGGGCGGCACAGAGAAACTGGACCACTATTGGGTGTACCTGCTGGCGCGCTTGAAGCCGGGGGTCACGCGGCAGCAGGCCGCCGCGGCGCTGAACGGCACCTACGGCGCGCTGGTGGAGGAGCAGGCCAAGACCATCCACGATAGCGACGACAACCGTATCCGTCGCTTCCGGCAGTCCCGGCTGACCCTGGAGGACGGCCGGCAGGGCCAAAGCAGCTTCCGGGACAGCAGCCGGACGCCGCTCTTCATCCTGATGGCCGCCACGGCGCTGGTGCTGCTGATCGCCATGGCCAACGCCGCCAACTTGCTGCTGGCGCGCTCCGCGCAACACCGAAGGGAACTCGCCATCCGGGCGGCCATGGGGGCCGGCCGCGGCGACCTCATGGGGCTGCCGCTCACCGAAGCACTGCTGCTGGCGCTGGGCGGCGGCGCTGCCGGAATCCTCCTCGGCAGCGCCACGCTCCGGTTCCTGGTGGCACAGCTCTCCGATGAAGACATGCCGGCCTATTATTTAGCGGCGCAACTCGATTGGCCGGTGCTGCTGTTCAGCCTCGGGATCTCCGTGGCCACGGGGATTCTGTTCGGACTCTACCCGGCGTGGGAAGCGGCCCGCACTTCGCTCTCGAGCACGCTGCGGCAGGAATCCGGCCAGGCCTCTTCCACCCGTGGCGCGGCGCGCGTGCGCAAGCTGCTGGTTTGCGCGCAAGTGATGGTTTCGGCCGTGCTGTTGATTCCCACCGGGCTGCTGTTGAAGAGCCTGGTGAACCTCATGCACGTAGACCTGGGTATGCAAACGGAGCACGCCATCGGGTTCGCAATCTCGCCGGAGCGGAACGGCTACACCAAGGCGCAAAGCCAGGCGCTGTTCGAGCGGGTGGAAAGCGAACTGGCGGCCATTCCCGGCGTGCGCGGCGTAGGGGCATCGCTGGTTCCGCTGATTGGCGGCAGCAATTGGAACACGGAGGTGACGGTCGAGGGAGCTTCGCCGGACGCCCACGCCGACAACGGCGCGTCGATCGATGAAGTGGGTCCCGGGTTCTTCGGCACGCTGGGAATTCCGCTGATCGCGGGGCGCGAGTTCACGGAACGCGACAACTCCGCGGCGCCGAAAGTGGCCATCGTCAACCAGCAGTTCGCCAGCCATTTTTTCGCGGGGCGAAGCGCCTTGGGGCGCAAGTTCGGGTTCTCGGATGATAAGAAGCTGGGCATCGAAATCGTCGGCGTGGCGAAGGACAGCCACTATGCCGGAGTGAAACAGAAACCACCACGCCTGTTTTACACGCCCTGGCGCCAGGACAAGGATTTCGGCCTCGGATCGCTCAACTTCTATGTGCGCTCGGCGCTTCCTTCGGACCGGATGATCCCGCAGATCCGCCACGTGCTGGCGTCCCTCGATCCGGATCTGCCGGCGGAGAACCTGCGCCCGCTGGACGATACCATCCGGCGGAACATCCACTCCGACCGGATGGTCCTCGATCTGGCCGCGGCCTTCGCCATTCTGGCGACGGCGCTGGCCATGCTCGGGCTGTACGGCGTGATGGCCCATAGCGTCGCACGGCGCACGCGGGAAATCGGCGTCCGCATGGCGCTGGGCGCGGAGCCGGGCAGAATCCGCGGGATGGTGATGCGGGAGATGCTGTGGATTCTGGGCATCGGCCTGGCGATCGGCGTGCCGGCGGCGCTGCTGCTGGCGCGCTACACCGAGAGCCAGCTTTACGGAGTGAAAGCCTACGACCCCGTGGTGGTGGCCGGCGCCATGCTGGCGCTGGCGGCGACGGCGGTTGCAGCGGGCTATCTGCCGGCGCGCCGGGCCTCGCGAGTGAATCCGCTGGAGGCGCTCAGGTACGAGTAGGGCTACTCCGCCTTCGCATGGAAGTTAACGGGTCCGCAGCCGCGGCCCAGCCCGGGGTTGGTGCGGATGGCCTCGTGGATAAAACGCTTGGCGCGCTCGACGGCGCCGGCCAGGGTGAGGCCGTTGGCCAGGCCGGCGGTGATGGCGGCCGAATACGTGCAACCGGTTCCATGGGTGTGGCGGGTGGCGAGGCGCGGGGCGGGAAACTCGCGCCAATCGGCGCCGTCGTAGAGGATGTCGGTGGCACCGGTGGCGTCCGGGTCCAGGTGCCCGCCCTTGATCAGCACCGCGCGCGCGCCCATCCCGCAAATGCGCTCCGCCGCGCGGCGCATGTCGTCGAGCATGCGGATGGTCATGCCGGTGAGCGCTTCGGCCTCGGGCACGTTGGGCGTGATGAGCGTCGCGCGCGGCAACAACCCATCGCGGATGGCGGCTGCGGCACTCTCCGGAAGCAGCGGCAACCCGTGTTTGCTGACCATGACGGGGTCCACTACCAGCGGAAACCGGAACTCGGCGGCGGCGCGGGCCACGGCCCACACCATTTCCACCGACCCGAGCGCGCCGGTCTTAGCCGCCGCGGGCGGGATATCCTCGAGTACGGCCTCAATCTGTTCCAGCACGAGCGAGGTGGGCATTACTTCCACACGCGACAGGCGCACGCTGTTCTGCACCGTCAGCAAGGTCACCACGGCTTCGCCGTAGACGCCGAACTGATGAAAAGTCTTGAGATCGGCTTGAATACCGGCCCCGCCGCTGGGGTCCGATCCGGCGATAGTGAGGGCGACGGGCGGCATGCTGTTTCCAGTCTACGACGCTGGAATGCCGGTCAGGCAGCGTATCGGATGACCTTCAGTTCGGCGGATCCATCTACGGGGGCGAGGAGCTGATCGACCCGTGACATCGTGACCTGCTCCAATTCCGTATCACCGCACTGCCGGCACTGAAGTACCGGGAGCAACCTGAGGATCACGATCGAGGAATCCCCGATTTTGAACGGTAGATCCGTGACTCGCGACTCCAGCAGACCCCCGCAAACTCGGCATCTCATCTGGTTCTCCTAAGACGTAACCCCTCGGCTCACTCGTCGGGGTCGGGTGTGTACATGGTAACGATCCGGATGTTGTTGCCCTCTACATCCGTTGCAATCTGGGCATGGAAAACAAATCCTTCGACCTCGCCGGTCTCCAAGGGCACGGAAGCAAGTGCCGGAAGTGCCAGGCTGGTTCCCAAAAAGCTACGGCGAGTCGAGGAGGCCGCTGGGTATACTCAATAGCGGACAGACCAGTATGAAAAACCGTGACACCTGGACTCCCGAACGAATCGATGCGCTGTTCGAGGGGCTTGGCTCCAAAACCGCCCGCGTGAGATACGGCTCAGCCAAGATCCTGCGGATGGTGAGCGAACAAGCGCCGGATTTGCTGTATCCGTGGTGGGATTCGTTCGTGCGCCTGCTCGATAACGACAACGCCTTCCTGCGCTGGGGCGCGACGCAGAGCCTCGGCAACCTCGCCGCGGTGGACCGCGAGGACAAGCTCGAGCCGGTACTCGACCGGTTCTTCGCTCCCATATTAGGGCGGGAGATGATTGGCGCGGCCAACACCATTGGCGCGGCTGCCAGCATCGCCCAGGCAAAGCCGCACTTGGCGGACCGCATGGTGAAAGAGATCCTCAAAGTGGAGCGGGCATCCTACCAGAGGCCGGAGTGCCGCAACGTGGCGATCGGCCACGCCATAAAGTCCTTCGACAGGTTGTTCGGCCACGTCAAGAACAAGCGACCGGTGCTTGCGTTTGTCACGCGGCAACTGGACAATCCAAGGCCGGCCACGCGCAAAAAGGCCGAGAAGTTTCTGAAGCGGTGGGCCGTGAAATAGCTTATTTCAGCCAGATGGTAAGGTCGGGCGCCACGGCGCTACCCACGGCGAGCTCCGCCGCCACAGGGCCCGTGGGGATGAAGCCGGCCGGCACACGCGCGTTCACTTGCAGCAATCCGACGGCGCCGGGGGCGCTGCCAGCGTACAGGATTTGGGTGGGGAAGCCGGCCACCGTCAGGGTCACCGGCAGCCTGGGGCTCGGGTAGGGGGCCACCGCGGCCTGGCCCGATACGTTGGGACCGTTGGTAAGCCCTTCACCGGTCGCATAGAAAGTCAGAATCGATCCCAGCGCCGTGGGGTCGATTCCGGAATTGGGAAAGCCGTCCTGGTTCACCACCACCGGGAACAAGGCGGGGGCCGCGTCCACCACCACCAGGTCCAGCGTGCCGGACGGGCTGCCTTGGTAGAGCGCCTGCACATGCGTGACGGCGTTGCCCGCTACCGTGTAGGGCACCTGCACGTTAAGCTGGCCGAACTGCGCGTAGAACATCGGCGCGGGGACGCCGTCGAACCGGACTTCGGCGCCGCTCAGCAGGTTGGCGAGCATGCCGCTAGAGTCCAACGCGCCGGCCACTCCCGACTCCGGGCCGAGGCCCGCGCCGAAAAGGACGATGAGTTCTCCCGGAGCGACCGGGCCCTGAAGAAGGCTGGCGGCGCTGACGGCCGAGAGAGGCGGCAGAACCACCAGCGCGGGCGGCGGCGCGGCCTGCGGAACCAGGCGGCGGACGCGGTTGTTGCCGGTGTCGGCAAAGTAGAGGTCGCCGGCGCCATCCAGAAGCAGGCCGCCGGGCCCATTGATCTGCGCCGACGCCGCCGGCCCTCCGTCTCCCGAGAAGCCGGCGGCATCCTGGCCGGCGACGGTGTGGATCAGGCCGTCCGGCGTGACCTGGCGAATGCGGTTGTTGCCGGTGTCGGCAATGAAGATGTCGCCGTTATCGTCCACCACCACGCCGGCCGGAGCGCTGATGCTGCCGGCGATGGCGGGGCCTCCGTCGCCGGAGAAGCCAGCCGCGCCGGTGCCCGCCACCGTAGATATCGTGCCGGACAGGTCCACTTTGCGGATGCGGTGGCTCAAGGTGTCGGCGATGAAGAGGTTGCCGGCGGAATCGAGAGCGCAGGCGCTGGGCCGATTGAGCTGCGCCAGGCGCGCTGGTCCGCCATCGCCGGCACCGCCTGGAGCGCCATTTCCCGCGGCGGTTACCACCAGGGCTTGCGGCGCAGCTTGGAGCACCCTGTGGTTGGCCGTGTCGACCACGAATAATGTGCCCCCGCGGCCGGTGCAGACACCGCGGGGACCATTAAGCGGGGTCTGCGCGGGCGGCATGCCTTCCGCCCCGAGGCCTCCCACCCCGGTGCCTGCCAGGTTACGTATGCGGCCATCGGCGCCCACCTGCCGGATGCGCTGGTTGCCGGTGTCCGCGATGAGAATATTGCCGGCGGCGTCCAGCGCGACTCCCATGGGTGAATTGAGCGTGGCAGCGGCGGCAACCACGTTGTCGGCGGCCGAGTCGGCGACGCCCGTCCCCACCAGCGTCTGAATCACGCCGGTGGGCAGCACCTGGCGCACGCGCTGGGTGCCGGTGTCGGCAATATAGAGACTGCCCGCGCCGTTCAGGGCGATGGCGGAAGGCTGCGACAGCAGGGCATCTGTGGCCAGGCCGCCATCGCCGATGGCGTGCAGATAACCGTCGCCTGCCACCGTCCGGATCTGGCCGTTCCCTACCTTGCGGATGCGCACGCCGTCGGCGACGTAGAGGGCCCCGTTCAGGTCCACCGCCAGATCATGGGGGGCGGTCAGTTGCCCGGTGGTTCCCGTCACGTTGGTCCACGCTCCGGCCACCGTGTAGGAACAAACGACGATGTTGCCGCTGTCGGCGACGTAGAGCGTGCCGGCGACATCCACGGCAATGGCCACGGGGGTCCCGAGCGCGGTACTGGGAGAACCGCCCACGACGGTCGAAATGACGCCGCCGGCCAGGATTTTGCGCACCCGCCGGTTTTGCGAATCGGCGATGTACATTGCGCCGAGGCGGTCCACGGCGAGGCCCGCGGGAAAGTCGAGTTGCGCATTGACAGCCGGGAAGCCATCGCCGCTGAACCCGGCTACGCCGGTCCCCGCGACGGTGGAGATTTTGCCGTCGGGCGTCACTTTGCGCACGCGATGGCCCTCGAATTCCGAGAAATACAGGTTGCCGGCGGCGTCCACCGCCACATTCCGGGGGGTGAGCAGTTGGGCGCCGGTGGCCGCTCCACCGTCGCCGGACGAGCCTCGGTTGCCGTTGCCGGCCACGGTGCTGATGACGCCGTCGGGGCCGATCCGCCGCACGCGGTCGTTGCCCAGATCGGCCACGTAGAGATATCCCGCCAGATCCGCGGCCAGCCCGTAGGGGAGGTTGAGCTGGGCAGTGGCGGCAGGGCCGCCATCGCCGCTGAAGCCGGCCACGCCGGTTCCCGCCACGGTGCTGATTACGCCGTTGGTCGAGATCTTGCGCACGCGATGGTTGTCGGTGTCGGAGAGGTAGAGATTACCCCATCGGTCCACGGCGATGCCCTGGATGTTGGAGATCTGAGCGGCGGTGGCGGGACCGCCATCGCCCATGTTGGCGCTTCCGGCCACGGTTTCGATGTGGTAGATCACGCTCGGCGCGGCGCCGCCCCGGGCGGCTGGGATCCACGCCAGCGCCAGCAGCAGACACAAGTAACATCTCATCGCGGGATTCATGGAGTTGGTGGCGGCGGGGCTGAAGAATTCTCAACTTGCGCCGAAAAGAAATCCAGACAGCCGAATGAGAATTTGGAGCTCAATATGCGTTTTACGCGCGGCCGTAGACGGATGATACGCGCCGCTCTCATGGCGTGCCTCCTGCTCGGGCATCTGGCCTGGGCGCAAGGCGCCATTCGATTGAAAACAAGGACTATCGACACTGCGCTAGCGGCGGACCAGCGGCGACCGGCGGGACGCCCTCTGCTCGGTGGACGGCACTATCTTCTGCAATTCCCGTCCTATCCCGGGCCGGAGGTTCGGGAGCAACTGGCCGAGCGCCGGATTCGCGTGTTGCAATACGTTCCGGACAATACCCTGATGGTTCTGGTCAGGGTAGGGTTGAACCTGGAAGGCCTGGCGCTGAGCTGGGCCGGCGAGTTGGAGGCTGAGGATAAGATCAGTCCGGTACTCGCAACCCATACGTCCAATGCCTTCCTGGTGATTTTCTACCCCGATGTGGACATGCAGAAGGCGCGCGCCTTGGCGCGGTTGGAAGGTTTCGAGATCCTGGAAAACCCCGACCTCCTGCCCGGGCAACTGCTGGCGATCGGAGCTTACAACGCCATTTGGGGGCTGGCCACGTGGGACGAAGTGTCCTATATTATGCCCGCATCCCCGGACCTGTTGGCGGATAACCCCGTGATGTCGTGCCCCGGCCCCCTCACCGAAGCCGGTCCCATCGGAGAATACGTCGAAGTGGGGAATGGCTGGTCCAAAGACGCCAGCGGGAGCGTCGGGCTGCACTACTTTTTCGAGACCCTCACCAACAAAATGAGTCTGAGCACGGTGCAGGGTGAAGTGGAGCGGGCGTTTCAGGCATGGGCGAGCTATGCCAACATCAGTTTTTCGCCGGCGCAGGCGGAGGGGGCAGTGCGCTCGATCGACATCCTGTTCGCGAGCGGCGCGCACGGGGACGCCTATCCGTTCGACGGGCCGGGCGGAGTTCTGGCCCACACCTTTTATCCCGCGCCCCTAAACGGCGAGCCGATCGCCGGAGACATGCACTTCGATGCCGACGAGAACTGGCACGCGGGAACCAATACCGATCTGTTCTCGGTGGCTTTGCATGAAACCGGGCATGCGCTGGGGCTGGGACACTCGAGCGACCCGGGAGCGGTGATGTATCCGTATTACCGGATGCAGACGGGGCTGACCAGCGACGACATCGCGGGCATTCAAGCCCTGTACGGCCCGGCCGTTGCGCCGCCGGCGGTGCCTCCGACAACCACGCCGGTCCAACCACCGGCGCCAACGCCGTCGCCCACGCCGGTGCCAACGCCGTCGCCCACGCCGGTGCCGCCTCCGGTGCCGCCGCCCACCAGCGGGGATACCACGCCGCCATCGCTGAACATTGTTTCACCGGGGCTGACGATCGTGGCCACGTCCTCCCTTTCCATCGCGGTCAGCGGCACGGCCAGCGACAACGTCGCTGTTGCGGCCGTGAAATGGACCAACTCGACGGGAGACTCCGGCACCGCTTCCGGCACTACGAATTGGTCCGTCAGTGTGCCGCTCCTGATGGGCAACAACGTAGTCACCATCCGCGCCTATGACGCCGCCGGCAATTCCGCCTGGCGCGCGATCACCGTGGTCCGGCGCTGACAGGCCGCTGATTCTTAGCTTAGTACTCTACTGATTTTCAAAGTCGCGCCGATATAGGCAATAACACCATGGATGCCCGAAGCAATCACCGGCATGCTTCCAGCGCGGGAATCCGGACCCTGGGCAAGCCCGTTGCCGTGTGCACCGAGGAATCCTGGGTGGACCTGCTGAAACCGGAGCGGGAGCGCCACGCCGAACTCCAGGCGGCGCACGACGGCGGACTCTGGATTGACGAGACGGAAGGGCTGCTGTTCGCGCTGGGGCAGGCGGTCGAGCAGCGCGACCGCTTTATGGCCGGGCATTGCGAGCGGCTGGCCTTTGTAAGCGTGGCGATGGGAGTTGTCATGCGGCTGGAACGCACCAGCCTGCTGGCGCTGTACCGCGGCGGTTATCTGCATGACGTTGGCAAGCTGGGGATTCCGGATTCGATTCTGTTCAAGCCCGGCGCCCTCACCGCGCAGGAATGGGCGATTATGCGCACCCACCCCATGCGGGGCGAAGAGATCTGCCGCCACTTGCACTCGCTCCGCCCGGTGCTGCCCATCATCCGGCATCACCATGAGCGCTTCGACGGCTCCGGGTATCCCGACGGCCTGCGGGGCGAGCAGATTCCGCTGCTGGCGCGCGTGATGCAGATTGCCGACATCTACGATGCGCTCACCAGCCCTCGCTGCTACAAGCGGGCCTACTCACCCGCCGAAGCGCTGAAAACGATTCGGAAGGAGGCCGAGCGGGGCTGGCGCGATCCCCAGATTGTGAAGCTCTTCTTGCGGCTGCACACACACGTCATCTCGAAGGACATTTGCCACGCCGCTGAAATCGGCCACAGCCTCGAAGCCCTGCGGGCGTCGCTGGCAACCCTGCGCGAGTTCCCGGCGGATTCGGTGGCCTGAGCATGGGGGGCCGGGGGCCGGGGATCAGGCTGCGCGCGTTGTAAAATGTCAGTTGATGAGCGATGTAGACTCCACTGCACAGAAACCGGAAGAGTTCCAGATCCCGCTGCCGCCCGCATCCTTTGGTTTCCTGGTTCTTTCCTTGCGCACGCAGGCCGAAATGCAACTCGGCCTGATGCATTTCGGCGCGGAGGAACCGCCCCAGCCGGATCTCCGGATGGCGCGCCACAGCATCGACCTCATGGCCGTTCTGCTGGAGAAGACCAAGGGCAACCTCACGCTGGATGAGCAACGGCTTCTGGAAAACTCGCTCACGGAACTGCGCTTCCGTTTCGTCCAGGCCTCCGATGAGGCCGGCAAGGCGGCCGCTCCGAAAGCCTGAATGCCGGCGCTCCCTCTTAAGATTACGGTATTGGGTTCGGGGACCAGCGTAGGCGTGCCCACCATCGGCTGCCACTGCGCCGTCTGCACGTCCACCGATCCCCGCGACAACCGGCTGCGGCCCTCCATCCTGATCGGCTACGCGGGCCGTAACATATTGATCGACACCACGCCCGACTTCCGGACCCAGGCGCTGCGCGCCGGAATCGATCGTCTCGATGCCGTGCTCTTCACCCACGCGCACGCCGACCACGTCATGGGCCTGGATGACGTCCGGCCGTTCAATTTCCGGCAGAGCGGCCCGATTCCGATTTACGCTTCCCCCGAAACCATGGCCGCCATCCGCCGCAGCTTTCCGTACATCTTCGACAGCGGCAAGAAGGAATCCAACGTCCAGCGGCTCGAGACGCGCCTCATCGGTGGCGCGCCGTTCGATCTGTTCGGCCTGGAGTTTCTGCCGGTTCCGGTTCTGCATGGCAGCCAGACGATTTACGGCTTCCGCTTCGGCGCCGCGGCGTATCTCACCGACCACAGCGACATTCCGGAATCTTCGCTGGAACTGCTACGCGGTCTCGAGGTCCTTTTTCTGGATGCGTTGCGCTACAAGCCGCACCCCACGCATTCTACCGTGGACCAGTCGATCAAGACTGTGGAAAAGCTGGCGCCGCGACGCGCCTTCTTCACGCATATCTGTCACGACCTGGCGCACGAGCGCGCCGAAAGCCTTCTGCCGCCACACATCCGGCTGGCCTGCGACGGCCTCGAAATCCTGGTGGGAGACGCGGTCTGATTCATGAAGATCTACCACAGCCTGGCTGAGGTGCCCGCGGATTTCGGCCCGTGCGCCCTCACCATCGGTAATTTCGACGGCGTCCATTTCGGCCACCGCCGCATTCTGCGGCGGCTCAAGTGGCTGGCCGATGCCCGCGGCTGGAAGGCTTCGGTCCTCACGTTCGATCCACATCCTACCCGCGTGGTGGCGCCGGAGCGCACGCCCCGCTTGCTGACCTCGCCGGAAGGCCGCGCCGAGCTGATGCGGGAGGAAGGCATCGAGCAGGTCTTGATTCTGCCCTTCACCCGCGAGCTGGCGGCGCTGAGCCCCGAGGAGTTTGCGCGGCAAGTGCTGGTGGCCCGGCTAAACGCGCGGGCGGTGCTGGTGGGCAGTAATTTCCGCTTCGGCTACAGGCACGCGGGCAACGTGCGGGTGCTGGTGGAATTGGGGCACAGACTCGGTTTCGAAACCAAAATTGTGCCCTCGGCGACGTGCCGCGGCCGAGTGGTGAGCAGCAGCGGGATTCGCGAGCTGATCCGGGCCGGGCGGGTTTCGCTGGCGGCGCGGTTGCTGCAGCACGCCTACGCCGTGGAGGGCCAGGTGGTGAGCGGGCGGGGCATCGGGTCGAAACAGATCGTGCCCACACTGAACCTGGCCACGGCCGCCGAAGTGATTCCCGCGTGCGGCGTCTACGTCACGCGCACCTGCGACCTGGAAACCGGGCGCGAGTGGAACTCCCTCACCAACATCGGGTACCGCCCCACCTTCGGGGCGAGCGACCAGCTTTCCATCGAGACTTTTCTGCTCGACACGCCCATGGAACAGGCCGGGGCGCCCTCCGGGGTGCCCTCTGGGCCCCCGGTCTCGGGCCGCCTTCGCGTGGAGTTTCTCTGGCGCGTCCGCGACGAGCGCAGGTTCGAATCTCCGCAGGCGCTCAAGACGCAGATCCTGAAAGACGCGCGCACAGCCCAAAACTACTTCCGCCGCGCCAAGGCGTGGATCGGCCGGCCGGTGCGCCCATGCCCATAGGTCACTTCCTCTTCGGCGTCTTCTCGATCATCCTCATCGACCTGTTGCTGGCCGGGGACAACGCGCTGGTGATCGCCGTGGCGGTGCGCTCCCTGCCCCGGCGCGAGCGCCGCATCGGGACGGCGTGTGGCGCGGCCGGCGCCGTGCTCCTGCGGATTGTGCTCACCATCTTCGCGGCCCGGCTGCTCAGCATCCGCTACGTGCAGCTCGCCGGCGGCCTGTTCATCGTCTGGATCGCAGTGAAAGTGCTGGTGGACGCCAGCGACCCCCCCGATTCCGCGCCCGCTCCCAAGCGCCTGTTGCAGGCCATTTGGTACGTCATGTTCGCCGATCTCACCATGTCCGTCGACAACATCCTGGCCATCGCCGGAGCGTCGAGAGGCAATGTGGCGTTGATCGTTTTCGGCCTGTGCGTGAGCATTCCGTTCGTGGTCTTCGCCAGCAACCTGCTGGCGGACCTGATGGACCGGTATCCCGCGATGATCTACCTGGGCGCTGCCATCCTCGGCAGAGTGGGCGGCGAGATGATCCTGACGGATCCGTTCGTAGTGGGGATCCTCCACCCCACCGACACCTTGCGCTACGTCGTGGAAGGCGTCTTAATTGTGGCCGTGCTGGTGGCGGGGAGACTGCTCTCCGCGACCCGGCGCCGATAAACGCTCACCGCATCAGAAGGCGCGTCACGTTGCCGGCCCGGCCGTCCACAACTACCGAAATGTCCACCATGCCCCGGCCCGCGAGCGCCCGGTCCAGGGCGACGTTGATCTGGTCGAGTCCGGGAGAACCCTGCGGGCCGGCGTACAAGGCTGGAGTCGAGAGGCCGCCAATGGTTACCTGCGCGGATGATAACGCGGACCGGTTGCGCAGCCCCGTGCCGTAAAGCGAGAGGAATAGCTGGTCCGCCGGTGGGCCCAAATCGATGGGAGCCGCTACCACCTGTCCACCTGCCACCTGGAACACGGGCTCGAGTGTCCGCTCGCCCGCGGCATTGACGCGAAGTATCTGGGCCGCTGCCAGCGCGTCGCCATTGAGTTGAAAAATGCCGGGCGCCACCGTTTGGACTTGCAGGGTCGAACTCTGTGAGGTGCCATCGCCGGACAGTATGGCTAGCGTGGCTTGGCCGGCGGCCACGTTTGCGGGAATCAGCACGTTGACCTGTCCGGGCGAAACCGAGAACAGCGGCGCCGCGTAGGCCACGCCCTTCGAATCGCGGATCTGAACCGTGGTCCCGAGCAGCGACCCGGGCAACGAAGCCGACTCCGCTTGGGCAACACCAGTGGCCAGTCTGGTTCCGAAGATCGCGGCGATGGAATCCGGCGCCACCGGACCCGGCGCAAAACTCGCCGCCGAGACGACGGCTACCGCTGGAAGGCCCTGGTACGCGATCGTCTGGGCGATGTCCTTTTGCTCGTACACGTGAGTCTTGATATCCGGCGCCGCGTCGCCCGGGGCCACGATCTGGAGCAGGTAGTCGCCGGCGAATCCGACGATGTCGGCTTGTCCCTGCGCGTTGGTGGTGGTGGACCCCGATGTCGTCCAGGATTGGATGAGATCCCGCAATCCGTAAAAGACGGGCTTGGGCTGGTAGTTGGCGTCGAACAGCCCCGCGTTCTTGATAAAGCTGTTGCTGTCGCTCAACTCCGTGGACCACTGGATATCCTGGACGCTCGGTCTGCTGAAAGCCAGCGTATAGAACTTTTCCGCGAACTCGGCCTGGGTCTGGAGATCCCAGGGCCGGTGCCACCACGAGGACGACGGTTCCTGCGTGGAGGGCACTTGAAACTCCTCCACGTAGATCGGGACTCCGTACTGAGCGTAGAAATCGAGGTTTCGGGCCATGGCCGCCAGCGACCATCCCGGCGGGGCATTGTACGGCGGCACCGTCACCACGCCAAAGTGATAGAACTCCAGCCCGATCATGTCCAAGGCGTGATGGCCGCTCACCAGCATGTTGAGATACACGGGCAGAGAGATTCCCCCGGCCACACCCGGAGAATTGTCGAATGCATCCTGTTGCCATCCGTAGGGCATGGCCACCGCCGTCACGATGTTCTGGGCTCCAGGGAAGCCGGCGTGCAGCCCGTCCATAAAAGCATCGTGAACCTGCATCTTCTGCGGCCACGTGAGCCCCAGGCAATTCTGGATATTCTCCTCACTGATCATCCAGGGTGCAATCTGCGAGCCGTACGTGCCCGCCAGGGCATACATGTGATCGTGGACGTTGGCCTTCATTTGCTCGAAGGTCATCTGCCGCCAGTAGTCGGGACACGCGGAGTCACCGACAAAAGAATCGCCGCTCGGCCAGTAAGCAACTGCGCCCAGCATGCGGAATCCTTTTCCCAAAAGCGCTGTAAAGCTGGCCACGGCGTCGAGGTACGGCTGATAAGTGTACTTGCCAGGCGAAGGCTCGAGGTCTTTCCAACTGAGAAAAACCGACGATGAGTTGAATCCGGCGGCGGCAAACTGGTCGCCGATCGACGGATAGTCTCCGCGCGATATATAGGAGCCCCCAAACTGAAAGTCGTGGGTCTGTTGGCTGTACGACACCTTGGCACCGGCCAGCGGCATGCCATCCGGTTTTCGAACCTGCAACCGCAGTTTGCCTTGGCGGTACCGCGGGATGTCGGTTTGCGCCTTTTCGAGATAAAGCGACTCCTCGGTGAGGAGCGCTCCAGCCAGCGAGTTGTTGAACGCCGCCACCGGCCGGGTCATGTCCGCCGGCGACGCCGCCAGAAGGGCGTCGCCTTGCTGCAGAGCGGCCTGCGCGGAGTTGTACCCGGCCGCGATGCCGCTCGACAGGCTGTAGCCCGCCTGGGCGGCGTCATCCATCTCCTGCTTCAATCGCGCCACTGCGCTGGCCGCGAGCTCGCGGTTGAGATTCAGGACCCTGAAATCGCCCTGCTGCGACAGTGTGTATCCCTTCCCGCCATCATCCAGATCGGCCACCACCCTTCCGAACGACGGTATATCCCAGAGCACGTGAAGCCGGGTGGGTGTCTGGAGGGGCACCACAAACGCCGGAACACTCAGTTCATTGCTCCAGTTATGGTTCTGCGCATAGGCGTCATACACATCCGAAGAGACCCCGAAGTTCGGTACGTCGTTGAGGTCCGTGGCATAAGCCTGATTGTTCACCGCGCTATAGAATGCCGCACGGCGGAGCATGGTGCCGTCGGCGGCGTAGGCTTCGAGAATCAGGTTTGCGCCCGGTCGAAGCGCGAAGTCCGTGCGAATGTCGGTAACGCCACCCGGAACACCAACCGCCGACCCAATCACGTAGTTGCTGACATAGTAGGCGCCGTTGCTCATCCAGGACGAGACTGAGATGGCGTACGCCGGTTCCTGGGGCACGTTGCAGGTGTACGAGCCGGCGCTGTCGCTCAAAGTGCTGGACAGCGTGTTCCCTGCCATGTCATTGATCACTACGTTAGCGCCAGGAATGGGACGGCCCGTGTCCTTATCGGTGATGGTTCCGTGGACCCGCACGCTGGTGTCGGCCCCGAGACAGGGGATGGCCAGGCCGCCACACAACAGGCTCGCCTGGATCATGAGCCGGACCAAACGATGCCGATCCCTGCCGGCTGTGGATTGGCGTCTCACTTCGCGATCTTGATCATCACCACGCCGTGCGACGGCACTTCCGCGGTGTACTCGTCCGCAACCGTGCCCTTATCCGCGTGCGCCCACAGGTCTCTGACAGCGTGCGCGCCCTGCACGCCGATGTCGCTCCATTTGGCCGTCACCTCAGCGGCGGCATCGCCGCGGTTGAATAGTCCCACGGCGTGGCCGCCATCCGCCAGAGGCCGCGCCCACACTTCCAGATCGCCGTTCTTGGCCACGCGCACGGCCTGCTTGCCCAGTTTGTCCTGATCCACCGCGATGGCTTCCTTGTTGGTGAGAATCTCGAGGATGGCGGGCTTCACGTCGCGCAGGTCGTTACCCGCCAGCAGGGGCGCGGCCAGCAGGCACCACAGGCTCATGTGCGTGCGGTATTCCATATCGCTCATGCCGCCGTTGCCGATTTCCAGCATGTCGGGGTCGTTCCAGTGTCCGGGAGCGGCGAACTTCTCGCGGCCGGGTTGCAGGTCGAATCCGATATGCGACATGGATTGCCAGCGGTCGCTGATGTCCCCCGTGGTGCGCCACAGGTTGCCGCTTACCTTCGCGCCCCATTCGCCCACGTCGAGCATGCCGTACTGGCACAGGCTATAGACGATGGGCCGGCCCGACGCCAGCAGCGCCTCGCCCATCTTGGCGTAGGCGGCCTGCATGGTGGCGGCGTCGGGCGCATACACGCGCGCGGCGCTGCACCAGTCGTACTTGAGGTAATCGATGCCCCACGCGGCGAAAGTCCTGGCATCCTGCGCCTCGTGCTGGAAACTGGCCTCGTAGCCGGCGCAAGTCTTGGGACCGGGCGACGAATAAATCCCCAGCCTCAGCCGTTTACCGTGGACGTAGGCCGCCAGGGCCTTCATGTCGGGAAACTTCGAATTGGTGCCGATATTGCCCTGGCTGTCGCGCGCGCTTTCCCAGGTGTCGTCGATGTTCACGTACAAATAGCCGGCGGCTTTCATGCCGTTCTTCACCATGGCGTCGGCGATTTCGCGCACCACTTTGTCGTTTACCTGGCCGCGGAACTTGTTCCAACTGTTCCATCCCATGGGCGGGGTCCTGGCCAGCCCGTTATCGCGCACGGCGGCCGGCGCTGGCAGCGCAATCTTGGCCGGCGGGGGTGGCAGGGGCGGCGGCGCCTGGGCCGAGGCGCGCGTGAATTCGAGCACTTGCGGCGGGCGATTGCCGGCACTGGGCATGGTCAGCTTGAGCTTGTCGCCCTCCAGCACGGCACTGTAGTTGCTCCGGCGCGTGGTGTTGTTGTTGGCCTCGCGCTCGGCCACGAATGTGATCTGGCCGCCGCTGGCCGTGCCTTCGACGATGCGGTCCTCATATTGCGGCGCCAGTACGTACCCGGTTACCTTGCCGCCGCTCTCGACGTTCAATGCCAGAACGATTTCGCGCGCCTCGTCATCCGACGAGAACTTCGCGACCCACTTCCCGCTAGGGCTTTGCGCGCTTGCCAGCGCCAACGCGGCCAGCAAGGCGGCGCATAAACGAAACCATCTCATGGATGTCAGACCTCCAGTTTCCAGGGTGAACGGTACTTGGCCTTCAAATACTGCTGGGCGTCGTGCTGCTTCACGGTGAACGCCTTTTCGTCCCAATCCAGCGTCATGCCGTGCCGCA
The DNA here is from genome assembly GCA_963768385.1 of Bryobacterales bacterium. Classification (GTDB taxonomy): domain Bacteria; phylum Acidobacteriota; class Terriglobia; order Bryobacterales; family Bryobacteraceae; genus Fen-178. Next base: position 132,412 of record CAVYHQ010000001.1, read on the forward strand.
TGGCGAGGTTGGCAAGCACGCAGGTGGCCGTGGTGTGCACGCAGGTTTCAATTTCACTTATGGGTTTGGCGCGCGTGCGTATGCACTCCAGAAAGTTCTTCCAGTGGGGCACGTTCATGTCGGCCATTTCCTTGCCGTGCTCCTCCACCGGCAGCGCTCCCTTTTCGTTGGAGAGCAGCGTATAGCCCCCGCGGTTCACCATCAGGGTAGCTTTCGTCCCGTGGAACGCCGTGCCGTAGGAATCGCCATACATCGGGTAGGGATTCGCCGTGCGGCTCTCGTACGACGCGATAAACCCGGGATAGCGATACGTCGCCAGCATGGTGTCGGGCGTCTCCACGTTGTCGTCCTCGTAGAACTTGCCGCCCTGCGCGGCGATGGAAACCGGCATGGCCTCATCGAAGGCGAACTGGACGATGTCGAGCAGATGCACGCCCCAATCCGTCATGGCGCCGCCCGCGTAATCCCAGAAGTTGCGGAAGGTGGACCAGCGCCCCTCCGCCACGCCCCAGCGGTTGGCATTGAAGGGCCGCTTGGGCGCCGGTCCCAGCCACAGATCCCAGTCCAGGCCCGCCGGCGGATCGGAATCCGGCGGATTGCCAAAGCCTTCCTTCTTGCTCAAGCTGGCCTGAAACGTGCGGCAGAAGGTGATCTCGCCCAGAGCGCCGCTCTTGACGATCTCGCGCGCCTTCTGAAAAAACGCGCCCGAGCGCTGCATGGTGCCGGCCTGCACCACGCGCTTATATTTGCGCGCCGCCTCCACCATTTTGACGCCCTCTTCCACGTACACGAAGGATGGCTTCTCCACGTAAACGTCTTTGCCGGCCTTGCAGGCTTCCACCGTCATGTAAGCGTGCCAGTGGTCCGGCGTGGAGATGCACACCGCGTCGATGGAGCGGTCCGCCAGGATTTCGCGAAAATCCTTCCTGGCCTTCACTCCCGTAAAGCCCAACTTTTTGGCCTGCGCCTCGGCGCGCTCCAGCGCCGGTTGGTAAACATCGCAGACCGCTACCGTCTCGAAGCCCGGAACCTTGGCCGCATACCCGACATTGCCCGAGCCCATCCGGCCCACTCCGATGAACGCCACGTTCACCTTATCGTTGGCGCCTTTGATGTCGCCCGTGAACAGCGACGCCGTCAACGCGGCGCCGCCCGCGGCTTTGAGAAAATCCCGGCGGTGCGTGAAATCCTGTGCCATGCCCTCTGTTGTAGCAGGTTTTATCGCCCATACTAATCTGCTGCCCTTCCGGCCACCATTCGACCAGCAGCCTGGCCGGATCGCGCTAAAATCAATCATGCCTTGGCTCAAGAGACATCTGCGCGCTATCCTGTTGGTTGGCGCCGGGCTGGCGATCCTGCCAAGCTACTTGTGGCCGTATTCGCTCACAGGGGGTTCGGCAGCTCCGACCATTCTCCGTGGCGACACCTTTGTGGTGAATCGTGCAGCGTACGATTTCCGCGTGCCATATTCGCGCATCACGCTGTTTCATGTCGGTTCCCCGCGTCGGGGAGACATAATCCAGGCCGACCTCCCGTCCCACATCGGTCTCGCCATCAAGCGGGTTCTCGGTCTACCGGGCGAGACAATCGAAGTGCGCGAGAACCGTATCATTGTCAATGGCAGGCTGCTGCCCGTTCACCCTCTCGACCACACCCCCTTCGACCGGGTACCGGCGGCGCACCGGATGGGATCCACGGTGGTGATGGAGGACGGGCACTGGGCTGCCTACACACCGGGAAAGAGCGAGTATCGCAACTCCTCGCCGGTCCAACTTGGTCCCAGAGAGTACTTCCTGCTGGGCGACAACCGTGATGACAGCCTCGACTCACGCGCGTTTGGCCCGGTATCCATGGATCGGATTACCGGCAAAGTGATTGCCGTACTCCCGACCGGCCCACGCATTGCGGCGCGCGATTAGCAGGCGTGGAAACGGTAACGCGGGTGCGCCAAGGCGTCATCCCGTAACCAGGCGGCCCGGCCGGGTGCATCACGTGGCACACTGGCGTTGGGGGATTTATGTCCATCTTCATTGTGCAACTCGGCACACCTCGAAAGCCCGGCGAAGGGTTGCGGCTAGGAACGGTGCGGCGGCCGCCGCGCGGCGTTCCGAAGTCCGACTTCGCCCGGCTCGACTACTATGACGTTCTGGTTCCCGAACCTGTCACCCAGCGCCGAACTGGTGCAGGAAGCGCTGGGAGCGGCGGACGAGCGGGCCTGGGCCGCATTCCGCCGGAAGTTCCGGCGGGAGATGAGCGCGCCCGACCGGAGCCGCGAACTGGACGTGCTGGCGGCGCTCTCGCATCACACCAATCTATCGCTGGGCTGTTACTGCCAGGACGAGAGCCGCTGCCACCGGTCCTTGTTGCGGGAACTTCTGGCGGAGCGCGGGGCGGAGGTAGGTTGAGGGCGAGCCCAGCGTCGGGCGTCCTGAACGCGGCATCCGCTTTGTGTGGCGCGGCGGAGACGCTCATGGCGTTGAAATTGTGGACTACCATTGAACTCAAAGGGGAAGCAAAAATGAGGAAAAGGAATCGGGAACTTTTGCCTGCGATTCATCCGGGGGAAATCCTGTTCGAGGAGTTCATGAAGCCGCTCGGGCTGAGCATCAACCGGGTTGCCCGGGATCTACGCGTTCCCGTAACGCGCATCGCCGACATCGTTCATGGACAACGCGGTGTCTCCTCCGACACGGCCCTTCGCTTGGCCCGCTATTTCAGTACTACGCCCACATTTTGGATGAACCTGCAATCGGCGTACTCCCTGGAGGTCGCTGAGCGCGAGGCCAAGGGGCAGATCGACCGCGACGTACACCCCGTCAATGCTGTTGCCTGAGAATGGACCGAGCGCAGGACTACCCGGCGTAGCGTCTATACCAGGCCCAAGCTGATCTTCAGGGCCTGGTCGATCTTACCCATTGTACCCGTGGAAACGCGGCCGCGCGTCTTTCCGAATCGCGCCTCGTCCACCGAGCGAATCTGGTTGCAAAGCGCCACGCTGTCCTTGCTCAATCCACCCTCGCCCTTCGGGATTAAGACGGCGATGGGATAAACCTTGGCGACATGTTCCGCCCCCTCCAACGGAACCACGACGGTCATCGCGGAAAAACGATTGCCGATGTCGTTTTGCACCACCAGGCAGGGTCTCGTCTTCTTGATCTCGTGACCAACGGTCGGATCGAGGGTTATGTCGAGGATGTCACCTCGCACGCATTTCCCAGGCATTTAGAACGTCTCGTAGTCCACGGCGGAGAACTCCTCCGCGATTCTGCGGTCGAGGGCCGAATTGGCTACGTACCCGGCAGCCAGCTCCTGCTCGAGCCTCTTCCGCTGTAGCGCTACCAAATACTGCTCAACGGCGCGGCGGATCAATTTGCTGCGGTTGGTGCCAATTTCGGCGACGACGCGTTCCGTTTCCCTGAAAAGCGGTGCCGGGAAATCGACAACGACTTTTCGGGAAGCGGCCGCGGCTGCCGGTGGCAGGCTTCCACGCTTTCTGGCAGTTCTCATATTATGTTCTCTGGCATCTATTATAATACCATTTGGTGCACAGCTTTGCGTATTACGACTTCGGCCGGATTCACAGGCCGCCGTGGGTGACGCCGTGAACGAAATGCTCCTGGACCGTTGCGACTTCGCCCAATTGATCAAAATCTATGCGCCTCCGTGCGAAGGCGAACAACGCTACTCGCCCGCAGATGTCGTGGAGGCGGTCCTAATCGTGATCGGCGGAAATCCGGACCCGGCCAAGATCTGCACTTCGCATCTGGAGCGGCAAAACCTCACGATGCGGATGCAAATTCGCAGACTGACCAGGCTCACGAATGGATTCAGCAAGAAGCTCGAAAATCATCGGGCCGCGGTAGCGCTGCATTTCGGGTTCTACAACTTCTGCCAGCTCCATGGATCGCTGAGGGTCACCCCGGCCATGGAAGCAGGGGTTACGGATCATGTTTGGGATGTGGCGGAACTGCTGGTGTGACATACTTATACCGCACTCTACCGCCATCAATGAACCCACACGGGTGCATTACTGGACTGGTAAACACTTTGTCCTGGTAAGCCGAACAGAGGTCGGTTGCCCATCGTCCGATCTGATCCTCCCAAGAGACGCGGGACATGATATATACCGTTTTCGCCTTGCTCGTTAGTGACGCGACATCTTCAGTTGTCAGCGGGTCAGAGGTAACGGAAAAAAATGGCTTGTGACAGTTCCCCCTCTTGACACCCACCCCCCAAATGTGTGATTATTCATAGCAGTGAATAAACATTCATTGAAGGCTATCCCCATGCCGACTGCCCTCACCCCCGCTCAGCTTATGAAAACCAACGCGTCTGACCTGCTCCGCGATCTCGATCTCACCGACGAGGAGCTGCTTCACCTGCTCGATCTCGCCGCCGAGGTCAAGCAATCGCCGCGCGATTATGCCCGCGCTCTCGACGGCAAGTCCATCGCCCTGCTGTTTGAAAAACCCTCGCTGCGCACCCGGTTGACGTTCGAGCTGGCCATCAAGCAGTTGGGCGGCGACGCGCTCTTCGTCGATGGGCCGATCGGCATCCGGGAGCCGCTGAAAAACGTCGCGCGCAACCTCGACCGCTGGGTCAACGGCATCGTCGCCCGCGTCTTCCAGCAGGCCACCGTCGAGGGCTTGGCTGCGTGGTCGGCGGTGCCTGTCATCAACGCCCTGAGCGACCTCTACCACCCCTGCCAGGCGCTGGGGGACGCGCAGACGCTGCGCGAACATTTCGGCGAGCTGAAGGGGCGCAAGGTGGCCTTCATCGGCGACGGCAATAACGTGGCGCATTCCTTGATGCTCACCAGCCTCCGCCTCGGCGCGGATTTCGCCATCGGCTGCCCGGAGGGCTACACGCCCGATCCCGACATCGTGGCGCAGGCGGAGGGACTGGCCGCGGTCTCCGGCGCCTCGCTGCTGATCACGCACTCGACCGCGCACGCGCTCGCAGGCGCCCACGCCGTCTACACGGATGTGTGGGCCAGCATGGGCCAGGAACAGGAATTGTCCGAGCGGAAGAAATCTTTCCACACGTTCCAGGTGGACGACGCGCTGTTCGCGCAGGCGCGGCCCGACGCCATATTCATGCATTGCCTTCCCGCCAAGCGCGGCGAAGAGGTGACGGATTCCATTATGGAGCACCGGCGCTCCGCGATTTTCGATCAGGCCGAGAACCGGCTGCACGCGCAGAAGGCGCTGTTGTTGATGATGCTATCGTGAGTATGAATTTATGCCAAAACCCAGAGCATCTTACGCCCCTCCGGGGCTGAATTGTTTTCGCGCTCATCCCCACGGCTTGCGCCGTGGGCTAGAATCTACCGCTCCTACGGAGCTAACACCTTTATGCCAAAACCCAAGAAAGTAGCGCTCGCCTACTCCGGCGGACTCGATACCTCCGTCATCATTCCGTGGCTCAAGGAAAATTACGGATGCCAAGTGGTGGCCGTGTGCGGCGATATCGGACAGGGCGCCGGCGAACTCACCGGCCTCGAAGAGAAGGCCCGCAAGACCGGCGCTTCGGAAGTCTACATCGAGGACCTGCGCGAGGAATTCGTCTCGCAGTATCTCTGGAAGTTGGTCCGCTCCGGCGGCGTCTACGAGCACAAGTACCTGCTCGGCACCTCCGTCGCCCGCCCGCTGCTCGCCAAGAAGCAGGTCGAGGTGGCGCTGAAGACCGGCTGCGACGCGCTGGCGCACGGCTGCACGGGGAAAGGGAACGATCAGGTACGCTTTGAGCTCACCTACAAGGCCCTGGCGCCGCAGCTTCAGGTGATCGCGCCTTGGCGCGAGTGGACCATCGTCTCCCGCGAAGACGCCATCGAGTACGCGCGCGCGCACCACGTACCCATCTCCGCCTCCGCCACCAAGATTTACAGCCGGGATCGCAACATCTGGCATATCTCGCACGAGGGCGGCGCGCTGGAGAACCCCGCCAACGCCGCGCCCGATGACATCTGGATGCTGACCAAGAGCCCCGCAGACGCGCCCGGCACACCCGGCGAAGTGGCCATCGGTTTTGAAAAGGGCGTCCCCGTGTCGGTCGATGGCAAGAAGATGACGGCCGTCGAGCTGCTTGAAACCCTCAACCGCATCGGCGCCGAGCACGGCATCGGCCGCATCGACCTAGTCGAGAATCGCTTCGTCGGCATGAAGTCCCGCGGGTGCTACGAGACCCCCGGCGGCACGCTCATCATGTTCGCCATGCGCGAGCTGGAAGCTCTCACGCTCGACAGAAGCACGCTCCACTACAAGCAGAAGCTGGCGCTGGACTACGCCGAGATGGTCTACAACGGCCTGTGGTTCACGCCGCTGCGCGAGGCGCTCGACGGCTTCTTCGAAAAGATTGGCGAGACGGCCACCGGCGAGGTGAAGCTGCGGCTCTACAAGGGCAATATCGAGCCGCTCTCCCGCAAGTCGCCGTATTCGCTCTACTCGCTCGATATTGCGAGTTTCACCATGGGCGCCAGCTACGACCAGAAGGACGCCCTGGGCTTTATCAACCTGGTGGGCCTGCCCATCAAAGTGCGGGCGGCCATGGCCGGCAAGCCCAAATGAAACTCTGGGGCGGGCGTTTTGAATCGGGACCGTCCGAGGTCTTCGAGCGTTTCTCGGGGTCTCTGGCTTTCGACCGGAGGCTCATGGACGCCGATATTTGCGGCTCGGAGGCGTTTGCGCGCGCGCTCGAGCGCGTCGGCATCCTGACGGCCGAAGAGCGCGAGCGAATCGCGACGGCCCTCGATGAGATCCGCCAGGAGCCGGTCAACCCCAATGCCGCCGATGAAGACATCCACACGTACGTCATTCGCAAGCTGAAGGAGCGCGCCGGCGCGGTAGCGGACAAGATCCACACCGGCCGCAGCCGCAATGAGCAGGTGTCGCTGGATACGCGGCTGTGGCTGCGCCAGGAATGCGACCGCGTGCGCGCTCTGCTGGGCGGGGTGATGGGAGCGCTGCTGGATCTCGCTGGGCGCGACCCCGATGCCGTCATTCCCGGCTACACCCATCTGCGCCGCGCGCAAGCCGTGCTCTGGCCGCACTACCTGCTGGCGTATTTCGAAATCTTCGCGCGCGATGCGGAGCGCTTCAGCCAGACCCGTGCCCGCGCCAACGTCCTGCCGCTAGGCTCCGGCGCGCTGGCCGGCAGCGGCTTTCCCTTCGACCGCGAAGCCATGGCGCAAGACCTGGGCTTTGCGGAGGTAACGCGCAACAGCATGGACGTGGCTGCCGACCGCGATTTCGTTCTGGACTTCCTCTACGCCGCCAGTGTCGCCATGATCCATCTCAGCCGTCTGGCCGAAGACTGGATCCTCTACTCGAGCGAAGAGTTCGGCTGGCTGGAGCTAGCCGATGCCGTCACCAGCGGCTCGAGCCTCATGCCGCAGAAGAAGAATCCCGATTCGCTGGAGCTGATCCGCGGCAAAAGCGGCCGCGTCATGGGCTGCCTGGTCTCTCTTATGACGACCATGAAGGGCCTGCCCATGACGTACAATCGCGACATGCAGGAGGACAAGGTCCCGCTTTTCGAGGCCGCCGATGAGCTGGCCGGCTCGCTCGAAATGGCGCGCGTGGTCATTCAATCGGTGAAGCTGAACCCCGCCGCGCCCGCTGCCGCCGCCGAAGAAAGCTGGGTGGCGGCCACCGACCTGGCGGAGGCGCTGGCCCGCGCCGGCATGCCCTTTCACCAGGCGCACCAACTGGCCGGCCGTTTCGTGCTGGAAAGCGTGCGCCGCGGCAAGAAACCCGCCGACTGGAGCGCGGAAGAGATGCGACGTTTCGCGCCGGAATTCACCAGCGACTTCGCGGAGCTGCTCGATCCAAAGCGCGGCATGCAGTCCCGCGAAATCCCCGGCGGCACCGGCCCCCAATCCGTAGCTGCCGCGCTGGCCGCCGCCCGGCAGCGCCTTTCGGAGATGAACGTATGACCAAAACTTACCGTCAAGGCCAGATCCTGAAGCTGATCCGCGGCAAGCGCATCTCGACACAAGATGAGCTTGCCCAGGAGTTGAAGAATCAAGGCATCGCCGCCACCCAGGTGACGCTCTCACGCGACATACGCGACCTGCGCCTGGTCAAGACACGGGAAGGCTACCAGGAAATGGCGCCCGAGGAGACCGGCCCGCAGTTCTCGCTTTTGGCCGCCGAATTCCTGAAAGACGTTCTGCGCGCGCAGAACCTGGTGGTACTCAAGACCTCTCCCGGCCACGCCAACTCGGTGGCTGTGGCGCTCGACAACGAAGAGTGGCCCGAGGTGGTGGGCACCATTGCCGGCGACGACACCATCCTGGTCATCACTCTCGACGCCCCCACCGGCGAATCCGTGCAAGAGAAGCTGCTGGAGTTGCTGGAGCGAAGCTGAGCGCCCGCGCTGTTCGAGCGGCGCTAACGCGCGCGGATCTGAACCGACGCCGGCTCCAAGCCTGGCGCGCTCGCCGCAAGCTCGATTACGCCCGGCGTGGCGGAGGTCCGCACCACTACCAGGGCGCGGCCATGGAAGACCTTGTACTCGGTTCCCTGGTAAGGCTGGCCGCTGGTCATGTCGGCGTTGCCTAGCCCGGCGATGGTCCCCGGCCCGCTGATCGCGAATTGAATGTTCTGCGCCGCGGTGGGCTGCACCAGGCCAGCCTTGTCCACCACTTCCACGGTGATGAATGAGAGGTCCTGACCGCCGGCGCGAACCACCGCGCGGTCGGCCGTCAGCTTGATGCGCGCCGGTTGGCCCGTGGTTTCCAGCACGCTCTCGGCCACCTTGCGGCCGTCCTCCATCGCCACCGCTCTCAGCGTGCCCGGGGCATAAGGCACTTTGACTACGGACTTGAATTCCATCTCGCGGCCGATGGGAAGCTCCCCGATGAGCTTCTCGTTGAGGAACAGTTGCACGCTGGTGGCATTCGAATACACCTCCACTTCGAGCTCTTTCGCTTCCTCGCCCGGCCACGTCCAACTGGCCCAACTCGGGAACATGCCCCAAGGGGTCACCACCATTTGCTGGCCGTCCGGAACGGGCTGGCGCACCGCCAGATACAGCCGTTCGCCACGCTGCCACAGAATGTTGCGGTAGTAGGAGATCGGCCTGCGGAACCCCGTAATGTCGAGGTCGCCGCACACGGCGCTGTGCCAGGGGAAGAGGCTGTTATCGCCCATACCGGCCCGGCGCGGGGCGTCCGGCGCGGCGATGTACCAGCGGCCAATGCCATTCTCGCCCAGGTAATCCAAAGCCGTCCACACGAAGTCGCCGATCACGTAGGGGTAGCCGGTCACCGCCTCCCAGGACTGAAATGCCGATCGCGGAAACGTCTCGGTGGCCACCATGAGGCGCGCGGGGACGCGGCTGTGGTCCGCCTCGCGGTGGTTCAGGTTGTAGTTGTAGCCGGCCATGTCGAGCGCGGCGAAGAAATTGTCCATCGCCTCCCAAGGGGTCGCGGGATTGTTGACCGCGGAGGTGATGGGCCGGCTGCTGTCGAGCTTGCGCACGTAATCCGCCAGCATCTTGGCGGTCACGGCGCCGGCTTCGACGCCGCGCTCGGGGATTTCGTTGCCGATGCTCCATATCACCACCGAGGGATGATTGCGGTCGCGCAGCACCATGGCGTCGATGTCGCGCTGCCACCAATCCTCGAAGTAGAGGTGGTAATCGAAGGGCTTCTTGGCGCGTTCCCAGCAGTCGAAGGCCTCGTCCATCACCAACATGCCGAGGCGGTCGCAGGCCGCCAGAAACGCCGGCGACGGCGGGTTGTGGGCAGTGCGGATGGCGTTGAAGCCGGCGGCCTTGAGCAGCTCGACGCGGCGCTCCTCGGCGCGGTCGAAAGCTGCTGCGCCCAGCACGCCGTTGTCGTGGTGGACGCTGCCGCCCACCATCTTCACCGGCTTGCCGTTCAACAGGAAACCCTTTTCGGCGGACCACTCGAGCGAACGGATGCCGAAGGGCGTCTCCACTTCATCCACTACCTTCTTGGCGATGAGCACGCGCGTCACCGCGCGGTACAGTTTGGGCGTCTCGGGCGACCACAGCGCCGGATTCGCCACCGCGATTTCCTGCGGTGCTCCGGCTGCGCCCTGCGCCGCGCCGGCCTTCTTGCCGTCGGGGGTGAAGAGCGTGGTCTCGACGACGGCCACAGCCGGGTCCGTGCCCTCCACCTGGGTACGCACCACCACCTTGGCCCGCGCCGCCGACACTTCCGGGGCGGCCACGAAGACGCCCCACTGCGCCACGTGCACGGCGTTGGTGAGGGTCACCCAGACGTGCCGGTAGATGCCCGCGCCGGGGTACCACCGGCTGGTCTGCTGCCTGGAATTGTCCACGCGGACGGCCAGAACGTTGCGCGCGCCGAACTTCAGGTGCGGCGTGAGGTCGTAAAAGAACGACGTGTAGCCATACGGGTGCGTGCCAAGCTCTTCCCCGTTGAGCCACACCGTGGCGTTCATGTACACGCCCTCGAATTCCACGGTGACGTGTCTGCCGGTCCAGTCCTTTGGTGCGTCGAAGCTCCGCCGGTACCAGCCCACGCCAGTGGGAAAGAACCCTTCCGCCCCGCCGCTGGGGTTCTTGGGGTCGGGCTGGCCCTCGATGCTCCAATCGTGCGGCAGGGTAACGGAGCGCCAGGCAGCGTCGTCGAACGCCGGGGCTTGCGCGTTGGCCGGGTCGCCCAGAAGGAATTTCCAGCCGGAATCGAACGACAACTGCTGGCGCGGAGCCGGCGCGCGCGCAGCCGCCGGCGAAAGCGCGAAGAGAATGGCCGCTAGCGCGGCGAATGAAGGCATCATACACTTCCTTTCAAGCCCAGTTCTTCGGCGTGCGCCTGCATGGCCTTCACGCAGAAGTCGATGTGGTCGTCGAGCGGCACGCCCAGCTCCTGGGCGCCATCGACAATCTCCTGGCGGTTCACGGAGCGCGCGAAGGCCTTGTCCTTCATCTTCTTCTTCACCGAGGCTCACGTCCACTTCGAACACGCTGCGGTGCGGCTTCACGTAGGAAATAGCGGTGATGAAGCCGGCCAGTTCGTCGCAGGCATACAGCGTCTTCTCGAGCGGCGACAGGCGCGGCACGCCGGTGTGATTGGCATGCGACAGAATCGCCCGCCGCGTCTCCTCGTCCACGCCGCGCTCCGCCAGGATGGGCTCGCCCCGGATGGGATGATCCGGCAACTGCGGGTGAATCTCCCAGTCGAAATCGTGCAGCAGCGCGGTGATGGACCACGCGTGTTGGTCCTCGCCGAGCCTCCGGGCATACGCCGCCACGCACGTCTCCACCGCCAGCGCGTGCTTGCGGAGACCTTCCGACTTCGTGAATTCGCAGAGAATGTTCCAAGCCTGTTCGCGAGTGAGCATGGAGATTATGATATATCGATGAGCCCTGCCAGCGTGCAACTCGGTCTCGGTCCGATCGGCATCGGCAAACCCTGGGGCTACGCGCCGGCCCCGGTGGGTACGGCATGGCGCGAACTTGGCCGCGCGGTAAACGCCTTATGATCGTCGCGCCGGCTCGCGCTGCGGTTCGGTTTTACGCCGAACTGAACGACCACCTCGCGCCCCATCGGCAGTACCAAACTCTCGAGAAGGAGTTCTTCGTGCCGGCCTCCGTCAAGGATGTGATCGAGAGTTTCGGCATTCCGCACACGGAAGTCGAGCTGGTGCTCGTCAATGGCGAGTCGTCGGACTTTTCCCGCCTGGTTCGAGACGGCGATCGCGTCGCGGTGTATCCCGTATTCGAATCGCTCGACATAACGCCGGAGTTGCGCGTCCGCCCGCACGCGCTACGCGAACCGAAGTTCGCGCTCGATGTTCATCTGGGACGGCTGGCGGCCTATCTGCGCATGCTCGGATTCGACTCCGCGTACTGGAATTGCGCTGGCGATGCAGAGCTGGCGCGGGTCTCCGCCGAACAAGAGCGCATCCTGCTGACGCGGGACCGCGGGCTGCTCAAACACTCCGCCGTGACACGCGGCTACTGGCTGCGCCAGACGGACAGCCGCCGGCAGGCCGCTGAGGTGGTGAGAAGATTCGATCTCGGGCGGTCGCTGCGCCCGTTCACTCGCTGCATGGCGTGTAATGAACGCCTGCGTCCCGTCTCCAAAGTGGAGGTTCACAAGCGCGTACCACCATCTATCGCGGCACGGCATGAAGAGTTCCGCGAATGCCCTGCTTGCCGGCGCGTGTACTGGGAAGGTTCGCACTACCAGCGGATGCGGCGCTGGATCGAGGAACTGGCCCTGGCGAGCCAGGCGCCGGCCGGAAACTGAGGCATAGACAGCGGTAGTTTCGGTCACAGAAAGGAGGTCTCTGTGACCTCACTACGTCAACGCAGGCTGGAGGAACTCCAGCGCCGCAACTTTTCCCCCGGCACAAGAGGGCGCCAAGCTGGGATACGATACTACTCGGGCGGTCATGCGCAAGGCCGGAATCGACCTGTAAGTCGCTCAGCGGAGCCAGTCACTGCCGTTCGTTACTGGATGAGGGCGAAAGCCTTCTTTACGGCCTCCACGGTACGAGCCAGGGCCTCATCCGGCGGAAGTTTGCGGAGTTCGGCATTCATGGGCTCGGCGGCCGCCGGCCCATCGTACCCGATCTTGTTCAGAGCATTCATGAGCCCCGCCATGTCGATCACTCCGGTAGCACAAGGGAGCTCGCGGCGGTTGTCAATCTGCTGGTCGATAGGGACGTCCTTGGGAGCATCGTTGAGGTGCACGGCGACGACGTCCTTGTTCCGCAAGGTCAGGATGTCGTCCACGGTGTCCCCCGCGTTGTACCAGTGCCAACTGTCGAGCAGAAAGCCGAGGTTCGGCTTGGCGACCTCCGCGATCAGCTCCTTCATGGTTGCCATGGTGTGGATGAAGGGGTACTTACCTCTGGTCCAGGCGGTCTTGGGCGCCACGTACTCCATGCCAAAGGAAATGCCGTAGTCTCCGAGCAGAGTGGCCACCTCACTGATCCGGCGGGTATGCAGCCTGAAGTTCTGCAAGTAGGTCAGCCGGTTGTCGGAGGGGGAAAGCCAGGTGCAGAAGCGCGTCATCCTGGCCCGCTGCATAGTCTTGGCCCAGGTGGTCAAGTTGCCCTTGACAAAACTCGCGAACTGATCGTCCGAGGGCGAGACAGTGACACCTTGAGCGAGGGAACCAAACACGAGCTTTTTGGCCGCCAGGAGGTCGAGCATCTGGCTCATCGCCGAATCCGAGAGGGCCGCCAGTTCGTTGATGCTGGGGTCCACGGCCTCGAAACCGTACTGGGCCGCGTAATCGATCTGCTGCTGCAGACTGGCCTTGACCCCGATGTTGCCGGTGTTGAGGCACATCTTCATTTTCCGCGTGGCCCCAGCGGCCGCCCCGCGGGAGAAAAGGCCGGCGGCGCCAAGCGATCCCGCCGCGCCGAGGAAAAAGTCGCGTCGATTCTTGAGCGTCCTCATGGTGTCTTCGCCTCCCTGCCTTTCAGACCTTGGCTACCCGGTTCTCGTCATCCCAGACGTACGTCTTGCCGTTGCGGATGGCGAGCAATCCCATCAGCAGAGGCAGCGTCGAGTAGAAGCCGGTTTCGACGCCGGTCCTGGGCGTCTCGCGAGACTTGATGCAGTCCAGCCAGTTGCGGATGTGGGCCGAATCGGAAGGACCGCCCACGTACGCGAACTTCGTGTTGTAGGGCTCGAACGGAGGCGTGGGGGGCGCTTCGTCGCGGGCCCCGCCCCGGCTGGGCATCAGCCGATAGGTATAGCTCTGGCGGTTTACATGCAGTGCGCCGCGATTCCCATAGAAGTAATTGCCTTGGTCGGCGGGGTAGTCGGTCTGCGGGAAGTAAGCGTTGGTGAGCGACATCACGAAGTTGTCGTACTGCCAGGCAATCTGGAAGGAATCCGGCGGACATTCGGGGTTGGGAGGCAGCACCTGGACGTACTGCGCCGCGGCGGACGCACTGATCGGCGCGCGGGCCTTCATATACCAGCACACGACGTCGGCGATGTGCACGCCCTGGTCGGTAATAATGCCCCCGCCGTAATCGTAGTAGGAGCGCCAATTCAAGCGCGAAGGGGAGAAGGGGTGGCGTGGCGCGGGGCCCTGGAACATCTCCCAATCGAGGCCCTCGGGAACGGCCGTGGGCTCCTCGACACGGCGAGTGTAATAGCCCGACCAGTGCAACTGGCAGTGGAAGATGGTTCCGAACATGCCGCTCTGGACCAGCTCCGCGCATTTCTGGAAGTGGTCCCAACTGCGCTGCTGCAAACCGATCTGCGCGACGCGGTTGTACTTCTTGACTGCGTCCACGGCCTTTACGGCGGCTTCAATACTGTTGGAGAGAGGCTTCTCGCAATAAACGTCCTTGCCCGCCTGGGTGGCCTCGACGATCATCTGGGAGTGCCAGTGGTCCGGCGTGGCGATAAAGACGGCGTCGAGGTCCTTACGTTCCAGGACGCGGCGGTAGTCCGTGTAGGTATCCGGCTTGCTCGCCTTCAGCCCGCTCACGGCCTTGTCGAGTGTGCGGTTGTAGACGTCGCACATGGCGAGGATCTGGCAATCCTCGTGCTTCTCGGCAACCGTCAACATGTAGCTGCCGCGCGTGCCTACGCCGATAAAGCCCACTCCGATTTTGTCGTTCGCACCCACGGCGGACCGCGACGCGGCGGCGGTGAGCGCGGAACTGACCAGGAAGGATCGTCTGGTGGACATCGGAACTCTTCTCCTTTGCCGGGAATTGGTGGCTGGTCTCCCGGTCTCCATGAAGGATACACCCATTGGCGACTTGAAAGTGGACAACTCTGGAAAGCCCGCCGGTGCTACGTTAGACGGCTTGCGCTTGCCGGCCGTCCCACGAGTGCGTCTTTCCGTTGCGGATGGCCAGCACGCCCAGCAGAGTGGGCAGCGTGGAATAAAAGCCGGTGTCGATGTTGACCACCGGGTCCTGGCGGCTCTTGACGCAATCCAGGAAATTGCGCACGTGGGCGTGGTCGGAAGGGCCGCCCTCATAACGCCCGCTGTGCATGAGAGTCTGTCCTAATTCACTTTGGGATGAGGAGCGGTGCTGCCTTCGGTTCGTTTCATCGCCCACTTGACGGCTTCGAGATACATCTTCTGAACGTCGGGGTTCTCCCAGGCCTCCTTGGTGTGGCCGAGGCTGGAATAGAAGACGCGGCCCTTGCCGTACATCTTCGACCAGGCAATGGCCTGGTCTTTGTCGGGGCGCGTGGCCGCCACGCCGTATTGCGGGTTGGTGTAGTTGAGTTGCGTCTCGTCCAGCCGCATGAGCACGTTGACCTTCTCGCGCGACCAGTTCTTGGGCGAGTACATTTCGTCGTAAAGGAAGAGGCGCGCCGGGAAGTGCCGCATAGCGGGGAAAGTCGGGTCTTCGACGATCACGGGCGCGTCGAACGTTCCCCACGGGTGCGCCTGGAACCAGCCACCGGTCATTTCGGCGAACTCCGGCCAGTTGTAATTGGCGTCGATGGCGGCATGCGCCAGCACCAGCCCCTTGCCGTCATCGTGCACGAAGGAGAGCAGGGCCTGCTTCTGCTCGTCCTCCAGCTTCCAGTCGCCGGTGGTGTTCACGAACGCCACGGCGTCGAACCATTCCAGGCTGTGGGCTTCGCTCGATGGCGGCTTCTTGGTAATCCATTCCATGTCGGTCTTGATTTCTGTGTCCCAGACTCCGGACTGGTTGCCAAGCATCCAGAAAGTGCCCAGACCGTTGGAGGTGGAGCCGTGATGATAGCCTCTGGTCATGCCGACCACGAGCAAGTGCTTTTTGGGCACGGGCGCAGGACCTCCGCGTCCGCCAGGCACGGGCGTGCCGCCGCGTCCAGCCTGCGGCTGGGCCTGCGCGCCCCGTCCCGGGGCCGGCGTCTGAGCTTGGATCGCGCCGATCCACAGAACGCCGATCATCGTTGTCCATAGCAAATTCGATACTCTTTGCATTCGGCCTCCTTTTGAGTGGCAGGTTTATTCTCCCCGGTTTCACCTTCCAAGTCAAAGGGGGGTGCTTGGCTGCGGTCCCCCCTCTCCACGCCCGATGAAATCGGATAAACTGGACGCCGGCACTGGAAAGTCCGCGAGGAAACTATGAACCGTCGTGAATTCATGCAAAGTAGTGTTGCCGGGCTGGCACTGTCAGCCGCCCGGCGGTATAGCGCCGAGGCCGCGGATTCGCCTCCCAAACGCGTGGGACTCATCGGTTGCGGCTGGTACGGTAAGTCCGATATCTTCCGGCTGGTCCAGGTGGCGCCGGTCGAGATCGTGTCGCTGTGCGACGTGGACAAGAAGATGATGGCCGACTGCGCGGAGATGGCGGCCGCGCGTCAGGTCTCCAAGAAGAAGCCGCGGATGTTCACCGACTACCGCGAGATGCTGAAGGAGAAAGACCTGGACCTGGTGGAGATCGCCACGCCGGACCACTGGCACGCCCTGCCTATGATCGAGGCCGCCAGGGCCGGCGCCGATCTGTACGTGCAAAAGCCGATCAGCGTGGACGTGGTGGAAGGCCAGGCGATGGTGGCGGCGGCCCGCAAGTATAAGCGGGTGGTCCAGGTGGGCACGCAGCGGCGCAGCACTCCGCATCTAATCGAGGCGCGCAACCTCGTCCGGGAGGGGAAGCTCGGGACGATCGGACACGTGGAGATCTATTCCTACGGCGGAGGCCAGGCCATTGCCGCGCAGCCGGCCCCCGTGCCCGACACGCTGGACTGGGAGTTCTGGGTGGGGCCCGCGCCGATGATGCCCTACAGCCCCGATATCCAGCGCAATTGGCGGCAGTTCATGGAGTACGGCAACGGCACCATCGGAGACATGGGAATCCACATGTTCGACATGGTGCGTTGGTTCATGAGCCTGGGCTGGCCCAAGCGCATTTCGTCCTTTGGCGGGTTGCGCGTTCTCAAGGGCGGCAAATCCAACATCGCCGACACCCAGACCGCCATGTTCGAGTACGACAACCTCACCATCGTCTGGCAGCATCGCAGTTTCGGTCCTTCGGTGGATCCGAACTACCCGTGGGGCGCCACGCTGTACGGCGAGCGAGGCACGCTGAAGGCCGGGGTGATGAGCTACGATTTTATTCCGGCGGAGCGGGGCGGGCAGGCGATTCACAAAAATGTCACCTACGAGCTGGACCAGTATCCGGAAGACCGGACCGAGGCCCGGCTGGAGCGTCATGTGGCCCCCGCCATCCGCGGTCACATGAAAGACCTGCTGGCGAACATGGCGTCGCGCGGCAAGCCGGTGGCCGATATCGAGGAAGGCTTCATTTCCTCGTCGTGCTGCATCCTGGCGAATCTCTCCATGCAACTGGGGCGGACGCTGGCCTGGGATGCGCAGAAGGGCATAGTCATCGGCGACGAAGAAGCCAATCGCCGGTTGCGCCGGCCGTATCGCCAGCCGTGGATCCACCCCGAGGTGAGAACCGTATGATGCGCCGCCGAACGTTCCTGGCCGCGGGCGCCGCGGCCGCCGCCGGCGGGGTCAAGTTCGGCCTCGACCTGTTCAGTCTCCGCTCGCAGGGCTGGACACCCATCCAGCACCTCGACTTCTGCGCGAAGTGGGGCATCCAGGTGGTCCATTTCAGCGAGGTCCGCTTCCTGGGGAACCTGGAAGAAGAAAACCTCAAGCAGGTTGCGGCCGGCTGAGCGGAGGGTCGAGATGAAGGTGGAGGTAGTCTGTTACTCCGGTTTCAAAGTGGACGAGCGTCCGGTCCGTTTCCGACTGGGTGGTCAGGATTACTCCGTAGAAGAACTGCTTGACCAGTGGTATGGGCCGCAGGACGTTTTTTTCAAAGTGAGAGCGAACGACGGCAATGTGTACATCCTTCGGCGCCGCTCAACGACGCCTGAAGGTGAATGGAGCCTGGAATCGTTCCGTGACATCAGACGCGGCGGCTGAGCGGAAATGCCCTGCCGACAGCGGCCCGAGATGGCGCTCGCAACCCGCCTTCAACGATGATGGGACTGGGGAGCAGCGATGCAGGCCAGCCCGCTACGGCTCGCGCATGGATGGACATTGAGCCGCGGCTTGGGCATGTCCCAGGCGCTGGTGCGCGAATTCATTCGCCCGGCCGTTCGCGCCGTACCTTCCTCCATGGCACGGCGGCTCGGTTCTTGCCGGATCTCGCTCGCGAGCGAAGTGGAAGCCGGCGTTACCTCGCAATGGACCATGACAAACAGCGGGCTGGAAGTGTCGGTCACAACAGCGGGGTTTGAAGAGCATGACGTTGCGATGGAGTTGCTGCTGTGCCTCGGCCAGGGACTCTGGGAGAGACTGTCGGACGGGGAGCTCGGTGCGTACTGGATGCTTCTGTGCGACGAAATCAGCATGGGGATCGAGGGCGAGATCGACGAGCGGGCGCTGGAGGAAAAGCGCACGCTATTCAAAAGCCGATTCCATGCGAACAGCGGCCGGCGGCTCACGCGTTATGGCCGGTCCTCCTTCGCTGGAACCGCGGCCGAGTACGTTCACAGTCTGTGGCATGAGGTCACCATTCGAACTGGTCCGGACTACCTGCCGGCGCTGCCGTTGCGGCGGCGCCTGGAACTACTGGCGCGGTGGTTCCCGCCAGACCGCCATCATCGCCTGTTCCCCGCAGTACGGCGACAGGGAGGGCCGTCTTCGTCAGCGCCGGCCCGGTAAGCGCTCGGGCTGTTGTCGGAATCGTCTTGCTCTGCGATCGGCTGCACCTCACAGCGAGCTCGCGCGCGAGTCTGGCCTGGATCAGCGCTTTTTCAGGGTCACGCCCATCCCCTCGCCTTGCGTGCAGAAAACCGTATCGAGATCCGCATTCCGAACGACTCATCGGCACCGGGCGCGGTACCGATTCCCATGCGTCCGCGTGGCCCGCGCCGCTGGCCGAGGCCGCCCAGCAGGAACACGAGCGCCATCCCGGCGGCCAGTAGATTTCGCTTCATCGGCGTCTCCTCCCATTCAGGAATTGCCGGTTTCGGACGCCGGGTTCCCAAAGATCGCGCCCGGCTCGATGGGCTAGGATAAGGAGACATATGAGACTGCAGTCGCGGCTCCAACAATTCGGCGCATTCCTGGCGGGGATGGTGATACCGAACATCCCGGTCTTTATAGGATGGGGACTGCTCACTGCTCTGTTCATTCCAGCCGGCTGGTATCCGAATGCATACCTTGCCAAGCTCTCAGAACCCTGCTTGATGATGCTTCTTCCGCTCCTGATTGGTTCGACAGGCGGCAGAATCGTCCATGGCGCTCGCGGAGCGGCGGTCGGAGGGATTGCGACGATGGGAGTTATTTTCGGAAGCAGTATTCCGATGTTCCCGGGCGCGATGATCATGGGGCCGCTCGGCGGATGGCTCACCAGGGCACTCGATGCGCTCCTGCTCCCGAGAACCCGGAAGGGTTTCGAAGCACTGGTATCGAACTTCTCGGCCGGCATCCTGGGATTGGGGTTGATGCTGATCGGCTACACTCTGGTCGGTGGGGTGGTGGCAACGGTTACGAGTACTTTTGGCGCTTGGGCGAAGAGCATGACCGAAGCCGGCTGCCTTCCACTAACAGCACTGGCCATCGAGCCCGCTAAGGTTCTGTTTGTCAATAATGCGATCGGGCAAGGAGTGCTGACGCCCCTCGGATTGCTGGCCGCCAAGCAATACGGCAGGTCGGTGTACTTTCTGCTCGAGAGCAACCCCGGCCCAGGTTTCGGATTACTAGCCGCTTACTCGGTGTTCGGAAGGGGATCCGCACGAAGTTCGGCGCCTGGCGCCCTCATTATCCACTTTTTCGGTGGAATCCACGAGATGTACTTCCCCTATGTCCTGATGAATCCGCTCACCATATTGGCTGTGATTGCCGGTGGACTCGTGGGAGACGCGGCCTTTGTGGCAACTCATGCAGGTTTGATTGCGGTGGCGCTTCCGGGCAGCATTTTCGCGGAGATTGCGATGTCCCCGAGAGGGGGGCTTGTCCCCGTGCTGCTGGGCATCGCCTCGGCGGCAGTGGTCTCCTTCGTGGTGGCCGCGCCGTTGGTGAGACGCGCCAAGGAATCGCTAAGCCCGCACCATGCCGGGTTGGAAACGGGCCACGCGTCACCGCCGCGCGCTGAGTAGCATGGACGGGAGCATCTGATGTCGATTGTGGCGGGAGTGGACTTCGGGACCTTGAGCGTTCGCGTGTCGCTCTTCGACAGCGGGGCGGGGTGTCTCGGCTCAGGTGCAGCCGAATATCCCTTGCGTCGCAAGAAAGAAGATCCGGATGCCGCGACCGAGAGCCATTCCGACCACATGCGCGGATTTGTCGAGGCGTGGGGGAAGGCTCTGGATGCGGCGGGTGTGAGAGGCGACCAGATCGAAGCAGTCGCCGCGGATACCACGGGTTCGACGATTGTGCCGGTGGGAGAGGGTCTGGAGCCCTTGGACGACTACTACATGTGGTGCGATCACCGGGCCTGGCGCGAGGCGGCGCGCATCACGGAAATGGCGCAGCGGATGAACCTGGCGGCTATCGAGTGGTGCGGCGGGGTGTACCCTCCGGAGGGTGGGTTTTCCAAACTATTGCACTGGTTGCGCAACAACCCGGAGAGGCGCCACAAGCTGGTGACCGTGCTGGAACATGCGGACATGTTCCCGGCCATGCTGTGCGGGATCAAGGACATCGACCGGTTGCCGCGGTCGATCGGAGTGGCCGGTCCCAAGTGGATGTGGAACGGGACGCTGGGGGGACTTCCGCCGCAGGATTATCTGACAGCCGTTAACCCGTTGTTGGCAGGCGTGCGGGACAAACTAAAAGGACGCTATGTGAAAAGCAACGAAATCGCCGGCAGGCTAGCGCCCGACTGGGCGGTTCGAATCGGCTTGCGCGAGGGTATTCCGGTGTCAGTGGGAGGTCTGGACGGGCATTGGGACACCCTCGGCGCTGGAATTCGAGAAGGCGACATTGTGACCGTTCTCGGCACCTCCGCTCCCATCATGGCGCTCGCCAGGAATACCACGCCCATCCCAGGAACCTGCGGCGCCGCGTGTGGCTCGATCCATCCGGATATGTATGGCATTGAGGCTGGGTTGGGCGCCAGCGGAGACATCTGGGACGCGATCGCGAAGCGGGCAGGGACCAGCGTGACCGCGCTCTCCCGCGGGCTTGAGGTTTACAGCGCCGGACGAACCGGCCTTCTACGGCTCACCTGGGATAACGGGGACCGGACAGTCCTGGTGAACTCCGAACTGGGCGGTGTCACGCTGGGGTGGAAGCTGACGCACACGGCGCAAGATGAGCTCTTCGCCGCCTTTGAAGGCACCGCCCTCCACACACGGGTGATCCTGGAACGTTTCGAGGAACATGGCGTACCGGTCCGGCGGCTGATCCTGGGCGGAAGGGCTCCGCAGAAAAACGAGGTCATCAACCGTGTGTACGCCAATGTGCTGGGCAAGCCGGTGCTGGTCCCGCGAGGAGAGGCGACAGGCCTGGGTGCTGCCATCTTTGCGTTCCTGGCGGCGGGCACCTTTCAGACCGTCGAGGACGCGCAGGACGCCCTCTGTCTGAGCTATCGGACGGTCGAGCCGGACCCCGCAGCGGCCAAGATCTACGACCGGCTGTACGCGCTTTACAAGCGACTGTACTTCGGATTCGGCCATCCAGCAGCCGCGGCCGTGGCGGCTGGCGATATCCTGCCGACTCTGCGGCGTGTGGCGGCCGAGTCAGTGAACCGGGAGGTGTAAGCGATGCACGCAGCCACGAACCGCGTTATCAGGATCGTTAGTATCGGCGAAGTTTTGTGGGACGTATTCGAGGATTCCGAAACGCTGGGCGGAGCGCCTTTCAACTTTGCAGTCCATGCCAGCCGTCTAGGCCACGAGGTTACTTTCGTGAGCGCGGTCGGAGATGATGAACGAGGTCGTGCAGTTCTGACGCGCGCCAGCCAACTCGGTCTGCGACCCGACTTCATCCAGGTCGCTCCGGGAGCGGCGACCGGCACGGTCTTGGTTCGAGTCGATCTTACCGGTCAACCGGACTTCACGATTCGCCGGCCCGCGGCCTACGATGCAATGCGGCTTGGCCGCGCAGATCTCCAGCGGCTAACTGCGATCGATCCCGATTGGTTGTACTACGGCACCCTGCATCAAGCCGAGCCCGTAGCGCGCGCGGAAACGAAGAAGCTGGCTGAAGCGCTGCCCGGCGCAAAGAGGTTTTACGACATCAACCTCCGACGGCACTGCTACACGCGGGAGTTGATTGCGGAACTGATGGCTACTGCCCAAGTGGTGAAACTGAACGACGACGAGGCGGTTGCCGTCGATTCCATGTTCGGCTGCCGGCACGACTCGCTGGCGGAATTCACGGAATTCTGGTCGCGCAAATTCGGATGGACCGCGGTAGCGGTGACCCGCGGACCGCATGGCTGTGCCGTACGAATCGGCAGGGACTACGCGGAGGCGCCCGGTTACACCGTGAAAGTCGCGGACACGGTGGGCGCGGGAGATGCATTCGCGGCTGCATTTCTGCAGGGCCTCTCGCAGGGATGGGGCGCGCATCGGACCGGGGATTTCGCGAACCGGGTGGGGGCCGTGGTAGCCTCGCGGCCCGGCGGCGTTCCCATGTGGTCGATGGAAGATTGTTACAACCTCACCGGTAGCGGTACAGCGTGAAGCGCTGGATGCCCATGTTTCACAAGTTCAGGTGCTGCCCCTGCGCGGTGTCATTGCCGGCCAGGCGGCGGACGGGAGTCCAACGGCCGTTCACGAAGTCACCTTCTTCCGCGGTTGCCAGTCCGGCGAGCGGGTTGAGACCGATCTGCTATTGCACTGACTCGCAACGAGGGCGAGAGCGTACACGAGCGTAGAGCAAAACAAGATTCGAAGTTTCATGAGTGTCCTTTGTCACTTACGATTCGAGGGCTGCCTGCAGCATGGCCCTGGCGACGGGAAATTACGGTCCCCATGCAGACCCGTGCCACTGGGCAGCCGCTTCCGATAAAATGCTACTCTGAAGCCGGCGAACTTCATGATCGGCACGCGGCCAGAGTACCGGGCTTCATGAAGCGAATGTTTTCAAAGGGAGAATGATGAAGATCCAGAGTAGCTTATGCTGCATTTCGGTGTGCTGTCTCGGTTGGCTGGCGGTTCCGTGTAGCGCCCAGCCGGACTCGGGTATCCCTCATTTGCGGAAGCAAGGAACGGCCACTACGTTCACTCCGAACACGCCGGGGCCCGCGCTGGTTGGAGTGGGCACCGTTGAGGAAGGCAGTTTTGTGGATGGCCGCTGGGTTGAAGGGCGCCACTTGGATCACCGCGTAACGGTTCTCGACAGCGACTGCACGTATTGCATGGCCGCCGTGCTGGTGCCTGCCGGCTACAAGCGTCGCGACACTCACAGCGAGAAT
The DNA here is from genome assembly GCA_963768385.1 of Bryobacterales bacterium. Taxonomy (GTDB): domain Bacteria; phylum Acidobacteriota; class Terriglobia; order Bryobacterales; family Bryobacteraceae; genus Fen-178. The sequence goes on from CAVYHQ010000001.1 coordinate 155,718, forward strand.
GGTATCTTGCGCGTCAAGCTGTACCGCTACCAATGAGACCCGTGCGAGCCAGTTAAGGAGCCCACTATTCTATGTCCCCGAGCCAGGACCTTAGTCAACGACCCACGCGGGTGCGCTACTGGGTGATCGTGTTTGCGATCACGCTGGCGGCGGTCACTTACATCGATCGGGTGGCGATTTCGTGGGCGGCCCCGTCCATCCGCCGCGAGTTGGGCCTGACCGCGGTGCAGATGGGATGGGTGTTCTCGGCGTTCAACTGGGCCTACGCCATGTTCGAGATTCCGGGCGGATATCTGGGGGACTGGATCGGCCCGCGCAAGGTGCTCATGCGCATCGTGCTGTGGTGGTCCACGTTCACGGCCGCCACGGGGTGGGCGTGGAGCTTCCCGGCGCTGTTAGGGACGCGGTTCCTGTTCGGCGCGGGCGAGGCGGGCTGCTTCCCCAACGTGGCCAAGGTTTTCACCACCTGGCTGCCGGCCCCGGAGCGCGTCCGGGCGCAGGGCATCATGTGGCTGAGCGCGCGCTGGGCGGGGGCCTTCACGCCGCTTCTGGTGGCCTGGGTCATGGGCCTGGTGGGTTGGCGGCACGCCTTTGAAATCTTCGGCTGTCTGGGCGTGGTGTGGGCCGTGCTGTTCTTCCTGTGGTTCCGCGACGACCCGATGCGGAACCGCAGGATGAACGCCGCCGAGCGCGAGTTGCTGCGCGGGAGCTCGAAGATGGCATCCGGCCACGGCGACGTTCCGTGGGGCAGGCTGGTGCGCTCGCCGCAGGTATGGCTGCTGTGCGGCCAGTTCTTCTGCCTCAACTACGGGTGGTGGTTCTACGTCACGTGGCTGCCCACGTACCTGCGGGAGGCGCGCCACGTGGAGATCGCCTCGGCGGCGATGTTGAGCATGCTGCCGTTGTTCTGCGGGGGGCTGGGAAATCCGGTGTGCGTGCTGCTGACGCGGGCGGTGACGCGCCGGACGGGGAGCGTGGCCAAGGCCCGCCGCCTGATGGGCTACCTGGGATTCGCGGGCGCCTCGACGTTCGTGCTGTTCTCGACCACGCTGCACAACCCGTTGCTGGCCATGCTGTCCATCGGGGCCGCCAGTTTTTCGAACGACCTGGTGATGCCGGGGGCCTGGACCGCGGCCATGGACGTGGGCGGCAAGTACGCGGGAACGGTTTCCGGCGCCATGAACATGGTGGGAAATGTCGGGGGCGCGATGGCGCCGATAGCCATAGGCTATATGCTGGCGTGGAGCCACAGCAACTGGAACCTGACGTTCTACATTTCCGCCGCGGTCTACGCCATGGGCGTTCTGTTTTGGGCATTTCTGGACCCGGTCACGCCGATCGAGGGCGCAGCTTGACGCGGCACTCTATATTGTGTCATATATATATGAGCTATGACCGAAAAAGATGCCGCCGCGTTCCTCCCCCTTCACGCCAACTGGTTCCACATCTTGCTGTCGCTGGCCGGCGCCGAGCAGCACGGCTACGGCATCATGCAGGAAGTCCTCGAGCGGACCAATGGAACGGTCCGCCTTTGGCCCGCCACTCTCTATGGCTCCCTGAAACGGCTGATCACCGACGGGCTGATTGAAGAGTCCGACGAGCGGCCGGCGGCGGAACTGGATGATGCACGCCGCCGCTATTACAGGCTGACGCGGCTCGGACGAACCGTGCTCGAACTGGAATGCGAGCGGCTGCAGGAGATGGTCCGGATGGTGCACAGGAAGCGCAGGCAGGAAGCCTACCAATCGAGCTCCCGGGTGAGCATCTGCCTGGCCCTCTATCGACGCTTGGCGAGCGCGTATCCGCACGAGTTCCGCATCTTGTATGGAGAGGATCTCGAGCGGTTGGGTGAAGACGCCGCTCCGGAAGCCTGGCGGCGTTACGGTCTGTCTGGCCTGGTGAGGCTGCTCGCCGATATTGCCATCCGGTTGCCCGCTGAGTATCTCACCGAGATCCGGCAGGACGTGGTCTATGCCCTGCGGGTGCTGGCCAAGGCGCCGGGGTTTACCGCGGTGGCGGTGCTTTCCCTTGGCGTCGGCATTGGGATGTGCTGCGCGGTTTTGAGCGAATGCCGGGCCATTGTAGGGCCGGCTCCGGGCTTGCGCGATCCCGCAACGCTGGCGACCTTCATTTGGAGCCAGGCTTCCTACCCGTATTTCGAGCGCTACCGGGATGCCCGCCAGACGGTGGCCGCGGCCACGGCTGTTCTGGGACCAGTGCCGTTCGCTGTGGCGTCCACTGGGGACAAAAGCGCGCGGGCGGAACGGGTTATCGGACACCTGGTGTCGCCCGAGTACTTCACCACCTTGGGCGTGACGCCGGCCGCCGGGCGGGGTTTCGGGCCGGAAACGGAGAAGCCCGGGATGGCTCCCGTGGTGGTGGTGAGCGACCGCTTCTGGCGCACTCACCTTGGCGCGGACCCGCACGCTGTGGGTCGCAGCCTGCGGCTGAACGGTTCGATGGCCACCGTCGTGGGCATCGGTCCCAAGGACTTTCTGGGTGTTTGGCCCCAGATTCCGGCGGATCTGTTTGTGCCCGTGACGTGCGCCGTTTCTTTGGCGCCCGAACTGAGCGGCGATCCGCTTCATCGCAGCGACCGCGAGATCTTTCGCGTCGTGTTTCGGCTGGCGCCTGGTGTGACGCTCGCCGCGGCGGAAGCCGCTCTCGATGCCATGATGCGCAATCTCGACCAGGAAACCGGAGCCCGGCACGACCGCGACCGCAAAGGCCGGGTGGTGCGCCTGATGCCGGCCGGCACCGTTGGTTACGCCACACCCGAGCAGACCGCGCTCGTCGACACCTTCAACGTGGTCCTGTGGGCGCTGGTCCTCTCGCTGGTGTGCGCCAACCTGGCCAGTCTGCTGCTGGCTCGCGGCAGCCAGAGGAGGCGGGAAATTGCCATTCGGCTTTCGGTGGGCGCCAGCCGGGTGCGCCTGGTGAGGCAGTTTCTGACCGAAAGCGTGCTTCTGTCTTTCGCCGGCGGGCTGGCCGGCATCGTGCTGGCTTATTGGATCACACACGTACTCTCGTCTCTGCCACTATCTTTTCCGACCCCGATGGAGTTCAACTGCCAGCCCGATCTTCATGTGCTCGCCGTCACGATGGCGATTGCGCTGGCGGCGGGCCTAGGCTTCGGACTGGCGCCGGCGCTATCTTCGACGCGCGCCGACATAGGCGTCACTTTAAAAGAGGGGGCGCAGGCGCCGCTGCGCGACTATCGCCGCTTCGGCTTGCGCAATCTCTTTGTGGTCGGCCAGATGACGGCTTCCCTGATGCTTCTGCTGGTCACCTGGTTTGTAGCCCTGGGTTTCCTGAGTACTACCCGCATGGACACCGGCTTCGAAATCCCCAATCTCAACCTGGTTTCACTCGACCCGGTACGGGACGGCTATTCCGCGGAGCGAGCGGCGGCGCTGTTAACGAACCTGCCCGACGAGCTCCTGCGCGTCAACGGGGTTCGCGCCGTGGCGTTAACCGGCAGCGCACTGTTCGCCGGCGGGGACACCACCCGCCTGTCGGCCCCCACCGGCGACGGGAAGGTTGGCCAGGTGGTGCAATTAGCCTTCCGCGAGCGCGTCGGGGCGAATTACTTCGCCACGCTCGGCGTGCCTCTGGTGGGCGGGCGCGAGTTCGACCGGCGCGACCGGGAACAGGATGGGCCGGCCATCCTCAATCAGACCGCCGCGCGTGCGTTGTTCGGCGCCGAGGATCCGATTGGCCGCCGCATTCGCGAGAAAGAACTGACCTACACGGTGGTTGGCCTGGCGCGCGATATGCGGGCCGGATTCCTGAGGCCAAACGCGGTGGCCACGGTGTATCTGCCGCTTACGGCGGAGTGGCTTGGCAAGAACACGGCGCAGCGCGTCACCCTCCTGGTGCGTGGCACGGCGGGGCGGGACACTCTGGCCGCCGTGCGCGACCACATGGCATCGCTTCATCCCGATCTCACGGTTTTCGACGTGCATACCGTGCAAGAGGATCTCGACCGGATGAACTCGTTAGTCCAATGGCTTTCCGCGACCTACGTGATTCTGGGCTTTTTCGCGCTGCTGCTGGCCTCGATCGGCCTGAGCGGAGTCACGGCTTACGCGGTGGTAAGGCGGCGCAAAGAGATCGGCATCCGCATGGCGCTCGGCGCCCGCGCCCGCCAGGTGCAGGGACTGGTGCTGAGAGAGGGGACGGCGCTGGTCGTAGTGGGCTCGGCGCTCGGCGTCGGCGGCGCGTATGCCCTGGCGCGCGCCTTTTCCGCTTACAGCGACGTGTTGGCGCGGACCTTCGGCCAACGCGACAGCAATCCATTTCTGCTGGTCGGGGCGCCGCTGGTGCTGGCCGGCCTCGCGATGCTGGCCTGCTACCTGCCGGCGCGGCGGGCAACCGAGATCGATCCCGTGTCGGCGCTGCGGGAAGAGTGAGACCGCACCGTAGCGGCCAACCCGCCCCACAATCTAAGCGATGGCTTCGATCTGCTTGAGGTGGTTGAGATCGTGGCCGGCCAGGGTTTCGACGAGCACGCGAAAGGTCAATTCACCACGCTCGGGATGGGTCACGGGCTTGGACATGACGGCGGGAGGGACCGCCGCGAGCAGCGCGAGATTCCATTTGCGGACGGTGGTGAAGACGTCAAGGGCGGCGCGCGCACCGAAGGCGCCATACATGGCGGCCCACTTGTCCTGGTCCATGGGCTGGATGACGTGATGGTCTTCGGCTAGGGCCTGGCGCAAGCGGAAGGCGAAAACCAACTCCACGTCGGCCAGATGACAGAGAATCTGGCGGGCGTTCCACTTGCCGGGGGCGCGCGGGCGCTCGACGCCGTCCGGGCCGAGGCGATCCAGTTGAGCGGCCAGGCGTTGGGGCGTGGCGGCGATGACAGGCAGCGGATCACGATCTCCGAGGTGCGAGGCGTAAGGGTTCATATGGAAATGAAGGTAGCACGGGAGGGGCGGGCGTTCAAGGCGAAGGCAGGGGTTCCCTGAGATGCTTGGGCTTGCGGAGGAGCAGGATCAGCGGGATGATGACCAGGAACACGATGCCCATCAACCGGAACACGGTCAGGAAGCTCAGCACCGCCGCTTGTTGTTGCACGGCGCTATAGAGCATCGCCGTGGCCTGGCGATTGGCGGTTACGGGATCGGCGCCATTCCGCATCAGCATCGCCTGAGCCTGGCTCAGCAGCCGCCGGGTGGCGGGATCGTAGGGCGTTACATGGGCGGCCAGCATGGTCTGGTTGAACTGGGAGCGCCGCGCGAGATACGTGGTGATGAACGAGATGCCCACGCTGGAGCCGATGTTCCGCGTGACGGCGTAGAGGGAAGTGGCATAGCCGGTCTCGCGCTTGGGGATGGGGTCCATGGTCAGAGTGGTGAGCGGGACGAAGATGAAGGACATGCCGAGGCCCTGGCTGATCTGCCACACCAGGATGTCCCAGGTTCCGGACTGAAGGTTCATGTGGGAAAAGCCTAAGAGGGAAAGGCCCCCGATGGTAAAACCGAACACCAACAGCCGGCGGCCATCCCATCCTTTGCCGAGCAGGTACCCCACCAGCGGCATGCACAGGGCAGTGCCGATGCCGCGCGGGCTGGTCCAAAGACCGGCGGTGGCGGAGGTCCAACCGAGCAGGGTTTGCATGAACAGGGGCAAGAGAACCAGGCTGGCGTAGAGCACGAACCCGAGCACCGTCACGAAGAAGATGCCAGCCGCGAAGGTCCTGTATTTCAGCAGTGCCAGGTGAACGATGGGCTGGTCGATCATCAACTCCCGAATGATAAAGCCGCTCAGGAGAACAGCGGCAGTTATGGCCAGCGTGATGATGAAGTTCGAGCCGAACCAGTCGTCTTCCTGGCCCTTGTCCAACATGATCTGCAGCGCACCCATGCCCACGGCCAGCATGCCGAATCCCCAGAAATCGGCGCGCAGCGAGCCGCGATGCATGTAGGCCGGATCGGTGAGGAACATGGAGATCATGATCAGGCTGAAGATGCCGACGGGGAGGTTGATGTAGAAGACCCAGCGCCAGGAGTAAGCGTCGGTGATCCACCCGCCCACAGTGGGGCCAAGTATGGGCGCGGCCATGATGCCCAGCCCAAACAGCGCCATTGCCTTGCCGCGCTCTTGCGGAGGATACTCTTCGAGCAGCACCGCCTGGGAGAGCGGCTGGAGCCCTCCGCCGGTGGTGCCTTGCAGCACGCGAAAAAGAATCAGCATGGGCAAGCTGGGCGCGAGCCCGCACAGGAGGCTCGATACGGTGAAGCCTGTCACCACCGTCAGCAGCAGGCGTTTGCGGCCGAAGTAGTTGGCCAGCCAGCCGCTCATGGGCAGGATGATGGCATTGGCTACCAGGTACGAGGTGAGGACCCAGGTGGCTTCATCCGTGGTGGCCGAAAGGCTCCCCGCAATATGGGGCAGGCTAACGTTGACCACGGAAGTGTCCAGCACCTCCATCACGGCGCTGGACAGCACAGCGATCGCCACCAGATTCCGGCGGGCTATCATCCTGGGTCAGATTTTCATTCTAAGCGAGTGCGCCGCGTTATGCCACTGCGTGCGCGTGCACGAGCAGCTTGCTGTGGCGCGCGAAATCCTCGAGATCGGCGCGGAATTTCGGGTCGGCTATCCGGATGAGGGCTTCGACGCGCTGGCGAAGGGTCTTGCCGTGCAGATAGGCGACGCCGTGCTCGGTGATGACGTAGTGGACGTCGCCGCGAGAAGTGACCACGCCGGCGCCGGGCTGGAGTTCCGGAACAATGCGTGAGACCGTACCGTGTCTGGCGGTGGAGGGCAGGGCGATGATCGGCAGCCCGCCCTTGGAGCGGGCGGCGCCGCGCAGAAAATCCACCTGCCCGCCGATGCCGCTGTAGGGAGCGCGGCCCACGGAGTCCGAGCAGACTTGCCCGGTGAGGTCCACTTCGATGGCCGAGTTGATGGCCACCATGCGGTCGTTCTGGGCGATCACGAACGGGTCGTTGCAATACGCGGTGGGGTGGAACTCGAAGATGGGGTTATTGTCGATGAAATCGAACAGTGCCTTGGAGCCGAGTGCAAAAGCCGCGATCACTTTATGCGGATGCAGCGTCTTCCGCTCGCCGTTGATGACGCCGGCCTGGATCAGCTCGATGACGCCGTCGGGGACCATTTCGGCGTGGATGCCGAGGTCCTTATGGTTCCCCAGCAGGGCGAGCGTAGCTTCGGGGAGGCCGCCGATGCCGGTCTGGACGGTGGCGCCGTCGGGGATCAGTGCCGCTATGTTGCGGGCGATGGCGTGGTGCAGGTCCGTCACCTCGTGGGTCGGGTATTCGACCAGCGGGTGGGAGGTTTCGATGAAAGCATTCACGCGGCTCACATGCAGAAAGGCGTCGCCCAGCGCGCGCGGCATCTGGTCGTTGATTTCCACGATCAGGTGGCGAGCGCACTGCGCCACGGTAACGGTGATATCGACGCTGGGACCGAAGCTCATGTAGCCGTAATGGTCGGGCGGCGTGCACTGGAGCAGGGCCACATCGATAGGCACGGCGCCGGACCGGAACAGGCCTTCGATCTCGCTCAGGAAAATGGGCGTATAATCGGCGCGGCCCTCCTGCACGGCCTGGCGCACGTTGGCGGCGATGAACAGGGCGTTGGTGCGGAAGTGGCCTTCGTGCTCGGGCAGGCTGTAATCGGCGATCCCCATGGTGGCCATGTGGATCACCTCCACGTCGCGCAGCTCGGGACCGCGGCGGGTGAGCGCACCCACCAGTTCCACGGGTTCGGCGCAGCCGTTGTGGATGTAGACGCGCTGCCCGGACTGGACCACGGCGAGCGCTTCATCGGCAGTCACGATGCGGGAGCGGTAGTCTCTGGTCACGGGCGCCTCCCGCGAAGCGTGTACACGCCGCGCGCCAGTTCGGGGCATTTCTCGAGGGCCGCATCCACACCGTGGCGGGCGATGGTGAGCACGTAGGGCAGCATAGCCTGGGCGATGGCCACGCTGGCGGAGCGGCCGATATCGGCGGTGAAGTTGGGAACGCAGAAGTGAGTCACGCCCTTGTGGACGAAAGTCGGGGTGGCCAGGGTGGTGGGCCGGCTGGTTTCGACCGAGCCACCCTGGTCGATGGAGACATCGATGATGGCCGAACCCGGCTTCATACGCTCGACCATGGAGCGGGTTACGACGTGGGGAGTGCGGGTGCCGGCCTCCAGGACCGCGCCGATGACCACGTCGGCGCCGGCGACGGCGTCGGCGACGGCGTCTTCATCGGCGAGGTAGGTTTCGGCGTCGGGGACGTGCTCGATGAGGTGGCGCAGCTTGCGCGGGTCGCGGTCGAAGGCGGCCACGCGAGCGCCGGTGGCGGCGGCGGTGCGCGCGGCCGCAAAGCCCACCGAGCCCACGCCCAGGATCACCACGCGGGCCGGTGGCACTCCGGGCGTGCCGCCCAGCAGGATGCCACGTCCGCCGGAGCTGGAGCGCAGCAGGTGCGCGGCGATGGCGGCGGTCATCTGTCCGGCGATTTCACTGATGGCGGCGAGCACGGGCAGGCGGCCATCGTCCTGCTGGATGATTTCACAGCCGATGGCGGTGAGGCTGCGGTCGGCCAGGGTTTCCACCAGGCCGCGGTCCGCCACGGCGAGGTGGTAAAAGGCCATCAGCGCCATGCCCGGCGCGCAGAGACCCAGCTCTTCCGCCGTGGGCCGGCCGATTTTGGCCAGTAGCTCGACGCGCTGGAGCACCTCCGCGGGCGAATACGCGATCTGGGCCCCGGCGCGAAGGTACTCGGTGTCGCGAAACATGGCGCCATCGCCGGCGCCGCTCTCGACCCAAACGGTGTGGCCCGCGCCGGTCAGTCGCCGCACCACGGGAGGCGTCAGCGCGACCCGGCGGTCGAAAGCACCGCGCTCTCGAATCACCCCGATGTTCATTGGCACACTCCTGTTTAGCCGCCGATTAGCACCTGAGCACCTCTTGGCGGTGGTGGCAGATGTCTGCCCTCCGATATTATATTCGGACCTTTTGGGGGGGAATGCAAGCTACTCTTGGTGCAGCGCTTCCATGGGATCGATGCGCGTGGCGCGCCGCGCCGGAACGTAGTTGGCGATGAGCGCCACCGTAAGGAGCAATGCCGCCACTCCAGCCATTACGGCGGGGTCGAGCGGCGCTACGCCGTAGAGCAGCGCGCGCAGGGCCGACGCCAGCGCGGCGGCTCCAGCCATTCCCGCCGCGAGCCCAATCACTGCGGTCCTGAGGCCGTTCCGGATTACCAGCGCCTTGAGTTGCCCGGGCGTAGAACCAAGCGCCATGCGGAGTCCGAACTCGCGGGTCCGCTGGGCGACGCCGTAGGAAACGACTCCATGAATTCCCAGCGCGGCCAACAGCATCGAGATGCCCGCGAAAACCAGCAGCAGTGTAGTTGAAAGGCGAGGCGCGGTTTCGGCCAGCGAGACATACTCGTCCATGCTGCGGATCTGAAACACCGGCTGGTTCCGATCCACCGACCACACGGCCTGCTTCACGGCCTTCACCACGGCCTGCGTCTCGAGCGTGGTGCGCACGGCCAGCGCCATGGCTTTGTTCGGCATCTGCTCGAAGGACGCGTAGATGGTAGGCTCAGGCTGTTTTTCCAAGCCATAATGATGCACCTGGCCGACGATGCCGACGACCTCCCGGAACTGGCCCCACAACCACATGCGCCGGCCGATGGGATTCTGGTTGGGCCAATACTGGCGCGCCAGGGTTTCGTCGATCAGGATCACCGGCGGGGCGTCGCGAACGTCGCGATCGGAAAGCAGTCTCCCTTTGAGCAGCGGGATTCCCATGGTGCTCAGATATCGCGGGCTGATACGCCGAAAGTCGGCGACCAGGGACTGGCCCGGCGGCAGGGGACGGTTTTCGATGGTGAAGTACTCACGGTCGTTTTGCTGCCCGAGCGGAAGCACATCGGCAAGACCGGCGGATTGAATGCCGGGTATGCGTTCCACGTTGTCGAGCACGCGCCGGTAGAAGCCGGCCTGTTCGCGGTCGCTCTGGTAAAGATTGTCGGTGGGCAGGCGCATGCGAAACGTCAAGACATGATCGGGCCGTATGCCCGGATTCACATGCTGCAGATTCACGAAGCTCTTCATGGCAAGTCCGGCTCCGATCAGCAGCATGGTGGCAAGAGCGACTTCCCCAGCCACGAGCAAGCCCCACACACCGGTCCGGCGGTGCGACGGGGAAGACGTTCGGCCGCCTGCCTTCAACGCGTCGTTCACGTCGGCGCCGGCGGCATGGAGCGCGGGAATCAGTCCGAAAACCAGCGCGGCCCCAACTGAGATCAGCAGCGCGAAAGCCAGCGCGCGGGCATCCACGCCAATGGCCGGCCGCACGCTCTCGGCGCCGGCCTCCGCCATAGGAATCGTGGTTGGCAGGACCGCGCTCAGAAGTTCGACGCCCCAGACGGCGAAAAAGACTCCCAGCGCGCCTCCCATGAGGCTAAGCAGCAGGCTTTCGCTCAGGATCTGCGTGACCAGACGGCCGCGCTGCGCGCCCAATGCCGCGCGAATGGCCATCTCCTTGCGCCGGGCCGTGACGCGCGCCAGCAATAGACTCGCTACGTTCACACATGCCAGCAGCAGCAGGAGTCCCACGGCGCCCAGGAGCAACAGCAGCGCCGGCCGAATGTATTCGAAGAGCGCCTGTTTCATCCCAATTACGGCCACATCCCAGCCTGCCAGCCCGGGCGTCTCGGCATCAATGCGGCGGGCGATGGCGCTCAACTCGGCCTGCGCCTGCGCGATGGTGACGCCTGGCTTCAGGCGGGCGATGACACCGAAGTCGTGCTCCACGCGGCTCTTGGCACGCAGTTGCGCCACCGGCCATGGCACGTAGAGGTCGCTAGGCAGCGGCTGCCAGAAATCCGGTGCGAGGACGCCGATGACGGTGTACGGCTCGCTATTCATGGAGAAGGTCCTTCCGATGACGCCCGGGTCCGCGCCGAATCGCCGCTTCCAGAACCCGTTAGTGAGCACGGCGACCGGGTAGCGCGCTTGACCTGCACCCTCAGCCGCCGTAAAGCCGCGTCCGAGAACCGTTCGAGCGCCGAGCATCGACAGGAAATTGGTGGTCACGCGCAGCCCAATGACCTGTTCGGGCTCGCCCTCACCGGTGAGAGTGCCGGTGCCAACCTCCAGCAGCGCCATATCCTCGAAAGCGCGATTCTGCTCCTTCCAGTCGAGGAAATTCGGCCCGGACGGCCCTTCGCTTTGGATGCCGTCCTTCAAATCCGTCTCCCAGATCAGCGCCAGGCGGTCGGCGCCGGGATACGGCAGTGGACGCAGTATCACCGAATTGACGACGCTGAAGATAGCGGTGTTCGCTCCGATGCCCAGCGCTAGGACCAGCAAGGCCACGATGCTGAAGCCGGGCATCTTGCGCAAGGATCGCAAAGAGTAGCGCAAATCCCTCAGGAGAGTGAACATCTGCCGTTTAGGGATGCAAGCGAAAGTCCATTTGAGGGAGCTGGGCAAGTGATTGAAACTATTGACTGGCGCCGGGATAGCGCGGAGCGTGAGTGTCCGCTTTTGAGAATCGCCGGCGGGCCAGTTCATCCAAAGTGGCAGCCTGCGTGACCACGGGAAGGTCGAGACACTCGGCCACAAACTGGAGATGTGGGTGAGCTTCGCTAGCATGGCCTTGCCGCTCACACGCCCGACCGACGACTGTATTCACTCTTCCTTCTGCTTCCCGGTAGAATTGTCGCCATGGAGCCATTTCGATATCACGTTTACGTTTGCGACCAGCAGAAGGCGGAGGGCGTGCCGTGCTGCACGGCACGCGGATCGCATGGCATGATCGACGAGCTGCGCCGGCAGATCGTCGCGCAGGGACTGGGGAACGACGCCCAGATCACCACCTGCGGCTCACTGGGACTGTGCGAGCGAGGGCCGAACATGGTGGTGTACCCGGAAGGGGTGTGGTACTCGGACGTGCGGGCCGAGGACGTGCGTGAGATCGTGGACTCGCACTTCCGGCAGGGCCGCCCCGTGAGCCGGCTGGTGAACACCGACGCGGCGGCGCTGGCAACGGAGATTTGTGCCAACCGGGACCGGCATCTGGCCTCTATGCGGGCCAGGGAGGCCGCGGGCATCATGCCGGACGAGCTGGCGCAGAGCATTCGCGGGTTTCAGGAAAGCCGCGTGATCCTCACGGCCCTGGAGCTGGACCTTTTCACCGCCATCGGAAGCGGCGCCACCGCCGCGCAGGCGGCAGCCACCGCCGGGACCGAGGCGCGCGCGACCGAGATGCTGCTCAACGCATTGGCTTCTCTGGAACTGATGCGGAAGGAAGGGACGGTGTTTCACAATGCTCCGGTGGCTGCCCGGTTTCTGGCGGCGGGATCGCCGGACAGCGCGCGGATGGCGATGCTGCATACGGCGCGGTTGTGGCACCGATGGTCCGGCCTGACCGAGTGCGTGCGGACGGGCACGGCAGTGCCGGACGAACGCGGCGCGGAGGGCACCGAAGCGTTCATTGCCGCCATGCACAACAACGCGCGGCAGCGGGCGGAGCAGTTGGCGGGGTGCCTTATGGGCCCGGCAGCGGCGGGGGCGAACCGCATGCTGGATGTGGGCGGCGGGTCGGGGGCTTACGCCATCGCGTTCGCCAAGGCCAACCCGCGGTTGCGCGTAGAGGTGTTCGACCAGCCGGCGGTGCTGGCCATCGCGCAGCGGCATATCCGGGAAGCGGGCCTCGAGGAGCGCATCTCGACGCGTGCGGGCGATTTGCGCACCGACGAGTTCGGCGGCGGCTATGACCTGGTGCTGCTCTCCGCCATCTGCCACATGCTGGGGGCGGAAGAGAATCGAAACCTGCTGGCGCGCGTGCACCGGGCGCTGGCGAAGGGTGGCCGCGTGGCGATTCAGGATTTCCTGCTGCGGGCGGACAAGACCGGGCCGCGGGCCGGCGCGCTGTTCTCGCTCAACATGCTGGTAAATACGCGCGGCGGCGCCAGCTATAGCGAAGAGGAGTACACCCGGTGGCTGCACGAGGCCGGGTTCGGCGAGGTGCGGCGGGTGCCGCTGGCGGGGCCGGCGGGGGTGTTGATCGGGACGCGGGTGTCTGGCCCCTATGGCACGTAGTAGAGAAGCAAAGAGCCGACTCGCTCGACGGGCTTCAGCGATTCGAACCAGGGCGTGAGGTTGGGGTAGCGGTGATCGAGGCCGTATTGGCCTACCTTCCAGAAGGTTGGACCCACAGCCGTCCAGCCCTCCGCCGGAACCAGAGGGTTGATAGGCCTGGTGGGAGGCATGCCGGGCCATACCTGGAGGTGCGCGCTGTCCAGATTCATCTGGATGTAGGAAACCTGCTTGGCGCCTAACTCGCGCAGCCGCCGGGCCAGGAGTATGGTGTCCTGGCCCCAATCGAGGTCGGAATCCACCAGCACCTTTTCCGGTTCGCTGCCGGCCAGCTCGTTGAAGTAGGCCAGGTAGTCGGGGTGGCGAATGGCTCCCGAGACGGTCATCCAAAGAACCAGCGCAACAGCGGCGGCGCCGGTCCACTTCCGGGTCTGCGCCAACCGGACCACCGCCAGAGCGGCCACAATGGAGAAGCCCATGTAGACGGGAAGCACGTGCCGGATGCCGTAGTTCACGGGGCTGGTCATGGCCGGCGCCAGGATTCCCAGAGAGAACGCCCAGGGCAGCCAGTGAACGGCGGACCGGCGCTTCGTCCAGCAAAGCCATCCGCCGAGGCCCAGAAGGAACAGGAACGCGAGGGGGGTCTTGACCGCCAGCGCGGCGGGAAAGAAGTACCACCAGCCAGTCGGGCTGAGCTGGCCAAACAGGTAGCCGCCGCCTTCGCCGGCGTTGTGGCGCATAGCCCTGCGGATGCCATCGAAAAGTTCGGGGGCGGGCAGCCGCACGCTCCAGCCCGGCACCGCGCCGAAGGAAAAAAGGTAGCCGGACCAGACAACCAGCGCGCCCACAAGCACGGCGACGGCCAACGGCGCCGCCCGCTCCCTGATAAGAGCCGCCAGCCGCTTCCAGCCCGGCCGTTCGGTGGCCAGGTACACGACCAGCGCGAATACGGCCGCAACCGGAAGAAATCCCAGCGCGGTGAATTTCGAGAGGACCGCCAGGGCGGTGGCGGCTCCGAACAGCAGGCTGTGCTGCAACGATGGCTTCTGGACCCACACCAGTAGCGAGAGGAAGGCGGCGCCGAGACAGGCGGTGAGCGCCATGTCGGTGGTGGCCAGGCCGGCATGAGCCAGCACGGAGGGCAGCAGGGTGAACAGGCCAGTGGCAACCACCGCGACGGGATTGCCAAAATAGCGTCTGGCCCAGAAATAGACCACCAGGCACGCCAGGATGAAGAACGGTAAGATGCCGAGCCGAGCCAGGGCCAAGGTGCGCCCGGTGTGGCCGCCGTGGTAAAGCACGGCCACGCCTTCCAGAATCATGTTGGGGGCATCCAGCAGCCGGGATCCATCCAGATAGGGTCCCAATGCAGCCATGGCGCGCGCCAGGGGTGGATGCTGCGGCTCATACACATAGACGTGCTGCGCCACATACTGCAAACCGCAGGCGAGGTGCGCCGGTTCGTCGAAGGTGATGCTCATCTCCGGCCAGGCCGCCGCGATGCGGATGACCGCGATAGCGATCAAGCATAGCGCCAGGACAAGCGAGCGCCGTTCCAGTAAAGGTGCGACCGTTTTCGGTTGCTCCGCGGGCTTCTCGAATTGGCGTTTGGCTTTTTTTTTGGACAAACCTTACGCTCCTCTCACCGAGCCTAGCGCAACGAGCCTGGGGGAACGTAGTACAGGAGCAGCGATCCCACCCTTTCCACCGGCTGGATATAGTCGAACCACGGCTGGAGATTGGGGAACCGATAATCCATCCCATACTGAGTGGTTTTGTCCAGGGTCGGGCTGACGGCCGTCCAGCCCTCGACGGGAACCAGCGGATTGATTACTTTGGGGTGCGGCAGGCCGGGCCACACGTCGAGGCACTGGGCTTTCCAGATGAACTGACCGAACGAAACCTCGCTGGCGCCCAGCTCTTTGAGGCGCTGGGCCAGGCGTTTGGTGTCCTGCCTCCAATCCAAGTCGGAGTCCACCAGGACTTTCTCCGGCTGGCTGCCAACCAGCTCGTTGAAGTAGGCCAGGTAGTCGGGATGGCGGATGGCGCCGGTGATGGCCAGCCAGACCAGCAGCACCGCCAGGACGGTTGCCGCCGGCTTGCGGTGGGGCTGGTCTCCGACCTGCCCAGCCATGATCGAGAAACCGATATAGACGGGAAGAATGTGGCGCACACCGATGTTGACGTGGCTGGTCATGGCCGGCAACAGAATGCCCAGAGAAAACGCCAGCGGCAGCAGGTAAGCCACCTCCCGGCGTTTCTTCCAGCAAAGGTAGGCGCCCGAAGCCAGCAACAACAGGAAAGCGATGGGCGTCTTCACCGCCAGTGCCACGGGAAAGAAGTACCACCATCCGGTTTTGGAGACCTGGCCAAGCAGGTACGCCGTGTGGCCGGTGGCATTGTGGTGCAAGGCATTGCGGATGCCATCGAAGAACTCTGGGGCTGGCAGGCACAGATTCCACCCGGGCACCAGGCCGAAGGAGAACCCGTAGCCGGCCCAGATCAACAATGCTCCGGCGAGCACGGCGAGGGGGAATGAGGCGGCGCGTTCCCTGGCGAGAGCGGCGAGTTTGTTCAGGCCGGGCCGTTCCACGACAATGTACGCTACGAACGCGAGCGCCAACCCCGCCGGCAGGAATCCCAGCGCCGTGAACTTGGAGAGCGCGGCCAGCGCGGTGGCCGCGCCCGTCAGGAGGGCGCGCGGCAGCGTGGGCCTCTCCGCCCATAGGACGAGCGAGAAGAAGGCCGCGCCCAGACAGGCCGTCAGCGCCATGTCGGTAGTGGCCAGGCCGGCGTGGGCGAGGACGGGCGGAAGCAGCGTGAACAGCCCCGTGGCTAAGACGGCGGCCGGATTTCCGAAATGATGCCTGGCCCAGAAATAGACTACCAGGCACGCCAGAAGGAAGAAAGGCAAAATTCCCAGCCGCGCCAGAGACAGGGTGCGGCTGGGGTGGCTGGAGTGGCACAGGATGGCATCGCCTTCCCACTCGGGGTTGGGCTCGCCGACGGGCCGCGCGCCATCCAGGTACGGTCCCAGCGCCGCCATGGCGCGCGCCAGCGGCGGATGCTGGGTTTCATACCGGTAGACATGCTGGGCCAGGTACTGGAGGCCGCAAGCCAGGTGCGCCGGTTCATCGCCCACGTCGGCAAACGCGGTATAGGTCGACACGATCCGAACGGCGGCGATGGCGATGAGGCAGAGGGCCAGAGGGAGCGAATGTCTCTCCACAAGTGGGAGCACGGTGGATTCGGCGGGAGAGGAGAGATTCGGGGCTGGCCGCTTGGAGCGCTTCACGGCAGTTGCGGGGCCGGCCGTCTACCGCTCGATTCCCAGTGCGTTCGACACCTTCTCGAGGGTGGTGAGCAGCCGGTCTAAGTGCTTTTCGGTGTGGGCGGCCGTGCAGGAGATGCGCAACAGGTTCTGCGCGGCGGCCGGGCGCAGCACGGGATTGGCGTAGATGCCTTCCTCAAGCAGCGTTTTGCAGAGGCGGCAGAGATCCAGCTCGTCCTGGATGACCACGGGAACAATGGCGGTCTCGCCGGGCAGTACCGCAAAACCGCGCGCGCGCAGCTCGTCGCGCAGCAATTGGGCAATGCGCAGCAGGTGCAGGCGGCGCTCCGGCTCCTTCTTCATGATCTGGAGAGCCGCGCCCACGGCCGCCACCGAGGCCGCCGGCAGGCTGGCCGAAAAGACGAACGGCCGGGAGGTGTGCTTCAGGTACTCGACCACTGAGCGCTCGGCGGCGATGAAGCCACCCACCGAGGCCAGCGACTTGCTGAACGTGCCCATCACCATGTCGACTTCGTCGAGCACGCCCAGGTGCTCGGCCGCACCGGCGCCCGTGGGTCCGAGCACGCCGATGCCGTGGGCCTCATCCACGTAGACGCGCGCGCCGTAAGGCTTGGCAAGCTTCAGGGTGCCGCGCAGATCGGCGATGTCGCCTTCCATGCTGAAGACGCCTTCGGAAACGATGAGGATCCTCTCATCCGGCGAGCAGTTCTCGAGGCACCGCTCGAAGTGTTCCATGTCGTTATGACGGAAGCGCACGGTGCGGGCGGGCGACCGCAGCGCGCCTTCCACCAGGCTGGCGTGCAGGTTGTGGTCGCAGACCATGACGTCGCCCTTCTCGGTGAGGGCCGAGAGCGTGCCGTAGTTGCCCTGAAACCCCGTGCTGAAAATGATGGCGGTTTCCTTGTGGACCAGGGCGGCCAGCTCGGCTTCGAGCTTGACATGCAGGTCCAGCGTGCCGTTGAGCAGGCGTGAGCCGCTGCACCCGGTTCCGTACTTGCGGACGGCCTGCGCGGCGGCCTCGATTACCTTGGGGTGGGTGATGAGGCCGAGGTAATCGTTCGACCCGAACATCAGCACTTTGCGCCGCCCCATGCGGACTTCGCCCGGCCCACACCCTTCGCGGTCGCCAAAAACCTCGAAGTACATGTAGAGCCCAGTGGATTGCAGATCACTCGGACGAGTGAAGTTCCGGCATTTCTCGAAAATGTCGTTCGATGCGCTGCCCTTCTTTTTGCCGGTGATGTCGCCAGTTGATATGCGCATGGTCCTCAGTTCCATTCATAAATTCGGTACGTTTTGTACCGCCTCGCCCCCATGAGCTCGAGGGAGCGATTCATTAAGATATTGTCTTCCAGTATCCAGGACATTTCGCAGTCGCCATAGCCCAGCTTCCGGGCGTTGCGGAAAAGCGTAGCATAAAAGCCCGCCGCCAGGCCGGAAGCACGGTACTCCTCCACCACCCCCAGGACAAGGACCCGTAAATTTTTGATCAAACGTTGATAATACAGGATTTTGAGCAGCCCCGTTGGAAACAGCCTCCCACCCGCCGGTTTGAGCGCCTGGTTGATGTCGGGCAAGGCCAGCGCGAAACCCACCACGCTGTCACCCACCTCCCCGATCAGCACGAACTCGGGCTTAAGAATCTGCTTCATCTCTTTGCCCATCAGCAAAAACTCGTCGCGCGACATGGGGACAAAGCCCCAGTTGCGGCTCCATGCCGAATTGTACACGTTCCAGACGCGCTCCACGTCCCCGTTGAAGTCTTTCATGCTGATGGGACGCACGCGAACCCCGTTAGTCGCTAGCGCCCTGTCCGCCACGCGCTCGATCTTCCTCATATCGGCGACGCTGGGATTGCTGAGGTAGGCGTACAAGTCTTTGGCCTTCCGCAGCCCAGCCTGGTCCATCAAGACCGGATAATAGGCCGGGTTGTAGGTCATCATGATCATGGGGCTCGAATCGAAGCCTTCGATCAACATGCCGCACTCGTAGTTGGTGGACGGATTCACCGGCCCGCGCATCACCGTAGCGCCGCGATCGAATACCCACTGGCGCGCGCGCGATAGCAGGGCGCCGGTCACATCCACATCGTTCACGCTTTCAAAAAACCCGAAGAACCCGGCGTTCTCACTGTGGAAGCGGTTGTAGTTCCGGTCGAGGATAGCCGCCACGCGCCCTACCACGCGACCGTCCCGCAACGCCAGGTAAAACTCAGCCTCGGCATTGGCGTAGAACGGATGCTTGCGGCGGTCGAGCAGTTCCTTAACCGCGATCCGCAACGGAGGCACCCAATAGGGGTCGTTGCGGTACAGTGTATACGGCAGTTCTACGAATTGTTTCAGCGTCTTCTGGTTGTCAACCGCAACGACTTCAATTCCTCCCAATCTTCAAGCCCCTTGTGAAAGCTTTCTATAAATCGCCGGGGTTGCCAAAATCAGGACGAAGGCCAACCCGGCGCCTGCCAGAACATCAACCGTATAGTGGTATCGACAATAAACTGTAGCAAAAATGAGGAACGGAGTGTAGCCCAAATAGGCCCTGAACACTTTTTTTGAAACAAAACGGCTGCCCCACCACGCCAGGATGGTGAGTTCCGTATGCCCGCTCGGAAAGCAGTCGTAGTGGAAGGATTCCAGGCGATCCAGCGTCGTCTGCATGCTCTTGAACAGCCATAATCCCTGTAAGGGTATGTGTTGTAAATGCCTTAGCAGGAAACGGGGCCCCCGCGCGGGGACTATCAGGTAGCCAATATAAGAGGCCAGGAACCCCAGCGCGATTAAAAAAGCATAATATTGGAACTCCGGGTAAAGGCGTTTCCTCCAGATCAAGAAACCCACCAGGAGCACTGCCGGCACGAAAAGGGTGTAGACCGTCTGCAAGAATTCGGTGAGCAGGGGGGTCTGGATTCGCTCCAGCCAGACGGTGGGGTTAACATGCCAGATGCGAAAGTCCAGGTTGGCCAGCCATTGGTCGGCATCGGTGCGCCGCACCGCGGGTATGAGCAGCGCCATTTCCTTGTAACAGAAGCCTACGTAAGGCAGCGGATACCAGTTCCGGAAGAGCCAGCTTGTGCGATTGGGGCGCTTCACCTCAAAGACCAGCAGCGCGACACCGGCCAGGTGCACGGCGAAAAGAGCGGCAGCGTCGGGAATTTGGTTCCACCAGCCCAGGACCACGACAGAGGTGAAGGCGCAGTAGGCCAGGATGAGCTTGTCGACGGCCCAGAAACGGCGGTCTTCCTTCAATACTTCAGCCAAGCGGCCTCCCTGTACCAGGCGAGGGTCTCGGCGAGGCCCGTGGCCAGCGGCGTCCGCGCCTCGAAGCCCAGCTCGGCGGCGGCGCGCCGGGTATCGCAGGTCCACCACCGGCAACGCGCCTCGGCCACCTTTTCGCGCGAGATAATGCCGGGCTTGCGCGTGACGTGCGACCACACCTCGGCACAGCAGCCCACGCCGTACGCCACCAGGGGCGGCACGCGAACGACGCGCGGCCGGCGAGCCATGATACACGCGGCTGTGGCACCCAGTTCGCTCCAGGAAACCGGCTGGGGATGCGCCAGAAAGTAGGCGCGGCCGGGCATCCCGCGCGAGGCCGCCAGCAGCCCTTCTACCAGGTCCCCGACATAGATGGCGCTGAACCACCGCTCGCCGCCGGCGATTGCGAGCATCCAACCCCTGGAAATGCATCTCAGGATCTGGAAAACGTCAGTATCGCGCGGGCCGTAGACCACCGGGGGGCGGACGATCACCGCATCCGGCGCCAGCGCGCGCACCGTCCGCTCGGCTTCCAGTTTCGATTTGCCGTAGTGCGTGAGCGGGCGCGGCTGGGCATCCTCATCCACCGGTGTGCCGTCGCGGCTGGGGCCGATGGCCGCCAGCGTGCTCACATGGACCAGGCGGACGGCGCGTCCCGCCACAGCACGCACCAGCGTTTCCGTGGCGCGCACATTACCCGCGTAGTAATCGCGGGCCGCCAGCGCCTTGGTTACGCCCGCGAGGTGAATCACAGTATGAGCGCCGCTGACTGCTGCCTCGACGCCCTCGCCGCTGGTGAGATCGCCGTAGGCGGCTTCGATCCCGGCGGGCAAGCGGCGCGGGACAGCCTTGCGGCGCAACAGGCAGCGCGCGGGCTCACCCAGGTCAGACAGTTTGTCCAGCAGATGGCTCCCGATGAAGCCGGTCCCGCCAGTCACCAGAATCATTACTGCGGCGTGCTGCGGAATGCGACTTCGCCGAAGTAGCTTTCCGCCACGGTGCCGGTATGCTGGGAGTTGATCTGGAGGCACAACCCCTTCACGTGCGGCGCGGTCTTACCGTAGGCCCGTTGATAGTCGGCGGCCACGTTATGGTTTTCGGCAACCCACCGGTTCGCTTCGGTGGCGCCAGACTGGCACACTACTGCGAAGATATGCACCAGGGGAATCGCGCTGGAGCTTTGCATGGCGCCCTTGGGGGCGGTGCTGTCCCAGAGGTAGGTGATGACGCGCCGGTCTGCGAAGGCAACGAGCACCTGGGCGGCCTGGTCGTCGGTGGAGGCTCGGCGGAAATCGCCGCCGTTCGGGAGGCGGGTGACCTTCCAACTCCAGGTGAGATACGGCGTCTCCTCGGGACTCACGTCCACGCCCCGCTCAAGGGCGAACGATGCTTTCACGCTCTTGAGGTGGAGGCAGGGTTCTCCGCCTTGGCCCTCATTGCAGACGGAGATCTCCGGCCGGCCGTGGTTCACCTTGATTTGCCAATCCGAGGGCAACCGTCCGGCGCCGCGATTCAATGTATTCAACAGAACCACCCCCGACCCGGAAGTGCGCGCCTGATAAACGAACACAAGAATAGAGCCAACAAGCAGAAGTCTCTTCAATGATCCTCACAGGGAGCCTGGCGCTGCGCTCTTTCCTACTATCGCATGAATTCGGGCTGTTTCGCCATTACAAGACCGTTAAGCGGGCGGCGATATTCGAGTTGCGGGCCGCAATCCGCTAGACTGTTCTCATGCATCGCAGACATTTCTTCACTCAAACCGCTGCCGGAGCGCTGGCCGCGGCCGGCGCGCAGGCTCAAACCTCGCGGCCAGCGGCGAGCCGCAAGGCCAACCTGAAACTCGGCACGCAGCACGGCGACAGCGACGACATCCTGAAAGTGATGGCGGCGTTGGGAGTGAATCACATTTGCGGCCATCTGCCCTCGGCCAAGATGGACGAGAACTGGTCGGTGGAATCGCTCACGCGCCACCGGGAGCACGTGGAATCGTTCGGCCTCAAGCTGGAGGCCGTGCCGCTGCCGCTCAGCTCCGCGTACATTACCAGGTCTGAGAACCCCAACATCATGCTGGGCAAAAGCCCCGAGCGCGACCGCGAGATCGACAACATCTGCCAGATGATCCGCAACGCATCCCAGGCGGGCATCCCGCTGCTGAAATACAACATGTCGATTCTCGGGGTAGTGCGGACGGAATCCACCATGGGCCGCGGCGGCGCCACTTACAGCACTTTCAATTACGAAAAGGCGGCCAACCGGGACACGCCCACCGAAGCGGGGCCGGTAAGCGCGGAGCAGGCGTGGGAGCGCATCGGCTACTTCGTGAAGCGCGTCGTGCCCGTGGCGGAGGAGCACAAGGTGCGGCTGGCGTGCCATCCGCACGACCCCGCCATGCCGGAGCCGCAGGGCTTTCGCGGCGTTCACCGCGTGCTCGGCAGCGTGGACGGGCTGAAGCGATTCATCGCGTTGAGTCCCAGCCCGTCTCACGGCCTCAACTTTTGCCAGGGCACGGTTTCGGAGATGCTAAAGAAGCCCGGCGAGGAGATCTACGACGTGATCCGCTACTTCGGCTCGCGCGGCAGAATCTTCAACGTGCATTTCCGCAACATCAAGGGCGGCTTTTTGAATTTTCAGGAGACCTTTCCGGACAACGGCGATGTGGATTTCATCCGGGCGATCCGGACCTACAAAGAGGTGGGCTACGACGGGATGCTGATGCCCGACCACGTACCGCAGATCGCCGGAGATACCGGGGGCAGGCAGGCGTTTGCCTACTGCTTCGGGTATATCCAGGCGCTGATCCAGATGGTGAACCAGGAAGGGTGACTGAAGTTTTCCCGGTAGGCTTCTCTTTCAAGTCGTTCTGCCTGGCGCAGCTACGGCCGTAATAGCTCCAGGTACCGGCGCCGCGCTTCGGGATCGGGGCCGTACGGATGATCCAGGTAAAACGCCAGCCAGCGGCGGGCGCGGAGGGTGTCACCGGCGCGCAGGAACAGATCGCCGAGCGTGCGGGCGCAGAGGGAAAACTCGGGGTCCCGCTCGACGTGCATGCGGCACTCGGCTTCGAGATGGGCGGGAATGCGGCGCCTGTCGAGGATGGGGATGCCCGGCGGCACATCGCGCAGGAAGACCATGGATTGCGGATCTTCGTACACCAAATGCCAGGCCTCCGCCGCCGCGGGTTCCACCAAGGCCAGCACGAGCGGGTACAAAACGCCGGAATTGTACTCGAAGGCGTTCCCCACAATGGCGCCGATGCCGTACCGCGCCAGGATTTGGGCGCGCGCGGCGCTGGCGGGGGGAGAGGCGAGAATCCAGCGGTAATCCTGGAATACGGTCTCGCTGAGCGCGCGGCCATCGATGAAAACGCGCTGGCCCTTCCAGATGAGATAGCCGCCGTACTCGTAAGTGTTGAAGAGCGGCGCGGAGATACGATTCCGGCTCAAGAACGCCGCGGCTCCAGCGGGAAAACGCCACTCGGCCACGCGCAGTTGAAAGAAGGAGCCGCGGATCGTGCCCCAGGCCAGAACCAGCACCAGCACCGCGGCCGCCGCGAATTGGGCGAACACCGGCAGCCGCCGTTTCCAGGGGAAATAGGAGGCGATCAGGACGGGAGCGAGGAGGCCGATGAGCAGCACATTGCGGAACGCTGTGAGCGACGCCGCCGTAAACGCTGCAAAGAGCATCCAGTCGGCCGGACGCACCCGTTTCCAGGAAAGAACCAGCGCCAGGGCAGATGCGTAGAGCAGGACGTCGAAGGCGTAGGGCGGACCCCAGAGGTCCGGGCGCGACCATTCGATGAGCGTCGCCTGCATGGGGCTCTGGCGATAGCGCAACACGGTGGCGATCGCGGAAAAGCCGTTCGGATTGGCGCCCGTGAGGAGCACCGTGAGGCCGCCCGCGGCCAGGATGCGGCGGGCATCGGGCGAGCGGCGCAATAGCGCTTCGGCGGCGTAGGCGGCGCAGACGATCCAACCGAGGAAGAATCCCCCGTGGCAGTTGGCCCAGACGACGGCGAGCACCGGCACCATCCACAGCCGGCGGCGCCCCTCGAAGATGGCCAGGAAGGCGGCGGTGAAAACGTAGCTGAGGATGCCGGGGCGGTCCTTGGCAAACTCGATCGTCAGGGAGGCGGCCGCCAGCGCCGCGGCGATGCCCCAGAGCCAGGACCCGGTGCGGCGCTGGGCGACGAAGCCGGTGAGGGCGCACAGGGTGGCCAGCAGAAGAGCTTTCCAGAGAACGACGGCGGGGAAGCCTCCCATGCGGTAGACGAGGTACCAGACGGCCTGGGCGAGCCACTCATGCGTGAGGTTGAAGCGGCGAGTGGTTTCCTCGCCGGGGTAAGCGGACCTGGCGCCGGCGGTGGTGTAGGCGAACGGATCGGGCGATGGCAGCCGCTGCTGGGTGACGATGTACTCGCCGGTCTTCAGGTGCCACCAGAAGTCGGGGTCGGCAATCTCGGTGGAGAAAAGGCCGAGCAACACGATGGCGGTGAGAGCGAGAAGCACAAACGCGAGCGGGCGGGAAAGCGCTCTAGCTGGAAGATCAGACTGGCGCAAACTTCGAGGATAACATCGGAGCAGGGTACAGAGCCCGCCGGCGCATCCCCAGACGCGCCAGCGGGTCGCGGATTTACTCCGCCAGCGACTCTTCGCCGGTATCCTCGGGCAGGCCGCCGGCGTATTGCAGCCGCGTCTCTTCGTCGTAACCGGGGATAGTCTCGAGCGACGGGCTCGGCCGCGGCCTCTTCCACCACGTCCTCGCCTGCAATCTTCACCTGGCGGTAATACTCCATGCCGGTGCCGGCCGGGACCAGGCGGCCCATGATCACGTTCTCCTTCAGGCCGCGCAGGTAGTCCACCTTGCCGTTGATGGCGGCTTCGGTGAGCACGCGCGTAGTCTCCTGGAAGGAGGCCGCGGAGATGAACGAATCGGTGGAAAGCGAAGCCTTGGTGATGCCCAGCAGCACGGCCTTGCCCTGCGCCGGCCGCTGGCCCGCTTCCAGAACTTTCATGTTCTCGTCGCGGAACTTGAACCGGTCCACCACCTCTTCCGGCAGGAATTCGGTGTCGCCGATGTCCTCCACCTTCACCCAGCGCATCATCTGGCGGGAGATGACCTCGAGGTGCTTGTCGTTGATATTGACGCCCTGCAACCGGTAGACTTCCTGAATCTCGTTGACCAGGTACTTTTGCAGCTCCTTCTCGCCCAGCACGTCGAGAATGTCGTGGGGGTTGCGCGGGCCGTCCATGAGCGGCTCGCCGGCTTTGACCCGCTCGCCCTCCTGAACGTTGATGTGGACGCCGCGCGGCAGCGAATACTCGCGCTGCTCGCCGTCGTCGCCGGCCACGAAGATCTTGCGCTGGCCCTTGGTGACTTCGCCGTACTTCACCACGCCGTTGATTTCGGCGATGATGGCCGTCTCACGCGGCTTGCGCGCTTCAAACAGCTCGACCACGCGCGGCAGACCACCGGTGATGTCCTTGGTCTTGGTGGTTTCGCGCGGGATCTTGGCCAGCACGTCGCCGGCGTGGACCTCGTCGCCATCGTGAACCATCAGGTGGGCATGCGTCGGCATAAGGTACTTCTTGGCTTCCGAACGCGAGCCCGCGGCGCCCTCCGGCCGCACAATAATCTGTGGCTGCCGCTTCTCGTCCGGTGAATCCGCGACGACGAGTTGCGACATGCCGGTGACTTCGTCCACGCGCTCCTGAATGGTAAGGCCGTCCACCAAGTCCTTGAAGTGCACCGTGCCGCTGACTTCGGTCAGAATCGAGAACGTGTACGGGTCCCACTCGAGCAGGATCTGGTTGGCCTTAACCGGAGCACCGTCGGCGGCCAGCACACGGGCGCCGTAATTCACTTCATAGCGTTCCTTTTCGCGGCCCTTGTCGTCCAGAACCGCTATTTTTCCATTGCGGTTCATGGCGATCAGCTCGCCGGTCTTACTGCGCACGGTTTGAATGCCCATGTGGCGCGCAAACCCGTCGCTCTTCGCGTCCTGGGTCGATTGCTCGCTGACACGGCTAGCGGTTCCGCCGATGTGGAAGGTGCGCATGGTCAATTGCGTGCCAGGCTCGCCGATGGACTGTGCCGCGATCACGCCCACGGCCTCGCCGCGCTCCACCAGCCGCCCGGTAGCCAGGTTGCGGCCGTAGCACATGACACAGACGCCGCGCTTGGATTCGCAGGTGAGCACCGAGCGGATCTTCACGCTCCCGATGCCGGCCGCCTGAATGGCCGCCGCCAGGTCTTCGGTGATCTCCTCGTTGACCCCCACGATCACGTTGCCTTCGTAGTCCTTCTGGTTTTCGAGCGCCACACGGCCCACGATGCGGTCGCGCAGCGGCTCGATGATTTCGCCCGATTCGATGATCGGCTCGACGTAGATGCCTTCCGTGGTGCCGCAGTCGTTCTCGGTGACAATCACGTCCTGCGCCACGTCCACCAGGCGCCGCGTCAGGTAGCCGGAATCGGCGGTCTTCAAGGCGGTGTCGGCCAGTCCCTTGCGGGCGCCGTGCGTGGAGATGAAGTATTGCAGCACGTTGAGGCCTTCGCGGAAGTTGGCCGTGATGGGGGTTTCGATGATCTCGCCCGAGGGCTTGGCCATCAGGCCGCGCATGCCCGAAAGCTGCCGGATCTGCTGCTTGGAACCGCGCGCGCCCGAGTCGGCCATGATGTAAATGGGGTTGAGGTAGCGGCCGGTGCGGTCGTCCTCTTCCATGGATTTCATCATTTCGTCGGAAACTTTCTCCGTGACCTTGGACCAGATTTCGATGATCTTGTTGTAGCGCTCGCCGTGGGTGATGGCGCCGTCCTGATACTGGCTCTCGACGGCCACCACCTCTTTTTCAGCCTCCTTCACCAGGGCGGCTTTCTCCTCCGGCACCACCATGTCGTCGATGCCGATGGAAATGCCCGCGCGCGTGGCGTACAGGAAGCCCAGCGCCTTGACTTCGTCGAGCATCTGCACGGTGGTGTGCAGGCCGAATTTCAGATAGCAGTACGAGACGAGCTGGCCGAGGCCCTTCTTCTTCAGCAGGCCGTTGACAAACGGCATATCCGGCGGGAGGCTGTCGTTGAGAATGACGCGGCCGACGGTGGTTTCCATGTACTGCTTGTTGAATTCGATAGGCTCGTTGTGCAGGATGTTCTGGTTGTCAAAGGCGTGCACCAGGTCGATTACGCGCCCCGTGTAACGCAGCTTGATGGGGGTGAGCGTCTCCACCTCGCCCATCTCGAGAGCGATGAGCACGTCGTCGGTGGAAGCGAAAGTGCGCCCCTCGCCCTTGGCGCCCGGACGCGCCTTGGTCAGATAGTAGCAGCCCAACACCATGTCCTGCGTGGGGACGGCGATGGGGCTGCCGTGGGCCGGCGAAAGAATGTTGTTGGCCGAGAGCATCAGGGTGGAAGCTTCGATCTGCGCTTCCGGCGACAGCGGAATATGCACCGCCATCTGGTCGCCGTCGAAGTCGGCGTTGAAGGCCGTGCACACCAGCGGGTGAATCTTGATGGCCTTGCCTTCCACCAGCACCGGCTCGAAGGCCTGGATGCCCAGGCGGTGCAGCGTGGGAGCGCGGTTCAGCAGAATGGGGTGGTCCTTGATGACCTCTTCGAGAATGTCCCACACCACCGGGTCCTGCTGCTCCACCAGTTCCTTGGCCTGCTTGATAGTGGTGCAGTGGCCGCGTTGCTCGAGCCGGTGGTAGATGAAGGGCTTGAACAGCTCGAGCGCCATCTTCTTGGGAAGACCGCACTGGTTGAGGCGCAGCTCGGGGCCGACCACGATGACGGAACGGCCGGAGTAATCCACGCGCTTGCCGAGCAGGTTCTGGCGGAAGCGTCCCTGCTTGCCCTTAAGGGTGTCGGAGAGCGATTTGAGCGGCCGGTTGTTGGCGCCGCGCAAGACGCGGCCGCGGCGGCCGTTGTCGAACAGCGCGTCCACGGCTTCCTGCAACATGCGCTTTTCGTTGCGCACGATCACGTCGGGGGCATGCAGCTCGATGAGCTTCTTCAACCGGTTGTTGCGGTTGATCACGCGGCGGTAGAGATCGTTGAGGTCGGAGGTGGCGAAGCGGCCGCCATCCAGGGGAACCAGCGGGCGCAACTCGGGCGGGATCACCGGAATGACGTCGAGGATCATCCACTCCGGCTTGTTGCCGGATTTGCGGAACGATTCCACCACGCGCAGCCGCTTGGCGAATTTCAGTTTCTTCTGAACCGACGCCTCGGTTTTCATCTTCTCGCGAATTTCTTCGCTCAAGGCATCCACGTCGACCTTCTTGAGCAGTTCCTTGATCCCCTCCGCGCCCATCATGGCGATGAACTTGCCCGGAAACTCCTGGTCGAGCTGGCGCTTCTTCTCGTCGGTGATAACCTCGCTTTTGGAGATGCCCGGGACCTCGCCCGGGTCCACCACCACGAAGGCCTCGAAGTAGAGCACCCGTTCCAGCTCGCGCAGGGTGATGTCCAGCAGGTGGCCGATGCGGCTGGGCAAGCCCTTGAAGAACCACACGTGCGAGCAGGGGCTGGCCAGCTCGACGTGCCCCAGGCGCTCGCGGCGGACGCGCGCCAGGGTGACTTCCACGCCGCACTTGTCGCAAATGACGCCGCGGTGCTTCATGCGCTTGTACTTGCCGCACAAGCACTCCCAATCCTGGGTGGGACCGAAAATTCGCGCGCAGAACAGCCCATCGCGCTCCGGCTTGAACGTCCGGTAGTTGATGGTTTCCGGCTTGGTGACTTCGCCGTGGGACCAACTCCGGATTTTTTCCGGAGAAGCCAGAGAAATGCGGATCGAATCGAAATCCGCGATCAAATTCGCCCGATCGTACGGTGAAGATCTCATTTAGGAACCCTTTCAGGGGCCAGGGGCCGGGGGCCGGGGGCCAGGAACCCCACCCACCCTGCGACTGGCGCCGAACCTATAAAACACGACCTCAACCGAGCCGAAGAGCCTCGCCGGGTTTTCCCTGACCCCCGGCCCCTGGCCCCCGGCCCCTAGTCAGCCGCCAGCGCCGTGTCCGGCACTTCGTGCGGCTTCTTCATCAACTCGACATCGAGACACAACGACTGCAACTCGCGTATCAGCACGTTGAACGATTCCGGCACGCCCGGCTCGATGGCCGCTTCGCCCTTGACAATGGCTTCGTAGATCTTGGCGCGGCCATACACGTCGTCCGATTTCGCGGTCAGTAGCTCCTGTAAAATGTAGGCCGCGCCATAAGCTTCCAGCGCCCAGACTTCCATTTCGCCGAAGCGCTGTCCGCCGAACTGCGCCTTGCCGCCCAGAGGCTGCTGGGTAATGAGCGAGTACGGGCCGATGGAGCGTGCGTGGATCTTGTCGTCCACCAGGTGCGAGAGCTTCATCATGTAGATGTAGCCCACCGTCACCGGCTGCTCGAACTGCGTGCCCGTCATGCCGTCGTACAGAATGGTCTTGCCCGAGGTCGGCAGCTGCGACTCGGTGAGGGCCTTCTTGATCTCGCGCTCGGTGGCGCCGTCGAACACGGGCGTCGCATAATGCAGACCCAGCGCGTTGGCCGCCCACCCCAGGTGCGTTTCCAGAATCTGCCCCACGTTCATGCGCGAAGGCACGCCCAGCGGGTTGAGCACGATCTCAACCGGCGTTCCATCGGGCAAGTACGGCATGTCCTCGTCCGGAAGAACCCGCGCGATCACGCCCTTGTTCCCGTGGCGGCCGGCCATCTTGTCGCCCACCGAAAGCTTGCGCTTCATGGCGATGTACACCTTGACCAGCTTGATCACGCCCGGCGGCAGCTCGTCGCCCTTGCGGAGCTTGCCGATCTTCTCGTCGGTGATCTTCTCGAGCACCGCGATCTGGCGCGAGGTCATCTCCTCGATCTCGTCGATCTGCTCGTTCAGGCGCGGGTCCTTGCTCCCCAGGCGCATGCGCTTCAGGTCGCGCGATTTCATCTTCTCGATCAGTTCGCGCGTCAGCTCGGTGTCCTTCGAGAGCAGGCGCTTGTTGGTCTTCTCGTCGTGCAGGTCGGCCAGCAGCTTCTTGCCTTCCAGCAGGCCGGCCAGACGCTTGGCGCGCTCGTCGTGGAGGATGCGTTTTTCGTCTTCGAGGTTGCGCTGCAGGCGTTGAATCTGCGTTTCCTCAATGGCCTTGGAACGCTCGTCTTTCTCCTGTCCCTTGCGCGAGAAGATCTTGCAATCGACGATGGTGCCCTCGATTCCGGGCGGGCAATAGAGCGAGGCATCTTTCACATCGCCGGCCTTTTCGCCGAAGATGGCGCGCAGCAGCTTCTCTTCCGGAGTGAGCTGGGTTTCGCCCTTGGGTGTCACCTTGCCCACCAGGATGTCGCCGGGTTTCACGGTGGCGCCGATGCGGATGATGCCGCTTTCGTCCAGGTTGCGCAGGAAGGCGTCCGCGATGTTGGGAATGTCCCGCGTGATCTCTTCCGGGCCCAGCTTGGTGTCGCGCGCTTCGATTTCGAACTCCTCGATGTGGATGGAGGTGTAGTAGTCTTCCTTGACCAGCTTTTCGCTCACCAGGATGGCGTCTTCGAAGTTGTACCCGCGCCAGGGCATGAAGGCCACCAGCACGTTGCGCCCCAGCGCCAGCTCGCCCAAATCGGTGCACGGACCGTCGGCCAGCACCGCGCCCTTGGGGACGCGCTGGCCCACGCGCACGATAGGCTTCTGGTTGATGCACGTGTTCTGATTCGAGCGCTTGAATTTGGTGAGCTGATAGATGTCCGCACCCACCTCGCGCGACAACTGACCTTCGTGTGTCGCGCCTTCCACGCGCACGATGATGCGTTCGGAATCCACCGAATCCACCGTGCCGGAGCGCTTGCAAAGCACCACCGCGCCGGAATCCCGGGCCGTCACCTGCTCCATGCCGGTGCCCACAAAGGGAGCGTCGGCGCGCAGCAGCGGCACCGCCTGGCGCTGCATGTTCGACCCCATGAGGGCGCGGTTGGCGTCGTCGTTTTCGAGGAACGGAATGAGGCTCGCGGCCACCGACACAAGCTGCTTGGGGCTGACGTCGATGTACTCGATCTCCTCCCGCGGCTTGAGCACGAAGTTGCCGGCCTGGCGCGCGTTCGAAAGATCGGGCACGATGCGGCCCTTCTCGTCCAGCCCCACGTTCGCCTGGGCGATGGTGTACTTGTCCTCCTCCCACGCCGAAAGGTATTCGCAGTGGGCTTCGAACTCGGCCGGCTGTTTCTTGGAGCTGAGCTTGCGGTTGACCTCGTCGGCTTCGGAGCGCCTGACGATGTCCCCCACCTTGTAGTCGGTGTCGCCGGGATTCAAAATCTTGACTTCGTCGATGACCACGCCCTTGATCACTTTCCGGTAGGGGCTCTCGATGAAGCCGTACTCGTTGATGCGGGCGAAACAGGAGAGCGACGAGATGAGGCCGATATTGGGGCCCTCCGGCGTCTCAATCGGGCAGATGCGGCCGTAGTGCGTGGGGTGAACGTCGCGCACTTCGAATCCCGCGCGCTCCCGGCTCAACCCTCCCGGACCCAGCGCCGACAGTCGCCGCTTGTGCGTGATCTCCGAGAGCGGGTTGGTCTGGTCCATGAACTGGGAAAGCTGGCTCGACCCGAAAAACTCCCGGATGGCCGCCATCACCGGCTTGGCGTTCACCAGGTCGTGCGGCATGGCCGTGGACATCTCCTGGTACACCGACATCTTCTCCTTGATGGCACGCTCCATGCGCACCAGGCCAATGCGGAACTGGTTCTCGAGCAGCTCGCCCACCGCACGCACGCGCCGGTTGCCCAGGTGATCGATGTCGTCCACGTCGTAACCTGACCCCGGCATGGAGGCGAACCGCCGCAGCTTCAGCAGGTACTTGATGGTGTCGCGGAAGTCGTCCTGGTCCAGGGTGCGCCGGTCCATGGGGCTCTTGCCCTTGTTGGCCGGGTCGTTCAGCCACGACGGCGGCGCGTAATCCGCGTTCTCGTGCAGCTTGATGTTGAACTTCATGCGGCCCACGCGCGAGAAATCGTACTTGCGCGGATCGAAGAACATGCCCTGGAAAAGCTGCGTGGCGGTGTCCAGCGTGGGTGGATCGCCGGGCCGCAACTTGCGGTAGATCTCGATTAGCGCCTCGTTCTGCGCCTTGACCGGGTCCTTCTTGATGGTGGCCGAGATCACGGTCCCCACTTCGTCGCGCTCGGGGAAGAAAACTTCGAATTCGGGGACGCTGGCTTCTATCAGCTTGTTCAGCAGCGCGGCGGTGAGCTCGCTGTTGGCGTCGGCGTAGACTTCACCGGTGGACGTATCGAATACATCGGCGACCACGTACGCGCCTTCCAGGTCGTCGGACGCCACCTCCACCTGCTGGATCTTGGCCTTTTGGATTTCCTTGTACAGCGGATTGGTGATCTTCCTGCCCTGCGCCACCACGGTCTCGCCGCCGCGCGCGGCGATGGCGTGCGACAGCTTCAGTCCGATCAGGCCCTCATCTACGTTCCAGAACAGCTTCTTGTCTTTGATGGCGATCTTGCTGGCGCGGTAGAACCCGCGCAGGATCTGCTCGTCGGTCTTGTAGCCCAGCGCCCGCAGGAACACCGAGCCGTAGAACTTCCGCTTGCGGTCGATGCGGACGTACAGGATGTTCTTGTTGTCGTATTCGAATTCCACCCAGCTTCCGCGGTACGGAATGATCTTGCCCAGGAAGTACCCCTGCGCCGGAACGCGCTCGAAAAAGACGCCCGGCGAGCGGTGCAACTGCGAAACGATGACGCGCTCGGTGCCGTTGATGATGAACGTCCCGTTGTCCGTCATCAGGGGGATTTCACCGAAGAACACTTCCTGCTCTTTGATGTCGCGGACGCTCTTCTTCTGGGTCTCCGGGTCCTTCGAGTAAACCGTCAGCCGGATGGTGACCTTGAGCGGCGCCGCGTACGTCATGCCGCGTTCCTGGCACTCCAGCATGTCGTACTTGAGCTGCAGTCCCACCGGGTCGCCGCATTTGTTGCAGAAGGTAGGCACGTTCTTATTGAAGGTCCCGCAATGATGGCAGAGCACGTCGCCGACGTGGAACGGATCGGTGCGGATAGTGGCCCCGCAGTTCCGGCAAGTCGCGCGTAGATGGTTCAGCCCCTTGAGGTTGCCGCACTTGCATTCCCAGTTGCCGATGGAATAATCGACGAACTCCAGGTCGCTGACACCGCGGAAATCCGAGATCGGAAACACCGAGTTGAACACGGTTTGCAGGCCGATGTCCTCCCGCTCATTGGGAAGCAGGTCCATCTGCAAGAACCGCTCGTAGGAGGTCTTCTGAACCTCGATCAGGTTGGGGATGGGGATGGAGGTCTTGATCTTGGAAAAATCAACTCGTTCGGGGGCGGCGCCGTTATCTTGAATATTCATTCTTATACTCCTGACGGCCGAAGAACCAAATCAATGAAGCGCTCAACAGTACAAAACCAACGGCGCCCCTTTGCGAAGCGCCGAGTGATCGAACAGGGGCGGGAATCGAACTTCCGGTGCGGATCTGGAAACCGGAGGTCGCGGAGTAACGCGCGCGATGAAGACTGAAGCTGTGGAAGAGCGGCCGCGCCGATCCCGGTGAGTAGTTGCGGGAACGCGAATCGGCAGAAATCCCCTCTCTGCAGTTTCACCCGCCCTGCAATTGAAGTACCAGGATTTCGGATGCACAGTCACCAATTGGGATCGAATCCGCTGAATCGGAGGCCCAACTATTCAGTCTAACAGGACTTACGTCCCGCGTCAAATCATAAAAACACGACCGCCCCGCCACTACCCGGCGAGCCACGGGGCCAGCCACGCCTGACCCCTACTTCACTTCGACGGTCGCGCCCGCGTCGGTGAACTTCTTCTTGATGGACTCGGCTTCGTCCTTGCTCACGCCTTCCTTGATGGGCTTGGGGGCACCGTCCACCAAGTCCTTGGCTTCCTTCAGGCCCAGGCTGGTAACCTCACGAACCGCCTTGATTACGTTGATCTTGTTAGCGCCAACCGCCGTCAGGACAACGGTGAACTCGGTTTTCTCCTCGGTCGCCGGAGCCGCCGCCGTGCCGCCGCCACCGCCGCCGGCAACCATCACCGGAGCGGCTGCGGCCGCCGACACTCCCAACTTCTCTTCCAGCAGCTTGACGAGCTGAGAGGCCTCCAGCAGCGTCAAGCCTTGAATCTGATCCGCAATTGCGTTAATGTCCGCCATTTCAAAACTCCTATCGAAATATCACCAGTCAAGCCTGGAACTTGTTCTCTTTCACGCCTTGATCCACCACCACCGCCAGGTCGCGGCCCACGGCGTTGAGCGCCGTCATCAGCCGCTGGGCCGGGGCGTTGATCACGCACAGCAACCTGGCAAAGATCGCTTCTTTCGGGGGCATGTTGGCCAGATCGTTGATCGCCTTGACGTCGATCACGCGTCCCTCCACGATCCCCGCCTTGAAAGTAAAAGTCGGGTTGGCGCGGGCGTAAGTGGTGAGCGCTTTGGCCAGCGCCACGGCGTCGTTGGTGGTGTAGGCGACGGAGGTCATCCCGCGCAAACCCTTGAGCACCTGCTCGGCGGGGGTTCCTTCCGAAGCCCTCTCCACCAGGTTATTCTTCACGACGCGGTACTTGCCACCCACGCTGCGCACCACCTTGCGCAGCTCGAAATCCTGCTCCACGCGCAGCTTCTCGTAGCCGGTGACAAACAGGTTCTTCAGCCGCGCCAGGTCCTGGCGCAAAGAATCGATCTCTTTCCTCTTGTCTTCCTTCTTTTTCATGGAAACACCTGTTGGGCTTTAGCTGGCCGCCTTCACGCTGAACGGCGTCGTGTCGATAGCCACACCGGGGCTCATGGTGGAGCAGAGGGTCGCGCTCCTCACGTACTTGCCTTTGGCCACCGCCGGCTTGGCCTTGATCACGGCCGAAATCAGGCTGGCGGCGTTCTCGATGAGCTTGCCGGTTTCGAAGCTGATCTTGCCGACGGGGGCATGGATAATGCCGGTCTTATCCACCCGGAATTCCACCTTGCCGGCCTTGATTTCCTTGAGCGCCTTGACCACGTCCATGGTCACAGTGCCGGTCTTGGGATTGGGCATGAGGCCGCGCGGGCCCAGCACCTTGCCGAGTTTCCCCACCGACCGCATCATGTCCGGCGTAGCGATCACCGCGTCGAAATCGGTCCAGCCTTCCGACTGGATCTTGTTCACCATATCCTCGCCGCCCACGAAATCGGCCCCCGCCTCCGAGGCCTCTCGCTGCTTGTCGCCGCCCGCGATCACCAGCACCTTCTTGGACTTCCCCAGCCCGTTGGGCATGACCACGGTGCCGCGAACCATCTGGTCTGCATGCTTGGGATCGACGCCCAGCCGCATGTGGATTTCCACGGTCTCGTCGAATTTCGCGTACTTGATCTTCTGCAAAAGGGGAACGGCGTCTTCGAGCTGGTATTCCTTGGCCTCTACCTGCTTCCGGGCCGATTGATAATGTTTGCCTGCTTTGCGTGCCATGTTACCTCATTGGTGCCAGCGGTTCGTTCCCAAAAAGGCAAACGAACCTCCCATTGAGCTCTTTTCTAAAGGGACTGCAAGTAGTGTACCAAATCGCGCAAGCGATTGTCTACTGGCCCCAAAGGGCTGGATAATATTCGGAAACTTCAAGGGGGTTGCCGAGCATCTTTATCCGCATGGTAGGGTGCGCTCGACGAACGCTGTTGGTGGTCCTGGGATACTTCCTTTTGACGGGCATGGCTGTGGCTCAGAGCGATTCTGCGATCTCATCGGCCCCCGCCGCGGTGGTTCCCGGCCCACAAGCTCCCCCCACACCGGAGGACAAGCGCATTTTCGGCGTGATCCCCAATTACCGTACGGCGGAAGCGTCCAATGGCTTCGCGCCCATCTCGGCGCGGCAAAAAATGACCATCGCCTGCAAGGATTCCTTCGACTGGCCGATCTACCCCACGGCGGCCGCGTTTGCCACGCTGTACCAGCTCGAAAACCAGAACCCCTCCTTC
The DNA here is from genome assembly GCA_963768385.1 of Bryobacterales bacterium. Lineage (GTDB taxonomy): Bacteria > Acidobacteriota > Terriglobia > Bryobacterales > Bryobacteraceae > Fen-178. The sequence continues at coordinate 191,305 of CAVYHQ010000001.1, forward strand.
GGCCAGGGCATGTCGGGCTACGCCAAGCGGCTGGCTGGCTCAATTGGCGACCAGACGGTCGGCAACATGATGACCGAAGGCATTATGCCCTCGCTGCTGCACGAAGACCCGCGCTACTTCCGCCTGGGCGGGGGTCCGGTTTGGTCGCGCACGCGCTACGCCCTGACGCGCATCTTCGTGACGCGCACGGATTCCGGCCACACGACCTTCAATTTCTCGGAGTGGGGCGGCAATGCCGCCGCCGTGGCCCTTTCCAATGCCTGGTACCCCGACACCCGCACGGTATCCGACAACGTGCAAAAGCTGCTCATTCAGTGCGCCACCGACGCCTTTTCCCAAGTGCTCAAGGAATTCTGGCCCGACGTGAAGCGGCATTTCAAGAAGCACGAAAACGTCGAGACGGCTTCAGTCCGCTAAGTGGCCGCCGCGCCTGCCTGCTCCAGGACACAGATATCGTCGAGGTTGCGGTACTTCTCGTCGAAATCCAGGCCGAACCCCACCACGAACTCGTCCGGAATCTGAAATCCCACGTAGCTCACGTGCACCGGCCGCAGCCGGCGCTCGGGCTTGTCCAGCAGCGCCGCGATGCGGATGGAATGCGGCTTCCGCTGGTCCAGCACGTGCATGAGGTAGTTGAGGGTGATGCCGCTATCGACAATGTCTTCGACGATCAGCACCTCGGCCCCTTCGAGCGAAATGTCCAGGTCCTTGGTGACCTTCACTTCGCCCGAGGTGGTCTTCCCCTTTCCGTAACTGGAGATGCCCATGAAGTCGATGTACACGTCGCGCTTCATGGCCCGCGTCAGGTCCGCCAGAAAGAAGGCGGCGCCTTTCAGAATGGCGATCATGTGGAGGCGCCCCTCGGGATAATCGCGGGAAATCTGTTCGCCGAGTTCCTTGATCCGCACCTGGATCTTCTCGGAGGGGATTAACACCCGCAGCGTTGGATCAGTCATGGAGTTTCCATTATCCGCCGGGCACCAGCCGCGTGCTCAGGGGCCCGATATGAATGTGCGCGCCAGTGGCCTTGCCGGGCACGGCCTGGCGAAACGCGAGGTACGGAATGCGATTTTCAGTGAGAAACTCGCGCAGCCACAGGCCCTCCGGCTGGTCGGGATGAACGGCCACGTCCACACGCCCGCGGTGGTCGAACCCCAGGGCGCGATGCACTGCCGTTTCGCCGTTGGCGCTCACCGGCAGCGGCTTGCCGAAATGTCCCGCGAACGCCATCTCCACCCGCGCTAGGGTTCCCGCCGTGAAGATGCCGTCGCCATCGTAACGATCGGCAATTTTGGGCGCTTCGGACGGCTCCTCGGCCAGCATGGTGGCCAGCGATTCTTCGGCCTTGGCCATCTCGGTCAGTTCGCGCACCTGGCTGGCCCGCAATCCGGCCAGCTCAGACTCCTGGCGCGCCCGCTCCAGCTCCACGCGGAACGCGCCCAACGAGAGCTGCGGCGCCGCGCCCGCCTCCACGAACCGTTGGGCTTCGTCCAGCGCTTTCCTGCGGCGATTGAAGCGGCGGCTGGCGGCTGCCATCATCTCGTCGGTTTGCTCCGCGGTCAAATCCTGGCCGTATATGGTTCGCCGCAGAATGGCCTCGTCCTGGGCATCGGCCATGGCCTCTTCGGCTTTCTCCAATTGCGTGCGCGGCGCCGCCCCGGCCTCCACCAAGGCGCGCACGTTCCGGACTTCGGCCTGGGCCCGCGCCACTTCGGGGACATCGTTGGTTTGCGCGCCGACTGCGCCCACACACACCAATGCCCCCAGGCCCAACTGCCAGCGCATAAGACTTCATTGTAGTACGATACTCACAGGAGCCAAAGACATCCAAGCCGCCGCCCCCACCTGGCTCGTTGCCGTCCGCGCCGCCCAATCTAAGAAAGCCGCCGACGCCCAAGTCCTGGACCTCAGAGGCATCACTTCGTTCGCCGACTTCTTCGTCATCGCGACCGGCGCCAACCCGCGGCAGATTCAGGCCATCAGCGACGAAGTCGGCCTTCAGTTGAAGCAGCAGGCGGGCGAACTGCCACTCAGCATCGAGGGTTACAACCAGGCGGAGTGGGTGCTGGCCGATTACGGCGACCTGCTGGTCCACATCTTCTCGCCCAAAGCCCGCGAGTATTACAGCCTGGAGCGTCTCTGGCGCAGCGCCAAGACCGTCGAGATCCCCCCCGAGTGAAGATCCAACTTTATTTTGTCGGCAAGCCCAAAGACCCTCACGCCAACGCCTTGGCCGAAGATTTTCTGGGCCGCGCCGCCCGTTACTGTCCCGCCGCGATGCGGGAAATCCGGCCGGATCGGTTCGATCCATGGGCCAGGCATGTCGCCGCGCGCAAGATTTTTCTCGACCCCGCCGGCAAGTTCATGGATTCCGCCGCCTTCACCGCTTTCATCTCCAAAGCCGAAATGGAGGGTCGAGACTTGGTCTTCCTGGTGGGCGGCCACGATGGCTTGCCCGCCGGTTGGGCCGCCCGCGCCGACCTGCTGATTTCGCTTTCTCCCATGACTTTTCCGCATGAACTCGCCCGCGTTTTGCTGGCCGAGCAGATCTATCGCGCCCTGGCAACCTTGCGGGGCCATCCCTACCCGCGCTAAGGTAGTGCCTGCACATGTCTTGGTTTAGGCGAGACAAGCCGCCCGACGAAAAACTCCCCATGGTGGAGAATGGGGACCGCCGCGTGCGCACCGAGGGCCTCTGGCAGAAATGCGAAGGCTGCCGCCAGATTATCTGGAAAAAAGAGCTCGAGTCCAACTGGAACGTCTGCCCCAAGTGCGGTGCGCACTCCCGCATGGACGCCGTCTCCCGCCTCAAGCTGCTGCTGGATGGCGGCCAGTTCCAGCAGTTCGACGCCCGCCTGCGCTCCTCCGATCCGCTGGAATTCGTCGACAGCAAGCCTTACAGCCAGCGCCTCGAGGCCAATCAGCTAGCCACCAAACTCTCCGACGCGCTGATCTCCGCCAGCGGCTCTCTCGACGGCCGCGCCATCCAGATCTGCGCCATGGAGCCGCGCTTCATCGGCGGCAGCATGGGCGCCGTGGTGGGCGAAAAAATCGCCCGCGCCATCGAACGGGCCATCGAGCTGCGCCAGCCGCTGGTGATCGTTTCCGCTTCCGGCGGCGCCCGCATGCAGGAAGGCGCCATCAGCCTCATGCAGATGGCCAAGATCTCAGCCGCGCTCATGCGCCTGGACGAGGCTCGCTTACCTTTTATCAGTGTGCTCACCGACCCCACCACCGGCGGCGTCACCGCCAGTTACGCCATGCTGGGCGATCTGAACATCGCCGAACCCGGCGCCCTGATCGGCTTTGCCGGCCCGCGCGTCATCGAGCAGACCATCCGCCAGAAGCTGCCCGAGGGTTTTCAGCGCGCCGAATTCCTGTTGAAACACGGCATGCTGGATGCCGTAGTCCCGCGCCTGGAGCTGAAGCCGTACATCTCCAAAGCGCTGAAATTTTTTGTGGCGTGAACTACCCCGATTCCGTCCAATTCCTTTATTCGCTCGGCAACGAAATCAAGACCGCCAAACTGGGTCTCGAGCGCATCCGCGCCGTGCTCGAAGCCCTCGGTCGCCCGCAAGACCGGCTCCGCTTTGTGCATGTCGCCGGCACCAATGGCAAAGGCTCGACGTGCGCCATGCTGGAATCGGCCCTGCGCGGGGTGCCCCCTGGCCCGGCCGCCGCACGGGCTTGTTCACCTCGCCGCACCTGGCCGAACCCACCGAACGCATCCGCATCGACGGCCGCCCCATCGCCGCCGATCGTTTCGCCGAAGCTTTCGACCGCGTCCACGCAGCCAACGCCCTCGATAATCACACCACCTATTTCGAAACCGTCACCGCCATGGCATTGCTGGTCTTCGCCGAAGAAGGCGCGGACATGGTGGTGCTGGAAGTGGGCCTCGGCGGGCGCCTCGACGCCACCAACGTGGTCTCGCCGGATCTCTGCGTCATCACGCCCGTGGACTTCGACCACGAGGCTTTACTGGGAAAGAGCCTGGAATCGATCGCCGGGGAAAAGGCCGGAATCCTGAAGCCCGGCGTGCCGGCGGTGTTCGCGCGGCAGCGTCCCGAAGCCGCACGCGTGCTGGACCAGCGCGCCGCGGAGCTGTCCATCCCGGTAGCCCGCACCACCGATTGGTCCGTGTGCGATCTCGATCTGGACGCCCGCGGCAGCCGCTTCCTTCTCTCCGGCGAGCGCCATCTTCACATAGCCTGCCCGCTGGCCGGCGAGCATCAAGTGGAGAACGCCGTCACCGCCGCGGTGGCCCTGACGCGCCTCGGTATTGCCGATTCCGCCATCGAAGCCGGCATCGCGCGCACCCGCTGGCCCGGGCGTCTCGAGCGGGTATGCGAGCGGCCCGAGATCATTCTCGATGGCGCCCACAATCCTGCCGGCGCCCGCGCGCTGGCGGCATACATCGATCGCTTCTACTGCCGCCGCCCGGTGCGCCTGATCTACGGTGCCATGCGCGACAAAGCCATCGACGAAATCAGCGGCATCCTCTTCCCGCGCGCGCAACAGGTGATCGTCACCGCCCCGCGACAGGCCCGCGCCCTCGCGCCCGAGGCCCTCCGCGATATCGGCGCTCACCCCGACCTGCGCACTGCGCCCACCCTCCGCGACGCGCTGGCGCTGGTGGAAGACGCCTCGCCCGAAGATGTCATCTTCGTCACCGGATCTTTATTCCTGGTGGCCGAAGCGCGCGCCATCCTTACTTCAGCAGCGCGTTGATGGCCGCTTGCGAGATAGCTTCATCCACCTCGCTGGCCGCCCCGCTGCACGCCACCGCGCCGATAATCTTGTCGTCGACTTTGATCGGCAGGCCCCCGCGATTGGGGAAGCCATCGGGATACACCAGCACTCCCAGATTGCCGCCCTTCAGTGAATCTTCGGCCGCCGCCGACGGCCGCCCGTAGAGGGCCGCATACTTGGCCTTTTTCTGCGCGAACTGAATCGTGTTGAGGGTGGCGCCATCGGCCTTTTGCAGGAGCAGCAGGTTCCCGCTTTCATCCATGATGCAGATGGTCACCTGCACATTGCGCTTCTGCGCCTCGCTTTCCGCCGCCGCCACCATGGTCTTGATGGCCGCCAGGTTCAGATACTTCCGCGAAGGCAGCTCCGCCGCCGATGCCAATAACACCGCGCTCAGGCACAACACCAGAAGTTTCAACATGGGGACATGATAACCGAAAACGGACCCTTAAACGTTCCAGAGGGATGTCATGGAACCGGCGGTGGACCAGGGCTTTCCCCGGCCAGGAACTGCTCCAATACTGCCTGGAGTTCGGGTATCCGCGCAGACGCGACGTTCCAAACTTCCTCCAGATCGACCCCGATGTAATCGTGAATCAATACGTCGCGCATGCCGCAGATGCTCTTCCAGTCGAGCGACGCCAGGCGGCCCCGCGCCTCGGCCGAAACCCGCTTGGCCGCCTCGCCGATCACCTCGACGTTCCGGATGACTGCGTCCTGCAATTCCTCCGACGCCATGAACGCTGCCCTGCCGGGCCGGATGAAGCGGGTTATGCGGTGGCAGCGCTCCAGCATGTGGTGCAGGTACAGCCGATCGTCCTTCACAGCGGCGTCGCCTCCCGAAGGATTCTGTCGCGTACGTACCAATGAAGTGATCGCTCGGTGCCGACATGGACTCTCATTCCGAGCAACTCCTGGAGATCCTCAACCAGCCCGGCGTGATCCAGCAGGCTCCTGCCCGGCTCCCACGCCACCAGCAGATCGAGGTCGCTGTCCTCGTTGGCTTCACCCCGGGCCACGGAGCCGAACACACGCAGGCCATGCGCACCGCGCCGCTCGGCGAGCCGAAGGATTTCCTCCCGCCGCTCCACACGCAATGTGTCCAGGGTGACCATGCCTCCATTGTGCGACAATTCCGGGCGGCAAGGCACCGGCGTCACGCGCAAGGCTTCTAAATGGCATGCAAACGACGACCAACGCGGGGCCGGTATTTGGAACCCTCTTCTGGGCATCAAGGCGCAGCGACCCAGCGCGCAAATGGTAGGATGAGGCGTATGGAACTCACGATCCGGTTGCTGCGTGAAACGGGCGGCCGCTGGATTGCCGACATTCCCGAGTTGCCCGGCGCGACGGTGTACGGCGCAACCCCTGAAGATGCCACGTTAAAGGCCAAGGCCCTTGCGCTCAGCGTAATAGCCGAAGAAATCGAGCACGGGGAATTGCCTCCCGAAGCCGATACCCTGCGGTTTTCCATGGCCGCATGAGCCAATGGCCGGCGATTAAGCCCCCCTGCTATCATTACCTCGAAGCGATGAGCTACCTCCGTTCCCTGCTCTTCTCTATTCCCCTGATCTTTCTCTCCACCATCGTCATGGGCGCTCTCTCGCTGATCGCCTCCTTCTTCGACCGCACCGGCAACTCGCAGCATCGCATCGCCCGCATCTGGGGAAAAATGCTGCTGGCCGTCAGCTTCATCCGCGTCCGCGCCGAGGGCCTGGAAAAACTCGACCCTCACGGCAGCTACGTCTTCGTCGCCAACCACGCCAGCTTCATGGATATCCCCGCCATCCTCGCGCGGCTTCCGTACCAGTTCCGGTTCTTCGCCAAGACCGGCCTCTTCAAGATCCCCTTCCTGGGCACCCACCTGCGCCGCGCGGGGCACCTGACGGTCGATCGCTCCAGCGTGCGCGCTTCGCTCAAGAGCATGAGCGCGGGCGCCCGCTTGATCGCCGAGCGCGGCGTTTCCGTGCTGCTTTTCCCCGAAGGCGGCCGCTCGCCCCACGGCCTTCGCGAATTCAAGGACGGCGCGGCCTACATCGCCATCAAAGCCGGCGTTCCGGTTGTGCCTATCGCCATCGTGGGCATGCGCCCGCTGCTCCCCATGGGTTCGATTCACATCCGCACCGGAAAAGTCGTGTTGCGCGCCGGCGACCCCATTCCCACCGCGGGCCTCAAGCCCTCCGGCCACACGGAGCTCACCCTGCGCTTGTACCGTGAGGTATCGCACCTACTCGAAGAGCCCGCTCCCGCACCCACGCGCTAAGCTGGAAGCATGGGCCCCTCCTTACGGCTGCTGGGCGCGGCGTTATCCTTTCTTCTCGCGCTGCCGGCCGCTGAATTCACCACCTATGTTGGAGATGTCAACGATTACCACGTCGCGCGCGTCGTCGCCGATTCCGCCGGGAACACGTACCTAGCCGGAAACCGCACGGCCGGCGCCTTGTCCGAAGCGTTCATCATGAAGCTCGACCCTTCCGGCAAAATCGTCCTGTTCACCATCCTCAACGGCAAGGGCAACGACAAGGCCAACGGCCTCGCCGTGGACGCTGCCGGCAACATCTATATAGCCGGCTCGACATCCTCCCAGGAATTCCCGCTGCACAACGCGTTTCAATCCACGCCCGGCTCCGGCTTCGTGGTCAAACTCAGCGCCGATGGCAGCCAGTTGCTCTACTCCACCTACTTCCCGGACTCCATCAACGCGCTCGCCGTGGACTCCGCCGGCGCCGTCTACGTGGCTGGCACCACCTGGTTGACCACCTTCCCCGTCACCCCTGGCCTGCCCGCTGGACATGTCTCGCTGTACTCCATCCCGATCACCGTAGGCGCGTTCCTGACCAAACTCTCCGCCGATGGCTCGCACATTGTCTACTCGACGGTCCTCTCCGGTGCCTCGGTCGATTGTGGCGCGGGCAGCAGTTGCTACACGGGCGGCCGCTCCACCACCGGCCTCGCAGTCGCGGTGGACGCGGCCGGTGAAGCCTACCTGGCCGGCAACACCAACACCAACGACCTGCCCACCACCCCCAGCGCTTTTCTCACAAAGGGCCCTGGAGCTTTCGTCGCCAAAGTGAATGCCGCCGGATCGGCCCTCGCCTACCTCACCTACATCAGCCCCACCAACTTCATCTATACTCCCAACGCCAATCCGGCTGTCATCGCGGCCGCCATCGCGGTGGACGCCGTCGGCGACGCCTTCCTCGCCGGCGCCACTTTCGACCCCAGTCTGCCCGCCACCACCGGCGCATACCAGTCCACATTCAGTGGACCCTACCAGCCCGGCGTCACTTACCCGCTCCCGCCCACCGATGCTTTCGCCCTGAAGCTCAACCCCGCCGGCACGGCCGTGGTCTGGGCCAGCTACCTCGGCGGCAGCGGCGTGGATGCCGCCAAATCCGTGGCCCTCGACGCTTCCGGCAATGTCTGGCTCTCTGGCACCACCGCTTCCGCGACATTCCCCAACAAGCAAGGATGGGTCCAGTCCGGCAGCGATTTCCTGGCGGCGTTCAACCCCTCCGGCTCCGCCCTGGTCTACTCGGCCCGCTACCCCAACGACGCCGTGTCGCAATCCGTGGCCGTCGATTCCACGGGGCTGTTGCACGTCGCCGGGCCCTCCGGCATCGTCGGCACCGTGATGCCCAGCGGCACACCCGCCATGCGCATATTCGGCATCGCTAACGCCGCGTATGGCCCACTGACGGGCCGCATCGTCCCTGCCGAACTCGTCTCCATCTACGGCCCGCACATCGGCCCAGCCACGCCGGTCTCGGCCACCGCCGTCTCAGGTTTCCTGCCGACTTCGCTCGGCGGCGTGCAAGTGTTCTTCAACGGCGTGGCCATGCCGCTGCTCTACGTCTCCGATTCGCAGATTAATGCCGTCGCTCCCCAGGCCGCGACGCCCGGCAGCTCGATGACTGTTCACATCGTGTCGAGCGGCGTCACCAGCCCCGATTTTCCGGCCACCGTCGTGGCCGCCGAACCCGAGGTTTTCCGCAATGCCGACGGCACCGCCGCAGCCATTAACCAGGACAATACTCTGAACTCGGCGGCGAATCCGGCCAAGGCCGGTTCCATCGTCTCCATCTGGGCTACCGGCACAGGATCGATTTACCCGCGGCCCCTCGATGGACAGATCTCCATCACTGCTCAGGATTACGAGTGCTGCCAGGTTTCCATCTTGATAATTCCCTCTATTTTTCCCCCGGCATCCGCGGTGCTCTACGCCGGAGCCGCACCCGGCATGGTCGCGGGCGTGGTTCAAATCAATTTCCAGATACCACCTTACAGCGGCACGCCCGTCGCGTATGGGTTCATGGTGACCGCCGGCGGCGTATCCTCCAGCACGGTGGATCTCTACGTTACGCCGTAAGCGCCTCTACAGAAACGCCATGCTCTTGATGCCGGAGACTTCGAAACGCTTGCGGCAGCGCAGGTTCCTGCAGGCTACCTTGTCGTCCATCAGCACCATGTAGCTTTGCGCTTTCTGGAACTTGGCACGGTCGCGCTCGTCGGCGCCCCCGGGAAGGCGGTCTTTCTTCCGGCGGACCACCCACCGCAACTGGTACGTTTCGGCGCTCCGGCAATACGGGCAATTCAGCACCGCCGGCTTGGTGGTCTCGGAATCGGTATAAAACGCCCGCTCGTCCATGGTTCGCTCTTACCGTCTTGAATCTACTGGTAGGTCCGCCCGTGCAGGCGATACTTGAGGTCTCGCACGAAATCGTAGATCCGGTTCCGTTGAGGGCATTCGCCGTTCGGCCAAGGGGGCGTGAACCCGATTATCAGGCTGTCCCGTTCCACCCAGAGCTTCTTGTCCCCGGCAGCGCCGGCGTCCACATCCACAATCACCCCGGAACCGCAGGACTCGCCGTCCAGCACCTCGAAGTGGCTCACGGAGACGGCCGGCGGACCCCAATCCTGCATGAATGAAGTCATGGGGTAGTCGCGGCACGGGTTGGCATCCGTGCAGCCCCACAAGGCGTAGGCTTGCTTGTAGTCGTGCGCGGCCAACAGTTTGAAAAACCGTTTGACCTGCCGTTCCTGGCGGTAGGTGTGGAAGCCGTAGAAGAGAAGCCCCGCCACCACCAACAGCGCCACCAGCGAGATTACCACCCTCTTGACGATCTTCCCCCGCCGATCGTCGCCCGCGCCGTACTGCTCGAGAAAATCGGCCATCTCCTCTCCGATCCCGGATCTATTTCGCCGGCTGCGCCGGAGTCACCGGGTACGCTTTGTCGTACGCCGCGATGGCGTCACTGGTGATGTCCATCGCCGGTTTGAAGTAGACCAAGGTAGATACGTCCACCACCAGGTCGTAACCCTTCTCTTCGGCGATCTTCTTCACGATCTCGCTCATCTTCGTCGTGCTCTTCTGCAGGATCTCGTTGCGGTCGCGTTCCACGTCCGCCTGGAGGTCTTCCTGCAGGCGCTGCAAGTCGCGCTGCTTCTTCTGGCCTTGCGCCGTGAGCTCGGCCTCCGCCTGCTGCGTGAACTTGCCGGCATTGACCTGCAATTGCTGCGCGATGTTGGCGATATCCTTCTGCAACTGCTCGATGGCCGCCGACCGCGGCTTGTATCTGGCCTGCATATCGGCATCGGCCTTCTTGATCTCGGCCGATTCCAGCACCGCGCGTTGCAGGTTGATCACCGTGATCTTAGGCTGCGCGGAGGCAATCTGGGCCACCCCCAACAGCGCGGAGCAGACCATCAGCGCCCCGAGTTCCATACGTAAATTCATGAAAACAACTCCTGATTTGGCGTATAAGCCCTTAGATTAGCACACCCTATTCCAAGACCCCGAGAATCTCGTCTTCCTTCAAGATCAGGTATTCGGCGCCATCGATCTTGATGTCGGAACCCGAGTACTTGCCGAACAGAATGCGGTCGCCGGGCTTCACTTCGAGCGCCACGCGCTCGCCGGAATCCAACAGCTTGCCGTTGCCCACGGCTTTCACCTCGGCCTGTTGCGGCTTCTCTTTGGCGGTATCGGGGATGATGATACCGCCGACCTTTTGTTCGCCTTCATCCAGGCGTTTCACCAACACGCGGTCGTGCAGCGGACGTAATTGCATGGTTTCAATTATACAGTGCCCCGGTAGCGCCGGCGGTCTTTGCCGCCGGCGAGGCTATCCCCCCTACTGCCCGAAAATCTCCGCTAGTACCCGGCCCGCGGACCCGCTGGGGGTCATCGCGTCGAAGCCGGCGTCGTTACACGCCAGCCCTGGCCGTCAAGGGCAAAATTTGTTGCATCGCGCCGAACCGCATCTTCATCAAAATGCCAATGGACCACCGTTTCTCTTAGGATGTGTCCACCACTAATATAGACAGCAGCCTGAGGATGCTCCCGTAAGCCATTGATTCCACAAGGCGGCGCTTTCGGGCTCTAGAATGTATCGTGCGAAGAACGGAGGTGGAGGATTGAGCCACAAATTGCGGGTTGAAGCAGAACGCCGGACGGGATGCCGGTTCGGCATACGGCGCGAGTTGCGGTACAAGTTGGTCCAGGGCCGCTCCATTTTGGCGGCCGGCACCGGCCACACCATCGATATGGGCAGCGGCGGAGTAGCATTCATCGCCGAGGACGAGCTCAGGCCCGGCGCCGTCGTCGAGCTCTCGATCAATTGGCCAGCCCTGCTGGATCGAACCTGCCCCATACGATTGGTCGTCTTTGGACGTGTGCTGCGCGGCGCCGGCCGCACGGCCGTTTGTACTGTGAACAAGTACGAGTTCCGCACGGCCCGCGCCACCCGGACCGATGCATGGGTGCACCCGGATTCCATGCCCCATCGCCTGGCTGGCAGCGTCGCCGCGGCCGGCGCCTAAGCCTTTCACTTCTCCGGTGAAGACGTAGAGGTGGCCGGCTGGCTCTGGCTCTTCGATTCGGGCTTCGATTCCGGTTTCGCGTTCGAGCCGTTGGTCGGACCCGATTTGCCGCCACGGCCGTAGTCGGTGATGTAGAAGCCCGTGCCCTTGAACTGCAGTGCCGACGCAAAAATCATTCGTTCCACCTCGCCGCCGCACCCTTCGTGCACCGTCAAAGGCGCCTCGGCAAACTTCTGCCTTACTTCGAAGGTCTTACCACATCGGTGACAACTGTATTCGTAAAGCGGCATAAACTTCCGACGCGAACACCCGGTAATCCCTAGCCCTATTGTAACAGATGGCTTTCCCGGCGCATTCGATTCAAGGCTCACCCTGACGCGCTAGGTGCTTGTGGGGCAGGGCCATGCCCTGCCCAGGGCAGATTTGTGATCCGGCTCACGGCGAACTAATTCCCAACCACTGCTAACTTTTCCGCGGCGCTGCTCGTCTTAACAGGTAGAGATGACACGAAAGGCTTACATTATCGGAATCCTGATGGTGGGGCTGATGGCCACAGCGGTTCGCAACGCACCAGCCTATGGCCGGCTCGTGTCTTCCGCCGAGAGCTTCCAACACTACTTCCAGGACCTGAAGGGAGCCGGCGCTTCCCTCAGCCCCGTCGAACGTTTCGTCTTCAGCCTGATTCTGGCGAATACGCGAACGCCCCGGCCCGATCAGCCAGGTACGACGCTGGAGCGCCGCACCTAGTCCCCACTTTTCTTCGGAACGCTCTTCTTCGGAGCGGCTTTCTTCACCGGCGGCGCAGCACAAGGCGTCAGGTTCAGCCCGGCGATTTCGGCCTTCTCCGTGTCCATAGTCAGCATGAAAGGTTCCTTGGTGAAAGCCGACGGCACGCCTTCCCACTGGATTTCGACGCCAACGCCGGTGTCGGGCTTTCCGGTCAGGGCATCCGGCTTGTCATCTTTGACCAGTTTCAGGGTAATCACCGACTGTGGAGTCCCCTGTTGGTCCGGCTCGGGGACAGCCACCAGAATCTCTTTGGAGCGGCACGCGGGTTTGGCATCCATGACCACGCCCTTAAGCTTTGGAACGGCGGAGCCCTTCAGTTGTTCGTCGAAGTACTTTTCACCGTTGGTATCGGCAAGCTGGCTCTTGATACTAAGCCAGAGAGCAAGCTGCGGATACTTGGCACGGAACTCCTCTTCCTTCCTTTTGTCGATATCGGTTGACGATTCGAGCTTGTAATCGGCCGGCGGGAACGCCGACTTCGCCGCAAGATCCTTGAGCTGCTTCAAGCCGTCGTCGTCCTTGCCGTGATAATTCGTGTAGAGGGTGGTGAGGTAGGCGTCGACCGCCTTGGGGTCCGTGCTTCCACCCAGGGTGGGATCGGTGGCCGCCGCGCGGGCGAACTCGTAAATCGCAACGCGTATTTTTTCCGGCTTGGCCTGCCGCTGGCAAAGCTCGGCGCTGGCCAGGTTGTAAGCGATGATGGCGCCGTCGGGGAACTGCTGCAGGGCCTTGGTGAGAGCCGCTTCAGCGGGTTCGCAATACTTGACGTCCTTCTCCGCCCGGTACTTCTGCAAGAGTTCCATGCCGGGCCGCAAGGCGATGACCCTGAGCGTCGCATCGGCCATGGTATCCACATCCTTGCCCGCTTTCGCCCAGTCAGCGTCGCTGGTGTTCGCCGGCTTGTTCGCCGCCACAAAGTATGTCGGCACGAAATCCAGTAGCTCGTGGGCCGCTTTCTCGCCAGTGGCGGTCTGCTCCGCCGTGGGAGCCGGGGCTTTCTGAATGCTCACGCAAGTCATGTAAAGAACTCTGAGTACCTGCGCGGGATCTTTGAAGACGGTCTTGAGATCCCTGGCCATCAATTGCCCGGCGATATCCAGCTCTTTGCCCGGCTGGTTGGCGCCATTGTAGGCCTGAACATAGTAATACAATCGATCATCTTTATAATCGGAGTCGGGGTATTTCTGTGCCCAGGTGTCCAGATCCTGTAACAGTTTGGGCCAAGTCTGCGCCGCAAAGTCTTTCAGGACATTGTTGTAAATATCGTATTCGCCCTGATCCTTGACTTTCTTCTGGGGCTGCGCCGTCTGGGCCGCCGCCTGGCCACCCGCCGCCTGCGCGCGGGCGTGCTGTGCCGTCCCCGCCATGACGACGGCACCCATAACGGCGACAGCCGCTATCCCTTTCAACGTCCGATAAAACTTCTGCACGTGAGCCTCCTGCCTGTTTTCCGCTTTTAACCGACCAAAATGGGCTGTTGATCCGCTATCGTAACTCCAACGCCGCTTCCCCGCCCACGCACCCGAGCGAGGCGGGCACTTGCGGAAGTATAGCCGAACCAGTCTTGTGGCGCAACCCATTTGACGCCGTTTCCGGCCGTCAGGTTCCGAATCCCAAATCATAGCAGATCAACGCTATGCTGGAAGTCGTTGTTTTCATGCGCTACCTGGATTTCGCGATCATCCTCGCCTACCTGGCCGCCATCACCTGGTTCGGGGCGCGTTTCCGCCACGGCCAAGCCACCCTCCGCGATTACTTCCTCGGCGGGCGGACCGCGCCATGGTGGGCCATCGGCCTTTCCATCGTCTCGGCCGAGAGCAGTACTCTGACCATTGTGGGCACGCCCGCCCTCGCGTTCGGAGGCAACCTGGGGTTCCTTCAGATTGTCCTCGGCTACCTGCTGGCCCGCATCGTGATCTCGCTCTTGTTCTTGCCCCATTACTTTCGCGGAGAGATGTTCACCGCATATGAGCTGATGCGGCGCAGGTTCGGCGAGCGCATTCGCAAACTCACGGCCTCGATGTTCCTGGTGACCCGCGTGCTGGCCGAAGGCGTGCGGGTCTTCGCCATCTCGCTGGTGATCTCGATTGTGCTGGGCACCGGCGAAATCGCTTCCATCGCCCTCATCGTTTTACTCACGCTCTTTTACACTTTTGAAGGCGGAATGACGGCCGTGATCTGGACCGACGTAGTGCAGATGGGCCTCTACCTCTTCGGCGCCGTGGTCAGTTTCTTCGTCATCCTGGGACAGATTCCCGGCGGATGGGCCCATGTGGCGGCGGTAGCCGGCGCGGCCCACAAGTTCTCGATTTTCGATTTCCGGTTTTCCCCCACCATGGCGTTTTTCTCGCGCCCCTATACCTTTTGGGCCGGACTGGCGGGCGGATGCTTCCTCACCACCGCCACCCACGGCACCGATCAGCTCATGGTGCAGCGCCTCTTGAGCGCGCGTAACGAGCGCCAGAGCTGCGCCGCGCTGGTATCGAGCTGGGTGGTGATTTTCTTCCAGTTCGCGCTCTTCCTCCTGATCGGAATCTTGCTCTACGTGTATTACGGCGACAAGGGCATGCCAGCACCCCAGCAGATCGATCGCATCTACCCCGATTTCATTTGGAACCATCTGCCGGCGGGCGTGGCCGGATTGGTGGTCGCGGCCATCCTGGCCGCGGCCATGGCCAACCTGAGCGCTGCCCTGAACTCGCTCGCTTCCACCACCGTGGTGGACTTCTTCCGATCCCGCGGCACGAGCGACGCCCGCTCCCTGCAAGTTGCGCGGCTGGCAACCGTCGCATGGGGCGCCGTGCTCTTGGCCATGGCCATCGCCGCGCGCCATTCACGCTCGGTACTGGAGGCGGGCCTGACCATTGCTTCCATCCCTTCGGGCATGCTGTTGGGCGTCTTTCTGCTCGGCGTGCTCACCAGGAAGCCGCGCCAGGGAGCGGCCATCGCGGGCGTCGCCGCCGGACTCGCAGCCATCCTCTACGTCCGCTTCTGGACGCCCATCGCCTTCACCTGGTACGTGCTCATCGGGACCGTGGTCACGTTTGGCGTCGCGCTGATGGCATCATGGTTTGAAGGCGACGCCCAGGAATAAACCACCATGGAAAATCCATCCACGCCGACGGAACTGAAACGCGACTTGGGACCCTGGGCCGCCGCGTCCATCGTGGTCGGCACGGTGATCGGTAGCGGCATCTTTCTGGTGCCCAAAACCATGATCCAGCGGGCGGGCTCGCCCCACATGGTGTTTGTGGCTTGGGTGGTCGGCGGGTTGCTTTCGCTCGCCGGCGCGCTCAGTTACGCGGAACTGGCGGCGGCCCTGCCGGAAGCCGGCGGCGAATACGCATTCCTCCGCGAAGCTTACGGCCCCATGTGGGGATTTCTGTACAGTTGGACGCAAATGTGGGTGGCGAAAAGCGGGTCCATCGCCACCCTGGCCACCGGATTCTTTGTTTATTTGTCCAATTTCTACGCGCCGCTCGATACCGTTTTTTATTCCCTGCCCCTTCCGCTCGGGCCGCACGGCGGGCCGCTCGAGCTGCGCTACGGCCAGCTTTTCGCCATCGCGTTAATCCTTCTGCTGGGATGGCTGAACTACTACGGCGTCAAACTCGGCGGCGACGTGCAGGTGACCGTGACCGTCGTCAAGGTGGCGCTCATTGCCATGATCATCTTGTCCGGCCTGCTCCTGGGCCGTGCGCACGCTCCTGCCGCCGGGCCCCCGGTCGCACCCCTGACCTTCGCCGGCTTCATCGCCGCCCTGGTAGCGGCGCTGTGGGCCTATGACGGGTGGAACAACGTGAGCATGGTCTCCTCCGAGGTTCGGAATCCGCAAAGAAACCTGCCGCTCGCGCTGATCGGAGGCACGCTCGCCGTGATCGGCATCTATTTGCTGGCAAATGGCGCGTACTTTCACGTACTGACGGCCAGGGAAGTGGCTGCCGCCGATCGCCCGCCGGCCGAGATGATGCGCAAGATCTTCGACGGGCCAGGCGCTAATGCGGTTGCCATCGCCGCTATGATCAGCATTTTTGCCGCCCTGAACGGTTCCATTCTGTCCGGGTCGCGCGTCCCTTACGCTGCCGCCCGGCAGGGATACTTCTTCTCCGCGATCGGCCGCGTCAGTCCGCAATACCACACGCCGGGCGTCTCGATTCTGGCGTTGAGCGCGTGGGCGTCGTTGCTGGTGCTTTCTGGAAAGTACGATGACCTGTTCAACCTGGTGATATTCGCCAGTTGGATCCTGTACGGCATGACTGCCGCCGCGGTACTCGTCCTTCGGAAAAAACGCCCCAATTTATACCGTCCGTACCATACAGTTGGCTACCCATTCGTACCAGTACTCTTTATATTGGGCGCATTCGTTCTGTTATTCTCCACGCTCTTCGACCGTCCGCGTGAGTCTTTCATGGGAATTGGGCTGATCCTGCTCGGACTGCCTTTCTATTTTTACTGGAGAAAACGGCGCCAGGACGTTGCTTCGCCGCCCATGTACTAGACCGCACAGGCGGTACTTTTGTTTACGATTTTGGTCGCTAAATCCACCGTGCTGTCTTGAAAATAAATGGTGATTGGTATATAAATCGAGTGTATACTGAAATCATAAGAAGAATTTCTGTAAGATTTCGGCCGCGGCCGCAACCTTAGCCGGGGCCGGCCGGGAGGGCCAGTAAAATGGATGTCACGAAAATTCTCGCCGAATTAAAGGCGGAGCGCGAACAGATCGAAGAAGCGATTTTGAGCCTGGAGCGATTGGCGCAGGGGCGTGGCCGGCGCCGTGGAAGGCCACCTTCCTGGATGTCGGAGATGACCATGAAACGCCGGGGCCGGCCGCCTGGAAGCAAGAATAAAGCGGCCGCCACCGACATTGCTCCCAAAGGCGCCGCGGTCGCATAGCGGCCTGCCACCTACAGTTGCTGCGGGGCCTCGCCCAACTTGACTCGCACCTTCTGCGTTTGGCCGTTCCGGTAGATCGTCAACTCCAGGATGTCGCCGCCGCGTTTGCGGTTCAACAAGGTCGGCAGTGTGTTGTTGTCTTCGATGTTCTGGCCGTCCGCCGCCAGGATCAAGTCGCCCCCGATTCCCAGTGGGAAACCGCCCACGATGACCGTCTTCGAAAGGCCACGCAAACCCGCCCCTTCGGCGGCCGATCCACGCTCTACGCTCTGAATCAGCAGGCCGCCCTGCGACGGCAGGTCGAGCATGCCGGCGAGATCCCCGGCCACGTACACCGTCCGGATGCCCAGCGTGGGGCGCGAGATGTGGCCGTTCTGCTGGAATTCCTCCAGCATCGACTTGGCGCGGTTGATGGGCATGGCGAAGCCGATCCCAATGCTGCCCTGCTGGCCGTAGATGGCGGTGTTGATCCCGATCACGTTGCCGTGTGAATCCAGCAGCGGACCCCCGCTGTTGCCCGGATTGATGGCGGCGTCGGTCTGGATCATGCCCTCCAGACGCCGGTTCTCTTCGGTGTCGATGTCGCGGCCGAGCGAACTGACGACCCCGGTGGTGAGAGTGCCTGCGAACCGGAACGGATTGCCGATGGCGAGCACCTTCTGCCCCACTACCAGCGTGTCGGAGTTGCCCAGTGGCAGAGACGGGAGCTTGCGGCCGGTGTCGATCCGGATCAGCGCCAGGTCGTTGCGCGGGTCCGTTCCCAGCACCTTGGCGTTGTAGACCTTCTTGTCTGCCAGCGTGACGGTCAGTTTCTCGCTGCCGGCCACCACGTGGTTATTGGTGAGGATTTCGCCAGTGGGTTTGATGATGAAACCCGAGCCCGCTCCTTCCTGCTGATAGACGCGAAAAAACCAGTCTTCGCGGTAGATGGTCGAGGTGATATTCACCGTGGCGTCGCGGGCATTTTTGTAAACTCCGATATTGTTCTGCTCGTCGGCCGAAAACCCAGCCGTTTCGGCGGCGGTGGGCTCGCTCCACAGGCGCCCTACGGAACGCACCGGCTGCAGTACGCGCCCCAGGTCCCAATGCGCCGCCGAAGTGACGTACAGAAATCCGGCCACCAGCACGATGGCCCAGAAAAATGGTCGCAGAAGTTTCATGTTTCGATTCTCCGTAATGCTTGGTAGACGGCCCGGGCCTGCCGCAAGGTGTCCTCTTTCTCCCCGGATGTATCTATGACGAAATCGGCAAACTTTCGTTTCTCTTCGAGCGGCATTTGCCGGCTGATGCGCGCGCGCACGTCGGCCTCCAGCGCGCCGCCGCGCCGCAAAGCGCGCTCCACCTGCTGCTCTTCGGCGCACCACACCAGGATGATGCGGTCGAAACGCTTGTAGCTGCCGGTCTCGATGAGGATGGCCGCCTCCACTACGGCGATGCCCCGCGGCTCGCGCGCGGCGAATTCGGCGATCAATTCCTCCTCGCGGCGCACCACCGGCGGATGCACCAGGGCATTGAGCCGGGCCAGCCGGTCCGGCGAGCCGAACACCAGCGTACCGAGCCGTGTACGGTCGATTAGGCCGTCGTTCGTCAGAATCTCGCCGCCGAATTCCCGCACCACGGCATCATATGCCTCTCCGCCGGGCGCCAGCGCCTCGTGGCCCAGTTCGTCGGCCTGGATGAGCAGACAGCCGCTGCTCGCCAGGGCCTCGCCCACCAAGGTTTTCCCGCTGGCGAGGCCGCCCGTGAGCCCGACCTTCAACATGCGCCGGCCCTGCGCTCCGCCGATGCCACGGTGTTCGCCATGAGCATGGCGATCGTGAGCGGCCCGACGCCACCCGGAACCGGCGAGTACGCAGCCGCCCTCTCGGCCACGTCGAACGGATCCACGTCGCCCACCAGAACGCTTCCCTGCTTGTCGAACGACGCCAGCTTCCGCGGGGAGTTGCGGAAAATGCGCGCCACCTCGCCGCGGTCGTGGATGCGGTTCATGCCCACGTCGATCACGGTTACGCCGGGCGCAAGATACTCGCCGGTGATCATGGCCGCGCGCCCCATGGCAGCCACCAGAATGTCGGCCTCGCGGCAGACCGCGGCGAGATCGGCCGTCTTGGAGTGGCAGATGGTTACGGTGGCGTGCTCGTGGAGCAACAGAAAAGCCACCGGCTTGCCCACGATATCGCTGCGGCCCACCACCACCGCACGCTGGCCGGCGATGCGGATGCCGTGCCGCTTGAGCAGCTCGAGAATGCCTGCGGGCGTGCACGCACGCAACCCCGGCAGCCCCGCCACCAGCTTGCCGATATTGCAGGGGTGCAACCCATCCACGTCCTTGTCCGGCGCGATCGCTGCCGCAACGCGCTTGGCCTCTACTCGTGGCGGCAGCGGAAGCTGCACCAGGATGCCGTCCACCTCGGGCCTCGCGTTCAACTGCGCAATCACGCCGAGCAATTCTTCCGTGGATATGGAATCCGGCGGCGTGAGAGTCTCCGAGCGGATGCCCAGATCCTGGCAGGCCCTGACCTTGTTGCGAACGTAGATCTCGGAAGCCGGGTTGTGCCCCGCCAGCACCACCGCCAATCCGGGCGGACGGAGGCGCGCGGCGAGCGCGGCCACGCGCGGCTTCAGCTCGTTCATGATGTCGTCGCGAACGCGAATTCCGTCAAGGATTTGCGGCATTCATTTCAATCATAACGTGGCCTTGAGCGGCACCGGGCATCTACCACTGCAAATCCCGGCGGCGCCAGTATGGCTGGCGCGCGCCCATCATGTTGATCAGGACAATGCCAGCCACAAAGCCGCCCACGTGCGCGAAAAACGCAGTCCCGCCCTGGGATGCCTCGGCGATGCTTCCCACTCCGCCAAAGAATTGGAGCGCGAACCAGTAGATCAGCATGAACCAGGCCGGCAGATCGAACGTGAAAAAGAAGAAGAACCAGAACAGCATCACCACGCGGGACCGCGGAAACTTCACCAGGTAGGCGCCCATCACTCCGGCGATGGCCCCGCTGGCGCCCACCATGGGGACGCGCGAGAACGGGTCGATGGCCACCTGCGCGATGGCGGCGGCCATGCCGCACAGCAGGTAGAACAGCAGATACTTGCCGTGGCCCAGAATGTCCTCCACGTTGTCCCCGAATACCCACAGGAACAACATGTTGCCAATGACGTGGATCCAGTTGGCGTGCACAAACATAGAGGTGAAGATATTGTAGAAATGGAAGTAGGCGGGCCTCAGGCTGTAGAGCGTCATGAAATGGTGGAGCGAATAAGGGTCCACCATCTGCAGCCAGAACTCGTGCAGAAAGACCAGGACGTTGGCCACAATCAGCAGCACCGTGACCGTCGGCTTCGAGTAGCTCGGCTGCGTGACTTTGATAGGAAATATCATTTGCCGGTGATCGCGGCCGCGCGGGCGGCGAATTCGGGGTCGACGCGCCTCTCGGCCCGCGCCATCAAGCCGCGAATCTCTTCCAGGCCGCGGATTCCGCCGCGCGCGCCGAGCGCCGTGCAATTCAGGGCCGCCATGGCGTTGGAAAACTCCAGGGCCTCGCGCATGGGCATTTCCTGCAAAACAGCATAGCAGAACGCCCCGTGAAACACGTCGCCCGCGCCGGTGGTATCCACGCAGTTCACCACGAAAGCGGGCGAGTAGAAGAACTCCCCATTTTCCCTCGCCAGCGCGCCGTGCGCCCCCAGCGTCATGGCCGCCACCTTCATTCCGTATTCGCGCTGCATCAGTTCCAGCGCCTTGAAGGGATCGTTCTGGCCAGTCCAGGCCGTGGGAAACTCGGAGCTGGCCACCAGGTAATCGACGTACGGCAGCACGCGGTCGAAGCCGTGGTAGATGGTATCGACGTCCACGGTGACGGGAATGCCGTGGCTGCGCGCGATGGCCGCCGCGTGCGCCACCGCCGGCGTGTCGTGCCCGTCGATATGCAGCAGGCGCGCGCAGGCGACCTGCTCCGGCAGGATCTGTTCCGGATCGATGCGCAGACAATCGTCGCGCCGCCAGAGCACCGTGCGCTCGCCCGTGCTGCGGTCGATGACGATGTAGGCCGACTGGTTGGCGCAATTCCGGCGAAGCTGCACGTGTTCGACATCGATGCCCGCCCCGCGCAGGCTCTCCATCTGGATGCGCCCGCGGTCGTCGTCCCCGACCGTGCCGATGTACTTGGTGCGCAGGCCCAGCCGCGCGCACGCCGCCAGCGCGCTGGCCACCTGCCCGCCCGGGCAGACAACCTCCTCTTGGAACGGCACCTTCCCGGCGTACGCCGGGAAGTGCGGCACCACCAGAAGCGTATCGGTGGCGTTGAGGCCCACCCCCACCACGTCGAATTCAGGCATTCAGAACTATTGTAAACGGGTGGCGCCTATGCGTTAGCCCCGCAGGGGCGCGAGAAAGTAGCCCAGCGCGCGAGCGCTGGGGACCCGGTCGCGGCGCCCGCCAGCCCCGGTCAGGGGCGTAAGAAAAACGCTGCGGCTGCCGCACGTCGCGCCGCGCGTGTAACGTTTTGCGTTGAGGCTATCATTGGAGGGTAGAGCAACCATGCAGAAGCGGCTTCCGCGGAAACCGATCCATCCGGGTGAGATCCTGCGAGAGCAGTTTATGGCGGAGTTCGGCGTCAGCATGAACCGGCTCGCGCGCGACCTCCGGGTGCCGGTGACGCGAATCAGCGAGATCGTAAACCAGCGCCGGTCGGTCACATCCGACACCGCCCTGCGGCTGGCGCGCTACTTTGGCACGACGCCTGAATTCTGGATGAATCTTCAAACCAGCTACGACCTGGACACAGCCCGCTCCGGCGTGGCCGCGATCGAGCGGGACGTGCGCCCAATCCAGGCGGCCTAGCGGCCGGGGCGCGGCGCGCGCGCGGCGCGGCGCATCCTCTTGATCCTCCCGGTCCAGGGCCACGGCGCTGCGGGCTATTGCACGCTGGCGTCCCCTTTGAGCACTGTCAGCCCGGATGCAGTTTCCTATTCCTTCAGCGCAGCCTGCAATCGCTCAAAGTTCGCCCCCAGGTCCGCGTAGAAGGGTGTCAGATCCTCTTCGTTCGGCCCGACACGTTCAGCCACTTCGCCGGGCAGCGCGCCCCGCAGCCAACATCGCCACAATTCAATGAACTCAATCAGCGCTCCGAAGTGCTGCCGAGTTGATGGTTCGGCAAAATGCATCTTGGCCGTGAAAAGGTCTGCCATTTGGCCGTACAGGGTGGTCAGCTCCTCTTCCAACTGCCGGTTGCTGTCCTCGATAATCTTCATGAACTTCGGCGATAGTTCCTCCCGAGTCTCGCGCAGGTGTCTCGTTCCCCCTTCGCTGGCCTCCTCCATGAGGCGCGGCCATACTCTGCCCGCTTCTTTTCGCACCTTCAGTCGAATCTCACCTTGGACGCGAAGCCGTTCCCGAATACCAAGCATTGGCGCATAGAATTCCGCCAGTTGGTCACGGATGAAACGCTGCCTCCGTTCCTGCTTCTGATTCCGCAACGTGAGAGAGCCACCGAGGGCAACACCGATAAGGACCGATGCGGCGGGAATTAGCTGCGCTGCGGCCACGGAGATAACATCGCTGGCATTCATCGCAATCTCCTTACTTTACGGAACCTGCTGGCTAGCGGAAACGCGCTTGGCCCGCCACCGCAGAATACAGGGGGCGGACGCCCAAACCGCGAGTGCAGCACAAGAGGTCAGAAAGTCAGCATGAAGCGAGTCGAGTATCCAGGCGCCCGCAAGGAACAAAAGCAGGAATGAATAGGTAGCAACCACTTGGCTGGCGTGCGGCCCGTACTCAGCGTAAACCGAATAGTTCCGGGACCATCCGGGCAGTATCGTTACGTCCCCTGGTCCGACATAACGCACGCGAAGGCTTTTCAGCGGGACCAGGGGAATCCAGAGAAACACGACCCACTTCGTGGTCAAGAAAGAGCCGTCTGACTCGAAATCGCGCTTGCCGTAAAGCTTGGTTCCGAAACCGTTAAACGTCTGGGCCAACGGCTTCCGCTTTTCAGCCTCAATTTCAGCGCTGCGCAAGAATTCGGCCCGTTTTGTAATCTCCGCTGGACCCAGCTTCCGCTTCTCCAGTTCGGCCTTCGCTAGCGGCGTCAACCCGTTGGCCTTTTGAGCAAGGTCCAGGAGCTGATCATCCGTCATCCGTGAGTAGGTGTCGCGATAATCCGGTACCGGAAAAATCACACCTGCAAGTTTAAACCAATTCAACGCGCAAGACGAGTCCGGGTTTGCCGGGCGCGGGCCGGTCAAGGCGTGGGCCGGTGCCTCGGCCATCCACGACATCCCGGCGTATAGCCAGTCAATTTCGGGGGGCGGCCTTGCGCCGTTTGAACCCCTTGACACGTTCCTCGCATTATGCTATTTTTTTAGCATGATGCTAAAAATTCAGCAGGAGCCGCGGCGGTGAGCGCGCTGGGAGGCCTCAGCCGGCGGGAACGCCAGATCATGGAGATCCTCTACCAGCGTGGCAAAGCGTCCGTGTCGGAGGTACGGGAGCTCATGAAAAACGCGCCCGGCTATTCGGCGGTGCGCGCCATGCTGCGCGTGCTCGAAGAGAAAGGTCACGCCAGGCACCAGGCGGAAGGGCTGAAGTACGTCTACATGCCCACCGTGGCGCGCGAGAAGGCCAAGCGGTCGGCGGTGAAACACCTGCTGGACACGTTCTTCGCCGGAGAGCCCGACCAGATTGTGGCGGCGCTGCTGGATGTCTCCGCCACGCGCCTGACGCGCGAGGAGCTGAACCGGATGTCGGAAATGATCGAAAACGCCAAGAAGGAGGGTAAGTAAATGTTGGGCTGGAACGTGTCGGAATGGTTTTCCATTTTCGTGAGCGCGGCGCTCAAGAGCACGGCGGTGCTGGGCGCGGCATCGTTGGCGGCTTGGGCGCTTCGCGGGCGGTCCGCGGCCTTGCGGCACCTGGTGTGGACCGCCGCGGCCGCGGCCGTGCTGGCGCTGCCTTTCCTCTCGGTCTCGTTGCCGGCCCTGCGCCTGCCTGCGTCCGGAGCGCTCCTTCCGTTTGACCCGGCCGTGGTCTTCCAGGTAGCCAGCTCCGCCGTCGAGCCGCTTTCGTCGTCTTTGCTTCCGCCCGCCGCGGCCCGCCGCGCGATGGATGCGCGGCGCTATTACGACTGGAGAATCTGGCTGATGTTGCTGTGGGCCGCCGGCGTGGCCGCGGCCTTCGCGCGCATGCTGGCGGCATTCATCGCCACGTGGCGCGTCGAGCGCGCGGCGCGTCCCTTCCCCAATGACGGCCTCGCGCTCGCACTGGCCCAGTCGTTGGGGATTCGCCACCGGGTGCGCGTGCTCGAAAGCCGCCCGGGTAGTATGCCCATGACCTTCGGACTTCTGCGGCCCGCCGTTTTCATGCCGCCCGAAGCAGCCGGGTGGAGCGAAGAGCGCCGCCGCATCGTGCTGATGCACGAGCTGGCCCACGTGCGCCGCGGCGACGCGGCTACGCACTTGCTCGCGCGCACGGCTTTGAATCTCAACTGGTGGAACCCGCTGGCGTGGTCCGCCTGGCGCGAGTTTCTGAAAGAGCGCGAGCGCGCCACCGACGACCTGGTGCTCAACTCCGGCGCCCGCGCGTCGGATTACGCCGGCCATCTGCTGGAAGTGGCGCGCACCCTGCAATCCGCGCCGGCAACCGCTTGGGCGGCGGTGGCCATGGCGCGGCGGTCGCAGCTTGAAGGCCGGCTGCTGGCCATTCTGGATTCGGGCGTAAAGCGCCACGCGCCGGGACGCATGGCGGCGCTGGCCGCCACGCTACTGGCCATTGCGGCAGTCGCTCCCTTCGCCGCCATGCGGGCGCAGACCCCGGCGCAGCAGACCACGGCGCCGAAGGTAGACGACACCGTGGGACTCGTGAAGCAGGGTGACCAGGCGCGCCAGCAAGGCCATCTCGGCGAGGCCCTCGGTTACTACAACAAGGCCCTGGCGGCGGGCGACCGGCCTGAAACGGCTGTCGCACTTCTGTATCTCGGAGTCAGCAGATATGATAAGGACCCCGCCCAGGCGCTCGACTATTTTGAGCGGGCTCAGAATGTGGCGCCTTCCGGCCCCATGGCCGGACCGGCGATGACCTGGCAAGCCATGGTCAGGCAGCACCGGGAAGGCGAAGCGCCAGCCGCCGAATCGCTCTATCGGGCCGCGCTGGCTATAGAGGAGGCGAACTCGCCGGAGGCGGCCCTCACAATGGAGTTCCTCGCATACTTCCTGCGCGAGCAGGGCCGGGTAAGCGAAGCCGAAGCCATGGAAGCTTCCGCCGGCGAGATCCGCAAGGCGCACGTCGCGCATTTGTCGCCCAAACGGCAGGCAACCGCCCAAGCCTCAAAGGTCGGTAGCGGCGTCGGCGCGCCGACGCTTCTGCACAAAGTCGAGCCAAGCTACTCCGTCGAGGCGCGCGCCGCCAAAGTCCAGGGAACGGTGCTGCTCGCCGTGGTGATCGGAACAGATGGCACAGCCGGCGATGTCCAACTGCGTAAGGGAGTGGGCTACGGGCTGGACGAGCAGGCGCTCGACGCTATCACCCAATGGACCTTCAAACCTGGCATGCGTGACGGCATGGCGGTGCCCGTGCAGGCGACCATCGAGGTGAATTTCAAGCTGATGTAAGGGCCGGGCATGCCCGGCCCCTACTTCGGATATACCCGGAAATCGTCGAAGTACGTGACTGAGTCCGCCACCGTCCACAGGCCGACTCTCCCGGCAGCCGTGAACGTGTTGTCCCATCCCTGCAAAATGCGGCGGTGGTCCAGGTACACCTGAAAACGGTTGCCGCGGACCGAGACCTTGAGGATGCTCCAGCCGTTGCATGGGATGTCGTGCTTGACGCCCGGCGCCAGGGGAATTCGCCGGCCGTTTTCCACCTTGTACAGCGCCACATTCTCTTCCAGCGCGTTGGCCCTGGCGAGATAGTAGTTGTTGGCGTCCCGGTAGCGCCAAACCAGGCCGCCTGCCTGGTCCTCGCGCCCCGCCACCGGCTTGATCCGCACGCTGACGTTGCCATCGCGGAGACTCATGTTGTCGAGAATCGCCAGCGGGAAACGGTCACCCGTGGGGTCGCTGGAGACCTGCGCCAAAACATACGGCTGAGTCGGCGCACTCCCGTCTTTGCGGATCTCCCAGCGCGGCGCGCCCCCGCGATTGGTCATGGCCACCGTCCACCCGGGCGGGGTCATGCCAAGCGGCCCGTTGTCGAAGTTGATTACTCTTCCAGCGGATGCAATCAACCCGACCGAAACCAGCCAGCTTATCGTTTTCATACGGCGAAACTAGGGGCGAGTGGCGTCTACGCCCCTTCACCCTTGCTTCTATTATACCCCAGCGCTACATCACCCCACGGCCGGCCGAGATCTCACCGGCTCGCACGCCACTATCACCGTGGCGCTTTCGAGGCCCGGCGCAGACGCCTCCACGCGCATCTCGCCCGCCTGCTTCCCCGCCTGCACGATGGCCATCGCCAGCCCGTTGAACGCCTTGCGCTTGTCTCCCTTGTCGGATTCGTGGCTGCTGGCATCGCCGTTGGCCAACCCCAGCAGCTTGCCGCTGCCGGTCACTTTGAAGCTCACTTCGTTGTCCGCCACCGGAACCACGCGGCCCTGCGCATCCACCACTTCCACCGTCACCATCGAGACATCTTCGCCATCGGCGGCGATACGCGCGCGGTCCGGCCGCAGCACCACCCTGGCCGCGGGGCCCGTGGTTTCGCGCTTCGCCGTCAGCGCCTGCTGCCCGCCCTTCGAGCCGCGCGCTTCGATCACCCCCGGCGCGTACTTCACCTTCCACGCCAGGTGCGTATTCTTGACCACCTTCTGCGCGCCCAGGCTCCGGCCGTTCAGAGACAGCTCCACCTGCTCCAGGTTGGTGTGGCACCAGACCTCGATCTCCTGGCCCTCTTTGCCACTCCAGTTCCAGTGCGGGAACAGGTGCAGCACCGGCTTGGAACCCCACCACGCCTGGTAATAGTAGAAGTTGTCCTTGGGAAAGCCGCACATGTCCAGGATGCCGAAGTGCGAGTTGATCGACGGCCACCCATACGGCGTCGGCTCGCCGCGGTAGTCGAAGCCCGTCCAGGCAAAGCCGCCCGCCAGGAACGGGCGCTCGTCGTAGAACTTCCACCAGAATTCGGCGGTGGCTGCCCACCCCGGTTTCTCGGTATCGTAAGCCCGGACGTAGCCCTTGTCCGCATCGTTTTCGTAGATGCCTCGCGTCGAAACCGTGCTGGCGGTCTCCGATCCCACCAACGGCTTGCCTGGAAAATCCTGGTGAAATTTCTCGATCGCCGCCTCGTTATAATTGAAGCCCTGCACGTCCACCACGTTGGATACGCCCTTGCCGCCGTACCCGTTATTCATCGCCACCGTGACCGGACGCGTGCCGTCGAGCCGTTTGGCCAGCCTCTTCATGACGGCGACAATACGCCCGCCGCGCTCGTTGCCCTGCTCCCGCTCCTCATTGCCCAGAGACCAGATGACGATGCTCGGATGGTTCCGATGACACCGCATCACGCGCTCCAGTTGGCTCAACCCTTCCGCCGTGGAATCCATCATGCGCGTCTCGCACATCACCACCATGCCCAGCTTGTCGCACGCGTCCATCAGCTCCGGCGCCGGCGGATTGTGCGAAGTGCGCAGCCCGTTCGATCCCATCTCCTTGAGCCTTTCGATGCGGAAATATTGGATGCGGTCGGGCAGGGCCGAACCCACCCCGCCGTGGTCCTGATGGCAGCACGTGCCTTTGATTTTGACCGGCTTGTCGTTGAGGAAGAACCCCTTTTCGGCGTCGAACCGCGCCGCGCGGATGCCAAACGGCGTCTCGTAGTGGTCCACCGCCGCGCCGCCGGCCTCTACCGTGGTGAGCAGGCGATACAAATTCGGCTCTTCGATGGACCACAGCGCCGGCCCGTCGACCACCACCTGCTGCTCGAATTCCCTCCGGCTCCACGCCGGGATGGAGATCGGCGGGGCCGTGACAGTTGCGATCGCGCTCCCCCCGGCCCCAGAATGCGGGAAACCACGCGGCACGCCTTGGTGGTGTCGCTATGGTTGTCCACTTCCGTCGTGATCTTCACCGTGGCGGCGCCGGGGCGCACCTCCGCACGCACGTATGTGCCCCAGTGCGCCACGTGCACCGGGTTGGTCTTGGTGAGCCACACGTGCCGGTAGATGCCCACGCCTTCGTAGAACCAGCCCTCGCCGAGCGTGGCGTCCGCCCGCACCACCAGCACGTTCTTGCCGCCG
Organism: Bryobacterales bacterium; assembly: GCA_963768385.1. Taxonomy (GTDB): domain Bacteria; phylum Acidobacteriota; class Terriglobia; order Bryobacterales; family Bryobacteraceae; genus Fen-178. The sequence goes on from CAVYHQ010000001.1 coordinate 219,807, forward strand.
AAGGTGGCCCAATCGGTGACGTCGAAACTGAACGGCGCATACCCGCTCATCGCCGTTCCGAGGTAGTGGCCGTTGAACACGATGATGGAATTCCGAAACACGCCGTCGAATTCCAGTGCGATGCGCTTGCCCTCATCGGCCGCGGGCAGGTCGAAGACGCGCCGGTACCAGCCGATGCTGCTCGCCGGGTAATTGCGCCCCAACGGATACGAGCCGTGGTCGGTGAGCTCCCTCGCGTTTTGGAACGGCAGCTCGATGGCCCAATCGTGCGGCAGATCGACCCTTTGCCAGGAACTGTCGTCGAAGCTCGCATTGGCCGGCGCCACGAAGCCGCCCGACTTGGCGAAGGTGCCGGCGTTGGCGCCGAAGCCGAAGTCCTTCCCGGGATCGCCGGCGTGGCCCAGGTGAAACCGCCAGCCGAAATCGAGCAGCCGCCGCTCCCGGCCGGCGCCGCCAGCGGCCTGCTCCGGCTGGGACTGTGGGGCCGCCGCGGGCTGCCCCGCTGCCGCGGCGGAGGCCGCGATGCCGGCTCTAAAAAGATCTCTTCGTGTCCAGTCGCTCATTTCGGTTCTCAGGGTCCACAATATCACGTTGCCGCGCGATTTCCCCTGTCGTGAACCTGAGGCGCGCCCGCAAAACCGATCGTCCGCTGCATGGCCGCGACCGCAGGATGCTCGCGAGGATAAAATTGAGAATCGGGGTGGCGCCGGGCCACTTCTATGTCGGTTGACCGAATGAACTCCGACACAAACTCTGCCAGTCTGTCCAAGTTCGACGAGTTGTACAGCACGGCAACGGCGGCCGAAGGCGCGCCGTCCAGCAGCGACGTTCCCGATGGAGAGTACGCGACGGTGGTCGAGGACATCGCTTTGACGCACAGTTCAACATCGACGCCAACAATCGTTTGGACCTTCCGAATTCGCGGCGGAAACTATTCCGACCGGTTGCTGCGTAAGGTCCGGCCCGTTACGGAGCGCACCATCGCATGGGTGCTGGAGGACTTCACGAAGTGCGGCCTGAAGTCAGGTGGGTTCTCAGACCTGCCAAACCGGATTGAGGAGTTACGCGGCGCGTCTGTTCCGGTCGCGAAGCGGACCCGTGAAGGCAGTCATCGCGGAGTCCACATCCAGTGGCCAAGTACGGCAAGGTCTCATCCCGGCGAAGAGAGTCCCTACTCATTCTGACGGAAAGTGTTTCGCGTTCTATAGCGCCGCTTCACCGCGCGTATCGTCACGGATCCGGATGGCTGCCACCACCTCGGACACAAAGATCTTCCCATCTCCGATGGCCTCCCGGGCGTTCTCCAGCTTGGAAGGTCGGACGTGAAGCGATAGGTCCATGCCGCTGGACCGCTGACCAGGGCGTCTCACCCAATCGGACTGGTACATGCCGGTTTATCCGTTGTAGAATCGTCACACCCGGCATTCCTCTGCGCCCAAGCTCTGGAAGCATGCACTCATGAGGACCAACACTAGATTCCTGATTGCGCTGGCCGCGCATCTCTGCTTCGGCGGCCTGCTCCTCGCCCAGCACACTTTGGAAAGCGAAACCAACCCCCTCGCCGGAAACCGCGCGGCCATAGCGGCCGGCAATCGTCTCTACGACAGCGCCTGCCAGTCGTGCCACGGCGCCGGCGCGCGCGGCGACCGCGCCCCTGCCCTGGCCACCGGCCTTTTCCGACACGGCCGCGCCGATGGCCAGATCTTTCTCAACATCCGCAATGGCATCAACGGCACGCCCATGCCCGCCTTCTCCCAGTTCACTTCCGACCAGGTCTGGCAACTGGTTGCGTTCATCCGCAGCCTCGCCGGCACCCTCGTCGTGAGCGAGCGGGTGGGTGGCAACCCGGCCGCCGGTAAAGCCGTCTTCGAGGACAAGGGACAGTGCCTTTCCTGCCACACGGTCAATGGCCAGGGTCAGCCCGTCGGCCCCGACCTTTCGGCCGCGGGGAACGGGTCCGCCCAATCTCTCGAAGCCGCCATCCTCAATCCGAATCAGCCTCCCGCAGCGGCAGCCGGTGGACCCGGCGGCGGCCGGGGCCCCCGCCGAGGTCCGCCCACCACCCTGACCGTGAAAACCGCCGACGGCCATGAGTACCGCGGCGTGCGCAAGAGCGAGGACGTCTTCTCCCTCCAACTGGTCGATACCGCCGGCCAACTCCGCCTGTTCGACAAGGCCAGCCTGACCGAGCTGCGCGTTGAAAACAAGTCGCTCATGCCCGACGACTACGCCCGCCGCCTCACCGCGCCCGAGATCCAGAACCTGGTCGCTTACCTGAAGACGCTCACCGGCCGCGACCTTTCCAAACCGCTCGAAGTCTCCATCCCCGGCGGCCTCACCTCCGAACGCATTGCCAACGCCCAGGCCGAGCCCCAGAACTGGCTCTCCTACTGGGGCGACTTACAGGGCCGGCATTACTCTTCCCTGAGCCAGATCGATACCGGGAACGTGCGCCAGCTCCAGGCCCGCTGGGCCGTACCAATGCCCGGAAACGGCATCGTGGAATCCGTCCCCCTGGTCGTGGACGGCGTGATGTATACCACCGGCCCGCCCGGACAGGTCTTCGCTCTGGATGCCCGCACCGGCCGCCAGATCTGGCGCTACCAGCGCACCCAGAAGGTGGTCAATCCTTACGAGAGCAATCGTGTCAACCGCGGCGTGGCCGTGCTCGGCAACCGCCTGTTCTTCGGCACCCTGGACGCCGCCCTGGTCGCTCTCGACCTGCGCACCGGCGCGCCCCTTTGGGAAGTCCAGGTTGCCGATACCATGCAGGGCTACAGCATTACCTCCGCACCCATCGCGGTCAAGGACAAGATCGTGACCGGAGTGTCCGGCGGCGAGTATGGAATCCGCGGCTTCGTCGATGCCTACGACCCCGCTTCCGGCAAGCGTCTCTGGCGCTTCTACACCATCCCCGGCCCGGGCGAATTCGGCCACGACACGTGGAGCGGCGACAGTTGGAAGGAGGGAAGCGGCGCTACCTGGCTCACCGGCACCTACGACCCCGAACTCGACACGTTGTTCTGGCCCGTGGGCAATCCCGGCCCCGACATCAACGGCAACGTCCGCCAAGGCGACAATCTCTTCACCTGCTCCGTCCTGGCTCTCGATCCCGATACCGGCCGGCGCAAGTGGCATTACCAGTTCACCCCCAACGACACCCACGACTGGGACTCCACCGAAGACCTGGTGCTGGTGGACCGCATGTACCACGGCCAGGATCGCAAGCTCATCCTCCACGCCGACCGCAACGGTGTCTTCTACGCCCTCGATCGCACCGACGGGAAATTGCTCTCCGCCACTCCCTTCGTCCGCACTAGTTGGGTGGACCATTGGGATCGGGACGGCCGCCCTGTCACCAAACCCGGCTGGCAAGCCACCCCCGAAGGCGCCGTCGTCTTCCCCGATTTAGGCGGCGGAACGAACTTCCAGGCCCCCTCCTACAGCCCTCAAACCGGCTGGATTTATTTCGCCTACCACGATGGCGCCGGACGATACGCCTCCGGCCCGGCCCCGTACGAACCCGGCCGTCAGTTCTGGGGCCGCGGCGCAGGTGGTGGTCCACCCGCCACGACGCCGCAGGACTCGCAGGGAGTGGCGGCCATCGATCCCGAAACCGGCAAGATCCAGTGGCGCTATCGGCTCACCCAGAACTCGCTATCGGCGGGCGTCCTCTCGACCGCCGGCGGTGTCCTCTTCATCGCGTCGCGCGAGGGCAACTTCATCGCTCTCGACGCCAAAACCGGCAAACCCCTGTGGCATTTCCAGGCCGGCAACGAGATCCCGTCTTCGCCCATGAGTTACGCCGTGGACGGCAAACAATACGTGGCCATCTCCTCCGCCGGCGTGCTGTTCAGCTTCGCGCTGCCGGAGTAAGACGGGCCCGCGGCACGACCATTTACGCGCCCGCGGTTTCCCTTGTTAGGAACCTGAGGCGCGCGACGGTAATCGATCATCCATAATCGGAATGGCTCGTGGTTCGAATCCGTGCGGGGGCGCCAAATTTCCAAGTCGCGTCCTGACCCGCCGTTTTCCTTTTCTTTTCTATGACTTTCCTGGTTCGAGCGGCGCGGGATTTCGAACGGTTCGAACAGGGCCGTCTGCAACGCGCCGTCCTCGAAAAATGCCGCTTCAAGATCGTTTCCACTTCCCGAGCTGAGCATCAGTACGCAAGATCGCTATTTGCTGGAGACTTCGTTGAGCATATACGTCCTTTTGCTATCCGTTCTACAGCTCTCACGCCGACCTTGCTGATGCTGTGAACAATGCTGGATATGAGCAAGCGCGGGGAGGGGCCAGCGCTGTAGAGGTTCTCCCATTCAATAGCGCGGTGGCCCGTTTGCAATAACTGCCCTAGGCGTCCGGTCGCGTCAGGGATGGTATCTACGACATTCCCGGAGGTGGTTCAGCTCAAATCCGATGAATTCGTTGCAGACCGGGCCAGCGGCCGAAATCGCTATCGAAACTTAGAATCGATCGGATACCATGGCGCTCCATGACTGCGATGTGAACGGCATCGCGAGCTGACATCAAAACACGATTCTGTACGATCTCGCCGGCGCGTAGAACTTCTGCTTTTCCGATGGGGATCACTTCGTCAACGATGTCCAAGATTACTCGCAGCGCAGGCCCGATCGCCTCTCGCTTATCAATCGCCGTGTACCGATAAAGAATCTCTTGCAGCACTTCAGCGTCGGTGACCAGGCGCTCCCCCGCTGCAATCAGACGCTCCAGAATGACTTGTGACTCAGCCTTGTGGGGATGCGCACCTCCCATCAGGTACATGGGAATGTTCGAATCGACAAAGATCAACCTTCGTACCCTCGTTCAATTTCGCTCAGCATCTGCTCGATGTCGGCGGTCGGGAATGAGTACTTCGCGCCTTGCCGAACCGCCTTCAACTTTGTTTCGGGGTCGATCGCCGGCCGGCCCGCGCGCGCCTCCCGAAGCGCTCGCCGGACCCATTCACCCACGGTCAAACGCTCACGCTTCGCCAGCCGCTGGATGTCCGACATTTCCTGGTCGGGAAGCAACACCTGAAGACGTTTACTCATAGAGTGAGTATAGCATAATCATCGAGGGAGTATCCGGTAGCCTACTTCACCGCCTGCGACGCGTGGTACGAGCTGCGCACCAGCGGTCCCGATTCCACGTGCGCGAAGCCCATCTCGTATCCCGCGCGCCGCAGTTCCTCGAACTCCTCCGGCGCCGCATAGCGCGCGATGGGCAGGTGCTTGGGCGAAGGCCGCAGGTATTGGCCCACCGTCAGGATATCGACGCCGCGCGCGCGCAGATCGCGCATCACCTCCAGCACCTCCGCGGCGGTCTCGCCCAGCCCCAGCATCAGGCCGGATTTCGTCGGCGTACCAGGCGCCAGTTGCTTGGCGTGAGCCAGCACGTCCAGCGAACGCTCGTAGCGCGCGCCCAGCCGCACCTGGCGATACAGCCTCGGCACGGTTTCGGTGTTGTGGTTGAACACGTCGGGAGCGGCTTCCATGACTGTCTCGACGGCCGCGCGGCTGCCTTGGAAATCCGGTGTCAGCACCTCGACGCCGCAGCCTGGAACGCCCTCGCGAATGGCGCGGATGGTCAGAGCGAACAGTTCCGCGCCGCCGTCCGCGCGGTCGTCGCGGTTGACGCTGGTGATCACCGCGAACTTCAGGCCCATGGCTGCCACCGCCGCGGCCACGCGCTGCGGCTCATCGTAATCCACCGGCAGCGGCGCGCCCTTTTCCACCGCACAGAATCCGCAGCGCCGCGTGCACACGTTCCCCAGGATCATGAACGTGGCGGTTCGGTGGTTCCAGCATTCGCCCACGTTGGGGCAAGCCGCGCTCTCGCAAACCGTGTGCAGCCGCAGCCGTCCGATAAGTTCCTTCAGATCGCGATAGTTCTCGCCCCCCGGCGCCGGCGCGCGCAGCCACTGCGGACGCGGAAGCCCGCTTGTTCCGTGGCCGGGCTTGGGAGAGATGGAAACCAGCACCTGGTTCTATTCTAGCGGACCGGCGCCGCCACCTTCACCCGCGCCGCCGTCTTGCATAGCGCTTCCCAGTTCCCCTCCGCGAGAGGAATGCCGTGCTGGCGCCGCTCGGCCTCCGTGCGCCACTCCGGATCGCCCGCCACCAGCACCTCTTCGTAGCCCGGCGCCGGCGCCGTCGTCTTGATGAGATTCACCAGCATTTCCACGTGCGCGGTGAACTCCTCCACCGGCATGAAACGCGCCACCTCAATCGCCATGTAAGCCTGGCTCACCCGCGCCGTCTTACCGCGGAACCGAATGCCGCTCACTTCGTTGGGCATGGCGCCGCCGCTCAGCACCGAGCACAGGATCTCCACCATCATGGCCAGACCGCTGCCTTTGTAACCGCCCAGCGGCATGAGCATTCCCTTGTACGCCTCGGCCGTGTCAGTGGTGGGCACGCCTTCGGAGTTGAGCGCCCAGCCCGCCGGAATCTCCGGCTGAGCGTTGAGGAACGCTTTGAAGACGCGGCCCGCCGCCACCGTGGTGGTCGCCATATCCAGTAACCACGGTCCCGGCACCGACATCGAGATCGGGTTGGTGCCCACCCGGCCCTGCTTGCCCTGCCAGGGCGGCACGATGGGCGAGGCGTTGCAGAACACGATTCCGATCTGCCCCGCCGCCCGCATCTTCTGCGCCCACCACGCCGCCGCGCCGAAGTGGTTCGACTCGCGCGCCACCACCAGCGCCATCCCCTGCTTCCCGGCGATGCGCACCGCGTGGCCGCAGCAAGTCTCCGCGATCCACTGCCCGATCCCGTTCTGCCCGTCGAACAACAGGCACGCGCCGTTTTCCGAAATCACCCGGCCGTCGGTGTGCGGGTCCATGTCCCCGGCCAGTAACCGGTCCACGTAAAACGGGATCAGTTGGATGCCGTGTGAATCCACGCCGCGCAGGTTGGAGGCCACCACGGAAGCGGCTGTAATGGCGGCCTTGTGCGGCGGCACTCCCGCGGCCACCAGGATCTCTTCGGTGAATCGCGTAAGATCGGGTGCGGATATGACGGGCATGAACCCCTAGGTTACCGTAAGGGCCGCGTGCTCACTTTGTCCGCCGTCGGGAAGTCCGGCGGTGCTTTCACGGTCACATTCCCGGCCGTCCGCCTTCAGGATCTTCTTCAGCGCCGGCGTGGTCGACTTCCAGTCGTGGTTGTTCTGCCCATCGATAATCAGGGCGCTGATGGGCGCCGCGGTCAACGCCGCCTGCCCCAACCCGGCGAGGGCCCCCAGCAAAACGGTCCAGCCTGCTCTTCTCATGGCTTCGCTCATCGGATTGTAACGCAAGCACTTGCGTAGTTCGGGAAACTTTTTGACCCCGGCGGGTGTCTATCTCTTTGCAAGGCCGGTGTCTTCCTGTTACTTTGAAGTCAGGCTAAATGTGAGGCTATTGGTGGCCACTTCAATCCTGGACTTGAGCCCGGAACAAACGGCGCAAGGCGCGGAATCGGATGATCTCCGCCTGGTGGAATCCCTGCGCGAGGGGTCTGATTGGGCTTACGAGGAATTGCTTGCCCGCTTCCAGCAACCCGTCTACACGCTGGCTTTGCGGCTGCTGAATGACCCTTCCGAGGCCTGTGACGTAGTCCAGGAGGTCTTCCTGAAAGTCTTCCGCAAGGTCGGAGATTTCCGCGGGCAGAGCACCCTGAAGACGTGGATCTACCGCATCACCGTGAACGAAGCGCATAACGCCAGGCGATGGTTCTTTCGGCACCGCCGCCGCGAAGTGGATCTGGACGCATATCCGAAAGAGACGCGTGACTGGAAGGAGATCGTACCGGACAACAGCCGCTCGCCATTTGACGTGGCCTTCGACCGCGAACAGCACGTCATGATTGAGGCGGCGCTCGAAAAAATTAATCCTATTTTCCGCGAATCCGTGGTGCTCAGGGACATCACGGACCTGAGTTATGAGGAGATCGCGGGCATCCTTGGTGTCTCCCTGGGGACCGTCAAGTCTCGAATCCTGCGGGGCCGCGAAGCCCTGCGGGAAGAACTCGCGGGAAGCCTGAATTCCAGGCCGGCCTTGCGATTGGTGCCGAAAACGGCAGAGTGAATGGAAGCTATGAGTTGTGACGATATGCATGAAATGGTCTCTTCACTCCTCGACCGGAGGGTCACGGCCAAGGAGGAGGAGAGTGTTTTGGCGCACCTCGAATCGTGCCGCCAGTGCGGCGCGGATTTCGAATCCATGCAAGAGTTGCGCGGGGCGCTCCGCCAGCTCGACAGACCCGAATTACCCGCCCGCCTGCGTGAGCACTTGCGCATGCTCGCTTTGGACGAGCGCCTGCGGCGGCTGTCGCACGTGGGTCTTTCCGCCCGCGCGCACCGCTGGGCCGAACGCATGCAGTTAGTGTTCGAAAACCTCATGCGGCCCATGGCCCTCCCCTTCGCCGGCGGCGTGCTCTCCGCGCTGGTGATGTTCGCCATGCTCGTCCCCAGTCTGGCGTTTCCGCATAACTACCGTAACGACGTGCCCCTGTGGAGGATCCTCACCAATCCGGCTTTGGAGGAGAGTCCGGTGAGCGGGGGCGATGAAATCGTGGTGGAACTGACGATTGACGAGCGAGGCCGGGTCACGGACTACACCATCAGCCGCGGCAAGCCGACGGCCGAGCAACTGAACGACCTGATTCTGTTTTCGCGCTTCGCTCCCGCCACTGTCTTCGGGCAGCCCACCTGGGGCAAGGTGGTGTTCCGCCGCAGCCAGATCAGCGTACGGGGCTGAGTGCCGCGCCAGAAGCTCGGACAACATTTCCTCATCAGGGGATCCATCCTCGAGCGCATCGCTGCGGCTGCGTGTCCTGTGCGCCAGGATGTGGTCGTCGAAATCGGCCCCGGCCGCGGTGCTCTAACCGAAAAACTGTTGAAGCGCGCCGCGCGCGTAGTGGCCATCGAGGTGGACCCGCGCCTGGTCGAGCGCCTCCATCTCAAATTCAAGGCCGAGCCGCGCCTCGAAATCGTTTGCGCCGACGTGCTCCGAACCGACCTCGCCCAATGGGGCCGCGCCACCATCGTTGGCAACCTGCCCTACTACATCGCCTCGCCCATTCTCGAAAAGGTGCTTCCCCTCAACCCGCCCCGCGCCGTCTTTCTGATTCAGAAGGAGGTCGCCCAGCGGCTGGTGGCGCGGCCCGGCGACCGCGAATATGGATACCTCACCGTCAGGTCCGCGCTCTTCGCCCACCCCCGCCTGCTCTTCGAAGTGCAGCCGGCGGCTTTCCACCCGCCGCCCAAAGTCGATTCCGCCGTGGTGCTGCTCGAGCCGCGCACCCCCGACCCTGGCTTGCCCGACCGCGACGCCTTCCTCCGCTTCGCCGCCCAATGTTTCCGGCAAAAGCGCAAGACCCTCCGCAACAACCTCGCCGGCCTCTACGGAAAGAAAGTGGTTGATGCCTGGCCCGAAGCCTCCCTCCGCGCCGAACAAGTCTCGCTCGAAGGATTCGCCGAAATGTTCCGCCGCCTAGGGGACTGACGAATCTATCCCAAGGCGCAGCCTTTTTGCGCCGCGCGGACAGATCCGTCTGTCCCCGGGTCTTCTGCACGCTATCATGAACTCGTAACACCCGGAGATCACTCGAACCGATGAGCAACTCGCCTGCGCGCCGCAAAATGCCTTCCTGGCTGCCCCAGTGGCTGGGCTGTGGTCTTGCCATCGGGTGCCTTCTGTGGGTGCTCCACGGCTACCGCATCAACGACCTCATGCCCGCCATTCGCTCCCTCGATTGGAGGTGGGTGACCGTCGCCATCCTGGCCGACCTCGCTGTTTACGTCGCGCACGGCTGGCGATGGAACATCCTGCTGGCCCCCGTGGTCCGGCTGCGGCTCTGGCGCACCGTGCAGGCCATTTGTATCGGGCTGTTCGCCAATGAAGTGCTCCCCCTGCGCGCCGGCGAGTTGATCCGCTGCTACCTGTTGGCCCACTGGAGCGACCTGCGGCTCTCGCTCGGCTTCGCCTCCGCCGCCGTCGAGCGTCTGATCGATGGCGTTTGGATGTTGCTCTCCTTCCTCATCACCGCCGGCTTTGTCAGAGGGATCCCCGAGGACCTCATCATCCTGGTGCAGGTCCTGGCCGCGCTCATCGTCCTGAGCGCCGGCGGCCTGTTCTGGATTGCGTCCAGCAGGCGCCAAGCCCGCGCCGTAACCAGCGAGAGCCGTTGGTCCTCCACCCTGCGCCATGTCGTCGAGGGCCTTCAACTCATGGGGAATCTGCGCACCCTCGGCATGACCTCCCTCGTCAGCCTCCTGTACCTGTTGCTGCAAGTTATCACGGTCTATGCCCTCATGAAATCCTACGGACTGGACCTTTCCTTCTGGGTGGCGGCGGGCGTGCTCACGATTATCCGCGTGGCCACCGTGGTGCCCAACGCTCCCGGCAACGTCGGCCTGCTGAATGCTGCCTGCGTGGTGGCCCTCCGGCTTTTCGAAGTTGAAACCAACGATGCCAAGACGTTCTCATTCATCCTGCTGGGCGCGCAGGCTTTCCCGCTGCTCCTCGGCGGCGCCATTGCCACCGCCCTCACCGGCTCGAATATCGGAGAAATCCACGCCCGCGCCAAACGCGGCGTCCGCTCGAATCCCTCAAACCCTACGCTATAATTGACGCATGTTGACGCCTACTGAAAAGATCTGGCATAACGGCCGCTTCATTCCATGGGAGGAGGCCACCATCCACGTCCTCTCGCACGTGGTGAGTTACGGGAACTCCGTCTTCGAAGGAATCCGCTGCTACTCCACCCCCGCCGGACCCGCCATCTTCCGCCTGCGCGAGCACGTCCGCCGCATGGTGGATTCGGCCCGGATTTACCGCATGGAGAATCTCGGCTTCTCGGCCGATCAGCTCGCCGAAGCCATGCTCGAACTCGTCCGCGTCAACCACATGGATGCCTGTTACATCCGCCCCATCGTGCTGCGCGGATACGGCGAGGTCGGCGTCAACCCGCTCAAGAACCCGATTGACATCTATATCGCCTGCTGGGAGTGGGGCCAGTACCTGGGAGAGGAAGCCCTCGCCCAAGGCGTCAACGTCTGCGTCTCGAGCTGGACCCGCCTGGCCCCCAACACACTGCCCGCTCTCGCCAAGGCCGGCGCCAACTACATGAACTCGCAGCTCATCAAGATGGAAGCCTTGGCCAACGGCTACTCCGAGGGCATCGCGCTCGACGCCGCCGGCTATGTCAGCGAAGGCTCCGGCGAGAACATCTTCGTCGTCCGCGACGGCAAGATCCACACCCCCCCGCTGGGCGCTTCCGTGCTCCCCGGAATCACCCGCGACGCCATCCTGACGCTGGCCCGCGATCTCGGCATTCCGCTGGTCGAAACCATCGTCCCGCGCGAATTGCTGTACATCGCCGATGAAGTCTTCTTTTCCGGCACCGCCGCCGAAATCACCCCCATTCGCTCCATTGATCGCATTCCGGTTGGTGAGGGCCGCCGCGGTCCGGTGGCGGAGAAGTTGCAGAAGGAATTCTTCGGAATCATCAACGGCGCCAGGCCCGACCGCTACGCCTGGCTCTCGCCCGTCCACGTCCACGCCGCCGCATAGGCTACGCCTGCGCAACCAGGATGACCACCTCCCCCGAGATTTGCCATCCCGGCTGCGCAACCGCCTAATGGACTCTCTCTTTGTATCGCGAGCGCCGCTCGAAAAGCCAGCCGCATTTCCCCTCCGCCGGTCTTTTTCAACAAATTTTTCGCCTCGCCAGTCCATACACTTACCGGGACCAGCTTGTGGCAAACTTGTGAATAAACCGTGGCGCTTCCGATCTGTTCCGGAAAGGACGGGGCCACCGCCAGTTCACCGCCGCGACTTCAGCGTACTCCGGCTTCGTCGTCTGCCACCACGATGCGAGCCCGGCCCTCCGGCGCCATCAGCATTTCCCGGACTCTGATGGCCAACTGGTCGGGACTGAACGGCTTCTGAATAAACTCCGCACCATTCTCCAGAACCCCATGGTGCACGATGGTGTCGTCCGTGTGGCCCGACATGAACAGCACTTTGATTCCGGGCCAGCGTTGCTTCAGCCGATCGGCCAGTTCCCTCCCGCTCATGCTCGGCATCACCACGTCCGTTAAGATCAGGTCGATGCGCTCGCACTCCCGCTCGCAGAGCAGCAGCGCCTCGTCGGCGCTCGCCGCTTGGACCACCTGGTAGCCGTAAACCCTCAGCGCGGCAGCCGCATATTTCCGGACCTCCGCCTGGTCCTCCACCACCAGCACCGTCTCCTTGCCCCCCAACGCCGCCACGGCTTCCGGCTTTCCACCATCGGCCTGCGCGTCCACCACGCTGGGCATGTAGATCTTGAACGTCGTCCCGCGCCCCACTACGCTGTCGGCCTCGAGGTAGCCGCCGCTCTGCTCCACGATGCCCTGGACCGTCGACAGCCCCAGTCCGGTCCCTTTGCCGACTTCCTTGGTGGTGAAGAACGGTTCGAAAATGTGCCGGCGCGTCTCTTCGTTCATGCCCACGCCGGTGTCGCTCACCGCCAGCATGACGTAGGGGCCTGCGTGCGCCCCCGGACGCGATTGAACATGGCTCTCGCCCCATTCCACAATGCCCGTCTCGATCGAAAACTTGCCGCCGTGCGGCATGGCGTCCCGGGAGTTCACTGCCAGGTTCATGAGCGCCTGCTCCAGTTGATGCGGATCGGCGCAGATGGCCGTGGTTCCCGCGTGCAACTGCACGCACACCTCCACGTCTTCGCCCATCAAGCGCGCCAGCATCGGCCGCATCTCGTCCACCACGCGGTTTAAATCCAGCACGCGCGGTTGCAGTACCTGCTTGCGGCTGAAAGCCAGCAGTTGTTGGGTCAATCCCGCAGCGCGTTCTCCGGCCTTGTGGATCTCTTCCAGGCTGTCCCGCATCGGATTGCCCGCCTTCAGGCCGTCAAGCAGCAGCCGGCTGTACCCGTTGATCACGGTCAGCAGGTTGTTGAAGTCGTGCGCCACGCCACCTGCCAGCCTTCCGACGCTCTCCAGTCTTTGAGCCTGGCGCAACTGATCTTCTATCTTGGCCTTCTCGGCTTCCGCGCGTTTCAGTTCGCTGATGTCCCTGCTTACGCCGATAATGTAGCGTACCTTTCCCCGCGCATCCGAAACCAGTTTCGAGACATTTTCCGTGGCTACAGTCGTGCCGTCTTGGCGGAAACATTCCACTTCATTCGTTCTGATGCGTGCGCCCTCGTCGCCCGATTCCACGGCGGCTATCCGACTTCGTATCTCGGCGGCGACCACCCGGTACGTATCGCCTGGCATCGTCTGGTCCAGGGGCTGAACCATGGCCTCTTCCGGTGAGAACCCTGTCAACTGCTGTACCGACGGACTGACATAGGCACATCGCCCTTCTTCCAGGTCCCACATCCAAATCACATCCGCGGCATTCTCGGAAATCAACTGATACCGCTTCTGGGTTTTCTTCTGTTCTGTAACGTCGAAAAAGATCGTGGCGAAGAGATCCCCGTCTACAGGTGTCACTGAGAGGACAAAATGTTTGTCCACCGGCGGAAAGTATGTCTCAAACTGAAGGGGCCTTCCCCCCTCGACAACCGACGCATACTCTTTCAGGTACGGCGCGGCTTCGGTCCCGTACACCTCGGTCGCCAGCTTGTTCACGACATGCTCGCGCTTCATTCCGACGAGCTCTTCGTAGCGTTGATTTACATCCAGCAGAGTGTAGTTGTCCGGAACGCCGTTGGACCACATCAGCTTGTGCAGAGCAACCCCTTCGTGCATGGAGTTGAAGAGCGACCTGTATTGCTGTTCGCTATGCCGCCTGTCCCGCTCGGCTGCCTTCTGTTCGGTGATGTCAACTAAAAACCCTTCGACGCCGATCACCCGATCGCCGTCGAGTACGGGATTGGCTGAAAAGCCGTGGTAGCCAATCTTCCCGTCCCGGCGCAATCTGGAAAACTCGCCACCTCGTATCGCTTCGCCTCGCTGGAGAGCTTCGACAACCGCTTCCACCCTGGATACGTCCTCTGGAACCTGAACTGCCGAGAAGTGCAGCCCGATGGCGTCCTCCCTGCGGGTGAATCCGTGCATCCGCAGCCACGCAGGGTTCACGTCCTCGTAACAGCCGTCCATTCCGATTCGGAAGTACCCGGCGTCGGTGTTTTCGATGATTCTCTGGAATCTCTCGTGTTGAGCCCGTAGTCTCAACTCCGCTTCCTTCCGTTCGGTTATGTCTTCGATGAAGCCTTCGTAGTAGAGCGCCCGTCCATCCTTTCCGCAAATCTTCCGACCGCTGACTGACACCCAGATTACACTCCCGTCCTTGCGCTTGAACTGGCGCTCATACCCATGCACGACCTCATGCTGTTCGAGCAGCCGCAAAAACTGCGACCGCCCAGCAGGGTCTAGCCACACTTGATGAGCCCTGTTAACGAGCGCAGATAAGAACTCCTGCGCTGAATCGTAACCTAGCATCCTCGCAAAGGCGGGGTTCACAGCTAGAGGCTTCCCCTCAAGTGTTATTCGATAGATTCCTTCGATCGCCCCCTCGAATATGTCCCGGTATTGTCTCTCGGCATCCAGCAGCCTTTTCTCCGCCGTTTTCCGTTCTGTAATGTCCTTTCCGAAGACCGAAATACCCGTCGTTTCACCATCCTGCACGATCCGGTTGAAAGCCAGCTCCAAGATCCGGCCATCCAGTAGCGCATGTTCGGCCCGGAACGGCCCTTCCGACAGCGCACGATCGTAGAGTGGGGGCCATAATGCCGCTCTCGCAGGCGGCAGCAAGTCCTCCGGTCGCATCCCCGCCCCTGCCCGGACGCCAAAACTCCGCTGGAAGTTGTCCTGGAATGCCTGGTTGAACGTCAGCAACCCATAATTAGGGTCCACCGACCAAATCAGGTCTTCGGTGCTCTCGATCAAGGCTGCGAGACTGGCTTCAGCGTGATGGGGGCTCATATTCGCCTCCCTTGTGTCCCGTTACGGAGAGCCTCTTGTCAATTCTACTCCCGGCGGGCCGCCCATGGGCACCGCCGCTCCCCATATTTAGAAAGCTGATCTGACCTCCCAGACCTCGCTGCCGACCAACGGTGCTCCGCATTGGTTTCTGCCTAACTGGCACGTCGTTTGCCTCTCGCCCCGGCCTTCTCATTCCATCTCGGCGTCTCGGCGGTTAAGAATCCTCTAAAATCAAAGTATGCGCATCCTTCTGTTCAGCGGCAAAGGAGGGGTGGGGAAAACCAGTCTGGCCGCGGCTACCGGTCTAGAGCTTTCCCGTCTCGGTTACCGCACCCTGGTGATGAGCGTCAACCCCGCCCATAGCCTGGCGGACGCGTTCGACCTCGAAGCCGAACTGTTCCATGGCAAGACCGGCGACCCGTACCCCATCAACCAGCGGCTTGCCATCCACGAAGTCAACATCCAGAAGGAAATCAAGCGCCACTGGAGGGAGATCTCCGCCTACGTGATTTCGGTGCTGCGCACCACCGGGATCAGCGACGTGGAGGCCGAGGAGCTGGCCATTCTGCCGGGGATGGAAGAGCTGAGCGCCCTGATGTACGTGAACCAGTTCCGGCGCGAGCAGAGCTACGACGCGATCGTTCTGGATTGCGCCCCCACGGCGGAATCCATGCGCTTCGTGAGCATGCCGACCACGCTCGAGTGGTACATGAAACACATCTTTGCTTTCCAGCGCGGGCTTCTGAAGGCGGTGCGTCCCATCGCCAACCGGGTGGCGCCGTTCGAGCTGCCCTCGGACGACTATTTCGCCAACGTCCAGAACCTGTTCGGACGGCTGGAGGGCATCGACGAGCTGCTCGAAGACCCTCAGATCACCAGCGTCCGATTGGTCACCAATCCGGAACGCATGGTGCTGCGCGAGACCCAGCGCGCGTTCGTTTATTTCTCGCTGCACGGACTGGCCGTGGACGGCATCCTTGTGAACCGGGTGCTGCCGCTCGCAGTGACCGACGCCTATTTCCAGGAGTGGCGCGCGTCGCAGGGCCGCATTCTGGAGGAGATCGACGCTTACTTCGCGCCCGTTCCGGTGAAGCGCATTCCGCTGTTCACGCACGAGGTGCTGGGGCGCGAGCGTTTGGAAGAGCTGGCCCGCGCGCTCTACACCGCCGGGGAGGATCCCGCGGCCATCGGCCGCACCGAGGCGCCTTACACCTTCGCCAAGCGCGATGGCCACTACGAGGTGCGCCTCAAATTGCCATTCGCCGCGAAAGGCGAGGTGGGGCTGTTCAAGAAGGGCGACGAGCTGGTGGTGGAAATTGGCACGCTGCGCCGGCACATCGGCCTGCCGACTTCGATGGCCGGCCTTTCCCCCGGCCGCGCGAAGTTGGAAAATAGAATTCTGACCGTGGAGATGAAGGAGAGTTGAAATGGAAGAAAAGACGGCTGAGGGCGAAAGCAGCCAGTCGGGCTGCTTCTTCTGCACCATGCTGCCGCTGATTGAGCGCCGCTGGTCGGAAGCCACACGTGGCCACTTCAAGAATTCGCGCATCGAGTTCCTGAAAGGGATGCGCAGCCTGATCGACGACCGGATCGCGCATCTTTCGAAGCAAGGAGAGCCCAAGGGGGCGCACGTTACGGTGGAGTGACGCCCATTTCCCGCAACAGCGCCGCCGGCTGGTAGAGCTTGCGCAAGGCCTCGACGATGCCTTGCGAGGCCACGTGCACGGCCCGCGCCTGCTCGTCGCTATACAAATAGGTCAGCGGCAGTGCCTCCAGGTTATTGTCGAAGATAATACCCACAATTTCGCCCTGGGAGTTTACCGTGGGGCTGCCCGAGTTGCCGCCGGTGATGTCGCAGGTGCTGACGAAGTTGAACGGCATCACCAGGTCCAGAAGCGGCTTGCCATCCACCCAGCGCTGGGGAAGCTGGTAGGGATCTTGGTTTCCGGCGCGGTGATACATGCCTCCGAAGGTGGTGGCGTAAGGAACCGGGGCTTCCGTTTTGTCCTTGTAGCCTTTGACCGCCCCGAAGGCCAGGCGAAGCGTGGAGGTGGCATCCGGATACTCGCCGGCGGGGAGCACCTTGAGCCGGTATCCGACAATGCGCTCGACGCTGGAAGCGTCCAGTGATTCGATCAGGTCCTCATGTTTCTGGAGGAGCTTGCGGGCCGGTTCATCGATGAGGCGCGCCAGGCGGATCATCGCGTCGCCGGACTTGAGGACCGCGTCATGGCTGGCCGCCAGACGCTTCCGCTCGGCGACATCCTTCAGCTTGGTGGAGCGCACGAAATCGGCGGCGGCCTGCTGCGGCGTCAAGCTGCCCAGCAGGGCCTTCACAGGCGCTTCCTTTTCACCCAGAGCCTTGACATCTTCCAGATACTGCGCCAGGAGCGCGACTTCGAGCGAATCGTCGATGGGCGCGGGGGAGTATAAGGCGAGCTCGAGCGAGCGCAGGGCGCTATCGCGATATTCGGGCAGGCGCTGATCATTGGGCTTGGCGCGCTCCTCGGACAGGCGGACGATCTGGCGGGCGATGCGGAACAGATTCGACCCCAGCGCCGCGGGGCGCTCCAGCACCTGGTAGGGCTTCTCGAACGGCGTCCAGGTTTTGTAAGCGGCCGCCACCTCGTCCCACACTTTGCCGGCGCCGGCTCCCAGCTTGGGGTCGCGCTCGACGGCATTGCGCAGCTTCTTTTCGAAGCTTTGTTTGCGCGCCATCAGCTTGACATCGTTCAAGCCGATGAGCTTGCCGGCGGTCGATTTGTAGGTGTTCGAGAAGCCGAACAAGGTGCGCTGGGCCAGCCGCCGGTTCTCCTCGCTCTGGGCCGAGAAGGCGCGCAGGGCTTGAATGCGGGTCTGCAATCGTGTCAGGGTCAGCGGCAGCGAAGTGTCCCGGTAAAAGGCAAGCTGCGCAGCGGTGGCCAGGCGCGACGTGGTGGCGGGGTTTCCGGCGACGAAGACCAGTTCGGTGTCCTGGACGCCCTCGGCGCTCCACTTGAGGTAGTGCGGCGTGGCGGCGGGCTGGCCGTCCTCGTAGGCCCGGAGAAATGCGATATCCAGGTCGTAGCGCGGGTAGGTGAAGTTGTCGGGGTCGCCGCCGAAAAAGGCGATGCCGTACTCGGGAGCGAACACCAGCCGCAGATCGGTGTACTTCTTGTACCGATAGAGATCGAAGCGCTGGCCCGAGAAGAGCTTGACGACGGTGCAAGTGCCGCCGGTCTTGTCGGCGCAGGTTTTCTCGATGCGCGCGATGGCGGCGTTGCGCTTCTCGAGCGCCTCGGCGGCCTTGACGCCTTCCTTGGCCGCGGCTTTCACCTGGCTGGTGATGTCCTCCATGGCGACGAGGACGTTGGCCTCCAGGTCCGGGCACTTGAGCTCCTGCTGGCGGGTGGCGGCATAGAAGCCGTCCCTGACGTAATCGTGCTGCGCCGAGCTGACTTTCGAAATACAATCGGAGGCCACGTGATGATTGGTGAAGACGAGGCCGTTGGGCGAGACGAACGAGCCCGATCCGCCGCCGAGGCGCATGGACGCCAGGCGCAGGTTTTCGAGGAACTGGCCGGTGACCTCGAAGCCATACTTCTCTTTGACCTGGTCCTTGGGGAATTGATTGAAAAGCCACATGCCCTCGTCGGCCACGGCGGGAAGGGCGAGGGCGCAGAGAAGGAGGAGACGGCGGGATCTCATGAAAGCTCCAAAGCTCCAGTGTAAGGCCGGGGGCGAACCGGCGCGGTACAATAACCGCTTCGGGAGGATGGTATCGTGACAGAACTCGTCGTTCGGCCCACCGCGAAGTTCATCAAGGCAGGCGCAATCCTCGCAGCCATCGTTTTCTTGGGACTGGAAATCGCCTACCTGGCAGAGTGGCGCGACAACCAGGCGCTGAACTGGGTGCCCATCGCCGCTCCGCTGGTGCTGCTGTGGCCGGCCGAGCGCTGGCTGCGCCGCCGTTTCAAAAAGGCGGTGATTACCGCCGACCGGCTGCGCTATGAAGTCGGCGTAACCTCCAAATCCACGCGCAACATTCAGCTTTCCAAGGTGCAGGATGTGCGCGTGGACCAGCGGATGGCACAGCGCGTGTGGAAGGTGGGGGATCTCTCCATCGAGACCGCGGGCGAGGCCAGCCGCCTGACGATCCGCAACGTGGACGACCCGCAGGCACTGGCGGACGAAATCATGAACCGGGCGCAGAAGGGACCGACCGGCACGTGAGCGGAAATGGCGCTGGTTGCCGTTCATTGATGGCTGCTATGATTGGAGTCCAATCTGACGGAAAGAAGGAATACGGAAATGCGCAGGACATTCGCGTTGTTGCTGACCCTCGCCCTGGCCACGGCGGTGGGAAGCGCACAGAGCAGGTCATCCAAGACTCTGGACATCTATTTTATCGACACCGAGGGCGGGCACTCGACGTTGTATGTTGCCCCCACCGGCGAGTCGCTACTCATGGATACGGGCAGCCCCGGGGGGCGCGATGCCGACCGCATTATGGCCGTCATTCAAGCGGCCGGTGTCAAGCAGATCGATCACATGGTATCGACGCACTACCACAGCGACCATGTAGGCGGTCTGCAGGAATTGGCATCGCGGATTCCGATGGCGCAATTCATCGATCATGGCCCCACCTCGGAGCCTAAAGAGCAGGTGCCGGGATTCCAGAAAATGTACGCGGAGCTGTACGCCAAGGCCAAACACACGGTGGTTAAGCCCGGCGACAAGATTCCGTTCGATGGTGTGACGGTGGTGGTGGCTACGTCCAACGGCGAGGTGCTGAAGACGCCGCTTCCCGGGGGCGGCAAACCCAATCCGGCTTGCGCCGGCTTTGCGCCGCGGGATGAGTCGCGCGTAGACCCCGATAACACCATGTCGGTGGGCCTGGTGTTCACATACGGCAAGTTCCGCACGATCAACCTGGGCGACTTCACCTGGAACAAGGAACAGGACTTGATGTGCCCGAATAACCCGATTGGGACGGTGGATCTTTACCTCACGTCGCATCACGGTATTGACCAATCGGGCTCGGCCGCGCTGGTGCACGGCTTACAGCCGCGGGTGGCGATTATGCACAACAGCACGCGCAAAGGTGGCGCCATTCAAACCATGCAGATTCTGCACACGTCGCCGGGCCTCGAAGACATTTGGCAGCTCCACTGGGCGTACGCGGCCGGGCTGGAGTACAATACGCCGGCGCTGTTCATCGCCAATATGGAAGACAATGAGACCATGGCGAACGTGCTGCTGAATCCTCCGCCCACATTCGGGCAGGCCCGCGGGCCCGGTGGCCCCGGCGCGGGAGGACCGCCGCCGCAGGGCGCCGCTGCCGGCGCGCCGAACGCTCCCCCACAGGGCGGCCGGGCCGGTGGCCGCGCAGGGGGAGGCCGCGGAGGTCACACAGGTCCGGCATTCTGGATCAAGGTGTCCGCGGAACAGGACGGAACGTTCAGCGTGACGAATACCCGCAACAACTTCACCAAGACCTACGCGGCGCGGAAGAGACTATGAAGAGGCCGCCCATTAAACGCAAGGCCACTGGCCAGGCTGATGCCGACGAGATTCTTCCGGAGTATGATTTCAGCCGCGCCTCGCCCAACAAGTACGCGTCGCGGTACGCCGCGGGGAGTGCCAGAGAGTTCGGCATCCTCAAGTATCAGATCCGAAGCCGGTATACCATGAATGAGAATTCCCTGTCAAAGGAGTTCTGGGAGCGACGCGGCCCGCACCGCCGCCAGCCGCCTCCCCATATGGAGGTTGCATGAGATTTCCGTTGATTCTAGCCGCGCTCAGTTGCGCGGTGTGTTGGGGGCAGGCTCCGACCGACTGCAAACCCAACCCGTTGAATATTCCGGAGGCCAAGTATCCCTGCGTCTTTCCCGACGGCCGCGCGATGTTTCGCGTGAATGCGCCGAACGCGCAGACTGTAGGGGTTTCTCTTGGAGGATTGAATCTGACGAAGGGCCCGGATAACATCTGGAGCGGCACCACAGCGCAGCCGCTCGTGGAGGGCTTCCACTACTACAATCTCGTGATCGATGGCGCCAGGGTGGCGGACCCATCGACGCACACCTATTTCGGTTCCGGTTGGCAGAACAGCGGAATTGAAATCCCCGCGCCGGACCAGGAGTTTTACCAGCCGAAAGACGTTCCGCGCGGCCGCGTGAGCGAGCAGTGGTATTTCTCGACGGTCACGCAGAAGTGGCGCCGTTGCTTCGTTTACACGCCGCCGGGCTATGACGCAGGGAAGGCGAAGTATCCGGTGTTCTACCTGTTGCACGGGTGGGGCGAAGACGAGACCGGCTGGTACACGCAGGGCCATGTGGATTACATCATGGACAACCTGATCGCGGAAAAGAAAGCCAAACCGATGATCATCGTGATGGACAACCTGAACGCGGTCAAGCCCGGTGAGAACGCGACGACGTTCGCAGCGCGCGGGTTGGTTCCAGATCCGAGCGACCACCCGGCCCCGCCGCCCGCGGCGAGGGGCGGAGCGGGCGGGCCTGGACGCGGCCCGGGTGGAGCGCCGGGCGCGGCACCCCCAGGTCAGGCGGGTCGCGGCGGCCCTGGAGCAGGCGGACGAGGAATGATGGGCAACTCGGCCTTTACCGATATGATGCTCGCGGACTTGATCCCGACGATCGAGAAGACCTACCGCGCGCTTCCCGGACGCGAGAACCGTGCGATGGCCGGACTCTCGATGGGCGGGATGCAGACCCATATGACCACTATGGCCCACCTCGATAAGTTCTCCTACATCGGCCTGCTGAGCGGAGGCAGCATCGCCATGTCGGAGGTCAACGACCACCCCGATTTCAAGAAGCAAGTCAAGGTGGTGTTCTTCAGCAACGGAAGCGTCGAGAACGGCGCCGCCAGCAAAGCGAACGCGGAGGACCTGAAGAAAGCTGGTATCAATGCCGTGTTTTATGAATCCCCGCGGACCGCTCACGAGTGGCTGACCTGGCGGCGGAGCCTGCACGAGTTCGCGCCGCTGCTGTTCAGGTAACGTCGTCTCCTGTACGGCGGGCGCAGATCCCTGGGTTACCCTTCCGACTTCTTCCGGATCTTGATATCCAGCCGCTTGATCTTCTGATTCAGCGTGGAGAGCGGCACGTGGAGGCTCTCGGCGGCGTCGGTCTGACTGCCGTTGCAGTGCTCCAGGCGCTCCATGATGACCCGCCGCTCGAAATCGTTGACGATTTCGAAAAGCGAGGCGTCCGGCGGCAGGGGCGCGCCGTCGCCGCGGCTGCGCCGGATGCCATTGGCCTCGAGCAGAGCGTCGGGCAGCACCTCCACCGGCACCGATGGCTCGGTGGCCAGCACCACGGCGCGCTCCACCACGTTCTCGAGTTCGCGCACGTTGCCCGGCCAGGCGTGCTCCATCAGCACCTGCAGGGCTTCGGGCTGGAAGTGCAGAATCGAACGGCCGGCGGAGTCCAGGAACTTGTTGTTCTCGCGGCAATAGTAAGTGAAGAAATGCCCGGCCAGAAGGGGAATGTCCTCTCTGCGCTCGCGCAGCGGCGGCAGCGCGATGTTGATCACGTTCAGCCGGTAGTACAAGTCTTCGCGGAATTTGCCCTCTTTGACGAGTTGGTGGAGGTCGGCATTGGTGGCCGCCAGAATGCGGACGTCCACCTTGACCCGGTCGGTGGCGCCCAGCGGGGTGAACTCCTTCTCCTGGATGACGCGCAGCAGCTTGATCTGCGTTTCGGGCCCGAGGGTGCCGATTTCATCGAAGAAAATGGTGCCGCGGTCGGCCACCTCGAAATAGCCCTTCTTGGATTGAATGGCGCTGGTGAAAGCGCCCTTCACATGGCCGAAGAGGGTCGATTCGAGCAAGTCCGGCGGCAGCGATCCGCTGTTCACGGCGACGAACATCTGGTCGGCGCGTGGCGAGTTGGCATGGATGGCTTTGGCGACCAGCTCCTTCCCGGTGCCGGTCTCGCCGGTGATCAGGATGGTGGAGCGGCTGGACGCCACCTGGGCCACCAGGTCGAGCATGCGCACCATGCGCTCGCTCTTGCCGATGATGTTAGGGAAACTGTAGCGCTGCTTGAGGGCGCGCTTGAGATGGGTGTTCTCATATTCGAGCCGCCGCCGCACGATCATGCGGTCGATCTCGATGAGCAGCTTCTCGTTGTCCCAGGGCTTGGAGAAATAGTCGTTGGCGCCGAGCTTGAGCGCGTTGACCGCGGCCTCCACCGAGCCGTAGGCGGTGATCATGAAAATGGGGGTTTCGCGGTCGCGCTCGCGGACCTCGTGGAGCACGTCCATACCGGAGCGGTCGGGCATCATGAGGTCGAGCAGGACCAGGTCGTAGCCGCTGATCTCCATTTTTTGGAGCCCCTCGGCGGCGCTTTGGGCCTGATCGACGGAATAGCCTTCCGAGGAGAGCAGGATTTCCAGGCTTTCGCGGATATCCAGCTCGTCGTCGACTACCAGCACCTTGCCTTTGGCTCCGGGAGCCGTGAACTGGGGGGCGGTCATGTCAAGCGGCATTCACCGACTTCCTCGCCGAGCCGGGCACGGCGAGGGGAAGCTCCAGCCGGAACGAAGCGCCGCCGCCCGGCCGGTTAGAGACTTCGATGGAGCCGCCATGCTCTTGAATGATACCGTAAGTCACCGAGAGGCCGAGGCCGGTGCCCTTGCGCACAGCCTTGGTGGTGAAGAACGGATCGTAGATGCGGTGCAGGTGCTCGGGGGCGATGCCATGTCCCGTATCGGCCACTTCGGCCCTGGCTCCCGAGCCTTCCGGCCAGGTGCGCACTTCCAGCGCTCCGCCCGCCGACATGGCGTCGCGGGCGTTCAGGAAGAGGTTGAGAAACACCTGCTGAAGCTGGCCGGCGTTGCCGTGCACGGGCCGGAGGCCGGGGTCGAGATCGGTCTTGACCTGGATTCCGGACTTCTGAAGCTGGTGTTCGAGCAAAGAGAGAGTCTCCTGAATCACGCGGTTCAGGTTGACGTCGCCCAAGGAGGTGGTCGAGGTGCGGGAGAAGTTCAGGAGCGAATTGACGATCTCGCTGGCGCGGAAGGTCTGCTTGGCGATCTTATCGAGGATGAGCGATTTTTGCGAGTCGTCGCTCACCTGCTTGGCCAGCATCTGGGCGTAGGTGGAGATCACGGCCAGGGGCGTGTTGACCTCGTGGGCCACGCCCGCCGCCAGCAGGCCGATGCTGGAGAGTTTGTCGGCCTGCACCAGCCGCTGCTCGAGTTCGGCGCGGTCGGTGATGTCGTCGAAGATAATCAGCCGGCCAATCTGCTGCTGGTCCTTGGACACCAGCGGCGCGATGGCGATATTCAAGGTGGTTTCGCGCAGACTCGCGGGCACACCGTGGCCGTTGCCGGGCCCAGAGGGCACCCCGGTAGCGGGCCTCAGCACGAATTTGTAGATGTGATGGATGCCGGTCTGGCCTCTGACGCGGGCAAACTCCCCGGCGAGCTCAACGGGAAACAGTTCGGAGAGCGTCTGGCCCACGGCGTGGTCGCGCGGGATGCCGCTGAGGCGCTCGATCTGGGTGTTCCAGCTTTCCACCCGGTCGTCCAGATCGGCCGCCAAAATGCCCACGTTGATGGATTCGACGATGTTCTCGCTGAATTCCTTGAGCCGCTCGTACTCTTCCACCTTGCGCTGCAGCGAGCGGTAGAGCGAGGCGTTTTCGATGGCGATGGCCACGTACCCGGCGAGGGTAACCAGCAGCTCGACGTCCACGCTGGAAAGATAATCGCCGTCGGCCGTCCGGCTTACCCCCATGTAGGCGATGGTCCGGCCGCGGACGGTGCACGGCAGGTAGTAGGTGAGATCCAGATCGGCGATGGTGCGCCGCACGGAAGCCGGCCAGGCGCGCGAGACGGCGTCGAGCTGGTGACGCGTGCGCTGGAAGAAGAGATACGGTTCCGGCAGCTTCCAATTGAGAAAGCTGAGATCCAGTTCCTCGCGGCCGACGGCGGCCAGCCAGGGGTTGCCGCCCATGGACTGCTTGAGCCGGAATTGGGGACCGTCGGGACCTTCCTCCGCCAGGAAAAACGCCATGTGCTTGATGGAGAGCGTTTGCCGGAGCCGTTCCCCCACGGAGGCCAGCATGGCGTCGAGATCGGTCTCGGAGCTCGAGCTCGCGGGCGAACTCGACCAGCGTGCGGCGGTAATCGTAGCGGTCGCGGTAGAAGTGCTTGTCCAGCCGCTCTTGAATCCAGTTGCGAATGGGCTGGAACAGGAAGGCGGCGATGAGCATCAGGGTGATGATGCCGATGTTGGGGAGGTCCTTGAAACTCTTCTGCACCAAACTGGCGAGCGAGAATATGATGCCGTAAAACGCCGCCAGCACGCAGATAGTGGCTAGCGTATAGGCATAGCCGCGTCGGAAGATGATATCCACGTCCATCAGCCGGTAACGCACAATGGCGTAGGCCAGGGTGAGCGGAATCAGGGGCAGCGAGAGCACCGACATCTTCAGGTAGGCGTTGGGAATCACACCCATGGCGTAGGGCAGCACGTAGAGCAGGGCGAAAGGCAGGATTCCGCAGAAGGCGCCGTTGCGCAGCCACTTGAGCTGCTGACGCACGATGGGGTCCTCAGCTTTGCGGTACTCGAGGCTCAGCGCAAACCCTCCTGCGACGTAAGGGACGGTCCAAAACACCATCCAGACGCGGTCCAGCGCCCAGCGCAGCTCGAGCAGCGGAATGGCGACCGTCAGCGCGCCGGTGGCGGAGGCCACGAAGACTGCGAAAAGCAGCGCCGCGGGCACATACAGCACCGTCGCGCGGAGAGGCTTCCGGAGCCACTTACGCGGCTCGGGGAAGGTCAGGCAGAAATGCAGGAACACGGCCGGCGCCACCAGGCCGGCGGCCAGGTTGCCGAAATAAATGATCTTGTCGAATGCATTGAACTGCCCGGTGTAGTGGAAGCAAAGGAACACGAACGAGGCCAGGCACAGAATATAAAAGTGCCGCGCCTTCTGCGCGCTGCCGCGGCGGAAATAAACGAACAGGCCGATCACCAGGTAGGCAAATCCGACCAGGTACTGGTAGGTGACGGCCAGATCCAGGGGCACTTCCCCCACGATGACAGTGGTGTCGAAGTCCACGCCGCGGCGGCTGATGTGATAGACGGCCTTGCTCCACGACCCGATGCGCACCAGCACTTGAGTGACGTTGGCGGCATTCTCGATGGGAACTCCGTTGATCAACGTCAGCCGATCACCGGGATGCACCCCGGCATTGGATCCGCCACTGGCCGGCGTGACGTATAGCGCCTCAATGCTGCCATGGCGATCGACCCAAACGACGCCATCCTCAGGGAGGCGGAAACGATGCTGTTGCTGGAAATTAATGACGGCGGCCACACCCGCGGCGAGAGTCAGGATGGTCAATATCGCGGTGGAGAGCTGGAACTTAAGTTCCTGGAACATGGTAGCCGCCGTTACGTAGTCGCGAAACCGTACTCTTTCACGAAGCACGTTTAATGCCGCGCCGAATTCGTGAATCTGCTCAGAGAATAGCCTAATTATCTATTAGTTACAAGGGAGCCGCGAGTTCTCTCCGATTTTTGGGAGAAGTACACTATGCGGAAGTGTATTTGTTTGCCGCAGCACTGCGTTAGGAAGTTTTGTGACGCATCTTGAGGGTTTTTTGGCAAGATGCGTCACACGGATGCTGCGGCGCTTGATGATTCGGGCGGATTCCTGGTAAGCACATTAGTTTCAATCTGATAGGGCGGTCGGCCCATGCCGGCGGCGGTTAGGTGGTTGCCAAGTTGACAGCTCTCGTTTCCGCCGAGCTCAGGCAAGGTCGTAGCGATCAAGGTTCATCACCTTGTTCCACGCAGCCACGAAGTCCTTCACAAACGCCTCCTTCGAGTCGTCACATGCATAGACTTCCGCGATTGCTCGGAGCTGGGAGTTCGAACCGAAGACAAGGTCGGCACGGGTGCCGGTCCACTTGACTTTGCCCGTCGCGCGATCGCGCCCCTCAAACACGCCTTCGGTAGAGGAGGCCTCCCACTGCGTGCCCATGTCGAGCAGGTTGACGAAGAAATCGTTCGTCAGCGCCTCGGGCCGGTTGGTGAAGACGCCATGTTTGGACTGCCCGAAGTTGGCTTTCAAGGCGCGCATGCCGCCGACGAGAACCGTCATTTCGGGGGCCGTCAGCGTGAGCAACTGCGACCGATCCACCAGCAGCTCCTCCGCCGGTCTTTGGTCTCCCTTCCGTTGGTAATTGCGGAACCCGTCCGCTATCGGCTCCAGTACGGCGAAGGAGTGCACATCGGTCTGGTCCTGCGAAGCATCGGTGCGCCCGGGCGAGAAGGGAACCTTCACGTCGTGTCCTGCCTTTTTCGCAGCTGCCTCGACGGCTGCGCAGCCGCCCAGAACGATCAGGTCCGCAAGCGATACCCTCTTCCCGCCGGACTGCGAGCTGTTGAACTCCTTCTGAATCGCCTCCAGCGCCTTCAGGGCCTTCGCCAGTACGGCCGGCTGGTTCACCTCCCAGTCCTTTTGCGGCGCGAGGCGAATGCGCGCCCCGTTCGCCCCGCCGCGCTTGTCGGAGCCGCGGAACGTCGCCGCCGACGCCCAGGCAGTGGTGACCAGACCGGAGATCGACAGTCCGGATGCGAGAATCCTGGCCTTCAGAGCAGCCATGTCCTGCTGCCCGATCAGTTCATGATCCACCGCGGGAACAGGGTCTTGCCAGAGCTGGGGCTCGGCAGGAACCAGCGGGCCAAGGTAGCGCGCGAGAGGTCCCATGTCGCGGTGCGTCAGCTTGTACCACGCCTTGGCGAACGCGTGTGCGAGCTCCTGCGGATTCTTGAGGAAGCGCCTCGCGATCGGCTCATATATCGGGTCCATCCTCAGGGAGAGGTCCGTGGTGAGCATGAACGGGGCGTGCCGCTTCGAGGGATCGTGGGCATCGGGAACGGTGCCCGCCCCAGCCCCGCCCTTGGGAGTCCACTGGTTCGCGCCGGCGGGGCTCTTCGTGAGCTCCCACTCAAAGCCGAACAGGTTCTCCAGGTAGTTGTTGCTCCACTTCGTTGGGGTGGTGGTCCAGGCGCCCTCCAACCCGCTGCTGATCGTCGCGTCGCCATGGCCGCTGCCAAAAGTGTTTTTCCAGCCGAGGCCTTGCTCCTCGATGCTGGCGCCCTCGGGTGCGGGGCCGACATACTTGCTCGGGTCGGCAGCGCCGTGGGTTTTTCCCAATGTGTGGCCGCCGGCAATGAGCGCAACGGTTTCCTCGTCATTCATCGCCATGCGGGCGAACGTCTCCCGGATATCGCGGGCCGCAGCCACTGGGTCGGGCTTTCCATTGGGCCCTTCCGGATTCACGTAAATCAGGCCCATCTGAACGGCGGCAAGAGGATTGTCGAGCTGACGGTCTCCGGTGTAGCGCTGGTCCCCCAGCCACGTGCCCTCAGGCCCCCAGAAAACATCCTCTTCGGGCTCCCAGATGTCCTCGCGCCCGCCGCCAAAACCGAAGGTCTTGAAGCCCATCGACTCCAAGGCGACGTTGCCGGCCAGAATCATGAGGTCGGCCCAAGAGATTCTCCGGCCGTACTTTTGCTTGATCGGCCAGAGCAGACGGCGCGCCTTATCGAGGTTCACGTTGTCCGGCCAACTGTTGAGGGGCGCAAATCGCTGGTTCCGGAACCCGCGCCGCCTCGGCCATCGGCGATACGGTACGTGCCGGCGCTATGCCACGCCATACGGATCAAGAGCCCCCCATAGTGGCCGTAGTCGGCGGGCCACCAGTCCTGCGACGTCGTCATCAAGGCATGCAGGTCCTTGATCACGGCATCCAGATCGAGGCTCTTGAATTCTTCGGCATAATTGAACTCCTTGTCCATAGGATCGGACAGGGGGCAGTGATGGTGCAGGATCTTCAGGTTTAGCTGATTCGGCCACCAGGTCGCATTCGTCTGGGCCCCAGCTTGGGTGGGTCTGAACGGACACTTCGCTTCGGTTGACATGTGTACATCCTCCTTCGAATCAAAAGAAAAAACTGCGGCGAACTACGAACCCATTCTAGCGTCCCCACTCGCGTCCCCGGCGCTGTCCACGCTTGCGGGTATCCACACGCCTACGACACCTTTCGGGAAGCGTGCCGCGGAGCGCACTTCGTGCAGAGCCCCCGGCAAATGAGTTCGCATTCGCGAACAATCCGCTTACCGAGGGAGCCCGAGGCAGGCCTGGGCACGTCGTACCACTTAATGTCCTCGACATTGCCGCAGCGGTCGCAGATGAAGTGGTGATGCCGCATGCCTTTCGCGTCGAATCGCGCGGCGCGGCCCTCCACGGCCACTTCACGCACCAAACCCGCCCGGACCAGGTCCCGCAGATTGTTATAAGTCGTGGCCCTTGAAGAGCGCGGATCGGCGCGATTCACGGCTTCGAAGATTTCCACAGCCGTGGGATGCCTGTTGTCTTCCATCAAGAATGCCATCACGGCGTAGCGCTGTGGAGTGCACCGCAACCCGCCGCCTTCCAAGGACCGTTTAATCGCCTCGGCGTCCATGAAGAATTTAGATTATATCTAATGTGGCATTTTGTCAAGACTTACTGATTTCCCGCATGGCAAACCGACGGTTCCCGGGTTTGTGGAACTGATTACATCCATCCGCTCAGCGTAGCCCGTCCGTGCTATAGTTTCACTTCCTGCGGAGCCCGGATGCGGCTGGAATTCACCTCGCTTCGAAATCACGCCGAAGTCTCCGTTCTGATTGTCGGCGGGGGCATCAATGGAATCGGCTTGCTGGCGGAGTTGGCGCTCCAGGAAATCGATGTCCTGCTGGTCGACAGGTCCGACTTCTGCGCCGGGACCAGCTCCGCCATGACGCGCATCATTCACGGCGGCCTGCGTTACCTGGAGAACGCGGAATTCCGCCTGGTGCGCGAGTCGCTACGGGAGCGAAACCGGCTGCTGAAGAACGCGCCCCACTACGTCAAGCCGCTGGCCACCACGATTCCGATTTTCAGTTGGACGTTGGGGATGGTTCCGGGAATCCGGAATCTGCTGGGATGGCCCGCCAAGCCGGGTGATCGAGGAGCTCTGGTGATCAAGACCGGTCTGATGGTGTACGACTTTCTGGCCGGCCGCCAATCCCCGCTGCCACGGCACCGGTTCCGCTCCCGGCGGGCGGCGCTCGAGCAGCGGCCCGCGCTGAACCCCGAGGTGATCTGTACGGCAACTTACTACGATGCCAAGATCACCTATCCGGAACGGTTGTGCCTGGAACTGGTTCAGGACGCTGAAGCCGCGTGTCCCGAGGCGCGCGCGCTGAATTACGTGCGGCCCGAGAGCGCCGCGGGCGGGACCGTGGTGCTGCGCGACGAGGTCTCCGGCGAGACCTGCGAGGTAAGGCCGCGGATCGTGGTGAACGCCACCGGCCCGTGGATCGATTCCACCAATCGGGGCCTCGGACGGGAGTCCCTCTTCATCGGCGGAACCAAGGGTTCCCACGTGGTGCTGGACCATCCCGCACTGTTGAAGGCGACCGGGGACGAAATGATCTACTTCGTCAACCGGGACGGCCGCATCTGCATCTTCTATAAGGTCCAAGGCAAGATCATCGCGGGCGCCACGGATATCCCTACGGAAGATCCGGATGCGGTCTGCGACGAAGCTGAAGTCGATTACATTCTGGAGGCCATGCGGCTGGCCTTCCCTTCGATCCGAGTGGAGCGGTCGCACGTGGTGTTTCGGTTTTGCGGCGTCCGGCCTCTGCCGCGCAGCGAAGCCCTCACGCCAGGGCAGATCAGCCGCAACCACAGCTACCCGGTGCTGGCCCCGGGCAACGGAATCGATTTCCCGATCTACTCGATGGTGGGCGGAAAGTGGACCACCTTCCGCGCGCTGGCCGAGCAGGTTTCGAGGGAAATTCTAGGAGTGCTGGGCCGCCCGCGAATCCGCGATTCGGCGGATCTTCCCATCGGGGGCGGCAAGGGCTATCCCAGGATGCCGGAGGGTACCGGACTGCCTCAGGAGCGGCTTGCTACATTGTTGGAGCGCTATGGCACGGGAGCGGACAGGGTTGCCGCGTACTTGCAAATGGGCCCGGATGCACCGCTCGCCTGTCACGCCGGGTACTCTCGCCGGGAGATCGAATTCATGGCGCTCCACGAGCGGGTGGTCCACCTCGACGATCTGATCCTGAGGCGAACGCTCCTGGGCTTGCTGGGAGAGGTGAACGGGCCCTTGCTGGAAGAACTGGCCGCCATCGTGTCGCCGATTCTCGAGTGGTCCGAGCGGGACGCCGCGGCCGAGGTTGAGCGAGCCATCCAACTGCTGGAGAAGGTTCACGGGGCGATGGCGGAGGCTCGGTCGAAGTCGCCCGTCAGGTGACGGTAGATGTCCCGAAACACCCGGTAGATGCGCGTATACTTTTCGCGATTGGCTGGGTTTGGCTCGAAGCGCCGGTCGAGCCGTATCATCTCGAGGAGCGATTTGCGGACGTTGGGAAAGGCTCCGGCCCCCACTCCGGCCAGGATGGCGGCGCCGAAAGGAGAGCCGACCGAGGTGCGAGGCAGCAGCAGTGGCAGTCCTAATACATCCGCCTTGATCTGGTTCCAAAGATCGCTGCGGCTACAGCCGCCCACGCTTCTCATCTCCCGGACTTCGGCGCCTGCGCTCATTGCCACCTCGAGGTTATGGCGCAGGGAAAAGGCGGCGCCCTCCAGAATGGAACGCGTGAGGGCCGCCTTGGGGGTGGCCAGCGAGAGGCCGAAGAACACGCCGCGAGCATTGGTATGCCACAGCGGCGAGCGTTCGCCCATCATGTAGGGGAGGAAGATCACCCCCTCGCTGCCCGGCCCTACCTGCGCCGCCTGTTGTGTCAGCAGATCGAATGCGTCGGCCCTTTGCTCCATGGCAGCCTGCACCTCGGGCTGTCCAAGCTGGTCGCGGAACCAACGCAGGCAACCACCGGAAGAGACCATGGCACCGAGCAGGAGGTGGATTCCCGGCAGGGCGTGGGGCATGGCGATCAGGGCCGGCTCCGTCAGGCCGCGGTCATTGGGAATGATGACGACCGTGGAGGTGCCTGTCATTTCGGCGGCGATGCCAGGTTCGACCACGCCCACCTCCAGAGCCGCGGAGGCGCTGTCGACAGTCCCGGCCATCACCGGAGTACCCACGCGAAGGCCGGTAGCATCGGCGCCCTCGAGGGTGACTTCTCCCTGAACGCGGTGCGCTTCCACGACCTCGGGGAATTGCGCCGGTTCCACTCCGCAGGCGGAGCATAGAGCCTGAGACCACTCACCGGTGGCGTAGTTGCGCATCTGCAACAGCACGGCGTGCGCCGGATCCATGCCCATGCGTCCGGTAAGCCGGTAGTTGACGTACCCGTTGACCTGAACGAACTGCCACGTGCGCTTGAGGATCTCGGGTTCATGATCCCGCAGCCAGAGCAGGCGCGCAGCGACATAGAAGGCGTCGGGCCAGTTGCCGGTGATGCGGTGGATTTCGTCGGCGCCCACCAGGCCGGTGAGCCATGCCGCCTCCGATTCGGCGCGGCGGTCCATCCAGATCATGGCGGGGCGTAGCGGCCAGCCAGAGCGGTCCAGCGGCAACAGAGTGGGCGCCTGGGAACTCACGGCCAGCCCCAAGACCCTTTCCGGCGCACGCGGGACCTTGGCAAGTACCTCGCGCACAGTCTGGCAGGTTGCCTGCCACCAGTCTTGGGGGTCTTGCTCGACCCACGCGGGCCGAATGTGATGCAGCGGATATTCGGCCTGGCAGACGGCGCAGAGGTTTCCGTGAAGGTCCAGCAGGACGGCTTTCACGGAACTGGTTCCGACGTCGATGCCGAGGAGTAACGGTTCCACGTTGTCCTTCCACGAGGCGCCCCCTATCGGGCGGCATAGAGCGGCGCGATGGACACCATCCCCAAGCCAGCCAAAAAGAGCACGAACATCAGCACCAGGAGCCGGGTGACGCGCGCGCCGCCTCCGGCGAATTCCCTCCACACCAGGACGCCCCACAGCGCCCCTACCATGGTGGAGCCTTGCCCGATGGCGTAGCTGATGGCCGGTCCCACCTGCAACTGCTTGGGGGCGCTGGCGGCCACGAAGTTGGATAATGAACCGGCGATCCAGACCAGGCCGCCTATGATGCCGAGAAGGTGCATCCCCCAACTGCCTCGCAGGTAGTCTCCAAAACTCAGGCGCGGGCCGTCAATGGGGAAGCGCAAGAAGTAGAGGTTGTACACAAAGACGGACGCCAGCACGCCCAGGGCAAAAACGAATCCGACGGCATAGGGGCCGAGTCCGTTCTGGCCGGTCTTGCCGATCTCTACCAGCGGATAGAACGTTCCCATCAGAATGCCGCCGATGACGGCCAGCCGGATGCCTTTCCAAGTGGCCGCTCGTTTGGCGGCGGCATCCGCCTTGTCCCCGGCGGCGCTGCGGCTGACCGCGAGCGCGCGGTAGGCGATGGCGTCCACGACTATGGCCGCCACAATCAGGGCGACACCGCTGAACAGCAGCAAGGGATTGCCCTGGGGGTTAACGATGTAATTCCAGATAACCCCGACCACCAGAGCCAGCCCCACGCCGATGGGGAACGCCACGCCCATGCCCGCCACGGAAATGGCGCCCACCACCAAGATGTTGGAGAGGTTGAAAACCACCCCACCGGCGAACCCGCAGAGAATATTGGTGCTGCCGGCGTGCGCGAGGTCATCCAGGAAGCGGAGGCCATCCGACCCCCACGTGCCGAAGGTCAGCCCAGCCAGGGTGGCGCCCAGCGCCACGCCAATGGAGTAGTCATAGTAGAGCAGTTCAAAGCGCCAGCCTTTGGCGAGCTTGAGAACGTTGGCCCACGATCCCCAGCAGATCATGGTCAGAATGGTGAGCATCAACACGAGTCCATAAGTGTGCGGCAGAGTCATGAGATCTCCTTGCGCTGTTTCAGGGAACACACAGAATACAACACCGCGCGCAAGTGTGCGCCGACCGCGCGACACTCAGGCGAATCTGTCCGTCGCGGCGACGAGGGCGCGGCTGTTCGGGGGGTCGAAGGCGCTGTGGCCGCTGTCGGGGGTGATGATGATCTCGGCTTCGGGCCACGCACGGTGAAGCGCCCATGCGCTTTCCATGGGGCAGACAACGTCGTAACGGCCCTGAACAATCGCTCCGGGGATGTGGCGTATGCGCGCAGCGTCACGCAGCAACTGGTCGTCGGTTTCGAAAAACCCCTTGTTGAAGAAGTAGTGGACCTCAATGCGCGCGAAGGCGAGGGCGAACTCATCCTCTTCGTAGTGGCCTGTGAAATCGGGGTCGGGCAGGAGCTTGGAGGTGGCGCCCTCCCACCCGCTCCAGATCTTCGCAGCCGCGAGCCGCACGGCCGGATCGTCGCTGGTCAGACGGCGGTAGTAGGCGGAGAGCAGATCGCCGCGCTCGGCCTCCGGGATGTCGGCGAGATACGGCTCCCACGCGTCGGGATAGAGGACCGACGCTCCGCGCTGGTAGAACCAGTCGATTTCCTGCTTGCGCAGGAGGAAGATGCCGCGGAGGACAAGTTCGGTGACGCGGTCGGGATGAGCTTGGGAATAGGCGAGGGCGAGCGTGGATCCCCACGAACCGCCGAACACCTGCCAGCGCTCAATGCCGAGGTGCTCGCGGATTTTCTCGATGTCGGCGACAAGGTCCCAGGTGGTGTTGGATTCGAGAGACGCGTAGGGCGTGCTCTTGCCGCAGCCGCGCTGGTCGAAGTTCACGATGCGGTACTTTTCGGGATGGAAGAAGCGGCGCTGTTTGGGATCGGAACCGCCGCCGGGACCGCCGTGCAGAAAGACGACCGGCTTGCCGGAGGGGTTGCCGCTTTCCTCGAAGTAGATCTCGTGGACCGGCGAGACCTGGAGCCGGCCCGTGTTGTAGGGCTCGATGGGAGGGTAGAGCCAGGTGACGGGATCCTTCATGATGGATGCAGGCAGGGTGTGGTTGAGCATGGCTGCCAGTATACCTTTTTGTCTCCGGCATGAGTGGGCACTGCCAGCTACAATGGAAAGCCGTGCCGGCCAAGATCAACCCGCTCAAGCTCCGCGGCCCAGGTTGCAGGACAGGTTCCCCCTGCCCGCTTGCGCCTGATATCATTGCGCGCAATTAGAGCAGGCGCTGAGAGATTTGTTCAATCAGTACCATCGCAACGACAACGAGCCCCATGTTCTCTTGAAGGTCGTGGCCCTCAATCGCCTCTACTCCACAAATATCTTCGCCGTGTATGACATGGCCCGCCACATCTACCAGCAAGCTCCAGACATTGACTCAGCCCTGGCGAACGGCTCGCCTGAAATCGTGGACAAGATCGCTCACGTCACGATTACCACGACAGGAAAGAATCGGACCAACTACTCATTTGCAACCAAGTACTGTAGTTGGCATAACCAGGCTTCATACCAGATCTGGGATTCTCGCGTGGACAGATATCTCCGATTCATGAGGCGGACCGCTTTTGCGAAGTTTCTGAGCGCGCATGGTGATCTCTGGAACTGCTATCCAGAGTTCGTGGCGCTCATGACTGCTTTCAGGGATTGCTATAGCCTCGGCTCATTCAGCTTCAAAGAGATCGACAAGTTTCTCTGGAAGTACGGGGGAAAACCGTCCGGCTCTTGAGCAACCCTGAGGAAAACCTAGGCTTCATTCACTTGGCCGGATAACGCCCTGACCGCGGAAGCGCGCCGCTGACAGTTCCGGTGAATCGGCGCCTATCCGGAGGTTGGGTCGTGGCCTCGGGGATTGCTCCGGCGCAGTCCCCCAGCTTACAGCGATCAACGACGCCAGCCGTGGTTGACTATCAACTGCGGCGGGGACGGATCTCGAAGTTCACGCCTTCCTGCGCCTGAAGATGAGCGAGGACACCAAACAAGTTTTTGGCCGAAGGGTTGCCATTCGGCCCGAACATCCGCATAAGGCTGTTGGCCGGGATGGATGTCGCCTCTTCCAAGTGCCGAAAGCCGACTGTGGCGTTGATATAGTTGCGCAGGATCGCGCGGCCCGTCTTCTCGTCGCCGGAGAGCATGAGCTCGATTGCTTCACGAAGCAACGCCTTGCGGAATCGCGGCTCCCGTTGGGCGCGTTCGCGGATCGTTTCACGGAAATCTTTGGTCAGTGGCATCGTGTTTCTTCCTGAGTCTTCCTGTTCCGGTAGTCTACCCAGTTCCCTTTTGCCTGGCGGATGTCCTCGTCCCGCCCGAAGTAAATGCGGTAGCCGGGGCCAAAATCGACCTTGTATTCGAGAACGCCGCTGCCGACCGTTTTGACGTTGGACAGGTTGCCGTCGGCAATTCGTTCAAGCGCCGTCGCTACTTTCGCCGCGGCTTGAACGTTAAGTGCACGCAGCCACTTCGTAAAGGGGCTGCGTCCGGCGGCGTCGATGTATTCCCGAACGTCGAGCACCATTCGATAATAACATATACGTTAGCATCGGCTCGTCGATTCGGGCAAAACCCATGGCCAGGCACGAATAATGTACAATGCATCAGACAATATGACCCGAAAGGCGAAAACTATGCGACATCGGAATCTTGCCTGCCTGGCGCTGGCCGGCGCGCTGGCGCTGACGACCGCCTGCTCCCCAACCAAGACGACGACCAGCGGCCCTCCCATTGCCCACCTGGAGAAGAGAGGCGCCGCCACCCAGCTCATTGTCGACGGCAAGCCGTTTCTGGCCCTGGCCGGCGAGCTGACCAACACGGCTGCCTCAAGCCCCGAGCACATGAAGGGGGTGTGGCCGAACCTGGCGGCCGTGGGGCTCAACACGGTGCTGGCGCCGATGGCCTGGGCCTGGATCGAGCCCCAAGAGGGTAAGTTCGACTTCACCTTCGCGGACGACATCATCCAGGATGCAAGAGCCAACGACATGCGCATCGCGTGGCTGTGGTTCGGAAGCTGGAAGAACGGGCTGACCAACTTCGCCCCGGCCTGGGTGGTGGCTAACCAGGACCGGTTCCCGCGGGCGCAACTGGCGGGCGGCAAGACGGTGGAGGTCCTGTCCACATTGAGCGACGCCAACCGGAACGCCGATGCCAAAGCCTTCGCGGCCTTCATGCGGCACATCAAGGAAGGCGATTCGCCGGCGCGCACCACCATCATGGTCCAACTGGAGAATGAAGTTGGCCTGCTGGGCGATTCGCGCGACCGGTCGGCGCTGGCCAACCAGGCCTTTGCCCAGCCGGTTCCCAAGGAACTGACCGATTACCTGCAAGCGCACAAGGATTCGCTACTGCCGGAAACCATGAAAGTCTGGGGAGCGGCGGGCGCGAAGACTTCGGGAACCTGGGAACAGGTCTTTGGCTTGGGCAAGGGCAAAGCCGACGAGGTTTTCATGGCGTGGAACTACTCGCGCTACGTCGGGAAGGTGGCGGAGGCCGGCAAGGCCGAGTATCCCGTGCCGATGTACGTGAACGCCTGGATCGTGCAGCCGGAAGACAAGGGGCCGGGCGACTATCCGAGCGGCGGGCCGCAGGATCACATGCACGATATCTGGCGGGCCGGGGGGCCGCAGATCGACATGCTGTCGCCGGACGTCTACCTGCCGAACTTCAACGAGCTGGCGGACCGATATAGCCGGAAGGGCAGCCCGCTGTTCATTCCGGAATCGTCGGCGACGGTGGGGGGCGCGGCCAACGCGTTTTACGCCATCGGGCAGCACAACGGAATAGGCTACTCGCCCATGGGGATCGATCAGCCGCAGCGGCTGCTGGGTTTCCGGCCGGGAACGGGAGTCGGGGTGGCGGCGCCGACGGACCTGGCGAGCCTCCCGTTTTCCAAGGCCTACAAGGTGCTGGCGCAGCTCAGCCCGCTGATTCTGGAGGCTCAGGCGAAGGGCACGATTCGGGCGGCGTGGCTCAACAAGGGTCTGCCGATGAAAGACATCGAATTGGGCGGCTATACGGTGAACGTGAATCTCAGGCGCAACCGCCGGGCTCCCGGGGTCATTCCCGAGGTGGGTTACGCGATGGTCATTGCCGGGGGGCAGGATGAGTTCTGGGCGGCCGGCAACGATGTGCAGATTACGTTCCTTCCCAAGACGCCGGGGCCGCCCATTTCCGGGTTGGCCAGGGTGGAAGAGGGCCGGTTTGAGAACGGCAGTTGGGTGGTGACGCGCCTGCTGGCCGGGGACGATTGCGTCCTGGAGTACGATCAGGCGAGGGCCGCCGCGGCCAACCAGTCGGGCAGCGGACTGCGCTTCATGGACGACGGCCCCACCATTCAACACGTGAAACTATATCGGTATCGTTGAGGAAATCAGCCATGAAACTTCGGGTTCTGCTTATCTCGAAAAGCGGGACGCCGTGACCCAACTGATAGTCGACGGCAGGCCGGGCCACTCGGGCGGCTTCCCGGCTTCCCAGTGGGGGTTCCACTCCAGCCCGCGATGCTGTAAGCTATAATAATAAGCTCGAGTGCCTATGGCGCGGTCGCGTCATTGCATAATTGCGGAACTGGTTGCTGAAATCTGATGAAGTCTCCGAAAAACATGATGAGAAAGGTGATATTGTCGGCATGGGTGGCGGTTTTGCCTGCGTTGCTACACGGAGGCGGATCGCTTGGGTGGAAGGCCGGAGACGAGGGTCTAACGCAAGAAAAAGCCGTTCCGGCGCCAGAGAAAGCCGCTCCACCGGCTCAAACTCAAGCGCCGGACA
The DNA here is from genome assembly GCA_963768385.1 of Bryobacterales bacterium. Classification (GTDB taxonomy): domain Bacteria; phylum Acidobacteriota; class Terriglobia; order Bryobacterales; family Bryobacteraceae; genus Fen-178. The sequence goes on from CAVYHQ010000001.1 coordinate 258,349, forward strand.
GTGGGCCGGGCGCGATAGTGCCCGCCAAGCCGGCGGCGGCGGCCATCGAGACCAACCCGGCCAACCTGGCGGCGCCCAAACCGTCCGCCGAGGCCAAGATTCCGGGAGCCGCGCCGGTGGATGCCAGGACATACGCCATCGGCGCCGAGGATGTGATCTTCGTCAGGGTGTGGCGGGACAATGACGTTTCGGGGCAGTTCCTGGTTCGGCCCGACGGCAGAATCTCGGTGCCGCTGATCGGCGATGTCACGGCATCGGGGCGTACTCCGGAGCAGTTGGAGAAGGACATTGCGGAACGTCTTTCCAAGTTCATCAAGGATCCGCAAGTCAACGTCGGCATTCTGGTGGTCGGCAGCAAGAAATACTTCATTCTGGGGGAAGTGAACCGTCCGGGTGCGTTCCCCTTGGTGGTCCCGACCAATGTGCTCGAAGCGCTGGTCAATGCCGGCGGCTTTCGGGATTTCGCCAACCAGACGAAGATTCTGATTCTGCGCGGTGACAAGGTTCTCACGTTCAACTACAGGCAGGTGACTCGCGGCAAGAAACCGGAGCAGAATATTCTCCTGGAACCGGGCGATAAGATTGTCGTAAAGTGACCCGGGCGTGTTGGAAAACTGGAGAGCAGTTGTTGGAAAAGTAGGAAGGTACCGAGATATATGGCTTCCCCGCAAAACTATGTGAATGTCTCGCGGCGCCCACCGGATATCGAAGACTACATCGATATGCTCCGCCGCTACCGCTCGTGGATCATCGGTCCGATGTTCGTGGGCCTGGTCCTGGCGGTAGTGGTGGCGTTCATCTGGCCGGACACGTATATTTCCCAGGCGGTCATGCGCATCACGCCGCAACAGGTTCCCGAGAACCTCGTCCCCAGCGTGCTGAACACGCAGATGGCGGAACGGCTCAACCAGATGCAGCAGGAGATCCTCAGCCGCAGCAGCTTGCAGGAGCTGATCCAGCGGCCCGCGCTGGACCTGTACAAGAGAGAGCGGCAGCGCCTGCCGATGGAAGACATTATCCAGGACATGCGCAACAAGTACATCAAGATCCAGATGTTGGACATGCCCGCCGGTGGGTCGGCCGGTGGGTCGGCCTCTGGGGAACGCCGTATGGCATCCGCCTTTCTGATTCAGTTCTCCTATTCCGATCGCTACAAGGCGCAGGCGGTGGTGAGCTCCCTGGTGACCAAATTCATGGAGCAGATCACCACCGTGCAGCGCAACCAGGCCACTGCGACCACCACCTTCCTGAACGACGAACTGAAGACCGCCAAGGAAACCATGGAACGGGAGGATGCCAAGATTCAGGAATTCAAGAGGGAGAACCAGGGTCGTCTGCCGGAACAACTTCCCACCAACATTCAGGCCTTGCAGGGGCTTAGGATGGAGCTCAACCAGGTCAATGAGGCCATCAACCGCGACAACCAGGAGAAGATGTTCCAGGAGAGCACTCTGCAGAGCCTGAAGAACCAGGCGTCGTTCATCTCCAACAACTTGGAGAACATCGTGGGCAGCCAGTCCACCGCCGTCAAGAACGAGCGGCTCATGCGGTTGAACCAGGCGATCCAGGACGGGAAGTCGAACCTGGCGGGGTTAATGCAGACGTTCACGGAAGATTACCCGGACATCAAGACTTTGCAGGCCCGCCTGGCAACGCTGGAGAAGGAGCGCGACGACCTGGAGAAGCAGGAGGCGGAACAAGCGGCCACTACCTCGGCCGATCCCACGCCGCGGAAGGTGACGAATCCGCAAATGCAGAAGAGCCTGCAAAACGTCCAGTCTCAATCGGCGGCCACGCAGGTGCGAATCCAGGCGGCGACCATGGATATTGAAGAGAAGACACGGCAGAGGGCGGATTTGGAAAAGCAGATTGGGACGATCCAGTCGCGCATCGAAATGAGCCCGCCGCTGGAACAGGTGTATGGCGGGCTGTTGCGCGATTTCGATCTGGCGAAGCAGAACTATGCGGAGATGGTGAAGCGCCAAGAAGTTTCCGCAACCGCGCAAAACCTGGAAGAGCACAAGGCCGGACAAAACCTGGAGGTGCTGGACCCGCCGTCGCTGCCCGAGGCCCCCGCGGAGCCGAACCGTCTGGCCATCGCGGGAGTCGGCATCTTGCTGGGGCTGATGGCCGGCGTTGTGCTGGCCGGCGGCAAGGAGGTAAAGAATACGTCCCTGAAGAATCTGAAGGACATTCGGGCGTATACGAATCTACCGGTGCTGAGCAGCATTCCGCTGCTGGAAAACGCGTTGCTGGTGCGAAAGAAGCGGCGCTTGTTCTGGCTGGCGTGGTCGAGCGCAATCATCATCGGGTCGATTGCCATGAGCGGCTCGGCTTACTACTACTATTTCGGCCATACCTAGAAACGGACGGGGCGGCGCGCCACTGGAGACAACATGAGTCGAGTACACGATGCTTTACGCCGGGCGGAAATGGGCGATTTGCAGCCCGATGAGGCGCCGGCAGCGACTGTGCCGGAACCGGTGCGGACACCGGAGTTTCTTCCGGTGAACGGCCCCCTGGCGGGCACGGCCGCACCAGTACGGTTGAACATTCATCCGGGCATGCTGGGCGACGCCCCGCTGGTGCCATTCCAGCCTGCTCCGGAATCTCACCTGCTGGACCTCAACAACTCGCACGAGACACCGGCGGAAGAGTTCCGCACGCTGCGCACGCGCCTGAATCATCTGCAGACGCTGCAGCCGCTGCACACTGTGGTGGTGACCAGCCCTTCGCCGGCGGAAGGCAAGACCTTTTCCGCGGTCAACCTGGCGCTGGCGCAGTCTCACCTGGCGGAAAGCTCGGTGCTACTGGGCGATTTCGACCTGCGGCGTCCCATCATCCACAATCTCTTCCAGATCGAGCGTGCTCCGGGCCTTTCGGACTACCTCGCGGGCCAGTGCACTTTCCCGCAGGCACTGCGCCGCATCGAAGGTATGAGCCTGTACGTGTTGCCGGCCGGCACGCCCGTCAAGAATCCTCTCGAGCTGCTGAACATGAAGCAGACCAGGGCGCTTTTCGAGGAATTGCCGCGCAGCTTCAACTGGGCGATTTTCGACACACCGCCGCTGCTGTTTACGGCCGACGCCAACCTGCTCGCCACCATGGCGGACGGGACGATTCTGGTGGTGAAGATCGGTTCCACGACCTTCGACAACGTGACGCGCGCCATGCAGTCGCTATGTGAGAACAACGTTCTGGGGATCGTAGCCAACGGGGCTCGCGCCTCGGAGTTGTACAGCAAATACACCTACTACTACTCGAAGACGGAGTAGGGTGGGACAGACCATCGCCTTTCGTGGTCTGTCGCTATTGCTACAGCGCCGCGGCCGACAGACGACAAAAGGCGATCGTCTGTCCTACTCAAGGCCGGCAGGTATACACCTTGGCCGGCGGAATATTCCAGATGACACGCTCGGAGCGAACCTCGCGAAAATACTCGCGCAGGAAATACTCCTCGGCGAAACGCTTCAGTCCCAAGGCACAGACCCAGTTTGGTTTGCCGCTGGCAGGCAGGTATTGATACTGGGTCAGAACTCCATTCTCGCCCAGGTGCTCGGCCGCCTGTCCGACGATGCTGGATCGCTGATCGTGAGCCATGCTGGTCAGCCCAAGAGAAGAGACAATGGCATCGGCGCGCCGGACACCTCTTTGGCCGAGGATGGAGCCCAGGCGCTCGGCGCGGCCCGCTATGGGAACGAAACGGGAGTCGTGAACCTTGCTTCGAACATGGGCGATAAAGGCCGGATTGATCTCGATGGCGAACAAGATCGAACCGGGCGCCATGCGTCGCAGTATTTCGGTTGTGATGGCGCCGGTCCCCATGCCCAGCTCGACAATGATTCGCGCCGTATTGAAGTCGATGGGGCGCAACAGAGCCGACGCCAGAGAGCGGGAACTGGGAAACAACGATGCGGTAACCGACAACGACTTTAACGACTCGCGGAAAAAGAAGCCGCGGCCGGTATGGGGGCCCGGCCGCATGGGGATGGAGTTGCCAGCGGGCTCGCTTCTCATATTCATGAAACCGCCGCCAGGTCGGTCTGCAACTCCGGCACTTCGATCTGGGTGCGGGTGCCCTCGCCCGGCTGGCTTTCGATCCACATGCGGTACTCGTTTCCAAACAGCACTTTGAGCCGCTCGCTGACGTTGTTGATGCCGATGCCCTGGTCGAAGACCGTGGCGAGCTGGGCCTCGGGAATGCCGACTCCGTCGTCTTCCACCAGCAGGTGCAGCCTGGATTTGCCGCGGCGCGCGCGAATGCGGATGGTGCCGCCCTCGACCTTGCCGCTCAGCCCGTGCTTGATGGAATTCTCCACCAGGGGCTGGAGCAACATGCTGGGCACCAGCATATCGAGGGCATCTTCGGCCACATCCTTTTCGAAACGCAGCTTGTCGCCGAAGCGCACGGTTTCGATGGAAAGATAATCCTCGATGAAGCTCAACTCATCGCGCAGGGTGCTGAAGCTTTCGTGCTTGCGCAGCAGCCTTCGGAGGACCGCCGAAAGCTTCACCACCATGGCCCGCGCCTGGTTGGGGTTGGTGCGGATGAGCGAGGAAACGGAATTCAGGGTATTGAACAGGAAGTGGGGATTAATCTGGCTGGTAAGCGCCGCCAGGCGCGCCTCGACCAGCAGGCGCTCCTGTTCTTCGAGCTTCTTCTCGTTGCGCGTGTTGTTCCAGATTTTGAGCGGAATGGCCACGGCGAACAGGGTGGTGGCATATAGGGCCAGGATGGTCAGGGGAGGCGGATGGGGCCAGCCGGGGGCGTCCGGCGTCAGGTAGAAGACTTCTTTGGTCTGGAAGAAATCACCCATGGTCTGGCGCAGGAACTCGGCCACCAGGATGGCGGCGAAGAAGAGCAGATGAAAGGCCGTGCGCCGGTGGTTGCGGCTTTCCTTGAAGAAACGGTAGATATTGAGGTCGAAAAACGGAGTAAAACGCCAGATCTCTTCGGGGTCGGGGGCCCAATCGCGGAGCAGGCCGCCGAGCACGCCGATGCCCGCGAGCAAGGGCATGGTGACGCGCTCGTGCGCTATGAAAACCGCGGGCAGGGAGATGATCACGCCGGAGAGCAGGCCGGTGACGTAACCGCCCAGCAGGCCGGCGATGAGGCTGCCTTCGAGGCCCAGATCGGCGGCGTGGTAGGTCCGGCTTACGACGCGAGTGGCGACGCTGGCAGCGAAGACGCTGGAAAGCCACAACGAGAGCGCCAGCCGCTGGTTCAGCGTGCGGGTCTCGCGCATGAGCGCCGACTTGAAGCGGTTGGAGCGGGCCAGCACGCTGGCAATGGAAGCCATGGCGCCCAGCTTGACCAGCAGCGCAACCAGGTAGCGTTCCAGCATGTGGTGTTGGAACCCATTATAATAAAAGGAGTAAGACTTCCCTAATCCAAGCATGAACAATTTTTCCGCGCTGCGGCTCACCAAGGTGGCCGAAGCGGACTTTCCGACGCAATTCGGTTTCTTCCGGATCTATGGATTCGAAGGCCGCGAAGGCGACCTCACCGAAGAAGCGGTGGTGCTGAAAATGGGGGAACTGGGGGGCGGCCCGCCTCTGCTGGTCCGCATTCACTCCCAGTGCCTCACCGGAGACGTGTTTCACAGCTTGCGCTGCGATTGCCGCGCGCAGCTTGAAATTGCGCTCGAGAGCATCGCCCAGGAGGGGCGCGGCCTGCTGATCTACGAGCACCAAGAGGGCCGCGGCATCGGCCTGCTCAACAAGCTTCGCGCTTACGAACTGCAAGACCAGGGCGCCGACACGGTAGAAGCCAACGAGCGCCTGGGATTCGACCCGGACCTGCGCAGCTACCAGCTTCCCGGAGCCATTCTGCGATACTTCGGATTGAAAGCCATCCGGCTGCTCTCCAACAATCCACAAAAGGTGGAAGCCGTGGAGAGGGCCGGCATCGAAGTGGTCGAGCGGGTGCCCTGCCTGGCCGACGTGCTGGACACGCGCGAAACCTATCTGCGCACCAAGAAGGAGAAGATGGGCCACCTGCTGGAGGATTTTTAGCGGGGCTGGAAGGGCAGGCCCGTCCTAGCCCAAGTTCCGCAGTAGGCCGGTGGTACTTTTCCCCTGATTCCGTGGTAGCCATACTAGCCAAGTGCCAGAACCCCTGGTACTTGTCCCCACCGGCCGCGCGGCCGATCATGGAATCAATGACGCCAACAACTGCCTCGGCGAATGACTGGGCGTGCAGCCTCCTGAAGCGCGGCCTGTGGGCAATGATCGGATGCAGCCGGCCGGAGAACCCGCCGTTGGGGCAACCCGACCGCCGTCTCAGCCACAGGTTGAAGCTTCGGTTCCAGGCGAAGATCTCGAGCGAGTCCGGCTGTATGCGGGCCCGGGGAGTGAACCTGCACCAGGAGGGCGCCCTGGTGATAGCCAGCCGGCCCTTGCCGCCGCAGTCGGCAGTGTTCGTGCACTTGAAGAGTCTCGGGCTGATGGGGTTTGCGCGAGTGCGGCACTGCACCAAGCGGGGGCCGTGGCTTTATGCCATCGGGATGGAGTTTCCCGCTCCGCTGATGAGGGAAGCGGCGGGCTCCTGGCAGTTCCACCAGGTTCGCCAGTACCAGTAGGAAACGCGGCGAAGCCATCGGGGTTCCCAGCGGTTTCCGGCCTGTTTCAGCATTCCGCTAACGCTCAAATGTAATTCCGAGCCCAGTCGTGTAGAGCCAGTCATTGGACTTGCGGCCGGGGACGGGATTGCTCAGGTACCGGTCGCTCAGCGCGAGATTCCAGGAAAGCCACTTCTTAATCTTGGTGGCAACACCCAGATCGAGGTTTACCCGGTATGCGCCGGTATCCGAAAGATTATTGAACATTCGAAAGCTCTGGGTGAGCGAACTGGCGCCGGTCAGCTTAAAAGTATATTCGTCGCCCCAGAACGCTTCCGCCGCGTTCCTGGTCAATGGCGTGCTGAAACTGGAACGGTTGTAGTCGGCGCCGCCGAGGAGGTTCAGTACGCTGCGTTTATTCTTCACCGCATGGAATCCGAAACCGCCGCCAATTACGAACCGCAGGTCCAGATTCTGGAATCTGTCATATTCGTAATCGTTGAAGACGTTCACAAACAAGCGCGGGCTCACGTCGCGGTCATAGCCGATCCCGCCGCGAACTGCCTGGGCGGTGCTGGCATTCTGGCCATTGACCAAAGCCGAAGCCTTGATCGAATTGAAATAGAGTGAGATCTTGTCCGTGTTCGTCACCCGCGCCGCGTTAAAAGCCGTCGTGAACGTCAAAGTCTGCGCATTGCCTTCGGTGCCGGCCCAACCGAGGCTGCCACCGCCGGACCAAAGCTGAAGCAAGCCCGGACTCAGCAGCCGCTCATAAGCCTTCTGTTCGTCGGCGTTGCGGATCGCGGCGACTTCGCCCGGACTCACGTCCACCTTCGTATCCTTGGTCGCGATTTCTACTTTCCCCTCACTGGGGGTTACCGTACCAACCAGCGTCTTACCGTCTTTGAGAACAACATTGACCGGTTGATCCGATTGGAGTGACGCGACCTTGTCCCAGGGAGCGGTGACGATCCCGAAGTTGTCGGTTTTGATGGTGATCGTCTTGCCGTCCTGCTTGATGATGGCGCCGGTGACGCGATCGCCGTTCTTCATCACTACCTGGTCCGCCCAGGCAGTACTCAAGACCAGGCCCGCAAACGCCACCAACTGGGGCAGGTTATGGTACTTCATTGCCTGGCAGCCTCCGGCGAACTCAGTTGAGAAGTGCAGTTGGGGCAGCGCGTCGCGGCGATGGGGATTGGCGTGCGGCAGAATTGGCACTCCTTGGTGGTTGGCGCCGCCGGCGCAGCCGCAGGTTTCCGCTGCATCTTTTTGGCTTGCCGCACGGTCAGGAAGATCACAAACGCAACAATCAGGAAATTGATCACCGTATTGAGGAACTGGCCGTAGGCGATGACGGGCGCCGCGGCGGCTTTGGCGGCGGCCAGCGTCGGATAGGAATGGCCGTTCAGACTGATGAACAGATCCTTGAAGTCCACATGGCCCAGAACCAGGCCTATGGGAGGCATCACAATGTCATTCACCATCGAGGTGACGATGGCGCCGAAAGCGGCGCCGATGATCACGGCAACGGCGAGATCGAGCACGTTGCCCCGCATGACGAATTCTTTGAAGTCCTTCAACATGTCCCCACGTTTCCTTTCTGACCGATGAACACCGCGTCACCGCCTCGGGATTGCGCGGCCTCGGGTATGCAGATATGATAAACCTGTTGGGCACGCGAGGGCACCCAAATGTTTATCGTTGGCGCACCGGCGGGCGAGGCGCCCTGGCTGGTGAATGCAGAGAGGAGATCGACTACCATGCAGATGGCTTCCTTTGTACGTAACGCGGCACTGCTGATCGCGGTGGCCTGCATTCCTGTTTTAGGACAACAAGGCTCAGGTTATCTGAAGATGAGCGTGAATCCAGGCCGGGCGGGAGTCTTCATCGACGGCAAGTACGTGGGCCCAGCCGGGAATTTTGGCGTTGGCAGGAAGTACGCTGTGGCTGCCGGCGAACATGAAGTCAGGCTGTCCGAGCCGCGCTACGATGATGTGGTGACGAAGGTGACGATACAAGCGGGAAAGACTACGAAACTGGCTCAAACCATGAAAGAGCTCCCGCTCGCAAAACCGCCCTTCGGCACCCTGCGCACCATTGCTCCCGATAAATTCGAGGCCGTTTACGTGAACGGCAAGTTCATGGGCCACGCCGGAGAGTTCAACAACCCGGTGCAGGGCCTCCAGTTGAACCCCGGCGCGTACACGGTCAAGATCGTTCCCGTTAGCGGCGGAGAAGGCCACGAAGAGCAAGTCAAGATTGAAGCGGACAAGGTAACCATCGTCCAAGCGAAGTAACGGCAACCCCACCGGCGGCAAGACCCGCATCGGGCGCTCCGCCGGCGCTACTAGTTCTTGGCCACGTTGACGTAGTAGAGATCCGTCGCCACTTGGAATTGGTCTTTGGCGAGCGGTGTCTCCATGGTCTGCCAGGCGGTTGTGGGTCGAATGATCTGCCAGTGGTCTTTCGCTCCGACGCGCACCGGCATGGCGAACGCCGGTTCATCCGCCTTCCAGCGATAGGAGACGGTGCCCTTGGCGTCGTCGAAGGTCAGCTCCAGGGTCGGAAGCGCGGTGTGGCGCAGATACTGATCGAAGACCGGCGTCAAGTTCATTCCGGTTTCCCGGTTGAAGTACTCGACCACATCCTCGGTCATGATGTTCCGATACTTGAAGTGCTGGTAGAAGCCGTGGAGGAGCGCCCACCAGCGGCGGTCGTCGTCCACCACGCTGCGAAGGGTGTTGAGGAAGAGCGCGCCTTTGAAGTACATGTCCTGCGGCGGTTCGCGGTTGACGCCGCGCGGGGCGATGATGGGGAGGGCGTTTCTGACTTTCGACTTATACCCATTGGTGTACTTCAGGGCATCCTCGCGCCCCCACATGTATTCGACGTAGAGGCACTCGAGGTAGGTGGCCCAGCCTTCGTGGATCCACATGTCGGACACGTCGGCGGCGGTGATGCTGTTGCCGAACCACTCGTGGGCGCTTTCGTGGATGATGATGAAGTCGAACCGCGGGCTGATGCCGACGCCGGTCCAGTCGCGCTCCAGGTAGCCGTTGGCGAAGTGGTTGCCGTAGGTCACCGCGCTCTGGTGCTCCATGCCGGAGTAGGGCACTTCGATCAACTTGTAGCCGTCCTTCCGGAACGGGTACTCGCCGAAGTAGTGCTGGAAGGCCTGGAGCATACCCTTGGCCTGAACGAATTGCTTCCTGGCCTTGTCCAGGTCTTCGGGCAGCGCATAGAAATCGAGCGTCAGCTTGCCGAGCCGGTCGGCGAAGTGCTGGTAGTTGCCGATATTCAGCGAGACGTCGTAGTTGTTGATGGGGTAGTGGACGCGCCAATCCCAGCGCGTGTAACCGTCGCCGAGGTCGGTCTTGCCGACGAACTTCCCGTTGGAGACGTCGACCAAACCGTTGGGAATGGACACGCTGATTTGCATGTTCTCGACCTCGTCGCGCCACTGGTCCTTGTTGGGCCACCACACGCTGGCGCCGATGCCTTCGCAGGCGGTGTTAACCCAGGGATGGCCGGAAGGATCTTTGCGGAAGGTGATGCCGCCGAACCGGCCCGTCTCCATGGGATTCCCCGAGTAGTGGAAGTCGATGGTGTACACGCGGCCGGCGTGGAGGGTCTCGGGGAAGTCGACGAAAACGGCGCCGGAGTCGCGCTCATAGTGGAGCGCGGTGGCGCCGAGGAGAATCTTGTCGACATGGAGCGCATCGTGCAAGTCGAGCTGGATGCGTGTGTCGTCCGTGAGCATCTTGAAGCGGATGGTGTTCTTGCCGCCGATGAACTTCTTTTCCGGATCGACGCGGACGTCGAGATGGTAGAAGAGCAGATCGTTGTTGGCGCGATACGGCCCGTACGCGCCGCGGAGGATGTCGGCGTGCGTGGGGGCCGGTTGCGGCCGCGGTGGAGGTTGCGCCGCGGCGCACATCAAACCCAGGAGAACCGCGAATACCGGCCTGTGGAAGGCGCGTTCCAACACTGCGGCGCCTAATTGAAATTCATGCCGCACATGCCGGGGTTGCTGCAGGGTCCGCCGCTTGGGCAGGCCGGCATCTCCGCCGATTTCGAGCCGGGCCCAGAGGGCACCCTGGCGTGCGCGGCAAAGGTGGAAAGCTCCTGCCTCAGGTGTTTCTGCCCGCAGGAGGGGCACTCAATCTCCGGCGCACCGGGGCTCCGGCGCACCAGCTTCTCGAACTTCGTCCCGCAATCTTGGCAACGGTATTCGTAAATCGGCATGGCTATCTATTCCATTATAAGCGTACAGATCCGGTCCATCACGCCGCGCACCTCGGACGCGCGCCCGTTGTAATTGTTGACCAGGATGGAAAAGGCCACCCAGCCTCCATCCGGCCGCTCGACGTAACCCGAGAGCGCGCTGACATGCGCCAGCGAACCGGTCTTGGCATGCACTCGTCCAGCCACGGCGGTCTCCCCAAAACGGGCGCTGAGCGTCCCATCCTGGCCGCCCATCGGCAGCAGCGAGATCCAGTTGTCCCGCGCGGGCGAGGCGTACATGTAGCGCAGCAGCTTGACCACGGCGGCGGGGGTGACCAGGTTGAGGCGCGCCAGTCCCGAACCGTCCGCCAGGTTGCAGGCTTCGGGATCGATGCCGGCCTCGGCGAGGAACGCCCGGATCTCCTCGATCCCGGCTTCGCGGCTGCCCAGGTTGCGGCGGGCGCGCCCCACTGCCCGCAGCGCCAGCTCGGCATGCAGGTTCTGGCTCACCTTGCCGGTGATCCGCAGGTCTTCGATCAGCGGCGCCGAAACCCGCCGCGCCAGTTCGGCGCCCGAAACGGCGGCAGGGGCGGCCGCCTGGGCGAGATCCTGTGTTTCGTTGGGAAAGGCGTGTAGCGCCGTGACGCCGCCGAGGATCGAGACCCCGCGCTCTTCCAGCGCCTGGCGCAGGGCCTGGGCGGCGAACAGGGCCGGATCTTCGATGGCCAGCACCAGGTCCTCGCCGCGATCGCGCAGCGGAATCGATCCCCACAGCCGCACCTGGAAACCGCCCGGGTCGCGGCGGAAATGAATGCTGCGCTCGCCGCCCGCCGCGACGGTGCGGATGCGGTTGTCCACCCGGTAATACTCGAGCGGCGGGTTCCAGGCCAGCGCGGCCGGGTCTGCCTCACGCGCGCCGGGCCGGATGCCGAGGGTCACGGCGTTGTCGTTGACAGTAAGGGCCGAAACAGGCGCTCCGTACTCGAATTGCGGGTCGTCGATGGCCCAGCCCTCTGCAAATGGCTGCCACAGGTACCAGGTATCGTCGCCGATAATGCCGCCATCGATGCGCTTCACGCCGCGCGCGGCCACCTGATCCGCCAGGTCCTCGATGGCCGCCAGCGGATTACCGGTGACCGGGCCCATGCGGTAAGGGATGGCGCGTGCCGACAAGTTGGGATCTCCGCCGCCCACCAGCCGCAGGGCGCCGGGGATGCGGCCCTCGGCATCCGGCGGGCTATCGGCGACGACGCGAGTCTGGAAGGTGAAGTCCGGCCCGAGCCGCGTGAGCGCCAGGGCTGTGGTAAAGAGTTTGGTGTTCGAAGCGGGGACAAAGAAGCGATCGGGGTTGAGCTCGTAAAGCGTCTTGCCGCTGCCGAGATCCACAATCTGGATTCCCCAGAACGCCGTCCGGGCCGGGGAGCCCGCTGGGCCCGAGCCCGCCAGCAGCTTCTCGATGCTCTCCGGCAATCCAGCAGCAGCCAAGTGACTGGCAATCGCCAGAGCGAACGCGCAGCGCACCACACCCCGGCCCCAACCCGCAAAAGCGGCGGGTACCCCGCCCGGCCCCTGGCCCCGGACCCGCAGAAGCGGCGGGTACCCCCTCATCTTCCAGTCACCTTCGATTCCAGCCAAATCAGCAAGACCAGGACCACCACCATGCAGGTTCCAGCCAGGGGGATTCCGATCACCACTCCCACGCCCATCTTCGCCGCCGCATATCCGAGGCTGGCCGGCGCCAGCAGGCCGCCCACCAGGGCCAGAGAGAAGATTCCGTTGAAGAAGCCGGGATGGTAGTAGGGGAACCGCCTGCCGATAGCCGCCGTTACCAGGGGATAGATGCTGGCGTAGCCGGCTCCCAGGAAAAATGCGCCGGTGGCGGCGCCGAAGGCGTTGTCGGTGACGAACAGGATGAGGCAGCCGAACAACGCCGCCAGCACGCTGCCCAACAGCAGACGGCCGTGCCGCACGCGCGGCAGGATGGCCACCGACCCCAAGCGGCCGGTCATGAGAAACAGCCAATAGAGCGCCAGAATGATGAGCGCCGCTTGAGGGCTCAAGCCCACGCGGCGGATCAGAAATAAGGGGAGCCAACCGGCGATGGACCATTCGTTGCCGAACTGAAAGAACAGCAGCGCCGCGAACATCACAGCGCCAGGGCTGCGGAAATCCCTCAGTGCCTGCCGCAGTGTGGGCTGCACGCCTTCCGGACGGGCCAGGTAAGAGGTTTTCGCGTAAATCGCGGCAAAAATCGCGGGAACCACTGCCATGAATGCCAGCAGGCCGGGCACGTAGGAGGTGCCCGCCACCGACAAGGTAGCCGCCACCAGCAGGGTGGCCATAAGACAACCCAGGCCGTACCAGATGCCGCCCACGGTGGCCGTGCCCGCGGCGTCGGATTGGTAAATGGGCGAGATGGCCTGGAACAGGGCCATGTTCAGCAGGCCGGCGCCGACGCCGAGCACCAGCAGCCCGGCCACGCGCCACCACGGCGAAGCCGGCGGCGACACCAGCGCCAGGTAGGCCAGAGCCACACAGGAAAGCGTGCAGGCAAACACCAGCAGGAAAACGAGGCCGCGCCGCGCCATGATGCGCCGGGCTAAGCCCGCCGCCGCCACCACCCCCACGGCCACGCTGAGAAAGTAGTTGCCCACGGCCGTGAAATCCGGCGGGTCCCGATGACATCCCCAGGCCGGCAGAATGGCTCCCAGCAGCGCCAGCAGAAACCCCGAAAGCAGAAAACCGGCCAGGGCTTGCCCGCCCGCGCCGGCGTCCTGGGAGCGTGTTTCGGCGATGGGGGGCGGGAAACTCACAGGTCCGATTGTACCGTGGCAGGGTACTTTCCTGGAGGCAGTGGCGGTTTTTCTGGAAATGCGTAGCCCTTTCCTACCGAATTCGGTAGGAAGAGGCGGTGTTTCTGAATTCTATCAATGACTTGGGCCTGGCAACCGGCTTGCAAGATATGAACCGCGTTGGCTTAGAGGCTTCTCAGCTTTGGTGCGTTGCCTCCATGTGGGCTTAGACCGCAGCCCCGCTCCGGTTCCATCTGCCGGCGCGGGGTATTTTTTGGTCTGGTAGACTAAGTCTTCTCGCCCATGATGGAACTCTACGCTCGCTGGATAGACCGCTGGGAGCGTAAACTCGCGACGCGGGATACCAATCGCGTGGTTCGGCCGTTGGAATGGGGCATCGAGTGGCTGGAGAGCGCCGGCTTCCCATCCTGCCCGGCGGAGGGCGGCGGCGATGCGGCGGCTTGCGTTTCCCGATTCGTAACCGAAGCGCTGGGCGACTCGGACCGCTTCTACTCCTATGCGCCGGTTGGCGACTACCGGTTGAGCCAAGGCCGGCTGACCTTTACCAGCCCGGCGAGATCCGGCTACCCGGAGAACGACACGGTTAGTGCGCTGTGGTTCCGCGCGCCCAAGGACCAGGGGCGGGCGTTAGTGGTCCTGCCCCAATGGAACTCCGATGCGAACGGGCACGTGGGCTTGGCCAAGCTGCTCAACCGGTTCGGAATCAGCGCCCTGCGCATGACCATGGCGTACCACGCGGAACGCATGCCGGCGGAACTCGAGCGTGCGGAATACCATGTTTCCAGTAACATCGGCCGCACCATCCACGCCTCGCGCCAATCCGTCATCGACACGCGCGCGTGCCTTGACTGGCTGGGACAACAGGGTTATTCCCGGGTGGGAATCCTGGGCACCAGCCTGGGTTCCTGCATCGCCTTTATTGCCGCCGCGCACGACCCGCGCGTACGGGTGGGCATCTTTAACCATGTGTCCATGTATTTCTCGGACGTGGTGTGGACCGGGATCTCCACCCAACACGTGCGCAGGGGCTTCGGCGACGTGGTCAGCCAGGATGACCTGCGGCGGTACTGGTCGGTGATCAGTCCGGCATCTTATCTGAAGCGCTTTCAAGGCCGGGACATGCACAGCCTGCTGATTTGGGCAGGCCACGATACGAGCTTCCTGCCGGTGTATTCTCAACAGGTTTTACAGAACTTTCGGGAATTGAAGCTGGCGCACCAGGTTTTGAGGCTACCCTGCGGGCACTATACCACGGGACAGTTTCCGTTCAAGCTGCTGGACGGGCTGGCGATGTGCCGTTTCGCCGCACGGCATCTGTAACCCAAACATTGCATTGCGGTTATTTCGTTTCTCCAGAAAATCATATTGACAAGCCAGGGGCCCCATGAGAGCATGAAAACATCACTGGAAAAGGAGGTGGTCCAGCAAAATGGAAAGTAGCAGTAAAAGACCGCGAGAGGTGGCCGACTATTGAAGTCGAGCCTGTCATGTAGCCGATTCCGTCCAGTGGCGGGATCACGTTCCTGTGGACCGGCTGCCTCACGCGCCAGCTAGCCTCAGGTTGCACCTTTTAGGCTGCCTCCCCCGTGGGCCCTCGGGGCTCACGGGGGTTCGTGTTTTTGGTACACTGAATGTTTCGAAAGGATTCCCCCCTAACACAATGAAGGCTGGTATTCACCCCGCTTACAAGGAAGTCAACGTCATATGCGCCTGCGGCCACACCTTCAAGACGCGCTCGACGCATAAGGGCGATATCCGCGTGGAGATCTGCTCGTCCTGCCACCCGTTCTTCACCGGCCGCCAGAAGCTGGTGGACACCGCGGGCCGCATTGACCGGTTCGAGAAGAAGTACAAGGCTACACGCGGCGACAAAAAAGCACAGCCCACCACATAGAGCAGCGCCGGCAGTTTTCCCCGCCTACTTCTTTTCGCCTTGCTTGTGTTGTTTGTGGTCGCGCTCGCGCTCGGCCCGCCATTGGTCGTAGAGGGACAGTTGGTCGGGGCGCAAGATGGCCTTGATCTTCTCAATCTGGCTGTTGTGAATGGCCTGGCCCTCGGCGTTCATCTTGTCGTGAATCTGGTGGAACTGATCCCTGGTCTGATCGAAGATCTGCTGCAACTGGTCAACCTGGTGGGCATCCAGTTTGAGGCGATCGCGCATGTCCGCCACGATGTGCCTGCGAGCTTCTTCGGGATCGGGTCTCTTGCCGTTGTTTGGCCCGGCAACCACGGAGACGTTATAGAGCCGATAGGCAAAAGCTCCCACCAACACCCCGCTCAGGAAAACCAGCAGCAGGGAGAGGAGCGCGGAAGACTTATATTTGAGCATGAGCCAGTTCACCGGCCTGGATCGGACAGTTCCAGGCGGACCGGGCTAACATAATCCGGGGTATCCAAGGTGTTGGCGTCCGCCAGCGCCTCGAGATAGCTTTGCGAATAGGAGGTCGAGTTGGAGCGTGGGATCGACATATACACGCCCAACGCGATGGAAAGCGCCACCGCCGCCGTTACAAATGCATTGGCCATGCGCTGGAATGAAAACGTGAAGCTTTGGCGCGAATCGATCCGTTGCCAAAGATCAGGCATGAAATTGGCGCTGGGCTCGGGCGTGGGGCAGGCGTCCCGGTATGCCCGAAACAGGGCATCGAGCCTTTCATCATCGTGGCCGCGCATCGAATTCATATTACCTCTACTTCACCGGCCCTGGCCGGTTCCCTCTTTTGTTGCCGCCGACGCGTAGGCTCTCAGAACCCTTTGACGCGCCCTGAACAACCGTACCTTAAGAGCATTTTCGTTGACTTTGTAAATCTTCTCAAGTTCTTTCAACGAAAGCCCTTCTACTTCCTTGAGCAGGAGCAGAATCCGATCCGCCTCCGAAACCGCTCCCAGGAGCGATTGCACGGATTCGCGGATCTTCTTCCGGTACTGCTCATCGTGCTCCACCTTTCCACCTGCCGCGGCATCAGCCAGCATTACCTGCTGCTCCGACAGGTCGGACATGCGGTATTCCTGGCGGCGGCGCTGCTTGCGAAGGTAATCGTAAGCGGCGTTGACCGTCAGGCGGTGCAACCAAGGTTCAAAGACCTCCGCCGTCCTGAGCTGGTCGAGCGAAAAATACAGCCGCAAGAAAACTTCCTGCGCAACGTCCTCGACATCTTCCGGACGGGCGATCAAACGGGTGATCGTCCCCAAAATACGCTTCCGGTACGCCAGTACGATTTCGTTAAATGCCGCGCTGTCGCCCTTCTGGGCCCGCTTGATCAGCTCGAAATCAACCAGCATGCCTCACCGTTAGTGCCGGCACCCGAAAGCAAGTTCGCTTCCATCTCGTAAGGCGTGCCGCCAAGTAGACAGGTTACAAAGCTTTGCATGGAAACGCAAAAAGCGGGGTTCCACCGCTGGGGATCTCATGGGGCTGTTACCATTATTCCAGAAATCCTCGAAACGCGCTCTTATTACAGGAATTACGGGCCAGGACGGGTCCTACCTGAGGGGGTGGCTGGCTGGCACAAGGGTACGAGGTCCATGGCATCGTGCGCCGGGTGGCCACCGGCGAGTTCGAAGAGCTGGTCCGGGAGATGGGAGACGAGGACTGCCGTGCCATGGGAATCGAACCCGGGAAAAGTAGCGGCCAGAGCGGTTGGCGGGTGGCGATTCTCGCCTGGAATGTGTACAATTGGCTATTGAGATACACATCGATGCGTACCAACATTGTGATTGACGATAAGCTGATGCGGGACACGCTTCGCGCGACCGGCCTGAGGACCAAGCGCGATGCCGTCAACCAGGCTCTGCGGACCTTGCTCCGCCTGAGGAAGCAGGCGGAGATCCGCCGGCTCCGCGGCAAACTCGACTGGCAGGGCGATCTCAACGCGATGAGGAGCGACCGTTGATTCTTGTCGACTCCAGCGTGTGGATCGACTACTTCAAGGGAACCGTCACGGCGCAGACCGAGAAACTCGATAGTCTGCTCGGCCACGAACCTTTGGCGATCGGTGACTTGATCCTGACGGAGGTCCTGCAAGGCTTCCCAGACGAAGCTGATTTCAACAAAGCCAGGAAAGTGCTGACTTCGTTGGTCGTCGTGGAGTTGGGCGGAGAGGAAATCGCGGTTCAAGCGGCGAAAAATTTCCGGACGCTGCGCCACCTCGGCGTGACCGTTCGCAAGACCATCGATACGGTGATTGCTAGCCGATGCATCGAGAGCGGGTATGACCTGCTGCACCACGATAGGGACTTTGATCCATTTGCCGAGCACCTCGGCCTGCGTGTGGTAGTCTGAGTGCCACTCGGTGCGCGAATTTCGCCGACGCGGCGTTTTCCTAATCCGCGCCAGCTTCCCGGAAGGCTCCGTGCGCATCAGTCAGTTCTCCGATGCACGGTCTCCGAGCGCCGGATGACCGTCCGGTCGGCAGCCGGATAGATCCCGTCATTCGTACCCCGCGCCCGGTTCGAGGTGGGAGCGGCTTTCGAACGCCATGGTAGCCTGAAATTATGCAGTTTTCCGACTCGATATTCGCCGCGCGATTCAACATCACGCGAGGGGACCTGGAGAATTATCTGGCGGAGGCGCTTTCCCAGGGGGGCGACTACGCGGACCTGTACTTCGAATACCTGCTCACTAGCTCCATCGGCATAGACGAATCCATGGTCAAAAGCGCCACCCAGGGGGTCTCCATGGGCGTGGGGGTGCGGGTGATTGCGGGCGGGCGCACCGGGTACGCATACAGCGACGATCTCTCCCCGGAGAAGATCCGCAAGGCGGCGCGAGTGGCGGCCTCCATCGCGGCGGGTCCGAGCACCATCGAAAAGCTCGGTCTGAACGATGGCGCCACGCATAATCTGTACCCGGTGCTCATCGCGCCGACGGAGACCGCATTCCTTGAGCGCGTGGAGCTGGTGAAGCGGGCGGACCGCGCCGCGCGCGCCTACGATCCGCGCATTTTCCAGGTACAGGCCTTCTACGCCGACAGCCTCCGCCAGGTGATGGTGGCCACCAGCGAAGGAGTTCTCACTCTCGACCGGCAGCCGCAGGCGCGCCTGGGCGTGGCGGCGCTGGCGCGGCAGCGTGGCGGCGAGCCGCAGCGCGGGCAATCCGGCGGGGGCGGGCGCGTTGCCCTGGACTTTTTCCTCAAGGAGAAGACCCCCGAGCACTTCGCCGCCGAAGCCGCTCGCGAGGCCGTGGTCATGCTGGATGCGGTGGAGGCGCCGGCCGGCGAAATGACGGTGGTGCTGGGGCCCGGCTGGCCCGGCATTCTGCTGCACGAAGCCGTGGGACACGGCCTCGAAGCGGATTTCAACCGCAAGGGAGTGTCGGCTTTCAGCGGGCGCATGGGGCAGAAGGTGGCCAGCGAGTTGTGCACCGTAATCGACGACGGCACCATCGGCAGCCGGCGCGGGTCGCTCAACGTGGACGACGAAGGCCGCGCAACCGGGCGCAACGTGCTCATCGAAAAGGGCGTGCTGCGCGGGTACCTTCAGGACAAGCTGTCGAGCACGCTGATGCGCTCGGAGCCCACCGGCAGCGGCCGGCGCGAAAGCTACGCCCACATTCCCATGCCGCGCATGACCAACACCTTCATGCTGGCGGGCGAAAGCCAGCCGGAAGACATCATCCGGTCGGTTCCCAAGGGACTGTACTGCGTGAATTTCGGCGGCGGGCAGGTGGACATCACCAGCGGCAACTTCGTGTTCTCGGCCTCCGAGAGCTACCTCATCGAGGACGGCAAGCTGACGCGGCCGGTGCGCCATGCCACGCTCATCGGCAACGGTCCGGAGGCGCTCCAGTACGTCAGCATGGTGGGGAACGACCTGCGGCTCGACGAAGGCATGGGCACGTGCGGCAAAGAGGGCCAGAGCGTGCCGGTGGGGGTGGGCATCCCGACCATCAAGATCGACCGCATGACGGTGGGGGGCACGGGGTGAGCGCGAACCTTCTTTCCGAGCTGGCGGGCGAGGTAGTGAAACGCGCGCTGGATGCCGGGGCCAGCGACGCCGAGTGCACCATCTCCGAGGGCGACGAGTTCTCGGCCAGCGTGCGCATGCGCGAGCTGGAGAACCTCAAGGAAGCCGGCTCGCGCGGCGCGGGCCTGCGCATTATGATCGGGACGAAGACCGGCGCGTCTTACACTTCCGATCTCTCGGCGGAAGGCATCGAGCAGCTTGTGAAATCGGCCATCGAGCTGGCGGACGTCACCACCGAGGACCCGCACGCCGGCCTGCCCGAGGCCGAAGAACTGGGCGCCATCGCGGGCGACCTCCAGCTCTATTCGCCGGACGTGGAGCAACTGGAGACGGCCCTCAAGATCGAGACCGCCAGGCGCGCCGAAGAAGCGGCGCTATCGGCCGACCCGCGCATTTTCAACTCCGAAGGGGCTTCCTTCGACACCAATGTGGGCCGCCATATCTTCGCCAACTCGCGGGGATTCGCGGGCGAGTACCGCTCGACTTACTGCTCGCTCAGCGCCATACCCGTGGCCCGCGACGGCGATTCCATGGAGCGCGACTACTGGTACACCATGGCGCGCGGTTTCGCTCAGTTGGAGGCGCCGGAAGAGGTGGGACGGACGGCCGCGCAGCGCGCCCTGCGGCGGCTCCACGCGGTGAAGGTGGACACCCAGAAAGTGCCGGTGGTGTTCGAGCCGCGCACCGCCCGCACGCTGCTCGATAACCTCTTCGAAGCGGTGCACGGGATGTCCATCTACCGCCATGAATCGTTTCTGGCCGGGAAGCTGGGCGAGAAGGTGGCGAGCGAGAACGTGACCGTGGCCGACGACGGCACGATGCCGGGCCTCTTCGGAACCTCGCCATTCGACGACGAAGGCGTTCCCTCGCGGCGCACCGTGGTCATCGATCGGGGGGTGCTGAAAAACTACTTGCTGAACACCTACGCGGCGCGCAAACTAGGGATGAAGACCACCGGCAACGCAGCGCGCGGTCTGACCGGCAATGCCGGAATCGGCCACGGGAACTTCTACATGGAAAAGGGCGTCCAAACGCCGGAGCAAATCATCGCGGGGATTCCCAACGGGTTCTATGTGACCGAGCTGATGGGCTTCGGCGTGAACATCGTGACCGGGGATTACTCGCGCGGCGCGGCCGGGTTGTGGATTCGGAACGGCGAACTGGCGTTCGCGGTTTCCGAGGTCACCATTGCAGGGAACTTGAAGGACATGCTGCTGGGCCTGGAAGCGGCAGGCTCGGACCTGGAGTTCCGCGGCTCGGTAGCGGCCCCCACATTGAAGATTGGAGAGATGACCGTTGGCGGCAAATAAGACGGCAACGCCCAAGAAGAAGCAGGTCTCGATACCGCCTTTGGCGATTGTGATCGTCCTTGTGCTGGCGGCAGGCCTGGCAGGATTTCTGTATCTGGACCGGGCCGCGAAGCGCCCCCCTCCCCCGCCCCCGCCGCTCACGGCCGAGGCCAGGGCTTACGTGCGGTATCTGAAGCTCAGCAACGTCGAGATGAAGGCGCACGAGAGCTATCTGAAGCAGTCGGTGGTGGAGATCACCGGCAATATCGAGAATACGGGCGACCGAAAGCTCGGTCTGGTAGAGATCACGTGCGTGTTCTACGACGCGTACGGGCAAGTGGTGCTGCGCGAGCGCGTGGCGATCGTGAGCCAGAAAACGGGCGGCGTCGCGCCAGGCGAGACCAAAGCCTTCCGGCTGCCATTCGACAACATCCCGGAAAGCTGGAACCAGATGCTGCCGCAACTGGTGATTGCGCGCATCGACTTCGGATAGGCGTCAGGCCGTCAGCCAGGAATGCAGCGCGCGCATGCGCAACGTCTTCTTCGTCTGGTGCGCCGCCATCAACGGGAGCAGGTCGTCGAGCACTTTCACCACCTGTACGACGTGTGCGCCCTTGTTGAGCATGACGCATTCCGCGCGCTCGGCCATGGCGGCATCCGTGATTTCCGCGCGCGTCGGTATGCCCGTTCTGACAAACGCGTCGAGCACCTGCGTCGCCCAGATGACCGGAATTGAGGCGGCTTCGCAGAGCCACAGGATTTCTTCTTGCATCTCGGCCAGGCGCCGGTATCCGATCTCGACCGCCAGGTCGCCACGCGCGATCATCACCGCGGCCGGCTGGTGTCCGGCTGCCTGCACGATCAACGAGGGCAGATTCTTGACGCCTTCGAGCGTTTCGATCTTCAGCGCCAGCGGCAGACCCGGCCGGCCCAGCCGCGCCAGTTCCTCCTGCAGCGTCGCGATGTCCGAAGCCTTGCGCACAAACGAGTATCCGACCACATCGATGGCATCGACGATCGCCGCCAGTGCCTCGCGGTCGGCGGCGCCGAGAGGCGTTGCCGGGATTTCCGTCTGCGGAAAGTTGAGGCCCTTGTCCGGCCGCAGCCGGCTGCCGCGCTCCCTCGCTTGCGTGATGCGAAGGTCGGCGCGCAACGGTCCGACGCGTTCCACCACGCAGCCGATTTTTCCATCGTCGATCCACACCGGGTCGCCGTCGCGCAAGTGATCCAGAATCTCCGGCATCGTGCAGGTGACCGCCGGTCTGTCGCGCTTCGCATCGCGTAACCTGCGCACCAGTGCGATCCGGTCTTCGACGCGGACCCGGGCGTCGCCGGGCACGCGAACATGAAGCGTGCGGATCTTGGGCCCGGCCAGATCTGCGTACACCGCGCAGCAGCGGCCGAGGTGCTTCTCGGCGGCCCGCACGTGCGCGGCCATCTTGCACCACCGGTCGGCATCGTCGTGGGCGCAATTGATCCGCGCGGCATCCATTCCGGCACTCACCAGCGCTGTGATCAGGTCGCCGTCGTCCGCCGCTTCCGTGGGCAGCGTGACCATGATTCGCACGGCGCGGTTCGCGCGTTGCGGTCCGAAGACGCGCGCCGTTTCCGCCCGCAGCAACCGTTCGCCCCGAAAGAAGTCCCGCGCGGTTGTCGCCGGACGATTCACCTGCTCGCCGCATCGCGCCGCCAGGGCTTCGATCACCGCCACCAGATTCGGCCGCACGCGCCCCTCGCAGCGGCCAAGCGACGAAAGTCCCAGCGGCATGAGGGCCGTTTGCAAGGAACGCAAATCCGTCCGGCGCAACGCGAGGTACGCCGCGAAATTCCGGGCGCCCGGAATGAAGGCGCGGCGCCGAAGGCTGGGCCGCCACTGCGTGTATAGTTCACGAGCGCCCGCATCGACGCTGGCCAGCAGCGCACGCATCCTCCTGAGTAGTTCCTCTTGCTCCGCGTGTCCGGCTGATGGAGAGACAGGGATGGTCATCGCCGCTGCGCGGCCGAACTCCGCCTCGACTCGCAGAAGCGAACTGCCGGCGCCGTTCTCATCATACCTCATCAGGTTGCGCCGCCAAATTGTTCCGCCTGCCATTCGACAACATCCCGGAAAGCTGGAACCAGATGCTGCCGCAACTGGTGATAGCGCGGATCGATTTCGGGTAGAGAGCGGCTCACGCCCACTCGAATCGGACGGTGTGATCGAACGGGGTGTAGCCCGTGATATACACGCTCGGTCCGGGGAGTTTGGGCTCGGCGCCGCGCAATTGCGTGAGGAGGTGCGGGGCCGCTCCGGGTCCGAAACGGATGGCGTCGCCGCCCACCCGGTAAATGCCGAAGCCGCGCTCCAGCAGCCAGGCGGCTTCGGCGTGCGGCGCGGGACGGCAGCCTTCGAGCGTTCCGCCTTCGCGAAAACCGATCTCGATGGCCAGCGGAACGCCGTTGGCGCCGTGGGATTCGACGCGAAGCTGGAACCCGCCTTGGAGCTCCGTGACGGTGGCGATCTGCTCCAGCCGGCATACCTGGGTTTTGGCCCTGGTTTCGCGCAGCGCGGCCCAGTTGCGATACGTCACGCGCCGGGGCAGCGGCTGGTAGTATGGCGCGTCGAGCGACTGGCGAAACACGTAGCCGGCTTCGCTCGTTGCCGAGGCAGGCACGAATTGCGCCTTGCCGAAAAACGAGGCGGCAAACCGCACGCCGTCGATTACGGCGGCTCCGTTGCGCAGGCTGAAGAAACGGCTGCTGTCCTTGAGCACCATGGTGGCGTCGCGCGGCCCACGGCGGATACGCGCCAGTCCGACCAGGGGAAACGTTCGCTCGTAATCGTCCGGGAGCGGCGCGGATTCGGGCAGCGGGCCGGCCAGTTCAGGATACTCCAACAGGGCCGAAATCCTGGCCGGCTCCGGCCCGAGCCGCCGGACCAGCGTGGCCAACCGGCCGTCGCGCTCGTGCACGGCCATGTAGTTCAGCGAGAACCAGTAGCCTGCCATGGTTCCGCGGGCGAACTGGTCCTGGCGGCGCGAGACCTCGGTCACGACTTCGCCATCGGGATGCAGCAGATAGAGCATGGCATGGAGGTTGCGCCGCACTGGCTCCAACAGTTCGGGGCGCTTCAGCTTGGCGGCCATCACGCAGAAGGCGCGATCGGCAACGGTGTTGTACGTGACCGTGCTGCGCTCTATGTACTGGCCGTCATCATCGATGTCGATCCCTTCGGCCAGCCACTGGCCGATGCGGCGGACATAAGAGGGATCGGGAAACAAGCTATGGATCTGCGCCAGCGCGGACGAGACCACCCAGCGGTGATTGGGGGTGTGGACTCCGCCCACAGACATGCCGGCGCCGGCGTTCACCAGGAACGGCCGCAGAAGGCGCACCAATTCGTCGATGCCGTAGAGTTTTCCGATGGCCGCCGCGGTGGCTACGTTGTGGACGACAAAGCCGGTATCGGGGGGCGAGTTGAAGTTGGTGGAGAGCAGGTCGATGTTGCCCTCGCTGCTCTGCGAGCGTTCCAGGAAAGCCGCGGCCAGGCGGATGCGCTCCAGGAGGATTTTGTCGCCGTGAAACTTGGATTGCGGATGGGCGAAAGAAGCGGATAGTGTTTCGATCAGGCCGCCGGCCGAACTGGCGTGATGGAGGAGATAGTCGTCGGGCACGCTTCCGGCCCATGGGCTCTGCGGGTCGGTGAGCTGGTTGCGGAGCACCGTCTGAACGGCGTCGTCGTTGCGATCGACAATGGATTGCTCGACTGGGGGCGCAGTGCCGGCGGCGCGCAGGGTGGCCATGGCGCCGGCTGCGAGCAGGGCCTGGCGGCGGGTGATGGCGTGATCCATGACGCTTCAGGATACCGCCGTGGCTACTGGACTTTGGCGACCAACTGATCGGCTCCGCCGGTCTTCTGAACAGTGGTGACCTTGCCGTTTCGCAGCATGGCGTTCACCACCAGGTCCTTCCTCGCATAGCTGAGGGCCTCTTCGCCCGGACCGGTGGTCAACTTCAATGAGGGCGGTCCAAATCGGTGGAGAATCTCGCCATATTCCATGGCCTCCCGGATGCCGGAGGGATCTTCCAACGAGGGGTCCGCTTTCGGTTCCATTGCGCCTGGGACGAATTGCGGCTTAAAGACCAGGTTTAGTGATTTCCCCGATTTCTGGCGGCTCTGGGGTGTAATCACACGTCGCGCGGCAGGCTTCGAGGGTGTAATCACACGGCGCGCGGCAGGCTTCGATTTGTCCGAACTCTGGAGGGCGCGGGTCAGATTGGTGAAGGGACCCACGATTGTCTTGCCAGCTTTCTGAGCAGGAGCGGCGGTCGTAGCTGCCCGGCCCACTCCGGTAGCGTATTGAACGACAGCTTGAGCAGATGCAAGTCCGGGCAATACGACCAACAAGAGTCCCACACGGGCGTTCATTGCGATCACCTGATGATCGCAATGTAGCATCGTGAGACGCGGGCCGGATTCAGGTTAATCCTCTATATCGGTTAGTGTGCCAGTTGACGGGCTAAACCTTGATGGATCACCTCGACATCGGAATCGGTGAAGGCCAGCTTGAGGAGCATCATCTCCTTTAGGTCATCGCTGCACCATTGTGCTTTCAGGATCTCCAGGGTGGCGCACGCACGAGTGCGTGCGCCACGCCGGCCGTGAGGACTTGGCATGGTTATTTCGTAACAAGTCCTAACCCTCAGGACCCGATCCCCGCGTGGTTCTCAGCCGAATGGATGTTGGGAAGCAAGCTCGCGCGTTTTACTTCTTCCCCTTCACTCGCTTGAACTCCTCGCGAATTTCCTGCAACTGGCGGGCGTGCGACTCGGCGTGGGCGGCGTAGCCCTCGAGCAGGCGGAGCAGGGTCATCGGCCCATTCTGGGTGTGGTTGCCGGCGCGCTCGAAAACGGTCTCAGGGAGTGCCTTGAGCAGATCATAATTCTCCGCGCGAATGCGCCGGAAAGTTTCCAGCGATTGTTTGGGCTTGCGGCGCGCATAATCCAGGTTGCGGGCCCACGCATCCTGGTCGAAGGCCACCAGGGTGGGGTTGCCTTCGGCAATCACCTGGCGGAAACGATGGGCACCCACCAGTTCGGCGTCGGCCAGGTGAGCCACAATCTGCCGGATGCTCCACTTCCCCGGGGCGGCCAGGAAATCCTCCTCCTCCCCAAAAACGCCGGTCAGGACCACGGCCAGCAGTTCCGGGCCGCGGCGATATCGTTCCAATAACGCTGGTATGTCGGACATGGTATTGAACTCAATGGTAATCCGCGCAGCGCGGTGGTGGAAACGCCGCCGGCGCTACAATAAAGTCGCACGGGCATGGTGGGACCACTATTCGCGGAGCCGGGCGGGTTCGACCGCGAGGGCCTCGCGGAGAAGCTGCGGTCGGCGGCATCCGAGAACATCTACATTGGCGCCAGTTCCTGGAAATACGAAGGATGGCTGGGGCAAGTGTACACGCGCGGGCGCTACGTTTCGCACGGCCGTTTTTCCAAGCGGCTTTTCGAAACCGAGTGCCTGCGCGAATACGCCGAGACGTTCCCCACGGTGTGCGGCGATTTCGCTTTCTACCAGTTCCCCACGGAAGATTTCTGGCGCAAGCTGTTCCGCCAGGCGCCGGAGAGCTTCCGCTTCGCTTTCAAAGTGCCGGAACAGATCACCTGCAAAGTGTTTCCGGCGCACGCGCGCTACGGGGCGCAGGCGGGCAAGCCCAACGAAGCGTTCCTCAACGACCGGCTGCTGGAGGAAATGTTCCTGCGGCCGCTGCTGCCGCACCGGGCGAAGACCGCGCTGCTGATCTTCGAATTCGGAGCGTTCGGCCGGCAGAGCTTCGGGGGTCTGAGTGAGTTTCTCGACAAGCTGGACCCGTTCCTGACGAGCCTGCCGCCGGAGTTCCGCTACGCCATCGAGATCCGCAATCCGGAATTCCTGGCGCGGGATTACTTCACCTGCCTGCGCACGCACCGCGTGGCGCACGTGTACAACGCGTGGTCGAGGATGCCGGAATTGCGGCACCAACTGGCGATTCCCGATTCCGCGACGGCGGATTTTCAGGTGTGCCGCGCCCTGCTGCGCCGCGGACGGCGGTACGAGGACGCCGTGGCGATGTTTTCCCCGTACACCGAAATAAAGGACCCGAATCCGGAGGCGCGCGAATCCATGCGTGCGCTGATGGGGCGGGCGCGCGCGAACAAGCAATTCCTTTTCCTGTTTGTGAACAACCGCCTGGAGGGAAATGCGCCGCTGACGATTCTGTCGCTTGTGGAGCCGTAAAAGGCGCGGTATCCTAAACCGGACGTTTATGCTGCTGCCAATCCGGCAAAAACGGATCGAGCCGGACATCACGGTAGTGGAACTGGCCGGCAAACTGGCGCTCGGCGGCGAGAGCCGGCGGATCAAGACGCTGGTAGGGGAGCTCGCCAGGAAGGGCGAGTTGCGGGTGATCTTCGACATGACGCGGGTGGACTACATCGACAGCGCCGGAATCGGCCTGGTAGCGCTGGCCGCCGGCAAACTGAGGGCGTCCGGCGGGAGACTGGTGGTAGCGGCTCCCGAAGGCCGCGTGCGGCAACTCCTGACGATGACGCCGGGCACCGCGATGGTGACGGTCTGTCCGACGGTGATGGAAGCCGCCGACGTGTTCGGTCCGTCGCCGCCGCTGGAAGCGGCGTAGCGGGCGCATGTTATACTTTTGAATTCACGCCTCACCGACGGGCCCGTAGCTCAGTTGGTTAGAGCGCTACCTTGACACGGTAGAGGTCTGGCGTTCGAGTCGCCACGGGCCCACCACTATTCCACTCCATCGACGCCCACGCCGACGGTCTGGATCTAGTGCGCTGCGGAGCCGTAGTAGTTCGGAAAAGTCGGACGCCGGAGCTTCGGCGGCGGGTTTTTCTTCAGTTCTTCCAGTACCACTTCAACCGCCTTCTCGAGTTGCGGATCGTGGCCTTTTCGAACCAGCGCCGGGTCCTGCTCCACTTCGATATCGGGCGCCACACCGATGTTCTCCACCTCCCACTCGCCCGTGAGTGGGTTGTAGATGCCCGAACTGGGCGCGGCCACAAAGCCACTATCCATGAGCGCGGGGGCCCCGTTCATCCCGACCAGCCCGCCCCAGGTGCGCGTTCCGATCAGCTTGCCCACGCCGGCGCGCTTAAAGTACCAAGGCATGGCGTCACCGCCCGAGCCTGCGCGCTCGTTGATGATCATCACCTTCGGCCCGAAAATTCCCTGCGGCTGCACCAGGGCCGTTCCCACCCGGTTGGCCGCGGCGCTGAGCGGCTTACGGTTGAGGATCTCCGCGATGTCGGTGGCCAGCAGGCCACCGCCGTTGAAGCGCTCGTCCACAATCGCTGCTTCTTTTCCAATCTGCGCGTAAAAGTAGCGGTTGAACGCGGTCAACCCGCCATTGCTCGTGTCCGGCATGTAGATGTAGGCGACCTTCCCGCCGCTCATCTGATCGACTTTGCGGCGATTCTCCTCGATCCAGGCCAGGTTTCGCAGACGACTCTCGTCCGCCACGGGAACAACGGTTACTTCGCGCGCCCCGGCGCCGTTGGCATCCGGGCCCACGCGCAGCACCACGGATTTGTCGGCGAGCCCTTCGAAGAAGCTGTAGATGTTGGCCGGGGGGCGCACCTCGCGGCCGTTCACCGCCAGCAGATACTCGCCGGCCTTCACGTTCACTCCCGGCTGCGTGAGCGGCGCGCGGAGTTGCGGATTCCAGTTCTCGCCGCTATAGACGCGCGTGAAGCGGTACCTGCCGTCCGCTACCTCGTAATCGGCCCCCAGCAATCCCGTCTGGACGCGCTTCACTTCCGGCGTATCGCCGCCTCCCGTTCCCATGTGGCTGACCACCATATTGCCCAGCATCTCCTGGAACAGGTAGCTGAGGTCGTTTCGGGAAGCGATGTTGCGCAAATAAGGCTCGTATCTCTTCTCCGCCTCCCTCAGGTCGAGGCCGTGAATATTGCGGTCGTAGAACCAGTCGCGTTCGATCCGCCATGCCTCGCGGTACATCTGCTTCCATTCCTGGACCGGATCGACCAGCACTTCGATGCCGCTCGTTTTGAGCGTACCCTGGCCGGCCCCACCGGCCGGAGTTGCGGCGGGGGTGCCCGCGCCGCCGGGCCCGTTAGCCACGGGCCGCAGGGCCGCGATCACCCAGTTCTCTCCCTGCCGATACAGCGCCTTCTCGCCGCCATACGACATCTGGAAACCGCTTACGCCGGTGAGCGGCACGTCGCTCTTGCGGGTCTTGAAGTCGTACCGGCGGACGGTCAGCCCGGGAGCGGCTCCCGATGGACCCTCTCCGGATTGCGCCGGCGCTTCGATCGCCAGCAAGGTTCCCGCCTTCCCCACCTGAAGCGCCGTATAGCGGCGCGGCGGCATGGGCACAGAAAGGATGCGCTGATCGATCCCGTCGAGGTCGATCTTGACGTCTTTGATGTCGGGAGCGCCGGGCTTTGGCTTCGCGGGTTCGGCCGGCTTTGTTCCATCTGCCGGCGGCGCGCCGGTTGCCGTATCGGGCTTGGCAGTCTCGGTGGGTTTCTTCTCCTCAACTGGCTTCTCCTCATCGCTCTCGGGCGCGAAGGGAGAGGGCTGCGTCTGGTCCAGAACCGCCAGGTAAATCGAACTGGTCGCGGTGCGCTCCACTGCGTGAATATCCAGTCCCAGGCTTTCACCGGAGTCGGTGCTCGCCGTGAAGTAAAGGTACTTGCCATCTTTGTCAAACACGGGGTTGGCGGCATCGCTCATCCCGTCGGTCACCTGCGTGGATTTCGCGTCCGCGAGCGAGTACAGATGGATGGCGCTCAGCTCGTTCGGCAAAACCTGCGAGTACGCCAGCCATTTGCTATCCGGGGACCATGCGCCCGCAATGTCGCCGGCGCGCATCTGGTAGGTATCCTGGGCCACCTCGACCTGCTTTTTCGTCTCCAGGTCTACGCACCAGAGGCGCTGGAAGCTGTCAACCAGGGCCATCTTCCTGCTGTCCGGAGAAAACCGCGGAGACCGGTAGAACCCGGGCTTCAGCTCGATCTTTGTCACTTCGCCGGCGCCGCTCTGATTGCGGAGGTGCAGCGCGTACTCGCCCGACTCATCCGAGAGGTAGGCGATGCTCTTGCCGTCCGGCGACCACTGCGGGTCGCGTTCCATCACGCCCGGCGTATTGGTGAGGTTGCGCGGGTCGCCCTTTTCCGCCGGCACGGTGACGATTTCGCCGCGCGCCGCAAACACGGCTCGAGCGCCGTTCGGCGATACCGCCGCAGCGCCCAGACGCCGCCCCACGTTGACCAACCTGGCGCGCAGTTCCGCGAAATCGCCCGCGACGCGAATCGCAACGGGCTTCGTCTTCCCGGACTTCAGGTCATAAAGGAAAATCCCGCCAAACTGCTCATAGACGATCGCCTCCGGTCCGAGCGAGGCGGACTTCAGGTCCAGACCCTGGTTGGGAATTACTTCGCGCACGGCTTTGGTCCTGGTGTCGTAGTAGAAGAGCGTCACCGGCCCATTACGGTCCGAGAGGAAGTAGACGCGGTCTCCGGCCCACATAGGGTTGAAGTCGTTGGAATTCGTGCGCGGTACGCTGGTTACGGTGCTGTCGGAGAGGCGCGCGAGCCAGATGCGCGCGGTCTGGCCGCCCCGATATCTCTTCCACATCGAGAACGCCCGTCCGATCGGCTCATAGGCGATCGACTGCCCATCCGGAGACATCGAGGCCTCGTATCCGGCGGGGAGCGGCAGCTTCTCTTCCACCCCTCCGTCGGCCGGGACGCTGAACATCTCGCCGAAACGCGAGTATGCGGTTCGCGACGAGCCAAAGATAATCCGCTTGCCGTCCGGCGTCCAGCCAATGACGCGATCGGCCGCCGGGTGCCAGGTCAGTCTTTTTGGCACGCCACCCGAAGCGGGGACGAGGAAGACGTCCACGTTGCCGTCGTACTCCCCGGTGAAGGCGATGCGCGCACCGTCAGGCGAAAATGCCGGATCGGTTTTGTTGCCGGGTCCGCTGGTGAGGCGCACGGCATCGCCGCCCTCGCGCGGCACGCTCCAGAGGTCGCCCGCAT
Source organism: Bryobacterales bacterium (assembly GCA_963768385.1). Taxonomy (GTDB): domain Bacteria; phylum Acidobacteriota; class Terriglobia; order Bryobacterales; family Bryobacteraceae; genus Fen-178. The sequence goes on from CAVYHQ010000001.1 coordinate 289,255, forward strand.
ACACGAACACGATATGGGTTTTGCTCAGCGTTGGCCTTTGGAGCAGCAGCGGCTCATCCGCGGCGCCGATGGCCGCCAAGGCGAAGAAGGCGAGTATCAGACGCATAAGATCCTCATTTTTTCCGGTGAATTCAGCATACACGAAGAGCTTTTGTGCACTCCCAACCGAGAGCGGCGTTGCCCATTGTCTGCTTTCGACCCGCCCCGGCGAGTGCCGATGATGCGGCCGTCGCGAATCAAGCCGGAGGCTTCGTCGGCGGCCATTTCGAGATGGTCCTTTTCGAAACGCAGGCGCAGCGTGTAGTGGTTGATGTTGGCGATCAAATTCAGGTCCAGCAGGAACTCGTTCGGGGAGGTCCATTTGCCCATGGCCCCGGCCAGCAGGTGAAACGGACCGTACGGACCCCGGCGGTAGCGGCCGTTCAGACCCACTGGGAAAGTGAGGTTCTCGCCCTGGTACTTCACCATGACGCGGGCCTCGCCTGGGGCGCGAAACTCCAGCGAGAGGGCGTCCAGGCGGGAGGCGTTGACCGGGAAGTCGTAGACTACTCCCGAGATCCCGGCGGCCAGGGCCGGCATTTCGGGCGCCGGCTCCGGCTGGGGCTCCTGAGCTGCCTGGGCGGCGCGGGCCTGCATGCGGCGGTAGGCTTCGGGATTGGCAGCGAGGGGCCGGTCGGATTGGATGGCTTGGCGGATGGCGCCGGCAATCCGCCCCGGATTGCCACCCGCCAGGATCACCACCACGGTATCCAGATCGGGCCACACGATCAGGCTCTGGCCACCGCGCCCTTCGCCGCCGAACTGCAATCCCTCGGGTCCCCGGACTACGTGCCAGAGGTAGCCGAGGCCTCCTGGATCGCCGCTGCCACCGGGGGGAGGAACCAGCGAGGCAGCCACCCAGTCGCGGGGCACGATCTGGCGGCCTTCCCATTGGCCGCCGTGCAGGTAGAGATAGCCGATTTTGGCCGCGTCCTCGGGCAGGAGGTGGCTGTCGCCCCAGCCGTGGGTGCGGCCCTGCGCGTCGGAGGCCCAGATCACGGTGTGGATTCCCAAGGGCCCGAACAGGGTTCGGCGCGCGAAATCGAGTTCCGATTGATGGGCGGATGCCGCCACCAGGGAACCCAGCAGGTGGTATTCGGGGCTACAGTAGGAGGCGTGCGTGCCGGGGTCGTAGCGCTGCGGGAGCGACAGCGCGAAGCGCACGAAGTCCGGCGACCGCTTCATCAGGCTCGAGTTCCCGTTCGCCGGGCGCGTATCCGCAATCCAGGCCGGATTCCATGTGGACCACGTCGCCCACGGTGATCCGCCGCGCGCGCGGATCGGGGTTGGCAGGGCTTTCAACGGGGAAGGAGGAGAGCAGCGGCTGGTCCATCCGGATGAGGCCCAGACCCACCGCGATGCCGGCCAGAGCCGAGGTAATGCTCTTGGTCACGGAAGCCAAGTCGTGGGGCGTGTCCGAGCTGTACGGATAAAAATCCGCCTGGAGAACCGCATATCCGTGGCGAATCACGAGGAGGCTGTGAACTCCCAGCCGCTGCTCGATCACCTGGTCGATGGCGGCCGTGAGAAGCCGCGAATCCACCCCCTGCGATTCCGGCTGGGCCGTCCGCCAGTGGCGTGCCGGCCAATAGCCGGGCTGGGAGCTTACGCCGGGGTACAGGAGGATGGCTCCGAGGAGCATGAGTTCTGGCGCGTGAAGGACTCGCACATCCACATCATAAGGCCATCAGGACGGAAAAGGGGGATTCCCGCTACCCTACGCCGACGCCCACGCGGACCGGCTGGTGCGGTTGCTCTTGCCAGAACCGTCCAGTTGTGCAACAATCTTAAACACAGGAGGGGCGTTATGCCTAAGTACGTGATCGAGCGCGAGCTTTCCGGGGTTGGGAAACTGCCTGCCCGAGACCTCGAAAACATTTCCGCCAAATCCTGCGACGTGCTGAGGGCCATGGGACCGGAGATTCAATGGGTCCAAAGCTATGTCACAGGCGACAAGTTGTATTGCGTGTACATTGCGCCGAATGAGGCGGCGATCCGCGAGCACGCCCAGCGCGGCGGCTTTCCGGTCACCCGCATCAGCCAGGTGAGGCTCGATTATCGACCCGACGACGGCCGAAACAACCCGGGTGCGGACCGCCGGAAGCGCCTGAACCTGCGAACGCCGCCGAGCCTTCGATTACGTCGCTGAGCCCCCTTCTGGGCAAAAACCCGGCTGAGCAAAAGGTCTGGAGGGGTCTTCGGTGGGACGGGAGGCCGCTAAGTAATAGAATAGAAAAGTGGTACGCCCGGGCAGATTCGAACTGCCGACCTTTTGCTCCGGAGGCAAACGCTCTATCCAGCTGAGCTACGGGCGCAGGTTGGGGCGTCCTTTGGGAGTGCCCTTCCCCTGAATCAGTGTAGCAAAACTTCGGCGAGCTAGTGCAGCCCGCACTTCTCAAGCGTAATCATGACGCTGTTTGGACCTGGGCCCGCCTTCCAAAGCCGTCAAACCGCCTCTCCTTGTGGTACGATGCGGTTACGGACCATTTCATCTTCCGGAGAGGTGGCTGAGTGGTCGAAAGCAGCGGTTTGCTAAACCGTCGTAGGGGCCTAAACCTCTACCGGGGGTTCGAATCCCCCCCTCTCCGCCATAATTTTCTAAGCATTTTACATTCAACTGCTTGCGACTGATGCTACAATGTTGGTGTCGGTAAATCCGAGAAAACCGACACCAGGGAGTTCCAAGTGGCATCGGTCAAACGGGTTCGCATCATCAAGAAAATTCGCGAGTCGAGCGGCCAGTGGCGGTTCATTTCACTGAAGCGCGCCGGCACTCGCTACGCCTGGGATGACCGTCCCGGCTCCTATTTCGTCGAATGGTGGGAGGGCCAGAGTCGGCGGCGCCAGGTCGCCGGGCAGACGCCGAGCGAGGCCACGGAGGCACAGAGGCGGAAGCGGAACGAGCTCGCGGGCGAGTCGCTTCTGGGCGGGAAGAGCGCGCCGCCGACACCGGCGGAGACGCCCATGACGCTGCTCTCTACAGCTCTCGAAATGTTCTTGCAGCATGTGCGCGTGCACTCGCCCGACAAACCGCGCACCGCCCAGCGGTATTCGGCGGTCTTGGACCACGTGACGCGCATCCTAGGCCGGAAGACGTTCGTGGAGGCCATCACGCGCGCGGACATCGACGACTACAAGGCCGTCCGCAGCGGCGAATGCAGCGAGCAGCACAAGAATCGCCCCATCACGCCCCGAACCATCAATTACGAGATCGCCGTGCTCCGCACCTTTTTTTATTTCCTGATCCGGGGGCGGAACCTGCCGATCGGGAATCCGTGCGCGAATTTCAAGCAGTTGAAGGACCCGCGCGTCAAGGCAAAGCGCCGGCCGCCGACGTACAAGCAGGACGAGCTTGACCGGATCTTCGCCGCGTGCGACGAGCGCGAGAAGACGATATTCGCCACGCTGCTCCTCACCGGATTCCGGGAAGAGGAACTCTGCTACCTGACGTGGGCCGATGTCGAGCTAGGCGATCTCGACAACGCGACGGTTCGCGTGAGCGGTGAAGGCAAAGAGGGGTTTTCTCCGAAGGATTACGAAGAGCGGGTGATTCCCATCACGCGGGAACTCGCCGAGCTTCTGGGGAAGCTGCCCCGGCAGTGGGCGTTGGTTTTTCCGACGAAGACAGGGAATCGCCAGACCCACCTGCTTCGGCGGTTGAAAGAGATCGCCGATGCGGCGAAGGTCACGAATGCCACGCTCCACAAATTTCGCCATACCTATGCGACGCGGCTCCTTGAAAGCGGATGCGATATCGTCACCGTGCAAAAGTTGATGGGGCACAGCGATATCGATACGACGCGACAGTACCTCGACCCGGACGAGAAGCTGAAACGCAGCGCGGTGAGCAAGCTCTCCCTGAGTGCTTCCGCCGCGAAGTGACCTGCCGTCGCGGTTTTGGATCGGGATGGAAATCCGGCTGTTATCGTGTCGAGGATTTAACCGCCGACGCCACCGCCACCACCCATCTCGGCCGCTACGCTCATCGCAGGAACCTCCTTTCGTCACCAGGGACCTACACTATAATCTCTGGTACTATAGTACAGATCGTAGCATCATCAATCGAGCGCATGCAACAGCGTCGCAGACAAAAATCGGCATCCCGGACGGCGGAAAAGGCCTTCGGCATGATCCTCCGGGACATCCGGAAGGAACGGGGACTCTCGCAAGAGGCGCTGGCCGTTGAAAGCGGCTATCATCCAACCTACATCGGCCAGATGGAGCGCGGACAGAAAAGCCCGTCGCTGCGGACGATCATGAATCTTGCCGGGGCCTTGCGCACCCCCGGCTCGGAAATGCTGCGGCGCGTTGAAACCCGGCTCGGCAGGCCGGTGCCGGAAAAGCGGCGACGGTAACGCGGGCCAGTATTGCATTGCTCCCCACCTTCCGCGCCGGGTCTTCGCGACCCGACTTGTTTTATTGAATCGTACACCTCGTCCTCGCGTACTGGAAGTGCCCTGGTGAACTTGCCGCTTACGGCAAGTTTTCCGTTCTTTGATAACCGTACCGGGTCGATAGGATGAGATCAAAACCCACCCTACCTAATCCCGTGGCACATCAGAGATTACCAAACTATTTGCGCACCCATCGTCGCCGTCATGGCCTCTCGCAGGCGGAGATCGCGATGCTGTTGGGCGCCGTCTCCGGCACAAAGGTGTCCCGCTACGAGAACCTCACGCGGATGCCGGCCGTGAACACGGTCTTTGCGTATGAGGTCATGTTCAACCAGCCGGCGAGCGAACTGTTCGCCGGCCGCTATCAAGCGGTCCGTCTTGCGGTCCAAGAGCGCGCTCGGCGCATGGTCGAGCAGTTAAACGCACGGCCGAACGCGCAGAGCAGAAAGACGTTCAGGAAGCTGGCTCTGCTCCGTTCCATCGTCGAACCGAAACCAAATTCCGCCCAGCGCGGCTGATCATGCGAAACAAAACCGTCAAGCGAGTGCTGGCCATCGATCCGTTCAGCCGGGGCGTTGGCTTTGCGGTTCTGGAAGGTCCGGAGAGCCTCATCGACTGGGGCCTCCGGACCACCGGACGGGCGGATAATGCGAAAGCTGCCCGCGTGATTGAAAAACTGATCGACCGATTCCGGCCCGACGTTCTCGCTCTCGAAGACTGGGATTCTGCCGGATCGCGGCGCTGTGGCAGAGTGGAAAAGCTGCTGGATCGGATTGCTGCCGCTGAAGGAAAGCGCGCCATCGTGCGCCTCATCACCCTACACCAGATCCGCGCCATCGGCCCACTGCCGCAAACCAGTACGAAACATGGGCGCGCGTGCTTCCTCGCAGAACGCTTTCCTGAGTTGCAGCCGTTCCTGCCGCCTTTTCGGAAACTCTGGATGCCCGAAGACGACCGGATGGCTATTTTTGATGCCGTTAGTTTTGCCGTTGCCTGCTTCCGGACAACGAGAGATATCGCGTGACCCGCTGTCCCCGCCCCCATGGAATCATTCAAAGACTCATTGGCCTTTTGGTCCTCCATCCTGGGCGCGGTGCTCGGGTTTTTGGGGCTCATCGAGTCGTCGCGGTGGTTGGCCGTCCTGGGTCTTATGCTCGTAGCGGGTTCCGTCGTCGCCCTCCTCTACGCACGGCGGCAGCGCCAGCGGCTGAGACTGGCTACGGTCACGATAGAGGGACGAAGCATAGACTCGCTGAACGCCGCCAGCTTGGGGCGCCGGCTCAACCGGAGCCTCATCGTCCAGGAAGCCGACCAGGTCGCGACGATCAAGGGCGAAGACATGGTCGTAACGTGGCGGTACAGCGGATACTGTCGCGCCGCTCATGAAGCCGCTATCGAATTCAGCATCGACACGGACAGCCATATTCCGTTTGAGCGCCTCCAATGTTTTGCCCACGACTTGCAGCACGACCCGAAACGGATGCACCGAATCCGGCCGGTGTTGCTCGGCCCGGACGGGCTGTCGAAGAAAGTCGCCGTGCCGTTCCTGGAGCGCCTGTCCGCGCGGGAGCCCTTCAGCGTCCTTTTGACTTGCACGTTGCCGGGCTGCATAAAAAGCGGAGTGGAGTACTATGCATCCACCATGTCGGTCGCGCAGGAGCGCATACCGACGTGCACCGTGCGGCTCGTATTTCTGAGCGACCGGCCAGAGTGGCTCCGGGTGTACGAATGCGGCGCCTCGGGCGCAACAAAACTCCTCAAGGACCTGCGGCCTTCCCATGAAACCGCGCGACTGATCGAATATACGGACCTTGCCAATGACGTACCGGCGCGGTCCGCGCGGATCTATGTGTTTCGCCGCAACGCTGATCCGATCAGGCAGCATATCGCTCAACGTTCCGAGTTGTAGGGTAGGCGAGGATCGTCGTAATGAGGCCGGCGCAGACTACAGGCGCGTCCTTCGATGCGGCACTTCGCTAGCGAAGCTGGTGTTGGTCTGGCCCCGATGAATTGGTGGGGGACGCCGCCCCTGGCTGAGCACGTTCGGATTCTGAGACATTGCTATTCACGGTACGTCGCTTCGTTATGTACTGGTAGGCCGGAGAAGTTGATGTCAACTGCAAGCCCTACCATCTTGAGAACGAGCGCGGGGTCTGGCAACCTCGAACGGTATGCGCCCGAACCCGCCCAACCCGCAACAGGGAAGAACTCTGCGCCAGCTCTACCCGCACCTCACCGAATCCCAATTGCAGGAAGCGGACGAGAATCTGAGGCAGTACGTCGCACTCGCGCTCCGCGTGTTTGAGCGTCTCGAACTCGACGCGGAGGCCTGGGCGCGCTTCGAGGATTTGACAGCCTCCCGGTGCGGTCCTAGGATGAATCACGAAAAGCCGCAAACCAATTCACCAAACGACAAATGAAGACGTACTTCGGCTATGTTCGCGTTTCCACTGCGCGGCAGGGCGAGCGCGGCGTGTCGCTCCAAGAACAGCGGGACGCGATCTCGCGATATGCCGAGCGCCACCAGATGGAGATCTCCCGATGGTTCGAGGAGCGCGAGACCGCCGCCAAGCGCGGGCGCCCCTTCTTCAACGAGATGCTGAAACTGCTCCGGAGCGGCAAATCGAACGGCGTGATGATCCATAAGATCGACCGGAGCGCGCGGAACATGAAGGACTGGGCCGATCTGGGAGAGCTGATGGATGGAGGCGTCGAAGTCCACTTCGTCAATGAAAGCCTGGATCTCGCGTCGCGGGGCGGGCGCCTGTCCGCCGACATCCAAGCCGTAGTCGCCGCCGATTACATCCGCAATCTTCGGGAGGAAAGCAAAAAGGGATTCTACGGACGAATCAAGCAGGGTCTGTACCCGTTGCCGGCCCCCCTCGGATACGTGGATATGGGCCAAGGCAAACCCAAGGAACCGGACCCCGTCAAGGCGCCCCTGGTTCGCCGAGCGTTCCAACTCTATGCCACCGGGTCCTGGACACTCGAACCGCTTTGCGAAGAGCTTTACCGATCCGGGCTTCGCAACCGCCGCGGCGGCGTAGTTTCTATCAACGGACTGTCCACGATCCTGAACAATCCCTTCTACATAGGAATCGTTCGCCTCATGCGTACCGGCGAGACGTTTCAGGGAATCCACGAACCCCTCATTGGGAAGTCCTTGTTCGATCGCGTGCAGCTTGTCTTGCAGGGAAAGGTTGCGGCACGGACCCAGGTGCACGATTTTCCGTTCCGGCGCATCCTGAAATGTGGCCATTGCGGCTACGCGCTCATCGGAGAGCGCCAAAAAGGTCACGTCTACTATCGGTGCCACACCAAGGCATGCCCAACGAAGGCCGTCCGCCAGGAAGGGATCGAACCGGAATTCTTGAATGCGCTGGAGCCGCTTTGCTTCGATGAGGAGGAACGCATGATTCTCTTGGAAAAGCTGGGAGAGGTGAAGAAGAGTCTTATCGAACAATGGGAAGCCGAGACCGGCGCCAACCGGATGCGGCTTGGCCAGCTACAAGAGCGCCTGGATCGCTTGACGGACGCCTACATCGATCGCCTGATCGACAAAGAGACATTCGAGGCCAGAAAAGCAACGATCCTGATGGACCAGAAGGCGCTTCAGGAGAAAATCGCCCAACCTCAGAGCGCAGTAGTGGACCGGCTCTCGAAATTCCTCGAACTCGCAGGAGATGCGTATTTGCTGTACCAAGCGTCGTTGCCCGCCGAAAAACGGGATTTGCTCAAAATCGTCACCTCGAACCGGACGGTCACTGGAAAAAATGTAGTAGTGGCGCTGCAAGATCCGTTCTCGGACGTGGCGAACCGCTATATTTCTTCAAACGGTCGGGCGTATCGGGACAGACCTCGAACTTTAGAAGCGCTCCTGCGTACGCTCATGGCATGGTTCGCGGCGAATCCGACCGCCTCGTTTGAGACGGCATCGACGCTTTCCGATAATAATGTCGGAACCGCAATCAATCTCAAGGATGAGAAACTTGCCGCCTGAGGCAATGGTTCCGAGCTCGAAAGCAGCGGTTCACGCCGGACCATCGATCTTGCCGAGGTCCGCGAACGATTCCAAGAAATCGCATTGGTCCAGCTCCCATGCACGTGGTAGACCATTCACCCGCCGCCACAGCTTAGCACCGACGGCGGGGTGAGACGGTTCGGAAGCGGGGACCGACGACGCGCTTATTGCCGCGGCGCTCACCACTGGCAGGAAAAACTGAGCGCGCCGCTGGCCAATGCGCTCTTCAATGAGGCCGCCGAGGTTATCGGCGGAAATTAACGGCCATCATTGCCTCTGGTGAGCATGAGGCATAGCTTCAATGGAGCCCTTCGGGAAATTGGAGCCTTCTTCCTTAATATACCGTTTCCGCTGCGTGATGGTCCAGAGCCGACTGCATTGGTTGTATGCGTCTTGCTCAACAGAGGACAGGAAGAACGAAGCTCATACAAAAAACCCTTGCAATGGTGTCTCCAATGCTGTATAGTTCTAAATGAAACGGCGGCTAAGCCTCGTACAAGGAAGCTCAGCCGCTCGGGTTGCCCGAAGATGGGCGCAGACTCGATCCCATCATAACACGGGCACCCAGGAGGAATATGCGTTTTCGGCGCATATCGCACCGACCCCCGGCGTGCGCCGGGTGCTCAAGTCGTTATCGGCTCCGGCGGTGTCGAAGGCCGCAGCCGTGCTCGTGTCCTCGCTGGCCGATCAACATAATCTGATCGCCAGCTCTGCCCGGTGGCGGCTGGCCGCCACCGGCCCGACGCGCGTCGTGGCGTTCGCCCGACCGGAGTCGTCGCAGCCTTGTCACGACTGTGACACAACCCAGATGCGCGCCCGAACAAGGAGAGACTAATTCATGTCCAAAACGTTGAATCTCGCCGAACTCTCGGCGGCTATTGTTGGGGGTGCCGCTGCGCTCCGCTCCATTACGACTCTTCAGCCAGTCGAAGGCGAAGGCGGGAAGGTTTTTCCCGCGACATACTCCGGCGGGAAGTATGCCTACGAGAAGCGCCGATTACCCGGCGAAGACGGCAAGGAGCATGAGGTGGAATGCGTGCTGCTGAACTCCGTGCAGTCCGAGGCCAACCACGCGGAATTGGCGCTGCTGGAGGCCGTCCGGCGCGGGCAGATCAGGCTGCCGCTGATTGAGGTGGACTTTAGCCAAGCGAATGCCGCATTCAAAAAGGACTTGCCCAACCTCACGAGTCTCGAAGTGCCGCATCGGCTTGCAGATGCGATCTTGCGCGACAGCGTGACGCCGGACGGCACGCGATTCTCGAAGTCGAAATATGCCGCTCTGTGGGGGCGGGCGAACTTGTGGAACGCCGCCGCCGTTTTTGAACTGTGTCCGACTGCTCTGGTATTCGGAATGTGGGGTTCGCCCGACAAGCCCGGCGGACTGGGCGCGAAATTCGAACGGGCGTACATCTCCGAAATCGTAGGCGTGGATGCCTTGGTGATCGATCAGAGATCGGGGTTCCGGGTGGATCCACTCGGGGCTAGCAGTAAAGTCGCGGTTATTCAGACCGCTGACGGGGGTTTCCAACTTGCAGGCGATAAGGCGAAGAACACGCTTCGGCCGTCAGAATTGAACCACGGCAATATTATCTTTGAAAGCAGCAACGGGGGTATCCGGTGCCGTTTCGCGGAACAGACCACGGTCGTGTCATTCGGCGCCCTGCGAAAGCTCCGGTTCCCGGTGAATGGGACCAACGACGCAAAACGGGACGACGCTGCACGAGCGGTTTTAGCGGCGGTCGGGGTGTGCGCAGGCGTACTGGCAAGCGAACGGGGCGTCAGTTTACGATCGCGCTGCAATCTTCGTCCCGTGGCGCCGCGGGTCTGGGAAATGCTGGGTGAACCGGGTGCGCCAACGAAGACCTACACGATTGACGGCGAGGCGGCGATAGCGCTTCTGAATCAGGCAGTCAACGCCGCAAAGGCAGCGGGGTTGCCGTGGATGGAGGAGACTTTGGTGCTGAAACCCGCTCAAGAGCTGATCGACTTGGTCCGCAAGAGTCAAGAGATCGCGGCCGCGGAGGGCGAGCAGGAGGGGCAATGATCGCTCTTGGTATTCGCTACCTGACAAAGTACGCCGTGGCTACCGACCTGTCGAGACAGCGCGCGGAGTGGCCTCCGCATCCCGGCCGCGTGTTCATGGCCATGGCAGCAGCGCTCTTCGAGACGATGGCTAACCCGGCCGAACGAGCCGCGCTCGAATGGCTTGAGTCGGTTCCGCCGCCGGCGTTGCGCGCCAGTGACGCCGATGAGCGAACCAGTGTTCGTGCTTATGTGCCGGTCAATGATCAGCACGGGGGCATTGTCGGTCGAGCGCGCCAAGAGCGCGGTTTTCCGCGCACACGCCCACAAGATGATTGTGTGTACCTGATCTGGACAGCGGAGCCAAGCCCAGAGACACGTGCGGCGTTGAGCCGTATTTGCGCCAAGGTGACGCGCGTGGGTCACTCCATGTCGGCAGTACAGATGTGGGTTCTGCCCGTCGGCGAGGAACCGGAGCCCAACTGGCTGCCCGGCGCGGAGCGCTTAGAAGCGCAGTTTCGCGTGGCCGCGGCCGGCACGGTACGTTCGCTGGAAGCCGCCTTTAACGGAGGGGCGATTCGGCGCTATGATGCCCTCGATGAAGCGGTTGCGGCGGCGCATGGGATAGAAAAGACGCGACTCAAGAACGAGCTTCAGGTGGAATTTCCCGGTGGGCGACCTGAGTCGAGACGGCCACAGTTGGTGCATTGGCAAGGGTATCTCCGACCCATGGCGGGCGGAAACGACCAGTCGGCGCTGGGCGGACCTTTCGATGAAAGCTTCGTGGTGCTCGCGAAGACTGAAGGCGCCATGCTTGGTCTGGAGTCAACGTTGCAGTTGACAGGAGCGCTGCGAAACGCCGCGATGAAGGCGGCAGGCGAGGCGCCCCCAGAGTGGATCAGCGGACACGACGCGGCGGGGGTCCCGAGCCTGCACCCGCACGTGGCTTTCTTTCCGCTCCCCTATGTGGGATTCGAATATTCCGACGGCCACGTGTTGGGTCTGGGCATGGCGGTCCCGCGAGATCTTCGACTAACATGTTGCGCAACCCGCGACGAGGAGTTGCGGCGGTTTCTGGGCGGCTTGTTCTTCGATCCAAACACCGGCGACGAGCGGGAGATCGGGCTCTGGAGGAATGGCGTGTGGAGATGGACGATGGAGCGTGAGAAGCGCGAACGGCCTCCGTTCGCATTGCAGCGGCTAAGCTGGACAAAGGCCAGCCGAACCTGGGCCAGCGTGACGCCCGTCGTGCTGCATCACCACCCAAAAAAGCGTGACGGCGACATCGAGCGAATCGTGAAGGAAGCGTTTGTGTCGGCGCTTTTCCCTGAACCGGAAACCGTAGGGATTCGCAGCGTATCCGCCGTGCAGGGAGCGGGCCACGCAATGGCGCTCCCCCCGTTTACAGAAGGTGGCGCGAACCTGTGCCGGTTTCAGACACACGTGGTGGCGCGGTTTGCGCGGGCCGTGCGTGGTCCTATGCTCGTGGGCCGTGGGCGCTTCAGAGGCTATGGCTTGTTCCGGCCATTGCCCGACGCGGAGGCGTCCCCATGGCCGATCTGACATGGCTTGATTTTGAAGGCTTCTTCAGTGAACTGCACGGCGGCTACTCCCCGTTTCCTTGGCAGAGGCGGCTGGCGAAGCGGGTTTGCGAAGCCGGGTGGCCTGGCCATCTGGACCTTCCCACCGCGAGCGGGAAGACCGCGTGCATCGACGTGGCAGTGTTCGCGATGGCTGTGAGGATGAGGGGACCGCGGCGGGTGTTCTTCGTGGTGGATCGTCGCGTCGTAGTGGATGCCGCTTTTGAGCGCATGAAGAAGATCGCGTGTAAACTCCGAGGCGCGTGCGGCGGCGTTTTGAAAACCGTCGCCGGCCGCCTGCGCGAATTGGCGCGCAGCGACCAGCCGGTGGAGGCGTACCAGTTGCGCGGCGGAATTTACCGCGACGATTCCTGGGTGCGGAGCCCGCTGCAGCCGCTGCTAGTCGCTAGCACGGTCGATCAGGTCGGATCGCGCCTCCTGTTTCGTGGATACGGCGTTTGGGACAAGACACTGCCGATTCATGCCGGGCTGGTGGCGAACGACTCGCTGATTTTGCTGGACGAAGCGCATTGTTCCCGGCCGTTCTCCGAAACACTGGCGGCGATTCAGAGGTATCGCGGAGGCGACTGGTCCGCGCAGGATGTGGACAGCCCATTCGCCTTTGTCGAGATGACGGCTACCCCTGTGCGGCAGACGGACGAAGGATTCGGATTGGAGGACGAGGACCTCGCGCATCCCGAGATGCGGAAGCGGTTGTACACGCCCAAACCCGCGCGCCTGGTGATGAGCAAGGCGCGACCGAAGGACCTTGACAAACTCGCGCAGAGTCTGGCCGATGAGGCAGGCCGGTTGGCGGAGAAGCCGGGGTTGCGCCGCATCGCGGTTATGGTTAACCGTGTGCGGACGGCGCGTCTCGCCCACGCGGCGTTGCAGAAGGGCGGCCACAGCTCGCACCTGTTGATCGGACGCATGCGACCAATCGACCGCTTAGCACTACCACCGGATCTGGACGCCATGCTGTCGGGCAAGCCTAGAACAAAGGACGGCGGGCCTATGTTCGTAGTGGCCACGCAGTGTCTGGAAGTTGGCGCGGACCTGGACTTTGATGCCATCGTGACGGAGTGCGCGAGCATCGACGCGCTGTTGCAGCGATTTGGACGGCTGGACCGAATTGGCGACTTGCATCAAAGCGGTGCGATGGCGGAAGGATGCGTTATGGCCGCCGCGGCGATGGCGGATCCGAAGTATCGCGATCCAGTTTACGGCGAGGCGCTCACAAAAACGTGGAAATGGCTCAAAGACGCCGGCGACGAGGTAGATTTCGGACTCTGCTCCGAAACGGGTGACGCGACCGTACGAGAGCGGCTGCAGGCGGCGGGCGAAACGGCTGAGGGACTGCGGCGCGACGCTCCAAGAGCTCCAGTGCTGCTTCCAGCGCACTTGGATGCCCTGGTTCAAACGTCGCCGCGTCCAGCGCTGGAGCCGGACGTCAGTCTCTATCTGCATGGAGAAGAGAACGGCTTGCCTGAAGTGCAGGTGGTTTGGCGCGCGGATCTGGATGCCGGCAAGCCTCAGCAATGGGCAGAGATCGTCTCGCTTTGCCCGCCGGTCTCCACAGAAGCGATGGCAGTGCCTTTGCGGGAGTTCCGCGCGTGGCTGACTAAGAGCGGCGATGAGGGCGCCTCGGCGTCGGACATCGAAGGCCTTGGCGCAGAACCCACGCCGCAAGAAGGCGATCGGCTTCGATGCCCTGTGTTGCGCTGGCGGGGCGACGAAAGTTACTTGATCGAAAGCGCCAACGGGGTTCGGCCTGGAGACACGCTGATTCTGGCGATGGCCAGCGGCGGATGGGAGGAACTGGGGCACATTCCGGAAGAGGCGGATATCGATGTTGCGGAGCGCGCCAGGCAAGCTCTTCGCCGGGGATGGGTCCTGCGTCTGCATCCGGATCTGTTGGAGCGGTGGCCAGAGAATGCGGCGCGCGACCGCCTGATTGAGTTCGCCGGACAACCGGCTGTGGAGAAAGATGATGTCTTGCGGGCGCTTGAGGAGTACAAAGATGCTGCGCCGCAGTGGCTCGTCCAGATGCTGAATGGTCTGCCGAATGGGTTGGAGTTGGACGCCTACCCAGCCGATGACGGCGCTCCAGTTGGGTGGGTCTTGTCCGGCCCATTCGCGGAGGCGGACTCCGGAGGCGACGAGAGTTCCGCGGCCCCGCCTGTATTTCTCGACAAACACCTGGAGGATGTTGTCCGGGCGGTTAGCGAGGCCGCTTCGGCGCTCTTCGCGAGCGAGGAGATCCGCACGAGCCTCGTCAGGGCAGCTCAATTCCACGACTGCGGCAAAGCGGATTCGCGGTTCCAGGCTCTCCTCCGAGGCGGCGACCCTATGGCCGCACAGTTCGCGCCGAGGCTCATTGCCAAGGGGTCACAAGCGCGGCAAAGTAAACAAGTCCGCAGGGCGCAGTGGGCGCGGAGCGGCCTGCCCGATGGTTTTCGTCATGAGTTAATCTCCCTGTTGTTCGCACAGGCGCAGCCGGATATTACGGAGGATGATCTCACGCTGCACCTTATTGCGAGCCATCACGGTAGATGCCGCCCGTTTGCGCCTGTCGTGGAGGATACTGGCGAGGATCTCGCCTACAGCGGCCGGCGCATCACCAAAGCCCAGCGAGCGACGGGAGCCCCACATCGCCTGGACAACGGCGTGGCCGACAGGTTCTGGAAGCTCACTCGGCAGTACGGCTGGTGGGGACTAGCGTACCTCGAATCGCTGGTCAGGCTGGGGGACTGGAAAGCGAGCAAAGAGGAAGCCAACGCGAAGGGGGGCAAGCCATGAGCGCAACAGTGTTCCGCGGGATTGAGGGATCGAACCCGCTTGGTTTCCTAGCAGCGGTGGGCGCCTCGCGCTTGTTCGACCTGATGTGGCCCGACTGCGCGCTTCGATTACGGTGGATTCGCGAGGGCGGCTGGCGGCCAGAAGTGTCCGGGCTGCCGATGCAGGACGAGGTGGAACTTTGCCGTGCGCTGCACGAGCAAGCGCCCTGGGCACCGCTGGAAGTCTTCGGTGAATTGGGGAACAACCTGACCGTTCCACGAGCGCTTTTCGAAAGCGTGGTTCGCAGGGTTGGTCTGGACTCAACCGCCGAAGATCGCCGGGCACCCGACTTCGCCGCGGCATTCGGCAGCGATGTGCTCGACAACAAGGACAAAGGGCGCATCGAGTACACGGACTTATGTTTTATCACTGGTTCCGGCCATCAGGACTTCCTGGGGACGGCAAAGGGTCTTGCCGCGTCTTCCGGACCGGAGCATCTGCGAGAGGCCTTGTTCGGGCCGTGGAAGCATGCCGACAAGGGTCTGTCAATGCGATGGGACCCCGACGACGCAAAGGAGTATGCGTTGCGCTGGCGTGACCCGAGCATTGGAGGTGTTTCGTCGGTGTGGGGGGCCAACCGGCTGGCGTTTGAGGCGTTACCGCTGTTCACGACCGTACCGACTGAAACCGGACTTCGGACGACCGGATTCCGCCGCCAGAATCGCGCGCACGAATTCACTTGGCCTATTTGGACCGAGTGGGCGAGCGTCGACACTGTGCGGTCGCTGCTCAGCTTACGCGAACTGGGAGAGGATACGCCTGACCGGCAGCAGTTGATGGGGAGGGGGGTGGAAGCTATCTTCCGTGTGCAGCGGGTTCGGATCGGACAGGGTGCCAACTTCAAGGTAAGCTTCCGTCCGGCTCGGGCGGTATAGGTGAGCCCCCATGCGCACCTCTTACCTCGTTTGCTACGACATTTGCGATGACAAACGCCTGCGGAAGGTCTTTCAGGCCATGCGCGGGTATGGGGACCATTTGCAGTTTTCCATTTTTGAGTGCCAGCTTACGGCGTCGGACCTGGCGCGGTGCAGGGCCGAACTGGCGGGCATCATCCATCACGGCGAGGACCAGGTGCTGTTCGTCAACCTCGGTCCTGCCGAGGGGCGCGGCGACCGCGTCATTTCGGCGCTTGGGAAACCGTATACGGCTGTGGATGCGCCGTGTATTATTGTGTGAAGAGCGCATGGGAGACTTGCCGGCAGGCCACAAAAGGCGATGGCCCGCCCACTGTGAGGACTTATGGGAGCTTTACCAGTTGCTATCGAGACCGGGCGGGAACTCCCGGATTACCTGCCGGCCCGCATGGTCAATGAGTTCACTTACTGTCCGCGACTGTTCTTTTACGAATGGGTCGACGGCGTCTTCCAGGAGAGCGTGGACACCATCGAGGGCGCCATCCAGCACAAGCGCGTCGACGAAAAGGCCACGGCGCTGCCGAAGCCGGTGGATCTGCCGCAATCCATCCACTCGCGGTCTGTCACGCTGGCAAGCGAGTCGCTACGCGTGATCGCCAAGATGGATCTGGTGGAGGCGGAAGGCGGGGTGGTCACGCCGGTGGATTACAAACACGGGCGTCCGCGCGAGGGACCGAACGGGTTGGAACTGTGGCCCGCGGACCGCGCGCAGTTGGCGGTCCAGGGCATCGCGCTACGCGAGAACGGGTACGACTGCCGCGAGGGAATCGTCTATTACCGGATGACGGGGCAGCGCGTGCGCGTCGAGTTCGACGACGCGCTGATCGCGGAGACCCGAAGGCTGGCGGGCGCGGCGTGGCGGTTGGCCGCGACGGGCGAGATTCCGCCGCCGCTGGTGGATTCGCCGAAGTGTCCGGGCTGCTCGCTCGTGGGCATCTGCCTTCCGGACGAGACGCTGGCGGCGGGCGAGGCGGAGCAGGAGAGCGCGCCGCAACAACTCGAATTGTTCGGAGCGCCGCGCCGGAAGCCGGTGAGGCGGGAGGTGCGGGCGCTGGTCACGCCGCGCAGCGAATTGCGTCCGCTGTATCTCAACAGCCAGGGCGTGAAGGTGGGCAAGTCCGGCGCGGTGCTGCAGGTCCGGGATAACCAGACGCTGCTCCAGGAGGCTCGGCTGGGGGAGATCTGCCAAGTGAGCCTGATGGGGAACGTGCAGATTTCCACGCAGGCGGTGCAGGCGCTGTGCGAAGCGGGCGTGCCGGTCTGTTACTTCTCGATGGGGGGCTGGTTCTACGGGATCACGGTCGGGCTGAACGAGAAGAACGTGTTTCTGCGGCGGAGCCAGTTCCGGCTTTCCGAGCAGGAATATTTCGCACTGGCGTTCGCGCGGCGGCTGGTGGCGGGGAAGATCCGCAATCAGCGGACGCTGTTGCAGCGGAACCACGTGGAGCCGAACCGGGTGACGCTGGCGGCCATGAAGGAGATGGCGGACCGCGCGGAGCGGGCGGGCTCGCTGGAAGAACTGCTGGGGATGGAGGGCAACGGTGCGCGCCTCTACTTCGGGGATTTCGCGGGCATGATCAAACCGGAAGAAGGGCGGGAGACGCTGGACCTGTCCTTCGACTTCGAGGGGCGCAACCGGCGTCCGCCGCGCGACCCGGTGAACGCGCTGCTGTCGCTCGGATATAGCCTGCTGGCGAAGGACCTGACGGTGGCGTGCTACGCAGTGGGATTCGATCCGTACATCGGCTTCTACCATCAGCCGCGCTTCGGGCGGCCGGCACTAGCGCTGGACCTGATGGAGCCGTTCCGGCCGCTGATTGCGGATTCGGCCGTGCTGACGGCGATCAACACCGGGATGCTGACTGCGCAGGACTTTGTGCGCGTGGGAGGGTCGGTTGCGCTGACGGCGTCGGGGCGCAAGGCGTTTTTCCGTGCGTATGAATTGAGGATGGACACGCTGGTGACGCACCCGCTATTCGATTATCGGGTAAGCTACCGGCGGATGCTGGAGATTCAGTCGCGGTTGCTGGCGCGGGTGTTGGATGGCGAAATTGGCGAGTATCCGGTGTTCACGACGCGATGACGACGATGCGAGCGGTGGGGCGGCGACAAAATGGCGGGAGGCGCTCGCATGGGGTGAAGACTTGTGTACTATATGGTTTACGAGGCGAAGCAGGGTGGGGATGGAGCTTTGGCGCCGCTGGCGGAGTGAGCACTCGCGCGGCGTTGTGCAGCTCTTTGAAAACAGAATAGGATAAGAGGTGGGAATTCCGCGACCGCGCGGTCGCGGCCCCATTGAAGCCTGGATCACGCGCGCTTCTGTCGCGAGTCGCTGATAATTCCGCGACCGCGCGGTCGCGGCCCCATTGAAGCGGAGGTTCTCCCATGCTCCCTTTAGGCCGCGAACTCAATTCCGCGACCGCGCGGTCGCGGCCCCATTGAAGCCGGGTCCCCGCGCCTGGCTTAGCGCCCACAGCCTAATTTCCGCGATCAGTAGACGGTTTATCCGCCTTTTCGCCGCCGGTTCGAACGTTTGGTACTTCCAGCTGGCTTCGCAATCGGACACCCTCGAACCGCTGAGTTGGACGGCCTCTCCAGCGTTTTTCGTGGATTCGCGAATACCGACTCATCTGTAGTGCCCCTCGTATGCAAAAACTCGAACCGCGTAATCCCTGATATTCATGACTTTTGGCGGGTCCTCAACGGCATCGAGGAGGCCGAAGAGGAGCTTGCCGCATAGGTTCGAGAATAATCATAGCAAGAGACCCCGTATGCGTAAATCGAACCGTGCGGACATCCAAAGGTCATGCCCGAGGAACCGGATCGCTGTATTCGTCGTAATCCGCCGTTAGTTCTTCGTCGGTCTTAATGTCACGGTTAGCATATATTACAACGTTAAGTATTGACTTTTGATTTTGAGCCTGGTACGCTCGGGCATGACCGAGAACCAGATCGTCAAGTGCCGGCAGCGGCTGGAGCGATTCTTACTCGACTTGCTGGAGCCAATCGGTCGCAGCGAGCGGCGGCATTGGGGAGAACTGTATGTGCGGGGTCTGCTGCAGGACGGCGAACGAAAGTCGATCGAGCCGATGGCCGCCCGCTTACCGGATGGGAATGTACAGGCGATGCAGCAGTTCGTCGGGCAGAGCCCTTGGGAGTGGCAGGAAGTTTGGGCGCGGTTGGGAAAGCGGATGACAGCGGAGTTGGAACCCGATTCCGCCTGGGTGGTGGACGACACCGGATTTCCCAAACAGGGCGAGGATTCAGTGGGGGTAGATCGGCAGTATTCCGGAACGCTGGGCAAAACGGGCAGTTGCCAGGTGGCGGTGAGTCTCCATCATGTGGGCGAGCAGGGGAATGCGGTTCTGGGCTGGCGATTGTATCTGCCGGAGACTTGGACCAAGGATATGGAGCGTCGCCAGGCGGCCGGGGTTCCCGAAGAAGTGGTCTTTAAGAAGAAGTGGGAGTTGGCGCTGGATCTGATCGATGAAGTAAGGGATTGGGGCGTGCCGGACCGGGTTGTGCTTGCCGATGCGGGATACGGAGAGGCAACGGAGTTTCGCGACGCGTTGGAGGAGCGAGGTCTCCGCTACGCGGTTGGCATCGCGCCGCAAGTCGGAGCGTGGATCAAACCACCCAAGATCAAAGTGCCGGAATATAGCGGGCGTGGCGCTCCGCCGAAGAAATGGGACTATGGGGACCAACGGCCGAGTTCGGTAAAAGACTTGGCGCTGAAGGCCAAAGGTTGGAAAAAGGTTCGTTGGCGGGAGGGGTCGAAGGGCTGGCTGGAGTCACGCTTCCTGACTATGCGGGTACAGCCCTCCCACGGATTCGTCCATGGGCATCCACCACACAAGGAAACCTGGCTGCTGGTGGAGTGGCCGGAGGAAGAGAAGGAACCGGCCAAATACTTCTTCTGCGATCTGCCGGCGAGCTACACCCTGCGCCGGCTGGTGCGTATCGCCAAGTGCCGCTGGAAAATCGAACAAGACTACCACCAACTCAAGGAAGAACTCGGCTTGGATCACTACGAAGGAAGAAGCTGGAATGGCTGGCACCATCATGTGACGCTGGTGATGTTGGCATACTCCTTCTTGACCCTCGAGACCTTGCGCAGTAAAAAAAACTTCTGGGTGGACCCTGCCGAGGACCCGTCGTGAAATCCAATACTTGCTCTTCACATGGACGGGCAACTGTGCCTACTGCGGAGCCGCAGTGGACCATTCGCGGAGTCCGTAGCACTTAACGTTGTAATACATAAAACCTATAGTCAGAATCGCACTTGAGGTTGGGTTGTTTTGATTTATTGGGCGATACGGAAAGCCAGTTGCTCCCACTCGTGACCTGGGCCGTAAAGCCCAAGCTCTGCCCGCCGCCGGAAACATTCACCGTTCCCGGTGACGGATTCGCGCCGCCCATCTGGTAAGTGCCCAAGTCTAAAGAGGATGGGGTAACAGTGATATTGCCCGCCCCGCCGCCGAAAGCCGCTTGGTTTATATAGACCGTTTGACCTGCAACGATGATGGTTCCCGTCCGCGCCGCCCCGGCGTTAACTCCCACAGTGAATGTTACGGTGCCATTCCCTGATCCAGTGTTCCCCCCGCTCACGAGAATCCACTGCGCGCCCGCCACTGCGGTCCACTGGCAGTCGGAAGTGGTAGATGTGACGGTCAGGCGAGCGCCCGTCACACCTGAACCCGGGACCGCCACGCTCAAGGGAGACACGCTCGAGGAGCAGGCGCCCCCAGCTTGATTAACCGATAGAATTTGTCCGGCAACCCAGATCGTTCCACTCCGAGGGACCGAGGTTGAATTCGGACTGACGGTGTAAGTCACCACGCCGGTCCCGCTTTGGTTCCCGCTCCCATTGACGGCAATCCAACTGACGTAGCTGCCCGCCAGCCAGGGGCAACTGTTTCCGCTTGCAAGCACGCCCACGCTCTGGGTTCCACCCGCCGCTCCGAAACCCTGAGCGGATTGATCAATCGAGTATGTGCACCCGGCAGCGGAATTAGCTGAGGGAACGAGTTTTCTCACTCTGTTGGTGCCATCCCCAATAAACGCAGTTTTCCTTTTTCCCGATGCGGCCCACGGCCTCGATCCGGGCATATTCCGCGCCGAAGCACTGCGCGCGGTCTACGTCGATTGGAAAGCCAATCCGACTCACATTTTACCGTGCCACGTTGACATGAAGCACTGCGCGCGGTCTACGTCGATTGGAAAGCCGGCGGCCAGGCAAATTACCTGAAGGAGTTCGGCGGCGAGTGGTGGTCCCGCTGGCAGCAGACCATGGCCCGCGGCTTCAGGCCCGCGGACGTGCCGAAGTACGAGGGGTTGGGGATCAGCTACGTAGTGTTGCAGGTGAAGAACCGCCTGCCGCAAACGGCCGAGTTTGAAAACACACAGTATGTCGCGTACCGGATTCGGTAAGTGGGACAGACCAGGAGGCTACGGGGATTTCGCGCCAGGTATCCGATCCGGTGGCTGGTCCTGATCCCCAGACTCGCATTCTGGAGTGGACCAGCCCTGCCTGGGATGGCTGCAAGCCCTCCGGTATAGAACACCGTGACGTAGACTCCAGGCTGGGTGGAAGCCGTGCCTATCCAAAGGACCACAGGAACCGGTACCTGCACGTTCTGGCCCAGAAGACCTGATATATTCGCGAGCGCGTTCGAGGGAATCTGCACGTCGATCTGCAAAACCCCCGGGCTCCCACCTACCGCACTGACGCGGAGAACCTGAGCCGGCTCGCCGCCGATGGTCGCGGTCATCGGAGGAAGCGGCTCTAAACCTTCTCCGGTGGCAAACAGCGAGATGGTCCTTCCGTCGAACTCCGCGTGGCTCAGAGTGTTATAAGAGCCGTCCTGATTCAGCGCGGCGGCTGCTCCTTTTCCGGTGGCGTCGGCCGTGAATAGAGCAGGTGCCGAAGCCACGATGGGGACGGTAAACGCCGCCACAGTTTTGCCGCGATAG
This sequence comes from Bryobacterales bacterium, assembly GCA_963768385.1. GTDB lineage: Bacteria > Acidobacteriota > Terriglobia > Bryobacterales > Bryobacteraceae > Fen-178. Next base: position 311,036 of record CAVYHQ010000001.1, read on the forward strand.
CGCACTTCGACATTCGCACTGGCGCCGCTGATCTCACTCGGGACTACCGCCGCCACCTGCGTAGCAGAGGTGTAGAGGATTGACGCTGCGGACCCATTAAAGAAGACTTGCGTCCCCGCGGATCGCGGGTAGATCGGGTTGAATCCGCGATATCCCTCACTCGCGCGGCGTGCTGTTAGACGGCTACGAAGGTCCTGGGTAAGTTGATCTGGACCGAGGCCCTGGCCGAAGAGCGTAACAATTTCGCCAGGGGCAATCGGACCGGGGAGATTGCTGGCGCCATTGCCTATGGGGCTTGGCCTCAACATCCGCACCGCGCTGTTCGGGACGTCGGCAAAGTAGACTTCGAAGCTGGAGCCGACGGCCACGCCATAAGGGGCTCCCAACTTCGCATTGGTAGCGGGCCCACCATCGCCAGTGTAGCCGTGGGCGAAGATATCGCCGAAGCTGCTGTCATAGTACGCCAGCTCGCCGTAGAGCGCACTGCCCGCGATGGTCGAAATTATGCCGGCGCTGGAAACTCGCCGTATGTGATTCCCATCCGTGTCTCCGATATAGATATTGCCGGCGGAATCCACGGCGATTCCCTGCGGCCCGTAGAGCGCCACGCTTGTGGCCGGTTGGCCATCACCCCAGTACACAGCAACTCCGGGACCAACTCCAGCTACGGTGGTGATCGTCCCATCCGGAGAGATCTTCCGGATCGCCCGGTTGCAGGTATCGGCGATATATAGACTGCCAGCGGCATCCAGCGCCAGGCTGGCCGGCGCGCAAAGTTGAGCGCTGGCGGCGGGTCGGCCGTCACCTGCGAAGCCCTGGGTCCCGGTTCCCGCTATTGTCGAAATGACACCGGCCGGCGTTACCTTCCGCACCCGGTTGTTCTCCGTGTCACCGACATAGATGTCGCCCGCGAGGTCGACCGCCACTCCATGGGGACAGGCCAATTCCGCGTCCACGGCCGGACCGCCGTCGCCCGCGTAGCCCATGGAGCCGTTCCCGGCTACGGTTGTGATCGCGCCGCCGGACGAGATCTTGCGTATCCGCTGATTGCCGCAGTCGGCCACGTACAGGTTCCCGGCAGTGTCCATAGCTATGCCCAACGGTGTATTCAACTGGGCGCCCGCCGCAGGGCCTCCGTCGCCGGAATAGCCTGCGATGCCGGCGCCAGCCACAGTCGTAATAACACCGCTCGCCGCGATCTTCCGAATGGTGTGGTTGCCCGAGTCGCTGATGTAGAGATTGCCGCCAGAATCGACCACGACGCCCCAGGGTATATCCAGTTGAGCCAAGGATGCCGGATCTCCATCCCCCGAGTAAGCTTCGGTCCCGTTGCCGGCGACCGTCGAAATGATGCCGGTGGTTGAAATCTTGCGGACGCGGAATCCAAACAGTTCGGTCACGTAGATGTTGCCACTTCCATCCACAGCCATATCCCGCACGTAATCCAGGACAGCGCTGGTGGCCGGGCCGCCGTCGCCCGAAGAGCTGGGCGCAGCGGTCGAGGTTCCGGCCACGACCGACTGGGTACCATCCCGGGCAATTCGGAAGACTTGATACAGGCCTGCTATAAGCAGATTGCCACTGGGATCGAAGGCGAGGCCGAAGACATTGGGAATAGATCCAATTGTCCTGAAGGAACCGTCTGGCGATATGGCTCGGACGCCGAGATTCGGATCGCCGACATAGACGTGACCGTCTGCATCCAAGGCAAGGCTCGAACCAGGATTTACGCCTGCTTGATACGGTGGTGTTACGTCGGGCCCCCCGAAGATCAGAGTGATGATTCCGTCCGGCGTGACCTTGCGAACCGACGCATTGTCGGAGATGTACAAATTGCCGCTCGAATCGACGGCCAAGCCCGTAGGCCCTAGCAATTGAGCCTTGGTGGCCGGCCCGCCATCTCCCCAATTCCCGTAATAACCTGAGCTTTGCCCGCTGCCGGCCACAGTGGCGATGATGCCGCCCGGGGATACTCTTCGCACACGTCCGTTGGCGAAATCCGCAATGTAGAGGTTCCCCGCGCTGTCTACGGCGAGCCCTTTGGGGGTGTTCAGCGCGGCATTGGCCGCGGGGCCTCCATCGCCGGAGAACCCTGCTCTCGAGGTTCCCGCGACTCGTACCAGCAAGCCGCTCGTATCAAGCTTGAAAACCGAGTTTCTACTGGAGAAATATACGTTGCCTGATTTGTCCGCGGCGATTCCGCCCGGAGAAACAGATGCGCTGACGCCGGCCACCGGCGTCGCCGGAGGTACGCCTCCTGCGATAGTCGAGATGATATAGGGTTGTGCGTAGGCAGCAGCGGTGCCGCCCAGCAGGAAAGTCAGGAGCGCGCGAACATAACGCATACCGTCTCCTATATCAGGATCGCAGGTCTGAAATACCGTAGCAACAGGATAGGCCGCCGCCGCGCGCCAAGGGAATTGCCTGCCTTACACTAAGCTGAGCAAGGGGATCATCGAGCGCGATATCGAAACCACGTACCCGGACAAGACCGTCGAGTTGGTGCTGTATTGCGGCGGCGGCTTTCGCTCGGCGCTGGCCGCCGACAATCTTCAGAAGATGGGCTACACCAACGTCGTTTCGCTCGACGGCGGCTGGCGCGCGCTGAAGGACTCGGGGCTGGCTTTAGAGAAATAGGGCGTAGACGAATGGCCCCTCCCTTGCTCGCTAGCCAGGGAGTTCAAATGCGTCAAGCTATGGCTATCAAGTATTTGGCGCCGCCGCGAGGGATCTTGCCGCGGCGCAGCGACACGGCCTTGGTGGCGTTTGTCGCCGCTGCATTGTTCCTGGTGGCCGGACCGGTCACCGCTTCGGTCCCACCTCCGTTTTCCACATTTTTGCAGGAGAACGCTACGCTGCAAGGAATCGGCCACGACGCAGCGGGGGACATCTTCGTCTTGGGGAGCGTCAACGACAGCCCCATTCCGGGCCACGAGTCGGATCTGGTGGTTGCGCGGCTCGACGCCAGCGCCACAAAGGTGATCTACTTCGTCTATTTGGGCGGCTCTGGCTACGACGAAGGCCGGGCACTGGCCGTCGACGCGCAAGGCAACGCCTACATCACGGGCTATACCGGATCGAGCGATTTTCCCGTCACTTCCGGGTTTAGCGGGCCGGTGCCTTCCGGCAGTGTGTATCCGTTCCTGATCAAGCTGAACCCGAACGGCGCCGTTGCGTACGCCACCTTGTTTGCCGGCGCTGTGGCGGCGGTGCCATCGGCGATTGCGTTGGATAGCGGCGGCAACGTCTTCATCAGCGGCACGGCGGTGCAGGGCTATCCTGCCACAGCGGGCGCGTTCTCGTCGGGGATTGCAGGCACGAACCTGCCGTTCATAGCCAAGCTCGACCCTTCCGGGACGAAGACGCTGTTCGCTGTTTCCGGCGTGGGCGGGAGCCAGATCGCGCTCGGGCCGCAGGGCGACATATGGGTTTCGGGCAACATCGCTTACCTGTTGTATCCCACGACGGCCGGCACATACCAGACCACATTTACGCCGTCCTTCTCCTGCGGAAGCGTGCCTGGGAACATGTGCTCCCCGGCAAGCCAGCAGTACATCACGCGGCTTAGCGCGGACGGCACGAAGCTGATCTATTCCACCTACCTCACGGGAGCGAACGGGTCCACCAACTTGGGGCTGGTGGTGGATAGCGCCGGCAATGCTTATGTGACGGGAACCACCACGTCGCAGGACTATCCCTTCACCACTGCACCTAGCGCCAGCGACCGTCCAGGCCTGTTTCTGACGAAACTCGACGCTATCGGCTCGAAGGTACTTTGGTCGGTCATGCAGGGAGGCAATCTTCTGGCGCTCGATGCCGGCGGCAACCTCGTGGCGGGCGGCAGCTTTATTCCAGTCACCGGCCCGCCCTACAGCCCGTCCGGCACGACCTATCCGCCTCCTCCGCCCACCGGCAATACTCCCGCGCAATGCCTTCCCAACCGAACCACCGTGCAAAGCGTCGCATATGTTCAGGGTTTCCGCGCGCAGGATGGAAGCACGGCCGCAACCCAGCTTCTGAGCGCCACCGAGGCATACGCCTACGCTATGGCAGTGGAGCCGGACGGCCGCATCCTGCTGGGAGGCCGCACCGAACTTCCGGATGTTCCACTGTCGCCCGGCGTTGTGTTCAGCGGAGCGGTAACGCAGCGGACCGTTTTCGGCGCGTTCCTCGCCGCATTCGATCTCTCGCAGCCGGCCGGTGGTCCGCAACTCGGCTGCGTCACCGACGCCGTCACGCTGGCGCCGATCGGCCCAGCCGCACCCGGCCAACTTCTGTCGCTGTTCGGCACCGGTCTGGGTCCGCAGACGGGAATATCGGGGTTCGCCGCCGGCCAGACTTCCCTGCCCACGTCGCTGGCCAACGTTCAGGTGACGTTCGACGGCCTGCCGGCGCCGCTGCTGTACGTCTCGTCGGGCCAGATCAATGTACAGGTGCCTTTCGAGGTAGCGCAGAAAGCTTCGACGGTGATGACCGTTTCGATCGGCTCGGATTCGCTGACGCGGATGTTTGTCGTCGCCAGAAGCAACCCGTCCGTATTCCTCGATATGAGTGTTTCCGTGGCGGGCTGCGACCCCAGTTACACCGGTAGTGTGGTTTTCGCGGCAGTGGCGCTGAACAGCGATGGCTCGCGGAACTCGTGCGCCAATCCGGCCAAGCCGGGCACATCGGTGACGATCTTTCTGAACGGCGTGGCGGCCAGGATGGGCAGCTCTTTCGCGGCGACCGGCAGCATCACCGGGCCAAAATCGGACCCGTTCGGCAGCCAGGTGGATGTGCGGAGTGACCTGGTCTCGCTGGCCGCGGGGCCGCTTTTTCCGGCGTCCGGCATGATTGCCGGAATCAGCCAGCTTAGCGTCCAACTCCCTGAGATCAGCGAGCCGGGCTTACAAGCGGTCAGCCTGGGAGTGGCTATCGACGGTATCCGCACCTTCCCCTTGGCGGTGTACAACGGCACGCTATACCAGACGGCAGTGTTGGTTTGGGTGAAGCAGTAACCTCACGCCAGTGGTTCCTTCCCGATGACGTCGCTGTCGACTACCACAAGGGTCATGTGGCGGGACAGGCCCTCTTATGGCCGCGCCACTCATGGAGTGCCGCGAGAAAATCCTCGATGCACTCCTCTTCCGGCCAGAAGTCGCCGTGCAGGACGGACAGGTCGGTAATCGGACCCTTTCCTTCGGCACTCGCGAGAATTGACCCGGGTTTGCTCGCCAAAAGTGACCCACCTGCACGGCAAGAAGGAGCCCTTTGGCGCGAGAAACTGGGCTTTTGCCCTGCGGCAAATCTCGTGGCCTGCGAGGCGCTCGTGGTTCGCGTGACAATCGCTGCCGCTTGCGCGGACGTCATCTACGCTTGCAAATTGAGAGCCTTACACGCCTTCAACGAAACGCCTTCGGCGCAGATGATGAAAAACCACCCCGCACGCCTTCGGCGTGGATGATATAGGCTCGTCCTCTCCTTGCCCTGCGCCAAATCGTGTTCTTCGTGTGGGTCACTTTAACCGAGCACAAATGGGTCATTCTTGCCGAGCGCCGAGGCCCTTTCCCTCTTAACCTGCCTTAGAGCATATTTTTACACGTAGATTAGTCTACACCGGCGCGATTCCGAGCCAGTGCGGGAAAACCGGAGGCTCCAACCCTTTGGTTGACCGCCCGCAATAGCACCCAATGAGGCATTTCATCACGGCGACACCCGTGAACAGTTGGAGGCAGCATGTTAACTACCATGCCGACGACAGAGCACACAATCAACGACGCCAGGAGATCGGAGTTTGCACGCGAGATCTGGGCTAATAGGCGGGAGAGGGGGACGGACAGATCGGGAGAAGTCCCTTTCTAATTCCGTTTCGGCCTACTACTGAATTGCGATTAGCCACAGCTATCCCGGAAAATCGTTCCTATTAAGCGCGATTTCCGGCATTAGAGTGCGGGGGAAGCCTGCACGATTGGCCGTTAGAAAGAGTTATTCACGATGCTACGGCACGATCCTGTGGCCTGCGGCACGGACTGCGGCCTCGACGCGGGTCCGCTCCAGGTTCGCCTCTTCGGACCGTGTCGCTGCCATGCGGAATGCCGTCCCGGCCGGGAACTGTGACAGCTTGGCCGAGAGCGCGAGCTCGCCCGTAACCATGTATTGGGCCACCTTGATCCGGACATCGCCGGGATACAGCAAAATCTCCACGGGCTTCGGGGACCCGGCGCTTCTGATCCATTCTTGAACGTCCGCGCGGCACTCCGCAGTGCTGCAAAGTGCGAGCAGCCTGCGTAGCTCCGTTTCACCCAGCAGCCATCCGCTACCCTGTGCCAGCGCAGTTCGCAACGCACGTTCGAGGAAAACACCCTCCTGCCCAACTGGCTTTCGCAAGTCGTCTTCCCGATCCTTCCACCACGAACGGAAGTACTCCATCGTTTCCCATAGCGGCTGCTGCGCTGCCGGTGAGCCGTACTTTCCCAGCACCTCCGCAGCGCCCCGTTTGATAGGAACGATGCCACTACTAAGATGCTCGATCGCGAGCCGCTCCAGGGCAGGACTCATCGCATAGGAGCCCAGCGAATCTAATGCTCGTCCGATGTCATAGCAGGGACCGGTCGCGAATGCCTTCCTCAACTCCTGTTCTCCAAACTCCGGGTCGAATTTCAGGAAGTAGAACACAAGCGGAAAGGGGCAATGGGGAAGTTTCTGACGATCCAGCTCGGCGTTGAAGGCCAGGTACCCTGCCTCGACATTCTTGACGATTTCACTGGTGCCGTAGCGTGTGACCAGGAGCGTTGGCAACGGTCCACCGCGCGCGGCTCGTGCCGAGAACACATCGTTCAGCTCAGGGAGATTCTCATCCGGCAGCATCATCAGTGTCTTCTCACCGATACGCGGTCCGTCTGGCCGATGGAGTTCCGCGAGGATCAACTGCCGGCCTCGGTCCGGCACCAGTTCGTATATGCGCCGCAAGACGAATTCGCTAATCGATGGATAGCCCAACGGAGGCTGCGGCGGATTTGCGTACAAATCGTTCAGAAGTGGAAGCAGGTCCCGGTTCCGCAGTAGGTGCCATCGCGAGTCAAGTAGGCTCGACTGCATTTGTGCGGGTAGCGCCCGGAAATCGGCGATCAAAGAGTCCACGATACCTGTTAGCCAAGGTGGCCGGATTGGGGCCCCCTCCGCGACGCTGAGGAGAGCATCGCGAGTCAGAGCGCGGGCCTCCGCCTTCTTGTCTTGAAGTTTCTGGACCAGGACCGAAACATAGTGATCCCGTTTTTCTGCAACTAACGCCGCACGGCGCTGCGACTCTATCTGCCAGGCTTGACGCGTAGCTTCATCGCTTGGATAAGGTGGCATTACGCCACCGGATTCCACCAGAACTGCCAGTTGCGCCAGAGTGGTCAGAAAGCGCTCCGAGATCGCCTGTCCCGGCTCCGCCAGCAACTGCGCCATCACGGACAACAGCTCCGTCCGATGCGAGGAATCAAGAATCCCACTGTGGAGCGCAAACGCATCGACGCTATTGACTCCAGGCAGCCGCTTGGCCAACGCGGTCCCGGACTCCACTGTGTTCAGAAAGCGCAAGGTGAGTCCCGCCCGTTGTCGGGCGCGCCCGCTCTCGCTGTCGTTCCCAGTGGTGTTGTCGAGAATGGCCGTAGCCGCGGTGATCTGCTCCGATACCCATCCCGGTGGCGCGGCAGCAATCTCAAGAGTGACGACATTGGAAACCACCTCGACCGGTTTGCTGGCGGCGAACATCTGCAATTCCTGGTCGGTCTGGGCGGTTCCGGTCACCTGCCTCACGCGCCGGCTGAGCACATAGATGCGATACCTGCCCGGCGCGCGGAAACGAACCCACTCGTTCAAGATGCGTTCCACGGTGAACGGCTTTTCCGAAGAAAGAATTGCGTTCCCTCCCGAAAGGCCACCCATCCCGCCGCTTTCGCCCGGCAGTCCGCGAAGCGGGTCTTCGGTTGTCGCTGAGTCGGGCACAAACTCCTCAATGTAGTTCATGCGCCCAACGCGATCCTGCACACGCGAGTCGGCCACGAATGACCTGGGATTGGTCGCCGTAAAGGAGAACGCCAGAGGAATTGTTTCGCCCAAGTAGAACGTCGTCTTCGGCGTGGCTATACGGAACTCGACGCCCGCTGGCTGGGAGGCGCGCAAAGTTTCCCAACGCGCCAGAAAGGCGTCCTGAGCCCAAGCCAAGGGAACAAACAACACCGCGAGTGACAGTACTCGTGGAATAGGGCATCTCGATGTCATCGGGAGCTCCCCACATTCGCATAGGCCAGGTTGATAAAACACGACGTGGACGGCAGCGGGTCGCACCGCTGGAGCCAGAAGGCTCGGTCGGATCGGCCGGGCGCGGCAGCCGCGATCAGCCGCATCAGGACATTGCGCGCGGGCTCGTTGTTTGCCTCAAAGACGACCTCGGCCATTCCCCAAGGGATGCCCGCAACTGCACCTTGGCAGCAATTCACGCGGAGCCCGGTCTGCGCGGACAAGGCGTCCGCCATCAATGCCGCGGTGGCGGCAATCGAACGCGTTCCTGCGGGAATCGTCACGCGGCGGTCCAGCAACAACGTCACCTCCATTACTTGGCCGAGAGCATCTCGCGTACGAGTCGGTACGAGCGTAAATCGGGTTCCGTCCGCATCGAGCCGATAGGCGAACGGGAAACGCGAGTTGGCCGCCGCAACAAGATCCCGTAGAAGTCCTGGAAGATCCTGAGGTGATCCGTCCGGCTTTAATGCAAAGCGGACCTCCAAACGACCGCCCTTCGGTATGAGCACACGCCTCTGCGGATTGGATACGCGCGAGACATCGGCTGTCACGTCTTTAATATCGTCTTGGAAAATGTAAGGCGGGTCCTCGACGCTAACCGAAATGCCGAATTCCTGCGCTAACGTAATCGCCGCGGAATCAACCGGACGCGGGCCGTCCACAATGAGCACGGCCTGATCGCCAAGAAGTTCGACTCGCCCGGCTTCAGGGTTCTGTGCGGACAGAGACGACGCGGACGCAAGGAAGCCGATTGTCGCGCAAAGTCCAAACAGGGCGGGCATGCTGTTAGTGCTATAGACACCGACGATGCTCCGATTGTTGCCGAGAATCATTCGCTACGCCTCTTTCGCATGCTGGAACCGCGTCTAATCCGCACCTTGAAGCCGTAGCCACTGACCTTCATGCCAGTAGTGCGTCACCGACGCTTTCCCCAGAAAAATATCGTCTATCCCGTGATGATCAATTGGCGGAGGTTGGGGCCCACCATATGCCCGGTAGTGAGTCATGATGTACTTGCGGTCGACCATCTGGATGGCGCGAGAATACCCGATTTTCCCGTCACCAAGACCTTGCAAGTAGTTCTTGTCCTCAACCCGCGCTAGCTCCGCCGGGCTCGCGTCTGCCTCATCCCGGAAGACGAGAATAGAGCTAACGCCGTTGAGCGAACAAAGCACCGCCCAGCTCGCTTGCCCTTTGGCAATGAACTCTCCTTGAATCGCATTTTGCGGCTGGCGCGAGTCCGCTGGCTGAGGAATGAGGCACCCACGGAGCCGCAGACCACCTTTTATCGGCTCAGGCAAATTCGGAAACGCGTCGGGTGAAAGCCGTCGAATCTGCGTCGCGGCGGTCTCGAACGTTTGCTGATCGCTCTCGGGAGGCCGTGCTCCTGGGATCAATATCCCGGCCATCTTTGGATCGAGCTTAGGGAAAATCCAAGCTTCGTCCAAGCCAGCATCAAGCGCTTTCGCCCTCTCGAAGTAACGGCGCGCAAGCTCACCCACCGCAGCGTTCTCCTTCCCCCGCATCTGCGAAGCGTTGTATTCGCTCTGAAGCAGCTTGACAGCCGGTTCCAGAAGGAAGGCACTCTGCGTGGAATCCAGAGTCCGAGTGGCACGCTGAGCGAGGGCGGGGTCGCCGCCCAGAATCGCCCCCGCGTAGAGCAGCCCAAGAGGCCGGGCATAGTTCTCATTGTCCGGCGCAAGCGCCACCGCTTTCTCCAAAGCGGCTACGTAGACGCTTCGGTCCAGTTCGCGATAGAAGTTGGCGGCATTCCACATCACGCGCGCATCCGGCGGGCGATCCCTCATTGCCGTCTCCCACGATCGCGAAGCGCGCTGCGATTGGTCTGAAGTGAGGTCTGCCGAGGGCAGGGCTGCATACGGCGAGCTAAGGATCTCGGAATCTGGGCGGTTCTCGATCAGCCAAAGGACGAGTTCTACTCGCCGGCTCCGGCTATCCGGCAATGCCGCCCGATCCGCCCGCCCATGGTAGGCGATCAATTTAAGACGGGCCGCGAAGTCATCGGGATTGCTCGCCAAGCGGGCTTCGATCTGCGCGGCATCCTCTGGCTCTAGCTCCAGTATGTCGCGAAGAGCTTCTACATACGCCGGGCTAAACATGGGAGGCGGTACTCGGATGGCGCCCTTCGCTGCGCTCGGAGCAGCAGCCTGTGCGATAGCGGGGCTTGGTGCGGCTTGCGTTCGCTGCGGCACTGCCGGTCGATCCACTGTTTGCGCAGCCGCGATCAGTAGAAACGTGGGAACGGTCGCGCCGAAGATGGCAAGCTTCTGTCGCAGATTCAGGCCTGCGGAGAGGGCTCGGTTGCGGTCAAGAATACGAGTGATTCTGCGGCTTCCCGCTCGACCCGGGGCCGCCATGGCGATGCCCAGGCGCAACCGGCGGGAGTGCCGAGTGAGAGAGTTCGTGAAATCTTGCAGGACCCCGGCGTACCGCTCCCGATCACCGGAGCTTGTCTGCAATGCGGCATCGTCGCTCAAGTGCTCGCTGAGTTCTGCCAGGCGCTTGTCCAGCCACCAACTCATCGGATGGAACCAGTAGACCGGGATTTCCATTTTAGATGCCGGCTGCCCGTCAGTATACACCCAGCCACCATCCTTGTGATCCTGCGAGTTGCATTTTCCCCTCTGGGAGCCGTCTTCTCCTCGCAAGGCGCAGTTGTCGCCCTGCCGGAAAAATCCAAAACGGGGAAATCCTGTCTTTCCAGCACATTCCACAAACACCTCGCCGACCCTCACCTCCTGGCCGCCTGATTTCGCTGCATCCACCGCCCCCGTCTACCCCGTCGGCACCGGCAAGGCGGCGATCCTTCCTACCATCGCTCCGAAGAGCCGCCTGGTCAGATGGCTCTCGGCCAACAGCAGCCAGTAGTACCTGGCGTGCTTGACCAATCGGCCACCCGTCTTCACCAATCGCTGCTGCAGGCTCGTCAACGACCAGTTGCCGATCCGGTTTGGCAGCACCAGCCGCCGCCACAGATTCCCCAGGTTGTAAGCGATCACGCTCAACCACAAGCGCACCTCGTTAGACCGGAAGCGGTGGCAACTGAGCCTGGTCATCTTCACCGCCTGCTTGCCTTCCTTGATCCACTGCTCCGCCGTGCCCCGCTTGTTGTAGAACCGCACCACCGCCCGGCTGTCCGTTTCCAGGTTGGTCACGATGAATCCCACACGCGGGAACAACTCCCCGAAATGAAACTCCACCTTGGCCACCACCCGCCGCGCCGTCTTCCAACTCGCCGCCTGATAGAGAAAGCCCTTGTACCAGACCACCGGCTTTTGGCTTGGGCGTCCCACCGGACGGGTCAGCAATTCCGCGATGTCCCGCTCCAGGCTGTCGTTGGACGGGATGCGAATGGCGTATTTCACGCCTCGCTCCTCCAGCGCTTCGTAGATCTCCGGTTTGGCGAAGGCCGCGTCGGCCCGGAATACCACTTCCTTGCCCAGCTTCTGCTGCCGCTCGATCTCGGGAAGCAGCAGTTCTTCCCAGTCGTCGGCACTGTGGACGTTGCCGGGCCGCAGCTTTGCCGCCAGACAATCGCCCTCGCGGTTGAACAACAGCAGCGGGTGATAGCAGGTGGACTCGAAGTGGCCGTTGTAGGCGCTGTTCTCCTGCTGGCCGTACACCGGAATCTCGGTCGAGTCCATGTCCAGCACGACCCGCTGCGGGGAATCGAGGGCTTCCGCCTTTGCCGATGAGTTCGCGGTTGATGCGGGCCAAGCTGCCGAAGTTCTCCTCCTCGGCCAGCATCTCGGTCTCAAAGCTCTGCAAGCGGGAGGTCAGCGCCGCCCCACGATCCCAAATCTTCTCGGAACCGATCAGCCGGAACGTCGGATCTTGCGAAAGCCGCTCGGCGTCGTTGACATCCTCATAGCCCGCGATGCGGCTGTAGACCGACTGGCGCAACAGGTCCGCCAGCGGGAGTTGCGTGTTCTTCCCTTGCCGTGAGTCGGTCAGGTGCTGGGCGATGAGATCACCGAAACCCAAACGTTCGTCCAACTCACGAACCAGAATCAGGCCACCATCGGAGGTGACGCGCGATCCCTGGAAATCGATCTTCAGCGAAGCGTTGAACGAGAGCTGGAATGGTTGATTTCGTTTCTCACCCATTGGGTGTTGACCTCCGGAGCGTCTTCATTGCGTTGAAACCCCCATTTATAAAGGCGTCGGACGATCCCGGAAGGTTATCAAGTAAGTAGTCAAAATGGAAATCCAGGCTGAATGGTGATTAAGACCCCCGTCTGTGTCTGAACTCCCCCGATCTGAGCCACCACAGCGGCATCCCCGTCCGGAACGTTCGGCACCGTCACATTGAACTGGTAAAGCCCCGCCTCTACGAGACCAGCGTAGGCCACGGGCACTCGCCAGTGGCCGCCGGGGGTGGTTTCGGCTGCAATAACGCGGTTTTCGCGTTAATCGTGCTCATTCATGTAGACCCGCGTGATCGGTCCGAAGGAGCCGTTCGCGGGGCTGATGCCCGCCTTCTTCTGAAATTCCCTGAGAGCGTTCTCGGTAAGTGTGCCAAAAGTCTGCGTCGTGCTCTGGCGCGCGAGTTGCTGGGCAGCGGGGCCACTGTCGTGGGATACCAGGTAACGCTGGAGCTGGTTCACGTCCCCGCCCGTCATGCCGGGCTTGAGGTCGCGGGTGAAGTGGAAATGAGGAGTAGCGGCCGGCGCGCCGCTTGTGTTGAGGTCGTCAAGTTCGGCGCGGGTTCTTTCGATTTCATCTTGCCCGGCGCCGAGGAAGATCCATGCGAACAAACCGATTGCCGCACAGACCACAACCCCCGCCCACTTCCAGAAGCCACCAGACACCGCAAGCGCAATGGCGACCGCGGCAACCCAGAATAGCCACTGGATCATCCGGCAGATAAGCATCAGCTTCCTGCCGTCCACAATTTCCTTCAAAAGATCATCACGCGTTTTGGGCATCGCTCACTCCCGCGAGCGGGACATAGTATAGCATGCGACGCACTTCCCAAGCGGCCGAAAAAACCACACGCTTCGTGGCGTGTGGGAAAAGAACTGATGAATCATGCGCTGCATCGTCGCAAAACGAGCTGCACGCGCAATCGTTCGAGTGCGTTGGAATGGATCTGGCTCACGCGGCTCTCGTTGACGCCGAGTTGCGTGCCGATCTGCTTCATGGTCCACCCGTCGAAGTGGTACAGCCTGATCACGTTGCGGTATCGAGGCGGTAGGGTTTGGATGGCCTCGGTTACGGCTGCGCGCAACTCTGCGGTTGCTGCCAGCCGCTCCGGGTTGGGCCACGTACCGGGCACGCAATCCGCGGATGCCGGCGCAGTATTTGGCCAGCGGTGTCCGTCAACTGGGCACCCGGACTCATACAGCTCTTGGCACAATTTCTGCCACCGCCTTTCGGAGAGCTTCAGGCGCATGGCGATTTCTCTGTTGGTCGGCGCTCGTCCAAGCTTTGTCGAGAGGGCGGCGATGGCCCGCTCGGCCGCCCGCCACTGGGAACGCCGGCAGCGCGAGATGGAATCAAGTTCCCTCAGGCTATCGGCCATGGCGCCGCGGATGCGATGCCTGGCGAATGCGCCAAAGGATGCGCCGCGGGATGGATCAAAGCGCCGTGCTGCCTCCAGCAGACCGAGGTTTCCAGCGCCGACGAGGTCATCGACACTGGCGCCGGGCGCCAGACGCCGGCGCAACGTGAGCGCCATTTGTCTTACAAGATCCAAGTGCTGGACGGCCAATGCATTCGAAGATGATTTGGGCTCAGGTACTGATCGTCCGGACACGCGTTCTTCCGTATCGGACTTCGTGGGATCGGTCACAGAGTGAACCCTGCGACCGCGCTCGCTCCGGCAGATCACCGGAGGTTGATTGATAGACCGCACTTCGCGGCCCGTAATCGTGGGCTGAATCATGGCTCTGCTCCCTGTCAAAGTTGCGGAATTGGTTCGGAAGGAACCGTGATCAGCTTGGGGTAAGCTCGCGCTCGGCAAAAGACCGCGCAACCTGCCGACCGGGTACAGCCGTTTATGTTCTGGACGCGCCTTCGTTGGTTGGTTTTGAAGTGAACACAGACGAGCCTGGGCCGGGATTTCTGTGAATACCGATCCGAATGCGCCGCGCACGGCCTCATCACGGACCAGGAATTTCGGCGTCAGCGGAAGACGATCACAGACCACCGCACCGCCCTGAAAATCAACGGCTCACAGCGGACCATCGACGTTGCCGAGGTCCGCGAACGATTCTAGGAGACCGTAATGCCATTGGTCCACCTCCGCCGCACGTGGCAGACCATTCATCCACCTTTTCGCCGCCGGTTCGAGCGTCTGGTCCTTCCGGCCAGCTTCGCAATCGGACAGACTCAAACAGCCGAGTTGGGCGGTCTCTTCAGCGTTTTTCGTTGATTCGCGCACGCCGACTCATCTGTAGCGCCCCTCCCTGACGAAACTTGGAACCGCATCATCGCGGAAATTCAGAGCTTCGCGGAGATTTTTCAATCCAAGGACGAGGAGAAGATGGCGGCCTCACAAACGGTTCCAAGAAATGGAAGAAAATACCTTCGATTTAAGGAGTAGAACCGGAGCGCGGGAATCGAACCCACACCAGACAAAATCGGCCTCATTCATAAAACGAGAGGCCGATTGCGAAAATCCGGCGGCCTCAGATGCAGTGCATCCGCGCTTGCCGAGCGATGCCGTCTGAGGCGCGGCTGGCATAGAACGCATCAGACGCATTTCGTGTCCGAAGCGTCAGACGCCCTTTGGAAGGAATCGTACTCCGGAGCACGCGCGGCGCCTGATTCAGCAGTATGTGGACCATTACAATACGGTGCGACTGCACAGCGCCATCGGCTTCGTGACCCCGGCCGATATGCTGGCCGGGCGGCAGCAGGAGATCGACGACCGCGCGGGATCGCAAGCTGGAAGAGGCACGCCGGCAGTGGCAACTCCGCCGGCAATAGGCAGCATGAGACGAAGGGTTACAATGGCTGTGCCAGGCGAAACGGAAGCGGGCTCTTGTAGGGATGCAACCATGCCGAGGGATAACCTGGTGGGCTCATCGAGGCCGCGTGCCACCTCTCCATCTGTCTTTTGCGAAAAGCCGGTTAATGTGATAGAAGTGAAGGTATCTGGGCGATGGTTTTGAACTGTGAGGATTGCGTTTATTACGCAGGACGGGACAAAATGAAATCTTGATTATGGAACTTCTCCGAAAGACAATAACGAATCCGAAAAACCATCGGCACGACAACGCCGACAAGAAACTATTGTTCACGAAAGAACATTGTCCGAACACCACGGCGTTTCACCGGAAACAGTGGTCATTCATCGAAGACACGGCTGTCCGCAAAAACATCGCCTATCAGATGCAGTACCTTGAATTCCTGGTCCATCTCTATAACGACTATCAGATATATCTCATGCTTGAATCGTTGCTTTGCAAGGATGTCATTGTGACGGTCGGTGGCGTGGTTGAGGCGGCGTTATTGGACCTCATCCAATCAGTGAGAAAGAAAGCAGCGATGCCGATGGAAAGCCGCACCGATTTCATCATGCTCCTCGGACAGGCCTATCACGAACACGGCCTTCTCACAAGAGACCTTTGGCATTTCTTCCACGATCTCCGCAAGACGAGGAACAAAGTTCATCTCACTGCTGCCGACTTCAAGGAATATGCCGGGTATACTATTGGGCGGGCGAATGAGTGCATTGAAAGATTGGAGGAGTTTAGAATCGCCGTCAGTCGGAATTAAAGCTATGACAGGACTTATAGATAAGGCGGGTTCGTGAATGTAAGGACGGCGAGGATTCATTTTATTAACGGAAAAATTAAGACCGGCCAAGTATTTCTAGTCCCTTCCTCTGATTCCGGCAATCCGGCAATAATCCGGCAATGGGACTTTATGATCCGGCAAAATCTGGTAACGAAGATAGTACTGAAATCATTGCGTTTATTAAATCCGGCAATCGTCGTGGCACTATTTTTGGGGAAATCCGGCAATCCGGCAATTGCCGGAGTATTTAACATAATGAGCTTAAAGGACCCCGCGGCCTCAGCATCGTAACCTTTCCTCATATGGTGCGTTGTATTTAGTGCATGGCCGGAAGGGGTTCTGGACGTTGCGGAACTTTTCGGCCGGATGTAAAGTATATATGTAATATAAGCGTTGAGTGGTTCGGTGTGAGGCCTGACCACCACCGGCAATCGGAGATTCCAGTTGCTGGTTCATTGGGTGACGCAACGGCAGTATGGTATTTAGTTCTGGTTGCTGTATCGGCAACCGGTTCACGAATGACCGCCTGCTCGTCAATCAATTACGGCCTCGCTCACCAGAGCAAGGTTCTTTTATTTAGCGAGAAGTAGGCCCCGTTCTTTATCTTCGTGGAACCATCTTCAAATACGGGGAATCATCCTCGTATGTGTTCCACGAAGATAAAGAACGGGGACGGTTTCTGCAAGCGAGTTCTTTTTTTGATATTGATCCCTCTTCCGCCTTTCTCTTTATTCGTGAAACCTCATGTCGCGGGTAAAGGGGACTGGCGTAAGCGGTTCTGAAATTACGGGTGGAATTCCCTTCTGTCGCCCCCTTCAAAAAGGAACGGCAGGAAAAAAGGTCGACGACAATAGTATTCAATAATGAGTACTACGGTCGATACATAAAAAGAAAATAATTAACTTAAAAAATGAGTAGAAAATTGGTTTCGGCAGCCCTTGCGGTCTCCACTTTGGTGTGGGCCGTTGGTGTCGCTGCCCTTCCTGTGGCGAGCGCGCAATCTACGACCTCGGTACAGGCACAGATCACGGCGCTTCTCGCCCAGATCGCCCAATTGCAGGCTCAGCTCGGCACGTCTTCAACGGCGACCGCGACCGCATCGTATTCTTTCACCAAGGACCTCACCCTCGGATCGAAAGGTGCTGATGTGACCGCGCTCCAGCAGCTCTTGATCAACAAGGGCGATTTGACGGCAGTGACCGCGCCGACGGGTTATTTTGGCACGCTCACGCAAAGCGCGTTGGCGGCTTTCCAGTCGGCGAACGGCATCACGCCTGCAGCTGGTTACTTCGGTCCTAAAACCAGAGCGTTTGTGAATTCTACGAGTGTTTCCACGACCACGACGACCACGCAGACCACGACGCAGACCACGACCACGGGTACGAATACCACGGGTGTGCAGACCACGGCAGGTGTCACGGCCCCGGCTTCGGGCATTTTGGTCAGCGTAGCGTCTAGCAATCCGGCAACCGGTTCGCTCATCTCGAGCCAGGGTACGGGTTATGGCGCGGCGCGCGTTCCGGTTCTCGCTGTGAACTTCACGGCGGGTACGTCGGGCGGCGTTACGGTTTCGGAACTTAAATTCCACAAAGTTGGCGTCTTGTCCGACAGTTCGGTTTCTGGCGCGTACCTTACCCAGAACGGCAAGGTTCTCTACCAGTACAACTCGTTGAACCAGGGCGTCCTCGACTTCTCCGGCTTGAGCTTGAATGTTCCTGCCGGCCAGACGGTTACGCTTACCATGGCGATCAACGTCTCGGGCGGCCTTTCCTCTGGTAACACAGTATCGTTCTCGTTGAATTCCGCGTCTGACGTTTCGGCATTCGACGTTTCGAACAATACCTTGACGCCTGCGGGCATCTTCCCGGTGAACGGCAATATGTTCACGGTAACGACGGTCTCGAACCCGGCGCTTGCGAGCGTTGAGATCGAGTTTGCTTCTGTTGGCAATCAGGTGACTGCCGGCACGCAGGGCAATCTCGTTGGTGCGTGGACATTCACTCCGCAGAACAGCAAGGTTTATCTTGACGGCCTCAACTTCCACGTTATCGGTTCCGCCAACAAGGGCGATATCCGCAACGTGAAATTGATGGTGAACGGCACGCAGGTCGGTGCGACCTTGGTGACCGTTGGTGCGGATGGAACGGCGTACTTCAATACCTCGGTAACTCCGGGTGTCTTGAATACCGGTTCCAATAACGTTCAGGTTTTCGCGGATATTATGGGATCTCCGTCCTATAACTTCCAGTTCGAGATCTTGAACGGTTATGACGTCAATGCGGTTGACTCCCAATACAATGTTCCGGTAGCGACATATTCCCAGAATGGCATGAACAGTGCCACTGCGGTAACCATCCAGCAGGGCCAGATCACGGTCACGCAGGATGCGAACACGCCGACCGGCAACATCGCAAAGGGACAGTCATCCATCACGTTGGCGAAGTTTGACGTTTACGCGGCGGGCGAAGCGGTGAAGGTCCAGTATCTTCCTTTCCAGCTCGTTTTCGGTGGCGTAAACTCAAATCCGAACACGGCGGCGGATGCGGCTTTGCTTAACTTGGTTCAAAACATTTCGATCGTTGATGATGCGGGCGGTCAGGTGGGTACCACCATCAACCAGCCTCCATCAAGCAATTCGTTGATGTCGGCAGTAGGAACTAATGGTCTTACCGACACTGCCGGTGCTCTCACTGGTAACGGTACATTGACCTACAACGACAGCTTCGGTTCGTCCGGTTCGCCGATCAATTACACGATTCCGGCGAACACGACTCGTGTCCTCTCTTTGAGAGCTGATATTGAGTCGCTCGCGAACTTCGCGACGGTTACGGGCAACCTTCTCGCGCCAGCTGGCGGTGCCACCAACTTGCAGGGTATGATCTCGAGCAAGTCTGGTTCAACGTCTGGTGCGAACGGCAGCGCGTTGTCGCTTGCGCAATCAAGCTTGGTTGTGACGGCGAACAATGCTCTCGGTAACCAGAGCGTTGCGGCGGGTGTTGCGAACCTGAAGATTGGTTCGTACTCGTTTGCGGCGTCTTCGGCTGAAGGCGTGAACGTGAATAACGTGAGCATCATATTGTCGCCCAATGGCGCCTCGCTTACAGCCTCTCAGGTCTTCCAGAACTTGAAGCTGATGGTGAACGGCACGCAGCTCGGCACGACGGCAGGAACACTCAACCAGGTCGGTACCTACACGTTCTCCGGCACGCCGTTCAATGTTCCGGCGGGTACTACGGTAAATGTTGATGTTTACGCGGACACGTTGTCTTCGGCGACATCCACGTATGCCACGCAGTACACCCCCTCAACTGAATTGAGCGCTTTCACTGGTACGGGAACGGTCTCGAACAGTGCGATCTCGCTTGTCCCGAATACTCCGGTACAGGGTCAGTCCTTGTACTTCAGAGGTTCGGCGCTGATGTCGGTTGCGGCTGATTCGAGCGAACCGGCGGCGACGACCCTCACGATGGGCTCCACGGGTAACACCCTGGCGGTCTATCGTTTCCAGGAAACGTCGAACATCGAACCGGTCAAGGTCACTGATCTTACGGTGACCGATGTCGCGACGACGACGACCGGATTGGCTTCCCTCCCGGCGTTCAACAACCTCAAGCTCTGGAGCGGTACAACGCTTCTCGGTACGGCGGGTTCCGCGGTGTCAACGAGTGGGCTGGCTTGCCCAGCGGGCGAGTCAACCTCAACAGCCGCGGTTTCGTTTAGTACGCCCACGAGCACGTTCCATGTTAGTTTCTCGGCAACAACGACTGCTAATGAAACTTATTCGTACCTCCTTACGATAGGTACTAAGACGTGGCCGACTCCAGGAAGCGTCTCCCTTCTCACCGCTTCAACAACGGGTGATGACGTTGCTACTACGTCGGCTAGTATTGCCGCCTACCTGAATGCCAATAGTTGGTACTATGGCGTTACGGCGACGACGACGGGGGCGAGTAGCGCAACAGTTGTTAACGTTACCTCAACGGCGGCGGCGAACCCTCTTCCGGCAATAAGTCCCATTGCTATTTCCGGAAGCGATCCGTTGGTAACTCTTGTCGTTAACAATTCCTACGCTGGCCAGGCGTCCGCAGCCCAAGGGGCTCTCACCTGTCTAGTTCCGCTCACGGCCTCCGCGGCCAATGGCACGTATAGTTATTCGTTCCACTTCGCGAATCCGATTATCGTTCCGCAGGGGAATACGTCGCTTGTTACCTTGAAAGGCGACGTAGGGTCTTACTTGGGGAACGGTGCGACGGATAATTCGTCGCACGTCTTCTCGCTTGTGTCGAGCACGGTAACCGCGCTCGGCCAGACGTCGAACCAACCGACGAATGTCTCGGGTTCCGGTTCCGGCAACTCGATGAAGGTCTTGCGCAGCATGATGACGGTGAATACTTCGCCTTCATCCTTCACGCAGGCCGGCAAGCAGCCGTTCCAGCAGATCGGCTCTATCACTTTGACGGCGAACAACGCCGGCCCGGTGATGCTCAGGAGCTTGAATCTGAACTTCAGCGGCAGCAACGTCTCGTCCTCGGCGCTCTCGTATTTCGCAACCACCACGGTTGTGTTGAAGGGTCCGAACTCGATTGACGTGACGACCTCGACCACGAACAGCGGTATGGGCGCGACGCTCACGGGTACGAATCCCGTGACGTGGACCTTTGCGACCTCGACGACTGCGGGTGCCTCAACAACACTCGTTGTCTCGCCGGGTTCTCCGGTTACGCTCCAAGTTTGGGGCGAAACGGACGAGATCCCTGGCCTTATAAACCAAGGCGAATCGCTTTCGGTCACACTGCAGAACACGGGTGATGTTGCGTACTACGATAGTACGGACGGCACCGGCATACCGCTCAATCTCCCAGCGAACGCGTTACCGCTTACGGTATCTTCGTTCTCGTGGGGTACTGGCCTGTAGTCGGTTAGCGTGATCGGTCCGATCGCTTGTGACCTTCGGACCAGCACAGAGAAACAGCCCCGCAAGGGGCTGTTTCTCATACGTTATACCGGCCAAACTGTTTGATTATAGGGCGCTTACGCTGAAAGCCGAGGTTCAAACAGATTTGGCCGGTATATTTGCCATTATCGGTAGCCATTTGGACATTACCTCGGGGTGGCGGGGCTTTGTTGGGGTGATCCGCCGATGGGAGACACGGTGAGATGATATCGTCACCACCAATACCGCCGCCGTCGCTTGTGGCAAGGGTTAGACAGACTGTGGCCGTTCTCCCACGCCCCAACTGCACCGCCGATTTTCATGACGCTTTTGCTGACGTGCGAATCAGTTGGTCCTGGAAATGCAGTGAGGCCCTGGAATGAAGATTCAACGAACCATCTTTCTTGGATTGCTGATGCTGACGACCATGCCAGTCTCCGGCCAACTCCCCGAAGACTTGAAACGCAAGTTCGATGAAGCGGAGCGGCGAATCGTGCGGCTCCCACCGACAGCGTTCCCGGAGCTTCCCGGCAACGTGGTACGAGAGCTTCAACGCCGGGGATGCACGATTCCGCAAACACCGTACAGGAAGAAACCGCACAACGTCATCAATGGTGAATTTGCCAAACCCGGCCAAACCAATTGGGCGGTCCTGTGCTCGGTCAAGGGCGTCTCCACGATTCTCGTTTTCTGGAACGGGTCGGACAGGAACCCGGCAGAGATAGCCGCAATGGAAGACAGGATCTTCCTTCAGGGCATCACGCCTGACAACATGGGTTATTCCAGAGGGATCAGTGCTGTGAGAAAGGACTTCATCATGCGCCACTATGATGCTTACGGTGGTCCCACGCCGCCGCCGATTGACCATCAAGGGATTGACGATGCGTTCATTGAGAAGGCGTCCGTAACTTGGTACTTTCACGGCGGGAAGTGGTTGAAGTTGACCGGGGCCGATTGATTGCCGGAACGCCCGTCTTACGCATTTCCGGGCCGCTGGAGCGATTCTGACGGGCCGGGTGAGCCATCGCCAGCCCCGCCCATCATCGGCCCTTCTTACGTGATCGGGGCGGTTCGGGTTCTTCCGTTGCGTAGAGCGGCATACCACTCTTTCGCACCAGCGGCAACAGCCGTTTCACTTCCGCAATTGCCTCTTCCCATTTCCGCTGGTACTCTTCCGCCGATGCCCAATGCCCTGAACGCCGCTCCTGTTCACCTTGGCACGCCAGAGAGATGGCAAGGTTCAGTTTTGACCGCACGTACTCGGCAAGTTGGCGATCTGTCTTCGCCGGAAGCTCTGCCAGCTTTTCCGAACTCGGTTCGGCAGTTGTCGGTGCGGCTCTATCGGTCTCGACTTCTCCAGTCACGTCTGCGGTTTTCAGACAACACAGCCCTTTTGACTGTCAGTTTTAGAATACCTCACGAATCTACCGCCGCTGCACACACCGGAGTCGGTCTTCCGTCCGATCCCACAGAACGGTGTTCGATAGCGCACCGTTGCTTCGGCAAAGCCGTTCCGCCGTGGTGCTGCGCTGCAACTCAAGGCATTCGGGGAACCCGTTGGCAAAGAAAGGAACACCCCGGAGACTGCCCGGAATACCGGACGCCACGATTCTTTCCGTTCCGGGTCCAACGCACTTCACGGCGGCGGCGCAAGCCGCTTTTGCCCTTTCCGAAGCGTACTCCCAAGCGTTGAGATTGTGTTGAAGGGCGGCGAGATGGAACGCCAAGATCAGGCCGGGAAGGACATATCGCACCCGGCCCCGGAGACCATCAGCGGCGAGTGCCAGCATCAGGCAGAACCCGACTGACGGCAGGTACAGAAGCCGGGACTTTCCCAGATCCGGCCCGATCAACAAAAGGTGGAGCGGCGGCAATGCCGATACCAGCACGAATCCCAACGGGAACAGGAGTTCCACCCGGTCCATGCGGACAACCGCAAGCCACGCTGCCGATAGGATGTAGGCCACCACCAACACAGCAAGCACTTTGTTCGGCTCCCTACTCCAGTTGATCGGGAACCACAGGACTGCCCACACCCGCAACAGTAACGCCTTGAGCGTATGGACCACTCCGAGAGTGAGAGCTTGAGGTTCCCCGGTCTGGACATCCCGGTAGCCGCCGATCCCGCCGAACAGAATCCACCGGTAGGCGAACAGAGCCGCCGCCACGACATGGAAAGAGATCAGACCGGCAAGTCGCCGCCATGACCAATGCCCTTCCGAGACCAACAACAGGACCAAAAGGAACGGGAAGACGTATGCCGATTCCTTGGTTAGAATTGCAAGAATCATGCACGCCAGCGAAGCGAAGGCGTACACGTAGCCGATTGGTGCGACTTCGGTCTGCGAACGGATGAAGAACAGCAACCCGCAGAGCACGAAGAAGGTGGAGAGCAAATCGAATCGGCCCGCAATCCAGACCGCCACTTCCGGGCGGGTTCCGTGAATGGCGAACAGGACGGCGGCGAAGATTGCCGCCAGCCGTGACCGGCCCAACATGACCGCCAACATGTATACGAGTACGGTGTTGGTGATGTGCAGCGCCAGAGCGGTAGCGTGCCAGAGTGCAGGGCTGGCACCGGCCCACGCCGAAGTGAACGCCAGCGACACATACCCAATTGGCCTGAAGAATCCGTCTCCACCACCGGTCGTGAACAGTGGCCGGAATGCGCCATGCAACGATCTGGCGTGCTTCAAAAGGACAAAATCGTCTGAGAGAAAATACAAGTGAATGGTTCGCCAAAACGCCGTGATAGTGAGAACCATCAAGCCAAAGGCGGTGACAACATCCGTTCGGCTAAATCGTCGCTCTGTAGTTTGTAACAGTATTCTCGGCGGCATCAGCCGTCACCAACATCGTGAGCACCAGCGCCAGCGCAAACCAGTCTTCTGGATTAACCGGGTTCGTCATTTTCAGCGGAAACGTGAGCGGCCCGAATATCGCTCGAAGTGCAATTGCGGCTCCCGACACGGCCATGATGGTGAGCGTGGCATATCGAACAATTCCGACGTGCGCCTTACATGGAACCGAACTGTCCACTACTCTAAAGACCCTGATGATGGCTGTTTGCACTACAGCGCCGGAAAAGAATGGGACCACAAACTGAGCAACACCGCTCTTGGTTCGTGAGCATCGGCTGGCCGGTGCCGTTATTTTGCCCCGGCCAGCATCTCTGTAGGCGCACCGCTCAAAGCGGAATTCTCATCTTCACCTCAAACACCCCAGAAATAAACACCCCAGAAATCGCAAATAGCGCCGCTTGGAGCGTCCATCCGGGCCAGGGTGTTGGTTCGGTATCCCCGGCAATATCGCCGCTTGTACGGCCCCGGAAACACACCCTCGCCATCCGTAGGACTTTCCGGGGAAGGTTCATTTTCAGATTTGGCTGTCGGGGAATTCATCAATCGAAAACTTGGCGCACGTCCGAATCGAATCACTGAAACCACCGGACCCAGCGTGGCGTAGGATGAAAGCATGAAGCTCTCATTTTCGGTAGTTGCGATGTTGTTTGCCATTTCCGCATCGTCCTTCGGCCAACTGCCGGAAGACCTGAAACGCAAACTCGACATGGCGGAACGGCGAATCGTGCGGCTCCCACCGACAGCGTTCCCGGAGCTTCCCGGCAACGTGGTTCGGGAGCTTCAACGCCGGGGTTGCACCATCCCGCAAGAGGCGTACACGAAGAAGCCGCACAACCTCATGAAGGGTGAATTTGCAAAACCCGGCCAAACCGATTGGGCGGTTCTGTGCTCCGTCAAAGGCGTCTCCACCATTTTGGTCTTCTGGAACGGTTCGGAGAAGAACCCTGCCGCAATCGCTCCGATGGAGGACAGGAATTTCCTTCAGGGGATCACGGCTGACGAGATCGGCTTTTCCAGAGGCATCGCCCCGGTGGGAAAGGAATTCATCATGGGCCACTACCGGGCATACGGTGGACCCACGCCGCCGCCCATTGACCATCAGGGCATTGATGATTCGTTTATTGAGAAGGCGTCTGAGACGTGGTACTTCCATGAAGGGAAGTGGCTGAAGTTGACCGGGGCGGATTGATTGCTGTTGGGGGCCGAATTCACTTCGGCAACCTCAGCACGTTTGAAACGAGCTTTCCTTGCCAGCAAGGAATCGTACTCGGAGTGCGATAGCCGTACAAACTGCAACCGGGGTTCGAAATATCCAACTCCACCCGTAGCTGAAACGGCTGCAATGCGAACGTCTGCAACTTGACCGAGCCGTCCAACACGTAGGACTTGCCGATTTGTTTTTGCACGGTGTAGCTGGCGTTCGGGACCAATGGCATCACCAACGGGAAAGGCACACCGGACGTGACGCCGGAGTCACCCGGAGAGACCACGGCTCGATCCTTGCCATCGGGCGTTGTCGCAAACACCCGGAACTGGAGCGAATAGGTCCGGTCTCCAACAACCACGCCGAACGGCAACAGGAGGAGCTTTTCATTCACGCTGTTCAACGTGATCTGAAGTTCGGCATCAGTGCCAGTCCCGTGGACGGCAACCGACATCCTCACTCCATCCACTGCTGAACCCCACGCAGCGGGTTCGGCGGCAACACCGGGGAGCATGGATATGAGCACGGCAGGCACTGCAAAAAGGAATCGAGCCATACCAGCTTGGACACCGTTTTGGAGTAGATGGTTCCGCTGACTGAAGACAAAGCCGATGGTGTTCACGTCGCAGAGCAACCCAACGATCAAAGCATCACGTAAAATGGAGGCGTGAAGTTCTCCGTCTCGGCGGTGATGGGTTTCGTATTCATGGCGGTGATGAACGTCAGGCCAACTTTCAGCCAATCCCTGCAAGGCGAACCGACACGGCAGGAGATCTCACACGCCTACAGATCGAAGGCCGGTGAAGGCGGCACATTCATCCCCGGCGTTCGATGGGAAAGATGGCGCATCAATGAAATCCGTGGATGGTCATTGCACTTCAAGCGTGTCGATGAGAAGCGGGGCGTCGGGATTCTGACACGCCAGTATCGGGCCGTCGCCAAAAAGAACGGCTCTTGTGCGGAGTATCAAATCACGGACACGATGCCTTTACCGCCCGGCAACGTACAAATCAAACCGAGCCTTGTTGTTGAGCCAAACGGCGTGACGGCGTGCCGATAGGCGTTCTGACCGTTGCCGCCGCCCAAAGCGTTGGCGTCGGTGTGAAGGGCGGCTTTCTGAGCCGTTCCATAGATCAGCGTGCAATGCGCTGCCGGGGCCGCTGGAACGGTTCTGAAGGGCCGGGGTAATGTACGGCTCCCATTAGACTCGCCCGGACACCGCAATCGTCTTCAACGCATTGATAGGTACGCCCGGTCATCGGTGAAGTAGTTTTCCACGCCGCAAGCGGGGCAACGGAAGAGGCGCATACCGAGCACACCCCGCCGCACTTTCCCGGACGTGAGCAAGCGTTCTGAAGGGTGACCTGAGCCGCAACGGATACAAACATTGCTCCACGGACGGGTATCGAATTCGAGTGCAGACCCGAAGCAACACGCCCACCCATATACGCTCATACGTGCGCCGATGGATCTGTCAATCTTTCGGAGCAAACATGTTCCGAGCCGTAAGACCCATTCCGATCCACCGCCCAACAGGTAGATGCGACAGGGCTTCTTCCCCTTATTGTTGTGACGGTTCAAGAACGAAAACGAACTGAACAGGAGCCGGGTTCCGATATGTGGAAGGGCTGTTTGCTTCTGAATCAATTGCACGAGCGCATCAACATCCGAAAACTGGTTTACATGACCACCACCACGCCCCAACCAACGATACAAGCGGTCAGTGACGGTTGACGCATCGGGAACAGCAACCCACAGATACGCCGGATTGCGAATGACACGCCTGATCTCGGACAGCACGATTGCCGGGTTTTCAAAGTGCTCAAGGCTGTGGTCCAAGATAACGGCATCGAATGATCTGTCAGCGAACGGAAGCACTCTCGCATCACAGCGGACGAAGCGTACGAGTTGATTTCCGGTCTGCGAATCCAGATCGCAACGAATGACCGTGCCGGGACAGTCATCATCTCGAAAACTCCCATGAGCGCATCCAAGGTCAAGGACTCGTGCTTCAGGTGAGAGCCGTTTCAGAATCTCATGCACGGTGGTGTCCTTCCGCCGTTTTCCGCCCCGCCAGCGACACGGAAACGGGACAAGTTGACCTACCTGATCGGCAAGACGACACTACGGCTCGTTGAAGTACCGTTGGAGCACTGATAAAACCTACTGCCCCAAATGTCCAAACAAAACTGAGGGGGAGATTGCCCACCGAGACAGAAGGTGGCAGTCGAAAATTCACTTGGTAAACGCCAACCGTGCCGGGTGTCAGTCCCACGTAGGATGGAGTCACCACCGCCGTTCCGATCTGAACCGTCCGGTCTAATCCACAGATGAGACTTGCCTTGACCGCCTCCGCAAGTGGATCGAACGGTGCTGGTGCGTCAGTCTGCGGCTGGTTTTTGACCGGGCCGAGATTGATGCCGTATGCGAGGAGGTATTCGCCGGGATGTGCCGGGTTCTGTGGTGTCACCAGCGAGTAATCGGAAGCGTGTTGAATGATGCCGTTGCCGTTGGCATCCGCAAAGAACACGCTTGTAGGGACAGTGGCTTGCGTGCTTGCGGTTTGCGCCCGAATGCCGTTCTGGCGCACTTCGACGGTGCTTTGGGGATTAAGCGGATTATACTGATGCTCCCACGGCACTTGCACGTTGATTTGTTGGTAGCCGTCCAGAAATGCAATGGCAAGAATCGGAGCGGGAACCGAGTCAATCCACACGCTGACGCCGTTCAATTCATTCGACAGCGGATACTTCGTGGGGGTGGTGATTCCTTGTGCGCCTTCCAATCCGGTGAGGAAGTTCGAAGCAAGGCTCCCCGACTGCGGCAGTACGGGCTGGAAATCCGCACTGTTGGTGACGGCGACGATTCTAATGGTTTGAGTGCTCTGAGCGAACCCGGCACTCACTGTTGAGAATATGAACAATAGGCATGACAGCCATCTCTGCGACAGCCACTTGATATTCGGCCATGTCTGCGATTGGCCGGTGATGCCAATAGGGCGGATGCGTTCAAGCATAGTCGTGCCGGGGACTCAACACTGGCTACTACAAAGACCATTGTGGGCGTGTTTCAACTACAGCGGCCCGAAATTGGCCAGGAAATCAGCCAATTGTGGCAGCGTTTCGCGATGCGATTCTGACGCCTTGATACCACTGGGACATTGGCGCGGGCCTGCTTACCAGCCGGTAGATAAACTGACGGAGGATGGACTTGGCTCCGCGCTCAATTGATCGCTCAGTGACAAGTTCGAGGACTACTGGGCATCTGGCTCACTGGCCGCTTGAATCACCACATTTATGTCGCCCACCCGTTGGAGTACCGCGACGTGTCCGCCGCCGGAACTGTCGCGGAAACACTAGCGACGCCTCATGAGGCACGCGGAATCTAGCGATTCCGCGCACTACTGGTATGCCGCACCGTCCCGCGTCTAGCGACGGGCACCCTTCGGTTTTCCTATCGTCAAACCCTACCGGGCGTCGCTATCGCTTGCCGAAGGGTGCCCGTCGCTACGCGCGCCTCAGCCTCGCTATCGGAGGCTTCGGTTCGGCTGCCGCCGAAGGACGGTGCGGCATGGATTCTAGCGAATCCCAAGTTCCGCTGGCTACCGCCTCTCTGGTAGCCTAGCCGCCCCACGCACGCATAAATCCCCGCGCAACTGGCTGAGCGCCAACATTGCAATCACACCTTGCGATTCCGGCAAGATCCGGCAAGGCTGCCTCGGCGTCATCGATTGCCGGAGGGTGACGCCATCGTTGCCGCATCGGCCTCCTTTGTCCAGAGCGGCACTTTGTTCGTTCTTTTGAAACCTTGTGGCCGCGTTAGCATGAGGCTCAAGTCTTTCGTGCCGCAACGAACCAACAGTCACATGGACGACGTGTACTACCGTGCCAGCAAGGAAGCTGGGCGTCAGCTCTATAGCGCACAGCCCCTGATTCACAGCCCATTCTTCAATGGCGACATCGTGTTGGGTCCGGAGGGATTTCGGCATCTCCAAGTGTCGGCTCAGGGTGAGCGTACCAACGAGGAGCAGGTCCAGCGGTTTGCATTACTATCCTTCGCTCTTCACATCCTGAAGACGGCTACAACGCTCCAGCGATATCGGAAGCGACCGGCGACACTCTACCCCCAAGGCGAAACCCGCTCCCTCAAGGAGCGGAAGATGGTCCAGTGGTGGTGCTTCACGGCGCTCTTCTTGAGCCGCGCCCTTAGGGTAAAGGTCGTCGTAAGAAAGGTCGGCGACGGCAAGCTTCATTTCTGGAGCGTCATGGCCGAAAAGATTGACAAGTGGGGAGATCCCAAATATGTGACGGGGGCCGACTGGGCCTCCAACTGATTCTGCTGAAGTCTCGGCGCCGTTAACGGCTCTTTTGGTGCCTCGCGTCGCCACCAGAATTATCATGTCGGTATTCACGACCAACGCCAAGCTGCCCCACCCCAATCCGACGAAGCTGCGGCTCCTTGAACTTTTTGCTGAGTGTTTTTGCCTGCGCACGAACGATGCCGCCGGACTCCTGAGGGACCGCGCGATCACGGAGAGCGACGCTCGCTCCGCACGCCGCACCCTGTCGATTCTGCATCGGGAGGGGTTCCTCTATCGGGCGCCATACCTTGACCTCGGTCATGAACGGGGCGGCGTCGCGTATGTCTATGGCCTCTCCCCGAAGGGCGTCGATTACGTGTTGCGGAACGGATGCGCCACTCCCGCGACCAAGACCCTTGATGAGCATTCCCTTCGGACGCTAGATCATGAATTGGAGATAACGTCGTTCCATATCGCGCTCCGACGGCTGTGCGCTCGCTGTTCTTTGCGCTACGCCTGGCGGCAGAAGAACCTCAAGCACACCGTCCATCCGGACGCGGTCTTTAACGTATCTGATCCGGCAACACCCGGCAAAGCGTTCTGCTACTTCCTGGAAGTCGAAAGGTCAAAACTCGGCAACTATCGCAAGGGCGAGCCTCAGATCCTCAGGAAGCTCCGCAGATATTACGAGTACTTCAATTCCACCGGTTGCGAAAAGGAATGGGGGTTCCGCCAGTACCGCGTGATCGTGGTCCAGCGGACGGACGCCCGGCGCGAGGGGCTCCTCGCGGCATTGCGGGAGAAGTACAACCATCGCATGTTCTGGCTCACGACGGAGGCGGCGTACCGCGGGGACATCGGCGGCGCGATCTTCATGACGCCGAAAGATGACGCCCCTGTGCCATTCTCCTTCCTTACGCGCTGATCCCCGGCGCCATACGATTCACGCAATCGCTCGAAAGAGCGGGATTACGCGTCCCGCGTCCCGCCGTCTCTGGGGGTGATCCTCCCGTCGATGGCGGCTGGGACGCCGGAACCATGAACATCCCCATCGGAACATACGGAGACCCGTTCTCCCTTGAAAAGGACCTGGTCATCGACAGCTTCAACCACACCTTCGTGGACGGGGTATCGGGCGTCGGAAAATCGACGCTCTTGGAGGACGTCGCCATCCGGCTCATACGCGCCGGCAAGCCCCTCCTCTACATGGACCCGCACGGCACGAGCGCGCGCCGCCTCCTGGGCCATATCCCGAAGCGGTACGGCGAGAAGGTCGTCTACATCAACCCGCTCGCGAAGAAGGTGCCGGGAATATCGATTTTCTGCGGAAAAACGAAAGAGGAGAAGGAGCTCGACATCGCCTCATTGAGCAGCATGCTCAAATCGACGGCCGGGGACGCCTGGGGGTTCGAGACCGCGAACGTCATCAACGGCGCCGCGACCGCCGCCGTCGAGTCGATGGAGCATCCGACGATGGCCCATGTCTACCTGTTCATCGTGCGCAAGCTCATACGGGAGCGGATGATCGCGAGGACCGACAATCCCTTGCTCACCGACTTCACGCTTGAGTACGACGACGGCCTCCGGGCCTCGGAACGCATGTCGAAGTTCGCGCCGTCCATCAACAAGCTGAAGCCCTTCGTCCGGCCCATCATCCGGACCATATTCAATCAGACCGCGAATCTTCCCCTGATCGAGCTCATGAACGACGCCATCGTGATCGTCAACCTCGACAAGGGCAAGATCGGCGACGTGAACGCCGCCCTCATCGGCTCCGCGATCCTGAACCACATCGGCATCTACGCCTTCCGCCGTCCCGCGCACCACCGCCAGGAGTTCACCGTCATCGTGGACGAGTTCCAGACGTTCTCGCACGGCATAAACTGGACTACGTTTTTCGCCGAGCTCCGGAAGTTCGGCATCCGCTGCTGGCTCGCCACGCAGTCCGTCACGCAGGTGCCCGAGCAGTGGATGGACTCGATCCTGGGGAACGTGAACAACCTGATCTGCTTCGCCGTGGGCGACAAGGACGCCGAGAGGATCGCGGACGCGTACGGCGACCCGTCCCTTGCGCCGGGCCTCATTTGGCTCGACGATCACGAGTTCTATGCGAAAGTGAAGATCGGCAAGCAGCGCCACCTCTTCCGGCACGTCCAGGCCCTCGATCCGTTCCCGAAGCAGGGCGACGAGTCGAAATACCGCGACGTGCTGAAGACCTCACGCATGAGATGGGGAAAGAACCGGAAGGACGTGGATGCCGGGATTTTGAAAGTCCTGAGGGAAGGCCTGAAAGAGGAGGCGTAACCTGCGCGTCAGGCGGCGTTGACATCGCCGGCCGTCGCGCGACCTTGGGGCTGTCGATTACCGAGTCGGCGCGCCCCCGCCTATACGGCTGCCACATCGGCGCCGTTTCTCCGGCTATGCTCCAGGGGTTCAAGAGGGACACGCATTTAGCGCACAACCCGCATTTGACTACCCGCCCCTGCCGCCCTACACTGAAAGCGAAATCATATTTCGGGCATATTACCTATCATGACCGTCACCGTCAAAAACAAAACACCGCTTGTGGTCCCTCCGGCCGTCCGCCGGCGGGCAGGTTTCAAGAGCGGGGACAAGCTCGAATTCAAGGTGGCAGGTGGCGTCGTCACCATTCTTCCTAAACAGGATTCCGACGACACCCTGACAGCCGAGGAAGAGAGGATTGTGCGCCGCGGCGAGGCCCAACTCAAACGCGGAGAGTCGAAACCTTGGCGTGCCGTGAAACATGCGCTGGCACGCTGACCTCTCCCGCGAGGCCCAAAAGCAGCTTGCACGGCTATCCCGCGACGTA
The DNA here is from genome assembly GCA_963768385.1 of Bryobacterales bacterium. Classification (GTDB taxonomy): domain Bacteria; phylum Acidobacteriota; class Terriglobia; order Bryobacterales; family Bryobacteraceae; genus Fen-178. The sequence goes on from CAVYHQ010000001.1 coordinate 343,199, forward strand.
CGGGAGCGTATCACGTGTGCCATCGATGAATTCGAGGAGAAGGACGACTCCCAATGGAGCAATATAAAGGCGCTCCAGGGACCCGAATGGAAGGGACGTCTCCGTAAGAAGGTAGGCCCCTACCGGATCATTTTTATGAAGTACCCCGATCGCGGCGCTGTGGAAATCTCCGCCATCCTCATCAAGTCCAAAGGTACCTACCGTTAGCATGCGCCTACGCCTCAAAGTATCTTTGCGGAGCAACTGACGAAGCTGGAGTTCCGGAAATCTGCACGCGAACAAAAAGGCAAGCAAAAGAGGGCAGGAAATTCCTGCCCTCGGGATTACAGCCGCGCCTGGGCGACCTCGGCGTATTCGGCATTGATTTCAATGCCGATGTAGCGCCGACCTAAGCTCTGGGCGGCCACGAGCGTGCTGCCGCTGCCGCAGAACGGGTCGAGCACCACGTCACCGGGCTGGCTGAAGGTGCAGACCACCGGCACCAGGCTGCTGACCGGCTTCTGGGTCGGGTGCAGGCGGTTTTCGGTGTACTGCCAAGTCAGCACATCAGGCAGGCGGATACTCGGGCGCTCCGGGCAGCCTTTGGCCAGGACATAGGCCTGCTCATGGTGGTAGGCGACGTAGCGCTGGCGGGAAGCGTAGCGCTTGGCCCAGACCAGGTGGGCCACCGGATAGAAGCCGGCTGCCCGCCAGGCGGCAAAGAACTGGTCCACCTTTGACCAGCCGTAGAAGCTCACGCAAAAGCGGTGATTCTTCAGCACCCGGTAGATTTGGGCGAAGGCCGGCTTGACCCAGGAGCCCTGGTCATCATTGGCGACGGTGCGGCCGGAGCGGTCGCAGTAGCGCGTCAGATACGGCGGATCGGTGAATACGAAGTCGATGCTGCGGCTGGACAGCTCGGGTAAGGCGTCCAGGCAGTCGGCGTTGATGATACGGTTGATGAAACTTGCCGGCGGCGTGGGCGCGACAGCAATGGGCGGGCGCGCCACCGTGCCGGTTGACGGAATGAGCGCAGCTTCGCTCATGGCTTGCCTCCTTCGGGATTTTCAGGACGAACGTGTAGAGCGGGGTTTTACGGCAGGGAACTGAAGCCCCTGCTACTCGATGAGCCTAGCCTTCAATACCCGGTGGTTCCTCTTGAGCCTCTCGCAGATGCGGGCGGCTTTTTCCATTCCGGCCGCATCGTTGTCGAGCGCGACCGTGATCATGGGATACGGGTCAAGGCATTGCTCCTGTTCCTCCGTCATCTCGGAACCCATGAGGGAAGCCGCCTGGAGGCCATGCTCGTGGAACCAGAGCGGCGCCCAGAGCGACTCGCAGAGGATGAGCGGTTTCGCAAGCTCGCACCGCTCCAGCCCGTAGAGGAAGGTCTTGCGCAATCCGGCGGGGAGCTTCCACTTTGGATTCTCCGGTGTCACTTCGAGCGTAGTGCGGCCAGCGTAGCCGACGAGCATCACCTGAGCAGTGCCGTCGTCGTTCCGGCGTATCAGCTCTTGAAGCGGAAAGACGATGCGCCCCGCCATGCTTCCTTTGCCGGGGAAGTATCCCACGCCAAACTTCCCGGCCGTCTCAATAGTGATGCCCCTTTCCTGAATCATCGGATGCTCGGGACTCACGTCCTTCAAGACGAACGCGAGCGGCTTGTTGTTGCCACAGGGAGGCGTCGGATTTGCCTCGCCGGACCCACACCCGGCACCCGTCGCGGCGGCGTCCGTCACCGACGCTCCCTTCGCCCCGCGATCGCCCGTTGCGGGGAACAGCTCATCGACCCGCTTCGCCGCGGCGTAGGCGGAGCATTGCTCCATAAGTGCGACGAAATCGATGACGTTCCCGCCAGCCCGTTGGCCGTTCTTCTTGCACGAATCGGAATGGCAGTACCAGACCGATTTCGCTTCGTTCACGTAGAACGTGTTCTTGCTTCCTGACGAGTGCGACGGCAAGGGACAGGTGCCCTTGAGCGCCGTTTGGTTTACCCGGACGAGGCTTACCTGGTACCGGGCGAGAACATCCGCGATAGCGACGCGTGCCTTAATTGCCTTGAAGTCCAGAAACGGACGGTTTTCTGCCATAGCTCCTCCTTTCAAAAGGGCTGCTCTAACACTACGAGTCGAGGGAAGAATGGCTAGAAGCACAATGTTGCTGTCAACGGCACGTCACGCTCCGCCGTCCGATTCACTATCCCAATCCGGCAATTCTTGCTGTCTTGGCTCTCCACGGTGTACGGAGTAGCGTTCTCATCAGAAACTTCAACGACTTCCAGTTGCACCTTGAAAAGGAGAAATACTTTATGCCCGAAACGACGCTCATCGCCGGTACCGACACGTCCGGCAAACTGACCAGAGCGGACTTGGCCCTTGTGCCGACCCCGCATTCCACATCAACCCATCAGGTGATCCCGCACATCGACATCGTGCACGCCCTCGAAGAACAGCTTGGGTTCCGGCATATCGCGGTCGCCTCCGAGGAATACGCCGTCACGAAGGACGGCAAGAACTTCTTCGGCGTGATGACGCTCGACCAAGGAATCGACGGCGCCAGCTTCGCGCTCGGCGTCCGCAATTCCCATTCGAAGGAGTTCCGGCTTTCCATCGTTGTAGGCCTGCGCATTTTCGTGTGCAGCAACCTGTCTTTCGCCGGCGACTTCAACATCGTCCTCGCCAAGCACTCGAAAAACTTCTCGCTGAAGAACGCCATATCCATCGGCATCGACGAAGCTCAGCGCGGATTCGAGCCGATGCAGATCCAGGTTTCCGCGTGGAAGGAGGTCCAGGTCTCGGACGACCAGGCGCGGCTTGCCATCTTCAAGGCGTTCATCGAAGACGACCTCGACGCCCCCAAGCACCTCGCACGGGAAGTATGGCGGAACTGGCGAGAACCCGCTTATGAGGAGTTTCGACCGCGGACGGCCTACTCCCTCCAGAACGCCTTCACCAGCAGCTTCAAACTGCTCGACCCCGTGCCGCTGTACCGCGCGACAGCCGACCTCGGCCGGTTCTTCCAAGAGGTCCATTGATCCTTCAGCCGCTTAGCCATCGTCTTGCTCTTTCAAGGACCTGGACCGCCGTGCCCCAATTCCGGGCGACGGCGAGACTGGGGCTGTTTCTGGAGGGGAGCGTGCAGTAAATACTACAGGGTAGGACGCGTCCTACCCTTTTCAATAAGGTATTCAGGCTTCGCAATTTCGTAGACGATGCGGTCAGTGATTCTGAAACTCAGGCTGCTGCCTAATGAAATCGCGACTCCATTGGGCCCCATAAACCGCTTCTGTGAGAACGGTGATGAAAGGTCTCTAACGAGTGGCGGCGTCGCGTCTACAGGCAAAACGAATGGGTCCATAAGCGCAAATCTCTTCGCCACGCCCCCGAGTGCCCATACATTCATGCTAAAGCGATTGTGATTCCAGACTTGCCATTTGGGGCTGAACATGAAGGTATGCTGCTGACCGTTGAATGGCAACGGCCACTGCAGGTGTGGCCCTGTTGCGAAGCTCTTGTCTGTCGGTGAGAAGAAACTCGTTGTGGGCGTTGCACCGGAAGCTGGGCTGGCCGTGAGAGCCTGCCCGCTCACCGAAGTGGGAACCAAAAGGATGAAGCACCAGCGACCTAATAGCACAAATCTCACTGTTCACCTCGTCAGAAAGAGAAGCATGACAGGCGTTCAGCCGCCTCGGCTAAGTCATCGGCCACCAGCGCATCGACACTGCTAAATCCGGAAAGGCAAGGTTCTGTGCGTGCTTCTCGCAGCAGGCTACCGAACGGTTCCGAATCCGTAACTGATACCCGCGGCCGTCGAAAGCCATTGCTGGATCGGACGGCCCAGGTCGCGCCACGTGCGGACGGTGAAGTTGACCCGCCAATGGCCGCCGCGGTCCAGCGCAACGGCTGTTTTTCCGGAATACTGGAAGAGGGAACCGTTGTGGTAGGAATCGTCGGAGGCCGGGTCGAACCAGATGTAGCCTCCGCCCACTCCAACCGAGAGCTCGACTCGCCCGCGGGCCAGCGGGAGAACGCCGCGCAGACCGTAGTCGAGGAACTTGTTTTCCAAATGCGAATATGAGCAACCGAAACGGCTGCAGCCGTAGTCGGTCGGCATCCACGCACCAGTCCAGCTTGCGTCCGCTGCAAGGTACCTCGCAAGGCGAATCTCACCGCCGGCGCGCAACCCCGGACCGGCGGAGTACCCGTTCGTCACATAGCCGCCAACCGGGAAAACGCCGGAGGGGTCAATTTCCGCGTTGACGCGCGGAATTGGAATCTGGGCCGATAATGTCCCGGCTGAAAGGAGAAAGAACAACGAAAGCAAAGGAAGACGTTCCATTCAAGCAAGTCCCTGAATCAAAGACCCGGAAATGGGGGAAAACCACTACGGGTGGCCGCGATATTCTGCAAATGCAATTAGTTCGGCTTGGAAAAACCGGCTCGAATCCCATCTGATTAAAACGTAAAGCCGAACAGCAGTTCCAGAGCATCAGGACGAGTCCCGTCGTACGACGCGCTGACAGGCGCATAGAAGCGATGCGAATCGCGGGCCCAGCGGGTGTATCGCAGCATCGGCGACAGGCGCACCGCCCCGGCGCCGACCTCGATGCCGCCGCCGGCCGTTACGCCGTAATGCGAGGGATTATAGCCGTTGAGGTTGCCGGCAATGCGGAACGACGGACCGCCTTCCACGAACGGTGTGTATCTTTCCCGCGTCCAGCGGCGTTTCGCCAGGACGGGGAATTGCCAGGTCAGCACGGAAAAGCGGTCCATGTCGTTGTTCCCGGTCCGTAAGGGCTTGTACATGCCGTCAACCTCTAACGACAGGCTGTGATGCAGATCGAATTCGGCCGAGGCGCCCGCCACGTACCGCGTCTTCTCGTGGATGGGACCCCAAGGCGACCTGAATTCCGGTGAAAGCCCGAGACCGCCTATAAGACCCAGGGCCATACCGTGACCGGCGACGTGCCAGGAGGTGTCTTCGGTTCCCCAGGCGACACTGGTGAGAAACTCGATCTGATCGGCGCGGCTGGGATAGGGAGGGAAATGCGTCTCCTTTTCCCAGCGGGTGTAGCGGAGGGTTGGTGCGATGCGGAGGGAGCCGAGGTGAAGCGCCAAGCCGGCGCCGAAAGTCGCTCCCACCGGCGAAAGCTGAACTGCATTGACGTCTTGCGCGCTGCGGAATGCAACGCCGCCTTCCACGAAAGGCCGCAAACGTCGTTCCGAAAGCACGGGCAGGTTCCATTTGAGCATCAGCGGGAACTCCCAGGCGTTGGCCGACAGGTAGGAGTGGTGACTGGTGACGCTCGGAGCGCCTGGTGGATATTCGGTGTAAGTCAGGTCGTCGCGCCACGGCCGGTGCAGGACATTCACCTCCAGGAAGAAAGGACCGTACAGCCGCACGCCTACAAGGCCGCCCAGAATGAGACTTCTCGGACCCGAGAAGTGCCGGGAATCGCTTGGGGGGTTGCCGAAGCTATCGCCGGGATAGGTAGACTCGAATAGCGGAAAATCCCGCGTCAGTCCGGTACCGCCGATAGCGCCGAAGTACAGTTGCTGGCCGTGCAGCACCGGACATAGGAGCGCGGCCATCGCGAACAGGAATGTGCGCACAAGTATCCCCGTTGCACGATAGAGGCCAAGCGTAAAGCCATTTCAGATCAACGGCTCTCATTTCCCTGTTGTGCTACGGCCTCACACCTGTGTATCCACTGTCTACCGGCCCGGCCCCCCTTTCACCAGAGCATCGAACTTCACCCATTGGGGTCTCGCCACGGCAAAAACGCTGCCAGTCGGGTACGTGCGATTGTAGAAGGCCCATTCCCGGCGATTCGGAGCGGCTTGGAGCGTCTGTTCGGGGCCGGGTAATTCGCTGCTCATGCGGCCCCCTTCTAGCCGTGTTGTCCTCAGAAGGACAGGCCCACGAGCAATTCAGCTTGGTTCCGTTTCGAGCGGGGTCCGATGAATTCGTTATCCGCCGCCCAATGCGTGTATCGCACCACAGGAGCGATCTTCACCTTGCCCACGTGAGTTTCAATGCCCAATCCGGCTGTGCCGCCATAAGCTGACGGTGACGCACCGTTCACATTCCCGGCAGTCCGAAAGGATGGCCCCAATTCGATGAACGGCCTTGCATTACGGGCCTGAAATTTGTATTTCGCCAGAACGGGGAATTCCCACGTCACGACTGTAGCGGGGGAGACGCTATTGAGCGACCCATCAGCCTGAACACCAGCCATTGTCAAATGCAACGGGCGGTACAGGGCGTCTACCTCCACGGACAAATGCCTCGGAAATCCGAATTCGACCTTCGGACCAACAATATAGTCTTTTGAAGTGGAATAGTAGCGTGACAGGGTGGGCTGTCTCTCGCCGTTCGGCCCCACAATGAATCCACTGCTTTCATGGCCGAAGGCGTCTGTAAGACTTGCACCTCCGATCACACCGAAAGAACAATGCGGCTCGGAAGGATTGGACGAAACTGGCTTCCCGAACCTGAACAGGATTCCGGTGGAAACCCGGACATCGGCATGAGTTGAGTATTCGCCTCCAGCCGCCACACCGTAGCGGGTAAGAAGAATTTCAGGCTGAACAATTCTGTACAAAAGGCGATCTGTTATACGGTAATCGAAACTCGCACCGAACGAAGCTGCAAAAGCGTTCCTGCTTCCGACAGTGAACTGAGTGATCGAAGGTTGCGGGTTCCCAAATATATCCGGTGGCCGCTCTATTGGCTGATTGAGCGGCAGCACCAGTGTATTCGTTTGCGCCACTCCCACCAAAGCCCGAACATTTAGGGTCAACCGATTGCTTCGCACCAGCCGAAATTCGGGGCCGAACAGGAACATATATTGACGCATGTCGCCCTGTTTGAATCCGATTTGGGTTATCTGACCGGATGTCGTTGACAGCGAAAGCGGGGTTCTACCACGTTGGCCATAGTTCCCGCTGAAATCGGCAACCAAGCCGATTCGTGGGGTCAGGTTCCACTTGACCGAAGCGTTCCAGCCGTTCAGGTTGGCTGCTTCCAAGGCAGCATTCGTTTGTTTCGTGAGCCGCAAGTACGAATAGCCGCTAAAAATCTCGAATTTCGGTGTCTCCTGTGCGACAACAGTGAGCGGAAAAGACAACAACAATGCGGTAATGAGACTTTCAGATCTCGTTGTTATCATGTCGGGTTGTTAGCTGAAGCAAAACCGTTGCAGTTCTTCTGCCATTTAGTTTAGTAAGGGCCACAAATCCCCACCGAAGTCACACTTCCAATGAAATGTTCGAGACGCCCACGCCAAATTCGTTCGTGTTGCCGGATGGCCCGGTCATCGAAGTCCGCTCCGTCCTTGTGCGGCCGCAGAATTTTACGTGTTAGGGCCTGTCCACGCTGAAGGTGCTTCCGCCCAATTACAGCCGTATCTGAAATTTCGTCACGCAACAACAACGCCGCCAGCTAGGTGCATTTGTAGAACAGCGATCCCCGGCGATTGGAGCCGTTTGGAGCGTCTGTGCGGGGGCTTGGACCTATCGCCCTCAGAAGGACAGCCCTACAAGCAATTCTGCTTGGTTGCGCTTCGTGTGTGGTTGGAAGAACTCCCCATCCGCCGCCCAATGCGTGAAGCGCAGTACGGGAGCGATCTTCAGTTTCCCAAGAGGGGCTTCAAAGCCAACCCCGGCAGTTCCGCCGTAGACGGAAGGTGCTGTGCCGTTCAGGTTCCCGGAACTGCGGAACGACGGTCCCGACTCGACAAAGGGTTTCAACGTCCGTGTCGAAAACCTGTACTTCGCCAGAACGGGGAACTCCCATGTGACCACGGTGAGGGTAACTCCGCTCTGGAACGATTCGCCCGGTTGGGCGATGGAATCAGTGAAATTCAACGGGCGGTACAGGGCGTCAATCTCCAACGCTAGATGCGACACCAACTCGAACTCCACCATCGGCCCAATAATGTAGTCCTTTCGAGTAGATGCCCAACGTGAACGCCAGATTTCGGTTCCCCCGTTCGGCAAAGAGACGGATTGAGATGATTCCTGCCCAAAAGCATCTGTCAGGCCACCACCGCCCACCACACCGAAGGAAACACGTCTGCCCGATGAATTGGTTGGGGCCGATCCCCCGAACGTGTACACGATCCCGGTGGAGACTCGAAGATCGGGTTGTGTCTTCTCCACACCACTGGAACGGATCAGCAAGACTTCCGGTTGAACAATTCGGTATGACCACCGATCCGTGATGCGGCAATCAACACTGCCGCCCAAAGAGGCGGCAAAGCCATTTCCGCCGAAGAATTGCGTATTGGTGATGGTGACAGGTTCCCCGTTTGGGCCAAGTGGCAACTGAACAGGCTCCTGAAACGGCACAACAAGGGTGTTGGTGTGTGCCACGCCAATCAACGCTCGTGTGTTCACCTTGATCCGGCCACGATTCACGAGTCGCATTTCCGGGCCAAAGAGAAACGTGTGCTGGCGCATGTCGCCCGTTTTAGTTTTGATTTTCGTTGGGTCTTGTATCAGATAGAAGAAGGGAGTCATCCCCCGCTGGCCGTAGTTCCCACTGAAATCGGCAACCAAGCTGATTCGTGGGGTGAAGTTCCACTTGAATGAAGCGTTCCACCCGTTCAGGTTAGCGGACTTGAGGGACGTACCTGATTCTCCGTTGAGTCGCAAGTACGAATAACCGCCGAACACTTCTACTTTCGGTGTCTCCTGTGCGGCAACAGTGAGCGGAACAAGCAAAATCAATAAAGGACCTGCGAACCCTAATATGCCAGTGTTTGTAGCCATTTTCGGTTATCTGCGATGCGGTTGCGATTGCGGTGGTTGCATCTGAAGCACCATTCGATCCGCTGACTTGAATGGCCGGGTTTTCATCAGAGCTTTTGCGGGGAGCATCATTGAGTATCGCCTGTTGCAAAAAACGACACGCCGCATTTCCGCTGCGTACACCCTCTCCGAGCCGTGCTCGTCGAAACGACGGACGAGGCGCGAGGGAAAAAGCTGATGCAGTTGGTGAACCACCCGCTGGTGTCGGGTCCTGCAAAACGCGCCGGCCTATTCTGGTTTACCATCTCTCCCCTATTCACCGATCCGGTGGATGGTTGCGCCGTCCCCCGATAACCTCGTCGGTAATCGCTTCGGCACCGCGCAGGCGCGTCCAGAGATCCTCTGGGCTCGGGAAGCCCGCGAGTTCGCCCTCCACGCCCGTTATGAAATTATGCTCTATAATGCCGTGACCGTTTGTCGCATACGCGAATTTCAACCCCAGAATGCTGGCGTACTCTTTCGCCTGCTGCAACCCGTCGGTCGGCGCTCGGTACGCGGCCTTCGCTTCCACAACCGCGATGGGAAAATCGCGCCGGTACCGAAGAAGGTAGTCCGCACGCTTTTGCGGCCGGCGAATAGGCCGCGGGCCTGCGATGACGATACGCCCGTCAGTGAAGCTCTTCTGCTCGCTGATCTGCTCGTCCGCCCACCCGGCGGCGTGCAGCTTTGGCTCAACGTACTTTCGGCATGTGTCCGCCTCGTTTATGGGCATCGGGGATTCTCTAAATCCTACTGGCTAACACGCCTCACGTCCAGAAGAAACCCGGCTTATGCAGTGGACCCGTCCTTCTCTGGAGATGGTTCCGATGAGTTCTTCATCACCAAATTGGAAATATTATCCAGGACCTCCGGAAAATTCTCTTTCAAGTAATCGGAGATCGTCAGCTCCTGGGATTTCTGCTTCAGATGATCTCGGACCAGTTGCATCTCTGAGCGCGCGTTCGTGATGATCTCGGACCACTCCAACGCCCATAAGGTCATGGTGTCCCATTCAAAAAGAACACCGTGAGGCTTGTCTTTCTGGTTGCGATCGCGCTCGATTTCCTTGTTGCAGCGAGCTGAAACCAAAAAGATGTCCCACCGGGTGGAAGCCTTGTCGAACTCGTGTGATTCTAAAATAGTATCAGCGTAGCGTCGGACCTGCTCCACCTCTTTGCGCCCAAGGGCCACGCCCGGCGCTTTCAATTCCACCAGCAAATGATGATGTTTGGGCTGAATTGGAAAATCACGTGTGGCTGCCAAAAACAGGTCCGGTATGTCGCCGACTCCCGTGATATTCTCAAGCACTTTCTCGTCGATTTCCGACAGGCCGGCCTTTATTCTGTGCTTCCGAATCACTTCGCGAAAGCTCTTATCGCTCGTTGCTAGGTGGAACTGTGGCCCAAACATCCAGCAGTGGGAGTCGATGATTTTGTGAAGTTGGCTCCTCTCCCTCACCGTCTTTGCGTCGGGACCGTAGACCAAGATGTGCAGTAGGTCGAGGAACGTTAGCCGATTCGTGACCTCAGAAGACAGCTTGATGATGGATTCGAGCGTCGTACGTGCTAGCACTCGGCGAAAGCGTTCAATATCCTCGTCCGACAGTTTTGCGACCTCTTGCAGTACCTCCAACAGGCTCTCGTTTTCTAGCGATCGCTTCAGGAGCTTAAAAACTATCTCCTGTTGCTTGCGCGTCATGTTCCCGAGATTTGCCGCTTCGTTGATCTTTTCCAGGGCTACGTCATAGACAGCTTGTTCGACGCCGGCTATAGGGTCCTGCGTTATGTTCCGGTATGGATAATACTCTTCCTGTCGCGCCTGTTCGATGAAGGTTTTTTCCCGCTCTGCGCGCACCTTTTTTACGTAGTCGCTGATCCGGTCGAAGGCCGCGTCTTTTAGCCCAGTGAAACCCTCATCCATCTCGATTAACAACTCGCGATTTGAGGTAACGATGGAGTCGAGATAAGGGCACTCCACAATACTGAGATATTGCACCGGGGGTGGCTCCTCGGGTTGAAGGCTCGTGACCGTTCGCCCTTTTGCTGAAAACAGAACTTGATTTGGAAAGCGCGACTGATCGACGGGACGCTTAAGCATCAGGTGGTTTAGGATCGCGTCTGTAGGCACTTTCTCAGATGCGGGAATGACCTCGTGCTCGCGTGATTCGATCAATTCGTCAACGGCGAGCTCCTCGCCGTTGACACGAATGCGCCGCTTAAGATGCCCGAGCAAGAAGCTGCAATATTGAGACAGCAGGTCGTTTGCTATCCGCGTAGCCGTCAGGTGATCTTTGCCGGTGTCCAGAATGTTGTGGATCTCGATCGTCGTGCCCGTGGGAGATGCGGCGACGACCTCTTCCTGTACCTTTAGCCGCTTGTTTCCATCTGTCCGCAGCGTAAAAATGGAGCGCACCGCCTCACCAGAGGATCTTTCTGCGACAGTAGTCCACGTGCTCAGACTTCCGATTCGATGAACCGCAAGGCGTCCCACACCCAACCGGCCTAGGCGAGTGCCTTCGCCGCCACTCGCTGGTGCCACGCCAACGTCTACAAAGCGCTCTTGGATCTCTTCGGGAGAAATGCCCCTCCCGTTGTCAGTGATCGTGAGTTTTTCCGTGCCTCCAAGGGCGTTCTCTACAAGCTCGATATCGATGAGCGTTGCCCCCGCATCCAGAGCATTCGCGACGAGTTCTCCAATGGCTCGGCTGCTTGTCGAATATTTCTGACTTCCAAGAAGTTGCGTAGCGACCCGCGGTTCGTATCGCCAGGACAGCTCGTAAGACCGTTGTTGTGGAGGCTTGGTCGTCACAGAAACCTCTACTCTATCGTACCGCTCAAGGTGCTCTGTAAAGTTTCGCATGCGTGCAGAACACTGATTACACCATATTTAACCTTGCTAGAAACCCTCCGGCTTGTTTTTTGCTCTCATGGCCCACTCCTTTTGTTCTATGAAACCAGTTGCCACTTCTTCCCCGGTCCCACGCCGAGCGCTTGGTTTTCTTGCGGTCCAACTTCCTGGCTTCCTTGTGGAGCGAAGCGATAAATTCCTTGTGGGTGGAAAAAGGACCATGGACCCGGCCGGCCTTGATGTCGGCCAGGCCTTCAGCGAGCTGGGCATCGACGATGCGGCGCTGCTCGGGCGTGTACTCGTCGTCCGCGTCGAGTACGAGGCGATCCTCCGGTTTCGACCGGCCACCGTGTGCCAGAAACGGCTGAATGGTTGTTCTCAATATCGCAGCCGCACCGCTCACACCGGACGCTGCGCTGCCTCGCAGCTTGGGAAATGACGGCTGTCGTTACCTGTTGCGTTGTGGATGCCCGGCAGCGGAGACACGAGGCGACGCGCATCATGTGGAGAGGGTCACGAACCGTGATCACGCGCCAATCTCGCGCTGCGCGTTCCGCCGGCTGGCGTTTTTGGCTTCGTAACCCATGATTGTCATCGGTAGGTTTTTTCGTTGCGGAGAAGAACGGCGAGGACCTCCACCGTGTTCGTTGGATGCATGGGTTTGAAAATAATGCGATATCCGAGGAGAACCCTGCAATAAGTCTTACTTCCCTATGCATCCGGGATTGTTGCAGGCTCCGGCTAAAGGTTCACCAGGTTTCGTCAGTCGAGCCTTGGCATACACCTCGCCGGTGTTCGTATACTGCCAGATCTCGCCCGTATTGGTGTCGAAGAATGCGTAGGTTCCTTGGGAGTACGTAAACTGCAATTGCGCAAAAGGCCCGGCGGCGCGGGCTTTCGATTCCGGATTGACGTACCGGTTGCATGCGAGCAGCAGCAATAGCAGTGCTATGACGCTTAGAACAGCTTTGGTGTAGAGGTCCGGTTTCATGGGGAAAGGATGGACGGGGTCAGACTTTTCGTACCGGTGCATCCGGTAAGCAAGGCGGCAACCGCCGTGACTGCAATCCATCCCGCGGCGGGATGGTTGCGTTGCCGTGACGCAGTCGAGGTGGTGCGGGAGACGCCGTGGCCCGAATACCGGAAGTCCGCTTTGGTCACTTCGTATCCGCCTCCTCTGCGTGATAGCAACGTCGCGGAAGTCCGGTCTTCCCGCTATTCCTCATGAGCCGGTGCATTGAATGCCCCCGTGAAACCTCCAGCATACCGCTATATATATCATGTCTGCAAGCGTCATGTGGACACGAAGACCAGCAGTCCGCAAACTGTTGAAAGTGAATGAGCTACAGGTCGTGCTCGGGAAGCGTATCCGTGACCTTCGGCGAAAGAAGGGCTTTTCGCAGGAGTCGTTTGCGGACCACTGCGGGCTCCACCGAACCTACATGGGCGGCATCGAACGCGGGGAGCACAATCTCACGATCCAGACCGCGCTCACGATATCGAGAGGCCTGGGCATCACGGTTTCCAGGCTCCTGTCCGGGATCGAAAAGCAAGCCGAACCGGCGCGGCGTCCTGGCGGAATCGACTGAAATGGACGAAAACAAGTCCGCCCGCTAATGCGAGGGCTAGGTCATCCGCCGCCCGACAGCACCCTATCTTCAATCGGGTTTGTCTGTGGAATCCGTTAGCGCATTGGGCAATACGTCCGGCATGATGCACGTCCGCTACTGGGGGCGGTACACTTATGCTTCACTACCCGTTAAATAAAGGAGTGGCAAATGGCGAAACAGGCGAACGTTATTTCCCACTGGTGTCGCCTCATAGAGAGCTTTCAGACCTCCTCGTTGGCGTTCTACGAGTCGGTCGAAGCGGCCGTGCAGGCGCGGGCCGTACCTGAAATTCAGCGGACTCGCATCGAGCACAAAGAGGGCGGTCTCGCCAGCGCAAACCGGGAGTATTTGCGCATCCATCGGGGCAAGCATGTGTTCGATATCTGCGCCGCGCCGTTCGGCACAGGTTTCTTCGTGTCGTGGTGGTTCACCGAGCCGCCCCTGCCGTTTGCCATACTCTACACCCTCGGGTTTCTCCTCGGGGTCGTGATCGCTATGAATGTTGCCTTCTTGATCGGATTTGCCATCGGAGCGGCGATGGCGGGATATGCGTTCGGCGTTCTCATCGGTTTGGGATTCGCCCTCTTTGGCGTGCCAGCATTCCTATGGATTCTTGGCAATGGGATGCGGCAAGGAAGGATGCGCGGGGAAAGCACGGTGTTGGCGATGCCCCTCATCGGCGGCATCTACGAGCGGATCTTCGCACCGGCCACGTACTACGCCGTCGATACCGCCCTCATGTTCCAGGCAGCAGTGCACAACGCGGTTCTGGAGGTTATCGACTGCGTAACCAAGGACAAGGGCGTCCGCGCCCTCACGGAGGCTGAACGCAAGCCCATTATGAACAGATTTGGGCCTTCAGCTTGAGTGGTCAGCTATGCCGTGCAATTCCTCTTCCTCAATTGAGGCGCTCACCCGGCAGTTCTACGAGTGGGAAAGGCGGGGCAGGGGTTGGCAGGTCTCTGATCGGCCGGTCGCCCTTGAGCCGCCGTTCCGTCCGTTCTTCGGTCACTTCATTCCAGGGACTCCGGGAGCGGCGCACGATGACGGCCGGAAGCCGACGTTTCTCAGCAATCTCGTCGATGGTCTTATCAAGGGGCGCAATGCGGAGAGCGGGGCTGTCGCCCCTCCGGACGACGGAGAGCCCGCGCCGATCTACATGGAGGATCGCACGGCGCTCGTCGAAGTACAGGCAGTTTTGCCGTCGGAAACCAAGATAACCACGGACGCCGCCGGACAGTTTCTGATGAGCCTCGGCAACGTCTCCCGACCGGCCAGCTTCGAGATCCTGGGAACGAGCGCCGCCATTTTGGTGCAGCTTGCCTCGGCTCCCCGCGATCAGCGGCAGATGCGCGAACAGCTTCAGGCATACTTTCCCGAAGCCTTGCTTTCCGAGCGGAAGGGCTACCTCGAAGGCGTCTGGGACCAGACCGGGCGGAAGGGTACCGCCGTCGTCGAATACGGGCTTTCGAAAGAGTTCATGCGACCGCTGCGCCGTTTCGAGCGCTTCGACCCTGACCCGTTGACCGGGTTGATCGGCGCGATGGCGGAACTGGACCCGGACGATACGGCGCTCTTTCAGGTGCTCTTCGCCCCGGTGCGCCACCCGTGGCCTCTGAGCATTATGCGGGCGGTGACGGACGAAGCCGGGGACTCGTTCTTCATCGATGATCCAGGGATCGTGAAACTGGCAACAGAGAAAATATCGTCTCCGCTCTTCGCCGCGGTCATTCGCGTGGCAACGCAGAGTCCGAAAAGCGCGCGGGCCTGGCGCATCGCAGAGGGTTTGGGCAAATCACTCCGCCAATTCGCCGATGCGGCAAGCAATGAACTTATCCCGCTCGTGAATGACGAGTATGACGAAGAGCAGCACCCTGATAACGTCGTGACGCGCCGGGAGCTGCCGCAGTGGCCTCCTCGTAAACCGCGACGAATTGGTCTCCCTCGTTCATTTGCCGTCGGCCTCAGCCCGGTCGGCCAAGTTGAAGCGCGAAGAGCGCAAGACCAAGGCGGCGCCCTCGCTCGCGTTCGGGCATGCTCTGAGGCTCGGCGAGAACCATCACGCCGGGAAGACCGTGCCCGTGTCCATCAGCACCGAGCAGCGCAGTCGCCACATGCATGTGATCGGCGCCTCGGGCAGCGGCAAGTCCACGTTGCTCCTGAACATGATCGTCCAGGACATTGAAAACGGCGACGGCCTCTGCGTCCTCGATCCCCACGGGGACTTGATTGATCAGGTCGTCGGCCGGATTCCCGAGGAACGCATCCATGATGTCGTGCTCCTCGATCCATCGGACGATGCCTACCCCGTCGGATTCAATATTCTCTCGGCGCACTCAGATCTCGAACGGAACCTGTTGGCGTCGGACCTCGTGTCGGTCTTCCGCCGCCTGTCCACCAGTTTCGGCGACCAGATGACCACCGTGCTCGGCAATGCGATTCTGGCGTTCTTGGAGAGCAGCGAGGGAGGGACGCTCCCGGATCTCAGAAGGTTTTTGGTCGAGCCGGGTTTCCGGGAGCGGTTCCTCGGGACCGTGCGCGACTCCGAAATCGTGTACTACTGGCAAAAGGAATTTCCCCTGCTCACGGGCAAGCCGCAAGGTCCGATCCTGACCCGGTTGGACACCTTCCTCCGGCCGAAAGTGATCCGGCATATGGTCTCCCAGAAGGAGGACCGCCTTGATTTTGCGGCCATCATGAACGGCCGGAAGATCCTCCTTGCCAAGCTCTCTCAGGGTTTGATCGGCGAAGAGAATTCCTATCTCTTGGGGACGCTCGTCGTCTCCAAGCTGAACCAGATAGCCACGAGCCGGCAGAGCATGGCGGCGGCGGAGCGCACGCCGTTCTATCTCTACGTCAACGAGTTCCACAACTTCGTCACGCCGTCGCTCGCCGCCATCTTGTCGGGGGCGCGGAAATATAACCTGGGGCTCGTCCTCGCCCATCAGGAACTGCATCGAGCTCTCGAATCGCGACAGCGACGTGGCGAGCGCGGTGATTTCCAATCCGTACACCCGCGTCTGCTTCCGCCTGGGTGATTTCGATGCCAAGAAGCTCGAAGAAGGATTCTCATTCTTCAAAGCCAAGGACCTCCAAAACCTCAGCGTCGGCGAGGCCATCGTCCGCATGGAGCGGGCGGAATACGACTTCAACATGAAGACCGTTCCGCTTCCCCCGGTTGACCCGGCTCTCGCTGCCGCCCGCCGGGACCGGATCGTGGCATCCTCGCGCGAGCGATACGCGGCGAGGCGGGAGGACGTGGAAGCGACCATCATGGCGCGCCACGCGTCTTCCGAGATGGAGACTGAGTCGCGGGTCAGGAAAGCCAGAATCCGCTTGGAAGTGCCTTTGCCCGCAGGAAAGCCGGCTCCGGCGCCCACTGAGGAACCGCCATCGCCTCCGCAAACCCCTGGCCGCGGCGGCGCGCAACACAAGTATTTGCAGGACCTCATCCGGCGGTGGGCGGAAGGTCGGGGATATGAGGTGACGCTCGAAAAGCCGGTGCTCGACGGGCTGGGGATCGTCGATGTGGTCCTCGAAAAGCGCGGGCGCTCTCCGATCGCGTGCGAGATCTCTGTGACCACGTCTCCGGAGCACGAATTGGCGAACGCGCAAAAGTGCCTGGCCGCCGGATTCGAGCACGTTTTCCTCGTCGCGCCGGATAAGGAGGTTCTGAACCGCGTGAGATCGCGCGCCGCATCCGTCTTGAATCCGAACCAGATGAAAAACGTCCAGTTCGTTCTGCCGGAGCAGGTGTTCGCCTCGGTTTCCGTGTTGGAGTCGAGAGCCGCTCCTGCGGATCGGCCGGCTGAAGAACCGAAGGAACTCCTCACCGCGAAAGAGGTGGAGGAGATGCTCCGCATCGACGTGAAGACGATCTACGGCTACGTTCAGAAGGGGCTCATACCCTACGTCCGCATTCAGTCGAACCTCCGGTTTCTCAAGTCGGAGGTTCTGGCCTGGGTCGCGGAACACCAGTCGCGGGGGCGGCGAAAGTGAGGCTCTCGGCCACCTTGGTGTCTGTTTGGTATCGGTTTTCGGCCAGCACGGGGGAGTCCTATAGAGACTGTGCAGACATAATAGACTGCGCGTAAGAATATGGAATATAAGGGGAATCTTCATTTGTGCCGTGATCTGAACGGTTTGCGGCAGATCCCGGCTCCGAATCCCCCCCTCTCCGCCAGTCCAATACCACCTAACACCTCGCGGTAGACATCCCGGTCGACATTGCCGCCGCTCAACACGGCCGCCACCCGCTTGCCGCTCAATTGCCGCCTCTCCTGGAGGATCGCGGCGAGGGCCGCTGCGCCGGCTCCTTCAACCACGTTGTGGGTGTCGTCGAATAGGATGCGCATGGCCATGGCGATCTCGTCGTCCGTTACCATGACCACCCGAGCCACATGCCGCCAGATGATTTCGAGCGCCTCCGGTTCCGGCGCCGAGCAAGCCACCCCGTCGGCGATCCTGGTTTCCGCCGGGCGCGCCACCGCGCGGTGCTCCACAAACGACTCGTAATAAGCCGGGGCATGCCGGGAGACCACGCCGACGATGTCAGTCTTCAGTCCCAGAGCCTCCCTCGCCGCCGCCATCCCGCAGATTCCCGATCCCAAACCAATGGGCACGTAGGCCGCATCGACACCCGCCACCGCCGAAAACAATTCGACCGAATACGTGGCCACCCCCGCGACCAGACGCTCGTGAAAGGAGGGAACGTAGTGCAGATCCTCTTTGCGCGCGCGCCGCAGGGCTGCCTGCCGGGCTTCTTCGAAATCCCGGCCGTGTTCCACTAGGGTCGCTCCCAGACCGCGCATGGCGCGGTTCTTGGATTGGCTGTTCCCCCGGGGAACGTATACGATGGCTTCCATGCCCTCCCGGCGCGCCGCGAATCCTACCGCTTGTCCGAAGTTTCCACGCGTAGCCGCGACCACGCGCGTGATGCCCTGCCGCGAACGCCTGAGATGCCGAAAGTAGACCAGGCCGCCCCTGATCTTGAACGATCCCACGGGCGTGTGATTCTCGTGCTTGAGCCACACTTCCGCGCCCAGACGCTGGTTCAGCAGAGGCCAGGAGTGTTGGAGGGTGGGCCGCATGGCCCCATGGACAATGTGGCTCGCGCTCTCAATCTCGCTCCTGCCGGGCAGTTTCATGATCGACGCCGCGATTATCGCGCACTGCGGGCGCGGCCGGCAAGCGCCGCGTTTTGCTAGACTCGTAAGCTCATGAGCCAAGCTACAGCGTTGCGTGTTTCTATCGGCCTGTTGGCGGCATCCCTGGTTTTCGCCCAGTCAACCAGCCGGCGGCTGCTCAAGCTGGATGACATACACAGCTTCCACGACGTGCGCGACGTGCAGATCTCGCCCGACGGGCAGTGGGTGGCGTACACCCTCAACTCGGTGGACGTTGCCGGCGACAAGAGCGATACCGACGTGTGGATGGTGAGCTGGGATGGCAGCCGGCAATTGCGGCTCACCTCCAGCCCCGAGAACGAGAATGCCCCTCGCTGGAGCCCCGACGGCCGCTATCTGTCTTTTCTTTCCGGACGCCCGGGCAAAGCCAAAGGCACGCAGGTGTGGCTGCTCGACCGGATGGGTGGAGAGGCGCAGCAGCTCACCGAGGTCAAGGGGAGGCTGTCGTCCTGCGAGTGGTCGCCGGATTCCAAACGGTTGCTGCTGGTGATGCAGGATCGCGACCCCAACGACACTTCCGATGATGAACGGCCCAACCCCGCTACACCGCCGAAGCCCCCCAAGCCCATCGTGATCGAGCGCTACAAATTCAAACAGGACATCGTGGGCTACCTGACGCAACCGCCCGCCCGGCTCTATCTTTTCGATCTCGCCTCGAAAAAAACGGACGCGCTGACAGCCGAAAGCCTCGAAGCGGCATCGCCCAACTGGTCGCCCGACGGCCAGTCGATCGCCTTTTTGGGCAAAGAGGGGAAGGACGCGGACCGCTACGACGCCTGGAACGTTTACGTGACCGAAGCGCGCGCCGGAGCCACGCCCCGCCTGGTGACTCACTACGACGGATTGCATGCCTCGGCCTCGCGCGCGCGCCCCGAGTGGAGCCCCGACGGCAAGCTGCTGGTCTACCTGCAAAGCTCCGGGGCAAAAGACGGCGCCTACAACATGAGCCGCCTTGCGGTTGTGCCCGCCGCCGGCGGAGACCCGAAAATACTGGCCGGCAAGCTCGATCGCGGGGTCTCGTCGCCGCGCTTCGCCACCAACGGCTCCTCCATTTTGTTTCTGGTGGCGGATGACCGCTCCGAGTATCTGGCGCGTGTTCCGGCCAGCGGCGGGGAGATCGAGAGGCTGGTCAAAGGCCCGGGCGTGATTTCGACCGTGGCGCAGGGTATGGACGGGCGCCTCGCTGTGCTGGTTGCCGGCGACACGGCCTCGGCCGAGGTGCATGCGCTCGAGAACGGCGTTCTGCGCCGGCTCACTCACCACAACGACGCCTTGCTCGGCGAGCTCAAGCTGGGCGCCACCGAGGAGTTCAGTTGCCAAGCTAAGGACGGCAACGAAGTGCACGGCTTGCTGGTGAAGCCGCCCGACTACGAGCCGGGCCGGAAGTATCCCACCCTGCTGCGCATCCACGGCGGTCCCAACGGGCAGGACTCGCACGCCTTCAGTTTCGAGCGTCAGATTTTCGCCGCCAACGGCTACGTGGTGGTGAACGTGAACTACCGCGGCAGCTCGGGCCGCGGCGAAAAGTATCAGACCGTGATCGCCGCCGACTGGGGCAACAAGGAGGTCCTCGACCTGCTGGCGGCCATGGATTATGTGGTCTCCATCGGGCTGGCCGACCCCAACCGTCTGGGTGTGGGCGGCTGGAGCTACGGCGGCATCCTCACCGACGCGGTCATCGCCAAGGACCATCGCTTCAAGGCTGCCACCAGCGGCGCCGGCACCGCTTTTCCCATCGCGCTCTACGGAGTCGACCAGTACATCATTCAGTACGACGAAGAGATCGGCCCGCCCTGGAAGGTCGGTCTGGAGCCGTGGATCAGGATCTCCTATCCATTCCTGCACGCCGACCAGATCTCGACGCCCACGCTCTTCCTTGGCGGAGAGCGCGACTTCAATGTGCCGCTGGTGGGCGGCGAGCAGATGTACGAGGCGCTGCGCAGCCTGGGCGTGCCCACCCAACTGGTGATCTATCCCGGTCAGAACCACGGCATCGCCCGGCCCAGTTACCAGAAGGACCGCATCGAGCGTTACCT
Source organism: Bryobacterales bacterium (assembly GCA_963768385.1). GTDB lineage: Bacteria > Acidobacteriota > Terriglobia > Bryobacterales > Bryobacteraceae > Fen-178. Next base: position 363,649 of record CAVYHQ010000001.1, read on the forward strand.
CGCCTGGTACGCCAAGTATCTGAAGCCGCAGTAGCGCGGGTGGGGCAGGCGGTGCTCGCCTGCCCGCGGCCGAGCGAAGCTCGCCGTGCCCGCGGAAACTTCAGTGCCCGGCTCCGCACGTAAAGTTCGCGTAATCGTTGGTATCGCCCGTGCCTTTATAAGTGGCCACCTGGGGATAGGGGCACAACTTACGGGTCATCTGGACGCCGCGCGCGGTAGTGTCGGCGACATACTTGGTGGCGATGATTTCCCCGGGCGCGGCTCCGTTTTCGACCCACTGTTCAAGAGCGGTGTAAATGCCGTACTCGGGCCCCTTGGCGGTGGTGAGGCCCGACTGCCCGAACGCATTGGGACCCGGCCCGCCGCCGCAATGCTGCATGCCCGGCGCCATATAGAGGCGCACGAAGCCTTCCGTCTCTGGCGCGCCCAGAGCGCCCACCACGCTGTTGTAGTAATTGATGGTGTTGAGAGGCGAGATGCCGGGATCGTTCCAGCCGTGGTAGAGGATGAGCTTGCCGCCGCGGGCGCTGAAGCGGCGCAGATCGGGGTCAATGGCGTTCAGAGCCTGCCCGGTTTTCTGATCCGCGGCGCGCGCCGCGGCCCCGGCGTCGGCGGTGAGCGCGTTCCAGGTGGGGTCGTCGAAGACCATGTAGCGGAAATAGTTTTCCAGGAACAGCACTCCGGAGCTCCCGCCCGGACCGGAACCCAGGATCCAACTCCCCCAGCCGCCCGCTCCCGCCTCGCCTCCGGGCATGACCCCGGGGGAGAATCGGTTCCCGGCATACAGGTTCTTAAGAGAGGCGACTTGCGGCGCGGTCAGGCAATTGCGTGTTTCCACATCCTTACAAAGAAGCACGGCCGGGTCGAAATGGCACCGCGTGGGGTCATTGACGATCCCGTCCTTGACGCCATCCTGTGCGTCGCACGCCGCTAGTACCGCGGCGCTGATGGCGGGAATTTTGACGCCCGAAATATATGCGGCCGGTTCGCGGCCGTAGAGCGTCTGGACAGCATCTATGCCGCCGGCCATTCCGTGCGTCCAGTTGTTGGCGGGGGCGCCGGCGAGGATGCCGTCGAAATCCTCGGGGAATCGCTGGGCTTCCATCAGCGCCTCGCGGCCGCCATTGGAGCAACTCTCAAAATAGGAGTGCTGCGCCGCACGGCTGTAGAACGCCTGCATCAGGCTCTTGGCGTTGACGGCGGTCTGGTGCAGCGCGCGGTAACCAAAATCCACGATCTTCTCTGGATGCTTGAAAGCCCAGGCCGCGTCCACTACTTCCCCCTCGTGCCCCGTGTCGGTGGCGGCGGTGGCGTAACCCCGCCGGAGGTTCCGGGCCAGTGCGCCGTAGTCGATGGCCCCGGCGAAGCCGCCGTTGCCGGCCGCCAGAAAGCGTCCGTTCCACCCGGCGACGGGCAGCCAGACCTCAAAACGGATGTATGAGTCGCTGGAGGGCCGGATGACGCCGGCCACGCGGCAGAATGCGGGGAGCCGGTCGGCCGGGCTGCCATAGGGCGGCGTGAACGTGCCCGCGCCGACCGATTGCGCGGTAATGGTGGTGTGGGGCAGGGCCATGGCCGTGAGCGCGTCGCAGGCGGTGTCCGCCAGCAGCACGCCGGGCGCGGCGAGAGCGAGCAGAACTGTGGCGGCAAGTAGGCAGAATCGCTGTTTCATGGTGAAACGGGAGTTTAACATGTGGATGGGCGCAACGAAACCTGCGGCGGCGGCTCGCCCGTTGCTCGCCTGTGTGAGAATAGTAGCTTCGTGATCGTTATTGACGGCATCTATTACGCGGCCGCTCTGGCCGGCAGCGGGTTCATCGTCCGCTGGCTGGCCGGCCCTTGGTTCGCCGCGCCGCTGTGGCTACTGGCGGCCTTCTGCCTGTATTTCTTCCGCGACCCCGACCGTTCCATTCCCGCCGGCCCCGTGGCCGTCGCCCCCGCCGACGGCAAAGTGGTGGCCGTCAAACCCGAAGGCCCCGCCGACAACCGCGTCAGCATCTTCCTGAACATTTTCGACGTCCACGTCAACCGCGCCCCGATCGGCGGCGCCATCGCCGCCGTCGAGTACCACCAGGGGCGGTTTCACGTGGCCAGCCGCGAAGCCTGCTCCACCGAAAACGAGCAGAATGTCGTCACCGTCGAGGGCGCAGGCTCGCGCGTGGTTTTCAAGCAGATCGCCGGCCTGATCGCGCGCCGCATCGTCTTCAATAAGAAGCCCGGCGACCGCGTTTCCACCGGCGAACGAGTGGGCCTCATCAAGTTCGGCTCGCGCGTCAACGTCCTTTTCGGCCCCGAATGGGAAATCATGGTCCGCCCCGGCATGCGCGTCGCCGCCGGCTCCAGCATCCTCGCGCGCCGCCGGGACGGAGGGCAGGCGCATGGGACTTAGAGACCGGCTGATTGACCCGCGCTCTCTCGAACGCCGGCCCCGGCGCGTGGCTTACGCGCTCCCCACGCTGTTTACGGCGGGCAATATCTTCCTGGGCTATCTCTCCATCCTGCGTTCCTTCAATGGCGCCATGCTGGCTGCATCCGGCACCGGCGCGGCGGAGCATTTCGCCATTGCCTCCAAAGCCATTGGCGTCGCCTGGTTCCTGGATGGCCTCGACGGCCGCATCGCCCGCATGACCAACACCGCCAGCGATTTCGGCCGCGAGATGGATTCGCTCGCCAACGTCATCAGCTTCGGCATTGCGCCCGCCGTCCTGGCCTTCACCTGGGGCGTGCAGTTTGTCGATACATCTATTGCCGAGAGCATCCGCAGCCATCTCTTCAGAGCCGGCTATTTCATCGCCTTTCTTTTTCTGCTGTGCGGCGCCGCCCGCCTGGCGCGCTTCAACGTTCAGAAGAACCCCATTCCCAAGAATCCCGGCCACCCCGACCGCAAGTATTTCGTCGGCCTGCCCATCCCCGCCGCGGCTTTGCTGGTGGCCGCGGTGGTTTTAGCCTTCGACGGCCAGCCGCTCGCCTGGTGGCCTCTTTCCGTGGCCTGGCTGGCGCTGCTGGTGCTGCTGAGCTTCCTGATGGTGAGCACCTGGCGCTACTACAGCTTCAAAGGTATCAACCTCAGCAGGCCGTACACTCCGCTGCTTTTCGTCCTGCTGGGCGGGCTGATTTACGCTATATGGAACTGGCCGCAACCCGTGCTTCTGGCCGTGGCCTCCGCCTACGTCGCGAGCGGCATCGCGATCCGCATCGGCGGCATCGTTCGCCGCCGTCTGAGGCGCGCCCGATGACCTTCGCGCTGATCGGCAGCGAATCTCTCCTCGGCCGCGAAATCCGCGACATCGCCGCCTCCTCCTCGCCCGCTCTCGATCTTCACCTGATTGCCGGCGACGACGAACAGCCCGGCAAACTCACGCTCGTCGGCGAGGAGCCTGCCCTGGTCGGCGCTCTCGATGCCGAGAGCCTCGCCGGCGCGCGCGCCGTCTTCCTCGCTGGATCCGCGGAATCCAGCCGCCAGGCGCTCGAACTGCTCGATCGGCAACCCGGCCCTGTCATCATCGACCTGACCGGCGCCGCCGAGAATCACCCCGACGCCCGCCTGCGCGCGCCGCTGGTCGAGAGTGAAGCCGAGCCCGATGCGCCCGCCGTGAACGTCGTCGCGCATCCCGCCGCCATCGCTCTGGCGCTCCTCCTCCGCCGGCTCCACGCGCGCGATGCTATTCGCCGCTCCGTCGTCCAGGTGTTCGCTCCCGCCAGCGAGTACGGCACTCCCGGCGTGGAAGAACTCCAGCAACAGACCGTTAGTCTGTTCTCGTTCAAAACCCTCCCGCGGGCCATCTTCGATACGCAGCTCGCCTTCAACCTGCTCGCCAGGTATGGCGAAGAGGCCCCCGTTGCGCTCGAGGATTCCGAGCTGCGCATCGAACACCACCTGGCCACCCTGCTCGGCCTGCCCGGCGAGGGCCGCGGCGCACCCCTGCCGTCGCTGCGCCTCGTGCAGGCACCGGTCTTCCATGGCTACAGTTTCTCCGCATGGGTGGACTTCTACGCCAATCCCGGCGTCGAAGCGCTCAAGAGCGGCCTGGCGACCCTTTCCATCGAAGTACGGGGAAGCGAGTTCGAGCCGCCCACCAACGTCGGCCATGCGGGCCAGAGTGGCATCGCCGTGGGCGCCATCGCCTCCGACCGTAACAGTCCCCAAGCCTGCTGGTTTTGGCTGGTGGCGGACAACCTCCGGTTGGCCGCCGAAAACGCCGTCGCTCTAGCGCAGCAACTCACATGACCAAACTCGTTCCGCTGGCCATCGCGTTCACCGCGGCGCTGGTTGCACCCGGCTGCGGCTATCACGTTGCCGGCCACGCCGATCTGATGCCCAAGAACATCAAGACCATCGCCATCCCGGCGTTCGGCAATATCACCGTGCGCTACCAGCTCGCCCGCCTGCTGCCCGCGGACATCACCCGCGAGTTCCTCTCTCGGACACACTACGCCATCGTGGCCGACCCCAACCAGGCCGACGCCGTGCTGGCCGGCACGGTGACTAACTTCGCCTTTTATCCCACGGTCTCCGATCCTACTACTGGCCGCGCCACCGCCGCGCAAGTCGTGGTCACCCTGCGTCTGACCCTGACCGACCGTGCCACCAAGAAGGTCCTGTTCTCGCAATTGGGCGCCCAATACCGCCAGCAATACGAGATCTCCGTTGACCCCGCGGCCTATTTCGACGAAACCGGGACCGCCATGCAGCGTGTCAGCCGCGACGTGGCCCGCAGCGTCGTCGCCGCCATTTTGGAAGGGTTCTAGACGTGGTTCCCGGGCAGTTTCTTTCCAGGGTGAAAAAGGGCCTGGCGCCGCCCGCCGTCCTCCTGCTCGGCCCCGAAGCCTACCAGCGCCTCCGTCTGAAAGAAGCGCTCCTCACCACTGTTCCCGCAGGCGCCGTCGCCGAGCACGACCTTTCGCGGACCGCGCTCGCCGAAGTCCTGGACGACGCCCGCGGTCTCTCTCTGTTTGCCGCCGAGCGTCTCATCTGGGTGGTCAACGCCGAAGCCGCCCTGCCGCGCGGCCGGTCCGAGGAAGATTCCGCAGGCGAGTCTGCTTCCGGCGATGCCACCCCGCTGGTTGCGTACATGAAGGACCCTACGCCTGGCGTCCTGCTGGTCTTCGAAGCCATCCGCTACGATTTCGAGGGCGACGACAAGCGCAAGCAGGAGCGCGTTCGCAAGTTCTACAGCGCCATCCCCGACCTCGTCGAGCTCCGCCGCTTCCCCAGCCACGAGGCCCGCGCCGAAGCCGAAGCGCTGGCGCGCCGCGCCGGTTTCCGCATCGATCCCCCGGCGCTCGATCTCCTGGTCGAGGCCCTCGGCGCCGATGTGGCCCGCATCGCCGTCGAAATTGAGAAACTGGCGTTGTACGCCGGAAACCGCGTGGTGGGAGTCGAGGATATCGCCGCCCTGGTCCCGGATGCGCGCTCCACCACCATCTTCGCCCTGGTGAACGCGCTGGCCCGCCGCGACCGCGCTCGCGCCCTCGAGTTCCTGGATACCTTGACGCGCGAAGGCGAGTACCTCCCGCTGGCGCTGGCTTTTCTCTCCACGCAATTTCGCATGGCGCTGGTGGCTCGCGAGGCCGGCCTGAAGAGCTCGCAGCAGGTTCTGGGTCACTTCTCGCGCCTGGGCGTGCCTATGTGGGGATCGCGCGCCGAGCAGGTCTGCCAGACGGCAGCCACATTCAGCCAGCCACAACTCGAGCGCGCCATGCGTCTGATCTACAACGCCGACAAAGGCCTCCGCGACGCCCGGCCGGACGACCGGATCGTCATGGAGCGGTTCATTTTGCAGTTAGTGGGGTAAAAGCGCCTTCACCCTTTGATGCAGTTTCGACTTGTACCGCGCCGCGGTATTCATCTTGATGAGCCCGCTTTTCGCCGAACGGTCGATAATCGAAAAGGTCGTGGGAAGCAGTTCCGCCGCGGCCTTGGCATCTTTGCCGAGAATCGCGCGCCGCATCGCGCGGATCTGGTGACGCAGGCGGGTCTTGTTCTTCCGGTTGTATTCCGTGCGCCGTTCGCTCTGGCGCACCCGCTTGAGCGCGGAATAAGTATTGGCCATCTTCGCTAAATCTAATCCTTACAAAGTGTTCGAGCTTTTAGGATAGCGCACGGGGTGCTCTCACGGCAACCGCCGCCACCGGGTTCGAGCGTCACGGCACCAGCTTCAACTTCGCGATCGCCGCCACCGTCCGCAACCGGGCATCGGTCGCGACCATGACTCTGGCTTGAGCGGTCACAGCGGAAGCCACGTGAATTGCGTCGAGACTCCGAACCATCACTGGCCGCGCCACTCGGAAAGCCAGCCTGACAATCTCTTCCGCAGCCATGAAAACCTGCTCGCCGTACGGAACCAACACGATCCGGCCCGCCTGGCAGTCGCCGAGGAATTTTCGATACGTGGCAAGGGCGCCGCCGCTGTGCAGATCGCCCGCCCATTCTTTCCGGTAGAGCGCGCACAGCATTTCGGCCGTTGCGATGGCGGAGGAAACGATGGGCTGGTCCGATGAGACAACCAAATCCAGGAAGTAGCCGGAATCGTCCTCCGGGGCGTAGACCTTGAACAACGCGGAAGTGTCCCAATAGTTCACGGTTCAGACGCGGTCCGCGCGATTCTCGGCGAGAATGCGTTCGATGGCCAACTTCGGCTTCTTTCGTCTCTTTATGGCCTCTTGCAGCGTGCGCAACTCGCCAGCCCATGCGCGGCCGTCGAAGCCAGCCGGCGACGCCTCCACTTTGGTGAGACGCGCCTTCACGGTGCCGCGCACGGTAATCAGGACATCTTCCCCACGACTGGCCCTGTCCACCAGTTCCGACAGCTTGGCCTTACTCTCGCGTAACGTCTTAACCATGTAACCATTGTAGTCTCATGCGCATTGTCCCCGGGCCGCCGGAACGCCGGCCGCCGCAACGAACCTCTTCCCTGTGAACCAGTGGTTCAAGAAACTCTCCAATCGGACGATATGCCTAATGAAGGAGTTACAAGATGGTAGGTGCCGTATCCAACGCAACGCAAGCTCAGCCTGTGGCCCAGTCCACGGGAACATCGGCGCATAAGCCGACCCAGTCAAAGCCACAGTCCGCCCCCCAAACGGACTCCGTTCAGTTAAGCAGCACGGCCCAGGCCATGCTGAAAGCTAAACAGCCTCCCGCTCAAGCTCCCCAACAAGCTGGCGGGGGCGATCATCAAGCCTATAAGCCACACGCGAAGTAGGCTGCTGGAAAAGCGGCCGCCCAGTAATCCCATTCACTAGCCATCGCCGGCCCCGGTCTTCTCGAGGACCTCTTTGGCCACCGCCGCGGTATTGGCGTGAATCGTAATGGTATCTTCCACGCTCTCCGCGTACCCGCCCGCCAGCACCACGGCCACCGGAATCCCGCGAGCCAGCGCCGTCCAGATCACCAGCCGGTCCCGCTCCTTCAGCCCTTCGAACGTGAGCGATAATCCGCCCAACTGGTCCGCATAAAATGGATCCGCGCCCGCCACGTACATAACCAACTCCGGCTGGAACATCCCCAGCGCCGCGCGGTACCCGTCCCCCAGCCGGTCAAGATACTCCGCATCGCCAACCCCGTCCGCCAGGTGAATGTCCAGGCTGGAGAAAGGTTTCTCGCTGGGATAATTCCTGAACTGGTGAATCGAGAGCGTGAACACCGAATCGTCGCGGGCGAAAATCGCCGCCGTGCCATTGCCGTGGTGGACATCGCAATCCACCACCATGGCGCGCCGGATGGCGCCGTCGCACTGCAACCGCCGGATAGCCACCGCCATATCGTTGATGGCGCAGAACCCCTCGCCGTGGTCCGGAAACGCATGATGGAATCCGCCGCCTACGTTGAACCCCACGCCGGTTTCGAGCGCCAGGCGCGCCGCCAGCATGGTGCCGCCCGCCGCCAGCCAGAACGCCTCCACCATCTGCCGGGAATAAGGAATCTCCAGGCGCAGAATATCCTGGTAGGTGAGCGTGCCGCTTCGCAGTTTCGAAACCCACTGCGGATCGTGCACCCGCAGGAGATCCTCGTCCGCCGCCGGCTCCGGCGCCGCGAAATCCTCGGCCATTGCGAACCGCGTGCGGATCAGCCGGTCGTGCAGCCACCGGTATTTTTTCGAGGGGAAGACATGGTTTCCGAGATGCAAGTCGTACTGTTCGTGATACACCAGCCGGAACGGCAGCATGGCATTACGCCGTCTCCGACTGCAACGCCGTCACCACCGCCACGTTGAAAATGTCCTCCGCCGAGCAGCCTCGCGACAGGTCGTTCGCGGGCTTCGCCAATCCCTGCAGGAACGGCCCGATGGCCGCCGCGCCGCCCAGCCGCTCCACCAGCTTGTACCCGATGTTGGCCGCGGCCAGGTTTGGAAAGATCAGCGTGTTGGCGCGCCCCGCCACCTTCGATCCCGGCGCTTTCGATTGGCCCACCAGCTCCGACACCGCGGCGTCGGCCTGCAGTTCGCCGTCCACCTTCAGATCCGGCTCGCGCGCCCTCACCATTTCCAGCGCTTCCACCACCGTGTCCACTTGCGGGTGTTGGGCGCTGCCTTTGGTCGAGAAGCTGAGCAGGGCCACCACCGGCTCGGTGTTGAGCAGGACGCGCGTGCTCTCGGCCGTGGCGATGGCGATGTCCGCAAGCTGCATGGATGTGGGATCGATTACCACCGCGCAATCCGCGAACGCCATCAGCCCGTTGTGTCCCTGCGAGCGGTCCTGGAGCGCCATGATGAAGACGCTCGATACCAGCCTGGCGCGCGGGTGCGGCCCTATGCAATGGAGCGCCGCGCGCACCGTTTCCGCGGTGCTGTTGGCCGCGCCTCCCACGCTCCCATGGGCGTCGCCCGCCGCCACCATCAGGGCGGCGAAGTACAGCGGTTTCCTGGCGATTTGCGCCGCCTCGATTTGGGTGATGCCTTTGGCGCGCCGGCGCTCGTAATACAGCGCGGCGTACTTCGCGAGCAGCGGGGAATCCGGCGGGTCGGCGAAGGCCACGCCCTCCGGCGCATGGCCGGGCCGGGGGCCGATCAGCACCGGCCGCGCCACGCCCTCGCGCGCCAGCCGCGCCGCGGCTTCGAGCACGCGCGCGTCGCCTCCCTCCGGGAAGGCGATGGTCTTTTTCAGCTTGCGGGCCCGCTGAATCGAGCCCCGCCATGAAGAGTCTTGCCGATTCCGGAATTGCCGCCATGTGCCGAGAATTCGAGTCTAGCAGTTAGCGCAGTGGAGCGGACCATCGCAGTTTGTGGTCTGCCACCTGCGTGCAGGCCGGCAGACGACACAAACCGATCGTCTGCCCCACTGTCAGTCGCCCAAAAACTTCCCGAATGGCCGCAGGCCTTTGACGTTGTCGCATACCGCCTTGAGCGCCGCCGTCAGCGGAATGGCCAGCAGCAGGCCGGGCGCATCCCACAGAAAGCCGAAGACCATGAGGGAAAACGTGACCACCAGGGGGTTCAGATGCACGCGCGATCCCACAATCTTGGGATACAGCAGGTTCAGCGCGATCAGGTGCAGCATCGCCACCACCACCAACACCCCCACGTACACCGGCACGGTGTTGATGCCCAGCGCCGCGAACAGCGGCGGAATCACGGCCAGCGGCAGACCCACGTACGGCACCAGGCTCAGGAAACCGCTCAACGGCCCCACCAGCAGGGGGTACGGCAGGCGCATCGACCAGAAAACCACCGAGCTCGAGCCGGCCAGCAACAGTCCCAGCAAAAAGTTCCCCACCACGAACGCGCGCACCAGGTCCGCGATCCCCTGCGTGCTGCGCGCGGCAATCAGCCGCTCTTCACCCTGGAACAATTGCAGGAAGCTGCGGTTGATGTGATCGCGCCAGCTCAGCATGAAGTACACCAGGAACGGAATGAAGGAAGCCATCAGCAGGATCTGGTAGAACGAGCTCAGGTGCGATTGGATGTAGTCGCCAATGGCCGTGCGCTCCTCGTGAATCCGCACCTCCGGAATGGCGGTGGGGCCGGTGGGCGGCGCAGGCGCGGGCGCGGCCTCTTTCTTCGCACCTTTTTTCTTCGGCTGCTGCGCGCGCAGCCGTTCCTGCTCCTCCTGCTGGCGTTGCCGGGCGGGAACCAGCATGCGGTAGGTCTGCTCTTCCAGGTTCGAAATCCTTTGCTGAACGCCGTTGACAATATCGCCGATGCGCTGGCCGTACTTGGGCAGGTCTTCGTACAGGCCGGTGAGCTGCGAGTAGGCGCCCAGCCCGGCCACGTAAAGAAGCAGCAGCGCCACGCTGCACACCACGAAGCTCGCCAGGCTCCGGGGAAGATGGATCCGCATCAATAACTCGACGAACGGCTCCAAAATAAACGCGATGGTCACGGCCACGATGGAGGTGATGAAAACCACGCGCCCAAAGTACAAGATCGCGATAATCACGCCCATCGCGATAATCGGCAGAGCCAGGCGCCGAGCTTCCTGGGCGGCCTCGGTTGTGCTGTTGAGAGATTTGGTGATCAGCGCCACGGCGCAAAGACGACCTTGTCTCGAATGTAGCACGCTGCCGTCTATAATGAAATTGATTTGACGCTTGCGCAATCTCGCATTCTGGCCCTGGATCTGGGCAGGAAACGCATTGGACTGGCCATCAGCGATCCCCTCGGCATCACCGCCCAGGGCCTGCCCAACCTGGTGCGCGCCAACCGGCGCACCGACCTCGCTGCCCTGGAACAGATCGCCCGCGAGCGCCAGGTCGGTCTGATCCTCATGGGCAATCCCATCAACATGCGCGGCGACGAGGGCCGGCAATCCGGCTGGGTGCGCGAGTTCGCCCAGGCGCTCGAAAAGCGCACCGGTCTTCCCGTGAAACTCTGGGACGAGCGTCTCACCAGCGTCGAGGCCAATCGCGTGCTCCGCTCGAGCGGCATCAGCATCGAAAAACGCGCGGCCGCGGTGGACCGCCTGTCCGCCGTCATCCTCCTGCAAAGCTACCTGGATTCGCTATGAGGTTCGCGCGGATAGCCGTTCTACTCCTGCTGCTCGCCGGCTACTCGGCCTTCCGTCTGTCCCGCCCCTACCAGGGATTTCAGGGCCAGACTTTCGTCGATATTCCGCGCGGCGCTTCCACCTTGACCATGGCCGGCATGCTGGCCCAAGCCGGCGTGGTACGCAGCCGCTGGGACTTTGTGCTGGCGCGCCTGGTGCAGCGCGGCCGCGTGTTGCAGGCGGGTGAGTATAGCTTCGACCACCCCGCCTCGCCCATGGAAGTGCTCGGCCGCATCGCGCGCGGCGACGTTTTCTATTACGAGCTGGTGGTGCCCGAAGGCCAGAATATGTTCGATATCGCCGCCGCCGTCGAGGATCTTGGCCTCTTCAAAGCCAGCCGGTTCCTGGCCGCGGCGCGCGACCCCGCGATCATCCGCGATCTCGACCCCCTGGCTCCCAGCCTCGAAGGTTATCTCTTTCCCGACACCTACAAGCTCAGCCGCCACACCACGCCGGAGGGACTTTGCCGTCTCATGACCGCGAAGTTCCGCGAGGCGTGGGCCACCCTGCACCGCAGCACCGGCGTGCACATCGCCTTGACGCTGGCCTCGCTGGTGGAGAAGGAAAGCAAACTGGCTGCCGAGCGTCCCAAAATCGCCGCGGTCTTCGAGAACCGCCTGCGCATCGGGATGAAGCTCGATTGCGACTCCACCACCATCTACGCCGCGCTCCTGGATGGCCGCTATCGCGGAGTCATCCACCGGTCCGACCTGGATAGCAACAACCCCTACAACACGTATCGCCATGCCGGCCTGCCACCGGGGCCTATCGCCAGCCCCAGCCTGGCCTCCATCCGCGCGGTGGACGCCCCCGACCCTACCGACGCTCTGTATTTTGTGCTGCGGCCCGGCGGCTCGGGTGCGCACGAGTTCTCCACCAACATCGCGGCGCACGAAGCCGCGGCCGACAGGTTCCGCCGTGCCCGCAAAAGGAAGAAGTAAGTCCGTCAAGCGGCAGTTGAGCGAGTATCTCGCCGCCCAGCGGCCGCCCGCCATCACCGAAGCCGTGTGGAACGATCTGCTCCAGCGGTTCGCGCCGGTATCCGAGAGCTACCTGCGCGAGTTGCTGCGCTCGACCGGCCTTCCCTTCGAGCAGCCTTACGCCGGCATTCGCCAGCACACCTTTGAAGAGCTCGAGCAATCGCTCCGCGAGATGCTCCAGGTCTACATGGAAGCCATGGCGGCCGGCGACCGCCGCCGGGCCCGCTATTGCCGCCGCCAGGTGATCGGCGCCAAGGACCGCGCCCGCTTTCAGGCGCGCAGCTCGCGCGCCGCGCCGGAACAGAAGGCCCGCAAGGAAGAGATGGCACAGTGGATGCTGGTCTGGCTGGAGAACCCCGAAGTCTTCCCGGCTTGGGTGGAAGCGCGGCGGCGCGTCGCTGCGCCCGCTAATCCTTCTTGCTGAGCCGATGTACGGCGAGACAGCACGATGACAGCGCGACTCGCTGGCGGCTACAGGCGCCTACCAGTTCGTATATGACCCGTCTGGACGGAACATACCTCCGAGATTCCCGGGTTTAGTCACTTCCGTGATCAGAGTCGCCTCTCTGGGATCGAAGTCGACACCCAAACCCGGGCGCTCGTTCACATAGACCTTGCCTTGACGGAAGTCATAGCATTGAGGCAGGTAGGGCCGCGTGCCCCCACCGCCAACCTGCAAGAGGAATGGCACATTGGTAGCGGCGGCGACATGCACCTCGGCGGCGGTGGAAATCGGTCCGGTGCCCTCCGGGATCAATCCCGCAAAGTGCGTCTCGCACATACTGGCAATCTTCATGTACTCAGTGATGCCGCCCTCGTTCGGGATCCTCACGCGCGCGTAATCGATCAACTGCTGCTCGATCAATTCTCTGAGCTCAAGCTTGCCGGCATTTCCTGTCGCGAGCGGCACTTTGACCATTTGCCGTATGGTTCGATACAGGGGAAGGGCCTCGTTCCGAACCAGGTCCTCGCAGAAATAGGGCCGCAAAGGCTCGAGCATATTGGCGAGCGTGATGGCGTCGGGCATGTCCAGCTTGCCGTGGAAGTCACAAATAAAGTCGCCCTCTTCGCCCACGCCCTCACGAGCTTCCTGGCAACGCTTGAAGGTGGCCAGCACCGCCTGGCGCGGATTCCAGTTCGTGGCCCCGCGTGAACTCGTTCCCGTGTCGGAAAGCCCCGGGCCAATTACCTCGGTCCGGAAGACCTTGAAGCCGGCTTCCATGGATGCGCGGGCCGCCTCACGGATCGTGGTCTTTCCCTGGCCGCCGCCGCCGTAGCACTCGCACAGGTCGCGTGTAGGCCCCCCCAGGAGCGCATAAACCGGCACGCCCAGGGCTTTTCCCTTAATGTCCCACAAAGCGATATCAAGTCCGCCCAGTGCATGCAGCTTCTCGAGGCCAGCGGGGTAGAAGGCCCCGCGAAACATGTTTTGCCAGAGAGTGTCAATCCTGCCCGGGTCTTGGCCGATGAGCGCGGAGGCACAGTGTTCGAGTGAGTCCTTCGTTCCGCCTTCGCCGATTCCCGTAATGCCCGCATCGGTATCAATGCAGATGACATTTGCACTCGAGGTGAGACTCGAAAACCCGGCACGCGTTTCCTTGCCAGGAGTGTAGTAGCGGACACGGGTAATTTTCATTTTTGGCAGGGCCGCGTGGGCCACCCTTCCGCCGAGAGCGACGCCTCCGGCGCCCGCCAATAGTGTGTGCAAAAACGTTCTTCGCTGCATGATCAGCTTCCTTTCTGCCAGTACTTCCGTTTTGGGTTCCTGGCCTCCATCGATGGTATATTGGCCACAATTTCCTTTTTGGCCTTGCGTCCGCCACCAGCAGACGGGTTAGGCGGCTACGGTTGGGTTCCCCTCGCTCCGGCGAGCCTCACGGCCGTCGCGGGACCCATGGAATCGTAGTAGCCGTTGAACCGGCGGGGCTCCGCTGCGTCGTACTTCTTCAGGTTGTTGGCCCAGCGGTATCCAACCGGCTGGTACAGAAGCTCGGCTTCCACTTCAAACGGGCCGTTCGCATCACCCAGCGCGACCGAGTACCTCACCCGGTCTCCGGCGCCGGTGAAGTTCGCGTCGCCGGCCGCCTCGCCACGCACGGCAACGTCCGGGTCCGCGCTTCGTTTGTCGAAGCCCTGCGGCAGGAGCCGGTTGTCCTTGACGTACCGCACCGCCGCCAGCAGGCCCGTGGTCACCGCGCCGTTCGCGTCCGCCATGATGGCCTCGTAAATCTGAACCTGATCGGCGCTGCGAATCTCATCATAATGCGGTTCGAAGCGCGCGGCATCGGCGTCATTGTCATTCGCCTGGATCGACCCATCCGGGTTCAACTTACCCGATTCAAAAACAGCCCGGTGGTTGCCGTCGCGAACCACCACGTGCAGCCAGGCCCGCCGCGAAGGATACGCAGTCGGCAGTTTGTGGCCCCCCAGGTTCTCGACCAATACGTTGGCCTGCAACCGTCCGGAGGCCACGGCGATGTTTTCGACCGAGACGCGCGCGGCCTGCGACTCCAGAAATTGCACCGTTCTGTCCGCCGCGGCCGTCAGCTCCTGCGGCAGCGCCTTCACCGCAAGCTCGTCGCGGAATCGGTTCAAAAGCCTCAGCATGAAGAAGTTGCCGGCCACGAATACATGCCGCAGAACCCCCTCGCGGGGCACGCCCAACACCCGCGTGATGGGAGCCTCTCCTTGGATGGCCGGCATGTGGCAATTCTGGCAAGTCATCTTGTCTTTGAACCCGCTGTGCAGCCACTCCTGGTAGGGCATCTGCTCCGGCAACTCCCCGATTACCTTGCCCCCCGGTCCCAGGGCTTTGGTGTAAAGCGTGTGGCAGGTCGCGCACAGTTCCGCCTGGCGTATGTGATCGTCCTGGGTCGGGTGGTAGCCTCCGGAAGACGTCTGCATGATCCGCGTTTGCCCCTTCTCGATCTGGTACGGACCATACTCCGGCCGATTGTCTTCGGCATCGGGCGGATCAATTGTGAAGCCCGCGTTGAAGCTCTCGCGCGTTCCCAGCTTTTCTTTCCCGATCTGGTGGCACACCGAGCAGGACACGCCATCCTGCGCTTTGCGCCCGTCTTTCTCATCGGCGTCGAAGGGGAGATGGGAGAAGACCCCGCCCTTCTTGCCGCGCACCTTGGCCTCATAGCGGGTGATCGGCATGTGGCACGCGGAACACTCGTCCTCGATATCCGCCTGCGACTCCGGATGGTCGATGGATTCGCGCCGCACGCCCGCCTGCCAGTACGGGTCGCGGGACGAGTTCGCCATCATGCTGGCGCGCCACGCGTAACCGATCGAGACATCCTCGCCGGACGGGGTTTGGAGCAGGTTGTGACAGGCCAGGCAGCGGTCCGACGTCTGGAAACGCGGCTCCAAGGGGTTCCGCTCGGCGCTATTTCCGATGCGGGTTGCCGGAACCATCAAGGCCGCCGCCAGCAGCGTGGCCCCGGAAACGCCGGCTCTCACTTTCATTTCCAGCCCTCCAGAAGACCGCCGTCGAACCAGTCCCACAGCAGATAGAACTCCACCTGCACGGGCCGGCCCACGGTATTGGTCACTGGGACCCGGACTCCAATGTTCGCCCGCACGTGTTGCCGTTGGCTAAGAGTCACCTGGAACTGAGGCAGAACGTCCCAGTTCGTCCTGGCCCCCGTCTCCAGGTCGCGGTCCGCCAGCAACTCCACCATCGGCGACCAGAGGCGGCCCAAGCCCATCCCCTGGCGGAAGCTCTTGCCCAGCGCGGTCCGCCAGAATACCGCTCGGGGCGCGGTTTCTGAATGGGTCGGCTGGTCGGTGCCGGCTTGGGCTTGTAGAAACCACTGCGCGGGCAGCAGTTGCCCGTAGGCGGCGAAGGCTTCGAAAGTCGTCACCCCGCTGCCCAAGCCCTTCGATTTGTCCCCGGTCGGCAGGATAGCCTCGCCCTGCACGCTCAGGATTGACCCGGTGCGAAGACTGGAGAACAACACCCGTTTCACCGCAAGCCCGATGTCGCCCACGCCTCCCAACCACCTGCCAGAATCGTGCGTAAAGCCGAACGGAACCGACGCCTCGACCTGGTTCCGAACGCCGAAACGGTGTTCGTACGTCAGTTCATTGGAGATGCCCGGCGCTCCTTGCGCGTTGACCGAGGTCGTAATCACCGCCTCGTCCTCCGGAAACGCCTTCTCCGTAACCATGGCCCTGGGCAGATTGAGCTCCCCACGCGGCCATGAGTTATCCCGGCACAATCCGCGCAGGTACCCAATCACCAGGTCCATCTGTTGGGAGGTCAGGGCTTCGGAGAAGGAGGGCATAATCGGAGAGAATCCTCTGCCGTGGCCCCCATCCCTGATGGTCGCCTTCCAATCCACGTCGAGTTCCGGCGTGGTCCCGCTGCACTGGGAGAAGTCGGGGAACGTGGCGGGCTTTTCGAACCCGACTGTCGTATCCGCCGCGCCCTTCCCATCCGGGCCATGGCAGGCGACGCAAGCGGCCCGAAAGATGTCTCCGCCGGTACTGAGGTTCAACTTGCCGGCGCCGCCACTCTGGGCCAGGATGGCAGGCGCCTGTACCGAGAGGATCGAAAGAGCGGCGACGATAGCCCGAATACGAAGCATGCTTCCTTTTCCTAGAATAGTATCGCAAATTCCCTTATTACCTCTTGGCGACGGGTTCGTACCCGGAAATGGCGGGCGTTCGCGGGAATCAATCCCCGCCGCCCGCCGCTTCGTGGTAGATCTCAAGCACCTGGCGGGCGGCCTTTTCCCAACTGAAGCGCGCGGCCTGCGCGCGGCCGCGGCGGATCAGCTCGGCGCGCAGAGTTTCGTCCAGCAGCGCTTCCTTGATGCCGCGCGCGATGTCGAACACGTTTTCGGGATTCACCAGGACCGCGGCATCGCCCGTCACTTCCGGCAGCGAGCTGACGTTCGAGGTCACTACCGGCGTGCCGCATGCCATGGCCTCGAGCGGCGGCAATCCGAAACCTTCGTAGCGCGAGGGGAACACAAAGGCCGCCGCGGATTCGTAGAAGCAGCGCAGCGTGTCGGAGGGCACGAAGCCCAGAAACCGCACCACGTGTTCCACGCGGCTCTTGATCACCGTCTGCCGCAAGGCGGGGTACTGCGAAATGGTGTCGCCGATGATCACCAGGCGGAGGTCCTTGTAGACGGGATGCGTGGCAAGCTGCCCGCGCACCACGGCGAATGCCTCCACCAGCCGCGGCACGTTCTTTTGGCGGCGGATGTTGCCGGCGTACAGCAGAAAGGGATATTCGATCTGATAGCGCTCCATGATGCGCTGCTGTTCCTGCCGGTCGGCGCCGCCATGGGCGACAAAGGCCGGGTCGGGCGCGTTATAGACCGTGCGGATGGTGAGCGGCGGCACGCCCAGATGGGTTTCCACGTCGCGCCTGGTGGCTTCGGAAACCGCGATCACGCGCCTGGCGCGCAACAGGCCGCGTCGGAAACGGTAACGCCGCAAGTGCATCCTCAGGGGAGAGACATTCTCTTCGTAGAACAGGTTCGCCATGTCGTGGATGGTCACCACGTATGGCCGGATCATGAGCAGGGGGACGCGGTTCAGAGGGATGTGCACCAGGTCCGGCGAGAGGCCCCGCAGAAAAATGGGGAATGCCAGGTGGTCGAAGTAACTGTGATCGTCGCGGGCGTAAATGGCGGAGCGGAAATTCTCGGGCAGGCCGGCCAGGAGCGCTGCTTCCGCCGGTCCGCTGACCAGGGTGTAGTGGTCCGCATGATCGATCGCGCCCAGCGCGGGGATCAGGCTTCGGATGTATGTCCCGATGCCGAAATCCCGGATGCGCCGGGCGTCGATGACGATATGCATCTTGCGCTATGCCCGAACGGCGTTGAGCTTCCACTGGTAGAGCGGAAACCGGGCGGTGAGCGCATCCACCTTCTGCCGCACCGCCGCGATGGTATCTTCGCTCGTGATGTGGTTAAGCACTTCCGCAATGAGCGCGCCCACTTCACGCATCTCCGCTTCCTCAAACCCGCGCGTGGTGACGGCCGGAGATCCCAGGCGGATGCCGCTGGGGTTGAACGGCGGATTGGTGTCGAACGGTATGGCGTTCTTGTTGACCGTGATGCGCGCCCGGTCGAGCGCCTTCTCGGCCTCCTTGCCGCGCAGGCCTTTGGAAAACACGTCGAGCAGCAGCAAATGCGTATCGGTGCCGCCCGAGACCACGCGGAAGCCGGCGTCCATGAGGCTTTCGGCCAGCGCGCGCGCGTTGGCCAACACCTGCTTCTGGTAATCCATGAACTCCGGCTCCATGGCTTCCTGGAAGCACACGGCTTTGGCCGCCACCACGTGGACCAGCGGGCCTCCCTGCACGCCGGGGAACACCGTCTTGTCGATGGCCGGGCCGAATTTCTCCCTGGCCAGGATCAGGCCCGCGCGCGGGCCGCGCAGCGTCTTGTGGGTGGTGGAAGTGACGATGTCGGCATACTGGCACGGGTTGGGATGCAAGCCCGCCGCCACCAGCCCCGCGATGTGCGCCATGTCCACCAGGAAAACGGCGCCCACGGCGTCGGCGATCTGGCGGAAGCGCGGGAAATCGATGGTGCGCGGATAGGCGCTGGCGCCGGTGATGATCATCTTGGGGTGGTGCTCGAAGGCCAGGCGCTCCACCTCGTCATAGTCGATGCGCTCGTCTTCCTTACGTACCCCATAAGGAACCACCCTGTAGTTCTTGCCGGAGAAGTTGAGCGGATGGCCGTGCGTGAGGTGTCCGCCGTGGGCCAGGTTGAGGCCCATGATGGTGTCGCCGGGCGAGAGCACGGAGGCATAGGCCGCCTGGTTGGCCTGCGATCCCGAATGCGGCTGCACGTTGGCGTATTCGGCGCCGAAGAGCTTCTTGGCGCGTTCCCGGGCCAGGTTCTCGACGATGTCGGTGAACTCGCAGCCGCCGTAGTAGCGCTTCCCGGGATAGCCCTCGGCGTACTTGTTGGTGAAGACGCTGGCGGTGGCTTCAGCCACGGCGTCGGAGACGAAGTTCTCACTGGCGATCAGCTCGAGCTGGGAGTGCTGGCGCTCCACCTCGTGCTGGATGGCCTGGTAGACTTCGGGATCGACTTCGGCCAGCGGCCGCGACATTCTCTCCGTTACCGTCATGGCGACAACTCCTCTTCCCGGCCCCTGGCCCCTGGCCCCCGGCCCCCTTCTTCCTACCGCCCCTGCTCCAACTGGGCGATCTTCGCCACCCGGCGCGCGTGGCGGCCGCCGGCGAATTCCGTGTTCAGAAAGAGGTGTATCAGTTCGAGGGCGCGCTCCTCGTCCAGGTACTTCGCGCCCAGCGTCAGCACGTTGGCGTCGTTGTGCTCGCGCGTCATGCGCACTTCGTCCTCGGATTGCGCCGGCGCCGCGCGCACCCCGGCCATCTTGTTGGCCGCCATAGCCATGCCGATGCCGGTGGAGCAGACCAGGATGCCGCGGTCGGAGCGGCCCTGCGCCACGTCGCGGGCGGCGGGCTGGGCGAAGTCCGGGTAGTCGCAGGATTCGGCGGAATTGGCGCCGAAGTCGATCATTTCGTGACCTTCCTGGGCGAGCCTCTGGCGCAGTTTCTCTTTCAGAGCAAACCCGGCATGGTCGGCTGCAATGGCTATCTTCATAAAGGGAAGGACTCTAATTTTACCATGCTAGAATTGAGTTTTCCCTTCTACAAGCATATGCTCTGGAGCAAGTTGTTCATCCCAACCCTACGCGAAGACCCGGCGGAAGCCGAGGTCCCCAGCCACAAGCTGCTGCTGCGCGCCGGATACATCCGCCAGCTTTCGGCGGGAATCTACAGCTACCTGTTACTGGCGCAGCGCTCGCTGCTGAAGATCCAGCGGATCGTGCGCGAGGAGATGGACGCCATCGGCGCCCAGGAGATGTATCTGCCGGCGCTGAACCCAGCCGAGCTGTGGCAGGAGTCCGGCCGCTGGGACATCATGGGCGACAACATGTTCCGGTTGAAGGACCGCTTCGGGCGCGATTTGTGCCTGGGCATGACGCACGAAGAGGTCGTGACCGCGATCGCCCGCCGCGAGCTGCGCAGTTACAAGCAGCTTCCGCAAATCTGGTACCAGATCCAGACGAAGTTTCGCGACGAGCCGCGCCCCAAGTCCGGTCTGCTGCGGGTGCGCCAGTTCATCATGAAGGATTCGTACACCTTCGACATGGACCAAGCCGGGCTGGACGCAGCGTACGAGAAGCATTACCAGGCCTATTGCCGCATTTTCGAGCGCTGCGGGCTGGTGTATTCGGTGGTGGAGGCGCACTCCGGTGCGATGGGGGGCAGCCAGTCGCACGAGTACATGGTGGTCTCGGAAGCGGGTGAAGATTTCGTGGCGGTGTGCCAAGGCTGTGGATACGCGGCCAACCTGGAGAAGGCGGCGGCCGTGCCTTCGCAGCCCGCCATCGCCGATCCCGAAGGCGACCTGGCGCCCGAGGAGTTTCACACGCCGGGGCGGAAGACCATCGCGGAAGTGGCGGAGTTCACGGGCCTGCCGGAAACCTCGCAGATGAAGAGCCTGGTGCTGGTGGCCGACGGCAAGCCGGTGCTGGTGTTGCTGCGCGGCGACCATCAACTGAGCGTGACGAAACTCGGGGCGATCGTCAACGACCCCGAATTCCGGCCCGCGCACCCCGAAGAAATCCGGCAGTGGTTCGGCGCGGAAGCGGGATCGCTGGGACCGGTGGGCGTGAGCAACATGCCGATTTTGGCGGACCAGGCGCTGGCGGGCCGGCGCAACATGATCGCGGGCGCGAACCGGGACGATTACCACCTGCGCCACGTGACCCTGGGCGAAGATTTTCAGGCGGAGATTCACGACCTGCGCCAGGTGGCCGC
This sequence comes from Bryobacterales bacterium, assembly GCA_963768385.1. Taxonomy (GTDB): domain Bacteria; phylum Acidobacteriota; class Terriglobia; order Bryobacterales; family Bryobacteraceae; genus Fen-178. Next base: position 384,442 of record CAVYHQ010000001.1, read on the forward strand.
GGGCGACCAGTGCGCCAGGTGCGGCGCCGCGCTGGAGGTCCGCAAGATGGTCGAGGTCGGCCACATCTTCAAGCTGGGGTACAAGTACTCGGACTCGATGGGCCTGCGCGTGCTGAACGCCGACGGCAAGGAAGTGACGCCCATCATGGGATCGTACGGCATCGGCATCGAGCGCATTCTGAGCGCTGCCATCGAGCTGTATTACGACAAGGATGGCATCATCCTGCCGGCGTCGATTGCGCCCTTCCAGGTGGTAATTACGCCCGCCAACAATTCCGACGCCGCACAGATGGAAGCCGCGCGCAGCATCTACCAGGGTTGTCTCGCGCTGGGCCTGGACGCGCTGCTGGACGACCGCGACGAGCGTCCCGGCGTCAAGTTTAAGGATGCCGACCTGATCGGCGTGCCGTTCCGCATCGTGGTGGGCAAGAAACTGGGCAACGGGCTGGTGGAGCTGGCGGAGCGGAAGACCAAGCAATCCACCGACGTTGCCGTGGCGGATGCGGCGGCGGCGGTAGCCGGGCGTCTGAGATAGTCCTACTTCGCCTACTTCCGCCCCCGGCGGGCCAGCTCGTCCAGCAGCAGCTTCACCGGCCTCACCGCGGCCAGAACGACTTCGTTCCTCGGTCGAATCATGCGGGCCAGCTCCTGGGCCTGCTCGGACAACCAATCTCCGGGAGCGGGCTGGCTGCTTTCGAGATAAGTCAGAATCCGCAGGCCCGCCGAGCCCAGCGCCGACAGATCCTGCGATAACGGCTGGAGCTCGGCCAGCAGTGCATTGTCTTCCGCCAGCGTCTGGAAGCGCGCATGGTTGCCGGCCCAGCGGGTGAACTGCTCGCGCAATGGCGCGATGTCAAGCTTGCTTGCGGCCTGCTCGAGGGCGCGCACGCTTTCGCTTTCCGGGCGCGCCGCGTCCACGAAGCGGTTCAGGGGGGTCAGGCTAGTGTATTTCGTGGCGCGGCTGCGGGGGCCGAGTCCCTGGGCTTCGCAGGCGTCCGCCAAAATCCGCACGGGTTCGGCCGGGCGGCCGGCGGCCAGGCGGCGAAGCATGGGGCCGTAGTTGGCACGGTGCCGCACGCTGGTCCACTCGAGCACCCGGCTCACCGCTTCCATGCGCGCGTACGTCGAGTCCACATTGGTGGTTTCCTGGGGCGACCACAGCCTCTCCGCGATGGCCGCAGCGCGCGGCCAGATGCGCGAGTCCACGGTTTCCGCGTTGACGTATTCGGCCCACATGCAGGCCTCGCCTCCCAGAATGCGGGAGGCCTCTTCGGGAGTGAGCTTCTGCGCGGCGTCCGCCAGCGGGTCGATGCCGTAATGATAGCTGGCCGGACTCAGGTGGTCCAGGTAATAGCCTGCCGAAAGAATCCCACGGTAGCCTTTGGAGGCGGCCTCGGCCAGCGATGCCTGCCCGCGCCAGGATTGCACCACGGTGTCGGTGGGGAGATCGGGGTGCAGCACCTCGTCCCACCCCACCATGATCTTCCCGTACTTCAGCAGCAGCTTTTGAATGCGCTGGTTGAAGTACACCTGGAGGCCGCGCGTGCCTTCCAGGTTGTGCTCTTTCGCGAAGGCTTGAATAGAAGAGGACTGGCTCCATTGTTTGCCGTTCACCTCGTCGCCGCCGATGTGGAAATACGGGTCGGGGAAGAGTTGCGTCATCTCTCCGAGGAAGGCGTCGAGAAACTCGTAGGTCTCCTCGCGGGTTGGGTCCATGGTGGGGTCGTAGATGCCCCACGTGCGGCCGATGCTGTAAGGTCCGGGGGCGCTGGCCAGTTCCGGATACCCGACCAGCCAACTGTTGGTGTGGCCCGGCATGTCGAATTCGGGGACCACGCGGATGCCGCGGTCGCGGGCGTAGGCCACCACGTGGCGGATGTCCGCCTGGGTGTAGAAATCGCCGTCGGAGCCGAGTTGCTGGAGGCGCGGGAAGCGCCGGCTCTCGGCGCGAAAGCCCTGATCGTCGGAGAGGTGCCAGTGAAAGACGTTGAGCTTCACGGCGGCCATGGCGTCCAGATTGCGCTCGACCACCTCGACCGGCATCCAGTGGCGCGAAACGTCGAGCATCAGGCCGCGCCAGGGGAAGCGGGGGCGGTCTTCGATGTGAATGGCGGGCAGATGGAAGCCTTCCGCGCCGGGCCCGACCAATTGCGCGAAGGTCTCCAAGCCGTGGAGCGCGCCAGCGACCGTGGCGGCTTTGAGGCGCGCGCCGTCGGGGGCCACGTCCAGTTGATACGACTCGTCTTCGCCCAGCGACGGGTTTTCATCTCCTCGGGCGGTGCATTCCACGCGCAACGTGGCCCGGCTGGCTTCCGACGGTCTGGCGGTGAGCATGGGGATGCCGGTCTGCCGCGAGACTCGCGCGGCGAAACGGTTGAGGGCCGATTCCAGGCGGAGATCGGTATACCCCGTGGCGGCCACGCTGAAGCTGCCATCGATGGTGAGTTTGCCCGGAGCCGTTTCCACCTTGACCGGGAGAGGCATCAGCGTCGGAGCCGCCGCAATTGTCGCCGAGAGGAAGGTTAGAAGGAGGAGAGGTCGGAGCATGCTATTTTTCCGGGAGATCGTAGCCGGCCAGGCGCCGAATCCAGATGTTGCGGTAGCGCACATGATCGTGGTGTTCCTGCAACATAAGTGGTTCCTCGGGATCGTGCGGTGTGTACTTCGCCACCTGCCGGTAGACCATGGCGCCAATCGGTTCCTTGTGGTTGTGAACCAGCACGCCATTGAAAAACACCGTGAAAACGGCTGGTTTGACGAGCCTCTCGCCTTCAAACCGCGGGGCTTCGAATACGATGTCGTAGGTTTGCCACTCACCCGGTTTGCGCGCCGGATTCACCAGCGGCGGAAACTGCCCGTAGATCGCCGAGGCCTGGCCGTCGGCGTAAGTGGGATTGTCGTAGGCATCCAGCACTTGAATCTCGTAACGGCTCATCAGCAGCACGCCGCTATTGCCGCGCGCCTGGCTGGTGCCTCTGACGTCGGGCAACTCGGCCCACTCGACGTGAAGCTGGCAGTCGCCGAACTTCTCGCGCGTGAAAAGGTCGCCCGTGCCGGGGACCACCTCAAAGTAGCCGTTCTCGACTTTCCATTGGGCATCCACGAGTTTGGTTCTATCGGCGCCCCTGCCGTGTTGATCCCACTTGGAGAGGTCTTTGCCGTCGAACAGCACGATGGCGTCCGAGGGAGCCGCGCCCGGTTCTTTTCCGGGCGTCACTACATGAGGATGGGGCCGGTCGGGATCGTGCACGTGCCACTTTTGGCCGGGCAGGATGGGCGTATCGGTGAAGCCCAGGTCGGAGCCTTTCTTCTGTTGCGCGGCGAGCGCGATGGCGATGCACACCGCGGTAGCGAAGCACAGCGCGGTGGCGCATAGGGTGAGAGATGTGTGGCGCATAGTGAACCTCACAGGATAACGCCGGGCGCGCCCGGTGGGGAATCTTACGGTTTGGGCGCGATCAGGCCGACCCGCGCCGGCTTTACGCCGGGCGGCGCTTTGACTACCTTGCAAATCAGTTGCAGCCGTTCCGCGGGCGAGACGACGCGCGCCGGATTGCGGTCCGCATCCACACCCTTGAGCACCGCCACCTGCCACGACGGCACATAGATCTCCATGACACGGATCTTCTCCGTGCCGCTCTGGAACAGCACCAGCAGCTCCTCGTCTTCCTTCAGCGCCTTCTGCATGGCGCTAATCTGCGCGAGGATGACGGCGCAAACGCTCTCCTTCTGCGCGGGCGCAGCCGGTTCCTTGGCGGGGGAGGTGGCCGACAAGAGGGCCTGCTGGGCAAGCTGCTTGGTCAAATCGGCGAGCGCCATCCTGGCTTGATGCTAGCACTAACCGTGTAACCTTTTCACCGTCCAACGGTATAGTCACCGATGGCCACGCTGCTACAGGACCTGCGCTTTGCGCTGCGGACGCTGCGAAAATCGCCTCTGTTCACCATGGTGGCCGTGCTCTCGCTGGCGCTGGGCATCGGCGCCAACACGGCCATCTTCACGCTGATTCATCAACTCATTCTGGAATTGCTGCCGGTGAAGCACCCCGAAGAATTGGTGCTGCTGACTGCCCGGGGCCAGCACTACGGGAGCAACACGGGGAGCAACGCGCTCTCTTACCCGATGTACCAGGATATCCGCGACAAGAACCAGGTTTTCAGCGGAATGTTTTGCAAGTACGGAACGACCCTCAGCCTGAGCTTCGAGGGAAGAACCGAGCTGGTGTCGGGGGAACTGGTGTCGGGGAACTACTTTCCGGTGCTGGGCGTGGGAGCGGCGGTGGGGCGCGTCTTCAACGCCTCGGACGACCTCATCCAGGGCGGGCATCCGCTGGCGGTGCTGAGCTACGGTTTCTGGAAGACCAGGTTTGGCGGAGACCGCAACGCGATCGGCGCCAGGATCCTGGTGAACGGCTATCCGCTGACGATTGTGGGGGTGAGCCAAGCCGGCTTCGACGGGGTGGAGGTGGGGACCTCGCCGCAGATCCGCGTCCCCATGCTGATGAAAAAGGAAATGACGGGGGGGGCATTCTACAGCCTCAACGATCGGCGCGGCCGTTTCGCGCAGGTGTTCGGCAGGCTCAAGCCCGGCATGACACTGGAGGCTGCCAAGGCCGGATTACAGCCGCTGTTCCACCAGATCCTGCAGATGGAGGTGCAAGAGAAAGAGTTCGCGGCGGCCAGCGAGTATCGCAAGCAGCAATTCCTAAAAATGTGGATGGACGTGCTGCCGGCTTCCAAGGGCCGGTCCGACCTGCGGCGGCAGTTCACCAATCCGCTGTGGGCGCTAATGGCCATTGTGGGGCTGGTGCTGCTGATAGCGTGCTCGAATGTGGCGAACCTGCTGATCGCGCGGGCCACGGCGCGGCAGAAAGAGATTGCGGTGCGGCTGGCGCTGGGCGCGAGCCGGCGGCGCCTGATCTGCCAGTTGCTCGAGGAGAGCATCCTGCTCTCGGCGGCGGGCGGGCTGGCGGGGTTGGGACTCGCGGTGTGGATGGACCAGACGCTCATCCGTTTCCTGCCGCTGGGCGTGACCCCACTCACCGTTTCGAGCGTGCCCGATGGGCGCGTGCTGGCGTTCACGTTCGCGGTGGCCGTGCTGACGGGTCTGGTCTTCGGACTTGCGCCAGCGCTCCAGGCAACACGCCCGGAATTGGCGGGGACCTTGAAGGATCAGGCCGGCTCGGTGGTGGGGGGCACGGCCGTGGGCCTGCGAAAAACCCTGGTGGTGGCGCAGGTATCGCTTTCGCTGCTGTTACTGATCGGCGCGGGTCTCTTTATCCAGAGCCTGAGGAACCTGAGAGATCTCAACCCGGGCTTCCACACCGAAAACTTGCTGACATTCGCGATGGACCCAACCCTGAACGGGTACAAGCCGGAGCGCAGTCTGCAATTCTACCGGGAGTTGACCGAGCGCATGAACGGGCTTCCGGGCGTCAAGTCGGCCGCTTTGGCGGTGGTGCAGATACTGGACGGCAATGAGTGGGACCAAACGGTGACGGTGGAGGGCTACACTACGAAGCAGGGCGAGTCCGTGGGTCCTCACATGCAATTCATCTCGCCCCGCTTCTTCGGCACCATGGGAATCCCCGTGCTGCTCGGCCGGGATTTCACGATCCGAGACGATAAGGGAGCGCCGATGGTGGCGATTGTCAACGAGAAATTCGCCAGGCGCTATTTCGGCGGCGCCAACGCCATCGGACGGCACGTCGGGCTGGGCGGCAATCCCGGAACGAAGACAAACATCGAGATCGTCGGCGTGGTGAAGGACACCAGGTACGAGAGCCTCCGGGACGAGATCCCCCACGAACTCTATCTGGCGTACCGGCAGATGCCGTTCGTAGTGGGGATGACCGCCTATCTGCGGACCGAGGCCGATCCGCAGAATATGTTTTCGCTCTTGCGTCGGACCGTTCGGGAGGTGGATTCGAATGTGCCCGTCTACCGCATGCGCACGCTGGAACAGCAACTCGACAAGTCGCTCATGTCGGAGCGGCTGCTGGCCACCCTCTCGGCCATCTTCGGCTGCCTCGCCACACTGCTCGCGGCCGTGGGGCTGTACGGCGTAATGGCCTACATGGTGGCGCGGCGCACGCGGGAAATTGGAATCCGCATGGCGCTGGGCGCGAGCGGCGGCTCGGTGGTGTGGCTTGTCATGCGGGAAGTGCTGCTGCTGGCGGTGGTGGGCTTGGCCATCGGTCTGCCCGCGGCTTGGGCGCTTACGCGGCTGGTGGAGACGCAGTTGTTCGGGATCAAACCGGCCGATCCCCTGACCATGATCGTAGCGGCCATCGGCATCGCATCCGTGGCCACGCTGGCGGGTTACTTTCCGGCGCGCAGAGCTACGGGCATCGATCCGATGCGGGCGCTGCGGTGGGAGTAGCTCCCCCGGGGCGGCCAATTCAGATAGTATGGAGGCTGACATGCGGAACTATCTGGATTTGACGGGTAAAGTCGCGTTGATTACGGGGGCATCATCGGGCATCGGCGCGGCCACGGCGGCGGTGTTTGCCGATCTGGGAGCCAAGGTGGCTATCGGGTACTGCCACAACCAGAAAGGCGCCGAACAAGTGAGGGAGAGCATCGCCGGCGCGGGCGGGACGGCCATTGCCATTCGGGCCGACGTGTGCCAGGAAAACGAGATTCGCCGGCTGGTGGAGAGCGCGAAGGACGAGCTGGGGCCGATCGATATTCTGGTGAACAACGCGGGGTCGCTGGTGGAGCGCATGAAACTCCACGAGGTCACCGGCGAGAAGTGGGACGGCATCCTGAACCTCAACCTGAAGAGCGCGATGCTCTGCTCGCAAGCCGTGGCGGCTTCCATGAAGGAGCGCCGGACGGGCGCCATCGTCAACGTGGTTTCGATCGCCGGGCGCAACGGCGGCGGGCCTGGTGCGGGACCCTACGCGGCGGCCAAAGCCGGCCTGATCGCGTTCACCAAATCGATGGCCAGGGAACTGGGGCCGTACGGCATACGCGTGAACGCCGTCTCCCCGGGAACCATCGACACGCCGTTTCACGAGGTCTTTTCGACGCCGGAGATGCTGCGGAATATTGTGGCCACCATTCCACTCGGCCGCCTGGGAACGGCAATGGAGTGCGCTACGCCGATCGCCTTTCTAGCCTCCGACGCCGCCAGCTTCGTGGTGGGGGAAACCATTGAGGTGAACGGCGGGCAATTGATGCTGTAAGCGGCGGCGGCCCGGTGAACTATGATCGCTGGCGCAGTAGCCGGAGGCTTTGGGATGGCACTCTTGGTGGCGGGCCGCCAGGGAGGCGCGTGGGGATGGGAAGCTCGGATTCGCCCCAGCCGGAAGGGGCATGTACCCTGATTTTGAGAGTGGACGCCGCGGGACAAGCGGGTTCATAACTAATATCGTATCGGGCGAGCAGATTCACGTAGGCCTGCTCGACCAGAGTAGCGATTTCTTGATCCGTGGCGGCGATTCGAAAGTTGCCGTGGACGCGGTTGCAAAGGTTGGCCAGCGCCGGATTGGGGACCGAGGAGACGACCTGCACCAAAGCGCGGGAGGTCAGGGTGGCGGAAATCAGGCTAAGGCCGGCAGACTTAGCTTCCTCGGTGTGGCTGAATACGATCACGTGGCGCTTGCCACGCACGGGCCCGTTATCGGTCCGAACCGAGCGCCAGATGGCGCTCCAGAGGTCCGTGCAGTCGGTCCGTGGGGGAACGGTTCCGAAGGCCGCCGTGACGCCATCGGGATTGGAATGGAAGCGAACGGGCTCATCGGCCAGCGAAGCATTGGGGTTTTCCAGATCACTTTCGGGCAAGTAAGGCATGAGGGCCCACAAGTCGGAGGTGCGGTTCCATCGGAGACACGCCAGCACTGCCTCCTTCCATGGGGAGCCGGGCGGGCCGCCCGATCGGGGCAGGACCAGGAAAACGGACATGGCTTGTGCGATTGGGCGCTCCACTACTTTGTAGGTGACAACCTGCCGTCCGTCTTCGCTCAAAATGAGTTGCGTCGGCCGGATCCGGGGCTGCTCGCGACTGTCTTCCGAGGCAACTGCCAGTTGCAGGCGGCGCGAACCCTCCCGGGCGTTGTTTCCGACGAAGAGGCCCGCCACCCGCCAATGGCCAGTGTGGAAGGTCTGAGCGGCCGCTGCCTTGATTTGCCCCAGTGCCGCAAAACCCTGTTTTCTCACCACGTCGTTGGGATCCTTCAGCAATCTGGCCAGAGTTTCCGTGAACCGCGGATCGCCGGTTTCGCCCATGACCCAGGCAGCGGTGGAGCGGAACAGGCTGGAATCGTAAGCGGCCATTTTCAGGATCTCGGGGATGGCCGAACAATCACCCAACCAGTAGAGCCCGATGAGGGCGTTGCCCGCCACGCGGCTGTCCTGGTCGTGGGTGGCGAAGTGCAGCAAATTCCGTGCCGCCGCGGTGTCCACACCCCAGAGCGCCTCAATGGCGTTGGCGCGGACGCGATGGTCCGCCTCGGACAGGCGCTTCTGCGCCCATGTAACGCTGTGGTTGCCTCGTCCGATGATGAGAACGACCTTGGACCTGAGATGGGGATCGGAATGGCGCATCACGCGTATCAACGAAGGAAGGATGCGGGTTCCATCCGAGATTTCGCCGAGGATCTCGAGCAAGCGGCCAATATCCATGGGTTGGACCGGCCCGCCGCCGGTCACGCAGTCGGCCAGCCGTCTGGCCAGCTTGATGTCGGCTGTGGAATCCACGCGGACGGCCGCGCGCGCCAGAGACAGAGCTTGCTCCCGGGTCAGCGTCGGGTCGCACAGCGCCGGCAGCAGAAGGTCGTTGGCCGCGAGCAGGGCGACCAGGCATTGGGCGCCGCGCGAATCGGCCCCGGTTTTGAGGATTTCGATGGTGCTGGAATAGAACGCCTGGCGGTCGTCGTCCAGCAGACCGCGAATGAGCTCCCGATTCTCCCTGGCATCCCGCTCGAAACCCTGCACCAGGGCCTGGAGCATGGTGCGGGGGTCTTCGGGCGGCCGATTCTGAGTCGACGACACGTAGTATAGATCGGCCGGTCAGACCAAATCTTTAGGCTGCGCCGCGCCCGGCTGGTGCCACTATAATCAAACTGATGTCGAAAAACAGCTTCGGCGCGGCGGGAAAGCTGCGCGTAGGTAACCGAGAGTACGAGTGCTTTCGTCTCTCTCGCCTCCAAGAAACGGGTGTGGGCGATGTTGGACGCCTCCCTTTCTCAAGCAAAATCCTGCTGGAGAACCTGCTGCGGCACGAGGACGGCCGCCGGGTTTCGGCCGATGACGTGGCATTGGTGGCGCGCGGTGAGGGCGCCAATTCCAAAGAAATCAGCTTCATGCCGGCGCGTGTGCTGCTCCAGGACTTCACCGGCGTCCCGTGCGTGGTGGACCTGGCAGCCATGCGCGACGCGCTGGCCGCCATGGGTGCGGACCCCCATCGGGCCAACCCGCTGCTGCCGGCCGATCTGGTGATCGATCACTCGGTGCAGGTGGACCATTTCGGCTCTCCGGACGCCTTCGGTTTGAACGCGCTCCTGGAATTCCAGCGCAACCGGGAACGCTACATCCTGCTGCGCTGGGGACAAACCGCGTTCCGCAATTTCCGGGTGGTGCCGCCCGACACGGGCATCATCCACCAGGTCAACCTCGAGTACCTGGCGCCGGTGGTGTTCCGCTCGGAGTCGGGGCAGGCCTACCCGGATTCGGTGGTGGGCACGGATTCCCATACCACCATGATCAACGGCCTGGGCGTGCTCGGCTGGGGCGTCGGCGGCATTGAAGCCGAGGCTTGCATGTTGGGACAGCCCATTTCCATGCTTTTGCCGCCGGTGGTGGGATTCAAGCTGCACGGCAAACTGAAGGAAGGCTGCACCGCTACCGACCTGGTGCTGACCATCACCCAAATTCTGCGCAAGAAGGGCGTGGTGGGCAAGTTTGTGGAATTCTATGGCGCCGGCCTCGGCGCCCTGAGCCTGGCCGACCGCGCCACGGTGGCCAACATGGCGCCCGAATACGGCGCCACCATGGGCTTCTTCCCGGTGGACCAGGAGACCCTCGAGTACCTCAAGTTCACCAACCGCGATCCCGATTTGGTGGCGCTGGTGGAAGCCTACACCAAGGAGCAGGGCCTCTTCCGCACCGACGCCACCCCGGACCCGGTCTACTCCGACACGCTGGAACTGGACCTGGCGGGCGTCGTGCCGTCGATGGCCGGGCCGAAGCGCCCGCAGGACCGCGTCGAACTGCCGGACGTGAAGAAGAACTTCAAGGCGGCGTTTCCCAATCTGCCGGCGGCCGCGGCCGGCACGCTAGGCAACGGCGCGGTGGCGATCGCCGCCATTACGAGTTGCACCAACACCTCCAACCCATCGGTGATGCTGGCCGCCGGCCTGCTCGCCAAGAAAGCCGTCGAGCGTGGGTTGCAGGTGAAGCCGTGGGTGAAGACCAGCCTGGCGCCGGGATCGAAGGTGGCGGCCGACTACTACCGCGAGGCCGGCCTGATGCCGTATCTGGAACAGCTCAAGTTCCACGTGGTGGGGTTCGGCTGCACCACTTGCATCGGCAACAGCGGGCCGGTGCTGGAAGCGGTGGTCCAGGCGGTGCAAAAGGGAAATGTAGTGGTGGCGGGCGTGCTGAGCGGCAATCGCAACTTCGAAGGCCGCATCAATCCGCTGGTCAAGGCCAACTACCTGGCCTCTCCGCCATTGGTGGTGGCGTACGCTCTGGCGGGGACCGTGGATATCGACCTGACCAGCGATCCGCTGGGCCAGGACCCCAGCGGCCAGCCGGTATATCTGCGCGACATCTGGCCCTCCAATGAAGAGGTGCAGAGCGCCGTGCGCACCGCCGTCAACCCGGGCATGTTCGAGCAAGAATACGCGCACGCTTTCGATGGCGACCGGAACTGGCAGACCATGGCCGTGCCCACCGGCGGCATCTACCACTGGGACGAGCGCTCGACCTACATCAAGAAGCCGCCCTACTTCGAGCAGATGGCGGACCCGAAAAAGCCGCTGGCGGACTTTCACGGCATGCGCGTGCTGGCGCTGCTGGGAGATTCGGTGACCACCGATCACATTTCCCCAGCCGGCTCGATTCCCAAAGACGGCCCGGCGGGCCGCTACCTCATCGCGCAAGGAGTGGAGCCCAAGGACTTCAATTCCTTCGGCGCGCGCCGCGGCAATCACGAGGTGATGGTGCGCGGCACGCTGGCCAACATCCGGCTGCGCAACCAGCTTGCGCCGGGCACGGAAGGCGGCTGGACCCTGCATCTGCCGGACGGCCGGCAGATGTTTATCTACGACGCTTCCATGCAGTACCAGGAGGAGGGCGTGCCGCTGCTGATCCTGGCGGGCAAGGAATACGGCTCCGGCTCTTCACGCGACTGGGCGGCGAAGGGGGTGGCGCTGCTGGGAGTGCGTGCCGTCGTCGCCGAGAGCTTCGAGCGCATCCACCGCACCAACCTGGTGGGAATGGGGGTGCTGCCGTTGCAGTTCCGGGGGGGCGAGAACGCCGCCGGTCTGGGGCTGACGGGCAAAGAGACGTTCCACATTGAAGGCGTGGCGGCGGCGCTCGATGGCGGCGGCCGCAGGGCCACGGTGCGCGCGGTGGCGGACGACGGTTCCGAGAAGCAGTTCACCGTGGACGTTCGGGTGGATACGCCGCAGGAAGTGGAGTACTACCGGAACGGCGGAATTCTGCCGTACGTGTTGCGGCAGTTGGCGGCGGGGGCGTAAACCAAGCTAGCGTCTCTTGCCGGCCGTGGCTTTCTTGATTACCGGTGTCGCCTTCTTGGCGTCATCCTCAGTCTCGAATCCAACGACCACGGAATACTTTCGGCCGATTACCTGAGCGACGAAAAAGGCGAAGTTGATGCCGGCAGCGGCCACCGCTTGCGCGATGGCGTGTCCCAATCCGGGTCGGTCGTCGCCTTCCACCAGCAGCGTCGGAATGGCCGAAGCGCTCAAACCCGCTGCCTGTGCAGCAGCCACCAGCTTCTTGCCCACTATGGGACAGACTTCGATGGCTGCCTTCCCTCCGCTGCCGTGTATACGGTAGCCCATCACCACCTTGAGGTCCGCACCCGCGCTGGCAAGCGGTCCGACGATGCTGGCCAGCGTTCCCGGCTGGTTGTCGACCTCGGCTCGCCACAAGGTGATCTTCTTTACTGTAACTGGCATGCGCAGTTCCTCCAATGACTCGGTAAATCTCCTCAAACCGTCCTGGCCGGCGCAGGGGTAATGTTGGGAAGCAGCTTGCCTTGGCCCGGCCCGTGCAGCTTCGCACACGGCTCTTTCCGGCGAGCCAGGTGCAGGTAGTCCAGCACCAGCCTGCGCTTGAGATACTGGACCGCTTTGGCGGGATCCACCCCCTTGGGGCACACACGCGAACATTCGCCCGCGTAGTGGCAGCGGAAGGCGCCATGCGAGCTGCCCGTCAAGTGGCTGCGGGCGCGCCGCCCGTCGTCGCGCGAGTCCGCGTTATACCGCTGCGCCGCCGCCAACGGCATGGGCCCCAGGTATCGCGTGTCGGTGGCCAGGGTGGGGCAGGCGGCCATGCAGCAGCCGCACTTGATGCAGTAAGTGAACTGGAGGTAGGCGTCGAGCTCCTCCGGAGACTGGTAAAACTCCCCCTCAGGGTCGTTGATTTCGGCCTGGTCCGCGCGCAGAATATAGGGCCTCAGCGCAACGTGTTTCTCGAACATGGTCATCAGGTCGGGGACCAGGTCGCGGATGATGTCGAAATTAGGCAGCGGCCCGACCGTGAGGTCGGTGGTGGCGATGTGCAGGATCTGGGTGTTGCAGGCCAGCGTCGGCCGCCCGTTCAGAAGCATGCCGCATGAGCCGCACACACCCATGCGGCAGGAATAGCGCCAGGCCAGCGAGGAGTCCAGGTTCTCCTTGATGTAGTGCAGGCCGTCGAGCACCGTCATGCCTTCGCGCACCGGCACCTGGTAGGTCTTCACGTACGGCGCCTGGTCGTTTTCCGGGTTGAATCGGGTGACGTGGAAATTGATCTCGACCGGCATGGCTACCCCCTTACTCCCGCTATGGCAATGGCATGCGTGGCGAAGGCCGCCCAGGCGCCCAGGCCGAACAGTCCCAGCCCCGCGATCAGAAGAACCACGCTGACCGCCTTCTCGGCCGCCGGCTTCAGCGTCAGCTCGAACAGGATGGTCCGCAGGCCGTAAAGCCCGTGGTACAGCGCCACCCCGAGCAGGAGGATATAAGTGACCAGGAAGAACAGGCTGCCATCCCGATACAGGCTGTTTTCTCTCGAGGTGGCTTCACCGGCGTGAGGGGCAAACAGATGGGTGATGCCGCCCAAGTGCATGATGAGCATGTGCAGGCCGAGCAGGAAGAAAATCACCACTCCCGCCGCCATGTGCCAGGTCCAGTATTTCGTTTCGCGCATCTCGCCTCCTACTTTGCCAGGCCCAGGAAATCATAGCCGCCTGCCGCCAGGAGAATCACTGCCAGGATCATCATGGCAATGAGCAGGGGCCGCTGGACGTCGAGCAACGTCTTGTAAGGATAGACCGGTTCAATGGGCTTGCCGACCGCAAATCCGAGTTCCACGAGCACCAGGCGGACACCGTTGAGGGCGTGGTAGGCAAAAGCCGCGAAGACCAGAAACTCTGCGAATTTGAAAATGGGCTGGTGGAAGAATCCACCTTCGACCCACAGGTAAATGCCGCGGGCGCGCAGGCTCGTGACCACAATGTGCATCAAAAAGTAGAGAAGAATGCCCAGGCCGGTGAGACGATGCAGAATGTAGGCGTAGCGCTCGACGCCCCATCGCCCGCCCCCCAGCCATCCCCACAGCCCGAGCCGATTATCGTGCCTCTTGATTTCGGCCATGCCGGCCTCCTTCCATCAGTACTTTCGCTCCACCGGCTTCCAGGTGGTAATCGTCACGGGCTTGTATTCCAGCCTCGGCGTGCCGCCCGTGTAGTAAACCATGGAGTGGCCCAGAAACTTCTCGTCGTCGCGTTTGGGGAAATCCGTGCGGGAATGCGCTCCGCGGGATTCCTGACGGGCCAGACCGGCGAAGAGCAGAGCCTCGGCCAACTCGAGCATGTTTTCGGTCTCCAACGTCTGAATCAGGTTGGAGTTGTAGATACGGCTCTTGTCCCGAATGACGATGTTCCGAAAACGCCGCCGCAGCTCGGCGAGCTTGTGCAGGCCCTCCTCGATCGACTGGCCGGTGCGATAGACGCCCGCGTGCCGGTCCATCAAGGTCCGCAGCTCCCGGCGGATGTGGGCTGGATTCTCCGTTCCATTCTGCTGGAGCAGGCCGCCGAAGATGCGTCTCTCCTCTTCCCGCGCCCTGCCTTCGGGCGCCGCGTCGAGCCTGGCGCCTTGCTCCAGGTACTTGGCGATCTCACCGCCTGTGATGCCGCCCCACACCAGGCACTCGGCGGTGGAGTTGCACCCCAGCCGGTTGGCGCCGTGCATGGAGTGGCACGCCACCTCGCCCGCGGCCCAGACATTCTCCGCCTTGGTCCGGCCGTTGATATCGGCCTCGATGCCGCCCATGGAGTAGTGAGCCACGGGCCGGATCGGGATAGCCTCCGTGATGGGGTCGATTCCCAGAAACTTCATGCATACTTCCCGTATCAAGGGCAGGCGCTTGTTGATCCGCTCGGCGCCCAGGTGAGTCAAATCAAGCTGGATGTAATCGAGCCCGTCCTCGCCCGGGAAACCGCGTCCCTCGAGGATCTCCGTCATCTCCGAACGGGAAACGATATCGCGCGGCGCAAGCTCCATCATTTTGGGCGCATACTTCTCCATGAAGCGCTCGCCCTGGTTGTTGCGCAGGTATCCGCCTTCGCCGCGGCAGCCTTCCGTCATGAGGATGCCCGAGGGCACCAGGCCCGTGGGGTGAAACTGCAGAAACTCCGGATCCTCCAAGGCCAGGCCCGCGCGGTAGGCGATGGCCTGTCCATCGCCCGTCACGGTCTGCGAGTAGGTGGTAAACCCGTACAGGTTGCCCAACCCGCCGGAAGCGATCAGGAGAGCCTTGCCGCGTAAGACGAAAAACTCGCCCGTGGGCGCATCGAAAAGCGTCAGGCCGGCAAATCGTCCGCTTTCGAGGAGCAACGACGTGACGAAGCACTCATCGTAGCGTTCGAAATTGTTGTACTTGACGAGGGTGTCGTAGAGGGCCTGCATCTCGAAGAAGCCGGTCTTGTCGGCCGCCATGCACGCGCGCGGAAAAGAGTGCCCTCCAAAAGGCCTCTGCATGATCCGGCCGTCCTCGCGCCGCGACCACGGGACGCCCCAATGCTCCAGTAGGCGAATCTCATCGGGCGAGGCCCTCACAAACCGGTCCACCGTGTCCTGATCCGCCAGGAAATCGGACCCTTTCACGGTGTCCCAGGCGTGCAGCTCAAAGCTGTCGCCTTCCTCGGGGCGCATCACTGCGCCGGTGCCTCCTTCCGCACACACCGAATGCGAGCGCATGACCTGGACTTTCGACACGATGCCGATATCGGCCGCGCCCCGCGTCCTGATGCAGATCTCCAGGGCAGCGCGCAGGCCGGCGAGTCCGGTTCCCAGGATCACGACATCATGGGCTATCTGCTGCATTTTTTACTCCTTCGCGCTCGACTGTAACCAGTAACAGGGAATAAAGCTTCCGAAAACCTAAAATAGTCTAAATCTCGCTCGAAGTCTACCGGAATCTCCACTTTGACCTCCCATTCCAGTACAACCATTACTAACCAATAGCCCTTACGGCGTTAACTTTAGAGGACTTGCTGTCCCGTGCGGCACCGTCTAGTCTGGCCACATGATGCAACTTTTGAAGAATTTCCTCGCCGACGATAGCGGCCAGGATCTCATCGAATACTCGCTACTCATGGCCTTCGTGGCTCTGGCCTCGGCGGCGCTTTTCCTGGGGGCCGGCGGCAGCATCGCCGGTATCTGGAGCACGACGAACAGCCAGTTGGTCGCGGCCAACGCTCAGGCTTCGTAAGGGTTTCTCGGGAAACTGCTGGGCCCGGAAACATCGAAGCGCGCCACTTCTCCGGTGGTGGTGTCGTAGATCGCAAAGGTCGAGGCCGCATCGGTCCTGCGGCCGTCGGCTGAGAAGACTGCGCCCATGATGGCGCCGGGATTGACGGCCAGCGTCCGGCCGATGCGCTCGACGCTGTAAACATGGTTGTGGCCGTAGCACACCACGTCGAACTCGCCGGAGGCGGCGATGGCGCGCGCGATGTTGTCGTAGTGGTTCACCGCCACGCGCTGGCTGTCGAACTCCCCGCGGAACAGCTCGCCGTGGATCCGAATGTGATCGTACTGCCGCGCGTGGGCGGTGATGCGGAACTGATCGCCATCGTTGTTGCCGAACACCACGTGGATGGGCCGGGAAAAGCCGCGTCCGAGTTGGTGGACGATGAAGGGTGAGCAGAGGTCTCCGCAGCAAATCAGGGCGTCGGCATCGCCCACCGCGTCGAGCGCGGCTGCGAGCTTCCAGACATTGTCGTGAATATCCGATAAGACGGCGATTCGCATAGTCGCTACTGAATCAATTGCACGCTGATGGTGACGCTGGCGGTCACCGTGACCTTACCGGTCTGGATGGGCGTGGTGGCGGCGGTCGTGCTCATGCCGGCCACCACCGGCGTCACCGTGGCGCCTTCCTGGGCGGAGAGGACAACTCCGGTCCTGGCGCCCAACCCGGCGGCGATGGCGTTGGCGTGGGCCTGCGCCTGCTTGGCCGCCTGGCCCAGCGCCTGCTCCTCGATGGGCTCGGGGTTCTGAAGGCCGAAATTCAAGCCGCCGACACTGTTCGCGCCGGCCTGGTTGGCGGCATCGATCAGCTTTCCGATGAGCGAAAGATCGGTGGTGGTCACCTGGACGGTGTTACTGGCCGTGTAACCAATGATTGTCGAAGTCTGTCCCGGCGTCGTGCTGTAACGCGGCGATAGGGAGTAGCTGATGGTCTGGATGGTTCCGGCTGTGCCCAGCACCCCGTTGAGAGCGTTGAGCATGGTGGTGGTGAGGCTGGCATTCTGTTGCCCCGCGTCCTGAGCGGTGGCGCCCTGCGTCACCACTCCCACGTCGAGCTGGGCTTGGTCCGGGTTGACGGAAATGGTGGCGCTGCCGGTCGCCTGGATGGCCCCCGTCGAGGTTTGCGCCAGCAGCCCGCCGGCCGAAAGCGGCAAGCAGATAAGAAGTGCAAGAAACCTGGGCACGATGTGCGTCTCCAGCTTCAAGTGTAGCGTGTGGACGACGTTTGGCGCGTGCGTTTACGTACTTCTATGTAGACCGGGGACAGGCAGCGAATTTCGCAAAGGCGGCGAAATTCGAGCCAGTCCCCTAGCGAGTGTTCACGAGCTGGCCGTTCTCGTCCAGGTGCGGATACGGACCGCCGGTTCGGAATTCGTCGAGAATGTACTTGTCGAACTGCGGGGTGGGCTCGAAGTAGCCCGGCACGCGAAGGTGCGCCCGGCATGCTTCTTCGTTGAGCTCGACGCCGATTCCCGGGGTGTCGGGCACCTGGATGTAACCGTTCTGGATGATGGGCTTGGGAACGCCGGTCACCAGGTCGCCCCACCAGGGAATGTTGACCGCGTGGTTCTCCATGGTCAGGAAATCCTTGAGGGTGGAAATCATGTGTACAGACGCCATGCAGGCGACGGGCGAGCCGGCGAAGTGGATGGCGGTTTGGATGCCGTACATGGAGGCAAAGTCCGAAATCCGCTTGGTCTCGCGCATGCCTCCCGACGACAGCGGGTCCACGTGGATGAGGTCCACGGCGTTGTTCTCAATCAGGGGACGGAATCCTTCCTCCAGGCCAAAAAGGCTCTCGCCGGTGTTGATGGGCGTGACGGTCGCTTCCTTAATCTCCTTGTAGGCGCGCCAGTTCTTGGGAGCATCCCCGGAACCCAGGGTGCCTACCTGGAGGAGATCCTCGGCCCAAGCCAGTTCATACTGCTCGAAAAAGCGCGCGTGGCGGATGGCGTCGTTGACATCGAGAGGGCCGAAGTGGTCGGCCGCCAGAGGCTGGTCCCAGCCGATGGCGTCGCGCACCGCCTGAATATGCTCGCCATACATCTGAAGTCCTTTGGCGGTTGCGACGCCGCGGGTATTCAACCCGCCGGGCCGGTCGCGGATCATCGAGGGCATGATGTCCATCTTGAAAAAGGTGAACCCCATCTTCTTGCGGGCGGTCATGCGGGCGGCATAGATTTTGGGATCGCTCGATTCCGTGGTGTCGCAATAGCAGCGAACGCGGTTGCGGTATTGGGAACCGATCAGCCGCCAGGCCGGCACGCCGTATACCTTGCCCGCGATGTCGTGCAAGGCCATATCCAGCGCGCTATAGCCGCCGCCGAAGCGGCGCTGGTTGGTGAAATTGCGAACGCTATCGAGAATGGGCTCGATGTTCAAGGGATTCCGGCCCATGATATGCGGCTTGAGCACCAGGGCCATGCCTTCGTTGCCCGCGTCGCGGACCTCGCCGAGGCCGTAGACGCCCTGGTTGGTGTCGATCCGAATGATCGGATAGTCGTAGTTGGAGGCGATCCGGATGGCCCGCATGTCGGTGATCCGCAACTGGCTGGGCGCGGAGTTCCGGTTCACGCCGCCGGGTTGGGGCGACTGGGCGCCGGCCGGCTGATCGGCCAGGAACGATCCGAGAGCGGCCGTGCCGGCCGCCATCCCGATCATGTCCCGCCGCTGGATGCCCGTTTTAGGATTCAACATAGATGTTCTCCTTCGGGTTCACGTTACCGGGCGGCGCCATGCTTGTCAAATCCGTGGTGGGGCATGCTTTAGCTTGCCGTCCCACGCTATAATTTCTTCAGCGCTTGCGGATGTTGCCGCCGGCCGCATTGATGATCACAAGGGTTGAAGCATTTCGATATCGGTGTTTGAGGGAAGTATCCCAGGAATTGCAGCCGTATCAGATTCTCGTCGGACCGAACGGCAGTGGGAAATCGGCTTTCCTTGACGTGATCGCCTTTCTGGGCGACGTCGTTTCCCTGGGTCTGAAGGAGGCCGTAGGTGATCGCACCGGGAACTTCCATGATCTCGTATGGGGGCGGACGGAAAGCTCGTTCCGTCTCGCGATAGAGGCTGCGCGGCCGGACGCTTCCGAAGAGGGGCGAATCCGTTACGAGATCACGGTCAAGATTGACGCAAACGATGACGAGATTGTAATAGCAAGCGAGCGATTGACGGTGTGCGATGCCACCGGGAAGCCCTTGCCGGTGATTACAAGGAATGGCAAGCTGGCATCACTCTCTGCCGAGGGGGTGGGCGCTGGGTTCACCTGGGAATTACGCCCGAACTACTCAAGCCTCACCACGCTAGGTACTTTGGCAATAGACAAGCCGGTATTCCGATCCGCGGCTTGGTTGAAGAACCTGCTGCAAGATGGCGTCAAGACCGTCGCTCTCGATAATAGACTGCTGCGCGCCCCCAGCTCGCCGGGCGCAGGCAAGCCTGCTGTTTACGATGGGTCAAATCTGGCTCGTCTCGTGGCACACGTCCAAGATTCGAGGCCAGATTCCTTCAAAGCGTGGGTTCAACACGTCCGGACTGCGATTGCCGACATTGTCGACATCCGAATCGTACCGCGTCCAGAGGACAAACACCGCTATCTCATGATTCACTACGCCGGCGGCGTTGAAGTGCCTCAGTGGATGGTGTCGGATGGAACGTTGCGGCTCCTGGCCCTGACCCTGCTTGCCTACCTTCCGGGTGTTCAGGGGGTTTACCTGGTTGAAGAGCCGGAGGTCGGTGTGCATCCCACGGCAATCGAGACGATCATTCAGTCTCTCTCGTCTGTCTATGAGGGCCAAGTGCTCATCGCGAGCCATTCGCCCATTGTCCTCAGCATGCCGCTACCCGACCAGTTGCTCTGCTTTCAAAAAACGCAAGATGAGACCACGATCCTAGCCGGAAATGAGCACCCCTTGTTGAAGCAGTGGAAATCCGGTGTCAATCTCAGCGATTTGTTTGCAGCCGGAGTGCTCGGTTGATTCCCGACAAACCTAAGCCGCTGGTCATCGTCACGGCCGACAAGAACGCGGACTTCGCAATCAAGGAGCTTATCCGCCGCCCGGCGGCTCTGGGAATTCGTCCCATCGATTTCGACTGCTTTCGACACCCTCGGCGAGACAACGGTGTGTTCAACGAAGCCCACAATTTCCTGAGGCCGTTCCTCCAATGGGAGTACGCGCTGGTAATGTTCGATCACGAAGGTTGCGGGCATGAGGATGATCCCTGCGATGTCTTGGAGAAGGCCGTGGAGGACAAACTGGCGGCGAACGGATGGCCGGACCGCTCCCGTGCGGTGGTTCTTGACCCTGAATTGGAAGCGTGGATCTGGGACAGTTCCTATCAGGTAAACCAAATACTGAATTGGCCCGGCGGCGCAGATAGCCTGAAGCGCTGGGTCTGCGAACAGGAGTTCGTCCGAGGGGGAGAGTTCAAGCCTGCTCGACCGAAAGAAGCGTTCGATGCTGCCTTGCGGCGCCGGGGGATAAAACACTCGTCGGCGCTGTTCAGAGATCTCGCCAAAGGATTCAAGTTTGAGAATTGCAGGGACACGGCGTTTCAGCGGCTGGTTTCGACCTTGCGAGGTTGGTTCCCAGCGACTCACGGCGAGACATTGGTCTAACGCGCCGGGCCGCCGCCACGCTATAATTTCTTCAGTGCGTGCGGATGTGGCGAAATTGGCAGACGCGCTGGATTTAGGTTCCAGTTCCCGCGAGGGAGTGTAGGTTCAAGTCCTATCATCCGCACCAATCGCGCGCCCTACAGCCTCTTGCGTCTTTTCTCGTACGCCGTGAACTGGCTCTACGCCAACAACGGGGGCAAACCCCAATCCCAAACCTTTCTAAGAACATAACACCTTCACCCGAAGCCTGTAGTTTTCGAAGTTGTGGAACCCGTATGCCTGTCGGCTGAGAGTTTCCATTTTGTTATGGAAACCCTCGGTGATGCCGTTGGAACGAGTGAAGCGCCACATGCGCGCAATTTCCTCCGACCAGGCATGGAGGGTGTCTCCGAGGGCCACGAGTTGCGCCAGTCCGGACTGGCGCAACTCGACGACGGCCCGCAGGAAACGGGGGATCAGTTTTTGGCACTGCCTGCGCGTTTTGTGCTTCTTCAGCAACAAATAACAAAGCCGTTGCTTGAAGCGGTAGATGACACCCAAGGCCGGATGCTCGGCCAGGTACGCGAGCAGTCGCAGTTGCTGCTCGGGTTTGAGGTTGTGGCGGTGGCGCCGCATCAATGAGACCAAGCCGCGGTTCTTGGAGCCGGTCGGATCCATCTCTCGCCAACAGGCCAGGAAGTGGCGGTTTACGATGCGGATCACATGGAAGCGGTCGGCGACGATCACCGCTCTGGGAAAGTGCTTTTGGGCGATCGCGCGGTAGACCACGGCCAGATCCATGCAGACGACCCGCACCTGCTCTTTGCCTTCAAGACGAACAAAATACGACTCCAAGGCGGCTTCCGACCGGCCCAGCGTGACATCGTAGATGCGGTGGTTCTTCAGATCGCAGAAGGTGGTGGCATAACTCTTCTTACGCGTGAAGAAGTGCTCGTCGATACCCAGAACCCTGGGACAAGCCGGCGGGTGATCCTGGCGAGCCCGCCGCTGGAGGTGGCGGAGAAAGTAGCGCTGCACGGTGGCGGCGCCGATGCCCTTGCGTCTGCCCAGGCAGCTCCGGTTGATGCCATCTAGGTGCTGCTGATAGACCATCTGCTGGAAACTCTCACTGGCTCTCTGACGGGGCTGCACGCCCGGCAACTGCTGGCGGAACGAGCGGCCGCAATCCAGGCAGCGCCGCTTGCGCACCCGCAGATCCATCAGGCCGCGGCGAAACCCCCAGTCGTCGTGGCGGACGAGCCGGCGGCACCAGCCTTTGTTTCGCAGCCGCGAGCCTCCGCACTGGGGACACGATATCGGCCCAGAATACCGGGCCGATATCGTAATCGTGCCGCCGCTGCGCTCGATGTTGCTAATCTCGTATTGGGGTAGGCCTAAAACGATCTCAGAGTCGGTCAAACGTATTCTCCCAAGAATGTTTTACCACCTTGGGATTCGGGGCCTGCCCCCGTTGTTGATCAAGAGCTCGTGAACTGGCGGCGGTATTTCTCGAAGCCTTCGCGGCCCATCAGGCCGTAGGTGAGCCTCTTGCCCAGCTCCACGCCTTCCTGGTCGAAGGCGTTGATGTCCAGCAGCTCGCCCATGAAGGCCGTCTCGAACTCCATCATTTGCAGAAACGCGCCCAGATGCTCTTCGTCCACGCGGTCGAGCGTGATGGTGCAGTTGGGGCGGCCATTCTCCACCAGGGCCGCGGCCGTGGCGCGGCGCTCGGCATCGATCAACTTGGCCAGCGACTGCCCGGCCAGGGCGTCGAACGCGGCCAGGCCCACACGGCGCGCGGGAATCCTTTGGGCCGAGGAGAATTTCGCCACCGCCCAAAAGGTGAAGACCTTGTCGTTGGGGCCTTCGATGTACAACTGCACTTGCGAGTGCTGGTCGGTGGTGCCCAGCGCGGCCACCGGAGTCTGGCCGGTATGGACCTCCTCGCCGGCGCGGTTGCGCGCCTTGCCCAGCGATTCGGCCCAAAGCTGGCGGAACCAGAAGGCCGTGCCCCAAAGATGATTCGAGTATGGGAACGCCACTTGGATCGACTTGCCTTTGCGGGTCCAGATGAGCCAGTGGCAGAGCGCCGCGCGCAGCGCGATGTTCCCGCCCATATCCGGCTGCCAGCAGAGGTGCGTCATGCGCATGGCGCCGCGCGTGAGTTTGCGAATATCGATACCGATGAGCGCCGCGGGCACCAGGCCGGCGGGCGATAGCACGCTGAAACGGCCGCCCACGTTTTCGGGAATGCCGAAAACGCGGTAGCCTTCGGCCTGCGAGAGCGCAAACAGGTCGCCCTTGCCCTCGGTGGTGACGGCCAGAATGCGCTGCGCGGCCTGGCGGCGGCCGAGCGCCTGCTCGAGCCAGTCGCGCACGATCAGGAACGTGGCCACCGTCTCGGCGGTGCCGCCCGATTTCGCAATGACCACGACCAGCGTCTGGCGCGGGCCCATGGAAGCCAGCGCGGATTCAATGAACGAGGGATCGACGTTGTCCAGAATCACCAGTCGCGGATGCTCCGGGGTGAAGGCGCCCTGCACGGGATGAGGACCGCGAATGCCGCAGTCGAGAGCCCATGCGCCCAGCGCACTGCCGCCGATGCCGACCACGCACACGGTGTCGAAACTGCCGTGGGCTTCAGCGGCGTACCGGTTGATGGCTTGGATCACGCGCGACTGGAAAGGGAGGTGCGGGAACCCGTAGCGGCCGTCTTCGCTTTGCCGGCGGAGAGATTTCAGAGCTTTCAGAGCCTTCCCTTGAGAGCGTTCGATTTCGGAACGGCTGAGACCGTTGGCTTTGCCGGCCATATCGGCCAGCAGGTTCTTCTCGTCAAAATGGATGTTCATGTTTGGTAGCTTACCGCCGGCGAAAGACTTGAGCGCCCCATTCGCGGGGCGTCGGAAAGGTGCGGGAAATGTGGTCCGCCCAGGTCAGGCCCTCTTCGTCGGCCAGGCACCACAACACGCCGACCATCGTTGAGAGGCTCAGGCAGGCGCCCGCAAAGCGGAGCAGGCGCTGCCCGCCGTCGGGCGGGAAGCCGTCGAAGGTCATGACCTGCAGACGCGTCCAGCGCATCCCGGCGGTTTCCGTGCCGGCGATGGCAAACAGCAGGCCGTACGTGAAGCCCAGCAGCAGCAGGGCGCCGCCGAAGACCAGCAGGTTGGGCTTGCTCAGCACAAAAGCCCCGCCGCGGAGCCAGAACGCCGCCAGGAACAGGCCGTACCCGACGAGGATCATGATCCAGTCAATGGCGGCGGCCAGGGCGCGGTGCAAAGGTATGGCCACCGATGCCTCGCAGCAGATGACGGCCTCCACCGTGGTGCCGAGAGTGCGCGGCTTCGCCGGGATGGCCGGGAGAAGATCCAGCTTGCCTTGGCCTTCCGGCACGTGCGGGGTCCGGCGAGCCGGCGGCTTCAACACCGGCTTCGAGCCAGCCGCGGCCTTAGGGCGGGGCCTCGGTGGAGCGCCGGGCGAGGGAGTGAAGGAATCGAACGGAATCACGTTAGAAGCCGATCTTTCCTGAAACAAGGAACCCTGCACCAAGCGCGCCAAATCGGGCGTCGGGCCCGGAACCCGCTGCGACACGCATGGCTCCGGCGGATGGATGTGCGCGGCGGGCTGCAGCCTGGCGGCCAGCGCGCCGTCCATGCGAGGCAGAGTAAAGTCCCCGGTCAAGGTGTCATCCGGCCGGCGGCCGCACCGCCGGCACCGGTGTTCCCCCTCGCCATTACGTGAACCGCAATACCTGCACGTCATGCTTCGGCAAAAACCCTCTTACGGCACCGCAACATGAGCCTTCCAAAGTGTGTTAACTTCACCGCTTGAGGCTCCATCCGAAAGGCTCTCTCACACTTCTTAACACAACGATTGAAGTTTGTCACGAAAAATCTTCGAGTAATACGTATCTTTTCCTGCTTACCATATTGGGAGCACTGATTTTAAGCGTCAAGGCTGCCGCTCAGAACCTGCCCCCGGCCGTACCGCCGAAATCCATTCCCATGGGCGAGTGGAATGTGCTGTCCGATACGTCGGAAAGCGACGGTACGGTGCACAAATGGCACGGGCACCCCGTCGAGATGGAAGACTCGCGGATGCTTTTCCGCGCCGACGATATCGAGTACGACGAAGAGACCGGCAACGTCCACGCCAGCGGCCACGTCTACTTCCGCAATTTCGATCGCAACGAGCAGATCTGGGCGGATCACCTGGAGTACAACACCCAGGATGAAAAGGGAGAGTTCTACGACGTCCGCGGCGAAACGCATCCGCGCATCGCCACGCGTCCCGGCACGCTCACCACCAGCAGCCCATTTCACTTTGAGGGGAAGTGGGCCGAGCGCATCGGCGAAAAGTACATCCTCTATCAGGGCTGGGTCACCAACTGCAAAATGCCGAACCCGTGGTGGCGGATGACGGGTCCCAAGTTCGATATCATTCCCGGCCAGCGCGCCATCGCTTACCGCTCCGTGTTCCTGTTGCGGAAGATGCCGCTGTTCTACACGCCGTTCTTCTACCATTCGCTCGAGAGGGAGCCGCGCAAGAGCGGTTTCCTCACCCCCAACCTCGGACACAGCTCGCAGCGCGGCTTCATGCTGGGGCTCGGTTACTTTTGGGCCATCAAACGCAGTTACAATTTGACTTACCTGGTTCAGGACTACACCGCCAGGGGTTTCGCGCATCACGTGGATTTCAGCGGCAAGCCGCGCGAAGGCACCGATTTCGACGCCATTCTGTACGGCGTCCAGGACCGCGGCGCGCCGAACAGCGGGACCCCTCCGCAGAAATACAGCGGCGCCAGCCTGTACGTGATGGGAAAATCGGACTTGGGCGACGGCTGGACGGCGCGGGGCGCCATCAACTACATCACTTCCTTCCGGTTCCGGCAGGAGTGGACGCAATCGTTCAACGAGGCCATCGGATCGGAAATCCATTCGGTGGGCTTCCTCAACAAGAACTGGTCCACTTACACGTTCAACGCGATTTTTGCGCGCCTGGAGAACTTCCAATCGATCGAAGTGCCGATCACCGATCCGGCCACCGGTACTTCGCATTACGTGGCCAACGCGGTGACCATTCGCAAGCTGCCGGAGGCGGAGTTGAGCAGCCGCGACCATCTCATCTGGCAGAACATACCGCTGTGGTTTTCGTTTCAGTCCGCCGCCGGACTCCTGTACCGCAGTCAGCCGGTCTTCGACAGCATTACCAATCCAACTGCCCTGATCGACACCTATCGGACCGGCCAGTTCATGAACCGTGTGAATCTGGCGCCCCATGTGACCACCGCGTTTCACTGGGGGAACTTCCACCTGGTGCCCAGCTTCGGCATCCGGGAGACGTATTACAGCGAGTCCCAGGCGCCCTATCAGGACCGGTTCCAGGTGGTGGGCACCAACATCGTGAGGAGCGCGCGGGATTTCTCGGCGGACCTGATTTTCCCGTCGCTGGCGCGCATCTACGCCAAGAAAACGGTCTTTGGGGACAAGCTCAAGCACGTGATCGAGCCGCGCGCCACCTACCGGTATGTGACTGGGATCGGGAGCGATTTCAACCGGTTCATCCGTTTCGACGAGACCGACCTGCTTTCCAACACCAACGAGTTGGAGCTGTCGCTCACCAACCGGATCTACGCCAAGCGCGGCGATTCGGTGCAGGAGATCTTCACCTGGGAGTTGATGCAGAAACGCTACTTCGACCCGACTTTCGGCGGCGCGCTGGTGCCCGGCGGGCGCAACGTGTTCGAGAGCACGGCCGATCTGACGGGTTTCGCGTTTCTGGTCGGTCCGCGCAGCACCTCGCCGGTGGTTTCACTGCTTCGTATGAGCCCGATTAACGGTCTGGGCATCCAATGGCAGGCCGACTACGACCCCCGTCAGCGCGCCATTGTGGATAGCACGCTTTCGGTGGACTACCGCTGGCAAAAGTACTTCATTTCGGCGGGAAACAACCAGGTTCACAACGACCCGGCGCTCGGGCCCGCCGCCAACCAATTCCAGTTCCGGGCGGGGTTCGGCGATCCCAACCACCGCGGATGGAACGCCGCTGTGACGGGGGTCTACGATTACCGCAGCGGCGTGATCCAGTACTCCACCACCCAGGTGACTTATAACACCGATTGCTGCGGGATAAGTGTGGAGTATCACCGGTATAACATCGGGATACTCGACAGAAGCGAGTGGCGCATGGCGTTTACGGTTGCCAACATCGGGAGTTTCGGAACGCTGAGGAAGCAGGACCGGGTGTTCTGACGGCGCACCGCTTCGCACTACGCCCCGTGTTTGACGGAACCCATGCCTAACGGCGCTCTTCCCGGTGCATTTCGCGAGGCATTGGCCTGCCTTGCCGCGGCGCATTTCGCTCCGGCTCCGAGCGTGGATGAAGCGCATGCGCCTCGGCGGGACGCACAGAACCCGGCGCCAGCCGCCGGACCGCGGGGTAGGGATGGACGTAGGCGCTCCGGTTGACCCAGGTCCTGCCCCAGCGTGCATTGTTCAGGAATACGGCGTGCCCGCCCCAGTCGAAGCGGATCCCTCCTGCTGCCCAGCCCCACGGCGCGAAGAACCCGCCGATGGTCACACCGAAGCCGAAGCGGATCGCGCCGCCGATCACGAATCCGGGCCGTGGCGCAAAGAACACGATCGCCGGATCATAATAGGGAACCACAATATAGCCAGGATTCACGGGCAGGATGGTAATATACGGCCCGCCGCTCACCACCATCTGGCCGTTGGTCCTCAGATAGCCGTAGCGTTGCGCGATGGCTCGCTGCCGCTGCACGGCGTCCATCACGTCCTGCTGCTGGGCCAGGAATGCATTGCCGAGTTGGGTGGTCCAGTTCATGTCCGAATTCATCATGTCCAGCACGGACGGAAATGGGAGCAGCGCTTGCACGCTGGGATCCCAAGGCAGTTGGTCCGCGCTAATGGCGTCGGCAAGCGCCTGCCCGGTAAGGTAATGGTGCTCATCCGCCCACTGGGCGGCAGGGGGAATATCGTTGGGATAGGTCGCCGCAGCCAGGACTTGCGCCAGCAGCGGGTCCGGATAAAGCGCGATGCGCGCCACCAGTTGGTCCAACTGTCCCGGAGCGAACGACGGGGGCGCCTGAGCAAAAGCAGGGGCGGCTACAATCCCCGCCAGGATCGCCAGTGCCGCCGTGACATTTCTCATTCTCTGCATTCTTTTACCTCCTACAAACCCGAAGACGGGGCCGCGGCCGGGATCGTTACCGGACCGGCAACATATTCATGCGGCGCGACCGTGTGGCTCGAGCAGGTCTCCGAGTCCAACGGCGCCAACAACGCATCAGCGTTTGAGTTGCCGCAGAGCGAGATAGATAATAGTTCTGTCTGCCATTCATGGATTCCATAACAACATCGAATGGAGGTGCGGCCGAGGCCGCGTGGGTGGAGTCCGCTCCACATTCCAGGACGCTGCGCTGGCTGCTGCTCTTTGTCTGTGTGGCGTTGCTGTCGATCCTGCTGGTGTCCGGGGCCATGGCGATACGCATTCTCGGCGAAATGCACGCTCAGCAGCAAGTCGTCACGCATGCGCTGGCGGCGCGCACGCAGATGCTCTCGGGTTTATTGCTTTCCATACAGAGCTACGACCAAGCTGTTGGGCAGTTCGTGGCGCAGGAGAAAGCCGATCGGGATCAGGCGGCCCGCCAACACCTCGATCAGCTTACGGTTGAAATCGACTCCGATTTGAAACGTTACCCCAATGATCGCGATGCCACGGAAAGCGCACTGCTGGACGGAATGCAAGACGTTTTCCGCCAACAGCGAACTCTTTATATATCCGTCCTCGCCGCAGAACCCGCTGAGCGCCGGCGTCAGGCCCAAAGCCTGATCTCCGGCCGCACGATCGCGCTTCAAAGGCAAATCCTGGATTGGTCCGGGAAGTTGCGGACATGGAATGTAACGCAGCTCCGGCAGGCCGATCAGGCTCTGGTGACGGAATTCGGGCGACTGCAAAGAGGCTTGTCACGGGTACTCACGATCGGTTTCGGAAGCGGTCTTGTGCTCGTGCTGGGAAGCATGGCCTACATCATGAGGCTCGAACGCCAGACGCACCAGCGGTATGTGCAGCTTGCACGAAGCCAGCACGAACTGCAACGGCTCTCGGCACGCCTGGTGGACGCTCAGGAGACGGAACAGCGGTCTATCTCGCGGGAACTGCATGATGAGATCGGACAGGCGTTGGGCGCGTTGCTCGTGGATATCGGGCGCCTGTCGACCACTCTGTCCAGCGATCGCCCCGAGGTGAAAACACAGCTTGACAACATGAAGTCTCTTTCCGAGAGGACCTTTCAAGCAGTAAGAAACATCGCGCTCTTGCTTCGGCCGTCCATGCTGGACGATCTTGGACTGGTTGCGGCGCTGGAGTGGCAGGGGCGGGAAGTGTCCCGCCGCAGTGAGATCGAAGTAGCCGTCGAATCGGAGAACGTCCCGGAAGATCTCCCCGACGAATACAGGATCTGCATCTATCGGCTGGTTCAGGAAGCTCTGCACAACGCCGTGCGGCACTCCGGGGCCAGGAATGCGAAGGTGATCGTCGGGCGGTCCGCAAGGGGCATTGCGGTCCAGGTTGGCGACGATGGCCGAGGATTCGATCCGAATCGCTCACGTGGATTAGGGATACTCGGAATGGAAGAACGGGTGAAACGGCTCGCCGGAACGTTCACGGTGGAATCCAAGCCCGGACAAGGCGTCACAGTTACGGCAGAACTTCCTTTTCCTCCAGTGAGCGGGAATCACTCATGAAAAAGATTGGTGTGCTCCTCGCCGACGACCACACTTTGATTCGTGCCGGTCTTCGCATGGTGGTCGAAGCTCAACCCGACCTCTCGGTGATCGCGGAAGCAGACAACGGGAGGGAGGCCGTGGCCATGGCCCAAGCGCTGAAACCGGACGTTGTGGTCATGGATATCGGAATGCCAAGCCTGAACGGTATCGAGGCAGCCCGTCAGATTCGGGAGACTCTGCCCGGTACACAGATCGTCATGCTCAGTATGCACTCCGACGAAGGGTACGTCCTCCGGGCGCTGAAGGCGGGGGCCAAGGGGTATCTTCTGAAGGACTCCGCCGAGGCAGATCTGGCACGAGCCATACACGCCGCTGCTGCCGGAAAGTCTTTCTTCAGTCCGGCCGTCGGCAAGGTGCTGCTGGAGGATTACATGCGTAAGCTGCAGCGCTCCGGGGCGGAAGATTCGTACGAACTGCTTACACCCCGCGAACGCGAGATCCTGCAACTGGTCGCAGAGGGCAACTCAAGCAAAGAAATCGCGAATCTGCTGAATCTCAGCGTCTATACGGTCGAGACCCACCGCGCCAGGGTCATGCAAAAGCTGAACCTGCGGGGCGTCCCCGAACTGATTCTGTACGCGGTGCGCAAGGGCATCATCTCATAGCCGGTGCCAACGCATACCGAATCGCCGGCATCTCCAATACCGACTTCCCGCCTATAACCGCTCCTCCGCTCTTCCGTCCAAGTAATTGAAGCCACCACCTGGCAACTGATTCAGGCGATGTGGCCGATCGAATTCTCGAATCGGAGACTATATGAGAAAACAAAGTCTGTGGAAGCGCCCCCAGGCGGTCTTGCTTGCGGCGGCATTGGCAGTAGGGGTAGGAGGCGTCGGCTTCGCCAGCGCCGCATACCTGCATCCCGCGCTCGCCTTGAAGGTGGCCAGTGCCGACGAGGGCCCCAGCCGGACCGGCTTCGCGCCGGTCGTGAAGAAGGTGGTGCCCGCGGTGGTGAATGTCTCGTCCTCGAAGGTTTCCAAGATCCCCACGGAATTCTTCGGACAAATGCCCGATGACCCGCTGTTCCGCCAGTTCTTTGGCAACGGATCCAATCGGCAGTTCAACCTCCCGCGTCAGGCGCCGGAACAGCGGGAGCAGGGTGTCGGCTCGGGTGTTATCATGACCCCGGACGGCTATGTCCTGACCAACAATCATGTGGTGGACGGCGCCACCGATGTCCGCGTCACAATGGCGGATAAGCGCGAATTCAAGGCCAAGATCGTGGGCACCGATCCGAAAAGCGATATCGCAGTGTTGAAGATCGACGCCACGAATCTGCCTGTCATCACCGTGGCTGACTCCTCGAAAGTCGAGGTTGGCGACTATGCGCTGGCTGTCGGCGATCCCTTTGGAGTCGGCCAGACGGTCACCATGGGCATTGTGAGCGCCACCGGCCGGTCCCACCTGGGGATCGAAGACTATGAGGACTTCATCCAGACCGACGCTCCCATCAATCCCGGCAACTCCGGCGGAGCGCTGGTGAACGACCGCGGCGAGCTGATCGGCATCAATACCGCCATCATTGCCCACGGGTCGGAAGGCAATCAGGGGATCGGCTTCGCCATTCCGGCGAACATGGCGCGGAATGTCATGGAGCAGATTGTCAAGAACGGCAAGGTGACGCGCGCTTACCTGGGGATCGTCCCTCAAGACGTCACGCCTGCCCTTGCCAAAGCGTTCACTGAGAAGGACGCCCGCGGCGCGCTGGTGGCTGACGTCAGCGCCAACAGCCCGGCTCAGAAGAGCGGCCTGGAGAAAGGTGACATCATCCTGGACGTCAACGGAAAGCCCGTCGCGGACAGCAACGACTTGCGCATGACGATTTCCATGATGACGCCGGATACCAACGTCAATCTCAAAGTGCTTCGCAATGGAGCGGAGCGGGAGATCGCGGTGAAACTGGGCGAGCTGCCCACGACGGAAGCTGCTGCTGCCGTCAAGCACGAGGGCAACAACTCCAGCAGCAGCGCGCTGTCGGGCGTGTCGGTCGAGAACCTGGATGCCAGTTCGGCGCACAATCTCGGCCTGCCGCCCAATACTCAAGGCGTAGTGGTGACCAACGTGAGTCCCTCGAGCGAGGCGGCCGCAGCGGGTCTCCGCCGTGGCGACGTAATTCAGGAAGTCAACCGAGAGCCCGTCAGGAATACCTCCGATTTCGAGCGCGCCGTCCGCAGCTCGAAAGAGAAACCCCTCCTGTTGGTGAACCGGGAAGGCAGCACCATGTACCTCGCTGTCTGAGCGGCGCTCGATAGGACGGCCGGTCCCGGCGTTCCTCCGAGCCGGGACCGGCCTGCAAGCGCCTCGAAAGATGGTCGTTCAATCGCGCCCTGTCTTTGTTAACCTGAACAGTAAGTCCTGGGAATTTATGCGGACATGATCTCGCCCCAATCGCACCTCGGCTGGAGACACCGCGTGAAGAACTGGTCGGACGCGGAGTGGCTTCACCAGCACGAAGATAAAGTCCTTCTCGTCCTGACTCTGATCATCGGCGCCGTGGTTGGCCTGGTGGTCGCGGCCTTCATCTACCTCACCGAGAGTCTCGGTTCCCGGATGTATCCGGCGGGCGGCGCGGCCTGGCGGCGGCTGGTGATCCCGGTCGCCGGCGCGCTCTTCACCGGGTATCTGCTCTGGCGCTATTTTCCCAACGCCCGTGGCAGCGGAATCCCGCAGACCAAAGCCGCCTTGTTCCTCCGCGACGGCTTCATCAGCTTTCGGACGGTGGTCGGCAAGTTCTTCTGCTGTTCGGTCTCGCTGGCATCCGGCATCGCGCTGGGCCGCGAAGGCCCGTCGGTTCAGGTCGGATCGGGTCTGGCATCGGTCTTCGGCCGGCGGCTGGGACTGGGACCGGATAAGATCCGTGCGCTGGTGCC
This sequence comes from Bryobacterales bacterium, assembly GCA_963768385.1. GTDB lineage: Bacteria > Acidobacteriota > Terriglobia > Bryobacterales > Bryobacteraceae > Fen-178. The sequence goes on from CAVYHQ010000001.1 coordinate 416,701, forward strand.
CATCGGAGCTTCGGCGGCTCTGGCGGCTGCCTTCAACACGCCCGTGGCCGCGGTCCTTTTCACGCTTGAGGAGGTGATGGGAGATCTCCACGCGCCGGTGCTGGGTTCCATCGTGCTCAGCTCGGCCACTTCGTGGATCGTGCTCCACCTGCTGCTCGGCGACGAGCCGCTGTTTCACGTCCCCGCCTATCAACTCATTCACCCCGTCGAGTTCCTCTTCTATGCCGCCTTGGGTCTCATCGGCGGCCTCGTTTCCGTGGGCTTCGTCAAGCTGCTGCTCTTCATCCGGCAGCGCTTTATGCAGTTGCC
>CAVYHQ010000002.1:0-292779 GCA_963768385.1 Bryobacterales bacterium
CGACCGGCTCGGGAGACCATAATGAACCCATGTTGACCAGACGTGAGGTCCTGATTGGAGCGGCCGCGGGCCGGGCGATCTTTGCGAAAGCATCCCAGCCGGCCACCCCAGTAAACTTCGCTATCCCGCCGCATGCCTGCGATTGCCATACGCACATCGTCGGCGGCCCGGATCGGTTTCCGTTCTCACCCGGCCGCACGTACACGCCGGAAACGGCCCTTCCCGAAGAGATTTCGGCGCTCCATCGAGCGCTCGGCATCGAGCGCGTCGTAATCGTCACGCCGAGCGTTTACGGGACCGACAATTCGGCCACGTTGTACGGGATGAAGGCTCGCGGCGCCAGCGCCCGCGGCATCGCCGTGATTGACGAAAAGACGCCGGAGAGCGATCTCGACGCCATGAGCAAGGCCGGGGTGCGTGGCATCCGCCTGAATCTCCAGACCACCGGCGCGGTCGAGCCCACCGTCGGCCGCCAGCGATTCCAGGCGGCGGTCGCCCGTTTGAAGAACCGCGGCTGGCACATTCAGGTGTACTCCGGCCTGGCCGTGGTGTCGGCCATCAAGGACCTGGTTCTGGACGCCCCCATGCCCGTAGTCTTCGATCACTTCGGCGGGGCCCGAGCCGCACTGGGACTCGATCAGCCCGGCTTCGCCGATCTTCTCGGGCTGGTACAGTCGGGCAAGGCATACGTCAAGCTTTCCGCCGCTTATCGCGCATCGACCCTGGCCCCGGATTATGCGGACGTAGTACCCTTTGCCAAGGCTCTCATCGCGGCCAACGCCGGCCGCATCGTCTGGGGCACGGACTGGCCACATCCCGCCACGACTACGCCTCCCGGCCGCCCGCCGACCGATGTGACGCCGATGCTTCAGATCGATGACGGGCGGCTGCTGAACCAGCTCGCGGTGTGGGCGCCCGATGCGGCCATCCGCCGGAAGATCCTGGTGGACAACCCGGCCGGGCTCTACGGGTTTTAGCCGGGAAAGCTCACGGGACGCGTTTGGCGGTGAGATCGCCTTCGCCCATATCGCCGATGGTCACGTGGAACTGTATCTCCTCGCCCACAACCTGGCCTTTATAGGTGAGCTTAAACTGGCCACCACCGGCCATGATAATGAACGAGATGGCGTCGCCCTTCACCGAGCCGTCGGTGATCTGCTCTTCGCCATAGGTATTGGCGACGGTGCCGGTCAGCTTCTCGCCGTCCACATGGAAATTGAAATTGATTTCCAGGCTCCCGCCGTCGGGCATTTTCATGTCCCCCTTCCACTTGCCGTTCAGGTCGGCGGCGCTGGCAGCGGTCAGAAGCGCGAGCAGCGCGATGGCGCCGAAAACGAACATACGGTTTCGCATGGTAGCAGTATCCTTTCAGCGGGCGGTAGAGTGATCGGGGATCGCGTTGAGCCGCCCGGCTTGGATTTGAGTATACAGCACGCAGCGTGTTACTCTCGGCAAGCGATGAGCGAATCGCCCCAGAAGGAGAAGGTACTATGACCGATAATTCGGTATCTCGTTGACTGTTTCTGTCAGCCGTAGCGGCAGCTCCGGCGGCGCCCGTCCTGGTTGCCTCGGACAGAATTGCGATATTCGATCCGCCACCCGACCGGGTCCGAATCGTGGTGGCTGAGGCCTCATTCGTAGTCCCGCCCCCCGCCTACACGCCGGCGGAAATTCAACAGATCAAATCCTCGGGATCGGGCAAGCCCATTGAGTTCATTCACACATCCACCCTCGAGGAATTGTACAAGGTGCTGCCCGGCGCCGACGTGGTTTTCGGCGCGCTCAACGCGGAGATGCTCGCGCGGGCGAAGAGCTTGCGGTGGATGCAGGCCATAGAAGCGGGTATGGAGCATGTCCTGTTTCCCGAGCTGGTCAAGAGTAACGTGGTCGTGACAAACATGGCGCGGATGTTCGCTCCGGGCCTCGGGGATACATGCATGGCGATGCTATTGTGCCTGACCCGCGGGATCCAGAAGACTTACATTCCGCAGTTCCAGAAGCGGGTGTGGAAGCGCGACTTTAACCAGGTGGAGCTGGATGGCATGACCATGGGGATCGCGGGCATGGGCGGCATAGGGCAGGCCGTGGCTATGCGCGCGCACTACGGCTTCAACCTGCGGATCCTGGGCACGGATGCCAAACCCATGGCCCAACCGATCTTTGTGGACACGCTGCGCGAGCCGGCGTGGCTGATGGAGATGGTCCCCCAGGCGGATGTAGTGGTTCGCGCGGCTCCCTGGACCAAGGAAACCGAAGGCATGTTCAATGAGAAGGTGTTCCGCGCCATGAAGAAGACGGCATACTTCCTCAACATGTCGCGGGGGCCGCTGGTGGACGAGAAGGCGCTCGTGGCCGCACTGAAGGAAGGCCGCATCGCCGGTGCGGGGCTGGACGCAGTGTACCCCGAGCCATATCCAGCTAATGGCGCGTACTGGGATTGCCCCAACCTGCTGATGACTCAACACACCGGCGGATTCTCGCCGCAACGCCAGATCCGTCTAATGGGGCTGCTGGCCGAGAACGTCCGGCGTTACACCAGTGGCTTGCCGCTGATGAACGTGGTGGACAAACAGCGCGGCTACTGATCCCCCAAGAGACGCGGGCGGAGGCGACGAGGCGCAAGGCGGGGGATTTCAGTTGGGACGGCCCCTCCAAACAGACTGAATTCCGCGCGGAGGTGTTACGCTGTAGGGTTGCCGCGGCATCCTCTTCTTAGGCCATATCTCGCGCTCGTCGCAGTGTGCTTCTTCTGGGGAACCACCTACCTTACCATTCGCATGTCGCTGGAGTCGTTTCCGCCGCTCATGCTGGTGGCGGTGCGCTTCGTGCTTTCCGGCTCCATCCTGATGCTGTTCGCGGTGGCGCGCGGCATCTATGTGCCGCGGGGCCGGGAGCTGGCGGCGGCCTGCTTCAGCGGATTTCTGACCCTGGGGGTGGGCAACGCCGCCCTGGTGTTCACCGAATTGCTGATTCCGAGCGGGATGGCGGGCCTGATTATGACTGCGCAGCCGTTCTGGATGGTGGGAGTGGAGGCGCTGCTGCCAGGCGGGGAGAGGCTGCATGCGCCCACCATCGGCGGCATGGCGATCGGCCTGGTGGGGGCGTCGCTGTTGTTCACGCCGGACGTGGGCGCGCGTGGCATCGACCGCAACGTGCTCCATGGGTTTCTGCTGCTGCAAGTGGGCCTCGCGGGGTGGTCGTTCGGGTCCATTTATCAGCGGCGGCAGGCCGGCAAGGCGCACGCGGTCATCGCCGGTGCGGTGCATCAACTGGCGGCCGGGCTGGTCCTGGCGCCGTTCGCGCTGGCCATCCACGAGCACGCAGTCCACTGGAGCGCGCGCGGCGTGGGAGCGCTGTTATACCTGGTCTTTTTCGGGTCGATTCTGGGGTACAGCGCGTATGCCTACGCCCTGGACCGGCTGCCCGTGGCCATCGTTTCCGTCTACCCGTACGTGAACGCGGTGGTCGCGGTGGCGCTGGGGTGGCTGTTTTACCGCGAGCCGTTTGGGAGGCGTGAGGCTCTGGCGATGGCAATCATTTTCGCGGGAGTCGCCATCGTCAAACGATATTCCCGCCACCCGGTGGCCGGCTAGCCCGGCCAACCAGCTTGGCGCCGAGCGCGCCGCCTACCATGCTGAGGCAGGTGATGAAGAGAAACAACTGCATCAGAAATACAGCGATGCCCGAACCGCTCCGGAGCGTCTGGAGCGCTTCCTGGACCTTGGGATCGGAGGCATTCCTGAACTGGGACTGAAGCACCTCAATGCCGCCCGAAGCATTGAAGACAATAATGAACGCGGTGAAGAGCACGGCGACGATGGCGAACATCATAACGCCCGTGATCCAGCCCATGCGCAGCCCGGCAGCGAGGTTCAGGAGGTGTCCGGTACGGCGGCGGTAAAAGAAAACCGCGAAGTAGCCGGCCCCCAACCACATAACTACGTTGAGGATGGGCACCCAACTCAGCAGGGCCGCCAGGATGGCCGCGGTGAAGGCGATGCGCATGGCCACCGGGTTACGGAAATTCATGGGCAGGGCTTCCGGAGCCAGGGGGACCGGAGCGGGCGGAGGGACGAACTCCGCATGCTCGGGGGTGTGGATCTCCGGCGCGACGAGTTCCCGCTGAGGCTTTCCACACTTGTGGCAGAAGAGAGCGTCTGGCGGCAACTGCGCGCCGCAGGTGCAGGATTCAGGCATAGCCGGCGACTCAGGGCACTTCCAGTTTGACGCAGGGGCGGCGGAGGAAGCAACTGGGGCGCTCACATGTGGTAGCTTTCTCCTGATGGACAATATCACAGTTCTGGTGCTGGCGGACCCCACCGAGCCGCGCCTGGCGATGCTGGAGGAACTGCCCCCGGAAACCGGCATCGCCGTGGGGAATTCGGCGGAAGCCTTTGTAAGAGCGGCGCCGGACGCTACCGTGATCTTCAACTGGTCGCTGGGGGGCGACTTGCTGCGCGAGGTGTTTCGGATGTGCCCGAACGTCCAGTGGGTGCACACGCGCTCGGCGGGGCTGGACGGCCTGCTCTTTCCGGAGCTGGTGGAAAGCCCCGCGCGGCTCACCAACGGGCGCGGCATTTACAGCGATTGGCTGGCCGAATTCGTGGTGGGCGCGATTCTCTATTTCGCCAAGGATCTGCGTCGCATGATCCGCAACCAGGCAGCCGGCGTGTGGGAGCCGTTCGACATCCTGGAAGTCCGCGGCCAGACGGTGGGGATCGTGGGATACGGGGACATCGGCCGCGCGGTGGCCACCCGCGCGCGCGCCCTGGGAATGCGGGTGCTGGGGGTCAAACGCCACGGGCCGCCGGCGCACGAGGCCGACCCGCTGGCCGAGCGGATCTATGGGCCGGAGGGGCGCATCGAAATGATTTCGCGCTCGGATTACGTGGTGGTGGCGGCGCCGTTGACTCCGGAGACGCTGGGCATGATCGGCGAGCCGGAATTCGCCGCCATGAAACCCGATGCGGTAGCGATCAATGTGGGCCGTGGCCCCGTAATCGAGGAAGCCGCGCTGATCAAAGCCCTTTCGGAAAAGCGCATCAAGGGCGCGGCGCTGGATGTTTTCGATATCGAGCCGTTGCCCCAGGGCCATCCGTTCTACAAGCTGGAAAACGTGCTCCTCTCCCCGCACTGCGCGGACCACACTTCCGACTGGATGGGCCAGGCGATGCGGTTCTTTCTGGCGCAATTCGAGCGGTTCCGCAAGGGTGAACCGCTCTGGAACGTGGTGGACAAGAAGATGGGGTATTGACATACGAAGAACATCGTAGTAAGGTTGTCGTATATGTCCGGCAACCCGCCCAGACCCACCGACGCCGAGCTCGAACTGCTGACCGTGCTGTGGAGCCGCGGGCCGTCAACGGTCCGGGACATCCACGAAAACATCGCCCGGCGCAGGCCCACGCAATACACCACCGTGCTCAAGCAGATGCAGATCATGGCCGCGAAAGGCCTGGTAAGGCGCGATGAGAAGCAGCGCGCGCACGTCTATGAAGCCGCGCGTCCGCGCGAATGGACCGAGCGCCAGCTCGCGGGCGATTTTCTGCGGCGCGCGTTCAACGGCTCCGCTTCCCGCCTCATGGTGGGCGCGCTTTCCGCCCGCAAGGCCTCCAAGAAGGAACTGGCCGAGCTGCGCAGGCTGCTCGATGAATACGAAAGGGGAACGCCGTGACGCTGGTTGAAGCTTGGGTACAAACTCCGCTTGCGCAAGCCATCGGCTGGACGCTCGTTCACTCGCTGTGGGAAGGCGCCGTGGTGGCGCTGGTGCTGGCAGGGGCGTTCGGCGCCGTTCGCTCTTCCCGCGGCCGGTATGCCGCGGCCTGCCTGGCGATACTCGTCATGCTGACCGGTTTCGGCTTCACTTTCGCCCGCCTGATGCCGCGGCAGCGAAGCCCTGTCGCTGCCCTCGCGAATGCCCGCGGCGCCTGGCTCCCGGCTGGTTTCGAGGAGCCGAAAAACCTGGTGCGAAGTGGCGCGGCGGATTTCCTGCCGTGGCTGGCCCCGTTCTGGATGGCGGGAGTCGCGATCTTCCACCTGCGGAGTCTGGCAAGCTGGATGGCCGCACGGCGTCTGCGGCGAACCGGAGTGTGTTTGGCGCCCGATCTCTGGCGGGAGCGGCTCGACCGGCTCGCCGCGCGGCTGCGGCTCTCCACGCCGGTTACGCTGCTGGAATCCTGCCTGGCCGAGGTGCCCGTGGTGATCGGCTATTTGCGTCCGGCGATTCTGATGCCAGTGGGCCTGCTGGCGGGTCTGCCCGCCGGACAGATCGAAGCCATCCTGCTCCACGAGTTGGCGCACATCCGCCGCTATGATTACCTGGTCAACCTGTTGCAGACGGCCGTCGAGGGTTTCTTGTTCTATCACCCCGCGGTCTGGTGGATTTCCGGGTTGATCCGCGCCGAGCGCGAAAACTGTTGTGACGATCTGGTGGTGGCCACGAACGGCGACGCGCACGAATACGCGGCCGCGCTGATCGCGTTGGAACAGAACCGCTGGTCCGCGTGCGAAGCCGCGCCGGCCGCTACAGGAGGAAATCTCATGCAACGAATTCGCCGTCTGCTTGATCGGCCGGAAGCGCCGCGCCGCGCCTTAACCCCCGTCTTCTCCGCTGCAATCCTGGCCATCACCGCCGCGGTAATCTTGACGGCCTGGCAGCAGCAGGCCCAAACGCCACCGCCGCTTGCCGCTCCGTATAACAAGTGGCTCACCGAGGACGTCGCCTACATCATCACGGACCAGGAACGCGCCGCCTTCAAACGGCTTGCGACCGATGAAGAACGCGAGCATTTCATCGAGCAGTTCTGGCTGCGCCGCGACCCGACCCCCGGAACGCCCAGGAACGAATTCAAAGAGGAACACTACCGGCGCATTGCGTATGCCAACCAGCATTACCCGGCCGCGGCCGCCGGCATTCCCGGTTGGAAGACCGACCGCGGCCGGGTTTACATCATCTATGGACCGCCCGATGAAATCGAAACTCACCCTGCCGGCGGCGCCGTCACCCACCCATTCGAGCAATGGCGCTACCGCTTCATCGAAGGCATGGGCACCAACATCATCATTGAATTCGTGGACTCCACCGGGTTGGGCGAGTACCGCATGACGCGCGACCCATCCCAAAGACCTGCACGGTGAACTTCTCGGTGAATTAGGGCCTGGCGAAGTAGCGGCTGACTACGCCAGGTTGAGCACCTGCTTGACCGTGCCGCTCGAGTCCTGAATCTTCTGCTGGAGCATCATGAGCGCGTAGATGAGCTGCTCGGGTCGCGGCGGACATCCGGGCACGAAGACGTCGATGGGGATCACCTGGTTCACCGGAACCAGCGCGTAGTTGTTGAACACCCCGGTGGAGGTGGCGCACGCGCCCATGGAGATGGCCCACTTGGGTTCCGGCATCTGCTGGTAGAGGTGGCGGATGACGGGCGCCATTTTTTGGGAGACCCGGCCGGCGATGATCATGAGGTCCGATTGGCGCGGCGATCCGCGGAAGACCTCGGCGCCGAAGCGCGCGATATCGAACCGCGAAGCGGACATGGACATCATTTCGATGGCGCAACAGGCCAGCCCGAAGGTCATGGGCCAGATGGAGTTCTTGCGCGCCCAGTTCACCGCGAGGTCGAGCTTAGTCAGCACGATCCCTTGGGAAAGGGCGGCGGCGGTATTGGCAACCGAGTAATCGTCAATCCGCGAAAACAACTCCGCGGGACCGCTGGCAAGGGGTTTCTCCATATCTCTATCTTCGCATGGAAAGCCCGGTGGGGCATGCTTTAGCTTGCCCTTTCTATGCCGTCCACCCCCTTGCGGCTGGGTGCGCGCGAGCACATCGCGTATGATGGAAGACTCGGTCTTTGGCTGGCGCCGGATGCTTCTGCCGGAACTAGTCTTGACATTCGGGCTTCTCGCGGTCTGCTCGCCGCACCGGCAGAGCCCCGGCCACAAGGGATTGCCCGCTGTAGCGCACGCACGCAAGGAGGTATTTCTCCTGTAGAATCAAAGTTACCTTTCTTTTTCATGCCCGAGACATTCGAGCAGCTTCTGGATCGTGCCGCTTCGGCCTACGGAATCGAGCCCGGTTTTTGGGACATCTGGGGCCATTATCACACCACCACCGCGGAAGCCAAGCAGGCCATTCTGCGCGGTCTCGGATTTGCCGCGGACAATCTGGAAGAACTGGAGCGTTCTCTCGCCGCGCTCGCGCGCCGGGAGTGGGAGAGGCTGCTGCCGCCGGCGGTGGTGGCCCGCGAATCCAGCGAGACGGAGCTGGTCCTCAGCGTGCCCGCGGAATCGCTGGGACACCGCGTACAGTTTGTGATCCGTCTCGAGGACGGTTCTACCGCCAGGTTCGAGCTGAACCTCTGGGAACTTCCGCAAACCGCCCACATCGAAATGGATGGCCGCACGTGGGTGCGGAAACAGGCGCGCCTGCCCATCAGCCTGCCGCTGGGCTATCACGACATATCCGTGAAGCTGGGCGCAAGCAGCGCGTCAACGCGCTACATCGTGACGCCGGACAAGGCCTGGACGGAGCCCCACCTGGGCCGCGGCGGCCGGGCGGCGGGCGTGGCCGTGAGCCTCTACGGAGTGCGCTCGGCGCGCAATTGGGGGTGCGGCGATTTTGGCGACCTGCTGGAGATGGTGGACTGGGTCGCGGAAGATCTCGGCGCCAGCTTCGTGGCGCTCAACCCACTGCACGCCATACACAATCGGCGCCCCTTCAATACCAGCCCGTATCTTTCGAATTCGATCTTCTACCAGAACTTTCTCTACCTCAACGTCGAAGGCATGGAGGACTACGCGGGTAACCGCCGGGCACTGAGATTGCGCCAGTCCACGGAGGTTTCGACCGAGATCGAGGCGCTGCGCGACGCGCACTTCGTCCAGTACGAGCGGGTAAGCGCGCTGAAGCTGCGGTTCCTGAAGCTGCTGTTCGCCGGGTTCCTCAGAGAGTGGCGGAGAGGCTCGGCGCGCGCGCGGGAGTTCCAGGTATTTCTGGACCGCGAAGGCGACCTGCTGGAGCGATTCGCCACCCACTGCGCGCTCGACCAGTACTTGCACCAGCGCGACCCGGAGGTGTGGGTGTGGACGCAATGGCCCGGCCCGTATCAAGACCCCTGCTCTGAGGAAACGCGCGCATTCCGCCAGAAGCACTGGCGGCGCGTGATGTTTTACGAGTACCTGCAGTGGCAAATCGACATCCAACTGCGCCGCGCGCAGAAGAGGGCCCGCGCGCGCCGTCTTTCCATCGGCCTGTATCACGACCTGGCGCTGGCCACGGACCGCTTCGGCGCCGACGTGTGGGCGTACCGCGACTTTCACGTGGCGGGCTGCCGCGTGGGATCGCCGCCCGACGAGTTCTCTCCCAATGGCCAGGACTGGGCGTTTCCGCCGCTCAACGTAGACCGGCACCGCGAAGACGGATACCGGCTGTATGCCGAAGGCATCCGTAGGAACTGCCGCCACGGAGGCGCGCTGCGCATCGACCACGCCATGCGGCTCTTCCGGCTGTACTGGATTCCCGATGGGTTCGACGCCACCCAGGGAGCATACATTCGGGTACCCTCGGAGGATTGCGTGCGCATCTTCGCGCTGGAGAGCGTCCGCAACCAGGTGGTGGTGGTGGGAGAAGACCTGGGAACGGTGGAGCCGGCTGTGCGCGAAGCGCTGGCGCGCTTCGGCATCCTCAGTTGCCGGGTGTTCTACTTCGAGAAGAACGAGCGCGGCGAGTTCCGCCGGTACGAAGAATACCCGCGGCAGGCGCTGGTCTGCTCAACCACCCACGACCTGCCGACTCTGGCCGGCTTTTGGGTGGGGGCCGACATAGAAGCCCGCCGCCGCACCGGCATGATTGACGAACAAGGCTACTGGTCGCAAATCGAGAGCCGCGCGCGCGATAAGCAGAAGATGCTGGATGTGTTGTTCGAGACGGGATTGTTGCCGCCCGAACTGCCCCGCTCCGCCGCCGATTACCCTGAGCTGAGCGGAGAGCTGCACAATGCCATCGTCGGATTCCTGGCGCTGGCGCCGTCGCAGCTTCTGGCCATTAACCAGGAAGACCTCACCAAGGAACTCGAGCAGCAGAACCTGCCCGGGACCACCTGGCAGTATCCCAATTGGGGAAGGAAAATGCGGCTCAGCATCGAGCAGTTACGATCAGACCCCCAGGCCCGCGGGTTCACGGCCATGTTCGCCAACTGGATTGAGAGATCGGGAAGACGGAATCAGGCGGCGGAGTAAGTAGCGATGTTCAGTCAGAGCTGTAGAAGTCAGGCAAGCCGGATATGCGGATACGCCGCAATCTTGCTGTCCTCAGTCATGATTGGGCACTGAAGGACGCGGGCCGTCGCGACCAGCAGTTGGTCGACCGGATCGCGATGGAATGGTTGCGGCAGCTGGGTGGATTCCACCACAATCTGCGGATGGAGGTGCAGAAGGGATACGCCCGGTTCGGCAAGGGCGTTTTCTATCCAAAGCCCGACGGCCCGATCGAGCTTCAGCCTTCCGTACTCCACAAGTTTCGCGACTTCCCAGCAGGAGATGATGCTCACGCCGAAGACGCGGTCAGCGCCAATTTCGAGCAGTTCGCGGTGCCTCGGTTGCAGCCGATCCGGTCGAGAAACCCACCAGACCCAAACGTGGGTGTCCAGCAGAATCACAGCAGGGCGTCCCAGTCCTCGCTGGCAACAGGCTCCAACGGCTCACGGAACTCGAAAACCGAATCTCGAAGGCTTCGGCCCCCAGCCGTCGCCGATCCCGCGGTTTTCGAAACCACCAACACATCAACCGGCTGGCCGGGCTCAAACGGGAGGCCCTCCAAAACGAGTTCGCCATGCTCGCCGACTGTAGTCTCTCTCCACTGTGCCTGCACGCCCTCATTATAGAGGATTGGCCACAAGATGTGCTGCGAGGCACATGGCCCGCGACGGTCCAGGACCTGAATGGGGTTTTTGTGGGCCTGCCGGATGTTCGCCGCGGTTTCGAACGGGACGGGCGTCTCACGGGAGCGATCGCGCGGTGGACGGCTGGCAGGCCCAGACTTCCCACCTGGGCGGAGCTTGGGCGCCCACTTCAGAGCAACGGGCGTGATACGGCCAAGTGGAAGGCGCGCGGGTTCCCGGCAACGCCACATAACGTCCCCTGCGAGCGCTTTACGCTCATCGGCGGAATCTCGTTTGATGGGCCATCAGGGCGGCCACCGCGAAATCATAGCCACAGAAAGCAAGTACAATTCAATTGGAGGATCACGTATGCTCCGTCTTCTTCTGCTCGCTGGGATCGCTGCAACCACCCTCGTGGCGCAACACGCATCAGGAGGGTGGGTCGGCACTGTTAACGATGCCGGAGTTCAAGAGCGGATTTACCTCAGTCTGTGGCAGCGAGGTGTCAACCTCATCGGCATAGTTACGTATGACGGGGAGGTTTTGCCAATTGAACACGCAGTCATCGACAACAATAAAGCGACGTTCGAGACCCGAGACATCTCTGATCACGTGACGACGTTCGAGCTCATGCTCGCCGACGACCGGCTATCGGGTCAAGTCAACGTTGGTGGGCGGCCGCTACCGCTCAACCTCTCTCCGCTCACATCCGATGAACATGTAGGCGTAGTCGTACTCTCCATCGAGGCAGATGCGCACGGCAGAGCTACTACTATCAGAGTGCATCACAGCCTGGGGCTGAAAAGGGACGAGAAAGCCATCGAAGCGGTAAAAAAGTTGAATTTCAAATCGGCCTGTAGTGATGGGCAACGCGCCACTATCGAAGTGATTCTCCCGCAATGAAACGCTGAGAGTATTCAATGTGCAAGGTGTTCCACCAGAAAACGTGAACCCGAGGCTGATCGCGTGGCGGTTCCGGTCGGAAGACGCGCTTACCGGAAACCGTCGTGTAGGCCAGTTGACGGTTTGTCGCCATCCCGTACTCGTGCAACGCCCATGGCCCCTCCACCCACCCTCACTTCCGCACTTCTCGCGGATCGTCCATGCGGGGGCTGGGCTGCCCGCTGCGCGAACTGCGGGCCGTGGCGGGGTCGAAAATGCGCTTGTCCACGGGGAGTGCGTGGTAGCGGGCCGGGTCCGGCCGGGAAGCGAAACAGTCGCTCAAGTCGGACGCGGTTTGATCGAAGAGATTCAGCGGCGGAACATCCAGCAGCCGGAAGATGGTCTTCAGCAGGCCGGGGAAGCTGGTGTTGGTGTGCGATACGTAATTCTTCTTGAACCACGGACCGGCGCACAGCAGGACCGTGCGGTGCGCGTCGATGTGATCGACGCCGCCCTGCGCATCGTCTTCCGTGATGAACACCGCCATTTCCTTCCACCATTTCGTGCCCGAGAGGTATTCCAGAATGCGTCCCAGGGCCAGATCGTTGTCCACCACGAACGATTCCCGGTAGGGATAGCCGTCCTCGGGACGCGCATCGGCCATGTGGTCGTTGGGCAGATGGATGAACAGGAATTGCGGCAGGTCCGCGCCTGTGCCGGCGTACTTGTCCGCGATCTCATGGATGAACTGCGAGGCGCGGTATTGGTCCGGGATGTTCATGTTGAAGCCTGGATACTGGCGAGAGGTGTTGCGGTAGAGGGGTTCCGGCATGGGCACATTGGTGAGAAAACGGGCGCCGGTGGGTTCCAGATCGCCGCCTTCATCGACTCCCGCCAGCTCGAATCCTTCGCCGAAGTTATAGAAGGATATGCCATGCCGCGCGAAATGGTGCCAGATGGTGCCGCCCTCGAGTTGTTCCTCGGGGTGCACGGAAGAAGCCGAGCCGGCGAACAGCAGCCGGCCGGGTGCGGCGCCCAGCCGAAAATCCTTTTTCTCGCTGTAGGCCGCCAGCAGCGAGCTTTCCGTCCACGCGTTGGGATACGACCCAACCAGCCAGTGGTGCCCGTTGACGCTCACGTCCGAATCGGCGTAGAAGTTGTCGCTGAAAGTCCACTGCCGCGCCATGGCGTGGTGATTGGGAGTAACCTGGAGGTCCCTTATGCTGAGCCGCTTCCCCTGACCGTCGAGATAACCCCGGCTGCCAAACCGCGCCAGTTGGGGCGTGCCCATGGCCCGCCCGTTGGATGCCTCGCGGATGTCTCCGAAGACTTCATCGTAGGTGCGGTTCTCCTTCACAATGAGGACGATGTGACGGATGCCATCGGGTAACGCCCGCGGCGCGTCGGGATGAGGGTGGAATCCATCGGCTTGGATGACGAACGCCGTGTGCACCGCCAGCTCGTCCGCGCGCGGGAGCGGAAAAACCGAAACCGATCCCTGGCGCAATTCGCTGGGAAGAACTCCGTTGAACGCCGCCCATAAGTAGGCATTGGGCCCTACACCACTGCCTTTGGCGTTGGCCACGAAGACGGTGTCGCGATCCATGGCCACGCGCGTGGGAAACCAGCCCGCGGGAAGGTGTCCGACGACCCGCCGCTGGCGCGTATCGACGACGCCGACGGCGTTGATTCCCGCCTCGGCCACCAGCAGCCAGCCGGATTTTTCGTAGTACGCCATCCCGATGGGCAGCACGCCGCGCAGGGTTTCCAGGCCTGGAATGCGAATGGGAATCTCGGCTTCCACACGGTTGGCCGCGGCATCGATCACGGTGATGGAATCGTCATTGGCATTGGAGACGAACACCTGGCCGGCCGTGGCCACGATGCCCGACGGGCTGCTTCCGCCGTAGCTCCGTCCCCCGAAGGGAATTCCCGTGCGAATGAAGGTTTCCACCTTGGGAGCGGCGGGGTTGGAAACGTCCACCACGCAGACCGAATTCGACTCGAGCACATTCGGATCGCCCAAGCCGGGAACCATGACCGCGCCGCGCGCGGTCTGGCGCTCGACGCCCGCGGCAGCCTCCGCGCTGGGGAATCCGAAGGCCGGAAACGGCAGGCCGGTAGCCCGCGGCTGTTGCGGATCGGCTCCGGGGATGGCGCGGTATTCGAACATGCCGAGGTTGGTGACGTAGAGCTTGCGCCGGTCGGGCGAAAGCGCCAGCGCAAAGGGCAGCCGGCCAACTCGCACCGACGCCAGCACTTGCCGCGACCGCGCGTCAATCACCGCCACGCGAAAATTCGCCTGGTCCACCGCATAGAGAACCTCGCGCTCGGCGTCGAACGCCAGGTCGCCGGTGTAGCTGTCGTCAAAGCCTCCCTGGTTGAGGTCGATCACTCGGCGCCGCTGGCTCGACCAATCGAACAAGCTGATGCGTCCGGAGTTGCCTTCGGAGGCAAACACGGCGTGCTCGCCGGAGAGCGCCAGCCCCATGAACACGCTACGCCAGTCGCGGGCGTCAAACTCGTCCAGCGTGTCCACGGAGCGGGCCACCAGCTGGCGCACCTGCCAGCCGGTCCCCTTACCGCGCTCCATGACCGTCAGGGAATTCCTGCCCGGCCCTCCGTTGGCGGTGACCACCGTCTTGCCCGAGGCGCTCACCACTAGCCCGAAAGGGCCGGACCCGGTGGCGTGCAGCTCTCCCAGCGGCGTGATGATGCGGCCGCCGGGAAGGATCGACGAGCCGGGGGTGCCCACTGGGCCCCGCACGGCCGGACGTATGCCGGCCGGCGCGGAGTAGGTCTGTGCGACGAGGGAGAGGCTGAACGTCAGAAGCGCCAACGGGAAACGCCATGCGGCGGGCACTTCTCCATCATAATCGGCGGGGACCGGAACTGCGTCATCTTGAATCCTCGATGGCGAAGAATGCCACGGTGCCACCCTATATCAAAACTACGCGGTGAGGCCCCTTATCTTTAGTGAGACCCGCCACTTGCGGAACCGCTCGAAGGGGCCGCGAAAGGGGGTGCGATTTGGCACGCGAAATGCTCTTTGGTTATCCTGAGGATAAGGGTCCTGGCATCGGGGGCGCGGTTAAGAATGCACACGCATCTCGGCCATTCGACCAGACGGTGGAGGGAGACCGTCCAAGGAGGAGACTCATGGCATCCAGCATTGCAAGGGTGGCACCTCAGAAAGCATTGGAAGACCCACTTGCCTTTCTGCCGTGCTCGAGGATCGCGGAGTTCAAGAAGGGTCAGCTTATTTACAACCAGGACCAGCCTTCCACCAGCATCTATCTCGTGATCGAGGGGAAAGTGAAGATTTCGCGGATGGGGGATGACGGACGCCAGGTAGTGGTGGACATCTACCAGCCCGACGAGTTCTTCGGCGAATCGGCTCTCCTGAGTCTTCCGCGGTCGGAACAGGCCGCTGCTCTCGACAACACCAGGCTGATGGCGTGGTCGGCCGCGGAAATCGAGGACATGATCGCGAAGCGGCCGCGCCTGGCGGTGGCGCTGCTGCAAATCCTGGCAAAGCGCTCGCTGGAGTTCACCGAGCGCATCGAAAGCTTGTCGGTGGAGAATATCGCGCGGCGCCTGGCTCGCTCGCTGATCCGGTTTGCCGGCCGTCTGGGGACGGGCGGAGATAACGGATCGGCCCGCATGGCGCCGCTCACGCACGAGCTGCTGGCGCAGTACGTCGGCACCTCGCGCGAGATCGTGACGCATTACATGAACCAGTTCCGGAAAGAGGGTTACCTCCAGTACTCGCGGAGAGGCATCGTCCTCGATCGCCATGCTCTCTGCGAGTGGCTGCGGCACAGCGCGTAGCCGCGTGGGGTCAAAATGAAGTCCGCGCCGTTTGCGCGGTCCCCGTGGAATTGGCGATCTGGACTTGGAAGGCGCCTACCTGCGACGGGTCTCCCGTCACGGGAAAGACGGCCGTCAGCAGAAAGACGCCGCCCAGACCAGAATTTTGAAAATAGCTCGCGAAAGTGGCCGTGGCGTCGGTGCGAATTGCTCCTGGCGTAATGGCATTGCCGCCGGCGTCGAAGAACGTGAAAGTGATCGGCCCGGCCGTGCGGGTATTGTCGAAGCCCGTCACCTGCACTTCGACGCCGGCCGCGGACCTCACGCCATGCACCAAGTCCGAAGTGATTCCCACCATGGCGGGCAGAATGGTGATAGTTTGCAGGGCCGTCACCCCGCCTAACTGCACCGTAAAAACCAGCGCGCCCGCGGTGGTGCCCGTCTGGAAGAGCGCCGTGAGTTGGTCGCCAAAGTGTCCCTGGGTATCGCCGGGCGAGACGGTAAAAGTGGCCGTTCGCCCTCCCGACGCGAACATGATGGCGGCATCGTCCGGGAGCCCTGGGCCAGGCTGGAAGTCGAGCGTCAACGTTCCGCTCCCGCTGGTCCTGGAGATTGCGTCGAGCGTGACGGTGACCGCTCCCTGCTGGTCGCTCAGGATCTGCGGAAGACTAATCGAGAGGTCCGGGTTGGGCAGAGGTGGCGGCGGAGGAGGCGGAGGCGCGACGCCCGTCCCGGTCAGGGCGTAGGTGCTGCCGCCAATGACGAGCGAGCCGCTGCGGGCGCCCGTGGCCGTGGGAGTGAACTGCACATAGAAGTCGGCGCTCTGGCCGGGTGGGACCGCCAGGCCGCCAGGCGGAGCACCGCTCATCAAGGCGAAGTCGCCGGTCGAAACCGCGATCGCCGGCGTCGTCAAGACCACGGTTGTCTGGTTCACAACGGCAAAATGGCGCGCGACGCTGGAACCGATCTCCACCGGGCCGAAATCCACCGGGCCCGCGCCCAGCGGCCGGAGTCCCGCACCCGCGTCCACTTCGTAGGTCAACTGTACGCCCGTCCCAACCAGCGCGTAGGCTTGGTCGCCAATGGCCAGCGAGCCGCTGCGCGAGCCCGCGGCCGCGGGGCTGAAACGCACATCGAAAGCGGCGCTCTGGCCGGGCTGGAGCACCGTGCCGCTGGGCGCGACGCCGCTCAAAGCGAAATCGCCGCCCGCAACCGCGATGGCCGGCACCGTCAGGACTACCGTCATCTGGTTCACGGCCGCGAAGTGGCGCACCGCACTGGAACCGAGCTGGACCGAGCCGAAATCCACCGGCCCCGTGCCTAGCGGCTGGAGACCCGCTCCCGTATTCACCTCGTAGGTCAGCCGCGGCAGCACAGTGGCGAGCAGAAGGAGCGAAATTCCATCCGCCTGCAGCGGCGCGCTGTAGGAACCGGTATCCGGCGAGAGAAAAGTCACAGTGAAATCCACCGCCGCTTGCGGGTTGAGCGCGGCGGGAAGCGCCGGCCCGTTCAGCGTGAACCCGGCACCCGCCACCGACAGCACCGTCACCGTGGCCGCGGCGCTGGAGGTGTTCCGCAAACGAAAGTGGGCGGAGGCCGCCTGATTCGGGTAAACTGCGCCTAAATTGTAATACGCGGCTGGAGCTGGCTGCTCCACAGTGCCGTTCACTACGAACAACTGGAACTGCCCATAACCCGCGGGCGCGAGCGAAGCCGCGAGCAGCACCACGCGAAGGAATCGCGCGTTCATGGCTTCCCCACCGTGATGGCCGGCGCTCCGATCGTCAGGGTGACCGTCGGAGTCGGTGCGGGCGGAGCCGCTGGAGCCGCCGGCGCCGGGGTGCCCCCGGACTTGCCCGTGGCCAGCATTCCCGCCGCCGCGCCGCCGCCCGCCAGCACCGCCAGCACAACCCACTTTGTATATCCGTGGGAACGGCCAGCCTTGGCGGGGTGCCCTCCGGGCCCCGCCCCGCTTCCCGGCTCGGCAATGTACTGGAATGACACCATGCCGGCGCGCGCCTGCTCCTTGGACGCCACGATGCGAATCTGAAAAGGTCCAGGAGCGCGGTTCAACTGCAAGCCATGCACGCTGGCATGTCCATGGCTGTCCGTGACCGCCACTTCCGTCCGCATGCCATTAGCGAAGACGCCGCCTGATCCCTCCTCGGGCAGGTGAAAACTGATGGCCGCGCCTTCCACGGGCTTTCCCGTTTCGTCGGTCACCTCCACGGTCAGCGGGCGCGTGCTGCGCGACCCCGGAGCGTGAACCGCCCCTTCGCCCTCGATGACGCGGATCTGAAGAATGGCGACTTGAGCCGTCGCCGCGCAACTAAGCGCCAGGACCAACGCCGTTACTGAACACACTCCAACACTGTGTCTCAAGCCAAGTAGTGGCGCAGTCAGGCGGACTTTCTCGCTAATATTACGGTGATGTTGTCCGGACCTCCGGCTTCTTTGGCCGCCTCAATCAAGCGGCGGCAGCCTTCTTCGAGGGTCCCGCCGAAGGGCCCGCCGCGCAGGATCCGCTCGATTTGCGCCGCATCCAGCACGCCGTGTAGCCCATCGCTCGAGATCAGCACCAGCGCGCCCGCCTTCAAGGCCACGCAATAGTAGTTTACGGTCAGCGGCGCGCTGGCTCCAATGGCCATGGTCAGCACGTGCCGCATGGGGTGATTTCGGAGGCTATCCTCGTCCAGCCCGAGCGGCCGGCCGACTTCGTTGACCCACGTCTGGTCGTCGGTGATGGCGCGGAAGCCGCCGTCATCCAGCAGGTAGGCGCGGCTGTCTCCCACGCTGGCGATGCACAGGCCTTCCTCGGTCTCCAGCGCCACCACCAGGGTGGTGCCCATGCCTTCCAGTCTGGGATCGCTCCGCGCCGCTTCCAGCACGCGGCGGTTGGCCTCCTCGACAGCTTTCAGCAGCACCTGGGAATCCCGGCGTTGGGCCTGGAGCACCACTTCCGCCACGGTATCCACGGCCAATCGCGATGCCCGCTCACCGGCTTGCGCTCCGCCCATCCCGTCCGCCAGCACGTACAGTCCCAGCTCCGGTTTGATCAGGCAGTAGTCTTCATTATTCGTTCTGACGCAGCCTTGGTCCGACAACGCGAAGGCTTCCAACATTCCCGCTGCTCCCTTCAGGCGCCCGGCTCTACGCTCAAACTTTAACACGCGAGTAGGCTGTGCCTGTAACCGCAATTCTACCCGACGGCGGGCGGTAAAATGGTGCTACTCTCCTCATGCTTTGGAAACGCCTCAAGCTGACGCTCGAAATGATCAAGTTCGAGCATTCGGTTTTCGCTCTGCCGTTCGCCCTCACCGGGGCTCTGCTGGCTTTCCGCGACGGCCACTCGAGCGGCGGGGAAATTGCGCGCAAGCTGCTCTGGATTGTGGTTGCCATGGTGTGCGCCCGCTCGGCGGCCATGGCCTTCAACCGGCTGGCCGATTTCGAAATCGACGCGCGCAATCCGCGCACCAGGATGCGGCACCTGCCCACCGGTCTGCTGTCTCGCGGTTTTGCCTGGGGGTTCGTGGCGGCAGCGTCGGCCCTCTTCTTCCTGGCCGCCGGCCAACTGAACCGGCTGTGCCTGCGCCTCGCCCCGGTGGCCCTCGGCGTAGTGTTTTTCTATTCCTTCACCAAGCGCCTGACTTCTTTCTCGCACCTGGTGCTGGGGTTCTGCCTGGGAATCGCGCCCGCCGCCGCCTGGATCGCCGTGCGCGGCTCGCTCGACCCGCGCATTCTCTGGCTCACCGCCGCCGTAACTTTCTGGACCGCCGGTTTCGATGTCATTTATTCCTGCCAGGATTACGAATTCGACATCGCCGAGGGCCTCTACAGCGTGCCGCGCGTTGTGGGCATCGCGGGAGCTTTACGGGCCGCGCGGGCGATGCACGTGCTGATGGTGATCTGCCTGCTGGCTCTGGTCCACACGCTGCACCTCGGGGTCCTGGCGCTGGCAGGCGTCGGCGCCATTGTGGCGCTGCTGGTTTACGAGCACAGCCTGGTGAAGCCGCACGACCTCTCGCGCGTCAACGCCGCCTTCTTCACCATGAACGGCTATGTGAGCGTGTTATTCTTTTTATTCTGGGCTGCTGATATACTCCTCCTCAAACCGGGTGCCTGAAGTATGCAAGTGGTAATCGACGATTCCCGTCTCGTCCCTATCCGGAGCAAGGTCGAGGCGGGCGAGCGGCTCTCCTTCGACGACGGCGTTGCGCTCTACCGCACCTCCGACATCCTGGCCCTCGGCTACCTGGCCAACCTGGTGCGCGAGCGGCTCCACGGCAACATTACTTATTTCAACGTGAATCGCCACATCAACCCCACCGACGTCTGCGTGGCCAGTTGCCGCCTGTGCGCCTTCGGCAAGCGCGTGCGGGATCCCAAGGCCTACACCATGTCGCTCGAAGAGGTGTGGCAGCGCGCCGGCGAGGGCTGGAGCGAGGCGGTCACCGAGTTCCACATCGTGGGCGGTCTGCATCCCGAGCTTACGCTGGACTGGTACTGTGAGATGCTGCGTGGCCTGAAGAAGCGTTTCCCGCGGGTCCACCTGAAGGCCCTGACCATGGTGGAGATCGCCTACCTGGCGCGGCGCACCAGGATTCCGGTGCGCGAGACGCTGGCGCGCCTGCGCGACGCGGGCATGGATTCGTGCCCCGGCGGCGGCGCCGAGATCTTCAACGAGCGCGTCAGACGCATCATCTGCGATCACAAAATCGACGGCCAGGAGTGGCTGGAAGCCGCCCGCGCCGCGCACCAGTTGGGTCTTCGCTCGAACTGCACCATGCTTTACGGCCACATCGAAAACGAGGAAGACCGCGCCGATCACCTGGTCCGCCTTCGCGAGCTACAGGACGAAACCCACGGTTTCGTGGCCTTCATCCCCCTGGCCTTTCATCCCGACAACACGGCGCTCCAACATATCCCCAAGACCACGGGTTTCGCGGACATCAAGAACATCGCGGTGGCGCGCCTGATGCTGGACAACATTCCGCACATCAAGGCCTACTGGGTGATGATGACGCCGCGTATCGCGCAGATCGCGCTGCGCTTCGGCGCCGACGATATCGATGGCACCATCGTCGAGGAGCGTATTTACCACGATGCCGGAGCCACCACCACGCAGGGTCTGCGGCGCGCCGAGTTGCTGCAACTGATCCGCAAGGCGGGCCGCGAGCCGGTGGAGCGGGATACCCTGTACCGCCCGGTCGAGCGGACGGAAGCCACGTTCACGGTGCTGGTGTAAGTGGCGCCGGCGGCGGAACGCCCGATGCGGGTCTGTGCCGCCGGCGGATTTCCCAAATCTGGCGTACGGAGCCGCCAGCAGACCTCTACTTCAAGATCATTTCTCGCGCGGTCCTGGTGGCAAGCACCTCGCGTACTTTGGACCGGTCCTGGTAGCCCTGCATCTCCTTTTGATCGTCCGAGTGGAGGACTTCGTTGCTCAACTTATCGGATTTTTCCTCGTCGGATTCCATCTGGGCGAGGCTCTTGTACTCCCGAAGAAGCAGCATATTCCAGGATGACGCATCATCGTCCAAGGTCCGCAGGACCTTGTAGGACTTCATGAACCCGGCCTTGACCTGTGCGTCCGATTCTTTCTTGAACTCGCCATCAAGGTACTGAAGGTAAGCCGGATCCATACCTGCCTTGATTCGGATCGTCGTCACCGTCCAGATCGAGCCCGGGCTGTAGTAGCGGTGGACCTGAGCGAAGGCGGCAATCGCGAGCAACAACACTGTGAGAGCGACCGCAAGCTTGGCAGTCACTGATTTCATAAGCATCTCCTTTTGTATTTCTTGTCTTTGAGTGGTTAAGCTGACGCGAACCCGGCTACCCCCTCCAGGGATCCCCTCAACCCGGCCGCATCGAACTTGGTTAAGCATACCACAAGCACAGGAGAACTTGGTGTAAGTGGGACAGACGATCGCCTTTTGTCGTCTGTCATCTCCCCACATTTTCCAATTCTGCCAGTTTTTGAGCTTCTGCCAGATTGCGCTAAAATGGAAGCATGGCGCGCAAAGTCACGGCACGATACAAGGCCAAGGTGGACGGCACAGGCCGAGTGCTGATCCCGGCCGAGATCCGGAAAAGGGCCGGCATGAAGCCCGGCGCCACGGTGACCATCACGGAAGGACCGTCGGGGCGCATTGTACTTGAGCCGGCGCTGGCCCTCCTGCGCGAAGCACAGGAGTACTTTCGGAGCATCGCGCCTGCCAGCGTGCTCTGGTCGGACGAACTGATTGCGGAACGGCGCAAAGAGGCCCGGCGTGAAGTTGAAGACTGACCAGGCGCAGTACGTACTGGACAGTTCGGCCCTGATCGCGCTGGTGCATGGCGAGCCGGGGTCGGAAACGGTGCGGGCCGCCATGGGCGCTTCCGTCGTCTCTGCCGTCAATCTCACCGAGACCATGGCCAAACTGATCCGCGCGGGCGGCGAGCCGCGGTTGGTGGAACGGTATCTGCGCGGGTTTCAGCTCGAAGTCATGCCGTGGGACGAAGAGTTGGCTTGGGAAAGCCGGGACCTTTGCTCACTGGCATGGACCCACGGCATCTCCTTTGCAGACCGAGCCTGCTTGGCTCTCGCTCGGCATTTGCGGCTGGCGGCCATCACCAGCGATGCGGCGTGGAAGAAACTGGACGTTGGCGTTCGCGTGATCCTCTTCAGGGAGAGCAAGCGGCGATGAATCCGCCGCCGGGCTGGGCATAGCCTTCTTCACAACGGAAACGCCCGGCCGGGCCTCACCGGGACTCTGCCGGGAGTTCCGTCATCCAGATGTTGCCCGTCCTCTCCGCAAGTGCGAAGACGGCCTTGTCAACCGCGACTTGGAAGCCGATGCTGATGGGGTCGGTAAAATTCATCAGGGACCGCCTTGCCTGATGGGAGTGGTAGATATCGAGCGGCGGGCCCACGGGACGCTTTGAGACGGGGTCCAGGCGCTGGGCGCGAATGCAGCGGAAGCCGTCGCGCTCGGACAGGAAATAGAGCGTGTTTCCGTCGGGCGACCAGGCCCCGTAGCGCTCCATCCCACGGTCATCGGTCACCGGAATCCACTCCTTCTGCTCGATCAAGGTGGGACCGCGGAAGGGAGCGACATACACCTGACGAGCATCGATTCTCGGGGTGGTGTGGAACGCAATCCAGCGCTCGTCGGGCGCGAGGCGGCCCGCGGTCACTCCCCACGTGGGATGTTTCAGGATAGTTACACCTTCTTTTCGGGCGGTCATCACCACCCGAAGGCTGGAGGGACTGGTTTCGTCGATCAACATCTCTCCGTCGCGAGTCACGCCAGTTGGCACAAAACAGTCGTTGCAGACCAGCACCGGGTCGCCCTCGGCTACCATGTACACCTGGAACCCTTGCGGTCCACGCGGCTCGCTACGATAGACAACCCGGCGGCCATCGCGGCTGATGCATGAGATGTAAGCCCCAGGAGAAGTGTTCACGCGTGTTTCTTTGCCGCTGACCAGGTCCCTGGCCCAAACGTTATTGGGGCCACCCCTATTCGACCGGTACACCAGCCTCCGGCCATCTTCGGAGATGGCCGGGTGACTTTCCGCGGTCTCCTCATCGGTGATCCGCTGCGGTGGTCCCTTCACCAGGGCGCGATTCGCGTCCAAGGGCAGACTCCAGATGTCCCAATTGGTCCTCAAGCCGGCAAACACCATGCGCAGGTCACCACCCGGGATCGCTGTGGCATCGGGAGATCCGTCAGTGGTTGTGCCGAAGGTCAACTGCTCGGCGGAACCGCCCACCTGAAAGGTCCGGGGAGAGATGGGGACCCGCCAAATATTCACTGCGTCCCCAGACTGAGCCGGACCCAACAGATACCCGCCGCCGGAGCCGTGTGTCAGCCACTTCCACCGATAGCTCCGGCTAGCGAGCTTCTGCTTCGTCAGAACCTTCACCAATCCCGTCCGGACAGCAGGCCTGCCGTCCTCAACGAGCCTCGTGACCCAGAGGTCGGGATCGGCGGCGGTTGCACGCCCGGTGTCGGCGTAGAACAGAATGTGCTGCCCATCCGGCAACCATTCCGGGTACCCCGCCCGTTTGAAGTCCGCGCGGACCGGCCGGGGCTCCCCGCCGGCGGAGGGGATCACGAACAGGCCGCCCTTTAACCGGGGGCCCTGGTCCCATCCACCTGCCCAGTAAGCGATCATCTCGCCGTTGGGTGAGAAGCGCGGCGCGCGGCCTCCCCGCGCGATCCTCCTTGGTTCGCCGCCGAGGGCTGAAACCACGTAGATGCCCCCGCCTTCCTGCTCGGAGCGGTAAGCGATGCGGTTGCCGTCGGGAGAGAAAGCCGGCTCGTGCTCATCGGCATCATTCCGTGTGAGGCGGAGCCGGTCGCCAGTGGCCACCTGCTGGATCCAGATATCCAGGTTGCCCTCGCTGTCGCGGTCCGAGGCATAGGCGAGCCGCGTGCCGTCCGGCGAGAGAACAGGATCTGTGGCGAGTCCGGAGTCGTAGGTCAGCCGCGTAAGCACCGTGCGCTGCGTGACGGAGGCCGGCTTCTCCCGGAGGTAGTACCACGCGCCGGCGCAGAGCAACACGGCGGCAACCGCACCCGCCAGCAGAATCCGTGGTTTTCTCCTCCACCGGGCATGACAGCAACCGGGGTGCTCAGCTTGCCGGACTCCGAGTCCTCCTTGAGCGTCTCCAGCTCGACCTTCACGTCATCCATGTGCTGGAAGCGCCGGCCCGGCTGCTTTCTCAGACACCGCAGGATCAGCCGCTCCAGTAACTCGGGGACACCCTCTGCGACTTCGCGAACCGGCTTCGGTTCTTTGTCAATGATCGCCGCCAGCGTGGACATGTTGGTGTCGCCTTGAAACGCCCGCCTGCCTGTGACCATCTCGTACAGCACCGTCCCGAAGCTGAAAATGTCCGACCGCGCGTCCACCGGCTTGCCTTCGGCTTGCTCCGGCGACATGTACGCGGCGGTCCCGACAATCGCCCCTTCTTCGGTCTTCACGGGCACGCTGCCAACCGTTGCGCGAGGCTCATGCGGCTGCGTCAGCTTGGCCACTCCGAAGTCCAGCAGCTTGACCACCCCGGTCTCCGTCACCATGACGTTGGCCGGTTTCAGATCGCGGTGAACGATGCCCGCCGCGTGCGCCGCCGCCAGCGCGTCGGCCATCTGCACGGCGTAATCCAGCGCCCGGCCGACCGGCAACCCCTTGCGCCCGATCATTTCCCCGAGCGTCTTGCCCGGCACATATTCCATGGAGATGAATTCAACGCCATCTGCCTGGTCAATGTCGTAGACGCTGACGATGTTGGGGTGATTCAGCGCCGAGGCCGCCTTGGCTTCCTGCACGAAGCGCCGCTTGCGGTCGGGGTCTTCCACCTTGTCTCGCGGCAGCGTCTTGATGGCGACCAGACGCCCCAGGCGCGTGTCGCGGGCCTTGTACACCGCGCCCATCCCGCCCTCGCCCAGTTTCTGGAGGATTTCGTAGTGGGAGATACGATGGCCGGCCAAATCGCGGGTCTGATCCATGGTGTGGGTGTCCAGCAGTTCTCCGGCCGCTTCCCAAGCGGGCCGGTCGAGCAAGGCCTCCGGGGACTCGCCGTGGCCGAGCAGGGACTCGACCTCGCGGCGCAATTCGTCGTCGTCGCCGCAGACCTCAGCCAGAAAAGCGGCCCGCTGATCGGGAGGCCGCTCCAGCGCTGCGTGGTAGACTTCCTCAATCCGACGCCATCGTTCCGGGCTCATGGAGCCTCCAGGCGCTTTTCGATCGCTGGTTTATAGTACCGCTATCGGGCCGCAATTTCGACCACACCCGTGCCCGTGGCCATGGCACGTTGGATCAACTGGACATCGAGATCGGTGAACGGAAGCGGCGCCCGCATCATCTGCGCCCGGTCTTCCGGCGTCCACCGAGCCTTCATGACGCCCTCCGCGGAATGCTGCGCGGTCCCCTGGAGTACATGCGTGATTTCATGCGCCAGCACGTGAGCCAGCAGTACCGTGGCCGCGCCTTCGTTGCCCACCATCGGTCCCAACGCCCGGTCGTAAAACAAAATGACGCGCACGCCGGATTTCGAGAAAGGGAGGGCGTATCCCAGGGCTCCAGCGTGGGTGTTTCCACGCTCGTTAGAGACCAGGCGAAGCACAATGTCCAGACCCGCGCCGCGCGCCGTCCGCGGACTACCGATCTCCCAGCACACCCGCACCCCGATCCCGGCAAACATGCGGACCGCCAGAGCCTCGGCGGAAAACAGGACACGGCTGTTCGCGATCTGCTGGTTTTCCAGGTACACTCTCACCTGGCAGGCTGCCTGGCCCTTGTCTTGTCCCGCGTGGACCTTTATTCCCGCCAGCGCCATCATGCCAACCATCATTGCTTTTCTCATCTCGCTCTCCCGCAGCCTCGGGCTGCTTTCAACCTGGGTGAGCGGAACGAGAGGAGAAGAACTACCACGCCCGCAAAAATTATTTCGGCAGAGGCGGCGGGTGTATAATCCTCAACAGTTCAGGCATTTATGACGCCAGCACCGCCTGCGGAGATCACCCGGCTGCTGCGGGCGTGGTCGGACGGAGACCAGCAGGCCTTGGATCGGCTGACCCCCCTGGTGTACCGGGAACTGCACCACATCGCACATCGCTACATGCTGCGCGAGCGCCAGGGCCGGACGCTCCAGACGACCGCGCTGATCAACGAGGCTTATCTGCGCCTGGTGGATGCGGCGAACGTGCGCTGGCAGGATCGCACCCACTTCTTCGTCGTGTCGGCGCGGATGATGCGCCGCATCCTGGTGGACGCGGCCCGGGAGCGCGCTGCCGCCAAGCGGGGAGGCTCCTCGCCGCGCGTGGACTTGGACGAAGTCCCCGACCTCGCGGCGCAGCGCGGCAGTGAGATTCTCGCCTTGGAGGACGCGCTCGAAGCCCTTGCGAAACTGGACCCGCGCAAGGCCGAGGTCATCGAACTGCGCTTTTATGGAGGGCTCAGCGTGGAAGAGACGGCCGGGTTCCTCAAGGTCTCGCCACAGACCGTGATGCGCGACTGGAAGCTGGCTCGGGCGTGGCTCTTACGCGAGATGGAGCAACGCGCCTGAACGCGCCGAAGCGAGCCGGGGAATCCACCATCCGCGCTCAGCGCGACTTCCACATTGCAGTCGCGCAGTTGGCTCGCGCCCATCAAAATCATGCTGCGGGAGGCAACGTCGCGGCGCCGACGATATCGATGGCACCATCGTCGAGGAGCGTATTTACCACGACGCCGGAGCCACCACCACGCAGGGTCTGCGGCGCGCCGAGTTGCTGCAACTGATCCGCAAGGCAGGCCGCGAGCCGGTGGAGCGGGATACCCTGTACCGGCCGGTCGAGCGCAGCGACGCCACCTTCACGGTGCTGGTGTGATTCTGGCAGCTTTTCGGTCTCTGCCGGATTGCGGCCATCACCGGCGATACGGTGTGGAAGAACCTGGACGTCGGCGTTCGCGTGATCCTTCTCAGGGAAAGCAAGCGGCGATGAATCGCACCTCATCCGCCCATTGTCACTACACCGCCGTCGCCGTCCACCGTGATGTGCTGCCCGCCGCGGATACGGTGGGTGGCCACGCCGGTTCCCAGCACCGCGGGCACGCCGTATTCACGGGCCACAATCGAGCTGTGACTCAGCGGACCGCCCACATCCGTGACGATGCCTGACGCCATCGCGAACAGCGGCGTCCATGCCGGCGTGGTGATGTTGGCGACCAGAATATCGCCCGGCTTCATCCGGTCGAACTCTTCAGGACCGTGGATTACACAGGCTGGGCCAGTCACCCTCCCTGGGCTGGCGCCAATTCCTCTGATGATGTTGCCTGCCGCCTGGCCACTGCGCGCGGGCATCCAGCGGCTCATGTCGAAACCGAAAAGCCGGCTGCCGCCCTTGACAGGCAGCGCGACAGGGGGCGTGACGCCATGCTCCCGCTTCCAGGTTTCGCGCCGTTCCGCTATCGCGCGGCCATAATCCTCCACGGGCTGACCGGCATCGAGTAAGCGCGCTGCCGCCTGTACCTCTTCCCACTTCAGCCAAAACACCTCGTCGCATTCCGCAATTGCGCCCCCCGCAACCATCCGGCGTCCTGCTTCGCGTAAGATGCGGCGCAGCACCGGCCATCCCAGGCCAACGTCGGCGAGCGCATCCTCGCGCAGCGGCGCCCAACTTTGGGCCCAGCCTAGCACGCGCTTGAACAACCGCAGGCGCAGCCCGCTCAGGCGCGCGAGCAACGATTCGGCGGCCTGCTCCCGCGCCGCTGTAGCCGCCGCCTGCCTCTGGTACGGGCTGCGGCCTTGTCCCGCGATGAAGTATTTGAGTGTTTCGAGCAGCGGCGCCGGGTCCTCGGCGAGGACGCTCCTGGCGAAATCCAGGTCGTAGACAGCATGACCAAAATGATTCAGATGTTCCGCGAGGCGGCCGGCGAATTCGCGCCAGCTCTCTACGCCGGCTATAGGTGTCGATTGCGATGCGCATGCCGCCGCAATGTCCTTGCCGCTCGTCCGCGCAAGATATCCGGCGAGCTCGTCTTCACTGCGCACCCAAATCGCGAGATCGTAGAGCGACTTCTCCGCGCGGATCGGCGTGCTATCGAAACCCAGCAGGAAAGTAAGTGCGGGCGGGTCGCTCTTGTGCTTGATGAGGCGGTTGTACAAGTTTGTAAAAATGCTTTCGCTCAGATTTGCAGCCGCTAAGACGAGTTGGACGCTCACATAGTAGCTTGCCGCCGCCTCCACGATCTGGTGCGCGCCGGCGAGCAATTCCAGTGCGGGCGTCGCGGCCAGGTCACGCCCGGTCCACTCGCGGGTCGCGTTCGCATAGCGCGGGCGCGCTTCATCGGCCCATCGCATCCGCGCCGTGCGCAGCATCCCGACCATCCTCGATCCCCGCACCGTGATTGTGAAAAGCAGCCGCGCCAATTGCCGCGCAGTCAACGCCAATTCGTAATATGCATACTCATGGATCGTCAGGAGCGCAAACGAGTCGCGATCGAGCCCCATCGCCTGCGCCACTATTTTCAGCGTCGCCTCGTTCCACAGCGGCAAAGCCAGCGTCGCGAACAATGGTGAGAGCGGCTCGGGCAGCAGTTCGGCCACGCTGGTTCGGAAGTACCGAGCTCCGTCTCGCGGGACCTTCCATTCGAGCTTCGTGCGCAATTCGGGCAGCGCGGTCACCGGCCGCGCCTGGAGAATGAAGGTCCGCCCATCGCACATGGCCCATTCGATGTCCATCGCCTGGCCGTAGAGCTGTTCGATCTTCACGCCGAGCCGTGCCAGTTCTGCGGCTTGTGCCGGCTCCAGCGCGGCCCGTTTGCGCCTGCTGGCCGGGACAGGCTCTTCGCGCGTGCCTTTGTCCAATCGCACCGTCATCACGTCTTTGCTGGCGATTTCCTGTGCTGCAATCGCGCCCGTTTCCTTGTTGATGACGATCATGTCCGGCGTAACGCGGCCACTGACGATGGCCTCACCCAAGCCCCATGCTGCGTCGATCATCAGTTCGTCGCGTGCGCCCGTCACTGGATTCACGGTGAAGATCACGCCTGCCACTTCGGCCGGAACAAGCTGCTGTACGACAACCGCGATGCTGACATCTTCCTGCCGAATCCCCTGCCGCTCGCGGTAACCGATCGCGCGCCCCGTCCACAGCGACGCCCAGCACCGTTTGACCGCATGGATCACGTCATCGCCGCCGCGCACGTTGAGGTACGTTTCCAGTTGGCCCGCGAACGACATGCCCGGCAAATCTTCCGCCGTTGCCGACGAGCGCACCGCCACGGAAGCATCGGCGCCCAGCTCGCCGTACCACTGCCGTATCATCTCGGCGATGTCGCCGGGTATCGTGCCTTGTGCGAGAAGCGATTGGATTTGCGCCGACGCGCGCTCGAGCGTGGCGGGCTCGTTGACCTGTGCCTGTGCGGCGGCGGACAGAATCCCGTCGCCGAGATGGTTCTCCTCCACATAGCGGCGATAGGCGTCCGTGGTGATGTAGAAGCCGGGCGGCACGGGCAGGCCAGCCGCCACCATGCGCGCCAGGGATGCGCCCTTGCCGCCGACCCGTTCGAGTGTCGCATGGGGGCTGTCCAGCCTGAGAACGCATGGACTGGCTTGAGGTGAAGTCATCTTTGGTTTCGATCCTCTCTCCAGCCCGCCGGAAACTGATCGGTTTTGCAAAGAGAGCCTACGGCAGCGGCTTTTCCCGCTGCAGCAAGTGCAGAATGTTGCCGTCGCAGTCGGTGAAGAACACCAGCGCGTTCCCGCCCTTCTTCTCCGGCTCCGTCAGGAATGAAACGCCCTTGCCTTTTAACCGCTCGTAAACCGCGTCGAAATCCGTTACCGCGATGGCCAGGTGCCGCAGCCCGGCAGCCTTCATGGCCGGCGCAGCCGGCGGCGCGCTGCTGGCCTCGATCAGCTCAATCATCGACCCGTCCGGCGCCTTCACAAAGGTCGTCTGGCTGCCGGAAGACTGGTAGTTGATGACGAAGTCGAGGTGCTCCACGTACCAGCGAGCCAGTTTGTGCGGGTCCGGCGACGCGATAGCGGTATGTTCAATGCCTTTGACCATACCCGGATTGTAGCAGTCCAGCTTGCGTCACCGCGTCGATGCGATAATGCTGTTTCAAATGCTGTGGGTACGCGGCATCGTCTTTACCGTCTTGGTCCCCACTGTGGTGGGGTTCCTCCTCCCTTCGGCCATCGATCCCCGCAAGCAATTCCGGGGAGGAATCTCGGACGCAGGCTGGTTATTGGTCGCGGCGGGGATCGTGATATATGCCCTGTGCCTGATCCGATTTCTGGCTGCCGGAGGGACACCCGCCATCTATTTTGCGCGTCGTCTGCGGCTGCTAATCGGAGAGGAGCCGGCGGGCTTGGTGTCGGGCGGCCTGTACCGTTTCTCCCGCAATCCCATGTACCTGGGAGTGCTGTTGGTGGTCTTCGGCCAGGCTGTGCTCTTCGCATCGCCGCTCCTCGCGGCATACGGCTGTGTGGCGTTCCTCTTCTTCCATTTGATCGTCGTGTTCTTTGAGGAGCCACATCTTCGAGCGACCCGCGGCCCTTCGTACGATCTCTATTGCCACGCAGTTCCCCGCTGGCTGGGCCTGCCGAGGCGGCCGTCGGGCGATCAGTAGGGTGTTATATTGGCTCGGAAAGCAACCGCTCCCAGGACACCTTATGCCGAAGCACTCCATACTTCTCTGCCGTCTCTCCCTGACTTTTCTCGTTTTGGCAAGCTGGCAGACAGCGGCCAGCACTCGTCTGCTGCGCACCCCGACGGTGAGCGCCACCGAAATCGCGTTCGCATATGCGAACAATCTTTGGATCGTCGAGCGCGCGGGCGGCACGGCGCGGCGGCTGACCAGCTTCCAGGGCCAGACCACCAATCCGCATTTTTCGCCCGACGGCAAGTGGCTCGCGTTCAGCGCGGAGTATGCGGGCAACACGGATGTTTACGTCGTGCCCGCCGAAGGCGGCGAGCCGAAGCGTTTGACCTGGCATCCCGGCAACGATTCCGTGCAGGGCTGGATGCCCGATGGCAAGGCGGTGCTGTTCACTTCCGGGCGCGCGACGTGGGCGCCCAGCGCGGCGCAGCGTTTCTGGACGGTGCCGGCCGAAGGCGGAGTCGAAGAACCGCTGGCCCTGCCGCGCGGTTATCAAGGCAAGATTTCCCCGGACGGGACGCGCATGGCTTACCGCATGAATAATTCCTGGGATGAAGAGCGGCGCAACTATCGCGGCGGGCAGAACCGGCCGATCTGGATTGTCAACCTGAAAACCTACGATCTGGTCTCGCCGCCCTGGACCGGTTCCAAGGACATGGATCCGGTGTGGGTGGGCGACGCCGTGTACTTCATTTCCGACCGCGATGGCGTGGCCAATATCTGGGCTTACGACACCAAGACGAAAAAGCTCGCGCCAGCGACCAGGTTCACCGACTTCGACGTAAAATCGCTGGACGCCGGTCCGGGAGCGGTGGTATTCGAGCAGGCCGGTTACATCCACGAGCTGGACCCCAAGACCGGTAAGACGCACGTGGTGAACATCACCGCCGCGGGCGATTTTCCGTGGATGATGCCGCGCTGGGAAGACGTCGCGAGTCGCATGACCAACCTGGCGCTCTCGCCCACCGGAAAGCGGGTGGCGGTGGAAGCGCGCGGCGAGATTTTTACCATCCCCGCCGAAAAGGGAGACGTGCGCAATCTGAGCCACTCGAGCGGCTCGGCGGAGCGCGACCCGGCGTGGTCGCCGGATGGCAAGTACATCTCCTGGTTCAGCGACAAGTCGGGCGAATACAAGCTCATCATTGAAGCCCAGGATGGCTTGACGCCGCCACGCGAGATCGCTCTGCCGAATCCCACGCACTACTACACGCCTTCGTGGTCGCCCGACTCGAAGAAGCTGGTTTATACCGATACCAATCTGAAGGTCTGGGTGCTGGACATTGCCACCGGCCAGGCCAAGGTGGTCGGCAACGATCCGTGGATGGTGCCGGCGCGCACGCTGAATCCGGTGTGGAGTCCCGATTCCAAATGGGTGGCGTATTCCAGCCGTCTGAAGTCGCTGTACCACGCGATCTTCGCCAGCAATGTCGAGACCGGAGAAACCCGGCAGGTGACGGACGGTCTGGCCGACTCGGTGTCGCCTGCCTGGGATGCCGGCGGCAAGTACCTGTGGTTTCTGGCCTCGACGGACTTTGGGTTGAAGTCGCAATGGCTGGACATGACTTCCTACGACCACGATGAGAACTTCGGGCTGTATTTCGCGGTGCTCAAGAAAGGCGAGACCAGCCCGCTGCTGCCGGAGAGCGATGAGGACCACGGTGTGGGCAGCGCGCCTCCGGGCGCTCCCAGCGCTGGCGGCGGACGGGGTGAACCCGCGGCAGCCGCAACACCACGAACGCCAGCCAACGTCCACATCGATTTCGACGGCTTGCAGCAACGCATCCTCGCCGTGCCGGGGGTCGCCGAGCGCCAGTATTCGCAACTCCGTGCCGGTGTGAGCGGCACGGTCTACTTCCTGGAAGCTGTCGCGGGCCGGGGCGGGCGTGGCGAGGAGGCCAGTGGCGCCGGCGGCGGCAGCACCCTCCAACGCTATCGTCTGAGCGACCGCCGCGCCGCGCCGTTTGTCACCGGCGTCGCGGCTTACGATGTCAGCGCCGATGGCCACAAGCTGGTCTATCGCACCAGTGGCGGCGCCGGTGGCGGCCGCGGGCGTGGCGGCACTGGCGCGGCCCCGGCGGCCCCATCGCTCTTCCTGGTGGACGCCGACCGCCAGCCGCCCCAAGCCGGACAGGGGCGCCTCAACGTATCGTTGCGCATGTACCTCGAGCCCAAAGAGGAATTCAAACAGATCTTCAACGAGGGCTGGCGCATCCAGCGCGATTACCTGTACGTGCCCAATATGCACGGCGCCGACTGGCCCAAGATGAAGGAAATGTACGGCCAGTTGCTGCCTTACGCGATGCACCGTGCCGATCTGAACTACCTGCTCGACATCATGGGCTCGGAGATCGCCATCGGCCACTCCTACGTGCGCGGCGGCGACATGCCCGCCCTGCCCAATTCACCGGGCGGGTTGCTGGGCGTGGACTTCGCCATCGACGGCGGCCGGTACAAGATCACGCACATCTACGACAACGAGAGCTGGAATCCCGATCTGCGTGCGCCGCTGGCCGAGCCCGGCGCCGGCGTTTCCACCGGGGATTACATCCTGGCCATTAACGGAGTCGAGCTGCGGGCGCCGGACAACATCTATCGCCTGCTTGACGGCACGGCCAACCGGCAAACCGTGCTGACCATCAACAGCCGGCCGGCGCTGGAGGGCGCGCGGCAAGTGACCGTCGTCCCCATCGCCAATGAGCAGGCGCTGCGCACGCGCGCCTGGGTCGAGGAGAATCGCCGGTTGGTCAACAAGCTGTCCGGCGGCCGGCTGGCTTACGTCTACGTGCCGAGCACCGGGCAGCCGGGCTACGCCAGCTTCAACCGCTACTATTTCTCGCAGCAGGACAAGCTGGGAGCGGTCATTGACGAGCGCTTCAACACCGGCGGCTCGGCGGCGGATTACATCATCGACGTGTTGCAGCGGGATTTCGATGGCTACTTCAACAATGTGGCGGGCGATCGCTATCCCTTCACCAGCCCATCGGCCGGCATCTGGGGACCGAAGGTCATGATCGTCAACGAAATGGCGGGTTCGGGCGGCGACCTGATGCCGTGGATGTTCAAGCAGCGCAAGGTCGGCTTGCTGGTGGGCAAACGCACGTGGGGCGGCCTGGTGCACACCGCCGACACGCCGCTCTTTATTGACGGTGGTTCCATGATTGCGCCCCGCGGAGGGTTCTTCACGCGCGAAGGCAAGTGGGCCGTGGAGAACGAAGGCACTACTCCCGACATCA
Organism: Bryobacterales bacterium; assembly: GCA_963768385.1. GTDB lineage: Bacteria > Acidobacteriota > Terriglobia > Bryobacterales > Bryobacteraceae > Fen-178. The sequence continues at coordinate 33,941 of CAVYHQ010000002.1, forward strand.
ACGTCGAGAACTGGCCGAAGGACGCCATCGCCGGCCACGACGCGCAGCTTGAGCGCGCCGTCGCAGAGGCGCTACGGATGCTAAAGGAAACGCCGATTAACCGGTTGAGCAAGGAGCCGCCGCCGCCCACATGGGGCGAGCGAAAGCAGAAGTGACGCGCTAATTCGGTGACAGGCTACGTAACCTCGAAACTCCCCTCCGCCCGCCGATTATTTCGAGGTTACGTAGCCTGTCACCGAAACCCTAAGTCCGAACTGCCTCGCCGTTTAATCCAGCCACGCTTCCCGCCGCATCGCCATCGCCGGCACAGCCCCAAACCTCCGATCCCTGCCTCGAAACTCCCGGACCGCGCCCAGCAAGTCCTCGGCCCCGAAATCGGGCCACATCCGGCGAGAGAAAATCAGCTCCGCGTAGGCGCATTCCCATAGCAGGAAGTCGCTCAGGCGCCGCTCGCCGCCGGTGCGGATCAGCAGATCGACCGGCGGACCTAAGGCGTCTTCCAGCGACTCGCGCGAGAGATTCGCCACACGGCGCGCAGCCGCCAGGATGGCGTCGCGGCCCGAGTAATCCACGGCGATTCGCAGCCGTAATCGCGTCCCACACGCGGTGGCCGCCTCGGCCCGCTCGATGGCTGCGCGCAGTTCGCCGTCCAGACGGTCGCGGCGGCCGATCATTTCCACCCGGACCCCTTGGTCAACGCACCGCTCGGTCTCCTGTTGCAGGTAATCCGCCAGCAGGCGCATCAAGGCCTCAACCTCCTCCCGCGGACGCCGCCAGTTGTCGGACGAGAACGCGAACAACGTCAGAATCCCCACGCCCGCCGCGGGCGCCGCCTCCACCACGCGGCTCACCGCCTCCACACCCGCCCGATGCCCCGCCACGCGCGGCAACCCCCGCGCCATGGCCCATCGGCCGTTGCCGTCCATGATGATTCCCATATGAAGAGTACTTTGTGATGTAAAGTAAATGCCCATAAAAAAAATCCCCTTACCTGTCCCTCATGGCCTGGATGAGCGCTTCCATGTGATCGAGGTAGCGCTCCAGGGCGCGCCGCCCCGCGGCCGTAAGCCGGTAATCGGTCCGAGGTATGCGCCCCGCGAACGACTTGGCGCAGGCCACGTACCCGGCCTCCTCCAGTTTCCTGGCGTGGACGCTCAGGTTGCCGTCGGTGGTATCGAGCAGCTTCTTGAGATCGTTGAAGGTGAGCGACTCGTTGACGGAGAGAGCGCTCACCATTCCCAGCCGCAGCCGCTCGTGAATCAACCGGTCGAGCTTGGGCGCTCGCGCCGCCAGGTTGCTCACTGGGCCGGCCTCGAACAGCCTCTTTTCGCGTTCGCGCCGCGCCGCGCTTTGCCTAGCCGCCATACTTCACCGCAATCACCGCTCCGAACACAATGTGCAGCCCTCCGAACCCCGCCGCCAGGATCACGTTGCCCCATTCGGCCGGCGCCAGCAAAGCGGCCGCCCCGGCCGCCATGAAGCAGGCGCCCATCAAGGGCACCACGCGGACCGAAGCCCCGCCGCCCGAAACCACGCTGGCGCCGTAGAGCAGCAGCCAGGTTCCCGGCAGCGGCGCGGTCAAGCCGGCGCGGAATAGGACCGCGGTAAGCAGCGCCCCAGCCACCATGGGCGGCGCGAACCCCGCCACGAACTTGCGTCCCGGCCCGGAGAGCAGCGGCATGTTGACGCGCCGCGATTTCACCGCCGCCGCGACCACCCCGAGCAGCAGCGCCAGTACCGCGTCGGCCAGCCAGACCGCCAGCCACGCGCCGGTGCCCGACCGCCCGGACGCCATCCACGCGGCCGCCAGCGCCGTCGAGCCCATCAGCATGCCGCCGATGCCCGGCACCGCCGTGAACGAGCCCGCCCGTTCGAGCGTCCGGCGGATATACCGCAGGTTCTCCATCGCATGCGCGTGCAGTTCCACCGGTCCCGGCCGCGGAGCGCCCATACAGGCATCATACGTCCGCTGCCAAACAGTGTCAAGTACTTTTTACTGCAAAGTGTCGCTAGTATGTGATATGTCCGGTCGAATTCACACGTGATTTGTCCGGTTGGCCCGGTAAGGACGCCGTGGACCATCACCTTCGCCGCCGACACCGGAGAAGAAGTCGCCCTGTTAAAATGTTCGCGTGGCCCCGAAGGAGGAGTACTCGCGGGCGGAGGTGCGCCGCCAGTTCGGGATCTCCGCGCGCCAGCTTCGAAGCTGGGAGCGCCAGGGGCTGATCGCCGCTGCCCGGTCCTACTCCTTCTCCGACCTCATCGCTCTCCAGACCCTCATCAAGCTGAGCGAGAACCGCATCCGGCCGCGCCAGATCGGCCGCGCGCTCGCGTCGCTTCGCGAAAAACTCGACTGGGTCCAGCATCCGCTGTCGGAGCTTCGCATCGTCTCCGACGGGAAAAAAATCGCCGTCCACCTCGCGGGCCAGAAAATGGAGGCCATCAGCGGGCAGATCCTGTTCGATTTCGACGCCGCCGGGCTGGGCGGGGTCAAGAGCTTTCCCGACCGCCAGCGCGCGGTCAACCGGACGCGCGAGGCGGAATCCTGGTTCCAGAAGGGACTCGATCTCGAGGAGACCGGCGCTCCCATCGAGCAGGCCATCGAAGCCTACCGGAAGGTGCTCGAATTGAACCCTGGCGCCGCCGGAGCGTTGGTCAACCTCGGCACCATTTATTACCGGCAGCGCCAATTCGCCGAGGCCGAGAGGTACTACATGGAAGCCATCGTGGCCGATCCCGGCTACCCTCTGGCCCAGTTCAACCTCGGCAACCTCTGCGACGAGCAGGGCTACGTTAAAGAAGCCTTTGACCACTACCGCCGGACCCTCGAACTCAGCCCCAACTATGCCGACGCCCACTTTAACCTGGCCCTGCTGTGCGAGCGCACCGGCGACCCGCTGAAGGCCGTGCACCACTGGAAGGCGTATCTGAAGCTGGACCACTCGGGCGAGTGGGCCGAGATTGCGCGGCGGGAGTTGGAGCGGCTGCGGCGGGCCACCGTGGTTCACTCCCGGTAAGCGCTATTCTGAAACTCTGGAGCCACCAATTTGAATCGCATTCTTCTGGCCTTCCGCTGTTTTTTCAATATCCTTTTTCAGGGCGCCCTTTCCGCGAAAACGCTCGGCGTTCTGAAGCTGGCGCGCCGCGAGCAACCAGCACCGGGCGGGGTGCCCTCTGGGCCCGGCACCCCGCCGGCCGCCGCTTCGAGGACGCCGGCCGACGGCGCGCTGCAGATTTTGACCATCCTCCAGCGGGATTCCCGCCTGGTGGATTTCCTGATGGAGGATATCGCCGGGTACTCCGACGACCAGGTGGGTGCGGCGGTCCGCGAGCTTCACGATCAATGCCGCGACTCCCTGGCGCGCCATGTCACGCTGCAACCGGTGATTGACGGCGTCGAAGGCACCCCCGCCAAGGCGCCCTCGGGCGACCCGAAGGCGGTCAGGTTCATCGGCAACGTCCCGGCCACGCCGCCCTCCGGCGGCACCTTGCGCCACAAAGGATGGCGCGCGGCGAAGGTGGATCTTCCGGGCCTGGCTGCCAAGGAGGACACCACCATCATCGCGCCCGCGGAAATCGAGATCGAGTAGAAAGCGTCGCACAAGCATGAAGATCGGCATCGACCTCGGCACCACCAACTCCGCCTTGGCCTATATCGACGAAGGCGAGGCGGAGGACCGCGACTTTCCGCCGGTGCGCATCTTCGAGACGCCGCAACTCGTCGCCGCGGGGCGCGTCGAGCCGCGCCGCACGCTGCCTTCCTTCCTGTTCCTGGAAGACGGCCAGCCCGTCGGCGTCTACGCGCGCGAGCAAGGCGCGCTCGTCCCCACGCGCCTGGTGCACTCGGCGAAATCCTGGCTCTCCAACCCGGATGTCGATCGCACCGCCAAAATCCTTCCCTGGGATTCGCAGGAGACCGGACGCGTGCTCTCGCCCGTCGAGGTTTCGGCGCGCTTCATCGCCAAGTTCCGCGAGGAGTGGGACCGCGCCAAAGGCGTGCCGCTGGCCGACCAGGACATCGTGCTCACCGTCCCCGCGTCCTTCGACGAAGAGGCCCGCGAACTCACCGTGATGGCCGCGCGCGAGGCGGGGCTCGAGCGCCTCACGCTGCTCGAAGAGCCGGCCGCGGCCTTCTATTCCTGGATCGCCAACAACCTGGCGCAGTCGCGCAAGAAGCTCTTCGACGGGCAGACGGTGCTGGTATGCGATGTGGGCGGAGGCACCAGCGACTTCAGCCTCATCCGCGTTTCGCGCTCGGGCGACCGGGTGGACTTTACGCGCACCGCGGTGGGCAGCCACCTGCTGCTGGGCGGCGACAACCTGGACCTCACGCTGGCCTGGCTGGTAGAGACCAAACTGGGCGTGCCGCTCTCCATTCGCCAGCGCAGCGGGCTGCGCCGCCAATCGACCGCCGCCAAGGAAAAGCTGCTCGGCGACGCCAGCCTGAAGGGCGTGGAAATCACCGTGCTCGGCGCCGGCTCGGCGCTCATCGGCAAATCGCTCAAGACCGAAATCCTGCGCGAGGAAGCGCTGGAACTGGCGCTCGAAGGCTTCCTTCCCTTCACCCGGCGGGGCGAAGCGCCCAAAGAGGAAAAGCGCAGCCTCTTCCGCGAACTGGGTCTGCCGTACGTCTCCGACCCGGCCATCACGCGCCACCTCAACGCCTTTCTCGAGCCTACCGGCCAGGTCCCCGACGCCATTCTCTTCAACGGCGGTTTCTTCATTCCGGAGATTCTGCAAGCGCGCGCCGCCGACGTAGTGGGCCAGTGGTACGGCCGCCGGCCCGAGATTCTCGAGAACAGCGAGCTCGATCTGGCCGTGGCGCGCGGCGCGGCCTACTACTCTTACGTCCGCTCGACCGGCAGCGGCGTGCTGGTGCGCGGCGGCTTGCCGCGCACCTACTATATCGCGCTCGGCGAGCCTCGGGATGGCAAGTTCCCCGCCGTGTGCCTGGTGCCGCGCGGGACCGAAGAAGGGGAGTCCCTCGAGATCGACAACCAGGCGCTGCAGCTTGTCGCCAACCGCCCCGTCTCGTTTCGGCTCTATAGTTCTCTCACGCGCGCGGACGACAAGCTGGGCGACGTGCTCGAATTCTCCGGCGGTGATGCCGACCTCCACATGCACGCCCCGCTCAATGCCGTCATCCGCTTCGGCCAGCGGGCCGAAGAGCGGCTCATCCCCGTGAAATTGGGCGCGAGGCTGACGGAAATCGGCACGCTCGAAACGTGGTGCGAATCGAAAATCGGCGACCACCGCTGGCGGCTCCAGTTCGAGCTGCGCAAACAGGCCGCGGTCGAGCCCGCCGAACGGAAAGCCGCCGCCGTAGTCGGCGAGCAGGCCCTGAAATCATCGCTGGAGCTGATCGCGGCGGTATTTTCGCCCACCGCGAAATCGCCCGTCGCACCGGAGGAAGTCCCCGCCCGGCTCGAGCAGACCATGGGGTTGGGAAAGAACAGTTGGCCGCTCTCCGCCATCCGCCAACTGGCGGACGCGTTTCTGGCAGCAGCCGATGGCCGCAAGAAGAGTCCGGCCTACGAGATCCGCTGGCTCAACCTGTGCGGCTTCTGCCTGCGTCCCGGCTTTGGCTATCCCGGCGACGATTTTCGCACCGAGCAGGCGCGCCGCATCTACTCCGCCGGCCTCACCCACGGCAACCAGGTCCAATGCGAGGTAGAGTGGTGGATCTTCTGGGGACGCCTGGCCGGCGGCCTCAACCGCAACCAGCAGACCGATATCTACCAGCGCCTCTCCGGCTTTCTGCTGCCGCGCGGCAACAAGAAGCCGCCGCGCATCAATGTGGCGCTGCTGCGCGAGATGTGGCGCACCGCCTCCAGCCTGGAACTGTTGCCCGTGGGCGCCAAAACCGAGCTGGGCGATACGCTCCTCAAGCGCGTCAAGGCCGGCGATTTCAAAGAGAGCGAACTGTGGTGCCTCTCCCGCCTGGGCGCCCGCAAGCTCCTTTATGGCCCGAGCAACCTGGTGATCCCGCCTGCCGCGGTCACGCGTTGGGTGGAAGCGCTGCTCAACATTCCCAGCGCCGGTGACGCTTTGGCCGCCATGGCTCGCCGCACCGACGATCCCATGCGCGATCTACCCTTAGCCGCGCGCGAGGGAGTCAAGCGCAAGCTGCAGGCCTTGCCCCACGCCGCCCGCTTGACCGCCGTGCTGGAAGGTGAAGAAGACGACAGCGCCCTGGGCCGCATCTTCGGCGAGGAACTGCCGTCGGGGCTGGTGCTGGAAGCGCGGCAGGTTTGAGATCAGTGCTTTCGGCCTGACGGTTGGTCCCTCTGCCAGCGACGGCGGCGAACTGTTTTACCTCACGGTCTCCACTCCGCAAGGGCTGCGGAGAATCGAATCCAGCGGCCCCGCAACGCTTCTGCGGTGATCCTGGCGGACAGACTGGAGCGGCGGTATTATGTGCATGAATGACCACCGGAAGCCGAGCCGTCATCGGTACGCTGATCGCCGCTGCCTTGTTTCCCGGCGTGGCGTTCGATGCGGAACCTGAGTCGTCCGTCGTGATTTGCACCAGCGCGAGCCTTCTTTTGCCCTTCTTGGATAGGACGTTCTTAGCAACATGAAGCGGCCGAAGTCACACCCTGGGCTTGCACCCATTGCGCTTAGCACGCTCACCGCGTTGGTCTGGTCTCCCCTTCTTCTTGCGCTCGACCCATCGCTGGATCTCAGGCAGTACACCCACACGGCGCGGCTCTTTCGCGAGGGATTCTTGAATGGGACAGTTTCCGCATTCGCCCAGACGCCGGATGGCTATCTGTGGCTGGGCACCCAGTCCGGTGCCGTTCGCTTCGACGGCGTTCGAGCGGCGCCGTTGGCTCTGTTACCCGGGCAGCAACTTCCGAGCACCGCTGTCTCGGCCCTCCTCGCCGGGCGCGACGGAACCCTCTGGATCGGAACCCTGGACGGTCTGGCGAGCTGGAAGAACGGCCGGCTCACGCATTACCCGGCGCTCGCCCAATACTCTGTCAACGCGCTCCTGCAGGATCGGGACGGAACCGTATGGGCGGGCGCTTTCGGGGGGCCGACAGGAAAGCTGTGCGCAATTCGCGGCGAAAACACTACATGTTACGGCGATGACGGAAAGCTGGGCGCCGGAGTGGCATCCTTGTACGAAGATAGGGACGGCAGCCTGTGGGTAGGAGCGGTGAACGGATTATGGCGATGGAGGCCCGGTCCTCCAACCCGCTATCTGGCGACACCAATCCCGAGCCGCCAGGTCGCCTTTGCGCAAGGCGATCATCCGTCAAGCGTCCTGGTTGCCATCAACAGCGTCCGTCAAATCGTAGGCCAGGAAGTCATGAATTATCCTCTTCATGGCGTGCCGTCGCCCTTGACTGCCTCAAGTCTCTTTCGCGATCGCAACGGCGGACTGTGGATCGGCACAACTGCTCACGGTCTCGTGCGCTCTTATCAGGGCAAGATAAGCCTGTTTACCCACAACGATGGCCTATCGAGCGATCGGGTCGTCGCCCTCTTCGAGGACCGTGAAGGGACAATCTGGGTCGCCACGGCCGATGGCCTCGACCGCTTCCGTGAGTCGCCGGTCAGATCGCTCTCGGTGAGCGATGGGCTGTCTAGCGCAACTGCGACATCCGTCCTCGCGGCACGCGACGGCAGCGTCTGGATCGGCACGGTGGATGGGCTCAATCGATGGAACGACGGACAAATGAAGATCTATCGCACGCGAAGCGATCCTGGCCTGCCCGATGACGCGATCGACTCGCTCTTCGAGGATGAGCGCGGTCGTATCTGGGTTTCAGGGTTTCGCGGCCTTGCGGTGTTCGAGAACGGGAAGTTTATTGCGGTACCGGCCGTGCCTGCCGGAAGTAAGCATGCGATCGCAGGCGACAACCACGGTGGCCTGTGGCTCAGCCTGGGGCTCACCTCGAAGGGCTACGGTCTGGTTCATCTGGTCGAAGGAAGAATCATTGAGCAAGTCCCGTGGCAAACGGTGGGTGGTGGGCCCGGCTCCGGCCTCGTGCCCGACCCGGACGGCGGCGTCTGGACGGGGCTCATTAGCGGCGGGATTGCGCACTTCAGTGGGGGCCAAATCCGGAAATTGCCGCTGCGCAATGACGCACCGGGCGCGCCCAGGGTGGAGGAGCTTTCGCGCGATCGCGACGGCACCATGTGGGCCGCCACTGAAGACGGTCTCAGCCGGATCGCACAAGGGCACGTTGCAACGTTGACCGCCGCCAACGGATTGCCCTGTAACAGCGTCCACTGGATCATCGAAGACGGCCTGTCCTCCTACTGGCTGTGCACGCGGTGCGGACTCCTGCGTATCGCGCGAACCGAGTTGGACGCCTGGATCGCCGACCCGCAGCGGACGATCAAGCCGACGACATTCGACAGTGCGGATGGAATTCGGCTGGTTGCCATTGCCAAGGGTACCAGGCCCAGGGCAACGAAGTCGTCCGACGGGAAAATCTGGTTCGTAAATGGGGACACGGTGAGCGTGATCGATCCGTCCAACATTGGCACTAACACGCTCCCTCCGCCGGTCCACATTGAGCGGATTACCGCCGATGGCAAAACGTACGATGCGACGCGCGGTTTGCGCCTGCCTTCGCGCGTCCGCAATATCGTGGTGGATTACACTGCGCTCAGCCTGGTGGCGCCGGAAAGGGTTCACTTCCGCTACCTGCTGGAGGGTCAGGATCCGGACTGGAGGGAGGTCGTCAACGACCGCAAGGTGCAATATTCGAACCTCGCTCCGGGCAACTACCGGTTTCGCGTCATCGCGAGCAACAACAGCGGGGTGTGGAACGACAAGGGCAACGTCCTCGATTTCTCCATCGCCCCGGCGTACTACCAGACGAATTGGTTTCGCGCTCTTGGCGCGGTGGTTATCGCGGCACTACTGTGGGGGGCGTACCAGTTCCGTCTCCGGCAACTGCAGCGGGCGTTCAACATGCGCCTGGAGGAGCGCGTCAATGAGCGCACCCGTATCGCCCGCGAGCTGCACGACACGATCTTGCAGACTTTTCAGGGGTTGATGCTCCGCTTCCAGGTGGGAGTCAACCGGCTTCCCACGGGCGAAACCAAGGAAGCACTCGAAAAAGCCCTCGAACGGGGAGATGAGGCGATTGCCGAGGGCCGGGAGGCGATCCACGATTTACGCTCCTCGACGGAAATCACCAACGACTTGGCCCAGGCGGTGACGGCCATAGGCGACGAGATGGCCTCCGAGGATTCCGGCCCGAATTCACCAAAGTTCAGCGTGGTGGTGGAAGGCCCGTCACGGGACCTGCATCCGATCCTGCGGGACGAGATCTACCGGATTGCCCGGGAGGCGGTACGCAATGCTTTCCGCCACGCGCAGGCGCGCCAGATCGAAGCGGAGATCACGTATAGCGAAAGCTTGCTGCGGGTGCGGATCCGGGACGATGGACGCGGCTTGGATCCGGAAATCGTGAAAGAAGGACGCGGCAGCCACTACGGTCTGCCGGGAATGCGCGAGCGAGCCACGCGGATCGAGGGGCAGTTGAGCGTCTGGACGGGAATTGGAGCAGGCACGGAGATCGAGTTGATCATCCCTGGATCGATTGCATACGGGACATCTCCTGGCCGCACCATTCTTGGGCTATTCCGTAAAAAGTCGGCGAACCGATGATTAAGGTTCTTTCGGCGGGGACGTTCTGAATGAGTCAGGATTTACCGTCGCGTTACGTATCGTGTCTTGGCTTGCCGTGATATTCGGGATGTATGGAAATCCCGCTTATAGCGGGTAAATGAGGATGTACTCCTCAGCCGCTTCCGCAGCGTGCTTCATTGCGTGTTCCTGGTGACCGCGGGCTAGGTGCGCATGATGCGCTGCCATCTCATGCTTTCCTGCCTCGTGGTGCTTAGCGGCTTCCCTGTGGTGCCGTGCCGCGTGTTCGTGATGCTCTGCCGCCTTAAGATGATGCTCTACTGCCTTCTTCGACATAAACTCGCTCCTTGTCGCGAATGGCGACCCGTTTTTTCCTGCAATTTGGTTTCCATTATATTCTGTAGCAATTACGCGCTTCAACAAGCCGGCGAGTCCGTAATCCGTCCGTAAGCGCAAAGACTTTCCACCGCCGAGACGCCGAGACGCAGAGTTCTTAAGGTTTCTCTGCGCTCTCGGCCATCTCAGCGTCTCGGCGGTAGATTCTTATCGACGGATTACGGGCGAGTGGGAACGCTGGACGCCGGATTCCCGGCCTGCTAGAATCCTTCTGTATGCAAGGCAACCCGAAAGTTATCGCATTGTTGAATGAGGCGCTCAAAGAGGAGCTGACCGCCCTTAGCCAGTACTTTCTCCATTCCGAGATGTGCGAGAACTGGCACTATGACCGGCTGAGCGAGCATATCAGGCAAACGTCCATCCAGGAAATGAAACACGCCGAGGCGCTGATCGAGCGTATTCTCTTCCTGGACGCCACCCCCGACATGACGGAACCGATGCAGCTTGCCGTGGGACAGAACGTGCAGGCCCAGATGGAGAGCGATCTGAAGCTGGAGATCGGCGCCGTGGCCATGTACAATCGCGCCATACGGGTGTCCGGGGAAGAGGGTGACAACGCTACCCGCGAGCTGTTCGAGCGCCTCCTGAAGATCGAGGATACCCACGTGGACTGGCTGGAAGCGCAGCTCCACCAGATCCAGGAGATCGGGTACGAGCGGTTCCTCAGCCAGCAAGTCCGGGAAGGCAAGTAACCGGCTGCCTGGTGCCCGAGCTTCCCGAAGTCGAGACCGTGGCGCGCTCGATAGCGCCGCTGGTGGGGCGCCGTATTGTCTCCGCCGAATTCCGCTGCCGGCGCGTGTTGCGCGGCGGCGATCCGCAGGCCATGGCGGCGCGCATCCGGGGCCGCAAAATAGCGGGAGTCCGGCGCTATGGAAAGTTCATCCTGGTGTCGCTCGAGGGCGGCGGATACCTGGTCATCCATCTGGGCATGACCGGCCGGCTCCTGCTCGGCGGCCCGGCGGGCAAGCACACCCACGCCGTCCTGACGCTCGACCGCGGCGTCCTGCTGTACGACGACAGCCGCCAGTTCGGCTGCATCCAATTCAGCCAGGAATTCCCCGAGCGGGTCGCCAAGCTCGGACCCGAGCCGCTGGAGGTCCCCTTCGCGGATTTCGCCGCCGCCCTCAAGCGCCGCAAGACGCGCATCAAGGCGCTGCTGCTGAACCAGCGCTTCCTCCGCGGGTTGGGCAACATCTACGCGGACGAAGCCCTCTTCCGCGCCGGAATTCATCCGCTGGCCGTGGCTCGACGCCTGCGCGGAGACCGTGCGCGGCGGCTCTACGAGGCCATTATTGCGGTGCTGACGGAGGCCATCGCCGCCGGCGGCTCCTCCATCTCCGATTACGTGGATGCCCAGGGCCGCAAGGGCTTTTTCCAGTTCAGCCACCGCGTTTACCAGCGCACCGGTGAGCCCTGCGCCGCCTGCGGCACCCCCATCCGCCGCGTGCTGGTGGCGCAACGCTCATCGCATTTCTGCCCCCAATGCCAGAGACGGTGAGTGCAATACTTCTGAAACTTGGCGTGCGCCTGCCGCGTCGTATGGGTAGAAATGGCACGGCATTGAGAAGCCGGCCAGAAAAATGGGTCGCTCATCGCCTTCGGAGTTCTAGCATAATGGGAAGAGTGACCGCATTCCGCAAAAGTAGAGGAGATTTCTGACGTGAGACGCATTTCCCGCTACCTTCCCCTGCTGTTCGTGCTGTTCTGTGGCATTCGACTTGCCAGCGCCCAGAGCGCCTTCGACTTGAACCTGGGATTCGGCGCCGTCCAGGATAAAGCCAGTTCCACCCAAGTCGATCAAAACTTGAATCCTTGCACGACAGGCGATCTTTATGGGCCTTGCGTGTCGACGCCCGCGCTCAGCGGCTTCATGATGGGCTTTGGCGGCGACCTGATGCTGTGGAAGAAATTCGGTGTGGGCGCCGAGGTGGCTCTGCAGCCCGCCAAAGAGACTTACGTGAACCTGAACGCGTCGGCTGCGGCAAGCGGGCTGAACACCTTGGCCGTGACGTCCCGCATGACGCTGTTCGATATCAACGGGATTTTAGAGCCGGTCAACACCAAGAAAGTCGCCCTCAAACTGGAAGGCGGCATCGGCGGCGCGAATCTCAAGTTCTATGAGAGTGGCTCCTCCAGCTCCGTGCTCGGCAGCCAGAACATGTCGCAGTATTTCGCAAGTGCCAACCACTTTCAGGTGCACGGCGGTCTGGGCGTGCAGATCTATGTCACCGAACACGTCTTCATTCGTCCGGAGTTCGATGTCCACTACGTCCGCAATCTGACGCAGTTTGGAAGCAACATCGTGACCGGCGAGATGGTGTGGCTGGGATATAGCTGGGGCGATCGCTAAACGGCCGGCGGCGCTTCCGCCGCCAGGTCCTCGAGTGACGCCGGCGGGTTGTAATACAGAATGCGCTGGCAGCACTCGCATGCCAGGACTTGGTCGCCCTTCTTAACGTCCTGGTAGAACTGAAGGCGCATGGCCAGGTTGCAGCCGGTGCAGCGGCCATCCACCGCCTCCACTACGCCGATGCCCTTGCGCGCCTTGCGCGCCCGCTCGTATCGCTGGTAAGTGGCGGGCACGATGGCCGCCACGATGGCGGAGCGTTCCTTGTGAAACTCGCGCGAGGACGTCTCGTCCGCCGCGGCGCGCGCGTGCGCCTGCTGCTTCTCCGTCTCGAGTTGCGCTTTTTCGGTCTTCAGCGCCGCTTCCGCCGCCTTCACGTTCTTCTCCAGCGGCTCGGATTCGCCCATCATTTCCAGGATGCGGTCCTCGAACTTGCGGATCTCCTTCTGGCAGAACTCGATCTCGTTCTGAAAGGCCCGGTACACTTCATTCGTCTTGGCCTGGAGCGCCTGGTCCTTCAGCTTGGAGATCTTCTGCTCTTGCACCTGGATCTCGCCTTCGCACTTTTTCCGCTCTTTCTGGTTGGCGGCCAGCGCCGCGCGGTCGGCTTCCAGCTTGCGCTCGTGCGAGAGCAGCTTTCTTTCGATTTCGGCGACGTGTTTGGGCAGAGAGGCGATCTCGCGCGCGAGATCCGCAAGACGGTTATCGATTTCTTGCAGCCGGATCACCAACTTCAGGTCGGGGAGCATTCCTTATCGAAGTGTAACATGCGCTTCCCCGCGCTATTCCGCGCGCCGGATTTCCACCTGGCGGTAAATTTCCCGGGCCTGCGCCAGGTTGGCGAAGTTCATGCCCGGCAGGCGGGCCTTGGCGGTTCCCGCGGCCACGCCCCAGCGCAGGGCATCCGCCACACTGCTTCTGCGCTCCCTGGCCCAAACATAGGCAGCCATCAGCGCATCGCCCGCGCCGATGGGGCACACCGCGTCGATGCGCGGCGGCAGCGCCTCCATCAGGCCGTCGCCAAACGCGCTCACGGCGCCCCGGCTGCCCAGCGTGAGCACCACCGCGTCCGCTCCCAACTGGCGGATCCGTTCGGCCGCCTCCAGGTAGTGCGTGCGCGTGAGCAGCGTCTGGCCCAACAGGCGCCCGGCCTCCTGCTGGTTGGACGACACCACTGTGGGGCGGGCGGCAATGCCCTCGCGCAGGGCGTCGCCATCGGCGTGCAGCAGGGTTTTCACTTTCTTGTGGCGCGCCATCGAGATCAGCTCACCGTAAAACGCCGGCGGCACTCCTGGCGGAATGCTGCCGCAAACCATCAGCCACGACGCATCGTCCAGTGTGTCGCGCACCACCCGCTCCACGCGCGCCACCTCCGCCTTCCCGAGCGAGGGACCGGGTTCGTTGAGGTTCACCGTGAGCCCATGCTTGTCGGTGATGGTGAGATTCGTCCGGATCTCGTTCTGAACCGGCACCACCGCGATCCGGTACCCGCATTTCCCCAGAAGCCCCTCCAGCCGTTTTCCCGAATCGCCGCCGGAGATCAGCACCGCCAGAGTCTCGCCGCCGAAGGAATGAATCACCGAGGAGACGTTGATACCGCGGCCCCCCGCCGACTCGCGGCTGGAATTGATATAGGCGCGATCCTCGAATGCCAGGCGGTCGACACTGATGATCCGGTCGATGGCCGGATTGATGGTGAGGGTTACGATCAAGCCACTATTCTACCGTGGCCCTAAAATGGTCGTAGCCCAGCGGCGCCAGCGGCGCGCCGTCCAACTCGACGGCGCCCGGACGCCCTTTGTGCATGGCGCCGATGCGCGTGAGCGGCAGGCCCTGGAAATCGCGCGGCACGCGGGCCCGCGCCGGCGCGGTGAAGAGCAGTTCGTAGTCCTCGCCGCCGTGGAGCGCTTGTTCCCCAGTGGCGCCGGGAAACCGCGGGGGCGCCTGGATCTCCGCGCTCAGTCCGGAAGCCAGGCACAGCCGATGCAGGTCCAGCGACAGTCCGTCGCTCAAGTCGATGGCGGCGGTGGCCCGCAAGCGCACGCGCAGAAACCGCCCCAGTGCCAGACGGGGCTGGGGCCGCAGATGCCGCCGCCACGCGCTTCCGCGGCCCTGGGACAGTCCCATCGCCGATCCCCCCAGCGAACCTGAAACGTAGATGGCATCGCCCGCGCGCGCGCCGTCGCGCCGCAGCGCCTTGCCGCGCGGCACGGCTCCGCACACCACAATGTCGCACATCACCTTCTCCGCGCGCGCCAGGTCGCCGCCCATCAAGGGCGCCCGGGTGCGCGTGGCCAGCCGCAGCAGCCCGCCATAGAAGCCGTCCAGCCAGCGTGTCTCGACCCATGGCGCCAGCGCCAGCGAGAGCAGGCAGAACCGCGGCTCGCCGCCCATGGCCGCGATGTCGCTCAATCCGCGAGCCAGCGCCTTCCAGCCCACATCCCCGGCGCCGTGCGTTTTACGGCGGAAATGCACGCCCTCGATGAGCATATCGGTGGTGAACAGCAGGTCCTCGGAAGCGCCGCGGGGGCGGAAAATCGCGCAGTCGTCGCCGATTCCCAACACCAGCCCGCCGGCTCGCGGCAACCCCGCCCGCCGCCGGATTCGCTCGATCGTCTCCAGTTCCCCGTTTACCGCTTTTTTGTGCTTGACCATACCAGTGCCATCTGAGAGAATACCGTACGCAGTTGCAAAAGGTTGTTTGGGCGCGCCTCGAAAGTTCCTAGCAAGCCTCGAAAGTCCGCTTTCCTTGTGGGAGATCCAAGAGCACGACGAACAAAGAATGGGGAGAACGTGGAGTGAAGGAAAAAGGTGTTGTGAAGTGGTTTAATGCCGCCAAGGGCTATGGATTCATCCAGAGGTCGGGCGGCGACGATGTGTTTGTTCACTTTTCCGCGATCCAGGCGAACGGTTACCGCACCCTGGAGGAAGGCTCGGAGGTGGAGTTCGAGGTCAAGCAAGGCCCCAAAGGATTGCAGGCTGAGAACGTCTTGAAAGTCTGACGTAGCGCCGGGCCCAGGGGCACCCCCTTGTTCGCCGGTGCTTTTTCCTGAACGGCGGTGAGTCGAAACTCTCGCAGTGTATAATAGCTTACAAAATGCCATTCCGGTCACCGGGCATGGGCAGAGTTTCGCTGGTCGTGCTGTTTCTGTGCGCCTTGGTTTGCGCGCAGGCGGCGTCCCTCGCCTCGGGATACGGGCATCACCATTCCTCTCAGCATTGCTGCCTGCTGTGCCACGCGGGACCGATGCCTCTGCTGCAATCCACGGTGTCGGCTGCGGCATTCGCACCCGTCCTTCCGCTGGTTTGGCTGGAGCGGTTCTCTGGCCTTGACGCGCCGCGCGAGGTCCTCCTCGCCGCCGGCGATCCGCGCGCGCCTCCCGCTTAGTTCCTCGTCCGTTGGCGGCCCAGCTCCGGTGTAGTAACCGGCGCTTGGACCATGTGTATGGGCCATGAAAGGAATCTTGAGGAATCAGGCTTTATGCGTATATTCATGCTCGCGCCCGCCGTGGCGGCGTTATTTGCCGCCCGGCTTCCGGCGCAGGACACCACCGAATTGCTCAGCCGTATGAAGGCCATGGAAGACCGCATCCAGGCGCTGGAGGCCGAAGTCCGGACGCTCAAGGCACAGCAGCCGGCGACGGTTGCCGCCACGGTTCCGGTTGTTGCTCCCGCGCTGCCCGCGGTCCCCGTCGAAGTCGCCGCCCAAGGCCCGCCCCCCGGCGCGCCGCTGACTTTGGGCGGCGCCGGCCCGGCGGCTGCCAAGGTCTTGAACCCGGACATCAGCGTGATCGGCGATTTCATCGGCGCCGCTGGCAACGGCGCCAACCGTGGCATCAAATCGCTCGAAATGCACGAGAGCGAAGTGGGCTTCCAGGAAGTCATCGACCCTTACGCACGCGCCGACTTCTTCATCACCTTCGGCGAGCAGGGTGTCAGCCTGGAAGAGGGTTACCTCACCTTCACCGCGCTCCCCGCCGGCTTACAGTTGAAGGTCGGCGAAATGCGCGCGGCATTCGGTAGAGTCAACACGATGCACAACCACGTCCTGTCCTGGATCGACCGCCCGCTGGTGAACCAGGACCTGGTGAACGGTGAAGACGGAATCGATGACGCCGGCCTCTCGCTCAGCCGCATCCTGCCTGCCCCCAAGGGCATTTTCCTCGAAGGAACAGCGCAAGTCTTCCGTGGGGACACGGACGGTGTCTTCCAGGCCGACAAACGCAGCCACGTCTCCACCATCGGGCACTTACGCCTCTACCACGACATCAACGAATCCACCAATATCGATCTCGGCGGCTCCTTCGCACGCGGCCACAGCCCGTGGAACAATGCCTTGGTCAATGGCTGGAACCAGCTTTACGGCGCCGACGCCACGCTGCGTTGGAAGCCCCTGCGCCGGTCTATCTATCACTCCTTCGTCGCGCGCAGCGAGCTGATCTGGTCGCGGCTGCGAGTTGCACCCTCCGCTTTCAGCACCGCACCCGCCGTCAGCGTGACCCCTCTAAACTCTTCCGGAACCCTCCTCTCGCCCCTCGGCTTCATCACCACGCCCTTCGGCTTCTACGTCTCCGGCGATTACCAGTTCGCCCGGCGCTGGTTCCTGGGGGCACGGTTTGACCGCTCCCAGCGTGGGAATTGCCTGCCCACCAACCCCCCGACCACAACCTCCTGCGACACGCGGCTACCACTCAACGCGCTCCTCCAGGATACCGGCGGCTCCCTCCTCCTCACCTACTGGCCCAGCGAGTTCAGCCAGATCCGCGGACAGCTTCGCCGCACGCAGTATGGCGAAAGCCTCACCGCCAACGAATTGTTGTTCCAATTCCAGTTCTCCATGGGCGCTCACGGAGCGCACCCCTTCTGATGAGGAAAAGCATGTTGAAACGACTGTTCGCATTTGCCGTCCTTTTGTTGACGGCCGCGGCCGGCGTCACCCAGGCCGCTTCCAAATTGAACGTGATGACCGCCACGCAGGACCTGGCGTCGCTGGCCCGCGAGGTCGGCGGCGACCTCATCACCGCCGACTCCATCGCCATGGGTTACCAGGACCCGCACTTCGTCGAGCCCAAGCCCAGTTTCCTGCTCAAACTCCAGAAGGCCGACCTTCTGGTAGTAGTTGGTTTGCAGCTCGAAATCGGCTGGCTTCCCCCGCTGATCACGCAAAGCCGCAACCCCAAGATCCAGGTGGGCGCGCCGGGCTATCTCGACATGTCGCAGTACTGCGAGATCCTGGAAATCCCCACCGGCCAGGTCACGCGCGCCATGGGCGACGTCCACCCGCTGGGCAACCCGCACTACTGGCTCGATCCCGAAAACGGCCGCCGCATCGCCAGGGAGCTGGCCGCCAAGTTCACTGAAATGCAGCCCGCCAACGCCGCCGCGTTCGCGCAGCGCTTCGCCGATTTCGACAAGCGCCTCTCCACCGCTGAAAAAGGCTGGGAAGCCAAAATGGCGCCCTACCACGGCCGCAAGGTAGTCACCTACCACCGCTCCTGGCCTAACTTCTGCGAGCGCTTCGGCCTGGAAGTGGTGGATTACGTCGAGCCCAAACCCGGCATCCCGCCCACTCCCAGCCACACCCTGGAAGTCATCAACACCATGAAGCGCGAAGGCATCAAACTGATCCTGGTAGAGCCTTACTTCGATCTGCGCGCGCCCAACAAGATCGCCCAGGATGTCGGTGGCGAGGTGGCTGTGCTGCTGCCCTCCGTCGGCGGCGTCAAACAGGTGACCGATTACTTCCAGTTGTTCGACTATGACATCAACCTGCTGGTCAACCTGTTCGAAAAAGTGAAATAAGGAAACCCGATGAGCACATTCTCATTCCTGCTCCCTCCCTTTATTGCGAGCCTCATCCTGACGGGCATTCACGCCTACCTCGGCGTCCACGTGGTGGAGCGCGGCGTGATTTTCGTGGACCTCGCCCTGGCTCAGATCGCCGCGCTGGGCACCACCATCGCGGTGCTCTACGGCATCGAGCCGCACAGCCAGGCCGCTTATATCGTCAGCCTCATCTTTACATTCATCGGCGCGGCGGTCTTCTCCACCGTCCGCGGCCGCCGCGCGCGCATCCCACAAGAGGCCATAATCGGCATCTGCTACGCGGTGGCGTCGGCGGCCGCGATCCTGGCCATGAGCAAGTCGGTGGAGCAGACCGAGCACCTCAAGGAAATGCTGGTAGGCAACATCTTGACCGTCTCGTGGTGGGAGGTGGAAAAGACCGCCATGCTCTATGGCGCCATCGGCCTGTTCCACTACATCTTCCGCCGCAAGTTCCTGCTGATCTCCATGGACCCCGAGGCGGCCGAAGCGCAGGGCATCTCGACGCGCTTTTGGGACTTCCTTTTTTACGCCTCGTTCGGTTTCGTGGTGACCTCCTCGGTGGCCATCGCCGGCGTGCTGCTGGTGTTCTGCTACCTGATCGTGCCATCGGTGGGCGCCATGCTCTATGCCGAAAACATAGGCCCAAGGCTGGCCATCGGCTGGACCATGGGCACGCTGGTTTCGGCGCTGGGTGTTTACCTGTCGCTACAGATCGACCTACCGACCGGCGCCACCATCGTCTGCACTTTCGGTATCGTTCTGATCCTGATGGCGCTCATGAGGCCCCTGATCCGCAAGAAAATAAGCGCAAAAGAACCAGCGGTCGTGAACGGCTGATCTACGGCTCGATCTTAGCCGATGGGAAGTTTGACCGCCGCATCCACCTTGCTGCGGGCCTCGCTGCCTCCGTCTGGGTGCTTGACGGTTTGGGGGATTTCGGGGCTAAGCTGGACGGAAGCCGGCTTAAACACTCCTGATCCGGCGTGAACCCAGCCTCCGGATGCCCGACAATAAGACTATGCGCGCCTGGCTGATGGATTCCTACGACGGTGTGGAAAAACTGCGGTTGTCCGAGGTGGACGAAGCGCAGCCCGGCCCCGGTGAAGCGCTGGTAGCCATTCGGTTCGCGGCGCTAAACCCGGCGGACGCCTTCCTTTCGATCGGGCAGTACCCCGCGCGGCCGAAGTTGCCTCATATCCTGGGCCGTGATGGCGTGGGCACGGTGCTGGCGGTCGGGCCGAACGTCCGGACCGCATACGTGGGGCAGACGGTGGGCATCCTGCGGTGCGGCGCGGGGGTAACGGTTTGGGGAACGCTGGCCGAGAAAACCGTAGTTCCGGCCGCCAGCCTGGCTCCCGTTCCACCCGGTTGGACCGAGGAAGAGATGGCGGCCGCGCCCCTCGTGTTCCTCACGTCGTGGCAGGCCCTGACGCAGTGGAGCGAGCCTTCCCAGCCCCTGGATCCCGGAAAGGTGCTGTTGGTGACGGGCGCCTCCGGCGGAGTGGGAGTGGCATCGGTCCTGCTCGGCAAATCGATGGGACTGACGGTAGCGGCGCTCTCGCGCAGCGGAGAAAAGAGAGCTCGCCTGAAGGAACTGGGCGCCGAGTTCGTCTTCGATCCCGGCGATCCCGATCTGGGCAAGACGATTTTGGGCGCTCTCGATCCTCGCAAAGTGGACTTGGTGGTGGATAGCGTCGCCGGTCCTGGATTCCAGCAGGTCGTCACGACGCTCGGCTACGGCGGGAGGATCAGCGTGGTGGGCCGCAGCGGCGGACCGGTGCCTGAGTTCAACACGGCAACCCTGTTTTTCCGTCGTAACCGCATCGGCGGCGTGGCCGTAGGCGACTACACGCCAGAGGCCGCGCAGGATGCCTGGGAGAAGATCGTAGCGCGCCTCCAGCGCGATGGACGCCGCCCCGTGGTGGACCGGGTTTTCAAATTCGAAGACGTGAAGCCCGCCTTCGCCCGGCTCGCCGAAGGTCCCATGGGCAAGGTGCTGGTGCGCGTGGCCTAGGGGCTGCGACGGGCCCCGCCGTGGCGCGGGCCGAGGGGGCGTGCAAGGCGCCCCGGCCGGATCGAAGCCGGCTTCCCGTTCCTCTGGGCTGGGCGCCATCGAGTGGATGTAAGCCGGAAACCCGGCGGGGTAGTGGGTTACAATTAGGCGGACATAAGGGATATATCATGGCTGGCAACCGAATCAACCGACGCGATTTTGTGACCGGCGGCGCATTGGCGGCGGGCGCTCTCGCCGGCGGTCTCGCGGAAGCTCAGACCAGAGTTCCTGCAAAGGCCAAGGCGCCTGCGACGCGGAGCATTCTCAATTACAACGAGAACATGGAATATCGGAAGCTGGGAAAAACCGGCCTGATGGTCTCCGCGATATCGCTGGGAGGCCACTGGAAGCGGATCGAAATAGAGCTTGGGAAGGACAAAACCCCCGCGCGTTATTCCGATAGCGACTTTTCCTATCCCAAGATCCCCGGCTTCATGCAGTCCCGCGACCGGGTCTTGTCCCACTGCATCGACGTGGGCATCAACTATCTGGATGCCATGGCTGCGCCGGAGGTCCTGGTCTACGGCCAACTGCTCAAGGGGCGCCGGGATAAGATCTACTTCGGCTATGCCTGGTGGCAAAAGGAGCCGCGCATTGCGCAGTATCGCAACGCCAACACGCTGCTCCAAGGGCTCGAGGAAAACCTGAAGGCGGCGGGACTCGATTACGTCGATTTGTGGCGCATCGCGCTGCCCATGGAAGGAGTGCCGGACCTGAGCGAACTCCAGCGCGTGGAAGAAGCCACCATCGCCGGCCTGGCCAAGGCCAAGCAGCAGGGCAAGGCCCGGTTCACGGGCGTGTCTTCGCACAACCGCGTGTGGTTGAAGTCGCTCATCGAGGCCTACCCCAAGCAGATCGAAGTGGCCATCTTCCCCTACACCGCCAGCAGCAAGGAACTTCCCACCGACAGCCTCTTCGATACCATCCGGGAGAATGACGTGGGGACGTTCGGCATCAAGCCGTTCGCGGACAATTCTTTGTTCGCGGGGACCAGCTCCCCGAACGACCCGCACATGGCCGACGACGACCGGCGCGCACGTCTTGCATTGCGATACATTCTCTCCAACCCCGCCATCACGGCGCCGATTCCCGGTCTGATGAACATTCACCAGGTGGACAACGCCGTTCAGGCCGTTCGCGAACGCCGCCAGTTGGATCAGAACGAGAAGGCCGAGCTGGACGAGGCCGGCCGCCGGATGTGGGCAGCGCTCCACCCCGGGCACGAATGGCTCAGGGATTGGGAGTACGTATGATGCGCGGAATTCTGTTAGTGGTTCTGTTGGCGGTGGGCGCCTGGGCCGCCGACATCAGCGGCCAGTGGAAGGGGGAGTGGACGGATTATAGGGATACCCCACCGTGCACCTTCACGTTCCAGCAGGACGGAGCGAGCCTGACTGGAACCATCAGCGATTCGGGCGGAGACCTGCAGATCCGCGACGGCAAGGTGAGCGGGGACAGGGTCTCATTCGCCGTGGTTCGCAGTTTTGGCGGCCGCGAAATGACTTCGACCTATAGCGGGCGGGTTGACGGCGGCGAAATTACATTCAAGGTCTCCCTGCCGGGATCGGAACGCGACTGGCATATGATTGCGAAGAAGGTCCAGTAGGATGGCGCAGCAAGGGAAGACTCGGCTTGGCGGGGCGCCTACCGCTTTCAGAGTGCGCTCGCGGGCGGGGTCATTCGACATCGTCGAGCACTGCCATGTGCTGGGCTTGGGGGGCGTCCAGACGATGCTCCAGGGCATTGAGCCGGAACCGGCCAGACAACTCCGCAAGAAGGTCGAAGGGTACGGCATGCAGCTCATCCTCGAGGCGCCTCCGTTTCCGGGCGGGGAGGACCAGTCGTTCAAATTCGGCGTCGCACTCCAGGCGTCGAAGGACGCCGGAGCCTTTTGTCTCCACGCCGCCATGACCGACCGGCGTTACGAACAGTACGACTCTCTCGACGCGTTCCGCAAGGACTTCCAGAGGTGCCAGAATGTCGTTGCCCTGGCCGAGCCAGTCCTGCGCAAGCACCAAATCAGGCTGGCCATCGAGAATCACAAGGGCTGGCGCGCGGCGGAGCAGGCGGCCTGGCTCAAACGCCTGGATAGTGAATGGGTCGGAGTCTGTTTTGACTTTGGCAATAACATGGCGCTGTGCGAAGACGCCATGGACACCCTAAAGATACTCGCCCCGTACACATTCATGTGCCACATCAAAGACATGGCCGTGGATACCGGTGAAGAGGGTTTCCTGCTATCCGAGGTCGTCATGGGCGAAGGAATCCTGGATCTCAAACAAATGGTTCAGACCCTGCGGCAGCAGGATCCGAACATGCCCTTCTATCTCGAAATGATTACCCGCGATCCGCTGAAAATCCCGGTGTTCACTGACAAGTACTGGGTGACCTTCGCCGACGCCTCCAGCCCCCTGCCCGGCCGGGACCTGGCAAAGATGCTGAGTATCGTTCGCCAGAACCCGCCCAAGAAGCCGCTGCCACGCGTCACCGGGCTGAGCCCGGAAGCAGCGTTGAAGTTAGAGGACGATAACAACCTGAAGTGCATCGAGTACGCCCGGCAGGTCCTCAATATCTAGGCATCCATGCGCGATAACGATTTGACCCGTCGCGATTTTGTGATGGCTGCCGGGACCGCGATGGCCGCGGGCGCGGCGAGCAACCAGGTTCTTTACGGCGCCATCGGCACCGGCGCCCATGGCACTTACCTGCTGCATCACATGGCCGGGTTGCAGGGTTGCCGGTGTGCGGCGGTCTGCGACATCGATGAACCGAACCTGAAGAAGGGTGTCGCCGCGGCCGGGACGAACCCCCAGGCCTACCAGGACTATCGGGAACTGCTTGGGCGTAAGGACATCGATGCGGTTGTGATCGCCACTCCTCTTTCCACTCATTTCCCAATAGCGAGGGATGCCCTGACGGCCGGCAAGCACGTTTTCTGCGAGCCCCCTCTGGTCTTCAAGCCGGAGGAAGTCCCCGCGCTCCGGGCGTTGGCTGCGGAACGGCCCAAGCAGGTGATTCAGGCCGGCTTCCAGCGGCGCTACAGCAAGTTCTACCAGGTCGCGAAAATGATGGTCGCCAAGGGCCTGATCGGCAACGTCACGCACATTGCCGCGCAATGGCATCGCAACCCCGGCTGGCGCATCCCACCGGACCCCGCCAGCGAACGGAGCCGCTATTGGATGATTTTCCAGGAATACTCGGCGGGGCTGGCGGGCGAGCTGGGCTCGCACCAGATCGATGTGGCCTGCTGGATGTTCAACGCCCAGCCGGAGTACGTCATGGGCATCGGCGGCCAGGAATTCATCCGCGATGGCCGCGACATCTACGACAACATTCAGTTGCTCTATCGCTACCGAAAGGGCCAGAAGCTCATTTACAGCGCCATCAGCACCAACCAGCACTTGCCGCTCTTCGGCGGAACGCGCGCCGAGTGTGGCGAGACCATCATGGGTACTGGCGGCACCATCGAGATCACGCTGGGGTCCGACAAGGAGCCGTGCATCGCGTTCTGGTACTACGAGCCCCGCCCGCCACTGGTAAGCCGGGGGACCAACTACGTGGAGCCACCGGTGATTGGCGGCGCCACCCTGGGGAGCATGGGAAACGGCCGGAAAGGTTTCCCGCTGCTACTCGAGAAGGACCAGTTCCGCGACGGCGAATCGTTCCTCGGAAGGGAATTGAAGTTCGCCCGGCGCTGGCTCTACTCCAAGGGAGTGACTCTGCCTGAGGAAGACCGCAATCCCGTGGATGTGCAGATGGAAAGCTTCTTCGAGTGCTGCCGTACGGGCGATAGGCCGAGGGCGGACGTGGAGGCCGGCTTGGCGAACTCCACGGCCGTGATTCTCTCGAATCTGGCGATGGACGAGGAGCGCCGCGTTTACTTCAACGAGGTCGGAGCGCCTTCAGCTTGACCCATGCCTCGGCGCGCGCCTTCTTATTGGCTTCGGTGGCATCCGGCTGCGCTCCGGCGCGCATGAACCCGTGGGCTGCGCCTTCGTAAGTCGCGACCTCGAAGAACTTGCCCGCGGCCTTCATCTGTTCCTGGGTGGCCGGAACGCCGGCGTTGATGCGCGCATCGGTCCCCGCGTAGAAACCGTAGACGGGGGCCTGGATGTTGGGGATGGCCTCCGGCGCCGGGCCGCTGCCGTAACAAACGAATGCCGTCGACAGATCCTTGCGGTTGGTGGCGAAGCGGAACGATTGCCCGCCGCCCCACGAGAAGCCCACCACGCAGACCTTTCCGTTGCATGCGGGAAGCTTCTTGACATAGTCGGCCACGGCGTTGAGATCGGCGGTGATCTGGTCGGGCGGCAGCTTGCCGATGGCCGCCCCAACGCCGTTGGCCGGAATATCCTTGGTGCGCCCGCCGTTCGGACCCATGCCCGACAGCAGGTCGGGAGCGATGGCCACATAGCCCGCTTCCGCAAACTCATCGGTGACGTCCTCCACCCAGTCGGTCATTCCGAAAATCTCGTGGATGATGACCATCCCCGGCGCCTTGCCCGGCGACTGCGGGTAAGCCACAAACGATTCGACGGACCGGCTATCGTGCTTCACCGTGACCCACTCGCGCCGCCGGGGCGACTTGTCCACCGCCTGGCGTGCCCAATCCTGCGCGCCCAGGGAAGCCGCACCCCAACCGGTGGCGGCCACTCCCGTGGCGCTTCCTTCCAGAAACCGCCTTCTTGTAACTGTCTGCATTGCCGATGTGCTCCTGTGCCGATATTGTCGAACGGTTTGTCCCGCCAACGCAAGCGAAAAAAATAGTTTCAGGCCCGCAAAACTACTTGGCCGCGCAGCATTTCTTGAACTTCAGGCCGCTGCCGCACGGGCAGGGATCGTTGCGGCCGACATTGCCGGGCGCGGTGCGGGGCACGTGCGCCTGCTCCCGAGACGTTATCCGCTCGATCGGCGCGCGGCTATGCAGGAAGAAGCGCTTCAATCCCGCGCACAGGTAGTTGAGGCCGGCTTCCCCTTCCGGCGTGCGGATGAAGCGGTACTTGGGGCATCCGCCATGGCACATGGCCAGCACTTCGCAGTCGCGGCAGTAACGCGGCAGCGCATCCCGCTTGGCCTCGCCGAAATCCCGTTGCGCCGGGCTATCCAACAGCTCGGCGAGAGGCGTCTCGCGGATGTTGCCCAAGCGGTGCTCGCGATCAACGTAATGATCGCACGGAAAAAAGTCGCCGTTGTGTTCCACCACCGGGACCTGGCCGCAGGTTTCGCGGAACACGCATAACGAGTGCTCCATGCCGAGGGCCGGCCGGGCCGCCTCCTCGAAAGTTTGCACCGCCATCCGGTCCGTGTCGCGCTCAATCCATTCATCGAAGATCTTGCACAGAAAAGCGCCATAAGCCTCCGCGGATGGGGTGTACGGGCCGACGCGCTCAACCACTGGCAGAAAGCCCAGATACGTGCAGCCGATATCGCGGAAGAAGCGGTACACGGTGAGCGGATACCGCACGTTCAGGTTGTTCACTGTGCACACGATGTCGGTGGGAATCTCATGCCTGCGCAGCAGGTCGTATCCGCGCATCGCCTGCCGGTGAGTCGGTTGGCCGCCCCTGGTCACCCGGTATGCGTCGTGCAGTTCCGCCGGCCCGTCCAGGCTGAGACCGGCCCGGAAGTCCTCCGCCGCCAGAAAGCGGCACCATTCTTCGTCCAGCAGGACGCCATTGGTCTGAATGCCGTTCCGAATGCTCCAGCCGGCGGGCCTGTGCCGGCGCTGCAGCTCGACGGCCTTGCGGAAGAAGTCCACGCCCAGGGTAGTGGGCTCTCCTCCATGCCACGAGAAGGCGATCTCCGGCCCGGCCGCGGCCTCAATGTGCTGGACGATGTACTCTTCCAGCAGGCTTTCCGGCATCCGGAGCGTGCCCGTATCCGGATAGAGGCTGCGCTTGTCCCGGTAATAGCAGTATTGGCAATCGAGATTACAGACGGCCCCAGCCGGTTTGACAAACACCTGAAACTCCCGGGACGCCTTTCCCACGGCTCCTCCTGGTTACCGCTTCGCCCGGTGAAGGACCATCGGCGCCGGCGCTTGGAATCCCCGTCCTCCGCCCACGCCTCGCGACGGGTCCGTACCGTCCGGCGGTGGGCCGATAGCCGGGCGTGGTCCGGCAGGCTCGGCCGGGGCGCCGCGTCCTCCCCGGCCGCCCGGGAAGGCGCCGCCGGTCCGCTGAAGCTCGATCGCGTTTCCCTTTAGCGTTCCCGTGTAAGTAACGCTGGCGGCGCTGAAGGAGATGTTGGCGCCATCCACCTTTCCATTTTCGATCGGGGTGGGCGTATCGCCCTCAACGGTTCCAGTGAGGACACTTCCGTTCTGCCGGAAAGTGAAGATCTGGCTGGCTCCGCCGCCGAAACCGCCGAAACCCGCGGCAGCGGCCACAGGCGCGGGTCTCCACAGGCCCGTAACACCCGGGCCCGCCGGCACCTCGCGCTCCCAAACCGCCGCTTGCGGCCGCAGCTTTACGGCTCTGGAGGAGATCGTGACGCTGGCCGGCGTCAATCCCGGCGAACTGGCCTCCACCGTGATGCTTCCCGCTGTCTTGGTGGATTGCACCAGCGCCATGCAAAGGCCGGAAAAGGCTTTGCGCGAACTGCCCGTATCGGATTCGTGGCTGGTCGGGTCGCCGTTCCCGACGCCGATCGCTTTGCCCTGGCCGGAAACCCGGAAACTCACCTGGTTATCGGCGATCGGCATGTATCGGCCCTGTGTGTCCTCGACCTCCGCCGCGAACATCGCCACGTCCTCGCCATCCGCCGAAATCTCCTGGCGGTCGGCTGTGAGCCCGAGCTTCGCCGCCGGTCCCGCGGTCTCGCGCTTGGCCGTCATCACCTGCTGGCCGTCTTTGTATCCCCGCGCTTCAATCGCGCCGGGAGTGTATGGGACGTTCCACGCCAGGTGCGAATCCTTCTTCATGTCCTGGGCGCCGAGGCTCTGGCCGTTGAGGAACAGCTCCACCCGGTCCAGGTTCGAATGCACCCACACCGCGATCTCCTTGCCCTCCAACCCCGGCCAGTTCCAGTGCGGGAACAGGTGCAGCACTGGCTTCGAACCCCACCACGCCTGGAAGTAGAAGAAGCTGTCCTTTGGAAAGCCGCAGGTGTCGATAATGCCGTACTGCGAACTGATGTTGGGCCACTGGTAGGGCGAAGGCTCTCCGCGGTAGTCGAAACCGGTCCAGATAAACCCTCCGGCCAGCCACGGGCGCGCGTGGCAGAAGCTCCACCAACCCTCGCAGGAGGCGCGGCCGGTGGTGGTGTAGGGGTCGTACGAGCCCACGTAGCCGTGTTCCGGGTCCATGGTGTAGATGCCGCGTGTGGCCACCGCGCTGACCTGCTCCGTGCCCATCACCGGGACCTTCGGATTGGCTTTATGGAACGCATCGGCCGCTGGATCGGCGTAGTTGTAGCCCTGCACGTCGCACGCGGCGAACCCGAACTTGCCCATGTTATTGCCGCCCAGCGGCGCAATGGAGACCGGCCGCGTGCCGTCGTGTTTGCTCGACACGGCTTTCATTGCCGTCAGAATCAGCAAGCCCCGGTCGGTGGCCGCGGTGCCTTCCTCGTTGCCCATCGACCACATGAACACGCTGGGATGATTGCGGTCGCGTCTCACCAGGTTCTCGTACTGGCTCAAGCCCTCGGGACTCGAAGACATCATGCGCGTTTCATCGAACACCAGCATGCCCAGTTCGTCGGCGGCGTTCAGCAGCTCCGGAGTGGGCGGGTTGTGCGAGGTGCGCAGGGAGTTGCAGCCCATCTCCTGCAGCTTTCGAATGCGGAAGTACTGCACCGCGTCCGGCACCGCCGCGCCCACACCTGCGTGGTCCTGGTGATTGCAGGTTCCCTTGAGCTTGACGGATTTGCCATTCAGGAAGAAGCCCTTCTCCGCATCGAACGCGCAGGTGCGGATGCCGAACGGCGTCTCGTAGCGGTCCGTGACGGCGCCGCCCGCCTCCACCTCGGTCACCAGCTTGTACAGATTGCGCTCGACCAACGACCACAGCGCCGGCGCCTTCACCACCACCTGCTGCTCGTAGACATGCTCGCCCCCCTCCACGATGGACGCCGGCAGGGTGGCTGCTTTCCCCACCGCCCGGCCCGCGGGATCGAGAATGGTCGAGGTGACGCGCGTCGTCTCCGCGCCCTTGCCCTGGTTTTCCACCTCCGTGCGAATCTGCACTGTGGCTTCGCCGGGGCGCACCTCGGCGCGCGCGAACGTGCCCCACTTCTTCACGTGCACCGGGTGGGTCTTCACCAGCCAGACGTGCCGGTAAATGCCGGCGCCCTCGTAAAACCAACCGTCGCTCTGGGTGGCGTCCGCGCGGACCAGCAGCACGTTCCTCGCGCCCGGGGAGGCGAAATCGGTTACGTCGAAGCTGAACGGGTCATAGCCGCCGATGTGCCTGCCGATGTAGAAGCCGTTGAAGATCACCGTGGCCTCGCGATACACGCCGTCGAACTCGAGGGTGATGCGCTTGCCCGCGTCGGAGGCCGGAAGTTCGAAGATGCGGCGATACCAGCCGATGCTGGTGGCCGGGTACGTCCGCCCCAGTGGATAGAACCCTTTGCTGGAGAGTGCGGGATCGTTTTGGAAGGGCAATTCGATGGCCCAGTCGTGAGGCAGGTCGACGGCCTTCCAGTCGTTGTCGTCGAAGAGCAGCGTGCTCACCGGGCCGAAATTCCCGGTCTTCGAGAAGTTACCCCGGAAATTGAAGTCCTGCGCCGCGTCGGCGGCGTGACCCAAGTGAAAGCGCCAGCCGAAATCCAACACGAGGCGTTCCCGGCCGGGCCCTGCAGCCGCGATTGCAGGCGGCGCGGTCTGTGGCTGGGCTTGCTCGCTAATGGCGGTCTCTCTGGCCGCCACCACCACAGCCGGCGCGGCCAGACTGCTCCTGAACAAATCCCTGCGTGTCAAACCCTTCATGTCAACCTCGCCATCCAGCGTAACAGAGAACGCCGAACCCAGGCTGCCGCGAGCTTGCCATCGCCCCAGAAAGTGTTGTACATCTGTTGGTTCGTCTCCCTTTGGAGGAACTCTTGGTAGATTCGGGAAAAACACTCAATCCCGGCGTGAGCCGCCGCACTGTATTCCGCGGGCTGGCCGCGTTTCTCGCCGGTTCGCCTCTGCTCCACAGCCAGCAAGATCCGTTCCGCGATCACAGCCGCGTTCCGGCGCTTCGCGAGATGCTCAACGCCTTCGACTTCGAGCCCGTGGCGCATGCGAAGATCGCGCGGCAGGCCTACGACTACTTGTCCTATGGCGTTGACGGAGAGTTCACGCTGCGCCGGAACCGGGAGGCGTTCGACTGGGTCGAACTGGTCCCCCGCACGCTCGCCGGCGCGGGACCGGTCCAGCCCGCCTCGAACTTTCTCGGCATGAACCTGCCGTTTCCGATGCTCATCGCGCCCACCGCCCGCCACGTGATGTTCCATCCCGATGCCGAGGCGGCCACCCACGCGGGCGCCACGGCCGCATCCAACACACCGTTAATCGTGAGTAACGTCGCCACCTTGCCCGTGGAAAAAATCGCGGCTGCGGCCACCGGCCCCTGGTGGTTCCAGCTCTACCCGCAGCCCGGACCCGATTACAACCGCCAGACGCTCGAGAAGGCTCAGACGGCCGGCTGCCGGGCGATTGTCGTCACGGTGGACCAGCAGGCTTCCGTGTACGAGCGCTCGACGCACGACCAGAACCTTGCCACCACCTTGTCCCCCGTGCCGCTGCCGACTTCTCTAGGGCCGCGGCGGCCCCGCGGCAACCCCTATCGCGTCCCGGACGGCAGGCTCTGGTACGAATGGACGCTGCTCGACGAGCTCCGCCGGGTGGTCAAGGTTCCGCTGCTCGTCAAAGGCATCGTCACGGGGGAAGATGCGCGCCTGTGCCTGGAACACGGCGTCGATGCCATCTACCTGTCCAACCATGGCGGCCGGTCGCTGGACTACGGCCCTTCCACCCTCGAAGTGCTGCCGGAAATCGCCGATGCCGTGCAGGGCCGCATCCCGATTCTCTTCGACAGCGGCATACGCCGCGGCAGCGACATTCTGAAGGCTCTGGCGCTGGGTGCCAGCGCCATCGCCCTGGGCCGCGTCCCGCTCTGGGGCCTGGCCGCCTACGGCCGGCAGGGCGTCCAGAAGGTTCTCGAAATCCTGCAAGCCGAGTTGGTTCAGGCCATGGCGGCGGCCGGCCGGCCCACGCTGGCTTCCATCGACAGAACCTTGGTAAGAACGGAGTTCCTATGAGCAGCGCGCAGACACTGATTGGAGAACCGCCGGGCCGCATCGCTCCCGTCCGCGAACTGGTCAACACGTTCGAGTTCGAGGCCATGGCGCAGCGCAGCCTGAACGCCGCGGCCTTCGCCGAGATCGCTGGCAGCGATCGGGACGCCTTCGAGCGCATCACACTCCGGCCGCGCATGATGATCAACACCACGCATCTCGACCTGACCACCGAGCTTTTTGGCCAGAGCCTGTTCGCGCCCATCCTGGTGGGCCCCACCTCCGAGCAGAAGCGGTTTCACCCGGAGGGTGAGCTGGCCAGCGTGCGCGGCGCTTCCGCTGCCAAAACCGCGATGGTGGTTTCCTCCCGCGCCAGCTATCCAATTAAGGAGATCGCCGCCCAGCCGGCCGCCACGCTCTGGTATCAGGTCTACCCCGAGCCGGATGTGGCCGCGCAGCGCCGCGGCATCGATCAGGCCGTCGATCTCGGGTGCAAGGCCCTATGCATCACCGCCGGCGGCACGGACTGGAGCGCCATCGACCGTTTGCGCCAGGGCCTCCGCGTCCCGGTTGTGCTCAAGGGCATCATGAGCCCGGAAGAGGCCCGCGCCGCCATTGGCAAGGGCATCGACGGCATCGTGGTTTCCAACTACAACCGCCAGGCTGTCAGCGGAATGGTGGCGTCCATCGAGGTGCTGCCCGCCATCGCCGAGGCGGTTGCCGGCAAAGCGCCCATCCTCATCGATGGCAGTTTCCGCCGCGGCGCGGACATCCTGAAGGCCCTGGCACTGGGCGCGCGCGCCGTCATGCTCGGCCGTCCGCCGCTTTGGGCGCTGGCGGCCTACGGCTCCGCCGGCGTCCAGACCATGCTCGAAATGCTGCAAACCGAACTGGCCCGCGATATGGCCATGTGCGGCAAGCCCAACTTGAAGTCCCTGGACCCTGGCCTGGTGAAGATCCACGCCCGAGGGCCCTCGCGCCCCTGAGGATGCCCGATTGGAAACAGTGCGAAGGCCAACTGGCCGGCGGGGAGTTCCCGCTCGACCGGCTTCTCGACGGCCGTGAAGCGAGCGCGGTCTTCCTCACCCGGTTTCGCTCGGGCAGGGCCGTCATCAAGCTCGTGCTCGCCGCCCAGGCGCAAGCCGCAGAGCTTGTGGAGCGCTGGAATCGCGCCGCCGCCCTCTCCCATCCTCACTTGGTCCGCATCTTGGCGGCCGGAACTGGGGCGCTGGCAGGCACGCCGCTGGCTTATCTCGTCATGGAGTACGCCGAGGAGAACCTGGCGGAAGTTCTGAGTGAACGCCCGCTCACCACCGACGAAACCCGCGATATGCTTCAACCGGTCGCGGATGCGCTGGCGTACCTGCACGGCCAGGGCCTGGTGCACGGCAATCTGAAGCCCTCGAATATTCTGGCCGTGGAAGACGCGGTGAAGATCTCCAGCGAGGCGGTGTCGGCGGGCGATCCGGCCACGGACATTCGGGCGCTGGGAGTAACGCTGGTACAGGCATTGACGCTGCCAGCGGCGATCCCCGCCGTTGACGCGCTACCCTCTCCCTTTCGGGAGATAGCGCAAAACTGCCTGCACCATGACTCTCGGCTGCGATGGTCCGCCGCCAAGATCGGGGCTTGGCTCCGTTCGCCCGAACGGCCTGCCTCGGCCCTCCCGGCGCCCACCACGCCGGCGGCCAAGCCCGCGGCGCGGAAACCGCGATTCCGGTATTACGTGGCCGCCGCCGTGCTCGTCGTGGGGGCGGCCATTGTCGGGGGCCTGGTGATCCATCGGACGGCTGCTCCCGTGCCATCGGCCGCCGAGCCCGTGCCGCCGGCGCCCGCCTCCGCCCCGCCTGTCCCGCCGCCTGCACAGGATGCAATCACCCGCCGCGTGCTCCCCGACATCCCCGCCCAAGCCCGGAATACGGTTCACGGCACGGCCACGGTGGTCGTCAGAGTTGCCGTGGATCCATCCGGGAATGTAACCAAGGCCACGCTCGAGCGCGGTGGCTCGCCTTATTTTGGCAAGCTGGCGCTGGAAGCGGCCCGGCGTTGGCAATTCGCCCCAGTGGAGGGTGTGGGCCTGCGCACCTGGGTCCTGCGTTTTGAGATCACGCGAACCGCCACCCAGGTCATCCCTGCCACGGAGTAAAGTCTACCGCGTCGCCGGCCGGCTATCCCACAACATTGTGCCCAACCGCGCAGGGCGCTATCGTGTTCTCAAATGAAACTTCGGTACCTACTGCCCTGCGCCGTTGCGGTGCTTGGTTTCAGCCTGGCGGATGCCCAGCCCGTTCCCAACTCTTCCATTCCGCACCTCGAGAAGCGCGGCCAAGCCACCCAGTTGATTGTGGACGGCCGCCCGTTCCTGATCCTGGCCGGCGAGTTGACCAATTCGGCTTCATCCAGCATGGAGTACATGGAGCCGTACTGGCCCAAACTGGCCGCGGCCAACATGAATACGGTCCTGGCGGCGGTCACGTGGGAACTGGTCGAGCCGCAACCGGGCAAGTTCGACTTTGCGCTGGTGGACGGCGCCATCCGCGAGGCCCGCAGGAACCACTTGCGCCTGATCTTCCTGTGGTTTGGAAGCTGGAAGAACGCTGAGTCCACGTATACGCCGCTATGGGTGAAGAAGAATCAGAAACAGTATCCGCTGTTTCTGCCGGAGAGCGGACAGGTGATCACCTACCTTTCGGTTTTCAAGGAAGCCAGCTGGAAGGCCGACGCCAACGCGTTTGCCGCTCTCATGCGCCACATCCGCGAAGTGGATGGGGACGCCCACACCGTCATCATGATGCAGGTGGAGAACGAGGTGGGCTGCCCCGGGGCCACCCGCGACCAGGTGCCCGAGGCCAAGGCCGCCTTCAACGCCCCGGTGCCCAAGCCGCTCATGGACTACATGGTGAAGAACAAGCAGAACCTGGTCTCCGAATTCCGCGAGTATTGGGAAGCCGCCGGAGGCAAAACGTCCGGAACGTGGGCGGAAGTGTTCGGCAACCAGCCCATGACCAACGAGATCTTCATGGCCTGGTACTACGCACGATACGTCGACCAGGTGGCTCAAGCCGGAAAGGCCGAGTACCCGCTGCCCATGTTCATCAATGTGGACCTGGGCCAGGCCATCGGCCAGTACTCCAGTGGCGGAGCGCTGCCCATCCAGTTGAACGTGTGGCAGCAGGGCGCGCCCGCGATCGACATCATCGCGCCCGATATCTATCTGCCGAACTTTGCGGAATGGTGCGCGCGCTACCACCGGTCCGGGAATCCGCTGTGGATTCCGGAAACCCGTGGAGATGCCGCGAATGCCTTCTACGCCATTGGAAACCACGCCGCCATGGGGATTTCGCCCTTCGGCATCGAGCGCCAGGCGGACGCTTCCACGCCCTTGGCCCAGGCGTACGGATTGCTGGCTCAGGCGGCCCCGGAGATTCTGGAGGCGCAAGCCAAAGGCGCCATCAAAGCGGTCTCGCTCGACACCCAGCACCCCGCGGAAACCGTGAAACTGGGCAACTACACGCTGGCATTCTCGATGGGGAGAATGCGGCGGCCGGCGCCACCCGCAACGGCTGCGCCCGCGGGGACAACGCCGGCCGGGCAGCCTGCGCCCCCGCCGGCGGCTGGAGGCGGCCCGGGCGGCTTCGGCGGCGGCAACGCCCAGACATCCTCGTACGCTATCGTGATTTCCACCGGACCTGACGATTACGTGATCCTGGGCAGCGGGGTGCAAGCCACGTTCAATGGCCCGGGTCCCTCGCCGGCCGCGGTTGCCAAGCTGGAAGAAGGCGTGTACGTGGACGGTCGCTGGGTGCCGGGACGCCGCCTGAACGGCGACGACATCATGCTGAATTACGACGCCCCGAACAAGGCCATCCAGAACGAGTCCGGACAAGGTTTTCGACTGGCCGGCGGCGCTCCCCAAGCACTTCACTTGCAGATTTACGGTTACTAATGACACCGGACAAGACGCTAGACCGCTTCTGGGATGTCCCCCAGCGGGACCTCCTGACCCTGCTCGAAGCCACTCCAGCCGGGCTGACTTCCGCCGAGGCCAAACAGCGGCTGCGTCTCCACGGCCCGAACAGCCTGGCAGGGGAGTCGCGCTTCGCTCCTCTGATCAATTTTCTGCGTTTTTTTGCCAATCCCCTGGTCCTCATTCTTCTGGCGGCCAGCGCCATTTCGATCGCGCTGGGCGATCAGGTTGGCGGCACCATCATCATCGCCATAGTCCTGCTCAGCGTCATCGTGAACTTCTACATGGAGTTTCAGGCTCGACATGCGGTGGAGGACATTCGCAAGCAGGTGGCTACCACCGCCGCGGTTTTGCGCGACGGACACGAACTGGAGTTGCCGGTCGCGGAACTGGTCCCCGGGGATATCATCCGGCTCAATGCCGGGGACCTGGCGCCGGCCGACGCCCGTTTATTGGACAGCAAGGATCTGCACGTGCGCGAGTCCGCTCTCACGGGAGAGTCTTTGCCCGTCGACAAGGCGGCGGGCGATCTTCCGGCGGGGCAACACACCATTGCCGACGCCAGCAATAGCCTTTTCCTGGGGACTGCCGTGCAGACGGGAATCGGCACCGCGGTCATCGTTCGCACCGGCAAGGACACCGCCTTCGGCGCCATTGCCCAGCGGCTGGGCATGCGGCCGCCGGAGACCGAATTCGGCCGCGGCATACGCCACTTCGGGATGATGATCACGCGCGTGATGATGATGCTGGTGCTCTTCGTCCTGCTGGTGAACATCGTCTTACATCGCCCGCTGCTGGAATCGTTCTTGTTCTCTGTCGCGCTGGCCGTGGGGATGACGCCCGAGATGATGCCCATGATCATCACCATCTCGCTGGCGCAGGGTGCCCGCCGGATGGCCAGGAAAAAGGTTCTGGTCAAGCAGCTTACGGCGATTGAGGATTTCGGCAGCGTGGAGATTCTCTGCAGCGATAAAACCGGGACCCTCACCGAAGGCGAGATCGCGCTGGACCGGCACGTGGACGTTCAGGGCCGGGACAACGACAACGTCCTGCGGTTCGTCTACCTGAACAGTTACTTCCAATCCGGCATCAAGAGCCCGTTGGACGATGCCATCTTGAAGTACGCGTGGCCCGCCATTACGGAGTATGAGAAGGTGGACGAGATCCCTTTCGACTTCAACCGCAAGCGCCTCTCCGTGGTGGTGCGCCATGGCGGCGAGGACCTCCTCATTACCAAGGGCGAGGCGGAAAGCGTTTTCGCCATCTGCGCGGCCGTCACCATTGACGGGGCTCCCCAACCGTTCGACGAAAGCCGGCGCGCCCAGGCGGCGGAGACCTTCAAAAAGCTGAGTGCCGACGGGTACCGCGCCCTGGGAGTTGCAATCCGGAAGGTTGAGCAGCAGGACGCTCATACGCTAACGGCCGAGCGGGAGATGACGCTGGCCGGGTTCGCGGCATTCCTCGACCCGCCCAAGGAGCGGATTGTTGAGGTTCTCGAAGCGCTGAAGAAGAACGGCGTTTCCGTGGTCATCATGACCGGCGACAATCAGTACGTGACGCAGAAGGTGGCCCACGATGTCGGCCTCCCTACCGACCGCATGGTCACCGGCGACCAGGTGGACACCATGGACGATGCCGCCCTGGCTTACCAGGCGGAGCACGGCGCCATCTTCGCCCGTGTCTCTCCGGAACAAAAGAACCGGGTGATCCTCGGTCTGAAGGCCCGCGGGCATGTCGTCGGTTACATCGGTGACGGCATCAACGATGCTCCCTCGCTGCACACCGCGGACGTCGGCATTTCCGTAATGAATGGCGTGGAGGTGGCCAAAGACGCCGCCAAGATCATCCTGCTGGAGAAAGACCTGGCGGTCTTGGACGATGGGGTAATGGAAGGGCGGCGGTGCTACGCCAACATCATGAAGTACATCATCATGGGCACCAGCTCCAACTTCGGCAATATGTTCAGCATGGCCGCGGCATCGCTTTTCCTGCCATTCCTGCCCAT
The DNA here is from genome assembly GCA_963768385.1 of Bryobacterales bacterium. Lineage (GTDB taxonomy): Bacteria > Acidobacteriota > Terriglobia > Bryobacterales > Bryobacteraceae > Fen-178. The sequence goes on from CAVYHQ010000002.1 coordinate 70,372, forward strand.
GTTGCCGACTCAAATCCTGCTGAACAACTTTCTTTATGACACTTCGCAGATCGCCGTCCCCGGCGACAACGTCGATCCGGCCCTGCTGCACAAGCCCAAGCGGTGGCAAATCGGGTTCATTCGCCAATTCATGACGATCATCGGCCCCATCAGCTCCATCTACGACTTCCTTACGTTCGGGGTGCTCCTCTGGTGGTTCCACGCTGCCAGCAACCCGCCGCTGTTCCGGACCGGATGGTTCGTCGAATCCCTCGCCACCCAGACGCTGGTGGTATTTGTGATCCGGACGGCCGGCAACCCGTTCAAGAGCCGGCCCAGCGGGCAGTTGCTGATGAGCGTAGCGGCCGTCACCGTCGTCGGCGCCGTGCTGCCGTATACGCCGCTCGGCCCCTTGCTCGGGTTTACCCCATTACCGCTGTCGTTGCTGGGTGCGATTTCGCTGCTTGCCCTGACTTACCTGATGTTGGTGCAAGCCGTCAAGACCTGGTTCTATCTCCGGCATGCATTGCTGTGAGGACATGTGCCATGCTAGTTTCTAATGCGAGATCCGGAGACCATCGAAACCGAGCTCATGGAAATTAGCGCCATCGCCGACGATGCCGTCAAGTTGGAGCGCATCATTGCCTGGTGCGCATGCCATCCCGACGAAGTCCCCTTCGCCCTGCATCAGCTCATGGGCCGGCGCGACAAGCACCCGTCGCAAACCTCTAAGACGTAACTGGCAGTTAACCTGAAGGGCAACGGGCGATGGCATGACCTGCCGGAAATGTCAACTTCCGATGAAAGAGCTCAAGGGGCATATCTTCCACAAGCAGCGAAAGTGGAAATGCCCGAAGTGCGCTAGGGTTCGGATGGAGCGGCAGCGCTGACGGCTGTTGGCCGCCGTGAAGTTGGTCTAAACCAGTCCGCTGGACCGTCCTCTGCTACCATCAATGGGAAGTCACGAGGTGAAACTGTGGAACGTACTCTGTTGCTCCTTTTGTCAATCCTGCTGGTAATCGCCATCGGAATATCCTGTGCGCAGCATCCCCCCAAGGACGCGCTCTACAAGAACCCCAAACTGCCCGTCGAAGAACGCGTGGCAGATCTCCTCGGTCGCATGACTCCGCGGGAAAGAGCGCAGATGCTGAGCGGCGCCGGCTGGATGGAGAGCCAGCCCAACGCGCGGCTGGGCATTCCCGCCATCAAGATGGCCGATGGCCCGATGGGCGTGCGCAATTGGGCCGGCTCCTCAGCGATCACCAACGCAGCCGCCACCGCGCCGGTTCTGTCCACCGCGTTCCCAGCGGGTATTGGCATGGGAGCGAGTTGGGATGTGGAACTGGTCCGGCGGGAGGGCCGGGTCATCGCGCAGGAAGTGAAGGCCCTGGGGCGGGACATGATTCTCGCGCCCACCGTGAACATCAATCGGCAGCCGCTGTGGGGCCGGAACTTCGAAGGTTACGGCGAGGACCCCTACCTGACCGCGCGCATGGGCGTGGCATACATCCAAGGCGTGCAATCCGAGAACGTGATTCCGTCGGTGAAGCATTTCGCCGCCAACAACCAGGAGTTTGAGCGCCACCGCATAGACGAAAAGATCGACGCGCGCACGCTGCACGAGATTTACCTCCCGGCGTTCCAGGCAGCCGTCCAGGAGGCAGGCGTGTGGGCCGTGATGAACGCCTATAACAAGGTAAACGGCGTGTGGTGCGCCGAGAACCCCTTCCTGCTGACGGAAACGCTTCAGAAACGCTGGGGCTTCAAAGGCTTTGTGATTTCGGACTGGGGCAGCACCTACAGCACGGCCGCAACCGTTGCGGCCGGCATGCACCTGGAGATGCCCGGCGGAGAGGCGATGCGAACCTGGTTCGCCAAGCCCGAAACGCAAGCGGCCGGAAACGGGGCAGGCTGGCTGACAGTGGAAAAAGTGCTGGCGGCGGTCGCCGGCGGCCAATTGAAACAGGAGGCGGTGGACGACGCCGCGCGGCGCATCTTGCGCGTGATGTTTACGGCGGGGTTGCTCGACAATGCCCACACTGGCGGCGGTGAGGTGGATACTCCGGAGCAGAGGGCGGTGGCGCGCACGGCCGCCACCGAGAGCATCGTGCTGCTCAAGAACGCAGGCGGCGTGCTTCCGCTCGGCGCACCGAAGATCCGCTCGGTGGTCGTGACCGGTCCCAGCGCCGCAATTGCGAGAACCGGCGGCGGTGGAAGCTCGCTGGTCCGGCCGAAGTACTCCGTCACAGCGCTCGACGGCATCAAGGAGGCTGCGGGAGCGCGGGTGCAGGTCGGCTATGCGCTGGGGGTCGCCATGCCAGGCGAGGACGCCAGCCAGGAAACGCCGCCAGCGCGTGCCCGGCTTCGCAACCAGGCCGTCGAGCTCGCGCGGAAATCCGACGCCGCGATCGTCCTCGCCGGCTACTCCTCCAAGCTCGAGTCGGAGGGTTTCGACCGCGCATCCATGGATCTGCCTGCCGGTCAGGACGAGCTGATCGAGGCGGTCGCTGCGGCGAACCAGAACACCATCGTAGTGCTGGTCGCGGGAGCGCCCGTGACCATGACCAAGTGGATCGGCCGCGTTCCCGCTGTCGTCGAGGCCTGGTACGGAGGTCAGGAAGCGGGGCACGCCATCGGAGATATCCTCTTCGGCGCGCAAAACCCGTCCGGCAAGCTGCCCGTGACGTTCCCCAAGCAATGGTCCGATTCCCCGGCCTATGGGCACTATCCTGGCGACAATCTGCACGTCACGTACGAAGAAGGCATCTATGTCGGCTATCGTGGGTTCGACCAGCAGAACGTCGAGCCGCTGTTCCCGTTCGGGCACGGGCTCTCCTACACCAAGTTCGATTACAGCAGTCTGAAGATTACGCCGGCCAAGGTGCCTGCCGGCCAACGGGTTGAGGTGACCGTGCGGGTGCGCAACAGCGGAATGCGCGCGGGCGTCGAGGTTGTGCAGTTGTACGTGCACGACGTGAAATCGAGCGTGGATCGCCCCCTCAAGGAGCTCAAAGGGTTCCGGCGCGTCATGCTCAATCCGGGACAGGCGCAGAACGTGTCGTTCACGTTGGACAAGTCCGCACTGTCATTCTATAGCGCGGCCAAAGACCAGTGGGTCGCCGAGCCGGGTGCGTTCGAGGTGTGGATGGGCGCATCTTCGCGCGACATCCGCCTAAAAGGAACGTTCGAGCTGACCCAGTAGTCGCGGGCTGACCCGGCCTGATCGCCAGGCACAATCCGTTGTCGTTCAATCGCAGTAACTGACCTTGAGCCGTAATGGTGAAAGCTCACGCGCTTTCTGGAGTATCCCGAGTTGCAACTAAGTTTGAATTCGGATTCGTGTTTGGCAACCGGATTCTCTCGAATCGGCGCCAACCGCCGCCTGCCAACCTTCAACTGAACGCGAGACACCAAGTAGCCCGAGCGGAGCGTTCAATCCGCCGCTCGACGTGTTCAGTCGGTTCTTCGTCGCCGTGCCAGCGCTCCCAGAGCGATCAGGCCGGCGGACAATAATGCGCAGCTTGCTGGTTCGGGCGTGGCCGTGCCAGGAGCGGTGTCGATGTTGTCAATTCCCAAGCCAGGCGCAACCAGAAACTCACCAAACGTCGTGTCCGTAAAAGTCAGGCTCACCAGGTTGTTAAAGGTTCCGAACGCAAAATGGGCCCACGTTGAACTCACGTCCAACGTAGTGGACACGAAGCCACCGCCGAAAAGCTGCCCGACCATATCGATTTGGCCGATGGCGCCAGTCCAGTAAACAGAGGCGTCAAGCGCCGACACGTCGAAAGTTCCGCCACCAACTTCAGTCATCACGACGGATGCATTCCCGGTTCTGTCGCCGTCCGCGAACAGCGCAGGCGTGCCATTGTAGTTGATGTTGCAGCAAGCTCCGGATCCCGGACCGAACACGCCCCATCCCGCAGCACTGAAATCGAATTGAAATCCGCTGTCGAATATCGGCGTCCCGTAATCGGGGGGATGCGCATTAAAGTCGATGATACCAGCCTGGCCAGGCACACATAGCACCGCGGCTGCCATGATAATGACAGTGATGCGCATCCGGCGTCAAGTGTCTTTTGGGAGCGAATCCCGGAAAAGTACTGGTACTTGTAGTCTCTTATCCGGGATTTCCATTTTGCCTCCCGGGTTTGGACCACCGCCGGGGTGATGCCTATACTGGTTCTCGGCACGATGGACCATCCCGATTCCGGCGTTTCCGCCCGGTTGGAGGCCATGGGCGTGCTCGGGGCACGCATCCCGCCGGTTGCTGTCTCCACTTGGCACCGGCTGGGGTTGGCGCTGGGCGCGGTGATTGCTGCTCGCTTCCAGCTCGTGTACGTCGCGCTCGTCGCGCCTGCTGGTCGGATTGCCTCTGGTGGCGGGCTTGCGTCTGGATGAGCTCGGGGGAGTTCTCGCTCATGAGCTGGGCCACGCCGCCCAAACGACGGCCATGCGGTCGAGTCGCTTCATCTGGAGCGTTCACGCCTGGTTTTCACGTGTGGCTTTCGAGCCGGATGCATTCGATGAGCAGCTCCTCAAGTGGCTCGAGACGGCCGGCCCGGCAACGAGCCTGGCACTGCGCCTGGTTCAGGTGCTGTCCAAGTTGGGCCGTGGAGTGCTGCGATTGCTGATGGTGGCGGAAGGCGCTGCCAGTTCCGTTATTCTGCGCCGCATGGAGCTGGAAGCGGATCGTTACCAGGCGCGCGTCGCCGGTACCGGCGCATTCATCTCCACGGTCCTGGAAGTCAATCTTCTTGCGTACGCCGCGCAACGGGCCGTCGTGGAGCTCAGCGGAATGAAGCGGGAAGGACGGCTCGTCGATAACTATCCTGGCCTGATTGCCGCCCTCCGTGGCCGCTATTCCAAGGAGTTCGTCCAGCGGCTGCTGGCCGGCCTCGATGAGGGCGAGACCGGCAGGTTCAGTGCGCATCCGTGCGACAAAGATCGTATTGCTCTTGCCCGTGCAGAAAAGAGCCGAGGCGTCTTGACGGCCGGCTTGCCGGCGGCCGCTCTTTTCGCGGACTATGACGCGCTCTGCCGCGGAGTCACCCTCGAGTTCTATGACCAAGATCTCCGTCTAAACCGGGAAACTTCCGAGTTGGTTCCGCTCCACATCGTCCTGAAGGAACTGGAATAGGTCTGCCAGGAACTCAGGATTGAGCAACTGATCCGGGTGCTGGCGGATCAGCAGGTGACGTGCAGTATCGCGTTGGTTCTGTCGAGATCCTCTTTCTTCAGCGCCTTGATCGCCTGGGCAGTGGGCAGAATAATCAACTTAACTTTACGGCTCTTGGCTTCGCGCTTCAGCTCGTCCGTCACTGGCATGGCCGCGTTCATGCCAGCGCCCACGACCAGCCGGCGGCATTTCCAGGGTATGGCGCGTAGCCACCAATATTAGCGGCCCGATGGACTCGATGTATTCCTGGTGAGGGCGGTGGCTTGTAGGGCCATTGTCCCGGCGTCGTTGGCTGGTAAAATCGGCTTTTCGGGAGCCATTTTGCCAAACCGCCGTCGAGCGCTGCTGTCCGCTCTGTTCTTCTGCTGCACCTTTGCTCACGCCCAGACCATCGCCTTCGAGCTTCAAACCCACCTGGACAGCCCGATTGCGCTGGTCAACTTCACTCCCAGCACATTTCGCACCGGCTCCGACCGAAGACAGTTTTTTACGGTGAAGAATGAATCCGATAAGGTCACGGCGGCGGTGGTTTTTCAGCAGGCAATTGGAAGCGGGTCAAAGACTGAAATAGTCACCCTTGAGCGGGTCTCGATCATTATCAGACCCCGTGAGAAGAAGCGGCTCTCCGTCAGCGTTCGGGATGTGTGGAACCGCATTCAGACCACTGTCAAAGCAGGCGAAACGATTGGCAAGCCGGTACTCAGCGTAGTGGTCGTCGAATTCATCGACGGTTCGGTATGGAGTGCTCCTCCGGATCGACCGCAGTCCAATGGAGGCCGTTGGATGTACAATCGATGCTGGCCAAGATGGCAAAATAGAGATCCTGGTTCACTGTGTCCCGCTTGCTGGTAAAATCCCAAAAGGCCGGCGCGCAGCGCTTTGCGGCGCAGGCCGCCGCGGGACGTTGCGCCTCGCGGAGAGGAGGCCCGATGTCGAAACGCATACTCTGGTCGATTGGAACTGTCCCGGCCGTGGTGCTGCTGTGCGGGTTGGCAATCCCGAATCACGCTATGGCGCAAGCGCAGGATGGCAAGCTCCGTGTCATTGCGTTCGGCGCTCACCCGGACGATTGCGACGGCAAGTTCGGCGGAACCGCCGCCAAGTTCGCCAAGGCCGGCGCTGCCGTGAAATTCGTTTCCGTAACCAACGGCGACGCCGGCCACCAGGAGATGGGCGGTGCGGCCCTGGCGCGCCGCAGGTACGCGGAGACCCAGGAATCGGCCCGCCGCCTGGGCATCGCCGAGTACGAGGTGATGAACAACCACGATGGCGAGCTGATGCCCACGCTCGAAGTGCGCCGTCAGGTGATCCGCGCCATTCGCCAGTGGAACGCCGATATCGTATTGGCGCCGCGCTCCAACGACTACCATCCCGATCATCGCTACACCGGCGTCCTGGTGCAGGATGCGGCTTACATGGTGGTGGTGCCCAACATCGTTCCCGAAGCGCCGGCGCTGCGCCGGAATCCCATCTTCCTTTACTACGACGATAACTTCCAGAAGCCCGCGCCCTTCCGGCCCGATGTGGCCGTGAGCATCGACGATGTCTGGGAAACCAAGATCAACGCACTCGACGCTCAGGTCTCCCAGATGTACGAGTGGCTGCCGTGGGTGGATGGCAACCTCGACCGCGTCCCGAAGGACCCCGAAGCGCGCAAGAAATGGCTCAGCCAGACGCGCGGCGGGCGGATTTCCGCCACTGTGCGGGCCGCGCTCGAAAAACGCTATGGCGCCGAACAGGCTGGGAAGATCCAGCATGCCGAGTGCTTCGAACTCTGCGAGTACGGCCGCCGGGTGGCCGTGGACGAACTGCAGAAGCTGTTCCCGAAATAGCCCCCTTGGAAGTAGACGATATAGATGGCCATCAGGCCGCCGTTGCTTGACCGCCTGCTATAGAATCGGAACATGACGCCCCTGACCCGCCGCGGCTTCCTCACGTCGCTTGCAGCCGCTCCGCTGGCTGCCGCCGCGGCGTCAACCCACCTGCCAATTCGCAAGGCCGTGGAGTTCAGTATGCTGCCGGCCTCCCTCACCGTCGCTGCGCGATTTCAGCTCGCGCGCGACGCGGGCTTCGAAGAAATTGAATGCCCCACCACGCCCGGCCAGTCCCAAGCCGAAGAAATGCTGGCCGCATCGAAAGCCAGCGGTCTCCGCATCCACTCGGTGATGAACTCGGAACACTGGCGCAGTCCCCTCTCCTCCCGCGACCCGGCGGTGGTCGAGAAGAGCATGGAGGGCATGCGCACCAGCCTCCGCAACGCCCATCTCTGGGGCTCCGATACTGTGCTGCTGGTGCCCGCGGTGGTGAATCCGGAGACCACCTATGCCCAGGCCTGGGAGCGGAGCCAGCGCCAGATCCGCCTGCTGATCCCCATGGCGGCGGAACTCAAGATCGTCATCGGCATCGAGGAAGTCGGGAACAAGTTCCTGCTCAGCCCGCTGGAATTCGCCCGGTACGTGGACGAATTCGAGAGCCCCTGGCTTCGTGCCTACTTCGACGTCGGCAACATCATGAGCTACGGCTATCCGCAGGACTGGATCCGCACCCTCGGCAAGCGGATCGTGAAAGTGCACATCAAGGACTGGGCCAACCGGATCGACCCGACCATTAAAAAGCGCGTGCCGGAGTACGTGGCGCTGCTCGAAGGCGAGATCGATTGGAAGGCCGTACACCAGGCGTTCGCGGACATCGACTATCGCGGAACCGCCACCCTGGAGCTGGCCGCCGGCGACGCCGCGTACATCCAGGATGTAAGCCGCCGCTTCGACCGCATCCTGGACGGCGTCTGACTGGTCTTCACACGAACTTGTACTCTCCCGGAACCGGCAGCGGCGCCGGCTCCATTTTGACCTCATATCCGAACTCCTTCGGCGTGAGGTCCTGCTTCGAGCTCATGATCTGGTCCCAGGTGATGGTCATGCCGGAATAGGCGGATTCGCGGGCCATGATGCAGGTGAGCGTGCTCTCGGCGATGTGGTTCGCCTGGTTGATACACGGCTTCCTGCCCTGGATGCTGTCCACGAAATCGATGTGCTCCTGGACCTGGGAGTTGATGCCTTTCGGCCCGAGATCGTTCCCGGCGCTACGGCCCTTCGAGCCGACGATCAGGTCGCTGACGTCGTTGTAGGCGCGTTGATACTGCCGGCAGTGGCTGCTCAGGCGCACGCCGTTGGCATAGATGAAATCCGAAGTCATGTGGTCGTAGATGTTGCCATAGAGCGGCGCACGCGGGCGCCACGCCGCCCCGCCGGAGGCCGTTACGCTCACCGGATGCCCGTCCATTACCCAATTGATGAAATCGATGTTGTGGAAGTGCTGTTCCACGATCTGGTCGCCGCAGAGCCAGACGAACGAGTACCAGTTGCGGTGCTGCCACTCCATATCGCCCCACTTGGGGTCGCGCGCCTGCGCGTGAAATACCGGCGTGCTCAGGTAATGGGAATACAGGGCGAGCACCTCGCCGATGGCGCCGTCGCGGATCTTCCGGACGGTCTCGACGTACGCCGTGTCGGCATGCCGCTGCGCGCCGGACATGACGGTTAGTCTCTTCTCAGCCGCCTGGCGTCCCGCGGCCATGAAGCGGCGCACCCCGGTGGCGTCGGTAGCGATGGGCTTTTCGGCGAACACATGCTTGCCGGCCTCGACCGCCGCCTCGAAATGGATGGGCCGGTAGCCGGGCGGCGTAGTCAGCATGACGAGATCCACCTCGGACTTCACCAACTTCAGGTAAGCGTCGAACCCTGTGAAGCGGGATTCCGGCGTTACTTTGATTCGCGGCTGAATGGAAGCGATCAGGTCCTCGGCGCTCATCTGTTGCGGTTTGGCGTCGCGCTCGACGGTGATGCCCGCGTGGCGGCCGAGGACCTTGGGATCGCGCAACTGGGAGAGCGAGCTATCGAGGTGATCGGGGAAAACATCGGCCATGGCCACCAGCTCTACGTTCTCGTTGCCAGTCAGCGTATCGACGATGGCCTGCGTGCCGCGCCCGCCGCAACCGACGATGCCGGCCCGGAGTTTCTCCTTTCCAGCGCCGCGGACCAGGTGCGGCCGGAGAAAAGTGAAAGCCGAAGCGCCGGCGGCCGCAGTGGTCTTGAACAGAGACCTTCTGGAAACTGGGTTCGTGTGATCTTGCATGATGTAGGAATGGTACTCCCGATTCGCGCCGGACTCAACCCCGGGGGGAGTGGTCGGCTAGCCATGGGTGACGTTACCTCGGGGCGGTGAGGACATCCGGCACGGGCGTCTGGTCGTTTGGCGGGGCCCGCGGCAGTTAGGCTGCTGGGAATATCTTCTTCATGCTCACGATCTTGGAATCGTCCAGCTCGATGCCGAATCCAGGCCGATCCGTCAACTCAATCTGGCTGTTCCCATTATGCCCAATTGGATTCTTCTCGAAATATTTGGTGCCCATATACATGGAGTGCCGGTATTCAACCACCGGGCACACCGCCGGAGGCTGGCTTGCCACGAGGTGCGCCAATGCATTTAATTTCATGTGATGGGGACTGACTTTGAGACCAGCCGCGGAGGCGAGCGCGCAGATCCGCGTGACCTCGCTGATGCCGCCGCACCACTCCGTGTCTGGTTCCAGGATATCGACGGCGCCGGCTTTCACCAGCTCATAGAACTCCCAGCGATTGTAGTTATGCTCGCCGGTGGCGATGGGGATCGTCGTCATCTGCCGCAGGCGGGGGAGCGTTTCGATCTGGCTGTACGTCTGAAACGGTTCCTCCAGCCAGCGGGGTCTGTATGGTTCCACCGCCTTGCACCATCTCATGCCGTAGGGGAGATCCCATCGCGTCAGGCCGTCGATCATGATGTCGTAGTTTTCCCCGCAGACTTCGCGGAGGGTCTTCATCATGGTCACATTGAACTCGAAGCCCTCGGCCCCGTCCCTCGGTCCCAGCGTGGGGAACCATTTCTGGGCTTTGAATCCTGCCTTCTTGACCCGCGCGGCGCCTTCCGCGATCGCGTCGATCGTGTTGACCGGCATGCCGATGGTCGTCGCATAGCAGTCCACAACCTTCCGCGAACCGCCGAGCAGTCTGTACACCGGCAGATTGCAGAGTTTCCCCTTCATGTCCCACAGGGTGTTGGTGATCGCGCTGACGCCGAACATGTAGGTTCCGGTGTACCTGTTATCCCCCGTGACCAGGCTTTCCCACACGCTGTCAATCGCGAACGGATCCATGCCGATGACACTTCGGGCCTTCACGACCTCATCGACCACATTCTGGTCGTGGGGCCCGTAGAATCCCTCCAGGCCGCCGTCGGTGAGGATCTTCATATAGATACGGCTGGGAGGAGCCGGCGCCGCTGGCCGCTGCCCCGGTGGGGGAAACGGCCTGACCATTCCACCCTTCGGGTATTCTTCGTCCAGGTATGCGTCGTACCGCTTTGCATCGCCTGTGGCCTGCCAGAGTTCAACAGCCGTAATTTTCAGATTGGCCGATTTGGCCTGTGCCTGTACTTCCCGCGAAAACAGCGGAATGGCTCCCCATCCCGCAGCCCTGGCAAAAAACGAACGTCGATGCATGCAGTCCTCCTTCAATCACTATACACAGCGGACAATCACGATTTACCTCGAAGCTTACATTTCAGCCACGGTCGGAGCGGATGGGCCGCTGAATGGCGGGTAGCCTCCAATCTCTATCTGCCAGCGCCCCCTGACGCAATGGAAGTGTTGTTTTTCATGCAAGCAAGGCGGGCATGCAGTACGCACGGAAATGCCTACTGAATCGGAATCTGAATGGGTGGGCTGGTCTGGCCGCCCGAGCTGATGGTGACCGGCACGCTGCTGCCCGTGGTTACACCGGCGGGGATCACCGCATTCACCTGGTAGATCCCTGGAAACTGCGGCGTCAGCCCTTGGAAGAGAACCGTGGCCGTCTGGCCTCCGATCATCATCTGGATCGGGGCAGCATAGGAAAGCCCCGTGGGCAACCCTCCATCGGCTACCGGCGGACTCACCGCGCCCAGCCCCAGGCAGTACAGCACGATGATGTCGCCGGCGTGCGCCGGCGTGCTCGCAGACACCGTGTAGCTGGGGCTGGCTGGGTAGTCGGAGGGATAGTCCGTGATTCCTCTTAGGTCGCCGTAGATGGTAGGCTCAGCCGTCGCCACGGTGACATAGACCGGCTGCGAAACGGTGTCGTCGCGCTTCACCAGAATCTGCAAGGGCGCGTTGAGGCTGTTAGTGCCGAGCGAATACGGAACCACCGCGTTCACCTGCAAGTCGCTGACGTAATACAGCGGCATCGACGTGCTTTGGATGAAGACTGTGGTGTTCTTCAGGGTGGTCAGTAGGGGCGGGGGGTCCGCCGTCACGGTGGCCTCGGCCAGCCGCGAACCATAGATCGAAATCACCTCGCCCGGCGCCAGCGGCGCAAAATTGGCGCCGCCAAACACGCTGATAATCCCCCCCGCGTCAAACGCCGGCGGCGTCTGCGAGGCCAGCGTCCCGTTGGTCTGCAAATCGCCGGAGATCCCTTGGGGATTCACTGCATGCACCTTCAGGTTCACGCTGGCCGAGGCATTCTGCGTGTGCCAGGTGCCTTCCCAGAGCCCCCTTGCAACGATTGCAGGGTGGAGGTGGTATCGCCATTGGAGAAGCTGACCTCAACCGAGCCGGATTCGAGCGGCACGCCGCAATCGTCCTCGACGAAGACTCCCAGCTTGACGCCAGAACCGGTGAAAGTGTTGAAGGCCTCGTTGGGCGCAGTCAGAATGGGCTGCAACTTGGTGGGGGTGCAGCCCGTCGCGTCGGCCGGGTTCGCGGCGCGCGCGTTGCTCCTGGAAATGCCGGCGGATGATGCCCCGCCCGCCTTGGTCGCAATCACCTTGACCGTCACACGGATGACGCGCCCGTCGTCGAACTCCAAGGTCACCGCCCCGGTGTAGACTCCCGGCCCCAGCGCCGTAGTGAGAGGCTGCACCACGATCGGCCTGGGGTTCTGGGGATCGAGCGTGGCATCGGTGGGAAGAGTGACGATGGAAAGTCCGGGGTCCGTGGACACTACCGAGCGGAAGCTCTTGGCCTTGGCCGTGATGTTATATACCTGCACATTCTGCGAGCCGGGCGACGACGCTCCGGCGGTGGTCGTGAACAGCAGCGATCCCGGCGTGAGCGCGGCTCCGGTATCGGCGCCGGCTGGCAGCAGTTGCAGGACCACGGTCAGCACCTGGGGGCTGTTGGCCGCAGTGGGTGCGTCCACTTCCACCAGACCGTAGTAGGTTCCGGCCACCGCCAGCTTGGAGGGATCCACGTTGACGGTGACCACGGAAGGGCTCTGTGCGGCATCGGTGCTTCCGCTGGCGGGAGAGACGCTGAACCAGGCGGGCGTGGCGGAGATGGGGGTGGCTTTCGCCGTCCAGGCCACCACTCCGGTGCCGATGTTGAGCACGGCGAAGGTCTGCTGCGGAATGACGCCGCCCTGGGCCACGGCGGTGAAAAAGAGCCCGCGCTGCGACAGCAGGATGGCCTGGTCGAGCGCGCTGACCGTCATGGTGACGGGCACGGAAAGAGTGGTTGAGCCGGCGGTCACGCTGACCGTGCCGGTGAAGGTGCCGGCGCCGAGGCCGGTAGGATCGGCGGTCACGGTGAGGATGGCGGGAGAACTGGGCAAGGCCTGCCCGGAGGCTTGGGAGAGCGTGAGCCACCGGGCGCCTGCCGGGGTGGTGATGGTGGTGGCGGCGGTAAAACTGAGGGCGCCGCCGCCGGCATTGGAGATGGTCAGCCGCTGGCTCTGGGCGGGAGTGGATTTGGCGAACGCGAAGGACAAACTCCGGGGATCGAGCGGCGCCAGCGCGGCGGGCTGTGCGGGCGAGACCTGAAACGTCACGTTGATGGTGGTGGCGGCCGGGTTGGCATCCGGCGTAACAATCGTAATGGTGCTCTTGTAGCTGCCCGGCGCGGTCAAAGTGGAAGGGTCGGCCACCACATTGATCAGTCTTGGCGCCGCCCCGCTCTGCGGCGTGACCGACAACCAGTTGCCGCCGTCCGTCGTCGCCACCGTGAGCGAGAACCCCAACCCGGGCACAGACGCGATGCTGAAGCTTTGCGTGGGCGCGGGAGCACCGGTGCTTTGGCCGCTGAAGTTGAGGCTCATCGGCGAGACCAGCACCGCCGGCTTGTTCGCGAGGACTTCACGAATTCGGTTGTTCTGGGTGTCGGCGATGTATAGGTTGCCGGCCGAATCTACGGCCACGTCCCCGGGGCCGTAGAGCGATGCACTAGTTGCGGGACCTCCGTCGCCAGAGAATCCCGCATTTCCATTTCCGGCGACCGTCGTGATTGTTCCACCCGACACCTCCCGAATTCGGTTATTCCCATCGTCGGCGATGTAGAGATTGCTAGCCGAATCCACAGCTACTCCCACCGGGGTGCCGAGTGATGCACTCGTGGCGGACCCTCCGTCGCCAGAGAAGCCCTCAATTCCATTTCCGGCGACGGTCGTGATTGTCCCGCCAGACACCTTCCTCACGCGGAAGCCGTCGACGATGTAGAGGTTGCCAGCCGAATCTACGGCTATTCCATCGAGCAAGCTGAGCGATGCGCTGGTGGCGGGACCGCCGTCGCCAGAGAAGCCCTCAATTCCATTTCCGGCGAACGTGGTAATCGTCCCGCTTGACACCCTCCGGATTCGGTTGTTGCCGATGTCGGCGATGTAGAGGTTGCCAGCCGAATCTACGGCCACGTCCCCGCCGTCGAGCGATGCGCTGGTGGCGGGCCCTCCGTCGCCAGAGAAGCCCTCATTTCCATTTCCGGCGACCGTCGTGATCGTCCCGCCAGACACCTTCCGAATCCGCTCGTTGGCAAAGTCGTCGATGTAGAGGTTGCCACTCGAATCTACGGCCGCTCCATAGGGGTAGTCGAGCGAGGCGCTGGTGGCGGGCCCTCCGTCGCCGGAGAAACCTTGAATTCCATTTCCAGCGACCGTGGTGATCGTCCCCCCAGACACCTTCCGGATTCGGTTGTTCCAGGTGTCGGCGATGTAGAGGTTGCCAGCCGAATCTACGGCCAGTCCCCAGGGGCCGTCGAGCGAGGCGCTGGTGGCGGGGCCGCCGTCGCCAGAGAATCGGTACGCCCCGTTTCCGGCGACCGTCGTGATCGTCGCGCGTGATACCTTCCGGATCCGGTCGTTGCCTGTGTCGGCGATGTAGAGGTTGCCAACCGAATCTACGGCCACTCCCTCGGGCGCGTTGAGCCAAGCGCTGGTGGCGGGCCCTCCATCGCCAGAGAACCCCCAATTTTCATTTCCGGCGACCGTGGTAATGGTCCCGCCCGACACCTTCCGGATACGGCTGTTGTCTGCGTCCGCGATGTAGAGGTTGTCAGCGGAGTCTACGGCCACTCCCGTGGGGCCGCTGAGCGATGCGCTGGTGGCGGGCCCTCCGTCGCCAGAGAAGCCCGGATTTCCATTTCCGGCGACCGTCGTGATCGTCCCGCCAGACACCTTCCGAATTCGGCTGTTGCCCCAGTCGGCGATGTAGAGGTTGCCAGCCGAATCTACGGCTACTCCACAGGGGGAGTCGAGCGATGCGCTGGTGGCGGGGCCTCCGTCGCCAGAGAAACCCCAAACTCCATTTCCGGCGACCGTGGTGATCGTCCCGCCCGACACCTTCCGCACGCGGAAGCCGTCGGCGATGTAGAGGTTGCCAGCCGAATCGACGGCCACTTCCTTGGGGCCGCTGAGCGACGCGCTGGTGGCGGGCCCTCCGTCACCCGAGAAGCTCTTATTTCCATTTCCGGCGACCGTCGTGATCGTCCCGCCAGACACCTTCCGAATTCGGACGTTGTACCAGTCGGCGATGTAAAGATTGCCAGCCGAATCTACGGCCACTCCCTCGGGCCATTCGAGCGATGCACTGATGGCGGGCCCTCCGTCCCCAGAAAATCCCGCAATTCCATTTCCGGCCACAACCGTCAACACTCCGTTTGGTGAGATCCGTACTACGATGTTGTTCTCGGAATCTGCAGCGTACACGTTACCCTGCGCATCAACGGCCACACCTGGGATGTTGCCCAACGGAGCATTCAGCGCTGGCAGCGGCGTGCTCGGGAAGACGAAATCGGTTCCCGCAACGGTCGTGATGATTTGTGCCGGTAGACCGGCGCACCACAGGCACACCCCCAAAGCTGTTCTTGAGAATGTGGTCTTCGGAATGCGAGTCCCCATACGCTGCTACCTCCCTGGAAATGCCTACTGAATCGGAATCTGAATCGGTGGGCTGGTCTGGCCGCCCGAGCTGATGGTGACCGGCACGCTGGCGCCCTTGGTAACTCCGGCAGGGATCACGGCATTCACCTGGTAGATCCCTGGGAACTGCGGCGTCAGCCCTTGGAAGAGAACCGTGGCCGGCTGGTCTCCGATCATCATCTGGATCGGAGCCGCGTAGGAAAGCCCCGTGGGCAATCCTCCATCGGCTACCGGCGGACTCACCGCGCCCAGCCCCAGGCAGTACAGCACGATGATGTCGCCGGCGTGCGCCGGCGTGCTCGCAGACACCGTATAGCTGGGGCTGGCTGGGTAATTGGAAGGATAGTCCGTGATTCCTCTTAGGTCGCCGTAGATGGTGGGCTCAGCCGTCGCCACCGTGACGTAAACCGGCTGCGAAATGGTGTCGTCGCGTTTCACCAGAATCTGCAATGGCGCGTTGAGGCTGTTAGTGCCGAGCCCATACGGGACCACCGCGTTCACCTGCGTGTCGCTGACGTAATACAGCGGCAACGACGTGCTTTGGATGAAGACCGTGGTGTTCTTCAGGGTGGTCAGTAGGGGCGGTGGGTCCGCCGTCACGGCGGCCTCGGCCAGCCGCGAACCGTAGATCGAAATCGCCTCCCCCGGCGCCAGCGGCGCAAAATTGGCGCCCCCAAACACGCTGATAATCCCCCCCGCGTCAAACGCCGGCGGCGTCTGCGAGGCCAGCGTCCCGTTGGTCTGCAGGTCGCCGGAGATCCCTTGCGCGTTCACCGCATGCACCTTCAGGTTCACGCTGGCCGAGGGATTCTGCGTGTACCAGGTGCCTTCCCACAGTCCCCCTTGCAACGGTTGCAGGGTGGAGGTGGTATCGCCATTGGAGAAGCTGACTTTAACCGAGCCGGATTCGAGCGGCACGCCGCAATCATCCTCGACAAAGACTCCTAGTTTGACGCCGGAACCGGTGAAGCTGTTGAAGGCCTCGTTGGGCGCGGTCAGAATGGGCTGCAACTTAGTGGGGGTGCAGCCCGTCGCGTCGGCCGGGTTCGCGGCGTGCGCGTTGCGCCTCGGTATGCCGGCGGAAGATACCCCGGCTGCCTTGGTCGCAATCACCTTGACCGTCACACGGATGACGCGCCCGTCGTCGAACTCCAAGGTCACCGCCCCGGTGTAGACTCCCGGCCCCAGCGCCGTAGTGAGAGGCTGCACCACGATCGGCCTGGGGTTCTGGGGATCGAGCGTGGCATCGGTGGGAAGAGTGACGATGGAAAGTCCGGGGTCCGTGGACACTACCGAGCGGAAGCTCTTGGCCTTGGCCGTGATGTTATATACCTGCACATTCTGCGAGCCGGGCGACGACGCTCCGGCGGTGGTCGTGAACAGCAGCGATCCCGGCGTGAGCGCGGCTCCGGTATCGGCGCCGGCTGGCAGCAGTTGCAGGACCACGGTCAGCACCTGGGGGCTGTTGGCCGCAGTGGGTGCGTCCACCTCCACCAGACCGTAGTAGGTTCCGGCCACCGCCAGCTTGGAGGGATCCACGTTGACGGTGACGGCGGGAGGGCTCTGTGCGGCATCGGTGCTTCCGCTCGCCGGAGAGACGCTGAACCAGGCGGGCGTGGCAGGGATGGGGCTGGCCTTCGCCGTCCAGGCCACCAGTCCGGTGCCGATGTTGAGCACGGCGAAGGTCTGCGGAGGGATGACGCCACCCTGGGCCATGGCGGTGAAAAAAAGCCCGCGCTGTGACAGCAGGATGGCCTGGTCGAGCGCGCTGACGGTCATGGTCACGGGCACGGAAAGAGTGGTTGAGCCGGCGGTCACGCTGACCGTGCCGGTGAAGGTGCCGGCGCCGAGGCCGGTAGGGTCGGCGGTCACGGTGAGAATAGCGGGAGAACTGGGCGTGGCCTGTCCGGAGGCTTGGGAGAGCGTGAGCCACTGAGCGCCTGCCGGGGTGGTGATGGTCGCGGCGGCGGTAAAACTGAGGGCGCCGCCGCCGGCATTGGAGATGGTCAGCCGCTGGCTCTGGGCGGGAGTGGATTTGGCGAAGGCGAAGGACAAACTCCGGGGATCGAGCGGCGCTAGCGCGGCAGGCTGCGCGGGCGAGACTTGGAACGTCACGTTGATGGTGGTGGCGGGCGGGTTGGCGTCCGGCGTGGCAATCGTGATGGTGCCCTGGTAGGCGCCCGGCGAGGTCAGAGTGGCAGGGTCGGCCACCGCATTGATCAGTCTCGGCGCCGCCCCGGTTTGCGGGGTGACCGACAACCAGTTGCCGCCTGTCGTGGCCACCGTGAGCGAGAACCCCAATCCGGGTACGGACGCGATGCTGAAGCTTTGCGTGGGCGCGGGAGCACCGGTGCTTTGCCCGCTGAAGTTGAGGCTCATCGGCGAGACCAGCACCGCCGGCTTGTTCGCGAGGACTTCACGAATTCGGTTATTCTCAAGGTCGGCGATGTAGAGGTTGCCCGCCGAATCCACGGCCACTCCCCGGGGGTAGTAGAGCGATGCACCCGTGGCGGGCCCTCCGTCGCCAGAGAAGCCCTGATTCCCACCCCCGGCGACCGTCGTGATCGTCCCGCCAGATACCTTCCGAATTCGGTTATTCCCATAGTCGGCGATGTAGAGGTTGCCAGCCGAATCTACGGCCACTCCATAGGGCTCGTAGAGTGATGCGCTGGTGGCGGGCCCTCCGTCGGTAGAAAAGCCCCCATTTCCATTTCCGGCGAAGGTCGTGATCGTCCCACCCGACACTTTCCGGATTCGGTCATTCTGGTCGTCGGCGATGTAGAGGTTGCCAACCGAATCTACGGCCACTCCCATGGGGGACAGGAGCGATGCGCTGGTGGCGGGCCCTCCGTCGCCAGAAAAGCCGGCATTTCCATTTCCAGCGACCGTCGTGATCGTCCCGCCCGACACCTTCCGAATTCGGCGATTGGAGGCGTCGGCAATATAGAGGTTGCCGGTCGAGTCTACAGCTACTGCCGAGGGCGTGAGGAGCGATGCGCTGGTGGCAGGCCCTCCGTCGCCGGAAAAGCGCCCAATTCCATTACCGGCGACCGTCGTGATCGTCCCGCCCGATACCTTCCGAATTCGATCATTCTCGAAGTCGGCGATGTAGAGGTTGCCAGCTGAATCTACGGCTACTCCCTCGGGCCACTTGAGCGATGCGCTGGTGGCGGGCCCTCCGTCGCCAGAGAAGCTCGCGTTTCCATCTCCGGCCATCGTCGTGATCGTCCCTCCAGACACCTGACGAATTCGATTATTTCCGAAGTCGGCTATGTAGAGGTTCCCAGCCGAATCTACTGCCACTCCATAGGGGAGGTTGAGCGATGCGCTGGTGGCGGCCCCTCCGTCGCCAGAGAATCTATAAGCTCCATTACCCGCGACGGTTGTGATCGTCCCGCCCGACACCTTCCGAATCCGGTTGTTACTCGTGTCGGCGATGTAGAGGTTGCCCGCCGAATCTACGGCCACTCCATGGGGATCGTAGAGCCATGCGCTGGCGGCGGGCCCTCCGTCGCCAGAAAAACCCCAATTTTCATTTCCGGCGAAGGTCGTGATCGTCCCACCCGACACCTTTCGAATTCGGCAATTTCTTGTGTCGGCGATGTAGAGGTTTCCAGCCGAATCCACGGACACTCCATCAGGGTAGTAGAGAGATGCGCTGGTGGCGGGCCCTCCGTCGCCGGAGAAACCCTGAGTTCCATTTCCGGCGACCGTCGTGATCGTCCCGCTGGACACCTTACGAATTCGGTTGTTGGAGGAGTCGGCGATGTAGAGGTTGCCAGCCAAATCTACGGCCACTCCATCAGGGTAGTAGAGGGATGCGCTGGTGGCGGGCCCTCCGTCGCCGGAGAAACCCTGAGTTCCATTTCCGGCGACCGTCGTGATCGTCCCGCTGGACACCTTACGAATTCGGTTGTTGGAGGAGTCGGCGATGTAGAGGTTGCCAGCCGAATCTACAACCACTCCCGTAGGGTAGTAGAGCGAAGCGCTGGTGGCGGGCCCTCCGTCGCCGGAGAAACCCTGAGTTCCATTTCCGGCGACCGTCGTGATCGTCCCGCTGGACACCTTACGAATTCGGTTGTTGGAGGAGTCGGCGATGTAGAGGTTGCCAGCCAAATCTACGGCCACTCCCGTAGGGATATGGAGTGATGCGCTGGTGGCGGGCCCTCCGTCGCCGGAAAATGCCCGAATTCCATTTCCGGCCACAACCGTCAACACTCTATTTGGTGAGACCCGCACCACTATGTTGTTTACGTAATCTGTGGCGTACACGTTACCCTGCGCATCAACGGCCACACCTTCGATGTTGGCCAACGGACTGTTCAGCGCCGGCAGCGGCGTGCTCGGGAAGAAGAAATCGGTTCCCGCAACGGTCGTGATGATCTGTGCCGGTAGACCGGCGCACCACAGGCATAACCCCAAAGCTATTTTGGAGAATGTGGTCTTCAGAATGTGAGTCCCCATACGCTGCTACCTCCCTGGAAATCCTTACTGAATCGGAATCTGAATCGGTGGGCTGGTCTGGCCGCCCGAGCTGATGGTGACCGGCACGCTGGCGCCCTTGGTAACTCCGGCGGGGATCACGGCATTCACCTGGTAGATCCCTGGGAACTGCGGCGTCAGCCCTTGGAAGAGAACCGTGGCCGGCTGGTCTCCGATCATCATCTGGATCGGAGCCGCGTAGGAAAGCCCCGTGGGCAATCCTCCATCGGCTACCGGCGGGCTCACCGCGCCCAGCCCCAGGCAGTACAGCACGATGATGTCGCCGGCGTGCGCCGGCGTGCTCGCAGACACCGTATAGCTGGGGCTGGCTGGGTAGTCGGAGGGATAGTCCGTGATCCCTCCTGGGCCGCCGTAGATGGTGGGCTCAGCCGTCGCCACCGTGACGTAAACCGGCTGCGAAATGGTGTCGTCGCGTTTCACCAGAATCTGCAAGGGCGCGTTGAGGCTGTTAGTGCCGAGCGAATACGGCACCACCGCGTTCACCTGCGTGTCGCTGACGTAATACAGCGGCAACGGCGTGCTTTGGATGTAGACCGTGGTGTTCTTCAGGGTGGTCGATAGGGGCGGTGGGTCCGCCGTCACGGCGGCCTCGGCCAGGCTCGAACCGTAGATCGAAATCGCCTCGCCCGGCGCCAGCGGCGCGAAATTGGCGCCGCCAAACACGCTGATAATTCCGCCCGCGTCAAACGCCGGCGGCGTCTGCGAGGCCAGCGTCCCGTTGGTCTGCAAGTCGCCGGAGATCCCTTGCGGATTCGTCGCATGCACCTTCAGGTTCACGCTGGCCGAGGGATTCTGCGTGTACCAGGTGCCTTCCCAGAGTCCACCTTGCAGCGGTTGCAGGATGGAGGTGGTATCGCCATTGGAGAAGCTGACTTTAACCGAGCCGGATTGGAGCGGCACGCCGCAATCATCCTCGACGAAGACTCCCAGCTTGACGCCATAACCGGTGAACCCGTTGAAGGCCTCATTGGGCGCAGTCAGAATGGGCTGCAATTTGGTGGGGGCGCAGGCCGCCCCGCCGGCCGGGTGGCCGGAGAGCGCGTTGCTCCTGGAAATGCCGGCCGACGATGTCCCGCCGGCGTTGGTCACAATCACCTTGACTGTCAAACGGATGACGCGGCCGTCGTCGAACTCCAAGGTCACCACCCCGGTGTAGACTCCCGGCCCCAAGCCGGTAGTAAAAGGCTGCACCACGATCGGTGTGGGGTTCTGGGGATCGAGCGTGGCGTCAGTGGGAAGAGTCACAATGGAAAGTCCCGGGTCCGCGGACACTACCGAGCGAAAGCTCTTCGCCTTGGCCGTGATGTTGTATACCTGCACATTCTGCGAACCCGGCGACGACGCTCCGGCGGTTGTCGTGAACAGCAGGGATCCGGGCGCGAGCGAGGCTCCGGTATCGGAGCCGGCTGGCAGCAGTTGCAGGACCACGGTCAGCACCTGGGGGCTGTTGGCCGCGGTGGGTGCGTCCACTTCCACCAGACCGTAGTAGGTTCCGGCCACCGCCAGCTTGGAGGGATCCACGTTGACGGTGACGGCGGGAGGGCTCTGCGCGGCATTGGTGCTTCCGCTGGGAGTAGAGACGCTGAACCAGGCGGGCGTGGCGGGGATGGGAATGGCCTTCGCCGTCCAGGCCACCACTCCGGTGCCGATGTTGAGCACGGCGAAGGTCTGCGGAGGGATAACGCCGCCCTGGGCCACAGCAGTGAAAAAGAGCCCGCGCTGCGACAGCAGGATGGCCTGGTCGAGCGCGCTGACCGTCATGGTCACGGGCACGGAAAGAGTGGTTGAGCCGGCGGTTACGCTGATCGTGCCGGTGAAGGTGCCGGCGCCGAGGCCGGTTGGATCGGCGGTTACGGTGAGGATAGCGGGAGAACTGGGCAAGGCCTGCCCGGAGGCTTGCGAGAGCGTGAGCCAATGGGTGCCTGCCGGAGTGGTGATAGTGGCGGCGGCGGTGAAACTGAGGGCGCCGCCGCCGGCATTGGAGATGGTCAGCCGCTGGCTCTGGGCGGGAGTGGATTTGGCGAACGCGAAGGACAGACTCCGGGGATCGAGCGGCGCCAGCGCGGCGGGCTGCGCGGGCGAGACCTGGAACGTCACGTTGATGGTGGTGGCCGCCGGATTGCCGTCCGGCGTGGCAATCGTGATGGCGCCCTGGTAGGCGCCCGGCGAGGTCAGAGTGGAAGGGTCGGCCACCACATTGATCAGCCGGGGCGCCGCCCCGCTCTGGGGCGTGACCGACAACCAGTTGCCGCCCGTCGTGGTCGCCACCGTGAGGGAGAACGCCAATCCGGGCACAGACGCGATGCTGAAGCTTTGCGTGGGCGCGGGAGCGCCGGTAGCTTGCCCGCCGAAGTTGAGGCTCGCCGGCGAGACCTGCACAGCCGGCTTGGTCGCCAGGACTTCACGAATCCGGTTATTCCCAATGTCGGCGATGTAGAGGTTGCCAGTCGAATCTACTGCCACTCCCC
The DNA here is from genome assembly GCA_963768385.1 of Bryobacterales bacterium. Lineage (GTDB taxonomy): Bacteria > Acidobacteriota > Terriglobia > Bryobacterales > Bryobacteraceae > Fen-178. The sequence continues at coordinate 92,697 of CAVYHQ010000002.1, forward strand.
TGGGTTGAAGCGAAGCGCTGGTGGAGGGCCCTCCGTCGCCAGAGAAGTCCCACTTTCCATCTCCGGCGACCGTCGTGATCGTTCCGCCAGACACCTTCCGAATTCGAAAGTTAGAATTGTCGGCGATGTAGAGGTTGCCAGCCGAGTCTACGGCTACTCCATAGGGCAAATTGAGCGAAGCGCTGGTAGCGGGCCCTCCGTCGCCAGAGAAGGTCGGCGTTCCATTGCCGGCTACCGTCGTGATCGTCCCGCCAGACACCTTCCGAATTCGGTTGTTGACTGCACCGGCGATGTAGAGGTTGCCAGCCGAATCTACGGCCACTCCCGAGGGGTCATTGAGCGATGCGCTGGTAGCGGGCCCTCCGTCGCCAGAGAAGCCCGGAGTTCCATTTCCGGCGACCGTCGTGATGGTCCCGCCAGACACCTTCCGAATTCGGTCGTTGTTTGTGTCTGCGATGTAGAGGTTGCCGGCCGAATCGACGGCCACTCCATAGGGCCAGTAGAGCGATGCGCTGGTGGCGGGCCCTCCGTCTCCCGAGAAGCCAAAGCTCCCATTTCCAGCGACCGTCGTGATCCTCCCGCCAGACACCTTCCGAATTCGGTTGTTATCTGTGTCGGCGATGTAGAGGTTGCCAACCGAATCGACGGCTACTCCAGCGGGCCAGTTGAGCGAAGCGCTGGTAGCGGGCCCTCCGTCGCCAAAGAAACCGAGAAGTTCATTACCGGCGACCGTCGTGATCTTCCCGCCTGACACTTTCCGAACTCGGTTGTTATCTGTGTCGGCGATGTAGAGGTTGCCAGCCGAATCTACGGCCACTCCCCAGGGCGTGTCGAGGGAAGCGCTGGTAGCTGGCCCTCCGTCACCAGAGAAGTCGTAACCTCCGTTTCCGGCGACCGTCGTGATCGTCCCGCCCGACACCTTCCGAATTCGATTATTGCTTGTGTCGGCAATATAGAGATTGCCAGCCGAATCTACGGCTACTCCACCTCCCATGATCCCCCCAGAGCGGTTGAGGTTGAGAGATGCGCTGATGGCGGGCCCTCCGTCGCCAGAGAATCCCTGATTTCCATTTCCTGCGACAGTCGTGATGGTCCCGCCACTCACTTTCCGAATTCTGTTGGCTGCCTCTGCGATGTAGAGGTTGCCTGCCGAATCTACGGTCATTTCCTTGGGATCGCTGAGGCATGCACTGGTGGCGGGCCCTCCGTCGCCGGAGGAGCCAAAGCTCCCATTTCCAGCGACCGTCGTGATCGTCCCGCCCGACACCTTTCGAATGCGATTGTTGCCGGTGTCGGCAATGTAGAGATTGCCAGCCGAATCTACGGCCACTCCGTAGGGGCCGGCGAGCGATGCGCTCGAGGCGGGCCCTTCGTCGCCAGAAAAACCCTCATTTCCATTTCCGGCGACCGTTGTGATCGTCCCGCCAGACACCTTCCGAATTCGGTTGTTGCTTACGTCGGCGATGTATAGGTTGCCGGCCGAATCGACGGCCACTCCCGAGGGGTCGGGGAGCGATGCACTCGTAGCGGGCCCTCCGTCGCCAGAAAAACAGCACGCTCCGCCCCCGGCGACCGTCGTGATGGTCCCGCCAGACACCTTCCGGATTCGGCTATTCCCATCGTCGGCGATGTAGAGGTTGCCAGCCGAATCTACGGCCACTCCACTGGGCCAGAAGAACGATGCGCTGGTGGCGGGTCCTCCGTCGCCAGAGAAGCCGCGAACTCCATTTCCGGCCACAACCGTCAACACTCCATTTGGTGAGATCCGTACCACGATGTTGTTCCCGGAATCTGCGGCGTACATGTTACCCTGCGCATCAACGGCCACACCCGGAACAGGCCCCAAAGGTGCACTCAGCGCCAGCAGCGGCGTGCTCGGGAAGTAGAAATCGGTTCCCGCAACGGTCGTGATGATTTGTGCCGGTAGACCGGCGCACCACAGACATAACCCCAAAGCTGTTTTTGAGAATGTGGTTTTCAGAATGTGAGTCCCCATACGCTGCTACCTCCCTGGAAATCCTTACTGAATCGGAATCTGAATCGGTGGGCTGGTCTGGCCGCCCGAGCTGATGGTGACCGGCACACTGCTGCCCGTGGTCACACCGGCGGGGATCACCGCATTCACCTGGTAGATCCCTGGGAACTGCGGCGTCAGCCCTTGGAAGAGAACCGTGGCCGGCTGGTCTCCGATCATCATCTGGATCGGAGCCGCGTAGGAAAGCCCCGTGGGCAATCCTCCATCGGCTACCGGCGGACTCACCGCGCCCAGCCCCAGGCAGTACAGCACGATGATGTCGCCGGCGTGCGCCGGCGTGCTCGCAGACACCGTATAGCTGGGGCTGGCTGGGTAGTCGGAAGGATAGTCCGTAATCCCTCCTGGGCCGCCGTAGATGGTGGGCTCAGCCGTCGCCACCGTGACGTAAACCGGCTGCGAAATGGTGTCGTCGCGTTTCACCAGAATCTGCAAGGGCGCGTTGAGGCTGTTATTGCCGAGCGAATACGGGACCACCGCGTTCACCTGCGTGTCGCTGACGTAATACAGCGGTAACAGCGTGCTTTGGATGTAGACCGTGGTGTTCTTCAGGGTGGTCAGTAGGGGCGGCGGCGGCGTCCCCACGGCGGCCTCGGCCAGTCCCGAACCGTAGATCGAAATCACCTCGCCCGGCGCCAGCGGCGCAAAATTGGCGCCGCCAAACACGCTGACAATTCCCCCCGCGTCAAACGCCGGCGGCGTCTGCGAGGCCAGCGTCCCGTTGGTCTGCAGGTCGCCCGAGATCCCTTGGGGATTCACCGCATGCACCTTCAGGTTCACGCTGGCCGAGGAGTTCTGTGTGTACCAGGTGCCTTCCCAGAGTCCCCCTTGCAGCGGTTGCAGGGTGGAGGTGGTATCGCCATTGGAGAAGCTGACTTTAACCGAGCCGGATTCGAGCGGCACGCCGCAGTCATCCGCGACAAAGACTCCTAGTTTGACGCCGGAACCGGTGAAGCTGTTGAAGGCCTCGTTGGGCGCGGTCAGAATGGGCTGCAATTTGGCGGGAGTGCAGCCCGTCGCGTCGGCCGGGTTGTCGGCGTGCGCGTTGCGCCTCGGTATGCCGGCGGAAGATACCCCGGCTGCCTTGGTCGCAATCACCTTGACCGTCAGACGGATGACGCGGCCATCGTCGAACTCCAAGGTCACCACCCCGGTGTAGATTCCCGGCCCCAGCGCGGTAGTGAGAGGCTGCACCACGATGGGTGTGGGGTTCTGGGGATCGAGCGTGGCGTCGGTGGGAAGAGTGACGATGGAAAGTCCGGGGTCCGCGGACACTGCCGAGCGAAAGCTCTTGGCCTTGGCCGTGATGTTGTATACCTGCACATTCTGCGAACCCGGCGATGACGCTCCGGCGGTGGTGGTGAACAGCAGCGATCCGGGCGTCAGGGCGGCTCCGGTATCGGCGCCGGCCGGCAGCAGTTGCAGGACCACGGTCAGCACCTGCGGGCTGTTGGCCGCGGCGGGTGCGTCCACTTCCACCAAGCCGTAGTAGGTTCCGGCCACCGCCAGCTTGGAGGGGTCCACGTTGACGGTGACAGCGGGAGGACTTTGTGCGGCATTGGTGCTTCCGCTGGCGGGGGAGACGCTGAACCAGACGGGCGTGGCGGGGATGGGGGTGGCTTTCGCTGTCCAGGCCACCACTCCGGTGCCTATGTTGAGCACGGAGAAGGTCTGCGGAGGAATGGCGCCGCCCTGGGCCACGGCCGTGAAAAAGAGCCCGCGCTGCGACAGCAGGATGGCCTGGTCGAGCGCGCTGATGGTCATGGTGACGGGCACGGAAAGAGTGGTTGAGCCGGCGGTTACGCTGACCGTGGCGGTGAAGGTGCCAGCGCCGAGGCCGGTAGGGTCGGCGGTCACGGTGAGGATAGCGGGAGAACTGGGCAAGGCGTGTCCGGAGGCTTGCGAGAGCGTGAGCCACTGGGCGCCTGCCGGGGTGGTGATGCTGGCGGCGGCGGTGAAACTGAGGGCGCCGCCGCCGGCATTGGAGATGGTCAGCCGCTGGCTCTGAGCGGGAGTGGATTTGGCGAACGCGAAGGAGAAGTTCTGGGGATCGAGCGGCGCCAGCGCGGCAGGCTGCGCGGGCGAGACTTGGAACGCCACGTTGACAGTAGTTGTGGCCGGGCTGCCGTCCGGCGTAGCAATCATGATGGTGCCCTGGTAGCTGCCCGGCGCGGTCAGAGTGGAAGCGTCGGCTACCACATTGATCAGTCTTGGCGCCGCCCCGGTCTGCGGCGTGACCGACAACCAGTTGCCGCCCGTCGTCGTCGCCACGGTGAGGGAGAACGCCAACCCGGGCACAGACGCGATGCTGAAGCTTTGGGTGGGCGCGGGAGCACCGGTGCTTTGCGCGCTGAAGGTGAGGCTCACCGGCGAGACCAGCACCGCCGGCCTGGTCGCCAGGACTTCGCGAATACGATTGTTGTCTGTGTCGGCGATGTAGACGTTGCCAGCCGAATCTACGGCCACTCCAGCGGGCATGTTGAGCAACGCAATCGTGGCGGGCCCGCCGTCGCCAGAGAATCCGTCATAGGACCAATTGCCGGCGACCGTTGTGATCGTCCCGCCAGACACCTTCCGGATTTGCTCGTTGCACGTGTCGGCGATGTAGAAGCTGCCAGCCGAATCTACGGCCACTCCAGAGGGATAACAGAGCGATGCACTCGTGGCCGGCCCCCCGTCGCCAGAGAAGACTAAATTTTCATTTCCCGCGACGGTCGTGATCGTCCCGCCCGACACCTCCCGAATTAGGGAGTTCTCGGTGTCGGCGATGTAGAGGTTGCCAGCCGAATCTACAGCCACTCCAGAGGGCCAGTTGAGCGATGCGCTCGTGGCGGGCCCTCCGTCGCCAGAAAAGCCCCAATTTTCACTTCCGGCGACCGTCGTGATCGTCCCGCCCGACACCTTCCGAATTCGGTTGTTGTCTGTGTCGGCGATGTAGAGGTTGCCAGCCGAATCGACGGCTACTCCCTGGGGGTCATTCAGCGATGCCCGGGTGGCGGGCAGTCCGTCGCCTGAAAAGCCGCTATTTTCATTTCCGGCGACCGTTGTGATCGTCCCGCCCGACACCTCCCGAATTCGGCCGTTCCAAGAGTCTGCGATGTAGAGGTTGCCAGCCCGATCTACGGCCACTCCAGAGGGCATGCTGAGCAATGCACTGGTGGCGGGACCTCCGTCGCCAGAGAAGCCCTGACTGTCATTTCCGGCGACCGTCGTGATCGTCCCGCCCGACACCTTCCGAATTCGGTTGTTGACCCCGTCGGCAATGTAAAGGTTGCCAGCCGAATCTACGGCCACGTCAGTGGGTTGGTTGAGCGACGCACTCGTGGCGGGCCCTCCGTCGCCAGAGTATCGGTAAGCTCCATTTCCGGCGGCGGTTGTAATCGTCCCGCCAGACACCTTCCGTATTCGGTTGTTGCTTGTGTCCGCGATATAGAGGTTGCCGGCCGAATCGACGACCACTCCATTGGGCCAGTAGAGCGATGCGCTGGTGGCGGGACCTCCGTCGCCAGAGTACCCGAAATTTCCGTTTCCGGCGACTGTAGTAATCGTCCCGCCAGTCACCTTCCGAATGTAGCCGTCCTTTGTGTCGGCGATGTAGAGGTTGCCAGCCGAATCTACGGCTACTCCCGCGGGCTCGAAGAGGCAGGCGCTGGTAGCGGGCCCTCCGTTGCAAGGGAGTCCCCAATATCCATTTCCGGCGACCGTCGTGATCGTCCCGCCCGACACCTTCCGAATTCGGCCGTTGTATGTGTCGGCAATGTAGAGGTTGCCAGCCGAATCTACGGCCACTCCCGCGGGGCCGGCGAGCGATGCGCTGGTGGCGGGCCCTCCGTCGCCGAGAGGCCCATTTCCTCCCCCGGCGACCGTTGTGATCGTCCCGCCAGACACCTTCCGAATTCGGTTGCTCACTGCGTCGGCGATGTAGAGGTTGCCGGCAGAATCTACCGCTACTCCCTCGGGGACGCTTAGCGACGCGTTGGTGGCGGGCCCTCCGTCGCCGAGAGGCCCATTTCCTCCCCCGGCGACCGTCGTGATCGTCCCGCCAGACACCTTCCGAATTCGGTAATTCCAAGTGTCGGCGATGTAGAGGTTGCCGGCCGAATCTACGGCCACTGCACCTGCGGGCATTATCCCCGCGAGGGAGAGGAGATTGAGCGATGCACTGGTGGCGGGCCCTCCGTCGCCGGAAAATCCCTGGATTCCATTTCCGGCCACAACCGTCAACGCCCCATTTGGCGAGATCCGTACGACTATGTTGTTCCCGGAATCTGCGGCGTACACGTTGCCCTGCGCATCAATGGCCACACCTTGGGTGTTGCCCAACGGAGCATTCACCGCCGGCAGCGGTGTGCTCGGGAAGAAGAAATCGGTTCCCGCAACGGTCGTAATGATCTGTGCCGGTGCAGCGGCGCACCACAGGCACAATCCCAAAGCTATTCTTGAGAATGTAGTTTTCAGAATGCGAGTCCCCATACGCTGCCACCTCCTTGCCGAAATCCTTGGGCGTTTGGTCAAGACTTCGACATATTTCTTTGAAACGGGATTTCCGTTTCGAATATCTGTGACCATATTCTGCGCCAGTCTATCGCAAGAATCAAGAACAAAGAATCCTCTAATCCAAAAAGCCCCTCATTACCATTTCACCCGCACCATTACCTGTATCTGCCTTGCGGTTTCATTCAGCGGGATCAGGCCGGGAAAGCCCGACTGCTCTGGTTTGCGGCCGTACAGAGCCACTCCAAATCCGGGGCCGATGGCGGAGCCGATGGTGCCGATGGTGGAAACGGGATTCCCCAGGTTGGCATGGTTCAGCGCATTAAACAGATCGGCGCGCAATTCGATGCGGCCGGTTTCGCCCAGCTTGCGCACGGCGATGGACCGGCTGACGGAGAGATCGGCGTTGTACAGACCCGGGCCGGCGATGGCGTTTCGTCCGGTGTTGCCGAGCGGCGTGGAAGGATCTGCGAAAGCGGCGGCCGACAACAGCAATTCGCCGCCAGGCGCCGGCTGATTGGTGAACTCTTGCGCCTGGTTGACCAGGTCGCCGCGGCGGTTGATGATGCCGGGTGCTCCTGTGGCCGCATAGACGGAGTAGGGGAATCCGGTGCGAAATGCGGCCACTCCCGAGAACCTCCAGTCGCGCAACGCAGCCCACGCCCGGGACGAGCCGCGTGGGTTGGGGATGGCGCCGGTCCACATCAGAACCAGGTTTTGGCGCTGGTCGAAATCGGAGTTGCCGCGATCGATGCGGAGATCGCCGGCGCTGGAAAACGCGGCGCGCGGTTGGTACCCGTTGCTGGCGGTGAGGCTGACGAACGACAGGTTGAAGAAGTCCCTGGCCAATGGCGAACTCTGGTTATCGATGCTGTGGCTCCAGGTATATGCGGCCTGGAACTGCATGCTGGACGTGTGGTAGCGCAACAGGGCCGTGAGCGCGCTGTAGTTCGATGCGCCTTGGTTCGCAAGGTAGGAAATCTCAGGTAGAGCTTCATTGGTGTCCGACCCGCGGTTCAGGACATCTGTCGTGATCAGGCGCCGGCCGAGCGTTTCCAGACCGTTTACTTCCAGTGTGACGTGGCTGGCGAGTTCCCGCTGAACGCCGAGGAACGAACTCCAGACGTAAGCGTTGCGGAGGCGGGCGTCAATCCAGGTGACCAGCGGAAAAGGAAAGTTCGGAGAGTTCGCGACCTGGCCGGCGAATTGCGGCAGCACCTGCGCCGCCGGCGCAAGGTAGTTGACGGGAAAAGTGGCGATGACGAACTGGCCGACCGAGAAATTGTTGTTGCTGACATTCCGCCAGAGGTTGTCGTACGGGCGGTCGTAGAAGATGCCGGATGCGCCGCGCAGAAGCGTGTGTCCATCGGCCGTGAGAGCGTACGATCCGCCCAGACGGCCGGCCCATCCGCGATTGTCGCGGGCATAGATCGGCTGGCCAGCGGCTTCCGGCTGTAGTGTGGCGCCGGCGATTTGCGCTCCCGGAGGGCCAGGTTGCAGCAGGCGATCCTTGACCGCTCCGGTGCCTCGAGGCGCGCCGAAGTTTTCGTAGCGCAGGCCGTAGTTGAGCGTAAGGCGCGGCGTGACGCGCCAGGTATCCTGCGCGAAAAAGTGGAATTGGTTGTAAGCGTACTGGCGGTCGAATGAAGGGATCCGCAGATTAGGCAGCGCGGCGCGGTCCACGGAAGCCTCGTAACCGACTGACGGCGCGGCGCGGGCAAATTGATCGAACGTCTGTGAACGAGAACTCGCCGTCGCGGCCGTAAGTCAGGTAGCCATCGATGTCGCGCAGCAGCACTCCGCCCCCCACTTTCACCAGGTGTGGCCCGTGCGCCCAGACGAACTGGTCGGTAAGTTCAAAGGTCCGGCTGCGGGTCTTGTAGGCATAGGCAGACAGGCTACCGGGCAGCAGTACGTTGCTGTCCGCGATGAGGGTAGGGATCTCCGGGTGGGCGCGGTCCCAGGAAAGGTCGTCGTCGCTCCAGCTCACACGCGCTTCGTTGACGCGGCGCGGCCCCAGATTGCTGGTGAGCGCAGCCATCAGCGAAAGAGTGTTCTGGAGGAGTGGCGAATCGAAGCCCTCGTAGGGCGACCAGATGAATTGCGGCCGCTCCACGCGTGAAGAGGCTACACGGCCCATGAGGTGATGAATACCGCCCGAAGGCGTGTAGTCCAGGCGCTCCAGGAATAGCGACCGGTTGACAAAGCTGGGCAACGATACGGACACAAGGGCGCTATACCCCGGCGCGTTCGGCGCGGCCCAGGGATGGGATTGCAGCAGGCTCAGGGCGGCCGCTGCCGGAGGCGCGGTAACCGGGTTGCTTGTCAGGCTCTCAAGATAATCGACAAACCCGGTGGTGGGCAAGCCTACGGTCACTGGGTCCCCGTAGCCGCGGCTGCGGAAGTACTCGAAGGATGTGGAAGTGAACAGGCGATTCGCGCGGATCGGGCCGCCCGCCTGGAATCCCGGCTCCGTCTCGTGAAGCTGGGAACGTGGCAGGCCCTTGAGATTCCTTTGGAAATCGTTGGCATTGAGCGCCCCGTTCTTGGCGTAGACATACGCTAGTCCGTGCCATTGGTTTCCCCCGGCGCGTGTCACTGCGTTGGCGAGGACGCCGCCGGTACCGCCGTACTCGGCTGTAAAGCTGTTAGTGGAGATGCGATATTCCTGGATGGCTTCAGGCGCCGCAGTCACCAGCGGGCCGGTGACCAGGTAGTTGTTGTTCTCCACGCCGTCGAGCAGGAAGTTGGATGCCGTGGGCCTTTGGCCGTTCACCGAAAGACCCAGGCCGCCGGAAGTCGCCGTGTCCGCGGTGACACCGGGCTGCAGGATCAGGGTGGTGTAGATGTCGCGCCCGGCGAGCGGCAGGTCCTGGATCTGCTGCGGGTCCACCACCTGCGACACCGACGCTTCGAGCGATCCCCGGGCGGCACGCGACGGCTCCACGGTGCGGGTTCGGCTGGTATCCACATCGGGGCCATAAAAATTCACGATCGCCTGGCTGTCCGGAAAGAACACGCTGCGATACTGGCCGGTCTCCCAGAACGTCATTCAAGGGCCGCAGCCGGAACGAAAAATCCAGCCGCCCGGCCACACGGACTTCAATGCCGTAGAGTTCCTGGGTCTGATATCCGGCAGCGGAAACTTGTAGGCGGTAGCCGCCGGGGGAAAGCAGCGGCACGACGAAGTAGCCGGCGGCATCCGTGCGCGCCACGCGGCCGGAATCGCTGGACGAGCCCGCGCACTGGACCGACGCCTGCGCCAGCGGCTGGCCGGATATGGAATCGACGATCCGCCCGGAAATCATGCCCTGCGTGGTCTGGCCGGACGCGGAGGCGGTGACGGCGGTCAGGCAAGTCGCCAATAGAAAGGATCGCCTCATCGATTTCCGCTCCCCAGTTTGCCCAGCGCCGCGCGGATGCGTTTGCGCGCCGCACCGTCGGGCGCCAACTGCAAGGCTCTTTCGTACGCGGACCTGGCTTCGGCCGTGCGGCCCAGAGAGGCGTATGCCTGGGCGGCCTGCTCCAGAATCTCCGGGTCGCCGGGCTGCAGTTGAAGCGCCTGTTGCAACTGGCTGACCGCGGCGTCCGGCTTGCCCATCCGCATGTCCACATCCGCCAGCGCCAGGCGTGCCGCCACGTAAGCGGGCCGGGCGGCAATCACTTTCTCGTATTCCTGAGCGGCTTCTTCGTTGTGGCCTATTGCGGCCAAGGCACGGGCCAGGCTGAGCCGCGACGGAAGGTGGTCCGGGTCGCGCGTGAGATTGTCGCGCCACAAGGCGAGCGCTTCGCTGGAACGTTTGGCATCGGCGGCCAGCAGGACGGCCAGATTGTGGCGCGCGGCCAGCAGCGCCGGGTCGCGTTCCAGCGCTTGCCTGTAGAACTGCTCGGCTTCCGCTCGCCGGCCAGCAGCCGCTTTGAGGGAGCCCAGGGCGTTGAGCGCTTGGGCATTGCCGGGTTCGGTCACCAGGGCCTGCCGATACATGGCCTCGGCGTCTGCCGGACGGTTCATGCGCTGATAGAGCAGGCCGAGATTGTAAGGCAGGTAAGCCACGCGCGGCGCCAGCCGCATCGCCCGCTGATAGACGCGGATCGCGTTGTCGTAGTCGCCCTTCTCGGTGTAGGCCAGTGCCATGTTGTGCAGCGGGTAGGCCCAGTACGGCGCGCGCCGTGCGGCGTCCCGGAAAGCCGCAATCGCCAGATCGTAGTTGGCGCGTTCCAGGTAGGCAATCCCCAGTCCGTTGTAAGCATAGCCGCGCTCGCCGTCCAGTCCGATGGCCCGTTCCAGCAAGGCTGCGCCGCCTGCGTAGTCTTTATCGAAGATGGCCGCGCGCCCCTGGCAGAACGTCATGCGGCTCTGCAGATAGAGCGAATCCGGCGCCAGTTGCAGCGCCGCCTCGAAGTAGGCCTCGCCGCGGAGGAAGTCGGCGCGCTGCTGCGGCACGCGGTCTCCCGCGAGATAGGCCAGCAGCACTTCCTGACCCCCATCTTCCAGTGCGACTCGGAGTTTCTCCGCTTCTCTTTGGTAGTCGTCGGGCTGGAGGCGTGCCTTGAGCGCGGCCAGAAAAGTAAAGGCGCCCTGCTCTTCCGTATTCAGGATGCGGCCTTCCGCGATGGCCTTTTCAAATTGGTCCACCAATGCGGCCGCATCCTGATATTTGAGCCTGCTTGCCGTGGAAGGCAACGCAGGCACAGCCGAGGGGGTCTGCGCGGCTGGGGAGTTGACGCTGCGGCGGGCCGTCAGCACCACCCCGGTGTAATCCTTCAACTCGATGCCCGGTTTATCAACCCGCGCCATCACGCGGGTCTGATCGATATCGCCTATGGTTCTCGGGATCTGTTGACTGGCGGTCGATTCCTGAACCTTGTCCTTGACATAATCCGCCAGCTCATCCATTGTGACTTTGCCGTCGCCGTTCAAATCGGCGAGGCCGTTGAGCGCACGCATCAGAAAGAAAGTGAATGCGCCGTGTCCGCCGCCATAATTGAAGCCCTCGATGGCGACCTGGTTCTTCTGCGCGGCCAGCATGCCGAACACGTCCACGTCCGGGGGATCGAGCGCGCTGGCGGCCTTATTGGTTTTGTTGGCATCTGTTTCGATCTGTCCGATATGCCCCGCGTGGCACACGTTGACATACAGCAGCAGCCGTTTTACGTTACCCAACTGGCTGGAGAAGAGTTGCCGAATATCGTCCATGGGGATTCCGCTGGTGGCCAGCTCTTCCGGATTGCTGTCGTAGGTGACGATGAAGCCCTTGTTCGTGTTGCCCACGGGAAAGCTCGCGCCATGCGAAGCGATGAACAGCAGCACCGTATCGTTCTTGCCGGCACGCCCTTTCAGATGCGTTTCGATGGCGCTTTGAATGGCGCTGCGTGTGGCCGCCTGGTTGGTCAGCACCACCATGTTGTCATCCGGAATCGCTCCCGCACGAGGGCTCTTCAGAAGGTTAGCCAACTCCATGGCGTCCAGATGGGCGAAGTTCAGCGGATTGATGCGTTCATCTTTGAAACTGGAGATGCCCACCAGCAGCGCATAGGTCTGGCCTTCGGCCCGCGACGGCGGGAGCACCACTCCCCGGCTCTTCGCGGCTTCCTCCACCAGCACGAACAAGCGGCTGCGTGCCCACCCGGCGTCCGGCCAGACGGCGACCACCTTCCGCATTTCATCGGCGGCGTCGGCTTTGAGCCCATACCTCTCGAAGACCTGGGCGCGAGCCAGGTGGTTGACAGCGGCGTTGGCATTGGCCGCTTTGTCCAGGGCGCCCAGTTCGGAAGTTGCCTGAGTGCGACGCTCGTCTGGCAATTGACGGAGACGCTCCTCGAGCGTTTGCGGACCGGCTCCGCGCGACAGTTCCTGAGCCACCGCAGCGTCGGCATGCTGCTGGCTGGCGATCACGAAGCGTGGCAGTGCCGGAAGGAAACAGCCCGCCGCGGGTTTCTGATCCGTGAACCTGCCTGCCCGTATTTTCGGGCCGCGCGGTTCAAAGAGTGCGTCGCCATCGGGCGAGAGCGTTTGCTGAGTATTGCCGCTGCAGGCCAGAAAGGTGACCGAGCCGCCTTCCGACCGCAGCGCGTCGCCGGAGAACAGAATGTCCCCCGGCTTGGCCGTCAACGGCAGTTCGGACCCGGACCGCAAGATCTGGGCGCCGCTCCCCGTCAGGATCAAAGCGAGGGGCGTTTCCGCGGCTTCCTGGGCCGCGACGGTAAAACAGCAGACGAGCAGCAGCACAACCACGCATATGCGTGCTGAGAAATTCCACGCAGGTCCCATGGTTAGAGGTTCGTTGCGCATTTGGTTGCCAGCCCGGCCAGCAGCTCGGTAACTTCTCCGCGAGCGTCCGCCATGCCAGCCAACCTTTCCAGCGGCTCTGAGATCCGGCTCTGATTATCCATGATTCTTGCCCCGATTTCCAGCATGAACCAGACCGGATAGCACCCGCACCGTCGCCCGCGCAGCCCCATCCATGGAATGGTCGCGCGATTGGCGTCGTTCGGACTGGTAGCAGAACCGCCGCTTCCCAGATCACTGGGTTGACCTGGTCTATATTGATCCGCCCTCCTCCAAGCGCCCGCCTTGGTGGCCATGGATCTCCACCTCGGCGCGCACCCAGTCATCTTCGGGAGAGCCACCTTGGCAGCCCCGACTCTCCCAATAAGAGTAGGCGAGCTGCGAGATTGCCTGGCGCAGCGAATCATCCGACCCATTGACGGGATTGGCGTTTGGAAAAGATCCCGGCGCCTGCCCAAGAACCCCCTTGCTGGAAACCCAGTCTTGCCATTGGGGGCCCGCAGTGGCGCTTTTGGGGGTGCGCCCCCGCGTCAGGGTTTTATCTACCTTCATTGACTTATCCTCCTTGGTTGAGCTGCAGCCTGATAGCACCTCAACCGGCCGAACCGTACACTTACTGCAGGACCAGGTGCTCGAACGCCACACCTGCGTCTGACGATCAATCCTGGTTGCCGCACCATTCATGCGGAAAGCGATGTTCGAAATCTCCAAGAGTGCCTCTTGCTGTCGCTCCAGCAGGCTGCGGAGGTGCTCCACGCCGAGTGAAAGCTGAGGCGAGAGTTCGTAGCGATCCAGCCCCAGGACCTGGTTGCCCTCAGTCTCCGGGCGCAGAAACGCCCTCCCCTTCGCGAGCTTTTCGAGGTGCGGCACAGACGCCGGAGGATCGAGCACTCCCAGGAAGCCGCTCATGCCGGCCGCAGCGACGAGTTCTTCCACCCGTACCGGCTCGATGGCGACCCTAAGCCGAGAGGACTTCCTCGTAGTATTCCGCTTCCGGTCTGACATTCAGCAATTCCATTAATTGCCTGGCGGCGGTGGTGTAGTCTTCCAGGGCTTTGCACTTGGTGTCATAGTCGGCCAGGAATTTCCTGGCACGCTCGGCCCTGGGTACCGTTCCGTCAGTTCGGATGGGGTGTAGCAGTGGAACGTGATACTGTTGCGAAATCTCTTCCAGAGCTTGCAGCACGTAAGCTGTCAGGCTGAACCGCCGATCCACCCTGACCGGCAAGAGCGCAAGCGGCCGAATATCCTTTCGGAACACGGTTGACAACTGGTATCCGGTCTCCAATGACGCCACTGCGCCTTGAAGGCTCAACATGTCCATGGCCACCGGAATCAGCAGACGCCGGGCGTAACACAGCGAGCAGGCCTGGATCAGATTGATGGACGGAGCGACGTCAATCAACACCAGATCATAGGAGGTTTCGGCCAGCCCTAGGAGGGTGCTGAATGCCAGTTCTCTTCGGGTCATTCCCCGCAGCACCGCTTCGATCTTGCTGGTATCGCGGCTGCTGCACAATACGTTAACACGGGGCGCGGCGGGAACGATGCATTCCCCGAAGGCGCAGTTGTGGACCACAAAATCATGCAGATACTTCTGCGGTTTGAGACCCAGGACGAGCCCCAGCGAACCCTGCGGGTCGGTGTCGATGGCCAGGACTCTCAGCCCCTGGTCAGCGTATATGCGAGCGAGTGTAACGGTTGTTGTGGTTTTGGAGACGCCACCCCGTTGGTTGGAGATCACCAGACGTACCATAAGCCTTCCCTCTCTGGCTGAACGGTGGCGGGGACGAAAACGAGGGAATCGTCTTCCTTCAACTGGATCCGAGGCTTCTCTCAGCCACTGCCAGTCTGCGTAAATACTATCCCATAAGCTGGGGGTAGATAAAATTGCATACTATATGTAGGGTAGCGCATTCCCAGGCGCGGGTCAAGGGAGAATCCGGGCGCTCAGCGGCTTCGGATCTGTCTTGCCCAGCGGTCGCCGGGCAGATTGCTGCCCGGCTCGCACGGCACGTTTCCGCGGCTCCCGTAGATGCCATAATAGTTTGACAGTGAAGTCCGTCTTCGACGCACTGAACACCGGAAAGCGCCCGCGGCCGGGAGCGGAAAGAACGGAGAATCACCTGTAATCATGCGAAGGGAACTCCTCGGCACATGAATTTGAGAACTTAGTGGGGTGGACCATGAACGAGCCTGAATCGTCACCAGGAAAACACGACCGCAACGATGAAAAGAAGCGCCAGGAGCAAAGACGGCGCCAGCTCCATTTCGGCATCAGCTACTTGATCACGAGCCTGATTTTCTTGTGGCTGTTCCAGGTGCTCGTCTTAGCTCCTATGAGCAAGGGCCCGGAAATTCCTTACAGCGAGTTCAAGAAAAAACTGGCCGGTGCTCAAATCGTAGAGGTAACCATCGGCGCAAGAGGCATCGTTGGCCAGATGAAAGCTCCCAAACCGGACGCAACTCCTCCGGTCGTTCCGTTCAATGCCGTACCTGCGGCTGGCGGCGATCCCAAGCTGATTGAAGAGTTACAAAACGCAAATGTAACTTACAACTTCGAGCGCCCACCGAGCCCCCTGGGCGGCATTTTGCTGGGCTACCTTCTGCCGCTCGCGCTCGTCGGCGGTTTCTGGTACATGGCGTACCAGCGAGCGGGCGGGGCCGGTGCGGGAGGGCTGGGCGGTATCTTCGGGGTGGGCAAGAGCAAGGCGATCGAGGTCAAGCCCGAGGACGTTACGGTCACATACAAAGATGTGGGCGGGGCGGACGAAGCCATTGCCGAGCTCCAGGAGATCATTCAGTTTCTGAAGGCCCCCGAGCAATTCGCTCAACTCGGCGGGCGGATCCCCAAGGGCGTGTTGATCGTCGGGCCCCCGGGCACCGGCAAGACGCTGCTGGCCAAAGCAACGGCCGGCGAGGCCCAGGTCGCGTTCTTCGAGACCACTGGCTCCGAGTTTGTCGAGATGTTCGTGGGCGTGGGCGCCGCACGCGTGCGCGACCTGTTCGAGCAGGCGCGCAAGGCGGCCCCCGCGATCGTTTTCATTGACGAGATTGATGCCATTGGTGAGAGCCGGGGAGGCGTGGCGCGCCTGGGCACCAATGACGAGCGTGAGCAGACCCTCAACCAGTTGCTGGCGGAGATTGACGGCTTCAAAACCGACACCAGCGCCCCCGTGATTATCATGGCTGCCACCAACCGTCCGGAGGTGCTCGACCCGGCGCTTCTGCGCGCGGGCCGCTTTGATCGCCAGATCGCCATCGGCAATCCGGATCTCGTTGGCCGAGTGCAAATCCTGCGGATTCATAGCAAGAATGTGAAGCTGGCGGCAGACTTTGACCTGGAGCGGGCCGCCCGGATAACGGCTGGTTTCAGCGGCGCTGACCTGGCAAATGCCATGAATGAGGCGGCGTTGCTCGCTGCCCGCCACAAGGCCGCGGCAGTTACGTTGAGTGATTTCGAGGCTGCCATCGAACGGGTGGTTGCGGGTTCCGAGAAAAAGAGTCGGGTGATGAACGAGCAGGAACGAACTACGGTTGCGTACCACGAGTCCGGCCACGCGCTGGTGGCTGAACTGGTGCCGCATTGTGAACCGGTCAGCAAGATCAGCATCGTTCCACACAGCCGTGGCGCCTTGGGCTATACCATGCAAATGCCCACCGAAGACCGCTATCTGCTCTCGATCGACGAACTGAAGGACAGAATCGCCGTTATGTTGGGCGGGCGTGCCGGCGAAATGGTGGAGTTCGGCACTATCAGCACCGGGGCCAGTGACGACATTATGCGGGCAACTGAGCTGGCCCGCCGTATGGTCACAGAATTCGGCATGAGTGAAAAGCTCGGCTCGGTGCGCTACGCAGGTCAACAGCTTCAATACCTGGGGGGTTCGGTCGAGGACAATAGCCAGATCAGTCCGGAGACTCGTCAGGTGATCGACACGGAAGTCCAGCGTCTCGTGACCGAACAGTACGAGCGTGCTCAGGCACTGCTGAAGGACCACCACGCGGCCCTTAAAATATTGGCCCAGCAACTGCTAAAGCAGGAAACGGTGAGCGGTAGTGTCGTGAAAGAGGCACTGGAAGGGGCAAATCCGCACCCAGCCCTATAGAAGCTATAAGAATAGTGTCTTCATTCCTCGTGCTTCTGCGCCTCGTTGTCCTTTGCCAGGCGATCGCTCAGCGACCGGTCATTTGCTCGATGTGCTCGGGATATCGAGCCCCTTGCACCGTGATCTTTGAGGCGGCGCTGTCGATTTCGCGGAGATCGTCCGGCGTAAGTTCGACTGAAGCTGCTCCGATGTTCTCCTCGAGGCGCGCCAGTTTCGTGGTGCCTGGGATGGGAACCATCCAAGGCTTCTGGGCGAGGAGCCACGCGAGCGCGATCTGAGCAGGTGTCGCCCTCTTCCGTTCTGCGATGCCGCCGAGCAGATCGACAAGGGCTCGATTTGCTCTCATAGCCTCGGGCGTGAACCGCGGCAGAATGTTGCGGAAATCGGTGCTGTCGAGCTTCGTGTTTTCGTCCATTTTTCCCGTGAGGAAGCCCTTACCCAAAGGACTATACGGGACGAAGCCGATCCCGAGTGCCTCCGCGGTTGGCAGCACTTCTTTCTCAGGGCCTCTCGTCCACAGCGAGTATTCGCTCTGCAGGGCGGTGACCGGCTGGACAGAGTGAGCGCGACGAATCGTCTTCGCTCCTGCTTCAGAAAGGCCGAAGTGCTTGACCTTGCCTTCCTGAATCAGGTCCTTCACCGCTCCCGCCACGTCTTCGATCGGCACGTCCGGGTCAACACGGTGCTGATAGAAAAGATCGATGGCATCGACCCTGAGCCGCTTCAGCGAGCCCTCAGCGACCTGCTTGATGTGCTCTGGCCGGCTGTTCAGCCCGGCCTGTTTGCCGGTGTTCGGATCGAGTTTGAACCCGAACTTGGTGGCGATCACCACCTGCTCACGGAAGGGAGCGAGGGCTTCACCCACGAGTTCTTCGTTTATGAACGGGCCGTACACTTCCGCAGTATCGAAGAACGTGACGCCGCGTTCCACGGCTGCCCGGATAACCGGGATCATCTCCTGCTTGTCTTTGGGCGGACCGTAAGAAAAACTCATTCCCATACAGCCGAGCCCGAGAGCCGAGACTTCCAAGCCGCTCTTTCCAAGTTTGCGCTTCTGCATTGTCTCTCCTTGGGAACCGTTTCCCTCATCTCCAGTTTAGGGCTGATCGCCGTGGAAGCGGTATCCTGATCCCTCCGATTTATTGCCTGTTCCTCTTGCACTGTTGCTCCACGCACAGAGCCATGACAACTCTCAGCGAACAGTGCCTTAAATTGATAGGGATTGCTGTGGGGCCACCCTCCTGCTGGGTCCTGGGGGCGCCCCACACCAAATGTCTTACTTTTTCGCCGGCGGCCCCGCGGTGGTCTGAATACTGCCCGGCGGAGGCACATAGCCGTCGTTCGAGGGGCCGTTCTGGAAGAGGTAGGTCGTGCTGCTCAACGAATTGCCTTTTGCGAAAAGCGGATTGGCACAGCCGAAGATCTTTCCCGCCTTGAGCGTGGCATCGTGAATCTTGGTGAGCAGATCCTGATACTGCGGAGACTCGAGTGCGAAACCGGAGAACGAACTCAAATCGTTGTTCCCCACCAGGATAGCGTCAACGCCCGGCACCGAGGCGATATCGAAGGCATTGGCGACACCCGTAGGCGTCTCGATCATCAGCACCAGCATGATGTTGTCGTTGATGGAGTTCCTGTAATCCGGACCCCAGATCCTCGAGGCTTGGTTCTGGCCCAGACTGCGGCGCGCCACCGGCGGATACCGAACCCACTTGGCGCCCTCGCGGGCCCGCTCCACGTCGTCCACAGTGGGAACGATGACGCCCAGCGCCCCTATATCGGTGGCTTGCTGAATGTGCCATTCCTGCGCGTCCGGCAGCCTCACGAACGGAATGGCGCCGTTGTAGGGGCACGCTGCGATCATCTTCTCGACATCGGAAAACCACATGGTGCTGTGCTGCATATCGAAAAAGGCCCAGTCGTAGTGTTTGGCTTTTTCGCAATACTCGGTCACATCCAAGTGGTTTACCGTGAAGCTGAAGACCTGCTTGTGTTGGGCCAGCTTCAGTTTGACCGTGTTGTAGATCTTAGCCTTGGCCCACTCCGGCTTGTCGGCTTGCCCCTGCTGGGCTCGCCCCTGCGCCAATGCGGAGCCGCCGAGCAGGGCCGCCCACGCTAATCCACAGACTACAATTGCTAACCGTCTCATTCCGAGATTTACCTCCTGAATACCACTGTACAGAAAAATGCCTCGACCATCAGGGTTTACCCGGGATTTCCATTTTGGTTCCCGGTCTGCTGGTAGCGTATCACAAGCCGCCAACTCTTGATCTCCGAATTGCAGAATTCTTTCGCCGCGCTTGCCGAGGCGGCCCCGGGGAAATCAAGTGGTGCCCCGAGAATCGGCTAGCTCAACCCGTACACTTGTTTGGGAGCAAGATATGCAGGAAATCGATCGACGAGGGCTTTCCGCACTGTGTAACAGTAATGACACTCATCCACGAAATCATCCGGCAGTTCGACGCCGTATTCTTTCGCTAATGCGGCCGGGCCTCCGCTCAACAGCGGGCTACAAATTGGATGTTGACGGGGGTTGTGTTCACGAGCCAGCTTGGACAACGGCGTTTCCCACATGTTGCCCATGCTCAGGCCCTGACAGATGTGGACATTTCCGTAGCAGTCGAGGTGGACCCGTGCGGGCGCCTCCAATTCTTCGTGTGGGCAGGTGATCAGTTCCTCGCACCGCCGCCGCGGCAGTCCAGCGGTAAGCTTCTCCGCCGCCCGTCCTCTGAACAGAACGCCGCCTCCTATGACGGGTTGGCCCTTGCTTGGCGATTCTCTTTGGCAGGGTGCAGGGGCTGGTGTCTCAATACAGATCGCGTCACAGGGGATTCCCAGGTTCATTGCAGCGGCGAGGGCCGGCTTGGCGGGATTGCTTTCCCCTGTGCCCTGATGAAAAGCGTCATCACTCACGCTGAGGTCGGCTATCCCGATATCCCGGATGGGCTTGAGCCAGATCTCGGCGTCCTCCACTGACGTGGCCCAGTATGCGTTCGTCACGATGCCGGCCCGCAAACCCAACGTGGCAGCCAACCTCAGCCCCTCCAGCAACAGGGGATAGTATAGGAACGCCTCTCCGCCTTCGAAGTACACGGTCTCGACCGTGCCCATGAGCTCGACCTGCGCGAACACTCGGCGGAGTTGCTCGCAAGTGAAAGTGCCACGCGCCCCTGGTGAGCAATGCAGGAAGCAGTGGTCGCATGTGTACGTGCACGAGTAACTGAGCAAAAAGTGAATTCCCTTCACCCTCAAATTCCCCATGGCGCCGGGCCTCCTTCGTCCAGTCGAGGGTCGTAATTCTCCTAGATTATAGCGATTCGTTGCGCGGAACAGGGCTGCGATTCGCGCTCGCCTGTCTGCTCCACTCATCCGTGCCAGGCAGTGGGCCGTGCGCCGGGAACGGAAGGTCGGACACTCGGGAAGTGGCGCCGGTACGGCCATCTGTGCGCCGGAAATCGGCTTTGTTGTTATGTTCTTAGATGGTTTGGGATCGGGGTCTGCCCCCGTTTTTGGCATAGAGCCGGGAATTTGGTAGCGCTAACGGGAATCGAACCCGCTTTCGGCCAGTTCAGTTCGGTTCAGTTGGGTCTAAGTAGGTATGTTTTCAGTCCAGCTCAGTTCGCCACCAGAGCGTTTAGGGCCGTACGGATGGCTGACGTGCTGCCCCGGTGCTGCCCTGCGGCCAGGATTCGGCTGCTCAGATCCGCGATCCCCTTGCGCGCCGGCCCCCCCGCTGTGCTTCAACCGACCCTCCGCCGCTGGGTGGATGGCGACGTAGGCGATCGCCTGACAGACCGGCTACCGATATGAACTGATAACGCTGCGGCTGTCGGCGACATGGTCGGCCCGGATCGTAGCGCGGGCGTTCTTGTGGAACGGGTGCCGGTGCGTGGTGGCGAGCCTGTAGCCGGCGCCGGATAACTCGGGCCAGTCGCAGGATTAAGGGAGAGCGGCTGGGTGTATACTAACCCATAAGCCGAGAGCCAAAATGGGATTTCCGGATAAACACATGTTATGGCGTGCCATGGCGGGGATCGTCGTATGCGGCGGGCTCGCGCGTGCCGCGGATTTCGACCAGGCGCAGGCGGCGCGGTTTGCGCGGCTGGCGCTCGATTGCGTGCACCAGGAGTATCCCAATAAGATTGCGCACTCGATGACCTCGGACGCGGATGTGAAACCGCCGCGGGATCTGACGCCGGCGTTTTACGGGTGCTACGACTGGCACTCGTCGGTGCATGGGCACTGGCTGCTGGTCCGGTTGGCGCGGCTGTTTCCGCAGGCACCGTTCGCGGCAGAGGCGCGGCGCGCGGTGGACCGGAGCCTCACGGCGGCCAACATCGCGCAGGAAGTGAAGTATCTGAACGCGGACGGGCGCGCGGCGTTTGAGCGGCCGTATGGGTTGGCGTGGCTGCTGCAACTGGCGGCGGAGTTGAAGGAGTGGGACGCCCCCCAGGCCCGCCAGTGGGCCGCCACGCTGCGGCCGTTGGAACAGACGGTGACCGTTCGGATCGCGGCATGGCTGTCGAAGATGGACCACCCGATTCGCATCGGCGAGCATAACAACACCGCCTTTGGCATGGGGCTGATGCTGGACTATGCGCGCATCACCGGAAACGCCGAGTTCGGCAAGCTGGTGGAAGAGCGCGTGCGTGCCTACTACCTGAAGGACCGCAATTGCCCGCTCTCGTACGAACCATCGGGCGAGGACTTTCTGTCACCGTGTTTAGCCGAGGCCGACGTCGTGCGGCGCATCCTGCCCGGCCCCGAGTTCGCGCGCTGGCTCACCGCGTTCCTGCCGCGTGTGGAACTGGAGCCGACCCGCGTGCCGGATGTGACGGACCCGAAGCTGTATCACCTGGCGGGACTGAACCTGAGCCGCGCGTGGATGCTGGAAGGCATCGTGTCGAAGCTGCCGGAGAGCGACGCGCGGCGCGGGCCGTTCCTGGAGCTCGCTGGCAGGCTGCGCCAGGCGGGCCTGGACAGCATCAACGGCGAACACTATCTGGGTGGCCACTGGCTGGGCAGCTTCGCGGTGTACCTGGTCAGCGGAAGGGGGCTGAAATGATGCGGCAGGGTGGATTCCGTCCCTTCCCCCTTTGAAATCCCGGCAATCGGCTGAACTGCCGAGAGTTAGCCTATCCGGCCGTCAGGTTCCGGGGAAACTCCTGAAGAAAATCGCTTGACCGCCTGTCCGGCCTATCCTATACTTGCGCTAATCAGAGACTGTCGTTTGAGCAGGCTGAACGGGGGGCCGGGGTATGCACAGCGATAGAGACTGAAGGACACCTGTCGGGAGTTGATATCGATGCCTTGCTTACGACCAACCAACCATATTTCCCATTGGCTCGCGATCCTCGCCGCGGCGATTCTGATCGCTGGCCCAGCCATTGCCCAGACTACGGGCGACGCTGAAATCGCCGGCTTGGTCAAGGACCCGTCCGGCTCGGCTATTCCGGGCGCGACGGCCAGTCTCATCAACCAGGAGACCGGCGTCACCAGAACCTTCAAATCCGATGCGGATGGGCGCTATCGGTTCGCGGCGGTCCTGCCGGGCCGTTATTCGCTGAAGGTGGAAGCCACCGGTTTTGTCACGGCGACCATCTCCGGCATCGTTCTGAACATCGGCGCTCACGTCGATCACGATGTTTCCCTGACGGTGGGCGCAATGCAGGAGTCGATCACCATCACCAGCGAGATTCCGCCCATCGACGTGACCAAGAACGACATCTCGGGCGTCGTTACCAACCAGCAGATCGATACGCTTCCCATCAATACGCGCCAGTTCATCAACCTTGCCCTGCTGGAGCCGGGCACCTCGCAGGATTCTTCCCGGACGTTCTACAACAGCGTCCAGATGGGCGGCGCCAGCCATTATTGGTCCAACGGGTTCTCGGTGGATGGCGTGACCAACACCTGGGCCGAGATGGGCGAACCGCGGCAGAACTTCCCGATGGGCGCCATACAGGAGTTCAAGGTCAACACCATTCAGTACAAGGCCGACCAGGGCCTGTCCGCTGGCGGGGTGGTCAACATCGTCACCAGGAGCGGCACCAACGAGTTCCACGGCGAGGCCTTCGAGTACGCTCGCGACCAGATCTTCAATCGTGACGATCGATTCACCCAGGCAGCCGACCTGAACGTCGGGCTGAGCAAGGCGCCGTTCCGCCGCGATCAATTCGGCGGCGACTTAGGCGGGCCGATCGTCCGCAACAAAGTGCACTTCTATGCCGCCTTCGAGCGCACTCAGACCGCTACCGCGTATACCATCTTCATCCCCGGGGCCGCCAGCCAATACTACTCCACCTTCCAGGGCGTGCACGACCGGCCCATCCACGACCAGATGTTCAACGCGCGCGTGGACTATCAACTCAGCAACAGCCAGCACCTGTTCGCGCGCTATTCGCAGGAGTGGAACTTCATCTCTTGGAACGGCTGCGGCGGAACTTCCATGAGCAACTGCTACGACGGCTCAATTCCGCGGCACGCGGTGGTGGCCGGACATACCTGGACCCCTGCGGCCGCCGTGGTCAACGAAGTGCGGTTTCAATATGCCTTCTCGTCCTACCTGCTGAGCCCGTCGGGCACTCCCATTTTCGCCGAGTTGGGAACCTATCCGGCGGAGCGCCTGAACGCTCTCCAGGCGTCCCTGACTTTCCCCAGCTTCAGTTGGGGCGACAACTACGCGGACAACGGTGTGGAGAAGCGTTGGCAGGGCAAGGACGACATCAGCATAGTGAAGGGCTCGCATACCCTGAAGCTCGGCATCGACGTGAGCCGCGTCCCCTTTGAGGACGATGCTCCCAACGGCTACGCGGGCGCGTACACCTTCGCGCATGATCACTACTTCAATCCCAGCGACCCGGCTTCCCTGGCCGCGCTCGCCGCTTCCAATGACGCGACCGCGTTCACCGCGACGCGCCCGCCGATTGACACCAAGGATCCCACCACCGAGCTCGGCTTCTACATCCAGGATGACTGGAAGGTGCGCCGGAACTTCACCCTGAGCCTGGGGGTTCGCTACGACCGCGAGTTTAACGCGCTGAACCAATTCCTCAACCCCAGCTCGCTGGCCGGGCGGCCTTACAACGCGATTGTGCCGATTCCCGGGATGGGCGATCCGAGCAAGCGGAGCTCGAACAAGAACTTCGGCCCGCGCTTCGGCTTCGCGTGGGACGTCCGTGGCAACAGCAAGGACGTGGTCCGCGGGGGCTACGGCATCTACTATCAGAACCTGCAGACGCTCCAGAATTTCCCCGAGCTGCGCGACTACGCGCAGTGCTCCGTGCTGATCAACAAACCCGCGTATCCGGATCCGTTTGGCGGCCAACCCTGGCAGACATTTTGCTCAATTGCCCCTCCATCACCCACCATCCTCGACCCCAACTATCGCAATCCCTATACGCAGCAGTTCAACCTGGGCTACTCGCGCGAGCTGACGCACGATTTTTCCATCCATGTCGATGGCGCGTACAGCCACACGCTCCACGATTACCGCACGGTGGATCTCAATTATCCGGTCAACGGCGTGAAGCCCTATCCGCTGTTCAACCGCATCCTGGACCACAGCGCCATCGGAGCGGCGAAGTACAAGGCGCTTTATGTCCGGGCAGAGAAGCGTTTCGCCCGGCGGTACCAGTTCATGGTCTCGTACTCGCTTTCCAGCAACCAGGACAATAACCCGGAGGTGCAGGTGACCGTGCCCTCCAACTACGGCCTGGACTGGGGGCCTGCCAACGCCGACCGGCGGCACAACCTGATCGCCAGCACCTCGGTCCAGTTGCCCTGGAGGTTCACGCTGGGCGCAATGTGGACGGTTCGCTCCTCGTTGCCGTTCAACAACGTCGAGGCCGCCACCGACGCGGATGGCATACACCCCTACGTACCCGGGACCTCGCGCAATCAGGGGGACCGCAATTTGAGTCTCGATGCGGTGAATGCTTACCGGGCGACGCTCGGGCTGGCGGCGCTCACATCTTCGAATTTCGACAGCAGCCGGTTAAACAGCTTCGACATCAAGCTTTCGCGGGCGTTCGCCCTGAAGTCGGAGAAGCGCCGGATCGAGCTCAGCGTGCAGGTGTTCGACCTGTTCGGAACCGAGAACCTGGGCGTGCCTAGCGGCCAGATGACGGCCGGCGGCAACACAACGTCTGTCACTTCGCCGAACTTCGGCAGGATTACCGGGGTTCTGAACAACTGCTACCAGCAAGCGGAACTGGCCGCGCGGTTCGTGTTCTGATCCCGCTTCATGGCGTCTCGGACGGCTGCTGGATGGGCGTCATCCCGGGAGCCAGCACCGGGCGCGGCCGCTCCACGCGCCATTGAACTGCGCCGGCGGCTTCCCGCCCGGTGCGCGCGATTCGCAAATCGGACTTCGCCAGGTACTCCAGGTGGACATAGTCGAAGGCCAGCCCCGCCGAAGCCATCAGCTTCAGATAATCGCCGTGGGCCGTTTCGTCGGGAGCTTCCGTGTATCCGGTGTCCCAGGTGACGTCCGGTGAGACGCCGGTCACTCCGCCGCTGCCTGGGGCCGGCGGCGCCGCCCCGCCTTCGCCGCGGCCGCCGCCGCTGGTTCCTTTCAGCGGCATATAAATGCGGATTCCGTCGACGATCGGCTGCAACATGTTGCGGGGCTGCCATCGCTGTCCGAACCGCCGGTAGCGTTCATTCATGCGGGTTTCGAGTGCCAGCAGCCCGGGTACGCCGCGCTCCGCCTCGACGATCCGATCCCGGATGGCGTAGGTAATCTGCTTGCTGTAAGGATGAGTCTCGTCGCGCAGATACCCCAGGCTGGTGAACCAGCCCCGCGGAATCCACCACTCCCGGCCCGGGTTCGCGTTCTGCCGGTTCTGCACCCATCCGGTGTATTCCGAGAAGGGCTGCACCCACTCGTGCGACGGGTAACCGTGGGGGTTGAGAAACGCGTCGGGCAGCCAGGAATCGATTAGCTGGCGGCGCGTGCGGGATTCCGGATAGATCGGGTCGATCTCGGTCTGGCCGGCCGAGACGTCGGCGCTCAACGATCCGTGATAGCCGGGATGCAGGAGATTGTCGGGAGTGAGGCGGGCCAGGTCCATCGCGAGCTGTGCCCCATCGGGGTTGGTGATCGGGTGCAGCACCACGTTCACCTGCTTGAGCAAAGCGCGTTTGGCGGGATCCGTGACCAGATCCTCGCCCAGCCTGGCGATGTGGCTGGTGCTCGAGACTTCATTGGCGTGCTGGCGTCCCGAGTACACGATCGAGGCTTTCAGCGTAGTCTCCTTGGCCCATGACCGCAGCGCCGCGGGACTGGGGAGCATGACATCGGCCGCCCAGAGGTTCTCGCCCAGGTAGCTGCGGCCCATCCAATACACGTTCACGCCGGGGTACATGGCCAGCCGCGCCAGAATGGACGCGCTTTCGCGCGGGCCGATGGGTTCATCCCACTGAACCAGCGGGCTTCCGGAAGCCGGCTGATAGTCGGTGATCATGGGCCGCTGTGTGGCGGGCGCTGGCACGCTCCAGCTCACGAATTCCCGATGGGCGGGGCTATCGGCCTTCGCCGTGGCATCGCGCGGCAGTTCGAACTCCACGGCCATTTCGCGGAGACGCGGATAGGCAATGTCATCGCGGTAAATTCCCGCCCGGTGCATTTCTTCGAGCCAGTGCAACTGGCCGCGAGCCTGCTCCACCGGGAAGATGTTGCGGTCCACCTGGTCCTGGCCGGCGACTTTGAGCCACTCGTCGTACTGGTCCTCGACGAAATCGGCGGGCAGCAGCCAGGCGAGACGTTCGACGCCTGCCTCGCCGGCCTGCACGCGGGCTTGAATCAGCCGCGGCTGCGCCTCGCCCGCCAGGGCCGGCAGGTTGCGCTCCTGCTTGTGGCGCCGGCCCTGAGGATCGGTCCAGCTCAGCCGCACCAGCGGATTGGCGGCGGCCTTACCATAGAACTCAATGTGCACGCGGCCGTCATGGCCGTCTTCCGACCCATGCACGATGGGAATGATGCGGCCGGTGTAATTGAGGGGGCGGCCGGTTTCCAGGTTCCCCATCATCTCCACAAAGGAAACGGTGGAGTAAAACGTGTCCTCCTGCAAGGCCTCCAGGGAGGAAATTCGTTCTTTGTCGAGGTCCAGATTGTAGTCCGGCTCGCTCATGTGGATATCCATCTTGAGCGTGTCGAACGGCGGCTCAAACTCGGGACGAAGGTCGCCGCGCGCCTGCGCCATCACGAACCGGTAGACCTTGGGCAGGGTCTGGTTCTGATAGTGGTCCCAGAATTCCTCAATGTCGGTTTTGATCCGTTGATCGAGCAGCACTTTGGAGGCGCACTCCAGGCGCACCCAGCCGGTGTCAACCTGCACTTGTTCGTAACGGGTGATGACGCCGTTGTAGGGCTGCATGGCCGTGGCGACGGTGAAGTCGCGTGTGAGGATCTCCTTGCGGCCGGCGTCGTAGGCGTGCACCCGATACGTGGGGCCGTTGTGGGGCGGGTCTTCGATCTCGTTCAACGCGATTCTTTCGAGGGGCAGATTCAGCTTGCGGGCCAGCATCTCATCTACCGGATATAGCTCCTGCACCCACCGCGCCTCGGAATACATGCCCCGCACACCGGTGGGATCGATGTTCCGGGCGAAATCGATCTGCAGGGCGGCTACGGGCTTCTTAGCCAGGGCGGGAGCGACCTCGTCCATGAGCCAGCTATAGCCTTGCTTGTAGGCGCAGAGCACCTCGACGCTCGAATGCCGGGCGTCGGCGCCCGCATGGGTGAGGATGTCCCGCAACTGATCCTCGAGCTTGCGGCGTTCGGCCGGACCTTCGCTGACCCGCGCCACCAGGCGCACTTCCTGTCCGGGAGCGATGCCGGACGAGGCCCGGCGAACCGCGTCCAGCAGGCGCCGGCCCTCCCAGGGAATCACGATGTCTTCGGTGAAGGTGGGAGCCGCCTGATGGAACATGGGCCCCTGATAGTGCAGGTCGGGAGCCTTGTCGCAGCACCTGGTTCCGGCCCGCAGGCTGGCGGCGATTACGTCCGCGGCGGCCACGTGCCATTGCCGCTGGATTTCCTGGTGGATGAAATCCGAAAGGCCGGGATCGGCGAGGTCCGCGTAGACTTCCGCTTTGACGTCCTTAAGCCGCGCTGCATCCCCGCCCGCGCTGACCTCCTTCATCCAGCGGTCCAGGAGATAGAGAGCGGCGGCCGCCTGCCCAACCCCGGAGCGCAACGAGAAGAAGCGATGCAGGTCGTAGCGGATCTCGTCCATCGACAACTGCTGCTTGCCGGTGTCCCACAGGTTCGGGAGGCGGCGGGAAAGGAGGTCCAGCGCGGCCACGCTGCCCGCTTCGTCGCCGCGGGCCAGGATGGCCGAGCGCCGTCCGAAGGCATCGTCCACCACGCGCAGCTCGCCTTCCCCGGCCGCGAGGGTCGTCTCGGCCTGCGCCAAGGCTGTGTCCTGGGTGCGCAGCTTCTCTTCGACCACTCGCGCCAGCGGGGACTCGCCGCTCAGGACCGCGTGGGAGCGCACGTCGCGCTCCGCGGCGTTCTCGGCGGGGGTGGCCAACGGCAGGCTGATGCCCGTGGCTTCCAGGCCCATACGGGCCGCCAGGTTGGCCATCGCGATTCCGGCGGCGCCGGCTGGCACATACAGGCGTCCGTTCAGGGACGAGGGTACCGGCATTCTGGGAGTGCCGGTGAACAGGCCACGGCTGGTGTAGAGCGTGGCGAGATCGAGCCGTGTGGGCGCGGCGGCTACCGGCCCCTCGGCGCTCTCCGCCGCGGCGCCTGGCGGAGCCGTCGGAGCCGCGGGCTGAGGGGCTTCCGGCTTCGGGTTGGTCGCCGAAACCGGCGGGGTGCCGCCCATGACGACCAGTTCATGCACCGCGGCCAGGCGGGGGGAGGACAGCGCTTTTTCGAGCGCGGACCGGGCGATGGTATCGCGGCTGCGCAGAAAGGCCCGGTGAATGCCTGCCTTGCCGCGCAGGTAAGTGATCCCCGCCAGTTCGATGGCCGCTCCGGGAACGGCTGCCCGCACCGCGTCGGCGATGTCCGAAAGCTGGTCGCCCGGCACGCGCCACTGGTAGGGGGATCGGGCGGAGAAGGCCTCCGCGGCCGCCAGCAGGCCTGCGTCGTCGCCAGCTACGATGGCGAGGTTGTCACCTAAGGAAAACACGGCTCCTTCCTGGGTGTCCAGACCGTTCGACAGCCGGGCGAGATCCGCCGCGAGAGAAGGAGGGGCCGCGCCTCTCCCTACCCAGATACGGGGACCGCCTCCGGCGTCATCGATGGCGCTGATCACCAACGGCGGGGTCAATCCGGTGGAACCGAAGCTGAGGCGGGCGGCCAAGTTCGCCGCGGCGGCATTCTCGGCGGCGCTGGAGTGAGCGGGTACGACGATTTTGCCATTGATCATGTCGGGGATGCCGTCGCCATTCGTGTCGGTGAGCATCCAACCCATCGCGAAGGCACCGGTGACGCGATCCGGGAGCGCTTCGGCGGATGGCTGCTGCAACGAGAAGGCACACGTGAGGGCGAGCGCCAAGGTCATGACAAGAAGCAAGACCTGCATGCGGGAAGCTTGGGGCATTGATTCCTCCAGCGGTGGTCCGGACCGCAGTTCCTAATATGCCACGGCCGGCGCCGGCGAGATGGAGGTGGTGCGCGACACAAGAGTGGAAACCGCGCACTCGAATGATTCGCAGAACCGCCGGCCGATGGTACCGGGTGGAGCCAGATGGTAGGCCATGGCCAGAAACTCGGGCGCAAAAAGGAGGTGGTGATCGCGGCGCTTCTGACTCACCGGAACGTAGATGAAGCCGCCCAGGCTGTTGGCGCTGGAGCAACAACCCTTTGGCGATGGCTGAAGCTGCCAGAATTCCAAGTTGCGTATCGCCAGGCCCGCCGCCAAGCGTCTTTCGCAATCCATCGCACGGCTCCAGCAAGGCTGTGCAGCGGCAGCTACGACGATGCTGAAGATCATGCTGGACCAGGATGCACCCGCTTCCACCCGGGTCCGGGCTGCCGAGTGCGTCATGAATCACGCAACCAAGGGCATCGAGATCGAGGATATCGAGGCGCGCGTGTCGGAGTTGAAGCGCGCCGCCGAACAGGTGAAGCCTTCACGGAGGTGAAACGAACCACGGCGTTCCAGACTGTACTGTCTCTAGCCCATCGGTCGCCGAGGAGATTGCGGATAGGTGCGCACGGATCGGGTGCGTTCGGGGTGAAAATGAAAGCCTTGCGGAGACATTCGCACGTTTCCTCGGGATCACCCCGTTGGAGCTTCGCGCGTGGTTGCAGCGTCGGGCAGCCGGCCAGCCCGCGGAATAGCTACCGATATTGGCGGATACGAACTGATATACTGAATTCCATTCGGAAGTCCAAAACGAAAGTTCCGGCGAGACAAAGGGATCCCGGATCCTTAGACTATTCCGTGGTTTTGGTTCATAGCTGGATAAAAAGGAGCTGAGCAAATGTCAACAGACCAAGGAGCAATTGGGCGGCGTTCGTTTCTTGCAAGGGGAGGCGCGGCTGCGGGCCTGGGCCTCTCCGCCGATCTCGAAGCCTACCCTCAGAATGTCAATCGGAATTCGAAGCCGTCGGATTTGAGAATCACCGACATGCGCATCGCCCTGGTTAGAGGGCCAAATCCGGATAGCGCGGGCGCCGGCAGAGGGGGGCGGGGCGGCGCGGCTGCTGGTGGAGCTGCCGGCAGGGGGGGGCCCGCGGGCGCAGCAGGCCGCGGGGGCCCGCTGCCTCCTGCGACTCCCGGCGCGGGACCGGCATCAGGCGGCGTGATCCTTGTCCGAATAGATACCAATCAGGGAATTTCGGGTTACGGCCAGGCGATCGGGGACGGCCCCCAGCCTAGCTACGTGCTTATGCACAAGACCAAGGTGGTTGGCGAAAATCCTTGCGACGTCGACAAGATCTTCCGCAAGATCAAGATCCATGGCGCGTATAACCGTCAGGGTAGCGCCGTCAACGCGATTGAGAACGCGCTATGGGATGTGGCCGGCAAAGCTTATGGCGCGCCGATTTACCAAATGCTCGGCGGGAAATTCCGCGACAGGGTCCGCATGTACACAGAGTCTGCGTCGCGCTCGGACGACCCGAAAGAGCTCGGCGCCGACTATAAGCAGCGTGTCGCCGCTGGGTTTACGATGCTCAAATACGATCTGGGCGTAGCTCCCATTCTCAGAGGCAAGCCGGGCACGATGTTTGCGCCGGCAGGCTATAACGGGGAATTTGGAGAGAACCCTGAGAACTACTATCAGGGATTGGAGATCAGCGACAAGGGATGTCAACTCGTAGCCGACCATGTCGCTGCGCTTAAGGAGGCCATGGGCGACGCCGCCGACGTTCCCATGGCGCACGACCATTTCGGACACCTCACCGTGAAAAGTTGCATCAAGCTGGGCAAGGCGCTGGAGCGGGTCACTCCGTCCTGGTTGGAAGACATGGTCCCGTGGTTCCGGGTGGAGGAGTGGAAGCTCATCACCGATTCGATCAATGTGCCCACCTTGACCGGCGAAGACGCCTACCTGGTGGAATCGCTCGAGCCGCTTTGCCAGGCGCGCGCAGTCGATTACATCCACCCGGATCACAATGTCATCGGCGGCTGTCTCGAATTGAAGAAGACCGGCGACATGGCGGCCAAGTATTCGGTGGGGATGATGGTCCACAGCAACGCTACCCCGATCGGTTACGTGGCCGGCGTGCACGCGATAGCCGCCACCCAGAACTTCCTCGCCATGGAATGGCACCAGCCGCAGCCGGATTGGCACAAAGACATAACCGACGCAGGGGACCTCGTGGTAAAGGGCTACATCCCCGTTCCGACGGGGCCCGGCTTGGGCATCAAAGTCATTGAAGAGGCGATTCGACCCCTTTGCAGGCAGGGTGAGTTCTTCACCGATCCTACGACTTATTGGGATACACAATACGGCGTGGACAAGACTTATACGTAGTTGGATGGCTGATGGCGTTCGAGGCGGGGCGTAGGCTTGGGGAACCATCCTGCTCCACGCCGCGCACCTGCGACTCCCGGCGCGAGACCGGCATCAGGCCAAGTCTTCAAACACCTCGATCGCTCGGCTATGTAGGGTGTGGATTACCTCCCAGAGCGGGAATATCCCCCAATCGCAATGACTCCCTTACGCCGTGGGAGCCAGGTCCCGCTTCAGCTTGCCGCCGGAAAAATCTGAGAGATGAACTCTATGAATGGCTGGTCAAGAATCTAGACAAACGCCGGCGTCTGATACCCGAAATTGTGCAGGTTCGGGAAGACGTAGTCCAGATCCGCTTGCGCGGAGAGGCCGAACCATTTCGCCAGAGAGCCGCCGTACTGGTCCTCGGAGGTGCTGGGGACCCACGTGCCGCGGGTTCCGGAGTCGTCGGGGCCGGCTAGCGTGAGGGTGGGGAACTTGCCGTACAGGTTGCCGCCGTTCACGGCGCCGCCCATGACCAGGGCGTGGCTGCCCCATCCGTGGTCGGTGCCGGCGTTGCCGTTGGGCTGGAAGGTGCGGCTGAAGTCGGACTCGGTGAACGTGGTCACGTTGTTCTGCACCGAGAGCAGACCCATGGCCTGGTCGAAAGCCGCCAGCGCGGCGGCCAGGTTGGTGTAGAGCGTCACCTGCAGCGGCAGTTGATTCGAGTGCGTGTCGTAGCCGCCCTGGCTGCAGAAGAAGATCTGGCGGGTGGCGCCAAGCGCGGCGCGCACTTGGATGATCTTGGCCACCTGGGCCAATTGCGTGCCAATATCGGTGTTCGCAAACGTGACGCCCAGGCTGCTGCTGCCGGCCACCGCGGCATTCACCGCCTGAGCTACGGCGATGGCATCCTTCAGCGAACTCTGCGCCGCCTGAATGAGGGTCACGCCGCTCGCAAGGCTGAGCATGTTCTGCAAGGCGATCGATCCCGGATCGGTGGCGGGCGCCACCAGTCCGAAATTGCTGGTGTTCACGGTGGAGGGCTGGGTGTTCTCACCGATCAACTGAAGCGCGTTGCCGCTGATGCTGATGGCGGGCGGCACCAGGCTGCCGGAAATGCCGGCCAGCTTGTCGGCCAGCCGCCCGGACCAGCCGGTGGTAACGCCGCCCTGTGGCACGGCGTTCTGCCACTCGTTTTGCTGGTCGGAATGCGAATAGAGGTTCACCGGCAGCGGCACGGAGTTGAGCTGCGGCATGCCATTTGAACCTCGCGGCACCGGTTGCACCAGCGTGCCCACGTTGGCGAGCAGCGCCAGGCGCTTGCTGGAGTTGTACAGCGGCGCGATGGGCGCGAAGCTGGGGTGCAAACCATAGTTGGCGTTGGTGGCCGGGTCGTGAATGGTCACCAGCGAACCCTGCGGCAGAGCCAGGTTCTGGCGGATCTTCTGGTAGTTGGCGTAAGTCGCGGTGTCGTTGGGGACCAGCAGGTTGTTGGCATCGTTGCCGCCGAACAGGAAGATGCACACCAGCGCCTTGTAGTCACTGGACGATTGCGCCCGCGCGGTCATCAGGCCGGTCTGTCCGAAAGCGGCGGCCGCGCCGATGGTGGAAAGCGTGCGGCAGCCGAGGCGAAGAAAGTCGCGACGCGATCGAAGCTGTTGGAATGTCATGGCTGTGGTTCTCCTCTCACCGTTCGATTTCGTATTGCGGCGCGGCGGCCGCGGCATAGAGCGCGCTGCGCACGCGCGACGCCGTGCTGGTGGATTGACTGGCGGCGGTGGTCAGAAGGCCGCGCACATTGGCATCCATTTCGCCCCGGAAAAGCGCCTGGTTGAGCGCCTCCACTAGGTCGGGCGGATTGTTGGCGAGATCCAGCAGATTGGTCAGGTCCACTTTGATGCTGGCGGAGATGCCGTTGGTGGCCACCAGGTAGGCGAAGTTAGCGCGCGCCAACGCGGTGGCGGCGTTCATCGCCTGGAATTCGGGCGCCACCGGTGGCGGTGTGACACCGGGAACGCTGACGCTGTAGAAGGGCGAGAAGTAGCTGAACACGCTGCCGGGTGTGAGCGCGGTCTGGCCCATGAGGGTGGCCTGGTTGGTGAGGGCATCGGCGGCGGTGACTGTGGCATTGAGCGCGCGCAGCAGGCCGGTGGCATAGAGGATCGGTTCCGCCAGCTTGCCGGCGCCTTCGCTCTGCGCTTCGGTATCGGTGAGCAGGGCGGTAATCACGGTTTGCAGGTTGCCCTGCGAAGACTGGAATGCGTTCGCCACCCGGCCCACATAAGCCGGCGAAGGGTTGCTCATCACGAACCGCTGAATCAGGCGGTAGGAGACGAACGGGGCCAGGTTGGACTGCCGGTAGAGACAATCGAGCGCCGCGCTCAGGTCGCTCTCCGCCGTCCCGCCGGCGGAGATGACGCAAGGAATCGGCAGGTTGATGTTTTTCTGGGTGGTGTCGTGATAATTCTCGAACGCCACCATGGGTCCGAAATAATACGGCATGTTGGTCCATAGCGATGCGAACCCCGGCGTCTCGCCGTAGGTCCAGCCGGTCATCACCTTGGCCATTGCCGAGACGGTGGACTGGTCGTATTCGGGAAGCGTGGCGCCGCCGGCTGTTAAGGGATTGCCCTGGGAATCCAACTGCACCAGGCCCAAAGTGAAGAGCTGCATCAACTCGCGCGCGTAATTCTCGTTAGCCGCGGTGCCGGTAGCGGGGTTGGCCTTGGCGTTGTTCACCATGTCGAGGAAGTAGCCCATGGAAGGACTCAAGGTGGTGGCGGTCAGCAGGTCGCGGTAGGTGCCGAATGCATAGTCGGCCAGGAATCGCTGGTACGACACCATCTGCTCAAACAGCGTGTCTTTGACGGCGGAGGCCACCAGAATCTGTGCCAGGGCGAACGAGGCACGCTGGCGAAGTTGATCGCCGCCATTTAGGGCGATGTTGAAGAAGGCGGTCCGCAGGCGGGCCACGCCTTCGGTGGTGTTGTCGGGATCGGGCCACGCGCTGGCGGGCATGGCAAACTGCGCGGCCAGCCAGGCGTTTGGCCCCATGGTCTGGATATCCAGAACGTTTTGCGGTGTGGGTCCCCAGGTGGTCATTTCCAGGAAGCGGACCGCGTTGGCATATGGCATTGCCTCACTGGCCACGCGGACCGGCACCGCGATGGGGGTCGAGGTGGCTGTGCCGGGGTTCGGATTGGTGACCTTGACCGCCGCCAGACGCCCGACCGGCATGGCAACCGTGCCGGTGGCTGTCAGCTTCGTGTCGGATACGAAAGCGGTGGGCAGCGCGGCGCCGGCAAAATAGATGGTGGCTCCATTCGCAAACCCGGTTCCGTTAACCGTAATGGTCGCATTGCCGGGATTCATCGGGTTGGGAGTCACCGACGTGACCACCGGCAGAGGGTTCTGGAGATTCACGGTCACGCTGGCCTTGGCCGTGGGGTCGGCGTGGCTGACGGCGGTTACGGTTACCGCTGCCGGACTCGGCAGATCGGCCGGTGCGGTGTAGACCCCAGCGGCCGAGACCGTCCCGAAGGTGGGACTGCCTCCCGTCTGTCCGTTGACCTGCCAGGTAACCGCCTGGTCGGTGGTGTTGGCCACTTTGGCTGTGAGAGACAGAGTGGCGCCGCAACGGATGGTGCCGCCGGCGGGCGTGAGCGTCACGGTGACGGGCGGGACCGCCGGGTTCAAGATTGGAATTGAGACCCCTGTCTGGAAACTCACGCCGGCGATGGTTGCCACAATCGGCTGATCGCCGTTCGGCACTTGCGGAACGATTACGTTGATCTGGTACTCCCCGGCCAGCACCATACCAGCGTACTGGACCGTGGCGGCCACGCCGCCGATCGTCACCTTCAGTTGGGTGAGGTTCGACAGGGGCGCCGGGCTGCCGACCAGTTGGCCGGCGGGCACGGCCGGCGTCGTGGGCCCAAGGCCAGTAGCATAGATCTGAAGCCATTCTCCGGGCTGGGCTGGCCGCGACGTGGCTGCGCTCCCGAAACTTCCGGCCGGTGCGACGTAGACGCCATCGGAGTTATGCACGGCAGCGGCATATCTCGCCTGAAAAGTGAAGAACGCCGGCGAATAGTTCTGCAGAGTTGCCGTGCCGATAGCGGTGCCGAAGGAGTTGTTCACCTGCACCTGCACCGGCCCAGTCGCGGTGTCCGTGGGCGCCTGAACGTTCAGTTGTCCGGGGCTGATGTAGCAGATCGCGGCTTTCTTGCCGTCAATCTGGACGCTCACGCCATCGAGCGTGGTCGGAAGGTTGCTTCCAGAGAAGTCGGACGCCTGCCAGTTGCGCGTGGTTGCGGACAGGCCGGTGCCGTAAATCGAGACCCACGAGCCACTTTCGATGGCGGGCGCGCCGCTGGCGCCGTTCGAAATGCCGGTAATTGTCGGTCCTCCAGTGGGGGTCTGGCCGGACAGGGTGGACCCAACTGTCAGGAAGAGCAGTCCACACAAACACGCTGGTTTCATCGCACCTCCAAGGATATAGAGCAGGATTTGGCCGTCATTTCTCCGCTCGCTACGTAAGTTCCGGACCAAAGCCGAATGTATGCGACACAAGGTAGAAACCCGATCTCCAGCAAGTTGTTCTGTGCAAATCCTGCCGTCCACGAGGCAAGAAGTGCTGCAGGTCAGACGAGCAAAGGGCTATGGGCGAGGCGCAACCCGAGCCGAGCGTAACCTCTGCCTTGATGTCCCCACCACCCCGAGGTAAGGTCCAAATGGCTACCGATATGGCCCATTATGAGGACCTAAATGACTGATTTGATTGTTCTTCCACAAACGAACCAATGGCAGAAACTCAAGGCACTGGTCCTGGACAGCGTCTCCTCCCCGATTACGAAACCGGTGTACAACCACGCGCTGGACGAATTCTTCGCGTGGTACGGCCAGGAGCCGCGGCCCGGCTTCACGAATTGCCGTACTCCTCGGCTGCGGCCTGCGGCGGTCCGAGGTGGCGGCTCTTACGATGGGGCACATCCAGCAGCGCGATGGCCGGTGCCGAGGCTGCCGGAGTCCCCGGCATCGCGCCGCATGACTGCCGAAGGACCGCGGCGAAGCTCTCAGCGGGACCACACGGGCGATCTGCGGTGCAGGGACTGATTGGCTAGCTGCAAAAGCGCCAAGGCGCGCAGCACAACTTACCTGCTGCATGCCGCCGCATAACGCTGGTTCAACTCCTTCTGGTTTTTGGTGCTGACTGCGATACGCAGGCCAGGGCGAGCCATACCCCAGTCTGCACTTGTTGCCCGCCCTCGTCACCCCGGTTGAAAAAATGTGGAGCACCCCAACGCGGATGCGATCACCGGGGGGCGAGCGTTCTTCTCACGATTTTCACAGCCTCTGCAAATGAACAACCAACGTGGCCAGCGTATTGCTCGCGGTCAGCGGTTTTCCGCCAGTGACATCCTGCAAGTAGAAGGTCGTGCCGTCCGTCACCCACGGGCCGGTTTGCGCCGATCCGTGATTCCCTCCATAGGCGAGGAGCGGGCCATTCGGGCTGCCAACGTGAATCTCGATGTATGATGCGTTTGGCGCATTCCAACTGATCGTGGTAGTTCCATCCGCCGCACCTGTGACCTGAATGGGGTTTGGAGACGCGGTCAGGGATGCTCCATTCCCCGTGCCGAACGGGACCTCCCCGAAGAGCGTCTCCACCGGCAATGCCCGATAGGGGAAGGCGGTCCCCGGAGGAATTTGCACGTCCAGGACCGCTAGGGCGCTGGCCTCGGGGCTGGCGTCGGCCTCAACGAGCGTGTAGGTCTGCGGGCTCTTCGCTTTGAGCGTCGTGGGATCGATGTCGGCGCCGAACCAGACGATCGTGTTGCCGTTCTCGAGCCGCTGGGCGGTGCCCACTCTATCGGAGTACTTGTAAACCGAAGCTCCGCCACTGGCGCCTACCTGGTGACGATACTCCCATACCTTGGTCGCCGTCATCGACTTCCAGTCGAGGGCGAGTTCAAGTGCGCGGGTATACAGTCCGCCCTCAGCCGCCGGCCGGCCGTTTCCGTTGTCGAACAGGAGGAGATTCCCGTTCTCGAGCATGCGGACATAATGCGCGTGGTAGAACCTGTCGCTTGGGTTGGGGAAGGTAAAGTCGCTCTTGAAGCGGCCGATTCGCCAAGCGATTCGGTCGAACTGCGGCGAGATCGCGACCAACGTATCGAGGTACCTCACCGACATGAGAATCACACCCATTGGCGTGACCTGGAGCGAGTTCGCGTGCATCCACTCGTCGCTCTGGAGCGAAGCTCCCGCGCAGGGAAAGGAACTGAACAAATCGGAGCTGTTTCCCGGATCGGTGTTCAATGCGTTGGTCCTCTCGGTCAACGGATCGAGGAAGTTAAAGGGGTCCCACACGATTTCGTCTGTCCCCGCCGCGGAGTTCCAGCGGCGAATGCTGCTTCCCGCCTGCAACCGCTTGCCCTGCGGAGCCTGCCCTGCGTCGAAGAACGGGTCCTTGAAGATCTTGCCAAGGTGGAGGACCGTGCCGCGGACACCGTCCGCACCGGGAACAAGATGTTCATGCCAGTCGTTTCCCTGGCCCCAAATCCAGCCCGCCGGGGCAGGCGACCCGCCTGTCGGCGGCGTCACGCTGCAATCGGGCGGGCTCTCGGCAAGAAGGGTCCCGTCGGGCGTGATCGCTCGATAGAAAGCGTCCAAGGCCGTGGGACCTCCCGTTCCTGCGTCCCCAAAGAGGAAATCCCCGTTGCGCTGCCGAACGATCGATCCCACGGTGTCGGCTTGCAGTACGCCGGTCGCGTTGCTCGGAACGTTGTTGTAGTACCAGACGATCTGCGGCGCATCGGAGGAGTGGAGGTCTAAGCCCACCCAGCCCCGGAAGCCCACCTGGTTGTCCTGCATAATGACGAGCGGGGCGGTCGTGCGCCCTGAAAGCGTGTAGGTGTTGGTTAACAAGGGCGGCGGGAGCGAGCCGGTCGTGAAGGTTCCGCTGGCGGTTCCCGCCGGACGGCCATCGCGGTCGAAGCCGTCCACGGTGTAGGTGTATATCCGGTTTGCCCGCAGCCGACCGATGGCGATCGTGGTCGAGCCGGTGGAAGAGACCTGGGTGAGGCGGGAAACCAGCGGGTCGGCTCCCGGAGTCTGGTAGGTGATCACGACGCGCTCCACGTTGGCGCCTGTTGTCACCTGAACATCGACAAGGAGCGAATTGTTCGGCCTCACCGCGGCGCTTGTGCTCAAGATGTCCGCGTAGCCACAACTGCCCACGAGCAACACGGCTGCCGCAGCAGCCACTCGAATCAGGGAGCCTCCGTGTCGCGAAATGTTATTCAGCCTTTGCATCGTCACCCCTCCTTATAATGGGATCTTTGAGCCAGAGTGGCATCGGCTGCCGCGGAAGGTCAATCCACGGGCGGTGTCTTTTGCGTTCCCGCACTATTCCCGGCTAATTCACTGGAAAACAAGATCTTATCGAGAGGTGTGAAAAGCGATGTATACTCGATCTACCAGGAGCGAGTATGTCCGGGAATGGCCGCGCGATCCGCTTTGGTGTATTCGAAGTCGACCTGCATACGGGCGAACTGCGCAAGCAGGGTCTGAAGATCAAACTCCGGGACCAACCTTTCCAAATCCTCCTGCTCCTGCTGGCACACCCGGGCGAAGTAGTATCTCGCGACGAACTCCAAAAACAGACTCTGGCCGGCCGACACGTTTGTCGATTTCGATCGCGGTCTGAACAAGGCAGTCAATCACCTCCGCGACGCCTTGGGCGACTCGGCGGAAAGCCCCCGCTTCATCGAAACGTTACCCAAGCGCGGCTATCGGTTCATCGCGCCAGTCAACGCCGCCCACCCCAACGGCCACCCGCTCGAACCAACCCCGGAGGCACAGCAGGAACTCGCCGAACAGCCAGAGCGTGGGGCGCGCGCCCAACCACCTGGCGCGCGTGGGGCAACCCGCGGCTTAAAGCCGAAGCTTTCGGCTGGGCTGCCGTGGACGATCGCAGGTCTTTCGTCGGTAGTTGCGGTAATCTTGGTGGCGCTGCTATGGCGCGCCACACAGCCGCCGGACCGGCCCATGATGCGCTTCAGCGTTGACTTGGGCCCCGAAGCAATCCGCGGACGGGCAGAAACTGGTGAATTCTACAATCCGGTAATTTCCCCTGACGGAACGCGTTTGGTCTTCCCCGCGAAGGTGGCGGATGGCAGTGAGCAACTAGCAACGCGCCGCCTTGACCAGTCCACAGTCACGATACTCCTGGGTACCGAAGGAGCCGTCGATCCCTTCTTTTCTCCCGATGGCCAGTGGATCGGATTCTTCGCCGGCAAGAAGTTGAAGAAGATTCCCCTACAGGGTGGTGGGGTCGTTTCGTTGTGCGATACCGCCGGCCTGGGGCGCGGCGCCTCCTGGGGAGAGGACGGCGCGATCATTGCCAACCTGGATAACTACCATCTGTTCCGCGTGCCTGCGATCGGGGGTGAACCGCAAGTGATCGGCAAGCCGGAGCAGCACGGCGAGCGCACCTGGCGTTGGCCGCAGGTTCTGCCCGGCGGTAAAGACGTTTTGTTCACCGGCACCGTCGCACCTTCCGGCGCCGCTTTGGATATCGCTAACATCGAGGTTCTTTCACTCGAGTCTGGACGGGTCAAGGTGGTTCGGCGCGGAGGTTACTTTGGGCGCTATCTGCCTAGCGGCCACCTCATCTATTTCCGTCAGGGAACGCTTTACGGCGTGCCGTTCGACCTCGGGCGTCTGGAGACACACGGCGCGCCGGTGCCGTTGCTGGAAGCCGATTCTGACAGGGTCTCTTTTTCCCGGACCGGGATTCTACTGTACGGGAGCGCGGCTCGACGAGCCGGAGTCGCTCCCCTGGCCTGGCTGGATAGCGCCGGAAAGTCACAGTGGGTAGCTATAAGCGTATCGCGGGGGGCGGAGACTCCTCGCCTTTCGCGGGACGGCAACCGGCTGGCGCTGTCGGCGGCGGGAGACCTCTTCGTTCACGACCT
The DNA here is from genome assembly GCA_963768385.1 of Bryobacterales bacterium. Lineage (GTDB taxonomy): Bacteria > Acidobacteriota > Terriglobia > Bryobacterales > Bryobacteraceae > Fen-178. Next base: position 133,506 of record CAVYHQ010000002.1, read on the forward strand.
CCAACGCGGCACGGTAACCAGGCTGACCTTCGATGCCGCCCTGAACCGGCAACCGGTCTGGACGCCGGACGGACAGCATATTGTCTACTGTTCGGATGTTCCCGCGAGCGACGGTGAATTCGGCATCTGGTGGATCCGCAGCGATGGTTCCAGCCAGCCTGAGAAGTTGTTCGGCGAGAGAACTCCTCTTCAAGTGTCGTCGATTTCCCCTGATGGACGCATCATAGCTTTTGTTCGGACCGGTAGGGAAAGGGGGTTTGAGATTTGGACGCTCCCGCTGGATCTGAACGACCCGGACCATCCCAAACCGGGGAAGCCCGAACCATTCGCGCGCGAATCTCTCAGTCAGGTAGACCCGGCCTTCTCACCCGACGGCCGTTGGATCGCCTACGTATCCACCAACGGTGCGGGAAGGGGAGGCCAAATTACGGTGCGCCCGTTTCCGTCTGCGCCTTCGGCGGGCCGGTGGCAGGTATCGGAATCGGAAAGCGGCGCAAAGTTTCCCGTCTGGTCGCGCAATCGCAGGGAACTGTTCTATGTGAATTCCGACAACCGCATCATGGTCGCCCGCTACACGGCCAACGAGCACTCCTTCGTCCCGGAGAAACCCCGGCTGTGGTCGCCGGCGCCGCTCTTCCGGCCAACCAACAACGCCCTTTGGAATCTGGACATCGCACCGGACGGCCGGCGCTTTGTAGTGCTCGCTCCGCCTGAATCCAGGAGCGACGAGCCGACTACGGTCCACGCAACCATCCTGCTGAACTTTTTCGACGAACTGCGGCGCCGCCTGCCGGCAAGTTGAGTCCAGCCGGCGCCGCGGCAAAGCTAAGTTTGTCCCATCGAGACGTGGTTGGGAATGTATTAACGCGCTACTCGGACAATGCTGAGAGGCGACCGGGGCGCGCCCGGTTCAGGAGGATTCCTCCCGTGAACGCCGGTCACGGCAGGCTTGTCTTCATCGACGGTGGCTTATTCTCGCCGGATGGCAAATACGTGGGACCGGACGCTGGCGGGTTGCGCGTGGTCTCCCGTGGTCTCCCACGGCCTGTAACTCTATGAAAACATGGTAGCGCTAACGGGAATCGAACCCGCTTTCGGCCAGTTCAGTTCGGTTCAGTTGGGTCTAAGTAGTTGTGTTTTCGGTCCAGTTCAGTTCGCCACCAGGGCGTTTAGGGCCGTACGGATGGCTGACGTGCTGCCCTGGTGCTGCCCTGCGGCCAGGATTCGGTTGCTCAGATCTGCGATCCCGTTGCGCGCCGCCGCCGGGTGGATGGCAACGTAGGCGATGGCCTGACAGACCGATAACGAATAACGCTCGCGTGGAATCCTGAAGTCTACCCTTCGGCGTCAGGGAGGATATATTCATCGACAACGGGATATCGAGCCTCGGGCGTTCACCGACAGGTGGCTTCTTGCCCAAGCGGCTTACTTCGGACGGCAGTCAGCGCAGTGCGGCCACTCGTCTTTGTGAGACTTCCACCATGCTCGTGCCGCGACCGTCTCGGGCGTCGGGTAGCCGCTTACGCCCAGAGTTCGGGGGCCGAAGCTCACGCCGGCCAGTTCCTGTATGGCTTCTGTAGCCGCCATGTCACTCATCATCTCGTCAAGGTACCCGGCAATCAAGGGCACATCATCAGCAGCGCTTCCCAGCGTACCTAAAGCCTGAATGAGCCAAGCGCGGGTCTGCCCCGTGAAAGCAGGGATTTTCTCCCGTAGGTAAGGTGCGGCGGCTTTAACGTTGAGCATCCGAAGGGCAAGAGAGGCTTGTTGAACGGCTGATGGTTCTCTCTCGGCGGCGAACATAGCCAGCAATGGGGCGGACGCATACCTGATTCTAAGGTCTCCTAAGGCTCGAGCTGCGTTGGCTCGAACGAGTGCGTCGGAGTCCTTGAGGGATGCCTCAAGAAATGGAGCACAAGCGGTGTAGTGGAGAGTCGCCATTCCGCGCATGGCCATCCAGCGAGTATCTGAGTTTGTTGTGGATTCTGCGAGTCGGAGCAAGGATGGCCCCGCCCCCGCGTCCTTGTTGGTCACGGAGAGGAGCAAGCGCTCTTTCGCGGAGAGATCATGCTCGTTGTCGAACCGAATTAACAGACTCGCGGTCGACTTTGCCGGCTGAGCGAGGAGCGATGGTGTCAGAGGCGCCATCAGCAGGAACACCACGACTCTCCGACCGCTCGACATCACACCTTATTGTATTGCGCACGGGGACCTTCACGGGAAAACGTGGCCGCATAGTCAACTCGCGGAAATGCCCACGACCGCTGAGCCGATGATCACCCGCGGGTAGTCGCGCAGCGTTTACCGATACGTCGTTGAGCGGATCGCAATAGGGTCGCGTCGGTTGACGGCTGCTCGGAAACTGTCCGAAGGCCAACTTGCCCGCGACAAGCTACCGATATGCGCCGATAACACTGCCCAAAACTGCGAACTGCGACTGGCCCGGCACGGGGCCCTGGGAGTCGGCCAAGCTCATTCTACGATAAGCCGGTGTATCGTCCACAACCCCATTCTTCTGCCCTGTGGCACCAGTTTCCGAGTGGGTCGTCGCTCGTTCCCATGCCCCGCGGGGGCTACTGTTGGTCTGAAGGTGATACGATGCCAGAAAGCCCGGCACCCATGAAGCCACCGGCCACCATCGCGCATTACCGCATCACCGCCAAGCTCGGTGAAGGCGGCATGGGTGTGCTCCCATGAGCCACCGAGAGTCCACCTCGATTGTCTTGTCGCTCCTGAGGTGGTGCGACCTCACAGGGCTGCTGATCCAGAGTTCATGCGACGCCTCCTCCAAGCAACCAAAGTCACTTGAGCGAGCACGAGAAGTCACGCCCGTTGGGCGCGTTCAGACGCGTTCAGGCGCGTTGATCCATCTCGCGTAAGAGCCACGCCCGAGCCAGCTTCCAGTCGCGCATCACGGTCTGTGGCGAGATCTTGAGGAACCCGGCCGTTTCTTCCACGCTGAGCCCTCCATAAAAGCGCAGCTCGATGACCTCGGCCTTGCGCGGGTCCACTTTCGCAAGGGCTTCGAGCGCGTCCTCCAAGGCGAGAATCTCGCTGCCGCGCTGCGCCGCGAGGTCCGGGACTTCGTCCAGGTCCACGCGTGGCGAGGAGCCTCCCCGCTTGGCGGCAGCGCGCTCCCGGGCCGCGTCCACCAGAATCCGCCGCATGATCCGCGCCGACACAACGAAGAAGTGCGTGCGATCCTGCCAGCGCACGTTCGCCGCATCCACCAGACGCAGATAAGCCTCGTTGATCAGCGCGGTCGTCTGGAGCGTCCGGCCCTGGCGCTCGCGCAGCATGTAGCGATGGGCGATGTGGTGCAGTTCCCGGTACACCAGGGGGGTCAGCCGATCCAAGGCCTGCTGGTCTCCGTCCGACCACGCCCGCAGCAGCCGTGTGATCTCCGCCGACGGAGGTGTCATAAGTGCCTGAACTGTTGAGGATTATACACCCGCCGCCTATGCCGAAATAATTTTCGCGAGCGTGGTAGTTCCTCTCTCCCCGTTCCGCTTGCCCAGGGTGAAGGCAGCCCGAGGCTGCGGGAGGTTGAGATGAGAAAAGTAATGATGGTTGGCATGATGGCGCTGGCGGGAATGAAGGCCCACGCGGGACAAGAGAAGGGCCAGGCGGCCTGCCAGGTGAGAGTGTACCTGGAGAACCAGCAGATCGCGAACAGCCGTGTCCTGTTCTCTGCCGAGGCTCTGGCGGTCCGCATGTTCGCCGGGATCGGGGTGCGGGTGTGCTGGGAGGTCGGCAGCCCGCGGCCGGCGCGCGGCGCCGGGAAGGCCGGCATCCCACAGCACGCTGGCCTGGACATCGTGCTTCGCCTGGTCTCTAACGAACCTGGAAACATCCATGAAGGAGCCCTGGGATATGCACTCCCTTTTTCGAAATCCGGCGTGCGCGTCACTTTGTTTTACGACCGGGCGCTAGGACCGGTGGTGGGGAACGAAGGCGCGGCCACCGTACTGCTGGCTCACGTGCTGGCGCATGAAATCACGCATGTACTCCAGGGGACCGCGCGGCATTCCGAGGAGGGCGTCATGAAGGCTCGTTGGACGCCGGAAGACCGGGCACAGATGATGCGGGCGCCGCTTCCGTTCACCGATCTCGATGTCCAGTTGATCCAACGTGGCATGGCCACGGGCACGGGTGTGGTCGAAATTGCGGCCCGGTAGAGGTATTATAAACCAGCGATTGAAAAGCGCCTGGAGGCTCCATGAGCCCGGAACGATGGCGTCGGATTGAGGAAGTCTACCACGCAGCGCTGGAGCGCTCTCCCGATCAGCGAGCCGCTTTTGTGGCTGAGGCCTGCGGCAGCGACGAGGAACTGCGCCGCGAGGTCGAGTCCCTGCTCGGCCACGGCGAGTCGCCGGAGGCCTTGTTCGACCGGCCGGCTTGGGAAGCGGCCGGAGAACTGCTGGACACCCACACCATGGATCAGACCCGCGACCTGGCCGGCCATCGTGTCTCCCACTACGAAATCCTCCAGAAACTCGGGGAGGGCGGGATGGGCGCGGTGTACAAGGCCCGCGACACGCGCCTGGGGCGTCTGGTCGCCATCAAGACGCTGCCACAGCAGAAAGTGGAAGATCCGGACCGCAAGCGGCGCTTCGTTCAGGAAGCCAAGGCGGCCTCGGCGCTGAATCACCCCAACATCGTCAGCGTTTACGATATCGACCAGGCAGATGGCGTCGAATTCATCTCCATGGAATATGTGCCGGGCAAGACGCTCGGGGAAATAATCGGGCGCAAGGGTTTGCCGGTCGGCCGGGTGCTGGATTACGCCGTGCAGATGGCCGACGCGCTGGCGGCGGCGCACGCGGCGGGCATCGTTCACCGCGACCTGAAACCGGCCAACGTCATCGTGACGGAGACCGGGGTGGTCAAGCTGCTGGACTTCGGAGTGGCCAAGCTGACGCAGCCGCATGAGCCTCGCGCAACGGTTGGCAGCGTGCCCGTAAAGACGGAGGAAGGGGCGATCGTCGGGACGGCCGCGTACATGTCGCCGGAGCAGGCCGAAGGCAAGCTGGTGGACGCGCGGTCGGACATTTTCAGCTTTGGGACGGTGCTGTACGAGATGGTCACCGGGCGGCGGGCGTTTCAGGGCGATACGAAAATGTCCACGCTGGCGGCGATCATTGACCAAGAACCGAAGCCGGTTTGTGAGATCGCCGAGGATGTTCCCGAACTGCTGGAGCGGCTGATCCTGCGGTGTCTGAAAAAGCAGCCGGGCCGGCGCTTCCAGCACATGGATGACATCAAGGTGGAGTTGGAGGCGCTGAAGGAGGACTCGGAGTCCGGCAAGCTGAGCACCCCAACTGCTGTCATGCCCGGGCGGAGGAGAAAACCACGGATTCTGGTGGCGGGTGTGGTTGCCGCCGTGTTGCTCGGAGCGGGCGCATGGTATTTCCTGCGGCCGAAGCCCGCCGCGTCCCAGCGCGCGGCGCTTACGCGGCTGACCTACGACTCCGGACTCGCTATGGATCCGGTTCTCTCGCCGGACGGCACACGGGTAGCCTATGCCTCGGACCGCGACAGCGAGGGCAACCTGGATATCTGGATCCAGCAGGTGGCCACCGGCGACCGACTCCGCCTCACGCGGAATGAGGCCGATGAGCATGAGCCTGCCTTCTCTCCCGACGGCAACCGCATCGCTTACCGCTCCGAGCAGGAAGGCGGGGGCATCTACGTGGTTTCAGCCCTCGGCGGGGAGCCAAGAAGGATCGTGCGGGGAGGCCGCGGGCCGCGCTTCTCACCCAACGGTGAGATGATCGCTTACTGGGTAGGTGGATGGGACCAGGGCACCCGGCTGGGGGGCGGCCTGTTCGTGATCCCCTCCGCCGGCGGGGAGCCGCGGCCGGTCCGCGCCGACTTCAAGCGAGCGGGGTACCCAGAATGGTTGCCGGATGGGCAGCACATTCTCTTCTATGCCGACTCCGGGCTTGAGACTGATGATCCCGATATTTGGGTCGCGAGTCTCGTTGAGGACGGCACGCCTGCTGTCCGCACGGGATTGGTGAAGGTTCTGAGGAAGCAGAAGTTCCCTGACTGGAGCGCTAGGTGGAGGTGGATGACAAACGGCTCCGGTGGCGGGTACCTGTTGGGTGCGGCTCAGTCTGGGGACGCCTGGAATATCTGGCGGGTCCCCATCTCTCCCCGGACCTTTCAGGTCAGCGGCTCCGCGGAGCAGTTGACCTTCGGCACAACCACTGACGGATCTCCCGATGCCACAGCGATCCCAGGTGGCGGCCTGCGCATGGCGTTTACCGGCCTGAGGCGCAATTCCGACATCTGGAGTCTGCCCTTGGACGCGAATCGCGCCTTGGTGAAGGGAGCACCACAGCGGATCACCGATGAAGAGACCGCGGAAGTTCACCCGGCCATCTCCGAAGATGGCCGGAAGCTGCTGTATGCGTCGGATCGGGGTGGCTCCTATAACGTTTGGGCCAGGGACCTGGTCAGCGGAAGGGAAACACGCGTGAACACCACCCCTGGGGTCAACCTGCCACGCATCAGCCGCGATGGCCGCAGGACGGTCTATAGGAAGTTCCCGGCTGGACCACCGTGGTTGAACCTAACCGTCAGGGCACGCTCACCGTTGAACCAGGTGTACATGGTAGCCGAGGGCGATCCGGTGCTGGTCTGCAACGACTGTTTTGTGCCAACCGACGTGACTCGCGACGGAGAGATGTTGATCGACGAAGACGTGGGTCCCTCCAGGCTTCGGGTTGTGATGACCGCCCGAAAAGAGGGGGTAACTATCCTGAAAGGAGCGTGCGCGGGCCGGCTTTCGCCCGACGAGCGCTGGATTGCGTTCCATACTGTCCCCAGAATCGATGCTCGTCAGGTTTATGTCGCTCCCTTCCGCGGTCCCGTCCCGATAGAGCAGAAGGAGTGGATTCCGGTGACCGATGGCCGGGGGATGGAGCGCTACGCCGATTGGTCGCCCGATGGAAACACGCTCTATTTCCTGTCGGAGCGCGACGGCTTCCGCTGCATTCGCGCCCTACGGCTGGACCCCGTCTCAAAGCGTCCCCTGGGCCCGCCGCTCGATATCTACCACTTCCACCAGGCACGGCGGTCCCTGATGAATATTACCGACCCCGTCTACATCAACTTGCAAGTCGCGGTTGACAAGGCCGTCTTCGCACTTGAGGAGAGAACGGGAAACATCTGGATGACGGAACTCCCCGCAGAGTCCCGGTGAGGAGGGGGCAGGGCGCTTTCGTAAGCGTATTACCAGCCCCTCGGAAACGATTGTGCCAGGAAAGTGGGCTTTCCGGAAACTTGCCCTTAGAGGTAATCGCGCGACCGGCGCACAGGGCCATTGCCCCAGCGGACGCTGCCCGCGGAGTTGGCTAGCGATATTAACGAATAACGCTCTTTACAAAGCCGATTTCCGGCGCACAGATGGCCGTACCGGCGCCACTTTCCGAGATGGAAGTGCCCGACCGTCCTGGAGTTGAGCGACTTCGTTCTACACTACGGCGTCAGGTGCGGGTATTCCAGCCCTCGAAAACCGAGGCGGGGAGGTTCCACTCCCGCTGGCAGTCCGCTCCATCTTCGGACCCCCAGATCCGTATTCAGGATACACCCGCCATAGGGAATGTGAACCAACTGAAGGTGTCCGGGCTCCCGGTCGGTAGCCGGGAGCCGTCAGGAGGTATGGTCGAAGAACTCACCGGCGCACTTGATGCGGAAAAGGCGCACAATCACAGTAGGAGGAGCCAATGATGAAGGACGCCGAAGCATTGGACATCCTGCGTGCCCAGGGCTATGCCGTTGGCACACCCGACGCCCACACCGGCCGAGTCAGGGTTTGGCTTCGCGGCAGCGGTGAGGCAGTCGGTGTAGAGATCGGGAGAGAACTCCACGAGCTGGCAGAAGGCAAGTTGAGCTTCGAAGATATTTGGGCGCGGCGCGAGGACGAAACCGAAGTTCGGACTGAGTGAGCGCCATCCGTCGGTTTACCGACAGGCGCTGGCTTCCAGTTTCAATCTTTGGCCCCCCGAGTGAGGAGTCGATAGGAAAGAGGATGGTTATGGATAAAGGTAGCCCTTCGAATTTCGTAGTCGGTTTGGGCATTGGCTTGGGGGCCGGTGTTTTCATCGGAATGTTCCTGGCCCCCAAATCCGGCCGGGAGATGCGTCAGGTGATCCGCAACTCGGCGGCCGAAGGCGAGGAGTATATCGAACAGCGCGGCGCCGAATTGCGCGACACACTCAAGGATCTGATCCAAGCGGTCAGCCGCCAGCGGGACAACCTCACCGCAGCCATTGAAGCGGGCAAACAAGCGTATCGCCAGGCCACTGGCAAAGCTCCGGCAGTAGAACTGCCACCCACCCCGGCTGCTGCGCCAGAGCCAGAAGGCTGAAATCAAAGCTGCCATTCGCTGCTGATTACGTTGGAATTGGTTGACCGCGGTGGCTTTGTGTTGCCCAAGGTGAGTCGCCGATCGATGGGAGCCGGTTATCGTGCGGCGCGGCGAATGCCCTCGGTCACTTGCTGGAACCCAGCCGCAGGGTTTGGCAGTCCAATCAGTTTTGGCAAGCTCGGGGTTGTCCGGATGGATCGCCGGACGAGGATTGGTATCAGGCCGTAGAAATACTCCGTTCTCGCACTCGACCTGCATACAACAGATGGTTGATATTCGACAAAACGCAAGGGGGTAATGCGACTCTATCTTGTGAATCCTGACAACCCGATCGTCAGCCTGAACAAGGTCCGCTCGAACCGCCTGAATCGTTATCGGGTGTGGAAGCCGCTCGGCCTTCTCGTGGTGGCAGGACTGACTCCACCGGAGTGGGAGGTGACGCTGCTCGACGAGAACCTCGATCACTACGATTACGGACTCCTGCCCAGGCCAAATCTTGTTGGGATCACGGCGTTCACGTCCCAAGCGACGCGCTCTTACGAGATCGCGGCGACGTTCCGCGCCATGGGGGTGCCTGTCGTGATGGGAGGCATTCATGCCACGTTCTGTCGCGATGAGGCGCTGCAGTATGTGGATGCGGTGGTCACGGGCGAGGCGGAATCGGTGTGGAAGCAAGTCCTGGAGGACGCGAGCAACAAGGCGCTGCGGAGGGTGTACGAGGGCGGGATCAGTTCGATGGCCGAAATCCCGCCGGCTCGCCACGACTTGCTGCGGGGAAGGTACTACTTCGGTTCGCTGCAAACCACCCGCGGCTGCCCGTTAAATTGCAGCTTTTGCAGCGTGACCGCTTTCAATGGAGGCACGTACCGCCACCGGCCGGTCGCCGATGTGATCGCGGAACTGCGGCTGATCCGGGAGAAAGTCGTCCTGTTCGTGGACGACAACCTCATCGGGACCCGCCGCGACCATCTCGCCTGCTCCAAGGAACTTCTCCAGGCCATGATTGCCGAGCGGCTGACCCGGCCTTGGATCTGCCAGGCAACCATCAACTTCGCGGACGATGAAGAACTGCTCGGCCTCGCGCGGCGTGCGGGATGCCAAGGCGTATTTATCGGATTCGAATCCCCGACGGTGGAAGGGCTCATGGCGGTTGGCAAGAAGTTCAACCTCCAGAAGGGGAGAGACTTTCGTGCATCGGTCCGCCGCATTCAACGGCACGGCATAAGCGTTGTGGGATCGTTCATCACGGGCATCGACACAGACACGCGGGGGATTGGCGAAACCATCGCTCGCGCAGCCAGGGAATACGGCATCAACGCCGCGAATGTGCTGATCCTTACCCCACTTCCCGGAACCAAGCTGTATGCACAGATGGAGGGCGAGGGCAGGATCCGGTCGAACGATTACCCGGGGGACTGGAGGTACTACACGCTGACGCATCCGGTGGCCGACTACAAGAACTTCAGTTGGACAGAACTGGTGGAGGAGGTGAACCTGTTCACCGATCGATACTACTCCTATCCGCAGATCCTGTGGCGGATGCTGCGGTTCGCCAGGAACAGGCCCAGTCTCAAAACATTCTTAGTGGTGCTGGTGGCTAATCTGAGCTACCGATCCAACCAGTTCCTTGACCGGCGCATCTATGCGAACCGGTTAGAGCCGGCCGAACGCCGCTCCCGCCCCAGCGCGTAAACATGACGCGCCGCCGTTCCTGATCAACTCATTGATGAGAGGGTCAGGCCTGCGGTGAAAGGGCGTTTGAATAGGGCGAATCCGCTTGGCCGAATTACGCCCAAACCATAGATGTGCCTGGACTGGAAGGGGGACCAGTTGCCGATAACCCCAGATACCGTCGCGCTTTCCGCCCACGTCCAGCCCAGCCGTCGATGAAAAGGTGCCCGGCCTCTTACGTAAGTTGGATCGTGGCAATTCCGTGCCTGCTGGTGATTGTGCGCATTGAGGAGCGCGAGCTTCGCGATCGCTTCGGCGCTGAATACGAGGCATAACGAGGCATATTGCGCGCGCGTTTCGCGCTTCGTGCCTCGATGGGCCGCCGCCCGTTATTGAGCCTCGCATAACCCGGCGGCAAAGCTCTGCGACATCAGCAACGTCACAAAGGCACGAGCGTAAGCGAGTGGTCCTTCGTTCCACCAAGCGAAGCCTGCTTCAACTTCGCCTCAATTCGCGTGGTGGTAAGCTGTTGGCAGGGTCCGCGTTCGCTCCAGGAGGTGTTTCTGAAAATGCGTCTGCGGCCCGTTGTTCTTCTCGCCACGGTCTTATCCTGTTCCGCATGGGGTCAGACCTACACCATATGGACCTTTGCTGGCGGCGCGCTGCCGGTCAACGTTCCAGGAACGTCCGCCAGCCTGGGCGCCGCACCCCAATCTCTTGCGGCGGATCGGGCGGGCAACGTGTTCTTCGTCGTTCAGAACACCATCCTCCGATTGGACGCCACCACCGGTGTCTTGACCCTGGTGGCGGGCAACGGGTCGATGGGCTTCAGCGGTGACAACGGGCCGGCCACCAGCGCCCAATTGAACAATCCCCGTGGGGTCGCCGTGGACTCCGCTGGCAACCTGTACATCGCCGACTTGGGAAATGTCCGCATCCGCAAGGTCTCGAACGCGGTAATCACCACCGTGGCGGGCGGGGGCTCGTCTGCTTTTTTCGACACTGGCCCGGCCACCAGCGCCCAGTTGTGGGGTCCCGCAGGCATCGCCGTGGATTCTAACGGCAACCTTTACTTCGCCGATGACGCCTACTTCGGTTACAACCTCATCCGCAAGGTATCCAACGGGGTGATCACCACCGTGGCGGGCGGGGGCTCGTCTGGTTTGGGCGACAACGGCCCGGCCACCAGTGCTCAGTTTTGCCTTCCCCTCGGCGTTGCCGTGGACTCCGCCGGCAACCTTTACATCGCGGACTTCAACCGCGTCCGCAAGGTCGCGAGCGGGGTGATCACCACCGTGTGGGGAAACGGTGTATGTTGCGGTTGCAGCGGCGACAACGGGTTGGACGACCTCGCGGGCATCGCCGTGGACTCCGCTGGCAACCTCTACATCTCCGACTCCGGTGACATCCGCAAGGTCTCGAACGGAATGATCGCCACCGTGGCGGGAAACGGCACACAAGGATTTAGCGGCGACAACGGCCCGGCCACCAGCGCCCAGTTGTACTGGCCCTGGGGCGTCGCCGTGGACTCTGCTGGCAACCTTTACATCGCCGACACCTATAACTACCGCATCCGCAAGGTCTCGAACGGCGTGATCACCACCGTCGCGGGAAACGGGATATCAAGCTTCAGCGGCGACAACGGCCCGGCCACCAGCGCCCAGTTGGACGCTTCCCACGGGGTCGCCGCCGGCCCTGATGGCAGCGTCTATATCGCCGACTCTTCTAACAACCGCATCCGCAAGGTCTCGAACGGGGTGATCACCACCGTGGCGGGAACCGGCACGCCGGGCTTCAGCGGCGATGACGGTCCGGCGGCCAACGCCGAGTTGTCCGATCCGGAAGGCGTCGCTGTAGATTCAGCGGGCAACCTGTACATCGCCGACGCTTTTAACAACCGCATCCGCAAGGTCTCGAACGGGGTGATCACCACCGTGGCGGGAAACGGGTGGTCAGGTTTCACCCTCGGCGACAACGGTCCGGCCACCAACGCCCAGTTGTACTCTCCCAAAGGCGTCGCCGTGGACTCTGCTGGTAACCTCTACATCGCCGACACTTATGACCAGCTCATCCGCAAGGTCTCGAACGGGGTCATCACTACCGTGGCGGGAACTGGGACGCATGGCCCCAGCAGCGGCGACAACAGCCCAGCCACCAGCGCCTCGTTGTTCAGTCCCACCGGCGTCGCGGTGGACTCCGCTGGTAACCTCTACATCGCCGACACTGGTAACAGCCGCATCCGCAAAGTCTCCAACGGGGTCATCACCACCGTAGCGGGAAACGGGGGGTATGGCTTCAGCGGCGACAACGGCCCGGCCACCAGCGCCCAATTGTTCAATCCCGAAGGCGTAGCCGTGGACTCGGCGGGCAACCTTTACATCGCCGACACTCTTGACAACCGCATCCGCAAGGTGTCGAACGGGGTGATCACCACCGTGGCGGGAAACGGGACGTATGGCTTCAGCGGCGACAACGGCCCAGCCACCAGTTCCCAGTTGAGCCACCCCACCGGCGTCGCCGTGGACTCGGCCGGCAACGTTTCCGTCGCCGACCGTGATAATAACCGCATCCGTGTCCTGACGCCAGCCGCGGTGACAACTCAGACGCCCACCATCATGAGCATGGTGAACGCGGCAAGCTTCATCGACGGGCCGATTTCCCCAGGCGAGTTGGTTACGATCTTTGGCACGGGCATCGGACCGGGCACCGCGGCGAGTGCAACGACGAACACGGCCACCGGCAAGCTGGCGACTAACATCGGCGGCGTGCAGGTACTGTTCAATGGCCTCGCTGCTCCGATGATTTACGCCAGCAGCACACAGGTGTCGGCAGTGGTGCCGTATGAGATGGCGTCCGTTGCCAACCCGTCGGTGCGGATCAACTACATGGGACAGACTTCCAACGCAGACCAAGTGACCTTGGCGGTCACTGCCCCGGGCCTGTTTGTACAGAACTCGTCGGGCGCCGGCCCGGGAGCGATCCTGAACCAGGACAACAGTCTGAACGGTCCGGGCCATCCGGCGGCCAAGGGCAGTATCGTACAGGTGTTCATGACGGGCGAGGGCCAGACCACCCCGCAGGGAGTCACGGGCGCGATTACGATCGCGAACTTGCCGCCTCCGCAGGTGACGCCAGCGCCGATACAACTGATCCAGGTATCAATCGGCGGCCAGCAGGCTCTCTGGACGTACGCCGGGGAAGCGCCGGGCATGGTAGCGGGAGTGATGCAGCTCAATGTGCAGATCCCAGCCAATGTGCCGTCGGGCCCGCTGTCGATTCAGGTGTCGATTGGCGGGAACATGAGCCAGAGCGGCATCACGGTGTCGGTGCAATAATGCGTCTACTGTCTGTCGTTCTTCTCACCACGGTCTCATCCTGTTCCGCATGGGGTCAGACCTACACCATATCGACATTCGCCGGCGGCGGGGTGCCGGTCAATATCCCAGGAACGTCCGCCAGCCTGGGATCGCCCCCGTCTGTTGCGGTTGATCGGGCGGGCAACGTGTTTTTCGTGAATCAAAACACCGTCCTGCGATTGGACGGCACAACCGGTATCTTGACCCTGATCGCGGGGAACGGCACGCCAGGCTACAGCGGCGACAATGGCCCGGCCACCAGCGCCCAGTTGAACGGTCCCGGAGGCGTAGCCGTGGACTCCGCCGGTAACCTCTACATCGCCGACACCAATAACCAATGCATCCGCGAGGTCACCAACGGGGTGATCGCCACCGTGGCGGGAAACGGGACGCCGGGATCCACCGGCGACAACGGCACGGCCACCAGCGCCCAGTTGAACAAGCCCGGTGGGGTCGCCGTGAACTCTGCCGGCAATCTGTACATCGCCGACCAGTTTAACTACCGCGTCCGCAAGGTTTCGAACGGGGTAATCACCACCGTGGCGGGGGGCGGCTCGTCCCTCGCCGACAGTGTCCCAGCCACCAGCGCTCAGTTGAACTATCCCATAGGCGTCGCCGTAGACTCCGCGGACAACCTCTACATCGCCGCCGCGTCTGATAACTTTGTTCCGGGCTTGATCCGCGAGGTCTCGAACGGGACAATCGCCACTGTGGCAGGCGGGGGCTCGTCTGGCGGCGACAACATCCCGGCCACCAGCGCAGAGTTGGGCTACCTCCTCGGGGTTGCTGTGGACTCTGCTGGCAACCTGTACATCGCCGACACTTCTGACAACCGCATTCGCAAGGTCTCGAACGGGGTGATCGCCACCGTGGCGGGAAGCGGGGGGCCATTCTTCAGCGGCGACAATGGCCCGGCCACCAGCGCCCAGTTGTGGTATCCCGAAGGCGTCGCCGTGGACTCTGCCGGCAACCTTTACATCGCCGACTCTGACAACTACCGCATCCGCAAGGTTTCGAACGGGGTGATCAGCACCGTGGCGGGGGGCGGAACGTGTTGTTTCAGCGGCGACAACGGCCCAGCCATCAGCGCCCAGTTGTTCAATCCCCAAGGCGTCGCTGTGGACTCTGCCGGTAGCGTCTACATCGCCGACTCTGAGAACTACCGCGTCCGCAAGGTCTCGAACGGCGTGATCACCACCGTGGTGGGGAACGGGACGCGGAACCTGACACCGGGTTTCAGCGGCTCCAACGGCCTGGCCGCCGGCGCTCAGTTGTACTGGCCCTCGGCCGTCGCCGTGGACTCTGCAGGCAACCTGTACATCGCCGACTCGTCTAGCGGAATTCTCGGCTTGAGTTCGGGCTTGATCTACGAGGTGTCGAACGGGGTGATCACGCCCGTGCCGGCCGCGTTGAACAGTCCCAGCGGCATCGCCGTGGACTCCGCCGGTAACCTCTACATCGCCGACACGATGAACAACCGCATCCTCGAGGTCTCGAACGGGGTGTTCACCACCGTGGCGGGAAACGGGACGCCAGGCTTCAGCGGTGACAACGGCCCGGCCACCAGCGCCCAGTTGTTCCGGCCCTCCAGCGTCGCGGTGGACTCTGCCGGCAACCTGTACATCGCCGATACTTTGAACAACTGCATCCGCAAGGTCTCGAACGGCGTGATCACCACCGTGGTGGGAACCGGGACGCAGGGCTTCAGGGGCGACAACGGCCCGGCCACCAGCGCCCAGTTGTACTGGCCCTGGGGCGTCGCCGTAGACTCCGCTGGCAACCTGTACATCGCCGACTCTAATAACAACCGCATCCGCAAGGTCTCGGGCGGGGTGATCACTACCGTGGCGGGTGGGGGATCGTCTGGTTTGGGCGACAACGGCCCGGCCACCAACGCACAGTTGTCTGGCCCCGGCAACATCGCCGTGGACGCTGCCGGTAACCTCTACATCGCCGATGTTGGTAACAACCGCATCCGTGTTCTGTCGCCAACTGGATCTTCCTGCACTTACTCCGTCTCACCCACCACGCTGCAGGCCTCCGCCTCGGGCGGCAATTTGACCGTCGGCATCCGAACTGCCGCTTCCTGTCCCTGGGCAGTCTCCGGCTTACCAGCTTGGATCACGGCTTCCGCCGCATCTTCCGGCCCCGGCTCCGCCTCCGTGACTCTCGCAGTCTTTCCCAACAACTCGGGCGCGACCCTCAGCGCGACCGTTTTGATTGCCGGCGTCTCCGTCACCGTCACTCAGCCAGCCGCGGCGGCGGCGCCGCTGCCTCCCATCAAGAGCGTGGTGAACGCCGCCAGCTTCATCGGCGGGCCGGTCTCCCCAGGCGAGTTGGTTACCATCTTTGGCTCCGGCATCGGACCGGCCACCGCGGCATACGCCATCACGGACCCGTCAACCGGCAAGCTGGCGACCACCATCGGCGGCGTGCAGGTGCTATTCAATGGCACTCCCGCTCCCATGATTTACGCCAGCAGCACACAGGTTTCGGCGGTGGTGCCGTATGAGATGGCGCTCATTCCCAACCCCGCCGTGTGGATCGAGTACGCGGGCGAGAACTCCAACGCGTACCCATTGACCTTGGCGGCCACGGCCCCGGGCCTGTTTGCACAGAACTCGGCGGGCAGCGGGCCGGGGGCCATCCTGAACCAGGACAACAGTCTGAACGGGCCGAGCCATCCGGCGGCCAAGGGCAGCATCGTACAAGTGTTCATGACGGGCGAGGGCCAGACCAGCCCGCAGGGAGTCACGGGCGCGATTACCACCGTGACCTTGCCGCCTCCGCAGGTGACGCCGGCGCCGGTACGGCCGATCCAGGTATGGATCGGCGGCCAGCCGGCTCTCTATACGTACGCCGGGGAAGCGCCGGGCATGGTAGCGGGGGTGATGCAGCTCAACGTACAGATCCCGGCCAATGCGCCGTCCGGCCCGCTGTCGATTCAGGTGTCGATTGGCGGGAACATGAGCCAGAGCGGCATCACAGTGTCGGTGCAGTGAGGACGAAGCACCTTTGAACAGAGATGATGGGCCGCCAGAGTTGCTGTTATCTCTCCCTCTGTCCGCAGTGTACACTACACGACCCGCGCCAACCTAACGCTTTACTCTGCCCACAAGTCCCTTAAATGGGCGGACGCTACTTCCCCTGGTCAGGGTCCGTCGATGATCTCCCGCACGGCCACCCCTGCAAGAATCCCCACGTTAGACGCATCAGCAAGCCCTGAAAGCATTCGAGCAAAACGGAGCGGGGCAGCTTGACTCTCCCCCGTCCCAGTTTTGCTTGATGTCCCCGCCACCCCGAGGTAATGTCCAAATGGCTAGCGATATGGCCCATTAAGAGGACCTAAATGACTGATTTGATTGTCGTTCCGCAAACCAACCAATGGCAGAAACTCAAGGCGCTCGTGCTCGACAGCGTTTCCTCTCCGATCACCAAGCGCGTATATAACCTCGGGCTCGACGAATTCTTCGAGTGGTTCGGGCGCGAACCCCGGCCCGGATTCACCAAGGCCACCGTGAGCGCCTGGCGGGTGGCGCTGGAGGCGCGCGGCCTGGGGTCGGTCAGCATCAACGTCCGGATTACCGCCGTCCGGAAACTGGCAGCCGAGGCGGCCGACAACGGGCTGCTGGCGCCGGAACTGGCGGCCGGCATCGCCCGTGTGAAGAGCGCCAAGTCGATGGGCGTGCGAATGGGGAACTGGCTGTCGCTGAAGCAGGCACAGGCGCTCCTGAACGCACCGGACATCGCGACGACGAAGGGCCTGCGCGACCGCGCCATCATCGCCGTCCTGCTCGGCTGCGGCCTACGCAGGTCCGAGGTGGCGGCTCTTACGATGGGGCACATCCAGCAGCGTGATGGGCGTTGGTGCATCGTGGACCTGTTCGGGAAGCACGGGCGCGTGCGGACTGTGCCGATGCCAGTCTGGGTGAAAGTGGCGATTGATGCCTGGACTCTTCGGGCCGGAGTGACGGACGGATACGTTTTCCAACCTGTCAATCGAGCCGACCAGGTGCAGGGCGAGGTCCTTTCCGAAAAGGTCGTCTGGCAGATGCTCCGGCCATACGCGACGGCTGCTGGCGTCCCTGGCATCGCGCCTCATGATTGTCGCCGCACGGCGGCGAAGCTCTGCCGGGCCTCCGGGGGCGAATTGGAACAGATTCAATTACTCCTTGGCCACGCGTCCGTCCAGACGACGGAGCGGTACCTGGGCACAAAGCAGGACCTCGTGCATGCGCCAAACGATGGGATCAGGCTGAGGGTCGCGGTGTAGCCCTCGGGTCGGGTCAGATCGCCCTTACTGCCCGCCAGAGTCTCCTTCCGGTTCACCCCCACGCGCGTGGGGACGACGCCTGCTCCTGCTTGCGGATCGCCTTGTTCAGCGGTTCACCCCCACGCGCGTGGGGACGACGCGTTCTCCCAGGTCACTGATCCACTGCCATCCGGTTCACCCCCACGCGCGTGGGGACGACGGGACGGGAACGCCGATTGCCACGCTGCAATTCGGTTCACCCCCACGCGCGTGGGGACGACTTCGATGGTCCGATCCGAGGCCGGAGCTTTGCCCGGTTCACCCCCACGCGCGTGGGGACGACGACTTGGTTCCCCAGGACGAGCCGGGGCTTTTCTGGTTCACCCCCACGCGCGTGGGGACGACCGCGAGCGGAATCGAGTGCACGTCGATGGACGTGGTTCACCCCCACGCGCGTGGGGACGACACGCGGTCACGCTGGCAGATCGACGCCCACGGCGGTTCACCCCCACGCGCGTGGGGACGACCAGGAGTGCCCCTTCTTCCGCATCGCACTGACCGGTTCACCCCCACGCGCGTGGGGACGACGGCGAAGGCCGCGCGGCAATCCGCCGCTTCTTCGGTTCACCCCCACGCGCGTGGGGACGACTTGTTGTTCGGATCGTTCTTCCATGCCTCCATCGGTTCACCCCCACGCGCGTGGGGACGACTTATCGGTGTTGGCCCGCTGCCAGTCGCGTTTCGGTTCACCCCCACGCGCGTGGGGACGACTAAATCGCGGTGGAGTGTGCTGGTCTGCCACACGGTCCACCCCCACGCGCGTGGGGACGACGGAACATGTTATTTTCCGGTGACATCCTGGTCCGGTTCACCCCCACGCGCGTGGGGACGACTCGACCCATACCCCGTCACACGCCTCCAGCGACGGTTCACCCCCACGCGCGTGGGGACGACTATATATACGCTTCGCATTCGAGCCTCCGTCACGGTTCACCCCCACGCGCGTGGGGACGACCTGTTCTTCGCTCATTAACAAGTTCCTCTGTTCGGTTCACCCCCACGCGCGTGGGGACGACTCATTGATCTGTGCGGCTACTGCCTTTGAGACCGGTTCACCCCCACGCGCGTGGGGACGACCCCTCCCGCCACAACGCCACCCTGCATGTTTCCGGTTCACCCCCACGCGCGTGGGGACGACCCCTCCCGCCACAACGCCACCCTGCATGTTTCCGGTTCACCCCCACGCGCGTGGGGACGACGGAACCCGGAGTGCCAACAACAATATGATCTACGGTTCACCCCCACGCGCGTGGGGACGACGTGCTCGGCGATAACTGGACTCAGCGTATCATCGGTTCACCCCCACGCGCGTGGGGACGACAATTACGTGAGCCATGAGCGCATCCCGGCTACCGGTTCACCCCCACGCGCGTGGGGACGACTGTGAACCCTCACGCGAGCCCTGTTTTTAAGCCGGTTCACCCCCACGCGCGTGGGGACGACGGCCTCCTGCTTGCGGTCATCCCTCCGAACCGCGGTTCACCCCCACGCGCGTGGGGACGACGCCATGCTGCCGAATTGGACGCTCTTGCAGGACGGTTCACCCCCACGCGCGTGGGGACGACGAATAAGCGCCCCATCGGGTGCCGGTGGTGATAGGTTCACCCCCACGCGCGTGGGGACGACGGGAACCTTCTGAAACTCTATGCCAAGCCATGCTGGTTCACCCCCACGCGCGTGGGGACGACGATGCGTGCGCCCTTGTTGATCTGCCCAGTTCCGGTTCACCCCCACGCGCGTGGGGACGACGGCGGGGCCTTCGCCGGCGACTCTACCGACAGCGGTTCACCCCCACGCGCGTGGGGACGACATCGGATTCTCCCTCTCTGAGAAGCGCGAGCTCGGTTCACCCCCACGCGCGTGGGGACGACGATACCTCGCTCTTCGATAACGCCTCGGTCACCGGTTCACCCCCACGCGCGTGGGGACGACGATACCTCGCTCTTCGATAACGCCTCGGTCACCGGTTCACCCCCACGCGCGTGGGGACGACGATACCTCGCTCTTCGATAACGCCTCGGTCACCGGTTCACCCCCACGCGCGTGGGGACGACGTCCCCGATGTTTACGCTGGTAGCCATGTTTTCGGTTCACCCCCACGCGCGTGGGGACGACGATCTCATTCAGGATGCGACTGGCGGGGAAACCGGTTCACCCCCACGCGCGTGGGGACGACGCGGCGGAATCCAGTAACTCTGGTGCCGTCAACGGTTCACCCCCACGCGCGTGGGGACGACCGTATGGTGTCTACGCTTCCGGAAAGTCCTACCGGTTCACCCCCACGCGCGTGGGGACGACGGCAATAACCCGGGCGACCGTTGGCACAAATACGGTTCACCCCCACGCGCGTGGGGACAACGTCTGGCACCGTCGCCTCATATAGCGGGACTTCGGTTCACCCCCACGCGCGTGGGGACGACGTCTGGCACCGTCGCCTCATATAGCGGGACTTCGGTTCACCCCCACGCGCGTGGGGACGACGGCGGATGCACTCAGCATGAAAGGGGTAGACCAGGTTCACCCCCACGCGCGTGGGGACGACGCAAATATCACAGGGTCCAGTTCGACGGCTACCGGTTCACCCCCACGCGCGTGGGGACGACGTTGTCCGGTCGTGGCTGTAGGTGGGGTGCTGCGGTTCACCCCCACGCGCGTGGGGACGACCACCTGGCGGCCCAGACTGCGGTCCCCGCTGGCGGTTCACCCCCACGCGCGTGGGGACGACAGCTCCAACGCCAGCGCCACGCAGACGCCGACCGGTTCACCCCCACGCGCGTGGGGACGACGTGTGGGTGAGCGTCGGGGTGGCCTCGCACTACGGTTCACCCCCACGCGCGTGGGGACGACGAACGCGCGGTTGCTGTGCCGCAGGGCGATCGCGGTTCACCCCCACGCGCGTGGGGACGACACTAGATTCTACTCGGTTTTCGGTACCTGGACCAGTCTTAGCCCATCCCGGTCTACAATCCAACGGTCGGTCGCTCCCCAGAATTCCAGCTCGAAGCCCTGCTCATTGCAGGCCGAATAGACCAGGATGCCTGCACCCCCCTTCATCCCCGAGCATACGCGCTCCCAAAGTTTCCCGCGGACTACCGGCTTCAGTGTCCCAACAAAGACGCCGGCGCGGAGTTCCAGCAGCCAGCGGGTGAGTTCACCCCGCAGGCTCGGCGGAACCCGTTCCAGGATCATTACCACCATCGGTTTCCTCCGAATAATTGACGCCGCCCTCGACGCGCCCCGCCACGGGATCCCACAACCCGGAGGGCAACGCGTCGTCGGCATCGAGCAGGCTGTCGAGCGAAGCTTCCACGCCCTCTCCGATGCCTTCGAACAGGAAGGCGAGGTCGGGGAGTATCCGTTCGAGCAGACGTTCCTCGAAGAACTGGTCGCGCATAGCGCGCCGGACCGTCCCGTCGAGATCCTTCGGATTCTCCCGCGCAACTGCAAAGGCGGCCGGGATCGAGGTGACGGTTTTGTATAGATCCGCCACGTCGTACACGAAGGAGAGCGCCTTACCGGTATGGATGAACCCGATCACAGGCGAATAGCCAGCGGCGACGATCGCGGCGTGGCAAATGCCGTAGAGGCAGCTATTGGCGCAGGACAAAGCGCGATTGATAGGGTCGGCGGCCCTCCAACTGGTGCGGTTGTAGTTGCGCCCTTTCCATTCCACGCCGGTAGCACGACTGGCTTCTGTGTAAGTGGCGCGGACGCGGATGCCCTCGCGGCCGCGGAGTTGCTGGAGCGACAGAGATTCGTCCACCTTCTCATCAAAGCGGCGGGCATACATGCGGCGGACGACGGTAAGGCGCGTGTCCGGGGCGGCCCACGCGCTGGCCTGGCGCAGCAGGTTGCGGGACGAGCGCGTCTCGCCGATTCCGACACCGTAGACCCGGACCGCCTCCTCGCCGCACCACAGGATCAGACAGCCGGACTCGACCAAGGTCCGGACGGCAGCGTGAGTGATGGTGGAGCCTGGGCCGAGCATCAGCAGAGAGAGGGTGGCACAAGGGACGGGTGTGCGGCCGGTCTCCTCCCAGACCGAGATGGACTTTCCGTCCTGCTCGATGCGGCAGTGATCGACGTAGAGGAAGCTCCATCCGTCCTCGACACGGGGCAGCAGGTGAAGGTCCTTGAGTGGCACGGCTCAACCTCCCGGAGCGAGGGAGAGAAGGCCGTAACCATAGGACTTCCCTGGGCCGATGCCAGCCCGCAGGCAGGCGTGGAAAAGGGCCGCGTCGACCACCTCCAGGCGCCCCTCGAAGACGACTCCGTAAAAGGTCAACGTGGCAGAGGAACCATCCGGCCCACGCTTGCGGCCGGTGGCCCTGAGATCGCGGCCACTGCGCACGTCGGGCACATGCGAGGCGGCGCGTACCGCCTTCAATCGAAATCCCGATTGCCCGGCCTTACGCTCCAACCAGGCAAGCCATTCCTGCTCGCCGTGCAGTTCCACCCGTTTGCCGTTGTTCTTCCGGCCATCGGCGCTGGTCTTGGTGCCGATCTTGCGTGTGGGGTTGGCTACGAGTTTGAAGCGCAACAGGCTGCCCGAGTCAACACGGCTGAGTGCTTCAGAGATCTCCTTCACTTGGGGATCGGCATCGGGATGCAGCCAGGACGGAGGCATGTGCGCCCAATCGGGTGGCAGGACGGACTGGACAAGCAGTGCTATAGCCCCGCCGGGCAACGCTTCGACCCGATACAAGAGGCCGGCCTCGGTGCGGGCGCCATTAGAGGAGAGCTTGTCGGGAAACGTGCTCATCAGTGTGCGGTGCATGGCCATGCAGTCAGCGAGATCGCGCCGGGCCTCGCGGCTGCGGAGGTTTGGCACAAGCCGGGACAAATAGACCTGGTCACTCATGAGTCATCTCCAGCCAGCGGGTCTCCACCCCCCGGACGGCGAAGGCGCGATTGAGGAATGAGAGGGGGACATCCTGCCGTCTCTCGGGCGTGGATTCGAGTGGGGATTCGAGGACAAGGCGTTGCCGGACCGGATCCGCCGTCCGCTTCCTGCTTCCGCCGAATGGATCGATGAAGGAGGCGAGCGCCTCGGCGAGAGCGGCCTCGCGTACGGCTGGGCCCTCGGGCGAATCCGGCGGAAAAGTCACCGGCAGCGTGGGGACGTAGGACTTCCGGCCCAGCGACAACGGCCAGACAGGGTTCTCGAAGGCCTGCTCGATGCGGCGCAGAAGCGGCAGCGGGCCTTCGAGACCGACCAGGAAGTCGGCGTCGGACAGGTAGTGCCGGTGCGAGACCACGGTCTCACCCGAGCCGCCGCTTGCCTTCCACACCCCGTAGCGCTTTCGTCCTGGGAAATCACCGCCGCCGGCGGTCTGGTAGTCGATGCGCAAGGTGCCTTCGCGCAAAACGCGCACGCCCATCCTCAGGTTGGCGAGTTCCGCCAGCGAAGGCCAGGGGCCCGGTTGGTCATCCCGCGGTTTGCCGAGAGCGGCGCAGATGAGCCCAAGGACTCCGCTCTTGGAGGGTTCGCGGCCGGTGTCCCGCGGATCGAAGCGGCTTTCGAGACCCCACGACTGCATGGGCCCGGCAAGGCGCAACAGCAGCGTGGCGTTTGGAGCGGAGCTCCACTTCCCGCCTCCGAGACCGAACATGGTCCGGTCAAGAAGATCCTTGATGTTGCCCACTTTTTGAGCGGCGTTCGAGTTCAGGGCGTCGAGACCTGCATCCTCAATGGTCGCGTAGAGCGCGCTTGTGATGCCGTTGGTGCCATACATTTCCTTGAGCTTGCCCCAATACTGGGCCAGCGCTTCCACCGAATTCACCATGAGTCCCTTGTTGCGGCCATCCACGGGACGGGCGAAGGCGTTGGCGAGCGAGGCAAGCCCCTTGTCGCGAACCACGATCATTACGAACGAGGGCAGGCTCTGCGCGGCCGTGCTATTCTGCTTGGCCTTGGGAATCGCCATGATGAAGCTTTCGAGGAAAGCGCGAGCGCCCGACAGCGCGAGTTCCCAATCGTCCTGCAAGTTGTGTTCGAGTTGCTTGAGATCGAGGTTGGCGTAGCGGTAGAAGCAGGCGGAATTGAACTCCTGCGTGCCTACCATGCCGGCGCCGGTTTCGTCCTCGCGGCCGAGGTCGTCCACGGCCGTGTAGTAGTCGAACTCAGGCGCGACGCGGTGGGTGGAAAGAGCGTGGGCCACCTGGCAGGCGGCGTCGACGTTCTGCGCAGGATCCTCGGCGATCATGCGGCCGAACAGGGCGAGATCCACCGCGCGGCTTCCCTGCAGAGAAGCCTTCAGGCGGTTGATGGCGTCCTTTGGCAGGGTGCCCTTCTTCTTAGACTCCGAAAGCAATTGTTCCCAATGCTCGTGACAGAGCGCGGCGAGGGCGTCGATCTGATCATTCCCAAGGAACAGCAATACACTGGTCTTCTTCTCCTCCTTGGATTTGGCGTCGAAACCGACGCCGAGAGCCTCGACGGCGGCGGCAGCCACGGCGGTGGCCTGCTCCTGCGTCCGCTCCTTGTTGAGGCCGATGAGCATTTCCGCCAGCTTGCCGACGAGTTTCTTCGTGCGGACGGCCCGTTGCGCTTCAGGAATGAGGTCATCCTGGCTGAAGTATTCGCGAATCGCCCGCTTCCAGCACTGGCTGGAGACGCGCGCTCGGCGGTGGCCGCCGAACTCACAGTCCTTGGGCGAGCCGGTGTCGTCGCGGTTCAGGTTGGACGGCGCGAAATTCTGAATGGTGTGGATCTCAATGAACATGGCTATTCTCCTCTACATTGCTTTCCCCGGGTTCCTGCGGACTCTCCTCGTAGGTACCGGCCCAGAAATCACGACCCCAGCGACGCTGGACGTCGCCCTCACCGCGATCCCACCGCAAGAGGTCCTGCATCAGGCGACGGTAGTCGATGGGGACGTCCCTGGCGCGCAAGTACGAGACCGCGTGCCGCAGATGGTCGGGCAGGTCCTCGCTCTTGCAGCCCAGCAGCGCGAGCAGGCGGCGTTCCGGACCTTGCCCTGTGTCACCGGATGCCGCCTGGCGCAGGGCAGCGCCCAAGTTCCGGGCACGCTCGGTCTCCTTGTCTGGGGGGCAAGGGTGCAGCGCAAAGAGACCGGCGATGAGGTAGTGGACGGCCTCCCACCACCCGGTGGCCTGCTCGGGCAGAAACGGTGCGACCACGCGCACCGCATCCGGCGGCGGCGCCGGCCAGGTGGCCAGGCTGCGGCGCAGGGCGGCCAGGGCGCGCCGGTCAGGGTTTGAGTCCGGGGCAATTCCCGCGAGGGCTTCAAGGCGGGCGATGAATCGGTCAATCGCGTCCTTCTTCATAAACACCTCATCTCCTCTTGCCGGCAGCGTCATCGCCGCCCAGCAGTCTCCTGGCAACCGCCGCGAGGCGGCGCCTGAGTTCTGTTTCTGCGATCGCGTGGGCGCGAAGCCCACGTACGTTCTGAATGACGCCGGATGCGGCTCGGGTGAAGGCGTCCAAGGCGGATGTCCGCACATGACGCTTCCACACTTCGAAGCCGACGTTGTTGGCGCTGTCTCGCGCATCTTCATCAATCAGCCGCTGAGATCTCCCCAGGCATTCAAGGAATTCGGGGAAGGCGGTGCTCAGCGACGACCAGTATTGAAGCTCGGCGCCAAAGCCACGGGCGAGTTCCTTCACCCGCTTCGGATCAGCTTTCGAACCATCCTGGTCCAACTGTGGCGAGAGGATCTTGGCGGCGAGTGTTTCGGTAGCGGTGGTCAATGCGAAGGAGGTGTCATCGGCATGCTGGAGGGCGCTACGCAGAAGTTCCTTGCACCTCTGATCCCGCAACAGCCCGGCCGCGACAGGTAGTTGCTCTCGACGCCACAATTTGATTTTCTGTTTGCCTGGCGTAGTTGCTGAACCAAGGACGCTCAGATTACAGAAGAAATTCGGGGAGATTTCATCGTCGTCGAGGAGTTGAGCAACCCAGTCAAACGCGAGAGTTCGCCTCTTTTCTCCTTGGAGGCCGTGGATGAGGGCGCTGGTGTCGCGCCAAACCGCCTGATCTGGAACTATTTCGTACTGAGACCAAGGGCGTTCCTCGGGTTTCGCCTTCGGCTTGAGGACGAAGCTCTGCAGGGACTCATCCCTGAAGGGATTCCACAGAGGCGGAACACGGAAGCCTGGCGCGAGTTTGACCCGATCAACCTGAATGGATCCATCGGAAGCCTGGGAGCAAAAGAGCCGGCTTCGGCGACTCTGCCAGGTGAACAGGTCCACGCGGCCATCCGGTGTGCGTTCTCCTTTCCCTTGGGAGGGGGCGCGCTCCCAGCAGGGCAGGTCGCTTGGATGGGCAGCCGGATCATACTCGGCAAGGTTCAGCATCAGGGTATGGAAAAGACTTGCACCACGCAGCACACAGATCGCCCCTCTTGCGGCAGGCGCGTCTCCGCCATACTTGTCTCCGTCTTTCTCGCAGCTCTTCAGGTAGCCGACTGTCCCTCCAAGGGCGAAGGTCTGATGGGCGACCAGTGCCCGCGCTGCCTCGGCAGGAGTCATCACTGGTGACCGGTCGTCCGTTGTGTGATCGGCCAAGGTTGCGTTATTGCCCGACGAACGCTGGGACTCCAGGATGCCCGTCGTGCGAGGCTCATCGCTTTCAGTGATCGCGGCGGATTGATAGAAAGGGTGGGTATCGTGAAAGAGGTCGAAGTGCGATTCCCACCGCGTCCAATAGGTCTCCAGAACACCAGCGGGAAAGCAGCCCTGGCGCCACAGCCGGCCCCAGGTCCCGGTATCCGGAGGGCCGAGGTTGCGATGGAGGATCGCCAGTAGAAGACGGTGGAGCGCGGCAACCACCAGGGGCGATTCATCGGTAATTTCGGAGATCTCGGGGGATGAAGCCAACGCTTCAGCCAGCCCTACGGAGCGGACCTGGCCATCCAGGCGTACGCAAGAGATCCAGGGCTCACGAATCAGATTGAACGTCAGCACGATGGATTTTCCTCCACTTTCAAACCGCTCTTTGGGCATAGCCTCAGCCGCCACCGGCCGAACGTGAAGCAGTCGTCGGCGTCGAAGGCCACGGGATGGCAACTGCGCAGCAGTGACACTTTCTGCCAGACAGTGGGGACGGGAATGGCCTCTATGGCTTCTACCACCCGCCGGTCGCCGATCGAACAGGACCGGCACAGGACCTCCGCGGCGCCCGCCATGTTGGGCGTCCGAGTGAGGGATAACGGGCGGGTGCAAGCGCGGTCGAGAAATAGATCGCCCCCGCGACCGAACAAGCAAACCGCCGTGACGGTGCGTTCGGTGAGACGGGTGAGGGCCCGGAAGAACGGATGCAGTTCCTCGTCGTCGTCCCGTCCCATCGCGGTAAGTGCATCTAGGCGGGCCCTGCTGTCAGGGTGTGGCAGATAGCGCGTATCCGCCTCTTTGGCATCCTTTTCGCGGGCGGCCCGCAGTTTCTCGGCTGATTCTTCCCAAATCGCTCGCAATACAGGCTGCTCAGGCCGATCCCCTGGTTCCGCGTAGACCGATTCAATGCTGGATCGAATCTCGTCGGGGATTCTCATTTCGCAGCGGTCGCGGAGGGCGATCCAGGTGCGCAACAAAGTGTGCTCTTCGTAGACCTTCGTATGGGCCTTCGGGAAGTCTGGCATACCATCGGAGCTCAACGGAGTTTCGATCAAGCCCAGGGTCGGCACGTCGCCCGTTGGCCGCCGGCCTCGCTCATGCCGGTGAAGGCGGCCGGCTCTTTGGAACAGGAGGTCGATTGGAGGCAGCTCGGATACCATGATGTCGAAGTCGATATCGAGGCTCTGTTCGATGATCTGGGTGGCGACCAAGACGGCCCTATTGGGTCGCTGGGCCTCACCAGGCTTACCGAAACGCGACAGTGTCCGATGCTCCCTCGCTTCCCGTTCTTCAAACGGAAAGCGGCTGTGGAGTAGATCCACGATCGGCGCACCATCCTCGGCATCTCCGGGCATGGCTTGTGAGCACGCTTCGTAAACCTCCTGCGCGCGCCCGACGGTGTTACAGACAACCGCGGCGCATCCGCCGGCACTGATGCGGTCGCGGATCCAAACGGCCAGCGCGGCAGGCGCCGATGGCGTAAGTTCAAGGCGAATCCGTTTCTCCGGAGCAGCGGCGGCGAAGGCGAGCGTGCGCGTCTCACCACCGCTCACAACGGTCAAGCAGGGGTAAGCCGGAGTTGCGGGCGACACCTCGCACTCGGGAGCAAAAGCCCGGACCAGTGCTCCCCGGCGCGAGCCGGTCAAAGTTGCGGAAAGCATCACCACCGACGTGCCGATAGAACGAAGCCATGCAAGCAAGCGTTCGAGCAGAGCGGACATGTACGTGTCGTAGGCGTGGACCTCATCGATCACCACCACCTTGCCCGCAAGTCCCAACAGCCGCACAAAGACGTGCTTCGATTGCAGGGCAGCCATCAGCGCCTGGTCAATGGTACCCACTCCGTAGGGAGCCAAAAGGCCACGTTTCCGGTAGGTGAACCACTCCCCCGCCATCACTTGAGCTGAGGCGGAGCCGTCTGGTTCCACTGAGGATGGAGAAAAGGCCGCGTGTCCCCTCCTCTTGAGGTCATCAAACTCCGCAGAAAGGGAGGCGTGGCCATGGAGCAGGAGGAGATGGGCAATCCCGTCGGAAGCTCCTTGCGAGAGCGCCTTGAGGACGCGACCGAACATCTGATTGGAGGTGGCCTGCGTGGGTAACCCGATGAAACTCCCGCGCAATTTATGTTGCTGCTTCTGCTGCTCGGCGATAAAGAGCGCCGCTTCGGTCTTGCCATCTCCCATGGGCGCTTCCACGATGACCAGGGAGGGCGAGTCCAGTCCGGCACAGACACGGATGCACTCGGTCTGGAGTGGACGAGGCTGCGAGATGCCGAAGAACTGCTGGAAGTTGAGCGGCTCCGGTAGCCGCAACCGGGTTAGCCAACCCAGTTGGGCGAGCCCCGCAGCAGCTTTGCTTTCCGATTCAGACAGTAAGTTCTCGAAACCCTGACGCGGTCCAACCGGTTCCAGTCGATAGGGAAAATGCATTTCCGAAGAAGCAATCCAGTCGGAAACAGTGGTCAATCCTGCCAGCAAGGTGAGCCCCGGAAGTTGGCGCCTTGTCGGCAACCCGGAGAGGTTCAATTGCAGGGCCAGCCAGTTGAAGAGCCACGTGCGCGATTCCTCCCACATACCCTCGCCAACTGCTTGAGGGGATGAATGCTGTAGGACGAAGGCGCTGTCGAAAACGCCGTGATGCCCGCCGACTAATTTCGCGAGTTCATTGGCAACCTTGCGGTCAATTCCACGATTCACAAGCATGGGACGAAGCACGATTGCAGTCGCCCGGCCATGCGGAACTGGTTCAACGTGAGAAGGAAATCGATAGCCAAGCTGCTGCAGCGCGGGTTTAGCGGGAAGCCACTTGCACTGGAAAGACGGACTCGCCTTGCCCAGGTCGTGTACTCCGGTCAGAAACAACGACCACTGTCGGGCCTCATCAACAGGCAGCCCGAGTGCGTCCGCAATCACACCGCGTGTGCCGGGCGCCAGGATGTCATCCCAGAAAACTGAGGCAACGGCGCTAGTTTCGACCATGTGGTAGAGGAGAGGGTGCCATCGACCGGTCTTCGAGTCCGTCTTCGCCCAGATTCGCGCGATTGAGGTTTCAAACCCCAGTTGGTCGCCGTCTTTCACGCCAAGCTCACTCATGGGGTTCCCACTAACATATGTATCACGCTTCTGCAGGAGAGCGCTGAGAGCGCTGTGATGCTCACGGTCGCGTTGATGTTCGGGCGCCAGGCGCGGAGAACCTCAAAGACTCGCCGCGGAATACCGGTTCTCCCGTGCCCCAATGATGCGGCGTCCGCCTTTGAGGAGCGTTAGTCCGCCTTGCACTAAGCCGCTATCGCGGCAGACCGACCCCGTGGCGTTCGCTTCAGCGAAGGGATAGACCAATGGACGAAAGGAGTTCATTGGATGACCCCTCTTCGGAAACGAATGCTGGAGGAATTGCAGTTACGCAATCTCTCCGAAGCCACGATTCACACGTACCTGAGGGCCGTTTGGCGCTTCGCCCGGCACTTTGGAAAATCCCCAGACCAGTTAGGTCCGGAGCAAGTCCGCCAGTACCTGCTCCATTTGCGGAACGACAAAGAAGATAGCTGGAGCACGCTGCAGGTAAACCGCGGGGCTCTGAAGTTCCTCTACGTCCGAGTGCTCAAGCAGAAATGGTTCGACGAGGAAATCATCGCGCCCAAGAAGCGACCCCAACTGCCGACCATCCTGAGCGTGGAACAGATCACGCGCATCCTCGACTGTACCCACAACCTGAAGCATTGGACGATGATCGCCACCTTCTATGCCACTGGCCTGCGCTGCAATGAGTTGCGGCATTTGAAGGTCAGCGACATCGACAGCGGGCAGATGCTGCTGGATGTGCGCGAGGGCAAGGGCGGCGTCCCGCGGAAAATCGCCCTCTCGCCGACGCTGCTGGAGCGTCTCAAAACGTATTACCGCTGGCGGAAGCCGACCGATTGGCTGTTCCCCTCCAAACAGCGGCACAACGAGCCGCTCAATGAGGGCACGATCCGCACGCTGTGCCGCAACGCCGGACGGCGGGCTGGAATCCCGCTGCTGGTGCACCCGCATTTGTTCCGCCACGCCTGCGCCACCCACATGCTGGATGCCGGCACCGATCTCCGCACCATTCAGGTTCTGCTGGGCCACGCCGATATTCGAACCACCGCCCGCTATCTCCACGTCTCCCTGAAGCGGCTGCACGCCGCCAGCAGCCCCTTGGATGCGTTGCAGTTGCGCCCCATCGATCGCTCGCAGGACGACGGCCGACAGCGGTGAACGAGCATCGGCTGGAAGTCGCCGATGTCTTCCGACAACACGGGCAGGAGTTCCTCGACCGCTGGGGAGACGTGCTGTCTCCCCAGCAACGGAAAGCCTTCCGGGACATCGGCGCGTGCCGCACGGCCGCGCTCGGCGAATTCGTACAGCAGTGCGATCACTGCTCCCATCAGGTGATCGAATACAAATCGTGCCGCAATCGCCACTGCCCCAAGTGCCACCGCCGGGCGCGCGACCAGTGGCTCGCCGCACGGGCTGAGGAAATCCTGCCGGTCAGCTACTGTCACGTCATCTTCACCCTGCCGCACGAACTGGCTCCCCTGGCGTTGCAGAACCCGCGAGTCGTCTATGGCATTCTGTTCCGCGCCGTGGCGGAGGCTCTACTGGAGATGGCCGCCGATCCCAAACGGCTGGGAGCCAGGCTGGGCTTCCTGGCGGTGCTGCACACCTGGAGCCAGCGACTCGAACACCATCCCCATGTCCACTGCGTCGTGCCCGCCGGGGGATTATCTCCCCACAGTCAGCGCTGGATTTCTCCTCGCAAAAAGACCTTCTTTCTGCCGGTAAAACCGCTCGGTCGTTTGTTCCGCCGCAAGTTCCTCACTTATCTCAAGGAAGCCTTTGACGAGGGCCGCCTCGGTTTCTTTGGGTCCCTTCGCGAACTCGCTCACGCGGTCCGGTTTGAGGATTGGGTGGAGTCACTGAAACAGAAGGAATGGGTGGCGCACGTCAAGCCGCCGTTTGGCGGACCGGAGCAGGTCCTGCGCTATCTGGCGCGATACACCCATCGCGTCGCGATTTCCAACGGACGATTGCTGGGCCTGGAGAAAGGCCGCGTGCGCTTTCGCTGGCGGGACTCGAAAGATCATAACCAGATCAAAGAGATGTCCCTGGATGCGGTGGAGTTCATCCGGCGCTTCCTGCTGCACGTGCTTCCCTGCGGCTTTGTGAAGATCCGGCATTTCGGGTTTCTGTCAAACCGCAACCGCCGGGCGATGGTCGAGCACTGCCGGGAGTTGCTGCCGCCATGGACTGCTCCACCAGACATCATCGAACGCTACGAAGCGGTCTGTCCGGTTTGCGGGATAGGACATCTCCATGTAATCGAATCGCGCTCCGCGGAGCGATTGCGACCCACGGCGCCGCCGCGCCACACGCCGCCGTTGGACACCTCGTAGAAAGCATGATGGTCGCGGCCCGAGTTCCTCGTCGAAGCAGGTTCTGCGCTCGCGGACAGAGACGACGTGTGTCTCCGCGCGTCATCTTGAAATCGGAGCAGCCTTTGGCCGACCTCTTTCCGGCAATATTTTCAAGCACGGCCCATCCAACACCGCCCTCCACGCCAGTCCAACCCCTCCCCAACGTCGGCCAACTGCATAGCACGCCGGAAACCAATCCCCATAGGCCCGTACAAGCGGCTTAGTGCAAGTGGTTGTATCGGGAATGCGCCGGCGATCGGCCTTGTCTTGCTCCCCACCTTTACGTCCCCGGCGCACTCCCGATACAACCCTAAGGACTTATCGTACACTACCTTGCGACAGCGACGACCTCACAGACAGACGGATCGGCTCCGCTGAGGCATTTAGCAGGCATGCGGTGAAGTGCCGGCGGGCTGGACGGGAGAACTGAGGCTCCTGCTCAGGGAACGGACGAAGAAAAGCCGCCGGGGCGGAACCCCGGCGGCCAGATGGAACCGAATCGTTGGGCTTCAGCCTTTGACCGAGTAGCGGCGCTCGTCGTCCTCGGCCTTGGTAGACGTGACCGTCAGCCCCATCTTCTTGCCCAGGGCGCCGGACAGGAACCCACGGACCGAGTGCGCCTGCCAGCCGGTGGCTTTCATGAGTTCCTTCAGGGTGGCGCCGCCGGAGCGCTTCAGCAGGTCGAGGACCTTGGCGGTCTTGCTGCCCTGGCGGGCGCCGGTTGCCTTCTTGGGCGCCTGGGCCGACTTCGCGCCTTTGTTAGCCTTCTTCGCCGGGGTGGCCTTGTTGCCCGACCTGGCCTTGGACGGCGCAACGTGGGCCTTCTGTGCCGCGGACCGCGGCTTTTTAGCGGGCTTTGGCTGCTCGGCCGGGGCACCGGCCTGGGTGTTGGCGGTTTCTGCTGGAATGCCGTTCATGGTGAATTCTCCTTTGGCGGTGATTACCGCGATCCCATGGATCACTCGGGTTCGCCCGAATTGCAAGCTAATTCCGATGGGAATCCACATGGGCGGAGGATCGGCGACGGAGGCGCATTCGGCCCCCAGATGGTGGCAGATGGGGGCAGATGGTGGCAGATGTTAGGACACGGCGCAAAATTCGGCCACAAGACGAAGCAGGCGATTGCCGCGCTGCTCTCTCACCGAAACGTGGAGGAGGCAGCCCGCGCGGCAACCACCCCGAAAACCAGCGCCCAACCGTGGCCCATTTCGCCAAACCAGCCTGAAAACCACGCCAAGAACGCGCGGAAGACCCAAAAACCATACGGAAAACCGTCCGAAAAACCGTTAAAACGTCGAATAAAGGGCCGAATTTCCGTATGTTTGACACGTATGGAACCCCTTTTCTATTCGACTGGCCAAGTTGCCCGCCATCCGGGCGTATGATCGGGTCGGACCATGTCTGGCTCCCCTGGTGCGGCGCTCGGGGGTGTTGCGGGCGGGCGGGCGAGTGCTGGTGCAGGGTCTGTGCGTTTGCCTGCGGCGCGCCTGCAAATAGCACGCCAGCCGGCGAGCCTTCCTTTCCGGGTGGCCGCTGGTATAGTCTTTAATTCAAGCGGGCGGCGTCACAAGGCTCGAGTGCAGCCTGTGCAACCGGTGTTTCGAGCCGGGCAAAATCTATAACCTTTGAGGTGTACTGGAGGCACCGGGAGGCACCGGGGAGGCACCGGCATTAGTATATATTAGACTAGTGGCGGCACACCCTCGTTGCCCCTTCGAAAATCGCTTTCCCTCGTTAGTGGAAAATCCGGACCTGCGCGCCGAGGAGATCCGGGAGAGCATCGAAGATCAGATCGACGATCAGATGGACGACGGCGTTTAGACGATTACGAGAAGAGCGGGTCATTGGTTCGGGAATCAAAACCCCCGCGAAATCGCAACCGTGCGTCGCTCTTCTCCCGTGCGGATTCGCTCTTGCTGGCGGAGGTCAACTACGGGGGCTTTCGAGGGAACTAAACTGTATGCCATGGGTACCAAGACGTTCGATCTGGTTGAGACTATTTCGGATCTGCTCCAGAGAATCGACGAGGGCCGTAAGACTGTAAGAGAGACGCAGAATGTCAGCGACGACTTCTCGAGAGCATGTGCGAATCGCGATAAGGCCTTCCAACTCTTGAGCGAACTGGTGCTCAAGGTGGCTTCTCTGGGTGGACCAGCGCAAAGCCAAGCCCAGGCGGAACTCGATCGTCAGCGGTCTGAGCTCCAGAAGCTGAACGACGAGTTGACCCGCCTGGGGGGTCAGTTCACCGAAACGATTGCGTTCATCGGCCCTTTCAGCCACGATGTGGCTCTGCTGTTAGAGCGCCTTCCACTGAAGCCCGAATGGAACGTGTATCGTCAAGCCGTTGGGCGCCTTTCTGTGTGCGACCGCGGCTCCTGGACAGATCCGCCCGCGAACTTGGCTCTCGAGACTCTCGAAATGCGGTTGAGAGAGATGCTGGATCTTGCGGTCCGGACGCAGCCAGGGCAGGTACGGCGATTCGAACCGTTCCCCACGCCCGTCGGCGCCACCTGGAAGGACGTGTCGATCACATTCATCAGCGAGCACCGTGTACAAATAGCCGTCTTGAGTGTCACACAAACTCGAAACTTTGCGGAGATGGGCTTTGGAGACCAAAGGTGCAGCGGGGGAAAGCCCAGTTCAGCGTGGGCATGCCTGAGTTTGTTCGCCGCTGGTGCTGGCAGGATCGAAAGACCTGATCACTTTCAGAGGTCAGGTTGGACCAAAGTTGAGAAGCAAGTCCAGTTCATCAGGGCTTCGCTGCGGGAGTTGTTTGGTATTCCTGGCGAGCCTTTGCCGTTCCGCAAGGGCAGCGGCTACCGAAGCGCAGTTCAAAATCAAGCGCGCGAATTCCTACGAGCATTAGCCCCGCCGGCGATTTTTCGCCGCAGGTTCTCGATTTTTTGAAGGATTCCCTTTGACTCTGTAATTCTCTGAATTCCGACCAAATTAGAGGTTCCCTGTCGCATCGCGGGCGAAGCAGAATGCCAGTGCCCGCCGAGTTTTCGCTGGAAGAAGATGTATGGAAACAAGAAACCTGGCGGCGACGATTCAGAAATTCAAACAGATGCGGGTGCTCAAAGGAATCCCGGACAGGCTGGTGTATGCGCGCGCGTCCGTTGATCGGAGCCGACTGTCTGAGTTGGAGCGCGGTTATGCCATGCCATCAGAAAAGGAGATGTCCGCTGAGCCGCCAGCGTTTAAGGGACCAGAGGTCGCGGAAGGAACCGCCCCGATAACGCCGCGAGCGCTGACACAGCTTCTTGCCGAGCGTATGACGAAGGGGACCCCGGCTCCAAACCGGTTCATGCTGGGCGGTCGCAAATGGATACCGAGCTGGAGGTTTCAGCCTTGCGAAAATCTCGCGGACGCCTTTCAGTTGTTGGACATGGCAAAAGCCTGTCGGGCAAACTTGTGAGGAATCTGGATATCCAAATCGAGCGCTGGCCGGTTGACCGGTTGATCCCGAGCGGCGTCAACCCCCGCACGCACTCCCCCGAGCAAGTGGCGCAGATCGCCGCCTCCATCCGGGAATTCGGCTTTGTAAACCCAATTCTCGTTGTGCCGGACGGCGGGATCATTGCTGGTGAAGGGCGCCTCCGGGCGGCCCGGACGCAGGGCCTGCGCGAAGTTCCCGTGATTGTGCTGGAGCACCTGTCTGAGGTCCAACGCCGCGCCCTGGCCATCGCCGATAACCAGCTCGCGCTCAATGCAGGCTGGGACGTGCAGATGCTCCGCGAACAACTGGCAGCCTTGCAGGACGAGGACTTCGACCTGCATCTCCTCGGTTTCGACGACCAGGAATTGGCGCGCCAACTGGCCGAGCAAGAGGCCGCGGGGCTCGCCGACGAGGACGAAGTTCCGGACGTGCCAACAGCCCCGGTCTCCAGGCCCGGCGACCTCTGGCTGTTGGGCCCTCGCAAAGGGCACCCGCAGCACTGGGTATTGTGCGGCGACGCCACCGCCAGCAAAGACACCACGCGACTGCTGGCTGGCCAGCCACTCCCGTTTCTCATGGTGACCGATCCCCCGTACGGCGTTGATCTGGAACCGGAGTGGCGGGAGGAGGCCGGTCTCAACCCGCGGACCCGCCAAGGCGGCAAGGTCGCCAACGACGATCGGATCGACTGGTCGGAGGCTTGGGCGCTGTTTCCCGGCGCCGTCGCCTACGTCTGGCATGCGGGCATTCACGCCGCCGAGGTGGCGCTGGGCCTGCAGGCCTGCGGATTCCAAATCCGGGCGCAGATCATCTAGGTGAAGCAGCACTTCGCCATCTCCCGCGGCGCGTACCACTGGCGGCATGAGCCCTGCTGGTATGCGGTGCGGAAAGGCCAGACAGCTCACTGGCGCGGCAATCGCACGGCGACGACCGTCTGGGAGGTAGCGAACCTGAATCCGTTTGGCGGGGAGGGCGCCGCGGAAAACGAAGCTACCGGCCACGGCACCCAGAAGCCCGTCGAGATCATGCGTCGCCCGATTCTCAACCACACGCGTCCGGGGGAGGCTTGCTACGACCCGTTCCTGGGAAGTGGCAGCACCCTGATCGCCGCCGAGAGCAGCGGACGGATCTGCTACGGCATGGATCTCGATGGGAAGTATGTCAACGTGGCGGTGCTGAGGTGGCAGCGGTTCAGCGGAAAACAGGTAGTGCTGGACGGCGACGGGCGGACGTTTGAGGAGATCGCGCGCGTGCGCCGGAGGGAGGTTGCATGAAGCACCGGGTCAAATGGGGTTTTGGCCCGGCTGCGGGGCGGGCATCCCGACCGGAACGGGCTGTCACGCGTCGGCGGACTGAGCGGGAGAACGAAGTGGCGGCAGAGCAACGGAAACCTAAGGCGTGTCCCAAATGTGTCCCAAACGTGGCGCAAACGTGTGGGGTCCGTAGTGTACCCTACACTACTGGACGCGCCTTTCCACGCCTTGCCTCTTGGCGCGCCGCCGTGCGTACCCGGAATCGCGCCGCGCAGGACCTTGGCGGTTTTGCTGCCCTGGCGGGCGCCAGTTGCCTGCTTCGTGGGCGACTGGGCCGACGTGGCGCCCGTGTTGGCCTTCTTCGCCCGGGTGGCCTTCTTACCCGACCTGGCCTGGGACGGCGCAACGTGGGGCCTGTGTGCGGTAACGTGCGGCTCTTGGGCAGGCGTTGGCGCCTCGGCCGGGGCACCGGCCTGGGTGTTCGCCGTTTCTTCTGGAATGCCGATTCGGATAGGAATCCAAATTGGCGAAAGAACGGCGATGGAGGCGAATGCGGCCTCCAGATGGGGGCAGATAGGGGCAAATGGTAGGGCACGGCGCAAAATTCGGCCACAAGATAGAGCAGGCGATTGCCGCGCTGCTCTCTCACCGAAACGTGGAGGAGGCGGCCCGCGCGGTAGGCATCAGTGCGAACACACTCCTGCGGTGGACCAAGGAGCCAGAATTCGATGCTGCGTGCCGGGAGGCACGTCGCACGGCGTTTTCGCAATCGATCGCGCGGCTGCAGGATGCTTCAGGCGCAGCCGTGACGACCGTGTTGAAGATCATGCTGGACACGAGTGCGCCGGCAGGAACTCGGCTGCGGGCCGCCGAGGTTGTTCTGGAGCAGACGACCAAGGCCATGGAGATGGATGACATCGAAGCGCGTGTGGCGGAGTTGGAGCGGGTGACAGACTCCGTCAAGAGGTCGCGCAAGCGTTCCGCGGTTCTGACCTTGTCGAGCACCAAGGCTCTACCCGATCCGGCGACAACGCCGGCGCAGATAGCCGCCCCGCTCGGTAGCTCGGAGACTGACGAGGATGACGGCGGGTAGCCCAATGGCAGAGAGGACACAGTCGAGCGCGGGTGGTATTGCGGATTTGCCCAGCAGCCGCATCTCCGTGCTGGAGATCGCGCGGCGATTAAACGTCGGTCGCCTGGCGGTCTACTCGATGCTGGAACAAGGGATCATTCCCGCGGTCCGCCTGGGCCGGCGGTGGATCATAACCAGGCAGGCATACCTGGTCTGGGAGCGCACCTGCGGCCGTCGCGCGGGCGCTGGACTTCGACGCCCACCAGAGGTAGTGGTGGTGAACTAATGCCGGTCTTCAAGCGCAAGTACGGATCAGGGAAAGCGGTCTGGCGATACATGTTCAGCGCGCCGGGTTCCACCCGGCAGGACCGCCGGTTGATCGGGGAGGTAGGTTTCGCCAGCAAACAGGAGGCGGTGGACGCCGAGGCGAAGCGCCGCACCGAGGAACTGCACAAGTACGAACTGGCGAAGGCCGGCGCCACCACGATGGCCGCGGCGCTCCCCACCACACTGGCGATGTTGTTCCAAGAGTTCTTTCGCCAGCATGCCGAGGAGAAACTGGCTCCCAAGACCATCGAACGCTACCGGGAACTGGCAGCCTATCTCGCGCCGGAGTTGCTGGCCATGCCTTTGGGCGAAATCACCCCACTCCATCTCAATCGCGAATGGAACCGGCTCCTAAAGAGTGGTGGGCATCACCGCAAGACAAAACAGGCTCGGCCGCTGAGCGCGAAGACCGTCCGGCACGTTGCTGGTCTGGTCTCCAGTGCGTTCGCCCGAGCGGAGAGGTGGGGGCTGGTCACCAGCAACCCCGTCACCCATAGTGAGCCGCCGGTCCCCAAGAAGCATAGGGGTATAGCGCTCACCCCGGCGCAGCAGGCTCTGGTCTTCGCGTCGGCAACCGGGCCGTGGTGCATGGCGACGTTCCTGGAAGTCGGCGCCGCCACCGGCGCGCGCCGAGGCGAGGTCCTGGCGCTGCGCTGGTCGGATCTTCAAGAGGGCCGCGCCATCATCACGCGATCGCTCACCCAGACGAGGCAAGTGTTGGGATTCAAGGATACGAAAACGGATAGGCCACGGGACGTGAAAGTGCCGGCGTCCGCACTCGCTGCTCTGGACGCGCACCGTAAGCACCAGGATGAATTCCGCGCGCAGTTCGGGTCTGATTACCGGGCGGACCTGGACTTGATCTTCGCCAACCCGGACGGAACGCCGCTCCGGCCGAATTCGGTCTCGTCGGTGGTTTCGCTGCTGTTCCGCAGGCTAGCTCTTCCTAAGGGTGCGAGCCTGCACTCCCTGCGCCACAGCCACGGGTCGCACCTGCTGGCCGATGGCGTACCGCTGCCGGTGGTGTCGGAGCGCCTGGGGCACTCCTCAGTCCGGACGACGGCGGAGGTTTACGCGCACGCCCTTCGAGGCCAAGACGATGAGGCGGCCCGGCGGTGGGATGAGTTTCAGCGCCGGGGAACCGGGGATCGCGTAGAAAGAAAACTCCAGTGACGATCAGCGTCATCGGCGTCCCCCCAGGATAATTTCATCCCTTCCGATGGCGCTCGGGTGCTTCCGTCCAGCAGGCACGTTCATTTGGTTTCAGGTGAGCGACGATCCCCTTCCAAAGGTGTCCGTCCGACTTGAGGATACGCAGGGTCTCTGGCACATCTCCGTATCGGGCGTTTTGGTTGACGTGACGGGGATTTCGCAATAGGAATCGGGTGGCGCCGTCAACTTTACGGTTTCGGCCCGTCCGGTTGACGTGACGGGGACACATCAGGACCTGTGGATAGCCAAATGGAGATACCAACGCGCGTCCTGAAACCACGGGTACTGGGATGTGCCTGAGCGTGAAACGGCACGGCGCTACACTAGCTTCCACAGGAGCCGATTATGTTTCAACGTCAACTACCACGAGTCTACGAACTGCGCGACCTCGCAGGTGCTCCGGTTCATCCTGATGCGGTCTTCCAAACCCTCGAAGCGCGGCTTCAGGAGTCGCCCTCCTGCATGCAAGTGTTCGTTGCTCTGGAACAGCAACTACATGGGCTGGATGACGGTGCTTGGACATTTCTGAAATCCAAGGCCGGGCGGTACCTAACCGTCAGGCATCCAATGCGCGGTTGGCAACAACTCTTTGACGTTCTCAATGAGGCTCGCGCTTACAGCCACCTGAAGAAGATCGGGTGCTCCGATGTGCGGTTCATTGAGGAGTCTGCCAAGCCCGGCCAGAAGTCCCCCGATCTTCACGGCGTGCTCCAGGGCGCGACGGTCTTATGCGAGGTGAAGACAATCAACGTGTCAGATCGTGAACTCCGAGCGCGCCAGTGTTCCACGGCACAGGACAGCGAAGTTCATTTGGACCCCGGCTTTCTCAGAAAACTGCGCTCCGATATTACGAAAGCTTGGGACCAATTGCAGGCTTACGCTGTTATGGGCGAAGTACGGTACTACGTCTACCTCATCGTCTGCTTTGATGACTGGACTGGTGATTACGAAGATACGTACGTCCAAGAAATACGGCAGTCCTTGAACGAGAATGCAATTCCACGGCTCGAGGCAATTCTCGACTGTGCCCGCCTGTGTCGCTGAGGCTTGATCGGGAGAAACCGGGGACGCACGGGGACGGGGAGAGAAGCCGGCGCCCGGGGCGTTTCTTGGGGCTTTCTGCGATTCCTCCCGTGACACGCCGGTCACGGCAGTTGAGGTCAGTCCGAGGCAGCCCAGCACGTGGGCCGCCCACTCGGAGATTTGACCCTGTCTCGGTCGTGTTCCAGAGATATGGCTATCGCAAACGCCTCGGAACTCCGGGAAGAATGTGGCTATCAACGCCGCCAAGGATGGACGCGACAGGGCGGAGTCTTTCTTCTGGCGGCTTGCGCGTGCTGCCCCGTGCTGCCCCGCTGCCCGTAACTCTATGAAAACATGGTAGCGCTAACGGGAATCGAACCCGCTTTCGGCCAGTTCAGTTTGGTTCAGTTGGGTCTAAGTAGGTATGTTTTCAGTCCAGTTCAGTTCGCCACCAGGGCGTTTAGGGCCCTACGGATGGCTGACGTGCTGCCCCGGTGCTGCCCTGCGGCCAGGATTCGGTTGCTCAGATCCGCGATCCCCTTGCGCGCCGCCGCCGGGTGGATGGCAAAGTAGGCGATGGCCTGACAGCCGGCTACCTTAACGTTGCAGGTGCGGGTTTCTTTGCGGCAGCTTTCGCAGCGGCCTTCTGTAAACGCCAACGCTTCTTATTGGCGGCGATGATCCTTGCCATACCTGCTTTGCTGAAGCGGCGTTTGGGCTTCGATGCTTCCTGTGGCGCTGGCCCAGTCGCTTTCTTGGCTTCTGCCCATCTTTTGCGCTGCGCTTCGGCAATCGCCTTCCTACCAGCGGCATTCATCTTTCGGCGTTTGCGTTTCTTGGGTTCCAGCGTGACAGGTGGTGCAGGGCCACCAGACAGCATGGCCCGGAGTTCGGCAATCTTGGTGTCTATGCGGGTCTTCTGGAATTCGTAGCCGTCGATTGCGGCGGCAATGATTTCGGCTGTGAGTTTTTGTGTTGGCATGTCAGCCTTTCGCACCATCTACCTTACCGCAATTCTTCCTGTCAGGAGTAGAGCTTCGCCTCGTTGCCAGAATTCGCTGGGGTAGTCGAACGAAGGCAGCGCTGCCCGTGAAGCGGCGTTTCGAATCGAGCCTCGCGCGCCGTCCTCTCCCTGCTCGGCGTAACTGCGCGACTGTACTAGTCTAAGCACGCCGTGAGAGCCGGGCCGGAACCGCGAGCGGCCAGGCGGTCACGCCGTGCCTACCAGACTCCCGTGCACGGGCAAGGGGCTTCGAGAGTGGCGCGCCGGAGCTTCGCGTGTACCTGCAGCGTCGGGCGGCCGGCGAGCCCGCGGAATAGCTACCGATATTCGCCGTAATAGGCACCGTGGTCATTGGGTGTGCGCCTAACCACCCGGCCTCTGCCACTAGTCTACGAGGACAAAACACGCTGTTCTAGCTCCGGTAACCGACAGACGAACGCCTCTTCGCAACTGGATGCCTGTTCCAGCAGGTCCGGCCTGGCCCGACGCATCTGTTGCCTCGCGTACCCGGCTTGGTCGAGCGGTATGGCAGCATGTTTCGCCGCGGGAATCGGCGTCGTGTGGCTGACTTTGCGGCTGGGCCGGCCGGAGGCCCGCCGCACTTCGTGCGAAAATAATAACATCAGACAGGTCGATATGCCGATGAAGACGGCGGGCAAGCGAGGAATGTTCGGGAATCCACTCGTGCTGGCGGCTCTGGCGGGGAATGCTCGTGTGGCTCGCCGATCAGCCCACCGTCTTCGGATACAACCCTCTGCTAGTAATGTTCTGGGATCCCGGGTTGGGGTAGTTGCCTTTGCGGGACTACCTGGTTCTCCTGCTTTCGTGGCTGGTCACGACGTTGTTCTGTCATTTCGTCCTGTTCACGGTTCAGAGGGTCCGCCGGAGACGCCACCCGCACGCAGGCTGAGGCCAAATGGGGCAAGACACGCAGACTCACGCTGACCATGGCAAGCATACTCGAAGGTATTGATTCGCCCGAGCAGGTACAGAAGCTCTCCCTTTCCGAACTCGAGCAACTGGCGGCGGAAATACGCGAACGGCTGATCACCGTCCTTTCCAGCAACGGCGGGCATCTTGGCCCGAACCTGGGCGTGGTGGAACTCACGATCGCGCTGCACTACGTATTTCATACCCCGGGCGACAGCCTGCTGTTTGACGTGAGCCACCAGGCCTACGTGCACAAGCTGCTGACCGGGCGCCAGGAGCGGTTCCACAGCATACGCACTCCGGGCGGACTTAGTGGGTTCATG
Source organism: Bryobacterales bacterium (assembly GCA_963768385.1). Lineage (GTDB taxonomy): Bacteria > Acidobacteriota > Terriglobia > Bryobacterales > Bryobacteraceae > Fen-178. The sequence goes on from CAVYHQ010000002.1 coordinate 175,816, forward strand.
CTGCGCACCGAAAGTCCGCACGATTGCTACGGCGCAGGACACGCCGGCACGGCGCTCTCAGCGGCGCTCGGCATGGCCGCCGCCCGCGACAAGACGGGCGGCAAAGAACACGTGGTCGCGGTTGCCGGAGACGCGGCCTTCACGTGCGGGATTACGTATGAGGCCCTGAACAATATCGCCCACCACACCAAGCGGATGATTGTAGTCCTGAACGATAACGAGTGGTCCATCGACAAGAACGTCGGCGCGATTGCCAGCTACCTTCACAAGATAGTCACCAGCCCGCAGTTCGACTATCTGCATGACCGCGCCGGAAAACTCGTCGAGAAGGTGGGCGGCGTGACGGCCCTGCGCATGGCGCGCAAAGCCGAAGAGGTCGCCAAGGGAATGCTGTGGCCCAGCGTCATCTTCGAGGACCTGGGGCTGAAGTACTTTGGCCCCATCGACGGGCACGACATCGCCACGCTGATCAAAACTTTCGAATTTCTCAAGAAGCAGGACCGTCCCGTGCTGCTGCATGTGCTCACCCAGAAGGGCAAAGGCTTCGAGCCGGCCATGCAGAAGCAGAAGAAGTTTCATGGGCTTGGTCCCTACGATCCCGAGACCGGCGAGACAAAACCGCTGGGCCGCCGCACGTACTCCGAGGTGTTCGCCGATACCATGGTGAAGCTGGCCGCCTTCGATCCGAAGGTTGTGGCCATCACCGCCGCCATGCCCAACGGCACCGGTCTCGACCGCTTCCAGCCCCATCATCCGGACAAGTATTTCGATGTGGGGATCGCCGAGGAGCACGCGGTCCTGTTCGCCGCCGGGCTGGCCGCAAAGGGTTTCAAACCGTTCTGCGCCATCTATTCCACGTTTCTACAGCGTGCATTCGATCCCATCGTGCACGATGTCTGCCTGCAAAACCTGCCGGTGGTCTTCTGCATGGATCGGGGAGGCCTCTCCGCCGACGACGGCCCTACGCACCACGGTCTTTTTGACATCAGTTATCTGCGGGCCATCCCGAACCTGGTGCACATGGTTCCGAAAGACGAAGACGAGCTGGCCGACATGCTGTTCACCGCTATGCAGTGGAACGGCCCCATCGCGGTGCGCTATCCGCGCGGCCTGGGGCCGGGCACGCCCGTGAAGGACGTTCCCCGCGCCATCCCGGTCGGCAAAGCCGAACTGCTCCAGAACAGCGACAACGACCGGGTGGCCATCTTCGCGCTGGGATCGCTGGTTCCAATGGCCGAAGAGATCGCCCGCAAGCTGGAGGGCGAAGGTATCGCCGCGGCGGTCATCAATGCCCGCTTTGCCAAGCCGATTGACGTCGAGATGCTGGAGTTCTTCGCGAGCACAGTCGAGGTAATCCTGACGCTCGAAGACCACGTTCTCCGGGGAGGGTTCGGCAGCGCCGTGCTGGAGGAACTGAACATCCTGGGAGTGAACACGCCGGTGGTGCGCATCGGCTGGCCGGACCGCTTCATCGAGCACGGAAAGCTGGATTTACTGCGCGCGAAGTATGGGATCACTCCTGAAGCCGCCATCGAAAAACTCCGTCCTTATCTGAAAATCCACCAACCGCAACCGGTGTAGCGCGCCGTAGTGCAGGCGCCGGGCGTGCTTGCGGCCGGTCCGGCGAGTCCTTGTCCGGGATTTCCATTTTAGGTCCAGGGTTCCCGTTAGCATTACAGCCAGCCGCCCTTCTCTGTGTCCTCCGAGTTGCAGTTTTTGGCCGCTGTTCCCCCCGGGAGCATCCACGGCTTTCGCGGGGCCGCGAAGATAAGGGTGGGGGTTAGCAAGCCCCCAAATCTCTCAGGCGGTCCATTCGGCTATAATCACGACGGTATGGCCCCAAAGACTACGTGATGAGGGCTGATCCACCCGGGACACGAGCCTGCCTATGGAACTCGAAAGCGCTCTCGAAATCGTTCGCCGTCATCGTGGACCCGTGACTCAGATCAGACTTCGCAAGGACAACGACTTGTACTACATTTTGGAAAGTACGGGCGAGACTTATCTGGCGAAGGAACTGCTTAGACTGGCAAATCAGATTCAAGAACGGGAGGAGCGTTCCAGGTTATCCTCATGACCTCGGCCGCCTCTTTCCTGTTGACGTCATTCGCCGCCGCGACGATATTCTGCTCCGGTTTCGCGGCGACCAGGATGCGCAACCGTTACGGCGACCGCGTCCTGACGCCGTAGGGCCGCGTGCGGATCATCGCGGCGACGAGGCAGCGGCAGTGGTCGTTGCGGGTGTCCGAGGAGCGCATCGAGGGAGCTTCTTAGGCGGGGCGCTCGACAAGGAGCGGGCGGCAGTTCCCTCCGTCACATGCCGCTTGATGGCTATGGTGAGTCAAAAGCCACGTCATGACAAGAGCAGTCCGTACCATTGCCGGTCCAGTACTAATTGGGGAGTCTGCCAGTACGCCACAGGCCCTCCTGTTACTGGAGGATTCTGTGGAGCGGAGCGACAATGAATGCCACGGAGGTAAGCAATGAGTTCCTGGCCTGAACCTGCGTCTTTCCACGAGCTGCCGACGACGATTAAGTTTTGCAAGATTTGTCAGAGGGAGACGCCCCATCAGATCCGCGGCGGAGACGGCGTGGTTACGGTCATCTGTATTCCCTGCCTCGGCCACGCTCTCACGTACGAACTGGAGCGAGATTGAAGGAACTTATGGGGAATTCAGAACTCCTTTCCCGTTCGCAGTTGCTGTTGCAGTATCAGCTTGCCGTAGGCATGATGATTGAGAACAACGAGGCCATCGAGCCTTCGCCCGACATCTCGGAGGTTCCCGGCACCGGAGGAGATCCCGAATGCTTGGCCTGATTGCAACACTGGCGTATGTTTCCTTTGTCCTTGTGACGGCAGCGCTCGTGTGGGCGATCCGAGAACTTACGGAAACAGTCGGTAAGAATTGTGAATGGGAACCCGGAACGAATCCGCATGCGTGGAGGTTCTGATGTTAGAGTGCACTGGCTTCATCCAGGAGCCCGCCGTCGAGAGACGCCGACCGTGCCGCAGGGTGGGGAATTTCGGCTCACTGCGGACAACGTGCCACTGCGCGGGAACCGCTCACCCTCAACTTTCCTGGATGCCTTGAGGTCGCTGCCACCCCGAGGTAATGTCCACATGGCTACCGATATTGACCCATATCGTTACGCGCGCGGAGCATATCCACCCGTGGCCGTTGCTCCGGATCTCTGACAAGTTCCGCGATAAGCAGCGGTGCCAAAACTTCAGTCGGTGCAGGCGAAATGTATCGGCGATGGTGGCAGTCCGGCAAGCAGTCGCCACGCTTCACGCCACGCGATGCCGACTTCGGCCGCCTCCCGGTTCTCCTCGACGAGAAAAGCGCGGAAATGGGCGATGGCGTTGCGCCGCAGCGCCTCGGGATCGGTTGGCCTGTTTGCACCATTGAGATCGATGTCCGGGTAAGTCAGAATCAGCTTGGCCGCATAGGTGCGAGCCAGGGTCAGGTGGATGTAGGATTTCCAGCGGCTCAAGGGAAAATCGCGCAGTAGCTTTTCTCCAAAATTAATCAGCCCATCCTGCCAGTTGTTGTGGCCGTCATCAAAAGCGCACGGATTCTCCACGTGAGCGACACGAGCGATCTCTCCCGCAGCGCCGGTGGGATCCATTTGCTCGGCCTGGGAACGCCAGGTGTGCGGCCCTGCCCCGAGTTGTGTCAGACGTTTGCCAAGCGGCGTGGTCATGAAATCATTCGACAAAGCGAACGGAGCCGTGCTGACGGTAAGGTCCGCGAGAATGAGAGCGGCCGCTTTGCGCTTGCGAGGTAAGCCTTGCGCCGCTTCCACCCACCGGATCAGCGATTCAGGCGAAACCCCCGGGGCGAGCATTGTCGCGGAGATTTCGGGGCCCAGAGCCGCAAGGCGCACGGCGGCTTCTTCGAGAGAAGGTTGGCCTTTGGGGAATTCGCCAGACCAGTCGAACGATAATCCGCGTGGCGCCAGCGAAGCGCGCGCGATGACGAGCAGGCGCGTGGGACGGCGTGGTTGCGCGTTCGGATCGAACAACGCGGCACTTCCCGGATCGACTGCCAGTACAACACGCCAATTCGCGCGCTCCCAGGCCAAATAGGGGTTCCAGTATCCCAGACCCCAGTCTCCATCTGTTCTCTTGAATCGGGAAGGCTCCTCGGCGGATCCGAGCGATGCGGCGAGTTCTCCGGAAACCGATTTGGCGAGGCCGCCCGGATCCGCAGGGTCATGCACTTCGTACCAGAGCGCGAGGAGCCGGCACTGCTGCACCAGTCCTGTGTCTTGCCGGGCGGGCAACGCAACGCCGAGTTTCCCCGGTGGAGCGTAAAAGAACGCCAGTCGCGTCGTTTTGACGCCGCCGGGCAACGCGACATCGGAAACGCTGGCCGCGCACCACAGGCCCTGAGATTCGTACTCGTTGTCGTAAGCCGCGGTCTTCAAACGCTCGTTAGCGTGCAGATTGCGCCATGCGGCCAGATCGGGAGCCGCGTCCAACGCGGGGGTTTCCGAGAGCACAAGCCCGGCCAATGACCGTGGGCCGTTTGTCTGGGCAAACAGATTGCCCACGGCCGTCAGAATTAGCAAGGCAACTACACGACTCAAGAATTGGGGCCGCATCATGGCTCTAGCGTTCGCGAATCGTGACGATACCTGTTTCATGGTACGCGCTTTGGGTCCTTTTCGTCGGCGCTCCCCTCGCGCATTCAGGTGGAGCGGAGGTCGGGTCTCCGCCGGGCCGCGGATATCGGTCTCCATTGCGCCATCCTCGTGGAGACGCACCCTCTTTACCGAGACGGCACCCCTATTCCAGCCCTCGAAAACCGAGGCGGGGAGGTTCCACTCGCGTTGGCAGTCCGCTCCATCTTCGGACCCCTAGATCCGTATTCAGGATACACCCGCCATAGGGAATGTGAACCAACTGAAGGTGTCCGGGATCCCGGTCGGTAGCCGGGAGCCGTCAGGAGGTATGGTCGAAGAACTCACCGGCGCACTTGATGCGGAAAAGGCGCACAATCACAGTAGGAGGAGCCAATGATGAAGGACGCCGAAGCATTGGACATCCTGCGTGCCCAGGGCTATGCCGTTGGCACACCCGACGCCCACACCGGCCGAGTCAGGGTTTCGCTTCGCGGCAGCGATGAGGCAGTCAATGTACAGGTCGGGAGAGAACTCCACGAGCTGGCAGAAGGCAAGTTGAGCTTCGAAGATATTTGGGCGCGGCGCGAGGACGAAACCGTAGTTCGGACTGAGCGAGCGCCATCCGACCGGTTTACCGACAGGCGCTGGCATCCGGTTTCAATCTTTGGCCCCCCGAGTGAGGAGTCGATAGGAAAGAGGATGGTTATGGAGAAAGGTAGCCCTTCGAATTTCGTAGTCGGTTTGGGCATTGGCTTGGGGGCCGGTGTTTTCATCGGAATGTTCCTGGCCCCCAAATCCGGCCGGGAGATGCGCCAGGTGATCCGCGACTCGGCGGCCGAAGGCGAGGAGTATCTTGAACAGCGCGGCACCGAATTGCGCGACACACTCAAGGATCTGATCCAAGCGGTCAGCCGCCAGCGGGACAACCTCACCGCAGCCATTGAAGCGGGCAAACAAGCGTATCGCCAGGCCACTGGCAAAGCTCCGGCAGTAGAACTGCCACCCACCCCGGCTGCTGCGCCAGAGCCAGAAGGCTGAAATCAAAGCTGCCATTCGCTGCTAATTACGTTGGAATTGGTTGACCGCGGTGGCTTTGTGTTGCCCAAGGTGAGTCGCCGATCGATGGGAGCCGGTTATCGTGCGGCGCGGCGAATGCCCTCGGTCACTTGCTGGAACCCAACCGCAGGGTTTGGCAGTCCAATCAGTTCTGGTAAGCTCGGGGTTGTCCGGATGGATCGCCGGACGAGGATTGGTATCAGGCCGTAGAAATACCTCGTTCTCGCACTCGACCCGCGTACAACAGATGGTTGATATTCGACAAAAGGCAAGAGGGTAATGCGACTCTATCTTGTGAATCCTGACAACCCGATCGTCAGCCTGAACAAGGTCCGCTCCAACCGCCTGAATCGTTATCGGGTGTGGAAGCCGCTCGGCCTTCTCGTGGTGACAGGACTGACTCCACCGGAGTGGGAGGTGACGCTGCTCGACGAGAACCTCGATCACTACGATTACGGACTCCTGCCCAGGCCAGATCTCGTTGGGATCACGGCGTTCACGTCCCAAGCGACGCGCGCTTACGAGATCGCGGCGACGTTCCGCGCCATGGGGGTGCCTGTCGTGATGGGAGGCATTCATGCCACGTTCTGTCGCGACGAGGCGCTGCAGTATGTGGATGCGGTGGTCACGGGCGAGGCGGAATCGGTGTGGAAGCAAGTCCTGGAGGACGCGAACAACAAGGCGCTGCGGAGGGTGTACGAGGGCGGGATCAGTTCGATGGCCGAAATCCCGCCGGCTCGCCACGACTTGCTGCGGGGAAGGTACTACTTCGGTTCGCTGCAAACCACCCGCGGCTGCCCGTTAAATTGCAGCTTTTGCAGCGTGACCGCTTTCAATGGAGGCACGTACCGCCACCGGCCGGTCGCCGATGTGATCGCGGAACTGCGGCTGATCCGGGAGAAAGTCGTCCTGTTCGTGGACGACAACCTCATCGGGACCCGCCGCGACCATCTCGCCTGCTCCAAGGAACTTCTCCAGGCCATGATTGCCGAGCGGCTGACCCGGCCTTGGATCTGCCAGGCAACCATCAACTTCGCGGACGATGAAGAACTGCTCGGCCTCGCGCGGCGTGCGGGATGCCAAGGCGTATTTATCGGATTCGAATCCCCGACGGTGGAAGGGCTCATGGCGGTTGGCAAGAAGTTCAACCTCCAGAAGGGGAGAGACTTTCGTGCATCGGTCCGCCGCATTCAACGGCATGGCATAGGCGTTGTGGGATCGTTCATCACTGGCATCGACACAGACACGCGGGGGATTGGCGAAACCATCGCTCGCGCAGCCAGGGAATACGGCATCGACGCCGCGAATGTGCTGATCCTTACCCCACTTCCCGGAACCAAGCTGTATGCACAGATGGAGGGCGAAGGCAGGATCCGGTCGAACGATTACCCGGGGGATTGGAGGTACTACACGCTGACGCATCCGGTGGCCGAGTACAAGAACTTCAGTTGGACAGAACTGGTGGAGGAGGTGAACCTGTTCACCGATCGATACTACTCCTATCCGCAGATCCTGTGGCGGATGCTGCGGTTCGCCAGGAACAGGCCCAGTCTCAAAACATTCTTAGGGGTGCTGGTGGCTAATCTGAGCTACCGATCCAACCAGTTCCTTGACCGGCGCATCTATGCGAGCCGGTCAGAGCCGGCCGAACGCCGTTCCCGCCCCAGTGCCTAAACATGATGCGCCGCCGTTCCTGATCAACTCATTGATGAGAGGGTCAGGCCTGCGGTGAAAGGGCGTTTGAATAAGGCGAATCCGCTTGGCCGAATTACATAAAAAAACCGGCCAAACTGCTTGACCCTAAATCCTCAGCGTAAGCGATATAGGATCAAGCAGTTTGGCCGGTTTATTCGCGTTTATTCGGTCCAATCTGTGCACGCGCCACATTCCAGACCAGTTAACGCCACGCGGGCATCATGATTGGCCGAATAAACGCCCAAACCATAGATGTGCCTGGACTGGAAGGGGGACCAGTTGCCGATATCCCCAGATAATGCTCCACTTTCCGCTTGCTGTCCTGTCCCGACGTCCTGCTGAACGCCAGGTGACCAAGGCCGCCGCGCGCCTGATGGACCGGGATTGAAACAAAAAATGTGCCCTGCTTCTTGTCTTGGCGTAATCTAGTGGAAGGAGAACGACCATGGCTGACGAGATTTCACGAGTTGCGTATTCCGTAGCGGCGATACCTCACAAGGTCGGGGAAGCCGCTCGGGTGTTGACGGCTTTCAAAGACGCAGGAATGAACCTGATGGGCTGCCTGGGCTACCGGAGAACGGCCCGGAGCGCCGAAATCATCATTGTTCTGGACGAGAAGACGCCGGGAGTCATTGCCGTAGGCAAGAAAGCCGGTCTCACCCTGGGTAAGAAGCAGAGGGCGTTTCTAGTAAACGGCGAAGACCGTCCCGGCGCAGTGGCCGAGTTGATGTGCAAACTGGCGGAAGCGGGCATCAACGTGACCTCGCTGCATGCCCTCTGCGCCGGCGCGGGCCGCTTCGGCGCACTCATTGCCGTAGAGTCGGCCGACGTGCGCAAAGCGGCTAAGGCTCTGGGCGTGGCGTAGATTGCCGAGGACCTATTGAAAGGGAAGTGGGTAGATGCCGGTTGGGCTGTCTTTAGTCTGCAGCGTCGTTGCATCCAGCTCGTTGAGGCTGAACACGAGGCGCGACCGGCGGTCAATTTGAAGCCCACTTCCCGATATGCCGCCACCCTTTCCGCTCACCGTCCGGCCCTCCACCCAACGTCGGCGCCGCGACACTTGGGCAGCCGCGACCATTTCGTCGGCCGGAAGGCCGAAGCTCGGCGGCGCAACATCCTGCCGTGGGTAAAGGTATCCCCGACATCCTGCCGGTCAAGCGGATCGATCCCGGCAGATTCCCGTTCGCGCCGTCCCATACTTCGTCGCCGCCGCCGCCGCCTACACCTCCCAGGTGTGCCATAAAACACACCAAGCCCGTAATGTTTGGATACTGAAGTGTGGTGGTCTACTTTTGGACCGCCACGAACCGCCGCTCACGCGGCGCTTCGTGGTCTATTCTTGCTCCGCCCTTCATACCGGAGTCGCTCGGGATGGAAGGCATGAACAAAACAGCCCCAACGGAGGTGATTGGGTGTATATTGGATGCTGGAAGGATGCCAAAACGGAAATCCTGGCTCATGAGATTGTTGAGCGTTCTCAATGCGCCTTTACGCCTGTCGGACTCGCGGAAAAAGTACGCGAGACCCTGGATTCGGATATTAGGTCCGCTGGGCAGCCGTGACCGCGGTTCGTTTCGCGGCTGAGCCGGGGGAGCACCTTGTCTCCGCCCAGTTAACGCCCCCTCTGAGCGTGAGGAAGACCCCGGCGTGCCGCCCAATCTTCACGCGCCCTGTACCAGGACGGTGGCGGATCTTCCATTTCAGCCAGGCTGGAGGTGCCGCTTCCCCAGGGTCGGGATCGGTTGGTACGCATAGAAGCGCGGGCCGCAAGGAATAAAAGGAATGCCTCATGAAAGAAAATTCTAAAGTTCGCAAGATCGCTTTTGTCGGCGGCCACTTACCGCGCAAGTGCGGCATTGCCACGTTCACGTCTGACCTGCTTGCGGCTGTGGCAACTGCGCATCCGCTAAGCCAGTGTCTCTCCGTGTCGGTCAATGACATTAAAGCTGGCTATGAGTACCCGGAAGTAGTTCGCTTCGAGATTGAGGAGCAGGACTTGCCCTCCTATCTACGTGCGGCAGACTTCCTCAACATCAGCAACGTGGATATCGTCTGCTTGCAGCATGAGTTCGGCATTTTCGGTGGGCTCGCCGGTGGGCACATCCTGGCACTCCTGCGCGAATTGAGAATGCCTGTTGTCACAACGCTTCATACCGTTTTGCGCGAGCCAAAAACCGACCAACGGCGCGTAATGCAGGAGTTAGTCTCACTCTCGACCCGGCTCGTTGTCATGGCTCAGCGGGGGCGGCAGATGCTGCAGGAGATTTACCAGGCGCCGCCGGCCAAGATCGATCTCATCCCACATGGCATTCCCGACGTAGGTTTCATCGATCCGACATATTTCAAGGATCAGTTCGGGGTGGAAGGAAGGGCGGTGCTGCTCACGTTCGGCCTGCTTTCGCCGAACAAGGGCATCGAATATGCGCTCGACGCTCTGCCGCACATTCTGGCGGAGTTCCCCGAGGTTGTTTACATTGTCCTAGGCGCCACCCATCCAAACGAACTGCGCGAGCACGGTGAAGCTTACCGGCTCAGCCTCGAAATCCTTGCTAAGAAGAACAAACTCGAGAAGAACGTCATCTTCTACAACCAATTCGTGGACCTTGAACATCTGAAGGAGTTCATCGGCGCCGCGGACCTTTACATAACGCCTTACCTCAACGAAGCGCAGATCACGTCGGGCACGCTAGCCTACACGTTTGGCGCTGGCAAAGCGGTAGTTTCCACACCGTACTGGCACGCTGCAGAATTGTTGGCGGAAGACCGCGGCGTGTTGGTGCCGTTCCGCGATGCAAAGGCCATAGCACGCGAGGTGATTGGCTTGCTGCGGGACGACACCCGCCGGCATGCCATTCGCAAGAACGCCTACAGGATAGGGCGTGAGATGGTCTGGAGCAACGTGGCACAGCTATATATTCGTTCCTTCGAGTGTTCGCGGCTTGAAGGGGCGGCGCTGTCGCGAAAATCTCTTGCCACCAAGACACTCGACCAAAAGCCGCGGGAACTACCGGAGTTCAAGTTGAGTCATCTCTCGCGGATGACCGATTCGACCGGAGTCTTCCAACACGCCATTTTCAGCATTCCGAATTTTTCCGAAGGCTATTGCACCGACGATAACGCACGTGCATTCATCCTCGCGGTGCTACTCGGTGAATTGGGAGAGGAGCCGGAGTGCGTCCGGACACTGGCCACCACTTATGCGGCTTTTCTCCATCACGCGTTCGATCTCAAAACAAAGCGCTTCCACAACCGCCTGAGTTTTGACCGGCGCTGGCTCGATGAACAAGGGTCAGAGGATTGTCAAGGGCGAGCGCTCTGGGCGCTGGGCGTGGGAGTTGGGCGTTCCCCCTATCGGAGCTTCCAGATGATGGCTGGACAACTCTTCGCGCTGGCGTTGCCCGCGCTGACGGGGTTCACTTCGCCGCGGGCGTGGGCGTTCGGCCTTATCGGCATCCATGAATACCTACGCCGGTTGAGCGGCGACAGCCTAGTCAACCAAACCCGAGAGACACTTACTTCCCGGCTCATGGATCTTTTCGAAAGGACCGCCCGGCCGGACTGGCAATGGTTTGAAGAGGAATTGTCGTACGACAACGCGAAGCTCGCGCACGCTTTGATTCTGAGCGGACGGGCAACCGGACAACAGGCGGTGTTTGAACGAGGGCTGCAGGCCCTACGCTGGCTGACGGAATTGCAAATGTCCGAGAAGGGTCACTTTCGGCCAATTGGCAGCAACGGATTCTACCGCCGTGGCGGCACGCGCGCCAACTTTGACCAGCAACCCAATGAGGCGCAAGCAACGGTATCAGCCTGTCTTGAAGCCTATCGCGCCACATCGGACTTCTGGTGGCACGAACAGGCGCAACGCGCCTTCGACTGGTTCATCGGTTGGAATGATCTCGGCTTGGAACTCTACTCTCCCGAGACAGGCGGCTGCCGCGATGGGCTGCACGTGGATCGGGTCAATGGGAACCAGGGGGCGGAATCCACTTTGGCCTTCTTGCTTTCGTTGGCGGAAACGCGCTTGGCGCAGAATATGCTGACGAGCTTCAAGCAACCGATCGCCGTCGAAGACTAATAACTGATTCTGTCTCGTTTCTCCGGAACAAACAGCCCATGTCAATCCACGTCAAACGCACGGCCACGATCCTCAAGCCCGATCAGTCACGCGTTCTTCTGCGGCCATTCAGTCCGGGGGGTCCCCGACGGGTCCGCAGGATTATCGCCAGGATAATGTCCCTGCCGGAGGACCAGGTCGGCCCACTCCTGGACGAGGTCTCCGCTGATTTCTCTCAGCGACACCAGCAGATCCGCAAACTCTTTCTGGCGCGCTTTGAACAAGTGCGGGAGCTGCTGTTGGCCGATGAGGAACTCTCCGAACAAAGACGACTGTTGATCGGCTCCTATTTCCTGGCCGAATACTCTTTAGAATCCGCTGCGCTGTTCAATCCCTCCATCGTTCCGCACCCCGATCAGACCGGCCTGCCACCCGGTGCTCTGCGTTTTATCCTGAGCTTGCGCGCCACGGGGGAGGGACACATCTCCTCCATCACTTTTCGGACCGGTATCATCCATCCCGATCATCGGATCGACGTATTAACCCCCTCTGGCTTCCTCACCGAGCCGCGCCAAATCCCAAACTTGGTGTATGAGAAGGCGCTGTTCGGGCGGAAACTCTTTGAAGTGGGATTGACCAGCGAATTCACGCGCCGGGTCATGAACAAGCTCGAGGAGTCGTTCGCACTGGAAGAGCTTCGCGCCAGTCTCAACGCCGAAGTGAAGCAGTCCCGCCTGTCGGATGGAATGGTTCACGAAGATCGAAGAGCCGCACGGGGGATTTGGATGCTGGCCCGGTCCAACTACGAGGTTCAGTTCCAGCCCGAGCAGCGGCTATCCGAACGCATCATTTTCCCAGTCACCCCCTCGCAACGCAACGGCATCGAAGACGCCCGGTTCGTCTGTTTCCAGAACGATGATGGCACTCACGTCTACTACGCGACCTTCACCGCCTTCGATGGCAAGGTGATCGTGCCAGAGTTGGTGGAGACTTCTGACTTCCTCCGTTTTCGGTTCATTACCCTGAATGGTCCGGCTGTCGAAAACAAAGGGATGGCCATCTTCCCCCGGAAAATCAACGGCCTCTATGCCATGCTCTCTCGCCAGGACAACGAGAACATCTACCTCATGTTTTCCGACAACGTCCACTTCTGGTATGAGCGCAAGGCGCTCCTTACACCTACTTTCCCGTGGGAGCTGGTCCAGCTTGGGAACTGCGGATCCCCCATTGAGACCGACGCAGGCTGGCTGGTCCTCAGCCACGGTGTTGGCCCCATGCGAAAGTACTGCATCGGCGCGTTCCTTCTCGATCGCGATGATCCTGCGAAAGTGATCGGCCGCCTTCGGGAACCCCTGCTCAAACCCAACAAGCGCGAGCGTGAAGGCTACGTGCCCAACGTCGTTTATACATGCGGCGCTCTCCTCCACAACGGCCAACTGATCATTCCCTATGGCATGGCCGATCACGCCACGGGTTTCGTTACAGTCCCGCTCGATGAGGTGCTGGCTGCCATGCATCAGGAGGATTGTTGAACAGCATGACAATTCCCAACAAGAGAGTGGCTGTCCTGTCGCCGGTAGCCTGGCGAACGCCTCCTCGGCAATACGGCGCCTGGGAGACGGTGGCTAGCAACATCACCGAAGGACTCGTCGCCCGTGGCTGGGATGTAACGTTGTTTGCCAGCAGGGATTCTGTGACCCGCGCTCATCTGCATGCCGTGGTGGACCAGGGATATGAAGAGGATCCCGCCGTCGATCCCAAAGTAGCCGAATACCTTCACATCTCCGAAGCGTTCGAGCACGCTGCTGAGTTTGACCTCATCCACAGCCACTACGACTTCATGGCGTTGACCTACACCCGGCTGGTTAAGACACCGGTCCTCACTACCATCCACGGATTCTCGTCTCCCAAAACCATGCCCGTCTATCGGAAGTATCGTGACGGATATTTTGTTTCCATCAGCGACTCCGATCGCGCGCCGGGGCTGAATTACCTGGCGACAGTCTATAACGGGATCGACCTCTCGTTGTACCCGCTTCAGGAATCTGGCGGTGATGACCTAATCTTCCTTGGCCGGATTCACCCGGACAAGGGTGTCCATCTGGCCATCGAGGTCGCTCGCCTGAGCGGCCGGCGTTTGATCATCGCTGGAATCATCCAGGACGAAGTCTATTATCGGGAAAGGCTCAAACCGCACATCGATGATCAAAAAGTCTGCTATATCGGGCCGGTGGGCGTAGCGGAAAAAAACGAATTGTTCGCGCGTGCCTGCGCTTTAATCCATCTGAACACCATCCCAGAGCGGTTCGGACTGGTTCTGGCTGAAGCTAATGCCGCCGGCGTGCCCGTTATCGCCATGGACCTGGGCTCCTGCCGTGAGGTGATCCAAGACGGGCAGACGGGGTTTCTGGTCAACAACGTCAACGAGGCGGTGCGGGCCCTGGAACGCCTTTCTGAAATCGATCGCAGCGCCTGCCGACAGCGGGTCCAGCAATGCTTTTCTATCAAAACCATGGTGGAGGCGTACGAACGGGTTTACTCTACGATTTTTGATTTGGAGGCGAAGAGATAGTCATGAGGCCGGACATCGTCAGACGATATGGCCACAACCCCATCCTTACCAAGGCCGAGATCCCCTACCCAGTGGAGACCGTTCACAACGCCGCGGTGGTGAAGCATGAAGACGAATACATCATGCTTTTCCGCTCCCATCTCCGCACGGGCCGGTCCATCATTGGTTTGGCGCGCAGTCCCGACGGATTCCACTTCACCGCCGATCCGGAGCCCTTTCTGGTTCCTGCGCGGGACGGCCCTTTTGCCGCCTATGAAGAGTTCGGCGTGGAGGATCCGCGCGTGACCCGGCTGGAAGGGGCGTACATCATCACCTACAGCGCCTACTCGCGAAATGGAGTGCGGATCGCCCTGGCCAAGACGAGGGACTTCAGTCAGGTGGAAAGGGTCTCGCTCATCACGGAGGCGGACTACCGGAATGTGACGATCTTTCCCGAGAAGTTTGACGGACTCTATGCCCGGCTTGACCGTCCCCATTCGGAAATCGCTCCCTGGTCAATCTGGATTTCCTATTCTCCGGATCTACGTTTTTGGGGCCAATCACAGCTCATCATGAAGCCTGAACCATATCACTGGGATGAAATGAAGATCGGTCCCGGCGCGCCTCCGTTCAAAACACACCAGGGATGGCTTTCCATCTATCACGGCGTTTTCCGAACCATGGACGGATCCGTCTATCGCTTGGGGGTTGCTCTTCATGATCTGCTGAACCCAGCGAACGTCATCGGCGTGGGCGACTCGTGGATCTTGCAGCCGGAAGCTCCCTGGGAAATCACGGGATATGTCCACAACGTGGTGTTCACCTGTGGCGCCGTTGCGGAGTCCGATGGAACCGTGAAGATCTATTGGGGCGGCGCAGACACGGTCATGTGTGTGGGCGAAGCGAACGTCTCCGATCTGGTCGCTTTATGCCTGGATCACGGCAGACCGGCAAAATGAGCAGGGCATTTCAAGAGTCCTACTACTCCAGGTTCGCCCGGTTGTGCCACTTGGCGGGTGGCGAACTGGAGCAGATCCAATTCCTGCTCTGCCACGCGTCGGTTCAGACGACCGAGCGTTACCTGGGCTGCAAACAGAAACTCCGTCACGCGGTCAATGACAACCTCGGTCCCGAGGACTCCTGACGGTCGCCGTCCCACACCGCGGCTTGGGGATTCGCAAGGCGGAAGAATCAGACCGGCCCCCGCTGGCCTTCGGCCCCACGCTCCCCGGTACGCACAGCCTACGTAATCCGGAGACTGGGCCTGCCCCCGTCCCAGTTTGGCTTGATGTCCTCGCCACCCGGAGGTAAGGTCCAAATGGCTACCGATAAGGCCCATTAAGAGGACTGAAAATGAACGAGTTGGTGTTGGCGGACCGGGGTTGCGCGCCGTCTACGATCTTTCGGCGACGCCGTTTTTCCTGAAAGGCTCCGGCTACCGGGAAGGGACGTTGTTTCCGTGGGTGATTTCGGATTTTTCCCTGATCGACGCCATCGAGGCAGGGATCGTGAAAGTCCCGCGCGTGCCGGTAGCCGACAACGCCATGACGGGCGAGCAGCCGACGTACCGCGACCTGTGGGGGCGAATCAGGGACCACTTGCCGAAGAAGGGCCGGGGCACGGATGCCGTCACCGGCGAGCCGCGCCAGCTCTCGCGCTTGTCGAGGGTATAGCCCTGTGCCACCGCGTACTGGCGCAGGTCGATCTTGCGCTTGAAGTCGTCCAGCTCGCTATCCCACGACATGATCCGCTACCAGGTTTCCACAATAGCTCCTAAGACCGGGGGAACCCAAATACTCGCGTGAAAGCCCTTAAGAAACCTTTAACCCTTTCGAGGGGACATTTTCCGCGCCGCGAGCGCACAGGGGCAGGGAAGTGGCACGCCTGCCGCCCTGCCGCGATCTGCACATAGTAAACCTTCACGCCTGAATGCGCGACAGTTCTTTTCATGCGAGCATGCTAGCATGATAAATGCTCGCCACAGGGAGAGCGCTGCACCGGACCCTGATCCGTCCGTAGGCTATTTCGGAGTCGAGCCGCAATACCATTAGACGGAGCGAGCAGCGGGTATGGGTTTGCACCATTTGGGTGCAGAATTGCTACGGGATGCGTGATGGGAATTGCCCGCAAGCAGAAACCGTCGCCCGCCGCAGGCGAGTTTCTGTTTCAGCTCGATCCAGAGCCATTGGAAGAATGCGTCACCGCGTACGCCGGCATTCCGTTGTTCCTGCAAGCTGCGCGCTCGCTGGAAGTGCCGAGGCTTGTGAATCAGCACTTGCAGATTAAGCAGCGGGACCGAGGTTTGGATGAAGCCGGGTATGTAGAGAGTTTCCTGGTTTTGAATGCGCTGGGCGGAGATTGCATCGAGGATTTCGAACGCTTGCGGGAGGACGAAGGTCTGGTGGAGATGCTGGGGCACGACATTCCGAGTTGCGCGGCGGCGCGCAAGTTTCTCTACGAGTTTCACGATGAATCCAAACTGGAGCAGGCGCAGAAGGAGTTGCCTATAGGGCAGGTGAGTTATATCGCCGAGGAGAGCGCCCCACTGCGAGCTTTGGCGCAGGTCAACCAGGAGATGGTGCGGGAAGTGGGACGGCGGTGCCCGGAGCAGAAGATTGCCACTGTCGATCTGGATGCGACGATTATCGAGAGCTACAAGCGAGAGGCGCAGCCGACCTATCAAGGCGGCAGCGGATATCAGCCGATGTTGGCTCTATGGGCGGAGATGAACTTGGCGCTGGCCGACGAGTTTCGCGACGGCAACGTGCCCGCCCAGAAGGAACCGCTGCGCGTGGCGCAGCGAGCATTTCAATGCCTGCCGCCGACCGTGCAGGAATACTACTTTCGGGGCGACTCGGCGTGTTGGGAAAAGGACCTGCTGAATTGGCTGCGCGATGAAAAGCGCGCCGACGGCCCGCAGGGCCTCATCACCTTCGGGATCAGCGTGCGCATGACGCCCAATCTGAAGAAGCACATCGAGCGTCTGCCGGACTCTCTATGGAAGCCGTATCGGGAGGATTCCGAAGCGGTGCGGGAATGCGCGGACGTGCTGAACTACTGGCCCGAGGACGAAGGCCGGCCGGAAGGCGCGGGAGCGTTGCGGTACCTGGCGATCCGCGTGCGCAAACGGCAAGGGCAGTTGTTCGCCGATGGGAGCGAAGTGAAACATTTCGCGGTGGCGAGCAACCAGTGGGATTGGGCTGCGGAGCGATTGTTGGATTGGCAACGCGAGAAAGCGGGCACGATTGAGGCGCTGCACGACGTGCTGAAAAACGAGTTGGGAGCGGGCGTGATGCCGTGTGGCCGGCTGGGAGCCAATGCAGCATGGTTCCGGTTGGCCGTGATGACGCACAACGTGCTCACCGCGCTGAAGCGCCTGGCGCTGCCGGAAAAGTGGCTGACCGCACGACCGAAGCGGCTGCGGTTTCAGATCTTCTGCTCGCCCGGTAAACTGGTTTCTCACGCGCGGCAGATCTGGCTGCGGGTGCGACGCCTCAGAGACCAGTTGGCCGAGTGGATCGAGACGATGCGGCTGCTGCCCCTCCGAGTGTAAGCGTCGCTCTTCTTACGGACGGATTATAGAACCCCTTTTGGAAACGGCCGGCCGGAGGTGTGTGCCAAGAAGGCCATTACCCAGTGCGCAATCAGTGCAGATGCTTGCTTGGCCCTTTGCAACGCCCTACTTGTCGCCGGGACCGAGCGGAATACCCAACTTGGAGCGGAACGAAGGCGGGGGACTAACGGTTCCCGCCGCTATCGACGGATTACGGACCGGCCGCAAATCCACAGGCTCACTTGCAGTTTCACCGCCGTGGTGTACAGTGGTGAATACCCATGAGAGGCATGCCACGATGAAGCGGAAAAAGGTGGAGAGAAGAAGCGTGAAGGCACAGAACCCGTCCTGGGTCCGCGCGTCGATCAGCTTCCCGTCCGATCTCTACGAAACTCTCGACGAAATCGCGAAGCAGAAAAAAGTGTCCTTGGCCTGGGTCGTCCGTGACGCGGCGGTGAGATACGTCGCCGATCTAAGGCCTTTGCTGAGGGAGAGGCAGAAGTGAAGAAAGAACCCGCGCAATTGGATGTGCCAGCATGAGCCAGGTCGTAAAAAAGCCCCCAATACCCGATCAACTGATCGTTCGCCGCGAAAAAGGCAAAATCTGGAGCCACATCCGTAAGAAGTGGATCGTCGAAACGCCCGAAGAAACCGTTCGGCAGGAATACCTCTGCATCCTCGTCAATGAATACGGCTTCAGCCTCGACCAGATTGACGAGGAGCTGGAAGTCACGGGCCGTGGCTCCGGTCACGCCCGCGCCGACTTCGTCATCTGGCGCACCGCGAAGGACAAAGCGGACTCAAAAAACCCGCTTATCATCGTCGAATGCAAGTCGGACAACGTCACTATCAAACCCGACGACTATGGCCAGGGCGACAATTACTCACGCCTTGCGGGTGCGCGCTTCTTCGTTACGCACAATAGCCGGGAAACCAAGTTTTGGCGCGTGCTTCACGAGAAGATGCCGAAGTCGCTGGAGGAAATCAGCAACGTCCCCCACGCCGACGCCAGTGATAAGGAAATCGAAGAACTCATCTCCAAACTCAAGACCTTCAAGGAAGATGAGTTCGCTGACCTTCTTCACCAGTGCCACAACGTCATTCGCAACCGCGAAAAACTCGACCCTGCAGCCGCGTTTGACGAAATCGCAAAAATCCTATTCGTGAAGGTCTATGTAGAGCGCGAGCTTCGTGCGAAGAGGCAGCGCAAGAACCTGTTCAACGTCGATTACCTCGACGGACAGCTCGGCAAGCACCCGCTCAACACGCTGTTTGAGCAAACCAAGGAAGCCTACGAGGAAGACAAGATTTTCGATGACGACGAAGAAATCCGTCTCAGGCCCGCAACGGGCCGGGAAATTGTCAAGCTGCTGGAACGCTATAACCTCTCCGACACCAGCGAGGACATCAAAGGCATTGCCTTCGAGCGTTTTCTGGGCCGTACGTTCCGAGGCGAGATCGGGCAATTCTTCACGCCACGCACAATCGTCGAATTCATGATTCGCATGATGGAGCCAAGGGAGGGCGACATAATCTGTGACCCAGCCAGCGGCTCCGGCGGTTTTCTCATTCGCTTTTTTGAACTCGTCCGAGAGCAGATTCTCGCCGACGCCGATGCCAAGTATCAGGCGTTCAAGGCCGAAGTGGATAGAAAGAACCTCTCCGACGGGAAGAAAGCAGAAGCGCTGCGCGAGAAGTTCGCCGAAATTCGCGCCACCCTTGACCAAAACAAGCGAGAGTCGCGCCTGTGGAGGCTCGCCAACCGCTGTATCTACGGCACCGACGCCAACGACCGCATGGCTCGCACCAGCAAGATGAACATGATTATGCACGGCGACGGCCACGGCGGTGTCCATCACCACGACGGCTTCCTCAATGTGAACGGCATTTTCGAGGGCCGTTTCGACATCATCCTCACAAACCCGCCCTTCGGCGCGAACGTCGAGCCATCAGACGTGGTGCATGAGTCCGATACAACTGTCAGTCGCGAAGCCGCCAAGCGTTACGAGAACGACTACGGCGACCTCTACACGGATGCGATCGCTCGCGTGCGCGCCGCTGCGAACAAGCCCATTGCCAGCCTGTTCGAATTGCCGAAGGGAGAGAAAAGCAAAATCAAAACGGAAATTCTTTTCATCGAGCGTTGTCTTGCATTGCTCAAACCCGGCGGCTGTCTCGGCATCGTTCTGCCTGAAGGAATTTTCAATAACCCCTCCCTCGCTTACGTCCGCGAGTTTTGCGAAAACCGCGCTTTCATCCGCGCCGTGGTCAGCCTGCCGCAGGAGACGTTCTTTTCGTCCGGCGCGAGCGTCAAGGCATCCTTGCTCTTTCTGCAAAAGTTCACCGCCAAGGAACAGACCGAGTTCGATGCCAAGCAAGCCAAGGCCAGGAACGAGGTTGCGGCGAAGCATGCCGGCGCCATTGCCAAAGAGACAAAACGGCTGGAAGGCGCCATCGCCGCCGCCAAGGAAGCAGGCGGCAGCGACCAGCGGAGAGTGCTGCAAAGGGAGTTGGCCGATTACCAGAAACGAATTGCCGAAACAATTGCCACCGAGACCCGCGTTCTGCTAAAGGAGCGGTTCCTTTACCCCATCTTCCTGTATGAAGCAGAGAAAGTCGGCATCACCACCACAGGCGATGCCGATCAGAATGAACTCTTTCCTAATGACAACCAACCTCGCGATCTCAGCAAGACTTGTCTAGAGCTTTATCGTGAGTTCCGGCGCGACCCGAAAGGCTTTTTCCTGGCAGAGGCCTCGCAATGATTATCGCCAGCACAACCGCGCCGCGAGCCTTTGCTGTTTGGTGGAAGGAGTTGGAACGCTGGGTCATCCCGTCCAGCCTGTTCCTTCGCCGATCATTGCCCGCCGGATGGACGCGGGTTCGCGTCGGAGATCTGGTCAGCCAGGTCGGAACCCGTGTCAAGGTCGAAGCTGCATCAGAATACAAAATGACTGGCGTCAAATGGTATGGAGAAGGCGTCTTCCACCGCGAAACAGTACGCGGCGATGAGATGAGCGCGAGTCAAGTTACCCCGTTGGTTCCCGGCGCACTGATTTACAACCGGCTCTTTGCGTGGAAGGCGTCCTTCGCTGTCGTTCCACCGGAGTTTGCTGATTGCTACGTATCGAGTGAATTCCCGCAGTTTGTTCCCGATACTACTCGCATCCTGCCGGAGTACCTCTGCCTGTTCTGCACCCGTGCTGCAACGATTAGAGCTGTGAATGCTGCTTCGACGGGCTCCTCTGCGGTGAGCCGGAACCGCTTCAAGGAAGACCAGTTCGTTTATTTCGAAGTGCCACTTCCCCCACTGGTCGAGCAGGAGTTCATTGTTTCGTGCTGGCGTAAGGCACAAGACGAAATCGCCTCTGCGCGCACTCAAGTGAAAGCGATCGTTGGCAGCCTTAATGAACGGCTGTGGAAGTGCTATAGACAGGCAAGCCCGGTCGACGTGCTTGCGGAGCGATGTTTTCAGGTGAGTTGGCAACACATCGAACAGTGGGACGGAAAGAGTGCACGGGCCGTCTCCTACAGATTGGCGTGTCCGAGCTTTGTCCCTCTATCCGCATTTGCTGCTGAGGCAACGGAGTTAGTTCGTCCATGGGAAGAACCAGACAAAGAGTGGCCAGTGTACGGAGTGGACAACTCAGACGGAGTCTTTCTTAACCAGAATCAGAAAGGCAGCGACTTCAACGCACCATACAAACGCATAAAGCGTGACTGGTTTTTTCACAACCCTACCCGCGCCAATGTGGGATCGCTAGGGATTGTGCCGGAGGTCCCGGAAGACGCGATCACGAGCCCGGAGTATCAAGTGTGGCGCTTAACGAATGACACGCCACCTGGCTATGTGGCGACGCTAATCAATACTGACTTCTTCTTGCGCTTGGTTGACATCCATCGGGTTGGCGCGGTGAAACAGAGACTTTATGTTGAGAATCTCCTTCGCATCGTTGTGCCTGCTCAGGCTGCCACATACATGAGAGACATCGCGGAAAAGAGAGCTCGTGCGCTGGCTGCGATGGAACTGGCTCGGAGAAATGCGAGCAAAGCCGACGAACAAGTCGAAACGTTGATCCTCGGCAGCAAGGCCCTTAAGGACTCATAGCATGGGACGGACCTCACGTTATCTGACGTTCGAAGGCCAATTTGAGAGCAGCGTCCTCGGAACGTTTCGCATAATCCGCGGCTTTGCCAATCTGCAAGACCTCGCGGCAAACTCCGTGCCCTATGTCATGGAAGACGTCGCAGACGGGGCGGGGGTGAAAGCGGCGGCGCGTGGCGGTCGCCATCGGCCCGCAGTACGGGACGGTCGGGCCGGACGACGTGAAGGAAGCCCCCAAGGAAGCCGTCCAGGGCGTGGGGTACGACCTGCTGGTGGTGTGCGGCTTCGCGTTCGACCCGCACATGTCCGAGGAAGTGAAGCGGCACGGCAAGTTGGTGGTGCAGGCCGTCCGCATGAACCCCGACTTGCTGATGGGCGAGGATTTGCTGAAGAAGACCGGCGCGGGCAACCTGTTCATGGTCTTCGGCGAGCCGGACGTGGATATCCGCAGGCGGAACGACGGAAAGCTGGAAGTGGAAGTACGCGGCGTCGATGTTTACGACCCGACCACGCAGGAAATCCGCAGCCATTCCACCGACGATATCGCCTGCTGGTTCATCGACACAGCGTACAACGGCGAGAGCTTTTTTGTGCGCCACGCCTACTTCACGGGTGCGGACGATCCCTACGACAAGCTGAAACGCGCGCTCCGCGCCGAAGTGGACGAGGCCGCCTGGGCGTCGCTGTACTCCACCACCAGCCGCCCATTCGAGCGCCCGAAGACCGGGAGAATCGCGGTCAAGGTCATCAACCACTATGGGGATGAAGTTCTGAAGGTGTTCCGGACGGAGTGAAGCAAATTGGAACCGCCAAGGCCGGCCGCCAGGCGACCCGATATATCCGCCATATCGTACACTTAACTTGCGACAGCGACGACCTCACAGACCGACGGATCGGCTCCGCTGAGGCATTTAGCAGGCATGCGGTGAAATGCCGGCGGGCTGGACGGGAGAACTGAGGTCCTGCTCAGGGAACGGACGAAGAAAAGCCGCCGAGGCGGAACCCCGGCGGCCAGATGGAACCGAATCGTTGGGCTTCAGCCTTTGACCGAGTAGCGGCGCTCTTCGTCTTCGGCCTTGGTGGACGTGACCGTCAGCCCCATCTTTTTGCCCAGGGCGCCGGACAGGAACCCACGGACCGAGTGCGCCTGCCAGCCGGTGGCTTTCATGAGTTCCTTCAGGGTGGCGCCCCCGGAGCGCTTCAGCAGGTCGAGGATCTTGGCGGTCTTGCTGCCCTGGCGGGCGCCGGTTGCCTTCTTGGGCGACTGGGCCGATTTCGCGCCTTTGATAGCCTTCTTCACCGGGGTGGCCTTGTTCCCCGACCTGGCCTGGGACGGCGCAACGTGGGCCCTGTGTGCGGCGACGCGCGGCTTTTTGGCGGGGGTTGGCTGCTCGGCCGGGGCACCGGCCTCGGTGTTGGCGGTTTCTGCTGGAATGCCGTTCATCTTGCGTTCTCCTTTGGCGGTGATTACCGCGATCCCATGGATCACTCGGGTTCGCCCGCATTGCAAGCTAATTCCGATGGGAATCCACATAGGCGGAGGATCGGCGACGGAGGCGAATTCGGTTCCCAGATGGGGGCAGATGGGGGCAGATGTTAGGACACGGCGCAAAATTCGGCCACAAGACGGAGCAAGCAATTGCCGCGTTGCTCTCTCACCGAAACGTGGAGGAGGCGGCCCGCGCGGGAACCACCCCGAAAACCAGCGCCCAACCGTGGCCCATTTCGCCAAACCAGCCTGAAAACCACGCCGAAAACGCGCGGAAAACCCAAAAACCATACTGAAAACCGCCCTAAGAACCGTTAAAACGTCGAATAAAGGCCCGAATTTCCGTATGTTTGATACGTATGGAACTCCTTTTCTATTCGACTGGCCAAGTTGCCCGCCATCCGGGCGTATGATCGGGTCGGACCATGTCTGGCTCCCCTGGTGCGGCGCTCGGGGGTGTTGCGGGCGGGCGGGCGAGTGCTGGTGCAGGGTCTGTGCGTTTGCCTGCGGCGCGCCTGCAAATAGCACGCCAGCCGGCGAGCCTTCCTTTCCGGGTGGCCGCTGGTATAGTCTTTAATTCAAATGGGCGGCGTCACAAGGCTCGAGTGCAGCCTGTGCAACCGGTGTTTCGAGCCGGGCAAAATCTATAACCTTTGAGGTGTACTGGAGGCACCGGGAGGCACCGGGGAGGCACCGGCATTAGTATATATTAGACTAGTGGCGGCACACCCTCGTTGCCCCTTCGAAAATCGCTTTCCCTCGTTAGTGGAAAATCCGGACCTGAGCGCCGAGGAGATCCAGGAGAGCATCGAAGATCAGATCGAGGACCTCGTTTAGACGATTACGAAACGAGCGGGTCATTGGTTCGGGAGGGTCCGTGGCGGCGCGCTGGAGAAACTGTCCCGACGCAAGGCGCCCCGCTTTCTGATTCGGTCCATGCCGGGGCCACCGTCGCTACTGCTCGTCCTGCCCCAACTCCCGCAGGATTCCGCCAGCAGCGCCGCAAGGTCGCTCAATACCATCTGCGAAATGCTCGTTTAGGGTACTTGCCTTATACTCATGGTTGAGAGGCCGGATAGCCTGATCAGCGAACGGCAACATTCCCGACGCCTTCCGGCCCCTCAAAGCGATCGAGAATTAGGAGACGTTGAGGGAAGGACGTTGTTTCGCAATATCTATTTCTTCTGCAAGCCTTTTCGGAATCACAACTGGAATGATTTCTTCGGTGATCTGCGTCAGGACGAGGAAGCATACATTGAAGCCGAGCTCCGAAGGAGCTACACCACTCAATGGGCGCCGGAACCATACTTCTACAGAATCCTTCCGGTGACTCTAACCCCGGAGTCATGCGAGAGTTTCCTGAAGTCTACCAGCCTGCCCATCGCGGCACGGGACTACTACCTCAGCAAGCTCTTCCAGTTCCTCCACTTACCACTTGTGCTGAGGTTCCCGCTTGAGAACGATCGAACTGAGGTCAGCGAACCTCTGGAAGAGTTCCTCGATGGCCTCCCACCCGAATGCACGGAGAGGCTTGCAGAGTTCGACTGGCCTCAATTCTACGATGACACGCTCCGTTACGACCTGCACGAGGTGTTGCGCCGCCTGCCCCTTCACCTGCCCGTTCCTAAAGGGGAGCCGCCTTCGGAGAAGATGACGAAGAAACGGTGGGTAGATGAGAAGTGGCCCAGCCGACTGAAACAGGTACGTGGAACCAATCCGCAGAAGGTGGCCGCCCAACGGTGTGGCGTTAGCATCGAAACCTACAAAAAGTGGGAACAGGGTGTGAGGCCACCGGCGCCGAGATGCATGGAGGCGGTACGCCAGTTCACAGCCGACTTGAAATCCGAGACGTGACTCCGGTCCCCGGAGCACCAGCCCATCGGATCACTATCGCAGCGCGACGCGCCAGTGAGTGGCACCCTATCAATCAACTGAAACGTTCCTACCAAATCCGGGCCATAACCTAACGGGTCTCAGCCCGCGACCCCACAAGACCCTTTCGCAGACCCGTCGTCTGAGTGCATCCTTTGTTTGGGGGAAGTAAGTTGTGATGAAACGCAATCTGCTGACGCTCCAAGAAAGCCAGTCGAGCACACTTGTGAGGAATCTGGATATCCAAATCGAGCGCTGGCCGGTTGACCGGTTGGTCCCGAGCGACGCTAACCCCCGCACGCACTCCCCCGAGCAGGTGGCGCAGATCGCTGCCTCCATCCGGGAATTCGGCTTCGTAAACCCAATTCTCGTTGGGCCGGACGGCGGGATCATTGCTGGTGAAGGGCGTCTCCGGGCGGCCCGGACGCAGGGCATGCACGAAGTTCCGGTGATTGTGCTGAAGCACCTGTCCGAGGTCCAACGCCGCGCCCTGGCCATCGCCGATAACCAGCTCGCGCTCAATGCAGGCTGGGACCAGGAGATGCTCCGTGAACAACTGACAGCCTTTCAGGACGAGGACTTCGACCTGCATCTCCTCGGTTTCGACGACCAGGAATTGGCGCGCCAACTGGCCGAGCAGGCCGCCGCGGGGCTTGCGGACGAGGACGAAGTTCCGGACGTTCCAGCAGCCCCGGTCACCAGGCCCGGCGACCTCTGGCTGTTGGGCCCTCGCAAAGAGCACCCGCAGCACAGGGTATTGTGCGGCGACGCCACCGCCAGCAAAGACACCTCGCGACTGCTGGCTGGCCAGCAACTCCCGTCTCTCATGGTGACCGATCCCCCGTACGGCGTTGATCTGGAACCGGAGTGGCGCGAGCAGGCCGGTCTCAACCCGCGGACCCGCCAAGGCGGCAAGGTCGCCAACGACGACCGGATCGACTGGTCGGCGGCTTGGGCGCTGTTTCCCGGCGCCGTCGCCTATGTCTGGCATGCGGGCATTTACGCCGCCGAGGTGGCGCTGGGTCTGCAGGCCTGCGGATTCCAAATCCGGTCCCAGATCATCTGGGTGAAGCAGCACTTCGCCATCTCACGCGGCGCGTACCACTGGCGGCATGAGCCCTGCTGGTATGCGGTGCGACGAGGCCAGACTGGTCACTGGCGCGGTGATCGCACGCAGTCAACCGTCTGGGAGGTAGCCAACCTGAATCCGTTTGGCGGGGAGGGCGCCGCGGAAAACGAAGCTACCGGCCACGGCACCCAGAAGCCCGTCGAGATCATGCGCCGGCCGCTTCTCAATCACACGCATCCGGGGGAGGCATGCTACGACCCGTTCCTGGGAAGCGGCAGCACCTTGATCGCCGCCGAGAGCAGCGGGCGGATCTGCTACAGCATGGATCTCGATGGGAAGTATGTCAACGTGGCGGTGCTGAGGTGGCAGCGGTTCAGCGGAAAACAGGTAGTGCTGGACGGCGACGGGCGGACGTTTGAGGAGATCGCGCGCGTGCGCCGGAGGGAGGTTGCATGAAGCACCGGGTCAAATGGGGTTTTGGCCCGGCGGCGGGGCGGGCATCCCGACCGGAACGGGCTGTCACGCGTCGGCGGACTGAGCGGGAGAACGAAGTGGCGGCAGAGCAACGGAAACCTAAGGCGTGTCCCAAATGTGTCCCAAACGTGGCGCAAACGTGTGGGGTCCGTAGTGTACCCTGCACTACTGGACGCGCCTTGCCACGCCTTGCCTCTTGGCGCGCCGCCGTGCGTACCCGGAATCGCGCCGCGCAGGACCTTGGCGGTTTTGCTGCCCTGGCGGGCGCCAGTTGCCTGCTTCTTGGGCGACTGGGCCGACGTGGCGCCCGTGTTGGCCTTCTTCGCCCGGGTGGCCTTCTTACCCGACCTGGCCTGGGACGGCGCAACGTGGGGCCTGTGTGCGGCAACGTGCGGCTCTTGGGCAGGCGCTGGCGCCTCGGCCGGGGCACCGGCCTGGGTGTTCGCCGTTTCTTCTGGAATGCCGATTCGGATAGGAATCCAAATAGGCGAAAAAACGGCGATGGAGGCGAATGCGGCCTCCAGATAGGGGCAGATGGGGGCAGATAGGGGCAAATGGTAGGGCACGGCGCAAAATTCGGCCGCAAGATAGAGCAGGCGATTGCCGCGCTGCTCTCTCACCGAAACGTGGAGGAGGCGGCCCGCGCGGTAGGGATCAGTGCGAACACACTCCTGCGGTGGACCAAGGAGCCAGAATTCGATGCTGCGTGCCGGGAGGCACGTCGCACGGCGTTTTCGCAATCGATCGCGCGGCTGCAGGATGCTTCAGGCGCAGCCGTGACGACCGTGTTGAAGATCATGCTGGACACGAGTGCGCCGGCAGGAACTCGGCTGCGGGCCGCCGAGGTTGTCCTGGAGCGGGCGGCCAAGGCCATTGAGATGGAAGACATCGAAGCGCGTGTAGCGGAGTTGGAGCGGGTGACAGACTCCGTCAAGAGGTCGCGAAAGCGTTCCGCGGTTCTGACCTTGTCGAGCACCAAGGCTCTACCCGGTCCGGCTACCACGCCGGCGCAGATTTCCGCGCCAAGCCTCGGCAGCTCGGAGACTGACGAGGATGACGTCGGTTAAAGCCATGGCCGAGAGGACACGGTCGAGCGCGGATGGGTTGACGGATTTGCCGAACAGCCGGATATCCGCGTTGGAGATCGCGCGGCGATTAAACGTCGGTCGCCTGGCGGTCTACTCGATGCTGAAGCAGGGGATCATTCCTGGGGTCCGCCTGGGCCGACGGTGGATCATCACACGGCACGCGTACCTGGCCTGGGAGCGCACCTGCGGCCGTCGGGCGAGCGCTGGACTTCGGCGCCCACCAGAGGTAGACGTGGTGAACTGATGCCGGTATTCAAACGCAGGTACGCATCAGGGAAAACCGTCTGGCGATACATGTTCAGCGCGCCGGCTTCCACCCGGCAGGACCGCCGGTTGATGGGGGAGGTAGGCTTCGCCAGCAAACAGGAGGCGGTTGACGCCGAAGCCAAGCGCCGCGCACAGGAACTCCAGAAGTACGCGCTGGCGAAAGCTGGCGCCACCACGGTTGCCGCGGCGCTCCCCACCACGCTCGCGATGCTGCTCCAGGAGTTCTTTCGCCAGCATGCCGAGGAGAAACTGGCTCCCAAGACCATTGAACGTTACCGCGAGCTGGCAGCCTATCTCGCGCCGGAGTTGCGGGCCATGCCTCTGGGTGAAATTACGGCACTCCATCTCAATCGCGAATGGAACCGGCTTTTGAAGAGCGGTGGGCATCACCGCAAGACCAAGCAGGCTCGGCCCCTGAGCCGGAAGACCGTCCGGCACGTTGCCGGTCTGGTCTCCAGTGCGTTCGCACGAGCGGAGAGGTGGGGGCTGGTCACCTCCAACCCCGTCACGCACAGCGAGCCGCCGGTCCCCAAGAAACATAGGGGCGTAGCACTTACCCCGGCGCAGCAGGCTCTGGTCTTCGAGTCGGCATGCGGGCCCTGGTGCATGGCAGCGTTCCTGGAAGTCGCCGCCGCCACCGGCGCGCGCCGAGGCGAGGTCCTGGCGCTGCGCTGGTCGGATCTTCAAGAGGGCCGCGCCATCATTACGCGGTCGCTCACCCAGACGAGGCAAGTGTTGGCATTCAAGGGTACGAAAACGGAGAGGCCACGGGACGTGAAAGTGCCGGCGTCCGCACTCGCTGCTCTGGACGCGCATCGGAAGCGCCAGACTGAATTCCGTGAGCAGTTCGGGCCGGATTACCGGGCGGACCTGGACTTGATCTTCGCCAACCCGGACGGAACGCCGCTCCGGCCGGATTCCATCTCGTCGGCAGTTTCGCTGTTGTTCCGCAGGCTAGCTCTTCCTAAGGGTGCGAGCCTGCACTCGCTCCGCCACAGCCACGGGTCGCACCTCGTGGCTGATGGCGTGCCGTTGCCGGTGGTGTCGGAACGCCTGGGGCACTCCTCAGTGCGGACGACGGCGGAGGTTTACGCGCACGCTCTCAGAGGCCAAGACGATGAGGCGGCCCGGCGGTGGGATGAGTTTCAGCGCCGGGGAACTGGGGATCGCCTCGAAAGAAAACTCCAGTGACGATCAGCGACATCAGCGTGCCCCCAAGGACAATTTCATTCCCTTCCGATGGCTTGAGGCCGGGCGTTCGGCACATACAAGAAACGCGCGCCCAGAGTGTGCCCGGTAAAGTTCCGTCAGGGGACGCGCATGTCCCTATCCAGAATCGCCCGCTCACCCTCATCGACATCTTGCACCGCGGGCGGGAACACGCCGCTAGACAGAAGGAGTGCGCGTTGCTTGCAGGAGACTCGCGATGAAACGAGGTCGGCCTTTCGAACCCGGAAATGAGTTCGGCCGCGGTCGGCCGCGGGGGAGTCGGAACAAGAAGACTTTAATCCTGCAGGAGCTTCTGGAGGAGCACGCCCCGGCACTCATGCGCAAGAGTCTGGTCATGGCGCTGCAAGGCGATGTGCCGCTGCTCCGCCTGTTCCTAGATCGCAAGCTACCGCGGCCTTCGGATTCGGCGAAGATCGGACGGTTGCCCATGGGCACGATCGAGGAAGTCCTGCAGGCTCACGAGACCGTTCTAAGAAAACTTGCTTCTGGCCAGCTTACTCCCGTCCAAGCACGGCAAATTAACTCTTTGCTGGAAACGTGCCGCGAACTCATCGAGACGCAGGACCTGGTAAGGCGCGTGCGCGCCCTCGAACAACGGCAGAGTCAGGAACCGGACCAGTCGGTATAGGCGCAGACTGTCCGCTTCCCCCGCTAACGCAAAATTAAACGCGACGAAACGCGACCACGACGCAAAAATAACGCAAAAAATAGCGCGAGAAATTCCATTCGTCAAAAGCCACCGATTCAAAGTGAACGTCGTCCGCCACATGGCCCAGGTGGCAGCAAACAGGGGCGTTAGGAATACTCGCTGAGCTCTCTAGCCCCACGATTTGAGAGGGCGGCCTTCCAAAGTTTGCGTTTGATTAGCGTATAAATAATGCAAATGCATTCACCACCCGCGCACAGTGGCACTGGTTGAAGTTTCTCCAGAGACGAGTTCGAACATAGTTGGCTAGCTTCCGAATCGGTGCATCAGCGGATAGCGTCGCGACGATGGACGCGGAGCAACTCCTCACCAATACGACCGGGGAGACTCAGGGTTTGCGCCATTTATCTGGCTTCCCGCCTGTAGTGTGGCGGACTCGCTCGACCAGGGGCGGCTTATCAGGGTTCAACTCCTTGGCCCTTTCTATGGCTTCTGCCTGCGTGGGCAGGATGTCGCTAGCCCTCGCCGCATCGCCCCTCCTTACCGCATAGTCACCTTCGGGCCGCCGTTCTACAAATAATTGATCTTTGTCGGGCATGGTATAGCTTCCCTCCAGTTCTCATTTTAGCAGGGGCAAAAAACAGTGCTCGGCCGGTCAAGGCTCAAGATGAACTCGCTACGCTCCGCCTTGACCGCCCTCCGCGCCGGCGAACCCTGTCCCTCTATGGCGGCAAAGGGGCAGCCTGACATGCTATGTTAACCGCGAGATCAACCCGGACCTATCTAAAAAGAACAGATTGCGAGCTGCACCACACACCCTTAAGCCGCGTCACACAGGCACCGGCCCCTGACATGACGCACGGACTCTGCGGACAAGCCGGTTCTCAGGCCCGCTTTAACTTCAACGCACCCGCCAACGCACCGCCCACAAGCACCAACAAGACAGTAGACGGCTCCGGCACCGCGCTGCCTGTCTGGACTACCGATACAGAGTCCAGTGCATACCACGCCGGAACCTCACGGCCCGAAAACTGCAGCGTGTCATTGCCTACTGCCGCGAGATTCGGAATGTCCACAAGCGTGTAGGCGAAGCTGGCAACGTTGAGGAGTTGGTACACCGGCGCACCGTTCCAGTACACGTTGAAATCGTTACTCGTGTCCGTATAGTCGTGCATCAGATAGAACTGGAGATCGACCGTGCCGGGGGCGGTACTGAGAGTTTGGGAAATTGAGTCATCTGTGGAGCCGACTGCGCCGAACCATGCCGCGTAGTTACCGCTGTAAGCACCGCCGCCAACATAGAAATCACTACCCGAGGCAGCCGGCGTGAACGTCCAGCTCGTCAAATCCCCCGTCTCAAACCCGCAATTCGCCACCAGATTCCCGGATACCGAGCTGCAGATGTCTCCCGCAAAACTCGGAAGAGCGAAAAGAAGCGCCACAACACCTGCCACAATAATCAGCCGTCTCATTTACACCCTCCGCTCCTCGATTTTGCAGTTAGCCAACCATCTTGTCAAGTCATTTAATACGGCATCAGACCTGAAACGGTACTAGTATGCTTGGTACTTCCGTACCATCTCTCTGCGGGGCCTCTATCGTGTTCCGGTAGGGACCTGCGAAGCACGGAGATGATGTTACTTCCAATACCGCTGCGAAGCAAGAGCGCTACGTGCACGCGTGCAAGCCCGACCCTTTACGCACGCGAAGCGTCCGCCGCGCCAGCGGCTTACTTGTGTGCTGGGCATGTTCAACAAGGGCTAGCGAGAACGCAAGGGCTATCGCCGTGAGGCGGGGTCTGAAGGAAGCGTATAGCAAACGTGCGAGTCGATGAACAAAAATCGGATATAAGGCGCAAGCGTCGGACGAGCGGGCAAGTTACCGCGAAGTCCATATCCATCAAGGATGCGAAGCGTACATCCGGCGGCTGTGCACGGAAGGCAGTTGAGCTTACCTCAGGAGATCTGCTCTGTGTCCGTAACGGACTGAGGCTACTGGAAGGTAGCCTGACCGCAGGGCAGAAGTCAGCAGAGGGCATATTAGGTCATGACGTCGGCAAGGCTAGTGAGGCACTCCGAATACCGAAAGGCGGAGCAATGGATAGGCCAAGCCGGGAACGGGGACCGAAGGCCCGAACGAGAAGGAGCGGCCAGTAGGCCATGAGTCTCAAGGACGACCAGCAGCAGAACATCCAGATCGAACTGGACTTCTCATCTGCGCGGACGGGTGAAGCCCGGAGAGCGGGAAGGGAAGGGACTGAATCGTCCATGGCGAGGAATGGGACCGAAAACCCGGCCCGCACGAATCGATTGATGGAGGAGGTATGTGAGCGAGAAAACCTGAAGGCAGCATTGCGGCAGGTGAAGGCCAACAAGGGTAGTCCGGGCGTTGATGGGATGACCGTCGGCGGGATCAAGGATTACCTGAAGGAGCGCTGGCCAGCCATCCGGGAACAACTGCTGAACGGGACCTACGAACCGAAGCCGGTAAGACGGGTGGAAATCCCCAAGCCGGACGGAGGGGTGCGAAAGCTTGGCATCCCCACGGTGTTGGATCGATTCATCCAGCAGGCAGTGATGCAGGTTCTGCAGAGGCAGTGGGACCGGACGTTTTCCGATCACAGCTACGGGTTCCGGCCGGGACGGTCGGCTCATCAAGCAGTGGCACAGGCGCAGCAGTATATCGCCGAAGGCCACGGCTGGTGCGTTGATCTTGACCTCGAGAAATTCTTCGATCGAGTCAATCACGACAAACTGATGGGTCAGATCGCCAAACGGATCGAGGACAAGCGGCTGTTGAAGCTCATCCGGGCATTCTTGAATGCCGGGGTGATGGAGAACGGGTTGGTTAGCCCGAGCGGTCGAAGGGACTCCGCAAGGGGGACCACTTTCGCCACTGCTCAGTAACCTCGTGCTCGACGAACTCGACCGGGAGTTGGAGCGCCGGGGCCATCGCTTCGTTCGATACGCGGACGACTGTAATATTTACGTTCGCAGCGAGCGGGCGGGGCAACGGGTGATGGAGAGCATCACGCAATTCATCACGCAAGAGCTCAAGCTCAAGGTGAATGAGGCGAAGAGTGCGGTGGCGCGACCGCAGGAACGGAAGTTTCTCGGATTCAGCTTTACTGCCGGTCCGGAGGTCAAGCGTGTCATTGCGCCGAAGGCCCTGGATCGGTTTAAGCAACGAATCCGGGAGATCACGCGACGGGCGAAGAGCGTCAGCATGGAGACGACGATGGAGGAACTGGCTCCGTATATGCAGGGCTGGCGCAGCTATTTCGGATTCTGCGAAACGCCCGAGGTGCTGATTGGCTTAACCCGCTGGGTCCGGTTGCGACTCCGGGCGGCTTTGTGGCGGCAGTGGAAAACACCGCGCCGTCGCCGGGCCGCACTTCTGGAAGTGGGGGTGCGAGAGCGGCTGGCGAGCAACACCGCCGGCAGCGGTCGCGGCCCTTGGTATCTCGCGCGGGCCAAGGCTCTCTCAGTGGGGCTTTCCAATGCGCACTTCAAATCGCTTGGGCTTCCGTCATTGTTCGAAGAGTGTTAGCGCAACCGACTTGAACCGCCGTGTACGGACCCGTACGCACGGTGGTGTGGCAGGGGTCGGCGGGTGACCGCCGCCCCTATGCCGATGAAACTGGCTTACCGGAAAATGAACCAGGACCGCGGGCCAGATGTCCGGTTGGGGGAAGTTTGGCCGCCTCGGCAGGCCTGCAGGATAGGTCCTGGTGAACGGCGGCCACGGCAGTCGCGGAACCGGCGTGGCGCCTCGGAACTTCGGGAAGAATACGGCTGTCAACGCTGCCAAGAATGAGGCGTCACAGGGCGGAGTCTTTCTTCTGGCGCCTTGCGCGTGCTGCCCCGTGCTGCCCTGCTGCCCGTAACTCTATGAAAACATGGTAGCGCTAACGGGAATCGAACCCGTATTTAAGCCTTGAGAGGGCTCCGTCCTAACCGTTAGACGATAGCGCCACGGCGTGAGCTCTCATTCTAGCAAAAACGCGCGCCGGCCACCCCCGCCCCGCCCCCGCGTGATAATAAAAATGCATGCGCCGGCTCTCCATCCTTTGCCTCTTCCCCTGCCTGCTGGCGGCCGAAGACCATTGGGTGAAGTTCGCCTCGGGGCCGTTCGAAGTGCTCACCGACGCGGGCGCGCGCGCCGGACGCGAGACCATCGTGCGCTTCGAAGAGTTCCGCCACGCGCTGGGCGAGATCGTCGGCGAGCCGGACCTCCAAACACCGGTGCCGGTGCGCATCCTGGTTTTCCGCAATGCTCAAGGCTGGGCCGCGCCTGCGCCCCTGGCCGAGGGCCGCGATTGCTATGCCATCGTGCTGGCGGAAAAGAGCGCGGTCCCGCCGGCGGTCTATAGCGAGCTGACGCGGCTGTTTCTGAAATCCAACACCGCCCGGATGCCGCCGGCCTTCGAGCACGGGCTGGCCGAGTTCTTCTCTACCTTCGAAGTGAGCGGCATTCACATCACCGTGGGCTCCCCGCCTCTTCGGCCCGACCTCGATTGGGCGCGCGTGCATCTGCTGGTGGTGGACCCCGAATACTTCGGCAGGCTGCGCGTGCTGCTCTACAACCTTCGTAAGGGCGTCGACCAGGACCCCGCCTACCGCAATGCGTTCGGCAAGCCGGCGGCCGAGGTCGAAGCGCAGGCCAAGCGCCATTTCGCCGAAGGGGACTTTCCGACCACCTCGCTTTCCAGCCGGCCCATGACCGAGCGCGATTTTCCGGAGAAGCCCATCTCCGACGCGGATGCCCGCCTGGCGCGCGCCGACCTCCTGGCGGGGAGCCAATCGGCCGCCGAGTACCAGAGCCTGATCCGCGACGGCGTCAAGCTGGCGGAAGCCGAGGAAGGGCTCGGCCTGCTGGCGCTCGCCGGCCATCGCAACGACGAAGCCCGCCGCCATTTTGCGGCATCCATCGAAGCTGCCAGCGCCAGCGCGCGCTGCTACATTGAATACGCCAAGCTCGAGCCCGATGACGCCAAGGCCATGCCGGCCCTGCTGCGCGCCGCTGGCATCAATCCCAAGCTCGATGAGCCATTCGCCCTGATGGCCCGGCGCGATACCGACCCGCAGAAACGCCTGGCGCACTGGAAGGCGGCGGCCGAGCGCAACCCGCGCGACCCATCCTACTGGCAGGCCCTGGCGGAATGCTACCTGGCCGATCACAACTTCGCGGAAGCGGCCAAGGCGTGGAAAGCAGGGGAACAGGCCGCCACCGACCCGGCCCAACGCGAGCGCATGCGCCAGGCCCGCATGGCCATCGAGCAGCAGCGCCTGGATTACGAGGAGGCCGAAAGGAAACGGCGCGCCGAGGAGGAAGCGCGCGCCATCGATAAGCTGAAAACCCAGGCGCGCGCGGAATTGCACGCCATCGAAAACAAATACAACGATGGGACGCCTAAGCCCAGCGACAAGGCCGTGCCCTGGTGGGACGGCCCCGCCCCCTCCGGCAAACTGGCCGGCACTCTCAAGCAGGTGGATTGCCTGGGATCGCAGGCGCGCCTGGTCGTCGAGGGCCAGGACCACAAGACTGTGAAACTGCTGGTCACCGACCCGCACAAGGTTGCGATCATGGGCCGCGGTGAGCTGACGCTGGGCTGCGGAGTGCAGAAGCCGCGGCGCGTGGCCATTGAATATTTCCCCAAGCCCAACGCCCGCCTCGCCACCGCGGGCGAGGTGGCCAGCATCGAGTTCCAGTGACGCCCACTCCCGACGCCGCGCGCTTCCGCTGGCTGGTGCTGGCGGTATTCGTGCTCTCCTCCGCCATCAATTACCTGGACCGGCAGTCGCTGGCCACGCTGGCGCCGCTGGTCCGCGCCGAATTCCATCTTTCCAACACGCAATACGGACTGATTCTCACGGCCTTCTCGATTACCTACATGGCCAGCGCGCCTTTGGCCGGCATGTTGATCGATGGCATCGGCCTCAACCGCGCCATCAGTTTGGCGGTGGGGCTGTGGTCGTGCGCCGGCATTTCGACCGGCTTCACGCGCGGCCTCGGTGGGCTGGTGGGCTGCCGCGCGGTCCTGGGCGTGGCGGAGGCGGCCGGCATTCCGGCCTCGGGGAAGGCTATTCACCAATACTTGCGGCCCGCCGAGCGCGCTCTGGGCAACGCTCTGAGCCAGGCGGGCTTGAGCTTCGGAATGATCCTCGCGCCGCCTATCGCCACCTGGCTGGCGGTGCGCGGCGGCTGGCGCCAGGCATTCGTGGTCACCGGAGCGCTTGGGCTGGTGTGGATTCCGCTGTGGAATTGGGCCGCGCGGTGGGCCAGGCCTCCCGCCTCGGCTGAGACCTGCCCGAAAGCCTGTCCCAGCGTGCTGCGCGATCGCCGGTTGTGGGCCTTCGCAGCGGCCAACGCGCTGGGCATGATCGGCTACTCTCTGTGGACCAACTGGACTACCCTGTACCTGGTGGAGGTGCATGGTCTGACGCTGGTCCAAGCCGCGTGGTACGCCTGGATTCCCCCGCTCGCCGCGCTACTCGGCGGGTTCGCGGGCGGATGGCTGTCGCTGCGCCTCATGGGGCGCGGCTGGGCGGCCGTCCCGGCGCGCTTCCGTGTGTGTCTGGCGGCGTCGGTGGTGGCACTGGCCACTGCCGCCATTCCGGCCGCATCCACGCCAGCCTGGGCCTCCGCCGGCATTTCTCTGAGCATCTTCGCGGTGGCGGCATTCAGCGTGAATATGTACACTCTTCCTCTGGATGTCTTCGGCGGCGCGGGGCGCCTGGGCCCGGCCTTCGCCGTATCGCTTCTGGTGGCGTCTTACGGCGCTGTGCAGGCTCTGATTTCGCCGGCATTCGGGAAGGTGATCGACCTGTACGGCTACGCGCCGCTGGCCATCGCGGCGTCGCTGGCGCCGCTGGCCGCCTGCGCGGTGTTATGGGGGGGGGCACGAGGTCCGTGGAATGATCCAGCACCGCGCAATTCATCCCCATTCATTGGCCGCATCGGCCCGTGCCCTGGATAGACCCACCTTGCGCCGCGGTCCCGCAGGAGTCTCCAACTCGCGGATGTGACGCCCGCGTCGTCCTCTCCGACCAGTGCCGGAGGTGTGAGATCGCCGGTAAAGACAGAACCGTCGTCGAGCAGGAGCGACACGCTGTCGTCGGAGTGTCCTGGCGTGCAAAGGATCTCGCCCGCGATACCGATGCGCTCGAGCACGCTGCGGCTTTCGGCGAATGAGATCGCCACGTTGTCGTGCATCGTGATGTCTACGTACCGATCCCGCGGCTTCACCCAGGACTTCATGAGCGGGATCGCGCCGACTTGTGTTTCGAGTACAAGCAGCGGAACACCGGCCTGTTTTAGTTCTTGGGCAAGGCCGGCATGGTCCATATGGTAGTGGGTCGCGAGGCCGTACCGGATTTCATGAAGCGGCACTCCCATGCGACCGAGGTTCGCGCGCATCGTTCCCATGGTCCCCGGCCAGCCCAAGTCCACGAGCAAGCGCGACGTGCCGGCGCTGACAACCCAGTAGTTGGTCGAGCGGTACCCGACGTTCACAATCGAGTTACGCGAAAGTTCGGCCAGCTTGCTTGCCCCCAGCGAGGATACCACAGCGCTGCGCTCCACCCCCGCCGTGTTAGCCTCCAATATTAGGCATTTCTCCCAGTGTCCCTGTTACGTCAACAACTCAAGCAGTGGTTCTACCAATTGCTGGGCAAAGACCCCGAAGCCGTGGTCGTCACCTTCGCCACCGGCGATCCCGACCTGTGTCGGCGCATGGCGGAGGAAATTCGCGAGCTGGTCCCCGACCGGCGGCATTTCCTGGCGACCGAACAGAATTGGCCGGAGCTGCGCCTCGAGCTCAAGCGCCATCGCATCGGCCTCGTCCCCGTGATGCTGACGCGCGAACCCAATGCTCTACGCCGCGCGGCGTATAACCTGGCGCCGCGCAAGATTCTGGCTTACAACTCGCGCTTCGAACGTCATCACCTGCGCTTCAATTTGGCCTCGTTCCTGTTCT
Source organism: Bryobacterales bacterium (assembly GCA_963768385.1). Classification (GTDB taxonomy): domain Bacteria; phylum Acidobacteriota; class Terriglobia; order Bryobacterales; family Bryobacteraceae; genus Fen-178. Next base: position 213,575 of record CAVYHQ010000002.1, read on the forward strand.
GGCGCGGCGTGCCGCTCGACCGCATTTATCTGCGCCCCTGGTGGTGGCCGTGGCCCAAGCGCGAGCGCACCCAGGTGACTAAGGGTTATCGCGCCCTGGAAGGCCGCGACACCTCGCCCGAGCGCCGCCGCGTGGCCGTGCTTTCCCCCTATTTCCCCTACCCGCTCTCGCACGGCGGCGCCGTCCGAATCTACAACCTGCTGCGCGAGATGGCGCGCGAGTTCGACGTCGAGTTACTGTCCTTCTTCGATACCGACGACGAGCCGGACGCCGCGCCCCTGCTGGAATTCTGCGCGCGCCTGGGCCTGGTGAGGAAGCCGCGCTACCGCGAGCCGCGCTGGTCCACGCTGCTGCCGCCCGAAGTGCACGAGTTCCAGTCGCCCGGCATGTGGTGGGCCGTCGCGGAAGAGCGCCGCGCCTTCCGCTTCGAGCTGTTGCAGGTGGAGTACACGCAACTGGCGCGGTATGGCGGCGACATTCTGGTCGAGCACGACGTCACCTTCGACCTGTTCGGCCAGGTGGCGCGCCGCGAGCGTACTTTGTCGGCCTGGTGGGATTGGTTCCGCTGGCGCCGCTTCGAAACCCGCCAGGCGCGCCGCTACCAGCGCGTGGTGGTGATGTCGCCGAAAGACGCCGAGTTGCTCGGGCCGGCTGCGCCCACGGTGGTGGTCCCCAACGGCGTGGACCTCGCGCGCTTCCGCCCCGAACCCGAACAGCCCGGCGAGCGTCTCCTCTTCATCGGCTCGTTCCGCCATTCTCCCAACGTGGAGGCCTATCGCTTCTTCGCCGAACAGGTCTGGCCGCTGCTGCGCGAAAAATTTCCGCGGATGACCCTGACGGTGGTGTGCGGCCCCGATCATTTGACTTACTGGCGCGCCTTCGCCGATTCTCCCGAGCCGCGGCCGGAAGAGCGCATTCGCCTGCTCGGTTTCATCGAGGACGTGCGCCCGCTCTACGTGGAAGCCAACCTCATCATCGTGCCCACCACCGTCTCCGCCGGCACCAACGTGAAGGTGCTGGAGGCCATGGCCATGCAGCGCGCCGTGGTCTCGACCGCCTCGGGATGCGCCGGCCTGGGCTTGCTCCACGGCCACAGCGTGTGGGTGGCCGATACGCCCGAGGCCTTCGCCGCCGGCGTGGCCACCTTGATCGCCGACCCCCAGCGCCGCGAGCAACTGGCGCGCGCCGCCTACCTGCACGCGGTCCGAAATTTCGACTGGGCGGCCATCGGCGAGAAGCAGCGGGAGTTGGTTCGGGGGATGCTTTCCGGCACTCGCCGGTAACCAGCCGCTGTTCGCCGAAAAATGGAGGCGTCTCTCGGGTTTCCCGCCGTACTCTGAGGTCATGCAACCAACTAACAATCAACCCATTCACGGCTGGGAGAACGGGCACCGGCTGATCCCCGCTGTCATCGTGATCGGCATCGGCGTGTTGTTCCTGCTCAACAACCTGAACATCTTCTATTTTTCGGAATGGGCCCGCTACTGGCCGGTGATTCTGATCGCCATCGGGCTCGTCAAGCTGGTCGACGCCAACTCTCCCGGCGGGCACGTCGCCGGGGCCATCCTCGTTGGCCTGGGCGCCATCTTTCTCGGCCAGACCCTGGGGTATGTGAGTGTGCAACTGCACGACCTCTGGCCGCTCTTCCTGATCGGCGCCGGCCTCCTGATGCTGTTCCAGCGCGATTCGTGGTACCGCGTCCGCCCGGGTCTGTACGTCCATGGCAGGCTGCGGGAAGCGTCTGTCTTCGGCGGAGGCAAGCGCCAGATCAACACGCAGGATTTCACCGGAGGCCATATCGACGCTGTGTTCAGCGGCTACGAGATCGATCTCCGCGGGGCTATTATGACGGGTGACTCCGCCACCCTCAAGGTCTCTGCCGTGTTTAGCGGCGTCGAAATCCGCGTTCCGGAGACCTGGAGCGTCGTCATCGATGGCCACGGTGCCTTCGGCGCCTTTGTCGATAACACCACCCAGCCGAATCCGCAGACCCCCGGCCTGAAGCGGCTTTTCGTGAAAGGCGGGGCAGTTTTTAGCGGCGTCGAAGTGAAGAATTGATCCGCCATGCACCCGATTCTGGCTTCGCGCCGGCGGCTGTTGACGTACCTACTGGCGTGGATTCCCATCCTGGCGCTGTTGGTCTACGTGGTCTGGGCCTCCGGCGGGGCATCCTGGCAGGACGCGGCGGCCGTCCTGGCGCCCGCCTGCCTGGTCTACGCATTTGCCTGCCTGTCGCCCTGGTACATCTGCCAGACCCGGCCGTTGCGTCTCTCCGGATTGCCCTATCTTCTGACGACTTGGTGCGCCGCCGCGGTAGCGGTTAGTCTGCTGCTGTTGGGGACCGCCTGGCTGGCGGCCTACCTGCTCGAGCGGCCCGCGCCGCAACTGGCCCTGCTCTTCGGCATGGGCGTGCTGCTCTACCTGCTCTCCGCCGGACTGCATTACGCCGCGCTGGCGGTGGAGGCCTCCCGCGCCGCCGAGCGCCACGCCGCCGAAGCTCGCACGCTGGCCCGCGAAGCCGAGCTTCAGGCGCTCAGGGCGCAGATCAACCCGCACTTTCTGTTCAACAGCCTCCACTCCATCGCCGCCCTGGCCACCATCGACGGCGCCCGCGCCCGGGAAATGTGCGTGCGCCTCTCCGATTTCCTCCGCGGCAGCCTGGGGCTGGCCGGCCGCGAGAGCATTCCGCTTCGCGAGGAGCTGACGCTGGCCCGCAGCTATCTCGAAGTCGAGCAGGTGCGCTTCGGCCGGCGTCTGCGCGTGGAGGAGGAAATCGAGCCCGCCTGCGAAGATTGCGCGGTTCCCGCCCTGCTGCTGCAACCGCTGGTCGAGAACGCCGTCAAGCACGGCATCGCCGGCCTGGTGGAAGGCGGTTCGATACGGCTCGCCGCGCACCGCTCCGGCGCATCGGTTTCCATCACCGTGGAAAACGCCTTCGACCCCGAAACGCCCGCGCCGCACACCATGGGAATGGGCCTTGCCCACGTCCGCCGCCGGCTCCAGGTGCGCTACGGAGAGGACGCGGTCTTCCAGGCCGGCCCTTCGGACGGCGTCTACCGCGTGGTGTTGCGGTTGCCTTGCGAATCCCCCATGGCTTCCAGCAGCCGCGCGTAGCCCGAGCGGCTCACGGGCAACCGCGTGCCGTCGCTGAGAATCGCCACGCGGCTCTCCTTCGCGTACGGCTCGATGCGCGCCACGCGCTCCAGGTTGACAATCGCGGAGCGGTGGATGCGCACGAACCGCGCCGGGTCGAGCAGGCTTTCGAGGCTGGCGATGGTCTGCTGCTTCAGGTAGCTCTTGCCGGCGCTGTGCAGCGCCACGTAGTCGTCCTGCGCCTCCGCATAATCCAGTTTTTCCAGGGGGATCACGTAGACCCGCGTGCCGTCCCGCACCGCCAGGCGTTGGGGCCGCTCGCCGGGCGCGCGCGCCTCCCGCGCCAGCTCCGCCGCGGGCTTCCGCTCTCCCAGGCGCGCCTTGGCGCGTTCCAGCGCCCGCTCGAAGCGCTCGGCGCTGAAAGGCTTCAGAAGGTAATCCACCGCATGGGCGTCGAAAGCGCGCATGGCGTACTGGTCGTAGGCCGTCACAAAGATCACCGCGGGGGTGCCCTCTGGGCCCCGCGGATCGATCAGCTCCAGCACCTCGAAGCCGTCCAGTTTGGGCATCTGGACGTCGAGAAACACCAGGTCCGGCGCGGCCTCGGCAATGGCCTTTACCGCCTCGAAGCCGTTGGCGCACTCGGCCACGATCTCGATTTCCGGGTGCGCCGCCAGCATTTCGCGCAGGAACCCGCGCGCCAGCTCTTCGTCGTCGACAATTACCGCCCGCAATGTATCCCCGTCCACCTTAGCCAGTCTACCGCGGTACTCACCCGGCTTCACCGCCCGCCCGATTTGTGCGAGAATATAAAAACACTTGAATTTGTGCAGGACCACCCCCGGGGTAGGCGGTCGGAAAGGCGTGTTGTGAGCGACGAAGCCGAGACGCCGTTTGACAGTATCGAGGGTTCTCACGAGTATGTGGCTATGCTCGCCGAAGCCCTGGACGAAGCCCGGCGCGATGTGGAGGCCGAAATTGCGGCCGCGGAGCGCGAAGGCGCCAGCCGCCGCAAGGAGGCGCTGCTCCTGGTGTCCTATAATCTGGCCAAGCTGAATCTCCACATCACATCCAGCCGCAGGATCTTGAACGACCTGCGTTCGCTCCGCCGATTGCTGCTGGCGGAACGCGGTCTGCCCGTTGAGGACCAGAAGACCGAAAGCGCGTAGGGGCCAGGCAGGCCCGGCCCCTGCCGGTTGACAGATGCATCTCTAACGCGTACCATGCAGAGAGTTGTTACGCGCACTCCGTAACAACGCCTGAGAGCGGTGGTTTGTGGGGGACCTCCGATGACCTTTCGGATCGGTGAGAAAGTGGTGTATCCCAACCAGGGTATTGGGACCATCGAGAATATCAGCACTCGCTTCTTTGGCTCCGCTTGCGAAAAGTTCTATCTGCTTCGCTTCGCATACGGCGGCGTGACCGTGTTAGTGCCGCTCTCCAACGCGTCCCGCATCGGACTGCGGCGAGTTACCAAAAACCCGGAGATTGCGCGCATCCTTTCCTTTCTCTCCAACGGCTGGTGCGCCATCAGCCCCGATTGGAAGGTACGCCTCAAGCAGTATCGCGAGAAGATGCAAAGCGGCGATCTGCTCAAAGCCGCGGAGGTTTTCAAGAGCCTCGTGCAGCTTCAAATCGACAAGCCGCTCTCCTTTCGCGAGAAGGAAATGCTGGACCGCGCGCGTCGCATGCTCGCATCGGAAATCTCCATTGCCCGAAATGTGCCGGAGATCCACGCCGTCAACCTGCTCGAGCGCGCTCTGGCCAAGGCCGGGCTCGCTCTTCCAGCCGTGCTTTAGCTACCCAGGCGGCGCAGCCGGATGCTATCATTCTGTCGCGGTCCACACTAAGGAAATCTCATGTTCTGCCACAAATGCGGTACCCAGGTCGGTATGGATGCCCAATTCTGCCCCAAGTGCGGGGAGTCGCTCCGGGGGCTCCCGGCGCGTTCGGCGGCTTCGCTCCGCCGGTCTGGACGCCTCCCATCGGCGTGCAGGTGCGCGCCGGCCATTGGGTGGGTCAGGGGTGGCAAATGGTGAAAGCGGACATTGGCACTTTCATGCTACTCACGATTGTCTTCGCGGTCCTCAACGGCATGGTGCCCATGATCCTGCAGGGCCCCCTGATCGCCGGCTTCCAGATCTTCTGCATGAAGAAGATTCTGAATCGGCGGACCGAGTTCGCGGACCTTTTCAAGGGCTTCAACTTCTTCGTGCCCACGCTGGTAGCATCGCTCGTGATCTCGCTTTTCGTTTTCTGCGGAACGCTGCTTTGCATCATCCCGGGGTTGGTGGTGGCCGCCATGTTCAAGTTCACCTACCTGTTCATCGTGGACAAGCGGATGGACTTCTGGCCGGCCATGCAGGCCAGCCACGCGGTGGTGAAGAACGACTATTTCGGCTTCACCATGTTCCTGTTGCTGATGGTGCTGGTGAACATCCTCGGGGCCCTATGCTGCATCGTCGGGCTGCTGGTCACGGTGCCGATGACGTTTGCCGCCATCACCGTGGCCTACCAGGAGATTGTGGGCTTCGATCCACGGACCGCGGAAACGCTCTGATGGCGGCGCGCGGCATCTTCATCCGCGCTGCCGTGGCGGCCCTTGTGCTGGCCGTCTTGTGCTACTTCACGCCGCCCGACCTGGGGTTCCGGCTCTGTGGATTCCGCCGGCTGACTGGCCGTCCCTGTCCCTTCTGCGGCCTGACCCACGCTCTGTTCGCGCTGGCGAAAGGGCACTGGCGCGAAGCCCTCCGCTTCAATGGCCTGAGTCCGCTGGCTTTCGCCATGCTCGTCGCGCTGCCCTGGAACGGGCGCGCCCGAGGGCGCCTGTGGACGGCCGGCCTGACTGGCTTTGCGGTCTATGGAGTCTGCCGCGTGGTCTGGGCAAGCTAAAGCATGCCCCACCTTTGAATCCGCCCGGCGTCCGTTCAGCGGCGTGGAGCATCTATATGGGTATGCTCGTGGAAAGCGCGTGGGAAGACGGTGGCGGCTCCGGCGGACCCGGTGCGTCCCGCAGCGCCTCCTTCATCGGCTTATTTGTGCTGCTGGCCGGCTGCGTGATGGTGTTCGCGGCGTTCACCGGCGCGTTCGTGTTCCGGCGCGGCCTCTCCGACGACTGGGCCAGCATGCCCAAGCCGCCGATTCTCTTCGTGAACACGGCCGTCCTGCTGGCCTCCAGCTTCGCGCTCGAAATGGCGCGCCGCGCGCTGAAAGCCGGCATCCGCTCGAAGTTCGACTCCTGGTGGAATACCAGCGCCCTGCTGGGTGTTCTGTTCCTGCTGGGCCAGGCGCTGGCCTGGAGGCAGTTGAAGGATGTCGGCATTTACGTCGCCACCAGTCCCAGCAGCTCCTTCTTTTACGTCTTGACTGCCTCCCACGCTTTCCACCTGCTGGGCGGCGTGGCGGCGCTCATCTATGTGGCCGTCAAGTCGCGGCGCCTGAGCCAGCGGGCACCCACACGCACCGTCATCGATATCAGCGCGATTTTCTGGCATTTCCTGGACGGTCTCTGGGTGTACCTGATGGTCCTGTTCTACGTTTGGGGGTAACGCCCCTCACGCTTTGTCCGGCTTAGGCGTCCCTTCTGTGCTCTTGGGCAGCGGCGGCTCTTTGATGTACTCGGTGGGAAGTTCGCCGGTCAGCGCCTTCAGGAAGGCCGCTATCTCGCCGACTTCCTCTTGGCTCAGCGTCCGCGCCAATTGGTGATCGGCCATTTGGCGCACCGCCTCATCCAGCGTGGCGATCGAGCCATCGTGGTAGTAAGGCGCGGTCTTCTCGATATTGCGCAAGGTGGGCACCTTGAACACCATGCGGTCGGCTTCCTGCTTGGTGACCGCGAAACGGCCCGGGTCGCTGGCATTGCCCCAGGGCTTTGCCAAGCCCAGTTTCTGGAACATGCTGCCGCCCAGATAAATGCCGTTGTGACAGTTCTGGCAGCCGGCATCCAGAAACTTGTTCAGCCCGGCCTTCTCGGCGTCGCTGAGCGCCGCCTGGTCGCCGCCCAGGAACTTGTCCCAGCGCGAAACCGTGACCAGCTTGCGCTCGAAGGCGCCAATGGCCTTGGCCAGGTGGTCGAAGGTCACCGGATGCTTCTCGCCCGGAAAAGCCTTCTCGAAAGCCTCCACGTACTCGGGCATGGAGTTCAGCACGGCCAGCACCTTCTTCTGGTCCGGCATAGCCATCTCGACCGGGTTCAGGATCGGCCCTTTGGCCTGCTCCTCGACGGTGGGCGCGCGGCCGTCCCAGAACTGCACGAAGTGCCCCGCCGCGTTGTAGACCGTGGGCGCGTTGCGCGTGCCTTTCCGCCCCTTGAAGCCGTCGGACACCGGCTGGTTGTTGAACGCCGTACCGGGTCAGCTCATGGCAGGAGTTGCAGGAGACGTCCTGGCCCTTGGAAAGGCGGGGGTCGTAGTACAACATGCGGCCCAGGACAACTTTCTCCGCAGTGATGGGGTTGGCGGCCGAATCCATGACGGGCGGCAGCGCCTTGAAGATTTCCAGCCTGGCGGAATCCACCGCCACCCCGGGTTTGCGGCTGGTGCAGGCCGTGCCCAGCATGAGAAAAACACACAGCGACACTCTTGCGCGGGGGCGCATGAGTTCCTCCGTGAATGTGAGTATACTACGGCTTGGTCGCCAGAATGAGCGGCGACGGCCCCGGCGCTTCGATGGTCCGCGGGTCTCGAAAACCGGCTTCGCGAAGCCAGCCGGCGATCTCGCCAAACGACCACGTATCGCCCTCGTCGGTATTCACCAGCATGTTGACGGCGAAGATCAAGCTCACCGGCGGGCCGGTTCGCGCATCGTCCACCAGGAACTCGGCGATGGCGATGGCGCCGCCCGGCGCCAGCGCCTTGAAGGTCTTCCTGAGCAGCGCGCGGCTGCGCTTTTCGCCCTCGCTGTGCAGAATGTGGCCGAGGGTGGCGATGTCGTGCCCGTGCCCGAAATCGGCGTCCGCCAGATCGCCCGCCACAAATGAGAAGCGTCCGGCCACACCCAGGCGCGTGGCCACTTTCCGGGTGATGTCCAGAACGCCGGGCCAATCCACCGCGGTCACGGTGACCTGCGGCGACCTCTGCGCCAGCGCGATGCCCCAGACGCCGGAGCCGGCCGCCAGGTCGAGCACCCTCACGGGCCTTTTCGCTTCGGCGATCGACAGAGCCTCCGCCAGCCTCTGCGCCGATGGATAACTCATGGGGAAGATGTCCTCCACAAAGCGGTGGAAGAACTCGGCCCCCACTTTCTCCCGGTTGACGCTGGCGGCGGGCTTGCCGGTTCGCACAACTCTTTCCATCTCCAGCCATTTCGGAATAAGCTGCGTGCTGGTATGCCGGATCACTCCTCCCAGAAAGCCCGGCTGGCTGCTGACCAGAAACGCCGCGCTGTCCGCCGTCAGCCCATACCGTCCTTCCGCGTCTTTGGTCAGAAGCTCGAGACCGGCGAGGGCGTTCAGGATCGCGCGCAGCCCGCGAAGGGAAGCGCCCGACAGGGCGGCCACCTCCTCGACGGTCTTAGACCCTCCGTCCAACCAATCGAAAACACCGTGGTGAAGCGCGGCCTCGATGATCAGAGGCGGGGCGTAACCCCACGCCAATTGCTGGATCCTCTCCGGCGTCACCGCCGTTTGAGTCATTGCTCGCATGTGACAGAATTCCCCTCTCTTGAGATTGAAATGCTGTTGATTCGATGATGTCGCGTGGCGACAGGATTCAGGGCGCGGAGGGCCCACCCGCGACGGCGCGAGCCAGGTGCGTCCACTTGTCGACGGCGTAGGCAACCAATCCCTGGAGCCCGGCGCGCTCGCCGGCGTCGAGGAGGCGCCGGGACATCACCGAGACTTCTTCCAGCAGCGCGTCCAGGCGAATCAGCAAGTGGGTGATGCCGGGTGGGGTCGGCTGGTTGGCCCGGCGGGCCTGCTTCAATTGCGCGCGCAGCGTCTGAATGGCGGCGCGGATCTGGGGCGCGTTCTCCGGCGTCAGGGCCAGTTTGCGGCCGTCGATTTCGAGGCCCTCGTCTGACACTTGGCCGGCGATCTGCCGGTAGGTTTCCGGCGAAATGCGAGCGATCTCGGAAAGGCGGAAATAGGCGTCTCCGAATTCCTCGTGCTGCTGGATGAGGCGGTCCGCCTGTGAGCGGCTGACGCCGGCGTACTCCTTGCAGAACTCCTCCCATGTCAACGCGAGCTTCTCATGCAAGCGAGTTTCCTTAACCTGCTTCAGGCATAGCGCCTGCGCGGCCGAACATTTGTTGGCGATCACGGCGAACGCCTGCTGGCGCCCCACCCAGGCGCCGGCATCGATCCATTCTCTTGGTGTCTCCATAAGCGGTCTGTTTTGCGCCGATCGGAGCGTAAAAACTGGTAGGCCTGATTGATAAGAAGGGGGTTAGCGGTCCGTAACCGCTCCGATCGGCGCGTGAGCCTCCATCCCCTCCATCTTGATTATGGCCTGCGAGTGGGCGGAAAAGGCCTTGCGTGGGGTGGTGATTCGTCCGTAACCAACTGCATTTGAATGGATTACGAAAAATGCGTGAGGCTGTGACCGGCGACTGCCGCTCTCTAACGTTCTCGGCTCGGTGCGAGGCCACATTCGGAGCCGCGAACGTTAGAGAGCGGCCGGTTAGCCGCTGCGCCGGCGGCTCGTGGTGGGTTACCGTCGGAGACCTCGTGCAGGACATCGTCCACGAATGCGACCGGCCCACCGAATGGGCGTGCGGCCCATGCGCCGGTCGTTAGCTGCCAGCGGCGGTAGAATTATATGCCCGTGGCAAGAGCTGAAACACTGGCGGTCAACGTGGAGTGTTCGGGCGACGCGCTGTGCGTCACGTTATCCGACGGGCGGGTGGTTTCCGTGCCGCTGGTGTGGTTGCCGAGACTGGCTGGTGCGTCCACGCGGGAGCAATCCGAGCGGGAGCTGATTGGAGGCGGCGTCGCAATTCATTGGGAGGCAATCGACGAAGACATCTCCGTGGCCAGCCTCCTCCGGCCCGAGAACTTCATGAGGCTGCCTGATAACGTGCTGCCACCGAGGGCGCGAAAGAAGCGGGGCGCGGCTGAACGCCGGAGCCGCTAGGCATTCGGGTTGCGCCGCGCCGTTTGTCGCTGCATGAAGCTGGCCCCGTGGTGACAAGGGCTGTCCGCGCCACCAGTCTGGCGGGCGGTGAGGTGGGCGGCTTTCAGGGCTCCGACTCCGCGCCAAAGTGGATCGCCGGAACCTAACGCGTCTGGGAGGAGTGATCCTACCGCCATGTCGTAAGCGCTTCATTCAAAGAGGCGTCGACAATACCTCCCGGCGTCGGGTTAGCCCACTGCCATCGGTCCTGTGCTAACCTTGCTGAGGGTGGGTCTGCCAGGTCGGCTAACGGGAATCCGTCGGCTGGCGCCGCCCCTGCGCCGCGGCGCTGAAACGACATGCATGAGCAAGCCCCCTCCAGTTGACGAGCGAGAGTTCCTGAGGATCGTCCGGAACCACGGCGAGCTCTGCCGTGGGCTGCGAACCCTCGACCTGACCACAGCGTCTTCCGACCTCACTGACCACGCTCATTATGTGGGCCTTTGCTGGCTACGGCTCGCCTTTGAGCATCTTGAGGACGCAAAGGCTGCGCTCGCGTCGCACCGCGACCGTTCATCATACTCCCGATCCTACTATGCTGCTTACAATGCGTCGAAGACGATACGCTATGTCGTGGAAGGCGCGGTGAGCCTCAAGGGAGACGACCACCAACGGGCATCCGATCTGCCGGATGATTTCCCGGACGTGGCGAAATGGGCGGGTGCCATTACCGACCTCTACGAACACAGGCTAAGAGCGGATTATGATAACTGGACATCAACGCGGGCGGAGCTATCGCTGACACCTGCGGCGACAGTCGTACTCGCGGAGCAGTTCATTGCCATTGCTTTGAGCTACCTGGAAGGGAAGTACGGTATTAAGCTATGACTGAAGCTACGAGCGCCGAGGACTCCGCTGAGTTCGAAGCGATAACAATTTTTCAGCGCGAAATAGGGGCAACCGGCGTGCAAACGCAGCGATCGCTCGTCGGAAACCAGTATTTTCTGAAGTTCATCGTAGGCAGGGATGCGCCGTTCTACAAGCATGCCCTCCGCGAGACGCAGAAGGCACTTTCGCCTGAAAACCCATTCCGCGGCGCTCTGGGGCTGCACATCCAAAAGGCGGACCGTTTTCCAGAATCGGTTGAAGCAACTTCGCTCCTAACCCTGCTCACTCGGTCAACACGACCAGTAGCCCAAGACACATCGGAGCGAGGTTTCTCGGTTCCCTATGTGCCTTTTCAAAATCGCGAGGATCACCAACTGGCGCAGCCTGCAACTCACGTGGTCGTTGGACGTAGAGGCGTCGGCAAATCGACCCTCATCAAGCGGGCAGTTGAGATACTGAAAACGTCTCCTGCTATTGTGGCAGTGCTTGACACCCAGGCGTACTCGACGCTGGTGGGTGACGATCTCGCAAGAGAAGTGCTGCACGATATCGCCACGATCCTTGCGGAGGACGCCAGAAGCGTGGCGACCTCGATCGAGGGTGCGCTGGACACCACAGGGCTACAGAGCATCGCTGCGGAGCTCTCGGCAGGACGCCTTGCGGCCCCAGCAGCGGTGCCACGAATGAAGCGAGAATTGCAGGCGTTGACAAAAGCTACAAGGAACCACGTCTATGTATTCTTGGATGACTTTCATGTCCTTGCGCCTCTTGAGCAGCCGAAAGTCCTACACTTGGTTCACGGTGCACTGAAGGGCGCAAACGGATGGCTCAAGGTCGCCGGGCTGCGCACCCAGTTGAACTTCTACTCACCGCGCACGCGGGAAGGACTTCAGGTTCCCGGCGATGCTCAATCGATTTCCCTTGATCTAACTCTCGAGAATCCCGAGGCAGCCGAGACCCATCTCCGCGCGATAATGGAAGGGTTCTTGCGTGCTGTGGGTTATTCCGTGTCAGAGGATGTTCTTCCGGAGGCCGCGTTCCGTCGGCTCGTCTGGGCGAACGCGGGCGTTCCACGCGACTTCCTGCAAATGTTCGCGCGTGCAATTGAACACGCCCGACGCAACCATCACTCACTTGTCACTCTATCCGACGTGAACGTCGCAATCGGCGAATCTGGACAGGGCAAGGCAAGTGATCTGAGCCAGGATGCTCGAAATACAGAGGGTGAACTCAGAAAGCTGCTTTCTGCGCTCGAAAGCTACTGCCTCGACGAGAAGCACATCAATGCATTCTTGGTAAGAAGTGAGGATTCGCAAGAAAGAAGACTCGTTCAAAGCCTCAGCGATTTGCGCTTAGTGCACTTAATTAGCCAGTCCACAACCCCAGATAGGGCGGGACAGCGGTATGAGGCCTTCATCCTCGACTACTCAATGTTTACGGGCTTCAGACGCCGACCGAATATCATAGAAATGATCCCGACGCAGGGCCAGTTTAAGGCTTCTGACCTCAGAAGACTTCCAAAAGTGTCCAGTGGTTTTCTTGCGAAGCGAACCCTTGCCGACGTGAAACGGGAACCGGGGGGTAACAGTCCGGTGAAGCTGGCCAACGTCAGATAACGAGAACCACTCGTAACCGCCGCGACGATTTTGAAGGCGGGGCATGGGAAGCTCGCCCCGAGGACTGGGAAGCGGATTAGTACCGCCAAGTCGTTAGCGCCCTATCGGGAGTGCCGCGGCAGGAAATTCCTCGCAGAACGGAACAAGGCCCGGGCTGCGGCACTTTCGATAGGGACGACTTGAAGGAAGCCGCTGGCACGGCGGGCCGCGCTATGGAGCCTCTAGCCTGTTTTTTGGGTTTTAGACTGCCGACGTGAATGGCTACGGACGGAAAAACGTCGGGAAAACTGCTTTTGAAGCTCTTGAAAAGGGTGGGGGCGCTGGTAACGGTCTGGAAGGCGGGGTAGCAGTGACGTGGAGTGGGTTTGGCGGTCAGGCAGACACACGAGTGGACCCGCGTCCGAGGGCACGCGATTAGGCCGCGGGATTTGACCACAGCCTACGAACTGTCGAGGGGTCTGCACCGGAAAGCCAACTGGCGGGCGGTGAGATTTGGTCCGATCCGCATTTCGCCATTGCAGTGAGGGCACTGCCAAGTGGAACCCTTGGCAGTGCCGGTAGGACAAGCTGCGGGCGGCTTCGGCGTGGTGGTGAGAAGCTGTCGGGCGAGTGCCAGCAGGGTGGATCGCCGGGTGTTCGTGAGGAAACCGAATTGCCGGATCCGGACAAAGCCGCGCGGCAGGATGTGCTGGGTAAAGCGGCGCAGAAACTCCGTTGCTTCCAGCGTCATCTTCCGCTGCTTGTTGCCATGGGCGTAGTCTTTCCAGAGAAAAGTGACGCGCTCTCCGTCAAAACCGAGTAGGCGGTGATTGCTGATGGCGACCCGGTGCGTATAACGGCCAAGATAGCGGAGCACGAGGGTTGGAGCGCCGAATGCCGGCTTCGCATATACGACCCACTGTTGCTTGAAAAGTGATCTGACAAAAGCGGCAAATCGCTTCGGGTTTGCGAGTTGGGCAACAGAACCGGAAAAGACCAGCTTCCCCTGCCGGAATGCCTTGCGCAATCGGTCAACGAACTTGGCTCTAAAAACGGAGCTGAGCACGTCCACCGGCAAGAAGAAGGCGTACTTCGGGTGAATCCACCGCTCGTGGTCTGCGGCGAGTCCGCCTGCCGGAACCACGCAGTGCACATGAGGATGCAAGAGCAGGTTTTGTCCCCACGTGTGCAGAATGCTGATGAAGCCAATCTGCGCGCCCAGCCGTTTTGGGTTGGTCGCAACTTCAAGCATGGCGTCAGCGCTGGCGCGGAAAAGCAGATCGTACAGAATCCGGGCATTGCGCAGGCAGAGAGGGTTCAGCTCGTGTGGCAAGGTGAATACGACGTGGAAGTAAGGAACGTCGAGTAGTTCTTTCTCTCGTGCTGCGAGCCAGCGTTGGCGAGCTTGTGCCTGACACTTCGGACAGTGCCGGTTTCGGCAAGAGTTATAAGAGATGGCCTGGTGACCGCATTGGGAGCATTGATCGATGTGACCGCCTAGCGCCGCTGTGCGGCAGCGCGTGATTGCCCGCAGCACGCTCAGTTGCTGGAAGTCCAGCCAGGGGCTCTGGTCCATGAAGCGGCCGCCTTGCTGGTGGAGTAGATCGGCCACCTCCACAGCAGGCCGGGTCATTGCGGCTTACGCAGTCTCCGGGAAAGTGCAAGATTCGCCGGATTCGGGATGACGATCTGTTCGAGGGGATTTGCCGTGGCTTGCAGGTGGCGCCGCGAGAGATGAAGGTAAACTGTGGTTGCCTCCAGATCCGAGTGGCCGAGCATCATCTGGATGCTCCTTAGGTCGGCGCCGGATTCAAGAAGGTGGGTGGCGAAGCAGTGGCGAAGCGTGTGGGGCGTTACACGTTTCTTGATGCCGGCGTGGATGGTGGCTTCGTGCACGGCCTGCCAGACGATCTTTTCGCTTATCGGTTTGTCCGCGCGCGAGTGGTTCACAGTGCCGGGAAATAGGTAGGTCTCGGGCCGCATCCAGCGGTAGTATTGACGTAGCGCGACGAGCAACCTCTTACTCAGGGGCACTTCCCGGTCGATGCCGCCCTTGCCTTGTACAACGCGAAGCATCATGCGCTTGCTGTCAACGTCAGCGACCTTGAGACGGCACAACTCAGCGCGGCGCAGGCCCGTCGAGTAGAGGGTCATCAATATGGTGCGGTGGTAGAGGTTGCGCGCCGCTCCAATCAACTGGGCAACTTCACCTGGGCTGAGGATCACCGGCAGCCGCAGGCGCTGTTTTGGATAGGGCAGATCCTCCTTCATGTCTCGGCGCTTGAGCACTTTGATGTAGAGGAAGCGGAGAGCGCAAATGTTCAGGACAACGGTGTTGACGGCCAGCTTCCGGGTTCCGAGCAGGTACGCGTGGTAGCTCCGAAGGTCGTCGGGACCGACTTCGTCTATCGGCGTATCAACGTGGTTACGGAAATGCTCTACGGCCTTCAGGTACGAGTGAATCGTGGTGGTAGCGTAGTTGCGGCGTACGAGCTCTTCTCGCATCCGCTCCATGAGTATCGTCACAGGAATCTCCTGTGACAACCTTATCCGCTAGCGTCCACGAATGGTCGGCCCGGCCGCCGCGCCAGCGGCTTCGTTCAAGTCGGCATGGCGTCGCCCAACTTCCGGATGGCGCGTAATTCGTTCCCAACCTGCCGAGAGCATCGCTGCTGCTAGGGCCGCAGCCGCGCTGGTCACTTACAGGTCACTGAGACAACCTGGGATGCCTGTTCGAGATGGGTATTCCCCGAGTTTACGAACAGCTTCATTGAGATATCGTAGTGCCGCCCAGCGGCGCCAAGGGTCCATGGTTCCTTAACGATCAACATGTTTTGGGAGGGAGACGGCCGCACAACATTCACGGGACCTTTCGCGCCGTCGCTTCTGACCCAGGAGTAGTTGAACGAAAACCCTTTCGGGTGCGGCGAGTTCAGGTTGATATTCCCGGTAAAGACGACGTCAACCGGACATGCGCCAACGTATTTGCTACGGTTGGCACCAATCCGAATCGGCCCGAATAGATCTGCGGCAAGCGCCGCATGCGAAATGCTGAGAGCAGCGACAACGGCCAAAAAAGGAACACAGGAACGCGGCATCGTCGGCAATCATAGCAGGATTCACGGTGGCCTGGCCCTCTGGGGATCGCGAACTACATTCTCACCAGCTTCGGGCTAATGTGATCGTGGCGGCCGCTACCCTAGCGGCTCGTGGTGGTTGCCGTCGGAGATCTCGTGCAGGACGTCGTCCATGACTTCCCCTGAGAGGTCCGAATGCAGTTCGGCGTTCATGCGGCGCAGCGCTACGCCGACCACGTCACGGTGGTGCAGTTTGGCGCCGGGACCCCTGGCGCTCAGCTCCAGCCAGAGCCGGTGGAGCAGGTCGAGGTCCTCCGGCCAGAGGCGTGGAGGGTGCGGGCCCAGGTTGAAGAACACGGTGTCCTTCTCGTTATCGAGAACGATCTCAAGAGAGAGCGAAGGCCGCGGTTCGGGAAGCTGCTCCCAGTAGTAGCCCACCTTGGCGCCCTGCTCGGAAGGCGTGAGCTTGGGCGAAAGCCCCATGACGATGCGCGAAGATTCCAGGCGCGCGGCCGTCTGCACCACGGCTTCGTAGGGGTCCGAGCCGGGCACTACCATCAACTCGACGTGCTTGCCCGATTTTTCCGCCAGCGTGACTACCCGAGTGAAGACGGTGGTTTCGTCTTCGGAGAAAATCTGACGGATATCGAGGCCGTGCTCGCCGGAACCCGCCTGCGTCACCAGGCGGACGGAAAGGACCACGATGTCCATCTTGCGCGTATCGGTCTTTTCCAGGATGCGTTCCAGGTGCTGCAGGTGATTGGGATTGCGCACCGCCACCAGGACGTTGCCCGGCCGCACGCTGACCGCGTCGGCGGAAAGGTCCGCGCGCGTATCCAGCCGGAACTTCTCCATCTCTTGATCGTGCCCTATCTTGCGTTTGCGATTGCTGATATCGGACAGCTCGAAAACGATGAAGAATGCGATGGTGAAACTCACCCCGGAAATCGTGGCCACCTTCTTGGTGAGCACGTTGACCGAGGCCAGCGCGAAGAGGGCGATAGTGATCATGATGAGGCCGACGGGGATCTCCACACCGCGCACGTGGAAATTCAGCGGGACCTTCCATTCCCGGCCCCCCGGCTTCTTGTAGCGCAGCACCAGCACCGAGAGAGCCTTCATGGCGAAGCTCCACACCACGCCGAACGCGTATGCCTCGCCCAGCATGTAGACATTGCCGCGGCTGATGAGAATGGTGATCAGTTGCAGCCCCACGATCACGTTGATGATGCGCGAGGTGGTGCCGAACTTATGGTGCGGATGCCGGAACCAGTCGGGCAGCACGCCGTCTTCCGCCACGCGGTTGAGGACGCCGTTGGACCCGATGATGGCGGTGTTCACCGCGCCGGACAGAATCAGGGTCCCCACCAACACCACGAAGCCGTGAAAGAGCAGGCGCGCGGAGACCGGCCCAATGAGGTACATCGAAAGCCCGCCGATGAGGTCGTCCAGGAAGTGCTGCCGCGCGGCGTCGGGGATGATCATCACCGCGAAGAAGGAAACCAGCGAGGTGAACAGCATGCTGTAGATGAAGATCACGAAGCCGGCGCGCTCGAGGTTCTTCAGCTTGGGATGGGCGATTTCGCGGTTGACCTGGGCCAGGCTTTCTTCGCCGCTCATGGCCAGCAGCGAGTGGCCCAGCCCGATGAGCACGGCGATGATAGTGATGGAGGGCGCCACCGTGCCCTGCAGCCAGCCCAGCGCTTCAGGGCTGAACTTCAGGTTGGCGGGCACGGGCAGCGGCACCGGATGGTACCCGTTCTTCAAGATGGTGACGATGCACCACACGATCAGCATCACCACCATCACGGTGGTGATTTGCATGATGCGCAGGGCCTTCTCGCTGGATTCGTGAATCCCGATGATGTTCTTGCGCCAGAAGTAGAGCGTCACGACGGCCGCGAATACCGCGGCGAAATGCGGCGCGTTCACGTGCATCCCGGCGATGTGGAAGTTGTCGCCGGTCTCGTTGATCAAGCCGCCCAGGTACAGGCCCGCGCTGACGGCGCTGATGGGTCCGGTGAGCACGTAGTCGAACATGAGGGCCGAGACGGAGAACTTGGCCAGCGTGCCGCCCATGGCCTCGTGCACCACTTTGTACACGCCGCCGCGCACGAACATGGAGCAGCTTTCGATGTAAATGGCGCGCACGGCATAGGAGAACAGCATGATCGCCAGGATGAACCAGGGGGCCGCTTTGCCGACGGCATGTTCCGCGATGCCGCCCGCGTAATACGCCGACGAGGCCAGGTCGCTGAGCACGATGGCCGCCGCACGCCAGAAGGAAATGAACGACAGCATGACGGTGGTGGCCACGACCACCTTGACCGTCGCCGGCCGTTGTTCCATTGTCACAGGAATATCTCCTCGATCAGCATGCGGGCGAGACGGGGGACAGACAAGTGCAATTCGTCACGCACATATTAGCATAGGGTAGGAGGACGGAGCAGTTCCAGTGGAGTCCGAGGCGCTGGCGCGCGCGGTGATGGCGAAGCTTCGCGGGGCGGGCCACCAGGCGTACCTGGTGGGCGGCTGCGTGCGCGACCTGCTGCTGGGAGCCAAGCCCAAGGATTTCGACATCTCGACCGACGCGCGCCCCGAGCGCATCATGGAGCTGTTCCCCAAATCGGGACAAGTGGGCGCGCACTTCGGCGTGGTGCTGGTGCGCGACGCGTGCTCGCAGGTGGAGGTGGCCACGTTTCGCAGCGACCACGATTATGCCGATGGCCGGCGCCCCGCCAGCGTGCATTTCGAGAACGACCCGCGCGAGGACGTGCTGCGCCGCGATTTCACCATCAACGGGCTCGTGATGGAGGCGGACACGGGGAAAGTGCTGGACTACGTGGGCGGGCGCGCCGATCTGGAGAGACGCGTGGTCCGCGCCATCGGCGACCCCGATGCCCGTTTCGGGGAAGATCACCTGCGCCTCGTGCGCGGCGTCCGCTTCGCTGCGCGCCTGGGCTTCGAGATCGACTCGAGCACGTTCGAAGCCATCCGGCGCCACCATGCGCTGATCCTCAGAGTATCGGCCGAGAGGGTCCGCGAGGAGCTGACGCGCATTCTGATTGAAGGCGGCGCGCGCCGCGGCTTCGAGCTGCTGGATGAGAGCGGCATGTTAGCCGATCTGCTGCCCGAGGTGGCGGCCATGAAGGGCGTCGAGCAGCCGCCGGAATTCCATCCCGAAGGCAACGTCTGGACGCATACGCTGCTGCTGCTGGAAAAGCTCGACCACCCTACCCCGACGCTGGCGTGGGGCGCGCTGCTGCACGACGTGGGCAAGCCGCCCACGTTCCGCGTGGCTGAGCGTATCCGCTTCGACGGCCACGTGGAGGAAGGCGTCAAGCTGGCGCACGGCATCCTGAACCGGCTGCGTTTTTCGCGCGACGACATGCAGCGGGTGGAGGCTCTAGTCGCCAATCACATGCGTTTCAAAGACGCGCACCGGATGAAGGAAAGCACCCTCAAGCGTTTTCTGCGCATGCCGAATTTCGGCGAGCACCTGGAGATGCACCGTTTGGATTGCCTGGCGAGCAACCAGGATCTGGAGAACTACGAGCTGGTGAAGCGCAAGCTGGAAGAGCTGCCGGAAGAGCAGTTGAAGCCCGCGCCGCTGGTGACGGGCGCGGACCTGATCGCCGAGGGATACGAGCCGGGGCCGCGGTTTGCGGAGATGCTGGCGGCGGTGGAGGATGCGCAGTTGGAAGGGCGCGTGGGGAGCAGGGAAGAAGCGCTGGCGATGGTGAGGCAGATGTTTCCGCGGTGAAAGCTTGGGGACACCGGCGCTCTTAGTGATATCATGCAAGAAACCTGGCACGATGGCCCCGCACTCAGTCGCTCACTACCGGATCACTTCCAAGCTCGGTGAGGGTGGCATGGGCGAGGTGTGGCGCGCCACCGATACCAAGCTGAATCGCGAGGTCGCCATCAAAATCCTGCCCGAAGCCTTCGCGCAGGACCCCGACCGTATGGCCCGCTTCACGCGCGAGGCGCAGGCGCTGGCGTCGCTGAACCATCCGAATATCGCGACGATTTACGGGGTCGAAGAGCATGCTCTGGTGATCGAGCTGGTGGAAGGCCCCACGCTGGCGGACCGTATTGCGCGAGGCCCCATGGGGATCGACGAAGCCCTGCCCATCGCCAGGCAGATCGCCGAAGCGCTGGAGGCGGCGCACGAAAAGGGCATCGTGCATCGCGATCTGAAGCCCGCCAATATCAAGCTCACGGCCGAGGGCAAAGTGAAGGTGCTGGATTTCGGACTGGCTCAAGTGGCCCCGGCCTCGCCCGGCGATTCCACCGAGAACTCGCCAACCTTGACGCTCAGAGCCACCCAGGCCGGCATAATCGTCGGCACCGCCGCCTACATGGCTCCGGAGCAGGCGCGCGGCAAACCCGTCGACAAGCGCGCCGACATCTGGGCCTTCGGCGTGGTGTTGTGCGAGATGCTGACCGGCGAGCGGCTGTTTCCAGGCGACGATCTCACCAGCGTCCTGGCGTCGGTGGTGAAAGACGAGCCCGACTGGAAGCGCTTCCCTTTGAGCGTTCGCAGGCTGCTTCAGCGCTGCCTGGAAAAGGACCCGAAACGGCGCCTGCGCGACATCGGGGATGCCATGGCCCTGGTGGAGGCAGGACCCGGCCCGACGGCTCCGGCGCCCGGCGCAGGCTCTGTCCAGCGACGGCTGTGGGGAGTTACGGCGGCGGCTTGCCTGGCGGCGTCGGTGTTCGGGTTTCTGTACATCCGCCAGAAACCGCCCGCCCCTCCCGACGTGGCGCGCTTCCAGATCCGGCTTCCGGACAAAGTGAGATTCAGCGCAGGGGGATCCTTTACTCTCTCCCCGGATGGCCGCCACCTGGCGTTTTCGGCAATAGGCGCGGACCAACCGCCCAGAATCTGGGTGCAGGACTTGGACGCGCTGGAGGCCCGCGCGCTCCCAGGCACGATCACCGGGCCTAATCCTCCGCCTTTCTTTTGGTCCCCGGACAGCCGCTTTTTGGTGTATTCCGAGAACAGCTCCAAGCTCGCGAAGGCGGATGTCACAGGCGGGCCGGTTCAGGCTATCTGTGACAAGCCCGGTCCCCCGGTGGGCGGCGGGTGGAACCAGGGCGATGTCATAATCTTTGGCAGCACGAATTCGGGCCTTTGGCGGGTTCCAGCGACGGGAGGAAAGGCAGTTCCGCTTACCACCTTGGACCCATCCCGGAATGAACGCCAGCATGAGCTCCCCTCTTTTCTCCCGGATGGCAAGCACTTCCTTTACCTCCGGGTTTCGAAAGATCCGGACCAAACCGGCATCTACGTTGGTTCTTTAGACGACGCTCCCGACCGCCAGAGCAGGAAGCGGCTGCTGGCGGCCGGGTTGGGCGCCGCTTTTGTGCCCACCGGCGACGGCCAATCCGGAAGCCTGTTGTTTCTCCGCGAAGGCACGCTAATGGCGCAACCCTTCAACCCGGCCAGGCAGGAACTGAGCGGCAGCCCATCTCCCATTGCCGAACAGGTGGGATCGGTGTACGAAACAGGGTACTTTTCAGCCTCAGCCCATGCTCTGGTGTACCGGGCTGCGCTCGCGGCGCGCGAGTCTCAGTTCACCTGGTTTGACAATCAGGGAAAGGCCGGGGAAAAGGTAGGAGACCCAGGCGCCATCGGCAATACTCTCCGCGTTTCACCCGACGGGACCCGGGTTGCCTACGTGAAATTCGGGTCAGCCGCCGTAGAGGCTGATATTTGGCTGCTCGATCTGGAACGGGGCACAAGCACGCGTTTCACCTTCGGCAACCAGACTGCCTCCATAACTCCCGTCTGGTCTGCCGATAGCGCCGAGATTGTCTTCGCTTCGAACCGGGATGGCATCTTTAACCTATACCGGAAGCCGGCCAACGGATCCAGAGAAGAAGAATTACTGCTCCGGACGACTGAGCATAAGCGGCCCTTGGACTGGTCCCGGGATGGCCGGTTCCTGCTTTACTCCATCAGCGACACCCCCAGTTTCGTCGTCGAGCACATCTGGGTGCTCCCCATGCAAGGGGATCGGAAACCTTTTCCCTTCCAGAACACGCGCTTCGACGAATCCAGGGCTCAATTCTCTCCCGATGGACATTGGATTGCCTACGACTCCACCGAATCCGGCCGTCACGAAGTCTACGTGCGGGAATTCCAACCGTCCGCGGCTTCGGCCGGAGCGGGCGGCAAGTGGATGGTTTCCAAAGACGGCGGCAATAGCCCGCAGTGGAGGAGGGACGGAAAGGAGCTTTTGTACCGCGGCTTAGGGCGCGAGGTCATGTCCGTCAGCGTGGACACCAGCCACGCGTTTCAAGCCGGAACGCTGCGGGAACTCTTCCGGCTTCCGCCGGGCGCCCCGGTTGCCTCCGCCGATTTCAAACGCTTTCTGGTGCCCATCCCTCTGGAGCAAACAGTCCCGCAATCCTTCACTGTAATGCTGAACTGGACCTCGGCGATTAAATCAAAATGAGCGCGGCGCCCCCTACAGCAGCCTCCGCGCCCGCCGGAACACGTCCAGCAGCATGCTCTCCGTCAGCTTGCCGGTGGACGTGTTCTGCTGGCTGGGGTGATAGCAGGCGATGAGCAGCGGTTGCCCAGGTGCGGTGGTGTACTGGCGGTTGTGGCCGAAGACGAAGGGCGCGCGGCTGGGGATTGCGCCGCGCGCTTTCAGCACATCCAGGTACGCATCGAACGCGATTTTGCCCAGAGCCACCACCACTTTCACGTTCTTCAGCAGATCCAACTCGCGTTCCAGGTAGGGGCGGCAATTGCGCAGCTCCTCGGGCGTGGGCTTGTTGCCGGGAGGCGCGCAGCGCACGGCGGCGGTGATGTAGGCATCGCGGAGCGTGAGGCCGTCGTCGCGCGAGACGCTGGCCGGCTGCGAGGCGAAGCCGGTCTGGTAGAGGGCGCGGTAAAGCCAGTCGCCGGAGCGGTCGCCGGTGAACATGCGGCCCGTGCGGTTGGCGCCGTGCGCGCCGGGCGCGAGGCCCAGAATCAACATGCGCGCCTGGGGGTCGCCGAAGGAGGGCACGGGTTTTCCCCAGTACTCCCAGTCGCGAAAGGCGCGCCGCTTCACGGCGGCGATGCGCGCGCAGTGCTCCCGCAAGCGAGGGCAACGGCGGCAGCTTGCAACTTCGTTTTGCAGGATTTGCAGAGTTTCGAGCACGGTCTCTTTGATGGTAAAATGTTCTTCGGCTGCTCCGGCCGGACGTTTCAATATCCGCTCTGGTGTAAATCACTGCCGCGGCGAACCGCACGTCGTTATGAAGAAACTATTCCTCGTCGCGTTAGTATTCTGTCTGCTTGCCGGTTCCGGGGCCGGCGGTACCATCCAGCATCCACGCAAGCGCGGCCAGACGGCCGCGGCGGCCCCGGCGGCCCCGGCGGCCCCGGCGCCAGTCGTCATCCGGGGCGGCCCCTGGACCGAGCCAACCTATGCCGATTCCACGGTGGGGGACATGGTGGATGGTGAGGACCTGGTCATTCGACGCGCGGCGGTGGAAGCTCTGGGGCCTTACAACGGTTCCGTGGTGGCAGTCGATCCCAGCACCGGGCGCATTCTCTCGATGGTGAATCAGAAGGTGGCGCTGGGCACGGGTTTCCAGCCGTGTTCCACCATCAAGGTCGCAGTGGCGCTGGCGGGGCTGAGCGAAAAAGCCATCCGGCCGGCCAACCGGTTTCGACTGGGCGCTCTGCGCATGGACCTGACCTACGCCCTGGCCCACTCGAACAACTATTATTTCGCCACGCTGGGCGCGAAGCTGGGTTTCGAAAAGGTCAGCCACTACGCCCGCTTGTTCGGGTACGGAGAAAGGGCCGGGCTGAATGTTCCGGGCGAACAACCGGGGGCCTTTCCTTCCACGGCGCCGCGCAATGGCGGAGTGGGTATGCTGTGCAGCTTCGGCGAGGAGATCTCGCAGACTCCGCTGCAACTGGCGGCGCTGATGAGCGCCATCGCCAACGGCGGCACGTTGTACTACCTGCAATATCCGCGGGACCAGGTGGAGGCCAGAAACCTGGTTCCGATGGTGAAGCGAAGGCTGGAGATCGGCAGCCTGATCCCGGTGATCAAGCCCGGAATGCGCGGGGCGGTGCAGTTTGGCACGGCGCACCGCGCGCGGGAGGATGGGCCCATTGCCGGCAAAACCGGCACATGCAGCGAGAACCACGCGCACCTGGGCTGGTTCGGTTCATTCAACGACGCCGGACGGCGCAAGCTGGTGGTGGTGGTTCTGTTGACCGGAGGGCGGCCGGCCATCGGTCCGCTGGCCGCGGGCATCGCCGGCGACATGTACCGCCGCCTGGGAGAGCAGAACTACTTTGCGGCGTCGCAGCCGATCACGGCGGCGACGCTGGTTTCCAGGCAAATCTGCTGCGCGAAGTAAGGCCGGCTACAGCGCCTCGAGGCAGGCGAAGACTTCCCGGTAGAACTCGGGGTGGGCTTTCCAGGTCTGCGCGGTAACCAAATTGCCGTCGCGGACGGCGGGCTTGGAACTGTAGATGCCTCCGCCGCGCTCGACTTCGATGCGCATGTGGTCGTGGCAGGTAACGGTGCGGCCCTTGATCATGCCCGCCGCCGTCAGCACCTGGATGCCGTGGCCGATGGCGCAGATCAACTTGTCCTGGTCCGCGAATTCGCGCACCAGCGAGAGCAGGCTGGCGTTGTTGCGCAGGTACTCCGGCGCCCGGCCGCCCAGGATGATGATGGCCGCGAACTCGTTGGCCGCCACGGCCGTAATGGCGACATCCGCCTCGACGCAATGGCCCACGCGCTCGACGTAGGTTTCCCACCCCGGCTCGATATCGTGGAACACCATGTGCAAGCGCCGCCGCGATGGCGCGGCCAATACCGGCTCCCACTGCGCCTCCAGAAACCGGTGGCACGCGTACAGGGCTTCGTAGCTGTCGCCGCCATCACCCGTGACAATGAGAACTTTTCTGCTCATGGGTGACAGCATAGCAGGGGCCGGGGGCCGGGGGGCAGGGGCCATAGCCGCTAACAAGGATTGCCAAAACCGATATGGAATCCTCGGGAGACGGTTAATTGGTTTCAGCTTGCATTCCGCCGGCGTGTGGCGCCAATTGCGCCCCTTGCGCCAGCTCGTGCAAGGGAGTAATGTAGTGGCTCAATGGACCAGAACCTCCAAATACTAGGGCTCCAGGACAGGATCAGCATCGCCCTGCAACTTGGCGAAAGCCACTTTCGCGAATTCAAGACGGCTCTTGAGGGGCCTCCGGGCGGCAAGAGGCCGCGGGACGTCAAGTCCGTCTGTTCGGATATTGCGGAGACGCTGGTTGCCTTCGCCAACGCCGATGGCGGCGAACTGCTGGTTGGCGTCGAGGATGATTGTGAGGTGAGTGGCATCAATAATTTCAAGGATGATCTGATCGGGGCCATGCTCTCGGCACCCAAGACTCACGTCCACAAAGACACACCAATACCGATCCCACATACCGCCCGTATCGACTACGATGGCAAGCTCATCCTATACTTCTCCGTTCCGAAGGGTACAAACTTCATCTATCTAACGTCAGGTGGTCGGTGCCTACAGCGAAAGGACCGAGAGTCGGTCCCAATTGCGACCGAAGCGATCACGTTTTCCCGCTCGGAGATCGTGTCGCGGGAATACGACAGACAGTTCGTCGATAACGCCCAGATTGCAGATCTGGACGCCTCCCTAGTGGCAATGGTTTCTGAGCACGTATCTAAGGGTATCAGCACAGAGAAATGCCTTCAGCATCTCGAGTTGGTCGAGTTTGATGGATCCCGGTTCCGGGTCAAGCGTGCTGCATTGCTACTTTTTGCGAAAGAGCCCAATCGCTGGCATCCAAGGCTTCAGGTGCGTGTACTGAAAATCAACGGCACGGAGATAAGGACCGGCGAACAATATAATGTCGTCGCCGATCAGCAGGCTACGAACAACATTCTGAACCTCCTTGAATCGAGTTGGGACCTCCTCCGCCCACATCTAACCGAAACTAGGTTCTCAAAGGACGCTCTGTTTCGATCGCAGATCATGAGTTCGTCAGTAAATAAGTGTATCAACTTCTGGGGAGTAGACTGTAGTTCCAGTCGCCATGAAAGCGATCTCTCTGCAGGTGGAGTTCCGCCATTTGCTGATCAGAAACCTTGATTCCGGCCGGATAGATGTTGGTGTCGAGTTTGCTTTTCACAGCCAGGCCAGCCGTGGTTGTGGTGGCGGCGATGAGATTGATGATGACCTCGTGGCTAATCAGCGGCTTGCCACGCCAGTTCTGGCTGATGAAGGAGAACAGACGGTGTTCGATCTTGTTCCATTTGCTGGTGCCCGGCGGGAGGTGGCAGACCGAGACCTCCAGGCCGGTTTCGTCCGCCAACTGCTGCAGTTCCCACTTCCATAACCGCACACGGGCGCCGTTGCTGCCTCCGGAGTCGGCGGTGATCAATAGGCGTCTCGCAGTTGGATAGCTCGGGTGTCCCATCCAACGCCACCATCGGCGAATGGTTTCGACCGCAAAGGCCGCCGTGTCGTGATCCACACCGACGCTCACCCAGCCTACGTTCCGCGCCAGGTCGTAGACCCCGTACGGCGCTACCTTGCCCTTGCCCGGCTCACGGATTTCGAAGTCATGAACCAGCACCGGTTCGGGCTCTCCTTGCAACTGCCACTCGCGCCCGCCGTTCTTGAAATCGCCCACCAGTTCCTTCTTCTTGGTGTCCACCGATATCACTGGCTCGCCCTGCTTCAGATATCGCTGCGCCTTCCGGTTGATGTATTCAAACTGCTGATCCCGATCCGCATGCTGGCTTCCCTCCAGCGTCTTTTGGTTCGCCTGCAAACTGTAGTTCATGGCGTGGAGCAACTCGGCCACCGTCTGATAACTGACTGCGTGCCCCTCGTGCTGTAATTCCTCCGCCAACATGCGGACGCTCTTGCAGGTCCACCTCAAAGGGGATTCCGGGTCTCCGCGAGTGACCGGGTCCACCAGCCGATCCAGATCGGCTAGCAGGGTCTGGTCCTTGTCGATGGTTCTCTTTCGGCCGGCGCCCTTCCGCCGGACGCGGGTTTGGTCCGACCGCCTGCCGCGCGCCACCTTCCGCTGGCTCAGCTCCTTAATTCCCTCGGTGATGGCCCTGCGCGACACACCGGTCACGCGCGCTACTGCCGAAATCCCGCCGTAGCCGATGGCCCTGCTCTCGGCGGCCGCGACCAACCGCCGCATCCGCTCGTCCAGGAAGGTCAACAGAGAACGAAACCGCTGCTGGATATCCTTGTGGTTCACCACACCACAAGTATAAAACAAAACTGTATCAACTTGTTCTAGTTATTTCCTGACGAGCTCTGTACCCCGAGCTCGCCTGTCGTGAAGCGCTCGTGAACGCGATTGCTCACCGCGATTACAGCGTGGAAGGACGTGGCATCGAAGTCCGGGTTTATACAGACCGACTGGAGATCGAAAGCCCCGGCGGTCTGTTATCTGCGATACGACTGGAAGATCTCCGAGAGCTCAAAGGGGTACACCAGTCGCGGAACTCCCTCGTTTCAAGGGTACTCCGAGATATAGGTTACATGCGAGAACTCGGCGAAGGGATGAGGCGGATTTTTGAGTTAATGAAGATGAATGATCTGACCCCCCCGGAGCTGAATGCCGATAACAATGTTTTTACGGTTACTCTTCACCATAGATATGTATACACACCCGAGCAAAAGCTTTGGCTAGAAAGTTTTGATAGATTTAATCTTAGCCGGGAGCAGAAGACCATCGTGCTGCTCGGATACAACAGCCATACAATATCCCCTCGTGAGATATGGGATGCCGTTGGGATCGTTGACACTGAGTACTACCGACAGGTAATAGTGTCTCTTCAAAAGATCGGTATCTTGAAGTCAACGATTAACAAGGCGCGCGCTCAGGCGCTTGCCAAGAGACATAGAACGACGGTCAAAAACATAGCACGGTTTTCGATCTCATTACCCGCTGTGGCCGGCGCTTCCGAAACGGAAAGAGTGTCGCCGCTGGAGCAGCCAAAGCAAAGACCGCTACCGTTTGAAATGGATTCTGGCGATTACGCGCGCGTCTTTGTCGGGAACGTTCCGTTCCGTATTCAACCCAACGACCTTGTGAGCCTTCTGAGTCAGTTCGGACCGCTGGAGGATGTGGTCGTACCGGTCGATCCTCTGACAAGGAGGCCACGTGGCTACGCCTTTGCCGAGTTCGAGAACTCAGTTGATGCCGTAAAGGCGGTCAAGAACACCGGAACGATAAGAATAGATGGCAGGGCACTGGTTATTCGGGAGGCGAGGCCACGGAGCCCGTCGTCAGGCGGTCCACGAAGGCGTGCTGTCACGCAATGATTTGCTGGGAATACCTGTCTGCCCGTCTGCATATTGGGGACTCTATAGACACCCGGCTACGACGCGCTGCGCTGAGCGGCATCCCGTTGCAGCCGGGAGGGGCAGCCAATTGGGTAGTAGTATTGTAGTCCAGCGCGTCACACCCCTGAAGTCATCTTGGCTTCCTCTTTGAGCGCTTCCGCGGTGATTGGGCCCCGACGGGCGGCGGTCGCGTGGCTGCCCGTGCCGCAGTCACTTTGCTGTATGAAAGCGCATGCCGTAGATGTGCCCGGGCGGGGCACGAGCCGGGCGTCTTCATCCGGGAATCTACCCTCCAATCAGAGGGCCTGGGAAAATGCTTGTCTGGAGGGTCGTCTTAACGCCCATGCCCCGCCCCTTCCGCGCCGGTGGCGGGGGGTCCGGGGGGCCAGCTACTTGGCCAGTTTCTTGAGGATGGAGTCCACGTAATCCCGAGTTTCGGCGATATCGGGAATGCCACCGGATTGGTCTACCGTGGTGGGGCCGGCATTGTAGGCGCCCAGGGCCAGCTTGAGATCGCCCTTGTATTTGTCGAGCAGTTGCTTGAGGTATTTGGCGCCGGCTTCGATATTTTCTTTGGGGTCGAAGACATCGTGCACGGCGAGTTGCTCGGCGGTGTCCGGCATGAGCTGCATGAGGCCCTGTGCTCCCTTGGGGGAGATGGCGCAGGGGCGGAAGGCGGACTCCTGCTCGATCACGGCATGGAGCAATTTGGCTTGCACATCCTGAGCTTTGGCGGCGTCATCGATGAGCGGCTCCACGGCCGCTTCGGCGATAGGCTCGCAGGGCGGCGTCTGCGCCTCCTCGACTTGCATGTCGGCCGACCACGGGGGAATCCACGCTCCCACGCTCTGGGCCTGTTTACGGGCGGCGGCGCGCTGCTTGTCGATGGCCGCGCGCATGAGATCGCCCGGCGCCGGCGCAGCAGCGCGCGGCGGCGGCTTAGCCGGTGGTGGGGCGGGCTGTGCAATGGCGCTGGAGGCGAGGAGAATCCACACCCATGTCATAAAGAGGGTGGATCGGCAGCGCGGGGCTGGAACTTTAGGGTTGCGGCCGAGAGCAGCACCAGCGTAATCCACAGCAGGTCGGCCAGCAAGAGGTGCACCAGTTGCATCCACACCGGCGCCAGCAGCAGCAGATTCACCACCCCGGCCAGAATTTGCGCTCCCAGCAGAGCCACCAGGCTCCAGGCCCGGCCAGCGACATACGGACGGCGCGAGGCGCTGGAGACGGCGTAAAACAGCAGCCACGCGCCCACGGCGGCGGCGATCAGGGGGTGGAACAGGCGCAGCCGCAGAAAGATGTTAGCCGCCGGGTCCAGATCCTGGGCCAGTCCTGCCGCCAGCGACGAGGCAGGGAAGAGTGTGTCTCCCAGCGCGGTGATGGCCCCGCTCACTCCCAGCACCACCACCGACGCCAGGCTCACACCGGCCATCCAGACGGTCCTGCGGCGCGGGAGGGCAGACGGCACCGCCTGCCCCACCCTTTCCGTGCTCCACCACGCCGTCAGCGTCAAGCAGGCCAGCAGCGTCAAAGTATTGATGAGGTGCGTGGAAAGCGAGTAGGCCCGCGAAACGGAGGCGTTCTTGGCCACGTGTTCGAGAAGCACCAGCGCCGCGCCGATGAGCGCTTCGGTCACCAGGAACAGGGCCGAGAGCGTGGCGCCGAGCCGCACCGGATGGTGGCGCGGAAAGCGGCGAAACGCCCAGACGGCCAGCAGCGCCACCAGCACCAGGTCGAGCCCGCTGGTTACCCGGTGCGTGAATTCGATGATGGTGGCGGCACTGGGAGAGTGCGGGGTAACCGTCCCATTGCACAGCGGCCAATGGTTGCCGCAACCCGCGCCCGAGCCGGTGGCCCGCACGAATGCGCCCCACAATACGACTCCCAGGTTGTAGGCCAGCACGGCCCAGGCATAACGCGTGAAAGTTTTCGGCATGGACGGCAAGTTTTATTGTAGCCCCGCCAAAAAAGACCTTGACAGGCCGCCGGGTCAATGCTACTTTTACAACAGTATGCTGCTTTTGCAGCATATCGCCATGAGGAAAGACGGACATCGCAATCTAAGCCGGCGCGAGCGCCAGATCATGGACATTCTGTACCAGCGCGGCCGCGCCAGCGCTTCCGAGATCCATGCGGCCCTGCCGGACGCTCCCAGCTACTCGGCCGTGCGCGCCAAACTGAGAGTGCTCGAGGAGAAGGGCCACGTCCGGCACCAAGAGGAATCGCTGCGTTACGTGTATCTGCCGACGGTGGCGCGCGAGACGGCGCGGCGTTCGGCGCTGCGCCACATGCTCTCGACCTTCTTTGAAGGCTCGGTGGAGCAGGCCGTGGCGGCGCTGCTGGATCTGTCGGCCGCCAAACTTTCGGAGCCAGACCTGGAGCGAATTTCAAGCCTGATCGAAGAGGCCAAGAAGGAAGGAGTCAAATCATGACGTGGGTGGAGCTGCTGGCGCAGAGCGCCTGGAGAGGAAGCATCATTCTGGCGGCGGCTTTTGCCGCGGCGGCCGGATTACGCCGGGCCTCGGCGGCAGTGCGGCATTTTGTCTGGACGGCGGCGCTGGCGGGGGTGGTGGTGCTGCCGGTGGCTGTGCTGGTAGCGCCGAAGTGGAGCTGGCGGGTGGCGACGGCGGAGCCGGCGCGGGCTGTGGTGGTGGTGAGTCAGCGTGTGACGCAGGTTCCGGAAAACACCGGTGGCAAGGGGGTGCCGGGCCCAGAGGGCGCCCCGCCCGGCGCTACCACGGACTGGGTGCTGGGGCTGTGGGCGCTGGGGTGCGCGGTGGTGGCCACGCGGTTTTTGCTGGGGGCCGGGCGGGCGTCGTGGATGGCGCCGCGCGCGGCGGAGGCGCGGCACGCGGACGCCATGCTGGAAGAGCTGCGGCGCGCGCTGGGGATTCGCCGGCGGGTCCGCGTTCTGGAGAGCGGCGACGCTCCCATGCCGCTCACCTGGGGCATCCTGCGTCCCATCGTGCTGCTGCCGGAAGGGTCCCAGGAATGGCCGCCGGCGCGGCTGCGCGCGGTGTTGCTTCACGAGCTGGCGCACGTCGAGCGTTTGGACCTGCTGGCGCAAGCCATCGCGCAGGCGGCTTGCTGCCTCTACTGGTTTAATCCGCTGGCCTGGATGGCTGTGCGGCAGCTTCGTAAAGAGCGCGAGCAGGCTTGCGACGACGCCGTGTTGAGCCGCGGCGTGGGCGCGCCCGATTATGCCGGCCATCTGATGGACCTGGTGCGCGGTCTGGCTGCCACGCGAGGCCGCTGGGAGGACGCTCCCGCCATGGCCGAGGCGTCGGACCTCGAGTCGCGCGTTCACGCCTTGCTGGACGGCACGCGCCGCCGCCACCCGTTGAGCCGGCGGGCGGCGATCGCCATCGCGTCCGTAGCGGCGGCGGTGCTGCTGCCGGTGGTTGCCATTACGGCGCAGGCGCAAGCCGCGCGCGGATCTCTGGTGGGCGTGGTGGAAGACGCCAGCCACGCGCGCGTCCCCAATTGCCAGGTGAGGGCCAAGAACCTGGATGGGACCAACCAGGAGGTGACGCGCGCCAACGCTGCCGGCGAGTACCGCTTCGCTGCCATCCCGCCGGGACGGTACGCTCTGGAAATCCGCTCGGCGGGTTTCGCGATCTTCAAGAGGGACACGGCGGTAGAGGCCGGGAAAACGGCGCGGGTGGATGCCACGCTTGATCTTGGCGAGGTTTCGGAAACGGTGGTGGTCAAGGGGCAGAAGCCCGCGGGGGACACGCCGAGGGCTACACAGGCGGCCCTCCCGCCGCAGCGGATCAGGGTGGGCGGCAACGTGCAAGCCACCAAGCTCATCCGGATGCCCAGACCGGAGTATTCGGCGGAGCTTCAGCGACTCGGCATTGAGGGCACGGTGGTCATGCGGGCCGTCATTTCCACCACCGGAGACCTGCTAAACCTGGAAGCCATCAATTCTGACGTGGACGCCCGGCTGGTCAATGCCGCGCTGGATGCCGTGCGCCAGTGGAGGTACCAGCCTACGCTGCTGAATGGACAGCCGGTGGAGGTGGTCACTACGATTACGGTGGATTTTCAGTTGGGGCAGTGAGGAGCACCGGCGGCAAGACCACCGGCCGTGACTTCGCAGCCGCACTTCCCAGACCGGGTGACATACGGCGCGAGATCCGGCATTTGGCTGTGCGGCGAGCACTTCAGTGGCTGACGCCAGGACGTACTATAGGTCAAGGACTAGGGAGCCGTGACCACGCGTCAACACAAGGTTCACACTCAACTCGGCCGAGCCGCCGTCCAGATCTTTGCCGCCAACGAACGCATGAACCAGATTCTTATCGAACATCTTGACCCTACCGCCTGGAGAGCCAAACCGCCCGGCAAGGCCCGCACCATTGCGGCGATCTTCACGCACCTGCACAATGTCCGCTCCAAGTGGGTCAGGCTTACAGCTCCGCACCTGAAGGTTCCACGACAGCTCAACCGCGCGCACTGCACGCCGCAGCAGGCCCGTGCGGGATTGGCCGAGAGCGCCGCCCGCTGCGCGGAGATGCTCGCCGAAGCGCTCGGCGGTTGTGGGGGCCGGGTCGAGAAGTTTCGCAGAGACGGCTGGGCTTCGCCCTGGCCGGTTGGCCTGGAAATGCTGTGCTACATGCTTTGTCACGAAGCCCACCATCGCGGGCAGGTGTGTATGCTCGCGCATCAGCTCGGATTCCCGTTGCCGAACGAGGTGGCGTACGGGATCTGGAATTGGGAAAAGCTGTGGAAAGAGTGTGGGTCGTCTGGCGGCCCCGGCTACGATTCTTAAGGTCGAGCGGGTTGGGAGCGGCATGCAGGTGACGTTGCGGGGCGGGGAGCGTTCCTATTATCGTGGGTGTTCCACTATGCCACTGGTCGCGGTGATTATGGGCAGCAAGTCGGACTGGGGGACCATGCGCCAGGCCGCCGAACTGCTGGAGGAATTCGGGGTTGACCACGAGTGCCGCGTGCTTTCGGCGCACCGCACGCCGGCCGAGACGGCGGAGTACGCGGGCCAGGCGGAATCGCGCGGAATCGAGGTGATCGTGGCGGCCGCGGGCGGAGCCGCGCACCTGGCCGGTGTGTGCGCGGCGCACACGCTGGTGCCGGTGCTGGGCGTTCCCATGGAAGGCGCAACGCTCAAGGGGCTGGATTCGCTGCTCTCCACGGTGCAGATGCCCGCCGGGATTCCGGTGGGCACCCTGGGCATCGGCGGGGCCGGGGCGCGCAACGCGGCGCTGCTGGCCATCGCCATTCTGGCCAACAGCCGTCCGGAACTGAGAGAGCGGCTGCAGCAGTTTCGCGCCAAGCAGAGCGAGAAGGTGTTGAGGGAAACGCTGCCGTAAATGTACATGACCAGACGAAGCGCCATGGGACTGTTGGCGGGCGCCATTCCCGCTGCCAGGCTGCCAGCCAGCCTCGTAGGTCAGGCCTTCTTATTATTAATCGCCGCGAGGATACGCGCCGGGGTCATGGGCAGTTGCAGGAGGCGCGCGCCTACGGCGTCGTAGATGGCGTTGGCGAGGACCGCGCCTGAGGTGGTGATGGGCGGTTCGCCGCATCCCTGAGCGGGTAAGCCGGGGTTATCGATGACGATGGTCTCGATCTTGGGCAGCCACGAGAAACGCGGGATCTGGTAGGTGTCGAAGTTGCGGTCGAGCACTTCGCCGTCCCTGAAGCGCACCTCCTCGGCCAGCGTGTAGCCCAGGCCCATGGTGATACAGCCTTCCATCTGCTGGCGCAAGCCTTCCGGGTTGACAATGACGCCCGCATCCAGCGCGGTGACCACCCGCTTGACCTGCACGCTCCCGCTGCTTTTGTTGACGGCCAGCTCCGCCATGGTGGCCACGTAGACGTTGGAATAAATGCCGCAGGCGACGCCGACACCGCGTCCGCTGGGCGTCTTCGCCGGCTTCCAGCCGAACTGTTTGGCCACGGTTTCCAGGGCGCGGCGCATGCGCTGGTCGGTGAGATGGCCGAGGCGGAACTCGAGCGGGTCCACGCCGGCCTTGGCCGCCAGAATGTCGATGTGCGATTCGCCCGCAAACGTGTTGGTGTTGGCTGAGGGCGCGCGCCAGGCGCCAACGGCGAACGGGTGCATGCCCGGAGGGTTGCCGCCCTGCCAGCCGCCGGCCGCGACCGTGTGATAGTTGGGGATATCATAGAACGGCCGCCCCTCGCGCTCGCCGGCCGCGTAAACTTGCGCGTCCCAGAAAGCAATCTTGCCGGCGGCGGTCAGGCCGGAGCGGATCTTCACCACCGCGGCCGGGCGGAAGGTATCGAAGAAAAACTCATCGGCGCGGTCCCAGACGACCTGGACGGGTTTGCCGACGGCCTTCGCCAGGCGCGCGGCTTGAACGGCCTGCGGCGCTCCGCTCTTCCCGCCAAAGCCACCGCCAACGTACGGCGTGATGATGCGGACGTTTTCCTGCGGGAAGCCGAGAGCCTGGGCCACCTGCGGCTTTAACGGGAAGGGCGCCTGCGTGCTGGCCCACACGGTGGCCTTGCCGTTCTCGATGCTGGCGACAGCGGTGTGGGTTTCCATGGGCGCGTGCGCCACGTAGCTGTTGAGATAGGTCTCGTCGACGATGACGGCGGCGAGCTTCTCGCCTTCCGCAATGCTGCCGCCTTGGCCAACAACCTGGGGCTGCGGCGCGGTCTTGAGCAGATGGTCGAAGATGTTCTTGTCGTCCAGGCCGGTGTGCGGGCGGTCAAACTGCGCCTTGATGAGGCCCAGCGCCTGCTCGGCCAGGTCGGGCCGCTCGTGGAGCACGGCGATCAGGTCGCCGTCCCGCACCACACGGGCGCCGGGCACTTTTTCAGCGGCACTGCTATCAACGTTTTTCAGGGTTGCGCCATGCGCCGGGGGTCTCAGAATCCGGGCGTGAAGCATTCCGGGAAGAGTGAAGTCGCCGGCGTATTTGGCCTTGCCGGTGACCTTTTCGAGGGCATCTTTGCGGCGGGGCGATTTGCCGATGACGGCGAACGCCGCCACGGGCTTCACCGGCACGTTCTGGAGGTGGCGCTCGATGCGCTTACCCTGAACGAGCTGCGCGTAGGTGACGCGCTTGTTGGGTGCGACGGGATCGGTGATTACGCCGGCCCTGGCCTGGAGCCGCTCGGCGGGGGCCTGGAACTGCTCGGCGGCCATTTGTAGAAGCACCGCCCGGGCCTCGGCGCCGGCCGCGCGCACCACGGGGCCTAGCATGCGGATGCTCATGGAGCCGAACGTGCCCATGTCGTAAGGGCAGCGGTCGGTGTCGCCCATGACCATGTCGATGGAGTCGAAGGGGAAGTCCAGTTCCTCGGCGAGCATTTGCGCCAGCGCGGTCATGTTCCCCTGGCCCATTTCGATTTTGCCGACGAGACAGGTGACCCGGCCCTCCGCGCCGATGCGCAGGTAGGCGTTGAAGTCGGTGGGACCGGCCTGCCGGCCGGGGAACCGGGCCGGCTCCTGGAGGGCGTCCAGGTCGGCACTGAAGAACACGAACAGGCCCGAGCCGGCCGCGGCGAAGAAACCGCGGCGGCTGAGATTGGAATTGTCCGGTTTCACAGGGCACCTCCTTTCACCGCGCCTGCGGCTTCCTGGACGGCCTCGACGATGCGAACGTGCGCGCCGCAGCGGCACAAGTTATCCTCCATGTGCTGGAGGATCTCGGCGCGCGTGGGCCGCGGCGTCTTGAGCAGCAGCGCATAGGCGTTGAGGATCATCCCCGACGTGCAGTAGCCGCACTGAAAGGCGTCATGCTTCAGGAACGCCTCCTGGATGGGGTGAAGCTTGTCCCCATTGCTCAAGCCCTCGATGGTGACGACGTGCTTTCCGGCAATATCCTTGACGCGGACGGAGCAGGACCTGACGGCCTGCCGGTCCACGACGACGGTGCAAGCGCCGCACAGCGCGACGCCGCAGCCGAACCTGGTGCCGGTGAGGCCAAGGTCCGAGCGCAGCACCCACAGCAACATGCGCTCGTCATCGGTGGTCACGCGCGCCGGCTGGCCGTTGAGCGTGAATGAAATGGTCCGCTGCATAGAACCTCCCGAAAGCGAATCTGAGTTTTCGCTCCGGTTATATCATATCTGGCTTCACTCATTGATGGATAATACATTCGTGACTCGAGAAACAGTGCTGGTGATTGCGGCGTTGGCCGCGGCGCTGCGGGGCTGGTCGGCTGGGCCGGTGCGGGAACGGCGAAACTTCGATGACGGCTGGAGCTTCCACCTGGGCGAGGCGAGCGGCGGCGAGCAGCCGGGTCTGGACGACAGCGGCTGGCGGAAAGTGAATCTGCCGCACGATTGGTCGATCGAAGGGCCTTACAGCAGCGCCAATGCCAGCGGAACCGGATATCTGCCCGGCGGAATCGGATGGTACCGGAAGACGTTCCGGCTGGCGGAAGCGCTGGACGGCCGCAAGATTTTCATGGGGTTTGACGGTGTTTACCGCGACAGCGACGTGTGGATCAATGGGAGCAAGCTGGGACACCGGCCCTCGGGCTACGCGTCCTTCGAGTACGATCTCACGCCGTACGTGAATTTCGGAGCGAGGGCGAACGTGGTGGCGGTTCGCGTGGATCACAGCGCCGCGGCGGACTCGCGCTGGTACACGGGGTCGGGCATCTACCGGCACGTGTGGCTCACGGTCACTGAAGCCGTGCACGTGGTCCGCTGGGGAACTTACGTCCACACTCCCATGGTGGGCGAAGCGGAAGCCTTGATAACGGTCGAGACCAGCGTGGCCAACGAGTCGAAGGGTGCGGCGCCGATCCGGCTGGTGACCGGAATCGAGGATGGCAGCGGGCGCGAGGTCGCAACCATCGCCACCGAGGCGGCGCTGGTCCCTGGCGCGGTCCACACCTTCGCGCAGCAGGATGCCGTCGCCCAACCGAGGCTGTGGTCCATCGAAGATCCGTACCTCTATACCGCCGTCACGCGGGTCTTCGCGGGCCCAACGCTGGTGGACGAATACCGTACGCCGTTCGGCATCCGCACCATTCGCTTCGACTCGAAGCGCGGTTTCTTTCTGAACGGCAAGCCGGAGAAGCTCAAGGGCGTGTGCCTGCATCACGACCTGGGGGCGCTGGGCGCGGCCTTTTCCGAAACGGCGCTGGAACGGCGGCTGAAGCTGCTGAAGCAGATCGGCGTCAACGCCATACGGTGTTCGCACAACCCCATGGCGCCGGAGTTGTACGACCTGTGCGACCGGCTGGGGCTGCTGGTGATGGACGAGGCCTTCGACGAGTGGACGGCCGGCAAAAAGAAGTGGATCGAGGGATGGAACGTGGGCGTTCCGGGCACGCGCGGTTACCACGAAGTCTTCGAGGAATGGGCCATTCGCGATATCGAGGACATGGTGCTGCGCGACCGAAGCCATGCATCGGTGGTGATGTGGAGCATCGGCAACGAAATCGATTACCCGGGCGATCCCTTCGGCCACCCGCTGGGGCGCGATGGGTTGAAGCCCGGAATGCTTTCCGCCAACGAGCTGCCGCCGATTGCCCGCCGGCTCATTGCGGCGGTGAAACGCCTGGATGGCACGCGCCCCGTCACCGAGGCGCTGGCCGACACGCTGGCTTCGAACGCCACGGGGCTGGCCGACCTGCTGGATGTGACCGGCTACAACTACCTGGAGCAGTACTACGCGCGGGACCACGAAACCTATCCGGAGCGCGTCATCCTGGGCAGCGAGAACTCGCACTCGCTGGCGGCCTGGCGCGCCGTGGCCGCCAACGATTACGTAGCGGGACAGTTCCTGTGGACGGGAATTGATTACCTGGGCGAATCGCAGCGGTACCCGCATCGCGGCAGCACCGCCGGGCTGCTGGACTACTGCGGCTTCCGGAAGCCACTGGCGTACCTGCGCGAGGCGCTATGGAGCAGCGGTCCGATGGTCTATGCGGCCGCCCAGCAAGCGGGGCCGGGCAGAGGAGGAATGGTTGAACACTGGAACTGGAGCGGAGACGGGCGCAAGACCATTCCAGTCGAGGTGTACACGAATTGCGATTCCGCGGAGTTGGTTCTCAACGGCCGCTCGCTGGGCGAGAAACCGGTGGTGGACCGGCTTCAGCCCGTGCTGCGCTGGGAGGTCCCCAACCAAGCGGGCGTGGTGCGGGTGATCGGCAAGCGCGGCGGGAAGGAAGCCGCGCGCTTCGAGCTGGCGACGGCCGGTGCGCCGCAACGCGTGGAGCTGGCGGCCGACAAACCCGCGCTCGAAGCGAATGGGACCGACCTGGCGCACCTCGAGATCCGGGTGGTGGACGCGGACGGGCGGCGCGTGTACGGGGCCGATTCGACGATTGAGGTGCAAGCGAGCGGCGCCGGCGAGCTGGCGGCCATGGACTCGGGCGACCCCGCCGACATGAGTCCCGTCCAGTCGAGCCGCCGGAAGGCATGGCAGGGCAGGGTGCTGGCGATCGTGCGGGCCGGGGCGGCGGCGGGAAAGATCACGGTTCGGGCGTCAGCGGCGGGGCTGAAGGCGGGCGAGGCGACGGTGACGGTGAAGTAGGGGGCGGTCGGGTTGGAGTGGGGCGGGGCGCGCCAGGCGCTCGACAGGGTCTTCCCGGACTTGTTATTTTTGGAAAGTCGCGTAAACCGCGACCGATGTCAACAGAAGGAGAAGATTATGACCGATCATTCGGTGTCTCGGAGGTTGTTCATGGCAGCCGCGGCTGCGGCTCCGGCGGCGCTGGCCGCGGACACCTCGGACAGAATCAGGATATTCGACCCGCCACCCACCAGGATCCGGATCTTGTGTACACGGGTCGGACTCACAGCCAGCTTCACGCCGGCGGAGATCGAACAGCTCAAGGCCGGGGGCAAGGGCAACGTTGAGATCTTTATGCCCGCCAACCAGGACGAAATGAACAAGCTGCTGCCCGAGTGCGACGTGGTTTTCGGCCAGCTCAACGCGGCCACGCTGGCGAAGGCCAAGAACTTGCAGTGGGTGCAGAATCTGGAAGCCGGACTGGAGAGGGAGCTGTTTCCAGAGCTGGTCGCCCATCCTTGTGCCATGACAAACATGGCACGGATGTACGCGCCGGCCCTCGGGGAGACAGCCATGGCGATGCTGTTGGCTCTGACGCGCGGGCTCCAGCGGTACTACATTCCGATGTACGAGAGGAAGGAGTGGAAGCCGGCGCGGGATTTGGTGGAGATCCAGGGCAAGACCATGGGCATCGTGGCCCTGGGCGGCTTGGGGCAGGCCACGGCTAAGATCGCACACTACGGCTTTGACATGAAAATCCTGGCCGTGGATATCAAACCGATGGCCAAACCGCTGTTCGTCAACACGCTGCGCGAGCCGGAGTGGCTCATGGAGATGACCCCGCAGGTGGACGTACTGGTCTGCTGCTGCCCCCTCACACCGGTCAGCCGGGGGATGATCAGCGATAAGGTGATCCGGGCAATGAAGAAATCGGCGTACTTCATCAACATCTCCCGCGGACCGCTGATGGACGAGAACGCGCTCGCCTCGGCCCTGAAGGAAGGACGGATCGCCGGCGCCGGATCGGACCCGGGGCCTGTCGAGCCGTATCCCCCCACGGGCGTTCTGTGGGGCTGCCCGAACATGATCTTCACTCAACATAGCGGTGGGTACTCGCCGGAACGCCAGATCCGTCACATAGGGCTGCTGGCGGAGAACGTCCGCCGTTACGCGCACGGCTTGCCGCTGATGAACGTGGTGGACAAAGAGCGCGGTTACTGAAACAACGGGTCGGCTCGGCGGGCCTGCCCGGCGGCAGGCAGTAGACAACCTACTGGCATGTGGGGATGGAACTCATTGGAAACGCTCTGGCAG
Source organism: Bryobacterales bacterium (assembly GCA_963768385.1). Taxonomy (GTDB): domain Bacteria; phylum Acidobacteriota; class Terriglobia; order Bryobacterales; family Bryobacteraceae; genus Fen-178. Next base: position 253,404 of record CAVYHQ010000002.1, read on the forward strand.
GATGTTCGCTATGCGCTTCGTGGGATGCGGCGCACTCCCGGATTCACGGCGGTTACCCTCCTGCTGCTGGCGCTGGGCATCGGGGCCAATACGGCCATCTTCAGCCTCGTCAACACGCTGATGCTGCGCCGGCTGCCGGTCGAGCATCCCGAGCAGCTCGTCGAACCCCTGCACCGGTTTCAGGACGAGCCGCACTTCAACACGTTCTCCTGGCGGCTATACCAGTACTTTCTCGCGCACAACCACGTCTTCTCGGACCTCACGGGAATGTCCGGCATCAATTACGATTTCGGGTCTTTCTTTCACGTGCGCGATCGGGGGTCCGAGGCGGAGCGAGTCAGCGGCGTCTGTGTGACCGGCAATTTCTTTCCGATGCTGGGCGTGAAACCCGCGCTCGGCCGTCTCTTCGGACCCGAAGACGATCGGCTGAACGCGCCCGTTCCGGTGGCCGTGGTGAGCTGGTCGTACTGGAAGGACCGTTTCAACCTCAACCCCGCCATCGTCGGCAAGCGGATCGCGGTGGACGGTTTTCCGGTGACGATTGCCGGAGTGGCGGCGCGCGGGTTCCGGGGATTGATCCTCGATTCCCCACAGGACATCTGGCTGCCGCTGGCCATGCTGCCGTCGCTGGTCCCGGGTGGCAGCCTTGAGAAGAATGGCAACGTGATGCTGGTCGGGCGCCTGAAACCGGGCGTCGGTCTCGGGCAGGCGCGCGCGGAGATGGCCGTTCTGTTCCGCCAAGCCGTCGCCCAGGAGCCGGCTGGCAGGGAGAAGATGTTCTTGAGCGCCATGCAGTTCGAAATGGAGAGCGCGGCCGCCGGCTTGTCCCGTGCACGCGACCAGTTCGCCAGGCCGCTCATCCTGCTGATGGGTCTGGTGGCTTTGCTGCTCCTGCTGGCGTGCGCCAACGTGGCGGGTATGCTGGCGGCGCGCGGAGCCGCGCGGCAGCGCGAACTGGCGTTGCGGGTCTCGCTGGGCGCGGACCGTTGGCGTCTGGCGCGGCAGGCGCTCACGGAATCCTTGCTACTCTCGGGGTCGGGGACGCTGCTGGGTGCCGGTGTGGCCTATCTGGGCGTCATAGCGCTGCTGAGGATCGTGGCGAGCGGGCGCGAACGTCTCGAGATCCACCCGGTCCCCGACGCGCACGTGCTGGTGTTCACCGCGGGACTGGCGTTGCTGACGGGGCTGCTGTTTGGGATCTCGCCGGTGTTGCGCGCTTGGAGCACCGCCCCGGCCACGGCGCTGCGCGAAGCGGGGAGGGCCGGCGATACCCGGTTCCGGCGGCTCTTTGGAAAGGTCCTGGTGACGGCCCAGGTGGCTCTGTCCGTGGGGTTACTGAGCGTCGCCAGCATGTTCATTCAGCACCTGTCGAACATCTATGCCGGGTTGGGCTTCGAGCGCGATCATGTCTTGCTGGCGACGCTCGACCCGTCACGCGCCGGTTACAACCGCGCGCAACTGGCTGGCCCGTACCAGGAGATACTGGAGCGCCTGCGGGCGCTTCCGCAGGTGCGCTCGGCCACGCTCAGTGGAACGACCCCAGTCCTGGGCGCCGGCGCCAACCGCGACGCGACGGTGGAGGGTTACCAGGACAAACCCGGAGAACTGCGCTACCTGGAGGAGAACTGGGTCGCGCCGAAATACTTCGAGACCTTCGGCACGCCGCTGCTGCTGGGCCGCGATTTCACCTTCCAGGACGAGGGCGGCCCGCGCGTCGCTATTGTCAACCAGGCCATGGTGCGGCACTATTTCGGCGACGGGAACCCGCTCGGAAAGCACGTCACGTTCGATGGGGACCCCAAGCCGTACGAAATCGTCGGTGTGGTGGGCGACGCGAAGTACATCGACCCGCGCGAAACGACGGGCCGGATTATCTACTTCAACGCATTCCAGGAGGGCCACCTGTTCTCGCGCTTTTCGATGCGAACCCGCGGCGCGCCGGCTGCCGTCGCGGGCGATTTCCGGCGGATCGTGAACGGCGTGCTGAAGAATGCCGCGGTACAGCGGATCACGACCCTGGAGGATCAAGTGGACGCCGACCTCGTCCCGGAGCGCCTGATCGTCACGCTCTCGGAGTTGTTCGGCGCGCTGGGTGCGCTGCTGGCGGCCATCGGGCTCTACGGACTGCTCAGCTACGCGGTGACGCGGCGAACCAATGAGATCGGCATCCGCATGGCCCTGGGAGCGACCGAAAGCGCCGTGTCCCGGATGGTGCTGGGGGATGCGCTGGGGATGGTCTGCGCGGGACTGGCGATCGGAGTGCCCATGGCGCTGTGGGGCAGGAGCTTCGCCGCGAGTTTGATCCAGGGGCTGCCGGCCAAGAGCGGGATTCCAGTCGTCTTTGGTGCTGTGGCGATGATGGCGGTGGCGCTGGTGGCGGCATATGTGCCGGCACGCCGCGCGGCCCGCGTGGAACCCATGGAAGCTCTGCGATACGATTAGAGGCGGCCACGAGGGTCTCATGCGCTACGCCTTCAGGATGATGTGGAAAGCTCCTGCCTTTGCAGCGGCCGCGATGGCTACCATTGCGCTGGGTATCGGCGTCAGCACGGCCATGTTCAGCGTGACCGACGCGGTGCTCCTGCGGCCGCTTCCGTACAAGAATCAAGGCCGGTTGGTGCTGACCGGCACGATGCTCTCCAACGCCGATTTTTGGGACCTGCGCAATGGCACCAAGGCGGCGTTCGAGGATATCAGCGCCATCATGGTGTACCGCGCCATCGTGCCACGCGAGGACGGAAGCGCGGAGCGGGTGAGCAAGGGACAGGTAACCACCAACTTCTTCGGCATGATGGGCGCGAAGATCGCGTTCGGCCGCGATTTTACGGACGCCGACGGAAAGCCGCCGGCGCGGATGGAGCCGCTCTTCCCGCCGCCCGAAGGCGCAGTCGCGATCCTCAGCTTCGAGTACTTCACGCGCCGCTATGGCGGAAATACGGCTATTCTCGGGCACGAGATGCTCAGCTACCAGCACGGCCCCAAAATCGTGGGTGTGCTGGCGCCGGGCTTTAAACTATTGCTGGCGGCGGACAGCCCCGATATCTGGATTGCCAACGACCGCGGCTACGACGCACCCAACCGGGGCGAGCTGATGCTGCAAGTGATTGGAGCGATGCGGGACGGTGGGACTCTGGAGCAAGCACAGGCTCAAGTGGATAGCGTGGTTTCGGGTTGGCGGATTCCGCGTTTCCGCGTTGGGCTGAAGCCGTGGCACAAGACACTGGCAGCCGAAGTGCGGCCGGCCCTGGTGGCGTTGATGGGATCGGTGATTTTTCTGCTGCTGATCGCGTGCGCCAACGTGGCGAATCTCCTGTTGGTGCGGGCATCCATGCGCGGCCGCGAGCTGGGGATACGCGCCGCGCTGGGAGCCGGATGGCAGCGGATCGCCGGCCAACTGCTGGCCGAGGCCTTGCTGTTGGTGGGATTCGGAACGCTGATGGGCGTGGGCCTGGCATGGGCCGGTGTCCGTGCACTGCTGGTTTTTGCGCCATCGAATGTGCCGCGGCTGGAGTCGGTTGGAATCGATTGGCGGGTGCTGGCATTTGCAGCGCTGGCGGGTTTGCTGGAATGCGGCATTCTCGCCGCGATACTGGCGTGGCGCGCTGCCCGGCCCGATGTCATGGGCGCCCTGCGGTATGGGGGGCACACCGGCGGGCTGGCCACTGGGCGGGTTCTGCGCGATGGCGTGGTGGTCGCCGAAGTGGCTCTCTCGTTCGTGCTGCTGATCGGGTCGGGCCTTATGTTTCGCAGCTTTCTGGAACTGCGGCGGGTGAATCCAGGCTACGATCCGCACGGGCTGCTGACCTTCCTGCTGATAGGAGATGCCCGAGGATTTCAGCAGCCGCAGCGGCGTCTGGCGTTTCTCGGCGAAATTGAGGATCGGCTGCGTGCCATACCAGGAGTCGAGAGCGTGGGCGCTTCCCTGGCTCTGCCCCTGGCGGGACGGCCGCTGATGTCCGGGTTGCAGTGGGGGTCGGAAGGAGCGCGCGAGAATCCCGTTTGGCGCGCCGATCTTTCCGTGGTTCTGCCGGGATACTTCGAGACGCTGCGCACGCGTCTCATCGAAGGGCGTACCTTCACCGGGAATGACAACGCGCCGGGCCGGAACGTGGCGGTGATCGATGAGTCTCTGGCGGCCAAGGCCTTCCCGAACCAGTCGGCCATCGGGAAGCGTGTTTTCGTGAACCTCCCGAACCCGGTGTGGCTGGAGGTGGTGGGGGTGGTGGCACACCAGCGGCAGGCTTCGCTGGCCGACGCCGGACGGGAACAGATTTACCTCACCGACGGCTTTTTCGGAATCGGCATATCGCGGCACTGGGCGCTGCGCACGGCGGGCGACCCCACGAAGTACGGCGATGCCGTCCGCGCGGAGATGGCCAAATTTGCCCCGGGCCGGCTGGCGGTGACGGAGATGCAGACGATGGATACCACCGTGGACCGGGCCGAATCGGGAACGCGCTTTCAGTTTTTCCTGATGGGCGTATTCGCGGCCATCGCGGCGCTGCTGGCAGCGGTGGGTCTGTATGGCGTTTTATCGAGCGTGGTGCGGCAGCGAATGCCGGAGATCGGCGTGCGCATGGCGCTGGGCGCCGCACCTTCCGGCATTTTCAAGATGGTGGTGGGGCGAGGGCTGCTTCTGAGCGCCGTGGGAGTGGCGGGCGGCTCGATTGCCGCGCTTGTGCTGACGCGTGTGATGAGCGCCATGCTGGTGGGCGTAACGGCCAGCGATCCAGCCACCTTCGCGGCGATGATCGCACTATTTTTCCTCATTGCGGCAGTGGCATCCTGGGCGCCGGCGCGGCGCGCGGCGGGGCTTGACCCGAACACGACTCTGCGGATGGAGTGAGACAAGGCCTATCACCGTAAATCCACTAAGTAAATGTTGGCAGCAAGGCCTTGGCGTTCGAACACCACCTGATCGCCTCTTGGAGACCAGGCGGGATAGCGTACCATTCCCGAGGGCGATTGGAAGTGCGTCAACTGCTGCACATGTCCGGTAGTGCGCGAAACCCAGTAGATGTTCCACAGGCCGTTGCGCAGCCCGGCGAAAACAATTTGATCGCTATTGGGCGCCCAATCGTGCAACCAGGAGTGAACCGGCTCATCCAACAGCGTTTGTACCCGGCCGTTCTCCGGAGAGATGAGCACAATGGCGTCAGTCGTTCCGTGCTCTTCCTCCGCTGCGATCCAACGGCCATCGGGCGACCACCTGGCATATCCGATGCTGCGGTCCCTCGGTGTCAGATCGCGAATCTGGTCGGCGTGCTCGTCTCCCACCACCACCCTCATTCGTCGCGAAGAAGCGTCGCGAATGTGCGCGACAAGTTTCTTTCCGTCACGGCTCAAGTCGGGGAACTGGACCTTCATCTTCCCGACGAGGTGCTGGGGAGGTCCGTGCAAAGGGGAAATCCAGAGGTCCCGGGGCGCACAGAAGTACGCACACCGGCCCTGATCCAGCCAATTCGGGAACTCGCACGCAGAGCCCTCGGGCGAGATCATCTGTGGGGCGGAGCCATCGGCGTTCGCCACGAATATAGCTACGGGCTCGCCCTGGCGAACCGACGCATAAGCCAGCATCGATCCGTCCAATGAGAAATCCGGCTCCGTGTTCCGGGAACTGAGATTCTGCACGAGCGGCCTCGGCTCCCCCCGCGGGGCACCGGACGGGTCGATACGGACACTCCAGATGCCGCTCTGCTCTATGCGCTGGCTGAACGCCAGGCGTGAACCGTCCCTCGAAAGGGCAATATCGGTTGGCACGGCCGCGGCTATCGGCATCAACAACTCAGAATCTTGCGCGTGCCAGTCCCGGCCAAGCCGTGTCCGGTATAGACCTTGAACGCTGCTGGCACACCGCGTAGTGAAATACAGCGCAGTTCCCGTGAGGGAAGGAGCAAGATTGTTAACGCAGTGGTTTCCCAGGTCGATTTTCCTCGGTTGTCCGGCCCACGCGTCCATCAGCCAGATGCCTCCGTTTGCAAGAAACAGAATGTGCCGTCCATCGCCCAGCCAGCGGGCATTGGAATGAACTGCCACCGGGTCGCCAGGATAGGTCAGTTGGTGGGCAACGCCGCCTTCAGCCGCCACCGACATCACGTAGTTAGCAGTGGAAGGCGGGGCAAAACGATTGACCTGCAACACCGTTTCCACGTTGAACGGAGAATAGATCAGCGTCCGGCCGTCAGGCGACCATTGCGGTCCACTTCCGCTGTCCGACAAATACCGCACGGCTCCACCGGAAACCGGCATGACGACGATTCCGCCGCGCGCCTGGAAAGAGCAGGCTAGGTACTGGCCATCGGGGCTCCAGGCGGGTTGAATGACGTCCTGGCCGCCGAAAGTGATCTGGCGCTCGGCGCTCCCCGGCGCCAGGGAGCGGATATAGAGTTCAAAATGACCGGTGCGGTTCGAACTAAAGGCGATCTGGCCGCCGTCCGGCGAAAAGGAGGGAAACAGGTCGGCGGCGCCGGAGTTGGTGAGCTGCCGCACAGCGCGGATGGCGCCCGCGGTTTTCATGTTTGGCTGGCGCAACCGCCAAACAGCGATCCCCACAAGAACGAGCAGTATAGCTGTGGCAGCCAGCAACCGGCCCGGAAACCGTGGTGTGTCCACGGGCTGCGCAGCCAGATCAGCGGCTTCCACATTCGCAATGAAACGGTAACCGGCAGTGGCGGCGGTTTCGATGTATCGGGGGTAGTGAGCATCATCGCCGAGCTGCTTGCGAAGCTGGGCAATGACGCGCGTAAGGACAAACTCGGTCACGAAAGCGCCCGCCCAAATGTGAGCGATCAACTCCTCTTTGGTGACCACCCGGTCGCGATTCTCTATCAGGTGGAAAAGAACGCGCATCGCCTTAGGTTCCAAGGCGACTACACGACCGCCCCGCCGGACTTCGAGACGTTTGGGATCCGCAGTGAATTCCCCAAACTGGTAGACCGGGGCCGGTTTCGGCGCCATCACAGGCTATCTGCCTCCGATAATCCAGACCATCATATCCTATTACAAAACCATCTGAATTCCATCAGGATTCTCATCCGACGCGCCGCGTAGACTGCGGCCATGATTCGGTCAATCGTGTACGCCATGTGGCTTGCGGGTTACGCGTTGGCTGGCAGCCCGGCCATGAAGAACGGGTCCAAAGTCGCCCTGGTGGATGGGTATGCCTTTGTGCAGGTGGTGATCAACCATCGAGGTCCCTTCCGGATGCTCATCGATAGCGGCGCCACCTCATGCGCCATGACGCCGGACGCCGGCCGGACCGCGGGGTTGGTTTACGACCATCAGGTTCTGTTGAACGCGGCAACCGGCAACGAACGCCCTATTCCGGCCGCTTACGCCACTGTCCGCGTTGCATCAGTCGAAGCCGATTCGGTCGAGGTGTTGGCCGACCGGCTCGAAGGCGCCCAGAAACTCAACACCAAAGTGGACGGCGTCCTGGGACAGAGCTTCCTGGGCCGCTTCCCATATCTGGTTGATTACCGGCGCAAGCGGCTTCTGCTGGGTGACGATGCAAGGCGGGCGTCCGTCCGGTTGGGTCCGGAAGTCGCGGTCACGCAGGCGTGTGGCCGGATTATCGTGGCCGTCAGGCTCGATCCGGAAATGCAACTATGGCGAGTGATCCTGGACATGGGAGCAAGCGGCCTGATCTTGCAATGCGGCAGCCAATGCCCTCAACTCGGCGGCCTGAAGAACGCCGGCCGGATTGTGACCAATGCTGGCGACTGGCCGGTACGGCGTGGCAGGACGGCGCGACTGGAAGTCGGCGGCCTGGCCATTAGCCATGCCGAGGTCTACCTGGTGGACATGCCGGCGCTCGCCGATCATGATGGCATGCTCCCCGCCCGTTGGTTTTCGGCTGTTTACGTCGATGCCGGGCGCAACGTGGTGCGGCTGGCGCGCTGAGGTCAAGTCCTTTCATACCGGCCAATCCTCAGGGAGGGGTGGCAGCTAATGCAGGAGAGGTACGAAACGCGTTGGGAAGCTCTCAAAAAAATGCGTCTGTCCCCTTTTCGAAACGACGCGCGAATCCACCTGGAACTTCTTATAGTCGCTGAAGGTGATGACGAGTTCTTCGTGCAGGCTCTTGATGAGCGCGATCCGCGCCGAACCCCGCAGCGTCACGCGCTTCAGCAGCCACACCTCCTGGTTGATGTGCGCCTGCTCGATGGTCAGACGGCTGCCCTTCGCGAGGCGCACCAGGAAGCCGGCGAAGGAGATGGTGTCCAGAGTTTCCACCTCTACCCTGGCCCAACGGTAGTCTTTCTTATCGATCCAGAACCGCGCCTTCACCTTGGGGAAGTAGGCCGCCGAAGGCAGTTTCGGCTTGTAACCAGGCTTGGGTGTGGCGTCGATCACGTAAACCTCGCCACTGGGGAGCGCTTCCTCCCCGATCAGCCGGAAATCGAACCCGTCCGGCAGCTCTCTCAGGGGCTCGCGTTGGCGCTCCTGCCTGCGCTCCCAATCCGCAATCCGGCGCCTGCGCTCCTCCGCGGTTTCCTTACGCCGCTGCTCGATGCTCCTGCGCAGCTTGTCTTCCTCTTTCTTTTGCTCCTTGGGCGAGAGCGGCTGGTCGTCGCGCGCCACCAGGCGGCGATAGGGAGATCCCTCCAGCAAAGTCACATCCCAGGTTTGAATCTGAGTGCTCTTGACCTTGCCGGAGCCGTCCAGTTCGCGGTCCTCGTGGCGCTCGAGATAGGTGTAGCTGCGGGCGATTTCGGCGTTCTTCCGGTCGATCTCGACGGAGCGCCGCACGATTTCGCGCAGGTCTTGCGCCGCGAGGATGGCGGGCAGACAAACAATCAGACTGAAGATGCGCACTGAACCAGCTTCTCGAAACGGGAGCCGGGCCGGACAATGGTCTGGTTGCGCTCGGGTCCGGTGGAGATGCAGCCCACTTCCACGCCCGTCCGGCTCTCCAGAAACGCCAGGTAATGCCTGGCCTTCTCCGGCAAGTCGTGGTACGAAGAGACGCCGAACGTAGCGGCTCTCCAGCCGGGCAGGGATTCGTACACCGGCTCGACCTGTTCGATTTCCGCCACGGTGGGCGGCATTTCCGCCACTTCCTGCTGGCCCGAGCGGTAGCCCGTGCAGACCGGAATGCTGTCGAGCTCGTCCAGCACATCGAGCTTGGTCACCACCAGGCTGTCGAATCCGTTGATGGCGGCGGTGTAGCGCAGCAGCGGAACGTCGAACCAGCCGCAGCGGCGCGGCCGGCCGGTGACGGCGCCGAATTCGTTGCCGCGCTGGCGAATCATGTCGCCCGTGGCATCCAGGGCTTCGGTGGGAAACGGTCCGCCGCCCACGCGCGTAATGTACGCCTTGGAAACGCCGATTACGCCGCTGATGCGGGTGGGCGCCACGCCTGTGCCGGTGCAGGCGCCGCCCGCGCTGGCGCTGGAGGAGGTCACGAACGGGTAGGTTCCATGGTCGATATCGAGCATGGTGCCCTGGGCGCCCTCGAAGAGCACGGTCTTTCCGTCGCGGATGGCCTGGTTCAACAGGATGGCGGTATCGCGCACCATGGGCCGGATGCGCTCCGCGAAGGTTTCGTATTCGTCGCGGATGCGCCGCAGATCCAGGTCTTGGTAGATGCCGAGGGCCCTGGCGATGGCGACTTTCTGTTCCATCACGGAGTCGTATTGGGCGCGGAAAACCACTGGGTTGAGCAGGTCGGCGATGCGAACGCCGCGCCGCCCCACCTTATCCTCGTAGCAAGGGCCGATGCCGCGGGACGTGGTGCCGATGGAAACGGACAGCTTCTCCATCATGCGGTGCACCGGAAACAACACGTGCGCGCGGTTGCTGATGAAGAGGTTGCCCCTCACCTGGACACCGGCGGACTCGAGGGCGTCGATTTCGGCGAGCAGGGCGGCGGGATCGATGACCAGGCCATTGCCGATCACGGCCTTCTTGCCGGGGTGCAGAATCCCGCTGGGAACCAGCTTCAGAACGAACTTCCGATCGCCGACGACCACGGTGTGGCCGGCGTTGTGCCCGCCCTGATAGCGCGCCACGATGTCGAAGCGGGCGGAGAAGAGATCGACGATCTTGCCTTTGCCCTCGTCTCCCCACTGCGACCCCAGGATAATGACGTTTCCCATTTTGAACAAACCCATTCATTTTACCGTAGTCAGGCGGTTGCGCTACACTACCTTTGCATACTGCGGATTCAGCCTGCGCGAGCAGGGGGCGGCGCGGCACGGCAAAGGAGCTGGATTGACTCGCCAGACGGGGGTGGATGGCAAGTTGAAGGCGACGGGATCGAAGCGCATCCAGGCCGCCTCGAGCGAGGTAGTTCGCGATATCAACCGGCGAATCGTCCTGAACCTGATCAGGACGCGGCATCCCATTTCGCGCGCCGACCTGGCTCGTGTTTGCGGGTTACAGCGGAGCACCATTTCCCTGATCGTGGAACAACTGATCGCGGAGCATTGGGTGGTGGAAGGTCCCACCGGCCGGCTGCCGCGAGGGCGGCGTCCGACGTTCCTGCGGCTGAACGACGAGCGCGTCATTATCGGCGTGGACATTCGCCCGACACAGACCACGGTGGCCCTGGCAGACGCCAACGGCAAGTTCACTTCTCGCGAAGTGCTGGCCACGCCTTCGGACCCAGAACCAGCGGTGGAGGAGCTGATTCAATGCATCCGCCGCATCATGGCTTCCTGCCGGGGGAAGAAGATCGAAGGCATAGGAATCAGCCTGCCCGGCCGTTTCGATCACCGCTCGGAAAGACTGGTTTTCGCACCCAACCTCAAGTGGCGCGAGTTCGATATTCGCAATCCCATCATGGAAGCCACGGGCCTGGAAGTGGAGCTGGAAAACGCCGCCAACGCCTGTGTTCTGGCGACGGTCTGGTTCGATCACATGGAAGAGGGGCGTAACCTGGTGGCGATCACGGTTTCCGAGGGGATCGGCACGGGAATCCTGGTGAACGGGCAACTGGTGCGCGGCCTGCATGGAATGGCCGGCGAGTTTGGCCACGTGCCGCTGGATTCGAAAGGCCCGGTCTGCGGTTGCGGCAGCCGTGGCTGCTGGGAAGTATTCGCCTCGAATCGGGCGGCCCTGCGTTACTACCTGGAAGAAGGTGCGGCGGCTGGGGGCTTGAGCTTCACCGATCTGCTCAGTCTCGCCGACCAGGGTGACAAGCGGGCGGTCAAGGCTCTGGAGACCATGGCGCACTACCTGGGGCGCGGGATGCGGATGATCGTGGCGGGACTTGCGCCCGAGCGGATCGTGGTAGTGGGCGACCTCACGCGGTCCTGGCATCGCTTCGGGCCGGTGATTGAAGCCGAAGTCCAGGCCCAGGTGCTGCCGGGCGGCCTCGCCCCGCGCGTGGTCCCGGCGCACGAAGACGGCATGGCCCGTCTGCGCGGCACCGTGGCCCTGATATTGCAGAAAGACTTCGGCGAGTACGTGTAGGTCCGCCGCGGCCGGCCGCCTTTTCGATCCCTACTTGCGCGCGGTGACGGCGATCTCGATGTGCGCTTTCGGCAACGCCAGCCGGGTCACGCCCACGGTGGCGCGCGAGGGCCGCGGGGTCTTGAAGTAGGTGGCGTAGACGGCGTTCATGCGCGCGAACAGGTCCATATCCGTGAGATAAACCTGCACGGACACAACGTCCGCATAGGTCATGCCCGCGGCTTTAAGGACGATGCCGATGGTGTCCAGACAGGCCTTCACTTCGGCTTCGAAATCGGCGGGGACTTCGCGGGTTTTGAGATCGGCGCCGATCTGGCCGGAGACATAGAGTGTTCCATCCACCAGGATGCCGGGGCTGTACATGGGCTCGGAGGCGGCCGGCGCGGGAGCGAATTCCGGCGGGGCGATGACTTTCCGTTGGGCCTGCAAGGGCACAGTGAGCAAGAGCGTGCCCAGAAGTAACGCGCAGAGATGGGTTCGCATGAAGGTCAATGTAGCACCGATCGTAATTCGGTGACAGGAAGCTGTGTCTTGAATCAGAGTAGCACCCCGTTGTCCGGGTTGCGGGTTTCGCCGGGGCTTGACACCAGGATTGCCGGCTGGCCTTTGATGACGCACTTGTTGGTGCAGATGCCGCATCCGATACACAGTTCCAGGTTGACGCGCGGCTGCTTCACGGTGACCTTCCCGCCCCGGTCCATAGTTACCTGCGCTTCTTCGAACCAGATGGCCTTCTTGGGCGTGGGGCAATGCTCTTCGCAAACGATACACGTCCGCGCGGCGGCATACGGGAGACAGCGGTTGCGGTCGATGTACGCCAGGCCGATCTTGATCTTCTGCTTCTCTTCTACGCTGAGCGGCCGGATGGCGCCGGTGGGGCAGACCTCAGTGCACAGCGTGCACTCGTACTCGCAGTAGCCGATGGTCATCTTCATGACCGGCGTCCACATGCCCTCCAGCCCGCCTTCGAGCGCCGCCGGGTGAATGCCGTTGGTCGGGCACACCTTCATGCACTCACCGCAGCGGATGCACTTGGAGAGAAACTCCTCTTCGCCCAGCGCTCCCGGGGGACGCACCAGCTCGGGGTTGTAGGAGCGCTTGCCGGCCAGCGGATGCGTGCGGAACAGGAGCGCTCCGCCGGCGCCGGCGACGCCCGAGGCCAGCAACTGGCGGCGGCCGAGGTCCAGGCGCGAGTCCTTCGGCGGCTTCAGATAGCTGGTCCCCCAACTGAGAGTGACTGCCTGCGAGGGGCAATCGGACTGGCAGTTGAAGCAGTAGAAGCATTCCGCCGGCTTCCATTCGAGGGTGTTCCCCACGTTGGCGCCACCCTGGCAATCGGCCAGGCACAGACGGCAATTGTCGCAGGCTTCGGGGCTCTTGTTGAGCCGCACCAGCGGGTTCCTGCCGGCGATTCCGAGCAGCGCCCCGAGCGGACAAATGTACCGGCACCAGAAGCGCGTCCGGTAGAAGTTGAGGGCGATAACCACTCCGAACAGCACCCCGATCAGGACGTTCCCGAAGTAATGCGGCTGCGCGACGGCGAGTAACTGCCGGCGCAGTGAGTCGTAGAACAGGATCGAGTCAGCGGCGCTGTTGAGTGCCGGGTACACGGCCACCGCCATTCCCCGGAAGAAGAAAGAAAGCGGGTCAAGCCAGCCCACCACGTTGACGCCCAGCAGCGCGGCCGCCAGAAACACCACCAGCACGTAATACTTGGCCTTGTGCCAGCGGCCATAGCCGCCGGTATCGAGCCGGGCCTTGACCGGGCCGCCGCGCAGGCTGGAGAAGAGATGGTGCAGAGTGCCGAAGGGGCAGATCCATCCGCAGAACCAGCGGCCGAACAGGAAGGTGACGGCCAGCGTGGCGAGCGAGAGCAGCATGCCCGCGGCCAGCGCGTGCGACGCCAGCCAATCCGTCAGCATCACCAGCGGATCGATTTGGAAGAAGAACTTGACTCCGCCGCCCACGCGGTTGATGGGGTGATACACGGTTTCCAGAAACAGGTAGAGGAACAGCAGCAGAAACGCGGTCTGGACGGCGCGGCGGAGCCACACCAGCGTGGTCGTTGGCGTTTTGCGAGCCATCTAAACCTCCACCCGCGCCGGTGAGAGCGCCGCGTAATTCATGTTCCCGAGGCCGCGGGCGTGGCCTTCCACTATGTACCCAATGTCCGCTGGCCGGAGGCCCAGCAGCGTGGCGCCGAAGGCATCCACGGCCACCTGGTCCACGCCGGCCACGATGGTGTCGCGGCGTTTCACGTCGGCGAGATTGCCGCCCACCGGGCCGTTGGCCGCCAACACGCGCACGGCATCAAGCACCACCAGTTGCGGCCGGATGAAGCCGGCCAGGTCGGCGATGGTGTTGTTGATGTCCTGGTGGAAGCGGTTGCGCGCGCCGCCGGCGACGCCCATCAGGTTCTTCATTCCGAGGACGGCCAAGGTGAGGCTGTGGTGCTTGACAATCCCCACATTGATGACGCGGTCGGCCTCCACCACATCGCGATAGATTTCCCATTCCTTGAGGACATGAGCGCCCTGGATGGCCATCTTGCGGAACTTGCGTTCATCCATGAAATAGCACTGCGCGCCGGCCTTCTGGGCGGCGCTCTGGATGCCACTGCGCGGATAGGTGCTCTGCGGCGAGTTGCAGGGGTTGTCGCCGACCGCGACTTTTTTGGCGCCGGCCTGGAAGCACATCTCGACGAGCGCGGCGACCACGTCGGGGTTGGTGCAAGCCGCCTGTTCGGGGCGGCGGTCCCAGGCGATGTTGGGCTTCACCCAGACCACGTTGCCCTTGGAAACGAAACGGGCCATGCCGCCCAGCGCGTCAATGGCGCTGCGTGTCAGCCGCCGGGCCTCCTCCGCAATGCCATCGGGCTCGGCCGGAGAAGATTTGTAATGGGCAATGCTCAGCGACGGCGCGGTGGCGGGCAGAAGCGCGGGCGCAAGCGACAACAAAAACTGTCTCCGATCGATCTCCATCACGGCTTTACCTTGTCCAGAAAAGCGGCCGCGCCGGGCGGCGGATGAAGACAGAGTATGGCATAGTGGCCGCGTGCGAAGAAGATGACTTCACCGCCCGACCGAAGATAGTAGCGACGGAGTTGCTCTACTCTCTGGTTGGCGTCGCGGGCATCCGCGGCCAGCGAGATCACGAGAGAGGTTACCTGGCCATCGAAGCGGTAAGAGGCCGTCAGCGCAGGCGCCAGGAAGTCATGGCCGGCGGGAGCTTCGACCAGATATTTCTCCGACCGCGCCACGCGGTTCTCGCGGGGAAGAATGTCGAGCAGGGCCGGCAGCGAGCGATCCCCGCCGATATTCCGCGAGATCGCGCGCGCGAAGTTGTCGAGTGCCGGCCCAGCCCCGTCGCCGAAAGCCGAGAGCCGGACGTAATAGCGGCCCTGAAGAAAGTTGAGCGTCGATTCGCTGCTGTAACCCTCCGCCCCGATGGAAATGAAATGATATTCGGGAGAGCGCTCCATCGAGTAAATGCCGAACGCTGCCAGCGGGCTGCCCATATCGAATACGTCCACCGTCATTTCGACGCCCGCAATCTTATACTCGCGGTGAACCATCGCCAGCAGCCCGTACTTGAGATAGATGTCGGCGCCGCCGTCCATGTACCGGTAGAGGTCGGACGAATAGAAGCGTGCTGGGTTCTTGCCATTGGGGAGCAACGCGGCGAGCCGCGTCTTCACTTCGGCCGGAATGGGAGCCTGTTGCGCGTAGAGTGCAGCCGCCAGAACGAGATAGGCAATGGGTCTGCGCATGGTGTGCTCCAAGACCCCAAAAGAGTTTCGACTCTTATACTATCACCGTGCGATGCCTTATAATTAAGGTTTTCCGGTACGCATGCTTACCCTTGAGAAGTTCTCGATTGGAGTGGGAGACCGCTTCGCGCATCAGGCCAGGGCGCAACTGACTGCTTGCGTTATGGCTGCCAAGTCCGGCGTCACCGTGATCCCGGTCTGGAACAAATCGAATCGCGAGCACTTGATCGTCGGTACCGAACCGGGCAGCGTGCGGGCCGCCGCCGATGCGGCCGTCCGTGAACTGGGCTGGAAACATCCGTACCACGTGGACGCCGATCACATCAACCTGGGCACGGTGGACCGCTTCATCGATGCGAGCGATTTCTACACGCTGGACGTCGCCGCGGCTATCGGCCGGCCCGCAGCGGCCGCGGACGTGGAAGCGTTCGTGGGGCGGCATCCGGAGCTGATCGGGCGGTTGAACGTCCCCGGAATCGCCGAGCCATTCATCACCACGCGGCAGTCGGTGGGGGCGGTTGCGGGCAAGTATCTCTTTGCCGTCGAGGAAGCCGGGCGCATCTATCGCCACGTCGCGGAGCGCAAAGGCGCGGGCCATTTCGTGACGGAAGTTTCCATGGATGAGACCGACTCGCCGCAAACTCCTCCCGAGCTGCTTATCATTCTGGCGGCCATCGCCGATGAGAAGATCCCCATCCAGACCATTGCGCCGAAGTTCACGGGCCGCTTCAACAAGGGCGTGGACTACGTTGGCGACCTGGCGCAATTTACGAAGGAGTTCAACGACGACCTGGCGGTGATCGCGTACGCCACCAGGCAGTACCAGCTTCCGCGCAACCTCAAGCTGAGCGTGCATTCCGGCAGCGACAAATTTTCCATCTACGCGCCCATGCGGCGGGCGCTGCGGAGATTCAACGCCGGCGTGCACCTCAAGACGGCGGGAACGACGTGGCTGGAGGAGCTGATCGGACTGGCGGAAGCCGGCGGAGACGGGCTCAAACTGGCCAAGGAGGTCTACACCGAGGCGTTCGCCCGTCGCGACGAGTTGTGCGAGCCGTACGCCGCGGTGATCGACATCCACTACGAACGGTTGCCCTCGCCGGCGGAGGTCGAGGGTTGGAGCTCGGAGCAGTACACATCGGCGCTGCGCCACGATCAATCGAACCCGGGATTCAATCCGGACGTGCGGCAGTTGCTGCACGTGGGCTACAAGGTGGCCGCCAAGATGGGCGCCCGATATCTGAACATGCTGGAGCAGTGCGAGGAGCCGATATCCCGCAACGTCACCCAGAACCTGTTCGAGCGGCACATCCGGCCGCTGTTCCTGGAGAAATAGGGTGCGGTCTGGGTGGGCGTCGCGCCGCTTCCTTCCTTTGCTGCTGCTATTGTTCGCGGGCAGCGGTTGTTCCGCGCTGATCTACGAAATCGTCTGGTACCAGTTGTTGCAACTGGTGATCGGTTCCACGGCGGTTTCACTGGCCGTATTGCTGGCCACTTTCATGGGCGGGTTGTGCCTGGGCAGCATGGCTCTGCCGCGCATCCTCTCCCTGCGGCGGCAGCATCCCTTGCGCGTTTATGGGCTGGTGGAAATGGGAATCGGGATCTGCGGAATCCTGGTGCTGTTCGGAATGCCTCTGGTCGACCAGGTTTACGTGGCGGCGGTGGGGCACGGATTGCCGGCCATGTTGCTGCGCGCGGTGGTGGCGGCGGCATGCCTGCTGCCGCCCACGGTGCTGATGGGCGCGTCGCTGCCGGCCGCGTCGCGGTGGCTTGAAACCACTCCGGAGGACGTTTCCTGGATGGGCCTGTTGTACGGCGGCAACACCGCCGGGGCCGTGTTCGGATGCCTGCTGGCGGGGTTCTATCTGCTGCGTGTCTATGACATGGCGACGGCGACTTGGGTGGCCGCGGCCATCAACGGGGCGGTGGCTCTGATCAGTTTCGGCATAGCTTCGCGGACGCCGCACCAGGCTGCGGCCGAAGAGCCGCCCGCGACGCCGGCGGCGGAGGCTGCGCCGGCGGCGGGTTCATGGCCGATCTATGTGACCATCGCGCTCTCGGGAGCGTGCGCACTGGGCGCCGAGGTGGTTTGGACGCGCCTGTTAGGGCTGCTTCTGGGCGCCACGGTCTACACGTTCTCCATCATTCTGGCGGTGTTCCTGGCGGGCTTGGGGGTGGGCAGCGCCGTAGCGGCGGCGCTGGTGCGGGGCATCGCCCGGCCGCGCCTCGCCATCGGCTGGTGCCAACTGCTGCTGGCCGGGGCCGTCGCGTGGACCGCGTACATGCTGGCCAACTCGCTGCCGTATTGGCCCATCAACCCGCTGCTCTCCACCAGCCCCTGGTACACGTTCCAGATCGACCTGGCGCGTGCGACTTGGGCGATTCTACCGGCGGCGTTGCTGTGGGGCGCCAGTTTTCCGCTGGCGCTGGGGGCGGTGGCCGGGCCCATCGGGCACCCCGGCGGCGATGCCGGGCGAATGGTGGGGGGCATTTACGCGGCCAACACCGCCGGCGCGATTGTGGGCGCCCTCGCGTTCAGCATGCTTCTGATTCCAGCCGTGGGCACGCAAGGGTGCGAGCGCGTGCTGATCCTGCTCTCTGCTGTGAGCGCGCTCTTCGCGCTGGCGCCGCTGGCTTGGCCGCCGCGGAGGAAAGCCGGCGGGCTCTTGCTGGCGGCCGCCACGGCCGGCGCCGTTCTCCTGGCCATGAGCGTCTCCGGGGTTCCTTCCATGCTGATCGCCTATGGGCGCCGAATCACGATCTCGGCGCACCGCTCGGAAATTCTCTACGCGGGCGAAGGGATGAACGCGTCCATCGCTATCTCGCGGTGGGACGACGGCGCGGTGCAGTTCCACGTCAGCGGCAAGGTGGAAGCTTCCACGGAACCGTACGACATGCGGCTGCAGCGGATGCTCGGCCACATGCCCGCGCTGCTGCATGCCAAGCCCCGTTCGGTGCTGGTAGTGGGCTTCGGCGCGGGCGTGACGGCCGGCTCGTTTGTGCTGCACCCCGAGGTGCAGAGAATCGTCATCTGCGAAATGGAGCGGATGATTCCGCCGGTGGCGACGCGCTACTTCGGCCGGGAGAACTACAACGTTCTGAACGACCCGCGCGTCGAAATGGTCTACGACGACGCGCGCCACTACGTCCTGACGACTCAGGAAAAGTTCGATGTGATAACCTCAGACCCGATTCATCCGTGGGTCAAGGGCAGCGCCACGCTCTATTCCAAGGAGTACTTTGAGCTGGTGAAGCAGCATTTGAACCCGGGCGGCATTGTCACCCAGTGGGTGCCCTTGTACGAGAGCGACCTAAGTACGGTGAAGAGCGAGCTGGCTACCTTCTTCGACGTTTTTCCGAGCGGAACCATCTGGGGCAACGACACCGCGGGGGGCGGCTATGACACCGTGCTGCTGGGGCAGGCCGAGCCAACCAGGATCGACGTGGACCAACTGCAAGAGAAGCTGGAACGCCCGGACCAGGCGCGCGTAGCCGCGTCGATGCGCGAGGTGGGATTCGGCTCGGCGATCGCCCTGCTTTCGACCTATGCCGGGCAGGGTCCCGATTTGAGGTCGTGGCTGGCGGACGCGGAGATCAACCTGGATGGCAACCTGCGGCTGCAATACCTGGCGGGACTGGCTCTGAACAACAGCATGGAAGGAGCCATTTACAGCCAGATGCTAACCTATCGCCGGTACCCGGAGAACCTGTTTGTGGTCTCGGACCGGCTCAGGCCGGCGCTGATGGCGGCGTTAGCGCAGTAGGGGCCTACCAGCCGTGCCGCGCGGCCTCCACGCGCGCCAGTGAGACGACGGTCGGATGGACCAGCGCCCGGTAGTCCGCGGTCCGCATATGAACGACGTCGTGATGCGTTCCCGCGTTGAAAGCGATCATGTCCTCGCCGGCGAGGCTGCTGTCGAGGTACACGGGAAGATCGTACAGGCTTCCGATGGGCGGCATCGCGCCCAGCTCGCAATCCGGAAAGAGCTTGCCGAGTTCCTCTTCGGTGGCCAGCCGCGCGTGGGTGAGTCCCAGCGTGAGGCGGACCTCCTGAAAATCGACCAGCCTGGTGGCTGGGACCACCATCATGTGATATCCGTTGTCACCGAATACGACGACGGTTTTAGCGACCTCCCGTGCGGGCAGGTGCTCCGCCGAAGCGACCTCGCGGGCCGTGAAAGCGGTGGGATGAACGGTGTGGGTATACGCGGCGTGATTCGCCTCGAGGAAATTGCGCAGTTTCTCCAACAGTGGCATAGCAACCTCCGCTGATCGAATTGTACGCCCGAAAGGGGGGCGATGTAACATATCATGGTGAACCTTCAACAGAGATCGCTCCTGATTCTGGCTGGATTGGCGGTTGCGGCCTGGGCTCAATTGGCGCCGCCGGCGCGCGAGATTCCGCTTTATCCGGGGGTGGCTCCGGGTTCGGAGAATTGGGACTATTCGGAGAGAGCGGCCGGCACGCCGGACCGGCCGCAGGCACAGAATGTGGTTCGGCCGGTGTTGCTCTATTACCCGGCCGAGAAGGCCAATGCCGTGGGCACCGCGATGATCGTCGCGCCGGGTGGCGGGTTCCGGACCCTGATGATGTCGTATGAGGGAGTGGATGTCGCCAAACGGCTGAACCAGATGGGCGTCGACGCGTTTGTGCTGAAGTACCGCACTACCTACGTCGACCCTGATGCGCCACCTGCCGCCGCGGCCGGGAGGGGGCCAGCCACAACCGGTCCGCAAGCGGGCCAGAATGTGCGTGAGATGGCAGGCAAGGACGGCCAGCAGGCAGTGCGCCTGCTGCGGCAGCGCGCGGGCGAATTCGGCGTGCTCCCGGATCGAATCGGCATCATTGGTTACTCGGCCGGCGGCGCGGTGGTTCTCTCGACGGTATATGGTCCTGCCGATGGAAGGCCCGATTTCGCGGCCGCCATCTATGCCGCCGGTGCAAACGCCAATCCACCGCCGGAAGGCGCCACCCCGCCGCTGTTCATCGCGGTGGCGGCGGATGACCAGGCAGTCGGAATGCAGGGGTCGATTGACCTGTTTGGCGCCTGGATCAAAGCCAAGGCGCCGGCCGAACTGCACGTGTTCCAAACCGGCCAGCACGGGTTCGGAAAGAAGGGTGGCGGGGCCGATCACTACCTGGACCGGCTGGAGGAGTGGCTGAAGCTGAACGGGTGGCTGAGCAGGGGGGCGAAGTAGAACCAGCGACCCTCAGCTATCCACCGTCGATGCCTTGTTCTTCGCAGAAGTATTCGACAAACCCCGGCACGTTCTTGGAGAGGCTGTTGAGCAGGCGGGGCAGAGAAACGCCGATCGCTCCAGCCTGATCATGCAGCTTGCCGACGAACAGGCCAGCGTCGAGATCGTAGAGCCCGCGCAGGAAGGCAGACGGCGCCTGGACGTCGATCTCCAGCGGTTGCACCGACGCGGCCGGAAAGTGGCGTCTATTGTAGGTGACGATCAGATCGGAGTGAGAGCGGACTGCCACGGCCAGCACATGACGGTCGCCGGGATCGTTCGTCATCGCGTCGATGAGCGGCTCGTAGCCCTCAACCCACGCTTCCGGGAAGTGCCGGCGCAGCTCTTCCTCCCGCTGGCGGGCCTTCTCGGGCGGCATATTCCACTTCGCGATGAGGTTCCGCGTCACCTCGTCCATGATCCGCTGCGACCAACGCGGCAGATAGAGCCTGGGCGCCTCCGCCATTCGCAGAAGCGAATCGGCCAGCGGCATCGGGATGAGCACACACGCGTCCAGCACGGCGCGGTAGTCAGCCCTCATTCGTCTTGGCCGCCTTCGGGTATGCCGGTGCGATCATACAGGCCGGATTCAAAGGCTGCCTTGGCGATGCGGTCAAGGGCCGCCTTTCGCTCCTTGTCACGGCGTTTCTGATAGGCGGCCAGGTCCTTGAGGTAGATGCGGCGATGGCTGCCGGCCTTATGATAGGGCAACTCGCCGCCTTCCAGAAGCTTGATGAGATGGGGCCGGGACATGCCCAAAAGATCGGCGGCACGTTGGGTAGTCAGTTGTTGGTTCTCGGGGATCAGAACGACCGCCCGGCCCAACTGCATGTTGCGCGCAATGTCCTTGAGCAGCCGGAAAACAGCGCCCGGCAGTTCAAGCCGCTCCCCATCGGCCCCAACCAGAGCAGGTGATCCAAGCTGGAGCATCCGATTGAGCTCTCGGATCTGGACCTCTTCGGACTCGGGCAACGCGACAGGTTCATGCGGCATGGGTGCGGGCCTCCAACTTCGAGTATATTGCACAAACGAAATAAACGCAACACATTCGGATTATTCGAAATCTGCCTGCCGCGAGGTTTGCGCTCAAATCTCTGATATGGTGCGCGGCTTTGTGGTGCGCAGCGATCAGGTAGCAGCCAGTTTCATCGACAGTGATTCAGAGCAACGACCGTGACAGACGTTTCGGCGTTCCAACACGTACCACCACGCGGTAAGCCCATTAGGAATCTGGTGGAGGGGTTGTGGATCGAGGGCTGCAACGGGGCGGTTCCTAGGGTTGTGCTGGTGCCGGAGCTTGGCGCCCGCACAGATATGCGGAGATATCCGCAACGAATTCCGAGGCTTCCCGAAACACCTCTGGTGATTCGCCGATTTTAGGGATGGCCTTGGCGATCCAATCAGGCTTGTTTGTCGGACCTTCACGCCACCAACACTCAAGCACGCCGGCCGGCACCAAGAATAGGCCAACTTCTCGGCACTTCATCAAGAGTTCCTTTCCGGCGGTCAACTCCGCACCCGTTAGCCTGCTGATGCCGTATCGTTTCACCTCACTCCAGTCTGTAGCCGAATCTAATAGCTCCTGGAGTTCCTTGCGGTCTCCAGACGTAATCCTGCCTGCCATCTCGACTCGATCCAAAACTGACCGGGCACTCTCGGCAAACTCAGAGGCCAGCACGAGAGGCTTCCGGTCATTTAAGGCC
The DNA here is from genome assembly GCA_963768385.1 of Bryobacterales bacterium. Lineage (GTDB taxonomy): Bacteria > Acidobacteriota > Terriglobia > Bryobacterales > Bryobacteraceae > Fen-178. The sequence continues at coordinate 275,532 of CAVYHQ010000002.1, forward strand.
GAGGAGGTTCTCTTGTATAGTATTTCGATCTTTGACGGATCGCCTCTAAGGGTACCGTACAGTTTCAAGAATTCTTCCCGCCGCCTAAGGAGGTCCAGATCCGCAATTACAGCAGTTGGAACGTCGAGAGCCTTGTATGTCTCCGCAAGGGTAGCGATGGCCCCCTTACCGCCGCCATGCACGAAATACAGATCCAAAGGAAGTGACGATTCCTTCTCGGTGCGCAAGGCGAGTGCCTCATAAAAGCGGCAATCGGAGTCTGCTTCGCACACCACCACGCCGGAATGAAAGAGTCCAGTGATCGCCATGGACGAGCGAAGGAGGGGTTTCGCCCATAGATCCTGTAATTCAGATTTTCCGAGGGCGGAGACGCGATTTCTATTCCCGTCCCGTGTCATCCGACACACGATGACGTTCGGGGAAGCATCCATCGCACCTTGGATGATGTCGCTACTGTGTGTTGCAAGGATTATTTGACGGCTGCCGGTTGTTGCGCTTTCTGCAAGGATGCTTCCCAACCGGCGGGCCTGGGGGGGATGCAGAAAAGCCTCAGGTTCATCGATGAGCATCACCGGATGGGTGCCAACTTCTGCGGCGAGCACACTTCCTACGAAGCTTCGAATACCGTCGCCCTCGTTGTCCAGCCGCGGCTGCAACTCCAGAGCCTTCAAGTATTGCACGGATACGCGATCAGCATCACGCTGTCTAGGCGGTTCCTCTCCAACGTGAAACCACACTTGTTGCCCTCCGCCAAAGTTTATGAGTAACCGGCGATTGAAGGCGGACCGCACGAGGGCGGAAACCCGTTCAGCTAGAACCTCGTCCCGCTGGAGGAAGTGAATATACGCGGTTGGATTGGTGGTATACGGAGCTGATTGTGTTGCCGAGGCGATGGATAACCGTGATTGGGTATCAAGACGCAGCATCAGAACGTGGCTCATCCCGGCCACGCTTTGAGCAGTAAGTGTGAAACCTGGCTGCTCTGGTCCAATGCCTGTTCCAGGGTGACCGCCCGCACCATGCGGGAGGGGTGCAGTTTGGAAGAATTCAATACCTGGAGCTTGCTTGAATGCTGGGTATCGGAGGCGTAACCACTCTGCAAGCTGGTGCGGGGTTCCGGTGCATTGAAACGCAACGTCGGTGACCACATAGAACGGAAGTTGTGGATTCGGGCCGAACGGGCCCAGCCGTTGCAGATGTTGCTGGATTTCCCGGAGAGTAATACTCTTGCCGCTATTGTTCGGCCCCGTAATTATCAGCGTCGTTCCCGGTGCGGGGGAAAGAACCAATCCATCGTTAAACGTCAGCTTTTCAATACCAAATGTGAATTCCGAGGCCGGTGATGCGAAGGAGATGCCCATTCACCGCTATAGTAGCCGATTGGCCTCCTTTGCGGCGGAAACCGCCCAGAGTCCATCGCCAAGGGAAACCGGGAGGGATTGCGGCCAGAAAGGCCGCAAAAACACGTTTCCTTTGCTTCGAGTCTGGTAGGCCCGGCTGGACTCGAACCAGCGACCCTCAGCTTAGAAGGCTGATGCTCTATCCACCTGAGCTACGGGCCCACATCCTCAGTTTAGCGTGGCAAGCCGGTGCCGCGGTGCTGTATATTGAGACGTGATTCGCACCTGCGCTGTTCTACTTTGCCTCTCGGCTTCGGCTCTCCGGGCGGCGGACTCCGCTGCCACGGCCGCCGGGCGCTGGCGGACCTTCGACGATAAAACACCCGGCAAGGCCAAGGCCATCATCGTGCTGTACGAAGAGAAGGGGCTGCTGTTTGGGCGCGTGGAAACGCTGGTCGATCCGGATGCGGTCAAGATCTGCGACAAGTGCAGCGACGAACGCAAGGGCCAGGCGGTGACCGGCATGGTGGTCGTTCGCAGAATGAAGAAAGACGGCGAGGAGTATAACGGAGGCGATATCCTCGACCCCAAGAACGGGTCGGTGTACCGCTGCAAGATGCGCCTCGTCGACCAGGGCCGCAAGCTCTCGGTGCGGGGCTATCTGGGCCTGTCCCTGTTCGGGCGCTCGCAGACGTGGATCCGCGACGATTCGGGGCAGAAGTAGGAAGCGGGTGCGGGACTTGAAAAGGGAGTGGCGTTGGCTGGCGGAAAGAAAGGGCAAGCTAAAGCATGCCCCACCAAGGAACTGCCCCGGATAGGCGCGGGCGGCGTTTTCTGAGATAATCGCGGCATGAAGAATCATAGTCGCCGTGAATGGCTGGGCGGAACCAGTCTGGCTCTGCTGGCCGGCCGGCTGCGGGCGCTGCCGCTGTCACAGTTCAAACTCGGGGTGACCACCGACGAGATCGATGACGACGTCCTTACCGCCGTCAAGTTTCTGCGCGAATATGAGCTCGGCTGGGCCGAGGTGCGGAACATCTGGGGGAAGTACAATACCGAGCAGCCGATGGAGAAAATCCGCGAGGCGCGCGGCATCTTCGACCAGAATGGCATCAAGGTGTCGATCGACAGCACGCCGTTCTTCCGGATTCCGCTGCCGGCCGAATCCGCCGAGGGGCAGCGAATCCTGGATGAACAGTGGGCCTTGCTGAATACTTCCATGGAGCGGGCGAGGGCGTTCGGCACGCAGAAACTGCGCGTTTTCGCGTTCATGCTGAGCGGCAGCGGGACGCCGTCCGAAAAGAGCTATGCGCGAATCTACGAACTGCTGAGCGAGGCCGCGCGGCGCGCCAAGCCGGGGGGATTCCGGCTGGCGGTGGAGAACCTCGGCGGCGGTTGCGTGGCCACCGGGGCGCAAGCGGGCGAGATGCTGAAGCGCGTCAAGGCGGATAACTTCGGGCTCACGTGGGACCCCAACAACGCGGGCGAATCCGGCGAGCAGGCGTTTCCCGATGGCTACCGCAAACTGGACCCGGCGCGCATCTTCCATGTGCATCTCCGCGACTACAAGCACCAGAACGGCAAGGTGGTGTGGACCGCCGTGGGCGATGGCGAGTTCGACAACCTCGGGCAGATCCGCGCCCTGTTGAACGACGGATACAAGGAGACCTTCACGCTGGAAACGCACTGGCGGGACCCGAAGGGCAAGGCGTACTCGAGCGCGACATCGCTCAAGGCCCTGCTGAAGGTGATCGAGCGCGTGTAGAGGTGAGAGACAGAGTCGGAGTTCGGCCGGTTCTAGTCCTGATCGGCTTCACCGCGGCCATTGCTCAGATCGTGCTCATGCGCGAGCTGATGGTGGTCTTCTGCGGCAACGAGATTTCGCTCGGGCTGATGCTGGGGAGCTGGCTGTTTTGGACCGCCGCGGGCAGCGCGTGGGCGGGCCGTCTCGGAGAACCCCGACGCCTGATGGCCGGTCTGGAGGCGCTGGTGGCCTTGGCGCTGCCGGCGACCATCCTGGCGGTGCGCGCCAGCAAGGCGGTGCTCGAAGCGGTTCCGGGAGAAAGCCTGGGGCCGGGGCCAATGCTGCTTGGGTCGCTGGCGACGCTGAGCCTGTTCTGTGTCCTGTCAGGCGCTCTGTTCGCCGCTGGCAGCAGGCTGTACGGGGATGACGTGGCCACCTCCACGGGTTCGGTGTACCTGCTGGAGGCGCTGGGGTCCGCCGCCGGAGGCATGCTGGCGGGCCTGGTGCTGGTACGATACGTCGCCCCGCTCGAGATTGCATTGGGACTGGGGCTGCTCAATCTTCTGGCTGCGGCGGGCCTGGTAATCCGCGCGCGGTTGGCTCGCGGCGCGGCGATGGGCGCACTCGCCGGCATGGCGGTGTTGCTGGCGCTTCCTTTCGGTTTCCCGAGGCTGGAAACAATTTCCCTGGAGCGCTTCTGGCGCGGCTTCCACCTGGTGACGACGCGCAACTCGGTCTATGGCAACCTGGCGGTGGTCCGGACGGAAGGCGCCAGCAGTCTTTACGAGAACGGTCTGAACCTTTTTAACGTGCCCGACCCGGCCGCGGCGGAGGAGGCGGTGCATTACGCTCTGCTCGAGCAGCCTTCGCCTCGAAGCCTTCTGCTGATCGGCGGAGGCGTCAACGGGAGCCTGGCCGAAGCGCTCAAGCACGGCAGCCTGGAGCGGATCGACTACGTCGAACTGGACCCAGCAATTCTGGACCTGTTCCCCATACAGAAGGACCCGCGAGTGCGCGTACACGTGACCGACGGGCGCCTGTTCTTGAAGACCACGGCATCCACCTTCGACGTCATCATCGTGAATCTGCCGGATCCGCAGACCGCGCAGTTGAACCGGTTCTACACGCTGGAATTCTTCCGCGAGGCGGCGAGAAAGCTCACCGCGAGCGGCATCCTGGCGCTGCGGCTGACGGGGGCGGAGGATTACATCAGCCCGGAACTGGCGGCATTTCTGCGCTCCATCTACAAGACCCTGCGCGCGGTATTTCCCGAGGTCACGGCGATTCCCGGCGAGACCGTTCACTTCTTCGGCGCCAAGCGAACGGGAGTCCTGGCGGCTGGCCCCGAGGAGTTGCTAGCGCGGCTGCGGGCGCGGCGGCTCGAAACCAGCTACGTGCGGGAGTATTACATTCCCTTTCGCATGATGCCGGATCGCATGGCCGGCCTCGAACGGCAGATCGAGCCGCGGCCGGAGACGCCCGTGAACCGCGACTTTGCGCCGGTGGCCTACTACTTCGACGTGGCGCTGTGGAGCAGCCGCTTCAACCACGGTTACCGCGACCTTTTCCGCGCCATGGCGGGCGTCAGCTTTAGCTGGCTGGCGGGAGCGGTGGGCGTGGTTCTGCTGGTGCTGGTGGCCAAGAAGCGGCGGGCCCGGACGGCGGCCGCGTGCTGCACCGCCGCCATGGGATTCACTTTGATCGGCCTGGAGATGCTGCTCCTGCTGGCGTTCCAGGCGATCTACGGCTACGTCTACCAGCAGCTTGCCGTCATCATTGCCGCTTTCATGGCCGGCATGGCGCTGGGGAGTTGGCTGGCTCTTGCACGGGGCAGGTCGGGGACCTGCCCCACAATGCGCACCCTGGTGCTTCTGCAAATTGGCGCGGCCATCGCGCCACTGCTGCTGTGCGCGGTCTTTCAAGCTGTCACCCAATGGCTGTTTCCCGTGTTGGCGCTCGGCTGCGGGATGCTGGGCGGATTCGAGTTTCCGGTTGCCAGCCGGATCTTTGGCGGGCGCAATCCGGGAACACTGTACGCGCTCGACCTGGCGGGCTCCTGCCTGGGCGCGGTGCTGTTCAGCGTCTACTTGATCCCGGTGTTCGGCTTTCTCAAAACGGCCGTTCTGGCTGCGATGGTGAGCTTGGCCCCGGCAGTGATGGCGGTTCGTTCGGTGTCGGAAAGACCAGCGCGGTGAAGCGGAAGATGTCGGTGTCGGCGTCCTGCCAGCAATTCTTGGGCAAACCGGCCTTGTAACAGGTCTCATCGAGAAAAGTGGTGCGGTCCCACTTTTCTTCTACCGGGACCTGGGGGAGCAGCAACCCCTCGATGTCGCCCTTCTTCATGATCAGGCCATGCTGTCCCACGCGGATCTCCTTGACGTCCAGCACCCGGCGGAGCGGTGAAAGGACCGAGATTTCATACTCCAGCGCGCCCAGTTCGCGGGCGGAGACCGGCTGGAAGCGGGTGTCCCTCAAGGCAGCGAACATGGCCACGTCGCGAACGGTAATGGAGAGAGGCTTGACGGGAGCTACGTAGCCGATGCAGCCGCGCAGTTGGCCGTTCTCCTTAAGGGTGACGAAGGCGCCGCGCTCTTGCTCCAGAGCCTCGAACGCCACCGGTGAATATTCGTACTGTTTGTGATCTCTGACGGCGGTTTCCACGGACTTGCGTGCGATCTTGAGCAACTCATCTTTCTCCCGCTGGCTGAGGGAGAAGGGCGGCTCGCTCGAGCCGGCACGCGCCGGGGCTTTCACAAAGGCCACGGCGCCGTAGCCCACCACGCGGGACTTGTCGCCGGCGGTATCGCCGGAGTTCGCATACTTCAGGACCTTGGCCTGCGAGGCTCCCAGCCGCTCGGAAGCGATCATGGCGGCTATGATCGGATATCCGCCGCAGGCCTCCCAGACGTTGACTCTCGGGTCGAAGTTGCGCGCCATGCTGAGGTAGTCCCACTCCTCGATGGCCTTCAAGGTCTTGTGGTCTATCTTCACGGCCTCGTCATAGGGATGGTAGTGCGAGAGGTCGGAACTGGCGACGATCAAGGTGTTGGTGCCCTGGATCAGCTTGGCGAGCGCCAGCCCCAGCGCGCGGCAGGTTTCATAGCTCTGGTCTCCTATGACGATGGGCACAAGCTGAAACTGGCCGAGCACGCGCTGGAGGAAAGGGAGCTGATCTTCCAAAGCGTGTTCCGGCTTGTCGGGCGTAGGGGTGTGTCCGGCCCCGGAAAGCTTGATGAGCTTGCTCATGGTGGCCAGCTTGGCGGCGAACGCCCGGTCCACGGGGACCTGGCCCAGCGGCGTGGTGTAAGCAGCGCCGTCGTACACCGACGCGTAACCGAAAGCTTCGTAATGCGACGGCGCGATGACCACCACCCGGTCGAACTTGCGGCCTTTGAGCAAGGCATAGGAGTAGGCGGCCACTTGCCCGGCGTACTCATAGCCGGCGTGCGGTGCGACCAGCGCCACGACATCGGTTAGTGGCGGAGGCGCGGCCTTCGCCAGGAAACCGTCCACCATTTTCGCAAGTTCGTTGGGGTCGGCCGGATAGAACGATCCGGCGACCGCGGCCGGCCGCACCTTGGCGGACTCGGCGGAGCTGGCGCCCCTGGGCCGCAGCAGAACAAACCCGGCCACCAGGACGAGTGCGATGACAAACACAGTTACGATTCTCATAAGTGAAGTAATCCGTCCCAAACTCCCGGGATGGCTTGCTGGCAGAACTGGCACTTGCCCCGGTTGAGGTGAATGGCCCTCACCGCGAAGCCGGCGCGCTCCACCACCATGCGACGGCACTTGGGGCAGTAGGTGCTCTCGGCCGGATGGCCGGGAATGTTGCCGATGTAAACGTAGTGAAGGCCTTCGGCGTCGCAAATGGCTTTGGCGCGCTCGAGGGTCGGCACGGGCGTGATCGGAAGGTTCTTCAGGAGATACTCCGGATGGAATTGCGAGAAGTGCAGCGGGACGTCCGGGCCTAACTCGGTTTTCACCCAGCGGGCGAGCGATTTGAACTCCTGGTCGGAGTCATTCAGGGTGGGGATTACCAGGTAGACGATCTCGTTCCAGGTGCCCTGCTTGCGAATGGCGACCAGGGTGTTGAGCACGGGCTTCAACTCGCCGTTGACCACTTCTTTGTAGAACTTCTCGGAAAAGGCTTTGAGGTCGATCTTGATGGCGTCTACGCGGCGGCACAACTGCTTCAGCGGCTCTTCCTGAATGTAGCCTCCGCTGACCACTGCGCTCTTCACGCCGGCTGCGCGGCCGGCTTCCGCGGTATCCAGGACATACTCGCAAAACACCACCGGTTCGCTGTAGGTATAAGCGATGGAAGGGCAGTTATACCGCTGGGCCACGGCGGGCACGCTTTGAGGAGGAAGATAGGTGTTCTCGACCTGTTCGGGCCGGGACTGGGAGATCTCCCAATTCTGGCACATTTTGCAATTGACGTTGCAGCCTGCGGTGGCGATGGAGAACGCCATGGTGCCGGGGATGAAATGGAAGAAGGGTTTCTTTTCGATAGGGTCAACGTGGGCGGAACAGACGCGGGAGTAGACGAGCGAGTAGTAAGTGCCGCCGCGGTTTTCGCGCACGCCGCAGTAGCCGCGCTCGTGGTCGTCGATGACACATTCGCGCGGGCAAAGCTTGCACTTGATCTTCTTATAGGGCAGTTTCTCGTAGAACCGCGCTTCGATGGTGAACTGCGCGTCGTTGGCCGCGGGCTTGGCCGGCGCGCCTTCGGCGGCGCACACCGCCAGGCAGGGCAGGGTAGCGGTCTTGAGAAATGCCCGGCGGTCCATAGCTTTAGATCTCCACTCTTTCGATGAGGCTGGGGTCGTTGGTTCCGAGCCGGTGCTGCGGATCGGCGGCCCTGGCGATGTAGGCCGGTTCCCGCTTGACATCCCGCAACGGCTGGATGCCCTTCTCGGCCCGTTTTTGTTCGATGATGCGCCACCCCGTGTAATCCAGCGCCACCGGGTCGCGGGAAACGATTACGCCGTTGAATGGCCAGGACCATTGCGGCATATAAGAAGGTCCGCCTTCGTACTGGGGCGCGATGGCGTCGCAGATAGTCAGCCTCACCTTCTGGCGGATGGGCGGCAGCATGTTGACGTCGGCGACGTACGGATCGCCGGCGGTGAGGTGGTACTTGTTGGGGTTGTGGATGGCGCCGAACAGGTTCTTGAGGGCCATGGTCACCCCCACAATGCCATGGTCTTTGAGGACCGGCAGGTTGACGACGGCGTCGCAGGTTCGCGTCAGGGTGGTGGAGAGGAGACTCCCCACGCTGCCGTAGATGGCCAGGTCGGTTTCGTATCCGGAGGCATCGTTGCCGATCGAGCGGATGCGATCTTTGCGAGAGGCCACCTGGAACCCGGCGCTTTCGAGGTCGGAGTTGAGGCGGTCCCAGATTACGATGTTTTTGGGCGGAATTCCCGCTTGCTGGAGCCGCTCGCAGACGGCTTCGACGAGCACTGTATTGGTGGAAGCGCCGCGACCGGCCAGGCAGTTGACTTTCAAGCCGACCACCTCAGTGGGCCGTGCGATTCGCTTCCAGGCCTCGATGGGCGAATCGGCGTCATAGATGGACTGGACGGCGCGGTCAAGCACTTTCAGGAGACGGCTGGAATCGAGGGAGGCGCCCGATGGCCGCAACAACGGGTCGCGGGAGATGACGACTTTCGATTTGCCTGGGACGGCGGCGGGGGCGGGGAGCGCGCCGGCAAGGCACGCGCGCAGGAGATTTCGGCGACTGGTGCCCGGGTTTCGGTCCATACGCAACTCCCCCGCCTGGCCGGCGAATATCAGGTGGTCCGATTCTGTTATAGCACCCGGCTGGGGCCGGGGGCCAGGGGCCGGAGGCCAGGGGCGGAGCCTGAAGCTGACCCAGTACCGGACTCGGGCACGTTCCGGGCTAACTTTAGTTAGGTACCAATGCCTATCACGTACCGTGACCGTACTCTTGGACCTTTCGCCAGCGCCCCCCACGGGCCATACTGCAAACGATACAGTCCGGGTACAGAGTCTGAAAGGTGTTCTGGAAAGGGTTTGATTATGACGCAGCTTTTGCTTTACAGCAAGGAGCCCCTTCTGGCAAAAGCACTCGAATCGGTGCTTCGCCAGGCCGGGGGGTTCGACTTGCTGCCGCTGTGCAGTACATTGGCCGAGTTAACGGAGGAGATAGGGCACAAGACGCCGGACCTAATTCTACTGGATCATGGTCCGGAGCTGACCTTTGCCGTCTTGAGCGAGATGCACCACGCGACGAGCTCGAAGATTGTCCTCTGGGTGAACTTGATCTCCATTGAGCTGGCCTGTCAGGCCGTGGAGTTAGGGATTCGGGGGATCCTGCGCAAGACGCTGCCGCCCGGACTCCAGGTGAAGTGTCTGCGACAAGTGCAGGCGGGTGAACTGTGGTTTGAAAAAGCCCTGGTCAACGACTTCATCTCGGCGCGCCGTGTCGCCCTGACGCCGCGGGAAGGGCAGCTTGTGACCCTCCTCTCTCAAGGTTGGAAGGACAGAGAAATCGCTCTTCGTCTGAGCGTTTCGGAGGGCACCGTGAAAGTCTACCTTTCGCGGCTGTGCCAAAAAGCCGGCATCAAAGACCGCTTCGAGCTGGCCTTGCTCAGCTTGAAGAACCTGTCCGTCGAAGCGTCAAAAACCGAGGCAGGGTGCACGACCTGCCCGCGCGGAGGAGAGTAGGGAGAAAAAACTATGTCACGATACTTTGCTTTGCTTTCGATCGTCTTCATGATGGGCTTTGTGATGGTGTTCGACAAGGCTCACCTCGAGGGATGTAATGCCCGCTTCTGGAAAACAGACTCTGATGAGCCACCAAGAGGTGGATCAACTGCTCATGATTCTGTCGGCTTGCCAAAACGGCTAGGGCCCTGGAAAGTACCTATGAATAAGCACATCACGTTGATGGCGCGGCTGGTATTTGCATTCCTGCTGCTTTGTGGGCTCGCCCCGGCAGGAACCATCATTGAGCCTACAGGAGTTGACTGGAACCGCGGGGAGAGCATCTGGATCAAGGAGGATGGTGTCGACACGCAGGCCTACTTTGCCGGGGTGGTCTTCATCGCGCTCCAGCAGAACGGCCAGGAGTATGATCGGGACACGCTGTGCGTGGACCTGTTCACCAATATCTATCTTGGCGTGGAGTACGGCACACAACTCCTGCATCCTGACGAGGTGTCGGGCAAGAACCTGGGCCGGGTTTCATGGCTGGTGGATAATGCGCTTCTTCCGACCCAAAACTCGCCGATCATGTCGGTCCTGCCGACGGGAGATTGGGTGGAGTCACCCTCCCAAGGGGCAGGGATTCAGCTTGCGATCTGGGATATTGTCCACGATGATGGCGATGGATTCTCGGCAGGAAGGGTGCAGGCCGCCGCCGCTACCGATCCCTCCGTGCTCTCCTGGGCGGAGGAATATGAAGGCCTGAGCGCGGGCCAGCAGTCCGGCCTCGCCGTGATTTACAGCAACACGAATCTTGAGACGCAGCAGCCCGTGCAGATGCTGGCCGGACCGGGGTTCGCGGACAATGGCCCCCAACCGAATCCCGAGCCCGCCACGCTGCTGTTATCAGGGACGGCTTTGATCGGCATCAGCGTGTTGCTGCGGCGGCGCCTGCGTAGAAATCGAGCGGCTGCATGAGCTACCGCTCTCCCGGCGGCGGAGCGTTCGGATTGCGGCCGCCGCGGCCACCGCGCCCTCCGCCAGGCGGCACCCAGCCATCGTTGGATGGACCGTTCTGGAAGAAGAAGGCGTCGTTGCTCAACGGATGGCCGGTGGCATAGGTTGCGTTGGCCTGGCCGAAGATCTTGCCCGCCCTCTTCGTGTCGTCGTGAATCTTGGTGATCATCGCCTGGTATTGGGGGGAGTTCTGCGGGTATCCCGAAAACTGGCTGAGATCGTTGTTCCCGACGATTACGACATCCACACCGGGCACCGAGGCGATATCGTAGGCGTTGGCAACACCGGTGGGGGTCTCGATCATGATCACCACCAGCATGTTTTCATCGACGGTGGTCCGGTAATTGATACCGTTGATGCCCCATAGCGTCGAATACTGGCCCCCGCCCGAACTGCGCCTTCCGTAAGGCGGATACCGCGCCCACATGGCTCCCTCGCGAGCCCGGTTAACGTCATCCACCGTGGGAATAATCACTCCCAGACAACCGATATCGGTGGCATGCTGGATATGCCATTCCTGCGCGTCGGGCAGCCGGATCATGGGAATAGCGGGGACGTGCGGGCACGCGGCGATCATCTTCTCGATATCGCCGAACTCCAGGGTGCTGTGCTGCATCTCGAACCAGGTGTAGTCGTAGTGTTTGGCGGCCTCGCAATAAGCGGCCGGGTCCATCTTGGATTGCGAGAAGCTGAAGATCTGTTTGCCTTCGAGCAGCTTCTGCTTGGCCGTGTTGTAAAGGTGCAACGGTTTGGTAATCGGCGGCGCCGCCGTTTGTGCTTGTGCCGAAACCAGGCACAACATCGTGCCCACAGCGGCGGGCAGGAACATTCGTTTGATGTTCATAAAGCTCTCCCTAATTCTAGGGGGCAAACCGGGGACAGGCAGCGAATTTCGCAAAGGCGGCGAAATTCGAAGCCTGTCCCCCACTTCTTCTACTTCACGACGCCGGGCGCCGTCTCACTCATGCCTTCCACCCATCCCGGATACCATCGAAAAATGTTGCCGGTCAGGCTGCCGATGAAGATATCACCGTTGAGGCCGAGCGAAAGCCAATGCCCGGGGCTTTCCATAGAGCCTAGAATCCTGCCCGTCGCGATGTCGACGTGCATGATCCGCCCGGCCAGCGTATCGTAGGACAGGTTCTCCTGATTGTTTCTGTGAGTGATGATCCACAGCTCGTCCTTGGGCGAGATGTCCATTCCCTGGGTAGCGCCGAGATGGGTCCACTGCCGGAGGAATTTGCCATTGGAATCGAAAATCTGGATACGATTATTCTCGCGGTCGCTGACGTAGACATTCTGGTGGGAATCGACCCTCACGGCATGGGGGGTGTTGAACTCTCCCGGTCCGGTGCCGCGCTTGCCCCATTCCATCAGGTACTTGCCCTCGCGAGAGAACTTGACGACGCGGGAGTTGCCGTAGCCGTCGGAGACAAAGAAATCGCCGTTGGGTAAGAACGCAATGTCAGTGGGACGGTTGAAGGAGTCCTGGGTTGCGCCCGGCTTTCCCTTGGCGCCGAAGCTACGCACCAGCTTGCCGTCGGGGGTGAACTCAAAAACCTGGTGATAGCCGGTATCGGTGGCCCACACGTGGCCATTCTTGTCTACGCGCAATCCGTGAACGACGCTGAACACACCCTTGCCGAAGGAGCGGAGGAACTTCCCCTTGGCATCGAAGACCACGATGGGGTCGGCTCTAGGGCCGCGTTGGCCGGCGTACACCGTGCCATCCGCAGCCACCGCGACAGCCGACAACCGGCCGTACCTCCAGCCATCGGGCAGTGTGTCCGGTTCCTGTCCGAACAGGATCATGACCCGGTACTTGAGCAAGCCACCCTCGTGCGGATACCAGCCTTGTTGCGCCGAACAGACCGCGACGAACAGGATGGCGAACGAGACGAGGAAAAACCAATTTGCGTTTTTCATATAATGAGCCTCGGTGAGAACCCCGATGGTAGTCCGATTCAAGGACTGCGTCAAGAAGGCCGGGCTTTCCTAACCGATCGGGATGCGCACGACGATCCCATCCTTAACGCGCGCGATCAGGGCGGAGAAGGACGTAACACCCCGGCTGTGCATGGGCCGGTAGCGCGCGCTGAGAGACGTCACGTCCACCACCAGGTTCTGGGTGTCGATGGCCACCCGCACATCGGGCACGCCGTCGCCATCGAGATCCACCTCGTCGGAGAAGTGTGCGGGCAGCTTGCCGGCGGGAGTCCAGGTGATTTGCACAAAGGGGCCGATGCGCTGCAAAGGCGATCTCCGCGGCACGGGGCGGTTGACCACGATCCGGTAACCTGGGCGCTCGATGACGTGCGAGATTTCGCCGCCGGAATAGGTGGGATCGATGCGCAAATGCGCGGCGCTAATGGCCGTCTGGAACCATCCGTAGAGGAGAAACGGAGTGAGCAGGGTCAGCACCAGGGTGAGCACCGCGCCGGAATTGCCGAGGACGGAGCGTAGTTTCTTCATGGCCGATCTCCTTCAGACCACCAAGCCAAACAGCTTTTCCAGGGTGCCCGCGATGATGCTTCCGCCGAACATCACGGCGAAAGCCCAGGCGGAGTACAGGTGCATCAGGCGCGCCCGCTCGGAGGACGCGCCCACCTCCGTTCCCTTGATGTGCCACACGGCCGCGTCCCGGACGCAGGCATCCACGCAGGCGCCGCATTTCATACAGGACATCAGCGGCTTGCCGGAGCGGACCGCCTCCGGGGTGATCGACAAGGTGGGACAAGCCTTCTCGCAGAGCACGCAGGGGGTGCATTTGGACTGGTCGAGGCGAATGTCGAAGGCGCCGGTCTTGTTGAAGATGGACTGGAAGGCGCCGAAGGGGCAGAGGAAGCTGCATTGGGTGCGCTTCTTGGTGAGCAGCGGGAGCACCACCACGAGGCCGAGGAACAGCGTGATGAAGATCCCCATTTGCACGGCGGTTTCGAAGGAGCGCACGGCGGGGTACTCGGTAACGGCTTTGAAGGGGCAGAGCCACATGCAATAGACGGGCGAGAGGGTGGCGACGGAGAGCAGAACAATGGCCGCGAGGACGGCCCAGGGCATCCATCGCCAGCGGGGGTCGAGGCGGCGGATGCGGGGCTTGTTGGGAATGGCCGCGAAGCCTTCTTCAATCCCGCCGAAGAAGCAGCCATAGCTGCACCAGCCTTTGCCGAGCACCAGGGTGGCCGCCAGCCAGAGGGCGACCATGGCGGCGATGGCGTGGGGGTTGGAGGCGGTCGGCAAAATGGAGCCTGGGAAAATGACCGTCCCGGCGATGGCCGCGGGCAGGATCATCATGGGGATGGCGAGGAAGCAGAAAGGCGTGTCGCCGGAGAGCATACGCTCGACGGGGATGCTCATGGAACCGCGCAGGGCATACAGTTGCCAGATGAATCCGACCGGGAAAAGGAAGCCCAACGCCACGAAGAAATAGCGGCGCCAGCGGTGGGTTTGGAGCGTCCGCATCATTTGGAAGAACAGGGCCACCATGAATACCAGGGTGATGCCCGCGGCCAGCTTGGGGGCGCGCCCGGGCTCGATCATGGTGCGGGAGAACATCAGCAGCGACCAGAGCAGGATGGGCAAAGTCAGGAGCAAAGACTTCCCGATGCTCCGGCGAGGGGTAGGTACGGTGCGATCAGCCATGTATGAAGACCCTTCCTAACACGATTAAGGCCAGGTATCCGTAATAGCCGGCCAGCAGAAACAGCGTGAGCCGCGCCACCAGGCCGACGGCGGCGAAACGGCGCAACATGCCGAGCCCGACCGAGGGCGCGAACCAGATGGAGGTGCCGAAGAAAAACCAAAGAAAGAAGAGGAGGGCATGGGCCAGGCCACCGCTTTCCGCGGCGCGGACTCCGGCGGCGACGAACGGCGGGCACAATGTGAGGCCGCTCACAACTCCGAGAATAACAGGTGCGAAACTCCGGTATCGGTGCGCAAAAAGGCGCGCGCGGGCGGCGGGGCAGGGCTGGTCGCAGGACGCCGCCGGGCGCGCGCGCATAGCCAGGGCGTAGGTGGCCAGAAAGATGGCAAGGCCGAGATCGGCAAGGCCATAGATGAGCGCGTGGCCGCGCGGCTGAAGTTGGAGCGAGAGGCCCAAGAGCCAGGCGAGGCAGGCGAAGGCCAAGTAACCGGCCAGGCGGCCTCCGAGGAACTGCGCGAGAAGGGCGCCGGTGCCGCGCGGAGACCTTTGTTCGGCGGCTAGCACGGGCACCAGAACGGGACTGCACGAGGCCAGACAGACGGGACCGGACGAAACGCCGAGCAGGAGAGCTTCCGTCATGAGGCCGGTGAGCGGCATTAACCCGAGTATAGAGTACGGTGCGGGATGGGAGTGGTGTTCCGGATAGAATGGGATTGTGTGTCGGCACGAGTGCCGACACGGCACGCAGGAGTGCGTGCGCCACGTCCAGAGATGCGTATGAGGTCGATCGCCCGGAAGCTACCCGAGGCCGAATTCGCGGCTGTCGAGCGAGATCCGGACGCGTCACCGCGGTGAGACCTGCCGGCTGCTGCGCGGCGACGTGGGTGTCTCTAGCCAGGGGCAGGTCGGGGACCTGCCCCACAAGATCGTCGCAGGTTGGGAAGGCTTGAGAGTATAGCAGTACATATAGAATGAGAGATTCAACATGCAACAGAGGATTTCTCCGGCTTCCGCGATCTCGGGCGACATCGTGCTGCCGGGGGATAAATCCATCTCGCATCGCTACGCTCTGATTGCGGCCATCGCGGAGGGTGAGACGCGCATCCGGAATTATTCGACGGGGGCGGATTGCCATTCGACACTGGCGGGCGTAAGGGCGCTGGGAATCGAGGTGGAGGGCGCGGGGACCGAAGTCGTCATTCGCGGGAAGGGGCTCGAAGGGCTGCGCGAAGCGGCTCAAGATCTGGACGCCGGCAATTCCGGATCGACGATTCGGATGCTCTCGGGCATCCTGGCGGCGCAGCGGTTCCGCACGCGCATCGGCGGCGATGAATCGCTCTCGCGGCGGCCCATGCGGCGCATCATCGAGCCGCTGGCGGAAATGGGCGCGCACATCGGCGCACGCGAGGGCCAGTTTCCGCCGCTGGAAATCGAGGGCGCGAAGCTGCGGGCCATCGATTACACGCTTCCGGTGGCGAGCGCACAAGTGAAGACCTGCGTGCTGTTGGCGGGCCTCTTTGCCGAGGGCGCTACGTCGGTGACGGAGCCGGCGCGGTCGCGCGACCATACCGAAATCGCGCTGCGAGAATTCGGCGCGGATGTCACCGTGGCGCGCCGGAAGATCACGGTGGTGGGGCGGCCCAAGCTGACGGGGCTCGAGCTGGTGGCGCCCTCGGACCTGTCTTCGGCGGCCTTCTTCATGGCGGCGGCGCTGCTCGTGCCGGGGTCGAAGCTGGCCATCCGCGGGGTGGGGCTGAATCCCACGCGCTCGGCGCTGCTCGATTTTCTGATCGGGATGGGAGCGCGGATCCGCATTCTCGATCTCGAAAGCTGCAACGGCGAGCTGGTAGGGGACATGCTGGTGGAGTATTCCGAATTGCGGGGCGGCACGATTGCGGGGGGCCTGACGGCGGCCCTGATCGATGAGATTCCGGTGCTGGCGGTGCTGGGCGCGGCCACCGAGGAAGGGATCGTGGTGAGAGACGCCTCCGAGTTGCGCGTGAAGGAAACCGACCGTATCCGCACGGTGGTCGAGAACCTGCGCCGCATGGGCGTCCAGGCCGAGGAGCTGGCAGACGGCATGGTCATCCCCGGCCGTCAGAAGTTCCGCGCCGCGGAACTCGATTCCTTCGGCGATCACCGCATTGCCATGGCCTTTGCGGTGGCGGCGCTCAGCGGCGACGGCGACTCGGTCATTCACGGAGCGGAATCGGCATCGGTCTCGTTCCCCGAGTTCTGGGAAACGCTGTCACGCTGCGCGCAGCGTGGCGATTAGCGCATCGAGCGCGATGGTCTTCTGAATGTTGCGGCGGATGAGCTGGGCGATTTCATCCACCTGCGAGACGGCCTTGCGAATCCAGGCGAATGGCAGCTTGCCGGCGAGCGCTTGGAGGTCGCCGCGGATATCCTGGTTGTGAATCTCGCCCTCGCCGCCGCTCTCGCCGAGGATCAGCAGGTCGCGCAGCAGCTCGTAGAGCACCTTGAGATACAGATCGAGCTTCTCGCTTTTGCTGCGGCCGATGGCCTCGGAAAGCGGAACCCAGGAGCCGAACGGCGCCAGGTTGGCGGCCACTTTCACCAGCGCCAGCATGGCGGCGCGGCGCTGGTCATGGGCCTCCAGATCGAGCGAAACGGCGAGGCCCGGGCTACCAGCGGCCAGCGCTACGCGGCGCTCAGGCTGGTCCAGATGACGCGCAGCGGCGAACTGCTCCATCTGGAGGCGCGAGAGCGGGGCGAAGTGGAACGGCACGGCGCGCGAGCGGATGGTGGGCAGCAGGTCGTAGGCGTTCTCGGCCGTCATGACAAGGATGAGGTACGGAGGCGGCTCCTCCA
>CAVYHQ010000003.1:0-1278823 GCA_963768385.1 Bryobacterales bacterium
TCGATGATTCCGTGAGGCGTGTGCAGCAAACCGGCGCGTGCGCGCGTGTGCGGGCATTCGGCGACGACTTCGAAGGAGATCGCGGGCATGCAGATTTAAGCTTACAGGGGCCGGGGGCCGGGGGCCAGGGGCCCCCTGGCTCTAAAACACCTTCATGCGCAGGAACTTTCGCGGATTCTGGCGGAAGTCCCGCACCGTGTCCTGGAATTCGCGGGCCAAGCCGTTGAGGTTGTCGTATGCCTGGGAAGTGGTCATCGCCGGGGCGTGGTTGAATGCATCGACGCTCTCGATCAGCGACAGCACGCGGCGGTTCCAATCGGCGTACAGAGCGTCCGACTGCATGAACTCGCTGGCGCGGAGACCGGCAATCGAATGCCGCAGGTCTTCCGCATCGCTCCGCAGCTTCTCGTACTGCCCGCTGTCGCGGAGTAGCTGGCCCGCGTTGCCCTGCCCCGATTGGAGGCGCGCCAGGCTGCGATCCAGCTCCACCAGCGGCTGGCTGATCTGCTGGTAGAGCCGGTCGGTATAAAGCTCGCGGCCCACTTCGCTGGTGGTGCTGGCCACCGCCCGTATACCGCTCTGGATCTGCGAGAAACGCTTGCGCAGATCGTTATACATCTGCTCGCCCGTGACGAACTGTCCCAGATCGCTGCGGCCCTGCTCGATGTCGTCCAGAAGCGCGCTGACCACCTTCAGGCGTTGCTGAAATTGCTGGAGATCGAGGGTCTTCAGCAGTTCCGGCGAGCCCTTGAAGCCGATTTCTCCGCCCGGGGAAACGTAGTGGGTGCTGGTTCCGCTGGAGATGTCGACAAACTTGTCGCCAACCATTGTTTCGGAGGCGACTTGGGCAGTGGAATCGTCCGGGATGCTGGCCAGCCGGTCGCGTTCCACGCTCATGGTCACCTTCACCACGCGGTTGGGCTCGCTGGAGCCGGAGAGGGTCACCGACCGTACTTTGCCGACGAAGATGCCGTCCACGCGCACCGGCGCCCTTGACGCCAGCCCGGTGGCGTCGGGAAGGTACAGGTACATGGTGGTCTTCTGCGCCAGCAGCGTTCCCCCGGTCAGCAGGTATGCCAGTATCGAGAGAATGAGCAGCGCCGCCACCGAGACGGTGAATACGCGGAACTTGGCCCAACGCACCTGGCGAGCGGACGGCATTCACCTCGGATTGTACCGCGACAGCCGGCGGTAACACGGGTTACACTGGAAGCGTCTATTGCATTGGTGAGGTAAGGAATGTTCGAATCCATCGGTTGGCCGGAGTTGCTGGTGATCCTGGCGGTCGCCACACTGTTGTTCGGCGGCAAGAAGATCCCGGAAATGGCCAAGGGGCTTGGCGAGGGCATACGCAACTTTAAGACGGCGTTGAAAAGCGACGCTGATAAAGACATCGAAAAGACCTGACCGCCTTGAAGATCCGATCCAGAAAGTTCGAAGGCCGCTGCTCCAGGCACAAGCGATATAATCCCGCCATCGACGGGCAAGGCGGCATCCGTGGCGGTTGCCCGCGGTGCAACCTCATTTTCGATATTTGGGAAGCCTCCCTCAATCTGAATCGGTTGATCCGCAGGTTCGACCCCCACCTCGACGATCTCCAGCGGCCGTCCCCGCGCAAGACGCCCGCGCACGACCCGCGCCAGTTGAGCCTGATAGTGGAGTGAGGGGTCACATGACCAGCGCGCGCGCCACGATCCAGGACTTCTCCAGAGCCGAGAGCCGCACGCGGCGCGAGAACACGTCGTAACCGCTGCTCTCGATCCGCTGGAGCAGCCGCGAGTAGATGGAAATCAGCACCCACAGCGACCGCCGGCTGCGCGGGTGAATCAGGTCCAACAGCGGCCGCGATTCCTCGTAATAGGCGCGCGCCCGCGCCGTTTCGTGCCGCATCAGCCCCACAAACGCCGCGCCGCGCTTCCCCGCGCGCAAGTCCTCTTCGGTCACGCCAAAGCGCCGCAGATCTTCGGCGGGCAGATAAATGCGGCCGCGATCCGCGTCTTCGCGGATGTCCCGCAGAATGTTCGTCAGTTGGAACGCGAGACCGCACTTTTCGGCCAGAGGCAGGGCTGTAGGCGTGTCGAAGCCGAAGATGTGGATGGTGGTCAGCCCCACCACCGAAGCCACTTGATAGCAATAGCGCTGGAGCTGGTCGAACGTCTCGAAGCGGCGCGGCTCCAGGTCCGAAACCACGCCCTCGATCATGGCGCGGAAATAGTCGCGGGGGATGCCGAAGCGGCGAACCGTGTGATAGAACGCCGGCCAGACGGGATGCCCGCTGAAACGGCCCTCGAGCGCATCCTCGAGCTCCCCCGCCAGCGTTCGATGGCCGCGCGCGTGGCGCCGGGCTCGTCGCTCAAATCGTCGCAATAGCGCATAAAGGCATAGACGGCGCACATGGCTTTGCGCTGTTGCGCCGTCAGCAGCAGGAAGGAGTAGTAGAAGTTCTTGGCGCGGGTTCGCGCCACGCGCCGGCAGTACTCGTAGGATTGCTCGACTGCGTTCATCGGGCCGCCCGCCAGAAGGCCATGCGCGCCAGCGAGCCCAGAAGCAGCCCCACGCGCTCCGCCTCCGAAATGGCGGGCCGCGCGGCCAGCACGTCGTAATCCCGCTGTTCGATTTTCTTCAGCACCCGCATGCCCCCGCGGCTGAACAAATCCACATCCAGCGCCAGCCGCCGGTCCACCATTCGGGAGAGCGGCAGCCCTTCCAGGAACAGCGTGCGCGCCTCTTCCACCATTTCCCGCATCACTTCGCGAAACGCCGGCGTGAACCGCCGCGCGTACAGCTCCTCCACCGTGTAGCCGTGCCGCGCCATGGCCTCGAGGGGAATGTAGACTCGGTCCTTGAGCAGGTCCACCGTCACGTCCTGCCAGAAGTTGGCGAGTTGCAGGGCCGTACAGGTGGCGTCCGAGAGCCGCTGCCGCTCCGCGTCGGAGTACCCGCAGAGGTGCAGCACCAGCCGGCCCACCGGGTTCGCGGAATACCGGCAATAACCCAACAGCTCTTCCCAATCGCGGTATCGGGCCACCGTCTGGTCCTGGACGAACGCCTGGATGAGGTCCGCGAAAGGCTGCCGCGGAATGCCGTGCTTCCGCACCGTCCCCCTGAGCGCCACGAAGACCGGGTGCGTGACGCGGCCCGCGTACATGGCGTCGAGTTCCGCGCGCCACCAGCCCAGCAGCTTGAGGCTTTCGGCGCGGTCGCCCATCTCGTCGCCCAGGTCGTCGGCCCAGCGGCAATAGGCGTACACATTGTAGAAATCCTGGCGCAACCGCCGGGGAAGCAGAAAGCTCACCACGTGAAAGTTCTCGTAGTGACGCCGGGCCAGCCAGCGCGTATAAGCGCGGGCTTCCTCGGCCGAGTAGGTCGAGCGCAGGGCCTCGGGCGACCTTACGAAGTCGGCCGGAAGCAGAAACCCGCGTGCGCCCACGCTCGGCACCTACGGAACAATCGCCGTCTTCAGGTGGCCGTTGTGGCTCATCAGGTGGCGCATCACTTCCAGGAGGTTGGCCAGCGGTTCTTCGCGATTGACGAAGAACGAGGCCGTGATGTGCCCCGCGCAAACCAGGTCCAGCGCCTTCTGGATGTACGCCGGGGTATGGTGGAAGCTGGCCTTGCAGGTGATTTCCGAGTAGTGCAGCAGCGCCGTGTCGAGACTGACCTTGCTGTCGTTGGGGCAGCCGCCGAAGAAATTCACGGTGCCGCCGCGCCGCACCATGTCCACCGCCCACTGCCAGGTCTGGGGCTTGCCCACGGCTTCGATGGCAATATCCACGCCGCGGCCGTGCGTCAGACCGCGGATGGTGTTCACCGGGTTGGCGTCGCCTTCCACTGCGATCAATTCGTCGACGCCCAGCGCGGCCGCCCGTTCCAATTGGGACCTGCGCCGCCCCACCGCGATCACCCGGCAGCCATACAGCTTGGCCAGCTTGGCGAACATTAAGCCGATGGAACCCAGCCCGATAATCGCGATAGTGTCGCCTTCCTTGGGAGCGGTCTCTTCGAACCCGCGAACCACGCAGGCCAGCGGCTCCACCAGCGCCGCGTCGCTATATCCCACGTGCCTGGGAATGAGATAAGTATTGCCTTCGACGATGCGCGCCGGAATCCGGATGTACTCCGCGTAGGCGCCGTTGTTGAACAGCAGATCTTCGCAAAGATTCTGCAGCCCGCGCCGGCAGAAAAAACATTGGTCGCAGGGGGCCGAATTGGCCGCCACTACCCTTTGCCCGATGGAGAACTTGGTGACATCCTCGCCGACCGCGACTACATCGCCGGCCAGCTCGTGCCCAAACACAGCCGGGGGCACGATCATCCGAGCGTGATATCCCCGGCTAAAAACCTTGACATCGGTGCCGCAGGTCAACGCCACTTTCACTCGTACGAGAATGTCTCCGCGATAAATGGTCGGAACAGCTACCGGCTCCACCTGCAAGTGTTCCTTGCCATAAAGCACGGCAGCCATCATGTGGCTATTCACTATGACCACCTCTGTGGCTGAACGATTATTTTCAACGATTTAGGTCCTGGATGCAATGCCAAATCGATTCCTGAACGAATTTTAACCAACGGCAAACGGTGAGAAATCAGATCCTCCACCGGAATTTCGCCTCCAAACACCAGCTCCGCGGACTCTGCTTGCAGGTCCACTGATGCACTATAACACCCCAGAAGGCTGCGTTCACCTACGCAAATATCCGCGCCCGAGGCCTCGATGCGTTCCGTAGCCGAAGTTTGGGCAAAAAGCAAGATCCGCGAGCCGGCACGCGAGCACGCCAGCGCCTGGTCGACGATCCCGGGCGCGGAAACCGCCACAATCACCAGGTCCGCGCCGCGTCCCCCGGTGAGGCGCTTGATTTCCGAGGCGACATCCATCGTGCGGGGGTCCCAGGTGAATTCCGCGCCGCACCTCGCCGCCATCCGCAATCGCTCGCCAATGGTATCGGTGGCCGCGATGCGGGCGCCCCGGCGCTTCACCAGCATGGTAAACATCAGCCCAATAGGCCCCTGTCCCAGGATCGCCACGAAATCCTCCGGCTGCGGGTCGCATTGCACCACGGCCTTCAGACACGTGTTCAGCGGCTCCACCAGAGTGGCGCGCTCGAAGGAAACTCCCTCGGGAATCCTCTCCACGCCGCGTTCCACAATCCAGTCCATCACCCGCGCGTATTGCGCAAACCCTCCCCCCGCCGGCTCGAAACCCGCCGAAATGCCGACTTTCTTGTACACCGGGCACTGCGCGTAAATCTTGCGCCGGCAATAGAAGCATTCCAGGCACGGGATGTGATGAAATGCCACCACCCGGTCGCCCGGCCGGTATTTCGCGACGCTAGCCCCCACCGCCGCCACCACGCCCGCCGTTTCGTGCCCGAACACCCGCGGCGGCGCCAGCAGGTTGTGCTCGATCTTCTTGAGGTCGGTGTGACAGATCCCACAAGCTTCCACGCGTATCAGAATCTCGCCGGGCCCAATCGCGGGAGTGGGGATCTCTTCGACGCTGACCACGCTCTGCCCGCGATAGACGGCTGCGTGCATGGTTTCGGGTACAGTGCTCGGGTCAGAATCGGCAGTCCGCAAAAAAATCCCCCAGGACGCGCGCGGCCCGGATTGAACGCTGCCGCAGCCGGCACAATTCCGGCAGCCGAGCCAAAGGACGGCGCAATGTTTCTCTTAGAATCACCATTGTATCGAAGTGGCCGTCCGCACGCAGGGCCGCATTGAAGTCATGCGCCATCGTTTCGCCCGCCAGGTCGGTCACCACGCGGACGCAATAGAACGGCAACCCCCGAGCTTCGGCGCGGGCGGCCACTCCCGCCGCCTCCATCTCCACCACCATCCCTCCGCCGGCGCGCAGGTGGCGCTTTTCCTTCGCCGTTTGCGCTACCCGGTCAATGGAGCAAACCACGCCGCTGTGGTGAGCGGTCGCGCTCGAAACCGGCAGCGCCGCATAGCGCCGGTCCGCCGCCGCCACGCTGGTTCCCACCACCACGTCCGCCACGCCGAGCCGAGGGTCGAGCGCGCCGCAAAACCCCGTGCTGATGATGGCATCGGGCTGGAACACCTCGCACGCGGCGTCCACGGCGGAGGCCGCGCGCCGGGCACCGGCTCCATTGGCCACCAGCAGCAACTCATGGCCGCCCAGTTGGGCGAAGCGCGCCCAATCCACCGGTAACCGCGCCGGATGCGATCCTGCCCCACGCAGGCCACGGAGTTCCATGGGGGCGGATGCGATCAGCAACAGTCTCATGCGGTTCTCTGGAACCACTCCACGGCGCGGGCCAGCGCCGTCTCCGCCGGACCGGGATCGAAACCCAGCTCGCGCCGCGCCTTCTCGTGCGTCACCCACATCTTCTTCCGGGCCATGCGGACCGCGTTCAGGGGCACGCGCGGCGGCCTGCCGGTGAGGTCCGCCCATGCCGTGCTGCACGCGCCGGCGCACCACGCCACCGCGTACGGCAGCCGCACGGTGGGCGCCTGGCGGCCCGTAATCTTGGCCAGCTTCTCGAAAATCTCCGCCAGCGTCAAATTCTCGGACCCCAGAATGTACCGCTCTCCCGTCCGGCCGCGCTCGCAGGCCAGCAGGTGCCCGTCGGCGACATCGCGCGCGTCCACCACGTTCAGCCCCGTGTCGATGAACGCCGGCATGCCGCCGCTCAGAAAGTCGGCCACGATCTTGCCGGTGGGAGTGGGCTTCACGTCATGATCGCCAATCGGCGCCGTGGGGTTCACGATGACCACCGGAAGCCCGCCGCGCGCGAACTCCAGCGCCGCCTGCTCCGCCAGGAACTTCGAGCGCTTGTAGTCTCCCACCATGTCTTCCAGCGAAACGGGGGTGTCCTCGTTCCCCATGCCGCCATGCGGAATCCCGATGCACCCCACGGTGCTGGTATAGACCACGCGTTCGACGCCGGCGCTCTTGGCGGCTTGGAGTAAATTGCGGGTGCCATCGACGTTCGACCGGTACAGCTCGCCGGGATGCCTTGCCCACAGCCGGTAGTCCGCGGCGACGTGAAAGACCAGCTCGCAACCGGCCACCGCGCGCTCCAGCGAGGCGGCGTCGCGCAGATCGCCGGTGACGCGCTCGACATCCAGATCCTCGACGCGGCTGCCCGCGCGCACCAGGGCGCGAACTCCGCACCCGCGCTCCACAAGCAGGCGGGCGACGTGCCATCCCAGGAACCCGGAGGCTCCCGTCACCAGAACACGCTTCATGGCTCCGACAGCCAGCCGCGACTGTAAGGGAGCGGGCGATCCGTGAGGGAGCGGGGTGGGTCCCCCTACCGCAATGTCCATGCCAGCATCTTCAGATTGTCGGCCAACCCCGCGTTGATGCCCAACGCGGCGGAAGGCTCAAACCCGCAGTGCATCATGCAATGTTCGCAGCGGGGATCGTTGCCCGGGCCATAGCTCTCCCAGGGCGTCTCGGTCATCAGCTCTTCGAAGGTTTTGTAGTGCCCGTCCGTGATCAGGTAGCACGGGCCCTTCCAGCCCTTCACGTTATAGGTCGGGTTGCCCCAGGCGGTGCAGGGCAGCTCGTGCTCGCCCTTCAGGAATTCCAGGTACATGGGCGTCTGCCGGACCGGGTACTTCCTGGCAATGCGCTCGATGTCCTTGAACTTCTCGTGAATGTCTTCGCGGGTCAGGAAAATCTCCCGGTCGTCCACGGCGGAGTAGCCGTACCCCGGCGCAATCTGGTGGCCGTCCACGTGGAACTGCCGGAGGTACTCGAACAGCTCTTCGATCTCCCGCATGTCCGTCTCTTTATAGACGGTGGTGTTGGTGCACACCTGGAAGCCCGCAGCCTTGGCGGCCTGGATGCCCCCAATGGCTTCCCGGAACACGCCTTCGCGCTCCACGCACATATCGTGGGTCTTCTCCATGCCGTCCAGGTGCACGTTGAAGTAGAAGCGCCGGTCCGGCCGGAATTCGCGCAGGCGCTTCTTGATGAACATGCCGTTGGTGCAGAGATAGATGTGCCGGTTGCGCTCGAGGATCCCCGCCACCAGATCGCCGATCTGCGGATACATCATAGGTTCTCCGCCGCAAATCGAGACCACCGGCGCGCCGCATTCATCCACCGCCAGAAGGCACTCCTCGAGCGGCACCCGCTCCGTAATGCTGGATTCGTACTCGCGGATGCGCCCGCAACCCGTGCATGTCAGGTTGCAGGCGTGCAGCGGCTCCAGCATCAGCACGATCGGAAAACGCTTGCCGATCATGGGATGCGGCTGCCGCTTCTCACCGGTCTTGGGCGGCAGAATACGGAACGGGTTAGAGGCGTTGCCTTCCGAAGCGGCGTTCTTTTGCCACTCCGGACGGGGCCGCATCTTGTTCCTGATAATGTATCCGGCCAGGCCGGCGGTCATGGCGAGCGGAAACTTCATAAGCTATCCATTCGAATTTGCCCGGGCCTTCACGAACGAAGACAGCGCGAGCAGCGGGAAATAGTCTTTATACAAGTGATAATTCAAGTAGAACACTTTCGGGAACCCCGTCCCGGTGGCCAGCTTCTCCTCCCAGCTTCCATCCGGGCGCTGGGTTCGCAACAGGTATTCGATGCCCTGCTCGACGCTCGAGCTCGCGGCGTCGCCTCCGGCGATCAGGCCTAGAATGGCCCACGCGCTTTGCGAAGGCGTGCTCGGCCCAGGCGTGTAGACCCCGTTATCGTAGCTGGCGCAGCTTTCGCCCCAACCACCGTCCGCGTTCTGGATGGAGCGCAGCCACTCGCCGGCGCGCAGGACGTGCGCTTCGCGGTCGCTCTCCCCCGACGCCGCCAGGCCCCGCAGTGCGAAACAAGTGCCATAGATGTACGCCACGCCCCAACGGCCGTACCAGCTTCCATCGGCCTGCTGGTTTCTCACCAGCCACTCGACGCCGCGCCGCACCGCGCGGTGGCCGCGGCCCACCCCGTGCGCCGCCAGCGCTTCCAGGACGCGCCCGGTGATGTCCGGGCAGGTGGGATCGAGCATGGCGTTGTGATCGGCGAAGGGAACGTTGTTCAGAAACTTCCAGTTGTTGTCCGCGTCGAAAGCCGCCCATCCGCCATCGCGCGATTGCATGGCCAAAAGCCAGCCCAGCGCCCGCCGGTGGCAGGCCTGTTGCGCCGCGGCATCGGGCCAGAGGGCACCCCCGGCGCCCGGCTCAGCGCCAGCATCACCATGGCGGTGTCGTCGATATCCGGATAGTGCTCGTTGCGGTAAAAAAAGCCCCATCCGGAAGGCTCGGTCTTCGGCCGCTTTACGGACCAGTCGGCCTTCCGCTGGACCTCGTTCGCCAGCAGCCAATCGGCCGCCCGGCCGGCCGCCGCGTGGTGCGCGCCGCTCTGTGACAGCGCGTACGCGCCGATGGCGGTGTCCCAAACCGGCGAGAAGCAGGGCTGGAAGAAGAACCGTTCGCCATCGTCCACCATGAGGTCGTCGAAGTGGCGCAACGCTTCCACCCGCAACGGGTCTTCCTTGGCATAGCCCAGCGCGTCCAGCGCCATCACCGAGTACATCATGGGCGGATAGATCGCGCCCAGCCCGTCGGAACCGTGCATCCGCTCGATCATCCACACTTTGGCTCTCTCGATGGCCTTCCGCCGGACGCTCTTCGACCCGCTGCGCTCCCACCACTTCAGCAGCCGGTCCACTGCCAGGAAGACGTTGTGCCAGGTAAGCCACCGGGGATCTTTGTGGAACGCGGGGCTCACGCCGGGAAGCCAGATCTCGTCCAGATTGAAGCCCGGCGGAACCGGACGGCGCGGGTTGGCGGCATGGACGATGGCCAGCGACACCACGATAGCGCGCGTCCAGGCGGACATCTGGTACAGAAAATCGAACGGCAGCAGCACCACTTCCGGCGGTATGCTCGGACAGTACTGCCGCGGGTACAGGTCGAACAGGCTGAGATTGACCTTGACGTAGCTGTTGGCTGCCTGAATGCCGCCTAGTTGGAGGATGCGCTGGCGCAGCCGCGCCATGCGCGGATCGTCCGCCGGCACTCCCGCCAGCTTCAGCGCCACATAGGCCTTGACCGACGCGCTCACCTCCGAAGGCCCCTGAACATAGATGTTGAAGCCGCCGTCGGGAAGTTGCCGGTCGAGAATCGAGCGCGCCGCTTTGTCGATCACCGTCCGGGTCTCCGGCTCCCACTTCCCGTCTGTGGGCGGATGGAGCCACAACTGGAAGAGGATGTAATCGGATTCCAGGGTGGTGTCGGCGGTCAGCTCGGCGCACCAATGCCCGTCGCGCGCCTGCAGGCCCGCCAGGCGCGCCGCGGCGCGGCGCATGGCCTGTGCGGAGGCCGGGCCCAGAGGGCACCCCAGCGTGTTCTCGACTTGTACCGGAGCGCTCATCGGATGGACACAGTCAGTTCGGAGGGCAGCGAGAAGCGCACATCTTCATCCACCAGCTCGATCTCCTCCAGTTGGTGGAAGCCATGCTGGCGCAGAAACTCGATCAGCTCCCGGACCAGGTGCTCGGGCGCCGAAGCTCCCGCCGTCACCCCCACGTTCTTCACGCCCTCGAGCCAAGCCGTGTCCACGTCGGAGCAATCGTTCACCAGGTGCGAGCGCACTCCGAAATTGTCTCCCACCTCCACCAGCCGCTTCGAGTTCGAGCTGTTTTCCGAACCCACCACCAGCAGCAGATCGATGGCCCCGGAAATCGCCTTGACCGCCATCTGGCGGTTCTCGGTGGCGTAGCAGATGTCCTGCGCGGGCGGTCCTTGCAGGTGCGGGAACCGCTCCTTCAGCCGGTTGATCAGGTCGCGCGTTTCGTCCAGACTGAGAGTGGTCTGGGTAAGGTATCGCACGCGCGTGGGGTCCGGAACCTCCAACCGGTCGACATCCTCCAGGGTTTCCACCAGGTAGCTGCGGTCCGGCACTTCGCCCAGCGTGCCGATCACCTCATCGTGGTCCTTGTGCCCGATGAGCACAATGCTGTAGCCGTCGCGCGCGAACCGCACCGCCTCCAGATGCACCTTCGTGACCAGCGGGCAGGTGGCGTCGATCACATCCAGCCTCCGCTCCTTGGCCTGTCTTCGCACCGCCGGCGCCACGCCGTGCGCGCTGAAGATCGCCCTCGCCCCCGCAGGCACTTCGTCCAATTCCTCGACGAAGATGGCGCCGGCCTCCCGCAATTCATCCACAACGTGCTTGTTGTGCACGATCTCTTTGCGCACATAAACCGGAGGCCCGTACAGATCCAAAGCGATCTTCACCACGTCGATGGCCCTGACGACGCCGGCACAGAAGCCCCGCGGCTTGAGCAAAAAGATCTTCTTGTCCGCGCCGTAATTGGGTGCGAAATGCGTAAGAGGCATACAGCCGATTGGAAACGATTATAACAGGGAAGCCCCGTAATCTGTTCCGCGCAGCCGATCCAACTCGTCCACGATTCTCTGCCGGACCGCATCTCGCAGCGCCGGAACTTGTTTGAGGTTCCAGCCGTCAACGGGAACCGGCTCCAGTATTCGAAGATGGATATCCTGGGCCTTTCCAAAAATCCAGGAGTTTCGCGGCAGGGCCGCTCCGGAGCCTTCCACCACCAGCGGCAAGATGGGGACTTGCTCGCGAATGGCCAGGTGGAATGGACCCTCGTTGAACGGCAGGACCTGCCCGTCGCGCGACCGGGTCCCTTCGGGGAAGAAAACCACCGAACATCGCTGGCGCAGGTAGCGCGCACACTGCAACATGGCTTTCGCGCCTTCGCGCCGGGAGTCCCGGTCGATGGGCACGTCCCCTGCCCAGCGGAGCATCCAGCCCAAAAAAGGAAAGCGGAACAACTCCGCCTTGCCGAGCCACTTGGTATCCAGCCTGAGGAACGAAATCACGGGGATATCGGCCAGGGACTGATGATTGCTGACGATCACATACACCTGGTTCGCGGTGACGTGTTCACGGCCGGAAACGCGGATTCGCCAGGGGTTGACTTTTGCCAGGACGGGCCCCAGGTTACGGAACCAGCGGCCCGTTCGCAGCCGGCGCGGGTCACGGTCAAACAGCCTGATGGCGCCCAACAGCGGGAACCAAAGCACAATGAGAGTGGCATTCGCAGCCCAAATCCAAGCGGATCGCAGGACGCGGGTCATGGGAACTATTCGGTTGCCGCGACTGGCGAGAGGGGGGACCGAATGGCTGCGGCGGCGGGGGGTCCTTGCGGCGCGAGCGGGTCGGGCAGATGGCGCTCGGTGTAGTAGCCGGGATGCACGCGCTCCACGATCTGCGCTACGGAGCGGTCCAGCACGCGGAAGTAAGGTTGGGGATTCAGACCGATCCAGAAGGCCCACACCAATAGCGGCGCGAAGACCGCGATTTCGCGCCAGCTCAGGTCTTTCAGCCCCTGGTTCTTCTCCTTTACCTCACCGAGCATGGTGCGCTGGAACAGCCACAGAAGGTAGGCCGCGCCCAGGGCGATGCCTACTACCGTCCAAAACGCCCAGTTGAGGGAAACCTGGTAGGCGCCGCCCAGGATGGTGATTTCGCCGATGAACCCGTTCAACGGCGGCATCCCCATGGAACTGAGCGCCGCCAGGCCGAACACCACGGTGTACACCGGCATCACCTTCAGCAGCCCGCCGTACTCGGAGATCTCGCGCGTGTGGCGGCGCTCGTAGACAATGCCCACGATCAAGAAGAGCATGCCGGTGGAGATGCCGTGGTTGATCTGCTGAATGATGGAGCCCGAGATTCCGGCGGGGTTAAGGGCGAAGATCCCCAGCGTGCAGAAGCCCAGGTGGCTTACCGAAGAGTAGGCCACCAGCTTTTTCCAGTCCTTCTGCATGAGACAGGTCAGCGCGCCATAGACAATGGCGATGATGGAAAGAACCGCCATCACGGTGACGATGGTGGGATCCTTGGCGGCATCGGGCAGCAGCGGCACCGAGAAGCGCAGGAAACCGTACGTCCCCATTTTCAGCAGGACGCTGGCCAGAATCACCGACCCGGCGGTGGGCGCCTCAACGTGCGCATCCGGCAGCCAGGTGTGGAACGGGAACATGGGCACCTTCACGGCGAAGCCCGCGAAGAAGGCCCAGAAGACCCACCATTGGACGCCGGCGGAGACCTGGGTGCGCATCAGGTCGGCGATATCGAAGCTGTACACCTGGAACTGCATGTAGTGCTGGAAGTACAGCGTGAGGATGCCCAGAAACATCAGGACCGAGCCGATGAGGGTGTAAATGATGAACTTGATGGCCGCATACACCTTCCGCGGGCCGCCCCAGATGGCGATGATGAAGTACATGGGCACCAGCACCAGTTCCCAGAAGACGAAGAACAGCAGGAAATCGAGCGCCATGAAAACGCCCAGCATGGCGGTTTGCAGCAGCAGGAAGCAGCAGTAGTATTCTTTAAGCCGTTCGGTGATGGCGTTCCAGCTCGCGAGGATGGAGATGAAGCCAAGCAGGGTGGTGAGCATCACCAGCAGCAAACCGAGCCCGTCGATGCCGATGTGATAGGTAGCGCCCAGGCTGGGAATCCAGGGGGCCTTCTCGACGAACTGAAAGTCCTTGGTGCGGTCGAACTGGAAGACCAGCGGGAGGGAAACCAGGAAGCCCGCGAAAGAGGCCGCGTTGGCCCACAGCTTGATGGCGCGCGCATTCGACGAGGGAATGAACAGCAGCAGCAAGAGGCCGGCTAGAGGCGTGAACAGGACAATCGAGAGGATGTGGTCCATAAGCGGCTACAGAATAGTTCCTCATGTTAACACCACGTGCGTCTTTTTTGCCGCCTGACACGTATACCCGAGTGCGGTTATGATTTACCAAGCTGCCATCTTCGAGGACGTGCCCGTGGCGGAACCTGGCGAGATCGCTCGGCTGCGGCGGCGCGACTCCGCCGCTCTGGCGTGTGTCGTGGGCCGGTATCAGCATCGTCTCTACCGTTACTTGCGGCGGCTGGTGAGGGAGCCGGCCGCGGCCGACGACCTGTTCCAGCAGACCTGGCTCCACGTAGTGCGCCAGATCGGCCGCTACGATTCGCGCCGCAGCTTCGATACCTGGCTGTTCGCCATCGCCCACAACGCCGCCATGGATCTGCTGCGGCGCAAGACCGGCGAAAGCCTCGAAGAATCCGGGCACGAACTCACCGTCGCGGAGCCGGACGCTCTCTCGGCCGCCATGTCCTCCGAGCGCACGGCCATCCTGGCCTCGG
Organism: Bryobacterales bacterium; assembly: GCA_963768385.1. Classification (GTDB taxonomy): domain Bacteria; phylum Acidobacteriota; class Terriglobia; order Bryobacterales; family Bryobacteraceae; genus Fen-178. The sequence continues at coordinate 14,135 of CAVYHQ010000003.1, forward strand.
AAATGGCGGGGCTTTCCGCGCCATACCGGGAAGTCCTCACCCTGCGGTTTGAAGAAGGCATGAAGCTGGAGGAAATCGCGGAGGTGACCCGCGCGCCGCTCTCCACCGTGAAAAGCCGCATGCAGCGCGCGCTCGAAACCCTGAGGGAGAAAATGACCGCGCGTTATCGCAAGGAGGACCTGATATGACCACGCATGAGACCATCCGCCGACTGCTGGCGCTGAGCGCCGCCGGCCTTCTGGATGCCGCCGGCGAGCGCCGCGTGCGCGAGCACGTCCACGAGTGCGCCGCGTGCTCGACGGCGCTGGACGATCTGGCCGCCATCTCCGCCGATTTGGGCCGCTTGCCTGCGCCCATGGCGCCGCCGGATCTGCTGGCCCGCACCGAAGCGCGCTTGGCCGCGGAACTGGCGGCTCAAGCCGGCCCTCGCCACGGCGCAATCCTGGCGGTGGGCGCGGGCCTGTTCGCCTGGATGGCGGCCCTGGCCACCTGGGGCCTCTACCGGTTGCTCGCCGGCAGCGCCGGCTGGCTGGCGTGGCTGTTGTTGACCACCGTCCCCGCGTACATGGCGGCCGGCGCGGTGGCGGTTATGTTCGCTTCCCGCCGCCGTCTTGAAAGGAGCGTATTATGACACCGGTTTCTCAACCCACCCGCGTGATTCCGATCACGGCCTGGGTGATTGCTTTCATCCTTTTTCTGGTGATGGCCCTGCTGATGGTCTGGATAGTTTCCCAGGATAGCAGCATACCCCTGGCGATTCGGATCTTGCTGCCCGTCCTTCCGCCACTCTTCCTGGCGGCCTGGACGTTGTTGATCGGCTACGTCTACGGCGATGCCCGCCGCCGCGGCATGCGTTACGTGATGTGGACGCTGCTGGCGATTTTCATCCCCGACGGCATCGGCGTCATCCTCTATTTCATCCTCCGCGACCCAATGCCGAGCTACTGCTCGAAGTGCGGTTCACTGGCAAAACAGGGCTACGCATTCTGTCCTGTTTGCGGCGCCAGCATACTGCCGGCGTGTTCGCAATGCCACCATGCCGGCCAACCGGGCTGGTCTCACTGCGCCTGGTGCGGCGCGAAATTGTGAATGTGGGACAGACGCTTCCGTCTGTCAACCCGGCCCTTACCGCAACGCCTTCTCAATCGCCCCGGCCACATCCGCCAATTCCGGGGTCACCTTGGGCTCGAAGCGGGCCACCACCTCGCCGCTCTTGTCCACCAGGAACTTGGTGAAATTCCACTGGATCTCGCCGCCGGTGGCGGGATTCGCCTCCTTGTCGGTGAGGAACCGGTAAAGCGGCGCCTGGTCGTCGCCCTTCACCGAGATCTTCGAGTACATGGGGAACGTCACGTTGTACTTGGTGCTGCAGAAGGTCTTGATCTCTTCGTTGGTTCCCGGCTCCTGGCCGCCGAAATTGTTGGCCGGGAACCCGAGGATCGCGAATCCCCGGTCCTTGTACTTCTCGTAGAGCGCCTCGAGACCGGCGTACTGCGGCGTGAATCCGCACCTGCTGGCCACATTGACAATCAGGATGACCTTGCCCTGGTAAGCCGCAAGAGGGGCGGGTCTGCCATCAATCGAGTTCAGAGTGAACTCGTGCACGCTGGATGCTCCGAAAAGGGATGCCGTCATAACCATACTCGTGAGCAGGAGTTTGTTCATACAGAGTGGTGATGCGGAACTCGGCCCGCGGGATTCAGGGTTTTCGGCCCCCGGCCCCTGCCCCTATTCCTTCGGCCCGACGCCCAGGGCCTTCATCTTGCGGTACAGGTTGCTGCGCTCCAGGCCGAGCAGCTCCGCCGTGCGGGTGACGTTGCCGCTGGTCTCTTCCAGCTTCTTGAGGATGTACTCGCGCTCGGCGGCTTCGCGCACTTCCTGCAGGCTTCCGAAGCGGCCGGTGGCGCGGTCCGCCTGCCGGCGCACGGCGGCCAGGGGAATGTGGCGGGCGTCCACCCGCACCTGAGGGTTGAGAATCACGATACGCTCGATCAGGTTCTTCAGCTCGCGCACGTTGCCCGGCCAGTGATGCTCGGTGAGCACGCGGTAGGCTTCCACGGTGAGCTCTTTGGGCTTGCGGCCGTAGGCGGTGGTGAATTCGCGCAGGAAATGATCGGCTAGGAGCGGGATGTCTTCGCGCCGGTCGCGCAGCGGCGGCACGAAGAAGGGGATGACGTTCAGCCGGTAAAACAGGTCCTCGCGGAAATTGCCGCGGTCGATCTCCTCCTCCAGGTGCTTGTTGGTGGCCGCCACCACGCGCACGTCTACCTGCGCGGATTCAGCGGCGCCCACCGGCTCGAAGCGCTGCTCTTCCAGCACGCGCAGCACCTTGGACTGGGTGCGCAGGCTCATATCGCCCACTTCGTCCAGGAACAGGGTGCCGCCGTCGGCTTTCTGAAACTTTCCGATCTTGTTTTCGTGGGCGCTGGTGAAGCTGCCCTTGATGTGGCCGAACAGCTCGCTCTCGATCAGCTCTTCGGGGATGGCGGCGCAGTTCACCTCCACGAAGGGCTGGGCGGCGCGCGGGCTGAGCGCGTGGATGGCGTGGGCCACCAGCTCCTTGCCGGTGCCGCTTTCGCCGTAGATGAGCACGCGGCCGTTGGTGCCGGCCATCAGGGCGAGCTGCTGCCGCAGCGCCTTCATGGGGACGCTATCCCCGATGATGCGGTAGCGCGAACCGCTGTCCGCTTTGAGCTGCCGGTTCTCAATCGCCAGTGCGCGGTGCGCCAGCGCGTTCTTCGCCACCACGGAAACCTTGCCGATGGAGAGCGGCTTTTCCAGAAAATCGAACGCGCCCAGCTTGGTGGCTCTAACGGCGGCTTCAATGCTGCCGTGGCCGGAAATCACGACCACCACGGGGCGCTCGGAGAAGGGAATCTCCTGGATACGCGCCAGCACCTCCATGCCGTCCACGCCCGGCAGCCAGATATCCAGCAGCACCAGCTCGAAATCCGCGCCAGGGAGCGCCGACAGGCACGCCTCGCCGCTCTCGACGGCCTCGACGTGGTAGCCTTCATCCTCCAGAACGCCGCTCAAGGACTGGCGGATGCCCGGCTCGTCGTCGACCACCAGGATGCGCCGCTGCTTCATACCTTGGCCGCGTCTGGGTGCGGTGCCTGGGCCCCTGTCTCGACCGCCTCGGGCTCGAGAAGCGCTGGGATCTCGACCGTAAAGCGCGCGCCAGCAGGCTGATTGTCCTCCACCCGGATGGTGCCGTTGTGCTCGGCCACAATATGGCTCACGATGGCGAGACCCAGGCCGGTGCCGCGATTCTTGGTCGAAAAATAGGGCAGGAAGAGTCTTTCCTTTTCATCGGGGCTGACGCCGCAGCCCGAATCGGCGACCACCAGCTCGACGGTCTCGGCGGCGCCGGGCTGAGTGGCGATATAAAGCTTTTTCACGAGCGAATCCTGCATGGCTTCGGCGGCGTTGTCCACCAGGTTGACCACGGCGCGCTCGAACTGCTCTCGGTCCAGGTTCACGGGCGGCAACCCCGCGCCGAAGCTGGTTTCGATGGAAATGCCGTCCAGGCGCCCGTGGAAAACGGCCAGCGCGCCCGCCACCACCTGGTTCAGATCGGAACGCACGGGCTGCGCCGAGGGGAAGCGCGCGAATTGGGAGAACTCGTCCACCAACGTTTTCACCGATTCCACGGATTTGGAGATGGTGGCGGCGCACTCGTGCACGATGCGGGCGGCGCCGGGCGGGAGATCGAGGCGGTCGAGCTGGCGGCCGATGCGCTCCGCGGAAAGCGCGATTGGGGTCAGCGGGTTCTTGATTTCGTGGGCCACGCGGCGGGCCACCTCGTGCCAGGCGTCGGCCTTCTGCGCGCGCAGCAGCTCACTGGTGTCTTCCAGCACCACCACGAAACCCGAGGTAAGCTTCTCTTCGAGCGCCGAAACCGTGATGGCGAGATGCAGCGTGCGGTTCTCGGTGCGCAACTCGAGCTGCCGCGAAGCCACGCCGGTGCGGCGCGCGCGCTTCATGAGGTACTTGATTTCGGCCGTGTCCTCGCGCGAGAAAAGATCCTCGAGGCGCGTGGCGCGGGCCGCCTGTTGGGCCGGGAAGATTCTGGAAAGCGCCTGGTTCACGCGCTGGATGGAGCCGTCGGCGCCAATCGAGATGACGCCCGTGGGGATGCTTTCGAGGATGGCCTCGGTGAAGCGGCGGCGGCGGTCGAGCTCCAGGTTGCTGGTTTCGAGTTCCTGGGTCATCTGGTTGAAGCCGCGCACCAGCGAAGCCAGCTCGTCGGTGGCGCGCACCTGGACGCGGTGTTTGAGGTTGCCGCGGCGCACTTCGCGGGCGGCGTCCAGCAGCGCGCTGATGGGAATGCTGATCTGCTTGGACAGGAACAGCGCGATCCAGGTTGCCATGAACAGCACGAAGAGCGTGATCACGGCCATGAGCATCACGTAAAACAGCTTGAAATTCTTGCTGCCCTTGCGGATCTCACTCCATTGTTGGTTGTATTTTTCGATGGCCGCGGTTTGCCGCGCCACGTCCAGCGGGAGCCGGGAAGCCAGCGCCACGTAGCCGATGGTCTTGCCGCCGGCGGCGACCGGCGAGCGGGCCATGACGGTGAGGCCGCCAGGCCGGGCGGTGTACGGCCCGGAGGAGTCCAGCGGCGCGTCGCCGGAAGCGGGAAGGATGGCCGCCGACACCAACCCCTGGGCCTTGGAGAAGCGCTCGAGAAACCCCGGCGTGCGCACGCCATCCGCCAGGAGCTGGCGCGTCTCCGGCTGCGCGGCCAGCAGAGCGGCCTGCGTGTTGACCTTGTCCTGAACGTCGCGCTGGAGCAGGACCGAGGCCTCGACGAAGAGCTGCACCTCGTTGTCGGCGGGTTTTCGGAACCACGCTTCCAGGCTGTGATTGAGCACCTCGTAGCTGAACAGCACCAGGAAGAAGACCGGAAGAAAACTCAGGGTGAGGGCGCCCACCACCAGCTTGGTCTTGATGCGCGAGCCTTCGCGGTTGCTCTGCCGCTCGACGTAGAGCTTGACGCTTTCGCGGAACAGAATAAACCCGAGGGTCACCATGAGAACGAAGATGAGGCTCGATGTGGCCCAGAAAATGAATGTCTGGTAGGGATCCGACGGGCCGAACTGCCACGGATTGAAAGAGCCCTGCCACACCACCAGCGCTACGGACAATACCAGCGCCACGATGGCGAACCCGTAGAGCAGGGGCTTTCTCATCGGACTCCATTTTCGATTATACGTGGTGACACGGAAGAACGCGCTGCGCGAAAGATCTGCCTGAATAATGGACAGTCTCCCCGGTCTTGGCAGGCAGGGATGCATTTCATGAACAGTGGGCCGAGCATGATTAACAAACTTTAATGCACCATCGGAGCTGTTGATTCAGATGTGTATCATCGAGAAAGCCAAAGTGGAAGTTCTTGGTTGAACGTCATTTGGAAGATAAAATGCACCTCCTCGTGGATGTGACCGGGATCGAGTCATGAAAATTCAGTTACACAAGGAGTCAAGAACATGAAAACGGACGAACAAATCAAGAATGACGTGGAGGATGAGCTAGCTTGGGATCCTAGCGTTCATGCTGAGCAGGTCGGTGTATCAGTAAGAGACGGTGTTGTACAGCTCAATGGGACTGTCGGCAGCTACTATGAAAAATGGGCTGCCGAACAAGCGGCGTTCCGTGTCGCCAATGTCAAGTCAATTGCGAGCGAGATCAAGGTCGATCTTGGCTCCACGCCGCTGCGGACGGATGAGGACATCGCGCGAGCGGCGACCAATCATCTCGCATGGGATCTTCTCGTGCCCAAAACGGTCAAGCTGAAAGTGGCCGGCGGCTGGGTCACCTTGCAGGGCACGGTCGATTGGCAATTCCAGCGAGATGAAGCCGAGCGCGTGGTGACGCCACTGTCGGGAGTGATAGGCGTGACCAACGACATTGAGCTCAAGCCGAAAGTCAGTGCCACGGGAGTGAAGGCCAAAATCGAGGAAGCTCTGAAGCGCGATGCGCAAATCGACGCCGACTCAATCACGGTCGAGGCTTCCGGCAACACGGTGACGCTGCGCGGCACCGTCGAATCCTGGGCCGAGCGCGAAGAAGCGGAAGACACTGCTTATAGCGCTCCCGGCGTCGCCAAGGTCAACAACTTCATCGAGATCAGCTACTGAGGCGACTACCAATCGGAATTCCTCGGACCCACGGAACAGTAAGCCGACGGATGCCGTTCCGTATCCGAGGCTTTTTGAAAGCCTGCGGAATGGATGGTCAAGATATGCCGGAAGCGACGTGGGAACCTTATGACGCTGAAATGCACGGCCGGCTTTTCGCTGCTGACACAAATTCGCTGCCGGATAGCTGTTTTGCATTTCCTCGTGCCCGCAAAGAGCCGATGACAGATGCAAGGCATGTTCGCAATGCGATCGCGAGGTTCGATCAGGTCCAGGACGTCACTGACATCGAACGGGATCTCGCATTTGCCAACATTCAAAAAGCTGCCGACTACTATGGTATTGACATGAAAGTAACGGACTGGCATCAACTGGGGCGGCGACGCGCCTGGATATAGCGCCTTGCAGCGGGGTTACTTCTTGACGCTGTCTACTTTGATGCTGTCGCCCTCCATCTTGCCGGTGATGGTGACCTTGTAGCCGGCGTATTCCGTCACCTTGGCCTGGTCGGCGATTTTGTAGATCTGGCCTTCATCGGTGACCAGCACGGCGGGTGATCCGCGCTTGATGCAACTTTGGGCGCAAGCAACGTTGCCCCGCATCTCTTTTTTGCCCGCGCAGGCCTGGTCGATGATGTAGCCAGTCCAATCCGCGGCCATCCCCGACACGGTGGCCAGGGCAAACACAGCCAGCAGCTTCTTCATGGAATTCCTCCTCGGAATCAGAGTCCCGGTTCAGAATCACTATAACCCAAGATGCGGGCCGGGCACAAGGCCGGTATCATGAGATAAGAAAGTCCCCCCATGGGCGTCAATAGCTGGCTCGAAGACGAGCTGTATCAACAGTATCTGCGCGACCACGCGGCGGTGGATGAGAGCTGGAGAGACCTGTTCGCAGAAAAGAACGACGAGCAACTCGAGCCGCTGCGCGGCGCGGCCGGGCGGATCGCCGAGAATATGGCCGCCAGCCTGGCTATCCCGCTGGCTACTTCGCAGCGCACCATCGCGGTCAAGGTCATGGACGAAAACCGCCGCATCATCAACCAGCACCGCACGCTGCTCGGCCGCGGGAAAGTCTCCTACACGCACCTGATCGGGTGGGCCATCGTCAAAGCGCTGGGAGAATTGCCGGGGCTGAATTGCGCTTACACGGAAAGAGACGGGCAGGCGTTCCGCGTGGTGCGGCCGCGCGTCAACCTGGGAATTGCCGTGGACATCGCCGGCAAGGACGGCAGCCGCAACCTCATGGTGCCCAATATCCGCAACGCCGGCGCGCTGAACTTCCAGGAATACGTCACGGCTTACGACGATCTCGTCAGCCGCGCGCGCGGGGGCAAACTGACGCCCGCCGATTTCCAGGGGACCACCATTTCGCTGACCAATCCGGGCACCGTCGGGACCGTGGCCTCGAATCCGCGCCTGATGCCCGGGCAAGGCGCCATCATCGCCGCCGGAGCCATCGACTATCCGGCCGAGTACCACGGCGCGGCCGAGGAGACGCGGGCTGTGCTGGGCATCAGTAAAGTGATGACCCTCAGTTGCACTTACGATCACCGCATCATCCAGGGCGCGGAATCGGGCCTGTTCCTGGCCAAAGTGCAGGCGCTGCTCGACGGCGCGGACGGCTTTTACGAAGAGGTTTTCGCCCACCTGCACATGCCGCACCAGCCGGTGCGCTGGGAAAAAGACCGAGGTGCCCTCTCGACCTCCGCGCGCACCGCGGAGATCGCCAAGGAAGCCGGCATCATGCAAATGATCAATGCCTACCGCGTGCGCGGGCATTTGATCGCCGACCTGGACCCGCTGGGCGCGGAGCCCAGCTACCATCCCGAGCTCGACCCGGAAACCTACGGGCTCACCATCTGGGACCTGGACCGCGAGTTCCTCACCGGCTCGCTGGGCGAGGCCATCGGCGAAGGCGGCCCCAAGCCGGTGGCCACGCTGCGCGAAATCCTGGAGACGCTGCGCCAGACCTACTGCGGCAAGATCGGCTGCGAGTACATGAATATCCAGGTGCCGGAGCAGAAACGCTGGCTGCAAGGGCGCATGGAGCCGTCGGCCAATAACTGGCCGCTGAGGCGCGAAACCCGCCTGCGCATTCTGCGCAACCTCATTGCGGCCGAAGAGTTCGAGCACTTCCTGCATTCCCGCTTCGTGGGCCAGAAGCGCTTCGCGCTGGAGGGCGGCGAGACGGCGCTGGCCATCCTGGAAGAGATCCTCGAGCGGGCGGCGGCCAACAGCGTGCACGAAATCGTGGTGGGGATGGCGCACCGCGGCCGGTTGAACATTCTGGCCAACGTGGTGGGCAAGGATGTCCGGCAGATCTTCTCGGAGTTCGAAGGCGAGATCGATCCCGCCAGCACGCAAGGCTCCGGCGACGTGAAGTACCACCTGGGCGCCACCAGCGTGCGCCAGACGGAAAGCGGCCGCGAAATCGTGGTCTCGGTTTCTCCCAACCCCAGCCACCTGGAAGCCGTGGACCCGGTGGTGGAAGGCATCGTGCGGCCCAAGCAGGACCGGCTCGGCGACACCCGCCGCGAGCGTGTGATTCCGGTGCTGGTGCATGGCGACGCGGCGTTCGCCGGCCAGGGCGTGGTGGCCGAGACGCTCAACCTCTCGCAGCTCGACGGCTACTCCACCGGCGGCACCATTCATCTCATCATCAATAACCAGATCGGCTTTACCACGCTGCCCGACGAATCGCGCTCCACGCCCTACTCGACCGACGTGGCGCGCGGCGTGCAGGCGCCCATCTTCCACTTGAACGGGGACGATCCGGAAGCCGCCATTCGAGTGGTCGAGATCGCCTTCGATTACCGCCAGCAGTTCAAGAAGGACGTGGTCATCGACATGATCTGCTACCGGCGGCACGGGCACAACGAAGCCGACGACCCGAGTTACACGCAGCCCATACTCTACCGCAAGATCAAAGAGCACCCCTCGGTGGCCACGCTCTACACCGAGCGCCTGGTGCGCGAAGGCGTTGTCACCGCCGAAGAGAGCCGGGCCATGCGCCGGGCCGCGGCCCAAAAGCTCTCCCAAGCCTACGACGCCGCGCAGGAGCGCGCCGAGCACTACGAATTGCAGGAGCTGAGCGCGGTGCCGAGCGAGGAAATCGGCGCCTTCTGCCCGCGGACGGCGGTGAATCAGCAAGTGCTGGAACGGGTCATCCGCGGGATGACGAATTTCCCCGAGAACTTCCACTTGCACCCCAAGCTGCGCGGGTTCGTCGAGCGCCGCCGCGATGCGATCGAAAAGGGCGCACACATCGATTGGGCCTTCGCCGAAGCGCTGGCCTTCGGCACGCTGGCGCTGGAAGGGACGGCGGTGCGCCTCAGCGGCCAGGATTCCGGGCGCGGCACGTTCAGCCAGCGCCACCTGGCGTTCTACGACTCCGAGACCGGCCAGCGCTACATTCCGTTGCAGCACATCTCGCCGGACCAGGCGCGGTTCGATGTCTACGACAGCTCGCTCAGCGAGTACGCCGTGCTGGGCTTCGAGTTCGGCTACAGCGTGGCGGACCCGCTGACGCTGACCGTCTGGGAAGCGCAGTTCGGCGACTTCGCCAACGGCGCGCAGATCATGATCGACCAGTTCATTTCGTGCTGCGAACAGAAGTGGGGACAGCCCAGCGGCCTGGTGATGCTGCTGCCGCACGGCTATGAAGGGCAGGGGCCGGAGCACTCCAGCGCGCGCATCGAGCGCTACCTGACGCTGTGCGCCGAGAACAATATGCAGGTATGCAACTGCACCACCCCGGCGCAATACTTCCACCTGCTGCGCCGCCAGATGTACGGCGGCCACGACCGCCGCGGCACGCGCAAGCCGCTGGTCATCTTCACTCCCAAGAGCCTGTTGCGCCATCCGCGCGTGGTTTCCACGCCGCACGATTTCACCACCGGCGGGTTCATGGAAATGCTGGGGGACCCCGAAACCAGCCGCGTCAGCCGCGTGGTTTTCTGCTCCGGAAAGATCTACTACGACCTGCTGGCGGCGCGCGAAGAGCGCCAGGCCGACCACGTGGCGCTGGTGCGTGTAGAGCAGCTTTACCCCTTTGCGGCGGACCAGGCGCGCGACATTCTGGCGCGCTATCCGGCCACCGCCGAGGTGGTGTGGGCGCAGGAGGAGCCGCGCAACATGGGCGCCTGGCGCTTCATGCGCGAGTGGATGTGGCCGCTGCTGGAAGACACGCGGCGCGAGCTGCGCTACGTCGGCCGGCCCGAGAGCGCCAGCCCCGCCACCGGTTCCGGCAAGCGCCACCAGCAGGAGCAGGCCGAGATTGTCAACGACGCGCTCACGCCCGGCGCTATTTCGCAAACCAAACGCGTGCGCGTAGTGGCGCGGCGGAAGAAGTAGGCGTGCGCATCAGGATCGATATTCCGGAGGACCCCTGTGCGGCGCTACGGCGCCGGGCGGCGGTGGCGCATAACTCGCTCTCCAATAACGCCTCGGGCGTAAATCGCCCGCAATGCGCTGGCCAGGCTGAAAGTGGTACGATGCCAAATCACATAGCATGGGTCCGCAACAGTCGATCGGGCATTATCGCATCACTACAAAGTTGGGGAAGGGCGGGATGGGCGAGGTGTGGCGCGCGGTGGATACTAAGCTTGGGCGCGACGTCGCGGTGAAGGTGCTGCCAGACTCCTTTGCGCAAGATGCGGAGCGGATGGCACGGTTCGACCGCGAGGCCAAGGTGCTGGCTTCGTTGAACCATCCCAATATCGCGCAGATTTACGGAGTGGAAGATCGCGCGATGGTGATGGAACTGGTCGAGGGCGAGACGCTGCGCGGCCCGCTGCCGTTGGAGACGGCGATCGATTACGCGCGGCAGATCGCGGATGCGCTGGAAGCGGCGCACGAGAAAGGAATCGTGCATCGCGACCTGAAGCCGCGAAACATCATGGTCACCCCGGCGGGCGTGGTGAAAGTGCTCGATTTCGGACTGGCACGGGTGGCGGAAGAAACGGCTAGCGATAAGGAAGACTCACCGACCATCACCATTTCGCCGACGCGTGCGGGAGTGATTCTGGGCACGGCGGGTTATATGAGTCCGGAACAGGCGCGCGGCATGCCGGTGGGTAACCGCGCCGATATCTGGGCATTCGGGTGCGTGCTGTATGAAATGCTCACAGGCAAGCCGGCGTTTCCGGGCGAGACTACCACCGACATTCTGGCGAGTGTGATCGGCGCGGAGCCCGATCTGACGCGCGTGCCGGCGAAGCTGCGGCGGATGCTGCGCCGGTGCCTGGAGAAAGATCCAAGAAAGCGGCTGCGAGATATCGGAGATGTTTGGGAGTTGCTGGATACGGCCGAAGCGTCGGCCGCGGCCAAGAGCAAGCGGCCTTGGATGGCGGCCGCTGCCGCGACGCTCTTGGCGGTTGCCGGATGGTTCGTTGCATGGCGCGCCACGCGGCCCGCGGAGTATCCACTGATTCGCCTAAGCGTCAACCTGGGGCCGGATGCGGTCATGGGACTGAACACCACGGTGGCGATTTCTCCCGATGGCCGGCGCATCGTGTATCCCGCGCGCGGGCCGGATGGCAAACAGCAGCTTGCTACGCGGTTGCTCGATGAGGCGCAGCCTGCCTTTCTGCCGGGCACGCAAGACGGTGCTGACGCGTTCTTTTCACCCGATGGCCAATGGATCTGCTTCTTTTCGGGGAGCCAATTCAAAAAGATCGCCGTGCAGGGAGGAGCGCCCGTTTTGTCGGGCTCGGTGACCGCTCCGGTGTTAGGGGCGAGTTGGGGGGCCGGGGATGATCTCATCGTGGCCATGGGCGCCGCTTTCCCGCTATACCGGATTCCACCCGATGGGGGTGCGCCGCAACGGTTTACCAAACTTGATGCGGGAGACTTCTCGCATCGTTGGCCGCAGGTCTTGCCCGGTGGTCGCGCGGTTCTCTTCTCGGCCTCGCCGAGTCCGGATTCCTGGGACAATGGCTACCTCGAAGTGGCCTCTCTCAAAGACGGCACATCGAAGATTGTTCAACGCGGTGCATACTACGGGCGCTATTTGCCCGGCGGCTATCTGGCATATGTTCGCCAGGGAACGATCTTTGCGAGCAAGTTCGATTCAGGGGGGCTACGAGTGACTGGTGCGCCGGTGCCCATGCTGCAAGACGTAGCGGCTAACCCGGGAGCCGGCGGAGGACAGTTCGGTTTTTCGCCTGGACCATCCGGCCACGGAATCTTCGTATACATGTCAGGTAACAGCGCGGCACACGCGTCCAAGATCAACTGGCTGGACAGCACCGGTGGGATGCAACCGTTGATCACCGCGCCAGGTCAATATGCCACCCCGCGGCTCTCGCCTGACGGGCGCAGGCTGGCATTCGTCAAAGGCGGAGATGTCTTCGTCGCCGATTCGGAACGCAACACACTCACGCAGGTTACATTCACGGGCCGGGCGGCCATTCCTGTTTGGGCGACGGACGGCAAGCATATCGCTTTCAGTCTCGGAGGGAATGCCGGCGGGATTGGCTGGATCCGTAGCGATGGAGCGGGAGACGCCCGGACGCTGCTGGAAAGTGCCGGCACCGCGACTCCCTGGTCCTTTGCTCCCGACGGGCGGCTGGCCTTCTTCCAAAGGAATCCGGGGCCGGGACTCACGGTGTGGACTGCGCCTCTGGATCTAAGCGATCCCGATCGCCCCCAACTCGGCAAGCCCGAGAGTGCATGGCATGCGAAGGGGGACGATTACTTGCCTCGGTTCTCCCCCGACGGCCGCTGGATTGCCTACCGCTCGAATGAATCGGGCATTAACGAAATCTATGTTCGCCCGTTTCCGGCATCCCGTGGCGGCAAATTGCAGATATCGAGCGGCGGCGGAATGTATGCCTTGTGGGCGGGCAACCGACGCGAGTTGTTCTACCAAACGGGGGATAACCGCATCATGGCCTTGGATTACAAGGTGGAAGGCGACTCCTTCCTACCCGGCAAGCCGCACGTCTGGTACGATCAGCCGTTGTTTTACGCCGGGACCAGCAATCTCGATCTGGCGCCCGACGGAAAGCGCTTTGTGGTGCTCGCGTTGCCGGAAACGGTGCCTGGCGAGAAGGGGACGGTACACGTCACCATGCTGCTGAACTTCCTGGATGAGTTGAAGCGGAGAATACCGTGACTCGGCGCCGACGATCGCATTACCGCTGCCGGGGGTCTTCGGCCGAACCTGCGGGTTGAGCAGTTTCCGATAACGGCATTCAACCCGGCTCACCGGAAACCGTCCCTGGCCGGGAATAAAGGTGCGGGGCAGGAAATCCTTCCGGCTGAGCACTCTGCTCAGAAGTGCATGAGGTTCCTGATCGATGAGTGCCTGCATGAGCCGCCAAACAGAGCGTCGTAATCAATTGCGCATCCGCTCTCAAACGTTCGCGGCTCGGAGTGAGGCCTCGTACTGAGCCGCGAACGTTAGAGAGCGGTTGCCCCGCAAACAATAGAGACGCCATGTTTAGTCGGACTGTGTCCGGCGCTACTTCGCAGACCAAGCGGACGCGTTTGGTGGCGCGGCGGAAGAAATAGCCGGCTTCATCCCCAGCGCGCGGAACAGGTCGCTCGGCCGGTAGACGATTCCATCCTGGATCACCGTCGCGGTCTTCCGAATGTCGGAAATCGCGTGGACTGGATCGCCATCGACAAGAACCATGTCCGCGAGTTTGCCATCCGCGATGGAGCCGAGATCCCGGTCCACGCGCGCCACGCGCGCGGCGCCCAGCGTGGCCATCCGCAGAACTTCGGCCGCCGGAATGCCGGCCTGGACCCACAGCTCCAGCTCGCGGTGGAGCATGAGTCCTTGAACACCGTCGGTGCCGATCACCAGCGGCACGCCCGCGCGGTCGAGGCGCAGCGTCATATCCAGCATGGCCTGGAACGAATCGCGGTAGAGGCGGTCCTTGCCCTCCGGGACCGGCAGGCCGCCCTGGAAGGCCGCGCGCCGCATTTCGACGGGGAGCCGTTCAAGGATCGCCGCGTAACTGGGGCTTGCCACGCCGGGACGCGCCGTGTACTGTCCCTCGAAGACGCCCAGCGTCGGGTCCACCACGATGCGCCGGTCTTTGAGTTTGGCGATGAAAGCGGCCACCTGAGGCGAGGTCTGGTCGAGCGCGGCGCCGTGTTCGGCAATCAGCGTCAGGCGCGCCCGGCTGGCCGTGTTCGGCGCCTCGGCGGGAAGAAAGTTGAGGAAGACGAAATTCATGTGCTGGATTTCGTCCACGCCGGCATCCACGAACTGGTCGGCGATCATGCCCGCCGGAACATGGCCGCTGACGCGCATCCCCTTGGCGTGGGCGGTGCGGACGATGTAGGGAACCAGGTCCGGGTGGATCGAGCTGTAGATCTTGATCTGGATGTATCCGGCCGCCGCGTAGCGGTCGATGGCGGCCCGCGCTTCATCTTCCGTGTCGGCCAGGACATTGGTGGGCGCCGTGAATGGGCCCCGGCCGTCTATCACGCCCGCCAGAACGACGCGCGGTCCGATGGCGTCGTGCGCATCCATACGGCCTTTCATGCGGAGCAGCGCGTCCATGTCGTTGCCCAGGTCGCGCACGCTGGTGACGCCGCAAGCGATGTCCAGCAAGCCGTCGTGAGCTTCGAAGTGCACGTGCATGTCGAACAGGCCGGGCAGCAGGGTCTTCCCTGCCCCATCGATGACCTCGGCGCCCGCCGGCACAGCCGCGTCGCGGCCGCCGGTGACGCGCGTGATCCGATTGCCGGCCACGGTCACGGTTTGGTCCTCGCGGACGGACGCGGTTTCCGAGTCGAACAGACGCACGTGGCGGATGGCCAGTCCCTGGGCGGGCCGGTGCGCGAAGCGGAGGGCGAAATCATGGAACCGGGTTTCGGTGGCGGCGGTCTCCGCCTCCTGCAACTGGCTTCTCACTTCTTCCCAGCCTTCGCGAACCAGGGAGAACGAGCCGGGCGAGGCAAAGAACTCGTTGCGTTCGTCGAGCCAGGTGGAAACCGGCGTGAATCCGAGCCCCGTCACGGCGTACAGCGTCACGTGGAGGCTCTGCCCGTGAGCGGCGACGTTCAGAGTGGGGCCGCGCTCGAGAATCGCTTCCCCGGCGGGAAGAAGCGGCAGGGGCTTGCCTCCGGATTTCAAAAGCGCGCGCGCCAGCCAGGCGGTTTCCGAGGGCGATCCCCGCGCGGTAACGTACCAGCCGCGCGACTTCGACTCTCCGGCCTCGGCGCCGCTCTTCCAGCGGGCGATTCCGTTCTGAACAGCGAAATGCTCGTCGACGGGCGCCCTGTTGTAGTCCTGGCCGCTCAGTTCGATGGCGGAAGGCAGGCCATCACGGCCGAACACGTAGCGGCCGGTGATGTCCGGACCGCGGCCGCGATCGTTGTAACTGTAGGAGACCCGGACCGCTCCGCCCAGCTCCACAACGTGGGTCTCTTTCCCGGCAATCCGGCCCGCCACCAGGACGTTGTAAGACTGCGCTTGCGCCGGCAGTCCGGCAAACGCACAAAGCAGGAAAAGCAGCGTCGGGCGCGGGGTGGTCATGTCTCTATATTATGAGGGTATGGAAGACCCAAAGCAGCAAGGCACAACCCGGCGGCGGGCGCTGAAGGTATTGGGCGGCGGCGCCGCCCTGCTGGGCGCGCCGTTCTTCAATCGCAACCGCTACACCCTGTTTGCGCAAGCGCCCGCGGAGTACTCGGAGCGGGCCATCCGGCTGGTGCGGGAATCGCTGGTCATCGACATGTTGAACCAGTTCCTCTACCGCCGCGATCTCCAGCCGACGCTGCGCGCCTGGCTCACCAAACCAGGCGCGTTCACCAGCGCGGACTTCCAGCGGTTCAAGGATTCCGGCGTCAACGTCATCAATTTCGGAAGCGGCGCCGAGACCTATGAAGACACCATCCGGTTGTTTGCCGACTGGAACAGCTTTATCGCCGAATATCCCGACTGGCTGCTGCGCATTGGGTCCGGCCCCGATTTCGCGCGCGCCAAGCAGTCGGGCCGCTACGGAATTCTGTTCGGCCTGCAAAACGCCGCGCACTTCCGCCGGCCCGAAGATGTCGATACGTTCTACGGGCTGGGCCAGCGCGTCTCGCAACTGACGTACAACTTCCGCAACCTGGTGGGGAACGGCGCGTTCGAGCCTCACGACGACGGCATCAGCGAGTTCGGCGCCAGCATCGTCGAGCGCATGAACCGGGTGGGAATGGCGGTGGATTGCGGTCACGCGGGAGACTGCACCATGCTGGATGCGTTCGCGATTTCCAAGCGGCCCGTAATCATCTCGCACGGCAACTGCCGCGCGTTGAATCCCGGCCATCCGCGCTGCGTGACGGATGAGGCCATCCAGGCGATGGCGAAATCCGGAGGCGTGATGGGCATCAACTTCATCAGCTTCATGGTCAAGGACCACGAGCCGGCCACGGTGGACGACGTGATCGACCACTTCGACCACGTCTCGCGCCTGGTGGGCGTCGAACACGTTGGCGTGGGCAGTGATTTTGGCCTGGAGAGCAACGATTTCGGCCCTCCCGACCAGCTCGCGAAGATGCTGACCACCGCCGACAAGCGCTACCGCGTTCACCACCGCGAGGCGGTCGCCGACCTGGCCGGCGAGAAGCGGTTCTACACCCTCACGGACGCGCTCATCCGGCGGAAATACACCGACGAGCACATCCGCCTGATTCTGGGCGAGAACTTCCGGCGGGTGCTGTCGTCCGTATGGGCGGCGGCGTACTCCCATGCTTGAGCCTCCTGTGCCGGGAACCGGCAAACCAGGGCACAGGCGCTAAAATGACGCTCTCGACGACAATTTCGCAGGCTCTCTGATTGGAGGGTGGGGGCTCGGCGTGGGCTCACTTCCACGGGTCGCGCGTTTTTCGTCCGAGTGGCAACCGCTAAACTTGCGGGTGGCCGTGCCAGGTACTGTGTCCACTTCGGCGCTTAAGAAAAGTGACCCGATGTGGACCGTTACGTGGTCATTGACGGCTATGGCAGCGAAGCCGGGAAACCGGCGGGTGCTCGTCCATCCCGCCCGCTGATAAGGAGTAGACATGCTCAGAACGGCTATCCTGGGAAGCATAGAGGGGAGGAATACGCTATGGGTCTGACAGTTTGTCCCGCCGCCATCGTCGCGGCACCGGTCGAGGTGGTCTGGGGGAACCTCGTACAATGGGAACGCTATTTCGAGTGGGCCGATGTCCAGGTAGAACGTAGTGAGCCAGAAGGTCCTGCCACCGTAGGCCAGACCATCTCCTTCGCAGGAAAAGCCTTTGGCTGCACCTTGCACTTCATCTTCAAGGTCGAAGAGGTCAATCCCGAAAGACACCAACTCAGCGTGCATGCTTTTTTTCCACTGGGACTGCAAGAGAAGGCACACATTGCTTGCTCTCCCATCGATGCGACCAGTTGCCGCGTCCAATATGGCTGAGACTTCATCTTCCCACCGGGCTGGTGGGGTTGGTTTATCGAGACATTTGGCGCGAAAACGATCGCTGCCAGCGTAGAACATTCCTTGCAGCGCCTCAAGCGTGCCTCTGAAAGACAGTATCAGCAAGCACGAGGGCAAAAGGAAAATAGATGACAAGTTCCGGCTGCGCCGTTCGGGCGGCCGGCGGCCGGGAAAACATGCGTAACGCGACCCTATGCGACATTTCCGACCCCCACACCCCCACTTAAACGGACTATCCTCTGTGATTGGGTGCCGCGGTATCTGTGCTGTTAGCGGTCATCAGAAAACGTATGATTTTCGAGTTTTGGCCGGCCCGCCCATTCCCACGGGTAGCGCGTTTCCCGGCAGGTTGAGCCCCGCTGAGACCCGTTGACTCGCTTGTGAGCGAGGTCCTAACATGGGCTATGATCGGCCAAGCCCTTGGGCATTACCGGATTGAAGCAAAGCTCGGTGAAGGCGGAATGGGCGTGGTCTACCGGGCCTTCGATACGCATC
This sequence comes from Bryobacterales bacterium, assembly GCA_963768385.1. Taxonomy (GTDB): domain Bacteria; phylum Acidobacteriota; class Terriglobia; order Bryobacterales; family Bryobacteraceae; genus Fen-178. Next base: position 32,180 of record CAVYHQ010000003.1, read on the forward strand.
TTGACCGGCCGGTAGCCATCAAGATCCTGCGTGCCGATGCAACCACGAGCCCCGAGCGCAGGCGGCGTTTCCAACAGGAGGCGAAGGCCGCCTCGGCGCTGAACCATCCCAACATCGTCCACATTTACGACATCAGTTCTTCCGGCGCCACGGATTACATCGCCATGGAGTTTGTCAACGGCAAGACGCTCAACCGGTTGATCGGCAAGAGCGGCCTGGTGCTGAGGGACACTCTGAAGTATGCGATCCAGGTTGCCGACGCCCTCGCCCGCGCCCATGCGGCCGGAATCGTGCATCGCGATCTCAAGCCGGCCAACATTATTGTCGGCGAGGACGGCCGCGTAAAACTGCTGGATTTCGGTCTGGCCAAGCTGACCGAGACGACTCTCCATGCCGCTGTCGATTCTGAGGCCGGCACGGCGACGATAACCGCTCGAGAAGACGTTCAGACACAAGAAGGCACGATCGTCGGCACCGTCGCCTACATGTCCCCTGAGCAGGCCGAAGGCAAGAAGGTGGATGCGCGTTCCGATATTTTTTCGTTCGGCTCGGTGCTGTACGAAATGGTCACCGGCCGCCGGCCATTTGAAGGCGCAAACAAGATCTCGACGCTTTCAGCAATCCTGCACAAGGAGCCGCCGCCGCTCGCCGAAGTCGCGCCGGATCTGCCCCCTGAACTCGATAAAATCATCTGGCGCTGCCTGCGCAAGGACCCGGACCGCCGCGCGCAGCACGTCAACGATATCAAGCTTGCGCTCGAGGAACTAAGGGACGATTCCGCATCGGGCAAGCTACCGCGGACCCCCCAAGTCGGCGGCCAGGCGGCCGCGACACCGGAAGAACAGCCCGCCTTAATACGGAAGCTCTTCGGATCGGCGGGCGTCAGACCATACCGGATTTGGCAAATTCACCACGTAGGGATTTGTTTGCGGTGCGCCTTGCTCGTCTATCTGGCGTGGCGGTTCAAAAACGTGACAAGCGGAACGTGGAGCCTGGCGCTGTTTTTCTCGACCTTCCTCTGCTGCACGATTCAATCACTCATGGCCGCCGTCTTGCTCTTTGCGGGCAGTATAGACAGAGAATTCCTTCGCGGGGAGACGCGAAAGCTCTCACCCTGGCTTCGCGCGTTCGGGCTGGCCAATGGCGCGCTAGCAATAATCATGACGGTATGGATCGCCGAAGGGCACACGATTTTGGCCGCGCTGATAGCGTTGCCCGGGATTGTAATGGGTGTAAAGGCGTTGGCCGTCAAGCCCGCGATGGACCGGGCGGCGATTTACGATTGATTGCCGGCGGCTTCGGCTGGTGGCAGGTTGAACGTCAAAGTATCTTCGTCCTACTGTCGCGGCGCTCCGTACCCCGAAGCTCAGTCGATTGCTGCCTACGTGCGCCGGGTAATCAGAGGCACGCCACGATGCACATGGGTGTGTAGTCGCCACGTCGTCCTTTTGGAAACGCCTTCCGCTTTAGGGTGCGGCATGGCGGCTCGCCGTGCACGCTGATAGAATTGAGGCATGTCGACGCTGATGGAGAAGGCGCTGGAAAAGATAGTTGCACTGCCCCAAGATGAGCAGGATGCGATTGCGTCCCAGATCCTCGCCTCAATAGCCGACGAGGACGCCTGGAAAAGGCGCTTTGCCGAAAAGCGTGATGTGATCCGTCGAATGGCACGGGAAGCCCTGGCGGAAGACGAGAGGGGCGAGACCTTGCCGTTGGACAATCTGCTTTGATGCAGTCCCGCACGACACGGCGGTTCTGGCGCTTGTTTTCAGAACTACCCTTGGACACGCGGCGGGACGCCAAGGGTGCATATCGTCTCTTCCAGACCAATCCGGCGCACCCCAGCCTGCAATTCAAAAAGCTGGAGGGCGAGGATAACATCTATTCGGTTCGCATCGGTCTTGAATATCGCGCCCTGGCCGTTATGAAGAAAGATCGAATCGTGTGGTACTGGATCGGGAGTCACTCGGAATACGACCGTCTGGTCTGACCTGCAAGTTCACGTGCACGGGAGCCTCATCTCGAACAAGGCCTTCATCTACAGATTCCCATGCTCCCAGGACGACCCGACCTATACCCGATCCGCTCACCCAACCGTCAAACCACGGATCAAGTAATCCTTCTCCATTTAGAGTAGAATTAAGGCATGGACGGATACACGCCCGCGCAAGCAGCCGCGGTGACCGGTTTGCCCCTGGCTGCGGTACATAAGGCGATCGACAGCCGCTTGATACGCCCCCGCACCTCGCGCTCGGGCGCAACCGTGCGCCGCCTGCTCACAAAGGAACAGTTGATCTTCCTACAGCTTGAGGCGCAGGGCCTTCGGCTTCTGCCTGTGGGGACCCGGCGAGAGATCGCGGAGTCGATCCAACGGTCGCCGAAGACGGAAAAACTGCGCGTCGCCAATGGAACCGCGCTTCTGATCGAAATCGGGTCTGCGAGGCGAAGGATAGAGAACCACCTGAAGCAGCTCCGCCGTATCGAAGAAATGGTGGTCAGCGATCCAGAGATCATGCGTGGAACACCGGTCTTCAAGGGCACGCGGATTCCTGTGGACCTGGTCGCCGATATGCTTGCCCAGGGAGCGACACCCGAGGAGATTCTTGAGGGCTATTCGACGCTGAACAAGGAACAGATCGCCATCGCGCCGCTGTATATGCGTGCGTTTCCAAGGCGGGGACGTCCCAGCCGCCGCCCCTGGCAGGGAAAAAAGGCGCGGGCCGGGAAATCCTTCCGACTGGGCACTCTGCTCAGGAGTGCATGAGGTTCCTGATCGATGAGTGCCTGCATGAGTCGCTAGTCGGGCTGGCCCATGCCGCCGGCTTCGAGGCAACCCACGTCAATCGTCTGGGCTTCAGCGGCCAGCCGGACTGGGCGCTGGCAGAGCGGATCGTCGAAGACGAATTCACGTTCGTCACAAACAACCGCGTGGACTTCATCCAGCTCCTCCGGAAAATGGAGCTTCACCCGGGCCTGGTCGTTCTGGTCCCAAACGTGGTTCCGGCCTTGCAGCGGGCTCTCTTCGGAGGGGCGATTCAGTACCTCGCAGGACGAGACTTGGTCAACACCGTGCTTGAGGTGAGCCTTGAGGGCGAAACCGTGAGGTGCGCGGAGTATCAACTGCCGGCAGGATAGGTTGCGGGGGCCACAGCCTCCCCACACCCGCGTGGTGTTAATCTGATTTCGGAGACAGGCGATCATGATCATCGGCGTTCCCAGGGAAATTAAGGACCACGAGACGCGCGTGGGGCTGGTGCCCAGCGGCGTCATCGCGCTGCGTGAGGCGGGCCACCAGGTGCTGGTCGAGACGCGTGCCGGAGAAGGCAGTTCCATCCCCGACCGGGAATACACAGAGACCGGCGCCGTCATTCTCCAGAGCGCGGCGGAAGTGTGGCACAGGGCCGGCCTGGTGGTGAAAGTCAAAGAGCCGCAGCCCGCCGAGTACGGCTATTTCCGCCCCGGTTTGATCCTGTTCACCTACCTGCACCTGGCGCCGCTGCCGGAACTGACGGACAAACTGCTGGCCGCCCGGGTGAACGGCGTAGCCTATGAAACCATCGTGGAGAAGGACGGCTCGCTCCCCCTGCTCACCCCCATGAGCGAGGTGGCGGGGCGCATGTCCGTGCAGGTGGGGGCCCAATACCTGGAACAGCCCAACGGCGGACGCGGCATCCTGCTGGGCGGGGTGCCCGGCGTGGCGCCGGGCAATGTGGTCATCCTGGGCGGCGGCATTGTGGGCACCAACGCTGCCAAGGTGGCCATCGGGATGGGCGCGCACGTCACCATCATCGACCGCAGTCTGAACCGGCTGCGCGAGCTGGACGACATCTTCAACGGGCAGGCGGTGACGCTGGCATCCAACGCCTGGACCATCGGCGAGAACCTCAAGACCGCGGACCTGGTGGTGGGCGCGGTTCTCATCCCCGGGGCTTCGGCGCCCAAGCTGGTCCGGCGCGAGATGGTGGCCGGCATGAAACGCGGCGCGGTGGTGGTGGACGTGGCCATCGACCAGGGCGGGTGCTTCGAAACCTCGCATGCCACCACCCACACCGAGCCGACCTACCTGTTGGATGGCGTGGTCCACTATTGCGTTTCGAACATGCCCGCGGCGGTGCCGCACACCTCGACGCTGGCGCTTACCAACGCCACGTTCCCGTACCTGCTGGAGCTGGCGGACCACGGGCTGGAGGGCGCCTGCGCGCGCCATCCCGGCCTCCGCCAGGGCGTCAACACCTACAACGGCCACGTGACGCACCGCGGCGTGGCCGAATCGCAGGGACGGGAGTGGCGCGAACTGGCGGCAGTGGAGTAAGCTGCGGATAGAGGGCCAAAATGCGTGAAATCGTTCTCTCGACCGCGATAGCCGCGGTGTGCCTGCCCTTGTGGGCGGCGGACGACAACGTCAATGCGGATGAGATCATCCAGAAGTTTGCCGCCAAGGAGACCGAGTTCGCCCAGGCGCGCAACAACTACACCTATCACCAGACGGTGAAACTCGAGGAGCTGGACGCCAGCGGAAACCCTACCGGCGGGAGGTGGGAGCTGGGGGAAGATATCATTTTCACGCCGGAAGGCAAGCGCATGGAGAAGGTGACTTATGCGCCCGTGATATCGCTCCGCAATATCCTGCTGACGCCCGAAGACGAGCAGGATTTGCGGAATGTGCAGCCGTTCGTCATGACCACGGCGGAGATTCCCGAGTACGATGTCCACTACCTGGGCCGCGAAAAGGTGGACGAGATCGGCTGCTATGTCTTCTCCGTCAAGCCCAAGAAGCTGGTCCAGGGCAAGCGGTACTTCGAGGGCCAGGCTTGGGTGGACGACCGGGACCTGCAAATCGTCAAGACCTACGGCAAGGGTGTGGGCGTGATCCGCAAAAGCTCCGACAACCAGTTCCCGAAATTCGAAACCTACCGCGAGCAGATCGACGGCAAGTACTGGTTCCCGACCTACACCCGCGCCGACGACACGCTGCACTTCAAGAACGGGAATGACGTGCGCATCCGCATGGTGGTGCAATATCGGGATTACAAACGATACGAAGGCCGGTCCACCATCAAGTACGGCGACGTGGTGGAAGACAAGACCCAGACGCCGCCGCCGAAGAAAAAGTGATTGTTGGGTGGGGCATGCTTTAGCTTGCCCTTGGTTTTCCCGGGCGGGCGGCCCCAGTCTTTGAAAAAGTTCCAAAAAATGTGCCTCGGAAGGGCCATTGTGGGCGGATTGGGGTAACATTAGTATGTGGTTTACCGCCAGTTCTAAGGTACAAGTTTGTTTTATGTCTATACATTTAGCCCATCGGTGTGAGGGGCGCATAGGATTCCTCCAAGTGCTTCGGAATCTTAGTGTTATCGGAGTGTCACTCCTGTTCTTATACGGCTGCTCGAGCGGCGGCGCATCTACCTCCGGGGCTCCCGGCGGCGGGGGTCCGGGCGGAAGGGGCGGCAGGAAGGGCGGTGCGGCCGGCGACGTACCGGTCACGGTAGCGGTGGCCTCCCAGAAGGATGTCCCGGTGGAAATCCAGGTCATCGGCAACGTGGAAGCCTACTCCACCATTTCTGTGAAGGCGCAGGTGGGCGGCCAGTTGACCAATGTCTATTTCCACGAGGGAGATTACGTCAAGACCGGTGACCTGCTGTTCATCATTGATCCCCGGCCGTTCGAAGCCACCTTGGCCCAGGCCACCGCCAACCTGGCGCAGAATCAGGCCGCGCTGGGGCAGGCCAAGGCCAACCTGGCGCGCGACACGGCGCAGAACAAGTATACCGAGGCGAATGCCGCCCGCTATGCCGAGTTGTTCCAAAGCGGCGTGGTCTCCAAGGACCAGTCCGAACAGTTGCGCGCGGCCGCCGATGCCTCCACCCAGGCGTTAGCCGCGGACCAAGCGGCTATTGAAAGCGCCACGGCAAACATCGGGGCCAGCAAGGCGGCTGTGGATAATGCGCGCGTCCAGCTCGGCTATACCAGCATCCGCTCGCCCATCGACGGCCGTACGGGCAACCTCAGCGTGAAACAGGGCAACGTGGTGATGGCCAACAGCGTGGAGCTGATGACTATCAATCAGCTCGAGCCCATCTACGTCACCTTCGCGGTTCCCGAAGCTCAATTGCCGGCCATCAAGCGCTACATGGCGGAGCGGAAACTGGCGGTGCGCGCGGGGCCTCAGGACAGCCCCGGGGACGAGGAGACCGGGGTGCTGACGTTCATCGACAACTCGGTGGACATGACGACGGGCACCATCAAGCTGAAGGGCACCTTCGCCAACTCCGATCACAAGCTGTGGCCGGGGCAGTTTGTGCGTGTCACCCTGCGGCTCACTATCCAGCCGAACGCCATCGTGGTTCCGAACCAGGCGGTCCAGACCGGCCAGAACGGTTCGTATGTTTACGTGGTGAAGCAGGATCGGACGGTGGAGATGCGACCAGTTACCACCGGCGCCCGCGTGGATCAGGACATGGTGGTGGACCAAGGTCTTCAACTTGGCGAAACGGTGGTCACCGAGGGGCAGTTGCGGTTGGCTCCGGGCAGCCGGGTCGCCGTGCGAGACGGCAGGGGCGGACCCGGGGGACGGTCGCGGAGCTAGACGAGGGCTCGGCGTGAACATTTCCGAGAATTTCATTCGCCGCCCGATCGCCACCAGCCTGATCATGGCGGGTATCGCCATGTTCGGCGTGATCGCTTATCGAGCCCTGCCGGTGAGCGACCTGCCACAGGTCGACTATCCCACGCTCACCGTGTCGGCCAGCCTTCCGGGCGCCAACCCCGACACCATGGCCTCCGCGGTGGCCACTCCCATGGAGCGGCAATTCACCTCCATCGCAGGCCTGGATTCCATGATTTCCAGCAGCAGCCAGGGGTCCAGCAACATCACCCTCCAATTCGACCTGAGCCGGGATATCGACGGAGCCACGGTGGATGTGGAGACGGCCATCGCCGAAGCCATGCCCCTGCTGCCGCCCGGAATGCCCACGCCGCCCTCGTTCCGCAAGGTGAACCCGGGGGACATGCCCATCATCAGCCTTTTCCTGACGTCGCCCACGCTGCGGCTCTCCGACCTGGACGAATACGCCGAGACCATGGTGGCGCAGCGCATCTCCATGGTGGAGGGCGTGGCCCAGGTGCAGGTATTCGGCGCCGCCAAGTATGCCGTGCGCGTGCAGGTGGACCCCAACGAGCTGGCCACCCGTCAGATAGGCCTGAACGAAATCGACGCCGCGCTGCAAAACTGGAACGTCAATATTCCTACCGGCACGCTCTACGGCCCCCACACTGCTTACAACGTCCAGGTCAACGGCCAGCTCATGCGGGCCTGGGAATACAGGCCCATGATCATCGCCTACCGCAACGGCGCTCCAGTGCGGCTGAGCGACGTGGCGCGCGTGATCGACAGCGTGGAGGACGACAAGAACGTTTCGCAGATTTACGGCGGCGAATACGGAACACAAGGGACGCGCGGAGTGAACCTGCAGGTGATGCGCCAGCCCGGCAGCAACACCATCGAGGTCATCGACAACATCAAACGGCTGCTGCCGTTCTTCCAGGCGCAAATGCCCCCCACCGTGCACCTGGGGATTCGCGGCGACCGCTCCAAGAACATTCGCGAAGCCTTCCAGGATATCCAGTTCACCATGGCCGCCACCCTGGCGCTGGTGATCCTGGTGATCTTCCTGTTCCTGCGCAATTTCTCCGCCACCATGATCCCCGCCATGGCGCTGCCGTTCTCCATTGTGGGCACGTTCTCGGTGATGTACCTGCTGAATTTCAGCATCAACAACATTTCCATGATGGCGCTCATCCTGTGCATTGGCTTCGTGGTGGATGACGCCATTGTCATGCTGGAGAACATTGTCCGGCACATCGAGCACGGGGAGAAGCCGTACGCGGCGGCGCTGGCGGGGTCGAGGGAGATCGGCTTCACGATTGTCGCGATGACGCTCTCGCTGGCCGCGGTGTTCATTCCGATCCTGTTCATGTCGGGCATTCTGGGCCGGCTGTTCCGCGAGTTCGCGGTTACCATCTGCACCGCGATTCTCATTTCCGGCATGGTCTCGATCAGCCTGACTCCCATGCTATGCAGCCGCTTTTTGCGGGAAGTGAAACCCTCGGGCCACGGATTGTTCTACCGCGCCCTGGAGTGGGTTTTTCAGGGCATGCTGAGGACCTACAGCTCCAGTCTCCGCTGGGTGCTGGGACACCGCCCCGTCATGCTGGGGATGTTTGTGGTGGTTCTTGGAGTTACTGGCTGGCTATATGTCGCGGTGCCCAAGGGCTTCATTCCGGACACGGACAACGACAACTTCAGCGTGCAGACCGAGGCGGCGCAGGGCACCTCCTTCTACCAGATGGTGAAGTACCAGCAACTGGTGTCTCAGATCATGGTTCAGGACCCGGACGTTGAGAGTTTCTACTCGAGCACGGGCGGGGGCTTTGGCGGAGCCGCCAACACCGGGCGCTTGATGGTCAACTTAAAACCGCGCCGGCAGCGGGTGGCCACGGTGGTCGATATCGTGAACCGCTTGCGGCCGAAAGTCTCGAACTTTCCTGGATTGCGGGTATACATCTCGATTCCGCAAGCTATTCGCGTGGGCGGGCGCATGTCCAGGAGCAGTTACGACTTCACGCTCTATGGACCGGACACGCAGCAGCTCTACGAGGAGGCCCCCAAGCTGGAGCGCATCGTCGCGCGCCTGCCGGGCTTGCAGGAGGTGTCCAGCGATCTGCAAATCAAGACCCCGCGCGTCAACGTGGTTCTGGACCGCGACCGCGCGGCGGCGCTGGGAGTGAACTGGAACAACATCTCCAGCGTGCTCTACGACGCCTTCGGCCCGCAGCTCTCTTCCACCATCTACGCGCCCACCAACCAGTACCGGGTCCTGCTGGAGATGCTGCGGAAGTATCAGGAACACACCGACGGGCTGCAGATGATCTACCTGAAATCGGACAACGGCCGACTGGTGCCGCTGAATGCGGTGGCGAAGCTGGTGCTGGATGCGGGCCCGCAGAGCATCCCGCACTCGGGCCAACTGCCCTCGGTGACGATTTCATTCGCTTTGAGACCGGGAACCTCGTTGGGCCAGGCCACTTCGGAGATCGAAGACGCGGCCAAGGCGACTCTGCCTGCCAACATTATCGGCGCGTTTCAGGGCACCGCCAAGGTCTTCCAGGATTCCATGCGGAACATGGGGATTCTGCTCATCCTGGCGATTGCCGTGGTGTACATCGTGCTTGGCATGTTGTACGAAAGCTACGTCCACCCCCTGACCATCCTCTCGGGATTGCCTTCGGCCGGCTTCGGCGCGCTGCTGACTCTGCTGCTGTTCAAGATCGATCTGAGCATTTACTCGTTTGTCGGCCTGATCATGCTGATCGGCATCGTGAAGAAGAACGCCATCATGCAGATCGATTTCGCCCTGGAGGCCGAGCGCCGGGAACACCTCGCGCCGGCCGAAGCCATTTACCAAGGCTGCCTGATCCGCTTCCGGCCCATCATGATGACCACCATGGCGGCCCTGCTGGGCGGCCTGCCCATCGCGCTGGGCTACGGCGCGGGCGGCGAGGCGCGCCGGCCGCTGGGCATGGCGGTGGTGGGCGGCCTGGCCTTTTCGCAGTTGATGACTCTGTATCTGACTCCGGTGGTGTATACCTATATGGCGGCAATCTTAGTGCGGTGGAATGCCTGGAGATCTCCTAAGGCCTTGTCCCCCGTGCTGCAGGCCGGAGACTGACGCATGAATCACTGTACCATCTCGCCTGGACCGCTCCCTGACGGTCGCGGCTCTGTCCCCGGTTCCGAGCCGCGACCGTTAGGGAGCGGTTGGGTGAGGCACGCATGAACATCTCTCAGACCTTCATCGAGAGGCCCATCGCCACCAGCCTGCTGATGGCGGCCATCGCCCTGTTCGGGGCGGTGGCCTACCGCGCGCTGCCGGTGAGCGATCTTCCCAACGTGGACCTGCCCACGCTGCTGGTGACCGCCAGTTTGCCCGGCGCCAGTCCCGAAACCATGGCCGCGGCCGTGGCCACCCCGCTCGAAAACCAGTTCTCCACCATCGCCGGGATGAATTCCATGTCTTCGTCGAATTCGCTCGGCAACACCCAGATCACCCTGGAATTCGACCTCGCGCGCAAGCTGGACGGCGCCGCGGTGGATGTGCAGGCGGCCATCACCCAGGCCTCGCGTCTGCTGCCCCAGGGCATGCCCACGCCGCCCACCTTCACCAAGGTGAACCCCGCCGACCAGCCCATCCTGTACATCGCCCTGACCTCGCCCACGCTGCCGCTGTGGACCCTGGATGAGTACGCCGAGACGCGCCTGGCGCAGCGGGTTTCGATGATCTCCGGCGTGGCGCAGGTGCAGGTGCTGGGTGCCCAGAAGTACGCCGTGCACGTGCAGATGGACCCGCACGCGCTGGCCTCCCGGCAGATCGGCATCAACGAGATTGAATCCGCGCTGAAAAACTGGAACGTGAACCTGCCCACGGGCGCCATCATCGGTCCGCAACGCGCCTTCACCCTGCAAGCCAGCGGGCAGTTGATGAGCGCGGCGGCGTATCGCCCTGTGGTAGTGGCTTATCGCGGCGGCGCGCCGGTGCGGCTGGAAGAATTGGGCAACATCATCGACAGCGTAGAGGATGACAAGACGGCGTCCTGGTACTACACGCACAACAGCAGCAGCCGCGCCATCGTTCTGGCTATCCAGCGCCAGCCGGGGACCAACACCATCGAGGTGACCGACGGCGTCAAGAACCTGCTGCCGGTGTTCCAGGCGGAGATTCCTCCCTCGGTTCACATGGACATTCTTTACGACCGTTCCGACACTATCCGCGAGTCGTACCGGGACGTGGAGTTCACCATGGTCCTGACGCTGGGGCTGGTGGTCATGGTGATTTTCCTGTTCCTGCGAAACTTGTCCGCCACCATCATTCCCAGCCTGGCGTTGCCTTTCTCCATCATCGGAACCTTCGCGGTGATGTACCTTCTCAACTTCAGCCTCGACAATCTCTCCATGATGGCCCTGATCCTTTCGATCGGGTTCGTGGTGGACGACGCCATCGTCATGCTCGAGAACATTGTCCGGCACATCGAGTTGGGCGAGCAGCCCTTGCAGGCCTCGCTCAGAGGCTCGGGCGAGATCGGTTTCACCATTGTGTCCATGACGCTGTCGCTGGCCGCCGTGTTCATCCCGGTGCTGTTTCTCGGCGGCGTGCTGGGCCGGCTGTTCAAGGAATTCGCGATCACCATTTGCGTCGCCATCCTGATCTCCGGTGTAGTCTCCGTCACCCTCACGCCGATGCTGTGCAGCCGCTTCCTGCGCTCGGCGCACGAGGAGAAGCGAAGCTGGTTCTACCACGCAACCGAGAGGTTCTTTCAGGGCATGCTGCGCGTCTACGACGTATCGCTGACATGGGTGCTGCGCTACCGGCCGGTGACCATGGGCATCTCGGCGGTGGTTCTGGCCGCGACTCTGTACATGTTCGTGACCATTCCCAAGGGCTTCATTCCGGACCAGGACACCGATCAAATGCAGGTCTACACGGAAGCCTCGCAAGGGACTTCTTACTACCAGATGGTGAGCTACGAGCAGAGGATCGCGGACCTGGTATCGAAGGACCCCAACGTGGATTCGCTGATGGCCAGCGTGGGCGGCGCGACGGCGTCCAACCTGGGCGGCCCGAACTATGGGGAACTGGTGGTGCACCTGAAGCCGCGCAATAAGCGGCCCTTGGGGGTGAACGACATTATCAAGGAACTGCGTCCCAAGCTGGCCGGTCTGGCGGGCATGAAATCCTACCTGCAGAATCCGCCCACCATCCAGATCGGCGGCCAGGTCACCAAGAGTCTTTACCAGTTCTCCATGCAGACGCCGGATAAGCCGGAACTCTACGCCCAGACGGACAAGCTGCTCAAGCAGGTGGAGCAAGTGCCGGGGGTGGAGGACGTGGCCAGCGACGTGGCTGTGCAGACGCCGCAGGTGAACGTTACCATCGACCGCGACAAGGCAGCGGTGATGAACGTAAACGCCAGCCTGATCGAGAACGCCCTGTACGACGCTTACGGGCCGCGGTGGGTCTCCACCATCTATGGTTCGGTAAACGAATACAAGGTGCTGCTGGAGCTGGAGCCGAAGTACCAGGCCGATCCGCGCGCTCTCTCGCTGCTGTATTTCAAAAACAGCAACGGCAAACTGATTCCGCTCGACACCATGGCCCGCATCGTTACGGAAACCGGGCCGCAGACCATCAACCATTACGGCCAGCTTCCCTCGGCCACCATCTCCTTCAACCTCCAGCCGGGCGCGTCCCTGGGAGAGGTGGTCAAACGCATCCAGGGGCTTGCCGACCGCCAACTGCCGGTCACCATCGGCACGCAATTCCAAGGCGCGGCCAAGGCCTTCCAGAGCTCCCTCGGAAACCTGTGGGTCCTGCTCATCATCGCCATCGCGGTGGTGTACATCGTGCTCGGCATCCTGTACGAAAGTTACATCCACCCCATCACCATTCTCTCGGGTCTGCCTTCGGCCGGTTTCGGCGCGCTGATGACGCTGCTGCTGTTCCACATCGACCTGAACATCTACGCGTTTGTGGGCCTGATCATGCTGATCGGCATCGTGGAGAAGAACGCCATCATGCAGATCGACTTCGCCCTGGAAGCCGAGCGCCAGCACCACCTGGCCCCCCGAGACGCCATCTACGAAGGCTGCCTGATCCGTTTCCGGCCGATCATGATGACGACGATGTCGGCGATGCTGGGCGCCGTGCCCATCGCGCTGGGCTATGGCGCGGGCGGCGAGGCGCGCCAGCCGCTGGGTCTGGTGGTGGTGGGCGGCCTGCTGTTTTCGCAGCTCGTGACGCTATACCTCACGCCGGTGTTCTACACCTACATGGCGGCGCTCCAGGAGCGGGTGCAAGGCTGGAAGCGGGGGAAGAAGGAAGTAGCAGCGCCGGTGGCGGGGTAAAGGGAAAACCATGAGAATCCTCAAGGTGGTTTTGCTCTTGACGTCTCTCGTTTCCGTCCTGGCGGCCGCCGATACGCTCGACGTATACACCGTGGATGTCGAGGGAGGCAAGTGTGTCCTGTTTGTTTCTCCGTCCGGGGAGTCGCTGCTCATCGATGTGGGCTGGCCCGCGTTAGGGAACCGGCCGGCATCCACGGATCGAATTCTGGAAGCCGTCAAGGCCGCCGGTCTGCGCCGCATCGACCACCTGCTGATCTCGCATTTCGATGTCGATCACCGTGGAGATGTCCCGGCGCTGGAGGCCAGGTTCCCCATCGGCCATATCTACGATCACGGCGACGCGTTGGATCCTCGGCAGGAGTGGTTTCAAGCCTACGATGCGGTCCGCCGGAAGGTCGGTCACACGGTACTCCAGCCGGGTGACAGGATTCCGCTCAAGGGAGTGGATGTAGAGGTCATCGCGGCAGCCGGGAAGTTCATCCAGCAGCCGCTCCCGGGTGCCGGCGCGCCCAATCCGCTCTGCTCGACTTACGCCCAGCAGGCCGTGATTGAAAGAGACGTGGAAGACAACCTCTCTGTCGGTCTGCTGATTACCTTTGGAAGGTTCCGCATGTTAGATCTCGCGGACCTCGAAGCGCACCACAGTCACGAGCTGGTTTGTCCCAACAATCTGATTGGCACCGTGGACGTGTATCACGTGAACGTGCATGGCCAGTTCAAGGGGATCGCGCCGGAGTTGATCGGCGCGGTGCACCCGCGCGTGGCCATCATGGGAAATGGGGCGATCAAAGGCGCCGATCCGCAAACCTGGCCCATTCTGCGCGCCACCCCCGGCCTGGAAGACATTTGGCAGGACCACTACTCGGCCAACGGGACCAAAGATACCAATCCGCCGGACGATTTCATTGCCAACCTGGAACCGAACGACGAGTTTAAGTTGATCAAACTCTCGGCGGAATCGAATGGAACCTTCACCGTGACCAACACACGGAATGGTTTCAGCAAGACGTACAGGCCTGTGAGCCGCGCATCGTCAGCGCCCATCCCCATCGTGCTCGCCAACGACAAGATGGAACTTACGATTCTGGCCAATGGCGGAAGCTTCACCAGACTGTTGCTGCGCGATGGAGAGCCTCTCAGCCCGTTTGGCACGACGGTCCCTCACATGCTGGCGCTGGACGGCTTCGGTGCTCCGTCTCGGGAGGAGGCGGCTCTGGGCATGCCCTTTCACGGCGAAACCGGCAGGCAGATCTTCAAGATCGTCGCCACCCATGAATCCGGGCCGCTGCACTCAGTCGTCATCCAGGCCACGCTTCCGCTGGCGCAGGAAGTGCTCACTCGGACCATCGAGCTGGCCGAGGGCGAAAGCGTGGTCCGCGTCACCAGCCTCCTGGAAAGCCTGCTCTCAGTGGACCGGCCCATTTCCTGGGCCGAACACGCCACCATCGGTCCTCCGTTCATGGAGAGAGGCAAAGTGGTGGTGGATATGCCGGCTACTAACTGTCGCGTCCGTCCCTATAAGCCCGGAGACATTCCCGGCCACTTGGTTTACGACAAGGATTTCACCTGGCCCATGGCCCCCACTAATGACGGCGGCCATGCCGACCTGCGCGTAATTCCCGCGGATCATAACTGGCTGGACCTCGCCAGTTGCCAGCTCGACCCGGCCCGCCAACTGGAATTTGTAACCGCCTTGCAGTTGGAGAAGCGCCTCGTGTTCGGGTACATATTCCGGCGCGAGGATTTTCCCTGGCTGATGAGCTGGATGAACTTCACGGGCGATGGCCGTGCGGCGCGCGGTATGGAGTTTTCGACCCAGCCGTTCGACATCTCCCATCGTGAAACGGTGGCCATGAGCCCGCTATTCGGGACGCCCACGTTCCGCTGGTTGCCGGCCAAATCGAAAATCGAGACGCGTTTCCTGATGTTCTACACGCGGGTGCCTGAGGGATTCACCAGAATAGACAACGTGGCTTTCGAGAACGGGAAGATCACCATTCTGGACCACTCCGGCAAGAGTGTGGCGCTGGCGGCCTCACAGGGTCTTTAGCCCGGAAGATCTACTCGCCGATCTCAATATCCGGCCCCGTCTCTTTGGCCGCTTCCTGCGCCCGAATCACCGTGTTCCTGGCCAGTTCGAGGAATGGTTCGCCTTCGCCTTTTCGCAGCACGATGGGGCTGCCCGTGTCGCCGCCGATCCGCACCTGCGGGTCCAGCGGCAGCTCCGCCAGAAAATGCACCTGCATCTCCTCCGCCGTGCGGCGGCCGCCGCCGTAACTGAATACGTCGATGCGCTCGTGGCAGTGCGGGCAGTCCAGGTAGCTCATATTCTCGACGATTCCGAGCACCGGCACTTTGACCTGGCGGAACATGGAAACCGCCTTGCGCGCGTCTTCGAGCGAGACGTCGGAGGGCGTGGTCACCACGATCGCCCCGGTGATCGGCGCCGTCTGTATCAGCGAAAGCTGCACGTCGCCGGTGCCCGGCGGAAGGTCGATGATGAGGTAGTCCAGGTCGCCCCAGTCCACGCCGCGCAGAAATTGCTGGATGACGCTGTGCAGCATGGGGCCGCGCCACACCAGCGGTTTGTCTCCGGGATTCAGGAAGCCCATGGACATGAGCCTCACGCCGAACTGTTCCAGGGGCTGAATGCGCTCGCCGAAGGCCATGGGCGTGCGGTTGATGCCCATCATGAGGGGCACGTTGGGACCGTAGACGTCGGCGTCCATCAGGCCGGTCTTATAGCCCAGCGAGGCCAGGCCCACCGCTAGGTTCACTGCTACCGTGGTCTTGCCCACGCCGCCTTTCCCGGAACCTACGGCGATGAGATTCTTCACGCCCGCGATGGGCAACCGGGGCATCTGGCCGGGCTGATTGGGGGTCATAAAATCTATCGTAACAGCAGTGGAGACCGATTCCAGGCCGGCACACGCTGGAATTTCGCCCTAACCGTTCAGACACCCAGAACGTCTGTGTATTACGAGGTCTGAGTATGCCAAAGCCCGATTCCCTCAAGGGTTCGCTCGATCTGCTGGTGCTGAAGATCCTCTTGCGCCAGCCGCGCCTGCACGGATACGGCATCATGTCCGCCATTCAGGACATGTCCGGCGACGTGCTCCGCGCCGAGGAAGGTTCGCTCTATCCGGCGCTGCACCGGATGGAGGAAGCCGGTTGGATTCGCGCCGAATGGATCACGAAAGACACCGGGCGGCGGGCGCGCATGTATGAACTGACGGCGGCCGGCAAGAAGCAACTGGCCGCCGAAGAGTCGCGGTGGCAGGCCGTAACTTCTGCCGTAAATCTCATTCTCAGGACGGTCTGATATGTCGTTGTGGTCGCGTATCGCAAATGTAGTTCGCGGGTGTAGTTTGAGCCGCGAGATCGATGAAGAGTTCCAGTCCCACATCGATGAAGCCATCGAACACGGCCGCGACCCCGCCGAAGCGCGCAGAGCGTTCGGCTCCGCGCTGCGCCACCGCGAAGAGAGCCGTGACATGCGGCTCGTCGCATGGCTCGATTCGCTGCGGGCCGACGCGGTCTTCGGTTGGCGCCAGCTTATGAAGAAGAAAGCGACCTCCGCCGCGGCCGTCCTGTCGCTGGCTCTGGCGATCGGGGCCTGCACATCGGCGTTCCGGCTCGTCGACGCCCTGCTGCTGCGGCCTTTGCCCGTGTCTCACCCGGAACGGCTGTACAGCGTCGCGTTTGAGGGGATCGGCCTGGATGGCAGAGTCGCGACCTACGACAGTTGCTCGTATCCGATGTTCCGTCAGATGCACGCCGCGGTGAAGGATCAAGCCGAGTCGGTGGCGGTCTCGTATGCGGAACGCATCGATCTGACCTACGGACGGGACCAGGAGATGGAGAGAGCGTACCGGCAATATGTTTCCGGATGGATGTTTGACTCGTTCGGACTGCGGCCGGCCTTAGGGCGGCTGCTTACCGAAAACGACGATATCAAGCCAGGCGCGCATCCCGTTGCTGTTCTGTCGCACGATTATTGGACACGCCGCTTCGGAGGAGATCCGCAAGCGATCGGGCGCACATTCCGGATGGGCGATGACCTCTACGAAATCATAGGCGTCACCGAGGACCGGTTCACCGGCACGGAAACCGGCACGGTTACCGATATCTTCGTTCCCATGATGATGAAGAATGTCCGCCCCCTCTTCAGCTCAAACACCTTCTGGCTACGGACGTTGGTGGAACTGAAGCCAGGCGTTGCCGCCGAACCCGTTCATGAGAGGCTGCGCGCGACGTTTCGCGCCATCCAGGAGGAGAGGGCGAAGGGCTTTGTGGGCATGTCCAAGCGGAGTCTGGAGCGATTCTTCCAGGAGAAACTGTTGCTGGAGCCCGCCGCCGCCGGACGATCGAACCTGCAGAGGGACTATCGCCGGCCGCTTATGGCTCTCGGTATCTTAGTGGCGCTGGTACTGCTGATTGCGTGCGCCAACGTGGCCAACCTGATGACGGCTCAGGCGGCGGCGCGGGCGCGCGAAATGGCGTTGCGAGTTTCGATCGGCGCGGGACGCTGGCGCTTGGTGCAACTGGTTCTGGTGGAAAGCGCCTGGCTTGCGTTCCTGGCGGCCGCGATCGGCGCGTCATTCGCATGGTGGTCCGCGCCGCTCATTGTAGGCATGATCAATCCGCGGGATAACCCGGCACGCCTGGTTCTTCCGGCGGACTGGCGGGTACTGGGATTCGGACTGGCGCTGGCGCTCGGGGTAACGTGCCTGTTCGGACTGGCGCCGGCGCTTGGCGCCTCGGGAGTCCGGCCGGCGAGCGTGCTCAAAGGCGGAGAAGATCCGCACTCGAGGCGCCGCCAGATGCACGCGCTGATCGCGCTACAGGTCGCGTTCTGTTTTGCCGTGCATTTCGTCGCCGGCTTGTTTGTAGCCACATTCGACCGGCTGTCGAATCAGCCCACCGGTTTCTCGGCGGAGCGAATACTCAATCTGGAAGCCGTCACCGAGCGCCCCCAGCCGCCAGTCTTTTGGGACCAGGTGGCGGAACATCTGCGGGCGGCGCCCGGCGTGGAGACGGTCGCGCTGACCGTGTGGCCTCTGATGAGCGGGGAGAGTTCCAACGGCACGATATCGATCGACGGCGGCCCTCCCAGCGAGGTCCTTTCCGACTTTCTGAGAATCTCTCCCGGCTGGATGGGCGCGATGGGGATTCCCCTCATCGGCGGCAGAGACTTTAACGCAGCCGACACCAATCCCCCGGCCGCGATCGTCAACCAAGCGTTTGCGAAGCAATTCTTCGACGGCGAGAATCCAGTCGGAAAATCGTTCCAGAACGAACGCGTTCGCTTTCAGGTAGTGGGCTTCGTCCGCGACGCGCGCTCCAGGGACGACAGGCGGTTCCCCATACGGCCGACGGCTTATTTTCCGTTCCACACGGTCAACGCCAAGGCCGCATTCCTGCCCGTGGGCCGGGGGACTTTTGTGGTGCGCACGCGGAGCGCGAACCCCATGGTACTGGCGTCCATCCTGCGTCGGGAAGTGCCGCGAGCGCGGTCGGGGTTTTACGTCGGCAACATCCGCACGCAGATTGAGATCAACCAGGCGCACACCGTCCGCGAGCGGCTGCTGGCGATGCTGGCGCTGTTCTTCGCGGTGGTGGCGCTGTTGCTCGCCGGTATCGGTCTGTATGGCGTGCTGGACTACTCCGTGCTGCAGCGGCGCCGCGAAATCGGCATTCGCATGGCCCTCGGCGCGCCAGCCGGCGACATCGCGCGGCGCGTCACCGTGGATGTCTTCTCCATGGTGCTGGTGGGGGCGCTGGCGGGCCTCGCGCTCGGTGTGGCATCGGCGCGCTACATCGAGTCGCTGCTCTACCAGGTGAAGGCCACCGACCCCGCGATACTTGCGCTTCCCTCGCTGACCATTGTCGCGGCGGCTTTACTGGCCGCGCTGCCAGGCGTCGTCCGCGCAGTGCGAATCGACCCGGCCCAGGTGCTGCGCGCCGAATAGCCCGCCGGTCCGCCGCTCGGCAAGTCTTCCTTTACTTTGCACCCCTGGGAATGTTAGCCTAACTATCTGATAATGCGTACAGTTGACTTGATCCAGCGGAAACGCGATGGGGAAGAGCTCGCTCCTGAAGAGATCGAGTTCCTGGTGGATGGTTATACCAATGGCGACATTCCCGATTACCAGATGTCGTCTTTTCTGATGGCCGTTTTCTTCTCGGGGATGTCCGACCGCGAAGTCAGCCGCCTCACGGAATGCATGCTGCGCTCCGGCGACACCGTCGATCTTTCCTCCATTCCCGGCGTGAAGGTGGACAAACATTCCACTGGGGGCGTCGGCGACAAAACCAGCTTCATCGTGGCGCCGCTGGCGGCCGCCGCCGGCGTGGTGGTGCCCATGATGTCCGGCCGCGCGCTGGGCCACACCGGTGGCACCCTGGACAAGCTCGAATCCATCCCCGGCTTCCGCACCAGCCTCACCGCCGAGGAATTCGAAAAACAGCTCTCGGAACTGGGGCTGTGCTTTATCGGGCAGACCGACCGGCTGGCGCCCGCGGACCGCAAACTGTACGCCCTGCGCGACGTCACCGCCACCGTCGAATCGATTCCCCTGATCGCCTCCTCCATCATGTCGAAGAAGCTGGCCGAGGGAGTGGACGCGCTGGTGCTCGACGTGAAAGTCGGGAGCGGCGCTTTCATGAAGAAGCAAGTGGACGCACGCCGCCTGGCGCAGATGATGGTGGGGATCGGCCGCCGCATGGATAAGCGCGTGCAGGCGCTCATCACCGACATGAGCCAGCCGCTGGGCTACGCCGTGGGCAACGCGCTGGAAGTGATGGAGGCCTCGCAGACGCTGCAAAACGCCGGGCCGAACGACTTGACCAAGCTCTCCATCGAGCTGGCCGCACGCATGATCTTCCTCGGCAAGAAGGCCGCTTCGCTCGACGACGCGCGCCGCCTGGCCGAGGAAAAGCTGGTGGACGGCTCGGGTTACAAGAAGTTCAAGCAAGTGGTGGCGGCACAGGGCGGAAATTCGCAGGCGCTCGACAAGTTCGAGCTGCTGCCCAACGCCACCGGCATGCGTGAGGTGGCTTCGCCGCGCGGCGGCTACGTCAGTTCCATCGACGCCGAGGACATCGGCGCCGCCTCCAACATGATCGGCGCCGGGCGCGACAGGAAGGAAGACTCGATCGACCCCGCCGTGGGCATCATCCTCGAAGTCAAGGCCGGCGAAAAGGTGGACGCCGGCTCGGTGCTGTGCCGCCTGTACTACACCAAGGAAGATCACGTGGAGGAGGCCGCCGAGATGGTGGAAGACGCGTTCCGCATCTCCGCGCAGAAACCCGAGGAGCGGGAACTCATCCTGGAAGTAGTGGGGTAAGATGGGCCGTTACACGGGGTTCCTGGGCCTCGTTGTCATTATGGCATGCGCTTGGCTGTGCTCCAGCCACAAGCGGGCGATTCAGTCGCGCACCGTGGCCTGGGGCTCGGCTTGCAGTTCGCGTTCGCGCTGCTGGTGCTCAAGACGCCGTTCAGCGAGGTGCTGCGTGCCATTAGCAACGGCGTCGCGGCGCTGTTCGGGTACGCCAACGTAGGCAGCGCCTTCGTCTTCGGAAAGCTGGCCGACAGCAACGCGGTGGGCGTCATCTTCGCCTTCCAGGTGCTGCCCATCATCATCTTCATCGCGTCGCTCTTCTCGATTCTTTACTACCTGGGGATCATGCAGGTGGTGGTTAAAGCCATGGCCGTGGCCATGCAGAAGGTGATGGCGGTGAGCGGCGCGGAGTCGCTCAACGTGGCCGCCAGCATCTTCATGGGACAGACGGAAGCGCCGCTGACCATCAAGCCGTTCCTTGCGGGCTTGACCGAATCCGAGCTCTTCACGGTGATGACGTGCGGCATGGCCCATGTTTCGGGGGCCGTGATGGCGGCCTACGTGGTGGTGGGGCACGTGGAGATCCGCCACCTGCTGACGGCGGTAATCATGACGGCGCCGGCCACCATCATGCTGGCCAAGATCTTCATCCCGGAGACGGAGAGGCCCGCCACCGCGGGCAAGGTCGAAATCCAGGTGGAGAAAACCGCGGTGAACGTGATCGACGCCGCGGCACAGGGCGCGGGCGATGGGCTGCGCCTGGTATTGAACATCGGGGCCATGCTGATCGCGTTTCTGGCGCTGATTGCGCTGCTCAACGGGATGCTGCACTGGGCGCACACGGCGCCCTTGCTCGGCTGGCTGCCGGAGTCGCTCGAAAAGATCTTCGGCATTGTCTTCGCGCCGGTCGCGTGGATCATGGGGGTGCCATGGCACGACGCCCCGGCCATCGGCAATCTGCTGGGCACGCGCCTGGTAACCAACGAGTTTGTCGCGTTTGTTCAACTTGGGCCGATGCAGAAGACGCTCGACCCGCGGTCGTTTACCATCGCCACCTACGCCCTCTGCGGGTTCGCGAATTTAAGCTCGATCGCCATCCAGATCGGCGGCATCGGCGCGCTGGCGCCCAACCGCAAGTCGGACCTGGCGCGGCTGGGAATCCGCGCGGTGGCCGCGGGATCGATGGCCAACTTCATGTCGGCCTGCATTGCGGGGATGTTGCTATGAATGAGGAAGCCAAACGGTATATTGAAGAGCGCACGCCGCTGCGGCCGTCCTTCGGCGTGGTGCTGGGCAGCGGTCTGGGCGCATTCGCCGGCGAGTTGACCGAGCGCACGGAAATCCCCTACGGCGATATTCCCGGCTGGCCGGCGTCCACCGCCGTGGGCCACGCGGGAAAGCTGACCGTCGGCAAGCTCGGCTCGCTCGGCGTGGCGGTGATGGCCGGACGCGCGCACCTTTACGAAGGCTATTCGCCCGCGCAGGTGACTTACGGCGTGCGCGTGCTGCGCTCCATCGGCGTGCTCTCCATGGTGTTCACCAACGCCGCCGGCGGCATCAACCTCGAGCTCGAGCGCGGCGGGCTGGTTCTCATCTCCGACCAAATCAATCTGCAAGGCTCGAACCCATTGGTGGGGCCGAACGACGATTCGCTTGGGCCACGCTTTCCGGATATGTCGGAAGCCTACTCGCGAGAGTACCGCGAGACGGCCAAGCTGGTGGCGGCGGAGCTGTGCGTCCCTATGACCGAAGGCGTGTACGCCGCCATGCTCGGACCGAGCTATGAGACGCCCGCCGAAATCCGCTACCTGCGCGCCATCGGCGCCGACGTGGTGGGCATGTCCACCGTGCCCGAGGTGATTGTGGCCAACCACATGGGCATGAAGGTGCTGGGCATCTCCTGCGTGACCAACATGGCGGCGGGCATCGTGCCGCAACAGAAGATCAATCACGAGGAAGTGCTGGAAACCGGCGCCATGGTGCGGGATACGCTGGTGCGGTTCTTGAAGGCGCTCCTGCCCAGGCTCGAGGCGTAGCCTTGCCCGACGCATTGACCGCCGCTGCGCTGGCCGCCCGCGAAAACGCCTTTGCGCCGTATTCCAAATTCAGGGTCGGCGCCGCCATTGAAGATATCGACGGCCGCATCCATACCGGCTGCAACGTCGAGAACGCCACTTACGGGCTCACCGTCTGCGCCGAGCGCGTGGCCTTACTCAAAGCCATTTCCGAGGGCGTCCGCCAGTTCCGCCGCGTGGCCATAGCCGCCGACACCGACGCCCTCACGCCGCCGTGCGGCGCTTGCCGCCAGATCCTCTGGGAATTCTGCGACGACGTCCAAATCGTCCTGGTGAACCTGCACGGCCAAACCGAGACCCATCGTCTCAAAGATCTTTTCCCGAAGCCCTTCGATGTTTCGTATCTGTAGCTTTTTCCTCTTCGTCTTCACGCTGGCCGGGGGGGCGCCCTCTGGGCCCGCCGACTGGATCTGGAGCGCGCGCTACGTCATCACCGAAGACGCGCAGCACCGGGTAATCGAGAACGGCGCCGTGGCCATTCGCGGCGACCGCATCGTGGCCGTCGGCGCCAAGGCCGAAATCGACGCGCGCTTCGAGCCCCGTCAGCGCCTGGACCGTCCCGACGCCATCCTCTCCCCCGGCTTGATCAACACCCACACCCACGCCGCCATGTCGCTCTTCCGCGGCATAGCGGACGACGTGCGGCTGCAGGACTGGCTCGAAAAGTACATCTTCCCGGCCGAAGCCAAAAACGTCTCGCCGGAGTTTGTGCGCTGGGGCACCCGCCTGGGCTGCCTGGAAATGCTGCTCGGCGGCACCACCACCTTCACCGACATGTACTACTTCGAGGACGTGGTGGCGGAAGTGGCCAAGGAGGCCGGCATGCGCGGCGTGCTGGGCGAGACCATCATCGGCTTCCCCGTCGCCGACGCCAAGACCCCCGCCGACGCGCTCAAGTTCACCGAGCGCTATCTCACGCGCTTCCGCAACGACCCCTTGGTGGTAGCCGCCGTGGCCCCGCACGCACTCTACACCAATTCCGACGAGACGCTGAAGGCCTCGCGCGCGCTGGCCAACAAGTACCACGCCCCGCTGATCATTCATCTGGCCGAGACCAAAAAGGAACGCGACGACGCCGTATCTCAACGCCACATGACGCCCACCAAGATTTTGGATACGCTCGGCGTATTCGCTGGCCGAACCGTGGCCGCCCATTGCGTGTGGGTCAACGAGTCCGACATGGCGATTCTGAAGTCGCGCGGCGTGGGCGTGGCGCACTGCCCATCGAGCAACATGATGCTGGCGAGCGGCGTGGCCCCGGTACTGCGCATGTTGGCGCTCGGCATCCCTGTAGGCCTCGGCCCCGACGGCCCCGCCGGCAGCAACAACGACTTCAACATGTTCGAGGAAATGGACCTGGCAGCCAAGCTGGCCAAGGTAACGGCGCTCGATCCCCAGGTGTTGCCGGCCGCCACCGCGCTGGAGATGGCGACCATTCGCGGCGCGCGCGTGCTAGGCCTGGAGAAGGAGATCGGTTCGCTCGAAACCGGCAAGCGCGCGGACCTGATCATGGTGCGCCTCGACCGCCCCAACGCCGTCCCGCTATACGGCGTCGTCTCGCAGATGGTTTACGCGCTCAAGGCCGAAGACGTCCGCGACGTGATGGTCAACGGCAAACCGGTGGTGCGCGACGCGAAGATCCTTACGCTGGATGAGAAAGCGATTCTGGCGAAGGCGGAAGAATACCGGGCGAAGGTCAGCGCGTCGTTGAAGTAGGTGGGGCGGACCCCCTGGTCCGAGGCGACCCGGGGTACCCTCTGGGTCATCGCCCATCCCGCGCTCGACCATCGATACTCACTGGCTTCCTTCACCAGCCCTGGCCCCAAGCGACAACTGCCCCATAGTAGCCGCCCTGCCAGGCGTGGCCCGAGGAGCCGCGGCAGGCGCTAAAATAGGCCGTTTACCGGCCATGCGCGTTTCGGAGGGCAAGCGGCAGCGACCGCCACGAGGGGGGCGAGATTCCCGGAGAACGTTGCGTCTGCCCGCGAGGCTCCCGGGGTTCCTGTCCTCGAGTTTCCTGCGTTTTCCGCTGGTAGTTGCGTTTCTGTATGGCGGCCTCTGGCCGCTGATGAACGTTGGATTCCTTGCGCACCGTTTCCCGGTGCCCTTTCTGGCCGGCATGGCCTTCTATCGCCGGTATTCGCACATCGTGGGCGGGCCGGCTGAATATGCGGCAAATTTCTTCAGCCAGGCCTATTCGAGACACTGGGCCGGAGTGCTGGCGTTCACTCTCCTTGCCCTGGCCGCCTGGGCGATCGCGCGCGGCATTCTGCGCCGTTTTTCGCCGGGATCCTGGAACGGGGCGGCGGCGGCATTTCCCGTCATCACGTTGATTCTTGCCAGCCGTTATGTGGCGATTGCGTATATCCTCCCGATGCTGGCCGGTCTGGCGGCCGCCTGGTTGTATATGGCGCTCCGCGAAAGACCGCACCACCGCCGGGCGCAGTCGGCGGTGGCGGTTTTGTTCCTCATCGCGTCGTTTCCGCTGTATTACCTCCTGTCATCGGGTCTTCTTTACCTTTGCGCGATGTGCGCGCTTTTTGAGTTGATCATCCGGAAGCGTCCGGCATGGTGCCTGGCATGGATCGCTTTCGGCGCGGCGGTTCCGTACGGCATGAGCTATGTCTATTACGAGCCGGACATCGCCGGCCGGTACTTCCACTGGCTGATGACACCGGAGTTCGACGGGATCACGAACGGCCTTCTCGTGGCCATGTATCTGTTTGCGCCTGCCGCAGCGGTGGTTGTTTTCCTTTTCGGCAGGTTCCGCATCGGCGGCCGTTTTACCCCTCGCTTGCGGCTCGCAGCCCGGGTAGCCGGGTTTGCGGCGCTCGCTTTGCTGGCCTCGCGGCTGGTTGCGCTGCATTTCGACACATCGGGATGGATCTACGCGGACTACCTTATTGATGACGGAAGGCCGGATGAAGCGCTGGCCTCGCTCGCCGAGGCCCCGGACGACAGCGACCCGGTCAGGTTTCTGACCATGTACGCGCTGGCGCGCACCGGGCGCCTCCCCTGGGAGATGTTCCACTATCCGCAGCAGGCCTCGTCCGACGCTCTGCTGCTTCGAGGCACCATCTGGGATACATTCCCGTGTGTCGCGGATTGGCGCAGCGACCTGTACCTGGAACTCGGCCGGGTCAATGAGTCCGAGCGGTGGGCCCATGAGGATCTGGCCATGGAAGAGGAAACCGCGCGCGTGCTGGAACGCCTGGCGCTGCTCGACATTCTGAACGGCAACCCGGATACGGCGAAGGTGTTTCTGCGCGCACTCAAAAAGGTCCCGTTTCAAGCCGCGCGCGCGCACCGGTACATGGCAGCGCTGGACCGGGATCCCGGCATGCGGGCGGATCCGATGGTGGCGCGTATCCGGCCGCTGATGCTGACCAGGGACTATGTCGGAGAGTTCACCACGGAGCAGATCCTGCTGCAGTGCCTGGAAGCGAATCCGTCAAACAGGATGGCGTTCGAGTACCTGCTTGCGCATTACCTGCTCACCTCCGACATGAAGGGCTTCGCCAGCCTGGCTCCGCGGCTGAAGGATTTCTACCGCGATCTGCCGACGCACGTGCAGGAGGCGTTGCTAGGCTACAGGAATGTGGACGGGTCGCTGCCGCCGGGCATCGACGGATCGGCGATCCAAAGCGAGATCGAGACCCGCTTTGAGACTTTTGTCTATGTATGGACGCGGGTCCAGAACGGTCCTCCGGAAGATGCCTGGAACGCCCTGGCGCCCCGTTTTGGCGGGACGTATTGGTTCTTCTACATTTTCGGCCGCACCGCGGCCGGGCCGCCCTTTCAGGCCCGTGCCAACGCATCCCATGGAAGGGGAAGCCCACAATGAAGTTACCGTATCGGAATCCTCGCCGCCTTGCTTCTATATTCATCCTGCCGGTTTTCCTTGTGCCGTGCGGGTGCCAGTCACACTGGCCGGAAAAAGCGCAGCTTGTTTCACGCCGTCCGGTCCTCTACCCGGACTATGCCGGGACGGTCATAGCGCCTAACATTGCGCCGCTCAATTTCGAGATCCAGGAATCGGGGGTGAGATTTCTTGCGCGAATTACGGGCGAAAAAGGCGGTTCCGTTGAAGTCTCGAGCCACGACGGCAAAATCGTATTCCCGGCGCGCGCCTGGAAACAGTTGATCGGGCAGAATCGCGGCGCGGCCTTGTCGGTGACGATCACGGTTCAGGATAGAGACGGCGCCTGCCGCAGGTTCGATGCCGTGCGGATCGACCTCGCGCGGGAGGATGTGGACCGCTACATCGTCTACCGGCTCATCCCTCCCCTGGACCACTATTACCTGAACATGGGAATTTACCAGCGGGACCTGGAAGGATTTTCAGAACGGCCGGTGATCGAAAACCAGAACTTCAGCATCCGGCGGAACGGGTGTGTGAACTGCCACAGCTTTCGCCGCAACCGGCCGGACCGCATGAGCCTCCAGGTCCGCACCGCCGACTTCGGCAGGCCCATGGTCGTGATCAAGGACGGAGTGCCGCGGACCGTGGACACGTCCGCGTCGGGCTTCAGCAAATCGCCGGCGGCGTTCCACGAGTGGCATCCGGACGGAAGGTACATCGCCTACTCGGTGAATACCGTCATGCCTGTGGAACACATGATCGGCGAACACCGCGACGCGTGGGATCAGGATTCGGACCTGGCTGTCTACGACACGGATGCCAACCAGGTGTTGACCACGCACGACATTGCCGATCCGGACCGCCGCGAGACCTGGCCCTCCTGGTCCGCGGACGGCCGAACCCTGTATTTCTGCAGTGCGCCGCAATTGCCGTGGACCCAGATGCAAGAAGTGAAGTACGACCTGATGCGAATTTCATTCGACCCGGCCACCGGAACGTTTGGCAGAAGGGAAACCGTATTGTCAGCCGCCGATTCCGGCAAGAGCGCGGCGCAGCCGAGGGAATCGCCGGACGGCCGCTGGCTGCTGTTCTTGCTGGCAAACTACGGCAATTTCCCGATTTTTCAGCCAACGTCCGATCTGTACGTCATCGACTTGAAGAGCGGGCAGCGAAAGCCTTTGACTGCGTTGAACAGCAGGTGGAGCGCTTCGTGGCACTCCTGGTCAAGCAGCGGGAGATGGATCGCTTTTGCCAGCAAACGCGAGGGAGGCGTCCTGGCGCGGATCTATTTCAGTTATTTCGACCGGAACGGCGAGGCTCACAAGCCGTTTGTCATGCCGCAGGAAGATCCCTCGTTTTACGAATCGTATACTCTGACCTACAATGTCCCCGAGCTCATCATAGCCCCGGTGCCGGTGAGTGCTTCCCGGTTGGGGCGTGCCATCACGGCGGAACCCGCTCTGCGGGCTCGGCCGTTTGTCAGGAAATGAACGAAGGCGCAGCCGCCCGGCAGCCCCGTTCTCTCAGGGCTGATGCAGAAGGAGAGGGAGTACAACCATCGCCAGACAATCCTGTGAGAAATGCATCGCGACCGGAGCGATCAGGCTACGTCTCCAGAGGTAGACGGCTGCAAGTCCAAGGCCCATCACGCCGACGAATACAATCATTTCACGCGCCGTCTGCTCGATCGGCTGGCCCAGAGTCGCAGAGGCATGCCATCGCATGCGCCGGTACCTACACAAGCTGGATCGTGACTCGGCGGCCGACCATGGCCGCGGCCCGTTCCAGACTCGACAGCGTGATGTCGTTCCTTGCATCCAGCAGCCGATCCACCTGCGTGCGACTCGTCTTTAGCAGTGTGGCCATGCGGTTCTTCGATATTTTCTTTTCCTTCATGGCTTGGGCGAGTTGCCAGGCGACGACCTCTTTAACCGCCTGCGCCTGCGCTTCTTCGAAGACCCCCTCCCCTTTCAGGAAGTCATCAATGCTGGAACCCATGTGTTTCTTACTCATCGCATCAACTCCTTCTGGCGCTTCCGTGCCAATGCCAAATCCTCTTCCGGCGTTGCCCGCGTTTTCTTGATGAAGCCGTGCAGCGCCACCAGATGTTCGCGGTACAGGCACAGCATCACGCGCGCCGTGCGTTTCGTCGGCAGATCGGTGCGGATCTCCCAAAGGCCGTTGCCCATCGGTCGGCATAGAGGCATTCCAACTGGCCAGCGCCATTGCGCGCGTAAAAGATCCTTCCCTACGGCCTGACGTTCGGTTTCCGGCAACTCCCTCAGCCACTCCCGCACCGGCTCGGTGCCCTTTCCGGATCGGAAAAAGATCAGCGGGATTTTCTGCGGCGTGGGGTCTTCCGTCATCCTGTATTGCTTTTGTACCTTCTATAGTACATGTACCATAAATTGTGCATGCCGGGCAAAGCGATCACTTGCTCTCCCCCACACCCCTGTCGCACCAGTTTGGTGCATAATGGTGTCATGAGGATGGCGAATAGGGCGGTACGGCAAAGCGTTAGCTTGCCGGCGAACGTCGCGGCCCAAGTCCGCAGTCTGGCGAGGGCGCGCAGGCTGAGTGCAAACCGGATGCTGGTAGAACTCATCGAGAACGGCATGGAGGCTGAGAAGCGCAAACAGCAGGAGTTCTTCAACCTCGCCGAACGCTTCCGGGGCGCTACCGATCCGGATGAAGTCAAACGCCTGGGCGATGAGATGGGTCGAATGGTCTTTGGCAACTGATGCCAAAAATCGAGAAGTGGGCTAACCTGCCGCCAGCCGTCCGCCAGCGCCTGATAGACCGAATGCGGGACCGGGCGATCGGCATCCCCGATCTCAATCGTCTTCGGCTCTGGATTGACTCGAATCCGGAAGTGCCGGAAGGCGACTGGTACAAGGACTTCGGCTCCTTCAAGATCTGCGGCGCCGCACCCCACTCATCCCAATATCAGCCCAAAAGCTCGACGTGGGCAGTGACAACACATTGTCCCAACCGAATCAATCAGTTACGCATTTGACCCTGCCGCCGCATCGTATACTATGGACAGGGGTGCGATTCCGCTGTGCTCATTATCCGAAATTGGCTCTGTTCCGTATTTCGCGTGGAACGGCTCAAGAATGCCGATTTCCGTAAGCATGCCTACGGTTTTGAACGGTGAAGTCCTTTACTTTCAATCGCCCGCCAAAAAAAAGAGAAAGCTTCCTTACGGTTTCGCTTTGTTCCGCAGAGCGAAAAACACGGCCTTCGCCCAATCCGGCCATCCGGGTGACGCATCCTGCAGAAAAGCCCCTCCAGATGCGTCACCCGGCTAGTGCGCGTTGGTCGTCTGAAAGCGGCACAGCAGGAACGGCGCGACCGTCACGCGGTGCGCGGGCCGCTCATCGTCGCGGCCGTTTTCCTGGCCCATCAGAAACTCGCCGCCGGGAATGCGAATCAGGTCGCTTGGTTCGAGGTGAGTCTCGCCCATTCTCCACGATCGAAAACTGGAGCTTGCGCTCGTTGGCGTCCACGCGGTCCAGAATCACGCGCACGCGGTCGCCGATGGAGAACTCGCGCCGCGTGCGCTGGCCCACAATCTTGCGAACGTTCTCGTGATAAGTGTACTCGTCGCCGGGGAGGGTGTCGATGGGCACCAGCCCCTCGATGAACAGCTCGGCCAGTTCTACGAAAATGCCGTACCTCGCCGCGCTGATGATGAGCGCGTCGAACTCCTGGCCCACGCGCTCGGCCATGAACCTCACTTTCTTCCACTCCACCAGTTCGCGTTCGGCATCGGCGGCGCGGCGCTCGGATTGCGAGCACTCTTCGGCGATCTCGGCGATCTCCGAAACTGGAAAACACTCCGTCTGTCCCCGGGTTTTTAACAGCCGGTGCACCACCAGATCGGGATATCGCCGGATGGGCGACGTGAAATGAGTGTAGGCATCCGCCGCCAGCGCGAAGTGGCCCACGTTTTCCGTGCTGTACCGCGCC
Organism: Bryobacterales bacterium; assembly: GCA_963768385.1. Taxonomy (GTDB): domain Bacteria; phylum Acidobacteriota; class Terriglobia; order Bryobacterales; family Bryobacteraceae; genus Fen-178. The sequence continues at coordinate 62,387 of CAVYHQ010000003.1, forward strand.
TGCTTGAGCGAGCGCAGCATCAGGTAGCTCAAGATGCGCTCCTCGGGCTTGCCTTCGATTTTCGCCACCAGGCGCTGGTAGTTCCGCGAACTGATGTTCATGCCGGAATCGGCTACGACGATTTCGCGGCGGTGCTTGGTGCCGTCGCGGTGACGGTCGGTGACTCCGAACTTCTTTACCGCAACGGCGCCGATGCCCAGCGAGTAACCGAAGTGCGTGGCGATTTCCTCAAACTCCAGCACGCGCTTGGGGTCGGGCTTTTCGTGGATACGGTAGAGGGAGACGGCCCCGGAACCGGCTACCGCCTCGTTGGCCGCCAGCATGAACTCCTCGATGATGCGGTGCGCGATGTTGCGCGGTGCGCGCGTCACGCCGGTCATGGCGCCCCACTCGTCGAATTCGATGAGCGGCTCGGGAAGGTCGAAATCGATGGACCCGCGGCGCACGCGTTTGCGGTTGAGGACCAGCGCCAGCTCCCGCATCAGTTCGAAACGCGAAATCAATGGCCGGTAGCGGTCGCGCAAAGCGGCGTCGCCTTCGAGCACCAGGTGAACATTGGTGTAGGTCATGCGCTCCACGCTGCGAATCACGCCCGAGACAAACTCTTGAGCCACGACGTCGCCGTGGTGGTCGATCTCCAGCAGCGCCGAGAGCACCAGCCGGTCCGCGTGCGGTACCAGCGAGCAGATGTCGGTCGAGAGCTCGAACGGCAGCATGGGCACCGCGCGGTCGGGGAAATAGACGCTGGTCCCGCGCAGGCGAGCCTCCGCATCGATGGGCGTTCCGGGCCTTACGTAGTGGCTGACGTCGGCAATGTGCACGTGGAGCGCGTAATTGCCGTTGGCCAAGCGGTCCACCCACACGGCGTCATCGAAATCGCGCGCGGTCTCCCCATCGATGGTAACCACGTCCATGGCGCGAAAATCCCGGCGGCCCCGGATATCGATCGCATGCTGGATGTCTTCGGCCTGTTCGATCACCTCGGGCGGAAAGCGATGCGGCAGGTGGTGTTTGCGAATAATGATCTCCACATCCACGCCGAAATCGTCGGGACGGCCGAGGATCTCGATGACGCGGCCCGTCTGGTTTTCGAAATCCAGCAGCTCGACGTTCACGATCATTCCGTTCAGCTCTTCGATGGAAGCGGCCTGCGGCGGCTCGACGCCGATGCGGTCGATCACCGGGCCGGCGGGCGGGAACTCCATGCCCTCGGGGATCTCGATCCACTGCCGGATGCGATCGTCGTGAGGAACCACGTACTGGCCGCGGCGCCCAATGCGGAATTCGCCCACTACCGTGGGATGGGCGCGCTTGAGGACCTTGACGATTTCGCCGTCCGCGCGGCCGTCCGCTTCGATGCGCGCGATGCGGACCACCACGCGATCGCCGTGCATGGCCGCTTTGGCGGATTCGGGCGGGATGAAAATGTCTCCCGCAATGCCTTCCATGGGCCGGTCGGAAATCAAAAACCCGTAACCGTCGCGGTGCATGTTGAGGCGTCCAACTGCGAATTCGCGGCTGCCGGCGGTGACGGCGTAATGGCCGGAGCGCAGCTCGATCAGGTCGCCGCGCGCGGCCAGGCGCGCCAGCGCGGTCTCCAGGTCCGCGCGTTGGGCGCCTTTGGCTCCCAATTCGCGAATCAACTGCTTGAAATTGGCGCGGGCATGTGGCAAGCGCGAAATGTGGCCGAGGAGGCCGGCGTCCGTCATCTTCCGATTTTACCCGCAACGCCGGATAATCCCGCATTGACAATGCCGCTATACGGGGTATCATTTGGTTTACTACCCCGATTGAAACCTGAAGGCAGCGTGAACTCCACAGGAAACCAAATCATCCTGGAAACCGATCTTGCGGGCGTCGAGCGCTACGCTCGCGGCAAGGTCCGCGATGTCTACCAGGTCGACGGCCGGCTGCTGATCGTGGCCACCGACCGCATTTCCGCCTTCGACTACATCCTGGGCACCGGCATCCCCGATAAAGGCAAGGTGCTGACCCAGCTTTCCATCTTCTGGTTCGATTTCCTGCGCGACCTCACTCCCAACCACTTTCTCACCGCGCAGGTCGAGGACTATCCGCACCCGCTTCCTCGATTCCGCGATCAAATCGAAGGCCGCTCGATGCTGGTCCGGCGCGCCCGCATGATTGAGATCGAGTGCGTGGCGCGCGGCTACCTCTCCGGCTCGGGCTGGAAAGAATACCGCGAGCATGGCACGGTGTGCGGCATCAAGCTGCCGGCCGGTCTGCGGGAGAGCGACAAGCTGCCCGAGCCCATCTTCACGCCCGCCACCAAGGCGCAGACCGGGCATGACGAAAACGTGCCGTTCGCGCGCGTGTGCTCGCTGGTGGGTGCGGATCTGGCGGAGCGGCTGCGCGATCTCACGCTGGCCATTTACACGCGCGCCGCGCGCTACGCCGAGACCAAAGGCGTCATCATCGCCGATACCAAATTCGAATTCGGCTTCGTGGGCCAACAACTGGTGCTGGGCGACGAAGTGCTCACGCCCGATTCTTCGCGCTTCTGGCCCGCCGACTCCTACCGGCCGGGCGGGCCGCAGTCCTCCTACGACAAGCAATTCGTGCGCGATTACCTGGAGTCAATTGGCTGGAACAAACAGCCGCCCGCGCCCGCGCTGCCCCAAGAAGTAGCGGCGAAAACCAGCGAGAAATACCGCCAGGCCTATCGCGTGATCGCGGGCCGCGAGCTATGAACTGGCTGGACGTGGTGTTGATGGCGATTTTCGCGGCGTCGATGCTGATGAGTTTGCGCAAAGGCCTCTCGCGTGAAGTGATCGGCTTGGCGTCGGTGGTGCTGGCGATCCTGCTGGGGAGCTGGTTCTATGGAACGGCGGGCACGTTCCTGGTGCCCTACCTCAGTTCCCGCGCGTTGGCCAACTTCGCCGGCTTCCTGCTGGTGTTTTGCGGCGTGCTGCTGGCGGGCGACCTGGTGGGCTACCTGGTCGGAAAGTTTTTGAAGGTGACAGGGCTTTCGGTTGTCAATCACATGCTCGGCGCAGCCTTTGGAGGTCTGCGCGGAATCTTGATTTCGGTAGCATTGATTATGGCGATTATGGCGTTTTCCCAGGGCGACAAGCCCCCCTCATCGGTGGTGAACTCGCGCACGGCTCCTTATATGATGGACACCGCGCGCGTGTTCGCGGCCCTGGCTCCGCGCGAGCTGAAGGAAGGCTTTCGGAAGAAGTATGACGAGGTCAAATCGGCCTGGGGGAAGGCGCTGGAAGAGGGCATTCGGAAGAAATGAAAGAAAAATTCGACGGGCTGGTGGAGCATTTTCTCGGAGGAAACATTCCCCTGCATGAGGCCATCGAGGTGCTGGAAGGAAGCATGATTCAGCGCGCCCTCGATCGTAGCCGGGGCAACCAGTCGGCGGCCAGCAAGCTGCTGGGCATCCATCGCAACACGCTGCAGAGGAAAATGGTGGAGTACGGCCTGGGCGAGCGCCGGGCCCGGAGGGCACCCCGCACGCGCCGCAAACCCGTGGCCCGCGAGGGGCGCTTGCGGAAGCGGAAGACGGGTGCCGCGTAGAAATGGACCTTCTGATCTTCGATCTCGACGGCACCCTGGTCGATTCCAAACTGGACTTGGCTCAGGCCGTGAACGCCACCCGCACCCACATGGGCCTGGGGCCGCTGGAGAATGAGCGGGTCTACTCTTATGTGGGCAATGGCGCGCCGTTGCTGATCCGGCGCGCGCTGGGCGACCAGGCCAGCGAAGCGGAGGTCCAGGAAGCGCTGGAGTTTTTTCTCGAGTATTACCGCGAGCACGACCTGGATTACACCACGCTCTACCCCGGCGTAAAGGAATCGCTCGACCGGCTGCGCGCCGCGGGCAAGCGCATGGCGGTGCTCACCAACAAGCCGGTACGGGTCAGCCAGGCGATCATCGATGGCCTGGGCGTACACGATCACTTCTTCCGGGTCTACGGCGGCAATAGTTTCGACTTCAAGAAGCCCAACCCCATCGGCGTGGAAGCCCTCCGGAAAGAGGCCGGCGTCAGCCGCGACCGCACCATGATGGTCGGCGACAGCTCCGTGGACGTTCAAACCGCGCGCAACGCCGGCGTCGCGTGCTGTGGCGTCACCTACGGGTTCCAGCCCGAAACGCTGGCCGATCCCGCCCCCGACCTGCTGGTGGATCGCATGGAAGAACTTGCCGACTGGGTTCTCAACCAAGACGGAGGCCGTAAATGAACCATCGTCCCGGCGCCACCGTGCCGGTCACCGGCATCTACTGGTGCACCGTGTGCAAGTCGCCCGAAAGACTCACCGCGGGCCAGCCATTTCCCGAGTGCAAGAACATGTGCGGCCGCGGCCTGTGGAAACTGGTGGAAGAACAGGAAACCCCGCGCGGGGACTGACGAATCTGTCCCAAGGCGCAGCCTTTTTGCGCCGCGCGGACAGATCCGTCTGTCCCCGAATTTGGCGGGCACAAATGTATTACAACCAAACCGGCCGCCGGTGCGTCCAATAAGCACGGTATAATGGCTTAGGGCCTCCGGAGTTTCCGACACTTATGAATAGCCGTATCAAGTATCTCATCGTGAGCGCGTCGTCGTGTATCGCGGTTCTGCTCCTGATCGGGAGTGTGCTCGGCCAGGGCGCATCTCCCGCGGACGACCCGTATAAGCACATCGGCGTCTTCAGTGACGTGGTCTCCCGCATCAAGACCGAGTACGTCGAAGATCCCGACATGAAGAGCGTCACCATGGGCGCTTTGAACGGCCTGCTGGAAGCCATCGATCCGTTCGCCAGCTACCTGAACGCGGAACAGTACAAAGACTACGTTAAGAACAAGGACCTCAAGCGGGCCGATGTAGGGTTGATCCTCTCGAAGAAGTTCGGATATGTGGGGGTGGTAGGGACCGTGCCGGGATCGCCGGCGGCCAAAGCCGGGCTCTCCACCAACGACATGATTGAGACCATCAAAGGCATCGCCACCCGCGACATGCCGCTGGCCTATGCCGGCTTGCTGCTGCAGGGCGAGCCCGACAGCACCGTGGAACTCAGCGTGGTGCGCGTGCGGCGGCCCGAGCCGCAGACTGTGAAGCTTACCCGGGCCACGCTGACGCTGCCGCCCGTCGAGGCCAAGATGCTGGCCGGCCAAGTGGGCTACATCAACATCGACGCGCTGTCCCCGGCCCTGGTGAAGGAAACCGCGGCCGCCCTCGAGAAGCTACAGAAGGAGGGCGCGCAGAAGCTGGTGCTCGACCTTCGAAGCTGCGCCGTGGGCGCGCCGGACGACGGGATCGCCCTCGCCAATCTCTTTCTGAGCAAGGGCCTCATCACTTACGAGCAGGGCCAGCGCGTGCCGCGGCAGAACTTCGACGCGGATCCCTCTAAGGCCGTCACCAGCTTGCCGCTGGCGGTCCTCACCAACCGTGGCACGGCATCCGCCGCGGAAATCGCGGCTGCCGCCCTCATGGGGAACAAGCGGGCGCAATTGGTGGGCGAGCGCACTTACGGCAACGCCTCCCTGCGCCGAACCCTCACCATGGACGATGGTGGAGCGATCATTCTTTCGGTGGCCAAGTACTACTCGCCCGATGGCAAGGCCATTCAGGACACCGGTGTGACCCCCGGAGTGGTGGTCAACGAGCCGGAGGTGCAGGTGGATATCGACGAGAACGGCGAGCCGATTCCGGGCCCGCCGGAGGCTGCCCCGGCGCCGCAGAAGAAGGCGGAAGACGATCCGGTGGTCAAGAAGGCCCTGGAAGTCCTGGGTGTGAAGGCGTAGAAGGCTTCACGCAAGGACGAAAGGACGATGAAGGTTGCGGTCTGCGTTTTGGCGTTGGGACTTGCGAGTGCCTGGATCCGGGCGGACCTTCCGGTTGCGCCATCGTTCACTGAGGTTGTGGTTCCAGTCGGCAAAGGGCCCGGCCCCATCGCCGTCGCGGACCTGAACCGTGATGGCAAGCCCGACATCGTCGTGGCCAACCAGGAGAGCGAGGACCTGAGCGTTCTCTTGGGCGATGGAAAAGGGCATTTCCTGCCCTCACCACGTTCGCCGTTTCCCGTGGGCCATCTTCCCAATGACATCGCGATCGGCGATTTCAACGGCGACGGCAATCCTGATCTCGTCATCCCGAATCACCAGACGCCCTATGTGACCATCCTCCTCGGCGACGGAAAGGGTGGATTCCGTCCCGCTCCGCACTCGCCCTTCTCTACCCGATCTCGTCCCCATCCTCATGGCGCGGTGGCTGCGGACTTCAACGGTGATGGCAAGCTGGACGTGGTCATTGATAGCTGGGCCGACAACAGAGTCTTGCTGCTCTTGGGAGACGGCGGCGGAAACCTCATCGTACCCGGACAGTTTTTTGCCGTCGGCAAGCGCCCCTATCAGCGGCTGCGCTCCGCCGACTTCAATGAAGATGGAAAGCCGGACCTGGTCACCACCAATCTCGACGGCAACAACGTCACCATCCTGTTGGGAGACGGAAAAGGTGGATTCCACGAGGCACGGGGCTCGCCGTTTCCGGCGGGAGCGGCGCCGTGGGCCGTCGCCATCGATGACATCAACCGCGATGGCAATCCCGATCTGGTAGTCGTCCCTTACGCTCCCGATGTCAAGGACCCAAGCCAGATCGGCGCGACCATCCTGCTCGGCGATGGGAAAGGCGGCTTTACCACCATGCGCGGCTCGCCGCTGCCTCTGAACGGATGCCAGGGACCCAGCAGCGTGGCCACCGGTGACATCAACGGTGACGGATTCCGCGATATCGTCGTCTCCTGCGCCCTGAGCAATAACATCGTGGTGTTTCTCGGCTCGAAAACCGGGGTGTTTCAATCCTCAACCAGGCAGCTCACGGAGACTGGCTGGTCTGGCCTCGCGGTGGCTGACCTCAATGCCGACGCCAAGGACGACATCGTCGTCGGCAACAGCACCGGCCGGACCATCACGATTCTCTTCAGCAAGTGAGCTGTCTTCCATAGAGCTTTGAGAAACGCAAAGTTCTCTTACAGCGTCTTCAGGTAGGCGACGAGGTCGTCCTTTTCTGCGTCGCTCAGCATGTCCTTATAGGCGGGCATTCCATTACCGCCGGCATCGATCTTGGCGCGAACGCCGGCTTCGGTGAGCTTCTTGCCGTCGGCCAGTTTGGCCTTCTTGAACAGCCCCTTGACCGGGCCCATCTTCTTCTGGTCGCTATCCGCGCGGTGGCAGACACTGCACTGCTGGAACATGGCTTTCCCTTTTGCCACATCGCCCTGGCCAGCCGCCAGCAATGCGCGCGGGCCTGCGGCCAAGGCCACACCGATGGCGAGAACACGGAGTCGATCCATACTGAATATGATATCAGGCCAGGTCAGGCCAGAGCTTTCTTCGGCCGTGGGACGTCGGCAATGCTGACCACCTCATGCTCGAAGATGGTCATGTCCCGCACCAGCCGGTTGACGTCGGCCGCGTCATCCAGCAGAATCTCGTGCTCGATCCAGTCGGAAAGCGGAATGTTACGGAAGAACATTCGCTCCTGGAGCACCAGGCTCTTGCGGGCCGGTGTCAGGCTACGGTTCTCGCGGGTGTAGTGGCGCTGCTCGACGCGCAATTCGGTCAGGAAATTGTCGAAAGCCTGGCGGCGCGCGGTCTCCTCGGCGGCGTGCAATGCGGTTTCGAGCGACCCTTCCACGGCCGCCTTCTCGGCCTGCAACGCTCCTCGCGACTCCGCCAACTGCTCTCGCAGCCCCGCCAGCGCCACTTCCATGCGCGATTGCATGACAAACCACGCCAGCAGGCCGGCAGACACGGCCGCGAAGCCGGGCAAGAAGATCCAGAACAGCGTCTCCATGCGGTTCATGTTAACCCCGCTGCACGCTAAGCACTAGATATCAAAGGTTAACAAGCTCAAGGTTGGGTGCCGTCGATCTTCTGGCCAGGCAGCGTGTAACGCAATTCGCCCCAGCGGAATGACACAAGCGGCCCGATGACCGCCGCCAGGCGCGCCCGCAGACCGGCCCCGAACCCCCGGTACTTTCCGAGGAAGACCGCGCGGCCGAGCAGAAAATCGGCGCGCTCCATGGCCGAATAGGCCGTGCGCCCACGGTGCCGCACGCGCGCCGCGGGATCGAGGAGGATCTTCTTCGAGGCCCTCAGGATCTGCGCCGCCAGGTCCGCGTCGCCGCCGAACTGGCCGTAGCGCTCGTCGATCTGGCGGACCGCCCGGATGACGAAAACGCGCACCATGAGGGCCGCGCCGCGCGGATACTCGACCGGCTCGGGCTGGCTGCCGGAAGGCTCGGCCGCGTGCCACTGGCCGTCGGGCGGCAAAGTGCCCAGTTGCGGCGCTGGCCGGCCATCCTCATCCACCAGCAGCGGGCAAGCCGCAGCGGCATTGGGGTTGGCATCCAGCGTCTCGGCCAGCCGGATAGCCGCTCCCGGCTCGACCTCGGTATCGTCGTGGAGGAAGAAAACGTATTCCGCGTCGGCCGCCCGCCACCCAATGTTCATGGCCTTGGTGAGTCCGAAGTTCTTGGGCAGCCGAATGAACTGCGCTTCAGGGAAATCGGTGTCGAGCTGCGCGCTGCCGTCGCTCGAGCCATTGTCCACCACAACGATCTGGAGCGTCTCGCGTCCCTCGGACTTTTCGAGGGATTCCAGGCAGCGCCGCAACAGGGCCGCCCGGTTGCGGGAAACCACTACCACCGACACGCGTGGCGGCCGCTTTTCCTGCTCCGGGTTTCGCTGGGGCGTCAAGCCACATGATAACGTGAAAGGTTATGACATCAAAAGAGATTCTTGCCTTCATCACTGAAGTGGGAATCGTCCCGGTCGTGCGCACCCCGAGCGCCGAGGGCGCCATCCAGGCCGTGGAAGCCATCTACGCGGGCGGCGTGCGGGCGGCCGAGATCACCATGACGGTGCCAGGGGCCATCCACGCGCTGGAAAAAGTCGCGGACCGGTTCGGCGGCAAAATCGTGCTGGGGGCAGGCACCGTGCTGGACCCCGAAACGGCGCGCGCCTGCATGTTGGCCGGCGCCGAGTTCTTCGTGACGCCCAGCCTGCGCCTTTCCACCATCGAGATGGCGAAGCGCTACTCGAAAGTCATTTGCCCCGGCGCGCTGACACCCACCGAAGTGCTCACCGCCTGGGAGGCCGGCGCCGACGTGGTCAAGATCTTCCCCTGCGGCAACGTGGGGGGGCCCAAGTATATCAAGGCGCTGAAAGGCCCTTTCCCGCAGATTGAAATGATTCCCACCGGGGGCGTCAACCTCGAGACCACCGGCGAGTTTCTCAAGGCCGGCGCCTGCGCGGTGGCCGTGGGCGGCGAGTTAGTGGATGCCAAGTCCGTCAAGGAGGGCCGCTTCGACATCATCGAGAACCGCGCCCACCAGTACCTGGCGGCTATCGCCCAGGCGCGGTCGGAAATGCACGTTTGAAGGCTTGTTAAACTATAGATACGCTATGGCTATCAGCAACGATCTGCTCGAAATTCTGGTGTGCCCCGTGTGCAAAGCCACGGTGGAACTCAAGCCCGACCAGAGCGGCTTGAAGTGCGTCCAGTGCCATCGCGTCTACCCCATCCGCGACGACATTCCCGTGATGCTGGTGGACGAGGCGAAAATCGAAGAATAGGCGCGCTGTGCAAAGCGTTCTGGAATGTTTGCCGCGGGCGAGCCGGGTGGGAATTCTCCGGCTCCGGTCCCTGGGGGACTGCGTGCTCTCGACACCCGCGCTCGAGATTCTCAAACGTTGCCGTCCCGACCTGCGCCTCGCGGTGATGGTGGAAGACCGGTTCCGTGCCATCTTCGAGGGCAATCCCGACCTGGATGAGATTCTGCCCCCCGGCTTAGGCGCGCTTCGCCGCTGGCGCCCGCGGTTGTGCCTGAACCTGCACGGCGGCGGCCGCAGCGCCTGGATGACGGCGCTCAGCGGCGCTCGGTACCGCGCCGGTTTCGGCCATTTCCGCCACCAGTTGGTGTACAACGTGCGCATCCCTCGCGCGCAGGAGATTCTGGGTGTGGACCGCAAGGTGCACACGGCCGAGCATTTGGCAAGCGCGGTGTTTTATCTGGGGGCGCCGGTCTGCGACGTTCCGAGGGCGAAAGTGGTGGTGACCCAACCGCTTCCTGCCGGCCGCAGCTCGGTGGTGGTGATTCATCCCTTTGCCACCACCCCCGCCAAGACCTGGCACGCCGCCGGATTTCTGGCGGTTGCCGAACACCTGAAACAATCGGGTCTCGATCCGATCTTCATCGGCGCCGGCGCCGACGACATTTCCCCCTTTCGCGCGTTCCGCACTGTCTCCGGCGCAACGCTTTCGGGAATCAAGTTGCTGATCGCCGTCGCCGCGCTATTCGTGGGCAACGACTCCGGTCCGGCCCACATGGCGGCCGCGCTGGGAGTGCCGTCGGTGGTGATTTTCGGCGACTCGGACCCGGCCATTCGGGGCCCGTGGCGGACGGCATCGGAAGTGGTGATCGCGCCCAGCGGCGTGGCGCCGGTTCTGGAGGCGCTGGCGCGCCTGCGGGTGGCCGCATGAAAGAACTGCTGCGCCTGCTGGCCTACGCGCGCCGCTACTGGGCGTCTCTGGCGGCATCCGTGGTCCTGATGGCCGCGGCGGGCGGCGCCACCGGCATGATGGCGCTCCTCATCGGTCCCATCTTCGACAGGGTGCTCAACACCACCGCGGCCAATACCCCAGTCAAGCTGTACACCGACCCGGTCTTCCACCACAGCTTCTATCTGAGCAATTTCGTGCCCGCTTCCATACACAACGTCTGGACCATGGTGGCCTTCGCCATCCTGGCGGTTTTTCTGACCAAGGGCGTGTGCGATTACTTCGGCAACTACCTGGTGAACTACGTGGGGTTCTCCGCCGTGACCAACCTGCGGGACACGGTGTTCGACAAGGTGCTGAAGCAGGGCGCGGAATTTTTTGAATCGCATTCCACGGGGCGGCTGATGTCGTCGATCATGAACGATATCGACAAGGTACAACTGGCCACATCGCACATTCTGGCGGATCTTTTGCGGCAATCGTTTACGGCCGTCTCGCTGTTACTGGTGGTGATGACCAAGGACTGGAGGCTGGCGCTAGTGAGTCTGACGGTGCTGCCGTTCGTGGCGGTGCCGACCACGCGCATCGGCCGCCGCATCCGGCGCACCAGCCGCCGCACGCAGGACCGCCAGGCGGAGCTGAACCAGATCCTCCAGGAGACCCTCAGCGGCCACATGGTGGTGAAGGCTTTTGGGGCCGAAGCTTACGAGTCGCGGCGGTTCCGCGAGGCCTCGCACAAGCTGTTGAAGACCAACCTGCGGTACGTGGCGCAGCAGGCGCTCTCCTCGCCCCTGATCGAGATGTTCGGCGCCATCACCATAGTGGGCCTGCTCACTTACGCCCGCATCCAGATCAAGGCGGGCACCTTGACCGCCGGCGACTTCACCAGCTTCGTATTCGCACTGCTGATGCTGTATGAGCCGGTGAAGCGCCTGGTGGGCATCCACAACATTTTCGAGCAGGCCCTGGGCGCCTCGCAGAAGGTATTCGAATACCTCGATCACATCGAAGAGATCGTCGAAAAGCCGGGCGCGCCCAAGCTCGAAAAATTCGAGCGCGGCGTGGTCTTCGAGAACGTGTCGTTCCGTTATCCCGGCGCGCCCAATGGCTTCCAGATTCAGGAGCTCGACCTGGAAGTGAAGGCCGGGGAGGTGGTGGCGCTGGTGGGACCGAGCGGCGCCGGAAAGACCACGCTCGCCAACCTGGCGCCGCGCTTCTACGACGTCTCCGGCGGCGCCGTCAGAGTGGATGGCCAGGACGTGCGCGACCTCAACCTGGCGGGGCTGCGGGGGCTCATCGGAATCGTGGCGCAGGACACCTTCCTGTTCAACGACACGGTGGCCAACAACATCGCCTATGCCCGGCCCGGGGCGCCCATGGAAGAGATCCGCAGCGCGGCGGAAACGGCGCTGGCGCACGAGTTCATCCAGCAGATGCCGGAGGGATATGAAACCACAATTGGGGACCGCGGCCTGAAGCTCAGCGGCGGCCAGCGCCAGCGCATCGCCATCGCCCGCGCGCTGCTGAAAAACGCGCCCATCCTGATTCTCGACGAGGCCACCTCGCACCTCGACACGGAATCCGAAATGCTGGTTCAAAAAGCGCTGGCCAACCTGATGGAGCACCGCACCGTGATCGTGATCGCGCACCGTCTTTCCACCATCCGCCGGGCCGACAAGATCGTGGTGCTGGATAAGGGCCGTATCTGCGAGGTGGGAACGCACGAAGAGCTCATGAATCAAGGTGGAATTTATCAGAGGCTTCACGACCTTCAGTTCGAAGCTGCCGGAGTGGTGGTGGATTTGTGAGCCTGCGCAGCATGACGGGCTTCGCCCGCGTGAGAAAAAACACGGAGCAGGGCGAGATTGTCGCGACTCTGAAGAGCGTGAACCATCGTGGCCTGGACATGCACTGCCGCATGCCCCCGGAAATGGACGCTCTGGAGCACGACGTCCGCGGCGTGGTCAAAGGCGGGGTGGCGCGCGGCCACGTGGAGATCCAGGTTTCCTTCACCCGCACGGGGGGCGCCGCGGCCACGCTGAACCGGCCGCTACTGGAGGCCTACGTGCAGGCTTTTCGCGACGCCGCGGGGATCTACGGGCTGAGTGGCCAGCCGGACCTCAACTCGGCCCTGAGTGTTCCGGGCATGTTGAGCGCCGCCGGCGACGAAGAGATTGAAGAGGCGGTCGCCAAGGCCGTTTTGGAAGCCGCCGCCGAAGCGGTGGCCCTGCTCAACACCTTCCGCGAGCGGGAAGGCGCCGCCATCGCTCAGGAAATGCGGCAGCGTTGTCAGAACGTCTTGGGCCTCGTGAGCCGCATGGAAGAGATTCGCGCGGGCGCCGGCGCCGCCTTCCATAAGCGTCTCAAGGAAAAGCTGGCGGACCTGCTCGCAGGCGCCGCCATGGACCCGCAACGCCTGGCGCAGGAAGCCGCCGTGCTGGCCGACCGCAGCGACATCGCTGAGGAGCTGGTCCGCTTGCGGACGCACGCCGCGCAACTCGACGCCATGCTCTCCGGCGACGGCGAAGTGGGCAAGCGTCTGGATTTCCTCTTGCAGGAGATGAACCGCGAATCGAACACGGTTCTCTCCAAAACCGGCGGATTGGGCGACCTCGGCCTGACCATGACTGAGCTGGCGCTGGCCGCGAAGTCCGAGATCGACAAAATCCGCGAGCAGTCGCTGAACCTGGAATGACGAATGGATTTCACCGCAGAGACGCAGAGACGCAGAGAAGAAAGGACAGGGAAAGCGGGGCGCCTGCAAGGTTCGTGGCTTTTCACTATCCTTCGGGTTGGCGCGCAGAGGAAGCAGAGGGAAGCGTGGGCTGGCGCCCCTGACGTTGACCGGATATCAAGATTATTATTCTTGTTCTTCTCTGCGTCTCTGCGTCTCAGCGGTGAATTCGAGTCTTTTACATGACTACCGTCTTCATAATTTCCGCCCCCTCCGGCTCGGGAAAAACCACCCTGGTTTCGCATCTGCTTGCCAGCGTGCCCGGCCTGATGTTCTCCGTCTCCTACACCACCCGCAAACCGCGGGGCGACGAGGTGGACGGCCACAGTTACCACTTCGTCTCCCGCGAAGAATTCGAAGCCATGATCGCCGGCGATGAGTTTCTCGAATGGGCCGAGGTTTTCGGCAATTATTACGGGACTCACCGCGGCATCCTGGAGGAGGCGCAGGCCCAGGGCATGGACCTGGTACTCGACATCGACGTGCAAGGTGCGCGACAATTAAGAAGTCGGATTCCCGAGGCTGTTTCCGTCTTCATCCTGGCTCCTTCGCGGCAGATTTTAGAGCAGAGGCTTCGCGCGCGCGGCGAGGACCGGGAAGACGTGATCGAAAGACGGCTGCGGGACGCGGCCGAGGAGATTCGGGACTACAACCGGTACGATTATGTTTTGGTTAACCGGGACCTGGACGAATCCGATGCCACTCTAAGCGCCATCGTGCGCGCGGAGCGGGTGCGGCGGAACAGGATCGAAGAACAGATTCGGCCCATTCTGGACACATTTCAAGCTTGAAGAGGTATCGACATCATGGGTGACAAAGCCCCACGGAACAACACGCACTGCACCATCCCCGACGACTCCGAGCAGAGCACCTACCGGTTCATCATCGTAGCGGCCAAACGGGCCCGGCAATTGCAGGGCGGCGCGCGTCCCGTGTTGCCCACGTCTTCCAAGAAACCCACCGTTATCGCCATGGAAGAGGTGCGGCGCGGACTGGTGAAGTACAGCCTCTCCGGGGTGGCGCCGGAGGAACCGCAGCCCGAAGCGGTTCTTTAAGCCCGCATGAAGATCATCCTGGGCGTCGGAGGCGGAATCGCGGCCTACAAGTCCGCCGAGATCGCGCGCCTGCTGATGCAGGAAGGCCACGAGGTCCAGGCCGTCATGACGCGCGCCGCGCAGGAGTTCGTCCGCCCCCTGACTTTCGCCGCCCTGACCGGGCGCAAGACACTCACCGATCTGTTTGCTATCGAGAGCGCCATCGAGCACATTTCCGTGGCGCAGGAAAACGAGCTGATGGCGATTGCCCCGGCCACCGCGGACCTGATCGCCAAGCTGGCCCACGGCCTGGCGGACGACTTCCTCACCACCCTCTATCTGGCCTTTACCGGGCCGGTGGTGGTGGCTCCCTCGATGAACTCGAACATGTGGCTGCACCCCGCCACGCAGGCCAACCTCGAAACGCTGCGCCGGCGCGGCCACCGCATCGTGGAACCAGAGAGCGGCTACCTGGCGTGCGGGATGACCGGCCCCGGCCGGCTGGCGGATCCGGCAGCCATCGTGGAAGCCATTGAGCGCGAATTGCCGAGGCGTCACGACCTGGAAGGCGAGACCGTGCTGATCACCGCCGGTCCCACCCAGGAGCCGCTCGACCCGGTGCGCTACATCTCCAACCGCTCGAGCGGCAAGATGGGCTATGCGCTGGCCGAAGCCGCGGCCGCCCGCGGCGCGCGCGTCATTCTGATCTCCGGTCCCGTGCACCTGGCGCCCCCGCGCGGCCTCGAGGTGATTGCCGTGCGCACCGCCGCCGAGATGCGCCAGAAGGTGTTCGAAAACCTGGCGCCCGCCAGCATCGTCGTCAAGGCTGCCGCGGTGGCCGATTTTCATCTGAGCAAAGTCCCGGACCAGAAGGTCAAGAAAACCGCGGCCCGCATCTCCCTGGAACTCGACCCTACCCCCGATATCCTGGCCGAGCTGGGCCGCAAGAAGGGGGACCGCCTGCTGATCGGCTTCGCCGCGGAAACACAGAACTTGCACCAGGAAGCCCGCCGCAAGCTGGAATCCAAGAACTGCGACATGGTGGTCGGCAACCTGGTGGGCGGTAGCGAGACGGGCTTCGAGTCCGAAGAGAACGAAGCCGTGCTGGCGCTCGCGACCGGTGAACTCATTTCCCTGCCCCGCGCCCCCAAGCGCGAGATCGCCGACCGCATTTTCGACGAAATACTGAAACTGCGTCTGGCCCTTCATGCCGCCGATGGACGCTGATCTCCTCCGCGGCTATCTCGAGTTCTACCGGGACCTCGGAATCAAGACTTTGTACCGCCGCGCGGCGCCCGCGCCGGAAGCCCCCGCTGGCGAGACGCTTCCCCAGATCCTGGCCGACATCGGAGATTGCCACCGCTGCCGCCTCCACGAGGGCCGCAACAAGATTGTCTTCGGCGTCGGCAGTCCGGCCGCGCCGCTGGTCTTCGTGGGTGAAGGCCCCGGAGCCGATGAAGACGCTCAAGGCATCCCCTTCGTGGGCCGCGCCGGCCAGTTGCTCACGCAGATGATCGAGAACACGGCCAAGCGCGAGGGCATCGCGCTGAGCCGCGAAGACGTGTACATCTGCAACGTGGTGAAATGCCGTCCGCCCGGCAATCGCGCCCCCGAGCCGGACGAAATGGACATCTGCGGGCAGTTCCTGGCCCGGCAACTCTCGGCGATCCGCCCCAAGGCCATATGCGCTCTAGGCGGCACCGCCGCCCGCGCTCTCACCGGGCACAAGGAAGGCGTCACCAAGATGAGGGGCAAGTGGTTTCAGTGGCGCGATGTGCCGGTGATGGTCACGTACCACCCATCGTATCTGCTGCGGCCCTACAATCAAGACGCCAAGCGCGAGGCTTGGGAAGATCTCAAGAAAGTGCTGCACTTCGTGTACGACTGAGGGTTCAACCGGGAATGACTGCGGAATAATCCTGTTTGCCGGCCAGATCGTATAGCGCTCTGTCGAATGTGACGAGTGCGGCATGGCTATGCCTTGCATACGCGAGCAGGTAGCAGTCGCCGACCCATTTGGATGCCGCCTTGCCCGCGAAAGGCGCCGTCGCCTCTCGGAATCCAGCCTCGAGACCTCGTGGTTCGGGATAGAACTCCACGCGCGGGTCGTTCAGCCATCGGTCGTAGACGCCCCACGCTTTTCGCAGCGTGAGGGTCTGCTCGCCCATGGCGGACTGGTTCGTAAGCAGGCGCAGCAAGCCGACGTGCGTATAGCGGGAGAAGATCAACCTCGCCCCTGGGGGCAGCGAGTTGAGCCAGTGCCAGGCTTCGGCGCTGTGCCGATGGCCGCCCACGGACAGCGCCAGCCAGACGTTGAGATCAGGAAAAAACGAGATCATGGGGGTTCTCGTCTTCGGGGAAGGCGGGGCCGAGCTTGCCCGGACCCGTAACCAGAGGACCGGTCACGTGCTCGCCTTTCCTGGGCTCGCTGTAGGCCTGCTCGATGGCGCGGACAATCAGGGAACGGATCGAGGCGCCAGACCGCTCCGCCCTGAGACGGAGCTTGTCATGCAACGGCTCGGGAATGTCAACGGTGGTTCGGACTGCCATGACATTATTATGTCATAAGAGACATGAATCTGTCAGGAGGTATTCCTGGTACCTTCCGTGACCGGCGTGATACGCCCGGGCTCGAAGCCACCTGATCGGCTATCCGGACGGCTAGGTTTGCCGGTGTTGAGCCTGCGATTTCACGCCCCATGTGAGCCCAAGCTGATCGGTCGCCGCCTTCGTTTTGGCGGCCGTTTAGGCACTCCCACGATCCAGCCGAGCCTCGATGTCGTGTGCGAAGCCGGAGAGGAACGTCAGAAGCAACGAGAGGACAATAGCGGGCGCGAGCCGGAGGATGAGGATCCTGCGGAGGATTTCAGTCTGACCGGGGACGCCAGGGATATAGCCAACCACCGCGACTTCCAACGCTGCCAGGAACAGGATGGCCGCCGCTACCAAGGACCATCGCCAGATTCTGCCCAGGACCCGGCACAGGGGCTGTGGGATCAACCAACGCCAGAATCCGAGCGGTGCCCGAATGCGCGTGGCGACCAGCCAATTCAAAGTGAAAAGCAGGACCTGCGCCAGACCGCCACCGGCCAGAAACGAAGTAACGCCAAGAAGAAGAAAGACGGTGGGACCGTGCGACCTGTGGATGAAGCGGAGCGACCAGAGGATCATCAGGAGGCCAATGAGCGTGGCGAGCAGGCCCGTCAGGAGAAAGTTAGGGACGAGCGTAAAGGCGGGTTCACTGCCTTGGGTCCACACTGTCCAGCGGTAGCCGGAGCCGAGGGCCTTCACCACAACGCCCGGAGTGGGGCGGTTACCCTGGAGGGTCTCCAGAAGGCCATGGTTGATGGAGCTGATGCCAAGGAGGACGCCGAGCGTGGAGACGATCACGCGGGTAGCGGCGTTGGGAATATACCCCGGTGCAGCGGTCGGCAGAGCAGTTGCCAAACCGCGGGGGGCCTTCTCGCCGAGGGGGTTGCTCATAGGACTTACCATGGTAAGTCCTTCGGAAGTCCGACACCATGGGCCCTGTGCGACTGCGCGCCCAGGCAGGGACCGTTCACTTGGACGCGCCGCCGCGGCGGTTCCGGCCGGATGGTCCCCTTCGCTTCAACTGGGCGAAAAACGCCCGACGCGCGGATGTGCCAGGCGACGCATTCCCCGGAGGAGCGCCCCACCGTGTTGCCGGGGCCGGGCACGCCATTTGGACGGCATGGACCAGCCTGCGGTTGAACAAGGAACCGATCCTTGCTATGGTAAGGATAGAGAGCCGGAAGCGCGCATGGCCAAGGTTACGTCCAAATACCAAGTGACTGTGCCCAGGAGAATCGCGGACGCGTACCGGATCCGTCCTGGCGATGACATAGACTGGGTACCCGCCGGCGAAGTGATTCGCGTGATTCCTCCAGGGAAACAGGCGGCATCACAGAGCCGGGAATCGCAACTCCGTTGGTTCGATCAAGCCACCGAACGCCACCGCAAGCGGGCATCGGCGCGTGCCACCGGGCGGTCTCGCAACCGAGGATGGAGCAGAGAGGATCTCTACAGGCGTGGCCGCTCTGGTTGACACCAACGTCCTGGTCTACCGGTTCGACAACCGGTTTCCCGAGAAGCAGAAGATCGCAACCGAAATTCTCAGGCGCGGCATCATCGAAGACTCTGTGCGCGTGCCGCATCAGGCGATCCTCGAATTTGTGGCGGCGGTAACGCGCCCGATTCGGGGCCACGTGATCCTCAAACCAGCCGAAGCGCTGCGAGAAGCGGAAGAATTTCTGAAACAGTTCACCGTTCTTTACCCGAACGAGGCGATTCTCCGTGAAGCCGTTCGCGGATGCGCGGCGTACCAATTGAGCTGGTTCGACGCACACCTCTGGGCGTACGCGGAGCACTATGGCTTACAGGAAATTTTCACGGAGGATCTTCAGCATGACCGGCTTTACGGCACGGTTCGCGTTGTGAATCCCTTTATCGGTTTGCTCTAACGCTTCATGGGCAAGCTAAAGCATGCCCCACCGCAGCATCGCCGCACATGTTAAACTACGCTTTCGACCCCATATAATGCTGCTTGCAAGAGAATTTGTTGCGTACCTCTCCCGACAACTCGTCAAGAGGCTCATGCCCGGCGTCATCGAGACTACGGCTCCCGACCTGGTGGCGCAGAAGATCGCCGAAGTCATCACTCAGGAACTGGCCGTCGAAGACCGTTTGAACGACGAGGTGCGCGACCTGCTCAGCCAGTACAGCGACTACATGCGCCGCGAAAACGTCAGCTACCAGGAGATGTTTCGCCGCATCAAGAACACGCTCATCTCGCAGCGCAAGGTCATCCGCGCCTCCGGCCGCGACACCGGCGACGCTATGAAGCTCTCGCGCGACAAAGTCACCGACATGTCGCACCGGATCGTCAACATGCTGCGCAAGAGCCACGAGCTGCGCCTCAAGGACAAAGACCCCAACAACGTGCGCCTGGAAATTCTCCGCCACATGACGGATCTGCTGATAGTGGAAGACAAGGTTGACCGCGCCGCGCGCCAGAAGATCCGCTCACAGAAACGCGAAGTGCCGGAAGGCAGCGAGGAGTGGGACCTGCTGCACCGGCGCTATTACTCCGAAGAGCTCAGGAAGCTGGGCATCGATCTGGGCAGATAAGTTAGCGCTTGTACCCGATCATTCTGAGAAAGGCCCGCCGTTTCTCCGCGTCTTCGGCGGTCTCCACGCCCTTGGGCGGGAAGCCGTCGATCACGCCCAGCACGCCGCGACCCTGATCGCTTTCCGCCACCACCGCCTGCGCCGGGTTGGCGGTGGCGCAGTACAGCGAGCACACCTCGGGGACGTCTTTGATTCGTCCCAGGACGTTGATGGGGTAGCCTTCGCGCATGGCCACCACGAATATGTGGCCGGCCGCGAGCGCCGTAGCGTTGCGCGCGGCCAGCGCCTGGAGCGCGTCATCGTTGCCGTCCACGCGCGTCAGGCACGGCCCCGACGCTTCGTTGAACGCCACCCCGAACTTGATCTGCGGGACGGTATTCACGATGGCCTCGTAAACGTCCTCGACGGTCTTGATGAAGTGCGTCTGGCCAAGAATCAGGTTTCCGCCCTCGGGAATCTCGAGCGGCACAATCTTCAGTTCCATAAATGCCATCCTACTCCGTTCATAATAGAAGGAGTGCCGCCTCTGACGTTCACCCAAGCCCGCGAGACCGTTCTCACGACCGTACGCGCGGCGCGCCCGGCCCTGGCCACCGAAGAGGCCGGCTTGGAGGCCGCCACCGGGCGCGTGCTGGCCGAAGATGTGGCTGCCGACCGCGATGTCCCCGCCGCGGCCCGCTCGGTTCGCGACGGTTACGCCGTGCGCGCCGCCGACCTGCCCGGCGAGCTGGAGGTCATCGGCGAAGTGCGCGCCGGCGAGCGCTTCGCGGGCGTGGTCGGTCCCGGCGAGGCGGTCGAGATCATGACCGGCGCGCCCATTCCCGCGGGCGCCGACGCCGTGGTGATGGTCGAGCACACCGTCCGCGAGAACGGCCGTGTCCGCATCGGTCTTTCCGCCGAGCCGGGCCAGTTCATCAATCCCCGGGGCTCGGAAGCGGCGGCCCGCGAAGTCGTCCTGCGCGCCGGCAAGCGCCTGGACTACAGCGACGCCGCCATGCTCGCCGCCTTCGGCCGCACTCACGTCAAGGTTTACCGGAGGCCGGCGGCCGCCATCGTCGCCACGGGCGATGAAATCGTCGAAGTGCGCCAGGTCCCCGAGGAATTCCAGATTCGCAATTCCAACGTCTACTCCCTGGCCGCGCAGGTGGCGCGCGCCGGCGGCATCCCGCAAATCCTGCCGGTGGCTCGCGACCACCCCGGCCACACCCGCGAAATTATCGAGCAGGGGCTGGCCGCCGATCTCCTGCTCCTTTCCGGCGGCGTCTCCGCGGGCAAGTACGACATCGTCGAGCCAGTGCTCGCCGGCCTGGGCGCCGAGTTCTATTTCGATCGCGTGCTCATCCAGCCCGGCCAGCCGCTGGTCTTCGGCCGCGCGCGCGAGAGGTTCTTCTTCGGCCTGCCGGGGAACCCCGCGTCAACCATGGTGACGTTCGAAATCCTGGCGCGCGCCGCCCTCGAGCTGCTCTCCGGCCAGGAGGAGATTTCGCTCCGCATGCTCTTGGCGCGTCTCACCCGCGAGTTCCATCGCAAGATCGGGATCACGCGCTTCCTGCCCGCGCATTTGAGCGCCGATGGCGCGGAGGTCACGCCGGTGGATTGGCGCGGCTCCGGCGACATTCCCGCGCTCACGCGCGCCAATGCCTTCCTGGTGACCGATCCCGGCCGCGCCGAATACCCACGCGGCGAGCTGATCCGGGTGCTGCTGAAATGAAGAAACTCTCGCACTACGATGCCGCCGGAAGCCCCCGCATGGTGGATGTCTCCGCCAAGAGAGAAACGCGCCGCACCGCGCGCGCGCACGCCTTTGTGCGGATCGCGCCGGCCACGCTCCAGGAACTGCCCCGCAATCCCAAGGGGAATCCGCTGGAGATCGCGCGCATTGCCGGCATCGCCGCCGCCAAGCGCGCTTCCGAGCTGATTCCGCTGTGCCATCCGCTGATGCTCACCCACGCGGATGTCCAGGCTACCGTGGAAAAGAAGGGGGTGCGCATCATTGCGACGGCCGCCACCACCGCGCCGACCGGCGTCGAAATGGAAGCGCTCACGGCCGCGGCGGTGGCCGCGCTCACGGTCTACGACATGCTCAAAGCGCTCGACAAATCCATCCAGATCCAGGATCTCTACCTGCTCGAAAAGACCGGCGGAAAGAGCGGGGACTTTCGCCGCCAGGGGAAGCATGACTAACGCCGCGGTCCTGACCATCAGCGATTCCGTGAGCGCCGGCACGCGCGCCGACCGTTCCGGCCCCGCGGTGCGTGAACGGTTGGAACAACTGGGCTGGAGCGTCCCGGTGATGGAAGCGATCCCCGACGAGACGTCCGAGATCAGCGCCCGCCTGGCCTCCCTGGCGGACGGCGGCCAGGTCTCCGCCATCTTCACTACCGGCGGCACCGGCGTGGCCCCACGGGATGTCACGCCGGAAGCCACGCGGGCCGTGATCGACCGCGAAATCCCCGGCCTGGGAGAACTGATGCGCGCCTGCGGCCGCCAGACCACACCGCTGGCCGTGCTTTCCCGGTCGGTCGCCGGCACCCGCGGGCGGGTCCTGATTGTCAACCTGCCGGGATCGCCCAAAGGCGCGGTCGAGTCGCTGGATGCTATTGTGGAATTGGTGCCCCACGTGCTGGAGCTGCTCAGAGGGCGGACCGAGCACACACCCGCGAGGCAGAATTAGTATGCGTCGATTGTTTTTGTGGATACTTTTTTGTGGATGGCTGGTCGCGCCGCCCAACCGCGCGCAGCAACCGCAGCGACCGGAGGAGCAGCCGACCACCCGGATCGGCGTCACCGTCGAAAACGTAGTGGCCCCGGTCCTGGTCTTCGATACGGACGGGGCGTATGTCAACAACATCCGGCCCGACCAGTTTCACCTGTACGATAACGACAAAGAGCAGAACATCTCGGTGGACGTGGTTTATCAGCCCATTTCGCTGGTCATCGCCATTCAGGCGAATTCCCACGTGGAACAGCTCCTGCCGCACGTGCAGAAGATCGGCAACCTGATCAAACCGTTGTTGATCGGCGACCAGGGAGAGGCGGCCGTGATAGCCTACGATGCGCGCATCCGCGTCTTGCAGGATTTCACTTCCGACGCCGACAAGATCACGGAACAGATCAAGAAGATTTACCCGGGCAGCACTTCCAACCGGTTGGTCGATGCCGTAGTGGAGGGCACGCGCCTGTTGAGCACGCGCCCCAAGAACCGGCGGCGCATCATGATCGTGATCGGCGAGACGCGCGACCTGGGCAGCGAGGGCCGCTCGAGGGAAGCCCTGCTCGGTTTGCAGTTTGCCAACGTGTTGTTTTACGGCGTGGACATGTCGCGCGTCATGAACGTGCTGACGGCTCCGGCCCCGGTGCCGCGCTCGGACAACCTCCCGCCGGCCATGCATCCGATGGCGCCCGGCGTGCCGGCCACTCCCACTACCGTGGCGCAGACTTACGGTCTGAACGGCGGCACGGCCGAGTTCATCCCCTTGATGGTGGAAGTATTCAAGGACGTCAAAGCGATTTTCAAGGACAACCCGATCGAAGTTTTCACCAAGGGGACCGGCGGCAGCGAATTCGGCTTTCACGGCCAGCACAGCCTGGAAGAGGCCATCGAGAAAGCCGGCGAAGAGTTACACAGCCAATACACCATCAGCTACAACCCCAATAACAAGGATGAAGGCGGTTTCCATCACATCATCGTGCAAGTCGGCGGCCACCCCGAAGTCAAAAGGGTGCAGGTGCGGCCGGGGTATTGGCTGGCGCCGAAATAGGGGCGGGGCAAGAGCACTACTGCACTCTCAAGGCTTCACCGCAGAGGGGGGCTGGCGCGGCAGCCTGATTTCGACACTGCGGGCCGTGGCCTTGGCGAACGCGGCGGCGTCAGATTCCAAGTTCCTCGACGGCTTGGTCAAGGGAGAGACCTTGCTGACGCTGCTTCGCTTCCAGGCGGCGGCGCTTCATGGTATTGCGGCTCGACTCCGAAATAGCCTACGGATGGATCAGGGGACGCGCTTGAACTGGGGTAGGATGTTTTGTCATACTGGACAGGTGGTTCAGAAAATCGCCGTCACGTTGGATCAAAGGACCGTCGCGGACCTCGACCGATGGGTCAAAGAGGGCAAGTACCCAAACCGAAGCCGGGCGCTGCAATCGGCCG
Organism: Bryobacterales bacterium; assembly: GCA_963768385.1. GTDB lineage: Bacteria > Acidobacteriota > Terriglobia > Bryobacterales > Bryobacteraceae > Fen-178. The sequence continues at coordinate 85,960 of CAVYHQ010000003.1, forward strand.
TGAATATACTGAGTGAGCGCGAAAAGCGGACCCGGCTGGTGCGCGAGTTGGGAAAGATCGACCCGAAAGAAGAAAAGCAGTTGGCCGAACAGGGATTGGGTGACCGCGCTTGGCCCAAATACTGAGAGGCGAGGTTTACTGGGCGGATTTGAACCCGGTCCGAGGCCGCGAACAGGCCGGATTGCGGCCGGTTCTGATCCTCAGCCACGACCTCTTCAACCGGAAGTCCGAAACGGTGATCGCCATGGCGATCACCAGCCAGCCGCAGAGAGCGGGATTCCCGTTGACCCTGGAGCTACCGGCGGAAATGCTGCCCAAACCCTCCTGGGTCAAGATCTCGCAGATTCGGACGATCTCCGTCAACCGTCTTGGCAAGAGGGTCGCGGTTCTTGACGCCGATGCGCTGGACCAGCTAATAGACGGGCTGCTCGAACTGATTGGGTGACTCAGCGGCCCCACGTGCGCTACCGCTACAATGTTCTTATGCATCTGCCCGCGAGGGGAACCAAGATCGCCGCGTGCTGCTTTCTAGCCGTCGCGCTGCTGCTCGGGCAACCCGGCGACTGGAAGACGGTGGACAACCTGCCGGGGGTTGACTTCTCGGGCCTGTCGCCGGTGAAGACCCGCGCGCTGCTGCGCCTGCTTCGCAACCACGACTGCGCGTGCGGGTGCGGCATGAAGGTGGCCGAATGCCGCGTCAAGGACCCGAATTGCTCGTGGAGCAAGGGCTTGGCCGCCGCCATGGCGGATGCGATTCGCGCAGGCAAGGACGAGAATGAGGCCATCGCTGCCGCGAACGCATCGAAATGGGCCAAGGGTCCGGAACCCCCCAAGCTTTTGGAAGACCCGGTGACCATTCCCACCGCCGGGTCGCCGGTCCGCGGCCCCGCGGACGCGGTGCTGACCCTGGTGGAATTCTCCGATTTTCAGTGTCCCTACTGTTTGCTCGCAGTCGCCAAACTGAATGCGGTGCTGGATGCGTATCCGGGGAAGATCCAGCTCATCTTCAAGCAGTTTCCGTTAGACATGCACTCGCAGGCTGCGTTGGCCGCGGCCGCCGCCATCGCGGCCCATCGGCAGGGGAAGTTCTGGGCAATGCATGATGCCCTCTTCGCTCACCGGCGCGAATTGTCCCGTCCCTTGATCCTGGCCTTGGCCGGCACCGTTGGACTCGATTTACAGCGTTTCCAGGCGGACCTCGTTTCGGCGGAAACCAAGCGGACCGTCGCGCGCGACATGGAAGACGGCGACCGCGCGGGCGTGGAGGGCACCCCCTCGATATTCATCAACGGCCGGAAATACAACGGTGCGCTGGACCTGCCGGCGATCCGGACGGTCATCGACGAGGAACTGAAGAAGGCCAGGTAGGGGCGTGCCCCGGTCCTACCCGCGCGGCAACTGGGGAAAGCCATCAATCGTCGCCCGAAATCCCCACCAGCCTCTCCGGCGCGGTTCCGTTGGCCACCTCGGCGGCCTCTTCCGCGGTGAAAGTCTCCACCTTGGCGGAGATGTTCATGGAACAGAACTTGGGACCGCACATGGAGCAGAAGTGCGCATCCTTGAAGCCGTCGTCGGGCAGGGTTTCGTCGTGCATGGCGCGCGCGGTCTCGGGGTCGAGCGAGAGCGCGAACTGGCGGTTCCAGTCGAAGCGGTAGCGCGCGCGGGAAAGCTCGTCGTCGCGGTCGCGCACGCCGGGGCGATGCCGCGCGATGTCCGCCGCATGGGCCGCAATCTTGTACGCGATGATCCCCGCTTTCACGTCCTCGCGGTTGGGCAGGCCCAGGTGCTCCTTGGGCGTCACGTAGCAGAGCATGGACGCGCCATACCAGCCGATCATGGCCGCTCCAATGGCCGAAGTGATGTGGTCGTAACCGGGCGCGATATCGGTGACCAGCGGCCCCAGCGTGTAGAACGGCGCCTCGTAGCACATCTCCTCTTCCTTGCGGACCTGCATCTCGATCTGGTCCATGGGAATGTGGCCCGGCCCTTCGATCATCACCTGCACGTCGTATTCCCAGGCCTTTTTGGTGAGCTCGCCCAGGGTTTCCAGCTCGGCGAACTGAGCCTCGTCGCTCGCGTCCGCCACGCTGCCGGGGCGCAGTCCGTCCCCCAGCGAGAACGACACGTCGTACTTCCGGAAGATCTTGCAGATGTCCTCGAAGCACTCGTAGAGCATGTTCTGCCGGTGGTTCTTGACCATCCACTCGGCCAGGATGGAGCCGCCGCGGCTGACGATGCCGGTGATGCGGCGGGTAGTGAGCGGAATGTGCTGGACCAGCACGCCGGCGTGGATGGTCATGTAGTCCACGCCCTGCTCGGCCTGCTCCTCGATGACGTCCAGCATCACGCGCGCGCTCAGGTCCTCGACGCGCCGCACGCGCGAGAGCGCTTCATAAATGGGCACCGTGCCGATGGGCACGGGCGAAGCGGCGAGGATGGCCTGGCGGATGGCCGGTATATCGCCGCCGGTGGAGAGGTCCATCACCGTATCGGCGCCGTACTTCACCGAGTAGCGCAGCTTCTCCAGCTCCTCTTCGACGTTGGACAAAACGGCGGAATTCCCGATATTGGAGTTGATCTTGCACCGGGAGGCGACACCGATGCACATCGGCTCCAGGTTGGTGTGGTTCACGTTGGCCGGGATGATCATCCGGCCGCGGGCGACTTCGGAGCGAACCAACTCCGGAGACAGATTTTCGCGCCGCGCGACGTGGCACATCTCCTCCGTGACGATGCCCTGGCGGGCGTAGTGCATCTGCGTGCGAATCTTGTCGTTCTTACGTTTGGCAACCCACTCTGTGCGCATAATGGCTCCTGGTGGCTGCGGGCGGATTTCCATAACGGAACCCGCCCGCACCGAGTTGGTGTGGGCCGGGCATGCCCGGCCCCTACTAGCACTGCTTCTTCTTAGGCTTTTTTGCTTCCTTTTTGGGACTCTTATCCTTAGCCACAGGAATCCTCCCTTACGTTGAGATTATACTCTGTAGCGCGGGCGCGCACGACCGCGTCGAGGTTCTGCGCCGTCTACTTCCGGCCCTTACCCTTTGCCTTTGGCTTGGGCTTGGCCTTGGGTTTGGGCGCTTCTTCCTCGGTGGGGTCGGCAAGCAGGGCGGCTTCGGCCATGGCTTCGTCGGGGCTGACGGTCTTGAGGACCTCCTGAAACAGCGCAGCCTTGCGGAGATCCCCCTTGGACGGCGGCACCTGCTCGTGGCGGTAATCGTGATCGCTGTGGCAGGTCCGGCAGCGCACTTTGGCCGGTTCGCGGTTCAACACGGAAACCACCGCGTGGTTCATGATGCGCTTGCAGCGCACGCAATAATCGTCGATGATGTCGCCCAGGCGGTATTCGGACATGCGGGCCTCCTAACTGGGGGTGGACTGGCCGGCGGGTTCCGGTTCCGGCTGCTTGGGCTCGGGAAGCGCCCACTGGGCCGGCTCGAAACCCACGTACTTGCAAATGCGCAACTGGCCGGCCTCGGTCTCCACCAGATCGCCTACCGCCAGCGGGTCTCCCGATTCGCGCAGGCCCCGCCACGCGTCATATTCGTTCAGCGCCTCCACCTGGCCGCGCTGTTCGTAATCCCTGGGTTTGACCGAGGCGCAACCGGCGACGTGCGGCGCCCAGCGGAACTGCTGCCGTGGCGAATCCTTCATGCGGTAGATCCGATAAAGCGGCATAGCTCTACATTGTAATCGAAGTCGCCACCCTTTACCGATGCGCCGGCCCGTACAGGACGCGTCCCGGCCGCTCGGTGGTGACCGCTTGGTTGCGCAGCACCAGCTTCCCGTTCACGATTACATCGCGCACGCCCACTGAGTACTGGTGCGGCCGCTGGTACTCGGCGCGGTCGGCGATCTGGTCCGCATCGAACAACACCACGTCGGCCTTCATGCCGGGACGCAACAGGCCGCGGTCCCACAACTTCAGCCGCTGGGCTGGGAATCCGGACATGCGGCGCACCGCCTCTTCCAGCGTCAGCACCTTCCTTTCGCGCACGTAGACTCCCAACACCCGCGCGAACGTGCCGTAGCTGCGCGGATGCGGCGCCGCCTGGCCGAATACCGGAATCTCGCCATCGGAGGCAATCATGGTGTAGGGCGAGCGCAGGATGCGCACCACGTCGTCTTCGCTGATGGCGTGATAGACCGCCTGGCAGCCGCCCTTTTGCTGCAACGCGATGGCTGTTTCGGCGGCGTTCTCCAGGGTCGGGGAGGCGCCGCGCGCGCGCGTGATCTCGGCCAGGTTCTTGCCCGCCAGGCTCTGGTCGAACGGGCAATTGGCGATCACTACGTTCTGGGGATCGCCGGCGCCGCGGTCCAGCCGGATGTTTTCGACAATGGCGGTCTTGATGCGCGCGCGCTCCGCGGGGGCCGAGAGCCGCTCCGCGAGCGGCTTCTGCCCGCCTTCCAGAGCCCATTGCGGGAACAGCGAGGAAATGCCCGTGCTCGACGCCGTGTAGGGGTATTGGTCGATGGTCACGTCCACGCCGCGGGCCCGCGCCTCCTCCACCAGCTTGAGCGTTTCCACGCTCTTGCCCCAGTTGCCCTGGCCAATGATTTTGTGATGCGTGATCTGGGTCGGCAGGCCGCCCTCTTCGCCGATGCGGATGGTCTCGCGCACGCTGTCGAGCACGTGGGCCGCTTCCTCGCGCATGTGCGAGATGTGGATGCCGCCCATGCGGCCCACCACCTTGGCCAGCTCGATCACCTCTTCGGTGGGCGTGTAATTTCCAGGCACGTAGAAGAGGCCGGTGGAGAGCCCGAACGCGCCGTCGCGCATGGCCTGCGCCGCCAGTCCCTTCATTTTTTCGATTTCCTCGGGCGTGGCTTTCCGATTGGCCAGCCCGATGACCAGCTCGCGTATGCTCCCTTGCCCCACCATGGTGGCGAAGTTGATGGAGATGGGCGTCTGCCGCACCTTGTCGAGGAACGGCGCCAGGGGCACCGGAGAACTGCCGTCCGGCCCTTCGACAATGGTGGTGACGCCCTCGCGCAAGTAGTTCTCCGCGGTGGGCACGGCGAATATGCCGCGGCGCCCGTGCGAGTGTATGTCGATGAAGCCCGGAGCCGCCACCAGGCCCCGCGCGTCGAGGTGAACGGCCGCCTCGGCGCCGGCCAGCGGCCCCACCGCGGCAATGGTATCGCCCCGTATGCCAACGTCGGCGTAGTACCACGGGCTGCCGGAACCGTCGATCACCCTGGCCCCGGTGATGAGCACGTCGAATTGGCCGGTCTGCCCGAACAGGGGCCCGCTTGAAACCAGCGAAAGCAAAGCAAAAAAAGCACGCACCATGGCGGCTATTGTATCGTGGGGCAGGTCACCGGCCCGCCCCGATGGCGATTACAGAGATTCAGAGCTAAGATTCAGATAGCCGTGTTTGCCCGGCAAGAAAGGATTGGATGCAGCGAACGATTTCATTTACGCTCAACCGGAAGCCCGAGCGCGTGACAGCGGACGACGGGCGCATGTTGCTGTGGGTCTTGCGCGGCGATCTCGGCCTCACCGGCACGAAGTTCGGCTGCGACGCCGGCGTGTGTGGGGCCTGCACGGTCATCGTGGACCAGGAGCCCGTACGCTCCTGTTCCATCCCGATTAAGGATATTGCCGGCAAAAAAGTGGTGACGATCGAGGGGCTGAGCCAGGATGGCAAGCTCCACCCGATCCAGGAAGCACTTGTGAAACATCATGCGTTTCAGTGCGGGTATTGCACGCCGGGCATGATCCTTAAGGCCTACGCGCTGCTGCTGAAGAAGCCCCGGCCGACACGGGACGAGATCGTCCGCCACATGGACGACAACCTGTGCCGCTGCGGGTCGCATAATCGCATCGTGGAGGCCATCGAAGAGGCGGCGGCCGGGACCAAGGGAGGCGTGCGATGAGACCGAACGATCTGAGCCGCCGCCATTTCCTGGCGGCGGGAACGGGCCTGTTCGTGTTCTCCCACGCCGGACCGCTGGATGCCCAGCGGCCAGCCAACGGCCCCAGGCGGGGTTACCCCACCGATTTCAACGCCTACCTGTCGATCGGCGAGGATGGCCGCGTGACCTGTCTCGTCGGGAAGATCGACATGGGGCAAGGCGAGAGGACCGCGCTGGCCCAATGCCTGGCCGACGAACTCGACGTGGCCTACGATTCGGTGGACATGGTGATGGGCGATACCGGACTCTGTCCGTGGGACTCGGGGACGGGCGGATCGACTGGCATACAGGTATTCAGTCTCGTGTTGAGGCGTGCGGCGGCGGAGGCGCGGGCGGTCCTGCTGCAAATGGCGGCCGAGCAGCTCCAGGCGCCCTTGGAGCGCCTCAAGGTCGAGGCCGGGGTGGTCGTCGATCCGGCGCAGGACAAGCGCATCGCCTACGCACAGCTCGTCCAGGGAAAGCGCATCGAACGCCACCTGGCAAATGTACCCATGAAGTCCCCGGCAGAATTCCGCCTGATTGGCCGGGACGTACCGTGGAGGGGCGGCCGGGACATGGTCACCGGCAAGACTATATACGCCGGCGACATCTCCCTTCCTGGAATGCTCTGTGCGCGGATTGTGAGGCCGCCGGCGCACGGCGCGACGCTGAAGAGTGTGGACACCAGTGCCGCGGAGAAGGCGGGCGCCCGGGTGATTCGGGCGGGCGACCTGATCGCAGTCGCGCACGAGCGGCGGGACGTGGCGGATGCCGCGCTCCGGCTCGTCAAGGCCGAGTTCAACCCGCCGCCGCCCGGACCCGACGACCGAACCATATACGACCATCTCATCAAGACCGCGCCGCCGTTCGAACTGTTTAAGGAGAACGGCGACCCGGCCGAAGGCGAGAAACTGGCCGAACACATCATCGAGGAGACTTATCTCAACGCCTATGTGGCGCACGCGTGCCTGGAGACTCATTCCGCGGTTGCCAGGTTCGAAGACGGCAAATGCACCATATGGCCCAGCGCACAGGGGCCGTTCCAGGTGAAGCAATGGGCCGCGGACGCACTGGATATTTCGCCGGATAACGTGCGGATCATTACGCCGGCTTTGGGAGGCGGTTTCGGCGGGAAGACCCCCTCCACTTGGCTGGCGGCGCGGCAGGCGTTGGAAGCGGCGCAATTGGCAAGGGCCGCGGGCCGCCCGATACAGGTGGTATGGGACCGCGCGGAGGAGTTCTTTTACTGTGCTTTTCGTCCGGCAGCCGTGGTGAAGATCCGCTCGGGCCTCAGCGGCACGGGCAAGATCGTCTCGTGGAAGTACGAGGTTTGGGGAGCTGGCAACCGCGATTCCTTCTCGGTCTACGATATTCCCCACCAGCGTGCCACCTTTGCCGGAAGCTGGCAGGACACGTCAAATCCGCCCGGCATGCATCCTTTCTTCGTGGGCCCCTGGCGAGGCCCCTCGGCCAACACCAACACGTTCGCCCGCGAATCGCATCTCGATATCCTGGCTGCCAAGGCGGGCGTGGACCCGGTGGAGTTCCGCCTGAACCATCTTACGGACCAGCGCTTCAGGCACGCACTGGCGGTCGCGGCCGACAAGTTCGGCTGGAAGCCGGCCAAGCGGCCGACCGGGCTCGGCGTAGGCATAGCCTGCGGAACCTACAAGAACGACAGCCGCATGGTGACCATGGCCGAGGTGGCCGTGGATAAACGCACCGGACAGGTGCAGGTGAAGCGCGTAGTCGTGGTGATGGACCAGGGCCTCACGGTGAATCCGGAAGGCTCCCGCGTTCAACTGGAGGGCGGCATCGTCATGGGGTTGGGGTACACGTTGGCGGAGGAGATTCACTTCCAAGGCGGCGAGATTCGGGAGCGCAACTTCGACACCTACCACATCCCGCGCTTCTCGTGGGCGCCCAAGATCGAAACGTTCCTGATAGACAACCCTGCAACACCGCCGGCGGGATGCGGTGAGCCGCCGGCCATCACCGTGGGCGCGCTGATCGCCAACGCGATCTTCGATGCCGTTGGCGTCAGGCTGCTGCAGTTGCCGATGACGCCGGAGCGGGTGCGAGCGGCGATTCAAAGGGCATGAGCTTGGACGGCTCGCCCGTCCAACCGGCGCGCTACTTCTTCGGTGGACTGATCATGATGTGCGCACCCGCCGTCCCAGCGGACATCAGCCACGGCGCGCCCTCGCTCGGTTTGGTGGACAGCCCGGTGGATTGGGGCGTAGCGAAAGGCACATAAATCACCCAGCGCAGGTACGGGTCCTGGACCTTCCCGCTGGCGGCGTCGAAGCTTGTGCCGGTCAACACATAAAGCGTGCGCGGTTCCCTCGGCATGGGGAGTTTCCCGTCCTCAATTTCCTTGAAGCGGATCTCGTTGCGCTTGGCCCCGGTCACGTTTTGCACCAGCAGCTCCCGGCCCCGCGCCATGAATGGCTCCAGATCCTTGTGGTAACAGGCAACATTGAAGGCAGTCTTGGTGGGGTCCGTGGCGAGGCAGATCAGTTCGTTCCTACCCTCCCGAATCTGCACCCGCCCGCCCTGCGCGTCGTACCCGAGCACAGCCGCGCCTTCTCGCAATTCAGCCGGCGCCGCCAGAACCGCGCCTGCAATCTGGACCTGCGCGGATGGAACGTCAGCCGCCGCTGCTATGGAAGCAAACAGCACCATCGGAAACACGATCGTCGATTTCATGCAAACCCTCCTGCGCTCACGCCGCATAGGCGGTGAGCCTGTGGCCACTACAATACCACCCTGAGCGGCGCCGCCGCCAGACACCACCTCCCCGGTTAAGATAGGGATGGAGATCAAGGTTGAAAAAGCTGCTGCTCTTGCTGCTGCTGGTGGTCGCGGCGGTGATCGGCTGGGGGGTTTTTCGAAAAACTGCTCCGCCCCAGGTGAATTTCACGCGGGTGAAGCGCTCAACGCTGGTGAGCACGCTCCCCACCAACGGCAAGGCCGAGCCGTTCGAATGGCAGGCGGTGCACGCGGAAACCGCCGGCCTGGTGAGCCAGGTCGCGGTGCGGGAAGGCGAGCGCGTGGCCAAGGGCGCGGCGCTGGCCGTGATTGTCGATCCCTCGCTCGAGGCCGATGTGGCCGCCGGCGAGGCCAAGGTGGCGGAGGCGCGCGCCAACCTGGCGGCGCTGGAAGCGGGCGGCAAGCCGGCGGAGCTGGCCGGCATCGAAAACAGCCTGGCGCGCGCGCGTTTCGACCTCCAGCAGCACCAGAAAGAGTACGACATGCTGCGGCGGCTGGCCGAAAAACAGGCCGCGGCTCCCGTGGACGTGGACGCCGCGCGAGATAAAGTGCGGCAATCGGAGATCGAAATCGAAGGCCTCGAAAACCGGCGCAAGTCGCTGGTGGACCGGACCGAGGTGGCGGCCGCCCGCGCGCGCTTGCAGGATGTCGAAGTAGCCTTGAAGCTGGCGCGGCAGCGCGCCGCCCTGAGCACGCTCCAAGCGCCCATCGCGGGTGAGATTTACGGCCTCGCCGTGCGTCCGGGCGCGTATCTGAACGTGGGAGACCCGGCGGCCAACGTCGGGCGGCTCGACCGGCTGCGCGTGCGCGTCTACGTGGATGAGCCGGAGCTGGGGCGCGTGGCGGAGGGCCAGCCGGTGACCATTACCTGGGACGCTCTGCCCGGCAAGCAGTGGCGCGGAACGGTGGAGCGGAAGCCGGCTTCGATTCAGGCACTGGGCTCGCGGCAGGTGGGCGAAGTGATTTGCTCCATCGAGAATCCGGGCCGCGAATTGATCCCGGGCTCCAACGTGAACGCGGAAATCCGCACGGCGGTGGTGGAGGGCGCGCTGGTGATTCCCAAAGAGACCTTGCGCCACGATGCGCAGGGCGATTACGTATTCGCACTGAACGGTGATACCATCGCCCGCCGCGCTGTGAAGAAGGGCGCCGCGAGCGTCACCGAGATCCAGGTGGTGGAGGGACTGGCGGAAGGCGATGCCGTGGCGCTGTCCTCGGACGTCCCGCTGAAGCCCGGCGACCGCGTGGCAGCGGCGATGTAGAATAGCAGCTTCATGTCCAGGTACGTCTGGTACAAGGATCTCAACCGCTACCACTGGTTCGTGCTGAGCGTGGCCATCATGGGCTGGATGTTCGACACCATGGCCCAGCAACTGTTCAACCTGGCCCGCAAGCCGGCCATCCGCGAGCTGCTGGGCGGCCGATCGAGCGATGCCACAGTCTCCGAGCAGGCTGGTTACGCCACCATGATTTTCATGATCGGCTGGGCCCTGGGCGGGGTCGTATTCGGCATTCTGGGCGACCGCGTGGGGCGCGCCAAGACCATGATCATGACCATTCTCTGCTATTCCATGTTCACGGGCCTGAGCGTGCTCTCCACCGGCGTCTGGGATTTCAATCTTTACCGCTTTTTGTGCGGGCTGGGCGTGGGCGGGCAGTTCGCCGTGGGCGTGGCGCTGGTGGCCGAGGTGGTCCCCGAACGGGCGCGCCCGCACGCCCTGGGGATGGTGCAGGCGTTCTCGGCGGTGGGCAATATGCTGGCTGCGCTGGTGGGCATCCTGCTCGGGCAACTGGAGATGTCCGGCGCGATCGTGGGAGCCTGGCGCTGGGAATTTCTGGCCGGCGCGCTGCCGGCGCCGCTGGCGCTGCTGGTCTTCAAGAAGCTGAAAGAACCCGAGCAATGGCTCCAGGCCCGCGCCGAGAAGAAACGCATGGGGTCGGTCAGCGAGCTCTTCTCCACCCCGCGCTGGCGCCGCAATGCGATTGTCGGCTTCCTGCTGGCCTTCGCCGGCGTGGTAGGGCTGTGGGGCATCGCCTTTTTCAGCTACGACCTGCTGCGCCCGGTGCTGGAGCAGACTTTTCGCGCGCAGGGCATCACCGGCGCCGAGCTGGCCGGCAAGACCACCACCTGGATCGGCGTTACCTCCCTGCTCCAGAACCTGGGGGGCTTCCTCGGTGTGTACGCCTACACCTGGCTGACTCAGCGCACCGGCCGCAAGCCGGCGTTCGCGGTCAGCTTTCTGGCCGCCATGGGGATGACCGCTTACACTTTCTGGAACCTGAAGAACATCAGCGACATATTCTGGATGATCCCGCTGATGGGCTTCGCGCAGCTCGCGCTGTTCGGCGGATACGCCATTTACCTGCCCGAGCTTTTCCCCACGCGGCTGCGCAGCACCGGCACGAGCTTCTGCTACAACGTGGGGCGCCTGGCCGCGGCGGCCGGGCCGCTCACCCTCGGTCTGCTGACCAGCCGCGTCTTCGCCGGGTATGCGGAACCCATGCGTTACGCAGGCGTCACCATGTGCCTGGTATTCCTGGTCGGATTAGCGGCCTTGCCATTCGCGCCCGAGACTAAGGGGCAGCCGTTGCCGGAGTAGGGGCCAAGGGTATCATCTGATCCGATTTATGGGGTATAATGATACCAAATGGAGCCACGTCGCATTGGAGAAGTCCTCGGAGGTCACCGCGTTTTGGGCAGGCCAGTGACATCCATCCTGGAACTGAATGACGCTGTCGAGCGCGGCTTGCCCAAGGCAACCCTTCGCAACGTGGCGCGGCGCGTTTTTTCGGACGCTGGCGAGCAGCGCGCCATGATGCATCGGATTGTCCCGGAGGCGACGTATAAACGGCGGCGGGAACGTCTGAGTCCCGCGGAAAGTGAACGGACTGAGCGCCTGGCGCGGGTGGTTGCCACGGCCGAAGATGTCTGGCAGGATCGCGAGCAGGCCCGGCGCTTTTTGACGACCCCTCATCCGGAGATTGGGGGCAAAACACCCCTGGATGCCGCGCTGACGGAATTGGGTGCACGGCAGGCGGAGGAGGTCATGGCCCGCATTGTCTATGGCCTTCCGGCGTAGCGGCCCGCTGCGGGCGTTCCGCATCGCCGATATGCGGCATACCATCTTCGATGGGAGTGGGGCCATGCTCCACGGCGCCCGCTGGAATTCTCCCGGACGGCGCGTAATCTATGCCGCCGAAACGTATGCGGGCGCGTTATTGGAGATCCTGGTCCACGCCTCGGGCAGCGTCCCACGAAGCCAAGGTTATGTCGAGATCGAGATTCCGGCCGGCCTGTCCATCGAAGAAATTACGCCAGACGATCTGCCGCGGTGGTATTCACCCTCCTTTGAAGAAGCTAGATCGTTCGGCGACCGATGGTATGACGAGCGCCGCACCCCGGTACTCATGGTGCCTTCCGTAGTAACACATGTGGAGCGGAATGTCCTCGTCAACCAGGAGCATCCCGACTTCCATCGCATCAGTGCCAGCCAGGCCATGCCAGTGCGATGGGATCGGCGGCTTTGGAGGAGAACGTAGCCAAGCATCGAGCGTCGGTAGCTCTACCTGTTTGTCGGCGCCCCAAAACCGTCATTTCATTGCTTCGGAGGGGTCTCCGATTTCTCGGAGATCCGCAGAACCTTCTTGGTGATCTCCGTCTTGTGCTCCTTACCATCGTCGTCGAGCAGGTACAAGATCGTGCCCTCTATGGCAAATACCACGCGGCCATTGACGGTCACGTTTGCGGGTTTGGCCCGCCCCGGCATTTCCGAGACAGTGTACGTATAGGTGTCGCTCTCAATCACGAGGATCTGCTGTGTTTGGTAAACGACCGCCTTGGCATCATTGGTGATTCGTCTGCCATTGATGACTGCTCCTGGCTGATCAACAGTGCCAGCAAATTCTTGCGAACGCTGGGAATCCAGCACCTTACCCATCTGCCAGATCCGATCCGGAGGCTTTTTGCGGCCGAAGGAGGGGCTAGTAACAACGAGAGCGAAAACCACAGCAATGAACGAGATCCGGAGCGGCTTCATTACCTTCCAAACCTCCGACTCACAATTCTACATCAGGCCAATGTGTGTGGACACCGACGCTACTGGCCGACCTTGCTACGCCGCCAACACCTGTGGCGGCGATCCATGCAGGTGCCCTTTCTGCACGGCGAGATCGAAAACCCGTTGGACAGCGACGACGGTGGTGAGGCCATATTCGGGTTGGTCCAGGGACTTCGCCGCCAGAATGAGACTGCGAATCGGGTTGGAATCCATAGTGTGCCTCCGAGACAGACTCACCGTCGTCGCTCATGCCGCCTGCGGAGAAGCCGCAGGGTCGGCCGAGGTACTCGCATCAATTAAGCTGTTTAGGTTTCGGAGTGCTGGCCGACTCAGTTTCCTGATCTCGATCTGGATGCGTGGCAAGTTCAAACGGGCCAGTCCGGGGTGAGCACAAACCCGATAGTCCGACTCCGTTTGCTCCACAATCAACTCGGCCATCCCGATCAAATCTTGTGATTCGGCGACTTCAATCCACTTCAAGAGTTTTTCACGCTCAATCTGCCGAAACCACAAATCTGCCGTCAGTTCGTTCCAGAAAAAAATGTGTGCGGGCTTTCCATTGAGTGTTTGTGTTGCAGTATCAAAGATCTTCAGGCCGTCGCCAGTTTTTATCGTCACCTGTCTCCATGAAGGCCAGTTCTGGTGAACGTTGCCCGCAAAGCTAAAATTTGCGATTCTGGCATCGTCAGAATCGCCGACTAATACTTTCTTGTAATCTCGGCCCGTTCCCAAATCCCAAAATCTGCGAACAGATTTGTACATCGTCTCGATAGTGAAGTTTTCTTTGGACATTGTTTTTTCTTCCTGATGGAGTTTTTCCTTCGTGCAAGAGATTCTCAAGCATCTAAAACTCTCAGAACTTCAAGATTTTGTAATGTTCATAAATAATTGATTTTAAATGAGTTATATGTGGCTTGCCCTACGACTACAGAATAGGGTAGACCTTCTGCCGTGTCAAGAGTTATTTGGCTTGAAGCGACTCGCCGCCCACCTGGCAACCGGACGGTTAGCGGACACCTGCGGTGGACTGTGACGGGGCCGTCACCAGTGGCTTTATTGATTTGCCGGGAACGTCTGATGGGCGGTTTGGGTCACGCGCAAGTCGTCGTCTATGCCATAGACGTAAACATGGAAGTTCGGGCCAGCGATGTTCAGTTGGCCGTCAGCATCCTTTTGCAGTTCACACACGCTGCCGTAGCCCGCCATGAGCGGATTGAATAAGGAACTGCGGACAACCACGAGCACTTGATCGGCACAGCGAAGCCCAACCTCGGAGGTGTGCAACTTTGCCAAGACCTGCCGAGCCATCATAGATGTCGAGACCGAAGGTGCGATCACGGCTACGCCCCCATCCTTAGCTTGGGTTGGCAGAAGCTTCAGAATCTCCGATGCCAGCCGCTTCTGCTCCTACCCGGTGAGTCTGGCGATACCCGTGTCTTGCCATTTCTCTTTTGGGATTAGTTTTTCAAGCGGAACATCCGCAGCAGTCAAGGCGAATCCGCCGATGATCGTGACGAAGAGTAATCTCTGAACGGGACGCATACGCTCTGCCCTCAACAAAGGATAGCAGGTTATCCTTGATCGACTCGTCAGGGGTTCTATTTCGGTGCTATGCCTGTTGGTTGAGCCAATCCCGCAACAGCGCGTCGCAAACATCGATGGGCATCGGAATGATCCCGGGGCAACCGAAGGCAAAGATTCCCGGAATTTTCCGTCAGTTAGTCAGCCCCAGACCATATCTTCTCAGAAGTCTCGCCATCTGTTGAGCATCTTCAGATAGGGAACGGTCCCCAACGATTGCCAAACCATCTTTTGCACGGTCGTAGACGGCGACCCAGAGCGCCGAATCGTCGTGGCGAGATCGATAGAGGATGCCGTCGGGCTTGTCACTGTGCTCCCACAGGGCACGCGACCAAAGTCGGGAAACCGCGTAGTGGCTGCCGCTTGCCAGTTCGGCCGTCACCCCCAATCGGGCAAGACTCGAACCGTGAATCGGTACCAGCCAAAGATCGCGGCGCACTTCCACAGTCGCGATGGAGCGCCCGGCAAGATCGTCGAGGGCCAGAATTCTTACCGGCGGATTGCGGAGGAACGTCTCGGCAAAGCACACCTCCAAAGTGGTCCCGAGATAGCATACGCGGAATCGCCCCACGGGATCGTCGAAGCGATGAATCGGCTGGCGGCTGGAGCCGGGGCCGAACCAAAGCGCATTCCTGCCTTGCGCGTGAATCCGCATCCAGCGTGTGCCGGCTTTCACCCGGATCGACGGGAGGCGCTTCGGCAGGGCGGGTTTCGGCGTCATGCGCGCTTTACGCTGCCTGTTCTCCGAACGACCGGGCGATGGCGACCGGCGTTTCCACATCGCCGGATTTCAGCGCTTCGAGGATCGTCTTGCCCCCCAAAGCCGGCGCGGGTGCGAGCAAGACCGAGAGCTGGGTCCAGGGACTGTGAATCCGGAACGCCCGAAGGACCTCCTCAAGGCCAGGAATCACCCCCTCCGAAGTGAACTGGCAGGCCGGATACATGTACTCGCCGGATCCGTTCGGCACCGCCAGCAAAGCGCGCCGGCCTCGGCGCTTGTCAACTGCCTGCCGCGTGATGCCTAGAGCGCTCGCCACCTGACTGGATGTGAGGCCTCCCCCGGCGCTGGTCAACAACTCCTGCTTGATGGCGGCTCCCCGCGCCATCGCTTCCGCGAACGGATCGACGGCGGATAGATCGACGCCTAGGGGAGCGAGGTCCGACAGCAGGGACGCAAGGCCGCCGACATCTGTCGGAGAGGACAGGGCAGATTCCAGGGCTTCGGACGACGCCGTGGAACTTACACGCTCAAGCATTTTCACGGATCGCTTCAAGAATGCCTGCGCGAGAGCCTGCCGGGCAGCGGTGTGGTGCGTAGATCTCAATGGGATCCTTTCACTTCGAGTTTACCATGTCCATAAAGTAATGGACTAGACAAAAGCAACCAAGATAGTCATTCATCCCGCCCCCGCGACACGCCATCCCATAACCGGACAGTTCAGCGCGCAATCGGTCCGCAACCCAACAGTTTGCGGGCGGCACGCGACGTGCTGATAATCATTGCACATGTTCCTCCGCGACTTCTCTCTCGCCTGGCGGAAGCTGGTCCGCCGTCCGGGAGCGGCCTTGTTGGCCGTGATTTCGCTGGCTCTGGCTATCGGGTTCAGCACCGCGGCGTTCAGCGTGGTGGACGCCTATTATTGGCGCGCGCTCCCCGTCAGGGAGCCTGACCGGCTGGCCTATGCCATGGTGCGCGACCGTGAAGGCCGCCTCGACGGGCTCAATTGGGCGGAGTTCCAGGCCATTCAGCAACAGGCGCGTACGCTGGATGGAATCATGGTGCAGAATCGCCATAGCCCGGTGGTGAAGCTGCCCGACCGAGACGACTTTCCCATTACCGCCGGCGTCTCGGACAACTTCTTGGATCTGCTTGGTGTGCAGGCGGCCATGGGACGGGTGTTCCATGCCGGCTCCGGCGCCGACGGCCAGGTGGTCCTCACCGACCGCTATTGGAAAACCGCGTTCGGCGGCGACCCCGCAATTTGCGGCCGCACGGTGTCGGTAGGCGGGGCGGCGCTGACCGTCGTCGGAGTCCTGCAGCCGGGCTTCTCGGGACCGCTGCGCGGGCTCGCCGTCAACCTGTTCGTGCCCCACCAGACCATGTTTGGATCGCTACACATGGCCTCGCCGACGGATGACAAGGATACGCAGTACGAGCCCCCTGATCCGTATGAAACCGGGCGTAACGCTCGAAACCGCGCGCCGCGACGTGGACCAGGTGCTGCGGCGGCGGGAAGCGGCGGGGCTCGCCCACGAGCCTGGTCGCACGGCGGCCGTCTTCTCATTCACCCGGCCGGAAACCAAGCCCACAACCACGCCTGGCGACCTTTTTCCGTGGATCGTGCTGCTGGTCTTGACCATTGCCGCGGCCAATTTCGCCGGTCTGCGGCTGATTGAGAACCAGATGCGAAGGCGCGAGACGGGCGTCCGCCTGGCGCTGGGCGCGGGGCGCGCGGCCTTGCTGCGCCAGCACCTCTCGGAAAGCCTGCTGCTGGCGGGAGCGGGCACTGCGCTGGGATTGCTCCTGGCGGCCTGGCTAATCGATTTCGCTCCGGCGGTGCTTTACGCCGGGGAGCGGTCCAGCGAGTATTACATTCGTCTGGACGCGCGGGTGTTCGTCTTCAGCGCGGGCGCCATGTTGCTGGTGGCGGCCGTAGGGGCTCTCATTCCGCTGCGCGACGTGTGGAAGGTCGGGGTGATGCCCGCGTTGCAGGCGGTTTCCTCGCCATCGGCCAACCGCTGGCTGGCCGCGCTGGTGGTCGCGCAGATGGCCCTCGTCACCGCGGCGGCCGATTCGGCGGGGCTGTTGTGGCGCAGTCTCGAAAACGTGGCCGCGATTCGCCCCGCGATGGACCCGGACCGCCAGACGCTGATCGTGGCCGGAAACTGGAACATCGACGGTCCAGTGGCCACTCGTTCCGATCGTCTGGCCGGCGAGTTGAGCACGCTTCCCGGCGTGGTGAGGGTGGCCTACTGCCGCCGGGTGATGCTGGCGGGGTCGGGAGGTGGCCTGCGGACGGCCTTTGAGCGTCCCGGCCAGCCCAAGCTCACCTTCCGCTTCAACCAGGTAAGCCCGAGCTACTTCGCAACCACGGGAGCGCGCGTTCTCAGGGGCCGCACGTTTTCGCAAGGCGATGGCCCGGATTCCACCCTGGTGACGATGGTGAGCGAGACCTTCGTCCGAAAGTTTTTCCCGGCCCAGGATCCCCTGGGGGCCTGGGTGCGGCTTGGCGGAAAGGACCGGCAGATTGTCGGCATTGTCGAAGACGGTCCTGCCAACGACCTCAAAGAGAACATCGAGCCGTTTGTCTATTTTCCGTTCGCGCAACGGCCGTCCTACGACATCACCTATTTCCTCGAAACCGCCCGCGACGCGGGGCGCATCACGGCGCCGGTCCGGGAGCGTATCCGCAAAGCCGATTCGGCCTTCCTGGCGTATGACTTCCTCACCCTGTCGCAGCATATGCGCCGCCAGCGAAATGAAGAGGAACTGGCCGCGGACGTCTTCAGCGGCATGGCGCTTTTGTGCATCGTGCTGGCCGCGGCGGGACTGTTTGGGGTGACGCTTTACGCCGTGGGACGCCGCCTGCGCGAGTTCGGAGTGCGCGTGGCGATGGGCGCCACTCCCGCGCTGTTGGCCCGGCAGGTGATTGGCGAAGCCTTGCGGCTGGCGCTGGCCGGAGTGGCGCTGGGCTGCGGGCTGGCGCTGGCAGGCCAGCGTCTTCTGCGCGGATTGCTCTACGGCGTGAATCCCTGGAATCTCTGGATGCTGGCTGGCGCCGTGGCGATGGTAACCCTGGTGGCGCTGGCGGCAGCCGCACTCCCCGCCCGCCGCGCCGCACACGCCGATCCCATCGCGGCCTTGCGCGTGGAATAATTGGCAAGCTAAAGCATGCCCCACCACTGCTACACTGTCAGTCAGTATGGCTGGCAACGCGGCAACGGGCATCGACATCGGCGAGCTGGCCGGCGAGCGCGAGGTGCGCGAGTGCCTGCAATGGTTCACGCGTGAGAAGCAGTGGATCAATGAGACGCACTTGCAGCTTTGTCGCGTGCCGGCGCCCACGTTCCTGGAGCAGGAGCGCGCCGCCTGGTTCCTGGAACACTTCCGCGCCTTGGGATGGGATGCCTCCATCGACCGCGCCGGGAACGTCATCGCCTCGCAGGGAAACGGCCCGTATGTCGCTCTGACCGCGCATCTGGACACGGTGATCGCCCCGCGCAACAAAGACGATGTCACGGTGGAAGCGGATGGCCGTTTTTGCGGCCCGGGCGTCTCCGATAATGGCGCCGGGCTGGCGGCCCTGCTGGCGGTGGCGCGCGCCTGGAAGAATTGTCCCCGGCCCCCGGATCTTTCGGCGAACCTGCTGCTGGTGGCCAACGTCGGCGAAGAAGGCGAGGGCAATCTGCTGGGGATGCGGCACCTCTCGAAGCAATCGCTGGCCCGCAAGATCCGGGCCTTCCTGGTGCTCGATGGCGCCAACACCGATTACATCACCAGCCGCGCGCTGGGGAGCCGGCGCTTCGAGATCGCGTTCACCGGTCCGGGCGGCCATAGCTGGAGCGATTACGGTGTTGGCAATCCGTTGCACGCGTTGTGCCGCGCGGTGGCGCTGTTCTCCGAAACGCGGCTGGATGGCACTCCCAAGTCGGCTGTGAATGTGGGGTTGATCGAGGGCGGCTCGAGCGTCAACGCCATCCCTCAAATGGCGCGCGCGAAAGTGGACATCCGCTCCGAGACCAACGAGAAAATGGACGAACTCGTAGACCTGCTGAGCGGCGCCGTGGACCGTGCCCGGGAGATCGAGAACCAGCGCGCCACCGGCGGCAAGGTGGCGGCCAAGCTGAAGGAGATCGGGTCGCGGCCGGCGGCGGCCCTCCCCGAGGACGCCCCGATTCTCCAGCACGTGCGGGCCGTGGACGCGCACCTGGGCATCCGCTCCCACCTGGACTGCTCGTCCACGGATGCGAACATTCCCATGTCGCTGGGAATTCCGGCCATCGCCATCGGCGGAGGAGGAGTGGGCGGAGGCGCTCACACCACCCAGGAATGGTTCCGGCCGGAAGGGCGCGACCTGGGCCTGAAGCGCATCTTTCTGACCCTGCTCCTGCTGATGCGCGATTCCGGGGGGAGCGGGAAGTGAACCGCCGCAAGGCGGAGGCGGCGCTGGTCCTCAACACCGTGGTCTGGGGAGCCACGTTTGTCCTGGTGAAAGCGGCGTTGCTGGACATTTCGCCGCTGCTGTTCCTGGCGCTTAGGTTCTCGCTGGCCACCGGAGCGCTGTTGGCTCTGTTTCACGGGTCTCGAAGGGTGCCTTTCACGGGGAAGACGGTGGCCGCTGGGGCGCTATGCGGCCTCTTTCTTTTCTCCGGGTATCTGTTCCAAACACTGGGGTTGCGGCTCACCACGGCGCCTAAATCGGCCTTTATCACGGGCTTGACATCGGTGATGGTACCTTTGCTCGCGGCGCTCGTCTATCGGAGTAGGCCCCAGGTTTCGGAGGTGGCTGGGGTGCTGGTGGCTACGGCCGGGCTGGGTCTGATGACGCTCGAGCGGGCTTCCGGTTGGATTGGCCGGGGCGACCTGCTGACGTTTTTTTGCGCCATGGGGTTCGCCGCGCACATCGTGACGCTGGGCCATTTCTCAGAGAACATGCGCTTTCAAGTGTTGTCGGTCGCGCAAGTGAGCGCCGCCGCGATGCTGGCTTTGTCGTTGTTCTGGTGGGCGGAGACGCCCCATGTGCGGTGGCGGCCGGCGGTGATCTGCGCCATACTAGTGACAGGGCTGTTAGCTACTGCTCTGGCTTTTACGATTCAGGCGTGGGCCCAGCAGTACATCACCTCGACACGGACCGGGCTGATTTACATGTTGGAGCCGGTCTTCGCCTGGATTACGTCGTATGGCATGATGGGTGAGGGCCTTTCAGGACGCGCCGCCGCGGGCGCGGCTTTCATCCTGGGTGGGGTGGTGCTGGTGGAGCTGAAACCCTTGAATCCGCGGCTGCATCCATCAAGCTAGCGAGTCCACGTAGGAGAGATGAAGATCCATGAGTATGTTTGACAAATTGCGGACGCAGAAGTTCCTTTCGTTCACGTTGGTGCTGTTCACGCTGTCGATCGGTATCGTGATCGGCACCCTGATCAACTCGGGTGTCAAGGCAGCCAAGGAGAACCAGGCAGCGCCGGGAGCGGCGCCGCTGGTCGTCCCCAACCCCGTGGAGCTGTCCACCACGTTCACCCAGATTGCCAAGCAGGTGGAGCCTTCCGTAGTCAACATTTCCACCACGTATTTGCCGAAGGCTACCGCGCGGCCGACGCCCCGCGGCGGGAAGCGCCAGGTGGTGCCCCCGGACGACCAGGACCAGGGCGACAACGGCGGGATGGACGATTTCTTCCAACGTTTCTTGAATCCATTCGGTGACGGGGTCCCCGACATGCCGCAGCGGAGGGGCACTGCGCTGGGCTCCGGCGTGGTAGTGGACCCGGCCGGCTACATCCTGACCAACAATCACGTGGTTGACAAGGCCGACCGCATCCAGGTGAAGTTCACCGGCGATCCCACCCAGTATGACGCCAAGGTGGTGGGCGTGGATGCGCCCACCGACCTCGCCGTGATCCGCGTGGAAGGCAAGAAGAACCTGGTGGCCGCCAAGATCGGCAATTCCGACGCCGTGCAGGTGGGCGACTGGGCCATCGCCATCGGCTCGCCATTCGGCCTCCAGGCCACGGTGACCGCGGGCATCATCAGCGCCAAGGAGCGCGATGTCGATCCGGAATCGCAGTTCCAGCACTTCCTGCAGACCGATGCGGCCATTAACCCGGGCAACAGCGGCGGACCGCTGCTCAACATCCGCGGCGAAGTGATTGGCATCAACACGGCCATCGCCACCAATTCCCTGTCGCGCGGCTACCAGGGCGTGGGCTTCGCCATGCCCATGAACATGGCGGCGCAGGTCTATAACCAGATCATCAAAAGCGGCAAGGTGACGCGCGGCGGAATCGGCGTCACGATTGTGCAGTCGGACACCGATAAGGCCCGCGCCCTGCTGAAAGAGGCGGGCGTCGGCGAAGGCGTGTTCGTGGAGTCGGTGACAGCGGGCGGCGGCTCGGACAAGGCCGGGATCAAGGACGGCGACATCATCGTGGCCATCAACGGCAAGCCGGTTCGCACGAACAACGATGTGATCGACACAGTGACCGCGACGCCGGTGGGCACTTCGCTGGATGTCGCGGTGGTGCGCGATCATAAGCGCCAAAACTTCCGTGTGGTGGTGGGCGATCTGGCCCAACTCTTCCCGGAGAGGTTCGGCACGGGGAACGAGCAGGAATCGAACAAGGCCGAAGGCTCCGCGGTGAGCCTGGGCATGCGGCTTGAGAACCTCACCGACCAGCGGCGCGAGACCCTGGGCCTCAAGGAAAAAGGCGGGGTCCGGGTCTATTCGGTGGAACCCGACTCCTTCGCCGAAGACATCGGGCTGCTGGCGGGCGATGTGCTGCTCTCCATCAACCATCAGCCCATCAACACCGTCGACGATGTGACGCACGTCCGCGACACGCTGAAGCCCGGCGATTCAGTCATGTTCCGGTTCGAGCGGAAAGCGCGCGGGACCAACGGGGAGTGGACCGCGGCGTATGCGGCGGGCACTCTCCCGAACACTCGCTGACCTGTGAAGCAGGGCCGTGGCGCGCGCGCCGGCGCGCCGCGGTAAACTGTACTACAAGCATGCGGATCATTCTGTGCTGGGCGGGCATCGCCGCGCTGGCGGCGCTCGGGTGGAGCGCCGAGGACACAACCCCGGCGAAGAAGACGACGGTCCCTAAGAAGACCGTGACGAAGCCGGCCGCATCGGCGGCAAAGAAGGCACCCGCCAAGAAGGGCGCTACGAAGCCGGCCGCATCGGCGACAAAGAAGAAAGCGGCCCCTTCGAAAGCCGGTGCCTCGAAAGCGGCGACGGCCTCCAGAACCACAGCCTCGCACCCCGGCGCTACGAAAGCCGGCGCCAGGACCGCGGCTTCGCGCCGCGGGAAGAAAGGGCCGCCTGTGAAGCGTGTCACATGGCGCAACCGGCAACTGGCGCCGACGCCCCAGCGGTATAAGGAAATCCAGGATGCACTGGCCGCCAAGGGTTACCTGAAACCCGAAGATGCCGGCGGCACCTGGAACCAGGCGTCGGTGGACGCGCTGAAGAAGTTCCAGGCCGGGCAGAACCTGGATTCCACCGGCAAGATCAATTCACTGTCGCTGATCGCGCTGGGGCTTGGCCCGAAACGGGAGACGGAGGCGCCCAAGCCTCCGGGTGACAGTCCGCCGACCCCGTCGCCCGACCGTCAATAGTGGTAGCGCGCCTGAAGAAAACCGACGCGCGTTTCGCCCAC
This sequence comes from Bryobacterales bacterium, assembly GCA_963768385.1. GTDB lineage: Bacteria > Acidobacteriota > Terriglobia > Bryobacterales > Bryobacteraceae > Fen-178. The sequence goes on from CAVYHQ010000003.1 coordinate 108,645, forward strand.
CCTGCAAACCAGGCGGTGCTCCTGCGTGATGCGCCTGGACCAGCACCCGGCCAGCACATAGTTCAGCGCTTCCGGCTTGCCGATGCCCTGAAATGGGTCCCGAAGCGTGGCCTCCACAAGCTCCAGGATTCGAAGTGCGGCGTGGCTGTCCGTTTTCACCCAGAAGCGGAGGTCCTCGAGAAACTCGCGATGAAAGACGGCGTCGCGCTCAGCGCGCTTCAAGCCCGATCTCCCGCCGCAGCCGTTCGATAGACATCGCCTGGCCCTGCCGCCGTTGCGCCCTGCGGAGAGCCGTCAGGAGCCGCCGCGCATTGCGTGGCGAACGCAGCAGATGGGCCGTTTCCATCAGTCCGGCCAGTTCCCCCGCCGGAACCAGCGCCACGTCTCTTTGGCCTTTGCGGCGAACCAACACTACCTCGTGATCGTCCGCCACCCGGTCCAGGACGCCGGCGAGGTTTTCGCGGAGGCTCGTATAGGTTGTCTCGAAAGCCATCGGTGCCTCACTATGATCGTACAGGAAACCTGTACAGACTGCAATGGGCGGAAGGCCCACCTATTTCCATGCGTTCAAAAAAAAATGACGCCGTCGCCGGATTTCCTATTGCCTCGCGCGCGCAATAGCTGATGCTATCGCTTCCTGCGGGCTCACAATATCGACGGCAATGCTCGATCCAACCGGCGCATCGCGCAAGAACTCGGCGAAAGCAGTGGAATTTCGAAGACGGCCTCCCACTATCATGATAGCGAGGGGCCCCGGTGCCACAGACGTGCCAAACACAGTGACAGCTCCAACGGCAGGATATTCGTAGCAGAAGACGGACTGTTTAAGATTCTCTTTGATTGCGGCCTCCGGAAGTTGGACAAACTTCGTAATCGTCAGATGCACACTTTCGAGAGGTATCGGAACTCCCGTCATGAGTTCGCGTAGCCTGTGCAAGGCTTCCAGGTCGCTCACGGTCAGCGCGGCTGGCCAGCGCAAATCCACGCCGTAAAAGGTACCGACTTTGACCGCAGCGTCAGCGATGTCAGCAGTCTGCTTGACCCAGTCTGGAAGGTTGCCGGAGCATTCAAAACGGAGGAATCGTCTGCCGGCTTCCAGGTCGTAGAGTTCGCATTCACCGGCCTTCAACATTGCCGTCATTGCGGTCATCCATCGCTGGACCTCGGCGACAGCGGCCCCCGCGAGCTTCTCCGAGAAGTGCACTGCCCCGGTACCCTTGGCGTCCATATTGAGGAGGAGAGTCATTTCAAACGGAAGCTTGGTCACGCTTTGCAGTTCCGCCACCTTTTGGCCGAGGCGCACTGTCAGGCAACGAATTAGGTCATAGACGACCGCATCGGGCTCTCTTCCAAACGTGACGCGCAGCGAATATTTGGGAAGATTCTCGATCTTTTGTTCTACCTTCAACCGCCATTCACTGACAGGATCAATATCATCCGGAAGGAGAAAATCAAAATCCGAGGAGAACTCAACGAGATCTCCTGGCGTGATCTCAACGGGCTTACCGGTTTCCAGAAACTCACGAAACTGGGACGCGCCGGTGCCTTGCAGCTTGAATTTAGCTGTTGGCGGGGTGCGCCGAATGCTTTCGGGATCGCGAGCAAAAACATTGATGGCCTTCTCTCCGTCACTAACTCGTAGGAGGAGACCAGCAGGCGCAGGGGCTTTGACAGGGTCGGTTTTCGGGTGAAAGATCACCTCGTAGGTGAAACGGGGAGCACGGTCGCTCAGGCGATCAATGAACTGCGCGACGTTGTCCGCGCAGAGTGCCGCCAGTTCATCTGCCGTCAGCTTGTCGCTTTGAGCAAGCGCGGAGCGAAGGGCGGCGACATCCATAATCATGTTCGGAAAGAACGTTTCCCGCAATTTCCTGTGGAATATGAGCTGATGGGCCAACTCCGAGGCCCCAAGCAATTCCAGACGCACCTGCTCGCGGTATGTTTCCTGCAATCTCTGCCACCAGCGGTGTGTTCGAATATCAAAATCGACCGAGAGGCAAAGGACCCAGAGAACGGGTTTGACGGTAGTCATCGCACGGTGCAGGGATTTCTTAACCTGCTCCTTTTGTGACCTCGCTACACCATTCGGAAATGCTTTGCATTGCCATACGACACAACCCATGTCGAGACGGCCCCAGAAGAGGTCAACGCCTTCATCGCCAGAGCTTCCCTCCACGCGGTGAATCTCGACTCCGGGATACTGCTCTTTGAGCAAGTGAAAACAAAACTGCTCAAAGGTTTTTGGGTCAAGTTCTTTCAGGTATAGGGCGCTTACCATATCCGACCCAAATGTAACATTTCGCCACTCGGCAACGCTTGCGGGAGGACGGGCACCCATTCGGTGGAAGTGGACACCCAAACTCCCGAAAAGTCCTTGGGCTTGCTCGGCAGTGCTCCGGCGCGCGAATCCTTCGGGTGCGGCTGAGGGGTGATCGCCGGAGCATTGCCGAGAAGACGGCTTGAGCGGAGCCGGGGTCTACTCCATGGGGATTGAATACGTGCCGTGAGCGGTGAAGTCGCAGATCGGGTGTTCGCTACCGGTTGACAGGCAGGGTTGAGAGGGCGACGGGAAGGCCATATGGATGGAGCAAATCGTTCAAGTCCGGATCTGAGAAGTTGAACCAGGCACGGTCCCAAGACCGGCTCGCGCACTCGAGGTCATTTTGGACAGCGGTCCTATTTGACGCCTATGTCCCCCTACTTCTCCCCCACCCCCAGCACCGTCTCGAAATGCGGCGCCTCCTGCTCCCGGAACACCACGGCGGTCTCCACGTTCTTGAAGCGCGCGGCCTTCAAATAGCGCTCGATCTCCAGTTCCGTGAAACCCATCCATAGGTCGGCGTACATCTCCCGCGCCTTGTCGAAGTGGTGCCGGCCCAAATCCAGGATCGCAATTCGCCCGCCCGGCTTCAGAATCCGCCACGCCTCCGCAATGGCCCGCTCGGGATGCGCGGCGTGATGCAGCGCCTGGCTCAGAAACGCCAGGTCCACCGTGCGGCTGCGGATGGGCACGTCCTCCAGGTCGCCCAAGCGGTATTCCAGGTTGCCGATGCCGTGCTTGCGCGCCAGCTCCGCGCCGAACTCCACCATCTTCTCGGAATTGTCGATGGCGATCACCTTCCTGGCCCGCTGCGCCATCAACTGCGAGAGAGTTCCCTCCCCCGCCCCGAGGTCGGCGATCACCATCGGCGGCATCAGCTTCAACAACGCTTCGGCGATCCCTTTCCACGACCGTCCCGGCACGTATTGCCGGCCGAACTTGCCCGCCAGCTCGTCGAAATAGCGCCGCATCTTGTCCTGCCGCTGGCGCATCGCCAGGCGCAGCGCCTGCCGGTCCTCGGCGGCTTCGGGAATTTCGCGCGCGGCTTTGCGCAGCAGGCCCATCAGCTCCGGCGGCGCTTTGAGACGGTAGAAAGCGTTTTTCCCCGCCCGCCGGTCGTCCACCAGCCCGGCCTGCTTCAACTGCGCCAGGTGGGTCGAAATCCGGCTCTGCCCCTGGGCCAGAATCTCCTGCAGCTCCGCCACCGACAGCTCTTCCTGCTCCAGCAGCAGCAGCAGCCGCAGCCGGCTCGGGTCCGCCGCCAGCCGCAGCGATTTTAAGATTGACGTCATGATCGAAAAGTTCTAATATCAATGTATCAAGATTTTTAGATGCAAGGGAGTGAGAATATGGGCGTTGCAACGCTGAATCAGACCGCCGCCGGATTCAAAGTGGCCGATCTAACGCTCGCCGATTGGGGCCGCAAGGAGATCTCCATCGCCGAGCAGGAAATGCCCGGCCTGATGGCCATCCGCCGCAAGTACGCCAAGGAGCGGCCGCTCGCGGGCGTGCGCATCACCGGCTCGCTGCACATGACCATCCAGACCGCGGTGCTCATCGAGACACTGGCCGAACTGGGCGCTTCCGTGCGCTGGGCAAGCTGCAACATCTTCTCCACCCAGGACCACGCCGCCGCGGCCATTGCCGTCACCGGCGTGCCCGTCTTTGCATGGAAGGGCGAGTCGCTGGAAGACTACTGGTGGTGGACTTACCAGGCTCTCAGCCATCCCGGCGGCCAGGGACCTCAATTGGTAGTCGACGATGGCGGCGACGCCACGCTGCTGATCCACAAGGGCTACGAACTGGAGGAAGGCAGCGACTGGACCGGGACGCCCTCCGCCAGCCACGAAGAGAACGTCATCAAGGACCTGCTGAAACAAGTCTACGCGGAGAACCCCAGACGCTGGCACGAGATCGCAAAGGAATGGCGCGGCGTGTCTGAAGAGACCACCACCGGCGTGCATCGTCTGTACAAGATGCACGAGGCCGGCCAGCTTCTGGTCCCCGCCATCAACGTCAACGATTCGGTCACCAAGTCGAAGTTCGATAACCTGTACGGCTGCCGCGAGTCGCTGGCCGACGGCATCAAGCGCGCTACCGACGTCATGGTGGCCGGCAAAGTCGCGGTGATCTGCGGCTACGGCGACGTCGGCAAAGGCTCCGCGCAGTCGCTCCGCGGCTTGGGCGCGCGCGTCGTCGTCACTGAAATCGACCCCATCAACGCGCTCCAGGCGGCCATGCAGGGTTTCGAAGTCACCACCGTCGAAGACACCCTCGGCCGCGGCGACATCTACGTCACCTGCACCGGCAACAGTGAAGTCATCACACTGGAGCACATGGCGCGGATGAAGGACCAGGCGATTGTGTGCAACATCGGCCACTTCGACAACGAAATTCAGATGGACCGGCTGAACGCCTCCGCCGCGAAAAAGACCAACATCAAGCCGCAGGTGGACCTGTACACCTTCCCCGATGGCCACGGCATCTTCATTCTGGCCGAAGGCCGCCTGGTGAACCTGGGCTGCGCCACCGGCCATCCCAGCTTCGTCATGAGCAACAGCTTCTCCAACCAGACGCTGGCCCAGATCGATCTCTGGATGAACCGCGACATGTACCAGCCCGGCGTCTACACGCTGTCCAAGAAGCTGGATGAAGAGGTGGCGCGCCTGCACCTGGAAAAGATCGGCGTGAAGCTCACCACACTCACGCCCAAGCAGGCCAAGTATTTGGGCGTGCCCGTGGAAGGCCCGTATAAGCCGGAGCATTATCGCTATTAGCACGCATGTTAAATTGAAGAACTGTACCGCAGGAGGCCAGCTTGGCAGAAACTCAAAAGTATCTTTTTACGTCCGAATCCGTCACCGAAGGTCATCCGGATAAAATTGCCGACCAGATTTCAGACGCCGTTTTGGACGCGGTCCTGGCGGACGATCCCATGGGGCGCGTGGCGTGCGAAGTGCTGGTAACCACGGGCATTTGCATTGTGGCCGGTGAAGTCACCACCCAGACTTACGTGGACGTGCAGCGCATCGCCCGCGGCACCATCGACTACGTCGGCTACAACGACGCCAGCTATGGATTCGATGCCCACACCTGCGGCGTGCTCAACCTGATCCAGTCGCAATCGCCCGACATTTCGATGGGCGTGGACACGGGCGGCGCCGGCGACCAGGGCATGATGTTCGGCTTCGCCTGCGAAGAAACCGCGGAGCTGATGCCGCTCCCCATCATGATGGCTCACAAACTGGTGCAGCGCCTCTCGGTAGCGCGCCACGAGGGCATCCTCGATTTTCTCCGCCCCGACGGCAAGAGCCAGGTCTCGGTGGAGTACGTCGATAACCAGCCCAAGCGTATCGAGGCGGTGGTCGTCTCCACGCAGCACAGCCCGGATGTTTCCACCGAGGAACTCCGCCAGGAAGTCAAGAAGCACATCATCGACGCGGTGATTCCATCCCGCATGGTGGATTCCCAGACCAGGTATCACATCAATCCCACGGGCCGTTTCGTGGTAGGCGGGCCGCACGGCGATACCGGTGTCACCGGCCGCAAGATCATTGTCGACACCTATGGCGGCATGGGCCGTCACGGCGGCGGCGCTTTCTCCGGCAAGGACCCCACCAAGGTGGACCGCTCGGCCTGCTACATGGCGCGCTACATCGCCAAGAACATCGTGGCGGCGAAGCTGGCGACGCGCTGCGAGGTGCAGCTTGCCTACGCCATCGGCGTCGCCGAACCGGTATCGGTGTCGGTGAACACGTTCGGCACCGGCGCGATTCCCGACAACCGGTTCACCGACCTGGTGCGCGAGAATTTCGCCTTGACCCCGCGCGCCATCATCGACCATCTGAAGCTCCGCCGCCCCATCTACCGCAAGACCGCCGCGTTCGGCCATTTCGGGCGCACGGAAGACACCTTCACGTGGGAGTTCACCGACAAAGCCGAGACCCTGAAAGACTACGCCGCCGCCCACGCCACCGCGAAATGATGCAGTGAATGTTAACGCGCCGCTGGAGGCACCGGCGGCGGCATCTGCTCTTTGGTGAATCGCGGCAGCATCTGCTCGCGATTGGCCACGTGCCAGACCGCGGCGGCAATCACGGTGGCGGCCTGCCGGGCGTCCTCCGGGACAATGCGTTCGTAGGTATCGAGGTTGGTGTGCCAGGTGTGGCTCTGGTATTCGATGGGGTCCTGTTGCAGCCCGATCCCGGCCAAGCCCGCGTTGCTGAAAGAGGTGCTATCGGTGCCGCCCACGGCGCGGCTCCTGGATGGCACTGCTCCCGCCACGCCCAGGTCCTGGAAAGGCGCCAGCGCCGCGCGCACCACGGCGGCGGCCTCGGGCGGCCCAAAGACGCTGGCGCCGCGCACGCGCCCGGTTCCCGAATCGATGTTGAAGTAGGCCACCAGCTTGGAGTACTCCGGCTGGGGGTTCTCGAACGTGCCGAAGTGCTGTTTGACGTAGGCCAGCGATCCCAGGAGTCCCTCCTCTTCAGCGTCCCACAGCGCGATGCGGATGGTGCGGCGCGGCTTCTCGCCGAGCGTCTGGATGATCCGCACAGCCTCCATCATCATGGTGGCGCCGATGGCATTATCGGTGGCCCCGGTGGCGGCGTGCCAGGAATCCAGGTGGCCGCCGAGCATCACGATTTCATCGGCCTTGTCCGTGCCGGGGATTTCGGCCACCACGTTGTAGGCGGTCCTGCCCTCCGGGTACACGTGGTTGACGATGTTGAACTCCAGCCGGACGTCTTCGCCGTCATTGAGGAGGCGCTCGATGCGGCCGTAATCTTCGTTGCGGAGGACCACCGTGGGAACCGCCTTGGCAACGTCGTAGGTGCGGTTCTGGAAGGCGCGGATCTGGCCGTGTTCGCGGGCGGCGTCGTTGACGCGGACCAGCGCGCCGTTGGCCACCAGCCAGGCGTCCACCATCTCATTGACCTGGGCGGCGGTGAGCCGGCTGGGGTCCGGGGTGGGAGGCTGACCGGGCCCAGCGGGCACCCCGCCCCGGCCGAAGCCGGCATTGGGGTTGTTGGGGTCGAACTGGGCGCGGACCTGGGCGTCGTCGCGGCGCTTCACTGGCGCGTTGAAATCCACCGGAATGGTGGCCGCTTTGCCCACCAGCACAATCTTGCCCTTGACCTTGGCCTGGTTGGCCTCCAGCCACTGGGTCATTTCTTCCCTGGTCGGCCATTGCGCCGGCGCCGGCGTGGCCGCAACGGGCGCGGGGGCGCCGCGCCCCGCGGCCGGCGGACCTTGGGGCGGCGTCACCTCGACGGCGCTGGCCGCTGCCGTGCCGTTGGTGGATGGTGTCCACCCCAGCACTTTGAATGTTAGAGCACCCTCGACCGGCGCAACCAGGTAGCCCGCGGCGCGCTCATTGAGCCAGCCGGGATGGCCAAAATCCCACGGCTCGAGGTGCGCGTTCTTCAGGCCCCATGCGGTGAGCGTGGCGGCGGCCCATTTGGCGGCAGCCTCATAATTGGGCGAGCCCGCGAGGCGCGGCCCGTAACGGTCCGTGAGCATGTGCAGGGTGCGCATGATCTCGGAATGCGCGGCCTCTTCCGAACGGATTCTGGCGTTTACGTTTTGGTCAGTGGTCTCCTGCGCGAAGAGCAGGGCGGACAGGGCAAGTGCGGCGAACAACTTTCTCATGGAAACAGGATACGCTATTGCGTGGACCCGGGGCCTGACCGCTCTGTCCGCGCGGCGTAGGGCCCAGAGGGCGCCCCCTGCGCCTCGGGACAGAGTGGTCAGGCCCCTACAGGTCAGGCGCGGCGGCCCGGCGCTCTCTTGGGGCCGGCCATCACGATGTCCTCGGGGCAGCCGTCCGTCATGAGCTTGAAATTCTCGATGAACCGCGCGGCCAGGGCCTGATACTTGTGGTCGTAATCCTCCTGGCTGGGCCACGTGCCTGCGGGATTGAGAATCTTCGCCGGAATGCCTTCGCATTCGGTGGGCACTTCGAATCCGAAGACCGGGTCGGGGCGAAATTGGACTGCGTTGAGCTTCCCCGAGAGGGCCGCGTTCAGAAGCGCGCGGGTGTGCTGGATGCTGATGCGCTTGCCGACGCCGAAGGAACCGCCGGTCCATCCGGTATTCACCAGCCAGCAGACCGCGCCGTATTTCAGCAGCCGCGCTTTCAGCATTTCGGCGTAGGCATACGGACGGTGCACCATGAAGGGGCCGCCGAAACAGGTGCTGAAGGTGATTTCCGGCTCCGTGCCCAGGCCGATCTCGGTGCCGGCGATCTTGCTGGTGTAGCCGGAGATGAAGTGGTAGATGGCCTGGTCGGGAGTGAGGCGCGAGATAGGCGGCATGACGCCGCTGGCGTCGCACGTCAGGAAGACCACGTTGCGGGGATGGCCGGCCATCTTGGGCGGCAGATAGTTCTCGATGTAATCCAGCGGATAGGCGCCGCGGGTGTTCTCGGTGAGCAGGTCATCGTTGAGGTCGAGGCGGCGCGAGATCGGATCGACCACCACGTTTTCCAGAATGGTGCCGAAGCGGCGCGTGCAGGCATGGATCTGCGGCTCGGCTTCGGGCGAGAGGCGAATGACCTTGGCATAGCAGCCGTCCTCGAAGTTGAAGATGCCATTCTCGCTCCAGCCATGCTCGTCGTCGCCGATCAGTCTGCGGGAGGGGTCCGCCGAGAGCGTGGTCTTGCCGGTGCCGGAGAGGCCGAAGAAGAGCGCGGTATCGCCGTCCGGCCCGACGTTGGCGGAGCAGTGCATGGGCAGCACGCCCTCCAGCGGAAGGAGGAAGTTGAGCACCGTGAAGATGGTCTTTTTGATCTCCCCGCCGTAACTGGTGCCGCCGATGATGGCCAGCCGCTGGGAAAAGTTAATGAGGATGAAGGTCTCGGTGCGGGTGCCGTCGATGATAGGGGAGGACTGGAACGAGGGCGCGCAGATCACCGTGAACTCGGGCGCGTGCCGCTTGAGCTCCTCGCCGCGTTTGATCTTCATGAACATGTTGCGGGCGAACAGGCTGTGCCAGGCCTTCTCGCTGACGATGCGGATGGGTATGCGGTAATCCGGATCGGCGCCGGCATAGCAATCCTGCACGAACACGTCGCGGTTTTGCAGGAACCCCTGCATCCGCGTGAGCAGGGCGCTGAACTTATCGGCGCTGAAGGGCCGGTTGTACTCGCCCCACCAGACATGGTTTTGCGTGGAGTGCTCCTGGACGATGAACTTGTCGGCCGCGGCGCGCGCGGTGTGCTTGCCGGTGCTGACTACCACCGGACCGAGATGCGAGATGCGCGCCTCGCCGCGGAACACGATCTCTTCGTAGAGCGACGCGGTCGGCAGATTCCAGTAGACGCGGTGCAGATTCGTGAGGCCGTGATTTTGCAGGCCATAAAGGGCCGCCAGTTTGCCGGCCTCGGGCTGCGCGGGCGATGGAAGATCGAGATAGGGATTCATAGCCAGTCCCTCGTCAGTTTGCGGTCGCCCAGGTAAAGTTCGTTGGGCGCCTCCGGGTCGAGCGCCCATTTGATGCGCTCGATGCCTTCGGTGATTTCCTTGACCGTGCCGCAGAAACTCATGCGCAGGTGGCCCTCCATGCCGAAGTCGCGGCCAGGAACGGTGACCACGCGAACCTTATCGAGCAGCAGGTGGCAGAGTTTTTGCGAGTCCCTCTCGTAAGCGCTGAAATCGGGGAAGCAATAGAAAGTGCCGCCGGGCTTCACCACCCTGACGCCCGTGAACCCGCCGAGGCGCCGCATCATCACGTTGCGATTGTTCTCGAGCGTGACGCGCAAGCTCTCGACGGACGACTGCACGCCCGTGAGCGCGCCCACCGCCGCCCATTGCGAGGGCGCGGCCGGCCCCGAAGTCTCCTGCGACTGGATGTTGGTCATGGCCCGGATTATGTCTTTGGCGCCCACCGCCCAGCCGATGCGAAAACCCGTCATGGCGTACATCTTCGACACGCAATTGATCACCACCAGCTTGGAGTTGTCGATTCTCAGATCGTGGCTGAAGTCGTAGACGTTGGTGGGCTTGCGGCCCTCGAAGATCAGCCGGTTGTAGGTGTCGTCCATGATCAGGTAAAGGTCGTGCTTTTCGCACAACTCCACCACGCCGGCGATGAATTCGTCGGAGTACACGGCGCCGGAAGGGTTGTTGGGGCTGTTGACGATGATGGCCTTGGTGTTGATGCCGATGTTCTCGGCGATCTCCTCGACACTCGGCTCGAAGCCGCCGCTGCGCGCCATCACCGGCACGGGCACGCCGCCAGCGAGTTTCACCATCTCCGGATAGCTGACCCAGTACGGCACGGGGAAGATGACTTCCTCCTTGGGATCAAGGATGGCGTGCAGCAGCACCATGATGGACTGCTTGGCGCCGCTCGAGGCGATCACGTTCTCCGCCGCAACCATGCGCCCGTAGTACTCTTCGGTGTAGCGGATGATGGCCTTCTTGAGCGCTGGAATGCCGTCCGCCGGAGTGTATTTCACATCGCCGGTGCTGAGAAGAGACGCGCAGCTTACGATGGCGTCGATGGGCGCCTTGCTTTTCGGCTCACCGCCCCCGAGGTGGATAACGGGTTCGCCCTTGTCCCGGAGCAAGGCCGCGGTTTCATTCAGCTTCAGGGTGGGCGACTCGGAAATGGATTTTGCCAGTTGGCTTAAACTCATGGCTGATACATCCTTGGAATATAGTGATCCCCAATTGATTTTGCTCGAGGGATTAATGTCAGTATACCGGATGTTACGGTCAGAAACCAACTGGATCGGCCGGCAGTTACAATGATGAAGCTATGAAGCGACAGCCCCACATCGTCGTGGTTGGAAGCGCGAACGTCGATCTGACCACGTTTACGGATCTGTTTCCGCGTCCGGGCGAGACCATTTTCGGGAAAGAATTCCATCTCGGCTTCGGAGGGAAAGGCGCCAACCAGGCCGTCGCCGCGCGGCTGTGCGGCGCGCGGGTGTCGATGGTGGCGCGGGTGGGGGACGACCTGTTCGGGCCGGCCACCATCGAGAACTTCACCTCGCGCGGCATCGATGCGAGCCACGTCCGGATCACGCCGGGCGTGTCGAGCGGGGTGGCCCCCATCTTCGTCGATAGTTCCGGCCAGAACCGCATCCTGGTAGTGAAGGGCGCCAACGACCGCCTTTCGCCCAGCGACGTGGACGCCGCGTCGGAATTGCTCCGCGGCGCAGACTGCATGGTGCTGCAGCTCGAGATTCCCATCGAGACGGTGTACCACACGCTGCGGTTCGCTCGCGCCCATGGCATCCGCGCGATTCTGAACCCGGCGCCCGGCCAGACGCTCGACCTGGCCGAGGTGGCCAACGCCGATTACGTCATTCCCAACGAAACCGAGGCGGAAGCGCTCAGCGGAATGCCGGTGCGAACCCTGGACGACGCTCGAAACTGCGCTTCGAAGCTGCTGGCCGGCGGTCTGCGGCGCGTCATCGTGACGCTGGGGGCCAATGGCGCGCTGTGCGCGGGAGCGGATGGCGTTCGGCACATTCCGCCATTTGCGGTGGAACCGGTGGATACCACGGGAGCGGGAGACGCTTTCATCGGGAGCCTGGCGTGCTTTCTGGCGAGCGGCTGCGCGGAGGCCGAGGCCATCGCCCGCGCCAATCTCTACGCGGCTCTCTCCACCCTGGCCGTGGGCACGCAGAAGTCCTTCGTGGGGCTGGAAAGGTTCGAGGAGGAGTTGGGGAAGAACTAAGAAGGCCGGGCCCAGGGGGCACCCCCAATCGGCCGCAGATTGTCAATCTGCCCCACAAGGCGGAAGAAACCTCTGGTTTCGTCCAGCACCATCTCATCCAAATGAGCCAGCTCCTGGACCGCGTCGATTTGATCGGGAGGGGTGACAGAGATGCGGTCACGCTCGGTTTCGAGGCGTTCCGCGGCGATTACCATGTCGGACCACGCGGCGCCCCACTGAAAGTTCTGGGAAAAGCCGCCCACGATGGCCAGACCGGCCGCCAAGAGGGGTGTGAGGACGGCAAAACCGGTTTCGAGCCACGTACCCCTGACGAAATACGCCGAGGAGAGTGAGGCCAGCAGTGTCACCAGCGCGCCGAGCACCACCGTGAGATATCTTGCCGTCTTGTACGCGCGCCTGTTGTTTTGACTGGCCTTCCAGTAGTACGCAATGCGCTCCTGATAACGGTCCAGTACATGTTTCCGAGCGTCTGCAGGACTTGCTCCCATGTTTGCCTCCTCACAGAACGACGCGGGTGCCGCGGCCGGTTGCTCGCGCGCGGCGGTAGGCCAGATCGGCGGCCACGAGATCTTCGATGGCCAAGCCGAGGGACTTGAATAGCGTGACTTGCCGCGCCTCGGAGCGGCCAGGCGCCTGGCCGGAGACGATCTGACCCAACTCTGCGTGGATGTGGTCTTCGCCGAAGCGGCCTTCACGGATGGCTTCGACCACGTCGCCCGACTCCTGCAAAGCGGCCGCTCTGGAATCCACCACCAGGCACGCGCGAGCCACCAGCGCCGGATCGATTTCACGGTGCGCCGGCCGGCACGCGCCGATCGCAATGACGTGCGTTCCTTCCTCGACCCAGCCGTCTTGAACCGCCGGCGTGATGGAGGAAGTGGCCAGCACCACCACGCCTGCGCCGCGCACGGCCTCTTCGGCGGTCCGGGAGGCGCGGACCGGGGCTCCGGCGTCCGCCACAAACTGCCGCAGGTGATCCGGGGTGGGACTCCAGGCCCGGATCTCTGGAAACGGATGCACCAAGGGAAGCGCCGCGAGGTGGCTGCGGGCCTGAACGCCGGAGCCGAGAATTGCCAGCACTGACACCTCCGCGCGCGCCAGGTGGCGGACGGAAACGGCGGAGACCGCCGCGGTCCGGACCTCGGTAATGTAGCGGCCATCCATCACTGCCAGAAGCTCGCCGGTTACCGGATCGAACAGCGAAATAGCGGCCAGGTGCGTCGGCAGCCCCTTGGCGGCATTGCCGGCGATCACGCTGACCAGCTTGGCGCCGAGAATCGCACGGTCCTGGTCATAGGCCGGCATGAGCGCAAAGAAAGCCATCTCTCTCAGCTCGAACGCGGTACGGACGGGCTGCGTGACCCGCCCCGAAGAAAAAGCGGCGAGCGCCGATTCCATGGCTTCGATCAATTCGCCCATGGAAAGAACGGCGCGGACATCCGATTCGGAAAGCCAAAGGGGCATGATGGTTATTGACGAAACAAACCCAATTTGGGGAAGGACCGGCGGCAAAAAGCGAGCGCCGGCGCTACTCCTACCCATAGTGTAGCCTGGGGCTTTTGGGTTTGGGGCCTAATTGATTGATTCCATTGAGACAATACGTTGTCACCGGCTTTTGTGAGAGAATACGCCAAAAGGATATGAAATACTCCACAGCCTGCTTGTTGTTAGCGGCCTCCTACGCGTTGGCGCAGAGAGGGCCGGCCACGGAACCACCCGCCGCTCGGACGGCGGAGGGGGCGGCGACTCCCATTCCGCCGGAGACCAGCTCGGTCACCGACCACGACCTGTCGCTGGATGGCAAGACCATCCACTACAGCGCCACGGCGGGGACCTTGCTGATCGACGGCGACGACGCCAAGCCGTACGGCACCGTCTTTTACGTCGCATACACCCTGGTTGGCGTGGGCGATCTGCGCACCAGGCCGGTCACGTTCCTTTATAACGGCGGTCCGGGCTCGGCGAGCCTGTGGCTGCACATGGGTTCGGTGGGGCCGGTGCGGGTGGTGACGGCCAGCCCTGAGGCTACGGGCGCCGCTCCTTACCAGGTGACGCCGAACCAATACAGCCTGCTGGATAAGACCGATCTGGTGTTTGTGGACGCGGTGGGCACCGGGTTTTCGAGGCCGGTGGGAACGGCCACCATCAGGAACTTCGCCGGGACCGACCAGGACGTGCAGGCGTTCGAGCGGTTCATTCACCGTTACGTGACCGCGAATCACCGGTGGAACTCGCCCAAGTTCCTGTTTGGCGAATCGTACGGCACCACGCGTTCGGCGGCGCTGGCGGATGCGCTGGAGACCAGCGGGATGCCGTTGAATGGCGTCATTCTGATGTCAACGATTCTCAACTACTTCACCATGGCTCCGGGAGGCGACGCGGTTTTCATCGGGAACCTGCCTTCGTATGCGGCCATCGCCTGGCAATTCGGGAAGATCGCGCATAAGCCGGCGGATGAGAAGGCGTTTCTGAACGAAGTCCGGGCCTTCGCGCGGGGTCCTTATGCGGAAGCCCTGGCGCAGGGGCACAATCTGCCGCAGGCGCAGGCGGACTCGATCGCGGCGAAGCTGGCCGGGTACACGGGGCTGACGGTGGAATACATCAAGGAAGCCAATCTGCGGGTGAGTCCGACCCGTTTCCGCAAGGAGTTGATGCGCGACAAGCGGCTCATAATCGGACGGTACGACGCGCGGTTCGAAGGCACGGATCTGGACGCGGCCGGAGAGACGCCCGGCTACGATCCCTCGAGCACCGGCATCACGGGCGCGTTTGTGTCGGCATTCCACGATTATCTGGACCGCGAGCTGAAGTACACGTCGAAGGAGAGTTACCTTCCCAGTGGCCTGAACATCAACCAGGCTTGGGATCACACCCATCGCCCGCCGGGAGGTGGCGGCGGAGGGGGACGAGGGCCGGTGCAGCCGATGCGGGATGCCTATGTGGCGGGAGACCTGGCGGACGCCATGCGCAAGAATCCGCGGCTGAAGGTATTTTCGGCCAATGGGCTGTTCGATCTGGCCACCCCGTTCTTCATCACGGAGTTCGATCTGGCGCACATGGAGCTGGAGCCGAAGCTGCGCGGGAACATCGAGTTCGGATATTATCCGTCGGGGCACATGATCTACCTGAACGTGGATGCGCTGAAGCAATTGAAGAGCGACCTGGCGGGGTTCTACTCACGAGCGGTCGAAGGCGGGAATTGACGGGCGCGGCCATCACTCCGCGGCTTCGGCAAGCGCCTGCTCTATGGCGGTGAGTTGGCCGGCCAAATTCGACCCACGAAGTCGAGCGAGGCGCTTGCGTGCAAACCACCGAAGCCGGCGATCGAAAATGCAATGACGGGTCCGCCGCCGGTCCCGGCGCCGTTTCTTACAGGTGGCATGGAACCAACAGACAAAAACCTCCGTAAATACTGTATCTTTACATGTGAAGGATTGAAAAATGGCTGGCTTTCACGCTGTTGATTCTGCCCCTGCTGGCGCTGATGGTTCAGATGCGCAAGAAACCTGAAGCTGGCGAAAGGAGGCGGTGAATTCCGTGGCGAAACGTCTGCTTCTTGTAGCGGCGGCGGGGAACTTTGTGGTGGCGTTGCTCCACTTTGTGCTGGCCTTCGCCGGAGAGGCCACGAACCGGTATTTCGGCGCCCCGCCGGGGGTTCTCCGGCTGTACCGGCAGGAACGCCCCCTTCTGATTCTGCTGGTGTTGGGGATGGCGGCGCTGTTCGGCCTGTTCGGGCTCTATGACCTTTCGGAGGCGGGGTGGTTCCGGCGCCTTCCGCTCTTGAAGACTGTCTTAGTGACCGTAGGAGCGATCTATACGCTTCGGGGGCTGGAACTGCCCCTGGATGTGGCAGCCGCCGTGAAATTTCCCGCTTTCCACCATCAATACATTGTCTTCTCGGCCGTCGCGCTGGCGACCGGTCTCGCCTCGTTGGGCGGCACGTTCGGCCGGTGGCGGAGTTTGGGTAGGGCAGGCGGACAGGAATTGCGTTAAGGAGTTCTATGTCCGCTCCTAATGCCCCCAGCCGTTACCATGGCCTCGACAGCCTGCGCGCCGTGATGATGCTGCTGGGCATCTACCTGCACGCGGTGGTCGCCTACTCCAACACCGGCGGCTGGCCGTACAAAGATGAAGCGAGCCTGACCGATGCACTCAATGTGAGCCTCGGCGTCATCCATTCCTTCCGCATGCCGGTCTTCTTCGTCATGGCTGGATTCTTCGCGGCGCTGTTGTACCTGCGGCGCGGTGCGCGTTCATTCGCGGAGAATCGCGCCCGCCGGGTTCTGGTGCCGTTTGTCGCCGGCTGGGTGCTGCTGTTTCCAACTGTTGCCGCGCTCTCCATGTACGGCCGTCTGTGGCGCCTGAGCGATCCCGTGAGACAAGTATGGAAGTTTGTCACCTCCAGCCGGATCATGGACTTCTTTCACCCGATGCACTTGTGGTTCCTCGAGTACCTCATCTTGTTTTATGCGATGGCTCTGGCGGCCAACGCCGTGGCGGGCGCGATTCCCGCCGCGGTGCGCGAGGCCTGGAAGGGCTTCTTCCGTGCCGTGCTGGAAAGCGCCTGGCGGCCCCTGGTCTTCGCCATTCCGACCTACCTGACGCTGATCCAGATGAGCGGAGGCGGGCTCGACGACCCGCCGGGCTTCATGCCCACGCCGCGAATCGTGCTCGCCTACCTGGTATTCTTCGCCTTCGGCTGGTTCCTCTATCGGAACGTCGATCTGCTGCCGACCTGCCAGCGCTACCTCCGCACGCAATTGACTGTGTGCGTGCTGGCCATCCCGTTTTCGATGTGGTACGAGCACGGCTGGGACGGCAGCCACAACACGACGTACTATGTACGCGCCGGATATCACGCCATCTTCGTGTGGTGCCTCGTCTTTGCGCTGATCGGGGTGTTTCAGCGCTATCTCGGCCGGCCGATCGCCCGCATGCGGTACCTCTCCGACGCGTCCTATTTTCTCTATATCGTGCACATGCCGGTTTTTCTGGTCATTCAGCTCGTGCTGGCCCGATTCGCCTGGCCGGCGCTGGTGAAATGTTCGGTGCTGCTGGCCGCCGGTGTCCCCGTCATGCTGTTTATGTACGACTGGCTGGCCCGCCCCACATTCATCGGCGCGACGCTGAACGGCCGCAGATATCCGCGCCAATTGCTGACCGATCGAGCGCCGGCGGAACTGGCGGCCTCACCGGCGTCGCAGTAAACCCGAGAATCCGGTATCACAACGCATTTGCCAGGCCAGCGCGCATAGGTAGTGATTCGACGATCATTGCGCCCTCTGATCCGTCACGCAGCGCTGTGGGAAGTCACTCCGTTGGCGCGTCGCCGTGGCAACAGCGGCTCAGAACCGGAAGCCCAGAGCGCACCACTGGTTGAGCCACCACAGGTGAAGCGCGAACACGGCCAAAGCGGCGAGGCCGGCGGGGTGCGGGCGGCGCGCGGCCGCCATGCGCCAGGCGAGCCACGCCAAGGCGGCCAGGGCCGCGAACGGCAGGCATTGCACGGCCCGGACGGGCCAAGGCAGGCCGTACAGGTAGCCCGCATCGGGGCCTGTGAAGACGGCGAAGACCGCGCCCAACCCGGCGAAGTGGGCCAGAAACAGGCCGCTGGCCAGGGCGGCGGGACGGCGCAGCGGCTCGGGCAGCAGCCGGCGGCGCACGGGGCCAAGCAGGAGAGCACACGCGAAGAGCAGTGTGGCTCCGCCAATGAGTCGCCCGGCCAGGCGCGTGGAGTACCAAGGGATGCGCTCGTAGGACAGTGTGCCAGCGGCGAAGAAATACCGGATGCGGCCGGAGGAGTCCTGGCGGAAGGCGCACCGGGCGCCATCGTCCATCGAGCGGAAGGACAACGGCTCCACCTGGGCATAGCGGCGCGGCTTGCGGCCGTCGCCGGTGACCTCGATCAGCCCGTCCGGGGCCGTCCGCACACGGGCCTCGCACGGCATTGTTCCGGTCAGCATGCCCAACTTGAGGATCTCCGCGTGCGGGGTCCGGGTCTGGCGGTAGAAGCCGCAGAAGCGCGCCACATCGCGGTTCCACTCCTGCGGCCGCGGCTCCTTCTCAGCCGGTGCGGGCCCGATGTACGTCGTAAGTATGGCCTCGTACACGTCGGATATGAACTCGTCGGAGGAGGCGTTGGCGGCGATGTAGAAGCCGATCCCGTCCTGGTGGAAGACCGTCAGGTTAGAGCTCGCTCCGGTGTAACCGCCGCCGTGTCCGGCGTGGGGATGCGCGCCCCGGGTAGACACTCCCCAGCCGAGGCCGGCTGCGTCCCCGAAATCGGGGTGGTTGGAGAACTGGCGCTGGAACTCGGGCGCGGCCCCGCGGTCCAGCTCGAAGGCGATGAAGCGCGCCATGTCGGCGCCGGAGGAAATGAGCATCCCAGAAGGCGAGCCCAGCAAGTAGTCGATAGAGAGAGCGGTCCAGGCGGACCCGCGTTTCAGGTAGGGAACCGCGGCGTCCGCGAGAATCCGCGGAGTCAGGCTCGAAGCTGGAGTGCGTCATCCCAACCGGATCGAGGACGCGCGTGCGCATGTACTCGGCGTAGGGCACGCCGGCGGCGCGCTCGACGATATAGCCCGCCAGAGCCACGCCCCAGTTGGAGTAGGTGTAAGCGTCCCCGGCATCCCAGAGGCGGGGCGGTATCCAGGAGGCAAGATAATCGCGGAGCGGCAGGGCGCCGGCCGCCGTGCGCGAGGAAATGCCGATGTAGCGGTCGCCCAGGCCCGAGGAATGCGTGAGCAGGCGGCGCAGGGTGATGGGCGGGCCGGAGCGCGGCGGGATGACGAAATCGAGGTAGGCGTTGACGTCGCGGTCCAGGTCCAGCTTGCCGGCGTCCACCAGTTGCAGGACGGCGGTGGCGCAGAAGACCTTGGAGACGGAGCAGGCTTGGAAGCCTGTGCGCTCGGGGTCCACTGGCTGTTGCCGCGCGACACCGGCGAAGCCGTACCCGCGGACCAGGGGCGGCTGGCCCTTTCGAACGACAGCCACCACGGCGCCGGGTACGCGCCGGGCCTTCAGGGCGCCTGAAATCGCGGCGTCCAGGGTGGCTTCATCCGCGGCGCGCGCCGGGCCGCGACAAACCAGGGCCAGTACCAGGCAGGCGGCGCGGATCATGATGAGCTGCATACACGGTCGTGACAGGAACTGGTGACGGCTGTTACGGCCGGCCGGTCAATAACCCGCCAATGAAGAACCCGAACCCGAGAATCGAATCGCAATGCGGGCAGGAGTACATGATCTCCTTCTTGATCACGCCGGAGATTTCCCGTTGAATTTCCTCGGGGACGGAGACGTCGGCGGACTCCCTCCGGGTTCCTTCCAATGTTACAACCTGTTTACAGTATGGACATTTGGGCATGGCAAGATTGTATCTCGGCACCGACTGCTAGAATAGGCGCAAATGAACGAGACTTTGCCCGAGCTGAGACTGGCATACGAGCGGGAGACCAACCGTTCCCTGGCATCGGACTGGGCATTCACTGGATCGTCTATTCCTGGATCATCCAGCATCCGGTAGGACTCGTCCACGCGATATTGCGCACCGGGCTGGTAGTGACTACGTGGTCCGCCTTCCCGAATCGCCGTATGTTCGCCGTCCCCGCCGTGATCGTGATGGTGTATCTGATTTCGCTTGTCTGGATGGCCCGGCGCCCGATTCCTGGCGCCGGCGCTGACGTTCGGCACGGTTAGTCCGCTTGGGAATATGGGCCGCGTCGCGATTCAGGCTCGGAGCCCCGCATGCTCCAGCCTTAGAATATGAGGGAGACCATTTTCGTGAGAACCGCCATTGAGCTGGGGAGCGTTCAGAAGACTCTTCTTCTGCCGCTATGGGGACGCGCCGTGGAGGCCAGAAAAGCCCGCCCGCTGCTGGTCGATCAAACCGCCGTCAGGATCATTGAGTCGATCGATTACGACTTCTCCACCATTGCCGGAAACATCAGCTTCATCAGCCAACTGGCCTGGATCGCCCGCAGTCTCCACACGGACCGGACGATACGGGAATTCCTGGAACGGCATCCCGGCGCCACCATCGTCAACCTGGGGTGCGGCCTGGACACGACCTTCGAGCGGGTCGATAACGGGCGTCTGCGCTGGTACGATCTCGACTTGCCGGACGTGATCGAGCTGCGAAAGAGTTACATACAGGAAAGCGGCCGAAGGACGTCGATCGCATGCTCGCTGCTCGACGATGAGTGGCTGAGTCAGGTGAAGACTGGCGATTCGATCTTCTTGCTGGCATCGGGAGTCCTTTACTATCTGGAGGAAGTCCAGGTGAAAGCGTTTTTGCTCAAGTTAGTGAATGCTATTCCGGGCAGCGAAATCCTGTTTGACGCCTGTTCCCCCCGCGGTCTCGAAATGGCGAACCGGAAGGTCATCAAAGCCGGAGGCATGGATGAAAGCGCAATCCTCAGGTGGGGGATTCGGCGGGCCAAGGACATGGAACGGTGGGACAGCCGGATCGCGGTGGTGGAAGAGTATCCCCTCTTTCAGAACATGAGGCGCACGCTTAGCATGCGGGAGAAGTGGGGGACATTCGTGTCCGATGCCCTGCGCATCATGTCCATGGTCCACTTGAGGCTGGGCGGCCGGCTGGTCGAACCAGCGCACGAGGGTGGGTGAGAAGGCATCATGAAAAGCGCTATCGCCCTGATCGCAATGGCGCTGCTGACCCCGGTCCCAACGAGATTTTGGCTGCGGTGGAGTCAGATCCGCGAAAGAGGGCGCAGTTCTGGGGACGCGAAAGAACCGAGCTCGCAGCCGGAACCCGGATGCCGGCTCCGCCGTAATCACTTTCAGGAGTAAACATGCAGAATCCCGTGCCGCCGCCGGATCGACTAGAGGGTGCTCCGGCTCGCGTGAAACCTCACCGCGTCTGCCCCTGGTGGCTTGGCTACCTGCTGGCGAGTCCCGTGCGAAGGATCTTCAATCCACCGGCCAAAGTGCTGGCCGCGCACGTCCGCGAGGGCATGATCGTGCTCGAACCTGGCCCCGGAATGGGCTTTTTTACGCTGGAACTGGCACGTCTGGTGGGCGAATCGGGCCGGGTGATCGCCGTCAACCTTCAGCCCCGCATGCTCGATGGGCTGCGGCGGCGAGCGGCCAAAGCCGGGGTTCTCGACCGCGTAGACGCGCGCCTGGCAGCGCCCGATTCGCTGGATATCGCGGATCTGGCAGGGGCGGTGGACTTCACGCTGGCATTCGCCATGGTGCATGAGCTGCCGGCTGCCGCTCCGTTCTTCCGCGAGGTGGCCCAGGCCTCGAAGAGGGGAGCGCGCCTGCTCCTGGTGGAACCAGCGGGGCACGTCACGGCCTCCGATTTCGATGCCGAATTGGCGGCGGCCCGCGATGCGGGGTTCACGCTGGTGGAGTCGCCATCCGTGCGCCGCAGCCGCACGGCGCTGCTGGAAAAAGAGGGCGTATGATTCGACCGCCATCGCTGGACCGCCGCACGGTGCTGCTGGCAGGCCATCGCGGTGGCGGCGAATGTGGGCGGCGGTCGAAGGACTATTTTGCCCGGGCGACGACCAGTGTCAGGTCGTCCGACTGATTGCCGGCGCTGAACTGCTGCACGGCGGTGAAAACGGTGGTGACCACCTGTTCCAGCGGAAGCCGGCGTGTTTGGCGCAACACATCGAGGAACCGGGATTCGCCGAATTCTGCCTCGCCCAGCATGGCCTCAGTGACGCCGTCGCTCGAGATCGCCAGGAGATCCCCGGGACCCAACTGAATCTCGCGCGCCGCGCACTCCCACGTCTCGAACATTCCGATGACCGTGGCCGTGGCTTCCAACCGCTCCACGCTGCCGTCCGCACGCAACAACACGGGCGGGTTGTGGCCGCAATTCACATAGGTCAGACGGCGCGTCGAGTCATCGTAGACGCCGACAAAAAGCGTGGCATAGTGTTCGGCGGCCGTGGACTTCCACAGGACCCGGTTCACCTGCCGGAGGGTCTCGACCAGTCCCGCCGCGTCGCGCGCGGTCTGGCTGAGGCTACGCAAATGGGCTTGCAGATTGGCCACCAGCAGGGCGGCATGCACGCCTTTGCCGGAGACATCGGCCAGCACCAGTCCCACCTGGTTGCGGCCCAGTTCGAGGAAGTCGTAGTAATCTCCACCGACGCGCGCGGCCTGGAGACAGCGCCCGGCGCATTCGAGCGTCTGCAGCACCGGCGCAGTCTGGGGAAGCAGTCTGGTCTGAACCTCTTTGGCGATCTCCATTTCCCGCGTGGTGCGGCGCTCGGCTTCCAGTTTCTCGGCGATGTCTTCGGCCAGGCGGAAGTTCTCCAGCGCCATGCCGGCCTGGCTGGCTACGGAAGCCAGCAGATGCTTGTCTTCGCCGGAGTACGGCTCTTCGGACAAGCGCGGGCCGAGCGCCAGCAGTCCCACCAGCCGGCCATCGCGGCCCAGCATGGGGACCAGGCAGCCGGAATGGAGCGGGGCCAGCACCGCCGTCTTGGGATCGTTCTCGAGACCAGACGGTGGCAGTTCCCAAGGCTCGCCCCGGCGGGCCAGCCTCACGAGCAGCGGCGAAGTGCAGCGGATCGTCTGAAGACCGGGCGGCGCCGCTCCGGCAGCGGCGCCCAGTTGGTCGTTGTCGATCGCCAGGTAGACCACCAGCGATGCCGGTTGGAGCGCTGCCTTGAGCTGGTTGAGAAGCAGGTGCGCCAGCGCCTCGCGGTTGGTGGCCGTGCGCGACGATTCCGCCAGATTCTCCAAAATCATCCGGACGTCGTAGGCGCTGCGAAAGAAAGCGCGGTCGATCCTCCCGCTGACCCGCGTGTGAACGCGCGACCCGCCCCACAGCAGCGCGGTGCCGAATACCGCACCCAGCGCGGTGCTGGTGGAGTGGCCCATCTCGACCGGCAGCGGCAGATGCGCCAGCGAGGTTGCGAACAACAGCATCAAGCCGAAGCTGACAAAACACAGCAGGATCAGGAAGCCGCGCTGCACCAGCACGTAACGCGCGCTGCGCCGCAGCAAGACGGGGATATCGAGCACGCGCTGCTTGAAGACGGCGTAGGCGAATGAGGCTGGGACCAGCAGCAGTAGGGCATTGAGGATCATTCCCAGCCATGCCGGCGAATGGAAACCGGTGTAGTGCTCGGCGCCCCCTCGTATTAGTGATGGGCCGATGCCGGCCACGGTTCCCCAGAAGATCACGCGGATCTTGCGGCGCGATTCCGGTTCGCCGGCGAAGAAATAGTTGGCGGCCAGCGACGCCAGCCCGAGCGCGAGAAACGCGTACGAGACGCCGAAGTCGAACTGGTCGGCAGCCTGGCGGCCGATGAGTCTCGACAAAGTGGCGAAGGGCCGCGAAACATCGTGGCGGCTCATCTCGCCGACATTCACCAATCCAAACACCAGGGCCGCCCATTTGAGCCAGGGAAGCCGGCGGTCAATGGGAGAGCGCATCGGGAACAAGGCGCACAGGATGTAAAACGAGGCCCCAATGGTGCCGAGGAAGATCCCGCCGTAAAGCTCCACCCAAGGCCGCAGCGGCGCCGGCACAGTTTGGTAATCACCCCGGAACCCGGGCGCTGAAACGACACTGGCAAAAAACCAGGCCAGCAGCCAGACGTTCCGGTCTTGCGGCCGCAGCAACAGAATTATGAGTCCGACGGCCGCGCAAAGCAGCGGAAGCGAGTTCTCCAACAGCCTGCCAGCGGCTTCCAGCAGACTGCCAGGATTCCCGACCAGATCCGAGCTGAGCCGGAAAACGCCGGTTAATTCGAGTGGAGTGGATTCGCCCGGACGCAGGACGGTCAGACGAACCGAATCCCCGGGCTCATGAATTCTCCAGACTCTTTCCTGATCTGCCGCGTCCTCAACGCGGCGGCCGTCGAAGGCGACGATCTGGTCCCCGACCCTCAATCCCGCTACCTCCGCGGGACCGCCAGGGTACACGTTGGTCACAACATTGGCGTGCTGAGACGGCTGGTAAGGAAAATCGAGGCCGAGTTCGACGGTGGTCGGCTTGTCGAGTTGAAAAGCGACCACCCAAAAATAGGTGTAAAGCACGGTGGCTGCCGCGAAAACGATCGCCAGCACCCGCAAGGCGATGTGAAACCATCGCGATCCACGGCTATTGGAAGAAGATGAGGCGGCCATGGGCTCCACAACCTTTATAACTGGAATCTGGTGGCCGCGCATCAGCGCTGGAGATCCCTTCTCAGGTCCATCCAAATCCTGCAATAGAGCCATTCAGCAGGGGGATCGGCCTCCTGGATGTGGTCGGGCAGCAGAACCAAGTCTCCGGTCGAGAGGAGAATCTCCCGGACTTTCGGGTTTTGTGCCAGCTTGGCCCGCATGGCCTCCAGGATGAGACGATGGTGATCGCCTTTCTTCTTCGACCGGTACTCGATCCGC
This sequence comes from Bryobacterales bacterium, assembly GCA_963768385.1. Taxonomy (GTDB): domain Bacteria; phylum Acidobacteriota; class Terriglobia; order Bryobacterales; family Bryobacteraceae; genus Fen-178. Next base: position 133,024 of record CAVYHQ010000003.1, read on the forward strand.
CGGCCTTCGAAGGTGACCCAGTCGATCCCCATTTTCCGCATGTTGTCTTGGGCGAGTGTCCCGGCATCCTTGGCCTCGAATCCAGTCATCTGGGCGACCTGTTGGCGCGAGTGCGGCCACGTGATCCCCGGGGCTTTCGCGCGCGGATCGCCGGGTCCTTCGGGGTAGAGCATCATCTGCCAGAATCCCTCGACACTGGCATAACGTTTCCCACGAAGCGTGAACGGCGTGGCGGCGAAATTGGACAGGATTCCGAGCTCGTTCCTCTTGGAAAGAACCACTTCGCCGGGCTTGGCTGCCTGGGGGAGCACTTCCCAAGCCGGCTTTTGGTCCTCCGGAACGGGCGCCCACCAGTGCGCAGGATACCGTCCGCTTGGCTGGGCTACGGCAATCGCGAACGCCAGAGTTCCGGACAGGGCGGTGGCACCGGCCCGCCACGAGATTTTTCGGATTCTGCCCGGCATTGGCCACATGGTGCTGTTTCCTGGAGTATAAGTGATTGAAGGAGATCCCCGATGAAGATTTCACGACGAGCTTTTCAGACGGCCATGCTTTCCACGCCGGCATTGGCCCAGGTGGCCGCGCAGAAACTGGTGCTGCCGGGCTGGAACAGCCCATCCGCGGCGGGCGACCCGTTTGCATTTCCGGGCGCGCCGTCGCTGCGCGAGCGCTGGAACGTGCCGGGCCCTCCACGGAAGTACTTTTCGGAATGGTTGCCCGCTCTGTTCGAACGAACGCTGGCGATTGACGAGTGGAAGGGGGAGAAGAGCCAGTTGCGCTGGATCTTCACCGGCCCCATGGGCGGATTCACGGTGGAAGTGGGAGCGGGCAGACTCCGTCTGGTCGAGCGATACTTCGACTCGCCCGGGCTTAGCAAGGCGCCGCCCGTCGAGGAGAGACCCGCGCGGCATCCGGAAGGACTCTGGGATGAAGCAAGCGTGGAGTATAGCGGCGACCTTCGCGCCATCGCCGTGGTGCTCGATCACCGGTTGTCGGTTCGAGTGGCGCTGAACGGCAAGGAAGCGCTGGTCGCGCATTGCACCCTGGACGTGAACCGGCACCAAGTGGCGTATTCGGGAGAGGGCGGCGTGGTTCGGGGGCGCCTGTTGCCGCCGGCAATTGAGACCGCCACCGTGCGCGTGGATGCTTCGGCCCGCTTCCAGGAGATGCTGGGTTTTGGCGGGACCACCACTCCGCCGGCTTACGCCGAACTCAGCCAGGAAGGCAAGCGCCTGTGGTGGCGCAAACTGGCGGAGTACAACCTTCTGCTGCACCGCGAATACCCCACCGGCGCTCTCTTGAACCCGGAAATGACCAATTGGGACCGGCCGGCGGACGCCTCCCCACACTACTATGGCGACAACTTCCCGAATTGCGAGACCAGCGACTTCGATTACATGCGCCGGCTGCGGCGGCTGGGCGGAAAAACGATCTTCGAATTCTGGGAATTGCCGGTGTGGGCCAGGCGGCGCGACAGCGCCGGAAAGATCACCGAGCTTCCCGACCTGGATGCGTATGCCAAGGCCATGGTTCGTTATTGCCAGGTTTCGCGCGAGAAGACCGGCTCCGCGCCGGAGATTGTGGGCATTCAGAACGAGGTGCAACAGCCGCCCGAGGTCTGGCAGCAGATGACGCTGGTTCTGCGCCAGGCGCTGGATGAAGCGGGGTTCGGCGGGGTGAAGATCCACATGCACAATCCGCCAAATCTCGCTGGCGGTCTTGCCGCGGTCAAAGCGTTTCACGAGAAGGACGCGGTGTGGAAAGCCATCGATTACGCCACGTCGAACATGTACGATTACCAGAATTTCTTCTACGATCCCGACGGTTTCGACGCGCTCCTACGCGAGATGAAGGAGGCCATCGGCGGGAAACCGTTCCTGGCGGGCGAGCTTTGTGTCAACAATACAGCCTTTCAAACCCGCACGTACCGCACGGCATTGGCGATGGGCCAGCTCTATCACAAGCTGCTGACCACGCTGGACACCTGCGGCATCCTGTACTGCTGGACTCTGCTCAACGTAGTCCAGCCCTCGTACGGGTGGACGCGCACGCTGATGGCTCCGGACGCCGAAGATGGCTTGGTGCCAGCCGCTACCAGCCATCAATTGCGGGTGTACGGGGCTTACTCCCGGCGCATCCGCAATGGCATGACACGGGTGCAGGCGGCCAGCTCGAACCGGCAGCTTCTAGTGACCGCATTCAGCGGAAACGCGGGCGTCCGAACGCTGGTGATGCTGAACCGATCGGCGGCTGCTCAAAGAGTGTCCGTGACGTGGCCGGGAGAGCCGTTCCGGTATATGGAAGTTGTGAGCCCGCAGCAGGAGAATGCCGTCGAGCCGGTGGCGGCCGGCGGGGTCACGGTGCCGCCAGGCGCGATCGTCACCTTGACGAACGTCGAGCTGGGCCAGGCGGCCGGCTAACCAAATCCAAGGAAGAACGTCCACCCTTAGCAGGTTTTGATGGTAGAATGGCTACCATGGAAAAGCGCCTCGATCTGCTGCAAGGAACCCTGGACATGCTGATTCTGCGGACACTGCTGTTCGGACCCGCTCACGGACACGAGATCGCCAAGCACATACAACGCACCACCGACGACGTGCTGCAACTGGAGCACGGATCGCTCTATCCGGCTCTACACCGGCTGGAGCGCCGTGCTTGGGTGGTGGCCAAATGGCAAACGGCGAAAGACCGGAACCGCCAGTTCAAGTACTACCGGCTGACACCGGCGGGCCGGAGACAGCTTGTCGCGGAAGGGTCCAGATGGAAGCAACTGGTGCGCGCGATTACGCGGGTGATGTGGCCCGCGGAAGGAGAGTGAGATGGATTGGTTCCGGAAGCGGCGGGAATCGGACCTCGAGCGGGAACTGCGCGACCACTTGGATCTGGAGGCCCAGGAGCAGCAGGCACAAGGCCTGACGCCGGAAGCGGCGCGCTACAGCGCCAGGCGGGCCTTGGGCAACACCGCCTTGATCCAGGAAGACGTTCGCCAGGCGTGGGGCTGGACGTGGCTGGAACGGCTCGCACAGGATGTCCGTCACGTGGGCCGCGCGATTCGGCGGTCGCCCGGTTTCGCGATTGTGGCGGTGCTTTCGCTGGCCATAGGGATCGGCGCCAGCACCTCGGTCTTCACCGTGTTCTACGCCATGTTTCTGCGCTCGCTGCCGGTGCGCGACCCGCAGCAGCTTCGCATCCTCAACTGGGTCGGCGGAGAAAACGCGCCGGCGCACTCTATGAGCGGTTACATGAACACGGTGAACGGCCTTAGGTCCAGCGGCTCATTCTCGTGGGATGCGTTCCAGGCGATCCGGAAAGGCAATACCGGCTTCTCTTCGGTGGCGGGCTTTTCCCAAGTTGGCACCAACATTGTCACCAAGACCCAGGCCTGGCAGACCACGGCTCGACTGGTGAGCGCCAATTTCTTCGACGTGCTGGGAACCCAGCCGGCCGTGGGCCGCACATTCGCCGCGGACGCCGATTCGCCGGCCGCGCAACCCACCGTCCTGTTGAGCTGGCGAATGGCACAGCGTCTTTTCGGCGGCGAGCGGTCAGCCGTCGGATCGGCCGTCACCATCAAGCAGGTTTCCTACACCGTAATCGGCGTTCTCCCGCCGGATTTCGTGGGCCTGAGGCAGACCGAGCCGACGGATGTGTACGTTCCGCTCGCGCATGCCTATGAACTGGCCGAGTTCTACCGTTTCGACCAGCCCGACACCTGGTGGATTGAGGTGATCGGGCGCGTGGCGCCGGGCAAGCGGGATCGCGAGGTTCGCGCCGCGCTCGATGTCGTCCTGGCCCAGGTGGCCGCCGCTTACGGGGCCCAGGTCAAGAAGCCGGTGGACGCTCCCAAATCGGTTCTGCTCGACGGCCGCACCGGACTCGATATTCTGAACACGGGCATGTCCCGGTCTTTGCTGGTGCTGTTCGGCATGGTGGGCCTGATGCTGCTGGTTGCCTGCGCCAATGTGGCGAACCTGCTGCTGGCGCGCGGCGGGGCGCGGGCCCGTGAGTTGGCCGTGCGGCTGTCATTGGGAGCCGACAGGATGCGCATCGTCCGGCACCTGCTGACGGAAAGCCTGGTGCTGGCTTTGGCCGGCGGTCTGCTCGGGTTCCTCCTGTCGCACCTCGGCACAACCTTGCTCGCAGGGCTTCTGATGCAGTCCGACGATCCCGCCATCGACTTGAGGCCGGATGCCACGGCGATGGCCTTCGCCATGGGGCTTTCGCTGGTGACGGCACTGCTGTTCGGGGTGCTGCCCGCGTGGCGCTCCACGGGCGTGCACCCGGCCGCGTGCCTGCGGCAGGGCGGCGCCGGCGCGGGTTCGCTGCGGCAGCGCCTGGCTAAGAGCCTGGTGGTGGTTCAGATCGCCCTGGCCTTTGTGCTGGTCTTTGGCACCGGTCTCTTCGCGCGAACCCTGGCCAACCTCAGCAACGTATCGTTGGGCTTTCGTCCCGACAAGCTGCTGCTGTTTTCGGTGGACCCCAGCCGCAGCGGGTACCAAGGGCAGCGCCTCGTGGATGTGTACCGCCGGATTCACGCTCAAGTCACCGCCATTCCCGGCGTCCGTGCCGCCACGTTTTCCAGCCAACCGCCGATCAGCGGATGGATGTCCAACCAGAACATCACCGTGCCGGGTTATACCCCCAAGCCGGGGGAGAGGATTCGCAATCAATACATCGTTGCCGGAGACAGTTTCCTCACCGTCATGGGCACCCCGATCCTGCTGGGCCGCGACCTTTCCGCCTCCGACGATGAAAGTACCGCCAAAGTCGCCGTCATCAACCAGACCCTGGCGAAGAGATACTTCACCGGCAACCCGGTGGGGCGCGAGTTTGCCTTCGGGAACAAATTCACCAAGCCCATTCGCGTTGTGGGTGTGTCGGCGGATGCCAGAACTCACGACATCCGCAGTGAGATCGATCCCACCATCTATCTGTCTTATGCGCAGAACCCCGAGCGCCTGGCGGGCGTGACCTTCGAGGTCCGTGCCGCTGGCGATGCCCTTTCCCTTTCGAACGCCGTGCGGCGCGCGGTGGCGGAAGTCGACCCCATGCTGCCCGTGGCGCAGGTCCGCACGCAGAGCGAGCAGATCAACCGCAACCTCAACCGCGAGCGCACCTTCGCATTTCTGTCGTCTTTTTTCAGCGCGATCACGCTGGCGCTGGCGTGCATCGGGATTTACGGAGTATTCGCCTACGCTGTGGCGCGCCGCACCAGCGAATTCGGCGTGCGGATGGCGGTAGGCGCAACCGGGGGCCAAGTGGGCTGGCTGGTGCTGCGCGGCGCTCTGGTGCTGGTCGCGCTGGGCATGGCGATCGGCGTTCCGGCGGCGCTGGCCGTGGCCACCCTGGTGCGCGCGAGGCTGTTCGGAGTGGAACCGGCGGACCCGGCGACGGTCGCGGCCGCAGTGGTTGCCATGGTGGTGGCGGCGGGCGTCGCGGCCTGGATGCCTGCGCAGCGCGCGGCGTTGTTGGATCCGGTGGTCGCACTCCGGTACGAGTGAGCCGCCCCACAACACCCATTCGGATATACTAAGCCTGAAATGAGTCTCAGCGCGGGACAGAAGCTCGGCCCCTACGAGATTGTGGGTCCGCTGGGCGCCGGGGGCATGGGCGAGGTCTACCGGGCGCGCGACACGCGGCTGGAGCGCAACGTGGCCATCAAGATTCTGCCCCCCGATGTGGCCGGCAAGGAGGATCGCCGGGCGCGATTCGAGCGGGAGGCGCGCGCCGTCGCCAGCCTCAACCACCCCCATATCTGCGCGCTCTATGATATCGGCAGCGAGTCTGGCGTGGATTACATCGTCATGGAGCTGCTGGACGGCGAGTCGCTCGCCAAGCGGCTGGAACGCGGGGCGCTGACCATCCAGGAGACGCTGCGCTATGGAATCGAGATCGCCGAAGCGCTGAGCGCGGCGCACCGCAGCGGCGTGGTGCATCGCGATCTGAAGCCGGGCAATATAGTCCTGACCAAAGGCGGGGCGAAGCTGCTGGATTTCGGCCTCGCCAGCATGGAGTCGCACAGCCTGGCCGAGCAGGATGAAACCGCCACCATAGGCATCACCGCCGAAGGCTCCATTGTCGGCACGTGGCAGTATATGGCGCCGGAGCAGATCGAAGGGAAGAAGGCCGACGCGCGGTCGGACCTGTTTGCCTTTGGCGCCGTGCTGTACGAAATGGCGGCCGGCCGCCGGGCCTTCGAGGGGCGTAGCAAGGCGAGCTTGGTGGGCGCCATCATGAGCGCGGACCCGCCGCCGATCTCAACGTTTACGCCGCCGGCGCTGGACCGGGCCATTCGCCAGTGCCTGGCCAAAGATCCCGACGAGCGGTGGCAGAGCGCTGCCGACCTGGCGCGCGAACTGCGGTGGATTCTGGAGGGCGGATCGCAAGCGGGCGTGCCGGTGCCGGTAGCTGCGCGCAGGCGACGCCGCGAAGGGCTGGCCTGGATCGCGGCGGCCGTAGGCCTTCTGGCGGCGGCAGCGCTGGCGGTGGCGCTTTTGCGCGTGGAGCGGCCGCAACCGCGCGTCATGCGGTTTACGGTCTCGCCTCCAGCCGGAACCACGCTGGCTTCCAGCAGCCTCCCCGTGGTTTCACCGGACGGAGAGAAGGTCCTGTTTGTAGCGCAGACGGGCAAGGGGCTGCAGTTATGGGTCCATCACTTCGTGACCGGCGATGCTGCTCCGGTGCGGGGCACGGAAGGCCTGTACACAGGCTGGTGGAGGCCCGACAGCCGCTCGATCGTGTTTTCCCGCCGCGGAAAGTTCTACCGGCACGACCTGACCACCGGACTCGAGCAGGAAGAGGACGAGACAACGGGCACCTCTACGGATGTTATCGAAGAGGGTGTGAAACGTGTACTGCGTGGACCGAAAGGGCCTGTTCGTCCGGCCGCTCGACGGACCGGCCAGACTGGTTTCGCCGGTGGACGCTTCGCAGGGCGATATCGCTTACTTCTGGCCGTCGGTGCTCCCGGGCGGGCGCAACGTGGTTTGCCGCATGGTAAGGGCTGGAGCGGGCGCCGGGCCGGTTTTCCTGATTTCGCTCGCATCGGGCAAGCGAGAGCAGTTGCTCATGGCCGACAGCCAAGCCGTATACGCACCACCGGGATACCTGTTATACGTATCGCGGGACACGCTGGTGGCGCGGCGTTTCGACGCCGGGCGAGGCAAACTTGCCGGTCCGCCACTCTCGCTGGTTGGGCGCATCGCAGCCATTTCGGTCATGCCGTATTTCAAGCCGTTTTCGGTGTCGAAAAACGGTGTGCTGGTGTTTTCGACCGGCGCTACACTGTTGCGGCTCTCCTGGTTCGATCGCACGGGGAAGTTGCTGGAATCGTTGGGCGCGCCGGCCGGCTACAGCAACCCCGCACTCTCGCCGGACGGGCAGCGCCTGGCGGTGGGCGTGCGCGACGAGGCCACTCAGAGACGCAGTATCTGGGTGTTTGACCTGGCACGCGGCTCGACGGCGCAATTCACTCGCGACCCTTCGGACAATTTCAGCCCGGTGTGGTCGCCCGATGGCACGCGCATGGTTTTCAGCTCCGACCGCAAGGGCCTCCAGGATCTGTATGTCAAGTCCGCTTCCGGCGGCGGTGAGGAAACGCTGCTGCTCGAATCCGACGACTACAAGAACGCGGGAGACTGGTCGCCGGACGGCCGCGTGCTGACGTTTGACCGGCAGAAGTCAGGCGGCGCAGCCAGCATGTGGGCCCTGCCCATGGACGGCGCCGGCCGCAAGCCGTATGCGCTCGATGCATCCCAGTCCTGGCAGAACCAGACGCGTTTCTCCCCGGACGGCAAATGGCTTGCATGGACCTCAGAGGATACGGGGCAGCGTGAGATCTTCGTCCAGCCGTTCCCTCCGACTGGCGCGCGGTACCAGGTCTCGAACGCCGGTGGCATGGAACCGCAGTGGCGCGGCGACGGCAAGGAGTTGTTCTACGTTGTGGGTTCGAAACTGATGTCAGCCGAGGTCCGCACGGCCGGCGGCAAATTCGCCGCCGGCACTCCCAAGGCCCTGTTCGAAGCGCGGCTTGGCCCCTCCGGGGTTCGCAGCCGCTACCTCCCGGCCCGCGACGGCCAGAAATTCCTGATCTTGACTCCGGTGGAATCGGAATCTGCGAAGGCCTTCACGGTGATCGTCAACTGGCCCTTGCTGGTGGGGAAATAGCGAGCGGCAGCGATCGTCTCGCCACCGGCGATGAGAACACGATGCTGGTGGTGGGGACTCCGTGCTCCAGAAGCTTCTCCACCAGGCCCTCGAGTTCCTCGACGGAATGCGCCACTACCTTCAGGATGAAGGCGTCGCCGCCGGCCACGTGATGACATTCCACCACATTCTGGAAACCTTTCACGGCCTTCAGAAACGGCCGGTACCGGGCGCCGTCGCAGCTCATCCGGATGATGGCCAGAATCGGCAGCCCTAACGCTTCGCGGTCGATATCCACGCGGTAGCCGGTGATGACGCCGGCGTCCTCCAGGCGCTTCAGCCGTTCCGCGGTGGCCGCGGGCGAGAGTCCGATTCGGCGTCCGATCTCCGCATAGGAGAGCCGGGCGTTTTCCTGCAAGACGGACAGTAACTTTCGTCCAGTTTCATCCAGTAGTGCGCTTGATTCAATTGCCATATAGCCAATATACCATTGATTCTGTCTTCACCAATCGAGTTGAGCGGCGTTATCATTAGGTCAGAATGCTGCAACTCCATGGACAGCCGCTCGCGTTGAAAGAGATCGCCGAGATCGCCTCCGGAAAGGTCCGGCTCGAACTGGCGCCGGCCGCCATGGCGCATATGGAAGCTTCCCGGCGCGTCGTATGGCGGGTCGCCGAGGAGCATCGGCCGGTTTACGGAATCAATACCGGTTTCGGCAAGCTGTGCGAGGTGCGCATCGCGGACGATGCCATCGATCGCCTGCAGCTCAACCTGGTGCGCAGCCACGCCTGCGGGCTGGGCCAGCCGCTTTCCGAAGAAGAGACGCGCGTGGTCATGGCGCTGCGGGCCAACACGCTGGCGCTGGGGTATAGCGGCGTCCGCCCGCTGATCGCGGAAATCCTCGTCGCCATGCTCGACCGCGGCGTGCTGCCCGTGATTCCCGAGAAGGGATCGGTGGGCGCCAGCGGAGACCTGGCCCCCCTGGCGCACCTGGCGCTGGCGATCATCGGCGAAGGCGAGGTCACCTATCAAGGCCGGCGCTGGCCGAGCCGCGACGCGCTGCGCCTGGCGCGAATCGAGCCGGTTCGTTTGGAAGCCAAGGAAGGCCTGGCGCTGCTCAATGGAACGCAAGCGCTGACCGCGGTCGGCGGCCTGGCCCTGTGGCGCGCGTGGCGTGTGGTGGGCCTGGCCGATGTGGCGGGCGCCATGTCGCTCGAAGCCCTGATGGGGACTCCGGTGGCGTTCGACGAGCGCATCCACGCGGCGCGACCCCATGCGGGCCAGGCCGGCACGGCCGCGCGTCTTCGGAGCTTGTTGGAGGGGAGCGACGTGGATCCGGCGCGGCGCAGGGCCCAGAGGGCACCCCCGGCCCGCGTGCAGGACGCCTATAGCCTGCGCTCGATGCCACAGGTGCATGGGGCGGTGCGCGGCGCTCTGGCGTATGCGCGCGCCGCGGTCGAGATTGAGACCGGCTCCGCCACCGACAATCCGCTGGTGTTCGCCGAAACCGGGGAAATTCTTTCCGGCGGCAATTTCCACGGCGCGCCCCTGGCGCTGGCCTTCGATTCGGCGGCCATCGCCATGACCACGCTGGCCGGCATCGGCGAGCGTCGCATAGACCGCCTGGTGAATCCCGACCTCAACAACGGCCTGCCCGCGTTTCTGGCCTCGGACCCAGGGGTGTCATCGGGATTCATGATCGCGCAGGTGGTGGCGGCATCGCTGCTGAATGAGTCGAAGGTGCTGGCGCATCCCGCCAGCGTCGATAGTGTGCCGACCTCCGGCGGACAGGAAGACCACGTTTCCATGGGAATGACCGCGGCGACGAAGCTGCGCGCCATCGTCGAGAATGCCGAGTACATGGTTGCCATCGAGCTGCTGGCGGCGGCGGAAGCGCTGCGCTATCGCGAGGGGTTCGAGCCGGGGCCGCGGATCCGCGGCGTGGTGGAGGTGGTACGGTCGATCGCGCCGCCGCTGGAGGAAGACCGGCCGCTCTCGGTAGACATCGAGGCCACCGCGGCGGCCATTCGACAAGGTAGATTTGATGAGTGGGCGTTTTCGGAGGGCTGATGAACGGACGAGGGCAAGCTAAAGCATGCCCCACCGGGGGCACGATGACCTGCAAGGGGTGGCAGCAAGAGGCCGCCCTGCGTATGCTCCACAACAATCTCGATCCCGAGGTGGCGGAGAATCCCGATCAGTTGATCGTTTACGGCGGGACGGGGCGCGCGGCCCGCGACTGGCCGTCGTTTCACGCCATCGTCGGCGCGCTCCAATCGCTCGAAAACGACGAGACGCTGCTGGTGCAGTCGGGACGGCCGGTGGGCATCTTCCGCACACATTCGGAGGCGCCGCGCGTGCTCATCGCCAACGCCAACCTGGTGGGCCACTGGTCCAACTGGGACGAGTTCAACCGCCTGGAGAAGATGGGCCTCACCATGTACGGCCAGATGACCGCCGGCTCGTGGATCTACATTGGCAGCCAGGGAATCGTGCAGGGAACCTACGAGACCTTCGCCGCCGTGGGCCGCAAGCATTTCGGCGGGCCGCTGGCCGGCAAGATAGTGGTGTCGGGCGGCATGGGCGGCATGGGCGGCGCTCAACCGCTGGCGGCCACCATGAATGGCGCGTGCTTCCTGGGAGTGGAGGTGGATCCGCAGCGGATTCAGCGGAGGATCGAGACCGGATACTGCGACCAGATCGCCTGGAACCTGGACGAGGCTCTTGCGGCGTTGCGCAAGGGGAATGCGCTATCGGTGGGGTTGGTGGGGAACTGCGCGGACGTGCTGCCGGAGATGGTGCGGCGCGGCATCGTCCCCGACGTGCTCACCGACCAAACCAGCGCGCACGACCCGTTGAACGGCTACGTTCCCAACGGCATGACCCTGGAACAGGCGCGTGCCCTTCGCGCTCGCGATCCCGAAGAGTACCTGGCGCGTTCGCTCCACGCTATGGCCGCGCATGTCGAGGCCATGCTGGCTCTGCAGAAGCGAGGCGCGGTGACCTTCGACTACGGCAACAACATCCGCGCGCAGGCGAAGAAAGCGGGCGTCGAGCGCGCTTTCGATATTCCCGGCTTCGTGCCGGAGTACATCCGGCCTCTGTTCTGCGAGGGCCGCGGGCCGTTTCGTTGGGTGGCCCTGTCGGGCGACCCCGAAGACATCTACCGCACCGACCGTCTGGCGCTAGAGCTTTTTCCGCACAACGAGACGCTGGCCCGCTGGTTGCCCCTGGCGCGCCAGCGTATTCACTTTCAGGGCCTGCCGGCGCGCATTTGCTGGCTGGGCTACGGCGAGCGCGCGCAATTTGGCGTGGCCATGAATCGCCTAGTGCGCTCGGGCGAGCTGCGCGCGCCGATTGTCATCGGGCGCGATCACCTGGACGCGGGTTCGGTGGCATCGCCCTATCGCGAAACGGAAGCCATGCGCGACGGCTCCGACGCCATCGCCGACTGGCCCTTGCTCAACGCGCTGCTCAACACGGCCGCGGGCGCGTCGTGGGTGTCCATCCACAATGGCGGAGGGGTGGGCATCGGCTACTCGCAACATGCCGGAATGGTGGTAGTGGCCGACGGCACAGATGAAGCCGAGCGGCGCTTGGAGCGCGTGCTGACGACCGATCCGGGGCTGGGCGTCATCCGCCATGCGGATGCCGGTTACGAAGAGGCCATCCGCTTCGCCAAGGAGCACCACCTCCAGCGGCCGATGGAGCAGGCAGAGTGATGAGACAACTGGTTGAATGCGTTCCAAACTTCTCCGAAGGGCGCGATGCCGCCAAGATGGATGCGATCGTCCAGGCCATCGTGGCGGTTCCGGAAGTGGTTCTGCTGGATCGTGAATCGGACGCCGATCATAACCGCTCGGTTCTGACGTTCGTGGGGCCGCCGGCGGCGGTGGCCGATGCGGCGTTCCGCGCGGTTGAAAAGGCGGCGTCGCTCATCGACCTGACCCGGCACCAGGGCGCGCACCCGCGCATAGGGGCGGCGGACGTGGTGCCATTTATCCCCATCGAGGGTGTGACGCTGGAGGATTGCGTCAAGCTCGCCGAGCACTTGGGCAGCGAGATCTGGAACCAGCTCAGGATTCCCGTGTACTTTTACGAAGCGGCGGCCAGACGGCCTGAGCGTGTGAACCTCGAGAACATACGGCGCGGCCAATTCGAGGCGCTGCTCGAAGAGATGGGGACGGTGCCCGAGCGCCACCCGGACGTGGGCGAGGCGGTTTGCCATCCGACCGCCGGCGCCACCGTGGTGGGCGCGCGCAAATTCCTGATCGCCTACAACATCAACCTGGGGACCGCCGATGTGGGCATCGCCAAAAAGATTGCCAAGACCATTCGTTTCTCCTCCGGCGGTTTCCGCTACGTGAAGTCCATGGGCGTGGCCCTGGCGTCGCGAAACCTGGCCCAGGTTTCCATCAACCTGACGGATTTTGAGCAGACCCCCATGCACCTGGTCTTCGAAACCGTGCGCCGGGAAGCGGAGCGCCATGGCGTGCCGGTGGTGGGAAGCGAAATCGTGGGCCTGATTCCGAGGAAGGCGCTGGAAATGTCGGCCGAGTATTTCCTGCGCTACGAAGATTTCAGCCCGCAACTGGTGTTGGAGAACCGCATCGCCGATGCCATGGCATCGCGCCGCGGGTTGCCGGAGTTTCTGGATGCGTTGGCGGCTCCCACGGCCACGCCAGGAGGAGGCAGCGCGGCGGCGGCAGCGGCGGCTATGGCGGCCGCGCTGGGCGCCATGGTGACGCGGCTCGCGAAACTGGACAGCGGCGCATTCGAGGAGGACCGGCAATTCTTCACCGGCGCCGTCGAGCGTGACGCCGAGGCGTTTCAGCGGGTGATGGCGGCTTACAAGCGTCCCAAGGATGAGCGCGGGCCGTTTGTCGAAGAGGCCTTGCATGGCGCCGCCGAAGTTCCCCTGGAAGTTTTCGAACGCGCCTCCGCCATGTGGACGCGGCTGTCGGACCTTCAAATCCCGGCGAAGTTCGCGTCGGATCTGGCGGTTGCAAAATCACTCGCGGCGGCGGCCAAGAACGGCGCGCTGGAGAACGTCCGAATTAATATCGACGCCATCAAGAGCGAAGATTTCCGGGATTCCGTGGAAGCGCGCCTGCGCGCGTTGAACTTCGATGCGTGAACTGGCCGTCTGGAATTGCGCGCAGCTTGTCACGCTGGCGGGACCGTCGCGTCCGCGAGCTGGCCCCGAAATGCGGGAACTTGCCATCGTCACCGACGGCGCCATGCTGATTCGCGATGGCCGCATTCAAGCCATCGGGTCGCGCGCGGGGATGGAGCGAGTGCTTTCCGCCGATGCCCAAATCGTCGATGCGGGCGGCCGCATCGTTCTTCCCGGGTTTGTCAACGCGCACACTCATCCGGTGTTCGCCGGCACGCGGGCCGGTGAATTCGAGCAGCGCGTGGAAGGCGCCACCTACGCGGAAATCGCCGCCCGCGGCGGAGGCATCAGGTCCACCGTGCGGCTCACCCGCCAGGCCGGGGAGGCGGAACTGCTGGTGGCCGCGCGCCGGTACCAGGAGTGGTTCCTGCGCGGCGGCACGACCACCATCGAAGCCAAATCGGGATACGGATTGTCGCTCGAGGCGGAACTCAAGATCCTGAGAGTCATCCGGCAACTCGCGGCGGAAGGGCGACTGCGCTACGTCCCCACGTTCCTGGGAGCGCACGAGGTCCCGGATGAGTATCAAGGCCGCATCGACGCCTATGCGGACCTGGTGGTTCACGAAATGCTGCCGCGCATCGCCGCGGAGCATCTCGCGGAATACTGCGACGTGTTCTGTGAACCCACGGTGTTTCCGGCCGCGAAGGCCCGCGTTATACTCACCGCCGCGCGGGACCTGGGATTCGGTCTGCGCATTCACGCCGATCAATTCACTCCCGACGAGGGCGCGCTGCTCGCCGCCGAGCTGGGAGCGGCCACCGCGGACCACCTGGAAGCCACGGGTTCCGCCGGCCTGGAAGCGCTCCAGGCTGCCGGCGTGCAGCCGGTGCTGTTGCCGGCGTCGGTCTACCATCTCAGCTCGACGCGTTATCCGGCGGCGCGCCAGATGATCGATCTGGGCCTCGCCGTGGTGCTCGCCACGGACTTCAATCCGGGATCGTCTCCCACTGCCTCGATGCCCATGGTACTCTCGCTGGCTTCGACGCAGATGAGAATGACACCGGCGGAATCCATCACTGCGGCCACCATCAACGCCGCCTATAGCCTGCGCCGCGGCCACCAGATCGGATCGCTCGAGCCCGGCAAGCTCGCGGATTTCGCCATCCACGATTGCGCCGACTATCGTGAGCTTTCGTACTTTTTCGGACGTGAGCCGGCCTGGGCCGTATATATTGGCGGCACACGCGTTTACAGCTCCCCGCATTTTTAATGGCCGAAATCGCCGGTTCATTCGTCTAATAGATAAATGGAGGATTTCATGAATCGCCAGTCGAAACTTGCCGAATTGCGTGCCAAGACGGATCGCCAACTCGTCACCCTGATGCGGAGCAGATTAGACGACGGTCTTGCGTCTCGCGCCGAGGCGGAGAGAACTTATTCTGAAGTCCTGGTGCTGCTGCCCACCGTGCGTGATGTGAGTGAAGCCGAGCGCCGCCGCCTGGAATCGAAGCTGGCGCGCCTTCGGGGACTCCTGGACGAACGCCCGGGGCACGCCATGGAGCGTGCGCAAGCGGCGTGTTAGCGGCGTTGATCTTCGTTCCTCCCCAGCCAGCCATCTTTTGACCCTCTACAACCTCTCTAAATAACGCTTCGGGGTGCCATTACCTCCTGTAACCGATCTGTCGCTGCAACGATCGCCGGCACGGTAGTGGAGTTGTTTGTGAACTATACGAGCCGTCTCAATCACCACGACGTTCGGTTACGCGCCGCGCTGGCATTAGCACGAGCCGGCCAGCTCGTTGCGGTCGCGGCTCGGAATCGGCTTCGTACTGAGCCGCGACCGTCAGGGAGCGGTTGTGGCGCAAAGAGTAATGTCGCCGTGTTTAGCAGGGCCAGCCGGGGCCAGACGCCATTTTTCTTGTCAGCGATCGCGGCCCTTTGGGGACCGGCACTGAGATGCGATTAGTAACTGCCGGTGCCGTTCTGCGCGCCGCGCCGGGAGGCCTCCTGCGCGTCCACCACCGCAACGGCTGCGACGTTGACGATCTCGTTCACCTCGGCGCCGCGCTGCAACACGTGCACCGGCTTCGATGTACCCATCAGAATGGGGCCGATCACTTCGCAGTCACCAATCCGGTTCAGCAACTTGTAAGCAATGTTGCCCGCCCCCAAGTCGGGGAAGATCAGGACGTTGGCGCCACCCTGCAGCGAGCTGCAGGGATAAGTTCCGGCGATGATCTCGGGCACCACCGCAGTATCGGCCTGCATCTCGCCATCGACGACCAGCGATGGGGCCAACTGGTGGACGATCCTCACCGCGTTGCGCACCTTATCCGCAAGCGGGTGCCGGGTGCTGCCGAAGTTGGAGAAAGAAAGCATCGCCACCCGCGGTTCGACGTTGAAGCGGCGCGCCGCTTCGGCTGTGCAAACGGCAATCTCGGCCAGATCCTTGGCGTTCGGGTCGATGTTCACTGTGCAGTCGGCCAGGAAATAAACGTTGCCCTTGTGTGTGATCAGCATGTACAAGCCCGCGACGCGGTGCATGCCTTCGCGCACGGAGATGATCTGCAGCGCGGGACGGATGGTGTCGGGATAGTGCTGGGTAAGGCCGCTCACAAGCGTGTCGGCGTCGCCGGTATGGACCATCATGGGGCCGTAGTAGTTGCGGTCGAGGATCCTGGTGCGCGCCTCTTCCACAGTGATGCCCTTACGGTTGCGCAAGCGGTAGAACTCCGTGGCATAGCGTTCGAGTTCGGGCGACGTCGCCGGGTCGATGATGCGGACTCCCTCTACATGCAGCCGCGACTCTTCGATTCGGGCATGGATAACCTCTTGCCTGCCCAGCAGAATCGGGCTGGCGATATTCTCGTCGAGCAGGATCTGGCAGGCCCGCAGGATCTTGCTCTCTTCTCCTTCGGGGAAGACGACGCGCATGGGCTGCCGCCGGGCCTTCTGGATCATGATGCGCATGATTTCTCGAGCCTTGCCGAGGCGGCGCTCGAGCTGCTCCTTGTACTGCTCGAGGTCAACGGGCTGCTGAGCCACGCCAGTCTCCATGGCCGCCTTGGCAACGGCGGCGGATTCCCAAATCAGCACCCGTGGATCGAAGGGCTTGGGGAGGATGTAATCGCGGCCGAATCCCATGCGGTCCGCGCCGTAGGCGGCGCGCACCGAGTCCGGCACGTCCTCCTTGGCCAATGCGGCCAGCGCGTGCGTCGCGGCCAGCTTCATCTCGTTGTTGATGGCGGTCGCCCGCACGTCCAGCGCGCCGCGAAAGATGAACGGGAACCCCAGCACATTGTTCACCTGGTTGGGAAAGTCCGAACGGCCGGTGCACATGATCACGTCCGGCCGCGCCTCGACCGCTACCTCGTAGGGTATTTCGGAGTCGGGATTGGCCATGGCGAACACGATGGGGTCATCCGCCATGGAGCGCAGCATCTCCGGCGTCACGCAATTCCCCGTGGACAGGCCGACAAAGACATCCGCGCCCCGCATGGCGTCGGCCAGCGTGCGAAGGTCAGTCTCCCGGGCGAAACGCTCTTTATACTTGTTCATGCCCTCCTTGCGACCCACGTAAATCACACCCTTCGTGTCGCACATGAGGATGTTCTCGCGCTTCAGGCCGAGGCGGATGTAGTGCTCGGCGGACGAAATCGCGCTGGCGCCGGCGCCGTTGATGACCATGCGCACCTCCCCGATCGTCTTGTGGACAACTTCCAGGGCGTTCAGCAGAGCGGCGCCGGAGATGATCGCCGTGCCGTGCTGGTCGTCGTGGAACACGGGGATCTGCATTGTCCGCTTCAACTCTTCCTCGATCTCAAAGCACTCGGGCGCCTTGATGTCCTCGAGATTGATGCCGCCGAAAGTGGGCTCCAGCATCTGACAGGCCCGGATGACCTCCTTGGGATCTTCGGTGGCGAGTTCGATGTCGAATACATCGATGTCGGCAAAGCGCTTGAAGAGCACAGCCTTGCCTTCCATCACCGGCTTGCCGGCCTGGGCGCCGATGTTGCCCAGACCGAGCACTGCCGTGCCGTTGGAAACCACCGCCACCAAGTTGCCTTTGGCTGTGTACTTGTAAGCAAGGGATGGATCGCGTTCGATTTCCTTGCAGGGAACGGCTACGCCCGGTGTATACGCCAGGCTGAGGTCGCGCTGTGTCCGGCAGGGCTTGGTAGGGACGACCGCCAACTTGCCGGCCGTCGGGGTTGAGTGGTACTCCAAAGCATCTTCGTTCCGGATGGTCATTGGATTCGTGTCCTTTGAGATAAGAGTAGCGCCACCTGTCAAGAGCCGGATAGGCCGGCGGCAAGACCGCC
Organism: Bryobacterales bacterium; assembly: GCA_963768385.1. Taxonomy (GTDB): domain Bacteria; phylum Acidobacteriota; class Terriglobia; order Bryobacterales; family Bryobacteraceae; genus Fen-178. Next base: position 150,610 of record CAVYHQ010000003.1, read on the forward strand.
AGCGCTACCGGGCCTGCCCCGCGTGGCGCCACATGATACAACTATCTTGAAAGGAAGCGCCTCATGGCAATTCGTCCTGAAGATGCCCTGGAATACCATTCCGCATCTCCGGCGGGGAAGATATCGGTTACCCCGACCAAACCCTGCCAAACGCAACGCGATCTGAGCCTGGCCTATACGCCCGGCGTGGCTGTACCATGCCTGGAAATCGAGCGCGATCCGAGCCTCGCCTACAAGTACACCGCCAGGGGCAACCTGGTTGCAGTTGTGAGCAACGGCACCGCGGTGCTGGGCCTCGGCAACATCGGCGCGCTGGCCGGCAAGCCTGTAATGGAAGGGAAGGGAGTTCTGTTCAAGCGCTTCGCCGATATCGACGTTTTCGATATCGAGCTGGACACCGAAGATCCCGATGAAGTGATCCGCACCTGCCAGATTCTGGAGCCCACGTTTGGCGGCGTCAACCTCGAAGACATCAAAGCGCCGGAGTGTTTCTACATCGAGGAGCAGTTGAAGAAGACCATGAAGATCCCGGTCTTCCACGACGATCAGCACGGTACCGGCATCATTACCGGCGCCGGCCTGCTCAACGCGCTGGAAATCGTCGGCAAGAACATCGACCAGGTCAAGGTGGTGTTCAGCGGGGCCGGCGCCGCGGCCATCGCCTGCGCCACGCACCACGTCAGGCTGGGCGTACGGCGCGAGAATATCGTCATGTGCGATATCAAGGGCGTGGTCTACGAAGGCCGCACGGAGGGCATGAACCCGTACATGGCGCGCTTCGCCGCCAGGACCGAGGCGCGCACCCTGGCCGAGGCCCTGACCGGCGCGGATGTCTTCTTCGGACTTTCCGTTGGCGGCATCGTCACGCCGGGAATGATCCTCCGCATGGCTCCCGACCCGATCATCTTCGCGCTGGCCAACCCGGATCCGGAAATCGCTTACGATGTCGCGGTGGCCACGCGCCCCGATGCCATCGTGGCCACGGGCCGCTCCGACTACCCCAACCAGGTGAACAACGTGCTGGGGTTCCCGTTCATTTTCCGCGGCGCGCTGGACGTGCGCGCCACCACCATCAACGATGAAATGAAGCTGGCTGCCACCCGCGCGCTGGCGTCCCTGGCCAAGGAAGACGTGCCCGATTCCGTGCTGCGCGCCTACGATGTGGAGCGGCTGGATTTCGGGCGCCAGTACATCATTCCCAAACCCTTCGATCCGCGCGTGCTCATCTGGGAAGCCTCCGCGGTGGCGCAGGCCGCCATGGATACCGGTGTGGCGCAGCGGCGCGTCGATATCGGCCAGTACCGCGAAGAGCTGGAGCGCCGCCTCGGCAAGGCCTACGGCGTAGTGCGCAACATGATCAACAAGGCGCAGAGGCACCCCCGGCGGATCGTGTTCACCGAAGGCGAAGAGAGCAAGATCCTGCGCGCCTGCCAGATCCTGCTCGACGAGAAGATCGCCTTTCCCATCTTGCTGGGGAACGAAGACAAGATCCGCGCCTTGGTGGAAGAACTGCATCTGCACCTGGAGGGCGCGCAGATCATCGAGCCCGCGAAATTCCCGCGGCTCGACGAGTACACAGAAGAGTTTTTCAGCCTGCGTCAACGCAAAGGCGTCACGCGCACCGAAGCCGGGCAGCTCATTCTCAACCCCGTCACGTTCGGCAGCGTGATGGTGCGGCTCAACGACGCGGACGCCGTCATCGGCGGCCTCACCACCCACTATCCCGATACTATCCGGCCCGCGCTCCAGGTAATCGAGGTGCGGCCGGAGATGCGGATCGTGGCTGGCGTCTACGTGCTTATCACGCCCAAAGGAGACCTCTATTTCCTGGCCGATGCCACGGTCAACATCGAGCCGACTTCCGAAGACCTGGCCGAAATTGCCATCGAGGCCGCGGAAAAGGCACGCCGTTTCAACCAGGAGCCGCGGGTGGCCATGTTATCGTTCTCGAATTTCGGCAGCACCCGCCATCCGCTGGCCGACAAGGTCCGCCGCGCCGTGGATCTTGTGCGGCAGCGGGCTCCCGGCCTCATGATCGACGGCGAAATGCAGGCCGATACCGCGCTGATCCCGCAGATCATCGAGGAGACGTACCCGTTCAGCACGCTCAAGGGCGGCGCCAACGTGCTGATTTTCCCCAACCTCGAGGCCGGCAACATCGCCTACAAGCTGCTGCAACGCATCGGCGGCGCCGAGTGTATCGGACCGCTGCTGACCGGCCTCTCCAAACCGGTGCACGTTCTACAGCGCGGCTCGGAAGTCAACGATATTGTGCATGTGGCGGCCGTGGCCGTGGTAGACGCGCAGGAAGTCGGCAAGCCGTACCGCACCCTCAGCGCCGCCGTCCGCCGCTAGAGCGTTGGCCCAAGAGATTGGCGGGGGCCACCCCCCCACCGTCCGGCCTTATTCCCCCAGCAGAAAGCCCCTCTGCAACATCTCGCGGAGCACGGCCAAAGATCCACGGGCGACCGCGTCGAAGCTCACTCCCAGGCGTTCGGCCACTTCCTCCAGCACTTCCCGCACGGTCTTGGATCCTTCGAAGGCCTTAAGCATATTCGCCACGTGGCCGTCAAGGGAAGCCTGAAACCGGAAGCCCGTGCCCTGGCGAAGCCAGTAGCTCGCATCGCTCCACGCCCCGCCCGACCAGACCCGCGTAGTCTCCAGCGCCAGCCCCGGCGCCATGCGTAGCTTCCACTCCAACGGGCCGGAATCGTCCTTCATCCGGTCCAGCGCGTCGCGAGCTTCAAACATCCGCCACACCGCGTCGCCGAAGGGTTCCGGCGGGCGGGGAGGCAGTTCTTCGAAGCGCACCCAGTTCTCGCCGGGCCCAGAGGGCACCCCGGAGGGCACCCCGGAGGCCCCCCGCTGCGCCGCCGCATGGCGATCAGGCCCTCGGAAACGGAAGCCACATGCAGCCGCTCGAAGTAATCGGCGTATTCGCCATACACCCGGGTTTGCACTTCGGGATCGATGACGTCGGTCTCGTAAACCGTCTCTTCGGCGTGCTCCAGAGCGTTCTTGGTTCGCATGCGCAAGACCAGCGCGTTGCACCCGGAATTGCGGAACCACCCGGCCATGCGCTCTTTCCAGTCCACGCCCGTGAAGTCGGGCCATTCGGCGGTGCACTGAAAGAGACCTCCTTCCTCGAGGAATTCCGGCGCCTGGCCAACGATCTTGCGGCAGAAGCCGTCCAGCTCCATGCCGCTGTCGCGGTAACGTAACGGACGCCGGGGCCGATCACGAACGGCGGATTGGCCAGCATCAGGTCGAGCTTGCGCCCCGCGGCCGGGTCGAACGCGTCTCCCGTGGCCAGCAGGCGCCCGCCGGCGCGCGCCGCCACAAAGCCCATGACCCCGCATCCGGCGCCCAGGTCGAGGATGTGGCGGAAGCGCCGCCGCACCATGAACAGCGCCAGGCTCACGGTGCTGTTGGTAACGCCGGAGACGATGTCCGAGCCGGCTCCACGGTCGAGCAGCTCCGGTTTGTCGGCCGCCAGAATCAGGTCTTCGTAAGGGTACAAGGCCACCAGGCCGCTGACGGAATCCCCGTCCGCCTGCACGAGTCCCGCTTCCACCCATTCTTCCAGCGGGACCGGGGCCATGGCCGCGCGAGCTTCCCGAAGGCCCGCGGGAACGCCCAGGAGAAAGAGGCGCACGAACGTGTCCAGCGGCCTGCCCGCAGCCGTCATTCGCATCACGCGCGCGATGTTCCGGCCGCCCCGGGATCGTCCTTCTACCTCCATGGGTAGATTCTCGGCGGTCGCCGCAAACCCCGCGGAGCGCAGCACATTCCGGAAGCGCGCGGCCGGCTCCGCACTCACCGCCGCCAAGCGTTCGGCATCCGCTCTAGCCGGGTATGGTTCCATTCTTTACACGTTACGGCATCGGCCGTAATTGTTCCAAGTGGATCTTCCAGCTCGGCCGGCTTGCAATCTGGGAGACAGGCACAGGGTCGGAGACCCGATCCCACTTTCCACCGGAGACTGTAGAATTTTTCCACTTTCGGCGGAAACTTATTGTAATATACAAGATTTTAGGGTATGGTATTCCTTAACGTAGAGGTAAACCATGAGAAACTGCTTCGCTAGTGCTCTACTTGCCCTAACCCCTGTAGTCTTATTCAACATGGCATCCGCCGCTGACCACCGGGTCAAACCACACGTGGATTTCACAGCCACACCCATGCTCAATGGAAGTACGACATCCCTCGGCAAGACTGGTGTCGTGGTGAAGATTCAAAGCGTCGGCATTGCCAACGACGGCACAATCACCGCCCGTGCCACGATCGTGGATTCCGACGGCTTCCCGCTAGACCTAAAAGGGGTAGCCACTAAGGGTCCGGTCACCATGAGTTTTATCGCCGCCTACATTCCCGCCGGTAAGACCCAGTACGTGTCCTACACCACCAGCGTGGCCAAGGCCACGCTGAACAATAACCCCTCGCAGACCCAGGCGGCGAACGATTCCGGCGGCACCTTCACCACCAATGCGATCGGCGACTACACGTATACCTTCAAGACCAAGGCGCCGACCACCTTCGACCGCACCGTCACGCACGCGATCGGGGTCTCGGCCCAACGCAACCTCTCCGAGTTCGGCACATTCGATGAGTGGAGCGAGACCTCCAACAACGTCATCAACTTTGTTCCGAACGGCTCCCCGCTGACGGTGACGCGTTCCGTGGTGACCACCGACGCCTGCAATCAGTGCCACAACCCGCTGATCGGCCACGGCGGATCCCGCCTCAAGGTGGAACTGTGCATCATCTGCCACACGTCGCAAACCATCAATCCGGATACGCAACTCACCCAGGATATGAAGGTTTTGATCCACAAGATCCACATGGGATCGAGCCTGCCCAGCGTCAAGGCCGGCACCCCTTATCGGATCTGGCATCGCAGCCAGTGGTCGGACTTCTCCACCGTCGTCTTTCCGCAGGACGTCCGGAATTGCATCACGTGTCATTCCTTGAAGGCCGGCCAATGGGACGCCTGGAAGACCAATCCCAGCGCGGCGGCATGCGGTTCCTGCCACGATGATGTGAACTTTGCGACCGGCGCGAACCATGTCAACCTGCCGCAGCTCGATGACAGCATGTGCAAGAACTGCCACCCCTCGAACGCCACCTCGGATTTCAATGCCTCGATCCCCGGCGCGCACCTCATCCCCTCGAATTCCACCGCGCTCGCCGGACTGGTTACCAAGGTGCTGAAGGTGGATGGAGCGACGCCGGGTAACGCGCCCACGGTCACGTTCAGCGTGATGGACAAATCCAACAACCCGGTGGACATTAGCAAAATCACCTCCATCCGGGTGGTTCTGAGCGGCCCCAACACCGACTACCAGACCGGCCCAGGCGCAATCCGCGCTTCCGAAACGCCCCCCGCTACGACCAAGGGGACCAATGGCGTGTATGCCTACACCATGACCAATAAGATTCCGGCCGGCGCGGTAGGATCCTTTACGGTTTCCATCGAAGCCAGCAATACAGTTACGTTGCTTCCGGGCACCGTGATCGCAAAACCAGCCGTCAACGCCGCCCAGCCCGTGGAGTTCTATTTCTCCGTGGACAAGAGCGCCACGTTGCCGCGGCGCCAGGTGGTGTCCACTGCGAAGTGCTCGGCCTGCCATATGAACCTGGGAATGGGCTTCATGAACCTGGCCGGGAGTTCCATCCACGGCGGCACTCGTGGCTCCACCCAGGAGTGCGTCATCTGCCACAATCCTTCGTTGACGGATAGCGCCTTGGGTAACAGCGTGAATCTCGCCTGGCAAATCCACAGCATCCACCGCGGCGAGAACCTGGTCAACCCATACAAACTGGGGAGCACCAATTATCAGGTAGTCCGGTTCCCGGGCGACCTGCGGGATTGCACCGCCTGCCACCTCGACAGCACGTATCTGGTGGAGAACGTCGGGGCCAAGGCTCTGGTAGCCAGTCCGGGCGGCTTCACCAAGACTACGCCTCCGATCTCGGCTGCCTGCCAGGGCTGCCACGACGACATTGCCACCGCTTCCCACGCGCTGGCCAACACAACCATCATAGGTGAGAGCTGCGCCGCCTGCCACAGCGCGGGTGAAGCGTTCTCGGTGGATCGCGTACACCAGCGGATCTTCTGACCTTCCCCGGCATGCGCGGTGGCCGCGGATGGCGGGGTGTCCGTCGAGTTCGATCACCAAGGAACGAACAGGCGCCAGTGCTCGGTGCTTACCGGTCGATCCGAACCGTGATTTTGTCGAGCGCGTCGCGGTCGATCGGATAACCCAGCCCCGGCTCGGTCGGCGCGTTGACGTAGCCGTCCTGGTCTACCCGGAACTTGTCCTTGTGGTAGACACGGTCCACGTATTCCATCGGCCAGGGCATCTCGAACCAATAGTTGTTGTTGGCCGCCAGTTCGAGCTGGAAGTGCACCGCCAGGTCCATCGGGTTGCCCCAGTTATGCGGCTGGCATTCCATGCCGAAAGCTTCGGCCAGTTGGCACACTCGCATCCCGCCCGTGATCCCGCCGATGTTGTCCGCAATAAACCGGACAATATCCAGCGCGTCCCGCTTGATGTAGTCGGCGAAGCCGTTAATGTTCATGATGAACTCGCCGATGTTGAGGGGAACATCCAACGCCCGCGCCAGTACGATGAGGCCTTCAATATCAGTGGTGGGGATGGGGTCTTCGAATGCAATGTAGCCCTGATCCTCCAGTAGCCGTCCGACTTTCAGCGCCGAGAAGACGTTGTAGCCTTGGACCGGGTCGAACATGAGCGGGTAATCGTCGCCGACGGCCTTGCGGACCTGCCTGATCTCCTCCATGTGGCCCACGTAGCTGGCGCGTGGCTTGGCGTTCGCCGACTGCCCTCCGCCAGGGTGGATCTTGTAAGCCCTGATGCCTGCTGCTTTGGCCTTCAGGACGTCGGGGGCGAAGTCCTCGACAAAGGGAAGGTGCTGCGAGCTGGCGTAGGCCATCACGCGCGTTTTAGCGCCGCCCAGGAGCTGGTAGATGGGTCGGTTGACCGCCTTGCCGAGGATGTCCCATAGACAAACGTCGATGATGGAGTCGTGCTGGTAGACCTGCCCGGCGCCGGGTTGGCCGCCCATGCCGCCGCGCCCGCCTGCCGCGCCGCGTCCACCACCAGCTTGGCCAGCGCCTCCGGGCGGAGGTCCTGCAAAACCACCGCGGCCGGAATCGAGCGCTCCGTAGGCGCTGAAACGCTTGGTGTTGGGAACGCGGGTGATGGAAGTCACGTCGAGAGCGCTCTTGCCGAGCACGCGGCGCTTGGCATATTCCAGGAAGCCCGGCGGGTTTCCTCGATTGCCGAGTGTCATGTTGCCTTCGATTCCACTGTTGGTCACGATGGAGGCAATCTCCCCGCTCTCTGAACTGTTGAGGCGGCGGACATTTCCGATATTGGCCACGTAAACCTTAACTTCCTTGATGGTGAGGTCGGGCAAATCGGCCTTTTTGACCCCCGCTGCCTGGGCTGCCGCCTGGCCCGGATCGGCCAGAGCTGCCGCCGCCGAGGCGGCGCCCAGCGCCGAAGCGCCAAACAAACTACGACGCGACAATTCTGCTTTTGACACTGGATTCTCCTGTATGAATTCGTTCGGCTACTCAGCCCGGAGCTGATCGGTTCCCATAGTACACCATCCGTTTCGGGGACAGTCCTGTCCGAGCGATGCGCGGACCGGGAATTGCGTTGGCACAGCGAGCGAAAGTATGGCTATCAAGCCATAGAAGGATCGCATTTTCGTATTGGCCTCCCAAACATGTCGTCCGAAGAAGTATACTCCACTGGCGGCACCGCGCAAACTGCGCAATGTCAGGAATCGCGATTCTCCTTGCCATTCGCCGCGCGTCGCGGTACTATGTATCAAGCACTCATTGAGGGAATGTGCCGTCTGTGTGGGTTTAAGCACCTTGGCCGGGCTCGAACCTCCAGTCCTGGACATTTTCAATCTGAGAAGTTGGGAGAATGGCGCCAGCGGCCTGGCGCTAAGACTCGGGGTCTTCCGCCCCGGCAATTACGACAGAGGTGTCTAAGGACACAGAGGGGAATTTCACACAATGAAGAAACTAGGGTTTGCGATTATTGCGGCGGCTGTCCTGGCGCTCCCGCTATGCGCGCAGGTAACTACTGTTCGAGCGGACATCCCGTTTCAATTCGCGGTTGGGAACACGACGTTAGCGCCCGGGCAATATGCTATTGCGCTTCAAAATGGGTCGCAGGTGGCACATTTAGAGGGCAGTAGGGGTCTCTACTTTGCATCCAACCCGGCCGGGCCTTACATCAAATGGCAGGATGCCAAGCTGGTTTTCCATCGTTACGGGGATCAGTACTTCCTGTCCCGGATTTCGGCCGGGTGGACAAGTCGTGACATCCCGCTGTCGCGCATGGAACGCGAGCTGAGGAAGACCGGCGCCACGGGGCAAATGCAGACAGAGATCGTTCTGGCGACGCGCTGAGCCGGCTAAGCTCTAAAGGTAATTGCGCGTCGAGGCAAATAGCGGCGACCCGGCAGCCATGACTGGGCCGCCGCTTCCGTTTAGGTTGTCTCATTCCTGGTAGCCTCGAATGATGAACCGACTTTCAGGTTGGCTCTTGGTAATCGCCACCGGTTGTACCGGGATTTGTGCAACGAGGAGCCTGCTGCCTGGGAATGCGGACCGTGGCAAGGATGTATTCCGCACGCAGAATTGCGGTGTCTGCCACAGCATTAACGGGGAGGGCGGAAAGAGCGCACCGGACCTGGGGCGGGGCGCGGAGCGGGGCTTCAGCCCTTACGTTATGGCGGGCCTGCTGTGGAATCATGCTCCGGTGATGTGGGCCGCCATGGAAAAAAAAGGAATTGCCAAGCCCGCGCTGAGTGAGCAGCAGGCGGCGGACTTATTCGTCTATTTCTTTGCCACCCGTTATTTCGAGCAGCCCGGCGACGCCAGGCGCGGCGAGCGGGTTTTTCTTGGAAAGCGGTGCGGGGAGTGCCACGGTATCGGGTCCGCGCTTCGCGCAGGCATCCAGCCAGTGGCGGCTTGGAAATCGCTGGCGGACCCGATTGCGCTCGCGCAGCAGATGTGGAATCACTCCCGGGAGATGAAACCGGCGCTCGGCCGGATGAAGATTCCCGATCCACAGTTTTCCGCACAGGAGATGACTGATCTGATGGTGTACCTGCGGAGCACGCAAGAACCCGGCCACGCCGACGACTTCTCACCAGGTTCGGCGGAGCCCGGTGAGAAGCTATTTGTGTTGAAGGGCTGCGCCGGTTGCCACCGGGGAACGCTGACCTTGGAAGCTCGCCCCACCCGATACGGCCTGACCGACTTTGCCGTGGCGATGTGGAACCACGCATTCCGCGTACCAGAGAATCCGGCCCCGCTCAGCTATGAGGAGATGCGCCGAGTGGTGGGCTACCTCGTCTCGACACAGTTCTTTGAGGAGCGGGGCGACCTGGAGCAAGGCAAGAAGGTCTTCGCGAGCAAGCACTGCGGCGCCTGTCATGACGACCCCTCCAGCGGTGCACCGGGCCGGCCGGCTATGGCTGGGAGAATGACATCCTTCGAGATGGTGGCCGCTCTCTGGAAGCACGGGCCAGAGATGTTGAACCGCATGCGACTGAAAAAGATTTCCTGGCCCCGGTTCAGCGGCACGGAGATGGCGGACCTGGGAGCATACCTGCACGGTTTCCGGTTGAAACAACGGCGGCCACCGATAGACGCTGCCGGGCATCCGTAGTTCACAGCGGCCGTTTGCGTTGGTGGCTCAAACGAGGTCCCGCTGCGCGGCCGGGGCGAACCTTCCTCCGTCACACATCCTATAAGAGAGACCCCCCTTTCTTCCCCACCACTTGCCCCCGGCCGATTTGAGACTCAAGATTGCCATAACTCGATGCAAGTTGTTATGATCAAGGGCACAGGGCCACCCTAGCTCAGTTGGTAGAGCGGCTGATTCGTAATCAGCAGGTCGCCGGTTCAACCCCGGCGGGTGGCTCCACAAAATCAACCACTTACAGTTTAATTGGCTTTCGGCCGCAACGCGGGTGAGTATCTCGTCCATCTTTTCGGCAGCTGATATGCTGATTACGGACCACCAGGGCGAAGAAGGCACGATGACGACGGATGAGATCTTCATGGCCTGGAAACTTTGCGCGCTACGTGGGCCGGGCGGTGGAGGCCGCCGGCTCGCGGGGGATGACACCGAGCAGGGGCAGTACCTGGGGCTGCCGATCGGTCTGGGGGACCAGGGCTTGGGGCGTCGTCCTCTCCGCGCGGTCTGACGTCGCCACGCGGGCGTAGAATGTTCCATGGAATGAGCATTCGATTTTCTCTTCTTGTCAATCTTGCGCTGCTGGCGGCGGCCGCAGCAGCCCTGCCGCTGTGGAGCCAGGAAACTACGGTCTGGCGCGTGGGGACGTTCGACCACGCCTCGGCGGAGTTCAGCGGGCGCGAAGGCAGTCAGCCGGTCGTGGTTGACGCCGGCGCGCCGGATGCCGCCAGACGCTGGCCGCCCTCGCAAGCGGGCACCCTCAACGGCCGGTCTGGCCCGCAGACGCACTCCCGCACGATCCGGTTCCGCATGGAGGAGGCTCCCAACGGATCGTATGTGTTGGATCTCGCCATCATGGCCGGCAATCCGCGCGTGCCCCGTCTGGAACTCGAACTAAACGGCGCGCAGGCCACGGCGTACATCGACCGCCGCCTGAGCTACCATGCCGAGGGACGAGCCGATTCGCCCATCTGCGCCGAAGCCAGAGAGCGCCTCCCTATCCCGGCGAGCGCGCTGCGGCAGGGCGACAATGAATTGCGCATCACGGCCGTGGATGACGTGGCGGACGAAAACGGCAATTCGCAGATCAGTTGGGATGCGCTGGCGCTGCTGCGCACCGGCCGGGCCGCCGCGGATCCCGCCATTTCCGTCGAACCGGCTTACTTGTTCGTCACAGAGAACGGCGCCGTGCGCGAGTTGATTACGGTAACCGTCACCACTGCGGCGGCCGTCTCTCGGGGGACTCTCACGCTGACGCTCGCCGGCGCGGCATATCGCGCCGATCTGGCCGCCGCGCGCTTCGGCCAGCAACGGTTCGAGTTCAAGGTTCCGGAGTTCGCCCCCGGCTCCGAAGCGCGCGTGGCCCTGCTGCTTGACGGCAGGAGCTACGTGCGCGCCGAGCCGCTGACTCCCAAACGCAAGTTCACGGTCTACCTGGTGCCGCACACCCACCTCGATATCGGCTTCACCGACTACCAGCCGAAGATCGAGGAATTGCAGAACCGCAACCTGGATCGCCTGCTGGAAGAGATGCGCCACGACGCGGACATGCGTTTCTCTCTGGATGGCGTCTGGCTGGTGGAGCAGTACCTGCGCACGCGCTCTCCGGCGGCGCAGAAGGAGTTCCTGGAGGCGGTGCGCGCGGGCCGGATTTCGATCCCGGCGCAATACGCCAACCTGATGGCCGGCGGAGCCAGCCTGGAGACGCTGATCCGCTCGACCTACGCCGGCCGCGCCCTCAATCGCGCGGCGGGCAGCCAGAACGACTACGCCAACATCACCGATGTGCCGGCGTATCCCTGGAGTTACGCATCCGTGCTGGGCGCCGCCGGGGTCAAGTACTTCGCGGCGGGCGCCAACGACGACCGGGGCCCGCAGCCCCTCTACGGCCGGTGGCAGACCCGTTCGCCGTTCTGGTGGCAAGGCCCCGATGGCGCCAAGGTGCTGATGGCGTACACGCGCCAGTACTCGAACCTGTGGTTCGTATGCGGCCTGCCACCGCGCGAGGCCGGCTGCCGCGACGGCCTGCCTACATTCCTGCAAACCTTCGAATCGCCGGGCTACCGGCCCGACGCGGTTCTGATGTTCGGAAGCCAACTGGAAAACACCGATCTGATCCCCGGCGAAGGGGAGTTCGTCCGCGGCTGGAATGCCAGATACGCCTGGCCGCGCCTGCAACTGGCGACTTTCCGCGACTATTTCGAGATGGTCGAGAAGAAGTTCGGGGACCGGCTCGAGACCGTCCGCGGCGACTTTGGACCGTATTGGGAAGACGGCATCGGCACCGACGCGCAATACGCAGCTCTCTACCGGGAGACGGAAAGCCGCGCGCTGGCGGTCGAGAAGCTGTCCTCGCTGGCCGCGCTCCAGAAGGGGGAATGGGCGCCGCCGCTCGAGGGACTGCGGCGTTTGTGGCGCGATCTGCTGCTCTATGCCGAACACACCTACACGTCCTCGGGCGGCTACTCGCGGCCGGAGAGCGAACAGAGCGTGCGGCAGATCGAGACCAAACATTTCCACGTCTCCGACGCTCGCGAGACGGCGCATTGGATCGCGCAGGAATCTATGAGCCGCCTGCTCGACAGCATCCGGATGGAGCCGCCTGCGGTGGTCGTTTTCAACTCGCTGGGTCATGAGCGCAGCGGCCTGGTGGAGCTGGATCTCTCGAATGGCGCGCAGTTGGTGGACACGGGAACGGGCCAGCCGGCAGCGCTGGAATCGCTGCGGGCCGGAAACGGATACCGGCGCGTGCGATTCCTGGCCGGCCGCGTGCCGGCGATGGGCTATCGCGTCTACCGCATCGAAAGCAGCCAGACTGCGCCGGCGTCACTCGAGCCAAAACCCGCGGACACCATCGAGAACCAGTTCTACCGCGTAACCGTCGACCCCCATCGCGGCGGGGTTTCCAGCATTTTCGACAAACAGGCCGGCCGCGAGCTGGTCGATCCCAACAGCCCATACCTGCTCGGCCAATACGTGTACGTGGCGGGCGGCGACAACAGCCGCCTCATTCACATATCCGAGCACTTGCCAAACGCGAACCTGACGGTAAGCCCCGCGGCTGCCGCCACCGCGGTGAACGCCGTCGCCACGCCGTGGGGACAGTTTCTGCACTACGGCGTGAGCGGGCTCGCCGCGCCCCGGATCGATGTGGAGATCCGGCTGTTCAACGGCGAGAAGAAGATCGAAATTGTCAATCGTCTGCAGAAGGAGCCGGTGAACGATAAGGAGGCCATCTACTTTGCGTTCCCCTTCGCGGCGACGCAGCCGGAGTTCGAGTACGAGGGCCAGAACGGAACGGTCAACCCGGCGCGCGACGAACTCGCCGGCGGCTGCCGGGAATGGTACGCGGCGGGACACTGGGCGCGGGTGAGCGGCGGCGGGATGAGCGCGGCGGTGATCCCCATCGATGCGCCGCTCGTGACTTTCGGCGACATCAACCGAGGCCTGCGGCCGGAGAAGTTCGAGCCGAAGTCGCCGGCCATCTTCTCCTACGCGTTGAACAACTACTGGCATACCAACTTTCCGCGCGTACAGAGCGGCGAGTTCACGTTCCGCTACGTCGTCACCAGCAACTCCGAACTGAGTCCGGCGTACCTGAGCCGCCTGGGACGGGAGTCGCTGACGCCGCTCGAAACCGGCGAGTTGACGAGAAATGACAAAGTCGGACTGCGCGGCTCACTGCCGGCCACGCCCGCGAGTTTCCTCAGCCTGAACGGCGAGGGCGTCGAGTTGGAGACGCTCAAGCCCGCCGAGGACGGCGAGGGCTACATAGTCCGGCTGCTGGAGACCGCCGGCCATGAGGGCAGGGCGCGCCTTTCTTCGCGCCTGCTCGAATTCAGCCGCGCCTGGCTATCGAACGCCACCGAGGACAACCTCCGCGAGATTCCAGCGTCGAAAGACGGGGTGGAAGTGGCCCTGCCGCCCTACGGGATTGTGACCTTGCGCCTGCTGGCGCGTCCGGCTGCGCCGTAGTTTCCGGTACCCTCACGGCTGGCGCCTGGGCCAGCTCGATGAAAGCAAGCCGGGGCAGCGCACATTTCAGCCGCTACCGGGTCACCCGCGCGGCGGGCGCCTGCTAGAATAAGGCTTAGCCTCCCCCCAAAACATAACTCATGAGATTTGGCATCATTGTTTTTCCTGGAAGCAACTGCGACCACGACGCATTCTACGCGGTCGGAACCAACCTGGGACAGCCGGTGGAATACATCTGGCATGACTCGTCCACGCTGGGAGCGGTCGATGCCGTCATCCTGCCCGGCGGCTTCGCCTATGGCGACTACCTGCGCTGTGGCGCCATCGCCAAGTTCTCGCCGGTGATGAAGGCCGTGCGGCGGTTCGCCTCCGATGGCGGCCTGGTGCTGGGCGTGTGCAACGGCTTCCAGATCCTGGTGGAAGCCGGGCTGCTTCCCGGCGCCCTGATCCGCAATCGCGGGCTGAAGTTCATCTGCCGCGAGGTGCGCCTTACGGTAGAAACCACCGACTCGCCCTTCACCTCGGCCGCGTGCAAGGGGCAGACGCTGCGCATGCCCATCGCCCACGGCGAAGGCTGCTACTTCGCCGACGAGCGAACGCTCGATGAGCTGGAGGCCGAGGACCGCATCGCCTTCCGCTACGACGGCAACCCCAACGGCTCCCTGCGCGATATCGCCGGCATCCTTAGCCGCGAGCGCAACGTCATGGGGATGATGCCGCATCCCGAGCGCGCTACCGAGCCGCTCATGGGATCGAGCGACGGCCTGACGGTTTTTCAATCGATGCTCCGCGCGGCGGTGCGGGCATGAGCGCCGCGATCACCCCCGAGCTGGTGGCGCAGCACCAGTTGAGCCCCGACGAGTACCGGAAGATTGTGGACATTCTCGGCCGCGAGCCCAGCTACACCGAACTGGGCATCTTCAGCGTGATGTGGAGCGAGCATTGCTCATACAAGAGCTCGCGTTTGCATCTGAAGAAGCTGCCCACGCGCGGCAAGCTGGTGGTGCAGGGCCCCGGCGAGAACGCCGGTATCATCGATATCGGCGGCGGTTACGTCATCGCTTTCAAGATCGAATCGCACAACCACCCCAGCTTCATCGAGCCTTTTCAGGGCGCGGCCACGGGGGTAGGCGGCATCCTCCGCGACATATTTACCATGGGGGCGCGGCCCATCGCCGTGCTCGACTCGTTGCGCTTCGGGCGGCTGGATGACGCTGAGACCGGCGCGCGCAACCGGCGCATCCTGAGCGGTGTGGTGGCGGGCATCGCGCATTACGGCAATTGTTTTGGCGTGCCCACGGTGGGCGGTGAATGCATTTTCGAGCCGTGCTACGACGGCAACCCGCTGGTCAACGTTTTCGCGCTGGGCGTCTGCCGCAGGGAAGATGTCTTTTACGCCAGGGCCGCCGGCGCGGGCAACCCCGTGATCTACGTGGGCGCGCGCACGGGGCGCGACGGCATCCACGGGGCCTCCATGGCCAGCGCCGAATTCACTGAAGAGTCCAAGCAGAAGCGCCCCAACGTGCAGGTGGGCGACCCCTTCATGGAGAAGCTTCTGCTGGAGGCCTGCCTGGAAGCCATGCAGACCGGCGCCATCGTGGGCATTCAGGACATGGGCGCGGCGGGCCTGACCTGCTCGACGTGCGAGATGGGCAGCCGCGGCGGGGTGGGCATCGAGATCGAGCTCGACCGCGTCCCCCAGCGCGAGACCGGCATGACGCCGTACGAGATCATGCTCTCCGAATCGCAGGAAAGAATGCTCCTGGTGGCGGAAAAGGGCCGGGAAGACGAAGTCTTCCACGTCTTCCGCAAGTGGGGTCTGGAAGCCGTGGAAATCGGCGTGGTTACGGGCGATGGCAAACTTCGCGTGAGGCAGCACGGCAAGATTGTGGCCGAGATTCCCAACCGCGAGCTGGCCGACGAAGCGCCGCTCTACGACCGCCCCCACACGGAACCGCTGCGGCGCGCGCCGATGACGAACCAAGCAGGCCGAGTACCACTCGGCCGCAGGCTGCCAGCCTGCCCCACAGGAGTGCAGGAGGCATTGCCGGCTCTGCTGGCATCCCCCGACATCTGCTCCAAGCGGTGGATCTGGGAGCAGTACGATTACCAGGTCCGCACCAACACCATTGCCGGACCGGAGCGAACCGACGCCGCCATCGTCCGCATCAAGGAAACCGGCGCATCGGTGGCCCTGTCGCTGGATGGCAACGGCCGCTACTGCTACCTCTCGCCGCGCGAGGGCGCGCGACTGGCGGTGGCGGAGTGCTGCCGCAACCTGTCCACGGTGGGAGCGGAGCCGGTGGCGGCCACCAATTGCCTCAACTTCGGCAATCCCGAGCGGCCCGAGATTATGGCGCAGCTCGTGGAAGCCATCGAAGGCATGGCCGAGGCCTGCCGCTTCTTCGACACCCCCATCACCGGCGGCAACGTCAGCCTGTATAACGAAACCTTGGGCGAAGGCGTCTACCCCACGCCGGTGCTCGGCATTGTCGGCCTGCTCAAGACTGCTGCACCAGTGACGATTCCGTTCCGGAACCCCGGCCGCGCGGTGGTGTTGCTGGGCGGCATCGGCCGGTGTGACGAGACGCGCTTCGGCGGCACCATGTACGCCAAGGAGATCCGGAGACAACTCTGGGGCCTGCCGCCAGCGCTCGATCTCGACCGCGAAAAGCGCGTGCAGTCGGCCATCCGCGAAATTGTGGCGGCGGGTCTGGCCGAATCCGCCCACGATTTGAGCGATGGCGGCCTGGCCGTGGCGCTGGCCGAGTGCTCCTTCGGGTCGGCGGGAATCGGCGCAGCCGTCGATCTCGCGAGCGACCTGCGTCCCGAAGTGCTGGCCTTTAACGAAGCGCCTTCGCGCATTCTGATTTCGACTGGGCACCCCGGGAGAGTCGCCGCCATCGCGGAGAGACACGGGATCGAGGCGCCCGTGGTGGGCGTTACAATCGAGAAAGGGATCGAAATCCGGCAGCGCGCCATGACACTGGGTTCCTGGGAAATCGCAACGCTGAAAGCCGCCTATGATGGCGCGCTGGAATCTTATGTTCGATAAATTCCACGAAGAGTGCGGCGTGGTGGCCATCTACGGCCATCCGGAAGCGGCCAAGCTGGCGTACCTGGGGCTGTACGCCTTGCAGCACCGTGGCCAGGAGAGCGCGGGCATCTGCACCACGGATGGCGTCCAGGTTTACAGTCACAAATCCATGGGGCACGTGGCCGATATTTTCACCAGCCCGGTGCTCGCCACCCTGCCCGGCGGGCTGGCTATCGGCCACACGCGCTATTCCACGGCCGGCGACACGGTGCTGCTGAACGCGCAGCCGTTTTCGGTGGCGTGCAACAAGGGGCGGGTGGCGGTGGCGCACAACGGCAACATCACCAACGCCGGGGAATTGCGCGCCGACCTGGAGCGCCGCGGCGCCATCTTCCAGGCCTCCAGCGACACCGAAGTCATCCTGCACCTGGTGGCACACTCTTCGGAGCGGACGCTGGCGGGCTCGCTGCGCGATGCGTTGCTGCAATTGGAAGGCGCGTTTTCGCTGGTATTTCTGGCGCAAGACCGCATCATCGTGGCGCGGGATCCTCATGGTTTCCGGCCGCTGGCGGTGGGTGAAATGGAAATCTCCGGCGGCCGCAAGGTCTACGCTTTCGCGTCGGAAAGCTGCGCCTTCGACCTGATCGGCGCGGTTTATCTGCACGAAGTAGAGCCTGGCGAGATGATCATCGTCGGCCCGGAAGGCATCACCCGCGAGCGTTACGCTCCCGAGCAGCCGCGCGCGCAGTGCGTCTTCGAGCACGTGTACTTCTCGCGGCCGGATTCCGTGGTTTTTGGCCGCGCGGTGGAGGAATCGCGCGAGAACCTGGGCCGGATGCTGGCGCGCGAGTGTCCCGCCGATGCCGACCTGGTGGTGCCGGTTCCCGATTCCGGGGTGGCAGCGGCCATTGGCTACTCGGCCGAATCGGGGCTACCTTTCCGCCAGGCTCTCATTCGCAACCACTACGTGGGCCGCACGTTTATCGAGCCTTCGCAGGCGATTCGGGATTTCGGAGTCAAGCTGAAGCTCAACCCGGTGCGCTGCCTGCTGCAAGGCCAGCGCGTGGTGCTGGTGGACGACTCCATCGTGCGCGGCACGACCAGCCGGAAGATTGTCCGCATGGTGCGGCAGGCCGGCGCGCGCGAGGTGCACTTACGTATCTCATGCCCGCCCACGGTGTCGCCTTGTTTCTATGGGGTGGACACGCCGACGCGCAGCGAGCTGATCGGCTCCGACCACAACGTGGAAGAGATCCGCCGGTTCGTGGAAGCCGATTCGCTAGGCTACCTGTCGCTGGCTTCGCTACGGAAAGCCGTGGCCGACGACCGGCACGAGTACTGCTATGCCTGCTACACCGGCGACTATCCGACGGAGTTGATCAATATTGAGGAGTTGATCGCGGCGCGGCAGAAAAGGCGGTGAGGGGACGAACTACACTTTATCCGGAAGCGTCGTGCTTGCGATCGGAGCTACTGTCCAATTGGCAGCACGACACCGTCTTGAGTGCTGGCTCCGGCAAGCGTCGCTCGCACCTGGCACAGCCCCGGTGGAAGGGCGGGTATGGTGACATTGATCTGATTCAGGCCAACCCCCACCAACCCGGCATAGTCTACGTGGGCAGGTTGCTCACATACCGTTACGGCAACGGAATCCACAAGCGGCGACGGGTTTACCAGTTGTCCCGCAGGTTGATGGGTGGCCGTCTCCCCGAATCCTGTGCCGAACAACTGTAGAGTTTCCCCTGGACGAGCCAGCCGCGCACCGGGTATCTGTTCGGGTGGAGCTATCGACAGACTGTCTGCGCCCACGGCAGCAGCATACGTCACACCGCCTGCGGGCACCGTGAACAATGCCGGCGCGATCGGCTGCACGCTGGCGGTACCGCTGGCGATCCCATACGGACTACTCACCTTAACCACGACGTTTCCGTAGTTGCCGCCGTCGGGGACCTGAACATTCAGTTGGCCGGGACTAACGAAAGCCAGCGCGGCCGCCCGTCCATCAATCTGAACGCTCGTGCCGGCCAACAAGGTCGGAAGGAATACTCCGTTGAAGTCCTTCGCGGTCCAGACCTGGCCGGAAGAAGATGTGTTGGATAAATTGTCGCCATAGATCGACGCCCATGCCCCCGGCGCCACTGAGGCGCTGCCACTGGCGGCATTCACAATGGCTCGGATAGCCACCGAGACTCCTTGGCTGCCGACGGCAAACGACTGCTCCGGGGCCCATGCGCTGGAGGCGAAACCGGCGTCGACGGTCCGCACGCTCCAGAAGTAAATGCCGGGACTCAGATGGAGAAGACGCTTGCGAAAGCTGTGGCCCATGTTTCCGGGGCCCGCGGGAATCGCGCCGGAGAAGACTTCATTTCCACCGGAAGTCCGGCCAACGCGCAGATTGTAAGTCAGGAAGACTTCCGGTGTCTCGGAGTCGGAGCCAGCGGCCCAGGAGAGGTAGGCGGTGTCTCCGGCTACGTTCGAGAGCAGAGTGGCGGGCGACGCAGGAGGAGTATTGGGGTGAACAGCGCTACTGTTGTTCCAATAGAGGACGTTGGGGCTGCCCTTGACCGCGGCAACAATATCGAGATCTCCGTCGCCGCGGACATCACCCAGGGCGACAGCATTCGTGCTGTCCGGTCCCAGCGCGTTCCCGTACGGAGTCACGGTTTGACCGGTAATATTGGCGTAGATCCTGACACCGCCGCTCCAGTCGCCCGCGATGAGGTCCGGGTACCCGTCATTATTGATGTCGCCCACCGCCAGTCCTTTGGTTCCGTTGCTCGAGTTCCCCAAAACGATCCGCTGTGTGAATCCGCTGAGACCGTCGTTCAAGTAGAGTTCATCGGCCGAGTCACTGTTGCCAACCCACAGATCAAGCTTGCCGTCGCCGTTGATGTCCGCCAGCCGCACGTCAAAGGTGTCGCCGTTGCCGATGCTTTGACCGGAATCGTGGAAGTGCCCGGCGCCATCGTTGAGGAAGACCCGGTTGTCGGTTGGCAAGTTCTGAAATATCGCGTTTCCCTGAACAAAATCGATAGAACCGTCGCCGTCAACATCGCCCACCGCCAGGCTGCGAGACATGCGGTTGCCGAGAACCTGGCCCGAGTCCACGAAGTGGCCTTGTCCGTCGTTCCAAAAGACGAGTGTGCTGTCGGCGGCGATCAGCAGGTCCAGGTCGCCGTCATCGTCGAGGTCGGCCAGTTTCACGGCTCGCGCGGTGGGTGGGTTGGGGATGGTCTGAAACACGGTGAAGTGGCCGGCGCCGTCGTTCTTCCAGACCGTAGTTCCAACACCCAACCCGCAGGTGATCAAATCCAAGTGGCCGTCGCCATCGATATCGCCTACGGCGATGTCCATTAGCTGAATGGAGGGAAATACCTGTTGGCTGCGAGTGAATCCTCCATGGCCATCGTTGAAGTAGATGACCACCGGCTGCGCGACTTCTTCGCCGTTCGCCTGGATGAGGTCGAGGTAGCCATCCCCATCGAGGTCGGCGAGTGCGACACGCGTGGTGTTGGCGGTCTCGAAGCTGGTAGCGGCGGCAGTGAAGAGTCCGCCTTTTGCCCCCGCCACAGCCGAGGGCGAGTTGGAGATGGGCGACACGTTGCCGGCGGCATCGGACGCCTTTAGCGCGAAGTAGTAGCGTTGACCGGGCTCGAGCCCGTCCACGAGAGCGCTTTGCCACGTACCCGCCGGCGATGGAACGGGAACGGAGAAGACCGGATTTGCGAGAGGCCAGGACGCCTCGGTGACCGGAGCAGTGCCATATCTCAGTGCATAGGCCTTCGCGGTGCCGGTGTTGCCGTCGTCACCGGGCGCCTTCCAGCTCACCAGAACCTGGCCGGCGCCCGGACCCGTCAAGGTATACAGCGTGACGGCGGCAGGCGGGATTGAATCGAGGGCTGAGGTGACGGCGAAACTCTGCTCGGGAGCCCAGGAACTGCGGCGAAAGCCGGTGTCCACGGTCTGAACGCTCCAGTAGTATTTTCCGGCAGGCAGGCGCTTGATGATCCGCTGGAAGGCGTGGCCAACTCTGCCGAACTCGACGCCCATCAGGCCGGAGACGACATCGTTAGCGCCGGGCGACTTTCCCACCCGAACGTTGTAAGTCAGCAACACGCGAGGGGTTTCGGCATCGCTACCGTCGTTCCATCGCAGCGTGGCGGTCTGCGCGGAGACACTGGAAGTGAGGGAACTGGGCGGAAGAGGAGCCTGATTGGGTTTGCCGAGCGACCCATTATTACGAAATACCTTGTATACGCCCGGCTGAGCCTGGGCCATGATGACGTCCAGATAGCCGTCGCCGTCCAGGTTGACGAGCGCTAGCCCCGACGTTTGTTCGGATGGCAGTGTCCAGGGTTGCACTGTGAATTTTCCAGTGCCGTCATTCAGGTAAACATAGTTGGCGAAGTTGTAGTCGCCGAGCACCAGATCGATATAGCCATCGTTGTTGATGTCGCCAACTCCGATCTCTATGGTTGCGCAATCCGGTGTCCCCAAGTTTTGTCCGGAGTCCGTGAACCGGCCGTGGCCATCGTTCAGGAAGATCCGGCTCATCCTGCCGGTGTTGGGGTCGCGTTCGGCGGCCACAATGATGTCCGGATAACCATCACCGTTCACGTCGGCGAGCTTCACGTCGAAGGCATTGAATGAACCCAGGTTCTGAGTGGAGAGCGTGAAGTTGCCTGCGCCATCGTTGAAGAATATCGACAGGGGCTGGTTGTCGCGATTGGCGGCGACGATATCCAGGTTGCCGTCGCCATCGAGATCGCCGACGGCAATGCGCCATCCGCGGATAAACGGAAGGCGCTGGCCCGAGTCCCGAAACATCCCAAACCCGTCGTTGAAATAGACACGTCCCGGCGCCCAGTAATCGCCCACCACCATATCGAGGGCGCCATCGTTATCGAAATCTCCCAGGGCGAGGCCCTTCATTTCCTGGACGTCGGGGTCCCAAAGGACCTGGGACACCGGAAGGAAATGCCCCGTGCCGTCGCCGATGTACACGTTGGTACCGCGCAGCGTCGGCGGTGACCAGGTCGAAGCGGCCATCGCCGTTGACATCCGCCAGAACGATGCCGAAGTTCCAGAGGTAGAAATCCGACGGACGGATGGGCAGAAGCTGCCCGGTGTCTCGCAGGACAGCGCCGCCCTTGTTCATAAACACTTGTACCGTGCCGCCCAGGGCGACCGAAGCCAGCACGCAGTCCGGGGCGCCGTCGCCGTCCAGGTCCGCGCATGTCTCGGTGTACACTTGGCAATTTCCCAATTGTTGGCCGGTGTCGACAAACGGCGACTGGGTGACAGGCCCCTGCCAAGCCAGACAAGCGGCGCTTAAGACGACCGCCGCCACGATGGCGATTGCGGCGATGGGTCGTTTTCCCGAGGCCCGGGACCACAACCTGGAGAGATGGACCGTCATTTCGTGGGGCCCCCTTGGCCTGGATCGGCAACTGAAATCGTAACGTCCGGGCGGCTGCTCGCATCGCCGACCTGCAGCACAATTGGTTCGGGGCCCGCGGCAACCCCGTCCGGGATTCGAACATTCACTTGCATGACGCCGGCATAGACCATCCCGACAAAGAGGATATCCGAAGAGGGAACCGGCACTCCTCCAACCGACACCTTCGTGGGCAGGGATGGCGCAGGAAACAGCGGCGCCACGGGTTGTTTGCCGTCGATTCCCGGCGGTACAGTTTGTCCCTGCCCCGTGGCCCAGAATGAAACAACCTCGCCCCTTAGTGCTGGAGTATCGGGAGTGTTCAAACTGGCATCCTGGTTGACCGCAACCGCGGCGCCGGAACCAGAAGAATCTCTGGTAAAGATTCCCGGAATCGAATCCACCGCGGGCAGAGCTACGCTTTGGCTCCTCATCGCAGCGTATTCGATCTCCACAACCACAGTTTGAGAACCGGAGATGCCGTAGGGCACAAGCGCGTTGACCTGGCTGGCTGAGGTGTAGGTTACAAATGCCTCAATCCCATTGAAAAATACACTAGTTCCGCCAAGACCCGTCTCCATTGATGCGGACAGGACGCCCGGCGATGGGCCAAGACCTGTTCCGAAGATCGAAACGTATTCGCCTGGCGCCACACCTGCACCGATCCCGCTAGCCGCATTCACCACGCCGGCAGCCGAGAACACCGGTGGCACGGCGCCACTGGCCGCCTGAGTAATCGTAAAAACCCGACCCGCGATGTCGATGGTGCCGATGCGGAGCGCCCCGGTGTTTGGAGCGACACTGTAGTTCACTGTGCCGCTGCCGGCGTCTGCCGCGACCTTGCGAATCGCATTGTTGTATGTGTCGGCGATGTACAACTCGCCGGCGGAGTTCGCCACCAATCCCCTGGGAAATGACAGAAGGGCCGTGCGCCCGGTATTTCCGTCGCCTCCATAACCCGGCACACTGCTGCCCGCGATGGTCGTGATGGTGCCGCCGGGGTCTACCTTTCGAACGCGGCTATCGGAGAGGCCGGTAAGGAAAAAGGCACCCGAAGTATCCGTCGCCAAGGCGCCGGGCAGGGATACCTGGGCGGCCACCGCCAGTGAACCGTCTCCGGCGATGCCTGCCGTGCCGGTGCCGGCCACCGTCGCGATCGTCCCATCCGATCCCACCCTCCGGATCCTATGGTTGAACGTGTCTGCAATGAGCAAGCCGTTGGCCCGGTCCACCGCGACGGCATATGGAAAAGCGAGCTGGGCGTTGACGGCGGACCCGCCGTCGCCGCTGAAACCGGCTGCTCCGGTACCGGCGACCGTCGACATGGTCCCATCGGCCGCGATCCTGCGGACGCGGTGACTCTCCATGTCCACCACAAAGACGTTACCGCTTCCATCCACGGCTGCCGCACCAGGAAGCAGAAACTGGGCCGCGGCGGCCGGCCCGCCGTCCCCGGCCATACCCGAATCGCCGGTGCCCGCCACCGTGCTCACGGCGTAGTTCTGGGCAAGCGCCGCTGGCCACATCGCGGCCACCACTGCAACGATAGTCAGTACTCCGGACGCTCTCATTTCACCGTGCGCCTCGATGTCCGCGGAACGAGGCCAGCGCCGGCGACATGGCCGGCGCCCGCGCTCGAAGTCGAGGAAGACGAGCCGACGGTGCAGTGATCGGCGGTAAAAGTGCCGAGATGATTGTTCACCGTTCCGAACGGCGAGTAGGAAGCCGCGACCAGGGCCGGATCGGAAGCGGAATTGGCATATATGGTCAGATCGAGGGAATTAGGCGTTCCGATATTGCCCCAGAGAATATCATTGTGTGATTGCACCGCGACCGTACTGGTATCCGTGCCTGGGGGCAGTTGATTGTCGCCGGACATGACCGATAGTCCGTTTGATACCCCCTCGCCGGCCCAGTTCCCAGTGAATGTGTTTCCCGTGAATTGGAAAGTCCCCGCGGCGGCGTCGGTGGCGGTTAGTGCCAGCCCTCCAAACATCATTTCGCCCCGATTATCCGCAATCAGGTTATCGGCCAAGGTCGCATTCATCACTGCGCCCTTCCGGACAGAGAAAGAACGGTGTATGCACCCGAACCAGAAGCGTAGGCGGCCAAACCGCCTCCATCCAGACTCGATCCCGCACTGCCCGAGACGACATTGCGGATCATTGTTACTTCAGCTCGCGACCCTTGGTGCCCAGCGTTGATCCAAATTCCCGACGCAAACGTGGACGCCCTGTTTGCAGTGACCTGGTTGCCGGTCAGGGTTGCCGTCAACACCGCATCGTCGAGCGACCACAAGGCCAAACCGCCCCCGGTGTCCGTGCTGGTGTTGTCCTGTATGTAATTGCCACTTGCGGAAAGTACGGCGGTCGCAGTGCCTTGAGGGCTCGATGCGTACACCTGAACGCCACCGCCATAACTGGTGGACGCGTTGTTAGAGATCGAGTTTTGCGAGAGAGTCAACTGCAGGTGCGCACCGCTTCCCACCGCCTCAGCCCGTATCCCGCCGCCACGATCCGCATTCCCGTTCCGCAATGTGAATCCTTCAAGGGTCACGGAAATGGCGATGCCGGAACCGGCAGAGATGTAAAAAACGCTGTCGCGGCCGCCACCATCGATTACGGTCAAGGAACGGTCGTTGTTTCGCGTTGTGAAGTCAGCGTCCCACCCTCCTTGAATCGCGATGGACTTTGAGAGAGTCAATCGGACATTGTCGGAATAAACACCCTGCGCTACTTGGATGGCATCGCCATCGCGGGCACTGGTGACGGCATCCTGTACACTCCGATACTCGCCGGCGCCGCCGACGCGCAGTATTCGACCGGTTGCCGATTGAGACGGAACACCGGGGCTGGCAGAGAGCACCAGCACAACCACAGCGACCCTGGGAATCGCGGTGTACATGATGGCTAGAACTTCCCGCGGCCCGCCGCCACGCTTGCGGCACGCTCCCAAGCGCCGCCGACGTTATACGCACTTGACAAGCGCGGTTAGCCGATTTTCAGTGGCAATTGTAACATGCTCTTGAAAGGCAGGGCGTTGATGTTGACTTCGTTCGTCCCTGCGCCTCCGCCCGGCGGTACCGCCTGCGCACTTGGTTTCTTTCACGGCTTCTAAGCAAGCGGTTGTGGCGCAAACACAAATGTCGCCGTGTTTAACTCGCGTACACCGCCACCTTGGTCACCGTGCGAAAACCCATGCGCTCGTATAATCGGTGGCCGGCCGGCGTGGATTGCAGAATGGTCCGCTCGATGCCGTGGCGCCGCTGTGCCTCGGCTACCGCGTGGCGCATCACGGCTTCGCCGTACCCGCGCCTCTGGTGTTCCGGCATGGTGGCCACGTTGTACACGCCGACGGCTCCGCCGCCCATCACGGCCGCCGCGGTCGAGACCGGTTCCCCGTCCACGTAGCCCACGTAGCCAATGAAGCGTTCCCACACGCAATCGTTGTCGAAGACCTCGCGGAACCAGGGAACGGGAACATGAAAACACACCGAGCCGATGGCGCAGAAGGCGTCGCGCGTGGCGGCGTCTCCTACACACCGGATTTCCAACTTCGGCAGCGCCTTCACGGGCGGCAGAATGCGTTCCGCCACCATGCCCGGCAGGTCCACCGAGTGGCGCAAGCCGTGCTTCTCAAAAACCTGCCGCGAGCGCCGGCGGGCACTGGCTTCGAGCCAGTCCTCGCAAACCCAGTAGGCCCACTCCAGGCCGCGGGCATTGAAATGGACCGAGGGCAGCATGATGCGCCGAGCCAGCTCCCCCTCGCTGGCCACCGGCTCCGACAGGAAGGCCGCGTTGAACATCTGGAAGGCGACACCGGCCGAGGCGATGCTCACGCCGCGCAATTCGCGGATCTCGCCGGGCCCCCGGCTGGCCGCGATGGCCCGAAACGATTCGCGCAGATTGCCGGCTACGTTCTCAAAGTCCACTCTCTGCCAGTATCGCGCGCCTTGAGCCGCATTTCTGATTCTGCTATCCTCATAGCGTTGAATTCATAACATGGTCTTCCCCGGCCGATGGGGCCGGGCCTGCCCCGAGAGGTTCACATGTCAGGCCACTCCAAATGGGCCACCATTAAGCACAAAAAGGCGGCTACGGACGCCAAGCGCGGGAAAGCGTTCACGCGCATCATCAAGGAAATCACCATCGCCGCCCGCCATGGCGGCGATCCCGACGGCAACCCTCGTTTGCGCAGCGCCATTCTGGCCGCCAAGGGTGCCAGCATGCCTTCCGACAACATCAAGAAGGCCATCATGCGCGGCACCGGCGAGCTGGAGGGCGGGCAGATCGAAGAAGTCATGTTCGAAGGGTATGGCCCCGGAGGCGCGGCCGTCCTGGTCAACGTCGCAACCGATAATCGCAACCGCACGGTCAGCGAACTGCGCCATGTCTTTTCCAAGAATAACGGCAACATGGCCGAGCAGGGTGCGGTGGCCTGGATGTTCGAGCGCAAGAGCCAGATTTTCGTACCCGGCGGCAAGATCACCGAAGACGAGCTCATGGGCATCGTCCTCGACGCCGGGGCCGACGACCTGCGCAACGAGGGCGGAAGGTGGGAAATCCTCTCCGCGCCCGAAGCCCACGAAGCCGTCCTCAAGACGCTGGAAGCCGGCGGCATTCACGGCGAGGACGCCAGCATCGCCATGGTTCCCAAGAACCTGGTCAGGCTCGAGGGCAGGAACGCAGCGGCTATGCTGAGGCTGAGCGAGGCGCTGGAAGAACACGAAGACGTGCAGAACGTCTACTCCAACTTCGATATCGACGAGAAGGAGATGGAGGCGCTGGCGCAGTAGCGTGCGGGTCCTGGGCATCGATTGCGGATCGGAACGCACCGGTTACGGTGTAATCGATAGCGACGGGCTGGATCATCGGATGGTGGCCGCGGGGGTCATTCGCACCGATCGGAAACGGCCCTTCGAAAGACGGCTGCTGGAAATCGCGTGCGGGTTGCGGCGCCTGATTCAGGAGCATGTTCCCGAATCGGCCGCCGTGGAGGAAGTGTTTTATTCGGCCAACGTCAAGACGGCGCTGAAGCTGGCTCACGTGAGAGGGGTGGCCCTGCTGGCCATCGCCGAGGCGCGGATGGAAATGGCGGAGTACTCGCCGCTGGAAGTCAAGACCAGCGTGGTGGGATATGGCCGGGCCGAGAAGGGCCAGGTGAAGCTCATGGTGCGGTCATTACTGCGGCTGCCGGAGGCCATCGAATCGGAAGATGCCTGCGACGCCCTGGCGGTGGCCATCTGCCACGCTACGCGCGAGGCCACCAGGCGCAAGCTGGCATAGACGGGAACCGGTATGAAGTGGTCCTTGATTCTGCTTTTCGCGAACGTTCTTTTCGCCGGCGATGGTCCCCGGCTGTTCTATTCCAGGTCCTTTCCGGGAAGCGTCCCGCCTTATTTTCAGGTGATGCTCGGCCAGAACGGAGACGCCGAGTACCGCGAGGCGCCGGACGAGGATGACCCCCTCAAGTTCCAGCTCACCGAAGCCGAGACGCAGGAAGTGTTCGGCCTGGCGGAGAAACTGGACTATTTCAAACATCCGCTGGAATCGCCGCTGAAAGTGGCCTTCATGGGGACGAAGACTTTCCGCTATGAGAACGGTGACCGGAAGAGCGAGGTCAAGTTCAACTACTCCGAGGACCCGCAGGCGCGCGAGCTGGTGGACTGGTTCGAGCGCATGGGGGAATCGGCCGAGCACCGCATCGAACTGGAGCGCACGGCCAAATACGACCGGTTGGGAGTGCTTAAAGCGCTCTTGCTGCTGGAATCGGCCATGGAGCGCAAGCGGCTGGTGAGTATGGACCAGTACCTCCCGATGCTGGACCGCATCGCCAAGAACGAAAGCTACATGCACACGGCGCGGGCGCGGGCGGCGGAGATCGCCGAGGCCATCCGCAACCCGAAACCATGAGATGGCTTCTGCTGCTTGCGGCGCTCGCCAGTGTCTGCCTGGCCCAGGGGCAGGAACAGGCGGACCTGGAAAAAGCGCTTTCGGAAGCCGGCTCGAGCCCGCTCGAGTACCTGCGCGCCATCGAGAAGCACCTGGAGCAGTATCCGAATTCGGCCCGCCGGGCGGAGCTGGAGCGCGCGGCCGCGCGGGCCGCCATCGAGACCCGCGACGACACCCGCATCATCAAGTACGGCGAGCGCGTGCTGGCGCGCCAGCCGGACAACCTGCAGATCCTGGAGCAGGTTACCCGCGCGCTGCTCGCCGGCGGCTCGAAGGAGGCTTGGGAGCGCGCCCTCAAGTATGCGCGCCGGTACGAAGAGCTGGTCCGGCAGATGCAGAAGGACAACGGGCCCGCGGGGCCCAGCGCCGCCCAGTGGCGCAACGAGACCGATCGCGGCCTGGGACGCGCGCTCTGCGACGAGGCGCGCGCCAGCGGCAACCTGGGCCGCCTGGACGAAGCGCTGGCGCTGGCCCAGCGCGCATTTGAGACCTACCCGAATGCCGATTCCGCGCGCGAGACGGCGCGTTGGTACGAGCGCCTCGGGAAACCGGAAGAAGCGGCCCGCCGCCTGGCCGATGCCTTCACCATCCCCGACCCGAGCGCCACCGATGCCGGCCGGGCCCGCGACCGCGGGCGCATGGGCGAGCTCTATCGCCAGGTCAAAGGCTCGGACAACGGCCTCGGCGACCTGGTGCTCGAGGCATACGACCGCAACGTCGCGCTGATTCACACGCGGGAGCTCACGAGGCGGGAGAGCGACCCGAATGCGCAGCTCACCGACCCGATGGAGTTCACGCTCACCGGCCTGGACGGGCAGAGGCTGAGCATGGCAAGCCTCAAGGGCAAGGTGGTGGTGTTCGACTTTTGGGCCACCTGGTGCGAACCGTGCCGCTCCCAGCACCCCCTTTACCTGCAAGTGAAGCAGCGCTTCCAGGATAGTTCCGACGTGGTGTTCCTGTCGATTAACACGGACGAGGACCGGGAGCCGGTGAGGCGTTTCCTCGAAGAGGAGAAATGGCCCGACCAGGTGTACTTCGAAGATGGGCTTTCGCGGGCACTGCGGATCACTTCGATTCCGACCACCATCATCATCGAGAAGCGCGGCCAGGTTTTCAGCCGCATGAACGGCTACGTGCCCGAGCGGTTTGTGGACCTGCTGACCGCGCGGATTCGCGACGTGCTGCGCGACCCGTAGGGGCCGGGCATGTCCAGCCGGCGCTATTTGAGGAAGGTTCGCTGGAGGAACCGGGCGCCGGTGGCGCACTTGTCCGCTAAATCGGAGGGACTCTTCACCTTGCACAGTTCCCGCCACAGGGTCCTGGGATGCAGATAGTGCGAGCGATAGGCGCGTGCCAGGATCTGCTCCAGCCGCTCCTTGGGAAGATGCGGGTAAGAGATGATCGAGTTCTTGGCGGGATCCACCGGAATGTAGTCGCCGTACGCCAGCCAGCCGCTGGCCTTGGCCGCTTCGTAGAATTCGGTGCCCGGAAAGGGATTGGCGATGCTGAAGAGCACGTAGTCCACATCCAGCCGGCGCAGTTCCCGGAGGGTTTTGCGAATAGTCTCCTCGTTCTCGGCCGGTGTGGCGCCGAACAGGACGTTGAGTTCCACGCCCACCCCGTGCTTTTTCAGGATGCGTACCGCGCGTTCGGTCTCTTCCGCCCGGATGTCCTTCTTGATGGAATCCAGCACTCCTTGGTCGAAGGACTCCGTGCCCAGATCCACATAAGCGCAACCAGCCTCCGCCATGGCCTCGGCGGCTCTCTCCGAGACCCGGTCGCAACGGGCCAGGCAGGACCACTCCAGCTTCAAATCCTGGATGCCGGCACAGATCTGCACGGTGCGCGCTTCGTGCCAGAGGAACTGATCGTCAATCACGGAGACGGAGCGGAAGCCGAGGGCCGCCACTTGCCGGAACTCTTCGACCACCCGCTCGGCGGAATGAATGCGCGCGGGCGGCTTCACCCCATGGTGCTTCTTGTGCTCCAGCTCGCGGGCATACGACAGCGAGTTGGGTACGCAATACCAGCACTGGGCATAGCAGCCGCGTGAAGTCAGCATGGCCGTGTGCGGCCTGCTGTGGAGCTTAGGATTGCAATAGGGCTTGTGGTCGACCAGCGTGCGGTCCGGGATGGGGAGGGTATCCAGGCTGGCGACGTAGGGTGCGGGGGGGTTGTGAGCGACTCCCGCCGGACCGCGATACGAAACGCCCTCAACCCTGGCTGGCTCAGCGCCGCCCTGGAGTGACTCCAGGAGCCGGCCGAAGGCAAACTCGGGCTCGCCGCGCACCACATAGGTGTCTTCGCGTTCGAGGAAGGCATCCGGCTGCCAGGTGGGTTGCGGTCCGAAGAAGACGAAGAGTGCCGCCGGATGGGCGGCGCGCAGCATTTCGCAGGCCAGACGATCGGTGGCTTGCGACAGGAAGACCGTGTAGAAGCAGTAACGTCCGTATCGTCCGAGCGGACGAAATCCAGGAACGCCTGCCTGGCGCCGCGCTGGGCCGCAAAGTCGTGAACGGCCACCTGGTGCCCCTGCTGCTTCAGGACGGTGGCGGGGTAGATCACCCCCAGCAGGGGCAGGAAGTAAATGCTGTAGTTGCAGCCGAAGCACCGGTCCACGTCCTGCGTGCCATCCAGCACCGGCGGGATGACGAAAGCGATTCTCATTACTTCCCGTCCGCGCTCCTGAGAGGAAAAACGAACTCCCGCAGGAAGCCGAGCGACCAGGCGGCCAGGAAGATGGCCAGCACCAAGGGGAACAAGGCCGCCGAACGATACGACTTGGATTTTGGAAGCGCGATCACGAATCCGGCCGCGCCACCTGCCAGCAAACCTGCCGCCAGAACCAGTCCGCGGCCCAGTAGCAGCAACCACGCAACCAACGCCAGCAAGATGGGAACGCTGGCCGCGGCGGCCATATGCAGCGGGTTCAGCAGCGCCGGGACCCTCTTGCCAACCTGGAGCCGGCCGATGGCGAAACGGTACATCTGGCGAAAGAAACTTCGCGGCCTGCTGCGCCGGTGGTGCCACAGGACCATGCTGTCGGCGCGCACGTGCTTAAAACCCTGGGCGCGCAGCAGCCAGTTCATCCAGAACGTCCTCGGCGGTCAGAAGACGCTCGTCTACGGGCATGACCTTGGCCAAGGCCGAGCGGCGGTAAATGGCATTGCAGCCGGGGATGTCGTCCACGAATTCAGTCTTGGAGGCGCTCTGCACGTGGGCGGTCGATCCCGCGAAGGCAGCCAAGAGAAAAAGAGTGTTGACCGCTTCCTGGAACGGAGTGGCCACATCGGGGAAGCGGGTGACGCCGCCAACTCCGGCGATGGCGCCGTCCGGGCGAAACGCGTTCAGCCCGGTCTTGAGCCAGTCGGAAGCGACCATGCAGTCGGCATCGGTAAAAGCGACAAATTCTCCTTGGGCCACTTCAAAACCACAGTTTCTGGCGGAAACGACCGTTTGCCGGCGATTGCGCACCACCTTGGCCCCGTGCTTTTCGGCAATTTCACGGCTGGCGTCGGTAGACAGGCTATCGGCGATGATTACCTCCATACGGTCGCTCGGATAGTCTAGCGCGCGTATGGCATTCAGACACTGATCCAGCACGCGCTCCTCATTCCTCACCGGGATGATTATGGAAACCAGCGGCTGATCCAGGCCCATCCGTCGTCCGTCGAAGTCTACTCTTTTCTTGGCCGGGCTCTCCCGCCCTGTGCGGCTTCACTGGAAATCATAACAGATCGGAAACGGTGGTTGGCGCGCGGCCTTCCCGCATGCTATATAGATGATTTGCGCCGCGCAAGAAAGAGAGATGACATTGACCCGGCCGCGCGAACGCTTCATCAACTTCTGTCTGGTCTGCGCCAGTCTGGCCGGCGGCGCGCTGCTGGTGGAGGGAGGTTCGCGGGTGTACCGGATGCTCTATCCTCACCCACCCAACAACCGGTACAGCTTCCGGCTTCAGCAGCCGGCACCTTACCGGGGCGCCTGGTACTTTTCTCCGGAATTCGTGGACGAGTCGTTCCGCCAGCCGAACGGCTGGTTCATCCGGCCGAACACGCGGCTGATCACCCCTGGCGATTTCCACGGGAAGTTCATCAACATCGAACACGGCCAGCGGCGAACCACGGATCCGCCGGCAGTCGTGCTGCACCGGGTGTTCGTACTTGGGGGTTCGGCCATCTATGGCGCCGAGGTCCCGGACTGCGAGACCATCCCCAGCCACTTACAGCGGTTTCTTAGCAAACTGCAGGCCGGCTGGGGAGTAGAGAACCGCGGTTCCATCAGCGTTACCACCGCCCAGCAGCTTGAATTGCTGAAGACTATGCCGATTCAGCCTGGAGATGTGGTTGTTTTTTACGATGGCGTCAACGACATATACCAGGGGATCTACAACGGAGACCCCAGCGGGTGGGTTGCCGGCGAGAACCGAAAGCAGCTTCAGGGCGCGGGGCCGTTCAAGGCGCTTCTGGCGCAAATCAATGCCAAGTATGCCGCTTGCAAGCTGCAGAACTACTCGGCCTTTGTGGGCACCATCATCGGCAACGCTGTGAACGGCCGAAACCTGGTCCGCAAACCTCACCTGGATGACGCGCAGCGGGTGGCATCGCTGGCCCGCCAAACTGCGGAGGTGTTCCGCTCCAATCTCCAGGAAGCCGGCCGGTTCGCCCATCAGCGGGGCGCGGCGTTTGTGCAGTTCCTGCAGCCCCAGATCTTCGCTGGCGCCCGGCGGACGCCCTACGAGGCCACTGTCGTGAGCGATTACTACATCAATCCGAACGGGTTAGAGACCGCTTTCATGGCGGGGTACCCGCTCCTGCGCGAAGCCATGTCATCACTCCCCGACACGCCATCGTTCGATTTGTCGGGAATTCTGGATGACCGAACACCGGGAGAGGAGTTCTATCTGGATTACTGCCATGTCAATCACGCGGCCAACCGGCGAATCGCGGCAGCCATTGGGGAACGGCTCCGCGCCCTGCCCGGCGTTCAGAGCGCGCCGTTATCAGCGGCGGGACCGCGCTAGCCGCAACGCTGTTCACTCGGTCCCACCTCACATCTTCAGCAACCGGATGTTCCCGTTGGACGTGCTCAGATCGATCAGCGGGCCGCCGTTTCCGATGACGCCTTCCAGGCGGTTCTTGCTGAATTCGCCCCGCATCCTCACCTCGAAGTCGGAGGAAATGGAAGAGTTGGTGGTCCGCGCCGTGACGTGGGCGTTCACCTGGTAAGGCATGTGCAGGGTGACCCCGCTGTTGCTGGTGCTCACGCGGATATCGTTGGCAAAGTTGGCCGGCAGGCTTAGTTCGACGCTGCCGTTGGTGGTTTCCAGGCGCACCGGCCGGCCTGCCGGGACCTGCTCGAGCCGGGCGTTGATGCTGCTGTTCGAAGTGTCCGCTTCCAGGCCTCCGCGCAGCCCCTCCGTACGGATATGGCCGTTCGAGCTGTGGGCCTTGGCGTCGCCGTCGATATCGATCAGCTCGACCGGGCCGTTGCTCGTCTGGGCGTCCACGCTGCCGCGCAGCCCCTGCACGCGGATCTCCCCATTGGAGGTCCGCAGCCGCGCCGGGCCGCTGCCATCCTGCGTGCGGATGGAACCGTTGGAGGTGATAATGCGGTCCACATACGCCGTGCGCGGGATCTTGATGACGAATCGCGCTCCCATGTTGCCGCGGCGGTCCGAAGGCCGCGTCACGCGGATGGAAACCGAATCGGGACTGTTGTCGATGGCGACTTTCAGCGCGTCGGCGGCTTCCTGGGTGGGGCCGGACTTGGCGCCGCTGATGTCCACGGTTTCCTGGTCCCAGCCGGAAACCTCGACGGACCCGTTAAAGGTCTCGACCAAAAGCCTCCCGCTGGACTTCAGGGGATAGCTGTAGTGAAAGTCCTGACGATACCGGTCAAACCCGCCGAAATCCTCGAAGTCGCAGGCTGCCAGGCAGAGCAGGGCGGCCGCCAGGATGGGAATAAGGAGCTTCGCGCGCATACTTGGCCTCGATTTACAGGATACGCGACCGGCGCGCGGATTGTTCCACGATAGCCGTGCGGGCCGCCGCGGAGTGGAGTACAATCGTGCTGATATGACACCTGAAAACGCACCGGCGGTGGAGCCGGAACCGGAGGGAATGAGCGAATTCTCGAGGCTGACCGGCGTCTTTTTCGAGCCGGGCAAGACGTTTGCGGATATCGCGGAGCGGCCGCGCTGGCTGGTTCCGCTGCTGCTGGTGATTGTGGCCGGCGTGGCCTATTACTTCGTGTACGGGCAGCACGTAGGATGGGAGCGCTTCCTGCGGCACCAGATGGAGACCAATGCGCGCGTGCAGCAGGCGATGGAGAGGATCCCGGCGGAGAAACGGGATGCGACCATTGCCATGCAGGCCAAGATCACGGGAATCGCGTATTACTTCGCGGCCATCGTCATGGTTCCGCTGATGTATGTGATCTCAGCCGCCATCATTCTGGGGATTGCCAGCGGGATGATGTCGGCCGGGGTCAAGTTCAAGCAGGTGTTCGCCATCGTCTGTTATGCCGGTCTGCCTATGATCGTCAAGCACGCGCTGGCGATCGTGGTGATGTTCCTGAAGAGCCCGGACGAGTTCAACTTGATCAACCCATTGGCGTTCAATCCGGCGGCGTTCATGGATCCGATCAATAGCTCGAAATTCCTGTACACGCTGGCCATGTCCTTCGATCTGTTCACCATCTGGATCATCCTGCTGACCGCCACGGGACTCAAGGCCGCCGCCGGCAAGAGGCTGTCTTCCGGCGGGGCGCTATTCGCGGTGGTTCTGCCGTGGGCGGTCCTGGTGTTGTGCGGCGCATCCCTGGCGGGCCTGTTCAGTTAGGCCCGGCGCGCGATAAAGTCGAAAATCCGAAAGATTAGGATTGGTTATTTGAGAGATTCGGGATAAGATAGTGTGACCCTCCCAGACTTGAGGAGAACCAGAATGGCGAAGAAGAAGCCCGCAAAGAAAGTAGTAGCGAAGAAGGCAGTGAAAAAGGCCGCGAAGAAGGCAGTGAAAAAGGCCGCAAAGAAGGCAGCCCCCAAGGCCGTCAAGAAAGCGGCCGTGAAGCCGCCCGTGAAGCCGGCGGTCAAGAAGGCTGTGAAGAAGCCCGTCAAGAAGGTGGTCCCACAGGCCAGCGCGCCTGCGGCGCCTCCGGCTACGCCCCCTCCGGTGGCCGGTCCCCAAGACGGCGGCGGCACACCTCCGCCCGCCCCAACCAGTTAAGAAGATCCGCCAGCGGGGTGCCCCCTGGGCCCGGCCCGGGAGGCGGCCGGTTCGTGAAGGCCCGGGGGTCATGCACCCTCGGGGCCTTCGCGCGGGCCGGGCACCTCTTTCAGCACGAGCTAGATGCGCGATGATGCGAATCGTGGTGCTGGTAGGGCTGCCGGGCTCCGGGAAATCCACTTACCTGGCGCAGCTAGGGGTTACGGGACTTTCCTCGGATGCCATCCGCAGCCTGCTGGCGGATGACGAAAGCGACCAGACCATCCATGACCGCGTCTTCCAAACGCTGCGCTACCTGTTGCGGCAGCGGCTGGCGATAGGGCGGCCGGTGACCTACATCGACGCCACCAACCTCACGGTGGAGGAGCGCCGGCCGTACATAGGCATAGGCAAATCGTACGGGTGCGACGTGGAGGCGGTATTCTTCGACGTGCCACTGGAAGTGTGCCGCGCGCGGAATGCGCGGCGGCATCGCGTGGTGCCGGAAGACGCCATGGCCAAGATGTCGGCAAAGCTGGCGCCGCCGGACGTCGAAGAAGGTTTTTCCCGAGTGACAGCGATTACAGGCCGGGAACCTTAAGGGCTGGACGCGCCGACGCGTCCAGTGTGAGAATGGGAGCATGTCCGATACCGTTATCGTTATAGCCAGCGGAGATTCGCGCCTGGCCGCCAACCAGATGTGCTGGCCGGCGCAGGCCCGCGTCGAGGAAGCTGTCATGAATGCCATCCGCCGCGAGGGCCGCGACGTGCGCCGGGGGCACGCCTGCGACCCCGAGAAGGGCCACGGGTTCATAGACAGCCAAAAGCGCGGGATGGAGGTTTTCCGCAATATTCCTCCGGAAGCGCCGCTGGTGGTGGTGGAAGCTGTGTGGCAATACACGCACCATGTTCTGCCCGGCCTCTACACGCACCGCGGGCCGATCCTGACGGTGGCGAACTGGAGTGGTGAATGGCCGGGGCTGGTGGGCATGCTCAACCTGAACGCCTCGCTCACCAAGGCCGGAGTGGCGTACAGCACGCTGTGGAGCGAGGACTTTACGGATGATTTCTTCCTGAACGGCTTGCGCCAGTGGCTGGCGGGCGAAGCGGTGCGCCACGATCTCAGCCACGTGCATCCGCTCACAGAGGTCCGGCTTCCCGCCCAGGCGGAAGAGACGGGGGCGCGATTGGCGCGGGCGCTGCGGCGCGACAAGGCCATCATGGGGATCTTCGACGAAGGGTGCATGGGCATGTACAATGCCATCATCCCCGACGAGCTGCTGCACTCGACGGGCGTATTCAAGGAGCGGCTGAGCCAGTCGGCCCTGTTCGCCGAGATGCAGCAGGTGAGCGACGAAGAAGCGCTCGCGGTGCGGAAGTGGCTGGACCGCAAGGGGATGACGTTCATCACGGGGCCCAATCCGGAAACCGACCTGACGGACGGCCAAGTTCTGAGCCAGTGCAAGATGTACATCGCGGCGCTGCGGGTGGCGGACGATTTCGGTTGCGACACGATCGGCATCCAGTATCAGCAGGGGCTGAAGGACTTGGTACCGGCGTCGGACCTGGCGGAGGGCCTGTTGAATAACGTGGACCGGCCGCCGGTGAAGGCGCGCGACAATAGGCGCGTGCTCTATGAGGGCCGCGCGCTGCCGCACTTCAACGAAGTGGACGAGTGCGCGGGATTGGACGCGCTGGCGACCAGCCGGATCTGGACTGAGCTGGGCTACGATCCGGAGTGCACGCTGCACGATGTGCGCTATGGCGAGCGATACCGTGTGGACGGGGTGCCCTCGGGCCCGGGGAGTTCGTCTGGCTGTTCGAGATTTCGGGCGCGGTGCCGCCGGCGCACCTGGTGGGCGGATACACCGGCGCGGTGAGCGAGCGCCAGCCGCCGATGTACTTCCGCTTGGGCGGCGGCGGCATCAAGGGCGTGAGCAAGCCGGGTGAGATCGTATGGAGCCGGATTTTCGTGGATGGCGGGCTGAAGGCGGACCTGGGGCGCGGCCGGGCCATCCAGCTTCCCCCCGAGGAGACGGAGCGGCGCTGGCGCATCACCACGCCGCAGTGGCCCATGATGAACGCGGTGCTCGACGGCGTCACGCGCGACCAGATGATGGCGCGGCACAAGGCCAACCACGTGCTGGTGGTGTATGCTCCGGATGCGCAGGGGGCCGACCTGGCGCTGGCGGCCAAGGCGGCCATGTTCCGCGAGATGGGAATCGAGGTTTCCATCTGCGGGAAGTTCGAGGGATAAGCACCACAACCTTTCGGGCGGCGGCGCCGGCGCTCATTTCTTGGGCTGCGCCGGCGGCGGAGGAGGCGTTTCGGGCACTTCAGTGAACTTGATTTCGGCATCGGCGCTGAACAGTTTGAAGGGCTCGTAGCGGTACAGGTTTTCGGTCTTGAGCTGGCCGTCCACCAGGTGACGGTGGACCACCGAGACGGGCATCAGGAAGCCGTGGGCGGAGAGCGCGTAATCCACGGCGGCCTCATCGCGGATCATCCGTTTCGCGTCCGGGTGCTCGGCCCAAGCCTGAACACGCAGCGGCAGGCCATCGGATTTGCGAACGTAAAGCATGCCCTCCAAGGGACGGCGCACGGCCTGGTTGCCGAAGAATTCCAGTTCTCCGCCAGCCGTCGAGGTTTGCCGCCACGAGACGACCAGAGCCTGTTCGGCGCCCACTCGGGTTTCGCCGGCAAGCTTTAACTGCATGTTCTCCAGACCACGCTTGGTGAATGCCAGGAGGATGAGCCCGTAGTCGGTGGCGACGTCAACCAGTCCGTGTTTGGCGAAATCCTCGAGCATGCGTTTGCGAACGCGATCGTCGGGGGACTGGATGCCCAGCGAGAGCGCATGCCGGGCGTGTTCCGCCGATTGGACACGGCGCCCGTCCACGGAGATCACCTGGCGGAATTCCAGCAGATTGCGCGAATCCGATTCCTTCAGCGTGCCGACGCTGTATTCGGAAACGATCTCGCGCACCACCAGTCGCGGCTTAGGCGTAACCGTGGCGGCCTGTCCGACTCGGGGCAGGAAGCGGGGAGGAGGTATGAGAGCGCGCTGTTCGAGGGTTTCCTGGGTCAGGGCCTTGGGAGCGTTCTGCTCCAGCACCTCGGCCTCTTCGGCAATGCGGGCCAGGATCTCGGGCAGCGTGGGCTGTGGCGCGGGCGCCTGGGCAGCCAGAAGCATAGACAGCAGAATGGCCGGTAGCACCGACATGTCTCTATTTTAATGCGACTGGAGACGCTCTGTTGTGAAATCCATAAGCCGTTTGTTCATAACATGTTGCAGAGACCAAAACGTTTCGGACGGGAATTTCGGTATCTTTTTCGGCGATACCACTTGCGCCCCTGGGCCGCTCTCTGGTATTCTGAAAACGTCGCCGAATTGGGGATCTGAGGAGTCGCGCGCCTTGCGGAGGATTTGCTCGTGCAGAGGCGCCCGTGGTATAAGGGAAAGAGGTCCCCTGTAAGGAATGGTAACAAAACTCCGTGCGGGCCACCGCGCGGAGCGGAATACGGCCTTCCTGTGTGGTTCTTTTTAAAGTTCTAGAGTTTCTCAGCCGCAGGCGTCCGTGCGTGGAGGCCGTGGTTGAAACGCGTTTCGAGGCCTGCTGCCGGTTCCGGTATCGAAAGACGCCGGGGAAGGCGAGCGCAGATCATTGACAATCTGGTTGGATGCAGTAAAGAAGAACTCGTCAGTACTCTGAGTTAAACCGGAGCGATATTGGGTTGGGGCACGCCCCAGCCATTCTCATTGAATTCAATGAGAGTTTGATCCCGGCTCAGAATCAACGCTGGCGGCGCGCTTAACACATGCAAGTCGAACGAGAAAGCCGGGGCAACCTGGTGAGTAAAGTGGCGTACGGGTGAGTAACACGTGGGTAATCTACCTCTTAGTGTGGAATAACCCTGGGAAACCGGGGCTAATACCGCATAAGCTCGAGAGAGGAAAGCAGCAATGCGCTGAGAGAGGAGCCCGCGGCCGATTAGCTAGTTGGTGAGGTAAAAGCCCACCAAGGCGTAGATCGGTAGCCGGCCTGAGAGGGCACACGGCCACACTGGCACTGAAACACGGGCCAGACTCCTACGGGAGGCAGCAGTGGGGAATCTTGCACAATGGGGGAAACCCTGATGCAGCGACGCCGCGTGAGCGATGAAGCCCTTCGGGGTGTAAAGCTCTTTCGGCAGGGAAGATGATGACGGTACCTGCATAAGCAGCTGCGGCTAACTACGTGCCAGCAGCCGCGGTAATACGTAGGCAGCGAGCGTTGTTCGGAGTTACTGGGCGTAAAGGGTGTGTAGGCGGCTTTTTAAGTTTGGTGTGAAATCTCCCGGCTCAACTGGGAGGGTGCGCCGAATACTGAAGGGCTAGAGTGCGGGAGAGGAGAGTGGAATTCCTGGTGTAGCGGTGAAATGCGTAGATATCAGGAGGAACACCGGTGGTGTAGACGGCTCTCTGGACCGTAACTGACGCTGAGACACGAAAGCGTGGGTAGCAAACAGGATTAGATACCCTGGTAGTCCACGCCCTAAACGATGCATATTTGGTGTGGGTCATTCAGTTGATCCGTGCCGGAGCTAACGCGTTAAATATGCCGCCTGGGGAGTACAGTCGCAAGGCTGAAACTCAAAGGAATTGACGGGGGCCCGCACAAGCGGTGGAGCATGTGGTTCAATTCGACGCAACGCGAAGAACCTTACCTGGGCTCGAACGGCTGGTTAACGGAGGTGGAAACATCTTTACCCCGCAAGGGGGTCCAGTCGAGGTGCTGCATGGCTGTCGTCAGCTCGTGTCGTGAGATGTTGGGTTAAGTCCCGCAACGAGCGCAACCCTTGTCCTGTGTTGCCATGTCGCGATTACATCAAGACGGAACTCGCAGGAGACCGCCAGCGATAAGCTGGAGGAAGGTGGGGATGACGTCAAGTCCTCATGGCCTTTATGTCCAGGGCTACACACGTGCTACAATGGCCGGTACAAAGCGCCGCTAACCCGCGAGGGGGAGCCAATCGCAGAAAACCGGTCTCAGTTCGGATTGCAGGCTGCAACTCGCCTGCATGAAGCTGGAATCGCTAGTAATGGCAGATCAGCACGCTGCCGTGAATACGTTCCCGGGCCTTGTACACACCGCCCGTCACATCACGAAAGTGGATTGTACTAGAAGTCTGCAGGCTGACCCGCAAGGGAGGCAGCGGCCCAAGGTATGATCCATGATTGGGGTGAAGTCGTAACAAGGTAGCCGTAGGAGAACCTGCGGCTGGATCACCTCCTTTCTAAGAGAGAACGTGGGTGGAGTTCATGAATACAGCCTGGTTGAGTGTACACCGGGCCCGGTAGTGAACAGCCGTTCCACTCCAAACCGCTGTCCGCGCTTCGGCGAGGGCAGTGAGTCCGCAACGGATCTCCACTTGGAGGACGAGAGTTTTTCCCAAGCGGCCATGGGCTGGACCCGTGGTCTCTGCATCCAACTGGCCTCGAAGAGAAAAGCAGGGGCCAGGGGTCGGGGGCCAGGGGCCGGGGGAAGCGAAAGTTTTCCCCGGCCCCCGGCCCCCGAATCCCGGCCCCCGAGTTTTGGGGGCTGTAGCTCAGCTGGGAGAGCGCCTGATTTGCATTCAGGAGGTCGCCGGTTCGATCCCGACCAGCTCCACCAGGTTGGCGAAAGCGATGAGTGAAGGTGACCGGGCCTGTAGCTCAGTTGGCTAGAGCGCACCCCTGATAAGGGTGAGGTCGGTAGTTCAATTCTACCCAGGCCCACCAATCGACAATCCGCAGGAGCGAGGCGACGCCTCGCTGCCGCCGGTTGCCGATGCAATCGAAGATCTTTGACAACTGAATATTGACGGGCATTACAAAACACAAGTATGTAAGCGCAAAGAAAGTAGCGTGCACAAGTGTTGTGTGTGAAGTAGATTTTATGGTCAAGCTACTAAGGGCGTGTGTGTGGATGCCTTGGCGCAAGTAGGCGATGAAGGACGTGGTCAGCTGCGATAAGCTTCGGGAAGCCGCTAACAGGCTGTGATCCGGAGATTTCCGAATGGGGAAACCCAGCGGGTGCGAACACCCGTTACGTGCATCCGAATACATAGGGTGCTCGGGCGAACCCGGGGAAGTGAACCATCTCAGTACCCGGAGGAAGAGAAAACAACCGTGATTCCGATAGTAGTGGCGAGCGAACTCGGAAAAGCCTAAACCGTGCGATTCGAAAGGAGAGCGCGGGGTTGCAGGACCACAATAGTCCGCCGGACGTTCCCGCAAGGGAGGGCCCGGCAGGTTAAACGAGGGACAGGAAAGTGTTAATCGAACGGTCTGGAAAGGCCGGCCATAGAGCGTGACAGCCGCGTAGGTGAAAATGCAATCCTCCTTCCAGTGGCTCCTAAGTACCGCGGGACACGTGAAACCCTGCGGGAAGCTACCGGGACCATCCGGTAAGGCTAAATACTCACTTGCGACCGATAGTGAACCAGTACCGTGAGGGAAAGGTGAAAAGAACCCCTGCGAGGGGAGTGAAATAGTACCTGAAACCACACGCTTACAAGCAGTGGGAGGGCTATGGCCGGCAACGGCAATGCCTGACCTCGTGCCTATTGCATAATGAGCTGGCTAGTTATTCTCAGTGGCAAGGTTAAGCGAAAGCGAGCCGTAGCGAAAGCGAGTCTGAACAGGGCGATGCAGTCGCTGGGAATAGACGCGAAGCGGGATGATCTACCCTTGGCCAGGATGAAGGCCGTGTAACAGCGGCTGGAGGTCCGAACCAGTGTTGGTTGAAAACAGCTTGGATGAGCTGAGGGTAGGGGTGAAAGGCTAATCAAATTCCGTGATAGCTCGTTCTCTCCGAAATAGCTTTAGGGCTAGCCTCTCGTGGTCCGTCGCGGTGGTAGAGAACTGATTGGACTAGGGGCCTTCCCCGGTTACCGAATCCAACCAAACTGCGAATGCCGTGAATGTGTAGCGAGGGAGTCAGACAGTGGGGGCTAAGCTTCATTGTCGAAAGGGAAACAGCCCAGACCGTCAACTAAGGTCCCTAAATCCATGCTCAGTGGGAAAGGAAGTCGGGACGCTCAGACAGCCAGGAGGTTGGCTTAGAAGCAGCCATCCTTTAAAGAAAGCGTAACAGCTCACTGGTCGAGCGGCTCGGTGCCGACAATATAACGGGGCTCAAGCATGGTACCGAAGTTACGGATTCGTAGGACCCGCGCAAGCGGGTACCCCACGAATGGTAGGAGAGCGTTCTCAACAGCGGTGAAGGCGTATCGTAAGAAGCGCTGGAGCGTTGGGAAGCGACTCTGCCAGCATAAGTAGCGAGAAACCAGGTGTGAACCCTGGTCGCCGTAAGTCTAAGGATTCCTGAGAAAGGTTAATCCGCTCAGGGTTAGTCGGAGCCTAACGCGAGGCCGAAAGGCGTAGCGGATGGACAGCAGGTTAATATTCCTGCACTACCTTGTTCCGATCAAGACCGAAGGGGGGACGCGGACCGTAAGCTCTGGTGCGCAATGGTTTCAATCCAGGGTGAAGGGAGATCCGGATAGGCAAATCCGCCGGGTCGTCCGCCAGGAAAAGCCTCTAAGGAGGGACAAGGTATCCGTACCACAAACCGACACAGGTGGACGAGAAGAATATTCTAAGGCGCTCGGGTGATGGTAGGTTCAGGAACTAGGCACATTAGCTCCGTAACTTCGGGAGAAGGAGTGCTCTTGGCAACAAGAGCCGCAGTGAATAGTCTCA
This sequence comes from Bryobacterales bacterium, assembly GCA_963768385.1. GTDB lineage: Bacteria > Acidobacteriota > Terriglobia > Bryobacterales > Bryobacteraceae > Fen-178. The sequence continues at coordinate 193,693 of CAVYHQ010000003.1, forward strand.
GGCGACTGTTTAACAAAAACACAGGTCTCTGCAAAGTCGAAAACGACGTATAGGGGCTGACGCCTGCCCGGTGCCGGAAGGTTAAAGGGAGAGGTTAGCCGCAAGGCGAAGCTTTGAACTGAAGCCCCGGTGAACGGCGGCCGTAACTATAACGGTCCTAAGGTAGCGAAATTCCTTGTCGGGTAAGTTCCGACCTGCACGAATGGCGTAACGATCTGAGAACTGTCTTAACCTGCCGCCCGGCGAACTTGTGGTCCCGGTGAAGACGCCGGGTGCCCGCCACTAGACGGAAAGACCCCGTGCACCTTTACTATACCCTTTCATGGAACTATGGGGCGGTCTGCGCAGGATAGGTGGGAGGCTTTGATTTCGGGTTCTCGGACTCGGAGGAGCCAACGGTGAGATACCACCCTGATCGTTCTGTGGTTCTAACCTCCGCCCGTAATCCGGGCGAGGGACAGTGGAAGGCGGGTAGTTTGACTGGGGCGGTCGCCTCCTAAACAGTAACGGAGGCGCGCGAAGCTTGGCTCAGGCGGCTTGGAAATCCGCCGACGAGTGCAAAGGCATAAGCCAGGTTGACTGCGAGACCAACAAGTCGAGCAGATGCGAAAGCAGGCCTTAGTGATCCGGTGGTTCTGCATGGAAGGGCCATCGCTCAACGGATAAAAGGTACGCCGGGGATAACAGGCTGATCGGAGTCAAGAGTTCATATCGACGCTCCGGTTTGGCACCTCGATGTCGGCTCATCGCATCCTGGGGGTGCAGAAGCTCCCAAGGGTTAGGCTGTTCGCCTATTAAAGCGGTACGTGAGCTGGGTTCAGAACGTCGCGAGACAGTTCGGTCCCTATCTGTGGTGGGCGTAGGAGATTTGAGGGGGCCTGCTCTTAGTACGAGAGGACCGGAGTGGACGAACCTCTTGTGATCCAGTTGTGGCGCCAGCCGCATCGCTGGGTAGCGAAGTTCGGTCAGGATAAACGCTGAATGCATATAAGCGTGAAACCTTCCCCAAGATGAGATCTCCCAAGCGTAAGCTAACAAGGGCACTGGAAGACGACCAGTTTGATAGGACGGATGTGGAAGCCGGGTGACCGGTTGAGCTTACCGTTACTAATCGCCCGTTCGGCTTGACCATAAAATTTACTGCGCACACAACGCTGCGCTGCTTTCCGAACGCGCCCGTCAATATTCAGTCAAAGAGCCGGTACGGCTCATGTCGCCAGTTTCTGGGTGACCATAGCGAGAGGGACCCACCCGTTCCCATCCCGAACACGGAAGTTAAGCCTCTCAGCCCCGATGGTACTGCACGCGCAAGTGTGTGGGAGAGTAGGAAGTTGCCCGGTTTATCCTAAAAGCCCGATCGCGAGATCGGGCTTTTTTTGTGGCCGATGGCCAGTTGCAGTCGATGGTTATTTGCCCGCGTTGAACCGGTTTTCGATTTCCTTCCAGTTCGCCACGTTCCACCAGGCGGAAATGTACTCCGGGCGGCGGTTCTGATACTTCAGGTAGTAGGCGTGCTCCCACACGTCCAGGCCCATTACGGGGTACTTGCCTTCCATCACGGGGCTGTCCTGGTTGGCGGTGGAATAGATATCCAGCTTGCCGCCGGACTTCACCAGCCACGCCCAGCCGGAGCCGAAGCGGGTGGCCGCAGCCTGGTTGAACTTCTCCTTGAAGCTCTCGAAACTGCCGAAGGTCCCGATGATCGCCTGGGCCACGTTGCCCACTGGCGCCCCTCCAGTCCCCGGTCCCATGATCTTCCAGAACATGGAGTGGTTGATGTGGCCGCCGCCGTTGTTGCGCACCGCGGTGCGGATGTTCTCGGGAACGATGGCGCAGTTGCCGGCCAACAGCTCCTCGACGGTCTTGTCCGCCAAGGCGGGGGCCGATTCCAGGGCCTTATTCAGGTTGGTGACATACGCGGCATGGTGCTTGCCGTGGTGGATCTCCATCGTCATTTTGTCGATGTGAGGCTCCAGCGCATCGAAGGCATACCCCAACTGCGGAAGTGTGAATGGCATAGCGATCTCCTTTATCTCCTCTGAGCTTGTTCAAAGGCATCGGCGAGCCGGAACATGGTGGTCTCGTCGAAATGCCTGGTCAAAATCTGCATCCCTACCGGCAATCCCTCGGAGGTATTTCCGCACGGGACGCTCATGCACGGAATGCCCGCCAAATCGCCGGTGATGGTGTAAATATCCGAGAGGTACATGGCCAGCGGGTCGTCCACTTTCTCGCCCAGCTTGAATGCCGGGAAGGGCGAAACGGGCGCCACGATGGCATCCACCTCCTGAAACGCATTGGCAAAATCGCGCGCGACGATGGCGCGCACTTTCTGCGCCTTCAGATAGTACGCGTCGTAATACCCCGCGCTGAGCACGTAAGTTCCCAGCATGATGCGGCGTTTGCACTCGGCGCCAAACCCCTCGCCGCGGGTGTTGCGATACATGTCCGAAAGCGTGTCCGAACTCTCCGAGCGGAAGGTGTACCTGACTCCATCGTAGCGGGCCAGGTTGGAACTGGCCTCGGCCGTGCAGATGATGTAATAGCACGCGATGGCGTAATCGGTAGAGGGCAAACTGATTTCGCGGATCTGGCAGCCCAGCCTTTGAAGAGTGTCCACGCCGCGCGAGATCAGGTCGCCGGTTTCGCTCATCAATTCTTTTAGATACTCGCGGGGCAGTCCAAGCTTCAAACCTTTTACGCTTCCGTCGAGCAGGGCTGTGTAATCCGGCACGGGGGCGTCAGCCGAGGTGGAATCGCGGGGGTCGCGGCCGGCGATTACGCGCAGAAGCGTTGCGGAATCCTTCACCGAGCGGGCAAACGGACCGATGTGGTCGAGCGAGCTGGCGAACGCCGTGAGGCCGTAGCGCGAGACGCGGCCGTAAGTGGGGGTCACACCCACCACCCCGCAGAACGAGGCGGGCTGGCGGATGGAGCCGCCGGTATCGGAGCCGAGCGCCACCACAGCGGTGCCCTGCGCGACCGCGGCCGCCGAGCCGCCGCTCGAACCGCCGGGCACGCGGTCGGGCGCCACGGGGTTACGCACGGGGCCGAAGGCCGAGTTCTCGGTGGAGGATCCCATGGCGAATTCGTCGCAGTTGGTTTTGCCGATGATGACGCCGCCAGCCTGCTCCAGGCGCTCGACTGCCGTGGCGTCATACGGCGGAACGTAGTTGGCCAGGAGCTTCGAGCCGCAAGTGGTGCGCACGCCCTTGGTGAGGATGACGTCCTTGACCGCCACAGGGACGCCGGCCAACGGCCCGGGATCTTCGCCGCGCGCGATTTGCTTATCCACGCGTTTCGCCGCAGCCAGCGCGCGCTCGGGCGAAAAGTGCAGATACGCATTGGTTTTGGGATTCTCGGTTTGGGCGTAGCGCAAGGCTTCGGCGGCCAGTTCGGCGGCGCTGAAGCGGCGCGAGAGCAGGCCTTCTCTCACGCGGCCGATGGTCAAAAAGGGGATGGCAATATCCATGGATCAGCGTTCGATCACTTTGGGCACCTTGAAATAGCCGGCGCCGGGTTGCGGAGCATTGGCCAAGGCCGCCTGGCTGCCCAGCGTGGGCGCCGGCACGTCCGCGCGCAAGGTGGCCGTCTCTTCGGCGTCGTATAACACCTGCGCCATCGGCTCGGCGTCGCTGGTGTCGATCTCGTTGAGCTTGCCGATGTGCTCGAGAATGCCGTCCAGGTCCGCCTGAAACCGGGCCACCTCGGCGTCGGTCAGCTTCAGATTGGCCAGGCCGGCCACGTACCGGACCTCTTGTTCGGTAATCTTCACGCCTGCGCCTTTCTTCGGGATGCCTTGTAGAGGCCGCGCAAGACCGGGTCGGCGATGCCGTCGGCCTCGTCGGGCAACAGGGCGGGAGCCGCCTGCGTGGCGCGCTGCGGCTCGCGCCGCCGGGGCACGATGCGGAACTCCAGGTCTTCCACCAGGCCGGGGCCGAAACTCTTTTTCAGGTTGTTGAGAATGTAGGGCGTCAGGGCGAACAACTGGCGCTGCCAGGTGTGATCTTCCACCTCGACGATGAGGCGGGTGCGCACCATGCGGGAGGCGCGCGTATGCGCGGCGATCCTCTTGCCGACGGCCTGGGGCCAGGCGGCGCAGGCCAGTTCCCCGGCGTTGAGCACATCGCCGGACAGTCTCAATTCCCGAATGAGCTTGCTGGCGCGTTCCATGTGATTCGGCTGGACCATTTTATCATGGCCACGCGCGCGGCCAATGCAAAGTCACCCGTTGCGGAAGCGCCAGCAAACCGGCATAATCTTTCCGGGGGGTGAAAACCATCATGCAATTTCGAATTCGCAACGTTTTCCTGCTGGCTCTGGCTGCTGGCGGCATACTGGCAGCCGCCGATTTGCCTTATGCCGGCAAGTGGAAGCTCAATCCCGCGAAGAGCAAGTTCACGGGGACAACGGTAACATTCGCGCAAACCGCCTCCGGCGAGATGCAGTTCACCGCTGAGGGGCAGGCCTACACGTTCAAGGTGGATGGCAAGGACTATCCCGCGCTGTACGGCCAGACCGCCGCGTGGAAGCAGATCGACGCCAACACCTGGGAGACCACCGACAAGCTCAACGGCAAGGTGCTCAGCACGGACACGACCAAGCTGTCCGCGGACGGCAAGACTCTGACGATCACCTCGAAAGGCACCAAGCCCAACGGAGAGCCTTTCGAAGACGCCAGCGTCTATCAGCGTGTTTCCGGCGGGCCGGGCCTCCCGGGCAAGTGGAAGAGCACGCAAGTCAAAATCACTTCGCCGAACTTGATGGAGCTGGCCCCATTGGAGGGCGACGGGCTCACCTTGAAGATCATCGATTATGACGTGAGCTGCAACGCCAAGTTCGACGGCAAGGACTACCCAGCGACGGGCCCCACGGTGCCTCCGGGATTCACGCTGGCGGTCAAGAAGACCGGGCAGCGCTCCTTCGAGATGTCGGAGAAGCAAAACGGCAAAGCGCTCTTCACCAGCGTATTTTCGGCTTCCGCCAACGGTAAGACGCTCACGGAGAATGCGACCACCCTGTCTACCAACGAGAAGATCAAAGTGGTCTACGACCGGCAGTAGGGGCGAGGCACGCCTCGCCCTGGTTCCAGTAGCATGTAAGAATGCTGGTGCTAGCTTCCCAGTCTCCGCGGCGCAGCGAGATTCTTCGCCAGGCGGGGATTGCGTTCACGGTCCGGGCGGCCGTGGTCGATGAAACGCCGCTGGCGGGCGAGAAGCCCGAAGATTACGTCGTGCGACTGGCGGAGCTGAAGGCGCTGGCCGTATCCGCGGGTCCGGACGAGACCGTGCTGGGCGCCGACACCACGGTGGTGATCGACGGCGAAATGCTGGGCAAACCCGCCGATGCCGCCGACGCGCGGCACATGCTCGAGCGGCTTTCCGGGCGGCAGCACGAAGTCATCACGGGGATTTGCCTGAGACGCGGCGTGGAGGTGGTTCGCGACCGTGCCGTGACGAAGGTGTGGTTCGCGCCCATGAGCGCGCGCGAAATCGAGGAGTACGTCCTCAGCGGCGAGCCCATGGACAAAGCCGGCGCCTACGCCATTCAGGGCTTGGCGTCGAAGTTCATCGAGAGAATCGACGGCTGCTACTTCAACGTCATGGGGCTGCCGGTCGCCCTGGTGTACCGAGAAATGTAGGGTTGCAAGGGCGGTTGGGGGTCAAATCGGTGTTCTTGATCTAAAAGCTTGAAAAGGTGCTTGCCTCAAGGGAAAAAAGCGTGCATAATGATCTGATCGGGTGACTGGGGCACAGAGGTGTAATGTTGTGCCTCTCGATCCCGTATTTGCTAGGAGGCATATGAATCGTTCTCACACAGGAAAATGGCTGCTACTGCCAATCGCACTGATTGCGCTCTTGATCTTGCCGTGTGCGCTCGCACAGGAAACCACGGCCGGACTTCAGGGGGTTGTCAGGGATCCCTCCGGCAGCGTGATCGGCAACGCGACCGTCGAGGTCTCCAGCCCTTCGCTGATCGGAAACAGGAGAGAGCACACCGATAGCGCGGGCGCCTACCGTTTCGCGGCCCTCGCCCCCGGCCAGTACACCCTGACGGTATCTGCGGCCGGATTCCGCTCCTTCAAGCAGACCGGCATTGACTTGACCGTTGGCCGCCTGCCCAGTATCGACGTGCAGCTTGAGGTGGGCGCGCTCTCGGAGACCATAGAAGTCTCCGGCGCGGCTACCATGGTGGACACCACCCAAAGCAAGGTCGCGGTGGCGGTGCAGCAACAGGTCTTGGACAACCTCCCCAAGGGGCGTTCCTTCCAAACCCTGATTCCCTTGGCTCCCGGTGCGCGCGCGGAAGCGCTGCAGAGCGGCAGCACTACCGGAAGCGCTGCCTCCTCCGGAACCGGCTACCAGATCGATGGCGCCAGCGACGGGGAGAACGTGTTCCTGGTGGATGGCGTCAACGTCACCCAGATCCAGAACGGTGGCGTGGGCAAGAACTACCAGATGGAGTTCATCGACGAGGTTCAGATCAAGACCAGCAGCTTCGAGGCCGAGTTCGGCGGCGCCCTGGGTGGAGTCATCAACGTGGTTCCCAAGAGGGGATCCAACGAGTGGCACGGATCGCTGTTGACCTACCTGTCGAGCAACGCGTTCAACGCCAACAATACCGACCGCAGCCTGACGACCAACCCAACCCTGCCGTCTCTGAACACCTCCACCCGGATCGACGCCACGCCCGAATACTACATGGCGAACAAGGACCAACTGGTCACCGTCGAACCTGGCTACCAGATCGGCGGCCCGGCGTGGAAGAACAAGCTGTGGCTCTTCAGCAGCTACATCCCCAGCATCAGTACGCAACGCCGCTGGACCACTTTCATAAGCGCCAACCCTGGTCCGCGCGATCTGACCTCCACCACAACCACGCACAACGCCTACAACCGGTTGGACTACGGCGTAACCAACTCGCTGCGCCTGTTCGCTTCCATGAACTACGGCTACTTCCGCCAGACCGGAACTCTCAGCGGCGCGGACAGCCCGGCCGGTTTTGTGAACACCAGCCGGACCACCGATCCCAACACGCTGCGTGCGGATGCCGGGTCGGTCAATCCCCTCTCCATCTGGACATTCGGCGGCGACTGGACGCCCACCCCTAAGCTGGTGGTCAACGCCCGTTACGGGTACTTCTTCAACAACACCGAACAGCGCGGAACGCCGGTCGGAACACGCTATGTCTACCAAGCCACGGTCAACGCGTCCAGCGTCGATCTGGCGGGCCAGGCGTTCCCCGCTTCCTCGTTCAACACTTCGGGTTATGCCAATATCCCGACCAACTTGGCCACCTCGTACGACGCCTACAAACGCAAGGGCATCAACGTGGATGCGTCGTACTTCGTCCACTTCGGCGGCACCCACACGTTCAAGACCGGGTACTTCCGGTCAACGCAATCCGATTCGGTTCTGCGTACCTTCAACGGCGGCGCCGTCAACCTCTTCTGGGGCCAGAGTTATCAGCCCGTCACCTCCAACACGGCCTGCGACGCGATCATTGCGTCGAATAAAGCGAACTTCGGTCAACCGGTCTGCCAGGGCCGGTATGGATACTTCGTAGTGGGTACCAATGTGGTCAACACCGGTTCCGACCAGCAATCCGCGCAGGCTTTTTACTTGCAGGACCAATGGCAGGCCGGCCGCTATCTGACGCTAAACGTGGGTATCCGGTTGGACCAGGAAACCCAGCCACCCTTCGATCCAACTCGCTTCCCCACAGTGCGGTTCGGCTGGGGCGACAAAATTGGCCCCCGCTTGGGTGGCGCCTATGACCTGTTGCACAACGGCAAGCTCAAGGTCTATGCCAGCTACGGCCAGTTCTACGACATTATGAAGCTGGGCTTGGCGCGCGGCTCCTTCGGCAGCGACTACTGGCACAACTGCGTGTACGCCATGGACGATACCAACTACAACGCCATTACCCCAACCTATCCCATTGGCGGCGGTTGCCCGGCCAGCGGTCCGGCACCCGGCGTCACTGTGGGCCGTTTCATCGAAAACGTGGACTTCCGCGCCACCAAAGCCGATACCCGCGACCCGGCTATCTCTCCGACCATGAAACCCATGAAGCAGCATGAGTTTGTCACCGGCGCCGATTGGGCGCTGAATCCCAATTGGGCCCTGACTTTCCGGTATGCGCGCAAGCGCCTCGATAACACCATCGAGGATATGTCGATCACCGACAACCTGGGTTTCTATATCGGCAACCCCGGTACCCAATTCGCGGACCTGCTGCATCGCCCGGTGGTCATTCCCGACGCCAATGGCAACAACTATCTGGACAGCACTCCGTTCTGCGCGGAGTGCCCGCCGGTGGTTGGGGCCAGCCGCCGCTACGACGGCGCGGAGTTCCGCCTGGCCAAAAGGCCCGGCGTCGGCAAATGGTTCGGATCGGTTAGCTATACCTACAGCAAGCTCAGGGGCAATTACCCCGGCTTGACCAACACCGACCCCACCGATGGCACGTTCGGCCGCCATGCGCCCAACAATAGCCGTCTGTTCGACATCCCGACCATGACCTATCTTCCCAACGGCAAGATCGACGACGGCCCGCTCTCTACCGACCGTCCCAACACCGCCACGGGTTATGCTTACTACCGGCTGCGGTGGAAGGGGATGGAAACCAACCTTGGCGTAGACCAATCCGCTTTCCAAGGGACACCCATCAACTCCTGCCTGCCCGTGGTCGGCACCTCCTCGGCTTGCCAGTGGGCCGAAGGCCGCGGCAATTTCGTGAGATTGAGCCGCGCCGCCAATGGCGACATCGTCAAGGGCGACGTGGTCAACGATGCGCGCACCGACCCACTGATTCAGACCGATTTCAACTTGCGCCATGAGATCATCGTGAAGGAGAACGCGCACATCGCCTTCGAGGCCACTTTCATCAACCTCTTCAATCAGCGCGCCACTGAGTCGGTCTATGAGTTCATGATCCCCACCAACCTGGTCAATCCGACCAGGGCTTCCCGGTTCTCCGGCGATCCGCAGGTGGACTGGAACAAGGTGATGACCTCTTACAACTACATCGATGCCATGAACGCTACGGGAGCGTTTGCCGGCAACGCGCCCGGCACCACGACCGCGATCCAGCAAAAGCTGACCCTGGCAAGCCGTTACGGGATGCCGAATCTGTGGCAGACGGCCCGCAACCTCCGCTTTGCCGTTCGCTTCACCTTCTAATCAAACGAACCAGCAAGTCCCAAGGGGCCGGGAGACCGGCCCCTTTTTTTGTGCCCGGTGGTCATTCCCCCTCCGCGATTCCGAAGACTTGGTGGGGCAGGCGGCGCCGCCTGCCCCACCAGGCGGAAACTGAAATTGATGCCGTCATAATGCGAACGGCCAATCGACTGCTCGTCGCGAACGCTGGCCAGCTCCGGCTGCGTGGAGGCGGCGAACGCGGGGTCCAAGGGACGCGAGCAACAGACCCCGCCCACCGGCACCTTCTGGTCGATGTTCATGGTCTTGTTCTCGTGCAGACCGAGAACGTGCGTGTATTCGGCTTCAAACACCGAGTTTGGATTGATCGACCAGGCATAGCCGACGTTGAACTCCTCAGTGACCGGGTTGCGATAGTTGGGATCCATCAAACGTCCCACGCTGCCGGACGCAAGCTGGGTGGTCGGAGGCGGAACCACCGGCATGGGATCGACGCCGTAGCGCCAGTTCCCCAATTGAATACCGGTTCCCGTGACTATATCGGTGGGCGACGACAAGCTGATCACGCTCTGAAAAACGGTTGCGTTGCTCATCTGTTCCATGAACAGCGGAATGTTCTGGAACACGTTTCCGTAATACAGCCCATACCCCCCGCGCATTACGTGGCGGCCTTTGCCGGTAAGGTCGTAGGCGAAGCCCACGCGCGGGCTGAAGTCCTTGGTGTCGTCGTGCGGCAGCTTGCTGACATACGGATTCGAAAACGGGCTGTTGAGCGCCACCAGTTCCTGATAGGTGCGGCTGTTCTTAACGTCCGACGCGCCGATCATGTTGAAGTCCCTGTCCCAGCGCAGGCCGAGGTTTATGGTCAGACGGGGGGTGGCTTTCCAATCGTCCTGAAAATACAGGCCAAGCTGCTTGGTGGCTACCAGAAAGTATGGATTGCCAACGGCCTGCGTCATGCCGGTGACAGCGCCGGGGATGGCAAACCCCTTGGGATAATCTTTAGTATCCTTCAGGATCACGCTGGGGTCGGCGGCGAAATCAATCTCGAGCGTCGAGCTGAATTCGAAGAAACCGCCTTCCACCGGATTATCGATGAAATCCACGCCGCCCTTCAGCGTATGCTTGCCGATGGTCTTGGAAATGTCGTCCTTGAACTGCCACTTTTTCTGGAACGATTGTTGCGGAACGTTGGTGTTGGTGCCAAACGATGCATCCGGGAAGGTTACCAGAGGCGCGCTGATATTGCTGGCGATCAGATTATTCCAATACTGATAGCCGGCCGTGAACTGATTGACGGTGGTATTGGAGAGCACCGAGTTCAGGGTAAAGTTCGCCAGCAGCATGTGGTTCTTGGTGAAGTTGCCGTTGGTTAGATCGCCGGTGCCGGTAGACTGATCGTTCAGGCTGTCGTTCACCTGTGAATTGAAACTGACGTAGGCGGTGTTCTTGCTGTTAATGGTCCAGTCCAGCCGGCCATTGTACCGGGTCTCGTAGAACGGACGCGGGATGGTGCTGGCGGGCTGAGCCGCGAGCCCGGCCCCTTTGGCCAGCGTCAGCTCGGTAAACGAAGTTCCGGTTTCTTCCAGACTGGAGCTTTCCCGTTCCCGCTCGATGGCAAAAAAGCCGAAGAGCGTGTTCTTCACGAACGGACCGCCCACCGATCCGCCAAACTGCTGACGGGTATAGTCGGGGTGGGCGGGGGTCTCCCCGCCAGTGCCGTCCGGCACCTTCTCATCCGTGTCGAACGCCTGGTCGCGGAAGTAACCGAAGCCGGAACCGTGATACTGGTTGCCGCCCTGCTTGGTAATCATGTTGATGGCGGCGCCTTCCGAGCGGCCGTTCTGGGCCGAGAACCGCTGCGTGCTGATCTGGAATTCCTGCACGGCTTCCAGCGGAAGCTGCATCACCGGCCCGCCAACCGTGTTGTCCTTGTCGTCGATGCCATTGACGGTGACGTTCACGTTGCGGCCGCCGGCTCCATTGACGGAAAGGATGGCGTAACGATTCTTGGTGGGATCGTAGGAGTCCGCCGCTTTTACGCCCGGGGCCAGATAAGCGAGATTGGCCACGTCGCGTTGGATCATGGGCATCTCCACCACCTCAGTGGGCGTGATGTTCTGGCTGACGCCGCTCTTGTCGAGGTCTACTATGGGAGCGGCAGAGGTGATTTCCACAATTTGGGTCATTTGTCCGGGACTCAGAGTCGCATTGGCCGTGGCCGTCTGTCCAACCAGCAGATCGGCGTTCAGGACCAGCGAGGCGAATCCCACCTTGGACACCTTCACCGTGTACGAGCCGGCGGAAAGCAGATCGACGCGATAGTCGCCCTCGCCGTTGGTGGCCGCCGTGCGCCTTTCCCCGGTCGTTTTGCTGGTGACGACCACATCGGCTCCAGGCACCACTGCCTGTGATTGATCGATCACCGTGCCCAGGATGGTTCCGCTGGCCGTGGCTTGGCCGAATGCAGACCCCAGGCTGAACAGGGCCAGCGCGAGGATCGTCAAATACAGATTCAAATGTTTTTTCATTCGTTTCTCCGTTTCTTAATTTGATTTCGTGCCGTATTGGGTCGCCCAGGATCAGGCCCCTTCAGACATTACAATACGAATACACTCTTTTGGCCTTGCTTGCAAGGGGGGGTGGGGCGGAACCCACATTTGCGGCAAAGAATCCCTGTGGATTTTTGCGACATCAGGGTCTTATAATAGGCTTTAAGGAAGTGAATCCCATACTTGTAAGGAGGGGAGAGTTGACCAGCTCATCCACCGCCACTCGTCCGAAGGTGACCATCGACGGCAACGAGGCAGCCGCATACGTCGCGCATCAGATTAACGAAGTCATTGCCATTTATCCCATTACGCCATCATCCAACATGGGGGAGTGGGCGGACCAGTGGTCCGCCGAGGGGAAGACCAACATCTGGGGCACCGTGCCTACGGTGATCGAGATGCAGAGCGAAGGAGGTGCGGTCGCCGCGCTCCACGGCGCTTTGCAGGCCGGTGCGCTTTGCACCACGTTCACGGCGGCGCAGGGGCTGCTGCTGATGATCCCGAGCATGTACAAGATTGCGGGCGAGCTGACGCCCACGGTGTTTCACATCGCCGCGCGCTCGCTGGCCGTCCAGGCACTCTCGATTTTCGGCGACCACAGCGACGTCATGTCCACGCGCGCCACCGGGTTCGGCATGATGTCCTCCAACTCGGTGCAGGAAGTGATGGACCTGGCGCTCATCGCGCAGGCCGCCAGCATGGAATCGCGCGTGCCCTTTCTGCACTTCTTCGACGGCTTCCGCACGTCCCACGAGGTCGCCAAGGTGGAACAACTCACGGTGGACGACCTGCGCGCCATGATCGACGAAGGCCTGGTGCACGCGCATCGCGCGCGGGCCATGTCCCCCGATCACCCCATCCTGCGCGGCTCCTCGCAGAATCCCGACGTCTACTTCCAGGCGCGCGAAACGGTCAACTCGTTTTACCTCGCCACCCCCACCATCGTGCAGAACGTCATGGACCAGTTTGCCAGGCTGGTGGGGCGGCACTATCATCTGTTCGACTACGTGGGCGCGCCGGATGCGGAGCGCGTTATCGTCATGATGGGTTCAGGCGCCGAAGTGGCCCATGAAGCTGTAGAAGGGCTGAATGCCGCGGGCGAGAAGGTCGGGGTGCTCAAGGTCCGTTTGTACCGGCCGTTCTCGAAGGAAGCTCTGATTGCCGCGCTGCCCGCCACCGCCCAGACGATCGCGGTTCTGGACCGCACCAAGGAACCGGGCGCTTTAGGCGAGCCGCTCTACTGCGACGTGGTGACTGCCCTGGCCGAATTGGGCGTGAGCCGGAAGGTGATCGGCGGCCGCTACGGCCTGTCTTCCAAGGAGTTCACCCCCGCCATGGTGAAGGGCGTCTACGACGAGCTGAAGAAGACCTCGCCCAAGAATCACTTCACCATCGGGATCAACGACGACGTCACCCACACCAGCCTGGATTATGATCCCCAGTTCTCGACCGAGGTTCCCGGCACGGTGCGCGCGCTGTTCTTCGGCCTGGGCGCCGATGGCACGGTGGGGGCCAACAAGAACTCCATCAAGATCATTGGGGAAGAGACCGACAACTTTGCGCAGGGCTACTTCGTGTACGATTCCAAGAAGTCCGGCGCCATCACCACCTCGCACCTGCGCTTCGGGCCCCGGCCGCTGCACTCCAGCTACCTGATCACCAAGGCCAGTTTCGTGGCGTGCCACCAGTTCTCGTTCCTCGAGCGCATCGACATGCTGAGAGCCGCGGAGGACGGCGCCACCTTCCTGCTGAACAGCATCTACGGCCCCGACGAGGTTTGGGATCACCTGCCCCGCCTGGTGCAGAAGCAGATCATCGACAAAAAGCTGAAGTTCTACGTCATCGACGGTTACGCCGTGGCCGCGGAGACCGGCATGGGCGGCCGCATCAACACCATCATGCAGACCTGCTTCTTCGCCATCAGCGGAGTGCTGCCGCGCGAGGAAGCCATTGAGGCCATCAAGCACACCATCGAGAAGACCTACGGCAAGCGCGGCGAAAGCGTGGTGCAGAAGAACTTCGCCGCGGTGGACGCGGCCCTGAGCCATCTCCACCTGGTCCAGGTGCCCGACAAGGTCACCTCGCAGTTCGACATCCGCCCGGCAGTCCCCGCCGCGGCGCCCGAGTTCGTGCAGAAGTTCACCGCCCGGATCATCGAAGGCAACGGCGACGACCTGCCCGTGAGCGCCATGCCCATCGACGGCACTTTCCCCACCGCCACGGCGCAATGGGAGCGGCGCAACATCGCGCTGGAAATCCCCGAGTGGGACCAGGAGCTTTGTATACAGTGTGGCAAGTGCGTGCTGGTGTGCCCGCACGCCGTGATCCGCGCCAAAGTGTACGACGAGGCGCACCTGGCCGGCGCGCCCCCCACCTTCAAGGCTGTGCCCGCGCGCTGGAAGGACATGAAGGACCGGAAGTACACCTTGCAGGTGTCGCCCGAGGATTGCACCGGCTGCACCCTGTGCGTGGAGTTCTGCCCGGTGAAAGACAAGAAACAAGTCAAGCGCCGTGCCATCAACATGGTGCCGCAGCCGCCCATACGCGAGTCCGAAGCCGCCAACTGGGAGTTCTTCCTGAACATCCCCGAGACCGACCGCAAGATCCTCTCCGTGAGCCAGGTGAAGGACGTGCAGTTGCTGCGGCCGCTGTTCGAGTTCTCCGGCGCCTGCTCCGGCTGCGGCGAAACCCCGTACGTGAAGTTGATGACGCAGCTCTTCGGCGACCGCATGCTGATCGGCAATGCCACCGGCTGCTCCTCCATCTACGGCGGCAACCTCCCAACCACGCCCTACTGCGTGAACGCGGCGGGCCTCGGGCCGACGTGGAACAACTCGCTGTTCGAAGATTGCGCGGAGTTCACGTTAGGCCTGCGGCTCGCCGTGGATAAGCAGAACGAATATGCGCGCGAACTGGTGGCGCGGCTGAACCCGGCCATTGGCGACAACCTGGCCGACGCCATCCTGAATGCGGACCAGAAGACCGAGCCCGGCATCTTCGAACAACGCGAGCGCGTCAGACTCCTCAAAGAGAAGCTCGCCGGCGCCGGCACGGCGGAAGCGCGCGACCTGCTGGCGGTGGCCGATAATCTGGTGAGAAAGAGTATCTGGGGGGTGGGCGGCGACGGTTGGGCCTACGACATTGGCTACGGCGGCCTGGACCATGTGCTCGCCTCCGGACGCAACGTCAACCTCCTGGTGCTCGACACCGAAGTCTACTCGAATACTGGCGGCCAGGCGTCCAAAGCCACGCCGCGCGGCGCGGTGGCGAAGTTTGCCGCCGGCGGTAAGCCATTGGGCAAGAAAGACCTGGGCCTGATGGCCATGAGCTATGGCAACGTCTACGTGGCCAAGGTGGCCATGGGCGCGGGCGACATGCACACCGTTAAAGCGTTTCTGGAAGCCGAAGCTTACGACGGGCCGTCGATCATCATCGCTTACAGCCATTGCATCGCACACGGCTACGACCTCTCCTTCGGCATGGAACAGCAGAAGGTGGCGGTGAGTTCCGGCTACTGGCCGCTGATGCGCTACAACCCCGAACTGGTGGCGCAGGGCAAGAACCCCTTCCAGCTCGATTCGCGCCCGCCCAGCACATCGTTCAAAGACTACGCCTACAAAGAAACGCGGTACACCATGCTAGTCAAGAGCAATCCCGAGGAAGCCAAGAAGCTGTTGGGGCTGGCGGAGCAAGACGTGGCCGGCCGCTGGCGGCTTTACGATTACATGGCCCACGAGCCTGCGAACGGGGGTGACAAGAAATGATCGACCTGACCAAGACCATTGATCTTTCCACGACGTATCATGGACTGAAGCTGAAGAATCCGTTGGTGGCTTCGGCCTCGCCGATGTGCGCGGACATCGGCAACATCCGCCGGATGGAGGACGCCGGCGCCGCCGCCGTGGTGCTCGATTCGCTGTTCGAGGAGCAGATCGAGGCTCGAAAGCGCCGACCTGGACCGCTTCCTCACCGCCGGCTCCGAGGTCTCCGCTGAGGCCGTGACGGAGTTTCCCGAGCTGATGCATCGGGTCAGGGGGCCAGAGACCTACCTCAAGCACATCCGGAAGTGCAAGGAGGCGGTGGGTATCCCCATCGTCGCCAGCCTCAACGGCAGCACCAACGGCGGCTGGCTGCACTACGCCAAGCAGATGCAGGAGGCCGGCGCGGACGCCCTCGAGCTGAACATCTACTACATCCCCGTGGATCCCAAGGTCACCGGCGAGCAGGTGGAGGAGCAGTACGTCGGGCTGGTGAAGGCCGTCAAGGCCGAAGTCAGGATCCCCGTGGCCGTGAAGCTGGGGCCGTATTTCAGCTCGATGGCCAATGTGGCCCAGAAGCTCGATAGCGCCGGCGCCGACGCCCTGGTGCTCTTCAACCGCTTCTACCAGCCGGATTTCGACCTGGAAGCGCTGGAGGTGGTGCCCAACCTGATTCTGAGCAACTCGCACGAGCTGCTGCTGCGCCTGCACTGGATCGCGGTGTTATACGGCAGCGTGAAAGCGGACTTGGCGCTGACCGGCGGCGTTCACAGCGCCACCGACGTGGTGAAAGCCATGATGGCCGGCGCCAAAGTGGCCATGATGACCTCGGCGCTGCTCAAACGGGGCATCACTTTCCTGGACACCATCTCGACCGAGCTGCTGATCTGGATGGGCGAGCACGAATACGACTCAATCCAACAGATGCAGGGCAGCATGAGCCGCAACGCGGTGCCGCAACCCGGCGCCTTCGAGCGCGCCAACTACATGAAGGTGCTGAACTCGTACGCCATGCGGTGACCTCAGTCGGGCAAATTGGCTGTGAAAATCGTCTGGTTGCTTTCCATTTTGCCGTGCGCTCTCCTGGCGCAGCCTGACCGCATCATGGCGCCGATTGACGCCGGCCGGACGGTAGCCCTCAAGGGCAACGTCCATCCCATGGCACAACTGCGGTTCGACCAGGGACCCGTCGAACCCGATTTCCGGATCGGTTATATCACCCTGATGCTGAAGAAAACGGACGCCCAGCAGGCGGCGCTGGAGCAGTTGCTGCAACAGCAGCAAGATCCGGCATCGCCGAACTACCACGACTGGCTCACGCCCGAGCAGTATGCGGATCGCTTTGGTCTGAGCCAGCATGACCTGGACACGATCTCCGCCTGGTTGCAGTCCGAGGGTTTCACCGTGGAATACGTGGCGCGGGGCCGCAACTGGCTGGCGTTCAGCGGCACGGCCGGGCAGGTGCGGGCAACCTTCCATACCGAGGTCCATCGGTATCGCGTGGATGGCGAAATGCATTTCGCCGCCGCGGCGGAGCCCTCCCTTCCGGCATCGCTCGCGCCGGTTGTGGCGGGTTTCCTGGGGCTCGACGACTTCTATCCGAAAGCGCCCACGCACCCCTTGCCGGCCAATACGTCCGGCACTGGAATGCACACCCTGGTCCCCGACGATATTGCCACCATCTACGATCTCACCAAACTGGACCAGGCGGGCTTCAAAGGTGCAGGGCAGACGATAGCAATCGTAGGCCAGAGCGCCGTCGATCCCGCGGACATTCAGGGGTTCCGCAAGCTGTACAACCTACCGACCCTTAACTTGCAAACCAAGGCCTACTCCACCGACCCTGGAATCACCGGCGACCTGGCGGAAGCGGACATTGACTTGGAGTGGGCCGGCGCCGTGGCGCAGGATGCGGCCCTTATCTACATCTATGGGACCAGCGCGGATGTCGCGGCGTCCTACGCCATCGACAACAACCTGGCGCCGGTCGTCAGTGAGAGTTTTACTTACTGCGAGGCAACACTCTCATCTTCAGCGACGTCTTCTTATCGATCGGAGGCGCAGAAAGCGAACACGCAGGGCATTACCTGGCTGGCCTCCTCGGGCGATTCCGGCGCGGCCGGTTGCGATAAGTCGTTTTCCAGCAAGCAAGCCACCGCAGGGCTGACTGTGGCTTTTCCGGCCAGTATCCCGGAGGTCACTGCCGTGGGCGGTACAGAGTTCAACGAGGGAAGCGGGAGGTATTGGAACACCACCAACGGTCCCAATGGAGGGTCCGCCATATCTTACATTCCGGAAATGGCGTGGAACGACACGGCCGTGCAAGGGGGGCTTGCGGCTACCGGCGGCGGCGCCAGTTCTGCGTACCCCAAGCCCGTCTGGCAGACCGGTTCAGGCGTGCCGAGCGATGGCGCCCGCGATGTGCCGGACATCTCTCTCGACGCGTCTAACGATCACGATCCCTATAACGTTCTGACGGGGGGCAATTGGGAGCTTTATGGCGGGACCTCGGTTTCCACGCCGGAGTTCGCCGGTATCGTCGCGCGGCTCAGTCAATACCTGGTCGCGAACAAAGTGCAGTCCAAGCCGGGCGTGGGCAATATCAATCCGACGCTGTATCGCCTGGCGCAGGGCGCTTCCAATCCTTTTCACGATATTGCCGTTGGGAACAATATTGTTCCATGTGCGCAGGGAACGCCGGATTGCACCGCGGGACAGCTCGGCTACAGCGCGGGTGCGGGATATGATCTGACAACGGGACTGGGTTCAGTGGACGCGTACAACCTGGTGACGCGGTGGAACAGCACCCCGGGCATCGGTACCACAACCACGGTGACGGCTAATCCCACGAACATTTTGGCGACTGGCAGCACGACATTGACGGCTACTGTGAGTGCCAGCACCGGCAGCGCTACGCCCACCGGCTCGGTTTCCTTCACGCTCGGCGGCACGTTGCTGGGTACTGCCAACCTCAGCGGGTCCGGCACCACCGCCGCCGCGACGCTCATCATCTCCGGAAGCCGGTTGACCGCCGGAAGCAATACCATCACGGCTTCCTATGGCGGCGGCAACGGTTTTATCGCCTCGTTCGGATACGTGACGGTGAGCTTGACCGGCCCAGTGGTCGTCACCACAACCACGGTTACCGCCAATCCCACCAGCATTACGGCCGGTGGCAGCACCGCGCTGACGGCCACGGTCAGGGCCGCGAGCGGCAGCGCCATGCCCACGGGCTCAGTTGTCTTCACGCTGGGCAGCAAGCCGCTGGGCGCCACCAACCTCTCCGGCTCCGGCACCACGGCCACCGCGTCGTTCACCGTCAACGCCAGCCAGTTGACCGCGGGAAACAATACCATCACGGCTGCCTACGGCGGGAGCACCGGCTTTGGCGCCTCGTCCGGATCCGTGACGGTGAGTCTCAGCGTCCCCGCTGTGCCTTCCAACGTGATTCCCTCGGTGTGGCCGAATCCAGTGTTCCAGCAAGCGCCCGATGCGGACGGATACAATTTCTTCTACACGGTGCGGCTGAGTGAGATCGCCGGAACCGCCGCCACCCTCACCGGTTTCACGATCGCCGGCGCCGACTACTCCTCTGACATTCAGAGCTGGTTCGGCAGCGCCAGCATACCGGCGAACGGGACCATTTCGGCTTCGGTGAGGAGCAAGCTCAGCACTGTTCCGGTCAACCGGGTATACATATTCAGCGGCACGGATGCCAGCGGGTCCACGTGGACCCAGCAGATTACCGTCCCCTTCCTCACCCAGCCATCCTCGGCTTCGATGACGCTCGCCAGCTTACCCGCCACCGTGGTGCCGGACACCAATCACTGCTCGTCGCAATACCCGTATTACCAGCAGTTAGACCTGCAAGAGCAGAACGGCTATGAAGTGCGGTTGACGCGCTTCATGGATGGCGGCAATGACGATAGCAGCAGCATCGCGCACTGGTTCGGGTCCTGGCGTCTGGCGCCGTTTGGTTCTCTCACGGCCGGCATCTGCTGGAATATCTCGAACCCGCCCACGACTCTCTCCTATGAGGTCGATGGCACGGATACCGCCGGAAACAAGGTCACCGCCACCCTATCGGTTCCCTTTCAAAGCGCGGCTTCCAGCCCCGGCGCGCTCACTGTTTCGAAAAGTTCCGTCGCCATGAGCGCCAGCCCCACCCAGTCCGCGGCCACCACCGTGAACGTGAATGTGCCTTCCGGGCAGCCATGGACTGTCTCGGTGTTTCCAGCCAGCCAGCAGTCCGGTTGGCTGGCGGTGTTTCCGCTCGCCGGGACAGGGCCGGCGCCGGTGAACCTGGTGGCCGCGGCCCCGGGACTGGCGAATGGGGCTTACACTACGACGCTGGTCTTTCAATCGGTGAACACCATTCCGCAGTTCGTGGACGTTCCGGTCGCGTTTACAATCGGCGCTTCCACCACCACCAGTATCGGCGGCGTTGCCAACGGGGCGTCGTTCGCGCACGTATACGCTCCGGGGATGGTCTTGAGCGTCTTCGGCGCGAACCTGGCGCCTTCCACCCAATTGGCAGGCGCTCTCCCCCTGCCGCTGATCATGGCGGGAGTATCGGCTACGGTCAATGGGATTGCCGCCCCTCTGTATTACGTTTCGCCATTGCAACTGAATATCCAGATCCCCTACGAGACCGCGACCGGAACGGCTCTCCTGGCTGTCAGCAACAACGGGCAGGTGGCCACCTACTCGTTCCCGGTGTCGCCTTCGGCTCCCGGCATCTACCTGGGACCGGGCAGCGCCATCACTCCCAATCCCAGCGGAAATCAGGGACAAATATACACGCTCTTCATCACTGGAGCCGGCGAGGTGTCGCCGCCCATCGCCACCGGGGCGGCGCCCACCGGTACTCAGGTGCCGGTGCCGCTCCTTCCCGTCTCCGTGACCATCGGCGGCGTTACGGCGCAAACGAACTATGTGGGCATCCCCAGTTGGTCGGTGGGCACCCTTCAGATCAACTTCACGGTGCCGCCAAACGCTCCCTTGGGCGTCGAATCCGTGGTGGTCACGGTGGGCTCGGCGGCCAGCGTTGCGGCGAACTTCACCGTGCAGTGAACATTCCGGGCAGGTACTTGACGAACAGCACTTCGTTGCCTCGCTGGTTGTAGACCAGCTCATCCACCAGGTGGCGGGTCATGAGGATGCCGAAACCGCCGGGGCGCTGTCCCCGCTCGGTGCGAACCTCGACGTGCCGGATGGGCGCATCGTCCGGATTGGAAATGGCCGCGTGCGGCAGCAGCCCCATCGAGAAGCCTTTGCCGGGGTCTTGAAGCTGCACAATCAGGGAGCGCGCCGTGCGCACCAGCGAAATGCGCACGCGCTTCCCGGGGTCGGAGCCGCCGCCGTGTTCGACGGCATTTAAGAGCAACTCGCGGAAGGCCGCCGCTATGTCCTCGCGCGCCTGGGCCGGGAAGTCGGTCTCCACCTCGCGCAGGAAATGCGTCATGCGCTCGACAGCCTCCAGCTTGCAGCGCACAGCCAGCGTGATCCAATCCGGGCGCGCCGACAGCATCTTGATATCGTCCCGCCAGGAAGACGACTCCAGGGCCTGCTGCACCATGTCGGCCAGTGGCCCTTCCGCAAGCGGCTTATGGAAGTAGCTGTAGGCGCTCTCCCGAATGGCGCCGATCACCCGCGCCGGGTCCTGCTCCCCGGTGAGAATCACCTTGGTTTCCGGGCGGATTTCGCGCATGCGCCGCAACAGCTTGAGACCGTCGAATCCGTTGCCGCCCTGGCCCGCCACCACCAGGTCGTAGGGCACACTCCGCACACGGTCCAGGGCCTCCCGCCCGTCGTAGACATCCTGAATGCTGCGGTCCTCGCTTTTCAGGAGGCCGGTGAGGAGGTGGTGAACGTCGGGGTCCGCGTCCAGCAGAAGCAAGCGGCGCGAAGAACTCACGGCATCTCCACTCTTAGTGTAGCCAAGGTTCAGGGTAGCATAGCGCCGCAGCCAGGCATCCCGCCCCCGCCCGTAATCCGTCGATAGCGGCGGGAACCGTTAGTCCCCCGCCTTCGTTCCGCTCCAAGTTGGGTATTCCGCTCGGTCCCGGCGACAAGTAGGGCGTTGCAAAGGGCCAAGCAAGCATCTGCACTGATTGCGCACTGGGTAATGGCCTTCTTGGCACACACCTCCGGCCGGCCGTTTCCAAAAGGGGTTCTATAATCCGTCCGTAAGAAGAGCGACGCTTACACTCGGAGGGGCAGCAGCCGCATCGTCTCGATCCACTCGGCCAACTGGTCTCTGAGGCGTCGCACCCGCAGCCAGATCTGCCGCGCGTGAGAAACCAGTTTACCGGGCGAGCAGAAGATCTGAAACCGCAGCCGCTTCGGTCGTGCGGTCAGCCACTTTTCCGGCAGCGCCAGGCGCTTCAGCGCGGTGAGCACGTTGTGCGTCATCACGGCCAACCGGAACCATGCTGCATTGGCTCCCAGCCGGCCACACGGCATCACGCCCGCTCCCAACTCGTTTTTCAGCACGTCGTGCAGCGCCTCAATCGTGCCCGCTTTCTCGCGTTGCCAATCCAACAATCGCTCCGCAGCCCAATCCCACTGGTTGCTCGCCACCGCGAAATGTTTCACTTCGCTCCCATCGGCGAACAACTGCCCTTGCCGTTTGCGCACGCGGATCGCCAGGTACCGCAACGCTCCCGCGCCTTCCGGCCGGCCTTCGTCCTCGGGCCAGTAGTTCAGCACGTCCGCGCATTCCCGCACCGCTTCGGAATCCTCCCGATACGGCTTCCATAGAGAGTCCGGCAGACGCTCGATGTGCTTCTTCAGATTGGGCGTCATGCGCACGCTGATCCCGAAGGTGATGAGGCCCTGCGGGCCGTCGGCGCGCTTTTCATCGCGCAGCCAATTCAGCAGGTCCTTTTCCCAACACGCCGAGTCGCCCCGAAAGTAGTATTCCTGCACGGTCGGCGGCAGGCATTGAAATGCTCGCTGCGCCACGCGCAGCGGTTCCTTCTGGGCGGGCACGTTGCCGTCGCGAAACTCGTCGGCCAGCGCCAAGTTCATCTCCGCCCATAGAGCCAACATCGGCTGATATCCGCTGCCGCCTTGATAGGTCGGCTGCGCCTCTCGCTTGTAGCTCTCGATAATCGTCGCATCCAGATCGACAGTGGCAATCTTCTGCTCCGGGCACCGCCGTCCCACTTCCCGCACCATCTCCTGGTTGACCTGCGCCAAAGCTCGCAGTGGGGCGCTCTCCTCGGCGATATAACTCACCTGCCCTATAGGCAACTCCTTCTGCGCCTGCTCCAGTTTGGATTCATCGTGAAACTCGTAGAGAAACTTGCGCGCCGCCGCGCAACTCGGAATGTCGTGCCCCAGCATCTCCACCAGACCTTCGTCCTCCCGCAAGCGTTCGAAATCCTCGATGCAATCTCCGCCCAGCGCATTCAAAACCAGGAAACTCTCTACATACCCGGCTTCATCCAAACCTCGGTCCCGCTGCTTAATCTGCAAGTGCTGATTCACAAGCCTCGGCACTTCCAGCGAGCGCGCAGCTTGCAGGAACAACGGAATGCCGGCGTACGCGGTGACGCATTCTTCCAATGGCTCTGGATCGAGCTGAAACAGAAACTCGCCTGCGGCGGGCGACGGTTTCTGCTTGCGGGCAATTCCCATCACGCATCCCGTAGCAATTCTGCACCCAAATGGTGCAAACCCATACCCGCTGCTCGCTCCGTCTAATGGTATTGCGGCTCGACTCCGAAATAGCCTACGGACGGATCAGGGCCCCCGCCCCTTCTCACCCCTGATCGGCTGGAAGTGACGTAACCTGGAGTCAAGGGGAGGCATCTTTATGAGTGAATTGAAAGCTGGAATTCTCTTCCTCGTTGGATTGGCGGCCGCGCAGGCGCAAATCTACCCGCCGGGCGGGTATCCGGGCGGAGGCTATCCGGGGCAGTATCCGTATCCGGGCAGCCGCGGGCCGACGGTCCCCGGCATTCCCATTCCGCGGAAAGGCAGTACCCAGCCAAGCAAGGATGCTACCCAGCCCCTTCCCAATTTCCGCGGCAGACTGAAGCAGATGGACAGCAAGACCATCACGCTGGAACTGGGCGATAACCGCGTGCTTGAATTCAAGCGCACCGACAAGACCAAGTTCTACAAGAATGGGGAAGAGCTGAAGTCGCCGGAATTCAAGCCGGGCGACCAGGTTTCCATCGAAGGCCCCGAAGACACGCATGGCTACATGGTGGCGGTGAACGTCTACTGGGAGAAAGCCGCCGGGCCCGAAGGGCACCCCGCATCCGCCGATGAAAAGGACGGCGCGGTGGATACGTGGAAGGATGCGCCCGGGCAATCCGGGCCGGTGGCCGCGGAACGCGCCACGGAAATGACGCCGCCGCCCGCCAAGCCGGCTCCGGATGACCCCGGTCCGCCCAAGCTGCAACGCGGCAAGCCGGCCGATTCCGCCCGCGAACATGCCCCGCCTCCTCCACCCGACGCCCCGGCCGCCACCCCGGTGGCCGCGAACCTGCCGCCACCGGGCCCAGAGGGAACCCCCGAGCGCCCCGCGCCGCGGCCGTCGGAAACCGCGGCGCCCTCGCAACCCTCCGGGGTGCCCTCTGGGCCCCGCGGTGATGAAGACACGGTACCCTCCTTCCTCCGCTCCGACGACCCGCTGATCCGCAAGGCCGCCAATGCGGCGCTGGATTTCACTGAAACGCTGCCCAACTACGTCTGCCAGGAGATGATGGCGCGCTTCCAGAGTGAAACCACCCCCGCCAGTTTCCAGCCCATAGACGTGGTCGGCACCGAAGTGATCTACGAGAACGGCAAAGAGGACTACCGCAACATCACCGTCAACGGCAAGGCTGTCAAGAAGAGCATGGAGGAGACCGGCGGCTCATGGTCTACCGGCGAATTCGGCACCGTGCTGATCGACCTCTTCTCGCCCGCCACCGCCGCCGAATTCCACTTCCGCAGGGACTCCCGAGCCGGTTCGGTCCTGGCGAAGATGTACGATTTCGACGTGGCCCGCGAGAACTCCCACTGGTCGATCCATGCCGGCTCGCAGATGTACGTACCCGCTTACAGCGGCGCCGTATGGATCGATCCCAAAACCTCGCGCGTCCTGCGCATCGAAATGCAAGCCAAAGGCATGCCAGGGGAATTTCCGCTGGATCACGTGGAATCGGCCACCGATTACGAGTACATCCGCCTGGGCGACGCGCAGCAGTACTTGTTGCCGGTGCATGCCGAGACGCTGAGCTGCCAGCGCAGCTCGAACCTCTGCGCCAAGAACATCATCGATTTCCGCAACTACCACAAGTACACCGGCGAATCCACCATCAAGTTCGGCGATACGGTCAAGAACGACAAGCCATAGGAGCTAACGTAACGGTTGGTGCGGTACTGTGGCGCACGCACTCGTGCGTGTCGCGTCGAGACTTTTCTCGACGCTTGGCGGCTGCACAGCGTGTCGGCATGAGTGCCGACACGGCACGCAAGAGTGCGTGCGCCACGGGCGCGTTTAGTTGGCGCTTATGGGGCCCGCCCGGCTCCTACTACTGGGGCGGGGCGCTCTGAGCCGAGAGCTTCTCCAACTGGTCCAACTGCCCGCGCACGGTGCCTGCATCCGCAGCGCCCGGCGCGAACTTCAGGTAGGTGCGCATCTCGTCGGCGGCGCCGGTGTAGTCCTGGCGTTGCGCCAGAATGACGCCCAACAGGTGCGAGACTTGCGGGTAGTGATGCTGCGTGTCCAGCTTCTCGGCCTCGCGCGCGCTCTTTTCCGCTGCATCCATGTCCTGCAGGTAATAGTTGGCCACCGAGTTGAAAAAGAACTGCTGCGGATAGTCGAAGGGGTCGAGTTTCACCGCGCGCCCGGTAACATCGGCCAGCTCCCGCCAGTTCTTGGCCCCCAGGGCCAACTGGGAGAGTTCCAGATAGGGATTCAAGTACTTGGGGTCCGCTTGCACGGCTGCGTCAAACGATTGATGCGCGGCATCCGCCTGGCCCCTGGCCGCCTGCAATTTCCCCAGTTCAAACCAGGCGGCGGCATATTTGGGATAAACGTCCACCGCCTTCTGGTAGTTCTTCATGGCATCGTCCAGCTTCTGCCGCTTAGCCAGTTCCAAGCCTTTCTCGAACGCCTTGCGGGCGTCCTTGGGAGCCGCCAGCGAAATAGCGCTGATGACGCGCCCCTCGGCGTTGCCCAGGCGGTGCAGAAAAATGGTGCCGATATCGGGATTGTCCATCGCACGGCGGTTAGCGAGGCTCACCACTTGCGAGCGGTAGCCGGGCAGGTCGGCGCGCAAATCGCAGTTCAGGTACCGCTGATCGGACATGGCCCCTCCGCCCATGCCGGATGCCGTCTGGGCCTGCCCGGGAAAGCGGGTTTCGGCATTGTTGAAGAGTCCGCCGCTCATGCTGGCGTCCTGCATCACTCGGTCCATGCCCAGATCGATGGAGAAGTAGCCCTTGCGGTCGGTATAGCCTTCCGCGCGGGCGCTCCCGTTGCAAACGCGTTCGATCGCCACGGTCTCGGGCGGCGGGGTGCCGTCATCGACCATGACGCGGCCGGTGATGGGAACAGCCACGGGCATGCTTTGGGATGTGTTCGGGGTAGTAGGTTGCGGATTGGTGGGAGTATTGATGGACGGCGTGGTCCGTCCGGGAATGCTGGTGGTGCTGGTTCCAGTGCTGGTGCCCCCTCCCGTGGGCGTCGTTGTCGCTCCGCCCTTAGCCTGGCTGAATGCAGGCGGCAGCAGGAAAACCGCTCCCGCAACAATGGTGATCGCCCTCCCATACGTTTTTGCGGACATAGCGCCTCCCCTCACTGGCCTTCATTATGGCACGGAAAAGGATCGGCCGTTGTCAACTCCGCCCAGCACGCCTGTTAGAATGGCGGGCAGGTGCTTATGAGAGAGCTTTCGTTGATATTGGGGTGTGCCCTCCTGTCGATCCTGACGGGGTGTTCGGAGCAGCCCGAGCCGGCTGAAAAGAAGGAGCCGCCCAAGCCCGCGGAGCCGGTCACCGGCCAGACTGCGCTCTACAGGATGTACCAAGCGGTCCGGTCCTGGGCGCCCGACGCTCAAGTGCTGAAGATGAGCAGCATTCACCTCCTCGAAGTCCCCTCGGTTCCCGGACAGGCGGGCGCTTGGGAAGCCACGTTTACGTCCGCCAGCAAGGGACGCGCGCGGATGTACACCTATTCCGTTGTCGAGTCGCCGGGCAACCTGCACCAGGGCATTTTCGCCGGACCGGAGGAGGACCTGCGCGCCCAGGCCCAGCCTTTCCTCGTCGCCGCCGTCAAAGTGGATACCGATGCGGCCTACAAAACGGCGCTCGGCAAAGCGGCCGACTACGACAAGAAGAACCCGCACCTGACCATCTCCATGCTGCTCGAGAAGAACAACAAGTACCCAAATCCCGCCTGGCGGATGATCTGGGGCGAGTCGGTGGGGACTGCCGGCCTGTCGGTGTTCATCGACGCATCCACCGGCGAGTTCCTCGAAACGCTGCACTGACCGCCGGCGTTACTCGTAGCGGAGCGCGCGCACGGGGTCGAAGCGCATGGCCCGGCGCGCCTCGGCCTCGGACAGGCCGGCCAGCCGGTTCTTCCGGGCCTCCATTTCCAGGTGGAAGTTCAGCTCTTCGTCGAGCTCGCACTCGGCGCGGCGGCGGGATGTCAGCGCGCGTATCCGCAGCCAAAGATCGGTCCAGCCCATGTCACGCCATCTCGAGCACCCGTTCGATAGCCGCGGTCAGGCGCGCCCACGTTTCCGTCTCCACCTCGAGTTGCCTGCGCCCGGAAGCCGTCAGGCGGTAAAACCGCGCGCGCCGTCCCAGCTCGGATACGCCCCATTCCGCCTGGATCCAGCCCTGGTGCTCCAACCGGTGCAGAGCGGGGTAAAGCGATCCCTGGTTGACGCGCAGCGCGTCGCGGGAGATCTGCTGGATGCGCTCCGAAATGGCCCATCCGTGCCGCGGGCCGATCTCGAGCGTGCGCAGAATCAGGAGATCCAGCGTTCCCTGAAGCAGATCGAGCTTGGAGGGCCGGCGCATGGTGTCGGATGCCTACAACAGAGAGCATGACCCACTTGTTGTCGAATGTCAACAACAAAATACCAGGGCGTTTTCGAGGGGCGATGGCCGCCATCCACCTTACATCCACCTTATTAGCTATTGACATATTTCGGGCTTCAACCCTATACTGAATACAACCAGTACTAATAGACCGGCGCGGAGAAGAACAGGCATTTACAGCCGTCAGATTGCTATCGAGCGGCTGAGAACCGAACCTTTCAGCGAGGCCATAGCGAAAGGTTCGCTTGCGGGAAATGGAGGGAGTACCCGATGGCAAGGCAAGGCATTCATACGGCCAGGGGTTTCGATTCAGTCATCGGGATTTCAAGTCAATCTGCTCGAATCGGGCGCCCCAAACCCGAACATCGGCAACAAACCGACGGGCCGATTCTCGCGCGACAGTCCGGTTCAGGCGCTGCCTGGACCGAAAACCACAGATAAAGACAAGTAAAGGGCCGTCTTCCCGGCGCAGGCGAATCGGGAAAGCGGTATTGCGCCTGCAAGCGCACCAAGCCTGTTGCATCTGATCGAGGAGAAAAGAAGTGTCACCGAAAAAAGCTTGCGGAGCCGCAGCTAATCACATGGGAGTCGTTACCCTCCTGTCAGTGGGTCTGGTCGAAGAGGATCATGATTCTCTGGAAGGCATCTTGGAGTTTTCCAAATGCGATGTGGCCCCGAAATGCGAATGGAAGGTGAACGCGTGCTACACGCTGGCGTCGGCGCTGACGGCGTTGCGGAAGGTCCGGGTTCCGGTTGTCGTGTGTGAGTCCGATCTGCAGCCGGGAACATGGAAAGAGGTCCTCGAGGAACTGAGCACCTTGCCCGATCCGCCGTTTCTGATCGTAACTTCCAGGCTTGCCGATGAGCGTCTTTGGGCGGAAGCCCTCAACCTGGGAGCCTACGATGTGCTGGCGAAGCCGTTTGACCGCACCGAAGTCGCTCGAATTGTCAGTACGGCGTGGCTGCGATGGGAGAATCGGCATGGCATTCCCCGCGGCGCCAGCGAAGAAATGGCGCTCGCCAGCGGGATGTGAGCCGCCGGCGCGCGGCGTCCCTCACTCCATGCTCATCCGGATGAGTTGCTCGGCGTTCTTCAGCGCCTCGGGGGTGAGCTTCTGCCCCGACAGCATGCGGCCGATTTCGCGGGTGCGGGCGGAAGAGTCCAGTTCCTCGACCACCGCCGCCGTCCGGCCTTTTGATTCCTGCTTCTCGACGCGGTAATGATGGTCGGCGAACGCCGCGATCTGCGGCAAGTGCGTGACGCATAACACCTGGTTGGCGGCGGCCAGCTTCTTCAGGCGGCGGCCAATGCCTTCCGCGGCGCTGCCGCCCACACCGGCGTCCACTTCGTCGAAAACCAGGGTGCGGACCACCGCCGTGCGGGGCGCGGCGAGGCAAGTCTTGAGCGCCAGCGCCAGGCGCGAAATCTCGCCGCCGGAGGCCACTTTCTCCAATGGCCGGGGCTCTTCGCCCAGGTTCGGCGACACCAGGAAGTCGACGCGGTCGGCGCCCTGGGCGGACCAAGGGGCGGGTGTCATCGCAATGCGGAAGACGGTGCGCTCCATGGCGAGCTGGGCCAGTTCGGCCTCGACGCGCTTTTCCAGCTTGCGCGCGGCCGATCCGCGGCGCTCGGTCAGCTCGGCCGCCAACTTGTCGAAATCGGAAGCCAGCCGCTTCCGCTCCTGGCGCAATACTTCCATGCGCTCCCCGGCGTGTTCCACGGAGGCGATCTGTCGGCCAACGTCTTCCAAGAAGCTCAAGATCTCGGCAATCGACCGGCCGTACTTGCGCTTGAGGCGGTCGATGGCGGCCAGGCGCGTCTCCACCTCTTCCAGCCGGCCCGGATTGGCTTCCAGGCGGGAGAGATAGTCGCGCAGCGCATAGGAGACTTCCTGGAGGCTCAGGTCCGCCGATTGGAGGTGCTCGCGCAGGCCCGCGAGCGAGGAATCAATGCGGGCGAGTTCCTCCACCCGCTTGGCGGCGCCGCGGGTGAGGGAGAGGGCGGATTCGGGGCTGTCGTAGACCGCGGCGTAAGCGGTCCCGGCGGTTTCCTGGAGGCGCTGCACGTTTTGCAGGACGCGGCGCTCGTTCTCCAGGGACGCTTCCTCGTCGGGCTTCAGCGCGGCGCTCTCGATTTCCTTGCGCTGGAAGCTCCACAGATCGAGCAGCCGCAGCTTCTCCTGCTCGGAGCGCTCGAGTTGTTCCAGTTCCGCCGCCGCGGTGCGCCACTCGTGGTAGGTGGAAGCGGCGCGGTCGAGCAGCTCGTGGTGGCCGGCGAAAGCGTCCAGCATGTCGCGCTGCGCATCCGGCGCAAACAAAAGCTGCTGCTCGTGTTGTCCGTGGATATCCGCCAGGTGAGGCGCCAGGTCTTTGAGCAGGGCTACCGACACCGGCCGGCTACCGACGAACGCGCGCGATTTGCCGCCCCCCAGGATTTCGCGCTCGATGAGCAGCTCGCCCTCCTCGATTTCCAGCCCGGCGGGTTCCAGCAGGCGGCGCACGGGCGCGTGATCGCGCACATCGAAAATGCCAGCCACACGGGCGCGGGATTCTCCGGTGCGGATGGTCTCCGCCGAAGTGCGGCCGCCCAGCAGCAGGCCGAGAGCGTCCACCACCAGGGATTTGCCGCTGCCGGTCTCGCCCGTCAGCAGGTTCAATCCGGCGTGGAAGCGGATGCGCAGGCGCTCCACCACGGCGTAGTTTTCAACCACCAGCTCCAGCAGCACTCAGCCGATTATAGCCATGTTCGCGGCGGGATTCGCCGGGCCCCGACTTTTGCTTGTCCGGACCCGTCTCTGTGATAGATTTGAGATTGGAGATGAATTGACTTCCGAGACTCCCGCTGCCCTTCTCCTGCAAATGAATGTTTGGGAAATGATCCGGCACAACGGTCCCGCGGGGATGGTTGTGCTGGTTATTCTCTTCGCTTTTTCGATTTTTTCCTGGACCGTGATTTTCTCCAAGTGGCAGACTTTCCGCGGCGCGCGCAAAGCCAACTCGCGTTTTCTGCGCGCGTTCCGCAAAGCTAGCAGCATGGAAGCGGTCATGATGGCCAGCGAGCAGTTCCGTCCGTCGCCGCTGGTGGCCGTTTTCGATTTCGGATATGAGGAGATCGAACGCCAGGTCAAGGCGCGCGGCAAGGTGACGAACCGCGCCGCCCTGGAGCGCACCCTGCAACTGGGAGTGAGCGAGGAGATCGCCAAGCTCGAGCGCAACATGAGCTGGCTGGCCACTACCGCATCGGTCACGCCTTTCATTGGGCTGTTCGGCACGGTGCTGGGCATTATCCAAGCGTTTAACGAGCTGGGACAGATGGGTTCGACCAGCCTGCGCACGGTGGCGCCGGGCATCTCGGAAGCGCTGATTGCCACGGCGGCGGGCCTTGCAGCCGCTATCCCCGCCGCCATCTTCTACAACATTTTCGGCCACAGGATCCGCGAGATCGGCGCCCGCATGGACGACTTTTCCCTGGAGTTCCTGAACCTGGCCGAGCGCAGTTTCGGAGAGTAGCGCCATGGCATTGTCCGTCAATGGCGGTGGTGGATACGGCTCCCGGCGGCGCGGCGGCGAAAGCAGCCTGTCGGAGATCAATGTCACGCCGTTTGTGGACGTGGTGCTGGTGCTGCTCATCATCTTCATGCTCACCGCCCACGTGATGGAATTCGGCATAGAGGTGGACGTTCCCAAGGTGCAGGCGGTGAAGGATACCGCGCAGGAACTTCCGGTGGTGACCATCACCAAGGACGGCACCACTTACTTGAACGACAAGCCGGTGAACATTAACGACCTCCAGGCGGCCATCCAACAGCGCTTCGGGAAAGCCAAAGCGATTTACGTGCGCGCAGATAAAGAGACCATCTGGGACCCCATCGCGCAGGTGACGGCCATGCTCGGCCAGGCAGGCTTCCAGGTGAACATGGTGACGCAGCCTGAGGATACCGCGGCAAAAGGACGAAAGTGATGACGCCGCACACCGATATCCTGGACCAACCGGAACCGCTGGGGAAACCGCTGGCGGGTTCGGTGGTTCTGCATATTTCGGTGGCGGCCGCATTGTTGATGTCCACCTGGCTCGGCCGCCGCCTGCCAGTCCAGTGGGGGGACATCAACGGCGGCGGGATGGGATCGGTAGCGGTCAACGTGGTGCCGCGCGTCCCCCTGCCGGGCCGTACTGGGCCGATCAATCCGGTGGCGAACGACACGGAATCGGTGGTGCCGACACCTCCGCCCAAAGCCAAGCCTCGGCCCAAGGTGGAGGCGCCGGAACCGAACGCCATTGCCATCAAGAGCCGCAATGCCGAGAAGAAGCCCTCGCGGGCCACGACGGCGCCGAACAAGTTTCGCGAACAGCAGCAGGACCTTCCCAACCAGGTTTACAGCACCTCGGGACAGGCCGTGGTCTCGCCCATGTACGGGATGACGGGCGGGGGCGGCGTGGGAATCGGCACCCGCTCGCCGTTCGGGGCCCAGTTCGGGTGGTACGTCAACCTGCTGCGCGACCAGGTGGCGCGGAACTGGAGGACCGGCGATCTAGACCCGCGCCTTCGCACAGCGCCGCCGGTGGTGGTGACATTCGTCATCCGGCGCGATGGATCGGTGCCGTCGGGATCGGTGAGAATCACCCAGCGTAGCGGAAATCCGGCGCTGGACTATTCCGCCCAACGGGCGATTCTGGACGCGGCGCCCTTTCAGGCGCTTCCTCCCCAGTTCCAACGCAGCGAAGCGGAAATCGAGTTCTGGTTTGAATTGAGGCGTTGAAATGAGAAGGCTCTTCTGGCTGGCGATGGCATCGATCGGAGCGTGGCTGGGCGTGATGGCCCAGGATGTTACCATTTACCTGCGCCAGGGTGAGCGTCCCGCCATGGCCATCCCCGATTTCCGCGGGGCCGGCGACGCCCAGAATTTCATGGGCGCGTTCAACCAGACGCTGTGGGCGGACGTGGATGGCGCGGGGCTTTTCAAGATGGTCCCCAAGACCATGTACCCGCCGGCGATTCCGCAGCAACCCTCCGACTTCCGCCAGCCACCGGGCCCAGGGGGCTCCCCGGTCGAGAGACCGCCCGTGCGAGGCCGCCAGCAGATCAGTCCACCACAAACCGGTGGTGGACTGTGGATGTCGGACTGGTCCGGGCCGCCGGCTTCGGCCAACTACCTGGCTTTCGGGTACACCGCGGTGCAGAATGGCGTATTCGTGCTGCGCGGGTGGCTGTTCGATTTGAGCCGCGGCGCTCCGGCCAGCGCGCAGGTGGTCGGCAACACCTACCTGGGAACGCTGGACGAAGCCGGCGCGCGGAAAGTGGCCCACGAATTCGCCGCCGACATCATCGCCCGGTTCGGGGGCAAGACGCTGTTCGACACCCACATCTATTTTGTCTCGAACCGCACCGGGCACAAAGAGATTTGGGTGATGGACGCGGACGGGAAGAACCAGCGGCAGATCACGCGCTTCCTCTCCACTTCGATTCAGCCGGCGCTCTCCCCGGACGGCTCCAAAATAGCGTTCACTAGCTACGCGCGCATCAATCCTGCTATATTTATCTTTTCGGTGGATCCGGTGCGGGACTTGCGGTTCTATAACCAGCGCGCATCGGTGAATGCGACACCTTCGTTCACGCCCGACGGAAAGCAAATTGTTTACGCTTCGTCGGCGGCGGATCGGTGTTGCCGGATCTACGTCGCGAATTTGGACGGGAGCGGATTGCGGCCGATCACGGCGTCGAGCTTCATCGACGTCGAGCCTAAGGTGAATCCCAAGACCGGAAATGAGATCGTGTTCGTATCCGGACGATCCGGCCCGCAGCAGATTTACAGGATGAATATGGATGGCAGCGATATTGAACGCCTCACTCCCGGCGAAGGAGAGGCGTCCAACCCGTCCTGGCATCCCGATGGGCAGATGATCGCGTACGCGTGGACGCGGGGGTTCGCCCAGGGGGCCTTCAACATATTCATCATGGACGTTGCATCGCGCAAGTACACGCAGTTGACGCATGGGGAGGGACGTAACGAGAACCCAAGCTGGGCGCCGGACGGCCGGCATCTCGTATTCATGTCGACCCGCGCCGGATCGCACCAGATCTGGACTATGCTGGCTGATGGAACGCAGGTGCAACCACTTACCACGCAGGGCAGCAACGAGACCCCGGTATGGGGCAAGTAACTGAGGATTCAGGAGGCGATGTTCATGTTCAGCAAACGAAAGACTACGATCATCTGCATTGCGTTTAGCCTGGCGATGTTCGGAACAGCTTGCAAGAAGAAGGTGCCACCACCGCCACCGACGCCAGTGGCTAAACCGGAGCCGCCGCCGCCACCACCGCCGCCGCCGCAGGCGCCAGTGATTGCGCGATTCGCGGCCGAGCCAGCTTCCATTCAGCGCGGCCAGTCTTCCACGCTGCGGTGGGAAGTCACGGGCGATACGACGAACATTTCCATCAACCAGGGTATCGGCACCGTGCGGAGCACCGGGAACCAGCGGGTGCAACCCAACGATTCGACCACCTACACCCTGACCGCAACCGGACCGGGCGGCACCGTCACAGCCGCGGCCACTGTCACCGTGACCGTTCCGCCGCCGCCGCCGCCGCCACCGCCGCCGCCGCCCAAGCCCACGCTCCAGCAGCGCTTGGGGTCGGACGTTCAGGACGCGTACTTCGATTACGACAAGAGCGACATCCGTCCCGATGCTCGCGATGCCCTGACCAAGGACGCGGACGCGCTGAAGAGCATCCTGGCAGACTTCCCAAGCGCCACCATCATGCTCGAGGGCAATTGCGACGAGCGCGGCTCCGCGGAGTACAACCTCGGGCTGGGCGACCGGCGCGCCAGTTCCGCCAAGGAGTTTCTGCAGCAGTTGGGGGTGTCGGCCGACCGGCTGAAGACCGTCAGCTACGGCAAGGAGCGGCCGGTTTGCACCGAGTCCAACGAGACGTGCTGGCAACAGAACCGGCACGTGCACTTCTCGCCCGGGCAGTAGGGCAGTAACAGAGGCAAGACACACGGCGGCGGGGGGACGGGCCGATGGTTTCCCCGCCGCTGGGAAGGAGAGTTGCATATGTTCCCGCGTCTTTGCGTATGGGTCCTGGTTGCGTCGCCCACGCTGGTGTTTGCGGCCAGCAAGGAAATACAGGAGTTGCAGCGCGATGTGGCCCAGTTGCAGCAGCAGGTCAGGGACTTGCAGCGCTCGCAGGATGAAAAATTTGCGGCGTTGCAGGTGCTCGTCCAGCAGGCCGTCGACAATGCCAGCAAGGCGAACACGGCCGTGGCCGTGATTCAGAGCGGTTTTCAGCAGAATATACGGGACACGGAAAGCAAGGTCGTGACACCAGTGGTCGGTCTGGCTTCCCGGATGGATCAGGTGTCGAACGACCTGCGCACGGTCGAACAGGCGGTTTCAGACTTGACCGGCCTCATGTCGAAGTTGCAGGCGCAGTTGACCGATCTGGGCAACGCCGTGAAGGTTCTGTCGGTGCCCCCACCGCCCCCGCCGGCTCAAACCGCTGTGGGAGGCGGAACCGCCGCGCCGGAAACGCCTACCATATCCGCGACCGATCTCTACTCCAACGCCCGGCGCGACATGTCCGGCGGCAAGTTGGATTTGGCGCTCCAGGAGTTTTCGGATTATCTGAAGTGGTACGGCAATACCGACTTGGCGCCCAACGCGCAGTTCTACATCGGGTACATTCATTCTTCTCAGGGCGACTACGACGATGCCGTGAAAGAGTTTGACATGGTGGTGGAGAAGTACCCGGACAACAACAAGACTCCCGACGCCCTCTATAACAAAGGTTTGGCCCTGACGAAATTGGGCCGCCGGACGGATGGCGCCCAGGAGTTTCGGGAATTGATCAAGCGCTTCCCCACCAACGACCTCGCCAAGAGCGCTTGCGACAAACTGAAAGGCATGGGCTACCTGAACTGCGGCCTGCGCCCCACCACCCCCGCCAAGAAGCGCAGCAAGACGCAATAGCCGCCCTCCCTGTTCGTCCTCCTAGAACAGCACGTCGAAATCGGCCGTGAAACGGCGTCCACGGTGGCCGAAGAAAAATCCGAACGCCGGGTCGGCGACGTTTGTGTGCAAGGCTTCCGGGTTGAAGTGGTTGGTCAGGTTGAAGCTGCTCACCGACAATCGCACCGAGTATTTCGGATTGACCGGGAAGTCCTTCGAAATCCGGCAGTCCAGCGAGAGGAAGTTCGGGAATCGGTGCTGGTTCGGCACCCCGACGTAGTCTTGGGCCGCGTCCGTCACGAAGTACGGGAACCCATTGCGATACTCCACTACCGGAGCGATCTGGAATTTCCACGGAAGTTGCACCATCCCCCAAGCCAGAAGGCGATTGGGCAGATCGGCCGGCAGGTTCCCGAACTGGTTGCCGCGGATGATGGGAATGGGGAAAGTGCCCAAATAGTTGCTGAAGTCGTTCAAGTCGCCTCGGGCCCGGCTGCGCACATAAGAAAAGAACAACTGGCGCCCCTCACCCTTCAGCCGCATGCGCGCCGTGACCTCGAGTTGGCGATAGCGCGAATGCCCCACGCCTGAGAGCAGATACGCACCGGTGTTGGTGTTCGGGTCCGGCGCCACTGAATTCAGAATCACCAGCCCTTGAGAGTAGTTTTGCAGATACCCCACCCGGAGCTTTAGGGATGGCGTCACCGGTTGCTCCACTTGCAGGCTCCAGATGGCGCTCTCAGGCGAGAAATTGCCGTCCTGCGGGCTCTGAAAAACGAATGGATGCTTGACCTTCACTTGCCCCAGGGTATTCAGATAGAGAAATGGCCCGGCCGAGACCTCTCCGTCGTCGCCGTACATGGTGATGTTCTGGTCCGGGTATTTGTTGAAGCAGTAGACGTTCAAGGGGACGCGGTCGTAGAACAATCCGTATCCCGCCTGGACCAGGGTGCCGGTGCCGGCCAACGGGCTCCATGCAATCCCCACCCGCGGCGCCACGCGCCACGCTCCCGAGACCTGCTGCGATTCGGTGCGCACGCCGAGATCCAGGGCCAGCCGCGGCGAAACCACCCAGTGGTCCTGTCCGTAAAAAGCGTCTTCGATATCCGAAATCTGAAACGAATGGCTCCTGGGGAAGTCAATCCGTTCGATCCACTGTCCCATCGGTCCCAGGATGTCTACCGGGTTCTCGTCCAGGTGGCCGTTCTCCGAGCTTCCCGCGAAATAGGACCCGATCTTCAGGTTGTGCGCTCCCCATCCGGCCAGGGAAGCAAGGGAGTAGCTCACCGCCCCGCTGTATCGCGACGCGTCCCGCGTCTTGTTCGCGAAGTAACTCCCGCGATTGCCCATGGGAGTGATGGTCAGATCCTGGTCGCCTGCTCCCCAGACCCCGACATCGAAACGCATGGCGGAGAACGTGCTCTCGAGCAGGCCTCCGAATATGGTGAGCCGGTCGGCCACGGTCCCCGTGTAGCTGTGCGTGCTCGCGTCCGGCGTGGTGGGTAGCGGGTTGAAGTAATCCATGTTCACGTGGCCCAGGCGCTGCGGGGCCGCGTGAACCGTGGCGGTCACCAGGTGTTTGTCTGAGACAATCCAGTCGAACTGAGTGAACGAGTTGATGCCTTGCTCTAGTTTCTGGTTCTCCGGAAAAGGCA
This sequence comes from Bryobacterales bacterium, assembly GCA_963768385.1. Classification (GTDB taxonomy): domain Bacteria; phylum Acidobacteriota; class Terriglobia; order Bryobacterales; family Bryobacteraceae; genus Fen-178. The sequence goes on from CAVYHQ010000003.1 coordinate 230,821, forward strand.
GAGTATAGACCTCGATCTTGCGGGTCTCGTATTCGAATCCTTCCGACAGGTACAGCCGGTGCGGGATGATCGGCCCTTCGAAATTGAGCCGCGGCGTGGCGTCCTTGAGACCTCGCATGTGGTAACTGCGAATGCGGAAGTCCGGAAAAGGGTCGTTCAATTCCCATTTCCATTTGTCGCCCCCGCGCCGCGTTTCCACCGACACCAGGCCCGCCGTAAACCTTCCGTACTCCGAGAGATACGGCGTCTGGTACACGTTCATGGTCTCGACGCTGTCGATCGGTATGGTCAACCCGAACTGGCCCGTGGCGGGGTCCGTGACGTCGGCTGAGTTCACGATCATAGCGCTCCGTTGCTCGCCGCTCGCGGAAATCATCAGCCCTCCGCCCGGCTCGCGGACCACGCCCGGGATCATGGGCAGGGCGTCCGCCACCGTAGCCGGACGGTTGGGAAGTCCCTTGGCCGATTGCCCCGACATCTGGCTGGGGGCTGACGCGCCCACTTCCACCGCAGCGGCCGTGTCCCGTACGTCGATACTCTCCCGTTGAGCCAGGGGAACCAGGGTCAGCTCGACGGAGATGGAGGCGTCCAGCGCCAGGTCCAGGCCGACTTTTTGCGCCGGTTCGAAACCCTCTCTCGCGGCAATAATCGCGTAGCGCGCGGGAGTGAGTTGGGTGAACCTGGCGTGCCCGTTCTCATCCGTCTCGGCTGAGGCCACTACCTGCTGGCCAATCTTGAGCTGGACTCGAGCGCCGGGAACCGCCTGGCTGGTTTGATCGAGGACCGTAACGTCGATGACCGGTGACGCTGGGGACTGGCCGGTCAGCACGGCGGCCTGACGCCACAGCAACATCGCAATGCACAGCGCGCGGAACCCTACCACCCTGCCACTTGATCCTTAATCCGGTGTACCACAAACCGCGGGCGGCGAGGTAGCTGGCAGTGGCCCATGTTATCGTTGAAAAAGGGTGTCATCGCCACTGAACTTCCATCTGGAGCAGTATGAGGGGCCGTTGGACCTGCTGCTGGACCTCATCCGCAAGCAGCAGATCGACATCAAAGACATCCCCATCGCCACCATCACGGCACAGTACCTCGACTACATGGAAAAGGCGCGCGAGATGGATATCGATCTCGGCGCGGAATTCGTTTACATGGCGGCCACCCTGATCCACATCAAGTCCAAGATGCTGTTGCCGCGCGATCCGGCCCTCGGACCGGACGGCGAGACCGCCGAAGACCCCCGGCAGGAACTGGTGGACCGGCTTCTGGAACATGAACGTTTCAAGAATGCCGCTGAGATGCTCCAGCAGAAGCGCATGCTCGAGGAGAACGTCTGGTCGAATCCGCAGATGAAAGCCTTCGTTTCCGAGGTCGACGGCCCCGGCCTCGCCATCACGCTCTTCGACCTGGTCAGAGCTTTTGGCGAGATGCTCGAACGCGCCCGTGACCGCCCCGCCTTCGAAGTGGAAACGGCCGACGTGACGGTCTCGGAAATGATGCACTATCTGAGGGATCGCTTCGTGGAGGCGGGGGAAGGCCAGCCGGTCTTCATCCTGCGGATCTTCGAGCAGCAGACCAGCCGCCGCGCCATGATCGCGCTGTTCCTGGCGGTGCTGGAGATGGTGCGGATGCAAGCCGTGGTGGTGACTCAGAAGAGCCTGTTTGGCGAAATCGCCCTGAAGCGGCATGATCACTTCGACGCCGTGTTCGCTTCCGATGAACCCATCGCGGCCATCGAGAAAGATTACATCTGATAAGGCATGGAAGAACTGGAAACACCCCCGCAAAGCGCCAGCCTGGAACCCGGCGAGACCGAGGCGCAGCCGGCGCTCTCCATGGAGGAATTGCTGGCTCCCGAAGGCGCGCCACCACCCGTTCCCGTGGAAGACGCGCAACTTAAGGCCGTTCTGGAGGCCATTGTTTACGTCGCGGAGGAGCCGCTGACCGCGGCGCAGATGGCCTCCGCGCTCCAGCAGCCCCTCGAGCGCATTCAGGCTCTGCTCGGCCAGCTTGTGGCGGAATTCGACCAGCCGGAGCACGGCGTCACCATCCGGGAAGTGGCCGGCGGCTTCAAAATGACCACCAAGCCGGAGCACCACGAGGCCGTCCGCAGCTTCGTCAAGACCCTCAAACCGCCGCTCAAGCTGTCGCTGCCGGCGCTCGAGACCCTGGCCGTGATCGCTTACAAGCAGCCCGTCACCGCGCCCGAGGTCATGGCCATCCGGGGCGTACAGGGCGCCAGCGTTCTGAAGACGCTGCTCGACCGCAAGCTCATCGCGGCAGCCGGGCGCAAGAACGTCATCGGCAAGCCCATCCTCTACCAGACCACCAGGGAGTTTCTGATCCAGTTCGGTCTCAACGACCTGAGCGAGCTGCCATCGCTCAAAGAATTCGAAGAAATCCGGCGCATGGCATTCGGCGATGCGGAGCAGGTGGGGCAGGTCCCCGACCTGCCCGCGGAAGCGTCTACTGGGCAGGTTGGGGACCTGCCCCACGAGGAAAACTGATGCCGGAAGAGCGCATCCAGAAGATCCTCTCGCAGGCAGGCGTGGCCTCCCGCCGCCAGGCGGAACAGCTCATGCTGGCCGGCCGCGTCACGGTAAACGGCGCGGCGGTGACCGAACTGGGATCCAAGGCCGACCTGGAGCGCGACCACATCAAGGTGGACGGCCGCCTGATTCACGCGCCTCGGCGCCTGCTCTACATCGTCCTCCACAAACCCAACAACACGGTGACCACGGTCAACGACCCGCAGCACCGTGCCACCGTCATGGAATTGCTGCGCGGGGTGAAGGAGCGGGTGTACCCGGTGGGGCGCCTGGACTATCACAGCGAAGGCCTGTTGCTCATGACCAACGACGGCGAGCTGGCCCACGCCATCATGTCCGCCGCCACGCACTTGCCCAAAACCTACGTGGTGAAAGTGAACGGCTCACTGACCGGCCCACAGGAACAACAGTTTCGGGAAGGCATCCCGCTCTCCGGCCGCCGCACCCTGCCGGCAGGATTGCGGCTGGTCCACCAGGCTGAGAATCCGTGGTACGAGGTGCGGCTCTTCGAGGGCCGCAATAATCAGATCCGGCTGATGTTCAAACACTTTGGGCTGCTGGTCGAAAAGTTGAGGCGGGTGCGCATCGGCCCCATCGAACTGGGTTCTCTGAAACCCGGCCAGTTCCGGTACTTGACCGAAGAAGAGGCGCAAAAGTTGAAACGTGCCGCCGCCCGCGCCATCCAACAGGAAGCCGTATGAAACAGATTCCCGAAATCTTGCGGGTTTGCCGGACCATCGCCGTAGTGGGTCTCTCCGCCAAGCGCTACCGTCCCAGTTATGGCGTGGCGGAATACATGCAGCGGGCCGGGTATCGCATCATCCCGGTCAACCCTCATGAGACCGAGGTCCTGGGTGAGAAGTGCTACCCCGATGTGGAATCGGTTCCGGAGCCCATCGACATCGTGGACATCTTCCGGCGCCCGGAGTTCGTGCCGGAGATTGTGGAAGCCGCCATCCGCAAGGGCGCGAAGGTGATCTGGATGCAGGAAGGCGTAATCCACGAAGAGGCTGCGCGCCGGGCCCAAGAGGCGGGCCTCGAAGTGGTGATGGACCGCTGCATCCTGAAAGACCACCGCCGGCTGGCCCGCGCGCGGTAATTGTGTCGTCGTATCATCGAGTACCAGGAGGATTGATGCGCCGCAGAGATTTCTTCCCCACCCTTGCAGCGTCCACCGCACTGGCACAAACGTCCGCTCCGGTCCGAAAGGGGCGGCTGAAACAATGTGTCACTCGCGGCGTCTTCGGCCGCGGCATGAGCTTTGAGCAGACCTGTCGGGAGGCCGCCCGCCTGGGTTGCGTAGGGTATGACCTGATCGGACCGGCGGATTGGCCCACGCTTAAGAAATACGGCCTGATACCGACCATGTATCCAGACGGCCCGGGCGGGAGTATCCCCGACGCGCTGAATCGCACGGAGAATCACGCCGCGCTTGAGAAGTCGATCGATGCCGCCATCGAAGAGTGCGCTGCCAATGGCGTGCCCAATATCATCACGTTCTCGGGTAACCGAAAGGGCATGTCCGATGCCGAGGGTGCCGATCACTGCGTCGCGTTCTTGAACCGCGTCAAGGCGCACGCCGAGGATAAGGCTGTCACCATCTGCATGGAATACCTGAACAGCAAGGTGAATCACAAGGACTACATGTTCGATCACATTGCCTGGGGCGTGGATGTGATGCGGCGCGTCAATTCACCGCGGGTGAAGATTCTTTACGATATCTATCACGCACAGATCATGGATGGCGACATCGTCCGCAACATTCGGGACCACTTCCAGTGGATCGGACACTTCCACACGGGCGGGAATCCTGGGCGCCACGAGCTCGACGATACGCAAGAGTTGAATTACCGCTTCATCGCCCAAGCCATTGCCGACCTCGACTACACCGGCTATGTGGCGCACGAATACTCGCCCGCACCGGGCCGCGATCCCATCGCGAGCCTCACGCAGGCCATGGAGATCATGAGGGTCTAATCCTGCTCAGCAGCCCCGCGATGGTGTTCGTCAGGCGCCCCTCGGTGATGGACTCGGGCAACGGGACCGACAGCACCGGCCGGTTCGTGCCGGAAGTTCACTACCGCGCCGTCGGTGAGATCCCCTGTGGGTGTTCCCCCTGGGCGCGCCGAATCGCGTTAGAATCAACGGAGGAAAAGACCTTCTTAAAAGGATTTGAAGATGCTCGAGCGGTTAGCCGTAATTTCGCTGCTGGGTGTTTCCCTGGCCGGTGCGCAGGAGACGTCCTGCCGTTTCCGCGACGGGGCTGCGCCCACTGCCTCCGTGGCCTACGTTCTTTGCGAACCAAGCACAGTGATGGTCACAACCGATGGCGGCGCCACCTGGGCTGCGCGCGACACCGGCGCCGAGGGGCGCCTGCGGGCGATCACGTTTACGGACGTGAATCGCGGCTTTGTGGCCGGCAATGGCGGCTTGCTGCTGGCCACCGAGGACGGCGGCAAGACCTGGCAGGTCCGGCAGACCGGGACCACCGAGAGCTTGACCGACATTGAGTTCGTCGGCCAGTCGGGCTGGATTTCGGGCTACACCGGAGTGCTGCTTCATTCCGGCGATGGAGGGCGCACCTGGACCCGGCAGACCACCGGCACATCGCAATCCCTGGAGAGCATTTTCTTCCTGGACGCGGAGCGGGGTTGGGCCGTGGGCTGGGCCGGAACCATCCTTCGCACTGCCAATGGTGGCCGGAATTGGGAGCAGATCAAGACTTCCGCCGCGTCGTGGTCGCTGAGCTCGGTGTATTTCCGCGACGCCAAGAACGGCTGGGCTGTCGGGTTCGCCGGACAGATTCTGCGCAGCCGCGACGGAGGAACCACTTGGGATGCGCAAACCAGCCCCGTGAGAAGCTGGCTCACTTGCGTGCTTTTCGATGGCTCCAACCGCGGCTGGATCACCGTCGATGACGGCTTCCTGGTAAGCGAAGACGGTGGTGAGAGTTGGCGTTCCCTGCCGGTCGGCAAACAGGCCTTCCTCAGCAAGATGGTCCGCGTGTCGGACTCCATCTGGGCGCTCGGCCAGTTTCAAGCGCTGAAACAGGCGGATGCCAAAATGGCGTGGCAGAAGATCGAGAAGTTGGTCCCCATCGCCGCGGGCCGTTCCTGAGCGCCGCTGCCGCCTAAGGCAGCCGGGGACACCGTGTTTCTTGGGTGAACTCGCATTGTTTCGCCACGCCGTGGCGAAATCCGCGCCGCCGATATGAGAGGTAAGCGGCCAGAAGGCCCGCCCCGTGGTGTCTGCCTCGGCGGCGGTTATGGCCGGCTGTGCCGGCGGCGCTGCTGCGGATGGCGTTTGTGCGCGTGCGCATCAACCTGCTTCGTTCGCACCCCACTGAGGTTAGCGGCAAAAAGACTAGAACGCGGCCGTCCATTGCCGATATAACCTCTAGCCGAGCGATCGGTCACAAAACGTGCAGGATGCACGAGTTAACGAAAGGATACAATTTGATGTCACACTCTCACTTCATGAAGATCCTGGTAGTGCTGACCGCTTTGCTGGTCTGTGCCAGCGTGATGCAAGCACAAGTCTCGCCGTTAACGGCTACACCGGCAACGGTTTCGCTCACTTATCAAAAGCCCGCCACGGCGGGTTCGGGGGTTCCGGTATTGGTCAAGGCAACGGCGTCAACACCATTCTTTGTCAACGCTTCGAGTGTGCCGATCTGGCTCAGCTTGGATAAGATGAGCGACACGGCGGATTCGACGGGCGTGACTGTCACGTTCACCCCGAATGCCGTGGGCGGCACACTGGGTGCCGGAAGCTTCTATGCAAGCGTGAAGCTCAACGTCGTCGGTATTTCCGCCCTGACGACTCTGTCGGTTCCGGTCACGCTGGTGGTGTCAGACCCCACGCCCACGCTGACGGTGTCCGGGGGTAGCGGGCTGACCTTCAATTGGACTCAAGGTTCGACCTTCCCCACCAAGACGCTGACCGTGGTTTCCACCAACGAGCCTCTTGCCTTCACGGTGACGGCTGCGGTTATCTCGCCCACCAGCCCGGCAAACTGGATACAGGTCAGTCGCAGTAGTGGCGTGGCCTACAGTTGGGGCACGCCGGTGGTGGTGAGTTTCAACCCACTGCTTGCCTACAGTGCCAATCTCGGCGGTACGCTAACGGGAACGGTGACCGTAACGCCGGCAGGCGGGTCAGCGATTGACACCAGTGTGTCCATCACCGTCACTGCGCCCGTGGCGGCGATCACCTCGCTGTGGCCGGCGGCAATACCGCCCCAGACCAGCGGAACCACCTATACCGTCATAGTCACCGGCTCGGGTTTTGTTTCCGGGACCACGGCGGTGACGGTAGCCGGCAATGCGCTCACCCCGACCGTCGTCAACAGCTCCACCATGATGCTGGCTATTCCGGTGGCAGACCTGGGGACGCCCGGCCCGGTGGCAATCGCGGCCCACAACGGGTCGGACACTCCGAGTAGCGCAACGCTGACGGTGACTACCTCGCCGATCATTTACGCGGTGACCAACGGCGCCTCCTACCAGCAGGAGTCGCCGGGCGCGGCGCCTAACCTCGCCCCATACGATCTGATCAGCATTTTTGGCGACAACTTCGGGCCGGGTGCCAGCGAGGTCGTGGCGGGCACGCCGGATTCCACCTTCTTTAACTTCCCGGCTTCGCTCACTACTGCCGCCAGCCACCCCGTCGTGGTCAACTTCTACAAGGCGGACGGCACTACTCTGATCAGCGCGGCGCCTCTGCTGTTTGCTTCGGAGCAGCAGATCAACGCGGTGGTTCCCGCCGCGGTCGCGGGTAATGCGCATGTCAAAATCACGGTGAGCTACAACTCCGTCGAGAGCAGTCAGCTACAAGCCACCGTGGTGACGGCCGACCCCGGCATCTTCACCGTTAATGCCAACGGCACGGGCCAAGGCGCCATTCTGAACTCGGACTATACGGCGAACTCCTCCACGGTTCAGGCCAAAGCGGGAAACATAGTGATGATTTACCTGACCGGGCTGGGGTCTCCCACCAGTACGGGCGCCAATACGACCCAAACGTCCCAGACTTTCCCGAAGTCGTGCATTTCCACAGCGGCCTATATGGGAACTGTCAATGGCCAGTCTGTACCGCCAAGCCCGCTTTGGACCTCGATCGACGGCGCGGTGATCCATGCGGCGTGGCTTGCCACCAAGGTGTTCCCGCCGTGCTTTGCGACTGCGCCGACGGTTACGATCGGTGGTAAGACCGCCACGGTTAGCTATGCTGGATTCGTGGCGGACTCCGTGGGTGGTTTGTACCAGATCAACGCGGCGGTTCCGACCAGCGTGACGGCGGGCACCGCAGTTCCGGTGGTGGTTTCAGTGGGAACGGCGACCAGCCAACCCGGCGTGACCATGGCCGTCGTGGCGTCGGGCGGCCATTAGACACCCGGCCAAACCGAAATACGCGAAGCACAGACCCGGCGGCGGGAGGCGTACCAGCCTCCCGCCGCCGTATTATTTCCCTGCATCGGGTGCGGGCCGCGCGGGTGTGCGACGCCATACAGTCCTCCCGCCTGCGGGAGGTGTTATACTTTTGGCGCGGCCTTACCCGCGTTTTTTGGCAGGATCAAGTGCCAGTTTTATGGGGATCGATCTGGATCTTGAACTCACCCTAAGGGGGTGCCCTCTTGCTCGACTTAATCATTGTTCGCGTCATTTTCATCCTGGTTCTCGCCACTGCCGCCTATTTCTTGCACCCGTCTGCTTTGTCGCCGGAGATTTCAGCGGTGGGCGGCCTGATTTTGGGCGGCGGCATCATCTTCTTTGAAATGCGGCTGGAGCGGGTTAGCCTGAAGCGGCTGATCGGCGCCGCCGCCGGGTCCGTGCTGGGAATCTTCGGCGCCTTTCTGATGTCGCTGGTTCTTAGCCATGCGGATGCGCCGCCCTTTCTGCAAGTATGTCTTCTCTTGTTGATGACCTACGTTGGCCTGATCTTGGGAGCCAAGAAGGGAGATATGCTCAACCTTGCCGCCCTCGGCGGAATCTTCGGCGGCGAGAAGTCCTCGAAGAAGGCGTTCAAGATTCTGGATACCAGCGTCATCATCGACGGCCGTATCGCGGACATCGCCGAGACCGGCTTCCTGGATGGCGTCCTGGTGATTCCACAGTTTGTTCTGCGCGAGCTGCAACTGGTGGCCGATTCGGCCGATTCCATGAAGCGCAATCGCGGCCGGCGCGGGCTGGACATCCTCCAGCGCATCCAGAAAATGGCGCATCTCAGCGTGCAGATCGTGGAGGAGGACTTTCCGCACGTCCGCGACGTGGACATGAAGCTTATCGAGCTGGCCAAGATCTACGACTGTAAGGTCATCACCAACGACTTCAACCTGAACAAGGTGGCGCACCTTCACGGCGTCGAAGTGCTGAACATCAACGAACTGGCCAACTCGCTCAAGCCCATCGTGCTGCCCGGCGAGACCATGCGCGTGTTCATCGACAAGGAAGGCAAGGAATATAACCAGGGCGTGGCGTACCTGGACGACGGCACCATGGTGGTGGTGGACAACGCCAAGAAGATGATCTCCAAGACCATCGACATCGCCGTGACCAGTGTGCTCCAGACCACCGCGGGAAAGATGATTTTCGGCAAGTTCGATGAGCGCGTGCACGCGGCGGCGGCAGGTGCGGAAAAGCACGACCGGCCGGTGCGCAAGAGCGACCCGCAGCCCATGACCAATCTCGGCCCGGAGAGAACCACGATAGAATCGTAATGTACATGAAAGTCGCCGTGATATTGCCCGCGGCGGGCCTGGGCACCCGTATGGGAAAGGGCTCCGCCGAGAAAACCGGCACTAGCCGCAAGCAGTTCATGCTGCTCGAAGGCTCGCCCATCCTGATTCATACGGTGCGCAAATTTGCCGCCTCGGACGGCGTGGCCGAGATCGTAGTGGCGGTGCGCGCGGAGGATCTGGAGTGGGTCGGCGGGATGCTGGCGCGGGAGTTTCCCGGCCGGCGCGTGCGCACGGTGGAAGGCGGCAACAGCCGGCAACAGTCGGTCGAGAACGCGCTCGCCACCCTGGGTCCGGAAACTCCCCTGGTGGCAGTCCACGACGCCGTGCGGCCGTTCATCGATCTGGACACCATTCGCAAAGTGTTCGACGAAGCGGCCGAGACCGGCGCCGCCATCGTCGGCGTGCCGGTGGTGGACACAGTGAAGCAGGTGAGCCGCGCCACCGGCCACGTGCGCATCCGGGCGACGCTGCCGCGAGAGAAACTGGTGATGGCGCAGACGCCACAGGTCTTCCGCTACGATCTGCTGGCGCGCGCATTCGAGTTGGCGCGTGAGGACGGCTTCCTCGGCACCGACGAGGCCAGCATGGTCGAGCGCCTGGACGTGGAGGTGAGCGTAGTCTTGGGCAGCGATCGCAACATCAAGATCACCAAGCCCGGCGATATGGACCTGGCGCGCCTCTTCTTGCACGAGGAGATCGCCAAGGAACTCCAACCTTGAGTGAGATCCGCACCGGGCTCGGATGGGACGCGCACCGCTTGGCCGCTGGCCGGCCGCTCATCTTGGGCGGCGTCGCGGTACCTAGCGAGTTTGGACTCGAGGGGCATTCGGACTCGGACGTCCTCGCCCACGCCATTACCGATGCCGTTCTGGGGGCGGCCGCCCTCGGCGACATCGGCCTGCATTTCCCCGATTCCGACCCGCGCTGGAAGGGCTGCGACAGCCTGGTGTTTCTGCGCCATGCCAAGCATCTGGCGGAAGCGCTCGGATATCGCATTGTGAACGTGGATTCCACCGTTGTCCTGGAACGGCCCAAGCTGCAGGAATACCGGCAGGCCATTCGGGAGAAACTGGCGGAGACGCTCGGGCTTGAACCCGATCGTGTCTCGGTCAAGTTCAAGACCGCGGAACAGGTAGGACCAGTGGGTGAAGGCCGGTCGGCGGAATCGCAGGCCGTCGTGACCTTGCTGAAGCTGGGCTCCGGCCCATGGCATGAGGCCACGGGCTGGACCAGCTAGCTGGCCCGCAGCAGGCACATGCGCCGGGCGGCGCGGCGTGCCTTCAGGCGCTCATTGGCCTTCTTCTGCTTCTCCGCGGAGACGATGGTCTGACATGCATCGCAACGCTTCCGTATCCGGGACCGCGTGATGAACGGCGCGCCACAACGGCGGCACTGTTTCGTCATCGTCTCCTCTAGCGGGAGAATGCCCGGTTTCTTGGGCAATAAATGAGAATAATGGAAATCGCAATGGTTCATGTCTGGCACCTCGCGTGTTTTGGCGGCCAATTCGTTCCGGGCGTAAAGCACCTGAATTGGGGCTTGTCCCCCATCCGTGTTTCCCGGTGCTTGAAAATCCAACAGCCCCAAGTCATGCAGACGCTCCTGTCAATGGGCGGGGCCTTACTCGTATCTCACTCCGCGGCAATGAGTTCCACGACAAATCGGCGTTCGGTGGTGGGTCTGTGGCAACCAGTTCCGTCCGGGAACAGTCATCATTCATACATTCATCTGCACGTAACAAGCCGAACTCAAGCCGTGTTGGGAGCCGCCGGGCGATACGGTTCGCTGGCGCCCAGCGTTTCCCACCTCAAATGGTCCATGTAGAAGAGTAGGAGTGGTTCCGGGTATTGGCCGCGAAACTTCTCGAATACCCGATCCTCCCAACCCTCGGTGAAATACGGTTTCGGGTCCATTTTCTTGGCAAAGAAACCGTTCTCATGCGGCGCGCCCACGAAGTCGAGCACCGCCGTGATCATGTCGATGTGCGATACCAGCACTGCCTGAGCCAAGTCCTTAGCGAAGTCTTCCTCCCGCTCGGCGATCCGCGCCCAGAAGCGGGGCACGGACTTGCGCAACAGCTCCGTGTTTACCTTGTGGAGGTGCGCCCGCACCTTAAAGCCTTCGTAGATCTGGTAGGTTTTCAGCCGGCCGATGGAGATGCCGCGGACCAGTTGTCCGAAGGCTTCTTCGCCTAGCCCGAGGTACACATCCGAAATCTGCATAAATTGAAAGCGTATCACGGCCGGGGACCGTCTGCGGAGGTGGGGGTCCTGATCTCCGTATTGAGGTGCTAAATCGCCCTTGCACAAAGGCGAAGAAAAGGCGAAAATAAAGGCATGGCACTGGTGGGCATCGCGCGCCTGGCATCCCAGAGCGAACTGCTGGAAACCAAGCGCAGCGTCCAGTACTTCGACATGCCGGCGCGGTCCATTCTCAACCGCACCAAGCCGCACATGCCGTTTCAGTGGACCATCAACCCGTATCGGGGGTGCGAGTTCGGGTGCCAGTACTGCTTCGCGCGGTACACCCACGAGTTCATGGAAATGGACGCCGGCGATTTCGAGGACAGGATCTATGCCAAATCGGCGGCCGCGCATTTGCTGCGGCGGGAATTGGGGCGCGTGGAGCGGAAGGAACACATCGTCATCGGAACGGCCACCGATCCTTACCAGCCGGCGGAGCGGCGGTTCGCCAGGACGCGCTCGATTCTCGAAGTGTTCGTACGGGAACGGGGGCGGCGGCTGGGGATCACCACGAAGTCGGACCTGATTCTGCGGGACCTGGACTTGCTGCGGGAGATTGCGCGCGGGAACGTGCTGCATGTGAACTTCACCATCACTACGCTGGATGAAAGGTCGGCGCGGTTGCTGGAGCCGCGCGCGCCGCGGCCGTCGCTGCGGCTTGCGGCCTTGCGCAGGCTCGGCGACGCGGGAATTGCGGTGGGCGTGTTTGCGAACCCGGTCATGCCTGGTTTGACGGATGGCGAGCGGCAGCTCGACCGCTTGGCGAAGACCGCGCGCGACGCCGGAGCGCTGTGGTTCGACGGCTCGCCGCTGTTCTTGATGCCGTCGGCGCGGGAGGTGTTTTTGCCGTTTCTGAAGCGGGAGTTTCCCGCGCTGGTGGCGCGCTACCGGGAGCTTTATGCGCGCAGCGCGTTCTTGAGTGGTGAGTACAAGGAGATGCTGCGGGCGCGGGTCGCGCAGATTCGCCAGCGGTACGGGCTGGAAGCGGGACCTATCGAGTATCCGCCGGAATTGTGGGACGGGGAGCAGCAGGGGGAGCTGTTTCCGCTACAGTGAAGGCTGAGATGGATCTGGCGGCCTTCGATTACGAATTGCCCGGCGAGTTGATCGCCCAGGAGCCGCTGGCGGATCGCGCGGGGGCGCGGATGCTGGTGCTCCATCGCGCGGAGCGGCGCTGGGAAGACCGGCGATTTCGCGATTTCCCCGAGTTTCTAGGGCCAGGGGATTGCCTGGTCCTGAACGACTCCCGCGTGTTTCCGGCCAGGTTGTTCGGACGGCGCACGGGCGTGCATGCGCTGCCCATCGGCAAGAAGAATCCCAAACGGCGCGAGTATTTGAGCCGGGAAGTGGAGGTGTTTCTGCTGCGCGCCGTGAGCCCCGATGGGCGGGACTGGGAAGCGCTGGTGCGGCCGGGGCGCAAGATGCCGGTGGGGGAACGGGTCAGGTTTGCGGAGGGGCTCGTGGGTGAAGTCGTTGCGCGCGGGGAATTCGGGGAACGCACGGTGCGGTTTCACGGCGAAGGGGATTTGTTCCAGGAATTCGAGAGGATCGGGCACGTGCCGCTGCCGCCGTACATCAAGCGAGCCGATGAGCCGGCGGATCGCGAACGGTATCAGACGGTGTTCGCGCGCGAAAAGGGGTCGGTGGCGGCGCCTACGGCGGGGTTGCATTTCACGCCGGAGATTTTGGAGACTTGCCGCACGCGCGGGGCGGAGGTGGCGTACGTCACGCTGCACGTGGGGCTGGGCACCTTCCAGCCGCTGCGTGCGGAGCGCGTGGAAGACGGGCGGCTGCACGCGGAGAGGTACCACATCGCCGCAGAGAATGTGGCTAAAATACGAGCGGCCAGACGCGTGGTGGCGGTGGGGACCACCAGCGTGCGGACCATCGAGAGCGCGTGGCCGGAGGGGCGGATGAGCGGGGAGACGGATATCTTTATTTATCCCGGGTTTCAATTCCGCGGGGTGGGGGCGGTGCTGACCAATTTTCATCTGCCGCGAACCAGTTTGCTGCTGCTGGTGTGCGCGTTTGCGGGGACGGAACTCACCCTGGCGGCCTACCGCCATGCGGTCGAGATGCGCTACCGGTTCTATTCGTACGGCGATTGCATGTTAATTGTGTGATCGCCAAATTCGGTGACAGACACCAGCGTCCACGCGGCGCCAAAATCGCGCCTTGGGACGCGTGTGTCAGTCACCGGGGCGCGTGATGGCGCCTTCCGATGCCGAAGAAACCAGCGCGCAGTACTTGGCGAAGACGCCGGTCCGGTAGCGCGGGGCGCGGGGCTTCCAGGCAGCCAGGCGACGGGCCAGCTCCGCGGCGGGAATGTCGATATCGATGACGCCCTTGTCGGCATCCACCGTGATCGGGTCGCCTTCCTGGACGACGGCGATGGGGCCGCCGTTGAAGGCCTCGGGGGCCACGTGGGCGATCATGAAACCGTGGGTGGCGCCGCTGAAACGGCCGTCGGTCACTAGCGCCACGCTGTCGGAAAGGCCGGCTCCAACAATCGCCCCAGTCACGCCCAGCATCTCGCGCATGCCCGGCCCGCCGCGCGGGCCTTCGTAGCGGATGATCAGCACGTCGTTGGGCTTGATCTTGCCGTGCGTGACGGCTTCCATGGAGTCCTCTTCGCGCTCGAAGACGCGCGCGGGGCCGTGGTGGATTTTCTTCTCATGGCCGGCCAGCTTGATGACACAGCCTTCAGGGGCGAGGTTTCCGCGCAGGATGGCAATTCCGCCGCGCGGCTTGAGGGCCTTGTTGAGGGGCAGAATCACATCCTGGCCCGGAGTTTCGTGGGCGTCGGCGGCTTCCTGGGCCAAGGTGCGGCCAGTCACCGTGACCGCCGAGCCATCCACCAGCTTGCCTTCCACCAAACGCTGCGCGATCACTCCGATGCCGCCGGCTTTATCCACGTCCGCGGCCATGAAACGGCCGGCGGGCTTGAGGTCGACGAAGATCGGGGTACGCGCGCAGACGGCGTCGAAATCGTCGATCGAAAGCGGCACTTCGGCTTCGCGCGCCATAGCCAGCAGATGCAGCACCGCGTTGGTCGAGCCTCCCGTGGCAGCCACGCTGGCGATGGCGTTGTCGAACGCCTGGCGCGTGCAGATGTCGCGCGGGCGCAGATTGTTGCGGACGGCATCCATGATGATTTGGCCGCAGCGGTAGCACACGTCGTCCTTGCGCTTATCCACCTGCGGCACCGCGGCCATGCCCATCGGGCAAAGTCCGATCAGCTCCATCACCGTGGCCATGGTGTTGGCGGTGAACTGGCCTCCGCAGGCGCCCGCACCGGGGCAGGCATGGTCTTCGATATCGAGCAGCTCGGCGTCGGTGATGCGGCCGGCCGCGTTGGCGCCCACCGCCTCGAAAACGTCGCCGATGCTGATGTCGCGCCCCTTGTACTTGCCGGGCAGGATGGATCCGCCGTAGAGCACCAGGCCGGGGACGTTGGTGCGCAGCAGGGCCATGGCCGCGCCGGGGATGGTCTTGTCGCAGGCGACGAGAGCCACCACGCCGTCGAACATGTGTCCGCGAACCAGCAACTCGATGGAATCGGCGATCACCTCGCGGCTGACGAGCGAGGTCTTCATGCCCTCGGTGCCCATGGTCACGCCATCGCTGATGGCGATGGTATTGAACTCCATGGGAGTGCCGCCGGCCGCGCGTATGCCCTCCTTCACCTTGACGGCCAGCTCGCGCAGGTTGTAATTGCAGGGCATGGTCTCGATCCAGGTGTTGGCCACGCCGATGATCGGCTTGGCGAGGTCTTCGTCGGTGAAGCCGATGCCTTTCAGCATGGCACGCGCGGGCGCGCGGTCGCGGCCCTGGGTGATGGTATAGCTCTGGAGTTTCATAGGGGAAATAACCAGTGTACGTCAAATCCGTTCTATTTTCCCTCCGCGTGGACCGCGCTACAATTAGGGCATGGATCAGCCAGACGGGCCGGTCACACGCGCGGAACTCCGGCAGGAAATAGCCGGTCTCGAAGGGCGTCTCACCGAGCGCATGGATCTCATGCAGACGGAAATCGAGGAGCGCATGACCGAGCGCATGGGGCTCATGCAGACGGAGATTGAGCAGCGCATGCGGCTCATGCAAACCCAGATCGAGGAGCACACCACCGAGCGCACGCGTGATATGCAGACCGAAGTCATCCGCGTCCTGCTTGAGCCGCCGGCCGCTTGATCCGCCGCGCTCTCCGATGTCGAAGCGCCGCATGATCGCCGTGGTCGGAGCGGGCATCGGCTTTGCCACTCGTCGTGCTGGGCGCGCCGGGGCGATGACATCGCATCACTGGTTGCGGCTCTCGAGTAAGGTATCGGCTAGCAGCAGATAGCCCAGCAAAACCGGGATGATCGCCAATCCGGGAGCCAGCATCCACCCACGTGCCACCAGGGCGTGATACTGCTGGGCTTCGGCCAGCATGTTGCCCCAGCTCGGCACCGGCTCGCTCACTCCCAAACCCAGGAAGGAGAGTGCGACCTCCGCCAGAATGTACTGTGGGATCAAGACAGTGGCTTGCGTGAGAACGACGCCCAGGGTCAGCGGCAGGATGTGGCGGCGGATCAGATAGGCATCGGAAGCGCCGAAACCGCGCGCGGCCAGGACGAAGCCGCGCTCCCTGGCGCTAAGCACCACGCCCCGGATCAGACGCGCGGGCCGCACCCATCCCACTCCTCCGATGATGACGATGAGCAGGAAAAACGCCTGAACCGTGGTGATGTGGAGCGGCAGAAACGCCCGCACGGCGAGCAGCAAATAGAGCCACGGCAGGGCCATGACGAGCTCGCCGCCGCGCATGAGGAGTTGATCCAGCCATCCGCCGTGGAACCCCGCGGCCGTCCCCAGCGCCAGGCCCAGGCCGAGAGACAGCAATGCCGCCAGCAACCCCGTGAGCAACGACACCCGCCCGCCGTATAGCAGGCGTGAGAACAGGTCTCTGCCGTAAGCATCGGAGCCAAGAAGGAAAATGACGCCCGGCTCCCGCACGTCAAACAGGCGCCCGTGAACGAAGAATTGAATCGGATAGCGTCGCGCGCCGTCTTGGACGAACGGACGAAGGCCAGACAAGTGAATGCGCGTGGGCGGAGCGTAGGGAAACTCGCGGTGCTGCTCGGCGTACGGATACGGCGCCAGGAAACCGGCGAAGATCGCGAGGCCGTGGAGAATTCCGAGAAAGACCAGAGCCGCCCCGATTTTGGTTCGCCTGGTCATTTCATCCGAATCCGCGGATCCATGCGATACAGCAGGATGTCGGCCAGCAGGTTCCCGACCACCAGGAACGAGGCCGACAGCATCACCACCGCCAGCACCAGCGCAAAGTCCCGGGCCATGATGGCCTCCAGGAAGAGCGGCCCCAATCCGGGCCAGCCCATGACCACCTCAATCAGCAGTGAGGCGCTCAGTAAAGTGCCGAGCGAAAAGCCGAACAGCGAGATGAGCGGGTTCGCCGCGGCCGGTAACAGGTGCCGGAACAGCAGGCGCTGCCGCGGAATGCCCTGTGCCCGGGCGCTTAGGGCGAACGGCGAATCGATCGCCTCCGCCATGCTCGCTCGGACGTGCCGGACCAGCGTCGGCAGCATGCCCAGCGCCAGCACGGCGACGGGAAGCGCCAGGTGCCAAGCCACATCTCTCACCCGTTCCGGCGCGCTCAACGAAGCCCAGCCGGGCGACACCATGCCTCCCGCCGGAAAGTAGCCGCTTTCGACCGCCAGCATCAGAAAAACGATGGCCAAAAGCAGGTCGGGGATGGCCAGCAAAAAAGACAGGACCACTTTCGAAACGCTGTCGCCCCACGTCCCACGCGCGGTGGCGTTCCAAATGCCCAGCGGGACGGCGATCAGCCAGGCCAGGAAGGTAGAGGTTCCGGTCAACAGAAGAGTGGCGCGGACCCTCCCCCACAGCAAAGGCCCAACCGGGCTGTTATAAGCCAGAGAGTAGCCGAAATCGCCTCGCAACACGGAAGCTACCCAGGCGGCGTACCGCACCGGCAAGGGCCGGTCGAGACCGGACTGGGCGCGCAGAGCCGCGACGGTTTCGGCGGATATTCTGGGGTCGGCGCGAAGCGCCGAAAAGTAATCGCCCGGCGCCAGCTCCGCGAATACAAAGGACAGCAGTGAGACCCCCACCAGCAGCAACCAGCCGTGCAGCAATCGGCGGCCAATGTATCTCATGCGAGCGCTCCATCCAGGCTGAGAGCCCGAGCCGCGTGCAACAACTCTTTGGTGCGCGGGTGTTGCGGCCTGGCGAGCAAATCGGCGACGCCGGCATGTTCCACAATGCTTCCGTGGTCCATGACGGCGATTTCGCCGGCCAGGCGCCAGACCAGAGCCAGGTCGTGGGAGATCAGGATGTAGGTCAGGCTGCGCCGTACCTGTAGGTCCAGCAGCAGGTTGGCCACCTGGGCCTGAACGGAAAGGTCCAGACCGGCAAAGGACTCATCCAGGATGAGCAGTTTGGGATCGAGGGCCAGCGCCCGTGCGATAGCCAGCCGCTGTCGCTCACCGCCGCTGAATTCGAGCGCCGGCGTTTGGACTGCTTGGCCGGGAAGCCCGACGGTCTCCATCAACTCCGATGCCCGTTGCCGCCGCGTCTTGCTGGTTCCGAGTCTGCGAATGAGCAGAGGCTCGGTTACGATCTGGGCGGCGGTGAATCGCGGATTGAGGCTGGAGGCCGGCTCCTGGAAGATGAGCTGGATGTCGGCGCGCATGGCCGCCCGTTCGCGGCGGTTCAAACCGCACAGATTGCGGCCGTCCAGCCAGATCTCGCCGCAAGTGGGAGCTTCGAAGAACGCCAGGCACCGAGCCAGCGTGGACTTGCCGGAGCCGGACGGCCCCACCAGTCCCAGCGTGTGGCCCCGCTCCAGGCTGAACGTCACATTTTGGATCGCCGGGCGGCCGGCGAAGCTCTTGCCAAGTCCGCGAACGCTCAGGAAAGGATCAGCGGCCATGAACGGTCCCCTTCCCGAACACCTGCCGTGGGGTTCCTCGTTCCACGATGCGGCCCGCGTGCATCAC
Organism: Bryobacterales bacterium; assembly: GCA_963768385.1. GTDB lineage: Bacteria > Acidobacteriota > Terriglobia > Bryobacterales > Bryobacteraceae > Fen-178. The sequence continues at coordinate 249,377 of CAVYHQ010000003.1, forward strand.
CAGAACCTGGTCGGCGGTTCTTGCCAAAACTCCGGGATTGTGGCTGATCAGGAGGAACGAGATTTGTAATTTTTCTCTCAGCTCGCGAAAGAGAGAAGAGAGTTCCACCACCCTGGTCGCGTCGAGGGCCGTGAACGGTTCGTCGGCGATCACCAGCGCCGGCCGGCAAGCCAGGGCCTGGGCGATGACCACCCTCTGCCGTTCGCCTCCGCTCAACTGGTGCGGATACGCGTCGTACATGCGCGGCGTGGCCGGCAGACCCACGAGATCGAATAACGACTCGAGGCCATCCCGGCGTCCATGCGCGCGCATCACTTCGGCCACCTGGTCCCGCACGCGCAGCACCGGGTTCAAAGCCAGCAGCGGATCTTGAAAGACCAGTGAGATCTCCGCGCCGCGGATGCGCTCGAGCTGGCGTTCCGTCGCGGAAAGCACCTCCAAATTCCGCAGTTGGACGGAGCCGCGAACGCGGTAGCGAGAGGCGGGGAGCAGGTTCAGCACAGCCAGCGCCAGGGTGGTCTTTCCGCAGCCGGACTCGCCGAAAAGTCCCACGATGGAACCCGCGTCCACCTGGAACGATACTTCGGAAACCACCGGGACCGTGATGTTTCGCACGGTGATCAAATCGACCGTGAGATCCCGAACCGCCAACGCCCCGGACGGCATCCCTCCCATTCTGGCGCAGGGCGGCACGGGCCGCAATGCGGCCTGCCTGCTGCCTGCCAGTTAACAGGATAAACAGACCCAAAGATACTGGAACTGTGCGGGTTTTTTGCGGTAGCATTCTGGATTGGGGGTGAAGAGTGTCCCGAATCGTTATCGCGTTGTTTTCCTTCCTTCTTCTGGTTCCGCAGGGGTTGCGGGCTACGGGAACATTGCAGACGGTCGTAATGAGCAAGCAAACGCCGGACAATGCCTGTACGCAGCCGCCCGCAACCACGAGCTTCTTGACCACCGATACTACAGCGTGGCTGTGGTTTTTGGTCTCGAACGTGGCCGTCGGGGACGACTACTCCGTGGCCTTTTACACGCCGGCGGGACAGCATTTTACCGCCATGGACTCTGACTGGGGATACGAACAGGTCCCAGGCAACTGGTGCTACGCCGTCGGCATGTCTATTGCCGGCAATACTCCAGCAACCTTGCCCGGCGCCTGGAACGCCTACATCTACAACAAAGGCTCGCAGATCTACAAGGAACCGTTTACGATTACGGGCTCCACCACTTGTTCGTATTCGCTGTCGTCGAACTCGGCATCGGCGGCAGCCACGGGTGGCAGCGGGTCCTTCAGCGTGACGGCGGGTACGGGTTGCGCCTGGTCGGCAACCAGCAACGCAACCTGGCTCACTACGTCCAGTTCCGGCAGCGGCGGCGGAACGGTGAACTACACGGTGGCCGCCAACAACTCCACGAGCTCGCGCACCGGCACCATCACGGTGGGCGGGCAGACCTTCACCGTAACGCAGGCGGCGGCGTCGGCCGAGACGCAGATCTTCACGAACTTCAACTCAGCCGCATGCAGCCAGACGGGGAGTTCGCAATTCACGCTGACCAACGCCGCCAACGTGACCCGTTGGGGGGTCTGGTATTACTGGAGCACGGGGGAAACCGGCGTGGCGGCCACGGTGAAGCAGGGATCGACCACATTGTTCTCAGGCAACCTGACGCGGGCGTCCTGCGATCCGTATCAGACCTCGTGGTGCGACGCGGAGGCCGCGGTGAATGCGACCTGGCCGGGGGGAGCGTACACCGTGAGCATCAACCCGGCCCATATGTGCATGAACTCGGGCTCTTCGAACCAGGGGTTCGTGTACATCTACGGAACGACGGGCACAGCTTCGACCGTGTACTACCGGTTCGAGAATGGAACGGCGAACGCCACGGCCGCGGGAAGCGGGAGCATCGTAGACTCCATGGGGTCGGGCCAGAACGGCACGCCCTCCGGGACGGTCACGTATAGCAGCGATGTCCCCCTGAGCACGGTGGGAGGCGCCGCCGATACGCTATCGCTGAATCTGGCGACCAGCGGCTCCGTGCAGTTCCCGGGGGCCTTCCCGCTGAACAGTCTCACCAACGCCACGCTGGAGTTTTACATCAAGCCGACGGGCACGGGGAGCGAAATGGATTTCCTGTGGACCCGGACGGATTCCAACGATGCCAACCGCTTCAACATGGGCGTGGTCACCAGCGGCCAAAGCCGCACCATCTTCCTGGATTACCGCGAGCCGAACGGCACGCTGCACTCCGTGGCGCCGTCCATCGCGATCGCCGGTTCCGGGTGGACGCATGTGGCGGTGGTGAAGTCGGGCAACACCTGGACCGCCTACGCGAACGGCGTGCAGCAGGGGCAGGCGGTGACGGATGCCAGTCCCAACCTGCCCACCAACACGGGCTGGACGCTGAACGGGCGCGGCTTGAACCAATTCGTCGGCCTGTTGGACGAACTGCGGATCTCCAACAGCGCCTTGACACCGGCGCAGTTCCTGGTGCCGCCGAGCGCCGGGACCTGCACCTATTCGCTTTCCGCCAGCAGCGCTTCGCCCGGTGCTGCGCAGACCACTGGGAGCGTAACGGTGACTGCATCGGGTACGAGTTGCACCTGGACGGCCGGGAGCAATGTCTCCTGGATCAGCATCACCTCGGCCACCAGCTTCACGGGCAACGGCACCGTGACTTACAGCGTGGCGGCCAACACCGGCGCGGCCCGCTCCGGCACCCTGACGATCGCGGGCCAGACGTACACCGTCAACCAGGCGGCAGCGGCGTGCAGCTACTCGATTGCCCCCACCAGCTACAGCATGGCGGCCCAGGGTGGCTCCAGCAGTTTCGCGGTGACGGCGGGCAGCGCCTGCTCGTGGACCGCATCTGTCAGTTCGACTGCATCCTCATGGCTCCATCTGGGGTCGACCACTTCCGGCTCGGGGAATGGATCGGTGAGCTTCACGGGCGATGCGAATACCTCGATGGCCTCGCGGACCGGCACTATCGCGATTGCCAGCCTGACGTTCACCGTGACACAGGCCGGAGGCGCCTCGGCCACCGCGCCGACCATCGGGGGCATTGTGAACGCGCTCGATTACCGCGGCGGCAGCATCGCACAAGGCTCCTTCTTCACGATCTTTGGGACCAACCTTGGACCAACGGTGGGCCAGGGGGTTACCCAGTTCCCCTTCCTTCCCAACCTGGGTGGCGTTACCGTGACTGTGACGCAGGGTTCGATTACCAAGCAAGCCTATCCTCACTATGTCTGCGCCACGCAAATCAACGCCATCATGCCATCGGATGCGCCGCTGGGCAACGTACAGATTGCCGTCACCTACAACGGCGTCATCGGCGCTGCCGCAGCCGCCACCGTGGTGAACAACGCGTTCGGCATTATGGGGGTTGGCAGCGGACCCGGGGAAATCCAGAATTACAACTCGGCGACCGATGAGCCCGTCAACACGGCCTCCAAGCCCGCCAAGCCCGGCCAAATCGAAATCATATGGGGCACCGGGTTGGGGCCCATTAGCACACCGGACAATCAGCCGCCGCCCGCCGGGGCTCCCACAACACCGGTGCAAGTGTTGGTAGGCGGCATACCGGCCAACCTGCAGTACAGCGGGCGCGCGCCCGGCTTCCCGGCCGTGGACAGCATCTACTTCACGGTGCCCGCCAACGCGCCGCTGGGGTGCTACGTTCCGGTGCAGGTCAAGGCGGGTGGAACCTGGAGCAACACCGTCCGCATGGCCATCAGCTCCGACGGAAGCCACTGTCAGGACACGTTCAATCCGTTTGCCGGCTTGAGTTCCACGGGTGGCAAGTCGGGTACCCTGGGGCTGATCCGTGTGAACTTCACCGACCAGTTGGGCCAGACCGGGGTCCCCAGCGCGATGATCGACATGGGCATCGGCGCCTTTGCCCTGAGTGGTTCCGGTGGCGACGGCGCCTACAGTCCCATCACCAACCTGCCGCCACCGGGCACCTGCGTTGCCACGAACAAGATGCTCGACCTTACCACGGTAATGGACAGCGGCGGATCCAGCCTTGACCCGACGATCGCGAAAGGCCTCGATGCGGGACCCCAGTTGACCGTGACCGGAGGAGCCGGTGGCGCCACCGGCACGCTGTCTCGAGATACGGACGACGAGGGACCCAACGCCCCTTATTCGGCCGGGCTCGGCGGCATCCTGAACGTCTCGGGTGCGTCGATGGCGCCGCCGTTCCTGGATGGCGGCCCCTTCACCATTTCCGGACCGGGCGGCAAGGATGTGGGGCCATTCTCCACCACCATCGCCCTGGCGCCGGTCATCCACTGGACCAACCCGCCCAGCACCATCAACCGCTCGTCCCCGCTGACGCTCACCTGGACCGGCGGAAACTCCAACCAGTTGGTCCTGATTCTCGGGGGCACTACGGATACGACCAGCCACGCATCGGGCGGGTTCACCTGTCTGGCTCAGGCCGCGCCCGGGACGTTCACCGTGCCGGCGAATGCACTCACCGACATGATTCCGGTCGGGCCCGCCACCGACACCAACGGCCCGTTCGGCTTGCTCGGCCTCATGCCCTTGCAACCCGTCAATATGCAGCTCAAGCCGCTCCCTACGGGCCTGGACGTCGGTGTCGCCTTCGACACCACCATGACCGTCCAGACCGTGCAAGTACAGTGATGATGGTGGGCCGGTGGTCCGCCATCCTGCTGGTTTCGGCCGCGCTCTCCGCTCGGCCCGCGCGGCACGCCGTCATCATCGACGTGGACGGCATTCGCCGCGACACCTTGGAGCAGGTTTACCGGGATGGGCGCCTGCCCAACTTCCAGCGCATTTTCGCCCGGGCGCTGTGGTTCGATAAGGCCTCGACCGTCCTGCCCTCCGTTACTATGGCGGCGCAGGCGTCCATCTTCACCGGCACGCCGCCCGTGCGGCACGGAGTCCCCGGCAATCAGTGGTTCGACCGGAGCGCAGGCCGCCTCATCGACTATATGACCCCGGGCGGCCTGGTCTGCGTGTACGGCCTCATCGGGCTGGGTGGCGCCCGATGTTCCGGCGGTCTCGCCAACGGCCACCTGCTGGCGCCCACCATTTACGAAGCCGCCGCCCAAGCCGGTTTGACCAGCGCGGTCTACTTCAGCCAGTACTGGAAAGGCGCTGCACGGGCGGTGCCGCCCACCGCGGCCGAACTGCTGGGTTCTCTGGCGGGCAACCCGGTCAACTGGCGCGCTTTCGACAGCCAGATGGCGGGGCGAGCCGTCACCGAGCTGAAGTCGCGCGGCCTGCCATCGCTGCTGACGATCTATTTTGCGGGAACCGATGGCATCGCACACAAGGAGGGAATCGCGGGCCAGATGGCGTATCTTTCCGGCACCGTCAACCCGCTGCTCGGCAACATTCTGGATGCCATCGAATCGCTCGACCCGTCGTGGCGCAAGCATACACTGTTCGTTCTGGTTTCAGATCATGGCCGCACCGACCGCGTGCTCCATCCCGAAGACCCGACCCTCAAGGCCGACTTGCAGGCCGCGCTTCCGGCTGGCGCGACCGTCGCGGCAAACGGCGGCATGGCGTACATCTACCTCGATCAGCCCGGTCTGGTGGACCTTCCGAAGCTGGCGGCAGCGCTGGTTCGGGATGCCAGGCTTTCGTCCGCGGTGGCCGCGGTGCGGGTGCGCGGCCCGGAAGATTCGCCGCGCGACGGCGACCTGATTCTGACCCTCCAGCCCGGCCACTACTTCGGCAACACGGGCGTCGGTTCCGACCATGGCAGCGTCTACAGCGGTGATTTGAACGTGCCGTTGTTGGTTGCCATGCCCGGTGGCGCTGGCGGCCATGTGGACGACCCGGTGAGCATCACGCAGGTTGCCCGCACCATCGCCGCGTATCTCGGTTTCCCCATGGATTCCGCCGACGAGGCACTGCCTAGGGGCAGGGGCCGGGGGCGTTAGTGGGGCCGCAGCCCTTCCACTGTGAACGCCGCCTCATCCAGCGCCACGTTGTATTCCAGTTTTTCCAGCCGCAGCACCGTATGGGTGCGCCGTGCGGGCTGCGAAATCTCAATCACGTGCGGCGTCCAGATACCCTGTACCTTGCGCACATCGCGGCTGACGATACGGCGCAGGAGAGCGGGTCCCTGGAAGTCTTCCAGTTGCGCAATGACGTAGTCGTCCTTCCGCAACCACAGGTGCGAGTAGGCGTATTGCGACGCATTGCCGCGGTTGGGCCGGCATTCGATTCTCCAGCACGCCGCGCCATCCAGTGAAGCCTCACCGAGGAGCTTGCAGTCGTACTGGTCAACGTCGTGCTCCTCGAGATCTTCGAAGCTGAAGTCCGTGCCGAAAAAGCGGGTCAGGCGACTCTCGGTGGCGATGCTGCGCACGCGGCCGCTGGCCGGCGTCCACATCCACGCGCCGGCGGGGCCTTCCCGGTGGTTGAGAATCAGGACGGCGACGCCTTCCACCTCCGCCGGCGACAGGAACCGGATCAGGATCTTGCTCTCGCCGTAAGGACCGATGCGCTCGAAGCGCCAGTGCTTTTCGCTGGTGGCGCCCGCGTCGTTGGAGGTCAGCGCCACGCCCTCGTAGCGGACCGACGCGACATGCGCGCGGCGTTGCGCTTCCAGCAGAAGCTGCCGGGCGTCCTGGCAGCGGGCCACCGCGGCCACCAGAAGCGCCGCCATCGTCTTTGCGGCCGTGGTCAATCCATTCCACCTTAACGCAGCGCGGCTGCCGGCGGCACGGTGTACGCTGAAGAGTTCCAGTATGCGCCTTGTCCGATTGTTGAGCCTCCCCTACTTCGCGAAGCACCGCTTGCGTTCCCTGCTGACGCTGGCGGGCATCGCGCTGGGCGTGGCCGTGCTGGTGGCAATGTACGAGGCCAACGAGAGCGTGCTGGAGGGCTTGCGGCAAACCATCACGCAGATCGCGGGCGCGGCCGATCTGCAGGTCTCCGCGGGCGACACCGGCGTTCCGGAAGAACTGCTCGACCGTGTGCGCTCCGTTCGGGAGGTTGGCTCCGCCTCACCGGTGGTGGAAGCCGTGGTGGGCACGGGCCGGAGCGGGCAGGGCAACCTGCTCGTCCTGGGTGTGGACATGACAGCGGACCAGGGCATTCGCGATTACGACCTGGGAGGATCGCAACTGGATGATCCGCTGGTCTTCCTGGCGCAGCCGGATTCCATCATGATCGGCGGCGATTTCGCCTCTCGCAACGGTCTTACCATGGGCAGCCGGCTGGTTCTGGAGACGGTGGAAGGCGCCCGGCTCTTTACCGTGCGCGGCTTGCTCCGTCCGGCTGGATTGGCCCAGGCCTTTGGCGGCAGCCTGGCGGTGATGGACATCTACGCGGCGCAGCGGGTTTTCGGAAAGGAGCACAAATTCGATCGCATCGACATCACCGCTCGGCGCGGAGTTGCGGTGGACAATTGCCGGCGCGCCGTCGCCGCGGCCCTCGGCCCTGGCTTCCACGTCGATGCGCCCTCCGAGCGGCGCCGCTATTTCGAGCAGGTGCTGGTGGACTACCGCCGTTCGTCCGGCTTCGCCAGTGTCTTCGCCCTGATCGTCGGACTGTTCCTGATTCAGAACACCCTGGTGGTCGCCGTCGCGCAGCGCCGCGGCGAGATCGGCATCCTGCGCGCGCTGGGCGCCACGCGATCGCAAATCCGGACGCTCTTTCTACTCGAGAGTGGTTGCATCGGGCTGGCCGGCTCCCTGGTGGGCGCGCTCCTCGGCGCGGGACTTGCCCGGCTGGCTGCGCGGTATGTGGCGGGAACACTCGAAGGACTGTATGGAGTCATCGGCCAGCCGGTGCGCGGCGGCGTCGAACCCCTGGTGATGGCCGGCGCGATGGCCGCCGGAGTGGCGTGGAGCCTGCTCGCCGCGGTGTTTCCCGCCAGCGCCGCCGCGCGCGCCGACCCCGTTCGCGCGCTGCAGAAGGGACGGTACGAGATGGTTCCACTGGAGGAGCGCCGCACGCGCCGCCTGCTGGCCTGTGCCGCGGTGTCGATGGCCGCCTTGCTGCTGGCCGCCAGGATCGAGAGCTGGTTCACGGTGAGTTATGTGCTGGCTGCCTTCGCCCTGATTCTGCTGACGCCGGAGTTGTCGAGCGCGGTAGTACGGATGTTGCGGCCGCTTCTGGAACGCATACGTCCCATGGAAGGCGCACTGGCCGCCGACAGCCTGTTACAAGCGCCGCGCCGCACGGCATCGGTGGCGGCGGCCTTAATGCTCTCGGTGGCCATGGTGATTGGGTTGGGCGGCATCGCCGAGGCCAGCTATCGCAGTATCCTCGATTGGGTCACGGGCACCCTCGATGCCGATTTCCTGGTCGCCCCTTCGGAGAACCTGAAGGACCTCACGCTCCGCTTCCCCAGCGCTATGGAGCACGACCTCGGCGCCATCGAGGGCCTGGCGGTGGTGCAACCCGTGCGGGCCGCGCGCGTGTCCGTCCGGAACTCTCAACCCATTCTCTTTGCCGTGGACATAGTTCGACTGAGCCCGCAAGCGCGCCGGCGGGCCATCACCGTGAACACCGAGCGGATTCACCAACTGGCTGCCCAGGGCCGCGGCGTGATTGTCTCCGACAACTTTGCGGCGCGCGAGCGGGTGCGCGTGGGCGATATTCTCGATCTGCCCGCGCCCGATGGAGCGCTGCACCTTCCCGTGCTCGGGATTTACAAAGACTTCACCGATCCGCAGGGCGCCATCGTGATGGATCGCTCCTTATACCGCAGCCGCTGGCACGATGACACCGTAAACCTCTTCCGTCTCTACCTCGCTCCCGGCGCTTCGGCGGAAACCGTCCGCAAGCAGGTACTGGCACGGGTTGGAGCGAACCGAAGATTGTTTGTGTTCTCGAGCGCGGATTTGCGCCGCCACGTTCTGGGCCTGGCGGGGCGCTGGTTCGAGATCACCTACGCGCAGCTTGCCATCGCCCTGCTGGTGGCGATTCTGAGCATCGCCAACATGCTGACGGTCTCCATCACGGACCGGCGCCGCGAGCTGGGAATCCTCCGCGCCGTGGGCGGCTTGCGCCGCCAGGTCCGGATTGCAGTCGGGATGGAAGCCGCGGCCGTGGCCGTGGTGGGTTTTGTTCTGGGCCTGGCGTTCAGCGTGGTGAACATCTTCTATGCGCTCTCGATCTTCTCCGGCCACGCACTCGAATTCCGCTTTCCCAGCCTGCTCGCCGCGGCTCTTTTGCCGATGCTGGTGGCTGCCGCGCTGGTCGCGGCCATCATGCCGGCCGAGGCTGCGGTGCGCGCTCCGCTGGTCTCAGCATTGGAATATGAGTGAGCTAACCTGGAGCTTACGTGCCAGTCCAATTCGACAAGTCTGTTCGCAGAATCCGCAACAGCCGCTTCTTGCGATGCTGGGTGCTGCCCTATCTCCGCAGCCGGATTCGCCGCGGCTTCCGTCCGATTCTGGGCTGCGTTTACACCGAATGGAAGTGCAACCTGGAGTGCGCGTACTGCCGGTCCCACGACAACAGCCTGCCGGGAATGGACGAAGACACGGCCCGGCGGGTGATCGACTGGCTGCACGCCACGGGATGCCGGGTGGTAGGCCTCATGGGAGGTGAGCCGCTCATCCGGGCGGCCTTCGTGGAACAGTTCGTCCGGTACGCGACGGGAAAGGGCTGTTACGTCTATCTGCCGACCAATGGACGCCTGCTGACGCCGGATGTCACCGATCGCCTCGGCGACGCCGGGGTGGCTACATTCAACGTAGCCATCGACTGCATCCGCGAAAAACCAGGCCTGCCCAAGGCGCTCGAGCACATCCGAGGCAACTTCGACCACCTGGTAAGGCTCCAGAGCCGTTACGGCTATACCGTCTTCCTAAGCATCAACATCACGCGCTTCAACCTGGAGGACGTCAGGCTGCTGACTGAGTTCAGCCGCCAGAACGGAATCGCCACGGCCTATCACTTGTGTGAGTCGGAGCGCGGGCAGACGGCATTCCGGAGCGAGGAACTGGGCCCGGTGGACGAACTCCTGGACTACTTGATGGACCGCAGCCGCGCGGGTTACGCGATGGTCAACTCGACCGAGCATCTTGGCGCCATGAAAAGCCTGGTACGCGGCGGCGCGGCGCCCTGGCCGTGCCGCGCCGGGCAGAACATGGTGGTATGCCGTACCGACGGCACGCTGGCGCCCTGTTACCCGTTACGGGAGTCCGAGCAGGATTGGGGGACCGCCGGCTGCCCGAAGTTCGACGCGTGCCAACTGGCCGGCATCAAACAGACGTGCAGTGAATCCTGCTTCTCCACTGTGGCCTACATGCTGGCAAACTATTATGATGTCCGCCGCGTGGCCGGCGAACTATCCGCGCAGGCGGTTCGCCGGCTGCGTGGCCGCCACACCCCCGCCTGAAGCGCCGCCTCCCACTATCCACCCGTCCGCAAGCTGAATTACCCGGTGTCCATAGGCCGCGTTGGTCTCCGAGTGGGTCACCTGCACGATGGTCGTCCCCTCTTCGTTGAGCTTCTTGAACAGATCCATGATCTCTTTGCCCTGGCTCGAGTGCAGGTTCCCGGTGGGCTCATCGGCCAGAATCAGCTTGGGGTTGGCGATCACCGCCCGCGCCACTGCCACGAGCTGTTGCTGGCCGCCCGAAAGCTGGCTCGGGAACAGGTCGCGCTTCCCCACAATGTGGAACCGGTCGAGCGTGTCGCACACCGCCGCGGCGCGCTCGGAACTTTTCACGTTGCGATAGGAGAGCGGTATGTCCAGGTTCTCGTAAACCGTCAGGTTGTCGATCAGGTGGTAGCTCTGGAACACGAATCCGATGTACTTTTTGTTCAGCTCCGCGCGGTCCCTCGGCTTCATCCGGTGCACCTGGTGGTTCACGAACTCGAACTCGCCGGTCCAGGCGCCGTCGAGCATCCCCAGGATGCTCAGAAGCGTCGATTTCCCCGCGCCCGAGGGTCCCATAATGGTGACAAACTCGCCCTCTTTGATTTCCAGGTTGATGCGGCGCAGCACGTAGCTCCGGCCAAAGCCGCCTTCATAGAATTTCTCGACATTGCGAAGTGTAATCATGATCCTTCCTATTCGTGCCGCAGCGCCGTCACGGGGTCGAGCGCCAGGGCGCGCCGCGTAGGCAGATAACTTGCCGCCAGCGCCACCGCTCCCAACAATACCGGGATCGCCGCGAAGGTGTAAGCGTCCGTCGCCTTCACGCCGTAGAGCATCGCGGCCATCAGCCGGGTGAGCGCGAAAGCCGCCGCCAGTCCCGCCGCGATTCCATACCCCGCCAGGCGCGCTCCTTGTCCTATTACCAGCTTAAGCACATCGCCCGGCTGCGCGCCCAGCGCCACTCGAATCCCGATCTCGTGCGTCCGCTCGCTCACGTCGCAGGAGATCACGCCATAGATCCCCACCGCCGCCAGAAGGAAAGCGATCAGCGCGAAAACACCGAGAAGCACCGTATTGAACCGCGCCCCGGCGATGGCCTCGTCCACCACATCTTCCATGGAACGCGCGTCCGCCACCGGCTGGTCCGGGTCGAGTTGGTGCACTGCACGTTCCACCGCGGAGGCCAGCGAAAGCGGCGGGGCGCCCTTTGGGCCCGCCGCCCGCACCACCATCACCATGGTTGCGGAGGGCGCCTGTTGGTAGGGGCAGTAGATGGTGGGCCAGTCCTCGCTTTCGATTCGCTCCGGTTTTACGTCTCCCACCACACCGACGATCTCGGCTACGCGCCCGTTGTTGGCATCCACCACCAGGCGTCCGCCAAGAGGATTTCCTTGGGGCCAAAAACGCCGTGCCAGCGTCTGGTTCACGACGACCACCGGCGGCGCCTGGCTGGTGTCCGAGTCCGCCAACACACGCCCCGCAAGCAGCGGAATCCCCATGGCGCGGAAGTATGCGGAATGAACCGAGCGCAGCAGCCCTATCGGCCGCTGTTCGGGCGCCGGCGCCGGGCGCCCATCCACGGCGAAGGCCGATCCCCCTCCCAGCCCCGTCAGCGGCAGCCCGCTCACGGCGCCCACCGCGCGAACTCCCGGCAGCGCCGCCACCCGGTCCGCCACCTGCTGGAAGAAGGCGATCCGACGGTCCGGCGCCGCATTCCGGCCTCCCGCCAGCGGCACCCGCAGGGTCAGCAGCCCCGAGGGCTGGAATCCCGGGTCGGCCGACCGCAGTCTCACGAAGCTGCGCATCAGCAGCCCCGCGCCGATCAGCACCACCACTGCCAGCGCCACTTCCGCCACCACCAGCGCATTGCGCACCAAGCGTCCGGAACGCCCCGCGGTGCCGCCGCGGCCGCCCTCTGTCAGGGCCGTGTTGAGATCGGCGCCCGACGACTGCATGGCCGGCGCAATGCCAAACAAAATGCCCGTCGCCACCGATACGCCCAGCGCAAACAGAAACAACCGGACGTCGATGCTCGCTTCGGCCAGCCGGGGAATACTGGCCGGTCCCAGCCGCGCCACGAGCGCCACCACGCCGCGCGCCAGCGCCATTCCCAGCGCTCCGCCCGCCAGCGCCAGCAGCACGCTCTCGGAAAGCAGTTGCGCCACAATCCGGCCCCGGCCCGCACCCAGCGCGGCGCGGATGGCGATCTCCTTTTGCCGCGTGGCGCCTCGCGCCAGCAGCAGGTTGGCCACATTCACGCAGGCCATCAACAGCAGGAAACCCACCGCCGCCATCAATACCAGCAGCGCCTGTTGCACGTGGCCCACCAGCTCCTCCCGAAGCGGCAACAGCGATGGCCGCCAGCCTCTGTCCAGCGCCGGATTGGCCTGTTCCAGCCGGTCCCCAATGAGGTCCATTTCGGTTCGAGCCCGGTCCATCTCCACTCCTGGTTTCAACCGGCCAATCACGGTCAAAAAGTGCATTCCCGCGGTGCGAGCATCATGGGGGTCGAGTCCTAGCGGTATCCAGACATCCACCGGGGAACCCAGCACCGAAAAACCGGCCGGCAGCACGCCGACTACCGTGTAGCTCCGATCGCGCAGCCGGATCGCCTTCCCCGCAATCGAAAGCTCCCCGCCGAACCGCCGCTGCCACAGCGCGTGGCTCAACAGCGCGCAATTCGTGCGGCCGGGCTGGTCTTCCTCGGAGAGAAACGCGCGCCCCACCACCGGCTGCACTCCCAGCAGCGGAAACAGACTCGCCGAAACGCGTTCCGCCCGCAGCTCTTCCGGATCGATGTGGCCGTTCGGTCCTCCGGTCAGGTTGATGGAAACGTCCTGAATCGCGGCCAGCGACTCCAGCGCGCGGCTCTGCTTCTGCCACTCCAGGAAATTGCCGGGCGCGACGAACATCTCTTTCAGGTTCTGAGCGGGGTTCCTTTCCCACAGCACCAGCAGGCGTTGCGGATCGCGAAACGGCAGCGGCTTCAGCAGCACGGCATCCACCACGCTGAAAATGGTGGTGGTCGCGCCCATGCCGAGCGCCAGTGCCACCAGGGCCACGGCGCTGAATCCCGGGGCCTTCCATAATAGGCGCACCCCGTGGCGCAGATCCCGGGCAAGCGACTTCATGGCCTGTCAGGTTAGCAGATCGCGGTCCCGTCCGCAGTACTAACTCTTGGCCGCCTCGACACTCTCCTCGACAATCCGCCCGTCGAACAGATGGATGGTCCGGTCCGCAAACGCCGAGTACCGCGGATCGTGCGTCACCATGCAAATGGTTGCCCCCGCCTGGTGCAGCTCGCGGAGCAGGTTCATGACCGCTTCGCCATTGGCCGAATCCAGGTTTCCGGTCGGCTCGTCCGCCAGCAGGATCAACGGATCGCCGCTCAGGGCGCGCGCCACCGCCACGCGCTGTTGCTGGCCGCCGGAAAGCTGCGACGGGTAATGTTTCATACGGTGCGACATCCCCACGCGCTCGAGCGCCTCTTGCGCGCGCCGCTTGCGCTCGGCCGAGGGCATGCCGCGGTAGGTCAGCGGCAGCTCCACGTTTTCATAAACGGTGAGGTCGCCGATCAAGTTGAACGCTTGGAAAATAAAGCCGATCTCGCGGTTGCGGATGCGCGCCCGCTCGGAGAGCTTCAGCCCCGTCACCGGCTTGCCATTCAGGTAGTATATGCCGTCGGTGGGCGTGTCCAATAACCCCAGGATGGCGAGCAGCGTCGATTTGCCGCAGCCGGAAGGCCCCGCGATCGACAGGTACTCCCCTTTCCCGACATCGATGTGGACGCCCGACAGCGCGTGCGTTTCCACCTCGTCCGTCACAAAAACTTTGCTCACCTTCTCCAGTCGAATCAGCGGTTGTGAGCCGTTGTCCATTGTCATTTACCTCTTTTACGAAAACCGCGAGAACTTAGTTCAATCGAATCCGGTCGTAATTATCGTACTGTGACATGTCTGAAAGAATCACCTCGTCGCCGACCTTCAGGCCATCCTTGATCTCTATGGTATTGACGGAGCTGCGGCCAAGTTGCACCTTCGCTTTGTTGGCATATTTGCCGTCCGGCTCGAGTTTGAAGAGCTGCACGGTGCTGTCCTGCTGCCCGAATACCGGCCGCCCCACATACACCACGTCGTCGAGCTTGGCCAGTTGGATGGTGCCGTCCACGCTCAGATCGGGACGGGCGCCGGGGGGAAGCGTGCCTTTCAGAGCCACATCCACCGTCACCGTGCCGTTCAAAATGGAGGGATCGATGCGCGATACGCGGCCTTCAATCAGCCCGTTCGATCCTCCTCCGGCCAGCCGTGTGTCGATCACGGCCGGCTGCCCATAGGCAACGTCTTTCACAGATGTTTCGGCGATTTTCAGCTCGGCCTTCAGCTTGGAGGGCTGCGCCACTTTCCCCAGCGGCGTTCCCGCCGTGACCTTCTGGCCTACCTCGACCGGCGTGGGGAGCTGTTGCAGCATGCCGTCGAAGCCGGCCCGCACCTTCAACTGGTCCACCTGGCTCTTCTTCAGGTTGTACTGCCCGCGAAGCTGCTCGACCTTCACCTGCTGGGCCGCCAGTTGCGCCTCTTCGGCATCGCCGTTGATGGCCAGGCGCTTCTGCTCGAGCTCCACTCGCCCGCCCAGTTGCTCCGCCTTCACGGCCGAGATCTTGGCATCCACTTCCGAGAACAGGCCCTCTTTGGCCAGCGCCTGGTCGCGGTCCGCCTGGAGCTTCGAGGTGTTGAAGTCCGCTCCCACCTGCGCCACGGTGGACTGCATATCGAGCTTGGCCTTCTGCAGCGTGACCTTCAGGTTGGCGAAATCCGCCTCGGCGGCTTTGAGGTTATATTCGGCGTCCAGCAACTGGGTCTCGAGCTCCGGGCTGGTCAGAATCATCACCACCGAATCCGCCTTGACCGGCGTGCCCGGGTAGATCAGGATGCGCTGCACCCGGCCATCGGTGGTTGCGGGGATGAGCATGGTCTCTTCAGGCACCAGTGTGCCCAGGCCGCGCACTTCGAGCACGATGGGACCGCGCTTCACGGCGTCGATCCAGACCGTGGACCGGTCGATCCCCGGCGCCGCCGGCTTCAAACGCGATAGCCCTATGGTAATCACGGGAATCGCCCCCAGCACCACCACTCCAATCGAGATGCGGCGGATCAGTCTTTTTCGGGCAGCGTCTTTGCGCGGTATGTCCATTTCGATGTCCGGGGATACTTGGGCACGGCGCCTGCCAATCCGCGCCTGACTTAACATTATGACGTTTCAGAAGATAAAAGGGATAGCCGCCCGATGCGACTGTCCGCTAATGGGACATCCTGTGCCGGTGTGGGACGCTGTGGGGCAGATTGGCAATCCGCGGCGGGTTGGCAACCCAATGTCACTTAGTTTTCTCAGAACTGGGAATCCTGCACAATTCGTGGGGCGGACCCCTGGTCCGCGCGGGTCCCCCTGGACCCGCCCTAACCCGAATGAGACCAGGAGTTCCCGAATCTGGAGAGGCCGACGGGGGCGTCGGCCGCGGACCAGGGGGTCCGCCCCACGATCTATGCAGAATGTCGGTTTCACGAAAACTAAGTGATGGTTGGCAACCCGCCATTCTGCTGGCCCCGTTTTTCATCGGTTCTCGCATTACGGGTGACAAACGGTGGTGAGGCAGCCGGTTGCCATACCGGCTCCATCAACAAACGTCCGGCGGCCGACGGCGCCTCGCGTCGCCCGCCAGAAACGATAGGAGCTGTGATAAGTATGCATACTCGAAATCTCACCAGCGTAGCCCTGCTGGTTCTCTGCCTCTGCTGCGCTCTTGCGGCGCAGCCGCAATGCTCCACCCGCGACGCTGTCGGAGTATGGGCGTATTTGTCCTTGGGATGGTCGATACCAGCAGGCGGCTCTGAGCCGGCGCCTCTGACGATGATCGGGTTCATTATCACCGATTACTCGGGAAAGATGACAGGTCCCGGAACCTTCACCTCGGGAGCGCCGATACCCGGAACCCCCATCCCGGCTGGACAGGCACTCGACTTCGACTTCGTCAACGCGACGGTTCAGGTGAATGCCGACTGTAGCGCCCTGGTGAAATACAGCCTTCAGTTGAAGGGCTTGCCTATACCCCCCGTCGGTCCCTATTACGACCGCTTGATCGTCCTGCCCGCACAGGGAGAGATCCTGGGAATGGGAGTGTCGAGTCCAACCTCGAAGCCCATGTGGGTCTATACGCTGAAGCGCATCAGTTGGAGCCCCTCGCCGGTCTCCTGGCCGGCGGTTCCGGCGCAGTAAATCCCGCATCAATGCGCTGGGACGGGCCCGAGATAATGGTCCAGCCAGGCCAGCGCCTCTTTCATCATCGGCGCGGCGGGGAGGTTGTGCGCGGTCTCGAACAGGACGAGGCGCTTCTCCTTCTCCGGCGCGCCGAGCAACCGTAACAGCGGACGCTGCGAGCCGTCGAGCGGGAAGGTGAAGTCATAGCGGCCGTTCAGCAGGAGAACCGGGACGTGGCTGCGAGGAGCGAAGTTCAGGGGATCGACCTCGGGGGAGTAGGGCTCGAATGGCAGCGTTCCCAGCAGGAATACGGCCGCTTTGTAGCGCGCGTCCACGGCGGTGAAAACGGGGCCCCACATCCCGCCGACGCTGGCGCCATAGTAGGCGATCCGTGTCTTATCGATGTCCTGGCGGGTTTCGAGGTAGTCGAGCGTGCGCGCCAGGTCCTTGGCGGCTGCAACAATAAGGTCGCGCCATGCCAGGGAGGTCGCCGACGGGATCTGAAAGGCGACGTGCCGGTTGCGCTCCCGTTCATACATCCGTGCGCAAATCGGATACACCAAGGCGCGGCCGCTCCGCACGAGATAGTCGGTGCGCGCCCCTCC
Organism: Bryobacterales bacterium; assembly: GCA_963768385.1. Classification (GTDB taxonomy): domain Bacteria; phylum Acidobacteriota; class Terriglobia; order Bryobacterales; family Bryobacteraceae; genus Fen-178. The sequence goes on from CAVYHQ010000003.1 coordinate 266,563, forward strand.
CTCGGTAGGCGAGAGCCGGTCGCTGGGACCTTTCTCCAGGTACGCGCTGGATCCGGGAAAGAAAATCACTGCCTGGTAGGGCGGCTGGGCGCTCCGGGGCAGGAAGAGATGGACCGGCACTCGCTCATTGTTATAGGCGGCGTCGATGGTAATCTTCTCACGGCGCCAGTAGGGCGACCCGTCGTCCTTCGCCTCCACCACCGGGTTCAGCTCGGTATGATCGTAGGCGTACAGACTCCGGTAGGCGCGGTATACCTCGTCCGAGACGGGTTTCTCGCGATTGTAATCCCGCCTCATGGCGGTGAAAGCGGCGCGCAGGGCCGGAGCGACGGGGCTGGAGTACACGGCGCAGCGGAACCCGAAGGTGTCCGACCGCGCGAACGGGCTCTGGGCATCCCAATCGGCGAAGGCATAAGAGGGATCGTTCCAAGCGCCACCGAGCAGATACCGTCCCCCGCTGGTTTCGTTCCAGCACCACTCCTTCACGTTCCCGGCCATGTCGTAATTGCCAAATGGCGACAAGCCCGGCAGGCTGCCGGTCTTCACCGGACCGCGCCCGGCGAGGTTGCTGAATTCCATGACCTCGTAGTTGGCTCCGATAGCCGCCCTGCGCCAGTGGTAAATGGTCGGCAGCTCCTTGCCGGCGAACTCAGCGTAAGCGGCGGCTTCATACCAGCTCACGCCGGAAACGGGAAAATCCTCCTTCCCTTCCGGGAACGCGCTCACTTCCCAAGTGGAAGGTCCCGGACGGCCGGTGGTATCGCGGAAGCGGGCCATCGCCTCTTCCCAGGAGAGCGTCTTGCCGTTTTCGACAAAAGGCTGTTTCCAGTACTGGCGGTTCTCATATCCTCCGCAGTCGATGAACAGTTTGTACTCCCGGTTGGTGACTTCGCGCGTGTCGAGCCAAAACTCGCCGAGGGCCACGGAGGAGTTGGGAAGGGGAACGAAAAAAACACCGGGCGGGATCCGCACCATCCCCGGTTTCTCACCCACTGGGGTTAGGGTCACCCCCAACGGGGCCTGCCCGAAGCCCGCGACCTCCAGCGGTTCAAAGCCCGGCTTGACGATGCGCCAGCGCAAATAGCGCCGCGGCACGAGCGCGTCTTTCACCGGTGATTCGCCCAACGGCTCCCAGGCTCCGCCGGGCAGGCGGTAGCTCTTCCAGAAGACGTTGGCGCCGGGCGGGACGGTCTCAACCTTGGCCGGTGTCGAACACTCACCCTTGAACCGCCGCAGCTCGGCGTCATCCGGGACGTAGTGCTCCGCCTGGCCCACCAGGCGAAAAGCGTCGTCGAACTGGCCGGCGGCGATCAGCCGTGCTATCTCGGGGAGTGCCACGTTGCGGGCCCAGCGGACGCGGGCTTCGCGAACGGCGAGCCATGTCCCGGCCAGCAGCAGCGCCACCGCGAGAACGGCGGCCGCCGCGACGAATCGCGGCCGCAGCAGGCTGCGCCAGCCCGCGTTCCGCTCAGCCAGGCGGGCGCGGCACGCAATCAGATCCTGGCACAGGTCGGCGCCCGACGGGTAGCGCGCGTCACGCTCCTTTTCCAGGCAGCGGCGCAGAATGCGGCGGAGATCGGAAGGGGCATCCGCACGCATACTCTCCACGGGCGGCGGGTCATCGCGCAGTACGGCCGCGAGAGTCGCGATGGTCGAGTCGCGCCGGAACGCCGCGACGCCGGTGAGCATTTCATAGAGCAGGGCGCCGAAGGAAAAGATATCCGTCCGGACATCCAGTGTCTTCCCCGCCGCCTGCTCCGGCGACATGTAACGCGGCGTGCCGAGGATTTCTCCATCCGCGGTCGGATTCGTGTGGAGACCCGGGCAGTTCTCGGGGACGCCAGTCACGGACACCTGCTTGGCGAGGCCGAAGTCCAGCAACTTCACGACGGGCGTGTGCCCGCTGGTTTCAGTCGCCATTATGTTGCGCGGCTTCAGGTCGCGATGGATCACGCCACAGCCGTGAGCCTTGGCCAGCCCGTCGGCGATCTGCACGGCATAGTCCAGAGTCGTCTCCAGCGGCAGACCACCGGCGGGGATGAGTCCGTCCAGAGACTGGCCCTCGATCAGCTCCATAGCGATGAAATCCATGCCCGCAACCGAGCCCACCTCGTGAATGCCCACGATGTTCGGATGGCTCAGCGCGGAAGCGGCACGAGCCTCGCGGAGGAGCCGCGCTCGCCGCTCTGGAACTAACGAGAATTCCGCCGGCAGAACTTTGAGCGCTACCGGCCGGCGGAGGCTCGGTGTCGTAGGCTCGATACACGATCCCCATCCCGCCCGCGCCCAACTCACGCTCCACGCGATAGCGCCCGAGCATGCTGTCCGCGGCCAGAATTGGCGTTGCCGCCGGTGTAGGAAACGCGGCGATCGGGCTGTGAATGTCGCTCTCGCGTTCCTCGGCCAGCAGTTCCTTCAGTTCCTGCCGCAGTTCAGGATCCGAGCGGCAGGCTTCGTCCAGGAAGGCATCGCGCTCGTCTTCCGGCTTTTCGCGCGTGGCTTCGAATAGTTCCTTGAGCCGGGCCCAGCGCGCGGGTGTCATGGCCGCGTCTTCCGCGAAAACTCACGCCGCAGCCAGGCTGAAGCCATGGCCCAGTCGCGCTTGACCGTGCGCGGCGAGATCCGCAGCGCCTCGGCAGTCTCTTCTACGGTGAGGCCGGCGAAGTACCGCAACTCGACGACACGGCCCTGCTGGGGATCCAGTTCAGCCAGCCGCAGAAGCACCTCGTCCACCGCGAGGATCTCCACCAGTGGGGTCGCGCCCGTGCGTGGATCGAGCGCGTCGATATCCAGCCGGACAGCGCCTCGTCCCCGCTTCTCAGTGGCGCGGCCTCGCGCATACTCCACCAGGATACGCCGCATCACTCGCGCGGCTACACCCATGAAATGGGCGCGGTCTTGCCAATCGGCGCGGTCCTCGCCAGCCAGCCGCAGGTAAGCTTCGTGCACCAAGGCCGTGGGCTGCAACGTATGCCCCACGCGCTCGGCCCGAAGGTAATGCCCCGCCAGCCGTCGCAGTTCCTGGTAGATCAGCGGCACCAGCCTGGCCAGGGCGTCCTTGTCGCCCTGCCTTAACTCTGCGAGCAGTCCAGTCACTTCGCCAGGGGACGCCGGCACCTTGGCCTCCGTATCAGTTCCCATTATAGGTTCTGAATACCTCCATATGAACAGCCGTCGGGCCACCTGCGGCGAGCGCGGGAGAATGGCGCATCACCGGGGCGAGTAATCAATTGATCCTCCCTAACGGGGCAGGGTCTGGAAGCGCCGATAGCTGTCACGCCCGCCAGGAACGGTCCACGAACTCTTGACTTGGCGCCAGCGCCCTGGGCCCTGGACCAGGGGGTCCGGCGCGGACGTGGGCGTCCGCCCCAGGTTTGGTTGCGGGCCGGCGGTGGCGAAAATTCATCGGCCCGTCATCTTCCTGAAATCGTTATGACGTGATTCTAGAGTGGAGTGGAAGGCCGTAAGATCGCTCTCATCTACATCGATGCCGGTGGAGGGCACCGGGCCGCGGCCACCGCTTTGTGTGACGTCATCCGGGAGCAGCGGCGTCCCTGGCAGGTGGAAATGTTCTCCATCCAGGACCTGCTGGATTCCATCGACTTCGTCCGGAAGTGCACGGGCATCCCCTTTCAGGACGTCTACAACATCATGCTCCGCCGCGGTTGGACGCTGGGCACGGCACAGACGATTCCGCTGATGCACTTGCTGATCCGGCTGTCCCACGCCTCCCAGGTCCGGGTGCTCGAGCGCCATTGGGCGCAGTACCGGCCCGACCTGGTGGTGTCGCTGATCCCACATTACAATCGCGCGCTCAAGGCGGCGCTGGACCGCGCGTGGCCGCACAGCCGATTTGCGACCGTGCTCACGGACATTGCCGACTACCCGCCGCACTTCTGGATCGAGCGCCAGGAGCAGTACGTCATCTGCGGGTCGAACCGCGCGGCCGGGCAAGCGCAGCAGCTTGGAATCCCCGATCATCGCGTCCTGCGCACCTCCGGCATGATCCTCAATCCGAAGTTCTACGCGCCACCGATGGGCGATCGCCACGGCGAACGAATGCGTCTGGGCCTCGAACCCAATCTGCCAACCGGGCTGGTGCTCTTCGGCGGCCAGGGCTCCCGCGAGATGCTGAGGATTGCCAAAGCCCTCAACCGCCCCGATAGCGGGGTTCAGCTCATGCTGCTCTGCGGCAGGAACGATTCAGTCGCTGGCGAGTTAAGGGCGATCAAAAAGCGGATTCCCATGTTGGTTGTGGGGTTCACCCGGGAAGTTCCGGCTTTCATGGATTTGGCCGATTTCTTCATCGGCAAACCCGGGCCGGGCTGTATCAGCGAAGCGCTTGCCAAGCGGCTGCCGGTCATTGTAGAGCGCAACGCCTGGACCATGGCGCATGAGCGCTATAACGCGGAATGGATTGAGGAACAGGGTGTCGGAGTGGTGATCCGCAACTTCTCCGCTGAAGTTTGCGATGCCGTCCGGGCCTTGTTAGCGCCCGAGAACTACGCACGATTCCGGCAGCGCGCCGCCGCAGTTCGCACCTCCGCGGTCTATGAGATCCCAGACCTGCTCGAACACATTCTTACCGATGGGCAAGCGCCGGCCGGCCTGCGCTACGACGCAGCACGTATCCCAGCGTGAAGTAAAGAAGCACTCCCATGGGGACGCAGATGCACAACCACCCGGCCATGGCGTTGCAGACGGCGCCGCCGAATCCGGCGCGGGATCCTAACATCCACGAGCCCGTTCGCGCCAGAGGAACCAGCAGCGCGATCTGCACGGGAGTCGCGATCTGACTCACCAACTGAAGCGCCGGCAGGTTCAGCCGGAGCGCGATCGCGGCAAGGCCGCACAGAATGGTGGGGCAGCCGTAGACGGGAAAGGCGCCAAGCACCAATCCGAGCGCAACGATCAGGGCGATTTTGTCGGGAGAGAGTCCCGCGGTAGCGGCCGCCAGCTTCGAGGCAATCTCTCTCACGGCAGCACCTCAGCCTGCCGCGAAAGCAGGCGCCGCAGAGCCAGCCGCACTCCGTTGGCGGCCGGGAGTTGCAGCATTCCGGCTGCTGGTCTGACGACCCACGGCATCCGATTTTTCCAAAGGGCCGAAAGCCGCCTGGCGGTCCCATCCTCGCCGCGGTAGAACAGGCGGTCGGTCCACTGCTCCCGGCCCGGATACTCAGGGTAGGGCCGAAGAATTTCCCAGATCGCTTCCAGCATACGGACCGATATCGACTCCCGGTAATGCGGCATGAACAGGACCACACTGTGGCCGGAACGGACCTCGCCGGCAAATTCGGCGAAAGACGTTGCATTGGTCAGGTTGAGGCACGCCGCAGGCTCGCAGGCGTGCCTGTCGCCACCCGAAATGACCGGCTGCGACCATTCCCGTGCGAGTTCCACAACCGCCCGGTTCTCACTCCATCGCCGTGTCCCATTCAGCTCGAAGGCGTGAATCAGGTTGTTGCACTCCCGCAGAAACCGATCGAGCGCACGCTTGTGATCGCTTCTCTCCACGCCTTCTTCCAGCCAGAACGGGTGGTTCAGAACGATCAGGACGCCCGGAATCCGGCCCATCTCGCCCAGAATCTCCGGTAGCCGGCTTTCAACCGCCGCCGGCGTATAAGCGGCCATCGCGGACATCCACGAACGCGCCGAGTCCGGCGGCAGGTTGTGAATCCCCAGGTGCAGGATGGAACGCTCGTACGGCACGGTCCACTCGACCGAGATGGGATCGTCTTGGAGCGCCAGCCCGGCGGCGATATTGTCGTGGTCGGTCAGCGAGACGAGCGGGCGCAAGCCCAGATTCGCGATCTGCTTCCGCTCCAGGCGCACGGCGGAAACGGGCGTCAGCGGCGGTGTCCAATAGGCCCGCGAGAAATCGACCGCCGGCCGCGGACCGCGCTGGTATCTCTCGACAATCTGCGAAATACCGGGAACTTTGTGCAGGTAGCGCGGCAGGAACGACAGACATTCCTCGGAATGCATCGTGTGGCCGTGCAGGCAGACCGCCGTGGCGAATCCGCCAACCGCCCCTGGTTCGTCCCAGAACAGCGACACTCTTGAGTGGTCCATAAGCCGCAGCTTAGGGCCAAGGCGGTTACAGTACGATCTCAAACGCGTGCTGTTTCTGCAAAACATTTCGTCAAGGAAATGTTTTGGCTTCGGCATTGAAAGGCTTGCGCTTCCAGGCGTCCCATGCAGCGCTCCAGCAACGGAAGCGGAGCGTTGCGCAGGTTGACGAGGATCAGTGCATCCAGGGTGTCCGAGAAATTCGGATCCACGCTGAATCCAAGCACTCGGCCGCCGGCTTTCAGGTATTGACGGATGAGCACCGGGACTCCTTTGCCGTCGTCCTCTATATCCGCGATGGAGAGCGAAAGGTCCTCGATATCGGCTGCTACGGCGGCGAACCGCTTGATCTGCTGGTTGCGCGGCGTGCGATCGCGGAATTTCCTTCGCGGGGCCACCAGCCGCGCCAGTTCGTGCCAAGCCCGATCGGAAAGGTATGCCGCCATCAGGCTGCGCGACGCGGCGCGGTACTCCGGGCTGATGCTTACGGCGCCAAACAGGACCGGCGCCTCCGGCCTCCTCCCGACCGCTCGTGTGATCCCTTTCCAGAGCAGCAACAGCGCGGCGTAGTTCTTTTGATACTCCGGCACCACGAAAGACCGCCCCAGTTCGATGGCGGGACCGATTCGCTGGAAGAAATGCGGATGGAAGCGGAACAGGGTGCTGGTGTACAGGCCGGAAATCCCGAACCGCGACAGCACGTCGCTTGTGACCGCCAGGCGGTACGCGCCAGCGAGGCGGCTGTCCGTCTTGTTCCAGAGGAAGAGATGTTGATAGTACTCGTCGAAACGGTCGAGGTCGGCGTGCTTCCCCGTGCCTTCCCCTACCTTACGGAAAGCTAGCTCGCGGCAACGGCCGATTTCCGCCAGCATCCGGGGAATTCGTGGAGCGGGCGCGAGATGCACGGAGTAGTTCTTATCGCCCGCCAGTTCGCATTCCGCCGGGAGGGCAGCTACTTCCCCCCAAAGGAGCCGCTCTGCTCCCGGCGGTGCGATCGTCCGGACCCGTGGCGAGGAGAGTGGCGAGGAGGGCGCGGGCTCGGATCGATTCGATAGAAAGAATGTTCGCGATCGCAGGTAGGCAGTCGCCTGTTCGGCATTTCCGTACCCCGCCAGCATGCCGTGAAGGATGGGCGAGCCGATCCGCAAGCGGACGGTTCTGCCCCGCATTCTGCCGAACTCCCGTGCCAGAGCCATGGTTCGCAGTCCGGGGTGCAAAATCCCCGCAAGCTGGAAGGGAATGCTGTTGGCGCCTTCAAAAAACGCTGGGACCACGGCGCAGCGGGTGTGCAATGCCAGCCGGGCGGCACTGGTCTTCCACTGCGGATCGGTGACGGAATGCTCCTTCCAGTTCAGGTGCGCCACTTCGCCAGCGGGAAAGACCGAAAGCAGGCCGCCGCCGGCCAGCCAGTCCAGAGCCGCCCGCAGCGGCGCACGGTTCTCGGTCTGTGCCGTGGGAGTTTCAAACGGGTTCACCAGAATCATCTGTTCGCGCAGTTCCGGTATCCCGCCGAGCAATGAATTGGCGAGGATCTTCAAATCCTGCCGGACGCGGTCCAACATGGCCATGAGAATCAGGCCTTCGACGATCCCGTACGGATGGTTGGCGACAATCATGGCCGGGCCCCGAGCCGGAATTCGCTCGAGGTCGCCGTCGTCCATCCGGAAGCGGATATCGAGCGATTCGAGCAGGCGCCTGGCGAATCGCACACCGGTTCCACTCCGCCGGGCGTTCTCGAAGCTGTCCATCACCTCGGCTGGAATGAGGAGCCAATGCAAGGCGAGCCCCAGCGGCTCCGCCCAGGCGCGCAGCGTCTGAGGGAGAATCGGTGGCACGGAAAACGGAATCCGCGGCGCGGCGGTCGGCACTGTCTGAGCTTGGCACGAACCCGGTTACGCCTCTGTGAAGGAGTGATGAATTTCGTCGCGTGTCACACGGCCGCGGCGCTCCGGCTGGCTGCGGAAGGCGCGCCGGCGCTGGCTGGCATCACCCGCGATGGGGGCTTGATTTTGAATACGAAGCTCTTGACGGCCACGACGGTAGATCTGCCCTCCAATCCGCAAACGGCGCCTTTCACGTACATCTGGAGCGGCGTCCGCCCCATTAGTTTGGCGGGCCAGTCGATGAATAACTCCACCTGCGATCCGACCTCCAACGGATGTTGCGCATCAAAAATGGCCGTGCTGCGTCCGATAGCGATGGTCAGACCGGTGCCTCCGGTGGCCACGCGCCCTTTCCTACGCGATTGATAGCGCAAGGGCAATGAGACAGCGTACGGTTGCTTCATTGTCGCGGCACCAGCCGCTCGGTCCGCCGGTTCGGAAGCCTGACCGTCGCCCAGCCTATGCCCGCCTCGCGAGCGCCGGCATCCGGCGGTGAGGCGTCGGGAGATTCGGGGACGTCGGTTTGAACTCGACGTGTGCATAGATCGCACCTGCAGATTGGTTTCTGGTTGTCGCGTGCATGAGGGCTCATGTCGCCTAGCATGGCCGACGAACGTATCGGCACGATGACGGGTCTGTTGCGGACGATTTAAGAATAGTTACAGGCGGCGAAAGAGTCAGTGCGCAAACCAGGCCGGCCCAATTTCGAGATGGTGGCTGACGGAATCCGGAACCACCAGGTAGAGCAGAAAGCCCACCGTGGCGTGCGCCAGTCCCAGAAAGTAAAGATTCCGGTACCGCCGGTAGACGAGCGTAGAGCAGTGACCGGCGGGAAAGGCCACCACCATCAGAAACCAGTTGGGGGCGTGAACAGCGCAGAAAAGTGCCGCGGCAATCAGGGACGCCGCCCGGCGCCCCAGCACGGTCTGGAACCGGTTCAGAAAGTAACCGTTGAGGGCGTACTGCTGGAACACTCCCCACGGCACATATGCGGCCCATGACGCCAGCGCCATCTCGACCCCGATGGGCCGCACGGTATGAAGCAGGATGCCCGACGCCAGCATGAACAGCGAGAGGAATGCCAGCAGCGTCGCCAACCCCCGCCAGCACTCACCCATGTTGCGCGTGCGAAAGCCCAGGCTATAGGGGCTTTCCCGGCGGACCAGGTGCGAGAGCAGCATCAGTGCGAGAATTCCCACCCACGCGCCGCCGTGGCTATAGCGCAGGTTCCAGATGTACGCCAGGATCATGGCGTAGACCAGCACCGGCTCCAGAATGGCGAGCTTTCGAACCGTGGTTCCCTCCATACAGGCAAGCGACTGAGACGCGCCCGGACCCACGGCGGTTGCCCCGTAGTGTTCGAACTCGGACGCCCGCGTCTCAAAAAGGGACACCGGCCCGGCCGCTTTCCGCAACCCGCCGTTCCCATGGCAAGCGGTGAATCGGAAAGCCGGATCGGCCCTCGGATTGCTCCCTCCGGCGCGTGTACCCGTACCGCGCAAGACTGTTTCGATTGGCTTCCCTGGCGCTGGTTGCCTTCCACGCCTTGGCCGAATCTTCCAACATCGCCGTGCTGCCTCCTCAGCCGCACGCGCTGGGCTTTCTGACGCGGCCCTATCAACAGAGGATCGTCCCCCCGATTAATCTGGCCAATTCCAGCCGCCTGGCTTCCCTGATTCGCGCCGGCAATCTGTATTTGACGGCGCAGGACGTGATTGCGCTGGCGCTCGAAAACAACATCGATATCGAAACTCAACGGTATGGCCCGCTGCTGTTTCGCGAGGACCTTCGCCGCGCGCAGGTGGGCGGCAATCTGAGGGTTCCCAGCACTCCCATCGCTCCCGGCCCGCAGAGCGTGAGCCTGGCCGGTATCAACGTCAGCAATACCAGCCTCTCCTCCGGCACTGGCGTCAGCTCCAGCGGGGGAATCACCGTGTCGTTCGGGTCCGCCATCCCCAATCTCGATCCCTTTCTCTCGATGTCCGCCAGCCTGGGCCACTCCACCTATCCGGAGAGCAACGTCATCGTGGACCAAACCAACTACCTGGTCCAGGGATCGCGATCGTTCAGCCTCGGCTATAGCCAGCAGTTCCTGCCGGGGACGGCTGTCTCCGCTTCGTACGGCGCCCAGCGGAGCACCAGCAATAGTCCCAGCAATCTGCTCAACCCGATCGATTACGGCAGTTTGAGCGTGAGCGTGGTGCAGAACCTGCTCCAGGGCTTCGGCTCCTCGGTGAATAGCCGCTACATCCGCATCGCTGGAAACAATGTGCAGGTGTCCGATCTGCAACTCAAGTTTCAGGTGATCACCACGGTTGCCGCCGTCCTGAATCTGTATTGGGACCTGGTGACCTTCAACGAGGACCTGCGCCTCAAACGGCTGGCGCTGGATGCGGCCCGGAAGCTGTACGAGGACAGTAAGAAGGAGGTGGCGATCGGCGCCAAGGCGGCCATCGAAGCGACCCGTGCCCAGGCCGAGATTCCAGCCCGCGAGCAGGATGTGCTGCTGGCACAGACCAACATCCTGCAACAGGAAATCGTCCTCGAAAACGCCTTGAGCAGACACGGAATTGAAGACCCCGTGCTGGCGGACGTCCACATCGTCCCGCTGGACCATATCGAAGTGCCGCCGGTGCTGGAGATCCCTCCCACCGGGGAGTTGGTGGCACAGGCGCTGGCGCAACGCGCGGACCTCCGGCAAAATCGGCTCAACATCGCCAGTCAGGCCCTGGTTCTCAAAGGCGATCGAAGTGAGCTGAAGCCCCAGTTGCAGGCCTTCGCCACATTTGCCAATCACGCCCAGGCCGGAGTTCCCAATCCCCTCAACATAGGGTATGAATATGGCACTCCCGACCCGTTTTATATCGGCGGCTACGGCACGGCTTTGGGCCAACTTTTGCGCCGCAACTTTCCGGACTATTCCGCCGGTATCTCCCTGACGATCGCCTTCCGCAATCGCGCGGCGCAGGCCGACTACGTGACTGACCAGTTGCAGCTTCGGCAATTGCAGCTCGGGCTCGAAAAGAGCGTCAACCAAGTGGGCGTCAACGTCCGCAACGCGGTGATCGGCCTCCAGCAGGCGCAGGTCCGCTACCAAACCGCGGTCACGACCAGAGAGCTGGCCGAGGAAACCCTCCAGGCGGAGCAGCGCAAGTACCAGCTTGGCAGCTCCTCCAATGCCCTGGTGATTCAAGCCCAGCGCGACGTGGTAAACGCCGAAAGCGAAGAGGTGCAATCCATGGCGAACTACACCCACGCCCGAATCGCCTTCGAGCAGGCGCTGGGAGTCACGCTGGAGCGAAACGGCATCACCATGTCCGAAGCCGCTTCGGGGATGGTCCAGCGCCAGTCTGCCTTGCCAAGCCCGCCTCCCGGGAGGAAATAGGAGGAGCGTATGCGTATCCTGGCCTGTTCTCTTTTCGGCGCCGTGCTGATTACCGGTCTCGACGCGCAGCCACTTGCGCCCATCGCCCCGGTCAAACCCGCCGGCATGCCCTTTATCCGGTCCTATCGGGCGGACACCGTGCCGCCGCTGCGCGTGTCCGATTCCTCGCGCCTGCATGCCATGATTCGGGCCGGGAACCTCTATCTGACGGCGCCGGATGCCATCGCCATCGCCATCGAGAACAACTCGGACCTCGAGGTGGAACGGTACCGGATCCTCGCGTCCGGATGGGATTTGCAGCGTCTCGAATCGGGCGGCGCGCTGCGTGGCGTCCAAAGCGGGAGCGGCGCCACCGTCACGCTGGCCTCCGGGCAGGGCGTGGCCGGCAGCAGCCGGGGTGGCGGCGGGGGGGCGGCCCAAGCCGGGGCCGCCAACATCCAGCAAATCGGTCCCGTTACGCCGCAGCTCGACCCGGTTTTCACCACCTACACGGTCTTGGGGCACCAGACGTATTTTCAAGACCAGCTTGTGCAAGCCGGCACCAATGAGCTGATCTACACCACCCGGTCTTACTACGGCCAGGTGTCGCAGGGCTTATTGAGCGGCGGCACGGTGCGAATGTCGTACACGGGGGCATACCTGAATGAATCGGCGCCTACCGACGTTCTAAATCCGACTTCCTCCGCGAGCCTCGGGGTGGTCATCGGGCACAACCTGCTGAAGGGTTTTGGCGAGCGCGTCAATGGCCGCTTTATCAGGGCGGCGAGACGGCGCGCGGCCAACTCGGACCGCGGATTCCAGATGCGCCTGATGGCGGTGGTGGCCAACGTCCTCGACCGGTACTGGGACCTTTCGGTGGCGTCCGACGATGTGAAATACAAGCGGCGAAACCGCGACATCGCCCGCGAGTTCGATGAAGCTACCCGCAAGGAAATCGCCGTGGGAGCGATTCCGGCGGTCGACCAGATCCGGGCCAAATCGGCGCTGGCGCTTCAGGAACAGGCGCTGGCGGTGGCCCTGAACGCCGCCGAGCAGCGGGAAAATGCTCTGAAGAACGCCCTGAGCTGGCATGGGCAGGCTGACCCCGCGCTGGCCGCCGCGCACATCATCGCGGTCGATCCGCTGGCGGTTCCCGAGACCGACCATTTGCCCCCTCTGCGCGAGCTTCTGGCAACCGCCATGAACCGGAGGCCCGATGTGGCCGACGCCAAATTGAGGGCGGAGCTGGCGGAAATGGAGGCTTCCAGCATTTCCAACGGCCTGCTTCCCAGCTTGCAGGTGTTCGCCACCAGCAGCAACGCCGGTCAGACCGGCCAGGCCGTTCCGGGGGCCAACCCGGCCCCCTATTTTGTGGGCGGCGCCGGCGCGGCCCTGGGACAGGTATTTCGCCGCAACTTTCCCAATGAGCGCGTGGGCGTACGGTTCTCGGCCCCTTTGGAGAATACCCAAGCCCAGGCGGATCATGCCATGGATCAGTTGACACATCGGCAAACCCAATTGAACGCGCAGAAAATCTTCAATCAGCTTGCCGTGGACGTTGCCAACCAGGTGATGGCCCTGCAGCAGGCGCGCGCCCAATATCAGGCGGCCGTCGAACACCGAACCATCCTCGAGAAACTACTTCAGGGAGAAGAGAGGAAATTTCAGATGGGGACCTCCACCATCGCCACCGTGGTGCAGGCCAGGCGCGACATGGCGACGGCGCAATCCAGCGAGTTGGCGGCGGCCGCCGCCTACATCCACAATCGAATCGCCCTCGACCAGGGCCTCGGGCTGACCCTGGAGGCGAACCACATTTCCATCGAGGATGCCATCACTCTCTAAAAAAGGGGTCAGACGCATTTTCCCAGGAAATTGCGTCTGACCCCTTTTTCTTTCCCATCCAGGAAAATGCGTCTGACCCCTTTTTTACCCTTTTTTACCTTTTTTAGAAGAAGAAATGTTTGGTCCAATCCACCATGGCGTGCAGAGCCGCGGAAGATAGCACCGTCGATGCTTTCTGGAAGACCCTGCCGTAGGCCACGCCCGCAATGGTCGCCAGGATCATGTAGCGCCAGTTCGGCAACGGCTGTGGCCCGTTGTCCAGGTGGGCGCAGCCGAAGATCAGACTCGCCGCCAGCAGCGTGCGCCAACTCGCGCCGAAGCGCAGCATGATGAGGTTCTGGATAAGCGAGCGGAACAGGATCTCCTCCGGCAGAGCCGTTCCCGCCAGGATCACCCCAAAAGCTCCGGCCATCCTGCTGCCGGTCGCAGCGCCTCCGGGCCAGTGCGGAGGCGGAATGAACCCGAGGGCGATCCCAACAACCATCAGCACCGGCGCCGCGATGGCGAAAGCCGCCACAGGCAGCCCGAAATCGGGCCTCCGCCGCGGCAGGCTGTATTTGATCCCTGAAAACGACCGGAATCCCGTAAACAGCACCAGGCCCAGGAGAATGGCGATTCCATAGGCCACGCTGTGCAGGAAGCCTTGCGCCGGGCGCGGGACCAAGCGGGCGCCGGCGGCGAATTCGAGCGGCAGCCACAGCAGCAGAACGGCCACAAAATCGAGCGCCGCCGGCCGCTCAATGAACCCGGCCCCTCCGGCCCACGCGCAAACCACCGGCGCGGCCGTATACCCCAGGACGAGAGCCGCCAGTGAAAAGCTGAACGCACCCGCCAGCGCGGCCGCGCCGCTGAAGATGGCGACGAGAAGAAACGGAACGGCCCAGATGGCCGCTGGGCGGGCATGTAACATACCCCGCACACGATGCTGCACGGCAGGCAGGAAGAATGTCAGGATCGCTGCCAGCAGCAGCGCTAGAACCAGCGTTTGCATGGTGGCGCCGGCGGTCTTGCCGCCGGTGTTACTTGACTACAATTCCCCGCTCGTCCAGCAGTTCGCCCGTCTGCGTCAGCAGGTTCAAAAGATTGAGCCGCACACCAACCTGATTGGTGACCACCGCCGATTCCGCTTGCACCAGCACGTTCTGCGCGTTGATCACGTTCTGGTTGATCTCGGTGCCCAGTTGAAACTTGGTGTTCTCGGCGTCGAGGTTCTTCTGCGCGAAATCCATGGCGGTTTTTGCCAGCTTCAACTGTTCTTTGGCGCCCTCCAGCTTGGTTACGCCATTCAGGATGTTCAGCCGGACGGCCTGCTGCTGGTTGCGCAAGTTGAACATGTCGATTTTCTTCTGGACGGTCGCGGTGGCCATGGCCGCCGAGGCGGCGCGATTCCTGATGGGAAGGTTCAGGGTAAGGCTCCCATAGTAGGTCGGATAGCCGAATCCGAACATCTGGTCCAGCGCATCGCCGATACCGCCCGGAATCACCGCCGACGTGGTGCCCGCTCCCACGATTGTCGAAAAGCCGGGGTTGTACACGCCGCCCGTGCCATTGGATTGGTAATACATGGACAAGGAGAGGCTCGGAAGAAGGCCGTTCTTCGCGGACTGCATTCCCAGGTCGTCTACATCCAGTTTCTGCAAAGCCTGTTTCATGGCCGGATGGTTGGCCAGCGCTTTCGCCACCGCCTGTTCCCGGTCCACGGGCATGGAATCGGCCGGCCCCAGGTCCACCGACTCGGTGAGCGAGATGGGGAGTTTGCGGATTTCCGGGTCGAGGTCGGCGCCCATCTGGTGACGTAGCGCATCCTCGGCCTGGGCCAGAGCGAATTTCGCCTGCGATACACTTAGCTCGGCGTTGGCCAGCGACTGCTCCGGGTTATAAATATCGAGCGGCGACAGGGCCCCGAGTTCCAGTTCTTTCTGCATGTACTTCAGAAACTCGGCGGCATTGTTCTGGCCGCTTTCCGCCACCCTCACATTCTCGCGCGCCATGATCACGTTCCAATAAGCCGTCTCGGCGGTGTTCACGAAGGTCAAGAGCTGCTGCCGCATAGCGTAATCCGATATCCGGTAATTGCTCTGCGCCGTCATCAGCGGAATCCGGTTCACATACGCGCCGCGGTTCTGGATCAACGGCTGGGTGACGCTGAAGCGCATGTTCGCCGTCAGGGCCGGGTTGTAGTTGTTGTAAGAGTTGGTCTGGGAGGTCTTCGCCCCGGAAAAACTTGCCGTATAGCTCAACCCCTCTGGCAGCGTCTGAGTGTACTGAAGGTTATAAGGCTGGGTCAGCGATTTGGTCAGGGACGCGGCATTCTGAGCGGTGGTCGCATTGGTGGGGACGGTGGTGGCCCGCGTGCTGGAAAAACTCGCGAGGGCCTTCGGATCCCACACCCCGAACGCCGCCAGAATGTTGTTCTTGGGAATCTCCAGGCTGATCAACTGGAGCTGGATGTCCGTGTTGTTGGCCATCGCCAGCTCCAGGTAGTGCTTCAGGGAAAGCTCCAGCTTGCCGTCGGCCACAAAATCCTTTAGCCGTACCGGATCTTTCAATTCGACCTTGGTTTGGGTCCTCTGAAACGTCTCGCGAAAGTAGGACCGTGTGGGGAACGGACTGGTCTGCGCCAGCGCGCCCGCCGTCAGGAGAATGCCTGTAAATAAAGTTCGGAACAGCATAGTTCTACTCGTAACGAATGGCCTCAATGGGATCCAACTTGGCGGCCTGAACGGCCGGATAAATGCCAAACAACAGCCCGATGAATACCGACACGCCGAACGCAATCGCGATGGAAGAACCGGTCACCACCGTTGACCAGCCCGCGGCGGACGCAATAATCTGCGACAATGTGAACCCGAACGCGATGCCGATCAGACCGCCGGCGATCGAGATCAGGACCGCCTCGGTCAGGAACTGGCGCACGATGTCGCTCTGTCGGGCGCCAATCGCGCGGCGGATGCCGATCTCCCTCGTCCGCTCCAGCACCGTCGCCAGCATGATGTTCATGATGCCGATGCCGCCCACCAGCAGCGAAATGCCGGCGATGCAGATCATGACAATGCTGAAGATGAACTGCGTGCGCCGCCGCTCCTCCAGCAGCCCCGCGGGCACCACCACCGTGAAATCGCCCGCGTCCTTGTGGGTCGCCTCGAGAATGGCGCGCACCACGTTGGACGTTTCGATGGAATCGACGCCCGTCCCCACTTTCATGTAGATGCCGTCGATTTCGTCCTTCAAATAACTGGTGTTGTCCTCAAACCGGCGCATCACCGTGTTCAGCGGCGCAATCACCATGTTGTTGCGGTTGACCGACTGCACGCCTTCCACTTCCGCGTCGCTGCCGGCCTGGGGCGTCAGCACCCCGATCACCTGCAGCCAGGTGTCGTTGACTTTCACGTACTTGCCGACGGCGTTGTCGTAGCCCAGCAGGTTCACTTTGGAACTTTCGCCCAGCACGCACACCGGCGCCGACGCCTGGTTCTCTTCGTCCGTAAAAAATCGGCCGGCCACCAGCTTCAAGCTGTTGATCTCCACGAAATTCGGCAGCACGCCGATGAGCTGGGGCGGTTCCTGGGCGGTCTTGGGCAGCAGCTTCTGCGGCTTGAACCGCTTGCGCGGCGTGATGGCCACCAGACCCTGCACGTTTTCCGAGATCGCCCGGTAATCCCGGAAACTCAGCCCCGGCGAAACCGCGCGGACGGTCTGGAGCTCATTGCGGTCCACCGCTTCATGCGCCTCCACGATGATGTTGTTGACGCCAAGCTGATCGATGAAGCTCATCATTTCCTTCTGCGCGCCGGCGGTGATGGAGAGCATGGCCACCACCGCGCCCACGCCGAAGATCATGCCCAGCATGGTCAGCAGGCTGCGCAGCTTGTGCGCAAACAGGCTGGCCATCCCCATCTTCAATTCGGGAATCACGTGCGAAAAAAGCGTCATGGCTATTTCCCTCCCCCCATGCCGCCCATCGGGCTGCCCTGCGATTTCTTTTCGCCCGTTTCCTTCTTTCCCGACTTTTGGGCTGTGGGATCGGAGAGCGCCACGATATCGCCCGCCTGCACCCCCGAGGCCAGCACCATCATGGATTCACTCTGCTTGATGAGCTGCACTTCCCGGGGCTCGAATCGCTTGTTCTTCTGCTGCACGAACACCGTTGGTTTTCCGTTCTTTTGAAAGACCGCCTGGGCGGGGACGTGCAAGGCATCCGGAATCTTCTCGACCTGGATCTCCACGTCGGCCAGCAGCCCGGGCCGTAGCAGCACTTGGACCTGCGAGTCCTCTTCGGGAGGAAGCGGCAGTTTGGCGTTGTTGCGCTCCTCTTCGGTGTATTGCGAAACACTGTACCGTTTGACCAACTCTTGCAGGGTGTTGTCGCCCGCGCGGCCAGTGGCCCCACGGCCGGCATCGCCGGCGCCGCGGCCTCCGCTGGTCCCCGACGCTTCACCCTGGCGCCCGCCGGGCCCAAAGGGCGCCCCGCCGCGGCCTTCACCGCCCCGCCCGCCGGCGCCGCGCCCCGACGTGGCTTGGCTGCTGGCCATTGCCTGGGTGAACTGCTCGATCAGTTTCTGGCGCTCCGCCGGAGTGCCATTCTGAGCTTGTTTGATCAAATCCTGCATCTTCTGACGGTCTGCTTGAGACATGCCTCCGCCGCGGCCGCCGCGGGGCCCAGAGGGCACCCCACGTCCCTGCCCGCCGCCTTGATCCTGGTTGTCCTGCGCGCCCGCCATCCCCCCCGGCGCCCCACCCTGCTCGGCCGCCGCGGCCGTAAAAATCGAGCCGCCGGCGGGGCCGCCCAGGTTCTTCCTGGCGTTTTCCACCGCCGTCGCCATGATGCGATCAACGTCGGCGGGCTTCATCCCCAGTCCCGCGAGCAGTTGCCGCATGTCCACCGAAAACACCACGTCAAACTTCTTGGAAGGATCACCCGAAAACACATCCGAAGTTGCGGTGCCGCTCAGGGCCTTGATCTTGCCGTGGAACTGCTTGTCCGGGATGGCGTCAAGCTGCAACAGCGCATCCTGGCCCTCCTTCAGGTTGGCCCGGTCGAGCTCGCCGACTTTGGCCCATACTTCCACTTCGGAAAGGTCCAGCACGTCCGCCACCGGCATGCCCGGCTGGAGCGTATCGCCTTCCCGAACGTCGGGCATCTGCTGGCCGAAGTTGAAATTCCCGGCCCGGTTCTGCCGGATCGCCACTATCCCGGTCATCGGCGCCAGGGTCTTGGTCTGCGCGATGCGGTTCAATTCCTGCGTCACGTTCAGCAGGCTGCGGTTACGTTGCTCCTGGTAAACCGCGAGCTGCGAAGCGAACTGGTCCTGCCGCGACTTGGCGTCAACTTCCAGTTGTTGCAGCGAGCGCTTGCTCTCATCCAGCGTCAGGATGTTCTTCTTGGCGTCGATGGCGTCCAGGATCGGGTTCTCCTGCACGTTGAGCTCCGCCCGCCGGACATCGTACCGCGCCGACAGCAGGGTTACCGCATCCTGGCTCGCCTGGATCGCTTGGCTGGCTTTGACCTGTTTGATCTGCTCGTCCACTTGTTGCACCCCCAGCCGCGCCTCTTCCAGGGCTGCCTGGCGCTCGGAATCGTCGTACTCAATCACCAGGTCCTTCTCATGAGCCAGCGATCCCACGGGAGCCAGCCGCGTGATCTGAACCGTGCCGAACAGGTTGGGCGCCAGCAGCGTGGCCGAGCGCACGGCGTGCAGTTCTCCGCGCGAGAATGCGCGGATTACCACGTCGCCGCGTTGCACTTTGGCCGTCGCGACCTGTTCCTGCCGTTCCGGCAGTTGTTTAAAGAACCGGTAGCCGCTATATCCCAGACCCACCAGGATCGCCAGCCCTAATAACCGAATGAGTACCTTCTTATACATGTAGAACCATTCCCGCTCCGGAAACGCTCCCCAAACCAGAGCGCTTCCCCGCGCGTTTACAGCTTCTTTTTCGCCCTCTTGGCCGCCTCTGCCGGGCTTTCAAGCGTCACCGTTTCGCCTTCCTTCAGGCCGTCCGTCACGATGATGTCTTCATCGTTGCGCCGGCCCACCTGGATGGACCGGACCAGAAACTGCTTGCCGATCTGCACGTAGGCCGCGGGCTTGCCGTCTTTGTCGAAGCTGGAGCGAATCGGAATCAGAAGTTGATCCGGCTGCCGCTCGATAATGATCTCGGCGCTGCTGCTCATGCCCGGCCGCAAACGGTCGTCCAGATTCTTCAGCGTGGCGCGCGCCGGGAAAGTCTTCTCCGGCGTTGAGCCTCCCTTGTAGATCAGCGCGGCGATGGGGCTGATCCAGGAGATTTCAGCCGCGAATTCCTTGTCCGGAATGGCGTCCACGCGCACCCGCACGGCTTGGCCGAGCTGGAGCTTGCCGCGGTCCACCTCTTCCAGACTGAGATCCACGTACATTTCGGAGAGCGACGGGATCTCGGCAATGGCCGCTCCGGTCCACACATTGTCGCCTTCCTTGAACGGCGGCGGCGTCTGGCCGAAGGTGCCCTGCGAACGGAAATTCTGAAGCACGTTCACAATGCCGTCGGTCGGCGCGCGGAGCTGCATCATGGGCAGGTAGCTGGCGGCCAGGTTCAGATCCGCGACGGCCTTGTCCTTACGCTGGCTGGCCCGGGCGAGGTCCGATTCATTCCCCACCTGGTGCGCATTGATAGTGGACTTGACCTGCTGCAACGATCCTTCCATGACCCCGACCTGAATGCGGTTCTTGGCGCCATCCACCACCGAGAGCACCTCGGCCTTGCTGGCGTCCAGCCGGGAGCTCTCCACTCCGTACTCGGCCTGCATCTTGCTCATGGAGTCCGCTTCGTTGTTCATCACCTGAGTGGCCTTCAATTGCTCGATGTCGCCGTCCGCGGAGCGCACCGAGGTGGTCCGCTCGATGACATTCTGTTCCTGCTGAATGGGGTCGAATTCCACGACAACGTCGCCTTTCTTGACCGGCCTTCCGTTGTCCGCCAGGTGGACAATGCGCAGGCCCGGCACTTGCGGCGCCGTGAGGGTGGTCGAATGGGCGCTCTTGATGGCGCCGCGCGTCCGCACACTGATGATGAAATCCGCGCGTCTCACGCGCGCCACCGCGACTTCCACCTCGGTCGTCCCCGTGTAGCGATAGGCTGCATACAGGCCGCCGCCGCCTACCGTCAGTCCTATGATCCAGGTGATGATTTTCACTCTTCTCGGATGCGAGCGCCCCAGACGCTGCTTAGGTCTCAAATCTTTCGATGCCATAGTGTTCGCTCGACAGGTAACGCTTCTCGAGGCTACATGGGCCGCTGGAGCGCTATTACGTCCCCTTTCTGCACCCCGGAATGGATCGCCACGGTGGTGAAGTTCACCAGACCCAGTTCCACCGGCTTCCGTATCCAACCCTCGGGGCCTTGCAGGAAAACCACCGGACTGCCGTTTTCCTCAAAAACCGCCTCGCGCGGCGCCAGAAGCGTGTTTCTCTCGGTGTTCAGCTCGATCTCCGCGCTTCCCGTCAGATCCGGGATGACGCGTGCGTCGGTCCGCTCGATTTTGAGCCGTACGGGGATCTCCCCCACGTAGCTCGCCCGGAAGGTGCTGGTCTTGGAGAGCGCGCCGATGCCGATGAGCGTGCCCGGCATCTCGATATCGGGATACGCATCCAGCCGAACATTGCATTTCATTCCCAGCCGGAGTTTCTCGGCATCCACCTGGTTGACCGTGGCGTTCAGCACCATGGAAGTCGGGTCCACAATCTGCATGAAAGGCTGGCCCGCGAAAACCTGGTCGCCTTCCCGGATCTGCCCGAACTCGCCGTTGCGCACGATGCTCTGCATGACCACGATTCCGTCCATGGGGCTCTTGATGGTCATTCTCTGGACGTTCATTTCCGCCCGTTTGAGCTCGATGGCGGACTGGTCCAGGTTCAGTTGCTGAACACGGATCTGCGCAGCCTGCTGCTCGATCACCAGGGACGCCTCGTACACGAGCTGCTTATAAGTGGCCTCGGTCTGCTCCGCCGCCAGTTTGTACTTCTCCGCGTCGATGGCGGAACGGATCGGCGCCGTCTGCAGGTCCAGAACCGCTTTGTCCCAGTTGGCCTTCGCGGTAAGCACCGTCTGATCGTGCGCGTCTCTGATAGCCGCCAGGTTGGCGATCATTTTGCGCACAAAGTTCTGCGTCTGGATCACCGAGTCTCTATAGTCGTCCAGCCGCTGCTGCTGCATCTGCGGATCGAACTGGCCTACCACGTCCCCGGTTTTCACGTGCAGGCCAGGATTGGCGAGCGTCATAATTACCAGGCTGAAATCGTTCATGGGACCGCCGCCGCCCATACCGCCGCCGCCGCCACCACCGCCGCCGCCACTGCTAGCGCCACTGCTAGCGCCGAAATTAGCAGCGGTGCCGCCGCGGTTCATTCCGGACCGGCTGCCCATGATGCGCGGCGCCAGCAGGGCCGCGAAGTTCTGCGCGGCCACCGTGCCGCTCACTCGCACGGTGGCGTGAAGATCGCCGAGCGAGACCGATGCCACCGGCACGATGGCGGCGGGCGGACCCCCTTTCCCCAAAGCCCTCTTGCCGGATTCGCTGTTTAGATAGAGTGCCATGCCTCCGCCGAGTATGGCCACAATCAGGGGAATTCCCCATATGATAGCCCGCCGTTTCACCGGTCGTTTGGGCGGCACAACTGCCGGACCGGGGACAGGCAGGCTCGGGATACCCTGTGGCTCGCTGCCAGAGCCGGGCGCGGGGGCGCTGTTTGAGAGCGGTTGCATTCTTTTTCCTTCCAGCCCAGTGGGCCCCGTTACAACTGTGGTTGCTTCAACGGTGAAGACGCTGAACGGGCGCCAAAGGTTATCGGCCCCCGGCCAAAAGTTCATTTTTTTTCGGACAGCCGGCACCCGATATTGTGCCTGAGCCAAGTCTTCTGGCAGGATGCCGAAAAAGTCCGAAACAACGATTATGAGCCGCCGATCAACGCTGGTTAACGCAGATAAACCGTTTCTTTTCCATCGCATGCGATCTGAGGTGTGGCGGCACACACACTCTGGCCTGCTCTGATCGTGGGGCGTACTCCCAGGTCCGCGACCGACGCCCCCGTCGGCCTCCCCACAACCGGATTCGGCCGGTTTCATTGGGCCGAGAGCGTCCATTGCGGACGCGCGGACCAGGGAGGTCCGCCCTACAAACTGTGCAGGAGTCCCGGTTCTGGGAAGAAATCAACCAGGCACCCAGTGCCAGGCCGTGCCCCGCCGTTCGATCCGCCCCAATGGTGGAAACGGGCAGTGATAGGCAAACACCAACATCTCATCCGAGGCCGCCCGGTCGAGCAACGCACGGCGCGTAACGGTGGCCTGGTCCGGCGAAAGGTCGAACGGAAGGTTCCACTCGGGGCGTTCGGCCTGAAGCGGAAGAACGAACGCGTCGCCGGTGAACAGGCACTGCTCCCCGCCGGATGCGATGATGACCACGACGTGTCCGGGCGTATGACCAGGCGCCGGCACTACGCGCACGCCGGGAGAGATCTCAACCTCGGATTCGACCCGTTCCAGCCGGCTCGCCAATGGCGGAAGATACTTCCGGGCCCCTTCCCCGATGAGCTCGTCGAATAGACCCAAACCGTACAGTTCCCTCCGCGCGCATTTTTCGAGCGTCGTCTCATCGGTCCAGAATCGCCATTCTCCGGTGCCCATGACATGCCGCGCGTTTGGAAACCTGGGCCGGCCGCCCGCGTCCGTCACCCCGCCCATATGGTCCGGGTGGCCGTGCGTGAGTATTACGGCGCTTATGGATTCGGCCGCGATGCCGCGTGATTCCAGCAGCGACGCGAGGCGTCCGGTGTCTGGCCCGAGCGGCCCCGCGCCCGTATCCAGAAGAATGCGTTCACGCGCGGTTTCCACCAGCAGCGCTGTGTAAGGGACGTTGAGATGCCCGCCGGTGACAAGGTACTGGCTCGTTAGACGCGCCTGCTCCTCTTGGGACAGGCCCCGCGTGACTATTGGTATCGGGTAGGCCAGCGTGCCATCGCAGAGAGCCGTGCATGCTATTTCTCCCACGCGGAACGCGCTCATTCCTTGCTGCATTCTTCACCTCCTAAACCCATGCGATTTAGAAACTCAGTAAATCGCGGATCGCCGCGGATGGAATCGAAATACGGATCGACTTTCAGCCATATATGCCACCCGGCGCGGTCGAGCAAAGCGCGATCGAGCCACGCGATGGCCATCTCCGTATCGCCCAGCCCCGCGGCAATAATCGCGGTTCCGCATGGGCTGACGTATCTGGTCTCGGATGTCGTTTTCAGCCAATCGATCATGCGCGCGGCCTCCGCGGGCTGCCCGGACCTGGCGTAGGCAAACCCGAGGGCGGCCTCGACGCGCGGATCCCATTGCGAGAACTCGCGCGCCTTGCCCAGCGCATGGAAAGCATCGTCCCAGCGCTCCAGTTGCGTATAGACCCGGCCCATGTACCAATAGGGACGGAAGAAGGTCGAATCGAGGTCGAGGACGCGCCGGCACTGTTCGAGCGCTTCCGGGTACCGGCGCATGTGCAGCAGTGTCACCCCGAAATCCGCGCCTATGGGGAGAGAAAGTGGGTCCAGATCCTGGGCTCTCCGCATAGCGCCAATTGCATCGTCCTCCCGGCCGCGAGCCGCACAAACGAAGGTGCCGTACCAGTGATAGGCCGTGGCGTACTCCGGATTGAGCTTCATGGCCTGTTCGAGATGAGCAGTCGCGCCGTTCCAATCCCACTCGTAGAGCGCGAGGGCGCCGGCGAGCGAAACATGCGCCTCCGCCAGAGAAGCGTCCAACTCGATCGCACGGCGGGCCGCGGCCAGCGCCCGGGGAATGCATTCCTTGGGCGACAGGTACGTCTGCATTCCCAGCAGTACGAAAGAATCGGCGAGCCCCGCGTATGCGGCGGCGTATCCGGGATCCTCGGCCAGGGCTTCCTGGAAGTACCCGAGGGCCGCCTTCAGCGAGTCGGGGCTCCGCCGGTTCCAGCAGTACCGGCCCTTGAGGTAGCTGTTGTATGCGGCGGCGTTTCGAGCGCGCCGCAGCGGGACGTCCTCCGCCCGCGGCTGGAGTGTGAGCTTCAGCGCGCCGACGATGGCGTCCGAGATCTCATCCTGGATGGCGAAAATGTCCTCGACGGTCCTGTCGTACCGTTCCGACCAAAGATGAAAGCCGTCCGCCACATTGATGAGCTGGGCGGTAATTCTGAGCCGATTTCCGGATTTGCGGACACTGCCTTCGAGCACGGCGCCGACCTTGAGCTGCCGGCCGATATCGCAGATATCGGTCGCCTGTCCCTTGTAGCGGAACGCGGAGGTGCGCGAGGCTACGCGGAGTCCCCCGATTTTCGCAAGTCCGTTCAGGATCTCTTCGGTGATGCCGTCGCAGAAGTATTCCTGGTCTCGCGAGGGGCTCATATCGGCGAAGGCCAAAACGGCAATCGCGGGCAGACCGGCCTTGTAGCCGGCCAAGGCTCGATCCGGGAGATCGCACGCCTGGCGGAGCGCGCTCTTCAGGGCGGCGCTGCTCTGAAATCGCTCGCTGGCGTCCTTGCGCAGGCACCGCTTCACCACCTCGTCCAAGCCGGGGGACGCCTCCGGCGCCGCTGCCCGCAGCGGCGGCGGCTCGTCCCGAAGGACCGCCGCCAGGGTGGCGGCCTGCGACGGCCGCTGAAACGCCGGCTGGCCGGTCAACATTTCGTAGAGAAGCGCGCCAAACG
Source organism: Bryobacterales bacterium (assembly GCA_963768385.1). GTDB lineage: Bacteria > Acidobacteriota > Terriglobia > Bryobacterales > Bryobacteraceae > Fen-178. Next base: position 291,422 of record CAVYHQ010000003.1, read on the forward strand.
AAAAGATGTCGGACCGGTGGTCCACATCCTCGCCGCTGGCTTGCTCCGGCGACATGTAGGCAGCCGTGCCGAGGACCACGCCTGGCCGCGTCGTCAGACTCTTGGTCTCCGTGGATTCGCCGCCGTGGGCCGACTGCCTGAGTTTGGCAAGTCCGAAATCCAGGACCTTGACCAGACGGTCGGCGGTGAGCATGATGTTGGCGGGCTTTAGGTCCCGATGCACAATGCCGTCACGGTGCGCGGCGTCCAGCGCGCTCGCGATTTGGAGAGCCACATCCACGGCTTCCGGGACCGGCATTCTTGCCCCACGGCGGATGATCGCCTGCAGAGTGGATCCCTGAACATACTCCATAGCGATATAGCTGCCCGCGGGGTCCGTACCCACCTCGTAGATGGTGACGATGTTGGGATGATTGAGGGATGACGCCGCCTTGGCTTCCCGCAGGAAGCGCCGAAGACGCTCGGGATCGGACGTGCTCTCCGGCGACAAAAACTTGAGCGCAACGAACCGCTCCAGGGCGGTGTCCCGGGTCTTGTAGACCACGCCCATCCCGCCCTCGCCGAGCTTTTCGAGCACCTGGAAATGGCCAGATGCCTGTCCGACCACGATCGGCCTCCCCGTAACAGAGTTAGAGATCTGGTTGAAGTGTAGCTTCACGGTGACCCGGAAGGCAATTCCGGGTCGGCTGGGCCTTCCTCGGTGTGCCTGAAAAACCCGCTCTCTTACCGCACCATCGCGTTGAACAGCAGCTTGAACGTGCCGTGGGTTTGCGCCCGGTGCTGAGCGGGGAAGCCGATGAGCACCACCCGGCCCTCGCCGAGCTTGGCCGCAACCATGGCCGCCTTCCTCGCCAGAGTGTCTTCGCCGATCAGCCATCCGCTTTCGAGCAGGTCGCGGCTGGCGTAGCGAACGATGGTCTCATACTGGTCGGCGTTCTGGGCGGTCACCTCGAACGCCGGACTGTTCAGATAGACGGCCAGTCCTTCGGGCGGCATTCCGTAGGCCAGCGGATTGGTGTTGTCGAATTCCACTTTGAGAGTCGAGCCCGGGCACCAGAACTCCTTGGTGGTCTTGCCCGCCACTACGTTGCGAACGCCTACTCCGAGCCGCTCCATGGCGAAACTCGCCGCGCCATTGAGCGTCACCAGCGTTCCGCCCTTCTGCACGAAGTCTCGTAGCGCCGCAACGCCGTCGGCGCCAATGCCGGTGCGGTATTCGGGAGGCGTGGGGCCGCGGCCGCCGCGCCCTTCCCCAAATGCTTCTGCGGGCGCGCCGCCGCCTCTGCCGCCTCTACCGGGCCCAGAGGGCACCCCTCCGGCAGCGGCGGGTTCACCGGTGATGGTGGCCGTCGAATCGTCGGGCAGGATGATGACGTCGTACTTCTGGTTGAGGCTGCCCTTCTTGATCTCGGCGTCCATCAGGCTGGTGTAGGGGAAGCCAAACTGCTCGATCAGCCAGCGGGTCCAGCCCTCGTCGATGTTGCCGCCGCCATAACGCTGATACATGGCGACGCGCTGGCGCTTGACCTCGTGAGCTCCCGCGGTGACCGGCGCGCTCAGCGCCTTAAAATCCACGCCGGTTTCCTTGGCCACGCCCGCAAGGACCGTTTCCGATCCTGGGGCCACCACGAAATCGCCGGGCCGGAGACCGGGCGCGGCCTTATCGATGCGGCGCACGGCGACGCCCTTGTCCAGCAGCAGGTTGAGCGCCTTGAAGCTGTCGTTCAGCCGTCCTTCGAATGTGTAGCCAATCCCGTTCTGAGCCACCTTCCCGACGGAGGGCACGGGGCCGGTGAGCTTGCGGAGGCCGCCCGTGACAGGCTGGTCAACCGGGTCAACGCGCACACCCATGAACTCGAACATGGTGTCGGTGGCCATGTCGTAGGGGCGGATGGGCGAGCCGTCGCGGTTGCGTGTCCACTCGTTGTCGGGGAAAAAAGTGCGGCCCAAAAGATAACGGATCAAACCCATTTTGGGCTGGACCAGGGAGACGACAAACGATCCCGCCGGGTACGTCATGCCGTCTTCGGTGGTGAAACCTTGGGGCGCTTGCTGGATCTCAATGCCCTGCACGAGCAGCTTATTGACCAGTTTCACGGCGGTCAGCGGGTCGTGCTGGATGGCCGAGATGAGGTACGCCGCGGGCTTGCCCTGCGCGCCCCGTTCAGTCTGCCTGCTGGCCTTCAGGTAAGCGTTCCAGAGCACGGTTTCGCGGTTGCGGGCGGCCAGGTCGAGGGTCGCCCAGGCGGAAACTTTCTGGCGTTCGACGATGTCCCGCAGCTTCCACCAGCCGCCCGGCCAGGGATTGGGGAAGATGGTCTCGGCCTCGTAGGCGGGCAGGTTGCGCGCTCCGCCGCGGAGCTGGTCGGGATGAATGTAAAGGGGCGTCGCCAGCCTGGCGCTGGCGGATTCGGTGAGCATTCCGGCGATGTTGTGGAAGGGCGTGATCCAGTGGAATCCGAAGTGCCCCCAGCCGGAATACTCGGCGTCGTTGAGGACGCCCGACAAACCCGCCTCCTCTTCCTTGTAGGCCATGTGGGCGCCGTACCAGCTCAACTCGCGCCACACCAGGGGATCGGCGTAGGGACGGATGGGCTCGGCGTAAGGCGGCAGGAAGATGCGCGCGCCGTTGCTGCCCATGTGATGGTGGTCAACGTAGGCCTCCGGCTTCCATTCCGTGAACAGGATTCGGGCCATGTACTGCGATTCCACCATGTTGGTCTGAAAGGCGTCGCGATTGTTGTCGTGGCCGGCGTACTTGTGATACAGCCAGGGAGGGTTCGACCCCTCGTACTCCGTGCCCAGCGTTTTGCTGTACCAGTCGGCCACCATGATTTCGCCGTCCGGGTTGAAGGACGGCACCATGATGAAGATGACGTTGTCCAGAATGCGCTGGGTCTCCTCATCCTTGCGCGAGAGGAGATCGTAGGCCAGCTCCGGCGCCATCTGGGTGCCGCCGATCTCGGTGGCGTGAAGGCTCATGGACTGGCAGACGACCGCCTTGCCCTCCGCGACCAGTTTGCGGACCTCCGGCTCGGAAAGGCCTCGCGGGTCGCTGATTCTGGCGTTCACCTGCCGGAGCGGCTCCAGCCTGGCCATGTTGCCCGCGGAGGAGATGAACACTTCGAGGAAGGGATTCCCCATGGTGGTCGGCCCCATGTTGACCACCTTGAGCCGGCCGCCGCTTTCCTTTTCCAGGAGGTTGTAGTATTCGATCATCTTGTCCCAGCGGGCCATCTTGCGGTCGCTGCCGAGCTGGAATCCGAAGAATTTCTCGGGAGATGTGACTTGGTTCTGCGCCTGCGCGCCGATGAGAGCGACCGCCAGAAGGACGGGAACCCTCGAAACGAGCCTGACGTGATTCATGTGTGAGACGCCTCGAGCAATCGCTCCCTGACGGGGTGCCCTCTGGGCCCGGCTCAGTACGACGCCTCATTCCGAGCCGGGCCCAGAGGGCACCCCGTCAGAGAGCGATTGTGCAGTTTAGTTGCCGCCGCGGCCGCCGCGGCCGCCGGCCGGCTGGGGTGCGGGCAGCTCCTTGCGCGGGAGCTTGTCGGGGCGCATGGCGGCGTTGTACACAAAGGCCGCCTCGATCACCGCCATCTGCTCCATGTCGGCCTGCTGGATGCGGTCGTACACATCCATGTTCGAGTGGTGGGTGCGGGTCTCGTAGTCCATGGGGTCCTGGATGAACTGGAAGCCCGGCAACCCCACGGCGTCGAACGACTGGTGGTCGGTGCCGCCGGTGTTGCGAATGGTGACGACGCCCTCGGTCATGTCCTTGAGCGCCGCAAACCAGGCTTCGAAGATGGGCCGCATCATCTCGTTGCCTTGCAGGTACACGCCGCGGATGCGGCCGGTGCCGTTGTCGATGTTGAAGTAGCCGGAGAAGCGATCGTGCTCGGCCGTGGGCTTCATCACCGCGGGATCGGCGAAATGCTCCTTCACATAAGCGCGCGAACCCAGCAGGCCCTGTTCTTCACCGCTCCAGAGGGCCATGCGGACGGTGCGGTCCATCTGGAGATTGAGGCTCTTGAGGATGCGCATCACCTCCATGGTGACGCCCGCGCCAGCCCCGTTGTCGGTGGCGCCGGTGCCGTAGTGCCAGGAGTCGAAGTGCCCGCCGACCATCACCAGCTCGTCCTTCTTGGCGTTGCCGGGGATTTCGGCGACCACGTTGAAGGAATCGGTGTTGGAGTCGAACTCGGTTTTGATGTCGAACTGGAGCTTGACCGGGACGTTGTGTTCCAGGAGCCGCGCGATGCGGTTATAGTGTTCCGCCGTGAGGGACACCTGGGGCTGGCTGGATTGGAGAGTCTCCAGAGGGACGCGCGTGCTGGTCCCGTTAGGGTTGCGGGTCGAGGTCTGCGCGCCGCCGCCGAAGAGCGTTCCGCTTTCGCCCCTGGCCGTGGCCGTCAGGGTCAACAGGACCCCCTCATCCTTCATATAGGTGCGCATACGGCCCTGGAAAGCCTGCCGCTCTTCCATGGTCATTTGGGGCTGGCCGGCCATCGCGCCGCCGCGTCCGCCACGGCCGCCGCGCCCGCCGGTGGGAAGGATCTCCGGTACCAGCTCCGTCAGTTCGGTCTCCGTGTAGCGGTGAGCTAACGGAGTGGTGGGAAAGGGAAGCTCGAGCACCGGAGAACGTCAGGACAATCTTACCTTTCAACTTCCCATGGAATTTGTCCATGTCCGCCGGGGTTTGGATCTCGGCCAGTATGGCTTCGCCCGTCACCGCGCCATTCGTCCCGCCGGTCCAGGCCACCGGCACGCCGATCAACGCCTGATACGCAGGCTCGACCATGCTCCCGGCGAAGTGCGTGCACTGCCAACCCGGAATGTCCGAGGACCACTTCTCCAACTGGACGTTGCTGAGGCCCCACTCCTTGAGTTGGCCGACGGCCCATTGGCCGGCGGCGCGGAATTGCGGGGAATTCGTCAGGCGCGGGCCATAGCGGTCGGTCAGGTTGTACATGATGTCCATGACCCTGGAAGCGCCACGGCCACCGCCGCCGCCGAACCCGCCGCCAAAGCCGCCACCTCCGCCGAGTTCGGCGACCTTGATCTTGTGGATGACGTTTAAGTCCACCCGCTCCTGCGCTATGACAAGCAGTGGAACGAGCAGAAGAAGCACAACAATGAGGATGGTTTTTCGTGACATACGCGTGTTGTTGAGCATATCAGATATGAGGGACCCCCGGGGGTGGTTCTGGACAAGATCGTCCTGGATTTCGGTCGTCTCCAACCGTCATACCCCGGCCCGCTGGAGACGGTACGGCATGAAGGCCATTGAGCCGGCGAACGTGTCTTGAAACGCTGGGTCGGCCGCCAGCTCCACATGCCTGGTCAGGGCGCACAAACGCGCCAGCAGGGCCTCGCGATGCGTGGGGGTCAGGAGCAGCATGCGGACGCCCCGAAGCGCGCTGTTGCCAACCGGCTGGATGGCGACATCCTGGGGCAACAGCCCGATGGCGCGGGCGGCGGCTTGCTTGATGTAATTGCCGAAAGCGCCCGCCAGCCAAAGGGACCGGGGGGCTCGCCGGCGAGTATCTTCAGACCCGCGGCCATGGCGCCCTTGGCGAGTTGGAGTTCCCGGATGTCGCTCTGCGTCAGCGCGACGCTTTCGGTAAGGCGCAAGGTCTTGGCGCCGCCGGCGAGGCGGCCACTGCCCAGAATCTGCCCCAGTCCAAGGGCGCAAGCAGCGGCGTCCACCAGGCCACTGCCGCAAATGCCGCGCGCCGCCTGGCCCCCCAGAACATGACATTCGTACGCGCCATCATGTATGCGCACCGCGTCGATGGCGCCGGCCCTGGCGGTCATCCCCGCGCTGATCCTGCCGCCTTCGAAGGCGGGACCCGCAGCCGTGGAAGCGCAGAGGATTCCGTGGCGGCTGCCCAGCACAATCTCGCCATTGGTGCCGATATCGAACAAGGCGTGAGTAGCGGACTGCTCGTCGAGACGCGTGGCCACCATGCCGGCCAGCAGGTCGCTGCCCACGAAGCCGCCCAGGCAGGGCAGGAATCGCACGCCGCTTCGGACTTCGACCGCCCAGCCAAGCTCCCGGGCGCTGAAGCGGCGTTCTCCCAACTCGGGGGAGAGAAACGGCACCGCCGCCAGCGGCTCGACGTTCAGGCCGCAAAAGAGATGGTGCATGGCGGTGTTGCCCGCAATGAGCACCTCTTCCAGGGCGCGGTCATCGGCCAGCCGCGCCAGCATCTGGCCAAGAGTCTGCCTGATCATGGCGGTCAATTCGCCGGGATGCCGCAGGTCATGCTGGATGCGGCTCATGACGTCGGCGCCGTGCCGCGCCTGGGGGTTGAGCGCCGTTTCGACGGCCAGCACCTCGCCCGTCGAAAGATCCACGATCTGCGCCACCAGCGTAGTGGTGCCCAAGTCGATGGCCGCGCCCAAGCCCCGGCGCGGCTCGAGCGGCGTCGTCTGCTCATCCGTGAGCACCGGCACCGACCACTGGTCCACCTCCACCACGACGCTCTCCCGCGCTTCGGCGCAGCAGGCCAGGCGCCAGCCTTGGGCGAGTTCCGCCCCGGACAAGGCTTGCCGCATGGTGGCCGTGATGGGGATGTGGCCGGAAATCGCGCGGATCTTGCACCCGCCGCAGGCGCTCTCGCCGCCGCAGGGGAACTCGACGCCCAGTTCGAACAAACGGTCGGCCAGACTTCGTTGCGGCTCGGGGTGGATCTCGAAATGCAAGTGGCTACCCGATCTTTTTGGCGGCCAGCGCCCGAATGAATTCGGGAGTCGTCCCGCAGCAGCCGCCAATGAACGCGGCGCCGGCCTCGATCAGCGCCGGCAGGTACGAGGCGAAGACGCTGGCCGGCGTACTGTAGACCACCGAGCCTTCCTGCATCTCCGGCAGACCGGCGTTGGGCTTGATCCAGACCGGCCGGGAACAGGCCGCCTTGAGCCTCTGGCAAACCGGTACGAAGCGCTCGACACCCGCGCCGCAATTGGCGCCGACGGCATCGGCGCCGGCGGATTCCATGGCACGCGCGGCCGCCTCGGGGGTGACACCCATCATCGTCCGGTCCTTGTTCTTTCCGCTGTCGAAGGCGAAAGAGACGATGAGCGGAAGGCCGGTGGATTTGGCCGCGTTCAGGGCGATGCCGGCCTCCTCGATGTCGCTCATGGTTTCGACCAACAGCGCGTCTGCGCCGGCTGCCGCCAACGCAACGGCCTGCGCGGCGAACGCCGCGGCAACTTCCTCGCGGGAAACCTCGCCGCTCATGAGAAGCTTGCCGGTAGGCCCGATGGAGGCGAACACCAGGGCCTTGCCGGCCGCCGCGCGTTTAGAGATTTCCACCCCGGCGCGGTTGATGGCGTCGAGTTGGCCGGCTAATCCCGCCTCCTCGAGCGTGATCCCGTTCGAGCGGAAGGTGTTGGTCAGAATCACTTGGCTTCCGGCTTCCACGTAGGCGCGGGCCACCGATTCCACCCGGTCGGGACGCTCCAGGTTCCAGGCGTCGGGCAAAGCGCCTGGCGGCAAGCCGAGGGCCTGCAATTGCGTGCCCCACGCTCCGTCGGTGATCAGTGGACCCTCGGACAACCACTTCTGCAATTGGCTCATATTCCCTCCGGTTACGATTGGACCATGCGGGTGGCGAAACGCGCCCGCGGCGCTGGATTGGCGGCGCGCAGCAGAATGCGATTCAGGCGCTCGCCCCAACTGGAGCGGAGCCGCGCGTCCTCCAGACGGATCTCTTCCACCACCGGCGTGAAGACAGCGCCGTCGTAAAGCACCTTCACGACATTTCCCGAAGCGACGGCGAGCGAAAGTCGCCCCGGCCCTTCCTCGGTGACGCGGCACGGCGTCATCAGGGTGAGGGTGACCAGCTTGGCGGCTTGCTTCAACGCGTAGTCGTCAGTGACTTCGATTTCATTGGCGGCGCGATTGAGCCGCAGGGTACGCTTCCAGCTTTCCAGGTTGGCTTCCTTGGGGTACGCCGTAGCGAGATCCAAGCGGAATTCGGCGGCGCCGTCATCGGCATGGTACCCGACGTCGCTGGCGGCGAACTCGCGCCCGGCGGACTGCATGACGCCATCGATGGTGGGGCAGTTGTGATAGGCGGACTGCATGGTCCAGATCTCGTAGCGCCGGGAGCTGAACGTCTGGGCGGTGTAGGTCTCGACTCCCACATCGATGATGGCGGGCAGGCCGTTGGAGTAGACCATGAAGTTGCCAACGTCGTTGTGATTATGGCTCTCGGCGTTATGGCCGCCCTGCGCGGCCAGGTAGAGTCCGCGCGGCGAGCCTTCCTGGAGGCGCGCAGCCATGACCTGGATTCCGGGCAGCCACACATCGCGGAACAGGGCCTGGGAGCGTGGTGCTTTTCGCAGCGCGGCGAGATTGAATAGAGCTGGCAACTGGCGGCCGATGCTGTCGCCCGGGAGGCCACTTTCATTGCCGAGGAAGGCCGCGAAAGCGCCGTGCGCCATCATGGTTTCGTCTCCCACGCGCGTGCCGAACCGATAAATCAGGTCTCCGTTGGGGTAGACGCGCGCGGGGGCGTCGGCGAAGTTGGTGTACCACTCGTTGTGGATATGAGCGCGGCAGATGTAAAGGCCGATTTCGCGGACCAGCGGTAGATGGAACCCGATGCCGAGCAGTTCGAGGCAATCGAACAAAGAAGCGCCGGCGCGGCCCCAGTAGCTGGGACCTTCGTCACAGCCGCCATCATCGTAATAGCCGCTCAGGAAATTGTCGAGGCAGCGGAGAATCTTCGACACCGCGGCCTGGCGCCGCCTTTCGTCGCGCTCCAGCAGGAGTGTGGCGGTGAGCCAGTTCGAGCAGATCCAGGGATTCCAATTGTTGGGGGGAGGTCCCGAGAAGCCCATCCAACTGAAGTTGTCGCGCGCGAGGCAGGGCGTGAGAATGCGGCGATCCGTCTCGAGACGGATGCGCTCGGCGAGGAGCGGCGAGACGCGGTTGAGCTGCGGGCCGAGGAGGTAGAGGGTCCAGGCCAGCAGACTGGCTGTCTCGGCCGAGAAAAGCTCGACGATAGGCTCGGCAACGTCGGGCAGGCCGACGCCGGCTTGCTGGGCTCCCAGGTGCGCGGGCACGCCCCAGAAGGTCTCCTCGCAGGTGAGCCAGACGCCGTTGACGATTTCGTCGATGAAGCGGCCCTTGCCTTCGAGGCACTCGGCGATCACCAGTTGCTGCAACTTGTTGCGGCGGCGGTCGCGGATGCTTTCGAAGCGGGAGCGGTTGCCGTTGCGCGCGTATTCGAGGAAGACCGTGGCCGGCAGGGCGTCCCATGGAGTTTTCAGTTGCTTCTCTCCGGATTGGAGGAGCGCGGCGGAAGCATCGGCGGGGAGCGCATCCCAGGCCGCGCGCTCGCTTGCCGTAGGGAAGGGGTGAAACCGATCGCGTAGTTTGTCGGGGTTCCAGAGGGGGCCGAGCAGGTTGCGCCTGTGCTCGGGCTGCGCCGCCAGCAGGGCGGGGCTGGCCAGAAAAGTGCGTCGGGTGAAGCGGACCATCACGTATTGTTGTAGCGCAAACCAGCCTGGGCAAGCTAAAGCATGCCCCACCGAGGTAGGGCATGCTTTAGCTTGCCCTGCTGCCTGTTAGAATTATCTTCCACACCATGACCACAGCCAAAAAGGGCCTTTTCGTACGCGATGACGGCATCAATCTGATGTACACGTTCATCCTGGTGAGCTCGTTGTTTCTCCTTTGGGGAGTCTGCAACGGGATGATCGACGTGATGGACAAGCACTTCCAGGAGGAGTTGAGCCTGACCAAATCGCAATCCGCCTGGGTGCAGTTCGCGCATTACTTGGGCTACTTCTTGATGTCGGTGCCCGCGGGGTGGCTGGCGAGCAAGCTGGGGTACAAATTCGGAATCATTGCCGGTCTCCTGATTGTGGCGCTGGGCGGATTCTGGTTCATCCCGGCCACCCATATCAGTGAGTTGGTCCATATGGGACGCGTATCGCCCAACCTCGGGTTTGTCGCCTTCCTAGTGGGTGTTTGCGTCATCGCCACCGGCCTCACGTTTCTGGAAACCATCGCCAATCCCTATACGACTGTGCTGGGCGATGCGCGCTACGCGGCCACGCGCATCAACCTGGCCCAATCCTGCAACGGCGTCGGCTGGATTTGTGGTCCCGTCATCGGCAGCGTGTTTTTCTATTCCAAGGACACGCTCGGCCGCAGCACCGGCAGCCAGACGCTCTACATTCCCTACGTGGCGATCGCCGTCATCGTCATCGTTCTGGCCACCATCTTCTTCTTTGCCAAGGTCCGCGACATCAAGACCGAGGACGACTATCACCTCGACGATTCCGCGCCGGGGGCTTCGCATTCCATCTGGAAGCACCCGCACTTTGTGATGGCTGTCGCGGCCCAGTTCTTCTACGTCGCCGCCCAAGCCGGTGTTTTCAGCTTCTTCATTAACTACATGACCGCCGAGGTTCCCGCCATTCCCGCCTCGTGGGGGTCGGCGATGACTAAGTTGTCAATCCACTCCGGCTTCTTGCAGGACTGGCTTTCCGGTTGGTTCGAAACGAATCAGTCCGGGATTCTCGCCATAAGCGACAAAGGCGCTTCGAATCTGGCGTCGCTGGGCTTAGTCTGTTTCCTGGTGGGACGTTTTACCGGAGCTGGCTTGCTCAAGAAGTTCTCCGCCCACAAGATACTCGGTCTCTATGGCGTGATGAATGTCGCCACTACGTTCCTGGTCTTCTGTAAGTTGGGCTGGTTGTCGGTGGCTTGTGTGTTCCTGATTTACTTCTTCATGTCCATCATGTTTCCGACTATCTTCGCGCTGGGGATTTATGGCCTGGGCGCGCGGGCGAAACGGGCGTCCTCCTACATCGTGATGGCCATCATGGGCGGCGCCATCCTGCCCAAACTGATGGGTTACGTGGCCGACAAATTCGACATGTCCCGTGGTTTCATTGTGCCGATGTTCTGCTTCGCTTTCGTGGCTTTCTATGGTTTCAACTGGCCCAAGTTCGCGAAAGCGGAGTCATTGAACGGAGTGCGGGCCGGCGCCGGCCACTAATTGCCCGAGGCAGAGACAACGTGAGCATGACCGCTCCCTCGCGGCCGCGGCTCACGAGGCTCGTGGAGCCTGGCGCCGCACCTGCGCGATTCAGCCGGCGCAAGTGCCGCCGCGGCGCGCTCGCCGCCGTTGGCCCGCCACCTGGCATGCGTCCTGGTGACGATGGAACCGATAATCTCTTCGAGCCCATACCGGATGTGTTTGCGCATCGCGCGGTCGGCCGCCTCCGGATCGCCGCCGCACAACACTTCGCTCAAATCCCGGTGAGACCGCGGCGGGCGCTTCTGATGATGGACGGCGACATCGAACAGCCAGTTGAAGATTAGCACCTGATTTTTCTCAAAGGCCTGCATGAGCGCTTTCGATCCGCTGCACTCCGCAACGTGCATGTGGAACTCCAAATGGTACGCATGGACCTCGAAGAGAAACTCGGGATCGGTGCCGCCCCCAACGCAGCGATTGAACAGCACGTCGGTGTGCCCCGCCATCCGCCGCAGTTCCCGGCGTTGTTCGGACGTGGCGTTTTCCACAAAGAGCCGCGCCGTCTGAGTCTCGAGCGCCTCCCGGAGGATGTAGCTGTCACGGATGTCCTCGGGGGTCGGTATGCGGATCCGCGTGCCGGCGCGGGCCTTGGTCTCCACCAGACCATCGGATTCCAGCCGCTGCAAGGCCTCCGAGACCGGCAACTGGCTCATGCCGAGCATGACGGCGAGTTTGCGCCGCGAGAGGCCAGAGCCGATGGGAAACACACCTCGTAAGATGCGGTCCCGAATCGCCTGGTAGGCATCTTCGGAGAGCGTCCGTGGCGGAGAACTGATCATGAGCATATCCTGTCTCACAAGCCTATCGTAGCAACATTGGAATGCCAGACAAATCAATCTGTGCCTGCTGTCTCGGCGAACTTCGTCTGGCGGCGCCCGCCGCGGCCTTGGCGCTTCTATGGACGCTCGCCCCGCGCCAGCCGCCCGTTGATATCATCCAGCGCCGGCATCACATCGGCGATGCCATCCAGCACGTAATGAGCGCCCGACTGGCTCATCCGCCGGTAAGCCCGCGCCAGTTTTGCGTCGAGGGTCTCCCTATCGAGCCCGGCAACCTGTTCTTCCGTCAGGCCAAGTTCGTTTCCGGTCTTGGCCAGCCCGATGGTCCACATCCCCGCATTCAAGCCCTCTTCGATGTCGGGCAGCGTGTCGCCGATCTTGACGAATGCTTCCATGGGGTAGGTCTGCAACTGGATTGCGTTTTGCAGGCACATGTAGGGATGAGGCCGCCCGGCCGGAACCTGGGTGGCGCAAACCGTGGCATCCGGCGAGTAGCCGCGCCGTTGGGCTTCCCCGAGCAAAACGTTCATCATTTCCTCGGTATATCCGGTGGTGGAACCGATCTTCAGGCCGCGGCGGCGAAATTCGGCAACCGCCTCGAGGGTTCCCGGAATCAAATCGGCGTACTCGCCCAGGCATGCCAGTTGCAGCGGGATAAAATCGCGGAACATCGCTTCGACGTCGCTCTCGTTGGGCTTGCGCCCATGGACGGCCTCCCACCGCCGTGCGACATTCTCGTTTTTTGAGATGAGCCCGATGTGGACCTTCTTGTGGGCGCCCATGGGCGCGCGGGCCTCCTCGACCGAGATCTCCACTCCTTTTCGCTTGTAAACCTCCATGAAGACAACTGCCGGGGCGAAGCAGCCATAATCCAGGGTTGTCCCCGCCCAATCGAGCACAACCGCCTTAAGCGGGCCACGGTAGGAACGCTGAAAAACGAAGTCCATGTAGTATCCTTCTTTCCTCGATTTTGCCGCACACGCCGGCTAGGAAACAGCCATGCATGTTTTGGCTCGCTGGCTCAAATCGATCCTCATCTCGCCCAACGTGGCGCGGATGGCCGCCAGCAGATCACAGATGTCGCTTGGGAAGATCCGGCCGATGTGGCCGATCCGGAAGCAGTTGCCTTCGCTCACCTTCCCTGGATAGATGACGTATCCCTTCTCATTCAGCCGGCGGTAAAACTCTTCGAAGGTGAAGTTCGCATGGTTCGGATAGCGGAAGGATGTGATGATGTAGCCCTGGTTCTTCGGGTCGAGGTACTCCTCGAAACCCAGCGCCCGCATCCCGGCGACGAGCGTGCGATAGTTTTCGCGGTAGCGGGCGGCACGCCCTTCCACGCCTCCTTCCCGTTCCAGCTCCCGGAGGGCCTGGTGAAAGGCCAGCAGCGCGTGCGTCGGCGGAGTGAAGCGAAACTGGCCATCGCGCTCCAGGCCCTTCCACTGCGCGAGCAGGTCGAGGCTGACGCTGCGGGCGAAGCCTTCGGTCGAGAGCAGCGCTTGCCGCCGCGCCAGCACAAATGCGAAGCCAGGCACGCCTTCAACGCATTTGTTAGCCGAAGAAACCAGGTAGTCGATGGAGCAATCCGCCAGGCTCAGCGGCACGGCGCCGAAGCTGCTCATGGCGTCAACGAAGTAGCAGCGGTTGAATCGCCTGGCAACCGCGCCCACCTCCCGGATCGGGTTGAAGATGCCGGTGGTGGTTTCGCAGTGCACCATGGCGACATGGGTAATCGCCGTATCCCGTTCCAGCGCGGCCGCAACCTGGCTCGCATCCGGCGCCTGTGTCTCCGGGGAGACGAGCGGGACGGCGCCCATCCGGAGCACGCGAGCGATCTGCTCGATTCGCCGGCCATAGGCTCCATTGACGACGATGAGCATCTTGCCATGCGGCGGCACGGTCGAGGAGATCACGGACTCCAAGGCAAAGGTGCCGCTGCCTTGGATGAGGATGGCTTCATAGCCCTGGTCCTCTACGCCGCCCAGCGCCAGAAGTTCACGGCGGATCTCCCGCACCATCCCGATGAACTCGCTATCGCGCGATCCCAAGTCCCGCAACATGGCCAGCTTGACCGTCCGGCTGGTGGTCAGTGGGCCGGGAGTAAACAGTATCTTGTCCTTCGAATGCTCCAGTTGTTGTTTGTCAGTCATAGGTCATCTCCACATGCCACTTCGACCTGCCTGGCTTCCCGGTTCCATTGGGTAGCCAGGAGCGCGCCACCGGCTAACGCAATCACGACGAAACCGTAAAAGAGGCGGTCCCAGCCATACTTCTCAGAGACATAAGCAACCAGGTACGGCGAAAAAAGTTGGCCCACGGAGCCGAAGCCGCTGATGAAACCCGAGGCCGTGCCGACGCCCCATTTGGCGCCGGCGTCCTGTGACGCGGCGCCCTGCAGCAAAGTGTCCGGGCCGAAGTTCATGATTCCGATGAGCGCGATGCTGACAGCGACGCCGCCACGCCCCAGAGCGGCGAACGTGGGGTGGATCCAGCACATCAAGGCCAATCCCCAGAACATGGCAGCGGCAACAGGGAGCCGCCGGGCGTGCATGAACTTATCGGAGACGTAGCCGGCCAGGATCGCTCCGGTGAATCCGACGAACTCGTACAGCGAGGACGTGTAGCCCGCCTCAGCGGCCGAGTAGCGGAGCTTCTGGGTCATGTAGAGCGGCAGCCAGTAGAGGAACGAGTAGCGAATCATTTTCGAAAAGGCGCAGCCCAGGGCGATGGTCCACACCTCCAGGTCGCCGAGCATTTTGAAGAACAGCCATGGCTCGGCCGCGTGCTGCCCATCCGGCGCGGGCAGGCCGGACCTATTCCTGTCCTCCGCATCGCCATCGCCGATCTCGGGCAGGCCGGCATCGGAGGGGCGGTTGCGGCTGATTGCGGCAAATAGCAGCGCGATCGCAAAAAGAAGCGCCGCGGGCATCCAGAATCCACGCTGCCAGCCAGGACCGGCGCCGGCCCATGCGCGCGTGGCGGCGAAGGTTGCAAAGACCACGGCCAAGGAACCGCCGATCACGTAGTTGGTGGTCCACCAGCCCATCACCACGCCCCGCTCGCTGTGGCGGAACCAGGGAGCCATGTTCTTGACCAAGCCAGGCCAGCCCGCCGACTGTCCGAGGCCATTGACGCAGCACAACACCATGAGCGCCACCAACGACGGCATGAACCCCATCAGTACCGTCGCGCCAATCGAAAGGAGCAACCCCAGGCAAACGGTGATCCGGCTGCCGAAGCGGTCGGCCAGCGGCCCGAAACAAAACTGGCCCGCGGAGTACAACAGGCTATAGCCGAAAATGAGGTTGGCGAGCTGAAAGTTCGAATAGCCGAAGTCCTTCTCGAGCAATGGCATGACCACGCTGAAGTTCCGGCGGCACAGATAGAAACCGGCGTACGCCAGCCACGTAATGGCGAAGATGCGGTAACGCCAGATACGTTGGGAACAGTCCAGGTCACACGCCATTTCAGCGCCCCGCCGGGAGGTGCAACTTCTGCCGTTTACACCAGTTCGTCACTGTCGAATCCCCGCTCGCGTCGGTGTTTGGCATTGGGAATCTGGCGCCGCCCTCATTCTACAACCCTGCCGGCCACAGAAGCTCCGGCCAATACTGCCATGCCAATTGCTTAAGCGTAAGTATAAAAGCACAAAGCGCTGCCTGTCAACGACCGACTTCACGGCCACTCCAGTAACAATCTGGAGACGCTTTCGTAATGGTCTTGAAACAGTGAAATGCCAGTAGAGCCAAAAACTCCTTGCCTTGCGGCCCTGGGTCCGTAAACGGCGCCGGCTGGCCCTGAACGATGGCCGCCAGCGCAAGGCAAAAGAGCAAAGCTGCGCTCTTGTCATGCAGCCTGCGTTCGATTACTTCGCGGAGCCCAGTTCTTTCAGTTTCTGGTCGAACATGGGGTACGGCTGGGCGCCCACCACCAGCTCGCCATCCACTCCGTCCGCCGTGCTTTTGCCGACCACAAACGTGGGCGTCCCGCTGGCGCCGATCTTCATGGCTTCCAGGACGTCGGTCTGCACGGCGTTCTTGTACTTCTCGCTTTCCACGCAGGCGCGAAATGCATTCACGTCCATCTTCAGGTCCGCCGCGTCCGCCACCAGGCTGTCGAGGTCGAGCTTGTTGGGATTCGCGCCCATGACGTCGCGCAGCTTCCAGAACTGGCCTTGTTCGTTGGCGCAGCGGGCGGCCTGGGCGGCGCGCATGGCGTTGGGGTGGAAATCGAGCGGCAGGTCCCGGCTGTAGAACCGCACCTTGCCCGTGTCGATGTAATTCTTCTTCAGGTCGGAGAAGGCGGTGGTGTGGAACCGCTGGCAGAAGGGACACTGGTAATCCGTGAACTCGACGATGGTCAGCGGCGCTTCCTTCGAGCCGAGCATGGCGAAGCCTGCCAGGTTCAGTTTCGCCTTGATGATCTGTTCCTCTTGGGCCTGCGGCGCTTTGACCTGCTGCCTTTCGAGCAACTGGCGGATCTGGCGCAGCTCGTTCAGAATCTGGTCGGCCTGCTGGCGCGTGATGCCCTGGTCCTGGGTGGCATCCTGCGCGCCGAGCGGCAACAGGAGCGCCAGCGGCAGCACCGCGAAGCTTGCATATCGAAGATACTTTTTCATGCGGTTCCTATCTCTTTTCCAAGACCAGGATGTACTGGCTGTCCTTGATGTGTTCCTTTTCGGAGAGGAGGTGGAAGTGGTTGGCTTCAATCTCCTTAATGACGTCCGGCATGTCGAGGCGTATGTGGGTCATGGCCCGCCCGTCTGGCATGGCCTCCGGACGCTTGTAATATTCCACTACCACCAGTTTGCCACCCGGCTTGAGCGCTTTGTGGATGCCCTCCAGCATTTTCTCGGGGTAATCGAAGTGGTGGTAAACGTCGAGCGCCAGCACCTCGTCCACCGCGCCTTCCGGCAGGCTGGGATCGGTCTCCGTACCCTTGATGAACGTCACGTTGCCCAGATTCTGGTTCAGCGCTCTTTGTTTGGCGGATGCCAGGAAGTCGTCGAAGAGGTCTTCCGCCATCACGTGTCCATCGGCTCCCACGGCGCGGCTCAGAAACGGCAGCATGTAGCCGATGCCGGTCCCCACGTCCGCCACCGTCATGCCCTTTTGAAGCTCCATCGCCTTCACCACGTCGCGAGGCTTCTCAAACGCGTCGCGGTCCGGGCTGCCCAGGCCGGCTGCCATGGCTTTCCGGCCCTGTTCCGTCCGGTACTGGGAATTGGCCTGCGTGGCCATTTGGGCGGACAGGGCGCCGGCCAGCGCCAGCGCCGCGAAAACTCCCATCCTCTTCATATGGACTTCCCGCACATGTGTTTCATGATATCAGCGGCAGGGCTGGGGAAGGTCGGGCTATCATAACAGCAGGCTCTCCCATGAAACCTTGGTTGCGGCGCTGTGCGCTGGTGTTGTCATTCGCGGCCGTCTCCTGCTTTGCGCTGGCGCAACGCGGCGGGACGCCCGCGCCACCCTCGACTGAAGACGAAACGAACGTCCGCCTGCCCAACGGGAAACTCCAACGCGATGAGATCCTCAAGGCCGATCGCGAACAGAACCTGAAGGACGCAGCCCAGTTGGCCGACCTGGCGGAACAACTGAAGGCGGAGCTGGAGAAGAACGATCGCTACGTTCTCTCCATTTCCTCGCTCAAGAAGACCGATGAAATTGAGAAGCTGGTCAAGAGAATCCGTTCTCGCCTGCGGCGTAATTAGCCTGCTCGCCTGGCCCGGAGGGCACCCCGCCGCGGCCACGCAGGCCACGCCGGCAAAATCACCCGCCATCGAGCTGGTGGACGGTGCGGACGCCGCGCAGTGGCGGGCCTGGACGAAGGACCTCGGCTGGCAGGTGATCGCGCCCGCCGCGGACAGCGCGAACGCCAATATCGATGGGCGCGTGCAGGCGCTGGCCTCGGCGGTGGAGGCGGCCATCCGGAACTTGGGCGTCGATCCGGCGCGCGTGTACCTCGTGGGCCGCGGCAGCGCGGCGGCAGCGGTGTTTTATGCCATCTCTCGTGTGCCCGACTTGTGGGCCGCCGGCATCGCTCTGGGCGGCTCGCCCAAACCGGCCGTCAACACCAACCGCTTGTTCACCGCTAATTTCACCAATGCGCCGGTGCTGTGGATCGGCGAACCCGGCGACCAGGCTCTCGCGGAGAAGCTGAAATCCGCGGGACTCAATCTGGAACTGCGCCTGGCGAACGGCATCACCAACGGCGCCGTTTTCGAATGGCTGGCCCGTCACGAACGCGACGAATTCCCCGCCGCCATCGATTGCGAAACCAACTCGCCCGCGTTCGCGCGCTGCTATTGGATCCGGATGGCCAAATTCGATGCCAGCGAGCGCAACGACGTGCTTCCTTCCACGCGTGTGCCGGGCGGCTCCGGCGCGGCGCTCGACCTGGGGGCCTTCGTTTACAACGCCACCGATCCCGGCCCCGGCGTGCTGGTCTCGCGTCTTCCCGAAAAGTACAGCGGCCCGCTCAAGATGGGAGACCGCATCGTGGCGCTGGACGGCAAGCCCATCCAGGACGCGCGCGAGTACGCCGAAACCATGGAAAAGACTGTGGAGGAGAAGCCCGTGGTGGCGCTCGTCCAGCGGGGCAAGGAGCGCATCCGCGTGGAAACCCGCATCGTTCTCCCCAAGCGCAATTCGGCGGTCACCGCGCGCGTGCAGGCGCAGTATTCGCCCGCGGACAAGGAAATCCAGATTATCAGCCGCACCGTGACGGAAATGCGCGTGACGGTCCCGCCGGCATGGACGCCCGCCACCCTTTACTGGAACGGGCTCTCGCTCCAGGACCTGAAAACGCCCGGCTGCTACGCGCTCACGGTCGAGAAGGAACTGCTGCACGCCGCCCCATGCGAAAACTGACGCATCGGGAAGTGGCGCGCCGGCTGATTCGCGCGCCCAAGAGCGAGCCGCGGGACGCGGCCATCCGCAAGGCGGTGCGGCAGATCCCGCGCGGCGAAGTTGCCACCTACGGCCAGGTGGCCGCCGCCGCCGGCTACCCGCTATTTCACCGGCAGGTGGCGCAGGTGCTGCGCAAGGCGGGCAACTCGTTGCCTTGGCAGCGCGTGGTAGGCGCGGGCGGCGCCATCAAGCTGAAGTTCGAAGCAGGCCTCGAACAGCGCACGCGACTCGAGCTGGAAGGCGTGCGCTTTCGCGGCCGGCGCGTGGACATGGCGGAGCATCAGCACCGCTTCCGCACGTGGGAGCTGGATTGAAGTTCGCTGAATCTAAGTCTACCTTCGCATAATCCAATTGGATGTGAGCGCCAATAGGAAAGTCTGCCGTTCCTGCAAGGATTCACGAGCCGATGTGGCTGCGGCAGGGGGGCGTTCACACATCAGGAAGGAAGTAAACACAATGAAGAAGATATTGGGATGTTTGTCGATGGTGGCGCTGGCCGTGGTGCTGGCTGCTCCCGTGTCGGCTCAGAGCATCCCGGTGACCGCTAGGGTTCCGTTCGATTTCGTCGTCGGCGGGCACACCCTGCCCGCGGGCGACTACGTGGTTAGCAAACTTACCGCTCAAGGGGTTTTGGAGATTCGGAACGCGTCCAATGGGACCACGCCCCTCGTCGTCACGGCCAGTGTGCCTGGCAGTACGGGGACTCCTGGCGAAGCGTCTCTCACGTTCCATCGTTACGGCAGCGACTACTTCCTCGCTGGGATTTGGGACGGCCACTCGGTCCAAGGCTGTTCGATCTGGATGTCCCGCGCGGAAAAGGAAAGATCCGCGAGGGCGTCGCTCAGTAAGCCCGAGGTGGTAATGGTTCTGGCCCGCCGCTAACCTCCCACTTCGTTCACGACTGATTTTGGCGGCCTCAGGCGCAGTGCCTGAGGCCGCTTCGCATTTTGTGCAGACTGGCCCACCGGCAGGTTCCAGCGCCTTTATGTCGGCCCATGGCCGCGTCTTCCCTTGGCGTGTCTGTTTGAGACTCTGGCGCAAGCGTTTCGCCTCGGCGGAAGTGAGCAGATCGTCGGGGTCGACAACCCGCCTGGGTTTCACAAGCACACCGTTGCCGTGCTTCGTGAACGCCACGAAATCCCCTTCGCGCATGCGAAGATTGTCGAAAATCTCGCGGGGAATCACCACCTGGCGCCGCTGACCAACGCGGCCGATCGGTTCCCTCGTCGTTGCACTTGTCTTTCCTGCCATACTTTCAGATGAAACCTCCCTGAGACCCTGTCACCGGTTTTCACCGCATGTAGAACAGGCTCAGCCGCGGCAGCCCCGCTTTTTCCAGCAAGCTTCGCTCCAGGTAGTGCTTTTCCAGCATGGCCAACTGGTCGGCCGTCATCTTGCCGCGATAGGGGCGCAACTGGCGGTCCATTTCGCGGCGCGCGGCCAGCAGGTCCTCTTCGCTCTGGCGCGTGCGCGCGATGGCGATCATTTTCTCTTCCAGAACCGTCAGGCGCTGCTCCAACGCTTCCAGGTCGGCGTAGTGCTGGTCCGATTCGTCGGCGAGGCGCTCCAGCGCGTCGGCGATCTCCGCATAACCCTCGACGCGGCGAACGGCGTCCGAATTCTCGCCCAGGTAAATGCACAGCGCGTCTTCGTCGAAGGGCGGCGCGACCTCGCGGCGCACTCGGGGCTGCGCGGTTCCGGCCATGATCTGCGCTTCGGTGATCACGGCCTGCGCGCAGAAGGCCAGCGAGTTCACCATTTGGGTCTTTACCTTGCGGGCGCGCCATTTTTCGAAGGCCGCATCGATACCGCGCATCACGGCCTCCAGCGGCACGCCGGCGTTTTTCCAGGTTTCGATGAGCGCCCAGTCGAGCGGCGAAAGCAGAAACAGGCCGGTGCCGCGCGCGCGCTGAAAGTGCTCCTCGATTTCAGTGAAGTAGTTGAAGTAGTTGCAAATCCAGTCTTCGTCGCTCACTGTGGGTGGTTCCGTTCCCAGATCATTTGCAGGCCTTCCAGCGTGAGGTACTCGTCGACCGTCTTGAGGTAGCGCGAGCCGGCGACAATCAGGCGCGCCTGGCCGCCAGTGGCCACCGTTTTGGTGCCCGGCCCCATCTTTTCGATGATGCGCTCGAGGATGCCATCGATCATCCCGATGGCCCCGTAGTACAGGCCCGACCGCATGCTGGCCACGGTGTTGGTGCCCACCACACTCTTGGGCGGCCGGAAATCGACCAGCGGCAGGCGCGCCGTCTTGCTGAACAGCGCGTCAACCGAAATGCCGATGCCGACGGCGATGGCGCCGCCGAGATACTCGGCATCTTTCGAAATCACGTCGAAGTTGATGGTGGTGCCGAGATCCACCACCACGCATGGGCCGCCGTACTTGTAGAAACCGGCGACGCCGTTGACCAGGCGGTCGGCGCCCACTTCGTAGGGGTTGTCGTAGCGGATGGTCAAACCGATGTCGGTACGCGGGCCAACGAACATGGCTTTCGTGTGGAAATAGCGCTCCGCCATGAAGGCCAGGGTGGAATCGATGGGCGGAACCACGCTCGAGATGATCATGCCGTCGACGCTCTCGATGTCCAAGCCCGCCGGTCCGAACAGGTTGTGCAGCAGGATGCCCCATTCGTCGGCGGTCTGCTCCTGGACGGTGCGCAGCCGCCAGTGGCAGACCAGCTTGC
This sequence comes from Bryobacterales bacterium, assembly GCA_963768385.1. Classification (GTDB taxonomy): domain Bacteria; phylum Acidobacteriota; class Terriglobia; order Bryobacterales; family Bryobacteraceae; genus Fen-178. The sequence goes on from CAVYHQ010000003.1 coordinate 312,862, forward strand.
GGCCGTCGAAAGCACCGATGGTGATGTTACTGTTGCCTGCGTCAAGAGCCAGCAGCACGTACACCTCCTGCAACAATCAGGGTATCCGTTCCGTCGTCTTGGCGCACTATCAGGAAGCCCGCGGGGTCCAGGCCGGCGGTAGTTCCCTCGATGACGCCATCGTGCTGCGCAACCGTGACGCGCCGGCCAGTGGCGTAGGTCGAAGCGCCCGTGAACAGCCGCAGGATCGCATCCTTGTCCATCTCCACGAAGCGATCCACCGCCAGGAGCAAGGCCAGAATGACGTCCGTGAGCGAGACTGGGGCGCCGGTGTGGAGGCGGAGAGAGGTGGCTTCGGACGCCAGTTCCGGAGGGAACGACGTGTGGTTCACGTTGATGCCAATGCCGGCGATGGCGTTCTGCACCAGAATGCCCGCCACCTTCTTCCCCGCGAGCATGACGTCGTTGGGCCAGCGCAGATCGCACACCATCCCGGTGGAGCGCGCGATGGCGTCCGCGGTGGCCAGACCGAGCGCCAGCGTGAGGACGGGCATGGGCTTGAGCACAATGGAGCAGTAGATACCGCTGCCCGGCTCGGAGTGCCATCCGCGGCCGTGGCGGCCCTGGCCGGCGGTTTGCCGGCCGGCCAGCACCACGGAGCCGGGCTCCAAGCCAACGGCGGCGCGCATAGTGGAATCGATGGCCGGGTAATAATGGATGCGCCGCGCGGGGAATTCGCGCCGCAGACGCTCGATATCCATCAGACCACCCCGAGGCGGAAGCTGATGTCCATGGCGCGGGCGGAGTGGGTGATGGCGCCGCAGGAAACGAAGTCCGCGCCGGTTTCCGCGTAGGCGCGAACGTTGTCGAGGGTGACACCGCCGGAAAGCTCGACTCGGGCGCGGCCGCAGATTTCGCGCACCCACCGCGCCGCTTCTTCGGGGGTCAGGTTATCGAGCAGCAGGCAGCCGGCGCCGGCATCCAGCGCCTCACGCAGCTCTTCGCGAGTGCGGACTTCGACTTCGATGGGCAGGCCGCTGGCGCGGGCGCGCTCGATGGCGTTGCGGACGCCGCCGGCCGCGGCGATGTGGTTGTTCTTGATCAGGACGGAGTCGAAGAGTCCCATGCGGTGATTGACGACGCCGCCAGCGGCGGCGGCCATCTTCTCCAGTTGGCGCAGGCCGGGCGTGGTCTTGCGCGTGTCGAGCACGCGGCATTTGGTGCCCGCCACGGCGTCGGCAAAACGGCGCGCCGCGGTGGCCACACCACTGAGCCGCTGAAGAAAATTCAGCGCCACGCGCTCGCATTCGAGCAGGGTGCGGGCGCGTCCGCTCACCGCCGCGATCTCTTCGCCCTCGGCGCACGGGTCGCCGTCGCGCTTGAAGAGGCTGAGTTCCTCGACGCCGCCGCGCAAGCTGTAAATCTCCGCCAGCACGCCGGTCCCGGCAATGACGAGTGGCTCACGCGCGAGGAATCGTCCGCGCGCCTTTTGGGACTCGGGCACGCAGGCCTGGCTGGTGACATCGCCCGAGCCGATGTCTTCTTCGAGAGCGCGGCGCACCACTTCGGTCATAACGCGGCGTCGATTTTGGACAACTGCGCTTCGTAATCCGCCAGCTTGTGGCGGATGCTCTCAACCACGCGCGGCGGCGCCTTGCCGAGGAAGGTTTCATCGCTCAACTGGCGCTTCGAGTTGGCGATATTCTTGGCGAGCTGCTCGCGCTCCTTGCCAAGACGTTTGCGCTGCGCGTCCTCCCGAGACTTAGGCACGTGAAGCACCAGGTCGAACTCAGCGGTGGAGCGCATGACCCCTGACGCGCCCCCAGGGGCCGGAGCGGCTTCGGACTGGAATTCCAGCACCACGTTGGCGAGTTTTTGAATCGCCTCCGCGTGGCGCCGCGCCACCTTCAGAGCGGAGCCGCGCGAGTACAGCACGCCTTCGAGCTGCTGCTTGGGATCGAGCTTGCTCTCGGTGCGCAGGGTGCGGGCCATGGTGACGATTTCCTGAAGAATCCCGATCTCGCGCTCGGCCTGGAAATCGGTGGTGTCGGCGTTGTATCGCGGATAGGAGGCGAGCGCAATGGAGGCGGGCCGGATGGTCCGATCCGTGGCCAAACGCTGCCATAGCTCTTCGGTAAGGAACGGCATGGCCGGATGCAGCAGCCGCAAAGCCGTCTCGAAAGCCGCCAGCGTGTTGCGCCAGCCGGCGGTGAGGCCGGAGTTCTCCTGGAAGCGGGGCTTCTTGAGTTCCAGGTACCAGTCGCAGAACTCGTGCCAGAAAAATTGCCACAGCACTTGCGCGGCCTCGTGGTAGCGGTACTGCTCGATGGCGCGGCTGGCCTGCTCGCCGCAAGTGTTCAGGCGGCTGAAGATCCATCGATCTTCGATGGGCACGTCCATGGCGTCGGCGTCCGCCAGCGGGCGGAACTGATCGAGGCTCTCGGGGACCCAGGGCTGGACGCCGGAGCGCTCCATATTGAGAAAGAGAAACCGCGCCGCGTTCCAGATCTTGTTGGCGAAGGCGCGCGAGCTTTCCATGCGCTCTTCGGTGAGAACGATATCGGCGCCTGGGGAGGCGCCCTGCAGCAGGGCCATGCGCACGGCGTCGGTGCCGTACTGGTCGGTGATCGACAGCGGGTCGATGGTGTTGCCGCGCGTCTTGGACATCTTCTGCCGTTCGGCGTCGCGCACCAGGCCATGTATGTAAACCTGGCGGAAGGGCACGTCGCTCATGAATTCGATGCCCATCATGATCATGCGGGCGACCCAGAAGAACAGGATGTCGAAGCCGGTGATCAACAGCGAAGTGGGGTAGAAGATGGTGAGATCGTCGGTCCGATCGGGCCAGCCGAGCGTGGAAAATGGCCAGAGGGCGGAGCTGAACCAGGTATCCAGGACGTCGGGGTCCTGCACAAGGTTGGACGACCCGCAGCGCGAGCACACGGCGGGAGTTTCACGCGCCACCACGATCGCATGACACTTCTGGCAGTGCCACGCGGGAATGCGATGGCCCCACCAGAGCTGGCGCGAGATGCACCAGTCGCGGATGTTGTACATCCACTCGTAGTAGGTCTTAGTCCAGTTGGCGGGGATGAATTCAATGCGGCCGGATTCCACCGCTTCGATGGCTTTTTCGGCCAGCGGCTTGGTCTTCACGAACCACTGGGTGGAGACCAGCGGCTCGACCACGGTCTTGCAGCGGCAGCACTGGCCGAGGCTGAGCGGATAGTTCTCGATGGCCACCAGCAGGCCTTGCGACTGAAGATCGGCCACCACCCGTTTGCGGGCCTCGAAGCGGTCCAGGCCGGCGTAAGGCCCGGCGGCGGCGGTCATGCGGCCGTGTTCGTCGATGACCTGGACCTTGGGCAGGTTGTGGCGGCGGCCGGCTTCGAAATCGTTGGGGTCGTGCGCCGGCGTGACCTTGACGACGCCGGTGCCGAATTGGGGGTCGGCGAGATCGTCGAGGATGACGGGGATCTGGCGGTCCATGAGCGGCAGTTGCACGGTCTTGCCGTGAAGATCGAGATAGCGATCGTCTCGCGCATTGATGGCCACGGCGGTATCGCCGAGCATGGTTTCGGGCCGCGTGGTGGCCACCACCACCGAGCGGCCCGGCATGCCGTTCACCGGGTAGCGGATGTGCCACATGTGGCCCAGCACGTCGGAGTGGGCCACTTCCAGATCGGAGATGGCGGTCAGGCAGCGCGGGCACCAGTTGACCATGTACTCGCCGCGGTAGATGAGGCCCTTTTCGAAGAGCCGCACGAAGACTTCGCGCACCGCGCGCGAGAGGCCGGCGTCCAGGGTGAAGCGCTCGCGGCTCCAGTCGCAGCTCGCGCCCAGCCGGATCATCTGGCGCTTGATGGTGTCGCCGTACTGGGCCTTCCACTCCCACACGCGCTGCTCGAACTTTTCGCGGCCCAGGTCGCGGCGGTCGATGCCCTCTTCGGCGAGCTTGCGCTCCACCACCATCTGGGTGGCGATGCCGGCGTGGTCGGTGCCGGGGAGCCAGAGGGTGTTGTCACCGGTCATGCGGTGCCAGCGGATGGTGACATCGATCTCAGTGTGTTCGAGCATGTGGCCGATGTGCAGCGACCCGGTGACGTTGGGCGGCGGGATGACGAGCGAGAATACGCGATCGCCGGCCCTGTTCGAGGCACGAAAGATGCCGGAGTCGATCCACCACTGCGCCCAATGCGGTTCGAACCGCTGCGGCTCGTACACTTTGTCGATTTGCATGGGGAGAATTCCAATATAGCAGGGGGGCGGCGCGCTTGCTTCCCTGAGGCGGCTTGAGACGGAGGAGTCGGAGGAATCGCACTGAAGCCCGGCGGTCCGCCCGGCGGTGGTGGTCACCAGCAGCACGTACCTGGTAGACGTCGATGTGAACTGACGACCGGGGCGAGCGCGACGCCTCAATTCGGTGGCTGGCTGCGAAACCCCCGCAGTTTGGGGGTTTCGTTGCCTGGAAGCTGTGAAATAATCGAACATTTCTCTTGCAAAATGTTTTGGCGTGCGTAGACTGGATGCGTGGGATACAACGAACAACCCCGCTTCGAGCCGATCAACCGCAAGCAGGTTGTGCTCGAACCTCTCGATATCGAGCAACTCATCCCGGAAGACCATCCGGCCCGCAGCATCTGGGCAATCCTGGGCCGTTTGGATCTGAGCCGGTTTATGGGGGACGTGAAGTCGGTGGAAGGGCACGCCGGGCGCAACGTCTGGGAGCCGCGTCTGCTGATCGCGATGTGGATCTACGCCTACTCGCGGGGGATCTCCTCGGCGCGAGAGATCGAGCGGCAATGTGCGTATGAACCGGCACTGCGGTGGCTGACGGGGCTGAAGGTGGTCAATCACCATACGCTCTCGGATTTCCGCGTGGAATACGGCGCGGCATTGCAGGACCTGTTCGTGCAGGTGCTGGGCCTGCTGGCGATGGAGAAGCTCATCACGTTGGAGCGCGTGACGGTAGATGGGACCAAAGTGCGGGCCTGCGTGAACAAGAAGACGTTTTCGCGGGCGAACAAGATCCGCGAGCATCTGAAGTTGGCGCGCGAGCACGTGGAGAGGTTGCAGAAGGAAGAGGCCGAGCAGGAGAAACGGACGAGGCAGGCGTCGGCGCGGCGGCGCGCGGCGCGCGAACGTCTGGAGCGGCTGGAGGCGGCCAGCGCCGAGGTCGAGCGGCTACAGGCGGAGAAAAAGTGGGAGCGGGAAAAGCCGTGCCAGGCGTCAACCACCGACCCGGACGCGCAGTTCATGCGGACTTCCGATCATGGTCTGGCGCCGGCCTACAACGTACAACTGGCCACGGATGCGGAGCACAAGCTGATCGTGGACGTGGAGGTCAGCAAGCAGCCCTCGGACTCGCTCCACCTCCTACCGGCGCTCGACCGGGTTCAAGAACGGCTGGGCGCGTTTCCGCGGGAGGCCGTGGCCGACGGCGACTACACCACGCGGGAAGCTGTCGTGGGCTCCGCCGAACGCGGGGTGGACTATTACGGCAGTTGGAATGAAATCCGAGAACCACGGATGGGGCACGGCATCGATGCGGCCTACCATCCGGGCGCGTTTCAGTACCACGAACGACGGGACCAAATGGTCTGCCCGGAGGGTCGGCGGTTAGCGTTGCGGCACACACAACAACGGCCCGGCGACCTGCAGGTCCATGTTTACGCTGCGGACAGAAACGATTGCCAGCGGTGCCCGAAGCGGGGGCTGTGCACGCCGCAGAACGCCATGCAAAAGCACGGACGCACGGTGAGCGTGAGAATGGAGCCGGAGGCGCTCACACGTTATCACGTCAAGATGCAGACGGACCGAGCGAAAGCCATATACAAACGGCGTGCGCCGGTGGCGGAGTTTCCGAACGCGTGGTTGAAGGACAAATTGAAATGGGTCAGGTTGCGCTGTCGCGGAGTCGTCAAAGCGCAAGCGGAAGCTCTGTGGGCATGCCTGACGTACAACCTTCAGCGCTACTTCAAACTGAGGCAACCGCAAACCGCGTAAAAAGGGCGCCGCGCCGGGCGCGCAGGCGCAAATCAGAGGAAAGCTCAGCAGCCCGGCACACGGAAACGCCGACATCTATCCGCTACACGAAAGCATCGGGAGGCATCTACGCTCAGACGGGTTTATTTCACAGCTTCCTGTCACCGAATTGCGAATTGCCGTCACCGAATTGCCTTCGGGCGGGGCCGGGGCCCGGCGCCTACTGATCTCTCAGCGTCTCGACCGGATCGAGATTCGCGGCACGAACCGCGGGGACGCCGCTCGAGATCACCGAAACCAGGAGGAGCAGGAGCGTGACTGCGGCGAAGGTGAGGGGATCGAAGCGCTCGATGCGGTACAGCATCCCGCTGGCGGAGAGCAGGCGCGTTACAAACACCGAGGCGGCTAGCCCGACTGCGAGACCGGCGGCGGCGAGCAGCACGCCGCGGCGGAGAATCCAAGCCAGAACGTCCCCGCGTCGCGCGCCTAGAGCCATGCGCAGCCCGATTTCCAGGGTCCGCTGCGCCACCATGTACGACAGCACGGAATACAGGCCGAGCGCGGAGAGCAGCAGCGCCAGGACGGCGAAAGCCGTCAGGAGCATGGTCTGGAAGCGCGGCTGCGCGGCGGATTTGGAGACCAGCTCGTCCATCGAGCCGACGCGGTAAAGCGGGATGTCGCGATCCGCCTGGGCAAGTTGCTCGCGGAGTGCGGCCGTCAACCGGATGGGGTCGCCGGCGGTGCGGATCAGGAGCGTGGGCGAGGTGACGACTGCCTGGGCGTAAGGAAGGTAGTATTGTGGCTCGAGTTCTCCGGTAAGCTGCTGCCTTTTGACGCTCCCGGCAATGCCGATGATTTCGCGCACGGGATGCTTGACGACGCCGTCACCGAGGCCGGATGTGAGGCGCTTCCCGATGGGGTTCTCGCCGGGAAAGAATTTGCGCGCGAATGCCTCATTGACGATGACGACGGGCGGCGCTTGGGTGCCGTCGCGCGCGGCGAACGCGCGGCCGGCCAGGATGGGGATGCGGAGCGTCTCGAAATACCCGGGAGTCGCTATGCCCAGAGCCGCGTTGGGCTCGTCTCCGGGGGCGACCGGCTGGCCCTCAATGGTGAACGAGATGTCGATGCTGCCCGATGTCAGCGGCAGCGGATACCCCGCGGCGGCGGATTGCACTCCGGGGAGCGCGGCAAGGCGGGCCAGAAAGGCGTCATAGAACTGCAGCCGGCGGTCGTGCCGATAACGCGCCGCGGGCACGTTGATCTGCGCCGTGAGCACGTGGTGCGGGTCGAACCCAGGGTCAACGCGGAGCACCTGGACGAAGCTGCGGATGAGCAGGCCCGCTCCAATCAACAGCACCAGGCTGACCGCGGTTTCGGCGATTACCAGCCAATTGTGGAGCAGATTGCGGCGGCGCCCGCCGGTCATGCCGCGGGCGCCTTCGCGGAGCGCCAGCGACGGGTCCAGGTGCGACATGCGCCACGCCGGGACCAGCCCGAAAAGCAGGCCGGCCAGAATGGAAATCGAGACCGCGAAAGCCAGAACAGGCGCGTTGATGGAGACGGATTCGAGTCGCGGCAGGTCCTTGGGCATGAGCCGGACCAGCAGGTCGAGAATCCAGGTGGAGAAGAGAACACCGAGTGCGCCGCCGAGGAGCGAGAGGGACAGGGATTCGAGCAGAACCTGGCGTACGATGGCGGATCGGCCGGCACCCACGGCGGAGCGCACGGCCATTTCCGGAGCGCGCCGGGAGGAGCGCGCCAGCATGAGGCCGGCGACGTTGGCGCAGGCGATCAGGAGCACCAGGGTCACGGCCGCGAAGAGCACCCGCAGCGCGGGACGATAGTCGCCCACCAGGTGGTCGAGCAGGGGGATGACGATGGCATCGGTGTAGGTCTTGTTGGTGTCGGGGAATTGCGTGGCCAGGTTGCACTGGAGCGCTTTCAGTTCAGCGCGGGCCTGGGCCGGCGCGACGCCGGGTTTGAGGCGGCCGATGACGTCCACCCGATCGTCGCCGCGCTGCCCGGTTTCCGGATTTTCGCCGGTTGCATCCACCGCCAGCGTCACCCAATAGGCGGCCGGTGGCGACTCCAGAGGCGGCATGTCGCGCGGCATGACGCCAGCGACCGTGTAGCTGTTGCCGTCCAGCGTAATGGGTTTCCCGGCGACCTCGCGGGAGCCTCCGAAGGTGGATTGCCAGACCGCATGGCTCAGGATCACCGCGCGCCTGCCGGGCTTCTCTTCATCCGGCAGAAAATCGCGGCCCAGCGCCGGATGGAGGCCGAGCACCCGAAAGAAGTTGGAGGAAACGACGGCGCCCGAGAGTTGCTGCGCGTCGCCCATGCCAGTAAGGGTCATGCTGGCGCGGTGGTAAGCAGCCAGGCCGCTGAACGAGCGGGTCTCGGCGCGCCAATCGAAGTAGTCGGGGTAGCTCAGATGCTCCGGGGCCGTAAGACCCGCGGATGTGTCCACCTGCTGGAGCCACAGGAGCCGGCCGGACTGCGGGAATGGCAGCGGGCGCAGCATGACGCCGTCGACCAGGCTGAAGATGGCGGTGGAGGCGCCGATTCCAAGCGCCAGGGTGGCGATGGTGGTGATAGCAAATCCGGGAGTTTTTCGGAATTGGCGCGCGGCAATCCGAAGTTCTTGCAAGATGTGCATCCAGTGGAGAAGCGCACGTGAGGGACCACTGTAAGGCCATGAAATCCGCCGGGCGAGGAAACGCGTGGTGTCCGGATTCAGGACGGGATGTTCAGATTCGGACGGCTCATGGGTTGCCGGTTACTGAGCAATCGTGAACGTCTGCTTCGTCTCGCTGGTCTGGTTGCCGAGGGCGTCTTTGACCTCGACCGCAATGGTGTATTCGCCGGGACGAATGTTGCCCTGCAAGCTGATCCCAAACGAGGCGGCGACGTAGCGCTTGGGATAGAAAGACTCCGACTGCTCCACGGCTGGCTCGGGCTGGGCCCAGAGCACCTTGCCGCTGGGCGCAATCACCGAAGTCACGTAACTCACATCCACGCGGTTGTTCGGCCCGTACTTGAAGCCGGTGATGTCGAACCTCGCCCATACGCCGTCGCCGGGGCGGTAAATGGGCTTGTCGAGCGGCTGCGCGTCGTCCTCGCCGCGGAAGAAGTGGAAGTTGCGCACCACCGGCGTGTCGCTCGGCTCCACATCATGCCCGCGCACCTGAAACGGCACCGCCAGCTCCGCCGCGGTTTTGGCCAGCACGTCCTCGGCCTTGACCACGATCTTGTAGGTTCCCGAGGCCACCAGGGGCGGAATCTGCACCTCGGTCTCGATCTTGGGCATCCACTCTTTGTCCTGCGGCGTGACTTCCGTCTCCAGCTCGTTCTTGTACAGCTCCACAATCGGGACGCCTTTCGGATCGAACGCCTGCACCGAATAGGCCACGTGGATCTTCTCTTCGGGTGACTTCGAATAACCCGCCACGCGGCAGGTGAAGAACAGCGTCTCCCCGGCCACGTGCTCATAGCTGACGGGCGTGGGAGCGCCCCCCTCGCTTTGAGCGACGATGGGCCTCACGATTTCGAGCGCCGGAGCAGCACCCACGAGAGCGGGTAACACCGCAGCCAACAGGATGGAACGCATGGCGGAGCCTTCTGTACGATTGTACGCCCTGCGCGTTACAGCACACAGCGCAGGTAGCGTCCGGTGTAGGAGGCTTCTGCCTTCGCGATGGTCTCGGGTGTTCCGGCCGCCACTACGTAGCCGCCGCGGGCGCCGCCTTCGGGGCCGAGATCGATCACCCAATCCGCGGCCTTGATCACGTCCAGGTTGTGCTCGATGACAATCAGGCTTCCCCCGTTTTCGATCAGCCGCTGCAAGGCCGCCAGCAGCTTGGAGATGTCGTCGAAGTGCAGCCCCGTGGTGGGCTCATCGAAGATGAACAGGGTGCCCTCGCAATCGGCCATGGCCAGGTGGGCCGCCAGCTTGACGCGCTGCGCCTCGCCGCCGGAGAGCGTGGTCGCCGATTGGCCCAGCCGCAGATAGCCCAGCCCCACGTCGTCCAGCACCTTCAGCTTGCGCACCAGCCTCGGGGTGGCGTGGAAAACCTCCATGGCTTCGCGCACCGTGAGCTGCAACACCTGGTGGATATTGAGCCCGTTGTAGCGAATCTCGAGGATGCCGCTCTTGTACCGCGTGCCCTTGCACTCTTCGCACACCAGCTCAACGTCGGCCAGGAACTGCATCTCGACGGTCACTGTGCCATCGCCCTGGCAGACCTCGCAGCGCCCGCCGGGGATGTTGAAGGAGAAGTGGCCGGCGGTATATCCGCGCTTCTGGGCCTCGCGCGTGGAGGCGAACAGGGCGCGAATGGCGTCGAACGCCTTGATGTAGGTCACGGGGTTGGAGCGCGGCGTCCGACCGATGGGCGACTGATCGATCATGACAGTGCTGGCGATCCGCTCCGCGCCCTCGACCTTCCGGCATGGCGCCGGCGCGGCAGCCGGGAGATCACCCTCCGCATCGATCTCCGGCCCGGATTGGCGCGCTAGCGACCGGTAGAGCACGTCGTGCACCAGCGTCGATTTTCCCGATCCCGAGACGCCCGTAATGGCCACCATCATGCCTAGGGGAATTTCCACCTCGAGGTTCTTCAGGTTGTGCGCGCGCGCCCCGGAAATCCGCAGCACGCGTTTGGGATGGATGGCGCGGCGCGGGGCGCCCCCTGGGCCCGGCATGGAGACGCGCAACTCGCCGCGCAGATAGCGCGCGGTCAGCGACCCGTTGCTGTTGGCCACCAGCTTCTCGAGAGGCCCCTCGAAAACGATTTCCCCGCCGCGCTCGCCGGCGCCCGGGCCAAGATCCACAATGTGGTCCGCCGCCCGCATCACGTCGGCGTCGTGCTCCACCACCACAATGGTGTTGCCGAGCTCGCGCAGCTCCTCCAGAATCCGGATCAGCCGCCCCGTGTCGCGGCTGTGCAGGCCGATAGAAGGCTCGTCGAGCACGTAACACGCGCCCACCAGCCGCGATCCGAGGCACGTGGCGAGCTGGATGCGCTGCGCCTCGCCGCCGGACAGCGTGGACGCCAGCCGGTCGAGCGTGAGGTAGTCCAGCCCGACGTCGTTGAGGAACTTCAGCCGCTGCCGGATCTCGACCAGGACCTTGTCGGCGATGGCGCTCTCTTCCGGGCTCAGATCGAGCGCGTCGAAAAACTGCTGCGCGCCGGCGATGTTCATGCGCACCACCTCGGCCAGGTTGCGGCCACCGATGCGCACGTAGAGCGCTTCTTTGCGCAGCCGCGCACCCCTGCATTCGGGACACAGCGCGTAGCCCCGGTACCGGCTCAGAAACACGCGCACGTGCAGCTTGTATTTCTTGGTTTCCAGGTAGTCGAAAAAGCGGCGGACGAAAGCGTAGACGGTTTCACGCTCCTCGTCCGACAGGTCTGCAAACGGAACTTCGAAGCGCACCTTCCCGCGCGCGAACTTGCGGAAATTGCCCAGCCACGAACGGGCCTTCGGCTTGGTCCACGGCTCGACCGCGCCCTGGTCGAGCGTCAGCGACGGATCGGGGATCACGCGGTCCATGTCGAAATCAATGGTGTTGCCGAACCCCTGGCAGCGCGGGCACGCCCCGATGGGCGAGTTGAAGCTGAACAGGATGGGCTCCGGCTGGGCGAACTCGAGGAGGCACGTTTTGCACTGAAACTTCTCGTTGAAGCGCAGCCGATCTCCACTGGCCGCGTTCTCAAAGATCACTTCGCCCGCCTCGCGATAGCAGATCTCGATGGTGTCGACCAGGCGCTGGTGCAGGTCCGGCCCGATGGCGATGCGGTCCACCAGCACGAACACGGGCCTGGAGAAATCGATATCCAGCAGCGATTCGGGAGTGGAGAACTCAAAGAGGCGCCCCGCCTGAAACAGCCGGTTGAATCCCTTCTTCCTCAGGTCGAACAGGTGGTCGCGCAGAGCTTCGACGGAAGCATGTTCCCCGCACGGAAAGATGGCGTACCAACGCGACCCCTCGGGCAGCGCCACCAAGCGCGCGGCCACTTCATCCACGGTGTCCTGACGCACGCGCGTCCCGCATTTCGGGCAGAAGGTCTGGCCCACGCGCGCATACAGCAGGCGCAGGAAGTCGTAGCACTCGGTGGAAGTCGCCACCGTCGACCGGGGATTGCGGCTGGTATTCTTCTGCCGGATGGCCACCGCCGGGGCGATGCCGTCAATCTCATCCACCTCCGGCTTTTCCATGCGCTCCAGAAACTGCCGCGCGTACGCCGAAAGCGACTCGACGTAGCGCCGCTGCCCCTCGGCGTAGATGGTATCGAAGGCCAGCGACGACTTTCCCGAACCGGACACGCCCGTAACCACGGTTAACTGGTTATGAGGGATGGCCAGCGAAATGTTCTTGAGGTTGTGGACCCGCGCCCCGCGAATCCGGATAAAGTCTTGCACGATGTAGCGGCCGGGCATGCCCGTCCCCTACCATGATCGCAAAGTCCTCCGCGCGGCGCAAAAAGCTCTCACCGCCGAGACGCCGTCTCGGCGGTGAAAGCTTTTTGGTCTTAAGAAGGTCGGCGATTGGCGTGGATGGGAACACGGCACAAAGACAGCACTTGCCGCGCGTGTTATCCTGTCTCACATACGAGGGTTTCGCGGAATGCGCCTGCATGTTTGAGATCCTGTTTAAATACCCGGCCACCATTTTTCACAAAGGTCATTTCGTCTTTTTGACGCCCTGGCCGCTGTGGCTGTTGGCGCTCGCCATGGTAGCGGCCGCGGGGCTGCTCTACTGGCACGTACGCCGCAATCACGGCATGCTCATCGGGCTGCGCCCGGTGGCCATCTGGCTGCTCGAAACCGCCCTGGTGGCGCTGGTGCTTTTCCTGCTGTGGCACCCGGCTTTGAGCATCGCCACGCTGCGCCCTCAGCAGAACGTGGTGGCCGTGCTGGTGGACGACTCGCGCAGCATGTCCCTGGCCGACGCCTCCGGCACGCGCGAAGCCGCCGCCCAGGCGGTGCTCAACGGCGGGCTGCTGAAATCGCTGGGCGACCGCTTCCAGGTGCGGCTCTACAAGTTCGGTAAGGAGCCGGAACGGATTCAAAAGCCCGAGCAGCTCTCGGCCACAGAGCCGGCCTCGCGCATCGGCGATACCCTCGAACGCGTGCTCGCGGAATCGTCCTCGCTGCCGCTGGGCGCTATGGTGCTGCTGAGCGACGGGGCCGATAACGCCGGCGGCATCGATCTCGAAACCATCTCCGCCATACGCCGCCAGCGCATTCCGGTCCACACCATCGGGTTCGGGCGCGAACATCCGCAGCGGGACGTGGAAATCACCGACGCGGTAGCGCCCCCGCGCGCATTGCCGCAATCCAAGCTCACCGCCCTGGTCACGTTTCAGAACTACGGGCTTTCCGGCAGCAAGACCAAACTCAGCGTCCGCGACGGGGCCAAGGTGCTGGCTTCACAAGAGGTCACGCTGAAAGCCGAGGGCGCGCCCCAGACCGAATCGCTGGTGTTCAATTGTGGCGACGCCGGACCGAAGACGCTGGAAATCTCGCTCGACCCCATCCCCGGCGAAGAAAACGTGCAAAACAACCGAGTGACGCGCCTGGTCAACGTCGAAGCGCGCAAGCCGCGCATCCTTTATCTAGAGGGCGAGCCGCGCTGGGAATTTAAGTTCATCCGCCGCGCCCTGGACGATTACAACAACATCGAACTGGTGACCATGCTGCGCACCACCCAGAACAAGATCTACCGCCAGGGCGTGCCCGACCCGCCGGAGCCGCACGAGCTGGAGGACGGCTTCCCCTCGAAGGCCGAAGATCTGTTTGGCTACCAGGGGCTGATTATCGGCAGCGTGGAAGCCAACTATTTTACGCCCACCCAGCAGCAGTTGATCCGCGATTTCGTGGACCGCCGCGGCGGCGGCTTGCTGTTCATGGGCGGGCGCGCCACGCTCTCCGACGGCGGCTACCCGGCATCGCCCTTGGCCGACCTGGTGCCCACCAACCTGCCCGAGGGCAAAGGCACTTTTCACCGCGACTTCACGGGCCAGGAACTCACTGCCGCGGGCGCGCAGAGCGTGCTGTGCCGGCTGGACGAGGACCCCGCGCGCAACCTCGAGCGGTGGAAGAAGATGCCACAGATGGCCAACTATCAGGACGCCGGCGATCCCAAGCCCGGCGCCACCGTGCTGTTGGTGTCCACCCCCGCCGGCAAGCGCAAACCGCCTCTGCTGGTGACGGAAAATTACGGCCGCGGCCGCACCGTGCTGTTCTCGACCGAGGGAAGCTGGCGCTGGAAGATGTGGCTGCCGCATGACGACAAGTCGCAGCCCACTTTCTGGCAGCAGATTCTGCGCTACCTGGTGACCGATACCCCCGGCCAGGTGACTTCCTCGACACCCAAACCGGTGCTCTCCGATGAAACCAAGGTGCCGCTGCGAGTGGAGGTGCGCGACAAGCAGTACAAGCCCGTGACCAACGCCAAGGTGCAGGCCCGCTTCATGGCTCCCGACGGCGCTTCCGCCACCGTCGAGCTGACCCCGCAACCGCTCGAAGAGGGCGTCTACAGCGGCGAATGGACCGCCGAAAAGCCCGGTTCTTACGTAGCCGACATCATCGCCGGCAGGGAACAGGAAGAGATCGGACGCGACGTGGTGACTTTCCGCCGCGAAGACGGCGTGGCGGAAAACTTTCGTACTTCCCAGAACCGCGAGCTGCTGGAGAAGCTCTCCGTCGAGACCGGCGGCCGTTACTACCGGCCCGGTGAAGCGTCCAAGCTGGCCAATGAAATCTCTTACTCGGAAGCCGGCATCTCCACGCGCGAAACCCGCGACCTCTGGGACATGCCCGCGATCTTCCTGCTGGCCCTCGCTATCCGCGCCAGCGAGTGGCTGCTGCGCAGACGGTGGGGGGTGGTATGAAGCTGTTCTCGCTGCTGCTGCTGGCCGCGCTCTCTGCGCCCGCCACCACTTTTTATGTGACCATCTCCGGCCTGGGCGGCGAGCCCGATTACGAACAGCGTTTCAAGATGTGGGCCGACGACATCGACTCCAGTTTGAAGCGCGCGGGCGGCGATTCGAACGTGGTCACGCTCGTGGCGCCCACGCGCGACCAGATCCGCGCGCGTTTCGCGGAGATCGCCAAACAGGCCAAGCCCGCCGATGCGCTGGTGCTCATGCTGATCGGCCACGGCACCTTCGATGGCGTGGATTACAAGTTCAACATTCCCGGACCCGACATTACGGGCGCGGAGCTGGCTGCGTTGCTTGACCGCGTGCCGGCCGCACGCCAGCTCGTGGTGAACATGACCAGCTCCAGCGGCGGTTCCATCGAGGCCCTGCGCCGGCCCACCCGCGTAGTGATCGCCGCCACCAAGACCGGGACCGAAAAGAACGCCACGGTTTTCGCCCGCTATTGGGCCGAAGCGCTGCGCGATCCGGCCGCGGACGTGGATAAGAACGAAGCCGTCTCGGCGCTCGAAGCCTTCCGTTACGCCCAGCGCAAGACCTCCGATTTCTACGATTCGCAGAAGCGCCTGGCCACCGAGCACGCGGTGCTGGAAGACACCGGCAAGGGCGAGGGCGAGCGCGTCCCTTCGGCCGAGAACGGCGAAGGCAAACTGGCCGCGGCCTTCTCTGTGGTGCGGCTGGGCGCCAACGCCGCCGCCGCGCGCGACCCCGCCAAGCGGCCACTGCTCGAAAAGAAGGAGCAGCTCGAACAAGCCATAGACAAGCTGAAGTACGAAAAGGCCGCCATGCCGGCCGACGCGTACAAGAAGCAATTGACGCAGCTCTCTGCTGGAACTCGCCCGAACCCAGGAGGCCCTCGAGAAGTGATCAGACTGGGCGCAATTGCGCTGTTGCTGGCGTCACTTCTGCCGGCGCAGACGATCGAGCAGGCCGAGGCATTCTGGAAAGCGCGCCGCTTCCAGGAAGCCAACGACGTGTTCCGCGCGCTGGTCGCCGAGAATCCCAAAAATCCCGATTACCGGGTGCGCTGGGGCCGGCTGTACCTCGATCACTCCCAGCCGGGCGACGCCGTGGACCTCTTCAACGAAGCGCTCCAATTGAAGAAAGACCACGCCGGCGCCCTGCTGGGCCTGGCCCTGGTGGCCGCGGAGAATTTCGAGGGCGTGGCCGCCGGCCTGGCGCACAGGGCGCTGGCGTCCGACCCCAAGCTGCTGGAGGCCCAGGAACTGGTGGCGCGGCTGGCGCTCGAGGACAACGACACCACCAAGGCCGTGGAGGAGGCGAACAAGGCCCTCGCCATCGACGCCAGGTCCGTCGGGGGCAGAGCCATCCTCGCCACCGTCGACTGGCTCGCCGGCAAGCAGGGCACTTCCTGGGACCCTCACACGGCCCGCGGCTACGAGACCGCCGGCCACTTTTTCTTCATCAATCGCCGCTACGAAGAGGCCGTTCAGTATTACCGCAAGGCCATCGAGCTCGATCCGCAATTGTATAGCGCCCGCTCGCAACTGGGCGTCAACCTCATGCGCCTGGGGCAGGATGAAGAGGCCTACACCCAACTCGAGACCTGCTTCAACAACGGCTTCCAGGACGCCGCCACGCGCAACTCGCTGAAGCTGCTCGATAGCTACAAGAAATTCGACACCGTCCGGACCGGCCTCATTATTCTCAGACTCGATAAGAAAGAAGCCGATTTGCTGCGTCCGTACTTCGAATCGGAAATGGAGCGTGTGATCGCGACCTACGAGAAGAAGTACCGGCTGAGGCTGGAGAAGCCCGTGCGAGTGGAGGTTTACCCCGACCACGAAGATTTCGCCGTTCGCACCCTCGGCATGCCCGGGCTGGGCGCGCTGGGCGTCACCTTCACCTCGGCTACTTACGGCTCTTTCATTGCCATGGACAGCCCTTCCGGCCGCCCGCCGGGCAGCTTCCATTGGGCTTCCACCCTGTGGCACGAGATGAGCCACGTGTTCACTCTGACACTCACCAATTCCCACGTGCCGCGCTGGTTCACCGAGGGTCTCGCCGTGCACGAAGAGACGGCGGTCTCGCCCGAGTGGGGCGACCGCCTCGCTCCGCCCATCATCATGGCCATCAAGGATAAGAAGCTACTGCCGGTCTCGGAGCTGGACCGCGGCTTCGTGCATCCTACCGGCCCCGAGCAGGTGGTGGTGAGTTACTTCCAGGCCGGCCGCATCTGCGATTACATCAACCACAAGTGGGGCTGGGACACGCTACTCGCCATGCTGCGCGATTTCGGCAACGATGAGGACACCGCAGCCGTCATTCGCAAGGAGCTGAAAATCGAGCCGGCCGAATTCGACAAGCAGTTTCTGGCGTTTGTCGAAGCCGGCACCAAAAACGTGGTGGACCATTTCGACGAATGGCAAAAACGGCTCAAGCAGGTCAATGGCCTGGCCAAGAACAAAGACTACGACGGCGTCATCAAGGAAGGTGTGGCCATCCGCGACATGTATCCGGACTACGTCGAGGATGGCAGCGTCTACGAGTTTCTCGCCGCCGCATATTTGGCCAAAGACGACAAGCCCGCGGCCATCGCCGAGCTCGAGCGCTACGTCAAAGCCGGCGGGCGCAATCCCGACTCCATCAAGCTGCTCGCCAGACAGCTCGAGGATGCCGGCCGCAAGCAGGAAGCCGCGGACGTGCTGGTACGCCTGAACTACATTTATCCGATGGATAACGACCAGCACCAGAGGCTAGGCGCCCTGTGGATGGACGCGGGCAACGTGGCCGGCGCTATCGCCGAGTTCCGCGCGGTGCTGGCGCACAACCCCATCGACCCGGCGCGGTCGCACTACGACCTGGCGCGCGCCTACCAGTTGAACCACCAGCCCGAGCAGGCCAAAGACGAAGTGCTGGCGGCCCTGGAAACCGCCCCAGGGTATCGCCCCGCCCAAAAGCTCTTGCTGGAATTGACCACTACCGAAGCTAAGTGAGAATAGAACATCATGTCGATAACCGCGACTCCGCAGATTGATTCCGAGGCTTTGAAATCGCGCATCCAGCGCTTCCGCCAGGTGCACTCCGAGATCGTAACGCAAGTTCACCGCGTGATCGTGGGCCAGGAGGAGGTGCTGGAGCAGGTCATGATTGGCCTGTTCGTGGGCGGCCATTGTCTGATCACCGGCCTGCCGGGCACCGCCAAGACCCTGCTGGTGCGCACCCTGGCGCAGACCCTCGGCCTGCTTTTCAAGCGCATCCAGTTCACGCCGGACCTGATGCCGAGCGACATCACCGGCACCGACATTATTGAAGAGGACCCGGTTAGCGGCCACCGCACCTGGACCTTCGTGCCCGGGCCGATCTTCGGCAACATCCTGCTGGCCGACGAGATCAACCGTACTCCGCCGAAGACGCAGAGCGCGCTGCTCGAAGCCATGCAGGAACTGGCCTGCACGGTGCGCGGCAACAACTACAAGCTGCCCGCGCCGTTCTTTGTGCTGGCGACGCAGAACCCCATCGAGCTGGAGGGCACCTACCCGCTGCCCGAAGCGCAGCTCGACCGCTTTCTGTTTAACACCGTGCTCGACTACCTCACGGCCGATGAAGAGCTCGAGGTGGTAGACCTTACCACCGTCACCACCATCCCGCACGCCGACCCGGTGACGAACTCCGCCGAGATCCTGGATTTCCAGCAATTGGTGCGCATGGTCCCGATCGGCGAGAGCGTGGCGCGCCACGCCGTGGACATGGTGCGCGTGTCGCGTCCCCGCGACGAAAGCTCGCCCGACTTCGTCAGGAAGTACGTGAACTACGGCGCCAGCGTCCGCGCCGCCCAGTTCCTGGTCTTGTCGGCCAAAGCCAGGGCCTTGATGCGCGGCCGTTATCACGTGAGCTACGAAGACATCCGCTCCATGTACATTCCGGTCTTGCGCCACCGTATTTTGCTGAACTTCCATGCGGAATCGGACCGGTTGAACCAGGACGATATCTTGAAGCGGATACTGGAGTGGAAGCCGGCGCCTAGGGAGTAAAGAGAGTTTACCGCAGAGACGCAGAGACGCAGAGAAAACAATGAAAGAAAGGTCAACACCTGAGATCGCAGAGGGGGCAGAGGTAAAAAGTGCTCCACTGGCTTCTCGGTTGAATCAACTGACTGAACAAATTATCGGCGCTGCCATCGAAGTTCACCGGAATACCGGTCCGGGCCTGATGGAATCGGTCTATGAAGAGTGTCTCTGCTACGAACTAAGTCAGTTGGGCCTAGCCTTCCAAAGGCAGGTTCGGTTACCAATCGCATACAAAGGAATAAAGCTGGATTGCGGTCTCAAAATGGATCTGCTGGTGGAAGATTCAATTGTTCTTGAGTTAAAGACGGTCGATCAACTCCTGCCGGTCCATTCCGCGCAACTACTCACATACCTAAAGCTCTCCGGCAAAAAAGTCGGCCTCCTCATCAACTTCAACGAGTCAATCCTGACGAAGGGCCTGAAACGACTGGTGAACCAATTCAGAGAGCCGGCGAAAGCACCTTTTACCTCTGCCCCCTCTGCGTTCTCCGATTTTGTTTTATCTTTCTTAACTCTGCGTCTCTGCGTCTCTGCGGTGAAATCTCTTATGCCCCTGCCGGTGAAATAAAATGTTACAACGCTTCCTCGACCCATCCACGCTGGCTTCCATCTCGGGGCTGGACCTCGTGGCTAAGACGGTGGTCGATGGGTTCGTAGCGGGGCTGCACCGCTCTCCCGACTTCGGTTTCTCCCAGGAGTTCGCCGAATATCGCGCGTATTCGCAGGGCGATGACCTCCGGCACGTCGATTGGAACGTATTCGCCCGCACCGAGAAGACCTTTCTCAAGCGCTACCGCGGGGAAACCAATACCCAACTGCTGGTCCTGCTGGACACGTCGGCCTCCATGGCATACGGGTCCCACGCGGTCACCAAGCTGGATTACGCCCGCTTCGTGGCGGCGTCGTTGTGTTACATGGCCCATGTGCAGCGCGACGCGGCGGGGCTCATCGTGTTCGATGAAGATGTGAGCAACTACGTGGCGCCTTCCACCAGACAGGGACAGCTTTTCCGCCTGCTGCACGCCATCGAAAAGGCCGAAGCGGGCACGCGCACCGATTTCGTCAAGCCGTTCGCGCATTTTCAGAACTTCCTGCGCCGGCGCGGAATTGTGGTGGTGCTCTCGGACTTCTACGAGCGGCCGGATGTCATCGTCAAGACCATCGAGCCGCTGCGCTACCGCGGAAATGACGTCATCCTCTTCCACTTGCTCGACCCGCAGGAGATCAAGCCGAAATTCCGTGAGCCGGTGCTGCTGGTGGATATGGAAAACGCGGCCGATGCTCTGGAGGTTTCGCCCGAGTATACGCGCGACGAATACCCGCGAAAGATCGATTCGCATATCGAGGCGCTCAGCTCGGCGGCGCGCGGCGCGGGCATGGAATACTTCCTCATGAATACGGCGCGGCCGCTGGATGAAGGGCTGCGCGAGTACCTGGCCGTGCGCAAGGGGAGGCTCTAGATGGGCTTCTTCACGCCCTGGTTTCTGGCCGGCGCGGTGGCCGTGGGCCTCCCCATCTGGCTGCATCTTCTGAAGAAGCACAAGACCACGCCGCTGCCGTTCAGTTCCCTGATGTTCTTCGAGCGCCGCATACAAAGCTCCATCAAGCACCGGCGGCTGCGCTACCTGGTGCTGTTCGCGCTGCGCACGGCGCTCGTCGTGCTGATGGTTCTGGCGTTCGCGCATCCTTACGTGCGCCAGGCGGTGGCGCCGGCCAGTCGCACAGGGGAAGTCACCGTGCTGGCGGTTGATAACTCCCTCAGCATGCGCGCCGGCAACCGGCTGGACCAGGCCAAACAGATGGCCCGGCGCATGGTGGCGGGGCTGCGCGCGGGCGAGCGCGCGCAGGTGCTGGCGTTCGGAGCGCGCGTGCAGGCCATGAGCGAAGTGACCGACGATCACGCGCCGCTCAACGCCGCCATCGATGCCATCGAAGCCTCCGATGCGCGCACGTCGTTCGCGGAGCTGGCGCGCTCGCTGCGCTCCATCGCGCAATCCATCCAGCTTCCCCTGGCCGTGCACCTCTATTCGGACATGCAGCAGTCCGGCATGCCGGCCAATTTCAACGATCTCCGGCTGAATGCGGCTGTGCGGCTCGAGCCGCACCCCATCGAGACGAAGGAATCCCCCAACTTCGCGGTGGAAAACGTGGTGGCGCCGCGGCGCGTGTACGACAGCCGCAAGTCGCGCGTCCTGGCCACCATCGCGGGTTTCGGCAATTCCAAGGCCACGCGCAGCGTTTCCCTCGCCCTGAACCATCGCGTGCTCGACACCAAGACGGTCGAGGTCCCCGAGAACGGCCGCGCCACGGTCGAGTTCCTTTCGCTCGAAGTGCCCTACGGGAGGAACCGGGGCGAGGTGCGCATCGATTCCGCCGACGCGCTGGCGGCCGACGACGTTTTCTACTTCTCGGTGGAGCGCGCCGACCCGCGCCATGCCCTGTTCGTGCACGAGGCCGAGAACAGTCGTGATTTGCTGTATTTCAAGGCGGCCCTGGAGGCCTCGGGCCAGTCCGCCTTCGAGATGGACCCCGCCACGCCGGACCAGACCGCCAACCTCTCGCCCGCCAAATACGCGTTCGTGGCGCTTTCCGACGTGGGCGCGATACCGCTCGCTTTCGAGAACCAGTTGCGCGAGTACGTGCGCGGCGGCGGCTCCGTGCTGATCTCCCTGGGCCACATGTCGGTGGCCCGCGCCCGGGTGCCGGTCACGGAAGACCGCATCGAAGAAACCCGCTACGCGGGGCGCGAAGGCGAGCGCTTCCAGACGGCGGCCTGGCTCGACCGCTCCCACCCATCCATCTTGAAGGACGACCGCTGGGACGACGTCAAGTTCTACCAGGCCATCCGCGTGGCGCCCGGCGACGCGCGCGTGGTGGCCCGGCTCTCCGACCAGACGCCGCTGCTGATGGACCATCAGGTGGGCGAGGGCCATATTCTGGTGTTCGCCTCCACCTTCGACAACGTGGCTAACGATTTTCCGTTGCACGCCTCCTTCGTGCCGTTCATCCAGCAGACCGCGCGATACCTCGGCCGGCTGGACGACCGGCCTCCCAGCGTGCTGGTGGGTTCCTTCGAGGAGCTGCGCGATTCCAAAGAGAAAGGCTCCGCGGTGGAAGTGGTGGATCCCAAGGGCGGCCGCGTCCTTTCGCTGGAAGAAGCTACCCAGGCGCAGAACATTCAGTTCACCGCGGCCGGTTTCTACGAGATCCACCGGCCCAACCGGGCCGATGAGCTGGTGGCCGTGAATGCGGATCGCCATGAGTCCGACCTGACGCCGGCCCCCCCGGAGACCCTGGCATTGTGGCAGAATACATCTCAAGGGTCCTCCGAGGGCGGAGGGGCGGCGGCAGGAGAGCAGAAACCGCTTTCGCTCTGGTGGTATGTCATGTTGGTGGTGCTGGCACTGGCAGTAGCCGAATCGCTGTTGGGGAATCGACATCTGTCTGTGGATAAGGAGGCGGCATGAATCCTTTGGATCGCTTGTCCGAATATCTGGGGGCTATAGAAATTCGGCTGCGATGGCTGACGGTGACGCGCGGGGTGGCGGTGACGGCGGCCGCGGCCCTGGCTCTCACGGTGGTGGCCGTGCTGGCGGCCAACTACTTTGCCTTTTCCAATCCGAGCGTGATGGGCGCGCGGGTGTTTCTCTTTTTCGGGCTGGCGTTCGCCCTGGCGGCGGCGCTGATCGTGCCGGTGATCCGCCTCAACCGGCGGCGCGCGGCGCGCACCGCCGAACACCAGTGTCCCCAGTTCGAAGAGCGCCTGCTCACCTTCACCGAGCGCGCCGAACAGAATCCGGGCGATCCCTTTCTGGAGCTGCTGGCGGCCGATACCCTCCCGGTGGCCGAGCAGGCCGAGCCGAAAGAGATTGCCCGGACCGCCTGGATTTTCAGTTTCTCCTCCGCCGCCGCGGTCTCCGCCCTGGTCCTGATCTGGCTGGCCACGTCCGGCCCCGGTTTCCTGGGGTATGGCACTTCGCTGCTGTGGGGCGGGGTGCCCAAGGGCGGCGTGAAGCCGTACTACGACATCCAGGTCGAGCCCGGCAACCGCACCGTGCGCAAGCGCTCCGACCAGGCCATCACCGCCCGGCTGCTGGGCTTCACCGCGCCCAAGGTGCGTTTCTTCGCGAAATACGCCAGCGGGTCGCAGTGGGAGCAGGCCGAGATGGGAACCCAGCCCGGCGGCTCCGCCTACCAGTTCCTCATCGCCGGCGTGCCCGAAACGCTGGAATACTACGTGGAGGCCGGCGGCGTGCGCTCGTCCACCTACAAGCTGAACGTGGTGGATCTGCCCTCGGTCAAAAACATTCGCGTCACCTATCGCTACCCGGCGTGGACCGGGATGAAAGACCGCGTGGAGGACCCCAGCGGCGATCTACGCGCGGTCGAGGGCGCCACCGCCGAGGTGGCCATTCGGACCGACAAGCCGCTCTCTACCGGCGCCATCCTGCTGGATGACGGATCGAAGCTGGCGCTGCGCCAGAGCGGCGCGAACGAGCTGGTGGCCAGCGTGCCCATCCGGAAGGACGGCCTGTATCACATCGCCGCGGTCGAGAACGGCGAAGACGTGCGCCTCAGCGAAGACTATTTCATCGAAGCGCAGAAGGAGCGCCCGCCCGAAGTGCGAATCGCGCGGCCGGGCCGCGATTTCCGCGCCACGCCCATCGAGGAAGTCACGGTCCAGGTGGAAGCCAAGGGCGATTTCGGCCTGAAAGACGTGGCCCTGCACTACTCCGTGAATGGCGGCGCGGAGAAGACGGTTTCCATGTTGCCGGCCAGGGACGCCAGGAATTCCTCCGGGACCACCATCATTGCGCTTGAGGATTTCAAAGTGGAGCCGGGCGATATTGTCAGCCTGTACGCCACCGCCAAGGATGCGCGCTCGACCAGCAACACCGATATGTTCTTCATCGAGGCGCAGCCCTTCGAGCGGAACTACTCGCAATCCCAGCAGGACGACGGCGGCGGCGGTGGCGGCGGCGACCAGGGCGACCAGCAGAACCAGATCTCGCAACGCCAGAAAGAGATCATCACGGCCACCTGGAACCAGCTCAAGGGATCGGGCGCCAGGGGCAGCGATGCCGAAAACGCGGCGTTCCTTTCCTCGGTGCAGTCGAAACTGCGCGATCAGGCGAAATCCCTCTCCGAGCGGATGAAGGCCCGCCAGATTGAGGGCGCGGGCGACTCTTTCAAGAGCTTCGTCAACGCCATGGACACGGCCGTAGCGTCCATGGGGCCGGCCTCCGACAAGCTCAAGGGCGCGAAGTGGCAGGATGCGCTGGCGCCGGAGCAGAAGGCGCTGCAATACCTGTTGCGCGCGGAAGCCACCTTCCGCGACATCCAGGTGGCGTTCGGTGGCCGCGGCGGGCGCGGCGGCGGTGGAGGCGGCGGCAATGGCGCCACGCGCGACCTCGAAGGGCTGTTCGACCTGGAACTCGACACCGAGAAGAACCAGTACGAGAGCAGCCGCATGACGCAATCCGCCGACCAGCGGCAGCGCGCCATCGATGAGGCGCTGCAAAAACTGGAACAGCTCGCCAGGCGCCAGCAGGAATTGGCGCAACAGCAGCGCCAAAACCAGCAGACCTCCCAACAGCGCTGGCAGCAGGAGATGCTGCGGCGCGAGGCCGAAGAGCTTCAGCGCCAGATGGAGCAGTTGAGCCGGGGCGACAGCGGACAACTAAGCCGCAACGGTCAGCCAGGGCAGCAGGGGCAGCAGGGACAGCAGAGCGGACAGCAGGGCCAGCAAGGGCAGCAGTCCGCCCAGCAACGCGGTCAGCAGGGCCAGCAGTCGAGCGGCCCGCGCGGCGCCGACGCGCAGCAATTGCGGCAGACCCTTGACCGTTTGCAGCAGGCCGTGGACGATATGCGCCAGGCGGCATCCTCCCAGCAGGCCGGCACGCCGCAGGGCGAGGCCGAGGCCCGGCGCGCCGCCGACCGTCTGAAAGAGGCGCAGCAGACGCTCTCTGGGCTCCGCAGCCAGCAAGCCGGCGGGAAGGTAGACGACCTGGCCCGCCAGGCCGAGGAACTGGCCAGCCGCCAGCGGGATTTCGAAGGCCAGATGCGCCGCGCCTACGGCCCGCAGAGCAAGGGCGTCACCCGCCAGCAGGCCGAGCAGCTTGCCGGGCAAAAAGAGGGCGAGATCAAGGACCTGAAGCAGCTCGAGCAGGATATGCAGAACGCCGTGCGCGACCTGATGTCCACCGAGCCCAAAGCCTCCAGCAAGCTGCGCGAGGCGCTGGGAGACATGCAGCAGGCGGAGTTGCCGCGCGACATGCAGCGCAACGCCAATTGGATCCGCCAAGGCATGGGCGATTACGCGGTGATGTCCGAATCCATGATCACGCAGGGCCTGAACGAGTTGCGGGACCAGTTGAAACAGGTGCAGCAATCGATGGCAGCGGGCGGCAAGGACGGCAAGCCCGGACAGGGGCAGGATGACAAGACCATGGAGCAGGCGCTGACCAACGTCGAGCGCTTGCGTCAACAATTGGAGCAACTGCAAGCCCAGCGCGGTCAGCAAGGGCAATCGGGCGGACAGCGCGGACAGCAGGGCGGTCAGCAGGGTCAGCAAGGGCAAGGTGGGCAACAAGGTGGCCAGCAGGGTGGCCGGCAGGGCGGTCAACAAGGCGGCGCCGGCAATCCCAACGGCGGACAGTGGAACCCCGCGGGTCCGGCCGGTGGCCAGTATGGCGGCCAGTACGGCGGCAATCGCTGGAACGGCGGCCCCGGCGGTCCCGATGGATACCGGTGGGGCGGGTACTACGGCAACGACGATCCCCGGAACTACCCCGCCGGCCCGGTCCGTCCGGAGGATTTCCAGAACACCTATCGCGATACCGTGCAGAGCCTACGGCAGCTCGAACAGCAGGCCCAGGCCGATCCCAACACGCTGAAGGACATCCAGGCGCTGATGCGCGACTTGCAGCGTCTCGATCCCTACACCTACGCCAACGATCCGCTGCTGGCCGAGCGTATTCAAGCCGCTCTCATGGCGGGCGTGGAGCAGGTGGAAATGGAACTGCGCCGCAAGGTGGACGAGAGCGCCGGCAACGGCAGCGTGCGCAGCCTCGGCGGAGAGACCGTCCCGCAAGGCTACGCCGACGCCGTGGCGGAATACTTCCGCAAGCTGAGCAAGTCGAAGTAGGGGGGCGTAGTCCGAGTCACAGGTATGCGTGGAGGGAAGGCGGTCTGTGTTGTTCTTGTAAGTGTTTCGGCTGTGATCGCCGATGAACCCGCGCGCTCCGAGATCAAATCCTTGTATGACGCCCATCGTTGGACTGATCTCTACCGAGTTCTTCAATCCCACAAGGGACCCGCGCTTTATCGCGGCGCTATAGCGGCAGTGTTCGGCGACGGCC
Organism: Bryobacterales bacterium; assembly: GCA_963768385.1. Taxonomy (GTDB): domain Bacteria; phylum Acidobacteriota; class Terriglobia; order Bryobacterales; family Bryobacteraceae; genus Fen-178. The sequence continues at coordinate 339,169 of CAVYHQ010000003.1, forward strand.
GCCGGGCGGAGCCGATTCTGCGGTCCGTGATCGCATCGGCGCCGCATTCCGAGGAGGCGTGCGAGGCATACGAATGGCTGGCCCATATTTACTTCCGCGCCGGCCAGTATCGCCGGTTTATCGCAAACATGGAGGCGAGGTGGGCAGCCTTTCCAAACAAGGCCGAGTTGCAAAATGAGCGGACAGCGGTTGCTGGTTTCCGCGGTTTACCGGACCAGGCAGTCGGCAGACCTCGGCCGTCAACGCTACCACACGAGCCTGGCAGGATCTTCATCCCGATTGTAATCAATCAAGCCCCGGCAACGTACTTTTTCGACACCGGTGCATGGGTCAACTGCATGAGCGAGTCGGAGGCGAAGCGCCTCGGTCTAACGGTTCACGAGGCAGAGGGAAGTCTCGGCACCGGAACGGGAGTGAGGGTTGGATTTCGGACTGCCGTGGCTCCGGACGTGACCGTAGGCAGGATCCACTTTAAGAGCGTGTCGTTTGCAATCTTCCGCGACGACCAAGAGCCCTGGTCGGTTTTGCCGGCGGGCCGGCGGGGACTGATCGGCATTCCCATCATCCTCGGTCTTCGCACGCTGCGCTGGAGCCAGGATGGCGCAGTCGAAATCGCCATGAAATCGGCTCCCGCAAATCCCATCGGATCGAATCTCTTCTTCGACGAGGATCACCTCGTCGTAGCAGGCAATCTCGGAGAGCGCAGCATCCTGGCCACCCTTGATACCGGAGCTCAGACCACCGATCTATACGAGGCATTTGCGAAGGAGTTTGCTACGCTAACCGCCGCGGGCAAGAAAGATTCGACGGAGGTGCGAGGAGTTGGCCACACCGAAAGTTTCGACTCCATCACGCTGCCTGAGCTGAAGCTTCGGCTTGGCGGTCTGGATGTCGTGCTACGCCCGGCTCATGTGCTCTTGAAACAAATCGGCGCGAAATGTTGTGTGGGCAATTTCGGCATGGACCTTCTCAAACAAGGCAGCGCCTTCAAGATAGACCTCGGCGCGATGAGACTCGACCTGGAGCCTAACCCTTGACATGCGACGATAACGCTACTTGAAGCGCTGTTCGCGCCTCGGAGCTGACGCCGGCGCCGGGATCGTGAACGCCGTGTGCGCCGCCGACGGGTGGTACACCTTCGACGGCCGCCCCTCCCGCTGAATTCGCTTATGCGCCCCCTCCCAGGTAGGGAGTTCCGCGTCCGCCTGCTCCCAGTGAACCACGGCGGCTTCGTCACACCAGTGAAGAAGGCTTCGCATAGTCGGCCCGTGGGGTTTCGCGTGCATGAATGCCCTCATCGAGCCTTCGGACGACCAACTCGTGGCGGTCCAGAACGCGTTGCGGCGGTCGCTCAACAGTTTGACCGCCAGGTTGCCGCCGGCCCTCGCGGCTTGCCGGGCAATTCGCTGCGATTGAACGATGAACGCGGGGAGGAAGAACCACATCCGAATGCGAAGACGGGTGATGGAGATGAATGGCATGGCCGGCTACCCGCCCGCAATGGCTCCGACCATCAGCAGAGGCTCAGCGCCCGACGCCACTGCTTCCGGCAGCGGGGCGTCAGGCGGCCGGTGAGACAGATCCTCGTCACAGGCGAAAAATCTCACGAACGGCCGGCGCTGCCCGGTGAGCTGGTCGCGAATGGTCCCACTGAGCATCGGATAGCGGGCCTCGAGAGCGTCCAGAACCGAGCGCAACGTCGCCTCGCCCTCGACTTCGAGTTCCACTTCATCCCCAACGCCCGCCAGCGTCCGCAGATGCCAGGGAAGCGAGAGTCGGATCATGGCAGCGTTTGCACCTCCACCGACAACACCGGAGGAAGGTCGCGAACGATAGGCGCCCAGTGGTCTCCGCTATCGGGAGACGCGTAGACTTGGCCGCCGGTGGTGCCGAAATAGACGCCGCACGGATCGAGCGAGTCGACCGCCATGGCGTCGCGCAGCACATTGACGTAGCAGTCGCGCTGCGGCAGGCCCTGGGTGAGCGCCTCCCACTCGTTTCCGCCCGTCCGGCTGCGATAGACGCGCAACTTCCCTTCCGGCGGATAATGCTCCGAATCGCTCTTGATGGGCACCACATAGACGGTGTCCGGCTCGTGCGCGTGCACGTCCAGCGCGAAACCGAAGTCGGTGGGCAGGTTGCCGCTGACCTCGTGCCAGGAATCGCCGGCGTCGTCGCTGCGCATCACGTCCCAGTGCTTCTGCATGAACAGCACGCGCGGACGCGAGGAGTGCATGGCGACATGGTGCACGCAGTGGCCCACTTCGGCATTCGGGTCTGGAATGAATTCCGACCGCAGCCCGCGGTTGATCGGCCGCCATGTCAACCCGCCATCGTCCGTGCGAAAGGCGCCCGCGGCCGAGATGGCGATGAAGATCCGCGCCGGGTCGCTGGGGTCGAGAATGATGGTGTGCAGGCACATCCCCCCGGCGCCCGGCTGCCAGTGCGGTCCCGAGCCGTGGCCGCGCAATCCGGGAAACTCCTGCCAGGTCTGGCCGGCGTCGGTGGAGCGAAACAGGGCGGCGTCCTCCACTCCGGCGTAGACGAAATCCGGATCGGTCAGCGATGGTTCCAGATGCCAAACGCGCTTGAACTCCCAAGGGCGGGGCGTGCCGTCGTAATGCTGATGGGTTCCGGGCACGCCTTCGTATACGAACTTGTTGCCGGCGGGCGCCCAGGTCTTGCCGCCGTCGTCGGAGCGCTCGATCACCTGCCCGAACCAGCCCGACGATTGGGATGCATAGAGCCGGTTCGGGTCGGGCGGCGACCCCTTGAGGTGATAAATCTCCCAGCCCCCGAAGTGCGGACCGGCCACATCCCAGCGTTCGCGTTTCGCGTCCGCCGTCAGGATGAACGCGCCCTTCCGTGTGCCAACCAGTACTCTTACGTTGCTCATTTTCCCCCTCTCCTGGGTTCCAGTTTCTCATAGGACCGCCGCCTCTGCGCCGTCGGCACGCACTTTTTTTGAGACCCGTCCCCTGCGATAATCTCTGCATGTTGAAACTGTGGTTCATGCTGGCGCTGGCGTGCGCCGGCGCATCGGCGGCTACCGACGTGGTGATCTTGGGCACCGGTACGCCGCGCGCCGACCCAGCCCGGTCCGGTCCCGCGGTGGCCGTCATCTACAACGGCCGGGCATACCTTTTCGACAGCGGCCCGGGCGTGGTGCGCCGCGCGGCGGCGGCGGCCGCCCGGCTCAAAATCGCCGCCCTCGGGGCGCCCAAGTTGAACCGGGTGTTCCTCACGCACCTCCATTCCGACCACACCCTGGGACTGCCGGACGTGATTTTCTCTCCCTGGGTGCTGGGCCGCAAGGAGCCGCTGGACCTCTACGGGCCCAAGGGAACCACGGCCATGGCCGCCCACCTCGAAGCCGCCTGGGAGCAGGATATCGATGTCCGCGTCCATGGCCTCGAACGCGCGAATGCCACCGGATACCAGGTGACGGCGCACGACGTGGAACCGGGCGTGGTCTACCGCGAGGGCGAGTTCAAAGTGACCGCGTTCGCGGTGCATCACGGGTCCTGGCCCCAGGCTTTCGGCTACCGGATCGACACGCCGGACCGCGTGATTGTGATCTCCGGCGACTGTACCCCGAGCACGGCGCTGATGGAGGCCTGCCACGGCTGCGATGTCTTGCTGCACGAAGTCTACTCGCTGGTCGACGCGAAAAGGCCGGAGCCGGGCTGGATTGAATACCTGCGCGAGTTCCACACCTCCTCGACCGAACTGGCGCAAATTGCGGCCAAGGCGAAGCCGAAACTCCTGGTGCTGTATCACCAGCTCATTCGCGGCACGACGGATAAAGCCCTGGTGAAAGAGGTGCGGAAAGACTACCAGGGACGGGTTGTCTCGGCCCACGATCTGGATCGCTACTGATTACAGCTTGAACAGCTCCCGCAACCGCCGGGTCTGCACACGGCTCACGGGGATCTCGGTATGCTTGCGGTCGTCCATGCGGAGCTGGTAGCTGGATTTGAACCACGGCACCACTTCCTTGATGCGGTTGATGTTCACCAGGTAAGAGCGGTGCACGCGCCAGAACAGGTCGCGGTCGAGGCTGGCCTGGAGCTCCTCGACGGTGCGGTAGTTGGAATGTCCCTCGATGGTGGTGGTCACCAGCGTGATCAAGCCGTTGTCGATGGTGGCGTAGATGACGTCGTTGGCGTCCACGATGAAGTTGCGGTTGTTGGCCCGCACCAGCAGCTTGGTGCGCGACGCCGCGGGGGCGCTCTTGGGGACGCCCGCGGGCGCGGCTGGCTCGGCGGGGGCCTGCTTGTCCTGGACGGCCCGCCGGGCCCGCTCGATGGTCTCCGCCAGCCGGCCCTTATCCACCGGCTTGAGAAGATAGTCCATGGCCTCCAGGCGGAAGGCCTCGACCGCGTATTGATCGTAGGCGGTGACGAAGATAAAGTGCGGCAGGCCGATGCCTTTTTCGCGCAGCCGGCGCACCACGCCGAGGCCGTCGAGGCCGGGCATGTGGACGTCCAGAAAGGCCACTTCCGGCTCCAGCTTGCGGATCAGCTCGATGGCGTCTAACCCATTGGAACCCGTTGCAATTACTTCCACTTCCGGAAAATCCTTGAGCAGGTAGGAGAGCTCGTCGCAGGCCAGTTGTTCGTCGTCCACGACAATTGTCGTGAGGGTAGCTGCGGCATGATCGCGCATGGGGGTTGGAGTTGGTATTATAGCATTTCGGTTTTCGGGAGCCTATGCGAGTACTGGTTATCGGGGGAACTCTCTTCATTGGCCGTCTCCTGGTGGAGGAGCTGCTGAAGGACGGCCACGAAGTAGCGGTGTTGCACCGCCAGCCGAAGAACGATTGGGGAAGGCGCGTCGAGAACATCCTGGCGGACCGCAATGACGCGGATTCCGTGCACGAGGCCCTGTCCACCCGCCGCTTCGATGTGGTTTTCGACAACGTCTACGATTGGGAGCGCGGCACCACCGCGGCGCAGGTGGAAGCCACCGTGCGGGCCTGCGGCGACCGGCTCAGCCGCTACATTTTCATGTCCAGCGTGGCCGCCTACGGCGACGGCCTGAACCACAAGGAGAGCGACCCGCTGGCTCCCGAATATCACCCCGAGCGGTACGCCAGCCACAAGGCCGCCACCGAGCGCCTGCTGTTCCGGATGCGCCGGCAGACCGGTCTGCCGGTGGTGACTTTCCGTCCACCGTTTGTCTATGGGCCGGGCAATCCCTTCTACCGCGAGCAGTTCTTTTGGGACCGCCTGCGCGCGGGGCGGCCGCTGATCATCCCCGGCGACGGCTATCGCCTCATGCAGTTCGTCTATGTCCACGACTTGGTGGAGGCCATGATGCGCGCCATGGTGGAACCGCGGGCGGAAGGTGAGGCGTTCAACATCGGCGATCCCAGGCCCCTGACGCAGGTGGAGTTCGTGGAGAAGCTGGCCAAGGCGGCCAACGTGGAACTGACCCTGGTGCGAGTGCCGCGCGACCTCATCGCGCAAGCCGGCGGCAGCGCCATGGCAGAGCCTTTTTATTTTGGCGAGTACTTCGACCTGCCGCCCATCACCGAATACATCGGCAAGGTGAGGCGCCTTCTGAAGATGACCCTGACGCCCTTCGAGGCCGGGCTGAAGGAGACCTACCGTTGGTACGTGCGCAACCACAAGCCGCGCACCGCGGGGTTTGAGTTTGACGACAAGCTGCTGGGGATGGCGCGGGCGGCGTCGCCGGCCAGCGTGTAGGGGGATGCTCACAACGCCAGTGGCAGCGCCATCGCGCCCTCCAGCTCCAGCAGGCGCTTCTTCAGCGCCAGCCCCCCGCCGTACCCCACCAGGTTGCCGTGGGCGCCGATCACGCGATGGCAGGGGACCACGATGGGCGCCGGGTTGGCGCCATTGGCGGCGCCCACGGCGCGCACGGCCCGCGGCGATCCGATGGCCATCGCAATCTGCAAATAGCTGCGCGTTTCGCCGTAGGGGATGGCGGCCACCTGGCGCCACACGCGTTTCTGGAAATCGGTGCCCTCGATATCCAGCGGCAATTGAAACTCGCGCAACTGGCCGGCGAAATAGGCCCGCAACTGGCGTGCGGCCTCGAGCAACAGTGGATTCCGTTCGTTTCGTGTGCATTCCGAGACGGGCCGCGGGTCGAATTCAATGGCGCGAATGCCCGAGGCGCTGGCTGCCAACCGCAAGTCCACGCCGTCTGCAACCTTCACCTCGGTCGATTCGAGCATCTGACGCAACTCCCCACGCTTTCTACGATACCTCGAAGCTCAGGATCCGACGCTGTTAAAATAGCGAACAGACACAGGAGGCGCGCCCCGGGCGGCGGGAGTAGCGGCATGAATTCGTGGGGAAACCAGCCAGACGTGTAACCCAGGTTCATCCCGGGCCGGCGGGAGGCCAGGCGGCCGCCCCGGCTCGCCAGCACCATCCAGCGCGCGAGTGGTGCGTCTATCTGCTGCTATTTCTCGCCATCCTGGCAGTCTACAGCCAGGTCCGGCATTTTGATTTTCTCAACTTTGACGACCCGGAGTACATCGGCGAAAACAACCACGTGCGCGCCGGACTGACGTGGAACGGTCTGGTCTGGGCATTCACTTCCTACGAGGCCGCGAACTGGTTTCCATTGACATGGCTTTCTCACATGGCGGCTTACCAGCTCTTCGGGCTGCGCAGCGGGTGGCATCACCTGATCAATGTGCTGCTGCACGCGCTGGCCAGTCTGCTTCTGTTCGCCGTACTGAAACGGACCACCGGAGCCCTGTGGCGCAGCGCGCTGGTGGCCTTTCTTTTCGCACTGCACCCCCTGCATGTCGAGTCCGTGGCCTGGATCGCGGAGAGAAAGGATGTGCTGTGCGCATTTTTCTGGTTCCTGACGCTATGGTGTTACGCGCGTTATGCGCAACAGCCGGGCGTGGGCCGGTATTTGCTTGTCCTCGTCGGATTCTGTTGCGGCCTGATGGCCAAGCCCATGATCGTCACGCTGCCATTTGTGCTGCTGCTGTTGGATCTCTGGCCCCTTCGCCGCGCCAATCGTCTCGCCATTCTCTGGGAAAAGCTGCCGCTTTTCGCGCTCGCCGCCGGCGCGTCTCTGGCTACGTACGTGGCGCAACAACAGGGGCACGCGGTCCGATCGTTCAGTTCTTTGCCCGCCGGCTTGCGGGTGGCGAATGCTCTGGTCACTTACATGGCGTACATTGCCAGAATGTTCTGGCCCGCGAATCTGGCGGTGTATTACCCCTATTCCCACGAGCTGCCTGTATGGCGCGCGGTGGCGGCCGGCGTAGCGCTGGCTGGCATCACGGTCCTGGTGCTGCGTTGGTTTCGCCCTTACCCTTATCTTGCGGTCGGGTGGTTTTGGTATCTCGGGACTCTTGTGCCGGTGATCGGGTTCGTCCAGGTGGGAGGGCAGTCCTCGGCGGATCGGTACACTTACCTGCCGATGGTGGGGCTTACCATCATGCTGAGTTGGGGGGCGGCGGACTTTCTCAAGCGGTATCCACGCGCCAGGACCGTGGCCGCCGTCTCGGCGGTTGCCGCTTGCTCGGCCTGCTTGGCACTTACCTGGCTCCAGCTACGGTACTGGGCCAATAGCGGGTTGCTTTTTCAGCACGCCGTCGAGGTCACGACTGACAATCATATCGCGCATAATAATTTGGCGGCTTACTATCTGACACAAATGCGAAATGAAGAAGCCTGGGGCCAGGTAATCGAGGCGCTCCGCATCAGGCCTAATTACGCGGAGGCGCATGTCAATCTGGCGACTATCCTCAGACGGCTGGGGAAGGCCGATGAGTCCGAGCGGGAATACCGGGTGGCGCTTGGTCTCCAGCCGGACAACGTGGAAGCGCATTCCGGATATGGGGCGCTTTTGCTCGGCCAGGGCCGTGCCAACGAAGCGCTGCGACAGTTTTGGGAAGTGATCGAACTGAGGCCGGAGTATGCCAACGGGCGCTATGACCTGGGAAGGATGTTTGCCACCCTAGGGCGCACGGACGAAGCCATGGCCCAGTTTTCCGAAACCATCCGCCTGCGGCCCGACCACGCCGAGGCTCACCATAGCCTGGGAGTCGCTCTGGTGAGCCGGGGAAGACTGAATGAAGCGCTCGTCCAGTTTGGCGCCGAGGCGCGGTTCAAGCCCACGGATGCGAGTGTCCACAACAATCTGGGCATGTTGCTTGCCAGCGTGGGGCGCCTCGACGAAGCCATTGCGCAGTTTTCGGACGCCCTTCGGATCAAACCGGACTTCGAGGCCGCTCGAAAGAGCTTGCAAGCCACGTTGGCGCGACGAAACCGATCGAACCGGCCATAAGAGTCTGCGTCACGCCCGGCACGCGCGCGCCACCCCTTCAGGCCGCTGGCTGGGCGGGGGTTCGCTTTTCGCGGTACATATCTTCATCGGCGCGTCCCAGCAGGGTGGGGAGGGAATCTCCCTGCCTGGATACGGCTACGCCTATGGCCGCGGTCACGTTGATTTTGCGCGAAGCGCCCTGCGACTGCACCGTGTAGTCTCCGAAAATCCATTTGGCCACGCGGTTGCGGTGGTCCTCGGCCTCACGCGCTTCACAATCGACTACCACCAGGAATTCGTCGCCGCCCCAGCGGCCGATCACGTCCGTGGCGCGGAACGCGGACTTCAACTCGTGGTGGGGCAGGCGGTTCCGCCTGCCGGTCCCGTTAACGGGAGATGTTTTTCACAGCTTCCTGTCACCGAATTGCGCCCCGGCCGGATGTGGTACCTTAACCCACGGGAACTCCACCATGCAAAGGCGAAATTTTCTCAAAGCTATCCCGGCGGCGGCGATGCTGCCGGCTCTCCAATCGGCGCCGCGGCTGAAGATCGCGGACATCCGCGTGGTCGCGCTGAAAACCATCCGGGAAACCGGCGCCATGGAGGCGGCTTGGAACCCGGGTACCCGGACCACCCAGCGGATGGGCGGCGGTTCCTTCACGGAGATCCGCACAGACCAGGGGCTGACCGGGATCGGGCCAGGCATGGAGACCGCGTCCGTGCCCGCCGCCAAAGCCCAATTGCTGGGCCAGGATCCCTTCGACATCGAACAGTTCGCTGGCCCGCTACGCTACTACCTGGGAGCCAGCTCGCGCGCGGTCCCGAGTCTCGAGATCGCCCTCTGGGATCTCATCGGCAAGGCGGCCCAACAGCCGCTCTTTAAACTCTGGGGGGCGGCCAAGCAACGCGTGCCCGCCTATGCCAGCATGATTCAGCTATCCACTCCCGAAGAGAGGGTGCGCATGGCTGTCGAACTCAAAGCCCAGGGTTGGAAAGCCATCAAGCTGCGGCTGCATTACCAGACCATGAAGGAGGATATCGGGCTGGTGGAGGCGGTCAGGAAGGCGGTTGGCGAAGACATGGGGATCATGACGGACGCCAACCAGGCGCAATCCGCGGGCACCTGGCAGCCCGGAGTCCAGTGGGATTTCCGCCGGGCCGCCGGGACTGCACGCGAGTTGCAGCGCCTTCAGGTGCTGTGGCTCGAGGAGCCGTTGTGCCGCTACGATTTCGACGGGCTGGCCGAACTGAACCGGCTGGTCGATATCCCGATCGCCGGAGGAGAGAACAATCGCGGCGTACACGAGTACCGCTGGATACTGGAGAGAGGCGTGTTCGCCATCCTCCAGCCGGACGTGATGGTGGCGGACGGAGTCACGGGATTCCGCCAGATCGCGGGGCTGGCAGCGGCGTTCAACAGGCGGATTATTCCCCATCACGGCGGCGGGAACCTGGGGACGATTGCCCAACTCCACGCCATCGCCGGCTGGCCGCACGCGCCCTGGATTGAGCTGCTGCACGACCCGCCCATCGCCGCATATACCAACGGCTTCGCCATCATGCAAGACCCGCCGCTGGTGGACAAAGAAGGGTATCTGAACCTGCCGCAGGGGCCGGGATTGGGTGTCACCATCAAGAAAGAGCTGATCGCGTAGAAGCTGCCCATCGGCGGGAGGCGGCTGCATGACAGACGACACAACCCGATCGTCTGTCCCACCTCCCGGCCCCTACCCCACCTCCACCCAGGCGTGTTTCCGGTGGCTGTCCATCTCCGCTTGGAGGATGATAAGCGTCCGCAGGCCGTCGGCGAACTGCGGGTACTCGGGCACGGAGCCAGGCTCCTCGATCGACTGGTAGAAACGGCGGAACACCTGCTTGAAGGTGTCGTCGTAGCCTTCGCTGTGGCCGCCCGGCAGATCTGCGTAGGAGCGCGCGAGCGGTTTCAGCAGCGACGGGTCCTTGATGATGATCTGGTTGTTGGTGTTGCGGTTGCCAATCCACAACTCGTCGGGACGCTCCTGGTCCCAGGCCACGCCCGCTTTGGTCCCGTAGATTTCGATGCTCAGACGGTTCTTGCGCCCGGCCAGAACCTGCCCGGCGGTAAAGGCGCCGCGCGCGCGGTCGCCCATGCGGAACACCACTGCGCCGAAATCCTCGGTGTCGATGGGCGTCTCGATGTAATCCTCGGGCTTCAGCATCTTGCCGGCGAACGTCTCCACCGGTCCCTTGGGACGCTTGTGGGTTCTGTGGTAGGTCTGGAGATCGGCGCACACCGAGGTCATGCGCAACCCGGTGACGTGCTCGGCCATGTCGCACCAGTGCGAGCCGAGGTCCGCCAGGCAGCGCGAAGGGCCGCTGGTCTGCGAATCCAGGCGCCAGTTCCAATCCGTGTCGTAGAGCAGCCAGTCCTGGGAATAGGTGCCCTGCACCACCAGGATCTCGCCCAGGTCGCCATCTTCCCTCATGCAGCGCATGTGCTGCACCATGGGGTAGAAGCGCAGGTTGTGGAACGTGCAATTGCGGCGCTGGGTCGCGCCCGCCAGCGCCACCAGCATGCGCGCCTCCTCCATCGAGGTCGCCAGCGGCTTTTCGCAAATCACGTGCTTGCCGGCCTCGAGCGCATCTTTGGCCATGGGGAAATGCAGGAAGTTGGGGGTGCAGATGTGCACCGCGTCAACGGCCGGATCTTCCAGAATCTTGCGGTAATCCGAGTCGATTCTCTCGACCTGGAATTCGGCGCCCAGCCGTGCCGCCTTCTCCACCTCGCTTTCGCCGATGGCGTACACCTGGACGTACCCCAGCCGGCGGATGCCTTCCAAATGAACGCGGCCCACGAAACCGGTGCCGAATACCGCTGCTTTGAATCGATGCATGATTTCCTCCTATGCGAACGAGGATTGGCCTGGGTTGACGCACGTCTGCTCAACTCGCCGCCATAACCCAGACCGCGGCGTAGTGCCGCTCAATTGATCCACCCATCCTCTTCGTCGTCTTCCTCGACATCTTCGTCGTCGGAAGCGACCTCAGCCATCATCATAGCCTCTTCGGCTGCCTGAGCGATGTCTTCGTCGTCGGAGTCGGCCAGGTCTACCAGGATTCTCGGCGCCTCCGCGGGACGGATACTGCCGGCGGCGCCGATGGCGGCAAGCAGTAAGGGCTTGGGGGTGTGAGGGTCACTGAGGAGTTCGACGACGTGTGACCAGGCCGCGTCCAGCTCCCAGTTGCCGGCCGCCTTGACTGCCTCGTAATGAATATGAGGGTCGGCGCTTTTCAAGGCTGCCAGTATCTGGTTGTCAAAGCCGCGGACCCAGCGCATTGAGAACACAGCCGTCAGCATCCACTTTTTGTCTCCGCTGGAATATGCCTGCCGGATGGCGTCCTGGTGCCAGGTCTCGGGGGCGCGCACCGATGCTTCCAGAATTCGCCGCCGTACTTCCTGGGGAGTGCTGTCATCGAGGTAAAGCTTCCGGAGCGAGTTCTGGATGTTATGAAACGTGCGCTCGGTAATAGGCACAGCATCGGGATCCTCGAATCCATCGATATCCGCTTGTTCCAGGGCCGGCCCAAAGGAAATTGCCGCCCTGGCGCGCAGTCGCTCGGGCTCGCGGGAATCACGAACGATGGCCAATAAGGCATCGGCCAAATCGTCGTTGATCACGGTAAAATCGCCGGCCAGCTCGGCGGCCACCAGGCGGTCGGATGCCTGGGCCCGCCGGTCAATCAGAATCTCCAGCAATATCCTCCCGGTATCCGTGGGCCAGTCCCATGGAGGTGTGTCGAGCAAAGTCTTAAGGTCCATTAGGTTCCTTTTGCATTTTATCTCTGCCTGGCCTCGCCGGGTGCCTTGCTATGATGTTCGTTCCACGGATTTCCTGGAGTCTTCGACATGAGCGCATCGGGTCGGGATGTAATCGTTAGCGCGCTGAATCATCGCGCCGCCGGGCGCATACCGGTCGATTTCGGCAGCACGGCTGTTACCGGAATCCACGTCAGTTGCGTGGCGGCCCTCCGTGAGCGATACGGCCTCGAGCGGCGGCCTGTTAAGGTCCACGAACCGTACCAGATGCTCGGGCTTCTGGAAGACGACCTGCAGCGTGCCATGGGTATCGACGTGGAAGGCGTCTTTCCCAGAAACACGATGTTCGGCTTCCCCCTCGAGAATTGGAAGCCGTGGATCTTCCGTGGGATCGAGGTGCTGGTGCCGGCGGACTTCAATACCATCCTCGATCAGAACGGCGACACCTTGATCTATCCCAAAGGGGATACCTCCGTGGCCCCCAGTGGCCGCATGCCCAAGGACGGGTTCTTCTTCGATTCCATCCTCCGCCAGAAACCGATCGACGAGGACCGGCTCGACCCCGCCGACAACCTGGAAGAGTTCACCGCCATCGCGGAAGAAGACCTGGCGTGGTTCGCCCGCTCGGCCCGCCGCGCTCGCGCTACCGGGCGAGCCGTCATCGCCAACTTCGGGGGCACTGCCTTCGGCGACATCGCCCTGGTCCCGGCGCCCTTTCTCAAAGATCCCAAAGGAATCCGCAACGTCGCCGAGTGGTACATGTTGACGCGCAGCAGGCGGGAGTATGTCCACCAGGTTTTTTCGCGTCAGTGCGACATCGCCATGGAGAACCTGGAGAAGATTCGCGTGGCCGTCGGCGACTGCGTGGACGCGGTGTTTACATGCGGCACCGACTTCGGCACGCAGACCTCCGCCTTCTGTTCGGTGCCGGTCTTCCGTGAATTGTATTTTCCATACTATAAGCGGCTCAACCAGTGGATCCACAAGAACACGAACTGGAAGACCTTCAAGCACTCCTGCGGCTCCGTGGAACGCTTCCTCGATTCCTTCATCGAGTGCGGGTTCGACATTCTGAACCCGGTGCAGTGCTCGGCGGCGGGCATGGACCCCACCCACTTGAAACAACGGTACGGCGATCGAATTGTCTTCTGGGGCGGCGGTGTGGATACGCAGCAAGTTCTTCCGTTTGGAACGCCGGCCCAGGTGCGGGAGCAGGTGCTGGAACGCTGCGAAGTATTCTCGGCGAACGGAGGATTCGTGTTCAACACGATTCACAACATCCAGGCGCAAACGCCGGTGGAAAACGTGGTGGCGATGATGGATGCCGTGCGGGAGTTCCAGGGCAGGCTTGTGTAATCGCTGGCGGTCTTCTCTACATTCCCCAAGCCACAAGCCGGTGGTGCGGTACAATGGAAATTCTTGCGGATGTTGCCGGCCGCGCATAACCCGACTGAAAACAAGAATTTGCGGACGCCCGCAGCCATTGTCGGTATTTGTTTGCTGGGGCTCGTGCTCGTCGCGGCCACGCTGCGCTCTAAGCCTTCCGGTCTCGATGATTTTCCGGCGTTTTATCACGCCGGCCGCCTGGTCGGATCCGCCGACCTGTTCGCCCAGAGTGCCTTTGATGCGAAGTCCAGGATGTTTCTTCGGACACCCTTTTACGCTGTGCTGCTGCGGCCTCTCGGAGCGCTTGAATATCCCCACGCACGGCTCCTCTGGGTAGGCCTGATGCTGGCTGCGTTCGCGCTCTCGGCGTGGCTCTGGCCGGGACCGCGGTTGCCTATCGTAATTGCGATGTGTTGGGCGTTTCCGGTGCTGTTTGCCCTGGCCTTGGGGCAGGATATAGCGCTGATGATGCTGTCGATTGCCCTCGCGGCGCGACTCTGGATGAGCGGCCGCGAGTTCGCCGCCGGACTCGTGGCTTCGCTGCTTGCCTTGAAGATTACGCTCCTGTTGCCCGTGGCTTTGGTTTTTCTGACGCGCTCGCGACGCGGATTCGGCGGTCTCGCCAGCGGTGTGGCCGTGCAGTTCGCGCTTTCCCTGGCGCTCCAGGGGCCAGCCTGGATTCCAGAGTATCTCGCGGCCGTGCAAAGCCCCTTGCTGGATCAGGTTCCGGCGCGCATGCCATCTGTGCGGGCGCTGGTGGGAGGCGCGCCGTTCGCGGCCGCAGCCGCCGCCATCTATGGATGGCTTTGGTGGATCGCGCGGCGCATCACCCCGGCGCAGGCTCTGACAGCGGCGCTCCCGCTGGGAATCATCGCCGCGCCACACTGCTATGTTTACGACATGGCTGCGGCAGTGCCGCTCCTGGCGAGCGTCGCGTCGCCCAGGACGGCTCGCGGAGTTCTCGTGCTCCTGGCCCTCTCGCCGGCTCCCTACCTCTTAATGGCCCGCGATAACCCGAGCGTCGCCGGCGCGGCAATCATTGTCGGCGCGGTTCTCGCGAGCACCACGATGCTGCCTATGGAACACCCCCACGTTGTGTAACCCCTGGCGGCCTTCCCTACATTCCCCAAAGGTCGCCGGTGTTGACTGGCTTTCCTTGCAGTTTCAGGTAATAGAATAGCTGCCCTTTGTGTTGTTTCAGATGCTCCACCATCTGGAGCAGGCGATGCCCCAGCACCAGCGCGGTCGGATCCCATGGGGCCGGCGCTGCTTTGTGTGCCAGCTCTTCCTCGCTACACGCCGCCAGCATCTCGAGCGCTACCTGCCGGTCCTCGCCCAACAACCGCTTCGCCTCGGCAACGTTCTCAATGGTTGGCAGCTTCTCCGCCGGCGGCAATTGCTCTTCGGGCGTGAGTTCGCTGATCTCCTTGCCTTCCGGCATTCCCCAGTCGCCCGTGACGAAGCCCCGGAAACACATGCCGCAGGACGTGGTGAGGTGCATGAGCAGTTGGCCCGTGGTCATCCAATTGCGGCCCGTGGCCGGTTTCCATTGAAGACTGCCATCGTCCACCAGCCCGAGCAATCGCTCCGTGACCGTGTACGTGGAATTGATCTCCGCTTCCAGCAATGCTTTCCAGTTCATAATGACTCCTTTCACCCCTCCCCCATTTTCAACGCCTTCACCCGGTCCCGCAACTGCGCCGCTTTCTCGAACTCGAACTTCCGCGCCGCCTCTCTCATCCGCTCTTCCAACTCGCCGATGAACCGCGCGCGCTGTTCCGGCGTTAGCCCCTCGACTTCCTCGTCCCCCTCCAGCGGCACCGTCACGTAATCGCCTTCCGCCACGGCCACCAGGCTCATGTCGATCGGCTTGATGATCGATTGCGGCACAATGCCGTTCCGCTCGTTGTACTCCACCTGTACCCGCCGCCGCGCGGCCGGCCGCCATCCCTTCAATCCCGCGCAAGCTCCCAGCGCCGGGCGAGTTCTCGGAAAGCCTGCTCGTAGCGGGGCCAGTCGTGCAGGGTGGCCGGATCGAAGTCCGCTCCGTTGGGCCACACCAAAGTGTGAACCTCGGGGTCGACGCGAACCCGGCCGAACATCTCTGGGTCGCGCAGGGGGCCGTACAGTTCACCCGCGAGAATCGGCCACAAGTGGATGGTCTGCTCGGTACCGTCGTCGAATCGAACACGCAGCGTGTGCGCCGCCACGATTTCAAACGACTCGACTCGGTGGATCGCGTGTGTCATGCAGCGTCCTATTGCAGCGGATCGATTGGCTGCGGCTTCTGCCCTCCCTGCAACTTCTCCCAGTCCGCTCTCAACTCCGACTGGTGCAACTCCGCCCACGCTTCTACCAGGCGCCTCTGCCGTCTTGACAGCGACCCGGCGATCATCTCGACGGGATCGATGCTGAAGATCCCGACTTCATCCTGATAGTACGCGTGAAAATGAGGGCCATGATGTGGCGCGCTGGTTTCGGCAAACATGCGTACAATGATCCCGAAGAATCGGCTGATCTCGGGCACAGTTTCATTCTACATGGGAGAAGCCGGCTTGGTGTGCTGGAAGGATGGACCTTGAACTACCCTGCCATCTTCAACGCCTTCACCCTATCCCTCAGTTGCGCCGCTTTCTCGAACTCGAACTTCCGCGCCGCCTCTCTCATCCGCTCTTCCAACTCGCCGATAAACCGCTCGCGCTGCTCCGGCGTCAGCCCCTCGACTTCCTCGTCCCCCTCCAGCGGCACCGTCACGTAATCGCCTTCCGCCACGGCCACCAGGCTCATGTCGATCGGCTTGATGATCGATTGCGGCACAATGCCGTTCCGCTCGTTGTACTCCACCTGTACCCGCCGCCGCCGCGCGGTCTCATCCAGCGCCTTCTTCATGGAGTCGGTCATCACATCGGCGTACAGAACGGCGTGTCCCTCCACGTGCCGTGCGGCCCTTCCGATGGTCTGAATCAGCGACCCCGCCGACCTCAGGAAGCCTTCCTTATCCGCGTCCAGAATGGCCACCAGCGAGACTTCCGGCAGATCCAGTCCCTCGCGCAGCAGGTTGATCCCGATCAATACGTCGAATTCGCCACGCCGCAAATCGCGCAGAATTCGGATGCGCTCCAGCGTTTCCACTTCCGAATGCAGGTACCGGCAGCGCACCCCGACCTCGGAATAATACTCCGCCAGGTCCTCCGCCATGCGCTTGGTGAGCGTAGTCACCAGCACCCGCTGGCCGGCGTCAACGCGCTTGCGGATCTCGCCCAGCAAATCGTCCACCTGCCCTTTCACCGGCCGGATCTCGACGCTCGGATCCACCAGCCCCGTGGGCCGTATGATCTGTTCCACCACCACGCCCGCCGATTTCGTCAGCTCGTACGGCCCCGGCGTCGCCGAAACATAGATCAATTGGTTGACGCGGTGCTCGAACTCCTCGAACGTCAGCGGACGGTTGTCCAGCGCGCTCGGCAAGCGGAAGCCGTGCGCCACCAGCGTCTCTTTGCGCGACCGGTCGCCGTGGTACATCCCGTGCAATTGCGGAACCGTCTGGTGGCTTTCGTCGAGGAACATCAGCGAATCGTGCGGCAGGTAGTCCAGCAGCGTGGGCGGCGCTTCGCCCGGCAGCCGCCCCGAAAAATGGCGCGAGTAGTTCTCGATGCCGTGGCAGTAGCCGATCTCTTTCATCATCTCCAGGTCGAACATGGTGCGCTGGTAGAGCCGCTGCGCTTCGATGTGCTTCCCCTGCTTCTCCAGCTCCTTGTGCCACCAATCGAGCTCCGTCCGGATGCTCTCCATGGCGTCGAGCTTGGTCTCCTCCGACATCACGTAATGCGTCTTGGGATAGATGGGCAGCCGCTGGTAGGTCTGCTTCACCTGCCCCAGCAGCGGGTCGATCTGCGCCAGGCTCTCCACTTCGTCGCCCCACAGCTCGATGCGATAGGCGTAATCGTCGTAGGTCGGATAGACCTCGATCACGTCGCCGCGCACGCGAAACGTGCCGCGCCGGAAATCGATGTCGTTCCTCTCGTACAGAATCTCCACCAGCTTGGAAACGATCTGGTTGCGCGAAATCTTCTGCCCTTTTTCGAGCATCAACAACATGCCGTAGTAAGCTTCCGGCGACCCCAGCCCGTAGATGCAGCTCACGCTCGCCACAATCACGCAATCCCGCCGCTCGAACAGCGACTTGGTGGCCGAGAGCCGCAGCTTGTCCAGCTCATCGTTGATGGTGGCTTCTTTTTCGATGTAGACGTCGCTGGCGGGAATGTAGGCTTCCGGCTGGTAGTAATCGTAGTAGCTCACGAAATACTCCACCGCGTTATCCGGAAAGAACGACTTGAACTCGTGGTAGAGCTGCGCCGCCAGCGTCTTGTTGTGCGCCAGCACCAGGGCCGGCCGTCCAATCGCCTCCATGACCTTGGCCATGGTGAACGTTTTCCCGGATCCCGTCACGCCCAGCAGAACCTGGTGCTGCTCGCCTTCCCGGATGCCGCGCGTCAGCTCGGCAATGGCCGTCTCCTGATCGCCCCGCGGCCGGTAATTCACTACCAACCGAAACCCCATTCCTTCAGAGTGGCATAACTGTGATCCGTCGAAAAGACTCACCGCGGAGACGCAGAGAAAAATAAAAACGTTAAGCAGTTCTCTGCGCTCTCCGCTTCCTCCGCGCTCTCTAAACCCCGGGGAAGACGCGCCCTCCTCACTCACCAGGTGGTTTTGTTTGCTTTCTTTGGTTGTTCTCAGCGTCTTTGCGTCTCTGCGGTGAAAGCTCCATAAGCTATCCTGAAAAAGCAGTGCCGTTCAACCCGTCCTCCATGTCCCGGGTCCTCGTGCGCGCCACCAACTGGCTTGGCGACGCCGTGATGTCGCTGCCCGCCATCCGCGCCATCCGCCAGGTTTTTCCGCACGCCCACATCGCCATCGCCGCGCGTCCATGGGTGGCCGATCTGTACGCCCGCGAGACCTCCGTCGACCGCATCATCCCCTACACCGGCTCCAGGCGGGCATTTGCCGCGCGCCTCCGCGATGAGCGTTTCGACGGCGCCATCCTGCTGCAAAACGCCTTCGACGCCGCGCTCATCGCGTGGCTGGCTCGCATTCCCGAGCGCATCGGCTACAATCGCGATGCCCGCGGCCTGCTGCTCACGCGCGCCATTCCCGTCCCCGAGCCCGGCGACATTCCCCGCCACGAGCGTTTCTATTACCTCGAGCTCCTGCGCCGGGCCGGCATGATCGAGCGCTTTCCCCCCACCGACGCCATCCGCCTCGAGGGCATCGAAGCCGCTCGCGAATCCGGTGCGCGCCACCTGGCTGCGCTGGGCATGGCCCTCCCTGTCATCGGAATCAGCCCCGGCGCGGCCTACGGCAACGCCAAGCGCTGGCTCCCCGATCGCTTCGCGGAAGTGGCCAGGGCCTTTCCAGCCACTGTTCTGGTTTTCGGCTCCGCCTCCGAGCGCCCGCTCTGTGAAGAGGTCGCCGACTCCCTGATTCGCAGCCGCATTGAAGCGCGCAACCTCGCCGGCCAAACCACGCTGCGCGAATTCATCGACCTCGCCGCCGCCTGCCGCCTCTTCCTCACCAACGATTCCGGCGCCATGCACGTGGCCTCGGCCCTCGCCGTCCCCACCGTCGCCATATTCGGCGCCACCGACGATGCCACCACCGGTCCCACCGGCCCGCTGGCGCGCGTGGTGCGCGAACATGCCGAATGCAGCCCCTGCCTGCTCCGCGACTGCCCCATCGATCACCGTTGCATGACCCGCGTCACGGCCGAAAAAGTGGCCGCCGTGGCGCTCGAACTATGGACACACGAAACAAAATCCTGACTCTGGCCGCCGCGCTCGAACTCCGGCCGCCCGTCGCCATCATGTCCGGCTACTTCGACGTGCTCCGCGCCGAACACGCCCGCGAGCTCGGCCGGGTGCGCCACCATCCCCTGCTGGTAGTCGTTCTGCCTCTCGCCAACGAGATTCTCTCGCAGCGCGCCCGCGCCGAGCTGGTGGCCGCATTGCGCGTGGTAGACTACGTGGTGACTGCCGATGATGGCGATGTGGAGAGGCTCGTCACTGGGCTCCGGCCCGTGGAGTTCGTGCGCCTGGAAGCGGCTGAAACGCGCCGCGCCAGCCAGTTGATCTCGCATGTTCACCGCCGCCAAACCAGCTAGCAGCCGCATCCTGGTTATCCGGCTCGGCGCCATGGGCGACATCATTCACGCCTTGCCCGCGGTGGCCTCTCTCAAGCACAGCCTTCCCGGCTCGCGCCTCACCTGGATCGTCGAGCCGAAATGGGCGCCACTGCTTGAAGACAACCCTTTCATCGACCGGATGGTTCTGCTGCGCCGCGATACGCTTGCGGGCCTTCGCGAAAGCTGGCGCGCCCTGCGCGCCGAGCCCTACGATTTCGCGGTCGACTTCCAAGGCCTCATCAAGTCCGCGTTGGTGGCCGCCGCTGCGCGCCCCGATCGCATCTTCGGCTTCCATCGCGCCCAACTTCGCGAGCGCGCCGCCGCGCTCTTCTACTCCCGCCAGACACTCAGCGGCGCCGCGCACGTAGTCGATAAGAACCTCGACCTGGCGGCCGCCGCCGGCGCAGCCACTCTATTGCGGACGTTCCCGCTGCCGGCGGGCCGTCCCGAAGGCGCGCTCCCGCCCGGCGATTTCGTGCTGGCTTCGCCGCTGGCCGGCTGGCGCTCCAAGCAGTGGCCTGTCGAACACTATCAGACCCTGGCCGCGCGCCTGCGCGACGAACTCGGCGTCCCGCTGGTGCTCGACGGTCCGCCCGGCTCGGGGCTCGAACACTGCTCCGGCCTGCCCGGCTTGATCCATGCCACCCGGCGCGCCGCCGCCGTAGTGGGCGTCGATAGCGGCCCGCTCCACCTGGCCGCCGCGCTCGGCAAGCCCGGCGTGGCGATCTATGGCCCCACTGACCCCGCACGCAACGGCCCCTTTGGCGATTCGCTCCGGGTCCTTCGCAGTCCGGCCGCCGTCACCACCTACAAGCGCGGCCGATCCATCGACGAAAGCATGCGCGCGGTCTCCCCCGGCCAGGTGTTCGAGGCGCTCAAGGCGATGCTCGGCGAGCGCCGGTGCTTGGTCTGATGCCGCCCTTCCCCAAGCGCTACGCCGATGCCGTAGCCCGCCTGCGCGTCCCCAGCGGCTTTGTGCTGGTAGCGGTGTTCGCCTGGTTCTCCCGCCCCACGGCTCATTCGCTCGCCCTGGGCTTGCCGTTTGGGCTGGTGGGACTCGCCCTGCGCGCCTGGGCTGCCGGCTGTCTCGCCAAGAACCAGCAGCTGGCCACCGGCGGCCCTTACGCCTACACCCGCAACCCGCTCTATCTCGGCACCTTGCTGGTGGCCGCCGGGCTGGTGATCGCCTCCCGCAACATCGGTCTCGGCATCCTCTTTATAGCTGTCTTTCTGCTGGTTTATCTGCCGGTGATCCAACTGGAAGAGCAGCACCTGCGAAATCTGTTTCCGGAGTACGCCCCCTATGCCGGCCAGGTACCCGCTCTTTGGCCCCGTCTCAAACCGGTCCGCACAAAAAACCCGAATCCTTTTCGGGCAGCCCTGTATCTAAGCAACCAAGAGTATCAAGCCGGCGCCGGATACTTCGCCGGGATGCTGTTTCTCCTTTGGAAAGTGCTGGGTTAAGTTGGATCCCGCTCGCGTAGCGGGGCGGCCTGCACCAGGGGTTGTTCGTCCGGGCCGGGAGCACCCGAGAAGGTCCCCGCGCCTGGACGCTCAATCACACCTTGCGACGACGCACCGTTCACTACCGCAAATAAAATTTCTACCCTTCACGGCGATAAGTCCGGAGGGTTCGCCCTCAGGCCCCGGCCGCCGCTACGATTCCCGATCAAGCCCCCTCCGCACACCCGCAGTGTCTTCAAAACCAGATCGTATCTCCGCTGACTCCGCGCTCTCTAAACTCTGCGACCGACTAGCTAGGGGGCGGGAACGATTGACATTCACGCGTCGTGAGTGGTAAGGGATTGAGCGTGCGCGACTCGATCACCTCGATCATCGGCAACATGCCGCATCGGATGGCGCTGGCCGGCGGATGGATCGATCAGCCGTTCGTATCCAGGCACAATCCATCGCCGCCCGGCTCGATGGTGGTGGTGTCGCTCGAACCCAACCTCTGGCTGATGGACCGCTGCGGGATGGCGGGCGGCACCCGCAAGGTCGCGTTCGAGCTGTGGGGCGGGATCGTGCCCGACAGGTCCCCGGCGGACCTGGTCAGGGAACTCTACTGGGCGGAGAACCAGGACAAAGCGGAACCGTCCGGGTCGCAGGACATGATCGGGTTGCTGTATCCCGGGGTGAGCAGGCTGGATTACGATGTGGAGTTCGAGGGCGGATATTTCCCGGCGCATATCGAGTCGAATTGCGACCCCGTGATCGCCCGCTGGCTGGAAGAGGTCCTCCAGCTTGTTCCAATCAGTCAAAGGCCGGAAGGTTACAATCCGCTCGGCATCAAGAACCTGGACCCGCAATGGGTCCGGCAGTTGGGCCAGACGGGCAGGGACTGTTTCGACGCCATCGTGGCGAAGGACATTGGCGGACTGGCAGCTTCGATGAACCATTGCATGACGTGCTGGGAAGCGATTCTGCCGCAGACGGTGAAACATCCGACCATACAAATCGATCTCAAGGCCGTCCTTAGTTACTATCAACAGCGGTACGCCGGCGCCATGTACTCGGGATGCGGAGGCGGGTACGCCATTGTAGCTTCGGGGGAGCCCGTTCCGGGGGCCTTGAAGGTGAAAGTCAAGACATGCTGAGAACTGGAATTTTGAATCCCGCCATCAACTCTCTGATCAGCCGCGTGCGGCACACGAATACCCTGATCATTGCGGACCGAGGTTTCCCATTCTGGCCGCAAGTGGAAACCGTGGACATCTCGCTGGTGGATGACATCCCCAAAGTCCTGGATGTGCTGCGGGCCATTCGTTCCAACTTCGTGGCGGGCGGGGCGTTCATGGCGGAAGAATTTCGCGCCGCGAACGGGAAGGATACCTGCCTGGAGTTCGAGCGGGCGCTGGCGGGGATTCCGATCGTGTTTGAACCGCACGTCGAGTTCAAGAAGCGCGTTCCCCAGGCCATCGGCCTGATTCGGACCGGAGACACCATACAATACGCGAACCTGATTCTCGAGTCGGCATGAGTTCCTGGGACTATCTCATTGTGACGGCGTCCAACGCCAGGCAAGCCAGTGCCTATGAGGCTCAGCTTCGGTTGCGGCGGGAACTCGGGTTGCTGTCGCAGGTTGGCGAATGCTTTGTTGCCGCCGATCTGGAAGACCGGCGCATCGGCAGCGGCGGCGCCACTGTGTACTGCCTGGCGCAGGTGCTCGATCGCGAGCGCGCATCCGAGCCGCGAACGTTAGAGAGCGGTTTTGACATTTTTCGCCGCCTGCGCATCCTGATCGTGCACGCCGGAGGCGATTCGCGGCGTCTGCCGGCCTACGGTCCTTGCGGCAAGATTTTTGTCCCCGTGCCCTGCGAAACCCGCACCGGCCTGCCCGCCACTCTGTTCGATCTGCTGGTCCCGGAGTTTCTCGGCCTGCCCCAGGGCGCACCCGGCCGCGGCCAAATCGTAGTAGCGTCCGGCGACGCGCTGGTGCGTTTCGACGCTTCGAATGTGCGTCTGGACCGGCCCGGCGTGACCGTGCTGGGCAGCAACGCCGAGCCGGCCGAGGCCAGCCGCCACGGAGTCTACTGCCTGGGAGCCGGTGGCTCCATCACTCTCTATTTGCAAAAACCAACGGTGGAGGAACAGAAGGCTGCGGGAGCTATCAATGCCGCCGGGAAAACAGCGCTGGACCTCGGCGTGATGAGCCTGGACTCAGCGGCCGCCGCGGTGTTGCTCGACCGCTTCGACATCGCCGGCGAGGCGCGAAACCGGATTCTGCAACATGGGTTGGACCTGTACCGCGAGATTTGCTGCGCCATGGGCAGCGCCGCCACGGTCGAGAGCTATATCCGGAGCGCTCGCGGCAGCGGTTCCACCTGGTCCGGCGAGATGCTCGCCGCGGTGTATCCCGGCTTGCGCGACATCCCCTTCCACGTGCAGCTTGTTCCGGATTCGAGCTTCCTGCACTTCGGGTCTACGCGGCAGTTGGTGGAGAGCGGCCTGGCCCTGGTGGAGCAGGCTCACGGGACGCTGGCTATCAATAATTCCATGACCGGCGGCGCGACCATCGCGGGCCCCGATTCGTGGGTGGAGGGATGCCGGCTTTCCGCGCCGCTGGAACTGGCGGGATGGAACGTGGTGGTGGGGGTGGATGTGGACCAGCCGCTCCGGTTGCCGCCGGAGGCATGTCTCGATGTGCTGCGCGGGCAAGACCGGCGCGGCGGCGCGGTATGGTTTGTGCGCTGCTATGGCATCCAGGACCAGTTCAAAGACTCCGTTTCTCAAGGGGCGCGCTTCTGCGGACGGCCGCTGCTCGAATGGATTTCAGCCGTCGGCGCCACTCCGGACGAAATCTGGCCAGACCAGCCAGACGCGGCGGAGCGGAGCTTGTGGAATGCCCGGGTGTTCCCGGCCGAACGGGCCGCCAGCGGTTACCGGCGCTGGCTTTGGATGTACGACCCCGAAACCGCCGGCGCGCCGCAGAAGCGCGCGTTCCTTTCCGCCGAGCGCTACAGCGCGGCCGAGATCGCCGTCCTGGCGGACCAGGAAGCGTTTCACTTGCGCCGAATCGAGATCCGGGCCGGACAATAGTGCACAAAGTTGTTAAGGTTATAATTTCTCACATGCGCCTGAACTTCACTCTTCGATCGCTGTTCGCTGTTGGGCTGAGCGCCGGCATCATTGGCCTCACCGGCATGTTGGTGGCCCCCGACTATGTCCGGGTCCAGGCGCAGAACCGCATGAGCTTTTCGCGGGTGGCGCCCGACGGCGGCCATATCGGGCTCGGCCTGGCGCTTCGTAAGTTGAGCGTCTCCGGGACGTTCATGCAGTGCCCGGCGCACCCCGACGATGAGACCAACGCGCTGTTCGCCATGTTCGGGCTGGGCATGGGCCTGCGTGCCATCGACCTGCAAAACAATCGCGGTGACGGCGGGCAGAACGAAATCGGCCCTGAACTGTTCCGGGACATGGCCGTGCTGCGCACTTCCGAGCTGCTGGCGGCGCATCGTCTCGACGGCGGCGAGCAGTACTTCACGCGCGCCATCGATTACGGCTACTCGTTCGATCCGGAGGAAGTGATCGGAAAGTGGGGCCGGAAGGAGATTGTCGGCGACTACGTCCGGCTGTTCCGCACCTTGCGCCCCGACGTGGTGCTCACCATGAACATTCAGGGCCGCGGCGGGGACCGGGCTCACGAAGCGACCACCGTCCTGGTCCAGGAAGGTTTCCGCGCAGCCGGCGATCCCGCCATGTACCCCGAGCAGATCAAAGAAGGGCTCCGGCCCTGGCAGGCGAAGAAGCTGTACTTCTCGGGCGGCTTCGGCGGCGGCGGGCGAGGCGGCGCGGGAGCAGCGGCGGTAAAGCTCACCCCAGTCAACACCGCGGCATATGACCCGCTTCTGGGCCGCACTTACGCCGAGATCGGCGGCGACGCGCGCGGCATGCACAAGTGTCAAGGGACGGGCGGACTGGGAATGCTGCCGGGAATGGCCGGCGGGCGGGGCGGAGGACGTGGAGGCGGCTACCAGCTCATGGACACCACCATCTCCGGGCAGATGGGGAAAGACGAAACGTGGCTGTTCGACGGCGTGGACACGAGCTTGCCGGCGGTGGCGCAGTTTGCCGGGCCCAAGCCGCCCGAAGCGCTGACGGCCGGGCTCGAGGCCATCGTCAACCATGCCAAACGCGCGCAGATCACGTTCGATGCCGGCAATGACGCCGGCACGGCCGGGCCCGTCGAGGACGGTCTCGCCCAGTTGCGGGCGCTTCGCGCGCAGCTCGGCTCGCTGGGGCTGAGCGACTCGGCGCGGTACGAGATCGATTTCCGCCTCCGCAACAAGGAACGCGACTATGAGGCGGCCGTCCTGGCCGCGCATTACATGACCTTCGACGCGCTGGCCGACGACGGGTTAGTGATTGCCGGGCAACCCGTGAGGCTGTCGATTGTGGCTGTGAACCGGGGCGCGGTCGACGTGAGCGTGACGGGCGTAGCGATTGCCGGTTTCGACACGTCCGGCCGATGCCAGCCGGAGTCAGTAAAGCAGGACGGCGTTTACTCTTGCACCATCGAGGCGCGCATCCCCAAGAGCGCGCAGCCGACGACCCCCTACTTCCACGACGATTACTGGAAGAACCCGTCGAATCCGGCCATCAACATCTTCGACCCGGGTGTGCCGTTCGGCGTTCCGTTCGTCCCGACACCGTTTCGGGTCACCTTCCATGTGAAGGCTGGGGATGTCGAGGTCGCCAAGGAACTGCCGGTCGAATTCCGTTACGTAAAGGATATCTACTTCGGCGACAAACGGATGGAACTGAACGTCGTTCCGGCTTTCTCGGTGAGGGTGACGCCGGAGTTGGCGGTGATTCCGGTGGCCGCCGGAGGAGCCGCGAAACCCGTCGAGCGCGAGATCCACGTTTCAGTGACAAACGGCACGAAGGGCGCCGCCGAGGCCAGCGTGGCGCTCGAATTGCCGGCGGGATGGAAAGCCGCTCCCGCAAGCGTGCCGCTGAGCTTCGGGCACGAAGACGAGTCGCTCTCGGCCCGCTTCCAAATCACCGCGCCGGCGCAGGTGAAGACCGGCGAGTACACCTTGCGCGCCGTGGTGACTTCGCCGGCGGCCGGGAACGAGAAGTTCGCCAACGGATACCAGGAAATCGAATATCCGCACGTGGAACGCCGGCAGGTGATCAAGCCGGCCGAGGCGGCGCTCAAAGTCATCGACGTGAAAGTGGCCCCCAACCTCAACGTCGGCTACATCGTGGGCGTCGGCGACCAGGTGCCGCCGGCCATCGAGCAGTTGGGCGCGAAGGTGGCGTTCATCGAACAGGACGAATTGGCCTGGGGCGATCTCTCGAAGCACGACGTAATTGTGACCGGCGTGCGCGCGTACGAGCGGCGCGCCGATTTGCGCGCCTACAATCGCCGCCTGCTGGATTACGTGGAACGCGGCGGAACGGTCATCGTGCAGTACAACAAGATGGAATTCAACCAGGCGGAATACGGTCCGTACCACGCGCGGGTGAGCGGGAACCGCGTGACCGATGAGACGGTGCCCGTCAAAGTGCTGGCGCCGGCGCACCCGGTGTTCAACTACCCGAACCGGATCGGCCCGGCGGCCTGGGCTGGATGGGTGCAGGAGCGCGGCCTTTATTTCCTGGGAGAAAAGGACGCTAAGTACACCGACCTGGTGTCGATGACTGACTCATTCAAGGACAATCCGGGAGAGAAGCTCGGGTCATTGGTCGAAGGGCGGTACGGCAAGGGCCGGTGGATCTATGTGGGCCTCGGGCTGTGGCGTCAACTGCCGGCCGGAACCGACGGCGCGTACCAGTTACTGGCTAACTTGATTAGTTTGCCGAAGGCGGCGATGGTGAGGTAGGGCTGTTTCTCGCGGCCGGTGCAACTATTGTGTCGCGGCGAATTGGGCGACGTGATATAGCCGGAGCCAGACCAGTCAGTGGCAAGCGGGAGGATTTGAGAATGGGAACCAGATACGCGGCTCGGATGATGGCGGCGGCCATCATGCTATCGCCGGCGATGATTGCCCAACCGGGAATCTTCGAAGGGCACGGGGATGTCGGCGCCGTGCTGCATCCGGGGTCGGTGCAATATGACGCGGCCCAGAAAAGCTATCGCATTACGGCCAGCGGGGAGAACATCTGGGGCACGGCGGACGCGTTTCAGTTCGTTTGGAAGAAAGTGTCGGGCGATGTATCGGTGACGGCGGAGGTCGCTTTCACAACCACCGCCGGCGAGCCGCATAAGAAGGCGGTGTTGATGGTGCGGCAGAGCCTGGACGCGGACGCGGCGTACGCCGACGCGGCGGTGCACGCCGTCGGGTTGACCTCGTTGCAATCGCGCGAAGAGAAGGGCGCAGCCACGCACGAGGTACAAGCCAACGTGTCGGCGCCGAAGCGGGTGCGGATCACCAAGACGGGAGCGTATTTCTACATGTCCGTGGCCGGGGAGGGCGAGGAACTGCGCCTGGCGGGCGGATCGATGAAGGTGGCGCTGAAGGACCCATTCTATGTGGGGATCGGGCTGAGCGCTCACAACAAGGACGCCACCGAGACGGCCATTTTCCGCAACGTGGAGGTGACGCCGGCGCCGGCCCCCTCGGGGCAGCCGAAGCTCTACAGCACGCTCGAAACCATCACCGTGTCATCCACGGACCGGCGTGTGGTCTACGTGGCGCCCGGGCGGTTCGAAGCGCCCAACTGGACCAAGGACAACATGCTGGTGTTCAACGGGGACGGCCGGTTGCACCGCATCCCGGCGGATGGCGGCAAGCCGCCGGAGACCATCGACACGGGATTCGCCACGCGGGTGAACAACGACCACGTCCTCTCGCCCGACGGGACGATGATGGGGATCAGCGATCAATCGCAGGAACAGCACCAGTCGCTGGTATATGTGGTGCCGATCGGCGGCGGGACCCCGCGCAAGGTGACGGCGAAATCGCCATCGTACCTGCATGGGTGGTCGCCGGACGGTAAGACCCTGGCATTCTGCGGAGACCGCAACGGCAACTTCGATGTGTACACGATTCCGGCGGCAGGCGGCGAAGAGACGCGACTGACCACGGCGGAGGGCCTGGACGACGGGCCGGAGTATTCGCCGGATGGGAAGTACATCTACTTCAACTCGATTCGCAGCGGCCTGATGCAGATCTGGCGGATGAAGCCGGACGGGAGCGACCACGAGCAAGTGACTCCCGACGATGGCTACAACAACTGGTTCGCGCACGTCTCGCCGGACGGCCAGCGGATCGTGTTTCTCACTTATGAGAAAGGCGTCAGCGGGCATCCCGGAAACCAGGATGTGATGCTGCGCATCATGACGCTGGCGAACCGCGGAATCAGCGTGCTGGCGAAGCTGTTCGGCGGGCAAGGGACGATCAACGTGCCCTCGTGGTCGCCCGATGGGCTGAGGCTGGCGTTTGTGAGCTATCAACTGGTGCCGTGAGCGGGTTCAAAGCTGATTCTCAGACGGCTGCCCGTGGCCCTGGCGTGACGCTGGAGCGTACCAGTCGATGGCTTGCTGCCTCTGCTCTCCAGCCGGGCTATCGCAGCCTGCGTGGTCTTCATCCGCCGTGCGACCTGTTCCTGGGTCATGCCGGCTCGACTCCGTGCTTCGATCATGGCAGCGGTGAGCGAGAACTCCTCATCCAGCGCCTTGTATTCGCGCCGGTACTTTGGGTCCTTCATCCATTCGCGGTGAAGATCGTCAACACGCGTGCGGTTCATCGTTGGATACCTCCTTGGCTCTCTCCAGAGCCAGGTCAATTTCCCGCCTTGGCGTCTTCTGGGTCTTCTTGACGAACACCCGGACAACAACCACGCGGCGTCCCCTCGCCGTAACGTAGATCGCCCGCGAAATTCCGTCCTTTCCCTTCATGCGCATTTCTCACAACGAGCCATCGAGATGCCGCACATCGGGCTCGCGGACCCGATCGAAGCCGTAGTCCTGTATCAGCTCGACAATCCGGCGGAAACGGGCTTTCATGTCGGCCGGCAGGACATCGAGCTCTTCTCGAACCCGATCGTCCAGCAGTTCTACGACCCACGTCACCTACGAGCATTATTGCATTTTTGCAATAGCTGTTGCCAGCCCGTTCTTGCCACTCGTTCACCTTTCGGCGCTCGAAACGTTGGAGCCTTCCACTACGATGCGGGGTTTCTCGCCGCGCGTGTCGGCGCCGGGCAGCCCGATCATACTGCGGTAGAATAGGAGCGCTGGCTACCAATGAGTCAGGTCACGTTTTCTATACCGGATGAGGTCCTGCTTGCCTTGAAGGCGACGCCGGAGGTTCTTGCGTCCAGGATTCGCGTGGCCGCGGCCGTCAAGCTGTACGAGATGGGCCAGCTTTCATCGGGGGCAGCCGCCCAGCTTGCTGGCGTGCCGAAGCCATATTTCCTCAGCCACCTGGCAGATTACGGTGTGAACACGTTCGACCTCACCGAAGAGGAACTGATCCACGATCTCAAGAGTGCCTGACGCGACCTGCGACACTTCGCCGATTATGACCTTAGTACGCATTCAGGATGCCGCGCCCCTCGACGGCTACCGCGTTCGACTCAAGCTGACAGATGGCCGGGTAATCGAGCGCGATCTGGCGGAACACCTCACGGGGCCGGTTTTTGCCGATATTCGAACTAGTCCGGAGCGGTTTCGGGAGTTTCGCGTGGAGGCAGGGACCTTGGTGTGGCCGGGCGGCGCGGATCTCTGCCCCGACGTGTTGATCTGGGGCGGCCTGCCGCCGGCGGATGCTGTCTCTGACGCAGCGTAGAGCCGATACACGGGAACGTCCAGTCTGCCCCGTGTTGCCACGATGCTACCTGCGGCTTGACGTAACGCCGCCACCAGGCTCAAGGGCCGGTCCTCAAGCCATTGCTGTTCCCCATTTCGGCAGTTTAGGGCAACCTGCGGAACGTTCCCCGCAGCAGTTTCCCGCCGCGGGCTCAAAGCATGGCGGCTGGGTGTACCATGGATAGGATTCGTTGGTCCGAAATGGATATTCCGGCTTATCACGAATGAGTCGGAGCTTATCACGGAGGAGGACGCGCAATGAGCGCAGCACGAACCTGCTACCGATTCCTGGCCGCAGCCGTACTTGCGGTTCTCACCACACAGTTTTCCACCGGAACCCACTCCCGGCAGAACCGTCGGCCAGAGGAGAATTCGCCGTGCCAGTCGGCTCACGCCGACTGGGGCCGCAACTACGGAGACCTCCCGCTGGCATTCGAGCCGAACGTGGGGCAAACCGATGCTCCCGTTCGTTTCCTGGCACGGGGGGGTGGGATGATGGCCTTCCTCACCGACGCCGAAACTGCCATGGTGCTCAGCCGGAGTCGGCACACCAACCGGCCCGCCGGGAAGGACCGGGAAAAGGCTGCCGCGGGCGAAGTCGAGCGGACGGTGGTGCGGATGAAGTTGGAGAACGCCAGCCGCTCACGCCACGCGACCGGGCTGGAAGATCAGCCCGGCGTCAGCAACTACTTCATCGGGAATGACCCCGCCAAGTGGCGCGCCAACGTGCCGCACTACGCCCGCGTCCAGTACGAAGGCGTGTACCCGGGCATTGATCTGGTGTGGTACGGCAACCAGCGCCAGTTGGAGTACGACTTCGTGGTGGCGGCGGGGGCAGATCCGAAGCAGATACAGGTGGCCTATGAGGGAGTGGAGTCTGTCGGGGTCGAGGCTGGCGGGGATCTGATCCTGCGAACAGCGCTCGGTGACGTGCGGCAGCAGAAGCCGCGGGTGTATCAAGAGGTCGGCAGGAAGCGTGTGGAGGTGGAGGCGCGGTACGCGATTGTGGCACGCAACCGGGTGAGCTTCGAGCTGGCCAGGTATGACCGGAAGCGGGAGTTGCGCATCGATCCGGTGGTGCTGGTTTACTCTACCTACCTGGGCGGAAGCGGCGATGATGTGGGCACTGGGATCGCGGTGGACGGAGCGGGCTCGGCCTACGTTACGGGGGGGACCTTCTCGACCAACTTCCCTACCCAGTCGCTGTACCAAACGACATACCAGGGAGGAACTTCCGACGTTTTCGTCACGAAACTGACGCCGACAGGCAACGCGCTAGTCTACTCCACCTACCTAGGTGGAAGTGGCAGGGATTGGGGAACCGGGATCGCCGTGGACGGGGCAGGCTCGGCATACGTCACGGGGATCACCACTTCGACTAACTTCCCCACCCGGTCGCCATACCAAGCGGCGTTTCGCGGTGCGACTTTCGACACCTTCGTGATGAAACTGGCGCCGGCGGGCAACGCGCTGACCTACTCTACCTACTTGGGTGGAAGCACCGATGACAATGTAAGCTCCGGGATCGCAGTGGACGGAGCCGGCTCGGCGTACGTCACGGGGTACACAAGTTCCACTGACTTCCCTACGCAGTCGCCGTACCAGGCGGCACTGAAGGGAAATCGAAATGCTTTCGTGACCAAACTGGCGCCCGCAGGCAACGCGCTTGCCTACTCCACCTACCTGGGTGGAAGCGCCGAAGATTATGGCTCCGGGATCGCGGTGGACGCGGCGGGGTCCGCCTACGTCACGGGGCGTACCACTTCGACCGACTTCCCCACCCAGTCACCGTACCAGGCCGCACACCAAGGCGACTTTTATGGAGACGCTTTCGTGACAAAACTGACGGCGGCAGGCAACGCGCTGGTCTACTCAACCTATCTGGGTGGCTTCGGCGATGATTATGGCAACGGGATCGCAGTGGACGCGGCGGGCTCGGCGTACGTCACGGGGTTCACCGGCTCCACCAACTTCCCCACCCAGTCGCCCTACCAGGCGACGCCCCAGGGGGTGCTTTACACCGCTTTCGTGACGAAGCTGACGCCGGCGGGCAACGCTCTAGTCTACTCCACCTACCTGGGTGGCGGCGGCGTAGACGAGATGGGCCGTGCGATCGCGGTAGACGGAGCCGGCTCAGCCTACGCCACGGGGTGGTCCGGGGCTGTTGTGGCGAAACTGGCACTGGTGGGCAATGCGCTGGTCTACTCCACCTACCTGAGTGGCAGCGGGATACACGTGGGTTACGGGATCGCGGTGGACGGAGCGGGCTCGGTCTACGTCACGGGGCAAACCGAATCCAACTTCCCCACCCAGTCGCCGTACCAGGCGACATTCCAAGGCGGGATTCTCGACGCCTTTGTGGCCAAACTGTCGGGCATCGGGGCGGCGGGGAGCCTGACTTTGTCGCCTTTCAGCATGGCGTTCACTGCAACGGCGGGGCAGAGTACACCAGGGGCACAGACCTTGAGCGTCGCTTCTACGGGTTCTTTGGGTTTCACGGCGACGACCACGACCACCTCCGGCGGTAACTGGCTGTCGGTGACCCCGAACAGCGGCACGACACCGGCAAACCTCAGCATCTCGGTCAACCAGGTAGGACTAGCGGGAGCGTATTTCGGAAACGTCACGATCAGCTCGACCGGAGCCTTCAACAGCCCACAGTCGATCTCAGTCGCGCTGACTGTGACCAGCGCACCAACGATCAGCATCAGCCCCAGCCCGCTCAACTTCGTCTACCAGAGCGGCGGCAGCCTACCAGAGGCTCAAGCGGTGACGGTGGCGGCCAGTTCGCCGGCGGCATTCACGGCGGCGGCATCCGGCGGCAACTGGCTGGCGGTGACCCCGAACAGCGGCACGACACCGGCAAACCTCAGCATCTCGGTCAATCCCGCTGGGCTGAATCCAGGAACCTACAACGGCACGATCACGGTGACCGGCACGAATGGTGCGCAGGGGACGTCGATCATCAACGTGACCCTAACGGTGACCGCACCGCTGCCCACCATCAAGAGCGTGACGAACGCGGCGAGCTACGCCACCTGGGCGGTTTCCCCAGGCGAGTTGGTCACGATCTTTGGCACGAACATCGGACAGGCCGCTGCAGCGTCCGCGACCACGGACCCGGCTACCGGCAAGCTGGCGACCACCATCGGCGGCGTACAGGTGTTGTTCAATGGCATCCCCGCTCCCATGATTTACGCCAGCAGCACGCAGGTGTCGGCGGTGGTGCCGTATGAAATGGCTCCCGTTGCCAATCCGTCGGTGTGGATCAAGTACCTGGGACAGACTTCCAACGCGTACCAGTTGACTACGACGACGACGGCGCCGGGACTGTTCACGCAGAACGCGTCGGGCAGCGGGCCGGGGGCAATCTTGAACCAGGACAACAGCGTGAACGGGCCGGGGAACCAGGCGGCCAAGGGCAGCATCGTGCAGGTGTACCTGACGGGCGAGGGCCAGACCAGCCCACCGAGCGTCACGGGCGCGATTACCACTGCGACTTTGCCGCCTCCACAGGTGACGCCGGTGCCGCTACTGGCAGTCGGGGTGACCGTCAACGGCCAGCCGGCGCTTTATGTGTACGCCGTGGAGGCGCCGGGTTTGGTAGCAGGAATGATGCAGCTCAACGTGCAGATCCCCTCGAACGCGCCGTCGGGCGACCTTCCGATTACAGTGTCGATCGGTGGGAATGTCAGCCAGAACGGCGTCACGGTGTCGGTGAGATAGGAGAGGACCATAGTACGGCTTGGATTCCCTGCTGTTCTCGTTTCGGAGTCCGCCACGGTCAGAGATACCTCCTCCCCGTTGGTCAACGTCCATGGGCCTCGTCCGCATAGGGCCCGGGGCGGGTGATTCCGACGGCTTGGATCACGGCCCACCCGGAACTCGGGCGACGCCATACCGACTCCGCCGTACGTATGTGGCCAGACTTCCTTGATCAGGGATATCGGTCTCTTCGTCGCTGGAAAGATAAGGCTCGGCCCGTCGGAGGATTATCGAGCCGGGCTCTTAGTTTGCGCT
Organism: Bryobacterales bacterium; assembly: GCA_963768385.1. GTDB lineage: Bacteria > Acidobacteriota > Terriglobia > Bryobacterales > Bryobacteraceae > Fen-178. The sequence continues at coordinate 373,075 of CAVYHQ010000003.1, forward strand.
GTCTGTCAGAAGTTCTCCTGTGTCCAACCTACTATACTGAGTATAGCGCTGACCGCGGGCGGCCCAAGACACTGTACACCAGAACCCAGGAAGCGTTACTCTACCTATTGGGTGAGCAATGCCACGGCTGGCTGCCGAATTCTATTTCGAGCTAAATAATGTGGTCGTGAGTCCCGGCATCGCTGGGCTTTCAGTGCGGTTCCATCGAGGGCGCTTTGACTGCGAAATGTGGTCCCCGACCACCGCTGATGAACTACGGACAAATGGCGAATTCGACAAACTACTGGTCAGCCTTGGGCTTCAAATGGGTACGCTACCCGTCATTCGGGTCACGCTGCGGTTTGACAGCAACCTATCCGCTGCAACTTTTGAGGCGAACGAAGCCAAAGCAAAAGAAGAAGGGCTTGCTGCCCTCGAATTCGCATTCAAAGAGGCGTCCGCCGCGCTCTCGGAGTTTATTTGGTGGACCCGCATAAGAAAAGGGCAGGTCTGGCTAAACGCGCATCCGGATTCGTTTAAACTCTTTCAGCCCGGAAGGTTGCTGGAAGAAGGCCTCGACCAGGCGCTGCCTATCGAACTCTCAAAGCCACTTCCCCTCCCGAAAGTCCCGGCGAAGGGCGCAATTGATAGAGAGTTCTTCGAAACCATTTCTGGACTATTGGGGGATGGTCGTCCCGATCTTCCACCCGCTGAAAGCCTCTATGCCGACGCCCAGCAACTCGCAAGCGAGGAGCCTCCGGATCTGAAGAAGGCGGTCTTGATCGCCGCAATTGCCTGCGAAGCCAAGGTAAAGGAAACATTGCGGAAGTGCCCGCGCGCCGAACTGTTGCCAATGCTCGATCTGTTCCTCAATCACCCGCGCGACTTCACAGTCGCCGCCCTTTGCCTATTTACGGACGTCATGATGGTGGTGATGGGGCGTTCTTTGAGAGACGAGAATGCAGGCCTCTCAAAACGGATAGGAAAGTTGTTTGAGCATCGGAACGCAATCGCCCACTCCAAGAATCAGACTCCTTCGGACAATGAACTTCGAGATGCTGTTGAGGCTGCAAAGCTGGCCCTCGAATGGCTTGATCAGGTGCAACGCTCCGCTACTCCGCCCGCTCCATAGCTCTTCTGCCTCCGAATTGCTCAGACGAAAGCCTACCTCCGAGGCGAAGGCGGCGAGGTATGCATCTGTCCCGGCGCGAAGTGCACACGTTCATCAGTTGCGAGTTGGCGGTAAACGGCTATTGCCCCTGCCGGGCTCAATGAATCCTCACCCATGACCTTCGGGTTGGTGAGAAGGCGGAGGAACGCCATCTGGGTTACGCGACAGAAGCAGACCGGGGCGACGGCGGAATCGAACCACTGGCGGGCAAGGTCGTGATGTACGTGCCTGTCCGCGACAATTGCGATCCAGACGTTGACGTCGGGAAGGCACCCGCTGTCAGCCGAGAATGTCATCGACGTCGGCGTTGGTCAGTGAGCGCAACGAACCCGGGTGTCTGGAGCGAACGAGTGGCAATGACACACGATGCCGCTTTCATCTGGCTAGGGCCAGCAGGGTCTGGAATACCGGCTCAGGTAGTTCGATCGTCGCCCTAATATCCAATAGTTTCGCACGTTCGGAACCCGGCTTCGGGCCCCCCGCTCGGAAGCGCTCAGTTCTCTGCGCTCGCGACGTTAAACCCTTCCACTACGATCCGCGGTTTCTCGCCCCGCGTGTCGGCATCGCGCACTTCAGTCGTGATGACCCGCTTCTCCCCCGGCATCAACGCCACATACCCGTCGCTATAGATGGCCGGGAGAATCCGGTCTCCGCTCTTCTCTCGAACAGCTTTCAGACGCACCATCAGCGCCGGAGTCTGTGATGCGTTAGTGAGCGTGGTAGTCAAAAACCACCGTTCGCCGCGCTGCTCGCTGGTTGTGGACGCGCCAATCGCAACCCTCGGCAGCGTGCGCAGCGCCCGATAGTTTTCTTCCTCCACCCCGCGCCAGTAGAAGTTGTCGGAGACCAGCTTCCCGCCCTGGCGGAGTTCCAGGCGGATGAAGTGGACGGGCGTGAGACCCGCGGGGTACTCCATTTTGAAGGGCGCGGCCATGGTGTCCTCCGCGCTATCGAGGCTGGCGGACTTCTCCCATTTCACGGCGCCGTCGGAATTGATAAGCTGCACGCGTGCGGTGAGGCCCGCCGCTGCGCCGGCGCTGTAGTTGACCACTTCGATGTCGTCGCTGGCGGCGTTCCACTGGATGTGCAGGGGCTCGGAAGCCTTCTTCGCGCCGAAGTAGCCGGCCGTCGGCTCGAAGTAATAATCGTAGGTCTGCCAGACGAACGAGGGCCAGCAGGAATGGCTCATCCAGATGAGCAGGCCCATGCGGTGGGTGCTCTGCGCCTCGAACATGGCGCGGTAGCCTTCGTAGTTTTCGAACTGGGCCAGCCAGAGCCAGTCGGCCACGTTGTCGGCGGGGCCGTAGCTCTTTTCAACGCGCGCGCGGAAGCTGCCGCCGTTTTGCGCGCCCGCGGTGGTGAAGTCGTGGAGGCCCCAGATGGCGCCCTGCGGCCACATGGCGGATTCCGGCATCATCAGGCGCAGGCTGTCGAGCGTGACCACGTTGGGCATGCCCATCTCGCTGTGGAATTTCGCGGTGGCGCGCTGCGAGAAATAGAACTTGGGGGACTGGGCCTGGTAGGGACCGTGGCCGCTGACCACGCCGTCGGCCGAGCTGGGGATGTAGTGCATGCCCGGATGGAGACCGTCGAGCGTGGCGCGGATGCCGTCGTCGATGGTCTTGGGCGGAAAGCCTTCATTGCGGCCCACGTAGAGGCCGATGGAGGGGTGGTTGCGGATGCGCAGCACGTAGTCCTGGACGTTGCGCAGGAACATGGCATCGTCGTCGGGATCGGGGCCATCCCAGGGATTGGCCAGCCAGAAATCCTGCCACACCACCACCCCGTGGCGATCGCAGGCGTCGTAGAATTCGTCCTCGCCGATCTGGCCGACCCAGTTGCGAATCATGTTGAAGTTCATTTCCGCGTGGTAGCGCACGGCGGTGTCGTATTCGCGGGCGCGGTAGCGCAGCATGGACTCGCCGAAGCCCCAATTGCCGCCCTTGGGAATGAAGCGGCGGCCGTTGATCCACATTCTCAGTGCGCCGCTGGCTTCGCTGTAGGTGAACTGCCGCACGCCCGCCTGGAAACTCTTGGCGTCGGAAACGGCATTCGGAGCGGTTTCGAATTGCAGGCTCGCGTCATAGAGGTTGGGCTGGCCGTATCCGGCGGGCCACCACAACTTCGGATTGGCGAGTTGCAGGGTTTGTTTCACCAATTTCGCCTGGGACGCTTCGAGAGTGACGGGGAGATCGAAGGATTGGTCGCCGAAGCGACCGCGCAGGGTCCCGGAGACCGGCGTGGCGGAGTGATTGTCGAGCGTGACCGAGATCGAGACGGCGGCGCGGGTGGTATCGGGGAGCGGCAGAGTCGGGTTGACGAAGGGATTCTCCAGGGTGACGGGGCCGGTGGCTTCCAGGTAGACGCGGTTCCAGATGCCGGTTTCGCGGCCGCGGATGGTGGGTATCCAATCCCAGCCGACGGAAGCGTGGAAGGTGGGATTATCGGCCCCGAGCGCGCCGCCGTTCTTGCCGGTAGTTTGAAAAGTCTTCTCCCTCATGCTGCCGGGGTTGGCGGTCTTGAGGATGCGCACGGCTAGGGCGTTGTTGCGGCCGGCGAGGAGCTTCGAAGTCACATCGAAGCGTCCGCGCATGAAGCCGCCGTCGATGCGGCCGAGCTTCTCGCCGTTGAGAAAGACCTCGGCTTTCCAATTGATGCCCTCGAAGTTCAGCCAGACCCGCTTGCCGGAAAACGCGGGCGGGAGCGAGAACTCGTTGCGATACCAGAAGTCGGCCTGGAAAAACGAGTCCGAGACCATCAGTTGGTTGTCGGAGAAGTTGGGGTCGGGGATGGCGCCGGCGTTGAGGTAGCTCGCCAGCACGGTGCCGGGGACGGTGGCCACCATCCAGTTGGAATCGGCGAAGCCGGGTTTGGAAAGCACGGGGCCATCCGCTTTGACCAGCGAATCGCGCTCCACGCGCCACGCGCCGCCTGAGAGTTCGAGACGAGTATCGGAAGGTGTTGGGCCGGGCTTGGCCTCCGGGACCGGGCCGCCTTTGCCGAAAACTTCCATCTCGCTGAGGATGTAGCCCTCGGGCGCGGCGGGCTTTTGCATGAGGACGCGGACGTAGCGGGCCTGCGCCGGCGGCGCGAGCTTCAAGTCGTCGGCGTGGCCGGAGGCGGGCAGAGCGGCGACGGATTTCCAGTTGACGGCGTCGTCGGATACCTGGAGCGATCCCTCGACGGCGCGGCGGATCCAGTAGAGCCTGACGCGGTCGAAGGTGCAGGAGGCGCCGAGATCGACGTAGACCCACTCTTCGCCCGCGCCGGCGCTTTTCCAGGCGCTCGAAAACTGATGCGGGCCGCCGATCCGGACGGGATGGCCGCCACGGAACAGCGAGACTTCGGTGACGCGCCAGGAGACCGCGCGCGGATCGGAGAAAGCCACGCGGTAGAAGCGGTGGTGGGAAGGCGCGGCGAACCGGATGGAGGGGCGGATCTCGCCCGAAGGGCGCGCCATGCCTTCCATGTGGCCGAGTGGTTCCCAGCCGGCGCCGTCGTAGGAGCCGGAGACGGTACAAGCCCAGATTTCGGGCTCGCCGGAGGGCGAATGGACGGAACCGTCAACGTCGATGCGGTCGACTTCGAGCGGGGAGCCGCCGCCGGCCAACTCCAGTTGCACCCAGGCATTGGGCCCTGGCAGATCGACACCGGTCACCCAATTGCCGTCGAGGATGAATTCGCGTTCATTCTTATCCAGGACCCCCTGCGAGCTGGTCGAGGTCGAGATCCACCGGGGCAGTGCGGTTTCCTTGATGCCATCGGTCACCAACTGGGCGGTCAGGTTGTAATCGTAGCTGGAGGAATGCCAGGCCGGACGGTGCAGCGCCAGGTTGCGGTAGTTGGTCGAGTCGATCTGCATGGCCGGCGCGAAGTTTTCCTTGGGATCGCCGGGGTAAACCCCTACGCCGAGCGTGTAATCCTGAGCCTGTAGCGTAAGCGCGATGAGCGCGAGGAGCAAGATGCGATTCATGAGTGTCCTTTCCGATGCGACGGTTCGGGACGCGAAGCGGCTCGCTTAAACCGACATCAGCGCCGCCTGCATCATAGCGCGGGTATAGCCGACCTGGAACGCGAAGGACGCATATGCGCCGCCGCCGGGATAGCCGCCAATGCGGCCGCGCTCGCGATCGTAGTCGAGCGCGCGCGGATGCTCGGGGTAAATCTCTCGCGTGTACTTGTGCTTCACCAGCTCCTTCATGACCAGGAACATGTTGTTCTCGCCTTCGTCGATCATGACTTCCGAATATCGCTCGTAAGGCTTCTTCACTTTCACGTTGCGGAAGTGGACGTGGTTGATGCGGTCGCGCGAGGCGAAATACGCGCACACTTCGACCGGGTTTTGGCCCATTTCGTGGGTCACGCCGCAATCGAAGGTGATCCCGTTGGCGGGGCTTTTGACGATTTCAATGAGGTGTTTCCAGCCTTCCACGCTGCCCATGATCTGTTGCGATCCGCGGCTGATGGGCGCGGGGGGATCGTTGGGATGCAGCGCCAGCCGGACCCCCGCCTTTTCGGCTTCGGGAACGACTCTCTTCAGAAAATAAGTGATGGTGGCCCACATTTCTTCCAGCGTGTGGGCGCCTTCGTTGGGCAGGGGAGGCAAGTCCCGGAACTTGATGGAGGCTTCCTCGGGGCGGGGGTTGCCCGAATATTGACGGCCGGGAGTGCGCACCAGGTCGTAATCGAAGCCGGTCCAGCCCACGCCGGGGCGGACGTCGTCGGTCTCCTCGAAGTAGCCCTCCATGGCGCGGTGGGCGTACCAGTTGTATTCGACGACCGGGAGTCCGACCTTGCCCGCGGCCCGGATGGAGGCGATCACTTTTTCGATTTCCTCATCGCGTCCGGGCCGCCCATAGATGGCGTTGTTGAAGCCCGCGATCATGAGGTTGCCGAGGGTGAGGCCGCCGGCTTTGAAACGGTCCATCTGCTCTTTGAGGCGCGTTTCGTCCCAGGGGATCGGAGGCCCGCCGGCGAGCACCCAGTCGACGCCGAGCTGCCGGATGCGGCGCGCCGAGTCCACGCTGGCGCCGGGCCCAGGGGGCGCCCCGCCGTCGCCGGCTGAGAGAGCGATCTTGGGCGTGTCCTTTCCTTCAAAGCGGGGCGCGGGCATGACAGCCGCGGCGCTCGCTGGAGATGCCAAAGCCGCGATGCCGGCGGTTTGCATCAGTTTTCTTCGCGAAATTCTGCCGTTCATGATTCCGTCCTCAATTCCCTCTTACTTGGGCAGCGCATCGCCACGGCCGAGCACGCCCCAACCCCGAGGGCCAGAGCGGCGAGTATCGGTTTCCGCATGTTTTTGCCCGATTCTCAAGGAATATCACAACCTGCCCATACCGGGATCTCCAATTCTGTGAAGATGCCGTCAGGGCCGGACAGCGGACCGAACGATACAATGAGGGTTACCAACGGTTGGGGAGAGATTCGAGAAATGCTCAACAGTGACATACCGGCGGATTTGCAGGAGCGCGCTTCCAGGATCCGGCTGCTTCTGATGGATGTGGATGGCGTGCTCACGGACGGCAAGTTCTATTTTCTGACCGGCCCGGACGGGGAGGTGACCGAAACCAAGGGCTTCGATTCGCAAGACGGCATAGCTCTTCAGTGGCTGAGGCGGAAGGGCATCATGGCGGGCCTGATCAGTGGGCGGGTTTCCCCGGCTACCGCCGCTCGCGCCGACTCGGCGGGCTTCCGTTACGTGTATCAGGGAAACCTGAAGAAGCTACCGATTCTGGAAGAGATCCAGGCCGACGCCGGCCTGGAATCTGCGCAGATCGCGTATATCGGAGACGATTTTACCGATGTCGTCGTGATGCACCGGGTCGGGCTTTCGATCGCCCCCAACAACGCCGCGCCCGAAGTGAAACGCGAAGCCGACTTTATCACAACGGCATGCGGCGGCAGTGGCGCAGTGCGGGAAGCCGTTAAACTGATCCTTCAGGCGCAGGGTCTTTGGAAGGAGATCCTGGAGGAATACGAGATTCCGGCCGAATCGTGACGCGCCCGGCCGCCGGCGCGCGGCGAAGTGGCTTATACTCGGAAATGCTCCGGCTGCCTGCGGATTCCGAGGCGACCGCTGTGCTCCGCGGTAAGAAAGGATGGTTGAAGGATCCGTTTATGAAGGTCTATCTCTATGTCTTCACGATATTTCTGGGAATTGTTCTGGCGGTTCACCTGGCCATGAATGGCAAGGTCGGCGCCGTGTTGAATAATCCGCGTGTGGCCAACGCGCTGTTTTGGTGCATCGGCGCGGTGTGGGCCGTGATCATCGGCCTGACGGGTTGGCAGACCGGCGCCTTGCAGCCCTTGAAACAGGTCCATCCCATCCTGTTGACGGCCGGCATTCTGGGAGCTTCCCTGGTGTTTGCCATTGCCTGGCTGATTCCCCAGGTGGGGGCGGGAACGGTCATGATCAACCTGCTCGCCGGCCAGGTGGTGGGAGGCCTGATCATGTCGCAATTTGGCTGGTTAGGCTCGCCCGTGCAGCCCATTACTTTGACCAGGGCACTGGGGGTGTTAGTCATGATTGGGGGCGTGGTCCTGGCGACCGGCACCAAGTGAGGCACGCAGGCGCTAATAGGATTGAGGAAAGACCATGCCGAATCACCTGCTCACTGATTTCCAATGGCCGCCATTCCGGCCGCCCCTTGAAACCTACAAGCTGGATTATGGCATCGGCATCGTGGGTTATGCCGGGATCGTCCGGGCGCAACAACTGACCGCTTACCGGCTGGCTGGTTACCACGTGGTGGCCGCCGCCGATATCAAGGCGGATCGCAGAGAACTCGCCAAGCTCGACGGCGTCCCCCATGTTTATGAGGATTATCGCGACTTGTTGCAGCGCGACAACGTCGCTATTATCGACTGCGCCGTGGACCATTCGATGATGGCGGCGCGCCTCAACATCCTGCGAGACGCGGCCCAGGCCGGCAAGGCGGTGCTGATGCACAAGCCCATGGCCACGGACTTGAAGACCGCCGAAGAGATGGTTCAAATTGCGGAAGACGCCGGCATTCCGTACGCGGTCAACCAGAACCTGCGGTTCGATCCGGCCATCTATGTGACCAGGCAGTTCCTGACGCCGGGGCGTTTCGGCAACCCCGGCTACATTCAGTTCGCCAACATCTCGATCGAGGGCCCCCCGTTCGCCTTCAACACCGAGGGCGTGGTCATGGCCTGGCAGATTCATGGGCTGGACTCGGTGCGTTGGCTGTCGGGCGGCGAGGCGACTTCGATTTACGGCACGAACCGCAACAACGCGACGCTCTACCACATCGAGTTCTCGAGCGGCGCGGTCTCGAACTACGTGGAGTACCACAACGCGGACAACTTCCGGAATGAGACGCCGCTGCGGGTATGGGCGGAGAAGGGCGCGGTGCGCGCCAACCACCGGTGGAACCCGACCTCTCGGTGGGCGCCGGACCTGGTGGAGGTGCGCGCCTATGATTGGCCCAAAGAGATCGGCTGGATCACCTACGGCCTTCCGGACGATCCTACCAACCGGGAGGTCTTCATCAAGCCCTGTTACGACGTGTGTGCTTCGATCGGCGGCTTTATCGGCTCGATGGGAGAGTTCATGCAGTCTGTGCACGAGAAGCGTCCCGCGCTGACCAACGGCCGGGACAACCTCAAGTCGCTGCGCCTGTACTTCGCGGGCCAGCTCTCGGCTGACCTGAAGCGGCGTGTGGACCCGCGGACCATGGAGGCCTGCTAAGCGGCGTTACAGCGAGCCGAATTCGCCTTTCCAGGTGGCTTCGCGGCCTTGGTACAGGGCCGCCCGCCCCAGCAGACCGATCATGGTGCTGCGCGCCGACTGCTCCGCCATATTCACCGTCTCGCCGCTCTGGATGCGCGCGAGAAACGCCTCCAAGGCATCGATGGTCACGTCGCGCTTGGCGGGGATGGTCTCCACATCCCGCGGCCCTTTGGTGTGGACCAGGCTGGCCCGGGACGTGGCCAGCACTCCCTTGGTCCCCGTGAATTCCTCGCCCACCCGTCTGAACCCGGCGGGGCTGAGCTGGTTGGCCTCGAAGTTCACATGGATGCCGTCGGGGAACTCGAACGCGAGCGACAGGTGGTCGTAAATCTCGAAAGCCGTGCGCACCTTTCTCCCGCCGTAGCCTACGGCCCGCAGCGGCAGCCCGCCCAGGAACCAATGGAATACGTCGAAGTTGTGGCAATCCTGCTCGATGACGAAGTCGCCCGAGAGGTCGCGGTAGCAGAACCAGTTGCGCAGCTTGTCCACCTTGGGATCGGAGTAGGAAACGCGCTGGAACGGGCTGGCGTCGATCCAGAAGCCGCGCGCGTTCGTCAGCTCCCCGATGCGTCCTTCGCGCAGCCGCTGGTAGCCTTCCAGGTACAAGGGACCGTAGCGCTGTTGGAATCCGAACCACAGGCACTTGTTGGGACCGGCTGCGCGCCCGGTGGCCATCACCTTCTTACAGCCTTCCAGATCCACGCCCGCCGGCTTTTCGCAGTAGACGTGCTTGCCGGCCTCGACGGCGGCGGCCAACATGCGCGGGTGCTCGAACGGCGGCGTGGCGATGATTACCGCATCCACGCCAGAGGCCAGCAGTTTCTCGAAGTCCCGATAAACGGCGGGCTTCTCGACTTTGATCTTGGGTATGGCGGCTTCGGTGCGGTCGTCGAACAGATCGCAGACGGCGGTGATGCGCGCCCGCGGGTCCGCGTGGACGATCGATGCGTCGTAGGTCCCCCGGTTGCCGGCTCCGATCAGTCCAACCGAAATCGCGGAGTTTGCGTCAGAGCCACGCACAGCTCCGGGACGTACGAAGGTAACGGCAGCCACACCGGCGGTGCCGACCTTCCGCAGCATATCGCGCCGCGAAACTTGCGGCTGAGGCTGATGCATGAGAAACCTCCCAATCCGGACGCCATTATCCCATATCCCACCATAGAAAACGGCGATATGGTGGCTAGGCCATCGGCCTCCAGGCAGAGCCGCGACCGTCAGGGAGCGTTAGAATTGGGGCGACAGTCCGTGACCTACCTGATAACTTTTGCCTGTTACGGATGCCACCTCCATGGCAGCGAATCCGGCTCTGTCAACCCCGCGCACAATGTGCCTGGAACCCCGATTTTGGAAGGGAATGCCGCCCGCGTCGCTTCCGAGGGCCAACGCATGGATCAGTCTGCTTATCACCTGGACCAGACCCGGCGCGACGCCGTATTGGAAGCCCTTCAGGAGGTGTGTGCGCACCGCGGCTGGAGTCTGCTGGCGGCCCATGTGCGTAGCAATCACGTGCATACGGTGGTGGCAGCGGAGGTTCCGCCGGAGCGCATCATGAGCGACTTCAAAGCTTACGCCAGCCGCCATCTGAATCGGATGAGGTTGGATGAACCGAACCGGAAGCGATGGGCACGCCATGGCAGCACACGATGGCTGTGGAAACCGCGGCATGTCTCGGCGGCCATGCAGTACGTCGTTGGCGAGCAGGGTGATGCCATGAGCGTATTCGAGTCTCCCGAACTTTAAGTGAGCGTGGACGGCAAACGCTCCCTGACGGTCGCGGCTCCGACTGGGGTCCACGCCGCCGCCAGGCCATCGAGCAGCCATCCGCCTCATTCGCCAGGTCGCGTACGGTACGCCCGGAAGCGTTGGTTCGTGAACGCAGGCTCCGCGCCAGGGATGGGCCGGTCGGCGGGAATCACTACGTAATCCACGCCCATGGCGGCGATCCGGGGCAGGTCGCCCGCCTTCACGTTCCAGCGGCCTTCGCGGGTCTCTTCCCACCTTTTCCACCAGTCCAAAGCGAAGTCCGGGAGGTAATTCACCTGGCCGCCGCCCTTCCAATCCACATAAAGCGCGCGCCCGGCACGGGCGCGGAAAACCGCGGGCGAAACGTCCTTGCGGGCGACTGGAAACAGGAACACGGTGTCTTGAGGCGTGGCGGCGCGCGCCCAAGCGGAGAGCGAGTCGATGGCCGCGCGCGGCAGGGGCTGATAGTTCTCGACGAGGCCCGATTCTGCGATCGCGAAGAACGGGACCAATCCGGCCAGCACGAGTATCGCGCCTCGATACTTCGTCGGCGCCGAGGCCGCAGCCAGACCGACTGACGCCAGACCGAGCGCCAGGGCCAGCGGGGCCAGGTGAAGCGGCGGCCCCGGGACTGCGTGCTTCACCACCACGGCGAACGCCAGTGTCAGCCAGGCGATGGCCGGAAGCCAGCGCCGCTCCATGGCGGCGCGCACACCCGCGGCGCAGGCCACAATCTGCAAACCGAGGGTCACGAACAGCACCGAGCGCGCCGGCTGCCAGGCCGGAACGAATGCCCAGCGCTGCCACTCGAGCAACACCCAGGAGAGTGGAATTGCGACCAGGCCAAAAGCGGGCATCACCCAGAGAAAGGCGCCGAGCGGCGCGGGCAAGGCTTGGCGCGCTCTCCAGGCAGCCAGCAGTACGATGGCCGCTTCGATGGCATAGTCCACTAACTGCCATGGCTGCCAGGCAGACACGAAGACGTAGCTGGAACGGGCGCGCAAGATGGCTTCGCGCGTGGGATCGAGGCGCTGGAACAGCGACAGCGATGCGGCGCCTGGCGGCTGGAAGTGAGCCAGAGCGAGCAGCAGCAACAGTGCGGGCAGGAGCGGCGCCAGTAACGCCACGGCATCCCTGCGCCGCGCCACCAGCACCGCGGCGGCGATCCAGAACGGCAAAGTCGTGGTGGCGTGAAACAGGAAGGCCAGCGACGCGGCGATGCCGGCCCAGAGATACCGGCGATGCGCGGCCAGGCCGGTGGCCAGCAGGATCAGCCCGATGGCGAATCCGCGCGGGATGGGTTCATACTCCACCGTGAGCACGGTGGGTCCGGCAATGGTGGCGCCCAGCGAGACCGTCGCGGCAATCCACCACGCGGGGGCGAAGCCGAACCCCAGCCGCAGGGCGATCAGCAGCACGCCCGCCGCAAAGCACGCGCGAAACACAAGCTGCCCGGCGGCGAGCACGGTTTCCAGATCGAGACCAGTCGTACGGGTGAGAAACTCAGCCGTCCCGTCGTAGATGGTGTAGGCCACGCGCGGGCGGGCCACCATGATGTCGCGCGCGAACAGAGACGGATTCTGCGCGCGCTCGATGGTGGGGACGTAGATCAGGGTGTCGGCCTGAAGATAAGTGTGGCCCGGAAACAGGAAATAACCCAGCAGGGCAATCGCGGCCACGGAGGCCGCCATCGCCAGCCCGCGAGTGATCCGTCGGTTCAACGGGCACATCGTAACATGCGTCGCGGCCAAAGCGCGGGCCGGATGGCATGTGATAGATTGAGGGGTTCGCAGGAGGCGCCCGTTTCGCTGCGCGCCAATTTCGCATCCACCTTGGCAAGCAACGTCGTCTTGGCCGCCAGCCAGTGGGCCTTGCTGGTGCTCATCGCCAAGCTCGGCACCAGCGAGTTGCTCGGCGCATATGCGTTTGCGCTGGCCCTGGTGACACCCATCGCCATGTTTTCCCACCTGAATCTGCGTTCCGTGCTGGCCACCGATGTCGACCACCGCCATCCATTCGGCGACTACCTGGCGGTGCGCCTCGCCACCACCGCGGTGGGCTTGGCCGCCATGGCTGCGGTGGTGCTGGCCGCGGAGCGCGGGCGGGAGAGCGCGGCCGTGATTATGGCTCTCGGCGTGGCGCTGAGCGCGGAGAACGTGAGCGACGTTTATTACGGCTTGCTGCAGCGGCGCGAGCGCATGGACCAGATAGCGTATTCCGTGACCGCCCGCGGCGTTCTGTCGGTGGCGGGCCTGGGAGCGGTGCTGTGGATGACCGGCAGCCTGGTGTGGGCTGTGGTGGCGCTGGCGGCTGTGCGGATCGGCGTGCTGCTGGCCTACGACATTCCGGTGGCATCCGCGGGAGAATCCATGGAACGGACCAGCGTGAGTGCGCAGGCCGGCATTCTGCGCACCTCGCTGCCGCTGGGCGCGGTTCTGATGCTGATCGCTCTTACCAGCAGCCTTCCGCGTTATGCCATCGAACAGAAGCTCGGCGCGGGCGCACTGGGCACATTTGCCGCGGTGGCGTCTCTGATGGGGGTGGGATCGACGGCGGTGAACGCGCTCGGGCAAGCGGCCACGCCGCGGCTGGCGCGGTATTGGAGCGCGCGCGGCCGGGCCGCCTTCTCTCGGCTCGCCTGGCAACTGGTGGGGATGGCGCTGTTTCTGGGCGCGGCGGGTGTGGCCGCCGCAGCCACAGTGGGGCCATGGTTTCTGGGCTGGATCTACCGTCCGGCTTACGCGGCGTACGGGGGCCTGCTGGTTTGGGTGATGGCCGCCGGCATCGGCAGCTACACGGCGGGCGCCCTGGGTTATGTGATCACCAGCACGCGCTCGTTCGCGCCGCAGGCGCCGCTGCACGCGGCCGTGGCTGTGAGCGCCGGCATCGCAAGCTGGCTGCTGGTGCCGCGCTGGGGGCTCTTCGGCGCCGCGCTGGCGCTGGCCGTCGCATCGGTGGTGCAGATTGCGGGCGATCTGATGATTCTGCGCCACGCCCTGCGGGAGGTGGCAGCTTGAAAGCGACGGTGCAGGCGGGGCTGGAACGCGCCGCTTGGGCGCTGGCCTGGCTGCTGGTGTTTTCCCTCCCGCTCGAGAAGAGCGTGGTGGTCTTCCAGATCGGCTCCCTCTCGCGCACGCTGGGCCTGGCCGCGTTTGCGGTGACGCTGGCGCTGGCCGTCTGGACCCCGCGGGTGCGCCGGCCCAACGCGGTGTTTCTGGCGGCCGCGGCCTACGTGGCTTGGTGCGGATTGACGGTGGTCTGGAGCGTTTCCCGCCCCGCCTCGGCAGCGCGCGCCGCCACCATGGCGCAACTGCTGGGCATGCTGTGGGTGGTGTGGGAGTGCTGCCGCACGCGCGGGGCGCAGGCCTGGCTATTGCGCGCTTACGTGGCCGGCGCTTCGGGGGCTGCGCTGCTCACCGTGGCGCGCTATGTGCTGCGGCAGCAAACGTATTATCACCGCTACGCAGCTCCCGGTTTCGATCCCAACGATATGGGAGTCACGCTGGCGCTGGCCATTCCGATGTGCCTCCACATGGCCGCATGGAGCCGCGGGCGCGCAGCGTGGGCCGTCCGCCTGGCGGCCGCGCTGATTATGGCGGGGCTGCTGCTGACCGGATCGCGCACGGCGCTGGTGGCGGCGTGCGTGGCCTTCCTCTATTCCGCGCTGACGTGGCGCGCGGCGGGCCCGGCACAAAGGGCCACCAGCGCCGCCTTGGCGCTGCTGCTCATTCTGGGCGCCGTCCGGCTGGCCCCGCAAACTTCGCGGCAGCGCCTGGCGACGCTCCCGGCCGAGGCGCTCGCGGGAACTTTCCACGGCCGGACGACCATCTGGAAGACCGGGTTGAAAGTTCTGCAGCGCCACTGGGCGGGGGGCGTCGGCATCGCCGCCTTCCCGGAAGCGGTGAAACCCTGGCTGGGCACGTCTCCTGTGCCCGGTATGCCGTACACGGCGCACAACACATTTCTGTCGGTTCTGGTGGAGACCGGCGTTCCGGGCGCGCTCTTGTTTGGCCTGCTGCTGGCAACCGTGGCGCTGTTCACCTGGATGCTCGGTCCCTCGGAGCGGGCCTTGTGGTTCACTGTACTGGCCGTCTGGGCAGCGGGAGTTTCCACCCTGACCTGGGAACAACGCAAGCCGACCTGGCTGATCTTCGGCCTGATTTCGACGGCCTGGGCGACGGCCTTCGTCCCCGGAGAGCGAAAGGATTGAGCATCCGCGTGCTGGAAGTGGTGGCCTCCTTGCGACGCGCCGGCGCGGAGCAGGTAGCGGTGTCGCTGGCTTGCGGGCTGGACCGGGCACGGTTTGAAACCGCGGTGGTCTCCCTCTACGATCCGTTCTCCGGAGGCTTCGAGGCGGCGCTCGAGGAACGCGGCGTGACGGTCTGCCATCTCGGCAAGCGGCGGGGGCTCGATCCGAGGATGTGGGGCAGGCTGGCGCTAGTGATACGCGGCCTCCGCCCGGACGTGCTGCACACTCATTCCTACGTGATGCGCTACGTTCCACCGGCGCACTTTCGAAAGGTGGTGCACACCGTGCACAACCTGGCCGAACGGGAAGTGGACGGCATCGGCCGCGCCATCCACCGCCTGGCGTTCCGCGCGGGAGCGGCGCCGGTGGCCATTTCGGCCGCGCTGGCGCGCTCCTTTGCGCGGCTGTACAGGCGCGAGCCGGTGGCTGTCATTCCCAACGGCGTAGACGTGGGACGCGGCTTCCGGCCGGAAGCGCGCGCCGTGTGGCGGAGCCGCCACGGATTCGGCCCCGGCGATTGCCTGCTGGTGTCGGTGGCACGGCTGGAGGCGCAAAAGAATCCGCTTCACCTGATTCGGGCGTTCGCCGAGGGCTTGCGGGAAGCGCCCGCGGCGCACCTTTTGCTGGCCGGCGAGGGCGCGCTGCTGGAACCGGCGCGGCAGTTGGCGAGCCAGGCCGGCATCGCGGCACGCGTGCATTTTCTGGGACTCTGCGAGGACGTGGCGGAGCTTCTGTCGGCTTGCGACTTCTTCACATTGGGATCGGACTGGGAAGGCGCTCCGCTGGCGATTGTGGAGGCGATGGCGGCCCACCTGCCGGTGGTGGCCACGGCGGTAGGCGGTGTGCCCGATCTGGTGGAGGACGCCGTCACCGGGCTCCTGGTTCCCGCCCGCGACCGGAGCGCACTGGGCCGGGCCATGGCGGCGTTGGAGCGCGACGGCGAACGCCGCCAACGGATGGGAGCCGCCGCCGCCC
The DNA here is from genome assembly GCA_963768385.1 of Bryobacterales bacterium. GTDB lineage: Bacteria > Acidobacteriota > Terriglobia > Bryobacterales > Bryobacteraceae > Fen-178. Next base: position 388,948 of record CAVYHQ010000003.1, read on the forward strand.
ATCGCGCCCAGCGCTTCGACCGGGCGAGCATGATCGATCGATACGCGGAATTGTTTGAACGGCGCGCGCGGAGGGCGGAACCATGACGCGTGTGGCGCTGCTCACGACCAGCCTTGCCCACGGTGGAGCGGAGTCGCAGATCGCGCAATGCGCCATGGCCTTGCGCCGGCGCGGTTGGGAGACGGCGGTGGTATCGCTGCTCCGTCCCGCGGCGTTTGTGGAAGAGTTGGCGTCGGAGGGCGTGCCGGTTCACTCTCTCGGGATGCGGCCCGGCCATGCCGACCCGCGCGGTCTCGTCCGGCTGATTGGCTTCCTGCGCGTGTTCCGCCCGCAGATTCTGCACAGCCACATGTTCCATGCGAACCTGGCGGCGCGCGTGGCCTGCCTGTTCTCACCCGTCCCGGTGGTGATCTCGACCCTGCACAGCGTCGCCGAAAGCAGCCGGGAAGCGGCCGGCGTCGAACTGCGCGATTTCGCTTACCGCCTCACGGATCCGCTGGCCGATATGGTGACGGCGGTGTCCGAAGCCGTGGCCGAGCGCCACCGCTCGAGCGGCGCGGCGCGGACCGCCAAGCTACGGGTGATTCCGAACGGCGTCGATACCAGCCGCTACCGCCCCGACCAGGCACGCCGCGAAAGCGCGCGACGCGAACTGGGCATCGGGGAACGGTTCGTGTGGCTGGCAGCCGGCCGCCTGCTGTGGAAGAAGGACTACGTTACGCTATTGCAGGCCTTCGCCAGGCTGCCGGACGCCGTGCTGCTGATTGCGGGCGAGGGTCCGGAGGGCGATCGCCTGCGCCGCCAGGACGCGCGCGCCCGCTTCCTGGGCCCGCGCGAGGATCTGCCGGCCTTGATGAACGCCGCGGACGGATTCGTGCTTTCCTCCGTGGTGGAAGGCCTGCCCATGGTGCTGCTGGAGGCGGCGGCGAGCGGGGTGCCCGCGGTGGCCACGGATGCCGGCGGCGTGCGCGAATGCGTGGCCGACGGGGAGACCGGATTCGTGGTTCCCTGCTCGGATTGCGACGCCCTGGCGGAAGCCATGTCGCGCCTGGCGTTGCTGCCGGCCGAGACGCGCGCGCGAATGGGCAATGCAGCCCGCGCGCGGGCGGTGGCGCGCTTCGACTTGGATATAGTGGCCGCGGAATGGGAACGCACCTATCGCGAGCTGCTGGAAAGGCTGAGCGGCGGTGGCCCAGCTTAGTGCGTCGCAGTATCGTCGGGTATGGGAACAAGCTGCAAAGCGGGGTTTGCCCCCACCGGTGGGGCATGCTTTAGCTTGCCCTGACCACAAGGTACTGCGTGCCTGCCCGAATGTGATGCGCTGATGGATGTCACCAACCGTTTCGTGCTGGATTTCGCCCGGAGCTTCGAGCGGCGCCACCCCGCGGCGGCCATGCTCGATTTCGGCTGCGGCGCCGGCGCGCTGGTGGAACCCGCCCGCGCCGCCGGCCTCGACATGGTGGGCGCGGATGTGTTTTACGGCGGCTCCCAGGACCGTATCCGCGCCGGGCAAACGGGCCTGCTCGGCTCCGCGATCTTTGAAAGCCGTGACGGTTGCCTGCCCTTCCCCGGCGCGTCTTTCGACCTGGTGACCAACAACCAAGTGCTGGAGCACGTCCCGGACCTCGACGCCGCGCTGGGCGAACTGGATCGCGTCATGAAGCCCGGCGGGACGTTGCTCAGCCTCTTTCCCGCGCGCGACGTGCTGCGCGAGGGGCACATCGGCATTCCGCTGGCGCATCGCTTCCGCAAAGATTCGCGGGCGCGGTTTCTCTATACCTGGGCCCTGCGCTGGCTGGGTCTGGGCACGTGGAAAGAACAGGCTCCGACCTGCCGCCAGTGGGCCGCGGATAAGCTGCGCTGGATCGACACCTATACCTTCTACCGTTCGCGGCGGGAGATCTGGCGCGCCTTCGACGTTTACTTCCACAGCGAGCTGCGGGAGCCCGACTATATCCGTTACCGCCTGCGCGAGGTTGCCTGGCGGCGGCCGCTGGCGCGGCTGCTGGACTTGCCGTTCGCTTCCGCCGCAGCCAGCGCCGTGTTTCGCAAGCTGGCGTTCCTGGTGATCGTGTCGCGAAAGGCGCAGCCATGAGAATCGCTTATGCCATCACGCGCGCCGACGCGGTAGGCGGCGCCAGCGTTCATGTTCGCGACCTGGCATGCGCCATGCGGGCGCGGGGGAACCAGGTACTGGTGCTCATAGGGGGCACGGGGCCGGTAACGGACGAGCTGGCCGGCGCGGGCGTGCCGTTCCGGCCGCTGGCGCATCTGCGCCGCTCCATCTCGCCTTGGAGCGATGCGCGCGCAGTCTGGGAAGTGGCGGCGGCATTGCGCGAATTCCAGCCCCATCTGGTATCCGCGCACACTGCCAAAGCGGGGTGGATCGCGCGGGCCGCTTGCGCGCGGTTGGGGATTCCCGCGATTTATACTCCGCACGGCTTGTGGGTGGGTTCGCGCGCCGGAGCGCCGCTGCGGTCTCTGGCCCGGCTGGCGGAGCGCGCCGCCGGAAGCTGGAACTACAACGTCGTCTGTGTGTGCGAAGCTGAGCGCCAACTGGCTCTCGCCAGCCACATCGCGCGGCGCGAGCGCCTGCACGTCATCCACAACGGCGTGCGCGACGTGGCGCCCGAGTTGCGAGCGTCACCGGCAGGCGCGCTGTGCCGCGTGGTGTCGGTGGCGCGCTTCGAGGAACCCAAGGACCATCGCACGCTGCTGGTGGCCATGAGCCTTCTCAAAGACCTCGACTGGGAACTGGAACTGGTGGGAGACGGGCCGCTCGAAAAGAACTGCCGGGCGCTCGCCGCCAGGCTGGGGATCGCCGATCGAGTCCGGTTTCTCGGCTACCAGCGCGATCCCGCGTCCGTGCTGGCCCGGGCCAGTCTTTTCGTGCTGTCGAGCCGCTCCGAAGCCTTGCCCAGAAGCGTGCTGGAAGCGATGCGCGCCGGACTGCCGATTGTGGCTTCGGCAGTTGGCGGCTTGCCGGAATTGGTGGATAATGGGAGCAACGGAATCCTGATTTCCAACTCGGACGCGGGACGATTGGCGTTGGCGATTCGCGAGATGATCGTGGATGGGGATGCGAGGACAGCCTATGGCAGAGCCAGCCGTGCTGTCTACGAAGCTGGCTTCCGCTTCGAGTTAATGCTGGAGAAGACGGTCGCGCTGTATGACAGGGTCTGCGAACGCACTGCAACTCGTTGAGCGCCCCCACCGCGTGCCAGGAACCATCGCCGAGGTCCGCCGGTGCGCGTTGCTGATGGGCTGGTCGCAAAGCATGAAGGGCTTTTTCGATTTTGTTTTGGCCGCCGCGCTGACCCTGGCCGCCTTGCCGCTGGGCGTGCTGATCGCACTGGCCATCGTGCTCGATTCGCGCGGGCCGGTGTTCTTCCGCCACACGCGCGTGGGGCGGGGCCGTCGTCCGTTCCGGCTCTGGAAATTCCGCACCATGATCGCGGCCAGCGACCGTGCGTTTCAGGAATATCTCGATCGCAACCCGGAGATGGAGCGCGAGTGGCGGCTCACGCACAAGCTGCGCAGCGACCCTCGCGTCACCCGCGTCGGCCGGTTTTTACGCAAGACCAGCCTGGATGAGCTGCCGCAACTCTGGAACGTGCTGCGGGGGGACATGAGCCTGGTGGGGCCGCGCCCCATCGTGTGCGAGGAGATCGCCAAATACGGACCGGCCTTCGCGCTGTACTCCCAGGTGTTGCCTGGCCTGACGGGGCTGTGGCAAGTCTCAGGCCGCAACGACACCCACTACCACCGGCGCGTGGAACTCGATAGCCACTACATACGGCACTGGGCGCCCTGGCTGGATGGCAGAATTCTGCTGCAGACCGTTCGCGTGGTGCTGCGGGGCCACGGCGCTTACTAAACACGGCGACATTACTCTTTGCGCCACAACCGCAATCACTTATGACGCTCTGTTTAAGACACGATAAGAAACAGCTTTGACAGGCGTAGCGCCGTAATATAGGACATTAAGCACCATTATTGCCGCAAAGGCAGGCAGAGAAACACGAGCACATCGACCAGCGCGTAAGAATCGGCGAGGGAGGAAGAAGTCATGTGCAATCAGTGTGCCTATGGAATCATGGCGATTGCCACGTTGTGGTTAGTGCCGGTCTTCGCCGAGGGTCCCACGTTCATTCCGGACACCACCTTCAAGGGTTCGAGCCTTACGGGGTGGCACGTGCTGGGCCAGGCCGACTGGCACGCGCAGAACGGAGAAGTTGTCGGGACGGTGAAGCCGGGCGGCAACGGCGGCTGGCTGGTGCTGGATCGCTCTTATCAGGACGTGGGGTTCTTTGCCAATTTCCGCTGCACCGGCGGCTGCCTGGCGGGCCTCTTGTTCCGCGCCGAAAAGACCGCGGAAGGCCTGAAGGGCATATACGTTTCGCTCAACGAGGGAGACGTGGCATCGTACCAGGTGACGCTGGGCGCCGACGGGCAGGAACTGCATCGCGAGGCATTGCGGTCCGGCGGTGGGACCGTGCGGATCGCCCCTCCGCCGAATCCGGATGCGGCCGGCAGCGGCGGCCGTGCGGGTGGGAGTGGCAGGGGCGGCGCAGGTCCCGTGGTGAGCCTGCCCATCACGCCCCCCAAGCCCGGTCTGCGCCCGGGCGACTGGAACGAGCTGGAGATCTTCCTCGATGCCAACATCGTCCGGGGTTTCCTGAACGACGTCGGTGAAGTGGCGGGCGGCGTGGCGGACGAGGACGCGGGACGCTACGGGCCGCTGGCGCTGTACGTGGGCGGCGCCGGTGAAGTACGGTTTAAGGACATCGCGTACAAGGACCTGGCCATCAGGCTGGCTCCCACGGAGCGAGTTTCCAGCCGCTTCCGGATGCAGCGCCTCAACGAGTTTTACTACGCCTGGTCCGCCGCCGCGGCCGATTTCAACCACGACGGCATCCTGGACGTGGTAGCCGGTCCCTATATCTACTTCGGCCCCGATTATACGAAGTCGCGAGAAATCTACATGGCGCAAGCCGCGGGTCCGTCGCGCGAGTACGCCAACGAGTGTATGCAACAGTACGCTTACGATTTCACTGGCGATGGCTGGCCCGACGTTGTGTGCGCCAATCTCGGTAACCCTGCCTTCTTGTATGTCAACCCGAAAGGGGAGGCGCGCCGCTGGGACAAATACCAGGTAATCCCCCAGGTCGGGTGCGAGATCATGGACCTCAAGGATGTTGATGGTGACGGGAAACCCGAGTTGGTTTACATGGCGGATGGGTATGTGCGTTACGCCAAGCCCGACCCCGCCAATCCGACCGGACCGTGGACGATTCACACGATCTCCGAGAGAGGTTTCGGGACCCTTCACGGCATTGGGGTCGGCGACATCAACGGCGACGGACGCCTGGACGTCGTCAATGTGTATGGCTGGTGGGAGCAGCCGCCGGCCGGCAGCAAGCAGGAACCTTGGACGTACCACCCGCAGGCTTTCGGCCGTTATGCCCGCTCCGGGCCGGGCGGCGCCTTGATGGCGGTATACGACGTCAATGGCGACGGCCTGAACGACGTGGTGACCGGCATGGGAGCGCACGATTTCGGCCTGGCGTGGTATGAGCAGAAACGCGACGCAGCCGGCAGGATCTCTTTCGTCGAGCACACCGTCATGAAGGATTACTCCACCGCGGCGAAGAACGCCGGCGGCGTGACCTTCTCGCAACTGCACGGCATGACCTACGCCGACATCGATGGAGACGGCGTGCCGGACATCATCGTGGGCAAACGCTACTGGTCGCACCTGGACGATTATCACGATCCCGATCCGTACGGCCCGCCGGTCTTGTACTGGTACCGGACGGTTCGGAATCCCAAGGCTCCCGGCGGCGCGGAGTTTGTCCCGGAGCTGATCCACAACCGCTCGGGCGCCGGTTCCGAGATACTGGCGGTGGACTTGAACGGGGACGGCGCAGTGGATATCATTACCGCGACCGACCGGGGCGTGTTCATTTTTTGGGGCAAGCCGCGTGCCGGGGCCGCGAAGCAAGCCATAATCAGATAATCTCTAAGCAGGAGCAGACAACCATGGGTACGCCGGTATTGAACCACACGGCCGCCGGGTCGAAGACGGCCACAACTTTAGATGCGCCGAAGAAGCTGAAGTTCTGCGTGAACAACGAATGGCGCGAAACCACTTCCGGCCGGTATATGCCGGTTTATAACCCGAGTATCGGCAAGGTCATGGCGGAGACGCCCTGCTGCACGCCGCAGGAAGTGGAAGACGCGGTGCGAGCCGCCCAAGCGGCGTTTCCGAGCTGGTCGGCCAAGCCCGTGGGCGCCAGGGTCCAGGTTCTGTTCCGGTACAAAACCATCCTGGACGACCATTTGGGAGAACTCGCCACGCTCTTGGCCACCGAGATGGGCAAGAGCCTGGAGGAAGCTCGCGGCGACGTCCTGAAGGCCATCGAAGTGGTGGAGTTGGCCTGCGCCGTGCCCGTCACCATGCAGGGCCGGTCGCTCATGCAGGTCTCGACCGGGCACGACACGGTAAGCTATCGCGAACCCATGGGAGTGTTCGCGGGAATTGCGCCCTTCAATTTTCCGGCCATGATTCCCTTCGGGTGGATGATCCCACTGGCCATCGCCACGGGCAACACGTTTGTCCTGAAGGCCGCCAGCATGGTTCCCCAGACGGGGATGAGAATGCTGGAACTGTTCCAGGCGGCGGGTCTGCCGGCGGGAGTGGTGAACCTGGTAACCTGCACGCGCAGCGAAGCCGAGATCCTGTTGAAACACCCGGATGTGCGCGGCGTCTCGTTTGTCGGCTCGACCAAGGTCGGAGCCCACGTATACGCCACGGCGGCGGCGCACGGCAAGCGCGTGCAGTGCCTGACGGAAGCCAAGAACCACGGCTTGGTGCTCAAGGACGCGGCCATCGAACGCTCGGCGCTGGGCATCATAAATTCGGCCTTCGGATGCGCGGGGCAGCGCTGCATGGCATTGCCAACCCTGTGCGTAGAGGAGCCGGTGGCGGATCAACTGGTCGAGTCTCTGGTGCGCAACGCGCGGAAGCGAAGGATCGGGCCGGCCTGGGAGCCGCAAACGGAACTGGGACCCCTGGTTTCGCAAGAACAGAAGAAATGGGTCACGGACTGGATCGAGAAGGGCGTCGAGGAAGGCGGCAAGCTGGTGTTGGACGGCCGCGGCGTCAAGGTGCCCGGCTATGAAGGAGGCTTCTTCGTAGGACCGACGATTATCGATCGCGTGAAGCCGGACATGCGCGTGGGAATCGACGAAATCTTCGGGCCTGTGCTGTGCATCAAGCGGGTGCGTGACTTTGAAGAAGGTCTGGAGATCATGAACGCCAGTGAGTTCGCCAACGGGTCCTCGATCTACACGCAGAGCGGCTACTGGGCGCGCGAGTTCTCGCGACGGACGCACGGCGGCATGGTGGGCGTCAACGTAGGCATCCCGGTGCCGATGTCGGTTTTCCCGTTCAGCGGTCATAAGAGTTCCTTTTTCGGCGATTTGCACGTCATGGGTCAGGATGGCGTGGCTTTCTACACCGAAACCAAGTCCGTCACCGCACACTGGTTCAGCGAAGAGGAATTGCGCGAATCCAAGGTGAGCACCTGGGACGGAACCATGGCCCGAACTTAGGGAGTCTGCCACGAGGAAATGGCGATGAGTCAACTTACGGCTTACAAGAGCCCATTGCACGAGATGACCCAGACCACTCCCACCTGCTTGTGGAACGACTCCGCGGCGATCGCGGAGCTGACCGCATCCATCGCGGATGGGGCCGTGGGAGCCACCTGCAACCCCGTCATCGTGCTCGAAGTCCTGAAGAAGGAGATGCAATTCTGGAAGCAGCGGATCGTGGCCCTGGTGCATGAAATGCCGCAGGCCACGGAGCACCAGATCGCGTGGCGGGTGGTGGAGGAGATGTCGGCCAACGCCGCGAAACTGTTGCAGCCGATCTTCGATCGGGAGAAGGGGAAGAACGGCCGGCTTTCCATCCAGACGGATCCGCGGTTCTACCGGGATACGAAGGCCATTCTCCAACAAGTCCTCCATTTCAACAGCCTGGCGCCCAACATGATCGTGAAGATCCCGGCGACCAAGGCGGGAATTCCGGCCATGGAGGAAGCCACCTACCGCGGCGTAAGCATCAATGCCACGGTCTCTTTCACCCTGCCGCAGTCGATCGCCGTTGCCGAGGCGGTAGAGCGCGGGCTCACGAGACGGCAGAATGAGGGTCTGGACATCTCCACCATGGGCCCGGTGTGCACCATCATGGTGGGGAGGCTGGACGACTGGCTGAAGGTCGTGATGGACAAGAAAAACATCACCACCGATCCGGGGTACCTGGAGTGGGCGGGAGTGGCGGTGTTCAAGAAAACCTACCGCATCTTCCGCGAGCGCGGATATCGCATCCGGCTGCTCTCGGCGGCGTTCCGCAATCACATGCACTGGAGCGAGTTCATCGGCGGCGACGTGGTCATCTCGCCGCCCTACAAATGGCAACAGCGGTACAACTCGAGCGACGTGCCCGTGGTTTCGCGGATCGATAAGCCGGTTGATCCGAAGATCGTGGACGAGCTGTTGAAGAAGTTCCCCGATTTTGAGCGGGCCTATAGCGAAAATGGACTCACGCTGGACGAATTCGACACGTTCGGCTCAACCGCGCGCACGCTGCGGCAGTTCATCCAGGCCTGCCATGATTTGGATGGGCAGATCCGGGAAATCATGCTCCCCAACCCGGATATGATGGTCTGAGGCGGCAAGGTGACACATGGATTACATCGTTCCCAATGATGCGCCTCCGGCCCCCATTCATCGCGTATTGAAGGGCCAGAAGGCGCTTGTGACCGGGGCCAGTAAAGGCCTTGGACAGGCCATCGCCATAGGCTTCGGCCAGGCGGGCGCCGACGTTCTCGTGAATTACTACAGCGACCAAGCCGGGGCCAGACAGACGGCCAAGAGCATTGAAGAAAGCGGAGGGAAGGCCGTCGTCTTCCAGGCCGACACGGCCAAAGAGGACCAAGTGAAGGCCATGTTCCAGCGCATGATCGGCACTTTCGGCCGCCTCGACATCTGCGTGCCCAACTCCGGAATTCAGCTCAATGCCCGCATCGACGAGATGACCCTCGAGCAGTGGCAGCGCGTAATCGACGTGAATCTCACCGGCCAGTTTCTGTGCGCCCGCGAGGCGATCCGCCTGTTCAAGAGCCAGGGGATCGACCGCTCCATCTCCTATGCGGCCGGCAAGCTGATCTTCATGAGCTCGGTGCACGACATCATCCCCTGGGAGGGACATGCCAACTATGCCGCGGCCAAGGGCGGCATCATGCTTCTCATGAAGAGCGTCGCGCAGGAGGTCGCCCATCTGCACATACGCGTCAACGCCATCTCGCCAGGCGCAATCCGCACTCCCATGAATGTGGAAAAGGTCACCTCGCAGGAGGTCTTTGAACGGGTTCTCCTCAAGCTGATCCCTTACAAACGCATCGGGGAGCCGGAGGATGTCGCGCGCGCCACGGTGTGGCTGGCATCGGACGAATCCGATTACGTCAACGGAACCACCATTTACATCGACGGCGCGATGACCTGCTGGCCCGGCTTCATCGGCGCCGGGTAGACTGGCAAGCTAAAGCATGCCCCACCAAAACAGCCTGATCCTGGAACTGGTGGGGCATGCTTTAGCTTGCCCATTGCCCGCTTGCGGGCGAGCGCGTCGTAAAGGAAATGAACAATGGAGAACCAGGAGAGACTCGACCGCATGCGGCGCGCCATGGAGGCCGAGCGCATCGACGCTCTGGCCGTACGGTTGCCCGAGAACGTACTTTTGCTGAGCGGGTTCTGGCCCATGATCGGCGCCAGCGTGCTCGTCTTTCCGCGCGAGGGAAGGCCCGTCTGCGCCATCCCGCACTGCTACGAATCCGAAGCCAGTCTGTCGCTCTGGGAGGCGGAACCGGCGTATTACCGGTACGGTGTCCTGGATGCGCCGGAGCCGGGTTCCGCCATTCGGGATATCCTCTCGCGGGCCGCCCGGGGGAAAGGCTGGAAGCGGATCGGGTACGAAGCGGATTTCGAAGTGGTCGCTCCCCCGTGGAATAGCGGCGAGGCGCAAGTGCCTGCCGCGCGCACCCGCGAAATCTACCGCGCCGCGTTCGATGGCGCCGAACTCGTCAACATCTCCTCTTTCCTCCAGGCCCAGCGGCGCAGGAAGACGGCCTACGAGATCGCCAGGATCCGCACCGCCAGCGAGATCTCCTCGATCGGCCTGGAGGCTTTCGAGCGGTTGGCCGGCGTCGGGGTTTCGGGTGTCGAGCTGGCGGCCGGAGTGGAGCGCGAAATCATGGTCCGCGGCACCGGCTACCGGGGCGCGTTTCGCGTGCGGGCCTACGCACAGGTGGCTGTCGGACCGGACGAGTCCGCCGTCGGCTACAGACCCAACGAGGTGTCCACGCGCCGCCGCCTGGAGCGCGGGGATGTCGCCCTGCTCGAACTGGGGGTCGTGGCCGACGGGTACTGGGCGGACCGCACGCGGGTCCTGGTTGCCGGGGAGCCGACCGACGCGCAATGGGACGTGTTCGACACCGTGCGCAGGGCGCAGGAGGCCGCGGCTGCCGCCATCCGCCCCGGCGTCAGCGGGGCCGAGGTGGACGAAGCCGCCCGGTCCATCATCCGCGACGCCGGCTACGCCGATTTCTTCCCCCACATTACCGGCCACGGCCTGGGGTTCGCTTACCATGAGTCGCTTCCCAAGCTCGCGCCGGGCGAAACCGACCGGCTCGAGGAGGGGATGATAACCTCGGTCGAGCCGGGGGTATACTTCAAGCCCTGCGGCGGGTTCCGCATCGAGGACGACGTGCTGGTGACCGAAAACTGTTCCGAAACCTTCGGTCCCTTCCGGAAGTCGCTCACCTGACGCGCAGGTCTTCCAGGTTTTCCGGAATCGCGTCGGCCGTTGCCAGGAACGCCGAGTACTCCAGCCGCACCTTGGTCCTGGCCGGGATCCAACGATAGCAGGGCGTTCCGAAGAGCTTGCCACGCTCGATCATCTGGCGGCGCGTTTCCGCCACCGGGGAGGTCCCGATCTCGATTCCACGCGTCAAGGTCCCGCCGTTCCAAGGGGGCTGGGTGCGGCTGCCGTTTTCTTCCCACAGGCTCAGCCAGGGGAAATCCGAGCGGCTCCAGATGTAGCCGAAAAGGACCTTCGTTTGGGGCGACCAGGCAAAGAAGAAAGCCTTCTCCTGGCGCGGGTCCATGAGGTGCGCCGTGAAGCCGCCGCTGACCGCGGCCTTGTTGTAAACCCGCAGGTCGGAAGTGCCGCCATCCGTGCGCGGGACCAACGGCCAGTCAAACTCGGCGCCCGGCTGCATATAGGCGCCGTTGCCGTAGGGTGCTTCGCTTACCTTGGACCGCGTGCCCGGCGCGCGCAACTGGGTGGACCCCTTTTCGAGGAACGGCGGTCCTATGGTGACGTGCTCCGTCCAGGCGACCGGACGGTCCAGCGGCGACAGGTTCTCGACAGTCTCGGAGATCCGCACCCAGGGGCCCTCCAGGCGGATGCGCCGCTCGAAGCGAAGTTGGGCCGCCGGCAAGTCCGCCGCGGCCGTCAACTCGTCCGCGGTTTCCGTGATTTGAAAGGGCGCGACGGGAGCCTCGCCGTGCACCGTGATACCGGCCGCCTCTTCTTCCGCCGACGGGCCGCCGAAGATGTCCAGGCACAGGTTGTGGCCCATGATGCCGGCCAGCAGCTTGCTCTCCGCGTTCGAGCCGTACTCAGGGTGGCGGGCACTGTCGTAGGTGGAGGGTTCGATGGATGGCCAGGGAGGCGTCCACAGTGGATTGACGCCGGCCGCTTTGTGCAGGAGTTCCGCGAGATGTCCTCCTTCCGCCAGTACAGTCAGGCGCAGACAGTCGTTCTCAATCTGAACGGCGCGGCGATTCCGATAACCAATTTCGGGCATGCGCTAATCAGTAACACAACTGAGCACGGAATTCCAGGTTGGGATAAAATACGGCCTGATGCCCATGCCGCGCCCGTTGCTGCGAACCGGCTTCAACGAGATCCACCGCGTCACCCTGGTGGTGAAAGCATGAAGCGACGCGAGTTTCTCATGGGCTCCGCCACCGCGCTCGCCTCTGGGAGGGCGTGGGGAAAACGCCGCGATCAAGCCAAGCTGAATCGCATCGGGATCATGAGCATCTGTTTCGACCCTGTCCTGAAGAACCCCTCCAGTCCGGCTGATCCGAAGAGAACGGTGGATATCATGGACTTCGCCGATATGATCGCCGCACGCTACGGCGTCCATCGTGTGGAATTCCAGCATACCGATTTTTCCTCGACCGAACCCGCGTACTTCCAGGAGTTCCGGCGCCGGATCAAGAAAGCCAAGTCGCAGGTGAATCAGATCAACCTGGAATTCGCAAACCTCAACATATCGGCGAAGGATCCGGTGATCCGGCTCGAAACCATCGACCTCACCAAGAGTTGGATCGATCATGCCGTGGAGCTCGATTGTCCGCGCGTCATGCTGAACCAGGGCACTCTGGCGCCCGAGGTGCGGCAGTCCGCGATCGAGGCGCTGAAGACCATGAACGCGTACGCGAAAACGAAGAACGTTTTCGTGACCATGGAACCCCGCTGGCGGGCGGACGCCGTCAACGTGCCTTGGGACGTGTTTGTCGAAGTGCTCAAGGCGTCCGGGACTTCGGCTAATCCCGATATCGGAAACTTCCCGGACAATGAGTCGCGCGCGGCGCATTGCCGATCCTGTATCGGATGACGGCGGGCAGCAGCCATGTCAAGAACGTCCCGGACAAATTCGACGCGGCCGACGGGATCAGGATTTCGAAAGAGGCAGGGTACACAGGGATCTATACCATCGAAGCCAGGGCCAATAATGGCCCCGATCCCTACGCCGCGGTTCAAACCATTCTCGACATTCTGCTCGCGAATATCTAGCAAAGGAGGTGCATATGATGAAGCGACGGGAGTTTCTCATGAGTTCCGCCACCCTGGCCGCCGCCGGCAGCGCATGGGCACAACCCCCGGATCCGGCCAAACTGGATCGCATATCGGTCCTGAGTCTTTGTTTCGGCCCTCTCCTCAAGGGGACCGCGCGTCCGGGTAATCCGCAAGCCACGCTCGACATCATGGATTTTGCCGCCATGGTCGCCGAACGCTACGGCATCCATCGCGTGGAATTCCAGCACACCGATTTTCCCTCGACCGAACCCGAGTACTTCGAGGAGTTCCGGAGCCGGATCAAAAAAGCGCACTGCCGGATGAATCAGATCAACCTGGAATTCGCAAACCTGAACATTTCGTCGCCCGATCCGGTGATCCGGCTGGAGACCATCGACCTGACCAAAAGGTGGATCGATTATGCCGTGGCGCTAGGCTGTCCGCGCGTCATGGTGAATCAGGGCGATCTCGCGCCCGCGGTGCGGCAGTCCGCGATCGAGACGCTGAAGACGATGAACGCCTGCGGAAAAGCGAAAAACGTTTTCGTGACCATGGAACCTCGGGTACAAAGGGATATTTTCGATTGAAGCCAACTCACGCAGTAGCCCCGATCCCTACGCGCCGGTGCAGACCATTCTGGACATTCTGCTAGCCAACATTTAGCAAGGTGGCGCCTCAGATCAGCAGGCAATGCTCGACGCGTTCCAGCATTATCCGAAGGCTCTCATCTACCAGACTTCCGACGCTCTGGATTGGATACTCGGGCGGAAGATTGGAAACACCTGCGCTCTGGTGTTATGCTCTGACTGTCCACGCATGCAGAACCAAATAGACAAAGTCATCGTGGTCTTCGGCGGCGCCGGTGGCATTGGCGCCGAGACCAGCGCGCGGCTTCGCTCGGCGGGCGCGCGGGTCGTCATCGCCGATCTGAACGCGGCCCAGGCCGAGGCGAAGGCCGCGGGCATCGTCGCCGCCGGGGGCCGGGCCATCGGCGTGGCGTGCGACATCACCAACCCCGAGTCGTGCGAGCGCGCGGCCCAGGCCGCGGTCGATCAATTCGGCCAGCTCGATGGGGTAGTGGAGTGCGCGGGTATCAGCCAACCGCAGGACTCCATCTCGCTCAAGCCCGCGGACTGGGCGCGCATGGTGGATGTGCAGCTCAACGGCGCGTTCTACTCTGCGCAAGCGTGCGCCAAACACATGTGGGACGCGGGCGGAGCCATCGTGTTCATCACCAGCACCAATGCCGAGGCCGCTTTCCCTCGCCGGGCCGCCTACTGCTCGGCCAAGGCCGGCTTGGCCATGCTCACCAAGGTGCTGGCCATTGAGTGGGCCGAGAAACGCATACGCGTCAACGCCGTCGGTCCGACCTATGTCGCCACCGAGATGACGGCACGCAACATCGCGGCAGGCAATGTCAACGAAGCTCAGATCAAGGCCCGCATCCCGCTGGGCCGGCTGGCCCAACCCGCCGACATAGCCAACGCCGTGATATTCCTGCTGAGCGAGCAAGCTAGCTTCATTACCGGCCACTCGTTGTACGTAGACGGCGGCTGGCTGGCCTATGGGTATTTCTGATGGGTTCACCACGATGATCCGGCTGGGACTGGTTAGCGCCATCCTGGGAGAAATCGACTGGAGCGCTTTCTTCGCGGCCCTCGCGGAAACCGGCTCGAACGTTTCGGTGGCCATCGAAGTGGAAGACCGGGCCTGCGAAGGCTCGCTCGACAACCGCATCCTGGGCGTGCGCCAGGCCCGCCGGTACCTGTCGCAGTTCTGTGGGATATGAGAACTTTGGTGAAGGGAGATTGCCTTGATGTCGAATTCGCGTAGAACTTTCTTACAGTCCGGCGCCGCGCTCGCCGCCGGTCTGACAGGCGTAGCTTCCGCCTCGGAAGCCCAGACCGGTGGGCCGCAGTCCAACATGCCTCCCGGCGCTCCGCAAGCTCCGGCGCGGCAGTCCGGGCCGCTTACTCCAGCCTCCGAGATCCAGGTTCCCAAGATGAAATTCGGCGCCGCGGAAATCAGCCGCGTGGTTCTCGGCTGCAACCCCTTTTACGGTTTCGCCCATTACAACAACACCTACGGCACGGTCATGAAGGAGTGGTACACCCAGGATAAAGTCTGCGACGTCATGCACCAGGCCAACCGCTTCGGCATCAATGCCTTCAACTACGTCCACCTGGATCGGGCGCCGCAGGACTGGACACGCTTCGTGGCCGAGGGCGGCAAGATGCACCTCATCATCCAGGTGACCGCGGGCGTCGATTCGGAAATGCTGGTCAAGACCCTCAAGCCCCTGGCGCTGCAAAGGCAGGGCGAAGCGGTCGATGACGCCTACCACAACGGCCAGATGGACAGCGTCAAGGAGTGGTGCAAGAAGGCGCGGGGTTTGGGGGTGATGGTGGGGGTGGGCACCCACATCCCCGAGGTCATCGCGCGCCTCGAGGAGGAGAACTGGGACGTCGATTTCTACTCCGGCTGCGTCTACAACCGGCGGCGCACGGCGGAGGAGTGGACGAAGGTGCTGAACGGCGAGACGATGGAGATGGCCAACGACATCTACTTGAGGACCGATCCGCCGCGCATGTACAAGGTAATCAAGCAGACCAGGAAGCCCTGCTTCGCCTTCAAGATTCTGGCCGCCGGACGGATCGCCGATGCCGGCATCGAGCGGGCCTTCCGCACGGCTTTCGAAAGCATCAAGCCCATCGACGGCGTTTATGTGGGCATGTTTCCCCGAGCCAAGGACGAGGTCCGCGAAAACGCCGAGATCGTGCACCGCATTCTGGCACATTCCTGAGGGAAGGAAAAGAAGCTAAACCAGTCGCCCTTGGTGTAAATCGTACTAGGCGAGGCGGTATCATGTCTGCAAAGGAGGCAGACAGAAATGAATTCGGAATCTAAGCCTCCGGCGGGCGAGAACTCCCGGCGGGACTTTTTTCAGAAGCTCGGGACGCTGGCCGCAGCATCAAGTGTGGCGGCAAATGCAAGCGCGCAGCAGTTGCCGTTGCCAGCCACGGGCGGGCGTGGCCCCGCTCGGCCGGAACCGGCCCCTCTCCAAGGCGCCCATGCCGACGGTTCGTTTCGGCAAGTACGAAATTGGCCGCCTGATTATGGGGGTGAACGCCCCGGGGGAGCATTTCTCCGTCAAGGAAGGCGCCGACGCGCGCGAGTGGCTCACGCCCGAGCGGATCTTGCAGGAAAACCGGCACATGGAGGAGTTGGGCATCAACTGCATGGAAGCCGGACAGGGTCGTATCGTAGAGTACAACGAGAAACACGGCGGCAAGATGCTGTTTGCCACCCGCAACGAGGCTCCTATTGACGAGTCGATCAAGCCTGGGCGCGGGGCCAAGGAGATCGCCAAGGGCGGTTGTATCGCCATTCACCACGGAGGCGCCGGCGACACCGGCACGGATGCCTGGTGGAGAAAAGGCAAGCTCGACCGGGTCCGGGAGTGGAGCAAAGCGGTGCGGGATGCGGGCGTGCTGGTTGCAGTCACCAGCCACCGGCCGGAAGTGTTCGAGATCATTGAGTCCCAGAATTGGGACGTGGATTACTACATGACCTGCCTGTACAAGTATGGCCGCACGCACGCGGAATGGCTCAAGGACTTCGCGTCCAACCCGCACATGATGCCCGTGGAGATCGGTTATCCCACCGAAGGTAATTCGGAGCTGTACGGCGGGGAAATCGCTTTCGTGCAAGGGGATCCGCCGGAGATGCTCAAGGTGATCAAACAGTGCAAGAAGCCGTGCTGGGTGTACAAACTCCTGGCCAGCACCCGCCTCACCCAGAGGCAGGATATTGTCGAGGACAGATTCAAGTACATTCTCTCAAACATCAAGTCCACCGATGCGGTGGTAGTCAGGATGTGGAGCAAGTACCAGGACGAGTTCGCCCTCGACAAGGAGTACGTGGTAAAGTACACCCCAACCTCGATACCCCTATCGGCGTAAGAATCCGCGGCGGATGGCCGGATTCGGCGAACAAAGGAAAGAAAGCGAGGAGTCATGCTGAATAAGTGCGCCTGTGGAATCATGGCGAGTGCCGCCTTATGCTTCGTGGTTCTGTTGACATTGTTCTTGTCCATTGGCATACTCTTACTCCAGATCCGGTCCCGGAGATAGGAAGAAACAACTTGCATCAAATGCGAAGGAGATAACCATGGAACTGCGGAGTCTGTCCTGCTGTACTCTCGTTTGCGGCCTCGCCCTGGTCACGGCTGGGTGCGCCACCAGATCGGTTCCCATGGGCTCGGCCTCTTCGGAAATCCCTCACTTGCGGAAGCAGGGGACAGCCTCCCAACTGATCGTCAACGGCAAGCCGTTCCTGGCGCTGGCGGGAGAATTGACCAACAACAGCGCCACCAGCGTCGAGTTCATGAAGCCGGTATGGGCCAAGCTTGTCCAGGGCAAACTCAACACCGTCCTGGCGGGCGTCTCCTGGGCCCAGATCGAACCACAGGAAGGCAAGTTCGACTTCAGTGTGCTGGACGGGATCATCCGCGATGCGCGCAGTCATGACCTGCGTCTCGTGCTTTTGTGGTTCGCAAGCTGGAAGAACGGTCTGTCCAGTTACCCGCCCGCCTGGGTGAAGAGGGACTTCGAGCGGTTCCCGCGCGCCCAGCTCGTAGGGGGTGAGATACCCTGGCCCGTGCTCACGATATCAAGCGGGGTGCCGCGCGCCAAGATCGTAGGGAGTATGAGCCTCGAACTGCTAAGCCCTTTCAGCGATGCCAGCCGGGACGCCGATGCTCGCGCCTTTGCGGCCCTGATGCGCCACATCAAGGAAGTGGATGGCCGCCAGCACACGGTCATCATGATCCAGGTGGAGAACGAAGTGGGAATGCAGGGGGACTCGCGCGACCGTTTGCCCGTGGCCAACACGGCCTACGCGGCGCCGGTGCCGAAGGAGCTGATGGACTACCTTCAGCAGCACAAGGAAACCCTGATTCCGGAGTTTCGCCAGGTGTGGGAGGCGGCCGGATTCAAAACCTCCGGGACTTGGGAAGAGGTGTTCGGTCGGAGCACGGCGGCGGAAGAGATCTTCATGGCCTGGTACTATGCGCGCTATGTCGGAAGGGTGGTCGAGGCGGGCAAAGCCGAATACCCGCTGCCGATGTTCGTCAATGCGGCGCTGGCCAGAAGGTCCTCAATCGCGGACGCCATTGGGAAGGGACACACACCCGGAATGACAGGCTTCTATTTCGCCGTCGGCGGTCCCAGGGAAGACGTGATGGACGTCTGGAGAGTCGGGGCGCCGCAAATCGATATGCTCTCGCCCGACGCTTACAGCGATTACGAGGAGTTCTGCGCGAAGTATGTCCGATCCGGAAACCCGCTGTTCATACCCGAGTCGAACGGTGGGCCGGATGGCGCAGCCAGAGCGCTTTACGCCTTCGGACGCCATGATGCGATTGGTTACTCGCGTATGGGGATCGACAGCCCAACGGCTCCCGACAACGATCTGATCAGCAGCTACGACCTGATCGCGCAATTGGCGCCCCTGATTACGCAACACCAGGGCAACGGGACAATGTCTGCTGTCCTGCTGCGGGGACCGAACGACCCGCCTCGCAAGATTCAGGTGGGGAATTACACTCTGAAGGTTGCGTTCTTGATCCCTGGAAGACAACCGCCACCGCAGGGAACCCCGCCACCCGCGGCGGCCATCTTCATTGCGACAGGGCCTGACGAATATTTCGCGGCTGGCATCGGCAGCGGCCTGACTGTCAGCTTTTCCCCGAACACACCGGGGCCCCCGCACGCCGGACTGGCGTCCGTGGAAGAAGGCACTTTTGTTAACGGACGCTGGGTTGCCGGGCGTAGCCTGGCCGGCGACGACAGCGATGAGGGGCAATACCTGCTGCTCCGTAAGTCATCGCTATGCTGCTTGCCTCCGACCAGGACGAATAGCATCCAACATTTCACCCTGTACCGTTACCGCTAAGGCGCCGCGCTGTCGTAACCGGATTCCTGCCACCTGTGCCGTTCGTTCCGTATCGCGGAACTCCGGCTCGCCGTCGCGGCTGGCGCCACCACGGGCTGGAGCCGGAAAGCCTCCCGAAACCCCCTGAAAACAAAGTGGCTTGATTCTGACACCGACCTCGGACGCGTTTTGCGCTTCGAACTACCCTCAGCTATGATGAAAGATCTTGCGAAGATCCGGGCAATCTCGCTACCCTTTGACATAATGAACCAGGACAAACTCACACAAACGTACCAGATGGCGAAAGAGCAATATGCCAGCCTCGGAGTGGATACCGATGCCGCCCTGAAGGAGCTCGAAACCATTCCCATCTCCCTGCACTGCTGGCAGGGAGACGATGTGGGCGGTTTCGAGACCGTGGGCGCGCAACTGTCGGGCGGAGGCATTCAGGCAACCGGCAACTATCCGGGCAAGGCGCGGACGATTGCCGAGCTGCGCGGCGATATCGAGAAAGCCCTCAGCCTGATTCCCGGGAGCCACCGGCTGAACCTGCACGCCTGTTACCTGGACAATGGCGGCAAATTCGTCGATCGCGACCAGATCGAACCCGCCCATTTCCAAAGTTGGATCGACTGGGCTAGGCGCCACCACCTGGGCATGGACTTCAATCCCACGTATTTTTCCCATCCCAAGGCGGCCGATGGTTTTACGCTGAGCCACCAGGATAAAGCCATCCGCGATTTCTGGATCCGACACGGCATCTTGTGCCGTAAGATTGGCGCCGAAATGGGGAGACAGCTTGGCACGCCCACCGTGACCAACGTGTGGATTCCGGATGGATACAAGGACATTCCGGTGGATCGCACCGGGCCTCGGGAGCGCCTGATGGATTCCCTGGACAAGATGTTCGCAGAGGCCATCGATCCCAAGATTCACCTGGACGCGGTGGAAGCCAAGCTCTTCGGCATCGGCGCCGAAAGCTACACCGTTGGCTCCCATGAATTCTATTTGGCCTATGCGGTGTCCCGCCAAAAAGTGCTGACCCTGGATGCCGGGCACTTCCATCCGACGGAAGTCATTTCGGAAAAGATCTCCAGCGTGCTGATGTTCTGCCCCGGGCTTCTGCTGCACGTCAGCCGTCCGGTTCGTTGGGACAGCGACCACGTGGTGATTCTGGACGACGAGCTGCAGAACATCGCGAAAGAACTGGTCCGCAGCGGCCGGTTGCACGACAAGATCCACGTGGGACTGGACTACTTCGATGCCAGTATCAATCGTGTGGCCGCCTGGGTGATCGGCGCGCGCAACATGGTGAAGGCGCTGTTGATGGCACTGCTGGAACCCACCAACACGCTGAAGCGGGTTGAACTCGACGGGGACTTCACCGGCCGGCTGGCGATGCTCGAGGAGCAGAAGAGCCTGCCCTGGACGGCCGTGTGGGATTACTACTGCGCCAAAAAAGGCGTGCCTGTGGGCGGGTCCTGGCTGGATGAAGTCCGGTCGTACGAAAAACAGGTATTGTCCAGACGCTGAGCTCGGCTGGGCCCCAAAAGCGGGCTGCTTCGCGCCCATTAATGCTATCCGGGATTTCCATTCTGGACTCCCGGGTCATAGTCTTCTAAGGATACTCCAGCCGCTATCCCTATCTGGTTGCCATCTGCGCCGTGAACGGACTCCGGCATCTCGAGCTCATGCGCGCGGGACGGGTAATGGCGGCACGCGGGCGCGGCCGCCTTCCCGTTCAGACAGTCATCCCCGACACCGGGAATCAGTTGAACTCGAGTTTGATCTTGGAACCGCCCAACTGGATGTTGGTAATGTGCTGGGCGTCGCCTTCCTGGACGGTCTCAACCGCTGTCACGTCGTACTTCTGATCGACGTTCTCGATCTTGACGGGCTCGGTGACGCTCTTGTCATTGTCCACGTTGGTGAAAACGGCGTTGGATCCTTCGACCTTCAACGTGTATTCGCCCGCCGGCAGTTGCGTATTTCCCACCATGGTGGGGCTGGAAAGGGCAATGTCATAGGACTTGGCGCTTGCGATGGGCAGAATCGACATAGCCAGCACTCCAAGCAAAAGCAGCGATTTCTTCATTGTGGTTTTCCCTCCGATTATGAAGACGATCCTGAAGAAACGCGCGTTACTACTGTCTGGAGGGTAGACCGCGCCAATCTCACGCCACCAACGGCGGGTTCTTCTTGTGCCACTCGGTGGCCTGTTCATAAGCCAGAGCCACGCGCAGCGGCGAACCCTCGTCATAAATCTTTCCGAGGAAACCGATGGATCGCGGAAAATTGTCCACGAATCCGCACTTCATCACCACCTGCGGGTTGCCTGTCAGATTAGTGGTGGTCAGCAGTTGCGTGGGAGGGATGACGATCGCATCCCAGTCCGCCATGAACTTTTCGAATTTCTCGATCAAGAGGGTGCGCGCGCGCTGCGCCCGGATGTACTCTACTGCCGGGATCAGGCGGGACGTGCGGAAGGTGTTGGGCCAGTCGCCGGCAGCCTGCCCGCGCAGTTCCCTGACGCGCCCATCGCGCGTGATGTCGTCGAAGGCGGCCGCGGCCTCGGCTTCCAGCAGGAAGCGGATGGACCCTCCATCCTCGGTGTAGTCCACCGGAGTCATCGAGAACGTCGGCCTTCTTCAGATCCTCGAGCGCCTGGTCGTAGACCTTCTTCTCATCGCCGGTGAACCGGTCGAAGGCCTTCTGCACAACACCCACGCGCAGGCTCTTGAGCGGCTTGCGCGGCTCCCAGTGGAAGGGATCGCCGGCCACGCTGCGGTCGCGCCCGTCCGGGCCGTGGATGGCGTTGAGCACCAGGGCGCAATCTTCCACGCCGCGGCAGATCGGCCCGATCTTGTCCATGGTCCAGCTCAGCCCCATGGCCCCGTACCGGCTGACGCGCCCGGAGGTCGGCCGCAGCCCCACCGTCCCGCACTGGATGCACGGCGAGACGATGGAGCCCAGGGTTTCGGTCCCCAGCGAGAAACCCACCAGGCCTGCCGCCGTCGCCGCAGCCGAGCCCGCCGAGGAGCCGCTCGAGGTGCGCTCGATGTTCCACGGAGTCTTCGTCATTCCCTTGAACCACAGTCCGCCCTGCGCCAGCGCGCCCATCGACAGCTTGGCCATGAGCACCGCGCCCGCGGCGCGCAGCCGCTCGACCACCGTCGCGTCGCGGCCGGGAACGCGCTTCTGGAACGGTTCGGCGCCCCAGGTGGTGAGGATGCCCTTGGTGTCGAACAGGTCCTTCACCCCAAACGGAATTCCGTGCAGCGGTCCGCGGTAATGTCCCTGGCGGATTTCCCGATCGGCCGCGGCGGCCTGTTCGAGCGCCAGGTCCTCGGTCAGCGTGATCAGGCAAAGCAGCTTCTCCGAGTACTTTTTCATCCGACCGAGGTACATCCTGGTGAGGTCGGTCGAGGATACAGCCCGCGCGCGCACCAGCGGGGCCAGTTCGGTCACCCGCAGAAAAGCCAGGTCGTCGAGGTTCGCCGGAGGACGCCCAGGCGCGGCTTTCGCGATGGTGGTTTCAAACCGCGCCGGTCCCTTTCCGGGTACGCGGCCGGGCAGCCCCGGATGGAACGTGAAGGCCGGCTCCGTGTCGAGCGGCACGTCCACCTTGCGCAGCGCCTCATATGCGGCGAGGGCGCGATTCACGCCCGGCAGCATCATGTCGAGCTCAGCATCCTGGAATTCGAGGCCGAGCAGCTTCAGCGCCGCCGCCACCTGTTCTTTTGAGACGCGCATGGGCGGGGTGCCCTTTGGGCCCGGCTGCTGCGATTGCGGTGGTTGCGAAAACCCTGTCCGCGCGGCGGAGAGAATGCCCATCAACTGGAGCCAGGTTCGTCTGTCCATAAACCTACTTATCATACACGACAGCCCATCCTCCCCCCAGTGCGATTCGCTCGCCGTCCATTTACGCCGCCGGGCCGCGGCCGGTTGCGGCCCGTTCTGCTTGATCCGCCAACTCCGTGAGCGTGGCAGCCAGCTTGCGCGCCGCGTCGATTTGAAGACCCATCACCACCACGAACTCGCCCTTGAGCCTGCCCGTTTCCTTTACCACCAGCTTCAGTTCGACGGGCGGACCGAACAAGGAGAAGTCCGGCGCCCGCCCGTTGATGGAATCGAGTTCCAGAACGCGGCCGGCGTGCAGATCCGGAATCGCCTGGCGCAGCTCGCGTGGGAACGCCATGGTGTTGCGGCGAACCAGACCCCGCCGCGCCGGTACGTTCTTCCGGGTGAGTTGGGTGCTCATAAGTAGGACTTTAGGGCCTTTACATCCATTGTGCAATGTCTTATACTCCTCTCAAGGTCTAAATCGCCTCGGGCTCCGCAGCCGCGAGGCTAAAGAGGGCAGTAGTTATGTCATTTGCAGATCGTAGAAACTGCGCGGCAATTTGTTTGCTGGCGCTTGCAGTGATCGGCCTTCTGGCGGCGCCTGCCGCCAGGGCCCAACAGGTGGCCGTCGCGGAAATCGACGGTTACGTTACCGATCCGAGCGGCCAGGCGATCGTCGGCGCACAGGTCAAAGCCACCAACTTGGACAGAGACCAGGTGCGCACGGCCGCCACGGATGTGACCGGGCGCTATGCCCTCCCCAACCTGCCGGTTGGCAATTACCAACTCGAAGTCTCTTCTCCCGGTTTCAAGACTTACGTGCAGAAGGGCATCTTGCTCGAGGTGGCTAGCAACCGCAGTATTCCCGTCAGCCTGCAAATCGGCGCCGTGACCGAAAGCGTTCAGGTCACCGCCAACGCTGCCCAGGTGGAGACCAAAGAGAATTCCATCGCGCAGGTGGTTGACCAGCAAAGGCTGATCGACTTGCCGCTCAATGGCCGCAATCCCGCCGACTTGCTGAGAATGACGGGCTTCTCCACATCCGACATGAACCTGAATGGCGGCGACCTGACGGGCAGCAAGAACATCCAGGGATCCAACGGTTCGGGCCAGTATTCGGTGGCCGGCGGCGCGGCCAACGGGGTCAACTTCCTGCTGGATGGCGGCGACAACAACGACGCGTTCAGCAACGTGAACCTGCCCATTCCGTTCCCGGACGCGGTGCAGGAATTCAACGTGCAGACCAACGGATTGCCGGCCCAATACGGGCTGCATCCCGGCGGCGTGGTCAATATCGTGACCAAGTCGGGCAGCAATGGCTTCCACGGCGACGTGTTCTACTTCTTCCGTAATTACGAGCTGAACGCCCGGCCCAAGGGCGTAATCGGGCTGCAACCGGCGCGCGACTCGCTGAAGCGCAACCAGTTCGGTGGCACCGGCGGCGGCCGGATTATCAAGGACAAGCTCTTCTTCTTCGGTGGCTACCAGGGCACCCGGCAGCGCAGCGATCCAAGCCAAAACACCGCCTACGTGCCCACGGCGGCAGCGCTTCAGGGCGATTTCAGCGTGCTGGACGGCGCCAAGGCGAACGGCGGCTGCCTGTCTGCGGCAAAGACGCTCAAGGACGTCAACGGCACCCCGTATCCCGGTAACAAGATTCCCGTCTCCACGTTCGATCCGCCGGGAATCAAGCTGGCCTCCACTTATATCCCGACTTCCCCGAACCCCTGCGGGAATTACCTTTACGGCTACCTGGCCAACAACCCCGACGATCAATATATCGGTCGCATCGATTACAACATCAGCAGCAAGAACTTCTTTTACGGCCGCTACTTTATCTACGATTACCTGGCGCTATCGCTGTTCGACGGACACAACGCCCTGACCACCGGATCGCCGGGTAACCAGGACCGGTCGCAGACCATGACCATTGGCGATACCTATACCGTCTCTGCGAACCAAGTCAACTCCTTCCACGCCACCTTCGACCGGCGCCGCGATAACCGCTCATCCGCGGCCAACCTGTTCAGTCCGCGGGATTTGGGCGTGAATTTCTTCCAAAACGTTCCGAACTATACGCAGCTCAGCGTGAGCGGTTACTCCGGCGGCGGATTCAACGTTGGCTGCGGCACCTGCGCCCTGTCGAATTTCGACATCAATACCTACCAGTTAGCAGACGATTACTCCATTATCCGCGGCAGGCACCAGATCGGTTTCGGCTTCGACGGTCGCAAGGACCAGTTCAACTCCTACAATAATCAGCAGTCCAACGGCCAGTGGACCTTCAACGGCAGCACCACCGGCGATGGGCTGGCGGACCTGCTGATCGGGCGCTTCTCCGGCCTGGTCGACGGCAACGTGATTTCCGATTACCTGCGCCAGACGGTGATCGCCGCTTACGTGCAGGATGCTATCCACGCTACGCCCCATTTGACCATCAACATCGGCGTGCGCTGGGAGCCGTCCGTGCCCTCTTATGACAAGTATGGGCGCGGCGACCAGTTCAGTTGGCCCCTGTTTACCCAGGGCTGGCACAGCCCGGCTTATCCCGGCAGTCCGGCAGGCCTGATCTTCACGACAGATACGGCACAAGATCCATACGGCAAAGCTCTCACGGCGTCCCATTGGAATGTATTCTCGCCCCGGCTCGGCCTGGTTTGGGATCCTAAAGGCGATGGCAAGCAGACCATCCGCGCATCGTTCGGTATGTTGCACGACACCACCGAGCTGTTCTATCCCGAGCGCTGGACCACCAACGCGCCGTATGTCTCTTCCATCTCGCTTACCAGCGGGCAATTCTCCAACCCGTTCGCGGCCTATAAGAAAGCAGACGGCACGTTCGGCGATCCGTTCCCCGGCGCCGCCGTCTTCCCGACCCAGGGCATGTACATCAGCGTACCGCCCAACAATCAGGTCACTTACATGATGCAGTGGAACCTCAGTTACCAGCGGCAGCTCGCCGCCAACTGGGTGATGAGGGCGAACTACATGGGCAACGCCGGCCGGCACATCTGGGGTTCGACTGACGTCAATCAGGCCGTGGGCACTATCGCTGGCGCTTCCACTTCAAACACCAACAACCGGCGCCCGACATACCTGGACAACCCCACAACGGGGCAGTATTATGCCGAGATCCAGCAGACCGACGACGGCGGCAACTCCGAGTACCATGGCTTGAATCTTTCGATCGAACGCCACTTTTCCGGCCATTACACCATCTTGAGCAATTACGGCTGGAGTCATTGCGTCAGCTCGTGGGACTTCGCGGGAGAACTGGCGGCCTACCTCTATCAGAATTCGCTCAACCGCGCCACCGGCGAACGGGGGAATTGCGGCTATGACCACCGGCAGATTTTCAACACCACGATGGTAGCCACCAGCCCCGGGTTCGGTAGCGGACCCGCCAAGCTCATCACCAAAGACTGGCAGGTCTCGCCGGTCATCGCCCTGAACACCGGCCACCCCATCCAGCTTACCGACGGCAAAGACATTTCTCTGAGCGGCCAGAATCTGGACCGTCCTTACGTGCTGTCGCCAGACCAGGTACACACGCCTGCGGCGGCCGACCCGTCGTACTGGTTCAACCCGACGGCGTTCATGTGTGCGGGATCGAACGCGGCCTGCACCGTGTTCAGCGGCCAGTTCGGCAACCTCGGCCGTAATTCCGTCTATGGCCCGGGCCAGATCAATTTTGACATGGCTCTGACCCGGCGGTTCTCGGTGCGCGAGCGATGGAAGCTCGATTTCCGGGCCGACTTCTTCAACATCATGAACCACGGCAACTGGAACGGCCCCGGCACCAGCCTTTCCAGCAGCACGTTCGGGGAAGTCACGGGGTTCAGCAGCCCGCGCCTGATCCAGATGGCGATGAAGGTATACTTCTAGAGTTGCCTGCTGCTTGCGGGCGCCTCGAGTAGGGGCGCCCGCAAACTCTCCCGCAGCGCGTCCTCCGAGGTGAATCCTTCGAACCGTTTCACCTGTTTCCCCGAGCGGTCGAAGACTATGGTCACCGGCAGTTGATCGAGACCGTACTGTTTGGAAACCGCTTCCGAACCCAGCGCCACCAGGTACTCCATGGGGTGCTTCTTGAGGAACGGCCGCACCTTCTCCGCTCCCTCTTCGTCCATGGAGACCCCCAGCACCACCACACCCTCCCCTCCGAACTGCTGGTGTAGTTTGTTGAAGCCCGGAATCTCTTGAATGCAGGGCACACACCAGGTGGCCCAGAAGTTCACCACCACCACCTTGCCGCTGAATGCGGACGTATCCAGCGCCCCGCCGTCCAGTTTCGTGAACGCCCCGATGGCCCCTGGCCCCCGGCCCCCGGCCCCTGGCCCCTCTAGAAACGCCAGGTATTCCTGAGCGTCGCTGGTCGAGCCCGCAAACGTCGCGATCGCCTTTTCGTCCGCATCCAGAATGGCGTAGAACGGAATCGCCACCGTGTGAAACTTCGCAAGCTCCAGGTTCTGGTTGGCCTGCGAGGTCTGGTCCGTGCCGTCGGTGTACAGTTCCACCAGCACGAAATCCTGCAGCGCCGCGGCAATCTCCGGCCGCGTGAACATGTTGGCCTTCATCCAGTGGCAGTTGGTGCAGGCGTAGCCGGTGAAGTTCACGAACACCCGCTTGCCCTCGCGCCGCGCGCGGTCGAGCGCCGCGCGATACTGGTCTTTCATCCACACCAGCACGCTCCCGGACGAACCAGGGGTCGGCCCACCCGCCGCGGGAACGTAAGCGTCCAAACCGCCCAACTTGCCGCCGAACATGCCCGGCGCCAGGCTGAGAGCGAACACCAGGAAGGCCATTCCCACCAGCAGCCGCCCCAGTCCCATGGGCTCGTCCGGCTTAACGCCCTCGAGCCGCACGAAGCCGAGCAGGTACAGCCCCGCCATGGCAAACAGCACGATCCACGCCGCCAGGAACCGCTCGCGCGTCAGCCATCCCCATTGCAGCACCTGATCTACGCTGCTCAGGTATTTCAGGCCGGCGGCCAGAATGACGAACCCCATCACTACCTTCACGCGCGCCAGCCACCCGCCGCTCTTCGGCAGGCGTTTCAGGTACGACGGAAACAGCGCCAGCAGGAAAAAGGGCAGGGCCAGGCCGGTGGCGAACGTCACCATGCCGATGAGCGGCCGGGCCCAGGGGGCACCCCCGCCGCCCGCCACCGATGCCGCCAGCAGCGTGCCCACGAATGGCCCCACGCAGGCGAACGACGCGAGGGAAAACGTCAGCCCCATGAGCAGCGCGCCCGCATAGCCGCCCTTTTCCGAGGACTGGTTCAACCGCGTCAGAATCGGCGAAGGAATGTTGATCTCGAATGCCCCCAACAGGCTCAGTCCGAACGCCAGGAACAACACGGCGATGAATCCGTTGACCCACGGATTGGAACCCAGCGTCACCATGCCGAACGGCCCCAGTAAGGCCGTCGTCAGCAGGCCCAGCCCCGAAAACAGCACGATGATTCCCAGGCAAAAGACCGCCGCCTGCGCGACGCTCTCCCGCCGCCCGCCCGACGGCCGGCTGAGAAAGTAGGACATAGTGATGGGAATCATCGGAAACACGCAAGGCGTGAAGATGGAAGCCAGCCCAAACCCGAAGGCGACCAGCAGAAATGAGCCGGAAGCGCCTCCCGCGCTGCCTTGCTCCTTCGCCGGTTTGGCCTCCGCGTATCCCGCCGGAATCGCCACTGCCGCCGGGGCGCCCCTTGGGCCCGCGGCGGGGTCCACGGTCAAGTTTGCTACGCCCGTCCACCGCCCCGGCACGCACTGTTTGTCGCTGCACGTCTGGTAGCGCGCATTCACGGTGAGCGGCGCCGGCCCCGCGGGAGCGTTCTTCTCGATCTCCAGCTCCAACAGAAACGCAACTTGGCCTTCATAAGTTTCCGTATCGGAATTGAAGTTCGGGTCGAAACTTCTCCGGGGCGGTGGCTGGAGCGCGCGGTACCGCTTCACCACCGGATTGTCCGCCAGCAGAATGGTGGCCGGGATGCCCGCCGGCGTGGACATGGAATACAGGTGCCAGCCGGGGTCGATGCGTCCCGTCAGCCGTGCCAGGACTTTGGCTCCCGGCGGCGCCGAGCCCCGTTCCAGCGCCAGGCTCCACTGCACGTGCTCGTCTTTCTGAGCGAACCCGCAGCCCGCCACCAGAAGCAGAGATATGATCGCCGGTCTCACCCTAGCGCCCAAACTTTCTATTCCGCGCGAATCACCGGCTTTTCCCGCGCCGCCAGCCGCAGTTCCTCTTCGATCCGCTGATTCACATTGCCGCCCGAGAACTCCGCCGCCACCCGAATGGCATTCTTGATGGCGTTGGCGTTCGACCGCCCGTGGCAGATGATGCACATGCCGCGCACGCCCAGCAGCGCCGCGCCGCCGTATTCCGAGTAATCCACGCGCTTCTTGAAATCGGTGAACGCCGCCCTCGCGATCACGTACCCGATCTTGCCCGAGATGGTGGCCTCGAGCGATTCCTGCAACAGGTGTTTGACCATCTCCCCCAGTCCCTCGCTCACCTTCAGCGCCACGTTGCCGATGAACCCGTCGCACACGATCACGTCCACCTTGCCGCCGTAAATGTCGCCGCCTTCCACGTTCCCGATGAAGTTCAGGTTAAGGGCCTTCAGCAGCGGCATGGCCGCGCGCGTCAGATCGTTGCCCTTGTGCTCTTCCTCGCCGATGGAAAGAAGGCCCACGCGCGGCTTGGGCCGCCGCAGAATGATGCGCGAATACATCTCGCCCATCACCGCGAATTGCGCCAGCATGCGCGGCGAGCAATCCACGTTGGCGCCCACGTCCAGCACCACCGCGGGCGATCCTTCCACCGCTGGAAAAATGCCCGCCAGGGCCGGACGGTCCACGCCCGGCACCACGCCCTGCACGATCTTCGCGGTGGCCATCACCGCCCCGGTGTTGCCCGCGGACACGAACCCCTGGGCGGCCCCGTCCCGGACCAGCCGCGAGGCCACGCGCAGGGAGCTGTCCCTCTTCGATTTGAAGGCGCGCCCCGCGCTCTCTTCCATGGTGACGCGCTCGCTGGCGTGCACGATTTCGATGGGGAGATCGCGGTAGTCTTCGTGCTGCGCCAGCTCCCGCCGGACCGCATCCTGCTGGCCCACCAGAATGACCTTGACTTTGAGACTCCTGGCGGCTCGAACCGCCCCGTCAACTTCGGCTTTGGGGGCGTGGTCTCCGCCCATTGCATCCACCGCAATGGTCAGCATGTCGGGAAGCCGCTACTCCTCGACGACTTCGACCACTTCGCGGCCCTTATACTGGCCGCAATGCGGGCATACACGGTGGGGGAGCTTGGGCTCGTGGCAGTTCGGACATTCCGCCAGGCCGGACGCCTTCAGCGCATCGTGCGCGCGGCGGTTGCTGGTCCGCCTTTGGGAGTGTCTGCGTTTGGGATTGGGCATATCTCTACCTCTGGATCTCTAATTTCCGGAGCGCGCCCCAGCGATCGTCGCTGCTCTCGATTCTGCAATCGCACGTGGTTTCGTTCCGGTTCCGGCCACAGACCGGGCAAATTCCCTTGCAGTCTTCGCTGCAAGTCCGCTGCATGGGCAAAGCTAGCAGCACCTGTTCCCGAAGGATGTCCTCCAGCTCCAGGCCGCCGCCTTCATAAAACCCGATCTCCGCCTCGTCTTCGCCGATCTCGACTTCTTCCTCCCGCGCGATGAACGACATGGGCCGGTAGAACAGGTCGAACCCTCTATCCAGTGGGAAGCGCGCGCGCCCCAGGCAGCGGTCGCACTGCGCCGCCATCTCCACGGTATACTTCCCCTGGATTCGCACTTCGCCATCCGAATGCGCCAGCGCCTCGGCCGATCCGGCTGCATGCAGCGCGGAAGTTTGCTCCAGATCCTCGCCCGCAAAATCGATCCGCCCCGGCTGGAGAGTTTCGTCGAAACGAATCTTCCGCAGCTCCAACTCTTTGACACTAAGGAACATAGGGAAAGGCCTGAATCGCTGGGCAGAACCTTTACATTATAGCATCGCCGCAGGTGGGGCATGCTTTAGCTTGCCCCGATCTCCGCGATTTCCTCCGCGCTCAGGCGGAATTCCAGCGCCCCCATCACCCCTTTGGCCTGCTCGGCCGAGCGCATCCCCACGATGGCCGCCGTCACCGCCGGATGGCGCAGCGTCCACGCGATGGCCACTTCGCCCGCCGAACGCCCGTGCCGCGCGCCGATGCGTCTCATCAGCTCCGCCAGCGCCAGGTTGCGCGAAAGCTGCGGCTCCTGAAACGCCGGCGCCCGCCGCCGGAAATCGTCCTTCGGAAAAGCAGCCACGCGCTCTTTCGTCATGGTCCCGGTCAGCAGCCCCGACTTCATCGGGGAATACACGATCACGCCCATCCCGTGCCGCGCGCAATACGGCAGAATCGCGGCTTCCACCTCCGGCGAAATCGCCGAATAAGGCGGTTGCAGCGACGTGACAGGCGCAATCCCGCGGCACCGCTCCAGTTGCGGCGCGTTGAAATTGGAGACCCCGATCCAGCGCACTTTGCCTTCTTCCTTCAGCCTGGCGAGCGTCCCCCAGCCTTCCTCGATATCTTCATCCGGATTCGGCCAATGGATCTGATAGAGATCGATGGCCTCCGCCTGGAGCCGCCGCAGGCTGTTCTCGCACTCCCGCCGGATGGAATCGGCCTTGAGGGACCCTCTAATTTCGCCCTTGTCGTCCCAGGTCAGCTCGCACTTGGTGAAGACATAAGGCCGCTCGGACCGTCCCGCCAGGGCGCGCGCCACCACTTCCTCGGAATGGCCCAGCCCATACACCGCCGCCGTATCGATCCAGTTCACGCCGTGCTCGAGCGCCGCGTGAATGGCGGCGATGGATTGGCCGTCGTCCTGCGGTCCCCAGGCGAATGCCCAGCCGCCTCCTCCCATGGCCCACGCGCCCACGCCGATGGGCGTCAATTCCATATCGCTGTTGCCCAGCCGTTTCTTTTCCATTCTTTTACAATAACCAACGTTGCCCCTGTTGGCGGAACGCGCCATAGGACGACCTGCGTTATCATGTGAGCGGGGCGCAAACTTTGTATACCTCCGTGGGAAACTGAACAGCAGCGAGTTGGCGCGGGGCCGCGGGGGTGCTGTACCATGATCCTGATCGGAGGTCCCATGCGTTCTTCAGTGCTCGCAATCGTTCTGTTGGCGGTCGCCGCCCCCGGCTGGCCGCAAGCGCAAAACCGGGGGTATTACCGCTTCCCCGCAATCTACGGCCAAACCATTGTCTTTACCGCGGAGGGCGACCTCTGGGAAGTTGGCACGGAGGGCGGGATGGCGCGCCGGCTCACGACGCACCCCGGCGAAGAGATGCACGCCGCGTTCTCGCCCGATGGGAAGACCATTGCGTTTTCGGCGAATTACGAAGGTCCCACGGAAGTCTACACCATGCCGGCAGCCGGCGGCCTGCCATCGCGCCGCACCTTTGAAGGCAATGCCAACGTGGTGGGCTGGACCCCCGACGGAAAGATCCTCTACTCCACGCGGCGCTACTCGACGCTGCCCGGCACGCAACTGGCGGCCATCGATTCCGAGAACCGCGTGGAACCGGTTCCGCTGAGCCAGGCGGCACAAGGCAGCTATGATCGGACCGGAGCCACCCTCTTCTTTACGCGCTTTCCGTTCCAGGGCAGCTACGCCAAGCGGTACCAGGGCGGAACAGCGCAGAACATCTGGAAATACGCCGCCGGCCGCGAAGCCACTCCGCTCACGGCGGACTTTGCGGGGACCAGCAAGGACGCCATGTGGTGGAACGGCCGGGTCTACTTCCTTTCGGACCGCGACGGGACCATGAACCTGTGGTCGATGGACGAGAACGGGAAGAGCCTGAGACAGCACACCCGGCACGCGGGCTGGGACCTGAAGAACCCCTCGCTCGGGCAGGGACGCATCGTTTACCAGATGGGCGCCGATCTACGCCTGTACGACATTGCTTCGGGCGCGGAGAAGGCCATTCCGATCGAGCTCGCTTCCGATTTCGACCACTTGCGCGAACACTGGATCAGGAATCCGATAGATTACGCGACTTCCGTGCACATCGCGCCGGACGGCAGCGGCGTGGTGCTGACCTCGCGCGGGCGCGCCTTTGTGGCGCCGCTGAAGGGCCGGTTTGTGGATGTGGCGGCCCACAAACCGGGGCGCTATCGGGATGCGCGCTTCATGCCCGACGGCAAGTCTTTGCTGATCCTTTCCACGGAAAGCGGGGAGGTGGAGTTGTGGAAGGTTCCGGCCAACGGGACCGGCGCGGGCGAGCGGCTCACGACCGACGGCAAAGTGCTGCGGTGGGACGGGGTTCCCTCGCCGGACGGCAAGTGGATCGCCCACCAGGACAAAGATAATCAGCTCTGGCTGCTGGATACGGCCGCCAAGACGCAGAAGCGCATCGCCACGCTGGAGTCGTCCGGCGATTCCAACCCGCAGTTCGACAACCTGAGTTGGTCTCCCGACAGCCGCTGGCTGACCTACGCGCACACCTCGCCGGCCCTGCTTTCACAAATCGTACTCTACAACGTGGAGACGGGCGTCTTCACGCCGCTCACCACCGACCGGTACGACAGCAATTGGGCGGCCTGGAGTCCCGATGGGAAGTGGATCTATTTTGTATCCGACCGCGCTTTGAAATCGACGGTGCAGGCGCCATGGGGATCGCGTCAGCCGGAGCCGTACTTCGATCGCGCCGACAAGGTTTATATGTTGCCGCTCAAGAAGGGGCTGCGGTCTCCGTTTGAGCCGGCCGACGAACTGCACCCCGACAAGAAGGAGGAGCCCGCCAAGCCCGCTGCCGATGCCGCCAAACCCGCCGAGACCAAGGTGGAAAAGGTGGAGATCGACCTCGACGGAATCGCGGCGCGGCTCGAGGAGGTCCCCGTGCCTCCCGGCAACTACCACGACCTGGCGGTGGCCGGAAAGCGGCTGTGCTGGATCGACGAGAATGCCGAGGACCCCCAAAAGAGCCTGCTCCAGTGCCTCGACATCGCCAACAAGGGCGACAAGCCCGACACCCTGCTGGAAGGCGTGAATCGTTTCGAAGTGTCGGGGGACGGTAAGAAGATGCTCATCGGGTACAAGCAGAACGATCTGCTGATTGTGGACGCCACCGTGAAAGGGGCGGCGTTGAAGGACCCGAAAACGCTCGCCGACAGCCAGGTGGACCTGAAGAATTGGACATTCTCCGTGATTCCCAGCGACGAGTTCCGCGAGGAGTTCCTGGACGCCTGGCGGCTGCATCGCGATTATTTCTACGACCGCAACATGCACGGCGTGAACTGGGCGGCCATGCGCGATAAGTATGGGGAGCTGGTGGACCGCGTGCGCGACCGCGAAGAACTCAGCGATCTGATTGCGGAGATGGTGAGCGAGCTTTCCGCGCTGCACGCGTCGGTCTCCGGGGGCGATATCCGCAGAGGGCCGGACCAGGTAGCGCTGGCGGCGCTGGGAGCGCGCCTGGTTCGCGATGCGAAGGCCGGAGGCTACGTGGTCCAGCACATCTATCAATCCGACCCCGACCGTCCCGACCGCAAGTCGCCCCTGGCGCAGCCCGGTGTGGACATTGCCGAGGGCGACGTTCTGCTGGCGGCCAACGGCCGCGATCTGCTGTCGGCCACCGATCCGGCGGAACTGTTGCGCAACCAGGCGGGCAAGCAGGTGCTGATGCGCGTGCGCCCAAAAGACAAAACCGAGCCGCGCAACGTCATCGTGAAGCCGGTGACCATGCAGCAGGAAGCCGACCTGCGCTACGCCGAATGGGAGTACACGCGGCGGCTGGCGGTGGACCAGGCGTCCGGCGGGAAGATCGGCTACGTGCATCTGCGCGCCATGGGATCCAACGATATCAACCAGTGGGTGGAGCAGTACATCCCGGTCTTCACGCGCGACGGCCTGATCATCGATGTCCGTCACAACGGGGGCGGCAACATCGATAGCTGGATCCTCGACAAGCTGCTGCGCAAGGCGTGGATGTATTGGCAGTCGCGGACGGGCAAACCCTTCTGGAACATGCAGCAGGCGTTTCGCGGCCACATGGTGGTGCTGTGCGATGAGTTCACCGGGTCGGATGGCGAAGCTTTCACCGAGGGGTTCCGCCGGCTGGGGCTGGGCAAGGTGATCGGGACGCGCACCTGGGGCGGAGAGATCTGGCTCAGCGCCAGCAATCGCCTGGCGGACCGGGGAATCGCCACGGCGGCCGAGAACGGCGTCTTCGGCCCCGATCATAAGTGGCTGATCGAAGGCCACGGCGTGGACCCGGATATCGTAGTTGACAATCTTCCCCATGCCACCTTCGAGGGCCAGGACGCGCAGTTGGAAGCGGCCATCGAATACCTGAAGACCGAGATCCGGGAGAAGCCCGTCGAGCAGCCCGCGCCGCCCAAGTATCCGGACAAATCGTTCAAGTATCCGGCGGAGCGGTAGGTTAAGCCTATGGCAAGGCGAGCGCTCTCACGGATCCTCGTCGAGGAGCGGGGATCTCTTGCGCCGCGCCGGCGGGGGAAACTGATTGCCTTCGGCTGGTACGGCGGTAAGTTCAGCCATCTGAATTGGCTCTTGCCGCTTTTGCCCGCATGTCACCACTACTGCGAGCCTTTTGCGGGATCGGCTGCCGTCCTTCTGAATCGGGACCCGTCGCCGGTGGAGACGTACAACGATATCGACGGAGAGGTGGCGAACTTCTTCCGGGTCCTCCGGGATCAGAAGGATCAACTGGTTGAAGCCATCGGCCTGACGCCCTTCTCGCGGCAGGAGTTCTATCGCGCCGTTTCCGCGAACGGCAACCTCAAGCAGCTTTCCGAACTTCAAAGGGCCCGCCTTTTTTTCGTGAGGGCCAGACAGGCAAGAACGGGCCTTGCCCAGACAGCGTCTCTGGGACGATGGGCCAACTGCAAGAACACGAGCCGCGCCGGGATGTCCGGGGTCGTGTCCCGGTGGCTCGGGAGCGTCGAGGATCTGCCTGAAATCGCCCTTCGCCTCCTGCGCGTTCAGATTGAGAACCGGCCCGCCATCGAAGTTATCGGCCTTTACGACGACAAGGAGGCGCTCTTCTATTGCGACCCTCCATACGTCCACTCCACGCGCGGCGACAACAAGGCATACGGTTTCGAGATGAAAGACGCCGAGCACCGCGATCTCGCTCGGGCCCTCAGTCGCATCAAAGGCAAGGCTGCCGTTTCCGGCTACAAGTGCGATCTAATGGAGAACCTGTACCAGGGCTGGCGATGTGTGGAAGCGCCGCCCAAGAATTGCCACTCCATCAAGAAGATGCGCACAGAAGCTCTCTGGATGAACTACTGACGCCGAAGCGCGCCCGTCTGGCCGAATCCACGGAGGACATTTTAGCAGGCCGCCTCTGTGGGCCCTTTGATACCCATGAGGAGATGGTTCACTTTCTCCACCACCATGCCAAAAAGGCCCGAGGGAAAGTGAAAGTCCAACCCAAAGCTCCGTGAAGCGGGTGTGCTTAACCGTTTTGGCGAAACGCGACGTGAACTGGGTTCGTGGGGCAGGTTGGAAACCTGCGGCGGGTTGGCAACCCGCCCGTTGCGCCGGTAGACAACCGGCGCGCAGCTCGCCAAGCTGCCCCACAAGCGCGTCCAGCCTCCATTTCCCCCAAGACGGCGGCAGGCCGGGAGGCCCGCGCCGCTGTACGTTATCATGGAAAGAATTACCATGACTCAAGACATACTTTCCGAGGGCCTCACCTTCGATGATGTTTTGCTCGAGCCGGCCCGCAGCGAAGTGCTCCCGGCCGAGGTCGACACGCGCACGCGCCTCACGCGCCAGATCGCATTGAACATCCCGGTGGTCTCCGCGGCCATGGACACCGTCACGGAGTCGCACCTGGCGATCGCCCTGGCGCAGCAGGGCGGCATCGGAATCGTCCATCGCAACATGCCCATCGAGCGCCAGGCCGAAGAGGTGGACCGCGTGAAGCGCAGTGAAAGCGGCATGATCGTGGACCCCATCACCATCGGTCCCGACGAGCCCATCGCAGCCGCGCAGGAACTCATGAGCCGGTACCGCATCTCCGGCGTGCCGGTCACCCAGGGCGGCAAGCTGGTCGGCATCCTCACCAACCGCGACCTGCGTTTCGAGAACCGCTTCAACCTCCCCATCTCCGAGGTGATGACCAAGGAGAATCTGGTGACGGTTCCGGTGGGCACCACGCTGGAGCAGGCGGCAGCTATCCTGCACAAGCACCGCGTCGAAAAACTGCTGGTGGTGGACGACCAGTTCACGCTCAAGGGTCTCATCACCGTCAAGGACATCCAGAAGAAGCTGAAGTACCCGAACTCGGCCAAAGACAGCCAGGGCCGGCTGCGGGTGGGGGCGGCGGTCGGCGCCACCGGCGATTACCTGGAGCGCGCCCAGGAGCTGGTGGCGCGCAAAGTGGACGTAGTGGCCATCGACACCGCGCATGGCCACAGTGCCCGCGTCATGAACGCGGTGAAGAACATCAAGAGCAAGCTGCCGGAAGTTGAGCTCATCACCGGCAATGTGGCCACTTACGAAGGCGCCCGGGAATTGATTTCGCTGGGCGTGGACGGCGTCAAAGTGGGCATCGGCCCCGGTTCCATCTGCACCACGCGCGTGGTTTCCGGCGCCGGCGTCCCGCAGTTCACCGCCATTGTGGAGTGCGCCCGGGCCACGCGGGAAGCCGGAGTGCCGCTGATCGCCGATGGCGGCATCAAATTTTCCGGCGACATCACCAAGGCCATTGCCGCCGGCGCCGACACGGTCATGATCGGAAGCTTGCTGGCGGGCACCGACGAGAGCCCCGGCGAAACCATTCTCTACCAGGGCCGCACGTTCAAGACCTACCGCGGCATGGGCTCCACGGGCGCCATGTTGCAAGGCAGTTCAGACCGCTATTCGCAGGACCCGAATTCCAAGCTCGTGCCCGAGGGCATCGAAGGGCGCGTGGCGGCCAAGGGGCCGCTTTCCGAGATGGTGTATCAGCTTGTGGGCGGGCTGCGCTCGGGCATGGGTTATTGCGGCGCGCGGGACATCCGCGAGCTGCAGCGGAAGGCGCGCTTCCTGCGCGTCTCCAGCGCGGGCCTGCGCGAGAGCCACGTGCACGACGTGATTATCACCAAGGAAGCGCCCAACTACCGCGTGGAGTAGTGGTGCAGCGGATCGTTTCCCGCGATCTGGCGGCCTGCCGCGATGGGGGTTGTTGACGGGGAGGGCGTTTCACGGGAGGATGAGAGGTATCGAGTTTATGATGGATCAAAACAGGCGAAGATTTCTGCAAGCAGCCGCCGCAGTGGCGGCGGCTACTCCGCGCTCCGTGCTTGGGGCCAATGATCGCGTCACAGTGGGGATCATTGGTACGGGTACGCGTGGCGCCGCTATGGGCATGGCGGCCAGCAGGTACGCCAACTCCGATATCGTGGCCTCCTGCGATGTGGACACGACCCGGCGCGAGGCGTTCGCCAAGGGCATCGGCCCCAACTGCCAGACCTACGGCGATTACCGGCGGGTGCTGGAGCGCAAGGATATCGACGCGGTCCTCGTGGCTACTCCGGATCATTGGCACAGCCCGATTCTGGTGCAGGCTCTCGACGCGGGAAAGCACGTTTACATCGAGAAGCCCCTTTCGAACACCGTGGAGGGAGCCGTGAAGATGCTCGCCGCCGTCGAGAAATACCCCGCCAGGTCGGTGCAGGTGGGCACGATGCAGCGCAGTTGCGCGCATTTTCAGGAAGCCGTGAAGCTGGTCCAGAGCGGCGGGATCGGCCCCATCACGCAGGTAATCGTCGACCACCCCGCCGGAGGCATGGCCGCCCGCCATCCCGATGACTCGGCGCAACCCATTCCCGAGGGCTTCGACTGGGACATGTGGCAGGGCGACGCCCCCAAGCGCCCTTACTGCCTGGTGAGGGCGCGCAACTGGCGCTCGTGGTACGCCTACGGCGCGGGGACCATGACTGACTGGATCATCCATCATGTGGACATCGTCCATATGGCGTTGGACCCGGACGGCGCGAAGCCCCCGTTGTACGTCTCCGCAGCCGCCAACTACGCGTTCCTGGATCGCCCGAACCTCGAGTACGTGCCGAACACCTGGTCCTCGACCGTTCAGTTCGGGCACTTCATGATGACCATCATGAGCTGTACGCCGCCTCCGCATCAGCACCTGATCCAGGGACCGTCGTTCTTTGGAAGCAAAGGCCAGCTTATGGTCAACCGCGCCGGCTATATGGTGGTGCCGATGTCGGAGTACCAACCGTATATGACCACTTTAGGCGGCAGGAACAAGATCGGCGTCCCAGTACCGCCTCCGGTGGTTCGCACGCCGCCTCCGGGATTTGCCGGCTTGTATGAAGGGGTCCCACAAGGACCGCCCATCGAGGCAAAGGAGTTCCTCCTTGAGAACTTCGGCAGGGCGGAGAGGGATTACGAGGACGCCCACGTGGCGAATTGGCTGGATTGCGTCAAGTCCGGACAGAAGCCGATCGCTTACCTGCCTATGGTGTTTAACGCCCATTTGTCTTGCCTCATGTCCGCCCAATCCATGAGGGAACGGCGAGCGCTGGTGTGGGATCCCGCAACCAGGACTGCCAAGCCCGCCTGAAACCAGGGTCCAACCGGGGCCCGAGCTCATCCGGCGGTTGATGAAGATACTCGGCGAACTCCCGCTCTCCAGGCCAGCCACTACCAGGGAACTCGGTGGCGCCGAAGCGCGGCCGCTTTGGCGTGAAGTCGGCGCGACGTGAACGGCGTGTCAAGGGGCAATCCAGGCTGGTGTGGCAGACCATCGCCTTTTGTATTCTGCCAACCCCGGTACCCCGGCCCTTGTTGAAGTGAAGGCGCTCGACAATTTGGCAGTCAACGCCCTCATCGGCGAGAAACGTCATCGGGGAATCGTCTCAAGCGGGTAGATGACATCGGCGCGGAGGGCCTCGGCCGCAAACGCAAGCGCGGCCCGAACCGCGTCTTCAGAGTGCAGTCGTGCCGTCACCGGACATGCGAGTACTCCTCAAAATCGGCCTCTACCGCCTTTTCCATCTTTCGCGCCGCTTCCAGCAACCAGCCGCTCGGCCTCTTTTTCAAGTCGGCGCTCAAAACGCGCGGCCGGATGCTGCCCAGGTGGATGTTGGCCGTCTCCCAGCCCATGGCGTGCAACAGGCGGAGATCGTCGCGCTCTTTGGGCAGCGAAGAGAGCTCGATGCGCGAGCAGTCCGGCGCCAGGCGGCGGACGATCCAACGCCTCTGCAAGCGCACGAAAGGATCGCGGCAGCGCACCGAGCGGTCCAGAATCTGCTGGTAGAGAATGGGCGCCGTGCCTTTGCCGTCTTCCGCCCAAACGCAAGCGGAGGGTGCCAGGGCCTTGGCCTCCCGCGCCACCGATCCGCCTCGCCATTCGGCGATGGCCACGTACCGCTCGCGGCCCAGGCTGCCCATCCCCGCCACCCGGTGCACCGTCCGCCAGGTGAAACCGCGTTCCGGCATCATCCTGGCAATGCCCTTGATGGCGCCGGCCGGCGGCTCT
The DNA here is from genome assembly GCA_963768385.1 of Bryobacterales bacterium. GTDB lineage: Bacteria > Acidobacteriota > Terriglobia > Bryobacterales > Bryobacteraceae > Fen-178. Next base: position 429,157 of record CAVYHQ010000003.1, read on the forward strand.
TCTTCCACGTCCTTGAGAGCGTGCAGCTTTTCCCAAAACGTCTCCGCCTGGTGCAGGCGCGCGGAAGCCATGGTGCGCAGCGCCACGTGATGCTCGGCCAGCGCAATGGGACGCCCGCCGGCTTCGACCGCCTCGGTATAGCCATCGAGGATGGCCGCCATCCCGGCTTTCGGCTCGCAGGTCATGTTCGCCAGCAGCGCGCTGGCGGCCAGCCGGATGAGGTCGTTGGTGTAGGGCAGCCGCCAAGCCTCGTCGAAATCGTTGATGCCCCAGATGAGCCGGCCTTCGATATCGCGCCACGTCCCGAAGTTCTCCACGTGCAGATCTCCGACGGCCAGCACGCGGGGGGCGCGCGCCGCCTCGCCCGACACCTCCGCCCACGTCTGCGCCCAGCGGTAGTAGGTAGCGCGCATGAATGGAAAAGGCGCCAGGCGCATCTGCTCGTGCTTGAGATGGAGATCGGCCTCGAGCAGGCGCACATGCCGCGCCAGCCACCCTTCATACCGCTCCGTTGCCTTGGTGACCTTCATATCGGCCTCTCCGGGTTCCGCCAAAACCTGATAATCACCGCAGAGACGCAGAGACGCAGAGAATGAAAGAAAAATGTCTTCTCTGCGCTCTCTGCCATCTCTGCGTTCTCAGGTTGTCGGTTTTTCCTTGGTTCTTCTTGCTTTTCTCTGCGTCTCTGCGTCTCCGCGGTGATCTATTTCTCGCGCTACTCCCCCGCCGCCGCCGGCGTCAGCATCCACTTCAGCACACCCTTCGGCTGGGGTCCCAGGCGGTCGCAATCCACGCGCACCAGGGCCGCTTTCTTCATGTCCATCTGGAGCGCCGGGCTGCCCAGAAGAAACGCCGCCAGGGAACTCATGAGAGGCTCGTGGCTCGATAGCAGAACGGAGCGCTCGTCATGGCGCGAGCGGATCTCCTCCCACGCGTCGAATGGCGATACATCCGCCAGCAGTGCCGGGGTGCGCACCACCTTGCCCTGGTATCCGAGCGCCTCGACCGCCACCTCGGCGGTTTCGATGGCGCGGCGGTAGGGGCTGGAAAGGATCAGGTCCGGCGCCACACCGGCGGCCCGCGCGCGCTTCAGCACGCGCCGCAGTTTCTCGCGTCCTTCGCTGGTGAGCGCGCGCTCGGAATCCGCGTGTCCCGGCCGGGCATCTTCGGCGATGCCGTGCCGCAACAGGTAAATCTGCATTACGCCTTGGCCTTGCGCGCCGGACGCTTGCGCGGCTGCACCCGCAGCAATCGCAGCCGCCGGATCTGGCGCTGCAGCTCGCGGAAGATCCGGTCGATGGGCTGGGAGGCGTCGATCACGGTGAAGTTGTAGCGCTCCGCCATCGAGTCCAGGGCCTTGATCAAGCGGGTCTGGTAGCGCACGAAGCTCTCATACATATCCGGCCCGAACCGCAGGTCCATGCCGCTTTCCCAGTAATCGAAGGCGCCGCGGCCCAGCACCACCCGCGACACCAGGTGCTCCACGTCGGTGCGCAAGTAGAACACCGCGTGCGGCGCCAGCGCAAACCCGGCCACCTGCTCAATCCACCGCCGGTCTTCGCCGCGGGCAATGGCTCGTGCCATGATCGAGAAAATGTAGCGGTCGATCAGCACCACGAACCCGGCGCGCAGGGCGGGCATGATCTCGTTCTCCAGCCGGTCCGCAAAATCGGTGGTGTAGAACAGGGTCATGGTGATGGGGCCCAGGGTGTTGCCTTCCTTGGCCATCTGGATACCCTTGCCCGCCAGCGCCGAGCGCGCCATGCCGGTATCGATTACGGCGTGGCCCTCCCGCTCGAGCCACTGGCGCAACTGCGCGATCTGCGTGCTGCGGCCCACCGCGTCCGGCCCCTCGATGACGATCAGCTTGCCCTGCAAGTCGGAAGTGTCGACGCCCGGGAGCGGCTCGCTATAGAACTGGAGCGGTTGTGGTTTGCGCATTGGACTCTCCTCCCGCGGCCTGATGCAGGATGCCGTTCTTCAGACTGTCGCCCAGCACGTTCATGACAATATCGCGCATGCGCCGTTGCTGCTCTTCGATGGACTGGGTGGCGTCGATAATGTGAAACCCCACCTCTTGCGCCATGGCTTCGTACTCGTCGAGAATGCGGCCCTGGAAGATGCGGAAACTCTCTTCCACGTCGCGCGCCAGTCCCAGGTCCATGCCGGCCTCGTAGTATTTCAGTGCGTCGCGTCCGCCCAGGATGCGGCCCAGAGCGACGTCCAGCGGCACCCGGAAATAGAAGGCGATATTGGGGTGCATGGCGAACTGGTACAGGTTGCGTACCCAGCGGCGGCCGACCCCGCGCGCCACGTCGCGCGCGAAGGCCGTGAAGGCGTACCGGTCCGCGCACACGATGGCGCCCGACTTTACCAGCGGCAGGATATAGCTTTCCATGCGGTCCGCGAAATCCGTGGCATGGATCAAGCTGAATGAGGTGGGGGTGAACATCTCCTTCTTCTTGCCGCGCCGCGTGGCCTGCCGCACCAAAGGCGATGAGTTCCACTCGCTGAAGGCGACAGCATAACCTTGCGAGCGCAACCAATGGCTCAGAAGCGAGATTTGAGTGGATTTACCGGAACCGTCGATACCCTCCACCACGATCAGCTTGCCGCGGTACCGGTTGGGCACAAAAAGAGGCATAAGAGGACAGCGTCAGACCTATTCTACCGCTCCCTGACGGTCGCGGCTCGGAACGAGGCGGCATACCGAGCCGGGCCCAGAGGGCACCCCGTAAGAGAGCGGTTGTTGACTGGGAGGCTAGAACTGCGCCAGCCTCGCGAACAGCCCCGCCAGCGCTCCGCCGAGCAATGGACCTGCCACGGGAATTGCCGCATAGGGCCAATCCGATCCGCCTTTGCCGGCCACCGGCAGGAGCGTGTGCGCGATCCGCGGACCCAGGTCTCGCGCCGGATTGATGGCATAACCGGTAGTCCCCCCCAGGCTGAGACCGATGCCCCACACCAGGCTCCCCACAAGGTAAGGTCCCAGGCCCGCTGCGGGGCCGCCGGCTGCCACGGCTTTGGACAAGATGGCGCTCACCACCAGCACCAGTACGAAGGTGCCGATGACTTCGCAGAGCAGGTTGGCGGCCGGCCGCCGGATGGCCGGAGACGTGCAAAAGCAGGCCCGCTTCAGGTCTGCCTCGGGGGTCACGCTCCAGTGCGGTAGGAAGTACAGCCATACCAGCGTGGCGCCGGCAATCCCTCCCATGATCTGCGCCGCGGCATAAGGCGCCAGCTTGCTGAAATCTCCGGAGCTGACGGCAAAGCCCAGGGTGATGGCGGGGTTGAGATGAGCGCCCGGGCTGCCGCAGGCGATGGCCGTAAACACGCCCGTCATAACCGCCAACGCCCAACCGGTGGCGACCACCATCCATCCGGCGTCCTGCGCATAGGACTTCTTGAGGTTGACGTTGGCCACCACGCCGTTCCCCATCAGGACCAGCACCAGGGTCCCCATGAACTCGCCGAAGATCTGTTTTTCCATCGGTCTCTCCCTATTCGGCATCCAGCCAATCGAACGAACGTGTCACCGCTTTCTTCCAGAAGCCGTACAGCTTTTCCCGCCGCCTCGGATCCATATCCGGTTTCCAGGTCCGGTTGACGGACCATCGCGCGCGCAGATCGTCGAGATTCTCGAAGAAGCCTGTGGCCAGCCCCGCGGCGTACGCCGCCCCCAGGGCGGTGGTTTCCTTGACCGCGGGACACACCACGGTGCGGTCCAGAATATCGGCCTGAAACTGCATCAGGAGATCGTTGCCTACCATGCCGCCATCGGCGCGCAGAATGTCCACGCGGACACCCGCATCCTGCTCCATGGCCTCAACCACTTCACGCGTCTGGAAGGCGGTGGCTTCCAAGGCGGCGCGCGCCAGATGTCCCTTGTTGGTGTAGCGGGTCAGGCCGGCGATGACGCCGCGCGCATTGTGCTTCCAATACGGCGCGTACAATCCCGAAAACGCCGGGACGAAGTAAACTCCGCCATTGTCCTCCACCGTCCGGGCCAGGGTCTCGATCTCGGGGCTGCTGCCGATTAGGCCGAAGTTGTCCCGAATCCATTGGACCAGGGCGCCGGTAATTGCCACGCTCCCCTCCAGCGCGTACGTGGCGGGCTGATCCTTCATCTGGAACGCCACGGTGGTCAGCAAGCCGCACTTGGATTGCACGATTTCGCGGCCGGTATTCATGAGCAGGAAACACCCGGTGCCGTAAGTGTTTTTCGCCTCGCCGGCGCGGAAACAGGCTTGTCCGGCCAGGGCGGCCTGCTGATCTCCCAGGATTCCCGCGACCGGGACGCCCTTCACCGCCTCCAGCGTCGCCACGCCATAGGGTTCGCTGCTGGAACAGATTTTGGGCAGGATCTGCCGTGGGATGTCGAAGGCCGCCAGCAATTCCGGGTCCCAATCGAGCGTCCGCAGATTCATCAACTGCGTGCGGCTGGCGTTGGTCGGGTCGGTGATGTGGAGTCCGCCCTGCGGACCGCCGGTAAGATGCCAGACCAGGAAAGTGTCGATGTTGCCGAACAGAACCTCGCCCGCTTCCGCCTGCCGGCGTGCGCCTTCGACATAGTCCAGCACCCAGCGGATCTTCAAGCTGCTGAAGTAAGTTGACAGGGGGAGACCGGTCTGGGCGCGAAAGCGGTCGGGGCCTCCCGTGCGGGCGAGCTCGGGGATGTAGTCGGCCACGCGGGTATCCTGCCACACCAGGGCATTGTGCAGGGGCCTGCCGGTGGTGCGATCCCAGAGCACCGTGGTTTCGCGCTGGTTGGTGATGCCGATGGCCGCCAGGTCGCGGGGGCCCAGGGAGCGCTGCTCCATGGCGGCCGCAATCACTTCTTGGGTGCGGCGCCAGATCTCGTTGGGGTCGTGCTCCACCCACCCCGGCCGGGGGTAGATCTGCTGGTGCTCTTTCTGCGCGCCGGCGACGATGGTCCCGGCGCGGTCGAATATCATGAACCGCGTGCTGGTGGTTCCTTGATCGATTGCTCCGATGTAGTTTGACATGAACCGACCTCTTGGATGCCCCGCAGGGGCCGGCGTCTGACGCGAGGCAAATACCTCCCTGGGGCGGCTGCCAGCCGCGGGCGAGGCGCCGGTGTCAGCGCATCTTATCGGCGGCGGCCTTTATGTTTTGGGCGTTGCGCCAGGCCTGGTCCTGATACGGGCCCGCGATCTTGGCGCACTCGTCGCTGAATGCCGCGCCCTCCAGCACCTGCTTCTTATTGTTCGTCATGGTGCCGAGCTGGTAATTGGAGACGCCCAGATAGAAGAGTGCGGGGCCCATCAGGTTCGGTTCGCCTTTGATGTACGGAAGCGCCGCGCGAAGGTTCTTGTTGGCTAGCGCGTACAGGTTCTTTTCGCCGTTCAGGACGCCGGCAATCCAGTAGCCGCGGCCTAACCATATACTCTTCTTGCGCTCCCAGTCGGCGGCCGATACCGCCTCGGGCTTTTGGCGCGAATTGGCCGCGGCCACCAGCCGGTTGGCGTAGGAGATGGCACGGTCGTTCTGTTTCTTGACCTGCGCGTTGCTGGCCAGCACCAGCAACAGGTCCGGGTTGTTGGGGAAGTTCACGATGGCTTTTTCCGCGATGGCTGGGATGTCAGCGTCCTTCCCCACTTGGTGGAGCGCCGCCAGGTAGGCCTCGTAACCTTCGTCCAGGTACTTGCTCTTGGGGCTCTGCTGCTCCAGCGTGCCCAGCAGGTCCACCATGGTTGCGGGCTCGGACTGGACAGCGGTGGCGTACAGCGCATACTCGGTGTACGCCTCGATTTCTTGCGCGTACTTGACGCGGTTGGGCCAGTCTTCCTTTTCGATTGCGCTGGTGGGCTCGGGAGCGGAAATCACCTTGCGCGCCAGTTCGCACGCCTGCACCGCCAGTTTCTTGACCTGGGGGGCATCCTTCTTCGCAGTTGCGTTTTGGAGACTCTGGTACGTGTCGTCCAGTTCGTCGGCGACCACGACGGGTCCGGTCACTAGAAAAATCGCAATTCCCAATGCAGAGAGTTTCATGGCACCTCCTACATAGACTAGCGCAATTATACCTAAGCCGGATTCTAGCATCCGCACATCCGGAATGGCGAGTCGTGGGGCAGGTCTCCGGCCTGCCCTCAGCCGGCCGAGTCCGCTACAATCCGGAGTGAAGCTGGTTTTCGAGGAGGCAGTACTCGTAATGAACCTGGCAAGATTCGTTTCCTGGGCACTGGCGGTGGTGTCGATTCCCTGGAGCGCAGGCGTAGTCCTGGCTCAAGCAACTCCCGCGCGCGGCGAGGAGCTGAAGTTTGTGGCGATTGTGACCCGGCACGGCGTTCGTCCCCCGACGGTGAGCAACGACCAGATCAATCCGTACTCGGCCGAGCCATGGCCCCAGTGGGACGTTCCTCCCGGGTATCTTACGGCGCACGGCAGGGCCTTGATGAAATTGTTCGGCGCCTATGACCGGGCGCAATTCGCCCGCGCCGGGCTGTTCGCTCCGTCGGGCTGCGCGGATGCGGAGCACGTCTATTTCTGGGCGGACACCGATGAGCGCACCATCGAAACCGGCCGCGCTTTGGCGGAAGGCATGCTGCCCGGTTGCGGAGTCGAGGTGCACTCGGCGCCGGCGGGGACTCACGACCCACTGTTCAATCCCGTAGCGGCCGGCGTGGGACATGCAGACCCCGATTTGGCAGTGGCGGCATTATCCGGGCGGATCGGGGGACACCCGGAGGCTTTGCTGACTGCCTATCGCCCGGCCCTGGAAACCGTGCAGCAGGTGCTTACCGCAGGCAGGACCGTCAAACAGTCACTGCTGGAACTGCCGGTATCGCTTGGCCCGGGCGCGGCCGGCCTGGTTGAAATGCGCGGACCGTTTGCCACGGCCGCTACGCTGGCGGAGGATTTTCTCCTCGAGTACACCAACGGAATGGAAGGCAAGGATCTCGGTTGGGGGCGCCTCACCGAGTCCAACCTGCGGCAGATGATGACCCTCCATATTGCCCACGCCGATCTCACACGGCGGACGCCGCAAATCGGGCGCACCTCGGCATCCAACCTGTTGAGCCATCTGGTGAAGGCCATGGAGCAGGCCGTTGCGGGCAAGGCCGTCTCCGGCGCCATCGGCAAGGCGGGGGACCGCATGCTGGTGATTGTTGGACACGACAGCAACCTTTCCAATATTCAAGGGACGCTGAATCTCTCGTGGCTGCTGCCCGGCTATCAGCCCAATGACACGCCTCCCGGCGGCGCACTGGTGTTCGAATTGTGGCGCCAGCCCGCCGGCGGGGAGTATTCGGTCCGCACCTGCTACACGGCCCAGACGCTGGAGCAGATGCGCCAGGCGCTGCCCCTGACGCTGGATTCGCCTCCCGCCAAGGCGACGGTCTTCATACCGGCTTGCAGCACGGCCAAGCCAGGATCGCCCTGCGATTGGAAAGCGTTTCAAAGGACGATTGAGACCTCCATCGACCCGGCATTCGTGAAAGAGTAGCGTACCCCTTGACAACTTCCATATTTCAATTATAATTGAAATAGTGAAGAAGAACGCCGGGCAGATCATCCGCTACGCCGACATGTTTGCAGCCATGGGGACGGAATCCCGGCTGCGCATCATGCAACTGCTGCTTTCGGCGCATCCCGGCGGCATGGTGGTGGGAGAGATTCAGGACGAGCTGGAAATCTCGGCCTCCAACCTGTCCCACCATCTCGAAAAGCTGAAGAACCAGGGCCTGGTGCGCGTCAGCCGGGAAGGAACTTTCCTGCGATGCACGGCCAATACGCAGGCGCTGCAGGAATTGCTGGCCTTCTTGTTCGCCGAATGCTGCACCCGTAACAAAGCCGTCAAATCCAAAAAGATCTTCCGCATTTGCCGCGAGGAATAATTTATATGAGTACCGGGAACATCGCCGAAATCGTAAAAGAGAAGTACGGGCAAGCCGCCCTGCGAGTAGCTGGCGGCGCAAGCTGCTGTTGCGCCGACCCGATCTCCAGCAACCTCTACGGCGCGGACGAAACCGGCCAACTGCCCGAGACCGCCGTGCTGGCGAGTCTTGGATGCGGCAACCCCACGGCGCTCGCCAAGCTGAATCCGGGAGAAATCGTGCTGGACCTGGGATCGGGTGGCGGCATCGACGTGCTGCTCTCCGCCCGGCGTGTCGGCCCGGCGGGCAAGGCTTATGGCCTGGACATGACCGACGAGATGCTCGCCCTGGCGGAAGAGAACAAGCGCCAGGCCGGAGTGGCGAACGTGGAGTTCCTGAAGGGCCAAATTGAGAGCATCCCGCTTCCGGACAACTCCGTGGACGTCATCATCTCGAACTGCGTCATCAACCTTTCCGCCGACAAAGACCGGGTGCTGAAGGAGGCTTTCCGCGTGTTGAAGCCGGGCGGCCGCTTCGCCGTATCCGACGTGGTGACGAAAGGCGAAATGCCGCCTGAGATCCGTAAGAACGTTCTTCTATGGGTGGGATGCGTGGCCGGAGCGCTGGAAGAGAATGAATACCGCGCTAAGCTGGCGGCCGCCGGCTTCGAGCAGATCGAAGTGGAACCCACGCGCATTTACCGCATCGACGACGCCCGCGAGTTCCTTTCCGGCCAAGGAATTGATGTGGATGCCATCGCATCGGAAGTGGATGGCAAGTTCATGAGCGCGTTCATTCGCGCCGTCAAGCCCGCGTAACGGTGCGAGCATGCCGCGGCGCCTCGGCTTTTTCGAGCGATACCTGTCTCTCTGGGTGGCGGGTTGCATGGTGGCGGGGGTCGCCATAGGAAAGCTTGTGCCCTCCCTGGTCCAGGCCCTTCGCGGCCTGGAATTCGGCCAGGGCAGCCAGATCAACGCGCCCATTGCGGTCCTGATCTGGCTCATGATCACACCCATGATGATGAAGGTCGACTTCACCGCCATCCGCAACGTGGGAAATAAGCCGGCGGGGCTGGTGGTCACGCTGATCGTCAACTGGCTGGTCAAACCGTTCTCCATGGCGTTTCTGGCGTGGCTGTTCTTCCGGCTGGTGTTCTCCGCGTTCATCGGACGCGCCGAGGCGGACCAGTACATTGCCGGGTGTATCATCCTGGCCGCCGCTCCCTGCACCGCCATGGTGTTCGTCTGGAGCCACCTCACAAATGGCGATCCCGCCTACACACTGGTCCAGGTTTCTGTGAACGATCTCATCATGCTGGTGGCGTTTGTGCCGATCGTTCAGTTCCTGGTAACCGGAGCCTCATCCCTCACGGTGCCGTTCCGGGTACTCCTCTACTCGGTAATCGTATTCATCGTGATTCCGCTGGCAGCCGGCACGGTCCTGAGGCGGTGGTGGATCGGGCAGCGCGGCAAGGACTGGTTTGAGCGAACCCTGCTGCCCCGCTTTGCCCCGGTCACCATCACGGCATTGCTGGCCACCCTGGTTTTCATCTTCGCCTTCCAGGCGGACAATATCACAAACCGGTTTTTCCATGTCCTCCTGATCGCCGTTCCCATCACGCTACAGGTGTACTTCAACGCATCGCTCGTCTATGCGCTGATGAAGTTTCTGAAGGTGGAGCACAGCGTGGCGGCTCCCGGCGCGCTGATCGGCGCCAGCAACTTCTTCGAGCTGGCCGTCGCCACCGCCATTGCGCTGTTCGGGCCGGAATCCGGGGCCGCGCTCGCTACGGTCGTGGGAGTGCTGGTGGAAGTTCCCGTCATGCTTTCCGTTTGCGCCGCGTGCAACCGGACCCGTCACTGGTTTGCGTTATGTCAAACAGAAGAGTGCTGATTCTCTGCACCGGGAATTCCGCCCGCAGCCAGATGGCGGAAGGACTGCTGCGCCACGAAGGTGGAGACCGGTTCGAGGTATTCTCGGCCGGCACCAAACCGACGCACGTTCGCCCGGAGGCCATCCAGGTGATGGCGGAAATCGGCATCGATATTTCCAGCCACCGATCGAAATCGGTGGATGAGTTTGTGGGGCAAGACCTCGATTACGTCATTACGGTCTGCAACAACGCCAAAGAAACCTGCCCGGTATTCCCCGGCGCCACCAGGCGCCTTCACTGGCCCTTCGACGACCCGGCGGCGGTGGCGGGCTCAGACGCGGTGCGCCGATCCGCTTTCCGCCGAATCCGCGACCAGATCCACGGCCGGATCATGGTGTTTCTGGGTGGAGACGAAAGTATATAGCCCAGCGATGTGGGGCGGACGCCCCCGTCCGCGCCGGACCCCTGGTCCGGCTCTTCCTCGGTCCGAGCAATTGATGCTCCGCAGCCGCCGATTTGAGCTTTCGGCAGACCGCTTCGCCATCCGGTATAAGATAAAGAATGAATTTCGTGATTATCGCCTGCACTTCATCGGTGGCTGCAACCATCCTACCTATGTGAGTTTCGCGGCGAATTTCCCGAGTTAAGGTGGAAGCCAAGCTCCAATCTGGCAGTGTGATCTCGCACTACCGCATTAGCTCGCGTCTCGGCGTGGGCGGAATGGGTGAGGTGTATCTGGCTGAGGATACCAGGCTGGATCGCAAGGTGGCCCTGAAGATTCTGCCTGCGGAGGTCGCTTCGAATGCGGAGCGCATGCGTCGCTTCGTGCAAGAAGCGAAAGCCGCCGCTGCTCTAAACCATCCCCACATCGCGCATATCTACGAAATTGGAGAGGTCGGCGGAACACACTTCATCTCCATGGAGTACATCGACGGCGAGACCCTGCGGGATAAAATTCACCGCGGACAAACACCGCTGCCGAAACTCTTGAAATACCTCGCTCAGGTAGCCGAGGGACTGGCGAAAGCGCACGCGGCAGGTATCGTGCATCGCGACCTCAAGCCCGACAACATTATGGTCACGCGCGACGGCTACGCCAAGATTCTGGATTTTGGCTTGGTGAAGCTGGTCGAACCGCAACAGCCCTTGGGCTCGGGAAGCGGCGCAGCCAGCGATGCCGCCACAATCCTCTACCAGCACTCCACGCCCGGAACGGTTATCGGCACAATCGGTTATATGTCGCCCGAGCAAGCTGTGGGCAAGACGGAGGTCGATCACCGTTCGGACATCTTTTCCTTCGGATGCATTTTATATGAGGCAGCCGCAGGACAGAAAGCGTTCGAGGGAATAGACGCGCTCGATGCTCTCCATAAAATCGTCCACGGGCCAACGCCTCCGATTAGCGGAAGCAGCGAGAACCCGACGCCCGATCAGTTGCAACGCATCGTCCGAAGATGTCTGGCCAAGGACCCGGATAAGCGCTACCAATCGAGCCACGACGTGGCGCTCGAGCTGGAAGAGCTCCGGCAGGAACTGACCGGAACGGCGGCATCATCGCCGTCCAGCCAGCGCGCAGGCAGTGGCGTGCAAGCCCCGAGCACCGGCGCCGCGACGGGCATCGGCAGCGCCCGTCAGCCAGCCACGGGCACGAGCGGTGCCGCGCCTTTGCGTTCAACTTCGAGCGCCGAATACATCGCCGGAGAGATCCAGCGCCACAAGAAAGGCGCGGCCATCCTCGCGTTGCTGGCCGTCATCGTCACAGCGGTCGGACTCCGCTATTACTTTCACTCCCAGCTCGCCTTTGACTCCATCGCCGTCCTGCCCTTTACCAACATGACCGGAGATCCGGAGATGGAATACCTCTCCGACGGCATCAGCGAGCGCCTCATCAACAGCCTCTCGCAACTCCCTGCCGTGAAGGTGATCGCGCGCAGCTCGAGCTTCAGGTACAGGGGCAAGGATGTGGACCCCCAGGAAGTGGCCAACGCGCTGAGCGTCAAAGCAGTCCTGAGCGGCAGAGTCGCGAAGCTAGGCGACAACCTGGTGATTAGCGTCGAACTCGTAAACGCACGCGATAGGACGCAGGTATGGGGCGAACAATACAACCGCAAGTCGGCCGACCTGCTGGCCGTCCAATCCGAGATTTCCGGAGAGATCGCTGATAAGCTGCGCCTGCGCTTGAGTGCCGGCAAGCGGCGGCAGCTCGCCAAGCGCGAGACGGTCAACCCGCAGGCGTATGAACTGATGCTCAAGGGGCTGTTCTATCGCCACAAGGGAGGCATCGAGAATTCCGAGACGGCTGTCGAGTATTACCAGCAGGCCATATCCGTCAACCCCGCTTATGCGCTGGCCTATGCCGACCTGTCTACAACGTATCGCGATCTCGCGGCGGGAAGTGTTCTGGACCCCAAAGAGTTCTTACCCAAAGCCGGGGAGGCGGCGCGCAAATCGTTGGAGTTGGATGAGAATCTCGCTGACGCGCACTACGCCATGGCGCTCACCATGCGGGATGCCTGGGATTGGGCCAATGCCGAGCGGGAATACCGGCGCGCCATCGAACTGAACCCGAACCTCGCCGAAGCACACCTGAGGTATGCGTTTTATCTCAGCCTTGTGGGGCGACACCCGCAAGCCATCACCGAGATCGAGCGTGCCCGAGAGCTGGATCCGCTCGCCCCGGCCGTCAATGCCAATGTTGGTTATGTGCTTTACTTCGCGCGCCAGTACGATCGGGCCATCCAATCCCTGCAGAAGACGCTTGAACTGGACCGGAGCTTTCCCCCGACGTACAACGTCCTCGGCTTCACCTACGCCGCGAAGGCCATGCAGGCCAAGGCCATCGCCGCCTATCAGGAGGCCGTCAATCTAGGCAATAAGAGTCCGAGTTTGCAAATTCATCTGGGCGCGTCGTACGCTTTGGCCGGCCAGCGCGAGCGAGCACAGAGCATCCTTCAGCAACTGCGGACGAATGAGAGGTATGTTTCGCCGGCCGAGTTGGCCACCCTCTATGCGGCGCTGGCCGAGCGCGAGCAGGCGTTCGCTTCGCTCGAGAAAGCTTACGCCACACGCGATCCTGATGTGCAGTATCTCGGCGTTGACCCGGCCTTCGATAGTCTGCGCTCGGATGCGCGCTTCGCCGATCTCGTACGACGCATCGGTCTCTAAAACGGGAGCGCAGCGAAGCCTGAGATTCCAGCCCTTCACCCGCGCCCGATAAACGGCATCTTGGTAGCCATCACGGTCATGAACTGCACATTGGCGTCCAGCGGCAGATTCGCCATGTACACGATGGCCTCGGCCACGTGCCGCACATCCATGAGGGGCTCGACCATTTTCGTGCCGTTGGCCTGGAGAACGCCCTCCGTCATCTGCTCGGTCAGTTCGGTGGCGGCGTTGCCGATGTCAATCTGCCCGCAGGCGATGTCGTACTTGCGGCCGTCCAGCGAAATGCACTTGGTCAGCCCCGTGATGGCGTGCTTGGTCGCGGTATACGGCGCCGAGTTGGGCCGCGGCGCGTGCGCCGAGATGGAGCCGTTGTTGATGATGCGCCCGCCGCGCGGCTGCTGCGCCTTCATGAGCTTGATGGCCTCCTGGGCGCACAGGAATGCCCCCGTGAGGTTGACCGCCACCACCGCGCTCCACTGCTCGTAGGTGAGGTCTTCCATCGGAATGCCGGGCGCGCTGAGGCCGGCGTTGTTGAAGAGCACGTCCAACCGGCCGAAGGTCTCCCTGGTCCTGGCGAACAGCTCCCGGACCTGCTCGGGCTGACTGATATCGGTGGGCACGGGGAGCATCCTGGCATCGGAGGGTGCTGCCGATGCGGCCGTGCGCACGAGTTCCGCGGCCCGCCGCCCGGCCAGCACCACGGAATAGCCCGCGGCGTGCAGCGCCAGGCTGGCCGCGCGCCCTATGCCGCTGCCCGCGCCGGTCACCAGCGCGACCTTGCCATTGGTGTTCATGATGGTTTCATTCTACGGCACGAGCAGGACCGGCGCCTGCCAGAAGGCCGCCTTCCGCCCGTTCGGATCCACCACGCTCACCTGGCAGTCGTACCGGCCCGGCGGCAGCTTATTCAGCGTAAGGCTGAAACCCAGCGGCAGCGCTTTCGACTTCGGGTCCATCCCTTCCGTCACCGCCAGCGGCGGCGTCTCGAACGCCTTGGTCTGCCCCCGATAGAAGCTCACGAAGGCCACCAGCGGCTGGATGGCCGTTGCCCCGCGCTCGTAGGCCTGGAGATATACGTACATATCCCGGCTCTTGCTGAACACCCGCGTCACGCTGGGAATCAATTTCTGCCCGTCCTGAATCAGCGGGTTGACCACCGGCCCTTTATCCTTGGCGCTGAACAGCGCATCTTTCAGGTCCACGCGCTGCCCGCTCAGCACCACCGAGCTGATGGGAATCCGCTTCAGCTCCTTGTTCAGGTTGGGGATGACGAAGTTCTTGGTGTACGTTCCGATTCTGCCCGTCTCGTCGTCGCGGGCCAGAACCTTGAAGGTGTAGGCCCCCGGCAGCAGCGTAAAGCCGGTGTCGTATTGAATCGGTTGCCTGGCGAGTTGGGCCGCGGTTTCGCCGGTCAGCCTGATATCCACCTTGTCGCGTACGTTGGCCATGGTGGCGCCATATTCGTCCTTCACCTCGCCGATAAAATCGATGAGCGTGTGGTCCGCCCCGCGGCGCCGCGCCAGCGCCAGCTCGCTGCCCGGAATCTTCATCACCACCGGCACATAATACTCGGCGGAATTCAGTTGGAAATAATCCACCTCCATGGCGATGGTCAGCTCCGTAATCGGATCGCCCAGCATCAGCGCGTCTTGCAGTTGCCGTTCCTTGTCCACCGTGGTGAACTTGCCGAATTCCTTGCCGGCCCAGTAACCCTGGCGATAATTCAGTTTGGCGGACAGGTCGCCGCTGTAAGTGATCTTGATCCGGCGGAAACGCCCGTCCAGCGCCTGGTTGGCCGAGTAGTAGCCGAGGATGTAGTAGCTCCCAATCGACTGCTCCGCCTCGACGATTCCCACCGACAGGTCGTTGTTGTCCAGCAGCGCCTTCCCGCCCGTATCCGCCGCCAGCGCATACAACGTGTCCTGCGACTTCTGAAAGTTGTTGGCGTTCGCCAGCGCCGAACCGCCGGAATACATCCCCAGCCCGCCCGCCGACCCCCTGGTGGCATCCCCCAGCGGAGCCTGCGCCACCAACCCGCGCGCGTCAATCGAATACAGGGACACGTTGGCGCGGATGGCGGCGTTGGTAGTCGCCTGAAACTGCGCCTGGTTGTCAACGCCACTCAGCCGCAGGCCGCTGGCGAAATAAATCAACACCTTCTTCTCGTTGAGCGTGCCCAGCATCTTGGCCGCGGTCTGCAAAGCAGCCAGTTGGCGGTTGGTATTGAAGAGGTTGAATTCGCTGTCGTCCTCGCCGAATGCCGTGCCCGTATCGGCGCTGCTGTCGTCGTCGTCGGTGAACTCGAATCCCTGCGCCTCGCCGACAAACAGTTTGTAGACCGTCTTCTCCAGGTCGTCGCGATTGTCGGTGAAATCCCGCAGCACGTGGACGCCATCGGAAAACGAGAGGATCGCCATCAGGTCCTGCGGCGCCATCTGCGTCCGGATGAACTTGACGGCCGCGGCTTGCGCGCGCAACTGGTCCGGAACCGGCATGGCGCTCATGTCGAAGTACAGCGCCAGCAGGCGCCGGTCCTTGTAGCGGACATCTCCGGGCCGCTCGGGCGCGATTTGGCCCCGCGTCACCGCCGCAACCTGGTCTCCAGCCGGCGCCGGCGCCGGGGCGGGGGCTGGCGCGGGCGCAACCTCCTGCATCTTTTGGTATTCGCAGAAACTGACGGTCTGCACCACCCCGTCTTCGGTCACCACGAAATCCTTCGCGGTCAGACCCTCGATCGCCTTGCCGTTCTTATCCGTGACCGAAACCGTTTCCACCACCAGTTGCGTGTTCACCGTGATCTTCACCGGCTGCGCCAGCAGGCCGAGGGCCAGCAGCATCGCGAGGAAGATTCCGCTCCCTAACGGTCGCGGCTCGGAATGAGGCCCCGTTCTGAGCCGCGAACGTAAGAGAGCGGTTGCCCCGCAAGCACGAGCCTGTCCCCATCCCATGTTTCAGAACCTCCATCGCAGCGTGGCCTGCACGCTGCGCATGGCATTGGCTGCATTGGGCAGCCCGAATTGCGCGCTGTTCACGGTCGTGTTCCAACTGGGAAACGTCACATGGTTCAGCGCGTTCGTGGAATCGAATCGCAGGTCGAAGTCCCCAAAGGAGCGCCCCATCGAAGCATTCAGCGCAAACTGGCCCGGACCGGTAATCGAATTCCTTCCCGCATTGCCCCACCGCCCGGCCGCGGCCGCCGCGTACGCCGCCGGGTTCAGGAAGCGGCCCGCGGGAGCCGCATAAACCGGCGCTCCGGTGTAATCCGGCCGGATGCTGCCCGTCACACCGGTGTTCCGCACCGCCGCTATATAAACCGGGGTCAACGGCATTCCGCTGCCCGCCGTGATGTTCGTGATGAACGTCCACCCTTTGAAAGCCGCTCCCTCCCAGCCGCGCAACAGCGTTCCGCCGCCCACTCCGATCCCGCTCGTGTATTGCATCTGCGCCGTCACCAGGTGGCGCTGGTCGAAATTCGAAAGTCCGCGTTCCGCGTCCAGGTTGAGCCAGTTCTGCGCAATTACCTGGCTTCCCTGCCCTCTGCCGCCCAACGCCGCGTTGTCAATGGCCTTCGCGAATGTGTATTGCAGGCTCGCCGTAAAGCCGTTGTGCAGCCGCCGCCGCAATTGAACTAGCCCCGCCTCGCGCGTCGAATTGCCGTTCGAGGCCATGTAAGCATACCCCGAAGGGCACGCCGGGCACGGATTCACCGCCCCCGCCGGATACGTATTCGGCAGAAACACCTGCACCGCCCGCGTCCCCTTGATGCCGAGATAAGTCACGGTCATGACCATCGACCCGGCCAGGTCCTGTTGCACCGACAGGCTCCAGTTGTGCGAATAACCGGCTCGGAAATTCGGAGCGATCGCAAACGTGTTGGTGGTGATCGAGGGCGACGCGTTGAATCCGCTGGCCAGCGTCAGCGGATTGGCCGGGCTGTTTTGTACGCTCAGGCTCTTCGACAATGGGGATTGCTGCGCCATCATCGTCGCGATCGGCTGGTAGATCGAAGTGTTGTAGTACAGGCCGTATCCCCCCCGAACCAGCGTGGAGGTTCCGAAAAACGGCCGCCACGAGATCCCCACGCGCGGCTGCCATGCATGCTTGTCGGGCTGAACCAGCGAGCTCGGATATCGCTGCCCCGTCAGCGGACCCGTGGGGTTGCTGCCCTCGACCGGCGCTTCCGCCGCAAATCCCGGCGCTACGTCCAGGTTCACCAGCCGGCCGTATTTCTCCACGATGGGCGAGTTGTATTCCCACCGCGCGCCGGCATTGACGGTGAGCCCCGGGCTCACCCGCCAGTCGTCGGTGAAGTATGCGTCGTAAGACGCCGCCCGGAAATACTTGTCCGCGTTGCCGAAAGCAATCGCGCTCGTGTCCGGAACTCCCAGCAGAAAATCGGCGAAATCGTCGCCCGCGGCCGCGCCCGTGAAGGTGAAGCTGCCGCGCGCGTTCTGCTGCCCGAGCAGGTTGAATTGCTGCCGGCGGAAATCGGCGCCAAAGGTGACGTTGTGCGGCCGGCGCATCCAGAATCCGGTCAACGACATGCCGCTGGTCTGGTTGCGCGTGAGGGAGAGCGCCGCGTCCGAAAGCCCCGCAATGCCGCTGGAAAAGGACAGGTTCGGCGGACCCCAGTTCCCCGGTTCCTGATTATTGCCCGTGATTCCCGCTTCGCCCGAGACGTTTTCCCGGTTCGCGAAGTACGGCGTGGTGCGCATCGTCATGCGGCTGAACTGGTATCCCAGGCTGAAATTCAGCCGCTGGCTGGCCATGTACCGCCAGTTGGCATTGGCGTTCAACCCCGTGGTATTGTTGGTGTCCGCGAAGCCGAACACGTTCGGCCCCGCGTTCCGTGCATTACGGTACGCGAAACTGCCGTTCACAAAGTGCTTCCGGTTGAGCATCTTGGTCGCGCGCCCCTGCACGTCGTCCTGATGGGTGATGCCCACCAGCGGAATCTGGTAGTTGTAACCCGCGGCCGCCGGAAAATTCGGCAGCGGATAGAACTTCAGCAGCGCCGTGGATTGCGGCGCCGTCCGGCTCGCCGGAATCGCGTCTCCTGGAAACGGCAGCCCGTTGTTCGGATCGGAAACCACCTGCGAAAAATCTCCACTGCGCATCGCCTGGGTTGGCATCAGGCTGCTATTGGTGCTGTCATTGCGGCTGCGCGTCGCCTGGTAGTTCACGAAGAACTGCCCTTGCCCGTGGAGCAGGTGCGGAATCAAGAGCGGCCCGCCGAAAGACCCTCCGGCCCGCAGGTGGTCGTACGCCGGTTTCTCCGTGTTCTGGCCGGTGAGCGAATACGGCCGCGCGTCCAGCGCCGAATTATCCAGGATGAAACTCAGGTCGCCCTGGTACATCGATCCCGGCCCTCGGCGCGCATTGCCGATGGCGCGTCTCTCAATGGCGCCGCTGGTGCTGCCGCTCACCACCATGGCGTCGGACGCGGTCTGATTGAGATCGCCCGCCGCCCCGCCTTCGTTTTCCATCTCCGCACCCAGGCCGGCTGCATTCACATCGGCGCGCTGAAATCCCGCTGGCTGCCCCGCGGTGGGCTGCGTTGCGGACGCGGCGCCCCGAGCCGTCGCCGCCGGCCTGGTCTCCGCATGAATTTCCTCGAGCGGCAGCACCTTCAGCTCCCAAACCGGGCTGGGCGCGTCTGGCGCCACGGCCACTTCCTGCTTGATGGTGGCGAAGCACAGCATCTCGACTTGAATGGTCCAAACGCCGTCGGCCAGGTCGGGAAACGAATAAACGCCCTGCTGGTCCGTCACGGCGACCAATTTCTTGTCGCCCTCGGTCGCAGTCACCGTGGCGCCTGGAACCGGCAGGCCGTTGAAGTTGACCTGTCCGTGATGCTCGGCGGCCGCCAGGCCAAAAACGGCAAGCCACGCGAGGGCCGCGTACCTGAGGCCGTCAATTCTCAACCGGCGCCTTCTCCAAATGATCTATGACCAACAGATCCACCGGGCCCTTTCTCTGTTCTAACTTCAGCCCGAGCTGCTCCTGAAGGGCGGCAAAGAGACTGGGATTGGATTGGGCGTCCGGAGCGATCTCTACCGGCATCCCCGGTCCTCCTTCGCCAGGAGGAGGCCCTCCCATCACCCTCATACCCGCCAGGCCCTCCGGCGCGAAATATAAGGTGAAATCGTATTTCCCCGTCAGTTCGGTCATATCCACCACGGGCAGGTCAAACTGGGTGGACAGCATCTCGCACAATCCGGCCATGGTCTGCTTGTTGGCCGTCATGCGGACGTTTCCATTCATAAATATCATCGAGGTGCCGCCGCGGCCCCCCATAGCAGGAGGTAACACCGGGAAACCGTCCTTGCCCATCGGGAGCTTGCCCGGGGGCGGCGGGGGCATCGGACCATCGGCGGGGCCGCCGCCCTTGGGAGCATCACCCTCTTTGGGCGCGGGGTCCTCCACCGATTCCTTCATCTTCGGCCCGTTCTTCCCCACCACCAGCGCGTACATGGGCAGGTCTTTCTTTTCCCGGTGCAGCGTCAGTTTGAAGCGCTCCGCCAGCAGGTTCTGCAGCATCACCATGAACTGTGCCTTGGTAGCGCCGCGCGGCAGTTTCGCGACGATGTCGTATCTCTCGGAATCCAGCCAGCCCGGTCCCGAGATCTGGAAGCCCTTCACTCCGTATGCGTTCATCAGAACGTTCTTCACCGTGACATTGGTATACGTAATCTGGCCGGGGTCGGGGGTCCCGGGGCCGCCGCGCATTCCCACGCGGATGAAGTTGCCGGTGATCGGCGCCGCCGGCTTGACCGACGCCACTTCGAATGTCGGCGAATTCTCCGCCGTCTGCGCCAAGGCGGCGCAGGACATGAAGACTACCAGGCCGGCGCTCATAATCGCACGCAGCATCTGTCCAATCCCCCTTACATTTCAATGTAATCTATGACGAGCCGGCGCGCAGATCGTTAGCCGTAGGGGCCGGGCATGCCCGGCCCTTGCCCGGTACGTGTACTAGCTGTTATCATACAGTTGTGATCCCGTTCCGCCTGTCCTTTCAGCCCGGTATCTCGCTCTACGAGCAGGTGGTGTATGCCGCCAAGAAGGCCGTGGTCTCCCGGAAGATGCGGCCCGGCGACCCCTTCCCTTCGGTGCGGGCGCTCAGCAAGGAGCTGAAGATCAATCCCAACACGGCGCACAAGGTGATCACGCACCTGGTGGCGGAAGGGCTGATTGAAGTCCATTCCGGCATCGGCACGGTGGTGGCCCGACAGCCCTCGTTGACCCCGGCGGAGCGCGGCAATCTGCTCAATCAAGAGGCTCGAGCAGTTGGTGGTGGAGGCCAAGAAGCTTGGCCTGGAACTCGACGACGTGACCGCGGCCGTCGCCCAGCATTGGAAGCGTTTGGATGGGAGCAAGACATGAGCGACATCTTACGAACCGTCGATCTCTCGAAGTGGTTCCACAAGAATCTGGCCCTCGATCACATGAACATGGACGTGCCCGAGGGCAGCGTCTACGGCCTGGTAGGCCCGAACGGAGCGGGTAAGACCACCACCATCAAGCTGCTCATGAATCTCTACGAGCCCACCGCGGGACGGGCAGAGGTTTTCGGCCACGACTCGCGACGGCTCTCCCCGCGGGACTTCACCCAGATCGGCTACGTGTCGGAGAACCAGGAGATGCCGGAGTGGATGACGGTGGAATACTTCATGGCGTATCTCAAGCCGTTCTATCCGAGCTGGGACGATGCGCGCGCCACTGAGTTGCTGCGCCAGTTCGACCTGCCGCCCGGCCGCAAGCTGCGGCATTTGTCGCACGGAATGCGAAGGAAGGCGGCCCTGGCGTCGTCGCTCGCCTACCGGCCGCGGCTGATTGTCCTGGACGAGCCGTTCACCGGCCTCGACGCCTTGGTACGCGATGAGCTGATCGAGGGCGTCCTGGGAAGCGCCGATGGCGCCACCATTCTGATCTCGTCGCACGACCTGGCTGAGATCGAGAGCTTCGCCAGCCACATCGGCTACCTGGATCGCGGACGCCTGCAATTCTCCGAAGAGATAACTGCGCTGGCCGGGCGTTTTCGCGAGATCGAGATCACGACCTTGGCTCCATCGGCGTTGCCGGCGCCCTGGCCGGCGGCCTGGGTGAACGTCGAGCAGTCCGCGGCAGTGGTGCGCTTCGTCGATACCGAGTTCCAGCAGGACCGCACCATGGCCGAGATCCGCCGCCTATTCGGCGATGTCCGGCAGATCGCGGTGAGCCCCATGCCGCTGCGGGCAATTTTCGTAACGCTGGCCAAGGCCGGCCGAAAGGCGGCGTAGAACATGCGACAAGCGATTCACATTTTCAAGAAGGACATCCGGCACCTCTGGATCGAGATCACCGTGACCCTGTTGGTGGTGGCGGCGTTCACCTTTACGAGCGCCCGCCGGGCGGTCTGGCTGGCGGACCCCGCGGTGAACCGCAACGTGGCCGGGATGCTGTTGCAGTTCCTGTTGCCGCTGGTCTGGTGGATCCTCATCGCGCGCCTGGTTCACGCCGAGGCCCTCCCGGGCGACCGTCAGTTCTGGACCACGCGCCCGTACGCGTGGAAAAGCCTGTTGGCCGCCAAGGTGCTCTTCCTCGCGGCCTTTGTGAACATCCCTCTCCTGGCGGCCCACGTCGTGATTCTTCGCGCCTACGGGTTCCATCCGTTGGCGAAGCTCCCCGGCCTCCTTTGGAGTCAGGTGCTGGTTACGGCCGTGCTGGTGCTGCCGATAGCTGCGCTTTCCGCTCTCACCACGGGATTCGTCCAACTCCTGGGTGCAGGCTCGGTGCTTGGCCTGGCGCTCGTGGCACGGAATATCACTGCGCCCTTCTATCGTCTCGATGCGGGGTGGCGCGCGTTGGAGTGGGTCCGGTCTTACTACGACATCGCGGTGTTGGCCCTTGCCGCGCTGGCAATCCTCGTCTGGCAATACGCGCGCAGAAGAACCGCCGCCGCTCGTTGGCTGGCCGTGGCCGCCGTGGTCCTGGTGGCGCTGGGAAACGCGCTGATTCCGTGGACCGCGGCGTTTGCCCTTCAATCCCGCCTTTCCAAGCAGCCAATCGACCCCGCCTCGCTGCGCATCGATTTCGACTCCGCCAAGCAGTGGGCGGCCCGCGCGCTGATCGAAAGAGGCGACCGCGTATGGATCGAGATCCCCATCACGATCACCGGGATCCCCGCCGGACTCAGTCCCAGGTGCGATGGCGTCATCATGGCCATCGAGGCGTCCGATGGGTCCACGTGGCTGCCAGACCGGCAGCCGTGGAGCCACGTCACCGGCGTAGACGAGGTGCTGTCATTGCAGGCCACCGTGGACGGCGGGTTCTACCGGAAGGTGAAGGACCAGCAGGTGAAATTCCGAGGCGCGCTGTATCTCACTCTATACGGCCATCGGCGAGTCACCGACGTCCCATTCGAGGCCCCGCCCATCGCGGTGCCCGGCGTGGGTCTTTGTGCAGCCAGCCCCGGAGCTGGGCGGAAGAGTTATTACCTCATCTGCAACTCCGCGTTCCTCGATCCACTGGACCCGGCGACCTATTCCCCGTTCCCGGCCGACCTCACCCTCGACCCCGTGAACAGCCACGTCACGTATACAGCCTCACTCGAATACCCGTTTCCCCCGTTTACGGCGGCGACGGTTCAGACCACCGAACCTCTCGCGCACCTCCGCCGCGATTTCGAGATCGGCGGCCTGCGCTTGAGCGATTTTGAAGTACGGCAGAAGGCAATCCCCTAATACCAATCCAGCAAGCGAAGTCCGCGGACTCTCGAAAATTCCTTCGTGTTGTGTGTCACGAGCGTCGCGGAATGCGCCAGGGCGGTCCCCGCGATCAAGGTGTCGATCGGCCCGATGCCGCTTCCGGCTTTCTCCAACTGGGCCCGGAGTTCCGCCGACGCCCTCGCCGCACGCTCATCGAACGGAAGAATGTGAACGACTTCGAGAAGGGCGTCCAGCGATTCCCGCCGTTGGCGAGGCCGTGCGGACCGCGCGATCCCGACCTCCAGTTCATACAGAACCACGGCGGGAATGGCGATGTCGCGGGGAGCTTCCCGCCCTAGGTTTTCCGCCACGCGGCCCATCCCCTTGAAGAAGTAGATGACGGTGTTGGTATCGAGAGCCAGCACTCAGAAGCGTTCCCGGCGCTTGTCGCCCTTTTGACCCTTCCTGAGTTCTTCGGCCAAAGGAAAGTCGGGCCACGAGCCGGCCGAATCCAGAACGTGTTGCGGCCAGGTGGTTGCGGTCTTTTCGCGGATCACTCCCGAGATCCACTTGCTCAGAGAGTCTCCGCTGGCGTCCGCCGCCGCCCGGGCGCGTTTCTCGGTGTCGTCGTCCAGGTAGATGGTGACTTGTGACATATAGGATAAGGCCACTTATACTATAGCAGGAATCGCTCGCTCACGCTCGCGGCTCGGTACGGCGCCTCATTCCGAGCCGCGACCGTGAGGGAGCGGGGGTGGTCAGGCCCCTATGGCCTTCCGTAACGCCTCGCCAAGGACCTTCTGCCTCTCCGACCCGAGCTTTTTCCCACCATCCGTCACGTAGAACACATCGATGGCTTTGTGCGCCTGGGTGTCGATCAGCACCACCTCGATGTTGCCTCCGTTGGAGGAAATCGCCGAAGCCAGGTCGTAGAGCAGGCCGGGACGGTCTTCGGCCACAATCTCCACCAGCGTCGCGGTGTGGCCGGCCTCCGAATCGAATGAGACCCTGGCGGGGATGCGCGCTTTCCGGCTGGGCAGCACGGGCTTCGGCCGGTTGCGCAGCAGCTCGCGCACGTCCGTCTTGCCCGCCAGCACCCGCTCGGCGGTGGCGCGCAGGCGGCCGGCTTCCGTGGGATTCAGATCCAACGTGCGCATGGGATCGTCAAACGTGAACGTGTCCAGCACCAGGCCGCGGCGGTTGGCAAATGCCTCGGCTTTGAGGATGTTCATGCCGAAACTGGAAAGCGTTCCGGCCACCGAGGCGAACAGGAATGGGCGGTCGGCGGCCACCAGCGTCAGTTGCCAGGCCGATTCCAGCCTGCGGATGTCCACGGCCACCCCGCGGGCACGGCCTCTCTCTTCGAGCGCTATGTGCTCGTCGATTTCCTTCTCGGTGTGAGTCCGCAGGTAGCGCGTGGGAAAGCCTTCGAGGAATGCGATGCGCGCGGGCGGGCCGGAGGCGATGGCTTCGATGCGCTCCGTTTCCAACTCGCGAGTCAGCTCGTTGTAGACCGCCAGGTAGAGCTGCCAAAGCTGCTCGGCGCGCCATGGCGTCATCACGTCCGGGTTGACGGCGCTGATGTCGGCGTAGGCCACCAGCGTCAGCGCTTTAAGGCGCTCTACCGTCTCCACCTGGTGCGCCACGTCGCGTATGGTCTGCGGGTCGAACAGGTCGCGCGAGTGCATCACCGCGGAAAGCTCCAGGTGCTTGCGGATCAGAAAGAGCGCGGTTTCGCGTTCCGGCGCCGGCATCCGGATACGCGCCATGGCGTCTCGCGCCAGGCGCACCGAGGCATCCACGGGACCTTCGCCGGACACCCCTTTGCCCACATCGTGAAATAACAGCGCAAACATCACCACCGACGGCTGCTTCACTTCCGCCAGCAGCTCGCCATAGCCCCCCGGCAGGCTCCTGAGGTTCTGCATGGCGACCAGGGTGTGCTCATCCACCGTGTAGCGGTGATAGAAGTCGCGGATCACCAGGCATTCGATCCGCTCCATTTCCGGAAAAATGGCGGCCAGCACGCCGGTTTCGTGCATCGACCGGACGGCCAGCGGCGCGTGCGGCAGCGAGAGGATCTGGTTCAGCGCCGGCCATAAGGGCCGCGGCTCGGCGAAGTGCGCGCGCAGGCGGGCGAGCCGCGATTCGATGCGCTGCTCGGCCTCGAGGGAAAGGCGAATGCCGTGGCGCGCCACGAATTCGAACAGGCTCAGCGCCAGCTCCGGCTCCACCTCCAGGCGTTGCGGCGTGCGGAAGTGGACGCGCTCCCGATGCACGCTGAAATCGGCGTTCGACACGCGCGAGCGCCAGTCGCGGAACTGCGCGAAAAGCGAGCTGAATTGGGCCTCGCTCGAATCGAGCGCGCGGATGGCGGCGCGGCAAATGACGCGGGCGTGGCGATAGTACTCGCGCATCCATCGGGCGGCGTCGCCCGCCCGCCATAGCTCCGCGATGCCGTCCTGGGCCTCGAACGACAGCGCGTTGTTGTCGCGCCCCGACTGGCAATGCAGATAGCAGCGCAGCCGCCCCAGAAAGCGGAAGGCGGCCTCAAGTTCCGCCGCCGCTCCGTCCCGCGTCCCTTGCAGTCGATCCAGCCAGCAGACGAGCTGATGATCGCGCAGGCCGCCGGGAGTCTCCTTCACGTTCGGCTCCAGGTGATAGAACGTGCCGGCGTACTTCGCGTGGCGGGCGCGCGCCAGTTGCGCCAGGTTGCGCACCAGTGGCCCGCGGTTGCCGTGGATGAAGCGCGGCAACTTCTCGGCCAGGCCGCCGTAGAGCGCGCGGTCGCCGGTGAGGTAGCGCTGGTCCAGCAGGCTGACGTTCAGCTCGATGTTGCGGTCGTGAACCTCGGTGCACTCGGCGGGCGTCCGGACGGAGTGGCTGACGCGCAGCCCGGAGTCCCAAAGCTGCCGCAGAAACGTCGCGATGGCGTCCTTAGAGGCCAGGACCAGCTTCTCGGATTCGAACAGCAGCAGCAGATCCACATCCGAGTACGGGAACAACTGGCGGCGGCCATAGCCGCCCACCGCGAGCACCGCCAACCCGGCTGGCGCGCTTGGAATCAGCAGCCCTGCCGCGGCCTCGCGCACCAGGCGGTCCCCTTGCGCGGTGCGCTCGGCCAGAGCGGTCGCCGCATCACCGGTTGCGAGGAAGTCCCGTCGGATCGAGGCCAATGGGTCGCTAGAGGGCCGATTCTCCACGATCGTCGTTCCGGATGCGGATGGCTTCGGCCACGTCGTAGACGAAGATCTTGCCGTCGCCGATCTTGCCGGTGCGCGCGGCGGCGGTGAGGGTCTTGAGAACTTCCTCGTAGCGGCCGGAGGGCACCACCATTTCCAGCTTGACCTTGGGCAGCAGGTCCACGTTGTACTCCTGCCCGCGGTACACCTCCTTATGCCCCTTCTGACGCCCGTGGCCGCGGACCTCGCTGATGGTCATGCCGTCGATGCCGATGGCTTTCAGCGCTTCCTTTACTTCGTCCAGTTTGAACGGCTGGATGATCGCCTCGATTTTCTTCATGTAGTAATCCTGACTTGCCCCGGTTACGACTCGAATATATACCCCTCCTCGCCGTGCATGCTGACATCCAGGCCCTCGATCTCCTGCGTCTTGCTGACGCGCAGCCCCACGGTCAAGTCGCAGATCTTCAGAATGACGAGCGTGCCCACCGCCGCCAGCACCCAGGCGACGCCGCAGCCGATGAACTGGTTGAGCACCTGCGCGCCATTGCCGTCCACCAGGCCCAGGGGCAGCGCGCGGCCGGCGGCATCCTTCAAACCGTCATTCACGGCGCTGGTGGCGAACACGCCGGTGAGCAAGGCTCCCAGCGTTCCACCCGCCCCATGCACGCCGAAAGCGTCCAGGGAATCGTCATACCCAAACCTGGCCTTGAAGCGCGTGACCATCAGGTAGCACACCACGCCCGCGCACAGCCCGATGAGGAGCGCCGGAAACGGCTTGACGAAGCCCGACGCCGGCGTGATGGCCACCAGGCCAGCCACGCACCCCGATATGCCGCCCAACACACTGGGCTTGCCGCTATAGAGCCATTCCGCGGCGACCCAGCCGAGCGTGGCGGCGGCGGCGCCGAAATGCGTCGCCACGAAGGCGCTGGTGGCCAGGCCCGAGGCCGCCAGCGCGCTGCCGGCGTTGAATCCGAACCATCCCACCCACAACAGGCAGGCGCCGATGAAACTGATCACCAGGTTGTGCGGCTTCGACGGAAACTCAGGATACCCCACCCGCTTCCCCAGGTACAGCGCGCAAATCAGGGCCGAGACCCCGGAGGTAATATGCACCACCGTTCCGCCGGCGAAATCGAAACAGGGAATCCGCCCGCCCAGGAAAGCGTTCAGCACCCCGCCCTTGCCCCACACCATGTGCGCCATCGGGAAATACACCATCAGGCACCAGAGCACCATGAACAGCAGCATGGCGCTGAACTTCATGCGCTCGGCAAACGCTCCGCAGATCAATGCGGGAGTAATGATGGCGAACATCAACTGGTAAACCATGAAGGTCTGCTGCGGGATGGTAGGCGCGTAATCGGGATTGGGCGCGCTGCCCACGTTGTTCAACAGCGCAAAATGCAGGTTCCCCAGGATAGGCGATGGCCCGCCGAAAACCAGGCTGTACCCCACTACCGCCCAGATCACCGTGACCACCGCCATCAGGATAAAGCTCTGCATCATGGTGCCGAGAACGTTCTTTCGCCGCACCAGCCCGCCGTAAAAGAGGGCCAGGCCGGGCCCCGTCATCATCAGGACCAGCGCCGCGCTGATCAGCATCCAGGCGTTGTCTCCGGCGCTTTGCGCGGATTTGGTGGCGGTTTCGAGGGCCGCCATTCTGGCCTGAAGATCCGGGTTCGCCTGCGCCAACAAGGCCGCGGGCGTGGAAAAGAGTGCAATCGCACAGAGCTTGACCAGCTGTCTCATAGTGGGACCGTTTTGCGAACTGGGCTATCTAACCGATTGTCCCCCAGGGCCTTGACCGCCCCAAGACGGAACTTTCTATGGGCCGGATTGGATTTTTTTATGGCCGCCCGGCAGGCAGTAGCCCATGAGACGCCTAACCACCGCCCGGTACATCAAGGCGTCACTGTGAACGTCAAGGTCGAAGTGCTGAACTGCAGATAAGCGTTCAGCGCAACCAGCGTGAGAGGTAGTGATCCGATCGTGCTCGTCGCCGCAATCGTAACCGTCGAGCCGCCCATATCCACCACGGTCAGGTCGCCGCCAGTCTGAAACTGCCTTGTGATCGGCCCGCTACTCCCCGTCGGATCCGTGATCGAAACGGTGGCCGTCGTCGAGCCGCCCGCGCTCGCTGAAAGGGTGGTCGTGGCCGGCGAGAAAGTGTTGATTACCGGCGGAGCATAAGCGTACGGGCTCGTGCCCTGCGTCAAGATCGCCGCGTCGAGTTCGGCGGCCAATGTGCCCAGGTTCAGCCCGGACGGCGCGCCCACGCCGTCCTCCAGCACCACAAACACGTTGTTCCGCAGGAAGGCGAGGTAACCCATGAGATTCGTCGAGTCAGCGCCTCCTAAAACGAAATTGAGGTCGCCCACCGTCACCGGGTTGGCCGGAAGCAGGTCGCCGCGAATAAAGGCGGTAAAGTAATCGAGATCGCGATTCGTGGAATCCGAAATAAGGAAAAGAGTGTGGCCGTTCGAAACCGAACTCAGCCCGGCTCCAATCGTGAGAGTCAAGGATCCCGTTCCGTTGCTGAGTCCCACCGTACGAATCACTCCATAGGTCAGATAGTCGAGGTCCAGAGTATCGCTGGAAATCGAAAAGCCTGACAGCGCCGGGTATCGTGACGGCTGGAAGTTGAAACCCTGAACAGGACCGGCTTGTCCAGGCCAGGAACTGAAGTTGGATTCCGCCTCGAGCAATGCCAGAAAGGCGGCGTTCTGGGCGGGGGCCAGGCCGGCGATCAGAAACAATCCGGCGAGCAGGCGAGCCGCAAGCCGTTGGTAGCTTGGCATCCTAATTCTCCTTTCACGCCTCACTTCAAGACGATCGTCTGGGCGGCTTCGACGTTCGCCGCCGTTCCGTTCACCGTGCCGAGGTCTGCGCACGGCACTCCCGCGGCTTTGCGCGCCCCGGCGTCAATCGAAGCCGCCAGGTAGGCGGCCAGCGTACCGGCGCCGGTGAAAGGTCCGCCCATGGCGTCAATCGGCATGTCGCCGGGCAGGGTCACGAACCCATGATTTCCGAAGGCGCTTCTGCCGCGCTTCCCCCCAACGGGGGGCGTCAGACACCCGAAGGTCACCACCTGGGCCGCCGGATAAACGGTGGAAATCCCATAGAAGGGATTGTTCGTCTGGCCGCGGCCCACCAGCGCCTCCTGGCTCATGTAACCGTTGGGCGTCATATAACGGTAGGACCCGCTCCCGCCAATCAGGTTGATCAGCGTCGCCGCCGCTCCGGCCTGATCGTGACAATTCACCGTCTGGCAGCCGCGCCCGCCGGGCGCTGGAGCCTTGCAGGTTTGCGGGCTCGCGATGTACCCGGTCAGATCGAATTGCAGCTTGGTCCCCACGAAACCCGCGTAGTTGGTTCGCCCGCCGTTGATGTCGTAAATGAGTCCATAATCGTTGAAAATATAGTTCGTGATCGTCGCCGCCGCTTCGGCAACAGTCCCGGCGTCGTCGATGTCAGTCACCTGCCCCGTTACAAAATTGAGCGCCGTGACCCACGGCTGTTGGCTGGCCTTGTCATACCAGGGACTGGTCGGCACTCTCAGCACCGTATAAATCGTGTGCGGCCCGGTCGTAACGCTTTGCGCCACTGGCGTCCCGCAGCCGTTCAGATTCCCCAACTGCCATTGCCACGTGTCCACGGACTTATTGATAAAGTCGTCGGTAGCGCTGGCGAGCGCCATCTGAACATATTGCGGATTACTCACCCCGGCGTTGAAGTTTACGGTCGTCGTGCTGACACTCGGAATGTTTCCCTTCACCGCTTTCGCCGATATGTCCGCTTTCAGCAGAAAGTTGCTCGAGCTGGTGAACCGCACCTTGATCGACACCATTTGATTCGCCACGTAAAGCGCAGGAGCGTTCACCCCGCCGCTCACCCATTCGCCGAAGGTATTACCCACGTTGCCCGGATCCGACGGTGGGCGCTTGAAAGCCAGCGGCGTCGCCAGGTTTTGCCGAAGGGTGATCGCGGCCGTAGGGTCTGTGCTCTGCAGCGGGCTTTTCCAGTCGAATTCGATATTGGTCACCTGGATCGCCGGCGGCGCGATCAGGTAGCTTACGATCTTAGTGGCGTTGTATACGTTCACCGTGCCCCGCTGGTATGTCCCCAAAAGTACGCTGCCCTGAAAATTGAGGCCGTTCGCGCTGCCAGTGAACACCACGCGCGGAGGTATCGTGTTCGAAACCGTGAACGTCTTCGCGGCGATCACTCCCGTGTTGATCGCGCCGAAAACAGGGTCGCTCGAAATCCATTGGAAGTTCGCCTTGCTGAGGTCCGGAAGGATCAACGTCCCCGACGAACTCGGTATGGGCGGCGAGTACCCCGCCATCGTCGAACAAGTCTCTGCGCCGTCGAGTTGCGCCGCGCAAACACCCATCACGGCCAGAACCGCGAAGACCTCTGCTTTCTTCCCAACCTTCAGGCGCCTGCCTGCCCTTTTATACAAACCAAGACAGGCCAATGCAGCCAACCCAAACAAGAACGGGACAACCAGGGACGGCTCCGGCACAGTCGCAATATCTTGAATTTGGTCACCGGATAGCAAACCTAAGTCCGCTGGCGTCCGGTAGACAGAGTTAGTCCCGCCGAAGTCCGTGTAGTACACCGCGGCCGGATCGAGGGTTCCGCTCGATGTCGTCGCATCGGGTGAGAACTGGCTGATGGTAAACAGAGCCTCGCTATCTGTCACGTTCAATACCAGGCCGGTCACCTGATCTGTCGAAAGGGCCAGACCCAGGCCCTGGTATTGCTCGTAAATGCCGATGCCGCCGGGGCCGCTTTCCAGGATGTCATCAGGAAACGCGGCCAACGTGCCCAGCGTGGGCGAACCCGGACTGAGCGTGAAGTAAACCACATTGCCGATCTCCGGCAGGAGCGAGAGCCCCGTGATGTTATCGCCGAAAAAGCCCGGCACTAGGCCGAGCGTCGTCCCGTATATGTAAAGCGAATTGGTTGCGCTGCCGCCGGCCGAGTAGAAAACATCGCCGTTCGCCCCTCCATCGATGGCCGGGTCCGAAAGATCATTCACTGCCGTGTGAGGCGCGCCTATCGCCTGGCGATCGACGGTGAAGTAGAGATTCGGCGTGATCGGGTCATAGCCGAACGAAATGGCAACCAGTTCGTCACCCGCCACCAGCCCCGGAATGCTCGCGGCCGAAAAGTTTCCCGAGTTTATTGAAGCCGGATCTGTGGCATAGACAATCCCTCCACTTGCCAACTGTGCCCCGAGAAGAAGGGCACCAAACGATGCACACACCAAGGTTGGTTTCACTGACCCCTCCTATTTCCCAATCACCCTCCCTACACCAGACAGCCATCAACCGGAGGATTCTACCAGGAACTCGCAATGTCCAAGGATTTCCCCTTAGACCTCCTGGGTTGCATCGAGTATATATCGAAACCGTTCGCTCCGACGCCTTCATTAAAGTTTTTTAATTCTGCGTGAAAGCCATCCCTGCGCGCCCGGGTCTTCGGATCGAACCACCCCACATTAAATCCGTTGCACCCAACCGATTCAGGCGTATAATCAGGGCGTCGCTAGATGGAGTAGAACATGACCGGCAGTGTCGTGGGCGTAGTCTCCATCGCCGGGCGACGGAGCCACTGCCGAAGGCCGCCGGATCTCCCTAGAGATCCGGCCGGCCTCTAATTCCCATCCTCTACCCCCTGCTGCTTTGCCCGCGCCGCGAAATCGTGTTCAAATCGGTGGTCTATGAGGCCGATTTCACCCGCCTGGGCATCGCCGCCGCCACCTTCCTGGCCGCCGCCCTGGTCTCCATCTACCTGAGAGGCTTCATACGGCTTCTGCCCATTCTGATGGGAGTGATTGTGGGGTACGCGCTGGCCGCAGTTTTCGGTATTCTGGACCCTCACGCTGTGGACCACATCCGAACCGCCGCCTGGATCGGCCTGCCGCCATTCCGCGCCCCGGCGTTCAGCCTGAACGCGATTCTGGTGATCGCTCCGGTCTTCATCGTGCTGGTGGCGGAGAACAAGGGGCATCTGGCCGCCATCTCAGGCTACATGGGCCGCGACCTCAACCCCCGGCTTGGCCGCGCCTATCTGGGCGACGCCCTGGCGACTTTCGTCTCCGCCAGGGCGGCGGGACCCCGCAAACCACCTACGCCGAGAACATGGGCGTGATGGCCATCACGCGGGTCTTCAGCACTTACAACTTCATCATGGCGGCCTCGATGGCGATTCTGCTGGGACTCTGCCCCAAGTTCGGCGCCATCATCCAATCCATTCCCAACCCGGTGTTGGGCGGCATCGCGCTCATTCTTTACGGTCTGATCGCCCTGATGGGCGTCCGCATCTGGATCGACGCACGGGTAGATTTCTCCGACCACAAGAACTTAGTCATAGCCGGCGCATCGCTGATTGCCGCCACCGGCCTGGGGATCAAAGGCCTGACCGTCGCTGGCGTAAACATCGCCGGGATTGCGTTCGGAACGGTGCTGGCGCTGGTGCTGAACTTCTGCCTTTCGCTCGGCGACGCTTCAAAACCGTAAGGATGCTTACGGATTTGGGCGACAGGTTTGATGGCAACAAGAGGCTTATGCAACGCCGGCCGTAAGGATCCTTTCGGTTTCAAGCGCGAACCCGTTGGCCAATCGCATGCCGGGTAAACCGCAAACGTTCTCCCGATTTCATGTTGGCATGGGGACCCGGCAATTTC
Source organism: Bryobacterales bacterium (assembly GCA_963768385.1). Classification (GTDB taxonomy): domain Bacteria; phylum Acidobacteriota; class Terriglobia; order Bryobacterales; family Bryobacteraceae; genus Fen-178. The sequence continues at coordinate 461,604 of CAVYHQ010000003.1, forward strand.
GCATGAATTCTGGGAAAACGCACTGAAAACGCTGGAAATATAAATTTTGGGGGTTGGTGAATGGCCCATTGCGGTTAGCCACAACGATGGATGAAACGTTCCATGGCCGGTTGTTTTACGGAGCCATCGCCGCGGAGGACGGGAGTGGGGCCGAAGTTGATTTCCGGGTCGAGGGACTTCTCAATCAACGTCCCGAGGGCGTCGGCCTTCGAGAGCGGGCACGGAGGTCTTTCAAGGTGAACTTCGACGTGTTGTAGAAGGCCTGTCGAGCTGCGTCACAGAGCGCCGCCCGCTGCTCCGTGATCCCCGCTTGATCGAGCATCGGCGTTCGATGCTTCCGCGGTTCTGGCGTTGATGCAGGGCGTCCCGATGAGTCGGGACGCGGCAGACTGAGAGTCCGCGCCACGCCGGGGCTGAAACGTCCACGCATGGGCAACGTCATACCTGTCAGGGGGGTTCGTGCGCATTCCGAAGGGTATCCTGGCTGCCGCGGCAATCTTTTGCGCGTGGGTTCCAGCACGCGCATCGGAAGCGGATGCGGTCGCGATCTCGGCGGGGATTCAGGCCAGACATATGCCGTTCGGCACAATTCTGGATCCCATGTACGCAACGCCAGCGAGCAACCAGATCGTTGGGTATACGCGCTGCGGCGATTCGGCTCTGTGGACGGGAGCGTACCTGGCGGCGGAGGCTTTCCACTACAATGTCACACAGTCGGCCGACGCTCTCAATAATGTAAAGACGGCGCTGGCGGGCCTCAAGGCCCTGGCCGACGTGACCGGCGACAACCGGCTGGCGCGGTGCATGGCGCTCGCCGCCTCGCCTTACGCCGCCGGCATCGAGAGCGAAGAAGCGACGAACACGATCCACCAGAATCCGCCCTGGATTTGGGTCGACAATACCTCGCGCGATCAGGTGGTGGGGGCCTTTTTTGGGCTTGGCGCGGCATATGACCTGGTGGACGACGCTACCGTCAAAAGCAATATCGGCGATCTGGCTACGCGGCTGATCGGCTTCATCGCGCAACACCAATGGTCGCCCAACGACGACATTTCGAATACCTTCGCTCTGCGCCCCGAGGAGTTACAAATGCTGCTCCAGGTGGCTCGTCATGTCAACCCCTCCAATTCGATCAGCGGCCCTTACCTGGTACTGCCGGTGGAGACGGCCGCGCTGGTGGATGTCCAGAGTAACTCTTCGTACTACAAGTTCAACTTGGATTACATGACCTTCTACAACCTGGTACGGCTGCAGAATAACAGTGATAACCGGGGAGCATATCAGATTGTGCGCAACTACACCGCCTCGCACCAGAATGCCTTTTTCGACCTGGTGGATCGAGCGCTTGCAGGCGCCAACGCATCCCGCGATGCCGAAACGCGCTCCCTGCTCGATCAATGGCTGCAAAGGCCCAAACGGGAGATCTATGTCGACCTTTCCCATACCGTCCCGGTTTGCGGCAGCGAGGCCTGCCAGCCGATTCCGGTTCCGCTGCGGCCGACCGTAGAATTCCTCTGGCAGGTCGACCCCTTCCAGCTCGCCGGGGGCGACGATGGAACCGTCGAATGCTCCGGGATCGACTACATTCTGCCGTATTGGATGGGACGTTACTACGGAGCGATTGCGGGCGCGGTCCAATCGGCCGCCGCGCCGAGTAGCGCGGTGGCTGCGGATTCGCTGGCTTCGCTGTTCGGCGCGAACCTGGCGCCCGGTGTGGCGCAAGCCACGGCCCAGCCGCTGCCATTGGCGCTGGGAGGAGTGACGCTTTCCGTTACGGATGCCGCCGGCGTTGGGCGCGCCGCACCGCTGCTTTACGTTTCGCCGGGCCAGATCAATTTTGAGGTGCCAGACGGCACGGTCCCAGGGTTGGCGACGTTGGCGGTTGCGGGTCAGACGTTCACCGCCGCCGTTCAACCGGTTGCGCCGACGCTCTTCAGCATGAACGGGGCGGGCAGCGGAGTGGCGGCCGCAACTGCGATTCGGGTTCAGGCCGCCAACCCGCTCCTACAGACTTCCGTGCCGGTGTTTCAATGCGCCGGCTCGAGCTGCGCTTCGGTGCCGATCATTTTGGGTGCCGACACGCCGGTTTACGTGAGCTTCTACGGCACGGGTATCAGAAATCGCAGCTCCCTGGCAGATGTGGCGGTGACTATCAGTGGCATCGGGGTGCCCGTCTTGTATGCGGGCCCCGCGCCGGGCTACACCGGCCTGGACCAAGTCAATGCCGGCCTGGTTCTCAGCCTGCGCGGCAGCGGGGAGTCGAACGTGGTACTCACGGTAGATGGGCAGGCGGCCAACACGGTCACAATCAATGTTCAGTGACCCGCAGCCGATCCAGCTCCAGAGCGCAGTGCGACTGTGCTCGAGATAGATTTCGCCGGCTGCGCGCCGTCCGCCGCCCCTTGACACCGGTCCGCTTTGGGCGTAATACATAGCAGTGATACATATGGAAGATCAATCTATCGATCGCGAGTGGAAGAAGGGCAGCGCCGAGCTGCTGATCCTCTCGCTGCTCGAGGCTTTGCCCCGCTACGGCTACGAAATCGGCGAGCTGATCGAGCAGCGATCGCAGGGCGCGCTGCGGTTTCACGCGGCGTCGCTATACCCGTTGCTGTATCGCCTGGAGAAGCGCGGCTGGATTCAAGGCCGGTGGGTGGAGAAGAGCGGCCAGCGCCGGCGGCGCTATTACCGGCTGACTCCGCCGGGGCGGAGAGTCCTGGCATCCCAGCGGCAGGGCTGGCAGACGTTCGTCGAAGCCATCAACCGAATCGCCGGAGTCGCAAATGCCTGACTGGAACGGACCGATTCGCAAGCCACTGGCGGGCTTGAACCTGGCTCCCGCGCGCGAGGCGGAGATTGTCGAGGAATTGGCCCATCACGCCGAGGATCGTTACCGGGAACTCCTGAGCGGCGGGGCCACGGAGGCGGAAGCGCGCCGCATCGCGCTCGACGAGATGGGCGGCCACGAGCTGCTGGCCAGAGAACTGCGAGCCGTGGAGCGTGCGGATGCGCCGGAGCCCGTCGTGCTGGGCGCGCGAAGCCAAGGACGTCCGCTGACCGGCCTGGGGCAGGACCTTCGCTACGGGTTCCGGACGTTGCGCAAGAACCCGGGCTTTACCGCCATCGCCATGCTGGCGCTGGCGCTAGGCATCGGGGCCAACACCGCCATTTTCAGCGTGGTGAATGGCGTGCTGCTGCAGCCGCTATCGTATCCCGATCCTGGCCGGCTACTGATGATCTTCGACAGCCAGTCGTCGGTGGCGTACCCGGATTTCCTGGATTGGCGCCGCGAGAGCCGGTTCTTCACCGACATGGGCACCTTCCGCAGCGATGACTTCAACTTCACCGGGGCCGGCCAACCCGAGCAGGTCTCGGGCGAGTACGTCTCGGCGAGCCTCTTCCCGGTGCTCGGCGTCACCCCGTCCCTCGGGCGCAACTTCCGGCCTGAGGAAGACCGCCAGGGCGCTGCCTGCGCGGTGATGCTCGGCTACGGCTTCTGGAAAGGGCGGTTGGGAGCCGACCCGAACATCCTCGGCAAGACGCTGACCCTGAACGCCGCGAGTTGCGCCGTGGTGGGCGTGTTGCCCGCCGATTTTCGCTTTCCCGAGAGGGCGCAGGTCTACGTTCCCATCGAGCAATGGAACTCGGTCGAGCTGCGCACGCGGGAGGAACACCCGGGACTCCAGGTGATTGGCCGCCTGAAGCCGGGCGCAACCATCGGAGCGGCGCAGGCGGAGATCGCATCCATCTGCAATGGTCTCGCCCGGATGTACCCGAAGACCAACGCGGGACACGGGGCAAAGGTGGTCCGGATGAAGACCGCCATGGTGGGGTACATCCGCCCCACGCTGATACTGCTGGTGGGCGCCGTGGGGTTCGTGTTGATCATCGCCTGCGCCAACGTCGCCAATCTGCTGCTGGCGCGCTCCACGGCTCGCCAGCGCGAGTTCGCCATTCGCGCCGCGCTCGGCGCCGACCGAAAACGCATCGTGCGCCAGCTTCTGACGGAAAGTGTGCTGCTGTCTCTGGGTGGCGCCACGATCGGCCTGCTGCTGGCCCGCTGGGGGACCAGGCTCGTCCTGGCCGCCGCGCCGGGCAGCCTGCCACGCTCCGGGGAAATCGGAATCGATCCCTACGTCCTGCTGTTCACGCTCGCGGTTTCCGTCGTCACCGGCGTGCTGTTCGGCCTCGCCCCGGCCATCCACGGCGCCAATGCGAACCCGCAGGAATTCCTGAAGGAAGGCGCGCATGGCGCCGGAGGCGGACGTCATCGCACGGAGAGCGTCTTCGTGGCCGTGGAAATCGGCCTGGCGGTTATCCTGCTCGCCGGTGCGGGGCTCATGATGCAGAGTGTCTGGCGGCTGTTGCAGGTCGATCCCGGGTTCAACACGCGCGACATTCTGACGACCAAGGTCGCGTTGTCGCCCAAAGTGATGGCCAGTCCGCCGGGCATCCGGCTGGCCTACCAGCAATTGCTGGCGCGCGTGGCGGCGATCCCGGGAGTTCAGTCGGCGGCCATCACATCGGTGGTTCCTCTCAGCGAGAATGACGCCGAGATTCCCTTCTGGCCGGGCACCGGGCCGCAGCCTGCTCAGGACCAGACGAAGCCGGCGATGTTCTATATCGTCACTCCCGATTACCCCAGCGTGATGCAAATCCCCTTGCGGCGCGGACGGTTCTTCACGGACCGGGACACCCTGGCTTCGCCCCCGGTGGTGGTGATCGATGAGGTCCTGGCAAGGCGCATCTTTCCCGGTCAGCACCCGATCGGCCGGCAAATCAGCTTGATGGCAGTTGGCCCGGTCCAGATCGTTGGCGTGGTTGGGCACGTGAAGCATTGGGGGCTGGATTCCGACGATATCGCCAAGATCCGAGACCAGATTTACTTTCCCGTGCTGCAAGTGCCCGATAAGTTCCTGTCCGAGGCCGTGGCGGGGCTGACGCTCACGCTGCGCACCGGACTCGAGCCTCTGAGCCTGGTCTCCGCCGTGCGCGCAGAGGTGGCCGGTCCCACCCAGGATCAGCCCATCTACGCGGTCCGAACCATGGAGCAGATCATTTCGCGATCGCTCGCCGAGCGCCGCTTCGCCATGCTGTTGCTCATCATCTTCGCGGCGACGGCCCTGCTGCTGGCCGCGGTCGGAATCTACGGCGTCATGTCTTATGCGGTGACCCGGCGGAGCCATGAGATCGGAATCCGCGCCGCCTTGGGAGCGCCGCGCCGGGAGATCGTGGGGCTGGTGCTGCGCCAAGGTATGCGGCTGGCCGCCATCGGAATGGCCGCGGGCCTGATTGCGGCCCTGGCGCTGACGCGCTTCCTGGCAGGCTTGCTATTCGGCGTCCGCCCGGCCGATCCGGCAACGCTGGCGGCGGTAGCGTTGCTGCTGGGAGGAATTGCACTGCTGGCATGTTACATCCCCGCGCGGCGAGCCGCCGCGGTGGATGCGGTGGTGGCGCTGCGGTGTGAGTGAATAGATTCCGGGCCTAGGTTGTCTGGCGCGCTTGTGAACAGCTCGCCGCGTAGACCATATAGATGCCGAGAAGAACTGCAAAGGCAGCGCAGAAATAAAAGATCTGCTCGTAGTGAAGGCCCTCGAGGAACAGCCTGGATTCCGCCTCCGGCGACAGGAACAAAATGAACAGGCTCTTGATCAGCGTCAACCAGCCCATGAGGGTGACGATGACCGGCAGCACGCCACCGCACCAGACATTGTGGCTGAGAACCATCGCGAGCCCAGCGATCAGCCCTACCACACCGACGAAGAACATCAGCGGGACGTCGTGAAAGAGCGATGTCACCGCCTGAACCGTGGCTTGCTTGTGCGCGAACATGGACAGTCCATAGAGAATGAAGAAGACCCCGATTAGCCTGCCCAGGAAAACTGTGCGTGACGACATAGAGTCCTCCAGAATCAATCAACCGAGATTACCCTCTTAAATCCCGGCCGCTCCGCATGGTGTACCTGTTCCGGGACCGCTGCCAGAGCGGGCCTCGTCTTGGGGAGGAACTTCGGGAGAGATCGTGTCAGAATTGAAGATTCATGGACACCCGTTTCCTGTGGGCCATGGGCGCTTACGCTGTGCTGGCCCTGTTGGCGGCCTTGACGCTCGATGGCCTGATGCGCGACGCCGTCTGGATCTTGATGGGTGGGCTAGCCGTCAAGACCTATATCGCGAAGAAAGCCGGCTGGTAGCTGGCTCCATTCCTCTTTGAAACATCCCCGCGTTTCAATTTGAAACAGGTTCCATTCTGGAACGTGAATCCAAAGTACCTATAGCTGAAAATAAGGTCTTTATGCTTGGATTCTAGGTGGCCCTCAGGTTGCACCCTTACTGCTGCCGGAAGATTTGAGCCGGCTCCTAAAAGAAATCCGGAAAAGAGGCAAAAGCGATGCGGGTGCCAAGTGTGTCTATATGCCGGCGGCCGAGAATCTCCATCGAGGTTCGCGACCGGATCGTGCTCGAACATCTTCCGCTGGTCAAAGCAATCGCCATTCGCGTGCACGAGAACCTCCCGGTGCATGTGGATCTCGACGATCTGATCCACGCCGGCGTGCTGGGCCTGTTCGATGCCGTGGCCAAGTACGATGAGTCCAAGAACGTCGCGTTCCACAGCTATGCGAAGCACCGTATCAAAGGCGCCATCCTCGACAGCCTGCGCCAGCTCGACTGGGCGTCGCGCGACCTCCGCAAGCGGCAAAAGCAGGTGGATTCGGCGACTCGCGATCTTTCCGCAAAGCTGGGGCGGGCCCCTACCGAGGGCGAAGTTGCGCAAGAGATGGGAATCAGCATGGAGCGGTGGCGCCGCCTGCTCATGGAATTGCGGACGGTGGGGTTGGTTTCGGCCAATTCGCATGCCGACCAGGAGCGCGATCGCACGCAGGAATTCGCCGCCAAACCGGATTTCCAGCCCGACCACATATGCCAGCGGAGGCAGTTGCAAGTGACGCTCGCGCGCGCCATCGAAACCTTGCCCGAGCGACACCAGAAGGTCGTGTGCCTCTACTACACCAATGAGATGACCATGAAAGAGATCGGCGAGGTGATGGGGGTGAACGAAAGCCGCGTGTCCCAGATTCACAAGACCGCCCTGAGGAAGATGGCGGTAGCGCTGGAATCGGAGGGGATTCACTCGGTGGCGGCTTTTTGACGTCAGCTGCTGTTGGCTGATTTACCGCAGTTCTTTGCTGTTGACCGTGGCCGGCTCCGGCCCGTAGTTCTCGCGGATGACCATGGACTGGTCCGAATAGAACGAGCGGCTGCCCGAAGATCCGTACGCCACCGGGTTGGCATTGATCACGTAGCCACCCGTGTTTCCGGTGAGGGTGAACTTGTAGCCTTGCTTTTCGCCGCCCGCCAGGTCATTGCCAATCAGGTCCGCGGCGGAGGGATTGGGCGCACCACTGGCAGGCGGTCCGAGTTCCGCCAGCGACGCCGCATAGCGGCCATACTGGGACTGGTACTGCACCTCCATCTGGTGAATCGTCTGGATGGCCTTGATGGCCGCGGTTTCGCGCATGAACATCTGGGTCTTCTGATACTTGGGAACCGCAATCGTGATGATGATCAGGATGATCGCGATCACGATCAGCAACTCGATGAGCGAAAAGCCTCGACGGCTTCTTCTTGGGTCGAACATACTGCCCCCCATTGTATGACGCGTCATGCTCCCGCGGTGTGCAGGAAGTTCGCGGATTTGACCAGGGCGTGGATGGCGGTCAGACGGCGCCAGAAGTCGCGCAAGAGGCTGAGCCGGAGGGCGTTGGGGCCGTCGGAGAGGGCCTTTTCGGGCTCCTCGTGGACCTCCACGAAGACGCCGTCCACGCCCGCCGCCACGGCCGCGCGCGCCAGCGTCTCGATGAACTGCGGCTGGCCTCCCGAGGCGTCTCCCGCGCCTCCCGGCACCTGCACGCTGTGGGTGGCGTCGAAAACCACCGGCCAACCCGCGTCGCGCATGATCTGGAGGCCGCGCATGTCCACCACCAGGTTGTTGTAGCCGAACGAGGAGCCGCGCTCGGTGAGGATCACCTGGCGGTTGCCGGTGGAAGCCACCTTGTCCGCCGCGCGGTGGATGTCGTGGGGCGCCACGAATTGCCCCTTCTTGATATTGACCATCCGCCCCGTGCGGCCGGCCGCCAGCAGCAGGTCCGTCTGGCGGCAGAGAAACGCGGGGATCTGGAGAATGTCCGCCACTTCAGCCGCCGGTTCGGCCTGCCAAGGCTCGTGAATGTCGGTGAGGATGGGGTAGCCCTCCGCCTTGACGCCCGCCAGGATGCGCAGGCCTTCCCTCAGACCCGGCCCGCGATAAGCGCCGCCCGAGGTGCGATTGGCCTTGTCGAAAGACGCCTTGAAGACGAACTCGCCCACGGCGTCGCGGATGCCGCGCGCCAGGCGGTGAACGTGCTCTTCGCTCTCGATGACGCACGGCCCGGCGATCAGCACCAGCGGCTGGGGTATCTGGGCCCGGCCGAACGCGCCGTACTCAAACGCCATGGGAGTAAACCGCTTCGTTCCGCGACTCCTCCCCGGCTTGCGCCAACCGGCGGCGCCGGTGCGCATAGGCGGCGCCGATAAACGCCTTGAACAGGGGATGCGGCTCCATGGGCTTGGACTTGAACTCGGGATGGAACTGGCAGCCGAGATACCACGGATGATCGGCGATCTCGCAGATCTCGACATAGGTCTGGTCCGGCGTCTCGCCGGTGATTCGCAGCCCCGCGGCCTTCAGCCGGTCTTCGTATTCGCGGTTGAACTCGTAGCGGTGCCGGTGGCGCTCGTTGATCTCGCGCACGCCATAGGCGCGGTAGGCGAAACTGTCCTCGACCAGCCGGCAGGGCCAGCCGCCCAGCCGCATGGTCCCGCCGAGTTCGTCCACGCCTTTCAATTCCCGCAGTTTGAAGATCACGCGGTGCGGCGTTCCGGGGTTGAATTCGGTGGAATCGGCGCCCTCGAGGCCGCACACGTTGCGGGCGTATTCAATCACCAGGGTCTGCATGCCCAGGCAGATGCCGAAATAGGGCACCTTGCGCTCGCGCGCGTAGCGGATGGCGTTTATCATGCCGTCGATGCCGCGCTTGCCGAAGCCCCCCGGCACCAGGATGCCGTCGTAGCCTTCGAGCTGCCTTTCCCAGCCTTCGCCCACCACGCCTTCGGCATCGATCCAGTGAATATCGACCTTCAGCTCGTGCGCCAGCCCGCCGTGCAGCAGCGCCTCCTTCAGGCTCTTGTAGGAGTCCTCGTAGTCGGTGTACTTGCCCACCAGCCCGATAGTCACCTCGTCGCGCGGGTTCCGCATGCGCTCGAGCATGGCGGTCCAGCGGCTGAGCTCGCGCGGCCCGGCGTCGATCCGCAGCAGCCGAAGCACCATCTCGTCCACGCCTTCGCCGGCGAACATGACCGGCACTTCGTACACCGACTGGACGTCGCGCGCCGTAATCACGGCCTTCACGTCCACGTCGCAGAACAGCGCGATCTTTTCCTTCATCTCCTGCGGGATGAAACGCTCCGAACGGCACAGCAGAATATCGGGCTGGATGCCGATGGCGCGCAGCTCCTTCACGCTGTGCTGCGTGGGCTTGGTTTTCAGCTCCTGGGCCGCGGCGATAAACGGCACCAGCGTGACGTGGACAAAGAGGGTGTTGTCGCGGCCCTGCTCATGGCGCATCTGGCGGATGGCTTCGAGGAACGGCAGCGATTCAATGTCGCCCACCGTGCCGCCGATCTCGACAATCACCACATCCACGTCCTGCGCCACCTTTTTCATGGCGGCCTTGATCTCGTTGGTGACGTGCGGAATCACCTGCACGGTCTTGCCCAGATAATCGCCCCGGCGCTCGCGGGCGATGATCTGCTCGTAGATGCGGCCCGAGGTCAGGTTATTGGCTTGCGCCAGCTTGGAGTGGGTGAACCGCTCGTAGTGTCCGAGGTCCAGGTCGGTTTCCGCCCCGTCGTCGGTGACGAACACTTCGCCGTGCTGGAAGGGGCTCATGGTGCCTGGGTCCACGTTCAGGTAGGGATCGCATTTCTGGCATGCGACCTTCAGCCCGCGGCTCTCCAGCAGGCACCCGATGGAAGCGGCGGCGATGCCTTTCCCCAGCGAGGAGACCACGCCGCCCGTCACGAAAATATACTTAGCCATACCGTCTCACCCCCTGCGTCATCGAGGCTTCGAACAACCTGCAAACTCTCTCGAGGTCCTCGGGCGTATCCACTCCCAGCGATTCGTACTCGGTTTCCACCACCCGGATGCGATAGCCGTTCTCCAGCGCGCGCAACTGCTCCAGCCGTTCCGCCTGTTCCAGCGGCCCCACCGGCAGCGCCGGATATCCGAGCAGAAAATCCCGCCGGTAAACATAAAGGCCAATATGCTTGAAATGAGTTCCCGAACCCGCCTGGTCCCGCTGGTACGGAATCGGGCACCGCGAAAAGTAAATCGCGTCGCCATTCCGGTCCGTCACGACCTTCACCACGTTGGGGTCGGTAATCTCGCGCGGGTCCTCGATGGCCTTCTTGAGCGTGCCCATGACGATCTCGGGATCGTGCGCCAGCGGGAGAATCGCGGCGTCGATGGCCGCGGGATCGATGAGCGGCTCATCTCCCTGGATGTTGACCACCAGCTCGGCGTTCTCGGCCGAGGCCGCTTCGGCCACGCGGTCGGTGCCCGAAACGTGGTCCGCGCGGGTCATGACCACGCGCGCCCCGAAACCTCGGGCCGCCTCGCAGATCCGCTGGTCGTCGGTGGCGATAATCGTAGCCGTCAGGTACCGCGCCAGGGAGGCGCGCTCGTAGACGCGCTGGAGCATGCTTTGGGAGGAGATTTGGGCCAGAACCTTGCCGGGAAAACGAGAGGATGCGAAACGCGCCGGGATAACGCCCAATATTTTACGCGGCACAGGCGATCATACCACAAAACCCGTATGCTAGAATCAAGCAAGAAAGGCTGGCCAGCCGCCGATGCTGCCGTCCTACCGCAAGCTGTTGGCATTCAGTTCAATTTGGGTTTGTTTGGCGCCGGTGCTGTGGGCCCAGGTTGCCATTGAGCCGCGTCCGAAACCCCCGGTGCGCGCCGAGGTTGTCCCCAAAGCCAACATCCGCGTGGACAGCACCCTGGTCCTGATTCCGGTGACGGTCACCGACCCCATGAACCGCTTCGTCACCGGGCTGGAAAAGGAGAATTTCAAGGTTTTCGAGGACCGCAAGGAGCAGGATCTGAGCCAGTTCTCGAGCGAGGACGCGCCGCTTTCCGTGGGTGTGGTATTCGATTGCAGCGGCAGCATGGGAAGCAAACTGGTCAAATCCCGCCAGGCCGTGTCGCAGTTCTTCAAGACCGCCAATCCCGAGGATGAGTTCTTCCTGGTGGAGTTCCACGACTCGGCCGAGTTGGTTCAGCCGTTCACCACCAGCCTCGAGGAGATTCAGAACCGGCTCACCTTCACGCAGTCCAAAGGCCGGACCGCCCTGCTGGACGCCATCTACCTGGCGCTGCACGAGATGAAGAAGGCCCAGAACCCCCGCAAGGCGCTGCTGGTGATCTCCGACGGCGGCGACAACAACAGCCGCTACACCGAAGGAGAAATCAAGAGCCTGGTGAAAGAAGCGGACAGCCAAATCTATGCCATCGGAATCTATGAACCGATCGGGGCGCGCGCGCGGACGGCGGAGGAACTCGCCGGGCCCGGCCTGCTGACGGATATCGCCGAGCAGACCGGCGGGCGGCAGTACGCAGTCGAAAACTTGAACGAATTGCCGGACATCGCCTCCAAGATCGGGGTCGAGCTTCGCAACCAGTACATTCTGGGCTATGCGCCGCAGAACCAGGAACACGACGGGAAGTACCGGCGCGTCCAGGTGAAACTGGTGCAGCCTCGCGGACTCCCTCCTCTCCGGGCTTTCTGGAGACTGGGCTATTATGCTCCATCTCAATAATCGTCTTCCTACGATCTTCGCCATCGCCGTTTCAGCCGCTTCGGCCCTTGTGGGCCAGCAGGGGAAACCCGCCCCCAAGGCTGCCTCGCAGGACGACACCGGCACGGTATTCCGGGCGGATACGCGACTGGTGGTTCTCCCCACCACCGTCGTGGATAAGAATGGCCATCTGGTCACGACCCTGCCGAAAGAGGCCTTCACCGTGCTGGAAAACGGCGTGCAGCAACAGATCAAGCAATTCAAGCGCGAGGACGTCCCGGTCTCCATGGGACTGATTATCGATAACAGCGGCAGCATGCGCGACAAGCGGGCCAAGGTGGAGGCGGCCGCCCTGGCGCTGGTCAAAGCCTCCAACCCCGAAGATGAAGTCTTCATCGTCAATTTCAACGACGAAGCCTTCCTCGACAATCCGCACGGCAAGGACTTCACCAGCGACATCCAGGAGATGGAAGATGCGCTCACGCGCATCGATTCGCGCGGCGGCACCGCCATGCGGGATGCCATCCGCATGTCCATCGACCACGTGAAGGAAAAGGCGCACAAGGACAAGAAAGTCCTGGTGGTGGTCACCGACGGCAACGACAACTCCAGCGTCGTCAGCCTGGAAGATCTGGTGAAGGCCGCGCAGCAGAGCGAGGTGCTGATCTATTCGGTGGGCCTGCTCAGCGATGAGGAGCGCAGGGAAGCCAAACGCGCCCAGAAGGCGCTCGAAGCACTGGCCGAGGCGACCGGCGGCGAGACGTTTTTCCCCCGCGACGTTTCGGAAGTCGAGCGCATTGCCACCCAGGTGGCGCACGATATCCGCAACCAGTACACCATCGCGTACACGCCCCTGGACCAGACCATGGACGGCTCCTACCGGCAAATCAAAGTCACCGTCAAGGCGGCGGGCAATCCCACCGTGCGCGCGCGCAGCGGATACTACGCCACCCCCGATCAAGGCGTCCGGCCCGCCAAGAGCGCCGCGGTCCGATAATGCTCCGCATTCTCTGGCGCCTGACTCGCGGGTACCGCCTGCAGCCGTGGCGCAGCCCTTATCTGCGCTGGCGCATGGAGACCTACTGGGGCCTCGACGCGGCGGAGATCACGTTCGCGCAGTTTTGGGGATTGATGTGGCGCGAGCGATGGGAGATGCTGCGGTACTTGCGGTGGGCGGGGCGGATGGACAGGCAAAGAGATCTCACCGCAGAGACGCAGAGACGCCGAGTAACACAAGGGTAAGAAGGACGCAGAGGAAGCGGAGGAAGATGGGGCCGAGGAGTCTCAGTTGGGGACTTTGGCGGCCAGGGGGCGGAAAAGCCGCGCCCGGTTGATATACTTGCCATTTGCCATGGCCGACAACTTGAGATTACTGCTGCGCCTGCTCTACCAACCCGCCTCGGCCATGGGCGCAATCCTCGACCGCGGCAGCCTGCTGTTCGCTAGCGCGGCGGTGCTGGCAGCGTCGCTGTGGCTCAAAATCAACGCTCCCTGGCTGCCCTTCAGTTTCTACGCTCCGCTGCTGGTGCTGGCCGCCGTTTACGTTCCCGGCGCGCTGCTGCTGGTTAGCCTCCTGGGCCGGATGGGCGGCGTGGGCGCGGTCTTCCAGCGCGACTACTCTGGGCTGCTGACTTCGGCCGCCATGGCGCTGGCCGCGGTCGAAATCCCGCTGGCGGTGGCGGCGTGGGTGGTTCCTCCGGCGGCGCTTCTGTGCCTCGGCGGGTTGGCGCTCCTGTATTTCGCGGTGCTGATGTTCTTCGCCGTGCGGACCATCTTCGGAACCGGCAACTGGACCGCGGCCGGGGTGGTCTCGCTCTCGTGGATCCCGCTGGTGGCGGCGGCTTTCGTTTGGGCGCCGCTGCGGTTTTTGCTGGGGTGGCTCGCCTCGCCCTTCTTCTTGTTCTTTGCCTGGTACTATCTGGGCGGCGAACTCGGCAACCTGGGTGCGGGGCTGCGCAGCCGCCAGAACTTTCACCGCATGCTCGAAGCGGCCGCCGTGAATCCGCACGATGGCGAAGCGCAGTATCAGCTCGGACTCATTTACCAGCAGCGCCGGCAATACGGCGAAGCGATTAAGCGATTCCGCCGCGCTATCGCCATCGACCACACCCAGACCGACGCCCATTTTCAGTTGGGCCGCATCGCCCGCCAGCAGGGGCGGCTCAAAGACGCCCTGGCGCATTTTCAGACGGTGGTCAACCACGACGAGTACCACAGCCAGAGCGAGGTGCTCCGCGAGTTGGGCGGCATCTATCTCTCTGTCCACCAGTACCAGGACGCCCGCAATGAACTGGCGCGCTACGTCGAGCGGTGGCCCTACGATCCCGAAGGCCTGTTCTACTGCGGCCAGGCGCTCGAGGGGTTGGGCGACGACAACGCGGCCCGTGCGATGTACGCGCGCGCCGTGGAGGCCGCACGCACGGCACCGCGCTATCTCCGCCGTTCCACCGCCAGGTGGAGCCGCCTGGCTCAGAAGCAGCTCCGCAAGCTGGCTGGGTGACGGGATAATGAATGGTATGCGATGGGCACTTCCAAAGGCGCCGCGTCTCGGTGTTTTGACTCCGGGCGCCTCCGGATTTCAAAGGGAGCCTCCTGCCGACCTCGCTCGACGGCGTTTCCGTGACGATAAACGGCCAGCCGGCATACGTAGGGTATATCAGTCCCGGCCAGATTAACGTCCTGGCGCCCCGATGACGACACCATGGGGACGGTCACAGTGCAGGTAACTACTCCGCAGGGACAAAGCTACTCGGGCACCGCAACAAAGCAGAAGGCTGCTCCAGCCTTCTTTACCTTCGGGGCCGCGGGAACCGCCTACGCCGCGGCTTTACGCGCGGACGGCAGCCTGGTCGCCAAGCCTGCTTTACAAGGACGTCCGGCAGCGCCCGGCGAAGTCATCTCGCTGTACGGCACGGGCTTCGGAGCGACAAGCCCTGCGACACCTTCGGCGACCGTGGTATCGCGACCGGCTTCACTGGCCTTGCCGGTCACGGTAACCATCGGCGGAGTAGATGCGGAAGTGCAATATGCAGGAGTGACCTTGGCCGGGCTGGTCCAGGTAAACGTGAAGGTGCCATCAAATATGACAACGGGAGACCAACCGGTATTAGCGAGCATCAGCGGATTCCAGAGTGCTGCCAACGTTTACCTGACGGTTGGCTGGCCAGCCACCTTCCCGCCCGCCGCGCGCGTGGACCCGGTGGCGACGCTTAGGCACGAATAGGTTCGCGCATTATTTTCCGTCCTCCGCAACGATGCGAATTTCAATGACCCTCTTGTCCAGCCTCTTGCCGGCGTAGTAGCCGCCCACGGCCAAGCCGATGATTCCCGCGGCCGCGATTACCGGGACCACCACGATCCCCACCCCTTCGGAGACATCGGGGTAGTTGGCCGCCACGATCCCGGCGGCGGCGGCGACTGCACCGGCAGTGACGAGCAGTCTGGCGATCTTGCGGTAATCCGTCACCTGCAACATGGAGACGGATGGCCGCGGAATCAAGTGGCTGCCTTTGGGCTGCGCCTGGCGGTCCGAAGTCTTGGATACCCGCAGCCATATGCCCTCCGGTACGACTCTCTGAACCTTCCCTTCGACGTACGTGCCGCCCGGCAGCACCAAAGCGACCTTTCGGTCTCCGATCCGCGGGCCGAGCTCGCTCCATTTGAGCTGCAATTGCCGGGGTTCACCACCCCCTAGCAGGCTCTGGCTCATACCGAGCAGAACGCCAAGCACAATCGGAAATCGATGTCTCATATGTCAGCCCCCGAATTCCAGCTCAGCGCACCCCCGCAAGGCCGGTTGAGCCCAGCGGGCCGCGGCCGCTCCGAGCGCGCCAATCAGAGCGAAACATCTCATGCTGAGACCACCCGCACTTCGCCTTTACCCCAAACCGTCTGCCGCCCCACGCCCACCCAGCGGGCGGCGCGCAGCCAGGGCAGGAATTCGGCCAGCTCGCCTGCATATTCCGCCTCGCCCGTGAAGCCACCGAGCGAATGCACCTGGCCGGTGCGGCCGGATTTCCGCTCGACCCGCTCCCATTTCAGATCCGCGCGATGCAGACGGACGGCCGCGGCGCGCTCGCCCAGGGCGCGGAAATCGACATCCAGCGGTCCTGCGCCGTAGAGAGCGCGCAGGGTGCTGATGCGGTCGCGCAGCCGGCCAAAGAGAATCGCGAACTCCGGCCGCTCCGCCATGCGGCCGGCGGCTTTCAGTTCGGTGGGGGTGAGGAATCGAAGGCATACCCGTTCCACGGGCGCGGGGTCCCCATCCAGGCCGATTACGGAGGGAGCACTCGGTTTGTCCGTTACGGTCTCCGCGCCATCGGCCAGGTCGAGCTGCTCGACGCCGTCCAGTGCCGCGCGGCCGCGGCCCGGGCCGATGCCATTTTCGCCCAGCCGCGCAAACGCCGCCCGGAAGTGCGCCAGCGCCGGCTGGCGCAGGTCGAACACATGCACGTCCACGAAGAACCCGCCCCCTGCGGCGATGGTGAGGCCATCCAGGTGGGCGGCGCGCAGCACGAAAGGCCGGGGCCAGTCCGCCAGGCCGCTGGGGGCGCTGCCCAACGCGGCTCCCGGCTCGAACAGACGCGCATAGGCGGCCGGGGAGGCGGTGTCGCGCAGAACCGCTCCCAAAGCGCCCCGCACCACGTTGGCGCTCTTGCCTGCGGGGAAGCGCATCGGGTCCCGGGCGCGAAAATGAAAGCGAAACCGGTAAAACTCGAAGGCGGTCACGGCGTACATTTCGGACGTGGCGTTTTCCTGTTGTATAATAGTATGGCATTTGACTTTTGTTTTCGCTTCGTGACAAATCCGAGAGGGGGCCGCGTGTATCCATCCGCGCCCCCTTTTCTTGTATCGGGCCGGATCGGGGGTCGGGTGCATTTCAGCAAAGAAGGAATATAGGCAGATGAAAGAAAAAGGTACAGTGAAGTGGTTTAACGCAGCCAAGGGCTACGGCTTTATCCAACGGGAGAACGGAGAGGACGTCTTCGTGCACTTCTCGGCGATTCAGACGGAAGGGTACCGTACCCTGGATGAAGGCTCAAAGGTGGAATTCGAGGTGACGAAAGGGCCCAAGGGTCTGCAAGCGACCAACGTCACGGCGGCCTGATGAGTTACGCGGGCCGGCGCCTCCGTGGATGCCGGCCCGGCGGCCCCAATCTGGAGGTTTATGAGCAAAGAGGACAGCATCGAGGTAACTGGAACGGTCCTGGAAAAGTTTCCCAGCGGGATGTTCAGCGTACAACTCGAACACGACCGCAAAGTGTTGGCTCACCTGGCCGGCCGCCTGCGCCGGAATCGCATCCGCGTCCTGGCGGGCGACAAAGTCACCTTGGAGTTGTCTCCCTACGATCTGACCAAGGGCAGAATCACCTTCCGCCACAGATAGTCCGTCCGGTCCTCCCTTGCGGCGACCCGGTTTTCGCGGCAGTGGCGCGAGATTTCACGGCCGCCTTTCCGCCGGTCACAAGTAGTATGGGGAATATTTGCAGCGCCTCGTGGTTGCAGCTAAAGTGTTGTAATCAGTCGGAATAAAGCACTCTTATGAGAGAACCGAACCACCCCGAAAAGCGGCTCCGCAGCCGGGTCAAGGACCACGTCCCCGCTATAATCGAAGCGGAGGGTGGGGTGGAAAAGCCAAGAGTTTCGCAGGGCCGCCCGCGGAAGCCGTCCCTGGATCCCATCCAGGATCTTACCGCGGTTTTGTCGCAGAAGGTGGTAGGGCAGCCGGCGGCTACGCGCGTGATCGTGCCTTACATTCAGATGTTCCAGGCGGGCCTGGCGCCGGAAGGCCGTCCCGTGGGGGTGTTCCTGTTGTTAGGCCCCACCGGCACGGGCAAGACCAAGACCGTGGAAGCCCTGGCCGAGGTGCTGCACGGAAGCGAAAAGAACGTGCTCAAAGTGGATTGCGGCGAGTTCCAGATGGAACATGAGGTCGCCAAGCTCATCGGCGCGCCGCCCGGCTACCTGGGCCACCGCGAAACCCAGCCCATGCTCACGCAGCAGAAGCTGAATGCCGTCACCAGCGAGAAATGCAGTCTCTCGCTGGTGCTGTTCGACGAAATTGAAAAGGCCGCGCCGTCCATGACGCGTCTGCTGATGGGCGTGCTGGACAAGGGCGTTCTGCGGCTGGGCGACAACACCACGGTCAACTTTGAAAAGAGCCTGGTGTTCCTCACCAGCAACCTGGGCGCGCGGGAGATGTTGCACGAAATCAACCCCGAGTTCGGCTTCCAGTCCGTCAAGGCCGCGGAGCGCAAGGATCTCACCGGCAAGCTCCAGAACATCGCCCTGGTGTCCGTGCGCAAGCGCTTCTCGCCGGAGTTTGTCAACCGCATCGATTGCATCATCACTTACCAGCCGCTGACCGCGGAATCGCTCTCGGCCATCCTCGACCACCACATCGCCGACCTGCAAAACCACGTCAACACGAGGCTCGGCAACCGCTCTTTCACGCTGGAGGTGCCGTTCGAGGCGCGCCAGTTTCTGCTGCAGAAGGGCACCAGCCCGGAGTACGGGGCTCGGGAGTTGAACCGCACCATCCACCGCTACCTGACGCAGCCGCTGGCCACGCTGGTGGCCACCGGCCAGGTCAACCCCGGCGTCAGAGTGCGGGTGGAGGTTGCCGGGGACGAGGACAAGCTGCACCTGCGGGCGCTGGAATCCTGCGTCACCGCCGCCCCCGTGCACCCCACCGTGCTGCTGGTGGACGACAACCGCGACCTGCTGCGCTTTCTCGAGCGCCTGATGGCCGATGCCGGCTGGACCCTGCTCACCGCCGAATCGGCCACGGAAGCCAAACGCCTGATGCTGGAGCACAAGCCCAATGCCGCCCTGCTCGATTACATGCTGCCCGACGGCAACGGGGTCGAGCTGGGCGTGGAGTTCGTGCAGAGCGCGCCGCAGATGCAGATCATCGTCATGACCGGAACCATCTTGCCGCCGGAGGAAGAAGGTCTCTGTGAGGAGCACGCTTTCCCGGTGTTGCGGAAGCCGTTTCTGGCTTCCGAGGTCATGAACCAGATCCGCGCCCGCCTGATGCCGGCCAGCGGCGCGGTCCGCGGGGGCGCATAGCAGTGGCGCGCATCCTGGTGGTCCACTGGAACCCCGCGGAAGCCGCCGTGCGGGCGGAACGCCTGCGCGGCGAAGGTTTCGAGGCCTCCTGCTTCACCGATCAGAGAGACGGCGCCGGTTTCCGCGCCCTGCGCGAGAACCCGCCGGAGGCCGTGGTGATCGACCTGGCGCGGCTGCCATCTCACGGCCAGGCGGTGGGCATCGCCCTCCGCGGGCAGAAGGCCACCCGCATGGTTCCGCTGGTGTTCATCCAGGCAGACCCCGAGAAGACCGCCCGTGTCCGAGGGCTGCTGCCCGACGCGGTGTTCACCACCTGGCCGCGAATCGGCGCAGCGCTGCGGCGCGCGTTGCGACATCCTGCGGGCGCCGAAGGCGCCCCACCCGTGGTCCCCGGCACGTTCGCCAGCTACTCCGGCGCTCCGCTTCCCAAGAAACTGCGCATACGGGAAGGCTCGGTGGTAGCGCTGATTCACGCCCCCAAAGGTTTTGAGGCCAAGCTCGCCCCCCTGCCTGAGGGCGCCCGCGTCGAGAGGCGCACGGGCAACGCCGATGTGATCCTGGCCTTCGTGAAGTCCGCCGCCGCGCTCGGCCGCGAACTGCCGGCCCTGGCGCGCGAGATGCAAGCCGGCGGCACGTTATGGCTGATCTGGCCCAAGAAGACGTCGCCTCTCGCGGGCGATCTGGGCCAGCCGAAGGTCCGGGAAATGGGCCTGGCGGCCGGCCTGGTGGATTACAAAGTGTGCGCCGTGGATGAGACCTGGAGCGGACTGGCATTTGCCGCGCGCAGGGGCAAGCGCGGGGCCCGGTGATCGGGCAAACCGGGTACAGCCATCCAATTCCAAAAGGCGGAATTGGTGGCAGTCCCCGCTTTGCGGCGTCTTACCTCACTCGCAGCTCTGCGAGCGGATTGCGAACGGCTGGAGGTATACGGAACGGCACGGGGGAGTCTAAAATGGGAAGTCCGGAGGAGGAGGAGTCATGTTGAGAAGAGTCGTAACCATAGCTGGGATCATGGCGGCGGCGGCGCTCCAGTTGCCCGCCGATTTCACGTACCAGGAGACCACCACCATCACGGGTGGGGCGATGATGAGCCTGATGAAAGTCGTGGGTGTCTTTTCCAAGCAGGCGCGAGAGCCAAACCAGAGCACGGTGTCCGTGAAGGGCGACAAGATGGTGCATCGTTCGCAACAGCAGGCGACGGTAATCGACCTGGCGGCCCAGACGGTCACCACCATCGATCTCCAGAAAAAGACCTATACCGTGATGACGTTCGATGAATTCCGGCAGATGATGGACCAGTTGTCGCAGAAGATGCACCAATCGCAGGATCAGGGCGGCCAAATCGAATTCAAGGTAACCACCAAAGATACCGGCAACACCAAGCAGATCGCCGGCTATCCGGCGAAGGAGATGGTGCTGCGAATGGAAATGCAGGTTACCGACCAGAAGAGCGGGCAGCAGGGAACCATGGTGATCACCAGCGACATGTGGCTGGCGCCCTCCATTGCCGGTTACGAGGAAGTGCGCGCCTTCTACACCCGCATGGGCGAGAAGCTGGCGTTCAACCCGGGCGGCGGGATGTTCATGTCGTCGCCGCAGGCATCCAGGAACATGGGCGAGCTTTACAAAGAAATCGGCAAGCTGGATGGCATCCCGGTGGTGCAAACCATCAGCATGGGCGGGGAGGGCCAGCCGGGCTCCGGAGGCACCGCGGCCCAACCGGCCAGTGGCGGCCAGCAGCCACAGCAGCCACAGCAGCAACCGCAGCAGGCCCAGCGGTCATCGCTAGGCGGAGCGCTGGGAGGCGCGTTAGGCGGGAGGTTGGGGCTTGGCCGGAAGAAGCAGCAGGACGACCAATCGTCCGCGCAGCAGCAGTCCCAGCAGCAGGGCAACAGCAATCCCGGCTCGCTGATGGAGGCGACCACCGAAATGAGCGGCTTCTCGGCGGGTCCCCTGGACGATTCGACGTTCGCGGTACCCGCGGGGTTTAAGAAGGTCGAAAATCGCACCAGATAAAAAACCGTTCCCAGGCCGCGAGGCCCGGGAACGGTTGCAAAAACTTCTCTGGCGCCGGATTCTTAGTAATCCATGTCCGGCCCGTGGCCGCCAGGCATGGGGGGCGACTTCTTTTCCGGGATTTCCGCCACCATGGCTTCCGTGGTGAGCATCAGGGAGGCGATGGAGGAGGCGTTCTGGAGCGCCGTGCGGGTCACCTTGGTGGGGTCGATCACACCCGACAGCACCAGGTCTTCATAGGTGTCCGTCTGGGCGTTGAAGCCAAAGTTCGGGTTGCTGTGCTCCCGCACCTTCTCGATCACGATTGCGCCTTCGGTGCCGGAGTTGGCCACGATCTGGCGCAGCGGCTCTTCGCAGGCGCGCTTCACGATGTTCACGCCGATCTGCTCGTCGCCGTCCATCTTCAGAGCCGTTAGGGCCTTGCACGCGCGCAGCAGGGCCACGCCGCCGCCCGGAACGATGCCTTCCTCGACTGCGGCGCGGGTGGCGTGCAGAGCGTCTTCCACGCGGGCTTTCTTTTCCTTCATTTCGGTCTCGGTGGCCGCGCCCACTTTGATCACCGCCACGCCGCCGGCCAGCTTCGCCAGCCGTTCTTGCAGCTTCTCGCGGTCGTAGTCGGAGGTGGTCTCGTCAATCTGGCTGCGGAGCTGCTTGATGCGGCCCTCGATAGCCTTCTGGGAGCCGGCGCCGTCGATGATGGTGGTGTTGTCCTTATCCACCGTGACGCGCTTGGCCTTGCCCAGGTCATCCAGCCGCACGCCTTCCAGCTTGATGCCGGTCTCTTCCATGATGGACTTGCCGCCGGTGAGGATCCCAATATCCTCCAGCATGGCTTTGCGCCGGTCGCCAAAGCCCGGAGCCTTCACCGCGCAGGCGTTCAGCGTGCCACGCAGCTTGTTGACCACCAGCGTGGCCAGGGCTTCGCCCTCGACTTCCTCGGCGATGATCAGCAGCGGCTTGCCGGCGCGGGCAATCTGCTCGAGCAGCGGCAGCAGGTCTTTCATGTTGCTGATCTTCTTCTCGTGGATCAGGATGTACGGCTCTTCCAGCACTACTTCCATCCGCTCCGCGTCGGTCACGAAGTAAGGGGAGAGATAGCCGCGGTCGAACTGCATGCCATCGACGGTTTGCAGCTCGGTGGTCATGGTCTTGGACTCTTCCACGGTGATCACGCCATCCTTGCCGACCTTGGTCATGGCCTCGGCGATGATGTTGCCGATGGTCTTGTCGCTATTCGCCGAAATGGTTCCGACCTGGGCGATCTTCTCGTTGTCGGAGACCTTCTGGGACATCTTCTTGACTTCTTCCACGGCCACGTCGACGGCCTGTTCGATGCCGCGCTTCAGGGCCATCGGGTTGGCGCCGGCCGCAACCGCCTTCACGCCTTCACGGAAGATCACCTGCGCCAGAATGGTGGCGGTGGTGGTGCCGTCGCCGGCCACATCGCTGGTCTTGGAAGCGACCTCGCGCACCATCTGCGCGCCCATGTTCTCGAGCGGGTCCTTGAGCTCGATTTCCTTGGCCACCGTAACACCGTCCTTGGTGATGGTGGGACCGCCGAACTTCTTCTCGAGAACCACGTTGCGGCCCTTGGGGCCGAGGGTCACCTTCACCGCGTCCGCGAGCTGGTTGACGCCGCGCAAAATCGCCTGACGGGATGCTTCGGAATATACAATTTGTTTCGCCATCGTTTCTCCACTCCTTAGGAAGCCTTTTGCGCCACTTGGGGCGCGGCTTCGAGAATGCCGAGGACCTCGTCCTCGCGCATGATCAGGTACTCATTGCCATCCAGCTTGATGTCGCTGCCGGAGTACTTGCCAAACAAGATCCGGTCGCCCACTTGGACGTCCAGAGGAACCACTTTGCCGTCTTCCAGGCGCTTGCCCTTCCCCACCGCCACGACCTCGCCCTCCTGGGGCTTCTCTTTGGCCGTGTCGGGAATATACAGGCCGCCTTGCATCTGCTCTTGCTGCTCAATCCGTTTGACCACGATCCGGTCATAAAGCGGACGAATCTTCATAAAACCCACCTCCACTGAAGAAAATTGAGTATTTAGCTGACGATGGAACCCAAGTCGGAGACTGCTAGGGTCCACTGACTATTATTAGCACACTCAGGCGGAGAGTGACAAGATTTTCTTGTAACTGATTGCACACAATCCGTTTATTGTACTTGACAACGGGAGGCTAAGATTGTCTGCTAACGGCTTCAAAGATACCGCGCTCGCGGTTCTTGCGCACCGAATGCCAGGGGAAACACCGGCCGTTCATGGCCACATACACCCCCGGTTCCAGGGTCTGCACAAACGCCACAGCCGTGCCCAGGTTGAACAGGCCGTCGGAACTGCCGAAGGTGTAGGGAATCATGGCGCCGGTGAGAACAATGGTCTTGCCGCTAATGCCGTTTCCCAGCACTGCGGCGGTCTGGTCCATGGTGTCGGTGCCGTGGGTGATGACGATCCGGCCGGCGTCGGTGGCGGCGCATCGGTCGAGCAGCAGTTGCCGGTGCGCATCGGTCATCTCCAGGCTGTCGATCATCATGAGGGTCTCGATGTCCACCTCGAGATGGCACCGGCCCAGCCGGAGCATGTCGGCGACGTGGGTCCGGTTGAAGTAGAGTTCCGCGGTGATCTCGTTATATTCCTTGTCGAAGGTGCCGCCGGTGACGAAAATCTTGATGCGATCGGAATTCATCCCATGGGGGAGTATAGCGCGCGGGTGGGCAGGCGAGCACCGCCTGCCCCACCACTACGCGCGGTATAGTGGAGGTACCCCCATGCGAGGCACGCGCTGGCTCGTGCTGGTGGCCATCGCCGCGATCCTGGGCGGCGTCGGCCTGACGTACCGAGCCCAAAAGAAGGTCCTACGCGAACAGGCCCCACTCCGGCCGGCCGCGCTCCCCACGGAACTGAACTCCTCCGCCCAACATTGGCATTTCACGGACACCGACCTGAAGACCAATCGCGTGATAGCCGAAATCGACGCCGAGGACTTCCGGCAGGTCAAGGACTCCGACCGCGTGGATCTCAAGAACGTCACCATCCGAATTCCCGCCAAGGATGACGATTCCTACGACGTAGTGAAGAGCGCCGCGGCCGCGTTCTTCTCATCCGACCACCACCTGTATTCGGAAGGCGAAGTCGAAATCACGCTCCGAGTGCCCAAAGAAGGCCCGCCCACCCGCACGCTGGTCTCCATCAAATCTTCCGGTGTCAACTTCGACAGCGAGACGTACCGGGCTGAAACCACGCGCCCCTCGAGCTTCATCTTCGAGAACGGCGACGGCCGCTCGACGGGCGCCACTTACGACCCCAACACCCACGAGCTGCAAATGACCAGCGACGTGGAGGTCGATTGGAATCCCCCCGGCCCCGACGCCAAGCCCATCAAGATTGAGACCCAGCGCCTCAGCTACCACGAAGCCGCTTCCCAAATCTGGCTCAATCCGTGGGGCCGACTGACGCGCGAGAACACGGTGGTAGAGGGCAACGATGTCACGGTCTATCTGCAGGACGACGATGCCGGCCACAAGATCATCCGCAAGATCGAGACCACCCACGCGCATGGCACCGACGAGTACCCCAACCGCAAGCTGGCGTATTCGGCGGATTACCTGCTGGTGGATTTCGACGACGATGGCGCAGTCCGGAAGATTACCGGATCGACCGCCGCGCGGCTGGTTTCGACCTCCGAGGCTTCTGAAACCACCGTCACCGCCGACCGTGTCGAGATGGACTTCGAAACCCAGAAAAAGGAGAGCGTCCTTTCCCGCGTGACCTGCCTCGGAAACGGCCTGGTGATTTCCAAGCCGGCGCCTGTCCCCGGCCGGCAGCCCGGCGAAACCGATGTCCTGCGCAGCGAGAATATTGAAATGAAGATGCGCCCCGGCGGCCGCGAAATCGAAACCGTGGTGACGCATGCACCGGGCGTGCTGGAGTTCCTCCCCAACCTGCCCACCGAGCACCACCGCACGCTCAACGGCAAGGACATGGTCATTGCCTACGGTCCGCAAAACCGCATCGATTCGTTTCGCGCCGCGGGCGTCAAGACACAGACCGATCCCACTGCCGAAGAACGGAAGCACAACCGCACGCTCTCCGTCACCACCAGCCGCGACTTGCTGGCGCGCTTCGATCCCCAGACGAGCCGCCTGTCGTCCATGGAGCAGACCGGCGATTTCGCATACGACGAAGGCGGACGCCATGCGCGGGCCGCCCAGGCCACGCTGGATTCCGATGAGAACGTGATCCTGCTGGAGACTTCCGCGCGCGTTTGGGACGAGACCGGCTCCACTGCGGCCAACCACATCCGCATGGACCAGCGCACCGGCGACTTCACCGCCGAGGGACAAGTGAACTCCAGCCGCCTCCCCGACCAGGACCAGAAGAAGAATTCCGAGATGCTCTCCGGCGACCAGCCGATTGAGGCGCAGGCGCGCAAGATGGATTCTTCCAACCACAACCGCGCCATCCACTACGAAGGCAACGTCACCATGCGGCAGGGCGCCAACCGCATCCAGGCCGGCGTCATCGACGTGAACCGCGAAAAGCGGAGGCTGGTGGCCGACGGCAAGGTGGTCACGAACCTGTGGGAGGAGTCCAAGGACGACGAAAAGAAGTCCGCCGCGCCGGTCCTGACCCTGGTCCACGCTGACCACCTGGTCTATACCGAAGAGAACCGTCTGGCCGTCTATACCGGCGGGGTACTACTCAACCGCCCGGGGCTGCAGGTGAAAGCCAGGGAACTGCGCGCGTTCCTGGCCGGGGCGCCCTCTGGCCCGGCGCCGATTCGCGGCTCGAGAAGGCATTCGCCGATGGCGCCGTCGAGATTGTCGAGACCGCCCCGGACCGCACCCGCACCGGAACGGGCGAGCACGCCGAGTACTACACCGACGTTCAGAAAGTGCTGCTGCGCGGCGGAAGGCCGAAGCTGGTGGACAGCCTGAAGGGTTCCATGCAGGGCGACGAATTGACCTACTTTGCCAACGATGGTAGGCTGCTGGGTAGTGGGTCTCCGCAGCAGCCGGTCGCTAGCCGAATTCGCCGCAAGAAATAGATCCGCATGAGCAAACTCGAGACTCGGGAGATCTCCAAAACCTATCGCGGCCGTCGTGTGGTGGACGACGTCTCGGTGTTCGTGCAGCAGGGCGAAGTGGTGGGACTGCTGGGCCCCAACGGGGCTGGCAAGACCACGACGTTCTACATGATTGTGGGGCTGATCAGCCCCGATTCCGGCCGCATCCTGGTGGATGAGGAGGATATTACCGGCCTGCCCATGTATCAGCGCGCGCGCCGCGGCATCAGCTACCTGCCACAGGAGGCTTCCATCTTCCGCAAGCTCACGGTGGAAGAGAACCTGATGGCCATTCTCGAGACGCTGCCCATGCGCTCGCGCCAGCGCCGCGAAACCATGGAACAGCTCATCGACCAACTGGGCCTCGAGAAAGTGCGCCGCAGCCATGGCTACATGCTCTCGGGCGGCGAGCGGCGCCGCGTGGAAATCGCGCGCTCGCTGGTCATCAGCCCCAGTTTTCTGCTGCTGGACGAGCCTTTCTCCGGCATCGACCCCATCCAGGTGCTGGAGCTGCAGCGCATCATCTTCGACCTGAAGCGGGCCGGCATCGGCATCCTGGTGACCGACCACAACGTCCGCGAGACCCTGCTGGTGACCGACCGAGCGTACATCATCAACAATGGGCGGATCTTTCGCGCGGGCAGCCCCGAGGCCCTGGGGCGCGACCCCGAGGTGAAACGCGTCTACCTGGGCGAATCGTTCACCCTGCCGGTGTAATTGTATGAGACCACTGTTCCTGCTCTTGTTCGGCGCGGCTGCGGCGTTGGGGCAGCCGTTTTCCTTCGGGGTGAAGGCGGGGGTGCCTCTCGACGACTTTCTCAACGCCGCCCGGAGCCAGCAGTTCGCCTTCAACTCCACCACCAATCGGTACATCGTCGGCCCGACGGCGGAGTTGCATCTGCCCTTCGGCCTGGGTATCGAGTTCGACGTGCTCTATCGCCGTTTCGACTACAACGGAAACGGCACCCTGGCCGGCGTCGTCACCAGCAGTAGTGCTGCCGGCAACGCCTGGGAATTTCCGCTGCTGGCGAAGTACCGGCTTCCCATGAAGATTGTGCATCCGTATGTGGACGGGGGTGTCGCCTGGGACAAGCTGAGCGGCCTGACCCAGACCATCACCAGGAATTTCACCACTACGACCGCGTCCACCCCGGCGGAACTGAATACCACCGCGACCAGAGGCTTCGTGATGGGCGCCGGCCTGGATGTGAAGGTGCTGGTGGTCCACCTATCGCCGGAGATCCGCTACACGCGCTGGGGCGCGCAGCATTTTATCGATCCCAACGGCTTGCTGCACAGCAATCAGAACCAGGGCGAGTTCCTGCTGGGGATCACGTTCTAGCGGGGCAAGCCGTGGTAGACTTCAGGACAGGGGATGATGAGACAAGTCAAAATCATTGTGGAGAAGCACGCGGACGGTTATGTGGCCTACCCTCTTGGCCTGAAGGGCGTGGTAGTGGGCGAAGGCAGCAGCTACGAGGAAGCCCTCGCCGATGTCAAATCCGCCATTCGGTTTCACATCGAGACGTTTGGCGCTGAAGCCTTGCCTGACGATTCGCCGCTGCTGGAAGCGTTCGTCGCGGAAGCGACCTTTCCCGCCTGATGGCCAAATTCCCCGCGGATGCCCCAAAGCAAAGAGTGATCGCCGCGTTTTGCGGCCTCGGGTTCGAGGTGGTGCGCGAGGCTGAGCATATTGCCATGCGGCGTCCCAACCGGATGGGAGGTTCCGACTGCCTCACGATGCCGAACCACCCCACCCTCAAGGCCTCCACTTTGAGAACTATCCTGACGCAGGCTGGCATTGCCCGCAATGATTTTATGCAGGCCTACGAGCAATCCTGATATTTTCCATCCCTTGGCGGAGGCGTGACGCTGTGAGAAATGCGGCGTTAGCCGGTGGAGGATACGGGCCGGCCGCGGCAAGAACCACGGCGCAAAACGATGGCCCGCCCCACGGCAACGAAAAGTTACCAGGTAAAGCGGCCGGCGAACTGCATCTGGCGCGGCGAGCCGAACTGGCTGATCAACTGACCGAAGCTCGACGGCGAAGTGAGAGAGTCGTTGGCCCCATTCCCATCGAATCGGATGGTGTTGGTCAGATTGAAGGTTTCCCAGCGAATCTGGAACTTCTGTTTTTCCGACCAAGGCATGGTGAAGGTCTTGCTGACGCCCGTATCGATATTGAAAATACCGTGGTCGCGGATGGTGTTGCGGCTTCCGGTCTCGCCGGCCATGGTCTCGCCGTAGGAGGCATAGGCAGCCGCGGGATTGTCCCACAGGTTGGGTCCGCCGGGCACGCCCGACTGGGGCCCCGGCGCATTCTTGTTCATGGTGATGGGTTGACGCGCTTGCCCGTTGGGAGTGCCCAAGGCGTCGTCTTCCCAATCCGTCGGCCAGCGCTGGCCGTTGATGGTGCTGGTCGGAAAACCGGAGGTCTGCCGGTACCCGACGCTGATCTGCCATCCGCCCACCACGGCGTCGAGCGCCTTGCCCATCTGGCTGCCGAATTTCCTCCCGCGGCCGATGGGGAGCTGATACACCATGAAGCCGTTGATCTGATGCGTGGTGTCATAGGCCGACACACCCCGCATTTGACTGGGGTTCCAGGCGTTCTGCACGAAATCCTGGTCCCCCGCGAAATTGGAGTTGCCGGTCCCGGCGCCGCTTTCCTGGGCGGAACCGAGGTCGATGGATTTCGACCAGGTGTAATTCAGGTCGAATCGCAGCCCGCTGCCAAAGCTTTTGCGAATGGTCCATTGCATCGCATGGTAATCGCCTTTGCCAATGGAACTCCAGGCGGCCAGCGCGGAGAACTGCGGGTTGAACATCATCCAGGGGCCTTGCGCCCCGCAGGCGCCCGCGTTGACGCCCCCGCTGGAGCTGAACAGGGTGCTTCCCACGTTGCAATTGGCGGCGTTGTCGAAATCGTTGACCACATCCGAGAAATCGCCCTGGGAGTTGTTCTCATAATAGTCCTTGGCCCAGACCTGGGTGGAAGTGAAACCATGACCCGCGGCGGCAGGCCACATGTCTTCGAAGAAGGGGATCTTAGGCAGGTTCGCAATCGAAACGCCTTGATAGTCGATCGCGGTCGCCAACTGGTTCATCGCCTGGTAGAAGGTCTGACCGCTCTTGGGATCTCTGAGGTTGGTATACGCCGCCATGTCGCGGTCGGTCAGGCTGTTGCGCGAGAGCCGGCCCACGTAAGACACCTGGACGAAGAACCCGTGGCTGAAATCGCGGCCGATGGTGAAGTTCAGGTTCATGGTGTAGGGCGCCTTCAACTTGTCGTCCAGGCTGCTGGTGATGGCGAACGATCCGGCGCCGGAGGTGGGATAAGGCGCTCCTAATCCGGATGGGCCCGGGGCGGGCACGATGGCGCTCGGCACTGTGTAGAACGTGGTGAACCGCGGCAGTTGGGTGGTGGAAAGGACGTTCGGCGGAGTGGTGAGCGTGGTGGCCAACCCAAATGCGTTGGCGTTGATGGTCTGCGCCAGCGGCTGGCCCATCTCGTCGTAGTACATGCCGGCGCCGGCGCGGATGGAGGTCTTTCCGCTGCCGCCGAAGAGGAACTTCGCCAGCCCGCTCTCCGCCTTGGGCGAGTAAGCCAAGCCCAAACGCGGAGACCAGTTCTTGTGCTCGGGGTACAGCGGTCTTCCCCCGGTGCCGTTGCCGGCGACAAAACTGATGAGACCGACCCCCTGTTGCGAGAGGCCCTGGTCGGCCAGTGCGCCACGCTTGTTCAGGAAGTCGGCAAAAGGCATGTTGGGGGACACCTGCTGCCCGTTGGCCTCGTAGACCGCCGGCGCCAGCGAATAGCGCAGGCCCGCCGTGACGGTCAGGTTACGGGTGGCCTTCCAGGTGTCCTGCGCGTACAGGTCGCCTTCATGGTTCACAAAATCGCGCGAGACCGGAGCGCCCACCGGAATCAGGCTGCCATCGGTCTTGTAGTTATAGGCGGCCGTCCCCTGGCTCTCGAGGCCGAGCACGGCAGCCATGGCGTACTGGTAGCTGGTGTTGTCGCTCTTGGCAATATTCAGCGATGCAGGCGTGAAATCGCTGCCGGTGCCCTTGATCCAACTGGGGTTCGACGACGCGCTGCTGAACGAGTGCCGGTAGCTGTTGGATTGGTTGGAGATCAGGCGGACAACTGCGCCGAAGTGGAGGCTGTGGGCGCTCTTGTTCCAGGAGAGATCCTGGGAAATGGTGTGCACCGGGACGATGCGGGCGAGGCCAGTGCTGATCCCGTAGGGAGTGTCGAATCCGCGGAACCATTCATAGTTGCTGGCCAGAATGCCGGTGGTTTCTCCGCCGGCGCGCGTGAAGCCATAACGGGTGGTGGCCACCATATTGGGTGTCAGCACCGCGGTATAGCCTGCCGCCAGGCCCTTGTTGTTGGCCAGCGTCACCGAGTTGGGCACCTGCCCGGGAAACTGCGGGGTGCCGTCCCGGCTGTCGTTCTGGAGGTTGCCGCGCGCGAAAAGGTTGTGCTTTCCGGCTGAGTCGATCTTGTAATCCAACCGGGCGATGTAGGTGTTCTGATCGGAGTGGGTGGGCGCATTGAACAGGTACCCGGTGGTGTTCACCCCATCGCCTGCCGTAGTGCTGTTGCCGATCGGGAACCCCTGTAACATCTTGAGCGCGGCCTGGTCGATGCCGATCCCCGAAGGATCGATGATACCTTTGATGTCGGCGGGCAGGAGTTGGTGCAGCACGCCGTTCTTGTCGTGGTACTGAACAATGCCCTGCTTCAACAGCTCGGTGGGGACGGTGCGGGTGACGCTGCTCGAGCTGGCGTCGCGGCGGCCCTCGTAGTTGAAGAAAATGAACGCTTTGTTCTTCTTGATGGGCGCGCCGGCCGAGCCGCCGAAGAGGTTGATCAGCAGCGGGGCAATGGGCACTTTTGCGCTGTTGTTGAAGAAACTGTTGGCAGCCGTCTCGGTGCCCCGCCGGTATTCGTACGCCGAGCCATGGAATTCGTTGGTACCCGATTTGGTCACCAGGGCCACGTCGGCGCCGGAGCCGCGGCCGACATCGGCGGCGCCGTTGCTGGTGGTGGTGCGGAATTCCGCCACCGAATCGGGCGTGACGCGCAGGACGCTGGTAAAAGCAGCGCGCGTGTTCTGGTCGTTCACATCCACGCCGTCCAGGGTGACATTGGACTGGTCCGCCTTGCCTCCGTTCACAGCGCCATCGCGCTCGCCGCCGTCGCCGGTGGCGGTGACACCTGGCTGAAACTGGAGCAGGCCGACCACGTTGCGGGCAAACATCGGCAGGTCCACGATGGCCGAGCCGGCGATGGCATTTCCCAGGGAAGCATCGGTGGTGTTCACCTGGGTCGCGGCGGCCGCAACTTCAACCACGGTCTTGGTGGCGCCGACCTTTTCGAAGGTAATCCCGACGGTCGCCGGCTGGTTCACCAACAGCTCGACTTTGTCGATCACCACGTCGGCGAAGCCGGCCGACTTGGCGGTGAGTTTGTAAGTTCCCGGCGTCAAACGCTCCATCGTATAGCGGCCCTGGGTATCGGCCACCGCATCGCGCGCCGCGCCCGTCTCGACATTGACGATCGAGATTGTGGCCCCTGGGATTACGGCTCCCGACGGGTCCGCTACCGTCCCGGTCAGAGACGTCGTTTGCCCGAACAGGACCGCGGAAAAACACAGGAGGGTGGCAGCCCTCAAAAGAGATTTCGTCATTGCTAGACTCCGTTTCCGGTTGAACACATCTGCGCCCCAATCAGAATTTTGAATACCCGATATCGAAATCTTGAATACTCAATTCTAGATTGTTTCAAACCTGTTTAACAGAATTCGAAAGAGTAGTCAATGAGGTGGGACAGACGATCGCCTTTTGTCGCCTGTCGCCCCGCCCGCTACGGCTCGAACGGCCATACCGCGGTGGTGGTGTACCCGCCGTCCACCGCGATGATCTGGCCGGTGATGTAATCCGCGCCGCGTCCCGCCAGAAACACGGCCAGCGGCGCGACGTCCGCCGGCGTGCCGGGGTTGGGGTTGGCCTGGCAACCCTTCAGCCAGTTCCGCAACTTTTCCGACTGCCACATTTCGCGGTTCAAATCCGTGACGATCACCCCGGGGGCGATGCAGTTCACCTGGATGTTGTAGCGTCCCCATTCCGCCGCCAGAACTTCGCTCAACTGGGCCAGCCCGCCCTTGGTAATCGCATAAACCGCCAGATACGGCAGGGCCCGAATCGATTGCAGGCTTCCGATGTTGATGATCTTTCCGCCCTTTCCGCGGGCGATCATCCTGGCGCCGATCTTTTGCGTGAGGCCAAAGATGCCGTTCAGGTTGGTCTCCATGATCCGGTCGTACTCCGCCCGGGTGAACTCCTCGGCCCGCTTGCGGAGATTGATGCCGGCCACATTGACGAGGATGTCGGGCGTTTCGATGCTGTCGACGGCGGCCGCGATGGATTGCGGGTCGGCGACGTCCAGCACCAGCGCGCGCCCGCCTATTTCCGCGGCATGCGCCTCCAGGGCGTCTTTGGACCGTGCGGCCAGAATCACGCTGGCGCCCGCGGCCGCCATGTGGCGCGCGATCTCGAGGCCGATGCCGCGGCTCGCGCCGGCCACCAGCGCGGTTTTTCCAACGAGCGAGAAAGTATTCACGATTCTTCGATTATACCGGGCGGTGGTATAGTAGTTTAGGCACTCGATTTCGAAAATGCAGACCCATCCAAAGGGCGCCCGCGCCCGTATTCTGCTCAGTTCCGTGTTTGGTCCGTACGCGCAAGACGACGAGTTCGGCAGCCGCAAGATCAATCCCATGGAGCTCTATCACAACCAGGTGACGCGTGAGCAGGGGCCGTTCTCCCTCCGCATGTTTCACCGCTCGTGGGGCATCTTGATGATCCAGCAAAACATCTCGGCGCCCACCACGGTCCTGGATTTTCCGACGCGCGAGACCTTCGAAGCGGAATTGCTCGCCCACGATTACGACATCGTCGGCATTTCCTCCATCATCATCAACGTGGGGAAGGTGCGGGAGATGTGCCGGACGGCGCGGCGCGTGTCGCCGAAATCCGTCATCGTCATCGGCGGGCACGTGGCCGCTATTCCCGGCATTGAGATGATGGTGGACGCCGACCACTTCGTGCGCGGCGACGGCATCTCGTGGATGCGCCGGTACCTGGGTGAAGACGATGCCGCGCCCATCCGCCACCCGGCCATTATTTCCGGCTTCGGAGGCCGCACCATGGGGATGAAGCTGCCGCACAACAAAGGGAACACCGCGGCCACCATCATTCCGTCGGTGGGGTGCCCCATGGGCTGCAACTTCTGCACCACTTCGGCCTTTTTCGGCGGCAAGGGCAAGTTCCTGAACTTCTACGACAGCGGCCAGGAACTCTTCGGCGTGATGTCGGAGATGGAATCGAAACTGAGCGTGAAATCGTTCTTCATGATGGACGAGAATTTCCTGCTGCACAAACGGCGCGCCATGGAATTGCTCGGCTGCATGAAGGACGGCCAGAAACCCTGGTCGCTGTACGTCTTCTCATCCGCCAACGCCATCCGCCAGTATTCCATGCGGGAGCTGGTGGAGCTGGGGGTTTCGTGGGTCTGGATGGGCCTGGAATCGCCCCGCTCCCAGTACGCCAAATTGCAGGGAGCGGACACGCGCCAGCTCACGGCCCAACTGCAGCAGCACGGCATCAAGCTGCTGGGGTCCACCATCGTGGGCCTGGAGCATCATACTCCCGAGAACATCCAGGACGAACTGGAGCACGCGGTGGCGCACGATACCGACTTCCACCAGTTCATGCTCTACACGCCGGTGCCCGGCACGCCGCTATTTTCCGAGATGACCGAGCAGGGGCGCATGCTGCCAGGCATCGACCTGGCCGACATTCACGGCCAGGACAAGTTCAACTTCCAGCACGCGGCCATTTCGCGCGAGGATTCCAAGCGCTGGCTGGATTGGGCCTTTCGCCGCGATTTCGAACTCAACGGGCCCAGCATTTACCGCATCTGCCGGACCACGCTGGAAGGCTGGCTGCGCTATAAGAACGATCCGGACCCGCGCGTGCGGGCGCGCTTTCAGTGGGAGGCGCGCTCTCTCAGAGACGGCTATGCCGCGGCGCTGTGGGCCATGGAGAAACATCTCCGGCGGACCAACGAGGCGGTTAGCGAACGGATTCGCGCGCTGCGCAAAGACGTGAGCCGGGAGTTTGGGCTGCTCAGCAGCGTGGTGAGCCGCGCGCTGGGGCCGGTGCTGTTATGGTCCGTGCGGCGCGAAGAGCGGCGGCTGGCCCAGGGACAGACTTACGAGCCGCGCACCATCATCGAACGCCGCAACTGGGACTGGGCCGCTCCCCTGACCTTACCTGGTGCCTCGCCCGCCCCGGGCGTCGCGGGTCTCACTACTCAAGAACAATCCTCTGGTGGCTGATCACCCCGTTGCGGATCTCCACTGTGGCGCTGGCCTGCTTGCCATCCTTCTCGATGGTGACGGTGTAGGTTCCCGGCGCGAGCGGGATCTGCGCCGGAGTGACCTGCGGGATCGGGCGTCCGTTCACTGAAATCGCCGCGCCCGCCGGCACGCTGGCCAGCAACAGGGTTCCGCCCAGCGGCCGTAAGATTACCGGGAGCGTTTCCACGGGGCTCGATTCCACGTCCACTTCGCGGTGCTCGATCTGGTAACCGGGCATGGTGATGGAGATGGTGTGGCGGCCGGGCGTGGCCGCCAGCGAGCACGGGGCCTTGCAGGCCTTTTCCGGGTTTCCGTCCAATGTCGCGGTGGCTCCTCCGGGACTGCTGATGATGGACACCGGCTGAGTGGCGGCGACGGCCGGCGCGGGCTTGGCGCGGGGGTTTTCCGCGGGCGGTTTCGCCTCCGGGCCCAGAGGGCGCTCCGGCGCAGGCGTGTTGGCGGCGTTGGCGGTCTCCGCCGGGGTAGCGGCAGGAGGCGGCATGGGGCTGGGCTTCAGTTCGGCCGGAGCCGGAGCCGGAGTGGTTACCGGCGGCGCGGCCTCGACCGGAGGCGGGACCGGGGGTTTGGTCGCCTGCGTCTGGTTGGAAAGCCACGGCGCAGCCTGCCAGCCGATCAGCGCCAGCAAGCCGGCCGCCACCAGGATGGCCAGCAGAAACGGCAGAAAACCCGCTTTCCGCCGCTGCGCCCGTTCGCCAGTGGTGGTGGCTTCGGCGCGGGCGCGCCGTGCCGGCGGCAGCGTCACCACGGGCTTGGCCGAATCGGCCATAGTCGGTTCGTTCAAACTGCCGCCGCGCGGCATGGTCTTCCAGCCCATGCTGGCCGCGCACGCCTTCTCCAGCGCCCCGGCGAACTCCTGGCAGGTGTGGTAGCGCAGGTCCGGTTTCTTCGACAGGCCCTGGCGCAGCACGCTCTCGATGGCTACGCTGAGCGTGGGGTTCAGACGGTGTGGCGCCGCCGGTTCTTCCGCCACGATCTTGTAGACCACGGTGGTCAGGTGCTCTCCGGCGTAGGGCTTCTCACCAGTGAGCATTTCAAAGGCGATCACCGCCAGCGAGAACTGGTCCGAGCGCCCGTCCACCGGCTGGCCCTGCACCTGCTCGGGAGACATGTAGTGGGGCGTGCCGACGATGTTGCCGGTCATGGTGAGCTGGTCCGACGCGGTGATCTTGGCAATGCCGAAATCCGTGATCTTGGCCGTGCCGTCCCTGGCGATCATGATGTTGGCCGGCTTGATGTCGCGATGGACGATGCCCTTCTGGTGCGCATAGTCGAGCGCCACGGCGGTCTGTCCCAGGATGCTGAACATCCTCTCGGGCGAGATGGGTTGGGCTTCCGAGAGCAACTGGTCGAGCGTCGGCCCATCGACGTATTCCATGGCGATATAGGCCAGCTCGCCCTGCTGCTCCACGTCGTAGATGGTGACGATTCCGGGATGGGACAGGATGCCCGCCGAGCGCGCCTCCCGGAACAGCCGCTCGCGCAGCCGGTTCTGTTCCTCGGAGTTGCGGAGTCCGCCGAAATGGATGGTCTTGATGGCCACCGGGCGGCCGATATTGGGGTCGATGGCGTGGTACACCACCCCCATGGCGCCCCGTCCCAATTCCCCCACGATCTTATATCGCCCGATACGATCCATCCAGTTCTAGTGATAGCACACGAGGGCAAAATTCGGGGCCTGAGACGCGCGAGGGCCGTGCCATGGGCGCTAAAATTGTGCGGCGTCGAATCTCGGGCGGGACTCTACGTCGGAAATCTCGGGCCGAGGTGGGCTCCGCCCCGCTACTTCAGACCGATCAAGTTCTTGAGATCCACGCTGAACGAAAATCGGCTGATCACCTTTGAGATGAGACCCTCGTCAGCAGGGAAGAAGTACTGAAGCAGGTGGCGCCGGCGCAGCACCTCCCGCACGTCATCGAGATTCGCTTCTCCATTCAATAGGTCAACCTCTCCAGCCGTGAAGGCGTAGAGCGGTATAGGACAGATTCCGAAGTGGCTCTCGTGTTCGACTGGGTCCAGATCGGCAAGGCGGCGAAGATCGATCTTGACGCGCTTTTTTGCGGGGTCCTCGGTGTCCTCCGAGCTGAAATTGCAATACCCGAGTTGCTGGATCGAGTTCATCCACTGGGCGAGCACGTTCAATGGGATATTCGAAATAAAACCTAGCGGAGCTAATATGGAGATCAGGGATAACCACAACTTAATCAACGTATGACCGTTTGTAGCATGAGTACCTGTGTGTGTCCAGTGCCCGAGCATCGTCCGGCGCCACCCGCCAAAATCTACCCCGAGGTAGACACGACCCGGATGACATAAGGAACGTTAAAGGCTTCATGGTCCGGCGATCCACTTGGACCACTCCAGTCGGAGCAGGCCGGCACAGTTGGTCAGATGACCATATAGTCTGCTATCATGGGAATCATGAAGGAGCGCGTATTGAGTGCGTCCGAGTTCAAAGCCAAATGCCTGGCCTGCCTCAGCGAGATCGAACAATCCGGGGAGGCCATCACCATCACCAGACGGGGCCGCCCGGTGGCGGTGCTCGGCCCGGCAAAGCAGCCCATCCGGAAGTCGCCCGGCAACAGTTGGGCGCACAAGGGCCAAATCGTGGGCGACATTGTGAACACGGATACGTCCGTCCTCTGGGAAGTTACCCGACAGGAATAGGAGTTGCCGTTTGCTACCACGTTTGCTGTTGGATACGCACATCCTCATTCGCTGGCTGTTCGAAACCAGAAAGCTCTCCCGGCCGCAACTGCGAGCGCTCGAATCGGCAGCCAGGCGGGGCGAGCCAGTGGCCCTCAGCGCTATCAGCCTCCTGGAAATCGCCGTTCTCGCAAGCGGAGAAAGACCGGCGCTCAAGGTGTCCCTGGATGAATTCTTCCAGAACTTGAATTCCAATCCGGCTTTTCGCATCCTTCCGTTGACTTATGAAGTGGCCCTGGATGTCGCCTCACTGAGTGCTTTGCGAGATCCCGCCGACCGGGCGATTGCCGCTACGGCTCGCGTCCATCGGCTCCGGCTGGTGACCTCGGATCAGCGCATCATCGAGTCCAAGCTTGTTCCAGTGGTCGAATAGTTCTACTCGTACCGCAAAGCCTCGATGGGGTCCAGGCGCGCGGCTTTGATGGCGGGCAGCAGTCCGGCGATCAAACCAATGCTCTCCAGCAACGCCGTCGAGGTGATCACCGCGAACGTGGAGATCTGCAAGTGGATGTCACCCGCCCCGTCGGTTTGGTGGAACAGCGGCCCGAGCAGCGGCAGGCTTCCCAGCACGGCCGTCACCGCCCAGCCCGCAGCCACGCCGATGACGCCGCCTACGGTCACAATCGCCACGGCCTCCAGCAGGAATTGCGCCAGGATGGCGCGGCGCGTCGCTCCGATGGATTTCAGCATCCCAATCTCACGCGTCCGCTGAGTCACGGAGACCAGCATGATGTTGGCCAGCCCCACTCCGCCGATGGCCAGCGTCAGCGTGCCGATAAAGCCCAGCAGCACGCGCAGCGCGATCCCCATGGTGTCCACCATCCGTATGTACTCGTTG
Source organism: Bryobacterales bacterium (assembly GCA_963768385.1). Taxonomy (GTDB): domain Bacteria; phylum Acidobacteriota; class Terriglobia; order Bryobacterales; family Bryobacteraceae; genus Fen-178. The sequence continues at coordinate 499,661 of CAVYHQ010000003.1, forward strand.
AAAACAATGGTGCGCACGGCGCGCTCGTCGTTGGGAGAAAAGTTGTGCAGGCGGGCCATCGTTTCGCGCACCTGCCTGAGCGCCTCTTCGCGGAAGACCGGGTTGGCCGGCATCCACACGATGTCGTCGGGATATTTCAAGTCGCGGTACAGCGACGCCGTCTCGTAGGGGATGAAGGCGCACTCGTTGTCCGGGGTGTTGTAATTGGCGACCTGCGTCTTGGTCCTCAAAACTCCGATCACGGTGAAGCGCAGGCCGTTGATGGTGATCTCTTCGCCTTCCGGCGGGATTTCGCCGAAGAGTTTGCTGGCGGCATTGGCGCCCAGCACCGCCACGCGCTGCTTCTCGGTCTCATCGTCGGGCATGAGCCACCGGCCCGTCTCCATGGTCTCGTTGCGGACGCGCCCGTATGCCACGCTGACGGCGCGCACCATCGTGGTCTGGGAACGATAGCCGCGCACCACAGTCATCCCACCCATCATCATTTCGGGGGATATCGCCGCCACCATGGGGACCGATTCGCGGATCGCGTCCACATCCGAGCGTTCCACCCGGACCCTGCGGCCGGCGCGCTCGCCCCCCGCCTGCGTCGAGGTCTGGCCGCCGAACATCAGCACGAGGTCCGATCCCACCTGGAGGAACGCCGTGCGCAGAGCCAGATGGAAACCTTCGCCGTACGAGTACAGGATGACGAAGCAGGCCACTCCCCAGGCCAGGCTAGTGGTGGTGAGGATGCTGCGCCGCCGGTTAAACCGCAACGCTTGTCCGGCTTCGCGGAAGACAGAGCTAACGCTCATAGCGCAGCGCCTCCACCGGTGTCAGGCTGGCCGCGCGCCACGCGGGCCAAAGCGCCGAAGCTACCGCCACGATGCCCAGCGCGGCGAAGGCGATGGCGGTGGTGGTCCCACTCACCGGAAGTCCGCCGAACATCTCCTGCTTGGGGAGCCGGTTCACCGCGGCGGCGAGGCCATACGCGCCGAACCAGCCCCCGAGGCCGCTCAAACCCGCCAGCAGAATGCCTTCCAGCAGGAAATCCGCCAGGATGCGGGCGCGAGTGGCGCCCACGGCCTTGCGCAGCCCGATCTCGTGAGTCCGCTCGGCCACCGTCACCAGCATGATATTCATGACCCCGACGCCTCCCAGCGTCAGCGTCACCACCGCAATCGCCCCCAGAAAAATGGTCATCGAGGTGAAGATGGTATCCACCAGTTGGGCATTTTCCACGGTGTCCCAGATGAAGGTGGCGCCCGAATCGTCCGGGTCGAAGCGGTGGTTGCGCCCCAACACGTGCAGCACCTGGTCCCGCGCGGGCTTCCACCCGTCGAGCGAAGCCGGGACGTAGATCAGGTCGCTCACAATTCCGGGGTGAAAATTCTCGTCGGCGAGCGGCGCGTCGCGCACCATGGTGGAGTAGGGAATGTAGATCTTATCGCTGTCCAGGCCGTTGTAACTGCTGTTCTGGGTCTTGGGCGGCATGAGACCCACAATCCGGAACGCAAGTCCGTTGATGGCCACGTTCGCGCCGGGCGCCACGGGCCGCTCGCCGAACAATTGCTTGCGGACGTTGTCGCCAATCACCGCCACCCGCGCCGCCGCGTCGTTGTCCTGATCCACCAGAAAGCGGCCGCGGTCCACCGGGATGCTGCGGATCTGGGAATACAGCGGCTCGACGCCCAAGACCGAAAACGTGCCGCTGTTGAACGGGCTTACGGCGCGCACCTGGTTCTGCAACTCGGCCACCACATAGCGCACCAGGAAACATTCCGTGCGGATGTCGCGCACGTCGTCGTAGTTGAGCCGGATGCGCCTTCCCGCGCGCCGGCCGCCGGCCTGTTTCTCGGTGCGCCCGGGAAACACGATGACGATGTTCTCGCCGAGCTGCTTGAGCCGGTCGCGCTGGCCTATCTTGAAGCCATCCCCCATGGCCACAATCAGCACCATCGAGGCGACGCCCCAGGCGATCCCCGCCATGGTCAGGAAGCTGCGGAGCTTGTTGCGCAGCAGGCTGGAGACGACCTGGCCGAATAGTTCATGCAGGTAGGTCACAGGGATGGTCCTATTGCAGGACGACTTGCTGGCCCTCGGTCAGGCCCTTCAGGATCTCGGTCTTGGATCCGTTGCTGATGCCGGTGGTCACAGGTACGCTCCGCTTGCCGCTTTCAGCGGCGGCGTCCGCCACCTCTACTTCCGTCGAACGGTCTTTCTTATAAATGATGGCGCCCTCAGGCACCGCCAGCACGTGCTTGTGCTCCTCGAGCATGATCTCGGCGTTGGCCGTCATGGTGGCCATGAGTTTCCGGGATTCGTTGGATATGGAAACGCGCACTTCGAAAGTAGTGACGTTGTCCTTCTCCACTCCCATGGGCGAGATCTTGGTTACTTTGCCTTCGAATTTCCGGTCCTTGTACGATTCCACGGTGATGCGGGCGGGCTGCCCCAGGTAGACCATTCCGATATCGCTTTCGTCCACCTTGCCCTTGACGTACACTTCCCGCAGGTCGCCCAGCGTCATGATCAGGGTGGCTCCCGAGCCCATGGTCAGGATGGAGCTGACGGCGTCGCCCACTTCGCGGTCCCGCGACATCACCACGCCGTCGATGGGCGAAGCGATGGTGGCGTTGCGCAGGTCCTCCTCGGACTGCGACAGGGCGGCGCGGGATTGCTCCACCTGCGCCTCGGCCTTGGTGATGGCGGCGCGCGCCACTCCCAGGTTGACCTGGGCCTGTTGCTGGCGGTTCACGGCCAGCTCGTAGTTCTTCTCGGCGTCGTCGCGGGCGGTCTGCGGCACCAGCATCTCCTGAAACATCTGGCGCGCGCGCTCCATGTCTCTTTTCAGGAATGGGACGTCCGGCCCCAGCGCCTCCACCTTGCTCCGTTCATAGTCGGCCTGCGCGCTCTTGAGCATGGCGTCGGCCATTCCCACCGCCGCCTGTGCCTGCCGGAGTTTGGGGAGCAGGTCGTTCTGGTCCAGCTCGCAGATCACCTGCCCCTGGCGCACCACGTCCCCCACGTTCACCGGCAGTTTCAGAATGATTCCGCTGGCCTTCGATTTGACTTCCACCTGGGTGGTGGGCTGGATCTTGCCGGTGGCCACGACCGAGCGCGCCAGGTCCATCCGCTCCACGCGAGCGAGTTTTTCGGGATCGATTTTGGCCGGCGTCCGGCTGAGTGCCCGCAGCGAAAGAAAGGCCACCCCGGCGACTGCCAAAACCGATATCAGCGCAATCCAATAAAAAGTATGTTTCTTGCGGCTTGCCATATCACGAGGCCCTATCCCCTTCATGATACGAGGTTCACCGCCGGTTGGTTCCGTGGCGCCACCAAGAAGCAAAACCGCGGGTGGACCGCTTGAGACGGTCGACCCGCGGCATCTTGATCCACCAGCAAGCGAATGATTACGGCGTGAAGACCAGCTTGGTCTTGGTTCCGCCCAGCCGAATTTCGGAAATCGTGGCTTTCCCTCCCTGGTCCGAATAACGGACCGCGGTGCTGTCGTACTTCTGCTCCACGTTCTCGATCTTCACCGGAACCTCTACGGACTGCTTTCCATTGACGATCGTGACTTTGTCATTCTGGACATCCAGGCGATAATCCCCCGCCTTCAGCTCGTTGCCCTTCACGACGGAAGGCTGGACTAGTGTGACTTTATAGGTCGCCGCGCTCGCCACTGCAAGCGCAAGGATTGCGAACGCCAGGACGAATTTCTTTAGCATAGTGCCTCCTGAACCGGTAGGTTCAATACTCGATCTGCGGGCCGGTCAGCCCAGAACCAGCTTAGCACCACTACGACGTGGATGGCAACCATGGGATCTGTTTATCCCAAATGGAATGGCGGCGGCATCTCGAGCGCAAACGGCGCTTAATGACGCGGACTTACGGAAGTGGTGGTCACGGACGCAGCGCGTCCGCCAGCACCTTTATGGGACGATACGCGGCCAGCCGGACATCGCCGGGGAAGGTCTGTGGCGGTTCGCCGGCGGCCCGGCGTGCCGGCCGTGAGAGCCGGTCCAGTTGGGCGTTCTCTTTGGCAAGCCATTCCGCCTTTGCCGCCTTTGCCGCCGCCTGCGCCGCCAGTTCTTTCTTGCTTGGCTTCTTGCGAGAGGTTTTCTTGTTTTTGTCTAATCCGGCCTGCGTAGTCCCGGACGGCGCGAGGTAGTCCAGCAATTTGAGGCCGGCTTCTCCGAGCGCCGAGAGGTCTTTCGACAGGGGTATGACCTCGGCCAGCAGTTTGTTGTTCTCCGCAATCGGTTGGAAGAGCGCGTCGTTAGCGGCCCATGTTTCGAATTGCCGGCGCAACATGGCCGCCTCGTCCTTGCCGCCCGCCGGGTTGGCCACAAACCTCTTGGCGGCAAGTTCCATCTGGCGCACGAGTTCACTTTCGGGTTGACAAGCGTCCACAAACCGGTCTAGCGGCATTGTCCCCGTGGGCCGTCCCCTGCGCCCCGTGCCCAGCCCGAGGGCTTCAACCGCATCCGCCAGAACCCGCAGCGGCCCAACGGGCCGGTCCCCGGCGAGGCGGTCCAGCATGGGTTGATAGTTCGCGCGATGCATTACGCCGGTGAACTGCAGCTTCCGGCTCACTGGCTCCAGGCGCGCGTACATCGCGTCTACGTCGGTTATGTCCTTCGGCGACCATAGCCTCTCCGCAATCGCCGCCGTGCGCGGCCAGACGCGGGAGTCCACGGTTTCCTGGCCGACCAACTCCGCCCACATACAAGCCTCGCCGCCCATAATCCGCGCCGCCTGCTCCGGCGTCAGGTTGGCTGCATCGGGACCGCCTAGTGGATCTACGCCGTAGTGAAAGGACGCGGGGGTCAGATGATCCAGATAGTAACCCCAGGAGAGGATTCCGCGATACCCCTTCGAGGCCGCCTCGGAAAGCGATTTCTGGCCGCGCCACGACTGGATGACAGCGTCTGTTGGAAGTCCAGGGACCAGAATCTCGTCCCATCCCACCATGGTTTTGCCGTACTTCTGTGCGATCTTCAGAAGGCGCTGGTTGAAGTGGACCTGAATGGCGGCCGCATTGGACAATCCAAGCTCCTTGGCGAAAGCTTGGATGCTTTCCGACTGGTTCCACACCCGCGGGTTCACTTCGTCTCCGCCGATATGGAAGTAGGGGTCAGGAAAGAGCTGTACCATCTCGCCGATAAAGCTGTCGAGGAACGTATAAGTGCTCTCCTTGGAGGGATCCATCACCGAGGTGCTCCCGTCCCCGAGCGCGAAAGGCCCTGGCGATGAGGCCAGTTCGGGATAACCGGGAAACCACGCACTGGTATGTCCCGGCACGTCGAACTCAGGAACGACGCGGATGCCGCGGTCTCGCGCGTAGGCCACGATGTCGCGAATCTGGTCCTGCGTGTAGTAGTTCCCGTTGGAACCCATTTGGTGAAGCCTGGGGTACCGCTTGCTTTCCACGCGAAAGGCCTGGTCCTCGGAAAGGTGCCAGTGCAGCACATTCAGTTTCACCGCCGCCATGGCATCGAGGTTCCGCTTGACGACCTCTACCGGCATCCAGTGACGGCAAGGGTCCAGCATCAGTCCGCGCCAGGGGAATCGCGGGCGATCTTCAATCCGCACCCCCGCGACCTGGAAACCGTCTGGGCCGGGCTGTATCAACTGAGCGAAGGTGGCTAAGCCGTGGACCGCGCCATCGGCGGTTGCGGCCTTGATGTGGGCCTCCGTATCGGAAACGTCCAGGACGTAAGACTCATCCTCGCCAAGGACGGGATACTCCGCCCCCCCTGTGCAGTCAATCACCAATCGCCGCGCATCCGCCGGCAGCGGCGGAACGGTCGCGTACACGACGCCTGTCTGGCGCGACACACGGGCCAGAAATGATTGGACTGCCGACGCCACGCGGGCGCTGCCGGAGCCAACCGTCTCCACCACGAAACTCGCATCGATCAAGAACCTCCCTGGCGCGGGCTGCACTTTGACCGGCATTGGCATGAGCGCCGGCCCGGCTGCGAAAACGACCTGACTTGCGCCGGCCGCCAATGCAAAAAGCGTCGTCCCTAAACGCATCACTCCTCCTGCTTACTGAGCGATCTATCCGGCTATAATTTCACCGGATTAGCAAGACTTCCAGGATAACAAGTGGAAGGCATGAGGCCCATGCTTTATGTAGATGCCGGAGCCGGTGAGACCGTCGTCCTGGCAAACCTCAGGCCGGGAGCGACACTGTTGACTCGAGGCTCACGGCGCGCTACCGTTTCTAACGCATGCCAAACTTGCCATCCGCTTCCCAATACCGATCTACGCGCCGGCGTTTTCTGCTGGAAACCGGCGCCGCCACGCTGGTTGCGTCCGCACCCCTGTCCGGCGCACCGCCGCAGGAGAGCGCCAGCGCCGCGCCTGGCCGCGCCGACCCGATCCGGCGTACGTGGCGCGCCAGTTGGATCGCCGTGCCGGGCGCTCCGGCCACCGAGTACGGTGTGTATCATTTCCGCCGGACCTTCGAGCTGGCGTCCAAGCCGGAGCGGTTCGTGGTCCACGTGAGCGGCGACAACCGCTATCAGTTATTCGTGAACGGGCACCGGGTAGCCTGGGGACCGGCGCGCGGCGACCTGTTCCACTGGCGGTACGAAACGGTGGACGCGGCGCCCTACCTGGCGCCCGGCAAGAACGTGTTTGCCGCGGTGGTGTGGAACTTCGGCGAGATGGCGCCGGAAGCCCAGGTGACCTTCGAGACCGGATTCCTGGTGGACGGAGATACCGCGGCTGAGAGCGTGGTGAACACGGGCGCGAACTGGAAATGCGCGCGCGACGAATCGTATTCGCCGGCGCCGGCCAGCGAGGTGCGCGCCTATTTCGTAGTGGGGCCGGGCGACCGCGTGGCAGGCCCGCAGCACCCATGGGGTTGGGAAGGCAGGGAGTTTGACGACTCGCACTGGCCGGCGGCGGTGGTGGTGAGCCCCGCGGCGGGGCGCGAAGCCCGCGATGTCCACACGCGTTGGATGCTGGTGGAGCGGCCGATTCCGGCGATGGAAGAGCGGCCGGAGCGATTGCAGCGAATCCGGCGCGTGGCGGGCATTCCGCAGCCCGCGGCGTTCCCCGCCCAGCCGGGACCGTTCGAGATTCCCGCCCGGATGCACGCCACGCTGCTGCTGGACCAGACCTATCTCACCACGGCGTATCCCGAGCTGACGGTGAGCGGCGGGAAGGACGCGGTGGTCACCTTGGGATACGCGGAATCGCTCTACCTGCCGGCCGCGCCCGGAAGCCGCAGCCAGGAAAAGGGGAACCGCAACGAGGTTGAGGGCAAACAGTTCATCGGCGCCCGGGACCAGTTCATTCCCGATGGCGGAAGCCGGCGCACCTTTGGCCCGCTGTGGTGGCGCGCGTACCGTTATGTGGAACTGGACGTGGAGACGAAGGACCAACCGCTCACCATCGAAGACCTGCGTGCGACCTACGTGGGCTACCCCTTCGAGAGGCGCGCACAGTTCGACGGCGGCTCTCCGGAAGTCAACCGGATTCTGGAGGTGGGCTGGCGTACGGCGCGCCTGTGCGCCCACGAAACCTACATGGACTGCCCGTATTACGAACAGCTCCAATACGTGGGCGACACGCGGGTGCAATGCATGATTTCGATTTTCAATTCCGGCGACGCGCGCCTGATGCGCAATGCCATCGACCAGATCAACGACTCGCGGCTGGGCGATGCCTGCACCATGAGCCGCTACCCGACGCGCATGGAGCAGTACATACCGGGCTTCTCGCTGTGGTGGATCGGGATGGTGCGGGATTACTGGTGGTATGTGGACGACCCGGCCTTCGTCCGCCGCATGTTGCCCGGGGTGCGCGCCGTGTTGAGCTTTTTCGAAAGGTACCAGAAGAAAGACGGCTCGCTCGGCCTGCTGCCGTGGTGGCGCTACTTCGACTGGGTGCCGGGGTGGCCCTCGGGCGAGCCGCCAATGGAAGCCGACGGCTCATCGGCGCCCTACGACCTGCTGCTGCTGCTGGCGTACCGCTGGGCAGCGGAGCTGGAAGCCGCGGTGGGCCTCGGCGGGATCTCCGAGGTTTATCAGGCGCGCGAGAAGCAGCTTCGCGAAACGGCGCAGCGGCTTTACTGGGATGCCGGCAGGAGCCTGTACGCCGATACGCCGGCCAAACAGCAATTTTCGCAGCACACCAATACCATGGCGGTCCTGGGAGACGTGATTACCCTCATGCCGGCGCGCGACCTGATGCTGCGCACCCTGACGGCGCCGGGGCTGGCGCAGGGAGCGCTGTTTTTCAAGTTCTACATGAACCTGGCGCTGGTCAAAGTAGGCGAGGGCGACAGCTACCTGGATCAGTTGGGGGGCTGGCGGGACATGCTGTCCCGCGGGCTGACCACGTTTGCCGAGACGATCGACCTGCCGAACAGCCCGTCGCGTTCCGACTGCCACGCGTGGAGCGCGAGCCCCAATATCGAGATCTTCCGGACGGTGCTGGGGGTGGACTCGGCGGCGCCCGGCTTCAGCCGTGTGGTGGTGCGGCCCCACCTGGACAAGCTGAAGTTCGTTTCGGGTTCGGTGCCGCATCCCAAGGGAAAGGTGGAGGTGCGGCTGGAGCCACAAGGAGCGGGGATGGCCGTGAACATCGCACTGCCGCCAGGCACGCCTGGCGAGTTTGTATGGCGGGGCGCGCGCCGGGAACTCGCGCCGGGCGTCAACCGGTTTTCACTGTAAGATTGCGAGTCGGAGTGGCGATACGGCCTTGTGGGAGATTACCCCCCGACGCGGCGGCGCCCCCCTCACCCTTTGATGACACCCATGGGCCGCAGGCGTGCCACCTTGCGCGCAAGGCCCGCGTTATGGACTACCTCGATCACTTCATCCACGTTCTTGTAGGCCTCCGGAAGCTCTTCGAGGATGCCGTCGCGGGTTTCGCTGCGCACCAGGATGCCGCGCTCCTCGAGCTTGTGCTGCTCTTCGCGCGCGTTGCGCCCCTTGCGCGCGGCGGTGCGGCTGAGCAGGCGTCCGGCGCCGTGGCACACGCTGCCGAAGGTCTCACGCATGGCGCCCTCGGCGCCTGCCAGCACCCATGAGGCCGTTCCCATGCTGCCGGGGATGAAGACCGGCTGCCCGACGGCGCGGTAATCGGCGGGGATCTCGCGGTGCCCGGCGGGGAAAGCGCGGGTGGCGCCCTTGCGATGCACCAGCACTTCGCGCCGGCGGCCCTCCACCTCGTAGCGCTCGCGCTTGGCGATGTTGTGGCAGACGTCGTAGACCAGATCCAAGCGCGCGGCCCCGCCGAAAATCCGCTGGAACGCCCCGCGCAGAAAATGCAGGATGGCTTGCCGGTTGGCCCACGCGAAATTGGCGGCGGCGCACATGGCCGCCAGGTAGCGCTCGCCTTCCTCCGAGCGAATGGGGCCGCAGGCGAGTTGGCGGTCGGGCAGCGAGATGTGGTGTTTGGCCATCGACTGGTTCATCACCGAGACATAATCCGTGCACACCTGGTGGCCCAGCCCGCGCGAGCCGGAGTGAATCAGCACCACCACTTGGCCCTTGACGATTCCGTAGGCGCGGGCGGCCGTTTCGTCATGCACCTCTTCCACGTACTGGACCTCCAGAAAATGGTTGCCGCTTCCCAATGTTCCAAGCTGCGGCAGGCCGCGTTCGCGCGCGCGCTCGGATACCGCCGCGGGGTCGGCGCCCTCGAGCGCGCCGCCGGCTTCGGAGAAATCGGCGTCGCGCTGCTCCCCAAAACCGTTCTTCACCATCCAGCGCGCGCCTTCCACCAGGACGCGGTCCAGGTCGCGCGCGCCGATCTTCACGAATCCCGATCCTCCAACACCGCACGGGACATCGCGGAAAATCTGCTCGACCATCTCCCGCAATCGAGGCCGTACGGCGGCCTCTTCGAGCGTGGTTCGCACCAGCCGCACGCCGCAGTTGATGTCGAAGCCGACGCCGCCGGGTGAGACCACGCCGTCGTCGCAGTCCATGGCCGCCACGCCGCCGATGGGGAAACCGTAACCCTGGTGAATATCGGGCATGGCCAGGCTCGACCCCACGATTCCCGGCAAAGTGGCCACGTTCATGGCTTGTTCCAGCGAGAGGTCCTTGCGGATCTGCGCCATCAGGGCCTCGCTGGCGTACACCATGACGTCCGTCCGCATGCCCCGAGCCTCATCGCGGGGAATGCGGTGCCGCAACGCGTCAATGGCCTCGATCCGCATATCAGATATCCAGGTACACTTCGGCCACCCACAAGCCGCCGCGCCGCTCGATCTTCAATTGGTGATACGTCACGGCCTTCACAATCAAGCGCGCGCGGTGGCGCAGCGGGTCGCGCGGTTCGCCCATGCCCACGGCCTCGATGGCCGTGTCCCGGAACTGCGTCACCCGAAAATCCCGGAAAGCAATTCGCTTTCCGTCGAACCAGTAAAGCACCTCGTTCAGCCAATCCACCAGCAGCGATTCGCGGTCGCCGCTCTCGACCGCGAGCGGGTACTCTTGCCTGGGCAGGGCCGCGGCAGGATCGGCGGCAATGGAAAGCATGGCCAAGGCGGAATGAGCGAACAGTTGCGGAAGCGTGCCGCCGAACGCGCGGAAACCGATATCCGCCGGATGTTCGAGCACCTCGAAATCGCGGGGGCCCATGCCACCATGCTAAACTAGCGGGCCATCGCCATGACGCAGGTCACCCTTGAGCAATTCGAGGCCGAGTATCGCGGCCGGCATCTCATTCACGCCGCGGTGGACCATTGGGCGGCCCGGAAGCCCGGCGATACCGCCATACTGAACGCCTCCCGCGGCTCCAAGCTGACATGGGCCGAGCTGCAGCGCGGCTCCGTGGCGCTGGCTGCGGAACTCTCGCGGATGGGATTCCGCAAGGGGGATTTCCTGGCCGCTTCCCTGCCCCTGCTGAACGAACACATCCTGCTCGAGTACGCCTGCTTCCGCCTGGGCGTCATCCACGCGCCGCTCGACCTGCGACTCCAGCCCGCCGAAGTGCTGCGCTGCCTGGGCCTGATTCGCGCCAGAGGCTATGCCTTCCACTTCGCGGCGCTGGGCGAAGCCGTGCGCCAGCATTGCGATTTCATCGAGCACCTGATACAGTTCGCTCCGCCGTGCATCGCCGGCGCCGTCAGCTTCGCCGATGTGATGGCGCGCGCCGGGCCCGGAGGGCACCCCGGCGCAGCCACCGTGCCATCGGACGTGACGGAGTGGGACGGCGCACAGGTCATCTTCACCACCGGTTCCACCGGATCGCCCAAACCCGCGCTGCTTTCCCACCGCGGAATCGCCTGCCAGAATCTGTGCCTGGGAAAGGCTTTCCATTTCACGCCGGAACAGCGCGTGCTGTGCAATCTGCCGGCGTCGCATGTGGGCGGCCAGGCCGAGGTGCTCATGACCACTCTGTTCATGGGCGGGACCGCCGTCACACTGGAGGTTTTCGATCCCGTGAAGTCGCTGGACGCCATCGAACGGCTGGGCGTCACTCTCATCGGCCAGATTCCGGCCATGTTCCAAATGGAGTGGCGCACCGCGGATTACGGCCGGCGGAATCTCGCCAGCCTTCGAACCGCGGTCTACGGCGGGCAGGCTGTCCCACGGCAATTCCTGGACGAAATGCTGAAGATGGCGCCACAAATCTCGACCGGCCTGGGCCTGACCGAAACCTCCGGCTTCTGCACCTACACCGCCCTCACCAACGACGCGGGGGCACTCGCGCGCGGCATCGGCTGGGCCATGCCGGCATACCCCATGTCGATCCGGCAGCCCATGCAGGGCGACGGATCGGCCGGCGCCGAGGTGTCCGCCGGGGAAATCGGTCACGTGTGTTTTCGCGGCCCGCAGACCTTCCTGGGCTATGTCAACGACCCGGAAGCCACCGCCGCCACTCTCGCCACGGATGGCTGGCTATACACCGGCGACATGGGCCGCGTGGACGAGCACGGTTTGCATTTCTCCGGCCGCGCCAAATGGGTGCTGAAGCCCGCGGGTTACCAGGTGTTTCCGGGCGATGTCGAAATGCATTTCAGCAGCTTGGCCGGGAAGGTCGCCAACATCGGAGTAGTGGGCCACCCCCACTGCATCTGGAGCGAAGGCATCATTGCGTTCGTCGAGAAGCGCCCCGGCGCGGACCTCACCGAAGCCGCGCTTCGGAAGCACGCGCGTTCCCTGACGGCGTATATGCGTCCGCTGCACTACGTGATCCTCGAGCCCGGCGGCATGCCCCTGAACCGCACGGCCAAGGTCGACGTGATTCGGCTCCAGGAACTCGCCAAGGAAGAGGTCGGCCGGCTGCGCGAACGCGGCCGATGGGACGCCGGGGCAATCGCTCCCTAACGGTCGCGGCTCTGGTTCTTGTAGACCTGGCCGCCTTTCATGACGAATACCACGCGGCGCACGGCCGTGATGTCCGCGAGCGGGTCGCCCTGGACGGCCACCAAGTCGGCTTGCATTCCTTCGGCGACGGAGCCGATCTGGTCACCCATGCGAAGCGCTTCCGCCGCTACCGAGGTGCCGCTCAGAATGGCGTTCATGGGCGTATCGCCGCCGTCCTTCACGCGATAGATGAACTCCTCCGCGTTGCGCCCGTGAGCGCCGGCGACGCCGTCCGTGCCCAGAACCACCTTCACGTTGTGACGGCGGGCGCGCTTCAGAACTTCCGCCACCAGCGGGAGAGCCTTCTCCATGGCCGCAAACCCCTCTTCCGTGTAGTTCCCGATGCCCAAGAACTTGGGCTTGTTCTCGAGATAGTTGTGCAGCACCAGAAAGTTGGGATCGAAGTACACGCCGCGATCGGCCATCAACTGAAGAGTCGCATCGTCCAGGAACGTGCCATGCTCGATGGAGGTGCATCCGGCCAGGATGGAGGCGCGCGCGCCGCCGATAGCGTGCGCGTGGACCACGCTGCGCAGCCCCAAAGCCGTGGCCTCGCCGCAGGCAGCCTGAATCTGCTCATTGGTCATGGTCTGGGCGCCGCCGTCCCGGATGCTCGCCGTGGCGAATAACTTGATGACGTCGGCGCCATCCGCCTTCATTTTGCGGGCATATTCCCGGATCTGCTCCGGGGTCCCGGTTCTCTCGTCGATGGAGCGCAGCGAGGTCAGAATGCGCGGCCCCGGGATGGCGCCCGCGTTGATCATGTCGCGCACCGGGCCTTCCACCGGAGAGCCAAGGCACTGTTCGGTGGTGAAGCCGCCCATCAAAGTGGCATACGCGTTGGCCTCGGTGTAGAGCGCGGTCTCTTGCGGGGTCACCTTGCTGCCTCGTCCGCCCTGGTCGAGCCGGTTCTCCTTGTTGAAGAACCAGCCCAGGTGCGCGTGCGTATCGATCCAGCCCGGCATCACGGTGAGACCGCTTAGATCGTACGCGGCCGGTCCCTTGGCGCTGTCGCGGACCGCGCTGATGCGGCTTCCGGCGATCACGATGTCCTTATTCTTGAGGACATGGCCCTTGCCGTCGATCAGATTGGTGGTCCTCAACACAACGGTCTGGGCCGCCAGGAAAGTGGGCAGGAAAACAAAGGCGAAGATCCTGTTGAGCTGCATGCGGAGGTGAGTATAACGCAGATGGACGACCTTTGGCAGTCACAACTTTTTTCCCCTTCAGATTCAGTGACTTAGCGGGATTTGCTTGCACCAGGCGCCTGCTAAGCTCAAATCAGAGGAGTTGTACGGTCCAACTCCTGTTGCCATGGCTTCCACTTGTCTGGGCGGCCTGGGGCTTGGGCGGCTCCCGGGTCTCCCGGACAGGGTGGGGGGGGCGTCACTGGGTTTCTTGATTCACTCGATGAAAACACTTCAGCAGATTCTCGTTTGCGCCTTCCTGGCGGGCGCGACGGCGCTGGTGGTGTGTGCCATCCTCCTGCTGCGCGCTGCCACGGCCACTGTGGCGGCCATCCCCGGCGAGGTCGAAGCCACTCGCCGGGACCTGGTCGGCGTGGTCGAGGCGGCCCGTAAGGATCTCACCGCGCAGGTGCAATCCGCCCGCCAGGATGTGCTCACGCGCTCCGAGCGGCAGGCGACGGCGCTTCGCAGGGACGTAATGACCGGGGTTGCCGAGATCCGAAAGACGGCGGACCGGCGACTCGGCGATACCCTGGCGCGCGCGGATACGGCCCTTGGAACGGTGGAAGCGCTGCGGCGGGACTTCCAGCCGGTCCTCGACAATTCCGCCGCCATTGCCGCACAGGTGAATGCTTCGCTGCCCCTCTTTCTCGACTGCGACCACAACGCCGATTGCGCCTTCAACCGGTACGTCGGAGCGTCCAAGGGGATCGAGCGGGCCGCGCTGAACTTCGGGCAAGCATCGACAACCTTCAATTCCGCACTGCCAGGGTTGGTGAGGAACGCCGATTCCCTCGCAGGGGACAGCGCAGCGACGGCGAACAACCTGAACCGCCTCACTAAGCCCAAATGGTATGACCGGCTGATCGGTTACGGATTGAATGGTGTAGTCATCTACCGCAACCTCAACCCCGTAACCAACCTGACTGTAAAGGGAGCGCAGATCCTATCGGCGCGCCCATAAAGGACCATATGAAATTCCTCAAAAACGTCATTCAGAAAGTCGTTTCGTTTTTTGTTTCCGGAAAGGCCGAGGCCGCTCTAAACCTGGCCGCCGAACTGGTGCCGAAGGCGCTGCCGATCGTGCAGGAAATTGCGGCCCTGGTGCCCAACCGCACCGACCAGGAAATCGCCGCGGCCTTTGAGAAGTTCGCTGTCCCCGCGGCCGCTCAGTATCTCGCCGCTCCCCAGGCGCACCGCGGTTACGTGCTCCTGGACCTTGCCACCCAGGTGCTCGCCGCCCAGGTTCCCGGCGTGGCCACCAACATCTTGAACACGGCCGTTCAACTCGCGGTGACCGGTGTGAAGGCGTAGTCTCATGCGGCCATACGTGTTCAATCTGTTGACGGGAGGCACGGCCGCGCTGGTGGCTTCGGCCGCCGCGCGCGCTCTCCCCGATCCCACGCCGATGGGTTCGCGTCTCTACCTCTGGTTCTACCGCTTCGCGCATCTCGTTCTGGCCAACTTCGACAAGGTGACGAATGAAGGCAAGCCAGGCGGCAATTGACCTGATCAAGCGCTTCGAGTCGCTCTCGCTCGATGCCTATCTTTGTCCCGCGGGCGCATGGACCATCGGGTGCGGACACACCGCCGGCGTCGAACCGGGAATGCGAATCACCGAGCAACACGCCGCAGAACTGCTCGGCCTCGATATCGAAGAGGTAGAGCGCAGCCTGGCTTCGGTGATTCATGCGCCGCTGACGCAAGGGCAGAATGACGCGCTCGTGTCGCTGTGCTTCAACGTCAAAGGGGGCCCCCGGCAACTTCCCAAGCTCGCGCCCAAGCTGGTATCCAAAATCAACTCCGGCGACTACGCCGCAGCGGCCCTCGAACTCCTGGATATCAACCACGCCAACGGCGCAGTGCTTCCCGGGCTCACCCGGCGGCGCGAGGCGGAGCGGGAACTCTTTCTCGCCGGAAGTTAGCCGCAAACGGGGCTGCGCGCGAACGCCAACTCTTCCACCACGCGGCCGCCAATGAGGTGCTCCTGGATGATTCGCTCCAACACCTCGGGCGCCGCCGAGTGGTACCAGACGCCCTCGGGGTAGACCACGGCAATTGGTCCTTGCTCGCAGACGCGCAGGCAGTTGGCTTTGGTGCGGTAGACGCGGTCCAGCAGCCCCAGCTCCGCCAGCCGCCTTTTCAAATAGTCCCACGACTCCAGCCCGGCCTCCATGGAGCAGCACTTCGGCTGGGTCTGATCGCAACACAGAAAGATGTGCCGCCGAATGGCCGGGATGCCCAGGCCCGTGGCGATCTGCGTCAACCGCTCGATGTCCGGCAAACCGTTACTCCACCATGACCGCGTGGTTGGTGAGTTCGCCGATCTCCGCCACCCGGATGGTCACCGTGTCGCCGGGCGCCAGCGCGGCCTCGGCCGGCACGATGATGCCCGTGCCGGTCGACAGCACCGCGCCGCACGGCACGCGGTTGGCGCGGGTGAGGTACTCGACCAGGGTTTCAAGCCGCCGGTGCAGCTTGGCGGTGGAAACGCTGCCCGAAAACAGCGTACTGCCGCCGCGCGTAATGGTGCAGGTGATTTCGAGCTGGCACGGGTCCGGCATGTCATCCGCGGGGACGAGGACCGGGCCCAGCGCGCAGCAGCCATCGTAGATCTTCGATTGCGGCAGGTAGAGCGGGTTCTCGCGTTCGATGTCCCGCGCCGAGACGTCATTGGCCAGCGTGTATCCGGCGATGCGCCCGCAACTGCCCAGCACCAGCGCCAGCGCCGGCTCCGGCGCCGTGAACACCGAATCCGGCCGAATCCCGATGGCCTGCCCCGTTCCCACGCACACCCTCGCCGTGCCCTTGAAAAAAATCTCCGGCCGCGCATTGCGGAACCAGGCGCTCGCCTCGTAGGTACACCCGCAGGCCCACACTTCCGGGGGATAGATCGGCAGCACCGGCGCCAGTTCTTCCGGATGACGGCTGGCAAGCTGCGCCGCCAACTTTCCCAGCGGCATGTTCTGCACCTCGCCGCGCCGGATCAGATCCAGCATGGTGTGGCCCGGGATGGGCCGCGCCAAGCCCTCCTCAAAAACCGCGGCCGTCACCGCGCCATCGGGTTTGATTTGTCCGATTCGCAAGTTAGAACTGCACTTTCGGCGCCGTCCGTGCCCCTGGCTCCGTCTTGAAATATGCGTCGTTGCGGGTGAATCCGGCTATGGACGCCACAATGTTGTTGGGGAACAGCTCGATCGACGTGTTATACCGCTGCAGCACCTCGTTGTATTTCCGGCGCTCTACGGCGATGCGGTTCTCCGTCCCCGCAATCTCGTCCTGCAACCGCAGGAAGTTCTCGTTGGAGCGCAACTGCGGATAATTCTCCGCGATCACCAGCAGCCGCGAGAGCGCGCCGGAGAGCTGGTCGTTGGCCTGGATCTTTTCCTGGGGCGTGCGGCCGCCGATCAGCGCCGCGCGGGCGTCGGCGATGTCCTTGAAAACCTCCGTCTCATGTTTAGCGAACCCTTTCACGGTCTCCACCAGGTTGGGAATGAGGTCGGCGCGCCGCTGCAGCACAACGTCGACATCCGACCACGCCGCGTCCATGGCATTGCGCTGGGTCACCAGGTCGTTGCGGATGCTGTAGTACTGGCCCACGGCTACCAGTGCGGCCACCACAACCACCACCACAACCACGATCAGAGCGGTTTTCACGTGTAGTCTCCTATTTCTCGAGCCGGTCCACGGCGTCGATGACCACCGATATCCCTTGCATATACGCCGCCAGCAGAGCGACCGGTTCCACGTCGCGCGGCTTGAGGCGCTCCTCCCGAATGTCGAGCAGCTTCTGGAACGGCGCGGGGTCCACGCCGAAATGTTCACGCACGTGCTCGATGACCTCGCGCTTCCTGGCGGGCGCCTCCACCCCGTGCAAAACCAGAGCGTGGCGGAACAGCACGCAGAAGGTGGAAACGGAATCGAGCAGCAGCCGGCGCAGCAGGTTGGAATCGGAGAGCACGCCCGAAGCCTTCTGGCGCAGCCGCAACAGCTTGGCCCGCAGATCGTGCTCCACCTGCGCGCGGTAGAACGAATGGTCCACCACCAGCGGCGTAATCACGTCTTTGCCGAGCAGCAGCCGATGGTGCCGCTTGATGTCGTTGAACTCGATGGCGAAGCAGTCGGTGGAAGTGGCCAATTCGTGCTCGGTGAGCAGTAGCGGCGAGGGGTTGCCCTTCTCGCGCCACCAGCGGAACAGGTCCTGGCCGGCGCCCAGCTCGCGCGGCGTAATCTCGCTCAGAACGCAGAGAACATTGAGATCGGAGAACTTGGGGTGATGGTCGCCGGCGGCCGCCGAGCCGTAGAGCACCACCGAGACCAGACGGTCGCCGTAGGCCTTTTGCAATTTCTCCACCAGTTGGTTCAGCACCTTGTCCATGAGATGGTCCTCACCAGTTGCTGGAAGCGCCGCCGCCCCCGGAGTCGCCGCCGCCAAATCCGCCGAATCCGCCGCCGGAATCGAATCCGCCGAATCCGCCGCCGCCGCGGCCACCCCCCATTGAGCCGCCCATCATGTTGCCGAGAATCAGCCACGGCAGGACGCCCGAGCCCCCGCCCCCGCCCCCGCGGCGGCGTCCCCGACCGCCCATGCGCATCAGAAACAGCAGCAGAAACAGCCCGCCGATCAGTACCGGAAATGGGAACGAATCGGAGACCGCCGGCCGCGTGCGCCGCGGCAGGCTTGCCGGCAGTTCCACGTTCTTGGCCTTGGCGATGGCGCTCCCCATGGTCTCGGCCGCCGCCATCATAGCATCGCCGTAGTCCCCCTGGCGCAGCGCCGTCCGCATCTCGCGCAGGATGCTGCCGGCCAGGCCGTCCGGCAGAATCGGCTCCAACCCGTACCCCACTTCGAGCCGGCTGCGGCGGTCGCCGATGGAGAGCAGCAGCAAGATGCCTTCATTCTTGCCCTTCTGGCCCACACCCCAGGCGCGGAAGATGGTATTGGCCACGTCTTCGATGGGTTCGCCGTCGAGAGACGCGATGGTCACCAGCGCCATTTGCGCGCCGGTCGACTGCTCCACAATCCCGCCGTAAGCCTCCAACCGGGCCTTGCTGGCAGGGTCGATCACGCCCGCGAAATCGCTGACATATCCTTGGGGCTGGAGCGCCTTCCAATCGGCCGCCCTGCCGGCACAGGCGCACAAACCCAGCAGGAGGCCCAGCCGCAACCATTTCCGCATGTTGAAGTTTCAGTGTACTACGCGCCGGCATCTGGATTTCGCCGCCGCGCCTTTGCTAGAATAGAGGTTCGTTGGGACGTCGTCTAACGGTAAGACTGCGGCCTCTGGAGCCGCCTATCGGGGTTCGAATCCCTGCGTCCCAGCCAAAACTCCCGCCTCTGCGCCGCTACCCCTGTGCGAACCTGATGGTGTGAGCGCGCACGATCACCAACTGTCCGATCCGGTGCGGTTCCTTCTGCGCGCGCTGGTTTTCCTGGCGCTCATGCTGGCGCTGTGGTGGCTGGTCCTCCTCAATCCGCTGCTGGCCGGCTTGCGCCTTTCCGCGGAGTTGACGCTCCGGCTCCTCCCCGGCGGGAGCTCGGTCTCGCACGTCACCATCGGCCCCGGCCGGAATTGGACTTTCCAGGTGCCTGCGCCTGCGGCCGTGCTGAACCAGGAGAGAACGCAGCAGATGTTGGGGCCCGCGGGTTCCGGGCGCATCAAGATCCGCTCCATGAAGGTGGAAGGCGCCGGCCGGTACCCGATCCTGTTTACGGTCTCGCTTCCGCTCTATTGGGCGATCCTGCTGGCCGCGCCGGGACGCCGCCGGCTGTTGCGGATGGCATCCGGAACGGCGGTGCTGGCGGCTTTCGCGCTCCTGTCCATCGCGGTTTACGCCATCCGGCTCGTCGGCGGATACTTTCACTTGGCGATGGACGGCTTTCCCGGATTCCTGATGGACTCCGCCGTGTACCTTGCTACGGGCGTCGTGCCTTATTTGAGTCCAGTGCTGGTCGCGCTATGGCTCGATGGGGAACTTCGCGGTCTGATCCTGGCCGGCGAGGCTGCGCCGGCTGCGGGAGCGGCAGTTCCAGAGCGCCGCAAGAGGCGCTGACGCCATGGTATTCTGTCGGATCGATGGCACGTAAACCCAGCCCCAACCATACGCGGGCCGTGTGTGCGGAGGAGGCCAGCGCGCCACCGCGGAAGAGCCGGATGCTCCGGTTCCTGGTGCTGTTCCCGATTTTTCTGGCGGTGGGGTTTTGTGGTTTGCTGATACCGTTCCTGCATCCGGCGGTAACGGCCTTCACTCGCAGCCTGGTGGAGATCTCCGCGATTGTGATTCGTCTCTTCGGAGGCAGCGCGACCGCCCACCAGGTGGTCCTGCAGAATCCTTCTAACGGCTTCGCCATGGAGGTGCTGGACGGCTGCAATGGAGATGATGTCACGGTCCTGTTGTGGGCGGCCATTCTGGCCTATCCGGCGTCCTGGTTCGAGAAGGGCAAGGGCCTCCTGGCCGGCACCGCAACCATTTACGTCATCAACTTTCTGCGCATCATCAGCCTTTTCTACCTGGGCCAATATGACAGGCAGTGGTTCGAGTTCGCGCACCTCTATGTGTGGGAGAGCGTGTTTGTGCTCCTCACGCTGACCATTTTCTGGACATGGGTGCGGCGCATGAAGGCGCCTAAACTTGAGAATTCTAAATCGCTGGTTTAGAATTCTCATGGCAGGCGGCACCGCCTGCCCCACCGCGGCCGGCCTTCCAACGGGCGATTTCCGCCACACCCTGGATGGTGGCGTCGATATGCTCTTCCGTATTGAAGGGACCGATAGAGAATCGCACCGCCCCGTGGATCTCAACCGTTCCGAGTTGCCGGTGCGCCAGCGGGGCGCAGTGCAGGCCCGTGCGTGTGGCGATGTTGTGGTCCACGTCCAGCATGGTTCCGACGTCCGCGGCTTCCAACCCCTCGAGGTTCATGCTGATGGTGGGCAGGTGATTCGCCGTGCTCCCGCAGCAGTACAGGCGCACGCCCGGGATCGAGCGCAAGCCATCCACTAGTTTGGCCGCGAGTTTCATCTCGCCGGCGTGTATATTCTCCAGCCCGCGATTGTCCAGCCAGTCCTGCCCCGCCCACAGTGCCGCCACCCCCACCATGTTCGGCGTGCCGTATTCCAGCCTCCAGGGGTACTCTTCCAGGTGATAGGGATGAGCCGACCGTACTCCCGTTCCGCCGCTGCGAACCTGCCGGATTTCGACGTGCTTGCGGACGCACAGCCCTCCGATCCCCATCGACCCCATCAGGCACTTGTGCCCGGTGAAGGCCAGGACATCGATGTTCATTTCCTTCATGTCGATGGGAATGGCGCCCGCGGTTTGAGCCGTGTTGACGAGGAATGTCACGCCCTTTTCCCGGCAAATGGCGCCAATCTCTTTGACGGGTTGAACGGTGCCGATCACATTGGAGCCATGGTTCACAACCACCAGCTTGGTATTGGGCCGGATCGCCCTGGCGATGTCGCCGGGGTCGACAAACCCGGCTCCGTCGAACGGAACGAAGGTCGCTTCGACGCCGCCGTCGCGCACCAGGTGATTGATCGGGCGGATTACCGAATTGTGTTCGAGATTGGTGGTAACCACGTGGTCGCCGGCCTTGAGCAAACCGGGAATCGCCAGGTTCAGCGCGTCGGTGGCGTTGTAACCGAACGTCAGGCGCTCGGGCGCGTCTTCATCGCCGCCGAAGAACTTTGTGAGCCGCTTGCGCAGGTTATCGAGGAGAGAACCCGCTTCCAAAGCCAGGTCGAAGCCGCTTCGTCCGGGGTTCACTCCGGTGCTGCGGTAAAAGTCGATCATGAAGCGGTAAACGCTCTCCGGCTTGGGCCAGGCGGTGGCGGCATTGTCCAGATAAATGAGCTGATTGTCGAGGGACTCCAATTTCACGTCCTTTTCCCCCGAATAGTATATCTCCGTGTGTAACCTCTTTCCCGCAACTGCATCCTTAAGAATAGAGACTGCTCATGACTGGATGGCTGCCCTACGCGATCTTCCTGGTGGCATATTTCGTTGTGATGAAGTGGGTCCTGCCCCGGTTTGGAGTGCCCACTTGACTGGCCAACTCCTGCGACGCCGCGGCGCGGCGTGAAAAGACTACGAAGGAACCCCCTGTCACCTAGAGCGTTTTTCCGCATCTAGGCTTGTGAGACCGCCATTCCGGTCCCAATCCTATGCGAAAGACACTCTTTTTCTTGTTTTCAGGGTACCTATGGGCTCAGGACCCGCTCTCGCTGCGCGATGCAGTACGCCTGGCGATCCGCGAAAACAAGGCCATCGCAGCCACCGCCGCGGGCGCGCAGGCCTCCCAGGCTCGCATCACAGAGGCGCGCAGCGGACGGCTGCCCAAGGTCAACTATTCCGAGTCCTTCACGCGCAGCGACAACCCCGTATTCGTGTTCAGCTCCTTGCTGACCGAGCACCAGTTCAGTGCGGAGAACTTCAACATCGGCCCGCTGAACCGTCCCGACTTTCTGAACAACTTCCAATCGCAAGTCACGGTCGATCAGGTAATCTACGATGCGGGCCAAACCCACAGCGCGGTCAAGTCCGCCCAACTGGCGAGTAAGCTGACGGCCGAGGAGCAGCGGCGCGTCGAGATGGAAGTCATCTCCGGAGTGGCCCGCGCTTATTACGGAGTGGTCCTGGCCGCGGAGAGTCTCAAGACCGCGGAGCAGGCGGTGCTCTCGGCGGAAGCCGACCTGAAACGCGCCGAGTCGGTTCGCGCGGCGGGCATGTCCACCGATGTGGATGTGCTGTCCATCCGCGTGCACCTCGCGGGCGTCCAGGAGCAGCGCATCACGCGAGCGGCCGATCTCGATGTCGCCAAGGCTGCGCTCAACGATGCCCTCGGGTTGCCGCTCGATACGCCCCACACATTGACCACCGCCCTGGCGCCGCTGGCCCCGGCCGGTTCCACTCTCGCCGGCCTCGAGCGGGCGGCTTCCACGGACCGTCCCGAAACGCGCGAGATGCAACTGGCCAGGGATTTGGCGCAGACCCAGGTTGACGCGGCGCGCGGCGCGCGGCTGCCGCAGGTAAGTTTCCGGGCCGGCTTTGAAGCCGACCGCCAGCGGTTCGTCACCCGCGGAGGCGCCAATTGGATGGCCTCCGTTTCCCTTCGATGGAATCTCTTCAATGGCTTCGCCGACCGGGCGCGCATCGCCGAGAATGGCGACCTGTTGCGGCGCGCCGAGTCCGACCAGCAACGCACCGAATCCGCCGTCCGGCTCCAGGTGCGCCAATCGTCCGCCGGCCTCGAAGCCGCGGTCGAGCGTATCGGCGTCGCCAAAGCCGCCGTGGCGGAGGCCGAGGAGAGCCTGCGCATCGTTCAGAACCGTTATGAGGCCGGCATGGCCAACGTGACGGAGCTGCTGCGCAACGAAACGGCTCTGCTGGAAAGCCGCACGCGCTTTCTGGCCGCCGTGCACGACCAGCGCGTGGCCGCCACCATGCTGGAATATGCCGCGGGGCGTCTCTCCGCGGATTCGGAGGTACTGAACTGATGAAGCCGTTTGTCCTGCTTGTTTCCCTGGTGTTGCTGACCTCCTGCGGGAATGAACCGCCCCGCCGCACCGCAACTTCACCCTCGACGCCGGTCGTGGTCCAGGTCGCCACCGTCTCGACTCAGGAGTGGCCAGCCGTCTATGAGGCCACGGGCACGGTTCGGGCCCGCACCGCCGCCACCATCTCCAGCCAGGTGATGGGTTACGTGCAACAGGTGAGCGTGCAGGTGGGAGACCGCGTCCGGGAGGGACAAATTCTCGTCACCCTGGACGCCCGCGAGCTGGAGGAAGGCGTCCGCGGCGCAGAGGCCGGCCGCGCCGAGGTCCGCAGCGCCATCCCCGAAGCGGAGAATGCGGTGGCCGCCGCCAAGGCCAATCTCGATCTGGCGCAAACCACCTTCAAGCGGATCGAAGACTTGGCCGCCAAGAAGTCCATTTCCAACCAGGAGTTTGACGAAGCGTCGGCCAGGCTGAAAGCCGCCCAGGCCAACTACGAAATGGCGCGATCCAAACGTGCCCAGCTCGACCCCAGGCTGGCACGCGCAGAGCAGGAAGTTCGCTCGGCCAACATCATGCGGGATTATGCCAGAATTTCGACTCCCTTCTCGGGAATCGTGACCGCAAAGTCGGTCGAGCCTGGCAATTTGGCCACTCCCGGAGCTCCGCTGCTCACCATCGAACAGGAGGGCGTCTACCGCCTGGAAGCGTCCGTGGACGAGTCCAGACTGCCGTCCGCGCGGGCGGGTGCAACCGTCGAAGTGGCGCTGGAGGGGCTGGAACGCAAGCTGAGCGCGCGCGTCTCCGAAGTTGTCCCCGCGGTGGACGCGGCTTCCCGGTCCTCGATCGTGAAGATCGACTTGCCGGCCCTTCCGCAACTCCGCTCTGGAATGTTCGGCCGTGCTTTCTTTCCCCTCGGCGCCCGCAGGGTTGTGGCCGTACCCACATCGGCCATCGTCGAGCGCGGTCAACTGCAATCCGTCTTCGTGGCGGAAGAGGGAACCGCTCGAACGCGCCTCATCACCACCGGCCAGCGCGCCAAGGACACCGTGGAAGTGATCTCCGGACTGAATCCCGGCGAGAGAATTGTCACCCCGATTCCAGCCGGGCTTCAGGACGGCGCCAGGCTGGAGGTGCGGCCATGAGCGCTCGCCGGCGCCTCGGTCCGGCGGGCCGCTTCGCCCAGGCGTGGATCTCATCCAAACTGACGCCGCTTCTGATTACGGCCGCTCTGCTGGTCGGCGCCTTCGCGGTTTGGAAGCTCCCGCGCGAGGAGGAGCCGCAGATCATCGTGCCCATGATCGACGTCATGGTCCAGATGCCCGGCGCTTCCGCTCGTGAGGTGGAGGAGCGCGTCACCAAGCCCATGGAGAAGCTGCTGTGGGAGATCCCGGGCGTGGAATACATCTATTCCACCTCGAGTCCCGGCAGTTCCCTGGCCATCGTGCGCTTTTATGTGGGGCAGGACGAAGAAAAGAGCATCGTCCGCCTCAACCAGAAAATGCAGGCCAACTTCGACCTGATTCCTCCAGGCTGTTCCCAGCCGCTGGTGAAGCCGCGCTCCATCGACGACGTCCCCATTCTTGCGCTGACCTTGTCCAGCCAGCGTTACGGCGATTTCGAACTGCGCCGCATCGCCGCCCAGCTCGATGACGCCATCAAGCAAGTGCCCGACGTCTCCGCCGTGAGCCTGATCGGAGGACAGCGCCGCGAAGTCCGCATTGTGCTCGACCAATCCAAACTTGCGGCGTATAACCTCTCGCCGCTCCAGGTGGCCGGCGCGCTCGGCATGTCGAACCGCCGTCTGCCCTCCGGCCAGTTCGCGAGCGGGAATCGCGAGTACGTGCTCGAAACCGGCGAGTTCCTGCGCACCGCCGAAGATGTGCGGAGCGTGGTGGTGGGAGTCGCCAACGACAAACCGGTATTCGTTCGCAACGTGGCGGAGGTGAGCGATGGCGGTGAGGAACCCACCGAGTACGTCCGCATGGCCGACGCCGCTTCGCGGCAATTCCTTCCCGCGGTGACTCTGGCGATTTCCAAACGCAAAGGCACCAACGCGGTGATTGTCGCCAGCAACGTGCTGCGGCGAATCGAGCCGCTCAAAGGAGCCGTCATTCCGCCTGACGTAAAGGTGGACATCACACGAAACTACGGCGAGACGGCCGCGGAAAAGTCCAACGAGCTGCTCTTCCACATGTTGATCGCGGTGGTCTCGGTGAGCGTCCTCATCGCCATCACGCTCGGGTTTCGCGAGTCCCTCATCGTTTTTATCGCCATTCCCGTCACGCTGGCCCTCACGCTGGCGGTCTTCTATCTCTACGGCTACACCCTGAACCGCATCACTCTCTTCGCCCTGATTTTCTCTATTGGCATCCTGGTGGATGACGCCATCGTGGTGGTGGAGAACATTGTCCGCCACTGGCGCATGCCCGCCAACCGCGAACGGCCGTCGTTCGACGTGGCCATCGAAGCTGTCGACGAAGTGGGCAACCCCACCATCCTCGCCACGCTGACGGTGGTTGCGGCGATCCTTCCGATGGCCTTCGTCGGCGGGCTGATGGGCCCTTACATGCGGCCCATCCCCATCGGGGCCAGCGCGGCGATGGTATTCTCGCTGCTGGTTGCCTTCGTGGTCACGCCGTGGGCCGCGGTTCGTATCCTGAAGCCCAGCCACGCCGCGGGGCACGGCGAACGGGAGGCCCTCGCCACGCGCCTGTATCGCCGCTTCATGGGCGCCATCCTGCACAGTCCGGCGTTGCGATGGGGATTCCTGGGCGGCGTCGTGCTCCTGCTGCTCGGCTCCATGTCGCTGGTCTACTTCCAGTTCGTAAAAGTCAAGATGCTGCCCTTCGACAACAAGAGCGAGTTCCAGGTGATCGTGAATATGCCCAACGGGACCACGCTCGAAGAGACCGCGCGCGCCACTGACGCGCTCGCCCGCGCCGCGCTCGACCAGCCCGAGGTGGTCAATCTGCAAACTTACGTCGGCACCGCTTCACCGTACAATTTCAACGGCCTGGTGAGGCATTACTACCTGCGCCGAGGTCCCAACGTGGCCGATCTTCAGATCAATCTTCTGCCCAAGGACCAGCGGAAACTGCAAAGCCACGAAATCGCCAAGCAGGTGCGGCAGCGCCTGGTCCCCGTGGCCAGCCGCTACGGGGCGCGCATCCAGGTGGCGGAGGTCCCCCCCGGCCCGCCGGTGCTCCAAACCCTGGTGGCCGAGGTCTACGGGCCGGCGCAGCAGGAGCGCATCGCCATAGCGCGCCGCATCCGCGATCTCTGGAAGCGCACCGATGGCGTGGTGGATGTGGACTGGTACGTGGAAGACGACCAGCCGGAGTTTCGCATCCTGGTCAACAAGGAGAAGGCCGCGATCGACGGCATCTCCGAAGACGACATCGCCCGCACCATGCAGGTGGCCTCGGCCGGGTACGAGGCCGGCCTGCTGCACGCGGATTCCGAAAAGGAAGATGTGCCCCTCAACGTGCGCCTGGATCGCGCCAGCCGCTCCGATCTCGAACGAATCGAAGAACTGAAGGTGGCCGGCCGCAACGGCAAGCTGGTGGCGCTCCGCGAATTGGTGCGAACCGAACCGGCCATTGTGGATACCAGCATCTATCACAAGAACCTGATGCCGGTGACCTACGTGACGGGCGACGTTGCCGGCGCCATGGAAAGCCCGGTGTACGCCATCTTGAAGCTGGGGCCGGAAATGGACAAGTTTAAGGCTCCCGAAGGTTACGCCATCGAGCAGCACATGGCCGCTCTGCCGTCGGACTCCGAGCACTATTCCATGAAGTGGGACGGCGAGTGGCATATCACCTACGAAGTCTTCCGCGACCTGGGAATCGCTTTCGCAGCGGTGCTGATTCTGATCTACGCCTTGGTGGTGGGGTGGTTCCAGTCGTTTGTGACGCCCCTGGTGATCATGGCGGCCATCCCCTTCTCGCTGGTGGGCATCCTGCCGGCGCATGGCCTGATGCACGCCTTCTTCACGGCCACGTCCATGATCGGCTTCATCGCCGGAGCCGGCATCGTAGTGCGGAACTCGATCATCCTGGTGGATTTTGTCGAGTTGCGGCTGGGTGAGGGCATGCCTCTCGAGGCCGCCGTGATCGATGCCGGGGCGGTCCGCTTCCGTCCCATGATGCTGACCGCCGCGGCCGTGGTAGTGGGGTCCGCCGTGATTCTCTTCGACCCCATTTTTCAGGGCTTGGCAATCGCGCTGATGGCCGGTGAAATCGCTTCCCTGGCCCTCTCGCGCATGACCGTGCCGATTGTTTATTTCATTGTGAATCGTAAGAGGAAACTTGCATGACTATCGAACGATATCTCCGCCTGATCGCCGGATTCTTCGTGATGCTCAGTGTGGCTTTGGGCTACTACGTGAGCCCGGCGTGGTTTCTATTCACCACATTCGTGGGGCTGAACCTGTTTCAGTCCGCGTTCACGAACTGGTGCCCGATGATGACGATTCTCCGAAAGCTTGGCGCGTAAGAAACTCGTCCAGCGCCCTGCGATCACCGGCCCGATAGATCCCGGCCAGAGTCTGCCGGATGCGCCTGCCGTCCCAGCCCAGTTCGCTCATTTTCTTCCGCGCTTCACCGAACAGGCTGACCAGCTCGGAGTATTCCGGCCCATACCGCTCCTCGAGTTCCTCGCGCAGGATTCCCGCCAGGGCCGGACAACGCCCCTCGGTGGCGACAGCGATCGTCAGGTCGCCGCGGCGAAGAGCGGCGGGGACCGTGAAGGTGCACAGCGCCGGACGGTCCACCACGTTGACCAGCACATGCATCGCCGCCGCGTCTGCGGCAACGCGCGCGTTGAGCTCTTCGTCATCGGTTGCGGCGATCGCCACAAACGCGCCGGTAAGATCCGCCGCGCGGTACGGCCTGCCATACGCCACGATCCGCTTCTCATCGGCCAGCGCCACAATCCGGTCACAAGTATGGGGAGCGATCACGGTGACATTGGCCTTGGCCGCCAGAAGATCCCGGACCTTGCGGGCCGCCACCTCGCCGCCGCCGACCACCACCGCCGCCCTCCCTTCCAGGGCCAGGTTCACCAGGTAGCTCATGTCGCCGTACTTCCCTCCTCAGAAACCTGCGAACACATCGTTGACGACACCTTCGACCAAAGTCACTTCATCATCGCTCAGCTTCCTGAACTCTCCCTCGCGGCGCTTCTTGGGCAGCCTGCCGTTGTTCTGCCGGATGAACATGACAAGGTTATCGGCAACCCGGTCGGGCATCTCAACCGCATCCATAATGCGCCGGGCGGCTTCGTCGTGACGGCGCAGGTAGTCAACCTCGTGTGGCAGATCCTGTTCCACCGTGCGCCTGACGCATGCATACAGAAATTCCGCCGCATCCGTGCAGTCGAAATAGCGATACAGATCGTTGGTTTCGTTGAGCACCTCCACATTGCACTCGGGAGTGGGCCGCCATTCGATGAAGGGTATCAGCGGGCCAGAATGGGCTTGCAGGGTGGCTCGGTAATCGTCGATGCGATCCAGCATAACCGATGAGACGGGGAACACCATTCCCCGCGGCGTGAACTTGCGCTCGGCCAGGACGTGATGGATCAGGCAACGGTGCATACGCCCATTGCCATCCTGGAATGGGTGGATGTACACAAAGCCGAAGGCGGTCGCGGCAGCCTTCAGCACTGGGTCAACGCCGTCGTCGCGCATGCGGTCGTTGGCTTCCAGCAGGGCGCCCATGAGATCGCCCAGATCGTCTGGCCGGGCGCCGATGAACTCGGGGAGCGGATCGCCGTGGTGGTCCCGCTCGCCTACAAAGACGCCGTCGGGACGCAATCCGGCGTGTACGAATCGCGTATCTTCAATAAGCACGCGTTGCAGACGAATGATCTCGTCCACCGTGAGCCGGTTCCGGCCGGCTTGAAGGACTGCGCGACCCCATCGCTCCAGCCGGCTCCGCGGCGGACGCTCGCTCTCGATCTCGAAGCTCGCCCGGCTGTCGGCCAGCAGCAGGAAGCCGGCCGCGCGCGCAACCAGATGTGCGCCTGTATGACCCACCGTTTCCCGAGCCTTGGCGGCAAGATCAAGTTCCACCAGTTCGGCAAGGGCCTTGGTGCGCCTGATGACCGGACAGAACCGGCCCGTCCCCAGGAGGTTGTCGCGCACGCGGTGCCGCTTCTTGAGGCGCGGCTTGCCTGTGAAGTACGCCGCGGGTTCCAGAAGATCGATCGCAGCGGCCTTGGGCGCATCGTCCACGGAGAGGCTGCGGCCAGTCAGAATTTCGTAGAGATACCATGCGCGCCGCGCTGCAATGCCGGTCGGCGTGGACCGGACGAAGAGCTCGACCTCTCCGGCCGGCACCGCTTGGAACGCCCGCTTCAGAATCAAAAGATCGATCTGCTCGTGACGAAGCGCAAATGTCAGGTGATCGGCAAAGGTATCGCCCGGCCAGTAGCGTTTATCGAAGATGGTCCATGCTCCCCTTTCCCGACGACTGCCGCTAACGTGCTGTTCCGACACGCAACTTGGCCGCCGCACGGGCACTGGAAGCGCCAGCGCTTGGACGAGTGCCGCCCAGCCGGCCAGTCTGGTGCTCGCAGGGACCGTCCTCTCCTGGAAAACCGCGATCAGCCCTAATTCAAGTTTCATCCGTCGAAAATCTTTTTCTATCGTCGAAGATTAGCCCACACTCACATTTTATGTCGAAAACAATAATACCACATCGTACGTCGAAATGTCACTCGCTCTCGTCGACAAACAGCCAGAACAGGCATGCGCTGTCGAAATTCATGTACCGCATCTACGGCGCGGCGGGGAGACAGGACAACGAGCCAGCCGGTACAATATGGATACTGCGGGCCCTTAGCTCAGCGGTTAGAGCAGCGGACTCATAATCCGTTGGTCGAAGGTTCAAATCCTTCAGGGCCCACCAAATTTTTCAAACACTTACTGGCTAGTTGATGGCGCCCACTGGGTTGTTGGCAGCAGCGTGGCGCAGCTATGCCGCAAATCATGGAATCTCAGAGCCGCGGCCGGACGGGAGGATTGCAGGCCCGAGGCTTACCGGCGCCAGCCGGCCGGCTTCTTGAATTCCCGCCGCGCTTCCTCGATTTCGTTGCCACGGGTCCAGATTTCATCGGGGTCCCAGGATCCGAAGCCCCGATTCTGCCCTAAAGCCAGGTACGGCAGGTCCACCGGCTTAAAGCCCATCACCGATGCCGCCACCGAATCGACCGCCACCGCCTTCATCCCCGAGATGAGCACGTTGTGGTGGACCGGAGTTCCATCCCCTTCGAGGCCCCAACTCCCGCCTACCAGCGCGAGATCGGCGGGCCGGTAGCTGAGCAGATCGATCAGTGCTTCGTTGGTGGTGACCGGTTTAGTGGAGATGTTCGCGTAATTCCCGACCGAGAGTGATACGCCCAGAGCCGGATCCGTCGCAAGAGGAGCAATGCTGATCAGCCGGTCGCATTGCTGAACGATCTTGGGAATTCCGTAGGTGGCTCCCGGTCTGTCGGGTACGGGGAGATCGCTGGCGGGGGCGGTGTTCAGATCCACGAGTTCAAAGCGGGCCCCGGAGAATTTCGCGCCCAGGCCGCTCACCAGCTTCCGATACTCCTGCGCCCATTCGCCGCCCTGCGGCAAACGGTCGATTACCGTAAAGCGGAGCCCGCGTTGGCGTTCCGCCAGATAGGAGATTGCGCCGCCCACGATCCTTGAGTCCGTGCGGGACCCGGTCTTGACGACGATCCAATCTTCGGGATCAACGGTCTCCCAGAACTCCGAATGGCGAAGGGCGGCCAAGTCGACGGCTTTTCGAACCATTGCGTCCAGTTGCGCGGGCGTCAGATCGGCGCCCGGGGCCTGGGGGTCGGTGAGTCCCGGTATCTCGGTTCCGTCATGCTCTTTGCCCTGTTTGAAGCTCGAGAGGACGATTCCGACCCGCGGCGTGGGATCCTGCGTCGCCCCGGCGACGTGGGTGTCGTCCGGCTTCTTGTCGCCCGCTTTCTGCTGAGCCAGCGCTGCGAGCGCACCGGCCCCTGTTATCAGGAAACTGCGCCTGAACATTCTTTTGAATACTCATCTACACTATAATCCTTCTATGACCACACGCCGCGGATTTCTGTTCGCTTCGGCCGCCGCACTCACAGCGTCCTCAAAACCCCCGGAGAAAAGCCGTGTCGGATTGGTGCACTCCAGCCACCGGCACTTATTGAAGCCGGTCTCGCCCGACCACGCGCTGGACTATGAACTGGTCCGCGACATGGTATGGAAGGCTATCGGCTACGGGAAACCCGCGGCGGGCAGCCTGGAAGCAAAAATCAAACCCGGCTCCTGGGTAGTGTTGAAGCCAAATTACTGTTACCTGCCCGGCCAGCCGGGGTACCGCACGGGCGACGTTACGGACCTTCGCGTCCTGCGCGCCGTAATCGAGTACCTCGCGCGGAATTCCCGCGCCAAACGCATCACCATCGCGGAGGGTGGCAGCTACCGGAGCTTGAAAGATCCGTCCGAAAGCAACGTGGTCAAACAGAATGGCCAACGGGTGGACTTTCCGACCCTGGTTTGGGGTCCGGACGATTTCGAGGGCGCGGGCGGTGCCTGGGCGGCTATGCTGAGGGAATTCGGCGCGAAGTATCCCGACAAGACGTTCGATTACGTCGACCTGGCCTACGACGTCGTGCGGGATGCGTCCGGAAACATGCTGGCGCTACCCGTTCCGGTGCGCAATGGCGTTGGGTCGTTCAGCAGAAAGACGGAGTACTTCGTCACCAACACCATTACCAAGTGCGATTTCCTGATTTCGCTGCCCGTACTGAAGGTGCACGAGAACTGCGGGATGACGTGCTGTTTCAAGAATTACGTGGGAACGGGGCCGCGCATCGCCTACGGGGAGCGCATCATGACGAACCAGGCTCTGCACAACGAACACTCCGTGGATACCCGCATCGATCCCTTCATCGGCGACCTGTCGGCGTTCCATCCGCCCGACTACAACGTCGTGGATGCGATCCGCGGGCTTCAGTACACCGAGCACAACAACCGTCAACCCGATCAGATGATCCGTACGAACCTGGTCATGGCCGGCGAGAACCCGGTCGCAATGGACGCTCTCGCGGCGACTTTGATCGGTTATCAGCCGCGGGACATCGACTATCTGCACATGGCCGTGGCGCGCGGCCTGGGCTCGTACGACCTGAACGACATTGAAGTGGCTGGCGACGAGCCGGACCGGTTCTACCGGAAATGGGGCAAGCCGCGGACCTGGTATGCGCGCGCCAACCGCGACTGGAGAGTGACAAGCGACCCGTCGGCGGAGATCAGGAACTGGAAACGGCAGACGTCATTTGGGGACATGCTCGATTTGGCCGCTGCGGCGGGCAGCGAGGCGCCGGTTTATGCCGCCACCGCAACCGTGAAGTCGGATGGAGCGCGGAAAGGGTCCCTGTGGCTGGGCCTCTCCGGGAACGGGACGGTGGAACTGAACGGCCGCCAGATCATGAAGGAAGAAGGGCTGACGCGGTTCCGGACCGGGCAATTCCAGCAGGCGGTCGAGCTTCGCCCCGGGGAGAACCAATTCGTCTTCCGGGTTCAGCCGGCGAACGGCAAGGCCGCGATATGCGCGCTGCTGGTGGGCCCGGAGAACAACGGCGACAGCCTCGACGGGGCGACCTGGGTGGCCTAGCGGACGGCCCTTTACTCCCGCCGTACAAACAGTTACTCTGTTTTGGAGCCGGCGCCGCTGGCTAACGCGGCCGGACAAGGAGACTAAAATGCGCGTCGTTCCGCTGATCATTCTTTGCGCGGCATCGCTGGTGGCGCGCGACCCCCTGGCGCAGCGGATCCGCCACGCCGATGCGTCGCGCTACCGGCCGTCACCGTCGGTTCACGGCGGGGCCGGCACGATGGCCTTCACGGCGCTGCTGAACGCCGCGAATTTCCAGTCGAACTTTCTTTTTCTGCACAGGGGCGTGCTGCCGCCGAAGACCGGCATCGGCCAGCATTTTCACAACACCATGGAAGAGATGTTCGTCATTCTGAACGGCGAGGCGCAGTTCACCATCGACGGGCGAACGTCCTTGATCAAGGGCCCGGCGGGCGCTCCCTGCCGGATGGGGCATTCGCATGCGATCTACAACGCGACGGATGAGCCGGTGGAGTGGATGAACGTCGCTTGCGCGACGATCAAGGGCAAGTACGACAACTTCGATCTGGGAGATACGCGGGTGGGCGCGCCGCTCGACCCCGTACCGCAGTTTATTTCGATGAAGCTCTGGCGCGACCTGCTGCGGGCGCCCGCGCCTCTCAACGAGGGCAAGGGCGCCGTGCAATATCGCCGCGCGCTGCCGCCGGAAGTATTCTTCACTTCCTGGTCTTACGTGGACCACGTGCTCATGCCGCCCGCGACGTCGATCGGCGCGCACAAGCACATGGGCGTCGAAGAGATCTACTACGTGATGGATGGCGAGGGTACGGTTCGCGCGAACGACGAGACCACGTCCGTCAAGAAGGGCGATGCCATCGTCATGGCTCCCGGGGACGTGCATTCGTTTGAGAATACTGGCGGCGCGCCGCTGGAGCTGATGGTGATCGGGGCGGCGTTGGAGAAGTTCAAGCTCGATTCTGTGAATGTGAAATAGCAAGGCGGTTTCCGTCGCCCGAACACCAGAAGGCCTGGCCGACGGTGGAGAACACGCTCCTCGCGGAGAAGTTCACGGCGCTGCTCTACGATCCGGCAGTCTAGCGATTGGGAGTCTCCAGCGGCTTGCCGAACACCGTGAACTCCGTGATTCCGAGCGGAGAGTTGGCGATGTGCGCAGGCACGGAGCTAGCGTTGCGTTGACGGCGGACGGCCGCGCCGCGGATCGCCTTCCGGCAACTGGTGCGGTTCCAGAATTGCCGTGTATTTTTCGATGGCCGCGCGCAGTGCCGCCATATTGGGCGCGCCCTTCCTCAACAAATCCACCGTTCTCGTCGGTGGATCGTACATAGCAATCAACTGGCCGGCTTCCAGAAGATTGGCGGAGATCTCCGCCAGGTCGAGTCCCGCCTCCCAACCGGCATTTGCGTCCGCCAGCCACTGCTTGTTTCTTGTCACCGCGCGGGTAACAGCACCCTCGCGGTCCGGAACGCCCGGCATCACGTCCTCGTCACGGTCCCGAAACATGCCGAAAAGCGCGGCCACAATGGCTGGATCGCGTATCGTGCCGTCCGGGTGAAACACTCCGTGCACGTAGCCCCACTGGTGGGTAATCATCAACTCCCAGATGTACCAGCCTACGTTCGCCTTCATGTGCTCCTCGAGCGTGACGTCGTAAGGGTTGGCCCGCGCGATGCAACCGATCTCGGTATCGATGAGAGGCTTGCCCACCTTGGCCGCGTAGGCTTTGGCTTTGGCGATGTCGGCGCGGATGGCGGCGCGGGTGGGCAGGTAGTTATGAAACGACAAAACATCCTGCGCCTCACCCATTTCGATCATGTTGTCCGAGAAGGTGGCGCCAATGGTCATGGGCGTGACCGGGTCCAGTTCCTGAAACATCTTCGCCATGTAGACCGCGTGCTCCATCCGCGTTCGATTGGCCGGGGTCGGAGGCAACGCGCAGCAATCGGGCTCATTCGATACGTCCCAGAAAGCCAGCCCAGGCTCTTTTCCGATAGTGGCGATCAGGTCGGCAACGAACTCCCTGGACTCCGGCCAGCGGTCCTTGTCCATAGAGACGCCGGGCGCGTACTGAAGGGTCGGCATCACGCCCATGCCACGCTGGTGGGCGGCGCGCACGAGGTGCAGCAGGTTTTTTCGAAACGCTTCCTTGTCCTGCGCCCACGCCGAGTAGGGAATGAACACTCTGACCTGGTTTAGCTGAAGGCGCCTGGCGAAATCGAAGTCGCGTTCGGTCTCCGCCGCGCTGTACTGCAGCCAGTGCTGCGCGTGTCCGGTTGTCGGGGCTGATTGGTAGTTGAACCCGCGGACTGCCGACAGGTCTTTGGGTGTGCGCCGCTGCGCGGCAACCGGCGCGCCCACAAGCAGCACAAGAGCGGCAAAAGCCACGGCATGAAATCCGATGGAAGACCTCATGGCTACTGAAACCTCCGGAGTTTCGAGTCACTCGCCGCGCGGCATCCACGGCGGCGAACGGATATTGTAGGCCACGGCGGCAGTTCCCGCAATGGCTTACATCGGAGCTCCCCGTTGCAGATTGCTGCGCAGGCGACAGACACTTCTGTAAGCGTTTCCGATCACTGCCGCCGAGGTGTACACTATCGGGAGATCAGGACTGGACCCGCATATATGAGGTGAGATCGTGACGAGATTCCGTATTTCATTTCCGTCCCTGATTGTGGCTCTACTCGCCGCTGCGACCTTTGCCGGCGGGCAGACAGGCATTAAAGCAAAGAGGCCGGTATTCGGCGGAGCGTGCCGTCTGTGTCCCTGGGGAGCGATGGCCGAAGTTGTGCAAGCGGCGATGAAACCGTACGGTTACGACGTGCAGATTTGCTATAACTGCAACGCGGCCGATGCTCCGCGCATTGTCAGCGAAGCGAGAATGCCGCCTCCGTATAAACCGGATCCCGCCGTGCCCGAGATTCTCGCGCCGCGAAATGCGCCGGGGCTGGGAGCCGTTGACTTCGGCGCCGTGGCGATCCAATTCCTGCGAAACGCATACCTGGGAACGGGCCCCTACGCGAGAGAGGAACCCAGGACGAATCTGCGTTTGATCGCCAACATCCAGGATCCCAGTTATGTTCTGGTCGCAGCTAAAGCGGCGACGGGCATTACGGACCTGTCGCAGATCCGGCAGAAGCGCTGGCCGGTCCGAATTCTCTCCGCGGGGATCGGCAGCGACTCCACGCGCATATTGGCTCACTTTGGCCTGTCGAGACAGGCCATCGAGGCCGCCGGAGGCCGCATCGGCAATACGCCAGAGGACCGGGAGAACTTCGACGTAGCGATCGGAGGAGGAGGCGGTATGACGACTGCTCCGGAATGGAGAATCTGGACGGAGATCAGCCAGAAATTCGACCTCAACTTCATCGAGTTGCCGGACGACCTGCTGGCGGAACTGGCGCGGGAGGGCCAACAGGACCGCGGCATGATTCCCGCCGGGCTGTACCGCGGCATCGAGCGGCCCATCCCAACGGTCGTGCGCACGGGCACGGCGGTCTATGGGCGGGCCGACATGCCGGCCGACTTCGCGTATGCCGTCGCGAAAGCGATGGACGAACAACAGCAACTGCTGCAGTGGAGACACCTGAACTTCTCTTATAACGTCCACACGGTTTGGAACGGGTACGAGGTCCCGCTCGATCCCGGCGCTGCCCGTTACTACAGAGAGAAGCGCTACATGAAGTAGAAAGAAAGGCAACGTCAATGAAGAGAGCATTCCTGGCTGCAATACTCGCGGGCGGGCTGTGTGCAGCCCAAACACCCGCGCCGGTGAAAGTGGAAGGCGGATCGATTCAGGGGACAGTGGAAGAAGGGTTGACCGTTTACAGAGGGATCCCATTCGCGGCGCCGCCGGTGGGCGATCTGCGGTGGCGTGCGCCCCAACCCGCGGCGAAATGGGACGGCGTGAAGCAGGCGGCCAAGTTCGGGCCGCGATGCATGCAGGGAACGGCAAATCCCGGAGCCGCCAATCCTGCTCCCGCAATGAGTGAGGATTGCCTGTATCTGAATGTGTGGACGCCGGCGAAATCCGCCCGCGATCGCGTTCCCGTTCTGGTTTGGATTTACGGCGGCGGGTTCGGCGCGGGCGCGACTTCCGAGCCCAATTACAGCGGCGAGCGGTTGGCCAAAAAGGGCGTGGTGCTGGTGAGCATTGCGTACCGGGTGGGAGCGCTGGGGTTTCTGGCGCACCAGGAATTGAGCGCCGAGAACAAAAAGCATGCCTCGGGGAATTACGGACTGCTCGACATGATCGCGGGCCTCCAGTGGGTGAAGAAGAACATTGGCGCATTCGGCGGAGACCCGCGTCGAGTGACCATCTTCGGCGAATCGGCCGGCGGAATCGCGGTCAGCATGCTGTGCGCGTCGCCGCTGGCGAAGGGACTCTTCCACGGCGCGATATCGCAGAGCGGCGGCTCGTTCGGCCCGCCTCGACCTACCACGTTCCCCGGCGAAAACCTGAAACGGCTGGCGGATGCCGAGCGTTCCGGCGAAGTGTACGCCAAGAGCGCGGGATCGTCGTCCATCACGGAGTTGCGGAAGGTCTCCGCCGACAAACTTCCGGCGGGCGGCCGCGGCGGGGGCATGGCGTGGCCGATCATCGACGGATGGGTGATTCCGGACGATCAGTACAAGCTCTACGAGGCGAAGCGTTACAACGATACGCCCATCCTGGTTGGCTACAACTCCGACGAAGGCGCGAGCTTTTCGCCTCCACGCACGCCGGAGGATTACATCTCCGGCGTGAAGGCGCGCTACGGCCCGTTCGCGGATCGTCTCCTGAAGGCGTATCCCACCGAAGCGACCACAGTGCCGAAAACCGCGCGCGACCTGGCGCGCGATGCCGCTTTCGGCTGGCACACCTGGATTTGGGCGAGGCTCCAGGCCCAAACGGGGAAATCCAAGGCGTTCTATTACTATTTCGACCAGCATCCGGAATATCCCACCGGTTCGCCCCGCGCCGGGTACGGCACGCCGCACGGCGCGGATGTGCCGTATGTTTTCCAGCATCTCAATCCGTCGAATCCACAAATCACCAAGCAGGACGAGGCGATCTCGGAGGCCATGGCAACCTATTGGACGAACTTCGCCAAGCGTGGCGATCCCAACGGGGAAGGACTCCCCACATGGCCGGCCTTCAGCGACGGCAACCCGTTGGTGATGTACTTCTCGCAGACGCCGCACACGGGACCGGTTCCCAGCGCCGATTCGCTCAAGGTTCTGGATGCGTACTTCGCGTGGCGCCGGACGCCGGAAGGCGAGGCGTGGGCCAAGTAGATTGGGTCCGATTGGCGGCCCGCCACTATTCCAGCACGCACTCGGCCTGGGCGCCTCCCTTGGGAAGGCTCACGCGCACCGTCTTAGCCTTACCGCCGGCCTTCACTTCAATCTCGTAATCGCCCAGGAAACCTCGTGTGGCGAAGTTCCCCTGCGCACCCGTCTTGCCATGGGCATTCGTC
The DNA here is from genome assembly GCA_963768385.1 of Bryobacterales bacterium. GTDB lineage: Bacteria > Acidobacteriota > Terriglobia > Bryobacterales > Bryobacteraceae > Fen-178. The sequence goes on from CAVYHQ010000003.1 coordinate 537,780, forward strand.
CACCACCGCTTGAATACCAGGTCGTTGTACGCCTCGGCGTTCGGTTTGGGGGACCAGTCGCGGCGCAGCATGGCGCCCCTCGGTCTCCAATGCGCGCCCTCCCAGAATCCCCACATGACAAAGGCCTTCACCGAGGGATGGCTGAAAACGGCGGTCATGAAGTCGCGGGTGTAATCGGCCTGCGTGGCTTCGTCGATGGTGTCGATGTCGAACTCGGTGATCTCCAGCTCCCGCCCGAACGCGGCGTAACGGTCGAGCCGTTTCATCAGCTCGTCCATGGGCGTGACCCGTGCCGGGAAATGGCTTTGCAGCCCGATGCCATCAATCGGCGCTCCCTGGTCGATCAGGTACTGGATGGTTGCGGCGTAGTCGTCCTGGTGCGCCTTATCCTCGCCTTCCAGGATATTGAAGTCATTGATGTACAGTTTGGCGTTGGGATCGCCCGCCCGCGCCGCTTGGAACCAGTCCACCATGGCGTGCCGGCCCAGGATGTCCATGAAATCGTGGTTGGTGAAGGTCTCATTGATGACGTCCCAGTCCACCAAGCGCCCGCGCAGTTCAGTGGTGGTTTCGGTGATGTGATCGATGATGACCTTGGCCAGCGCGGCGGGGTCGCCCTTGGCGTCCTGCGCGGCTTTCACGTTGGTGTTGCGCCAGGAGGGCCACACCAGGTTGTGGCCGCGAACCTGCACTCCGCTCTCGCGCAGCCAGTCGATCACCGCCAGCGTGGCCGGGCGGGACGCCACGTTAGCCCACTGGGGCCACTTGGTCTCGTTCTCCATCACCGAGAAATTGAACAGGCGCACGATCTCCTGCTTGTATCTCGCCAGGTTCTCCGCGCTCAGACGCTGGCTGGAAAGCGCGGTCCCGTTGACCGCCGTACCGAAAAGGAAGGCGTGCTTGCGCATGCGAACCGAGACCTCTGCCCCACGGACCGGCTTGCCGGCCTTGTCCTTCACCACCACGGTGAGATCGCCTTTCCGGATCTTCTCGATGCGCTCTTCCGCGGCCTTGCGCCAGGCGGCGCCGGGCTCGCTGCCGGCGTATCCGAGCCTGGTGAATGGCAGGTCGGCCACCTTCTTGCTCGTCCCGTAGCTCACCAGCTCGATGCCGCCGATCTCCACCGTCTGCGCGCGCAACCCGAGGGTGAAGAAAATCTCCGCCTCCCCCTGGTTGTAGGCCCGCGCCAGGGCGAAGGGGAATTGGACCTTTTTCCACGCGGTCCCAGCCACGGCGGGCGTGTTCACCGCCACCGGGTTGACGAACATTCCTCTTCCTGGTGCTGCTGGCGCCCCTGCTGCTCCCGGAACTGCTGCTGCTCCCGCTCTTCCTGCTACTCCCGGCGCGGAGCGGAATCCGGCATCGAGTGTGGCTTCCCCGGGCGCACCGGAGCGCATCCAGAACGAAATCATCAGCACGTCGCCGCTGCCCACGGCGGCATTCACCGGAGCGGCGATCTGGACGTCCTGGGGCCGCTGCGGCTTGCTAGACACTTCGATGCGCAGCGCGCTGGTGAACGGCTGGCCCGTAACTGCCGCCGTGGACATCTTCGCGAACTCGCCGGCGCCGCTCAGCCGGAACGCGGAGGCGGAGTCCGCCGGCAGAAGGGGTGTGGCGTCGGCGCCGTAGGCCGCGCTGGCCAACGCGGCCCATCCGGCGCTTAGTAAGATCGTACGTACTCGACTCATCATTGTGCTCTCCCTCGTGCAGCCTATTTTGCCACGCAAGTATACGAACTCCCTGACCCGGGAGGGCCGTTCGAATACTGCGGGTACTCCGGATACGAGCACATCGGCAGACTGCGCTCTCCCGCCGTAACCGGGACCGACTTTCCGGGCGCCTTGCCGTTCTCGACCCAATCCACGATCAGGCCCAGCCGGTTGTAAGCGCTCGGAATCTGCTGAACCGCTATCTCTTTGCCGTCGCCATCGACGTTGTAGTTCCTTCCCGCGAGCCCGTGATCGGCCTGGGGCAGCACAAAGAAACGGGCGAACGAATCCACCGCGGCGCGGCCCATCTTGTCCAGCACCGACTGATAATACGCCAACTGAGCGCCCGGCGACGCCAGGGTGTCGTTGGTGCCGATCACCACGATCAACTTACCGCCCCGCTTCTGGAACGCGCTCAAATCCGGATTGGTGGAATCGAGAATGGCGGAGAGTTCCACGCGGCGCTTGTTCAGCGGACCGCCTTCCACGTAGTCCAAAGGGTTCGCGGCCAGGTCCCGCATGAGGAATCCGGTCACCCCCAGAACACCCAGGTGGCCGTGGATCGGGGCGTCCTCCGCTGCACCTTCCTGGCCCCGGTAGCGCGCGTTGGCAATCAGGCCGCTCCCCGATGGGTCGGTGTTCGGAACCCACATGCCAAAGCTCTTGACGCCGTTCGCCAACGGAGTGGCGAACACATAAGGCGAGTAGACCATTTTCAGAGTGGAGATCTGGCCGTCGGTGAGGCAAGCCGCCGCGCTGGTGTCCTGTGGGTTCGGATCCACATTATTCGGGCAGCGCTTTGCCGCCCAGGGGTTGCGATTCGGGTCGCCCTGTTTCACATCGAAGATGGCGCGGCATGCCATGTAGTTGTTGATCACGCCGTCCACCAGGCCATCCAGCCTGTCGCATTGGCGCATGAACTCCCCGCGAATCGCATTCACCTTGGCCGGCGGCACCCAATTCGCCGCGGGCTTCTCCTGGATACGGATCAATTCCGGCGCCAGCATGAGCGTCGAGAAGTTGACGATCGGAACCTCGGCGGCGATGCCGTCGTAATCGGCGGGGTAGCGCTGCGCCACCGTAAGCGACTCGCGGCCCCCCTGAGAACTCCCGATGAAATAGTTGTACCGCGGCCGGACGCCGTAGGCCCTTTGCATCAGGACCATGGCAGCGTCATGCGTCTTCTTGAGTTGCATGTAGCCAAGATTCGCGACGGCTTCGTCGTTCAGTGCCCAGCGGTCTGCGGCTGGGTTCGGGATGCCGAAGCCGGCAGGCACCGGCGGCGCGCCCGGCCCTCCACCGCGCATGCCAAAGGCGGCCATTTGATGGCCGGAGTCGCTGCCATAGGTGGCGAAGCCCTGCTGCAGGAGCGAGGGGCCGCCGCGGCCGATTCCGCCGGTCAAGCGCGGAATGGTCCCGTTCATCCCGCCGCCTCCGAGTTGCGCACCACGAAGCGACCAGGAGCCCGGAAGGGCGACTCCAAAGCGAATCGGCGGAGCGTTCTTATCCACCGGCGCGATGCTCCCTTCGACGCCGCAATACCCCGGCGTGCCGTTGGCCTCGGCGTGCCACTGAGGCGCATTCACGGTCACCGCCGAAACCGGCTCACCGATGGCGTTGGCCGGGATTTCGGCGCCCAGCTTCGCAGCCGTGCAATCGGCCTCGGTAATGGACTTTGTGGCGGGGCCGGCGCCAGTTCCCGCCTGCTGGCCAGGCAGGACTAATGCAGAGATAAGGGTAACTACCAGAGAGGAAGCACCAAACGCTATTCGACATGGTCTCATGCGTCACGCTCCCAGAGGGTTGATCTTGAATACGTACGCATAATCGCACGGCGGTTTTTCCGGCAAGCTTATCGTGACTCCGCCCGCGTTGCGCGACCACACGAGATTGGACTCCGACCCCAGCAGTCCAATTCTGGCGATTTCGCCGCGGTAGTGGGGAGAATTCCAAGCTAGCGACTGAATCACCAGCTTCCCGTCCGCGGGCCAAGCCAGCGCTATGGCGTAAAGAGCGTCCCCCTTGGCCGTAAACCGGATGTCGCCCGCGACGAATCGCGCAACCGGGCCATACGGCGTACTGCCCGCGCTCGGGGTCGGGCCCTCTCCGGCAATCTTCCAGGGCCGTGTGGAGTAGATCGCCTCGCTGTTGAGCGTCATCCAGGCCCCGAACTTGTCGAGGAAGGCGAATTCATCGTCATCGGGCCGGCCGTGGCCGGGAAGCGGGATGTTCAGCAGCAGATTGCCGTTCTTGCTGACGACGTTGACGAGAAGTTGAACCATGGACTGGGGCGTCCGGTACCTGTGATTCTCGAATAGCGACCGGCTGTAATGCCAGCCGCCGATGCAGGCATCGGTTTGCCAAGGACTCGGCTCGATCGCACCCGCCTGGCTCATTTCGAAGTCGCGCACCACAGTGCTCAACACTGGCGTGGGAACATTCTTGATATTGAACACCGCATCCAGCTTGCCCGCGTTCCGGCGGACGTTCGCGTTGTAGTAATACGCCATGATATGCGGTGTGAGCTCGGGCATGCCGAGCCAGACATTCAGCGCTCTGCCGGAGGGCGCTCCCTTGTCAAAGTCCCAATCGCAGTTATCGTCAAAATACAATAGATCCGGGCTGTATTTGTTGACGAGGTCCTGAACGCGCAACATGAAATTCTCGACGAACTCCGGGCAGGGGTCGTCTGCCTGGTGCGGACGTCCATTGAGGTCCTGGGGGTCCAGGCCCTCCCACCACTTGCCCTTGCCATCGGCTTTCGTCAGAACGCCATCGTAGGGCACGCCTTTCAGAGGGCCGGTCTCATCGCTGCCGTAGCGGACCGGCATGAACTCCTTCCAGACTCGCCCCGGCGTGCCATGGACGGTGATCCCGAACCGGAGCCCGTGCGCGCGAGCGATTTTCCCCCAGGTCCCTACGATGTCTTTCCTTGGTCCGACATTCACGCAGTTCCAGGGCTGGTACTTCGAGTCCCAGCAATCGAAGTTTCCGTGGTGATTGGCCAGGGCGACGAAGTACCTGGCGCCGGTCTTGGCATAGAGCCGGATCAATTCCTCGGGATTCCAGTTCTCCGCCCGCCAGATATGGCAGACGTCTTTGTATCCAAATTGCGATGGATGCCCGTAGGTCTTGACGTGGTAGTTGTACTGGGAGCTGCCTTGTATGTACATGCCGCGGGCGTACCAGTCTCCCTGCTCCGGAACGCACTGAGGACTCCAATGAGCCCAGATTCCGAACTTCGCATCGCGAAACCAGTCGGGGAACCGGTAAGACTTCAACGATTCCCAATTAGGCCGAAACGGGCCCATGATCGGGCCGCCGGCAAAACTGCCGTCAGCGTATGCACCTTGCTGACCCAATGCGGCTCTGGCGGCCGCCAGCAGACCGGCGCCGCCCGCAAGGAACTTTCTCCGGTCGAAATCGCGGGTTTCACCTTTCATTTCCGGGTCACTCCTTTCGCCGAACGTTCTTAGCCTTGATTCTCACGTTCCGCGCCGCGCGTTCCAGTCGCGCATCGCCGCCAGGGACACGCTCGCTTACAGCGCGATCTTCAATGCAATCGCGTGGTCGCAGGGCTTCTGCTGCGGCAATTCGACGGCGAGGCCATTCTCTTCCTGGGTCCACTTCACCTTGCCTTTGAAGCCGAGCAGTTCCACGTTCTTGATTTTCGTTTGCGCCAGGGGCCGGATGACGGCCTGCTTCTGCGGCCAACCCATCACGAACGCGTAGAGCGTGTTGTCCTTGGTGGTGAAGCGCACTTCCTCGGCGGTGAGGTCGCTGCGGCCGGCCTCGTTGAACCGGGCACCGCGGCCGGAGGGAGGCGCGGTGGCCACCGGGCCGTCGCCGAAGATCTTCCATGGGCGCGTGGCGTAGATTCCCTCGCTGTTGACCGCCATCCAACGCGTGATCTCGTCGAGAATCTTGAGTTCCTGGTCGTCCAGCATGCCGCTGTTGGGCAGCGGGAAGTTCAGCATCAGGTTGCCGTTACGGCTGACGATATCCACCAGCATGTCGATGACACGCTTCGGCGTCTTGTACTTGGCCTCTTTGTCGTAGTGCCAGTTGCCGATGCAGGTATCGGTCTGCCAGGGATTGGCCGGAATGCCTGCGGCCACGCCGCGTTCCAGATCCAGAATGCAGGTTCCGGTTTCGCAGTCGCTCGCCAGCTTGCTGGTGTAAACGGCTTCCACGCGCCCGCCATGCCGCTTGGCGTTCACGTTGTACAGGTTGGCTACAAGGGCTAGGCCGTATTCTTCAAAGAAGATATCGCCATCGGTGTAGAGCAGGTCGGGCTGATAATTGTCCACCAGGTCCTTGATGCGTTTGAAGTAGTGTAGTTTCCAGGGATCCGGCGCCTGGCGGTCCGAGATCGGCTTGCCGTAGGGGTAGTCCGCCGGCAACTCGTGATAGAGGTCCGCGAAGGCGGGGTTGACGCCGTCGTAGGGGACGCCGGCCAATGGGCCGGTTTTGTCGCTAGTGTGCGAAGGGGAGAACCAGTGATAGCTGGGCGCCAGGTGCTCGCTCACGGCGAACTTCAGCCCGTGTTTTTGCGCGGCCTTCTTGAACATACCGACAATATCTTTCTTAGGTCCGGCCGCCACGGAGTTCCAGCGCGGCTGATGCGCGGACTTCCACAGATCGAACCCGTCGTGATGCACCGCCATACTGCAGAAGTACTTCGCGCCGGCTTTCTTGTATAGATCCAGCAGGTGTTCGGGATCGAACTTATCGGCCTTCCAGGTGGGAATGATGTCCTTGAAGCCGAACTTGGTGGGGTGGCCGTAGTTCTTCACATGATATTCGTACTGCCGCTGGCCCTGGATGTACATGTTGCGCGCGTACCAGTCGCCGTACTCGGGAGCGGACTGCGGTCCCCAGTGCGCCCAGATGCCGAACTTGGCGTCGCGGTACCAGGCCGGAACCTGCCAGGTCCTCAGCGATTCGCGCGTACCCTGGAAAGGCCCAGGCGTGATCTCCAATTGCGCTCCGGCGGCGCGCGCGCGCTTGAGAATGACTGGCGCTCCGATGGCCGCCAGCGCCTGGCGTCTGGTAAACGTCATGAGTGCACTCCTAAACCGGATAAACGGATCCCGGAGACTACCCACTATAGCTGAAGTTCACTGCCTCGCGTTGCTGGCATCCGGGCGCGTGGGCCCGCCCGTAATCCGTCCGTAAGCGCAAAGACTTTCCACCGCTGAGACGCCGAGACGCAGAGTTCTTAAGGTTTCTCTGCGCTCTCGGCCATCTCGGCGTCGGCACCCGCGCGGTGCCACCTAAAGTGGCTTCTTCCAAAGCGGTCGAACCGTTTTCCCCCTTCGGGTTCGAGCGCAGAGACAGCCGAGCACGCGGAGAACTGCTTGACCTGGTGTTCCTCTGCGTCTCAGCGTCTCGGCGGTAGATTCTTATCGACGGATTACGGGCCAGCCAACGCTTCGGCGAGCTGTGCGAGAATCACTGCTGTAGGATCCATATGAAGAACGGGACCAAATGGACCAGGCGGCTCTTTGCGGCCGCAATCGCGGGTTCGGCTACGACTCTCGCTCAGCAACCGGCAGCCTCGCCGGCTTCGCCCGCGGCGGACGCCGCGCAGGTTCCGCCGACTCCCGGCAGGCGGCCGCAGCCGGTCGAACCGCTGCCGTTCGCCGGGAGTCTGGTTTTCACGCGGAAGGACGCCGAACTGCGCACCACGCCTTACCTCATGTCGCAGGTGCGCCTCCTGGCTGGCCCGTGCAAGCAGGCCGCGGACTACAACCGCGCGTACATGATGCGCATTGCGCCGGAGCGGCTCCTGCACACGTTCCGCCTGAACGCCGGCCTCCCCAGCTCCGCGCAGGCGCTCGGCGGATGGGAGGATCCCCGCGGCGAGCTTCGCGGCCACACCACGGGACACTATCTGTCCGCGTGCGCGCTGCGGGCCGCATCGGCCGGAGATACGGAGATGAAAGCGCGCGGCGATGAGATCGTAGCTGAACTCGCCAAGTGCCAGGCCAAACTGGCGGGCGGCTACCTGAGCGCGTATCCCACCGAATTCTATGATCGTCTGGACAAGGGAAGGAACGTTTGGGCGCCCTTCTACACCTACCACAAGATCCTGGCGGGCATGCTCGACATGTATTTCCATGCCGGCAACAAGCAGGCGCTCGAAGTCGCCAGCGGCATGGCTGCCTGGGCCGACGAATGGAGCGCTTCCAAGCCGGAGGCCCAAATGCAGGAGATCCTGCGGGTTGAATTCGGCGGAATGAGCGAGGCGCTTTACAGTCTTGCCGCCGCCACCAACGACGATCGCTGGGCGAAAGTGGGCGACCGATTCAACAAGAAGGAGTTCATTACGCCGCTCGCGCAGCGCCGGGATGAACTGCGCGGGCTTCACATGAACACGCACGTTCCGCAGGCGATCGGCGCAGCGCGGCGCTTCGAGCTGACCGGCGACGCACGGTTCCACGACGTGGCGGAGTTCTTCTGGTACGCGGTCGCGTCGGCCAGGAGCTATGCCACAGGCGGAAGCAGCAACAACGAGCACTGGATGACTTCTCCGGGCCGCCTGGCGGCGGAGTGGCGTGCGGCCACGCATCACCAGGAGTGCTGCTGCGCTTACAACATGATGAAGTTGACGCGCCATCTCTACGCGTGGACCGGAGATCCGCGCTACTTCGACTACTACGAACGCAATCTGTTCAATCACCGGCTGGGCGCAATCCAGCCCGAGACAGGCCATACCACCTACTTCCTTTCCATGGCACCCGGAGCGTGGAAGGGGCTGTGCACGGAAGACAAGTCGTTCTGGTGCTGTACGGGCACGGCGTTCGAAGAGTACTCCAAATTGAACGACAGTATCTACTATCGCGACGAGCGCGGGATTTCGGTGAACCTGTACATCGCCTCGGAGTTGGACGATCACGAACGCGCGATCGGGTTGCGGCAGGACACGCGATTTCCGGACGAGCCTCGCACATCCTTTACCATTACGAAGGCGCCTGCATCGGCCTGGACGCTGCGTCTGAGGATCCCATCGTGGACCTCCGCCGCGGCGGTCAAGGTCAATGGCCGTCTCCTGGAAGCGACGCCCGGAGCGGGCAGCTATCTCAGCATCAGTCGCGCATGGAAGAAGGGCGACCGCGTTGACCTGGAGCTTCCCATGAGCCTGGCGGCCGAGCCCTTCCCGGACGAACCGCGCGTGCAGGCCTTTCTGTATGGTCCCATCGTTCTGGCCGGCGACCTCGGCGTTCAGGGACTCACGGAAGAGTTGATCCTCGACCAGCAGGGACCCGCGGCCGGCAAGATTCCAATGAGCGTGCCCGATTTGCATGCCTCGGGGAAGAAGCTCGAAGACTGGATCAAGCGGGATGGCTCTGCGCCACTGACGTTCCGCGCCGCGGGTTCAGAAAGCGGCGTTACGCTGAAACCGTTGAACCAGTTGTGGGGGAGATACGCCACTTACTGGACTGTGTCGTAATCGCGGTTCGGGTCAGGGTATCAGATCGGCATCCTGCGGACCCAGGATCACAGTCCCTTCGTATACGCGACCGCTGATGATCCCTTTGCGCCGGCCCTCGATGGGAATCCTCTGCTCCCGCCGCGTCGTGTTCACGTAGAGGGTCCGCCCATCCACCACCCTCGCGTACACTCCATCGGGAGTCCTGGGGCCGGGTTGAAGGCCCACCATCTTGTAGATGGAGTTCAGGACCGGCCCGATCACCGACGCCTTCGATTCGGTCGCCAGGTAGATCGCGTTGCCCTTACCGAACTTATTGATCGTGACAGCCGGAGAACGATCGGGCGTATTGGTAAATCGCGAAAGCACCGTGGCCGTTGAAGGCTCGAGTACTTCGTACCATCGTACGCCGCTGTCGATGGATGCGCCATCCCATTCGAAGGTCAGCGGGGATTCAACCTCATAGAACTCGTTGGTCTTCAGTCCGAAGACGTCGTTCAGGCGCCCCGGCAGCGGCGTCTCGAACCATTGTGCGTGCTCGTTGACTTTGGCCGACCACGCCGTCATCAGCACCGTGCCGCCGCCGCTCACGTAGTCGCGCAGGGCCTTCGCGCTCGCGGAGTCCATCACGTAATCGGCCGGCTCAATGACGAGCTTGTAGCGCGAAAGGTCGTGATTGCCGACGTTGATGATCGCGACGTCCAGGTTCGCACGGAACAGGGCTCAAACGCCTCTTCGACCTGGTTGGAATAGGGCGTTTTGAAGTATTGACGTGTCGTGCTGGACGGTCCGTTGGGGTGCGAGGCGATGAAGGAGTCGAACGAGTAGGCGATGGCCACCTCGGGGCGTGTATAGCGCGGAAATCCGAGTTTCGAGAGCTGCTTGAATTCCGCAGCAATACGTGCGAACTCATCGACTTTCCACGATGGCGTTCCGTCGTGGTCCAGAAGTCCGAACAGCGCCTGCTCTTCGCCGCCGATATGGCTGTTGAAGGTCCACGCCAGAACCGCCTGCGCGCCGATCAACAGGGCCTCGTAGGCGTACATACGGCTCCGGCCGCGCGTTCCGTAAAAGCCACCGCCGCCGGCGGTGAACTCGTTAAACCAGATGGGCGTTTCCAGATCCCCTTTGGTCATCAGCGCACCCAGCGCGCCGCCGATCGGCTCGCCGGGATAGAACCCTTCCGCGCCATAGGACACATAAGACTTGTAGGTGCTGAGATAGTCGAAGCCTCGTCTCCCGGCGGTATCCCAGAGATTGGAGATCGACGGAACATCGGGCATATTGCGCCGCCGGATGGTCTCCAGTTCCCGGAGCCGCTCGACCGTAACATCGGACCAGTAGCGATGGAGGTCCAGGTAGCGTTCGGCCGGTCCGGGCCCGCTGGCGAGCGGCAGGTCGACGTCCTCGAAGCTGTTGAGCCGGCGCGACCAACGCTGTGTGGCCCAGGCTTCATTGAGATTCTCGACCGTTCCGTACTTCGTCCTCAGCCAGGCAATGAAGCGCCGCCGGTCTGGCTCCGAATAAGACATGAACCCGTTACCGATCTCGTTGTCGTAGCCGATGGCGATGACCGCGGGATGGTGTGCATACCGTTTCGTGAGGGCGTCGGCGAGGAGTCCCGCTTCACGGACGTAGTCCGGATCGCTGATGTTGTCCATGTATCGCTCGGCGGGCGGCACACGCGCGCCGCTTTCGCTGACGATGTCCACACCCGGGTGCGCGCGATGCAGCCAGATCGGGGCCGGGGAGCCTGGGATGTCGACGATGACCCTGATCCCGTTGCTTTGCATCTTGTCCATGATCCTGTCGAACCATTCGAAGGTGAACTTGCCTTGCGAGGGCTCGAAGGAATCCCAGGACAGGTCGCCCATGCGGACGACATTGAATCCGGCGCGCTTCATGACCGCGATATCGCGCTCGATTTGCTCGGGCGAGCGGTCGACCGGCTGATAGCAGGCGCCGACATAGAGCTGTCCACGGCCCGGCCAGTTCGGGTGCGCGGGGCCATCCTGGGCGGTCGAAGCCGCAGTGCATGTCATCAGAACGACGAGGTGCTTTACGAGGTGCTTGAGTAACATGACGTTGCTTTCACCATACCGCAGGGTTCCATGGCGGATGACCGACGAACTGGCCGAGCGCCGGCGGAAATTCGCCGCGCCGCGGGTCGCAACCGCAGGCGGCTAAGCGTCGCGCGGGCTCACTTCGTGGGGTCAGCCAAGCTCGCGGTGATCCCGGTTACCGGTTTATCGTCCGCGTCGAGAAACCGGGCGCAGAAGTCAGTGGCGCCGCCGCCGTTGACAATGGCGGCGCGCACGATGTTCGGCCCCCTCTTGAGCGTGAGACGTTTGGAGACCCCGTCGTCGATGACGGTCTGGCGATCCCCGTAAATAGCGGTGACCTCCTGGCCGTTGACCCACCAGACCGAGGCTGCGTTGGAGCCGATGGCCAGGCGCACGTAGGGCATCTCCCGCGGGCAGTTGACGATGGTGACGGCCCAGAAGAGCACGTCGGACGTTGGCTTATTCAGCGCGTAGGCGAAGTGATAGAGGTTGACGTTGTAAAGCTTCGTCTCCACGGCGTGCCAGGTGAGTTCCTTACCGTCGACGGTCACTTTGTCGCCATCCTTCGGAATGACGGTGAACTGGTTGGGAAAGTACTCCTTCTTGACGGCCGCCTGGACGACGCTGTCGGTGAGTCCGTTGGCGGGGATCGGCTCCAGAAGGAGCCAGCGCTGGATGAAGCCGTCGGCCGCGGGCGCCTTGCTTGGGCCGGTGGGCGCCGTGAGGGTAGGCGCGGGGCCACGACCGGGTGTGGCGGCCGGAGCCGTTTGGGCCGCGGGGCCGCGAGCCTGGCCGCCGCCGGCGGCAATCGCAAGAAGCCCGGCGCAGGCCATAACGGCGGGCGCCGAAATGAGGACGTAGCGAAGCGTAACCATATAAGACCTTCCGTGGAATTCTCGATCTATGTTATCGGACATTGATTCTCCAGAGCCGGCGCGGGGAGGACTCACTTGCCGACCTCGCTTACGCGTAGGGTGAACCCCTTCAACGGTTTGTCCTCCGGGTCCAGAAACCGGGCGCACATATTACTCAGCCCGGCGGAATTGATGACAGCGCAGCGCACGATGTTCGGCCCCTGGTGGAGCGTTTTCAGGTCGTAAGCGATGTAGCCGTTGGGGTCGGGCGCCTTGGCGGCCGGGGTGGCGCGCGTGAGCGCAGGCGCCTGGCCGTGCGCGCCGCCCGCGGCGGCGAACGTCAGAAACGCCGCGCCCCCCAGGGCGGCGAGCGGCGTCCGATGTTTGCGGAGCGCGTTCATGGACGACCCTAATTTCTACGGAGTCTTGAGCAGCCAGTGCTGCTTATCGCTGGCCGGATCGAACTTGGCGAGCGTCGCGAAGCTGCTGCCCACGGCGGAAAGCGCCATCGGCGTCTTGGAGTTGGGAATCGCCTTGGGCATGATGCGCCAGCTACCGTCGGCAAGCTGGTCGAGGCGCCACAGTTGTTCCGGACCGCCGGTAAACGCGGGCAGGACCACCAACTCCGCGTCTTCGGTGGCGGCCAGAGCGCGGTCCGCGCCCGCGATGGTGATCTTGAAATACGGCGCGCCGGGGTAGCCGCCGGCGTTCGGGACGGCCGCAATCGCCCATTTCTGCTGTGCCTGGCACAGGTAAATGCTCATGCGGGCGTCAATCTTGCCGGCGGGCCAATTCGCCGAGACTTCCGCAACATCCTGCGTTGGGATCGGGCTGCCCGTGCCGCCGAACATTCCTCCTCCCATCCCGCCCCGTCCGCCGGGCGCTCCGGCTGGAGGCGCTCCGCCCGGCGCGCCTGGGCCGCGTCCGCCGCCCCCGCCACCTCTGCCCGCGCGCCGGCCGCCCACCGGCATTCCTTCCACGGCTAGTTCCAGAGCCGTTCCGGTGCGCACGGATTCGAGTTCATACGTGCCTTCTTTCGCGTTCTCGCCGGCGACGGGCCAGCCGTCCCGCCACAGCAGCGGGCGGATATCCAATACACTGGCGCCGCCCCTATCGAAGTCGGCTTCCCAGTGCATGGAGAACTTCTGCACGCCTTCGCCAAGATCCAGAAGGCCGAAATGGCCGGGAGCAACAAAACGGCCGCCGGAGCCAATGAGCATCTTCCCGCCGCCCTGGATCATATCGACGCCCTCGGCGTCCAGGAAGGGACCGGTGACTTTCCGCGCGCGGCCCATGCGAATGTTGTAGCCGGAATCGGAGCCGCGGCAGCAACTGCCGTGCGTGGCCAGCAGGTAATACCAGCCATCGTGGTACATCATGTCGGAGGCTTCGCAGTTGATGGCGAGGTCGCGAGGCTTGTCGTTGGGGTTGATCCGCTTGCCCGTCTTGGGATCGAGCTCGACCAGACGGATATAGCCGAAATAGGAGCCATAGACCATCCACAGCCTGCCATCGTTGGGGTCCAGAAAGATTCCCGGATCAATGGCGTTGCAGTCCTCGATGCCGTCTGACGAGGCGATCACGCCGCCGTCTTCCCATTTGTAGTCGGGAGAATTCGGATCGAGCGTCTTGCTCCAGGTCATCGCGATGAAGGCTCTAACCGCGGAGTTACCGCCCGGAACGACGGGGGGCTTCCGACTGGGGGCGCGCGTTGGCGACGTACATGTAGTAGCGGTCGCCGATGTGAATGACGTCGGGGGCCGCGCCGGTAAGCGCGGGCCTGCTCCCGGGACGCCAAGTCCAGCCGTCGTCGGAAACCAACGACCCGCCGCCGGTGCCGTACGTATAGTATTTGCCGTCGCACATCACGACCGTGGAGGGGTCGTGGATTCCGAATTGGCCGTCCAGCGCAAGGGCCAGCGAGGCCAGCGCGAGAACTGTTGCTAGAAGGACGTATTTCATCCAGGATTTCCTCTCTCGCATCTTGAACAAGCTCAGTATATACCGGTTGCGGTGCAGCGGGTCCGATATTGGCTCGGCTTCCGCTGCGGGGTTCCATGCGGCCGGCGAAGCGTCAAGCGCGAGCCACCCGATTGACCCAATCGAGCGGCTCATGGTGGCCCAGTTTCAGGTGGAAGGTCACCGGCCTGTTGGGCGGCAAGTGCACATCGATGTTGGCCTTGCCAGCCGGTAGGGCGGCCGCCAGGACGCCCGCTGGAGCGTCGATCGCTTCGATCCCGTACCGCGCGATCAGGGTGACGTCCTGCTTTTTCACCGAGGTGATGGTCAGGTCCACGGTCCGCGCTTCCATGTCCCAGGCCAATTTGTCAATCCTCGCGAAGGTCCGGGCAAGCATCCCGTTCATCGACCCCTTTACCAGCGAGGGAGGAAGGGCGGGAAGCACTTCGATAACTCCGGGGCGTGAGTACAGAAGCATTTCCATGATGATCGCGGGAATTCCGCCGTGCGCATCCGGCACAGGCGGGCCATAAGGCTCGCGCGAACACCGGAGCGCGGTGCTGACGTAGCCCTGCTCCATCAATTGCCGCAGTTGGACGTCCACGATGACGTTGTCTTTGAGCCGCGCCCCAACCAAAGCGCGATGGCAGCGACCATAGGCAGGCAAAGTTTCGCCCGCGACCGCGGTGGCTAACGCATCAACCGTGCGCCTTCGGCCGGCTATCTCCGCGGCTCGAGCCAGTTGCGGCGTGCGATCGGGATCAATTTCATCACCCGGCCAGGCCCCGTAGAGATGAGACACGTGCCGATGGGTGTAATGCTCTTGAAGCGTGGGCCAAGCCCATTCCTTCAGGGTGCCGTCCAGTTCGAGCAGGTAGGGTGGCATCTTGGCCAGCATCGCCTTCCATTTCGGCACGCTGTCGGCGTCGGCGCCCAGAATCTCCGAAGCCTGGATCAAATTGGTCAGGACTTCCCGGCACACCGCAATATCCATGGTGGCATTGATCAGCGTGGGTCCCGACGGGTCCGTGCTGCCGGGTGTGTTCTCCGGCGAGATGGATGGGACGAATATATAGTTCCCATTCTTGTCAGTGGCCGTCAGGAAATCTTCGTAGAACAGCGCCAGCTCTTTATATGCCGGCGCCACGCGATTGCGGAGAAATTCCACGTCTCCGGTGACCAGATAGTGGTCCCAGAACTGGCGCATGTACCAGCCTCCGGCGGAAATCCAGTAGGGCCAGACTCCGATTGCAGAGTTGCTCGTGTAATAGAACTTGACGCCGATCCCCTTATCTGGAAAGAGAGGATACGAGGTCCCGCGAAGACCAAAGATGTTCTTGGCGTTGACCCGGTAATCCGGGGCCAGGCTCTCCATCCATTTGAAGCAGGCTTCCATGCCTTCCCGCAAGTCGCCCTGCACAGCGCCCGCCGTTTGCAGGTTGATGGTGGCATTGATCTCGGCTGCGATGCTGGGATACTTGCCGCTGTTGAGGATGAACCAATGGCGTCCCATTTCGAAAATCTTCTCCAGCAACGCGGGCGAGTAATCCGGCCTCGACCGCTGATCGGCCAGAAGTTCCTCCGTAGACATGCCATATTGCGAGGCGCCGCCGAAATCCACAGTGACGCGGTTGAAGGCCTCCGACTGAACCTTTTGGTGCCGGCCAAGTAATGCCGGATAATCCGGGGTGAGCCGTTCCACCGCCTGCCGCAGCGCTTCCACTTTGTCCTCGCTGTAGTCGGCGAACCATTCGATGCGAGTGAGAAGCATCACGGACGACGCATTCTCGACCACCAGCGTGTCGCCATCCATCCGGGCCGATCCGCCCTTGCGCACCACGCGAACCACCCCAGCGTAGCCGCTGTTGTCCACGGAGGGATCCAAACGGCATTTGTAAATCAGCCGCTGTTGGTTGCCGTCCTGCCGGACCTCGTTGGCTTCGACGCCCTTCGGGGGGGATGCCTTGGGGGGTGATCCCGACGCTCCCGGGGTGAATGCTCCCCGGTCGGGCGCTGTGGAGCCAGTGCCTGTGTGGCTGCCCCAGTCCATCCCGGAACGCATGCTCCACTCAGCGGACCTTTGCAATGAGATTCGGACATTCACCGCTTGACCCGTGGGCGCGGTGAGCCACTGAACCACGACGTTGTCAGGCCGGGAAGCGAAAGTCTGACGAAGCCAGTCGCCGTGCTCATCGGTCCAGGCGACCTTTATCTCGCTGTTCTCGAAATTGACGGTGCGGAGATAGTCCTTGGCCGGCGCGGCTTTCGGAAAATCAAGCTGCATCAGGAATGCCGGGACGGTGAGGTGCGGCTCGGTGTCCTGCTTGATCGGGCTATCATTCATGTGCTGGAGGGCGAGCGCCATGGCTTCGCGGCTTCTCCCCTCCAGCGCCATTTGCCGCACTTGCGGGAAAATATCCGCGACCTTCGGGGCCTCCAAGGGCCTCTTCCATGGCATGAGCAGGCTTTCGTGGTGAAAAAGAATCTGCTCCGAGTAGGGATCTCCCGTCAACTCGATGTTCATCGCTCCGTTGCCGGAAGTGAGACTCTCGCTGACCAGGTTGCCGGGCGCGATGCTGCAAAAGCCCCGCTGCGGCGCAATCCTCCGCCTGACCCGTTCCGCCAGTGGCATTGGTGAGACCGGATACGAGCTCGCGGGTGCCGGCGGCTTGGGCAAGAACGAATCCCCCTGCACGCGGTGAAGATATTCAGCCGGACGATTGTCCGTTAGCGGCGCTCCTGTTTGTTCAGATGCGAGCGTCGGCGATATTTCTAGAGAACCTATCAAGCCGGCAGCGGCCGCGGT
This sequence comes from Bryobacterales bacterium, assembly GCA_963768385.1. Lineage (GTDB taxonomy): Bacteria > Acidobacteriota > Terriglobia > Bryobacterales > Bryobacteraceae > Fen-178. The sequence continues at coordinate 554,606 of CAVYHQ010000003.1, forward strand.
TGTCTTAAGAAGATCTCTGCGTTTCATAGTCTCCTCCATCAAGCAACCCAGTTGACCCAATCCAACGGGTTGCGCCGTCCGAGCTTCAAATGAACCTCCACCGGCTTTCGTTCCGGCAAGTGCAGGTCGCAGGCGGCCTTGTCCGGCTGTGGCTTCGCCGCCAAAGCTCCGGGCGAGGCGGAAACCGCTTCGATGCCATGCCGCGCAATCAATGTGACATCCTGCTTTTTGACCGAGGTAATCGTCAAATCCACGGTTCGGGCTTCCATGTCCCAGGACAGTTTGTCGAGCCGCGCAAAGGTGCGGAGCAACATCCCGTTCATCGAGCCTTTCACCAGTGACGGAGGAAGGGCCGGAAGCACCTCGATGACGCCCGGACGCGAGTAGGCCAGCATTTCGATCATGATCAATTGAATGCCGCCTTGCGCATCCGGCATCGGCCCGACGTAGGGGTCGTGAGAACACCGAAGCGTCGGACCGACGTTGCCCTCTTCAATCAGTTGCCGCAGTTCGCTGTCCACCAAGTAGCTGTCTTTGAGCCGCGCCCCAACCAATGCACGATGGCAGCGGCCGTGAGCGGCCAGCCGCTCCGGAACGCGGTGCCGGTCGGCGATCAGCGCGGCCCTTGCCAGTAGCGGCGTGCGGTCCGGATCGATTTCGTCGCCCGGCCAGGCGCCGTAGAGATGAGAGATATGCCGATGATCGTAACGCTCTGCCAGCGAGGGCCAGGCCCATTCCTTCATGGCGCCGTCCGGTTCGAGCAGGTGGGGCGGCAATTTGGCCAGCATCGCCTTCCATTTCGGCACGCTGCCGGCCTCAATGCCCAATAGCTCGCAAGCCTCGACCAAATTCGCCAGGACTTCCCGGCACACCGAAATGTCCATGCTGGCGTTAATCACCAACATGCACGAAGGGTCCAGGTTGCCGGGATTGTTCTCCGGCGAGAAGGATGGGACGAAGATGTAGTTCCCATTTTTGTCGGTGACCGTCAGGAAATCCTCGTAAAACAGCGCCAAATCTTTATAAGCCGGCACCACGCGCGTGCGGAGGAAATCCAGGTCTCCCGTTACAAGGTAGTGATCCCAGAACGGGCGCACACACCAGCCTCCGGCGGAAAGCCAGTAGGGATGCGGCCACGTCTCCCCGGTCGAAGCGGCATAGTCGTACATCTTATCGACGCCCTCGTCTTTGGTCGGCGTGAGGGAATAATGGGCGCCGCGCATGCCGAAAATGTTCTTTGCGTTGGTGCGGTAGTCCGGGTACAGGCTTTCCATCCAGTTGAAGTAGGCCTCCATGCCTTCCCGGTGATCGCCCTGCACGCCAGGCGCAATCTGCAAGTTGATATTGGCGTTGGTCTCGGCCGACATGCTGCAATACTTGCCGCTCGTTAGGATGAACCAGTAGCGGCACATTTCGAATAACTTCTCGAGAAAAGCGCCCGAATAGCCGGGGCTCGACCGCTGATCGGACAGAAGTTCCTCGGAAGACATGGCATATTTCGAGGCGCCTCCGAAATCCACAGTGACGCGGTTGAGCATCTCAGACTGGACCTTCCGGGCACGCTCCAGCAGCGCCGAATAGTCCGGGGTGAGCCCTTCCACTGCCTGCCGCAGCGCTTCCACCCGCTCCTCGCTGTAGTCGGGCAGATGCTCGATGCGCGTGAGTAGCATCACGGACGACGCATTCTCAACCACCAGCGTGTCGCCATCCATGTGGGCCGAGCCGCCGTTGCGAACCACGCGGGTGACGCCGGCGTAGCCGCTGTTGTTCACCGAGGGATCCAAAATGCCCTTAAGAATCAGCCGCTGCTCGTTAAAGTCCTGGTGGGCATTGCTTTGTGCGCCACCTGCCACACCTCCCCGCCCGCCGAAGCCCGCCACTCCTCCTGCCATGCCGCCGCGCCCGCCCCCGGCCGACCTTTGCATCGCGATTCGAACGTTCACCGACTGTCCCTTCGGGGCGCTGAGCCACTGAACCACGACGTTGTCGGGCCGGGACGCGAAGGTCCGACGAACCCACTCGCCGCGCTCGTCCGTCCAGTGAACCTTCAACTCGGTGCTTTCGAAATCCACCGTGCGGAGATAGTCCTTCGCCGAAGCGGTTTTCGGAAAATCCAGACGCATGGAGAATCCCGCGCCGCCCGCGCCGAACCCGCCTCCTGCGATGGTGGTCTTGTGCCATTCCTCGTAGCCGAGTCTGGCGGCGTCATGATATTTTCCGTCCAGCAGCATTTGCCGCACCTGCGGGAAAATATTTGCGATCTTGGGCGCCTCGAAGGGCCTCTTGCGCGGCGTGAACAAGCTCTCGTGACGGAAGACGACCTGCTCCGCGTATGGATCGCAGGACATCTCAATACTCATCGCCCCATTGCCGGAGATGAGCAGCGCATCGCTCGCGGGCGCGATGCTGCAAAAGCCCCGCCGCGGCACAATCTTCCGCCTGATCCGTTCCGCCAGCGGCATCGGCGAGACCGGCACGGGCCCGCTGGATTCCCGGACCACCGGGGGCTTCGGCAGGAACTTGTCCTCCTGCGCCACCTTTGCTCTCGCCGCGGCCGGCGCCGGCTTCGGGGCGCCGCTCTGGTCCGCCATGAGGGGCGGGACCAACTTCGCAGAACTGACCAGTCCGGCAACCGCCGTACCTTTGGTGAGAAAATCTCTGCGCTTCACCGTATCCTCCTTGAGCCTATCTCTTGCCGCGCGCCCGAATTCCGGGCCGGAAAAGAAGCAGCCGCTCCTCCCCCCATCACTCCATTCGAAACAACTTGACGCGTGTAAAGCGCGCAGATCGAGACTCACCTAACTCGCGATTTTCACTGCGATCGCGTGATCGCAGGGTTTCTGCTCGGGCAATTGTACGGTAAGTCCGTTCTGATCCTGGGTCCACTTCACCTTGCCTTTGAAGCCCAGCAGTTCGACGTTCTTAACTTTTGGCGGCGCCAAGTTGCCGGTGGTTGCGAGGGACTTGATCACGGCCTGCTTCTCCGGCCAGCCCATTACGAACACATATAGCGTGTGGCCCTTGGTTGTGAACCGCACTTCCTCCGCCGTCAGGTCTCTGCGGGCGTTCTCGTTGAAGCGGCCCGCAGCCGGCGGAGCCGAGGCTACGGGACCTTCGCCGAACACCTTCCACGGCCGCGTCGCGTAGATTCCTTCGCTGTTGACAGCCATCCAGCGTGTGATCTCGTCGAGGATCTTCAATTCCTGGTCGTCCAGCGCTCCGCTGTTCGGCAGCGGGAAATTCAGCATCAGGTTGCCGTTGCGGCTGACGATATCCACCAGCATGTCGATTACGCGCTTGGGGGTCTTGTACGGATATTCCTTGTTATAATGCCAATCACCGATGCTGGTATCGGTCTGCCAGGGGTTCTTCGGAATGCCTGAAGCCACGCCGCGCTCCAGGTCCAGCACGCAAGTTCCGGTCTCGCAATCGCCCGGCGTCTTGCTGGTGTAGACGGCTGTACAGTGCCCGCCGTGGAGCTTGGCGTTAACGTTGTAATGATTCGCAACGACAGCGAGGCCGTATTCTTCGTAGAAGATTCCGCCATCGGTGTACAGCAGGTCGGGCTGATAATTGTCGCACAGGTCCTTGATGCGCTTGAAGTAGTGCAGCTTCCAGGAATCAGGCACGTTGGGGTCCCAGGCGTTGGAAGTGGACGAGAAGACATAATCCTTCGGATACTCATGATAAAGATCGGCGTAGGCGGGATCGGCGCCATCGTAGGGCACGCCGGCCAACGGGCCGGTTTTATCGCTCATATGGGAAACGTTGAACCAGTGGTAGCTGGCCGCCAGGTGCTCGCTCACGGCGAACTTGAGACCGTTCTTCTGCGCGGCCTTCTTGAACTCCCCGACGATGTCCCTCTTCGGCCCGGCCGCGATCGAGTTCCAGCGCGGCTGATGTTGGGACTTCCACAGGTCGAAATTGTCGTGATGCACGCCAATGGTGCAGAAGTACTTGGCGCCGGCTTTCTTATATAGCGAGAGCAGGTGGTCGGCGTCGAGCTTGTCGGCCTTCCAGGTGGCGATCACATCCTTAAATCCGAACTTGGAGGGATGGCCGTAAGTCTTGACGTGGTAGTTGTACTGGCGCTGGCCCTGAATGTACATGTTCCGGGCGTACCAGTCTCCGTACTCGGGGGCGGACTGCGGTCCCCAATGCGCCCAGATGCCGAACTTGGCATCGCGGAACCAATTGGGGACCTGCCATTCCTTGAGCGACTCGCGCGTGCCTTTGAACGGCCCCGCGGCGATGTCCAATTGCGCGCCGGCGGCCCGCGCGCGCGTGAGAATTGCCGGCGCGGCTATGGCTGCCATCGCCTGACGTCTGGTGATCTTCATCGAAATCTCCTGGCTCGAATATTTGGAATTCTCGGCGACTTCTCCAAATCGCTTCAGTTAGTTCTTACGTACTTATCTCCGACCTGTTACAGTGAGCTCTTCACGTGCGGCGTGCTACCCACGGGCTGTCCGCCGCCCACGCTGATCTCCACTTTCTCCTTCGGCACGTCTTCAGCCGCTACCGTGAACTTCACGGCGCGGCTCTCGCCCGCTTTCAGGTGAATCCGCTGGAACCCGCGCAGGCTGCGGATCGGCGCGTCCTCTTCCGAGCTGCCAGCGATGTAGAGCTGCACCACTTCATCGCCTTCCCGGGAGGAAGTGTTCTTTACCGTGGCGCTGATTTCGGCGCCGCTCGAGGTGCGCTTCGCACTCAGGTGCGAATACGCAAAGGTCGAATAGCTCAGTCCGTAGCCGAACGGGTAGAGTGGCTCGCCCTTGAAGTAACGGTAGGTGCGGCCCTTCATGTTGTAGTCGATGAACGGGGGTACCTGGTCCATGCTCTTGTAGAACGTCACCGGAAGACGGCCGGCGGGGTTGTTGACGCCGGCCAGGGTTTCAGCAATCGCCGTCCCGGCCTCCTCGCCGCCGTACCAGGCCGAAAGCAGCGCCGTGGCGCCCGCCGCCGCGGAATTGACGGCCAGGGCGCTGCCGCTGGTCAGAATCACGATCACCGGTTTGCCAGTCGAGATCATCGCCTTCACCAGGCTCTCCTGCGTCTCGGGCAGATCGATATCGCTGCGGTCGTGGCCCTCGCCTTCCTGCGACCCGTTCAGGCCGACGAAAACCAGCGCCACGTCGGAGTCTTTTACTACCTTTTCCGCTTCGGCGAGCATCACGGGGGCGGGCGGAATCCAGTTGAATCCGGCGCCGCCGCCGGGGCCGTTCTGCGTGTATTCCACCCTCACGGCGTACTTGCGCCCGCCCTCCAACTGCATCGGGGGCGGACCGCCGCGGCCCGGCCCCTGACCCTGTCCCGGTCCCAACCCGGCGGGGCGGGCGCCGGTGGGTCCACTGGGGGTCGCTTCATTGTCGTCGAGGAACAGGCGGATCCTCCCGGCGCGGTTCCACATGCCGGTCCGTGCCGACAAGACGTAATCGCCAGCGGCCGGAGGGGTCAGCGTGCCGGTCCAACGGATGGAATACTTGTCGCCATTGACCGCCGCCACCACGGCCGGTTCTTCCATGTTGGCGTCGAAGTACACGCGAGGCTCCTTCCGGCGGAGCTTTGGTTGTCCCTGAAAATCGGGATTGTCGAAGTACTCGGCCAGCAGCCCCTGTCCGTTTCCATCCGGCGTAGTCAGTACATTCGCGGAGACCAGCGCCTGCGTGGTGGCTGTGTAGGTGGCGCCGAGCGCGTACTGCACCTTGGCCTTGGCGAACTGCTGCTTAATTCCTTCGAGCGGGGTCACCTGCTTGGAGGAGATGCCGTTGTAGTTGCCCAGCAAGCCGACCGGATCGTCGGCCGAGGGGCCGACCACCGCGATCTTGCCCACCGAGGATTTCAGGGGCAGGATGCCGCCCTGGTTCTTCAACAGCACGATAGACTCGCGCTCAGCCTGGCGCGCCAGTTGCCGGTGCGCGGCGGAGTCGTTTTCGGAGTACGGAATCTTTGAATACGGGACGCGGTCCTGCGGGTCGAACATGCCCAGACGGAATCGCGCCACGAAGAGACGCTCCGCCGCACGCGTAATCTCGGCCTCCGTGATTTTGCCGGCCTTGACCTCGTCGAGCAGGCTGCGATACTCGCCGCCGCAAGTCAGATCCGTGCCCGCCTTGACGGCCGCCACGGCCGCCTCGCCCTGCGTGGCAACGTATTTGTGACCGCGGAAGATGTCGCCGATGGCACCGCAGTCGCTGACGACGAAGCCCTGGAAGCCCCACTGCTCGCGAAGGCGCTTCTGTAGCAGGTCCTCGCTGGCGCAACCCGGGACTCCATTCACCGAGTTGTAGACGCACATCACGGAGTCCGCCTTGCCCTCCACCACGGCCGCCCGGAAGGCCGGCAGGTACGTGTTCAGCATGTCGGACTCGCTCACCTTGGCATCAAAGCTGTGCCTCAGCGGCTCCGGACCGCTGTGCACGGCGTAGTGCTTGGGCGTGGCGACTACTTTCAGGTAGTGCGGATCGTCGCCCTGCATGCCCTTGACGAACGCGACGCCCATGCGGCTGGTGAGGAACGGATCTTCGCCGTAAGTCTCCTGTCCGCGTCCCCAACGGGGGTCCCGGAAGATATTAATGTTCGGCGACCAGTACGTCAGCCAGGCGATGCGGCCGGGAGAGTTGCCGGGCGGCACTTCAGGCACGGGCGGACGGCGCTGAGCCTCATGATATTTGGCGCGCGCTTCGGTGGAAATGGCGTCGGCGATACGATGCACCAGATCGGCGTCAAAGCTCGCTCCCAGCCCGATGGGCTCGGGGAACACGGTGGCGCGCGCCTGGGCGACACCGTGCAGAGCCTCGTTCCAATAATTGAAGACGCCTACCCCGAGACGCGGGATGGCGGGGGCGCTGTTCTGCATTTGCAGCACCTTTTCCTCGAGCGTCATGCGGGACACCAGGTCCGCCGCGCGCCGCTCCGGCGGGAGGTTCGGATCCTGATAGGGTGCGTTGCCCGGTGCTTCGAAAGTAATCGTGTATTCCTTCCGCGGTTCGAGGCGCACCAGCCAGATTTCTCCGACTTCGGTCAACTTGACGGTTTGGCCGGCCGATTGAATCCTGGCGATGCGCTGGCCATGCGGCGGCCGCAGCTTGAACTCGCCCGCGGACCCCGGACGCAGCGCGCCGGAGACCGCACGCCCGCCCTTCCAGGATGCATCCACCTCGACGTTGCCGCGCGCGCGGAGTCCATGGAAACGGCCTTCCGGCCACACCGAGGGTAATGCCGGCAGAAACGCGATCTCGCCGGAATGGCTCTGCAGGAGCATTTCGGCGACCCCGGACGCTCCACCGAAGTTGGCATCGATCTGGAACCACATGCGGCTGGCGTTCAGCAGGCTCTCGGCGGCAGTCGAGAGCAGGTTGCGGATGTGCTCGTAGGCGTGATCGCCATCTTCAAGCCTCGCCCAGAGGTTCGCATACCAGCCCGAGGGCCACCCGTTCTTGCCACCGCCGTTCTGCACCCTGCGCTCGAGCGATATGCGCGCAGCTTTCGCGATGTCGGGCGTGCCTCGCAGCGTAATCTCGTCGGACGGAAACAGCGCGAAAAGGTGGGAGATGTGGCCCATTCCCGGGCTCGGCTCGTCGTAGTCTTCGCTCCATTCCTGCAACTGACCGTGCTTTCCAATCTTGAGATCGGGGATACGCTTGAGCGCCTTCTCCAGCTCTGCGCGGTAGCCGGCATCGATCCCCAGGATCTGCGAGGCGCTCATGGTGGCATGGAAAAGCGTATAGATGATCTCGTAATCCATGGCGGCGCCGACCGTCTGCCGGCCCACGGTTCCGTCCGCCATGCGATAGCTGTTCTCCGGGGAATACGACGGGTTGGTCACCAGGTGCCCTTTGCCGTCGTCCACCAGGAAATCGAGAAGGAACTGCGAGGCCTCTTTCATGATGGGATAGGCTTCGCGGCTCAGGAACGTGCGATCCAGGCCATATTGGTAATGTTCCCAGTAGTGGAGCGCCATCCACGCGCCGCCCATCGGCCAGATGCCGCAATAAGCGTAGTCCACCGGGGCGGTATCGCCCCAGGCGTCGAGGTTGTGATGAAACACAAAGCCACGGGCGCCGTACATCTCCTTGGCGGTGCGGCGGCCGCTCTCGAGCGACAGTTTGACCAGGTCGAAGAAAGGCAAGGTGGTATCCGCAAGGTTGCCGACTTCGGCCGGCCAGTAATTCATCTCGACATTGATGTTGGTGGTGTACTTGCTGTCCCATGGCGGAGCCATTCTGTCGTTCCAGATGCCCTGAAGGTTAGCCGCCATCGAGCCGGGACGGCTGCTGCCCATGAGCAGGTACCGGCCGAACTGGAAGTAGAGCGCGGATTGACCGGGGTCATCCTGGCCGTTCTTGATCCGCGCCAGCCGCTCGTCGATCGGGAGGGTTTCGATGGAGGGATCACTGACCGGCGGCGCCAGTTCCAGGTCCACGCGACGGAACAGCTTCTCGTGGTCCGCCATGTGCGCCATTTTGAGAGCGGCGTATGGTTTGGCCGCACGAGCCAGGTACTGGGTGCAAGCCGTCGCCGGATCGCCGCCGCGATAATCCGTCGCGGCTACAACCAGCAGGGTTACGGCATTGGCTTTGGACACAACCAGTTCGCTGCCCGAAACCTCCAATTGCCCGCCTTCATTCCTAGCGCGCAGAACCGCTCGGAATTTCACGCCGGTTTTCTCGAGCTGATCCTGCTCGGCCTTGAGCTTCTCGGGAGTCAGGTTCGGAGTGATCCAGAAGTTCGTGTGAGCGATCGCTTCGCCCTGTAAGATGACACGGTCGGGCGCGGCAACTGTGGTCTGGCTGTCCTGCGAGCGCGTCAACGTCGCGTGAAACGACAGCCGGCCGGGCTGGTCGCAAGCGAGGTGGACCACCAGCACCTGGTCCGGCGCGGAGGAGAACACTTCGCGCGTGCATGCCGCGTCGCCGATGCGATACGTCACACGCACGATTCCGGTGGCCAGGTTCAACTCGCGCCGGTAGTCTGTCGCGTTGTCATGCCCCGAAAACTCGATGTTCAAGTCTCCCAAAGGTTGATAGGGCGGCTGGCGATTGGGAATGCCCATCATCTTTTGTTCTTCCAGGGCTTCGGCTTCGCGGGGTTTCGCCTCGAAGAGCAGGCGGCGAACCTCGGGCAAGGCCTTGAGCGCTTCGGGATTGATGCGGTCGCGCTGCTTGCCGTTCCAGACCGTATCTTCGTTCAACTGGATGTGCTCTTTGGCGATTTCCCCAAACACCATTCCGCCGAGCCGGCCATTCCCGACCGGAAGTGCATCGCCCCATTTTTGCGCCGCATGCCGGTACCACAGCACTGGGTCGGCGGCCGAGAGCGGAGCGGCGGCGGCCATAGAGAAGACGAGGAGCGAGCGAAGGAAAACACTGCGCATCTGCGCTGATCGCATGCGTGCCGAAGCCATGGCGAACAGTGTAATCGCTTGCACGCTCGGCCACAAGGGAAGACTTAACGGCGGCATCGGCTTTACTTTCGAAACTGTGAGCGTTAAGATCGGCAAGCGGTTACGGAGACGCAATGTCTAAATCAAATTCCGAAAATCCTACGACCATGAATCGCCGCCAGGCGCTGCTCCTGCCGGCAACGGCAGGAATGGGCGCCGCACTGGCTTTGCCCGCCATGGCATCGGACAGCACCAAGACCGCGGCGCACCAAGCTCCGGGTGGCTGCTCGACGCCTCGTTCCACAGTCGCCAAAACGCAATACGGCAAAGTGCGCGGGTATGTCGATGCCGGAGTGCTCACCTTCAAAGGAATTCCGTACGGCCAGGATACCAGCGGCGAAAACCGCTGGCTCCCGGCCAAACCGCCCAAGCCGTGGGAAGACGAGTACCCCGCCCTCATCTACGGGGCCAACTGTCCCCAGCGCCTGCATGACTATACCGCGATCGAGCAATCATTCCTGCAGGATTGGGACGACGGCTACATGAGCGAGAACATGCTCAAGCTGAATGTCTGGACATCCTCGTTGGCCGGCAAAAAGGCCGTGATGGTCTATTACCACGGCGGCGGTTTCACCTTCGGATCTTCCTACGAGCTACCCTCGCAGGAAGGCGCGCAGATGGCCCGCTATCACGATGTGGTGGTGGTGACGGTCAATCACCGCCTCAACATCCTCGGATTCTTCGATGTATCCGAGATCGGCGGGCCGGCATATAGCGATTCGGTAAACGCCGGCATGACGGACCTGGTGGCCTCGCTGAAATGGGTCCGCGAGAACATTGCGAATTTCGGCGGCGATCCGGACAGGGTCATGATCTACGGCCAGTCCGGCGGCGGCTCGAAGGTAACGTGTCTGATGGGCATGCCCTCGGCCGCTGGACTATTCCATCGCGCGTCGGTGCAGTCGGGCGGAGGCGGCAACCCGCCTAGCGCCGAACAATCCCGGGAACTGTCCAGAGAGATCATGTCGGAGCTCGGACTGGCGCCGAACGACCTCGCGTCGCTGCAGAAGATGGAGTGGTCCAAACTGAATGCGGCCGCGAACGCCGCCGCTGCCAAGATCAATGGACCCGCACCACGCACCCTCGGGATGGGCGCGCCGGCGGGCTCCACACCGCGCGTTGGGATGGGGCCGACCCTCGATGGCCGCGTGGTGACGGTGCGATCCTTCTACGATGCCGCTCCCGAGATTTCCAAGAGCGTGCCGATGCTGATCGGCTCGGTCAGTGAAGAAGGCAATCGCATGTCTTCCAAGCCGACCGAGGCGGAGTGGCATGCTACCCTGGCAGGCGTCGTGGGCGAAGCCAAGGCGAGCGCCCTGATCGCCGCCATGAAGAAGGCGCACTCGGAAGAAAGCATCCGAACGCTGTCCTACGGCGTAAGCGGCCTTTTGGTGCGCAACAACGTCACGCGCATGGCCAAAATGAAATACGAACAGAAGGGCGCGCCGGTCTATGCGTATTACTTCACCTGGCAATCGCCGATGCTGGAGGACGCGGGCGCCTGGCACACGGCCGAGCTCGCCTTCTGCTTCGATAATACAAAGCGCTGCGAACAGGGCACGGGGAACACAGCCGAAGCGCAGGCGCTGGCCAAGAAGATGGCGACGGCCTGGGCGAATTTCGCCCGCACCGGCAATCCCAGCCAACCTGGGTTAACCTGGACTCCCACCGATTCCAGCCGCTGTCCGACGATGGTGTTCGACAATCGCTGCCGGATGGTGGACGATCCGGAAGGTGAAGTGCGAAGAATCCTGCTTTCTTAGTGGCGTCGAGTCTGGCGAGTTCTTACGCAACTTCAAATTCGTAGAGGCTAACGCTAAAGGGCGGCGCCTGCACGATCGCAGGAACCCCGTTCTGCGCACTCTCGACGATTTTGACAGCAGGCTCCTTACCTGCTTCATTGGTTGAGTCGAAACTGGGCGGCGCAATCTGATAAAGCTTGCCCTGCCCGCGCAGGTTGACGCCGCCGATCTTCGGCGTAAAGCTGTTGGCCTCTTCCGTGGGGTTGACCACCGAAATGAGAAACTTCTTACGGTCGCCGGAGAACGCCGCGAGAACATCCAGCGGATAGGTGGGGCTTCCAGTGGGCTTAATGCCCCGGTTGACATACGCCGTGCCGGGCATCAGCGGCTGGGGCGAATTCCCGTCGACCGCAACCGGTAGAGCGTTGAGAAAGTGATTCTGCAACAGCTTAAACACCACGCCCTCGGGCGCCATACCCACTCCATCGCCGGAGTTGTCGGTCAACACGCGCAGTCCCCCGGTGGCACAACTGGCAGCCACCTTATCGGAGTGACGAAACAGTTCGTGCAGCAAAAGCGCGTAAGAGAGGGGCGTCAGCATTCCGGTTGGCCGCCCGAAGCCTCCTCCGCCGCCGGGGCCATTCCCCGCCATCGAGCGGTTACGATTGCCCCATTCATCGAAGATGAACTTGATGTCCTTGTCTTTCAACGCAGGCATCTTCTCGACATACTTGTCCCAGGCATCGAAGAAGCCGCCGATGCGGTTGGCTATCCTGCGCGCTTTGAACTGCAGCGGATCCTTCACATCCACAAAGGATTGCTTCTCAGCGTCGAATATCAACTCAGGATATGCGTAAGTATGTTCGGAGAGGAAATCGACGTTGTCGGCGCAGTTGGCGAGCAGCCAACTGTCCCAGTCATCCAGACCGTGGAACTCATAGGGCAGCTTGGCAGTAATGGGCGGCTCCCAAATGCTGGGGAAGAAGTTACCCTTCTTCTCGGCGCCGCCGATGGACTTCTCGCAGATGCTGGCTCCGCCCAGAACCACCTGGATCTTGGGGTCCACCGCCTTCATGGCCTCGACGATGTTGTTGTACTTCACCCAGTACTGGTTCAGCGACATGTGGCCAGCCTGCCAGGGGCCGTACATCTCGTTGCCGATCGTCCAGCAGCGGATATTGAAGGGCTCGGGACTGCCGTTCTCCGCGCGCATTTTGCCCATGCGGGTGTTTACGGAGCCGTTGCAGTATTCAACCTCCTCGGCCGCCTCGCGCGCCGATCCGTATCCGCTGTCGATCGCCAGATCGGGCTCGGCTCCGACCAACCGGTTGAGGGCGATGAAGTCATGCAGGCCTACGTCGTTCGACTCGTACCCACGCGGCGGGCGCTTGTCACGATCGCCAAGACCGTCGCGCCAGTCGTAAGCGGAGACAAAGTTGCCGCCGGGCCACTTGAACATTTTGAAGCCTTCCTCTTGGAAGAGGCGGATCATGCCCGCGTGGAACCCCTGCACGTTATCGGCGGGCATCAGCGAAGCAGTCCCGATATGGAATGCGCCGCTGCCGGTACCCACGATTTCCAGGCGCGCATCATCCGAGTCGGCCGCCGGCGTGAACCGGAACGGGAATTTCCGGTACACGCCGGTCAGCGCCGGGATGGGAACGGTTTGCGAGTCGCTGCCGCCAGATCCCCAGACCAGACGGACTACAACCTTCGCGCCGGGATCTCCGGCAAGATAAACATGGCCTTCGTAGGCCTTGCCCTTGACCAGGCGCAATCTGGACTGCTGAATGCCGCGGGGTTCGGAGCCGGCCAGCTTGACGCGCGGACTATGCTTGCCAACGAACGGCCGCACGGTGTCCATTACGACCGTTCCTTCCGGCCCCACCGGCCTGAACGGCTCACCACGGAAGCGGAACATCGGAGGGGCGTTCGCCGGCGCCGCCGCCGGCTGAGCGCTGACCACCGGCCTGGCGAATTTTCTGTCGCTCAGCATCTCGGCCCACACACTCGTGGTAGCCGGCTCCATGTAACCGCCGAAGATCATCGGATTGATCGGCTTGCCGCTCTTGGCTGCATCGATCGCGACTTGGATGTTTCCCGGGGGAGCGGCGAACGCCTCCCTCCCTTGCCTCAAGATTGCAGCGCCTGCCACCGAAGCCGTTAGAAGCTCGCGCCGGTTCATTGGCATGTTGTCTCTCCTTGAATTACTGAGTCCACCCGCCCGGACCTTCCAACCGGGCGGGCCGGCATCAAGTTCGATTAGGGGAAGTCCCTTTACTGGCCGCGGCCGCCACGGCCGCCGCCAGGGAAGACTGGTTGCGGTTGGGCGGAACGGCGCTTCATGTATTCCTCATACCGCTGGGCGCCCAGCTTCTCTTTCAGATAAGCCTGATACTCCTTGATCAGAGCCGGATCGTGCGGGCTGCCGTAAATGTCGGTCGAGATGTACTTGCCCTCTGCGAACTTCATCTTCGTCCACTCGTCGTGGATATGCGTGACATCCGCCTCGTCCACCAGAGCCTGCACCTCGCTGGGCGGGATGAAGTACACCCCTTCCGGGTCGCCGAACACGACGTCGCCGGGCATCACCGTGGCGTTGCCGATCCGGATCGGCACGTTGATGCCCGTCACCATCAGATCGTGGATGGCCGGAGGCACGGCCGCGCGGTAGTACCCCGCCAGGTCGAACGGCATAATGCCGTCGATGTCGCGGATCGCGCCGTCAATAACAAACCCGGCGCCCGTAGTCTTCATAATGTAGAACGCCAGGTTGTCGCCGATGACGCCGCCAAACTGCGCTCCGCACGCGTCCACCACGAACACGTCGCCCTTCTGCAGCATGTCGATGGCGGTCTGATGGCTCAAGCGCATCTGGTTCTTGGCCGTGCGGGCCGCCTGGTCCACCTCCGACACGTCCGGGCGCATCGGCATGAGTTGCAGCGTCAACGCCCGGCCCACCAGCTTCTTGTTCGGATGCAGAACCTGCCAGCCGGCTTCCCACTGGTTGCGGTAACCCCGCATCGACAGGCCGAGCACCTCTTCGGCGGACATGTCCTTCAACTTCTCGAGAATGGCATCGGGAACCTTGGGCCGCCCGTCCGGGAAGCGATCGAAGGGGTTTCGGGCGGTGTACTGCATCATCTGCTCTTTGCTGAGGCTGTACACCTGTCCCCAGATGCACGGCGCAACCAGCGCCGCCAGAAACAGCACGGCTGGCAGCCGTCGTAACAGCGCGTTTCGAACATACGTATTCGTCATAAACACCTCTATTCTGTCTTTCTCCCTGGACGGCGCGCGCCCTCAAGCCGTGAACCACGCGCTGCCCGGCCGCACCATCTTCCGCAGCGCCTCGTCGTCGATGGCGAGGCCGATTCCAGGCTTGTCCGGAACGGTGATATAGCCCTTCTGGATGATGTCGCCTTCTTTCACGTACTGCTTCCACCGGGCCGTGCGCTCGGCCGGGTGCCCCCAGTGCCATTCCTGAACCAGGAAGTTGGGAACCGTCAACATGGCGTGGCAGGCGGCCATCATGCCGATCGGCGACGCCTGGCAGTGCGGCGCGATCGGAATGTAGTAGGTATGAGCCATGTCCGCGATCCGGCGCGCCTCTCCCAGGCCGCCGCACTTCTGCACATCGGGCATGATGATGTCCACCGCCTGCTTCTCGAACAGTTCCCGGAAGCCCCACCGCAGGTAAATGTTCTCGCCGCAGCAGATGGGCGTGTGGCTCGACTGGCGTACGTCGCGCATGGCGTCGATGTTTTCGGGAGGTACCGGTTCCTCCAGCCACACCAGCTTGAACGGCTCCACCTCCTTGGCCACCCGCTTGGCCGTGCCCAGGTCGTACCGGCCGTGCATATCCACCGCCAGCTCGATGGTCTTCGGCAGCGCTTCCCGCATGAAGGCGATCTTGTCGATCATGTGATCGATCTCGGCGTTGTTGGCGGTCCAGTTCACCCGGTCGAACCGCGACGGGTCGCGCACATCATCGATGTCGATCTTCGCCATGGTCCACCCGTTCTCGACGATCTGCGCGATGAAGGGCTTGGCCTGGGGGTCATCGCGGCTGTCGGTGCCCGAATCGATGTAGATGCGGATGCGGTCCCGCATCTTGCCGCCCATCAACTGGTAAATCGGCAAGCCCAGCGCCTTTCCCGTGAGGTCCCAAAGGGCGATTTCGACCGCGGTCAGCGCCGTTACGAACTGGCCGGCCTGGGCGCCTGAGAAAATGCCGCCGGTGCGGATGCGCTCCCAGATGGCGCCCACATCCAGGGGACTCTGGCCGATCAGGGAAAAGCGAAAACCCGCCACGATTCCCGCTGCGCCGCTGGTCGCGTCTACGGCTTCTCCGTCGCCGGTCAGACCCTGGTCGGTGTAGATCCGCACGTGGAAGCCCTGAAGAAACGCCGTTTTCACATCCGTGATCTTCAGTTTCGGCCGCTGGTAGGGCGAGGTGGTTTCCTGCACGGCTGAGGACAGTCCGGGCAGGCTGAAAAGGCCGGCCAAGCCTGCGCCGGCACTCTTGAAAAACGATCTTCGGTTGTTTAGATGCATAACTCTCTTCTTCCTTAGAATCCCACACGTTGTTCGTCCGCGCCATCCGGCGAGCCGGCTGCCCGGATCGCCGGCGCTCCCGATTGTCAGAGACAGAGCGAGGCGCGAGATCACGCCTTGCGCGCCGCGGCCTCTCACGCCTTCGGCTCGTCCAGCTCAGTTTGCGAGTGTTGGATGCCGCCGTACGGGTACACCGCTACGCTGGCGTCGCCTTTGTGACGCGCCTGGAGCTGGCGGAGCACTTCGTGCCACGTGTAGGCGAACAACGTGTTGCGCGGGAACTTGTTCATCTCCTGCTTGTCGATGTACTGCGAGTAGACGATCAGTTGGTTGTCTGCCTGCATCGGCCGCGGTGGGTTGGCCAGGATATCCAGGTAGGTTCGGCCATTCCGGCCGTCCGTGCGCTGGTTCAGGAAGTGCCACGCGCTGAGCCCCTGCGGGTGCTGCATCACCATCACGACCGAGCCACCCGCCTTCACCGTGCGGGCCCACTCACCACCGCTACCGTTGGCCTGCGTGCTCTGGGGATACGAATTGGAGATCACAATGTCGGGGTTCGGGAACCTCTCGGTGCAGTAATGCTTAATGGCCATCCGGCAGGCTGCGTGGTGCGCGTCCACGATGTCGCCGGCGAAAATGCCGCACACCTTGCGCCGGCCGTTGTAGACGATCTGGACGCTGAAATCCACCTTGGCCAGACGGGCGGCGTCAACCATGTCCAACCGCAATTCGTTCTGGAAAAGCGAAATGACGCCCGGCGCAGGCCGGCCGCCTCGGAACGTGGTGTGGTTGTACTCCACCGTATCCAGCGCAGCCACCCCAGGCAGAACCGCCTTGGCGCCTCCTCCGTATCCCGCCGAGCCGTGACCCTTAATCCCGCTGATGGTCACCCGGAGGTCCGCCTTGGCAAAGGTCTGGTTGATTCTCACCCGGTTCTTGCGGGAAGTCGTGCCCACCTCTACCAGGTTGTCCCAGGTGTTGTGGTTGATCCAGGCGAAACGGCGGACCAGGCTTTGACCGAGCTTGCGGACCACCTCGTCCGCCTCCAGGTTGCGGTGCGTGCCGTAGGAGCCCATGAAAACAATGCGGTCTTCCGGCACGCCGGCGGCCAGCAGCTCGTCGATCACCAGCGGGGCCACGTCGTAGGTCGGGGTGGGCCGCGTCAGGTCGTCGAAGGTGACGATGGCCGAACGCTTCCCGGCGGCGATTTCGCGCAGTGGCCGGCTGCCGATGGGCGCCTGGATGCGCTGGAGGATCTCCTCCCGCGTCAGGACGTGAGCGTCGTGGCCCGCCATGTTTTGCACGTGAATGTCCCAGGCGGCGGGGAAATCGAGCCGCTCCTCCAGGTCCCCCCAATGTTCGTGGGTCGGTATGACTACCGATTTCGCGGCCCCGCCCAATGTCTGGGCGGCATCGGCTAAAAACATCCCGGGCGCTGTTGCTGTGCCGATCAGGCGCGCGGCGGCAAGCGCCTTGCCGCCTCCCTGCAAGAACGATCTGCGGCTGGTCATGATGGTCCGGCCTCCTTGGAAAAACCCCGACTCGCATCCGATTCCGGGTCCGAGACAATCCTGAATGCAAGGATTTCCGCTTCGTCTTTCTGCCCGCTTTCAATTATGCGCTGAATCGGTCATTTGTGCACCCTAACCCAGCACAGCCGGAACCAAACAGGAGAGCCCATTTTCGACGCGGAGGCGCGGAGACACAGAGAAAAACGCAGAGAGGATAATGGGAAGCACAAAGTCAAAACCCGAGGGCGCAGAGGAAGCGGAGGATCGCGAAAAAGCGAGAGTGGAGGAAAGTCAGAGGCAGTTTCAGAGTGTGTCCAAGTGCGCAACAAAAGACCGCCCGAAAACGGCGCGATTTCTTCACGGCTTCCTGTCTCCTCTACCCCGGCCGAACTCTAAACCCAATACTGTTCACTTGGGGCCTTGAGTGCCGCCAACTGCGGTTGCCGGCCCGCTGATCCCCAAAACGGATTCGCTGATGGACCAGTATTCCTGGACTGGCGCCGGGGGCGTTTCGCAGGGGGCGGGGTGGCCCGGGTCATTTTTACGGAGACTCCCAAGGATTTGTAACTGGGTTTCCGGCGTTTGGGTTACGGGCGAGACCGGATCGGGGTTGACCAAGACGACACCCTGGTCGCGGGCTTCGAGGAGTTCCAGCTCTTTCAGCGCGGTGTGGAAGGCGCGGCGGGTGGAGTTGATGCGGTGCTGGAGCCGGGTGAACGTCCGGTCGCCTTGCTGGAGGGCATAGGCGCGCAGTGAAGAGCTCATCCCACAGGGAACCCTCGACCGAGTCGAAGCGGCGAAGGTGCCATTCGCACAAGACGATCTGGTCGAGGAGGCAACGCGCCTCGGCGGAAGCGGGCGGGTGCCGGGCGTAGTATTCGTCCTCAAGTTCCTGGAGCTCTTCGGGGTGTTCCCACACGAGGACTTGGGTTTCAGCGAAGATGCCGGTCTGGAGGTTGGCGTTGACAATGCGAGCCTTACCTTCGGCGGTGGCGGCGCCGTGGGACTTGGCTCCGTTCTCACGGGAGGCGGCGATCTGCTTCTGAGTGCGCATAAAAGGGCCTTTCCTGGCAGGTCTGGAGACCTTCGTTAGAAAAAGCAAAGGGCAGCCCGGAAGGGACTGCCCTTTTGACAACTACTGCCTGCGGCGTCAGGTAGAATTTATCAATCACTGCCACATGTGAGCAACGGGCGTCTTTCGGCCTTGTGGCTGTGGATAGCTCGTAAGGTGCGGGAGTGAAGCGTAGTAGGATATAGAGAACGCGTGAAACCGGGAGGAGACTATGCATCGACCGGACCAGTTCATCCCCGAATTGATCGTACGCGGCGGGATCTCCGCGCTCGACTTCTACAAGAGCGTCTTTGGCGCAGTGGAGGTGCACCGAATGATCAAGCCCGGCAGTGAGAAGCTCATGCACGGCGAATTGATTTTGGACGGACACAAGTTCTTCGTCTGCGACGAGTTCTCTGCGAGCGAAGGTGGGACCTGCAAGTCGCCGGAGTCGCTCGGGGGAACTGGCGTGCGCATCACCCTCCTGGTGGACGATGCGGACGGAATTGTGGAGCGCGCGGTGGCTGCCGGCGCGCGCGTGAGCATGCCCGTGCAGAACATGTTTTGGGGAGGGCGCTACGGGAAGATCGTCGATCCCTTCGGCCACGAGTGGGGGATCAACCAACAAGTGAAGGAGCTGAGTCACGAAGAGACCCAGAAGGCGGCCGACGAATTCTTCGCGGAGCGGCAATAGGCGGAACGTCGTCCAGATCGTGCTGCCCACCGATGCCCGCACGGTTTACGAATCCACTTGGCTGCGCAGTCGGCATATCGCGGATTGGCCACGCCGGTTTTGGGCCGGCGGCAAGAGGAACGACCGGGCGTTTTTCGGCCAAGTGGCCGGCTCTGCCCCAATTGCCAAGTGGCGTAAATTTCAGGAAGCGCCGGAGGAGCCATGGGTCGCCTACTCTGAGCGCAACGCAAGAATCGGATCCACGCTGGTGGCGTGGCGGGCCGGGACGAACATCGCGACCAGCGCAACCACCGTTACGCAAATAATCGCGGCAGCAAAAGACACCCAGTCCACCGGGGGGAGGCCGAACAGAAACCGGGAAAGGAATCGCGTGAGCCCGAAGGCGACGGCTACGCCGATCGTTGTTCCGCAAAGCAGCAGGACCGCTCCGCTGCGCATCACGGCCAGTGCAATGTCCTTCCGATCAGCGCCCAACGCGATCCGGATGCCGTACTCATGGGTCCGTTCATTCGCCATTTGCGACACGACACCGTACAGTCCGATGACCGCCAGGGATAAGCCCATGAAGGCCAGAACCGCCGCAAAGAGCGCACCGGTTCGCACCATGAACAAGCCGTAGCCCCCGTTCAGCGCTTCCTTTAGGGTCTCCACATCGTACAGCGGCAAATCCGGCTGTATGCGGCGGATTTCGCGCTCGATTGTCGCGGCGAGACTTTGGGGCGGTGCAGCCGTCCGGACGTGTAGCACGCGCATTCCTGTGTAATCCTGTGCAATCGGCACGTAGTAATACGGTTGCGGATCCTCGAACAGGAACCGGTATTTGCCCGTCGGTGTGACGCCGACCACCTCGATCCACGGGCCGTCAGGACCCGCCTGACTGAAATGCCGCCCGAGCGGATCCTCCCCGGGCCACAGCAGGTCGGCAAGCCGCCGGTTTATAATCGCGACCGCGCGCGACCGCTCGTCGTCTGCCTCAGTGAAGCTACGTCCGCGCTCGATGGGAATGTCCAGAGTGGCAAAGTAATCCGGTCCGACGATGTTCTTGCCGGCTACCACCCGCTCGGCGGGACTGACGGACTGGCCTTCGGCCGTGAGTCTGCCGCTCGATCTGACGTAACCCATCGGAACAGAGAACGCGAACGCGGCCTTTTCGACACCTGGAAGGTTGCGGACCCGGCGCCGCACTTCGTCGAAAAACGCGCGGCCGAGGGAAGGTGCGTAACCTAGGTGCGCCACATTCATTTCCAGATTAAGCACTCCCCCGGGCTTGAACCCGAAATTCGCTCGCTGCGCCTGCCGCAGGCTACGCAGGAACATTCCGCCGGCGATCAGGAGCACTAATGAGACCGCCAGTTGCGTCACTAAGAGCGCCTTTCGCCAGCGCCATCCGCTCGACGCTACCGCCGCTCCTCCCTCGTGCAACGCAGCGAGGAGATTTCCGCGCAGCCCCCCGCGGCCGCCAGCCAGGCCGACCATGAGAGCAGTGAATGCAGTCGCCGCCGCGCCGTAAGCCAACACCCGGCCGTCGGGGTGAAAATCGATCCGGACGGGCAGATCGCCGGGGAGATGGACGGCAGCGAGAACCTGCCATATCCAGGAAGCCAGACCAAAACCCGCCAAGCCGCCCAGCACGGCGAGGACCGCGAACTCGGTGAGCAGCTGCCGGACAATGCGGTTGCGGGGGGCACCCACGGCCAATCGGATTGCGAACTCTCGTTGCCGCCCGGTGACACGCGCTAACAGCAGGTTGGCGACGTTTAGGATGGCCGCCAGCAGGACCAACTCGACCAGCATCAGCATCGCCGCCGCGCCGATTCCGTTCGAACGGGCGTTGTCTTCTTCCGGTCTTGCGAGCCGTTCGGGCACGACCTTCAGCCGGATGCCCCCATCATCGGCCGCATGCTCGCGCCTGAGCCGCTCCGCCACAACGTCTACGGCCGACTGAGCGCGCTGCATACCGATCCCTGGCCGCAAGCGCGCCAGCGTGTGCAGGTTCCGGGCGCTTCGATCTTCCAGCACGGAACGGCCCATCCAGTTCGCCGGCAGATAGATTTCGGGCTGTGAGAACGCAAACGTGCCGGTGAACTCCCGGGCAACCACGCCGACGACGGTGCACGGGTGCCCGTTCAGCGTCACCTTCTGCCCGATGACGGCCGGGTCTCCGCCGAATCGGTGCAACCAGGTCGCATGGCCGAGAACGGCCACCGGGGTGCTGGGACCGGGCGAGGCTTCGTCCTCCCGAAGCAGCCGGCCGAGCGCCGGCTGGATTCCGAGCAGGGAGAAGTAATTGCCGGTGACCCAGGAAACGAGAACACGCGCGGGCGCCCGGCCTTGATATGCCAGTCCCATGAAACCGACGCTATAGCCCCCAATGTCGTCGAAGACGTTCTCGTGTCGCGGCCCGGTAGTCCTGCAAATCGGGAAACGAAACGGGACTGAGCACCGGCGTTTTCGCGCGATAGGTCGCAATGACTTGAAGCCTGGCGCCGTCCCTCACCGGCAGGGGCCGGAAGAGGATCGCGTTCACGACTCCGAAGACGGCGGTGTTTACGCCAATGCCGAGCGCCAACATCGCCGCGATCACTACAACGAAGACGGGCGACTTTCGCAACATTCGAATTGCAAAGTGAGTGTCCCGCAAGAGCTCATCGATAGCGCGCATGGCGAATCTACTCTCGAACGGCTGTAGAATACCACTTCCAAGCCTTTCGCGGTTCTGCCAGCCTGGTCCGCCACGGGGAACCCTATCCACAACGACCCCAAACGGCCATCCGGGAAGCGTCGGGATGCCACCCTTAAGTGAACCGTATTGACTCTAAACCGGGTTTCCTGTAGTAACCTTGGACCGCCCGGGCTTAGAGTGTTTCGTACCGGTGGTCGTTGGGGCTGGCATTGTGCTCATTGATCCGCGTTGGCGGCGAATCTTAAGCAGCGCGAGCGCCAGGGTAAGAACGGTGGCGCAATTGAAATCGACGGACAGGGCAATGCCGTTCATGTAGTATTCGGCCAGAACGGAGAGCATCAGCAGCGGGACAAAAGCCAGGAGTTTCGCGATGATGCCGTCCGATAACGGCGAGGCCTCCCCGTCCGGAGCCGGCTGGATCACGTATAGAGAAAGTGGGATCAACAGAACATAATAGTGCACCCAGGCTAGCGGGCTCGAAAGGAGCATCAGCGCGCAGCCCACCCCAGCGGCGGCGAACGCGTTGGGCACGGCTGGCTCAACGGCGGGCGCTTTCCGCCGGGTGGAGAACACCAGCCATGAAAAGGCGGCGAGCAAGACGATCAGGATGATCGTCGTACCCGGGCCTGTTCCCCCGAATAAGAGCTTCGCCAAACCGAGGTTGCCTTTTTCCAAGGGATAAGATCCACCTCCCAGCGTGTCGGATAGGCTTTTGATGAATCCGATCCACATCTTAAAGTTGGCGAAGTACAGTCCTGACAGTGCGATGCACCCCGCGGCCGCAACGCACGCGCCGATCAGGAGGCGAAGGATCCGGCGGTAGTCCCTGTCCGCGAGGCCGACGATCACCGCCAACGCGAGAACGATGGCTGTGGTCGGCTTGACCATCGTCGCCATGCCAATTGCGATTCCGGCCGACAAATGCCGCGAGCGGGCTGCAAACAAGATGAACAGCGCGACCGCGAACAGTTGGATCTCGTTGAGATTTCCTACCCCAATATCGGACACCACGGGAGCAAAATCGGCGGCCAGAAACGCCAGCGCCAAAATGGTCGAAACCACGGAGAACCGGAGCAGATGGCAGAGCATCACCACGGATAAGGCCAGACACAACCCGGATGCGATGGCGAAACGCTTCTGGTCGGCGTCGTAATCGCCGGATGACAACAGCCCGATGAGCGTGTACAGAAACGGCGAGGCTCTGGAGTCTACCCTGCCGTTATGCAGCGGGTCCTGCATATTCGCATAGGTGGCCTGGCGTTGAGTCTCCGGAGCCGATGGCAATTCCGCTTCCGCGGCCATTTCCGACCCCATGTCGCGCCTGGCCTCCTCCGAGTAAATGTCCGCTACGGGTTTGATGGAAAGCGTGTGAGGAACGCACCAAAAAATGAAAAAGTCGACCATGGGCGTGCGCGTGGCATACTGCCAGGCAAACAATGCGGAATGGATCAGCAGGAGCGATGCAAGGATTTCGGGCGCGCGGATCATCCACATGTTGTTCTTACGAATCAACCGACCGCTACCAGTTTGTGTGGCTGCCACTGTCGAACCCGCCGTCAACAACTAAATCTGTTTGGATTGTCCTCTAGTTCCGTGCATTTTAACAGGAATTGTCTGTCATGTCGTAGTTCCAGTCTCACGCTTACCGCTGCGCCCGTAGTCTGTCCACCATCCGCCGCACTACGGGATCGGGCCTGATGCGCAGGGCGGCTTCGTATTCGGTAATCGCTTCCGTCTGGCGTCCTGGGGTCTGCGCCAGAGCGTTCCCGAGGTTGACGTGCGCTTCTGCGAAATTGGGCTCGCTTCGCAGGGCCGCTTCAAACTCGGCGATTGCGTCCGGCAACCGGCCGGGGATGCTCGCCAGCGCGGTCCCCAGGTCATAGTGGGCTTCCGCATTACCGGGTTGGGTTCGCAGCGCCGCCTGGTATTCGGCAATCGCCTCCGGCAGCCCGCCGGGCACGCCTAACAGCGCATTCCCCAAGTTGATATGCGCGCTCACGAGATCAGGTTCAATACGCAGCGCCGCCCGGTACTCGGCAATCGCCTCCGGCAGGCGGCCTGGCAAGCCTGAGAGCGCGTGTCCCAGATTGGCGTGCGCATCGGCATGATCCGGGTCGATCCGCAGCGCCGCCTGGTATTCGGCGATCGCGTCCGGCCGCCGGCCGGGTATGCGGAGCAGGGCATTCGCCAGATTGTAGTGCAGTTCAGCATTATCGGGTCGAATCCGTAGCGCCGCCTGGTATTCGGCGATCGCCTCCGGCAGCCGGCCAGGCATGCCCGCCAGCACGTTTCCCAAATCGTTGTGCGGCTCGGCGCGATCGGGGTTAATGCGCAGCGCGGCCTGGTATTCGGCAATGGCCTCCAGCAGGCGGCCAGGCATGCTCGCCAGCGCGTTTCCCAAATTGGTGTGCGCCTGCTCATCACCGGGATCAATCCGCAGCGCCGTTTGGTACTCGGAAATGGCGTCCGGCAGCCGGCCGGGCAGGCGCTCTAACGCTTGGGCCAGATTGTAGTGCGCCTTGCCGCTCTCCGGACAGACGTCCACGGCGCTGGTCCACAGACTGAGTTCATCCTTCCAGTCGAAGTTGCGGGCGTAGGTCCGCGCGGCCAGCGCCAGGCACACGATGCCTAGCGCGGCCCAGGCGATTCGCGCCGTAGCGGGGCGCAGCGGGAGCCGCCGCCCAAGCGCATAGACGGCTGCCACCAGGAATCCCGCGAGACCCACCGAAGGTAGATAGAGGAACCGCTCGGCCATGATGCTGCCGATCAGGACGACCAGATTCGAAGTGGGCAATGCCGCGATGAAAAAGAAAACCAGGAAGAAGAGCGTCGGCTTGCCGGCGCGGCGCCAGCGGCTGGCCAGAAGCACGACCAGAAGCGCGGCGCCGAGGCAAACAGCGAGCGCAATGAGCGTCTTGGCATCTTCCCAGTTCAATACTCGCCAGCCGAATAGCGCCACGGCATTGTAGGAATAATCCGCCGATAACCGGGCCGGCCAGAGAAACAGCCATTGCAACTTGCCAATTACTTTGACGGCGGTGAGCCGCGCGGTCCAGAAACCGGCGTGCACCAGGGGATTCTCGGCAAAGGTGATCAGCATATGCGGGTGGAGTCGCCCGCGCAGATAGAAAAATGCCGCGAACGGCAACGCCAGCGCGCCGTAGGCCGGAGCGCGCCCGCGCCACGCGGCCCGGTCGAACCACGTCAAGTCGTAGAGCAGCATCATGCCCGGCAAGACGACGGCGCTCTCCTTCGAAAAAAGCCCGAGCGCCGTTGCGCCCGCAACGCCGGCCAGCCATGCCAGCTTGCGCCGACCCGCAGCCGACGCGCCTCGCACGTGGCATAACAACCCCGCCAACACGCCGAAGGCAGCCAGCAGGTCGGCCCGCCCCACAATATTGGTAACGGATTCGGTGAGCAGCGGATGCAACCCCCAAATTGCCGCCAATGCCCAAGCTAGGGCAGTCTCTCCGAAGATCGTGATACCTAGCGCATACACCAGCGCAACATTGGCTTCGTGCGCCGCGAGATTAAGCCAGTGATAGCCCGCCGGGCGCGGGCCATTGTTGAAAACCGCGTAATTCAGCAAATAGGAGAAAGTGGTCAACGGGCGATACAGCCCGTCGGTGGCGTTGGCGTACCGATACCCCCCGGTCAGAATGGACGCGATGTTTTGCGGCGTTGCCTGGCGGATACGGGGATCCCGCCCAATCAGCGAGGGATTGTCGAACACCAGGGCCGCCTGAAAGGAATTGGAATAGGCGACCAGAATAAGGCCCCAAATCGCCAGCAGCCGCCACCCGTGCCGCCGCCACGTCCGGCTCCTCGCTCCGGCCGCGACAAGCGGCTTAGTGACTGGCCGTAACGCTTCTCGCGATCTCCGCTGTCTCCCGATCTTCCCCACTTATCATGCCAATATAACTCCGGTCGGGTTGCCCCGCGTTCCCAGGTCGTGTAAGACCCGGTCCGCCGGAAGACCGGGAGGCGGCGCTTAGCCTCCGGCCTGCAACGGGTCTTGAACGCCAAACGTCCCCGCGGGCAATACGGCGTTCGCAGGATTTCATTGACAACCGTGCCCTTGTAGTATAAAATTTGATAACGAGCTTTCAGGTTTCTTTGTCGGTTTAATAGTCGTGATCTGGAACTCATACCGGGGCCGCGCCTCTTTGGAGAGGCGTTGCCAATGTTGGTGATGGAGACGCGAAACCGCGGAGGATTCTCCACCTGCCAGGCGACGAGCCCGGAGGGGAGCGCAATCCGCGAAAGGGTGGAACGCGCGGAGAGTCGACGAAGGGCCGGCTTTCCGCAACGGCGCAAGGGCGGAAAGCTTCAGGCGGCGCCGGGCGAGGAACTCCGTGCCAAGCGGGCGGGGTCGCGGCGGGTAACCGAGAAGGGGGTCTTGATGATAACAAAACAGGGTGGGTTGGTTCGCGTGGCTCTATTAGCGGCTTTTAGCGTCATGCCGCTGCTGAGCCAAGGAGACCGGGGCGCAATTACGGGAACCGTAACGGACGCCAGCGGGGCCGTCGTGCCCAGCGCCCAAGTAACGGTCATTCAAAAGAGTACGAACTCGTCGTACAAGGTGGAAAGCAGTTCGACGGGCGTTTTCACGATGCCCGCCTTGGCGATCGGCGCCTACCAAGTGACAGTCGAGAAGGAAGGCTTCAAGACCCGTATCACCGACGACGTATCGGTAAGCCCCGGCGGCACGGCGCGCGTGGACGTTACGCTCGAGGTGGGCACGGCGACGCAAAGAGTCGAGGTCAGCGCCGCCGCGCAGGTGGTACAGACGGAGAACGGGAGAGTGTCTACGACCGTATCGGCATTCCTGGTCAACTCACTGCCGGTCTTGGTGAACGGCGCTTCGCGCAGCCCCTTCGACATTGCGCTGGGCGCGCCGGAGGTGAGCAATGCCAACGGCGTATACCACATCGCCGGCGGCAACAATGCCCTTGGCGTGGCGCTCGACGGCTCGTCCATGGCCGGCGGTAAGAACGGCGCCGACCAGGGAGACGCGGCCAGCAGGTTTTCGCCGTCGGTGGAAGCTCTCACGGAGTTCAACGTGGAAGGCAGCGGCTTCAAGGCCGAGTCGGGCCACGCCTCGGGCGGAACCATCACCTTCGTCTCCAAGTCGGGTACGAACCAGTTCCATGGCAGCGCATTCGAGTTCCTGCGCAACCAGGACCTGGATGCCCGCAGTTTCTTCGCCACCACGAGGTCCATTTACAAGCAGAACAACTTCGGGGCGACGGCCGGCGGGCCGGTCTGGATCCCCAAACTCTACAACGGAAAGAACAAGACATTCTTCTTCGGCTCGTACGAAGGATTCCGGAACCGCGCCGGCGCCAGCAACGGTACGTTTTTTAACGTGCCGTCGCCGGAGATGTATGGCGGCGACTTTAGCAATTGGGTGGACGGAAACAACAAGTTGTACCAGATCTACGATCCGAATACGCAGATCCTGGTGAACGGAGCGTATCAGAGAACCCCCTTCGTCGGCAATAAAATTCCCGCGTCGGAGATCGACCCGGTAGCCGCGCCGATCGCCGCCTACTTGAAAACTATAATCGCGCCGAACAGACCGGGGGTCGCGTTGACGCCGGGGACTTCCGCCTACGTCCGGAACAACTACGTATCCAACGGCGTTCAGCTCACCCCGCGAGATGTGTGGAGCGCCAAGCTCGACCAGAACCTGGGCTCGAAGCACCACTTTTCGTATTTGATGAACCGCTCCAAGAACGAAAACACGTACGGCCCCACCGGTTCCAACCTTCTGCCTATCCCGATCGGCGGCGACGTAGGGGTTTACTACGCTCAGGTGTATCGCGGGAATTGGGATTACACAGTTACTCCGACCCTCATCAACCGCTTCTTCGGCGGATTTAACCACTATCTTGAGGATCAGGGCTCGACGGCGCGAGAAGTAGATCAATCGCTCGCCACGGGCTCCGGCTTGCTGCCCGCTGGGTACTGGAAAGGGAAGGGCATCTGCATACCGGGTTACCCCGAATGCTCGAGCTTCCCTCCAATCACCACGGGCGATTTCACCGCCTGGGGCGACACCGGCACCAACGGCTCCGACCGCTTGATGTTCGAAATGCACGACGACATGACGAAGACCAAAGGCGCGCACACCTTCCAGTGGGGTTATTTTTTCAACGACACCCATTACGACGGCTTCGGCGCGCAGAACATATCGGGCACGACGGTGTACAGTTGGCGTAACACGTCCATTCCGGGGGCCGCGAGCCAGGCGGTCGGCGGCGGCAACGGGTTGGCGTCCTTCCTGCTGGGACAGGTGAACGGCGACAACCTGGATACGGTCCGCTACGTTACCTTGGTGTACCGTGCTCACCAGGCATATGTACAGGACGACTGGAAGGTTTCACGCAAGCTCACGGTGAACGTCGGCTTCCGCGCCGATATGAACCTTGCGCCGGATAATGGCGACGGCCGGCTGAGCGATCTGGACCTGACCCTTCCGAACCCGGGGGCGGGCGGGCGTCCCGGAGCCATAAAGTTCGCCGGAAGCGGTCCTGGCCGGGTGGGCAGCAAGTCGCTGGTCCCCAACTGGTACGGCAAGGAGCCGCGGTTGGGTTTCGCCTGGGCCCTGAACGATAAAACCACCATCCGCGGCTCCGCCGCGCGCTACTTCGGACCGGTGGAAGGGGCCAACGGCTCTTCGCACTACATCGGTTTTGTGGTGAAGTCCACGGCCACCGACACCACCAACGGCATCCAGCCACTGTGGATACTTCAGCAAGGCCATCCGAAATATATCCCGCCGCCGGCCATCGATCCGAGCGTCGCCAACGGCCTGTCCGCCATTCCGTACTGGAACGGGATAAGCGGGAACAAGCCCTCCGCCGAGCTGGGTTACTCCTTCGCCCTCCAGCGGCAGGTTAGCTCGACCTCCTCGCTCGAGGTCGACTACCTGGCGACGCTGGCCAGCCATCTGACGTCGAATATTCTGGCCCTTAACCAAGTCCCATACCGGTCCCTGCCCGACAGTCTGAATCCGTTCACGGCGAACGGGCGCACGGCGCTGGGCTCGCTGGTGGGCTCGGCCACGGCGGTCGCGGCCGGGGTCAGCCCGCCGTGGACCTGCGCCGCCGGCTCGACCGGCTGCAATCCCTTCAACACGCTGTGGGGCAGCGGGGCGTCGGTGACGCAAGCCATGCGGCCCTATCCGCAGTACGGGTATATCGACTCGCAGCTTGGCGGAGGAGACCGGGCCGGCCATTCCACGTATAACGCCATGATGGTCAAGTACAACAAGCGGATGGGGGGGGGATTGACCGTGCAAGCCTCCTACAAACTCTCGAAGTGGCTGGGCGACGCCGACGCCAGCAACGGCGACCAGTACAACCGGAGGCTGCTCAAGTCGATTCTGAGTGGGGATCAGACGCACGTGGTGCTATTCACGTACGCGTACGAACTCCCCTTCGGGAAGGGGAAAGCGCTTCTGAGCAACCGCGGCGCGGCTGCCGCCATCTTGGGCGGCTGGCGCATCTCCGGCATCCAAAGCTATGCCAGCGGAATACCGATGGCCCTTGGTACGCCCATCTCATTCCCCATCGGAGAGTTCACCAACCAAGCCCAAATCACCACTTACAACGGCTGGGGCGGTACCTACAGCGGCAGGTTCGATCCCAACACGGAACTCTATCTCCAGCCGCAATCTTTCTTCCCGACGCAGACCTTCAACTCGATGGGCAATGCGACCCGGTATAATCCCAAGATGCGCTATTGGCCGAGTTTCAATGAGAATGAAAACATTGCCCGTACGTTCAGCCTGAAGGAAAGGGCTCACCTCGAGCTCCGTTTCGAGGGGTTCAACGTCCTGAACCGCGTCGCGTTCGGCCCACTGGGCGGCGCTAACACGCTCACCAACGCCAATTGGGGCAAGTGGGGGGCGCAGGCGAATTCGCCCCGCCGCATGCAGTTGGTGGCGAGACTGACCTGGTAATCGTATCTTCCCTTTGAGCCCGGCCGGCCCCGCCGGCCGGGCTTCCCAATCGATCGGTTGGCGCCTGGCGGCGGAAGTGTGCCGGCTCTCACTCATCTCTCCGCCCCGCTCCTTGCTGCTAGGGTAGATACATGGACTACGTGAGGCTTGGATCGACGGGGCTGAAGGTGTCGCGGCTCTGCCTCGGAACCATGACTTACGGTTCCAGAAAATGGCGCGACTGGGTGCTCGACGAAGAAGAAAGCCGGCCCTTTATCCGGCGCGCGCTGGAACTGGGGATCAACTTCTTCGATACCGCCGACATGTACTCGGAGGGCGCAAGCGAGGAGGTCCTCGGCCGGGCGCTGCGGGATTTCGGCCCGCCGCGCGATCGCGTTGTGGTCGCCACCAAAGTCTACAACCCGATGGGCGGCGATCCCAACCAGCGCGGCCTTTCCCGCAAGCACATTCTCCATGCCATCGATGACAGCCTGGAACGCCTCGGCATGGATTACGTGGACCTCTATCAGATCCACCGCTTCGACTACGATACGCCCATCGAGGAAACGCTGGAAGCGCTCGACGACGTGGTCAGGAGCGGCAAAGCCCTGTATATCGGAGCGTGTTCCATGTTCGCCTGGCAGTTCGCCAAGATGATCCACATGGCTGACGCCATGGGCCTCCCGCGTTTCGCCACGATGCAGAACCATTACAACCTGATCTACCGCGAGGAGGAGCGCGAGATGCTGCCGCTGTGCCGCGAGGAGGAGATCGCCGTGATCCCGTGGAGCCCGCTGGCGCGCGGATTCGTCATGGGCAACCGGCGCCGCGAGGGCAGCGGGGCTACCGTCCGCGCCAAGACCGACGATTACGGCCGCAGCATCTATTGCCAGCCATCCGACTTCGACATGGTGAACCGCATTACCGAGGTGGCGCGCCAGCGGGGCGTCTCGAACGCGCGGATCGCGTTGGCCTGGGTCGCGCAGCAACCCGGCATCACGGCGCCCATATTCGGCGCGAGCAAGCCGGGCCATCTGGAGGACGACGTAGCCGCGCTCGAGATCAAGCTGGACGATTCCGAGTTGCAGGCGCTGGACGAGCCGTACCAGCCGCATCGGGCATCGGATTTTAGGGCACGCGCGATTCCCGACGCGGAACGCGGAGGCGCGGAGAGAAGAGATCGGGACGCCCTCTCGCCGTCTCCGCTGCCTCTGAATCCAAACGGGTGATCGCGATCGAATGTTCGCCCGGCTGGGTGAAGCGGCTACCTGACCCATCCGCGTTCCCGATAATACTCGATCGCTCCGGGATGCATCGGGATCACCTTGCTGACGGCGACCGTGTCGGGATCGTAGTACCACGGTTCGAGCTGCACCTGGAACAACTGGCGGTGTTCACCCAGCGCCTTGGCGACTGCGTAAGCAAAATCGTCCGGCGCGTCGTCGCGGACATAAATAAGGTGGTTGGGCCGCATCACGGTGGGAATCGGCCGATCTACGCCCCGGAAAAGGGCCAGCGGCACAGTGGCGCGTTCGAACCCTGGGACGAGGGCGAGCTTCTCCAGCAGGGGTTCATCCATATCGAGGAAGACGAGATCGTTCAACTGGCTGGCTTCATACCATGATCGCTGCTCGGGCGTGTTCGCCAGCAGACCGGTCCCAATGAAAACATCGCCCGAGGCCCGTTTTTCGCGCGTAACTCTGGACGGGCCCGATCCCTGAGGCGGCATGATTCCGCCACCCTTCGCTCTCAACTCTTCAACCTTGATTCCGTAGTAGTCGAAGATGATGTTGTTGCCCCCGACGATCCAGGTGGGTTGAGTGCGCTCCTTGATCTGTCTCAGGCTGGTGATTCCCGACTTCTTGCTCGCCGCGGCAAGCATGTAAGAGTTCGTCAGTAAATAAGTGTATCAACTTCTGGGGAGTAGACTGTAGTTCCAGTCGCCATGAAAGCGATCTCTCTGCAGGTGGAGTTCCGCCATTTGCTGATCAGAAACCTTGATTCCGGCCGGATAGATGTTGGTGTCGAGTTTGCTTTTCACAGCCAGGCCAGCCGTGGTTGTGGTGGCGGCGATGAGATTGATGATGACCTCGTGGCTAATCAGCGGCTTGCCACGCCAGTTCTGGCTGATGAAGGAGAACAGACGGTGTTCGATCTTGTTCCATTTGCTGGTGCCCGGCGGGAGGTGGCAGACCGAGACCTCCAGGCCGGTTTCGTCCGCCAACTGCTGCAGTTCCCACTTCCATAACCGCACACGGGCGCCGTTGCTGCCTCCGGAGTCGGCGGTGATCAATAGGCGTCTCGCAGTTGGATAGCTCGGGTGTCCCATCCAACGCCACCATCGGCGAATGGTTTCGACCGCAAAGGCCGCCGTGTCGTGATCCACACCGACGCTCACCCAGCCTACGTTCCGCGCCAGGTCGTAGACCCCGTACGGCGCTACCTTGCCCTTGCCCGGCTCACGGATTTCGAAGTCATGAACCAGCACCGGTTCGGGCTCTCCTTGCAACTGCCACTCGCGCCCGCCGTTCTTGAAATCGCCCACCAGTTCCTTCTTCTTGGTGTCCACCGATATCACTGGCTCGCCCTGCTTCAGATATCGCTGCGCCTTCCGGTTGATGTATTCAAACTGCTGATCCCGATCCGCATGCTGGCTTCCCTCCAGCGTCTTTTGGTTCGCCTGCAAACTGTAGTTCATGGCGTGGAGCAACTCGGCCACCGTCTGATAACTGACTGCGTGCCCCTCGTGCTGTAATTCCTCCGCCAACATGCGGACGCTCTTGCAGGTCCACCTCAAAGGGGATTCCGGGTCTCCGCGAGTGACCGGGTCCACCAGCCGATCCAGATCGGCTAGCAGGGTCTGGTCCTTGTCGATGGTTCTCTTTCGGCCGGCGCCCTTCCGCCGGACGCGGGTTTGGTCCGACCGCCTGCCGCGCGCCACCTTCCGCTGGCTCAGCTCCTTAATTCCCTCGGTGATGGCCCTGCGCGACACACCGGTCACGCGCGCTACTGCCGAAATCCCGCCGTAGCCGATGGCCCTGCTCTCGGCGGCCGCGACCAACCGCCGCATCCGCTCGTCCAGGAAGGTCGAACAGAGAACGAAACCGCTGCTGGATATCCTTGTGGTTCACCACACCACAAGTATAAAACAAAACTGTATCAACTTGTTCTAGTTATTTCCTGACGAGCTCTAAGTAGAGGTTCGGATGACCGCGATCACCCGGTAATTTCGTCGCTGCTTTTTATCTTGGGCGTAAGCCCCCGTCCCGTTCCAGGCATCGATCAGGTTGGACTCGCTGGTGGCGCTGATGTCGGGCACGGCGTCGGGAGGAGGCTCGATGTATTCCGGATTGTCCAGTTCGGCGCCCGGCGGCATTACCGGCTTGGTCTTGTCCGCCATCTCACGGGGTCCAAAACTGGACCAGCAGACCCAGCAGATGGTCGTCTGATAGCCATAGAAGGCGAGCGCATCGGCGGTCACCTTCGCGAGAATGCCCCAGGGACACGCCTTGCAGGCGCCCGCGAACACCGGCTTCTTCGCCGCGATGGCCGGCGAGACGGCAGGCCTGGCAATTTCGGCCGGACGCTGCGCACGCCCGGAATCGACGGCAAGCAGAGATGCCAGGATGAGGAGACCGCTAAGAACCAAACGCATACGCTTCTCTTTTCTTATTCCAGATGCCGATTGAAGAAATTCGCCAGCCCCGTCATGGCTTCACGCGATTCGGGTAACTCGGGGTTCTCCCAGAAGAAGTGCCACATGCCCTCGAAGACATTGAGATCCGCCTCGACCCCCGCGTTACGCAATTTGCGGTGCAGCAGCACCGTTTGGCTTAGGCACATATCGCGAGTGCCGGAAAGCAAGAATGCCGGCGGGTAGCCTTTGGGAATTTCTCCATCGAGCGCCGTGGCCGGTGGCTCGTCTGGTTTGCGCGGAGCTGTACTGCGTCCCCCGAAGGGCGGCTGCCCCGAAAAGGCGCTGGATAGCCCCGCGTCCAGCCCATTGAGGGTGTACCGCGCATCACCCGGATTCGATCCGCCCGAGCAGGTGCCCAGCCCTACGGCGCCCGGCAAGGGCAGTTTCTGGTGCGGGAGCCACAGGATGGTCGTTTGGGCGAGCGTGCATCCGCCGGAGGCGCCGAACATGCCGATGTTCTTCGGCTGGTAGGTCTTCAGCAATTCGCGATAGACCGCTACGATGTCCTCATTGCCGGGGATCGAAGGCCCGCCGCCACGATAATTGACCTTGATCACTTTCAACTGGCCGAGGCTGGCAACGGCGATCGCCTCTGCGTCCATCTCGAATTCCATCAACACCTTGTTCCGGTTCTTGGCAGGAATCGCTCTGGGTGAATAGACGGTGACGCCCACGCCCCCGATCTTCTGGCTCTCCTCCACCACCGGGTAGATCTTGAGGGCGGTCTCCTTACTCCCGCCCGGCGCCGGCGCCGCGGCCGCCTCACCGGTTCGGACGGAAGCCAGCCCGCCTCGCCCGGCCGAGGCCCGCGCCCGCTGTAACATCTGGCGGGTATAGGCTTGTCTGGCTTCCGGACTGGCGAGTGCGGGCAAGGGAACCGTGCGGGGGCCGAAGTGCAGCGTGCCGTCGGAATCCACCACCATCTGCGGCACGTTCGGCGCATCCAGCAGGACGGCCGGGTCGAGCTTCTGATCCTTCTGTTGGCTCTGCGCGACAACTGCGCAGCAAACCACGACACCTGCCGCCAGCAAAGCGAGCACGGGACTGCGAGCGATCAACCACATCAAGCGTTCCTCCTCATTTGAAGATGCGCTGGCTAAAAAGGTAGAGGTTGTTGTCCCACTCGGTAGTGTCGTGGGCATTTCCGTCCACGTGCCAGATGTGCGGGACGCCGTTCTCCTTGAGATAGTTGTGGACGGCCTGGCTGATGCGGATCAGTCCGTCCTTGTTGCCACAGGCCAGCCAGATCAGCTTCAACTGCTTGGGAACCGCTGGATCGGGCACGAGTACGGACGGAGGCTGCCTGGTGTCGGGGGCCGAGGAGAACCCGCCCACCCAGGCAAACGTCTCGGGGTGAACCAGACCGATGTTCAAGGTCTGGCCCCCACCCATCGAGAGACCGGCCAAGGCGCGGTGGTCGCGGTCAGAATACACGGAATAATGAGAATCGACGTAGGGGATGATGTCTTTGAGTAAGTCGTTCTCGAAAGGCGTCAGCCAGGCGTCCATATCCATTCTGCCGGCTCCGCCGCGTCCGGCTCCAGCGCCCCTGCCCCCCGGGGCGCCCGCACCTTCCCCGCGGCCGCCAGCCGCGAGGTCGGCCACCGTCCTGGATGAATTGCCGTCGGGGAAGACCAAGACCATCGGCTGAATCTTGCCCTCAGCAAGCAGATTGTCGATGACGTTATTCGCGTGGCACGCTTCTGTCCACTCAGTGTCGGTGCCGCCGATTCCATGCAGCAGATAGAGCACCGGGTACTTGCGGTCAGTCGTGTAGCCGGGCGGCGTGTAGACGCGCATCCGGCGGCGCGTTCCAAGTGACTTGGAGTCGTACTCAACGGGAGTCAGTTCGCCGTGAGGGACGTCTTCACGTTTGATATTGAACCCGGCTGGCGGATCGGGAAACGCGGGCTTGTCATCCGGGCCCAACTCGATCGGTCCGCCGAAGCCGCCCCTGCCGCCTGCGCCTCTGCCGGTGGCCTGTGGGGGCGGTGCGCCGCGCGCAGCCGGGTCCTGGGCCGCTGCCAGACACGTCGCCACAACCAAGATGGCCGTGAATAATACAAAGAACGGTGCTCGTTTCATGATCGGCAGTCTCCTGGAACGGTCTTTTATCGCTTCCGTTCGGTTTCATCGCAGCGGCGGCGCAGCGGAAGGGCCTTACCTGAACAGCAGAGGAGCGAACGTATACAGGCTCCTTCTCCATGTCTGCCATTCATGCGCGGTGCCGGGGGAAACATATACGTAACTGTTGGTGATGCCGGCGGCGGCGAGCTGCTCCTGGTGTCTCTTCAAAGCGTCCGGGTTTTCTAACGAGCCGCAACTCATGAAGAGGACCTTGACTTTCTTATTGAACTCCGCGGGGTCGGCCATGGTTCCGTTGTAGATGGTCTTGAGATCGAGCGTTGCCGGCGCGGGCGGCGGGGCGGCGGCTGGGGCGGCCCCTGGAGCACCGGGGCCACGGCCACCACGGCCCCCGGTCGCGGCCCCGCCGCTGAAGAAGCCGATGTGGGAGAACTTATCGAGGTTGGCCATGGTGACGGAAGCGGTTTGCATGCCGCCCATCGAAAGCCCCGCCATGGCGCGGTGCTCCCTATCGGCCAGCGTGCGGAAGTTCTTGTCGATCCACGGAATCAGTTCATTCACCATGAACTGTCCGTAAGCGCCGCCCCCTGGACCGCCGATCCCGAATGCGGGTCCGGGTCCGCGGCCTGCGCCAGCGGCTGCTCCGGCGGGAGCAGGGGCTCCGGGAGGAGCGCCAGGGCCACGCCCTGCACCGCCTGCGGGAGGAGCCCCGCCCACACCAGGTCTGCCTCCAAAGGCGTCCGGACTGCCCGTTGCGCTCGTCTCCATGACCACGATCATGGGCTTTACCTTCCCCGCCGCCAGCAGGTTGTCCAGAATCACGTCGGTGCGGCCCATGTCGATCCACACCCGCTCATCTTCGCCACCGCCGTGCTGCAAATAGAACACCGGGTACCGCGTCTTGGTGTTGGCCTCATATCCCGGCGGCGTGTAGACGAAGATGTGGCGCCAGGAATTGGTCGTCTTGGCAAAGTAATTCTTGATCAGCACATTGCCGTGCGGCACATCCTTGATGTCATAAAAGTCCACGCCCGGCTCGGGGACTTCAAAGCCGTTGCACATGTGACCGTAACCGATGAATGCCTGTGTGGCCGGGTCCACCACGATCGCGCCATCCACGATCATCCAGTAGTTGTGATACCCGGGGGCCTGTGGCGCGCTGGTGTAAGTCCACACTCCGTCGGCGCCTTTGACCATGTCAAATGGCACATTGACGATGGAGACCTGCACCTTCTGCGCGGTGGGCGCGTTGAAATGGAAGGTCACCCGGGAGTCAGCTTCAATCCGCGGATACTGAACGCCCGGAAAGTTGTACGGTGAAGGATGCGCCGGAACGGCGGGCGCGTTGGCGGGGGCCACCGGAGCGGGTGCCAGTTCCTGCCTTGCGGCGGGCTTGGAGCCCTTCGAAGCCTTCTTGGTCTGAGCGAAACAGGTTCCACCAGCCAAAATGGCCGTGGTCAAAGCAAAGATCAGTGCGCGTCTCATTCGCTACAATCTCCCTGAATCCTTTTAGCACGTTTCACCGTACCAGTTTGGTTCGGACATACAATCGACTGTCCCAAGCGGGTAATATGGGAGATCCTGGTTCACTTCTGACAGGGAGGACATTATGCCGAGAAGACTGTTCGCAATACTACTGGCGATGGCCGCGTCGGTTTCCGCGCCCAGTGCGCAGACCGCCAATGCGCCCGGGAAGAAGATCTCCGTGATCATCGATGCCGGCAAGACTGCCCCGCCCATCTCCCCGTACCTCTACGGTCAATTCATCGAGCACATCGGCGATCTCATCAACCGGAGCCTGTGGGCCGAGATGCTCGACGATCGGAAGTTCTACAACGACATCGACTCAAAGCCCGCCCAGCCGGCGCCCGGTCGCGGCGGACGCGGCGGCAGGGCGGCGGCCCGGTGGCGGCCCAT
The DNA here is from genome assembly GCA_963768385.1 of Bryobacterales bacterium. Taxonomy (GTDB): domain Bacteria; phylum Acidobacteriota; class Terriglobia; order Bryobacterales; family Bryobacteraceae; genus Fen-178. The sequence goes on from CAVYHQ010000003.1 coordinate 591,936, forward strand.
CGGCCCGGATGAGTCCGTGACGATGGACCGCCAGAATCCGTACGTCGGCGACCACACGCCCCTGGTCCGGCTGGCGGGAGACGCGCCGAGAGGCATTCAGCAGGGCGGTATGGAGCTGCACAAGGGGAAAGCCTACACGGGACGGGTGGTGCTTGCGGGTGAGCCTGGCGCCAAAGTCACCGTCAGTCTCGTGTGGGGCGCCGGCCCTGGCGACCGGCAGGTTGTTCCGATTACGGGCCTGGGCGCGTCCTATTCGAAGTTCCCGTTGAAGTTCACCGCCGGAGGCGACAACAACGACGGACGGATCGAGATCTCCGGGACAGGCCATGGTTCGTTCCATATCGGGGCTGTTTCGCTCATGCCCGCCGACAACATCCGCGGCTTCCGTCCGGATACGACCGGCCTCCTGAAGCAGCAGCGCTCGGGAATGTGGCGGTTCCCAGGAGGCAACTACCTCTCAGCCCATGAGTGGCGCGACGCGATCGGCGATCCGGATAAGCGGCCGCCGCGTCCGGATCCCGTGCGCAATGGGTTTCAGCCGAACAACGTCGGCACCGACGAGTTCATGATCCTGATGGAACTCCTGGGCGTGGACCCGTTCATCAGCGTGAATGCCGGTTTCGGAGACGCCTGGTCGGCGGCGCAGTTGGTGGAGTACGCCAACGGGGCGGCGACTACTCCCATGGGCCGGCAGCGTGCGGCCAACGGCCACCCGGCGTCCTACAACATTAAATGGTGGGGAATCGGCAATGAGATGTACGGGGCATGGCAGTTCGGCGTCATGCCGCTCAGCCAGTTCGTGTTCAAGCACAACATGTTCGCTCAAGCGATGCGCAAAGTCGACCCGAACATCACGCTCCTCGCGACCGGGGCCACTCCTGACGAGATCGCCATCTACGGGCTTGCACTCCCAATCGTGGGTAAGCCGATACCGGACTTCGGCTCCCCCGGCGATTGGGATTTCGGATTGTTTTCTCGCTGCTTCGATTCCATCGATGTCATGTCGGAGCATTTCTATTCCTATGCCGGCCAGCGGTTCGATCATTCGTTGGGCGTCAAGCCGGGCGCCTTCAACCGCATCAATTACATGGTCAAGGTCGACGAACCGTTGGTGGAATGGGCCCGCCGTCCAGCGAACCGCGTGCGCAACAAGGTCGAGGCCTATGACGAGTACCTGCAGCGCCTTCCGGCGCTCAAGACGAGGCGGATCCCGATGGCGATTGACGAATGGGCCTATACAGGCGCCGGGAACGACCTGAAAGGGAGCCTGGCGAACGCGATGGTGCTCCAGGAAATGTTCCGGCATACGGATCTGATCAAGATGGCGGGCCACACCATGGGGACGTCCTCGATCGACTACAACGCGACGGAAGCGGCGCTCAACACGACCGGGCTTCTCTTCAAGTTTTATCGGGACCACTTCGGCTCCGTGCCGGTGGAGGTCGGCGGCAACTCGCCGCCGCCTGCTCCCCTGTATCCGGTGGGCGCCGATCAGCCGAAAGTGAACGCCGGCAGTCCCACCTACCCGGTGGACGTGAGCGCCGCTCTGACGAGCGATGGAAAGTTCCTGACCGTGGCTGTCATCAACTCGAACGAATCCGCCCAGGAGTTCGATCTCAGCTTCAAGGGGATCACGCTACGCGGAAAAGGGCGGATGTGGCGCATGACAGGCGACAGTCTGAATGCCGCGACCGGCCTGGGCAGAAACGAAGTCCGGATCGTGGAAACGCCATTGACCGAAACGCCCAAGGCACTCACGATTGCGCCGATCAGTATCGACATCTACGAGTTCGCGAGACAGTAGCAAGGCCGTGGGCCGCAAGCGACCCCGGCGGGGACGCCGATTGACGCTCCCGATCGCGCTCTGTTAAAAATCGCCTGAGCCGGGACCGCCACCCGCCCCAGCCGCGTCAAACTTCTTCTGCGCGCCGGTTGCACATGACGCGTGGTAAGTTAGTGCTGGCGTGAATCGAGACGGGCTAATAGCCTGTCCGGAAAGGCGGATCAACTCAATGAAAACAGCAGCATTGGCACTCTGTAGTTTCGCCGTGTTATGGGCGCAAGATGGCAGACCGGCTCTGCCGCAGTCTGTCCAAACAGTACCTCAAGGTTCAGCAATACAGCGCGGAAGAAGACTCGCGTGTCCTCAAGCTGTACGACGGACTGCGTGTGGCCGATATCATGGACGCCCTGGACGTCGTCGGTCTGCAAGATATCACCATGATGGACCGGAATATCAGGCCGCTTTGGCGCGACGAGCAGAAATTCACGCATCGGATTCACGGTGTGGCGCTTACGGTACGGCTTGTGCCCGCCCAGGAACGAGCGCCGCATTTCAACTCCCATGCCGAGGAACGTCCGTGGGAAGCTGCATGGTATAGGAATCAGTCCGAGTATGCCGGGCTCGTCAGGCCTGGTACCATTCTGGTGGTCGATAACCAGGCGCGCGATAACGGATTCTGCGGGTCCAACATGGGGCTCTCTCTCTTTGGACTAGGCTTGCGCGGCTTGGTGGGCAACCAAGTCTGCCGCGACACTGACGAAATGATTCTCACCAGGATCCCCGTCTATCAGGACCCCGCATTATCGCCGCGCGGTATCAATCCGGGCCGGATGTGGGTCGAGTCCTACAATGAGCCCATAGCGGTCGGGCACGTGCTGGTGATGCCGGGCGACATCATTGTCGCCGACAGTGATGGCGTGGCGGTAGTGCCGCGTGCGAAAGCGGATCAGGTGGCGGAAGTCGCACGTTGGATCTTCGAAGACGACGAGGTAGCACGCGGGAAGATATACGATCGTGTCCACAAACCTCGAGACTGGACGGTCGAGGGTCACACCGAGCCGCCACCTCCCAGCAAGAAGCCGATCCAGTAGCAGCTTTAATTGATTCGTGTCCGCGCCGATGTTTTCCGACGATTCGTTCACCTGGGCCGCAAACCGCGCCACCTCTTCCAGCGCGCTGAGTCCCATCTTCCGCCGGACCTGGCGAACATCCACCTGCGGCACGTGGACCAACGTTACGCGAACGTCATCGTTCTCTCCCTTGGTCCACGCGATCGCCTGCCTCAATCCTTCGATAATGCTCTCGCCAACGGTCTGGCGCCTTCGCGCGCGCGATGTCTTCTTCATTCCGTTCAGCCGTACTGAGGTTCGCCTTCCGGCTCTTCGCGTACGCAGAAAGCAGGAACACCGGCTGGCGTCTCTCAGGGACGCAGCTTCCCTTTCTAATTCTCGGAGGGTCTCTCTACGTGATCGACGACAATGACATCCAAGGGGCTCTTGCCCGGCGAGAGCCTCAGCCCGAGCTGCTTCTGAAGCGCGGTGAAGATCGAGGGGCCCGATGGCTCAGCCGGAGCCTCTGCCGCAGGGGCCGGGGCAGGCATCTCCTGGCCGTTGAGGAAAATCGGCCCTGGCGGCCTCGGGGGGACGAATTCCAGGTGGACATTGAATCGCCCCGTAAGGCCGGTTTTATCGACCACTGGACGATCCACATAGCTGGGGAGCATCCGGCCGGCAAGCTCCACCATGGTGACCCCATCCCAATCGGCGCTGATTACGTCCCCACTCATCCTCATCCGACCTCCACCACAATATTTCGGAGCCGGATCGCCCGGCTTCGGGCGCGCTCCCGAGAGGTTAGTCAAATCCATCGGAGTGCAATCTCCATCTTTCGAGGGGCGCAGTTCAGGATTCTGTTCCGCGACGGTCAGTTCGTAAACGGGGGTATCCCGGGGCTCTTTGTGGACCTTAAGATTGAATCTATCTTCAAGAAGCGTCTGGAGCATTGGTGCCATCTCCGCGGGGGTGGCCTTAGCCTCGGGCTTTGCGGAAATATCGTACCGATCCGTGTCGATCCAGCTTGGTCCGTTCAGAACTTGCATAAGGCGCGCATTGAGATCGGCACCGCTAAATGCGCTGTATGCCATCCGAATGAGAATCCGAACCGAAAAACAGGGCAAGGTGATCCCGCCTGGGGATATCCGAGGGAGTACGGCTCCGGCCCCGCAGTTCTTGTTTGGCTTGATTGAGGCCACTTCAAACGCGGCACGCTGCGGGGTCGATTGTGCCTGAATCCGCGGGGCGACGAGGGTGAAAAGAAGCAGGACCTGAAGCACACGGAGCAATTGCCGCATAAAAGCCTCCTGTCCTCTCGATTCTATCTTGTTGCCGCTGTGCGAGACAGATCCCGCCCGACCGCCCCCCCTACAGAATATACCGGCTCAGATCCTGGTCCTTCACAATGTCGGCAAGCTGCTTGCGCACGTAGGCGGCGTCCACTTTGACGGTCTTCTTCTTCAAATCCGGCCCCGCGAACGACACTTCTTCCAGCATCTTCTCCATGATGGTGTGCAGCCGCCGCGCGCCGATGTTTTCCGATGCTTCGTTCACCTGGGCCGCAAACCGCGCCACCTCTTCCAGCGCGTCGTCGGTCAGCACCAGCTTGATGCCTTCCGTCTCCAGCAGCGCCGTGTACTGCTTCGCCAGCGCGTTCTTGGGCTCTTTCAAAATCCGGATGAAGTCCTCCACCGAGAGCGATTTCAGCTCCACGCGGATCGGAAAGCGCCCCTGCAGCTCGGGGATCAGGTCGCTCGGCTTGGATACGTGGAAAGCGCCCGCCGCGATGAAGAGAATGTGGTCCGTGCGCACGAAACCGTAGCGCGTATTGACCGTGGTGCCTTCCACGATCGGCAGAATGTCCCGCTGCACGCCCTCGCGGCTCACGTCCGGTCCGTGTCCCGATTCGCGCCCCGCAATCTTGTCGATTTCGTCGAGAAAGATGATCCCGTTCGATTCCACGCGCTCCAGCGCCGCGCGCGTCACCTGGTCCATGTCGATGAGCTTCTGCTCTTCTTCCTGCACCAGGTAATCCAGCGCTTCGGCCACCCGCATCTTGCGCCGCCGCGTCTTCTGGCCGAACAGGTTGGGCAGCATGTCTTTCAAGTTGATGCCCATGTCCTCAATGCCCGCGTTGGTGGTCACCTCGAGCGTCGGCCCGCGATCCTTGACGTCGATCTCCACCAGCCGCTCGTCCAGCTTGCCCTCGCGCAGCCGCTCGCGGAGTTTCTCGCGGGTGCGCTCGACGCTTTCGCTGGGCTCGGGCTGCGGCGGCATCAGCAGGTCCAGCAGCCGTTCTTCGGCGTTGAGCTCGGCGCGGTCCGCCACTTCGTCCAGCCGCTCCTCGCGCACCATGTCGATGGCGATATCCACCAGGTCGCGGACCATCGAATCGACGTCGCGCCCCACGTAGCCCACTTCCGTGAACTTGCTGGCTTCCACTTTCAGGAACGGCGAATTCGCGAGGCGCGCCAGGCGCCGCGCCAGCTCCGTTTTGCCCACGCCCGTGGGGCCGATCATGAGGATGTTCTTGGGCATCACCTCTTCGGCCATTTCCGGCGCCAGCTTCTGCCGCCGGATGCGGTTGCGCAGCGCAATGGCCACCGCGCGCTTGGCCTCGCCCTGTCCCACCACATGCTTGTCCAGCTCGCGGACAATCTCGCGCGGGGTCAGCTCATCCAGCAGCGGCTCTTCATCCACGGACTGGGCGGGAAGATAGATCACCATGGCTACTCCAGTTCCTCGTAGGTGACGTTGTCATTGGTGAAGATGCAGATCTTGCCCGCGATCTCCATGGCCTGCTCCGCAATGTGCCGGGCCGAAAGCTTGGTGTTGCGCAGCAGCGCCGTGGCCGCCGCCATGGCGTACTGGCCTCCCGAGCCGATGGCCGCGATGCCTTCGTCGGGTTCGATCACGTCGCCCGTCCCGCTCACCAGGTAAGTGTTTTTCACGTCCGCCACCAACAGGATCGCCTCCAGGTGGCGCAGGATGCGGTCCGTGCGCCAGTCCTTGGCCAGTTCCACCACCGAGCGCGAAAGGTTCCCGTTGAACTGTTCCAGCTTGGTTTCGAAGCGCGCAAACAGCGCGAACGCGTCGGCCGTCGAGCCCGCGAATCCCGCCAGCACCTTGTCGTTATACAGCCGCCGCAGCTTCTTGGCCGACGCTTTGATCACCTCGTTGCCGAGCGTCACCTGTCCGTCGCCGGCCATTACGACCTGGTTGTCGCGGCGGATGCAAATCACCGTCGTCGACCGTATTTTCTGTGCCATGGTTGGTGCAACTCTATCTTATCGCTTATCGGAAGATGATCTCCGCATCTTTCTTGACTACCGAATGTTTCGCGAATTCCGCGCGTTGGGCGGGATAATCGGTGCGGAAGTGCGCGCCCCGGCTCTCCTCGCGCGCCAGGGCGCAGCGCGCAATCAGGAGAGCCACCTCGCGCATGTTGCGCTCTTCGGAGCCCTGTGGCGGCGCCGCGCGCGCCAGCCATTCGCAGGCTTCCCGCAAGCCTTTGCCGTCGCGCACGATTCCGCACTTCTCCCATGCCACCCGCTGGATTTGCTCCGCCGGGCCTCGACCGCCGCCCTCCGGCGCCCGCACGGGGACGGTCCGGAGGGCCGCCGCGCTTTCCCGCATGGCGCGTCCGGCGCGCGCCCCGAATACCACGCCTTCCAGCAAAGAATTGCTCGCCAGCCGGTTGGCGCCGTGGACGCCCGTCGACGCCACCTCGCCCGCCGCGAAGAGGCGCGGCAGGCTGGTGCGCCCGTCCAGGTCCGTGCGCACGCCCCCCATCGCGTAGTGGGCCGCGGGCGCCACGGGCGCCGGCTGCCTCTCGAAATCCACGCCATACCGCAGGCAGGTCTCGTAGATGCGCGGAAACCGCCCGCGAACGAATCCGGCCTCGCGGTGCGTCAGGTCCAGATACACGTGCGGAGCGCCCGTCCGGTTCATCTCCGCCACTATGGCGCGCGCCACCACGTCGCGCGGAGCCAGTTCCCGGAGCGGGTGATAGCGCTCCATGAACCGTTCGCCATCGGCGTTTCGCAGGTACGCCCCTTCCCCCCGCATGGCCTCCGAAATCAGAAACCGCGGCGCGCCCTCCACGTGCAGCGCCGTGGGGTGAAACTGCACGAACTCGATATCGCCGATCTCCGCGCCCGCCCGGTACGCCATGGCCACGCCGTCGCCGGTGGCTACCGCGGGATTGGTGGTATTCAGGAACACGCTCCCCAGCCCGCCGGTCGCCAGCAGGACGCCGCGCGCGCAAATCGCAATGTCGCTCATGGTCTTGGCGTCGTGGAACGATGCGCCGCACACGCCCTCTGCCAGCAGCAAATCGGTGGCGGCCGCATAGCTGCGAAACGTTACGCTGGGAAGCGAGGCCGCCTTGTGGTACAGCGTGCGCGCGATCTCGCGCCCTGTCGAATCGCCGTGCGCATGCAGGACCCGGTTGCGGCTGTGCGCGCCTTCGCGCGTGAACGCCAGCTTCGTTCCCTCGCGGTCGAACTCCGCGCCCCACCCGATGAGCTGCTGAATCGCCGCGGGTCCTTCCTCCACCAGGGTGCGCACCGCCGCCGGGTCGCACAGGCCATCTCCCGCGTTCAGCGTGTCCCGCTCGTGCAGTTCGACCTCGTCGTCGTCGCTCAAAGCGACGGCGATCCCGCCCTGCGCATATTCGGAGGAGGATTCCCGGAGGCTGTCCTTCGCGACCACCAGCACCTGGCCCGCCTCGGCCAGCTCGATTGCCGCGCGCAACCCGGCCACTCCGGCTCCAATGACGAGAAAGTCCGGATTCATCCGCTACTGCGATCATATCAGTCGAATCTCCCCATGGTACAAATTGCGTATGCCCTCTTTTCGCGTCGAAACGCCGCAACGCTGCTATTCCGCCGTCGTCGAGCGCGGTGTCATCGGGCATGCGGCGCAATACCTCCCCTCTAAGGCAGGCAAGCTGTTCGTGGTCTCCACCGAAGACGTGTGGCGGCACCAGGGCGAAGCGCTCGCGCGCGGCCTGGCGGGCGTGGCTTACGAAGTGCTCCATCTGCCCGGCGGCGAAAAGCATAAGCGGCTCGCGCCGGTCGAGCAGCTCGCCGAAGAAATGGTGCGCCGCGGGGGCGACCGGTCGAGCCTCGTGCTGGCCTTCGGCGGCGGCGTTGTCAGCGATATGGCCGGCTTCCTCGCCGCCATTTTCATGCGCGGCATTCCGGTGCTCCAGGTTCCCACCACGCTGCTGGCGCAGGTCGACGCCTCCCTTGGCGGCAAGACCGGCGTCAACCTCGTCGCCGGCAAGAACCTCATCGGCAGTTTCCACCAGCCGATTGCGGTGCTGATCGATCCCGCGGTATTGGCGACGCTTCCCGAACGCGAATACCGCGCTGGCCTCCACGAAATTGTCAAAGCCGGCATCATTCGCGAACCGGATCTGTTCCGCTTTCTCGCCGATCGCAGCCGGGACGTGCTGGCCCGCCAGCCGCAAGCCGTCGACCGCATCATCGCCGATGCGGTCCGCATGAAGTGCGAAGTGGTCTCCGCCGACGAGCGCGAAGGCGACCTCCGCCGCATCCTGAACTTCGGCCACACCTTCGGCCACGCCCTCGAAGCCGAAACCGGGTACACCCGCTTCCTTCACGGAGAGGCCGTCGCCTTCGGCATGCGCGCCGCCGTCTACCTGGGCCAGATGACCGGTTACCTTTCCGCCGAGGACGCCGTCGAGATCCTCGATATGTTGCAGCTCTACGGCCCCATCCCGCCGCTCGATGGCATCCCCGCCGCCAACCTCCTCGCGCGTCTCGTGCACGACAAAAAGACGGTGCAAGGCAAAGTTCATTTTGTGTTGCCCGTGCGTATCGGCGAGGTCGCGGTAGTTTCCGGCATCGACGAAAAGCTGGCGCTCGAATCCATCCGGTCCGCCCTCTCATGAAGGGCGCCACTCCCCAGGGCGCGCGCGATGAGCGGGAAGCCGCCGCCTGGGTGCGCGCTATGTTCGCCCGCGTGGCGCGCCGCTACGACCTGGCCAACCACGTGCTCTCTTTCAACATCGACCGCCTCTGGCGCGCCCGCACGGTCCGCCGCGTGCGCCCCATTCTGGAGTGCCCCGGCGCGCGCGTCCTGGACATTTGCTGCGGCACCGGCGACCTGATGCTGGCGCTAGACCGGAAATGCCCCACGCCCGTTCTCGGTTCCGACTTCTGCCATCCCATGCTCGTCGCCGCGCGTGAAAAGGTCGCCCGCCGCCGCGCCCGCGCGGGGATATTCGAAGCCGACGCCCTCCGCCTCCCGCTGCGCGACGCTTCGCTCGATCTTGTGACCGTGGCTTTCGGTTTCCGCAACCTGGCGAACTATCGGGCGGGCCTCGCCGAAATGCGCCGCGTGCTTCGCCCCGGCGGCATGGCCGCCATCCTGGAATTCTCGCAGCCGCCCAACGCCGTCTTCGCCGCGCTCTACCACTTCTATTCCCGCCGCATCCTTCCGCTGATCGGCGGCGCTCTCTCGGGCTCGCGTGATGCGTACACCTATCTCCCGGAATCCGTTCGCAAATTCCCCTTGCCTGAGGATCTGGCGGAAGAGATGCGCCGCGCCGGCTTCGAACAAGTGCGTTACGAGCGGTTCACCGGCGGCATAGCGACTCTGCACCTGGGAGTCACGCCACCGCCGCTCCCGCCCCTTTGAGCGCCGCCTCCAGTCTCTTCCTTCCCCAACTCCGTGCTGATAAACAGCTCCTGCCGCGCCCCCGCGCTGAGCGCGATCGCTTTCCACCCGTTTTGCGTCGGCACCGTCACGCGCACCTTCACCTTGCCTCTGGCGTCGCGCACCGGCCGGATCACTCCCGGAATCACGGAGCGGATCGCGGGGTTCGCAGCCAGCAACTCCTCCAGAATTCCGCGCACGCCCTCGATGATGCTGTGCTCGACTTTGAGCCTGTCTCCCGCCGCGCGCAGGCGCATCTATTCCCATCCCTCTCCGCCGCGCAGCGGGACGAACCGGCACAACACCGCCACCCGGTAATCGATGCGTCCGTGCTGCTTCGAGACCACGCGCAGCTCCTGGTCGCCGTAATCGCCCACGGGAATCACCAGCCGGCCGGGATCTTTCAGTTGCTCCAGCAGTGCGGCCGGGATCTCCGGCGCCCCCGCCGCCACCGAAATCGCATCGTATGGCGCCGCCTCCGGATAGCCCAGGGAACCGTCGCCGCACACCACCGTCACGTTCGTGTCGAGTCCCGTCCGCCGCAGGTTCTCCCGAGCCAGTTCCGCCAGCGCGGGAATGATCTCCACCGATACCACGCGCAAAGCCAGCGCCCCCAGCACCGCCGCGGCGTATCCGCACCCCGCGCCGACTTCCAGCACGCTCTCCGTGCCCGTCAACTCCAGCGATTCCGCCATCAGCGCCGTCATGTACGGCTGCGAAATGGTCTGCCCGTTGCCAATGTGAATCGGCTCGTCCTGGTACGCCTCTAGCCGCGACTCGGCCGGCACAAACTCCTCGCGCGGAATCTCCCGCATGGCGCGGAGCACGCCCTCGTCGTGGATACCCCGCCGGCGCAGTTGCGTCTCCACCATCTTGCGGCGCTCCGCTGCCCAATCCGGAATCAAGCCTGGTCGCTCCCAACTTCATAATAGCCGCGCTGACGCGGCAGATTACCGTCATCCCTGGCCACCACATCTGACGGATCTGCGCCGCTCGGGCCCCGGCACCTCCCGCGCCGATCAAAGGAAGCGCAGGAATTCGTCCGCCGACAGTCCAGCCTGGTCCACGATGGATTCGAGCGTGCGCCGCTTCAAGTCCTTGTTGTGATATGCCACCGTCACGCGTCTCGATGGCGCATCCGGATGCCGCAAAACGTAGTGACCTCCCGAAACGTGATGGACCTCAAATCCCGCGCGTTGCAGCGCCTTCAGCACTGCTCGCGGTTTGAGGCTCGGAAGGCGGGAACTCAAGCGGCAGGCAGAAAAACACGGATCTGCTCTTTGACGGGTTCCAGCTCTATCCGCTTATCACCCGGAATGGGAAGACCCTCTTTACGGAGGCTTTCAAGGTAGGCCCGAATGGCATCCCTGGCCCTTCCGCGCGCATCTTCGAGAGTGTCGCCCTCTGTGACAAGCCCTGGGAGCGCCGGACAGGTCACCACGAACCCGCCCTCTTCGGCAGGCTCGAACAGCACTGTGTATGCGATTTCTTCCATTGACTAAAGTATAAGCCCGATTACTTTCCCCGGTTCAGCCCCAGCGCCCGGATCCTCTGGGGTTCCAGGGGTTCCAGGGACTGCTCAATGTCGCGAATGTCGGCCTTGGCCTGCGCGGTCCAGACGATGCGCTTAGCCATTGCGTCGGGGTGTTTGTTCCGGCAACGGATTCTTGCCCATCTTTTCCCAATCGGCCATGGTCAAGCCGAATTCTGCCAGGACTTCCTCATGCTGGATCGGCTGGTTATGCTTGAGCCACTCGTCGGCTTCGGCTACAGCCTTGCGCTCGGCATTGCTCAGCGTGCCGGCGTCCTCCTCGGGCGAGACCATGGTTTCAAGCAGATGAACCACGGCGTCGAACTGGGCGGCACCGAGTTGATCGAGCAACCGATGTGCTTGTTGTCTGTCCATTGCCTCTCCCCTGACTACAGTATAGTTCCGCTCATTTTCCCCGGCTCAGCCCCAGCGCCCGAATCCGCTTGTGCAGGTTGGTCCGCTCCATCCCCAGTGCCCGCGCGGCGCCCGATACGTTCCAGTTGGATTCCTCTAGCGCCCGCAGTACGTGCTCCCGCTCGGCCGATTCCCGCGCTTCCTGTATCGTCGATTTCGCGCCCGTCTCCCGCTGCACCCGGATCTCCACCGGGATGGAATCGCGGGTCAGCCGCTCGCCCGGCGTCAGGATCGCCATGCGCTCGATCGCGTTCCGCAGCTCGCGCGCGTTCCCCGGCCAGAGGTAGCTCTCCAGCAGCGGGAATACCGTCTCGTCCAGCTTCTTGGGCTTGAAATTATTGCGCGCGCAGAAATCCTCGAGGAAATATTCCGCCAGCAGGCGAACGTCGTGCGGCCGCTCGCGCAGGGCCGGCACGCGGATGGGCACCACGCTCAGCCGGTAGAACAGGTCTTCGCGGAACTTCTCGACCGTGACCAGCGCTCCCAGGTCGCGGTTGGTCGCGGAAATCACGCGCACGCTCACGCGGATGATCTGCTCGCCTCCCACGCGGTGAAACTCGCCCTCCTGCAGCACGCGCAGCAGCTTGGCCTGGGAAGCTCCGTGCAAGTCGCCCACTTCGTCCAGAAAGATGGTGCCGCCGTCCGCCAGCTCGAACTTGCCGCGCCGCGCGGCCGTGGCGCCGGTGAACGATCCCTTTTCGTGCCCGAACAGCTCCGTCTCGATCAGCTCCGTCGGAATGGCCGCGCAATTCACCTTCACGAACGGCCCCCCGGCAAACGGGCTCGCCTTGTGGATGTGCGCGGCCAGCAGCTCCTTGCCGGTCCCCGATTCTCCGATCAGCAACACGCGCGCATCCGACCGCGCCGCCATGGTCGCCTGCTCCACCGCGCGCGCCCACGCCGGGCTGGCGCCGATCATCCTCGGCGCGCCGCCCACCATCTCGCGCAGCCGCTCGTTCTCCTGCCTCAGGCTGGACTGCTCCAGCGCGTTCTTCACCGCCAGCAGCACGCGGTCGCGGCTTAACGGCTTCTCCAGGAAATCAAATGCGCCCGCGCGCGTAGCCTCCACCGCGTCCGCAATGGTACCGTGCCCCGAGATCATGACTGCCGGCGCCGAGGCGCCGTTCTGCCGCGCCGCCCGCAGCAGGTCGATGCCGTTGCCGTCCGGCAGTTTCATGTCGAGCAGATATGCGTCGGCGCGCTGCGCGTCGGGATGGCGGTTGAACTCCGCCGCGCTCCGGCACACGCTCACGGCATAGCCCTCGCGTTCCAGAATCATCCGCAGCGAGCGGCCGATGTTCTCTTCGTCATCCACGATCAGGACGCGTTTGGATGCCATTCGTCGCCACCGGCAGCAGCACGCGGAAGCCTGCGCCGCCCAGTTCTCCTTTCACCAGTACAATGTCTCCGCCCGACAGCAGGGCGCTCTTGCGCGCGATCGAAAGTCCCAGCCCCATCCCCCGCTTCTTGAACGAAATGGTGGGTTGGAACAGCGAAGCGCGCGCCTGCTCGCTCAGCCCTGGTCCCGAATCGTGCACTTCAATGTGGACACGCCCGTTCTCCGCCGACGTCACCCCCAGGATGCGCCCGCCCCCGCCCGCGGCCTCGGCGGCGTTCTCCAGCAGGTTCGTGAGAATCCCCTTGATCAAATCCTGGTCCGCCACCACCATGGGAACGGCGCCCGCCAGCCGGCAGTCGTAAGCCACTTCCGGATGCGCGGCCTTCAGAAACGCCATACGCTCCTGCAACAGGGAATTCACGTCCACCGGCGCGGGGCGCACGGGCGGCTCGGTGGCAAACTCGGAGAACGCGCGTATGCGCCGCTCCAGGGTCTCGATTTCGTCCACCACGATCTGCGTGGCCTGCTGCATGAAGCCGCGATCGGCTTCGTCGTAGCGCGCCATCATCTCTTCCACCGTGAGCCGGATGGGCGTGAGGGAGTTCTTCACCTCGTGCGCCATCTTCCGCGCCAGCGTCTGCCAGCTCGCAAGCTGCCGCAGATAGACCAGCCGCTCCGTGCTCTCTTGCAGTTTGTCCGCCATGTCATTGAAGGCCTGGATGGCCCGCCCGATTTCGTCGTCGCGCCCCGCCTCCACGCGCGCATTCAAGTCCCCCGCCGCCAGCTCCGTGAGGCCCGCCGTCAACTGTTGGATGGGCCGGCTGATGCGATGCGCCAGGTATACCAGCAGCGCCAGCGACGCCAGCCAGATGGAGGCCGCCAGCAGAACGTACGCCAGCTTGAACCCGCGGCGCCAATCGTGCTCCTTGGCGTTGTCCACCAGTTTGCGCGCGTCGCGGATCTCCCGGTCCACCGTCAGCCGCTCCATTCCACCCAGGCTTGCCGAATAAGACCAGACTTCGCCGCCGTGCCGCACCAGGTAGTCAAGCCGGTCCCCTTCATGACCCGCGGGCAAAAACTGCTCCGGCTCCTCGCTTTCGGCGAACGCCTTTACCGCCGGGGGCCAGTTGGCGCGCTCCTCGGGCGTGTACTTCCGTGGCTGCAAGGCGCCCGATTGCGCCTGCTGCTGGAGATCGTCGCGCACATGCTGGTAGAGCTCATGGCCGGTGCGTTGCAGGGATTTGGCGATGTTGTCGAGCTCAGTGGTGGAGGAGAATTCCAGGCTGAATTCGAGTAGCGAGGTGGTGATCCATACCGTGGCGGCGAGCGGCGCCAGGGTCGCGGCCAGGAAGATCAGAATAAGCCTGTTGCGAAGCCGATTCACACGTTTCGCGCGCCCCGGCCCGTGGTGCGGCGCAAATCCTCCAGGCGCAACGGACCCACTTCCCGCGTCCAGTTCGGATCGTCCGGCCCCGGCTTCCTGCTGAACAGCTCGATCAGGCTTCTCAGGTTGAGGCCCGGCTCGCCCGCCCCGCCCGCGAGGTCCTTCTGCTCCGCCGTCCGCAACTCGAACCGCAGCCAGAAAGGACGGGCGGGCGCCAGGCCCAGGGCGCTGATGGCCAGGCCCTCCAGGCACCAGGCTTCGGCCGCCGGGGCCGACAGCAGGCGCGGAGTCGAGCGCGGCGTGCTCCCCAACTGGGTCACGGAGAACTTCTCCTCCCACAAATCGTAGCTCACCACGAAGCGCTCCGGCACGCGCCGGATGGCGACGTCGCGGTTCTCGCTGAACAGCGTGAGCTGGGAAACGAACACCACCGTGGCCGCGTCTTTCAGCCGCTCCAGCGGCTTTCCGGTCAGGAAGTGCAGGCTGGGAGCCGATACGTGCAGATTATCGCCATCGAACGTGACTTCGATCGGTTGCGCGCCCCGCGCCGGGAATAGAGGAGCCGTAAGACCGGCCAGAAGCCAGCTCCTGCGGCTGATCTGCCATCCCCGCGCGGGTAGCGGCATTAAGGAATAACGCCCATCATGAAGACCGGCTCGACGTGCCCCGAACGCACCGGAAACGCCACCGCGAGAGTGAATATCGACTCCCGCAGGCCCACTCCGAGCGAATGCCTCGGAACGGCCGCCTGGCCGTCGTCCCAGATGGCGCCCGTATCGTAGAAGATCCTGAAAAGTCCGTAATGGTAATCGACGGAGTTGTGGATCATGCGGTTTCCGCCCAAGGGGTCGATTTCGTATTTATTCCAACCCCGCAGGTAAACGCTGTTGCCCAGCACAAAACGGTCGTCCAGCGGCGCCCGTCCGGTAATCACGCCCCCCGACAAGGTGTCGCTCAGCACGTGCTTGCCGTGCGTGAGCTGGTACCGCATGCCCCAGGCATGCGACGTGTAAACGAAGTCGCTGTCCAGAATTCTGGTGGCCGCGCCCAAGCTGTAGCTTGCGTCCAGGTCTTGCTGGTTCTCCGATTCCTCCAGGCGCCGATGATAGCGCAGAGTAGCAATCAGGGCGTCGGAGGCCTCGGTGTGCGCGGCCGGATACGGTTCTCCGAATCGCTCGAAACTCGCCCCCACCTCCAGGGTCAGTGGTCTTGCCAGCGCGATGGCGACCGCCGGCTGGAAATTCTGCCGGGTGCGGTAGGCCTCCGAAGTCTCCTTGGAGCCGCCCGCCGCCAGCGCGTCTAGCGTGTTGCTGTTCCACTGGTCGTGGTAGCTGTCGAACTGGAATTTCAGGTCCACCCGGTCGGTGCCGACGTGCCTGTTCTCGTAGCGCGCCGAGATGCCGGCGTAGCGCTCATCCAGCGCGTCCCCGTCGCTCACCAGGCCAAATCGGAAGGAGTTCTGTTGCACGGTGACGTCCACTTCTCCGTCCCCGCTCCACCCCTGTTTCGAGTTGTAGACGAACTTCGTCACGCTGGCGCCCACGTCGCCTCGATACGGTTTGACTTCAAACTCCACGCGCACGTGCTCGGGGCTGTCGCCGCGCAGCACGTGGTGGCTCACTTCGCGCGCGGCCAACTCCTTCTGCAGCCGCGCGGCCAGGCCGTCCAGCGCTGAGGGATTCAGCTTCTGCCCGATCAGGGCGAGCAAGTCCTTGCGCAGGCCGGAGCTCGATTCTCTGGATCCGGTTCTGATCCGACACCAGGTCGGTCTTCCAACCTTTGCCGGCGACGATGACCGTATCCACCGTGTAGCGCGTGTTGACGTTGATGTCGGACTCCTGCGTTCCAGCGAAAAGCAAGCGGCCAAAAAGCAGACAGCCGAGCCAGGCGTGTTTCATACGGTCCCTAGATGCACGCCGGGCACCGTTTCTAACATATTGAAGGGAAAAGAGATGCGGAGCGCTCCGTTGTGACTTCGGTTCACAGGTGTGGAATGGAAAAGAAGCCCTTTCCGCAGTGCCAGGGCGGCCGCGGCGTAGCTTACAGGACCTTTGCCAGCTCGTTCGCGAAGGCGCTGCGGGGCGATTGCTCTCTCTGCCGCCCGCCGCGCTTCCTGCGTTCCGGAGGACGCTGCTGCTGCGGGGTGCGAACGGCGTTGGGCGCCACCGCTGGCTGTGGCCCTCGTGCGTCCTTCCCTTTCGGGGGCTGCGCCGCGTTGGCCCGCAACAGCCGGTCCTCCAAAGGCGCGCGATCGAAGCGGCGAATGATGGCCTGCATCTCGTCGGCGGTCGGCGCTTCGACAAATGCGAAGCCCTTGGATTCCTGGGTTTCGTGGTTGCGGATCACCTTGATGGCATCGGCCACGAGATCTTCGGCGGCCAGCCATTGCCTGATGTCATCGGCGGTGACCCATGTGGGAAGATTGCCAAGAAATACGGTAAAGCTCATTCAGTTGATTTTTTTTCTCCGTTGGTTGGATTGGCGGCACTTCAAGGGGAGGGTTCCGATCTGCCAACTAGATGGTATCAGGTGCCGAACTGGATTGCAAACGGCTCGCGCCGCTGATTTTGGGGACGGCTCCCGGGCATGCAAGCGGGCTACTTGGGCGCATTCACGTGAGGATGCGTCCAATTGTAAAGAGCCCAAAAAATCCCGGCCAACAGTCCCAACCCGATCAGTATTTCCGGAACATCCGGTGTCCGCATGGGTACACTCCCAATTCGGATTATAGGCCCCTTTACCGGAAAATGGAATCCCCCCGGAGGCCCGCGAGGCCAGCTTGACATCGCGCCAATCGATATCCTATACTCCATCTAGATAAGGGGGTACTTCTGTGATGATCGGGTCTCGGCAACTGACAGGTCTTTTTGCCATCGCGATTGCGATCGGCGTGCTTTCCGTCCGCCCATCGTACGGACAGTCGCAGGCTATCAACGGTTCGATTCGCGGGCGTGTTACCGACCAGGCCGGCGCGCCCATACCGCAAGCCACCGTCAAAATCGAAAACACTCGGACAGGTCTGTCGAAATCGGCGGAAACAGGGGAAGACGGCTATTATGTTTTCCCCAATCTCCCGCTCGGTTCTTATACGGTTACGGTCCAGAAAGAGGGCTTCGACACGCAACGCCACCCCGACGTGGTTCTCGATGCCGGCGTGGAGGCCACTATCGACGCACAATTGAACGTAGGTGCGGTGACGACATCGGTCGAAGTCACCGGTGGTGCGCCCATCGTCGATCCTTCGCGCGTCAGTACGGGCAGAACCATCGGCAACATAGAAACCGACAATTTGCCGCTCACCTCGCGCAATCCGTATAATTTCATACTCTTTCAACCCGGGGTCAGCGGACACCCCAATCCCGAGCTGGGCATCCCGCGGCTCCTCAATACCAACGGGCTTCCGGATCGCGTCAATTATCAACTCGACGGCGCGGTCGATACGGAAACGGACCGCTACGGTCTGCGGCTCTTCGCCATCGCCGACAGTTACGTCAACGAGGTGCAGACCGTGTCCAACAGCTTCGCGCCGGAATTCGGCAAGATCGCGGGGAACATCTTCAATGTGATCACCGGGTCGGGCACCAACGCATTTCATGGCAACGTGACCTATATCGGCCGGCCTCTCGATCTGGTGGCGCGGCCGATCCTCGCCACGCCGACGACATTGCTTCCCGTCGCCAACGATTTCGCCGCGCACGCGGGCGGCGCCATTATCAAGAACCGGTTGTTCTTCTTCGCCTCGTACGAGCACGTGAAACGAAGCGTGCCGCAACCGGTTACGATCAACCCTGCCAACGCCGCGCTCATCGGCATTCCATCCAACCTGCTCACCAATCCTCCGGCGGTCGAGCACGCAGGGTGGGTCGATACACGGCTCGACTGGGTGATCTCGCCCAAGCATCAGTTCTTCGTTCGCTATAACTACTTCCGCAATCAGTATCCGTTCAACTCCAATGTCGGCGGCCTCAACGCGCTCAGCGTCGCGGCGGATTTCCGCGACCGCGCACATGTCCTCGGAGCGCAGCTTCTTTCCACGTTTTCCGCCGGCGTCCTGAACGAGCTTCGCTTCGGCTGGCCCTATCGGAACGAGCAGCATGTGGCCGATCCGCTCACCGGACAAGGCCCCGAGATCAGCATCAGCGGCATCGCGAATTTCGGCGGCAGCAACGCCGTCGGCGACCGTTTTCAGGAAAAGGTGCCGAACCTCAACGACAACTTCACGGTCGTCAAGGGTTCTCACACCTTCAAGACGGGCTTCGGATTTCAGCAGAACCTCGACGTGCAGGCCGCCGACGTTTATACCCAGTACACCTTCCCCACGATCGCGGCGTATCTATCCGCGTTATCCGGCGCGACGCCGTACTCATACTCGACGTTCGCCGCCAGCGTCGGCCAGCCAGGCGCATGGTATCACTCGTTTTTCTGGAATTTCTTCGCGCAGGACAGTTGGCAGGTCACTCCCAAGCTGCTGGTCATCGGCGGTGTCCGCTACGACAAATTCTCCGGGCCGTCGGGCGATCCCAACTACAAGCTTCCCTATTCGCAGACCTTCCATTCGCCCAGCGGCGATTTCGCGCCGCGCCTTGGCCTCGCATGGTCCATCGACCCGAAAACCGTCCTGCGAGTCAACTCCGGCATTTTCTATGAGGCTCCGCCGACCAACCTCTGGTACAACGCCCTCTATAACGACGGTGGTTCCAGTTCCTACATAGCCTCCATCACTTCCGCCACTCCCGGCGCTCCGGCCTTCCCCGCCGCCGTCGTCAACGGATCGCTGCCTCGCGCGACGCAGACGCTCTACACCATCACGCCGAACTTCAAGGATGGATACGCCATCAACTCCAGCATTCAGATCACGCGGCAGTTGACCCGCAACGACGCACTCACGGTTGGTTACGCCAATACGGGCGGCCGGAACCTCGAGTACCTGCGCAACATGAACCTGATTAACCCCATCAGCTTCCTCGCCGACGGCCGTCCGGTCTTTGGAGCCGCCGGCGCGGCCACGCGGGCCAACCCGCTGTATAACAACATTGCCCTTCAGGATATCGGCGACAACAGTTCCTACAACGCGCTGATCGTGAACTACCAGCACCGTTTCGCGCAAGGCCTGCTGGTCAACGCTTCCTACACCTGGTCGCATTCCATCGACGATGCGCCCGAAGGCAACAGCTACGACCAGGGATCCGTCTTCATCTCGGATGCGACCAACCGGGACCGCGACCGCGGCAACGCCGCCATCAACCGGCCCAGTGCTTTCACGCTCACCACCGTCTGGTCTCCCGTCGTGACATGGGACAATCATGTGGCCAATTATCTGGCCAATAACAACCAGGTCACCTTCCTTGCCAATGTCTCTTCCGGCGATGAGCAGAACATCACGGCGAATACCGTCTTGAATGGCGACACTCTCGCCAGCTCGCGTCCGCTCTACGTGGGCCGCAACACCGTGACCACGCCCAACGTTTACCAGTTCGATATTCGCTACACGCGAACCTTCTTCAAGCTGTGGGAACGCTTCCAGCCGAAGTTCTTCATCGAGGCGAATAACATTTTCAACCACCCCAATGTCACAACCATCAACACCACCGCGACCGTCACGGCGGCTACCGGCGCCATTGTCACCAATCCGACCTTCGCGCCCGTGTCCACGCTTCTCGAAGGCCGGATCGTGCAACTGGGAGTAAGAGTCGAACTGGTAGGCGCGCGGGCGCGAGGCCTGATGAGCGATTCAGGCATCCCGCGGGCGAAGAAAGAAGTCGAGTTTCTGGTCAACGTTCAGGGCCGGCGCCACAGCGGCGGCGTCCGGGTGCGTCGTCTGGAATCGCTCCAGCATGCGCCGCTTGAGCTCCGTTACCACTTTCGGATTTTCTCCGGAAAGGTCATGCGTCTCGCCCGCATCCGCCCGCAGATCGTAGAGCCGCACATAGCGGCTCCGCGGAGGATTCTCGATCCGATAACCGTCCTGGCGTTCGCGTCTGCCGCTACAGTAGATCAGCTTCCAGCGATCGGAGCGGATGTACGCCTCCTCGTTTTCCAAGTATTCGCTGAAGATAAACTCGCGCCCGCGGCTTCCGCCCTCGAGCAGCGGGCGTAACGAGCGCCCGTGTGAAACGGCCAACGGCTCCAGCCCGCAGAGATCGGTTATGGTCGCCGAGAGGTCAACGTGCTCGGTCAGAGCGCTGACGACTCTCGGCCGGATGGCGCGCGGGTAACGGATGACCAGCGGCACCCTCAAGGCTTCGTCAAAGCCGCAGTGCTTCTCGAAACGGCCGTGCTGGCCAACATGGTAGCCATGATCGGCCGTATAGACCACCACCGTATCCTCGGCGAGGCCGAGCTCAGCCAGTTTGGCGAGCACGCGGCCAATGTTTCGGTCCAGAAACTGTACCGACGTATAATACGCTGCGGCGATACCCCGCTTGTCGGAATCGGTCAGGTCCTTGAAGACCAGCGGTATCTGCCAGAGGTCCTCGGGACCGGGACGAGGAGGCGTGAACCGCGCAGGCCAGTAGCGCTCGCGATCCTCATACGGGAAGTCGTAGGGCGAGTGCGGCTCCAGAAAACTAACCCACAACGCAAACGGCCCGCGGCGGTGATCTTCGAGGAAGCGCTCGGCCTGGCGGACCTGGAAGCACGCGCGCATGTCCAGCTCGTAACATCCGTACGGCAGCTTGTCCGCGTTCAGCCAGATGCGGGCTGGATCCTGGAACGGCTTCCATGGCGGCCGTACGCGCGTCCCCGTCGGAAGAGGCCGCGGCTTCACCTGCTGTTCCCACTCGCTGGTCAGGACATCCTCGGTGTGGCAGTGGTCGAAGCCATGCAGGCCGGGCTCACCATTCGTCTGGAAGTGCATCTTGCCGAACACCGCAGTGGTGTAGCCGGCCTTCTTGAACTGCCGTGCGAGCGTCGGCTTCGAGTCTGTCCAGAGGCGTCATCAAACGCGTCACACCCGCGGAATGGGGCATCTGACCAGTAAGCAGCGACTGGCGGGAGGGAGTGCACACCGGCGAGTTGCAGAAGTGATGCGTGAAGCGCGCGCCTTCACCGGCCAAGCCGTCGAGGTCGGGTGTGCTCGCTAGGCGGTCCCCATCCGCGCCCCAGGCATAGCCCGCGTGATCGTCTGCAATCAGGAACAGGAAGTTCGGCTTCCGCACGGCGCCCCGGGCCAGCCACGGAGCGCCTAATGCCCCCAAAGCCGATCTGCGCGTGAGACCTCTCATCCTAGGGCCGCTACAGCTTGTAGCATAGCGCAGGCGGGGTCCGCGCAGATCGTCCACCCAATTCGCTTCCTTGACTCTTGCCAGCCCGTTAGAATATACTCGCCTTCCGGTTCGGACCGCGAGCCACAATGAACGCACGCCAACGCTTTCACGCCACCATGACCTACGACGCACGTGATCGTGCGCCTTTCCATGAGTTCCCATGGCCGACCTGGCCGGAAACGGCCGAGCGCTGGAACCATGAGGGTGGCTACGACCCCCAAGCCACTGATTTTGGGTGCGACCGTTGGGTCATTGAGCACCAGTGGTTCTTTCCAACCCCGGCATTCGAGCGCCAGGTGCTCTCCGAGGACGACACGCACGTCACTTACGTTGACCCCCAGGGCATTGTGGTTCGTGAGTTCAAGAAGAACCCGCTGAGTTCAATGCCGCAGTTTATCCGCTTTCCGATTGAGACACGTGCGGACTTTCGGACTTTCTGGAAGGAGCGGATGCGCGCCGACCTGGCGGTTCGGATCGGCGCCGATTGGCGGGAGCGGCTGCGGCGGCATCGCGGCCGGGATTATCTCCTCATCGTGCTGGCGGACCGATGGGGCGGGTTCTTCGGTCCGCTGCGCAACCTGGTCGGGGTTGAGCGGCTCTGCACGCTTTTCTATGACGATCCGGCTTTCATCGAAGAAATGATGGAGGCCGATGCCGGCTTCCTGGTTGAAATGCTCGGTCGGATGCTGGAAGAAACGGATATCGATGTATTCGGCTTCTGGGAAGACATGGCGTACACGGCAGGGCCGCTCATCTCGCCCCGGATGGTCCGCCGGTTTATGTTGCCGCGGTACCGGAAGGTGGTCAACTTCGCGCGCAGCCGCGGCGTACGGTGGTTCTGTCTGGACAGCGATGGCCGAATGGATAGTCTGATTCCGGTATGGCTGGACGCCGGAATCGATATTCTCTACCCATTTGAAGTGCAGGCGGGCATGGATGCACCGGCACTCAGAAGAAGGTTCGGCCGTGACTTGCGGATGTGGGGCGGGATGGACAAGCGCCAGCTTGCAGTGGGAAAGCCGGCCATCGACGCGGAGGTGGAACGTCATCGGGCGTTGATTGCGGATGGCGGGTTTGTTCCCATGCTTGACCACAGCGCACCGCCCGACATCCCGTACGACAACTACTGCTATTTCATGCAGCGTCTGCAATCGGCTCTTTGAAGCGGGATCGCCGGCAACTCCAGCCACGAGGCGCGCTTGGAATCGTGACAGATGGTGTTACGCGACCTGACTGGCAGCGGCTCCAGTTTCGGGAAACTGCTGCTCATGATGAACAGGCCGATGCGGTGGCCTGGCGCGAAAAACTTGCTGATCGAGGTGAGGTCCATCGTGAATTCACCAGCGCCGCGCGTCCGCAGTTGGCCTTCGGAGAGAATCATCGCGTAGCCGTCCGGGTAGATATCGGCCAGGCGCAGGATGAAATCGGCTTCTGGGGCATCGGACGACACCCACAGGCCGGCGCGAGGTTTCCCGGTAAGATCCATCGGCGCCGCCAGCGGTGCGCTCACAAAAGTGAGAACATCCGCTCGCTTTTCCAACGGACGCTGGTCCTGGATGCACGCATTGCCGTCACGCCCGCCAATGGTCTGCACGGGGTGCGCGGGCTCATGCACGAAAAACTCAGGGGGTTCCGCCTTGGGCCGCGCGAGAGCGAGCACTCCGCCGTGGCGAATGTAGTAGCGCAGCGCGCGCGTCCCGGGTAGCGGCCAGGTAGAGGCGGTGCGCCATTCACCACCGGGACTGAGTTTTCCATCGCCGGTTCGTTCCTGACCCGCTCCGATCCGGTAGTAACGCACAGGCGCTGGGCCGATCAGCTTGAGCGGCGCGCCTTTGAGCCAGTGGTCGAACCAGTCGAGTTGAATCGAGCGCTCATCCAACTCGCCGGCGGCGCCGAACCAGCCGTCCCCGCACTCCGCTTTCCCATAGCCGTGCGGCCAGGGACCGATCACCAGTTTCTTGGGAGTCTTCTGAATTCGCGACAACTGCCGAAAGTGCTGGAGGTTGGCATCGCAGTATCCGTCGTACCAACCGGTCAGCAGGAACATCGGAACGTCCTTCATCCGCCTGTAATACCCGGCCGGCCAGAAGCCTTTCTGCTTCCAGTAGCCGTCGAAAGTGGCGTGCTGGTAGAAGTCCCAGTAGGCCTTCTTCTGCTCTGGGAACTGTTCGAACACTTCGGCCCGCTTCTCGCGGGAAAGCGCCAGCCAGGCGTCCGGCTTCTGCGCCAGTTCGACCTGGCCGGTCGAGTTGAGAAGCCATACCGGCCAGCCCAGGCCTGGGATCCCCCCGCGATAGGCGGAGTCCTCATAGAAGTTGGCGGGCCCGACGGCGGCATAGATGGCTTCCAGGTGCGGTGGAGCTTCGATGGCCGCGGCGAACTGGTTCATTGCCAGATAAGAGGCGCCCGTGGTGCCGACCTTTCCGTCGGACCAAGGCTGCGCGGCGGCCCACTCGATGGTATCGTAGCTATCCTGGCCCTCGCGGATAAACGGCGTAGGCCGCCCCTCGGAGGCGAAGAAGCCACGGCAGTCCTGAGCCACGAACACATAGCCGTGGCGCGCAAAAAAAGAACCCTTGCTCTTCTCTCCGGACTTGTCGTACGGGCTGCGCGTCACCAAGACAGGAAATTTACCTTCCGCCGGCATCCCGCCGCGCGCCGGACGGTAAACGTCCGTGGCCAATCTGGTTCCATCCCGCATGGCCACCATGACCGTTTCGACAAAAGCGGCGTCAGACTCCTCCACCTGGGCTGGTAGAAGGGCGCTAACCCCGAAGGCGGCAGTGGCGATAAGCCTTCCTAAGAGCATGGCAAGTACTTATTAAGATACATCTGCGCCTTTTGATCTGTCGCTACTCCTCTTCTTCCGCTTTCACCTCGGGCTGCGGCAGCACGTCGCGCTCGCCGGCTACCCACACGTACAGCGTCGGCAGTAGAAAGATGCCCAGGATCAGCGCCGCCATCAGGCCGCCTACGATCACAATTGCGAAGGGACGTTGCGAATCCGAGCCGATGCCGCGCGAGAGCGCCGCGGGCAACAACCCCACGCTGGCCACCAGCATGGTCATCATGATGGGGCGCAGCCTTTGCACCGATCCGTTGATGGCGGCCGTCAGGATTGCTTCACCCCGCGCGCGCAACTGGTTGATGTACTCCAGCATGATGACGCCGGTCTGAACCGCTACGCCGAACAGCGCCAGAAATCCCACTCCGGAAGAGACGCTGAAATGCGTATGCGTGATCAACAGCGCTACCAGGCCGCCAATCGGGGCCATCGCCACGTTGGCGAGAATCAGCATGACCCACTTGAAATCCTGGAACATGGTATAGAGAATCAGGCAGATCACCAGAATGGTGACCGGCAAAACGATCATCAGCCGTTTCGACGATCGCTTCTGGCTCTCGTACTCGCCGGCCCAATCGATGTGGTAACCCGTGGGGAGTTTCACCTGCCGGGTCACCTTGCTCATGGCCTCCTCCACCGTGCTTCCCAGGTCGCGGACGGGCACGCTGTACTTGATGGCCACGTAGCGCGAATTGGCTTCCCGATAGATCTCCGATGCGCCATCCAGAACCTCGACTCCCGCAAGCTGAGCGAGGGAAACGCGCTCGCCCGAAGGGCTCACCAGGCGGATGTTCTCGATCGCCTCCCTGGTGCTCCGGTAGGGCGCCTGGTAGCGCACCACCAGGTCGTAGCGTTGCTCGCCTTGAAGCACCTGGCTCACGGCCTTCCCACCGACGGCGGTCTCAATCGCATCCTGGACGTCGGCCACATTAATTCCATAGCGGGCCGCCCGCGCGCGGTCCACCGTGAATTCCAGGTTGGGCTGGCCGATTACGCGGAACAAGCCAAGGTCCGCGATGCCCCGGACCGTGCGCATGACATTGACGATTTCTTCGCCCTTGGCTTCCAGCACCTTCAAGTCGTCGCCGTAAACCTTGATGGCAAGCTGGCCTTTCACTCCGCTGACCGCCTCCTCCATGTTGTCGGCGATGGGCTGGGAGAAATTCCATAACGCACCGGGAATCTTTTCCAGTTCCCGGTCCATGGCGGCAACGAGTTCCTCTTTGTTCTGCTGGAACACAGGCCGCCACTGGTCCTTGGGTTTGAGATCGACAAAGTATTCCGTGTTGAAGAAGCCGGTGGTGTCTGTTCCATCGTCGGGACGTCCGACCTGGCTGACCACCTGGGTCACCTCGGGAAACGATGCGAGAATCACGCGCGCCTGGCCCATGACGCGCGCGCCTTCGGTGGGTCCGGTGCTCGGCGCCAGCGTGGCACGCGCCCAGATGGCGCCTTCGTCGAGGTGCGGCAGGAACTCGGAGCCGATGACGCCGCTGGTGGTGAGATACCACGAGATGGCCACGGCCCCCGCCGCCACCGCCAGGGTCGCCCAGCGAAACCGGATGGCAAGCTGAAGGGCGTAGCGGTACGCCAGCGTAATCCGGATCATCGCCGGGTTGTGCCACTCGCGAACGTGCTTGCCGAAAAAGAGGCTGGAAACGACCGGCGCAACGATCATCGAAAACAACAGGGAGCCCAGCAGCGCGAACGATACCGTCCACGCCATGGGCTTAAACAGGCGCCCCTCCACGCGTTCGAGCGTGAAGATCGGCAGGTACGCCGTAATGATGATGCCGATCGAGTAGAACACCGGTCGCTGGACCTCGTGCGCGGCTTCGCGTATCGCGCCCAGCGCCGATTGCGCCTCGCGCTTGCGGCCCAGGTACCGCACGATGTTCTCCACCATCACCACCGCGCCTTCCACCACCATCCCGAAATCCAGCGCTCCCAGCGACAACAGGTTCGCCGGAACGTGGATCAGGCTGAGACAGATGCATGCGAACAACAGCGAGAACGGGATGGTCAGCGCCACGATGAGCGCGCCGCGGGCATTCCCCAGAAACATGAAGAGGATGATCGCCACCAGCAGCATGCCTTCGGTCAGGTTGTGGAGCACCGTGTGGGTGGTGAGGTGAACCAGGTCGCTGCGGTCGAGAAACGGAACAATCTTCACGCCGGGAGGCAGGATGTGTTCGTTCAGTTCCTTGACCTTATCGTGGATGGCATCGAGGGTCGAATCCGAGTTGGCGCCTTTTCGCAACAGTACGATGCCTTCGACCACATCGCCGTTGTCGATGATCTTGCCACCGGCCCGATGAATCGCCTTCCCGATCTGGCCCAGGCGAATCTTGGCGCCCTGCGCAACCGTCCCGATGTCTTTGATCCTGACCGGCGTCCCGGCTTGCGTCTTGACAACCGTATCTTCGATGTCGCGAACTCTCCTGACCAGCCCGATGGCGCGCACGTTGATCTGCTGCAAGCCGGCTTCCACAAAGCTGCCGCCGGCGTTCACGTTGTTATAGGCGAGCTGCTGCTCGACTTGCCCGATGCCCAGCCCATAGGACACCAGCTTGTCCGGATCGATGCGTACCTGGTACTCCTTGGTGATTCCTCCGAAGCTAACCACGTCCACAACGTCGGGAACGGACTTGAACTGCTTTTCGAGAACCCAGTCCTCGAGCGACTTCAGCTCCATCAGGTCGTATTGAGGGTTGGTGCTCTTCAGCGTATACCAATAGATCTGGCCAACCGGGCTGTAATCCGTTCCGATCTGCGGCTGAATGCCGTTCGGAAGCGCCGCCGTGGACACCCGCTCCAGCACTTTCTGCCGGTTCCAGTCGTTCTCCGACTGGTCGTCGAAAATCAGCATCACACTGGAGAGTCCGAAAAGCGACGTGGACCGCAGGTGCTCCAGGTGCGGAATCCCGTTCATCTCGATCTCGATGGGAATGGTGACCTGTTGCTCCACCTCCTCGGCGGCCCGGCCGGGCCATTGCGTGATCACCTGCACGTAGTTATTGGCCACGTCGGGATACGCTTCCACGGGCAGGTTGTGAAACGAAATGACGCCCCAGATCAGCAACAGAATGGCCGCTGACACCACCATCAGGCGGTTGTTGAGCGCGTAGTCAACCAGGGCGCGGATCATCGGCTACTGCTCCGCTGTGTTCTGCAAAACCAGCGCATTCGAGACTACGCGGTCCCCTGGCGCGATGCCCGATACGATTTCCTGCATGTTGGGCGGGATCATTTTTCCGCCCGTCACCTCCACCCGCCGGAATGTGTCGCCGCTGGCCGGCACGTAGACCCAGTCGCGGTCGTGCAGGTGCAGCACTGCGGAGGCCGGAACCAGCGCGCGGGTGTCCTTCTGCTGGCCGTGGAAGGTGGCCGTGACGAACATGCCGAGGCGCATCAGCCCCGGGTTCTCCACCTCGAGCCGAACCTTCGCGGTGCGGATGTTCGGGTCGAGGATCGGACCGATGTTGCCGACGCGCGCCTCGAAGACCCTGCCCGGATAAGCGTTCAAGTGGATGTGCGCGTATTCGCCCAGGCGGACATTGGCCATGTCGTTCTCGTACACATCGCAGACGATCCAGACGCGGGAAAGATCCGCGATGGTGAACAGGTTCGGTGAATTGTCCAGGGTCTTGACGCCGGCCGCCGCCGTCACGTTCTGCTCGACAATCACCCCCGAAACGGGCGCGAAAATGTCGACCGCCGTGGCGGGATGATCGACGTCCACTCCCAGCACCTTGAGACGTTCCAGGGCCGTCTCGACATCCACTCTTGCCTTGGCGGCCGTGTCCTCCGCCACTTCCAGGTCTTTTCCCGCGATCGCTCCCTTTTCGTACAGCAGCTTGGAGCGGTCCAGTTGCGCGCGCGCCAGAGTTTGGTCGGCCAGCGCTTTGCGGTAGTCGGAAAAAGCGCCGGAAACGTCCGTGCTCTCGACCCGCATCAGAAGCTGTCCCTTCGCGACCGTGTCTCCCAGCCGCGCGCGAATGTCCGCCACCCGCCCGGAAGCCAGCGAAATCACGGGCACATTCCGGGACACGTCGGCGCTGACAACCCCGGTCACGTTCAGCTCGGGCGCGGCCACATGCGCGCTCGCCGTGGCCAGCGGGAATTGCTCCGGATGGTCTACCTTGACCATGCCGGCATCCTGTTCCCGCTCGACCTCGGCCGCCGGCGGCGACTCGGCCGCCGGGTCCGGCTGTCCCTTCGCTCCACAGCCGGCCAGCAGAAGACCCAGCGCCAGAAGTCCTAGCGCACCAGTCTGGCTCCTGACTTCTGTCTTCCTCATGGGATCGCCTCGCGGCCCACCGCAAGATTCAACTGGCTCGCGGCGGTCATGTAAGCGCCAATCAGGTTCAGGTAATTCAGTTGGACAGTGCGGTAGTCGTTCTGCGCATTCAGAAAATCCAGCAGCGACGCTCCGCCATGCTGATAGGAGTAAGAAATTGTCTCGCGAACCTGGGCCGCCAGTTGCAGATATTTCGCCTTATACGGGCGCAGCAGGTTCAGATTGCCGTTGACCATGGCATAAGCCGAATCCACGTCGCTGAACACCTGCGCCTGGGCGGCGTCCCGCAGCCGTTCGTTGCGGCGGATGTCCAGCTCCGTGCGCTGCTTCTCCCCCTGGTTCTTATCGAAGATGCGCAGCGGGATGGTGACGCTGACACCGAAGTAGGCCGGAATCGGAGGGTTGCGCCCCGCGTCCACGCCGAAGGTGGGATCCGTCGACCCGTTGGCCACCGCCAGCTTGTGGTCGGTCTGGGCCTTATCGACGGCTTGCGCCGCAGCCTTCAAGTCCGGCCGCGTATCCACAGCGATACTGCGAAACTCCTCCAATGGCAGGATGCGTTCCGGGAATTCGAACGGCCCCGTCACGTCGAATTGCTCGACGGGCGTCCGGTCGTTCATCAGGGTCAGGAGCTGGATCTTGGCGGTTCGCAGGTTGGTTTCGGCGGTCTGCACGTCGGCTTCGAACTGGACGCGCTGTAATTCCAGGCGGTCCAGATCCACTTGTGCGATGTCGCCGGCTTTGAAGCGGTCGCGGCTCACCACCAGCACGCGGTCGTAATACGCCAGGTTGTCCCTGGCCAGCGTCAAGGCTGCCTTGGCTTGCAGGGTTTGCACAAATGCGCCGCGCAAACTGAAGAGCAGAGTTCTCTCCAGGTCGGCTTGTTCCGACACCGCGATGGCGGTGCCCTTTTGGGCGCTCTCCAGCCGCAACTCCCGCTTGTGCTGCCGCTCGTGCAGGTAGCTGGCCGAGATCAGCGGCAGGGTGTTTGTCAGCGGGCGGTAAGGATTGGGCGTGAAGGGGTCGAGCTGATCGAGCGTCGTCGTGAGGTCCGGGTTCGGCCGCAGCCAGGCCGTAGTCTCCTCGGCCTTGGCTTCATCGACGCCGAGCCGGCCGGCTCGCAGAGTCGGATTGGTAGCTTCGAACTTCTCGCGAATCTCCTGCCATGAGAAGGCCTTCTGCGCGCGGACACCCTTCGTCAGGCAAACCGCGATCAGAAGCCCGATAAACACACATCGCATGTGACCTCCGCACCGGTGTCAATAACAATTTTGGCGTCATCCCGGCTTCGCCAAGGGCCTATCTTTCGGCCGAGTGGAACCTATCTTATGGCCGGAGGCCTTGGTTTAGAACAGAGATTGTACCTACAATCGAGAACGGGGGCGCAGGCGCACGATGTTCCGTTATCTGCAAGGGTCCACACCCGTGGTGCTCGCCCGGGCGGGATTCCTCATCGCCATCATCGCCCTTATCGACTGGCGCGTCAACCTCAACATTGCCTTCGGCTTCCTCTACCTGTTTCCCATTTTGCTTATGGGAACGGTCTTGCCGCGCTGGCAGATCCTCCTGGCGGCGCTTCTTTGCACGTTCCTTTCCGATCTCTTCGACCCGTTCCCCTTTACGCTGGCCGTGGCGCTGCCCCAGGACATTCTGGTTTTCTCGTCGCTGGCGGGCACGGGGCTGTTCGCTTACGAGATCACCAAGAGCCGCCGGCGGGAGATGGAGAACCTCCGCCGGGTCGAAGAGGAAATGGCGGCCCGGCGCGAAGCGGAAGAGCAACTTGAATTCCTCATCGACAGCAGTCCCGCCGCCATCCTCACCATGGGCGCCGACAGCCTGATTCTGCGGGCGAATGCCGCCGCGCATCGTCTCTTGGGAGCGCCGGACGGGGGACTGCCTGGAAGGAGCATCCGCCGCTACATTCCGGCCCTGGGACGCGTGCCTTTCACGGGGGAGACGCCCCAGGCATTCCGGACCGAAATGCAGTGCCGCGGCGAGCGGGATAACGGCGATGTCTTCCCGGCCAACGTCTTCTTCTCCACTTACAGCACGGCGATGGGCCCGAGGCTGGCCGCTTTGGTGGTGGACGCTTCGGAAGAACTGAGGGAACGGGAAGAGTCGAGCCTCGAACAGCTCATGGCCGGATCGCGGATTCTGGTGGGCGCCGTGTCGCATGAAATCCGCAACGTGTGCGGCGCCATCGCGGTCATCTATGAGAACCTCGTCCGCAGCGGCGCTCTGAACGGGACCAAGGACTTCGAGGCGCTCGGATCGTTGGTCGAAACGCTCAATAAGATTGCCTCTTTGGAGCTCAAACAAAGCGCCGGCGATTCCGAGATCGGCGGCATCGACCTTCAGGAGACCCTGGACGATCTCAAGATCGTTCTCGAGCCGTATTGCCAGGAAGCCGATATTGCCGTGCACTGGGACATCCCTGGGGAACTGCCTCCGGTCTGGGCCGATCGCCACAGTTTGTTGCAGGTTCTTTTGAATCTCGCGAAGAACAGCGAGCGGGCCCTGGAGGGCGCTGACCTGAAGAGAATCGATATCACGGTCCGGGAAGGCCAAGGCGTCGTGTCCATCCGAGTCACCGACTCGGGACCGGGCATCGGTTCCGTCGACAAGCTCTTCCAACCCTTCCAGAAGGGGGCCGATTCCACGGGGCTCGGGTTATATCTCTCGCGCGCTTTCGTGCGATCCTTTCGGGGTGACCTTCGCCACGATCCGGCGGCGCCGGGATGTTCTTTTGTGATCGACCTGGCGATCGCCGGTTCCCATGAGACGGATTATGGACGGACAAGCAAACAGGGAACCAATCCGGCTGCTGTTGCTCGATGATCACGTTCTGTTTCGAGAGGGCCTGAGCCGCCTTCTGGCTTCGGAGCCGGACTTCGAGATGGTGGGCAACTGCGGCACGTCCGCCGAGGCGCTGGAGGTTCTGAAAGGCTCGCCTGTCGATGTCGTCCTCTTGGATTTCGATCTGGGCGAGGATCACGGCAGCCAGTTCATCGCGGCGGCCCGCCGGGCGGGGTACGCGGGAAAGATCCTGATGGTCACCGCCGGAATGGATGCGGCGGAATCGTCCATCGCCTTGCAGTTAGGCGCGGTTGGCATCTTTCTGAAGCACAATTCCCCGGTGACGCTGGCTAAGGCCATCCGGCTGGTGGCGAGCGGAGAGATGTGGGTGGACCAGCGAGTCATCCACCTCATGGCCGACGGAATCCATCAGCACGAAGGACGAACCTCTCACAAGGTGCTGACGGAACGGGAGCAACAGGTGCTTCGGGGTATATTCGAGGGCCTCACGAACAAAGAGATTGGCGGCCGGCTCGGGGTATCGGAGGGCGCGGTGAAGGCCACGCTACAGCAGTTGTTTCAAAAGACCCGCGTGCGAACACGCAGCCAGCTTGTAAGAATCGCGCTGGAGGGCTCCCTCGGCACCACGCGAAAGTTATGACCTGCGCAGCTTGGCGAGCGCCCAGAGCAGTGCGCCTCCACCCAGCAGCAGCACCCCCGAACGCGGTTCCGGCGCCTCGCCGGACGGGTCTGGCGGATCCAGAGTGACTGTGCCCTGCGGCGCGCCCACACTGAACCCGCCGGTCCCCAAGCTTACGTTCATGTCCTGCCGCAAGGTGTAGGGTGGCAGCCCCACGGTCACGCCCGGTCCCGTGTTCAGCAGAGTCAGGACTGCCGGCGAACCGCCGAACAACTGTTGTGAAAGCGTCTCGGAGAGGTGCAGCGATCCTTCCAGGACCGAGACTGCTCCGCCATAGAGGGAGCCTCGGAACGTCCCCGGGACAAAGCCCAGCGGCTCGCCGAACGAAACCGAAACAGAGCCATCGCCCGATTCCAGAACCGCTTCGAACTGCGCCGGCGAATCCTCCGGAGCCGACACGAATGTGAACTCCACCTGGGTGGGGTACACCGGGAGTCCGAAATGGGCCGCATCGATGCTGTAATTCCAGGATGGAACCGTGAATGATAGCTCGTCGCCCGTATCGAACAAGGCCGAAACCTGGTCGGAAACGTTGATCGTTCCTGCGCCGAGCGGCAGCGCCGACAAGATCACGGCCAATCCATACCACCGATATGCCATGTAGGGCGATTCTAAGCTGGGGATCGCCGGAAGAACAGAGCGAAAAGTACTGGTACGTATCAGTCCATGGCCGGAAGACCTTGCAGCGAATAGGATTAGGTTGCAGTACAATTTGGGGAAATCCTATGAACTTCGAGAACATCTGTATGGCGCGGGAGGGGCCGGTTGCGGTCGCGACCCTCAATCGGCCGCAACGCCGCAACGCGCTCTCGCTCGGCCTGATGCTGGAGTTGATTGGCTGTCTGGAGGAGATCGGCCGCAACCGCGAAATCCGCGCGGTGATCCTGGCGGCGGCCGGCAAGGTTTTCTGTTCCGGCCACGACCTCTCTGAAATGACCGGCCGGGATATCGGCGAATACCGCCACATCTTCGACGTGTGCACCCAGCTCATGATGAAGATCCAAGCCATTCCGCAGCCGGTCATCGCCGAAGTGCAAGGCATCGCCACCGCCGCCGGATGCCAGTTAGTGGCCACCTGCGACCTGGCGGTGGCTGCCGAGGAGGCGGCCTTCGGCACCCCCGGCGTGAAGATTGGGCTCTTCTGCACCACCCCCATGGTGGCGCTCACGCGCGGCATCGGCCGCAAGCGCGCGCTCCAGATGCTGCTCACCGGCGAACTGGTGGACGCGCGCACGGCGGCGGATTGGGGGCTGATCAACCAGGTGGTCCCCGCCTCCGGCCTGCCAGCCGCCACGCGGAGACTGGCGGCCAAGGTGGCGGATGCCAGCTCACTGGTGGTGGCGTTGGGCAAGCAGGCCTATTACACACAGATCGATCTCGACCAGCCCAAAGCCTACGCCTATGCCAAGGAGGTGATGTCGATGAACGCCACGGCTGCCGACGCGCAGGAAGGCATGTCGGCGTTCCTGGGTAAGCGGGCGCCCTGCTGGAGCGGGAAGTAGGGGCTGGGCATGCCCAGCCCGGCACAACCAAGCCAATGTGCGCTCTCCGCCGCCACACCGGTGCGGGATAATAGCCAGAAGGGGTTTCATGGACTTCGTCGAACAGCTTAAGTCCTCGGTCGATATTGTCAGCGTCGTCGGGGAATATGTGCGGCTGAAGAAGTCCGGCACGCAGCGCTACATGGGGCTGTGCCCCTTCCACAGCGAAAAGACCCCTTCCTTTACCGTCCACGTGGTGCATCAGTTCTACAAGTGCTTCTCCTGCGGCGCCGGCGGCGACGTGGTGAAGTTCGTGATGGAGAAGGAAGGCATCAGCTTTTACGAGGCCCTGAAGCTCCTGGCCGAGCGCTACGGCATTCCCATGCCCAAGCGCTCGCAGTACGCCGACGAGGACTCCAAACTGCGCGGCGCCATTTATCAAATGCACGAGCTGGCGCAGGAGAATTTCCGCGCCAATCTCGACGGGCCGGCAGGGGAGGCGGCGCGGGACTACCTGGTGCGACGGGGCGTGACGCCGGAGACGGCCGAACAATTCGGGCTGGGATACTCGGACCGCTCGGGACGCGCGCTGCTGCGCCTCTACGAGCAGCGCAATTTCCCCGCGGCGCAGATGGAGCAAGCGGGCCTGGTGGGCAGGCGGCAGGACGGAAGCCTGTACGACCGCTTCCGCAACCGGCTGATGTTCCCCATCCATAACGAATCGGGCAAGATCATCGGGTTCGGCGGACGCGCGCTGGCGTCCCCAGGGGGGACCCCGGACGAACCCAAGTACTTGAACTCGCCGGAAACGCCGATCTATAAGAAGAGCTACGTGCTCTACAACCTGCACCGGGCAAAGGAGGCCATTCGCAAAGACGACAGGGTCATTCTGGTGGAAGGCTACATGGATGCGATCGGCGTAACCGCGGCCGGCTTCCGCGGCGTGGTGGCAAGCTGCGGCACCTCGCTGACGGCGCAGCAGGCACAGGCGCTCAAGCGCCACACGCAGAAGATCGTGGTGAATTTCGATCCGGATGCGCCGGGCGCCAACGCCGCGGAGCGGTCCATCAGCCTGCTGCTCGAAGAGGGCATGCAGGTCCGCATCATGGAACTGGACGGCGGTCTCGATCCGGACGAGTACTGCAAACAGCGCGGCGCGGCCGCGTACCAGGAGCGGCTGGAAGGGGCCAAGGGGTACTTTTACTGGTTGGCGGACCGGGCGCGCGCCAGGTTCGATATGCGCACCACGGAAGGCAAGGTGGCCGCGCTTCAGTTTCTGAGGCCGGCGGTCGAGCGCATATCGGACCGGCTCGAGCGCATGGCCATTGCCAACGATGTGGCGGGCTACATCGGCGTGGAGCGTGGGATGGTGCTGGACAGTTTTCGCAGAGCCGTGGCGGAGCGGCAGGAGAAGACTCTGGAAGGCCCCCAGACGGTGTTGCGCCACGACGAACGCGTGCTGTTGAACGCGCTGCTGGCGCAGCCGGAGATGTGGAGCGAGATCATCGGGGAGCTGAAGTCGATCGAGACCATCGACAGTTTCTCTTCCCGGCGCATCTTTCAGGCGATATTCGCTCTCCATGAGGCGGGCGGCCGGTTGAGTTTCGAAGCAGTCCATGCGCGCCTGGAGGAATCGGACCGGAGTTGGCTGGCCCAGGCGGTTTTAAACGAGGATGCGCAGGCTTCGCACGAAGAAGTCCTGGCGGCCATCGAGAGCGTGCGCCGCACCGGGGAGCGGCAGCGGCGGTCGCAGTTGAAGGCGCGCATCCATGAATCCGAGCGCGCGGGCCATTGGGAAGAGGCCGTCCGGCTGACCGGAGAGTTGCAGGGGCTGGAGCAGGCGGCGCGGGGGCGCAGGTGACACTCTCCCCCCCAGAAATGCGACGCGCCGTGGTGTACAATAATCTCGATTCTGTTACGTGGGGAGTGTGACGGGGCTTCAGTGGCGCTTGACGACAAATTCGAAGGGTTGAACCGCCTCGTACAGATGGGCAAAGAGAAGGGCTACGTCTTGTACGACGAGGTCAGCGAAGTCCTGCCCGGAGATCTGGCCGGAGGCGCGGAACTCGAAGACGTGCTGGCCGGCCTGGACACGGCCGGCATTGAAATCCTGGAAGAGCCCAAGGACTTCGAGAAGAAGCTCGAGGAGGGGGAAGATCTCCTCGATCTGGACCTGCCCGCCGGCGTCGGCGAGAAGATCAACGACCCCGTGCGCATGTACCTGCGGGAGATGGGCACGGTGCCGCTGCTCACGCGCGAGGGCGAGGTCGAAATCGCGCGCCGCGTCGAGCGCGGCCAGAACACGGCGCTCAAGTCGCTTTCCCGCGCCTCACTGGTGATTCAGGAGATCGTCGTCATGGGCGACGAGGTGGCCAGGAACGCCCTCTCGGCGCGCGACATCGTCCAAATTCCCGATCCCATCCTGACCGACGAGCTGGTGGAGGAGAAGCGCAAGGCGTTCTGCAAGTGCGCAGATGACATCGCGCGGCATTATCGGAAGATCCTCCAGTGCCGTCAGAAACTCCAGGCGATTCCGCGCGGCATGAAGCCCAAGCAGTACCGGCGTCAATCCTGGGAGCTGGGGCGGCTGACGGTGCGGACTTCGCGCCTGGTGCGGCTGATCAAGTTCCAGACGCCGGTGATCCGCCACTTGATCCACCGCATTCGGGCGGCGGTGGAAGAGCTGAAGCCGCTCGAGCGGGAGATCGCCCGCGTGCAAAGAAAGCTCGAAACGTGGCCCGGCGCGCGCGCCGAAGGCATCAAGGAGCTCCGCAAGGAGCAACGCAGCCTCGGCCAGCGGCTGCAACAGAGCGAAGAGCGTTTCGGAGCATCGGCGGCGGAACTGCGGCGGACTCTGGAGATCATCACCCAGGCGCACCATGAGGCGGAAACGGCCAAGAAGGAGCTGATCGAGGCCAACCTGCGCCTGGTGGTGAGCATCGCCAAGCGCTACACCAACCGCGGGCTG
This sequence comes from Bryobacterales bacterium, assembly GCA_963768385.1. GTDB lineage: Bacteria > Acidobacteriota > Terriglobia > Bryobacterales > Bryobacteraceae > Fen-178. The sequence goes on from CAVYHQ010000003.1 coordinate 628,481, forward strand.
CAATTCCTCGACCTCATCCAGGAGGGCAACATCGGGCTCATGAGGGCCGTGGACAAGTTCGAGTACCGCCGCGGCTATAAGTTCTCAACCTACGCCACGTGGTGGGTGCGGCAGGCCATCACGCGCGCCATCGCCGACCAGGCGCGCACCATTCGCATTCCGGTCCACATGATCGAGACCATCAACAAGCTTGTCCGAACGTCACGCCAGATGATCCAGGAGCTGGGCCGCGAGCCCACCAACGAGGAGCTCGCCAAACGGTTGCAAATGCCGGTCTCGAAGGTGCGGAAGGCGCTGCGCGTGGCGCAGGAGCCCATTTCCCTGGAAACACCCATCGGCGAAGAGGAGGAATCGCACCTGGGCGACTTCATCGTGGACCACAATGGGATTTCGCCGTCGGACGCAGTGATCAATCTGAACCTGCGGGAGCAGACCGCGCAAGTTCTGAAAACCCTCACGCCGCGCGAGGAGAAGATCATCAAGATGCGGTTCGGCCTGGACGACGGAAGCGAGCACACGCTCGAGGAAGTGGGGCAAAACTTTGCCGTGACGCGCGAGCGCATCCGGCAGATCGAGGCCAAAGCGCTGCGCAAATTGCGTCACCCCAGCCGCAGCCATCGCCTGCGGGCATTCCTGGAGAACGGGGCCACCGGCGTCTAGGACTGAGCTTTCAGCCGATTTACCAGCGCGGCTCGCGGCGCCCGCCGCGAGGACGGTTGCCGCCGCCACCGCCCGGACGGCCCCCGCCGCCGGGACGGCCGCCACCGCCTCCGAAGCCCCGATCCGGCTTGGGACGCGCTTCATTCACGTTGAGAGCCCGTCCCTCCAGGGTGTAGCCGTTCAGCGCGGCAATGGCCTGGTCCGCTTCCGATTCATTTTCCATTTCGACGAAGGCGAACCCGCGCGAGCGGCCGGTGTCGCGATCCGTCATGATCCGGGCGCTGTTCACCGCGCCATGACTTTCGAAGAGGCTACGGACTGCCTCTTCCGTAACGTTGAAATCGAGGTTGCCAACGAAGATGTTCTTCACTCAATTCTCCTGACAATTTGAAAGCGGGCTAATCGGGGACGGATCCGCGGCAGGCAGCTATCAAACGCGCTCCAAATATACCACGTACGCCAGCCCGCGGCAAACCGTACCGAGCCTCTATGGCCGCCCCGGCCCGGACCGCGGCTCCACGGGATCCCCAGCTCGGGCCCGTGCACGTAGACGGCCCTGGCTGGGAACGGAATCCGGATGCCTTCTTCTCTGAAACGGCGGAAGATCCGCTTTCGCAGCTCGTCGCGCACCGTGAACTGGCTGGCGAATTCGGCCACCTGGTAGTTGAGCGTGAGGCCCAGCGCCCAATCGCCGAACCCGGGGTCGAACGTCACCGAGGGCGCCGGATCGGCCAGCATGCCCGCGATCTCCCGCGTGCCCTGCGCCGCGATGTCCAGCAGCACGCGCGCGACGTGGTCCGGATCGCAATCGTAGCGCACGCGCACTTCCACCATGGCCCACATGCGCTTCTCCGGCAGGTGGTAATTCGTCACGATGGCCTGCGCCAGCTTGGCGTTGGGCACGATAATCATGCTGTTCCCGAGGTTCCGGATGGTGGTGCTGCGCCAGCCGATGTCGGTGACGTATCCCTCTTCGCCGGTGTTCAGCTTGATGTAGTCCCCCAGCCTTACCTGTCCGGCCACTGTCACATAGAAGCCGCCAAACAGATTGGAAAGCGTGTCTTGCAGCGCCAGCGCCACTGCCAGGCCGCCCACGCCCAGGGCCGTCAGCATGGGCGTGATCGAAACGTGGAAGTGATCGAGCAGCACCAACGCCCCCAGCGTCGCCACCGCAATTTGGGCCAGGTTCTGGGTCAGGGTGGCCACCGGCAGAGCGCCGGGGATCTGGCTGCCATAGAAGCGAATCAGGTCGCGGGCGATCCGCATGCACATCATCGTGAGAGATACGATCCAGAGCGCGAACAAGGCCTTCGCGCCCCAGGAGGTGAACTTCGCGGGCAGATTGGAGGACTGGAGTCCCAGGTGCAACCCGAGGATCGCGGCCCAGATGAGAATAGGACCGCTGAGAGCATCGGCGAGGACCAGACCGGCGCGGCTCTCGCTGTGCGAACTCCAGGCGCGCAGGGATCCCAGGACCAATCGGCGGACCACCCACCCAATAATGAAAGTGGCCACGAATATGGCGACAGGCCACACCAACTCCATCGGATTCGTTGTCAAGATACGCCCGATCGTCTGCATAGTCCGATTCTCACAAAGAATTCGGGTGCACGCAGGGGTCCGGCGCCGCGTCACCCTAATGTGCGGCGAAGTGTCTTCCTTCTGTGCCTGATCGTGGCCGGGCGCCTGATGGCGCAGGATCTCTCCGCCTGGGACCTGTATGAACAGGGCCGCCAGGCCGAGAAGGGCGGCCACATGGCACAGGCATACCTGCTGTATTCCCAGGCCGCCGCCATGGATCCCAAGAACCATAACTACTGGCTGCGCAGCCAGGCGGTAAAGTCGCGCGCGGCGCTCGAGGCGAAGCTTATGCCGCCGGCGCAGGAGGCGGGACCCGAGCCGGAACCCGCGGCCCTACCGGAACGGCAGTTCGACAAGCCCAGCGCGCGGGACCTGGCTGAGGCGCGCCAGCCGCTGCCGCCGACGGAATTGGATGCCCACCCGGAAGCCAGGGATTTCGATGTGCGCGGCGACTCCCGGAAGCTGTTTGAAGATGTGGCGCACGCCTTCGGGCTGGATTGCGTTTTCGACGGCGATTATCAGCCCACCAACGCGTTTCGTTTTCAACTGCAGAGCGTGGATTACCGCGAAGCGCTGCACGATCTGGAGGCGGCCACCAACTCTTTCATCGTGCCGCTATCCAACAAGCTCTTCCTGGTGGCCAAAGATACCCTGCAGAAACGCCAGGAGGTCGAGCCGGCCGTGGCCGTCGAGGTGCGCCTGCCCGAAGCCACCAACCAGCAGGACTTCAACGCCATGATCACGGCGGTGCAGCAGGCCATGGCCATTGAGAAGGCCTCGTGGGATACACAACAGAACGTCGTGATTTTCCGCGACCGCATCTCCAAGGTTCTGCCGGCGCGCGCGCTGCTCGAGGAACTGCTGCATCCGCGCGCCCAGGTGATGGTGGACCTGGAGTTTCTCGAGGTCACCCGCAACGACATGATCACTTACGGGATCGACTTCCCCACATCTTTCCCGCTCACGGCGCTCACCACGTATCTGAACAATAAGCCTTCGGTGTCGGGTCTGGCGGGGCTGCTGGCATTCGGCGGCGGCAAGACGCTGATGGGAATCGGAATCATAAACCCCTCGCTGGTGGCCAAAATGTCGGACTCCTCGGGCAAGGTGCTGCTCAAGACGGAGATGCGTTCGCTGGACGGCCAGCCCGCCTCCTTGCACGTGGGCGACCGCTATCCCATTCTGACCTCCGGCTATTACGGCCCGGCGAGTTTTTCGGGCGCCGGCGCCTACACGCCCCCGCCTTCCGTCAGCTTCGAAGATCTCGGGTTGACCGTGAAGGTGACCCCGTCGGTGCACGGCATGGACGATTTGACGCTCGATATCGACGCCGAATTCAAAGTGCTGTCGGGGCAGGCCGAGAACGGAATCCCCATCATTTCGAGCCGCGTGCTGAAATCCAAAACCCGGCTCGTCATGGGAGAGTGGGCGATAGTGGCCGGCCTGCTCAGTACCAGCGAAGCTCGCAGTATCGCCGGGCTTGCGGGCCTCTCGCGAATTCCCTACCTCGGACCCCTGGTCAGCACCCACGAACGCGACCGGAGCAACGACCAGGTGCTGGTGATGATGCGCCCGCATCTGTTGACGCCGCCGCCTAACGAGTCGGTTCCCCGCCAGTTCCGCACCGGCTCGGATACCAAGCCGATCACGCCGCTGTAGGGGTCGCGCCGTGCTCCGAAAGGGCCACTTCGCACTCGCAGCAGTCGCTGCATCGCAGGCATTTTTCGCAAAGATGGTTATCGCAGGCGTCCTTGGTGCACTGCGCGCAGATCCGCGTGGATTCCTCTCCACAAATGCTGCACGTGAAAGGCATGGGTTGAGCTATTTCTTCCTTCCTGAATTCGGGGAAGCCGGGGCCTCGGTGGTCAGGATGCCGCGGCAGCGTTGCGCTTCACGGTCCATCACCTGAAACTGTTGCTCGCGCTCGGCGGCCAGATTCACGATGTACTTCTGAAACCGGTCGCGGTTGACGCCATTCTCGGCTGCCAGGCTGGCCAGCGTCTCGGCGACCGCGGGACCCTGGTATTTGCGGGTCCCCTCTTCCAAAGAGACAAGCATGGTCTCGAGGCCCTGAATGCGGAAGAACAACTCGAGCGAGGCCGACAGCTTCTCGGGGTCGCGCGCCAGGTCCCTGGCGCCATCGGCGAACGCTTTAGCCTGGTCTTTGCTGGACTGCAATTGCGCGGCGTAGGTTTCCGACGCGCCCTTCTTCAGCCACGCCTTCACCTCGATCTGATCGAGCACCGGCAGCAGGCGCCCCGCGTGCGCGCTCATCTCCTGCAAGATCACCCCGATATCCCAGTCGGGCTCCAGGCCCGCGGGCGGTTGCTGGGCGTACAACGCCGCGGCACATGCTAAGAGAGTCAATCCTCGCAGGGCGCGATACATAGCTATTTTCAATTTATCACGCGCCGCGGGTCGCTTCCGAGCCGCGACCGTCAGGGAGCGGATGCGCAATTACTGATGACGCTCTGTTCAGCCTGGCGGTGGAGGCGGCGGCGCTGAAGGCGGTGCCGGAGCGGTCGTGCCGCCTTTGCCCTTGTCGCCCTGCGCCCCGCCGCTTCCCGTGGTAGTCCCAGGCGTGGTGCCTATCGGCCCTCCACCCCCGACCCGGCGCTGCAGCGCCACTCGGGCGGCGTCCTTGATGGCCTGCGCTACACCCCGGGCGATGGAGCCTTTGTCCATTTTCTGAGCCAGCGGCTGGTCCTTGAACACGCGGATCCATTCGGTGGGTTGGAGTAGCACTTCACCCCCACCCGGCGCCTTGCTGCGTACTCCCACCAGACCCTCGTCCACGCTGACGTAGGTCGTGCCGTCCTCGTCTTCCACGCTTACTTCAAAGACCGTGCCGCGCACCGAAATCACGGCCGTCGGGCTGGAAACATTGTTGGGATTCGGAATGCCGTTGAGATGCTGGATGTAAACCTTTACCTTCCCGATCACCACGTCCAGCAGGTCTTTCCACGATGGCGGGTTGTCGCGAAATATGACTTGCGAGTTGGGGAAGACTTCGAAGGTGCTGCCGTCGGAGACTTGGAACCTGGCGTAACCATCCGGCCCGGTCTTCACGATCTGCTTGGGCCGGACCGTGTTCCCTTCAAACAAGGCCCACGGGCCGCCATCGCGCAGTACGGAGACGTTGCCATTGATGACGAGCGCCTTCGCCGCGGTATCCTGGGCCTTGAGCGGGGCCAGAGACACCACCACGGCGGCCGCCACCAGCAGCGGGCGCACCATCCCCGATAGCGTCATATGCCAAAGCATAACACCTTTTGCGGAGCCGGGCATCCTAAACCCTTGCTCCGATGCTATGACTAAACAAGTCTAGCACTAAACATGCTTTGCAACCAGGGGGCCGCGATTAAAATTCGCTTACAAAGTGCTCAAATTCAGAGGGTTGATAAAAACGGCGGCATCCGAAATAGGGTAAAATGAAACCGGCAGTGTGTCATAAGAGTACAATACGCGTTCCAACGCGGCTCATCGGCCTGGCGCTGGCCGGGGTGTTCCTGGCCGCGGCCCAGACGCGGCCGGACTGGCGGAAGGTGGGCAGTTCCTCGGTGGAGTTGATGCTGGCTTCCCCTGCTACAGGGCCGGTGGAGCGGGTGTGGTACTCTACGGACGGTTCGCTGCTGTTTGCCCGCACGCCATCCGGCAAGGTTTTTGAGACCGCCGATTTCGAGACGTGGACCGCCGTTGCCAATGGGGCCGAGACGAACACTCTGATTCCGGCCACGGCCGCGCGCCTGCCCGAGGCTGGGGCGCGCGTGGTTTCCACCGCCTCGAGTCCTTTGAAAATGTATTCCTTGGGGCGGCAATTGCTCCGCTCGGAAGACGGGGGTCATTCCTGGACCAACCTCACGGCGTACAAGTCGGAATCGGTGGTGGGGTCGGGACAACACAGCCTGGCGATTTCGCCGGCCGATCCGGATCAACTGGCGGTGGCCAACGATTACGGTGTCTGGCGGTCCATGGATGGCGGCCTGTCCTGGGCCGGGTTGAACCGGTCTCTGCCGAACCTGGCGGTGCGGCGGATTCTCTCGACACCCAGCGGCACTGCCGGCGCGCGCATCCAAGCGGATGGCCTGGGAGTTTTGGAATTGCCGTCGGGCGGCTCGATCTGGGTTCCGGCGCCGGGATCGGAACTGCTGAATGAAGCGGTGCTGCGCCAGCGGTATTCGGCCGTGGTCCATGCCGATATTACAGTGTTCGGCTCATCCGGCGGCGTAGTTTATGCCGGCTCTTCCGATGGCCGAATCTGGGTTTCGTTCGACAGCGGTGAAAGCTTCCCGGCCCCGCCCTGGCAGGCCGGCGGTCCGGTGGAGCGCATTTTTGTGGATGCCACGGAGCCGCGCGTGGCGCTGGCGGCGCTGGGAGGCGAGCAGGGGCCGCACGTGCTCCGCACCACCAATTCCGGCAACTTCTGGGACCCCCTGGACGGTAACCTCCCCGAGGCTCCGGCGCACGGGGTCACCGCTGAGCGCGCGGCGGGCGCGGTATATGTGGCCACCGACAAGGGTGTTTTCCTGGCCCGCGTCGATTTGGAAAATGCCAGCCGGCCGGACTCGGTTTCCTGGGTGAGCCTGTCGGACCGGCTACCGGCGGCCGCTGCCACCGACGTGCGCCTGGATCCAGCGGGAGTGCAATTGTACGCAGCGCTGGATGGTCACGGTGTTTACGCCACGGCTGCGCCGCATCGGCTGCGCAATCTGCGGATTGTGAACGCGGCCGACTTCAGCACGCGCGCGGCTGCTCCGGGATCGCTGCTGAGCGTCATTGGCGGGCGCGTGAACACGGCGCGGGGCGGCAATCTGGATTATCCGGTGCTGGCGGCCTCGGACGGGGAATCGCAGATCCAGGTTCCCTTCGAAGCCGTGGGGCCGAACGTGGCGCTGGCCTTCGAGACCAGTGCCGGCCGGGTGATGCTGACGGAGCAGGTGCAGCCGGTTTCGCCGGCGATCTTCGTGGGCCACGATGGCGCCCCCTGGCTGTACGACGCCGATAGCGGCTTGCCGATCGACGCGCGCAACATAGCGCACTCCAACGGGCGGGTTCAGATCATGGCGACGGGGCTGGGAAAGGTCAGGCCCGACTGGCCCACTGGCCTGGCTGCGCCACTGGAGGACCCGCCGGTGGTGGCGGCCTCGATCCGGGCGTTTCTCGACGGCTCTTCCGTCGAGGTGTCGCGGGCCACGCTGGCGCCGGGTTACATCGGCTTCTATCTGATCGAAGTGCAACTGCCCGCGGTCACGAACATGGGCATGTCGGAGCTGCACATCAGCGCCGGCGGGCAGGAGTCGAACCACGTGCGGATCGTGATCGAGCCGTAAATCAGCCGTTCCGGCGAACCAGCAGGCGCACCGCTTGATTCCTCCACACACGGAATAGACGCGTCACCCGGGTAGCGTGCTTGGCCGGTCCGGGGAAGCTAGCCCCGTGCCATCGCCACCCGTGGTCATGGCTCAGAGTCGGGATCGATCCTCTGTGTCGCCGGCCCCCGCCACACCCGACCGCTTTTCCGCCGGCGTCCTGGGCCAGCGCCGGTGAATGGAACGCACCCGTCGTCACGCATCCCGCTTGTATTCCAGAGAACCCGGTCCTATTATGTGTTGGGGAGAACCTGATGAAGAAACCGAAGATCGAACCGCAAGGCCGGACCAGCCTGAGCCGCAGGCGTTTCTTTGGTTCGGTGGCTTCCGGCGCAGCCGAAGCGGCCGTGCTGACCCTCCCGGGCGCGATGGCGGCCCAGCCGGCAGCCGGGCAGGCCGCGGAGGGCGAGATGGTGCCGGCCGTCCTCAGCATCAACGGCCAGACTCACTCCTTGAGCGTGGAACCGCGCTGGACCCTGCTACATGTGTTGCGGGACCGGTTGGGGATCACCGGGACCAAGTCGGGGTGCGAACGGGGCGAGTGCGGAGCGTGCACTGTTCTGATCGACGGCATAGCCCGATATTCGTGCCAAACGCTGGCGCTGGAAGCGGTGGGGACCCAGATCACCACGGTGGAGGGCTTGATGCACGGCGAACAATTGGGGCCCGTGCAGCAGGCCTTCGTGGAAGAGGACGCGATGCAGTGCGGGTATTGCACTCCGGGACAGGTAGTGGCGGTGGAGGCGCTGTTGCGCAAGACGCCCCAACCGACCATCGAGCAGATCCGTGAGGGGGTGAGCGGCAACCTGTGCCGCTGCGGGGTGTACAACCACATCTTCCGCGCCGCTGAGCGCGCGGCGGAATTGCGAAAGACGGGGAGGTAAGCGATGGCGGAAGCGACTGTAAAACCATGGGATGAAACCAAGATTGTCGGCAAGCCCATTCCGCGCGTGGACGGCTACGAACGGGTGAGCGGGACGGCGGTTTTCCCGGTGGATGTAATTGTGCCGAACATGCTCTATGGGGCCATCCTGCGCTGCCCGCACGCGCATGCCACGGTGAAGAAAATCAGTGTAGGCAAGGCCCGGGAAATGCCGGGGGTGCGCGCGGTGCTGACGGACGCGGATCCGGAAGCGCGGGTTGGGTGGTACTCGGCTCCGGGACCTCCCGGCCCCGGCGGCAGGCGGATGCTGAGCCGCCTCTTCGACCCGCATTGCCGGTATGAAGGCGAAGAAGTGGCCGCGGTGGCGGCCGAGAGCCCGCAGCAGGCTTGGGACGCGGTGCAAGCCATCCAGGTGGACTACGAGACGCAGCCGTTCGTCACCGGCATGGAAGAGGCCTTGAAGCCGGGCGCCCCGGCGGTGCAGGAAGGCGGCAACCGTGCAGGCGCCCCTCGCGAAACCAAGCGCGGCGACGTTGAGAAGGGCTTTGCCGAGGCCGACGTCGTACTGGAAGAGACCTATCGCTCCTCCTGCGAGATCCACGCCCCCATGGAAACTCACGGATCTGTCGCCCAGTGGGACGGCGATCGCCTCACCGTGTGGGATACCAACCAGGGCCCATTTGGGATTCAATCCGACATCGCCAGTGCTCTGAACATGCCATTGAGCAAGGTGCGGGTCATCTCGAAGTATATGGGCGGCGGCTTCGGCAGCAAGCAGGAAGCGGGCAAATACTCGGTCATCGCGGCGCTGCTGGCCCAGAAAACGGCGCGTCCGGTCAAGCTGTTCCTGACGCGAGAAGAGACGTTCCTGTGCGTGGGAAACCGGCCGGCGCACATCATGAAGCTGAAGGCCGGAGTGAAGAAGGACGGCACGCTCACGGCGTTCCAGTTGACGGGACTGGGCGAAGTCGGAGCATACCCTTCCGATACCAGCGTGGGCTATCAGATCGGGGACTTGTACAAGTGCCCGAATGTGCACATTGAAGAGACCCAGGCCTATATCCATGCCGGCCGGAATCGGGCTTTTCGCGCTCCGAGCTTTCCCCAGGGTAATTGGGCGCTGGAACAGATGATGGACGCCTTGGCCGAGAAAATCGGCATGGATCCGGTGGAACTGCGCCTGAAGAATATCCCCACCGTCTGCCAGATGCAGCAAGACAAGCCCTATACCTCGACCGGCTTGCGGGAGTGCCTGACCGAGGGGGCGCGGGCGTTCGGCTGGAAGGAGGCTCGCAGCCGGCCCAAGGGAGACGGGCCCTGGGTCCGAGGCGTGGGCGTAGCCAGTTCCATATGGATGTACCAGAACGCCGGGAACTCCACGGCAATCGTCAAGCTGTTCGCCGACGGCAGCGCCAACCTCAACATCGGCGCGGCCGACCTGGGCACCGGGACCAACACGGTGATGGCCATGGTGGTGGCGGAGGAGTTGGGGGTGCCGCTGGACCGGATCGAGATCGAAAATGCCGACACGGGAACCACGCAGTACACCGACGTCAGCGGCGGCAGCAAGACCGTGCTGGCGGATTCGCCCGCCGTACGGTTGGCGGCGCTCGAGGTAAAAGCCCGCCTGCTGGAGATGGCCGCGGAACAGTTGAAGGTTCCGCTATCGGACCTGGTCTTCAAGGACGGCGCGATCCTGGCGCAGGGGGGCGCCCAGAAGCTGGCCATCACGGAACTGAGGCAGTTGCGCAGGCAGATGGTGGTGGGGGTGGGGCGGCGGGGCCCCGATCCCACCGACAAGGTCGTCCGTCCCTTTTCCACGGACTTCGCCGAGGTGGAAGTGAACACGCGCACGGGGGAGATGCGGGTTTTGCGCATGCTGGCCGCGCACGACAGCGGCCGGGTGATGAACCTGCTGACTTATCGCAATCAGGTCTTCGGCGGGGTGGTCATGGGCATCGGCTTCGCCATGACCGAGCGCCGCATCATGGATTCGAGCACCGGCAAGATGGTGAATGCCAACTTCCACGACTACAAGATCCCGACCGCCAAGGATGCGCCGGGCGAGATGACCTGTCTCCCCATCGATCCGCACGACACCGAGTGCAACATCAACGGCGCGAAGGGAGTTGGGGAACCGGCCACCATTGCCGTCGGCGCGGCAATTGCCAACGCTTTCTACCACGCAACCGGCATACGGATTACCGCGGCGCCCATCACGGCGGCGCAAGTTCTTACTCTTCTGGCGCAACGCAAAACAAGGGGATAAGCCATGCTAGCCAAGTTTTCATATCAGCGCACAACATCGATTCAAGAGGCGACGGCAGCGGCGAGCGGGAAAGAAGTGCGGATTCTCGCGGGCGGGACAGACCTGTTGGGATGCCTGCGCGATGGAGTGTTCCAGGCCAGCCGCCTGGTGAGCCTCAACGGCATCAAAGAGCTCAAGGGCGTCCGCCCGCGGCCCGCGGGCGGATTGCGCATCGGAGCGTTGACCACTCTCACTGAGATCGCCGAGAACCGGCAGATACTGGACAGCTACCCGGTCCTGGCGCAAGCCGCGGCCGCCGTGGGCAGCCCGCAGTTGCGCAATCAGGGGACTCTGGGCGGGAACCTGTGCCAGCGGCCGCGCTGCTGGTATTTCCGCGGTGACTTCCACTGCTTGCGGAAGGGCGGTGAGACGTGCTTCGCCGCCGCCGGCCAGAACCAATTGCACTGCATCCTGGGCGGGTACGAATGTTTCATGGTGCACCCCTCGGACACCGCGCCCGCGCTGGTGGCTCTGGATGCCAAGGTAAGCGTGGCGGGGCGCCGGGGCACGCGGCAAATGCCGCTGGCATCCTTCTTCGTGCTTCCCAAGGCGAGCCTCACCAAGGAGAACGTGCTGGAGCCGGGCGACGTGGTGACGGAAGTGCTCCTGGACGCGCCGCAGCCCGGGACCCGCGGCGCGTATCGCAAGGTGCGGGAGCGCGGGTCGTTCGACTTCGCCCTGGCCGGGGCGGCCATCGTGCTGGCGATGGCGGACGGCAAAGTGCGGACCGCGCGGGTGGTGCTCAGCGGGGTGGCGCCGGCCCCGTGGAGGTCGGCGGAGGCGGAACAGGCGCTCGTGGGCAAACCGTTGGACGCCGCCACGGCGGGGGCAGCGGCAGCGGCGGCGGTAAAAGCCGCCGTGCCGCTCGGCGAGAACGGTTACAAGGTGCCGTTGGTTCGGGGCATATTGGAAGAGACGCTGATCGCTCTGGCGGCGTGAGGCCTTCCTTTACAGATCGATTGCTATCACTTCGTGCAGGGCGATGGGCGGCGTGGTGGTCTCGATCCATGCTCCGCTTTGCCGCCACTGCGGCTTGGCTTCGCTGACCAGAAAGCGGACGCCGCGCGCCTTGGCGCCGTCGGGCAGCTTCAGGCGCACCTTCTGGGGGCCAATGGGCAGAACCTCGCGGAGCGGCCCTTTCATCATCATGGGGTTGGAGAGATTGACCAGGTGAACGGTAACGGAGGACTGCTGTTTCCACAGCGCCACATCGAGCACGCCGGGGCCTTCGACCCGCAGCGGCTGCTCCTCGTTGGCGGCCCAACGGACGGCATTCGCCAGCACAATTCCGTGATCCTGGCACATGATTTCCCAGAACGTCCGGTCGATGTCCCACGGAAAGTAAACCACGCGGCCCGAGCCGAAGGAGTGAACCATCACGCCGGGAATGGTGGCTGTCGTGTCGCGCACGTACACCTCCTCCATGGGCAGATCGGGGTACGTGGGCACCGTCATGAGGGGCGTACGCAAGCCGGGCGCGGTGCGAATCTCGACGCGCTTGACGCCGTGGATCATGCGGCCTGCATCCTCTAGCCCCGCCAGCAGGGGATGGGAGTGATCTTCGAGGTTCAGATAGGCGTTCTGCTGGCGCTCGATCACGTTGCCAGCAAAGGAGGCGCCGAAAAGGCCGGCCAGGCCGAAATCATCGCGGCGCCGGCCGCGCTCGTCGTTGAGCGAGGTCTCGTGGGTGGCCACTAGCCCGCCGCCCTTTTCCACGAAAGACTTCAACTGTGCGCACTGCGCGTCGGAGAGGTTGGCGATATTCGGCAGGGCCAGCACTTTGAATTGCTGCACGTGCGCCGGGTCGAGTTGGCTGTCCAGAACCATTTCAAAGGGGATCCGGGCTTCCACCAGCGCGTGGTAGAACCCGGACACGTGGTCTTGCGCGGCCCGCGATGCAGAAGCAGACACCAGCCCGACGCGAGCCAGCGGGCGCTCGTTACGCAGATACTTCTCGTTCTTCCAGTGCCAGACGTAAAGGTCCTCGACGGGCTTGAACCAGCGGTGGTCGAGCGGCTTGGCATTGAACTTGACGACCCAGGGCCGGAAGCCCTGGGCGATGCCGTCCACGGCCCACAGCCGGACTTCATTGGGGTTCTGGGTGGAGTCCTTCCAGCGGTAAGGCGCCTCGAATCCGACACTGAATATGCCCACGATCGGCTTCGAACCGGAGATCGAGCGGGCATCCTTGGCAAACTTGCCGTTCTGCCAGGGCAACTGGAGTTCGGAACGGCACTGCCGGTCCGCAACCAGAATCGGAACCGAAACGCTGTCGCGTATCTGGTCGAATCCGTTGGGGAAAAACGCGGCCCCCGGGTTGCGCTTCCGGATCTCGGCATCCCATAGGGTATACAGCTCCAGGAGGCGCTTCTTCTGCCATGCGGTGAACTGAGCGCGCGCGTCGCCGGGCGCCCCCGCTGCTCGGGGAAGTTCCAAGCCGCTGAATTCCTTGAAATTCCGCTGGCAGTGCTGGCAGTAGCACATGCCCGACCCGCTCCAGCGGTTGGCGAAGATGCCGTCAACCTTGTAGAGGGTCATGATCTCCTGGATCACGCTGGTCATGAACTCGAAGTTGTAGGGGCCGAGCGCGCAGGTCACCCAGTCGGTGGGCATCGCCCAGTGGCGGCGGGGCTGCCCGTTGGCTTCCACGGCGATCCAATCCGGATGAGCGTCGAAGACGTCCTGATGCGCGGCGTGGGGATCCACGCGCGCGGTCACAATCATGCCGAGCTTGCGGCAGCCCGCCAGCATTTCGCCAAAGGTGTCGCCATTGCCGAGGAACTTGCTGCGGTAATGCAGCGGCACCTTGGTGGGATAGAAGGCCACGCATCCGCCGGCGCTCAGGCACACGGCATCGGCGTGGACCCGCTTGAAATAGTCGAGCCAGAAACCGGGATCGTAGCGGCCCGGATCGTCCTCGACAAAAGCCAGTTGCACCCATCGCATGGGCCGGTCGAACCAGCCTTTGTCCGGGTTTTGCTGGCTGAAAGCCGTGCCGGCCGCCGCCAGCGCACCGGTCTGTAGCATCCATTCGCGCCGGTTGATTTCCATAATGAGTCGATCTCCAGATTCTTAGTCTATATTGCCTGCATTGGTGGTACGGTCATACTAAAGGCAGGGCCCATGTTCAACCGGCGAAATCTCTTGAAAGTGTCCACCATTCTCGGCGGTGGCAGCCTGATCGGCCAGACGGCAGTCCCGACGAGCGCCGTGGCGCAGCAGCCCCTTCTCACCGAAAAAGACATCTTAACGAAGGCCCGCGAGCGCCTCTACCCCACCTGCCGCGTCTGCCCGGTTTGTGACGGCGTGGCCTGCGCCGGAGATTCCGGGGGAATCGCCGGCAGCGGTACAGGCATGTCTTTCCAGAACAACTTCACGGCGTTGCAGCGCGTGAAGCTGGTCATGCGGAACGTGCATGATGTGACGCGTGCCGATACCTCCACCACCATCTTCGGCCGCAAGATCTCTCTGCCGGCGGTGTGCGCGCCCATGGGTCCCGCGGGGACCAAGTTCGGCAAGGGGATGACGCAGCAGGAATGGTTCGACTCACTAGTCGGCGGATGCGTGGCCGCCGGCACGTTGGGCGCGGTGGGCGACATGCTCACCTATCCCATCGAGGATGTGAAGAGGAACATGGCGGTGGTCAGCCGTTTCCAGGGTAAGGCGCTCTACAACAGCAAGCCGATTCCCAACGAAATCATCCTGAAGTGGCAGCCCGAGATCGACGCCACCGGCGCCGCGTGGCTTTCCGTCGACGTGGATTCCGGGCCCAAGAGCGTGGCGCAACTGCGCGAATTGGTCAAGGCTTTCAAAATGCCCGTGGTGGTAAAGGGCATCATGACGCTGGACGATGCGATGCGATCGATGGATGCCGGTGTGGCGGGCATCGCCGTCTCAAATCATGGCGGGCGGAGGCAGGATCACACGGCGGGCACCGCGGAGGTGCTGCCGGCGGTTGCCTCGAAACTGAAAGGCACGATCCCGATCCTGACTGACGGCTGTGTGGCGACCGGCACAGACGTGCTGAAGTACCTGGCTCTGGGCGCCGATGTCGTCATGGTCGGCCGGCACATCCTGCGCGCCGCGTACGGCGGCGGCGCCGGCGGCGTCGCGCTGTTCATGAACCGGATGCGCGCCGAGTTGCAGGCTGCCATGGTCCTGACGGGCGTTCCGTCGGTCGCGAAGATCGACAGCAGTATCCTCTTTGTCTGATTGTCGATTCGAGGTGAGCATCGGACTGGCGTTGGCCGCGGCGCTGCTGCTGTGCCTGCTGCCGGGACCGGCCGGCGCGGGTGGCCGCCGGCGAGACCCACGACATATTAATCCGATAGCCAGCCCCGACGCTGGATTGAGTTGGTGGACGGCGCGGGATTCGAACCCGCGACCCCGGCGTTGCGAACGCCGTGCTCTCCCAGCTGAGCTAGCCGCCCGCTCGAGTCAGCAACTACAATATAGCAAATGGCGGTCTGGCGGATTACGCGGCAGCTCCGACGGATGCGGCGGGATTGGGACCAACGAGCCCGCGACAACGTGCGTTACTACGTGGTCACCGGCCAAGACCGCTGGTCCGACGAGGAGTTCTACGAATCCGGCCAGGTCACGCTGGAAGAGCATATTCTGACCGACCTCGCCAACGTCTGCCAGGGCATGGACCCGAAGGACATGCGGGTGCTCGAAATCGGGTGCGGCGCGGGGCGGGTTACGCGCGCGCTGGCGGGCTTCTTCGGCGAGGTGTACGCCGTGGATATCAGCCGCCGGATGGCGCGCCAGGCGCGGCGCGCGGTGGACGGGTTCCCCAACGTACGAGTGTTCCGAAACAATGGTATGGACCTCGGCGTGGTGCGCGAACACTGGTGGAACCGGTTCGGGCTGGGCACGAAACTGCAAATGGATTTCGCTTTTTCCTGTATCGTGTTTCAGCACATCCCCAGCCACGAGATCATCGAGAGTTACGCGCGCGAGGTTTACCGCCTGCTGCGACCCGGCGCACTCTTCAAATTCCAGGTGCAGGGATCCTCGCTGGTAGAGGCCGAGCCGGACAGTACCTGGGTGGGCGTGCCGTTTAGCAAGCGGGACGCGCGCGAGATGGCAGAACGCTGCGGCTTCGAACTACGATACCAGTACGGCGCCGGCAGCCAGTACTACTGGCTCTGGTGCTTCAAGAAACCGGAACCCCGATAGCCGCGGGCCGTGGCTCAGGAGCCCTGGCCCGACGCATGTTTCTGCGGCTCCTTGCGGCGGGCGGCCCAATACTTCTTCATCCTGTCCGAAACTTCCTGGCGTTCCTTGGGGTCCATGAACTTCCGGCCGCGGCGTTTGACGCTCTGGGTGAGAGCCGGAACAGCGCCGGCGCCTCGCTGCAATTCCTCCAGCGAAGCAATCACCCGCTCGAGTCGCTCTCTCTCGGCGTACAACTGCTGTATCGCTTTATTCAGGTCCATCGCAAGTTTGACAATCGGCCTGCCACACAATTACGGTGAAAGGACTATTTGATCTTACACCGGTTACACGGGCTAATTCCACTAAAAAACAACTAATGAATTAGAAATGGCCAGTATGGTACTAGCTTGATGGCATGCCTGGCGACAGCAATATACCCGACGACAGCTAGCAGGAGTAGTAAGGTCAGGACGATAATCAGCGTCTTGCGCCATGGAAATCTCCGGTGCTCGCGGCGCAGCACGAGCAGGTAACCGGCGAAGATGCCCACGTAGAACAGCAGGCACATGGGCACCGCAAACAGCATCATGTTGAAGACGTTGGGGGTCGGGGTCACCACGGCGGCGAGGATGAAGATGATCAGGATGGCGTAGCGGCTGTGCCTCACCAGAAACGCCGGCTTGACGATTCTGAGCAATGTCAGGAAGAAGATCAGGACAGGGAGCTCGAAAACCAGTCCTACACCGAGGATCACGTTCACAAACAAATCGAAATACTCGCTGATGGAAACCATCGGCTCGACATGGTTCCCACCGCCGATGCTCAACAGGAAGGTGAGGCCATAGCGGAAGGCCACGAAGTAGGCGAAGAGGCCGCCCAGTATGAACAGGCCCGCGGAGGTGAGCACAAACGGAACGGCCCAGCGCCGCTCTTTGCGGTACAGCCCGGGGGAAATAAAGGCCCAGACCTGATACAGGACCCAGGGAGAGCCGATGAAAATGGCGACCAGGCACGGCAGCTTGAACCAGATCACGTTGAAACTTTCCATGGGGGTGATCTGTTTGAGGGTTGGCGGGTAGCCCAGAGTCTTGAGGGCCTGCACGGCCGGCTGGGAGACGAAGTTCCAGAGCTCGTTGCTGAAAGTAAGGCTCACCAGGAAGGCCGCGGCCAGGCCCCACAGGGCCCGAATGATGCGCGACCTCAGCTCTTGCAGGTGTTCCAGGAAGGACATGCGCAGCATGCCTTCTTCCTCGTCGTCGGAATCGCCTCCGGACGGCGGCGGCGGTGGCGGAGTCTTCCCTCCCCCGCCGGAGCGAGGTTTGGCCTTTACCACCGCGGTCACGGGAGTGGAAGCGGCCGCGGAAGACGCGGCGCCAGCTTGGGGATCGCTGGTCCCCTTCGGCTCATCGGAAGAATTCATTCGTTACGCGATGTGTTCAGCCGCGGGGGAAGCCGTCTCTACATGCTCGGCCGCCGTTTCAACGCCGTGGGCGACAGTGCCCTCCGGCGCATCGGCTGATGGTGACTCAGCGCCCTCAGGTGCGGATGCGCTTGCAGTGGATGGGATAGCGACAGCAGAATCGTAGGTTTCCGACCCGTATGAACCCTCGGGGGTGGATTCAGACGACGAATAATCGTAATTGTAGGTATCGTATTGATACTGGTTGGTGACTTCCTTAAACGATTCCGTTTCCTGTTCCAGGCTTTTCATCTCCCGTTCGAACGTAGACTTCAGTTCGCTCTGGGCGCGGCGAAACTCGGTCAAGGCTTTTCCCAGGGAGCGACCCAGTTCCGGCATCTTCTTGGGGCCGAATAAGATCAGCGCCAGGAAGAAGATGAAGATCATCTCCGGCACACCTAGCGGGCCCATCGTTCGTTTCCTCCCATTCAGGCTTTCGAAACCATGATAGCACGCGGGCTTGGTGGGGCATGCTTTAGCTTGCCCTTCTTCGCCCCGGCATCCCGCTCACTTGGGCAGCAACGACAGGACGCCCGGACTGGGGCTGGGAATCACGTGGGCGGCGATCAGGCGGCCGAGGCCTTCCACTTTGGCCTTGCCGGCATCCACCGCGGCCCGCACGGCCGCCACATCGCCCTTGATCAGCACTGTAATGTAGCCTCCGCCCAGCTTTTCGCGGGCCAGCACTTCCACCGCGGCGGTCTTCAACGCGGTGTCGATGGCCTCAAAGACGGCCGTGAAACCCTGCGTCTCAATGAGACCCACGGCAAAGGGCGATTGGGCCTGGTCGTTCATGGTTCCCTCCGGATATTGCACAGTAGACTGCTCGAACAGGGAGTTGAAATCGGGCTGCGCTTCATAGGCGGCTGGCGAATGCGGCGACGGCCCCGGTATCACGTGCGCAATCACCTCGGTGCCCATGGAATGGGCGGTCTCCTCAGCCGCCCGCGTGGCCATCTGGATATCGGCCAGCGGGCCGTAAAGCTTCAGGCACACGCCGGGGCTGTCGTTCAACTCGGCCTGGAGCACCCGCACGCCGGCGGTCTTTTCCATGGCGTCAAGCACAACCATGGCCGGCGACCATCCGCCGATCTCGATGAAGGACAGCGCGCCGTTCAGAGGACACCCCGCTTCTCGAGTTCCCGCATCACTTCGAGAATCACCTGCTCGACCTTGTCCTGCTCCGGCTGCTGGACGCGCGGCGCACAGCCGGCCGCGGGACGTTCCACCAGCTCGAAATCGGCCAGAATGCACTGCAGGACGGAAGCCAGCGCGGTGCGGTCGGCCTGCTGCGCGCCGGTCTGGGGCTGGCGCCCGCGGCCCATGCGGAAACCGCGCAACTCGGCGGCGGCGCGGAAGCCGTCGGGGAATTCGAACGGGTACAGCATTGTGTCGAACAGTTCGAGGATGCGGAACTGCCACTGCATGGCTTCCGCGCAATTGCCGGCGCGACAGAGATCGTAGATGCGGCGGGTCACCTCCGGCACGGCATTGCTGCTGGCGTTGGTGCCGCCGTCGCAGCCGATCATCAGCATGGGTGCGAGCACGGCCTCCCAGCCGGTGAGGAAGCAGAAATCGGGGCGCAAAGGGCGCACGGCGGAGATCATCCGCATCATGAAGGCGACATCGCCGGACGAGTCCTTGATCCCCACCACGCGCGGGAATTCGGCCAGCCGCCGAATAGTGGGAACGTCGATGGGGCTGGCGAACATGGGGATGTTGTAGAGCGTCAGGTCGATGGGGGAGCGGCGGGCGATCTCGGCGAAATACGCGTACACCGATTCCGGAGTGAGTTTGTAATAGAACGGCGAGACGATGGCGACCGCCTTCGCGCCCATGCCGGCGTAAGCCTCGCAGGCGGCCAGCGTCTCGGCCACGTTGGCTTCGGCGGCCCCGGCCAGGATGGGAACGCGACCGCGGGCCTCATGGCAAACGATCTGGACGATGCGGCGGCGCTCTTCCGCTGTAAAACGCGTGAACTCGCCAGTGGAGCCGTTGGGATACAGGCCGTGAACCCCGCGCTCGATCAGCCAGGAGATGAAACGACGCAGCTCGGGCTCGTTGATCTGGCCCCGCTCGTCCAGCGGGACCAGAGTTGGAGTGAAGATGCCTTCGAGCCTGGCGGACATGAATGCGCCTTCACAGGTGTACCATCTTTCCTTCTTGCGGCGCAAACCCGGCGCTTACGCCTTGAATCCGCGGCTCCACTCGCGAATGGACTTCACTTCCTGTTCCGGAATGTGCAGGAACTCGAGAAACTCCTGGTGTTCCTGGGGCGCCGACTTCTCGAACTCGGCGTGCCATCGGTGCATGTCGTCCTTGGTGAAACCGGCGGCGCTCATGATGGCCGTCCACTTCTCTTTCGTAACCATGGGAATTCTCCTTAATTGATCTGTGCTCTTCAGCAGGCGCGTGATGGCCCGCTGGTGTTCATGGAGGCGTTCGATGCCGGCGCTCAATTCGACCAGGCGCCGGCGCAGGACCGCGGCGGCGTCCGTGTGGGGAGCGTCGAGGATGGAACGAATGTCGCCCAGCTCGAGCCCGGCATCCCGGTAAGCGCAAATCTGGCGCAGGCGGCCGAGATCTTTTTCGGTGTACACGCGATAGTTTCCGGGAGTGCGGCGCGGGCGCGGCAGCAGGCCGATGGATTCGTAGTACAGCACGGAGCTGCGGGCGAGATTGCACGCGCGCGCGAGCTTGGTGACGGTCAGCGGCATCGCTCTATTATTAGTGTCAACCCTGAAGCTGTAGACAGGTCAAGAAGAAAATCGGAATTATGCCTTTGACAAACCCGCCGTCACGCCGAGGCTATTGTCGGCCAGGACGCGTAGAGACAACCCCAATGGCCATAGCCCATGCGTTGCGGATAGCAACCACAAGCAACGACAGCATACCGGCAGCCACAAAGGTGAGGCCGCGTTGCGGGTCGTGGAGCAACAGGACCGCACCCCATACCAGGAACCCGTATGCAGCAAAAGGAAGGCCCACGTATAAGATCAGGTCAAGTTGTTCATAGTAGCTGTTCTTCCGGCCTCGCCCGGTTAAGAGGGACGCCGAGTAAACCAAGCCCAGGACACCCACGAGGCCAACGCAGAGAGTAGCCGTGAGCCGAGTGTGGTTCGGGAATGTCAGCAGCGCAGCAGCGGCCAGTACGGAACCGAAATAGACGGCGGTGGGCGTGAGGTAGAGGTGAATCTTAGCGTCCTCGTCTTCCAGCCTTCGGTCAGCGGCGAGCGTGACGATGACAAACAACAGACCGACCAAGGTCGCGGCTGCCGACGACGCGATGAGGTAGAAATTCGCCCATCGCTCCAGTGACAGCCCCAGTTCATTCATAGCGTTTGTCAAGTGCATAATTCCAAAGAAATTGCGCGTTCTTTCAACGTCACTTTGCATGCCCGCGAATGCTGATCCCCAGCTCCCGCAACTGGCGCTCCGGAATGGCCGAGGGGGCGTCGCACATCAGGTCCGACCCGCGCGCCGTCTTGGGGAACGGAATCACGTCCCGAATGGAATTCTCGCCCGCCAGAATCATCACCAGGCGGTCCAGGCCCAGGGCGATTCCGCCGTGCGGCGGCGCGCCGTATTCCAGCGCGTCCAGCAGGTAGCCGAAACGGCGGCGGGCCTCTTCATCGGTCATCCCCAGCGCAGCAAACACCTGCGTCTGCACGTCGCGGCGGTGAATACGGATGGAGCCGGAACCCATCTCGACGCCGTTCAGCACCAGGTCGTAGGACTTGGCGCGGCAGCGGGCGGGGTCCGCAGTCAGCTTGGCAAGGTCCTCATCGTGCACCGAGGTGAAGGGGTGGTGCGCGGCGTTCCAGCGGCTCTCTTCTTCGTCCCACTCGAACATGGGGAAGTCCACCACCCACAAAAACTGGAAATTTCTGGGGTCCAGCAGCTTATGGCGGTCGTTGAACTTCTGCGCGCAGTAGAGGCGCAACTGGCCGCACGCCAGGTAAACGGTTTCCTCGGGACGCTGGCCCTTGGGCTCGCCGGCCCAGGCGGCCAGCACCAGCAGATCGTCTTCACCCGCGCCGCAGCGCTCGCGCACCTTGGCCATGGCGCTGGGATTATCGCGTTCCAGGCGCCTGGGGTCGTCGTACACGCGCAGGCCGCGTTCCAGGCCGAAAGCCTTGATCTCGTCGCGCTCCTTGCGGCTGGGCGCGCCGGTTCCGGGTATGTGGATAGCCACCAGCGGCATTCCGGCGTTCGCCAACTCCGGCAGGAGGTCCTCCACCGGATGCATCGGGGGGATGCGCCGGTCGGGCTTGTCGCTGCCATAATTGCGCATCGCCTGGGCGTAGGTCAGGCGCGGGAAGGGTGTTTCCAAGCCGAACCCGGCCACTTCGCAAATGCGCCGGACCAGCGGCTCGATTACCTCGAAAATCCGCTCCTGTTGCGGGAAAGACATCTCCAGATCGATCTGTGTGAACTCCGCCTGGCGGTCGGCGCGGAAGTCCTCGTCGCGGAAGCAGCGCACGATCTGAAAGTACTTATCGAACCCGCTTACCATGAGGATCTGCTTGAAGATCTGCGGCGATTGTGGCAGGGCGTAGAAGGTGCCGGGCTGCACGCGGCAGGGCACCAGGTAATCGCGCGCGCCCTCCGGCGTGGAGCGCGTCATGAACGGCGTCTCGATTTCGAGAAAGCCCTGCGCATAGAGAAACTCGCGCACCGCGAAGGAAATCTTGGAACGCAGGATGATGTTGCGTTGCATGCGCGGGCGGCGCAAATCCACATAACGGTATTTCAGGCGGACGTCTTCGTTGACGCCGGCTTCCTCTTCCACGGGGAACGGCGGGGTGCGCGATTCATTGAGGATCCAGATTCTCGACGCCACCACTTCGATTTCGCCGGTGGGCATGTTGGGATTTACGGTCTCGGGCGAGCGCAGCTTCACCGCGCCTTCCACGGCGATTACGTATTCGCTGCGCACCTGTTCGGCGCGCTGGTGAACGGCCGGATCGATATCCTCGTGAAAGATCGCCTGGGTGAGGCCTTCGCGGTCGCGCAGGTCTATGAAAATCACGGCGCCGTGATCGCGCCGCCGATGGACCCATCCCATCAAGAGCACCTTCTGGCCCGCGTGCGCGGCGCGCAGCTCACCGCAAGTGTGGGTACGGCGGAGGTCGCCCAGAAAATCCAGTGCAACTGAGGTTTCCATATCCGATGTTATCAATTCAAGGCTGCGGCCAGCCGGGCGGCGATTTCGTCGCGAGTCAGGCTTTCCTGCTCGCCCGTGGACATATCCTTGAGCGCGTAACGGCCCGCCGCCATTTCATTCTCGCCCACGATCAGGGTGAAGCGCGCTCCCAACTTGTTGGCCAGCTCCATGACGCGCTTCAGCTTGCCCTCGGCGAGATCCACCGAAAGGCCGCTCAGCCGGAAATCGCGCGCCATCAAGGCGGCGTGCCGCAGGGCCGGCTCGCCCAGCGGCGCAATGAAAAGGTCGAGCGGGGCGGGGGTTTGGCCGCCCTCGACGCTCATCACCAGGCGGTCTTCGCCGATCGAAAAACCGATGCCGGGCGAGTGCACCTTCGAGCCCAGCGCTTCCGCGAGACCGTCGTAGCGCCCGCCGCCCAGCACCGAATTCTGCGCGCCCAGCGATCCATGGACCACTTCGAACGTGGTGCGCATGTAGTAATCCAGGCCCCGGACCAGGCGGGGACGCACCTGGTACGGAAGGCCGCGATCGGCGAGCGACTGCTTCACGGCGTCAAAATGCGCGCGGCACGCGTCGCAGAGGTGATCGACTATGCTCGGCAGCTTCTCGATGATGGGCTGGTCCGCTTCCACTTTGCAATCCAGCACGCGCAGCGGGTTGGTATCGGCGCGGCGCTGGCAATCGCCGCACATCCGCGGCGCCACCGATTTCAGCTCTTGCCGCAAGCGCTCGACGTACTGCGGACGGCAGTTGCGGTCGCCCACGGAATTGATCAGCAGCTCGAAACCGGCGAGGCCGGCTCGCTTGAGGATCTCGACCACCATTTCGATCACCTCGGCATCGACCATGGGGGATTCCGAGCCGATGGCCTCGGCGCCGATCTGGTAGAACTGGCGGTAGCGGCCCTTTTGCGGGCGCTCGCGGCGGAACATGGGGCCCAGGTAGTAGAGCTTCTGCACGCCAGGACGCTGGTCGAGCCGGTGCTCGATGTAGGCGCGGATCACCGAAGCGGTGCACTCGGGCCGCAGCGTGAGGGAACTGCCGTCGCGGTCCTCGAAGGTGTACATTTCCTTGGTGACGATGTCGGTTTCCTCGCCCACGCCGCGCGCGAACAACTGCGTCTCCTCGAAAATGGGCGTGCGGATTTCGTGGTAGTTATAGGCGCGAAAGACCGCGCGCGCGGCGGCTTCCACGCCGTTCCACACCTCGGTGGCTGGAGGCAGTAAGTCCCTGGTTCCTTTGACGGCCTTGATCAAGGTAGTTGGAAAGCCCATGCTACCATGCGGTGCGCGTGTAGGCGCGTTACACTATCTGTCCTATGCTCCGCTTTTCTGTTTTGCTCTTGGCGATTGCCCCCCTTTACGCCCAGAAGCCCTTCGAGTTCTGGCCGGGGACGAGTTACGACTCGAGGATCCCCACCTTCCGGCAGGTTCTCGGTTATGACGCGGGCGACCGCGTCACCAGTCACGCCGGAATCGTCCGCTACATGGAGGCGCTGGCGGCGGCCGCGCCCAACCGGCTCAAGGTGTTCGACTACGGCGAGACCTGGGAGGGCCGCAAGCTCATCTACGCGGCGGTTGGGTCGGAAGCCAATATCCGGAGGCTGGCCGAGATTCGCGCTCAAATGCAGAGCATCGCCGATCCGCGCAAAACGCCGGAGGCGGAGGCGCGCAAGATCATGGCGGGGCTGCCCGCGGTGATCTGGCTCTCTTACGGCGTGCATGGCAACGAGATTTCCTCCCCGGACGCCGGCCTGCTCACCGCTTACCACCTGCTGGCCGCGCGCAACGACAAGCTCGTGGACCAGGTCCTGGCGCACGTGCTGGTGCTCATCGATCCCATCCAGAATCCCGACGGCCGCGACCGCTTTGTGCACTACTTCGAGCAGGCGCGCGGTCTCGAGCCGGACTCGAGCCCGGTAGCCGCGGAGCATCTCGAGCCATGGCCCGGCGGGCGCGTCAACCACTATCTCTTCGATCTGAATCGCGACTGGATTGGGCTCACCCAGCCCGAGATCCTCAACCAGGTGAAAACCCTGCGCGAGTGGTTTCCGCTGGTCTACGTGGACCTGCACGAGATGGGCGCCGACAGCACCTATTTCTTCAGCCCCGAAGCCGACCCTTACAATCCCAATCTGACCGCGGACCAGCGCGAGAACCTGAAGCTGTTCGGCCACAACAACGCCAAGTGGTTCGACAAGTACGGTTTCGATTATTTCACGCGCGAAGAATACGACGCCTTCTACCCCGGCTACGGCGCCAGTTGGCCGGAATACTACGGCGCCATCGCCATGACCTACGAGCAGGCCTCCGTGCGCGGCCTGGTGGTGCGCCGCTCCGACGAGACGCTGCTGACTTATCGCGACACCGTGCGGCACCACTTCGTGTCTTCGGTGTCGACGCTCGAAACCGCGGCCGTCAACCGCGAAAAACTGCTCAACGATTTTTATAAGTACCGGGTCACGGCCATCGAGGAAGGCTCCAAGGAGCCCGTCAAGGAGTACATCCTGCCGCGCAACCGCGACGCTTCGGCCACCGACAAGCTGGCGGGCATCCTGCTGGAGCACGGCGCCGAAGTCAAGCGCGCCACCGCGCCGTTCCACGCCGGCGACCGCGATTACCCTGCGGGAACTTACGTGGTCTCCATGGCGCAGCCCTCCAAGCGCCTCATCCGCAACCTGCTCGATCCGCAGACCTCCATGGACGATAAGTTCATCGCCGCGGAGGAGGTCCGGCGCAAGCTCAAGCAGCGGACCGAAATCTACGATGTGACGGCGTGGTCGCTGCCGCTGCTGTTTAACGTGGAGGCAGTCGCCAACAACGCGGTTTCGCAGGGCAATTTCGAAATGGCCAAGCCCGGGCGCGTGCTGCCGGGAGAGATGCATGAGGCCAACGCCACGGTGGCATTCCTAGCGCCTTGGGGGTCCGAAGCCGCCGGGCGCCTGCTGGCGGCGGCGCTGCGGCAGGACTTGAAGGTTTTTTCGAGCGACAAGCCGTTCGCCCAGAATGGGACCAAATTCCCCGCCGGCACCCTGATTTTCAAGGTGGCAGGCAACCCCGCCGATCTCGGCGAACGCCTGGCGAAGCTGGCGCGCGAGACCGGCGCCAATGTTTACGGCACCAACTCCGGCTGGGTGGATGAAGGCGTGAACTTCGGCAGCCGCTATGTGCTGCCGGTGCGCAAGCCCGCCATCGCCGTGGCGTGGGACACGCCGGCGGCCTCTTCCTCCGCCGGCGCAGTCCGCTTCGTGCTCGAGCGGCAGTACGGCTACCCGGTAACCCCCATCCGCACGGCGTCGCTCAATTCAGTCGAGCTGGCGAAATTCCAGGTGCTGATTCTGCCCGACGGCGGAGCCTACACGGGGCTGCTCGGCGACGCCGGAATCACGCGGGTGAAGGAATGGGTACAGGCAGGCGGCGTCATCGTGGCGCTGGGCGGCGCGGTGGGCTTCCTCACCGATAGCCGCGTGGGCCTGCTGGATACGGTGCAGGAAAACGTGGTGCGCGACGGTGAGGAGCGAAGACCCGAAGCGGGCCGGGGTGGAGGCGCGGCGGCCACCCCCACGCCCGCCGCGGCCGAGACGGCGGGCGCGGGTGGCGGCGGGCGCGGCGGCCGGGGCGGAGGCGCCGGACCGCGCGGCGCCGGCACGCTGATCGCCAGCGACGCGGATTACGAGAAAGCCATCCGCGCCACCACCGAATTGCCCGACAGCGCCCCGGGCACCATTCTGCGGGCGCGCATACGCCCCGATTTCTGGCTCACCAACGGCGTGCCCGAGAGCGTCAACGTCATGGTGGAAGGACGCGCCATCTATACGCCGGTCAAGGCCGACAAAGGCATCAACGCGGTATACTTCGACGCCGCCGACAAGCTCCTGGCCAGCGGTTACTTATGGAGCGAGAACCGCAAGCAGATGGCCTACAAACCGCTGGTGGTGACCAGCACGTCCGGGCGCGGCTTGGTGGTCGGGTTCACGGAAGATCCCAATTTCCGTGCCATGCTGGACGGCATGAACGTGTTGTTTCTGAACGCCGTGTTCCGCGGCCCCGCCCACGCGCGGGCGGCGGGGGCGGGACCGGGCTAGCCGAATACGGCCCCTTCCCCTTGCGCCCCCAAACACGCTACAATGTAATTTGAGTGTCGATCTTTGACAGTGGGCGAAAGCCCACTTTTTTGTTGGATTTCGCACCGAACGGCAATGTTGGAACAAGTGGCGTCCAAAATCGAGGAAATCGCCCGGCGCGTGGCGCAGCCGGAAGGCCTGGAAGTGGTCGAGGTCGAGGTCAAGGGGGGCGGGAATCAGCGTTTTGTCCGCATCTCCATCGACAAGCCCGCCGGCGTCACCCACGGCGATTGCGAGCTGGTTTCGCAGCAGGTGGGCACCATTCTGGACGTCGAAGATGTGGTCCCGGGCGGGCGTTACACGCTCGAAGTCAGTTCCCCCGGGGTGGAACGTAAGCTCCTCAAGCCCATGGATTATCAGCGGTTCCAGGGCAAGAAAGCCAGAATCACTCTCCGCGAGCCGCGGGACGGCCGGCGCCATTGGGAAGGCACCCTGGCCGGCCTCGATGACGGCTCCCTCGCGCTCGAAACCGAGCCGGGGACGACTATGCGGTTTCCGTTCGACGAGATCCAGAAGGCCAACCTGAAGTTCGAGTGGTAAGCCCGCCGGAGAGAAACACACCCAGAAACTGAATTGGAACAACGAGGCTACTTTGGAAACGATTTTTCAGTCCATCGAGATACTGAGCAAGGAAAAGGGCATCGATCCGCAAATCGTCCTGGACGCCGTCAAGGACGCCATGCTGATCGCCGCCCGCAAACATTACCGCACCAACGAAGACTACATCGCCGAGATGGATCCGAAAACCGGCGCCATTCAGCTCTACGCGGTCAAGAAGGCGGTCGAGTCCGTCGAAGACCCGGTGCACGAAATGACGCTGGCCGAGGCAAAGCGCATCCAGCCCCAGGCCGAAATCGGTTCCGAAGTTCGCATCCAGAAGAGCACCGAAGCGCTGGGCCGCATTTCGGCGCAAACCGCCAAGCAGGTCATTTTCCAGAAGGTCCGCGAGGCCGAGCGCGAAACTGTGTACCAGGAATACTCCGGGCGCACGGGCGAACTGGTGAACTGCACCATCAAGCGCGTCGAGGGGCCGGACTACATTCTGGATCTCGGCAAGACCGAAGCCAAGCTGGCCAAGAAGGAGCAGTCGCGCCTGGAAAGCTACAGCGTAGGCGACCGCGTCCGTTGCGTGATCCGGCTGGTGGACAAGGCCAGCAAAGGTCCCGGCGTGGTGGTGTCGCGTGCCGCGCCGGAGCTGGTGATGCGCCTCTTCGAGCAGGAAGTTCCCGAGATCTACGACGGCACGGTGACCATCAAGGGATGCGCACGCGAAGCCGGCGAGCGCACCAAGATCGCCGTCCAGAGCCGCGACCGCGACGTGGACAGCGTGGGCGCCTGCGTGGGCATGAAGGGCATGCGGGTGCAGTCCATCATCCGCGAGCTGCGCGGCGAGAAGATCGACATCATCGAATATTCCGACGACCCGGTGGTGTTCGCCACCCACGCGCTCAGCCCCGCCAAGGTGAGCCGCATCACCATCCTGGATCCCGTGGAAAAGCACATGGAAGTGATTGTGGACGATTCGCAGCTTTCGCTCGCTATCGGCAAGAAGGGGCAGAACGTGCGTCTCGCGGCCAAGCTGCTGAGCTGGAGAATCGATATCAAGAGCGAGGAAGAGAAGCGGCAGGAAGTGGAATCGCAGATGGCCGCGCTGGTGGCGCCGGGCGCGCCGGTTTCGGTGCTCGTCGATTACGGCTTGCCCGACAAGCTGCTCGAGACGCTGCTCGAGACCGGCGTCGGGACCATCGAGAAGCTGGGCGGCATGACGCCCGAGCAGCTCGAAGAGATCCCAGGCATCGACCCCCAACTGGTAGAGAAGATCCAGGAGGCGGTGAACGCCTACTACAGCCAGTTCGAAGAACAGGGCCAAGGCGAGGCTGAGCCGGCCGCCGCGGAAGAATCCGTGGGGGCGCAGGCCGAGGCCGCCGCAGAGCTTCCATCCACTGTCGAGGCTGAGACCAGCCCCGCTCCAGCGCCCGAGGAGACCCCATCGGAGCCGGCCGAAGCCGAGGAAACCCCGGAACAGTTTGCTACCATAGTGGACGCGGGTCCCCCCACTCACAATCAGTCCCAAGGAACCGGCCCAGAGGACGCCGCGCCCGGTGAGGATGCCGTGCCGGAAGGGGGCGCCCCAGGTCGCGACCATTAGGAGCGCCTCGGCAGGTAGAAGCAGATTTCTCTGTCTATGAAGAAGATTCGTATCAACGAGCTGGCGCGGGAGTTGGAAGTCAAAGCTCACGAAATCCTGGAGCGGCTCCCCGAATTGGGCGTCACCGAGAAGAAAACGCACTCCAGCTCCATCGATGAGGACGTGGCAATCAAGCTGCGCCGCCTGTATGGGCTTGAGGTGCCCGAGCCCGCAGTGGCGGAGGAACCCGCGGCCCCGGCGGAAGCCGGCCCCGCTGGCGTAGCTGAACCATCTTCCGCACCGGTGCTGGAAGCGGGGCCGGTCCCGGCCGTGGGGGAAGCGGCGCCCGCCGCCGAAAGACCGCCTGTCGAGCACCCGGCGGCGCCCATCCGTCCGCCGCTGGCGGGCGGACGTCCCATCCATCCACCGGTAGCCGGAGCGCCTCGCCCCGCGGCGCCCGCAGCGCCGCCGCCACCACCGGCGCAGGTGGCCCCCGCGGCCGTCATCGCGCCGGGCCGTCCCGTCCCTCCTTCAGCCAAACCGCTGCCGGGCCTGGTGGCCGCGGCCCCGAAACCAGGCCAGATTCTCTCCGGTCCCCGTCAGCCGTTCCCGACGGGGAGCCCGGTGGGAGCGGCCGAAGGCCTGCGTACCGCAGCCCCTGCGCCGCCACGCCCGGTGACGGCTCCGCGCCAGCGCCCCGAGGGTTCGCGCGCGCCCGGTTCGACCGGGCTCGGAGAATCCCTCACCGCGCCCGCGCCGCCTCCCGCGCCGGGGGGAGCCTCCGCATCTCGCCTGCTTGCGGGCCAGCCCGCGGTCCGGCCGGTGGTACCCCCGCGGCCCGATTTGGTGGCCAAACTGAGCACTCCGAAAGTCGGCGCTTCGGGTGTGGGGACCGCTGTGAGCCAAGCCGCGCCGCGTCCCGGAATTCCCAGGCCCCTGGTCAGCATGCCGGTTCCGGGCCAGCCCATTTATCGCGGCCCCATTCGCCCCGGTCAGCCCATGGTGGCCAAGCCGGGAGTCCGCCCCGCAGCGCCCACCACCCGCGCCGGCGGACCGCGGCCGCAGCATCCCACCTCGCGCGCCCGCCTCGAGCCAGGTCTGGCGCCCCCGGTCGAACCGCCCCGCGGACGCGTCGGCGACAAGCGCGCTGTCCGGCCGCAACGCGAGCGCATCGAGGAAGAGAAGATCCTGCGGCCCACGCGGCGCCAGGTGGAAGCCGGCCCACCCCCCATCAGCCGCGAAATCACCATCTCGGAAGGCATCACGGTGAAGGAGCTTTCCGAAAAGCTGGACGTCAAAGCCAACCTGGTCATCAAGAAGCTGCTGGACCGCGGCATCTTCGCCACTATTAACCAGACCTTGGATTCCAGGCTGGCCACCGAAGTGGCCCGCGAATTCGGCGCCTCCACCGCCACCATCACTTACGAGGAAGAGGCCATGCAGGCGGTGGAAGAGGCCGAAGATACCAAAGATCTCGAAAAACGCGCGCCCGTGGTCACCATCATGGGCCACGTGGACCACGGCAAGACCTCGCTGTTGGACGCCATCCGCGAAGCCCACGTGGCGGAGCGGGAAGCCGGCGGCATTACGCAGCACATCGGCGCCTACCACGTCGAGATGAACGGCCGCAAGATCGTGTTCATCGACACTCCCGGCCACGAAGCCTTCACACGCATGCGCGCGCGTGGCGCCAAAGTCACCGACATTGTGGTGCTGGTGGTGGCCGCCGACGACGGCGTCATGCCGCAGACGCTGGAGGCCATCGACCACGCCAGGGCCGCCGGCGTGCCCATTGTCGTGGCCATCAACAAGATCGACAAGCCCGACGCCCAGCCGGAGCGAATCAAGCAGCAGCTCTCCGACCGCGGCCTGCTGGCCGAGGATTGGGGCGGCGACGTGGTCATGGTGCCGGTTTCCGCCAAGACCCACCAGAACCTGGACCTGTTGCTCGAGATGATCCTGCTGGTGGCCGATATGCAGGACCTTAAGGCCAACCCCAGCCGCCCGGCCATGGGCACCGTGATCGAAGCGCAGCTCGACCGCGGGCGCGGCCCGGTAGCCACCGTCCTGGTGCGCAACGGCACGCTCCACGTGGGCGATTTCTTCATTTGCGGGGCGGTGTTCGGCAAGGTGCGCGCCATGCAGAACGACCGCGGCGCGCAAATCCGCAAGGCCGAGCCCTCCATGCCCGTGGAGGTGCTGGGCCTGGAGTCCCTGCCCGAAGCCGGTGACGATTTCCAGGTGGTCACGGACACCGCCAAGGCCAAGCAGATCGTCAACTTCCGCGACCAGAAGGCGCGCGAAGCGGCGCTCGCCAAATCCAGCCGCCTCACCCTCGAGCAACTGCACCAGCAGATGGAAGCCGGCGAGGTCAAAGAGATGCCTATCATCATCAAGACCGACGTGGGCGGCTCGGCCGAAGTGCTGTCCGAGACGCTCCAGAAGCTCTCCAACGAGAAGGTGAAGGTGCGCGTGATTCACTCCGGAGTCGGCGCCATCAATGAGTCGGACGTGCTGCTGGCCTCGGCCTCCAACGCCATTATCATCGGGTTCAACGTGCGGCCGGAGCGCAACGCGGCGGCGCTGGCCGAGCAGGAAAGAGTGGATATCCGCCTGCACACCATCATTTACAACCTCACCGATGAGATCAAGCTCGCCATGAGCGGGCTGCTCGCCCCGGTGTTCAAGGAAGTTTACAAGGGCAAGGCCGAAGTGCGCGAGACCTTCCGCATTTCCAAGGTCGGAGCGGTGGCCGGATGCCTGGTGCAGGATGGCGCCATCACGCGCGATTCCGAGGTGCGGCTGCTGCGCGACAACGTGGTGGTGTACACCGGAAAGGTGGGCTCGCTGCGGCGGTTCAAGGACGACGTCGGCGAAGTCAAGAGCGGAATGGAGTGCGGCATCACGCTGGAGAACTACGCCGACGTCAAGCAGGGCGACGTCATCGAGGCGTTCGTCACCGAGCGCATGGCCACCGAAGTTTTCGCCTGATGCCATGGCGGTAATCGGCGTTCTGACTCTGGAGTTGCGGCTCGAAGATTCGCACTCGCTCAAGGACAAGCGCCACGTGGTCCAGAGCCTGAAGGAGCGGCTGCGCCACAAGTTCAACGTGGCGGTGGCGGAGATCGATTACCAGGACCTCTGGCAGCGCGCGGCGGTGGCGGCGGTGACGGTTTCCCTGGACCACGCGCACGCCGCCAGAGTGCTGCAATCGGTGGAAGACGAGGCGGCGGCCCTGCTGGGAGCGGAGTTGGTCGAAGCCACGGTGGAGTGGCTGGCATGAAAGGCAGGGGCCAGGGGTCGGGGGCCGGGGGCCAGGGAATGGTGCTCGGCGCTGCGCGCCTCGGAGTTGGCAAGCTGCGGAGTTCTCCCCGCGGCCCCCGGCCCCTGACCCCCGGCCCCCGGTTTTTTTTATGGATGAACGGCGGACATTAAGGGTCTCGGAAGCGGTCCGCGAGGAGTTGGCCGAGATTATCGGCTTCGAACTTGAGGACCCCCGGCTGCTGGGGGTGGATGTGACGGACGTGCACGTAAGCCCCGACGCGCGGTACGCCCACGTCACAGTCGTGGTTCGGGGGGACGAACGCGAACAAAACCGATCTTTGGCCGCATTGGAGCACGCGCGGCATTACTTGCGTCACGAACTGGCTTCGCGCCTGAGCCTGCGGCGCGTTCCGGAACTGCATTTCGAGCGTGACAAGCACCCCGATGCCGACACCCGGATCGAATTCCTGCTG
Source organism: Bryobacterales bacterium (assembly GCA_963768385.1). GTDB lineage: Bacteria > Acidobacteriota > Terriglobia > Bryobacterales > Bryobacteraceae > Fen-178. The sequence goes on from CAVYHQ010000003.1 coordinate 661,056, forward strand.
AAACGAGCGAAAAAATCTCGTGGTCATGCCGAAAATTAGCCCTAAACTCAAACAATTTGTGGTAGTTTTGTTTCTGTCGGGGACCCTGGCGGCGGACCAGCCGGAACTGCTGCGGCTCGAGGAAAACGCCGACGCTATGGGCGCGACGTATTCCGTTGTCATTTATGGGTACGACCGGGTAAAGATGGAGGCGGCGGCGGACGCCGCTTTCGACGAGGTGCGGCGGCTCGACGAAATGCTTTCCAACTACAGGGCCGATAGCGAATGGAGCGAGGTCAACCGGCACGCGGCCGAAAAGCCCGTCAAGCTGTCGCCCGAGCTGTTCCAGTTGCTCTCGGCTTGCGTGGCCTATAGCCGCGAGAGCCAAGGGGCTTTCGATATTACGGTGGGCCCGCTAATGAAGGTTTGGGGGTTCTACAAGGGCTCCGGCCATCTGCCCCACCGGGCGGAGGTGGCGGCCGCCCTCCCCAAGGTAGGTTACCGGCACATTCACCTGGACGCGGCGGCCGGGACGGTGCGGTTCGACCGCTCCGGAGTGGAACTGGACCCGGGCGGAATCGGCAAGGGTTACGCCGTGGATCGCATGGTGGATGTTTTGAAACAACAAGGTGTTCAGATCGCTCTGGTCGCCGGGTCGGACAGCAGTATTTATGGAATGGGCGCTCCGCCCACCGAGCCCCAGGGTTGGCGGGTGGAAATCAAAGATCCGTGGCACCCCAGACGGACCGTGGCCGAGGCGTTCTTGAAGGACATGTCGATGTCCACTTCCGGCAGCTACGAGAAGTTTTTCCGGGCGGAAGGACGTACTTACGCCCACATCATGGATCCGCGCACCGGATACCCGGCGCAAGGCAGCGTATCGGTTTCGGTCGTCGCGCCGCGCACCATCGACAGCGAGGCATGGGCCAAGCCCTATTTCGTCAACGGCCGCCAGTGGGCGGCGAAGCACAAGCCAAAGGAATTTCGCGTATTCTTTTGCGAAGACAGGATGGAACAGCCATGCGCGTGGCTCCAATGACCAGCCGTTTTTTGGACGCTTGTCGGCGCCGGCCGACGGATGTGAGGCCGGTGTGGTTTATGCGGCAGGCGGGCCGGTACCTCCAACAGTACCGCCAGATTCGCGAGAAGCACGGCATTTTGGAAATCTGCAAGCGGCCGGACCTGGCCGCCACCGTGACCCTGCAGCCAGTCGAGATGCTGGACGTGGACGCCGCCATCATTTTCGCGGACCTGCTGCTGCCCGTCGAGCCCATGGGCCTCAAGCTCGGTTACGAGAGGGGCGAAGGGCCGGTGATCGGCAACCCCGTGCGCACTTCCGGCGACGTGGATTCGCTCTCCACCACCAACACCGACGACCTTGGCTACGTGGGACAGGCCATCCAGAACGTGGTCCGGGCCCTGGCCGGCAGGGTCCCCGTCATCGGCTTCGTGGGCGCGCCCTTCACCATGGCCAGCTACATGATCGAAGGCGGCGCCTCGCGTAATTTCATCCGCACCAAGAAGCTCATGTACAGCGACGAAACCTTGTGGCGGCGCCTGATGGGCAAGATCGTGGACGTGCTGGCGCCGTTCGCGCATTTGCAGGTGACCGCCGGGGCGCGCGCCATCCAGGTATTCGACACCTGGGTGGGGACCCTGGGCTCGGACGACTACGTGCGCTTTGCCGCCCCGTACTCGCGCGCGCTCATCGAGCGCATCCGCTCCACCGGTGTTCCCGTAATCCACTTCGGCACCGGCGCTTCCGGTTTCTTCCGTGAGCTCCACGCCGCCGGCGGCGACGTCATGGGGGTCGACTGGCGCATCAATATCGACCAGGCATGGATGGACATCAGCTATCGCTCCGCCATTCAGGGTAACCTGGACCCGGTAGCGCTTTTCGCGCCCCTGCACGAGCTGCGCACCAAGGTGCACGAGTTGCTCAAGCGCACCGGCATCCGGCCCGGCCACATCTTCAACCTCGGCCACGGCATTCTGCCCGAGACCCCCGTCGAGAACGTCAAGGCCGTGGTGGAGATGGTCCGGGAATTTCGTCCATGAAGCAGGGGGTCCTGCTGCTCGCCCACGGAGCGCCGGAACGCCTCGAGGACGTCGAAAGCTATCTGAAGTTCGTGCGCGGCGGCAGGCCGGCTTCCCCCCAGATCGTCGAGGAAGTCAAGCGCCGTTACCAAGCCATCGGCGGAGCGTCTCCGCTGCTGGCGTGGACCCGCGTGCAGGCTGAAGCGCTCGAGCGCCTGCTGGCCATTCCCGTCTTTTTCGGCATGCGCAACTGGCATCCGTTCATCCGGGAAACCATGGATCGGGTGCGCGATGCGGGTCTCGAGCGCATCGCCGCTATCTGCATGGCGCCGCAGTTCTCGGAGCTGAGCGTGGGGTTGTACATCCGGTGCACCGAGGAGGCCCGGCGCGAAGCCGGCGTGGCCGCGGAGATTGTGTGGGCCAAGAGCTTTCATGACGATCCGCTGCTGATTGAGGCGTTCGCGGAAAGACTGGAGCCGCTGGCAGGGGGCAAAAGGGTTCTCTTCACGGCGCACAGCTTGCCGGAGAAGGCGCTGGCCAACGGGGATCCGTACGACCGGGAGTCGCGCGCCACCGCCGCGGCGGTGGCGGCGCGCGTGAGGTTCGCGGATTGGGATTTCGCTTACCAGAGCCAGGGCCTTACCGACGACCGGTGGCTGGGGCCTACCGTGGAATCCTGCCTGGACCGCTATGCCGCCGAGGGCATCCGCGAAGTGGTGGTGGACCCCATCGGCTTCGTGTGCGATCACGTCGAGACGCTATACGATGTCGATGTGGTTTTCCGCAACTACGCCGCCCAGCGCGGCATTTCCCTGCTCCGTCCCGAAGCGCTGAACGGTTCCGAGACGTTCACCGCCGCGCTGGCCGAGGTGGCAAAACGGTGCCTGGCGTAGTCATCATCGGCGGCGGCATCTCCGGGCTTTCGGCCGCTTACTATCTGGCCAGGGGCGGGGTGCCCTCCACCATCCTCGAATCGCGGCCGCGCCTGGGGGGCGTGATTCAGACCGAGCACGTCGAGGGCTGCACCATTGAGGCCGGCCCGGACAGTTTCCTGTCGGCCAAGCCCGCCGCCCTCGATCTGATTCGCGAGCTGGGCCTGGCCGATCAGGTCATCGGCTCGAACGATCGTCTCCGCGTCACGTACGTCCGTAAGGGCGGCCGCCTCTTGCCTTTGCCCGACGGGCTGATGATGATGGTGCCCACCAAAATTCTGCCGCTCCTCACCACCGGCTTGCTGGGCTGGCGAACGAAATTGCGCATGGGGATGGAGCTTCTGCGCGCTCCCCGGCCGAAACCGGGCGACGAATCCGTGGCCGAGTTCATTGAAGAGCATTACGGCGCCGAGGCGGTGGACTACCTGGCGGAGCCGCTGCTTTCCGGGATCTACGGCGGCGACCCCAGCCAGTTGAGCGTGACCAGCGTGCTGCCGCGTTTTGTCGAGTTGGCCAACCGATACGGCAGCCTCACCCGCGGCGTGCTGGCGGCGCGCGCCAGGGTGGGGCGGAATCGAAACCCCGTACCGCTGTTCCGCACCCTCAAGGGAGGGCTGGGACAACTGGTAGACGCCATCGCGGCCGCCATTAGCGGGAAGGTTGAGGTGCGGCAATGCCGCGCGCAAACCATCCAGCGCGCCGAGGCCGGTTTCCGCATCAAGCTGGATGACGGCGGCTGGCTGGAAGCCGACCAGGTGGTGGTGGCATGCGAGGCGCACAGCGCTTCAACCCTACTCGGTAGCGTGGACGGGCGGCTGGCGGAGTTACTCGGCACGGTGCCCTACAGTTCCTCGATGACCGTGGCGCTGGGCTTCGACGCCGCGGATTTCGCGGGCCCAGGGGGCACCCCCCCCCATGGTTTTGGTTTCCTGGTGCCCAGGAAGGAGCGCCGGCGCTTGGTGGCGTGCACCTGGGTCGGCACCAAGTTCTCCTACCGCGTGCCGGAGGGCAAAGTGGTAGCACGCTGCTTCCTGGGCGGCATGGAGGACGCGGGCGTCCTCGGCGAATCGGATGAAGCCATTGGCGTCATGGTCTTGCGCGAGTTACAGGAAATCGCCGGCTTCACCGCCCGCCCGCGCTTCACCCGCATTGCCCGCTGGCCGCGCTCCATGGCGCAATACACCGTGGGCCATCCGCTACGCCTGGCCCAGATTCAGGCGCGCACCCCGCCGGCCGGGGGCCTGCACCTGGCGGGCAACGCCTATGAAGGCATCGGAATCCCCGACTGCATCCGCATGGGCCGCCAGGCGGCCGAGCGAATCCTGGGGACCTGACGTGGCGCAGCCTCTCAGGCCAATGCCACTTAGTTTTCGCACTGCCGGTCATTTGCGCTGATCGTGGAGCGGACCCCCCGGTCCGCGGCCTACGCCCTCGTCGGCCTCCCCCACAGCCGGATGCGCCTGGTCTCATTGGGGCAAAGGCGGGTCCAGGGGGACCCGCGCGGACCGGGGGTCCGCCCCACAAGTTATGCGGGATTCTCAGTTCTGAGAGAACTAAGTGGCATTGGTCTGTCAGGCTGCCGGGACCAGAGGGCAAGACCGCCAGGAACGCCGGAAAGGCCCCCAACTGCGCGCGTGAACCGCCGGCGGCCCAAACAGAATCTCTCTTCCGTGTTTCGCAGTGCGCTACCATAACCCTTCCGGAGTAAACATGATGTTCCTGGCGGGCGGCAGGTGAAGCTTACGTTCTGGGGCGCGGCCGGCGAGGTCACCGGCTCGATGCACCTTGTGGAATTGGGCGGCCAGCGTTTTCTGCTCGATTGCGGGCTGAACCAGGGCCGCCGGAAAGAGGCTGACCGCAAGAACCGCAATCTTCCGTTCCCGGCTTCTTCCATCGATGCCGTGGTTCTCTCACACGCTCACATCGACCATGCCGGGAACCTCCCCACCCTGGTGAAGAACGGCTTCTCCGGCCCCATTTTTTCCACTCCGGCCACCATCGATCTCTGCCACTGGATGCTGCGCGACACCGCCCATATCCATGAGAAGGATGCCGAGTTCCTCAACCAGCGGCTCGACCACCGCAAGTCCATGGGCCTGGAAGACGGCCACGTGGCGCCACTCTACACCCTGGCGGATGCCGAACGCACCATGCCGCTGCTCCAGGCTGTGCCGTATCACTCCCCTAAGATTCTAGCCCCCGGCCTGGACTACGTGAGCTACGACGCCGGCCATATTCTCGGCTCCTCTTTTGTGGTGCTTCACGAAGCGTCCAACGGCTCGCGCGTGCGCCTGGGCTTTTCGGGAGATATCGGCCGGCCGAACCTCCCCATCATCCGCGATCCCGAAACCATGCCGCCCGCCGAATACCTGATTATGGAAAGCACCTATGGCGGGCGTTTTCACAAGGATGTCGGCCACGTCACCAACAAGCTCGCGGACGTCGTGAACCGCACCGCCCGGCGCGGCGGACGGATCATCGTGCCGGCCTTCGCCGTGGGCCGCACCCAGCAGCTCGTGCTCCTGCTGCACCAGCTCGCCAACGAGAAGCGCATTCCCAACATCCCCATCTTTGTCGACAGCCCGCTGGCCCTGAATATCACCGAGGTCTACCGCGATCACCCGGAGTGCTTCGACGATGAAACCAGGGAGTACCTGTTGCACCACGAGGACCCCTTCGGCTTCCAGCGCCTCCAGTACGTCCGCGAGGCCGCCGACTCCAAGAAGCTGAACGACCTGCACGGCCCTTTCGTGGTCATATCCGCCTCCGGAATGTGCGAGGCGGGCCGCATCCTGCACCACTTGCGCAACAACATCGAAGATCCGCGGAATACCGTGCTCATCACCGGGTTCCAGGCGCAGGATACGCTCGGCCGCAAGCTCATCGAAAAGTGGCCGGAGGTGCGGATCTTTGGCGAGCCCATACGTGTCAGGGCCGAGATTTCGAGCCTGGATGAGCTGAGCGCGCACGCCGACCAGGGCGAGCTGATGGAGTGGATCCGGCCGCTGGCGCCTTCCCTGCGCCAGGTCTTCCTGGTCCATGGCGAGCCCCAGCAGTCCCAGACACTCGCCAAACTGCTGCATTCCACGTACAATCTAAGTGTGGTGATCCCAGCGCCCGGCCAGTCTTTCGACCTCGCTTAGGCGAAACCGAAACGCCCGCCCGGGGCATCTATACTGAAGGAAGCTAAAAGGAGTTCGACAAAGTGAGTCCAACAACATATACGGAGCCTCAGCCTCAGCGCTCGCATCTTTTCACGGCGGTCGTGGCCGGCGCCATAATCGCCCTCGTGGCTGCCAACATTTACCTCTACGTCCAGATAGACCATGTCCGCACCGACCTGGCCAAGATGGACCAAGCCCTCAAGACGGGGTTGAGCAATCTGAGGGACGCCTCCTCGGTCACCACGGCCGCGCAGCAGCGCCACCTCGAAACGTTGAAGGAAGAGTTGGAAGCCTCCCGCGCCCAGCTCCGCGACCAGGCCATGACCATGTCCGCCAAGGCCAAAGCCGAAGCCAACGCCCGCACCGAGCAGTTAATGCGCCAGATCGAAGCCGAGCAAGCCAAGGTGCAGCAGCAGGTCAGCTCCGAAATCAGCGACGTCAAGCAGTCCGCTAGCGCCGCCAACTCGAAGATCGCCGATGTCTCCACCGATGTCGGCAACGTGAAGACCCAGGTGTCCGCGACCCAGGCCGAATTGCAGAAGACCATCGCCGACCTGAAGTCCGTTACGGGCGATCTGGGCGTGCAGAGCGGCCTGGTTGCCACCAATGCCAAGGAACTGGCCGCCCTCAAGCGCCTCGGCGAGCGCAACTACATCGACATCAAACTCGGCAAGACCAAGAAGCCGCAACGTTTCGGCGATATCACGCTGCTTCTCAAGGATGCCAATGTCAAGAAGAACAAGTACACGGTTGAGGTGATGGCGGACGACAAGCTCACCGAAAAGAAGGACAAGAGTATTAACGAGCCCGTCCAGTTCTACACCGCCAAGGGTGGCCGCCTGCCGTATGAACTGGTCATCAACCAGGTGCAGAAGAACGAGATCGTCGGCTACCTCTCGACCCCCAAGGAAACGGTCGCCAGATAACCGGATAAGCCACCACCGTCATCACACCGTGCCGTCCGTCTTCTCGACGAGCTTCTCTACGTGCACGCAGTAAATTGCCGGTTTGCCGTCCCGGTCACTCTGGAAGTAAATGCGCTGGCTATCCGGCGCGAACACCGGCGCAACCGTTTCCGGGTGGCTTGCCTTGTGCTCGCACAGCGTCAGTTCCCGCCGCGTCGCGCGCAGCAGAATCAATACCGTCGGCGATGCGGCATTGCGGCTGGCCCCCACGAACACCGACGTGTCGCGGTTGAATCCGAAGTGCGCAAACTGGCTGGTCTTGGCGACCAGTCGGTCGGTGTCCGTATCGGGCGCGTATTCGCGGATGGCGTTCAACTGCGTCCGGTCTTCGGGAATGTTCAAGTAAAGGATGGTCTTGCCGTCCGGCGCCCAGTTGGCCGCCCCGATGCGTCCGGCTGCCAGCTTGAGCCGGCGGTTTTGTTTCCCGTCGGAATCCACCAGCCACAGCGCCTCATCCGTCTGCCGGTACAGGATCTGCGCGCGCCGGAGCCGCGCGATCGGATCGCCCATCTCGGCCGGCGCCTCCACCACCGTGCGCGCCGCCCCGTGCGACAGCGTCACCAGGCGGAGCCGCGAGGCTAGGCCGCGCCGCTCCGCGAAGGCGGCGTGCGTTCCGTCCGGCGTCACGCTCATTCCCGCACCCCGGTCCCAACCCTCTGGAACCTGGTACAATTTGCGCTCCCGCGCGGTGGCGAGGTTCGCGATCTGCAAGGAGCGCCCCGCGAAGTAACAGAACGAGCGGTTATCCGGAAGAAGCGTGATCGACGCGCCGTCCAGTTCCTCGGCCTCGGTCAACTGGCGCGTCTCGCCGCTCTTCAAATCCATCTGGAAGGTCTGACAAGACCCGCCGCGGTCGCAGCCAAACAGCATCCACCCGCTCGACCGCGCGATGGCGCCGTTGTAATACGCCGGCATGGTGCTGGAATAAGCCGGGTCCGTCAGCCGGTAGACCTCCATCTCCGTGGTCGGATCGGAGTACCGGCGCCAGGCCGATGGAAACGTGGTTCCCTGGCGGACCTGGGCCACCAGGCGTGTCCCCGCCACTCCGGCAATCAGAAACGATCTGCGCAAGAAGCGGCACGCCGAACCCGCCATAAGCCGATGGTATCCTAAGGTCTTGTGACCTGCCAACGCCTCGCTCTGGTGGTTTCTCTCCTCGTGCTGCCGCCAGCGGCTCTTTTGGCGCAGGAAAACCGCATCACCGGCCCCATCGACCGAAGCCGGACGGTGGTCCTGAAGGGAAACGTCCACCCCAGGGCGCAGGCGCAATATGACCGGGGATCAGTCGAGCCTTCTTTCGATCTGCCGTACGTCACGCTGCTGCTCAAGCCATCGCCCAGCCAGCAGGCCGCGCTCGAGCAGTTGCTCGCCCAACAGCAGGATCCGTCGTCCCCCCATTACCACCAGTGGCTGACGCCCGAGCAATACGCCGCGCGCTTCGGCCTCAGCCCCGGCGACATCGCCATCGTCGCCTCGTGGTTGCAGTCCGAAGGCCTGCAGGTGAACAACGTCGCCCGCGGCCGCCACTGGATCGCGTTCACCGGCACGGCGGGGCTGATCGACGGCGCTTTTCACACCGCCATTCACCGCTACAACGTGGATGGCGAGACGCATTTCGCCGCCGCCTCGGAGCCTTCCATCCCGGCCGCTCTCGCCGGCGTGGTGAGCGGCTTCCAGGGACTCGACGACTTCTATCCGAAGCCCATGTATCGGATCGTGCCCGCCGACGACCCGGCCTACAACAGCGGCAGCGCACACTACCTGGCCCCCGACGATTTCGCCACCATCTATAACCTGAATAAGCTTTACACCGCCGGCATCGATGGCACCGGCCAGAAAATCGCCATCATCGGGGACACCGATGTCGATCTCGCGGATATCCAGAACTTCCGGCGCCGCTTCAACCTGCCGGCCAACGATCCCCAGGTGGTTCTCTACGGTCCCGACCCCGGAATCAATAGCGACAGCCTGGGCGAGGCGGATCTTGACCTGGAATGGTCCGGCGCGGTCGCGCGCAACGCCACCATCGTTTATGTCTATTCGACCAGCGTCAATACCGCCGCCCAGTATGCCATTGACCAGAATCTGGCGCCGGTAATCAGCTTCAGCTTCGGCGGTTGCGAGCCGTCTGCCCCTCCGTCCTTCCGGTCCATCGCCCAGCAGGCCAGCGCGCAAGGCATCACCTGGCTGGCGGCTTCCGGCGATTCCGGCGCGGCGGGTTGCGATAAAGCGTTTTCCAGCGCGCAAGCCACCAAGGGCCTGGCCGTGAGTTTTCCGGCCAGCATCCCGGAAATAACCGCCGTGGGCGGCACCATGTTCAGCGAGAGCAGCGGAACCGGACCCTACTGGGCCGCCACCAATGGCTCCAACCTCGATTCGGCTCTTTCCTATATTCCGGAAACCGCGTGGAATGAATCCAGCCCCAGCGTCGGCCTGGCTGCCAGCGGCGGAGGAGCCAGCGTTCTCTTCTCCAAACCTGCCTGGCAAACCGGTCCCGGAGTGCCCAGCGACAACGCCCGCTATGTGCCGGACGTGGCTCTCTCCGCGGCCAATCACGATGGCTATTACGGCATCTTCGGTGGACGTGTTGTGACCTATAGCGGAACCTCCGCCCCGACACCTTCGTTTGCGGGAATCGTGGCGCTGCTCAACCAGACGCAGGCCCGGCCGGGGTTGGGCAATATCAATCCGGCCCTCTACCGGCTCGCCCAAAGCACTACCAACGTTTTTAACGACATCACCACCGGCAACAACATAGTTCCCTGTGCGGCGAGCAGTCCGAATTGCCAGAACGGCTCCATGGGCTACCAGGCTGGTCCGGGATACGACCTGGTTACCGGCCTGGGCTCCGTGGATGCCTACCAGTTGGCCACCCAGTGGAACAACCCGGCAGGAAGCACCATTACCACATTGACCGCCGACTCCACCACCGTCACCGTGAACAGCTCCGTGAAGCTGACCGCCACTGTGCGGGCCGCCGGCGGCAGCGCCACGCCCACCGGCACCGTCAGCTTCAATGTGGCCGACAACTCGCTCGGTTCCGCTCCGCTGACGGTTTCCGGCGGCGTCGCGACGGCCACCTTCACGATCTCCGCCAGCCAGTTGCCCATCGGCGCCGGCACCGTATGGGCAATCTACGGCGGCGACGGCAGTTTCAGCGGCTCGTCGGCCTCGCTCATCGTGACCGTCGGCTACCCGCCCGGCAGCTCGGTGGTGGTTCTCAGCATCTCGCCCAATCCTGTATTTGCAAGCGCGTACGCGCAGGGGAGTTATAGCTGGCAATGCAATGTCACTCTGAAAGAAACGGCCGGCGTTTCCACCACCCTCACGAGTTTCAGCGTTAACGGCCAGCCACAATCGCTCTCCAGATACTTCGGTAACTTCGGCATACCTCAGAACGGAACGCTGTCCAGCTCCCCCATAAACGTCACCGGCCGTAGCGCACCGGCCACGCTCACATTCGCATTCACAGGTTCCGATACCGGCGGGCAGACGTGGTCGCGGCAGGCTTCCGCAGCTCTCTACGCGCCTTCGATGGCTCTCTCCGGCGCGCCGTCCACGGTGCAGCGGAACCAGGGCGCCGATCCATCCTGCCAATGGTCGCAGCAGTTGTATTTGCAGGAGCAGGCCGGCTTCGGCGTCGAGCTTACCCGTTTTCTGGCTGGAAGCCGTGACCTCAGCGGCCAGATTCAACAGTATTTCGGGACCACGCAGCTTGCTCCCTTCGGCTGGTTGCAGGCCTCGGTCTGCTGGAGCAGCAGCACTCCGCTTCAGTCGGTGGCCTATGAGATCGACGGCACGGCCGCCAATGGAAGCCCGGTGACGGCGACGCTGTCGGCTTCGCTTGCAGCACCCGGCGCCACCGCGGTTGTGCCTTCGGTGTCGCCGCCGGCGGTGTCCATGTCCGTGGCGAGCTCATCGCAAAATACCACCGCCTCCGCGGCATTGAGTTTCACCGGCGGCGCGGCCCAGTGGACCGCTGCCGTCCTCGTTTCCGGCCGAACCGGAAGCTGGTTACAGGTTTCCCCGCTCACCGGATCCGGCGCGGCGCAGTTGAAGCTCCAGGCTTCGGGCAGCGGGCTCGTCAACGGCGTCTACAGCGCCACCCTTGTCATTCAGGCATTGAACGCCATACCCCAGTACATCAACGTGCCGGTTGTGTTTGTGGTAGGAGCCTCGTCCACCACCAGTATCGGCGCGGTGACCAACGCGGCGTCGTTCAACAACGCTATTGCTCCTGGCGCCCTCGCCACCATCTGGGGCTCGCAGCTCGCGCCTGCAACTCAACAGGCGGGCAGCCTTCCCCTCCCGCTGGCTATGGAAGGCGTTTCGGTTACCGTGAACGGCCTGCCCGCTCCGTTGCTCTACGTTTCGCCCGGGCAGATGAACATCCAGATCCCCTACGAAACGGGCGCCGGAACCGCCGTGCTGGGGGTGAACAACAACGGGCAAATCGCTTCTTATTCGTTCCAGGTGGCGCCTTCGGGTCCGGGCATTTTCAACGTTTTCACCGATTCGACTGGCGCAGTGGTCACCTCCGCACCGCGCGCAGGCATTCTGACGCTGTACATCACCGGAGACGGGGACGCCTCGCCGCCCATTGCCACCGGGACGCCGCCGCCAGCCAACACGCCGGTGGCCAGCCTGCCCGCGCCCCGGCTCCCCGTCGCCGTGACCGTCGGCGGTGTGCCGGCCCAGACCCCGTTCCTGTTCATCGGCATTCCAACGTGGTCGATTGGTGTGACGCAGATCAACTTCATCGTTCCGCCGGCCGCTCCCCTGGGGCCGCAATCCGTGGTGGTAGCGGCCGGAGGCGTGCCCAGCGCCCCGGCAACTCTGACGGTGACACCATAGCGCCGGTGGCAAGACGACCGGCGCTGCCGTGCGCGCCGTGCGCGGCGGATTCAGCATTCTTGACGGAAGCGGCGTTTCCATCGTATACTGACTTGCACACAGGGACCACTGTCACCTGGAATCCAAACGAGGGGAATTCAATGAAGATCACACCGAAAAGCACTCTCTTTCTCTACGTCGCCGCTAGTACGATGGCGCTCTTCGCCTTCGGCGCCACCTCCGCGGCGGCCGCCACGCTGTGCGTCAACGCTGCCGGGACGAACGGCTGTCAGAAAACGATCGCCGCCGCCGTAGCCGCCGCATCCGCGGGCGACATCATCAACATCGCGCCGGGGACTTACGCCGAAGCCGTAATCATCGGCAAGTCTCTGACCTTGAACGGAACCGACGCCGCCGCGACGATCATCGATGCCGCCGGTCTCCCTAACGGCATCTACGTCAACGGCATCGACAATCCCAAGCTCTCCCACGTGCTGGTCTCCGGACTCACCATTCGCAACGCCAAGTACGAGGGCGTGCTTGTCGCCAACGCCTCCGGGGTCACCATCGCGAACAATATTCTGACCGGCAACGATAGCGCTCTGACCATGACCGCCACAGGTCCGGCCTGCCCCGGCATTCCGGCGTTCGAGACCGGCGAGGCCTTCGATTGCGGAGAAGCCGTCCATCTCCTCGGCGCCTACAACTCCAACGTCATTGCCAACACCATCCAGAACAACGTGGGCGGCATCCTCATCAGCGACGACACCGGCGCCGCTCACGACAACCTGGTCGCCGGCAACACCGTCACCGACAACCCGTTTGACTGCGGCATCACCCTCGCCTCCCACGTGCCCGCGGACATCACCGGGTCCATGACGCCCCTTGGCGTGTTTCACAATATCGTCAGTGGAAACACGTCTGCCCGCAACGGCCTCAAGGGAGAAGGCGCCGGCGTCGGCATCTTCGCCAGCGCTCCCGGCGCCGGATCGTACGGGAACGTGATCATCAATAACGTGCTGACCGGCAACGACCTCCCCGGCGTCGCCATGCACGGCCACACTCCGAATCAGAACCTCAACGACAACGTCATCGCCGGCAACCAGATCAGCGGCAACGGTCCCGATACCGACGATGCCGCGACTCCCGGTCCGGCCGGCATCATCGTCTCCGGCATCTCGCCGATTACCGGAACGATTATTTCGCAAAACGTCGTCACGAACGAGGCTATCTCAGTCGCCGTGTTCGCTCCGGGCGACGCGCGCGTGCAGCGCAATTCCCTCGGCGGCACATGGGGCGTCGCCAACCTCGGCCGAGGCGGTGCCGTCTACGCGGATTCGAACTGGTGGGGCTGCAATACGAATCCCAGCTTCCCCATCGCCGTCTGGATCGGTTGCTCCGGCATCTCCGGCAACATCAGCGTCACAAACTGGCTGTCCGCGCCGCCGAAGTAAGCCTAACGCGGCTGCCCCGATTTCTGTCTCGCGGCAATTCCGAGACTGAACCTCCCTGGTCAACCCGGCTTGTTTCAGGATGCTACCGACAAGCCAGTGCGGTAGCATCCTTGCGCGCGCACGGCGAAGCTGTGCCGCCGCCCGCGGCCGAGGCGGAACGGGTTACCGTCGCAGCGTGATTGATGGGCAGGCGAGCACCGCCTGCCCCACAGCCCCGGGTTAAACTCTTCTCACACCGTCCGTCTTCTCTGACAGAGTAAAATAGGAATTGACGGACTTCCCCCCGTAACGAGACCTTGCATGATTATCGATGCCATCCTGGCGAAGATTTTCGGCACCAAGACCGAGCGCGAGATCAAGGGCATGCTGCCCGTGGTGGCGGCCATCAACGATCTCGACCCCAGTTCCGCCAATTGTCGGACATCGATCTCGCCGCCAAGACCATCGAATTCAAAGAGCGCATCGCCCAGGGCGCCACCATCGACGACCTCCTCATCGAAACCTTCGCCGTGGTCCGCGAGGCCGGCCGCCGCTTCCTCAACATGCGCCATTTCGACGTGCAGTTGATCGGCGGCATGGTCCTCCACCACGGCAAAATCGCCGAAATGAAAACCGGCGAAGGCAAGACCCTCGTCGCCACCTTGCCCTGCTACCTCAACGCCCTCGGCGGCAAGGGCGTTCACGTCGTCACCGTCAACGATTACCTGGCCAAACGCGACTCCGAATGGATGGGCCGCATCTACAAGGCCCTCGGCATGAAGGTCGGCGTCATCGTCCATGACCTCGACGACCAGGAGCGCAAGGACGCCTACGCCGCCGACATCACTTACGGCACCAACAACGAATTCGGCTTCGACTACCTTCGCGACAACATGAAGTTCCGCATCGACGATTGCGTCCAGCGCCCGTTCAATTACGCCATCGTCGACGAAGTCGATTCCATCCTCATCGACGAGGCCCGCACCCCGCTCATCATTTCCGGCCCTAGCGAGGAATCCACCGACAAGTACTACCGGATCAACCGCATCATCCCCAAGCTGGTGCGCGGCGAAGTCATCGAGGGCCGGGAACCGGGCGAAAAGTACACCACCGGGGACTACACCATCGACGAAAAACACAAGGCCGCGGCCCTCACCGAGGAGGGTGTGTTCAAAGTCGAAAAGCTGCTGGGCGTTGGCAATCTCTACGACCCCGCCAACATCGAGTACAACCACCACGTGCAGCAGGCCCTGCGCGCGCACGTGCTTTACCAGCGCGACCGCGATTACGTGGTGAAGGACGGCGACGAAGGCCCCGAAGTGATCATCGTCAACGAGTTCACCGGCCGCCTGATGCCCGGCCGCCGCTGGTCCGACGGTCTCCACCAGGCCGTGGAAGCCAAGGAAAACGTCAAGATCCAGCGCGAGAACCAGACCCTCGCCACCATCACCTTCCAGAATTACTTCCGCATGTACAAAAAGCTCGCCGGCATGACCGGCACGGCGGAAACCGAAGCGGCCGAGTTCCAGAAGATCTACAACCTCGACGTTACCGTCATTCCCACCAACCGTCCGTTGATCCGTAAGGAGAATCAGGACATGGTCTACCGCACCGAGGTGGAGAAGTTTCGCAACGCCGCCAAGGAGATCATGGAATTAAATAAGCGGGGCCAGCCCGTGCTGGTGGGCACCATCTCGGTCGAGAAGTCCGAAAGGCTCTCCGCCATCCTCAAGCGCATGGGCGTCAAGCACGAGGTCCTGAACGCCAAGAATCACGAGCGCGAAGCGTCCATCGTGGCGCAGGCCGGCCGCAAGAACGCCGTCACCGTCTCCACCAACATGGCCGGCCGCGGCACCGACATTCTGCTCGGCGGAAACCCCGAGTTCATGACCAAGGACGCCTGTCTCAAGGACAAGGTGGCCGAGCGCCTCTCCGAAGACGAGGCCCAGTACGTCGCCGACGAGCATTTCTACTTCTTCACCCACCACGACCAGTTCTACCGGGTGCGCCGTGACAAATGGGACGAAATCTTCGCCCGCTTCAAGGCCCAGACCGACCAGGAACACGACGAAGTCACCGACATGGGCGGTCTCCACATCGTGGCCACCGAGCGCCACGAATCCCGGCGCATCGATAATCAGCTCCGCGGCCGGTCCGGCCGCCAGGGCGACCCAGGCAGCTCGCGTTTCTTCCTCTCCCTGCAGGACGATCTGCTCCGCATCTTCGGCGGCGAGCGCATGCAGAACCTCATGCTGCGCCTGGGCATGGAAGAGGATGTGCCCATCGAGAGCAAGCTCATCACCAAGCGCATCGCCAAAGCCCAGGAAGCCGTCGAAATGCAGAATTTCGAGGCCCGCAAACACCTCCTCGAATACGACGACGTGATGAACAAGCAGCGCCAGGCCGTCTACGGCATGCGCCGCCAGTTGCTGGAAGGCATCGATCAGAAAGAGCGGGTCATGGAAATGGTGCGGGGCATTGTCGATCAATTCGTCGACCGGCACTGCCCCAACGAAAAGCACCCCGATACCTGGGACCTCGGCACCCTTCGCACCGACATCCTCAGCCAGTTTGGCTACAAGGTGGAGACCTCCGAGGTTGCCGATCTCAGCCGCGAGGAGATGTCGGACTTCATCTGTGAGCGCCTCCAGCATAAGTATCAGGAGAAAGAAGAGCTGGTCGGCCCCGACGTCATGCGCCAGACCGAACGCATCGTCATGCTGCAAGTCATCGACAGCCAGTGGAAGGACCACCTGCTGTCGATGGACGAATTAAAGCAGGGCATCGGCCAACGCGCGTATGGCCAGAAGGACCCGCTGGTGGAATACAAGAAGGAGTCCTTCGAGCTGTTCACCGCCATGATGGACCGCATTGAGGACGAGTCCGTCCGCTACCTCTTCTTCCTTCAGGTGAGCACCGGTTCCGGCCCGGTCCTGCCGTTCCCCACGGACGAAGAAGAAGAGGAGGAAGAGGCGCCGCGCCCGGACCCCAGCGAACAGCAACGCCAGGCCGCCAAGAACTCCATGGAGGACTTCACGCGCAACATCCAGCGCAAGAAGGAAAAGGAGCTGGCGGAATTGCAGTTCGTGGGCGGTGACGGTTCCACCGGCCCCAAACAAGTGGTGGCCGGCCAGAAGGTGGGCCGCAACGAACTCTGCCCCTGCGGCAGCGGCAAGAAATATAAGAAATGCCACGGTGCCTGAACAACCCATGACCAGATTTCTTCTCGCCCTCCTCCTTCCCGCGCTCTCCCAGGCGGCCATCTGGCCCGACATTATCGGCGACTGGCACCGTACCGCCACCTCGGAGCCCGTCCTCACCGACGGTCCCCTCTGGGAGGAGTACGGCCTCCAGGAATCCGAGGCCGCCACTTACCAGAACGGCTCCGCCAGATTCACGGCCACCGCCTGGCGTCTCCAGGATTCCACCGGCGCGCTGGCCGCTTACGACTGGCAGCGGCCCGGCAAGTCCGAACCCTCGAAACTGGCTGCCCTGGCCGCCGAAACCGCCGACAGCCTGGTGCTGGTCCACGGCAATTACCTCCTCTCGTTCGCCGGTTACAAGCCCACCACTCCCGAACTGGACCCCATTATCGAATCGCTCCGCAACGTCGACACCACTGCCCTTCCCACGCTCCCTGGCTACCTTCCCTCGCGGGATTTGGTCCCTGGCAGCGAGCGCTATATCACCGGCCCCGCCAGCCTCGGCAAGTTCAATCCCGGCATCCCGCCCTCGGCGGCGGCCTTCCACCTCGGGGCCGAGGCGCAGTTGGGCGTTTTTCACGGCCCTAAAGGGGAAATGGCGCTGACCATCTTCAGCTACCCCACGCCCCAGATCGCCATGCAGCAGGCTGCCAGTTTTGAGAAACTCCCCGGCGCCGACGTCAAGCGCAGCGGCCCTCTGGTAGCCGTCATCCTCTCTCCGCCCGACGCCGACGCCGCCGAGCGCCTGCTCGCTCGGGTGCGTTATCGGGCCGAAGTGACCCTCGACCAGCATGTTCCCACGCTCCGGGATAACATCGGCAATCTGGTAGTAACCGCCTTTGTTCTCACTGGCTTACTGCTGGCGTTCTGCGCCGTGTCCGGTCTCGCGGTGGGCGGCTTCCGGGCATTCCTTCGCTACTTCCGGAAGGGGGAGGAACCCGAGGCTATGATCACCCTGCATCTCGATCGGCACTAACCCCGCTACATAACACCCCGCTTTTGTTTGCCTTAGAGCGAAATCCTCAGGCTGAAAAGCAGGCTTTTCCGCCCCTCCGCTCCACTGTCGAAAAACGAACGTTCCCGCAAGTTACCCCGTACGAGGAGGTTACGGCCGAAAATTTTGAGTCGGATTTCTGCTTGACTTGCGAGCCATTGGGAAATACGATCCAACTACAAGGTTTTGACGGTTGCGATTCCGTCGAAGCTGATTCTCCCATCGAACATCACCCTGGTAGAACAGGGGAAAGAATGCTCACCCTTCGGGGTGGGCATTTCTATTTTATAGAAAACATTGGACTTGTCTCCAAAATTGGGGTACTGCCAGCGCCCTGGAGGAGCGTTTTCGCCCTCCTCTGGCGGGTGTCGGCCAGCCGGCATCGCCCGCAATAGCCTATGATGGGCAGTGAATCACCATGACTGATCTGAAGTTGCAGATAATCCCGCTGGGTGGATGCGGCGAGTTTGGCATGAACATGACCGCCATCCGCTACGCCGACGACATCATCGTCCTCGATTCCGGAATGATGTTCCCCGAGGCCGAGTTGCTGGGCGTTGACCTGGTCATGCCCGACCTGAGTTTTCTCAAGGAAAACCAGCAGTTTGTCCGCGCCCTCATCCTCACCCACGGCCATGAGGACCACATCGGCGCCGTCCCCTATTTCCTTTCCGAAATCGGAGTCCCCGTCTACGGCACCGATTTCACTCTGGCCCTGGTTGACCGCCGCCTGGAAGAGTACGACCTCGAAGAGGAGCCCCGCTTCATCCACATCAAGCCCAAGCAGATCCTCGATATCGGCCCCTTCAAGATCGAGTTCATCTGCGTGACGCACTCCATCGTGAGCAGCGTGGCCCTGGCCATCACCACGCCTCTCGGAGTGGTCATTCACACCGGCGATTTCAAGGTTGACCCTACTCCCACCGATAACGAGCTGTTCGATCTCCACACCCTCGCCGACTACGGCAAGCGCGGCGTCCTCCTGCTGCTCTCCGATTCCACCAACGCCGACCGCCCCGGCTACACCGAGAGTGAGCGCGCCGTCCGCCCGCGCATGGAAGAGATCTTCAACCACGCCGAGCGCCGGGTCATCGTCTCCTGCTTCAGCTCCTCCATCCACCGCATCCAGCTGGTCCTCGATCTGGCGCAGGAATTCAGCCGCCGCGTGGCGGTCATCGGCCGGAGCATGGTGGCGGTCACCGAGATCGCCCACTCGCTCGGCCTGCTGGATATTCCCGACGGCATCCTGCTTCGCCCCCAGGATGCCATGAACCTGCCGCCCGACAAAGTGGCCATCCTCATCTCCGGCACCCAGGGCGAACCCATGTCGGCGCTGGCGCGCGTGGCCGTCGATAACCATAAGCACGTCTCGGTGGAACCGGGCGACACCGTAGTCCTCAGCGCCCGCATCATCCCCGGCAACGAAAAGGCCATCTTCCGCATGATCGACCACATGGCGCGCCGCGGCGCCGACGTCCTGTACGGCAGCATGAATCCGCCGCTGCACGTCTCCGGCCATGCCAGCGTGGAAGAGCAGAAGCTGGTCCTGAACCTGGTGCGTCCGCGCTACTTCATGCCCATCCACGGCGACTTTCGCCAGCTTTCCAAGCACGCGCGTCTGGCCGAGCACCTGCGCTTTGCCGGTCTGGAAGAGATTTTCATCATGGAATCGGGCGATGTTCTGGAAATCGATCACCACGGCGCGCGCAAGGGCAACCGTGTCCCCGCGGGCCGTGTTTGCATCGATTCCGGCTCGGTGGACGACGTGGTCGAGGAGGTGGTCATTCGCGACCGCCGCCACCTTTCCGAAGATGGCATCGTGCTGCCCATCATCGCCATCAACCGCCAGACCGGCCGCATGGAAAACGCGCCGGAAATCGTCAGCCGCGGCTTCGCCCTGGCGGGAGACGGCTCGGAGTTCATGGAGAACGCGCGTCAGATTGTGGCCAAAACGCTGGAAGGCTCCAACCGTGAAGAGAAGACCGATTGGGGCGTCATGAAGGAGAAGATCCGCGCCGACCTGAAACGCTACATCATGAAGGAAACGTCCCGCCGCCCGCTGATCATGCCGGTCATCCTAGAAGTCTAAAAAAACCCGGTGACAGACGGAACGTTTTCCGGTTTTTTTGCTACGCCCCCATGGTTGCGTGCAGCACCCAGAACGACAGGTACGCAATCACCGCCGCCGCCGGAATCGTCAGCACCCATGCCCACACGATGTTTCTCGCGATGCCCCACCGCACCGCCTTCAGGCGCTGAATGCTGCCCACCCCCGCGATGGCGCCGGCAATGGCGTGGGTGGTGGAAACCGGCAGCCCCAGGTGCGTGGCGAACAGCACCGCTATCGCCGCGCCCGTCTCCGCGCAGAACCCGCTGCGGGGCTTGAGCCGCGTCAGCCTTCCGCCCATGGTGTGGACGATGCGCCACCCGCCGCTCAGCGTCCCCAGCGCTATGGCAGAATAGGCCAGCAATAGCACCCAGGCGGGGATCTCGAACACATGCACATAATGCGAGGTAAACAGCACACCCGTGATCAGCCCGGCGGTCTTCTGCGCGTCGTTGGAGCCGTGCGAGAGGCTGAACGCCGCCGCCGAAATCAATTGGAACTTGCGGAAATACTTATCCATCTTCCGCGGGCTGGATCCCCGAAAGAGCCAGTAGACCACCACCATCAACAGGTACGCCGAAACCAGCCCGATCATCGGCGCCACCACGATGAACGCCAGCGTGAGTGGCCATTCGCCTCCCTTGCTGACGTTCAGCGCGTCCAGGCTGTGCGAGAATCCCCGCACCATCCCCACCTTCGCGATGGCCGCGCCGGCGTACCCGCCGATCAGGGCGTGAGACGAGCTGGTGGGCAGCCCCAGCCACCACGTGATCAGGTCCCAGGCGATGGCCCCCGCCAGGCCACCCATGATGACGTAGGGCGTCACCAGGTTCAGGTCCACGAATCCCTGGCCTACCGTCCTGGCCACGGCCGTGCCGAAAATGAAGGCCGCGGCGAAATTGAAAAACGCCGCCCACAACACCGCTTGAAAGGGCGTCAGGACGCGCGTGGCCACAATCGTCGCAATGGAATTCGCCGCGTCATGAAAACCGTTGATGTAATCGAACACCAGCGCGATCCCGATGATCAGGGCGGCGAGTGTGAAGGTGGACATACCTAGCTGTTCTTGACCACTACGTTCTGCAGAACATCGGCCACGTCTTCACAGCTATCGATGGTGTCCTCGAAGAACTCGTACACCTCTTTGAGTTTGATCAGCGTGATGGGGTCCCTCTCCTTGTCGAACAGGTCCGCCACCGCGCTCCGCCCGATGAGGTCGGCTTCGTTCTCCAGGCGGTTGATCTCGATGCAATGCGCCATGATCGTCCCGTTCCGTTCCAGGGCCTCGAAGGCGCTCTTCAACGTCCGGGCGCAACTGGCGACAATTTCCGCCAGCGTCGCCATGGTGGCCGGAATCGGGTCGATATGATACGACACCAGCCGGTGCACGGTGTCCTCAATCCCATCCAGCACGTTGTCGAGCGCGGAAGAAATATTGTGGATGTCCTCGGGATCGATGGGCGTGATGAAGGTCTGGTTGAGGCGCGTGAAGATCTCGTGGATGATTTCGTCGCCCCGGTGCTCCAGGGAGAGGATTTCCGTGGCGCAGCCGGCCAGGCGCGAATTCCCGCCGCGGACTCCGTCGTTGAGCAGCCTGGATGCCTCCGAGATGATTTCCACCTGCCTCAGAAAGAGTTGGTAGAAGTGCTCCTCGCGTGGCAGTAGTCGCATAAATCGGGCTTGGAAAGAGAGAACCCCATCTTAATCGGTATGGAAGGTGCGGGTCAATCCGGGACGCCCCTTTGGCTCGGTTACAGTTCCGTGACGATGGGGAACAATTCCCGCCGCGGCTGGCCTTCCAGGCGCAGCAGCCGCGGATCGAGCAGGCGCCCCACGTCCACGTTGCCCATGGCGGAAAGGATGTTTTCCTTGAGATGCGGATATTCGCGCTCGATCTCCGCCAACATGTCGCGCAGCGCGCGCCGCACCGTCCCGGTCTTTTGCGAGCACCCGCACGGCACCACCGGAACACCGAGCGCCTGGGCATAGGCGCGCGTGATGTCTTCCGTCACGAACACCAGCGGGCGGATGAGCCGGTATTCCCGGTCGCGCGAGTTGGTGACCGGCGGCAGCGCGCTCAGCCTGCCCGTGAACAGCATGTTGCGCAGCAGCGCCTCGCAGAAATCGTCGGCGGTGTGGCCGAATGCGATCACGTTGGCTTTCAACCCATGGGCCACCTCGTACACTGCGCGCCGCCGGTACCGGCTGCACAGGTCGCAGCCGTGCTCCGGCTGGTCGTCGAGCAGTCGCAGCGAAGGAGCGTCGCGGTAGTAGGTCCACGCCACGCCGCGCTGTTTCAGGTACTCGCCCAGCGGTTCGGTGGGCCGCAGAAACTTGCCCTGTTCCACGGTGAAGGCGCACACCGAGAAATCGATCGGCGCGCGTTTCTCGAGCAGCCGCAGCGCCTCCAGCAGGGTGGCCGAATCCTTCCCCCCGGAGAGCGCCACCGCCACCCGGTCGCCGTCGCGAATCATTTTGAAGCGGTGTATGGCCTCGCCGACCTTGCGCAGCAGTGTTTTTTCCAGATCCACTGCTTCGATTATAGTGTGGGGCCGGATGGCATCCGGCGCGGACGGTTGGTAACCGCCGCGCGGGCCGAGTGCCACTCGGCCCGCAGGTTGCCTTACGGCCAACCTGCCCCACAACAGATCGCCGGGGCTGTAGTATCTCATAATAAGGCTTGCCTTCCTCCGCCCGCATCGCCGCCTTCGACATCCTCCGCCAGGTGGAAGCCGGCGGCTATGCCTCCGATTTGCTTCTGGCGCGCACCGCGGCTCTCGATTCGCGCGATGCCGGCCTGGCCTCCGCCATCGTCTTCGGCGTGCTGCGATACCGCGCGCAGCTCGACTGCCTTATCGGGCACTACTCCGGCGGCCGGCAAAAGCTCGACCCCGAGGTGAGCATCGCGCTGCGCATGGGCATCTACCAGCTTCGTTATCTGGAGCGCATCCCGCCGCACGCCGCCGTGGCCGGCAGCGTGGAACTCGTCAAGCGGGCGCGCAAGCGCTCCGCCGCGGGCTTCGTCAATGCCGTGCTGCGGAAGGTGGATCGAACTCCCGTGGAGTGGCCCAGCCGCGACGTGGAACTCTCTTGCCCTGCGTGGATGCTGGCTCGCTGGGAACGCCACTACGGGGCCGATACCGCTGCCGGTATCGCCCGCGCCGCGCTCCAGGAGCCGGAAAAGTACATGCGCGGCGGCCGCATCCAGGACATCGGCTCCCAATCCATCGTCCCGCTGCTCCGCCTCGCCCCCGGCCAGCGGTTCCTGGATCTGTGCGCCGCGCCCGGCAACAAGACCGCGCAAGCGCTCGAATCGGGCGTCCGCGCCGTGGCCTGCGATCTCCATCATCGCCGCCTCGCGCCCATGCAGCGCCTCACCCCCAACCTGGTGGTCCTCGACGCCGCCCAGCCGCTTCCCTTCGCGCGCCCATTCGACCGCATCCTCCTCGACGTCCCTTGCTCCGGCACCGGCACCCTCGGGCGCAACCCCGAAATCAAGTGGCGGCTCGCCTTCGCCGATCTCGAAGACCTCCATCGCCGCCAGGCCGCGTTGCTGGCCAACGCGCGCGCCGTCCTCGCGCCTGGCGGCCTGCTGGTCTATTCCACCTGTTCGCTGGAACCGGAAGAGAATGAAGCGGTGGTCGCCGGCGTTCCCCGGGAACTCATCATCGAGACCATGCGCCGCATCCCCGGCCGCGACGCGGGGGACGGATTCTATGCCGCTGTGATAAAATCAGACCAGCCCGCAGATGATTGAAATTATTCCGTCAATTCTGGCGGCGGACTTTGCCCGTCTGGCCGATGAGATCGCTCGGGTCGAGCGCGCCGGCGCCACCATCCTGCACCTGGACGTCATGGACGGCCACTTCGTGCCCAATCTCACCATCGGGCCGCCGGTGGTCGAATCCGTTCGCAAAATCACGCGCTTGCACTTGGACGTCCACCTCATGATCGAAAGCCCCGAACGCTATGTCGCCGCGTTCGTCGCGGCGGGCGCCGATTCCGTCTCGGTGCATTACGAAGCTTGCCCCAACCTGGATGGCACTCTGGCGCTGATCCGTAACGCTGACGCCCTGGCGGGCGTGGTGCTCAACCCCGCGACGCCGGTCTCGGTGCTCGAAGACGTTCTCGAGATGGCGGATTACGTGCTCTTGATGAGCGTGAACCCCGGTTTCGGCGGGCAGAAGCTCATCCGCTACGTGCTCGATAAGGCGCGCAAGCTCGACCGGATGCGGCGTGAGAAGAACTTAGAGTTGCCCATCGAAATCGATGGCGGCATCGACCGGGGGAACCTAGCCGATGTGGTACGCTCCGGCTGTGAGTGGATTGTCACAGGGTCGGCGATCTTTCACAGTCCCGACCCCGAGGCTACCGTGCGGGAGATGCGCGAAATTGCCGCCACCGCCACCGGGGTGAACGTGTAGGGGCCGGACATGTCCGGCCCGCTGGATTGAAATATGGTTCAAAACGCCATTCGTTATGCCGCGTTGCTCGCCGCGCTGGCGGTTCTGCTGAGTTCCTGCGGCCTGAAACGTCACAAGTACGACAACCCCATCACCAAGGACACCCAGCAGCCCGACAAGGTCCTGTTCGACAAGGCCATCGCCGATGTCGAGCACAGCCGCTTCGAAGTCGCGCGGTTCACGCTGCAAACCCTCATCAACACCTACGACACCAGCGAGTACCTGGCCAAGGCCAAGCTCGCCATTGCCGATAGCTGGTTTCGCGAGGGCGGCGCTCACGGCCTCGCCCAGGCCGAAGCCGAGTACAAGGACTTCATCCTGTTCTACCCCGCCATGGAAGAAGCCGCCGAGGCCCAGGAGAAGGTCTGCGACATCCACTACAAGCAGATGGAGAAATCCGACCGCGACCCCATGCATGCCTTGCGCGCCGAGGACGAATGCCGCCAGTTGCTGGTGCAGTTCCCCAACAGCAAATTCGCCCCCGAGGCGCAACAGAAGTTGCGCGGCATCCAGGAAGTGCTGGCCGACGCCGAGTTCAGAACCGCCACCTTCTATCACACCAAGGGCAGCTTTCCCGCGGCTGCCAACCGGTTCCAGGGCCTGGCCGACCAGTTCCCGCTCTACAGTCAGACCGACGAAGCGCTGTGGCAGCTCGCCGATTCCTACCAGCATATGGGCGACCGCTTCGAGAACCAGCAGGTTGCGGCTTACACCAGGATCGTCAAGGACTATCCGCTGAGCGTGCACGCCGATGCCGCCCGGGCCAGGCTGAAGGAAATGAACCGGCCCGTGCCGGAAGCCGACCCCGTGGCTTTAGCCCACATGAAGTATGAGATCGAGAACCGTACCAAGACCAGCCTAGTGAGCCACTTTTTTGGGGCTTTCCGCACCAGCCCCAACATGAACCTGGCGGCCAAGTCAGGAAGCCCGCAGATGACCGGGCTGCGGCCCACCGTCCCGGTCAGCGTTCCCCAGCCTGCCGGGGGCACCCAGGGCGTGAGTTCGGAGGTCTCCGTCTCCACTGTGGCCGACAGTTCTGCCATCGACAGGAATCCCGACGCGCGCGCCACCCTGCCTGCGCCGGGCGGCGCCGCGGGTGATACCGCCAACACCGTGACCGCCACCCAGGCGGGCCCAGGGGGCACCCCCGCTCCCCCGCCGCCGGCGCCGGTCCAGCAATCCACCGTGACGCGCACCGGCGTGGATATCAACAGCGCGTCCCTGGCGGAACTGCAGAAGCTGCCGGGTGTGGGAAAGGTTCAGGCGCAGAGGATCGTCGCCATGCGGCCCTTCTTGTCCATCCAGGATCTGATCCGGACGGGTCTTCCGCAGAAAACCATCAATAATCTCAAGCCCGCTTCCAAGGGTTCCGCAACGCCGGCCCCGGCGCAAAAATGAGCCGCATTCTGCTGGTGGACGACAGCCCGCATGCCCAGCGCATGGGTGAGCGCATCCTCAGGGATGAGGGTTACGAGGTGGTCACCGTCAGCAACGCCGATTCCGCGCTGATCCGCCTGGAAGACGCCGATCCCGACGTGGTGGTGGCCGATGCCGTGATGCCCGGCCGCAGCGGCTATGATATCTGCCAGTACCTCAAGATGAGCCCGCGCCACCGCCATGTGCGAGTCATCCTCACATCGGGAGCGCAGGAGCCGATCGATGAGGCCCGGGCGCAGCTTGTCCAGGCCGATGGCGCGCTCCACAAACCGTTCGAGGCCAGCGCCTTGCTGGCGGCCGTGAAACCGCTGGCGGAAGCGGCCACCGCGGCTCGCCAGGGGCCAACGGCCGGGGGCCAGGGGCCAGGGGTCGGGGGCCAGGGGAAAGAGGCGAAGCCGCCGGCCGCCCCGTTCGTGGCCGTGGTGGATGGCGAACAGGTGCGCGCGGCCGTAACCGTGGCGCTGGACGCTACCATGGGCACAATGGTCGACGAAATCGCGCGCCGCGTGCTCGCGGTACTGAGCGCCGGCAAGCCCGAGGCGCAACTCGCACCCGCGCCCCCACAGCCCGAACTTCCCCAGACTCCTCCGCCCGCGCTTCCTCCGCCCCCGCACGCGCCGCGTGAGATGGTGCGCCGCGTGACGCCGCTGCGCGTCCGCACCGGCTCCATCCTCGGCCTGGACATTGACAACCTAGAACCGGAAGACTCCACCCCCGGCCCCTGGCCCCGACCCGCAAAAGCGGCGGGTACCCCGCCCGGCCCCCAATAATATGCCCGACAACAGCTTCGACGTAGTCTCCAAAATCGAAATTCCGGAAGTCGTCAATGCCATCCAGCAGGCGCTGAAGGAAATTCATCAGCGCTACGACCTCAAAGACTCGAAGTCCAACATCGAGCTCCAGGAGAAGGAAAACAAGATCGTCTTGTCCAGCCAGGACGAATTCAAGCTCAAGGCCGTGGTGGACCTCCTCGAATCCAAGCTGGTCCGGCGCAAGGTGCCGCTCAAGGGATTGACTTACGGAGAGGTCATTCCCGCCGCCGGCTCCACCGTGCGCCAGGAAATCTCGCTGCAGCAGGGTATCCCCACGGAAAAATCCCGCGAGATCGTGAAAAAGATCAAGGACAGCAAGCTCCGGGTGCAGGCCTCCATCCAGGGCGATTTCGTGCGCGTCGCCGGCCGCGACCGCGACACCCTCCAGCAAGTCATCAAGCTGCTCCGGGAAACCGATTTCGGCATCGACATGCAGTTCACCAACTACCGCACCAACTGAAAGAGCACCGGTGACTGCCCCCTCGACTCCACTTCAACCCAAAGTTTCGGGCGCCTTACGGGGCGTGGTAATCCTGCTGGTTCTCTCCGTCTCCATCAATTACATCGACCGCGGGAATCTCTCGATTGCGGCGCCGCTGCTCAAAGATGAGTTGGGGATTTCGGCGTCGCAACTGGGAATCCTGCTTTCCTCTTTCTTCTGGACCTACGCCGCCTGCCAGATCCTCGCCGGCTGGCTGGTGGATCGCTTTGACGTGAACTGGGTTCTCGCCGTGGGATTCTTCCTCTGGTCGGTGGCGACGGCCACCACCGGCCTGGTCCACGGATTCGCGACGCTGCTGTTCCTGCGGCTGCTGCTGGGTATCGGTGAGTCGGTGGCTTACCCGTGTTATTCGAAGATCCTGGCCGCGCATTTCCTCGAACATCAGCGCGGATTCGCGAATGCGTTGATCGACGCCGGCACGAAAGTCGGCCCGGCGCTGGGCACGCTGGTGGGCAGCATCTTGATGGCGCGCTTCGGCTGGCGGCCGTTCTTCATCGCCCTGGGGCTGGGCAGCCTGCTCTGGCTGCCGGGCTGGCTGAAATGGATGCCGCGCGGGCCGGGCCTCGCCGCCGGCCATCCCGGCGGAATTCCCAGTATTCCGGATATCCTGCGCCAGCGTTCGGCATGGGCTACCTTCTTTGGGCTCTTCTGTGGGAACTATTTCTGGTACTTCCTGCTCACCTGGATGCCCTTTTATCTGGTTCGGGAACGGCACTTTTCCATGAGTCGGATGGGCGCTATTGGCGCGGCCGCATACTTTGTGACCGCGTCCACAACCACCATCACCGGATGGCTGTCCGCCCGCTTGATCGTGGCCGGCGTCACCCCCACGCGCGTCCGCAAGACCTGCCTCGGAGCGGGGTTGGGCGGAGCCACGATTATTCTGGCGGTCGCATGGGTGTCCAGTCCCGTGGCATCCATGGTCTTCCTGATGCTTGGTTGCATGTCGTACGGCGTATTCGCATCCAGCCACTGGGCCATCACGCAGACCATCGCCGGGCCCCGCGCCGCGGGCAGATGGTCCGGTCTGCAGAACTTCGTGGGGAACCTGGCCGGGGTTGCGGCGCCCGCCATCACCGGGTTCGTGGTGGACAAGACGGGGGAGTTCTTTTGGGCCTTCGCCGTTTCCGCCGGCGTGGCGCTGATTGGCTCTACCGTGTACCTGTTCCTGCTCGGGCCGGTCGAGCCGGTGGCGTGGCGCAATACAACCGCTCTCTAACGTTCGCGGCTCTGATCGGAGCCGCGACCGTCAGGGAGCGATTCTTGCCTCGCACCCCCGTTTGTGCCATGCTGAACGGTTCGTATGGACATCATCACCGGCAACGTCGGATGGATCGAAGTGATCTGCGGGCCCATGTTCTCCGGCAAAAGCGAAGAGCTGATCAGACGCCTGCGCAGGGCCATGATCGCGCGCAAGCGGGTCGAGGTGTTCAAACCGTCGATCGACACCCGCTATTCGGATGACGAGATCGTTTCGCACGGCGACCTGCGCATGCACTCGCAGGTGGTCGCCAACGCCGGCGAGATCACCGAGCGCATCGACTGGCGCTCCGAAGTGGTGGGCATCGACGAAGCCAATTTCATGGGGCCGCAACTGGTGGACGTGGCGCAGCGCCTGGCCGACAGCGGCAAGCAGGTGATCGTCGCCGGCCTCGACACCGACTACCTGGGCAGACCCTTCCCGCCTATCCCCGACCTGCTGGCGCTTTCTGAGTCCATCACCAAGACGCTCGCCATTTGCGTGCGCTGCGGCAACCCGGCCAAGCACACGCAGCGGCTGCGCGGTTCCGAAGAGTTGATTGTGGTGGGCGCCTCCGACATCTACGAAGCCCGCTGCCGCCGCTGCTTCGAGCCCGGCATCCCCAAGCAGACCGAGATGGATTTCGTGAAGGCCAAAGTGCGCAGCGCGGAATCGGGTCCGAAGGGCTCGGTATGACGCGGTTACCAGGCCTCCGGCTTCTTCTGTAACGACCACCGTTTAGCGGCGATCCGGCTGCTGTCCGCTGCGCTCAAGACGCTCTTCCACGACGGCGCAGTTGGCACCCGCCGGAACTCAAACATGGCAGCAGTTGTTTCCGCAGGCTGCCAGCCCGCCAGCCTGGGAGAAGCCAGCGGATTCACTCACGCAGGACATTTCTACCTTGCCCTGACAGCCGCTGTGTTTGAACGGATCGGACAGCAGTGGCCGCAGGCATAGAAACGGACGCGAAAACATTACTCCGCGAAGAACAAATCTTTGGCCTCGCAACCGGCGTTCCGCAGCGCTTCGAGTCTTTCACCGCGCCATGATTTGCTGGAAGGCTGCTCTCGAAAAAGAACGCGGCAGATAGACCGCAGGACTTTCACCACAATCGGGACGCTGACAGCGCTGGCACTCAGATAGATCGTTGAGGGTTCCATACGATTACTGTGCTGTGGATTGCTCCCATTGTATATACTCTCTAAAGTTAGCGGGCCCTGCCGCGGCGGACGGTCCATGCTGTTGTGGAGCGTGATCGTAGGAGTCCTCCTTCCGTCAGGGCTAGCACGTCACCCCGCTCAGGTCCTTCACCGTTCGCAAGGCGGGGAACAGCCGCGCCCAGAGGCCCACCACGGCGATGGTTCCCAACCCGCCGAGCACTACCGCCGGGGCCGTCCCGAACCATTGCGCGGTGATCCCCGATTCGAACTGGCCCACCTCGTTCGAGGCGCCCACGAACACCATGTTTACCGCGCTCACCCGGCCGCGCATTTCGTCCGGCGTGGCGAGCTGAACCACAGTCTGGCGCACGATGACGCTCACCATGTCGCACGCCCCGGCCAGCGCCAGCGCCGCCAGCGATAGCGCCAGGTTGCGCGAAAGTCCAAACACCACCGTGAAGAGCCCGAAGCCGAAAACGCACCACAGCATGGTGACTCCCGCGCGCCGCGTCAAGGGCCTGTGGGCCACTACGATGGCCATCGCCACCGCGCCCACGCCGGGCGCGCTGCGCAGAATCCCCAGTCCCGGCGCGCCTACTTTCAGGATTTCCCGCGCGTACACCGGCAACAGCGCCACCGCGCCGCCCAGCAGCACGGCGAACAGGTCCAGCGAGATCGCGCCCAGGATCAGTTGGTTGCGCCAGATGTAACGCAGCCCTTCCAGCACCATGCCCAAAGAGGCTGCGCGCGGACGTTCCACGGCCCGCACCCGGATGGCCGACACCAGCCCCAATCCCGTGAGATACGCGATGGCGGCGGACGCGTAAACCGGAATCGGACTCCCGCTCAATCCATACAGCACTCCGCCCGCCATCGGCCCGGCAATGGTGGCCGCCTGGAAAATGGAAGCGCTCCAAGCCACCGCGTTGGGAAAATCCTCCTCGGGCACCAGCAGCGGCAGGAACGCCTGGCCCGCCGGGTGGTTGAACGCCCGTACGGCGCCGTTCAGCAGGAGCACCGCATAAATCGGATAGACCGAAGCCAGGCCGTGCACCGTAAGCGCCAGCAGCAGCACGGAGCACAGGGAAAACGCTGCCAGGCAGGTCTGCAATATGCGCAGCCGCGGGATGCGGTCTGCCGTATGCCCCGCCACCAGGAACAGGAAGATGCCCGGCAGAAACTGCGCCAGCCCCACCAGCCCGAGATCCAGCGGGCGATGCGTCAGCCCGTACACCTGCCAGGCCACCGCCACCGCCTGCATCTCCGACGAGAGCGGCGTCAGAAACCGGGCGGCCATATAGTAGCGGTAGTTGGGATAGCGAAAAGCGGCGCGGGCCTGGCGCATGCGGGCTTACTGCCAGTGTCCCACAGGCAGACACGTTCGCGATTTCCGCGGCCATGGGGCCAGGTTCCAATTACCGCGATAAGACCGTAGATAATTGGCCTATTCCGGTCGATATGTTAAAGCGGTGATCTCCCTCAAGAAGTACATCGAGTCCGATCAGGAGGAATTGCTGAAGGCCGCGCTGGCATCCTACCGCCAGGCGCTCGAAGCCATGGGGAATAGTAGTGTCCTCGCTTGCCCGGCGGTGGGTGGCGGGCTGCGGCAGAGCCTGCTGAACATGCAGCAGGCCCTGGAGGCCGACGCCACGCCCCGCCTGCTACGGGAAACCGAACAAAGGGTGACGGCGGAGCTCGATCAATGGGGGTCCAGCGCCGCCGATTACTCCAAACAGAGGGTCACGCAAATCAAGGAGCTGATGGTCACCCTGGCTGGGGCTGCCGAAGTGGCGGGTGAGCGGGATCAGCGCTACGTCAAGCAGTTTCAGGACTTTACCGGGCGTCTGACGGCCATCGCCGATCTCCGCGACCTGGCCCAGATCCGCGATTCGCTGATGAAAAGCGCCATCGACCTGAAGTCCTGTGCGACGGCCATGGCCGAGGAGAGCCAGAAGGCCGTGGCGAAGCTTCGCCAGGACGTGGGAGTTTACCAGGCGCGCCTGGACGACGCCGAGCGCCTCGCGGGCCTCGACGCACTCACCGGCCTCGACAACCGGGCCAAAGTCGAAGCTAGCATTGAATATCGCCTCTCCCGGGGACGGCCGTTTTCAATTATGATGCTCGACCTGAACGGGTTCAAGAAGATCAACGATACGCACGGGCACCTGGCGGGAGACGAGTTGCTGAAGAAGTTCGCCGCCGAGTTGAAGGCCGCGTTCCGCGCCACGGATGTGGTCGGCCGCTGGGGCGGCGACGAATTCGTGGTGGCGCTTGATTGTGAAGCGCGTGAGGCCGAGGACCACCGCAACCGCGTGGTCAGGTGGCTTTTCGGGGACTACACCGTGGAGTCGCAGGGTGCCCCGTGCAAAATCAACGTGACCGCGGCCATAGGCGTAGCCGTATCCAGGCCGGGAGATTCCCTCCGCACCCTGCTGGGGCGCGCCGACCAAGACATGTACCGCGAAAAGCGGACCCCGTGCCAAGCCGGCGGCCCGGAGGTGCGGCGCCTCGCCGCCGCCGGGGAATCGCCCAGAACACCAGGCCGACGCGGGCAATAACCGTACGCGGTTGCAGAATATGCGCCCAACTGCCCGGCCGGAGCGGCTGGCCACGACGGCGCCGTCCACGGGGATCTCAGGGCAAGCGATCCGGGCTCAGAACACCAGGCCGATGCGGGCGATAATCGTGCGCGGTTGCAGGAAATGCGTCCCGCTGAACGTCGACAGGAAGTTGTACAGGGCCACTTTGTTGGTAATGTTGGCGATGTCCACGGACGCGGTGAACTTCTCGCGCTTTTCCGTGTGGAACAGATTGTCGGTGCCGATCCCCACATTGAAGACATTGCGCGG
Organism: Bryobacterales bacterium; assembly: GCA_963768385.1. Taxonomy (GTDB): domain Bacteria; phylum Acidobacteriota; class Terriglobia; order Bryobacterales; family Bryobacteraceae; genus Fen-178. The sequence continues at coordinate 693,166 of CAVYHQ010000003.1, forward strand.
CTTCACCCGGTCGGGGTTGTGGTCGTCGTTCTCCGCGCCGGCCTGGGGCAGCGTCAGCAGCTTCGACGTGCCGATGCCGTTGCAGGCGGTAATCGGGTTGTTGAAAGTGGCGTAGACTCCGTCGCAGGCGAAGCCGATGGAAGTCTGCTGGGCCGCCGTAAGCGCCAGCGCGGCGGCCACGTCGGGAACGCCGCTCACCACCAGGCCGCTGTCGTAACGCCACGTGAGCGCCACCCACTCGGCGTTCTTGTGCTGGTAGCGGAAATTGCCCGTGGACTGGAACGCCTGGTCGTGGTCGATGCGGAAGACGCTGCCATCCAGAGGAGTCCCTTGGGTTATCAGCCCGCCCACCTCCGGGAAGAAGTATCGTGCGCGGGTGTGGCCGAACGTCCAATAGGCCTGGAAACCGTGAAGGTTGGTGGTGCTCACGCGGCCGGTAAGGCCATCGAGTTTCGAGTTGTGCCAGGAAATGGGGAACGTGATGGTGGTGTTCAGCAGCGTGCTGAAGTCGTAAGCGCCGTGCGTGAACTTCCAGAAATAGTCGGCGTCAACCATCAGGTATTTGCCGATAGCCTGTTGGAAACCGGTGTTGAATTGGTTGCGGCGGCCAGGCTGAATGGGCGTGGCTGTGCTGCCGAATACGTTCTGGTCCAGCCCGCCCACTCCGGTGGCGCTGGAGAGGAGCAGGTTTTCGTTGAACGGCGTTTCGAACGTGCGCGAGTACGCCACGCGCAGCACGGTCCCCGTCCCCTTGATATTGTAGGCGATGCCGACCCGCGGTTCGGCGCCGTTATTGGTGCTGAGGCCGGCATAGTGGTCCGCCCGGAAACCGACATTGAACAGGAAATGGCCCACGGTGATGGCATCTTGCACATAGGCCGCGAACTGATTGACGTTGCCCGCGCCATGGAAGTTGAACATGCTGCCGCCCCGCGTGAGATCGTACGGAATCAGGCCGGGGACCACGTTTGGGTTAGCCGTGAATCCGAGATTCCCGCACTGGTTCGGGTCCAGCAGGCTCGACGGGCCGGCGGAATTGCCGTCGGCGTCAACGCAGATGGGGTTGAAGGTCGGGTCGGTAATGCCAAAACCGAAATTCTCCACCAGTCGCGTCTGCTTCGTGTCAATTCCGATTTTCAAAACGTGCCGGCCGGCGGTCACGGAGAGATCGCTCTTCACGCCCCAGTTCAGCAACTGGCGGCTTTGATTCTGGCTGGACGGCGTATCGGCAAAAGGATCGCGGCTACCGTAATAGAAGAACTCGTCCTTGCGGATGTACGGATTGATGGTCAGCAGGGTGTGGGCGTTAAAGGTGTGCTGGTAGCCGGGGGCGACGCTCCAGGTAGCCACGTGCTGGCGCTGATCCTGCGTCAACTGGTCATAGTCGTTGGGAATCTGAATCCAGTTGCGCGCGGCGAACAGGTTGAGGTGGAGAGAGTCCTTCCCGTTGGGCTCGAAGTCAAGATGATCGAAGAAGGTTTGGTTGTTGCCTATGTCGTGGAAGGGGGTGAACTCGGGAGTGTCGAGGAAGCGGCCGCTCCGGACACCGTCGATGGCCAGGAAATTTCCGACTTTCGCGCTGCCGAAGCCGATCCCCACGGAACCTCCGGCGGTGCCGAACGACCCGTAGCTTGCATCAATGTTGCCAAAGACCCGCCCCGCTCCCAGGCCGGAACGCGTGGTGACATTGGCCACCAGGCTGGTCTTGTCCCCAAACTCCGCATCCACCGACCCCGTCACCACCTCCATGCTCTGGATAGCGCTGACGGGGAGCTGAGTGGAGAAGACTTTGCTCTGCTGATCGCTGATGGGTTGTCCGTCGATCACGAAGCTGGTCTGCGCATGATCGCCGAGTGGGTGGAAGAGTCCGTTGCCATCGGCGGCCACGCCACCCGTGCTATAAGTGATCGCCTGGCTGAGACCGCCTCCGGGGTCGAACGCGAGAATCTTAGAAAGCTGAGATCGATCGGCGTCGACGTGATCGGAGGGATTGAGCTCCAGCAGGTCCGCGCCGGACGCCTCTACCGTGACCGTCGTCCGGTCCCCGGCGATCTCCAGGGCCGCCTTGACCTGGACTGGCAGGGAGTTCCGGATGGTGAGGTCCTGCGAGAAAACGCCGAAGCCGGAAGCTTTTATTTCCACGTGATACGGGTTCGGCGGAATGTTGACCAACCGGAAGGAGCCGTCCGCGGCCGTCAAAGTGGACTGGCGGTAATCCGAGAGAGGATTGTGGACGCTTACCACGGCCCGTGCGACGGCGGCGCCGGAGGGGTTGACGACGACTCCTTCAATGGTGCCGGCATTGCCGAGCGATTGTCCAAAAACCCCATGGGTGAAAGCGAGCAAACCTAGAGCGGTGACAGCAAGAACTCTCTTCATGGCTCCAGTATTGCGAGAATTCCATACGCAGCCCAACGTATTCTCGCAAACGGCCTGAGGATTGCCATAAACGGGCTGAAAACGCCAGCGAACGGACTGCAAAACATCGCCCGGACCCTCCCGAAATCCTTGTACCCAATGGCATCGCAATTGCGTACATTTTTGTGCATGGTTCGATTAGAGAAAACTGGAGGTTATGTCTTGCTGCGCAGAATCCTATTAATATCGACCCTGGTCCTGGTCACGGGGGTGGCCGCGCTCCAGGAGCCAACCCGCGACTCCGTCCTCCGGGCCACTTTGGAGAACGGCCTGCGCGTGGTGATTGTGCGAGATCCACTTGCTCGGGTGGTCACCGTGGAGGAAAACTACCTGGCGGGGGGTAATGAAACGCCCGCGGGTTTTCCGGGTATGGCTCATGCCCAGGAACACATGGCGTTCCGCGGATGCGCGGGCCTGAGCGCCGATCAGATCGCCGCGATTTATGCGCAGCTTGGCGGCAGCCAAAACGCGGATACGCAGCAAACCATCACTCAGTATTTCGTCACCGTGCCTGCCCAGGACCTGGAAGTCGCGTTGCGGCTGGATTCGGCCTGCATGCAGGACGTCCAGGACTCCCAGGAACAATGGGCGGAGGAGCGCGGAGCAATTGAACAGGAAGTCGCGCGCGACCTGTCGAATCCGACGTACAAATTCATTACCCGCCTCAACGAAGATCTCTTCTCGGGTACGCCATACGCCCACGACGCACTGGGCACCAAGGCTTCGTTCGATGCCACCACCGGCGCCATGCTCAAGAAGTTTTATGAGGATTGGTACGCGCCGAACAACGCAATTCTGGTGATCGCCGGCGACATCGACCCGGCGGCGACCCTTGCGAACGTCAAGCGGTTGTACGGGCCAATCCAGCGAAGGCCTGTACCGGCGCACCCGGAGATCGACTTGCCGCCGGTTAAGGCCGACAGCTTCACGCTCGACAGCAATCTGCCCTATGAACTGGTGTTTGTCGCCTTCCGCATGCCTGGAACATCCAGCCCCGACTTTGCCGCCACCCGTATTCTGAGCGATGTCATCGGCAGCCAGCGCGCCGGCCTCTATGGCCTGGTGCCTCTCGGCAAAGCCCTGGGAACGGATTTTGGCGTAGCCGAAGCATATCCGCTAGCCAGCGTCGGTTTTGCGCTTGCCGCAGTGCCCGCCGGGGCGGACCCGGCGCCAATTACCGCCGAAATAAAGACCATCCTAGCGGGCTATGCGGACAAGGGCGTGCCCCCGGCGTTGGTGGAAGCGGCCAAGAAAAGTGAAATCGCAGGCGCCGAGTTTCAGCAGAACTCCATCCCGGATCTGGCGGCAAGCTGGTCTCAAGCGCTGGCCGCCGAAGGGCGCGAATCGCCGGCGGACATTGTCCGGGCGATGGAGAAGGTTACCGTGGCCGACGTGAACCGGGTAGCGAAGACTTATCTGTCCATCGAAAGCGCGGTCATTGCGACGCTGAAACCGTCGGCTTCCGGCGAAGCGGTCGCGGGCAAGGGTTTCGGCGGAGCCGAGGTGACAACGGCCGCGCCCACGAAGCCTGTAGCGTTGCCCGATTGGGCGGAAGCCTCCGTGAAAAGTCTGAAAGTGCCGCAAGCCCCCGTCCGGCCCGCCGATCTGACTTTGTCGAACGGTCTTCGGCTGATCGTCCGAACGGAAAAGGCCAGCCCGACTGTCACCGTGATCGGTTCCGTCAAACACGAGCCGGTGTTGCAGACTCCTGCCGGCAAGGATGGCGCCGATGATGTGCTCGCGGACTTGTTCTCCTACGGGACTGAGACCCGCGACCGGCTCGCGTTCCAGGAAGCTCTGGATGATATTGCCGCCTCCGAGAGTGGTGGAACGAACTTCAATCTGAAGGTCCTTAAGCAAGACTTTGCGAGAGGTGTGGAACTGCTGGCGGACAACGAACTCCACCCCGCGCTGCCGCCGGACGCATTCCAGATTGTGCGCGGCCAGACCGCGCAACTCATCGCCGGTACCCTCGCCAGTCCGGGATACCGTGCCAATCGCGCGCTTGAATCCGCGTTGCTGCCCAAGAACGACCCGGCGCTCCGGGAGGCGACGCCTCAGTCGGTTTCGGCTTTGACGCTGGCAGATGTCAAAGCCTACTACGCCAGCGTCTTCCGGCCCGATATGACCACCATCGCAGTCATCGGCGACATCACGCCAGAGGAAGCCCGGCCCGTATTCGAGAAATGGTTCGGCGCGTGGAAGCGCGCGCAGCCGAAGCCCACGGTGACTCTTCCGTCGGTGCCTCCTAACAAGCCGGCCACCGTTAACGTACCGGATCCGACCCTGGTACAGGACTCGGTGGAACTCGCCCAGGAGGTCGCGGTGAATCGCTTTCATCCCGACTACTATGCCTTGCAGCTTGGCAATAACGTGCTGGGCGGCGGCTTTTACGCCACCCGCCTGTATCGGGATCTCCGGCAGAAGGCGGGGTATGTTTACAACGTGGACAACGCCTTGCGCGCGACGGAAACCCGGGCGGCGTACTCGGTCACGTATGGATGCGATCCGGAGAACGTCTCGAAGGCGCGCCTCCTGGTGGAGCAGGACCTCGCGGCGATGCGGACGACTAATGTGACCGCCGCCGAGCTCCAGCAGGCCAAGGCCCTGCTATTGCGCCAAATCACATTGAGCGAATCAAGCGAAGACGCGGTTGCCGGCGGCTTTGTGGCAAGAGGATTGATCGGTTTGCCATTGGATGAACCGCTCCGCGCCGCGCAACGCTATTACGACGTCACAGCGGACCAGGTCCGGGCGGCTTTCGAAAAGTGGATACATCCCGAAGCGTTCGTCCAAGTTGTTCGGGGACCGGCTCCCAAATGAGTCGAACACGAAATCCCGCTGACTCCGCAAGACAGTCCGCTCAACGGTGCCACGGGCCGTTCATGAGTTTTCTGTGACGTCCAGGAAACCGCCCATTGTAGACCTGACATTAGATGGATTCGGCCGTCTTGAAAACCCTGATCGTGGATGATGAGCCCGCCGCTCGCCGCGTACTTCGTGAGGATTTGGAGATGTGGCCCGATGTCGAGGTGGTGGGCGAGGCCGATAACGGCAAGGATGCTTTGTTGCGGATCGAGCAGTTGAAGCCCGACCTGGTTTTGCTCGACTTGCAGATGCCGGTGATGGGTGGATTCGAAGTGGCGCGCAATCTCGCCGGAGAGCATGCGCCCGTGGTGGTGATCGTCACCGCGTTCGATCAGCATGCCATCCAGGCGTTCGAGGCGGGTGCGGTGGATTACCTTCTCAAGCCAGTCAACCAAGCACGGCTGCGCACGGCGGTGGAGCGCGCCAGAAACATGCGGGGCCACCCTCTGGAGATCGCCGATCGGGTGGCGCGGATCGCGGCGGCTACCAGGTGCGCAAAAGAAGCGCCCCCGGCAGTCGGCGGTGGATCAACCATCGGCTTCCACTTCTAGGGAGGCGGCGCGCCGCTCCTGTACGAACAGGACCAACCGCTGCGACGACGGCGACTATGCGGCGGCCAGCTTGCCGTGGTCGTCGCAATGCGTTCCGTGCGGATGGTGCAAGTGCCCCTGCACCAGATAGTCCACGTGGTTTCCATGCGGCACGGCTGGATGCCCGCAGCCGGGCCCATGGACGTGATCGGGCTGGTGCGTGGTTTCCGTGAACATGGTGCAAATGTCCGTCGTGGAGATAATCGGTATGGCCGTCATGCTTGATGGCCGTGTGGCCACAATTGGGGCCATGGACATGGGTATGCGCTTCATGCAGTATCCTAACGAGCCATCAGTTCTATCGAAGGAGTGCACCTGTTGCCTCCAACGGGTGTTAGCGCACCGAAATCAACAGGCCGATGCTGACGCCGATCGCCTGATCGTGGCTGCGCCCAAACGTGTAGTCGTATGCCGGCTCGATATACCAGCCGAACTTGCGCGTTGGCGACGGCCAAAACATAAAGTCCAGCGCGATTTCGCCGGCCACTGAATTGGTGGTGATGCCGTTCTTCCTGATGTGAATCCACTCGGGCCCGACGCCGAACATGAATTCCACTTTCTTGGAGAGGGCCCAGGGTTTTTTGAACAGAACATCCGTATCCCACTCTGTCGAGTGATGACTGAAGGTTGGTGTGACACCGAACTCCAGCTCCAGCCAGTTCTCGATGGGCGTCACTTCCGCCGCCACGGTGGGGCTGAGAGTCCATCCGCCCCCGCTGAGACTGCGGGCAGGTTCGGCGCCCAATTCGAGGATTGCGACCGCCTCCTTTTCTGGCGGTTGCGAGGCAGCCGGCGAATCGGGTCGAACCTGTGAATCGGCCGCCGCATGACGCGCTACAAGCACGGCTATGCACAGAGGCGCGACACGCATCCTCTTCATGAGTTACCTTCCCACTGCGGTCCATTCGAGCGCGCCGTGGGCCCGGCTGCTTTTCAGAGCAAGAGATTCGCGCGCTTCGAACCGGAACTCGGGGCACAGCAACTCCTGGACGGTGTATTTGGCTTTTCCAACGCCGGAGGAGTTGTGCGCGGCGGTATTGGCGAAGATATGGTAGAGTTCGTGCGCGAGGACGCGGCCGAGGGCGCGGCCGCAGGCCTCTTCGCGGTCTTCGGCGGGCATGGCGAGGAGATCTTTCTGGATGAAGCCCCGGATTCCCTGGCAATTGACCTCGGCGAAAGGGAGGATGACGCCGTTACTAACGTGGGTCCAGCCGAGCGGGCTGGGATTGTAGCTGTGCGGGCTAAGGCCGGCGACGTCGCACCTGCCTTTGAACGTAATCACCGCCAACTCGATCCAGACAGCGCTGCTGTCAGCGGCGGATACGGAGCGCCAGGTGAAGCGCAGGCCCATGGGCGCCATGATGGAGTTCACTTCGTCCTGGAGAGCATCGGCGACCAAGGGCGGCGGCTCCTGCTGGAACCGTGTGTACAAAGCTATAGGCGCCAGAGAATTTTCCTGGTGTTCGCCGAATGCCGGCAGGGCGGCCAGCATCAGGCAAAGCAACACCGCTTTCATAGTCGGGCCCCGAACTGGAAGCCCATGCTCATGCTAACTCGAATTAGAACGCGATGCCCAGCGTCGCCCGGTATGAGCGAGGCTCAACGAAGTGTGTGCCGGAGCAGGTCGAGAGAAAGTTGTACACCGCCACTTTATTGGTGATGTTGAACGCTTCGAGCCGCAATGTCCAACGTACCCGTTCGGTGTGGAACAGGTTGTCGGTTCCGACGGCCATGTTAAAGAGATTTCGGTTACTGACGCGCGGCGGATTCGTGTCGTCGTTTTCGGTGCCGGGCGCCGGAATCTTCACCAATTTAGCTCCCCAATTCGGCAAAGGTACATTGCAGGTGGTGATCGGAGCGTAGATAGTGGCCACCTGGCTGCCGCAATAGAAGCCGATCTGGGCCTGCTGGTCGGCGGTCAGTGCGAGCGCGCCGGCCAGGTCCGGAATGGCGCCGGCCACGATGCCGCTGTCGAAGCGCCACGTGAACGCCACCCATGGGCCATTCTTCCGCGGCTGATACTGTACGTGCGTCGTGCTCTGAAAATTCTGATCGTGATCGATTCGCACGACATAGGCATTCGGAATATCGGTGTTATCGAAGATCAGTCCGCCGTCCTCCGGGCCGAAGACACGCGCCCGCGTGTGCCCCAGTTGCGTGTAGGCGGTCAGTCCTTTGTATTGCCGGAGGGACAGCCGGGACGAGAATCCATCCATCTTGGAATGGCCCCATTCGATCGGGAAGAAGATCGCGGTGGTGAAGAGGTTGTCCAGGTCAAACGCGTTGCGCGTGTACTTCCAGAAATAGTCGCCTTCAAACACGAAATGCGAACCGAAATCCTGTTCCAGGCCTACGTTGTACATGTTGCGAATTCCCGGCTGGAGAGGAACGCTGGCCTGGGCTCCGAAGACGTTCGCCGCCAGGCCGCCCGCTCCGGTGGCGCCGGACAACACCAGATTTTCATTGAGCGGAGTTTCGTAGGAATGCGAATAGGCAATCCGCAACACCGTCTTGGTGGGTGCGATCAGGTAGGACAAAGCCGCCCGGGGCTGCGGTTGGGTGCCTTTGCTGATGCCGTCGTAGCGGTCCCACCGGAACCCCAGGTTGAGTGTCAACTTGCCGAAGTTGATGCTGTCCTGTGCATAGAGCGCCTGTTGCCGGATGTTGGCATGACCGTAGTACCGGAGCAGGGAGCCGCCCCGGGTGAGGTCTAAGGGGACGAGCCCGGGCGCGAGGTCCGGATTGGCTTGAAATCCCGCTTTCTGGCAATTGGCCGGATTGATCAATCCCGGATTCAGCACCGGGTCGCCATCGGCGTCGAGACAGACGGGGTTGAAGGTCGGATCGGTCAGCCCGAGGGTGAATTTCTCCGTCAGGATGGTGTCCGTGATCTGCGCGCCGAACTTGGCATTATGCCGCCCGTGCAAGTAGTTAAGGTCGGCTTTCACGCCGAGGTTAGTCAAGCTCCTGGTCTGGCTGAGCGTGGCCGGCTGATCGGCAAAGGGATCGCCGCTCGGGTAGTAATTGACCAAATCCCGCCGCACGAACGGATTCACCGCCAGCGTGACAGAAGGACTGAATACATGTACCCAACCGGGGCCAATGCTGAAAGAGCGCACCATTTGCCTCTGATCCTGCCCGGAAGCCGCCTGATCGTATTGATTGGGAACCTGAAACCAGTTCCGGGCGGCCAGTACGTCCAAATGGAGCATATTCGAAGTAGACGGTTGATAGTCGGACCGTGAGAACACGTTCATGTTGTTGCCGATGTCATGGAAGGCGTCGTGCTCGGGGGGATCCAGAAAACGGCCCGAGCGGGATCCGTTCACAGCAAAGAACTGGCCCCATTTCGCCCCGCCAAAACCGACATCGCCCGCCTCTTCGAAGGTTCCAAAAGAGCCGTACCCGCTGGAAAAACTACCGTGCGTCTTCTGGCCGAGGCCGGAGCGCGTTACGGCTGTTACCACCAGCGACGTCTTGTCGCCGTACTCGGCCGGCGTGCCACCATAGACGGCTTCGATGGATTGAATCGCATTCACAGGAATCTGGGTGGAGAAGAGACTTCCCTGCTGATCGGTGATGGGTTGGTTGTCGACCGAAAGAGCCATTTGGGCGTGATCGCCGAGCGAATGAAAGAAGCCGTCCGAGTCCGCCACCACGGCGGGGGTGGAGAGGGTGATGATGTCGCTCAGCCCGGTGCTAATCGAGGCTGTCGGCAACTTGGAAAACAGCTCGCGATCCGCGTCGGCATGCGCGGAGGGCGTGGTCTCCATGAGCGGCGCCTCCGAAGTCACCGTCACCGACGAGCGCTCCGCCGCCAGCGCCAGGCTGATTTCGAGGTTCACCGGCACCGCGCTGCGAATCGTCAAATCGCGATGATGATGCTCGAAGCCGGGGGCGTTGATCTCCAGGTGGTAGACGTTCGGCGGGATGTTCGCGAACTGAAACTCGCCGGAAGCCGGAGTTACAACCTCACGGCGGTATAACGTCAAGTCGTTGGACAACTCCACCGTCGCACCGGGGAGGGCCGCGCCGCTGGGATCGGTCACCTTCCCGCGCACGGTTCCCGCGGTCCCCATGGATTGGCAGAACGCGGGCAGCGCCAAGAACGAAAATACAAGACAAAAACGGAGCATTGGACTCTCCTATCTGAAATTCAGGATGACACCGGCTGTGGAGGGCTCCAGCACAAACTCTCACGAGCGGAGAGAAAGCCTTGGTGAGCGGTCTAATAACCACCGTGGGCGGATCAACATGCACCCAAGGGGAACAGTCCTCCACTTGACGATCCTGGCGGTATGCGTACGATGAAAGGGTGAGCCTGCTACGGACTTCCACTCGTGATCGAATCATGGCCGGCTGCCATCGAATCTCGCCCGCTCATCAGTTTTTCATTCGCAATGCGGGGTTTTCGAGCTAACTCCATGGAGATGGGCCAGGCGCTAATACGCACCCTGATCGTGGATGACGAGCCGATCGCTCGCCAGGTGCTGCGGGACGAACTGCACTCGGTGGAAGATGTCGAGGTGGTCGGCGAGGCCGGGAACGGCAACGATGCCCTCGTCCAGATCGAGCGGCTGAAGCCCGACCTGGTGCTGCTGGATCTCCAGATGCCCGGACTGGGCGGTTTCGACGTGATCCAACGCTTGCCGCAAGGGGCGCTGCCAATCGTGATCATCGTCACGGCGTACGACCAGCACGCCATCCGCGCGTTCGAAGAAGGCGCGCTCGATTATCTGCTCAAGCCCGTCAGCCAGGAGAGGCTGGAAAAAGCTCTGGATCGGGCACGGGCGCTGCGCGGCAGGATGCGGAATGTCGCCGAATCGCTGGCGCAATTGAGCGAGATCCCGGGGCCGCCGGCCGCTCCGCCGAGGCGCAAGGTGGTGGGACGGGCCGGCGGGGATTACTTCCTGATCGATATCGACGATGTTCTGGCATTCCAGGCCGAGCGCGAGATCGTGTGGATCATTACCGCCAAACAGCGATATATGGCCACACAGCCGCTGCACAGCATCGACGCCCGCCTCAAGGGCTCGGTGTTCCAGCGCGTACATCGCAACGCGCTGGTCAATGTGAATCACGTCCGGAAAATGACTTCCCTCAGCAGCCAGCGCTGGCTGCTGACGCTCAGCAATGGCCAGGAAATCATCGTGAGCAAGCGGCAGGCCGGCGGCGTCCGGCAGATGCTGCAATGGTGAGGGCGCCGGACTCACTGCTTCTTGGCAACCGCAACCGCCTCCCGGGCGGCGGCTATGCTCAGCGAGCACGAGCGATGGTTGTTCCGGCAACTGGCGATAGTCCGCCCGCAATCGCAGGGACAGCGCTGCGAGTTGAGCTTCTTGAGCAGCGCTCCCAGTTTCTCCGCGGGCACGCCGCTCAAGTCAACGTCCGGCAGCCTGGTATAAAAAGGTTCGGGCGGCTCCGGGGTCCGGGATTCCTTCCAGACGGTCGATTGCAGCAACAGGCAACTGAACCCAAGAATGGCTGCGGTCGAAAGGAACAGCCCTATGGCCGCACTCCGGCTGAGCCGTTTCAATCCGGTAGTGCTCCGCGCCATGGTTGCGTGTACAGTATGGTAGGAAGCTCCGGCCGGCCGTACTTCTTTCTCACCATTGGCGAGAATCACCGGACCAGCGGGCGGATTTTAAGCGCCGGCGGGGGCTGAGACCATGATCGGAATCAATCAGCCTCTGCTCATCAATATCCTCGGACACGCCAGCGGAGCGCTGATCTTTGCCATCTTCCTCTGCCTGCTGTTCAGCGGCCGCGGGTGGGCGGGGGTGCGCGGACGCTATCTGTCGGGCTTGGCCGCGGCCCTTTCGCTGCTGTGGAACCTCGGCTCCCTGATCGCTTTGGTGTGGCCTGGCTTGCCGGCGGGAGTGCTGGGCCTGGTGGTGGCCATCAGTTTCTCGGCGTTGAGCCTCCTGCCCGCCGTGCTGCTGCATCTGTCGCTCGGGGAGAGTCAGCCCGCCGTGGTCGCTGGTGGCTACGTGCTGAGCGCCATCGCGGTGGGCATGCACTTCTGGGAGATTGCCGGCAACGGCGCCGCGCTCCATCAGGCTGCCCTGCTGCTCATCACGGTTGGCTTCCTGGCGTTGACCGCGATTGCGGTGACCCTTGCCGCCATCCGGCGCGCCCCGCTGCGGCGCTCGGGCGGAGTGCGTATTGCGGCTGCCATGTGCCTGGCGCTGTTCGCCATGTCTTTCGTCCATTTCGGAGCTGGACACGCCAGCCAGGCCTGGTCCAGCGAGCTGCTGGTGCACCACGCCGGCATCCCGCTGGCCCTCTTTGTTCTCTTGCAGGACTATCGTTTCGTTTTGCTGGACGCGTTCATCCGCTTCCTGGCCAACGCCTTTCTGGCCGCCGTCCTGACATGGCTGCTCATCCAGGTCGCATTCCGCCTGGTGCTGGTGGAGCGGACCGCGCCCCAGCCCTTGCCGGAAGCTCTATTGCTGGTGAGCGTCTGTCTCTTCCTGGTGTTCTTCGCCTGGCTGCGCAACCGGGTTCAATCCTGGCTTACGCGCGCGGTCTTCCGGCAAGGCAGCCTCGCGAGTCTCGCCAGCCGCGTAAAGGAAGGCCCGGCCTTTACGGACGAGGAGCAGTATCTCAGTTGGGCGGCCGCCGTCGCCGCCGCCGCTGTCGGGACCGGGGACCACGCCGTGGTTAGCCAGGCCGAAGTGGAGGGCGCCGCCAGTCTTCACGCTCCCGTAAGCGCCGCCATGTTTCCGGCCACCGGCTCGTTGAAGCAGGCGAGCTGGGCCGAGGCCCTGGTTCCCATTCGGCTGGGCCAGGGAGACTCCCGCCTGCTGGTTCTGGGACGCCGGCAGGGCGGACGGCGCTATTTGGGCGAGGATCTGGACACGCTGGCCAAGGCCGCCTCGGAAATCGCCGAGAAAGTGGAATCCTTGCGGCGGCAGGAGATGAACCGGCTGGTCGGCCAAGCCGAGCTGCGCGCCTTGCGGTCGCAGATCAATCCTCATTTCCTTTTCAACGCCCTGAATGCGCTTTATGGCGCCATCCCGAGGGAAGCCGCCGGGGCTCGCCGCATGGTGCTCAACCTCGCCGAAATCTTTCGCTACTCTTTGCAGTCGGACAAGGCCTTCGTGCCGCTGGCCCAGGAGATGCAGATCGTGCGCGCCTACCTCGAGCTGGAGCAGTGCCGCCTGGCCAGCCGGCTGGACGTTCAGATAGAGGTGGATGATGCCGCCCTGCAGGTTCCTATTCCGGCGCTGTCCATCCAGCCCCTGGTGGAGAATGCCGTCAAGCATGGCGTCGCACTCCGCATCGAGCCGGGCTATGTGCGGATCAGGGCCCAATGCCGGAACGAAGAACTGCGGATTTCCGTCGAGAACAGCGCCGGCGGGCGCGCCCCGGAAACTCCCGTCACGGGTGTCGGTCTGCAAAATGTCAGGCGGAGGCTCGAGATCTGTTACGGTGCGGGCGCGGAACTGCGCTTTTCGCCGGGCCCGGATCGGACCACCGTCGAAATTCGCATCCCGCTGCTGGCCACCTGAGGCAGTTCTCAACCCTCCGCAGCCTTCGACGATTCTGTGGGGTGGGCCCCCCGGGACCGCCACGGGCGTTTAGAATAGCCCTCTCGACCAGCATTTTCGCAAACTCCCTGATTGGAGCGTGATCTCCCGGATGGGGACATCTGCCCGCGGTCAGGGTTCATTTTCCAGAAACCCCGTATTTTGTCCACGATAGTCCGGACCGGCGCCAGACTGGCAGCAGCATGTGCACCAGATGCTTCCGGCTCTGCCTGCTCCGACTCCGACTGCGGGGACGCCATGAAATCTGGCGACCGTCAGACTTGACGAGCGTGGTTGATCGGATATGGTCCCAGGCAATCGGCAATCAGTATGCGCCATGCAGAGCTTTTGCCAGATTGGCTCGTGCCGTGCTGAGCGAAGGATTGAGGCGGACGGCCTCCCGGAATTTGGATACGGCTTCATCCATTCGGCCGAGTTTGGCGAGGGCAACGCCGAGGTCGTTAAGCAGTTCCGCACGGGAGGGCCCTTGCTCGATCTGGAGGGCGACCGTGTACTCTGCAACAGCTTCGTCCAACCGGCCTAACGCCTGGAGAGCATTTCCGACACTGGCGCGAATTGCTGCGTCTCGTGGGAGCGTGCGAGAGGCTTGCCGCAGTTCGCGTTCCGCTTCTGGCGCGCGTCCCAAGCGCCAAAGCACATCGCCGAGCATGCCCCGCACCTCGGCTGCGTCGGGATCAAGCCGCAGTGCCTCTCTGAACTCGGCGGCAGCCTCGTCGAGATGTCCGGTCTCTATAAGTTTCTCTCCGAGGTTTGCGTGAGTCTCCGCATCAGGCGAACGAGCGATTTGTCCGCCGGGTTGACTGTTCTCGCCTGCACTCGCGAGATCCCCCTGTAGGCGACGCGCCTCGGTGTAGTCAGGCTGGATTTTCAGCGCCTCCTTCACTTCAGAGAGAGCTTCATCGCGCCGACCAAGGTAGGTGAGCGCCACCCCAAGGTCGAAGTGAGCTACCGCAAGCCCAGGCTTGATGGCCAAAGCCTCTCGGTACGCAGCTTCCGCCTCCTGATATCGACCAAGGTGTTGAAGGTCTACGCCCATGTCTAGGTAGGCATCGCTGTATCCGGGTGCCAGACGCACAGCGGCCTGGTATTCCTTCAGCGCGTCGTCGTAGAGGCCCATTTCCATGCATGCTATGCCGAGATTCGTGTGCACTTGCGGCTCATCGGGGTTGATTGCCAGCGCCGCTCGATAATGCGCCATGGCCGCCGCCTTTCCTTCTAACGGGTCTTGATTCGCCAAAAAGCCCAAGGTCAGGTGCGCCAGCCAGGCGGAGGGATTGCGCCGCAGCGTTTCCTCGTAAAGGAGACGGGGGTCCGCGTATAACCTACTCTGATACCATGTCAGAACACCGAGTATCAGGCCGAGGGTCAGCGCCGCTGCCGTTCTCCTCAGTGCCAGGGACGGTGTCTTGAGCCGGCAAACCAATCGGTCGACCATTGCCGCAATCAATGCGATCACTCCGACACCCGCCAGGTACTGGAAGTGGTCTGCGACAAATGAAAACCGGAATGGATAGACGTTGACAAAACCGAGAGCTGGCCCAAGAGTGATCCCGAAGTAAAGGAGGGATGCAAAGGGTGCGCGTGTACGAGCCCGGAACATCCACGCAATTAGAATCAATGCGGCGACCGAGAAGGGGTAGAGGTACTGCCACCAAACCGCGGCATCGACCTTCCAGCGCGAATATATGAAGATCAGATCCGCGGGCCAGAGAAGTTGATGCAGATAGAACATGAACGAACGGCCTGCAATAAGAAGCCGTTCGATCGGGGAGAAATCAAACTCGGCACCCCGGGCGCCGATCAGCGACCGTTCGTTCCACGAGGTGAAGAACCCCGCGATTGCCGCAAGTGCGAAGAATGGGATCAGAGGCTTGACATCGCGTTCCCAAGAGAGGGTGCCCCTCTTCCACCAGAATATGAGCAGAAGGCCAACTGGGAGCGTCGCCGTCACACTCTTGGTAAGAAGAGCCAGAACAAAGAAGAGGGCCGCAAGCAGGTAGGGCCTGGAGCGACGGGTTTGATCGAACGAGAGATACGCCAACAAGCCGGCGAAGTAGAAAACTCCGGAAAGGGTGTTCTTCAGCTCGCTCATCCAAGCGACCGATTCGACCTGAATCGGATGTAAGGCGAACACCACGCCGGCGAGCAGTGCGCCAGGCACCGAGAGGCGTCTCAGGATGACGATGATCAGAAATGAGGAGAGCGCGTGGAGGACGATGTTGACCAGATGGTAACCCAACAGGTGATTACCCCACAGTCGTGCCTCAATCCAGAAAGCCGAATGGGCAAGTGGATAGTACTGCTGGGTCGCGCCGAGCTCAAACCAGATACGCCAAAGGCCGCCCCAGGAGCGCAGTTCCGGCCGGGTAATGTGGGCGTCATCATCCCAAATCTTTCCGCCATACCAAGCTGGCTGATACACCATCAGGACGGCCAGGAGCAGGACCGCCAAGACCAGCACGTCTTGCCTGCGCGACAGACCCGGGCCGGCCGGCGGTTCTAACCTGGGCGCGACGCTGCCGGTGTTCTTCCTGTCTGTCTTGCCGCCCACCTTGGCCACAGACCAACGATCATAGCAGCAAGGAGCGAAATGGGCACCACCTGTCTCGATGCGGACCGCAGTTCCTTCGACCGCCCAGTCTGCTCTTCGTCCATTACCGCCTTTGAACTTGTGGAGTTCGGTGAATGCACTCGCGGCGGCGTGATCGAAAAGTGCTACCCGGAGCTCGACAAGGCCCCTGCCGCGATTCGAGCACCTGACGGTCAACCACCTGGAAAAGGTTCCCACGGAGAATTGACGGAGAAGTCCGACCGCAATGCCTGATGCTCCACGCCAACGGCACGGGAACGTCAGTCGCAAGTTCCAGGAAAGTGGGGTTATCGGAAACTTGCTCCCAAACAGCGCCGTGGGAAAACACGGCCACTCTCAGGCACGCACTCCCATCGGGCGAGGCCGCTCTTGGCGATCCTAATCTTATTCCGAACGCCTACCCCAGGCCCGCGGTTGACCCCGTGGTCGACCTGCTCGCACACACGAAGAGCCGGACCAAGGGGTCCAGCGCGGACAGGCGTCCGCCCCACACTTGGTTGCGGCCCTGCCGCGTTGTGGGGCAGGCCATCGTTTTTCGCGCCCTGCCCACCTCGTACCCTACGGCACCCACCCCGGCGCCACGTAGGCTATGAACATCACGGTCAGGCCGATGATGGAGGCCAGCAGCACGCTGTGTTTCAGGGTGAAACGGAGCAGCCGGTATTCCTCTTCGCGCTTCATGGAGGTGGCGGCGGCGGCCACCGCGATGCTGGTCAGGCTGATCATTTTGCCCATCACTCCGCCGGCTGAATTGGCAGCCGCCATCAACACCGGGTTCATCCCCAGCTTGCCGGCGGTCACTACTTGCAGGGTGCCGAACAGAGCGTTGGCGGAAGTGTCGCTGCCGGTGAGGAAGACGCCCACCCAGCCGAGCAGCGCGCTGAAGAACGGGAATAGGACGCCGGTGGCGGCAAAGGCGAGGCCCAGCGTGGCCGTGGCGCCCGAGTAGTTCATCACAAATGCCAGCCCCAGCACCACCGCCAGCGTGAGTTCCGCCAGCGCCAGTTGCCTGGCGGTGTGGCCCACGGCGCGCGCCAACTGGCGGGGCTTCAAGCCGGCGGCGATGGCGCCCAGGATGGCTGCTAACAGGCACCCGGTGCCCGAGGTGGCGAGCCAGTTGAAGTTGTAGGTGGCGGCGTAGAGCGAGGGCTTGGCAACTACCGGCGGCATGCGCTCGATGGTGTTGTGCAGGCCAGGCCAGTTAATAGCGATGCTCACGCGGTTGAGTTGGGCCTGGAACGGTTTGTGGCCCCACAGCAGCACGCACACCACCAGCAGCGCGTATGGCGCCCAGGCGTGTGCGATCTCGAGGGCGGTATGTCGGGCGCGCGGCGCCGAGGCTCCCCCGGCCTGGCCCTGGTTGTCGGCCTTGAGGGACCTCCAGCCCGACCCGCTGTCGCGCGGCTTCCACACGCGCAGCAGAACCACCAGCGAAACCAGAGCGGCTATGCCCGCCAGCACCCCGGTGAGTGGCGCCAGGACGGAATTCGAGACCAGCAACTGCGCGACGGTGTAAGCGATCCCGCACACCGCCACGGCGGGAACGACGCCGCGCAGCCCCTTGCGGCCGTACATCACCAGGATCAGGTAGGCCGGGACGGCCAGAGAAGCCGGCGTGCAGATGCGGGCCACCGCGGCGCTGAGGCGCTCCAGGGGCAGGCCGGTGGTGACCGCCAGGGTGGCGACCGGAATTCCGATGGCGCCGAAGGCCACCCCCGCGGTATTCGCCAGCAGGCAAATGGCGGCCGCGTAGAACGGCACGAATCCCAGGCCCACCAGCATGGCGGCGGCCACCGCCACCGGCGTGCCGAACCCCGTGGCGCCTTCGATGAACGCGCCGAACGCGAAGGCGATCAGCAGCGCCTGCAGACGCGCGTCTTCGGTGATGTGGCCGATGGAATCCTTGAGCAGATCGAACTTACCGCTCTCCAGCGTCACGCGGTAAAGCAGGATGGCGGCGAAGACCACATAGCCGATGGGCAGAAGGCCGAACGCCGCGCCGTAGGTGGCGGCGGCGAAGAGCTTCCCCAAAGGCATGCCGTAGACGCCCGCGGCCACCAGCGCGGCCGCGCCCAGCCCCACCAGCGAAGCCATCCAGGCGGGCTTGCGCATCACGCCCAGCAGGATCAGCAAGGCAAAGATGGGAACGGCGGCGACCAGCGCCGAGAGCGGCAGGCTGTTCGCAACCGGCGTATAGTCTTGTTGCCACATATCTAGCTAGTGTAGTGCGTCGCGGGCCGCGCTGACTTGACACCGCCTTGACGCCTACGGTATCAGAGGTTAATCGAGATATGTGGACCCAGAACTACACCCCTCTCGCGGGCAGTCTTGCACTGTCTGCGCTCGCGGCCGCTCTTCCCGCCTTTGCCATGCTCTATTTGCTCGGTGTCAGACGGCTCCCCGCCTGGAAGGCCTCCGTCGCCGGGCTTGGCGTCGCGGTGGTTGTGGCACTGATCGTCTACCGCATGCCGGTGGGACTGGTCGCCGGTTCGGTCGGCTATGGGGCGACCTTCGGCCTGTTCCCCATCGGCTGGATTATTTTCAGCGCCATCTTGCTGTACCGCGTCGCGGTGGAGTCCGGGAAGTTCGAAATCATCAAGGATTCGCTCGGCGGCCTCACCCAGGACCGCCGCTTGCAGGCCTTGCTCATCGCCTTCTGTTTCGGCGCCTTTCTGGAAAGCGCCGCGGGGTTTGGGACGCCCGTGGCGGTGGCGGCCACCATGCTGATCGGACTTGGGTTTTCGCCGTTCTACGCGGCCGGCCTCTGTCTGCTGGCCAACACCGTGCCGGTAACCTTCGGTTCCATCGGGATTCCAGTGGTCACTTTGGCCGCTGTGACCGGCCTGCCGATCAACACCCTCAGCGGCGCCGTGGGCCTGATCTGCTTGGTCCCCTCTCTGTTGCTGCCGGCGTATCTCGTCTTTGTGATGGGTGGCCGGAAGGGTCTTTCGGGCGTTCTGCCGGCGGTAGTAGTCTGCGGCGTGCTCTGGGGCGGCGTACAGTTCCTGATCGCCTGGTATGTCGGTCCTTATCTCGCCAGTATGGGGAGTGCGCTGGTGACCCTTGTGGGGCTTGTTGTCCTGCTGCTGGTCTGGAAGCCCAAGGACCAGTTCGTGCTCGAAAACGACCAGTCTGTCCGGACCGTCACCAAACGACATGCACCGGGCGCGGTCTTCTGGGCCTGGATCCCTTACGTGATTCTGGTGGTCATGGTCCTGCTGTGGGGCGCGTTCAAGACGCAGTTGAACCAGGTCTCGGTAACGTTCCCGTGGCCGGGGCTCCACCGCATGGTGACGGAAATTGCCCCCGTTGTGTCAGCCCCGACTCCCTACCCGGCGATTTACCGCTTCGACTGGCTGAGCGCCGCGGGCACCGCGGGCGTACTCTCGGCGCTGCTTTCGGCGGCCTTGTTGGGCTTGTCGCCCGCCAGGTTCGTCAGGCTTCTCTGGGCCACCTGCAAGCAAGTCTTTCTGGCTGAAGTCACCATCGCCGCGGTGCTCGCGCTGGCGTACGTCATGAACTATTCCGGGGAAACCGCCACTCTCGGCCTGGTCTTTGCCACTACCGGCGTACTGTTCCCGTTCTTCAGCGCCGTGCTCGGAGGGCTGGGCGGGTTCTTGACGGGCTCGAATACATCCGCCAACGCTCTTTTCGGCAATCTCCAGGTGGTGACGGCCACACGCCTTGGCCTAAGCCCGGTACTGATGGCCGCCGCCAACTCCAACGGGGGCATGATGGCCAAGATGATCAGCCTGCAGAGCATCGCCGTGGCGGCCACCGGCGCCGGACTGCCGTCCTCCGACGAGGGAAGGTTATTCCGGTTCGCGCTCCGCCACAGCCTTCTGCTCACCTTGCTGGTCGCCCTGATCACGATGTTCCTGGCGTACGTCGAGCCGCAGTGGGTGCCGTAGGAACAACTCTTCGCAGTGTCCCCCTTGTGTAGGGGACTCTTTATCTCCTAAAATAGGAGACGTGCTACCGCGCAAGAAGCTCTCGACCACGATCGGCGCGAGCAATTATGCCTACCTTCACAGCATGGTAAAGGCGGGCAGGGCCGAAAGCGTCGGAGCGGCAGTGGACAAGACCGTGGAGATAGCCCGCAGGCTTGACAGCCGGGCTACCCTGGAGCGGCAGACCGCCGCTTATTTCAAAGGCCTGACCTCCAAGGCTGCCGCGCAAGAGGCCGACCTCGAAAACGCCCTGAGCGCAGCCTCTCAAGAGATGGACTTTGACCAGCCATAGCGCTCCTCCGCGGCGCGGCGAGATCTGGACCGCGATGCTGGGAAACCCGCCGGTGTGCCATTGGGTTCTGGTAGTGTCGCTCGACTCCCGTAATGCAAGCGAACGAGTCGATTCGGTTCTGATCGTTCCTTTCGGCAGCCAAGGCGCCGATGGTCCAACCACCTTGCGATTCGATCCCGGTGAGACGGGACTGCCAGGGCCATCCTGGCTGAAGGGCCACTTCATTACCACGCTCAAGAAATCGCTTCTCGGAGAGCGTTTGCCGCGTCCGCTTTCAGCGCTGCGCATGCGGCAGATTAGTTTGGCCATTCAGCGCGCTTTTGATCCGGACTCGCCGCCTCGCAAAGCGTGACGGTCTGGCCGTGGCGTTCAAGAGGTCGTCTGATCGCGGTTCGATTCCACGACGGGGAGCCACATTTGCGAACTTGTGTTGACAGCGCCCGAGCACCCGGCTCAGCGCAGCGGGTTGCGCCACTTCAGGCCGCGGAACCTGGCAAAGTCGGTGTCGGAGGAACACAGCTCCGCTTCGTGCTCCATCGCCAGTGCAGCCAGGTGTGCGTCGGATGTGAGATTTCCACCGGTGCCCAGAGGTTCGAGCAACTCGCGGAGAACCGTTAGGTGGCGCGGACCCGGATGTACGATAGTCGCCGACGCCTGATCCAGCCAGCAAGCCACCAGATCAAAGGCCGTATCCACGGGCAGCGGGCGCCGGAACAATCCGGGCCGGGTGGTGAGCCGCAGGAATGCCAGAAGAACATTCCACGGAAAGCCGACGGTTTCCGGTCCCGACAAAGCCGATTCCAGCCAGGGCTTCGCTTTCCGGTTCAGCGGAGCGTCCTCGTTCACGGCGTATATCAGGAGGTTCGCATCGAGAAGGATCACTTGCGCAACGAGAGCTTTCGGTTGAGTTCTTCGTCCTCCATTGCGTCGGCAACGGCCAGCGCCTTGTCCCAACGGAACTCTTGTTCCGCTCCCATCCGAAACGTTTTCTGAGTAAACCTCCGGGCGCGCTTGTGCGGTTTGCCGCGAAGTCCAATTCGCGCGGCTTCATTCAGGGCTTCCTTGAACGAGATGGCCCGCTCCCTCATCGCGTCCCGGATCAACCGTTCCACATCGGGATCCAGGGTTACTGTCGTCCTCATGTTGCTATCATAGCATCATTTCTATTGCTATCATGATGCCTTAGCCTGGCGTAACGGGCCGCGGGCGCCTGCCTTCGCTGGCTGCCCCGCTTACTCCTGCTTGCCGCTCTCGATGCGCATCCCGTAAAAGCTGCGGTAGACGAAGAGGACGGAGACGACGAAGAATACCGCCGCCAGCGCGGTGGTGAAGGCGTTGCCTCGCTCGTTCGAAAGGTGCACGGCCAGCGAGACGGCCAGCAATCCGAACAGCGTGGTGAACTTGATGATGGGGTTGAGCGCCACCGAGCTGGTGTCCTTGAACGGATCGCCCACCGTGTCGCCCACTACCGTGGCGGCGTGCAGCTCCGTCCCCTTGGCGCGCAGCTCGGTCTCCACCACCTTCTTGGCGTTGTCCCATGCGCCCCCGGCATCGGCCATGAAGATGGCTTGATACAGGCCGAACAGCGCGATCGAGATCAGGTAACCCACGAAGAAGAAGGGCTCCAGGAAGGCGAACGCCAGCGTGGCGAAGAACACCACCAGGAAGATGTTCAACATGCCCTTCTGAGCGTACTTCGTGCAGATCTCCACCACCCGCTTGGAGTCGGCCACCGAGGCTTTCGCGGAGCTCTCGAGCTTGATGTGGCGCTTGATGAACTCCACCGCGCGGTAGGCGCCGGTGGTGACCGCCTGCAAGCTGGCGCCGGTGAACCAGTAGATCATCGCGCCGCCCATGATCAGGCCCAGCAGGAAGGGAGCGTGCATCAAGGAGATCATCTTCATGTATTGGTCCTGCAACCCGTGCGTGAGGGCCACGATGGTCGAGAAGATCATGGTGGTGGCGCCCACCACGGCGGTGCCGATGAGCACCGGCTTGGAGGTGGCCTTGAAGGTGTTGCCCGCGCCGTCGTTCTCTTCCAGGTTTTCCTTGGCCCTTTCGAAATCCGGCGTGAAACCGAAGTCCTTCTGAATGTCCTGGGAGATGTTGGGAAGGGTTTCGATGGTGGATAGCTCATAGATGGATTGCGCGTTGTCGGTGACCGGGCCGTAGCTATCCACGGCGATGGTGACCGGTCCCATGCCCAGGAAGCCGAAGGCCACCAGGCCAAAAGCGAAGACCGCCGGGGCCAGCATGAGCGTGGCCGGGAACATCGTGCTCACCGAGTAGCCGATGCTCATGAGCAGCAGCATGGCGAGGCCCAGCCAGTAGGCGCTGAAGTTTCCATCCACCAAACCGGAAAGGATGTTCAGCGATGCGCCGCCTTCCCGCGAGCTGGTGACGATTTCGCGAACGTGACGCGAATTGGTGGAGGTGAAGACCTTGACGAACTCGGGGATCACCGCGCCGGCCAGCGTGCCGCAACTGATGACGGTGGCGAGCTTCCACCACAGCGTATCGTCGCCGCCGAGGGTGGGGATCATGAACATGCTGACGACGTAGGTGAGGACGATGGAAAGAATCGAGGTCAGCCAGACCAGCGATGTGAGCGGCGCCTCGAAGTTCATCTTCTCGGCGTTGCCGAAGCGCGCTTTGGCGATGGCGCCGTTGAGGAAGTAGCCGACGCCGGAAGAGATCACCATCATCACGCGCATGGAGAAGATCCAGACCAGGAGCTGCACCTGAACGATGGGATCGTGGACGGCCAGCAGGATGAAGGTGATGAGCGCCACTCCGGTGACGCCGTAGGTCTCGAAACCGTCGGCCGAGGGGCCCACCGAGTCGCCCGCGTTGTCGCCGGTGCAATCCGCGATGACGCCGGGATTGCGCACGTCGTCTTCCTTGATCTTGAAGACGATCTTCATCAGGTCGGAGCCGATATCGGCGATCTTGGTGAAGATGCCGCCGGCCACGCGCAGAGCCGCGGCGCCCAGCGATTCGCCAATGGCGAACCCGATGAAGCACGGGCCCGCCAGGTCGCCCGGAACGAACAGCAGGATGAAGAGCATGATCAGCAGCTCGATTGAGACCAGCAGCATCCCGATGCTCATGCCGGCCTCGAGCGGAATCTCGTAGCAAGGGAACGGCTTGCCTTTGAGGGCGGCGAAGGCCGTGCGCGAGTTGGCGAAGGTATTGACGCGCATGCCGAAGGCCGCCACTGAGAAACTGCCGGAAATGCCGATCACGCTGAACAGCAGGATGATGGCCACCTTGTAGGCTTCAAAGCCCTGCAACAGCCCGAAATAGAGAACGATGATCACCGCGATGAAGCATTCCAGAAGCACCAGGAATTTTCCCTGCGTGGCCAGGTAGGTCTTGCAGGTTTCATAGATCAGCTCCGAGACTTCGCGCATGGAGATGTGGACCGGCAAGTTGCGAAGGTGGACGAAAATAATGAGGCCAAAGATGAAGCCCAGGAAGCTGACCACCATTCCGCCCATGAGCAGGCTGCTGCCGCTGATGCCGCCCGGGAATACCTTATCCAGGAAGGTGACCGTGCTGAGACTCGGAAGCTTGAGGCTGGCTTCGCCCGCCCCCGTTTCTTGGGCCATCAGGGGAGCGGAGAGCGCCACAACGAATAACGCGATTAGAGCGCGCAGAACCGAACCGGTTCGGGTCATTGAATCATTTCCTCCTAAAGGAATTGTCCGGCCACCCCACGACACGGGTGTGCTCGCGGGGACCGGGACTTGGACGAGTTTGCTCGAAGAGAAACCGAATGCTCAGTATAAGAGATGGACGTGTCGGAATTCAACGCACATCCGGAGGTTCTTGGGATTTGAATGCCGCTGGCCAGGAAGCGCCGCGGATTCGCCAGGATCTGGAGCGGCTTCAAAAGCTTCGCGACCGGCTGTCGCCAGGTTGACAGACGAAAGCGTCTGTCCCACCTTGTGGGGCAGGCGCTTTCGCCTGCCAACCTACTCAACCGCCGGCACCAGCTTCGATTCGACAATCCGCTGATCGGAAGTCACCAGCCGAAGACGATGGATGCGGGCAGTTGCAACGATAGCCCGGTCAGCCGGATCTCGTAGAACGCCGCCCATTGCGGCGACCTCGGCGGCAACCTCAACGTCGATGGGGACAATGTGAAATCCGGCCCCCGGCCCGAGGGCGGCGAGGAGTTCCTGGGCGGGGACCCTCAGCCGGGTACTGCCTTCGCCGAACAGCACAGCGATTTCGAGCAGCGTGATGGCGCTCAACGCCAGCGGTTCGCATCGCCGGACTGCGCCGCGGAGCACGCGCAACTGTTCCCGCGAGAGCCTCTGGGGGTCAACCAGCCAGCGGACCAGTACGTGAGTGTCAAGCAGAAGGGTAGGGGTCACACTGTTGCCCTCATTCCTGGCGGAGGACTTCCCACAACTCCGATCTATCGGTTGTCAGCAGTTCCTCCGCGATATGCACCTTGCCGGCCCACAGGCCCTCGGGGGACTTCCGCAGCCGCCGCCCCCTGACGGGCCCGACCACAGCCATTGGCCGGCCGCGCTTGGTGACCGTGACCGTGCCCCCCTGGTGGTCGATCTCATCCAGCAAAGCGAGGCACTTTGCCTTAAATTCCGTCGCACTAACCACGCGGCTCTTCATTGGTTCATGATAACACAGCCAAACTGGTCAGATGACCAGTCGGCGGCGAGTCGGCGTCCGGCACGCAGGTGCGGGCAGGTGCGGGGCAGGTGCGGGGGCGGCAGGTGCGGGGACAGGCAGGTGCGGGGACAGGCTACACAACCCCCAACCGGTCCGCCGCCGCCGTTTGGGAGTTTCGTTGCCTCTCACTGAAATGCCGGGCGTCACTTCTTACGGAGGACCCGGCACTGTGGGAACCCAGACACGTGATCGGCGGACTTGCTCGAAGAATGACGCATCTGGAAACCATGACACCATCGCTGGCGGAAGATTACCAAAAAAGACTTGCAGCTCAAGGAGCATCGTTGTCAGCATGTCGGCAACGTTCCATAGGTGATTACCGGCAGCGATGTAGCGAATGCGACGATAGGTCAGATGGGAAACCATCCCGTCAAGCCGGTCTTTGTGCAGCGCTAATTTGCTACCGTCTGCCAGGTCTCTCGCGGTGGATTCCTTCAGAAAATCACTGGCGAAAATATCGTCGTCGGCCACCCTTTTTTGGAGGTTGGGGCACAGAAAAGCCCGTAGATTTCGGTAATGCAACAGGAAAGCTTCGAGCGCCATGTTCTTGGCGGGAGTCGCTAGCGTTGATGGTGGCGAGGAATACGAGGCGCTCAGGTCCTCGGCACAGTAAATCAGCATATCGATCTCGTACCTCACGTGGGCGGCGGCCTCCTGCAGTTCTGCATCGCTGCGAATTTTGCGTGACATGCTTTCTTTGTCGCTGCCCCTACCTCCCGCCGTTCTTCGTCGGTTTCTTTGGGTGGCGATCCGCCATGATCGCACGCCAGCGGCGGGGCGGCGGCACGTGAAGAATCCAAAGCACCGTTGAGATGCCCAATCCAGGCCTACCCCCAGGCGTCCCACGCCTCGGCACAGACTCTACGGCGTCCCGCCCCGGTGCCGGTATAGCGAGGGGTCCACGGCCGCCGCCATGGCCGCTTCGTCCATGCCACCGCCGAGAAAGCGGGACACTTCGTGCGACCATTTCACCGGTTCGCGCACCACCTCCGCATAGGGTACGGAAAGCACTGGCATGTTGGGCTGTCGCGCCAGCCAGTCTTTCACAACGCGCAATTCGGCGGCCAACGCCGGGATCAAGCGGGCGGGCTCCTGCGATGCGGCCGCATCCCCTTGCGCGCGTAGCATGTGGCGCTGGGATGCGAACACTTCCTCCAGATCGCGCTCCATAAAGACGATGCGATAGCTCATGCGAGGCGGCAGATACATCAGCAGGCGGTAGATGATTTTGACCGCCTGGCCACGCGCGGCCTCGATCCAGGACGCGTCGTCGCCCAGCGCCAGGCGTTTGACCGGGCTGTATTCGAAGTATCCGTGCGGATTATGCGCGTCCGGTGGGCGCTGGCCATCGGTCAGTGTGGGTATGCCGCCGGCCTCGAGCATGCGCATCATCAAGGAGGTCCCGGAGCGGGGCGCGCCGCTCACCACCGTGACATAGTCGCGCATCAGGGATAGTACACTTTCACCCAGGCTACATCGCCGGCCGGCAGCAGCACGAATCGCAGCTTGCCGCGGACGGGGCGCAACGCGCGGATGCGCCAACTGATCTGGCGTTCGGCGAACACCCGCACGGGAGGCGATTCCACGAGGATTCCGGGCGGCGCCTGCAAGGTGGCAGTGGCGTCTGCCGGGCCGAGCGCGCGCTTCAGTTGCACGGTGACCACAGCCTGGGCGCCCACCGGCAGCGGACTGTGTCCATAGATCGAATCGAGCTGCACGAACAGCCAGGCCAGAGGAAGCCCCAGGATCAACGCCGGAGGCAACATCAGCGCCAGCCAGCGCAGATTATCGCGCAGAAGCGCTCTTTGCGCGGCCCACATCAGCGCCGGCTCGCTCGAGTAGAGGCGCATCTCGAGCAGGCGCGCGTGCAAGCGTCTGCCGGCAGCGCGCACGGCGGCTCGGTCGGGGAACAGACTCCAACCCATCATTCCAGGTATCCAAGACCCTTGAGCCGGCGCTCCACCTTTTCATGGGCCTCGGCATCTTCCAGGCGCGCCAGCTCTTTCTCAATCGCGTGCTCGATCAGTTCCTGGGCCGAGCTGTAGCCGGCTTGGGCCGCGCACTGCTCGACGCGCCGCCACAGGTCGGAACTCAGTTTTACGGACTTCGCCATGGTGATCCTAGTAAACCGCGCGGCCGCTCATGGCGGCATCGGGCGCAACGCCAAATTCCTTCAGGATGGTGACCGTCAGATCCTTCAATTGCGGGTTAGGAATGCGCGGCCTGCGGTTGCCCAGCAGCACTCCGGGAACGGCCGCCGCCGCAATGCAATGATCTCCGATCCAAGCATCGGTGTTGATGCGGATCACGTCGGCGGACACACCACCCAATGCGCCTTCCCAGGACGCCCGATAGCCGGGTGCATATCCCACGATCAGGTCTGGCGCATAGACGCTGGCGGATTTCCCAACGGCTTGAACATCCGCGATGACGAGTTGCCCGGTCTCGGGATCGCGGAACTCGCGCAAGCGCCGCGCCAATTCCTCCAGTGTCCGGTCACGCTCGGCCCGGTCCGCGAGGTTGAGATACAGGCCATTGAGGCCCATGGCGTAAGCTCTCGTTCTCTTCCAGTCTATACTTGTGAACGGCTCGTCCCGTCCCGGGGTTCTCGGATGATCGAGCGCCAGGAAACCTTCGCGCCAGAGCCACGTGTTGAGGTTGACGCCGCGGTTGAAGGCCGCGAAACCGTGGTCGGACATGACGATGATAGTGGCATCGCCTGCGCGGTCGAGCACGTGGCCGATGTCCCCATCGACGGCCTGGTAGGTCTGGAGCAACTCGGCTTCGTGCTGCCCCCAGAGCATGTGCGAATCGCGGTCGATGGTGGAGAAATAGAAGAACAGCAAGCCTTCGCGGAACCGGTCGAGGCAATCGCGCAACAGCGCGCTATGCTCTTCGGCCACCAGGCGGCTCTGCTCCAGGTACTGGTCTAAGTCGAACACTCCCTGGCGCAGCGCGGCGGTGTCTTCCTCAATGCCCTGCGTGTAAAAAGGACCGATTCGCCGGGCCAATTCCCGTCCGTAACTTTCGGGCGCGGAGACCGGCAGCGCGGGGTCGGCCGGATCGATGTTGAGGGGCGAGCGGTAAATGCGAATGCGCGGGTGCAACTCGCGCACGTACAGACGAAACATTCCCGCCACGCCGGCCAGACGGCCCAGCAAAGGAAAGCGGACGCGAGTCCACCCTGACCATTCGCCCTGCTTCAGAATGAACTGCTGCGCGCCGATCTTGAAGCGCGCGGCCGGCGCATCCGGATCTACGTCGGCCACCATCTCCAGGCGCACGGGGCGATGGTCGCGGCGCAGCGAATTGGCGGGGCCTTCGATGGGCAGGACCACGCGATGTTCGACAACTGCCACGGGCACGATCCGGCCGCCGGGCACTGCGCCTCCAGGCTCGGACGGGTCGTCGGTGTACCAGGTGAAGGTGCCGAACGTGCCCTCCAGATCCGGTGTGCCCATCCCGGCCAGCGCGCGGCCGGCGCGCTCGATGGGCGGGTAGTTGGTGGGCATGCGGATCATGGTTACCGGAATCCCGTGCTGGGCCAGGATCTCCCAAAACGCCCGGCCGGAGCGAAACGATCGCACGCGCGCTTTGGAGAGCGGCAGGAGATAAGGGCCGATGGCAAGCTGATGCGCCGGATTGATGGTCTCCGCCATCGATGAAACCGGCTGTAGGGTCACTGGGTCGCGGTGCACGAAATCGAAGATGCCGTGCTGCGCCGGGTCCAAGCCGGTGATGAACGTCGCCCAGGCCACAGGACTCTGCGGCGGCGTGGTCGTAGCCAGGCGCGTCAGCCCGCCCAGATCGCGCAGACGCTGAAGGTTGGGCAAGGCGCTCCAATGCCGCTCGACGAAGTTCGGGTCCATGCCGTCCACACCCAGCACGATGACGGCTTTGCCGTGCTGGCTGCAAGCCGGCAGCCACAATAGAGACGCCAGCAAGGCGGTTGCAAACAGTCTCATAGCGCGCCAAACAACGGCTTTCCGTCCATCCATGCAGGCGGGCTGACGCCGAACAGATCGAGCGCGGTGGGGGCCATGTCCTCTATGCCGGGAGCGTCGCAATCCAGGCGGCGGCTGGAAAACAGGACGCCGGGAACCAGGACCGGATCCACCGAATGATCGCCGCTCCAGCGCTTGGGGTTATCCTCGATCACGCGCGCGGTCACCTTGCCCACGGCCGCATCCCACGACGTTCGGTACCCTTCGTTATAGCCGATGATGAGATCGGGCGCAGCGTCCAGGTACGGTCCGCGGTACAGCTTGTCAGTCGCATAGACCTGGCGGATGGCCACCTGGCCCCGCTCGCCGTCCTCGAGGCCCGTGAGCCTGGTAATCAACTCGCGCTTGAGGGCGTCGGCTTCCGCGCCAGGGGCCACCACGCCGTGGCGCTCGCGGCCCCGCAAGTTGAGATAGAGACCGCTCAGCCCGAGACAGTAGGCGCGCGTGCGGCTCCAATCGATCGCCTCGCCGGCCAGCGCCAGATAGCCGTTGCGGCGCAGCCAGGAGTTCAGATTCACCGCGCGCCGAAAGGCGCAGAAGCCGTGATCGGAAAGAACCAACAGGATGGTGCCGCCGTCCAGGTGCTCCATGGCCTTGCCGACCAGGCGGTCCATGCGGCGGTACAGGTCTTCGATGACGCCGCCGCCTTCCTCGAGGTGACGGTAGAACATGTGCTGCACGCGGTCGCTGGTGTCGAACACGCACGCCACCACTCCGCGGCGGGTGTGCGCCAGCGCGTTTTCGAACATGGCTTCGCGCTCGGCCAGGGTGAGCCAGGCCTGTTCGAGGAACGCCGCTTCGTCGATGGCTCCTTCGTTCAAAGCCCAGGTATCTTCGGCCATGCCCACGGTGGCGAAAGTGCCCAGCAGCTTGGCCAGGTAAGCCGCGTAATAAGAAGGATGGCTGATGGCGAGCGCCGGCGCTTCGGGATCGATTTGGATGGGCGCCACGTAGAGCGAGAGATCCGGCGCGGTTTCCGTGAGCAGGAAGCGCGCGATGCCGCGCACCTTGATGCCCGGCGCCGCTCGGAACGCGAGTCGAATCCAGGGCGAGTATTGGCCGCGCCGCAGGCGGTGCTTTTGGCCGGCGATCTCAAGCGTCACCGAATCGCCGCCGGCCCGCGGCACAATGCGGAACGGCAGCGCCAGCGCGCTTCGGCCCTCCACCAGTTCATTGACGGGCCCTTCAAGCGTGCCTTCCAGATGCTCGCCCGAGCGGCGTAGCGGGCAGCGGTTGCCACCTTCGCACGCGCATTGGTCGAGCCGCGTGCTGAACAGCGTGAAGCTGCCCTGCGTTCCGCGAAGATCGGGCGTGCACATCGCGGAAAGCAATCGGCCGTTGAATTCCTCGGGGGGGAAGGTGATGGGCACGCGCAGAACGGTGCTGCCGATGGAATGCTCGCCCAGGATCTTCCAGAAGGTCTGGCTCTTGCGAAGCATCGTGACAGCGGGGCGCCCGAGTGGGATGCGCAGCCGGCCAATCCGCAGCGCGCGCCGCGCCGGGCGCACCCGGCAGGAGGAGAGTTCGGGAACGTAGGATTTGAGGCTGCGGTTGAGAAAATCGAAAATGTTGTGCTTGGCCGGGCTAACCCCGGTGGCAAAGGTGGACCACGCCACCGGCGACAGCGCAGGGAACGTGGTGCGCAGGCGGTGAAAAGACCCCTGCGCTTTCAGGCGGCTCAAATTCGGCAGTTTGCCCTCGGCCATGAAGCGTTCGGCGAGCCGCGGATCAAGACCGTCGAGGCCCAGAAAGATGAGACGCCGGATTTTGGCCCGCCGGAAACCGCGCCTGCGGCGGACGACCGCGCGTGCGGCGCGAAACGGCCAGAGCAGCAGCGAGCCGGCGGTGAGAAAGAACGACGCGATCAGGCTTAGGAAAGACCCCAGAAAAGCAAACCCGGCGCCCGGCCCGATGTAACCAAAAAGGGGCGGCATTACATCACCATGTTCGCAGAATCACCACCTCAGCAGCTTGTCCACCGCTTTGGCCAGTTTGCGGAACTCCTCGTGGGCAGGCGAATCCGGCGCGTACTCCGCCACCGTCAGTCCGTGGGCCACCGCTTCCGCCACCGCCACGCGCTGCCCGATGGGAGGCAGAACCTTCCTTCCCATATCCTTTAGCGAGGATGCCAACCCCCGCCCGAGGTTGGTCGTCATGACGACCTTCGAAGGCACGAACCGGATGCGCGGCTTTTTCGACCGGCGCTCGGCGCGCGCCTTGAGCCCCCAAGACAGCGCCTCCTTCAGCGCGAATAGATCGAGCGGCGACGGCCCGCACGGCAGGAGCAGGAGGTCCGCTGCCAGCGCCGCCTGGTAGCCCACCTCCGGCATAGCCGGCGGCGTGTCAATCAGCACGATATCGGCGTCTTCCTCGGCCTTGTGCGCTCGCGACCGCAAGGTGTCGGCGCTGTCGGGCACTTTCTGGATGGAGCGCGCCAGCATCCCGTCGCCTTGCGCCGCCCAGGACATCAGGCTATGCTGCGGATCGGCATCGAGCACCGCCACGCTCCACCCCATAGCGACAAACTCCGCCGCCAGATTCCCGGCAATGGTGGTCTTTCCCACCCCGCCCTTCCGGCCCGCCACGGCGATGATGGCCATAGACAGTACTATACACGGAAATGCCCGGCTAATGCCCCCGACATACCACGGGCTGTCTTGCTCGACTATCGCCGTGAATTCGTTGCGCATTTCTTTGTGCGATCCCGACGACGCTGTTTCCAATATCCCCATGAGCTGGGTGTTGGCGGCGGAAGGCAGCCCGAGGGAGGCCGAACACTGCGGGTGAGGTCGGATGGTGTACGCTGCGGGCCGGGCCTTTTGCTCCGCCGCGCGGGGCCATGAAGCCGAGCAGGATCGGGTCGATGACGATGTCGAGGAAGGCCCCTGTCATGATCGTGAAACACGTGAAAATGCCGAAGTCCGCGGTCGGCTTGAAGCTCGAAACGGTCATGCACAGAAAACCGCCCGCGAGAATCCCGGTCGTGATCAGAATGCCGTCGCCGATCCCGCGAACTGCGGCCTCGATCGCGTCGGTCCACGCCCGGCCCCGCGCGAGTTCGGCCTGAAATCGGTTGATGAAGAACAGCGTCGAGTTGACCGTCGAGCCTATGGCCACCCCGCCGATAAGCGCGGTGGCCATATTGAGCCGGCTCCCGAGAAGACCCATCAGCCCGAAAGTCATCATGAGCGGGAGCCCGTTGATAAGGATCCCCAGCAGTCCGAGCCGAACCGAGCCCAAGAGGATCGGCAGGAGCACGACGAACACGGCCGCCAGCATGAGGATCGACCGCACCTGGGTGCGGCCGATCTCGCCGTCCATGTTGGCCCAGAGCACCGTCGTCCCTTGAAGCGAGGCGCGCGCATCCGGCGGCAACACCTCGTCCGCTATCGCCCCGACGGAGTCGCGCAGTGCGTGCAGCTCACTCGAGGCTCAGGTAGTCGGTCAGCAAGAGGATCCGGCGGCGTCGCCCGTCGGGGGCCGAATAGTCGTCGAGCTCCGTGACCCCTGCGCGCCTGGCTGCCGCCCGCAGTTGCGCCACGGCGGCATCGGCATAGGCGATCCAGCGCGGCCCACTGGCGGGGCCGTTGAGAGCCTCGTCCACGCTCTGCAGAAGCTGTCCCTCCGAGAGCGTACTCCGAACCCGAGGCAACTTCGCCACGCGCGATTCCAGTGCCGAGAGTCCGCTGCGGTATGACCCCTGGTCGAGCGATCCTCCCGCTTGCGGAGCGGTGACCACTATCTCCACCACGCTCTGGCCAAACCCCGCCGCCTCCAGTTCTCCGTATGCGCGGCTGACTGGCGTGCCTGGCGAAAAGAACCGCGTGTAGTCGGTATCGATTCGCAGGCGATTCAGCCCCGCAACCGGGAGAAGCAGGACGCCGGCCAGAACGAGCCACGCCCAGCGCCAGCGGCCCGCCAATAGCGGCAGAAGGCGGGCGCCGTACTTCCCCGGCGCCCAGCGGGAATGTGCGGCACGCGGCTGCCGCCGCCAAAAGAGCACGAGCAGCGCCGGCGCCATGGTCATCGTGCACGCCCAGGCGAGCGCGAGACCGGCGCTCGCCGCGAGTCCCATCTGGCGGATCGGCGCCACGGAGGAAAGTGCAAGCGACAACATGCCGGCAACCGTCACGATGGAGGTCCACAGACAGGGGGTCCACAGCGCCGTGATCGCCACGCGCGCGGCGTCCTCCGCGCTGCGCTGGCGGCGTTCGGCGTGGAATGCGTTGACGACATGGATGACGTCGCACACAGAGAGCGACACGAGGACCAGCGGCAGCAGGATCGTCACCATGTTGAACGGAATACCGAAGAGTGCGATGCCGCCCATCGGCCCCAGGACGGCCACCGCCAGCACGGCCAAAACGATCGACAGGTCGCGGAGATCGCGCAGCGCGAGCCATCCAAACAGCAGCACCATGGACGTCACCAGCACATAAAACCGGATCGCGTCACGACGGGCCGAGCGGTTGAGCTCGGCGTTGATGACCGTCGTGCCGGCAAACGCATGGCTGCGCACAGTCGAGCGGACCGACACGAGCCGGTGGACGGCATCCACCAGTTCGAGGCGGTACGGTTCGAGATCGTGGAGGAAGTTGTCGGACTCCACGAGCAGCGCGGTGTGGGCGCCCCAGCCCCGGGGCAGCAGGAGACGCTCCACGGAAGGGAGGCGTGTGAGCCCAACGCGGATCGCGGCGGCGGGATCGGCCGCGGCGGGGTCGAGCAGGGGCGCAAGGGTGGGACCCCGGCCCGGCGCCACAGCGAGCGCGCGGACATTCGTGAGCGAAATCACACGCCGGACGTGAGGCAGGGCCTCGATGTCGGCCGTCAATTGCGCGAGCTCGCGCAGGAACGCCGGGTCCGCCACGGACGCCGTGTCGAGGAGGAGCACCGACCATTCCCGGCTCCCGAAGGCGGCGTTATTGCTTTCGTACTCGGTTAAACTTGGATCGTCTCCGAGAAACCAGACGCCGACAGAGTTGTCGATCGCCGTGCGGGGGCCGACGAGCCGGACCACCAGCGCACCCGCTGCGAGGAGGCACAGAATCAGCCAGCCCACAACCATTCGCCGCGGATAGCGCAGAGTGAACGTCAGCAGCCGGTCCCGGATCGCCGTTCTCATATAGCCCTCGCTTCGTGGAGCCGGGAGCGCTCCAGGACGTACTTGATTTTGTGCGTCGGGGTCCGCTCGAGTTTTCGCGGCAGTATCCAGACGTGGCTCGTATCGAGTTCGGCGGGAATTGCCAGCAGCGAAGCCGCATAGCGAATAGCCTCCACGAGGTGGGACCTGAGCGCCTGGTCCTCCGTGAGCCCCGCCGCGACGTCGCGCTGCCACTGCGCGTCCTTGCGGATGCGCGGCCAGTCAGGGAAGATGTAGACCGACAGGCACGGGTCGGCCGGATGCGCGTGCACCACCATTGCGTCCTTCACCACGACGCTTCGCGTTACGAGATTCGACATGTGTTGGGGATCGAGCATCCACCCGCCGGCCCACGGGATCAATTCTTTCTCCCGCCCCACGAGTCGCACGCGAGCCTGCTCATCCACCCAGGCCAGGTCGCCGGTGGAGAGCCAGCCGTCGGGTGAGAGGGCCAACGGTTCGGTGGCGCCGCCAACGCCGAGGTACCCCGCGGCTACGGTCGGGCCTCTGACCTCGAGCAGCCCCACGGGCTCGGTCCACCCGGGTAACGAGCGTGGCCGGGCCAGTCGCCATTCCAGCCCCGGGAGCATTCGCCCGGAGGTTCCGGGATGAATCTCGTTGAGGCGGCTTCGCGCGATGATCCCGGTGCACTCGGTGGCGCCGTAAATGTCGAGCACGGTGATGCCGAGTTTGCCGAAGATCTCGACGAGCGCTGGGTCCAGTTTGGACGATGAGGAGATGCCGTAGTTGAAGTGCCCGCCGAGCTTGTCGCGCAGCAGCAGCCGCGTGGCCGTAAGCTTGGCTTTGTCGATCATGCCCAGGTTCTGGAGGCGGCCGTTCTTTTCGATCGCGAGAATCTTCTCGCCCAGGTCGCGCAGCGCCGGCTTTCGCTTGAGCTCCTCCAGAAGTTCCTTCAGGAGATAAATCCAGAACTTCGGAACCGCCATGAGGGCCTTCACCCGTACTCCCCGTGCCCGCAGTTTGGCGATCTCGTTCTCGAGCACGTGTGGCTCGTCAGGTTCCCGAGTCAGGTAACTGACCGTGAGGCCTTTCGTCTTCGTGACGAGAAACTCTATCAGGGTGGCGATGTGGGTGTAGGCGCCGATGTTCAGGATATCCTCCGTCGGCCGCAGGTTCACAATGTCGAACCCTGCATCCACGGCGGCCACGATATTGCCGTGCGAGATTCTCACGATGCGCGGCAGAGCGGTCGTTCCCGACGTAGCGTAGTGCCCCAGGATGGTAGCGGGGTCGTCCAGGAGCGGGCTGGCGGCAGGTGCGTCGCCGCCGAGGTACTGGTCGCGGATCTGCCGGAGGCTCAGCTCACCGGGCAGCCGCTCTGCGTCAGGCGCCCCAAGGTCTTCGAAGCAGGAATGGAGATCGGCCACGAGGATTTCCGCGCGAAAGCCCAAGCGGGCCTGGAGCTCGCGGGCGCGTGCGAGCTGCGCGCGGCTCACCAGCATTACATCGGGCGGCCGCAGGGACAGCAGGCCCTCGATCTCCGCCCGGTTCATGGTAATGTCCAGCGGGCACAGGATGTTCGCCGTGTGGAAGACCGCAAGGGCGGTCATGTCCCACTCGGGGCGGTTCTTGCAAAGGGTGACGACGAGCTGCTGCGCTACCGGGCGGGCAAGGAACCAGCGAGCCAGCGCGCTGGCGTTCGCCAGGAGTTCGGCGTAAGTCGTATCGACGTAGCCGTCGGCTGAGTCGTGCCGCGTGGCGACGGCGTCTCCGTGCCGCGGCAGGCGGTTCCCGAGGAGGTCGGCGACGCTGGCGATGCCCCTTGGGGCCGCTGCTACAGTCTGGTCAGTCTCATTCATGGGTCTGCCCTCCTCGCATTAAACGTCGCCCGCCCAGTTGGAAGTGACCGAGCCCGAACCCGTGGCGCGCCGCCATCTCCCAGGTGCGTTGCACCTGAGCGACGCTGACCTTTCCCTTGCAGAACGAATGGTTGTCGCCGTCGAAGCCCAGCAATAGAGTTTCCGCCAGACAGCCGAAGCTGAGACCTCCCGCCGGCAGGCCTACAAAGTCGAGGTGGGCGTTCTCCGGCAGGCGGGCAAGCCCACCGTCGAAGGCCATGATCCCGGCCTGTTGTTTTTGAAATGCCTCCGACAGATTCGACGGCACAGACGTGCAGCAGACAATGGCGCCGGGTTTGAGCTGAGCGGGAGTCAGTAACTCGCGATCGGGGCTGCTGGTGGTCACGACCACGACGTCGCAGTCACGGAGCTCGGCGGCGCCGGTCTCACACGAAATGGTACAGGCGGGCAGGCCCGTTCGCGGAGGAAGCGGACTCTGTAAGCCCACCCCCCCGAGACGCAGGCTTTCCAGGCAGGCATCCCGCGTCGCCTCCAGGCGAGTGCGCGCGTCGAAGCGGCTGCTGCCGAGGAGCGCCAGAGAGGCGCAGGAGCCGGCGAAGAACACCGCCAGAATCTGGCCGATATTGCCGCCCCCGCCCACAATCGCCACCTTTGCCTTTGTAAGGTCGACGCCCGCGTCCTTCGCGGCGCGAGCCACGCCCTCAAGCGTGAGCGCCGCGGTGTAGGCGTTGCCCGTGCTCACGGCCATCTCATGGTCGTTCAGCGTCAGCCCATTCCGGGTGGCAATGGAGGTATAGGCTCCGAGGCCGACCATCGTGACTGGAATGTTGTCGTCGCCAAGTTCCTTGGCGATCGTCACGGCATCCTGAATCTTGTCCCGGATCGCCTGCGGCCGCTGGCGGATGCCGGCGCCGGTAATCGACGCGGGCAGGTACGGCGCCATCACAAGGTTCACCTCCAGCGCGAACCCGTGCGAGGTCACGACTTGACGGCTCACGTGGACGGGTTCGAGGTAGGGGGAAATCCGCTCCCACCAGGTCTCGAGCCGCCGGTCGTCCACGGGACGTCTGGCCAGTGACGGGAATAGATACTCGCGCACGTTCGCCACCGAGGTCGGATGAACAATGAAGGCCGTCCGCCCGTCAATTTCATGGTGCTCGGCCTGGACGGGCCAAAGGGCGGGCCGGCGGCAGGGGGCGCGCCGCTCCTGCGCCGAGGGCGCCCAGCCAAGCAGGTGGCCCACGAGTAGGGCCTCATCATTTGCGCGAACGATCGCGAGCGCCTCGTCCAGGGCCGCGATCAACCGGTCGATCTCGGCTTCGCTGACCACGACGGGCGGCTGAAGCCGGAGGACGGCCCGGCGGATCCGGCCCGGGTTGCCGCTCAGCATGTTGGTCAGTGGCCCCAGAACGCGGATGTGATGGTGGCGCAGCAGGTAGCTCGCAAGCAGGATCGACAGGAACCCCTGGCGGCCGGCGATGCGAAGGAACGGCGACTGGCCGGACAGGTTGGTGAACTCAACCGCCAGCATCAGTCCGCTGCCACGCACTTCGCTTACGAGTTCCGGGTACTTGGCCTGCAGCCCCTCGAGCCGTTGGCGCAGATACAGCCCCTTGGTCCGCACTTCCTCCATGACGCGGCCGCCGTCGCGGGTCAGGATGTCGAGCACCCGGTGGGCGATGAGACACGAGAATTCGTCTTCGCCGAAAGTCAACGTGTGCAGAATGCCGAAGTCGTGATCCAGGATGTCCGAGCGGATGAGTGTCGCGGCGATCTTCACGAGGCCGCCGCCGAGAGCCTTGCTCAACACAACGTATTCCGGTTCGTCTTGGGCAAGCGGCGTATCCGTGATCGCGAGGAAGCGGCCGGTGCGGCCGCAGCCGGTCTGAACCTCGTCAACGATCAGCGGCAGGCCCAGCGCCCTGTGATGTTCGGCGATCCAACGCAGAGTGTCCGTGGGCATCGGGCGGATGCCTCCTTCTCCCTGGATCGGTTCCAGCAGGCACGCGAACACTCGTGTGACCCGCACAGGCTCCAGCACCACCTCGGCCCCTCGCACGACAGGGCGCAGAAACCGGCACGCCCGGGCGTCCACGATTTCAGCCAGCCGTTCTGGCTCGTGCGGGTCGACGAACTCGGTCTCGATGGCCGACAGCCCTTCGAATGCGTCGCGGAAGCTGTGGTTGTAGGTGACCTTAAGGGCGGACGTCGTCTTTCCGTGGAACGAGCCAAGAAAGGCGATCGCCACCGGGTGCTTCTGAAACGATTCGAATTGCTCCAGGTTGTACTCGTCGAGTTTTTCTCGAAAATCCACGGCGCGCTTACCGCCCGGCAGAGCTACGGTGAGTTCGCGGTCTTCGATCCGGTGGTACAACTCGTTCGTTTCCCGTGCGATCGCCTCATGCTGGCGGCGCACGAGGTCCAGATGAACCTTGTAGGCGTGCTTGAGCGCCGCCTCGATCGCTTCGGCGCCGGAGTTCGAGAGGTTCGCGACATAGCGCGTGTTGCCAGGCACCATGCCGGACAGACGTTCGGCAAGGGCGCCGGCGGCTTCCCGGTTCGAACCCTGGGCGTGCGCTGGGGTATCGGACTCCAGCAGCTCAACCGCCAGCTGCTTCAACTCGGGCGGATTATGGCCGAGCAGCGCTGCGCCAAAGCCGCCCACAAAGTCCGTCACTGCTTCGCCGTTCTTGTCAATCAGCGACGCGCCTCGCGCGGCGCGGTACGACGCGTCCAGACCGGTCGCTGCAAGTAGATTGGCCAGCTTCGGACGGCAGTAGTCGCGGTAATACAGCCGGGGATCGGGTTGTGCTGCCGGCCTCGCCTCTGCCGGATCGGCGCTGACGGTGACCGAGGTAGTGCTGGGCAGTTCGCGTTCCGGACGGCGTAGGGAGGCGGCCATTTCGGCTGCGAAGCCGGCGCTCGCGGTCCGTTGCGCGTGCAGCCGCGATTTGGCCTTAACGCTCCCCGGATGGCCGGCCTTTTCCCCGGCCCATGCCGTGCGACCTAGCAGCAGAGATACCGGAGAGAGTTTCAAATTTTCAGCTTCCAGATTCTCCATCATTACTAATGCCTCCGAATTCGAATCCTCTCAACTGGAATTGCGACAAAGGGCGCCGAAGTGGCTCACGCCGGCGCGTCCTGGCGATGGCGGGCGGGCGAGTTCCATCGCCTCCCCAGGGCGCCAAGCGCCCCCGGACCAGCGGCCCGCCCCACCGGCGGTAAAATCGTTACATACCAGCAGTGAAACGGCCAGCATCCACCACCCTCTTGCTTTTGCTTTTCGCCGCGAGCGGCCAGGCGCAGCCAACCTCCGTCATCCTTATATCGGTCGATACGCTCCGCGCCGACCACCTGAGCGCCTATGGGTATAGCCGCGTCCGCACTCCTAACATGGATTCGTTCGCGGAGCACGGCACCCTGTTTACCCAGGCCGATTGCCAGGTCCCGCTGACTCTTCCCTCCCACACCTCGCTCTTCACCTCGACTTATCCGTTTGAGAACCAGGTGGAAGAGAATGCCGAGGTCGTCCCGCCGGGGGCAGTCACTTTGGCTTCCGTGCTGCGGGCGCACGGCTACGGCACGGCGGCATTTATCGGCAGCGTCTTTCTGGAACGGCAGGTGGGGCTCGACCAGGGCTTTGACTTCTATGACAGCCCCTTCAACTTCGAGGCGTTGTCGCCCATGTCCGGCTCCATGTTCTTCGGCGCTGCCTCGCATAACCCGATGGCGGGGAAGGACCGGCGCGATGGCGCCCTGGTGCTGCGCGCGGCGCGCCAGTGGCTCGCGGCCAACCGCGGCCAGCCCGTGTTTGCCTTCGTCCACCTCTTCGATATGCACAAGCCGTATGCCACCAGCTATGATGCGCAACTGGCTTACGTCGACCGGCTGCTGGGATCGTTCCAACAGGCGCTGATGCAACTGGGGTGGTGGGACCGGTCGCTGGTGGTTCTGCTTTCGGACCACGGCGAGAGCTTGGGGGAGCACGGCGAATCCAGCCACGGCTACTTCATTTACGAAAGCACGCTGCGGGTGCCGCTCATCTTTCACTGGCCGTCCGGGGCGGCCAACCACGCGGCGCGGGTGAGCGAGCCCGCCGGGCTGATCGATGTGGCGCCCACCATCCTCGAGTTCCTGCGCCTGCCCGTGCCGCCATCGTTTGAAGGAACCAGTCTGCTGGGGATGCATGGCGCGGTCTACGGCGAGAGCCGGCACGCGCACGATGCGTTCGGATGGGCGCCGCTGCGCAGCCTGCGGGCCGGCGCGTACAAATTCGTCGAGGCACCGCGGCCGGAACTCTATAACCTGGACAACGACCCGAGCGAGCAGCATAACCTGTTCGTGAAGGGATCGCCGAAGGCGCTGGAGATCGAAGGCCAATTGGCGAAGCTACTGGCGCGCTACGCACCCAAGCGTCCCGCGGCGCCCCGCGATCAATCACCACAAACGCGAGCGCTGCTGGATTCGCTGGGGTATCTCTCTGCCGGACCGCGCGCCGCGCTGGGCGGCAACGGACCGGATCCCAAAGACCGGCTGCCGGAATTCCGGCTCTATGAGGACTCCCAGGTGATGCTCTACAATCGGCGCTTGGACGAGGCCGTTGCCATCCTGGGCCGGCTGCTGGCCCGCGACCCTCACAACACCCTGGCGCGCCGCGACCTGGCCGGGACCTACGTAGAGCTGAAGGAATACGCCAAAGCGCGCGCCAACTTTCAGCAGGTTCTGGCGGTGGCGCCCGACGATTACGTGACGCAATTCGAACTCGGCATTTCCGACGAACGGCTGGGCTTGCTGCAGGAAGCCGGGGAACACCTCCAGGCAGCCTGCCGGATCGCCCCGGAGGCGCAGCAGTGCCGCCGCGAGCTGGAGACCGTGGAACAGAGGATGAAGTGACCGGGATCACTCCCGGCAGATGCCGCGTTCGCTGCGGCGGATGAAGTCCACAAGCTGGAGCGTTTCGGGGGTGGGGATGTCGGATTCAATTTTCGCCAGGGCGTCCTCGAGCTTCAGGCCGGAGCGGTAAAGCAGTTGGTACGCGCTTTTGAGGATGCTGATGCCGGGGGCTTTGAAGCCGGCGCGCCTCAGACCCACCAGGTTGAGGCCTTTGGGCGCGATCTGAAAGCCCGCATACGTGAAGAACGGCGGGGCGTCCAGGTTGACGCGGGTGTTGCCGCTGATCATGGCGAGACGGCCGATTTTCCCGTACTGGTGCACCAGGACGCCGCCGGAGAGGAAAGCCCCGTCTTCCACTTCCACGTACCCGCCCAGCAGCACGCAGCTTGCGATCACAGTATGGCTGCCGATTCGGCAATTGTGGGCGATGTGGCCGGAGGTCATGATGAAGTTTTCGTCGCCGATTTCGGTGGCGGACTCGGGCGGAGTGCCGCGCGAGATGGTGAAATGCTCGCGGATCTTGTTGCCGTTGCCGATTCTCAGGTAGCTGCGCGTGTTGGTGAAGTTCTTGTCCAGCGGGTCGGTGCCGAGCACCGTGCCGGCGGAGATTTGGTTGCGCTCTCCCATGCTGGTCCAGCGCTTGACATAAACGTAGGGTTCGAGCATGCAGCCGGCGCCGATGGAGACGTCGCTTTCGATGACGCAGAATTCGCCGATTCTGACGCCGGGCCCGATGGCGGCGTCGGGATGGACCCGGGCGGTGGGAGCGACCACGGCCGATGGATCGATGGGCATGAATTCGTATGATACGACGGCGCGCCTCCGGCGATATGATGAGGCATGCGAGTTCGCGAATTGGCGGAATGGCTGGGCGCGACCTTTGAGGGCGACGGCGAAAAGGAACTGGCGGGGGTGGCGCCGCTGGAGACGGCGGGGGCATCGGAGCTGGCGTTCGTGGGGAGCCGGAAGGCCGCGCAGCAGGCGGAAAGCTCGGCGGCGGGGTGCCTCATCGTGCCCCTGGAGTGGCCCAGTCCGAGCTATCGGACGGTGATCCGGGCGCCGGAGCCGCGCACCGCATGCGCGCGCGCCATGAGCCGGTTTTATCCCACGGCGGAGCTCAAGCCGGGGGTGCATCCCACCGCGGTGATCGGCAAGGACGTCGCGATGGGCGCGCTGGTGTACATCGGTCCCCACACGGTGGTGGGCGACGGAACGCGCATCGGGGTGGCGACCAGCATCGGGGCGGGATCGACGGTGGGCAAGCGCGTGGTGCTGGGCGAGGGCTGCGTGCTGCACCCCAACGTGACGGTCTACGACAACGTGGACATTGGGCGCGGCACCATTCTGCACTCCGGCGCGGTGATCGGCGCGGACGGGTTCGGCTACGTGATGGAGCACGAACGCTGGCACAAGTTCCCACAGGTAGGGCGGGTGGAGATCGGGGATTTCGTGGAGATCGGCGCCAATTCCTGCGTGGACCGCGCGGCGCTGGGCGTGACCGAGATCGGCGAGGGCACCAAGCTCGACAACCTGGTGCACGTGGCCCACAACTGCCGCATCGGGAAGCACGTGGTGGTGGCGGCGCAGACGGGGTTTTCCGGCGGGGTGGTGGTGGAAGACTACGCCGTGATCGGTGGGCAGGTGGGGATTGGGGACAAGGCGCGAATCGAATCGCGCGCGGTGCTGGGGTCGGGCTGCGGCGTGCTCACTTCCAAGATCGTGCGTTCGGGAGAAACCGTCTGGGGCACCCCGGCGCGTCCGCTCAAGCAGCACCTGGAGCAACTAGCCAACCTGGCGCGGCTGCCGGAACTGCGGCGCGAAGTGGC
The DNA here is from genome assembly GCA_963768385.1 of Bryobacterales bacterium. Lineage (GTDB taxonomy): Bacteria > Acidobacteriota > Terriglobia > Bryobacterales > Bryobacteraceae > Fen-178. The sequence goes on from CAVYHQ010000003.1 coordinate 735,811, forward strand.
GGAGCTGAAGCGGCGGCTGGCGGAGATCGAACGGAAAGGGTGATGCCCCAGAAGCCGCCGAACTAGCTGGCGGCGACCATGCCGGCCTCGCAGGCTGAAGCCTGCGCCACCTGGTTGCGGCCGCCATCTTTAGCCTGATATAAGGCGCGATCGGCATCGCGGACCAAGGTGTCGGTGCTGGGCACCGAGGGGCCGGCCGAGCCGGAGACGCCGATGCTGCAAGTGACCCGGATGGATAGGCCGCCGATGGCGATGGGTTCACAGGTCAGAGCCTCGCGGAAGCGCTCGGCCTGAGCTTGGGCGGCGGGGGCGTCGCAGCCCGGCAGCACGATCAGGAACTCCTCGCCGCCGTAGCGGCCGATGGAGTCGTAGGGGCGGACGGACGATTTCATGCGGCGGGCGGCTTCTCTCAGCACGGCGTCGCCGGCCAGATGACCGTGGGTATCGTTGATTAGTTTGAAGCGGTCGAGATCCACCATGAGCAGGGCCACCGGGCGGCGCTCGCGGGCGGCGCGGACCAGCTCGGCCTGCAGCGCGTCCAGGATGGTGGCGCGGTTGAGGAGGCCGGTGAGACTGTCGTGGGTGGCCTGATCGCGCAACGCTTCGCGGGCAACCATGAGCTGCTCCTGCAAATCGAGGATGCGGCGGCCGGCGCGCAGGCGCACGCGCAGCTCGTGGGTGTTGAAGGGCTTGGTGAGGTAGTCGTCGGCGCCCGCCTCCATGCCTTGCACCAGGTCCTCCGACTCGGTGCGCGCGGTCAGCAGCAGGATGTAGATGTAAGGCTCGCGGGCAGCGCCGCGGACGCGGCGGCACAGCTCCACGCCATCCATGCCGGGCATCATCCAATCGAGAATCGCCAGGGGCGGCGCGCCGGCCGATTCCAGGATTCGCCAGGCCTCCAGGCCGTCGCGCGCGGCCACCACGTCGTAACCCCACTTGGTGAGCAGGGCGCGCAGCATGGATTGAAAAACGGGATTGTCTTCCGCCGCCAGCACTTTCATGCGGTGAGCGGGCTGTCCGGGAGCGCTTTCCACGTTTGGATATTCTTCTCCAACATCCTTATCGGCCTGACAGGCAATTTCCTGCAGGCCGGTGGGCTTACCTGGTGGAGTCGGCGATCTCGAGGGGGCTGAGTTCGGGGCCGGTAGGGACGGCCTCCAGGCCTGGCTCGGGCAGGCGGCCGCTCCAATCGAACCAGGCCCACGCGATGGCGGTGAGCAAGCCGAAAGCCCCGGCGGCCAGGCCGATGGTCCTGGGGCTGGCGTACTGGGAGGCGATGCCGGCGGCGGCCATCGAGACGATCATCACCGACCAGCGCAGCGATTCCATGGTGGCGAAGACGCGGCCGCGGTACTGGTCGGGCGTGTGGCGGAGAAGCTGAGAATTGTTGAGCACGGTGGTGACGGCCATGCCCACGCGGGAGAACATCATGGAGGCCAGCGCGGCGGCGAAGGATGCCACCTGGCTGAATAGCATGTAGGCCGCGCCGTGCGCCAGGTAGGAAATGGTGACGGCGCGCTTGTATCCGGCGAAATCGGTGTGGCGGCCGATGAGGTGGCCGATGGCTCCGCCGAGCAGCAGGCCGATGCCGGCGAAGCCCCAGATGGCGCCGATGCCCGCCGCGCCGCGGTGGAACACCTGCTCGCCGAACAGCGCGAAAAGAATCTGGGCGGCGCCGCCTCCCATGGCCCAGCCAACCGAAATCAGGGCGATCCCCATCATGAGGGGCACCGAGCGCATATAGACCAGACCTTCGCGGTACTCGTGCCAGGGGCGGACCACGGCCGCGCCGGTGTGGCGTCTGGCGCGAAAGCCGCCAGGCGTGGAAATGCGCCAGATGGCCCCCGCGGAGAAAACGAAGGAAAGCGAATTGAGGACGAAGGCCCAGTGATATCCCAGCCTGGCGGCGCTGAATCCAGCCAGCAGCGTGCCGGCGGTGAGGGTAGCCCACTGGGTGGTCTGGGTGAGGGAATTCGCGGTGTGCAGCTCCTCCGCGTTGGCGATGGTGGGGAGGATGGCGGCGCGGCCGCTGGTGAAGAAGGGCGAGGCGAACATGAGCCCGGCGCTGAGCAGGTAGAGCAGCCAGGGGCGCGGCTGGTGGATGGTGAGCACGAAGGCGAGCGCGAGAACGGCGCGGATGAGATCGCTCGCGATCATGATGCGCTGGCGGTCGAGGCGATCGAGAACCACGCCGGCGACGGGGCCGGCCATCACGGCGGGGATGGCGCGGGAGAGCATGACGCCGCTCACCACCAGGCCCGAGCCGCCTTTTTCCATGACCAGGGCGAAGACGGCGATGTTGTTGAAGTGGTCGCCGATTTCGCTCACCACCTGGCCCATCCAGGTATAGCGGTAGTTGCGGTTCTGGCGCAGCAGGTCCAGAAGCGTGGTCATGGCGATTTCATGATAACAACGGGGAAGTACCCACTTGCGAATCGACGACAAATTTGATCTCATAAATCGATAAGGAGAGGAAATCCATGACCGCAGCAGCCATGAAACGAAGTGTGCAACCCATTCCCGACGGCTCTCACACCGTCACACCGTACCTGGTGGTCGAGGGCATACCCAAGTTGATCGAGTTTTTGAAACAGGCCTTTGGCGCGCAGGAGGAGTATCGCATGCCGCGCCCGGACGGCGGGGTGGCGCACGCCGAGGTGAAGATCGGGGATTCGAAGGTGATGATGGGCTCACCGATGGGCGACTTTAAAGCGAAGCCCTGCTCGCTTTACCTGTACGTGGAGGATGTGGATGCCGTTTACCATCGCGCCATTCAGGCGGGCGGGACCTCGGTGAGGGAACCGTCGAACCAGTTCTATGGCGACCGCACCGGGGGCGTCATAGACCCGTGCGGCAACTATTGGGGAATCGCGACCCATATCGAAGACGTGCCGCCCGAAGAGGTAACGAAGCGCTTCGCGGCCATGATGGCAGGCAAGCATTAGGAGACTTGAGATCGCGTCGCGGCAGGCTTCTATAATGGAACTTCATGCCGCACGACGATCGCGCGATCGCCATTAGCGCTACGTTTACCGCCGAAGCCATCCAGCCTGGATTGGAGTTTTGGGCGCGGGAACTGGGCCTCGACTACGAGATCAAATTCGCGGGCTATAACCAGCTTTTCCAGCAATTGCTGGACCCGGCGGGGTTGTTCGCGCGCAACCGCGGCGGGTTCAACGTCGGGCTGCTGCGGTTCGAGGACTGGCTGCGGGACGGAGGCGAGGCCGGTCTGGAGGAACGCGCGCGGCGGCTGGCGGAAGCTGTCCGAGCGGCCGCGGCATCGTTTTCAGCCCCGCTGATTCTGGCGATTTGCCCGCCGTCGCCGGGCCGCGAAGCTGCCGTCGAAACGGCGGAGCGCCTGGTGAGGGACGGCACTTCCGACCTGGCGGCGGTACACCTGGTGACGCCGGAGCCGGTGGCTGAGGCGCACGATCCGCACGCCGACGAACTGGGCCACGTGCCATATACGCCGCTATTCTTCGTGGCGCTGGCGACGGGGATCGCGCGCAAGATCCACGCTATATCGAGGCCGCCATACAAGGTGATCGCCCTGGATTGCGACGACACGCTGTGGGCCGGCATCTGCGGAGAAGACGGCCCGCGGGGCGTGTTGGTGGACGCGCCGCGCCGGGCATTGCAGGAGTTCATGGCGGAACGGCGGCGGGCGGGCATGCTGCTGGCGCTGGCCAGCAAGAACAACGAAGAGGACGTGACGGAGACGTTTCGCGCCCACCCGGAAATGCCCTTGCGGCTGGAGGATTTCGTCGCGCGCCGCGTGAACTGGGAACCGAAAAGCGTCAACCTGGCCTCCATCGCCGATGAACTGGGCTTGAACCTCGACAGTTTCATCCTGGTGGACGATAACCCCAAGGAGTCGACGGAGGCGCAGGCCGGCTGCCCCGAGGCGCTGGCGCTGCCGCTGCCGGCGCGGGCGGAGGAGATTCCCGAGTTTCTCAGGCACGTGTGGGCCTTCGACCGGGCGCGCGTGACGGAAGAGGACCGGAAGAGGCCGGAACTCTACGCGCAGCAAGCCGAGCGGGCCAAGGCGGAGCGCGCATCGGCCAGCCTCGAGGAGTTTCTGGCGTCGCTGCAGTTGGAGGTCGGGATCGCCCCCATGGAACCGGCGCAACTGGCGCGCGTGGCGCAGCTCACCCAACGCACCAACCAGATGAACACCAGTTGCATACGGCGCACCGAGGCGGAAATTCAGGCGTTGCTCGAATCCGGCGAGGCGGAATGCCTCACGGTGGAGGTGAAGGACCGGTTCGGAAGCTACGGGCTGACAGGCGTGATCATCTTCCGCTGCGCGGCCGGCGCGCTGGTGGCGGACACTTTTCTGCTGAGTTGCCGGGTGCTGGGGCGGGGAGTCGAGCATCGCATGGTGGCACGATTGCGTGAGATCGCGAAGGAGCGGGGCCTGGCGCGGGTAGAGATTCCCTTCGTGGCGGGACAAAGGAACCGGCCGGCAGCGCTGTTTCTGGAATCGCTGGTGGGGCAGGTCCCCGACCTGCCCAAAACTGAGCAGGGCAGGTCGGAGACCTGCCCCACGCGCATCGACTATGTGAAGATCGCCACCGAATTGCGCGATCCGGAGCGGGTTCTGGAGCGCATTCGAATAGCGTCGCGGCGGCCGGCGCCGGGCCCAGAGGGCACCCCGTCGGGTCCGCCGCGCACACCGCTCGAGCGCGAGCTGGCGGAACTGTGGGCGGGGCTGCTGAACTTGCCGGGGGTGGGCATCCACGACAACTTCTTCGAGCTGGGCGGACATTCGCTGCTGGCGGTGCAGTTGCTTTCGCGCGTGCGTCAGATTTACGGCGTCGAGCTTTCGCTGGAAGTGGTGTACAGCGGCGCATTCACGGTGGCGGAGCTGGCCAAAGCGGTGGAGCTGAAAGAAATCGAACAGGCCGGCGGGGACTACCGGGAATTGTTGAAAGAGCTGGAAGCGCTGTCGGACGAAGAGGTGCGGGCGCTGCTGGCGGAAGAACGGGATTCTTAGCGCATGCGGATTCTGCTGACGGCGAATGCGTCTTACGATCCGCCGCAAGGCGGGTCCACGCGCAGCAATCTGGTCTGGCTCCGCCACCTGGCGTCCGCGGGGCACGAATGCCGCACAGTGTGCGGAGGGGCCCAAGCGCGCCGGGTCCAGGCGCTGCGCGAGCAGATTCTGGAGTGGCGGCCGGATTGGGTCCTGGTATCGTCGGAAGACCTGGGGCACGCGCTGCTGCGCGAGGCGCATCATTCGGCCCCGGGGCGCGTGGTCTACCTGGCGCATACGCCGCAGTTCTATCCGTTCGGCCCGGCGAGTTGGAACCCGGACCGGCACGCGGCAGAGTTGGTGGCGCGATCGGCGGGAATCGTGGCCATCGGGCGCCACATGGCGGCCTACATCGAGTGCGCGCTGGGCCGCCGGGCGGCGGTGATCCATCCGCCGATTTACGGGGCGGGGCCGTTCGCCAACTACGGGAACTTCGAGCGGGGCTTGATCCTCATGATCAATCCCTGTGCGGTGAAGGGCATTTCGATTTTCCTGGAGACGGCGGAGCGGCTGCCCGAGTATGAGTTCGGGGTGGTGCCGGGATGGGGCACCACGGCCGCAGACCGGTGCGCCCTCGAGCGGCTGCCCAATGTGCGCTTTCTGCCGAACGTGAAAAACATCGATGAAGTGCTGGCGCAGACGCGCGTGCTGCTGAACCCGTCGCTGTGGTACGAAGGGTTCGGGCTGATCGTGATGGAGGCCATGCTGCGCGGCATTCCGGTGGTGGCGAGCAATTCGGGCGGGCTGGAGGAGGCCAAGCGCGGCACGGGGTACGTCATTCCGGTCCGGACCATCGAGCGTTACGAGCCGGTGTTCGACGAACACTCCCTGCCGAAGCCGGTGCTGCCGGAAAACGATGCCGCCGCGTGGGTGGCGGCGCTCGGCGAGCTGCTGACCAGCCGAAGCGCATACGAAAAGGAATCGGCGGCGTCGCGGCTGGCGGCCGGGCGGTTCGTCAGCGGGCTGGACGCCGGGGAGATGGAGGTATTTCTGCGCTCGCTTCGGCCTGGCGCCGCGGCCAGCGTGGAACGGGCGACGATCGAGTCGCTCTCGCCCGAGCGGCGCGCGTGGCTGCTCCAGCGGCTAAGGAAGCGGCGGTAATGCGCATCCTGCTGGCCCAGAACTCGCTCTACTATCCGGCCCACGGCGGGGGCGACAAATCCAACCGGCTGCTGATGGAGGCGCTGGCGGCGCGTGGGCATGTCTGCCGGGTGGTGGCGCGCGGTGTTACGCCCATATTCGAGCGCGCGGGCGTGGAAGTGCACACTGCGACTGACGCCAACCTGCGGGCGCATTTCGCTGGCCAGATGGAGGCGTTCCTTCCGGAGATCATCCTGGCTTCGACCGACGATCCGGCGCAGATGCTGTTGGAAACCGCGCTGCGGGCGGGCCCAGAGGGCACCCCCGCTCGCGTGGTCTACCTGGCGCGCGCTACGCTGGCCCTGCCGTTCGGCCCCGACTGCGCCTTTCCAGGCGAGTTGAAGACCGAGCGAATCCGCGCGGCCGATGGGGTGGTGGGGGTGAGCCGGTACGTGGCCGATTACATCCGCCAACACGCGGGCATCGACGCCGTGCACGTTCCGATCTCGCTGATGGAGCCGGGGGATTGGCCGGCGTTAGGGCGGTTCGACAACCAATTCACGACGCTGGTGAACCCGTGCGCGGTGAAGGGAATCGACATTTTTCTGGCGCTGGCGGACGCCTTTCCGGAGACGGCGTTTGCGGCCGTGCCCATGTGGGGCACCAACCAGCGGGACCAGGCGGCGCTGCGGGCGCGGGCCAACGTAACGGTGCTCGAGCCGGTGGACGATATCAATGCGCTGCTGGCGCGCACGCGGGTGCTGCTGGTGCCTTCGCTGTGGGCCGAAGCGCGCTCGCGCATGGTGATCGAAGCCATGCTGCGCGGCGTGCCGGTGATGGCGAGCGACGTGGGCGGTATCCCGGAGGCCATGATGGGGGTGCCGTACCTGCTGCCAGTCAACCCTATCGTCAAGTACCAGACGCGGCTGGACGAGCGGATGGTGCCGGTAGCGGAAGTGCCGCCGCAGGCGCCCGGGCCGTGGCGCGAGGCGCTGGGGCGTCTGCTGGCGGACCGCGCGCATTGGGAAGAGATTTCGCGAGCCTCGCGCGCGGCGGCCGTGGAGTATGCCGAGGGAATCGGCGTGGAGCCGTTCGAAGGGTTCCTCGAAGATGTGTTGCGGCGGCCGAAAGTGCAGAAGGTGCAGAAGGTGCAGTTGGTGGGGCAGGCGGTGCCGCCTGCCCTCTCGCCCGAGAGACGCCGCCTGCTGGCCCTGCGGCTGCGAAACCGGGCGCCGGCTGCGGCTTGGTTTCCGGGGGCGGATGCGGTGGAGGGGCTGCGGTTGTTCTGGTTCCCGCACGCCGGAGGAGGCGCGGCGCCACGGGCGTTGCCTGCCATCTGCCCGGTGCGGCTGCCGGGACGGGAAGCGCGCATCGCCGAAGCGCCGTTCGAGCGCATGGAGCCTTTGGTTGCCGCGCTGGCCGATGCCATCCGACCTTACCTGGCGCAGCCGTTCGTGTTTTTCGGGCACAGCATGGGGGCGGCGGTGGCGTTCGAATTGGCGCGGCTGTTGCGGCGTCGCGGCCTGACGCTTCCGAAGCTGCTGGTGGCGTCGGGGGCGCGGGCGCCGCAGTTCCGCCGCAATTACACTCCTCCGCCGGCGCCCGGGGACGAGCAGTTATTCGAGGAGTTGCCGGCGCTGCGCGCGGACGCGGGGCTGTATCGCAGGTATGTCTATGCGGAAGACGCGCCGCTCGATTGCGCCATCCGTGCCTACGGGGGCGCCGCGGATTCCAACGTCCGGCGGGAGCACCTGGAAGCCTGGGCCGAGCAGACCACGGCGTCCTTCGCGGTGCGGCTGTTTCCCGGAGGCCACTTCTACATCGAGCGGTGCCAGGCGGAGTTTCTGGCGGCGCTGGCAACGGACCTGGAGCAGGCGTGCTGAAGCCGGGCGAGGTGCACGTCTGGCTGGTGCGGAGCGGCGACGCGCACCAGGCGCTTCGTACCATCCTGGAAACAGTGACCGGCGCGCCGGTGGAGTTCGCCGTGGCGGAGAAGGGCAAACCCTACCTGCCTGGCGCCCCCGAGGTGAAGTTCAATTTGGCGCATTCCCACGAGATGGCGCTGGTGGCGGTGGCGCTGGGGGCGGAGGTAGGGGTGGACATCGAGCGGCTGCGGCCGCTGCCCGAGTACGCGGCCATCGCCGAGCGGTTCTTTCCGCCCAGCGAGCGGGAGGGTCTGGACGAGCGCAACTTCTTCCGCCGCTGGACGCGAATCGAAGCCAAATTGAAAGCGCGAGGCGTGGGAATTTACGGCGCGGGCGCGGAGCTAGGCGGAGAGTGGACGGTGGAAGAGATCGACGCCGGGGAGGGCTTCGCGGCGGCGGTGGCGGTGGAACGGGCGGGGATGCGGGTCAAATTCGGTGGCAGGCTACGAAACTCCGAAACCGGACGTCCGCCGAATTTCGGGGTTTCGTAGCCTGTCACCGAAATAAGTGGCGCATAGTACAATAGGACCAACTGGAGTCGTTGACCCCATGAACATACGGAATGCCGCGATCCTGTTGGGCTTCGCGGCCGTTGCGCTGCCCGGTTACGCGGGGGATGCGCCTCTGCCGCGGCCTGTGGCCGGCAAGGTCGAAATCATGCGGCTGAGCGAGATCAAACCGGGCATGAAGGGGACCGCCTGGACCGTCTTTCAAGGCACGGAGGCTGAGCCGGTTCCCGTGGACATCGTCGGCGTGTGGAAGAACGCGTGGGGACCACGGCAGGATATCATCCTGGCCAAACTGGGCGGCAAGGCCACCCGCACTAACGTGGCGGGCGGCATGAGCGGCAGCCCGGTGTATGTCGGCGGGAAACTGATCGGCGCGGTGGCGCTGCGCCTCAGCGTGTTCTCGCCGGACGCCATCTGCGGGATCACGCCTATCGAGCTGATGCTCGAGATCAACGATTTCGACCACTCCCGGCCGGAGGATGCGCGCACGCCCGACAGACTCCAGGCGGCGGTGCCCGGCGAACTGCTGGGACAGGCTGTGGCGGCGGGATCTGCGCCCACGATGGTTCCCATCGAAGCGCCGCTGGTCTTCTCGGGGTTCACGGAGAGCACGTTGCGCGAGTTCGGTCCCATGTTTCAGCAGTTGGGCATCACCGCGGCGCAGGGCGGAGGCGCGGGCACGACGCTCCATACCAACCAGCCCGCGGCCGGATGGGAACATTCGCTGAACCCCGGAGAAGCCGTGGCGGGCGTGCTGGTGGATGGCGACATGGGCGTCACCGGCCTGGGAACCGTGACGTATAACGACGGCAAGCGCGTGCTGGCCTTCGGGCACTCGTTCTTCAACCTCGGGCCGGTCGATATGCCCATGAGCAAGGGCGAGGTGCTGATGACGCTCTCCTCGTCTTACCAGCCCAACAAGTTTGCCAACGCCACCGATATCGTGGGATCCCTCCGCCAGGACCGCCATAGCGGCATTATGGGCGTGCTGGGAGCGCGGTCGGGCATGATCCCGGTGACCATGAAGGTGCGGTCGCTCGATGCCGCGGAGGCCGTCCGCGGCGAGAAGGATTTTCACTTCAACATTTTCGTGCAGCAGAAGTGGACGCCCTACCTCATGATGCTGACGCTCTACAATTCCATTTCCGGTCTCAACGAATTCGTGGATGAAGCCACCTACCGCCTGAACGGGAAAGTGGAGCTGACCGGCCAGCGCAACGTGTCGCTCTCCACCATGCAGGCTTCCGGCGACATACCCATGCCCGCGCCGCTGATGCTGGCGGGCTGGTTCGGCGAGAAGCTCAACCGGCTTTACCTGAACAACGTGAACCCTCCCGACGTGACGCGGGTGACGGTGACGGTGGACCTGCTGCCGGAGCGCCGCGTGGCCGCCATCGAGAACGCCTGGGTGGCGACGCCCGAGGTGCAGGCGGGCGACGAGGTTCCGGTGAAGGTCTTGCTGCGGCCGTATCGGGGCGAGCCGCTGCAGCGCGAATTCCAAGTGAGGATTCCGCCCGGTCTGGCCAAGGGCGATCACCGCATTGTGCTCAGCGACGCCGATACGGTAAACCGCATGCAGAACATGGCGGGAATGATGAACCGGTTTATCGACCTGCCGGGGACGGTATCGCTGCTCAACCAGGAGCGCACCAACAACAAGCTGTACGTCTCGCTGGTGGAAGCGAGCCCCACGGCATACTACGACGACAAGACGCTGCCGAGCCTGCCGGCCTCGGTGCTGAACGTGATGCAGGCGGGGCGGGCGTCGAACCGCTCGCTGTTCACGTCGCCGGAGACGGCGACCGAGCAGATGGCCCTGCCGTTCGATTACGTAGTGACCGGCAGCTACTCGCTGCGCATCCACGTGAAGTAACCGACGACTGAATTCAAATGACTAAATGTTTGAGTAAGTTCATGCTCTTGTGCCTGCCTGTGGGCGCACTCTTCGCCGGGCAAACCCGCACCTGGTCGCAGGGCGAGTTCGCGGATTTCGAGAAGGGCATCATCAAGAACCTCTCGCTGCGCAGCGATGGCCAGCTTACGCTGGCGCCGCGCTCGGGGGAACTGTTCGATACCTCTTCAGCCTACCTGTGGGCGCTGGCGCGGGATTCCAAGGGCAACCTCTACGCCGGCGGCGGCAACGGCGCCAAGCTCTACCGCATTCCGCCGGATGGCAAGGGCAAGCTGCTGGCGGACCTGGACGCGCTGGAGATTCATGCCATCGCTATCGATTCCAAGGACCGGGTTTACGCGGCCACTTCGCCGGACGGCAAGGTCTATCGCATGGCCGGCGGCGGCAAGCCGGAGGTGTTCTACGATCCCAAGTCGAAGTACATCTGGGCGCTGGCGTTCGATAGCCAGGGAAACCTGTTGGTGGCCACGGGCGATCCGGGCGAGATCCACCGCGTCGCGCCCGACGGCAAAGGCAGGGTGTTCTTCAAGAGCGATGAGACGCACGTGCGCTCGATGACCATGGACGCGAGCGACAACGCGATTGTGGGGACCGAACCGGGCGGCCTGGTGGTGCGGGTATCGGCGGCTGGTGAAGGTTTCGTGCTCTACCAGACGCCCAAGCGGGAAGTGACGGCGGTGGCAGTGGCGAGCGATGGATCGATCTATGCGGCGGCGGTCGGCGCCAAGCAGGCGCCTGCACCAGCGCCCGCGCCGGCGCCGGTTACGCCTACGCCCGCGGTGGCAACCGTCACGGTGAACCCGCCGGGAACTCCCGCGACCAATGTGGTCCGGCCTCCGGCTCAACCGCCGGTGTCGCTGGGGGCGCCCGCGGGCGTGAGCGGAGGCAGCGAAGTGTACCGCATCGAGCCTAACGGCAATCCGCGGCGGATCTGGAGCCACGCGCAGGACATAGTGTACGCCATCGGGTTCGATGGCGGGGGCCGCGCGGTGCTGGGCACGGGGAACAAGGGCAATGTGTACCGGATCGAATCCGCCACGCTCTGGACGGCGCTGCTGACGGTGCCGGCCACTCAGGTGACGGCGTTTCAGGCGGGTCGGGAAGGCCGCCTGTATGCGGCCACCGGCAACGTGGGCAAGATATACGAGATCGGCCCGGGCGTGGAGCGCGAAGGCACCATCGACAGCGACGTTTTCGACGCCGGCATGTATTCCTTGTGGGGCAGGCTGAGCTACGAGGCCAATTTGAACGGCGGGAAGGTAGCCATCGCCACGCACAGCGGCAACCTGGATCAGCCACAGAAAAACTGGAGCAGTTTCTCGCCGCCCATCACAGCGCCGGCAGGCGGCCGCGTGGGTTCGCCGGCCGCGCGGTTCGTGCAGTGGAAGGCCACGCTCACTGCCGACAGCTCGGGACATTCGCCGGAACTGGAATTGGTGGACCTGGCGTACCTGCCGAAGAATGTCGAGCCGCGCATCGAAGAGATCGAGCTGACGCCGCCCAATTACAAATTCCCGGCGCCCGTGACGCCGCTGGTTTCCACGCAGCAGACGCTCAATCTCCCGCCCCTGGGAAGACGCCCGGCGGGCGGCGCGCCGGCGATTTCGCTCGACACCACCACCACCACGCCGGCCATGCAGCTCGCCAAGGGGTATCTGGGCGCGCGCTGGCTGGCGTCGGACCCCAACGGCGATTCGCTGATCTACACCGTGGAAATCCGCGGGGCCAACGAAACGGAGTGGAAGCTGCTGAAGGACCGGGTGGCGGAGAAATACATCTCGTGGGATTCCACGGCCTTTCCGGACGGCGAATACCGCCTGCGCATCACGGCGTCGGATGCGCCCGGCAATCCGCCCTCGGAGGCGCTGACTGCGCGCCTGGAGAGCGACGCGTTCTGGATCGACAACACGCCTCCGAAAATCACCGGCCTGGCCGCCACGCGCGCCGGCGGCAAGCTGGAAGTCCGCTGGCACGCCGCAGACGCGCTGAATAACGTCACCAAGGCGGAGTATTCCCTCGATGGCGGCGAATGGACGGTGGTGGCGCCGGTGACCAAGCTTTCGGATTCGCTCGATCTGGATTACGATCTGACCATCGACGCCGGGCCGGGAGAGCACACCATCGCGGTGCGCGTCCAAGACGACTACGAGAACCTGGCGAGTGACAAAGTGGTGGTGAGGAATTAAGGGCGCCTGACGAGCCTGACCAGGCGCGGGGGCGCGATCAGGCAATAGCTGCCCATGACGAGTTCGGCGACTTCGCCCCAATCGACTCTGCCCCTGTCCAGACGCAGCGCGATCCAACCCCTCGGCCCGATGTAGGCGGGCAGGTAAAAGCGCGCCGGTTGAGCGGCCGCGAGAGCAACGTTATCGCCGGGCAACGCCTTGCACGCGACTGACACGATTCCGTCGCCGTGATGGTCGTTCAAGAAATAGGCGAAGATCCTTTTGCGGACGAGGAAGGCGGCGTGGCTTCCGCTATCCTGGCGCGCCGCCTCGGGCAGCGCCAGGCAGATCTTGGTGAGACGGGTGAGACGCCGGTCTTCGGAAGCGATCGCAGCCATATCGATATTGTGGCGCAAAGGAGGTGCATAGAACGAGTGAAAGTGTGTCATGACATTGTCTGGCGTCCGTGCTATGCTGGTTCTGTGTTGTACCCTGGAGGAACGCCACGATGCCGAACACCGAGACCCGTAACGAGAAGCTCGACCTTCGGCTGACGCCGTCGGCGAAGCGCGCGCTCCAGGGAGCCGCCAGGGCCGCGCACCGCTCCGTCAGCGAATTCGTTCTGGAGAGCGCCCTCGCGCGCGCCGAGGAAACCCTGCCCGACCGGCGGCGTTTCGGATTGAGCGCCGGGCAGTGGGCAGCCTTCCAGGCGGCGCTGTCGGCCCCGCCCCGGCCGGCGCCGCGGCTTGCCAGGCTTCTCAAGAAGCCGAGCGTGTTCGAGCGCGGCAGCGTTTAAGTGACAACTCTGCGCATCGAAAAGCTGCATCGCAGCCACAACCTCGACCCGTTCGACTGCGGCCGGGAAGCCCTCAACCGCTTCCTGATACGGTATGCGTTTCAGAACCAGCAGGCTGGGGCCTCACAAACCTATATCGCCTTGGCGGATGAAGAGGTGGCCGGTTATTACACGCTTGTGGTTGGCCAGGTCGAGAACAGCGACGCCCCCGAGCGCCTCACCAAGGGCCTTGCCCGCCATCCCGTTCCCATCATGCTGCTGGTCCGCCTTGCGGTTGCGATTTCCTGGCAAGGCAAAGGCATCGGCAGCGGCCTCCTTAAGGACGCCATGCTGCGCACGTTGCAGGCCGCGGACATTGCCGGCATTCGAGCGTTTGCGGTTCACGCGAAGGACGACGCGGCCAGGTCTTTCTATGAGCGCTTTGATTTTGTCGCCTCGCCCAGCGACCCCTACCATCTGTTCCGCCTGCTTAAGGACATCCGTGCCGCTCTGAATGCACCCGGCACGAAAAGGACCGCTCCCTGCGACCGGGCAAGCTAAAGCATGCCCCGCCTACCAGTCGAGCTGAGCGGGGAAGAACTCCGCTACCAGGTCTTCGTAGTACGGTCTGATTTGTTCGAGGTCGGGGCGTTCCCTGCCTTTGGAATAAAGATCGTAGGGGTTGAACTTCCGCACCCATTCGAACAGTTGCTCATCATGCGCGTTCATAAGGTGGCGGTATGCGCCGTGTTTGTGGGCGGGGTAGAAGGAGTGATAGCGCAGCATGTATTGCGCCGGCTCGGGCAGATAGTTCCTCGTCACGCGATAAATATACTCGTCGTGGCCCCAGGACAGGGAGACTTTGTCGAGGCCGCAATGCGGTTCGTAGATCCCGCACGGCGTTTGGTATTCCGGCACCTGGCTGTCGGGGTTGGCCGCAAAGTATTCGGGGAAGACGATCTGATCCGACCAGGCGCAGCCGACGGGGAAGGTATCTCCCACCACGGCCCACTGCGGCTCGCCGTAGAGGCACAGGACTTTGCCCAAGTCGTGCACCAGGCCCACGAGCACAAACCAGCGCGGGTGACCGTCGCGGCGGATGGCCTCGGCGGTTTGCAGCAGGTGCTCAATCTGAGAGAGGTCGGTATCGGGGTCGCTGTCGTCAACCAGGGTATTGAGGTACTCGGCGGCTTCCCAGATGCTTTTCTTGCCACGCTGGAGCGTGAGGTATTGGGCTCTTTTGGCGCGCACAAACTCGACCGTCTGGCCGGCGTGATTCTGGCGATAGAACTCAGCCACGCCGGGGGTGGTGTCGGGCGAATAGTCGCGGAATTCGTCTTCGGATTTTCCGGGACGGTAGCGGGCGGCGACGTAGTCATCCCAATTCATAGCACAGACCTCCAGGTGCACACGTTTGCATATATTATACAATGAGGCATCGGATGGTTTCAATCAAGGACATTGCGCGCGCCGCTCACGTTTCCCACTCGACCGTCTCGCGGGCCCTTCGCAACAGCCCCCTGGTGAACCCCGAGACCACTGCCATCATACGCAAGATCGCCGACGAACAAGGCTATACGGTCAGCGCGGTGGCGCGCAGCCTGGTTACCAGACGAACCAACACCATCGGGGTGGTGGTCACCAACATCGCCGATCCCTTCGTCGGTGAAATCGTCAATGGGATCGAAGAGTTTGCGCTGGCCCACGACTACTCCCTGTTTTTGGCCACCTGCCACGCCGATCCAGTTCGGGAGGTGCGTGCGGTGCGGTCGTTCCAGGAACGCCGCGTGGATGGGATTCTAGTAAACTCGTCGCGGGTGGGCGCGCTTTACCTGCCGTTGCTGGAGGAAATGAAGGTTCCCATCGTGCTCATCAACAACGAGCACCCGGGCCAGTTCGTTCATTCCGTGACCATCGACAATCTGAATGCCGGGCGGGAAGCCGCGCGGCACCTGATCGAGCTTGGCCACAAACGGGTCGGCTACATCGGCAACCGGTTCGGGCTTCAGGCGGACACGGAGCGCTTCTCCGGTTACAGGCAGATCCTGGAAGAGACGGACATCGGCTTCCAACCGGAGCTGGTGGCGCATGGGGACGGACGGCCGGAAGGCGGGATGAGCGCCATGGAGCGTCTGCTGGCACTGCCGGAACCGCCGACGGCGGTGTTCTGCTACAACGACATGGAGGCCATTGGCGCCCTGCGCGCGATCCGGGAACACGGCTTGACGATTCCGGGCGATGTTTCGGTGGTGGGTCTCGACGACCTGTTCCTGGCGTCCTACACCGATCCGCCGCTGACCACGATTCAACAGCCCAAGCACCAGATGGGGCGCCTGGCGGCGGAAATCCTGCTTCAATTGCTTTCCGGCGAGAAGCCCGACAGCCACGTGATGCTCAGCGGTAAACTCATCGTGCGGCAAACCACAGCGCCGCCGCCGACTGCGAGGCGCAGGTGAGCCAATCCGCGCACCTTCTGGAGCTGCGGGGCATTTCGAAGTGGTTCAGCGGCATCAAAGTGCTCGAGGACGTCGATCTCGAAGTGCGCGCGGCGGAAGTGCATGCCCTGGTGGGGGAGAACGGCGCCGGCAAGTCGACGCTCATGAACATCATTAGCGGCATCGTGGCCGCGGATGCGGGGCAGATGCTGTGGGAGGGCCGGCCGGTGCGGCTGCAGGGACCGCGCGAGGCGCAGGAGCTGGGCATTACCTTCGTCCACCAGGAACTGGCGCTGGCGCCCCAGTTGAGCGCGGCGGAGAACATCTTTCTGGGCCGCCACCCGGCCGGGGGCGGCTGGGTGCGCTGGCGCGAGATTTACGACCGGGCGCGCGAGTTGCTGAACGGATTGGGGCACGCGATCGACGCGCGGCGCCTGGTGGCGGACTTGAGCCTGGCGGAGCGGCAACTGGTGGAGATCGCCCGCGCGCTGGCGTTCCGCGCCCGGCTGATTATCATGGACGAGCCCACCGCGCCCCTGGCGGAGCAGGACGCGGCGGCGCTGTTCCGGACGATTCGAAACCTGCGGGAGCGCGGCGTCAGCGTGATCTTCATCTCGCACCGGCTGAAAGAGATCTTCCAGGTGGCGGATCGGGTGACGGTGCTGCGCGACGGCAAGCGCGTGCTGACCACGGAAGTGGCCGGCGCCAGCCTGGACGACCTGGTGCGGGCCATGGTGGGAACCGAGCTGAACGAGCGTCAAGCGCCCGAGGCCGCCGCCGGGGTGGACGGCGAAGAGGCCATACGGGTGGAGGGACCGGTCCGTTTCGCGGTGCGCCGGGGCGAGGTTGTGGGGTTCGCGGGATTGGCCGGCGCGGGGCGGACAGAGCTGCTGGAGTGGCTGTTCGGGGCCGGCAAGCAGACCGGACAGATTTTTGTGAACGGCCGGCCGGTGAGGGTGCGAAGGCCGCTGGACGCCATCCGGCACGGCATGGCGCTGGTGCCGGACGACCGCAAGGCCAAGGGCCTGGTGCTGGGGGCGACCTTGCACCACAACATCGCGCTGGCCAGCGGGCGCGGCCGGTGGTTCATCCGCGCGGCCCGGGAAAGGCAGGCGGCCGGGCAGTTGCTTGGCGATCTGCGCATCAAAGCCGCCGGCCTCGATCAGCGCGTGCTGTACCTGAGCGGCGGCAACCAGCAGAAGGCCGTGCTGGCGAAATGGCTGTACGCGGGGGCGCGCGTGTTTCTGCTGGATGAACCCACGCGCGGCATCGATGTGCGGTCCAAGGCGGAGATCTACGACCTGGTCCGGGGGCTTGCCAGCCGCGGCGCGGCGGTATTGCTGGCCTCCTCCGAACTGGAGGAGCTATTGCGCCTGGCGGACCGCATTGTGGTGATGCACCGCGGGCGGATCGCCGGGGAACTGACGCGCGCGGAGGCCACCGAGGAACGGATTATGCAGCTTGCAACGGGAGGCGTTCAGTGAGCCCGGCGGCATTGTTGCGGCGCTTCGGCCCGCTGCTGGGCTTGCTGGCGCTGTGCGCCGTGCTAGGGACTCTCTCGGATCACTTCCTGACCTTCGACAACCTGATCAACGTGTTCCGGCAGTCGGCCGTCAACGCGCTGCTATCGCTGGGGCAACTGGTGGTGATTATCACCGCCGGCATCGATCTGTCGGTAGGCTCGATCCTGGGGCTTAGCTGCGTATTGGTGGCGATGCTGCTGAAAGCCGGCGTGCCGCCGGCGCTGGCGGTGTTGGCCGCGCTGGGGATCGGCGGCGTGCTGGGCAGCGTCAATGGCGTGCTGCTGACCAAGCTGCACCTGCCGCACCCGTTCATCCCGACGCTGGGCATGATGAACGTGGCGCGCGGGCTGGCGCTGGTGATCTCGGGCGGATTCCCCATTTCGGAGCTGCCTTCCGGGTTTCGTTTCTGGGGGGCGGGATCGGTGGGCTGGATTCCGGCGCCGGTGATCGTGGTGGTGGTGTTCTGCGTCGTGTTTCACGTGTTTCTGACGCGCACCACGGTGGGTCGAGATATCTACGCGATCGGAGGGAACCCGCAGGCGGCGCTGCTGTCGGGCGTCCCGGTGGACGCGCGGCTGATCCTGGTGTATGCGCTGAGCGGGGTGACGGCGGCGGCGGGAGCGATTGTGCTGGCGGGCCGCATGAACTCGGGCTTTCCGCTGGCCGGCATGGGCAGCGAGCTGGATTCGATTGCGGCGGTGATCATCGGCGGCGCCAGCTTTTTCGGCGGCGTGGGCACGGTGGGAGGAACGCTGGTGGGCGCCTTGATCATGGGAGTGCTGCGCAACGGCCTGAACCTGATGAACGTATCGGCCTACTGGCAGACGGTGGTGATCGGGTTGGTGATCGTGGCCGCGGTGTGGGTGGACGTGGTGCGGAAGCGGGCGGCGGAGAAGGGCCGCGCTGCGGGGAATTAGCCATGGGTATCCGCAAACATCGGTGGATGGCGGTGACGCTGGGCGCGGCTGTGCTGGCCGCGGGCGCCTGTTCGCGGGGTGGAACCCGCCGGAAGCTCGAGATCGTGCTGGTAACCAAGGCGCTCGACAGCGAGTTCTGGCAGCGCATCAAGTCGGGCGCCGAGGAAGCCGCACGTGCGGACTCGGGAGTCAGCCTGGCGGTGCTGGCGCCGGCGCAGGAGATCAACATCGACCAGCAGGTGTCCATTCTGGAAGACCAGATTTTGAAAAGAGTGTCGGCGCTGGCGGTGTCGCCGGCCGGCGTGGCCGAAATCGTGCCGGTGCTCGACAAAGCCCGCGCGGCAGGCATCCCGGTGGTGATTGTGGATACCGACGTGCCGTGGAGTTATAAGGCCAGCTTCGTGGGGATCGACAACCGGCTGGGCGGCAGGATCGCCGGTGAGTACATTTTGAAGGCCATCGGGGGAAAGGGCAAAGTAGCGGTGATTCGCGGCGTGCTGGGGGTGGCCACGCAGGAAGACCGGCTGACGGGCTTCCGCGAGGCCATTGCCAATTCGCCGGGCGTCGAGCTGGCGGCCGTGCAGCCGGCCAATAGCGAGCGCGCGCTGGGCATGCAGGTGATGGAGAACATGCTGACCTCGCATCCGGATGTGAAGGCCGTGTTCGGCACCAACGATCAGATGGCGCTGGGGGCCATGGAGGCCATCGCGGCGCGCCATTTGACGGGCAAGATCGTTCTGGTGGGCTTCGACGCCACGCGCGAGGCGCTGCGCGCGATCGAGGCGGGTGAGATGAATGCGGTGATGGCGCAATACCCCGAGCGAATCGGCAAGCGCGCCATCGAAGAGGCGATCAAGGCGGCCAGGGGGCAACCGGTGGAGAAACGCATCGACATCGGCACGGCGCTGGTTACTAAGGAGAATGTGGGCGAGTTTCTGCAGTGAAGGTTGACAGGCCACAAAAAACGATGGCCTGTCCCACTTTGCTTTGTGACAGCAGGAGTGCAGGGAAGTAAGTGCAGTGAAAGCAATTCTAGATAAGGAGATTAAGGACATGAATAGCATGAAAAGCGTGGTTTTATCGGCCGATTGGTCTCCCAAGCCGGGCTTCAAGCTGGGACCGAAGGATATCGACGGCAAGCTGACGTACTTGGGCAGTTACGTGTGGCGTTGTCCCAAACTCTCGGTGGACGAGAAGGAGTTTCCGGGAATTGGTCCCACCGAATGTTTGATCGAGGTGAAGGCGTGCGGCATCTGCGGCAGCGACGTGCACATGGCGCAAGCCGACAAGGACGGGTATACCTTTTACCCGGGCCTCACGGCGTTCCCGGTGACCCTGGGCCACGAGATGGCGGGCGTGGTGGTCAAGGCGGGGAGCAAGGCATTCAACAAGCGCACGGGCCGCGCCTATGAAGTGGGAGAGCCGGTGTGTCCCGAAGAGATGTTCTGGTGCTCCTATTGCCGGCCCTGCGCGGACGGCAATCCGAATCAATGCGAGAGGCTCCAGGAAATGGGCTTCAGCGTGGACGGCGGGTTCGCCAGGTACGTGGCCATCGACTCGCGGTACCTGTGGAGCCTGGCGGGACTCCAGGACCGGTACAAGGGGATTGACCTGTTCCTGGCGGGCAGCCTGGTGGAGCCGACATCGGTAGCCTACAACTCGCTGATCGAATGCGGCGGCGGCATACGGCCGGGCGATAACGCCGTGATTCTGGGTGGCGGCCCCATTGGGCTCGCGGGCGTGGCCGTCATGAAGCGCGCCGGGGCGTCCAAGGTGGTCCTGGTGGAACCGGCGGAGAGCCGGCAAATTCTCGGCCGGAAGATGGGCGCGGACCTGGTCATCGACCCTACCAAGGAAAATGTGACCGAGAAGATCCTGAGCTTCACCGACGGGTTGGGCGCGGCCATGTACCTGGAAGCCACCGGCATCCCCGACAGAGTCATCGGAACCATCGAGGACACCATTTGGAACGGCAAGTTTATCGGCGCCAAGGTGGTCCTCGTGGCGCGCGCCGATGCCAAGACGCCTATGAACGGCGAAGTCTACCAAGTGAAGAAGGCCAAGATCGCGGGCGCGCAGGGGCACTCCGGGTACGGAACGTTCCCGCGCGTAATCAGTTGCATGGCGTCCGGCATGGACATGACGCCGCTGATCACCAAGAAGATCGGGATCGGCGAAGTGCCGGACCACGTGAAACTGCTGCAAACTGACAAAACCAACTGCAAGATCACTTGCATTATGTAGGAGGGGAACATGATTCAGACTAAAGCGTGGATAACCACCGACCGACCGGATCTGGTTTTCGAGAACACGGCCGTGGGCCGGATGAAGAAGGAAATCTGGGATGCGG
This sequence comes from Bryobacterales bacterium, assembly GCA_963768385.1. Lineage (GTDB taxonomy): Bacteria > Acidobacteriota > Terriglobia > Bryobacterales > Bryobacteraceae > Fen-178. The sequence continues at coordinate 756,437 of CAVYHQ010000003.1, forward strand.
ACGAGGCGCAGCTTGACGCCATCCTGGCCGAGTACGGCGTGCCGGCGCCGGGCGGATGCGAGTGGGCCAAGCCCGGCAGCTACATCCAGACAACCGTCCGGCACGACCTCGAGCTGCAACGCAAGAAGAACGACGTGGTCATCATTCCGGTGGGCTCGACGGAATTGCACGGGGACCATACGGTGTCGTCCATGGATACGCTCTTCGTCAGCATGATTGCCGAGGGCGTGCGGCGTTACACCGCCAAGCGGGGCGCGCCGGTGGCGTTGGCGCTTCCCCCGCTGATGTACGGCTGCCACCCGCAGCACCACTTGGGCATGCCGGGCACGGTGATCGTTCGCGAAGACGTGGCCCGGGAACTGCTCATCGACGTGATGCTGGGATTGTGGAACGACGGCTTCCGCAAGCAGATCATCCTCAACAACCACGGGCAGCTCTGGGTTCTGGAAGCGGCCCTCCAGCAATTCTGCAAGCGGTACCAGTTGCCGGGAATCTACCGGGTAATTGACTGGCACCGGGCGACTCGGGAGATGTGGAGGACCAAGGACCGGGGCGGCGACTGGGAGACCAACTTCATCCATGCCGATGAAGCCGAGACCTCCGTGGGGCTGCTGCTGTTTCCGAAGATGGTCAAGATGCAGTACGCCGTGGAGACCGAGCCCAAGGCGCTGCTGCCGGGCGGTCACCTGGACACGGCGGTGGAGGCCTTCAGCCGGCCGAGCCGCTGGTCGGAGGGTGAAGGGCAATCGGCCATCGAGATGGCCGGGACTCCGGAAGGAGTGGTCGGAAAGCCCACTCTGGGCGAAGCGCGGAAGGGCAAGCGCCCGGTGGCGGCCATCCTACGGTACCTGACGCTGCTGTGCGACGAGTATCTGGAGGCGTATCCTCCGGGCACTGTGCCGGCGACGGAGATGGTGAGCCTCCGCGATCCGGCGGAGCTGGCGCCATACCTGAAGGATCCCATGAGCCCAGGCTGGAAGTCGGTCTACGGGCTGCCGCCGATCGCGTCGTGATCGAAATACCGCTCTCTTACGTTCGCGGCTCGGATCGGAGCCGCGTAAGGATCGCCATCACGGCGGCGCCGGGCCCTCCTCGCCCGGCGCCGCTGCTGCTGTTTGGGGACATCGCCGACGCGTTCCGGCAAGCCGCCGGGTTCGGTTGCCAGGGCGTCGAAATCCACATGCGGCAGGCGGAGGATGTGGACGTCAAGCTGGTGAAACGGCTGATGGCGGATTATGGATTGGGGGTTCCGACGCTGGGCACCGGCATGGCCGCCGGGGACGGGCTGAGCTTGTCTCACGCCGATGCGGAGGTTCGCGCGCGAACCGTGGAGAGAGTGCGGGGGCACATCGATTTCGCCGCGGAGGTTGGCTCGGCGGTGACCATTGGGAGCTTGAGCGGCCGGCTCGGGGAGCGCCGCGACCTTAGATCGAGGGCGCTCGAGAGCCTGGCGGAAGTGTGCGGCCTGGCCATGCGCGCGGGCGTTACTGTGCTGCTGGAGCCGCTGAATCGCTATGAGTGCGACTACCTCAACACGCTGGCCGACGGAATGCAGGCGGCGTCGGAGATTGGCGCGCCGAATCTCAAACTGCTGGCGGACACGTTCCACATGAACATCGAAGAGGCGGACATCGGTGCCAGCCTGAAGGCGGCGGGGCGACTGGTAGGGCACGTGCACCTGGCGGACACCAACCGCCAGGCGCCCGGACATGGCCACCTGGATGTCGCTGGCGTGCTCGAGGCGCTTGACGAAATCGGCTACCCGGGCTACCTCTCGTTTGAAGTCTTTCCGTTGCCGACCCCCGGGCAGGCCATCCGGGACGGCATGGATGCCATCCACAATAGGAAGGGAGAAAGTAAACGTGATTGATCAGACGCTTCGTTTTGGCGTATTGGGTGTGGGCCGGATTGGGAAGATCCACGCCGGAAACCTGGCAAGCCGAATTCCGGGGACGGAAGTGGCGGCCCTGGCCGATGTATTTCCGGACGAGCTGGCCGCGGTGGCGGCAAAATTGAATGTGGGGAAGACCTTCCCGGATTACCGGCAGGTGCTCGCACTTCCGGATGTGGATGCGGTGGCCATCTGCACGCCCACCAACACCCACTACCAGATGATTCTGGACGCCGCCGCCGCGGGCAAACACATCTTCTGCGAAAAGCCCATCAACCTCTCCATCGAGAAGATCGTCGGGATCAACGAAGAGGTGGAGAAGCGCGGAGTCCAGTTGATGGTGGGCTTCAACCGGCGCTACGATCCCAACTTTCTGAAAGTGCATGACACAGTCAAGGCAGGAAAGATCGGCGAGCCTCACATCCTGCGAATCACCAGCCGCGATCCGGCGCCTCCGCCGGAGACCTACATCCGGGCGTCGGGCGGAATCTTTCTGGATATGACCATCCACGATTTCGACATGGCCCGGTATCTCATGGGCGACGTTGTGGAAGTGTACGCCAGAGCCAACGTGCTGGTGGACCCGGCAATCGGGAAAGCCGGCGACTGGGACACGGTAATGGTGACGCTGACGTTCGCGAATGGCGCGCTGGGAGCGATCGACAACAGCCGCAAGGCCGTCTATGGGTACGATCAGCGCGTGGAGGTGTTCGGCTCCGAAGGTATGATCGCGGTCAAGAACAACACCCACGACAACCACGTCCGTCTGGACCGGGAGGGCACTCACTCGGCTCTGCCGCTCGACTTCTTCATGGACCGCTACACGGAATCCTACTTGAAAGAGATGGAGGCATTCGTGGATGCGGTTCGGAACCAGCGGCCGGCGCCGGTGAACGGGAACGATGGTCTGATGGCCGTAGTGATCGGGCTGGCCGCCGCGAAATCGGTGCGAGAGAACCGGCCGGTGAAGCTGACGGAAATCTACGAAAGGAGATCATAAGCATGTCAAGCCGGCTGAACGTAGGAGCGATTGGGTTGGGAAGACTGGGGCGGGTGTATGCGCAGGATCTGGCGCAACGCGTCCCCAACGCGCGTCTGGTGGCCGTTGCGGATCAAAAAGCGGAGCTGGCCGAACAGTTTGCCAGGGAATTCGATGTTCCCAAATGGTACCAGAGCCACCAGGGCTTGCTGGCCGATCCGGACGTGGAAGCCGTAGCGGTGGTGACTTCCACCAGCACGCACAAGGAAGTGGTCCTCGACGCCGTCAGGAATGGGAAGGCGGTTTTTTGCGAGAAGCCGATCGCCATGTCGCTCGAGGAAGCGCGGGAGATGCTCGAAACGGTGGAAGCCGCGGGCGTGTTCTTTCAGCCGGGCTTTCAACGGCGCTTCGATGCCGGATATGTGGCGGCGAAGAAGCAGATCGAAGCGGGGGTGATTGGCACTCCAGTGGTGCTGACTTCGACCTCAAGGGACCCGTTTCGCCCGCCGCTCGAATTCTGCGATCCCAAAGTGAGCGGCGGTCTGATCGCCGACATGGGCATCCATGATTTCGACGTGGCGCGGATGTACATGGGGGACGTGAAGAGCGTGTATGCGGTCGGCTGCACCCTGGCTTATCCCGAGATGAAAACGGTGGGCGACATCGACAATGCAGTCATCAACATGGTTTTCGAGAGCGGGGCGCTGGGCGCCGTGCACCTAAGCCGGAACGCGGTTTTCGGCTACGACATTCGCGCCGAGATCTGGGGGACCAAAGGCTCGCTGCAGATCGGCTATTACCGGCAAACACCGATCCTGGTGATGACCAAGGAAGGCATCACGCACGACGTGGTGCCCTACTTCATGGAACGGTTTGAAAGCGCCTACCTGGCCCAGATCCAGGATTTCGTGGACAAGGTTCAGCACGGCGGGGAACCGGCGGTGACGGGAGCGGACGCGGTGGCGGCGATGCGCATCAGTTTGGCGGCCACGCGGTCGCTGCATGAGGAGCGGGTTGTGGAAGTATAAGAATACCAAGCCAGTTCGAGACCTCATGCGCGATCTAGAAAGGGTGAATCGCGGCGAACCTTGAGCGAACCGTTTTCTCCATTCGAATCGTGTATAATCCACACATGCAAGGAATACCCGGGGGCACAATTGCGCTCGGCTCGCTGTTGCTCATCTCGGCCTGCTTAAAAGGAGGACAGGAAGTGCAATCTCCGCAACCTGAAAAGTCGAAGCCGCCCGGCAAAATGGAGCAGCGCGGGCGCATCCTTGGAATCGGCGGTGTCTTCTTCAAATCCGCCAATCGTGATCAGATGCGCGAATGGTATTCGAAGCATCTTGGACTCGCTGACAAAGGCCAAGGCGTGATGCTTCCGTGGCGCGAACACGACGACCCGCAAAACGAACACGTTACAGTTTGGACTGTTTTTTCCGCCACCACTGACTATATCCCAGCCACGCAACCGCTCATGGTCAACTACATCGTGGACGATCTGGATGCTTTGCTCGACCGCTTAAAACAAGAGGGAGTAAAGATTGACGCCAAACGAATGAATGAATCCTACGGTCGCTTTGCCTGGATCTATGACCTGGATGGGAATAAGATTGAGCTCTGGCAGCCGGCGTCCGCAAAGCCCTAAGGGCCTTTCACTGCACTTACTCAATCGGTTTTCTGTAGCTACGGTCCCGTAGTCGTAGAATGGCCGAAAATGCTTTGCTCCTGGTCATCTCAATACCCGCATCGACCGATTCCGCCCGATCAGTCGCGAAGCGTTTAGTAACGGTCTTGCCGAAATCCACCTGAACGGAAAACGCCCGACTCGCCGATCTGGTCTGGCGGGGCGCCCCTGAATGCGGGAGATTAAATACACCGCGCTTTCAACGTGACTACAGGCGAGAAAAATCCGGCCAGTGTTCGAGAGCCGGGCGTTGGGCGCGGTGCACCTAAGCCGGAACGCGGTTTTCGGCTACGACATTCGCGCCGAGATCTGGGACCATGAGTGGCAATTCTGTCGTTCGCGCCCGCATCGATGAACGCACCAAGAGGGAAGCCGCTGCGGCGCTGAAGAAGGTCGGTCTCACCGTGTCCGATGCCTTTCGCCTGCTGCTGGTGCGCGTAGCGGCGGAAAAGGCCCTGCCGTTCGAACCGCTCAATCCCAACGCCGAAACCACCAAAGCGATGAAAGCAGCGCGACCGGAAGAGGGCGGATGCGCTATGTTTAAGCAATGTCCGAAAAAGTTGCCATATTCGATACGACGCTGCGGGACGGCGAGCAGGCCGCCGGAACCCGCCTGGGAAGCAGAGAGAAACTGACCATCGCCAGGCAGTTGGCCCGGTTGAATGTTGACATCATCGAGGCCGGATATCCCTCGTCTTCGCCGGAAGACTTCGAGGCCGTTCGACTGCTCGCGCGCGAGATAGAGGGGTGCACGGTCTGCGCTTTGTCCCGGGCCGTGGCCAGCGATATCGAGGCTTGCGGCAAGGCGCTGGCGGAAGCCAAGCGGCCGCGCATTCACACGGGGATCGGCGTCTCGGATATCCACATCACGGGGAAGTTCGGGGACGAAAAGTACGGCAAAACCCTGGGTAAGAAGAAGGTCAAGATCGTACAAATGGCGGTCGAAGCGGTCAAGCTCGCCAGGGGGTTCGTGGACGATGTGGAATTCTACGCGGAAGACGCCGGACGCGCCGATCCGGCCTACCTCTTCGAAATGCTCGAGGCGGCCATCGAGGCCGGAGCCACGGTCGTCAATATTCCCGATACCACGGGCTACGCCGTGCCGGAGCAATTCGGCCCGCTGATTCGGGCCATCCGGGAGAAGGTGCCGAACATCGGCCGGGCGACCATCAGCGTCCACTGCCACGACGATCTGGGAATGGCGGTGGCCAATACGCTGGCGGGCGTCTGGAATGGGGCGCGCCAGGTGGAAGGCACTATCAATGGGATCGGCGAGAGGGCCGGCAACGCGGCGCTGGAAGAAGTCATCATGGCCCTGCGCACACGGCGCGACTACTTCAAGGTGCACACCGACATCGAAGCCCGCGAGTTTGTCCGCACCAGCCGCCTGGTGTCCGACATGCTCGGAATCACGGTTCCGCCCAACAAGGCCGTGGTGGGAGGCAACGCCTTTTCGCACAGCTCGGGAATCCACGTGGATGGATTTCTGAAGGAGCGGGAGACCTATGAGATCATGCGTCCCGAAGACGTAGGCTTTGACGAAAGCCGCGTGGTGTTGACGGCGCGCACTGGGCGTCACGGCCTCAAGGATCGCCTCAAGAAACTTGGATACGCGCTGACGCAGGAGGAATTGGACCAGACCTACCAGCGATTTCTGGCGGTGGCGGACAAGAAGCAGGAGGTCTTCGACGAGGACGTGATCGCCATTGTCCACGACGAGATTCATCCGGTTCCGGACGTCTACCGGCTCGAGTACATGCATATCTACAGCGGCACCTCCGCCATCCCCACGGCCACCGTCCGGGTCCGCATGAAGGATGAAGTCAGAGAAGGCGCGGCCATTGGAGACGGCCCCGTGGACGCGGTGTACAAGGCCATTTCCGAGGTGACGAAGAACACGGCCAAACTTGTGCGATACGAGATTCGGGCCGTGACCAGCGGCACCGAAGCCATGGGCGAGGTGACGGTGCAGCTCGAGCAGGGCGGCCGGAAGATGTTGGGGCGAGGCGCTTCCACCGACGTGATCGAGGCCAGCGCCAAAGCGTACGTGGATGGACTCAACAGGCTCGCCGGGCTGAGCTAACGATCAGACCGATATATTGGGGTGGTGAAAACCGTTTCGCGAAGGAACCTGCTGCGGATGGCTGCTGTTGGGCCGCGCGCCTGATGGACCCCGATGCATTTATCCTGAGCGCGTCGATACCGAAGACGCACGATAGCGTGGTGGCGACAATGGGCGTGAAGAACGTGGTGATGGGCGCTCCGCTGCACAGCCCGGTGAACGGCCAGGACAGGTGGAACGACAAAATCAAGCTCCACACGGGGATGCAGGAGCCACCTTGGGCCCTCACTTGATGAACTACAACCTCTGCTTGACGGCGCAGAAACTGGCTCCGTTCTGGGGCGCCACGGTGATTGACGGACTGGAAGGCATGGAGGGGAATGGCCTCGGCAACTACGATATCTCGAAAATCGAGATTCGGGGCGAGAAGATCGCCGCGGTGACCCGGAAGTACCGATTGCACACGAACACGGACCACAGTTTGCAGTGGATGGCTCCCCTGGTTTTGGATCGATGAACGGCGCCGAGTGTCTTCTGAGAACCCTGCTGGCGCATGGGGTCGATACCTGCTTCATGAACCCGGGGACGTCCGAGATGCAGTTCGTAGCGGCGCTGGACCGCGTCCCGGGGATGCGAGGCGTGCTGTGCCTGTTCGAGGGAGTGTGCTCGGGCGCGGCGGACGGCTATGCGCGCATGTTGCGGCGGCCGGCCGCCACACTGTTGCACCTGGGGCCCGGGTTGGGCAACGCCCTGACCAACTTTCATAACGCGAGGAAGGCACGGTCGCCGGTGGTGAGCATCGTGGGGCAGCACACCACGGGGCACTTGCGCTGCGACGCTCCGCTGGCCGCCGATATCGAGGCGTTCGCGCGCACGGTTTCGGAGTACGTCCGAAGCCTGGAACGAGCGGAGGATATGGGTGAGGCGGCCGCGGCCACCATCCGCGCCGCATGCGCACCGCCGGGGCAAGTCGCAACTCTGATTGTGCCCGCCGACTTTTCCTGGAGCGAGGCCGGCGAACCGGTGGTGGCGAGGCTATGCCCAGCCGCGCCGGGACCCGCGGCGGAGTGTGTCCGCGAAGCGGCTCGAATTCTGAACGGTACAGACCCCGCCGGATTGCTGATCGGCGGCGGCGCGCTATTGGAGCGAGGAACCGTCGCGGCGGGGCGACTTGCGGCCGGCACGGACGTGCGCGTGTTTGCCAACCGCTACGCCGCGCGGATGGTGTGCGGAGGCGGGAAGTTTACGCCGCAGCGGCTGGCGTACTTCCCGGAGGTAGCCGAGCCTATGCTGGCGGGCCTGAAACACCTCTTCCTGGTGGAAAGCCAGCCGCCGATTTCCTTTTTCGGATACCCGGGGCGGCGCAGCTACCTGGCGCCGGAAGATTGCGCCCTCCACGTGCTGGCGCCGATCGAGACTAACGGCACGGAGGCGCTGGAAGCACTCGTCGAGGCATGCGGCGTCGGACGCATTGAACCACCCGCGCCAGAGATACGGCGGCCAGCGCTGCCGGAAGGCGCCGGCCTGACGCCGGATACGATTGGCCGGGCCTTGGCCAATCTGCTGCCGCAGGGATCGATCCTCTCCGACGAGATGGTCTCCTCCGGCGAAGCCATTTTGCGGCACTTATCTTCGGCGGCGAGCTACGATCTGCTGCCCGTCACGGGAGGGGCCATCGGCCAAGGCCTGCCGGTGGCTTTAGGCGCAGCTCTGGCGTGCCCGAATCGCAAGGTGATCGCGCTCGAAGCCGACGGCAGCGGCATGTACACGCTGCAATCGCTCTGGACCATGGCGCGGGAGCGGCTGGACGTGGTGACCGTGATCCTGGCGAATCGCCGCTACCGGATTCTGGATATCGAGATGCAGAGGACCGGCGCCGGTGAAATGGGCCGGATGGCGAACGACATGGTCGATATCAGCCGGCCGGACCTGGACTGGGTGAAGCTGTCGGAAGGGATGGGCGTTCCGGCCACTCGCGCGATCACGGCGGACGAATTTGTGACCCAGTTCCGCGCGGCTGTCAGGCTGGCTGGCCCAACGCTGATCGAAGCGGCCTTAGAGTAGGAGCGTCTCATGCACATTCACCTGTCCCCATATGGCCAGGCGTCGGCGCAACCATCTCCCGTCAACCGGATGATGGCGGAGTTCGCGAGCGATTTTCGCGACGGCGTGGATATCAACCTGGGCGTCGGATACGTGAACGAGAAGACCATCCCGGTGGCGCGCCTCACGGAGGCCATGCAGGCCGTGGCGAGCGACGGGGTGAAGTACCGGCAGGCGTTCAATTATGGCGGCCCGGCCGGCTCGGCGAACCTGGTGGAATCTCTGCGCCGGTTCCTGACGGAGGCCACCGTAGCACGCAATCGTCTGATCATCGGCCCGTGCGGCGCCACCAGTATCCTGGAGGGACTGGCGGAGGTGGTCGCGCCGGGCATCGTGGTCACGTCCGATCCCATGTACTACATCTACTCCGACGCCCTCGAACGCAAAGGCTTCGAAGTGCTGGCCGTTCCCGAGGATGAAGAGGGAATCGGCCTGGCGGCGCTCGCGGGCAAACTGCGGGCGCTGGGCGGCGCCGTCGAACGGATCGCCTTCTTTTACGTGGTCACGGTCAATAATCCGTCGTGCACCATCCTGTCGAATCGGCGGCGGCGCGCGTTGCTCGAGGTGGCGGCCAAGCTGTCGCGCGAGCAGGGGCGCGGGATTCCGATCTTCTACGACCTGGCGTATGAGCTGCTGCTGCACGACCCGCAGGCCGAACCGTTCGTTTCAGTACTGAGGGAAGACGATCTGGGGATCGCGTACGAGATCGGCACTCTTTCAAAAGTGCTGGCACCGGGGCTGCGGATCGGGTATCTGCTGGGTCCCGACGGTCCGCTGATGAATGCCATGGTGCAGAAGACCAGTGATGCCGGTTTCAGCGCGCCGCTGTTCGTTCAGGAGATGGCCAGCTTTCTGCTCGATCGGCGCATTGCGGAGCAATTGCACGCGGTAAACCGAGGCTATCGCGAGAAGGCGCTGGCGGTAAGGGATGGGATCGAGCGCAGCCTGGGACCATTTCTCGAGGAGTGCCGTGGCGGTAGCGCGGGTTTCTATTACTACCTGACGTTTCGGGATGTCGAGACCCACCCGTCCTCGGCCTGCTTCCGGTTTCTGACCCGCACCACGGGTGACGGGGCGGTGGACGGCCCGGCAGGCAACCGAAGACCGCGCGTGATGTACATTCCGGGCGAGTACTGCGTCCACCCGCGCGGCGATCTGGCGGCGCGAGGCAAGCGGCAGCTTCGGCTGTCGTACGGTTTCGAGGATGTGCCACAGATCATTCGAGCGCTGGGCTGGATGCGCGAGGCGGCGGAATTCGCGGACAGATGCAAGGTGGGGCAGGCGGTGCCGCCTGCCGACCGATCTTTTCACGCTCAGATGCCTAATGCATCGCAGCGGCGATGATCCAGCACAAGCCCAACGCCACGGCTCCGGCTAAGATGGCCGCGGCTACGTTGCGCTCCTCGACGATTTCCTTCCACACATGGAACGGCGCCAGTTTCGCGACGATGGCCAAAGCGATCACAAAAACCAGGACGCCGAGGACGGCGAAGACGAGGGCGTTAAGGACCGGGAATTCGCTCATAGGTGACGATCCAGCCAGGCGCGCCAGCGGTCGAGCCCCTCGCCGGTGGTGCAGGAGACGTCCAGGATTTCGATGCCGGGCTGCACGCGGCGCGCGTTTTCTTTAGCCACATCGGCCTGGAACGGAACGTAGGGCAGCAGGTCGATCTTGTTGAGGACGATCACGTCGGCGTGGTGGAAGGTGGCCGGGTATTTGAGCGGCTTGTCCTCGCCTTCGGTGACGCTCAGCAGCACGGCGCGGGCCTCCTCGCCGAGATCGTAGCTGGTGGGGCACACCAGGTTGCCGACGTTTTCGAGGAACAGAATCTCGAGGTCTTCGACGGGCCAGCCTTCCAGGGCGCGCTCCACCATGCGGGCATCCAGATGGCAGGCGCCGCCGGTCGTGATCTGGCGCACGGGGAATCCGAAATGCTCGAGGCGGCGCGCGTCGTTATCGGTCTGTATGTCGCCGGTGAGCACGGCGATGCGGCGCTCCGGGCCGAAGCCTTCGAGCGTGCGCTCCAGCAGCGAAGTCTTGCCGGAGCCGGGAGAGCTGATGAGGTTCAGGCAGAACACGCCGTGATTTTGAAACCGCTCGCGCAAAGTGGCGGCGAGGCGGTCGTTTTCGTTGAGAACCTTGCGTTCGAGCGGAACGCGCATCAGGGCTCCTCCAGTTCCAGGTACGTCAATTCCATTTGATCACCCCCGGCGGCTTCGGTGTCGGCCGAGCCACAGGTGGGACAGGCGGGGTTCCACTCGATGACGCGGAATGCTGCAGCGCAAGCGCGGCAGCGGCGGGTCCAGGGGCAGAGTTCGAAATCGAAGGCGAGGGGATCGAGATCGCTGCCTGTGACCAGGGTTTCGAGGCAGAAGCGCAGCGATTCCGGCTCGACGCCCGAGAGTTCGCCGATTCGCAGACCGGCGCGGGCCACGCGCGCGCCGCTGTGATTGGCGGCTTCGGCGCGGAGGGTCTCCAGCACGGCCGCGGCGATGCTCATCTCGTGCAAACCTTACTGTACGAGCATTGCGCATCGGGCGGCAAGCGCTGGTAGAATGGAAGCGGAAGAGCGGGAGTAACTCAGTGGTAGAGTCACAGCCTTCCAAGCTGTTGGTCGCGGGTTCGATCCCCGTCTCCCGCTCCAGGTTTTCTTGAGTTCACGCTCCACCGAGTTTTCAACCCTCGCTCGCTTGGCGGCCCTGGTTGCGCTGGCTGCCGCGGCCATCGCGTGCCGCCCCCTCAACGCACCGGCCGGCGTCGGCCGCGACATGGCGTCGTCGATCCCCGCGGACACGCTGATTGTCGCCGGCCTCAACCTCGATGAGCTCCGCGCGTCCCCGCTCTATTCCAAACTGCCGCCGGCCGTGCGGGCGCTCGCCGAGCCGCTCCGCGACGCCGGGTACGTGCTTCTCGCCTCCAATGGCAAGGACCTGCTCTCCATCGCACGCGGGCGCTTCCGCGAAGCGCCGCCGGGCGCTATGCTCGTGTCACCCGGCCTGGCCATCAGCGGGTCGCCCGGCTCCGTCCGTGCCGCTATGGCGCAGCACAAAACCGGCCGCGATGGCGCGCCCGATCTCCTCGCCCGTGCCACGTCCCTCGCGGCCGGCAAGCAGATCTGGATGGTGGCGCGGGGCGGCGTCCCCCTTCCCGTTGCGGGCAACGCCGCCAATCTGAACCGGCTCCTGCGCGACACGGAGTACGCCGCCATCGCCGCCCGAATTGGCTCTCAGATCGAGATCGAAGCCACCGCCGTGGGTCGCACCGCGGAAGCCGGGCGCGAGTTCGAAGAGAACCTGCGCGCCATCCTCTCTCTCACCGCGGCGGCCAATGCGCGCCAGCCGGATCTGGTGGCGCTGATCCACTCCATCCAGCTCCGCCGCGAAGATCGCACCGTGCGCGTGGCCTTCTCCGGTGGTCCGGACGCGGCCGCGAGCATCCTGGGGCTCATTGCTCGTTAGCGCTGCGCTCGTACTCGGCGTTGAATTCGCACCCCACCAGGGCGATGGCGGAAATCAGGTACATCCACACCAGCAGCGCGATGCCGGCGCCCACGGAGCCGTACATCACGTTGTAATGCCCGATGTGGCGGACGTACCAGGCGAATCCGGAAGTCGCCAGCATCCAGAGCAGCGTGGCCAGGATGGCGCCGGGCCATACGTAACGCCAGCGCTGCTGCCGGTAGGGCCCGAAATAGTAGAGAGCGGCAGTGACCACCACCGTGGCGACGAAGGCCACGGAGTAACGCGCCATGCGGCTCAGCCACTGCCAGGTTGGGGCGAGCGGATTCAAAACCGGATCCACTTTCAGCCAGTTGAGCACGGCCCGCTCCACCTGGTTGCCGAACAGGATGAGCAGCGAAGCGCAGACCAGCGGGGCCGCCGACAGCAGCACCAGGGCGATGGCCACGGCGTTCTGCCGCACAACACCGCGGTCGCGCGGAACGCGATAGGCCGCCTGAAAGCCTTCGATCAGGCTCTTGATGATGCCGGAGGCCGCCCACACCGAAATCAGCCCCGCCACGATCAGCAGTGCGCGAGGCCGCGAACCGGTGACGCGGAACTGCTGCACAACCAGATCTTCGGTGCCCGGAGGCACGATTTCAGACAGGGCTCTCTCGAGGATGCGGGAGACGAACTCGGCGCGCGTCTCGACCAGAATGGCGGCGGCGGAGGCGAGGACGGGAAAAAACGAGAGCAGCGCGGAATAGGCGGCGCCTTTGGCGATGCCGAAACACCCGTCGTCGAAAGAGGCCACGACGCTACGCCGGAGGAGCCAGAAAAAAGTGCGCGGATTGAGCATCACGGGTCAGCCCAATCCTTCCCAGCGCGCATTCCAGGATTCCGGGAACGCCGCCGTCCGCGCCATGTGCGCAACGGCCAGTAACAGCCCGCCGTTGCCCGGAAGGTAGAGCGGCAGGTTGGCGCGCTGCCAGTTGTGGCCGTTGGGGAGCCAGGTGTTCTTGGGCGTATCCATCATCAGGGCGTCGATGGCGAGTTGGCGCTCGCCCAGGCTGGCGGCGGTCATCGCCACCATGGGGAAGTCCCAACCCCAGGTGTCGGCCCACTTCCACTCGGCGAACACTTTCTTCAGGGTGTGGCGCATGGTTTCCTTGTCCACCTTGGTGCCCGGAAGCACGCCCAGCGCACCCAGCATCGACGGATGATCGCGGTTGCGCTGGGTGAAGGTCTGAGGGCAATTCTCGTGCGCCAGGTAAACGCCGTCCTTTGCCGGGAGCGCCGAAAGCCTGGCGCGCACGTCGTCCCACTTGGGATGGCGCGCCATACCCAGGCGCTCGCGCCAGCGCTGGGCGGTGTCGAGCGCGTCGGCCCAGTATTCCAGCTCGAAGGTGGGGTTCCAGGTTTCGCGCGGCGGATGGTTTTCCTGCGCCGGAATTACCGGCGGGCCCAGCACATAGCGGCCCGTCTTCGAATCGAAATACGCGTAGGACGCCATGAACTCGGCGGATTCGAAAACCATCTCGCGGTAACGGTCCACGGTTTCGCGGTTGGGATGCGCGCGGTAGCACAACTCGGCCATGGCGATGGGGTGCGGCTGCTGCCAGATGAGAAATGGGCCGACGTTCGACGGGCTGTCGCGCCCGTCGGGCGCGGTCATTTTCGGCCAGCGCGCGCCGGCATATCCCTGAATGCGCGCCTTCTCGCGCGCGGAGGGCAGGATGACGCGGTACCAGCCGAGGCTGCGCTCGAGCAGCGGCGCGCGACCCCACACGGCGAAGTGAGCGGCGTGCCAATAGTGCATTTCCAGATGGAACTTGCCGAACCAGCTATTGCAGGTGAGGCCGGTTTCCTGCGGCGGGAGCGAGCCGGCGCACTGAATGGCCGTCTGGTATTGCGAAAGGACGATGCGGCGTTCCAGTTCTTTGGCGCGCGGGTCGCGGCTGCCGGAGAGATCCACCGCGCCGCCGCCGGACCAAAAGCCGCTCCAATGCTCCCGGCTGGCCGCAACCGTTTCTTCGGCCGTGGGCAGTGGGGCAGGTCCCCGACCTGCCCTTCGAAACTCACAAACGAACTCCAGCCGGTCTCCCGCCGGCCGCAGCACAAACCGGTGCGGCCCTTCGCGCTTCATTTCGCCGGCCGTCTGCCAGGCAATGCCGACGGAGTATCCATCGCGGTCGAGCTCGCGGATGATGTCGAGCCGATCCGCGCCGCTGGCCGCTTCCCTGCTCTGGTGCGTTTCCGGATGGCCCCAGTCGGCGGCGTTCATGGCGCCCGAGCCGTAAGGAAACTCGAAGCTGACCGGCACGCGGCCGCGAACCCTCACCGCCAGCAGGTCGAGCTTGGGATGGCAAGCAGTCTCCACCACCACCCGCTGGCCGTTCCACTGGAACTCGCTGCGCAGGATGCCGGTCCACAGTTCGAGCTTCTGCTCCGTCGCGGCGGCGTCGCCGGGCTTTTCGATTAGAAAGCCGATCTTTCCCAGGTGCAGCCGGTGCGGGTTCTCGCGCAGCCAGTTGAACAGTTCCATCTGCCCATCCGAGCTACTGGCGTAGCCGACTTTTCGCCCGTAGGTATCGAACATGGCCAGCCGCAAATCCGAGGGGCCTTGTCCGCTCGGGTTGGGAATGGTATGCCAGCCCCACTGCGACATGGTCGAGAGCGGCAGTTGCTGGTCGTAGATCCCCGGGAAAGTCTGGAGACCGGTGACATCGGCCGTGAACGCGAACTCGCCGTTGCCCACCGAGAGCGGAGAGCGGCCATCGAACGCGCGCAGCACCGGGTTGTGACGCTCCACCACGGCGCGCCGGTCGATTCCGGGGCGGGCGGTTTGCGCGCACAGGGCCGCCGGCGCCGCGCCGAGGAATTGACGCCGGGAGAATCTCACTGTTGGCATCTCAAGTGTACTCCATCCGCGGTCCCATGTCCATGATCTAAGGCAGTGGACTTAGCCCAACAGCCAAACTTACTAAGGTTCCTTCAGTACGGAAGTACTCTTTCACTCCGGAGCGCGCCCGATTATTGTCAGAACATGAGGTCCGTCATACTGTTCTTACTGCTCGGATGCGTCACATGCCCGGCAGGCACGATTTACGATGCGTTCAACCAATCCCAGGCCGGCGGCTGCAGTTATAGCTTCGCGGCGCCGTTCAGCAGTTGCGACGTGATCGGCGATCCCGCCCTCTTTGATATCCAGAAAGCCTCTGTGGAAATTGCGAACGGTTGGGCCACGGTCACCATTTACTTCAACTATGGCGGCGGGATTACCCTGCAACCGTTTAGCGACGGGATTCCGCTGGCAGTGGGCGACCTGTTCTTCTACGCGCCCGGCGATCCAGGGAACTACCTCTACGGAGTTCCTTTGAGCAGCCACAGCGGGTTCACCGCGGACGATCTGTACAAGGTCGGCGGCGACACCACACTTCTGACCGCCGACGGTATCATCCATAACATGGGGTACTACTACCGCAGGACACAGGACGTCTGGCTGGGTGGCAAGGGCTTGCCGGAAACCATCGGTCTTCCAGTTCAAGTGGCCGATTACGGCAACGGGGTGAGCAACGCGCTCTACGCGGCCACGCTCCAATTCCCCGTGTCCGCCGATTTTGTGGCGTCGGTGATTCAAAATGACCAGGTCGGGATCTCATTTGCGTCGGCGTACTGCGCTAACGATGTCATTGAAGGCACCGTGTCGGCGGTACCCGAACCGGGGATGTTTGGATTCCTGTCTGCCGGAGCGGCCATGCTTGCCGGTTTCGGCATGCTGCGGCGCAGACGCGCCCAGCGGCTGGTCAGGGCTTCAAGATTACCTTCATGAGGTTGGGTTCGCGGCGGTGCAACCGCTCGAACCACGCCGGTCCTTCGTTCGACCTCAGCTCGATGCAGGCCGGGTATTCGCCGGCCGAGGCGCATGACCCCTGAAGCCGCAGTTGGCCCGTGACCACGGTCTGCAGAGGGAATTCGACCGCGGGCTCGAGGTTCCCCACCAGTGTAGTCCTTCAGCAGGAGCGCGTGCATATAGACAGGTTGACCACACCCGCCCCCAGTTTCTCGAAAACCGAGTGCCAGATTGCCATGCCCTCAATCAGCTTGGAGCGCCATTCCCGTTGCGAGCCGGTCCATCCGGGCCCCTCAGTCCAGGCCGGCGGCAGCGCTGCCACAATCTCGCCGAAACAAGCGTGATACGTGGCGCCCGTAAGAGGGATGGAACGCAGCGCGGCGCAGAAATCATCCGTCAGGATCATCCCGTCGCGCTCAACGTCCAAGTCCTTCCACGGGTCGTGAGGGTTACGCTCCTGGCGGACTACCGGCTCACCATAGCTCACCACGTCTTCGAAATGTTCGGCGATGCGAGTCAGGATGTAACTGCCCCAAATATCGTCGTAGCGGCCGGTGTAGGGGCTGAGGAAGTACGCCGGTACAGCGTCGCGCATCAACGCCGTATTCTGGGAGTCGAACGGCGACCACGTGCCCGGGTGGAGCGCAATGTTGCTTCCAGGCCACGTCTGGTTGAATCCGCGGACCACCAACTGGCGCTCCAGGCACGTCAGGGCATCGATATCCGGGGCATCAAGCCAGAGTCCCGCGTTGACCACCACACGCCGGGTGGCCTGGGAGCAAGTCACAGAGTGGCCATCTTCCGTCCAGCGCATCTTCCGAGGGTACCCGCGGTGATAGAACTCGACTCCGTGGTCCGCTTGCAGGAAAGAACAGACATTGAACCAACCGGAAGTCGAGCGGTAGGTGGGCAACTTGCGCACCGAGCCGGCCACACCGTGGAACCCGACGAAGTCCTGATCCATGACGAAGTTGTCGTCGTCGATCGTGATTACGACATCGGCTCCGTTTTCATAGGCCAGCAGGATGCCGATGTTGCGCCGCTGGACCGAATCAAACCGCAGGTGCGACCACAGTTCCGGAAACTGGCTCAGGTACTCCTGCTGGGCCGGAATATCCAGATATGCGCACGGGTAGTGGGGGAGGGACTTACAGAAGCCGGCTGTCTCAGGGGGGCTTTTTCGATCGCCGATGACCACGAAGTCGAGGCCCTTGTGCCCATAGCGCTGGGCATTCTGCGCGTATTTCAGCAGAACTGTCGGGATGTTGATGGTCGTGGTTACGATGGTGGTCTTCATGGACTCATGAGTTGGTCTTCAACGACGGGGAGAATGGCCGTGAGCGGTCATGGTTCAGTTCCGCAAGTGTCCAGTATTGCGATTATAACAATACTGCCTTTGCCACCGTGGTCTGCCGGCCTCTTGCGGCCCTCGGCCGTAATCCGTCCGTAAGCGCAAAGACTTTCCACCGCCGAGACGCAGAGACGCAGAGTTCTTAGGGTTTCTCTGCGCTCTCGGCCTTCTCGGCGTCGGCACCCGCGCGGTGCAACCTAAAGTGGCTTTTTCCAAAGCGGTAGATTCTTATCGACGGATTACGGCCCTCGGCCTCGGTAGGAAACGCACGTTGCCGCCGCTTAGATCGCCCCGGAGGTATACTACGGCGTTGAAGCGATACCTCCCTTTTGTCTTACTCGTCTTGCAAGCTCTGGTATTCTTCCGGCATGTGCTCTTCCTGCCCGGCTATGCGATTCCGTGGGACCTCCGCGGCTTGCACCTTCCTCACGCCTACCTGTATGCGGACTCTCTGGAGCAGGGCCTCGTTCCCCTGTGGGATCCGTACACCTATTGCGGCCGTCCCGATCTGGCGAACATACAAGCGGCGGCGCTCTATCCCGCCATGCCGGTGGTGGCCGCGTTGGGCCTCGTCTTCGGGCGCGATACGCTGTTTTACTGGCTGGAGTGGACCGTGGTCTTGCACGTCGCGATGGCCGGTATCTTCGCCTTTCTGCTGTTGCGCGCACTGGGAGTGAAGAAGGCGTCCGCTTACTTTGGCGCCACCACGTATGAGCTCTGCGGTTTCTTCGCCGCGCATGCCGAACACCTGGGCGGCCTGATGATCGCCGCATGGCTGCCGTTCGCCCTCCTGTGCGTCTACCGCTGGCACAAGGGGCCGAATTGGCGCGCGGCGTTGCTGCTGGCGGCCGCCCTGGCATTGACTGTTCTGGCGGGCAACACTCCACTCACGGCGGTGGTGATGGGAGCGTGTTTTCTTTTCGGGCTGCTGCTGGCGGTTCTCGACGGAGGACGGCTTGCCATCCTGCTGATGACCGCCGCGGCGGCGCTCTTCGCGGCGCTCTTGAGCCTGGCGCAACTGGCGCCCACGTATCAACTGATCAACCTCAGTGTGGCGCAGTTTCGCGCCGACTATCTTGGTTCCGGCGGCGGGGTGCCCGCCACCGCGCTGGTGTCGCTGGTACGGCCCGACTACTACCACATCTTCGAGCCGGCGCAATACAAGCTGCCTGACGATCTCACGTTCATGTATCTGTACTGCGGCATGCTGGGCCTGTTGTTCGGGCTGGCAGGCGTGGTACTGGCTTGGCGGTCAAGGTTGAACCGGGTGTTCGCCATTCTGCTGGCATGCGGCGTTTTGGCGACCCTGGGCGACACAACGTGGCTGGGCCGAACGGTTCTGGGCCACCTCCCCTTAAAAATCATCATCGGTTTGCACCCTGAATCTTGCGCCGCGGTGTTGTGCTTGTCTCTGGCGGTACTGGCGGCTCTGGCGCTCGATCGGCTGGTGCCCAACACGCGGCTGGCTTGCGCGCTGGCGGCGGCCGCCGCCATCGATTTGATCGCCGTCAGTTCCGGCCGTCCCATGAACGCCTACCCGTCGGCCGCGGAACCGGGCGTGGGGCGTACGCATATCGACGGGCGCCCAGAGACACTGAAGCGCATGCTTCAACTCACTGGAGCCAGCTTTCCCGCCAGCCGCGTGGATACGGTGGACGCCTCCATGGCGTGGTCGAACACCGCTCCCATCAGCCGTATCTACACGGCCAATGGCGCGGACGTGATGGCCGTGTACCGCACCATGCAGGCAAGACTCGCCTTCGCCAAGGGCGAGCGTTGGGGCGCCTACTATCAGATCGAGGATCTGCGTTCACCGGTGATCGGCCTGATGAACACGCAATTCGTGATTTCCATCGCGCGGCTGGATGCCCGGCGTCTCGCGGGCAGCCCTTTCCGCGAGTCAACCTCCATCCCCGGGGGTTATATTTACGAAAACCAGGCGGTGCTGCCGCGCTTCTTCCTGGTGTCGCGGCTGCGGCCGGCACGGAATCTGGAGGAAGCCGCGGCGCTGCTGAAATCCCCCGCATTCGACCCCAAGCATGAAGCCATTGTGGAGGACGCGCCGGGGCCCCCGCCTCCGGTGGGCGAGGCGGCGGGAACCGTCTCAGTGTCGGAGTATGGTTTGCAGCAAGTACGGCTCTCGGTGGAGAGCCAACGCCCGGCGTACCTGGTGACCTCGGAGACGCATTACCCCGGCTGGCGGGCCTACGTGGATGGACGGCCGCAGGCGATCTATTACACCAACGTGGCGTTTCGCGGTTTTCCCGTGCCCGCCGGAAAGCACCAGGTTGTCATGCGGTTTGAGGCGCCGTTATTCTGGCGCGCCGCAGCGGCAAGCGGGCTGGGATGGCTTGTGTGGGGCGCGCTGCTGGCGACATGGGGCCGCCGCGATGGCCGGCTGTAGCTCAACCGAGTTTGACGATCATGGCCTGATTTCCAGTGAGCTCGATCACCGGTTCCGGCCTCTCGTGGAAAAACTCCTGGAAAGCCCGATAAACACCTTCGCGCCTCGGGGCGAAATCATGGGCGAGAATGATCCCTCCCTTCTGCATGCGCGGGTAGAAGAACTCCAGGCTGTCCTTGGTGCTCTGGTAGAGGTCTGCGTCCAGATGAACGAAGGCGAACGATTGGTTTGCCACGGTGCTCGCCGTGCCGGGAAACAGCCCTTTGTAAACTCGAACATTGCATCCGTCCAGATACTCCCTTAGTTCCGCTTCACTCGCGCGGTATTGCCCACGGCGGAATTGCCTGCAGTCCTTCTCGCCAGGTTCGGGGAGGCCTTCAAACGTGTCGAAAAGATGCAACGTGCGCTGGGGTGCCACCCAGGCGAGCAGCTTCGCGCTCCCGCCTCGAAACGCGCCTACTTCCGCCACGTCCCCCGGAACCTTGCTCACCGCCGACAATGCCAGCATCAACTGGCAGGCTTCCGTGGGTTGCAACAGCGCCCGGCGTTCCCGAGCGCAACGCAGGAAGAACCTCATCAGCCGCCGCCGCTCGTCCGATTGTGAAAACAACGTCAGGTTTATGTTGAGATAGGCGGCGATGCGCAGGAGGTAGCTGATCCAGGGAAGGTCCTTTCGGAACATAGCACCGGATTATAGCAGGCCCCATGGGACGGTCTGCCGCTGGTCCAGAACCTTGGCGGTATGCGCCAGTTCCCACCACGTAACGTCCTGCCCGAGCAGCTTGGCGCCGCCGCGGCCGTCGATGGCTCCGTCGCCCATGATGCCACTCCCCGGCGCATGATCGGCGGTGATCATCGGCTTGCAACCGCCGGTTTCCGCGGTCACGATGCCGCAACGCCCAGGCGCCAGGTCGTAGTCGCGCGGATTCCGGGAGGCAAACAGCGCGGCGCCGCTATCCTGCGCGCGCAAGGCGGGAATCGCGGCCAGGGCAATTAGCGCGGGCAGACAGCGGAAGATGCTCTTCGACGGCATGAACGGCTCTCCTTGCTGGAAGGGTAGCGCAATTCGGGAGTATGTAGACGTATTCACCGGGCCGCGCGCGGTTGGGGTGGCGCAGTGGTCTGGCGGGTGAAAAAGCTATTGCTGGAAATCCAGGTTCACGGGTGCTGCGGGCGTCGTGAACATAGCGGTTACGGGCGTGTCGCTGCCGACTACTTCGAAGGTCACGCCGCTCAACCACACCGTCCCGGTCCCATCCAGAAGGATTCCGAAGTTCACACCCGTGGAGCCCGCCGGGATATCCAGCACCACGCTGTACCCTGTCCAATCCGTGGTCCCCTGGACAGGTCGTCCCTGCATGTTATCGAACCCCGCCATGAGCGAGCCTGCGTCGATCCGCATCCAGAGACCGGCCCATCCGCTGACTTGATCGGACTTCACAAACCCGGAAAAGCGTACGCGCTTCCCCGAGTAGCCGTCCGGCAGGAAGCTCTGCATCAGCGTCACGAATCCCGTGGGATTGCCGGTGGCCGATCGCAACGCGACGCTCGGTTTGCCAGAATAGGTCACCGATGCATCCGTCGCGACGGCGTATTGTTGCGGCGTCGATCCTGCCACGAACCATCCCTGCGGAACCGCCGCCGATAGAGACAAACAAGAAACACACAGGACCAAGATTGTGAAAACAGTTTCGCGTCGCATGGAAATCTCCTTTCGAGGGTCCCTTCCGGCCGTTGCAGCCGGCATCCATGTCAGACCTCGGGATCGATATATATGATAACATCCGGGCTTCCCGTTGGATCCGGGCACTGGCGAAAGCACGAGCCGCCAAAGCTGCGAAGGAAGGCAGAAGCAATGGCGGCGCAAGAGCCCACTCTCCAGAGCGGCGTAGAGCCCTCAAATCGTTGAGGTCATAATTGGTGCGGATGAAAGGACTTGAACCTTCACACCCTTGCGGGTACATGGACCTGAACCATGCGCGTCTGCCAATTCCGCCACATCCGCACATCGGGTGGCGACTCCATTTTTTCAAACCGCGAAGCTGGAGTCAAATTGCGGAAAACCTATACCACGTCCACGCCCATGCTGCGCGCCGTGCCGGCCACCGAGCGCATGGCCGCTTCCAGATCGAAGCAGTTCAGATCCGGCATTTTGATCTTGGCGATCTCTTCCACCTGCTTGTGCGTGATCTTCCCCACCTTGTTCTTTTGCGGCTCGGCCGAACCCTTGGCCAGATTCACCGCGCGCTTGATCAGCACCGGCACCGGGGGCGTCTTGGTGATGAAGGTGAACGAGCGGTCGGAAAAAATCGTGATCACCACCGGGATGATCAGGCCTTCCTGGTCCTTGGCCAACGTCTTGGCGTTGAACGCCTTGCAGAAATCCATGATGTTGACGCCCTGCGGGCCCAGAGCCGTGCCCACCGGCGGGGCCGGCGTGGCCTTCCCGGCGGGAATTTGCAGCTTCACCTGAGCGGTCACTTTCTTTGCCATACGTGAAATCCTCTCGCGCGCGGTGGCGCGCGCTAAACCTTTTCGACTTGCAGAAACTCCAGCTCCACGGGCGTGGCGCGGCCGAAAATCGTCACCATCACGCGCAGCGTGCCGCGCTCGGGGTTGACCTCGTCCACCTTGCCCGAGAAGTTGGCGAAGGGGCCGTCGGTGATACGCACCGAATCGTTCTTCTCGAAGGTCGTCTTGGGACGCGGCCGCTCGGCCGCCGTCGCCTGGCGGTACAGAATCTGGTTCACTTCGTCCGCGCTCAGCGGCACCGGCGCGTTCCCGCCGCCCACGAAGCCCGTCACCCGCGGCGTGTTCTTCACGGCGTGCCACAGCTCGTCGTTCATTTCCATTTCCACCAGCACGTATCCCGGATAGACCAGGCGCTTGCTGGTGACTTTCTTGCCGCCGCGCATTTCCACCACTTCTTCAGTCGGAATCAGAATCTGTCCGATCTTGTCGGCAAACCCAAAGGCCTCCGAGCGCGTGCGCAGCGATTCCTGCACCTTGTGCTCAAACCCCGAATAGGTGTGGATGATGAACCACTTTCTGGGAGACGACTCGTCGTAAGCCGGGGCGGGCGGCTGGACGGCCGGGGGCACGACGGCTTCCGGTACAGGCTCCCCGGCGGCCTGTGGTTCGGCGGCTTCGGGTTCAGGCTCTTCGACGGCCTGTGGTTCGGCCGCTTCGGGTACAGGCTCCTCGGCCGCTAGTGGTTCGACGGTTTCGGCTTCAGGCTCCTGGACGGGGAAAACTTCGGACGGCGCTTCCCCTTCGTCCGCCGCCGCTTCGGCTTGCGGCTGCTCGTCGAGAGGAACGTTCTCTTCGGCTTCCATATGCGTCTACTTCGTAAAGAACTGAAAGACCGCGTTGATGCCCCTCTGCAGGATTGAGTCCACTACCTCGAAATACCCCGCGAAGAGAAAGACGGAAAAAATCACCACCAAGGTGGTGCCCCGCACCTGCTTGCGGTTTGGCCAGGTCACGCGCCGCATCTCGAGCTTCAACTCGTTGATGTAGTCCCTCGTGCGCTCAAACCAATTCTTTGCATCATCGGCCATAAATCTCTTACTCCCAACTGTATGCGGGGTGGTTGGCAGGGGCGGAGGGATTCGAACCCCCACTCGCGGTTTTGGAGACCGCTGGTCTGCCGTTAAACCTACGCCCCTGGGTCACACCCCCCGGCTACGGGGGCGCCAACCATCATTCTACTTGATTTCCTTGTGGAGTTGGTGCTTCCGGCAGTGCGGGCAGAACTTCTTCAGCTCCAGACGCTCCGTCGTGGATTTCTTATTCTTGGTCGAAGAATAGTTCCGGTTCTTGCACTCCGTGCACTGGAGCGTGATGATCTCGCGAGCCATTCCGTTTTGCTCCTACTTAATGATTTCCGTCACCGTGCCGGCGCCCACCGTGCGGCCGCCTTCGCGAATCGCAAAGCGCAGCCCCTTGTCCATGGCCACCGGCGTGATCAGTTCCACCTTCAGGTCCACCGTGTCGCCCGGCATCACCATCTCCGTGCCCTCCGGCAACTCCGCTACCCCCGTCACGTCCGTCGTCCGGAAGTAGAACTGCGGCCGGTAGCCCTTGAAGAACGGCGTGTGCCGCCCTCCCTCTTCCTTGCTCAGCACGTACACCCGCCCCTGGAACGTGGTGTGCGGCGTGATCGATCCCGGCTTGGCGATCACTTGCCCGCGCTCCACTTCGTCCTTTTCCACGCCCCGCAGCAACAGGCCTATGTTGTCCCCAGCCAGCCCTTCATCCAGCAGCTTCTTGAACATTTCCACGCCCGTCACTACCGTCTTGCGCGTCTCGCGGAAGCCCACAATCTCCATCTCTTCCCCTACCTTGCACTTGCCCCGCTCCACGCGCCCCGTCACCACCGTCCCCCGCCCCTGGATCGAAAAGATGTCCTCGATCGGCATCAAAAACGGCTTGTCCAGGACACGCTGCGGAATCGGCACGTAGCTGTCCACCGCGTCCATCAACTCCTGCACCCCCTTCTCCCACTCCGGCTCTCCATTCAACGCCCCCAACGCCGATACCCGTATCACCGGAATCTCGTCCCCCGGAAACTCATAGAACTTCAGCAGGTCCCGCACTTCCAGCTCCACCAGGTCCAGCAGCTCCGGATCGTCCACCATGTCCACCTTGTTCAGGCACACCACGATGCACGGCACTCCCACCTGCCGCGCCAGCAATACGTGCTCCCGCGTCTGCGGCATGGGCCCGTCGGTGGCCGCCACCACCAGAATGGCTCCGTCCATCTGCGCCGCCCCGGTGATCATGTTCTTGATGTAATCGGCGTGCCCCGGACAATCCACGTGCGCGTAATGCCGCTTGGCCGTTTCGTACTCGATGTGCGCCACGGCAATGGTGATGCCGCGGGCCTTCTCTTCCGGCGCGTTGTCGATGGACTCGAAGCTCCGGAACTTGACCTTGGGGTTGCTCTTGCCCAGCACCCTGGTGATGGCCGCCGTCAGGGTGGTCTTGCCGTGATCGATGTGCCCGATCGTGCCGATATTCACATGCGGCTTGCTGCGGTCGAATTTTTCCTTTGCCATGCCGATACCTTCTCTGTACGGAATTCGTTACAGGAGGAACTCTGGAGCCGTTGACCAGGATTGAACTGGTGACCTCGTCCTTACCAAGGACGCGCTCTACCAACTGAGCTACAACGGCCCTCCCAAAAGTCTACGAAATTCTCTGGTGGACGGGGGAGGATTCGAACCTCCGTAGCTCGCAAGGAGCGACAGATTTACAGTCTGTTGCCATTAGCCGCTCGGCCACCCGTCCGGGTTTTAAATTCAATAACTTGCGCTGAACGTATCGTTGCGCAACCGTCACACTGCTATGTCCGGCACTTTTCATGATGGTGAAGGCGTCCGCGCCCGGCTCGCCAAGGCGAGTCAGCATAGTGTGTCTTAACGAGTGTACCACGAAGTCTGCGGACCATTTGGCCAAACGACCGCCGGGTTTTACGCGAAGCGAATACGACGGCAAAGGTACTGCGTCCTACAGCCCCTCCGCACCGTCCCGCCCGTCCGTTGCTGCGACTGTCCGAACCGTTTGACCCACGACCAAGCTAACGATATTGCCGCATAACGCCAGGCGTGGCGTCGATCCCGGCTTTCTGTCTGGTTGTCGTCCTGATGGCGGGAGGTTGCCGCCATAGCGATCCCGCTCCCGGCGCGCGATGGTGGCTCCCGCCGCGGCCTTGCGGCAGCCGTTCTGTCGGATTAAAGTGAACGCTATGGATCCCAATCGCAGGACTTTCCTTACATCGGCTTTGACGGCCGCGCCGTTGTTCGTGCCGCGCAGGGCGTGGGGCGCGAATGATCGCCTTGCATATGGCCTGATCGGCGCCGGCGGGCGAGGCCGCTACCTCAACGTCAATTTCAAAAAGTTAGGCGCCGAGTGCATAGCCATCGCCGAGGTGTATGAACCCCATCTGGAGGCGGCTCAGAAGGATTCGCCCGGCGCCAGAGCGTACCTCGATTACCGCGACCTGCTTTCGCATTCTGGCCTGGACGCCGTGATCGTTGCGACGCCCGACCATCAGCACGCCCCCATGCTCTTGGCGGCGCTGGAGGCGCACAAGGACGTCTACCTGGAAAAGCCGATGTCCCGTTCGCTGGAACAGAGCAAGCAGATGATCGAAGCCGTGCGCAAGACTCCGCAAATCGTCCAGGTGGGGATGCAGAGGCGGAGCGCGCCTTCGGTGATGGCCGCCAGGAAGATTGTCGATAGTGGCATTCTCGGCAGAATCACGCTGGTCAAGCCCATGTGGAATTGGAACACCTCCAAACCGCTCGACAACCAACCGCTTCCCGGCAGCCTGGATTGGAAACGATTCCTCGGTCCGGCGCCGGATCGTGACCTGGAGCCCATGCGTTTCCGTTCCTGGCGCTACTTTTGGGATTATTCGGGTGGAAATATGACGGACCAGGGCACGCACCTGATGGACGTGGTCCAGTGGTTCACGGATTCGGGAATACCGCGTTCGGCCGTGTGCTACGGCCAGAGGGCCAAGAATGCCGGCGCGGAAGTTCCGGATGTTTTCTGCGCGGTCTTCGAATACCCGAACTTCATGGCTACCTGGACTTTGAATTACTGCAATTCGTACGACAACGATTGGTCGATTCAGTTCCAGGGTGACGAGGGCACCATGATCCTGAACAATGCCGGCTACCGCATCTGGAAGGAGCCAGTACCCAGGAACCCCGATCCGGTGCAGACAGTGGCCGCTCCCATTCCCATCGAGACGCACATTCAGAATTTTCTGGATTGCGTCAAGTCCCGCCAGGAGCCAAATGCGCCGGTGGAAGTGGGTGCCAGTGCCGTATCCGGCCCGCACCTGGCGAACGTGGCGTTCCATGCGGGCAGGCAGGCGCACTTGAGCGCCGACGGATTCAGCGCCAGCTAACTTGCGCACGGGCCCTCAGTTGCACTATCTTCGTCTCGTGACCATTACACGACGCACAGTTCTGACTGCCTTGTCCGCGGCTGCCGCCGGCCAGGCGCAGCGCAACCGGGTTCCGAGCTGGAAGCCCAAACTCGGCGTCCTCGGCCAGTATTCCGACGCCAACCTGGAGTTCGTCAAGGCCGAAGGCTTTACCAGCATGCAACTCCAGCTCAATCCCGAACGCCTGGACGACGCTGCCATCGCCGCCCTGAAGGACAAGATTCAGGCATCCGGCATCTACGTCTCCTCGGTGGGTTGCGACGGGAACCACATCGACCCCAACCTCACCCTGCGCGACCGCCAGATTCAGAAGACCATCAGGATTCTCGAATTGTGCGGCAAGCTGGGGATTCCGAACATCGGGGGACCATCCGGCGCCATCAAGGGCCGGCCCTTGCAGCAGCAAGTGGATGAGATCGTCAAGGTCTACACGGAGAAGTACTTCCCGGTGTGCGAAAAGAACAAGGTTCGCATATTGTGGGAACCCTACGCCGGGGCACCCACCATCGCCACCGGTCCGGTAGGCTGGGAGGCGCTCTTCAAAGCCTTCAAAGACAGCCCCTGGGTCGGCTTGCAGTTCGACCCCTCCCATCTGGTCTGGCAATTCATGGACCCAGTCGAGGCCGCTCGCGAGTTCGTCAACAAGATTTACGACGTGCACCTCAAGGACACCGAGATCCTCTGGCACGTGTTGCGCCGCACCGGAATTCAGCCGGTCGACAATGCCCGGTGGTGGCGCTTCCGGTTGCCCGGCGAGGGATCGATCGATTGGAATGGGCTCTTCTCGGTGCTGGCGGAGGCCGGCTATAGCGGCGCCATGAACATCGAGAACGAAGACGAGTTCTACTACCCGAATTACCAAGGGGCCGATTTCACTCCGCAATTCAAGCGCGGTTTCCATCTGGCGCACGAATTCCTGAAGACGGTAGTGCCTCCGGTCACGGTTTAGGGCGGCGCGGCGAGGTCCCCGATTTGTTCATTGAGGAGCGGCCGACACGATTTCCCAGGCTGCAAACTCCGGGATCCGTTTGCGGAGAGCGGGCGCCGGCGGCTCCGCATCGGCGTAGATCGCGGCGGACGGGAATCCGGGCTCAAAGCCGATTTCTCTATCCCCACCACGGCTCGCCTGGCGCCAAAGTGGCTTTCAAGTAATCGAGGTTGAGGTCCAGACCAAGGCCGGGCAACTATGCGGAACTCTGAGACGTGGGCGGCTTGTTTACCAATGAGCCGCCCACGTTGAGAAGGAGAGAACGATGCAACTCTTCGCAACCGTCAGGAGCACGACAAAATGACGCTACACTCTGCCCCTACCCGGTAACGATTCTTTCAGCAGTCCAACACTAGAACAATACTGAAAATGGTTAGCGATGGGCGAATAGCGGCGGATAGGGGAAACCGCCGCACTTCCGATATGAAGGTACGCTGCATCCGCCAGAAGAGCGCGGGGAGGGCGTGGGCGGCTTTTCACCCATGTGCCGCCCACGGTTAGTTGGTGTGAAGACGCAATTGGTACGCCTTCTCCTGGAGCACCGAAGGAACCCTATGACCATCCAGGTATGGTGCTCGTTTGAATTCTCTCAGCAGGCCAGCTCCGAAACAAGACCTGCAATGGTTAGCGAAGACCGGATAACGGCGGATATCGGGCTCTGCGCAGGAATCTGACAGGCTCCCAATCTGACGGGACCACCTTCACATCGGCTTCAGAGCATACCGCAACGCGATCGTGTTGCCCAATCGTATTTTGTTCATGGGGTACGCATGGCGCTCCTGGAGTTTCCCCAACAGCATCTCCAACAGCTTTCTCGGCTGATAATTATCGCCGTAAAGGGGAAGAAATACCCAGATATACTCGCTGTTGGAATTGTTGGAATTGGCTATTATTCTACCGGCTTCCTGAATGGCCCATTGTGCGTCTGCGATGGCGCCGGGCTGGCGTGGCGGCCGGGCTCCCACAATTTCGGTCCGGCCTCCGCCAGACCCTATGAACGTGATATCCGTGCAGGATCCGCAGGAATACGCTTTGTCGATCTTTTCCTTCAGCATCTTCGGCTGGCTCCAATCACCGGCATAGTACGCCCACTGCAGATAATCGGAGAAGACCAAATATACGGGACTACGCGGATCTGTCGCGTTCATTTGCACGAGAACCTGGCGCGTCGCCTCCCGCAGAGGGAAGCGCATGACATATCGGATACTCGTGACGGCCATCGGGCCGAGCATCGCCAATGCCAATGCTGCTATAGAGCCAGCCTTGAATTTCCCTGGAACCAACGCGGCGATCGTCGTCACGCCGGAAGCATAAATCCAAAATAGCAGCGGTACAGCGAATAAGATCAGCCGGCCGGAGATCGGATACTGTTTCAGTACCGCGGCGCCAAGGAGGAGCCCATATGGACCTACCGCAATCGTAATGCCTTGGATGCCCCGGCTCCTCCAGATTCCGTAAAGGCCCGCCACCGCCACCACCACCAGAACAAGCGATCGCATATAGTTGAAAGATCCGGTCCCCAGCATCGTCCAAAGCGCCACTAGGAACTTCTGTCGATAACCAGGCCCAGGATCGAGAAAACTTGAGGCCCAGTAGGATCGCATGAATGCGCTTCCCGATGTGTACCGGTAGGAGAACCGGAATAGAGCGGCGAACTCGGTCAGCCAACAAGCCGCCGCGATGCCGCAATAGACTCGCCACTTCTTCGATTCCACAATACGGCGGTCCAGCACCGCGCCAACTCCCGCAGCCGCCAACACGAACATAGCAGGCTGGGACAACAGTATCGCAGCGGCGCCCCAAACGATCAGTCCCGGCCAGCGGGAGCCGTCTTTCCGCTCAATTGTGTTAAGCGCGAACCACAGCGTAATAACCGTGATAAAGGCATCGCACTCATATTGCTTGAGCTCCGAGGAATAGTAGATCAGCGGTTGCCACAACGCCGCCAGTCCAAGCCCGATCAGGGCGACGGACCGGCCGAAAAAGCGAGCGAACGTAATCCACAGGGCAACTACTAGCAGGCATCCGGCAATCAAGAGCAGCAGACGCAGCGCCCACTCCGAGAAGCCCAGCACGCTCACAATCGACTCAATTCCCATCAACAGCGCTATTGGCATGGTCTGCTCGTAATCGAGCGGCCGAAGCAGCCCTCGGAAATCTCGAAAACGAAGGTTCAGGGCTACGGCAACTTCATCACCCCATAGGGCACGGTTTGCAGCGAACCCGCCCAGGCGCAGCACCACGCCGAGTACGATCAGTAAACTGGCGACTACTGTAGAGAGCCGTCTCATTCCATCAGGTTGCGTCCACTCAGCAGGATTATCATAACGCAGCCACCGTGATCACTCTTCCTTGCTTTCTGCAGGAATTCGACGGGACCTGCATTTTAGGCTGCTTTCCTGAAAACTACGAATTCGGTCCTGGTCACAGCCATGCGCTGGGCTTTCAGCGGCATGTAGCGCAGGTTCTTGTATCCCCGCCCGCGGCGCAGCAGTGACTTGATGTTCCCATTCACGGCTTCCCCGACCCCCAGTGCCACCTTCGTCTGGCAGTAGTTCAGGATGCCGTCAAGATGATCCAGCAGCATCTCCGCCAGCTTCTGGAAGGGTTCCAGGCGCTGCCAGCGGAGTTGATCGTCCAATGTTGCAGGTAGTTCAGCATCGCGCCTTCATAGCGGTACGTCCATAGCCGGTCCAGACTCTCTTTGAGGATGTGGGCTTTGAACACTTTCCGGTTGAGCGCGAAGAGTTGGTTCAGCTCCTGGCGCTTGCCCACCATGAGGTTCACCCATCGGCTTAAGCAGCAGCCACCGTTTCCCCTTGACCAGGCCACGCATCCGCCTGCCCTTGCGGAAGAACTCCGCGCGCCGTACCTCGTCGATGGCAGCGTTAGCGTGTTGCATGATGTGGAATTTGTCGTACACGATCCGGCAGCGTGGAGCCCACTGCTCGATGCTCAACCGGAACGGCGCCCACATGTCCACACAGGCGGCCTCAATACCGCGCCGCTGCCGGGCGCTCAACTCTTCCTGGAAGAATGTATCCAGGGTTTCCTTCTTCCGTTCCCGGCCGAACCACAGCGGCTCGCCGGTCTCCAGGTTGCACACCAACGTCAGGAACTTCTGCTTTTTGCCTATGTGGATCTCATCCACGCCGATCTGCCGTAGCGCCGGCTTGCGCCTTGCGGCGCCCCATCGTTCCAGATAGCGCAGGTCGAGCGCGCGCACCGTGCTCTCCGCCAAGCACGGCAGATCGCGCACCTCACGTTCATAAACCTCGTGGAGTTTGCTCACCCGGCGTCCACAACCCGAGCACACCAACTTCCGGTTCCCTGCCTTACGCCACACCCACAGTTTCAGGGTCTTGGCCCGTTCGTTGATCTCGTTCTGATAGACCCTGTAGCCCGGCCAGCCCAAGATCCTGGTCCAATCGCTGTCTCTCAAACTGCCGAGTGTAGCCGAAAGACGCTGCGGGCCGAAAACCCGTCAGGCTGGGAGCCTGTCACATTCCTGCGCAGAGCCGGATATTGAAAGAGCAACGAGGAGTACCAGCGAACTCGGTACGCAAAAAGGCCGCTGCCCGGCGTGACGCCAGAAGAACGTGCGGCCTGTGCGAAGAACGCTTCGGATGCCGCCGTCGCCGCGTGTTATTGGATGTCCACGTATACCGTGTTGGCATCGGCACCCACACCCCTCCCGTTGAAGTAGCCAGAGAGTGCCGTGACTTTAGTCAGGTAGGGGTCGCTTTTCCAGTAGGATTTCAGGTCGCCGTCGCTCAGGCGGGACCAGCCGTGTTCTGGCGATAGATCACGGTTCCCCATCCCGCGCCCAAAAGCTCTTTGAGGATCGGGCCGGTGAGCAGCCTCTCGGTGTTCTGCTCGTTCGCCTCCTTTGTGGCGCCACCGCGCAGCCGGTCAATCGCTCTGCCGAGCGACCGCAACGGACTGAACGAACCGGCCCGCTTGAACCGGATTTCCACTCCGAGGCTCCCGACTGCCGTTGTGCCTTTGAGGTGAGACAAACAGTTGATTTCGGTTATCCATCTCTGCAAAAGTATAAACCCGGTCAACCCACAGACGCGCCTCTCAAAATCGCCTTCCCGAAGTGAGCCGTGGCGCCTGAAAGGCCTTGAAGATCGCTCCGGCCATGTTCGGGCGCGTCCGGGCGGGTCCCAGTGCCATAATTGGAAGGGTGATTTCATGACGAGAGACAATCGTGATCTACTCGGCCGGCGCCGCTTTGTCCAGGCGGCGCTGGCGGCAGGCGCAATCGGCGCGGCGCGTCCGGCCGCGGGAGGACCGGCCGATGTGCGAGTCGGCCTGTACAGCATCACCTACGGTGGCGTCTGGTATCGCGGCGACGCGCTCACAATTGAGCAAGTGATAGGGCGCGCCAGGAAATTTGGATACGAAGGCGTCGAAATCGACGGCAAGCGTCCCCATGGCAACCCGCTCGACATGCCCAGAGCCCGCTGCCAGGATCTCCGGAAAATCGCCAACGACCAGGGTATCGAGATCTACGCCGTGGCCGCCAACAACGATTTCAGCAGCCCTATTCCGGAGCACCGCGAGTCCCAGTTGGTGTATGCGCGGGAGTTGATGCGCATGACGGCCGATCTGGGCGTGAAAGTAATGCGCGTCTTCCTCGGCTGGCCAGGCGTAACCTCTCTTCCCCAGGGTGGCGGCCGCTACGACATCGCTCAAGCCGTGTGGAAAGCCGAACACCAGGACTTCTCCGAGGAACAGACTTGGGCGTGGTGCCGCCGATGCTTGGTGGAGGCGGCCGGGTTCGCCCGAGATCTCGGGATCACCTTGGCTTTGCAGAACCATCCCCCGGTGATCAACCGCGGCTACTTGGACGCTCTGAAAATGGTAAGCGAAGTGGCATCCCCACATTTGAAGATCTGCTTCGATGCCAGGCTGGAGCACAGCCTCGACGAGGCGGCCGTTCGCAAGGCGGTAAATGAGATCGGCGCGCTTCAGACGTTATGGCACTTCGGCGGCGAGTACGACCGGGGCCCCGAGGGGATCGTGTTGAAGGGCGACGAGAAGTGCCTGGGGGAGATGCTCGGCCTGTTGGACGTCGGTTATAGAGGCTACGCCGGGTTTGAACTGTGTCATCCTCTGCCCGTGGTTGACGGTCGGACGGTCGGCCTGGAGTTCGTGGACAAGAACGCCCAATTGGCGGCCGGGTACATGCGTGGCATTCTAGCCGAGGCTAAGAAGCGTCACGCCGGCCAAGTTTGAGTGCCCCCCGCGCGCCACACGAACTCGGCGATGCGCGCTGCGAGTTGGGACCGCAAACCGGGTGGCAGGTCATGTCCCATTCCCTCGATCAGGACGAGTTCTGCGCCGGGAATGGCTTCAGCCGTCGCTCGCCCGCCGCTGACGTCGCACATGCGGTCAGCGAGGCCGTGGATCACGAGGGTGGGAACTTCGAGATGTAGCAGGCGTTCGGTCCGATCACCGGAGGCGACCGACGCGATCGCCTGACGAGCGACGCCCATCGGATCGTAGGAGCGGTCGTAGGCGCGGCCTGCTCGCGCGGCGACTTCATTCTCGTCGTGCGGATATCCAGGCGAGCCGACGGCGCGGAAAACCCGGAGGGTTTGCTGAATGACTTCGTCGCGGGTGACTGCACGTGGGCCGGCGAACACTTCGCGGAGCACGTCCGGCGAGGCCTGCCCGACTGACATGTTGCCCGTTGTCGACATCATCGAGGTGAGAGAGCGGACACGGTCCGGATGCTCGATGGCCATCGTTTGCGCAATGGCGCCTCCCATGGACGCGCCGACGACATGTGCCTTCTCGAAGCCGAGCTCGTCCAGCAACCCCACCGCGTCGGCAGCCATATCCGACAGCGTGTACGACACCGACGACAGGTCGCCGGCGAGCGCCGCGGGCAGGTCCGGAGGCGGGGCCTCAGTCAGGTGTGTGGAGAGCCCGACGTCACGATTGTCGAAGCGGATGACTTGCAGGCCGCGGTCGACGAGCGCATGGCAAAAGGCGTCCGGCCACGCCATGGATTGCGCGGCGATTCCCATGATCAGCAGCACTACCGGCGCATCGGGGTTCCCGAGGCGCTGGTAGGCGATGTCGATTCCGAATGGCCCGACCTTCGACGCCTTCTCGTCCACGATAGAAGCATCGAACCCGTTCACCAGCTCTGACATGCCGATCCCCCCTTTTCGCTGTTGCGTACCGGCTCTGCCTCTGGCCTTTCCGGCCGCGGCATCTTTCAATGTCGCACCAATTGGAACATCTTGCGCACCCCTATGCGCTCACGCAAACGGCGCGCTGTTCCGAGTTCCGGGAAACGGAAGTTTGCAGCAAGAATCGATAAGCACGCCGAAACAGCTACCGATGCTGATACCGTAGTCGGAAGAGGATGCCATGCAGACACGCATGCCCGTAGCGCCGGGCCAGGGTCCCCCGAGACGGCGGGGCTGGCCGGTCATCCGTGGGCTTCGGTGGTGGATCGTCGGACTGGTCTGCCTCGGTGTCGTCGCGAACTACCTGGCGCGCAATTCTCTTGCGGTCCTCGGGCCCAGCTCAAGGGGAAGATGGGCTTCTCCACGCAGCAGTATTCTTACGTAGTCGCCGCGTTCCAGCTCGCCTACACTGTTATGCAGCCGGTCTGCGGATGGGTCATCGACAGGCTGGGGTTGCGGCTGAGCTTTGCGCTCTTCGCCATCGCCTGGTCGGTTGTCGGAGCTCTGCACGGCATGGCCGGCGGGTGGCGCTCTCTGGCCGTACTTCGGGGACTGCTGGGCCTGAACCAGGCGTGCGCCATCCCTGCGGGTGTGAAGTCCGTGGCCGAGTGGTTCCCCGGAAAGGAACGGTCGGTCGCGGTCGGGTATTTCAACGCGGGGACATCCTTGGGCGCCATGCTCGCGCCGCCCGTGGTGGTGTGGCTGGCGCTGCGCTGGAATTGGCGCGCCGCCTTTGCGGCGACGGGTCTCGTGGGCATTGTCTGGTCCGCCGCCTGGTGGGCCTTCTATCGCGCGCCGGCGGACCATCCGGCTCTGGGCGCGGCCGAGCGCGAACATATCCTTGCCGGCCGCGTGGAAACGCCAGGCCCGCGTGCGTCCGCGCGGGACATCGTGAAGCGCCGCGGGTTCTGGGCCATTGCCATCCCCCGCTTTCTGGCCGAACCCGCCTGGCAGACGTTCAGTTTCTGGGTGCCGCTGTACCTGGCAACCGAGCGGCACATGGACCTGAAGGGTATCGCGCTGTTTGCCTGGCTTCCGTTCCTGGCGGCGGAGTTCGGCGGCATCCTGGGCGGTTACCTCTCGCCGTTTCTCATGCGCCGGTGCGGTCTCAGCCTGATTGGATCGCGGGTGGCAACTGTGGGTATCGGGGCCGTCATCATGATCGGCCCGGGCTGTGTCGGACTGGCCGGCACAGCGGGCGTGGCCATTGCCCTCCTCTGTTTCGGCGGCTTTGCTCACCAGATGATTTCCGGTTTGCTGAACACGCTGACGACCGACGTTTTCGCCCAAAGCGAGGTGGGCACCGCCAACGGGCTCACCGGAATGGCGTCCTGGACCGGCGGCCTGCTGTTCTCACTGTTGGTCGGTGCGCTGGCGGAACGCATGGGCTACGGGCCGCTGTTCGCGTGTTTGAGTGTCTTCGATCTGCTGGGAGTGGCAATCCTGGTATCTCTGCTCCGCCCCCAGTGGCGGGTTCCTACGCTATGACCACACATTCTTCGGTGTCCAATCCTCCGCTGTTCCGCGTGGCCAACACGGCGCCGGGACGCATCGACCTGTCGAATTCCACCGGGGCCGCCGCGCACCTCTTCATTCTGGAGCAGGATCTGATCCGGGTTCTGGTGCTGCCCGACGGCAAATTGCACCAGCCCGCAAGCTGGGCCATCGCACCGGGGATGGAGGACGTGCCGGCGGAGGGACGCGACCGTTTTGACATCTCCGGCTTCACGTGCCCGCAGTTTAGCCTGGTGGAGCAGCCGGAACGTCTGCGGATCGAGACTTCGCGGCTGGGCCTGACGCTCGATCTGCGCGGGCTGCTCTGCCACTGGGACCTGGGCGTGGAGGGGCAATGGCATGGCGTGGCTCGGGACCGGCCTACGCAGTCTTATAACTTCGGCTGGTGGGACGACAAGATCTATCATTACCTGGCCCGCGAACGCGACGAAATGTACTTTGGCCTGGGTGAGCGGTCGGGAGAAACCGACCGCGCCGGAGGGCGCTTTCGGATGTGCAACATCGATGCCATGGGGTACAGCGCCAAATCCTCCGACCCGCTGTACAAGCACATCCCGTTCTACATCACCTGGAAGCCGCGGCTGCGGATGGCCTTTGGACTGTTTTACGACACCCTGTCGGACTGCACCTTCGACATGGGCCGCGAATTCGACAACTATCACGGGCTCTATCGCTACTTCGTCGCGGACCACGGCGATCTGGACTACTACGTGTTTGCCGGCCCCTCGGTCGCCGGCATCACCCGTCGCTTCACCTGGCTTACCGGGCGGCCTGCTTTCATGCCCCGCTGGTCGCTCGGCTATTCCGGATCGACCATGAGTTACACCGACGCGCCCGACGCGCAGAAGCGCATGGGTGAGTTTCTGGAGCGGTGCGCCGAACACCGGATCCCCTGCCAATCCTTCCACCTCTCATCGGGCTACACCTCGATGGGCGGCAAGCGGTATGTGTTTCACTGGAACCGCGACAAGTTTCCCGACCCGGCGGCATTCGCGCGCAGCTATCGCGACGCAGGCGTGCATCTGGCCGCCAATATCAAGCCCTGCCTGTTGCGCGGCCATCCGTTATTCGATGAGGCGCGGCAGCAAGGGCTATTGCTCGCCACCGAGGATGGCGAACCCGGGTGGTTGCAGTTCTGGGACGGCGTGGGCGCGTGCCTGGATTTCACCAACCCCCGGACTCTGGCCTGGTGGAAGGACAAGGTCAAGTCGGCCCTGCTCGACTACGGCATCTCCGCCACGTGGAACGACAACAATGAATTCGAAGTCTGGTCGCCGGGCGTGCTGGCGAACTGCTTCGGGCGGCCGCGTCCCGCGCGGGAGATTCGCGCCCTGCAGCCGCTGCTCATGATGAGGGCTTCGCGGGAGGCTCAGCACGAGCACAGTCCCGGCGTCCGCCCCTTCCTGGTGACCCGTTCCGGCATGGCGGGCATGCACCGGTACGCGCAAACCTGGTCGGGTGACAACTTCACTTCATGGGAAACGCTGAAATACAACATCAAAATGGGCTTGGGCCTGGCGCTCTCGGGTGTCTCCAACAGCGGTCACGACGTCGGTGGGTTTGCCGGACCACGCCCCGACCCGGAACTGTTCGTGCGCTGGGTGCAGGCGGGGATCTTCATGCCGCGGTTTTCCATCCACTCGTGGAATGACGACGGAACCGCCAACGAGCCCTGGATGTACCCGGAGGTTACCGGCTATGTCCGGGAACTGGTCGAGTTGCGGAACTGGCTGGCCCCCTACCTCTATCTGCTGCTCTGGCGATACCGAAGCGGTTACGAGCCGGTGATCCGGCCGACGTTCTACGACTTCCCGAACGACGACGGCTGCTATCGCGAGAATGACGACATGATGCTGGGGCCGTCCCTGCTGGTTGCCTCGGTCGTGGAACCGGGCGCGAAACTGCGCAGCGTGTATCTGCCGCGCGGGGCGGACTGGTGTGACTTCTGGTCCGGCAGAGCGTTTGCAGGCGGTCAAACCGTCGAGTTGCCCGCTCCCTGGAACCGTCCCGTCCTGTTGGCCCGCGCGGGCAGTGCCATCCCCGTCAATGCGAACAAGCCAGCCATCGCCGCCGGTGAGCAGCGCGCTTTCCTGTTGTTTCCGCCGTCCCGGGGCCAGAGTTTCGGCGAGAGCCACGAAGACGACGGTGAGAGCGAGGCGTATCGGGGAAACGGCTACGGCTCCTGGCGCGTCGCCATGACGGGCGAGACCGATGCGTTGCGGGTGGACATCGCGCGCTTGGGCCGATTCGTCGCCGGCGCGGACGAGTTAGAACTGCTATTGCCCAAAACCGAACTGCGGCAGGTCGAACTATCGGGAGCGCGCCTGGTGGGCGAGCGTTGCATCGACGGCTGGCGCTGCCTCAGCGTGCGGCCCCGCCCCTAGCCACCATCTGGCGGCGTCGCTGAGTCACGTAGGAATGCAACAGATGCGGAATGATACTTTCAGATAATCGATGATGTAGCCGCAGAGGTGAAAGCGGCGGGAACAAGGGGCCGGTCGAGAGCGTATCATTTCACTATGATCCCCACACAGAAAAGCGAAGCGATTCATGAGCAGCAGCTCCGGCTGTGGCCCGGCGTTGTCGCAGTTGTGGTGCAGTGGGTACTCTGGCTAGTCGTACCGATCGTCGCGCCGGAGGCCACGCTCTACGGAGTCCTTGGCGGACTCGTGTGCGGATTGCCTATCCTGCTGTGGTGGCTGTTCTTCAGCCGGGCGCCGCAAGTCGAGCGCTGGGGCGCTGTCGTGCTGATGATCGTGGCGGCGGTCGCGACGTCGCGCATCATCGACAAGTCGATAGCGACGGGGGCGATGGGGTTCATGTTCCTGGGCTACGTCATCCCCGTCCTGAGCCTCGCCTTGGTCGCCGCAGCGGTAGCCAGCCGCCGCCTCGCTGACGGACCTCGACGCGCGACGCTGGTCGCGGCCATCCTGGTTGCCTGCGGGGCCTTTGCGTTGCTGCGCACCGAAGGCGTAACCGGCGAGGCACATTCTCAGTTGGCCTGGCGTTGGGCGAAAACTCCCGAGCAAGAGCTCTTGACGCAAGCCGGCCACCAACTCTCGGCACTCCCGCCAACTCTCGTGCCAGCGAGGACCGAGGCCAACTGGCCTGGTTTTCGGGGATCCGGCCGCGACAGCATCATCCCCGGCATACGGGTCAAAATCGACTGGTCCAGTTCACCGCCGGTCGAGCTATGGCGGCGGCAGATCGGGCCGGGCTGGTCGTCCTTCGCGGTCCGCGGCGACCTTCTCTACACCCAGGAGCAGCGTGGTGAGGACGAGTTCGTTACCTGTTACAACGCGACTACCGGCCATCCGGTGTGGGCACACCGCGACGCCGCCCGTTTCTGGGAATCGAATGCCGGTGCAGGCCCGCGCGCCACACCGACCTTCCACGACGGCCACGTGTATACATTTGGCGCAACCGGAATTGTGAACGCGCTCGACGCCGGTGACGGCACGGTGTTATGGTCGCGCAACGCTGCATCCGACACCGGCGCGAAGGTCCCGGGCTGGGGGTTCGCGAGCTCGCCGTTGGTGGTGGGCGACATCGTCATCGTGGCCGCTGCCGGCAAGCTCGTCGCCTATGACCTCGGCACCGGCGCCCCGCGCTGGCTTGGCCCGGACGGCGGCGATAGCTACAGCTCGCCCCATCTCTTGACCATTGACGGAGTCGCGCAGATTCTGCTGATGAGCGCGCTCGGCGCCACCAGTGTCGCACCGGCGGACGGCACGCTGCTTTGGAAATACTCGTGGCCATCTGCTACCCGCATAATGCAGCCGGCCGTGACGGCCGATGGCGACCTTCTGATCAGTGCCGGCGACGGGATGGGCGGAATCGGCATGCGCCGCATCAAGGTTGACCACGGACCCGCCGGTTGGGCCACCGAAGAGCGGTGGACGTCGGCCGGGTTGAAGCCCAGCTTTAACGACTTCGTCGTCCACAAGGGCCATGTGTTCGGCTTCGACGGTGGCATTCTCGCGTGCATCGACGCCAAGGACGGCAAGCGCAATTGGAAGGGCGGACGCTACGGCTTCGGCCAGTTGCTCCTGTTGACTGACCAGGACTTGCTGTTGGTAGTGTCGGAGGAGGGTGAACTCGCGCTGGTTAGAGCGGCCTCCGACCAGTTCACGGAGCTTGCGCGCTTCCCGGCGTTGGAGGGCAAGACCTGGAACCATCCGGTGCTGGCCGGTGACCGCCTATTGATGCGCAACGGTAGGGAGATGGTCGCGTTCCGGCTATCCCTCGCAGGCGGCTGACCACAGCGGCCCGCCCCCGAGCGCCAGCAGCCCTTACGCGCGGCGCCCTCCGGGGCGCCGCGCCTGCTCCGTGGCCGGCCGGCCGTAACGTGGCTTAGGGGGCGGCGACGGTAAACGTCGCCTTTAGGCGCGCGTCGCGGGACGAGCCGCCCACCTGCACGGTGTAGGAGCCGGGGTAGATCTTCCACCGGTGCTCAGCCTCGTCGAAAGCCGAGAGTGCCTCCTGGTCCAGCTTCAGTTCCACCAACTTGCTCTCTCCGGGCTTCAAGGAAACCTTTTCGAAGCCCTTCAACTGGCGCGGAGGCTCGGCGGCCGCGGCCGGGAAGCCCACGTACAATTGCACCACCTCGGCTCCTTCGCGGCTGCCACTGTTTTTCACGCGGACCTTCACCGTGCGCCCGGTGCCGCGGCCCTCAACCTGAAGATCGCTGTACTGGAACGTGGTGTAGGAGAGTCCGTAACCAAACGGGAACAGCGGCTCCTCGTTCCTGGCGTCGTACCAGCGGTAGCCCACCAAAACGCCTTCGGTGAAGTTGGCGGTCTTGCCGTCGCCCGGGTATTCCGTCCAGTTCCGCGCCGGCCCCTGCTGCTCGCTGGCGGGAAACGTCATCGGCAACCTGCCCGACGGGTTGACGTCGCCGAACAGCACCGGCGCCAGCGAAGGTCCCGCCTCCTGGCCGGGATACCACGCCTCGATCACGCCGGCCACCTTGTCCAGCCACGGCATGGCGACCGGATTCGAAGTGTGCAGGACCACGACCGTCCGCGGGTTGGCCCGCGCCACGGCCTCGATGAGGTTGTCCTGGTCGCCGGGCAAGTTGAGAAAGACCTTGTCATGGCCTTCGCCCATTTCCTCGCCCGCGAACACGATGGCGACGTCGGACTGCTTCGCCGCCGCCACCGCCTCCGCCACCATAGCCGGGTCGGGCGCCTGCCAGCCCAGCTTCAGCCCGCGGCCCAGCAGGTTCGATGCGCTGGAGTACTTCAACTCGATGCGCACCGGTCTGCCGCCTGCGAGCTGCACCAGACCCTGCGCGCTCATCGGGAAATCCGCGCGCATCAGATTCACCACGGCATGGTTGTCCACGTAGAGCTGAGCCGTGCCGCCGCCCGTGACCGAAAAGCGGTAGACGCCGGTGGAAGGCGGCATCAGCGTGCCGGTCCAGCGCGCCGACCATAGAGTTCGCGGGCGGCCTCCGCCGCCCTGCTGGCCTGCGGGCGGCCCCTGGGGTGGCCCCGTCGCGGCGCCCTGCTGCCGGCCACCTTGCTGCGGGGCGTTGAGCGGCATCATTCCCGCCAGGTCCTGGACCGGGACGTCGGAGAAATCCACCGTGGCGTCGATCCGTTCCGCCACCGGCTTGCCGGACCAGTCCGCCGTGTTGTAATAGCTCGCGCTCAGGCCCTGCCCTTCGCCGGAGGCCGGCTTGACGGCCCTGGCCGGCAGGATCGGCAGCGGGCCGATCCCCAGCGTGCCGCGCGCATAGTTCACCTTGACGCTGCTGCCCGCGCGCTCGCGAATGGCGTCCAGCGGCGGTTTGACCTTGCCGACCACGACGTGGGCGCTACCGGTCTCCATCACCTGCACGTTGGGGCCGGCATCGTCGCCAATCATCGCGAGGGATTTGATTTTCGCGGTATCCAGTGGCAGGACGTTGCCTTTGTTCTTCAACAGCACCGCGCCGGCGGCGCCCATCTCCTGCGAGAGCTTCACGTGCTCCGGGGTGGAGACGTCGGCGTCGGGCTTGCCGGCGGGCGGCGCGTCGTAAATGCCCAAACGGAAATTCGGCGTCATCATGTGGAGCACGATGCGGTCGGGCGTGGAAGCGGGAAGCTGTTCGCTCTTGATGAGCGCATCGAGTTCCTGCACGGGTTGCACGCGGTCCATGCCGGCTTTGGCGGCGGCCAGCACGCTGCGCTGCGCAAAGCCCGCGTCGGGCACGATATAACCGTCGAAGCCCCACTCGCGCAGTTTCCCGAGCAGTTCCGGGTTGTTGCAACTGAAGACGCCGTTGATCTGGTTATAGGCGCACATGATAGCCCCATTGTGCCCCTTCTGCACGGCAGCCTTGAAATGCGGGAAGTAGATCTCGTTCAGCGCCTTTTCGGTGATCCGCTCGTCGATGCCGGCATAGTCCGGAAACACGCCCGTGCGTGTGTTCTCCTGGTCGTTGCCGGCGAAATGCTTGACCACCGCAATCACCTTCTGGCTCTGCATGCCGAGAATCTCGGGCACCACAAGTTCAGACATGAGGAACGGGTCTTCCCCGAAGGTCTCGCCGGACCGGCCCCAGTGCCAGGTGCGCATCAGGTTCACGGTGGGGCCGGTGGAAGCGCTCATGCCCTTGCCCGCGAATTCCTCTCCCATGGCGACGCCGAAACGCCGGGCCAGGCCGCGGTCCCAGGTGGCGGCCAGCGTGACCACCGTGGGGAACGCCGTCACGTTCATCTGGCGCGCCTGCGGCGGCCCGTTCCAGCCCCCAGCGATGCCATTGGGCCCGTCCTGCCCGCCGGGCGCGTTCAACCCGAGGCGCTGCACCGAGCCGCGAAAGTTCAATTTCTCTTCCCCGGTCATCTGGGCGATGGCTTCGAGCGCCCGGCACTCCGGGGTCTGGCTCTTGTCCGTCCACGGCCGGTCGCCGGGACCGGGCTTGCATTGATCCGAGGCTACGCCCGGAATCTGGGCCACCCGCGCCGCGGGCTGAGCGAATGCTCCCGAGAGCGTCATGAGCAGGGCGGAAACCGGCAGGAACTTCTGGCGCACGTTCTTTCCTCCTTGTGTCGATGCGTTCCGTGAAACAGTATATCAGTCGATTTCACACCCACACCGGAATTACGGGTACTCAAGGCGCAGTTGCTCGAGCAATCGCCCCATCCTTCCCCGAGCGCGGACAATCCCCAATATTCTCTTTTTATTCGCCTTCTGCTATAGTATGATCCATGAGCCTAAAACCGCAACACTACGACTTCGCCAACCAACTGCTCGCAAGCCAGGATTTCTTCGAGCGCTCAACCGGGGTCCTCGATGAAGCCGACTCCGGATTCCGTCCGCAGGAAAGCATGATGACCGCCGCGCAGCAGGTCGCGCACACGGCTCAGACCCTCGACTGGTTCATCCAGGGCGTATCCCGACCCGAAGGTTTCGACCTCGATTTCGAAAAACACGCCAAGGCCCTCGAGGGTATGGCTTCGCTGGCCGCCGCGCGCCAGATGCTCCAAGCGGCATATGCGAACGCGATTCAGTTTCTGCGCTCGCGCAGCCCGGAGGATCTCTCGCAGCCACTCCCGCCCGGCCCGATCATGGGAGGCCAACCCGTCAGCGACATCGTATGGGCGATGGTCGAGCACACGGCGCACCATCGCGGCGCACTGACAGTCTACTCCCGCCTGCTCGGAAAAGTGCCCCCGATGCCCTATGGCGGCTGAAAAGCCGAATCCGGACATCCGCCGGCCTCGTCTAACGGTATAGTAGTGGCAAAGCCATGCTGATCAAGAAACCGGCGGATATCCTCTACTCAGAGGTCACCCCCAAGTCCGTTTATCTGAACCGGCGCAAGTTCCTGGCCGGCGTTCCGGCGGCCTTTCTTGGTGCCCGCCAACTGCTCAAGGCCGGCGCTAAACTGCCAGAGCTCGTCAAGAGCCCCTTCAGCACAACTGAGAGACCGAACTCCTACAACAACGTCACGCACTATAACAACTTTTACGAGTTCGGCACCAGCAAACAACAGCCCGCTCAGAACGCCACGAACTTCAAGACCTCGCCGTGGACCGTCTCCATTGAAGGAGACGTAGCCAAGCCGCGCAAGTTTAGCATCGATGAAATCATGAAGCTGGCGCCGGTTGAGGAGCGCATCTACCGCCACCGCTGCGTCGAAGCCTGGTCCATCGTGGTGCCCTGGGCCGGGTACTCGCTCAGCGCTTTGCTCAAACAGGTGGAACCCACCCCCAAGGCCAGGTACGTCGCCTTTGAAAGCTATTGGGATCTCCGCCAGATGCCGCTGGCGCGTCCCGAGCTGGCCGGCGTCGCGTTCCCCTACGTCGAGGGCCTGCGGCTGGATGAGG
Organism: Bryobacterales bacterium; assembly: GCA_963768385.1. Taxonomy (GTDB): domain Bacteria; phylum Acidobacteriota; class Terriglobia; order Bryobacterales; family Bryobacteraceae; genus Fen-178. Next base: position 800,196 of record CAVYHQ010000003.1, read on the forward strand.
CCATGCACCCGCTGGCGCTCCTTTGTGTCGGCATGTACGGCGAGGCGCTGCCGCCGCAGGATGGCGCGCCCGTCCGCCTGGTGGTGCCGTGGAAATACGGCTTCAAGAGCATCAAATCGATCGTCAAGATCAAGCTGGCCGCTAGCCAGCCGCCCACCACATGGAACATGGCCAACGCCCATGAGTATGGCTTTTATTCCAACGTGAATCCCCAGGTCGATCATCCGCGCTGGAGCCAGGCCACCGAGCGCCGCCTGCCCTCCTTGTTTCAGAATCACCCCACCCAGATGTTCAACGGCTACGCCAGCGAGGTCGCCAGCCTCTACGCCGGCATGGACCTGAAGAAGAATTACTGACTCATGCTGCGCAGCCGCTGGACCAAAGTCCTGGTATTCCTGCTGTGCCTGGCGCCGTTATTCCGCCTCGCCTGGCGGGTGTGGAACCAGGACGTCACCGCCAACCCCACGGAGTTCATCCAGCACTTCACCGGCGACTGGGCCATCCGTCTGATCGTCGCCACTCTGGCCATCACTCCGCTGCGCAAGCTGCTCGGCGTGCCCGACCTCATCCGCTTTCGCCGCATGATCGGGCTGTTCGCGTTCTTCTACGCCTGCCTGCACTTCCTCACCTACCTGTGGCTCGACAAGCTCTTCGATTTTCCGGCCATGCTCAAGGACGTCGGCCGGCGCCCGTTCATCACTGCCGGTTTCGCCGCGTTTGCGTGCCTGGTTCCGCTGGCCCTGACTTCCACCGCCGGGTGGATTCAACGTCTAGGCGGCAAGCGATGGCAGCGGTTGCACCGCCTTGTCTACATCACCGCCATAGCGGCGGTAGCGCACTATTACTGGCTGGTCAAGTCCGACATCCGCCAGCCGATGCTCTACGCAACCCTGGTGGCTCTTCTGCTGGCCTGGCGCGTGGTTTCCCGTGCGATCCGCCACACCGCCCTGCAAAGGGCCTAGAATCGGTTGCCTTCGTACTGGGGGTCAGCCGCCCGGGCCGTTACCACGCCGCGCCGCAGACGCGCTGGCTCGGCATCGAGATCTACTGGTTCGATTCCGGCAAGCTGGGATGGCGCCTGGGCTTCGAAAACCCGGAGTGGTGACCGGCCTTCGCCTACACCATTCTCTCGGAAAGAGAGGCATCCAGTGGACGTTGCGGAGTGGTTTGCCCCTCCCATTCATCTTCCGCGCTGTCGGTCAATAGCAGATCGATCAACCGGGCTGCCAAGGCACGCGGGCAGATGCAATCAGCCTCCGACAGCGTCGTGGGGGCATTCTGCGGCAGGCCGTATTCCACGATCACGGGCTCGCAGTCTTCCGAAACCCAGGTCCCATGCACGTTGATGAACTCGGCAACGTCCTCGCAACCTTTTACGGCCACCCGCATAAGGTTGTCCGTGCGTGCCAGGGTGACACCTTCAATCGCTTTTCCGTCTGCGTATCTGATTGTCATATTTCCGCGCTCGAAAGACTATAGTGTACTAGCCTGGACCTCAGTACCAGTTCCTGGCGTACCAGTGCTGTACCAGAACCTACCGGAATCACTTTCGATAACAGCGTCATCCTCCTGCCGGCGGTCGCAGCCCCGCGGCAGGAATCCACCGAAGTTCCCGCGCTGCGGGCGTTTGCGTGCTTTCGCCAAGGCCCGCCGGCCCGCCATTTGGTCGTCGAGGGTTCTGTAGCCGAAAGATAGGCCCAGGAGTACTTACGAGCGATTGGTACTAGTAAACGGCACGCCGAGCGCCTCGCAAGGGTGTTATGATTCGCGGGGTAGACCAAGGAGAGGTGGAAATGATCGGGCCCCGAGCGGGCGCAGTCCTCTGTACACTGTCGTTCTGTCTGTTCGCCGCCGGGGACCCCTTCTCCGGCGTTTGGAAACTGAACCCGTCCAAGTCGAAGCTGCCTCCACCCATGCCGCGGAGCCAGACCGTCCGCATCAAAGCCGGCAGCCGGAGCATTCGGATTCGGGAAGAGATCGTGGATGAAAAGGGGCAGCGCCTCACCGTAACCGTGAACGCCCGGTTTGATGGAAAGGACTACCCGGTCAGGGGTACGCCGTCCGCCGACGCCGTTGCCTACCAGCGCGTGGACAGCCATACGCTCAAGGGTGCGGTCAAGAAGGCAGGAAAGGTCGTAACCTCCGAGACGGCCACCATCTCCGCCGACGGCAAGACCCTGACGGGAACCTATTCCGGCACGGACGCGACGGGCAAGCAAGTGGATGCAGTGGCTGTGCTGGAGAGGCAGTAATCCTGAAAAGGAAATTAAATTTTAGGGGAATGGTCCGAAGCGGGACTCTTCAGAGCATCTTTGAAGCCCCTGGAGCTGGCGGAGGGATTTGAACCCCCGACCCTCTGATTACAAATTCCATAGCTTGCCGTCCACCGTTTCCACAGTGTCTATTTATCAAAGGTTTAGCCACCACTGAAGTCCACGGCGTCCACCAAAACGGCGGTAAATCCACCCCGGTTGCTGCTCCGGTTGCTGCTCGGGTTGCTGCCAAATTCCCGAGCGAACGTAAACCGCAACTCAGGCCCGTAGCATCGAGTCCTCATGGGCGCCCCGGCGCGCGAATTGGAGCCGCGCCACCAGGTCGCGCAACGCCCCGATGCACGCGCGGTAATCCTCGTGCGGACCGTTCCGGCCACACCGAAGACCGCACCGCGGGCACATGTTGACGGGGACCGCGTCGGCGCCAGGTCCCGCATTGCGCCGCTTCGCTTTCGGCGACTCGCAACCTTCCATGATTTCATCGTACACACTCTGGGCCCGGCCGGCCGCGGGCCTGTAGACTGCCATGGAATCAAACCTCAGAATTCGGTTTGCTGATCAGCGATTCGGCACGGCTTGCCATGCTTGCACATTGGCCCAGAATACGAACCCGCACGTCATCAGCACTTCCGTACTTTTGCCACTTGCGCGTGCTGAAAAGAATCTCGGCCCACCCTTCGATTTGACCGGCCTTCTCCCGGATGTACGGATCTGTTGCGGTGCGACGTACCGAGAGAATGCGGTTTTGAATCTCTCGTTTCGCCTGCTCGTTTGCCCATCCAATCGTGGCCTTCATGAGGATGTCACGAATTTCGTGCGCGGCCCTGATGGTCGATTCGTGTTCTTCCTGGCGAGAGTTCATTCTGAGCGCCCTGCCTCTTTCTTCGCCCACCGCGCGGCCGCGGCCTTCTTAGCGACCTCGGTTCTCTTTTCGGGAGTCAATTTCTTGAGTCGGGCTTTGGCGCCCCGCTTGCCAAGCGCCACCGCAGCCGGGTTTTTTCTCTTTGCCATATCGGTAACCATGCTAAGCGCTCAGCGTGGCAAAAGCAAGGCCCCTTGACTGTGCTGAACGCTTAGCACTATGGTGGGTGGGCGTGTAACCCGCTTCTGAATGCAAGCGCGCGTGATCCGGGAAAGGGCGCCGCTCCCTGGCGCCCTTCCCCCACGGGAGTACACTTCGGACATGGCCCTCCGTTTCCGCCGTCGAATTCGAATCGCGCCCGGTGTCCATCTGAACCTCGGCTTGCACGGCGTTGGCCTCAGCGTGGGGCCGCGCGGCCTTCACGTTGGAATGAACCGCCGCGGCATGTACACCAGCGCCGGCATTCCCGGAACGGGGATCTACGCGGTTCACCACGTCCGCAGTTCGCCGGCAGAGCACCCGGAGGTGGACGGGGACGCCGCTGGCTGCGTGGTGGCCGTCATCATCGCGGCCGTTGCCATCGCTGTGCTGGCGCTGCTGGCGATGTCACAGCACTGACGGTCGGATAATTGAGTCGCGCCGCACGACTCAATCCCGGCCGCCCACCCCCGAGCGCGCGAAGCGCCGATCCGCTAAGGCCCTTTCCAGATACTCGATCCAGGCCGGGTCAAGCGCCGCCTCGACTTTTCCGCGGTGGATAAAGTGTCGCGCCACATCGCTTGCCGAGCCAAGTGAAACGTAAGCGTCGATTGCGACGCGCCCGCAAGCCCGAGCCGCCGCCAGCCGATGGAACCCGTCCCGCACAAAGAACCTGCCGGCATCAGATACGACGGTGATGGCAGGGAAACGCTCGCCAGCCCGCATCGCCGCCTCGAATCGCCCGACTTTCTTCTGACCCAGGAACACATCCGGTTGCAAGTCGAGTTTCAGGCGGGCAATCGGAACCCACTGCGCAATCACGTTGAGTTCTCCAAACGGCCCAACACCCAGGAACGACCGCCACGCGCGCTACAGGTGCCAGCCCCGGCGCGCCAGGCTTGCCCGCAGCCACGGACGGCCACCGGAAGGCGTATACCACGCCGGCAGAGCCGGAACGCGCCACAGCGCCAGGAAACGCGCAAAGAACCGCTGCCAGGAAGCCGCCCAGGACCAGGCCAACCGCGAACAGGGCAAACTTGCCACGTTCGAAAACTCGGAAGGACTTCACGCCGAGCGAACGGGTAGCGATTGGGAACGCGCTGGAGGCGCGGCTGGGCGAGAGGCGCGGCGGGGCCAATCCCCAAAATTTTGGGGAATTGAGGGGGCGAGAATCCGCCGAGGTTGCCGCCGAGAAAGCGGATTTTGGAAACCCCGAGACCTACCCACACGCCAAACAAATTCGGGATAAAGCGCGCGCACTTGAAGTTTACGCTCAACAGGCCATGGACTCCGAATCAGAGCGGTGGGTCCATGAGATCCGAATGCGCGCCGAACGCCGGGCGGGCGAACTGCTCAAGGAGACGAAGGCGAGCGGAGAGCGCACCAAGCCGGCAGACACTCTGAGGCAAGGCCCGTTGTCGCGTCGCGCTACTACGGGGAAAACGCTAACCGATCTCGGCATTTCCCGCGACCAATCCTCACGGTGGCAACAGTTGGCCGAGGTACCGGACGAGCACCCACCCCTCACCCTCCGAACCTCACGAACCCCGGCTGTTGGCCGCGCGCTCACAGCAGCACGACGTTGACGGCCCGCCCGCCCTTGGCCGTCTGCGTCGCTTCGAATTCGACAGCGCGCCCCGGCCGAATGATCACCTTCGGATCTTCGGAGCGAACATCGCTGACATGGAAAAAGTACTCAACGCCGCGCGCCCGAATGAAGCCGAAGCCTTTTGCTTCGAAGTAACTCTTAACAACTCCAGTCTCTCTCACGTCTTGGCCTCACAATCGAACCTACTCGCCACTTACTAACTCGATTCCCGTGCCGCCGTGCGCGGGGAAAGGTACCCGCGGGGAGACGGCCCCTGGTCGGCCGATTCCGACCAGCCCCAATTCGAGCCATGATCCGATCCCAGTGGCCCGCTCCTGGCCAGGAGAGGCACCGTTGCCACCCGGCTTTCCTGCCGGGAGCCAGGAGCGGGCCGCGTCGTTTCACATGCCGAATCCGATCCGCGCGCCGCTGCCAGGAGAATCGGAGCCCGCGGCGGCGGAACCAACCCGAGCAACTTGCGCCCCCTGAGCCTCGAAAAAGGCCATCAGCGAATGCTCCTTCACGGGCATCCAGCGCTCTAAAAGCTCCTGAGCGCGAGCGCGCGGTACGATCTTCTTGTCCTGTACTTCTTGAGCCAGCAGCTTCACCGCCAGCCAGTGCCGATCGAGGATGGCGTCCGCGCGCCACCACAGCGTGCGCAAGTAGGCCAACCACCCTGCCGGCGAAGGGCTCGCCAATAACAGGATCAGTTTCGAGAGCTGCCGGGCGATCTCGAAATCCGGCAGCATTTTCTCGAACTCATCGAACGTCGGATGGCCCGGCCCGTCGTGGTCAGGCGTGAAGCTGGTTATCCCTCGGAACAGCGTCCCCGCCGGCGTTTCCGAGATCGATACGGCGATGCCGTTCGTCGGTCTCTGAAGCGCCGCCCCTACAATCAGGTGGCTCGCTTCGTGGACTGCGACCCGGTCGAGCGCGTTATCACACCGACGCCGGAAGCCGTCCTGGCCCGGCCGCCGCGCGCGGATCTCTCCGGCGCGGCCTGCCAAAATGATCATCAGATCCACCTCGAGCCGGTCCCTCAGTCCGGGATCGGATGGCGTCGTTATCTCCTCGGGCATCGACTTACACCGCTTACGTAGCATGGACGCGGGGAGACATATCCGCCCGGAACGTCACTTCGGCGGTGTAGTCGCGGACGCCCGAACCCTCGTTGTGGGCCGCGGGCTCAACTGGACCCATCAGGCCTGGAACCAAAACGTAGGATTCAGCAAGGTTGATCCGCCGCGTTTCGTCCCAAACCAGCCGGAATCGCCGCGGTAAATCGCCGAAAGTGAGGCCCCGCTCGCAAGCTGCGCACCAGTCGAGAACGGCTTGGACATCGGGGATTTCGCCCTCGTGGCCCACCAGGGCATCGAGCAGCGCCGTGATTTCGGTAACTTCGGCCGGGCCAACGTCGATGACACCTGAAGTCGCAATCTTCCGCCGCTCCAGTACTTCGAGGCGGTCCTCCAACACCCTGCCTTCGATCTCCAGGGCCACGCAACGGGGGACATGTTTCCAGCTGAGGTCGTTCGGCTGGGAGCGCAGAATCTCATTGGTGTACGGTACGCCCTCAAGATCGGAGAGTGCGGCCAGGTGGACCGCCGTTTTCGCCTGAAGCAATTCGGTCTGCTTCCGGTTCCCGGCGATCTGTTCCAGCAACTCGTTCAGCTCCGCGTTCCACTTGCGCGTGATCGCCGCAAGCCGGCGCGCGTGGCAGAGGTCCTCCGCGCGGCCGATAGCTGCAAGCTCAAGTTGCAGTTTCAGTACCTTGTCAACTGCACCGCCTGATTGACCGTCGAGGTACTCGGCACCTGCGCGCTCCTCGGCTTCTTTCACCTGGCCAGCCTTGGCCTGTCGATCAAGTACTAATTCGAGCTCGCGCCGCCCATGCTCCACGATCTCCGCCGCTGCCTGTTCCACCGGCCCCAAGGCCGGCACGTCTGCCGTTTTTTTCGACATTACTATCTCCTATTTCGAAATGGATCCGAACTTCCAAACCTTCTTGCCGCGCGCTCCACCGTCGCGGCATCCGCCCTATGTGCCGCATACCCGGACATCGCCGCGGGTTGTTGACCCTGCGGAACCAAAGGAGTCCAGCCGTCTGCCCGCTCGGGTTCCCGCCGCGGAATCCATGGCTCGGCATCATCACGCCGTACTTGGCGATCATCGGTCACCGCCGGCGCCGCGACAAACTGCGAGACCGAGCCGACTCTTGGCCGCCCCCGCAGAATCGGCGTCGCCACAGTGGGGCGCTGCTCGGCATGGGCCGCCAGCGCTTGCCGCGCACGTAGCCGGCGCAATGCCCAACCAGGGCTCAACCAGGCAATGAAGCGCTCAATCATACCTTCCGCGCGCCCCTCTTTGACGGGCGCCGCCTCACGCCCCGGCCGGCCCGCTTGGGGCCCCGGATCTTGCCGCTCAGCGCCGTGAGAATCGCGCGCGCCTCTTCGTTAATCGCCACGAACACCGCGCGCCGGTATTCAGCGGGAAGGCGGTTCATCACGCGCGCCGGCAGCGCCATCACCGCATCGCGGATCTGAACCCCAATTTCCCTCCAGGCGCGTTCAACATCCGCGGCAACAACCAGCTTGCCCTCTTGCCGCTCAACCTCCAGTTTTGCCAGCCGCGCCTTGAAAGCCTCCGCCGCTTGCCGCGACTCCGCCACGCTCGGAAGGCCACTCACGCCGCCCGCCCGGCCACCCATCAGCACCGCCGCCGCCGACTCCAGATCAAACGTTCCATCCGGCCCCGCCACGATGCGCCCGGCAACCCGCGCCTTACGGACACTCTCACGCGATACGCCCGCGAACTTCGCCAACTGTGACCCATTCACTCGCACGGCTATTGCACCTCCGAACCGAACCACGCCCGCGCCGCCGCAGACCGCGCCACGCCAGCCCCAGCACCGCCAGGTAGCCCGGCGCCACCAGCGCCGAACAGTCCCAAGGTGGACCCGGCCTTCAGCATCGCGGCAAAAGACCGCTGCGAAATCGAGAAGTGCGGAGACACCTGCACGGCCCGCACTACGCCCTTGTCATCCCTCAGAACGACCTCGACACCCTCTTTGCTCAAGACCTGCTCGGCAGCCAGCCACCGCGAGAAGTGCTGGCAATAAGCAGCAAGGAGGCTTAGGTCTGCCGGACTCCACTTGCGGCCCAGCAGCGCCACCACCACCCGCCCCCACTCACCGGCCGCGGCCGGGTCCAACCAGTCCGGCGCCGCTGGCGCCGCGTCAACCGTGCTCTTTTTCGTCATCGCTGATACCTCAACCCGGCCCGGCCAATGTCCGAGTCATACCGGCCGGTTCCGAAATACTTTTTCACGTCCGTACTCGCTTGCACCTGCTCGATACCCACGGCCGCGGTGCCGTCCTCGAGGAATTGCTCGAACTCCATGCAATTGTCATAGGGGCGGTTCGAGAACCCCTTGCCCGCCGCCTGAAACCCGAAGAGCTTGTCAACCACCTCCACGAGCCAGTCAGCCATCGGCTTGCAGTCGGAAATCTCGAAGGACTCCATGCGCCGGTTTTCGTTCAGGCTCATCGAGGAACGGATAACCAGATTCCAGGTTTCATTGCGGATCAAAACGAACTTCGCATGGGTCTTCACCACCCTGATACAGGAGTCGCCGAACTTCTCTCGTAGCGCCGCGCAATACTCCGGCTGTCGAGTCGGAAAGCTGAAATCCACAATGAAACGCAGGCTCCGAATCGCGCCATTCCGCATCAGCTCGTAGGCGAAACCCAAGTCCGCACCCGCCGCGGTCCATGTGCTCACCGTCACGTCCGCCGGCCCGCTGGCTCTCAGGCAGTGCCCAATAATGTCAATCAAGGAAAACTGGCCTTTGCTCAAACCGAAAATCTCACACCCCGGCGAAATCGGCCCGATGGCCTCAGCAGCCGAGCGCGCGGCAATCTCCCGCCGGACAATGCGCGCGGCCAGGCCCCGCCGAAACACCATGCCGGTTCCTGAGTCATCGCCAGGAAATCGTTGTGTCACCCTGTCAGACCTCGCTAACTACCGCCCCTCCGCAACCATTCCACCCGCAGGCGGAGGGTCACCGGACAGAACCTAAAAATCCCAGCCGGCCACCCCTCACGCTGCCGGCTTCAGCTCCGGCCCGGCCGCGCTACAACATGGGCAGCACTCGACCGAACAATAGCGACCCGCCAGGCGCGTTGGGCAGTGGGTCAACAGCTTCCACTGATCGCACCCCGCGCACACTCCCCGGATGCCGGCAGCCCCAGAACCGGCCAACGCCGCGCCACAGGCGCCGCCTGTTGCGCCCGCCGCGCTCAGGGCGACGAAGGATACCACCCACGCCAAAGCGCGCGCCACGGCCGCCAAGGGCGCGAAGGAAGCCAGTCCCAGGAAGAAGGCCTCCGAACCCGCCGCGAAGAAGGAAGCCGCCGCAGCGCGCGACGGCAGCAAGAAGGCCCTGGTGGTGGCGATGCTTCAACGGAAGAACGGCGCGACACTGGCCGAGATCATGGATAAGATGCGATGGGAAAGGCACACCGTCCGCGGGTTCATCAGCATCCTCGGAAAAAAGACCGGGCTGGTGATCGAGTCCTTCAAATCCGACAAGGGCGAGCGCACCTATCGAATCAACCTGCTGTAGCATCGCGCGCCTCCCTCCTGGCCCGCCCGGCTCCGGCCGCGGCGGGCTTTCCTGCTTCCAGGGCCTCTTCCTTCAGCGCGTCCTGTGCCTCGAGCAGCCGGCCCTCGCCCGTGTGCGCGAACGTCGCGCCGTGGCCATCCAACCTGGCATGCTTGCCAGAGAGATCCTGCCACCGCTGCACGATGACGTTGACATGCTTCGGGTTGAGTTCCATGCCGCAGCACACGCGATCGGTAAGTTCGGCGGCGGCCAAGCTGGTGCCGCTGCCGAGGAAGGGATCATATACCAATTCGCCGCGCCGGGTGTGGTTCACGATCGGCCGCCGGAACAACTCGACGGGCTTCTGGGTTGGGTGATCGAACTTCTCCTCGTCGCTGGCGCCCATGATGAACTTGGGCGAAGGCGAATCCCAGACCGTCGAATTCTCGCCGGCCTTCCCGAACCACGGCGCGTTCTTCTTGCGGAGGTACCAGCAAGGCTCGTGCTGATACCAGTAGTGCGTCCGCGTGAGCACGGTGCGGCCTTTGTTCCAGATGATCTGTTGGGGATAGAGAAATCCGATCCGAAGCAGGCCGTTCAGCACCTCGCGGGTGAACACGGAGGCATGCCAGACGTAGGCGACCTGAAGGCTCGGCACCAGTTCGAAGGCCTCCGACCAATCGGCTCGGGTGTCGCCGGAGATGGCAGTCTCCGTATGACCCTCGGTCCGGTGCTTCATATAGCTCGCCTCGGCCGGGCCGCAGCCGTTCAGGCCGGCCAAATCTCTCCACTCCGAATTAAGCGAAATTCCATACGGGGGATCGGTCGCCATGAGGATTGGCTTGCGCCCGCCCAGCAGCCGCGCCACCGCCTCGGGGCTGGTCGCGTCCCCACAGAGCACGCGGTGCTTACCGCAAAGCCAGAGATCGCCCGACCTGGTGACCGGCGCCGCCGGCATCGGTGGCACGGCATCTTCGCCCGCCACAGTCCCAGTAGCCGCGGCGAGCTGCTGCTGGCAATCGTGATCCAGGGTCTTCAGCAGGCCGTCCAAACCCGTCCCGAGCTCGCCCAGGCCAGTGCTGTTGATCTCTTCCAGGAGCGCCGCCAACTTCTCCGAATTCTGCGCCGCCATGCCGGTCAGTGGATCGAGGCTCGCCAGGATCAAGTTCTCTTCCTCCTGGGAGATGTCGATGTACGTGACCGGGACGGTCGGCTGGCCTTCGCTGACAGCCAGCGCGGCCCGCAAGTGGCCATCGACCATCTTCCCGGACCGGCGATTCACGATTATGTTCTGGACGATACCGACCGTCGCCAAAACGTCGTGAAGCGCGTTCCGCTGCTCTTCGGGATGGGTTCGCCAGTTCCTGTCGTTGGCGAGAAGTCGGTCAGGCGCTTCCTCGCCATAGCCCACGATGCGGTTTCGCCAGCGGGAAGGCGGCGCCTGCGCCGCGCCTGCGCCGTCGGGCTGTGGTTGCTTTTTGGCCATCGTTTTATCCATCCCCCTCGGGCTTGGGTTGCGGGCTGCACACGGGACAATGGGACGGGCACCACTGCCCACGAAGCCGAAGGGGAACGTGAATCACCAGGGGCCTGTCGCCGCACTTGTCGCACGCCCTGCCGGTTCCCCGCGTCCTCATGCAATCGCGCGGACTCGGCAGCACCCCATCATCCGGCTGCGGCTTGCCGCCGGCCCTTCTCGGTTTTTCCATACGTCCTCCCCGTTCGCCAGCGCAGTTCGCCAGTAGTCGCCCCCCTTAAGGGGGGGGCGAACTGGCGAACTAAACACAGTGCGCCAGTTTGCCAGTTGCGCCGAAACGTGGCGGCGAACTGGCGAACTCAAAGGAATCAGCACGATACACGGTTCGCCGGAGTTCCAGTTCGCCGGGTAATTTCAGTTCGCCACCAGTTCGCCACCAGATGCGGCGGCAGCGAACTGGTTTTCCGAACCTCAGCGCTTTATCCCAGGCCATTCTGCTCCACCAAGAAATGCCTCTTGACGTTCTTCGCACCCGTCTCACGGCGGACGTATCCGGCGAGTAGGCCATCCGCCAAAAACCCGCGCGCGCGGTTGCGGCCGAGGCCCCGGGCGTTGGCCAGGTCGTCGAACTTGCCCGCCGTGACGCCGGGATTGAGCCGCAATAGGACCGTCAACTGCTCGTTCACCGTCTGCCGAACCTCCGCCGCGTCACCGCGGACGAATCGCCCATCCGCATACTCGTAGATCAACTCTCCAGCGAACCCAAACCGCGACTTATAGGGCCGGAGCACGATCTTATCCAGTCGCCCACCATCCCCGAAGCTCGTACAGTGGAATGCCTGGTCAACGGACGCCGAAAAATCGCTGCTGCCGCGATAATCACGCGCGGACTCACTTTTCCCGGAATGATGCAGCACCAGGACGCTGGCGCCCAGGTTGGCCAGGCGCCGGCACCGGTGCAAGAAGCCGCGCATCTCGCTGGCGTCGTTTTGATCGCCGTCGAAAAACCCACTGAGAGAATCGACAATCACTAGCGGCTTGGGTTCGGAGAGCTTGACCCAATCGACGACCACTGGCGCGTCGGGCAGCGGCGCGGGTTCCGGCAACCAGCCACCCCAAATCTTGATGGCCCTTTCATCGGCGGCACCGAGCCGCTCAAGCCGATCGACAATCACCGACAAAGGATTCTCGCGGTCGAGTATCAACACCGGCGTTCCGCTGCGGGCGGCGTCGCGAGCGCAGACGGTTGCAACCGTGCTCTTGCCAGCACCGGCCTCGCCCGTCACGGCTGTCACTGAGGCGCGCGCTAACTCCGGGTCACGGACATAGGTCACTTCTCCGCCGGCGCAATCGCGCACAGATGGGATCTCGGTCGGTGATCGATAACCTTGCCCGCGCGCGCCGATGCCGGCGAAGAGATCCTCCGCCGCCTTGGAAATCTCGGCGGAAGGGTCCCCCAGTTCGACGCGGCGACTCAGGTTGTCGCAGGCAAACAACACCTTGCGAAGTGCGGACTTTTCATGCAGGATTCGGATGTAGCTGTCAAGACTCGGAACCAGCGGCAACCCGTCGTCCAGCTCCACCAGGTAGGACAGCCCGCCAACTGATTCCGCCTCGCCATGCCTGGCCAACTCCTCATAGAGCGTCACTCTGTTGATGCGCTCTTCGCGACCATACAAATCGGCCGCGCGGCGCAGAATTCGGCGGTGCGCCTCGAGCGCGAAATCCTCGGGCTTGAGATCGGCCAACGCATGCGCGAAAGCTTCATCGTCAAGTAGAATCGAACCGAGCACAAATCGCTCGGCGTCTACATTGGCGGGAAGTCCCTGCTTTGCGGCGGTCATGCGACGAGCCTCCAGTCCCGGCTGTGCTCGGCGTTTCCACGGATAACAGCTTCGGCCCAGATCACGGGCAGGCCAGCGTAACGGCCGCGCTCGTGCAAAATGATTTCGGCGCAAAGCCGGTTCTGGTCCGCGTAGTGCTCCACGCGTGCGGTCCGCGTCTGCCGGCTGCGCTCATGCCGTGGCAAAACGCCGTGATGTGAAATCGTGCCTCCGGCCTCCGCGGCCGGAGGCGGTTTCATGCCGCGGCTCCGGCCTGGGTATTGGTCTTTATCCATTCCAGGAGCGCCTCCCGGGGAACTCGAATCGAGCGTGACCCCGGAACCCTTACAGTGGGGAGCACCCCCGCCGCCATCCACCGGTAAGCGAGAGCCCTGCTGCAGCCCAACGCCTCGGCCACCTCAGTGCCCCGCAAGAGCAATGGTTCAAAATCAGTTCGTTTCGGCATTACCTTTTCCTTCATTTCGCTGCATGGGACTTTCGTCCAACGGTTCCAGTTTGCCACTTGCGGGACGCTATGGAAAGTGTTATGGTATGAGCACTGATATGCCAACGCGAGCCGCAACAGACCTCGACCTGATCCGGGGAACCCTCGGAGATCCGAAAACCGGAGTCCTCGGCGCGGTTGTGCCCAATGGACAGGTGTTTATACCAGGGGGACCTGTCACTTTCGCGCCCTTGTCAACGCTACGCTGGGAAGTCCGCGGCGCCAGCTTCAAGGTTCCGGACCGGGAAATGTTCGACTCGTTTATTGGACTGTGGCAGGAGCCCGGCTCGGATGAAAGGATCCGGCAGTTTGCAGAGTCTTGGGGACCGCTGGCCATCCAGCGCGATGGCACGCACCTCGGTGCTGACAAGTGGGAGCGCATAGATTCGGAGGTCGGCTGGTACGGGTGGGATTCTTTGGCGGTGTGGAAGTACTTTTCCCGACGCGCCTACTCGGTTCTCAAAATTGCTACGGAGCTTCAGCACGGCCGTCGAGGAAACGAGCGTGAGTGGTTGATGCTTTCAAGCCCTCAAAAGGCGGGGCGCGAGCCTACCTGCCCTCAGGCCCCCTTTGGTTTCGGGAACTGGGCGCGCCGCGAGCTGGTTAACATCCGCCGCAGGGAATATGGAAAAGAGCTTTCGCTTGAGGGCCTCAAAGGCATCATCGCCGGAGAGATCAGCGTGTGGCTGGAGAGATTTGGCGTTAAGCTCCAGGTAACTTGGGCGCCGCGGTTCAACTGGCAGCTAGAGATCTCTTTCCAGGGGTGGCTCCTGAGCGCCGTCGCGCTTCAGTTGGCACTTGCTGTTATGCATGCGGACGGCCTCTATGTCTGCTCCGAATGCACCAGGCTCTATGCGCGTTCCGGAAAGAGGCCGAATGCCGGGGAAAAAAACTATTGCCCGGACTGCGGGCGCCCCAAGGCCGTGGAGAATGCCGGCCGCCGCCTACGGCAAAGGCGCGCCGAGGCCCGGCGCCTTCATAGGATTGAGGGGAAATCGGCAACAGAGATTGCGAAGCTTCTCGGTGTGCGAAAGGTTGAAACAGTCCGGGGTTGGATAGCGAAAGGAAAGCGAGATGCCCAGAAACAGGAAGCCCAAACAACGCAAGCGCGGCCAAGGTGAAGGTTCGATTTACAAGACGCAGGACGGCCAATGGCGCGCGGCAGTGAGCTTGGGATGGAAGCGGAACGCGGCCGGCGAGGCGGTCTGGCGGCGGAAGTTCATCACTGCCAAGACGCGCTACGCGGTCCAGGAACGGCTGAAGAAAGAATTGCGCGACCAGCAGCGCGGCATTAACATCCATCCCGAAAAGCAAACGGTCGCAGACTTTCTCAACGGCTGGCTGGAATCGGTGAAAGCCGATGTCTCGCCGGCCACGTACGTCAGCTATGAGGGCGTGGTTCGGTTGCACCTCATACCGGCGCTCGGCAAGGTCCCGCTGGCGAAGCTCGGGGCTCACCACGTCCAGCAGTTGAAGCAGGAGAAGCTCGATGCCATCGTGGAGAAAGGCCCAGGTGTCAAGAAGCCCGTCGAGGGGCAGCCGGCGCTGGCGCCGCGGCACCTTTCCGTCACCACCGTTCGCTACTGCCTGGCGGTGCTGCGAATGGCTCTGGATCGCGCCTGCAAGCTCGATCTGGTGCCGCGAAACGTGGCGCTTCTGGTCAACTTCCCGAAAGCAGAGCACGGCGAGATCGCGCCCTACACGCCCGAGCAAGCGCAGAAACTGATCGAGGCCGCCAAGCAGCATCGGCTTGGCGCCCTGTTCACCGTGGCGCTCGCGCTCGGCCTCAGGAAGGGAGAAGCGCTCGCCCTGCAATGGCCGGCCATCGACCTGGAGCGCAGCACCCTCGCCGTACGGCTGGCGTTGCAGCGCGTCAAAATGCCAGCAGAGAAGAAGGGACACCTGATTCTCAAGGAGCCGAAACGTTCCAGTCGGCGGACGATCAACCTCCCCCAGGCGTGCTTGTCTGCGCTCATCGAACACCGCGCCCGCCAAGAGCGAGAGCGCACCATCGCCGGCAGTCGATGGAAGGATGCCGGATTCGTGTTCACCACGGGGATCGGCACGCCACTAGAGCCGCGGAACCTGGAGCGGGATTACCGTCGGATTCTCGAAAGCGCGGGACTGCCCTACGTCCGCCATCCACGATCTCAGGCACACCGCCGCGACACTACTGCTCACGCAAGGCGTCCATCCTCGGGTTGTGATGGAACTGCTCGGCCACAGCCAGATCGCGGTCACCATGAACACGTACTCGCACGTCGTTCCGGCCCTGCGCAGGGAAGCAGCCCAGCAGATGGACGCGATCCTGAAGCCGGCGCCGGTTGCCACGCCGGTTGCTGCTCCGGTTGCTGCTCCGGCGCCCCCAGGCAGGCCAAACTAGCCCGTAAGTCGTTGATTCTTTGGAGCTGGCGGAGGGATTTGAACCCCCGACCCTCTGATTACAAATCAGATGCTCTACCAACTGAGCTACGCCAGCCGCTTCGAAGTGGAGCGGGAAACGGGGATCGAACCCCCTGGCAACAGCACTGAGTCTTCAATCTTCCGTCTTACCGTCCTGCTTAATAGAGTAATCGGAGTGACGGCAGGAATGCAATTCGGTCCCGTCGCGGGCCAGCGAGAAATGTTCACCGCGCAGCCCGGTCCCATTCCAGGACTTTTTCGACGACGCAATCGATTTCCTCGGCGGTCAGCTCGGGATACATGGGCAGCGACACACAGCAGGCGGCGTTGCGCTCGGAGTTGGGAATGGGGCCAGCGATGCGGGCCGGCTTGCCCCAAGGATAGCCTTCCTGCTGGTGAATGGCGATGGGATAGTGACACTTGGCGTCGATGCCATTGGCGGTGAGGAAATCCAGCAGTGAATCGCGATGCTCCGGCTTCTTGGTCTCGATGACATACAGATGATAAACGTGGTAGTTACCGGGCGCTTCGTAGGGAAGATGGATGTTGGCGGCGTCGCGGAGGCCCGCGGAGTAGCGCGCGGCCCACTTCCGGCGCAGGGCGGTCCATTCGTCGATATGCTTCAGCTTGGCGCTGAGCACTCCGGCTTGCAGGTCGTCCAGGCGGCTGTTGTAGCCCGGGCTGTGGCAGGACCTCTTGCCGGACCCGTGGTTGCGCAGCTTGCGGATCAGGCGGTCAACGTTTTCGTGGTTGGTGACGACCGCGCCACCGTCGCCAAAACAGCCCAGGTTCTTCTGGATGATGAAGCTGATGCACACAGCGTCGCTCAATTGGCCGATGGTGAACCCGTCTCCGCGGGCGCCGATCCCCTGGGCATTGTCTTCCACGATCAAGAGATCGTGTCGATCGGCGATCTGGCGGAGGGCCTTCATATCGGCGCACTGGCCATATAGATGAACCGGGACCAAGGCCTTGGTCTGGGGCGTGATGGCGGCCTCGACCTTGGAAGGATCCAGGCAATTGGTTCTGGGGTCGGAGTCCACGAATACGGCCGTGGCGCCGGCGATCCAGATGGCCTCCGCGGTGGCGAAGAAGGTGTTGGTGGTGGTGATGCACTCATCGCCGGGGCCAATCCCGAGCGCCAGGAAGGAAAGCCACAGTGCGTCCGTTCCGTTGGCGACGCCGATGGCGAACTTCATTCCATGATACCCGGCCAGCTCTCTCTCGAACCGCTCGAGCGCGGGACCCATTACATACTGGCCGGATTCCAGAACAGCCTGAATGTTTCGATCAATCTCCGATTTGAGGTTGTGATATTGACGGACATGGCCGTAAAAAGCGACGTTCATACTCCGATGATGGCATACGTAACAGCGTGGCGCAGCACGCTGACATCGGGGCTGCCAGGGGAAAAGGGGACAGACGCATTTTGCGGGTGTGGCAACAAATGCGTCTGTTCCCCTTTTCCCTCAGCGGCGATTCACAATGCGAAACGATGGGGGCTTCGCCGTGGACTAGAGAGATTTGCCCCTGTCTCGCAGAACCCGTGCAAATTCAGGCACTTTCCGCGAAATCAGACATCGGGATTCGTTTTACTAATTGTAACCGAACCGGCTTTGAAGATACCGCTTGCCCGATTCCGTCCGGTACGTGAGAATATCACGAGGCGTGCATTATGCATTAGACGTGGCCGGAATGTCCGCGAGGAAAGCTTGGGCCTGACTAAGGAGCAACGACAATGAGGAACGCGAGAATTGTAATCCGGGCGCTCATCGCGATGGCCGCCCTATCGATCTGCGCTTTTGCGCAGAACAGTGGTTCCATCACCGGTACCATCAAGGACTCCGCAGGCGGGGTGATTCCGGGAGCGTCGGTGACAGTCGTCGAGCAGGATACGGCTTATCGCCAGACGACGACCACCGGCGCGGAAGGGAACTTCATTTTCCCGCAGCTTCCGGCGGGAACCTACAACCTCACCGCGGAATCCAAGGGCTTCAAGAAGGGCGAGAGCAAAGACGTCATCGTGCCGGTGGCCACCAGGGTCGGCGTGGGCGACATCGTCCTTCAGGTAGGCAACCTCACCGATACCATCACCGTCGAAGCCAACCCCGGCACCATCCAGGTTCAGGCGGATTCCGGCGAGCGTTCCGACATCCTGACCAACCGGGACCTTCGGGACATCCAGCTCAACGGGCAAAACGTCGTGGACATGATGAAGTTCATTCCAGGCGTCAACGTGAGCGCTCTGGTGGCGAACGCGGCTTCCACGGTGACCAACATCACCGGCAGTTTCCAGGTCAACGGCACCCGCAGCCTGGAACACGAATACACGCTTGACGGCATAACCAACCTGAACCTGGGCAACAACACCGGGGCCCTGGTGTCGGTGAACCCCGACGCGCTCGAAGAGGTCAAGGTCCTGACGTCGAACTACCAGGCCGAGTATGGCAGATCCGGCGGAGGCGTCATCGCGCTGACCACGCGCGGGGGCACCAATGAGTATCACGGCGGCGGCAGCTACTTCCGCCGCCACGACAGCATGAACGCCGATTCCTACTTCAACGACCTGCGCGGCGGCCAGGGAACGTACACGCGCCCTCTCTACCGCTACAATTTCTACGGGTGGAATTTCGGAGGCCCGGTCTACATCCCGCACGTGGTGAACGGAAAGAACAAGCTGTTCTTCTTCGCCAGCCAGGAGTATTACAGCCAACTGGTGCCCCAGGCTTCGTCGATGAACATTCTGGTGCCCACGGCGGCCGAGCGCACCGGCGACTTTTCACACTCCGTCGATGGGACCGGCAAGGCGATCACCATCACCGACCCGACTACCGGGGCTCCGTTTCCGGGCAACATCATCCCCTCCAGCCGTATCTACGCCCCCGGCACGGCAATTCTCAAGTTTCTCCCCGCATCCAACACCACCGCGGGCGGATTCGGCTATAACTACACTTCCCAGGTGCCCAGTGCGTACCCCAGGAATGAGACCATCCTTCGCGGCGACTACCTGATCACCGCCAATACCCGGCTGAGCGTGCGCTGGGTTTACAACCATGACGATCAGCAATTCGCCTACGGCACGACCACGGCTTCCTGGAACTGGCCGCTGGCCATCACGGACCGGAAAAACGGTCCGGGCAGCGTGCCGAGCATTTCGCTGACCAAGAACTTCGGACCCACCGTGGTGAACGAATTCGTGTTCGGGGTTGGCCGGGGCGGCGTGACCATCGCGCCCGAGGGCGACGAGATCACGCGCGCGACATCCGGCATCAACACGCCGCTGCTGTATCCCAACGCCAACACGCCCGGCTACATCCCCAGCCTGAGTTTCGGCGGGATCGCCAGCGTCAGCTCGATCGCCAATACCAGTTTGTTTGGGCCATTCAACCAGCGATTTCTGATCTGGCAAATCATGGACAACCTGACCAAGGTCCACGGCTCCCACGTGTTCAAGTTCGGCTTCTATTTCCAGAGCGCCTCGAATGCCAGCAACAGTCAAGCCCACGTCCAAAGCGACATCGACTTTACCACCAACGCCTCCAACCCGCTCACTACCGGCGACCCCTTCGCGAACGCCCTGCTGGGGGTGTACAACTCTTACACGCAGTGGAGCACGAAGGTGTATCAGAACTACCTCTACCACGACATTTCCTGGTACGCGCAGGACACCTGGAAGGTCAACAAACACCTGACGCTCGACCTGGGCATACGGTTCTCCTGGTTTCAGCCGGTTTACGACACCGCTGGAGATGCGGCCTACTTCGACCCCTCGGCATACGACCCGACCAAAGCGGAGCGCCTGTATCGGCCGGTCTGCGTGGGCGCCTCGACCTGCTCGTTGGGGGCGGCCACATACCGGGCCATCGACCCAGCCACAACGGGCCCCGCGACGCTTCAGAACACGCAGCCAGGCTACTACGTCGGCAAGCTGGTGACGGGCGCCGGCAGCATCAGCGACGGGATGGTGCTGGTGAGCAATGGCTACCCGCAGGGCGGCGTGATCACGCGGAAGATTCTGCCACAACCCCGTCTCGGCTTTGCCTATGACTTGACCGGCAGCCACAAGACGGTGATACGCGGCGGCTTCGGAATTACAATCGACCGGTACGAGAGCGGCATCACGGGGTTTGGAGCGAGCAACCCGCCGATCGTCCTCCAGCCCACGCTTCAGTACGGCTATTTGTCGGACATTCAGCCCGGCGGGGGCGGCATTCTGTCGCCGTTGTCCGTTACCGCCGTTACCAAGAACATGAGTTTTCCGCACATTTACTCGTACAGCATCGGGGTTCAGCGCAACATCGGAGCCGGAACGGTGCTGGATATTTCGTACGTCGGATCGAAATCGCGGGACCTGCCGCGCAAAGACAACCTGAATACCCCGCCCTATGGGATAACCTTCAAGGCGTCGTCGCAGGATCCGACCAAGTTCGCCGGCGGAGTGATTCCGGCGACCGAAGCCGGATTGCCGGCGATCTACTCCAACGCGGGGCTGAGTTTCAGCGGGGCGAACATTTTAGGCACGGACTTCCTGCGCCCCTACCAGGGGTACAGCGACATTACCAACTACGCCTTCGACGCCAACGCGGATTACGACTCTCTCCAGGTTGCCCTCAATCGACGGTTCTCGCAGGGCCTCACGTTTGGCGTCGCGTATACGTGGTCGAAGACCATGACGACCATTTCCGACGATGGCACATTCACCAGACTGGTGAACCCACAGTGGGACTATGATCTCGCCGCTTTCGACCGCACGCATTATATCGTCGGGAACTTTGTCTGGGATCTGCCCAAGGGCAGCAAACTTGTCGGGGGCAGCAAGGCGGCAGGCGTGTTCCTGGACCATTGGGTCTTTTCGGGAGTCACCACGCTGGCATCCGGGATGCCGGCCGATGTTGGTCTCACCATCTCCGGCCAGGATGCCGGGACCCGTCTTCTGGGCACCCCTACCAGCGGCAATCTCTCCGGGAACCAGATGCGCTTCCTGCTAAACGGCGATCCCCAAACCGGCGGGACCATCAACATGTCGGCCCTGGTGGTTCCCCAACTCGGCAATATCGGGCCCTATCCGCGCACGTACCTGCGCAACCCGTGGATCGCAAACCAGGATCTCTCGGTGTTTAAGAACATCACGTTCAGCGCCGACGGGAAGCGGTACTTGCAGCTTCGCCTGGAGGCGTTCAACGCGCTCAACCATCCCCAGTTTTCGGGCTACAACTTGACAACCAACGTGACTAACGGCGCGGGCCAGACCGGAAACAGTATATTCAGCAATTACACCGGCCTGGTGGCTTCGAATAATCTGCGGCCGGCCGGGAGCACCTCGGTTCTGGGGACCTACTTTGGGGAGTACAACAACGCGCAGAACATGCGCGTCGTCCAGATTGCCGCGAAGTTCTACTTCTGATGTTCCTAGCGGTCGCGGCTCGGAAAGCACCTCGGAGCCGGGCCAGAGGGCACCCCGTCGGGAAGCGGTTGGCTGCCCTATATCAGAAACTCAGGCGCGCTCCCACCTGCAACTGGCGCGCGGTGGAGGCGGTGGCGGTGATCACGCTGTAGTTCCCATAGCTCTTGACGGAACCGTCGGAGTTCAACGTGGGTGCGGCAAAGGTGGCGTTCGGGTTAGAGAACGTCGGGGTATTGGTCAGGTTGAAGGCTTCGCCGCGGAGTTGGAACTTGATTCTCCCCTCTTTGAAGCTGAAGGTGCGGGAGATGTTCTCGTCCATGTTGAACAAGCCCGGGCCGCGCAAGAGGTCTCTGCCGGAGGTCCCGAGCGTTCCCACGGCGGGGTTGGTGAAGGCGGTCCCATCGAAATACGGGGTATTGGCGTCGTGGCCGCCGAGAATCCTGACCACCGGATTGATCTGGGTGGCCGTCTGCCCTTGGCCTCCGGCATTGGCGGAGTTGTTGGAGCCAATCGTGAATGGCAGGCCGCTAAACCGGCCCAGGGTGCCGCCGATCTGGAACCCGCCGACGATCTGGGCAATCACGCCATGGTTGAGAAGCTTGTGCCCTTTGCCGAACGGAAACTGGTAGACGTGAGAAAGCTGGAAGATGTGTTTGCGGTCGAAACCCGCCAACTGCTTGTTCAGGGCATACGACACCGGGTAGGCGCGGAACAAGCTGCCGTCGCCGTTGTCGCCATTGTCATTATCGATGGCCCTGGACCAGGTGTAGGCGACGCTGACGATCGACCCGCCAAAGCGCTTCTTCAGATCGGTGTGCAGTCCGTTGTAGGTCATGTCGCCGAATGGCTCGATGAAGTTAAAGTCGCTGGTGTTGTATGGATAGAGCTGGCGGCCGGCATTACCCGTGTTGGGGGCCGATCCGTTGATGTTGACATTCATGTCCTCGTGGACGGCGTGCGTGCCCGTGTACCCTACCTCCGCCGTAAGCGTCGGGGAGAACTCGCGCTGGACGAAGGCGTTCCAGCTCTGAATGTATCCGCGGTTCATATACTGGGGGAACGAGGGGCCGAGGGCGGTTGACGCCAGGTACGTGGTGGGAGACGCAGTGGTGGAAGGCGTGATCTTGCCCTGCGATATATCCGGGGGTACCGGCGTCGGGAGACCGGTGCGCAGCGAGGGTTGGGCAACCCCGGGCATGGTGACGAACTGGTACGTAGCCGGTTGGTTGTAATCCTGGTTGACCACCGAAGGGTAAGAGTTGCGCTGGTTGCGCATATTGTCCGGATCGACCGTAATTCCGTAACCCGCGCGGAACACCGTCTTGGCATTCAAACGGTAGGCCAAGCCCAGGCGCGGAGCGAAGTTCTTCTTGTTGGCGCTAGCCCCGGTGTCCCACGGCACACTACCCTCCCCGCCAATCAGGACGGTGTCGGTGGCCAGGTCGTAGCGCACCGCGCCGTACCAGTTATGGGAGAAGATCGGATAGTATTCCCAACGCAGACCGTAGGTCAGGGTCAGGTTGCGAGTGACCTGCCACTGGTCGCGTGCGTACAGGCCCCAGGTGGAGAAGCGCAGCGAGTTGGGGTTTTGGAACTGGGTGATCTTGCCCATACGGCTGGGGTAGCCGAGCAGGAACTGCGCCCAGGAGTTGGCCGGCGCGCCGTTGAAATTGACCGCGGCGCCGCCATTCAACGCCGTCAGGTCGCCGTAGAAGCCGAACGTGCCGCGCGCCGTGCCGAAGGTCCCGCCCTGCGGTTGGAAGTGATTGAGCGCATATTTCTCGTATTCGAAGCCGAAGCGCAGGTTGTGCGCTCCGTGGGTCTTACCCAGGTTGAATGCGGTGGTGTACTGGTTGTCGCGGAACTGGAACGGGCTGCCGGTATTGGTATTGCCGATGTTGGCGATGCCGGTGGTCTGGAAACCCGGAATGCCATAATAGTTCGGACCGATGCCGTTGGTGCCCGGGATCTTCAGCGTGTTCAGGCCGTAATCTTCATCCTGGGGATCGCCATCGGCGCCGATGTTCTGCCGCGTGTACCCGACGTTGCCATCCAGCAGAAGCGTGGGCGAAATGGTGTACGTGAATCCCGCCGCGGTGGTTTGGACCCGGCCGCCCGCATGGATGGGGTTGCCTCCGCCAAACGCGTCGCCTGCCGCTGCGCCCAAAACGAACGGCGCCACAATGTTCATCGGCGAAATGCTGTAGCGCCCCCACACCATCATCTTGGCCGTGGGATTGTAGTTGACCTTGAAATCCCAGTTGTTCCGGTTATATTGCGTCCCGCCGTAGGCATCGTAATTGTTGGTGAACACAGTCGGCCGGGTCAAGGCGGGCAACAAAGCCGTCAGCGTAGCGGACGCCGGGTCGATCCGGTTGGTGGGGACGATGTTTCCGGCAAACGGCGTGCGGCCCGTGCCGTTCGCGGCGCCGGTGAGCGGATCGTAGATGGTAACTCCGGTGGCGCTAAAGTCTCCCGTCCGCATGGCCGCCGTGGGAAGCGTCAGATTCGTGGTGGCGGCGTACTGGCGGCGCTTGGTGCCCTGGAGGTCGGCGAAGAAAAACAATTTGTTTTTACCGTGGACGATCTTCGGTATCCAAATCGGTCCGCCTATCGCGAACCCGTACTGGTTGAAAATATTCTTGTTCAGCGGGCTGGTGTGGCTGAAATAGTTCACCGCCGTCATGTCGTTGTTCTGGTTGTACTCGAACACGGCGCCGTGCAGGGTATTCGTTCCCGACTTGATCTGGACATTCACCGCCGCGCCTCCCGCTGCGCCCTGCTCGGCGTCGAAGGAGTTGGTGGTGATGTTGACGGTCTCGATGGCTTCGGTCGGCGGCACGTAAGCGATATTCACCGGCAGCCACGGGTAGGCGACCACGGCGCCGTCGATCTTGGTGCTGTTGCTGGTGGAGGAGACGCCGTTCATGAAAAGCGTCTGCGCGCGCTGTGGATTGCCCGCCTCCGAGTTGGCCTCGCGGCTGGCCGGTATGCCGGCGCCGGGGACCAGGTACAGCAGGCTCTGGAAATTCTTGCCTTCGCCGCCGGTATAGGGCAGTTCCACCACTTCCTGAGACGAAATGTCGGCGCCGACATCCGCTTTATCCGTTTGCAGAATAACGGCCGAAGCATTCACTTCAACGGTCTCACTGGCGGTGGCGATTTGCAGCCCCATATCGACGCGCCGGACTTCGTTGGCGTTGATCCTGACGTTGTCCGCGACCACCGTCTTGAACGACCTGGCCGTGAACGTGACCTTGTAAGTGCCTGGTTGAAGATTGCTGAAAAGGAAGACGCCGCGTTCATCGGTGCTGGCCTGAGGGGCGACGCCGGTGTCCACGTTCAGCGCTTCCACCTTGGCCCCCACAACGGCGGCGGAACTGGGATCGGTCACGTTTCCGGTGAGCGATCCATAAAGAACCTGGGCGTTGCCAACGCCGCCAGCGGATACCAGTACCAGCAGCGCTACGGCGTAGCGGATGGCACACAAAACTCCCTTTTTCATTTGCTAACCTCTTTCGTTCGCGAGGACCTACTTCGTTTGGGCTTCAAACTATATATACACCTTCGCTAGAAAAAGTCAAGACTGTCCGATTCCGGAGGTTTCCGGGCGGAGGCCGGTTGGTCGTTTAGCGCCGGGCGCTGGGATCGCCGGTGGGTGGTGGTGCGTGGTCCTCCTTGCCGGGCGGGCCGAGCAATTCGCTGAAAATGGGCTTCAACGCATCCGCCCAGATCTGGTAGCCCTTGACCGTGGGATGGAGCTTATCGCCGGCATTCATCATGCCGTCGAACAGCCTGCCGTCCTTATCGGCCAGCTTGTCATTCACGTTGACATACCGGATCTTTTTGCCGTCGGCGAGTTTGGAGAGATGGTTGTTTATCTTATTGATGGTAGGCATCACCGCCGGGTTGTCGTTGCGAGGGAAAATGCCCGTCAGGACGATGGTGGCGTTGGGGGCCTTCGTTTCCATGATTCTCAATATGGCCTCAATGCCTCTGGTGATATCCGCTGCTTTCGCCTCGTCGCCGCCCAGGGGAACGGTATTGCCGACGTTATTGGTTCCGGCGAGCAGAACAACGATCTTCGGGTTGACTCCGTCCAGTTCCCCACTGTTCAGGCGCCAGAGGATGTTCTGAATCGTATCGGCGCCCCATCCGAAATCGGCCGCATTCCAGCCGAAAAAGTTCTGGTTCCAATTGGCCAGCAAATCCGGATAATCGGTAGCCCCCCAACGGCGGGTAATGGAGTCACCCTCAAAATAGATATCGATGCGGCCCTTCTTGGCTTTTTCCAGCAACTGGGTATGGGCCGTTAGCGAGTTCTGGTCGGTTCGGGCAACGGGTTCGTCGGCCGGCGCCGTGTGCTGAATGAACTGATCCGCCCACGCAATGAAGTACTTCCAGTTCGGACCATCGGTGTGTCCGCCGTCATGCTGGCGCCAGGCGAGTTGGCCGTCGAGCATGCCCACATTCACCGCCGGCATTTTCTCGGTGTGATAGTCATCCGAGCTCCCCAGGTCCTTGGCGCCCAAGAGCCTGAATACCGGTCCGGCAGCGACGGCGGCCATGTAGCTGCCCTGGTGGTCGAGCCACTTGGCGTCGCCCTTTTCCGGCACGCCATAGCTGATAAAGGTGGGGCGCGGCGCACACAACGCGATCAGCTCGTGAGCATCCACAGGCAGGTCGCCGGCGTTCTTGCTGCCAAAAGCGGCTTCGGCGGCGCCGTACTTCAGGAAGTTGCCGGCCATCCAGTGGTATTCGCCAGAGCCTGTGAGGTTCTCCACCGCTTCTCCCCAATTGCGGCGATGCAGTTTGGCGCCGCCTTCGCCGGAAGAACCGACCAGCACAAGAGCGAAGCGGGTGTCGAACGCCATGGTCACGAGGGCAGCCTTGCCATAGCGTGAAACGCCTTCGATCCCGACGCGTTTGGCATCCACCGTTGGATCGGTCTCCAGGTAGTCCAAAGCCCGGGATGCGCCCCAGGCCCAGGCCCGCAAAGCGCCCCAGTCATCCGGCTTGCGGGCTTGGCCCTGGTTGACTAGGCCGATGATGCCCTTGGTCAAGCCTGCTCCGTTGTCGGCTTGAATGCTGGCGGGGATGATGGTGGCGTAACCCCAGCCATCGGCGATAAGCTGTTCGGTCGCGGGCGGATCGCCGGTACTCGGGCCGCCGCGCCCGGCGGCTGGAGGCATGCCGCCAAAACCGAACATCATCATCACCGGAACCGGCCCGTTTGCATTCGACGGCGTGACCAGCGTCAACCGGATATCGACGCCGATCGCCGGGTAGGAGGAATTATCCACATGCCCCACGAGTTGCCTGGTGACAATGGAATGTGCACCGAGCATCCCGTTGGCCGTGCCGGTGACCGTCCACGTCACTTTGGGCACGTTCCTCGGCACGCGGCCAACCACCTCCCGCTCGAAATCCTCCACGATCTCAGGGCGGCGCTGATCCCACCACATTTGCGCCGTGGTGACTTTCCCGCCGTTCTTGAGCGTCAAGGGATCGGGCAAGTTCGGGAAAGGATTGGCCTTGGACTCGTCGTAGTTGGCATGATTGGGCGCCGCCTCATTACCACTGGGGCCTGGACGGAGCGCCTTTATGCCAAGCTGATCCATCATGTTCCGATGATCTTCTTCGGCGGTCCAGTTCATGGGTTGAGGCGATAGAATCTCGATGTAATCGAGCGCCGCGGGATCGCCGCCATCGGGCACGCCTTCGATGCGGATTCCATCCCCCGGACGCAGAGCGATGCCGGGGATCACGCGCCGGACCGAGGCAGACCCATCGATTTTCCGCGCAGGCAGATGATCGGCGGCGGCCCATTCATCGACCACCTGGTTCGCCACCAGCACTTGAAAGCGGGAGACGCCGGCGGGCAGGTCGAAATACTGGACGTGCAGCGTGTACCAGCCGGACGCGCCGTCGAAACGCAGGGTGGCCGCGCATCGCGCCGCGGCGCATACGACGGCCTTTCCGCCGGAAGCGGCTTCCCACGGCACGACATCCCTGATGGTATAGCCCTCGAGCGCCATGGACTCCGCCTCGAAACGGCCCGGGTAATGGCCCACGCGGCCCTTGGCATCGGGGATGCCCGAGGCGCGCAGAAACCACATCGCGACCGCGTCGCGCCACACCTGGGCCTGGCCGGCCTGATACTCCAGTTGCGCCAGCACTTCGCCATACCGTTGGTCGTCAACCCGCCCCTGTAGCATCCTCCACGTATCCACGTATCCCGCCACTGCGTCCGCTCCTTCGTAATGCGAATCGTAAATGTACTGGATCACGCTTTTCCCGGAGTGCAGTTTGTAAGTGTAAGGAACGTGGTGCAGGAACAGCAGCAGATCGTCCGGACAGGTGGCCAGCGATTCGTATAGGCCGGCCACGCCGGGGTGGTACTGCCCGATGAAACCCGTCCCGGTGGCCACCGTGCGATCCATGCCGGCGCCTTTTTCGTCGGCGTTGTGCCACTGTCCCCAACCGTTGCGCTCGGAGGCTGCCACGGCGACTCCGTAGTGATCGCCGGTGATATCGGTAAGGGTCTGTAGCCCGAGCGGCCCAGTGTAGTCCTCGTAGGTGCGCCACGAACCGAGCTGGATTCCAACAACGGTCTCGACCACTTGGGGATCATCTCCGAAGGTGAGACGGGTCCATTCCTCGGCCAGGCGCCGGGCGCTCAGATCGGGGTCCCATGCCAGCCGGCCGAAGCCGTAGAGATTCGCCATCGAGAGGTGATTGCCCGCCCAGTTGTCGTCGAACCCTACGTTGGCGACTCCCACCAAGCCGCCGGCGGGCCGGTGGAAGACCTTGCCGGCCACCAGCACCTTGACGGGCGTTGGGGCCATGTCGAAATCGAGCGTCTCTTTCCACATGGGGACCAAGAAGACGGTATGCCGGGCCTGTCCCATGTACTCCTGGGTGATTTGCAATTCCACCGCCTGGTTGGTCTTTTCGAGCGCGCCAAACAACGGGGATGCCGGCTCGCGCACCTGGAAATCGATGGGACCGTTCTTGATCTGGATGACGACGTTGTCGTCGAACTTGCCGTCGAGTTCCTTGAAGTTGTCGTAAGCGGCGCGGGCGCGATCGTTCTTGGGGTTGCGCCAGTCCATGTGGTGGTCGTAAACAAAGCCTCGGTAAAAGAGAAGACCGCCGTGCGGCTGGAGCGCGCGAGCCACCACGTTGGCGGCATCCGCGTGCGTTCTTCCGTAGGCCGAAGGGCCCACGCGGCCCTCGGAATCCGCCTTTAGGACGAAGCCGCCCAGGTCGGGGATGGCGCGGTAGATCTCGTCGGCTTTGGATTTCCACCACGCGGCGACACGCGGGTCGAGCGGGTCGAAGGTATCCAGACCGCCGATGGTTTGGGGGCTTCCGAAATCCACCGAGATCGCCACCTGGATGCCCCAGGGGCGGAAAGCCGCGGCGATACGCGCCACCTGCGGGATAAAATCCGGGGCCAGGATATGGGGGTTGGCGTTGACGTTGCTGATGGAGCAGCCGTTGATGCCCAGCGACGCCAGCAGGCGGGCGTACTCGCCGGCGCGGGTGAGGTCCTCGCGCGCGTGGCCGTCCTCCCAGAAAATGGAACGGCCGCCATAGCCGCGCTCGATGGAGCCATCCAGATTGTCCCACTGGTTGACCCACCGTACCGGAGCGAAGGGCGACTGCTTCTCATCCAGGTCGCCCACCGGCTCGCCCAGAGCGATCTTCCGCAGCAGCGCGAACGCGCCGTACAGGACACCACGATCGTTGGTCGCGGTGACAATGGTGTAGCGGACGGCGCCGGTTTGGAGGGTCTTGAGCCAATATCCGTCGGGTTCCAGGTTGGCGGCGTCGAGCTGTGGAAACGCATGCCGAATGCTGGCCAGCGTGCCGAGCACGAGGGCGGATTCGGTGGGCACACGGGATTCCACGCGGAGGGTCCTGCCGATCATGCCGCGGATGCCGAGGATCAATTCCCGCCGGGCGCTCTCGAGCGGAGCGGCGTCGCCTAAGATGACGACCACCGCCGGAATAGTCTCGCGGTACTGCCGGGCAGGGCCGTCGGCCAGCGCCGCGTATCGCAGCCAGGCGGCGCGGCCAGTTTCGGCGTGAAGGCCGCCGGCCGCCAGCAGGGCCAGGAGTGCCATCGGGCAAGCTAAAGCATGCCCCACCACTGGTAGGGCATGCTTTAGCTTGCCCCCGATTCTACCTGTATTCATGAAGCCTCGCATGTCAGTAGGGAATCCGCACCGGCCGGCCGTCTTTCGGATCGGCCCACCGGTCGTTGGGCACAATCGGGGTCCAGCCGGGCCGGGCTGGGTCTTGGTCATAAGGGTAGCTCCCTAGCCGCTGGTAGAGTTCGCTGTACCGGCGGAGCTTGTCGCGATCGAGCTTGACGCCCAACCCCGGCTTATCGGGCACGCGGATGGCGCCATTTTCGTAACGCATAAGGCCGCCTTCAATGATGTCGTCCGTCAAATGATGGTAGTGGGCATCGGCCGCGAACGAAAGATTTGGAAGAACGGCGCCGAGATGCAGCATGGTTGCCAGTTGGATTCCCAGCTCGCCCGAAGAGTGAACGGCGACGCCCAGTTGAAACGTCTCGCAGACCGCGGCGGCCTTCACACAGGCCCGGATTCCGCCCCAAAAGGTGGTGTCGAGAAGAATCACGTCCACCGCCGTGTCGAGCGCGTTGGCGGCGAGTTGCTCGAAGTTGACCACCACCGTATTGGTGGCGAGCGGAACCCGCACCATCTGGCGAGTGCGCCGCATGCCGTTGAGGCCGAAGACCGGGTCCTCGAGATAGTCGTTGCGCAACCCCTCGATGGCCTGTCCGAAACGAATGGCCTGTTCGGTGGACCAGACGGCGTTGGGATCGAATCGCAATGAGTCTTGGGGAAAAGCGGCGGCCAGGGCGCGATACGCCTCGAGCTCGTAGTCCGGGGGAAAACGCCGGCTTTCAGCTTGTGGGTGGCAAAGCCGAAGCGCCGCTTCAGGGAACGGGCATGTTCCACCAGTTGGTCGATGGTGCGCACTTCACCGGCGCCTGTCCGCGGGTCGGGATAACGGAAAAAGCAGTAGGCGGCAAACGGAACGCGATCCCGCAGACGCCCGCCGAGGATGTCACATACCGGAACGCCCCAGGCCTGCCCCAGAATGTCGAGGCACGCGAATTCCAGCGCGGCCAGCACCTGGGTGCGGTTGTTGTAGAGCGAGGCCGTGGGATTGGCGATCAGGAATCGCATCTCCTCGAGGCGCGCCGGATCGTGCCCCACCAGGTACGATTTCATGGCCCGGAACACGGCTTCGGCCGATTCCCCGCCCCCGCCCATCTCACCGAGGCCAACCAGCCCGTTGTCGGTCTCCACTTCGACGATGGTTCGCACAAAGCGGCCCCAGTGGCAGCCGTTGGCATGGCGCAGCGGTGCTTCGAGCGGGACGGTGACACTGGTCGCCCGCACATCCACGACCTTCATGATTGGTTTCATGATACAACAATGCCCGGCGGGACCCCGCCATTTGCCGCGGGGTGATTTGTGCACCCCTCTCAGACTCGCTTGGTGAAGAGCCCGGCCGCAACCTCGGAGCCGGGAGCGCCCGCCACAACGTGCAGATAGTCGCGCTTTGCCTGATCCAATTCGATCTCCACAGGCTTGTCGACGACCCTCGATGAGAGCGGCAGTTCCAGGACTGACGCCTCCAGGGGCTTGAAGTTCACGGGAGGTCCGCCGCCCGAACCGAATTCGGCGAAAGCGCCATGGTGTGAATCAGCACGGGCATGTTCTGTGGCGACCAGCCTGGATCATCTGGAAGCACCTCGCCACGAACAGTCAGGCGGGCGGCCCTTGTGAACTGCCGGCCAGCCGGCTTGAAGAGCGCTGGCTCGTTGACCGCGTACACGCCATCGGAAAGGATTATGGTGAACGCTCCGGTACCTGTGCTGTGCTCGCATTGACGCGGCGGGCTGCAGCGGCCAGTGTTCGTAGGGGGCTATCTTTGGCGCCGGAATTACTATCGGCCCCGACCAGGCTCGTCTTGAGAAATTGTCGCCGTTTCATTTCCACGCCACCACGTTCGCTTGGGCAAACTCCCGGAATGTGGTGGGCCGGTGGCCCGTGACTCTCTCAAAGTCGGGCGTCACTGCCGCCGCGTAACCCGCGCGAACCACACTGTAGAGCACGGTAATGTAGCCGATCGCCGGCGCGGGCACGCCCGCGGCGCGAGCACCCTCAATCATTTGTTCCTCAGTCAGCGCGTGATAGGCGACCGGCCGGCCCGATACCTCGCTGATGATGGTTGCCGCCTGGGAGTGGTCCAGCGCCTCGGGGCCGGTCAGGTCGAATTCCAGGCCGATCAGCGGCTTCTGGAAGGCGGCAAGAGCCGCGGCAGCAATGTCGCGCACGGAAATGAAACTGGTCTTACCATCGCCCGCCGCCAGGAAGATTCCGTTCTGCCCTCTGATGCCGCCGGCAAGGAATCCCTCCGAGAAGTTCTCCATGAAGAAGTTCGGCCGCAGGATCGTGTAGGGAAGCCCGGAGTCCATCACACAATGTTCGATGATTCTCAATGGGGCCTGCTCATTGTAGTTGACGCCAAAGGCCGAGATGAAGACGATGTGCTGCACACCTGCCTCTTTCGCGCACGCCACTGCCGGACCGAGCTTTGCCGGTGCATCGGGATCGAGAGATGGAGCCATCAATAGCAGTCCTCCAATGCCGGCTAGCGCCGGAGCGAGCGTCGCGGGCTGCGTATAGTCCCAGCGCACCGCATCCATGCCGGACTTGGCTTTCGCCTGGTTTCGAACAGCCTGCCGCAGCGGCACACCCGCCTCTGCAAACTCAGCGACGATGGCGCGGCCGAGGACGCCGGATGCGCCGGTTACGAGGATTGGTTTTGACAACGATGCCTCCTTCTCAATTCTTGGATACTTAGGATAGAATCGCAAGTAGGCACCTTCACTAGGGCGGGACTGAAGCGCCGCCAGAGGATGGGTAACGCGGCAAACATTGTGAAGTTGCGTGCGGCCACCCTTCCTATTGACACACGCCTCGGAAACAGGAACACTGGTACATAGTTCGCACCGTGAACGAACTCCATGCGTCCCGAACAATGGCAGTGCTTCAAAACGGCGGCCAAGCGCGCCGGGCCCATAGGGCACCCCGCCCCGACGCCCGTCGCGCTGATCGTTGACAGTCCCTGGATTCCCGGATACATCGGCGTCAGCCACCTGGACTATTACCTGGACCCGGAACTCTGGTTCCAGGCGAATTTGCGGATCGTACGCGAGTTCTCCGATATCATCCTGATCCCTTCGTGGTGGGTGGAATACGGAATGGCGATTGAACCATCGGCGTTCGGCAACCGCATCCACTTTTGGAAAGATCAGCCGCCCGCGCAATCACCGATGCTGAGACGCCTTGAAGATGTGGACACCATGCCGGCGGTCAACCCGCTGACCGACGGACTGATGCCTTTTGCGCTGCACCTCTACCGCATGCACCGGCCCCGCATTCTCGATGCGGGCTACACGATTCCGATGGTGGCCGCCCGCGGCCCGCTGTGCCTGGCCGCATTTTTGCGGGGCGTTTCCGAATTCATGGTCGATACCGTCGAGAACCCCGAAGCGGTGCACAAGCTCCTCACCCTGACCACCCGGACTGTGATCGACTGGTTGGAGGCCCAGGCCGACGTGATCGGAGACACGGTGGAAGGCATTCTGATCCTCGATGACATCGTAGGTTTCCTCTCCGCCAAGGCTTACCGGGAATTCGCACATCCTCATCTCAAACAGATCTGCGACGCATTCCCGGCCGATTGGGTCAAGGTCTATCACAACGACGCCAACATCCGGCCGTTCCTGGCTGAGTTACCCGACACCGGATTCGACGTTCTGAACTGGAGCCACAAAATCGACGTTTCGCAGGCGCGGGAGAAGACCAACGGACGCCTCTGCCTGATGGGGAACGTGCCGCCGCTGGAGATTGGGGTTCGCGGCACGCCGGAAATGGTCAGAAAAGCCGCGGCAGAAATCCTGGCGAAAGACAACGGCGCAGGACTCATCCTCTCGGTTGGGGGCGGGGTCAGTCCGGGGATGCCGAAAGAGAACATCATGGCTCTCGCGGAAGCCCTCAGGCTGGTGGGCGCCGCGAGAGGGTAGCCTGCTGCGGTGTCCAGTGTGACAGTTAACAATGGGCAAGAGAGCGCGACCAGGGGGTAGCGCGCGGACGAGGGCGTCCGCCCCACGTTGGAGCCTACTGCGCTGGAGGCTAATCGGGCGGGAACTCGTCGAATCGCCGGGTGACCGGAATCCCCGCCACAGCCGCCATGGCCAAGACCACAAGGATCATGCGATTCTTCACTGCGATTCTCCTGGCCTCAATAAAACGGATCGGGCGGACCGCCGCCGGAGCCGATTCTTATGGTTCCGTTCCATTTCACCGAGGCATTGTCGAGGACCAGAGGGTCGCCGACGGCCACGGCGATCTGCACCTTATCGAACGTAATGTCCTTGCCATCCTGCACCAGAAAGCCGCGGATGCTTTGGACCTTGACGTTGGTAAACGTGATGTCGTGGGGCATCTGCTCGGGAAGACCAAGGATCCGGCCCGCCAGCGGGGAGCGCGTGACGGTCAGGTTGGTGATATGGATATCGTAAAAATCGGGAATGGCCTGAGTCTGCCCCGGCGCTGCCTGGCGCGGGCCCACATCGGTGGCAAGGCCGGCGTTGCCGTTGTAGAGCATGTTGATATCGAACGGGCGCCTGACGTTCTTCATGACGATATCGGAATACTGGATATCGTGGACTTCGCCGCCGTTACCGCGGTAGGACTTGATGCGCAGGCCGTTGTCAGTTCCGTTAAATGTACAGCGGCGAACGATGACGTGGCTCAAACCGTCGCGCGTGGGACTGCCGATGGAAATGCCGTGCCCATGGAGGCAGGTGAGGTCCTCGATGAGGACATCGCGCGAGCCGCTTTGCAGCGCGACGTTGTCGTCGCCGGTGTCGATTTCACAATTCCGAATGACCATTCGCTCGCCGCCGGTGTTTATGGCATCGGTGTTGGGGGCATCGCTGGGAGCGACAATGCGGAGGTTTTCGATGGTGATGTCCTGGCCGCGGGGGACCAGGTGAAACATGGGCGAGTTAGTCAGCGTGACGCCATCGACGTGCAGCCGCTGAACGCCGCTGAGGGAAATCAGGACGGGACGGGCGACGACGGCGCGGCCGGGTGGATAGCGGCGGGCGGCCTTGTCGGACCACATCCAGAACATCGCGCCCGACCCGTCGATGGTGCCCGATCCGGTGATGGCCAGGTCGGTGGTGCCATTGGGGCATGAAATCAGGGGCGCGACTCTACCCATGCCGAATCCGCTGCGGCCGCCTGGTTGCGCCGCCTGGTTCGGATCGGGGATGCCGTAGTCCGCAAAAGTATCCGGCGCCTTGATGGTGGCGCCGGCCTCAAGGTGCAGGTCCATGTGGCTGGTCAGAACAAAGGGGAGGGTCTTGTAAGTTCCGGCCGGCACGATAAGATGGCCGCCACCGGCTTTGGCGATGGCCGCCACGGCGTTCTTGAAGGCATCCGTGTTGAAGGTCTTGTGGTCGCCGACGCCGCCATAGTCGGCGAGATTGAACCTGGCATCGGGAATGACCGGAAGAGCCGCGGTGATTTCGGCCCGCGGCACGGCCGGCGCGCTCAGCAGCGCCAGCCCCACGCAAAACACAGAGACTTTGTGAATCATGGTTCCCTCTTGAAGCGCTGATGGTAGCAAAACTCAGAGCGGGCATTCCAAATGCCGGGTAGTATAGTAGCGAGGGAAAGATGCATCGACCTACAACCTGGATTTGGCTGGTTTGCGGCTGGAGCGTGCTGGCTCCGCTTCGAGCCGCCGATAGTGCGGAGCGGTGGGGTGTGTACGAAGTCACACTCCCGGGGCCAAGCGCGGGGAATCCCTTCGTCGAAGTTCAGTTGCGGGCGCAGTTCCAATATCGTGGTCGCGTGGTCGATGTGGACGGATTCTACGATGGTGACGGCGTCTACCGCGTGCGGTTCATGCCCGATGAGATCGGGGAGTGGAGCTACCGGACTTCCAGCAACGCGCCGGAACTCGACGGCCGGCAGGGGCGTTTCACCTGCACCGCGCCCGCGGCGGGCAATCACGGCCCGGTGCGCGTCCGCTATGTTACGCACTTCGGCTACGAGGATGGCGCGCCGTACGTGCCGCTGGGGACCACGTGCTACGCCTGGGTCCACCAGGGCGACAGGCTGGAGGCGCAAACGCTCGCCACCTTGCGGACCGCGCCCTTCAACAAGATGCGGATGTGCGTGTTTCCCAAGAGCTACGTCTATAACCAGAACGAGCCCGTTTACTATCCCTTCGAACGGAACGCGGCCGGCCACAACGATTTCACGCGCTTCAACCCGGTGTTTTTCCGCCACCTGGAAGAGCGCGTGCGCGGCCTTGAGGCGTTGGGCATCGAGGCCGACCTGATCCTGTTCCATCCTTACGACCGCTGGGGCTACGCCACCATGGGGGCCGAGGCGGACGATCGGTATCTGCGCTACGTGGTGGCGCGCCTGTCGGCTTACCGCAATGTCTGGTGGTCGATGGCCAACGAATTCGATTTCATGAAGAGCATGACCATGGCGGATTGGGACCGGCTTTTTCGCCTCGTTCAGGATAAGGACCCCTACCATCACTTGCGGTCGATACACAACGGCACGGTGTTGTACGACCATTCCAAACCCTGGGTCACGCACGTGAGCTTGCAGAGCTCCGATTTCGAAAGAGCGCCGCAGATGGTGGCCGACTACCGCAAACCGCTGGTCTACGACGAGTGCAAGTACGAAGGCGACATTCCGCGGCGCTGGGGCAACATTTCGGCGCAGGAAATGGTGCGGCGTTTCTGGTTAGGCACGGTTTCCGGCGCCTACGTGGGCCACGGAGAGACCTACCTCGACCCGAATGACGTTCTGTGGTGGTCGAAGGGCGGCGTGCTGCATGGCGAAAGCCCGCGGCGCATCGCGTTTTTGCGCCAGATACTCGAAGGCGCGCCCGCGGAAGGTTTGAATAACCTCTCGACTTACTATCTTGGAGCGGGGCAGGAGGGCCGCTATTACCTTTTCTACTTCGACGTAAACCAGCCCGCGGAATACGAATTCGACCTCGCCAAGGGAGTGCGGTATCGGGCCGACATGATTGACCCTTGGGAAATGACCATTACGCCAGTGGCCGGCACATTCGAAGGCAAGTTTACCTTGAAGCTGCCGGCCAAGCCATACATGGCCGTGCGTTTTCAGAAAGTGGACTAAGACTTCCCAAAGCGATTACGCAATCCCGCCGCGCAGCAGTGACGCCGCCGTGGGCGGAGCCACGCCCGCGGCGGCCGCTATCACCGGCTTCTCCTCCGCTTCCGGTTCCTTCCCGCCCTCGCCGGGCGCCAGGAACAGGTTGGCATCGATGCCGTGCTGCCGCGTGTACAGATCGTAGTAGCGGCCCTGCGCCGCGTACAGCGACTCATGCGTCCCGCGCTCCACGATCCGGCCCTCTTCCACTACCAGGATCTGGTCCGCCCGGCGAATCGTCGAGAGACGGTGCGCAATCACAAACGTCGTCCGTCCCTTCATCAAGTACGCCAGGCCCTCCTGAATCGCCGACTCCGATTCCGAGTCCAGGCTCGAGGTGGCTTCATCCAGGATCAAAATCCGCGGGTCCGCCAGGATCGCGCGCGCGATCGAGACGCGCTGCCGCTGGCCGCCCGAGAGTTTCACGCCGCGCTCGCCGACGATGGTGTCGTACTTCTTCTCGAGCCTTTCGGCGAACTCGTCCACGCGCGCGATGCGGCAGGCCGCCAGCACCCGCTCTTCGCTGGCGCCCGGCCGCGAGAAGGCCACGTTCTCGCGAATGGTCCCATCGAACAGGAACGTGTCCTGCAGCACCACGCCAAGCTGCGTGCGATAGGCTTCCAGCCGGACTATGGAAAGGTCCGTTCCATCCACCCGAACCACGCCCTGGGTCGGCTCGTGAAAGGCCGCGATCAGGCTGATGATGGTCGATTTCCCCGATCCCGACGGCCCCACCAGCGCGGTCACCGTTCCGGGCTGCGAGTCGAAGCTCACGTCGTGCAGCACCGGTTTGCCGGGGTCGTACTCGAAAGTCACGTGGTCGAAGGATACATAGCCCTCGATCGCGCTGATGGCCTGCGTGCGCCGCGCGTCCTCGTCTTCCGGCTTCTCGTGCAGCACTTCCTGCGTGCGGTCCAGGCCCGCCAGCGCTTCGGTCAACTGCGTGCCGATCCCCACCACCTGGAACATGGGCGCTACCAGGAACGCCAGGTACGCGGTGAACGCCATGAATCCGCCCAGGGTCAGCGTTCCGGCCAGGATCTGGCGCGCCCCCAGGTACATCACGGTCGCGCCCACCAACCCCATCAGCACCGTGGCTGAAAGGCTCATCAGCGAGATGGCGGTCAGGCTTCGCAGCACATTATCGAGCAGGCGCTTGACGCCGCCCGCGAAGACGCCCGCCTCCTGGGCCTCGGCGTGATATCCCTTCACCACGCGCACGCCGGCCAGCGATTCGGTGAGCCGCCCGGTCACCTCGGCGTTGATCTTGCCGCGCTCGCGGAAGATCGGCCGGATGCGCCTGAACGCCTGGCGCAGCCCCAGGGCGAACGCCGCGATAAACAGCAGGGCCAGCCCCGTGAGCAGAGGGCTGATACGCAGCAGCAGGACCAGTGCGATCAATGCCGTCAGAATCCCGCCTACGAACTCGATCAGGCCCGTGCCGATGAGATTGCGAACGCCCTCCACGTCGGTCATGATGCGGGAAACCAGCGCCCCGGTCTTGTTGGCATCGTAGTACGCCACCGGCAGGCGGCCCACGTGTTCCTGGACCTTGCGCCGCAATTCCGCGATCAGGCGTTGCGCCTCCTTCGAAAGCAACTGCGTGAGGGTGAAGGAGGTGACACCCTGAATCAGGGTGGCCGCGAGCACCACCAGGACCAGCGGCTTCAACATCCCGGTCTGGTGCTTCATGATGACGCTGTCCACCAGGTACTTGGTGGAACCCGGCAAAACCAGGCCGGCGGGCCGGTTGATCAGCATCAGCAAGAAGCCCAACGCGAGCTTCCCGCGGCGCGGGCGCACCAGCTCCTTCAATAATGGAAGCACACTGCGTAAGTGCTTTGAACTTTCCCCCTTCGGTTTGGATGGCGCCACCAGATACCTCTTATTTCAGATTACGCTACTTGGTCGAGAGCCTGCCGAGCACCCGTTCCCGGACCTCGGCGGGCCCTTTCACTGCCAGCACCTCAAACCCCGCGGCGCGCCCGCTGGCCATGCCGGCGTCCGAATCTTCCACTACCAGCGCCGTGCGCGCCCCCAGGCGTTGGGCGGCCAGCAGATACGGCTCCGGGGCCGGTTTGTGGTGCTGGACGTCTTCGCCGCCGACCAGCGTGTCAAAGTGCCGCCGGATGCCGCCGGCCGCCAGGATCGGCGCGATCTCCGTGGTCGAGCTGGAACTCACCACCGCCAGCTTGTACATGCCGTGCAGCCCGCTGAGAAACCCGTCCAGCGACGGATCGAACGGCGGCAACTGCGCCATGCGCGCTTGGAACAGTTTCTTCTTCGCGGGATACAGCGCCCAAAGCTCTTCCCACTTTCGCGGCGGATCGGAGCGGGTGGCCATCCTGCGCAGCATTTCGCGATCGTCCACGCCGATGCCGTGCTCACGATAGAATCCCCATTCCAGGGCTACGCCGAGGGGCGCCAGCACTTCCGCCCAGCAAGCGCAGTGGACCGGCTCGCTGTCCAGAAGGACCCCGTCGAAATCGAACAGGATGGCGTCGAATTCCGGCATGAGAGGCGAGTTTTCCAGCGTACCACGCGCCTCCGGGTGTGGTATGACTGGAACTAAGCACCATGCCAACTGAAGAAGAACTGAAAGCGGAAATCGACCGGCTGCGCGCCGAAAATGAAGCGCTTAAAAGACCCGCACGCGGGCAAATGTCCCTGAAGGTGAGCGAGAAAGGCGCGCTCTCGGTCTACGGACTGGGGCGTTTTCCCGTCACCCTCTACCGTGAGCAGTGGGAGAAGCTGCTGGGCATGGCGGACCAGATCCGCCAGTTCATCCACGACAACACCCACCTGCTCAAGAAGAAGGAATAGCGGCGGGAGGGGCCGTTTTCCAAGCCTATGCGCGAATACCGCTACCAGACTCCCCACGGGATCGAGGTCACTCGCACCGTCTCGCAAGTCGTCTACCGGCGAGGGTTGGCACACCTCGCGCGCGAGCTGGACCGTCACCGTGGAATCTATCTCTCCTCGGGATACGAGTATCCCGGGAGATATTCGCGCTGGGACATCGGCTCCACTTGTCCGCCGCTGGAGATCGTCTCCTACGACCGCCGTGTCGAGCTCCGCCCGCTCAACGATCGCGGCCGCAAGATCCTCGAGATGTTCCATCCGGTGCTGGCCGGCCACCCCCACTGGGAAGAGTTCGGCTTCGAATCGGGTATGCTGGCCGGCCGGCTGAAGCCCATGCCCAGCCTGTTCCCCGAGGAGGAGCGCAGCCGGCAGCCTTCGGTGTTCTCCGTTCTGCGGGCCCTGATCGAAGAGTTCCGCGAGGAGAAGGATTCGCACCTCGGCCTGGTGGGCGCATTCGGCTACGACCTGCTGTTTCAGTTCGAGCCCATCGTCAAGCGTTTGCCGCGCACCGGTCACAAAGACCTGCACCTGTTTCTCTGCGACGACATCTTTTTCTCCGATCGCAAGAAGGAGCTGATCGACCACTACCAGTACGATTTCGAACGGCAGGGCGTTTCCACACACGGCCTCGCGCGCGATGCCGAGGAGATTGCTCCGACGCCCCAGCGCGCCCCCGGCCCGATTGCTTCCGACCATACGCCGGAAGAATACATGGCCAATGTCGAGAAGGTGCGGGAAGGAATGGCGCGCGGCGATTACTACGAGGTGGTGCTGCGCCAGACCTTCCGCGCGCCCTACTCGGGCAAGCCCTCCGAGCTGTTCGAGCGCGTCCAGGACGCCAGCCCGAGCCCCTACGAGTTCTTCCTGCAATTCGGCGACGAGCAGTTGATCGGAGCGTCGCCGGAGATGTTCATCAGGGTGGAGGAGTCGCGCGTCGAGACCTGCCCGATCGCCGGAACGGCCCAGCGGACCGGCGACCCGCTGCGCGATGCCGAGAACGTAGCTGCGCTGATCGGATCGTTGAAGGAAGAATCCGAACTGACCATGTGCACGGACGTGGACCGCAACGACAAGTCGCGCGTCTGCAAGCCGGGAACCGTCAAGGTGATCGAGCGCCGCCTTATCGAGAAGTACGCCGGCGTCTTCCACACGGTGGACCACGTCGAGGGCGTTCTCAAGGACGACTTCGATTCCCTCGACGCCTTCCTCAGCCACATGTGGGCGGTGACCTTGATCGGGGCGCCCAAAAAGGCCGCGGCGCAGGCCATCGAGGCGCTCGAGAAGGACGCGCGAGGCTGGTACGGCGGCGCCGTGGGGATGGTCCTTCTCAACGGCGACATCAACACCGGCATCCTCATTCGCACCACCTATCTGCGCGATGGAATAGCCTCGTATCCCGTGGGCGCGACGCTGCTGTACGATTCCGTGCCGGCCATGGAGGAGCGCGAAACGCGCCTCAAGGCGACCGGCTTTTTCCGCATCCTGGGAGCGCCCGATCCGGTCCCACCGCCGGTGGCAGTGGAGCACAGTGCGGCCGGCCAAGGCGCCCGGCTCCTGCTGGTGGATAACGACGATTGCTTCATCCAGACCATTGCCAACTACGCGCGTCAGACCGGCGCCGAGGTGGTGACCTACCGCGCGGGTTTTTCCCCCGATCTGATTGCCCAGTGGGCGCCCACCCTGATCCTGATTTCACCGGGACCGGGCCGCCCCGCGGATTTCGGCGTGCCCGACCTGGTGAAGACCGCGGTCCGCCTGGGTCTCCCCGTATTCGGCGTATGCCTGGGCTTGCAGGGCATTGTGGAGGCATTCGGCGGCGACCTGGACGTGCTGGACTACCCCATGCACGGCAAGCGTTCCACGGTGCGCCACCGCGGAGTGGGCGTCTTCGAAGGACTGCCCGAGGAATTTCAGGTAGGCCGCTACCACTCCCTCTACGCGCGCCGGGGAACCCTCCCCGCCTGTCTCGAAGTGACTGCGGAAACCACCGAGGGCGGCATCATCATGGGAATCCGCCACAAGGAACTGCCCATCGAGGCGGTGCAGTTCCATCCTGAATCCATCCTGACCCTGACGCCGGGAGCGAACTACGGGCTACAGCTCATCGAGAACGCGGTGCGGCTGGGGAGGACGGCCAGGATGGGCGCGCGATAAGCCGTCCCGGCCGGCCTCCGAAACACCCCCCGGTGTTCCACAAACACAACTCCCAGTTGTGTCCTGGAACCGAGAGGATGGCGGTTGGCTGAACACTGCCCCAGAGCCCCGCTGATGTCCGGCAGTACTGGTACTTTCCAGGCCTCTCCGGTCCAAGAAAGGCTTGATCTGGAGACCGGATCATGGGAGACTCCTACTATAGTGACTTTGGGTATGAGGCGCGTATTATAACTTGGAGGAAGTTCATGTTCAGAAAGACGGCTGTTGCAATATCCCTTCTCACGTTTGCCGCGGTGGCTCAGGCAGGCGTCGTGTACGACAACCTCGGCTCGGTGACGTCCGGTGCAGATCCACTGTCCACTTGGGGACCGCCGCTGTTCGACTCGTTTTCAACAGGTGCGGGCGGGTTTGCACTCGCCGACGTCAAACTCCTCCTGTCGGGGACTTCGGACGCGTCGTCGCTCACGGTTGCCTTGTACAACGACAATGCGACATCGCCCGGAACTCTGCTGACGCTGATCGGCAGCTTGAACGATACTAGCTTGTCCGCCACCCTAACCGTATTCGATTTCGTTCTCGCCACCCCCTATTGGATAGCGCCGAACACCCGGGATTGGATCGTGCTCAATACGGCTGACGGAAGCAGCGCGAACTGGGCTTGGTCGGACGATCAGGCCGCAGTCGGAGTGGCCGGCGAATATTTCGGTCACGGCACGAGTGTGTTTTCCGACACTGGCGGACCATACCAGATGCAGTTGAGCGACAGCGGCGTTCCGGAACCGTCAACCTTGCTCCTGGCCCTCATCGGCGGCAGCGTTCTTGTGGCCCGCCGCCGGATCGCCCGCTGAGAAGCGACCTTTCCCGTACACCGCCCGCCCCACCCGCCGCATCCACTCCAACTCCTCGCCCGTCATCGGGCCGCGGCGAAGCGCTTCGAGCGCCTCGTCAACGTGCTGCGCGGTGGACGGGCCGGTGAGGCAAACGTCCACGTCCGGCTGGGTCAGGACGAAGCGGTAGCAGTCGGCGCCGGTCGGCGTCTGCTCCCCCTTCGGGATCCCCCCGCCGAACCACTGCCTCCAGTTCGAGACGCCCCGCGCGCTCCGCGTCAACTGCCCCCAACTCGTCGCCGTAAAGGAGACCAAGCCGGGCCGGTCGCCGGCAGGCAAGTTCGGGAAAATGTCGCGCTCCGCGCCAGTGTGTGCGGCGTTGTAGCGGAAGTGCACAACGTCGTAGTCGGAGCCGCGCGCGATTTCCGGAACCAGCGTCCGCTTGTGCGTGGATACCGCCAGGTGGCGCACCAGCCCGCGGCGCTGCGCCTCGCGGGCCGCGTCCAGGATCCGCGGCGGGACCGGCTTCTGCCACATCCCCAGCAGCAGCAGGTCGGCGTGGTCATAGCCGATGGCGCGTAACGCGCGCTCCAGGCTCCACCCCACCAGGGCCGCCATCCGCGAGTACGATTGGATGAGCAGAACCATGCCGTCGCGCTGGCCGGCCAGGTTGCGGAGCGCCTGCGCGAACTGCTTCGTGCGCATGCTGCCCCAGTACAGGTAGTTCACTCCCTGCTCGAAGGCGCGCTCAACTGCGCCCGTAGGCACGCCGTAACCCGCACTTATCCCCAGACGCCCGACCTCCAGGCCGGTGCGCCCCAGCGTGGCCCGCTCGAAGGAAAGCCTCATTTGAGGAACGTTCCTCGCTCCAGTTCCTCGAACGCCTGGCGCAACTCCGCCTGCGTGTTCATCACGATGGGGCCGTACCACGCCACCGGCTCCTGAAGAGGCTTCCCGGAGACCAGCAGGAAGCGAATGCCGTCCTCGCCAGCCTGTACCTCGATCTCGTCGCCACGGCCGAAAAGCACCAGCGAGCGATTGTCCGCGTCCGTGGGAGGCTTCGTATCTGCCCATCCCACCGCTTCGGTCGGCACCGCCAGGGGGCCTGAGGCGTTGC
This sequence comes from Bryobacterales bacterium, assembly GCA_963768385.1. Taxonomy (GTDB): domain Bacteria; phylum Acidobacteriota; class Terriglobia; order Bryobacterales; family Bryobacteraceae; genus Fen-178. Next base: position 843,620 of record CAVYHQ010000003.1, read on the forward strand.
AGAACTTCCCATCCCCAAAGAAAACGTACGCGAACGCGTGGCGGGTGGTCTCCACCGGGAGGGTTCTCCTCCGTCGCGGCGGCACCGACACATCCAGGTAGGTGGGGTCGGCCGCGATGCCCTCCACCGGCCCGGTCTTCCCCCAGAAACTTCCGCAGACGATGCGTACCGCGGTTCCATCGTCATCGTTCACCAGGGGGACATCGGCTGCCTTGACTTCCTGGTAACGGGGCGCGGTCATCTTCAACGCCGACGGCAGGCTCGCCCAGAGCTGAAAACCATGCATCCTGCCCTCTGGATCGCCCTTGGGCATCTCCTGGTGAATGATCCCGCTCCCCGCTGTCATCCACTGCACGTCGCCCGCGGCGATGGCGCCATGGTTCCCCATGCTGTCGCCGTGCTCCACCGTCCCGGCGAGGACGTAAGTGACGGTCTCGATCCCGCGGTGCGGGTGCCACGGGAAACCCGCCAGATAATCCTCCGGAACGTCATTCCGGAAGTCGTCCAGCAGGAGGAACGGGTCGAACTCCGTCGTGTTGCCGAAGCCGAACGCCCGGCGCAGGTGAACCCCCGCGCCTTCGATGGTCGGTCTTGCTTTGCTGAGCCGCTTAATTGGTCGAAGGGACATATTGATAGCATTTTACTGAAGCTGCACCAACCCTGGCACCCGGCGGTCCTCGGCCGGCGACGGCGCCAGGTCCTGAGGCCCGCGCCAGAAATCGATATAGGCCACCTGGTGCGCACAGGCCACGGTGCAGCGCGGCGCGCAGCTTTTGGCGGTGCGGTACTCGCGGCGGATGTCCTCGATGGTGTACTCGATCAGCGGCTTGGCGGGGTAGCCGCGCTGCTGCGAGCAGTAATGCACCAGGCCGTCTTCGCAGATGTAGAGATAGCGCGCGCCGGCGCGGCAGCGCCAGTCGTTCTCTTGGCCGTGCGCGATGTTGTCCTGGAAAAAGTTGAACTGCGCGTAGCTGCTCTTTTCCATGGAGCGCATGGCCATATAGACTTCGCGCTCCTGGTCGCGCAACGGCTGCAACTGGCCGTCGCCATCGTGGATGATCCCCACCGTCGAGGTGAACCCCAGTTCCAGCGCGCGCCGGCCGATGATGAGCGCGTCCTGGGGATTTCGGATACCGCCGCCGACCACCGAGTTGATGTTCACGTGGAAAGCGGCGTGCTCGGCCAGCATGCGCAGTTTCTTGTCGAGCACCTTGAGGCTCTTCTTGGAAACCTCGTCGGGCATGACGTTGTCGATGGAGATTTGCAGGTGCTCGAGCCCGGCGCGGTTGAGGCGCTGGATGCGCTCGGCGGTGAGCAGGTAGCCATTGGTGATCATGCCGGCGATCATGCCGTGGCGGCGAATACGCGCCAGGATCGGGTCCAGGTCCGGGTGCAGCAGCGGCTCGCCGCCGCTGATGGTGACGATGGTGGTTCCCAGCCCGGCCAGGCGGTCCAGCCGCTGGCACATCACCTCCAGCGGCACGGGTTTGGAATGGTCGTCGTATTCGTTGCAGTAGGCGCACGAGAGATTGCAGCGGCGCATGGGAATGACGTGCGCCATGATGGGATGATCCGTGGAGGCCAGCCCCTTGGCAATCATCCGGATCTCACGGATGCGCCGGTGCAGGCGGTTCCAGGTTCTGCTGAAATGCCGGACTGAGTGCCACATGCCGCCGAGTGCTCTTATTACAACACAAATCCCGGCGGTCTGCGGAGCTTACGGAACTGACCGGCGCTTAACGGGGGTTAAACGGTCGAGATGGCGGATGAATCGGGGAAACCGTCCCGAACAGCGCTTTCCCTTGAGTGGTGAGCCGGTCCTGCGGATCCAGCAGGCCGAACTGCTTCACATCTCCCGTGGCGTTGTCATAAAGCTGCCAGTAGATGGCGTAGAGTGTGCGGCCTGTGGATAGGGCCCCGAGAAATGCCTTCCACACTGGTTCGGGTGGTGTAGGCCACTCACGGGCCTGGCCAAACTCACCCACCAGCACGTGATGCTCGCCGAAGAATGCCCGGCCCTCTGGCGTGACGCCGTCGCGCGTTCGGCGCGCGATGTCGTCCAGAGCCATGGCAAGCGTTTCCGGTTGTGACACCACCTCCCACGCCGAAAACGATACGAAGTCGTAGCGCAACGCGGGCAGCAGAGTTTGCAGTGCGCTTGTGCCGTCCGCCAGCTTCAGTCGCCACAGTTTCACTTCCACGCCGAACAGCACCTTCAGCTTTGCGCGGGGGAACCGCGATCGGGCCTCCTGCCCCGCCTTCATGCGCACTTCCAGATCGCGCGCGATATTCTCCGGCGATCCCACTTCGCGCATCTTCTCGTCTGTCTCGTGATTGCTGATCAGCACCACTCGGTCGCGCGACCCGTAGCGGCGGTACAGCCATTCCACCAACTCGCGGACCTGCGCGCCTTCCTGCTGCCACTCTTTCTCGGGAACGGGATGCCGCAGGTCGATCTCCGCTGGGCCCTGGCCGTAATCGAACACGGGATATGCGGTTAGCCACACGGTGTGGATGCTGGGATTCTCGAACAGGGCGCGGTAGCGGGGCAGTTGCGCGATACGCGCCAGCGTCAGCGGCCTGGCGGCGCCGGCGAACCGTCCAGGCGCGTTCTCGGCATGCACGTAGTCGTACTTGCCGCCAAGGAAAACACGGATGGTGTCAAGCTGAAAACGTTCGAGCGCCGCAACCGCGCGAGGAAGGGAATTGACCTGGCCGGCCCAGTGATAGACGCCCAGGCTTTGGGCTGGCACGTCAGCAGCCAGGCCTAGAAGCAGAACCAGACGCGCGGCGCCGCTCAATGTCTTGATCAACTGGACCTCAGGGTATAGTGTATCCCTACGCATCCTGGCGTTCGCACGCACCCGCATGGTCCGGGCCTTGCCGGTTTCACCGCGTCGGGCGCGCCATCCCAGGGGCGCCGCTCTTGCCGGGCAATTTGACACTGCTCTACGGCAAGTGATAAGTGTAGGAGTCTTCACGAGGAGACTAAATGGCTGACGAGCAAAAGCCTGGGGGCTCCGAAGCGCCTCTCCCCGCAGGGGGCGAGGCCGCGGGACAGCCGGCAAAACCATCTCCTCCTAAGCCCGCCGCCGCGCCTCCGAAACCGCCCGCGACCATGGCGGCCCAGCCTTGGGAAAGCGACCTCGCGCGTGAGTTGAAAGAGAGGTTTGGCGGCCAGATCGGCGAAACCTCCACCTACCTGGGCCAGAACTTCATCGTCGCCAGGCCGGAAGCGGCGGTCCCCATCCTGGAATACCTGAAGCTCGAAGCGGATTTCGACTACCTGGTCGATATCACCGCGGTGGATTGGCCCAAGCGGCCCGAGCGCTTCGACCTCGTGTACATTGTTTATAGCTTCCCCAGGAACGAGAGGGTGCGGATCAAGACCCACATTCCCGACGGCTACAAGCCGCAGACCGCCGTGGGTGTGCACCTGACGGCCAATTGGCTCGAGCGCGAAGTATTCGACATGTTCGGCATCGAGTTCGCCGGCCACCCGGACATGCGGCGCATCCTCATGCCCGAGGGATGGCAGGGCCACCCGCTGCGCAAGGACCACTCCATTGTTCAGCAGGACCAGCGCTGGGTGCAGGAAAACCTGGACATTGAAAGCGGCCAGTGACGCCAGTATGCCGGACTCTACTTTTCTAGACTCGACCGAATTAGTCCTCAACATGGGGCCGCAGCACCCCGCCACGCACGGAGTGCTGCGCGTCATCCTCAAGCTGGACGGCGAGAAGATCCTGGGAACGGATTGCGTCATCGGCTACCTGCACCGTGGCGTGGAGAAGATCGCCGAGAACCGCACTTACGCGCAGTTCAATCCGTACGTCAACCGCATGGACTACGTGGCGGCGGTCTCCAACGGTCTGGGCTACTGCCTGGCGGTGGAGAAACTGCTGAACGTCGAAGTGCCGCCGCGCGCGCAGGCGGTGCGCGTCATCCTCACCGAGTTGAACCGCATTGCCAGCCACCTGGTGTGGCTGGGGACGCACGCGCTCGATATCGGTGCGATTACGCCCGTGTTTTACTGCTTCCGCGAGCGGGAAGAGGCGCTCAACATCTTCGAGAAGTATTGCGGCGCGCGGCTCACTACGCACGCCTTCCGCATCGGCGGCCTCGAATACGAAACCTATGAAGGCTTCGAACAGGACGTGAAAGCCTTCTGCGACATGTTTCCGCCGAAGGTGGACGAGTACGAAGAACTGCTGACCGGCAACCGCATCTGGATCGGGCGGCTCACCAACGTGGGCGTTCTGACCGCCGACGAGTGCAAAGAGTACGGCGTGACCGGGCCGTTGCTGCGCGCGGCGGGCGTGAAGTGGGACCTCCGCAAGGCGCAGCCGTATTCGGGTTACGACAAATACGATTTCGAGATTCCCACGCGGCAAAATGGCGACACCTACGACCGGTACATGGTGCGGATGCAGGAGATGCGCCAGGCGGTGCGCATCGTCCGGCAAGCCGTGGAGAGCCTTCCCGAAGGCCCCATCATGGGCAAGGTCGCAAAGGTGATCAAGCCTGCCGTGGGCGAGGCATATGTTTCCATCGAAGCGCCCAAAGGCGAGCTGGGGTATTACGTGGTCAGCGACGGTTCCGCGCAGCCGTACAGAGTGCGCGTGCGGCCGCCATCGTTCGTCAATCTGCAGGCGCTGGACCGCATGGTCCGCGGCGCGCTGGTGGCGGACATTTGCGCGGTGATCGGAACGCTGGATATCGTGCTGGGGGAGGTGGACCGGTGAGCGGGAAGAAGCTGTTCAGGAGAATTTTTCTGGTGGATCTGTTCCAGGGGCTGTCGGTTACGTTCCGGTATCAGAAACCCAAGTACATTGTGACCGAGCAGTACCCCGCGGAACGGCCCAAGGTGGCCGAACGGTATCGCGGGGCGCCGCGGCTCAACAACAACCCGGAGAATGGCGAGACGCTGTGCATTGCGTGCAATTTGTGCGCGCTGGCGTGCCCGGAGAACCTGATCGTGGTGGGCAGCGAGCGCAATGAGCAGACCCGCCGCAAGGAGCTTACCACCTTTACTTATGACCTTTCCCGGTGCATGTTCTGCGGGCTGTGCGAAGACGCCTGCCCGGTGGACGCGCTGGAGCTGACGCAGGATTTCGAGCTGGCCAGCTATACGCGGGAAGGCCTGATCTGGGACCGGCAGATGCTGGAAGAGGGTCCCCGGCCCACTCAATACAAATGCTGACCGATATCAATGCGATTGTATTCTACGTTTTCGCCGCGCTGGTGCTGGGCGGCGGCATCCTGACCATCACCCAGCGGAACGCGGTCCACAGCGCTATTTCGCTGATCGTTTCGCTCCTCGGCGTGGCGGGGCTGTACCTGTTGCAGCAGGCCGAGTTCCTGTTCGCGGCGCAGATTGTGCTCTACGTGGGCGGCATCATGCTGCTGTTCCTGTTTGTGATCATGCTGGTGAATCTGGACCTGGCGGCCCACCAGCGGCAGTTCAACAAACACTGGCTGGTGGGGCTGGCGGCGGTGGCCGCGGTGGGGGCCCAGGTCGGCTACTTCATGTACCGCGGCAAGGACGCGTTCCGCATCGCCGAAGGCGGCACGGGGCTGCCGCCGGGCCTGGGCAACACCGAAGCGCTGGCAGACTCGCTGTTTTCCGAGTACCTGCTGCCTTTCGAAATCGCTTCCCTCCTCCTGCTGGTGGCGATAGTGGGCTCCGTGGTGATGGCGAAGAAGAGGATCTGACCATGCATCCGATTACCACGTTTCATTACCTGGCCTTGAGCGCGGCGCTGCTGCTCATCGGAACGGTGGGCGTGCTGACGCGCCGTAACGTCGTCATCATTCTGATGTCCATCGAGCTGATTCTGAACGCTGTGAACATCAACCTCATCGCGTTTTCGCACGCCCTGCACAACGTCAACGGACAGATCTTCGCGATTTTCGTAATTGTCGACGCGGTGGCCGAGGCCGCGGTGGGGCTGGGCATCCTGATTGCGCTGTTCCGCAACAAGGAGACCGTGCAGGCGGATGAAATGGATTTGCTGAAGTGGTAGGAGCGCCGTGAATTTCCTCGACCAAATCTGGCTGATTCCTCTGTTCCCGCTCTTCGGAGCGCTGCTGATGCTGCTCGTTGGGAAGCGCCTCGACCCGCAGCCGCCGTCCGATGTGGCGGTGGCGCCGGGCGTGGGGCAGGTCTCCGACCTGTCAAGTCATGGGCACGGGCAGGTCGGGGACCTGCCCCACGCGCACTCGCCATTGAGGTTTCTGGTGAGCCTCATCTGCCCCGGGATGGTGCTGATCTCCCTCATCTTCTCAGTGGGCGCCGTCTGGCAGCTTTCGCAGACCGCGCAAAGAGTGCACCAGGTGGTGCAGTTCACGTGGCTAACCGGGATGCCGTTTCACATGGCCAACGGGCAACTGGCTACGTTCCAGGCGGACTGGGGGTTCCTGCTCGATCCGCTCAGCTCCGTCATGATCCTGGTGGTGACGGGCGTGGGGTTCCTGATCCACGTGTACTCCATCGGGTACATGGCCCACGATAACGGCTACTACCGGTTTTTCGGCTATCTCAACCTGTTTATCTTCTTCATGCTGATGCTGGTGCTGGCCAACAACTACATTCTGTTGTTCGTGGGTTGGGAAGGCGTGGGGCTGTGCAGCTACCTGCTGATCGGTTTCTACTTCCACAAGAAGTCGGCGGCCGATGCCGGCAAGAAGGCGTTCATCATGAACCGTGTGGGCGACGCGGGCTTCATCCTGGGGATGCTGCTCATGATGTCGGTGCTCGGCACGGTGCGGTTCACGGACGTCAACGCGCTGTTGCACGCCGGGGCGCCCTCTGGGCCCTTCCCGCCGGGGGTGGCGAGCATCGGCGTTCTCAGCGCCATGTCGGCGCTGATGTTCTTCGGCGCCACCGGCAAATCGGCGCAGATTCCCCTCTACACCTGGCTGCCGGACGCCATGGAAGGTCCCACGCCCGTCTCCGCCCTGATCCACGCGGCCACCATGGTGACCGCGGGCGTTTACATGGTGGCGCGCTCCGCGGCCCTGTACCAGTTGACGCCGGCCACGTCGAACGTGGTGGCGGTGGTGGGCACGCTCACCGCCATCCTGGCCGCGAGCATCGCGCTGGTACAGAACGATATCAAGCGCGTGCTGGCGTACTCCACGGTCAGCCAGCTCGGCTACATGTTCCTGGCGCTGGGCGTGGGCGCATATTGGGTGGCCATCTTCCACCTGTTCACGCACGCGTTTTTCAAAGCGCTCCTGTTCCTCTGCTCCGGCTCGGTGATCCACGCGCTGGGCGGCGAGCAGGACATGCGCCGCATGGGCGCGCTGAAAGATAAGATCCCCATCACATACTGGACCATGTGGATTGGGTCCCTGGCCATCTCGGGCATTCCGTTCCTGGCGGGCTTCTTCTCGAAGGACGAGATTCTGTGGCAGGCGTACAGCTCGCCCCAAGGCTCGAAGCTGCTGTGGTTCGTGGGTTTGGCCACCGCCGGCTTGACGGCGTTCTATATGTGGCGGCTGATGAGCATGACGTTCTACGGCAAGTCGCACACGGCGCCGGAAGTGGGGAAACAGATACACGAATCGCCCCCCTCCATGACCGTGCCGCTCACCCTGCTGGCCATAGGCAGCGCGCTGGCCGGCTGGCTGGGAACGCCCAAGCTGTGGAACCTGCCCGAGGGCTTCCGCGCATTTGAACGGTGGCTGGAACCCGTTTTTGCTTCGGCCGCGGAAGCAGCCCGGGAGGCCGCGGACAACGCGTCGGTGGAGTGGCTCCTCATGGGGCTCTCGGTGGCTGTGGCCATCGCCGGTATTGCCATCGCCCGCTACTTCTATCAAGACAGGCCCTCAATCCCGGATACCCTCGCCAGAGTCTTCAGGCCGCTGTACACCCTGCTCTACAACAAATGGTACGTGGATGAGATTTACGACTTCGTGTTCGTGAACGGACTCGGCAAGGGCGGCGGCCGAGTGTGCGGCGCGTTCGACCGCGACGTGGTGGATGGCGCGGTGAACGGTGCGGGCTGGCTGACGCGTTTTTCCTCGCGCGTTTCCATCTGGTGGGACACCTGGATCGTCGATGGCGCCGTGCGTTTCAGCTCCTTCTGCGTGAAGATGCTTTCCTACCCGATGTGCCTCCTCGAAACCGGGCGCGTGCAGACGTACGCATTCTTCGTGGTGGTGGGGGTGTTGGCGTTTCTGGGGTATTACATAGCGCGGTAGCGATATGGACCGGCACTTACTAAGCATTGTCTTATTCACGCCTCTGGCCGGCTTGGCGGTCCTGCTCTTCATTCCTTCGAAGAGCAAGAACCTGACGCGGGTCTGGGCGAACCTGGTGGGTTTCGCCGGGTTCCTGGTTTCTCTGCCGCTGGTCTCGCGCTTCCGCGCGGATGTCTCCGGCTTCCAGTTCGAGGAGCGCGCAAGCTGGATTCCCGCGCTGGGCGCGCACTACCACATTGGCATCGACGGCATCAGCCTGCTGCTGCTGATGCTCACCACGCTGGTGGGCTTCCTCGCGATTCTCTCCTCCTGGAACGCGGTTCAGGACCGCGTCAAGGAATACTACGCCATGTTCCTGCTGTTGCAGACGGGCATGATCGGGGTGTTTGTTTCCCTCGACTTCTTCCTGTTCTACGTCTTCTGGGAACTGGTGCTGGTGCCCATGTACTTCATCATCGGAATCTGGGGCGGCCCGCGAAAGTTGTACGCGGCCATCAAGTTCTTCATCTATACGCTGGCCGGGTCGGTGCTGATGCTGCTGGGCATCCTGACGCTTTACTTCCAGCACTTCCGCCAGTTCGGCACTTACACGTTTGAAATCTCCGATCTGATGAAGCTCCACATGGGTCTCGGCATGGAGCAATGGGTCTTCTGGGCCTTCTTCCTGGGCTTCGCCATCAAGGTGCCGATGTTCCCGTTCCACACCTGGCTGCCCGACGCGCACGTGGAGGCGCCCACCGCCGGCTCCGTCATCCTGGCCAGCGTGCTGCTGAAGATGGGGACTTACGGGTTCCTGCGGTTCTCGCTGCCGATGCTGCCCAAGGCCTCGGTGGACCAGACCATCGTCCAGATCCTGGCGATTCTTTCGATCGTAGGAATCGTCTACGGCGCGATGGTGAGCCTGATGCAGCAGGATTGGAAGAAGCTGGTGGCGTACTCCTCGGTGAGCCACCTGGGCTTCTGCACGCTGGGAATCTTCTCGCTGAACCCCAACGGGATCGCCGGAAGCGTGCTTCAGCAGGTCAATCACGGCATCTCGACGGGCATGCTCTTTCTGGTGATCGGCGTGATTTACGAGCGCCGGCACACGCGCGAGATCTCCGAATACGGCGGCCTGGCGCACGTGATGCCGAAGTTCGCCACCATCTTCGCGATTGCCATGCTGAGCTCCCTCGGCCTGCCGCTGCTGAACGGGTTTATCGGCGAGTTCACCATTCTGCAAGGCGCCTTCGAAGCCAACCGCGTGTGGGCGGCGTTCGCCGTGACGGGCGTGATCCTGGGCGCGGCCTATCTGCTGTGGCTCTACCAGCGGACCATGCTGGGCCAGGTGACCAATGCGAAGAACCTGGGACTCCCCGATGTGAGTTTCCGCGAGATCGCCGTTTTTGCGCCGCTGATCGCGTGGGCTTTCTGGATCGGCGTCTATCCCAAGCCCTACTTCGACATCTTGCGCAAGCCCGTGACGGAGATTGTGGAGCGTGTCAGGCCCGAGTACTTCAGGGGCCAGGTAGCCGCCGCGATTCCCCGGCCCCCGGCCCCTGCTGGAGGTCGGCCATGAGCCAGTTCTACACATCCGCCGACCACTTCACCATCATCCCGGCCGTGATGCTGGCGTTGTTCGGCTGCGCCATCCTGCTGTTCGACTTCCTCATCTTTCCCGACCCGCGCCAGCGCAAGTGGCTGGTGGTTTTTGTGGCGCTGGCGGAAGGCTTCACGGGCTTCGGGCTGTACCGCCAGTACGCCTATCTTACGGCCAACGGCCTGTCGGAACTCACCGGTTTCCAAGGCTCGGTGACGGTGGACGGCTTCGCCATCTTCTTCAATTGGATTTTCGTGGTGGCCGCCCTGATCGTGGCGATGGTGTCGTACAAGTACCTGGAAATCGCGGGCGAGCACCACGGCGAATATTACGCGCTGATGCTGTTCGCGCAATGCGGCATGTTTTTCCTGGCGACCGGCACCGACCTGGTCACGCTATTCATCGGACTGGAGCTGATGGCGCTCTCCTTCTACGTCATGGTGGGGTTTCTGCGCACCGACAAGCGCTCCAACGAGGCCGCCATGAAATACCTGCTGCTAGGCGCCTTCTCCAGCGGATTCCTGGTTTACGGCTTTTCGCTGATGTACGGCATGGCCGGCTCCACCAAGCTGGCGGATGTCTCGGCAGCCATGGCGGCGCGGTCGCCGTGGGACCCGGTGGTAGTGCTGGCGCTCGTTACCACCTCGGTGGGGCTGCTGTTCAAGATATCGGCCGTGCCCTTCCACATGTGGGCTCCGGACGCTTATGAAGGCGCGCCCACCACCGTGACGGCGTATCTTTCGGTGGCCTCGAAGGCGGCTTCCATGGCCTTTCTGTTGCGCATTTTCTTGGGCCCGCTGGCTTCCTCGCGCGAAGCCTGGGAGCCGCTGCTGGCGGCGGTGGCGGTGGCCACGCTGACGGTGGGGAACTTGGCCGCCATCAATCAGACCAATATCAAGCGGCTGCTGGCCTACAGCTCCATTTCGCACGCCGGTTACATGCTGCTGGGCCTGGTGGCGGGCAACGACACCGGCATCAACGGCATCGCGGTCTACATCATGGTGTACACCTTCATGAACCTGGGGGCGTTTTTGGTGGTGGTGGCGCTACGCCGCCAGAACATCATCGGAGAAGATCTCGACGACATCTCCGGCCTGATGCGCAAGAGCCCCGGCCACGCGGTCCTCATGCTGATCTTTCTGCTCTCGCTGGCGGGCATTCCGCCGACCGCCGGGTTCCTGGGCAAGTACTACATCTTCCTGGCGCTGATTCAGACCAGGCATTACACGCTGGCGGTGGTGGCTACCCTCTACGTGGCGGTGGCGATTTACTACTACTTCAAAATTGTGCGCAGCATGTTCGTCGGCGAGGCCACCGAGAAGGCCCCGCTGGCGGCAAGCTTCGGGCTGCGGCTGGCGCTGGGCGTGAGCGGCGTGCTCACGCTCGCCATCGGCATCTACCCCGAGCCGTTCCTCAGGCTGGCGCAGACTTCGCTGTTGCGGTAAGGACGATATGCAGACGGCTATGGCAAATCCGTTGATCGCGTCGGCGGTGGCGCTGGTCATCATATTGACAGTCACACTGGTGGCCGGATACCTCTCGCTGGTGGAGCGCAAGGTCCTGGCCGATCTCCAGGTGCGCCTGGGACCGATGCGTGTGGGGCCGCACGGGCTGCTGCAACCGATTGCCGACGCTTTCAAGCTGCTGCTCAAGGAAGACATCATACCGGCGGGGGCCGACAAGGCCATCTTCTGGTTCGCGCCGTGCGTTTCCACCATCACCGCGCTCACGGCTTTCGCGGTTCTACCGTTTGCCAGGAACATTTTCGTAGCGGACGTGAACGTGGGGCTGCTGGTGATTTCAGCCACGTCCGCGGTGGGGATTCTGGGAATCATCCTCGGCGGCTGGTCTTCCAACAGCCACTACCCCCTGCTGGGCGCGCTGCGTAGCGCGGCGCAACTGGTGAGCTACGAAGTGGCGCTGGCGTTCGCGCTGCTTTCGGGCGTGATGGCGGCGGGCACGCTCAGCCTGCAAGGCATCGTCAAGGCCCAACTGGACCGCGGCGTGTGGTTCGTTTTCGACAACTATTTCTTCATGATCGTTCCGTTCGCGGTGTACCTCATTGCGGCCACCGCCGAAACCAACCGCACGCCGTTCGACCTGCCGGAAGCCGAATCGGAGCTGGTGGACGGCTTCCACACCGAGTACAGCGGTTTCCGCTTTGCGCTCTACTTCCTGGCGGAGTACGCCAACGTCTTCGTGGTGGCGTCGGTGGCCGTGACGCTGTTCTGGGGCGGCTGGCTGCGGCCTTTCCCCAGCGTGGGCTGGCTGGATGCGCCGCTCAACGTGGCGTTTCCGGTGGTGCTGTTCGTAGCCTCCGGCGGCCTGACGCTGCTGCTGGTGAAGCCTCTGAAGGAGCGGATTCAGCAGGTGGTGCTGGTCCTCACCGCCCTGACGCTGGTGCTGATTGGCGCGCTCTTCGTCATCCCGGTGGTGAACCACGCCGTGATCGGCCTCTTCTGGTACCTGTTCAAGGTCTCGACCATCATTTACGTGCTGATCTGGTTCCGCGGTACGTTCCCGCGTTTCCGCTATGACCAGCTCATGAATATCGGGTGGAAGGTCGCCATCCCGGTGGGGATGGCGGCCGTGCTCATCAATGCCGTGCTGGGGATGACGCGCCACGCATAGGGCGGGCTCAGCCGTCTCTTCACGGATTCGCCGGACCTTCGATCAACGTGAGCCAGAACGGGCCTTTGGCCGTCCCGAACCTCGACCGGAAGACCACATGGCCGCGGCAGACCCGCAGCGAACAACTGTCGCCATCCACCACGGAGGGGACCGAGAGCTTGATTCCAGGACAGAGAATGCACTTGAGGTTGCCGGCGATCATATTGGCCAGCTCGCCTAACACATCCCGCACATCGTCGGTGACCGTGGCCGGCATCGGCAGACCGAGAAAGCTGCCGGCGAAGTCGCACGCCTGTTGTGGAAAGCAATGGACCAGGACGGCGCCCTCCCAACCGCCGGCCATGTAGACGGCCGCCGTCATGAGGCCCGCCGGCACGGTGCAGGGGATACCTGTTTTCTCGATCTCGACGCCCACCATGGTCGAGAACACGGTCCCGACAATTTGGTCCACGTCTCCTTGTTGCAAACCAATCACCGAATCCGGCGGCATGGCATTCTCCTTTCAAAGCGCTACGTAAGCGATGGTGTCTCCGACGGCTTGCCGGCCGAAATTGCCGCCGACGGGAGCACCTAGTTCCGTGGTTCCGAGCAGCAAGTACCCGCCGCGGAACAGGCTGCCATGGATCTCCGTCAGGATGTCTTTCTTGGTCCCGAGGTCGAAATAGATCAGAACGTTCCGGCAGAGCACGGCATCGAATGGCCCCAGCGCCCGCATCTTGGAACGGAGATCGAACGGCTGAAAGCGCACCATCCGCCGCACCTCTTCTTTGAGTTCCCACTCCAGACCCACACGCCGAAAATACTTGACGAGGAGCGGCGCCGGCAGTCCCCGGTTCACCTCCAGTTGCGAGTACCTGCCCGACCGCGCCCGTTCCAATACGCGGTCGGAAAGGTCGGTGGCCAGGATCTCGGTGTCCCCATCCGGCACGCCCATTTCGAGCAGCATCATTGCCAGGCTGTAGGCTTCCTGCCCGGTGGACGCCGCCGCTGACCAGAAGCTCAGCTTCCGGGACACCTGCCGGGTCCGTAGCACTTCCGGGACGATCACATCGCGCAAAGCCTGGTAGTGAGCCGGCTCCCGAAAGAAGTACGTCTCATTGGTGGTCATGGCCTCCACTACGCGGTGGTGGAGGGGGGACTCCTGGGTGGCTTTCAGCAACGCGCACAAATCGTCCAGAGACCCGAGGCCTTGTTCCCGCGCGATGGGCGCCAGCCGCGCTTCCAGCAGATAGTGCTTTTCGTCTTCCAGCACGATTCCCGACCCGGCGTAGATGTGCCGTTGCAGGAAGCTGAGGTTTTCCGGATGAATGGCCGGCGGCGCGGTGTTCATAGCCCACCCACCTGTTTGAGAATGGCCGGAACCACTTGATCCAGCGGGACCACCTCGTCGGCCACGCCCTCGTCCACGACGGCGCCGGGCATCCCCCAGACCACGCTCGAAGCTTCATCCTGCGCCACAATGTAGGCGCCTTGCGCCTTGAGCCTCTGGGCGCCGCGCAGGCCGTCCTGGCCCATTCCCGTCAGCACGGCCGCCACCACGGCGCCACCGTAGGTTTCCGCCAGGGAGCTGAACAGGACGTCCACGGCGGGACGGCAGGAATTCTGCGGCGGGCCCTGGTCTATCACAATCACTGCGCTGGTTGGGCTGCCAACGACTCTCATGTGGTAATCGCCACGCGCCACGTAGACTCGCCCGGGCTCGGGCCTTTCGCCTGCCACCGCCTCTTTCACCGTGAGCGGAGTCAGGGTGTCGAGACGCTCGGCCAGGAGGCGAGTGAACAACGGCGGCATATGCTGAACGATGAAGACCGGCAGCCGGAAGCCCGCCGGAAACTGCGGCATGATAGCGCCTAGCGCCGTCGGACCACCCGTGGAAACGCCGATGGCCACAGCTCGAGCCAGGCTGAACGCGCGCTGGGCAGGGAAAAGAAGCGGCACTTGCGCGCGGATAACGGCCGGGGCGGTGGAAAACTGAGTCTCGCGCGGCGGCGCAAAGTGAAAGAACTGGCGGATTTTGGGGATCAACTGCTGTCTCAGGCTCGCCATCGAGACATCCAGCGAACCGGCGTTGGACGCTTTGGTGACGTAGTCGTCGGCGCCCAGTGCCAGCGCCTCCAGGGTAGCCACGGCGCCCCGCTCCGTCATGGTGCTGAACATCACTACGCGCATATCATTACCCTGGTTGCGCAGACGCCGCAGCATCTCCAGTCCGTCCATCTCCGGCATCTCGATATCGAGCGTGATCACGTCGGGATTGATTTGCGCGATACGGTTCAGGGCGATCGCTCCGTTGGCGGCTACCGCTACGACTTCGAGCACCGGATCCTCCTCCAGCGCGTGGCACACCAGCCTCCGGATCACCACCGAGTCGTCCACGACCAGCACCCGAATCCTCTGGCCCGGCTGAAGCAGGCGCATGCGAAAGGCAGGCATAACAGTGGTTATGCTGCAAGCCCCGCAAGGCGCAGCTTGTCGACCAGGATGTCTTTGGTGAAGGGCTTCATCACGTACTCGTTAGCGCCCGCGGCCAGCGCCACCGACATCTGGTCGAGTTCGTTCTCGGTGGTCACCATGATCACCGGAACGGAGCCGTAGACAGGGCTGCGTCGGATCTCCTTCAGGAGCTCCAACCCATCCATCTCAGGCATGTTCCAGTCCGCCATCACCAGGTCCACGGAGGCGGCCCGTCCGATGGTTTCCAAGGCCTCGCGCCCATTGCCGGCTTCGCCTACCTGGTAGCCAAGCTCGCGCAGCGTGCGCGACAAGATCATGCGAATCGCCCTGGAATCGTCCACTACTATGGCTGTCGGCATTGGCAGTCCTTGTTGGTTGTGGCGCGGGCACTCGTGCCGCCGGGGTGCCCCTTGGGCCCGGCACTCGTGCCGACGCTCTTGAGCGCCCGCGCCACGGGACTTCTAGAACGTAAAGCGGGATACGACCTGTTGCAAGCGCGAGGCCATCTGGCTCAGCTCCTGAGCCGCTTTCTGCGAGTTGTTCGCGCCCTGAGTGGTATCCTTGGCCGCAACCGCAACGCCGGTAATGTTCTTGGTGATGTCGCCAACTCCTTTGGCGGCTTCGGCCATGCTGCGGTTGATTTCATTGGTGGTAACCGTCTGCTCCTCGACGGCGGAGGCGATGCTGTTGGAGATGTCGTTGATCTGGTTGATGATCCCGCTGATCTCTCCGATGGCCTGAACGGAAGCCTTGGTGTCGCCCTGAATGGCTTCGATCTTCTGGCTGATCTCCTCGGTGGCCTTGGCGGTTTGCTTGGCCAGTTCTTTGACTTCGTTGGCCACCACCGCGAATCCCTTGCCTGCTTCGCCCGCCCGCGCCGCCTCGATGGTGGCGTTGAGAGCCAGCAGGTTGGTCTGTTGCGCGATCGAGGTGATGACCTTGATCACGTTGCCGATCTCCGTGCTCGAGTCGCCCAGCTTGGCCACGGTTTGGTTGGTGGTGTGGGCCACGCTCACGGCGTTCTTGGCCACGCGAGCGGCCTCGTTGGCGTTCTTGGCGATCTCGCGGATGGAGGACTGCATCTGCTCTCCGCCCGAGGCCACCGTCGCCACGTTCCTGGAAACCTGCTCGCTGGCGGCGGAGACCACGTTGGCCTGGGTGGCCGTCTCTTCGGCATTGCCGGCCATCTGATGGCTGACCGCCGTCAACTCTTCAGCCGACGAGGCCAGACTGCTGGCGCTCTGTGCGGTAATCTTCAGCGGCTCGACGACTGCTTCAAAGGTGTTGTTGATGCCGTCGACGATTTTCCGGTAATCGCCCTGGTGCTTGGAGGCGTCGGCGCGCGTGCCCAGCTTGCCATCTGCCGCCGCTTTCGCCAGCATTACGGCGTCGGCCACCAGCGCGTTGATGTTGCTCCTCAGCAGCACCAGCCACTCGTGAATCTGGTCCTGATCGGAGGCCTTGGCCATGGCCGCGGTCATATCGCCAGTGGCCATCTTGGTTACATAAGCGATCAGGGCCGTCAGCCAGTCATGCACGCCGTTGATCGCGTTCTTCATCTTCTCGTGATCGCCCTTGTAGGTCTGCGCGATCAGCTCGTCGATCTTGCCGTTGGAGACCTGGATCAAAATACGGTTGCCTTCCCCGATGGGCAGCAGGATGGCGTCCAGC
This sequence comes from Bryobacterales bacterium, assembly GCA_963768385.1. Classification (GTDB taxonomy): domain Bacteria; phylum Acidobacteriota; class Terriglobia; order Bryobacterales; family Bryobacteraceae; genus Fen-178. The sequence goes on from CAVYHQ010000003.1 coordinate 860,163, forward strand.
ATCTCGTTGACGCCCTCGATGATCTTGCGGTAGTAGCCCTGGTGCTTGGTGGCGTCGCCGCGCGTGGCTAGTTTCCCTTCCGCCGAGGCCTTGATCAGCACGCCGGTCTCTGTCACCAACTGGCTGACGGCATCGATGCAGTTGTTCAGGTTGTTCTTGATCTCGTTGAAGTCGCCTTTGTAAGTCTCGGTGATCTTGGGCGGAATGTCGCCCTTCGAGATCCGATCCACGTACTCGGCCGACACGTTCAACGGCCCGATCACCGCGTCCAGCGTCTGGTTGACGCCCTCAATGATCTTGCGGTAATCTCCTTGGTGCTTGGCTGCGTCGGCGCGGGTGGCGAGTTTGCCATCGGCCGCTGCCTTAGCCAGCAGCGCCGCCTCCCCCACCAGCCCGTTGATGTTATTTTTCAACAACACCAGCCAGTCGTAAACCTGGTCCTTATCGGACGACTTGGCGATCGATGCCGTCATGTCGCCATTGGCGATCTTCGTGATATATGTGACCAGATCGGTCAGCCAGCCGATCACAACGTTCAGGTTGTTCTTGACCGCGTTGAAATCGCCGGTGTAGTCGTCGGTGATCTTGGGCGGGATCACGCCCTTCGAGATGCGGTCCATGTACTCGGAGGTCACGTTCAACGGCTTGATAACGTTGTCCAGCGAAACGTTGAACCCTTCGATGACCTTGCGGAAGTCGCCTTGGTGCTTAGAGTTCGTCAGTAAATAAGTGTATCAACTTCTGGGGAGTAGACTGTAGTTCCAGTCGCCATGAAAGCGATCTCTCTGCAGGTGGAGTTCCGCCATTTGCTGATCAGAAACCTTGATTCCGGCCGGATAGATGTTGGTGTCGAGTTTGCTTTTCACAGCCAGGCCAGCCGTGGTTGTGGTGGCGGCGATGAGATTGATGATGACCTCGTGGCTAATCAGCGGCTTGCCACGCCAGTTCTGGCTGATGAAGGAGAACAGACGGTGTTCGATCTTGTTCCATTTGCTGGTGCCCGGCGGGAGGTGGCAGACCGAGACCTCCAGGCCGGTTTCGTCCGCCAACTGCTGCAGTTCCCACTTCCATAACCGCACACGGGCGCCGTTGCTGCCTCCGGAGTCGGCGGTGATCAATAGGCGTCTCGCAGTTGGATAGCTCGGGTGTCCCATCCAACGCCACCATCGGCGAATGGTTTCGACCGCAAAGGCCGCCGTGTCGTGATCCACACCGACGCTCACCCAGCCTACGTTCCGCGCCAGGTCGTAGACCCCGTACGGCGCTACCTTGCCCTTGCCCGGCTCACGGATTTCGAAGTCATGAACCAGCACCGGTTCGGGCTCTCCTTGCAACTGCCACTCGCGCCCGCCGTTCTTGAAATCGCCCACCAGTTCCTTCTTCTTGGTGTCCACCGATATCACTGGCTCGCCCTGCTTCAGATATCGCTGCGCCTTCCGGTTGATGTATTCAAACTGCTGATCCCGATCCGCATGCTGGCTTCCCTCCAGCGTCTTTTGGTTCGCCTGCAAACTGTAGTTCATGGCGTGGAGCAACTCGGCCACCGTCTGATAACTGACTGCGTGCCCCTCGTGCTGTAATTCCTCCGCCAACATGCGGACGCTCTTGCAGGTCCACCTCAAAGGGGATTCCGGGTCTCCGCGAGTGACCGGGTCCACCAGCCGATCCAGATCGGCTAGCAGGGTCTGGTCCTTGTCGATGGTTCTCTTTCGGCCGGCGCCCTTCCGCCGGACGCGGGTTTGGTCCGACCGCCTGCCGCGCGCCACCTTCCGCTGGCTCAGCTCCTTAATTCCCTCGGTGATGGCCCTGCGCGACACACCGGTCACGCGCGCTACTGCCGAAATCCCGCCGTAGCCGATGGCCCTGCTCTCGGCGGCCGCGACCAACCGCCGCATCCGCTCGTCCAGGAAGGTTGACAGAGAACGAAACCGCTGCTGGATATCCTTGTGGTTCACCACACCACAAGTATAAAACAAAACTGTATCAACTTGTTCTAGTTATTTCCTGACGAGCTCTAGTAGCGTCGGCCCGCGTCGCCAGCTTGCCGTCCAGCATGGCTTTCGTCAGTGTTATGCCGTCGTCCACCACCCGGCTGATGGCTTCGATGCAGACGTTCAGGTTGTTCTTGACTTCGTTGAAGTCGCCGGTGTAGGTGTCGGTGATCTTGGGCGGGATGTCGCCTTTGGAGATGCGATCCATGTACTCGGCCGTGACGTTCAGCGGTTTGATGACGTTGTCCAGCGAAACGTTGAAGCCCTCGATAACCTTGCGGAAGTCGCCCTGGTGCTTGGCCGCGTCGGCCCGCACGGCAAGCTTACCGTCCAGCATGGCTTTCGTCAGTGTCACGCCGTCGGTCACCATCATGCTGACAGCATCGATGCAGACGTTCAGGTTGTTCTTGACTTCGTTGAAGTCGCCGGTGTAGGTGTCGGTGATCTTGGGCGGAATGTCGCCCTTGGAGATGCGGTCCATGTACTCGGCGGAGATGTTCAACGGCTTGATGACGTTGTCCAGCGAAACGTTGAAGCCCTCGATAACCTTGCGGAAGTCGCCCTGGTGCTTGGCTGCGTCGGCCCGCACGGCAAGCTTACCGTCCAGCATGGCTTTCGTCAGTGTCACGCCGTCGGTCACCAACATGCTGATGGCGTCGATGCAGACGTTCAGATTGTTCTTGACCTCGTTGAAGTCGCCGGTGTAGGTGTCGGTGATCTTGGGCGGGATGTCGCCCTTGGAGATGCGGTCCATGTACTCGGCCGTGACGTTCAGCGGTTTGATGACGTTATCCAGCGAAACGTTGAAGCCCTCGATAACCTTGCGGAAGTCGCCCTGGTGCTTGGCCGCGTCGGCCCGCACCGCCAGTTTACCTTCCAGCATTGATTGCGTCAGTGCCACGCCGTCGGTCACCACCTGGCTGATGGCGTCGATGCAGACGTTCAGGTTGTTCTTGACCTCGTTGAAATCGCCGGTGTAGACGTCGGTGATCTTGGGCGGGATGTCGCCCTTGGAGATGCGGTCCATGTACTCGGCGGAGATGTTCAACGGCTTAATGACGTTGTCCAGCGAAACGTTGAACCCTTCGATGACCTTGCGGAAGTCGCCCTGGTGCTTGGCCGCGTCGGCCCGCACGGCTAGCTTGCCGTCCAGCATGGCCTTCGTCAGCGTTACGCCGTCGGTCACTAACATGCTGATGGCGTCGATGCACACGTTCAGGTTGTTCTTGACCGCGTTGAAATCGCCGGTGTAGTCTTCGGTGATCTTGGGCGGGATGACGCCCTTGGAGATGCGGTCCATGTACTCGGCGGTCACGTTCAGCGGCTTGATGACGTTGTCCAGCGAAACGTTGAAGCCCTCGATAACCTTGCGGAAGTCGCCCTGGTGCTTGGCCGCGTCGGCCCGCACGGCAAGCTTACCGTCCAGCATGGCTTTCGTCAGTGTCACGCCGTCGGTCACCATCATGCTGACAGCATCGATGCAGACGTTCAGGTTGTTCTTGACTTCGTTGAAGTCGCCGGTGTAGGTGTCGGTGATCTTGGGCGGAATGTCGCCCTTGGAGATGCGGTCCATGTACTCGGCGGAGATGTTCAACGGCTTGATGACGTTGTCCAGCGAAACGTTGAAGCCCTCGATAACCTTGCGGAAGTCGCCCTGGTGCTTGGCTGCGTCGGCCCGCACGGCAAGCTTACCGTCCAGCATGGCTTTCGTCAGTGTCACGCCGTCGGTCACCAACATGCTGATGGCGTCGATGCAGACGTTCAGATTGTTCTTGACCTCGTTGAAGTCGCCGGTGTAGGTGTCGGTGATCTTGGGCGGGATGTCGCCCTTGGAGATGCGGTCCATGTACTCGGCGGAGATGTTCAACGGTTTGATGACGTTGTCCAGCGAAACGTTGAACCCTTCGATGACCTTGCGGAAGTCGCCCTGGTGCTTGGCCGCATCGGCCCGCGTCGCCAGTTTGCCGTCCAGCATGGCTTTCGTCAGTGTTATGCCGTCGTCCACCACCCGGCTGATGGCTTCGATGCAGACGTTCAGGTTGTTCTTGACCTCGTTGAAGTCGCCGGTGTAGGTGTCGGTGATCTTGGGCGGAATGTCGCCCTTGGAGATGCGGTCCATGTACTCGGCCGTGACGTTCAGCGGTTTGATGACGTTGTCCAGCGAAACGTTGAAGCCCTCGATAACCTTGCGGAAGTCGCCCTGGTGCTTGGCCGCGTCGGCCCGCACGGCAAGCTTACCGTCCAGCATGGCTTTCGTCAGTGTCACGCCGTCGGTCACCACCTGGGTGACGCTATTCTTCAGCAGCACCAGCCACTCGTGAATCTGGTCCTGATCGGAAGCCTTGGCCATCGATGCCGTCATGTCACCGTTGGCGATCTTCGTTACGTAAGCCACCAGATCGGTCAGCCAGTCACGAACACCGTTGACCGCCTGTTTCATCTTGTCGTGGTCGCCCTTGCAATCGATCTCGACTTTCTCGCGCAGGTTGCCGCCACGGATTAGCCCCAGGACACGGTTGCCCTCCCCGATCGGCAGCAGGATCGCATCGAGTATCGTGTTCACGCCCTCGATCAGTTGGCGGTCGTTCCCTTCGAACTGCTCTGCCCTCCCACGCTCGCTGAGGCGGCCTTCGCGCGAGGCCTCCACCAACCGGAGTATTTCCTCTTGCAGCAGATTCTTGGTTTGCGTCTTCTGCGCATGAGGTTCCGGGTAGTCCAGAACTGCGGCGCCGGTGGACGCGTTTCGGTCGGGACGACCTCGCCGGCCGTCGCTTACTTGTCTTGCCATCGTCTTTGCTCCTTTATATTCCTGTTGTGTTATTACGCCGTCACCGGCGCCTGATTCTTGATTTGCCCTTGCGCTCTCGCCGCCGGCGGCTTCCCACCAGCCATCTTCAGCGATTCACGCAGTTTCTCGTTGCAGTACTCCGTCAGCGGAGCGCCGTGCCCAAAATAGATCCGCCGGACATCGCGGGCGCACAGCTTCGCCAACGCCGCCAGAAATCCAGCCTCATGAGTTTCCGCTGACGACCTGATCAGCAGGGGGGTATCGCCAGCGAAGAGCACGCCCTCCGCCTGGTTGTAGAGGCAGATCGAGTCGCTGCTGTGACCCGGCGTGTGAATGACCTCGAAATGCTGGTCGCCCATCTTGATGGTGTCTCCATCGCGCAGCATGCAATCGACGCCCTCGACGTTCGGTGAAAATGCGAACACCTTGGGGTGGAAGGCCTCGCGGACCCGCGGCAGCAGCGCGCAGTGATCGGAATGGTTGTGCGTCAGCACGACCTGTTCCACGGGCCACTTGCCGACCCCGGTGGGTGCCCGCTCGATGCTCGCCAGGATGGCTGGATCCTGGCCCACGTCCACGAGCGTGTTGACGTCCTCCACCCGGCTCGCGCGGCCCAGCACCAGGTAAGCCTCGGAAGTATAGATCAGACCGCTGTGCTCCAGCATCAAGATCCGCATTCGCCGCCCCCCACTTTGCGGAACAACTGTCCGTCGGCAATCAGCCGCTGGAACAGTGGAGCGAGTTCCGGCGGCATGTCCTGCGTCTGCTCGGTGGCGAACAAGCCGCCGGGCGCCAGCGCCCGGTGGAACATTCTGAGCACTTCGATCCTCTCCTGCGGCAAGAAGTGGAGCAGCACGTTCTTGCACAGGACCAGCGAGTATCCGTTACCGATTTCCTTGAACGACAGAAGATCGTGCCGCTGAAAGGTTACGCGCTGCCGGATGATGTCGATCACGCGAAAACAGTCGGGTTTGCCGTCGGGTTCGAAGTACTTCTCCAGGATGCCCTCGGGCAACCGCGACAACTCGTCCTTGGGGTAGACGCCGGCCTCGATTATTTGGGCGAACTGGCCCGTGCTTTCCACGTCGGTCGCATCGATGCGGAGATTGTTGAATGCGAAGTGTCCCATCCGCTCGGCAAACACGATGGCCAGCGTGTACGGCTCCTGCCCCATGGCCGCGCCCGCGTCCCAAATGCGGGGATGGCTGCGGCCCGCCAGGGCGGGGAGGATGTGTTCCACCACCCGTTCCAGCACCTGTAGGTCCCGGAAGAAGAACGTGAAGGCCAACTTCAGAACCTCCCTCGATCGGGTCGCCGCATCAGGCGGCCCTCCCGGAGGCCAGATCCACCGTCCTCTCGGTGTTCAGCACCAGCAGCAAACGATCTTTCAGCTTGTACACTCCGCGGATCAGTTCCCGGGCTTCCGGCGCCAGGTTGTCGGGGGGCGCTTCGAAAGCGGAGCCTTCCACTTCCAGCACGTCCCCGATCTCATCCACCAGCAGGCTGACCGCGCTCTCCTCGGTGCGCACCACCATGTTCATGGGGTGGACGTCCGTGGAGCGCGGGGGCAAACCCAGCCTCCGCCGCATATCGATCGCCGTGACGATCTGGCCCCTCAGGTTGATCAGCCCTTCGATCACTTCCGGCGCCAGCGGCACGCAGGTCATTTCCTGAAAACGCAGCACCTCCTGCACGCTCAGCACATCGATGCCGAAGAACAGCTCCCCCACAAAAAAGGTGGAATACTGGGCGTCGGCCTTCTGCCAATCCTGTTCTTTCCTGGAATTCGGGGTTAGGGTGGTCACTTATCGCTCCTTGCCGGTCTCCGCGAGAACCGCTTGCTCCGGCTCCAGCGCGGCGGCCAACCGCTCGATGGACCGCAGCATAGCGTCGCGGTCGAACTTGCTCTGGTAATCGTCGAAGTCCTCGGCGCCGGCCGGGTGGTCCTGCGCCTGGGCGGGGCCGGAAGCCAGCGCGACCACCGGGATCCTGGCCGAACCCGGCCGCCGGCGGACGGCTTCGAGCACCCCATGGCTGCCCGCCGGAGGCAAGTCGACGGCCACCAGAACCAGGTCGATGGCGCCGTGCTCCAGTTGGCTGACTGCCTGTGGCGTGTCAGCGGCCTCCACTACCTGGTAGCCGGCCATTTGCAGTTCGTTGCGCAGCAGGCCACGTACGAAGGCCGCCGGCTCCGCCAGCAAAACGGTCCTCCCCGACTTGCCGCCGGAAGCCTGGCCGAACCAGTCGCCAGCGGCCGCTCCGAGGACCGCCTGGAGATCCAGGACGTCGGCCACCCGTTTGCCCACCACCGCCGAACCCAACAACCCCTTCCGGGCGCTTTGGCGCCGGATGGTGACCACGTCCTCGACGATGTCGAGGATCTGATCTACGACGATGCCCAGGCTTCGCTCGCCATCCTGGAAGACGATGACCTGGGCCGGGTCGCAACCGATGGCTTGGTCCGGAGCATCCGGGTCCAGGACGCTGGCCAGAGAGAGCAAAGCCAACAGGCTGCCCCGGTATTGGACCACCTGGCTGCCGCCCGCGCGCTCGATGACCGATTGCGGAAACTCCTCCAGCCGTGAAACCAGCGACAGTGGCACGGCGAGCCGTTCGAAAGACCCCGCGCGGAACAGCAACAGCCGCTGCTCATCGGCCGCCGATTGCGTCTTCTTCTGCGATTCGGCGTGCTCCTCATCGCGACGCTCGGCCAGCACGCCGGAGCGCTGCCCGATGCACAGCGCGTCCAGGATCAGAGCCACGCGCCCGTCGCCCATGATGGTGGCGCCGGCGTAGATGGTCAGCCCCTTTAACTGTTTGCCGAGCGGTTTGACAACAATTTCCTGCGTGTCGTTGATGCCGTCCACCACCAGCCCGAACTGGCGATCCTCGGCCTGAAGCACCACGATGTTGACGGCCTCGCAGGCCGCTGGCGGTTTGAGCCCCAGGACGGTGTTCAGGTAGGCGATCGGAAGCAGGCTGCCCCGCCGGCGATAAACCGGCGTGCCGTGCACGTGTTCGATTTTGCCGCTCGAGCCGCCATCCAGCCGGATCAGTTCCAGCAGGCTGACCTGCGGAATGATGAAACGCTCGGTGCTGCTGGTCACCACCAGTCCGGGGATAATGGCGAGAGTGAGGGGGATTTTGAGCTTTACGGTGGTGCCTGCGCCCACCCGGCTGACGACATCCACCAGGCCGCCGATCTTCTCGATATTGGACTTGACCACGTCCATGCCCACGCCGCGCCCGGAGACATTGGTCACATTCTGCGCGGTGGTGAAGCCCGGAAGAAAGATGAGGTTCAAAGCCTCGCGATCGGTCATGCGCCCGGCTTGTTCGGCGGAACACACGTTCTTCTCGATGGCTTTCTGCTTCATGGTTTCGACATCGATACCAGCCCCGTCGTCGGAGATCTCGATGTTCACCTGCCCGCCTTCGTGGTAGGCGCGCAGGCTCACCACGCCCTCCGCCGGCTTGCCGCGGCGCACGCGTTCCTCGGGCCGCTCCACGCCGTGGTCGCAGCAGTTGCGAACCAGGTGGGTGAGCGGGTCCTTGATGGCTTCAATGATGGTCTTGTCCAGTTCGGTGTCGGAACCGTCCAGTTCGAGACGCACCTGCTTGGCGCAGGCGTGGGCCGTATCGCGCACCAGGCGGGGCAGTTTGTTCCACACTACCCCGATCGGCTGCATGCGCGTCTTCATGACGTTGGCCTGCAATTCACTGGTGATCAGGTTCAGACGCTGCGAGGTGGCGTTCAGCGCGCCATCCTCTTTTTGCGTGTTGAATTGCAGGACCTGGTTGCGCGCCAGCACCAGCTCGCCCACCAGATTCATCAACTTGTCCAGCAGCCCCACATCCACACGGATGGCCGAATCGGCGGCCGCGCTCGTCTTCTCCGTTTCCAGTCGCGAGGGGTCCGCCGGCCCTGGCGCCTCGGCGGCCGCATCCGTCCGCGGCTCCTCGGCGGCGACGGCCGCGGGCGCAGTCCCGGCACAGGCGGATTCCAGGCGCCGGACCAGGTCCGGGTACTCCTCCGCTCCCTCCGCCTCCGTGGCTTCAATGGCCACCAGAATCTTGCGCGCGGCGTCCACGGTTTCCAGGATCAGCTCCACCAGCAGGTTCGATAACTGCCGTTCCCCAGCCCGCAACTGGCTTAGCAGGCTCTCCGCGTGATGGGTAATCCGCTCCAGCACCTTGAAGCCCAGGAACCCGCAGGTGCCCTTGATGGTGTGGATGGTGCGAAATACGCTGCCGAGCAACTCTTTGTCGCCCGGGCGCTGCTCGAGCTCGACCATGTCCTGATCGAGGCGATTCAGGTTCTCATTGCTCTCGATGAGAAATTCTCGAATGATATCCTGCTGTTCTGACACGATTAACACATCGGACAAGAGAGCCGTTTCCTTTAGGTCGCCGCGCAAAATCGCCAGGCGCCTCGCTTGCCCCAAGCTATACTGGGGGTCGATCATGAGACGCCCAGTCGTTTTCTTCTGTATTCCCCTGCTCGCGGCCGCCTCCCTTTCGGCCCAGGCGATTCAGTATTCGGAAGCCCGCAAGGTCTGGCTGCTGACCACGCGCCAGAGCTCCTACGCCATGGGAATTGGCGCGGAGGGGTCGCTGCGCCATCTGTATTGGGGCGCGCCGCTGTGGCGTATCGACGATCTGGCCTCCCCGGGCCCTGAGGGCGCCCCGCGCCGCGACATCTCCTCCTTCGATCCCCGCCAGATGCTCGAGAACGAGGAGTTCCCCGGCTGGGGCGGGCCTCGCTACTACGAGCCGGCCCTCAAAATCACCCGCCAGGACGGCAATCGCGACCTGGTTCTGCGCTACGTCTCCTACCGTATCCAGCAGAACGATCTCGACATCGCGCTGCGCGACATCCGCGACCCCATCGAAGTGACGCTCCACTACCGCGTCTATCCGGAACATGGCATCCTGCGGCGCCATGCCGCCATCCGCAACGGGACCGCGCGGCCCCTGGCGGTGGAGAGCGCGCAATCGGCCACCTGGTACCTGCCGCCAGGAGACGGGTACCAGCTCAGTTATCTCACCGGCCGGTGGGCCGCCGAAACCCAGCTCAACCGCGAGCCGGTTCACGAGGGAATGAAGGTGCTGGAGAGCCGCCTGGGACACACCGGCCACAATATCAACCCGTGGTTCGCCATAGACGCCGGCGACGCCACCGAGGAGAACGGGCGCGTATGGTTTGGCGCTCTGGGGTGGAGCGGGAACTGGCGCATCACGGTCGAGCAGACGCCCTACCGGCAAGTGCGCGTGACGGGCGGGTTCAATACCTTCGACTTCTCGTACCCGCTGAAGTCCGGCGAGACCCTGGAGACGCCTGCGTTCTATGCCGGCTACTCCGAGAGCGGCTTCGGCGGCGCCTCGCGCACGCTGCACCGCTTCGAACGGGAGCAGATTCTGCCCGGCGGCGCCGCTTCGCGCCTGCGTCCGGTGCTCTACAACTCGTGGGAGGCCACCACCTTCAACGTCAACGAAGCCGGCCAGAAGGAGCTGGCGGACAAGGCGGCTAAGCTGGGGGTCGAGCTGTTTGTGATGGATGACGGCTGGTTCGGCGCGCGCAACGACGATCACGCCGGCTTGGGCGACTGGGTCGTGAACCCGAAGAAGTTTCCGCAGGGCTTGAAGGGCCTCATCGACCACGTCAACGGCCTCGGCATGGACTTCGGGCTATGGGTCGAGCCGGAAATGGTCAATGCCGATAGCGACCTGTATCGCCAGCATCCCGATTGGGTCATGAACTTTCCGGGCCGGCCGCGCAGCGAGCTGCGCAACCAGATGGTTCTGAACCTGGCGCGCAACAACGTCAAAGAGCACCTGTTCATGGTGCTGGATAAGCTCGCCAGCGACAACCACATACGCTACTTCAAGTGGGACATGAACCGGACCTTCTCCGAACCGGGCTGGCCGGAGGCGGCGCCGGCGGATCAGAGAAAGCTGTGGGTGGACTACGTCCGCAACCTGTACGAAATCATCGACCGCCTGCGCGCGCGGCATCCCCAGCTCGAAATCGAATCGTGCTCGGGCGGCGGCGGGCGCGTGGACCTGGGGATTCTGCAGCGCGTCGAGGAGGTCTGGACCTCCGACAACACCGAAGCCTTCGACCGTCTGCGCATTCAGGAGGGATTCACCGAGGCCTATGCTCCCAAAATCATGTCTGCGTGGGTGACCGACGTTCCCAACATGAATGGCCGAAGCACCCCGCTGGCGTTCCGGTTCCTGGTGGCCATGCAGGGCGCGCTGGGGATCGGGGCCAACCTGAACCACTGGACGCAGCAGGACTCCGAGATGGCGGCCACGCTGATCGCGATTTACAAGCGCATCCGGGCGACGGTCCAGACCGGCAGCTTGTATCGCCTGCTGTCGCCGCGGACCAGCGATGTCACCGCCAACCAATATGTCTCGTCCGACGGCAAGCAGGCCGTGCTGTTCGCCTTCCGGCACTCGCAGCAATACAGCACCGCGGCGCCCGCGATCGGCCTGCGGGGGCTGGACGAGCGCGCGGTCTACCGCGTCGAGTCGATTGACCGGAAATTGGTGGGCGCGCCACCTCAACTGAGCGGCGCCTACCTCATGAGAGCGGGCCTGAACGTGAATCTCCGCGGCGATTTCGACGCCACCGCCGTTATTCTGGAACGGGTCGAATGAACCGGGCCAGTACCAAGCCTCCAATCAGGAAGCCCACCAGGTGGACGGTAAACTGCGCCGCCGTGTACACGCCTGGGAAACCGTACCAGTTCCAGTAGGGAAGCTCCGAGCGCAGCGTCGGGATGAGTCCCATCAGCGTGACGAAGCCCAGCCGGGCGCCGTAGCTCTTCAAACCCGTTGCCTGCGCCAGAAGAACCGCCGCCAGCAGCATGACCACAACGTCGAAGCCGAACTCCGCCAGCAGTTGCCGCGCGGAGAGCGAGTCCGCGCCGTCGGGATGGAAAATCAGGATGCCGGCGGGCCCCGTTTGCCACTTATCCATGGCCACTTGCATGGCCTGGTGTTGCTGTTCTTTGGTCATGCCGGGCTTGATCTGCGGCGCCGGGAAGAAGTAGAAGCCCGGCGCCTTGATGTTCTCTTTGAGAGCGGCCAACACCGGCTGCTCATTGCTGAGACCTTGAATTCCCGCGTCGCCCAGCGGCGTAAGCATGTGCGCCACCGACTCCCACACAAACAGGGCAAGCCCGCCCAGAATTCCAGCCAGGAGGATTCTCTTCGTCATAGTTCAGGCCAGTCTATCACAGATATGCTCGTCAACAGAGGTTAAGATTGCTATGAATGATCCAACTCCAATCCGACCTCACGCCGGCGGCGCTGGCGCCCAAGCTGCGCCGGCTGTTCGAGCTTTCCGCCGCCAAGATCCGCTCCATTGAGAAGTCCTGGGCGCCGTCCCGGGGCGCGCCGGTCTTCACCGTTCGCGGGCAGTACACCAGCCGCGGCTGGACCGAGTGGACGCAGGGCTTTCAGTTCGGCTCGGCCATTCTCCAGTTTGACGCCACCGGCGAGCGCGAGTTCCTCGAAATCGGCCGTGATCGAACCGTCGCGCTCATGGCGCCGCACCTCACCCACACGGGCGTTCACGATCACGGCTTCAACAATGTCAGCACCTACGGAAACCTGCTCCGCCTGATGGCCGAGGGGCGCATCCCCGAGAACCCCTGGGAACGCCGTTATTACGAGCTGGCCCTCGAATGTTCCGGCGCCGTGCAGGCCGCCCGCTGGTCGCGCACTGCCGATGGCGCCGGCTACATCTACTCGTTCAACGGGCCGCACTCGCTGTTCGTCGATACCATGCGCACGCTGCGCGCGCTGGCGGTCGGCCACCTGCTGGGCCACGCCCTGATGGGCGAGGGCGATCGCCGGATTTCGCTGCTCGACCGGCTGATCCAGCACGCGCGCGCCACCGCCCGGTACTCGGTCTATTACGGCGAAGGCCGCGACGCCTATGACGTCCGCGGCCGGGTGGCGCACGAGAGCATCTTCAACGTCAATGACGGCAGTTACCGCTGCCCCAATTCGCAGCAGGGCTACTCCCCCTTCAGCACCTGGACGCGCGGCCTGGCCTGGGCCATGTGCGGTTTCGCCGAGCAACTGGAGTTTCTGGACACACTGCCCGGCCAGCATGCGGTTCTGGAAGTGTTCGAAAAGGCCGCCCGCGCCACCTGCGATTTCTACCTCGAGAACACTCCGGCCGATGGCATTCCTTATTGGGACACGGGCGCACCTGGCCTCGAGCACTTGGGCGACTGGCGCGCGAAGGCGGCGGACCCGTTCAATTCGCACGAGCCGGTGGACAGTTCGGCGGCCGCGATTGCCGCACAGGGGCTGCTGCGGCTAGGCCACCGCCTCCACGATCACCGCTACTGGCAAGCCGGCCTGGCGGTCTGCAACACGCTTTTTGACGAGCCCTATCTGAGCACCGGCGACCAGCACCAGGGTCTCATTCTGCACTCGGTTTATCACCGGCCGAACGGGTGGGACGCCGTTCCCGAAGGCGGACGCGTGCCCGCGGCGGAGTCTTCCATGTGGGGCGATTATCATGCGCGCGAAGTAGGGCTGTACCTCTTGCGCTTGATCGAGAATAAGCCATACCTGAAGTTCTGGGTGTGAAGTGCGCCCATCGCTCTCTAACGGGGTGCCCTCTGGGCCCGGCTCCGATGCGGCTTACTTCTTTCCGCGCTTCATCAGCCGCTGCAAGTCCAGCAGGTGTTGCGGCTGATACGTTTCCTTCGACCATCTCGATTCCGGTTCGAATTCCACCCCGACAAAGTATCCGATTTCCTGGTAAACGCAATACCGCACACGTCCGGTAAATACTTGCTGGGGAGATTTCCAGTGGATTTCCGTCTCCAGCGGCACGGCCGTTTCCAATTGCAGGCAGGCGCCGGATGCGGAAATATCCTCCAGAAGGCCGGTCGCCTTGTGCGCCTTGCCCGCCTGATCCTTCCAGCAGACCTCCACCATGTCTGCGCACAGCATGCGAACTTCCGAGCGCCGATCCTGCATACTTGTTATATCGGCGGCCGTAGCCGCCTCCTTTACGATAAGATGACTTAAGTCCCCGGTAAACATGTACCTACGATCCTTGGTGGCGATCGCGCTGGCGGCCGTCCTGCTCGCTGGCTGCGCGCACAAGAAGAACGCCCGGCGCATTCCACCACCGCCGGAGCCACCGCCGGCGCCCGCGCCGTCGGCCGCGCCTAAACCAGGGTACACCGAGACCGGCGTGGCCAGTTGGTACGGACACCCCTACCACGGCCGGCTGGCCGCCAATGGCGAGATCTACGACATGGAGAAGCTGACGGCCGCCCACCGCATTTTCCCCTTCGACACGTGGCTCCGGGTGGTCAACCTCGGCAACGGTAAAACCGTGGAAGTTCGCATCACCGACCGCGGCCCCTTTGTCGAGGGCCGTATAATCGATCTCTCCCACGCTGCCGCGCGCGCCATCGACATGCTCGGTCCGGGTACGGCCCGCGTTCGCCTCGAGGTGATGCGCATGCCCGAAAACGTCCCGCCCGGCGTCTTCGCGGTTCAGGTGGGCGCGTTCCGCAATCGCGCCAACGCCGAGCGCCTGCGCGCCGAAATGCAATCCCGCCATGGCTCGGCGCGCCTGGTCCAGCGCGCGGATAGCCCCGATTTGTGGCGCGTGCTGGTCGGCTCCGAGGCCACCGAGGACGGCGCCAACGCCCTGGCTCAACGGATTCGTAAAGAATTAGGTGAGAAATCCGCCGCCTTCGTCGTACGAGTTGATATTGTGTAGTCGAGGCGACCCATGAATCGGCCCGCGACCGGCTGCGCCCACGGTCTGGTAGGCCAGTCGCCCCAGATCGCCGCCATCCGGCGGCTCATTACGAAGGTTTCGCGCAACCGGCTTCCACTACTGCTGCTGGGAGAGAGCGGCACTGGCAAAGAGGTGGTGGCGCGGGCCGTATACAATGCCAACCCGCGCGGCCAGTTCGTCCCCATCGACTGCGGATCACTGGTCGGCACGCTCATGGAAAGCGAGTTGTTCGGCCACGTGAAGGGCGCTTTCAGCGGCGCCGTCGAGAACAAGAAGGGACTGGTCGAGCTGGCCGACGGCGGCACCGCCTTCTTCGACGAAATCGGCGATCTCCCGCTCGAAATGCAGGTCAAGTTGCTTCGCCTCATCCAGGAGGGCGAGTTCCGCGCCGTTGGCGCTTTGCACTGGCGCAAGGTCGATCTCCGCATCATGGCCGCCACCCATCGCGACCTCCAGGCGGAGGTCGCCGCCGGCCGCTTTCGCCAGGACCTCTTCTATCGCCTCAACGTGGTCGTGGTTCACTTGCCGCCCTTGCGCGAACACAAGCAGGACATCCCGCTGCTTATCGAACACTTCCTCGACGCCGGGCATGCCTCGGGGTTGCCCGTGTTCGGTCTGGGCGAAGAGCTTCGGGTGGCGCTCCTCTCCTACGACTGGCCCGGCAATGTCCGCGAACTACAGCACTGCCTGGACCGCATGTCCGCCCTGCACTCCGAAGGCGCGTTGCAAATGGCCGACCTCCCCTCAGCCTTGCAATACCAGCGTGCGTCCTCCGGGCTGCAGACTCTGTCCGGCGCCCTGGCAGACCCGGATGGAGAGGTTGGCATGCCCCACTTCGCCGTTGCGCCCAAATCGCCCGTCATCTCCATCCCCGAAAGCGAAAAGCAGGCTATCGCCAACGCGCTCACTGCCACCCGTGGAGAGCGCGCCAAGGCCGCCCGCCTCCTGGGGATCGGCCGTACCACTCTGTACCGAAAAGTGAAAGAATACGGACTGTAGCGGTTCGGCCATACCGCCATTGGAAACAAAGGATTTATGCCCGATTTCTTGGGCGAATCGCCCAGAATTGCTTTGGATGCCACCTACAGTGTCGGAGATGAACTCTCCGGTGTGGGACTGTATTCGCGCGAGATGCTGCTCGGCCTGGCCGCCGCGCATCCGGAAGCGCGCTTCGATTTCTGCTACCGGCCGCGCCCCTACTGGCGCTCCTGGGGCGCTCCGCTCCCCGCTAATGCCCGGCGGCGCCTGCTCGCCGAGCCGCTCGGTCCGCGTGCCGCCGATCTCTTCCATGGCCTGAATCAGCGCCTGCCGCGAATCCCCTTGCGGCGCGCCGTCACCACATTCCATGATCTGTTCGTTCTCACCGGTGAGTACTCGACCGAGGAATTCCGCGCGCGTTTCGCCGCCCAGGCCCGCGACGCCGCCCAGCGCTCGGCCGCTATCATCGCGGTTTCCGCGTTCACCAAGAGCATGGTGGTCTCTTTGCTCGGCGTGGACGCTGAGAAAGTCCGAGTGGTCCACCACGGTGTCCGCGACCTTCCCTACGTCCCCATCCCCCGCGAAAAGGTCGTCTTGAATGTGGGCGTGATCCAGCGGCGCAAGAACATCGCGCGGCTGGTGGAGGCGTTCGAAACTGTCGAACCCGACTGGCGATTGGTGCTGGTCGGCTCCTGCGGATACGGCTCGGCGGACATCCTCGCGCGCATCGAGCAAAGCCCCGCCCGCGACCGTATATCGATTCTGGGCTACGTCTCGCACGACGATCTCGCCCGGTGGTACTGCCGGGCCATGATTTTTGCGTTCCCATCGCTCGACGAGGGCTTCGGAATGCCCGTGCTGGAAGCCATGGCGGCGGGAACTCCGGTGGTCACATCCGCCCGCTCGGCGCTCCCCGAAGTGGCGGGTGACGCTGCCGTCCTGGTCGATCCCGGGGACACCGAGGCCCTCGGCATGGCACTGCGCCAGTTGGCTGGGAAAGAGGATTTAAGGCGAGACTTGGCTTGGCGCGGCATGGCACGGGCGCGCCTCTTCACTTGGGAGAAGGCGGCCCGCGAAACCTGGGACGTCTATCGGGAAGTGCTTCGCTGATCGATCGGGAAATACCGGGCTGATCCGCCTCGCGCGATCAGCGGTTCTCGTCGTCCACCGCAATCTTGAGTGCGCGCAAAAAGCGGTGGTCCTGCGTGGTGAACTTGATCTTTCCGGTGGTTTCGAAACCCCGTCTCGGCTCTTCGGCCTCGATCTCCGGTTCCTCGTCTGAGCTGCCCTCGTCCCTCCGGTTGAAGCCGATGGTCGCCTCCAAAACCAGGAAGACGTCGTAACCGGCTCTCTTGATGCCGCCGATCGCCTCCGCGATCCGGTCGGACTCGGAAAGGGAATCGTTGATCGCGTTTCCCAATTCCTGCATGAGGTGCTTCAATGGCTCTTCCACAGAGTTACTCCCCTTTTAGTGGATGCGCCGGACGCGACCGGCGTTCCACCCATGGGCCTGCATCCACTCCAATTGTAGTGGACGCCGCTCCTCAGCACAAGCGGACCCAATACCTCTATCGGCAATTCACGGGCCATCTTCCATAGAAAAACCTCCGCCATGGCCGGTTTGTTACGATGGAGGAGGTGTGGAAACGTCTCACCGTCCGCCAGGGAGTCCGCTACGGACGCGAGTTCGTCAAACATATCGTCCCCGCCATTCTGAAACCCGCCCGGGCCCTCTGGAATCAGGTAATTGGCCTTCTTTTCTTGTCCTTAGCGGTGTTCTTCGGCGCCGGAGCGGTGCGCTACGCCAGGGGATATATGAAAGCCGGGCCCGGCGGTGGAACGGGCGAATTGATGGGCTTGGCCGGGGCCGGCTTCTGCACTTTCTTAATGGCGTGGTACGGCATTTCGTCTTTTCTGCGCGCACGCAGGATCTCCCGATCGTGAACCACGCACACGGATAGTGACCTGATGCCGCCGATCCTGGATATGGCGGACGCTTATGCCACCGTAGGAGAGGCTTCCGGCCGGCCCAGAAGCACGTTCGGCGAGTACCGCGAGGCGTAGAGCACCTCGGGCGCCTGCCGGCGCGGCCGGGCGCGCTCCCGTAAACCGAGCCGGTGCATGATGCGGCCTACGTGATCGGGATCGTAGCGCACCCCGTAGCGCGCGAAAATCGCCTCGGCGAAACGCGCGGTGGTCCAGCGGTCCGTATCGAAGCCCGCGGCCCGCGCACCGGTCCCGTAGATCTCGGCCACGCCCCTGAGTTGTTCCGGATTGAGGCGGTTGGGACGGCCCGGCGCGCGCCGCTTGCGCAAAGCCTCGAGTCCCCTCCCGTTCAACGCGCGGTTCCAGCGGGACGCCGTGGTGCGGCTCACCCCGAACTTCCGGGCCACACGGGACTGCGGGACCCCCCTTTGCAGGTCCTCTGCGGCCAGCAGACGCCTGCTTTCCATTTCATCGCGAGTCAGAATACCTTGTGCGGCTGTGTCCATACTTCTCGCGCGGTTATTCAAGTGCCAGAGCGACTCTAGCATATCAAAAAACATTCGAACTGTAAATTGTTTTTTGCAGCGGACCGGAATCTTTCAGTTTCGGGGACCGGTTTGACGATGGCGCTGCTCTGCTAAACTGACGCCTGTGAGGTTCTTTCTTCTGGCAGCGGTCATCCTGGCCCTGTGCGTCTCGGCCCCGGGCCAAAGGAAGAAGAAGCCGGCGGACGTCGAAGTGGTTGAAACCAGGGCGCGTCGCGTCGAAGGAAAGGTCACGCTCGACGGGCGCGTGCGTTTCACCGGCGAGAAGCCGGCCCGCGGACTGGTGATGGTTTTCGACTTCCTCTCGCCCGAGCGCGAAGTGGTCACCAGCCAGAAGACGCAGGTGGCGGATGACCTTGTCCGCGCAGGCCAGGAAGCCTCCTATCAGACCGTCTTGGTGGACCCCGTGCGTGCCGTCTCGTACCAGGTGCGCGCCTTCGACGCTGGCGAGCGCGATTTGCGAGTCGCCAATCCGGGTCCGTATCCCATCGAATGATTCTAATTCGGTGACAGGAAGCTGTGAAATAATCGAACATTTCTCTTGCAAAATGTTTTGGCGTGCGTAGACTGGATGCGTGGGATACAACGAACAACCCCGCTTCGAGCCGATCAACCGCAAGCAGGTTGTGCTCGAACCTCTCGATATCGAGCAACTCATCCCGGAAGACCATCCGGCCCGCAGCATCTGGGCAATCCTGGGCCGTTTGGATCTGAGCCGGTTTATGGGGGACGTGAAGTCGGTGGAAGGGCACGCCGGGCGCAACGTCTGGGAGCCGCGTCTGCTGATCGCGATGTGGATCTACGCCTACTCGCGGGGGATCTCCTCGGCGCGAGAGATCGAGCGGCAATGTGCGTATGAACCGGCACTGCGGTGGCTGACGGGGCTGAAGGTGGTCAATCACCATACGCTCTCGGATTTCCGCGTGGAATACGGCGCGGCATTGCAGGACCTGTTCGTGCAGGTGCTGGGCCTGCTGGCGATGGAGAAGCTCATCACGTTGGAGCGCGTGACGGTAGATGGGACCAAAGTGCGGGCCTGCGTGAACAAGAAGACGTTTTCGCGGGCGAACAAGATCCGCGAGCATCTGAAGTTGGCGCGCGAGCACGTGGAGAGGTTGCAGAAGGAAGAGGCCGAGCAGGAGAAACGGACGAGGCAGGCGTCGGCGCGGCGGCGCGCGGCGCGCGAACGTCTGGAGCGGCTGGAGGCGGCCAGCGCCGAGGTCGAGCGGCTACAGGCGGAGAAAAAGTGGGAGCGGGAAAAGCCGTGCCAGGCGTCAACCACCGACCCGGACGCGCAGTTCATGCGGACTTCCGATCATGGTCTGGCGCCGGCCTACAACGTACAACTGGCCACGGATGCGGAGCACAAGCTGATCGTGGACGTGGAGGTCAGCAAGCAGCCCTCGGACTCGCTCCACCTCCTACCGGCGCTCGACCGGGTTCAAGAACGGCTGGGCGCGTTTCCGCGGGAGGCCGTGGCCGACGGCGACTACACCACGCGGGAAGCTGTCGTGGGCTCCGCCGAACGCGGGGTGGACTATTACGGCAGTTGGAATGAAATCCGAGAACCACGGATGGGGCACGGCATCGATGCGGCCTACCATCCGGGCGCGTTTCAGTACCACGAACGACGGGACCAAATGGTCTGCCCGGAGGGTCGGCGGTTAGCGTTGCGGCACACACAACAACGGCCCGGCGACCTGCAGGTCCATGTTTACGCTGCGGACAGAAACGATTGCCAGCGGTGCCCGAAGCGGGGGCTGTGCACGCCGCAGAACGCCATGCAAAAGCACGGACGCACGGTGAGCGTGAGAATGGAGCCGGAGGCGCTCACACGTTATCACGTCAAGATGCAGACGGACCGAGCGAAAGCCATATACAAACGGCGTGCGCCGGTGGCGGAGTTTCCGAACGCGTGGTTGAAGGACAAATTGAAATGGGTCAGGTTGCGCTGTCGCGGAGTCGTCAAAGCGCAAGCGGAAGCTCTGTGGGCATGCCTGACGTACAACCTTCAGCGCTACTTCAAACTGAGGCAACCGCAAACCGCGTAAAAAGGGCGCCGCGCCGGGCGCGCAGGCGCAAATCAGAGGAAAGCTCAGCAGCCCGGCACACGGAAACGCCGACATCTATCCGCTACACGAAAGCATCGGGAGGCATCTACGCTCAGACGGGTTTATTTCACAGCTTCCAGGCTACGCAACCCCGAAACTCCGGTCCCTGCTTCTACGAAAACCCATTCGCGTGCGTCTATCTGAAGTATGCGGCAGGCAATCTGGTTCCTGATCGTTCTTGCCGGAACCGGCAGCGCACAATGGCGGCACTTTGGCCAGGGGCCATCCGCTCCCACACCATCGTCCCTTTCGCGCGACATGCTCGCTCGCCACAACGCTGTGCGGGCGCGCGTGGGGACGCCTCCGCTGGGGTGGTCCGATCGGTTGGCCGCACGTTCGCAAGACTGGGCGGACACTCTCCTGGCGCGCCAGCAATTCATCCACCGTCCAAACTCCACCTACGGCGAGAACTTGTTCGAGATTACCGGTGCGGCCGCATCGCCCGCGCAGGTTGTTGACGCGTGGGCGGCGGAATCTCGAAACTACGACTACAGTTCGAACAGATGCAGCGGCGTGTGCGGGCACTACACGCAAATCGTCTGGCGTGACACGAAGGAAGTGGGATGCGCCGTGGCTCGAGGGCGCCGGAGCGAGGTCTGGGTCTGCGACTACGATCCGCCCGGCAACTGGGTCGGTAGGCGGCCCTACTAGCAACGCCTGCTTCAACTTCGCTTCCATTCGCGTGGTAAGCTATTGGCAGGTCTGCGTCCGCATTACGAGGTCTTCCAATTATGCGAACGCGTTCCATTCCCCTCCTTACCGCGATCTTATGCTCGTCCGCATGGGGTCAGACCTACACCATATCGACATTCGCCGGCGGCGCCCTGCCGGTCAACATACCGGGAACGTCGGCCAACCTGGGCCCCAGCGCGCCTCGATACATGGCGGCTGATGCCGCGGGCAACCTGTTCTTCGTGGACCAAAACACCGTCCTGCGACTGGACGCCACAACCGGTGTCCTGACCCTGGTGGCGGGCAACGGAACGACCGGCTTCAGCGGTGACAACGGCCCCGCCACCACCGCCCAGTTGAACGGTCCCACAGGCATCGCCGTGGACTCCGCCGGTAACCTCTACATCGCCGACACTTCTAACTACCGCGTCCGCAAGGTTTCGCACGGGGTCATCACCACCGTGGCCGGAAACGGGAACTTTGGCACCAGCGGCGACAACGGCCCGGCCACCAGCGCCCAGTTGAGCGCCGAAGCCGTCGCCGTGGACTCTGCCGGTAACCTGTACATCGTCGACACTGGCGACAACCTCATCCGCGAGGTCTCAAATGGCGTGATCACCACCGTGGCCGGAACCGGGATGCTGGGCGGCACCGGCGACAACGGACCGGCCACCAGCGCCCGGTTCAACAAACCCCAAGGCGTGGCCGTGGACTCCGCCGGCAACCTCTACATCGCCGACACCGGTAACGGCTTCATCCGCAAGGTCTCGAACGGGGTGATCACCACCGTGGCCGGAAGCGGGGGGCCGGGCTTCAGCGGCGACAACGGCCCGGCCACCAGCGCCCAGTTGTACTTTCCCGACGGGGTGGCCGTGGACTCGGCCGGCAACCTGTACATTGCCGACTTTGGCAACAACCGCATCCGCAAGGTCGCGAACGGAGTGATCACCACCGTGGCGGGAAACGGAACACAAGGCTTCAGCGGCGACAACGGCCCGGCCACCAGCGCGGAGCTGAACTTCCCCACCGGGGTTGCCGTGGACTCCGCCGGTAACCTGTACATCCCCGAGCCTTATAACAACCGCATCCGCAAGGTATCGAACGGGGTGATTACCACCGTGGTGGGAAATAGTCTCAGCGGCGACAACGGCCCGGCCACCAGCACCCAGTTGTCCAGTCCCAACGGCGTGGCCTGGGACACTGCGGGCAACCTCTACATCGTCGATTCCGGCCGGATTCGCAAGGTCTCGAATGGAGTGATCTCGACCGTGGCGGGTATCGGGATGTTTGGCTACAGCGGCGACAACGGCCCGGCCATTAGCGCCCAGTTGAACTATCCCGGAGGTGTCGCCGTGGACTCTGCCGGCAACCTCTACATCGCCGACACTGGGAACCACCGCATCCGCAAGGTCTCGGGCGGGATGATCACGACCGTCGCCGGAAACGGGACGCTGGGCTTCAGCGGCGACGGCGGCCCGGCCGCGAGTGCCCAGTTGAACTATCCCGGAGGCGTCGCCGTGGACTCTGCCGGCAACCTGTACATCGCAGACTCCTACAACTTCCGCATCCGCAAGGTCTCGAACGGTGTGATCGCCACCGTCGCTGGCAACGGGACGCCAGGTGTCGGCGGCGGCGACGACGGCCCGGCCACCAGCGCCGCATTGTCTCGACCCAGCGGCATTGCCGTGGACTCCGCCGGCAACCTCTACATCTCCGAGTTTAATAGCGGCCGCATCCGCAAGGTCTCGAACGGGGCAATCACCACCGTGGCGGGAAGCGGGACGCCTGGCTTCAGTGGCGACAACGGTTCCGCCACCAGCGCCCAGCTTAACGGTCCCGAAGGCGTTGCCGTGGATTCTGCCGGCAACCTGTACATCGCCGACTTTGGTAACAACCGCATCCGCAAGGTCGCCAACGGGGTGATCGCCACCATCGCTGGAACCGGGACCCCCGGCTTCAGCGGCGACAATGGCCCTGCTACCAGCGCCCAGTTGGCCTATCCCGATGGCGTCGCTTTGGATTCCGCCGGCAACGTATATGTCGCCGACACCGACAACTACCGCATCCGTGTTCTCACGCCAAGCGGATCTCAGTGCACGTACTCAGTCTCGCCCACCACGTTGCAGGCGCCAGCCTCGGGCGGTACCGTGACGGTCAGCATCCAAACCGCCCCTTTCTGTCCTTGGGCAGTCTCCGGCTTGCCGGGTTGGATCTCGCTTTCCGGCGCTTCCTCCGGCTCCGCTTCCGCCTCCCTTGCGCTCGCGGTGTTTCCCAATCACTCCGGCGCGTCCCTCACCGCCGCCGTCCTGATTGCGGGCGTCTCGGTCACCGTCACTCAGCCAGCCGTGGCGTTGGCGCCCCTGCCTCCTATTAGGGGCGTGGTCAACGCGGCCAGCTACATCGTCGGCGCGCCAGTTTCCCCAGGCGAGATAGTCACCCTCTTTGGCCCGGGCCTAGGACCAGCCACCGCGGCTTACGCAACCATAGACCCGGCTACCGGCAAGCTGGCGACTGACATCGGCGGTGTGCAGGTGTTGTTCAATGGCACGCCCGCTCCCATGATTTACGCCAGCAACACACAGGTGTCGGCGGTGGTGCCGTATGAGATGGCATCCGTTGCCAACCCGTCGGTATGGATCGACTTCGCGGGGCAGACTTCCAATGCGTACCAGTTGAGCGCGGCGGCCACGGCCCCGGGGCTGTTCGCGCAGAACGCGGCGGGCAGTGGCCCGGGTTCGATTCTGAACCAGGACAATAGCCTGAACGGGCCGGGCCATGCGGCCGCCAAGGGCAGCATCGTGCAGGTGTTCATGACGGGCGAGGGCCAGACGACGCCGCTGGGAGTCACGGGCAAAATCACCACCGCGACCTTGCCGCCTCCGCAGGTAACGCCCGCGCCGGTACAGCCGATCCAGGTGCTGATCAACGGCCAACCGGCCAACTACACCTACGCCGGGGAAGCACCGGGCTTTGTAGCGGGGCTGATGCAGCTCAACGTGCAGATTCCAGCCACTGCGCCCTCGGGCGCGCTCTCGATTCAAGTGTCGATCGGCGGAATTATGAGCCAGAGCGGGATCACAGTGACGGTGCAATAATGCGAATTCGAAGCGTTGTTCTTCTCACCACGATCCTATGCTGCTCCGCATGGGGTCAGACCTACACCATATCGACAATTGCCGGCGGGCCTCCGGCTAACATACCAGGAACGTCCCTGGGCGGGATCTATCCCGCATTTGTTGCGGCGGATCGGGTCGGCAACGTCTTTTTCGCGATTCAAAACACGGTCATGCGACTGGACGCCGCAACCGGTAACCTGACCCCGGTGGCGGGGAACGGGACGTACGGCTTCAGCGGCGACAACGGCCCAGCCACCAGC
Source organism: Bryobacterales bacterium (assembly GCA_963768385.1). Taxonomy (GTDB): domain Bacteria; phylum Acidobacteriota; class Terriglobia; order Bryobacterales; family Bryobacteraceae; genus Fen-178. Next base: position 884,400 of record CAVYHQ010000003.1, read on the forward strand.
GCCCAGTTGGGCAATCCCCAAGGCCTCGCCGTGGACTCGGCCTGCAACCTGTACATCGTCAACAACGGCAACCTTCGCATCCGCAAGGTCGCCAATGGGGTGATCACCACCGTGGCGGGCAACGGGACGCAAGGCTTCAGCGGCGACAACGGCCCGGCCACCAGCGCCCAGTTGAAACTTTACAACAGCGGTTATCCCAACGGCGTCGCCGTGGACTCCGCCGGCAACGTTTACATCGTCGACTCCGGCAACAAACGCATCCGCAAGGTCTCGAACGGCGTGATCACCACCGTGGCGGGCAACGGGATGTCAGGCTTCAGCGGCGACAACGGTCCGGCTGCCAGCGCCGAGCTGAACGAACCCGAAGGCATCGCCGCGGACTCCTCGGGCAACCTGTATATCGCCGACTGGCAAAACAACCGCATCCGCATGGTTTCCAACGGCGTGATCTCGACCGTGGCGGGCACCGGCACGCGCGGCTTCAGCGGCGATGGCGGCCTGTCCACTAGCGCCCAGTTGGCCTATCCCCAAAGCGTCGCCGTCGATTCCGCCGGCAACCTCTACATCGCCGATACTTCGAACAGCCGCATCCGCAAGGTCTCGAACGGGGCGATCGCCACCGTGGCGGGAAACGGAGGGTTTGGTTTCAGCGGCGATGGCGGCCCGGCCACCAGCGCCCAGGTGAACGGTCCTGTTTCCGTCGCCGTGGACTCAGCCGGCAACCTGTACATCGCCGACCAGCCTAACCAGCGCATCCGCAAAGTCTCGAACGGGGTGATCACCACCGTAGTGGGGGGTGGCGCCTACATCGGCGACAACGGACCGGCCACCAGCGCCCAATTTGCGGTCGCGGGCCTCGCCGTGGACTCCGCCGCCAACCTTTATATCGCCGACTCCTCAAACAACCGCATCCGCAAGGTTTCGAACGGGGTGATCACCACTGTGGCGGGAAACGGGACGCAAGGCTTCAGCGGCGACGGCGGCCCGGCCACCAGCGCCCAGTTCTACGAGCTCGGAGGCGTCGCCGTAGACTCCGCCGGCAACCTGTACATTGCCGACTCCGCCAACTGCCGCATCCGCAAGGTTACCAACGGGGCGATTACCACCGTGGCGGGAAACGGGACGCAAGGCTTCAGCGGCGACGGCGGCCCGGCCACCAATGCCCAGTTGTACTATCCCGGAAGCGTGGCCGTGGACTCGGCCGGCAACCTCTACATCGCCGACTCCGATAACTTCCGCATCCGCAAAGTCTCGAACGGGGTGATCACCACCGTAGCGGGAAACGGGACGTTTGGTTCCAGTGGCGACGGCGGCCCGGCCACCAGCGCCGAGTTGATCCCCTACGGCGTAGCCGTGGACTCTGGCGGCAACCTCTACATCGCCGATGGTTTTAACCACCGCATCCGCAAGGTCTCGAACGGGGTGATCACCACCGTGGCGGGAGACGGAGTGCCAGGCTTCAGCGGCGATAACGGCCCGGCCATCAGCGCCCAACTGGGCTATCCCTCTGACGTCGCTGTGGACTCTGCCGGCAACCTTTACATCGCTGACGAGGAGAACAACCGGATTCGCAAGGTCTCGAACGGGGTGATCGTCACCGTGGCGGGAAACGGTACGGCAGGCTACAGCGGCGACGGCGGCCCGGCCACCAGCGCCGAGTTGTCTTTACCCGCAGTAATCGCCGTGGACTCTGCCGGCAACGTCTACATCTCCGACCCTGACGGGACCGTCCGTGTCTTGACACCACCTTCCTGCACTTACTCTGTCTCGCCAACCGCGTTGCAGGCGCCAACGTCGGGCGGTAATCTGACCGTCGGCATCCAAACCGCCGCTTCTTGTGCCTGGGCAGTCTCCGGCTTGCCGGGTTGGATGACGGTTTCGGGCGCATCCTCCGGGGCCGGTTCCGCCTCCGTTACCTTTGCCGTGGTTGCCAACAATTCCGGTGTGCCCCTCGGCGCCGTTATCGTGGTCGCGGGGGTCTCTGTCACCATCACTCAGCCTGCGCCGGCGACGGTGCCGCTACCCCCCATCAAGGCCGTAGTGAACGCGGCCAGCTACATCGGCGGGCCGGTTTCTCCAGGCGAGATGGTGACCATCTTTGGCACGGTCATCGGACCGCCTACCGCGGCGTACGCCACTGTGGACCCCTCGACCGGAAAGCTGGCGACTACGATCGGCGGCGTGCAGGTGCTGTTCAATGGCATCCCCGCTCCCATGATTTACGCCAGCAGCACGCAGGTATCGGCGGTGGTGCCGTATGAGATAGCGTCCGCCGCCAACCCCTCGGTGCGGATCACTTTCGAGGGACAGACTTCCGACGCCTACCAGTTGAGCCTGGCGGCCGCGGCGCCTGGGCTGTTCGCACAGAACGCGTCGGGCGGCGGGCAAGGGGCGATCCTGAACCAGGACAACACCCTGAACTGGGGCGGCAACCTGGCGGCCCCGGGCAGCATTGTACAGATGTTTCTGACGGGCGAGGGGCAAACGAACCCGCCGGGCGTCACGGGCGCGATTACCAGCGCGACCTTGCCGCCGCCGCAGGTGACGCCGGCGCCGGCATTGCCGATCCAAGTAATGATCGGCGGCCAGCCGGCTGTCTATACGTACGCCGGGGAAGCTCCGGGCATGGTTGCGGGGGTGATGCAACTCAATGTGCGAATCCCGGCCAATGTGCAGCCGGGCCTGGACTTTGTTGTGGTGTCGATCGGCGGCAAGATGAGCCAGGGCGGCATCATCGTATCGGCGCAGTGAACCAGCCACCCGTTTGACACCCCCTTTTCCCTGCTGTTAGCCTGAATTTTCATGCCCGCGTCGCCCTCGCTCAAAACCACTCCGCTTAATTCCGTTCATCGCGCCTTGGGAGCCAAAATGGTGGATTTCGGCGGGTGGGATATGCCCGTCCAATACACCGGAATCATCGACGAGCACCGCGCCGTGCGCCGCGCCGTCGGGGTTTTCGATGTCAGCCACATGGGCGAGATCGAAATCCACGGGCCGGAGGCCGCCAGGCTCACCGATTTCGTCGCCACCAACGCCGTCCTCAACTTGAAGACCGGCCAGGCGCGCTACTCCGGGCTGCTCTACCCCCACGGCGGGTTCGTGGACGACATCCTGGTCCACAAGGTCGCCGAAGATCATTACTTCCTGTGCGTCAACGCCTCCAACCAGGAGAAGGATTTCGAGCACATCCGTTCGCTCAACCGCTTTGACGCGGGCGTGGATTTCTCGAGCGGCCGTTACGCCCAGCTCGCCATCCAGGGTCCCAGAGCGCGAGACACCGTCCAGAAACTGACCCCGGTGGATCTCGCCGCCATCCGCTACTATTGGTTCACCGATGGCGAGGTGTGCGGCGCGCCCGCGCGCATCGCGCGCACCGGCTACACCGGCGAGGACGGCTTCGAGATTTACGCCGCCCCCGCCGATGCCACGCGCATCTGGAACGAAGTGCTGCGGGCCGGCGCCGAATTCGGCATCAAACCGTGCGGCCTGGGCGCGCGCAACACGCTGCGGCTGGAGGCCGGGATGGCCCTATACGGGCACGAAATCGACGCCTCCATCTCTCCCCTCGAAGCCGGCCTCGAGTGGATCGTCAAGTTCGAAAAGGGCGATTTCGTGGGCCGCCAGGCGCTGCTGCGGCAAAGAGAACAGGGCGTCACACGCCGGCTCGCGGGCTTTGAGATGCGCGGGCGCGGCATCGGCCGCGATGGCTACGAAGTGCTTCTCGAAGGCTCGCCGGCGGGCTGGGTCACCAGCGGCTCGCCCTCGCCAACTTTGAACAAGAACATCGGGTTTTGCTATCTGCCCGCCGAACCGGCGCAGCCGGGCAGAGCCATCCAGATCATGATCCGCAACCAGCCGGTGGATGCGGTGACGGTGGAAACTCCGTTTTACAAACGAGCAAAATAGAAAATGTATCCAGACAACTTCCGATACACGAAGGAACACGAATGGGTCCTCATGGAAGGGGACACCGGCACGATCGGCATCACCGATCATGCGCAGCAGTCGCTCGGCGACATCGTATACGTGGACCTGCCCAAGGTGGGGGTGCGCGTCGAGCAGGGCAAGTCGCTCGGCTCCGTTGAGTCGGTCAAGGCCGTTTCCGACATCTACGCGCCGCTGAGCGGTGAGGTGACGGAAATCAACACATTGCTGGCCGAGGCTCCCGAGAAGCTCAACCAGGACCCGCACGGCGCGGCGTGGCTGGTGAAGATCCATTTGAGCGCGCCCGCCGAAATCCACAGCCTGATGTCCGCCGCCGACTATCAAACCTACATAGGAGCCGAAAAATAGTTGCGCTATCTTCCCAAGTCCGATTCCGAACGCCGCCAGATGCTCGAGGCCTGCGGCGTGGCATCTCCCGAAGAGCTGTTTTCCCATCTGCCGGAAGCCGTGCGGCTGAAGCGGCCGCTGGACCTTCCGGCGGGCATCTCCGAGTACGAAATCGTGGACTACTTCCGCCGGCGCGCTGCCGAAAACGCCAACGGGTACGCGTCCTTCCTGGGCGCGGGTGTCTACCACCATTTCCGCCCGGTGCTGGTGGATGCGGTGGTTTCGCGCGGCGAGTTCCTCACCTCGTACACGCCCTACCAAGCGGAGATCTCACAGGGCACGCTTACCGCCATCTTCGAATTCCAGACCATGATCTGTCAGCTCACCGGCATGGACGTGGCCAACGCCTCGATGTACGACGGTTCCACCGCCGTCCCCGAAGCGGCCATGATGGCCGTGCGCTCGACGGGCAAGAAGCGCGTGCTGATCGCCCGTTCCGTGCACCCCGAGTACCGCGAGGTGCTCCGCACGTACGCCCGGCACCAGGGAATGCCGGTCGAGGAGTTCGGCTACCTGCCCGAGGCCGGAACCATCGACCTCGAAGACCTGGAGGGCAAGATGGACGATCTCACCGCCGCGGTCGTCGTGCAGTCGCCGAATTTCTTCGGAATCGTGGACCACGTGAAAGCCGCGGCCGAGATCGCGCACCGGCGCGGCGCCCTGCTGATCGTGGTGTTTACGGAGGCCGTGTCGCTGGGATTGCTGGAGCCGCCCGCGGATGCCGACATCGTGGCCGGCGAGTTGCAATCCTTCGCGATCTCGCCCAGCTACGGCGGCCCGTTCGCGGGCATCATCGCCACCCGGGAGAGGTTTGTCCGTCAGATGCCCGGCCGCCTGGTGGGCCAGACCACGGATTCGCGCGGCAACCGCGCCTTCTGCCTCACCCTTTCCACGCGCGAGCAGCACATCCGGCGCGAGAAGGCCACCTCCAACATCTGCACCAACCAGGCGCTGATTGCGCTCATGGCTACGGTCTTCATGACGGTCTACGGCAAGCAGGGCCTGCGCGACTTGGCCGAACAGAACCTCGCCAAGGCGCACTACCTGGCCGCCCGGTTGAGCCCGCGCTTCACCGGCCATTTCTTCAACGAATTCGTGATCCGCGTCAGTAACCCCGACGAAGTCAACAAAGCGCTTTTGAAAAAGAAGATCATCGGCGGTCTCCCGCTGGCCCGTTTCTACCCCGAGCTTTCCGACACCATGCTCCTCTGCGCCACCGAGATGTCGCGCCGCGCGGATATGGACACCGTGGCTGAGGTGCTGGCATGATCACCAAAGTCCGCCCTCACCTCTCGCAAAACGAAGCCCTCCTCTTCGAGCGCAGCTCTCCCGGCAAGAAAGCCTACCAGCTTCCCGACTTGGACGTGCCATCGCCGGACCCCGCCGAAGCGCTGGGCGCGGAAAACGTTCGCTCCGAGATCCCCGGTTTCCCCGAGGTCAGTGAAGTGGAGGCCATCCGCCACTTCACGCGCCTATCCACATGGAACTACGCCATCGACCACGGCATGTATCCGCTGGGCTCCTGCACCATGAAGTACAACCCGCGCATCAACGAGCTGGTGGCGCGCATCGAGGGCCTCGCCTGGGCGCATCCCTACCAGCCGGAGGCCCTGGCGCAAGGCTCCATGGAAGTGATGGCGCGTCTGGAAGCCGCCCTGGCGGAGATCTCCGGTATGGACGCGGTGACGCTGCAGCCGGCGGCGGGCGCGCACGGCGAGTTGACCGGCATCCTGCTGATTCGCGCCCTACTCGAAAAACGCGGCAATCCCCGCAAGAAGATTCTCATCCCCGATTCCGCGCACGGCACCAACCCGGCCACGGCCGCCATCGCCGGATACGCCGTCGAGAACATCGCCTCCAGCTCCACCGGCGTGCTGGACGTGGGCGCGCTGGCGCAGCTCGTCGACCGGGATGTGGCCGCGCTCATGGTGACCAATCCCAACACCCTCGGGGTGTTCGAAGAGAACATCATGCAGGCGGCCGAGATTCTGCACGCCAAGGGCGCCATGCTCTACATGGACGGCGCCAACATGAACGCGCTGGTGGGCATCGCGCGGCCGGGCGATTTCGGCGTGGACGTGCTGCACCTCAACCTGCACAAGACCTTCTCCACGCCCCACGGCGGCGGCGGACCGGGCGCCGGTCCGGTGGCCGTGAAGAAGGCCTTCGAGCCGTTCCTTCCCGTGCCGCGCCTGAAGCGTTCCGGCAAGAGGTGGGTGTTCGACTACCGGCGCAAGCGCTCCATCGGCCGCGTGCGCGCTTTCTACGGCAACTTCGGCGTGCTGGTGCGCGCGCTGGCCTACATCCTGGCGCACGGCGGCCCCGGCCTGCGCAACGCCACTGTGGACGCGGTGCTCAACGCCGTCTACATCCGCAAGCAACTCGAGCCGTACTACGATTTGCCGTACGCTTCGCCCAACATGCACGAAGTGGTGTTCAGCGATGAACGCCAGGCCAAGCTCGGCGTGCGCACGGGCGATCTGGCCAAGCGGCTCATCGACTATGGCTTCCATCCTTATACCGTGAGCTTTCCGCTCATCGTGCACGGCGCGCTCATGATCGAGCCTACCGAGACCGAGGGGAAGCTGGAGCTCGACCAGTTCATTGAGGCCATGATCTCCATTGCCAAAGAGGTGGAAACCGATCCGCAACTGGTCAAGAATGCGCCCTACGGGACCCGGACCAGCCGCGTGGACGAAGTCACCGCCGCGCGCAAGCCGGTGCTGCGATGGCGGCCAGCGTAACCCCCCGGCAGTGGGTGTTGGTGCTGGGGCTGGTGCTGCTGATCCGGCTCCCTTTCCTCAACCAGGCCATTCAAGGCGACGATCATATTTATCTCACCGAGGCTTCCCACGCGCTCATCGATCCGCTGCACCCGGACAACATCAAATACGTGTTTCAGGGTGAGGAAGTGGACCTGCGCGGCCAGCCGCATCCGCCAATGGATGCATGGGTGCTGGCCGGTTTGATCGCGGTGATCGGAGATGTAAAAGAGATCCCTTTTCACGCCGCGTACATGGTGTTTTCGCTTATTGCCGCCTGCGCCATGTGGTCTCTGGCGCGCCGTTTCTCACCGCAACCACTCTGGGCGGCGCTGTTGTTCCTCGCCGTGCCGGCCTTCGTGGTGAACGGCAATTCGCTGGAAACGGACCTGCCGTTCCTGGCCTTTTGGATGGCCGCCATCGCCCTGTTTGTGGGGCAGGATGGCATCCTGCGCGGCGGTTGGCAACCGCCGCCTTTCCCCCTCGCCCTCTCCGCCATCTCGATGGCGCTGGCCGCCCTCACCGCCTACCAGGCCGTCCTGCTCACCCCCATCCTCGCGGCCTATGTGTGGCTCTTCCACCGCCGCGACCGCACGCGCTGGCTCATCCTCCTGGTTCCGCCGCTGACCGTCGGTGCGTGGCAGCTTTTCGAGCGCCTCACCACCGGCACTCTGCCCGCGGCCGTACTCAACGGCTATCTGGCCGCCCACCAGACGTTGCCTGCCAAGCTGGACAATGCCTTGGCGCTAACCATCCACTCCTGGTTCATCGTCTTTCCCGCACTCGTGCCAGCGGCATTCGTGCTCGCCTGGCGCCGGGCCCAGAGGGCACCCCGCGAACCGGACACGCTTTTCCTGCTGGCGTGGATCGGAATCTTCTTCGCCGGAGCTTTGGTTATCTTCTTCGCCGGCGCGGCGCGTTACCTGCTGCCCATGGCCGCGCCCGCAGTACTTCTGGCATCGCGCTTGCGTCCCAAGTGGCTGGCCGCCGGTTTCGCCGCCCAACTGGCCCTCAGCCTCGGCCTCGCCGCCGTCAACTACCAGCATTGGGACGGCTACCGCCAGTTTGCCGCATGGTTGCGCGGCCCCGCGGCGGGCCATCGCGTCTGGGTCGATGGCGAATGGGGCCTGCGATTCTATCTGGAAGCGGACGGCGCCTTGCCGTTGAAGAAGACCCAGCGCCTGCGCCCCGGCGACATCGTGGTTTCGAGCGAGCTGGGCGCTTCGGTGAACCCCACCGCGCCATTCGCTCCGCTACGCACGGCGGAGATCCGGCCCCGCATTCCGCTGCGGCTGATCGGCCTGGAATCGCACTCGGGGTACTCAACCGTATCGAGGGGCTTCTGGCCATTCGGGATTTCCGCGGGGGTGATCGACCGCGTGCGCGCCCGCGAAGTCACCGAGCGGCATCCCACGCTCGCATACCTGCCCATGAACGCCCCCCAAGCCGCGGACCAGATCGTCGGCGGAATCTTCGCCCTCGAAGGCGACCGCTTTCGCTGGATGTCGCGCTCCGCCGTGGTGGCGCTTGCGAGTCCCCCGGGTGCCCTGCCGCTGCGCGCGACGTTCACCATCCCGCCTCAGGCGCGCGCCCGCCGCGTCACGCTGCTGCTGGATGGCCGCGAAGTGGCGTCGCAGACATACCCGGCGCCCGGCACATACACTTTAGAATCGCCGCCCGTGCGCGCGGCCGGCGCGGTGGCGATAGCGGAGATCGCGATTGACCAGACGTTCTTCGCCCCGCCCGACAGCCGCGAGTTAGGCATCGTGCTGACGGGCGTGGGCTTTGCCCCGTAGTATCCTGGTCTGAGGAGATTCGACGCTATGGAAGAGCCGGTTCCGGCGGGCGCCCGCCGGGTATTTTGCGTGAAGTTTCAGAAGGAAATGGAGGGCCTCGATGAAGTGCCGTTCGACGGCCATCCGCTGGGGCAGAAGATCTACGACAACGTTTCCAAGGAAGCCTGGAAGATGTGGGTGGATCGCATGAAGATGATCATGAACGAGTACCGGCTCAACCTCGGCACCAGGGAAGCCCAGGAGTTCCTCATCCAGCAGATGGACAGTTTCTTTTTTGGCGAAGGCGCGGCCCTGCCCCCCGATTACGTCCCGCCGGGGTCGAAGCACTGAAGGTATCGAGCACCCCGTGGCGCACCGGCAAAGGGGGCGCCGGCACGCGGCCGCATTTCAGATTCCAATACGCCCAGGAGCGCGCATCGAAGATACCCGGCGGCGCATTTTCGAGTGCTTCTCTGAATTCACGCTGGCCGACTACCCCTTGCAGCGTGCGCAGGTCTTCAACCGTTCCATAGGTCATCACATGCGCGAGGAAATGCACTGGGTCGGCCAGAGCTTCCGACGGCGTCTTGAACCACACCACACGCTCGGCCACGGACAGCAATTCCGGTGTTGCCGGCAGCGGCTTCATGGCTTCACACCATTTTCCCTGCGCGGCGCGTAGGCCGTCAATGCGGGCAGTTTGGTGACATCGGCGGCTTCGACGGCGGCGCTGAGCCGCTCTCTCACTTCGCCGGAGAGCGTCGGGACATCATCGAAGAAACTGAGCGCCTTGAGCGTGATGAGCGGATTGAAGCTGCGTCCGTAGACGACGCTCCCCGCGGCCAGGGCCATAGGCAGATCGACGCCATGCTGCAGCAGCGCGTCGATGTCGAGATAGTCTCTCGCTTCGGCGCGTTTTTGCACGACCGCCATCTTGGTGCCTGCAATATCCAGCAAGGAAGCTACATAGAGCGCCATCCCTTTCACCTGGTCCGGCTCCGCAACCTGCCCCAGGCCGAGTCCGCCGAAGAGTGACACTAGCACCACGCCCCCACGATCCACGCGACAGGTGAGCGTATTCGGCGCTACCTGGACACGTTCCGCGTCTTTGAGATAGGGCAGCATCGATGCCAGGCGCTCCGGGTCAAAGGCCGCGTTCGAGAAAAAATCGAAATCGACCGAAGTCCGATGCCCCAAGCGCAACGTCAAAGCCGTGCCGCCGTAAAGCGTGAACGACTCCGGCGTGGCCCCCAGTTCCGGCCACAGTCTTAGCTGGGGCGGCGGCAACATCGACAAATTGGGAACGAGAACCGGCACTCTTCAGATCTCCTCTTCCACCCGCCTTACCATAGCCCATTTTGGCCCGAAGGGCAAAGATCGTTCGGCTTCTTCAATGGCACCCTCAACGCCCGCCACGGCTGCGGCGCTTGCCCCCCGCCGTCTCTCTCAAGGGGGTAAGTCTTGAAACTCATCGCTTGTTGTTACCGCAAAAGAACGCAGCCGCTGGTTAAAAGCGGGCGGGGCAAGCTCACAAGCAGTGGACGCCGAGAGCTCTTGCCGCCTCTCTTTGCGACTGATCCAGAGTGGCCAGCGGACAACCTGACCGTTGGGCGAGTTCGACGTAGAGGGCGTCATAGGGCGTCAGGCGATGATCGCGGCAGATGATCTGGACGGGTCCGGCGACTTGCTCCAATGACGCGTAATCAAGGGCCGGGATCAGGACTCGCAGGGCGTCGAGAAACGCTTTCGTCTGTTCCGGGGTTATGCGTCCCTTGCGTTCGCCGAGCAGCAACGTGTTCAGAACCTCGAGCGCCCAGAAAGCCGGCACGAGGGCTTGCTCGCCGGCCTTGAGCCGGTCGAGCACGTTCAGGGACATGGGCGTTTGTTCGTCGGGAAAGCACCAGGACAAGGTCACCGAGGCATCGATGACAACGCCGGTCACGGACGCGCCTCGTGGCGCAATTCGCGGATCGTCATGCCGCCGAGCGAGAGTCCATGGGTCCTTCCAAAAACCTTCAGCCGCTCGATCGCATCGACAACGTCCTTCGCGGGCGGGGACGGCTTGGGTTTAGCGGCTTCTCCGAGCAGACTCGCTGCGTACGCATCAATCCCCACACCATGCGCGGCGGCTTGGCGAGCGAGTTCCGCCTCCAACTCCAACCCGATTTCAATAGTGATAGTCATCAGCAGCCCCTTTCCGGTATATCCCCACCCTACCCCGCCGGGAGTCCGGCGTCAAGCGGACAGCGGAAGCAAACACAACCAGATGTTTCCCCGCTTGTTGCTATCGTAAAAGTATGCAGGCGCTGGTGAAGAGCAGGCGGGAGCCGGGCCTCTGGCTCGGGGAAGTGGACGTGCCCAAAATCGGCATCAACGACGTGTTGATCAAGGTGCTGCGCACGGGCATTTGCGGCACCGACGTGCACATCTACCGGTGGGACGAGTGGGCCCAAGAGACCATCCCCGTGCCCATGGTGATAGGCCATGAATTCGTCGGCAGGATCGTCGAGACCGGGTCCAACGTGGCGGACTTTTTCCCCGGCGATCTGGTCAGCGGGGAAGGGCACGTGGTCTGCGGCCGGTGCCGCAACTGCCTCGCCGGCCGCCGCCACCTGTGCGCTCACACCCTGGGCGTGGGGGTGAACCGTCCGGGCGCGTTCGCCGAGTACATCGCGCTGCCCATGACCAACATCTGGCGCCACCACGAATCGGTCTCGCTGGATGTCGCTTCCATCTTCGACCCCTTCGGCAATGCCGTCCACACCGCACTCTCCTTCCCCGTGCTGGGCGAGGACGTGCTGGTCACCGGCGCCGGCCCCATCGGCATCATGGCGGCGGCCGTGGCGCGGCACGCCGGCGCGCGCTACACCGTGATCACCGATATCAATCCCTACCGCCTGGACCTGGCGCGCAAGCTGGGCGTAACGCTCGCCGTGAACGTGCGCGAGACCACTCTCCGGGATGTGCAGAAACGGCTGGGGATGACCGAGGGCTTCGACGTAGGCCTGGAGATGTCCGGCAACCCCGCCGCCTTCCGCGAGATGATCGCCAACATGAGCCACGGCGCAAAGATCGCGATGCTGGGCATCCCTTCCGAAGAGATGTCCATCGATTGGCACACCGTAATCTTCAATATGCTCACCATCAAGGGCATCTACGGCCGCGAGATGTACGAGACCTGGTACAAGATGACGGTCATGCTGCAATCCGGCCTGGACATCACACCGGTGATCACGCACCGCTTCCCTTACACGGAGTTCGAGAGAGGCTTCGAGGCCATGCTTTCGGGGAATTCGGGCAAAGTGGTTCTGAACTGGGAGTGACGCCTCAGTTCCCCGCCGCCTTCACCGTGATGACCACCGGAGCGCTGTCCTGCGCGGTCGCCAGCGAGCGCACCTCCACCACCTGCGTTCCGGGCAGCATGGTGACGGGCACCTGCGCCTGAATCTGACTGCTGGAGGTCGAAAGCAGCGGCAGCGCAATATCGCCGAAGGTCACGCAGGAACCGCCCAGCACGGTCGGCGGCGGCAGCGTGCTGGCCGTGGCCGTAGAGGCCAGGTTCGCGCCGGTGATGGTGACAAACGAGCCGGGCGTGATGGCTGCAGTCGCGCTGCTGGCATTCACGACGGCGTTTGCGCCGGTGGCGATTGCGGGCTGCGTGTTGGCTCCGGCGGACGCCAGAGAGATTACACTCAGCCCAGAAATCGTAATGGCGTAAGCCGTCGTCCCGGCCGAATCCACCACCATCATGCGCGGTTCGGTGTTGAACCTGGTGGTGCCGAAAACACTGACCACGGGGTTCTCCGGAACCGGCCCCACCAGCGACACCGCGCCGGCATTCAGGTCGATCATCTGCAGCGTGGTGCGCGAATCGTCGCGCGTCGCGGTGGTGATGCTCTGGCGCACGGGAGTGGTGAGCCACAGGAACTGGTGGTCGTTCAACGGAGCCACGGCCGTCACGTTGCGGTTGCCGGTGTTGACGATCGTAGCGGTGGGCGGCGCGCCGCCCGGCGTGGTCGGCGTGACCGTGGTCGCGCCCGGCGAGGCCGAGCCGCCCAGGGTGGTCAGCGAGGTATTCAGAATCAGCCCGTTCACCAGGAAGTAGTTGGCATCGAGACCGGCGGCCAGCACACCGTAATAGCCCTCGATCGGGGCCGGGATCAGCAGCCGCGAAGCCACATAGGCGTCCGCCAGCGAATCGTAAACGTAGGCCGTCCCGTTTCCCGAGAGCGTCAGGATGTAATTGTTATCCGGCGTGGCAATCATCCCGCACGCCGGGCATGTCGACAGCGTCACGGGCGTCACCGAATCCGCCGGCCGCGGCAGCGCCGTGTTCCCTATTACCTCCCACTGCGTCCCGTTGGACATGAGGAATTCGAGGCCGATCAATCCCATCGCCAGCGATCGCGGGTAGATCCCGTTGGAAGTGCCGCTGCGCGGGACCGGCGGGAAGATCACGCCGCCCGTCACCTGTTCCGCGTTCAGATCCACAATACTGATCGACTCGCCGCCCGTGTTCCCCACGTACAGCGTGTTTCCGTCGGTGCCCATGGCCATCTGGTGCGGCATCTGTCCCACCGGAATCGGGCTCAGGAATACCTGCTGTTGGGTGTCGAATACCTCGATCCGGTTGTATCCCGAGTTGGTGATGTAGAGCCGTCCGCGCGCCTCGTCAAGCAGGATGTCTTGCAGCCCTTCGTTACCGGCCGTGTTGCCCGTGGTGCCGCCCGGACTGTTGTTCGGCACGGTGGGAATCGGATAGATCACGCCCCGCTGGTCCGACTGCCGGTAGTTCATGTACACCCGGATCATATTGGGAATGTTGATGGCCTGGGGCGACGATAGCGTCACGTTGAACGGTGTGCCCTGGGAGGTCCCAGCGCCCGTCCAGATATTCGTGCCCCCCTGCCGGACCACGCCCGAGCGCCCCGGCTCCATGGAAAACGTGATGGAGGCCGGCGCCACGCCGCTGGTCTGCGAATAGACCAGCGCCGAGCCCACGTTGGTAGCCACGCTGAACGTCAGCTTCCCCTTGCCCTGGTTATTGATCTGCAGGGTGCCGCTAGCTACTCCGTGATTGCAGTCGTCCATCGCCAGGAAGACTTCCGTCGTCTGCGGCGCCAGGATCGGGTAATTGTACAGGTTGCCCAGCGGCATGTACACCAGCCCGGAATCCGACAACCCCCAGGCCTGCGATCCGTCGGCGGTCATCACCATCTTGGCCACAATGCTCTCCGGCAGCTTGATCCCCAGCCGGATGGCCAAATTGGTCGGATCGTTGACCAGCAACGTCGACGATTGCGACGGCGGCGGCGGCGTGGACGTGGCCGCCGTGTTGAACGCGCTGTACAGCGTCGAGCCGTCCGGCGAGAAGATGCTGCCGCCGACGTTCTGCAACGTGTTGACTGCGCCGGTGAATGAGAAGGGCGCGTTGGCGTTGTTCTGTTGCGCGATGATCGCCAGGGTGTTGATGTCGAACATGGTGAACCCGGCCATGAACCGCGAGCCGTCGGGCGCCATCGATAGCACCGAAGACGCGCCCGATATGGTGCGGTTTTGGAGAACTACGCCCGAAGCCACTTCGTAAACGAAGACGTACGTCGTGGAACTGGTGGGGGTGATGACCCCAACGATGTGCTGCCCGTCCGGCGTGCGCAGCAACTTGCCGCTGAACGTGGTGGTGGGGCGCGTGAGCGTGGGTGCCGGCAGCGGCGCCGGAGTCGTGGGAAGCGCCGGGACGTTGACGTACTGGACTTGCGCCCCCCCCGACTGGGTCTGGTCGTACACCGCCAGGGTGCCCTGCGGAACGCCCGAAACCACCCCCGTCCCAACCATGCTGATCAGCGCGCGCCCGTCGGCGCCCACCTCCACCCCTTGAGGCGCCGAGGTCAGGGCCACGGTCTGCATTACCAGGCCCCGCGTAAGGTCGATCACGTTCAGCGTGGAGTTCCCGCTGCACGTCACGTACAGCCAGTTGCCGTCCATGGAGATGGCGCCCGCCAGCGGAGTCTTCCCTACCGACATCGTGCCCACCACTTGGTTGGTTGTGTAGTCGAAAATATAGACTAGGCTGGTGGTGTTGTTGATGAGGTACAGCCGGTGGCGCGATTCGTCCAGAACGATATCCGATGGCGTCCCGCCTGGCAGCTTGATGACATCGCCGAACGTGGCTCCCACGGTCTGCTGGGCGTACGCCGGCCGCGCCATGGGCATCGACAGAGCCAGAACCGCCAAACCGAGCCAAATCCAGGTATTAGGCCTGATCCCACGAGAGTTCACGTAACTATCCTTCCCCAAGACGCGGAACTCCTTATAGTACAACCTAAACCCCGCGGGTGGAGAGAAGTTTCTGAGGCATGGCCCGGGGACAGGGGCCAGGAGCCGGGGGCTATATATAGTGCCCTCGGAGCCGGGCACGGCGGTTGGGTATACAATAGGTCCGAATAGCGGATATTGGATCGTGAGGCTTCGATGAACGATTACTCGTTTTCCAGACGCCATTTCTTCTATGGATCCCTTTTGGCAGGGGCCGTCCCGGCGGGAGGCTTCGGCAGCCAGGCTTCGTTGTCAGCCCTGGGATTCAAGTCATTTAACGAAAAGCTCAACATCGCAGTAATAGGCCTCGGCATGCGGGGACCGCAGATTCTACCGGGCGCGGCGGCCAGCGAGAACATCGTGGCGCTGTGCGAGGTAAACGAGGACAGGTTCGCGCCCATGGCGGCGATCCATCCCAAGGCGAACAAGTACAAAGATTACCGCAAGATGCTCGATACCGAAGGCAGGAACCTCGACGCCGTGATGGTTGCCGTTCCGGACCACTGGCACACCCACATGAGCCTGGAGTGCATGCAACGCGGAAAGCACGTCTACTGTGAAAAACCACTGACCCGCACGGTCTGGGAAGCGCGGCTGCTCGCGGATGCCGCCATGAAGTACAAGGTCGCCACCCAGATGGGCAACCAAGGCTTCAACCATGAAGGGACCAAGACAGCCTGTGAGATCTTCTGGTCCGGGGAAATCGGCGAGGTCCGGGAGGTGCATTCCTGGACCGGCGGGGGAGCCGGCGACCGCCACTATCCGCCTGGTGGTCCACCAGAGCAGCCTGTCCCGCCGGGACTGGATTGGGACATGTGGCTGGGCCCCGCGGCGCCGCGCCCCTACAACTCGGACATGAGGGGCTGGCGCAGCTTCCTGGATTTCTCCGCCGGAGGAACCCTGGGCGACTGGCTGGTTCACTGCCTCGGTCCGGCGCACTTGGCGCTAAGACTCGATCAAGCCGCCCCGATCAGCGTCGAAGCCGTCAACGTGGTGGAGCGGAACGCGTTTAACTGGCCCGCCAGCGACGAAGTCGTGTATGAGTTTCCGGCCCGCGGGAACATGCCCCCGGTCACCGTCCACGCTTACCAAGCCATGCGCGGGGCGTTCAAGAACCCGGAAGGGATGGCGGAGACCGACCGGTTGCTTCCCCCGGCTGGCAACCTGGCGACGGACAAGAACCGTGCCTTTGTCGACGGCGGGGACGGGATGCTACTGGTTGGCGACCAGTTGGACGTTCACGGGCAGAAGGCTCCCAGGGCAGTCCCCCAAGGCGGCGGGCGCGGTCCTGGCGGTCCCGGAGGTATGCCGGGCGCTCCAGGTGGCCCGGGTGGTCGCGGCCGCGGCGGAATGCAGAGGGCCGGAGATCGCGGTCCCGGCAACGGGACCGTGTTTGTAGGCTCCAAAGGGTACATGGCCACCTCCGGCCGCGGCGAAGGTGTCTGGCTGCTCCCCGCATCCAGGTGGGCCGATTACAGACTCCCGCCGCAAATGCTGCGGCGCGGGGTCAACCACCAGCAGGACTGGATCCGTGCCTGCAAGGGGGGCGCGCCGGGAGTGTCCGAATTCGCAGTTACCACCAAGTACATCGAGTGGCTGATTCTGGGTGCCGTTGCATTGCGCGTGCCCGGCAAGCTGCTGTGGGACGCCAAGGAGATGCGCTTCACCAACAATGAGGAAGCCAATAAGTACCTCCAGCCGAATCTGCGCAAGGGCTGGGAACTGAAGCTGTAACCGCCCGCCATTGCCTGTTGCCTACAAAGTGACCTTACTATGAGAGGGAATGTATCGGAACTGCTGGAACGGCTCAAACGGCGTGTCTTCTAACCGGAACCCGCAACATGCACCCCGATCTCGTGTTATAGTCTTCAAAATTGAAAGTATTGGTGCGCAACCACACCCGCAACACCGTCCTGGCTCACGCCGCCGAGGTGGCTGATACCAGCGCCAAGCGGCGTACCGGCTTGCTCAAGCACCAACGGTTGGAGCCAGGCGAGGGCTTGTGGATTACGCCTTGCGAATCTGTCCATACGTTTTTCATGAAGTTCCCCATCGATCTGGTGTACCTGGACAAGCACCGCAAGGTCCGGAAGGCGAGGAGCGCGGTGCGGCCCTGGAGGCTTTCCGCTTGTCTCCGGGCTGATTCCGTGCTCGAGCTTCCAGCCGGGACGGTGAAGCAAAGCGGCACCCAGGCCGGCGACGAGCTGACGTTTGATAAGATGGCTTGAGCTCACTGACACGACAACTGTGGTTGGCGGCGATGGGACTCCTGATGGCGTCCTGCGTCCGGTACACTCAAGTCGCCAAGGCCCCGCCCGCTCCGCAGAGTGTCTGGGACCGGCAGATTCGCAACGCCATCGACGCCGGCGACGGCGACTACCAGTTGCGGGTGCTGCGCGAGAAGCTGGCGGCCGATCCCGATAACGTCCCCATCCGCCTGGAGATGGCCAACGCCTACCGCGAGCGCGGATACCCGGATGTAGCCCTCGAGATCTGCCGCCTGGCGGCGGCGCGCTTCCCGGAATCCGGGGAGGCCCAACTGGCGCTGGTGCGCACCCTCCGCGACATGAACCGCCGCGCCGAAGCCATCGACGGTTTGGTGGCGTTTCTGAAGGCCCACCCGCAGACCGGCCCCCAGTATTTCTCCTGGCTGGGCATTCTGCGCGATGAATCGGGCCTCTGGCCCCTCGGCGAGTCGGCCCACCGCAAGGCCCTCGAATTGGAGGGGTCGCTCGACTATCTGCACAACAACCTCGGCTATAACCTGTTGATGCAAAAGAAGTACGCTGAAGCTGCCGGGGAATTCCGGGAGGCCTTGAAGCTCAACCCGCACTCCCCTGTGGCACGCAACAACCTGGGCCTGGCTCTGGCCAATCTGGGTGAAACCGATCAGGCCGTGGCCAACTGGCAGTCCGCCTCCGACCCCGCCACGGCGCACAACAATCTGGCCGCCGTGCTCATGGAAAAGGGGAACTACCCTAACGCCCGGAAGGAATTAGAGATAGCACTGAGCTACAATAGCGCTTACCCAGCCGCGCTGAAAAACCTGGAACTGGTGTCGCGCCTGGACGGGCATCCGGCCACGCTGGCTGTGAAGCCCGCCGAATCGCGCTGGCGGCGCTTGAAAATCGCTTTACGCAGGTTTTTCGTGGGACCTTTGGATAATTCGCGGACGGATACGGTCAAGACCGCTTCCGCCCCATGACCGGAGAGGAACGATGAAAGCATTAATCGTCCGTTTGATTCGTGATGAACAGGGACAGGACCTGGTCGAGTACGCCTTGATTGTGGCAGCCGTCGGGCTCGCCCTGATCACCACCGTGAACCAGCTCTCACAGGGTGTTGTCAGCCTCTACCAGAGCATCACGGGCGACCTGGCGAGCATCGGCACCACGGCCCCGTAGCCCCGGACGATCAATGTGCGGCCGGTGAAGGTGCTCGCATGGCTGCTGCCTGACCTGGCGCTGGTCGCTGCTTCGGTCACGTTGGTCTATTGCCTGTTCCTCTTCCAGGGCTACCGGAAGCTGTTTCGGGATTCAGATGCCGGATGGCACATCCGGACCGGCGAGGCCATCCTCTCCACCGGCAATTTGCCGCGTACCGATCCCTATTCCTTTACACGCGCCGGCCAGCCCTGGTTCGCGTGGGAATGGATGGCCGATATCGCCGCCGGCGCCGTCGATCGCGCCGCCGGCCTCTCCGGAGTGGCGCTCTTCTATGCCGCCGCCATCGCCGCGGGCGTGTGGCTGTGGTTCCGGCTCCAGTGGACGCTGGAGGGCGACTTTTTGCTGGCATGCGCCATGGCGTCCCTGCTGCTCTCCACTTGCAACATCCACTGGCTGGCGCGGCCGCACGTCCTGAGTTGGCTCTTCCTGCTGGCGGCTCTGCTCTATGCCGAGCGGGCCCGGCTATGCCGGGCGCCCCGCCCCCCATTCCGCTTCCGCCACGCCGTCGAAATAGCCATCTTTACGGCGTTGTGGGCGAACATCCATGCCAGCTTCTTTTTTGCGCCGCTCATCGCGCTGGTCTACGCGGCAGGCCGCGCCATCCGGCGCGGGGGCGCGCGCTGGTTCCTGTGGGCCGCGCTCGTCTCCGCCATCGCGCCGCTGGCCAACCCTTACGGCTGGCATCTCTACGCGCACGTGTTCCGCTACCTCACGGACTCCGAGCTGCTTTCCCGCATCGGCGAGTTCCAGAGCTTCGATTTCCATACCGCCGGCGCGTGGCCGATCATCGTCACGCTGCTCGTCGCCGTCGCCGGCGGCACGCTGGCCCTGCTCGGCAAGCGCCCCGAGCATTTCGTGCTGGCCATGTTGGTCGCTGCCATGGCGTTGCGCTCCGCCCGGGCTTTGCCGCTAGTGGCCTTGCTGCTTCTGCCATTGGCCAATGCTGCCATTACCGGCGCTCTCCGGCGCGCCGCGGTGCTGGATGGTTTTCTGGCCTACTCCGCACGCCTGCGCGCCATGGATGCCCAATTCTCGGGCTTGGCCCTTGTGCCTCTCGTCGTGCTCGCGTGTTTCGCCCTGCTGCGGACTCCCGCCATTCAGGCGGCCACGGGTTTCCCGTCCGACCAGTTTCCCGTCGAGGCGTATTCCCAGGTTGCCCGTCTCCCCGCCGGCGCGCGCCTGTTCGCCCCCGACAAGTTCGGCGGATACCTGATCTACCGCTCCCAAGGCGCCCGCAAGGTGTTTTTCGACGGCCGCAGCGACCTCTACGGCGCGGAATTCCTCAAACAATACGGCCGCATGGTCCAGGTGCGCCCCGGCTGGCGCGAGTACTGGGAGTCTTTTCACTTCACCCACGCGCTCGTCCCCAACGATTACTCGCTCATCCCAGCCTTGGAACAACTCGGCTGGAAGGCGGTGTACCACGATCGAACCGTTACCCTGCTCGCCAGGGGCGGAACGGGTGCGTAGCCGCTCCCGGGGGAAGTGGGCGCCCAGGCACGGGAACCCCGCGAGGGGTTAAAATAGCCCCTCGATAAGTGTGTTTGCCCCCGCGGCGCAGCGGGAATTTTGAAGAAAAGAGAAATCATGAAAAAGGTTCTAGGATTGGGATTGATTATTTTGTGTTGTTTTTTCTTCGCCTGCCGGTCTGCCGAAGATAAGCCATGGCAGTACCGCGGGACACCGTTTAAAGATCGAGTCTATTCTGGCGGCCCCCAAGTCATTCCTGGGCGCGTTAAATGCGCATATTACGACCTGGGCGGAGAAGGCGTGGCTTACCACGACTCCGATGCCAAGAATAGTGGCAGCGGCGGCCTGAATCCCGCGGACGGAACTTATTTGAATGAATTTCGCATGCACGAAGGGGTCGATACCTCTTATACCAAGTTTCACGACGAAATCGACAACAATCCCTATAACATGGTGCAGCCCGAAAAAGACCAACTCTATGTGGGTTGGACTGAGCCGGGGGAGTGGTTCAACATGACCGTTTTAGTCAAAACCGCCGGAGTTTATACCATCGACCTCATGTACACCTCGAATCGGGGAGGCTCGATCAGTTTTGATTTGGATGGCGCCATGCTGACTAAACCGATTCCCATCCTGTCCACCAACAATCCCAAGGACCCCCTCCCGTGGCGGCAATGGCACCACTGGAACAGGACTGAGAACCTGGCCACTGTCACTTTGCCTCGAGGTAAACATGTCCTCACCTTGCATGTGGTCGACCAAGGGAACATGAATTTCGACTATCTTGAGTTTAAGCAAAAGAAGCCGTCCTCATGATCCTACGCCGGACCGATGTGCTCGTCGAGCGAAGTTCCCGCACACCGGGGTGGCATCAGCCGTCTCCGCAGCCCGCGCTTGTGTCGAGCCGCCCGTTTGCCAGAAACCGTCCCACCAGTTCCACCACCGCGGGAGCGACTGTCCGATTACCAGCGCAAAGCGTTCTGGCTGCTTCTGGACGCGGAAATGGCACGACGTGGAGGTTCGCAGCGGTCCGGACTACCTGCCGGCGCCGTAGCTACGGCGGCTGAAATTGCTGTCACTCTGGTTTCCGCGCGATCGCGGATATCGCCTGTTTGGGGCCCGCTACCTCCGGCGATGGAACCAGCCGTGGCTCTGAGGCTGCGGAAACCCGAACATCTCGTGCATGTCATGATTCAACTCGGCGTGATCCGACCTTCGTTTCCTGGGTCTCCGCAGGACTTCGTAAAGTACTCCGACCGCGATTACCAGGAAGCAGACAACAACAAAGGCTCCCAGGGCGATATTGGTCACAGTCAACCAGAATGTTCTTGGATCCGCCAGATCAGCCACCTCCGCAGCCCACACTCGTGTCGAGCCGCCCATTTTCCAGAAACCGTCCCACCAGTTCCACCACCGCGGGAATCGCCGCTTCGACATCGGGGTGCATGGCGCCTCCGACGGTCGTGCAATCCGCAGCCTCCACCGCGATCACAATGGTTTCCTTAGGCACATCCAGATGGAGCTTCCGGCCCACCGCCAGCACCTCGAAGAGTCCCAGAAAGTGAGGCGATCCGCCCGGCGCCGGCTGTACCCGATCGGCGGTGAAAACGGAGATCGCGCCGGGCTTCGCACGGCCGGTAACGATGGTATCCACCACCAACAGGCGGGATGCCCCCAGGAAGTGGTCCATCAGGTCGAAACCGGCCGCCGAAGAATGCGCCACCTCGATTCGTCCCTGGAAACGCCGCTCGACCTCTTGCGCGGCCAGGATGCCGAAAGCATCGTCGGCCAGGATCTCGTTTCCAAGGCCAAGCAAGCGAACTACGCCGGACTCATTCTCCGCCGGACTCATCCTCTGTGGATGCTTCCATCGGAGTCGCGCCTCAAGACGGCCAGCGGCGCTCCGCGCGGGTCGCGAACCTGAATCACCAGGGGCATGCTGCCGGGAAGCGAGTGGGTGGCGCATCCCAGGCAGGGATCGTAGGCGCGAAACGCCATCTCCACCATGTTCAGAAGACCCTCCGGAACCTGGCCGCCGGTGATCAGCTTCTTGGCGGCCTTCTCCACGCTCATGGCGATGCGCGCGGCGTTGTTCTGCGTGGCGACGATCAGGTTGGCGCCGGTAATGATGCCTCTCTCGTCAGTCTTGTAATGGTGGAACAAGGTTCCGCGCGGCGCTTCCACCACGCCGACTCCTTCGCGCGGGACGGCCGTAGGCAGGGTGCGCACCTCGGGGCTGGTCAGCTCGGGATCGTGGGCCAGATCCATCATCCGCTCGGCGGCGTACAGCAACTCGACCAGCCTGGCCCAATGATTGGCAAGGGTGTTATGGACGGGCCGGCCGCCCAGCGTGCCGTGGTATTTCAGGTAAGCCTGGTGAGCCTGCGGCGTGGCCATGCCGTCGGCCACATTTAAGCGCGCCAGCGGCGCTACGCAGTACACGCCATTGTCGTCTCCCTCGGAAAAGCCTTTCCAGCCGAGCCCTTTCAGGTAGCAGAACTTCATGTAGCTCCAGGGCTCGGCGCGCTCGCTGATGTAATCGAGGTACTGATCGGGACGGAACTTGGCCCACTCGTGCCCATCGGGCGCCACCACCCGGAGCATGCCGTCGTAGAAGTTGACCTGGTTCTTCTCGTCCACCGTGCCCATGTAATAAGTGCGATGGGTGTACGCGTCGGAGAGGATCAGGTTGACATAGCTCGAGTTCTGGAGCACGATCTTCTCGAAAACCTCCAGCGTGAAGCACGCGAAATCCACGGCTTCGGCGGCCACCTCGCGGAAGCGCGCCGCGTCTTCCTCGGTGAGCGGCTTGGCGACGCCGCCGGGCAACCCGAATACCGGGTGGGCGGCCTTCCCCGCCGCCAGCACCATCAGCTCGCGCAGCCGGCGCCGCATGGCAATCACTTTCTGCCCGGTCTCGATGCCCACTTTGGCGATCACGCCCAGCACATTGCGTTCGGCGGCCGGGGCCTGCGGCCCAACCACGAAATCCGGGCCTCCCAGGAAGTAGAAGTGCAGCGCGTGGTCCTCCACGTAGAACGTCGAGTAAACCAGCTCGCGTATCTTCCGCGCCGCGGGCGGCGGCGTCACCTGGTAGAGCGCATCCAGCGCTTTGGTTGACGCCATGTGATGGGCCGTGGGGCAGACGCCGCAAATGCGCGAGGTGATCTGGGGCATGTCCTCGGCGGGGCGGCCCTGCGCGAACTTCTCAAATCCGCGGAGCTCCGGCACCTGGAAATAGGCGCGCTCCACCAGTCCCTGCCCGTCCAGGAAAATCTCGATCCTGCCGTGGCCTTCGAGCCGGGTAATGGGTTCGATGCTGATCCTACGGCTGTCCATAACAGTTACTCCATCCGCCGCCGGCCCAGTAAGGAGGACGGCAGGCTGTATCGATAAAAAGTTCCGACGGGGTCCGGCACCGCTTCCAAGGCCCGCATGATTTCGGCCTCATCGGTGCTGTCGATGACGGATGCCAGGGCGGAAAGCGCCTTGACGCCGAAATCCCGCACGTGGCTGGTCGGACCAAAGCAACCGGTGCAGGGCATGTTTCCGCAGACGCATTTGGCCTCGCACCCGGCGCGCGTCGCGGGTCCCAGGCAGGCCAGGCCCTGCGCCAGCAGGCAGGTCTTCTGGTCGGGCACCATCTGGTGCACGCGCTTGAACTCCTTGACCAGCAGCTTTTCGGGACGCGTGTCCCGGCGCGGGCACTGCTCGCAGAGGGCCTGGTCGGGCGCCAGCACGGTTCCTTTGGGCGGCAGCTCCGATCCCAGGAGCGCGCCCAGGGCGTCGGCAATGATATTGGGCGTGGGCGGGCAGCCGGGCAGGTAGTAGTCCACGTCGATTACCTGGTCCAGCGGCAGAACTGTGTCGTAGAACTCCGGCAGAGACAGGGCGTGTCCGTTCTCCTGGTGGTGCCGCTGCGGCGTGACGCCGTCCCGGTAGACCTCTTGAAAGATGCCCTTGCCGTCGGTCAGGTTGGCCAGGCCCGGAATGCCTCCCAGTTGGGCGCAAACCCCGAACGCGACCACCACCTGCGACTTGGCGCGCAGCAATTGCGCCATAAGCCGCTGTTCGCTGTTGCGGATAGCGCCGTTGATGAAACTGGCCAGGATGGAGCCGTTCGGCATTCGCTCGACGTCGTGCACTTTGAAATCCAGGGCCACCGGCCAGAACACGATGTCCACCGCGTTCGCCACATCCAGGATCTTCTCGTCCAGATCCACCACCGCTTCCTCGCATCCGCCGCAGGAAGCGCACCAGTAGAAAGCCACCTTGGGTTTCATGCGACCTCCTCCCGGCGGGCCAGGGCCAGCGGCCCCAGCGCCCGCACCTGCGCGGTAAACTCCAGGGACACCGCGGCGAATCTCTCTCCTTCGGCGGCCGATATCCATTCCAGCCGAAGCCGGCGTTCGTCGATGCCGAAGTCCCGCAGCATCCGCTTCAGCAGCAGCACGCGCCGCAGCGCCTTGGCGTTGCCCTCCTGGTAGTGGCAATCTCCCAGGTGGCAGCCCGCCACCAGGACGCCGTCCGCTCCCAACTGGAAGGCGCGCAGAATGAACGACGGATCGACCCGGCCGCTGCACATGACCCGGATGATGCGCAGGTTCGGCGCCGACTTCATGCGGCTCACTCCCGCCAGGTCGGCGCCGGAATAGGAGCACCAGTTGCACAGAAACCCAACGATGCGCGGTTCAAAACCATGGCCGTTCCTCGACATGCTTGTCACCTCCCGACTTTCATACCGTCAACACGCCTTCCAGCTCGGCATTGATCTGGCGGTCCGTGAATCCATGGCCCGTCATCGCGCCGGAGGGACAGGCCGCCACACAGGTGCCGCAGCCCTTGCACAACGCCGAGTTCACCTGGGACACTTTTCTCTCCACCACGTAGCTGATGGCGCTGTAAGGGCACAGCGCGCTGCACACCCGGCAGCCGCTGCAATACTCCTCCATCACCTCGGCCCGCACCGGCTCGATCTCCACCTCGCCCTTCGAGATGGTGGCCAGCATCCGCGCGGCCGCGGCGCTGGCCTGCGCCACCACGTCCGGAATGTCCTTTGGCCCTTGCGCGCACCCGGCCACGAATATGCCGTCCGTCATGGTAGCCACCGGGTCCAGCTTGGGATGGCGCTCCAGGAAGAATCCATCCGGGCTCCGGCTCAGGCCGAACAGCCGGCCCACCTGCTCCGCGTCCCGGCGCGGCTCAATGGCATTGCACAAAATCACCATGTCCACCGGGATCTCCCGGAACCGCCCGATCAGGGTGTCCTCACACCGCAGCAGCAGAGCGCCTTCCTCCTGCTTGGACCATCCGGCCTGCACCACTTCGGCCACTTTCCCGCGAATCACGTTGGCGCCTTCATGCAGCACCCGGGAATAGAACTCCTCATAGCCTTTCCCGAAGGCCCGCATGTCGATGTAGAAGTTGTAGATCTCCGCCTCGCTGCGCTCTTTCACCAGGTGCGCGAACTTCAAGGCGTACATGCAGCAAACCCGCGAGCAGTAGCGGTGGTAGTTCTCGTCCCGCGAGCCGACGCAGTGGATGATGCCTACGGCCCGCGGCGGCTTCCCGTTCTTGAGCAGCACGCGGCCCCCGGTCGGCCCGGTGGAGTTCAGCATGCGCTCCACCTCCAGGCCGGTGTAGACGTTGTCCAGCCGCCCGTAGGCGTACTGGGCCATCGGCGTGGGATCGAATGTGTCGTAGCCAATCGCCACCAGCACCTGCCCCACCTCCACTTCGATTTCTTCGTCCACCATCTTGTGGTTCACCGCCCCCGGCTCGCACACCTCCACGCACTTCTGGCAGCCCCCGGTCTGGAAGTGAATGCAGCTTTCGCGATCGATGACCGGCACCTTGGGCACCGCCTGGGCCGTAGGCATGTAAATGGCGGTGTTCGGATCCAACAGGAATGCGGGAGGCTTGCCCTTGTGATCCTCCGCTTCGAATTTGATGTACCCGGTGGGACACACGTGGGCGCAGGCGCCGCACGTAATGCACGACTCCGATTCCAGGTTGAAGGGCGTGGACACGTGCCGCCCGATGCCCCGCTCCGCAAAACTGATGGCGCTGGCGCCGACTACTTCGTCGCAAGCCCGCACACACAGCCCGCACAAGATGCACGCATCCTCCCGTTCGTCCCGCAGCGGGCTCGAGAACCGCGCTTTCTCCAGCCCCATCTCCGCGGCGTACTTGCGCAGGATGGGCACGTTGGGCCAGCGTGCCAGCATCAACTCCAGAACCAGCCGCCGCGCCCCTAGAACGTGCGGCGAACCGGTCGAAACCTCCATTCCTTCCTGGCACGCGACATGGCAGGAAGGGACCAACTCCATTCCCCAGTTCCTCTTCACCTCCACCACGCACAGCCGGCAGGCCGCAAACGGCTTGATCAGGGGGTGGTAGCAGAGCGTAGGAATCTTGATGTCCAGGAACCTGGCCGCGTGCAGCAGGGTGGTCCCTCTCTCGACTTCCGTCGTCTTTCCGTCGATAGTCAGCCTGATCATGTCCCGCCTCTCATTCCACGATCACTGCATTGAAGTGGCACACGTCCACGCATGTCCCGCACTTGCTGCACAGGCTCGCGTCGACCCGGTGCGCCTGGTTCTTCTCGCCGAAGATAGCCTTTTCCGGGCACTCCCGCCGGCACACCCCGCAACCGTGCCCGCGCTCGACGCAGATCACCGGGTCGATCCGGTACGTATTCAGTTGCCGGCAGACATGCGCGGGACACTTGTGCGCCTCGATGTGCGCCAGGTATTCGTTCCGGAAATAGCGCATGGTGGTCAGGACCGGGTTCGGCGCCGACGTCCCCAGCCCGCACAGCGACGCCTCCGCCACCACTTTGGCCACTTCTTCCAGCGCCTCCAGGTCCTCCATCGTTCCGTGGCCGTTGGTGATCCGCGTCAGAATGTCCAGCATGAGCTGCGTGCCCTCGCGGCAGGGAGTACATTTGCCGCAGGACTCATCCTGGGTAAAGGCGAGGAAGTAGCGGGCCACGTCCACCATGCAGGTGTCTTCGTCCATGATCACCATGCCCCCCGAGCCCATCATGGAACCGGCTTCGGTGAGACTCTCGAAGTCGATCGGCAGATCGATCAGCTCGTTGGGTATGCATCCTCCGGAAGGACCCCCGGTCTGCACGGCTTTGAACTTTTTCCCGCCGGGAACTCCCCCGCCGATGTCGTAGATGATCTCGCGCAGTGATATGCCCATGGGGACTTCCACCAGGCCCGTATTGTTGATCTTCCCCACCAGGGAGAACACCTTCGTGCCTTTACTCTTCTCAGTCCCGATCTCGGCGAACCACGCGCCGCCGTTGTTGATAATGGGAGGGACGTTCGCCCATGTCTCGACGTTGTTGAGGCAGGTGGGTTTACCCCACAGCCCGTGTTGCGCCAGGCGGGGCGGCCGGGCCCTCGGCTCTCCGGGGCGGCCTTCCACGGCATTCACCAGCGCCGTGGCCTCGCCGCACACGAATGCGCCCGCCCCTCTCGACACCGAGATGTCGAAATCGAATCCCGTATCCAGGATGTTCTCCCCCAGCAACCCATATTCGCGGGCCTGCTCCAGGGCGATCATGAGCCGTTGCACCGCCAGCGGATACTCGTTCCGGATATAGACCACGCCCCAGCGGGCTCCAATGGCCCGGGCTCCGATCAGCATGCCTTCAATCACCGAGTGCGGATCCGATTCGACGATGCTGCGGTCCATAAACGCGCCCGGATCCCCTTCGTCGCCGTTGCAAATGACGTACTTTGGCTCTCCCTCGGCCCTCAGCACATGCTCCCACTTGGTCCCCGTGGGGAATCCCGCGCCTCCCCTGCCCCGCAGCCCGGATATCTTGACTTCTTCCAGGATCTGCCGCGGAGTCATCTGGCTCAGCGCTTTGGCCAGGGCCGTGTACCCGTCGCGGGCGATGTATTCCTCGATCCTCTCAGGGTCGATCAAACCCCGGTTCCGCAGCGCAATCAGCCGCTGACGGGAAAAGAAGGGAATATCCATCATCTTGGGAAGCGGCGTGGGCGTCTCCGGCGGCACATACATCAGTTTCTGCACCGGCCGGCCCTTCAGAAAGTGCTCTTCCACCAGATGCGGAACGTCTTTAACGCTGAGCTGCTGGTAGAAAATGCCGTCCGGCTGAACTACCATCAGAGGCCCCGCGCCGCAGAAACCGTTGCAGCCCGTGGTGACCACCTGGATCTCGTTCTGCAACCCGCGTTTCGCGATCTCGGTCACCAGCGCGTCCCGCACCTCCGGCGAGCGATTGGCGACACAACCCGTCCCCGCGCATACCATCAAGTGCATTCGATGTGGCATCTTCGATCTCCCGCCTCGCAGCCTCAGTAAGCCCGTTCGCTCCCTATGGCCAGCGCGTATTGCTCCACGATCTTGCCTCCCAGAATGTGCTCTTTGAAGATCGCCTTCACTTTGGCCTCCGTCAGATCCACGTACTTCACCGGAGCTTCGCCCACCGCTTCCACCGTGGCCATCGGCTCCCGGCTGCACAGCCCGGCGCAACCCGAAGTCGTTACCATGACGTCCCGGAGGTCTCCTTCCTCTACTTCCCGTAAGGCGGCTTCCACGATTTTCCGCGAGCCTGCGGCGATCCCGCAGGTGCCCATGTGCACCGTCATCTTGACCCGCCCGGCCCCTTCACGGAGCGAAGTCGCCTTTCTGGCTTTCTCGCGGACCCCCGCCAAGTCCTCCAGCTTAAGTTTTGGCATCTCGGGCTCCTTTTTTCTGGTACTGCTTGACGATTTGATCCACCTTGGGGAGCGCCACCTTGCCGTACAGCTCCGGACCCACGGTAACCACCGGGGCCAGACCGCAGCAGCCCAGGCAGCGCACCTCCTCCAGGCCGAAATTCAGGTCTGGGGTCGTCTGCCCGGTTTTGATGTTGAGCACTCGCTCGAACTTCTCCAGGATCTTCACCGCCGCCTTGACGTGGCACGCCGTGCCCATGCACACCGCGATCGGGTACCGGCCTTTCGGTTTCAGGCTGAAAGCCCGGTAAAAGGTGGCCAGGCTGTAGGCGCGGCTCAGCGGCACTTCGATGGTGCGCGATAGGTGAACCAGGGCCTCCTGGGGCAGATACGTGAACTCGCTCTGCACATCCTGTAACATCGCGATCAGCGCGCTTTTGTCCGCGTGGTGTTGCTGGATGATCCTGTCAACGGTTTCCAACTGCATGTGTGACTCCCTCTCTCAGTCTTTCCAGGCTTTTCCTGACGGCCGCAATCCCCGCGGGCGAGTGGATGGGTGCGCCCCGGAGCTCCGCCTGGATCTCCGCCGTGTCGAAAAAAACGTCCCCATCGTCGGTCTGGAGCCGGCACGTGAACTCCATCCCCGGGTTTCCGACCACCAGGGTCAGCAGCGTTCCCGCGATGTCTCCCAGGGGCTGCCGGTCCACGTGGCTGTTTCGAAACACGCCGGTAACGCTGGTTCCCGCCCCGGGACGCGACACGATCCGGCACTCGCCGCCCGCCGCTCTGGCCGCCTGCTCGAAAAGCGGCAGGCCCAGCCCCACCCGGCGCGTGGTCCGGGTCGTGAAAAACGGGTCCGTGGCCTTCTCGGCCATGGCTGGCTTCATTCCGCTTCCGTCGTCCGCAATCTCGATCGAAAGCAGATCCTCCCGCCGGCTCTCGCGGATGCGGATGTCCACACGCTGCGCTCCCGCCGCGATGGAGTTCTCCGCAATGTCGAGGATGTGCAGGGAAAGTTCTTCCATCGGCCTACCCATCCTCCGCCACCACCCGCCTGCCATCTTCGCCGTGCAGGGCCTTCCGGATTTCCCGCGTGGTGGGCTCACTCAACAGGAACGATGTCCAGGTCTTGCCGATATCCGCCACGAAATGCGCGTCGGAGGAACGGACAAAGGCCAAACCGGCATACTGCGGAAAGCGGCGCCTGCCTTCCGCGGGGCTGAGGTTCGCCGACAACTCCAGAGCATCCAGCCGCAATTCCGCGGGAATGAATCCCAACTGCCCGATGATGCCGAACGCCTCTCGGTCCACATGCGCGGCGATCGCCAGGCCCTCCAGACCGCAGATGTGCTCTACCACCTGCTCCACCGAGAGCTCGGTGGCGCCCGCCAGGAATCGGCGGTTGAAGCCCATCACGTCATGGTCTTCATTGACCACCACCTGCAGCCCGAACGCTTCCGCATCGTTTTCCCCGGGCAAGTGCTGGTACACGATCTCCTGTAGCCGCAGCGCCCTGTCGGGGCTGTCGAAGACCGCCAGAATGTGCACTTCCTCCCGGGACGTCACCTCCATTCCGGGCAGGACCTTCAGAGCCGTGTCCCGCGCCGCCTCGATCACTGCCGGCGCGTTCTCCGAAGAGTTGTGATCGGAAATGCCAATTACATCCAGACCACTCCTTGAGGCTTGGTCTACGATCGTTCTGGGGCCCATGGACAGGTCGGCGCACGGCGACAAGCACGTGTGAATGTGCAGATCGGCTTTGAAGGTCCGCAGCTTCACGCCACCCCCCGGATTCCCATCTGGTACAACTGGCCGATGAGCTCGAATGCGGGGAGCCGGCTGCTCAGTATGACCGCCTTTTCCTCCCGGGCTTTCACCAGCGTGTCCGCGTCCGGCGTTCTGCCACTCACCAGGACGATGGCGGCCAGCTCCTTCAACGTCGCCACCGCGATGATGTTGCGGTGCGTCTGCAACGTAATCCAAAGGTTGCCCGCCTCGCTGTGGGCGATCACGTCGCTTAACAGGTCGCTGGCATAGCCTCCCGTAATCTCCCGTTCGAGCCCTTCGCTTTCCGTCAGCAGTCCGAGTCCCAGCCTGTTGGCAACCTCGCGCACCGTCATGCCGCGTGATCCTTTCCGGAGCCGGCCTCGGAGCGGACCTGTCTCGCCATCAGAACCACACATTCCTCGAGCACGGCTTGGTCCAGGACTACATCTTCCGCAAAGCTCAGGCAGGTGGGCGCGCCGCAGGCTCCGCAATTGATTTGCGGAAGCGCTTTACAGATCTCCTGGGCGCGCTTCCTCTTCTCGATGGCCTTCCCAATATCCTGGTCCAAGGGCGCCAGAGGCCTGGAAGAAATCTTGCCCGGCAGCGAGAAGTAGTTCTTTTGATAGAGTTCCCGTATCGTCTCCCGGTCCTGGCAGGGTGTCCCGCCAAACCGGGCCAGCAGGCTCAAGATCTTGCCCCGCGTTACATAAGGATTATCCACCGTGAGGGAGCCGCCGCAGCATCCCTGCGAGCAGGCGTGGCATTCCACGTATTGGATGTCACCCAGTCTTCCGTTCTCGATGTCCTCCAGAATTCTCTGCACATCGTCCAGCCCGCCCACTGCCAGGCTGCGTTCCGCCCGCAAGGATGAGACTTGCCCACCCAGCACCGGCCAGCCCAGGCCGCTGCCCGTCACGGGCTGTCCGCCTTGGCACGCATCGCCGCTCATGTCGCCGGTCGCCGCCAGGAGGGGGTGGTAGACATCGGAAATGGCGATGGCGCCGTCGATATTGGATTTCCTCTTACGCGGGGGGTACTTGATGGCCACCATCTTCGCCGGGCAAGGCGTCAGGTAAATCACCCCGATTTCCTCGCGGCGCAGCCCCAGCTCCTTCATCCTCTTCCGCCGGATGTCGCGGGCCGCGATTTCCATCGGAGAATCGATGGGAATGAGCAGGTCGATCAGATCCGGATAGCGCGCCTGAATCAGCCGGACGATGGTGGGGCAAAACGGCGATAGCAGCGGCAGGGGACCGCGATAACCGGCCAGGTACTCGTCCACTGCGGTGCTCACCGCCTCACTGGCGCAGGCCACGTCGCAGGCTTCGTCAAAGCCGATCTTCCGCAGGGCGGTCACGATCGTCCGCGGCATCACGTCCTTGCGGAGCTGCCCATACAGAACCGGGGAGATCAGCGCCACGGTGTGCCGGAACCGGGCAAAATCGGTGAAAGAACTGGTCTGGGGGATGATCGCGTTGCGGGGACACAGGCGGGCGCACTCGCCGCAGTCGATGCAGCGGTCTTCCAGTATGACCGCCTTCCCCCGCCGCACCCGGATGGCTTCCGTGGGACAGACCTTCAAACAGGCCATACTCCCTGTGCATCGCTCCGGCGCGATCCGTACGGAATGGAAATACCTGTCCATGTTACAGTCCGATGGCCATTTCCAACCTGGTTCCCTGGCCCACCACGGAGTGGATCTGGAAGGTATCGGCGTTGTTCTTGATGTTGGGCAGCCCCATACCGGCGCCGAACCCCATCTCCCGGATCTCATCGGACGCCGTCGAATACCCCGGCTGCATGGCCAGCCCCACATCGGGGATGCCGTCGCCTTCGTCCTCCACCTGTATGCGGACCTCCTGGGGACTGACGCGCAGCTCCATGATTCCTTTCCGGGCGTACAAAACCACGTTCATTTCCGCCTCATAACAGGCGATGGCCGTCCGCCGGATCACCGCCGGCCGGATCCCGATCTCCCGCAGGATAGCCTTGATGGTAGTGGAGGCTTTCCCGGCATTGATAAAATCCTTTCCGCCGATCTCAAAGCGTTGACTGAAGACCGGCTCGCTTGACATCGCTCAAGCCTTCCGCGCGCTCGCTGCCGCCCGCCAGACCGTGCGCATAAAGCCTGCCGCACGACTCGTACAAAGGCAGGTTCGTCGCCAGCAACACGATCCCTTCTTCCTGCGCCACCGCGACCGCGTCCTGGTCCGGGAACTTGCCCCGCACATATACGATGGCCTTGACTTCCGCCACGTTGGCCGTGCGCACCGATTGCACGTTGGTCAGGCCGGTTAACAGCAGCGCGTTAGGCTTGATGAACGCCAGCACGTCGCTCATCAGGTCCGCCCCGCAGCCCACTTCGATTTCCTGGTCCAGCTTGTCGCCGCCGCCGATTACGCGGCAATTCAGAATCTCCCGTACCGCTTCCAGTTTCATCAGGACACCTGCTTGACGATCTGGTCTCCCAGCCGTATGGTCCGTTGTCTCGGGACCCGCGTCGCCGGACAGATGTTCCAGCATTGCCCGCACCCCGTGCACTTCGACACGTCCACGAACCTGGCTTTCTTCCGCACCCGGACTTTGAAGTTCCCGATGTATCCGGAACACCCCACCACTTCGCTCATGGTCAACAGCTTGATCTTTTCCCGATGCCCCACCGAAACCATCTTGGGCGTCAGGATACAGGCCGCGCAGTCCAGCGTGGGAAATGTCTTGTCAAACTGCCCCATCCGGCCGCCCACGCTGGGCTCCCGCTCCACCAGGTACACCGTCGTGTTGCCGGATTCAACAATCTCCAGCGCTGCTTGAATGCCGGCGATTCCCGCGCCCACAACAAGCACGTCCGGATTCACCGGGGCGCGCATCGGCTCCAGGGGCTGGTGCAGCGCCACCCTGCGCACGGCCGCCAAAACCAGAGCCCGGGCCTTTTCGGTGGCCATGCCCACGTCGTCGTGGATCCACGAGCAGTGTTCGCGAATGTTGGCGATCTGCACCAGGTACCGGTTCAAGCCCGCCTTGCGCGCCGCGTTCCGGAAGGTCAGCTCGTGCATCAGCGGCGAGCAGGCCGCCACCACCACCCGATTGAGATGCAGCTCTTCGATATCGTCCTGGATCAGCGCCTGCCCCGGATCGGAACACATGAACTTGTAGTCCCGGGCCACTACCACGCCCGGCGCGTGGGAGATGAACTCGCGCACTTCACTCACGTTCACGGTTCCTGCAATGTTCAGTCCGCAATGGCAGATGTAAACGCCAATGCGCGCTTGCCCGTTTTGCTCCATCGACCTTCTCCTTCTAGGCCACCGCCGCCGGCAACGGCGCCTTAAATGTGGTCAGGTTCCGCTGCATCCCAAGCTCCGTCTCCGAGCAGCCCAGCGCCAGGCCCAGCAACTGCGTGAAGTACAGCACCGGAATGTCGTAAGACTTGCCGAATTTCTTGCCCACGCGCTTCTGGTAGGCTTCCAGGTTCACCTGGCACAGCGGGCAGGTGGTGATGATGCAGTGCGCCCCGTTCTCCTTGGCGCAGTCCAGAAGCTCGTTGACCAGGTGCAGCGCCACGTCCGGAAAGGTGGTCATAAGCATGGCGCCGCAGCAGCGCGTCTTGAGCGGAAAATAGGCGCTGGTCGCGCCCAGCCGCTCAAACAGCCGGTCCATCGTCATGGGGAACTCGCGGTCGTCGAAACCGCGCTCCGGGCGCACGATCTGGCAGCCATAGTACGGCGCGAAGCACACCCCGGCCAAGCTGTGTTTGGCCGCCCGCGCGATCGGCTCCACGCCTACATCGTTGACCAGCACATCCAAAGGGTGCCGCACCGGCACCGTCAGGTTATAGCGCAGCCCGCCCTGGCCCAGCAAATGGTCGACCTTGGACTTCAGCTCGGGACTGTCCCGCAGAAACCGGTTGGTCTTCAGCAGCACCGTGTAACAGGCGCTGCACGGCGCGATCAGCCCGCGGCACCCGTTCTGCTCCGCCAGCGCCAGGTTCCTGGCGCTGACGGCCAGCGAGATGGCCTCGTCCACGCTCATGTACATGGTGGCGCCGCAGCAGTTCCAGTCTTTCAGTTCCTGGAGCTTGATGCCCAGCACCCGAAATACGGCTCTCAGACTCTCGTCGTAGGGTTTCCCGGAACCCTCCAGGCTGCACCCGGGGTAGTAAAGATATTCCATTGGCGCCTCTTTCATGGGGCTTCTCCTGGTCCGCGCTCAGCCCACGGCGCGGTATCCCACCGTGTCTTCCACATAGGGGGCCTCCTCCTTCTCCCGGGGAAGCTCCAGGGCCTTGGAAGCCTCCAGCATTTGCCGGATTGTCTGGATGCCCTTGATCTTCGCGGGGAACAACGAAATCCGCCCTCTCCTGAACATTGCCATCCCCAGCGGCAAAAGGCGGAGCAACGCCAGCGGATTGCGCCGCAGGTAGTAGAGCAGCAGCAGCAGCATTTCCTGGTTGCGGCCATACCGGTTCACGACGCGAACGAAGTTCTTCGACAACACATAAATGGGCAGCCGGTCCGGATACAGGCCAGTGTCCATGGCGGTCCGCTTCAGGGCGTATAGCAGATCGGTGATCTTGATGTCCTGGGGACAGCGCGTCGTGCACATGTAGCAGGAAGCGCAGATCCAGATGGTGCGGCTGCGCAGGATTTCCTCGATCTGCCCGGCGCGGAATAAGGCAATCACCATCCGCGGCGAAATGTCCATGGCATAGCTCACTGGACAGCTCCCCGTGCAGGTGCCGCACTGCAAGCAGCGCGAAATGCGATCGCCCCCGGGAACCAGTTGGGATTCTTCCAGAAACTTCTTCCGTAGCGCCTGCTCGGATGCCGGCAGCACACCGGGAATGTGGGCCTGCTCCGGGCGGGGCTCCAGGCTGACCCTCGCGCTCGCCATCTTTTCTTCCCCTTTCTTCAGGTCGCCGCCTTAGCGCGGCGACGCGGGCTCGGCCACCTTTCGGGCCTTGTGCCACTGGTAAAAACACGTGCGCCGGACGTGTTCCCGCAACAGGCACTTCTCGCGAAAATAAATGCCGCATTGCAGGCAGATCTCTTCCGGTTTGGCGGTGTGGTCCACAATGCTGATGGACAGGCGGTCCAGCAGCTCCAACGTCACACGCAACTGTTCCCCGGAGCACTCGCTGAAAATCTCCTGAAGCTTTTGGTCCCGGGCCGTCTCGTAAGCCGCCAGCGCCTCCCGCCCCGGCGTGGTCAGCGAAAGCTGGCTGGCGCGCCGGTCGGCTTCCCCTTCGCCGCGCCGCATCAGCATGCGCCGCACCAGTTTGTCCACCGCTTGGCTCGCCGCGGCGTTGCTCACCCCCAGAAAGGCCGCCACGTCACCGATGGTGTGAGCGTCCGTCAGCGACACCAGTTTCAGCAGCTTCAACTGCGAGAAAGTCAGTCGGCCGCCGGCGGTCTCGCCCAGCAGCCTCCGCTCCAATACCTCACTCACCGCCGACGCGAAGACATGCGCGCTACCCAAAAATGCCTGGATCGGCTCTGTTACGTTGGCGTCTCCCATGCGCAGAAGCTCACCGCACTTTATGAAACAAACTATAATGTAAACCTAGTTAAGTATTTGTACAAGAGGAATTCTCTGTATTTTCTTGCATCAAGAGATTTTCACGTAGATTGTATTTCCACAGACTGTTGATGTTTTCAACAACATAGACAGGCCCGGCCATCCCTACCGCACGGCCTGCTCCACCAGTTCCGAAAGCTCTTTGACCTCGAGCCTGCCCTCCAGTCCCGCTATCCGGATCGCCTCCTGGAACATCACCAGGTCCTTCGGACAAACCACCACCATGGTATGAACACCCTTGAGCGCCGCCGCCTCGCTCACCCGCGCTACGGCCGGGCGCTCCGGGAATGCCGGCGGGTTTTCCATCCAGATCCGGCCGCGGCCCGCACCGCAGCAATATGCGTACGTGCGGTTCTGCGGCATCTCGATCAGGTGCAACCCCAGGGCGGCTATCACGCGGCGGGGAGCGCAGAAAATGGCGTTGTACCGGCCCAGGTAGCACGGATCATGGTACGTAACTGTCATCCGCAGCCTGCGCCGCAACGGCAGAGTTCCGTTGAGGATCAGATCGCTGAAGAGCTGCGTGTGATGAAAAACCGGCCGCCCGCCGTTAGTGGCGGGGTACTCGTGCTTCAACACGTGGAAGCTATGCGGATCCGTGGTGACGAGCTCGTCGAAATGCGCTTTGGCGAATGATCTCAGATTCTTGTCCCGCAGAGTCTCGAACAGCCCCTCTTCGCCCGCCAGCCGGACGTTGTTTCCGGAGTTGCACTCGCCCTCGTAGAGGATCCCAAAGTCGAGACGCGCCTTGTGAAACACGCGCGCCGCCGCGCAAGTCGCCGCCGTCACGCGCGCATCGTACGCGGCATAATCGCCCACGAACCACAGGTAATGGACCGGCTCCTCCCGGGCATCCTTGATCGGGAACTCCAGTTGCTCGGCCCATTGCGGACGAGTCTTCGCCGCAGCCCCAAAGGAGTTTCCATGGCGGGCCAGGTTGTTCAGCGCCGCCTGAAGAGAGCTATCCATGTCACCCTCCCCAACCCCTCCCGCCCTCAGGGCCGTCCCCCAAACAGCCCAGGCTCACCACTTCTCGATGGGCGACCACCCGTTCTTGGTCTTTCGCGGCCACAAACGCGGCTTCCTTCCTCCGCGAGTCGGGACCTATTCCCCGTCGTCAGGGATAATAGCACCTCATTATCCTGTAATCAACATTATTCCGCACATACGGCTACAAAACGGCTTCCGCGCTTCCAGACGATGACGCGATTTGCTACAGCCTGAGGATTTTATGGCGGCCGGTGCTACGGCTCGCTATGAAACAGCGGCGCCGGCGCCGTCGCTCACCCGAGCTTAGACGCCATCACGTCAACGAGCTCTTTAACCGCAGCCGCGCTCTTGTGCAGTGCCACAAGTTCGTCTTCAGTCAGCTTGGCTTCGAAGATCTTCTCGATGCCCCGCGCGCCGAGCTTGACGGGCACGCCGACGAACAGGTTGTGGATGCCGTACTCGCCTTCCAGGTAGGCGGAGCAAGGCAGCACCCGCTTGCGGTCCAGGAGTATGGCTTCCACCATCTGGGCTACGGCCGCCGAGGGCGCATAGTAGGCGCTGCCGCTCTTGAGATACTTGACGATCTCGGCGCCGCCATTCCGCGTGCGCACCACGATCTTCTGGAGGGTGTCCGCGTCCATCAGGTCGGCCAGCGGGATGCCCGCGACGTTGCTGTAGCGCACCAACGGCACCATGGTGTCGCCGTGGCCGCCCATCACAAAGGCCACCACGTCCGATGCCGAGACATTCAGGGCCTGCGCCATTTCCCCTTCGGGATCTATTGCTCGGGTGGCTCAGAAAGGATCGCTATCCTCGGATGGGGCTCCCTCATCTGGGATGGGGAAGCTAACCGGGAATTTGATCGGGTGCACGAGGAGTGGTTACCTGACGGGCCCGTGTTGAACTTGGAGTTTTCCCGCAAGTCGGAGACGCGGGCCGGAGCGCTAACCCTCGTGATCGATCCGAAGCATGGAGCGCCATGCACGGTGAAATATGCGCTGAGCAAGCGGTCCGATCCCGCGAAGGCGGTCGAAGACCTACGCTGCCGGGAAGGTAGGGCAGCGAACATCGGCCTACTCTTCACGGACGGATCTCCGCCGGGTTTCCGTCAAGACGACCCCGCGCCCGGGACGATCCCCACGTGGGCCAAGGAAAAAGGTCTCGACGCGGTACTTTGGACGGCCCTCGCCGGTCATTTTGATGCGGTGCCCGAAAAGGACTTCCTGCGAGCAGCCGTCAAGTATGTTCAGGAGTTGAAGGCAGAAGGAAAGGTCAAGGCGGCGGAATACGTTTGGCGCGCGCCGGATTTCGTGCGGACGCCGCTCAGGGACGCCCTACAGAGGGAGCCGTGGTTCGCGCCGCCCAAATAGGTGCAAGCTGCGAGTCCACGCTCTTCCAAGGATTGCTCCCCGCGACACCGGTGACGGCAGTTGCCAAGTACGGAGTCCAACCACAGGGACGTAACGCCATTCGGAGGGCCTGAACCCGCATTGCGGTTCACGTTACGGCCAGACATGGCGCCTCCTAGCTATAATGCGAGCGTCGTTCGCAATGCTGCGTCGATTTCACTCATCTCTGTGAAGGTCCCGATGACGGAATCGATTTCCGAATAGTGGACGGTGGCGAGATTGTCAGTCATGATAACGGAGTCCATCAAGAGACCCGACGTTCGCTCGCTTCCGCTGCCGATTCTCACGACGACTCGGCTTGGATGTCCGGCACGAGCCATGTTGCTGGTGATCATTGCCACGATTGTCTGCGGCAGATGTGCGTCCAGTCCGTCTGCCTGGACAACCAGCGCGGGCCGCCGCTTCGAGGTCCGCAAGTTTGAGCCCGGAAACAGGACCAGGACAACATCACCGCGACGGCAGTTCATCGTAGGCAGCCATTTCGGGCCGGTCCCAATCCTCGGCAAACTGGGCTAGCCGGCGGCGCAAATCGGCCGCCTGAGGTTCGTCGATCCCTCTTTCGCGAAGATCGACCGGCTCGGCCGGATGGGCCCACGTCACGATGACGCGTGAACCCTCGGCTTCCGCCAAAGGCTCCATTACCTCCACCTTTCCGTTGCGGTAGATCCCTTCGACCGACTTCACCATACCTTACAGTATCCCGCGTCACACGCCATCCCGTCCAGACGGATGACGCCTGGCGCGCGTCCGCCCCGGGGCAGGCCAAGCAAACTGGTTTACGACTGCTCAGCCGAGCTTAGACGCCATCACGTCAACGAGCTCTTTAACCGCAGCCGCGCTCTTGTGCAGGGCCGCCAGTTCATCTTCCGTCAGCTTGGCTTCGAAGATCTTCTCGATGCCCCGCGCGCCGAGCTTGACGGGCACGCCGACGAACAGGTTGTGGATGCCGTACTCGCCTTCCAGGTAGGCGGAGCAAGGCAGCACCCGCTTGCGGTCCAGGAGTATGGCTTCCACCATCTGGGCTACGGCCGCCGAGGGCGCATAGTACGCGCTGCCGCTCTTGAGATACTTGACGATCTCGGCGCCGCCATTCCGCGTGCGCACCACGATCTTCTGGAGGGTGTCCGCGTCCATCAGGTCGGCCAGCGGGATGCCCGCGACGTTGCTGTAGCGCACCAACGGCACCATGGTGTCGCCGTGGCCGCCCATCACAAAGGCCACCACGTCCGATGCCGAAACATTCAGCGCCTGTGCCACGAAGGCGCGGAAGCGGGCCGTATCGAGGATGCCGGCCATGCCCACCACGCGGTGTTTGGGGAAACCGCTGATGCGGTGCGCCACATGGCACATGGCATCCAGCGGGTTGGTGACCACCATCAGGATGCAGTCCGGAGAGTGCTTCACAGCCTGCTCCACGCTGGCCTTGACGATGTCGTAATTGGCCCACAACAGGTCGTCCCGGCTCATTCCGGGCTTGCGGGGGAAGCCGGCGGTGACCACCACGATGTCGGAGTTCGCCGTGGGCGCGTAGTCGTTGGCGCCGGTAAGCTGAACGTCCACTCCCTCCACCGGGCCGGCCTGGAGAATGTCCAGCGCCTTGCCCTGCGGGATACCTTCGAGAATATCCACCACGACAATGTCGGCCAGAGCTTTCCCGGCCAGGCGGACCGCGCAACTGGCGCCGACATTTCCTGCTCCTACAACCGTGACCTTCTTTCTCATCTTTCGCTCCCTTCAGGCCGTCACCACCGGCGCCCTCATGTTGCCGGCGATGGCAGCGGCAAACTCACTGGTTTTTAGCTTCACGGCGCCTTCCATCTGGCGATGCAGATCGTAGGTGACGCGCTTTTGCCTTATGGTTTCGGTAATGCCCTGCTCGATGAGCTGCGAAACCTCTTTCCAGCCCATGTGCTGGAACATCATCGAGCCGGCCAGGATGACACTCGTAGGATTGACCACATCCAGATTGGCGTATTTGGGGGCCGTGCCGTGGGTGGCTTCGAAGACCGCGTACTCGTCGCCGATATTGCCGCCCGGCGCCATCCCCAGCCCGCCCACCTGGGCCGCGCAGGCGTCCGACAGGTAGTCGCCGTTCAGGTTGGGCGTAGCCAGCACGTCGTATTCATCGGGCCGCAGCAGCGCCTGCTGGAACATGGAGTCGGCGATGCGGTCTTTGACCAGGACTTTGCTCGGCGGGACGTTGGCGCCCACTTCCGCCTCGGTGACGCAAACATCCGAGAACTCCTCCTTGACCAGCTCATATCCCCAGTCGCGGAAGGCGCCCTCGGTGAACTTCATGATGTTCCCTTTGTGTACCAGCGTCACGCTGCGGCGCCGGTTTTCGATGGCGTATTGAATGGCGCGCCGGATCAGCCTCTTGGAACCGAACACGCTCATGGGCTTGATCCCGATGCCGGAAT
Organism: Bryobacterales bacterium; assembly: GCA_963768385.1. Classification (GTDB taxonomy): domain Bacteria; phylum Acidobacteriota; class Terriglobia; order Bryobacterales; family Bryobacteraceae; genus Fen-178. The sequence continues at coordinate 925,359 of CAVYHQ010000003.1, forward strand.
CCAGGCGGATCTTCCTGCCCATCTCCCGGTTCAGGAACTCGATGACCTTGTGCGCCTCCGGCGTCCCCTCCCGCCACTCGATGCCGGCATAGACATCCTCGGTGTTTTCGCGGACAATCACCACGTTCAGCAATTCAGGATGCTTCATGGGCGAAGGAACACCCGGAAAGTAGCGGACCGGCCGCAGGCACACGTAAAGATCGAGCAACTGCCGTAAGGTAACGTTCAAACTGCGGATACCGCCGCCGACCGGGGTGGTCAGCGGGCCCTTGATGGCGATATGAAACTGCCGGATGGCGTCGAGCGTGCCTTGGGGCAGCCAATCGTGGAACTGCCGGTAGGCCTTCTCGCCGGCGAAAATCTCGTACCAGGCCACCCGGCGCCGGCCGCTGTAGGCCTCCTGGACCGCCGCGTCAAACACCGTGCGGGCGGCCCGCCAGATATCCGGTCCGGTGCCATCGCCTTCAATGAAGGGGATGATCGGGTTATCGGGAATGCTGAATCTGTTATCTCGAACTTGGATGGCCTCTCCATCCACGGGGATCGGAACCTCGTTGTAGCTCTCCATACTGCCTCCGGAGCCCTCGATTCGCGGCCGGGCGGCGCCCGGCGCATTGTCGCTTATCGGACTCCAAACTATGATTTGGCATCAACTATAGCAGTTCCGGCCAGCGGGGAGCAATGTCCCCCCCTGATCCGTCCGTAGGCTATTTCGGAGTCGAGCCGCAATACCATTAGACGGAGCGAGCAGCGGGTATGGGTTTGCACCATTTGGGTGCAGAATTGCTACGGGATGCGTGATGGGAATTGCCCGCAAGCAGAAACCGTCGCCCGCCGCAGGCGAGTTTCTGTTTCAGCTCGATCCAGAGCCATTGGAAGAATGCGTCACCGCGTACGCCGGCATTCCGTTGTTCCTGCAAGCTGCGCGCTCGCTGGAAGTGCCGAGGCTTGTGAATCAGCACTTGCAGATTAAGCAGCGGGACCGAGGTTTGGATGAAGCCGGGTATGTAGAGAGTTTCCTGGTTTTGAATGCGCTGGGCGGAGATTGCATCGAGGATTTCGAACGCTTGCGGGAGGACGAAGGTCTGGTGGAGATGCTGGGGCACGACATTCCGAGTTGCGCGGCGGCGCGCAAGTTTCTCTACGAGTTTCACGATGAATCCAAACTGGAGCAGGCGCAGAAGGAGTTGCCTATAGGGCAGGTGAGTTATATCGCCGAGGAGAGCGCCCCACTGCGAGCTTTGGCGCAGGTCAACCAGGAGATGGTGCGGGAAGTGGGACGGCGGTGCCCGGAGCAGAAGATTGCCACTGTCGATCTGGATGCGACGATTATCGAGAGCTACAAGCGAGAGGCGCAGCCGACCTATCAAGGCGGCAGCGGATATCAGCCGATGTTGGCTCTATGGGCGGAGATGAACTTGGCGCTGGCCGACGAGTTTCGCGACGGCAACGTGCCCGCCCAGAAGGAACCGCTGCGCGTGGCGCAGCGAGCATTTCAATGCCTGCCGCCGACCGTGCAGGAATACTACTTTCGGGGCGACTCGGCGTGTTGGGAAAAGGACCTGCTGAATTGGCTGCGCGATGAAAAGCGCGCCGACGGCCCGCAGGGCCTCATCACCTTCGGGATCAGCGTGCGCATGACGCCCAATCTGAAGAAGCACATCGAGCGTCTGCCGGACTCTCTATGGAAGCCGTATCGGGAGGATTCCGAAGCGGTGCGGGAATGCGCGGACGTGCTGAACTACTGGCCCGAGGACGAAGGCCGGCCGGAAGGCGCGGGAGCGTTGCGGTACCTGGCGATCCGCGTGCGCAAACGGCAAGGGCAGTTGTTCGCCGATGGGAGCGAAGTGAAACATTTCGCGGTGGCGAGCAACCAGTGGGATTGGGCTGCGGAGCGATTGTTGGATTGGCAACGCGAGAAAGCGGGCACGATTGAGGCGCTGCACGACGTGCTGAAAAACGAGTTGGGAGCGGGCGTGATGCCGTGTGGCCGGCTGGGAGCCAATGCAGCATGGTTCCGGTTGGCCGTGATGACGCACAACGTGCTCACCGCGCTGAAGCGCCTGGCGCTGCCGGAAAAGTGGCTGACCGCACGACCGAAGCGGCTGCGGTTTCAGATCTTCTGCTCGCCCGGTAAACTGGTTTCTCACGCGCGGCAGATCTGGCTGCGGGTGCGACGCCTCAGAGACCAGTTGGCCGAGTGGATCGAGACGATGCGGCTGCTGCCCCTCCGAGTGTAAGCGTCGCTCTTCTTACGGACGGATTATAGAACCCCTTTTGGAAACGGCCGGCCGGAGGTGTGTGCCAAGAAGGCCATTACCCAGTGCGCAATCAGTGCAGATGCTTGCTTGGCCCTTTGCAACGCCCTACTTGTCGCCGGGACCGAGCGGAATACCCAACTTGGAGCGGAACGAAGGCGGGGGACTAACGGTTCCCGCCGCTATCGACGGATTACGGTCCCCGTAACTCCCGCGAAATGGTGGTGCGTTCCACGCCATTCGGGAGTAAACTAGCCGGGGGACAAAGTCGCCACGGTATTTCCACGCACAGAAAGGAGCATGGCTCGATGCCGACCTACATTACGCTCATGAAATTCACGGAACAGGGGGCCAAGGACCTGAAAGGCGCGCCCCGCCGAATCGAATCCGCCGCCAAAGCCTGGGAATTGATGGGCGGCAAGCTGCTCGGCGCATACTTCGTCATGGGGGACTACGATTACATCGCCATCACCGAGAGCCCCAGTGATGAGGTTGCCGTCGCCGCCAGCCTGGCCGTGTGTGCCCGCGAGCATGTCAAGACCACCACGCTGCGGGCCTTCACCATCGACCAGTTCGCCCAGTTGGTGGACCGGCTGCCCTGAACGCCTGGGGCGGCCGTGAGCAATAAGGGAAAAACAGGTACGAATAGATCTTAACAAGCCCGTGTATTTGAATTATGATGTACTTGGCGTGCGCCACGCCCGCGGGGTGGCGCTCGCGCCAAGAAGCTTTCATCGGTGGCGCGGCGCCCGTCTTGACGGGGCCGCCCACACGGTATTGATTGGGGTTTAAGCCGCTCTCGTGGGGTTTCCACGACGGGCGGCGCCATTGTGCCGGAGAGCACATTGGTCGGATGGCGGCGGACGCCGCCGATCCCCGCGAAGATGAGCGGGCGCGGCGTTCCGAACGCCGGAGTTTTTTGGGAGAACACTATGGGAAACGAAGCTTTAAGCATTCTCGATAAGCGCACCCAGGCCACGTATGAAATCCCCATCAACAAGGGGACCATTCGGGCCATGGACTTGCGTCAGATCAAAACCGGGCCCGACGATTTCGGGCTCATGACCTACGATCCCGCTTTCATGAACACAGCCTCATGCCAGAGCGCGATCACCTTCATCGACGGTGACAAGGGCATCCTGCGGTACCGCGGCTACCCCATCGATCAACTGGCGGAGAAGTGTACCTTTCTCGAGGTGGCCTACCTGGTTTTGTTCGGAGAGCTGCCCACCCAAGCCCAACTGAAAGAGTGGGTGAGCGGTATCACCCTTCACACCATGCTTCACGAGACTTCTAAGAAATTCCTGGAGGGGTTCAGTTATGACGCTCATCCCATGGGGATGCTGGTCAGCACGGTCGCGGCCCTCTCCACGGTTTACCCCGAGGCCCGCAACGTCCACGACCCGCAGAACCGTAAGTTGCAGATCATGCGCCTGATCGGCAAGATGCCGACCATTGCGGCGTACACCTACCGGCACAGCCTGGGCTACCCCTACGTCTATCCGGACAACGACCTGAGCTACGCCGAGAACTTCATGAACATGCTCTGGAAGATGGTGGAGCCCAAGTACCAGGCCAACCCCGTCTTGGCGCGCGCGCTGGACATCCTGTTCATCCTGCATGCCGATCACGAGCAGAATTGCAGCGCCAACGCCATGCGCGCAGTGGGCAGCTCTTTTGCCGATCCGTACCTCTGCACCGCTGCCGCGGCTGCCGCCCTGTCCGGCCCCCTGCACGGCGGCGCTAACGAAGAAGTCCTCAAAATGCTGGATGTCATCGGCTCCAAGGACAAGGTTCCGGCCTATATCGAGAAGGTCAAGGCCGGCCAGTTCAAACTGATGGGATTCGGACACCGGATTTACAAGAACTACGATCCGCGCGCCAGGATCATCAAGTGGGCGGCGGACAACGTGTTCGAAGTCACCGGCAGGAATCCCAAGCTCGAGATCGCCCTGGAACTCGAGCGCATCGCCCTGGAAGACGACTACTTCGTCAAACGCAAGCTCTACCCCAACGTGGATTTCTACTCCGGCATCATCTACCAGGCCATGGGCTTCAAACCGGCGATCTTTACGGTGCTGTTCGCCATTCCGCGCACCGCGGGCTGGCTGGCCCAGTGGCAGGAGCTGCTGATGGACCCCGAGCAGAAGATCGCGCGCCCGCGCCAGATCTATATCGGCTACGGCGAGCGGGATTTCGTCCCCATCGAGCAGCGGGGCGTTCCGGCAGCCGCCGCCAAGGCGTAGTACCAGCCGCCCTTGCGGGCCGCAAGTCCCGCAAGGGCGACGGTTCATGGCGCGCTGCTTCCGGTTCCGGTTAGTTCCTCACGGTGTGAAAGGTCTTTATCGGGGATCACCACGGCAGTCCAGGGCGCGTCACGCGCCACCATGCGGGCCGGCCATGTAACTGTTTGCGGGACGCCGATTTCAAGTGTCACGGTCTGTTCGGGCCTGTCCGGAACGAGATTGTCGGCGCGCATGGCAATCCTGTGGGTGCCCGCTCCCGAAAGGATCGCGCCGACCGTTACCACACCGTTCGCGTCGCTCTGCTCCGTCAATCGCATCTTGAGGTTGCGCTCCGTCGTGAGATCCACGAAATAGCTGCCGCCCGGAAGAAGCGCCATTCTTCGTTGTTGCGAGCCGGAGGAGATCTCATATTCGCCTTCGGGCACCGAGCCGCGGAACCTGCCGGTGGCATCGGGCGTTATCCAGGAGACTTTACCGGTGGAGAGATTCCGAAAGCCGACAGCCTGGCTGGTTCCCCGCCCGGCATTTCCTTCGACCACCGGTGATCCGGCCATATCATTGAGAATCCAGATCCAGCGGCCAACCGGATGGACCCAGACCTCCTTCCAGTTGTGGCAATTCTCCGCCGGCCAGTAGGGGGCGTCGGCGTCGCGGTGAGATTGGATTCCCACGGGGAGCGAACCGACAATGTCGCCCGACATGGCCGTATACTGCGGGGCATAATCATATCCCTCGCCCCACATCAGGCTCTGCACGAAAGGATTGCGTCCAACTACCCATTCGAGGTTCCGCTCCGCCAGCCACGCGAGGGAAAGGTCGCCGCGCAAATGGGCCGCCGTCGAGATCGCCTTGTTCTCGGCCAGCATCGTGCCGTTATTGCCGCGGAACTCAAACCAGACAGGGAAAAGCCGGACGAAATAATGATCGCCGGCCTTGACGCCGTTGAGCACCTGGTTCCGAAACGATTCGCGTGTCATGCCGCTCTGACCGCCGCGTTCGGGCACCTGCAAATACTCATCGTCGCGGAAAATGGAGTTCGCCAGCATTCCATAGGGTTCGGTGAATTGCGCCATTCGTTTCTGGAAGTACTCCGAATACAGGGTCACGGCGGAGTACCATTTGATCCAGTCCGGGTGGTCCGGAAACAGGTTGCACAATTGCGCTAAAGCGACCAGCGGCGCCGCCTCATGGCTGGGATGCTGATAGCGCAAAATCGCGGTCTTGTCCGGCCCCGTGTAAAAGAATCCGGTAAGGCGGTGAGTCAGGCCCGGCAGGAAACTCCTCTGTTGCGCGTCAACCACGATCTTCGAAAGTTCCAGCGCCTTATCCGCGTATCGGCGATTGCCGGTATCCCGCCACAGTTCGAGCGCCGCGATGATCGCATGGCTGCCCAATTCCGTGCCCACCAGCCGCCGTCCGGATGGCTGGGGATTCTCCATGGCCGCGATCGCAAAACCCCAGTCCTCTTCCGCTTGCTTCAGCGCGTATGCGGCGCGGACGGGATCGGATTTCCCGATCACACGGAAAGCGATCGCCTCGGTGGCGGCGGCAGCCAGGTTGGATGCGGGATTGTTAGTGGCCTGGGCCGTAACATCGTCGGTAGTGCCGAGAATGCCATCCGTCCAGCGATCCATTTGCGAGAAGTTGGGCCGGAAACCGTCATGAAAGGTCACTTTCAACAGCCAGTCCAGCCCCCAGTTTGCCTCTTCCATCAGGCGCGCCAGCAAAGCGGGGTCTTCGTTGCGCTGTTCGATGCGCTCGGCGAGGCTGTACATGGCATAAGCTGCCTCGGCTGTATTGCCGAGCGACTGCGAAAGGTCGCCTGCGTCGTGCCATCCCCCGTTGACGATCAGTTGCTTTTCTCCATGTTTCAGCGCCCAATCCCGATGACAGACATCGTGTACTCCGGGAACCGCGAAGCCGCAGCGCTCCACATAGAAGAAATTGAGGGCCTTCCAGAGGCTCGATTTCCACACATCGCCGCCGATTGGGAAAGGCCTTGTGGTCCTTTCGCCAGCGCGAACTATGTAGGTTCCGGGGTCCTGGACCTCGGAAAAATCCATCACCTGGAAGGAACCGATTTCCGAATGCACCACGCTGACGTTCTTTGAAAGTACGGGAATACCGGTGGCTACGTTGATCAGTTCGAACACCTTCGCCCGCAGATCGCTGGCGATCGCGCTCTTCGGCGCGCCCGTCTGATATCCCGAATGGCTGAACGAGATTTCACCCGGCGCCACGTCCCAACCTTCGAAGTGGTCCGCCCGGACCTTTTCCAGTTCCAGCTTGTCGATATCGAACGTGGCGATATCGGCGGCGCCGGGCTCCTTTCCCTGCATGCGGTATGAGAAGTCCACGCCGGTGACCTTGTCGCGCGAGAGATTGGCGATTTCCCAGAAGACATGGTTCCATTGACGGTTCTGCAGGAGCACATAGTTGACTCCCATCTTGCCGTACACGTCGGGAACCCGCTCCTCGCCTTCGTTATGAAATGTGACGATCATCGAAATGTTGCGGAAACCCGGCAGGTCCGGGTAGACCCAAAACGAGAGGCGGTTCCACGCGGACCAGTTCTCGCCCTGCACCACGCGGCGGGCGGTGGCGGTTCCGAAATAGCGGCCCGGCGCGGGTTTTTCGCCGGCCGTCGCGCAACGGAGCCGGAGGGAAGCTCTGCCGCTGACCGCCCGCTCGTTCGTCACCGTGATCTCGCCGTTGGCCTGGTCCGTGTTGACCAACTGCCATGTGGACAGCGCCTCGGCATCGTCAAGGAGCTTAGACTCCTCCACCGGCTTGTTGAGCCACCGCGTTTTGATGGAATCTTGATAGTTGTTCGGGATTGGCATGCGCGGAGGCGCCTGGGCCAAGCCCGGAAAGGCCGCCATGGCAACTGGAAAGACGACGATAGGAAGGACTGGAAGTCTCATAATCATACAGGTGAAGCCATATTGTATGGCACCGCAAAGATCGCGACCAATCTCGACGTGGCGCACGCGAATGCGGTGCGCTACGATTTCGGGTGAACATTACTATGGAGAAGAATGCGATGCTGAAAGTTCTCATCATCCTGGTCACCCTGCTGCCGGCTGCTCCGCTGTGGGGTGCATCGTACTACACGGTCCGTCTGGACGATTCCAAGGCGGTGTACCTGACGCCGGACACCTTCTCTGTGCACGGCGATGGCGTCGCCGATGACACGGATGCGATTCAGCAAGCGATTAATAGGGTTCAGGAGACAACCAACCGGGGAATCGTCTTCGTTCCCCAGGGCCGGTACCGGTTGACGAGGACGATCTACATCTGGCCCGGAATCCGGGTGATCGGATATGGCGCCACGCGGCCGGTGTTCGTCCTGGGCGAAAAGACCCCGGGTTACCAGGACCCGGATCAAGAGAACCTCATGATTTACTTCGCCGGCGGGCGGCCAGGCGCGGGGCGCGGATTCGGCGGGCCGGGGGCTTCCGGCTCCCCGCCCCCGGAGGGCGGGCGAGGGCCGCAGGGCATCCAGACCCAGGGAGGCCGCAGGGGCCAGGGCGGGCGAGGCGGCGCAAACGGACAGCCGCCCGACGCCGGCGCTGGCACGTTTTACTCGGCGTTGAGCAACATCGATCTTGAGATCCGGGACGGCAATGCCGGCGCGGTCGGGGTCCGGGCTCACTACGCCCAGCACTGCTTCCTCGCCCACATGGACCTGCGCATCGGTTCGGGCCTCGCGGGCATACACGAAGGCGGAAATGTGGTCGAGGACGTGCATTTTCAGGGAGGCCGGTACGGCATCTGGACGCGCACGCCTTCGCCCGGCTGGCAGTTCACGGTGGTGGATGCCGCCTTCGAGGGCCAGCGGGAGGCGGCGATTCAGGAGCGCGCCGCCGGCCTCACGCTCATCCGCCCGCAGTTCAGGAACGTTCCTGCGGCCATCGCCATCGATCCCGGCTTTCCCGACGAACTCTGGGTAAAGAACGCCCGTATGGAGAACATCTCGGGCCCGGCCGTAATCATCAGCCTGGAAAACAGCGCGAAAACCGAGATCAACATGGAAAACGTGGTCTGCCAAGGCGTGCCCGTCTTCGCTTCCTTCCGCGAGAGCGGCAAGAAAGTCGCAGCCCCAGGGAGCATGTATGAAGTGAAGGTCTTCTCGCACGGGCTGAACTACTCCGACATCGGCGCCACGCCGCAGACCAGGGACCTGTTTGAATCCACCTCTTTGACGGCCATGCCGGCCCCGGTGAAATCGGACCTTCCCGATTTACCGGCGCCAGACACCTGGGTCAACATTCGTACGCTGGGCGCCAAGGGCGATGGTTCCACGGACGACACGGCGGTGTTCCAAAAGGCCATCGCGGGGAATCGCGCGATCTACCTGCCTTCCGGCAGGTACGTCGTAACGGACACCATCACCCTCAAGCCGGACAGCGTGCTGATCGGACTGCACCCCAGCACTACGCAAATCGATCTGCTCGATGGGACCCCTGCGTTTCAGGGTGTGGGCGCTCCCAAGCCATTGATCGAGACGCCCAAGGGCGGCGCCAACATCATGATCGGCATCGGCCTCTACACCAACGGCATCAATCCGCGGGCTGTGGCCGCCAAGTGGATGGCCGGCAAAGACTCGATGATGAACGATGTCCGTTTCCTGGGCGGACACGGCACCGACAAACTCGACGGCAGCCGGGACAATCCTTACAACAACACCCACACGGCCGATCCCGACCTGAACCGCCGTTGGGACGGGCAGTATCCGAGCCTGTGGGTGACCGACGGCGGCGGCGGGACCTTCCTGGACATCTGGACCCCCAGCACCTTCGCCCAGGCGGGCATGTTGATCTCCAACACTTCCACCGAGGGGCGCATCTACCAGATGTCGAGCGAGCACCACGTCCGCCACGAAATCCAGTTGCGCCACGCCTCCAACTGGCAGATCTACGCTCTCCAGACCGAAGAGGAGCGCGGCGAGGGCGGGTTCGCGCTGCCCCTCGAGATCGACGGCTCCAGCAACATCACGCTGGCGAACTTCCATATCTATCGCGTGATCTCCACCTTCCAGCCGTTCCCCTGGGCCATCCGGATTTCCAACTCCAAAAACATTCGCTTCCGCAACGTCCACTGCTACAGCAACAGCAAGGTGTCTTTCGACGCCGCGGTTTACGACCAGACGCACAACCTCGAAATCCGCCAGCGGGAGTTCGCCTGGCTGACGGTTTCCGGCATGGCGCCCCAGGCCCGGCCGAAACCGGCTTCCCCGGTGCTGGCCGCCGCCGCCAAGGTTGAAAAGCTCGCGGGTGGGTTCTACAACGTCTCTGGTGGAGCAGTCGATCCCACGGGCGATTTCTACTTCGTGGATGCGCACTGGCAGCGCATCTACCGCTGGTCGGCGGCCACCCGTCAACTCTCGACGGTTCGTGACAACCCGCTCGACCCGATCAACCTGGCCTTCGACAGAGCGGGCAACCTGATGGTGACGTCCTACAGCGGCAACGGGACGGTCTACGCCTTCAAGCCCGGCTCACCTGGTGACGAAATCGCGCTTCTGAAGCCGGAACCATCCGCGCCACGGCCCGGGATGACTCCGGTGCTGGCAGTCGGGGACTGGCATCTGCAGATGAATCCCCAGACCGGAGCTCCCGCCCCGAGGCCCTATCACTATATTTCTCCGGATGGGACTACGTTCATTTCGGCCGGCCAGGATTTCGTTAGTGGTGCGGTCAGTTGGGGCGTCAAGAGCGCCGACCTGCTGCGGAGCTTCGGCTTGGCGCCGGCGGCTCCGGGAAAGCCCTTCTACATGACCGACGAGGCTGAAGCGAGAACCTGGTCCGCCACGGTTGGCCCGGATGGCAGCCTCTCCGGCTTGAAACTCTTTGCCGAGCAGGGCGGTGAAGGTGTGGCGGTCGACGAGCAGGGCGATGTGTACATCGCCGCCGGCCAGATCTATGTGTACAACCCCGCCGGCCAGCTCATCGATACCATCGAGGTCCCGGAGCGCCCGCTGCAAGTGGTGTTTGGCGGAAAGGACCGGCACACCCTCTTTATCCCGGCGCGCAGTTCGCTGTACTCGGTCCGCACCCGAATCAAGGGGCAGTAAGCTATAGGTGGCCCAGCAGACTAGCCGGCTTCCGCCGCGGCGGGCATTCTGATCGTGAACGTGCTCCCTTTGCCCACCTCGCTCTGCACGGAAATGGTCCCGCGGTGCGTGGTCACAATCCCGTAAGCGATCGACAGGCCGAGACCCGTGCCTTTACCGCTGCCCTTGGTGGTGAAGAAAGGATCGAAGATGCGATCGATCTGCTCCGGAACTATACCGTGACCCGTGTCCGAAATCGCCACCTCAACGCACTTTTCGGGTCTCAGGTGACGCGTTACCACGGTGATGGTGCCGCGTTCATCCATGGCCTGAACCGCATTCATGAGGATGTTCATGAATACCTGCTGAAACTGCGATCCGTCCGCCATCACGCGAGGCAGCTCCGGAGCCAGGTTTTGGACCAGGTTGATGTTGAAAAACAGCGCTTGTCTGGTTACCAGGGACAGCGTGTCCTCGAGAACCTTGTTGAGGTCCACCAGTTCCGTGTTGCTCTTCGACTGCCGCGAGAATTCCAGCAGGCCCTTCACAATGTCCCGGCAGCGCTCGGTCTGCCGGATGACCTCCTCGAGGTTTTCCCGGTTGGGATCGTTATCCCGCATGTCTTCGACCGTGAGGGCCGTCAGCGCCAGGATGCCGCCCAGCGGATTGTTGACTTCGTGCGCCACGCCGGCCGCCAGCATGCCCAGTGAAGCCAGCCTCTCCGATTGCGCCACCCTGGCCTGCATCGCCACCAGTTCCTCGGTGCGCTGCCTCACCTTTTCCTCGAGCGTCCGGCCCCATTCCTCCAGGTCGCCCCTCATCTGCCGCAGGCTCTGCAGCATGGCATTGAAGGATTCCGCCAACAATGCGATTTCGGTGGGAGAATCCGATTGCACCTCCTGGTCGAACCGGCCCGCGATGATGTTGTGGGTAGCGGCCACCATCTCGCCGATGGGGCGAGTGATGTTGCGAATCATGTAGTAAGTGATGCCGATGATCAGGAGAAAACCGCTGGTGGCAATGCCGAAGAAGGAGAGAATCACGCGGTTGCGGATGGCCGTGTAGGTGTTCTCCAGAATTCCCACGGCGAGCATGCCCACGACGTCCCCCGCATAGTCGCGAATCGGATCGTACTCGCTGATGTGCCAGTTGTTCACGATAAACGCCCGCCCTCGCCAGGTCTCTCCTCGTTTCAGGACCGCGGCACTGACGTCAGCCGGTGCTCGTGTGCCGACCGCCCGGGCGCCGTCCGCGGTTCGGACGCTGGTCGAGATTCGCAGATCGTTCTGGAATATCGTGACGGCGCCGCTATCCACCTCCCGGAACTGGTCGCCACGAAAAAGCAGGTCCCAGACGCGGTCCACAATCGCGAAGTTCCCGGTCAGAAGGACGCCTCCATATAGGGCGCCCAACATCTCGCCGGCAGCGGCCTCTACGGGCGCGGCCACCATCAGCGTCATGCCGGCGGAGAGAATCTCGGTGCCCGCGGCAACCTTCCCGGCCAGCGCCGCTTGGACAACGCCGCTGGAAGATGCGTCGTCCATGGTGCGGCCGGGCTGAGACACCCGCAGCACCACGTCTCCGCGCGCATCCGAGAGGGTAAGGAAATCGAAGCCGGCGTCCTGGCGAATCCGTTCCAGGTAGGCGGCGAGAGAACGCCTGTCGCCAGTAGCGAGGTACTGTTGGACGGTTGTGCCCGATGCCACAAACTGCACCGAGAGCTTCAGCGCCTGAAGCTGCTGTTCATAGACCGTCCTGGCCGTGGCGAAATCGTGATCCACCGCCCGGCGCGCCTGCGTCATGATGGTGGAGCTGACGATCCACGAGCCCACCAGCGACGTGACTAATCCGCCGGTGCCCAGGATCACCAGGTAGCTCAGGATCAGCCGCGCCTTGAGCGACAGCCTGCGGGTACCGAGGCTAAAGCGCATGGCGTTCGGCGCTTTCACGCCGCCTTTTCAAGGCGTTGGCGGATCTTCTTCAGCAACTGACCCAGGTCCACCGGCTTTGAGAAGAACATGTCATGTGCCAGCCAGCCCCCGCTCTCCGGAATTTCAAAGTCCGGAAGGTGCGTGCAAAATGAGCTGATTACAAAGATCGGGACGCTCTTCAGCGCCGCATCGCGGCGCATTTCCTGGATCGCGAAGAACCCTTCGGTCCTCTCGGTCATCATGATGTCCATGAGGATCAGGTCTGGCCGCTCCATTTTCGCCACCTTCACGCCTTGCTTACCGTCATAAGCCCTGAAAACGGTGAAGCCGTTCGCCTCGAGGAAAGTGGCGACCGCTTCGACGAAGTCCGTGTCGTCGTCCACAATCAGTATTCGTTTTTCTTCCATCGTCATTCCCAACCCCCCATTTCCGTGTCTTCCGCCGGTGCGCACCAGGCTGGCAAGCGCACCCGAAAAGTCGAGCCGATGCCAACCTGGCTCTCGACCTCGATGCTGCCACCCATTTCCGAAACGATTCTCTTCGAAATATGCAGCCCCAGGCCCGTGCCCTCCGTCCTTTTGACGCCCTCCCCCTTGATGCGGAAGAACTCGTCGAAAAGAAACGGCCGGTACTTTTCCGGGATGCCAACGCCCGTGTCGGCGACGGCAATCACCACCTCGCCGCCTGAGAGGCAGCCGGTAACAGTGGCTTTTCCGCCAGGCTTGTTGTACTTGATGGCATTCGTGATCAGGTTGTCAAACAGGACATTCATGCAGTTCCGGTCGCCCCAGACGCACAACGCCTCTTCCGGCCAAACCACGTCGAGCGAAACCTGCTCGGCTGCGGCCATCTCCTCGTAGTTCGCCAGGATGCCTGTGACGACGGGTTTGAGGTCGATCTCGACCTTCTCCTTGACGAGCGTGCCCCCCTCCACACTGGCCAGGGTGAGCCAGTCGGAAATCAGGTTCTGAAGTTCCTCGGTCCGCTTGAGGCAGCGGTCGATCCATTCCTGTCTTCGGACTGGGTCGTCTTTGGTCTGGTCGAGGTGCTTGAGCACGTCCAGGTACTGGTGGATGGCCACCAGGGGCGTCCGCAGTTGATGCGACACGAACGTGACGAAGCGCCGCTTGAGGAGCGCGCGTTCCACTTCACCCCGCTGCGACTCCAGCGCCAGCCGGCGCCGGTCCAGCCCCCGGTTGATGATCATCCGCAGCTCATCCGGCGAAAATGGCTTGGGCAGGAAATCGTATGCGCCCGATTTCATCGCTTCCACCGCGGTGTCGATGGTGGCGTAACCCGTAATCACCACCATGATGATCTGGGGGTCGATTTCATGGACCCGGGAAATGACCTCCAGGCCGCTGATTCCCGGCATCTTGAGATCCACCACCACCAAGCCCGGCTTGAGCTCCGCCACACCTTCCAGCCCGCGCGCCCCGTTTTCGAAGGCCTCCACGCGGTGACCCATCTTCGACAGGATCTTGCTGCATGAAAGCCGCATCGCGTAGTCGTCGTCGATGACCACGATCGTGTCCGGCGCCGCCGCTTCACTCATGGCACTGATTTCACCGTCCTTCCAGCCGCCACGGCCTTCTCCAGAAGCTCGAGGAACCTGGGAATGTCGAGCGGCTTCGTGAAGTATCCGTCGGGCCGGATCATCTCGACTTCGGCCGACATGGGAAAACGCTCATCCGGGCTTGCCTCGATCGAGGAAACCATAAAAATCGGGACTTTGCCGTGTTGTGCGTACTCGTCCTGATATCTGAGCGCGTGGGTCACGCCGTATCCCTCTACCGAGGTCTCCATCATGATGTCGAGGAGAATAACGTCCGGTTTGTGCGCGAGCACCTGCCGCAAGCCCTCGTGTCCGGAGCCGGCTTCGAATACCTCGTAGCCGCGAGTCTCGAGAAGAGATCTCACCGAGACCCGGAAATCCTGGTCGTCGTCGATCACGAGCACCTTGCCGGACATGCCATCCTCCTTGGTGGGGCATGCTTTAGCTTGCCCTGCTTGATTATAGGATAAGTAACTCCGAAACTGAAGCGCCACCCCGGACGATGCGCTCCGGGACAATAGCCTGTCGATGCCCCACACCCTCATTATCGGCTACGGCAATCCGCTCCGCGACGACGGCGGCTTGGGCTGGCACGCCGCGTGATCTTCATCGGTTCTCCACCTGGCGGGCAGACGTGTTATAGCAGTAGAACATGGAATACATCAGGCTTGGATCTGCCGGACTGAAGGTTTCAAGACTCTGCCTCGGGATGATGACTTACGGCTCGAAGCAGTGGCGCGAGTGGGTGCTCGAAGAAGACGAGGGCCGGCCGTTCATCCGGCGCGCCCTCGAGTTGGGCATTAATTTCTTCGACACCGCGGATGTCTATTCACTGGGTGTGAGCGAAGAGATCCTGGGCCGCGCGCTCAAGGATTTCGGGCCTCCGCGCGACCGCGTGGCCATCGCCACCAAGGTGTTCAGCGCGATGGGCGACGAGCCCAACCAGCGCGGCTTGTCGCGGAAGCACATCATGCACTCCATCGACGACAGCCTGCGGCGGCTGGGGACCGATTATGTGGACCTCTACCAGATCCACCGCTTCGATCGCGAGACCCCCATCGAGGAGACGCTCGCCGCGCTCGACGACGTGGTGAAGATGGGAAAGGCGTTGTACCTCGGGGCCTCGTCCATGTACGCATGGCAGTTCGCCAGGATGCTCTACAAGGCCGATGAAATGGGGCTGACGCGGTTCGTGAGCATGCAGAACCACTACAACATCATCTACCGCGAGGAGGAGCGCGAGATGCTGCCGCTGTGCCGGGAAGAAGGCATCGCGGTGATCCCGTGGAGTCCGCTGGCGCGCGGATTCGTGACGGGCAACCGCCGCCGTGAGGATTACGGGGAGACCATCCGCGCGAAGACGGACACGTTTGGGCACGACCTTTATTACCAGCCCTGCGATTTCGACATGGTGGACCGCATCACCGAGGTGGCGCGCAAGCGCGGCGTCTCCAACGCGCAGGTGGCGCTGGCGTGGCTGTTGCAGCAGCCCGGCGTCACCGCCCCCATCATCGGGGCCAGCCGGATGCGGCATTTGGAGGAGTCCGTGGCCGCGCTCGAACTGAAGCTCGACGACGCGGAACTGAAGGCGCTGGCCGAGCCGTATCAGCCGCACCGCGTGCTGGGCCACGCGTGAGCGCCAGCGGTCGTTAATCCGAATGCTGTGTTGGCTGGCCCGGCCGCCTTTCCGTGCCTCCAGAGCGGATGGGAAGCCACAGGAGCCAGAAGAGCGCGAGGGCGGTTGCCGCCCCTCCCGCCAGGTACAGGGGCCATGGGCCGAACGCATCCAGCAAGGACGCGTTCTTCGGCTTGCGGCACAGGTACATGTAGTTGGTGCCGAGAACCGCATTCAGCCCGCCCACCGCTGCCGTGTAGGCC
Organism: Bryobacterales bacterium; assembly: GCA_963768385.1. Lineage (GTDB taxonomy): Bacteria > Acidobacteriota > Terriglobia > Bryobacterales > Bryobacteraceae > Fen-178. Next base: position 941,282 of record CAVYHQ010000003.1, read on the forward strand.
AGGAGCAGGCCAAACGCGCGCCATGGCGGGCGGCGGCTGAGCGGCGCTGCGCCGCCGAACACCAGCACCGCGACCGCCACGACAACTCCGCCATGCGCTAAGAAGAAATAGATGGCCGGATAGGAGGGCCACGGGGACCAGAGGTCCGGCGTGAGCAGCGCCATGCCCGCTCCCGCCAGCCCGGCATAATACGCCAACTCGACCACCATCGGAACAGGCTTAATGCACGCCCAAACCGTGCTCCACACTGTCAGGTCGCAAAGCTGAAGCGGCAGGTTCGCCACGTGGACGCCCTCATGTGAGTAGCGGAACGCCCACCAGATCAGTTCGTTCCCGGCGAGACCGTAGCCCAGCGCCAGCCGCACTCGCCGGGAGAACCCTCCGGGGGAGCGCCGGCACAGCGCCGACAGCAAAATGGCCGCGCCGGCAATCCCGAGCAGCAGTGAGATGTGGGCGTACCCGAGCAGCGGCACCTTTCGATTTTACAGGAAGGGTACTTCAAGATGAAAAACCTCGTTAAGAGAGACCCTCGAAACGCCGGATGCCCTACATCACCCAGGAGCGCGAGGCTCGGTAGTCGGCAATTCTCGCAGGCAGCCAGTCCTGGAGCTCCGCAGCCATATAAAAGGTGGGCCGCAACAGATCGTCGTCGGGCGCGATCACGCCTTCGGCGACCGCGGTGGCCGCCAGGTCCGTCTCCGGGTAGATCCGAATACCCACCGCGATCTTCAGGGAGTCGAGATCGAGGGAATCGGCAAAGCCGAGGCTCTCTTCGACCGTTTCCCTGGTCTCACCCGGCCCTCCCAGCATCAGAAAGCCCGTGCGCCGGATGCCGGCTTCGCGGAACATTCCCGCGACGGTCCGCACCTCCCCTGCGCGGAACCTCTTGTGGAACCGGGTCAGCACGCAGTCCGAACCGCTTTCAAAGCCGAGACTGACCTCGTGGCAGCCGGCTCTGGCCATCAACTCCACCAGTTGGCGATCCACCCACTTGGGATACACGATGCACCACAGGTTGACATCCAGGCCCCGCCGGATGATCTCCCGGCAAAGCCCCTTGGCATAAGAGGGTGGAATGTTGAATGTGTTGTCCACCGAGCAGAAATTGCGGAAGCCGCGCGCCGCAACCTGCTCCATCCACCGAGCGATGCTCTCCGGCGGCCGCCTGCGAATGTGCGTGCCTTCGATCAGCTTGGTGGCGCAGAAACTGCAACCCATCGGACAGCCGCGCTTCCCCTGGACCGGTATCCAGAAATCGTGGCCCTGCGGCTCGGCCGGGAGCCAAAGCTCGGGTTCGGGCAGCGGCAGGTCTTCCAGGCTGGTGCTGAAGATCCCTCCGGCCGGGGGATGGCCGGGGAGGCAAACGCCGGGCAGGCCATACGGGTCGGAGCCGCTCTCCAGCCGCTCCAGCAGCGCGGGGAATCCGATTTCCCCTTCGCCCCGGATCCCCATGTCGGCTTGGAGGAACCGCAACACGCTCTCCGGAAACATGCTGTAGCCGGGGCCGCCCAGGACGATCGGGGCATCGCACAGCCTGCGGCAAACCGTCACGACCTCGCCAACCGCAGGCAGCAGGAACTTCGGGCTGGCCATGTTCTGGTCATCGATGTTGCGCACCGAAATGCCAATCGCGCCAGGCCGGAATTCTTCGATGCGCTTCTGGATCGCCCGCATCGCATCGCGTTCGGACATCAAGTCCAGCAGGACGGTTTCATGGTCGGCCCGTCGGCAGGCGGCGGCCACCAACGCCGGCCCAAGCGGTAAGGGGATGATGGCCGTCCTTTCGGTGTTCGCGGAAACCAGAAGAACTCTCATGGTGTAACGGCGCGCCTGCCGAGGTTACACAACCATCCTAACCGCCCAGCGGCACAGGCGGGTCACTTTCCGGCGGTGCGTCAACTGGCGGCGAAGGGCGCTGTCAAAAAAGCGGCTGAAGACTGCGGTTGTTCGACTATTATCGCTCGGAAAGCCAGCTCGCGCGGTCTGCTAGAATTCGGCCATGCCGCTCACCCGAAGATCGTTTGTCTCGCGGTTGCTCGCCTCCCCGCTCGCCGGCGCGTATGCCGCCGCCGCCCAGACCGCCGCGCCGTCGAAGATCACGCGCATCGAAACGGTGTACTGGAAGAGTCGCGACGATGCCCCGTTCTGGCCGCACTGGACCTGGGTCAGGATCGACACCGACGCCGGCATCTCGGGCATCGGAGAGACGTACCCGCGCAACCCGGCCGAGGCGGCCGTGGTGCACGCGGTGGCCGGCTCGCTGCTCGGCCGCGACCCGCGCGATATCGAGCGGATTTGGGCCGATCTCTACCGCGCGTTCGATTTTCAGGTCGCCGGCGGCGCCGAAATCAGGGCCTTGAGCGCCATCGACCTGGCCCTCTGGGACCTGCTCGGAAAGCATCTCAGCGCGCCCGTGTACCGGCTGATCGGAGGCAAAGCGAACCCCCGCGTCCGCCTGTACAATACCTGTTTCCCTTACAAGTACGACTTCAACCGCGAACCGGAAAAAATCATGCGCGAGCTGATCGAGACGCGCGGCATCAAGGCCATCAAGATCTGGCCGTTCGACGGCGCGGCCACGCGCAACCGCAACCAGTTCATCACGCCTCAGGACATCGACGAGGCGCTCCAGCCGGTACGGAAGCTGCGCGAAACCTTCGGTTCGGACATCGAGATTGCCGTGGAGTTCCACGCGCAGTGGAACGTCACCTCGGCGATTCGCATTGCGCACGCTCTCGAGCCCTACCGGCCGATGTGGCTCGAAGACATGCTCATGCCCGGCAACTACCTCCAGTATCACGAGCTCGCGGCAGCCACCAGCCTGCCGCTGATCGCCGGGGAACGGATGGCGGGTAAGCTGCAATTCGAGCAACTACTGGAATCGCGCGCCGTCCGGTACGTCATGTTCGACGTCACCTGGTGCGGAGGCTTGACCGAGGCCCGCAAGATTGCCGGCATGGCGGACGCATTCGAGCTGCCCATCGCGCCCCACACGGCCGGCGGGCCACTGCTGTTCTACGCCACCACCCACCTTTCCACCGCGTCGCCCAACCTGTGGATCCAGGAGAGCTGCCAGCGGTTTTACGAGCGCGACTGGCCGGCCATGCTGCAGAACCCCATTGCCCCGGAGGGCGGATTCATACGCGTGCCCGAGGGAAGCGGCTTCGGCATGCAGATCAAGCCGGAAGCCTGGAATCACCCCGCGGCCGTCCGCCAGGTGAGCGGGCGCAGCTAGCAACGCAAGCCACCGCTCGGCCGCCCGGCCCAGCTCTGCCGGCGCATCCGCGCGCGCGACTCATTTCCTTTCGGCGGCGTTCTCCGGAATCCTCCACAGGTACACGCTGTATCCGTCAACCACGTCCTCTTTCTCCGGCTTCCAGTCCCCCATGTCGAAGGTCTGGGATACCACCCGCGTGCCGGGTTTCAGGTCGTGCCACAGCTTGGGCCTCAGCTTGAGGTTGAGCAACGTCAGAAGGTACAGAGTCACTACCGACGCTTCGTGAATGTCGGCTTCGAACAGGTCCTCGTTGCGGAACGTGACCAGGTCGGTTACCCCCGCCTGCAAGGCATTGGCCTTGGCTTCGGCGATTCTCTGGGGATTGATGTCGATGCCGATTCCTTTGACCCCGTATTGTTTGGCGGCCGCAACCACGATGCGGCCGTCGCCCGAGCCCAGGTCATACACCACGTCGCCCTTGTGCACCCCCGCCATCTTGAGCATGGCGTCCACCACGGCCTGCGGCGTCGGCACGAAGATCACGTCCGGTTCCCGCAACGGCTTGTTGTCTTGGGCGCTGCCCGCCACGGGAACCAGGCCCAGAACCAGCATGAGGCAAAAAATGGTCCTAGCGAATCGCATACCATCTCCTTTCGCGAGAGATCCACTGTACACCACAGCGGGAACGACTTCAACCGCCGGGCCAGAAAACGTCACCGCTGGCGTGGCGGAGAACCAGCCTGGAATCGCGCGGCCCGCCGCCTTATGATGCGACTTCGATTTCCCAGCCGAATCCGGGCCGCTCGGAGGGACGCATGTAGATTCCTTCGGGGCCGCGGGTGACCTGGTTGTCCTCCTCGAAGCGCCGGTAGACCTCCGCCGGCCCACCCGGAGCCGGCATGAACATTTCCGACCAGGGAGCGTTGACCGTGGCCATGGTGAAGTGCACGCAATCTTGCACGCCGCCCGCGTGCGGGATGACGGGAATGTCGTAAGCCGAGGCCAGCGCGGCGATGCGCCGCAGCTCGGTCAAGCCGCCGCACCAGTGAATGTCCGGCTGCCAGATGGCGGCCGCGTTGTGTTCCAGCAAGTGCCGGAACCCGTAGCGGAAATAAACGTGTTCGCCGGTTACGATGCGCGTGGATTTGATGGCCTCTCGCAACCGGCCGAAGCCTTCGAAGTCGTGGGGCGGCAGGCATTCCTCCATCCAGTAAACGCGGTAGGGTGCCACCATCTCCGCGAATTCGATGGTGTACTGCTCGTTCAAGGCCATCCAGCAGTCGAGCATGATATCGCCATCGGGGCCCAGCAAATCGCGCGTGTGCTTGACCAGATCGGTATTCTTCCGCATGCCGTCCCGGCCGTCCGCGGGGCCGTACGGCACGGCCAGCTTCAGCCGATGGTAGCCGAACTGGATGTGTTGCTCGATGTCGTTCCCCGTGCAGTAGGTGGGAATGCGCGCCTTGGTCTCGCCTCCCAGCAGTTTGTAGACGGGCATGCCCAGGGCGTTGCCCACCAGGTCCCAGAGCGCCAGATCCACGCCGCTGATGGCGTTGGGGACCACGCCCCCCTGCCCGTAGTACATGCTGGAGCGAAACAGGATGTCCCAGATCCGCTCGATGTTGAAGGGGTCTTCGCCGGCCAGCAGCTTGGCGAAATGGCCCATCACCACCTGGCCGCCGGCGATGCCGCCGCTGCCGTAGCCTTTCACACCCTTGTCGGTGGAGATCTCGACCGTGAAGCCCTCCAGCTTTCCGGGGTCCGGCATAAACAGCGAGCGCTGTGCCTTGTACTCCGGATAGATGGACATGGGGTTGGCCACTTCCACCCCGCCGGTGGACCACGAGCCCGGCGCCGGCTGGTAGGAGGGAACCGGCCGCTTGGGGCGGGTGCGGACCAACCGCACGCTGTCGATCTTCAACCTGCTCTTTTCGCTTTGAAACGGAGGGGGCGCCGCACGGGCGCGATCGATCAGCCCCAAAGCGGCCATGCCGCCGAATCCAAGAAAACTCCGCCGTCGCATCATAATCCAATCTCCCGCCAGTATTCCGGAAACGATCTCGGTAGAGGGCCAGGTACGGCTCCCGGCCGGCGTTGTCCTCAAGCCGCCGGAACTGGCGCGCCCGGAGAGACTCGAACTCCCGACCTACTGGTTCGAAGCCAGCCGCTCTATCCACCTGAGCTACGGGCGCGCGCTTGCGACCAGAATCAGTTTACCATCGCGCACCGGGGCGCCGGAAGTTCGCGCCGATCGGAGCGGAGTGCGAAGGCTAAACCTATTGTTGTCAATAAAAACACTTCCGTTTTCCGCGCCGATCGGAGCGTGGCGGACCGATTCTGGCAGCTTCCCGGCAATAACGTCTACTCCTCCGCCACCACCGGATTCACCAGCTCCCCAAGCCCTTCCACCCGCACCACCATTTCATCGCCGGGCTTCAGCCAGCGCGGCGGCTTCCGCGCAAATCCTACGCCACCCGGCGTGCCGGTCGAAATAATGTCCCCCGGCTCCAGCGTGAAGACGCTCGACAAAAACGCAATCAGTTTCGGCACCCCGAAAATCAGGTGGCGCGTGTTCGAACTCTGCATCAGCTCGCCCGATAGCGTCAGTGAGATGTCCAGGTTGTGCGGGTCCGCGATTTCGTCCGCGGTCACGATGGCCGGGCCGATGGGCGCGAACGTGTCGAACGTTTTGCCGATCATCCACTGCGTGGTGGCCATCTGGAAATCGCGCGCGCTCACGTCGTTGGCGATGGTGTAGCCGAACACGTGGTCGCGCCAGCGCTCCTCCGGAATGTAACGGCCGCCCCTGCCGATCACCACCGCGAATTCCGCTTCGTAATCCGGCTTGGCGGAGCTTTTCGGAAGCACGATGGGATGCCGGTGCCCGGTCACCGCGGTGTGGAATTTCGCGAAGACCGTGGGGGTTTCCGGAAGCGGCAGGTTCGATTCCGCGGCATGGTCGCTGTAGTTCAGGCCTATACAGACGATCTTAGGCGGCCTGGGGACCGGCGCCAGCAGCCTGGTCTTGGCGGGGTCGAAGGGTTCCCCGGGAGGCGGGTTCTTCAGCCATCGCCGCACGCGGTCCAAGGCGTCCGCCCCGCCGGCGATCACGGAGAGCACACTGTCGAACCCGGCGCCGCCAATTCCAATCAGCTCGCCGCCCGAAAGCACTCCGGGCTCGGCGTAGCCTTCCCTTTGCAGTGTGACGAACCGCATGTGAAATCTCCTCCGGAGGCATCCATGCTACCATGGGAGCAACCGTCACTTGGAGAGCAAATGAGTCTGTTGTGGATGTTGGTCATCACGCTGGTAATCCTGCAAGTATCGATCTTTTGCACCACGGTCTTCTTGCATCGCTCGAAAACGCACCGCTCTCTGGAGTTGAACCCCTTAGTGGGAGCGCTCATGCACCTCGAGCTGAGCCTTTTCACGGGCGTGATCCCGCGCCAGTGGGCCGCGGTGCACCGTAAACACCACCACTTCTCCGACCAGCCAGGCGATCCGCACAGTCCCTATATCTACGGCCTGTGGACCGTGTTGTTCGGAAACTACTTCTTCTATCGCAAAGAGGCCCGCGACCAGGCCATGGTCCGCAAGTACACGCCCGACTGGAAGGACGACGCGCTCGATAAGCTCCCCCTCATGAACTGGGCGGCGCTGGCCGGGATGGCAATCTTCATGCTGATGTTCGGCATATGGTGGGGCCTCGCGGCCTGGACCGTTCATGTGGTCCTGTACATTTTTCTCAACTCCGCGGTCAACAGCGTCTGCCACATGGTGGGCTACCGCAATTTCGACAACCAGGCCACCAACCTCCAGTCCATCGCGTTTCTCACCGCCGGCGAAGGGCTGCACAACAACCATCACCAATACCCGACCTCGGCGCGGCTCTCGCTGCGCGGCCACGAAATCGACCCCGCGTGGCCCCTCATTCGCCTGCTGGAAGCGTGCAAGCTCGCCAAAGTGCGGCAGCTTCCCATCGCCAAAGCCGCCGCGTAGGGGGAGGGAGGCTGTAGACTAGGATCATGCGATGGGTCCTCGCTCTCGCCCTGCTCGCCCGCCTGCCGCTGGTGGCCGGCACCGCCGCCGACGTGGCGCGCGCCATCCGCGAGAATAGCTTCGACCGCGACGAGTGCTATCGCGTTCGCGATCTCACCCTCATTAAAGAAGACATACACGTCTACTTCACCGACGGATATCTTATCTTCAGCAAGCCGGTGGCGGGCCGCCCGATCGCCGCGGTTTTCCTGGCCGATCCCAACGGCGGTGACGGCGAAGTGATGCTGCTGCCGCCCGATCGCGCCGAGCGCCGCTCGCTGGCCACCTACATCGACTCTCCCAATCTGGATGAGCACTTCCGCGGCGCGGTTTTCCTTTTCACCGGCGATGTCTACGACGCGCTGAAAAAGCAGTTGCCGGACAACCCCGCCAACAAGAAGGCCCCCGAACTGGGCGTCTTGCTGGATGAGCACTGGGCCTCGGCGCTGCGCAACCTCGGCACCAGCTACCAGACGCCCCTCACGCTCGATCTGCTGGGCTGGCCGGCCAGCCGGCCCGGCCTCCTCGCCGCCTTCTTTCAGGGAATCAAGCTGGGCAATTTCGATGTGGTTTTCGATCCCAACAGCCCGGAGCAAATCATGGCTGGCCAGCTCGTCACCCGGGACAACCGCCTCTACTTCGACACCTGGACCAGTTTCGCGGCTAGATCCTCCCGCCTGCATCCGGCTCCGCGCAAGCCGGAACTGTTGCTGCGCGACTATCGCATCCAGGCTGTCGTCAACGAGGATCTGTCGCTGAGCGTCGTGACGCGTGTGAAGGTGACGCCGGCGGCCGGCGGCACGCCCGTGGCGCCGTTCGAAATCGCTCCCGAAATGGCGGTCACCGAGGCCACCGTCGACGGCCGCGCCGCCGAAGTGCTGCAGAGCGATGCGCTGCGGGTCAACCTGATGCGCGGCGGCAACAATCTTTTTCTGGTGGTCCCGCCCGAGCCGCTGCGCGAGGGAGTCGAGTACGAGTTCGAGTTTCACCATTCCGGCAAGGTCATTCATGACGCCGGCGACCGCGTCTTGTATGTCAGCGCGCGCGGCACCTGGTACCCCATGTTCGGCCAACAGTTCGCCAGTTACGACCTGCTCTTCCGCTATCCGCACGACCTGGACCTGGTCACCCCCGGAGAGGTCGTTGCAGACCGCACCGAAGGCGACTGGCGCACTACCCGCCGCCGCACCCCCTCTGCCATTCGCGTAGCTGCGTTCAACCTCGGCAACTATGAGCATGCCCGGCTGGAGCGGGCCGGGTACGTGGTGGACGTCTGCGCCAACCGCACGCTGGAGCGCGCGCTCCAGCCGCGGCCACAGACCATCATCGCCGCGCCGTCCCCGCCGATGCAGCGGCGCTCCCGGCCGGATGTCATCGAATCGACCGTGCCCATAGAACCCAGCCCTCAACAGAGGCTTCAGGTTCTGGCGTCGGAAGTGGCTTCGGCGCTCGAGTACATGGCCTCCAGGTTCGGCCCGCCGGCGCTGCCTCATCTCACGGTTTCGCCCATTCCCGGCACGTTTGGCCAGGGTTTCCCGGGCCTGATTTATCTCTCCACGCTGTCCTACCTCAAGAGCCTGCCAGCCTCCCGCGGCCTCGCCAGCCTGCAAATGGAACTGTTCTTCCAGAACGTCTTGCAGGCCCACGAGGTGGCGCACCAGTGGTGGGGAAACCGCGTCACCGCAGGCACGTACCGCGACGCCTGGCTGATGGAGGCGCTGGCCAATTACTCTGCGCTGCTTTACCTGGAGAAGCGCAAGGGCGTGCATTCCGCCGAGCTGATGCTGGATTCCTACCGCGCCGACCTGCTGGCCAAGGGTGAGAGCGGCCAAATCGTCGATTCCACCGGGCCCATCGTGCTGGGCCTGCGCCTCGAGAACTCGCAGGAGCCGCGCGCCTGGCGCAACATCGTTTACGGAAAGGGCGCCTGGATCATCCAGATGTTGCGGCGGCGCATGGGCGACGAGCGCTTCTTTTCCATGCTGGGCGAGACGATGGCGCGCTACGGAGGCAAGGAGATGTCCACCGAGGATTTCCGGGAATTGGCGGCCAGGTTTCTGCCGCCCAAATCGGACGACCCCAAACTGGAAGTTTTTTTTGCGCAGTGGGTTTACGGCACCGGCATTCCCAGCCTGAAACTGGCCTGGTCGATCAAGGGCAAGGCGCCCTCTCTGCGCCTGGTCGGAACGCTGACGCAATCCGACGTGGATGAAGATTTCAGCGCGTTGGTGCCGGTGGAGATTCAGGTGGCGCGCGGACGCAACATCACGCAGTGGGTAAGGTCCGCCGCCGACCCGGTCACCTTCACGGTGGCGCTGACGCAGCCGCCGCTGAAGGTCGCGCTCGATCCGCACTACGCCGTGCTGCGCCGGTAGGGGCAGAGATGGGACAGACGATCGCCTTTTGTCGTCTGTCAACCGGTTCGCAGGCTTGGCGAGGCTTGACAGACCACACAAAACGATGGTCTGTCCCACCTGCGCCCCTACTTCTCCGATAGATCGAAAACCTTGCCGTCGACTTCTTCAATCCGCACCACGAGGCGTTTCCGCGCTTCGAGCTTCGATTCCGGCACTTCGAACCGCGCCGCCACCATGCGGTCCCAGGAAGTGTGTGGCGGGATCGAGTCCCGCATCAGCAGAGTGTCGTTGAACTTCTGGCCCAGCAGCGGAATCGCCTGAAAAAGCTGCCTGGCATCCACTTCGGAAACGGTCTGGCCCTCGGACGCGCTGCCGGCGTTATCTTCCAACACCACCGTGACCTTCCGAACCACGAACGGATAGTCCGCCGGATTGGATACCCGGAAATCGACTACCGCCACGGCGCTGGCTTCATCGAGCGGCGCAGTGCGGACTTTGAGGACCTTCCCCGGCAAATCAATATACGCGCCGCGCTGCATGTGGACCACCCACATGACGGCAATCGCGACGCAAACGACCCCGATGCCGAGCGCGATCAAAAAGTTCTTGCTCATATTCAGATTTCACCCACGATGCGCATGATCTCGTCCATGGACTTGTGCGCGGCGGCGATCAGCGTGCCGTCGAAAATGTGCGTCTCGAGTGCGATTTTGCCCTTGTAGCCATCCTTGTCCAGCGCCAGCATGATGGCTTTCCAGTCTTCCTTTTCGGGGCTGTCGGGCATGACCCCCTTGGCTTTCACCTGGACGTTGAGGAGGCGCTTCTTGGGCAGCAGGGCATAGCCGTCGGGGTACGACGTTTCGCGGCCGTAGGCGTTGTGCGGGTCCCAGTTCATCCCCACCCACTGGGAAGCGATGAACTGCATGATGCCGGCCAGCTCCGCGGAAGTAGCCACGTTTTGAGAGCCTTCGTTTTCGATGAGAAGGTGGATCTTCTCCTTTTCGGCCGTCAGCGCCATCTCGCCGAGCACCTCCGCGATCCGCGGAAACATGGTTCTGGGGTCGTCGACGCGCGAACCGGTGAAAACCCGCACCTTGTCCGCGCCCATGATCTGGGCGCAGCGGAGGGCCTTGTGCAGGTCCTCCAGGCGATGGTCCCAGCGGGTCTTCTCGGACGCCAGGCGCTTCTCGCGCGCGGCCGGTTCTTCCGGCCTTCGGCGCACGGGCTCGCTCCCCGGCCAGCCGAACTTGAGGAGGCTGGTGTTGACGAACGAGACCTTGAGGCCCTCGTTCCTGAACCTCACGGCATCCACCTTGATTTCCGGCTCGCTCAGCGAGAAATATTCCTTGCGGCTTCCGGGCGGGTTGCGGATCTCTACAAACCGGAGCCCGTACTGATGCGCGAAGGCGATGGACTCGTCCGTGGACATGCCGATCTCGTCGGTAATAGCGCTGATGCGGGATTTGTCCATGCGGCTTCGCGCCCACAGGGTGGACGCGCACGCCGCTCCCGCGGCCAGCAGCTCACGCCGGGTCATAGAACAATTGTAATAGATAGGTATGGAGTGGATAAGCGGTACGGGGCGGAAGATCGTCCTGGAAGAAGGCGACATCACGCGCGTAGCGGCGGATGCCATGGTGAACGCGGCCAACTCGGCGCTGGCGGGAGGCGGCGGCGTGGATGGCGCCATCCATCGCGCCGGCGGAGAGGAAATCATGCGTGAGCTGGACGGAATCCGGCGGCGGATGGGCCGCTGTCCCACCGGCAGCGCCGTGGCCACCGCGGCGGGCAGGCTGCCGGCAAAGTACGTGTTCCATGCGGTAGGCCCGGTGTATCGCGACGGCCGGCATGGCGAGCCGGAGCTGCTGGCTTCCTGCTATCGCAAGTGCCTCGAAATGGCGGAAGAACGCGACGTCCGCACCATCAGTTTTCCGGCCATCAGCACGGGCGTCTATGGGTACCCCTTGGAGGAAGCGGCCGGGATCGCGTTCCGCGAAGTGAAAGCACACCTGGAGAAAGCGGACACGAAACTTGAGCAAGTCATTTTCGTGTTGTTTGGCAAGGCGGCGTACGAAGTGTACGCCAGGGAGCTGAAGAATGGTTAGCCAGATGGGAACTTTCATGCCGCCGTGGTGCGCGCGCTCAAGCGCGCCTTGCGAATGCGCCGGTACAGGACGCGCGCCAGCGCCAGCACCGGCACCGAGAGGAACGCCCCCGCGATGCCGGCCAGTTCCGCGCCCGCGAACACGCCAAACAGCAGCAGCAAGGGATGCAGCTCCACTCCCCGCCCCATCAGGCGCGGCGACACCACGTAATCCAGCAAGACGCGGTAAGCCGGAACGAAGGCCAACACCGCCAGGATGTGAGAGCCGGACACCACGGTAACCAGCAGAATCGCGATTCCCGCCGTCAGCGGACCGACCGTGGGGATAAACTCCAACAGGCCCCCCAGCATGCCCAGCAGGATTGCGTAGGGGATCCCCATGACGGAGAAAAAGACGCTGTAAACCGTGAATGTGCACAGCGAGATCAACACCAGCGTGCGCATATAGTGGGCCAGCAGCAGGTTGGTATCGGCCAGCAAGTCGTTCAGAAACGCGCGGCGCGGGCCTTCCTCCACCAGGTCGAGAATGTGCTGCCGGAGCAGGCCGGCGTCCTTGAGGAAGAAAAACGCCAGGATGGGGACGATTACTACGTAAACCAGATTGCTGGCCACCGCCAGGAGTCTTGCACCGAATTGCGGAAGCGCGGAAATCAGGTCGCTGGACCGCTTGGCTACCTCCGCGCGCACTTTGTCCACCACCTGCGCCCAGAGCGATCCCTCCGCCGGCTGCCAGCGGGCCAACCACTTGGGGAACGTCTGCCTCAGTGAGGTGGCTTCCTCCACCACGCGAGAGCCGATCTGAGTTGCGACCAGAACGATCGCCGCCACGAGGATCACATAGGCGAGGCCCAGCGCGAGAGTGCGTGTGCGGCTGCCCGGCAAAATCCGGTCGATCAGGTTCACCAGCGGCGCCAGCATGTAGGCGAACAGCAGCGCCAAAATGAAAATGAACAAGGTCCCGCGGACCAGGTACACCAGCCAGAGGAGCAGCACCACCAGTGCCGCCGTCCAGGTGTAGCGCGCCGCCGAACGGTCAATTCCGAGCATGTTGAGCCAATTCTAACGCGGCAGCGGGGCGGGCGGCTCCGGCAGTTTCTCGATCCTCACCCACGCGATGCGGTTGCGGTCCATCTCGAGCACCGTGTAACGCCTGCCCTGGTACTCGACGGACTCGCCCGCGCCGGGAATTCTGCCCAGGCGGAAAAGCAGAAAGCCCGCCAGCGTCTCGAAGCCGGCGTCGGCGGGAATCTCGATGCCGAACTCGGCTTCGAGATCGCGAATGCGCGTGGCGCCGTCCAGTTCCATTTCCGCGGCTTCGGGAGCGCGGCGCACGCTCTTCTCGCCGTGCTCGTCTTCGATTTTGCCGACCACGTCCTCCAGCACGTCCTTCACGGTCACCATCCCGACGATGGTTCCGAACTCGTCCACCACCATGGCGATGTGCGAATTGCCGCGTTGAAACTCTTCGAGCATCTGCGAGAGCGGCTTGCTCTCGGGAACCACCAGGTGCGGACGGACGAGCCTGGCGATGTGAAAGGCGCGGCTGGGCCGGCCCGAGTGAATGGCCCGGCGGCGCTCCTCCCAAACCGGCAGCAGATCTTTATAGTGCAGGATGCCGACGATCTTCTCGGGAGCGCCTTGGTACACCGGCAACCGCGAGTGCCGCTTCTCGAGCATGGTCTGCAACACCTGGTCGAGCGTGGCGTCCGCCGGAATGGAGACTATGTCATTGCGCGGCACCATGATCTCGCGCACCGCGACATTACCCAGGTCGAGCACGCGGTGGATCATGTCTTCCTGGGCCTCCGGCAAGTAGCCGAGGCCGCGGCTGGAGCTGACGATGAGCTTCAATTCCTCGGTCGAATGGCCGCCCTGGGCCCCGCCCTTCAGCTTGAGCGCGCGCGTGATGGCGCCCGCCGAGCGTTCGATGACCACCACAAACGGGCTCGATATCCGGTAGAACACCAGCAGCGCCGGGGCCACCAGCACCGCCAGGCGGTCGGCTTTCGCAATGGCCAGGTTCTTCGGCACCACTTCCCCCAGCACCACGTGGAAGTAGCTGATTACCAGAAACGCAATCCCCAAGCTGGCGCCGTGGAGGAACTTCGTGGTGAGCGGAGTGGCGATGGGATGGAACAGATCGATGAGAATGCCATACAGCGTGTTCTCCCCCGCCCAACCCAGGCCCAGGCTAGCCAGGGTGACGCCCACCTGGGTCACCGAGAGCAGCCGGCCGGGGTTGGAGAGAAGGCTGAGCGCCGCCTGCGCGCCCGCCTGTCCTTCCTCCGCCAGTTGCCGGAGGCGCGAGTGCCGCACGGAAAGCAAGGCCACTTCAGCGCCGGCGAAGAACCCGTTCACCGCGATCAGCAGAACCACCAGCAGAATTCGAAATGGGGAGTAGGGCACGTGATCCCACACTGTTCTATAGGTGATATTCTAGCCCTTGATCGCCCGAATTGTCAGATATGTGAATTACGCGGTCGCCATCCTGCTGGCGGTCGCGCTGGTCCTCGTCTACTGGTACGCCTGGCGCCCGCTGCCGCAACGGTCGGGCGCCATCGACGCGCCCATCGCTGCCTCCGCGGCGGTCGAGTTCGACGCGCTGGGCGTGCCGCATATCCGGGCCGCCAGCCAGGAAGACGCGCTCTTCGTCCAGGGGTATGTCACGGCGCAGGACCGGCTCTGGCAGATGGACGCGCTGCGGCGCTACGCCAGCGGCGATCTGGCCGAAATCCTGGGACCAACCGGGCTGGATTCGGACCGCGAATCGCGCCGGCTGCGGCTGCGGCGCATCGCCGAAGACGCGTATGTTGCGCTGCCGCCGGAGGACCGCGCAGCTTTGGCGGCTTATACCCGGGGCGTGAACCACTTTATCGCCACCCATCTCGACGACCTGCCAGTCGAGTTCACGCTGCTCCGCTACCAGCCGCGCCCCTGGAGCACGGTGGATTCCCTGCTTCTCTGCCTGCACATGTTTCGAACGCTCACCACCACCTGGCGGAACGAGATTCTCAAGCGCAACATGCTGGCCGAAGGCGACCCGCAAAAGGTCGATTTCCTGTTTCCGGCGCGAGCCAGCGGCGATGTGCAGCCGGGATCCAACGCGTGGGCCATCGCCGGCAGCCACACGGCTTCCGGCAAGCCGCTTCTCTCGAACGACATGCATCTCGAGTACTCCCTGCCCGGGACCTGGTACATGACGCACCTCCAGGCGCCGGGTCTCGATGTCTCCGGCGTCGCACTGCCGGGAGTGCCGGGCGTAATGGTGGGCCACAACCAGCGCATCGCCTGGGGCGTCACCAACCTCCAGTTCGACGTGCAGGACCTGTATATCGAAAAGTTCGACGACCGCACCGGCCGCTATCTTTACCGCGGCCAGGTGGAGCAGGCGCGCCCCGAACACGAGCTCATCCGCATCAAAGGCCAGCCCCCCACCGAGATCGTGGTATGGGTGACGCGCCACGGCCCGCTGTTCGTCACCGAGGGCGACGACCGCATGGCGCTGCGCTGGGTGGCAGCCGAGCCCGGTATCATACAGTTTCCGCTCCTCGAAATCGACCGGGCGCAAAACTGGCCGCAGTTCACCGCCGCCCTGGCGCGCTGGCCGGGTCCCGGCTCAAATTTCATCTACGCCGACGTGGACGGCAACATCGGCTATCACGCCGCCGGCAAGCTGCCCAACCGGCGCGGGTACGCTGGCGACGTGCCGGTGGACGGCTCGTCGGGCGACTTCGAATGGGACGGCTTCATCCCGTTCGGCGAGCTTCCCTCGGCCTTCAACCCGCCCAGCGGGATCATTGCCTCGGCCAATCAGAATCCTTTTCCGCCCGACTACCCGCGCAGGGTGAGCGGGAATTTCTACGCGCCCTACCGCGCCCGGCAAATCCGCGATTTGCTCTCCGCGCACAACGGCTGGCGCGCCCAGGATCTGCTCAATGTGCAGCGCGACATTTACTCGGGCTTCAGCAAGTTTCTGGCCTCGGAAATCGTGGCCGCCTATGACAAGCGCCACGCCCACAACCCCGAACTGGAGACAGCCATCGCCTTGTTGCGCGGATGGAATGGCCAGATGGAGAAGGACCTGGCCGCGCCCTTCCTGATCGCGCTGGCTTACCAGCACGTGCGCACTTCCGTAGCCGAGAACGCCGCGCCCGGCAAGGGCCTGGCCTACGACTTCAACATGGGGCCCGCGGTGGTGGAAAGGCTGTTCCGCGAGCGGCCTTCCGGATGGTTCCGCGATTACGATGAAGTGCTGTTGCGCGCGCTGGCGGACGCGGTAGAGGAAGGAACCCGCATGCAGGGCCGCGACATCCGGCGCTGGCAGTACGGCGCTTATCTGAAGGTCTCCATCAATCACCCGGTGCTCCACCAGATTCCCATCGTCGGCAAGTATTTCGATATCGGGCCTGCGCCCATGAGCGGTTCCACCACCACCGTCAAGCAGACCACCAGGGTTCTGGCTCCTTCGATGCGCATGAACGCCGACCTGGGCGACTGGGACCGTTCGCTGCTCAACGTGCAAATCGGCCAGTCGGGGCAGGTCCTTTCCAGCCACTACCGGGACGAGTGGACGGATTATTACAATGGGCGGAGCTACCCGATGCAGTTCCGCAAGGTGGAGGCGAAGAGCACGCTGGAGTTCCGGCCCTGAGTGGGGCAGACCATCGGTTTTCGTGGTCTGCCAAGCTCATGGCGTGGTAACAGGGACGGTGGGCGAACCTTCTCGCCGATGTACAATTGCCGATTTCGGTTGCCCTCGGGACATTTTTGTCCGACACTTGGATGGTGAGAGGTAACGAGTTTGTGCGGCGCATCCAGGCCCTGGGCAGGGAGCGCGGTGTGGAAGTCCGGTGGACCGCTCATCGCGGCAAGGGCAGCCACGGACTTCTCTACTACGGTTCGAGCATGACAACGGTTCGCGACCTGAAGGACGAAATCGACAAACGCGCCTATCACAAGATGCTCAAGCAGCTTTGCTTGAGTGAGAAAGACTTCAAGTGAAGGAGGCAACCATGCGCACGTTCGTGTATCCAGCCAGGTTTGAGCGAGGGGATAAGCCAGGAGTGCTGGTGATTACGTTCCGGGATTTTTCGGAGGCGATCACGCAGGGAAAAGGAGAGAAGGACGCGCTTTGGCAAGCGGCGGATTGTCTGGAAGAGGCGATCGCCGGAAGAATTGCCGACGGGCGGGCGATTCCGAAGGCGTCCCGAGCGGCACGGGGCGAACGGCCGATTCCTGTGCCCGCGCCGATGGCCGCGAAGGCGGCGCTCTATCTGGCGATGGCAGAGGCAGGAATGACCAATGTGCAGTTGGCGCGAAAGCTCGGTTGCGACGAGAAGGAGGTGCGGCGGATGCTGGATCCCAGGCACCCCACCAAACTGCCGCGGATCAAGGAAGCACTGGATGTGTTTGGAAAGAGTCTGGTGGTGAGCGTGGAGGAAGCGGCGTGAACTGTGATTTCGCCCGAATCGGAGCGCATACCCGAGAGCGACCGTGCTTTCCCACAACGTATCCGGACCGCAGGCGGCGCAAGCTCGGGATGCCGGCACGACCAGGTGTGCTCAAGGCTTCAAGTGGCTGGCTCGGTCGGTTCAGTTCCCCAACTGCAGCGAAGGGCGTGTCACGGGAGGAATGGCTGCAAGCAACTGGAAACGTCCCGTCCGTCCCTGGTTTCCCCTGGGAAACGAAGATCCGCCGGCGTCCAGATCGGTGGCGTGTTGATCAGGAGGCCACGTGGGAGCATGGCCCCCTGCTTCGGAGAACTACGGCAACCTATACATCGATCCCTGCCTCCTTTAGGAGTTCGTCTTTGAACAGGTCCTTGACGGCTTGGCCCATCGACTGATAGCAAATGTAGCTAGTCGCAATGCGTTTCGTCTCATAACCAGCGTCTCGAATATGAGGCTCATACCGCCTAACCAATTCGGCCCCGTGCTGGTTCCAAAACGGGATAGGGTCACGGCGCCAAACAAGTGAGGTTCCATCCTTGGTGGTGCCGACCAGATGCCTAAATGCGGCAAACAGGGGGTACAGCCAACCGACGGGATATTGGTACTTCATCGGCTGTCCCAGGAACTGCGACTTGACCGGTGTGTTCCGATATTTCTTGCTGCCCCGCTCATATTGACGCTCGTCATAGATCCTCACCTCATCGATTTTTCCGAAACGGCCGCTGTAGCGGTCTGGGAGGGTTATCTGGAGTTCATCGAAAAGCTGGATCAACGTCGGAACGATGGCTGTCCATCGTTCCAGGATATCGGGTTCTTTCTCGGCGTACTCAAGGTAGGCGTCGAGGCAGCGCTCTTTGTGCCCGTATGCATTGCTTGGCTCGCCATCCGCTCCGGCGGCGAAGCTCGGATAGAAGATCATCAGCAGTGTGATGATTTGAAGTGCATCGATCGATCCCGGATCGCCTTCGCGCCATGAAATCTCTCCATAGTATGGCTGCTTCGACAGGACCGACTTAAGGCAGTCAAAATGCCGTCGTGCATCGGCGAGCGACTTCGACTTCACCTGTACACTCGTATTTCTCGCTTCTTTGATGTCATTAAGGAGGTCGATCATATCCGGGCTCAGGTCACCAGCGCCGTTCAAAGCGGGGATCAGAACCTGCGCGTTGACGTAGGTTGCGGACAGTTTGGCCGCCTCGTCGTCCTGCAGTTCTTCGCGCCACTTGTTGATGCGTTCATTTGTGTTCCCGCCGTCGAGAATGCCGTATAACAGCTCCTCGTCCGGAGTGTCGCCGAGTACCAACCGGACCCGCAGCGTCTTGTTATCGTAATCGATCGACTTCGCAATGATGGTGACTCCGCGGTTGAGGAGATGAAAGCTCATCCAGTTTTCCTTCAGGGTCTCACCAATTCTCTTGGAAACAGGAGAGCTAAGGTTCGGTCAACGGGGGTTAGGACCCAATCCAAAATCGAATGGGTACTGTTCCAGCGAGACCACCATCTCGCGTCGCTCCATCTTCCCGCTTGGATCTTCGAGGTTCTTAAATGAATGCACGCGAAACCACTCCGTGCATCGTTTCAGGGCATCGAGTTGCATACTTTACTTTCCTTTCAGGTTTTGAAAATGGAATCGTCCGGGCAGTCGTAAAACGATCTGCCTATTCAAGCCTCGGCACTCGAGGTTCGGCAACTCTGATGATTGGGGAAAGCTGAAGGAGGGGAACATCAACGTCACTCCGCGAGAATCATTGGATGCCTCGCCTTTTTCAGCAGCCCGGTTCAACCGAGTGCAAAATGATTATAACACATATCCGGCGACAGGCAAAATGAATGGACCGGGAATCCATAGTTCCTTAAAGCCGGCGGTGCCCCCTTGGGGTGCTCCCGGCGCGCGCCGGCGGGCCAAACCGGTGGGTCAGCCAGACTCTGGGGATAGTCATTAATCTCGTGACGTCCCCCTCACGGAACTGGCGGCAAAGCCTGAGTGATCCTGTCTGACGCCGAAGGGTTCAGAAACGCGATTCCTGTCGCGAAATCCCCATGTATTCAAGAATGTGGCACGTTCTCCCACAACTCGCTGATTCGGTGGGCGTTGCAGCAGATTTCCTGGATCACTCCCGGTAAGTCCGCTCCACACCCGAGGCCCGCCCAGGGCGCTGGGCCCCCTCCTTGCGCGGGGTTCAGGTCGAAACCCCGTTGTGCTGTGACGCGCCCAAGCCCCAAGTCAGGTAGATTGGATTCTGGCCATGGCTGGTGTAAAGTCCAAGAAGGCAGCAATGAACACCGACCCCGATCGAATCACGAGACCGGAGATGGCGGAAGCCATCAAGAGTTCAGGATACCTTCTTGAGCAGAGGGTCTCGGCCGCGCTCGCGGCCCAAGGGTACTACGTTGAAACGAACCCCGCATATTTAGATCCGGAAACGGGCAAGTCTCGGGAGTTTGACATCTCAGCGATCGCGGGGGTGCAACTCGCGAGGAAACGAACGGATTTCATCTTTCCGGTAGTCCTCGCCGAATGCGAAAATAACGGGCGGCCCGTGGTCTTCTTCTGCGCGGAGTCGCAGGTCTCGTTTCTCCATCATCACGAAGTCAAGTGCTCTGGAGTGCCGGTCCAGATCTGGGACGGCCAGGAATTCATCCGTCTTTCTGACTTTCTGCATTTTGAGACGTTCCATCACTACTGTGAGGGGCCGGTGGCGACCCAGTACTGCAGCTTTCACCGCAAGAGCCCCAATGCCCCGTGGATGGCGCTGCACAGCGACGCGCACCACCAAACGTTTGTTTCGCTGATCAATGCGTTGGAAAGCGCGATAGACGAACACTATGAGGTCTGGATTCCACCGCTTCGAGGCGAAGAGGAGCCAGTGAACATTCAAGTTTATTACCCGGTGATCGTGCTCCAAGGTGAGCTGTACCGAGTTCAGGAACGAGGCCGCAGGCTCATAATTCAACGGTGCGATCATGCACAGTACCGAAGGCAACTCTGGAGCGCACAGCGAAAGAGCACTTATCAGATCGACGTCGTCACGGAACGCTACTTCCCTCAATACCTCGAAGTATTGGACCGAGAGGTCCAAACCATGAAGCGGCGGATGTCGCGACATCACACTGCCGTCCGCGATTCCATGGGCCAGCTTGTGGCGAAGGCCCGCCGCGTGAAAAAGAAGACAGCCAACTTGCGGGGAATCTTCGAATTTCAGTCTGCAGGATCTTGACCCGGTGCCGACAGATCCTGTGAAGTCCCCGTCTGAGAAACTACGCTCCCATCGGAGAGCCTGCGAAAGCGGTAGCCGAGAGGGTTATTTTTGGCACCCATGCGCGGGCTAAGGGGTCCTAGTGAGACAGGGACCCATGAGACAATATCACTAGCAGGAGCCATGCGCTTCGGACCGTTTGCACTCGTTTTCGCTTGTCTCGTGGCGCCGGTCTGGGCGCGCCACAACGTCTCGGCTTGCGGCACCACGCGGGAAACCCCCAACGAAACACTGTTCCTGCATCGGCAGTCTGTGCGCGCACGCACCGCCCGCTTGCTCAAGCCGATGGAGGCTCCGGCGGCGGCGGCTCCCTCCGCGAACCGCGACATCGGCAACATTGCCGTCATCGAAGACGCCGGCGGCGTGGTGGAACGGCTGAACCAGTTCAACCTCGACAACAACACCCTGACGTTCACACCCGCCGCGGCGAACGCCGCCCAGTACCGGTATTCCGTCGCGCCGCAGGGTTACGATTCCGGCGCGGCCTCTCAAGGCACGCCGCTGGCCGCGCTGGGTGACGACGACACCCGCCTGGCCGGCCTGCCCTTCGCCTTCCCGTTCTTCGGCGCCACCTACAACCAGGTGTGGGTCAACTCGGATGGCAACCTCACCTTTACGGTGGGCGACTTCGCTTCCACCGACCGTTCCCTGGGCCGCATGACCGCCGGCCCGCCGCGCATCTCGCCCCTGTTCGACGACCTCAATCCGGCCCAGACCGCCGGCGGAGTGCGTGTGTTCGCCGATTCCAGCCACGTGGTGGTGAGCTGGGTGAACGTGCCGGAATGGCAGGCGGTTGGCACGGGCGCCCTGCAAACTTTTCAGGTGAGGCTTTACCGCGACGGCAGCATCCAGTTTTCTTATGCCGGCATCAGCGCCTCGAGCGCCGTGGTCGGCATCGCACCCGGCAACCTGAAGGGATCCACCACGCTGGTCAACTTCCGCAGCGATTCGACCGGCGATTATTCCGCCGCGGTGGCGGAGCGCTTCGGCAATACCCTGGCCATCGACATCGTCACGGTGGCGCAGCAGTTCTACCAGACCCACGAAGACGCCTACGACTACCTGGTGATCTACAACAACATGGATATTCCCTCGCTGGCAGGGGCCGTGGCGTATGAAAGCACCGCGCGATCGAGTGGCACGGGATACGGGTTCGGGCCGTTTGACGCCGGCCAGCAGTATGGATCGGCATCGCGGCTGCAGTCTCTCATGAACATGGGACCGTTGAGCGAATACCCCACCGATCCCACCGCGCTGGTGCCGTTGCGCGCCTCGGTGGGCGACACCCCGCTCAGCATACTGGCCCATGAAGCCGGACACTTGTTTCTGGCGTTCGCCAGCGTCCAGGATCCGAACAACCCCACTTTGCAGCCCATGCTCGGCTTTGGGAGAGTGCACTGGAGTTTCGTCTACGATTCGGAGGCTTCGCTGCTCGAAGGCGAGCGGATTGAGGACCGGGGCGCCGGCGTTTCGCCGCGCTTTCTGACCACCGATACGGTGCAGGGCTATTCGCCGCTCGATCAGTACCTGATGGGCTTCCGCCCCCCTGAGCAGGTTCCGGATACGTTCCTGGTGACGGATTACCCGTCTTTCATATCGCCCGTGTGGCACCCCCAAAGCGGCATCGCCTTCGATGGCGCGCGGCGGAATGTCGGCATGGGCGATATCCTCCAGGTCGAAGGCCGCCGCACCCCCGATTACACCATCGCGCAGCGCCGTTTCCGTTTCGCTTTCATCGTGGTGGTGGCGCAGGGCACGCAGCCTTCCGCCGCCGACCTGGCGCAGGTCGATACTTACCGGCAGCGATTTGAAATGTTCTACGCCCAGGCCTCCTCAAACAATGCCGTTGCCGACACCACCCTGAAGCGCAGCATGAAACTCTCGCTCTACCCCAACGCGGGCGTGGTTGCGGGCGGGAGCGGAACCGCGGCTCTCACTCTCCAAACACCGCCATCCGGCGACATGACCGTTCAGTTCCAGGCGCCCAACGGCAACGCGCAACTGCCCGCCTCCGTCAAGATTCCGGCCGGCGCCGCCAGCGTGTCTTTCACCTTCACCGGCCTGAAAGGGGGAGTGGAGGAGGTGCTGGCCACGCCTGGCGACCCCACTTATGAAACCGCCTTCGCCCGCGTGCAGGTGGCGGATGCGTCGATTTTGAAGCTCCTGGCCGTTTCCGGCGACCACCAGCTTGCGACTTCCGCCGGTCCCCTGCCCGCTCCGATTGTGGTGCGCCTCACCGACGCCAACAACCTGCCGTACCCCGGCGCGCGAATCGTGGCGACGCCGTCGGCGGGCGGAAGTGTGACGCCGGCGGCAGCCACCACCGACGTTCAAGGCCAAGCGGCGTTCACCTGGACGCCCGGCCCGGCCGCTTCCAACCAATTGCAACTGGCGCTCGGCGGCTGGCCCGCGGTCGGCCTCACGCTCAGCGCCGGCAGCGCGGTGCCGGTGGTCACCGCGGTCGTCAATGCAGCGTCATCGGTGAGTGGCGTCGCGGCCGGGGCCTTTGAAACCATCTACGGCGTCAACCTCGCGGGCGGCCAGACCTCCGGTGTGCAGGTGCTGCTGAACGGTTCGGTGCTGCCGCTGCTCTACGTGAGCGATACTCAGATCAACTTCTACGTCCCGCAGAGCACACCGCAAGGAAGCGCGACGCTCACCGTGGTGACCCCGTCCGGCGCGCGGGCCACGGACACGGTTACCGTCGTGCCCTTCCAGGCCGGCATCTTCCCCGGCGGAGTGCTGCACGCCGGGACTGGAGTAAGCGCCCTCACAACCCCGGTTCACGCGGGCGATTACATCGAAATCTACTGCACCGGCCTCGGCCCCACACGGACGGTGGGCAGCTTTCAGGAAACGGTGCTCACGCCTATCGTTTTCATCGGCGCTACGCCGGTGCAGCCGGTCTACAGCGGCCTGTCGTCCGGCTCCGTGGGACTCTACCAGGTGAACGTGCAGGTGCCCGCGGGGGTCGCGCCCGGTATCGAGCCGCTGCTCATGTCGGTGGACCTGGCGCACAGCAACCAGGTCAACATCACGGTGCAGTAATGTTCGCCTGGCTCTTTTCCGACCCATTGCCCGTGGGAACCCTGGCGCCCGATTTTTCTCTTCCCGACGATTCCGGCCGCATCGTCGCTCTCTCTGCTTTGCGCGGCACGCCTGTCGTGCTGGTATTCTATCCTGGCGACGATACGCCGGGCTGCACCAGACAACTCTGCCAGCTCCGCGACCACTGGAGTGACGCCCGCGCGCGCGGCGTCGAGGTCTTCGGCGTGAACCCGCGAAGCGCGCGCAGCCACGGGAAGTTTCGGGAGAAATTCCACTTCCCGTTTCCGCTTCTGGTGGACCAGGGCCAGAAGGTGGCGGCGCTCTACCACGCCAACGGGCTGGTTGTGAAGCGCACGGTGTACCGGATCGGCCCCGACGGAATCATCGGCTTCGCACGGCGGGGCATGCCGAGGCCGGAAGAGGTGCTGGGGCGTTGAAATAGGGTGTAGACTCGGATTATGAAGCCAGCGCAGCGCTTGACCGCGATCATCGAACGTGAGGACGACGGCTTTGTAGCGTTGTGCCCGGACCTCGACATTGCCAGCGAGGGTGCTTCGATTGAAGAGGCGCGAGCCAACCTCATCGAGGCGATCACGCTGTTCTTCGAGACGGCGTCCCCGTCCGAAGTCGCCCGGCGCTTTCACCACGAGGTCTTCGTGACCCAGGTTGAGGTTGAGGTTCCGGTTGGGTAAGCTTCGAGTTCTCCCAGGCTCGGAGATCTGTCGCATTCTCGAACACAACGGATTCGCGGCTGTGCGCCCACGCGGGAGCCATCAGATCATGCCAAGGCGCTTGGAGACAACCACAATAACCGTCCCCGTTCCACTTCACGATCCGGTCGGACGAGGCACGCTGTTGAGCATCGTTCGGCAGTCGGAGCTCCCGAGATCGTTGTTTGAGACCGAGAGCGGGTGATTGCCCGGAGTGCTCTGGTTCCGGTTTGGCGGCTACGTGGCGCACACCAGCCGCAAGGGCTGCTGCAACGGAAGGGCGTTTGCCAGGATGTATCCTGCAGGCTCGGCGGGGTGGCGAACTTCCCCCAAGGGGACTTGAACGAAGCCGCTGGCGCGGCGGCCGGGCCGACCATTCGTGGACGCTAGCGGATAAGGTTGTCACAGGAGATTCCTGTGACGATACTCATGGAGCGGATGCGAGAAGAGCTCGTACGCCGCAACTACGCTACCACCACGATTCACTCGTACCTGAAGGCCGTAGAGCATTTCCGTAACCACGTTGATACGCCGATAGACGAAGTCGGTCCCGACGACCTTCGGAGCTACCACGCGTACCTGCTCGGAACCCGGAAGCTGGCCGTCAACACCGTTGTCCTGAACATTTGCGCTCTCCGCTTCCTCTACATCAAAGTGCTCAAGCGCCGAGACATGAAGGAGGATCTGCCCTATCCAAAACAGCGCCTGCGGCTGCCGGTGATCCTCAGCCCAGGTGAAGTTGCCCAGTTGATTGGAGCGGCGCGCAACCTCTACCACCGCACCATATTGATGACCCTCTACTCGACGGGCCTGCGCCGCGCTGAGTTGTGCCGTCTCAAGGTCGCTGACGTTGACAGCAAGCGCATGATGCTTCGCGTTGTACAAGGCAAGGGCGGCATCGACCGGGAAGTGCCCCTGAGTAAGAGGTTGCTCGTCGCGCTACGTCAATACTACCGCTGGATGCGGCCCGAGACCTACCTATTTCCCGGCACTGTGAACCACTCGCGCGCGGACAAACCGATAAGCGAAAAGATCGTCTGGCAGGCCGTGCACGAAGCCACCATCCACGCCGGCATCAAGAAACGTGTAACGCCCCACACGCTTCGCCACTGCTTCGCCACCCACCTTCTTGAATCCGGCGCCGACCTAAGGAGCATCCAGATGATGCTCGGCCACTCGGATCTGGAGGCAACCACAGTTTACCTTCATCTCTCGCGGCGCCACCTGCAAGCCACGGCAAATCCCCTCGAACAGATCGTCATCCCGAATCCGGCGAATCTTGCACTTTCCCGGAGACTGCGTAAGCCGCAATGACCCGGCCTGCTGTGGAGGTGGCCGATCTACTCCACCAGCAAGGCGGCCGCTTCATGGACCAGA
Organism: Bryobacterales bacterium; assembly: GCA_963768385.1. Lineage (GTDB taxonomy): Bacteria > Acidobacteriota > Terriglobia > Bryobacterales > Bryobacteraceae > Fen-178. The sequence goes on from CAVYHQ010000003.1 coordinate 966,840, forward strand.
GCCCCTGGCTGGACTTCCAGCAACTGAGCGTGCTGCGGGCAATCACGCGCTGCCGCACAGCGGCGCTAGGCGGTCACATCGATCAATGCTCCCAATGCGGTCACCAGGCCATCTCTTATAACTCTTGCCGAAACCGGCACTGTCCGAAGTGTCAGGCACAAGCTCGCCAACGCTGGCTCGCAGCACGAGAGAAAGAACTACTCGACGTTCCTTACTTCCACGTCGTATTCACCTTGCCACACGAGCTGAACCCTCTCTGCCTGCGCAATGCCCGGATTCTGTACGATCTGCTTTTCCGCGCCAGCGCTGACGCCATGCTTGAAGTTGCGACCAACCCAAAACGGCTGGGCGCGCAGATTGGCTTCATCAGCATTCTGCACACGTGGGGACAAAACCTGCTCTTGCATCCTCATGTGCACTGCGTGGTTCCGGCAGGCGGACTCGCCGCAGACCACGAGCGGTGGATTCACCCGAAGTACGCCTTCTTCTTGCCGGTGGACGTGCTCAGCTCCGTTTTTAGAGCCAAGTTCGTTGACCGATTGCGCAAGGCATTCCGGCAGGGGAAGCTGGTCTTTTCCGGTTCTGTTGCCCAACTCGCAAACCCGAAGCGATTTGCCGCTTTTGTCAGATCACTTTTCAAGCAACAGTGGGTCGTATATGCGAAGCCGGCATTCGGCGCTCCAACCCTCGTGCTCCGCTATCTTGGCCGTTATACGCACCGGGTCGCCATCAGCAATCACCGCCTACTCGGTTTTGACGGAGAGCGCGTCACTTTTCTCTGGAAAGACTACGCCCATGGCAACAAGCAGCGGAAGATGACGCTGGAAGCAACGGAGTTTCTGCGCCGCTTTACCCAGCACATCCTGCCGCGCGGCTTTGTCCGGATCCGGCAATTCGGTTTCCTCACGAACACCCGGCGATCCACCCTGCTGGCACTCGCCCGACAGCTTCTCACCACCACGCCGAAGCCGCCCGCAGCTTGTCCTACCGGCACTGCCAAGGGTTCCACTTGGCAGTGCCCTCACTGCAATGGCGAAATGCGGATCGGACCAAATCTCACCGCCCGCCAGTTGGCTTTCCGGTGCAGACCCCTCGACAGTTCGTAGGCTGTGGTCAAATCCCGCGGCCTAATCGCGTGCCCTCGGACGCGGGTCCACTCGTGTGTCTGCCTGACCGCCAAACCCACTCCACGTCACTGCTACCCCGCCTTCCAGACCGTTACCAGCGCCCCCACCCTTTTCAAGAGCTTCAAAAGCAGTTTTCCCGACGTTTTTCCGTCCGTAGCCATTCACGTCGGCAGTCTAAAACCCAAAAAACAGGCTAGAGGCTCCATAGCGCGGCCCGCCGTGCCAGCGGCTTCCTTCAAGTCGTCCCTATCGAAAGTGCCGCAGCCCGGGCCTTGTTCCGTTCTGCGAGGAATTTCCTGCCGCGGCACTCCCGATAGGGCGCTAACGACTTCAGGCCAGCGTCAACCGGGGGCCCCGCGAGTAGGCCTCCTCTGGCCACGGCTCGCTACTGTTCTACACCGATGATAAAGGCGGGCGCTGCTTTCGGAACTGGATCACGAATGTGTAATCTCAACCCTTGCCCGTTCCGGCTCCGTGCCGCTTCGGGCGGGAACATTCGGCGAAGATCGCTGACCTGGCACAACAAGCCTAGGGCAGCGCGTTAGAATCTCGGTGGGGTAACGTTATGGAATCGATCGACCTGCAGGCCTACGACTGGCAGAGTATTTCCAAGATGCTCACCGAAGACGCCCTCCTATTGCGCCTACAGAGCAACGAGCATGATTTCGTCGAACGGAAACCGCTGAAACAGCTTGGGGAGTGGCGGCAGGTTGCGGTTGCTTTTGCGAATTCCGCGCCGGTCGGGTGGCCAGCCGTCCTTTTCGTCGGGGTTACCGATAGCGGCGTCCCTCAGTGCAAAACACCGGAAGAAGCGACAAAGCTGATTCGATCGATTTCGGATACCCTCGAAAATGTTTATCCGGCGATCTATCGCCATGTCGTGCCGCTAAGCGTTCCCGGCCAGGGAGTGTGCGTCGCCGTCGTCGTACCTGGTAGCCCGATGCGCCCACACTTCGCCGGGCACTCGTACATTCGGGTGGGTGACCAAACGAAAATCGCCTCAGCCGCGCAGTACGACGCGCTCATAGCAACACACAACTCCAAAGTAAGGGCGGTGATGGAGTGGGTGGACAAGGAAATCACCTGGACAAACATCCTTCCAGCCGCTCCGAACGCCATCGTGCTCAGAGAGGTACCCGTGCAAGAGACATTCGTCGTTGAAAGCTGCAACCCTCACTATATAACCGTTCGGTCAAAGATCTCTCCAGGAGCATCGTGGGCCGTAAGGTCGTACAGACTTAGCAGTTTGGAACTTGGCTTCGACCACGTCGCGAAGCGGCTTAAAGTCTACTGCTACTCAACCCGATAATCAACGGTCGATATAAGGTCGATATCGGGCGCTCACGCCTGTTCGGGAGCGGAGCGGATGTTCGGCGTCCGCCTCGCGCATTGGGTGGTTGATCCTCCACGTATTCCACGTCTCGGCTCCTTGTTGGAGTAATTTGACGTGGTCCTAGTTTGCCATACGCGTACAGTACACGATAGCTCTAATGCAGGCGGAGCGCCATCGGGGACGGCCCCATCATGCGGATTTGGCTTGCTGCTATGTCTCACAAAGAGTAAATTTCGGGACGAACCAGGAGAGTTCTGAAATGAAGGCCCCCACCGTTTCAAAAGTCAGTCCCAAAACAGAGTCTAAATTGCACCCGTCGCAGCGTGGGCCCCGCTTTCGAGGCCGTCCCGAAAGTCTGTCCCAAAACCTCACCAACGGACATTGGTCCCAAACGGCGTTCGAGGACTGGGGGCTTCGAGCGCAGCCGGCCGCACGTTATCCCCAAAACCGGAATTCCGGCTCTTGCCTCATCCCGGAAAGAACACTCACTCCAGACTATCGGTCTCGTCTTCGAGACATTCCGAGCCAACGGCGATCATCAGATAGCCAGTGACCTCCAGGCCCAACTTCCGTAGGACCTTTGGAAAGATCACGTTGAGGAATTCGGCTGCAACCGAATCGAAGAAAGTCAGCGTTTCAGCAGATGGAGCAGTGCCATCGTGAATCAGATTGTTCCGCTCTCTCTGAAGCTGCTTCCATTCGTCCCACAGCGTTCGATTCGAGCCGCTGCGTCGGTACGTCGCGAGATCCACGCCGGCAACCTTATTTAACACACCAAACAATAGTGTTTTGAATCCTTCGGAGCCTGTCTCGCGCGGCATGATCCCCATAACCAAGTCCGCAACCGTTTCATTGTGAACGAGGCCGTTGAGCATTGGCGTTACAAGCAGACGCTTGATCGTGATCTCGGCCGCGGAGGTCGCGAACAACAACGCGGCGATACGGTGACCTCCAGCGAGGCTGCCCATTTCGCCCATCATCGCGAGGGCCGCCCCCGCCATGTCGGGATGCTTCAGGTAATACGATTGCAGCCGCTCGTTGGTGAAATTCTGTATCGCCTGAGTGTTCAATTCCGACGCATGTTCTTCGGCCCACTCCGGCCCCAGCTCGTTGTACAGCTTTTCATAGTAGGCGTCGGCTTGCGCATCTTCATCGGTGTAGCTCATCGTCCCTAATCTACCCGATTTTCGAGGTCGATACCCGCTGGTGATCACACGATTGCATAATGGCATCACGGACTTGTGCCCGTCAGCGGTCCCCAAACGGCGTTCGGGGAGATCACTCCCGTGAAATCGGCTTTGTCGCAGGCGTAAATGAGAATGTTGGTATCAAGGGCGATCATGAAGTTCGTCCCGAGAGGGCAAACGTTCACGGGAGACGAACCTCATCCCCTCGATCCCCGCCAGGAGCCGCTGCAGGGCCGCGGGCCTGTCTCCGCGATCATCGTCGTCATCGAGTGCCTCGACGATCAGCCGCACACGCTGGGCCTCACGCAACCCCAGTTCCTCCTTGGGTTTGAGAACACCATTTGTGTAGACAGCCTCTATAAACTGAGCCATTCCATCAAGCCCTCTGTCATTAAGATTAGCTCGCGCGGCACGACGCATCAAGTTCCGGGCGAGTCCGCTTCTCTTCTCTATAGCCCCTCCTGCATTGCTATCATGGGCGAAACGGTCACCATGACCCTGCCGCGGCTCTACCCCATCCTCGACACGGAATCGCTCGCCGGGCGCGGCGTCACCCTCGAGACTGCGGCGGCGGCGTTCCTGGAAGGCGGCGCCGGCATTCTGCAAATCCGCCACAAATTGCACTGGAGCCGCGAGGTCTTCGAATCCGCCAAACAAGTCGCCCGCCTGTGCCACGAAGCCGGCGCGCCACTCATTATTAATGACCGCGCCGATTTCGCCATGCTGCTCGAAGCCGGCCTGCACGTGGGGCAGGACGATCTCGCACCCGGCGACGCCCGCCGGCTCCTCGGTCCCGGCGCGGTGATCGGCTTCTCCAGCCACAATGTCGATCAGCTTTCGGCCGCGGGCGGCGAGCCGGTGGATTACGTCGCGTTCGGCCCGGTGTTCCCCACGGCGTCCAAGCGCAATCCCGATCCTGTGGTGGGCGTGGAAGAGATACGCCGCTGCCGTGCGCTGGTTGAGAAACCGCTGGTGGCCATCGGCGGTATCACGCTCGAAAATGCGCTCGAGGTCCTGCGCTCCGGCGCCGATTCCGTGGCCGTCATCGCCGGATTGCTCCCCCAGGCTCCTACGGCCCGATCCCTGCGAGAACGCATGGAAGAATGGCAACTGCGCCTGAAGATCAGATAGACTCTGAAGCGGTGACAGAATATGATCTGGCGTAGAATCGCGTTTCCTGGGTTGCTCCTCTCGGCTTTGGCCGGCGCGCAGACCCTCAATTGCGATTTTCAAGGTTACAAAGCGCTCGACGGATTGAAAGCCGAAATGCGCTCGGGTTCTTTGGAACTGACCTGGCAGGGCGAGCGCGGACAGACGCTGCGCGCCACGCTGGGGGTCAACGGCGGCCAGCCCGTGGTGCGGGAACTGGCCGTCGAGAAGAACGGCAAGTGGTCCGTGTTGGGACACGATCTCACTCCCGAATATCAGGTCGCCACCGGCCGGCGGCGCATCTCCGCCCAGCAGGAGGCGCCGCTGCGCGCCCTGGGCATGTTTACGCCCGAAATCATTGAACGTCAGAAATGGTTCGCGTTCTGGGACGCCCCGCTGAATGTCCCCGGGCGTCCCGGTACCAACGCGGCCGTCGATCTGCCGCGCAAACCCGAAGAGGTCCAGCGCGCCTGGGCGGCGTTTCAAATCACCGGCTGCCAGGTGGATACCGATGGCGCCCGCCTGGAAGCCAACTTTCCGGGCGTTGCGCTGGGCCTCTTTTCCGGCGGCTTGCGCTACACCGTTTACCGCGGCGCCAACCTGCTTCGCCAGGAGGTGATTGCCAAAACCGAAGCGCCGTCGGTGGCTTACAAGTTCGCCGCCGGCCTGAAGGGTTTCACCATCGGCGCCGATACTCGCCTGGTGTGGCGCGATGTCGCCCGCGGCTGGCAGCACTACCTGTTCGGCGGCCACGTCAACACCGACCCCGTGGCGCTGAAGGCGCGCAGCCGCGTGGCCATCGTCGAAAGCGGCGCCGGCTCGGTGGCCGTCTTCCCCGCGTCCCACAAATTCTTCTTTGCGCGCGAAGTGGAATCCAACCTCGGCTACAACTACTACCGCAAGGATAGCGAGACCAGTTTCGCCGTCGGAGTGCGCCAGGCCGATCGCGAGGAATCCTTCAAACCTTACGGTGTGACCGACGCCGTCTGGCAGCACCGCGTCTCCCAGGCGCGCGAGTTCGAGGAGAACTTCGCCCTCTACAACGCTCCTCCGGGCACCCTGCAACGGATGGCCGTCTACTTTTATCTGGATTCGGGCAACGCGCAGGCCACCCAACAGGCAGTGGCGGCCCTCACCCACGACGACGTCTACAAACCCATGCCCGGCTACCAGGTGATGGTCAGCCACTTCCACTTCCACATGAATGAGGCGCTCACCGACGCCGGCACCATCGACTACCAGCAGTCGTGGATTCCCACCTTCAAGGCGCTGGGCATCAATATCGCCGCGCTGTGCGACTTCCATGCCGATTCGCATCCCACCGATACCGGCAAGATCCGTCTGGAGGAGCAGCGGGTCTACTTCGAAGGCAGCGCGCGCTTCTCCGATAAGGATTTCCTGATCATTCCCGGCGAAGAGCCCGACGCCTCTCTGGGCGGCCACTACATGTTCCTGTTCCCCAAGCCGGTCTACTACACTCACGCTCCGCTCCGCCGTCCGGGTTCCACGCAGACGGCCCCGGGGCAACCCTATGTGGAAGACATCGCCCCCTACGGCAAGGTCTATCACACGTCATCCCCGGAAACCGAGATGCGGTTGCTCAACGATGAGCACGCCCTCATGTGGCAGACCCACCCCCGCACCAAGAGTTCCGATGGCTACCCGGATGCCGTCAAGGATCAACCGCACTTCCTCAGCGACCGCTTCGCCGGAGCCTCCTTCCAGTCGCTGCCGGTGGATCAATCCCAGAAGCGGCTGTGCGAGGTGCGCTGCCTCGACCTGCTCGACGACATGAACAACTGGGCCGGCCCCAAGTACCTGATCGCCGAGGGCGACACGTACACCAAGTCTCCGGAAGACGAGACCTACCCGCAACTGGATGTCAACTACGTCAAGCTCGACCGCGTCCCGAAGTTCTCCGAGGGCTGGATGCCGGTGCTCGAGGCGCTACGCGCCGGCAACTTCTTTGTGACTTCGGGCGAGGTTCTGCTGCATGATTACTCCATCCAGGGGACCGGCGTCAGGCGCACCTTCGTGGTCGACGTGGATTGGACCTGGCCGGCCGAATTCGTCGAGCTGGTCTGGGGCGACGGCAAGACTACCGGCCGCGAAATCAGTTCCGCAACTGCGCTGGCGCCGTTTTCCACGCATCGCTACCGCATCCCGTTCGATGCCACCGGCAAGAAATGGATCCGTTTCGCCGCGTGGGATTCCGCGGGCAATGGAGCCTTCACCCAGCCGGTGCATTTGCGGTAGACTGTGGGGCAGGTTGGTAACCTGCGGCGGGTTGGCAACCCGCCAGTTGCGCCGGTAACCAACCGGCGCGCAGCTTGCCAAGCTGCCCCACAAACGCTCCCAATGTGCTATCTTTTGCGTTGCTGCACCACTTCATTTGGCGGGGGAAAGCGACGACATGAGTCTGTTTGCGACCAAATCGGTCAGCTACATCATTTCCGAGTCGGAGGGTGGTCAACACCATCTCAGGCGCACCCTCGGTCCGGGCAACCTGATCGCGCTGGGAATCGGCGCCATCATCGGCGCGGGCCTGTTCTCCCTGACGGGCGTTGCCGCCGCGCAAAACGCCGGTCCGGCCGTGAGCATTTCCATGATTGTGGCTGCCATCGGCTGCGCCTTCGCCGGGCTGTGCTACAGCGAGTTTTCTTGCATGATTCCCGTGGCCGGCAGCGCCTACACCTACGCCTACACGACACTGGGCGAATGGATCGCGTGGATCATCGGCTGGGACCTGGTGCTGGAGTACGCGGTGGGCTCTTCCACCGTCTCCATCAGTTGGTCGGGCTACGTGGTCTCGTTGCTCCATACCCTCGGCATTAACCTGCCCGCGCAATTCATCGCCGGGCCATTCGAGGCGGTGACGCTGCCCGATGGCACCACGGCTCAAGGAATCGCGAACATCCCCGCCGTGATCATCGTCGGCCTGATCTCCATGCTGCTCATGCTGGGGATCAAGGAATCGGCGCGCACCAACGCGGTGATCGTGATGATTAAGCTGGCGGTGGTGCTGGTTTTCGTCGGCGTCGGCTGGCAGTTCATCCATCCGGCCAACTACCATCCCTACATTCCCAAGAATACCGGGGAGTTCGGTCACTTCGGCCTCAGCGGCATCATGATGGGCGCGGGAACCATTTTCTTCGCCTATATCGGCTTCGACGCCGTCTCCACGGCCGCGCAGGAGGCCAAAAACCCGCAGAAGGACATGCCCATCGGGATCATCGGCTCGCTGGTCATCTGCACGGTGCTCTACGTGGCGTTCGCCCTGGTGATCACGGGGATGGTCCCGTATTACGTGCTCGGCACGTCGGCGCCGGTAGCGACCGCCATCGACAAGGCCATGCCCATGTACGTGTGGATGAATAACCTGGTGAAGTTCGGAATCATCTGCGGTTTCACTTCGGTGATCCTGGTGATGCTGCTCGGACAATCCCGCGTGTTCTACTCCATGTCGCGCGACGGCCTGGTGCCCCCCGTCTTCTCCCAGATCCACCCGAAATTCAGAACGCCCTGGCTGTCCAACCTGTTGTTCTTCTTCTTCGTCGCGCCCTTCTCCGCGTTCCTTCCCTTGAGCATCGTGGGACATATGACCAGTATTGGCACCCTGTTCGCCTTCGTGATCGTGTGCGCTGGCGTGTGGGTGATGCGCGTCAAGAACCCCGATGCCGTAAGGCCGTTCAAGACGCCGCTGGTCCCGCTGGTACCGATCCTGGGCATCGTCTGGAATTTCGCGATGATGTATTCGCTGGGGTGGTCCAACTGGGCGCGGCTGGTCATCTGGCTCATCATCGGCCAAGTGGTCTACTTCACTTACAGCCGCTACCACAGCCACCTGCGGAAGTCGGGCCAGACGACCAGCCGCTGAGGCCGTTGCCATGCGATTACTGCTGGCCTGCGCGATGCTGCTGGGCGCGGCTTGCGCGCAGCAGCCGCAGAACCCTTCTCCCATGGTGGAGCACACGCGCGCACACCTGCGCCTGAAGGAAGAGACTCCCGCCGGCCGCCGTGAGAAGCTGGATCTGGGCACGCTGTTCCTGCCGGCCAATAGCCACGCCATCCTCTTTTTCTTTCACGGCGGAACCTGGCTGCCGGAGGTGGCTGCCTCCCGAAACAAACTGGCCGTAGTCAGCGTTCAGGCGGGCGAGGGTTCCGCCGTCTATGCGCGATTGTTTGACGATCCGCAACGCTTTCTGCGCCTGCTGGCGGAGGCTGAAGCCAAGGCCGGAGTCAAGTTCGACCGCGTGATGCTGGGCGGCTGGAGCGCGGGTTGCGGCGCCGTCCGCCAGATCCTGAGGACCCCGGAATCCTACGCCCGCGTGGATGCGGCGCTGCTCATCGACGGCATGCATACGGACTACGTGGACGGCAAACCCGGGCCGCTCGAATCCAAGCTCGACCCCGGCAACCTGGAAATCTGGCTGCAACTGGCCCGCGACGCCATGGCCGGACGAAAGCGTCTCATGGTGACGCATTCCGAGATCTTTCCGGGCACCTACGCCAGCACCACCGAGACCGCGGACTACCTGCTGGCGCAGCTCGGTCTGAGGCGCCGCGCGGTGCTGAAGTGGGGTCCCATGGGATCGCAGCAGCTCAGCGAGGCCCGCGCCGGCAAGTTCCTGCTGATCGGTTACGCAGGCAACTCCGCGCCGGACCACGTGGACCAGTTGCACTCGCTGCCGGTGTTCTTGAAGTGGCTGCGGTAGGAAGCCGCATTCGCAATTCGCGATTCGCGAATGTAGAATGGACATTATGGTGCTGAAACCGCAGGACGTGTATGTGGCGCTCAAGATCGTGGCAGGCCAAGCGGACCGTGCGCCGTACTCCCAACTTGCCGCGGAGCTGGTCATGAGCCCCTCTGAGGTGCATGCTTCCGTGCGGCGCGCTGTGGGCAGCCACTTGCTCCACGGGCCTCAGCGGAAGAACCGCCCGAACTTCAGTGCTCTCGAAGAATTCCTCCTGCACGGGCTGAAGTACGTTTTTCCACCCGAACGGGGCGAACTCACCCGCGGGATTCCGACGTCGTACGCCGCCGCACCGCTTCGCGGCATGATCACGCAAGGGAACGAGCCGAGTCCCGTTTGGCCATACGCGGAGGGCAAGCAACGGGGCAATCGCGTTTGAGCCGCTGTACAAGACCGCCCCCATCGCGGCCCTGCGCGACCCATCCTTTTACGAGTACCTGGCCCTCGCCGACGCCCTGCGGGACGGCCGCGTTCGCGAGCGAAAGGTTGCCGAGGCCGAGTTGTGCCGTCGGCTCCGAGAAGCCAATGAACGACTCAAATCGTGAGCGATTGATCGCCGCTGCGCGCCTCCTGCGCCCGCTGCTTGGTGAACTCGTCTTTGTGGGAGGGGCCGTGACGGGCCTCCTCATTACCGACGAGGCCGCCGCCGATCCGAGAACCACGTTCGATGTCGATGCGATCGCCGAAATCACCTCCTACGCGGAATATGCGGCGTTTGGCGATCGGCTGCGCGCGCTGGGGTTCCAGGAAGACACGAGAGAAGGAGCGCCGCTGTGCCGGTGGGTCCATCGCGGGACAACGCTCGACGTGATGCCACTGGACGAGAAGATTCTCGGGTTCTCCAGCCGCTGGTATCGGGCCGCAATGAGTTGGTGGAAGCTCGCTACCATACGCCCTCTGGGTCAAAGGAGATGCGGGGACAGCGAGTCCCGCCGGGCGCTCTCTTCCTCCACAGTCCCAGTTGCTTGAATCGCCGCAGGGCAAGCTAAAGCATGCCCCACCTGAGCCGGCTTCCACCGTCCCTCATGTTACGATGAATACTTGTCAGGTCTCGGGCTCCGTGCAGCGGGCGGCTGCAAACCCCGCCAGGTCCGGAAGGAAGCAACGGTAGCAGTGCGGTTCGTGTGCCGCGGATCACCCGGGGCCTGGCATTTGCCCTCCCCATGTACCAGGTCATCGCCCGAAAATACCGGCCGCAAACGTTTCAGGAAGTGGTCAACCAGGAGCACGTCAAGACCACGCTGGAAAACGCCATCGCCCAGAAACGCATCGCGCATGGCTACATCTTTTCGGGACAGCGCGGCACCGGCAAAACCACCGTCGCGCGCATCCTGGCGCGCTGCCTGAACTGCATCGAGGGCCCCACCGCGGCGCCTTGCGGGGTGTGCGCAAGCTGCCGGGAAATCACCGCCAGCGGCGCGGTGGACGTCATCGAAATCGACGCCGCCTCCAACCGCGGCATCAATGAAATGCGCGAGCTGCGCGAAAACGTGCGCTACCAACCGGCGCGCGACCGCTACAAGGTGTTCATCATCGACGAAGCGCACCAGATCACCAACGAGGCGTTCAACGCGCTGCTGAAGACCATCGAAGAGCCGCCGCCCTGGGTGGTCTTCGTGCTGTGCACCACGGAAGCGCACAAGATCCCCGCCACCATCGCCTCGCGCTGCCAGCACTTCAGCTTCCGCTCCGTGGGTTTCGAGGACCTCACCGCGCGCATGGCTTGGATCTGCCAGCAGGAAGGCATCGAGGCCGATGCCGAAGTCCTGGCCGTGCTGGCGCAGGCGGGCGAGGGCAGCGTCCGCGATTCCCTTTCGGCGCTGGACCAGGCCATCGCCTGCTGCGGCGCCAAGCTCGACGCCGCCGAAGTGCGCGCGCTGCTGGGCGCCTTTTCGCTGGAATCTTTGGAACAGGTCACCCAGGCGCTGGTCTCGAGCGATTCGCGCCGCATGTTGGAAGTAGTCGATGAACTGGAGCGCAACGGCCACAACCTCCAGCACTTCAGCCGCGAGCTGGCGCGCTACTTCCGCAACCTTTTGGTGGAGCGCATATCCGGCGCCGACACGCGGCTGGTGGCCGCCTCGGCCGCCGAGCGCCAGAAGCTGGCGGAGATCGCTTCCCAATTCTCGGAAGAGGACCTCAGCCGTTACCTGCAGCTCTCGCTCGATCTGTTCCGCGATTTGCAGTTCTCATTGCAACCGCGCTTCCATTTGGAAATCGGCCTGGTCCGGCTGGTGCAAGCCGGGCGCTTGCTGCCGATCGAAGAAGCGCTGGCGCAGGTGAGCGCACCGGGTCCCCGCCCGCCCGCGCCGCCAGCCAGACCGGCGCCGCCACCGCCGCGCGCCGGCCCGTCGCCGTTCGAGATCGACCGTGCCAAGAAAACTTCGGCCCCGCCCGCGCCGGCCGGCGATCCGCGTGATCGCCTGCACTCTTATTTGCACGAGAAGGGGCTCACGCACCTCGCCGACGCCGTCGAAAACGCCCGCATCAGCGTCTCCGGCGCCGATCTGAACGTGATCACGCCGAAGTCGTACGCCCTGTACTTCAACGACCGCGCCATCGGCGAGGCCGCGAGCGAAGTCTTCGGCCGGCCCCTGCGTTTGAAAGTCGCCATCGATGATGCCGAGGCCGGCGAGCCAGTTGCCCCTCTGACGCCCGCCGCCGGCAACAACGAAGAAGAAGTTACCACCCGCGCGCTGGCCAACCCCGAGGTCCGGCGCTTCCGGGAAGTGTTTGGCGGCGAAATCCGCAAAGTCCGAAATCTCAAGGAGTAGCCACGTGAAATTACCCGGCAACATGCAGCAGATGCAGCAGATGATGCGCCAGGCACAGCAGGTGCAAGAGAAGCTCCAGCAGGAGGTCGCCCAGATCAGGGTGGAAGCCTCCGCCGGCGGCGGCATGGTCACGGTGCAGATGGACGGCCAGAAGAACCTGCTCAAAGTCAAGATCGACCCCGAAGTGGCGGGCGATGTCGAGATGCTGCAGGACATGGTGGTGGCCGCCTGCAACGAAGCCGTCAAGAAGGTCGATGGCGAAATCCAGCAGAAGATGGGCGGCATGCTCGGCGGTATGGGCTTGCCCCCGGGTCTGTTTTAACGATGCCCGACTTCGCCGAACCCCTGGCCCGTCTCATCGACGCATTAAAACGCCTGCCCGGCATCGGCCAGAAATCCGCGCAGCGCATCGCCTTCCACGTGCTGCGCGCCGGCCGCGAAGACGCGGAACATCTGGCGCAAGCCCTGCTCGACGTCAAGGACAAGCTGGGGCTCTGCCGCCTGTGCAACAACATCAGCGACAGCGACCTTTGCCTTTACTGCCGCGATGCCGCACGCGATCCGAAAGTGGTCTGCGTGGTCGAGGAGCCCACCAACATCGTGGGAATCGAAACCACACGCCAATACGAAGGCCGCTACCACGTGCTCCACGGCGCGCTCTCGCCGCTGCGCGGCATCGGCCCCGAGTCGCTCAAGATCAAGGGCCTGGTGGAGCGCATCGGCCAGGGTGAAATTCAGGAAGTGATTGTGGCCACCAACCCCACGGTGGAAGGCGAAGCCACGGCCGTGTACCTGGCGCGCCTGTTGAAACCCCTCGGCGTCAAGGTGAGCCGAATTGCGATGGGCGTTCCGGTCGGCAGCGACCTGGAATTCGCCGACGAAGTCACGATTTCGAAAGCCATGGAAGGCCGCCGGGAGATGTAAATCCGCTCCCGGATGTAGCCTCGCTCAACCCGCCGCTCACCACGCCACCGATCTCCAGATTCACAATCCGGTTGGGCTCACGATCCTGGGCCAGTTCCACCTTCAGGTAGTTTTCCGTCAGCGCCACGCCGGCTTCGTGCAGCGTCACGGCGGAAAGCGTCTTCCCCACCATGCTTTTGCGAAACGCGAGGTTCTTCGCCGCCGCCAGCTCACGCAGCGCGCGGTTGCGCTCCTTGCGGACCGCCATGGGCACCGCATCCGGATCTTCCGCCGCCGGCGTCCCCGGCCGCTCCGAATAAGTGAACACGTGCAAATACGTGAACGGCAAGTTGGAAATGAACCGCCGGTTCTCTTCGAAATCGGCCTCGGTTTCGCCCGGAAACCCGGTCATGACGTCCGCGCCGATGGCCGCATCCGGCATCAGCGCCCGCGCTTTGAGGATGCGGTCCGCGTAGTGCCGCGGCCGGTACTTGCGGTGCATGCGGCGCAGGATGCGGTCCGAGCCGGTCTGCAACGGCGCATGCACGTGCTTGGCAATGCGCGCGGACTCGGCCATCAAGCCCAGCAGGTCGTCGGAAAAATCCATCGGTTCCACCGAGCTCAGCCGCAGTCGTTCCACCTCGGTCTCCGCCAGCAACCGCCGGATCAAATCGGCCAGCCGCATGGTGCTCCCCGGTTCCCTGCCCCAGCGCCCAAGGTTGATGCCGCTGAGCACGACCTCGCGATACCGCGCCGCGAGGCCCCGCACCTGCTCCACCACCCGCCCGGCCGGCGCGCTGCGGCTGCGCCCCCGCACAAACGGAATGATGCAGAACGAGCACCGGTTGTTGCATCCATCCTGGATCTTGAGGTTGGGACGCGTACGGTCGCCGGAGGCGTCTTCCACCGGAGCCGACAGAAAATCATGCTGCGCGAAGATGTCGCCGACGTGGATGTTGCCGTGGTAGGGAGCAACCGTCACCAACTCCGCGATCTCGGTTTTGTGCGAGTTCCCCACCACCCACTCGACGCCCGCCAGCGACGCCAGCTCCTCCGGCGCGCGCTGCGCATAGCAGCCCGTCACCAATATGCGCGCGGCGGGGTTCTCGCGATGGACGCGCCGGATGATTTGCCGCGCTTCATCATCCGCGGAAGACGTAACCGTGCAGGTGTTCAGGATGACCAGGTCCGCGCCCGCGCGCACGTCGGCCGCTTCCAGACCTTTGGCTGCGAGCAGCGCTTCGAGCGCGGCGCCATCCGCCTGCGTAGCCCGGCAACCGAAGTTTTGGACGAAGAATTTCCCCACGCTTCCTTCATTCTCTCAAATGGCGTGGTCGGCCGCGCCGTCTTCTCCGCGCCACATGCGCCGGGCGGTCCAATCCTGGGTGGCGCCGCTCCAGAATGGGTTGGCCGGCGGCAGGCCCAGCGGCAGCAGAACCGTGGAGCAAAGATACAGGCTCCCGGTCGAAATGTAGCTCTCGCCCAGGTGCAGCTGGTGTCCGCAGAAGCCGATGGCCAGCCAGCCGTTGGGGTCAAAGGTTCCCGGCGCCTCGAGCATCCGCCGTATCACCGCCGTGAGCGCGCTGCGCACGCCAGCGGCCGTAAGCGGAGCCGGCAACTCGCCTAGCAGCGCCATTTGCGCCAGCAGGTGAAACGCCCCGCAACGGTAGGTGATGGAGCGCCCCACGGCCGGGAACGTGCCCTCCGGCGAAATCAGCCGCTCCTCAATGGCCGCATATCTCTTCGCCCTGGCCATGGTATCCGGCAGGAGCTTTTCCCAGTTGGCGCCGTGCGCCCCGATGTTTCGCAAGACGTCCAGCAGCATGGGCTGCATCACGAAGCTGTTGTAGTAGTCCCAGTGGAACCGCGGCCCGTCGCCGTACACGCCGTCGCCCAGATACCACTGCTGGTGTTGCCGGATGGCGTAGTCCATGCGCATTGCGTCCCACCGCTCGCCCGCGATTGCGAGCGCGGTTTCCACGGTGGCGGCGAACATCAGCCAGTTGTTGAACGGCGGG
Organism: Bryobacterales bacterium; assembly: GCA_963768385.1. Classification (GTDB taxonomy): domain Bacteria; phylum Acidobacteriota; class Terriglobia; order Bryobacterales; family Bryobacteraceae; genus Fen-178. Next base: position 982,085 of record CAVYHQ010000003.1, read on the forward strand.
GTGATGACGCGCGACGAGATCAGCGCCGCCGCCAGGTTGCGCTGGGTTTGCGCATCGAGCTTGTGCCACAACTCGTTGGGCGCCCGCAACAGAGCCTGCGCCAAAAATCCGCAATCGACCAGCGGCTGGCTGCCTTCCTGGAAATTCAGAAAATCCGGCGACTGCGGGTCCGTCGCGGAACGAATCGCTTCCCGCGCCAGTCCTCGATATCGCTGCTGCAAGTCGTGCTCGGCGCCGGCTTCGAGCGGCGCTTCCAGCCACGGCGCGATGCCCGCCAGCAAGCGTCCGATGGCCTCCAGGTGCGTGTACTTGGCCCGTTCCGCGGGGTGGCCCGTCACGCACTCGACCGGCATGTTCCGCTTCAACGTGCCCGCCGCCAGGTGGCGCAGCACCGGATCGGCGAGGCGAGTGAGTTGGCGTGTCCAATACTGCCGGTCGCTCTCCGCCGGGGGCGCTCCCCGTCCCGCCGCCGCGGATATTCCCAGCCCGGTTATGAAACTGCGGCGATTGGTCATGGGGCGTCCTTTCCGCAACCCCGCTATATACTCGTAGCTTAGACTCAGGGTATCGCACCGCCCCATGGCTGAAATGAGCGTCATCTGGCTGCGTGTGGCCGCGGGACTGTACTCGCTCGCCCGAAAACCCTGTTTTCGATTGACGCTGCCTGGGTCACGACCCGGAACCACGATTCCTGTTGATCGCGGGACATGGGAACTGCTGCGAGCCTGCGCCTCGATTTTGAGATGCTGCAGGTCGTTTTCTTTTGAAAAGGCACTTCTACGATAACCCCGTTTAATGACTGTCGGAAAAAGGCCGCTATCAGCGGATCCTAATGGGGCGCCGCTGGGAGGGTCGCACGATCCGCTTCTGAATCCAGACGTAGGACGGGTTGAAACACGAAGGAATCTGGTCCGTGTAGCAGTTTGGACCCATCAGTCGAACCCCCACATTGCCTGGTTTGGCGTTGTCCGGCACTTGTGTCTTGATCTCGTAGACGCCGGGAGCCATGCCGGGCGCGGGCCCGGCGTAGAGTATCCCCAGCCCGTCCGCGCCGCTTGAGGTTGTGCCTTCGATCCAAAACTGAAACGGCACCGCCAGCCCCGGCCAGGGTGGCGACGAGGGAGTGATCGCGTCATCTTGGAGGGGCCCGGTCAGAGCGCCCAGACCTGTCAGGAAGAAGGTGAGCGACGAGCCGATGGGTGCGGGGCGATCCGGGCCGTTGACGGAGCCGTCTTCGTTTATGGCCACGGCCTGCGACGATGGGTATCCGCCCTGTCTGAAGATTCCCTGAAAACTCGAAAATATCCAATAGACCGGATATGCGGCTTGAGATGAGCCGTTTGCGACAGTCAAAAAGGTGCCGGTGGGCTCGTGTTCCGGCGTCAGGCCGAGGTCATGCGGAACCACAGCATTCACCTGCGTATCGCTGGCATATAGCAGCGGCAGGTCGGTGCTACCGATTGCCACTTTCGTATTCCCCAGGCGGCGGGGATAGACTCCGTTGGGGTCCGGCTGTGCCGAGATCCCGTTGACCGGGCCCAGTCCTTTTCCGAATATCGTCACGATCTCACCTGGTGCAACCGAGACGCCCTCATCGTCGTAGGTGGCGGCATTTACCATGCAGTATGGGGCGAATTGTTCGAGCCCGGAGAAATCGATCCGGGCCAGGTAAGTAGTGGGAAATCCCGAGGTCCCATAGCCGCCGGGCGTACCGCCTGGCGTGATCAGGAATGGGTTAAAGAGGCTGGTCCAGGCCTCCATCGTAATGTGCACGATCCCGCGGCCATCTACGGAAAGTGCTCCATTTCCCATGCGCTCCGAGTCGCCGAAAGCGCCGAAGGCATAGTGGTCCAGCACCCGGCCCGTGGTGCCATCGATGGCCATGATCGCGACAGTCGGGTCGCACGGGGTCGGCGGCCGCTGATCGAGCGCGAGGAGAAAGGCGCCTGCGGCCTGTGTTCGCCAGGTCCCATCCTCGACCGCAACATAGAAGCGATTAGCAGGGCCAACGGCGACACCCCCCGAAGAATCCGCGGTTGCACCTCCCAAATAGCTCGCGAAAGCCATCCGCCCTTCGGCGGTCAGTTTCAGGAAAAACACGTCGCCACTGCCGCCGTAGGCGGTTTGGAACGCTTCGGCCGTTACGGGAAAATCCGCTGAACTGGTATTTCCGGTGATATAGATATTCTGGCTGCTATCGAGAGCCAGGCCGGTCGCCAGGTCGGCGTCCGATCCACCGGCGAACGTCGCATAGACAAGAGATCCTCCCGACGCGTCCAGCCGAGCGACAAATCCGTCCCCGCTGCCCCCGTACGTCGTCTGAAATGCTCCTGGAGTTGCCGGATAGTCGGACGAAAACGTTTGCCCGGCGACGAAAACGGAGCCGTTCGGATCCACGGCGATCGCCGCCCCCGAATCGTCGCCCGTCCCGCCTAGAAACGTCGCATAAACAGCGCCGGAGCCATCGGCCTTGACCTTCTCGATGAACGCGTCGGTGCACGGGACGGCGGTCCCGGTGCTCGGGTTCGTGCAATTCGCAGGCCCAATATCCGGCTTGTATGTGCCCGGGGTGGTCACGTATGCGACGGTCGCCACGCCGGTAATGTATGCGGAACCCGAGGAATCGGCGGCAACGGCGTACGGCCAGGCGGAGATCGGCAGTATGTAGCGCACTGAGCCGTCCGGAGCCAATTTGGCTACCGAGCCGTGAGTTTGATCGCGCCCGCCGCTCACGTAGATGTTTCCCGTCGGATCGAGCGCGATGCCGGTAGCAACTCCGACGTCGATATGCGTGGTGAAGCCTGCGTTTCCGTCCGGACCAATCTTCATGACGAACGTGTCGTAGGTGTATCCCTTGTACATCGTGAACTTAGTACTGGCGACGAAGGTATTCCCACTCGGATCCGCAACCAAATGGGGGACCACAGGGATCCCCACCGTGTCGAACGCGGAGTCGCCTGGCAAGAACGTGGCGTACGCCAGTCGCGGACCTCCGCGCACTGCCGCGGCGAGCAGGATCAGAGCCATGCCGCATCGCCAAAAACAAGAATTCACATGCATATTTGTCTCTAAGATCCGCGAGCGTCTCAAGTTACTACACCACGCCGCGAAAATCCTAGCGCCTGGCGCAGTTGAAAAACACCTGAGGCGAGCTGCGCAAGAAACCGTTTCTCTCAATTCTTCTCAGCCGGTCTTGTCGGCGAACCACTGACCATGCCTGGTGCCCTCATGCACTCTGGATTGTAGCAAGGACAAAAGTGGATCGTAGAATGACCGCGAGCAAGGAACGGCCTCTCCCGTACGCTGCCCGGTTTTGAGAGGCAAACTCCGGCAAGCCTTGGGCGTGGAATTGGAACAGAATGGAACAGGTTCGGGGGAGAGGCAGTCTGTAAACTACTGAAAACGTGGTGGCCAGGAACGGAATCGAACCGCCGACGCCAGCCTTTTTAGGGCTGCTATCCACGATAGATCCTGATAGGTCCCCGCGTGGGAAACTACGCCCCAATCGGATAGCCCGCGAAAATGCATGTCGAGCGGGTTATTTTAGCGCTCGTGGGGTTCCCGCGACCGGACGATCGAGCCGGGAAGCGGCTTTCCCAGAACGGTTAAGCACCCGGCGATTGCTCATAGAGCGTCCTTTCCGCAACCCCGCGATATACTGGTAGCATAGACTCCACCCCATGGCTGAAATGAGCGTCATCTGGCTGCGTGTGGCCGCGGGACTGTACTCGCTCGGCCTCCTGCACGCCATTCTTACGTTGGTCCGCCGCCGCGAGCACCTGTTCCGCGTGGCGCTGGGGGCCTTCGCCTTGGGGTCGGTCTTCCACTTCGTTTCCATCATCGAAGAAGGCATTGTCAACCACCGCTGCCCGATTACCAACTTCTACGAAACGCTTTCCATGTGCGCCTTCCTCATCGTGGTGCTGTACCTGTTTGTCCACTGGCGCTACAAGGTGGCAAGCCTCAGCGTGTTCATCTTCCCGCTGGTGTTCGTAATGGCGCTAGTGGCCACGCTGGGCAACCCGGTCAGCGCGTGGTCGAGCCCGGTGGTGCGCAACGCCTGGCTGACGGTGCACATCGTGCTGGTGCTGCTGGGGTATGCGGCGCTGCTGTTTACGGCCGTGGCCTCGGTGGTCTATCTGTTTCAGGAGCGGGAGCTCAAGACCCGGAAACCACGCAAGTCTTATTACCGGCTGCCCGCGCTGGGCACGCTGGACGATCTCATTTCCAAGAGCATGGCGGTGGGCTTCGTGCTGATCACGCTGGCCGTGGTGGCCGGCAGCACGTGGGCCTTCATCGAATTGAAGACGGCTTGGATCAGGCAGCCCAAAATCGCGATCTCATTCTTCACCTGGGGCGTGTACCTGGCTCTAGTCTGCCTGCGAGTGGCGGCGGGATGGCGGGGGCGGAAAGCCGCCATCATGACCGTGGTGCTGGTGGGCTTCTCGGCCCTCACCTGGGCCGCGCATGCCCGGCTGGGCGCTTTGCTGCTGAAACCATGAAGCTGCTCATCACCGGCGTGAGCCACAAGACGGCGCCCGTCGAGGTGCGCGAATGTCTGGCGTTCCGCGACGAAGCGCTGCCCGCGGCGCTGGCCGATCTGAAGGGGCGCGAGGGCGTGGCCGAAGCCCTGATCCTTTCCACCTGCAACCGCGTGGAGGTGACAGTGACCACCGAGGACGGCGCCGATCCGCAGGCCATCGTCGATTCGTTCCTGGCCGATCACAAGGCCGTCAGCGCGCATACCATCGGGCCGCACCTCTACCGCCACGAAGGGCGCGACGCCATCCATCACCTGTTCCGCGTGGCCTCGAGCCTGGATTCGATGGTGGTGGGCGAGCCGCAAATCCTGGGACAGCTCAAAGCGGCTTACGCGGCGGCCAAGGATTCCGGCGCGGTCCGCGGCTGGCTGGAAGGGCTGCTCACGCGCGCCTTCAGCGTGGCCAAGCGCGTGCGCTCGGAGACCGGCATCGGCCAGATGGCCGTATCGGTCAGTTACGCCGCGGTCGAGCTGGCGCGCAAGATTTTCGGATCGCTCGCCAACCGAACGGTCATGCTTGCGGGCGCGGGCAAAATGTCGGAGCTGGCCGCGCGCCACCTGCGCCGCTCGGGCGCGTCGCATGTCTTCGTCACCAACCGCACCCATGAGCGCGCTCTCGAGATGGCCGCGCTTTTCCAAGGCACGCCCGTCGAGTACACGCGCTTTGTGGCCATGCTGCCCGAGGTGGACATCCTGATCGCCTCTTCGGGCGCGCCGCACTATATCCTGCACAAGGACGAGATGCAGCGCGTCATCGCCGCGCGCCGCAACCGGCCCGTGTTCCTCATCGATATCGCGGTGCCGCGCAACATCGAGCCGGCGGTCAACGAAATCGACAACGTCTTCCTGTACGATATCGACGATCTCCAGGAGGTGGTGAACGCCAACCTGCGCGAGCGCATGAAAGCGGCCGAGCGCGCCGAGTCGCTGGTGGCGGAAGAGGTGGAGCGCACGATGGCGCGGCTCAAGGTGGCCGAAGTCACGCCCACCATCGTGGGTTTGCAGGAGCAGCTCGAGCAGATCCGCGCGGGGGAAATCGAAAAGGCGCGGCGCAAGTACGGGCCGTTCACGCCGGAGCAGGAGCAGGCCATCGAGGCGCTGACGCACGGCATCGTCAACAAGATCGCGCACGGGCCGATTTCCGAAATCCGCAACCATGCCGGCCACCCCGAGGGCGCGCACGTCGTCGCCGCCATCCGCAAGGCGTTCCATCTCCAGGAATGATTCATGCTGGTCATCGCATCGCGCGGTTCGCAGCTGGCACTGTGGCAGGCCCGTTGGGTAGAGCGGCAACTCACCGCCGCCGGGCGAGTGTGCCGCATCGAAATCATCAAGACCACCGGCGATAAGATCACCGATGTGCCGCTCGCCAAAGTGGGGACCAAGGGCCTGTTCACCAAGGAGATTGAAGAAGCCCTGCTCGATGGCCGCGCCGATCTCGCCGTGCACAGCCTGAAGGATCTGCCGACCGAGCTGCCCGAGGGTCTGGTGCTGGCCGCCGTGCCCGAGCGCGAGGACCCGCGCGACGCCGTGGTAGGCAGCCCGCTCGCCGATCTGCCCTCCGGCGCCAGGGTGGGAACCAGCTCGCTGCGCCGGGCCGCGCAACTGCGGCAGGCTGCGAGGGGACCTCACCGTGGAACCGGTGCGCGGCAATCTGGATACGCGCCTGCGCAAGCTGGATGAAGGCCGGTACGACGCCATCCTGCTGGCCGCCGCCGGACTGAAGCGCCTCGGCTGGGGCGGCCGCATCGCGGAAATCCTCCCGCCCGAGGTGATGTGCCCGGCCGTCGGCCAGGGAGCGCTGGCGCTGGAAACCCTTGCCAGCGGCGCCGGGTTCGAGGCCTGCGCCGCGCTGGACCACCCCGCCACTCACGCCGCCGTCATGGCTGAACGGGGCCTGCTGGCAGCGCTGGGCGGCGGATGCCAGGTGCCCATCGGCGCGCACGCCACCGTGGCCGGCGGCCGCCTGCGCCTGCAAGCGATGGTGGCCTCGCCCGACGGCGCGGAGTTGGTGCGCGGCGCGTCCGAAGGCGCGATTGCCGAAGCCGAGATGGTCGGCCGGCGACTCGGCGCCGAGCTGCTGGACCGCGGCGCGCGGAAGATTCTGGAGGCGGTATATGAGTAAGGTCTATCTGGTGGGCGCCGGGCCCGGCGATCCGGAGCTCATCACCGTCAAGGGGCGCCGCATTCTGGAGCAGGCCGACGTTGTCTTCTTCGATCACCTGGCCCCCTCCGCGCTGCTCGATCTGGCCCCGCCCCACGCCGAGCGCATCTACGCCGGCAAGAAGAAGTGTGCCCACGCTTTCCCGCAGGAAGAGGTCTGCGCCATGCTCATCGAGCGCGCGCGCCGCGGCCTCATTGTGGTGCGCCTCAAGGGCGGCGACCCCTTCATCTTCGGACGCGGCGGGGAAGAGGCCGAAGCGCTGGCCGCCGCCGGCATCCCGTTCGAGATCGTCCCCGGCGTCACCACCCCGCTGGGCATCGCCGCCTACACCGGCGTGCCGCTGACGCATCGCGAGCACACCTCCGTGGTCACCTTCGTGACCGGCCACGCCGGCGGCAGCATCGACTGGGACAAGGTCGGGCTGGCGGAGACGCTGGTGATTTTCATGGGCCTCACCACGTTTCCCGAAATTGCGCGCGAGCTGATGGCGCACGGCCGTTCCCCGGAAACCCCGGCCATGGCGGTCCGCTGGGCCACGCGTCCCAACCAGGAAACCCTCATCGGCACCCTCACTACCCTGCCCGGCCTCATCGCCGCGCGCGCCATGAAGCCCCCGGCCACCATCATTGTGGGCGAGGTGGTGCGCCTCCGCGAAAAGCTCAACTGGTACGAGCGTCTTCCGCTTTTCGGCAAGCGCATCGTGGTGACCCGCGCCAAAGGCCAGGCCGACGCTCTCTCCGCGCGGCTGGGCGCGCTAGGCGCCGCCGCGATCGAGATACCCACCATCGAGATCCGCCCCGCCGCCGATTACGCCCCGCTCGACCGCGCCATCGCCAACCTCTCCTCCTACGACTGGCTGATCTTCACCAGCGCCAACGGCGTCCGTTTCTTTCTGGACCGCCTGGACCGTTCCGCCACCGACCTGCGCGCGCTGCGGGCCAGGATCTGCGCCATCGGCCCCGCCACGCGCGCCGCCCTCGAAGCGCTGCACCTGAAGGTGGACCTCATGGGCAGGGAGTACGTCGCGGAGAGTTTGCTGGAAGCCTTCACGGCGCACCCGCTCGCCGGCCAGCGCGTTCTGCTGCCGCGCGCCGCCGTGGCGCGCGACCTGGTACCCGCGGAACTGGTCCGCCGCGGCGCTCACGTCGATGTGGTGGAAGCTTACCGCACGGTGGTTCCGGAAGAGGCCGCGCGGCAGGCCCGCGAGGTCTTCAGCGTCACGCCCAGGCCCGATTGCGTCACCTTCACCAGCTCCTCGACGGTCAAGAACTTCGTCGCCGCCGCGGGCGCGGAAACGCTGGCCGGCGTCCCGGTGGTCTCCATCGGCCCGGTCACCACGCGCACCGCCCGCAGCCTGGGGATCGAGGTGGCGGCGGAGGCGCACGTCTTCACCGTGGATGGCCTTGTGGAAGCCGTCCTCGGGTTGTACACTGGGATGACTCCCCCGACAGGCGAATGAGCGCGCACATCATCGGCATCGCGGGTCCGTCCAGCTCCGGGAAGACCGAGCTGGCGAAACAGCTTGCTCGGAAACTGCCCGGGACCTCCATCGTTTCCCTCGATTCTTACTACCGCGGCATGGAAGAGATTCCGCTGGTTGAGCGCAAGAAAGCGAACTTCGACCATCCCGACTCCCTGGACTGGGAACTGCTCCACCAGCACCTCCAGGCCATCGCGGCGGGCCGCGCCTTCGACGAGCCGGTCTACTCTTTCGCGGATTACGCCCGCACCACCCAGACCAAGCGCATCGAGCCCAGCGATTTCGTGATTGTTGAGGGCCTTTTCGTCCTCTACCGGCCCGAGCTTCGCGCCATGCTGGATACCAAGGTGTACGTCCAGACCGATGCCGGCGTGTGCTTCCACCGCCGGCTGACGCGCGACGTGGCCGAGCGCGGCCGCACGCCCGAATCGGTTTTCGAGCAGTATCGGCGGACCGTGCTGCCCAGCGCCGAATGGTTCGTTTACCCCACCATGAAATACGCCGACCTGGTGGTTTCGGGCGAAGAGCCGTTCGCGGCATCCACGGGCGCCGTGTTGAGCGCCCTCGACAAGGCTCAGGCCGCCGCCGGCGGAAGATGACGAACTCCGCCTTTCTGACGCGAGCGGTGCTCAGGAACTACAAGAGCATCGAGGCCTGCGACGTCGATCTGGAATCGCTCACATTTCTGGTGGGCGCGAACGGGGCCGGCAAAAGCAACTTCCTGGATGCCCTGCGGTTCGTCGCCGACAGCCTGCGCACGTCTCTCGACCATGCCCTGCGCGAGCGCGGCGGCATTCAGGAAGTGCGCCGGCGCACCGGCGGCCATCCCACGCATTTCGGAATACGGCTGGAGTTCGCCGTGCCTGATGGACCCAGCGGAAGCTACGCATTCCGCATCGGGGCCAAGGCCAGCGGGGGCTTCGAGGTGCAACACGAAGAGTGCGTGCTGCGAGGCAGCGAAGCGTTGTCGGGCGATGTTCGATTCAGCGTTCCCGGAGAGGCCGCCGCCTGCGACCGTCTCTACCTGCCGGACGCTTCCGCCGATTTCCGGCCGGTTTGCGAGGCGCTGGCGCGCATGGGCTTCTACAACCCGAATCCCGACCGGATCAAAGATCTGCAACTGCCGGACGCCGGCGAGCTGCTGGCGCGGGATGGAAGCAACATCGCCTCGGTGCTGAATCGCATGGCCAAGCGCCAGCCGGAGGCGCGGTCCAGGATTGAGGAATATCTTTCCAAGATCGTGCCGGGTGTGGGCGGCGTCGAGGTTCGGCCCGTGGGGCCGCGCGAGACGCTGGAATTCCGCCAGGACGTTCCCGATCCCGAGAACCCCTGGCGTTTTCCGGCCGGCAGCATGTCGGATGGAACTCTGCGCGCGCTGGCCGCGCTGGTGGCGTTGTTCCAGTCCGCCAGCGTGCCGTTGACAGCCCTGGAGGAGCCGGCCGCCGCTTTGCATCCGTCCGCTGCTGGGGTTTTGCTGGACGCCTTGCTCGAAGCCAGCGCGTTGCGCCAGGTTCTGGTCACCAGTCACAATGCGGACCTACTCGACAGTCTCAAAGTGAAGAGCACTAACGTGCTGGCGGTGCTGGCGGAGAATGGGAACACGCGCATCGGGCGGTTGGATGCGGTTGGAAAGGAAGCGCTGGAGCAACAACTGCATACTGCGGGGGAGTTGTTGCGGACGGACCAGGTAAGGCCGGATGCGGAGATTTCGACGCGGCAGATGAGGCTGTTTGATGAGGGGGGAGTGTAGGGTCAATGCGGTTCACTTCGGGGACGGCGTCCAGACGCTTCCCGCATGCCGTTTCGGGACACTGAGTCCGGCGGCAGCGACAGTTATCGTTCGCCGGGCCACACAGGCGCGCCGATCTGGACTTGAGCAACGGGTCGAAGATCGTCAGGAATCGCAAGACGTATACGGGCCCGGGTCCAAGCATAGGGCACCTGCCCACAACGAGTCGGCACGTTATCTGTTTGGTGGCGAAGCGACTCTAAGGCCCGCGGCGCGCCCGCGCCAAGTCCAACCCCTCTAGGCAGCCTACATCTGTTATAATCCGGAATCTTGCTGAGCACCGCGTCCATCGTCCAGACTTCACGAGCATAACCCAGCCGAATCGCATCGGAAGTCGGCGAATGGGGAGCGGAGAACCAACGATAGAGGAGCGCCATGAAGAAGAAGCCCGACGGAGCATCCGTCCAGCGCATTTCTGTGATCGTTCCCAAGAATCCTTTTGTTAAGCCAGCCCTGCAGAACAAGCACCATTGCCTCTGCGCCCTGGATGTGGCAAAGCTCATGGAATGGTGGCCTGGCACTCCGCATTCTCCGCATCGTAACCCGGCAAAAGTCAAGGCGATTCAACGTTCATTGGATTGGAAGCGCGTTGCGCAGATCGCAAGCTACCTACTTCAAGACGAAATCATCCAGGTTCCAGAACGCATCGATCAATTCTTCCGTGAAATCTACGAGCCCAAGAAAACGGAACCTGGCCGCGAATGGCCGCCCAGAGTTTCCAAGGTCATTACGCCCATGAAAAGCGAATTTCCAACCTTTTCCAACGTTTTGCTGCACGTCAACGGCGCGAAGATCACCCCTACTGCTGGCTGCGCCGAGGATGGAGCTGCAACCTTGATGTTTGACGAAGATGATCCCGCCCTGCGATTTTCAGTAATCGACGGACAGCATCGAATAAACGGCGCGTATTTCGCCGTGCGCTTGCTGCAGGACAAGACGCAGCAGGATACGAAATGGGAAATCCCGGCAGAAGTCTTCCTTGATCTTGATGGCCCAGACGACCCGCCCCGCAGGCAGGCCCAAATTTTTATTGACGTGAATTTCAACCAGAAGAAGGTTGACCGATCTCTAGTGGTAGACCTCTTTCCGACCGCCCGCGGAGAGCGCGAGCCGCTTGACGACAAGGAACGCGCGCAAGACATCGGCCGCAAGCTAATGCTTGAGACCGGCCCATTGGTCGGGATGATTCAGATTCCCGGCATCAAGTACGGAGTCAAAGATGTCATTACGCTGGCGACTCTCGCTCACGCCATCGAGGATGTTCTCCCCGATCTACGAAGGTGCGGTATCGTCAACTTGGAAACGCAGACGGGGTTTCTCGCCCAATGCTTGACGGCCTGGCTTGAGGCATCGGGAAGATTCGAGACGCCCACTAAACGCAACATGCTCGACCCTGAGAACGTCGCTTACCAGGGTCGCGTGCTTGTTTCGATTCTCGATCTCGTTCCGGCGGTCCTTTGGAAGTTGAAGCGTACCCGCTATCTCGTATCGGATGAGGCCCAACAACGCACAAAGAAGTTGTTGCAGGAGACCGCGGAGCGGGCCGGTTTGCTCGACGCCAAAGTCTTCATTGACAAGAGTGAATTCAAGAACCGCAAGTATCTGGGGAGCGGTGGCATCGGGCTATTCCGCAATACTCTCTGGGCGGCGTTTGGGACGACAGAAAGCGTCCACCGATTCGGCCCCGAAAAGATTTCTGAGCTGGCCAATCAGACCCGTGCTAAGGCGACCAAGGCGCTCGCGACTGACGTCCCCGATGAATAGTGCACTGCAGAAACAGATTACTGTGATGTTCAGCCCGCTCGACAAGCTGAGCGCTGCCGACGCTTTTCCTGCAGTTGGCACCCTATCGAATTTACTCACGACAAGGTGCGCGCCATTCACAGAACAAACAGTCGCAGCAAAACCAAATGACCTAAAGGTCTTCGCAACCGCCTCCGTCGAAATGTGGCTGAGAGCCGTCCACAGCTTCCTTATATCCACATCGCTCACCGAGGCCAGTCCTATTTGGTCTTCTGTTGCCGGTTACTACTCAAGTCACTACTCGGTCCGTGCTTTTGCTCATTTGTTTGGCTTGTTTCACCTGCACAGAAAGAAGCGCCTGATCCAAATTGCACCGCAAGGTAAAGGTTGGGTTTTCCAGATACAGAAGAAGAACGGTGGTGATCGCGAACACAAGCTGTACTGGAAGTACCTTCATGAGCACGCCGAGCTATCGAGTGATCCGTTCTTTTATCTCAACCGTGAGGACATTCCCCAATCTGACGGCTCTCACAGGAACAGAGCAAACTATGCGGATCATATCGACCGCTTCCCAGTTTTCAAGGCGCTCGATACCGATTATCTTGCGCGGCGTATTCAAAAGATCGCCGAGATTGAACTTTCCGCTGTTCCCGTTCCTAGCGCCGACAACTTTCCAGACATCGAGACGGTTCAGATTATCGCTTACCACCGCATCGTGAAGTTCCGCCAACTCCTGGATGAAATCGTGGGGCCGACACATCGATTCTGGAAGGTCCAGCGGACGCCGTCGTGGAAGCCCAAGACGTTGACATTTGAAGTCGTTGATCCTGCATATACAGCGATCTACGCGGGGAAATCGTGAAGTACATGGGATCAAAGCGCTCAATGCTGTTGGACGGCTTGGGCGACGTGCTCGCTAGCTCCGCGCCAGGCGCGGAACGCTTTGTCGACCTCTTCGCCGGGTCGGGGGCTGTTGCCATTCACGTCGCAACCGGGTATGAGATGCCCGTCCTCGCCTCGGACCTGCAGCAGTACAGCAGAGTACTGACGGCAGCAGTTCTTGAGAGGAAGGAAGCGATGCCGTGGGAGGAATGCTGGAAGAACTGGCATGAACGCGCGGAAAGAGTTTACCTGCAATATCGCCCTCCAAAGCTGAAAAAGGTCACACGGCAGGTCGTGACGGACTTCCGGGCTTGGTCCGAGCGGTGGGACACCCTACCTTTGACTAAGGCTTACGGCGGACACTATTTTTGTCCTGTCCAAGCCACATGGATAGATGCTCTGCGAAGGACGCTGCCGGCGAAGCGGCCCGCGCGAACGGTCGCGCTTGCCGCGCTTCTGCACGTAGCCAGTAAGTGCGCAGCGTCGCCTGGGCACACGGCTCAACCCCTTCAGCCTTCTCGCTCTGCGAATCCTTACATCTTTGAGGCATGGAGCCGAGTTGTTCCTGATCTGACTGGAGCGGCGCTGGAAAGTCTATCGAGAGTGTTCGCCAAGCAGGAAGGGACCGCTGTGACCGCTGACGCAAACGAAGCCGCAGACCACATTCGACCTTCCGATCTCGTTTTCATTGACCCGCCTTATTCCGGCGTCCAATATAGCCGGTTCTACCACGTCCTTGAATCCGTCGCGAGGGGCACGGCTGGTGAAGTTTCTGGCTCAGGTAGGAATCCTGAATTCAGGATGCGCCCGCACTCAGACTACAGCGTCAAGCGTGGCGCCAAAAAGGCACTCTCTGAATTGCTCGGAAAGATTGCCTCCCACGGCGCGCGAGCGATTCTCACCTTCCCCGCTCACGAATGCTCGAATGGGCTGTCGGGCGATATCGTCCGCGATCTGGCACGCGAACACTTTCAGGTGATCGCGAAGTTCGTCAACAGCAAGTTCAGCACATTGGGCGGCGTCAACCTCGAGGTCGGGAATGGGCGCGCAGCGCGCCGTACTGCCCAGGAGTTAATTCTCTGCCTGACCCCGAAATAGACAACACTTATGGTCGCGCGGGATAGTCCCAAGCCGGAGACTTGATGAGCCATCGGATTCCAGTCGCGAAACCCCTTAGATCTCAGCGCGGGCGCAGATGACGGAGCGCCGGGCGCGTAAGCGGGCTGTCCGATATGATTCTGAGATCGATGTCTTCCGACATCCGCCGGGTCAGACGGTGCGCGCGGCTTAAGGCCGTGCCCCCGCCAAACACCAGCAGGGCCGGCGCAGTGTCGGCCGCGTTGATGGCCCTGAGCGCCTGGACAACATGCCAGTCCTTCTCGACCAGCGCCGGGCTCGGCAGCCCAAAGTGCTGTTGGACTTCGAGCAAATCCTGAAGCGACGGCCTATCGCTCAAGCACCAGCTCCAGCTTGCCGTCACTGAGCCGCCGTGAGAAGCGGCCTCTCACCCGCACAACCGGATTCACCGGCACCTGTGTCGAACGGCCTTCGTTATAGGCCCGCTCCGCTTCGGTCGGCTCCCAGTTCACACCCAGCTTGGTCAGCGCCTGTCGTGCGGCGCCGAGAAATCCGTTCGGGCTGTAGAGGAGCGGCTCCCCGTTTAGACGCGAGACCACGGCGCGGCCATAGACCCCATAGCCAAGCCGCACCAGGCGCTTTTCGCGCACCAGGCCGCGAAGCACGCGCAGCACCTGATCCTCGCCGCCGAGATCCCGGAATTCACGGGGCAGGAATACGTCATCGCGCCGCCTTCTTGCGATCCGTTCCTCGATCCTTTCGCGCAATGTTCTCTGTTGACGCATGGCCATACCACCCTGCAAAAACCCGACATCCATAGTATACAAAAACCCGACATGTTTCAACAACAATAAATGTCTTTTCAAACAGATAGATGCCACCTTTGCATGACCCCCCATTTCCTTGCCCGGTGCCCCTACCCACACTGGGTCACGCCCCAAAAAAGCGTCTCTGAGGACTCCCGGAAAGACGACTGCCTCTTCGCTGCCGTGATTCGCGGACCATGCGCACCACATCTTGCTCGTTCTTGATACCGAGTCTCTTCGCGTTGGCCTCACCGTAAGCGAAAATATCCTGCCACGCCAAGCGCTCGCGTTGGTAAACCCGCAGCGCCTCGCGCATCAATTCGCTCATGGTACGGTTCTCCTGCTTAGCCATGATCTCCGCGGCTTCGAGCATCTCGGCCGGCAAGGAGATAGAGACGACTTTGGTGTTCCGCATACTGGCTACTCTCGTTAATACTTTGTCATAAATATTTATAACACACCCGGGCGGGGAGATCAGCTATACCCTACTCCACCGGCGCGTAGTATCCCAGGCGCCAGTAGGCGTGCAGCGGAGGCAGGCCGCGCGGGGGAACCACTTTGACCTGAACGTGGTGGTACCGGCCGTCGCGCTGCTGGGCGGTGGGCGAGAAGCCCAGTACGTACCGGTTGCGCAGCTCGATGCCGATCTTGGCGGCGATGTCCGGAAGCTCGGACGGGCTGGCCGGAAAGTGGCGGCCGCCGGTTTGCTCGGCGATGTCATTCAACAGCCCCGGCCCGGCGGCTTCCTCGGGGGTGCGCCCGCGCGCGCTGTCGGGTTCGAACACTCCGATGGCATAAATCAGCGTGTCGCTCTCGCGCACCAGGTTCTTGACCTCGCTTTCGGTGTAGCGGCTGCTGTTGTCGCCGCCGTCGGAGATGATCAGCAGGGCCTTCTTGTTCTTGGTCGATTTCTTCATCTCGTGCAACGAGAGGAAGATGGCGTCGAGCAGCGCGGTGCGTCCCTTGGACTGCGCGAAGGTGAGCTGGTTCTGGATCTCCTCGACGTTGGGCGTCAGCGGCACCACCATCTTGGGCGTGTCGTTGAACTCCACCAGGAAGAACTCGTCTTCCGGATTAGCGGTCTTGAAGAACGCGGCCGCCGCCAGGCGCGAGAGGCGCAGCTTGGGTCCCATGCTTCCGCTGATATCGAAGACCAGGCCGACGGCCACCGGTTCGTCATCCATGGCGAAGTGTGTGACGGTCTGTTCCACGTGGTCGTCGAAGACCTTGAAGTGCTCCTTCTCGAGGCCGGTTACGGGGCGGTTCATGGGGTCGCACACGGTCACCGGAACCAGCACCAGGTTGGTATCGACGCGGAGATTGGCCGCCGGCCTTTGCTGCTCCGGCGCGCTGGGTTTGGGACGAGGCTGAATGGCAACCTGCCCGCGGAAGGCAAGCGGCGCCAACAAGCCCAGCCCAAGCACCCACCCGACCAGCCGCCACGAGCCTCTCATGGTCCCTCGGACAGTATTGTACCGCTCCGCCACGGAAATTCGGTTACAATGGAACCTTGGCGGAGGTGGGTCTTCTCGAGTAGCAGTCGAGCCGCAGTCGCAAGCCACGGTCCTTCTGTAGTCCGCGAAGCTTCGCATGCCCTTTTTTCCCTTTTTTTCCCCGGCGATTGCCGCGTCTGCGGCCGGCCTTTGGCGGGAGCGGGCCGCATCCCGGTCTGCGGCGAATGTTTGCGGGCGCCCGAGCCGCTGAGCGCGGAGTTCTTCTGCGTCAGTTGCCGGACCCCATTTCAGAACGCCTTTCCGTTGGATGCGGAAGGCCGCTGCGCTCTGTGCCGCTACGGCCTGCGGGGCTTCGACGCGGCTTACTGCTTCGGCGCCTACGAAGGCGTGCTGCGCGAATTGATCCACCTGTACAAGTACGGGCGGATCAAGACGCTGGCGGGCCCGCTGGGCGCGATGCTGGCTGCCGCGCTGCCGCGCGATGAGCGCTTCGATGCCGTGACGCCGGTTCCGCTGCACTGGCGCCGGCAGTGGCAAAGGGGGTTCAACCAATCGGAGCTGCTGGCGCGGGCCATCGCGCGGCGCTGCGGCATTCCCGTTATCCACGCGCTCAAACGCGTGCGGCCCACGGTGGCACAAGCCGGCCTCAGCAACACCGGCCGCCGCCAGAACGTGGCGGCCGCTTTTGGCCCCCGGCGGGCTCCCTGGGCTGGGGCGGTGAAGGGCAAGCGCATCCTGCTCATCGACGATGTCATGACTACCGGTTCCACGGCGGCCTCCTGCGCCCTAGCCCTCAAGCGGGCGGGCGCGGCCAAGGTCGCGCTCTTGACGGTGGCCCGCGTGGACCGCCGCATGGGAGTATTCTGAATGGCCGGCGATCGACTGCAAAGACCGGTGCTGGTGCTCAACGCCAGCTATGAGCCCATCAACATCTGCGCCGCGCGCCGCGCCCTGGTGCTGGTGCTGAAGGGGGTGGCGTCGGCCGAGGAGGAATCCCTGAACGCGGTCCATTCGGCGCGGGCGGTGATTCGCCTGCCGTCCGTCATCCGGCTCCTGGAATACCGGCGCATCCCGCATCAGACGCGGGCGCTCTCGCGCAAGAACATTCTGATGCGCGACCGCTACACCTGCCAGTATTGCCATCGCACGCTGCCCTCGGGCGAGCTGACCCTGGATCACGTAGTCCCGCGGTCGCGCGCCGGTGAATCGGCCTGGGAGAAC
Organism: Bryobacterales bacterium; assembly: GCA_963768385.1. GTDB lineage: Bacteria > Acidobacteriota > Terriglobia > Bryobacterales > Bryobacteraceae > Fen-178. The sequence continues at coordinate 999,241 of CAVYHQ010000003.1, forward strand.
CTGGTGGCCTGCTGCCACCCGTGCAACAACCGCAAAGGCAGCCGGACCCCCGAAGAAGCCGGCATGAGACTGGTGCGGCAACCGCGGCCGTTCAGCCTGCACACCAGCCGTCACCTGATGCGCCTGCTGGGCAAGAGCGACGCCCAGTGGCGGAAGTACCTGTTCTACTGATATAGGGCGTTAGAATTGTCTTCGAGCCCATGAAGACATTCACCATCGCAGTGATCGCGGGAGACGGCGTCGGCCGCGAAGTCGTTCCCCAAGCCAAGCGAGTTCTGGAGAAGATCGCCAGGAAACATGACGTAACCTTCGCGTTTCAGGATTTCGAATGGGGCGCGGAGCACTACTTCCGCTGGGGGCGCATGATGCCCGCCGGGGCCATCGACCTGCTGCAACCTTGCGACGCCATCCTGCTGGGCGCCGTCGGGCATCCGGAAATCCCCGACCATACCACGCTCAACGGGCTGCTGCTGCCCATCCGGCGGGCGTTCGACCAGTACGCCAATGTGCGGCCGGCGTACCTGTATCCGGGCGTCCAATCGCCGCTGGCGGGGCCCAAGGGCGGCGACATCGATTTGGTGGTGGTGCGGGAGAACACCGAGGGCGAGTACACGCAGGTGGGCGGGTTCGTCTACCAACACCAGCCGGAGGAGATCGCCATTCAGACCTCGGTGTTCACGCGGCGGGGCATCGAGCGCGTGGTGCGGTTCGCCTTCGAGCTGGCGGTGAAGCGCGATAAGAAGAGGCGCGTCGCGTCGGTCACCAAGTCCAACGCGCAGGGCTACAGCATGGTGCTGTGGGACCGCGTTTTTCAAGAAGTGGCGGCGCAGTACCCGGGCGTGGAGACCGAGTCGCTGCTGGTGGATGCGGCAGCCATGAATTTCATCCGGCGGCCGCAGAGCTTCGACGTAGTGGTGGGGTCGAACCTGTTCTGCGATATCCTGAGCGACATTTCCGCCATCATCATCGGGAGCATGGGCCTGGCGCCCTCGGCCAACCTCGATCCGCTGCGGCGGTTCCCCTCGATGTTCGAGCCGGTGCATGGCTCGGCGCCGGACATTGCCGGGAAGGGCGTGGTGAATCCACTGGCGACGATTCTGAGCGCGGCCATGATGCTCGACCATCTGGAGATGGCCGAGGCGGCGCGCGAGGTAGAAGTCGCAGTGGCGGCGGTGCTAGCGGAGGGCCGGGTGCGCACGCCCGACCTGGGCGGGAAGAGCAGCACGGAAGAAGTGGCCGACGCGGTGCTGGAGAAGCTGAGCTGGTGAAGCCGCCGGCGCAGCGCGAGCGCACGGGCCGGCATGCGTTTCTGGTAGCCGCGGGCATTCTGGTCAGCCGCATCGTGGGGCTGGTGCGGCAGCGCGTTTTCGGGTACTACTTCGGGCTGTCGGACGCGGCGGACGCGTTCAACGCGGCCTTCCGGATTCCGAATTTCCTGCAAAACCTGTTCGGCGAAGGAGTGCTTTCGGCGTCCTTCATCCCGGTGTACGCGCGCCTGCTGGCGGAGGGCGACGAGGAAGAATCGGGGCGCGTGGCGGGCGCAGTGGGCGCAATCCTGGCGCTGGCCACGGCGGTGCTGGTGCTGGTGGGCGTAGTGGCCACGCCGTACCTGATCTACGCTATCGCACCGGGCTTTCACGGCGCTAAACGCGAGCTGACCATCCGGCTGGTGCGGATCCTGTTTCCGGGCGCGGGCCTGCTGGTGTTCTCGGCGTGGTGCCTGGGGATTCTGAACAGCCATCGTAGATTCTTTCTTTCTTATACGGCGCCGGTGATCTGGAACGCGGCCATGATCGCCACGCTTGTAATCTACGGCGGCCTCGAGCAGAGCGCGCTGGCGGTCAAGCTGGCGTGGGGTTCGGTGATCGGCAGCGGGTTGCAGTTCGGGGTGCAGTTGCCGGTGGTGCTGAAGCTGACGCGAAAACTGCGATTGCGCCTCGACATGCGCGCGGGGCACGTGCGCGAAGTAATGCGCAACTTCGCTCCGGTGTTCGTCAGCCGGGGCGTGGTGCAGATCAGCGGATACGTGGACCAGTTGCTGGCCAGCAAGCTGGGCGAGGGCGCGGTGGCGGGGTTGACCAATGCGCAGTCCATCAACACGCTGCCGGTGAGCCTGTTCGGGATGGCGGTATCGGCGGCGGAGCTGCCGGCTATGTCGAGCGCCCTGGGCGATCGGGCGGAGGTTGGCGCGCAACTGCGGCAGCGGCTGGATGCGGGGCTGCGGCAAATCGCGTTTTTCGTGGTGCCTTCGGCCATGGCGCTGTTGGCGCTGGGCGACGTGGTGACGGCGGCGCTATATCAAACGGGGAAGTTCACGCACGGCGACTCGGTCTACGTGTGGGGAATTCTGGCCGGCTCGGCGGTGGGGCTGCTGGCGTCAACGCTGGGGCGGCTGTATTCTTCGACCTACTATGCGCTCCGGGACACACGAACGCCGCTGCGGTATGCAGTGGTGCGCGTGGCGCTCACCACCGGGCTGGGCTACCTGTGCTCGATCCCGCTGCCGATATGGATTGGGATCGATCCGCGCTGGGGCGCGGCTGGCTTGACGGCTTCGGCGGGCGTGGCGGGCTGGGTGGAGTTCGCGCTGCTGCGGCGGACGCTGAACGGGCGCATCGGGCGGACGGGCCTCGCGGCGGCGCTGATGACCAAGCTATGGATATCGGCCGGCGTGGCGGCGGGGGCGGCGTGGGGGGTGAAGATCGGCATAGGGCACGGGAATCATCCGATTAAAGCGGCGGTGGCCATTCTGGGGACGTACGGGGTGGTGTACTTCGCGATCACGTACGGGCTGCGAGTGGAAGAGTGCGCGAGGGCGTTCCGGCGCGTGGCGAGGCTGCGGCGATAAGCCAGTCTGCGGTCTACCTTGCTCTTGTCACGGTCCGATACGCATCTCCGAACACGAAACCTGGGGAGGGTAGCCGCACCGGAGGAAACAGACCGGTTTCCTTGACCCGCGCCACCCAGTCGATCCATGATTCGTGGGTTGATTGGCCGACGACGAGAGCCGCAATTTCGAACGCGCAGCCGGCATCTCGAGGTTCCCCGTAACTGACTTGCACTCTCCATAGGTTCCCCTCTACCGGTACCGCCCCATTGCCCTGAGGCCACCAACCATCAAAATCCTTGCGGCGGACTAAAACCCACAGGTACGAATCGGGGGGCAAAACCGCGGAACCTTCAGCGATGCCGGCGCCCGCCACCAGCACCCCGCTAGGAGGGGCGAGAATGTCCACCGCGCAACGGGGGTCTCCGTGCGTCATGCCGCGTTTGAGGCGCATTAAACTTCGCTGCATCGACGCCGGCAATAGGCCTCTGATCCTGTCCCTCCAGGCGTAGCGCAGAAGCGGTCTTGCATTGTAGTTCTGCTGCCACCACCCATCCCCGAAGGGATCGAATGTTGGCGCACTTGTGCGTGTGAAGAACGCGGACGTTTGAACGACCTCATCCAGTTCGAACATCGCATCCCGCCGCAAAAACCGAAAAAGGCCGTGGACCGTGGGAATATGAATGTCATCGAGGATCAGTAGGGCACCGGTATCCAAGTGGGGGTACAGAAAATAATACTCGAGGTCGGGGAACGGGTAGCCGTGTGGTCCGTCCATAAGAACGAGTTGCAGCTTTTCGGTGAAGCGGTACTGTGGCAAGGTGGCCTGCGTCGGACCCTCCACGAAGGTGACCACGTCCTGACGTAAGAGTGGTGACCGGCGCACATTGGTGATGCTGCCGCTGCCAGCGTCCAAGGCAAAGACCGTATGGTGTTCGCTCAGGTGGGAGAACAACAGCGTGCTGGCACCGGAACCAGTTTCAACCGAGTTATGGATTTGTCGCTTGTGGGCGGCTCGCGCAATGGCTTGAAATGTCCGTGCCGAGAAGGTGCCTGCGCTGTGTAGGCCTGGGCCCACCTCAGCGATGCGGCGCCGAATCTCGTCAAAAGAAACGTCCACGGATGTTCGCTTCCACGGCAAATCTGTACGCCTGATTTTTCTGAGGATGCGGCTCAACCCTTCAAGTCTTCGAATGCCTCCTCAATCTCTTTCTTGGCTTCCGGCGTGGGCACCACCAGCGGCAGCCGGGGCGGGCCGCCGTAGTAACCGTTCAAATCCATGGCGTACTTCAGGCCGGGGATGCCGTACTTGGCGGTGACCAGGGCGGAGGGGCGGCCGATGCGGTTCTGCCAGTCGAGACCGGCGGCCTCATCGCGCGTGCGGTAGGCCTCCCAGATGGCGATCACCGAATAGGGGGCGGCGTTGGCATAGGCCAGGATGGCGCCACACGCACCCATCAGCAGCGACGGCCACAGCGTCGGCGCGGAGCCTACCAGCACCTGAAAGCCGTGCTTCACTTCGCGGATCATCTGCATCACCTTTTCCAGGTTGCCGGAGCTTTCCTTGATGGCGATGACGTTGGGATGCTCGGACAGCGCCACTACGGCCTCCACCGGAATGTCCACGCCGGTGGCCTGCGGCCAGTTGTAAATGATCAGCGGGATGCGCGATTGATCGGCCACCGCGCGGAAGTAGAGCGCCTGGGCGTCGGCGCGGTTGATGAGGTTCTTATAGTAATGCGGCGTCCGCACCATGGCGGCCTGGTAGCCCATTTCGGCGGCGCGATTGGTGAGAGCCACGGTCTCGCGCACGCCTTCCATGCCGGTGCCGGCAATGAGCAGCTTTTCCGGCGCGGCGTGCTTGGCCACCAGTTCCCACATGGTGTACTTCTCGTCGGGCGTGAGCATGACGCTCTCGCCGGTGGACCCCATCACGACGTAGCCGGCGAGCGCGGTGCGGTTCCACTTTTCCACGTTGTGCCGCACTTTGGCGGGGTAAATATCGCCATTGTGATCGAACGGTGTGGCGATTGGTGGGAAAATACCTTGTAGTTTCATTTTCGGCTGTAATTCCACGATAACAATGTTCTCTCTTGAAATCGAATGCGATGCGGACGACCGCGACCTGCTGATCGCCGAGATGTGGGAGCAAGGGTCGGCCGGCGTTGTCGAGCTGGATGCCTGGCGCGTGCGCGCGTTCTTCGAGGACGGCGCCAACCGCGACGCGCTGCTCGATCTCTTCCCCGGCGCGAGCTGGCGCGTGGAGGAGGAGCGCGACTGGGTGCAACGGGCGCGCGACCTCATGCAGCCGATGGAGGTGGGCGCGCGGTTTTTTCTGGCGCCCGAATGGCGCCACGATCCCGCGCCGCCGGGACGGTTTCGCATGGCCGTCAATCCGGGGATGGCGTTCGGCACGGGCGTTCACGAAACCACGCAATTGTCGATGGAGGCGCTGGAGGAGTTTCTGAAGCCAGGCATGAGTGTGCTCGACGTGGGCACGGGCTCGGGCATTCTGGCGCGGGCGGCCAGGCTGCTCGGGGCGGGGAGGGTTTATGCCTGCGATACGGACCCGGTAGCGGTGGAAATTGCGGGCGAGGGGTTTATCGGATCGGTGGACGCCGTGGCGGCCGGCTCGTGCGACCTGGTGGTGGCGAACATCAGCCCGGAGGCCATCGTCGAGCTGGCGCGGGACCTGGTGCGCGTGCTGCGGCCCGGCGGCGTGCTGCTGGCGAGCGGCTTCGAGCTTCAGGAAGTGGAGCGGATGAAGGCAGCGCTGCCGCCTGCGCGCGCGGTCCGGCAGAAGGGAAACTGGGCGCTACTGGTGCGGTAAACTGAAAGTGATCCGGAGAGCTGACGAAGGCGGGTGAGCCGTTTCTCAAATGCCGCGTGTTCCAGGTCTGTCATGGGCGGTCGCGGAGGCAGTCTTGCTGGCGCTGGCCGGAGTGCTCGTAGTGCTGGGAGCACTGATTGGATACCGGGCGTGGAAGCGTTCGCGCGTCACGCCGGAGGAACGAGAGCGGCGCCGGCGGTCCGCCCTGGTGGCTCACGGCAAAATGAGCGACGCCAGGCTGGTGGAGATACGCGATGATCTTCTGTTCTATTCGTACGGCGTTCGCGGAGTGGAGTACACCGCGTCACAGGATGTCTCGATGCTGCAGCAGCAGATGCCGCCCGATTTTTCGACGATCGATGCGGTTTCCGTGAAATACGACCCCAAGAACCCGGCCAATTCCATTGTGCTGGCGGAACAATGGAGCGGGTTGCGGACTAGTAAAGTGGTATGAGCGGGGATAGAAACTGGAGATCATAAGTGAAACACCGCGCCTTCAACCGAACTGCTTTCGTCCTGGCGATGGGCGTCGCATCCATTTTCGCGCCGGCTTTGTGCCAGGCGCCGGCGCCGGCCTATTTCATCACCACGTTCGCCGGCGACAATACCGGCGGCTATACGGCGGATGCAGTGGCAGCCACCACCAGCGAGATCAACCAACCTTTCGGCATAGCTCTGGACTCTTCGGGCAACCTCTACATCGGGGACCAGCTCAACCACCGGGTCCGCAAGGTGACGGCCGGCACGATCTCGACGGTGGCCGGCGACGGTACTACCGGTTACGCGGGGGACGGAGCAGCGGCCACCAGCGCCGAGCTGGGCCGTGTTTCCGGCGTGGCGGTGGACTCTTCGGGCAACCTCTACATCTCAGACCCCGACAACTACGTGATCCGCAAGGTGGCCGGCACCAACATCACGACGTACGCGGGCAACAATTCTCTCGGTCAGGGCGGTACCGGGGACCATGGCCTGGCCATCAACGCGCAGCTCGACACCCCCACCGGCCTCGCCGTGGATGCCGCGGGCAACCTCTACATTGCGGACACCGGGAACAACCGCATCCGCATAGTGACGGCGGCGACCGGCAACATCACTTCGCTTTCCACCGGCAGCGTCATACTGAGCTCGCCAAAGGGCGTGGCGGTGGATGCCGCCGGCAACGTTTACATCGCGGATACCAACAATAGCCGCGTTCTGAAAGTGGCGCTCAGCGGCTCGATCACCGTAACCACGACGGTGACCGGCACCGACACCGGTGTGTTTGGCTATAACGGAGACGGAATCCCGGCCAGCAGCGCGCTACTGAATCACCCCAGCGGCGTGGCGCTGGATGCCGCCGGCAACCTCTACATCGCGGATACCTTTAACCAACGGATTCGCATGGTGTCGGCGACGACTGGCACGATCACGACCGTGGCCGGCACCAAGTTCTCCGGTTATACGGGAGATGGAGGCCCCGCCACCAGCGCTGAGCTATCGTTCCCGCTGTCCGTATTGGTGGATCCCTCCGGGAATATTTACATCTCGGATACTCAGAACAACGTGATTCGCCTGATGACGCCCGCCCCGCCCACCATCAGCGGAGTGCGTACCGCGAGTGCCTTCGGAGGTTTCGGCTCGATTGCGCCGGGGACCTGGATCGAGATCTACGGATCGAACCTGGCGGCCGACACGCGCCCATGGGCTGGCGCCGATTTCAACGGTGTGAATGCGCCCACTTCGCTGGATGGAACCACGGTGACCATCGGCGGCCAGGCCGCCTTCATCAGCTACATCAGCCCCGGCCAGGTGAATGCGCTGGTGCCGTCGAATGTCGCAACCGGCCAACAGCAGATTACCGTGACCGCGGCGACCGGAACCAGCAATTCATTCCCCGTCATCGTGAACCCGACCGCGGCGGGGATGTGGGCTCCGGCAAATTTCAGGATCGGCGGGATGCAATATGTGGCGGCCCTGTTTCCCGACTACCAGACCTTTGTTCTGCCGCCCGGCGCCATTGCGGGCGTCGCCTCGCAGCGGGCCAAACCCGGGGACGTCATCGTCATCTTTGGCAGCGGATTCGGCCCGGTGACTCCCAACATTCCCGCGGGCCAGATCGTCCCGAGTGGCAATACGCTGGCGTTGCCGTTGCAGATCTTCTTCGGATCGACTCTGGCCACGCTCCAATACTCGGGATTGGCGCCGGGCCTTGTGGGCGTGTACCAGTTCAACGTGGTGGTGCCGAACGTCCCCGCCAGCGACGCGGTGCCGGTGTCGTTCAGTCTGGGCGGTGTGATCGGGGCGCAAGTAATCTTGTACACCTCCGTGGGGAACTGAGCGGGGGCGACCGGTGCGGAGGTGCGCCGCGACCCTCAACCGCCGTGTTTCCGCGCCAGCAGCACAAGGTAGCACGGTTTCTTGAGTGCGTCTTGGCTTGACACGCCAAGCACGCCGGAATAACATTGTTATTACTATGCGAACTGTACACGTGAGCATTCGACAGATAGGCAACTCCCAGGGGGTTGTCATCCCCAAGCCGGTACTCGCGCAACTGGGTCTGGACGGCAAAGCGGGAGCGGAAATGACGATCGAGGATGATGCACTTGTGTTACGCAGGCCCGCAAGTCCGGCCCGCACCGGTTGGGCCGAGGCCGCCCGGAGAATCGCTGAAGCTGGCGACGACGAACTCGTGATGGGCGAATTCGGCAATGCGGCGGATTCGGAGTTGGTTTGGTGACGCGTGGAGAGATCTGGCTCGTGAATCTCGATCCCACTGTCGGGAGCGAAATCAGGAAGACACGCCCGTGCGTCGTAGTATCGCCGGCCGAAATGCACGATCATCTGCGCACGGTGCTCGTCGCACCTATGGCCACGGCGGGTCGCGAGGCACCGTTTCGGATCGGCGTCACTCATGGTGGCCGGAGGGGTCTGATCCTGCCTGATCAGGTTCGCGCCGTGGACAAGACCCGACTGGCGAAGAAACTGGGTGTAGTCTCGGCAAAGACGCTCACCGCCGCGTTGAAGACGCTGCAAGAGGTATTCGCAGAATGAGATTCCTCCACTGGGTACGTGCGTTCGTCTCCGGATGGATCAACATGAGGTGGCTTCCCTTTTGCCGGTCTTCGACGAATCCCGCGCGTTTGAGAGCCCGGATCAACTTCCGCGCGGTCAGGGATGGGAGCTTTGCCATGGATCAGGCGGGAACAGAGACCGGAACGCTAACCCTGCCTTGAAACGATGGTCCTTCCTCGGGAATCGACTCCCCGTGGGCTAAGAGGCTATCCAGATACAACGCGACGGCTTCCTCGACGTTGCGCTCGGCCTCTTCGAGTGTTTCCCCCTGGGTATGACAGCCGGGAAGGGCGGGAACGAACGCGACGTAGCCGCCTCCGGCGGCTTGCTAGTAAAAGACCGAATACGACAACGCCCTGCTAGCCTTGCGCTTCATCTCCTCCATTGTAGAGGGTTACGACCGACGCGGCAAAGGCGAAAACCAATCTGTTTTCGCGGTCCCGAGGTGCAGATGCAGTTCGAATCCACGGCGGGTTGGATGGAATCGAAGCTGCAAGCTATTGAAACGACGAAGCCCCTTTCTTGGGGCCGTGGCTCCCCAGGTAGGATTCGAACCGTTCAAGGGAATCGTGCGGCTCCAGCGCCCGGAATCCCGCCAACGCGTGGGTTCCCTCCGCCTCGGGAAACCGGGCCTCTCAGCCCACCTGATAGCCTTCCCAGCGGGCCACCACGGCGCTGGCCAGGCAGTTGCCGAGCACGTTGATCGAGGTGCGCGCCATGTCGAGCAGGGCGTCCACGCCCAGCAGCACGGCGGCGCCTTCCATGGGCAGATGAAACGTCGATAAGGTGCCGGCCAGGATCACCAGCGCGGCGCGCGGAACGCCGGCCACACCTTTGCTGGTGAGCATCAGGGTCAGCATCATGAGCAATTGGTCGCCGAAGGAGAGATTGACGCCGGCGGCCTGCGCCACGAAGACGGAAGCCAGCGAGAGGTAGAGCGCGCTGCCCACCAGGTTGAAGCTGTAACCGGTGGGGATCACGAAACCCACGATGTGCTTGGGCACGCCGAACTGCTCCATGTTTTCGAGCGCCAGCGGCAGCGCGGCTTCGCTCGAGGCCGTGGAGAAGCCGATCAGAAACGGCTCGCGGACGGCGCGATAGAACCCGCGCACCGGAATGTGGAACAGGACCAGGGCCGGGCCGAGCACGAACACGATGCACAGAATCGACGACACGTACATGGTCGCGATCAGCTTGCCGAGACCGAACAGCACCTCCACGCCCTTGTTTCCGATCACCACCGCCAGAGCGGCGCCGACGCCGAGGGGAGCCAGGTACATCACGTACCTGGTGTAACGGAACATGACCTCGGCGAGGGACCCGCAGAACTTGACCACCGGTTCCGCTTTGGCGCCGATGGCCGCGCAGGCGGCGCCGAACAGAAAGGCGAAGACCACGATCTGGAGAGCGTCATTGCGCGCCATGGCGTCGATGATGCTCGAAGGAAAGATATGCTCGAGGACCGTGCTGAAGGTGGCCGGGGTCTGCGGTATGGCGGCTTCAGCGGCGCTGCTATGAATCGCAATGCCGGCGCCGGGGCGCACCAGGTTGACGGCGGCGAGCCCCAGAAACAGCGCCAGGGTGGTGACAATCTCGAAATAGATGATGGCCTTGCCGCCGATGCGGCCCATGCGTTTCATGTCGCCGCCGCCCGCAATGCCCACCACCAGCGTGCCAAACAGCAGCGGCGCGATGATGGAGCGGATCAATTGCAGGAACACCCGGCTGACGGGTCCGAGCTGCCTGGCGAAGCCCGGCGCGAGGATCCCGAGGGCCACGCCCGCGGCCATCCCGATGAAGATCCAGGTGGTGAGGGAGATGCGTTTCACCGTTCGCCCCATTTCAGCTTCTGGCGGAGGACGTCGAAAAACATCATGCGCGGCGGGCGGACCAGGTGCAGCGCGTAGTCCGAGCTGCGGCAGACCAGGGTGTCGCCTTCCCGGATGGGGTTGCCCACCTGGCCATCGATGGTCAGGAACACGCTCTCATCGGGCGACCGCGAAATGACGCGGATGACGCTGGTTTCGGGCACCAGAACCGGCCGGTTGGTGAGCATGTGCGGGCAAATGGGCGTGATGCAGATGGCCGGGACCGAAGGAAAAATGATGGGGCCGCCGGCGGAGAGCGAATACGCCGTGGAGCCGGTGGGCGTGGAGATGATGAGGCCATCGGCCTTGTAGGCGCAAACGAACTGCTCGTCCACGTACGCGTCGAGATCGATCATGCGGGCGATGGAGGCTTTGGTCAGCACGGCGTCGTTGAGGGCTTCGTAGGCGGCCACCACCTGGCCGCCGCGCACCACTTCGGTGGCCAGCAGCTTACGCTTGGCGATGCGGTGCTCGCCACGGAGGGCGCGCTCGAGATCGGGGTACAGCTCATCGATGGTGATGGCGGTCAGGAAGCCCAGGCCGCCGAGGTTCACGGGGAAGAGCGGGGTCTCGCGCCGGCCGATGGCGCGCGCGGCGGCGAGCAGAGTGCCATCGCCGCCGAGCACGATGACCAGATCGCAGCCTTCGGGAACTTCCGGCCGCGGGAGGCCGTTGGAGCGCCCTCCGGGCCCAGCGTAGAGAGCGGTCTGCTCGTCGATGCGAACGGCCATGCCGCGGCCGTGCAGCCACTCGATGAGCGCGGGCACGATGTTAGCGGCGGCAGCGGAGTTCGGTTTCGAGATGATCCCGACGATCCTAATGGTGGGCATAGAGGAGGAACTCCTTGTTTCCTTGGGCGCCGAGGATGGGACTTTCCATCATGCTGGTTTCGAATCCGAGTTGGCGCACAGCGCGCGTCACTCGCTCGCAAGCAGCCTGGTGGACGGCCGGGTCGCGCACGATGCCGCCCTTGCCCACCTGGCCCCTGCCGGCTTCAAACTGCGGCTTGATTAGTATAACCATTTGCCCGGCGGGCTGTAAGAGAGGCACGGCGGCGGGCAGGATGAGCGTGACGGAAATGAAGCTGACGTCGCAGGCGATGAAGTCCACCCGCTCACCGATGTCCTCGAACTTGAGCGCGCGCGCATTGATGCCTTCGTGCAGCACGACGCGCGGGTCGGTGCGCAGTTTCCAATCGAGCTGGCCGGCGCCGACATCCACGGCATGCACGCGCACGGCTCCGGCCTGGAGCAAGGCGTCGGTGAATCCGCCGGTGGAGGCGCCGATATCCAGGCAGGTTTTGCCGGTGACATCGATGGCGAAATGGCGCAACGCGCCAGCCAGCTTGAGGCCGCCGCGGCTCACGTAGGGCGGGCGCGCGAGGACCTCGATGCGGCTGTCATCGGCCACGGCCTGGCCGGGCTTGGCGGCTCTTTGCCCGTTGACGAGCACCTCGCCGGCCATGATCAGGGCCTGGGCCTTCTCGCGGGATTCCGCGAGGCCGCGTTCCACGATGAGCCGGTCCAGCCGGGTTTTCATGACTCTTTCAGAGCCGCGACCGTCAGGGAGCGGTGGCTTGCCCTCATGACTTGCGATGGACAATGTGGTCGGCGATCTCGTGCAGGCGCGCAACGCGGTCGCCGAACGGTTCCAGCACCTGGTGGGCGCGCGCGCATTCCTCTTGGGCCATGCGGCGCGAGGTTTCCAGACCGTAGACCGCGGGAAAGGTGATCTTGCCCTGTTGCGCGTCCTTGCCGGCGGTTTTTCCGAGCGCTTCGGAGGACTCTTCCACGTCGAGGATATCATCCACGATCTGGAACGCCAGGCCGACGTGTTCGCCAAAGCGGGAGAGCGCGGCGTACTGGTGGTCGGCGGCTCCCGCGTAAATGGCGCCGAGCCGCAGGCTGGCGCGCAGCAGGGCCCCGGTCTTGGCGCGGTGGATGGTCTCGAGCAGCCGCGGCTCGGGAGGCTTGCCTTCGCCTTCGAGGTCGGCCACCTGCCCGCCGATCATGCCGCCGACGGTGCCGGAAGCGGCGGAGAGTTCGGCGACCAGGCGGGCCTTGCGGTCATCGGTGGTGTTCAGTCCGGCGAGAACCTGAAAGGCGAGCGTGAGCAGGGCGTCGCCGGCGAGAATGGCCATGGCTTCACCGAAGACCTTGTGGTTGGTGAGCTTGCCGCGGCGATAGTCGTCGTTATCGAGCGCGGGCAGGTCGTCGTGGATGAGCGAGTAGGTGTGGATAAGTTCGAGGGGGCAGGCGGCGGCGACCACGCCATCGGCCGAGGGAGAGACGGCGCGCGCGGCTTCGATGCAAAGGATGGGGCGAATGCGCTTGCCGCCGGCGAAGAGGCTGTAACGCATGGCGCGATGGATGGTTTCCGGGGGCGTCGTTTCCGGAGGGACGAGGCGGTCGAGTTCCAAATCCACCACTCGTTGTTGCTGGGCGAGGTATTCGCGCAGGTTCATGCTTTCTCGGGCTTTTCGGGGCGGAACGGCTCGGCGGCGATCTTGCCCTCTTTGCGGATGAGCATCTCGACGCGAGTCTCGGCCTCCTCGAGTTGCTTGCGGCAGGCATCGCTGAGGCTCATGCCGCGTTCAAACAGCTCGAGGGAACGCTCGAGCGGGAGGTCGCCGGCTTCCAGCTCCTTGACGACCCGTTCGAGCTCGTCGAGCGAAGCTTCGAAGGACTCGGCCGGCTGGGTACCGGAGTCGTTTTCCGCCATCGCCCCATTCTAATCCGAAAATCGCCTCAAACGCCGCGTGTTATTTTGAGATTAATGGCACTCGAGAACCCGTTTCAGGATCCGCTGCGGTTTGAACGGCAGGCGCCCGAATGCGCGATCGTGATTTTCGGCGCCAGCGGCGATCTCACCAGGCGCAAGCTCATGCCCGCCCTCTACCGGCTGGCGTACGACCGCAGGCTTTCGGCGGGGTTCGCCGTCATCGGCATCTCGCGCACGCCACTAAGCGACGACCAGTTCCGCGACAAGATGCTGGAATCGGTCAAGCAGTTTTCCGAAGATACCCCCGTCGATGCGGAGGTGTGGGCGGCGTTCGCGCGCGGGCTGTATTATGTGGCGGGGGACATTGGCGATGCGGCACTGTACCAACGGCTCGGACAGAAACTGGCGGCGGTGGAGATCGAGCGGCACACCGGCGGGAACGCGCTGTTCTACCTTTCGACGCAGCCCAGCCAGTACGCGCAGGCTGCCCTGGGACTGGGCGCCGCAGGTCTGGGCAAGGGCAGCGGGTGGCGCAGGCTGGTGGTGGAGAAGCCGTTCGGGCAAGGCCTGGCCAGCGCGCGGGAGCTGAGCGGCCAACTGCACGAGGTCTTCAGCGAATCGGACGTCTACCGCATCGACCACTACCTGGGCAAAGAGACCGTGCAGAATATCCTGGCGTTCCGCTTCGGCAACGGGATCTTCGAGCCGCTGTGGAACCGGCGCTACGTGAACCACGTGCAGATCACGGCGGCGGAATCCATCGGGGTGGAAGGGCGCGGCGCGTATTACCAGGAAGCGGGTGCGCTGGCGGACATGATCCAGAACCACCTCTTGCAGGTGATGGCCACCATCGCCATGGAGCCGGTCGCCAGTTTCCGAGCGATGTCGGTGCGGGATGAGAAATCCAAGTTGCTGCGGTCGATCCGCCCCATGACGCAGGACGAGATCCGCCGGAATTCCGTAGCGGGGCAATACGGGCCGGCGCGCATCGGCGGTCAGGACGTAGCGGGGTTCCGGCAGGAGCCGGGGGTCGATCCGCAATCGCCGACGGACACGTATGCGGCCGTCACTTTTTTCGTGGATAATTGGCGGTGGGCGGGCGTGCCGTTCTACGTGCGGACTGGCAAACGGCTGCCCAAGCGCGTCACCGAGATTGCCATCGAATACAACCCGGCGCCGCTGGCCATCTTCGATAAGGACGGCGGGGAAGGCGCGCCGAACCTGCTGATTATGCGCATCCAGCCGGAGGAGGGTCTTTCGCTGAAGTTCCTCTCGAAGCGGCCGGGGGCGGGAATGACGCTGCGGCCGGTGTCGATGGATTTCAATTACGGGTCGAGTTTCGGAGAGCGCTCGCCGTCGGCATACGAGACGCTGCTGCTGGACGCCATCATGGGCGACGCTACGCTGTACACGCGCCAGGACATGGTGGAGGCGAGCTGGAGCGTGGTCGAGCCGATTCAAAACGTGTGGCGCGAAACCCGGTTCGACTTCCCCAATTACGCCGCGGGAACGTGGGGACCGGCGGCCGCCGACGAGATGCTGGCGCGGCGCGGGCACGCGTGGAGGAAACCGTAATGGCCGCGGGCCCTGGGGGCACCCCTCCGGAGCGCGTGCTGCGCGAGCTGGCGGACCTGTGGGTCACGCTGGGCAAGCAGGGGCAGGACGAAAGCGGCGCGGGCGTGCTGCGCGCCTGCACCTTGACCCTGGTGGTGCTGTCGGAAGCGAGCGGCGACGCCACGGCGCTGGAGGAGACGATCGCGGCACTGATGCCCGAGCATCCCGCCCGCACCATCGTGGTCAAGCTGAGCGGCGCCGGTGAGCGCGCGCTGGCCGAACACGTGTACGCCCAGTGCTGGATGCCGTTCGGGCAGCGGCGGCAGATCTGCTGCGAGCAGATCGAGATCACGGCTTCGGATGCGGCGCTGGCCGATTTGCCATCCGTGGTGCTGCCGCTGACGGCGCCGGACCTCCCGGTGATTGTGTGGTCCAGAAGCGCGCGCCTGTTTGATCTGCCGCCGTTTGACGCGATTGCGCGGATGGCCACCAAAGTGGTGGTGGATAGCGCGGGGTTCGCGGACCCGAAGCGCACGCTGCGGCTGCTCGCCAAGACGGCGCAGGGCGGAGTTCTGCTGGGCGATCTGGCGTGGACCCGGCTGACACGCTGGCGGGAGATGCTGGCGCGGCTGTTTGAGAATCGCGACTACCTGGCGAAGCTGGCGCGGATCTCGAGCGTGCGAGTGGTCCATCACGAGGATGCCGCGACTGCGGCGTGGTACATGGGCGCTTGGATTGTGGACGCACTGCGGGATGCAGGAGTCAGAGCGAAAGTCGTGGTGGGGGCAGGTCGGGGACCTGCCCCACTCAGCGTGGAGCTGGCGGGCGGCGGGTTTCGGGTGGCGTTGGCGCGGTGCCAAGACAGGCTCGTAATTACGGTCGACAACGCGGAGAATTGCACCAACCTGCCGCAGCCGGGCGACGGTCTGCTGATGCGCGAGGAACTGGGCATCGTGCGGCGGGATACGGTGTTCGAGAGGACGCTGGCATCCGCGGCCCGTCTCGCGTATGCTACGGACTAATGAGTGTCCGCTGGCATGCTCTCCCCGATGCGACCGCGGCCGCCGAAGCCTGCGCGCATCACGTGACCAATCTGCTGGAGGAAGTGCTTTCCGGCCAGGAGTTCGTCACCTTCGCGGTTTCGGGCGGGTCAACGCCCAAGGTGCTTTTCGAGAAGCTGGTCGCCTCGAAGACCCGGTGGGAACACGTGCACCTGTTTTGGGTGGACGAGCGCATGGTGCCGCCCACCGACCCGGCCAGCAACTACAAGCTGGCCGACAATTACCTGATCAGGCCGGCGCACATTCCGCATCGGCAGGTGCACCGCATCTGCGGCGAGATGGCGCCCAAGACGGCGGCCGCGCGATACGTCGAGGAGATCCGGGAATTTTTCGGCTTGGAAGAGGGCGAGATGCCCCGTTTCGACGTGGTGCATCGCGGCATGGGTCCGGACGCGCACAGCGCCAGCCTGTTTCCGGGCGAGCCATTGATCGACGACCGCGAGGGGATTGCGGCGGCGGTGTTCGTGCCGAAGCTCAACCAATGGCGCGTGACGCTGCTGCCGGGCGCGCTGCTGGCGGCCAAACACAACGTGTTCCTGGTGACGGGTCCGGACAAAGCGGAAGCCGTGCGGGCGGTGTTCAAGGAAGAGTACGATCCGAAGCAGTATCCGGCGCAGATCGCTTCGCACCACGGGCGTGGCGTGACGTGGTTTCTGGATGAGAAGGCGGCGGAGCTGATGGATTGAGGGCGGCGCTTCATTTCGGGGAGAGGCTAATCCGAGTGCCTACCTTGGCGTCCCCAGCAGCTTCAAATCCTTCACCACGCTCAATATGCCCGGCACCAGCGTGATCACGAACAGCGCCGGCAGAATGAACAGCACAATGGGGAACAGCATCTTGATGCCGGCTTTGGCCACCGCGGCTTCGGCGCGCAGGCGGCGGCGCGTGCGCAGCGCGTCGGCGTAGACTTTCAACGCTTGCGCCAGGCTGGTGCCGAACTTCTCGCTTTGAATGATCATGGCCGCCAGCGACTTGATATCTTCAAGGCCGGTGCGCCGCACAAACTGGTTGAAGGCGGTGCCGCGCTCCTGGCCGGCGCGCACCTGCATCACTACCGTGGCGAATTCGTTGGCCAGCTCGGGGTAGATGTACGCCATCTCCTCGCTCACCCGCATCATGGCCTGGTCCAGGCTGAGGCCGGTCCCCAGCACGATGCCCAGCAGGTCCACGGTGTCGGGCAGGGCTTCCTGGAGCTTGCGGCGGTAACGCCTCACCATGCGGTAGAGAACCTGCTTGGGCAGGATGAATCCGATGATGAAAGCCGCCGCCAGGCCGCCGATCAGCGAGGCCGGCGGGTTGCTGCGCTGAAGGTAGATCACGCCGGCCACCAGCGAGAGGACAAACACGATCACCAGCATGATGTAGACCGCCAGCGCCTGTTTGCTGCGCACGCCGGCCTGTTGCAGTAGCTTCTCGGTGCCGTGCATCCAGTCCTCGCCGCCGGGGAACAGGCCCACCAGGTAAAGGAAGCCGTCCATGCCGCGGCCGGTTCGCTTGCGGCGCGCGGCGCGCGCAGCCACCACCATGGCCTGCGACTGCAACCCTTCCAGACGGTCGCCCAGCGGGTCCTCCTGGTTGCGGAGAAGCTCCACGCCGGTCCAGATCAGCAAGGTGAGGGTGGCGCCGGTGAGCAGGAAGAAGAGCAGGTTGGTCAGCATAGGGTCCTCATACCCGGATGTTGGCGATCTTGCGGATCACCAGAATCCCCACGATCTCAAGGATAATGGCGCCGGTGAAAAACTTTTCGCCGACCGGGTCAGTCCACAGCAGCCGGACGTATTCGGGGTTGAAGATGTAGGAGACCAGCCCCACCACGATGGGCAGCACGCACAGCAGGCCGGCGGAAAAGCGCTGCTGCGCGGTGTGCGCCTTGAGCTTGGCCGCCATGGTCAGACGCTCGCGCACCAGCGTGGAAAGGTTTTCCAGAACGGCCACCATGTTGGCGCCGGTCTGCCGCTGGAGAATCAGGGCGGTGATGAAGAACTTGAGGTCGATGAGGGGCACGCGCTGGCCCAGGCGGTGCAGCGCCGGCTCCAACTGCGAGCCCAGAGCCAGTTCTTCCATGAGCTTCTTGAACTCCATCTTCACGGGGTCCATGGTCTCGTTGGCGATGGTCTCCAGGCCGCTGTGGATGTTGTGGCCGGCGCGCATGGTGCGCGTGAACAGGTCGATGGCGTCCGGCAGTTGCTCCTCGAATTTGCGCAGGCGGCGCGAGCGCACGCGAAAAATATAGACCACCGGCACGCTTCCGATGGCGGCGGCCGCCAGCAGCCGCACCAGGAGCAGGCTGGAGCCGGCGATTCCCAGGACCAGGAAGCTGGCGCCCGCCAGCAGCAGGCTGAAGCCGAACACGTCGGCCGCCCGGTATTTCAGGTTGGCCTGGTTAATGATCTCCTGCAAACGGCGCAGCATAGCCACCCAGGCCACCAGGTCGCCCAAAAATGCAAACGTGCCGCGCTGCTCGCGCCGCAGCAGCTCCGATGCGCCCCTCGCCCGGCCGCGCATGTGGGCGCGCAGCTCGCGCAAGCGCGTCCCCAGCATGTTCGACGCTTCCTGTTCGGGAACCGACCAGATGTAATAGCCGGCGCCGAACAGCGCCACGGAAAAGATCAGGAACGCGGCCAGAAGGAACATCTATTTTTCCTTCACCACGTGTTCCTCCTCGAAGATGGAGGCCGACAGATGAATGCCGTAGGCCTTCAGCCGGTCCAGGCAGATGGGCCGCGCACCGGTGGCGTGGAAACGGCCTACTACCTTGCCCCGCGCACTGATGCCGCTGCGCTCGAACTCGAAGATGTCCTGCATCTCCACCAGGTCGTTTTCCACGCCCACCACTTCGCTGATGCCGGTGGCTTTGCGGGTGCCGTCGGCCATGCGGGCGGTGTGCACCACGATGTTGATGGCGCTGGCGAGTTGCTGCCGGATGACTTTGTCGGGCACGTGCTGGCTGGCCATCATGACCATGGTTTCGAGACGCGAGAAGGCGTCGCGGGGGGAATTGGCGTGCACCGTGGTCATGGAACCGTCGTGGCCGGTGTTCATGGCCTGCAACATGTCGAGCGCTTCGGGGCCGCGGGATTCGCCCACGATGATGCGGTCGGGGCGCATGCGGAGGGTATTGATCACCAGGTCGCGCTGGGTGATGGCGCCGGCGCCTTCGATGTTGGGGGGGCGCGTTTCCAGGCGCACCACGTGGCTCTGCTGCAATTGCAGCTCGGCGGTGTCTTCGATGGTGACGATGCGCTCTTCCTCGGGAATGAAGCGCGAGAGCGTGTTCAGCATGGTGGTCTTGCCCGAGCCGGAACCGCCCGAAATCACGATACTGAGCCGCGCCTCGACGCAGCCGCTCATAAAATCGAGCATGCCGGTGGTGAAAGTCTCGTTCTTGAGCAGGTCTTCGGTGGACAGGATCTTCTTGCCGTAGCGCCGGATGGAGACCACCGGCCCAATGAGCGAGAGAGGCGGAATCACAGCGCAGACGCGCGAGCCGTCCGCGAGGCGCGCGTCCACGATGGGGGAGGAATCGTCGATGCGGCGGCCCACCGCCGAAACGATGCGTTCGATGATCATGCGGACGTGGGCCTGGTCCTTGAACCGAACGTTGGTTTCCACCAGGCGTCCGCCGCGCTCGATGTAGACGTTGTCGAAACCGTTGACCAGGATGTCGGCGATGGAGGGGTCCTTGAGTAGCGGCTCGAGAGGGCCGAGGCCGAAAACCTCGTCGAGGATCTCCTCGATGAGTTTCTCGCGCTCGCCTACCGTCATGGGGAGCGCTTCATCCAGGATGAGCCTCTCCACCACCGCGCCGACCTCCCCGCGGACGCTTTCCTTGTTCAGGTCTCTAAGCTGCTCGGAGGTCAGCGAATTCACCAGCTTGTGATGGACCTGGCTCTTGATTTCGAACCAGCGGTCGGCCCCCGAACTGGCCCGGACGAGGCTACGGCTACCCAAGAAGACCTCCGGAGCCCGTGGTGAGGGAGTTCTTCCTTCCGCCGGTGGCCTGGTCTACAAACGCGCGGAAAATCCGGTCCAAATCGGGCGCCTGTTCGGGGTTGGCCACAAACGGGCGGGCCTTGTTGATGGACGCGATCACGGCCGGGGATGCGGGAATTCCATAGAACACGGGCTGGTTGAGCGTGGACTGGATCTGCTCGAGCGTGGCCATGTTGGGGCCGACCTTCTTGCTGTACCGGTTCACCACTATCTTGATCTGGTCCTGATTGAAGCCCATCCGCATCAGGAAGCTGATGTAGCGCTGCGCGTTGCGGAGGGACGGGAACTCCTGGTCGATGACGAGGAAGACGGAGGCCGAAATCTGGGCCGCCGCCAGCACCACTTCGTCGGAAACCGAGCGGCCGCCATCGATCACGATGGCGTCGTACTTCTCCACCAGGAAGGTGGCGAACTCGCGGAACATGTGGTCGCTGAAATGGCCGTGCTGTTCCAGGGCATCCGGCGGGCCCACCAGGAAGAAGCCCAGCGGGTCGCGCGTGACGAAGCCTTCAAACAACGCCTGGTCCATGCGCTGGAGGTTCTCCGCCACTTCCATGAGGGTGTACTGCGGGGATGCGCCAATCTGCATGGCGGCGTCGTTGCCGATCCAGTCGAGGTCGATCAGGACAGTGGAAAGCCGGCGCTCGGCCAGCACCGCGGCAAAGTTCACGGCCAGCGTGGTGGCGCCGACGCCGCCCTTGGCTCCAATAAAGGTGTAGAGGCGGCCGAGCTTGCTCTCGCCCGCGACGGCGTGGCGGGGCGTGCGCTCCAGGCGGGAGATGGCGTCGCGGAAGTCGGTGCGCTTGATGGGCTGCAACAGAAACTCGTTGGCGCCCGCGCGCATGCAGGCAATCACGGTTTCGCCGTCGGCGTGGAAGTGGGAGGCGATCACGAACAGATCGGGGGCGGCCTGCTTGACTCTCTCGATGGCCTTAACGGCTCCGTCGGGGTCCCCGGAGATATCGACGATCAGGCCGGCGCTGGGACTCCGCTCCAAGTCCTGCAACACCCGAATGTAAAGGTTGGCGGCGATCTCCTGGTACTCCGCGGCCACTTTAGCGTTGGGAACATTGAGGAGGTTGTCGCGGACCATCTCACGGAAATGTTCGTCGCTCGAAGCGATCATCAATGCGGTGTTCGGCAAGAGAGACCCTTTCTCATGGCAGGCAGTTCCCCGATTCGTCGCAGCCTGCACTTTCCATGGGCACGCTGGTGGTGAAGGGCGGGATAGTCACCGCAGGCAGCTTGAAGAAACCGGAGAAGCGTGTGAACTGGTAGTTGGTGATGCTCACGCTCACCGCGTCCGGCACGCAGCCGGCGCTGCACTCGCCGGCGCCGCAACTGAAAGGCGTCAGGGCCCCGGTGGCCGGGTCGGCCTGCCAGTACTGCACCTGGATTCCCGCGGCGCCGTTCTGGAACTGGTCCATATCGATCATGAGCGGCACGTGCGTGGGCATATAGCCGCCCGGCCCGACAACGTTGCTGCCATCGGCCATCCAGCAGTGGGTGGCGGCGTAACGCGCGCCGTCGCGGGTAAAATCGGCCACGCTGTGCCATACCCACAGCATCTCCGAAACGAAGACGACCATGAAGGTGAGCGGCAGAACGACGCCGGCGTAGAGCGCCGCGAATTCGGTGATGGCCTGCCCGGAGCGGGGGCCAGGGGCCGGGGGCCGGGGGCCGGGGGCCAGGGCTTGGGGGTGGCGCCGCCTCATGAGACGCCTCCGAAGGGGACGGCGACCGTGGGCCTCAATGGGAACGGATTCACCAGGATGAACGGAATGCGCGGCTGCACCTGGTAGCCGCCGGGGATGGTCACCACCACGTAATCGGGCCGCTGGGCGCCTACCGCGCTGCCGCAGCCGCTGCTGTCGCACGCTCCCGGACGACCGGTAGCAGGGTCGATGCATTCGGTGGTTACCGAGATCATGCCGGCCGTCAGGTTCTCCACCAGCGGGGGTCCGGAGCCGTCGGAAGTGCCGGTGAGCGCGAATTCAATGGCCCCTTGGATCGAGGTGTCGTTGGCGTCGGGGCAGAAGTTGACGCCGCTCTCGATTGACACCGAGCGCGCAATGGCGTACTCGGTCTTGCGGAGCGTGTAGTACAGGTACGTGATCTTACCGAACTGGATGACGCCGGAAATGAGGAGAAAGAGCACCGGCATCCACATCGCCGCTTCCAGAACCATGTTGCCTCTGCGCCCGCGCATCATTGGTGCAGCACCACCTTTCCCGGGCCGGAGGGCACAGGCAGCGGGCAGCCGAGCCCGAAGTGGTCGTCGAACCAACCCTGGGGGACCGGCGCGGGGCTGCCGATGTACTGGACCACGAAGCGCCCGTACTGATCGGCGGGGTTCGGGAAGGATCCGTCCGGATTCGGTTCCAGAAAGAACTGGCGGAAGCCCAGCACCGTCATGGTGGCGGCGGCATTCGTCGCCAGCACGTCCACGATCGGAACGGTGAGGATGCGCCGCCCGTTGCCGATGTAGGAGATGTAGAGATCGGCCTCGCCCGTGACTATGTCGGTGTCGGGCTGGTAGGCCGCGGAGAGGTCGGAGAAATCGGTCACATCGTTGGTGCATACCGCCGGGGGTGCGGTGTTGTCGAAGCGGGAATACAGGCCGCAAAGCGCCTCGGACACGCTGGCGCTGGGCGCAATGATGGTGGCGCAGGTGGTGGGAGCCGCGCTGGCCCACATGGTTTCGGAAGCGTCGTTGATGCCGGCGCAGGCCAAGGGGACGGGAGATCCGGTAGGGTTGGGATCGGGCGATGCCACCAGCCCTTGCGCGCCGTCCTTGTACAACTGCTGAGTCTCGTCGAGGGTAGCGTTGGCGGTGTCGTAGCGGTTGATGAGGACGTACTCGGCCACCGTGCCAACCAGCGCCGGCGGCCCGGCGGCGGTGACGGTGCCGGGAGTGGCGATGCACTCGAAGGCAAAGGTGTAGAGGGTGCCGGCGGCGGGGTCTCCGAAGCCGAAGTTCACGGTGTCGCTCGTATTCAGCGCGGCGACGGCGAACGGCTCGATTCCGCAGGCCGTGCAAAGAGGCGCGCTGATCCCCGCCAGGGCCTGCCCGGCGATGGAGGTTTTGCGCGACTGCCCCACCGGAAGGATGCCCCAGAGGAGCAGCGGTGCGTCGGCCGTCAAGCTGATCTCGACGTGGCGCGCGGTGGTGCCGTCAGCCTGGGTCCCGGTGCTGCCGGAGGAGCCGGCGGCGTCGGCGACGGTGGCGAAAAAGGCCGGGGGGTTGACCGTGCTGGTGAGGTTGCCGGTGGTCTGGCCGATCACCAGCGAGCCGAAATTGTACTTGTTCCCGAGGTGATTGGTGTCATCCAGCGATTGTTGCGCCGCAGTGGTGGCGTTACCCAGCGACGCCGAGGTGCCGGCGAGCTGGGCGGCGGCGGCCAGGGCCATGGCGGTGGCGGCCTGGTTGAGCTCGCCGCGGATGAGATAGAGGCGCCCCAAGTCGATGGCGAAGCCCATCATGCCCAACAGCACGGGCACCAGGATGACCGCGAGTTGCAAGGACATAGAACCGCGCGTGCGGCTACTGTTTGGGTATCTGCTGGCCACGGGGTCCTACAAACTCCGGCTGGTTGGCGGGGGCCCGGAGGGCGCCCCGGGCGGCGGCGTGCCCTTGCTCTTCGACGGCTTTCCCTTCTGATCGGCCACCGCGGGCAGGAAGGCCGCAGGCATGTCCGGCAGCTTGGCCTTCTCTTCGGGGCTCAGCGGGCGCACGAGGTGCGGGGTGATCACCACCAGCAGTTCGTCATTCGATTTCTGGGTGCTGCGGCTGCGAAACAGCTTTCCCAAAATGGGGATGTCGCCAAGCCCGGGCACTTTCTCCAAGGTTTCGGTCACTTGCTGGTCGATCAGGCCGGCAATCGCGAAGCTCTCGCCGTCCTTGAGAAGCACTTCGGTTTCGGCGCGGCGTTGCGCGAGCGCGGGGATGGTGAAGCCCTGTAGCGTGACCGCGTTGGTAAAATCCAGCGAACTGACCTCCGGCGCCACTTTCAGGTTGATGGCGCCCTGCGGCGTGATGGTGGGGGTGAAATCCAGCTTGACGCCGAAGGGCTTGAACTGCACGGTGATGACGGGGGCGGTGGCGCCGCCGGTAGGAGTGGTGGTAATGGTCGGGAAGGGGAACGAACCGCCCGCCAGGAAGCTGGCGTCCTTGCCTTCCTGGCAAATCAGGTTCGGTTCAGCCAGAATCTGAAGCAGATCGTGCTCCTCCAGCGCCTTAATGGTGGCGCCGATGTTGAGATCGGGCCGGAAGGCGAACAGATTCAAGAGATCGGAAAAGTTGACCGTGTTGCTGGCAGGCTGGCCGCTGGATATCGCGCTGAACCGTGGCGGTGTGAATTGCTCGGTGCCGGTGCCGCCGATCATTTTACCGTTGAGGCTGAAGAGGTTGAAACCCACCTGTGTCAGCGCCACGCGGTCCACGGCCGCGAACTTCACTTGCAGCAGGACCTGGCGCGGATCGGGCGGCGGCGGCGCCTTCAACAGGTTGATCACGGTTTTGGCGCGCGTCTGCGCCATGCCGGCCAGGCGTTTGGAATCGTCCGCGCTCTTGACGGAGCCGGCCAGCACGATGGTGTCGCCGGAGCCGGTGACGGTCACGGCGCCGCCATCGGCGCTGTCCTGGATCAGCTTGCGGAAGCTGTCCCAGTCGGAGTTGTCCTTGGCGACCTCGATTTCATAGCGCACCGGGTCCGACCCGGTCTCCCAGATCAGGAGCGTGGTGTGGCCGGGGGTTTTGGCGTTGACCATGACTTCGCGGGGCGAGAGGACCACCGCGTCGGCGATCTTGGGCTCGGCGAGGGCCACTTTCTGAACGTCCCTCTGGAACTGAAGCAGCTCGCCGCGGCCCTCCACCAGGGCGATGTCCCGGACTCCACCGGTCTGCGCCCGAGCCAAAGGTGTTCCCGTCCAGCACCAGGCGGCGAGCACGGCGGCCGCAAGCAACCTATCCGCGATCTTCATCGAAAGAGTTCCTGGACGTGCTTGTCGCCGCGGTAGACGTCCACCACCACGCGGGGCTTTTCCGCTTCCTTCTTGCGGCGGGCTTCTTCCTCTTGCCTTTCCTTCTCCTTCTGAGCGTCGTCCGCCTTCTTCTGGTTCTGGCCGGTCAGTTCCTGCCAGACCCGCGGGTCCTCGAGGTTGGCCTTGGCGATGTTGGTGGTGCGCCCCATCCTGGCGCGCGCCAGGCGGGCGCTGATCATGGGGTCCAGCACCTCGGTGGTGACCGGGCCGGTGCTGTGCGACTGGGAGGCGTCCAGCGGATTGCGCAGCGACAGGCTGATCTTGCCTTCGTTCTTGGCGAGTTCCAGCTTCTGGGCGTCCTCCGGCGTCAACACCAGCGTCACCACCGGCGACTTGGGGGCGCGCGGGTCCGCCGTCTGGCCGGCTGGTGTCACGTGGCCGGTGGAAAGCACCTTCACGTCTTGCAGGATGGTGGCGGTGGTGGCTTCGGCCATGGAGCCGGGGCGGGTGAAAAGCACGTCCACGCGCGAGCCCGGCTGGATGAGCCCGGCCACTCCGCTGACGTCGGTGATCTGCACCGACACCGCGCGATAGCCGGTTTCAATGGTGGAAGAGATGCCTTCCATGGAGGTAGGGGCAGAAAGCTTCGAGCTAAGCACCGGCTCGCCAGCGCTCACCGCTACCAGGAGCACGCGGTTGACCGCGTTGGCCGCCTGGAACACAGCGCCTTTAGGGACGTTGCGCTCCGGGCAATTCACCAGTTTAATGTCGCCCTGATGCAGCAGCGTGCCGAGCGGCATGTCACGTGCGGCGACTACCACGCGCACCTGCGGCTCGAGTTTCGGGGCCACGGCGTTGGCGTACAGGAACCAGGTCAGTCCCAGGGCCGAGAGCCAGGCGACGCCGAAAAGCAGGAGTTTCTTCCGACGATCCATTCAATCCTCAGGCGCACACACCGGTACCGGACAAAATCCACCGATGTTCTGTTGTAACACGTTCAGCATGGTTAAGTTTCGCCTGGGTGATCACCAGTTTTGGGGATTTCGGGGATCAGACGCGGAACCGGCCCGCCAGCCGAGGCATGTTGCATTGCGCAGCAGGCTTAGAAAACAATGAAGTCATGGCACACCTGTGTGGTCGGAGGGGTCTTGGGTCCGTGTCGATCATGGGCCTTCTGTTCGGTCTGCTGTATGCCCAGACGACCGAATCCGTTCCCGTGGATGCGGACCGCGGGGCTGCCAGCCTCACGCGCTGGTTGCACGCCCTCAAAACGCGCGCCAGCCTGATCATGATTA
The DNA here is from genome assembly GCA_963768385.1 of Bryobacterales bacterium. GTDB lineage: Bacteria > Acidobacteriota > Terriglobia > Bryobacterales > Bryobacteraceae > Fen-178. The sequence continues at coordinate 1,025,424 of CAVYHQ010000003.1, forward strand.
CGGCGCATCCCGACGACGAGGACGGCGGCATGCTGGCCTTCGAAACACGGGGCGCCGGCGCGCGTGCCACGCTGCTCTCGCTCAACCGCGGCGAAGGCGGCCAGAACGCCACGTCCGCCGATCTTTATGACGCACTGGGGCTGGTGCGCACCCAGGAGTTGCTGGCCGCCGACCGGTATTACGGCGTCGATCAGTATTGGACGCCTGCCATCGACTACGGCTTTTCGAAAACGCGCGAGGAAGCTCTCGAGAAGTGGGGCCACGACCGGGTGCTGGCGGACGTCGTACGCGTGATCCGCATGACTCGCCCCCTGGTGATCACATCGGTATTCGTGGGCGCCCCCACCGACGGCCACGGCCAGCACCAGGTGGCCGGCCAGATGGCGCAAGAGGCTTTTGCCGCCGCCGGCGATCCCAATCGCTTCCCGGAGCAGATTCGGGAGGGACTCCGGCCGTGGTCTCCGCTGAAGGTTTACGCGCACGTGCCTTTTTTTTCCGCCACGCCCCAAGGCATGTACGACTACGCCACCGACAAATACGTGCCAGTGCGTTTTTTCGATTACATCCACAAGACGTGGTCCAGCGAGACGCCATCCACTAACCTGGAGATCGCCGAAGGCGATTACCTTCCCGCCGCGGGCCTGACCTATTTGCAAATTGGCCGCGAAGGCCTGGGCTTTCAGAAGAGCCAGAATGACGGCATTGCCATTCCCCCGCCCGCGCCCTTCGCCTCCGCGTACCACCGTTATGATTCACGCGTGCCCGCGGCCGCGCACGAGGAGTCGTACTTCGACGGCATCGACGTTTCCATCGGCGGCATCGGCTCCCTGACGCCCTCGGAGCCGGATTTCCTCAAGAGCGGACTGGCGGAGATCGCCAAGCTGGCGGAGCAGGCGGCCAGCCAGTATCAGCCCGACCGCCCGCAAGCCATCGCGCCAGCGCTGGCCGGCGGCCTCAGTGCCACGCGCGCGCTCATCGGCCGGGTCCGCACGGGCGACCTGCCCGAACCCGGCAGGTCCGACATCCTGTTCGAATTGGGCGTGAAAGAGGAACAATTCGAACACGCCCTAGCGGAGTCTCTGGGGCTTTCGCTCCAAGCCACGGTAATGGCGGACCGCCCGCAGGGCCCGTTCGGACCGTTCGCGCCGGCCTCGCCGACATTTACCATCGCGATTCCCGGGCAGACTTTCGGAGTTCAGGTGATCCTTCTGAACCAGAGTCCTGAAACCGTGAAGGTGGAAGCGGTGTCGCTCGAGGCCTCCGATGGCAAAGCCTGGAAGATTGACCGCTCCGGCGATACGCGCTTTTCGGTAACGGTGCCGCCGGATGCGGCCCTCACGCGTCCGTACTTCACGCGGCCCGACGAGGAACAGGCCTACTACGATTTGACCGATGCGCGGTACCGCAATCTATCGCTGGCGCACTACCCGTTGTCGGCAGCCGTGCGGGTCTCCTACCGGGGCGTGGCCGTGCATCTTTCGCAGTTGGTCCAGACCGTGCAACGCATTCCGGGCCTGGGAATGGAACCCCAGCCGCTGCTGGCCGGTCCTGCGATATCCGTGACGGTGGCCCCGTCCGCGGGCGCGGTTCCCGTGGGAGCAACGTCCTTCGCTTTCGCCTGCACCGTGCACAGCAACGTGAAAGGACCGGCGCGCGGCACGCTTCGATTGCGCCTGCCCGCCGGCTGGCACTCGAAGCCGGAGTCGGCCGCGTTTTCCATGGATCGCGATGGCGAAGACCAGACCGTGGCCTTCTCGGTCCTTCCGGATTCGGTGAAGCCTGGAGAGCACCGCATCACGGCAGTCGCCGAATATCTCGGCAAGAGCTACGAGGAAGGATACCGGCTGGTTGGTTATCCGGGTTTGCGCCCCTATCCTTACTACCGCGCCGCCATCTACCGCGCGGTGGGCGTAGATGTGAAGACGCCGGCGGGCTTGCGCATCGGCTATCTGCCGGGCACCGGCGACGACGTGCCGCAGGCTCTCGAGAATCTCGGGCTGGGCGCCCGCATTCTGGCCTCGAGCAACGTCACGCAAGGGGATCTCTCCGCTTATGACGCCATCATAACTGGCACGCGGGTCTACGCCGTTCGTCCCGAGCTCAAGGCCGCCAACAAACGCCTGCTCGACTACGCCAGGGCCGGCGGCGTGCTGATTGTGCAATACAACTTGCAGGAGTTCGATCAGAACTACGGCCCTTACCCGTTCACCCTGGGAACCAATCCGCAGAAGGTGGTGGATGAAGGCTCGAAGGTGCGCTTCCTGAAGCCGGAAAGTCCCGTGTTCACGTGGCCCAACCGGATTACGGAAGCGGATTTTTCGGGATGGGTGGAGGAGCGCGGCCATGGTTTTATGCAAACCTGGGATGCGCGATACGAAGCCCTGGTGGAAACCAACGATCCGGATCAGGACCCGCAGCGCGGCGGATTGCTCCTGGCGCGCTGCGGCAAAGGCGCCTACATTTACGATGCGTTCGCGCTGTATCGCCAGTTGCCCTCCGGCGTGCCGGGCGCCTATCGCATTTTGGCGAACCTGGTGAGCCTCGGCAAGAACCCCGCCTGGATGGCAGGCAGCCAATGAGCCAGTTTCCCGCGCCCATCTATGCCGAGACCGTCCTCGGCCCGAATTTCGAAGACGCCAAGAAGCACTTCCTCGATGCGCTGCTGGAGATTCATTACGCGCACACGCGCATGCTGGCGGCCCAGGGCATCCTTACCGCCTCCGAGGAGCGGCTGCTCCTGGAAGCGCTCGACGGGCTCGACTTGGAAGAGATCGCGCGGGCCCGGTACGACGGCTCCTGTGAGGACCTGTTCTTCTTCATCGAAGGCCTGTTGCGGCGCGCCTGCGGGGACCTGGCGGGCAAGATGCACACCGCGCGCAGCCGCAACGATATCGACATCACTCTCTTCCGCATGGCACAGCGGCGGCAATTGCTGGACCTCGCTTCGGCCATTGCCGAACTGCGGGCCGTGCTGCTCGACCTGGCCGCGCGCAACCTCGAGACCGTGATGCCGGCGCACACGCACACGCAACCGGCGCAGCCCACCACCCTGGCCCATTATCTCTGCGCCGCCATTGAATTCCTGGGACGCGATTCGGCCCGCATCCAGGCCGCGTTTGCGCGCGTCAACCTGTGCCCGCTGGGCGCCTGCGCCATCACCACCACCGGCTTTCCCATCGACCGGCGCATGACCGCGCGCCTTCTGGGCTTCGAGGGGCTGGCCGAAAACTCCTACGGCGCCATTGCGTCCATCGACTACCTCACCGAGCCGGCGGCCTCGCTGGCCGTGGCCATGGTCAACCTCGGCAAGTTTGTGCAGGACCTGCTGCTGTGGTCCACTCGCGAGTTCGGTTTCCTGCGACTTGCCGATGGGTTCGTGCAGTCCTCGAGCATCATGCCGCAGAAACGAAATCCCGTCTCTCTGGAACATACGCGCATTCTGGCCAGCCGCGCGCTGGGCGAAGCGCAGGCGGTGTTGCTGTGCGCCCACAACACCCCCTTCGGCGACATCAACGACAGCGAAGACGACCTCCAGCCGCTGGTCTTCACCATGTTCGCCGACGCCTTGCGCGCCCTGCGCCTGCTGGCGGGCCTGCTTGCGACCGCGGAGGTGGATCGCGACCACCTGGCGCGCCGCGCCGCCGCGGATTTTCTCACCGTCACGGAGCTGGCCGATTCGCTGGTCCGCCACACGGGGATGAGCTTTCGCGAGGCCCACGCGCTGGTGGCCCGCGCGGTTGAGGCCTCGGGCGCGGACGACCGGCCCGCCGCCATCGCCGCAGTGTTCCTGAGCCAGAATCCATCGCTGGGGGTGGACAAGGCGTTTGTCGAGCGCGCTCTGGACCCCGTGAATTTCGTGTGCGTTCGCCAGGTGCCGGGAGGGCCGGCGCCGGACGTGGTGGCCGAAGCGCTCTCGCGGGCCGGCGCCGAGCAGCGACAGATCGAAGAATGGGTCCGGTCGAAGCAGGAAATGCTGGACGCTGCGCGGCGCGAGAACCGGGCCAGGCCCCGAACGCCGTCAAGAACATGGCCGGTTCAAGAGTAGTATCCTGAAGTTGTAGTGTGCGCGGAGAAGTGGAGAGGCCGCGGAACATGGCGACGCTGACAATGAATTTTAGCGAGTTGCTCAAGGGCATCCCCCGAGGCGCATGGGTCGCCGTCGCAAGCGATCAAAAGCGAGTTGTGGCTTACGGCGCTGACATGCGAAAGGTTCTCGAAGAAGCCCGCGAACTCGGTGAGCAGGACCCCATCATCTTCCGCGTTCCGGAATCGGAAAGTGCGCTCATACTGTAGAACTGGGTAAGCCCTGAATGCCCAGGCACACATTCCGATACTCCGAAATCCCAATTCATGCTAGCGGTCCCTTTCCGAGCGGGTACGTCGCATTCAGGCCGTACATGCTCGCGCTCGTTCAGGGGCCCAAGGACAAGCGTATTAGGTGTATCGTCTGGCCGGACTCCGGAGCAGACCACTGCGTTTTCCCGCTGACTTTCGCGCTCGCGCTAGGATTGGATCCATTGAAAATGGAGACCCGGTTGACGGGAGGCGTCGGGAGCGTCGCCAACGTGACCTATTACGACACGGTCGAAATTGACGTGGGAGTTGCCGCGCCATTTACTACGCTCGCCGGCTTTACCGCAGGTCTAGAAGCGCAGGGCATCGGGTTGCTTGGGCAAGCCGGATTCTTTGAGAACTTCCAGGTGACTTTTGACCTCAAGACTCGCGTCTTTCACCTAGATGCCTAGATTTGGCGAAACCGTCCCTGCGGAACACTACAACGCACGCTACGTCTGGCTGATCTCGATAGTCGCCGCGCTCGGCGGACTCTTGTTCGGCTACGACTTTGTGGTGATTGGCGGCGCCAAGCCGTTCTACGAGAAATACTTTGAGCTCAACACCGGGCAGATGGTTGGTTGGGCCAACAGTTGCGCGCTGCTGGGCTGCCTCCTCGGCTCCCTGCTCGCGGGCGGACTGAGCGACCGGTTCGGGCGCAAGCTGCTGCTGATTCTCTCCGCGTTCCTGTTTGCGGTCACCTCAGTATTGACCGGATGGGCTCCGACCTTCCTGTGGTTCGTGGTGTGGCGCATGATGGGCGGCGTGGCCATCGGCCTGGCGTCCAACGTGTCGCCCACTTACATCGCGGAAGTCAGCCCGGCTCCCTGGCGGGGCCGCCTGGTGTCCTTGAACCAGTTGACTATCGTGGTGGGTATCCTGGCCGCCCAGGTGGTCAATTGGCTGATCGCCCGGAAGGTCGCGGATGGGGCCACCGCCGAAATGATTCGCCTGTCGTGGAACGGGCAATACGGCTGGCGCTGGATGTTTACCGCCGTCGCCGTTCCCGCCGCCGTGTTCTTTGTGAGCGCTTGGTTCGTTCCGGAAAGCCCGCGATGGCTGGTGAAGAACGGCAGGCACGACCTGGCCCGCCGCGTTCTGGCGCGGATTGGCGGTGAGCCATATGGCGGCCAGGCATTAGCGGAGATCCAAAGCACGATTGGAGCGGAGACCCATGCGCGCGTGCGCTGGCGAGAGTTGCTGGCGCCAGGAGTGAAGCGGGCGCTGGCCATGGGAGTGGTCCTGGCGGTACTCCAGCAATGGACCGGCATCAACGTGATTCTCAACTATGCCGAAGAGATCTACCGCGGCGCGGGTTACGGGGTGAGCGATATCCTCTTCAACATCGTGCTCACCGGCGCCATCAACCTGGCATTCACGTTCGTCGCCCTGGGCCTGGTCAACCGGTTCGGACGCCGGGTGCTAATGCTCATCGGCTGCGCGGGGGTCGGCGTTTCGCACGGACTCCTCGGGTTGGCCTACCACTTCTCGCTGAAAGGCCTGCCGGTGCTGGTCCTGACGCTGTGCACCCTCGGCTGCTTCGCCATGTCACTGGGGCCGGTGACATGGGTGCTGATCTCCGAGATCTTCCCCAACCGCGTGCGCGGCCTGGCAGTATCGGTCTCGGTCTCGGCGCTGTGGATCGCCTGCTTCGTGCTCACCTTCACCTTCCCGGTTCTGAATTCCGCTCTGGGCTCGGCCGGCACGTTCTGGGTGTATGCCGGCATCTGTTTCGGGGGATTCGTGTTTGTGCTGGTCCGCGTGCCGGAGACCAAGGGCAAGACGCTGGAACAGATCGAGAGGGATCTGGCGCCGGCCGGAGGGCGGGATTACCTCGGTTGACGCCCCCCTCTCCCATCCTCCATAATGGCTTGGACGGGCAGTCTGAAATTGAAGTTGATGTGACACGACGCCGCGAATGAAAAAGCTCTTCCTTGTCCCGCTCCTTCTGGGGGGTTTGCTCCAGAACGCCGGCCTCACCGCCACGCAGTCGAAAAAGACCGCCCGCACACCGGCCCGGAAGAGCTTGGCGAAGCGGTCTCCGCCGGTCGATCCCACGGACGGCGATAACGTCGATGGCGACAATCTCACCATCCGCCGGGCGGCCGTCGCGGCGCTTGGCCCGCAGAGCGGCAGTGTAGTGGTAGTGGACCCCGCTACCGGGCGCGTCCTCACCATGGTCAACCAGAGGCTGGGACTCAAGACCGGCTTCACGCCCTGCTCCACCATCAAACTGGTGGCGGCGCTGGCCGCGCTGAGCGAGCACATCGTGGACCGCAATACCTCCATCTTCACCGGCCGGCACGTGGCCTACACGCTCACCACGGCCATCGCCAAGTCCAACAACCAGTACTTCAACATCCTGGGCACGCGGCTGGGCTTCGAGCACGTCACGCGCTACGCGCAGATGCTCGGCCTGAGCGAAAAGGCGGGGCTCGATATTCCCGGCGAACAGCCCGGCGTTCTGCCGCCGGAGCCTCCCAAGAACGGCGGCGTCGGCATGATGACCAGCTTTGGCGAGGGTATTACCGTTACGCCCCTGGAGATGGCCGCGCTGCTCTCCGCCATCGCCAATGGCGGCACGCTCTACTACCTGCAATACCCGCGCACGCAGGTGGAAATCGACCAGTTCGCCCCCCGGGTGAAGCGCCCGCTCGAGCTGGCCCCCAACGGCATGGCCGATATCAGGATGGGAATGCGCGCGGCGGTGGATTACGGCACCGGCCGGCGCGCCGGCTACGATCCCAGCGAGCCGGTCTTCGGGAAGACCGGCACTTGCACCGATTTCCGCCTGGCGAGCCACATGGGATGGTTCGGCTCCTTCAACAACGTCGGGCATCATCAGCTCGTGATCGTCGTGATGCTGGCCGGCAGCAGGTCCGTCAACGGGGCCGTGGCGGCCGGTGTGGCCGGAGCCATCTATCGCAATCTCTCCGAACAGCGCTACTTCGCGGCCGATACCGGCAAGAAGCCCGGCTTTCCCGAGATTATCACTACCAGCCCTTGCTGCTCACGGTAAGGGCAAACCGGGTACAGCCATCCAATTCCAAAAGGCGGAATTGGTGGCAGTCCCCGTTTTGCGGCGTATTCAGGCCACGCGGTACTTGTCGCTGCATTCTTTGGAGCAGAAATAGAGGACCTCTCCGTTGACTGTCCGTGTGATGCTGGCGGTGGTCGAGACATACGTGCCGCACACCGGGTCCTTCTTGAGTTCCCCTCCGGAGCGCACCGCGGGCGGTTGCCTGGCCGCGCTCTGCGGCCCGAGAGTCGAGCGGAAACCCTCGATGATGCTCTTCAGGATGGCTCTCACCAGGTAGAAAAGCAAAACGGGGAGGACAATGAATCGAAAGAAAAGCCGGATCATGGAATCGGGGCGGGACGCGATGCTCCCGCCCCGGACTCTAGCTTACTACTTCTTCTTCTTAGGAGTCTCTTTGGCGTTGGGGTTCTTATAGGAAATATCCACGCTGGCGCTGAGGGTGGTCAGCATGTCCTTGGCCGGTTGCGCAAACTGGCCGTTGGGAGCCAGTTCGAGGTACTTCTGGAATGCCTCCACGGTGCCGGGAACTGGCGTCACCTTGCCATCGGCCCCAAATGACGCCTTGGAAACCAGGTAGACGCCATATTGATAATAGGCCTCGGCATACTTCGGGTCGGCAGCGATGGCCTTTTGAAACGCCTCGGCCGCGGCATCGCCCTGGTTGGCATTGGTCAGCACGGCGCCGAGATTGTAGTAATACTTGCCGGCATTGGTCGGGTCGAGTTGCGCGGCCTTGGTCAGCTCGGCCTGGGCCTCGGGAATCTTCTTGGCCTGCACCAGCGCCAAGGCGTAGTTGTTATGGGTGGCAGCGTCTTCGGGCTTCAGCTCGATGGCCTTGGCGTAGGCATCCAGGCCCTTCTGTGCGGTGTCGTTGAACTCCGGCCCGGTCTTGGTGCTGGCCAGCTTCATGTAAGCGTCCGCCAGGTTGGCCCAAACGGCCAGTTCCGTGGGGCCGATCTCGCTGGCTTTGGTCAAGGCTTGAACCGCGTCCTCGTACCCTTTCTGCCGTTCGGCGGGAGTCGTCGCGGCTTGGGCGGCGGTCATGGCCGTCATGCCGGCGTTGAAGGCATCGTTCAACTCTTTGTGCTGCTTCAACTGCCCTTCCCGCTCTTTGAGGGTCTTCTCCAACGCGGCCTTCTGGTCGGCCGTCATGCCCCGCTCCATGTCCTTGGTCAACTGGCCGCCGGAAGCGGCCTGCTGCAGGGCGGTCTGAGCCGCGTCGCGGGATTTCTTGGAAGCCTGCAGGTCGAAAGAAACGTTGGTGGGATCACCCAACCTCGACCTCACGCCCTTGGTCTGATCGACTTCTTTGCCGTCCACTTCTATGGTGACGTTATAATTGCCCAGCGGCAAACCGTTGTAGAAGTAGTGTCCTTTCTTGTCGGTCTTGGTCTTGTAGTGTGCGGTAATGTCGTAGCGATCAATCTTGACTACGGCGCCCACCAGCGGCTTCCCATCATCACCCTTCACATCTCCTTCGATGGCCGTGATCTGGGCCAGCGAAGTGAAACCAAAGAACAGTATCCCGGCGGCCGCCAGGATCAGGTTGCGGAACTTCATAAAAACCTCCAACTGAGACTCGTTTGTATTAAATACTAGTATACTGTATCTCGTTTTACCACCCTCGGCGATACGGCAAGTGCGCTTTTTGATCACAAATCCGCGGGAACCTCGCGCGGCCTATTCGTCGAACAGCCCGATCTGTTCCTTGGGAACGGCTTTGGCCTTCCGCTTCTTCAGCGGACTCCCCACCACGCCCAGCACCTCGACCGTCTGCACCGCGGCCCGCGGAATGAAGACTCGTTGCTGGTTGCTGTACGGATCCGGGGGAATCACCGTAAACCCGTATGGCTCCAGTTGCAGCAGGTTGTTGGGCATGATTCCCTCCAGCACCTCGCCGTCCCGGAACTGGAGGCTTACCCACAGCCCCTCCATTTTCGGGCGGGTATTGAAAACCCGCCGCCCGGTCTCCCCGGCGCCCTCAAAATCGCGCACAAAAGAGATGGTCTTGATCTCATCGTAGGGGACGGTCGAGACGTTGCCCAGCGCCGAGAGCAGATCCACTCCAGCCGGCTGGAGGTAGGTAGTGGGATTGATGTACCCGGCCAGCGGTTCCTTCTGGAATCTTCGGATGACTGCTTTCTTGGTGGTGGAACTGGCCAAATTTTGCCTCTTTTGCTACAAGTATGTTTCAATCATTTCGGCGCTTATTGTATCATTGGCACGATGTCTGGCGCGCTGAACGCAAATTCCGTCCGCTGCCGCAACCAGATGACCGCATTTTTGAACTTCTGCCGTCTGGAAAACGGCCTCTCCGCCAACTCATTGGAAGCCTATGCCAGTGATCTTTCAAGGTTTAGCACCTTTCTGGGAGAGGGTGCGGCGCTGCCCGGGACGGAAACGCTCCGCCATTATCTGGATCATTTATGCCAATCTGGTTTGAGCAGCCGGTCCATCGCCAGACATCTTACCACTCTCCGAAACTTCTACGGCTTTCTCCTGAGGGAAGGACTGGTGGAGTCTGACCCAACGGAGCACTTGCGCACGCCGAAGCAATGGCAGACGATTCCTAAGTTTTTGAATTTAGAGGAGATCGAGAGAATTATCGCGGTTCCCGACAATTCCCGCCCCACGGGTCTGCGAGACCGCGCCATGCTGGAATTGCTGTATGCCACCGGCTTGAGGGTCTCGGAGTTGTGCCGGCTGGGGATCGGCGACCTCAACCTGGACCTTGGGGTTCTGCGGACCACCGGCAAGGGTAACAAGCAGCGTCTGGTGCCAGCCGGGAAGGATGCCGTCCTCGCCGTCGAAAATTATCTTGCCAACGGCCGCGGCGCGTTGCTCAAGGGCCGGGCCAGCCGATACCTTTTCATAACCGCGCGTGGCGATTGCCTCACCCGCCAGGCATTTTGGAAGTTGCTGGCCGGATACGGACGGAAAGCAGGGATATTCCGTGGGCTTTCGCCCCATGTGCTTCGTCACAGCTTCGCCACCCACCTGCTGGAGGGCGGGGCCGACCTTCGTAGTGTGCAGGTCATGCTGGGGCACGCCGACATCTCGACCACCCAGATTTATACGCACGTCATACGGTCGAGGCTTCGGGACACTGTAGAGAAACACCACCCCCGAGCTTGAGCGGAGACCCGATGCGATGAGCGATTACATCTACATGCTGGAGAGCCACCTGAGTCCGGATCAGAACCGGGTGGTAGAAGAAGTGCAAACCGCTTCCGGACAGGCCGGCGTCAACCTGTTCCTGACCGGTGGTGCGATGCGCGACATGCTGGCCGGATTCCGCATTCGCGACCTGGACTTCGCCGTAGAAGGGAACGCGCTAAAGGTGGCGAAAGCCCTCCGCGAGAATGCCGGCGCCAAGACGGTGCTGGAGGATGACAACCGCAAGAGCGCGGAACTGGTATTTCCGACCGGAGTCACGGCACAGATTGCCATGTCACGGCAGGAGAAATCCGCGCGCGCGGGAGGCAAGCCCCAGGTGACCCCGGCCACTATTCAAGAGGACCTCAGGGGCCGCGACTTTACGTGCAACGCGATCGCGCTATCGCTCAACAAGGCTTCGCGCGGGCTTCTGCTCGACCCTATGAACGGGCTGGCGGATATCGATCGTCACGAGCTTCGCGCAGTTCACGCATACGGCTTTTACGACGATCCGTCGCGACTGCTTCGCCTGGTTCGGTTCCGCGTGCGCCTGGGCTTTACGGTGGAGGAGCGCACCCAGATGCAGGTGGCCAACGCGCGCGAGGCCGGAGTGGAGAAGACGATTCCGCCGCGGGCCTTGGGCGAGGAGCTCAGACGCATCGGCGCCGAAGACAATCCCGCCGACATTCTGCGGGCGCTCAGTGAGGCCGGTCTGCTGACGCTGTTCTCGCCCGCTCTGGCCGGTGCCAAGATCAACCTGCCTGGCATCACCAGGTTTGAGAGGATCAGCCGCCTGCTGCCCGACGATGCGCGTTCGCGCACGGCGCGTTTCGGACCGTTCCTGTGGGCCCTCACCGAGAGGCTTACGCCCAAGGAAAAGCAGGCTCTGATCGCCGCCACCGATATGCCCAAGACGCAGGTGGATCAGTGGCAGAAGCTGGAAGCTCGCGCCCGAAAGCTGGAGACGGCGCTTCGTTCGGCGCGCATCAAAAAGGCCTCGCAGGTGTACCACATCGTCTCCCCGGCGGCGCCGGACGAGGTGCTGTTTCTGCTGTACCATTCAGCCCTCAAGCCGGTACAGGAGCGGCTGCGGAACTACTACCAGAAATATCTGCCCGCGATTCAGGAGATCACCGCGGAGGAGTGGGCCGGGCTGGAAGGCAAGCCGGGGACGCCGCGTCAGCACAAGGCGCGCGAGGAGTTCATCGCCAACCACCTGGACCGCCGGCCGCCTCGCAAGCCGGCGACCCCGGAGACCCCAAGTCCCGCGGGCGTCCCGGGTCCCGTGGGCGCGCCCGGCCCAGCGGCCGCCCCGATGGAAGCAGACGGGGTCAGGCGGACGCGGTAACTTGTGGGGCGGACCCTACTGGATCTTTGCGAGACTGGCCGCCCGGTGGACGCTGGCCAGGAAAGACGTGTGGGGACGGGCCCCATTGGAGCGCGCACTGGCAAGGTTGGCGGGTATTCCCACGGTCCGGAACTCGTGCTGAATCATCCGGATGGCGGTTCGGCGGCCCTCCGACCGCACAATCCGGCCCTGCACCACGAGTTGCATGGGGGCTAGGTCGCGCAGAAGCACCGGCCAGGAAATGGCTAGCTCTACGTTAAATCCCTTGGGCAATGTCCGACCACACTCAAACCGGATGCCGCCGCCCGAGAGATCGAGGGTGCTGCCCGCGCCCGCATCCAGAACCCGTTTCCGGTGGATCAGTTTCCACCGCAAGTCCAGCAGGATCGGGTAGCGCCGGTCGAAGCGCCGTTCCCCAGCTATGCTTTCAGGTGCTTTGCTTTCTTGGTTCCAAGGGTTGCCGCAAGCCATAATCTCGTCTCGTTTTTTTCAGGAACGAGTTGATTATGCTTGTGCTGTGGCGAAAGCAACAGTACCGCCGGTACTGATACCGTACTTGAGGTGCGAGGGTGCGTCGGCACCCTCATTCTCCGGGGTGGTACTCCCGCTCGGTGTGCCCCTTGAGTTGCGAGCGGTAGAAATAAACCTCTCGCAAGTCGCCGGTGGCGTACCGCCTGGCTTCATCGTTGAAGTGCGGGGACACCGGATTGCCGCTTTCTCCGCCGGCCGTCACCGCCTTGGCTCGCACGGTGTTGCCGAACTCCACCACCGCCACGAAGCTGTTCCCGCTGGTGCCATACCACTTCTTCGTTCCTGGGTAGGCGCGCGCCGCGAATGACGCCAGCGAGCCCCACTGCGCGGATGTGAAGCCCACTGGAATGCTCGGCCCCGCATCGTCGAACCGCGGCGCGATATCGTCGTTCAGGCGCTGGAACCGGTTGACGTCGCCCCACGGCGTCTTCCAGGTTCCGAAATCGGTCGCCAGCCTGTCCGACGCTGCCGCGAGCGCTTGCAGCATTTCCTCCGCCGGCATCTGGGCGATGTTGTCGCCCGTGGCGGCGCCGCCTCTCCGCCCGCTGCCGCCCACTCGCCGTACCTCCTCGCCCCAGAACACCGCCAGCGACGTGGGTATTGAGTTCACTCCCCAGCGCAGGTCCCATTTGCGCAGCATGGCGATCTGCTCGGCGGTTTTCGCCTTCAACGGATTGGAGGCGGGCATGTCGTTCCACGCGTCAATCAGCGCCGGGATGGGCTTCTGAAACCACGTGAGGTAGCTGTCGAACGCCGCCGCCACCAGCGAGTCGAGTGTGAAATCCTTCTGGTTCTCGAGAACCCGGATGGCGTGCAGCCCGCGCGCCGATTCGCCGCCGGTCTCGACATAAGGCGGATAGTCTTCCTTCTTCGGGCTGCTCGGCCCCGCCGCCGACCAGGGCCAGTTGTTGGTGTTGTAGAGCCAGCCGCTCTTGGGATTCAGCAGGTGCGGCGTCTCGTCAACCGAAAGCAGTCCCTGCCACTCCGTCGCCGGATTGCTGCCATCCACTGGCTTGGTCCAATCGATGCTGGTATCGCGCCGGGGAATGAAGTTGCCGTGAAAGTAGGCGATGTCCCCATCGGCATCCGCGAAGATCGTATTGTTCGACGAGTTGGCTTTCAGTTCCATGGTCTGCCGGTACGCCTGGTAGTTCCGCGCTTTGGTGCGCGTGTAGGATTGCGTCAGCGCCTTCACCGGCTCGTGCATCAAGCGGATAGCCACCCACTTGCCGTTCAGCTCCCGCACGATGGGCCCGTGATGGGTGCGGTAGGCCATGAATTTTTTTTCCGCCATCCCGCCGGCGGTCTGGTATGGCACGGTGATCTCCGCCGCCAACACCGGGCGCTCTTCGCTCCCGTACTTGTAGAAGAAGCGGTCGCCCTTCTTCACCACGGTTTCCAGATACTCGTCCACGGCATCCACGCCGCTCGAGGTGTGCATCCACCCGGCGCGGTCGTTAAAGCCCTGGTAGATGAAGAACTGGCCCCACGTCACCGCGCCGTAGGCATTCAGACCCTCGTCGCTGGCCATCTGCAGCTCCGACCGGAAGTAGAACGAGGTGTGCGGATTGATCAGCAGCAGCGCGTGATGGGCAGCCGTGTTGGAGGGCGCGACGGCAGCGCCGTTGGATCCCGCCGGCTCCGGCGCGTACTCCTCCGCTGCAGGCCCCTGGCCCGCCGGAGCTTTGCCGTAGAACGCCTCAAGCTGGTTGAGGTTGACCGTGTCGATGTCGCCGCCGAGGGGAACGCTTCCCTCGGTCAAGGAAAGCGCCATCCACGGCTCGAATCGCCGGATGACCCGCGGTTTCACTTCGGGGTGCTTGTAGAGGTAGTAATTGAGGCCGTCGGCAAAAGCATCCATGAGCTTCTGCAGCCATGCCGGGCTGGCCGCATAGTCCTTCTTCAAATCCGCGGGGTCGATGAAGAGCTTCATCCGCAGGTCCTGGTAGATTCTCGACTCTCCCTCGGCCTCCGCCAGGCGTCCCAGCGAGGTAACGTAGTTCGTCTCGACGCGATTGAAGTCGTCCTCGGCCTGCGTGTACTCCATGCCGAAGACCGCGTCGGCGTCGGTCTTTCCGTAGACGTGCGCGATGCCCCAATCGTCCCGGATGATGGTGACCCTGGCGGCCTCTTGCTTCCAGCGCGCCACATCCGAATCTTTGTTCGCCTGGAAAGCGACCGCCGCGGACGCGGCCGCGACAACGAGAACCAGCCTCTTCAGGTAAAGTCTGTTTTTCATAAGCTACCCTGCACTATTCTAGCGAGGCTCTGCCTCGGACCGGCAAGCCGACTGCGGGCAAAGCGATCTTCCGCTCGCGCCGTCAGAAATCGAGATGCAGACCCAGGCTGATGGCGCGCGGCGAGTTCAACTGGCCGGTGATCACGCCAAAGGTAGTCGGCGATTGCAGGCTCACGCCTGGATCGCCAAACATCACGTGGTTGAAGAGGTTGAAGAACTGGGCGGAGAACCTGGTCGAAAGGCGTTCCGTAAGCTTGAACTTACGCGCGACACTCAGGTCCAGGTTCCAGTGCGCCATGCCGCGCAATATGCCGGCCATGGCCGTGGTGTCCACGCTGACCTGGATCGGACGGAAGGAGCTGTAAATAGCGTTGGGATCCGCGAAGAGATTCAGCCCGGTGCCGCCCGTGGCCGGATTGCCGGACACGCCCACCTGAGTCGTGGTATTGCCGGCGACGCCGGAATGCAAGCTATTACCCGGGGTGACCTTCACCAGCGGGATGGCGCCCGCGCTGCTGCTGGTCCCCTGGCCGAACTCCTGGCTTGAGCCGTCCGTGACTTTGAGAGGCAGCCCGCTATAAGCGCTGAAGATCGGCGATATGGACCAGCCGCCTGCGATTCCGTCGAGCACCTTGTTCCCGCTATGGCCAAAAGGCAGTTGGTAGGAGCCGAGCAGGTTGAATACGTACTTCCGGTCGAAAATCGAAGTGCCATAGTCGTAGTTCAGGTTGAAGGCGTTCGTTCCCGCGGTGTCCTGGTCCTGGTTTAAACCGGAGGCGTCGAGCGAATGCGCATAGGTGAAATTGGCATCCATCGACAGGCCCTTCCAGTTGCGGGTGCGATACGTGATGAAGCCCGAGTTGTAATTGGACCAGCCCCGGTTGGTGTAGACGAAGAACGTAGTCATCTGGGTGGCCGCGGCGGTCCCGGGGCCCATGGCGAAGGAAGGCTGAATCCCATTCCACAGAGTGCGAACCTGCTGCGAAAGGAAGTTGGAGCTGTAAGAGGCAACCACGCCCGCCGTGCAACTGGTGTTGGGGGCCTTGCACAACGAGCTGCCGGCCAGCACCGATTCAAAGAACGGCTGCGCGGTCACAGCGCTGCCCGCGCGCAGTTGCGCCGCGACGGCGTCGAAGGCTTGCGCAAACGTCTGCCCGCCGGCTGTCATGAAAAAAGGCACCTGGTTCAAATCCGCGGGCGCGTAAAGTTGAGACGCGCTGCGGCGTATGTAGCCAATCTCCAGCACCGAATTGCCGCGCATTTCACGTTGAATCGTGAAGTTCCACGAGTTATTCGGCGATGGCTCGTAGCTGGGGCTGATGTTGTAGGTTTCCGTCGAAAAGGGCTGATTGGCGCTCGGTACGGTGCTGTTACCCGGAATCATCGGAACCGAAGCGGTTGCCGTCAACGGCGGGATGGGGATGGCGGCGCCATCGATGCCGACGCGAAACGCAGTGGCCGGATTGACACCGGAAGATCCCAGGCACTGGCCCGTAGTGGAGGGGCCCAGGCACGTCAGCGTCTGCCCGAAGCCCAGGGCTTGCAAGGGATTGATTACTTTCTGCACGCCATTCAAACGATCATACAGACGCGCATAGCCGCCGCGAAAAACGGTCTTGCCATTGCCGAACAGCCATCCCCATACGCCACCGTCGATCTTCGGATTCCACGCGACGGCGATGCGGGGGGCAAAGTCCTTATAGACGATGTTGTAAGGATACTGGCGATGGACGGAATTGATGGGGTCCATTCCGATCAGGGGATTATAAACCTGGCCACTGAGCGCCGCCTGTTGCCGCTGTTGCAGGTAAGCGACCGGATCCAGAACCTGGCCGCTCGACGCCAGCACCGCGATGATCTGCTTACCGGTGGCTTCCTGGGCCGGCACGTCGATGCCCCAGTTCAAGCCGTAGTTGACGGTCAGTGTGGGTAGGATGTGCCAGGAATCGGTTGCGTAGAAACTGTAAATGCCCCAATTCACATCGGTCGAGAGGACCGTGCCCGGGGGGTTGGCGGACAGATCGCTCCCGCGCGTGCCCAGCAGAACGGCCTGATCCACCATGCCGAGCACTTCAGCGTATTCAGTGTTCCAGGTGCTGGCCTGGTTGGAAGGCAGGCAATTGGTGGTGAGGGTTCCGGCGCACGTGGGCGGGCGGTAGGTGCTCGGAATATTGAGCCCCGACGTGACGCTGATGTTGTATTCCGGCACGGTCAAAGAACCCTGCCCGTCGTCCCGCCAGAAGACGACCCTGGTGTGATCGTAGGTGGCGCCAAAGCGGAGCAGATGGGTGCCTTTCTGCCAGGACAGATTCTCCCGGACACCCGGGCTATGGCTGTTCCAGGCCCGCTGGCGCACGGTGCCGGTGCGATACGTGATCGGCTGAAGCTCATTATCGTTGTCACCGCCCACCATCATGGATCCCACGGTCCCGGCAACCTGCGGGAAGGAACCGGCTGTCTTCCAGTACCACCAATCGCGCAGGTAACTGACGCTGGTTTCGCTGGTGAGGCTGGGCGTGACCATCCCCGTGAGTCCCGCCACGAAATACCGCGGCTGGCGCGGGATGCTGGAAGTGGTCGCAATCTGACCCTTGGTGTCTCCGGGCAAGTCACCGCCGATGTCCACCTGGCGGTTGCCCACCGCCGCCATCTCGACGTAGTGACGATAGCTGGCGGTGAATTGCCAATTGGATCCGAAGGCGTGGTCCAGCCGAATCACGCCGAAGTTGCTCGACACGGGCAACCCGACCGGTCCCGTGAAGCCGGTGGTGTTGAGCCCATCCCCGAGGCTCGAGTTGTTGCCTTCCGGCTCGTACTTGCTCCACATCTGGCTGATCAGCGGGTTCAGCCCCTTTTGGCGCGGATCGCAAACGGTATTGCCACTGGTGCCGCACTGCATAGAGGTTGCCAGGTTGTACGAGATAATGTTGCCCGCAGCATCGCGGAAGCGCAGGATGCCCTGTTTCATGGTGTCGGTTGGCACAATCCGGTTAACGGTGGCCGAATTCAACTCGCGCCGGCCCTCGTAATTAATGAAGAAGAACGTCTTGGCCTTCTCCGGCAGGCCCGGAATGGAGCCGCCCAGCGTGCCTCCGAAACGGTTATCCCGGCTTAACGGCCGCGCCTGCGGGATGCGATTCAGAGTCCAACTGTTGGCATTCAGGTCGGAGTTCTGAAGGAACTCGTACGCCGAGCCGTGAAACTGGTTGCCGCCGCGCCTGGTGACCAGCACCGTCTCGCTTCCGGAAGACCCGGTGAAGCTGGCGGTTTGATTGGTGGTCGACACGCGGAATTCCTGGATGCTCTCGACGGGGGTGGGGATCGGGGCTTCCGGCCCGCCGTAGTAATTGGTGTAGTAATCCGAGTTCCCGGAAACAGAGCTGGTGACGTTGCCGCCGTCGAGCATAATCGAGTTCTGGTCGCTCTTCGCGCCCGCCACCTGGCCGCCGTAATAGCTGCTCTGGCTCGCGCCTTGTTGGGGCATCGACGCCGCTTGCAGCGTGAGCAGGCCCGTCACGTTGCGCAGTATTGAGGGAAGCGACATCAAGTTGTCGCCGCCCATGGTGGAACCGACCGTCGAATCCAGGGTTTGCAGTTCCGCGCCTGGCGTGGTTGTCACTTCGATGGTCTGACGCGACTCACCAATCGCCAGTTCCAGGTTGATGGTATATGACTTAGTAACTTCAACCACCACCGACGGCACTTCCGCCTGTCGAAATCCGCGCGCGGTGGTACGGATCGAGTAAGTCCCCGGCGGCAGGGCGACAAACACGTAGCGCCCCGCCACATTCGTCGTCACCGAGCGCACGGCCTTGGTTGCGGCGTCCTCCAGTTCGACGGTTGCCCCGGGCACGACGGCGCCCGTGGGATCGGTAACGAGCCCGAGCACTGTGCCAGTGCTGGCTGTCTGCGCCCACATGATTCCTAACAGTGTGGACACCACGAGAATGGCTGATAATGTACGCATAAGGGACCGCATTGCCGACTCCTTTCTCTTCCTCGTTTTGCTTCCCTGATGGTCATCGATTATACATCCGATCGCCCGCGCTGTGCGGCCCTTTTAATCTCTTTTTCATTCCGGCCGACTCTGGCCGCCTGGATGGGCGCCCGTCTCGTCTGGTAATGCGGCACTATAGGAGCTGAGTCGAAGATTCTATGAGAAGCCAAAAGTGGGCCCGTATCTTTGCATTGGCGCTCTTCTTTTGCCTGGCTGCCGCCGCTGGTGCGCAGCCACAGATCGATTTCTCGTATGCGGGCTATGCAGGCGGAGGCGCCGCCCCTCCGATGGTACCGGCCGCGATGTCGGTCCGGCCCACCGGAGGGGACGATACCGAACTCTTGCAGCAGGCGATCGATCACGTATCGGCGCTCCGGCCGCGGGAGAACGGTTTTCGGGGCGCGGTGTTGTTGCGGCCCGGGCGGTATCGCGTGGCGGGACGGCTCGAAATGCGGGCCAGCGGAGTGGTGCTGCGCGGCAGCGGGAACGCGACCATTGTGGCCTCCGGCAAGGGACGCCGCACCCTGACCGAGATCGGCGGGGTGGCGGACGCGGTCACCGGCCCCCCGGCAGGCGTGACGGGTGAGACGGTGCCCGCCGGCGGCATGGCGCTGACCCTCGAGAGCGCCGCCGGGCTGCGGCCCGGCGACCGTATCGTGATCACCCGTCCCAGCACGGCGGCATGGATCGCGGCTCTCCGGGCGACTGGGTTCCCAGGCGCGTACGCCAACCTGAGGCTGGATTGGGCTCCGGGGTCGTGCAACCTGGTCTGGGACCGCACCGTGGCCGCGGTCGATCCCGTGCGCCGGCAGGTGACGCTGGACGCTCCCGTCACCACCGCCCTCGAACGCCGCTACGGCGGCGGCACCGTGGCACGGGTCGAATCCGGCTTGCCGGTGGCCCGCGTAGGCATCGAAAACCTCGCCTTGGAGAGCGAGTTTAGCGCCGCCAATCCCTTCGATGAACAGCATTCGTGGAATGCGGTGGTGCTCGATCGTGTGGAAGACGCGTGGGCGCGCGGCATCGTGGCCCGGCACTTCGCCGGCTCCGCCATTCGGGTGGGACCGCGGGCGCGGCGCATCACCATTGAAGCCTGCCGCAGCCAGCAGCCGGTCTCGGAACCGGGCGGATACCGGCGCCAGAGCTTTCTGGTGGAGGGTCAGCAGGTGCTGGTGCGCCGGTGCTTGAGCGAACAGGGCATGAACGATTTCGCCGTCGGGTTGCTGGCGGGCGGTCCCAACGTGTTTCTGGATTCGACGGCTGCCGGAGCGCTCGGCCCCAGCGGGTCGTTTGAAAGCTGGGCCTCGGGCGTTCTGTACGAGCGCGTGCGCATCGAAGGCTCGGGCATCCGGCTTACATTTGACAACTCGCGCTCGCAAGGCGGCGCGTGGACGGCCGCCAACTCGGTGGTCTGGAACTGCGATGCCAGGGATATCGAGGTGCGCGGGCCGGAGGGCGCGGAGAATTTCGTGAACCGTTCTCCCGAGCCGCTCTACGAAACCCAGTTGGCGAAGCGGACGGGAGGCAAGGTGGGTCGGCGACCGCTCTTTGACGTTCACGGCTCTGAAAGCACTTCGATGCGGCGCACCGCTCCCGCGCCCGCCGCATCCCGCTCTCCCGTTGAAATCGTCAACGGCCGGTTCGTGGCCAATGGGAAAGTGCTTTGGGGCGGAGCGGTGAACGCTGGCTGGTGGAGGGGTCAGGCAGCGCCCGCGGCGGCGCTCGATGCGGGTGTGTCCCTCACGCGCTTTGTGCCCGGCAGGACCGGCCCGGGGCTCACCGAAGATCTGCCCGCGCTGGCCGCCCTTATGGCGGCGCAGGGCACACCTTTTTTCCAATCTATTCCCGGGCTGTGGTACGACCGCCGGCGCGACGAACACTCCCCGGTTTCGCGGGCCGACGGGAATGTGTGGGCGCCATTCTACGAAATGCCTTGGGACCGCAGTGGAACGGGGACCGCGGCGGACGGGCTCAGCCGATTTGACCTGGCGCGTTTCAACCCCTGGTATTTCGAGCGCATCCGCGAGTTTGCCCGGCTCTGCGACGAGAACGGACTGGTGCTGTATCACAACTTGTACAACACCCATAACGTGTTGGAAATCCCTCCGCACTGGGTCGACTACCCCTGGCGGCCGGCCAACAATATCAACGATACCGGGTTGCCGGAACCGCCCCCCATCGAGCCGGGCAATCACATTCACGTGGCCAACCAGGTTTATGACGTCAGCCACCCGGTTCGCCGCGCGTTGCACCGCGCGTTGATCCTGCACGAGTTGGACGAACTGTCCGGAGCGCGGAATCTGTTCTTCTGTCTCGGATTTCAATTCGCCGGGCCGCTTTCGTTCCAGGAGTTCTTCCAGGACACGGTGGCGGAATGGGAGAGGAAAACCGGCCGCTCCGTGCGCATCCTGATGGCCACCAGCAAAGACATCACGGATGCCACGCTGGCCGACCCGGTACGCGCGCGCCAGGTAGCGGTGATTGACATGCGCTACTGGCAATACCGCCCGGACGGATCGCTGTGGGCGCCGCCCGGCGGGAGGAACCTGGCGTTCCGGGAAATGATTGGCCAGGATTTCGGAAGGCCGGACGATACTCCTCCGGATACCACGCCGCTCCAGGTCTACCGCCAGGTTCGCGAGTATCACGACCGTTATCCGGACAAGGCCATCGTGGCGTGGCATGGCGGAGCGGGTCCCATCCCCGTCCTTATGGCCGGCGGGGCGCAGGCGCTGATGCGCAATCCTTCCGCCGGGCAGGGACAGGGGAGATCGGTGGACCGGACTACGCTCGATGGTTTCGTCCGGAAGCAGCTTGCCACCACCCTCATGAACATGCAGCCGCGGGACGGCGCGGCGGCCGATCCGGAGCAAACCTGGTGCCTGGCCGACGATCGCAGCCAGTCGGTGCTGTTCTACTCGCTGGCCGGTCCCTCCATCACGCTGCTCGATGCGCTTCCACAGAATAGCTACACGGGGTTGTGGTTCGACCCACGCACGGGCGCCACCCGGCCTCTGGAAGCGCCCGTCTCAGGCAAGGCTGGCACCGTCATCCGGAAGCCCTCGGCGGAGCCTTGGCTGGTGCTGCTGCGCGCATCCCGCTGAGCGGAAGTGTATCCTGAATGGTAGAGGGACCAGGCAGATGGACTTCAGACAGGAGATTGCGAAGCAAGTCGAGAAGCTACCCCCGGACATGCAGGAGCAGGTGCTCCGGTTCGTCTCTTCTCTCTCCGCTCCGGCGCCGGCGGGCGAGAAAGGCGCACGGTTACGCCAATTCTCATCGTCTCTCGACTCCGTTTCCGCCCGGCAGATGATTCAAGCGATTGAAGAGGAGTGCGAGCAGGTTGACGCCGGCGAGTGGTAGGTTCTTGCTAGATACCAACATTGTCGTTGCCCTGCTGGACGGGGATGACGCCGTGTTGTCTAATCTGGACCGGGCGCCCGAAGTATTCATTCCGGCGGTGGCACTCGGCGAGTTATTCTTCGGAGCTGCGAAATCGGGCCGCCCGTCTGAGAACACGGCAAAGGTGGAGCGATTCGCGGCTGGCAGAGCCATCGTCTCATGCGATCTCGGCGTTGCTCGCGAATACGGACGTCTGAAGCAACGCATGAAGGAGAAGGGGCGGCCGCTTCCCGAGAACGACCTCTGGATTGCCGCCGCGGCCAAACGTCACGGGATGGTCCTCGTCACCCGAGACCGGCACTTCCACGAAGTTGAGGATCTGCGGACCGCGGATTGGGCCGTTCGGCCGTGAATTGTGCCCGAGTTGGGAGTGTTACGGCCGGTGACCTGGAGAGGACGTCACAGCAAGAATCCACACCCACCAGGGTTCTGGTCAGCATGCGTTTCCTCTGAGCAGCCACTGTTGCCAGTGCGCTTCAGCAAGAACTGCTTGTGAAATGGTAACGCTACGGCACGGCTATACCCAACCAGCTTGCTTCAGAGCATCAGCGAACTGCGGATGCATCCTCATGACCCATTCCGTTCCTGTGGCAGACGACGGTGGGACGAGATCCACTAGAAGAGTGACAAGAGGGAGAGTCAAATCCTTTCGGCCGAGTGCGTCGCCAACCCGCCGCGCCAAGAGACCGTGCTGGAGATTGAGGCCGCCATGATTCTGGTGTCCGACCGCTCTGTTTTCCTCCAGTCTCTGTCACGCGTCAATGACATCCTTAGAACATATTTCAACCGCCAAGTCAAGGCTGCCTGGAGATCCTGCCCAGAAATCCCGCGCGATGATCATGTCGGCGACATCACCGCCCGAGGGTCCCCAAGAGCGATCAGCCCTGCCTGCCGTATGCTACAGTGTCGCTGGGATGCGGCAACCGGAGGTCTCATGAATTCGATCTCTCGAAGCCGGCTTCTGCCGGCGCTCTTTCTTCTGGCCGGCGCGAACGCGTGGGGCGCCGGCCCTTTGTTCAACATTCTGGATTACGGCGCGCGCAATGACGGTTCGGCCAGCGCCACGGCAGCCATCCGCTCCGCCATCCAGGCAGCTAAGGCCGCGGGCGGGGGGACCGTGTTCGTTCCCGCCGGGAAGTATGTCACCGGGCCCATCGAGCTGGTGAGCAACCTGGTGTTGGAAATCGACGCCGGGGCGGTGCTGCGGTTCGAGGCCTCCCGCGACGGCCTTACGTACACCAAGGGGAGGTTCGAGGGCACCGAGTGCCTCACGCCAGTGCCCCTCATCGGCGGGCACGACCTGGAAAATGTCACCATTCGAGGCCGCGGAACCATCACCACCGACAACGCCCAATGGCTCAACCTCGTGCGCCAGCCGGACGCGGCGGCGGCGCGGACCATCTGGACGGGCATCTTGAAGGCGCTGGACTTGAAGCAGCCGGTCGCGCCGGAGGAATTCCAAAAAGCCGCGCCGGCCCTCCGGCCCTCGTTCATTCGCACCATGGAGAGCAAGAATATTCTCATCGAGGGAATCCACATCGTGGGATCATCGATGTGGGTCATCCACATTCTGTATTCGCAGAACGTCGTCATTCGCGACGTCACCATCGAGACGTTTCCCGGGGCGAACACCGATGGCATGGATATCGATTCCAGCCAGGATGTCCTGATTTCCAATTGCTACCTGGACACGGGCGATGACGCCATCTGCCTGAAATCGGGAAAGGACGCCGACGGGCTGCGCGTCAACCGTCCCACCGCCAATGTTGCCATCACTAATTGCACGGTGCACCACGGACACGGGGCGGTGGTCCTGGGCAGCGAGACCTCCGGCGGCTTCCACAACATCGTGGCCAGCAACATCGTCTGCCAGGGCACCGAAAAGGGAGTGCGCATCAAGAGCACGCGCGGGCGCGGAGGCGTGATCGAGAACGTCAGGTTCGATCATTGGACCATGGACTCCGTCGCCGAAGCCATCAATGTCACCAACTATTACACCAGAGGCCCCGAAGAACCGGTTTCGCAGCGGACGCCGGTATTCCGCAACATCGCCATCAGCAACATGACGATCAACCACTCGCCGCTCGTCATCAACATCGAAGGCCTGCCGGAGATGCCGGTTACGGGGTTGCAGATCAGCAACGTGATCGCGACCGGGAAAGTCGGAATGCGGGCCTACAACACGCTGGCCATGGAATTGCACAACGTGCAGGTGAACCCCGAAGTGGGGCCGGCTTTTCTGGTGCGGGATTCCAAGGATCTGGAGCTGGACCAGGTGTCCACGCGCACGCCAGTGGCGGGCAGTCCCGTCGTGCGGCTGGACCGCTGCCCGGGCGCCACGGTGCGGGCGAGCAGGGCTTTTGCGGGCACGGGCACGTTTCTGGCGGTGGCTCCGGGCGAATTGAAGAGCATCGTGCTCGAAGGCAATGCACTCGGCGCCGCCAGGAAGGCCACCGAAGAAAACCCCGAGGACCTTTGGAAGGCGCCGTTGCCGATTCAAACCATAAGATAGCCGCGGGTAACCTTAGCCCCTACGGCCCCGCCATCCGAGTGAGGTTCGCAAGGAGATCCATGGATCGAAGATACTTTCTTATGGGCGCCGCGGCGGCGATGACTGCCGGAAGGCGCGTGCTGGCCAGTGCCAACGACACTGTGCGCATCGCCATTGTGGGGTGCGGAGGTCGCGGAGGCAGCCACCTCCGGGAATGGACGACCCTGCCCAACGTGGAGCTGGCGGCCATTTCGGATGTCAACCAGTCGCACATGGCCAATTTCGTGAAGCGCGTGGAATCCAGCGGGAAAAAGGCGCCGCAGGGCTTTCAGGATATGCGCAAGATCCTCGACGACAAGTCCATCGACGCCATCTCCATCGCCACGCCCAACCATTGGCATGCTTTGCAGACCATCTGGGCCTGCCAGGCGGGCAAGGATGTGTATGTGGAGAAGCCCTGCACTCATAACATCTTCGAAGCCAAGCAGATTGTGGCTGCCGCGCGCAAGTACGACCGCATGGTGCAGCAGGGCAGCCAGAGCCGGTCGTCGACGGCCTTGCAGGAAGGCGTGCAGAAGCTGCGCGAGGGACTGATCGGCGACGTTTACATGGCTCGTGGGCTGTGCTACAAGACCCGCAACACCATTGGACGCACGCCGGTATCCGACGTCCCCGAGGGCGTGGATTACGACCTTTGGACCGGACCGGCGCCGAAGCGCCCGTTTACGAAAAACCGGTTTCACTATAACTGGCACTGGTTCTGGGATACCGGCAACGGCGATATCGGCAACCAGGGCATTCACGAGATGGACAAAGCGCGCTGGGGCCTGGGAGTCAAGTTTCCGATCAAGGCCAGCGCCATCGGCGGGCACTTCATGTTCGACGACGACCAGGAGACGCCCAACACCCTGAACGCCTCCTTCGAGTTCAACGAGGACGGCAAGACCAAGATGCTGGAGTTCGAAGTCCGCCACTGGATCACCAACCGCGAATACCCCAGTTCCGCTCCTGGCGGCGGCAACATCGTCGGCAACCTCTACTACGGCTCCAACGGCTACCTGGTGATCGACAACTACAACAAGTACTTCAGCTTTATCGGCAAAGAGCAGAAACCCGGTCCGACGGCGACCAAGAATGACACGCACTTCCAGAACTTCCTGGACGCCGTGCGCGCCCACAAGCGCGAAATACTGAACTGCGAAATCGAGGAAGGCGCGGCCTCCACCGTTCTGGTCCACCTGGCCAACATCTCCTACCGGCTGGGCCGCACCATCCATTTCGATCCCCAGACATTGACTTGCGTCAACGATCCGGAAGCCAACAAGCTGGCGACGCGGGTCTACCGCAAACCCTATATCGTTCCCGAGAAGGTGTGAACAACATGAAACATGGATTGCCGGTCCTTTGCTCCGCTGCCTGGCTGGCCCTCTCCGCCGCCGCGCAAGTCAAGATTACGCCCGGCGCCGGCAAGATCGAAATCGAGATCGGCGGCAAGCCTTACAGCACTTTCTACATGACCGGCGATGAAGTCACTAAACCGTATCTCTGGCCGGTGCGTGCCGCCACCGGCACTTACGTAACTCGCGCGTGGCCCATGGAAAAAGTGGCCGAAGAAGAGAAGGGGCCGAAGGACCACCCCCACCAGCGCGGCATGTGGTTCGCGCACGAGAGCGTCAATGGCGTCAACTTCTGGAACAATGAGGCCAGCTACACCGAGCCTCCCAAGCGCGGCAAGATGGTGTTGAAGAAAGTGGGCCCGGTGAAGAGCGGCAAGGACCAGGGATCGCTGGCGGCCACCTTCGACTGGACCGACCGCCAAGGGAACGTGCTACTCACCGAAGATCGGGTTATGACCTTCCATGCGGACCCGAAGCTGCGCATCATCAACGTCAACATCACGCTGACTTCCGTCCAGACGGTGGCGTGGGGAGACAGCAAGGATGGCGCATTTGGTATCCGGATGCGCCCCGTGCTGGATGAGCAGGACGGCACAGGGAAGATTGTGAATGCCGATGGACTGGCCGGCGAGAAGCAGCTTTGGGGCAAGCCCTCCAACTGGTGCGATTACTCGGGAACCATCGGCGACGAAAAGGTCGGGGTGGCGATCCTCGACCACCCGGAGAACCCGCGTCATCCCGTCCGCTGGCACGCGCGCGGATACGGCTTATTCGCCGCCAACCCGTTTGGCCTGTCGGCCTTCACCAACGACAAGTCGCAGAACGGGGCGCAGACGGTGGAACCGGGCAAGTCGCTGCGGTATCGATATCGGGTGATCGTGCATCCGGGGAATGTGGAAACGGCGGGGATTGCGGCGCTGTACACCAGGTATACTTCCGGGAAGTAGTTCGGCTCCGCCGGGCAAGCTAAAGCATGCCCCACCCTTGGTATCCTCAAAGAAGCCCAGGAGCGGCGACCATCGTGAGAGCACTACGTCTCTGCACCATCCTGTTGACGGCGGTAATCTGTCTGCCGTCGCAGGACCTCAAGGAATTTGAAAAGAAAGTCACCGAGTTCACACTTTCCAACGGACTGCACTTCATCGTCGCCGAGCGGCACGAGGCTCCGGTGGTCTCATTCCACACGTATGTGAACGCCGGGTCGGTGGACGATCCCTCCGGTGAAACGGGCATCGCCCACATGTTCGAGCACATGGCCTTCAAGGGCACGGAAACCATCGGGACCCGTGACTGGCCGAGCGAGAAGAAAGCCCTGGATGCCGTCGAGGAGGTATACGACCGCCTGGAGGCCGAGCGCAACAAGGGGCCCAAAGCCGACGCAACCAGGATCGGTGTGCTCCAGGCGCAGGTGAGGATGGCCATCGACAGCGCGGAAGCCTACGTGGTGCCGAACGAGTATCTCCGCATCATCGAAGTCAACGGGGGCGCGGGTGTGAACGCCGGCACCGCGCTGGATTCCACCGAGTATCACTACAGCCTGCCTTCCAACCGGATGGAGCTTTGGTTTCTGATGGAGTCGCAGCGCTTCCTCCGGCCGGTGCTCCGCGAGTTCTACAAGGAGCGCGACGTGGTGCTGGAAGAGCACCGCATGCGCGTCGAATCGGACCCGCAGGGCAAGCTCACCCAGGACTTGCTGGCCACCGCGTTCGCGGCCCACCCCTATCGCAATCCAACGGGTGGATGGCCCAGCGACATCGTCAGCCTGCGGCGCGCCGATGCCAAGG
Source organism: Bryobacterales bacterium (assembly GCA_963768385.1). Lineage (GTDB taxonomy): Bacteria > Acidobacteriota > Terriglobia > Bryobacterales > Bryobacteraceae > Fen-178. Next base: position 1,053,141 of record CAVYHQ010000003.1, read on the forward strand.
AGTTCTTCGATAAGTATTACGTCCCGGCCAACATCACCATGGCGATGGTGGGAGACGTTAACCCGGCGGAGGCGAAACGCATGGCCGAGCGTTACTTCAGTCCGCTGCCCGCGCGGCCGCTGCCGCCGCGGCTGCATACCGAGGAGCCGCCCCAACCGGGACCCAAGACCGCGGTGGTGAACTCGCCCACTCAGCCGATTGCGGCCATCGCCTACAAGCGGCCCGACCAGTACGGCAAAGAAGACCCGGTTTTCAACGTCATCTCCCTGATCCTTTCCAGCGGCCGGACCGGCTTGCTGTACAAGGAACTGGTGCAGGAGAAGAAAATCGCGCTGGCGGCCCAGGCCAGGGCCACGTTCCCCGACGGCCGCTACCCCAACCTCTTCGTGTTCTCGCTGGCGCCCTCGGTAGGCCACACCGTGGACGAGGACCTGAAAGCGCTGGACGATCTCCTGGGCCGCTTCAAGGCGCGGAGGGTGGACGCGGAAACGCTGGCGCGCGTGAAAACCAAAGCGCGCGCCGGGGTGATTCGCCGCCTCGACAACAACGCGGGGCTGGCCCGAATGCTGGCCACCTATTATGCCAGCTTCGGCGACTGGCGGAAACTGTTCACTTCGATCGACAACCTCAACCAGGTGACCGCCGACGATGTGCAGCGGGTGGCCCGGCAGTACTTCGTTTTGCCCAGCCGCACGGTGGTCTATATCGCACAGCCGGGCCCAGTGGGCGCCCCGGGGAACGCGCCGGGAGGGCGCCCATGAAAAAGACGCTGGTCACCTTGCTCATAACGGCCGCTTCGGCGGCCGCGCAATTACCGCCCGCTTCGCCCGCGCCCCATAGGCCCGCACCCGGCGCGGCGGCCTCAGCCGCGGGCCAGCCGGCGGCGCGGCCGGCCACTGCTCCTTCCTACAAGGACCTCAAGTTTCCGCCGCTGCGGCCCATCCAGATTCCCAAGGTGGCCGCTTTCACGCTGCCCAACGGCATGAAGCTCTATCTGCTCGAGGACCACGAGTTGCCGGTCGTCAACGGCGTGGCGCGGGTGCGAACGGGGAACTTGTTCGATCCCGCGGAGAAGATCGGACTGGCCACCATGACCGGCATGGTGATCCGCACCGGCGGCACCAGGACGAAAACCGGCGAGCAGTTGGACGAGCAACTGGAAGACATCGCGGCCAGCGTGGAAAGCAACATCGGCGAGACCGCCGGCAGCGTCTCGTTCTCCGCGTTGAAAGGGAACACCGATGAAGTGCTGGGCGTTTTCAAGGACGTGATCGCCGCTCCCGAGTTCCGCCCGGACAAGATCACGCTGGCGAGGACGCAATTGCGCAGCGGTATCGCCCGCCGTAACGACGACGCGCACGGTGTGGCGGAGCGCGAATTCGCCGGCATCGTGTACGGCAAAGACTCGCCGTACGGGTGGCAGATGGAATACACCACGCTGAACCGCATCACCCGCGGCGATCTGCAGGACTTCTACAAGCGGTACTTTTTCCCGGCGAACATGATGCTGGGGGTGTGGGGCGACTTCGATACCGCCGATATGAAGGCCAGAATCGAGAAGCTCTTCTCGGACTGGACCGTCCAGCAGCCGCCCGTGCCGGAGTTCCCCAGGGTCGGCAACCAGCCGGCGCCGGGCACCTATCTGGCGGTGAAGAAGGACGTCACGCAAACTTTCTTTTCCCTCGGCCAACTGGGCGGTGAGTTCCGGGACAAGGACTATCCGGCGCTGGTAATCATGGCCGACATTCTGGGCGGGGGGTTCCGCAGCCGCCTAGTCGAGCGCGTCCGTACGAAGATGGGGAACGCCTACAACATCGGTGCGGACTGGGACGCGGACTACGACCACCCCGGGTTGTTCAAGATCTCAGGCGGCACCAAATCGCTCTCCACCATCGAGACTTTCAAGGCGATTCAGGAAGAGGTGGACCGCATACGAACGTCGGAGGTGGCGGAGGAAGAACTCAGGGCGGCCAAAGACACGGCCCTCAACAGCCTGGTGTTCGCGTACGACACCAGGGCGAAGACCTTGGGACGGGTGCTGACGTACGAGTATTACGGATACCCCCCGGATTTCATCGAGCAGTACCAGAAGGCGCTCGAGGCGGTGACGCGCGCCGACGTGCTGCGTGTGGCGAAGGAGCATTTGAATCCGGCTGCCTTCACTACCGTGGCGGTGGGAAACCCGGATTACTTCGGACATCCGCTCGACACGCTGGGCGCACCGGTCAATACCATCGACCTGACCATCCCGCAAGAGAAGCCGGAAGCGGCCAAAGGGGACGTCTCCAGCTTCGAGAAGGGCAAGCAGCTTCTGGCGCGCGCGCAGCAGGCCATCGGGGGCGCCGGCCCACTGGCGGCGGTGAAGGACTACGTCCAGTCCTTCGAATTCCAGGTCGAACCCTCCGCCGGCTCCGCCGGAGGCCTGCTGGTAAGGGAAACCGACCGCTGGATCGCTCCCACCTATCTCCGCCAGGACACTACGCTGCCCTCCGGAAAGGTGGCGGCTTTCTGCGATGGCAGGGCGGGCTGGATCGCCGCGCCGCAAGGTTCGGGGCCGCTGGCCGGGCCGCAGTTGAGACAAGTGCAGGGCGATCTGTTCCGGCTGTACTTCCGGTTGCTGATCAGCGACCGCATCGAGGGGCGGATGGTGAATGCGCTGAACGACAACACCATCCAGATCGCCGATACCACCGGACAGACCGCGCGGCTGGAATTCGATGCCGAAACATGGCTGCCGCAGCGGGTGCTGTACGAAATAGCGCGCGCCGGCGGACCGCCGATTCCGGCGGAGGAGGTCTGGTCGGACTTCCAGGAGGTTGCCGGGGTCAAGGTGCCGCGCAAGATTACGGTCATGCAGGGCGGACGGAAATACGCCGAACTGACGGTGACCGATCTCAAGGTGAACTTCGGAATTCATCTCGAGGAGATCCAAAAACGGCCATGAGCCGGAGATTTTCGATTCTGCTGGCATGCTGCACGCTGGCTTCCGCCGCTGCGGAGACCGCCGCCGAGCGCGGAAAGCGGGTGGTCGACGCGGCTTTACAGGCCCTCGGCGGCGAGGCATTTCTGCGCATGCAAGACCGGGTGGAGAGCGGGCGGGGTTATGGGTTTTACCGCGAACAGCTCTCCGGCTTGGCCGTGGTCAAGATCTACACGCGCTATTTGGCGCCGGTCCCGGGCCAGATCGCCGTACGGGAGCGGGACGCTCAAGGCAAGAACGAAGACAGCGTCGTGCTGTTCACGGAAAACGGCGCGTGGGCAATCACCTTTCGCGGCGCCCAACCGCTGGCCGGCCTGCGCTACGCCAACTACAAGGACAGCACGCTGCGAAACATCTTTTACATTCTGCGGCAGAGGTTGGATGAGCCGGGGCTGGCCTTCTACTCGCAGGGAATGGATATGTACGAGAACCGCCCGGTGGAGATCGTGGACATCACCGACGCCGCCAACCTCACCGTGACGGTCTACTTCGACCAGCTCACCAAGCTGCCCACGCGGCAAGCATTCAAACGCCGCAACCCGGAATACAAGGACTTCGACACGGAGGTGACGGTTTTTTCGAAGTACCGCGATGTGGGCGGCGGGGTCCAGTGGCCGTGCGCCACACGGCGCGAGCGCAATGGAGAGAAGATCCTCGAGGTTTATTCGGACTCGGTGGTGATCAACCGCGGCCTCAAGGACGACTTGTTCGCGCTGCCGGGGAACCTGAAGATTCTGCCGCCAGAGAAGTAGTTTCGACGTGGAGACGATGGCCGTCGCTGCGGACGGTGATGAGGCCGTCCTGGTCGGTGCGGTAAACCACGGCGTGGTGCTGGCGGAGACGCTCGACAACTTCGCGGTTGGGGTGGCCGTAGCTGTTATCGAGTCCCACTGAGATCACCGCGAAAACCGGCTCGACGGCGCTCACGAAGTCCTCGGTGCAGGAAGTCCGGCTGCCGTGATGCGCCACTTTGAGGACGTCGGTGGGCCGGATTTCATCCTCCGCCAGCATGCCGCGCTCGATGGGACGTTCCGCGTCTCCCGTGAGCAGGAACCCGTTACGCCCGTAGCCCACGCGCAGGACCAGCGAGTCGTCGTTACTGGGGCTGTCGGTGGGGACGTAATCGGCGGGCGGGGCCAGCACCTCGATTTCGGCGCCGCCGAGGGCGAAGCGGCGCGGAAAATGCATGGGCACGATTGTGATGCGGTTGGCGGCGGCCTTCTTTTGCAGCGTCTGCCAGGTGGGGCTGTCGGGGGTGGCGCCGGTCCACAGTTCCTTGGGGTGAAAATCGCTAACCAGCGCGGGGAGGCCCCCAATGTGGTCCTCATGGCCATGCGAGAGCACCACCACATCCAGGTTGCGGATGCCGCGGTCCCATAGGTAGGGCGCCACCACGTCTTCGCCGATATCGAGCTGCGACCTGGTTTGGTGGCCGAAGGTGGGAATGCCGCCGCCATCGACAAGCATGCGTTTTCCGTTGGGGAAGACGACAAGAATGCTGTCGCCCTGGCCCACATCGATGGCTGTCATCTCCAGTTGGCCGGGATGGACGTCGGGCGGGAAGGGATGCCAGAGCAGCAGCGCCAGGAACACACCCACCGCCAGCACCATCGCGGTGCGCCACCAGCGGCCGCGCGCTATGGCGGCGGCAATCAGGGCGGCCGAGAAGGCCACACCCAGCCACACCGGCGGGGTGGGAATGCGCCAGTCGGGCTCGATGCCGGCGTGCCAGTACACCACCTTTTGCGAGAGCCACAGCAGCACGCCCGCCATCTTCGCCACCCACACCCAGCCGGTGAAGACGGCCACGAATCCGATGGGCACCGCCAGGCCCATCAGCGGAACCACGAAAGCATTGGCCGAGAGACCCGATAGGCCGACGCGGTGGAAGTAGACCACCATGGGCAGCGCCAGGCCGGCTTGAATGACGGCGGAGATGACCGTGATTTCGTAGAAGAACAGCAGCAGCCGGCCGGTCACGGCGATCGCCGGCGTGGCAACGCGCGGCGGGAGATGCGCTACGCGGCTCACGGTTTCGGCGAGCTGGCGCATCTCGATTCGGAACTGGGCAATGCGCGGAGCGCAGTAGATGTCGCGGCCGGTATCGCCAAGGTCCCGGAGGCCGCGCGCCAGCGGGCCGGAGGTGGCCCGGATCAGCGGCGTGGCGAAGGCGCCCAGGAAGGCCACGGCCAGGAACGTGAGCTGGAAGCTGGCGTCGAACATCTGCTCCGGGTCGAACACCAGGAAGCCCAGCGCCACCGCTGCCAGCAGGTTGAGGGGCCTGCGCTCGCGGTAGAAGTAGCCGGCGATCAACACCAGCGTCAGACCCGCGGCAGCGCGCGTGCACGGCGCCAGCCAGCCCGTCAGCAGGGCGTAGAACCACGCAGCCACAACCGTGAGCAGCAGCGCCAGGCTCTCGGGAACGAAGCAGACACGCAGGAAGAAGAGGAAAAAGGCGGCCAGGATGGCGACGTGCGTCCCGGAGATGACCAGAGCATGGAAGGTGCCGGTCGAGCGGTAGTACTGGGTCCAGACTCTCTCGAGCTGGTAGGACTGACCGATCATGAGGGCCTGCATCATCCCGCTGCGGTAATTGTCGCCGTGGTAGAGGCGCTCGATGCGGGCCAGAATCAGGGCGCGAAGGTCCATCACGGCCTTTTGAAATCGCGAGCCGCAGCGGCCGGGGAGGATGCGGACTGTGCTGGCGGCGCCGGACGCCGTCCAGAAAATGTCCTGGCGCGCCAGGTAGCGGGCGTAGTCGAAAGCGCCGGGGTTGCCGTAGTTGCGCGGCTTTCGAACGCGCGCGTCGAGCTCGATGTTCTGGCCGTACCTCAGTGGTGGAAGCGGCTCGTCGCCCTTGGTGTAGAGAGTGACCTGCGCGCGGGCATGCGGCTCCAGTTCCAGCAGAAAGCGTTCGCGTTCCCCGGAAATGGCAGGAGGCTCCACCACGCAGCCGCCGAGGATCACGACTTCGCGGCCTTCGGCGTCGAGCTCCGGCGGAGGTCCGGGTGCGTGGGCCAAGGCGGTGAGCGACCCGGCGAAGAAGAGGCCCAGGCAGCAGCAGGTCCCGGCCAGCACGCGGGAGCTCCAATGCAGAGCCACCACGCCGAGCACAAAAAAGGCGGCGATGGCCAGAAGAAGCTCGGATTGCTGGAACGTTACGAAGCGGGAAACCAGGATCCCCGAGGCAATGGCAGCCAGAGGCCCGACCAGCGGATCCTTCACGGCACCCTGATTGTACCGTATTCAACGCCGATGAATCGAAACCACGCCGTGATCCACCAGCACGGCGTCCGTCGGATTCATGCGCCCGTAGGATTGCCCGTTCACCAGCAGTTCGTCGCCGCGAATCAGCACGTCGGCATCGCGGCACGGCATGAAACGGTAGACCGGCCGGCCGGCGGGGTCTTGGAGCCTCTGTGGCGGAGGGACACTGGTCCGGTAGCAGTCCGTCACCACCACCGTGTGCGAGCCCACCTCGGCTTCGACGCGCCCCAGCAGCAGATTGTTGGATCGGCTGCACCCGGACAGCAGGATCATGGCAAGCAGAACGATGCTCTTCATGCTTGCAAGAGTAGACTACTTTGCGATGCAAAGTCAAGGAGGACAAGCTAAAGCATGTCCTACCGCACCGTCGGGTACTTGATCCCGAGTTGCTCCAGGTACGTGTCGTACTTCGACGGATCGTAGTACAGCGCCCTCATCCGCGGCCGGTATTCCTCCATGATCTTCTGGTTGAGCCAGGTGGCCGGCCGGTCGTCAGGCCGCAGAAAGCTCTTGTACTTCACATCCTTGGTTTGCACGTTCTTGAAGTAGTCCCAGGCCTTCTCGACCAGCTCGGGGTGCAGCAGGATGTCGAGCATGGTCATGGCCTGCACCTTGGCGCCGGCGATTACGCCCTTGTGCGCGATAGGGGTGGCCATGGCGATGCCATCCGCCCAGTTGTGGCCGGGACCGCCGGGAATGTTGGACGGGTAGCGCAGCGTAATGGTCGGCACGTTCCACGAAATGTCGCCGATGTCGTCGGACCCGCCGCCGGTGGGCATACTGCCGAAGCCTTCACCATCCTCGCCATCGGCTGAGGCGGGCGGGCGCGGAGCCGCATCTCGGGCACTTTGGTGTTGAGCCCTCTCACCGGAACCTTCAGCTCCTTTTGCAGCGCCTTGGCCAGAGTCTGGTCGTCTTCCGACCACTGCGGCAGGCCCACCTTCTTGATGTTCTCGTACATGTCTTCGGCAATGGGCCGGTTGAAGTGGCCCGGCCAGGCGCTGCCCAGCAGGCGCGAAGTGAAGGTGGTATCGGTCATGAGGGCCGCCGCCTTGGCCATGTTGTCGCCAATCCGCCACAGGTCCATGATGTGGTCGTAATCGGCCTCGCGGAAGTAATACCACACCGACGCGGCGGGCGGCACCACGTTGGGCTGGTCGCCGCCGTTGGTGATGACATCGTGGGAACGCTGCGCCAGGCGGAGGTGCTGGCGGCGGAAATTCCAGCCCACGTCCATCAGTTCCACCGCATCCAGCGCGCTGCGGCCGCGCCACGGAGCGGAGGCGGCATGCGCGCTCTCGCCCTTGAACAGGTATTCCACCGACACCAGCCCGTTGGTGTTCAGCGACCCACCCCAGGTGACGCTGAGATTGTTGGCCACATGCACGAAAAGGCAGACATCGACATCCTGGAACATGCCCGCGCGAACGTAGTAGGCCTTGGAACCGAGTTCCTCTTCGGCCACGCCGGGCCACAGCCGGATGGTGCCCTTCAAGTGCTCGCGCTCCATCAGTTTCTTCACTGCGAGCGCCGCCACGATGTTCAGCGGCACCCCCGAATTGTGGCCCTCGCCGTGTCCCGGCGCGCCTTCGATCAGCGGTTCGTGCCACGCCACGCCGGGCTTCTGCGACGCCTGCGGAATGTCGTCAATGTCGGAGCCGAGCGAGATCACCGGCTTGCCTTCGCCCCAACTGGCCACCCAGGCCGTGGGAATTCCGGCGACGCCGCGTTCGATGTGGAAGCCTTCCTTTTCCAAAATGCCGCTCAAGTACCGCGACGTTTCGAATTCCTGAAACCCCAGCTCCCCGAAGCTGAATACCGAGTCCACCATCACCTGTGCCTGCTTCTTCATGGCGTCGATCTGGCCGGCCAGGTCGGCCTTCATGGCGGCTTCTCTTTGCGCCAAGGCGCTGGATGCCATGACTAAAAGGAAAAGACATAGCTTGCGCATGGATGTTAGTACCTCACTTACACGCGGAGTTCATAGCCTAGCTCGCGCATCTTCTCGATGATGCGCGCGCGGATCTCGCCCACTTCTTCGGAAGAGAGCGTGCGCTCCGGCGATCCTACCGTCAGCCGAAAAGAAACGCTCTTCTGGCCTTCTTCGAGCGGCGGGCCGGAGTACTGGCGCACGAACTGAATGGATTCCAGCAACGGCCCGGCGAAAGATGCCACGCTGGCTTCCAGCTTGCCGGCGTGCTCGCGCAGGCCGGCGACCACGGAAAGGTCGAAGGCGCTCGATGGGTAGCGGCGTATGGGCGTGTACTTGGTTTCGCCGGCGCTCAGCGACTGGACCACCCGGAGGTCCAGATCGAGAACCGCCGCGCGGCCCGATTCAATGAGCGACGGGTGCAACTCGAAAAGGCGGCCGGCCGCTTGCCCCCTCCACAGGATATCGGCGGAACGCGCCGGGTGCTCGAAGGGATGCGGCTCGGCGGGGCATGCCCGCGCGCCCGGCATGAGGCATTCGGCGGCGCGCTTGATTTCGAACAGGCCGCTCGAGCCATCGCCCTGGCGGTCGTAGAGCGCGGCCACCAGGTGCGGGATTTCTTCGGGCAGGCCGGCGCCGCGCTGGTGAATCTCCACGCCGATTTCAAACAGCCGGAAGGCGTCCTTGTGCTTGCTGTTTTCGATGATGTTCTTCCAGATGCCCGGCAATAGCGAGGTGCGCATCAGCGCCTGGTCGGAAGCAATGGGATTGGCCACGCGCTCGTGGGCCGCCGGATCGAACCCGAACGCGCGCGCCGCCTCTTCGCTGATGAACGAGTAGTTGTAAACCTCGGTGAAGCCCTGGTCCACAAAAATGTTGCGCACCTCGTGCTGAAACTTGCGCTGGGGATTGCCGGGCGGCACGGAGCACGGAACCAGCGGCGCCCGCGGCGTGATGGAATCGTAACCCACCATCCGGCCCACTTCTTCCAGCAGGTCGTCTTTGATGGCAACGTCCTTGGTGGCGCGCCACCCCGGCACGGTCACGGAGAAAATGCGCGGCTGCGGCTCGGAGACGCCGAATTCCAACCGTTCCAGAATGTCCCGCACCTCCGCGGGTTCCACCGCGCGGCCGAGTTTGCGCTCCAGCCAGTCGAGCGGCAATTCGATGGGCGGCGGCGCGGGGATGGCCTTCTTCTGGTCGGCCACGCCGCCCACCAGCCGGATGCCCGGCGAGATCTCCTTCAACAGCTCGATGGCGCGCGCCAGGCCACGCACCGTGTTGGCCGGGTCCTGCGCCTTTTCGAACCGCATCGAGGCGTCGGTGCGCAGCTTGATGGCAACCGAGGTCTTGCGAATCGAGGAGGCCTGAAAGTTGGCGCTCTCCAGCACCACGCGCGTGGTTTTCTCGCCGATGGCGGTCGCCAGACCGCCGATCACGCCGCCCAGGGCGATGGCCCCGGCGCTATCGGCAATCACCAGGTTGGAAGCAACCAGCGTGTATTCCTCTTCGTTGAGCGCCCGGAAACGCTCGCCCGGTCTGGCGGGACGAATGAAAATGGTGTCGCCCTTGAGCAGATCCGCATCGAAGGCGTGCATGGGCTGCGCCAGTTCGGCCATGACGTAATTGGTCATGTCCACGATGTTGTTGATGGGGTTCAGGCCGATGGCGGTGAGGCGGCACTGGAGCCACAGGGGTGAAGGCTGCACGCGGACGTTTTCGAAAACCAGCGCGCTGTACCGCGGACAAAGGTTGAGATCTTCGACCCGGATCTTGACCGCGGCCGGCCCTTCCGGCAGCAGCTCGAGCCGCACCGGATTCTTCAGGTTGTGCCCGAGGATGGCAGCCACTTCACGCGCCATTCCGTGGTGCCCCCACAGGTCGGGCCGGTGCGTGATGGACTTGTTGTCGATCTCGATCACGCTGTCGGGCGCGCAGCCAGGGACCGGAGCGCCGATGGCGGCCTGCAACTCGATGATGCCGGAATGGTCGCGGTTGATGCCCAGTTCGGCGGCGCTGGCCAGCATGCCGTCGCTTTCCACACCGTCGATGGTCTTCTTGCCGACCGGAACATAGGCGCTGACCAAGCCGGGACGGCAGTTGGGCGCGCCGCAGACCACTATCTTGCGGCCGTACGGTCCGGCGTCCACCACCGCTTTGACGTTATGGCTGCCCGGCATCAGCTCGACGGATTCCACGCGCGCGGCGCGGGCGCGGTCCAGCCATTCGCCCGCCACCTCGATCGCTTCGCACTCAGCCGTCTTCATGGTGATGAGCTTTGCCAGGGGACCGGGTGCGTGATCCAGGTCCTCGACCAGTTCGCGTAGCCAGTTGTAAGAGAACTTCAAGGTTAGAACTGCTCCAAAAATCTCAGGTCGCCCCCTTGCAGGAGGCGTATGTCGTCAATCCCGTAGCGCATCATCACCAGCCGCGTCAGGCCCAGCCCGAAGGCGAAACCGTTCCACTCTTCGGGGTCTATGCCGCTCATGCGCAGAACATTGGGGTGCACCAGGCCGCAGCCCACCTGTTCCACCCAGCCGCTCTGCTTGCAGACCGGGCAGCCGAGGCCGGCGCAGATCAGGCACTGGATGTCCAGCTCGAAGCCCGGTTCCACAAACGGAAAGAAGCCCGGGCGCAGCCGCACTGTAACCTCGCGTTTGAAAATCGCAGTGAGCATCGTCTTCATGAAATAGATCAGGTGGCCGACCGAGACTTCGCGATCGATCATCATGCCTTCGATCTGATAGAAGGTGTGCTCGTGGGAGGCGTCCACGCTTTCGTTGCGGAAGACGCGCCCGGGCGCGATCATGCGCAGCGGCGGGCCCAGCCGTTCCATGCCGCGCACCTGCACCGGCGAAGTGTGCGTGCGCAGAAGGTTGCCGCCATCCAGCCAGAAAGTGTCCTGGGCGTCGCGCGCGGGGTGATCGGCCGGAATGTTCAAGGCGTCGAAGTTGAGATATTCGGTTTCGACTTCGGGACCGTCCAACACCGTGAATCCCAGCGAGGCGAACAGCTCCTCCAGCTCGCGCTGTATGCGTGTGATGGGGTGCAGATGCCCGCGGCGCGGGCCGGGAGCGGGCAGTGTGAGGTCAACCCATTCGGCGTCGAGGCGGGCGCGGAGAGCCGCTTCGGCGAAGTGCCGCTTCTTGAACTCGATTGCCTCTTCGAGCTTCTGCTTGGCGCTGTTGAGCAGTTTGCCGATGCGCGCGCGCTCGTCGGGCGCGAGCTTCCCCATGTCTTTGCTGATTTGCGCCAGCGCGCCCTTGCGCCCCAGCGCCTCCACGCGAACGGCCTCCAACTCCTCGGGCGAGCCTGCGGATGCGACTCGCGCCAGGGAACGGGATTCCAGTTCCTGTATGGATTGATCGACCATGGTTGCGGAGTTTTCCATTGTAGCAAGCGGGGCGGGATGGTATCCTGCGCGGCGCGAAGCTATTCCCGGACACACCGAAACCCGATGAAAATGTCCCAGAAGTCCCAGTAGGGTTTGTCGAAACCGGCCCGACTGGCGGCGCGCAGGACCCACACTGCCTCAGCGAAGCTCGCACCCCGAAACCATTTCGTCTCCTTATCAGAATCGCTCCGCGTCCACTCCCACACATTGCCCGCCATGTCGGCCAGGTCTCCCGGGGTGTTCCCATCCGGGAACATGCCTACCGGAGTCGGCTTACCGACCATCTGGTTGAAGTTCGCCCGATACTCATCGGGTTCCTCCCAGCCCCATGGGTAAATGCGACCCTCGGCGCCGCGGGCGGCGACCTCCCATTGCTCTTCGGTGGGCAGATTGCACCCCGCCCATTTGCAGTAGTCTCGCGCTTGGTACCACGAGACGCGGACCACCGGGCGGCCAGGATGTCGGCTTTGATCTTCCCAATCCGGCGGCGCCGCTGCGCCCGTTTCCTCCAGATACTCGCCGTACTCCCATACCGTCACGGGAAACCGCCCGATTCGAAATGCGCCCACCGTTACGGACCTCTCCGGCAGGCTCCGAAGCGCTCCCGAGTCTCCGCCAAGGGTAAACCTGCCCCCGCGAATTTCCTTCCAGTACGCCGCTTCGCGCGGCGTATGCAACCTATCCCGGCTCGCCTGGTCCAGCGCCTCGGCGGCTGCAACACGGGTCTTCAGTCCGATGCCCCTCGCCCCGCCTTTCTCGAAGATGACCACCACCGCATCGCGCAGTTCGAAATAGAGCTTCACGGCAGGCCCGCTCAACTCATATTCGAATGGAAGCACGTCCACGAGCATATTGCCCAGCACGCCCGCCGCGTGCGCCTTGTGTTCGAGCTGCTCTTGGGATACGGCGTCGCGCGTCAGATCTTCGAACAGCAGGTTCAGCCGTTGTTTGGCCTTTTCGGCCATGCACCCGGCCACCAGAGGCAAGACCTCCCGCCCTTCCGCCGCATAGAGCAGCGTGCGCGCGCGCCTAGCGATCTCCGCATCGGGCAGATCCGCCATTGTCCGCGCCGCCAGGTATTCCTGGAAGCTGCGGTGCCAGAATGTAATCTCTCCGCTGCGTAAGGTTACTATGCCGCTGTCGATCTGCGCCTGCTCCAGAAACCGGCGCATCGGCGCCAGCGATTCCTTTCCCTGGGTCAGCAGCCCGGCCGCATCGTCGATGCCGATCGCCAGCTTCCGTCCGCCCTCCCACTCCAACATGCCCAGCGCCAGGAATCCGAACCGCTCCAGTAGCCCGTCCTTCTTATATTCCCGGTGTTTGTCCACGGCTTGCTCCGCCAGCCAGTCCAGAATTTGCTCGTACAGTTTCACGCGCTGCTCCGGCAAGGGGTGCCGCCGCAAGTGCAGCACCGCCAGCGACGTCAGCATCAGCGGGTTGCGCGCCAGGTGGCGGATCGCCGGGACCGCCACCGCCGGGCGCACCTCGCCGTAGTAGGCTTGCGCGGCGCTTTCCTCCCCTCGCTTCAGCCAGCGGCACCACTGCAACAGAAACCCGTCGATTCCAGAGTTGTCCAGATCGTCGATCGACGTCACGCCGAACCCTTCGAGCGTCGCCCGGCCTTCGTGTACGCCCGGACGCGTGGTCACCACCATACGGCAACCGTATTGCCCCGCTGCCTCCCGGATCATCTTCACCATGTCCACCCGCCGCTGCTGGTTGGCCGCTTCGTCCAGGCCGTCCAGCAGCAGCAGCGTATCCGGGTCGCGGAGTTTGTCCGCGAAGAACGCCTCGTCCAGCTCCCAGCCCTTGTGCGAGGCCAGAAAGTGCGCGATCCATCGGGCGTCCACCGCGGTTGCGGGGTCTCCTGGCTGGGGGCGCTCCAGCGTGTTGGCAATGTGCTGGTCGAGATCGCTGATGCGCACCTAAATCGGGAATCCCGCCAGCCACAACAAGTCGGCCGGGGTGCCGCCGGGTCGGCACAGCATCCACGCAATCCAGCGGACGAACGTGGTCTTGCCGCAGCCCGGCTTGCCCTCAATCACCAGCCTCCGGTTGGCTCGCAGCGCTTCCTGTAAAGGAATCGGCTCGGGTCCTAGCAGTGCGCTCCTGGCGGCCTTCACCGCGCCGGCCGTGGTAAGCCGGATGAACAGCACATCGATCCCCGGTGGGGGCACCTCCTGGGGGGCGACGTGAAGCTGGCCCAACTCAATCGAGCGTGTCTTGTCTTGCAGCCACGCCAAGTACTTCGCCGGGTTCGCCTGGTTCCGCCGCGGCTTTTCGATGCGCAGCGAATACTCCTGCCACTCCTTCTCTTCCCACTTCGGCCCGCGAGGATCCAGTTCCCACGGCCGGCGAATCGCCGTGCGCAGATTCGGGTCGATCTTCACGATCGAGAAGTTGTTGCGGTATTCGTGATTGTCGTAAGCCGCTCCTCCTACAAACAAACGGGCCCGGTCGTAGCACCGCGTTGACCGTTCGATGGCGCCGTGCGTGTGGCCGGAAAGAATGACGTGTGCCCGCGCGGCCAGGTAGCAATAGCTGCCCGGCCGGTCGTCGTAGGAAGCACATTCGGCGTTGGCCAGCCATTCTTGCGGATGGTGCAGCACCGCCACCGTAACCGGCGCCGTATCGTACTCGTCCTCGTCCATGAGCTGCATCGATTGAAGCTGCGGCAGGCCCAGCCATAACTGGCCGCGGTCCGTCTTGCTGTCCCGGCAAAACCACGCTGAGTTGGCGCAGATGAAGCGCAGCCCGTGCAGTTCGCGATCTCCGGCCACGTGGTTTGGTTGCCCATGCAGCACTGGCGCGGGTATGCCGAAATCCGCGGCGAACTTCACGAAGGCCTCGAACGGCATCGCGAATCCCCTGCCCAGCCGCTCGGGACGGAGCAGTTCATCCGCCCGCTTCGCGTCCTGCGTGCGGGCATCGAGGCAGAACGCAGCCTCGCGATCGATATCGTGATTCCCCGCGCAGATGACGCAATCCGCGGCGTTAAGATCAGTGGCTGGAAACAGCTTCTCCCTGAGCCACTCGGCAAGTTCCGGGTACCCGGATGCCCTGCCCTGCCAGGTCAAATCGCCGGAAATCACCAGAATGTCGGGCTTCCAATCCGCCTTGAGTTTGCGGATCTCCTTCACCAGCAGATCGAGCGACTCGCTGCGTTGGGCCTTGGCCGTGTCGTCTTGGTCGTAGCCGAAATGCAGATCAGACAAGTGGAGCAGGTTGGGCATGAAGATCCGCGCCGTTCATTTTACCCTAATCGGAAGCACCGCGCCGGGTGCCGGGCGGCGGCAGGGCGCTAAGCTCCGGTTGATGATCCACGGCTGTAGCGACCGCAAAAATTGCCCTTGATCTCTGCGGTGATAGCTGCCATACTGCTGTCAAGGTGGCAAGATGGCAGAGCAACTTCCCCTTGTTCCGATGGCCAAGTTGACGTTTAGGCTTCCGAGGGACCTATATCGCCGGCTCAAGATTTCGGCTATACAGGAGAACCGGTCAATAGCCGAAGTCCTCATTGATGCAGTTGAGCTTTACCTTTCCCGAGTGGAAACCATCCATGACGAATCCGCACGCTCTGCCTAGTTCTGCCCGTCGAGCTGAGGCGTTCGCGGGCCAAAAGGCAGGCAACGTCGAGTATGCTCTACACCTGACAGATTGTCTTGTCTGGATGGATGCGCAGCCGGAATGTTCCATCCAGGCTATCGTCACTGATCCGCCATATGGGCTGAGGGAATATACTGCGGAGGAAAAGCGGAAACTGCGAATCCGAAGGGGTGGCGTCTGGCGGATACCGCCGGCTTTCGATGGCTGCAAACGCAATCCAGTCCCCCGTTTCACCGTTCTGACCGAATCGGACCTGCAGCAGCTCAAAACATTCTTCACATCATTTGCAGGCAAGGCCCTGCGAATTCTGGTGCCCGGAGGCCACCTGTTTATTGCCAGCAGCCCATTGCTTTCGCACCTCGTCTACACGCCCCTCATGGCGGCTGGATTTGAGAAGCGCGGCGAAATCATAAGGCTCGTTCAGACCCTGCGTGGCGGGGACAGGCCGAAGAATGCGCACAAGGAGTTCTCAGATGTGACGGTTATGCCGCGATCCGCCTGGGAACCGTGGGGCCTGTTCCGAAAACCATGCGAGGGCAGGGTACAAGACAACCTCCGCAAATGGAAGACGGGAGGACTCAGGAGGGTCGCGGCTGATGCTCCTTTCTTGGACGTGATCCCGTCATCCCCCACTCGTGCTGAAGAGCGCAAGATCGCACCGCACCCTTCACTGAAGCCGCAGGCGTTCATGCGCCAGATCGTCAGAGCATCCCTCCCACTCGGAATCGGCACCGTACTTGACCCCTTTATGGGCGCGGGGTCTACGATAGCCGCCGCCGTGGCTGTTGGGTACACGAGCATAGGGGTTGAAATAGACCCGATGTTCTTCGCCATGGCGGAAAAGGCCATTCCAGCGCTCTCTTCCCTCCCGATAAACGGTACAGCCCGCGTGATTCGGGCCAATGGTGTTGTACACTTGAACGGAAAAGGCAAGACTGACCGTGGCCCTCTCGACAGACGGCTTTGACCGCTCAGTGCCGTTGCCACCCGGGCTGACTATCGCGCACATAAGAGCCGCGATTGAGTTTGTAGAAGAGAAGGCCGAAGAACTCATCGAACTGTATTTCGAGCAAGCCAACATCTTCAGTGGCGTGATCGGAATCTTGGGTGTTCGCGCCCTCGATTCACTCAGCCCCTACAAGCGCCACAAGCATCCCGATATAGCTCAGCAGCGATTCCCGGACTTGTCGCTCCGCGGTCGTTTGGCCCCTCCACCGATCGAATCTCTAGAATCCAAGGGGAGTACCAGGCCCTGGGCCATCCAGTCGCACTACAACCACGCGGGATGGTACATCGTCTGGCGCTATGCGATTGACCCGACCAAACGCATGAAGCGCGGCAGGCCCGCGCTCGTCTGGCGTGTGGACATACCGTTTCTCAAGGAAGAACACTGGAAGTACGAAGGCAGCAAAGCTGCCGAAGGGCATGGTGGCAGGACTCACACATTTGGAGTCAAGAATCCAGCCAGCGTAATCTCCCGTGCGATCGTTTACCAGACCCCAGGGATCGTCCTCTCCAGGGGAGGCCCAACGCTTGTGAACGGTAACGCTTCGTCAACCCAGATTTAGATCCCCACCGGTGACCTCAGTATCCTACTCCCCCACCACCGTCACCACTACTTGACGGTCGCGTGGCCGGTCGTCGAAATCGCAAAGGACAATTTGTTGCCAGGTCCCAATCAAAATCCGCCCCTTGCTGACGGGAAAACTCTTGGCCGTTCCCATCAGCGCGCTCCGCAGGTGCGCGTAGCCGTTTTCGTCACCCCAGCGCGCGTTGTGGGCGTAATCGGTGTTGGTGGGCGCAATCTTCTCCAGGGCACGCTTCAAATCGGCTACGCAGCCAGGCTCGAATTCCAGGGTCGTGATGCCGAGCGTCGAGCCAACCCCGGAGATGTTGACGATGCCGGTCTGAACTCCACTGGCGGAGACCGCGCCGGAAACCTGCGGGGTGATGTCCAGCACGTCGCAACGGCCCCGCGTCGAGATACGGAAGTCCGTCTGAAAGGTGGCCATGGTTCACTTGCCGAAATTGGCTTCGAATGCCGCGATCTTCGCCAAGCGCCGCCGGTGGCGCTCGGCCCCGGAGAAACGCGCATTCGCGTAGTCACGCACCAGGTCGGCGGCCAGCTCGGGGCCGATCACGCGCGCCCCCAGGCACAGCACGTTGACGTCGTCGTCTTCGACGCACTGCCGCGCGGAGAAGCTGTCGTGGCAGGTGGCGGCGCGGATTCCGCGAAACTTGTTGGCGGCCACCGAGGCCCCGGCGCCGCTGCCGCAGATCAGTACCGCCCGCTCGGCCCAGCCTTCGAGCACAGCCTGGGCCACGGCGCGCGCGTAGTCGGGGTAGTCCACGGAATCGGTCGAGTCCGTGCCCAGGTCGGCCACCTGGTGACCCATTTTGCGCAGTTCCTCAATCACACGGGCCTTCAGCGGAAACCCGCCATGGTCGCTCGCAACAGCCAGGTTCATCGAAATCCATGATACCAACGGGAAGGCCCCCTAATCCTTCGGCCGGAAGCCGCCGATTAGTCCAACATGACGGAGGCCGACGAACTGGTCGACAAGGAGCTGATGCTCAACCGGTTCAACCGGCTGATGGGAGAGCTCATGCGCGGGGCCATCATCCGCAACTCGTTCCAGCCATGGGAGGTCGACCTTCTGCTCGATATCGAAAACTGCCCCCTGGAGCGGCGCCGGCGCCTGGAGATCTTGCGGCAGTATCAGAGGGCCGTCGAGCGGCAGTTGGATACCGGGCCCGGTCCGCCCATGAAACTTTCCGAGTTCCTGGTCAGGCGCAGCGCAGCCAAAGAGCGCCGCCCGAGTTAGCAGCTCAGCACCACCCGCCGCCCTTCGATCCGGTAGTCCCCGCCCAGCACGATGCGGATCGCTTCCGAATAGATGCGGTGCTCCTCTTTGAGAATCCGCGCCGAGAGTGTCTCCACCGTGTCGCCGTCCATCACCGGAACGGGAGTCTGAATGATGATGGGGCCGGCATCCAGGTACTCATCCACAAAATGAACCGTGCACCCGGTGATCTTGACGCCGTGCTCCAGCGCCTGGCGCTGCGCGTCCAGGCCCGGGAAGGCCGGGAGCAGCGAAGGATGGATGTTGAGGATGCGGTTGGGGTATTCACGAATGAACGTCGCGCTCAGGAGGCGCATGAAACCGGCCAGGCACACCAGTTCCACGCCGTGCTTGCGGAGTTCTTCCAGAAGCATGCGGTCGTATACCTCGCGGTCCAGGCCTTTGGAGGGAATCGAAACCGGGTTCAATCCGCGCTGGCGGGCCATTTCCAGGCCGCGCGCCTCGGGGCGACTGCTGATGACCACGGCAATCGACGCGTCCAACGCGCCGGCGGCGATGTTGTCGGCGATGGCCTCGAAATTCGAGCCGCGGCCGGAGATCAGAATGCCGAGACGTTTCATCGGTACTCCACGCGAGGGTAGCCCCGCTTTTGCGCGACCACTTCGCCAGCGCGGAACGGGGATTCGCCCAGCTTCGCCAGCACCGTTTCGGCGCGCGTCGCGTTGCGCGCGGGAACGGCCAGAATCATGCCCACGCCCAGGTTGAACGTGCGGCGGTAGTCGTCGAGGGGAATGTTGCCGATGCGGCGCAGCACCTCGAACAGCGGCGGAATGCGCCAGCGGGCCGTGTCGATGGCCGCCGCCAGGCCCGCAGGCAGCATGCGCGGGGTGTTGTCGGTGATCCCTCCGCCGGTAATGTGGGCCGCGCCGCGCAGCAGGCCCGCGGCCATCAAGGCGCGGATCGGCTTCAGGTAGCTGCGGTGCACCGCCAGCAGCGCATCGCCAACGGTTGCGCCAACTTCGGGGAGCAGCGTCTTGGGACCATAACCCGCCGTGTCGAACAGCAGTTTGCGCGCCAGCGAATAACCGTTGGTGTGCAGCCCCGTCGAGCGAAGCGCCAGCAGGACATCACCCGCACGGATGCGGGCGCCGGTGAGAAGTTCGGAACGTTCGGCGGCGCCCACGATGAAACCGGCCAGGTCGTACTCGGATTCGGCATACAGGCCGGGCATTTCGGCGGTCTCGCCGCCGATCAGCGCGCAGCCATTTTGCCGGCACCCGCGCGCGATCCCCGAGACCACGGCCGCGGCCACTCGGGCGTCCAGCTTGCCGGCGGCGAAGTAATCCAGGAAGAACAGCGGCGCCGCGCCCTGGACGGCGATGTCGTTGACACAGTGGTTCACCAGGTCTTCGCCCACCGTGTCGTGCCGCCCGGTGAGAAACGCGATCTTCAGTTTGGTGCCCACGCCATCGGCGGAGCTGACCAGGATGGGCTGGCGAAAGCCGGCGAGCTGGTAGCAAGCGCCGAAGGTGCCGATGTCGGTGAGCACGCCTCGAGTGAATGTCCGCCGGGCAAGTTTCCGGATGGAAGAAACGGCGCGGCCGGCTTCGTCGATATTCACGCCGGCATCGCGGTATCGGACCTGTTTATCTCCGGGCAAGTTCCAGTATAATAGGCCAATCAGCATATGAAAATACCACTAACAGCGCTGCTCCTTTTGTGTGCGTGCGCCGCTGCCCAAGAACCTTCGGCAGTGGCCGTCCGCAACGCCAGGATTGTGACGGTCAGCGGCCCCGTGATCGATAAGGGTACGGTGGTCCTGCGCCACGGACTGATTGAAGCCGTCGGGGCGAATGTGCCCGTCCCGCCCGATGCCATGGTGGTGGATGGCGAGGGCCTCACCGTCTACCCGGGCTTGATCGATGGCTTGAGCACCTGGGGCCTGCCGGGTGCGGCGCCCGCGGCGGCCACCGCGGCTGCCGGACGGGGCGGACGCGGCCAGACCACGGTGACTCCCGCGACGCCCGCGGCTCCGGCCGCTCAAACAACCGCGACTACGCGCGTGCGCGGCCCGGAGGATCGGCCGGCCACCACGAGCTGGCTGAAAGCGGCCGACGAGATTTCGCCCACCGACCGTCGCATCGAAACCGCGCGCAGCGCCGGCTTCACCACGGCCGTGACCTTCCCGACCAGCGGTATTTTTGCCGGCCAGGGAGCGGTGATCGACCTGCTCTCCGCCCAGAAGCCGGGTGAGATGGTAGTGGCTTCGCCGGCCGGACAGTACATTTCACTAACGCGCGGAGGCGGTTTTGGCGGGGGGATGGGCGGGGGTTTCCCGGTCTCCCTGATGGGCGCCATCGCCTACGTCCGGCAGGTCTATCTGGATGCCGAACATTACAAGCTGGTGAAGGAAGCTTACGCGCGCGATCCTCGCGGGATGACGCGGCCGGAGTACGACCGGGCGCTCGAGGGCGTGCTCGAATCGAAACAGATTCTGCTGCCGGCCAACCGCCTGGTTGAGATCGACCGCATGCTGCGCTTCGCGGCGGAGCTGAAGCAGCGGGCCATCCTCTACGGCGCGCGGGAATGCTATCGGCCTGAGGCCGCGGATCTTCTGAAGAAGGCCGGCGCTCCGGTGCTGGTGAGCTTGCACTGGCCGGAGGCGGCGCGCGATGCCAATCCGGAAGATGTGGACAGCTTCCGAACCCTCGAGACGCGCGACAAGGCGCCGTCGGCGCCGGCGCTGCTCCAGAAAGCGGGCGTCCAATTTGCGCTTTACTCCGACGGCCTGGACCAGCCTCGCGACTTGCAGCGGGCGGTGAAGAAGGCCATCGACGCCGGCCTCTCGCGCGCGGACGCATTGCGCGCGCTGACGCTTTCACCGGCCGAGATCTACGGCGTGGCGGACCGGCTGGGCAGCATCGAGAAGGGCAAAATCGCCAACCTGGTGGTGACCAAAGGCGACTTGTTCGACGACCAAACCAGAGTCCAGTTCATTTTCGTCGACGGCCGAAAGTACACGCCTGCGGCTGAAACGCCGGGCGCAGGAGGCCGCGGACCAGTGACCGAAGGACCGGGGGTGAACCAATGACAAAGCTGACGAGCCGTGAAGAAATCGCCCGCAAGCGGGCAATGGGCAAGCTAAAGCATGCCCCACCAGTTCCAGGATCGGGCTGTTTTGGTGGGGCATGCTTTAGCTTGCCGAACCGGGGACAGAGCCGCGACCGTCGGGGAGCGGTTGCCCTCAAGATGTTGCTGGCGGCATCCATTGCCTTGGCGCCCCTGTGCGCCCAAACCACGGTGGTTCGGAACGCCACCATAATGACCGTCACCAAGGGCACGCTCAAAGGCTCGATCGTCGTGAAGGACGGGAAGATCGCCGAGGTCGGTGAGAAGGTCATGGAGCCGGCGGGCGCGAAAATCATCGACGCCGGCGGCCAATACGTGATTCCGGGCATCATCGATTGCCACTCGCACATCGCCGTGGATGGCAGCGTCAACGAAGGCAGCGTCTCGGTCTCCTCCATGGTGGATATCAAGGACGTCATCAACCCGGAGGACATCGCCATCTTCCGCGCGCTGGCCGGCGGCGTGACCACGGCCAACATCCTGCACGGCTCGGCCAACGCCATCGGCGGGCAGACGCTGGTGCTCAAGATGCGCTGGGGCAAGGACGCGCAGGGATTGATCTTCGAGGGGGCCCTGCCTGGAATCAAGTTCGCGCTGGGCGAGAATCCCAAGCGCGCGGGCAACCCGCAAGGCGGCCGCGGCGCCACCGTCGCGGAAGCCCGCTATCCGGCCACCCGCATGGGCATCGAGGACACCATCCGCGAGGCGTTCAACGAGGCCCAGGCGTACAAGGCCGAGTGGGACGCGTACAACGCCAAGGTGGCGCGCGGCGAGCGCCTCATCCCGCCGCGCAAGGACCTCAAACTGGAACCGCTCAAGGAAGTTCTGGAAGGTAAGCGTTACATCCATGCACATTGCTACCGCGCAGACGAAATCCTGATGCTGATGCGCGTGGCTGACGATTTCGGCTTCAAGATCCGCACCTTCCAGCACGTCCTGGAAGGTTACAAGGTGGCTAAGGAGATTGCCGCGCACGGCGCCGGCGGGTCAACCTTCAGCGACTGGTGGGCGTTCAAAGTGGAGGCCTTCGATGCCATTCCGTACAACGCCGCCATCATGCAGAAATACGGCGTGGTGGTGAGCATGAATTCCGACGATGCGGAGTTGATGCGGCATCTGAACACCGAAGCCGCCAAGGCCATGCGGTACGGCGGGGTGAGCGAGACCGAGGCGCTGGCGATGGTGACGCTGAATCCGGCCAAGCAACTCGGCATCGAAAATCGCGTCGGCTCCATCGAAACGGGCAAGGACGCCGACCTGGTGATCTACGACAAGTACCCCCTCTCGGACTTCGCCAAGGTGCAGAAGGTGCTGATCGACGGGAATCTTTACTTCGATCGCGACCAGGATGTGACCGGCCGGGCCGCCAGGCAGGCCGAGAAGCAGAAACTGCTCGATAAGGAGAAGCAGAACCAGCAGCGGCAGCAGACGCCGAGGAGGCCGGGAGCATGAAGTCCATTGCGATTCTGATTGGTTGTGCCATTGCCGCCTGGGCGGCGTCGAACGACACGTTTGTGATCCGCAACGCCGACGTCTACCCGGTCACCGGGGCTGAGATGAAGGGCGTCTCGGTGCTCGTCCAGGACGGGAAAATCGCCGATATCGGCGCCAAGATCGTGGCGCCCAAAGGTATGCGCGTGGTTGAGGCCAAGGGCTTGCGCGTGTATCCGGGCATGATCGACTCGGGCACGGAACTGGGTCTGGCGGAGATTTCGTCGGTGCGCGAGTCGGTGGACACCGGCGAGCTGGGCGAGTTCATGCCGCAGCTCCGTGCGTTGGTCGCGGTGAATCCGGGGAGCGAGCATTTCGGGGTGGTGCGAGTCAACGGCATCACCAGCGTGATGACCTTTCCGTCGTCGGGCGGACGCGGTGGCGGCGGTGGGCGGTTTGGCGGCGGCGAACAACAGTTGATCTCGGGCCAGGCGGCGCTGATCCACACCGATGGCTGGACCTGGGAAGACATGGCGATCGAACGCACCGCGGCCATGCACTTGCTCTTCCCCGCCATCGCGGGCCGCGGAGGGCGCGGCGGTTCACCCATTCCGGATAGCGTGTTGGAACTGATTCCGGGCGCGGCCGGCGGCACCTACACCCAGGCGAGACGCGCCTACGAACAGCAGATCTCGAAGCTCAACGACTTCTTCGACCAGGCCCGCCAGTACCAGAAGGAAAGGGCCGCGCACGCTCCGGATTTCAAGACCGACCTGAAGATGGAAGCCATGATCCCGGTGCTCGAAGGCAAAGTCCCCATGGCCGTGTCGGCCAGCCGCGCCAGCGCCATCCACGACGCCATTGCGTTCGCCGATAAGCAGAACATCAAGATCGTGCTCTTGCAGCCGCGCGAACTGGGCAAAGCGGCGGCGGAGCTGAAGGCCAAGAACATCCCCGTGATTCTGGGGCGCGTGCTGGCGCTGCCGCAGGCCGAGGACGACCCCTATGACCAGGCGTTCACGCTGCCGGCGGAGGCCTACAAAGCCGGCGTGAAGTTCGCTTTCGGCACCTTTGACAACGAGTTTGTGCGCAACCTGCCCTTCGAGGCGGCCACCGCGGTGGCCTTTGGGCTGCCCTACGACGAAGCTTTGAAGGCCATCACCATCAACCCCGCCCAGATCTGGGGCGTGGGCAATGAGCTGGGTTCCGTCGAGAAGGGTAAGTGGGCGGACCTGTTGGTCACCAGCGGCGATCCTCTCGAGATCCAGACCGGGATCAAGCACCTCTACATCAAGGGGAAGGAAGTCGAACTCACCAACAAGCAGACACGCCTGTACGAGAAGTACGTGGCAAGGTGACTGACGAATTCGGGGACAGACACCAGCGTCCGCGCGGCGCAAAAAAACTGCGCCTTGGGACGCGGGTGTCTGGCCCCTACGGGTGTCTGGCCCCTACTGTCCTACACTACTATCTTCGGTTTGATGACGGCCACGCCGATAGCCTGCATGTAATCCGTGAGCCGGGCGAACATAGCGTCACCGGTGTAAGTTCCCACGATGGCTCCTCCGGAGCCCGCGAAGTTGGCGCTGGCGCCGGTTTTGCGGGCGGCGTGAACCATCTCCAGGTTGCCCCGGTCAATCTGGTAAATGCGCGCGCGCAAATCGAAGTTGGCATCGATCAACTCGCCCAGCCGTTGGAAGTCGCGGCGCAGCAGGCATTCCCGGCCTTCGGCGGCGTAGCCCGCCCAGGTTTTCATGGCCTCCACCACTTGGGGGTCTCCACGCCGCCAGCGCTCCCCCAGGTTGCCGTGAAACACCTCGGTTCCTTCGCTGAGCGAGGTGCGATAAGCGACATAGACGTTCGGCATCAGGGCCGGGTCCAGGCGCTCATATTCGCCGTAACCGCGGGCGTCCATCAGGCTCCGGGAGAAATCCATGTAGACCAGCCCCTGGTAGGCCTGAACTACGCGGTCCTGAAGCCCGGCAGGGACGTTGAGTTCGCGGGTCTCCGTCTCCAGGACAAGGTTCGCCTGAATGGGAAGCGGTATGTCGAGGTCATAGTATTGACAAAGGGCGCGCAAGGAGGCGGTGATGATGGCGCTCGATCCTCCCATGCCGAGACGCTGCGGAACACTGGATTCGTACTCCAAGGTGAAGTTTCGATCCTCCAGCTCGATCCCTTTCTCGCGGCAGTATTCGATGAGCCTGACAATCAGTGCCTGGATGATCCGGATACCGCCGTAGTAACCGCGCCAGCGCGTAGTCCGGTAAAGGTCATCGAGGTTCTCGAAGACCGGCAGATCCGCCTTGGAGAGTTTGATTTCCAGCCTGGCGCTGGGGTAGAGCAGGACGCGCGCACGGAAGTTGGACATGACAAAGGCAATGGTCTTGCCGAAGTAACCGTCGCTCGGATTTCCCAGGAGGCCGGCGCGGGCATAACCGTAGGTTTCAATCATCGTTTAGCTCGCTCCGCGGAATCGATCAGGATGGTCACTGGCCCGTCGTTCACCATGTGAACCTGCATCATCGCCTGAAAAACGCCGGTCTCCACCGGAACCGGTCCTCGTTTCGCGGATTCCACAAAGTAATTATAGAGATCCTGGGCCTGGTCCGGCGGGGCGGCCTGGTCGAAGCTGGGGCGCCGTCCTTTGCGGCAGTCGCCATAGAGTGTGAACTGCGAAACAATCAGCAGCGATCCACCAGCCTCCTGTACGTTGCGGTTCATCTTCCCATCCTCGTCGGGAAAGATCCGGAGGCCGAGAAGTTTCTCGGAGAGATAGTCCGCATCTTCGACGGTGTCGGTCCGGGAGACTCCCAGAAAAACAAGCAGGCCCGTCCGTATAGACCCGGTAACACCGTGATTCACAGTAACGCGGGCTTCTCTTACACGTTGAATTACCAATCTCATGTTTCTTTATATTGACACAGACAGAGCTGCCTTATGTTATAGTGTGCGGGGGTGAACCCATGGCACAAGGCAACATAGAGTACCTGGCCACGCTGGAGATGGCGCTGGTTGGTTATCAAATCGAGAAAGAAAAGATCGAAGGCAAGATTCGCGAAATTCAATCGCAACTTAAGGGGAAGCCGGCCGCGGCGCCCGCAAAGAAGGCCCCGGGCGTTAAACGCGCGCTCAGCGCGGCGGCGCGCCGGCGCATCTCCGTCGCACAGAGGAAGCGCTGGGCCGAACACCACAAGCGCATGGCGCAAGCCGCCAAACGAGGGTGACCGGACGCTCAGCGCGGTAACTTACCTCGCTCCGGAGCAAGCTCCCAACCGAAGCGGGTTACGATATCCTCAACCGGCCCTTCGGCCGCAATGACTCCTCCCTGAAAGAATACCGCTCGGTCACACAAGGCCCTGGCGAAGGGAACATCGTGTGTGGCCAGGAGCTTGGGCTGCGGTAAGCGGACCAGCAGTTCAGCCAAAGCGCCCTGGCCGGGCGGATCGAGAGAAGTAGTAGGTTCATCGAGCACGAGGATCTCGGGATCCATCGCCAGGATTCCGGCGATGGCGACTCTCTTCTTCTCGCCGGCGCTCAAGTGATAAGGCGCTTTGGCGGCCGCCGCGGACATGCCCACCGTCTGGAGAGCGGCCTGGGCGCGCTCGACGGCCCTCTCACGGCTCATGCCGCCGTTGAGCGGCCCAAATGCCACGTCTTCCAGGACAGTGGGCATGAAGAGCTGGCTTTCCGAATCCTGAAACACCAGGCCGATTTTCCTGCGAATGGCCGCCATGTTTTGCCGGTTCACGGGAAGGCCGCACACCTGGACGGTGCCTTCGCCGGCCAGCAATCCATTCAGGTGCAGCACGAAGGTGGTTTTGCCGCTCCCGTTGGCGCCGAACAGTGCCACGGTCTCGCCCCGCTCCAAGCGGAAATCGACTCCGTTGAGCGCGCGGGTGCCATCCTCGTAGCGAAACCGCAGGCCGCGCACCTCGATTAGGGGCCGGGGGCCGGGGGCCAGGGGCCGGGGGGGCGACGTCATAGAGTCCTTTCGACGGCGGCGCGGAGGAGCAGCGGCGCAAGGCAGGCGAATAGGGTGAAGAGCGCGTCGGTTGCGCGGAAGCGGAGCGCGGTGAAGGGTTGGAAGCGTCCCCGGAAACCGCGCGCGAGCATGGCGCGGTGAATGTCTTCGGCGCGCCCGTAGGAGCGCGCGAACAGCACGGCGAGCGCTCCCGCGGCGGCGCGGAAACGGGCGCCGGCCATGGTACCGCGGACGGTGCCCCCGCGCGACGCGGCGGCCTTGGTCATGTGCTGGGCTTCTTCGGAAATCACAAACAAGTACCGGTAGAGAAACTGCGCCACCATGAGAAGAAAGCGCGGAGCGCCGCTCATTTCGAGCCCGCGCAACAGGGCGGGAAACGGCGTGGTCGAGACTACCAGCAGAACAGCGAGGGCCGAAAGATAGCTCTTGAGCAGCAGGGAGAAGCCGCGCGCCGGGTCGCCGGACAGCCAGCAGACGGCGGCGAAAACCAGGGAGAAGGGAAGCACGATGGCCGCGCGGGCGAGCGCGCTAAAGAGCGGCAGACGGGCCCAAATCAAGGCCGCGGAAAGCAGGAGAAGCAGTGCCAGGCCGAACGCCGGAAGAGCGCGATGGGCGGTGGCCAGCACCACCAGGAAAACCATCAGCGCGGCGATCTTGGCGCGCGGGTCGCGGCGATGCATGACGCTCACGCCCTGGCTCCATCGCTCGAGGACGACGTGGTGCAATCAGGCGCTCCTCTTGCGGGCCACCGCGCGGCCAATCAGCAGGCACGCGCCATAAATCAGCGCCAGGCCGGCCAGCCCGGCGCTGGCTTTGCGCAGCCAGCCGGCTTGGAAGAAGGCGACCTGGTAGCCGGTCAACGGAGTGGTTACGAGGCTTCTGACATGCGAGGCGATACCCGTCTGGAGGCCCAGCTTCTCGATGCCATCCGGGGCGGTGGAGGCCGCCAGCACGCCAACCGCGGCCAACAACACCGCTGCCAGGCCGATGGCACCCAGGGCGAACGAGCGGCCGGTTTCCGGCTTGCGAACGAAACCCGGCTGAATGGCTTCGAGAGCCTGAATGACGGCCAGAGTGATGGCGCCCTCCAGCAGAGCCGACACCAAAAACAGGGCCAGCGAAACGCCGAGCACGGAAGCCGGCATGGGGACGCCGGAAACCAGCAACTCCGCCAGTGCGAGCACGGCGCTGGCCAGCAGGGAAAAAGCGCCGCCGGCGAAGATCGCCGACTTGCGCCAGCGGCTTCCACCCCAGAGGTAGAACGGAAGGTAGCCCGCCAGCACGCCCACCAGGGCCATGTTGATGAGGTTGGCGCCCATCGCCAGGATGCCGCCGTCTTGAAAGACCAGCGCCTGAATGGCGATGATGGCGGACATCACCACGCTGGCCGCGGCGGGGCCCAGCGTGTAGGCCAGCAAAGCGCCGCCCACCAGGTGGCTGGTGGTGCCGATTCCCACTGGAAAGTTGATCATCTGGGCGGCAAACACAAACGCGCCCATGACGCCCAACAGAGGGATTCTGGAGTCGTCGAAACCGCGTTGCGCGCGGCGCACGATGTAAGCGACAGCCGGCGCCGCGGCCGCGTCCATGGCGGCCCACACGGGGGTGGAGAGGAATCCGTCCGGTATGTGCACGATCGCCTTCCACAGTAGCACGATTGCGAGGATCGTGCCACCATGGAACGGAATATGCACCGCAGAGACGCTAAGCAAAACAAGGGAAAGAATGGGCACCGGGTGAGCGGGAAGGGCGTGCCGTCCCCGGAGTTGAAGAGGGCGCAGAGGAGGCAGAGAGCGCGGAGAAACCCACCGGCGACAAGGTCGCCGGCGCTACAATTGGACGCATGAGCGAGCTCAGCCGTATTGGCGTGGCGATTGATGCCGACCTTCTGGACGAATTCGACCGGCTGATTGCGCAGCGCGGCTATACCAACCGGTCGGAGGCGTTCCGCGACCTGATTCGCGACGAGCTGGTGGAAAAGGCCTGGGAATCGCCCGACAGCCACGTGGTGGGCACCGTCACCCTGGTCTACGATCATCACGTGCGGCTTCTGAACGAAAAACTGACGGGGATTCAGCACGACTTTCACCGCTCCATCCTGTCCACCCTGCACGTGCACCTGGACCACGACAATTGCCTGGAAGTGCTGGTATTGCGGGGCAGGGCGTCGGAAGTGCGGAAGGTGGCGGATGCCCTGATCAGCACCAAGGGAGTCAAACACGGGCGGCTGATCATGACCACCTCGGGGGCGGAGATGAAATGATTGTCGGAACGGGCGTCGATCTGGCGGAGGTGCCGCGCATCCGGGCCTCCATCGAGCGGTTTGGCGCGCGGTTCATCGAGCGCATCTACACGCCGGCGGAAATCGCATACGTGGAGCGCAAGGCCAACCGCTGGGAGCGTTACGCGGCGCGCTTCGCGGCTAAAGAGGCGGGCATGAAGGCCATCGGCACGGGCTGGAAGCGCGGCGTGAGGTGGCAGGACTTCGAGGTGGCCAACCTGCCTTCGGGAAAGCCCACGCTGCGGCTGCACGGAGTAGCGGCGCACGTGGCCGACAAACTGGGCGTCCGCACC
The DNA here is from genome assembly GCA_963768385.1 of Bryobacterales bacterium. Taxonomy (GTDB): domain Bacteria; phylum Acidobacteriota; class Terriglobia; order Bryobacterales; family Bryobacteraceae; genus Fen-178. Next base: position 1,082,241 of record CAVYHQ010000003.1, read on the forward strand.
GTCTCGCTATCGCTCACACATACGGCGGAGCTGGGGATGGCTCACGTGATTCTGGAGAATTAGGCACGGCGCGCAATTGCGCGTCTTCCAGGCGCGTGGCCTCCTGCCAGGTGTAAATCATGCGGTGAATCACGGTGAGGTTGGAGAGCACCGCGATCACCCACAGCACCGCGGCCATGCGGCCGAACAGCGCCCCGATGATGATCAGGACGATGCGCTCGGGCCGTTCCAGGAAGCCGACTTTGCATCGCGGAATGGTGTTTTCGGCGCGCGCGCGGGTGTAGCTCACCATCACCGAGCCGGTCATCACGACCGCCGTGAGCACGATATAGAAGAAGCGGTTGATGGAGGCGTAATAGACCAGCAGACCCATGTAGAGGGCCAGGTCGGAGTAGCGGTCCACCACCGAATCGAAGAAACCACCGAAGCGCGTCACCTGCCTGGTGGCGCGCGCCACGCGGCCGTCCACCATATCGAACAGGCCGGCGCAGATCACCACCACGCCGGCCCACCGGAAATTGCCCCGCGCCAGCAACCATGCGGCCCAGATGTTGATCACCAGCCCGATAAAGGTCAAGACGTTGGGGTGGATCTTGGAGAGCGCCAGCCAGCGGACAATGCGATCGATGATGGCGCCGAACACCACACCGATAGCGCGCGTATATGTCATATATCAGTCGACTGCATCATGGATGGTGGTCAGCTTCAGGATTTCGAGTTCCTTCACTCCTCCCGGACTCTGCACCCGGACCACGTCACCCACTTCTTTGCCTAGCAGCGAGCGGCCAATCGGAGACGTCGTGGAGATCTTTCCATTGGCGGCGTCGGCCTCCTCGGTGGTGACCAGGCTGTAGGTCAATTCTTCGTCGCGCTTGATATCCAGCACGACGACCGTCGAACCGAGTCCCACTTTATCATGCGAAATCCTGGAGAAGTCGATCATCGACATCTCCGCCAGCCGCTGTTTCAACTGGTTGATGCGCGCGTTGACGAGGCCCTGGCGTTCCTTGGCGGCGTGGAACTCGGCGTTTTCACTCAGGTCCCCGTGGGCCCTGGCCTTCAGGATCTCCTTGGGAAGCTCGTTGCGCAGCTCGTACTCCAACGCGGCGACCTCGTCCAGTAATTTCTTCTTGATGTCGGTCATCGAACCGCAACCGCTCCCAGGGTTACATTATAGCCTTACTGCACCGGCACGACACTGGCCTTGGAATCGACCCCGCCGATGGACACCACGATCGGCTGAAGACCCGTGGGAGCGCTCTGCGGTACGTCCACATTCACCTGGTACAGGCCAACCCATCCCGGCGACATGCCGCTGAAGTCCACGTGCGCGGCTATGTTTCCGATCTTTACTGTGGGAAGAACAGTGGTCTGGGCCAAAGGCGGCGGCTGGGGCGTGGGCTCGCCAGAGGGCGGCTGGTGATCCACCGGTCCCAACCCGTTGACATAGAGCACGATGGTCTGGCTGCGCTTTGCCGGGTTGGCTTGGGTGAAGACCACGCCGTTGGCATCGGTCGCGGCCGCTGACAGGTGGCCATTGTCGCTGAATTCGAAGATACCCGGCGAGTAAGTGTTCAGCGGCACGGTGTAAACCGCGCTGGGAACATAACTCACCGACACCGTCATCTTGACCGACGACTGTCCCTGGAACTCCCACGGAATTTGCACGTTCACCTGGCCCGGGCTGACAAAGGAAATGTGACCCGGCAAGCTGAGGCCTCCGCCGTCGAAGCTGACGCTCACGGTGCCCAGCGAGACAGGCAGGGAGAGCGTGGGGCTGCCGACGATGGCATCCGCGAGAGATGTGCCATAAATCGAAATATAGGAGCCTGGAGCGAGTCCCTGGCCCACCTGGGAACTAGCCGCGTTAACTGCGCCGTTAGTGGGGATTGCGGGGAGCGGCAGGGCGTAGCCGTCGAATTCGACGCCGAGTCCGCCCGCGGTCGCCGTGAAGATCTGGTCGCCAGGCTGCGGGCCGGTACCGACTAGGGCGAACCCTATCCCCTGGGCCGTCGTCGTGTACGCTACACTGATGCTGCCGCCGCCCTTGACGACGCTGAACAGCGGCGTCTGAGAAGTGATGGGCACGCCATACCGGTCCACCAATTCGAAAGCCAGGTAGCAGCACTGGGGTGCACTCACCGACCAGACAAACGAACCGTTGTTGACTGGGAATATGTTATACGGCACGCCGTCCCCCACGAAATACAGGTACGGCACGCGCAACGTGGGTCCGGAACCGGTAATGACGATAAACCCTTCGTAGGATCCAGGGCTCGGGCGGTTGCCCTGGAGAGTGATGGTCACGCTGTTCGGCGGCTGGCCCGCGGGCAAAGTGATGCTGGAGGGCGAAACCGTCACACTCGCGTTCGGGGGCTGCACGGCGAAGTTGAACGTTACGGTGGCGCCGCTGACGTTGGTGATGTTCAGCGTGCGCCGGATGGGCAAGGCACCGGCGCCGATCGCCCCGAAAGAAATGGTGGCCGGATCGAGCGTGGCGGCGACGTTGACCGCGTCCCCCACGCTCAGCTTGCCCGCGCCCACGGCGTTTACGCTCGCCGTGACGCCGCCATCCGTCACATCCTGAGTAGCGGAATTCACCACCGCCGACTTGAGTTGCGCAGGTGTCCAGGAGCCGTGATTCTGTTTCACCAGCGCCACCGCCCCCGCCACCATGGGGACCGCGTAACTGGTGCCCGTCACGCTGGTATAGCCCGTGGCGTTGTACGCGTCGCCGTTGGGGTCGAGTGTCTGGGCGGCGGTGTAGAGATCGGCGCCGGGCGCCACCAGTTCCGGCTTGATCACAAAGGTCGGGGTGGTCCCAAAATTCCCTATGGAAGGCCCTCGCGAGGAGTAGGGCCACACCGTGTTGGTCTGGGCGTTCACCGGTGTGAGGGTCAGGTCCAGCATGACCGTGGCGCCCGGGTTCGCAGCCAGGTAATTCTTCAGCGCCACGCCATCCGTGTTGCCGATCATGACGGCCGGAATGCCGGCGTCTTGCGCGAACACGCTGAGTGGCGTATCCGAGCCGCTTTGCTGGTAGATGACGACGCCAATAGCGCCCGCGTTCTGCGCGTTGATCACCTTGTTGCTGTACAGGCACGTGCCGCGCTGGACCAAGGCGATGGCCCCCGTGAGCGAGCCGGCCGGCAGAGCCGAGCACGCCAGCCCATCGTTCTGCAATTGGGCGACATCGCGGAGCGGCGCGGGCGGAGGCGCGACTTGGGGGCCGTTGCCGAACAGGGCGCGGATGTTCTGCAAGTTCGATGGCGCGCCCGGACCGTTCACGTGCACCGCCTGGTAGAACACGTGGGAATTCATGGACGCACCCACGGTGATGGCGTCAGGCGCCGTGCCGGGCGTGTGGATCGAATTGAGGGTGGGGTAATTAGGAGCCGTGTTGCCGTCGTTGCCGGCCGCAGTCACCACCACCATCCCCAGCTTGACCGCGTTCTCGACGGCTTCGACGCGGACGTTGCAGTGGGCGTCGCCACTGGAATCGGCGCAGGTCGGATCGACGTCCAATGGGCCGGAGGTCGCGGGATCCCCTTCGCTCAGCGAAAGCGTGACCACGTCCATACCATCGTTCACGGCGTTCGTGAGCGCGGCCACCAGGGCCGATTGATAGGCGTAGTCGTTCACGCCGGGCGAGCCGAAAATCTTGTAATTGCCGAGGAACGCCTTGGGCGCAACGCCCTGGATGGTAGCCAGCGGTCCGGTATTCTGCACACCCGCCGCAATCATGGCGATGGCCGTTCCATGGCCCATGCGGTCGCGCGGCGAGTAGTCGTCCGGGGTATCGTAGACGGCCGCATCCTGCGCCACGTAGCTGCGCGCCACAATCACCTTGCTGTTGGTGTAGTTGGCATCGCCCTTGGGGAAACCGGACGGGGGTGTCAGCGAGGAGTCCTGGAACCCCGGGTGATTCTGGTCGATTCCCGAATCGATGATCCCGATCTTGACGCCGGCCCCGGCGCTGGAAACGCCGCCCACGGCGGTCCATGCTGCCTGGAGGTTCACCAGGCCCACTGCCTTGTCGAGGGCCGGCTTGTAGCGCGGCAGGTGAACCACCCGGACCACTCCCGGGATGCCGGCCAGTTGCGCAGCTTCTTCGCGGGTGGCCGTCACAAAAACGGCGTTGAGCAGAGTCTGCGCCGTGGAGATCACTTTCACGTTGCGGCGCGCCAGCTCCGCCAGCACGCTGCTCTGCGCGCCGCGAATCCGCTGAAGATGGGTCTGCGCCACGGCGCCATGCAGCTCGGCGCGGGACTGGACCTTTCGGGCTACCGGCGCGTCTTCGAGGATTAACGCATAATCCACCAGGCGGCTGGGCGTCTGGCCGAACGCCGCGGATGCCAGCAAGATAAGGACCAGCGGCGGTAGTTGGAGTCTCATGTTCTTAGCCCTCCCTGGCACGGAGAATCTCGTCGGCCACTTCGGTGGCGGCGCGCATCTCACGCACGTCGTGGACGCGAACGATGTGGGCTCCGCCCAGCACGCAGGCAGTCACCGCTGCGGCGGTGGCGAACTTGGTCTCTTCCGGGTCCGGGCGGGCCAGAAAATGCTTGCGGGACGGTCCCACCATGATCGGCAGATCCAGGCCGGCAAGCACCGATAGCCGGCCCAGGATCAGCGAGTTCTGCTCGTTGCGTTTTCCAAAGCCGATGCCGGGGTCGATCACCAGCTTGGTCTTGTCAATGCCCACGCGGCGGGCGCGGCTCACCGTGGCCTCGAGGTCGCGGGCGATGGCTCCCATGGGGTCGGGCATGGGGCCGAGCTTGGCCCAGGTCTCGGGGCGGCCGCGCATGTGGTTGAGAACCAGGCCGGCGTCGTGGTTGGAAACCGCGCGCGCGAGCTGCGGCTCGAAGGTGAGGCCGGAGGGGTCGTTGATGATCTCAACCCCAAGCTCGAGGGCGCGCTCCGCCACCTCAGCCTTGTAGGTGTCCACGGAAATGGGGATGCTCAAGCGGTCCTTCAATCGCTTCAACACGGGGATGAGCCGCCGCATCTCCTCGGCGGCCGAAATGCGCGACGAGCCGGGCCGCGTGGATTCGGCGCCGATATCGATGATGTCGGCTCCCTGCTCCTCGAGCTCCAGAGCGCGGGCAAAAGCGCGATCCGGATCGGCATACTTGCCGCCGTCGGAAAAGGAATCCGGCGTGACGTTGAGCACCGCCATGAGGACGGTGCGCTCGCCGAGCTTGATCTCGCGGCGCTTCAGCTTCCAGTAGAAGAGCTTTCTCACCTGTTTCCAATTTCGCACGTTTTGAAATGCGGGGCGGACGGCGCGGGCCAACGGTGGTAAACTCTTGTTGGCCAGAAGGCTAGAAATGGGGATTTTGGATGAAGCATTTGAGCTTGGCAGCACTCGCGCTTACGGCCGTATTCGCGGCTGTCGTCGGCGTAGGATGCGCCACCAAGAAGTACGTTCACGAAACCATGGCCCCGGTGCAGAAGAAGGTCGAGGACGTTGACAAGAAGAACACCGAGCAGGACGCCTCCATCGCGGCACTGGAAAAGGGGGTGTCCCGAGCCGATGAGCGCGCCCAGGGCGCGGATAACAGGGCAGGAGATGCGGCTCGCGAGGCCGCCCGCGCCAACGAGCAGGCGGCCCTCGCCAACAAGCAGGCCGGTGCGGCGCAAGCCGTGGCCGAGAAGGGAGTCGCTCAGGCAGCTCAGGCCGAGCGCTCCGTCGGAACCCTTGGAATCAAGGTCGAGAACATGGACAACTTCAAACTGGCCTCGACCGAGACCGTGCTGTTCGACCTTGGTAAGAGTGATCTGACCAAAGAAGCCGAGGCGCAACTCGACGCCTTCGCCGGCAAAGTGGTTCCCATGAAGCACTACGTCATCGAGGTACAGGGATTCACCGACTCGACCGGCTCGACCCCGGTCAATCTCGACCTCAGCCGGCGCCGTGCGGCTGCCGTGGTTCGGTATCTGACCCTGGATCGCAAGATCCCGCTGTTTCGGGTGAACCCCATGGGTTACGGAAAGGAGAGCCCGGCCGCGGACAATAAGACGCGCGATGGGCGCAAGCAGAACCGGCGCGTGGAGGTGAGATTGTTCGCTCCCGACCTCGGCTCCTAGGGGGCGGCGCGGCAGTCAGCCGCCCCGCGAAAGGTGTACGATAGGCAGCGTGGGCGTGGAAAACGTCAATCCTCACGAGGAACTCAAGAGGCTCGACGAGCAGATCAAGTCAGCCACCGAGCTTGCCGCACTGAAGCCGATCTATTTCCGGCTGAACGAAATCATCCAGGCTTTTCCTGGCGATTTCGACGTTCAGTTCACCGGGGACGAAATCAAGCAGCGCCTGATCGCGCGCGGCACGCTGCTCAAGCAACAGGAAACCTCCCCACCTCCGCCTCCCGCTCCGCCTCCGCCTCCGCCTCCGCCAGCGATGCCGGCAGCACAACCGCCTCCACCGCCAGGTTCTTCCCTGGATACCGTAGCGCCTGGCCCGGCCGCGCCATCCGAACCGCTTGTGATGCCTGAGCCGGCGCCGTTGCCGCTGTCATATCCTTCATTCGACTCCGCTCCGCCGGAGCCGCCTCCGCCCCAACCCGAGCCGGCCGCACGCCCTCCGGCACCGCGTCCTACAAGGCCGCACCCCGCACTCAAGCGGAACCGTGCGGTAGTGATCGGACCCATCGCCGGTCTGTTGGTTGTCCTGGCAGTCGTTTTTCTGGTGGTGCATCAAACTCGTAAACCTAACACGGCGGCCGTTGAAGTCGACATTGCGACCGCTCCCGCGGGTGCGTCCGTGAGGGTGGCTGGGCAACGGTCCGCAGGGGTGCCCCCTGGGCCCGGCAGCAACGAGACTACCTGCACATCCAACTGCAAGCTGGCGCTGACGCCGGGCACCTACCAGGTTTCCGCGTCTCTGGACGGCTACGAGCCCGCGGCGGGCGCCGTCACGGTGACGGCCCGGAAGCCGGCGGCGGTCAGCCTAACCCTTCAGCCGCAGGCACAATCGGTGCGCCTGCTCACCGATCTGAACCAAGGCAAAGTCGTGGTGGACGGTGGGGCGCCGGTCGATCTGCAGGAAGGTCAATTGGTGCTCGACAAGGTAGCTCCGGGCACGCACACCGTGAAAGTGACCGGGCAGAACGGGGACGCCTCGTTTTCGTTTGAGGTGGTGGATGGGCGGCTGCCGGCCGTGGCCGGCCCCGTAAACGCGCGGAACATGATCGCGGTGCTGGTGGCCAGCTTCGGGAAGCGGGCGCGCGTGGCGACCAACGCGGGACCCTGGAAGCTCGCGGTCAACGGCCAGCCGCAGAGCGATGCCGGTCCGGCCGGGACGGACCTTACCAGTTTTCATCCGGGTGTGAATGAGATCGTACTAGGCGAGGGCCGGGATGAGCGCAACATGAGCGAGAGCTTCGGCGCCGCGCCCATGCTGACGGCATTCCTGAAAACGGACGTCAATGCGGGCACGCTGATTGTCGCGACCGGCCAGGACGACGTGCGCGTGTTTCTGAACGACAAGGAGTACCGCCGGCGCACGCAACGCGGCCAGTTGCGCGTCCAGACCCTCGGAAAAGTGGCGGTGCGGGTGGCCAAGAGCGGCTTTCTGGACGAGCCCGCGCAAACCGTCGAAGTGAAGAAAGGCGCGGAAGTGCGCCTGCAGTTCGACTTGAAACCGCAGCCGCAGTTCGGCTCGCTCGAAATCCACGGGGCGATGGCCGGCAGCGAGGTTTTGGTCGATCAGAAAAACGCCGGCACGGTGGGGCCGGACGGATCGTTCAGCCTCAGCGCCATCCAACCGGGCGACCACACTATCGAACTGCGGCGCGAACAGCACCTGCCGAAGCGGCTGCAGAGAACCTTCCATGCGGGCCAGGCTGTAGTGCTAGCAGGCACGGAGGTAATGTTGGCTGCCGCCAACGGCACCATCCGGCTCACACGCAACCCCGCATCGGCAGTCATTACTTACCGCCGCGGCGACGAAACGGAGTCGCACGAAGCCCGCGGAAACCAAATCGAATTGCCCGCCGGGAGCTACGCATTTTCGGCGAGCGCCCCGGGATTTGCCGAATCCACAACCCGGGTGCAACTGGCCGCCGGCGAAAACCGGGAGGTGGATTTCACCCTGGCTCGCGAGCGGCCGGCCGCGCCTCCACCGGCAGTGGCCAGCGGGATGGCGGAGTTTGAGAACGCGCAGAGCTGGAAGCAGGAGGGCGGCAGTTGGACTCACAAGGGTGGCGGATTTGTGCCCTATAAGCTGCCGCCCAAGGGTGTCTTCACCTTCACGGTGCAACTGCTCAAAGGCGGCGGCGTATTCCGGGCAGGCCAGATCCGCTGGTGCCTCCAGTATCTGGACTCCAAGAACTACCTGCTCTACGAGATGGATCGGAAGAATTTCTGGGCCGGGGTGATCCAAAAGGGCACGCGGCTGGAGCGAGTCAAGGCACCGCACAACCTCGGGAATCAGAAGGCGTTCACCATTCAGATCGAGGTGGCGCCGGATCGCCTGGTGCAGAAGGTGCGCGTGGGCGACGAGTGGAAAGTGCTCGATACCTTTGTCGAGGAGGGCCGCGATTTCACCCGCGGCAAGTTCGGGTTTCTGATCCAGGGTAACGACGAGATCGCGATTTCCGATTTCAAGTTTCTGCCGAAGTAGCGCCGGCGCTACTCGTACCGCAGGCAAACGATGGGATCCAGGTTGGCGGCGCGGTTGGCGGGGTAGTATCCGAAGAACAGGCCCACGCCGACGGCGATGGCCACTCCGAGCGCCACCCAGAACGGCGATACCGTGGCCGGAATGGAGGCCAGCGTGCGCACGGCGAACGAAATGGCCGCGCCGGCCAGGATGCCAACCACCCCGCCGATGCCCGAGAGCGTGATGGCCTCGAGCAAAAACTGCGCGCGGATATCCGCCTTGCGCGCGCCGATGGCTTTGCGGATGCCGATTTCTCCCGTCCGCTCGGTGACCGAGATCAGCATGATGTTCATGACCCCAATGCCGCCCACCAACAGCCCGATGGAGCTGATGACGCCGGTGAGCAAGACCATGGCGCCAGTGAGCTGGTTCCACATATCGGCGAAGAAGTCGGCGTCGGCCACGTCAAAATCGTTTTCCGCGCGGTGCGGCACGTGCCTCCGCCGGCGCATGGCTTCGATCACCTGGTTTCGGACCTCCGCCATGTCGGCGTCTTGGCGCACGGTGACAATCAGAAAAATATCGCGGATGTCCGGAAAGTTCTTGTGAAAGTTGGAGAGCGGGATGCACGCAAACTGATCGACGCCGTAACCGCCGAACACCCCCGGATCCTTCTCGAAGACACCGATCACCTCATAGAGCCGCCCGTTCAGACGCACCTCCTTGCCGATGGGATCGGAGGTCGGAAACAGCGAATTGGCGATGGCGTCTCCGATCACCACCACGCTGCGCGCGTGCTCTTCGTCGAACTCGGAAATGTAACGGCCGCTGGCGGTCGAGAACAGCGGGAGCGCGGCGGCGTACTCCGGCTGGGTGCCGCGGATGACGAGGCGCTCGACGTGTTCGTTGGCGTAGCGCATGGAGTCGGGCGAGTCTCCGAAGTTGATGCGCTGCGCGAAAGCCGCCGAGATGTCCAGCCCTGGCACGTTCTGCTTGAGATACTGCGCGTCGGAAATCTCCAGATACTTCCGCATGCGGATGTTCTGCGGGAGACGCCCGATTCCCGTGAATCCGGCGGGGATGCGGGTAATGAACAGCGACCGCGACCCGAAGGAGCGGATGCGGTTTTGAATGTAGCCGTTCAATCCGTCGATGATGGCCGCCACCGAAATCACGCTGGTCACGCCGATGACGATGCCCAGAATAGTCAGCCCGGAGCGGACTTTGCGGGTCCGCAGCGTGTCCAGGGCCACCAGCAGGTTCTCTTTGATTTCAGAGCGCGTCATCTCTCAACTCACTCCGTCCGCAGCGCGACCACGGGATCCAGTTTGGAGGCCTTCACGGCCGGATAAATTCCGAAGAACAATCCAATCATCGAGCTCAAGACCACACCCAGCACCGCAACCCAACCCTGGACCGCGGCGGGAAACTCGGTAAGCTGGCGAAGCGCCAGCGCGCAGCCGAACCCGGCCCCCACGCCGATGGCCCCGCCCGCCAGGCATTGCAGCACGCTCTCGGCCAGGAACTGGCGCAGAATGTCCGGTTGGGTTGCGCCGACGGCGCGCCGGACTCCAATCTCCTTGGTCCGTTCGGTGACGCTGACCAGCATCACGTTCATGATGACGATGCCTCCCACCACGGCGGAAATCGAGCTGATCATCACGAAGACGGTGAAGAACGCCGAGCTGATGCTCTGCCACAGAGAGATGTAGGTATCGGCGGTGCCGATATAGAAATCGTCGTCCTTTCCGGGCGGCACGTGGCGGCGGGCGCGCAGAATGCGGCGGGCCTCGTCCTGCGCGCGTTCGAAAACCTGCTCGCCGCCTTCCGCTTTGACCTGCAACGTGAGGCTGTTGCGCTGGCCGCGCAGCTTGAGGTAGGTTCGCAGCGGAACCACCAGGAAATTGTCCTGGTCCTGGCCGAGCACCGAACCGATGCGCTCGAACGTCCCCACCACGGTGAACTCGGCGGCGCCGGCGCGAATCGCGTGGCCGATGGGATCGGCGCCGGGAAAGAACTCCTGCGCCAGGCGGTCGCCGATCAGGCAGACTTCCGCGGCATGGCGGTCTTCCACCTCGGTGAAGTAGCGCCCCAGTTGGACTGTCCGGGTGTCGATGTCCGCCATGGTGGGCGCGTAGCCGTACAGGGTGGCGTCGTCGAGTTCGTGGTCTTTATAGCGGAGGGTGGCGCTGCTGCTGATGGAGGCGCCCACCACCTGGCAACTGCGGCAGCTCTCGGCGAGCGCCTGCATGTCATCGGGGTAAAGATAGCGGTTGCGCTGCGCTTTGGTGAGTTGGGTGAAATCGGTCACCACAAAGGGCGTGCGCGCAATGCGGAAGACGTTGGTGCCGAGGTTGGCAATCTTCTGTTCGACGTAGACATTGGCGCCTTGCACCAGGGTCATGACGGTGATGAGGGTGGCGACCCCCATGGTCAGCCCGAGCACCGTGAGCGAGGCGCGCAATTTGTGGGCGCGGATGGAATCCACCGCCAGCACCAGGTTGTCGGCGACGCCAATCATGTCATGGAGTGACTCTTTTCCAGTTCTTGCCTGCCTGGATCACCAGTTCGGCGGCGGGGCTGGGCAGCACCAGGTCCTTCACCTTTTCGCCGTTGATCTCGACGGCGCCGGCTTTGATTTTGCGCACGCCGTCGCTCACCGATTCCGCAAGCCCGATTCTAGCCAATAGCTTGTCCACGCGGATGCCGTGGGCCACGCGCACTCCCTCGGGCAGAGGCACAGTGGGAATGTCCGCGGGCACTTCCTTGCGGCGCACCACGGCGTTGAAGACCTCGGCCGCGCGCACCGCATCGGCCGCCGAGTGGAAGTCGGTGACGATCAGCCTGGCGAGCGCCAGCTTGGCCTCCATGGGATGCACATCGGCGCGGATGGCCGCAATTTCGGCCATGCTCTTGTCGGTGAGCAGCTCGTAGTAGCGGAACATCAGCTCGTCGCCGATCTGCATCACCTTGCGGAACATGACCTCGGCCGGCTCGGTGATGCCGATGTAATTCCCCAGCGACTTCGACATTTTGTTGACGCCGTCGAGACCTTCGAGAATGGGCAAGGTGGCGACGATTTGCGGCGGCTGGCCGAAATCCTTCTGGATCTCTCGGCCCACCAGCAGATTGAATTTCTGGTCGGTGCCGCCCATCTCGACGTCGCACTTGAGGACCACGGAATCGTAGGCCTGCGCCAGCGGGTACATCAACTCGTGCATGGAGATGGGGACGCCTTCCTTGTAGCGCTGGGCGAAGTCGTCGCGCTCGAGGATGCGCGCCACCGTGTACTTCGAGAACAGGCGGACCAGGTCCATGTATTTCAGCGGCTCGAGCCAGTCGCTGTTGAAGCGGACTTCGGTTTTGTGGCGATCGAGGATCTTGAAGACCTGCGCCTTATAGGTTTCGGCGTTCTGCGCGATGGCCTCGCGCGTCATGGGCGGGCGCGTCACATTGCGCCCCGAGGGATCGCCGATCATGGCGGTCATATCGCCGATTAAGAAGATGACGGTGTGGCCCAGGTCCTGGAAATGTTTCATCTTGCGCAGGATGACGGTGTGGCCCAGGTGGAGGTCGGGAGCGGTGGGATCGAAACCCACTTTGACGCGCAGCGGCCGGCCCTTTCTGGCGGCCTCGGTCAGCCGCTCGCGCAGATCTTCTTCGCGGATGATCTCCGCCATCCCTTTAAGCAGGTAGCTCAGTTGTTGGTCGAGTGTCATGTTGGGAGGTTGACAGACGACACAAAACGATCGTCTGTCCCACCAAGAACTTACATCTTATAGCGGCCCAGGTCCTCGTCGTTGAGGCCCTCGAGCCAGCGGCGCATCTCGTCGGTATTGACTTTGTCGGAAACCGTAGACGCCAGCTTGGTGGATTTCAGGACGCCCTCCTCCACGTAAATGGGACAGTCCAGCCGAAGCGCCAGGGCCAGGGCGTCGCTGGGACGCGAATCGACGCTGATCAATTCGCCGTCGCGGTCCAGCCAGATCACGGCATAGAACGTATCGTCCTTCAGCTCGCTCACTACCACTTTGCGCAGGCCCGTGTTCAGACCGAGCAGCAGGCTCTTGATGAGGTCGTGGGTCATGGGCCGGGGGGTCGCCACCTTCTCGATTTCGAGGGCGATGGCGTTGGCCTCATACACGCCCACCCAGATAGGGAGCACCGCGTTGCCACTGAGGTCCTTCAAAATGACAATGGGCGTGTTGCTGACGGGATCCATCATGAGCCCGCGAATCTTCATTTCGACTTCCATGGCAATCTCTCCCCGTTTTCATTACACCACAGTTACGCTTTCGCCCACCAAGGAGTTCGGGCCGGCGCGTGTGACGCGCACCCGGAGATACTTTCCCGCCAGATTGTGGCCGTTCGGACCGGCTTCGGTGAAGTTGAGGGTGCGGTTATCGGAGGTCCGGCCGATCCACTGGCAGAGCGCCTGGTTGCGGCCTTCCACCAGCACCTCGCGAATGCCGCCGATCAGCCCGGCGTTGCGCCGGATCTGAATGGCGCGCTGCTTCTCCTGCACGATGACCAGCCGCCGCTGCTTCTCCTCGCCGGGAACCTGGCCGCCCATGGCGAGCGCGGCGGTGTTGGGGCGCGGCGAGTACTTGAAGCTGAAGATCGAGTCGTACTGCACCTGGTCGAGCAAGTCGAGCGTCTGCTCAAAATCTTCCTCGGTCTCGCCGGGGAAGCCGACGATGATGTCGGTGGTAATGGAGTAATTGCGCCGGGCGGTCTTGAGCCACTCGATGCGGCGCATGTAGTCGTCGCGGGTGTAGAGCCGGTCCATCGAGGCCAGCACCTTGGTGGAGCCGGACTGCACGGGCAGATGCACGTGGTCGCAGATGGCGGGGTTGGAGTCCATGACGTCCACGATGCTCCTGGTGAAATCGCGCGGGTGGGACGTGGTGTAGCGGACGCGGCGGATGCCCGGAACCTCGGCCACGCGCGCCAGCAGCGCGGGGAAATCCCAGCCCGCGGGCGACGGATCGCGATAGCTGTTCACGTTCTGGCCCAGCAACTGAATCTCGGTGTAGCCCCGCTCGGCCAGGCCGCGCGCCTCGGCCATCACGCTTTCACCGGTGCGGCTGCGCTCCCGGCCGCGCGTGAAAGGCACCACGCAGTAAGCGCACTGTTTGTCGCAGCCCTCGATGATGGTGATGTAGGCGCGGTGGGGATTGTCGCGACACGTAAAAGGGGTGTCGAAAGTCTCGTCCGTTTCCAGGCTCAGGCCGGTGACCCGGCGGTTTCCAGATTCGAGATGGACCAGCATCTCGCCCAGCCGCGTGTAACTGGCGGAGCCCGCCACCAGGCTGACGTGCGGCGCGCGGTCGAAGATCTTCTCGCCTTCCTGTTGGGCCACGCAGCCCAGCACGCCGAAGATTTTGCCCTTGCCCGCGTCGCGCTTGAATTGCTGGAGGCGGTTGAACACCTTCTGCTCCGCCTTGTCGCGAATGCTGCACGTGTTGTAGAGCACCAGACGGGCGTCTTCCGGCGTCTCCACCTGCGTGTAGCCCCGGGCCATGAGGGTGCCGGCGACCTTTTCGGAATCGTGCACGTTCATCTGGCAGCCGAAGGTTTCGAGATAGAAGGTTTTCCCAGACACTGTGACTATTCTACTGGAACATGGAGATACCCGCGACTCCGGCGGCCCCCGCGGCCAGACACTCGGCGGCGTTGCGCTCCGTGATGCCGCCCAGCGCGAGGACGGGGATGGCGACGGCGCGGACGGCTTCGCGCAGGCGGTCCAGGCCCAGCGGCCGGCCGTAGGCGGTTTTCGAGGGGGTCCGGAAGACCGGGCCGAAGACCGCGAAGTCGGCGGCCTCGGCCTCGGCGGCGCGAAGTTCGTCGAGGCTGTGCGCGGAGACGCCAATGAGGAAGCCGGGAGGGGTGACGGAGCGCAGAGTCTTGGGCGGAATGGAGTTGCCGGGAAGATGCACGCCGTGGGCGCGGCAGGCCAGGGCGACATCCGCGCGGGAATTCACCAGGATCTCGGTCCCATGCGGATTGGGAAGCGCCAGCACGCGGCGCACCAGGCGGCACAACTCGCGCGCGGGGAGGTCTTTTTCACGAATCTGTATACGCTCGATGCCGTCTTCAAGGGAGCGGGCAATCGAGACAAGCAGCGCCTCCGTGCCCCCGGCGGCGTGACGGTCGGTGATGTAGTAGCGCAACATCAGGCGCTAGAGAACCCGCAAGGCGCCCGGTGGAAACTCCACCTGCCACTCCTTATTATCCTTCTGGCGCGCGAATTCCTCGCGGGAGACGTCGGCGAAAATCCCGCCGGAGAACTCCAGGCGCACAAACCGCGCGCGCTGGGAAACACGCACCAGTTGCACGGAGACGAAATTGGGCTGCGATTCCAGATCTCCGGAATGAACGCGCAACTCTTCGGAATGGACGGCCACCCAGACGCCATCGCCGCGGAAGTGGCCGGGGACGTAGGGACCGGTCAGGGCGAACTGGCCGAGATCCAGGCGGCTGCTGTCGCGGGCGGGATCGAGCGCCGCTATGGTGCCCCGGAAAAGGTTGGGGATTCCCAGCAGGCGCGCAATTTCGACGGATGCGGGCCGGTCGAGGACCGCGCGCGGGGCGCCGCGCTGCACGATCCGGCCGGCTTCCAGGACGATCATCTCATCGACAGCGGCACAACATAGATCGAGATCGCCGGTGACCAGCAGGATGGGGCCGGCAAAAGCACTGCGTACCTGTTGGAAGAGCGGCTCGTCGAAAGCGCGCTCGTCGATTAGCAGCAACTTCGGCACGGCGATCAGCGCGCGAGCCACCGCGCAACGCAGTCTCTCGGCAGGGGCGACCTCGTGGGGGCGGAGGGCCGCGGAATCCGCCAGTTGGAAGCGCTCGATCATTTCCCCTACGCGGCGGTGGCGATCGAGGCGCGGAAAGCGCTTGGCGGGAAACACCAGGTTCTGGCGCAACGTCATGTGCGGGAAAAGCGCATCGTGCTGGGCGATGTACCCGCAGTTGCGGCGGCGAGGCGGGACGCTGACACGCGATTGGGCGTCGAACAGGATGACGTCATCGAGCAGGATGCGGCCGGAATCGGGCCTCACGAAGCCGGCGACGGTCTCGAGGATGAGCGTCTTGCCGGCGCCCGCAGGACCGTAAAGCGCCGTGACGCCGGCGGCCAGCGGGAACTCAACGTCCAGCGAGAAACGGGGCGGAATGTGCTTGACGATGCGGGCGTGTGTCATGGGCGTCGGTCCGCGATCCAGAAGGCGGCGGCGAATTCCGCCAGCACGCGCGCCAAAGCCAGCGCGACGGCGGCCAGAATGGGCGGCAGCGCCAGTGGCAGTTCAATACGCAAGAACACGCGCCAGCCGGAAGCGCCGAGGCTGCGGGCGGCTCTTCCAAGGTTCGGGTCAAGAGATTCGAACGCGGTGCGGGAGGCCCGTATCAGCAGCGGCATCGCAGAAACCACTCCAGCGGCCACCAGGTTCATTTCGGTCAAAGGCCAGACGTGGCCCAAAACGCAGAGCAGGTAGTAACAGAGGACCGGCGCAGGCAGAGCCAGGGCTGCCGTGGCAAGCGCGCCGAGCGCACGCTTGCCCGCGAATTCGCGGTTTGACAGCGTCCATGCGAGCCACAGGCCCGCTACCACGGAAATGCCCGTGGAGAGACCGGCGACTCGCAAAGCGAGCCACAGCAGATGCTGAGGAACGATCATGCGGGACTACCAATTATAGCTGCCGGAACCGCGCGCTGAAGTGGCGCAGGAAGGGAGGCTCCTCGACGATCTCCATGCCGCGGATGCTCTCCTTGAGGGCGTTCACTTCGAGAATCGCTTCCACTACGTAGTCGATGTGGCTCTGGGTATAAACACGGCGCGGAATAGCCAGCCGCAGCAGCTCATGGCGCGCGGCCTCGCGGAACATGACCGAGCCGATTTCCACCGAGCGGATGCCGGCGTGCCGGTAAAGCTCGACGGCCAGGGCCTGGCCCGGAAACTGGTGCGGCGGAATGTGCGGCAACATGCGGGCGGCATCGATGTAAATGGCGTGCCCGCCGGGCGGTTCGACGATGGGGACGCCGCGATCGGCGATGTGGCGGCCGAGGTAGCCAGTCGAGACGATGCGGTAACGAAGATAATCGGGATCCAGCACCTCTTCGAGACCGACGGCGATAGCGTCCAGGTCGCGGCCGGCCAGGCCGCCGTAGGTGGGGAAACCCTCGGTGAGGATGAGCAGGTTGGTCTCCTGCTGGGCGATGCGGTCGTCGTTGGTCGAGAGGAAGCCGCCGATGTTGGCGAAGGCATCCTTCTTGGCGGAGAAAGTGCAGCCGTCGGCGAGGGAAAACATCTTCTGAGCGATCTGTTTGGGCGGCCAGTCGGCGTAGCCCGGCTCGCGCTCGCGGATGAACCAGGCGTTTTCCGCGAAGCGGCAGGCGTCCAGGTAGAGGGGGATGCCGTGACGCGCGCAGACGCGTTTGACGGCTTCGAGGTTGGCCATGGAAACCGGCTGGCCGCCGCCGGAGTTGTTGGTGACGGTCATCATCGCCAGCGGGATGCTCGGGGCGCCCTCGCAGTCGATGACGGATTCCAGCGCGGCCACGTCCATGTTGCCCTTGAAATCGAGACGGGCCTGTGTGTCGGCGGCTTCGGGGATGGGGAGATCGACGGCGCGCGCGCCGGTAAATTCGATGTTGGCGCGGGTGGTGTCGAAGTGGGTGTTGGAGGGGACCACGTGGCCGGGCTTGCACATGACGGTGAAAAGGATGCGCTCGGCGGCGCGGCCCTGGTGGGTGGGGATCATGTGGCGAAAACCGGTAAGGTCGTCGGCCACGCGCTTGAGGCGGAAGAAGCTTTCACTGCCGGCGTAGGATTCGTCGCCGCGCATCACCGCGGCCCACTGTTCGGTGGACATGGCGCTGGTGCCGGAATCGGTGAGCAGGTCGATCAGAATATGGCGGGCATGAATGAGGAAAAGGTTGTAGCCGGCCTGCTCGAGGTAGCGCTCGCGCTCCTCCGGGGTGGTGTAGCGCAACGGCTCCACGCTCTTAATGCGGAAGGGTTCAATGATGGTGCGCACCAGGAGATTATCGCACCGGGAGCGAAATGGGGACAGGCAGCGAATTTCGCAAGAGCGGCGAAATTCGAGCCTGGCCCCATTTCTAGTGCCTGGTCTGGTGGCCTGCGGCTTCCCAACGGCCGACCATCAGGTCCACGAAGCTGAGCCAGGCGCCCTCCGGATGTTCCAGCTTTCGAAACAGCGCCACGTACTCGGGCTTCTTCAGGCCCATCCCGGCAAAAGCCAGAAAGTACAGCCCGCCGTTCTGAAACTCGGCCACCTGTTCCTTGCTCCACTTGCGGGGGTCCGCAAAATAGGGCTCGAGATAATCGATGACCGTGCCTATGGTGGCGCCATTTCTGGCGCGCACCGTCCACAAGTCCCTGTCCTGCGCCTGCGCAATCCGGCAGAGCATGGCGAAAGCCTCCAGGTTGAACGCTGAGTACGAAAGCGAGCGGGTGCGGACCTCTTCGCGCGGGGCGCTTCCGTCGGCGCTGATCTGGCGGGGGAGGATGCGGTCGCGATAGTAGTTGAAGGCCATCTGTTGGGCGGCGTGGTCTTCGACAAACGTGGCCACGGCGGCCGCTTGCACGGTCCACCAGGAAGCGTGATTGTTGCCGCTCCTCCGTTCGTCGATGCCGTTCCTGCTATGCGTGAGCCAGTCCAGGTACTCTTCGAACCACCGGCGCACGGCGGCCTGGTCTTTGGGGTCCCAGGCGCCGGTCTGAGCCAGGAACTCCATGCCCTGAATGGCACGGACCAAGACGCGGCCATCGAGGATTCCGGCGGCCCGGCCGGTGTCCACGTGGGGGATGGCCTGGGCGTGTTCCAGGCTGGGGTTCATGCGCGTTTTCGGATTGATGAACCAGGTATTGACTACGTGCGCGGCGCGCTGGGCATAGCGCGAGTCGTCCAGATAAAAAGCGGCGGCGCCGAGCGAAAAGACCGTGTCGCACATGGAATTGAGAGCCGCCCGGTTGGCGGTGAAGCGGTCGGGGTTAATCTCGCCGTCGAGGCGGAGGTAAGGGCCGCTGGGGTTGGCGGGGTCGGGCCACCAGTACGGGGCTTCACTGTAGTAGTCGTGGGGATCGAGATCCACGCCTTTCGGCCGTTCGGAAGTCACCGTCCATGAGCCCTCTCGCATGCGCCGGTCGGCGTCGGCGCGCAAGCGCCGCACGGCATCCTGCGTCCATGCCTCCTTGCGGATGATGGCGCTGTGGATCGGTTCCGCTTCATCCTCCGAGAGTAGCGTCATCGGTACGTCCGCGGCCCGGGCACACGAGGCGGCCAGGATGAGATAGACGGCGGTCCTCACTCTTGAGATTGTACCGGATGGCGGTCACTCCAGCCCATCCCCCTCGCCGGCATGGGAGCGGCGCACCTCAGCCAGGCGTTTCCGATAGCGTGTCTGCAACATCTTTCTATACGCGGCGGGCGCCAGACCGAACTCGGCCGCGTTCTTTCGAAGGCTATCCTCGGCCAGTTCGATCCCTCGATAGACCCCGGTCTCCGCCAGATGCGGAAAACCCGGATCGTACTCAAACCCGAAGGCCCATAAGGCTGGCGACGCCCGCGCATAGTTGTCCGGCAGCCCCAACTGCGCGAAAGGAAAACTCGAAGCCCAGTCGGTGTGATAGCCCATTCGCATGTTGGACGGATTCACCGAGACCTGCGCGTGCGTCACACAGTTGGCCGCCAGTATTCCATACCGGCCGCGGAGCATCTCCGTCAGCATGGCCGCGGCGCGCACCTGCGCCGTAGTGATATCCGCTTCGAATTGCGCCGGCATCGTCCGCGCCTCAAACGAGACCCCCAGGAAACTTTCGTTCAGGTTCAGGTACACCCACTTCTCATCCGACCAGACGGAGTATCCGGCGTGGTTGGCGGCGTCGTCCTCGATCACCACGCGATGGACCCGCCCGAACCGGTCGATCAGGAAGTTG
Organism: Bryobacterales bacterium; assembly: GCA_963768385.1. Taxonomy (GTDB): domain Bacteria; phylum Acidobacteriota; class Terriglobia; order Bryobacterales; family Bryobacteraceae; genus Fen-178. The sequence goes on from CAVYHQ010000003.1 coordinate 1,101,809, forward strand.
TAGGCGTGCTTGCGCCGCACGTACTCGAGCAACGATTCTCCGATCCGCTTGAGAACTCCGTTTTGCTGCGCCTCGAACGGGGCTTGCAGGCTCTCCGTGGTATGAAACACGATGCCCACGGGCTCGGAGCGCAACGGGCCGGCGTCTCCCTCCGGAAGGTCCGCGGGAAACGCCCGATAGGATCGCCGGTGATTGGAGACGGTAAAGTGGTTGTCGATGCGCAGCCCGTTGCTGTATGTTTCCGCCCCGCCGCTGTTCTCCACCTCCCACACCTCCGCGGGCCGCCGGCCTTGCGCCGCGGCAGCTCGCTCGATGCGCCGCACCGGAGCGCCGGAGGGGGCGATGCGGGCCGCCGCCCGCACCAGAAAGAAGGACACCAGGACCGCCAGCGGCAGCAACCACAGCAGCGGGAGCCGGATGACGCGGCGCATCGTCCGCGGCGCCGGCGGGGCTGGCGCGTCGGGCGGTGCATCCACCGGCGGCGCGACCGCCTTTAGAAACCGCAAACGCACGACCGGGTCGCGGATGACCCGCCCCGCGAACCACTCAACCCACGGCCCGGAAGCCGGCTGTAGCGGCTGTCGCATGCCCATGTGCGTTGAAGATATCGGCGGGTCCGGCAAAACACCTTAGAGTTTTGAATCCTCTATCAAGTTCTTCGGCGATTCCACCGATCATTGGCTCTTGTGAGAGGAAAATGTCCGAACGATTGTTTCCTGCAGGAGATCATTCATGAGCAACGCCGAACAAGACTACACCCAACCGCTGGGCCTCGACGTCGGTTCGAGCCGGATCGTGGCGGCGCGAACCGCGGACAAGAAGTATCGTTACCAGACGCAGCTTAATGCGTTCATAACACTGCCTTACTCGAAACTCGCCGAAAGCCTCCTCGAACGCGAAGGCGTGTTTCACGAGGTCGAGGGCCCCGAAATCGTGGTAGCCGGCGACGACTCCCAGAGGTTCGCCGAAGTGTTTCACGTGGAAACCAGGCGGCCCATGCTGAACGGCCTGTTGAATCCTCACGAGCCCCACAGCCTGGCGGTGGTCCGAAGCATCATCACCAGGCTCATCGGGAAGGCCACGGCGGAGGGGCAAAAGATCTTCTTCAGCGTACCCGCGCCGCCTGCCAGCGGGGAGGATGGCATCTCGTATCATGAAGCCTCCATCCGCCAGATTCTGACGGAGTTGGGCTATGCGCCCACCTCCATCGAGGAAGGGCTGGCGGTGGTCTTCGGCGAATTGGACGGCTCCAATTATAGCGGCATCGGGATTTCCTGCGGCAGCGGGCTATCGAACGTCTGCCTGGCCGTGCTGTCCATGCCGGTGATCAGCTTCAGCGTTCCCCGGGCGGGCGATTTCATCGACACGCAGGCCGCCCGGGTCACTGGACAGCTAGCCACGCGAATGCGCATCCAGAAGGAAAAGTCGTTTTGCCTCAACGGCCTCTCCGGCGACCGGGTGCAGAACGCGCTTACGGTCTATTACCGGGAAATGATCGCGACCCTGGTGGAAGCGCTGCGCGGCCAGGTTTCATCCGCCAAGCGCCTCCCCAAGCTCGATCAAGCGGTTCCCCTGGTGCTCAGCGGCGGCTCGGCCGTACCCAAGGGCTTTCTCGAACAATTCTCCAATGCGCTGCGATCGGGCGAATTCCCGCTTCGGCTTTCCGAAATCCGCGTGTCCGCCGATCCCCTGAATTCAACCGCGAGGGGCGCCCTCATGGCGGCGCTCTGCTAGCGGCGGAGTTTTCGATGAACCACATTGTGCTTCTATTGGCCGCCCTCTGCGGATTGGCCTGTGGCAGCCTGGCTATCAGTGCTTTCGTACTGCTCTGCGACGCCGCCTGGAACCGCAATGCCGGGCAGAGGACGGCCGGCAGCCGGCAGCGATGCGAAGTCACGTCTCAAACCCTGAAGGAAGCGCTGGAGGTGCTAGCCGCAAAGATCCACGCGGTTCAGCAGCAGTCCTCGCTGGGGATCGCTCCTGTTCCGCCACGGCACGGATTGAGCCCGCCCAGACGCACCCAAGCCCTGCGCATGCATCGCCGAGGCGAATCCCCGCAGCAGATCGCCGCGGCGCTTGATATTCCTGTCACGGAAGTCGATCTGTTGCTGAAGGCGCATCGTATCGTGATGAGCAACATCTGAGGCGCCGGCGCCGCGCAACCAGCGATCCCTCGGACGGTCATGGCAATGGAGCAGTTTGAGGTTTGAGCAGGATGGGGAGCTGATCGGGCGCATGGCCCAGCGCACGGGCCAGACTCAACTTAGCCAAATTGTGGGCGAAGACGCTGTTGATCAGGTCCAATTGCGCGCTGGCGACCGTTTGTTGTGCTTCGACGACCTCCACCGTATTGATCACGCCGGCTTCCATGCGCGCGCGCGTCATCTCCAGGGTCTCGTGGGCAACCTGGAGATTCTTGCGCGCGACCTCGACCTGGCTGGCGGCGGCTTCGAGATCGAGGCACGCCTGGCGAACCTGGGCTTCGATCTGGCCGCGGGTGTCCTCCAACTCGGCCTGGCGCTGCGCCAGCACCGCTTCGGCCTGTGCAATGTCACCGGCGGCTCGCCCACCTTGCCACAGCGGAATGCTGAGCGTGCCAACCACCGTGAAGGCTCCATGCGATTGGGCCGGGTTGGTGCCGATCACCTCGTAGTTGCCGCTGATGGCGGCCGACGGCAGGCGCTCGGCGCGCGCAGCCGACAGGGCCTTCGCGGCTGCCTCCACCTGGGATTGGGCGGCTTTGAGGTCGGCACGCTGTTGTTCGGCCTGGGCCACGGCGGCATCCACGCTCTGGACCGGCGCCGGGCTGAAGGGGAAGCTATCCGTGAGCTGATAGCTGGCGTTGGGCGCGAGGCCGGTGAGTCGCGCCAGGTTGATCTTCTGTTTGGCGAGATCGTTGCGCAGCGTAATGATCTGCTGCTGTTGGGTGAGGGTCCGTACCTGGCTTTGGTCGACGTTGAGCTGCCCCAGCACGCCCTCCCGGTGTTGTTCGGTGGATTGATGAAAGACGGCATTGGCGGTGTCGAGCTGGGCTTGCGCGGCGTCCACGCGGGCTTGGGCGGCCAGCACCTGCAAATAAGCGCCGCCCACCGCCAGGGTGATGAGGTCGCGCGCATCCTGCAAGCTGTATTGGCTGGCGCGGGCGGTGGCACGGGCGGAGCGGTAGTTATCGATCGCGGTCAGGTTCGCCACTGTCTGGCTGAGGCTGGCCTGGAGGGCGAAGTAGTTGAACGGGCCCGCGATGGTGGGAATGCGAAAGCCGGGCACCGGCACGCTGATGCGGAGTCCCATGGCGGCGAGATCGGTTTGCTCCACGGTTTCGCTGAGATTGCCGTTGATGTTGGGCAGCAGGGCGCTACGGGCCACCGTCACCTGGGCGCCGGTTTGACGCACGGTTTGCGCCATTCCCACCGCGCCCAGGTTGTAGGCCAGGCCGCGCTGGAGCGCCTCTTGCAGCGACAGCTTGCCGGAAAAAGGCATGGCGGTGGTGCTGCGCGCGCTGCCGCTGTAAGGTCCGGAAATCTGCACGCTGGGGTTCAGGGTGTTGACGCTGGTGGTGGTCCCCGGCACGGGCTGTTCGACGGCGCCGACCGAGCCGCCCTGGTTGTTGCGGCCCGACGCCGGCAGAACGGCCGCCGACGAGCCGCCGCCGGACGAAGATTGTGCGAAGGCGCTGCCCGCGCCCGCCAAGACGGTCAAAAGCATAAGGCTGCCGAATGGTTTCATGGCATCTCTCGTCATTTCGAAATCATTACCAATTTGCGCATGGCGGCCACCAACTGGCGCTGTTGGGCCGCGGAAAGCACCGCCAACTGCCGCGCTTCGGCGCGTCGGGCGCGTGGCAGCGCCCGGTTGAACAAGCGGTCGCCGGCCTCGGTGCGCTGCACCCATTGCATGCGGCGGTCGCGCGGGTTGCGCCGCCGGCGCAGCCAGCCGCGGCGCTCCAGGCCGTCGAGCACCGCAACCAAGGAGCTGGGGTCGATCCCAAACTGGTCGGCAATCTCATGCTCCGAGACGTTGCCGCGGCCGGCGATGGCCAGCAGCCAGTACTCTCTGGCGCGCAATTCCAAGGGCGCCAGGGCGCGATCCAGACGCCGGCGCGCCTCCAGCCAGATCTTCCAGTTGCAAAACCACAATCCAGGGGCAGCCGGCTCCGATGCGGCCGTTGCCTTGGTAGCGGTGGTTGTGGCGGCAGCGCGCGGCATGGTTACAAGGTCCGGCGGAACAGCAGCGTTGCGCCCGCCAACACCACTACCGAGGTCAGCGCCAGCGCAAAGATATCGCCGGTGACCGCGGTTATGCCGACATCCTTGAGCAGCAGCGTGCGGAAGCCGTGGACGGCGTAGGTGAACGGGTCGCAGTTCGAGAGCAACCGCAGCCAGCGCGGGAAGCCGGCGACCGGATAGAAGGCGCCGCTGGGAAAATACAGCAGCGTATTGAGCACGCCGAAAATGGCGCGCGGCACCAGCGGGTCGCTGATGCGCACCATGATGAAAAACATCAGGCCTATCAGCGCGACGGAAGTGAGGGCGACCATCAGGGTCAGCTCCAGCAGGCGCGCCGGCTGAAAAAAGTTGGGAACCCCCGCCACCACGGCCCCGGCGATCAGAACTGTTTCTCCCGCCAGCATCGCCTTGATCACACCCGAGAGGTTGAAACCGAGAATCAGCTCCCATTTGGTGATGGGGGTTACCATGTAGCCTTCGTGCAGGCCGCGCGATTTGTCGTCGATGAACAGCAAGCCGCCGCCGATCATGGCGGTCATGAAAATGGCCAGCGTCACCGAACCGGGCAGCAAATACTTGATGTAGTCGACGTAGGGATAGACCTCGACCAGGTCGAGCGCGGCCTGCGCCGGTTCGCGCGGTGGGACCTGGGGCGCGTTGATGGAGGCCACCAGGTCGGCCATCTGGCCGCCCACCGCGCCCGCCACCGTGCGATCGGTGTTGTCGGTAATCAGCGCCAGGTGCGGCTGGCGCCGTTCCAGCAGGTCGCGGGAATAATGCTGGGGAATGATCAGAACCCCGCTCAGCGCGCCCTTGCGCAGATCGTGGAGGGCAGCGCTCTGGTCGTCGTAATCGGTGGGCAGAAAGGTGCGCGCGTTGGCGCCCACGGCGCGGACCCGCTCCAGCACATCCACCGATTCCGGTCCCCGATCCAGGTTGACCACGCCCAGGATGACGTTCTTGATATTGCCGCCGAAGGCGTTGCCCAGGATGATCAACTGCAGCAGCGGCATCACCAGCGAGGCGAACAGCAGCGCCGGGCTGCGGCGGAACTTGCGCATATCGCGCTCGACCAAGGCCAGAGCCCGCTTCATTGGGGGCCTCCTTTCTTCCCTAGGCCGGCGGGGACGGCGGCCTCGTCCATCTCCGCCAACCCGTGGCCGGTGTAATGCAGGAATACGTCGTCCAGGCTGGTGGATTGGACCGACAGAGCTTTCAGCTCGAGATTTTGCTCGCGCGCCAGTTCGATCAACTCCTGCGCCGATGCCGGGCCGCGGTCGCTCGAGACGCGATACGTGGCCGAGCCCAGCGCGCGCACCGACTTGACCGCCGGCAAGCGCTCCAGGTCCGCGGCGCCGTGGGGCAGATCGGGCTCGAACTGCAACTCAATGCGGCTGGCGCCGGGCACCGAGGCTTTCAGCGCCACCGGTGTATCCAATGCCACCATGCGGCCGTTGTCGATGATGGCGACCCGGTCGCAGAGGCGGTCGGCCTCGTCCATGTAATGCGTGGTGAGAAGGAGGGTGCGGCCCTGCTGGACGCGCAGATGCGCGATCATGTCCCACACCGAAATGCGCGAGGCTGGGTCGAGACCGGTGGTGGGTTCGTCCAAGAACAGGATTTGCGGGTCGTGCACCAGGCCGCGCGCGATCTCCAGGCGCCGCCGCATGCCGCCCGACAGCGTAGAGGCCAGAGCGTTGGCGCGGTCGGAGAGGCCGACGGCTTCCAGCAACTCCGCCGTGCGCTCGCGCCGCCGCGCCCCGGTGATGCCGTACAGCCGCGCGTGAATGCCTATGTTTTCAGCGCAGGTGAGCTCGGGGTCGCTGGTCATGTTCTGCGGAATCACCCCGATGCTGGCGCGCACCGCATTGGGGTCGCGGATGATATCGTGCCCGGCCACGACGGCCGTGCCGCTCGAGGGCGGCACCACCGTGGTCAACATGCGGATGAGCGTGCTCTTGCCCGCGCCGTTGGGTCCGAGCAGGCCGAAGATCTCGCCGCTCTGGACCGTGAAGCTGACGTTATCCACCGCCAACAGCGCGCCGAAGCGCTTGCTGATGCCATCGACCTCGATCGCGACGCCGTTTGGGGATTGGCTATGCGCTTCCATGACGGCTAGTCCTTGACGCTGCTGACCGGCGCGGGCGGCAAGACCGGCACCGGCAGCATCACCCAGGCCGTCATGCCTAGCGCGAGCTTGCCCTCGGGATTGGACACGCGCACGCGTATGGCCACCGTCTTGATATCGCGCTTGACGCGGCTGACGTCGCGCTGCGTGGCAAAATCGGCTTCCACGGCTTTGTAGATTACGGGACCCGTGACCTCGGCGCCCGAGGGCAGGCGCACCCGCAAAGTCTGTCCCATGGCGATGAGATCGGCGTAAGTTTCCTCGACGTCGGCAACCACCCAGGTGGAGCTCAGGTCGTAGAGCGTGACGATGGGACTGCCGGGATTCACTACCTCGCCCTGCCGCGCCGCGCGCAACGTCACAATGCCGCTGGCCGGCGCCAGAATCCGCGTCTGGCCGAAGCGCGCCGCGGCGGCATCGGCATTGGCCTCGGCCTGCGCCTCAGCCGCGCGCAGAGCGTCGGTCTGCCGCTGTTGTACGGCGACTTGCTTTTCCTGCTGCTGGGCGTCCGCCAGCGCGGCCTGCGCCGCCGCTACGGCGCGCCCGGCCGCTTCGACCCCGGCCTGCGCCGCCGCCACGACGCGCCGTGTCGCCTCGACCCCGGCCTGCGCCGCCTGTTCGTTGGCCTTGGCGGAGTCGAGATCGGCTTGGGCCGCGACCAGGTCTTGCGGCGGGTTGATGTCCCTTTCCACCAGCGGCCGGATGCGGTTGAAGTTGTCCTGGGCCTTGGCCGCCGCCGCGTGGGTTTGCGCCACTTGCGCCTGCCCCTGCCGCAGTTGGGCTTGGGTTTGCGCCACTTGCGCCTGCGCCTGCTGTAACTGGGCCTGGGTTTGCGCCACCTGCGCCTCCGCCTGGCGGACTTTAGTGGGCAACGTGTTCTCCAGCAGTTCAGTCTGGGCCACCGACTGCTGCGCGCTGGCGCGGGCTTGTGCGATGGCGTGGCCAGCGGCGCCCTGGTCGGCGCGCAACTCGTCCTGATCGAGCACGGCGATCAAGTCGCCGGCCTTGACCCATTGCCCATCGTCCACCGCCAGGCTGACGATGCGGCCCGTGATTTTGCTGCCCACCACCACTTCGTTGCCATCCACGGTGCCGGTCAGCACGAGCGTCTGCGGACGCGGACGCTCGAACCACCAGACCGCCACGGCGATGGCCACAACCGCCAACAGAAGGATCGCTCGTTTCATGCGGGAGACCTCATTCGGGGAAAAGCAAAATACATTGTAAACCAAATCATTGTAGATTCAAAGTAATTTCGACACAATACCGGGCCGAGATCCGCCAGTTGGCCGCGACCACATTAGCAGCCGCAAGCCGGCTTGGCGGGGAGTAATCCGGGCGGGTGGTCCCCGATGTCAGACTCCAGTCCTCTTCTCCTTGGCTACCGAGCGATCAGAGTGGTATAACAGTCATATCAAAATGCGTTTTTTCTTTCGATTCCCGAAAGAGCAGGCGCCTTAGGGCGATCCCCGGCGCGGCATAGGGTTTGAAGAAGCGCGGGAGCTGTTTTCCAAGCCCTGTTGGCTCGACCGGCGATCCGACGTGCCGGAACAGTTTCTGGCCGTCGGCTGGGTGGGTGACCGGCTGTGTTCTGTGATCTTCGAAGTCAGGGAAGACGAAGAGGGAGATATTCTGCACCTCGTCACGCTGTGGAGGTCGACGAAGGAGGAGATTCGATTGTATGAAGAGAATTCGTAAATCCGCCAAACCGGTTTCTGCCGAAGCGATTGCGCAGCTCGCCGATCAAGGCCAGGATGTTTCCCATTTCTTCAGAGGCCAAGGCCGCATGGTTCAGCCGATTCAGCGCGTGAACGTAGACGTCACTGCCGCCATGCTGGAGGAACTGGATAAGGCTGCTGAGGAACTCAACGTGAGCCGGCAGGCGGTCATCAAGACGCTGGTGCGGCAGGCGCTGGATCAACACTACCTGGCACAACGCACAAGGCGGCCACAGCCGGCGTCCTAACCGCGAGCTTCGTCAGGGGTGCCCGGATCGTCGCCTGAGTCCATGATTGCGGCCCGGAAGTTGGGCGACTCGAAGGCGCCTTGCCGCCAGCAATCGGTTGCTGCTGCCGTGAGAGACTCTGGAAGACGATGGACCGGCCATCCGGCGAAAAACGCATAAAGTAGATGATTTGTCTTCCTCTGGTGAGCGCGCGCGGCGGACCAAGGACTTTGCCGGCCTCCGCATCAAAGGGCGCCAGTTCCATGTCCCTCGGGCGCCACAATCACGTTGGCCGGCTTCATGTCACGGTGCACGATCCCGGCCGCGTGGGCTACCAATCAAGCAGCAGAATGGGAATGGATGACGCCTCACAATCCTCCCTAATCCAGCGTCTTATGAAACCGCAGCGCGCTCAGCGTCAGCATCGCCACGCCATACACCGCCAGACACGCCATCTGCGGCCACAACACCGAAACGCCCACACCCTTCAGGAAGATCCCGCGCACGATCTCGATGAAGTATCGCAGCGGGTTCAGGTATGTCAGGTACTGCACCACCAGCGGCATGTTGCGAATGGGAAATGCGAACCCGCTCAGCATGAACGCCGGCATCACAAAGAAAAACGACGACATCATGGCCTGCTGCTGCGTGTGCGAAACCGTCGAAAGCAACAGGCCCGCCCCCAGCGATGTCATCAGGAACAGCAGCGCGCACAACAGCATCAACGGGAAACTGCCGTTGAAGGGAACGTGGAAGACCAGCAGCGCCACCGCCGTGACCATGACCATGTCCACCAACCCCACCACCGCGAACGGCAGTGTCTTACCCAGCATCAGCTCGATGGGCCGCAGCGGCGTCACCATCAGTTGCTCCATGGTGCCGATCTCTTTTTCCCGCACAATGGCCAGCAACGTCAGCATCAGGGTCACGATCATGATGATGTTGGCCACCACGCCCGGCACGAAGTAGTTGCGGCTGTAAAGGTCGGGATTGAACCACACGCGGCTGCGCGCCGCCACCTGCGGCACCGACGCGTTCACCGCCGAGCCGGGACTCCGCGTCAGCACCCGCCGGTTCTGCTGGCGCCCCATCGCGCCGGTCGAATACGCGGCGATGATCTGACCTCCGTAACTCACAATCAACGATGCCGTGTTGGAATTGGTGCCGTCCACCAGCACCTGCACCGCGGCGCCGCGGCCCCGCGCAAGGTCGCGCGCGAAGCCCGGCAACACGCGGACCACGGCCTGCGCCTGGCTGCTGTCGAGCGCGCTCTGCACCTCTTCTTCATTGCGCGGCATCGCCACCACGTCGAACCGACCCGACCCCTCGAAGCGATCGCGCAGATCGCGGCTCTCGGGCGTCCGGTCCATGTCCATCCAGGCGATCCGCGCGTGGTCCACATCCAGGTTCACCGCGTAACCGAATATGATGCACTGCAAAAGCGGCGGCATGAACAGCAGCAGCCGCATGCGCGGCTCCCGCAGGGCCTGAATGAATTCCTTCCGCAGCATGACTCGAATCCGTTCCCGCATAGTTCACGCCAGCTTCTGTTGCAGTTTGCGCGTCGCCAGGAGAAAGACGACGGCGCCGTACAGCGCCAGGAACCCCAGCTCGCCCCACAGCACCTGGATACCCACGCCCTTGAGAAATACGCCTTTCAAAATCGTCACGAAATAGCGGGCCGGGACCACGCGCGTGATCACCTGGATCGCCTTCGGCATGCTCTCGATCGACCACACAAACCCGGAAAGCAGTTGTGCCGGCAGGAACGAGGTCAGTAAGCTGATTTGATAAGCCTTCTGTTGCGTTCTGGTCGCCGCCGAAATGAAAATGCCCCAGAACAGCGCGCCCACCAGGAATACGCAGGTCGAAACCACCAGCAGCGGCACGCTGCCGCGAAACGGCACGTGGAACACGAACACGCCCACCAGGACGGCGATGGTGGCGTCCGCCAGCCCCACTACGAAATACGCCAGCATCTTGCCGAGAACCATCTCCGCGGGCCGCAGGGGCGTCGAAAGCAACTGCTCCATGGTTCCCATCTCCCACTCGCGCGCGATGGTGAGCGAAGTGAGCAGCGCCGCGATAATCATGAGAATCACCGCGATCAGCCCCGGCACTACGTAGTTCTTGGATTCCAGCGAGTCGTTGTACCAGACCCGCAGGCGCGCATCCACCGGCGGCGCGCTGTGCTCGCCACCGCGCCGGTTCATCATGTCCGTGCGCAGCTCCAGCGAGTAGTTCTGCACCACCGTCTCCGCGTACCCCAGCGCGATGGAAGCCGTGTTCGAATCGCTCCCGTCCAGCAGGATCTGCACCGGCGCCTCGCGCGCCGAGCCCACGTTCCGCGAGTAATCGCGCGGAATCACTACGGCCATCAGGATACGGCTGCGATCAATGCCGCGATCGATGGCGGCGTAGCCGTCCACAGAGCCGCGGATGTCGAAGAACCGCGACCCCTGGAACTGCCGGATCAGATCGCGGCTGGCTTCAGTCTGGTCCTGGTCGTAGATCAGCGTGGGGATACGGTCCACGTCCAGGCTCAGCGCGAAGCCGAACAGCAGCAGCATCATCACCGGCGTCAACAGCGCCAGCGCCAGGCTGCGCGCGTCGCGCGTGATGTGGTGCAACTCTTTGACAAACATGGCCCGCAAGCGCCGGTAGCTCATGCCGCCATGCGCTCCTCGGCCTCGATCAAGGCCACGAAGACATCCTCCATCGACGGCTCGATCCGCTCCAGCCGCTTCACTTCGATTCCCTTCGCCGCCAGCGCCTCCCGCACACGCGCGCTGGTCGCCTCCGCATCGTCCACCGTCACGTGCAGCCCGCCGCCGAACACGGCCACCTCCACCACCCCCTTCACGCCTTCCAGCGTGCGCATGGTCTCCAGCGGGTCGGAGGAATCCAGGTACAGCAGGCTGTGCGCGGTGAGGCCCCGCTTCAACTCCGCCGGCGACCCCAGGGCGATCACCTTGCCGCGGTACATCAGCGCCAGGCGGCCGCAGTATTCGGCTTCGTCCATGTAATGCGTGCTCACGAAAATCGTGTGGCCGGTCTCGGCCAGGTCGTGGATCAGCCCCCAGAAGGCACCGCGCGCGATGGGGTCGACGCCCGAAGTCGGCTCGTCCAGGAACAGGACCGGCGGATCGTGCAGGATGGCGCAACCCAGCGCCAGCCGCTGCTTCCAGCCACCCGCCAGGGTGCGCGTCATGGCCCGCCGCCGCTCCGTGAGGTTGGCCATCCGCAGCACGTAGTCCTTGCGCGCTGCGCGCCGCTCGCGGGGCACGCTGTACATCCCGGAGAAGAAATCGATGTTCTCTTCCACCGTGAGATCGTCGTACAGCGAGAACTTCTGCGACATGTACCCGATGCTCCGGCGGATCTCCTCGGGTTGGGTCCCCACGTCGAAACCGTTGACCTGCGCGCGCCCCGAAGTGGGCGTCAGCAGCCCGCACAGCATCCGTATGGTGGTCGATTTCCCCGCCCCGTTCGGCCCCAGGAAACCGAGGATCTCGCCCTTGTGCACCTGCATGGAGACGTGGTCCACCGCGACAAACGATCCGAAGGCCTTCACCAGGTCCTCCATCTCCACCGCCCAGCCGTTGCCGTTCATGCGTGCGCCTCCACTTCGTGGATGGTTTTGATGAACGCTCCCTCCAAGCTCGCCGTTCCCGTGTCCCGCTCCATGGCGTCCGGCGGAGCGCAGCGGATCAGCTTGCCCTTGTGCATCAACCCCACGCGGTTGCACCGTTCAGCCTCGTCCAGGTACGCGGTGGTCATGAAGATGGTGATGCCGTCCTTCAGAAGCTGATACAGAATGGCCCAGAAATCGCGCCGCGAAACCGGGTCCACACCGTTGGTCGGCTCATCCAGAAAGAGAATTTGCGGGCGGTGCAGCAGCGTGCACATCAGCGCCAGCTTCTGTTTCATGCCGCCCGAAAGGTGCCCGCCCTGCCGGTTGCTAAACGGCTCCATGCGGGTCATACGTAACAGTTGCGCGGTCAGCGATTGCCGCTCGGCTCCGGTGATGCCGAACAGGTCCGCGTAGAAATTCATATTCTCCTGCACGGTCAGATCGCCATACAGTCCGAAACGCTGCGCCATGTATCCGATCTGGTCCTTGACGGCGCGTGATTCCTTCACCACGTCGTGGCCCGCCACACGCGCACTGCCTTCGGTGGGATCCATCAGCCCGCAGAGCATGCGCAGCGTGGTGGTCTTCCCCGCTCCGTCCGGCCCCACCAGCCCGAAGATCTCGCCTTGCGCCACCGTGAGGTTGAGATGGTCGACGGCCGTCAGCGCGCCGAAGCGCCGGGTAAGGTCGCGCGTCTCGATGATCGGTCCCATTGGCTTCATCGGTCAGTCCAGAACGATCTCCGCGTCGGCCGGCATGTTCGACTTCAGCTCGCGCCGCGGATTGTCCATCTCGATCTTGATGCGGTAGACCAGCTTCACGCGCTCCTGCTCGGTCTGGATCTGCTTGGGCGTGAACTCCGCCTCCGAGGAGATAAACGTCACGCGCCCCTGGTAGACCTTCCCCGGATACGAATCGGTGGTCACCTTCGCCTGGGCGCCGAGCTTCACCTTCCCCAGGTCGGTCTCATTGACGTACCCGCGCAGCCAGGGATGGTCGATGTCCCCCACCGTCACCACCGTGGTTCCCGGCGCCAGCACCTCACCCACGTCCGCCGCCTTCACCAGCACCACGCCGTCCACCGGCGAGATGGCGATGGTGTCGGCAAGCTGCGAGTCGATCAACGCCACGCTCGCCCGGGCGCGCGCAATCTCCGCCCGCCGCGTGGCCAGGTCCTGTTCGCGCCGCTTCATTTCGAGCGCATTCGCCTGCGCCATCTTCAGCGCGGCGCGCGCCCGCTCCACCTGCCCTTCCTGCGCTTTGATCACCTCCGCGCGCGGGCCGGCCAGCACCAGAGCTTCGCGCTCGGTCATCGATTTCAGCGCGGCCTGGGCGCTCTCCCAGCGGTTGCGGTACTGGTCGAACTGCGCGGTGGAAATGTCGTCGTTTTTGTAAAGCGTCTGGGAACGGTCCCAATCCCGCTTGGCGCGGTCAACCTCCGATTGCGCCGAATCCACCGCCGCCCTCGCGTCCAGCTTTTCCTGCGGCCGTGCGCCGTTGTTCAGTTCCGCCAGCCGCGCCTCGTTGGATGCCAGGTCGGCCTGCCGCTGCTCGATATCGGCCGCCAGGTTGGCCTTCTCCCACGCCAGGGATGTCTCCGACTGCGCCAGTTGCGTCTGGGCCGATTCGAGCCCCGCGGCCTCACGATCGCGCTGCGCCATCAATTGATCGCGGTCCAGCCGCGCGACGATCTGCGCCTTCTTGACGGCGTCGCCTTCATCCACGGTGCGCTCGATCAGCCGCCCGGAGGTCTTGAACGCGATGTTGACTTCCGTCAGCTCGATGTTTCCGGAGACCACGATGCGGCCGGTCTGGTTGCGCCCCATCCCGCGGTACAGGTACATCCCCGCCAGCCCTGCCACCAACAGCACTACTAGAACTAGAATGATTCGCTTCATCACTGCACCATGCTCCTGACTTTACCCATCGACTGCGCCAGGTCGATCCGCGCCACGTTGTAGTTGTACAGCGCCGCCGTCTGGTTGTCGCGCGCCCGCTCGAGCCGCGTCTGCGCGTCGGTGACTTCCACGCTGATGGCCACCCCCGCGTCGACGCGCCGCCGCGCCTGCGCCAGTTCGTTATCGGCGAGCTCCAGCCCTTCCTTGGCCACTTTCACCTGCTGCTCCGCCGATTCGAGCCCGTCCAGCGCCAGCCGCACATCCAGCTCGATCTGCTCCTTCAAATCGTTGGTCCGCACTTTCTCGGAGCGATATTGCGAAGCCGATTCCGCGCGCCGCGCGTCGCGCCGGCCGCCATCGAATACCGGCACCCGCAGCGAGATTCCGTACGTGCGCGTGGGCAGCGCGTTGTCGAAGCCCGGGCCGATGGAGCCGTAATCCCCGAAAGCCGACACCGACGGCAGCCGCTCCATCTTGGTGGCGCTGGCGGCCATGCGCGCGTTGGCTTCCCGCTCCTGCTGCGCCTTCAGATCCGGCCGCTCTTTCAGCGCCTGCGCCTTGGCCTGCTCCATAGTGACGGCGTCCACCGGCACGTATGCCAGCTTGTCGGTCAATTCCAATTCGGTATCGAGCCGCAGCCCCATGACGCGCATCAATTGCAGCCGCGCGCTGGTCCGTTGGTTCCCGGCCACCAGCAGCCGCTGCTGGTCGTTGGCGAGCTGCACTTTGGCGCGCGTAATCTCGATGCCGGTCCCCGTGCCCGCCGCTTTCTGGTTCTCCGCCTGCTTCAAGACCGCCTCGGCGAGGGTCACATCGGACTGCGCCGTTTCCACGTCGGCATCCGCTCGGACCGCGGCGAGGTAGGCGCGCGCCACTTGCGCCGCCACCTGCTCTTCCGTGCTATCGACATCCGACTTGGCAGCCGAAACCCCCACCTTCGAGGCCTGAAAGCGTCTGATGGAACTGAAGTCGAACACGCTCTGGGTAACCGTGGCGCGCGCGTCCATGGTGGTGAAGGGTCCGACGAAGGTGGGGAACTGGAAGCCCGGAATGGGCAAGGCTATGTGTATCCCCATGGCCGCCAAGTTGGACGTTCTGGTCCCGGTCGGTGAGGGAGGCTTCGAGATCCGGCAGCAACGCCGCGCGCGCCTCCGCCGACCGCGACTGCGCCTGCTTCAGCGCCTCGCCCGAAAGCTGGATTTTGGTGTTGCCCTCGGGCGACACCGCCACCTCCACCGCGCGCTTCAAGCTCAACTGGATCGGCCCCGCCGCCGAGGCCACCTGTGCCGCGCACAATATCCAAGCCAATCGCATCTACTTTTCCTCGCTTCCCGCCCGGAATCCAGCCCCCAAAAACGCCACCAGCCGCGGGACCGCGCCGTGGGGGTCCACCGAGGTTTTCGGTGGCCCGAACAGCGCATGCGCCATGCTCCCCAGCATGAAGTGGATTCGCCAGACCATCTCCTCATTCGGCAGTTCCGGCAAAGCCCGCCGAAACGCCTCCATGAACCGAGTCACCGTGGGCTGAAAATGCCTTTCCACGATCATGGGCATAAGCCCCTCGCCATGCATCCGCCCCATCAGCCTCACGAACTGCGGGCTACGATCCGCCACCGAGAAGGTTGGCGCGAGAAACGCATGCAGGACCTTTTCGACAGCCAGCGGCCCTGCCCCGGCTTCCGCCTCATACCGGTCCAAGAGCGCCAGCCGCTCGGCATTCACCGGCGCCGCCTTCCGTATAACTACTTCATCCAAAAGCTCTTCCTTGGACCCGTAGTGGTAGTGGATAGCCGCCAGATTGACCCCGGCTTCGGCGATGATATGCCGCAGCGACGTGGCGGCATATCCCTGATCGCCGAACAACCGTTCCGCCGTGTCCAGGATCTTTTGCTTTGTTTCGGTCATTCGATTGATTTAATCAAACAATTGTATTATACGACTGATTGGATGATTGTCAAGGGGCAAAAACGGAGACGCTGTGTAGTATTAGACTGCGAGCGGCACCGGTCCGGGCATGGCGACAAACCAGCTAAGTGAACTGATAAACGTGCCGGCGCTGACCGCGGATAATGATCGCGCTCACCCGCAGTCGCGCCCGATCAGTTCCGGCCGGCCTGCGTGTCCAACTTCGCGTCAGGCAATTACAGCTTGAGCAAGTAGACGGGGGCACATGCGGCGAGGGCCGCGACGGCTTGCAAGGCGAGCACGCGCAACGCCTGTCCCGGAGCCCGCGGGAGCCATTTCAGCGCGAAGTACGCCACTACTGGTACCTGTCCAGCCATCAGAAGTTGCCAAAGATGGGCCGCAGTCCCTTCGTCGGCTTCACGCACAACGCCGAAGAACGCAACGTGACCCAGCACCAAAGCCAGTGCGGCGACGGACATTGCGATTGGAAGCAATGCGCTTGGCTGTTTTATCGGTGAGACGTTCATCAGAACCTCCGCGGCAAGCGACCTAAATAAGCGGTATTGAAAGTACTTTGTATTGTAAAGTAAACGCGGTTCTTTGTCAATAGCCTGATCTGCACGGTCTGAACGGCCCCAGCGCGGCCGGGTTTAGTACCCGAGCAGGGGCGCCAGCCTGGCGCGCACCTCGTCGACCACTTCGGTTGTGCAGTGCCCGAGCTTTTCGGCGCGGCGCGCTTTCCAATTGACGCTCCTCAAGTGGTCGGCCAGGATGATACCGGTTACACGGTGGCCGGCGGGAACGGCAACTTCGAATGGGTATCCTTTCGCCCGATTTGTGATGGGGCATGCCAGCGCCAGACCGGATTTCGCGTTGTATGTTCTCGGTGTCAGCACCAGTGCCGGGCGCCGCCCCGCCTGCTCGCGGCCGGCTTGAGGGTTGAATGTCAACCAGACAAAATCACCGGCTTCCGGTACAAAGGCGGCCCTCACCAGGATTCCTCGCCTTGAGCCTCGCCCCAGTCTGTTTCCCGGTGACGATTCCTGGGGGTGATCCGGGCGACGAGTTCCGACAGTTCGTACCTTCGCCGGGTCGGGCGCAAGACGATGCCGCCGTCGCTGTCGAGAGCCAGCGCCACGCAATCTCCCTCACTGAGGCTGGCCTGCTTGGCGATCGCCAGCGGAATCCGGACGGCCAGACTGTTGCCCCATTTCGAAACCGTGGTTTCATTTTGCATATGTATCTACTTTGAGTATACGATAGGATGTACTCTTGCGACTGGGCATCCACACCTCGACGGCTGCGTCTCTCGAACACGCCGCGCTACATGCGGCGGAGCTGGGCGCCAACACCTTCCAGATCTTCTCCTCCAGCCCGCGCATGTGGCGCGCAGGGACGCCCGACCCTGCCCAAATCAAGCTTCTTAAGGCCGCGCGCCGGCGATTTGACCTCAACCCGCTGGTGATCCATGTCAGCTACCTGGTCAACCTCGCCGCCGCCGACCCCGTGATCCGCGCCAAATCCGTCGCGGCGTTCCGTGGCGAATTGGAGCGCGCAGCCGCTATCGGTGCCGAGTACCTGGTCCTGCACCCCGGCAGTTATAGAGGGCGCTCGGTGGAGGAAGGCATCGCGGATTTCGTCGCCGCGCTGCGGGATGCCGCCGCCGGCTTCCACTCCCGCGGCCTCACCGTGCTGCTCGAAAACACCGCCGGCGCCGGCTCCCACCTGGGGAGCCGCTTCGAGGAACTGGCATCCATCCGCGAACGGGCGGATGCAGTCACCCATCTCCCCATCGGCTATTGCCTGGACACCTGCCATCTGCTGGCCGCCGGCTTCGACATCACCACACCCGCCGGCCTGCGCGCCACCGTCGGCAGCGCCGAAAGGCTGCTCGGCCTCGACAACGTGCGCGTGTTTCACGTCAACGATTCCAAGACTCCGCTGGGCTCGCGCGTCGATCGCCACGCCAACATCGGCGAAGGCCACATCCCGCTGGCCGCCTTCCGCCGCATTCTGAAGCATCCCAAGCTGCGGGGGAAGCCGTTTATCCTGGAAACGCCCTTCGACGAGCCGGGTGACGACCGGCGCAACCTGGACACGTTGAAACGGCTGGTGCGCGCGCGAAAACCAGGGGACTGACGGATGCGTCCACGCGGCGGTGTGCCGGCACGGTGTTTGGCGAGGGGCACGCGCCTTGGGACACATTCGTCAGTCCCCAGGTTTTCGGCTGGTGCTGGTAGGATGGAAATCTACCCGGCACTATGCCCGAAAAGCCCTACGACCATAACCGGATCGAATTGAAGTGGCACGCGCGTTGGGAAAACGCCGATTTCTACAAGGCCGAGGAGAACTCCGCCAAGCCGAAATACTACGTGCTGGAGATGTTGCCCTACCCCAGCGGTACGCTGCACATCGGCCACATCCGCAACTACTCCATCGGCGACGCGCTGGCCCGCTACAAGTGGATGCGCGGCTACAACGTGCTGCACCCCATGGGCTGGGACGCGTTCGGCCTTCCCGCGGAAAACGCCGCCATCGCCAACCAGCGTCCTCCGCGCGAATGGACGCTCGAAAACATCGCGGCCATGAAGAAGACCCATCGCCGCTTCGCCTTCAGCTACGACTGGGATCGCGAGATCTCCACCTGCGAGCCCGAATACTACCGCTGGAACCAGTGGTTCTTCCTCAAAATGCTGGAGCGCGGCCTGGCCTACCGCAAGAAAGCGCTAGTCAACTGGTGTCCGCGATGCGCCACCGTGCTGGCCAACGAGCAGGTGGTGGACGGCTGCTGCTGGCGGCATGAAGAGACGCCCGTCGAGCAGCGCGCGCTCGAACAGTGGTTTCTCAGGATCACGAATTACGCCGACCAGCTGCTGAACGACATGGCGCAACTGGAAGGCGGCTGGCCGGACCGCGTCCTCACCATGCAGCGCAACTGGATCGGACGCTCCGAGGGCGCGGAGGTCGATTTCAAACTGGCCTCCACCGGCGAGCCCATCCGCGTCTTCACCACGCGCGTCGACACCATCTACGGCGCCACCTGCGTGATCCTCGCGCCCGAGCACCCGCTCAACGACAAGCTGCTCGACGCCGAAGGCCAGGCCCGCGCCAAGGCCATGGTGGACGCGCGCGCCGGCCGCGACCCAGGAGACATCGAGAAGGAAGGTTTCTTCACCGGCCGCTACGCCATCAACCCGTACGGCGGCGAGAAGGTTCCCGTGTGGATCGGCAATTTCGTGCTGATGGGCTACGGCACCGGCGCCATCATGGCCGTGCCCGCGCACGACGAGCGCGACTTCGAATTCTGCCGGAAGTACGGCATCCTCATCCGCCCCGTGATCCGCCCGGTGGATGGCGAGCTCGCCGTGGAACCCGGCATGACGCAGGCCTTCGTCGAAGATGGCATTGTGGAGAACTCCGGGGAGTGGTCCGGCCTGGCGAGCGAGGAAGCGCGCCGACGGATGAGCGCCTTCGCGGAGCGGCACGGCTTCGGCCAAGCGGCCGTCACTTACCGCCTCAAGGATTGGGGCATCTCGCGCCAGCGCTACTGGGGCACTCCCATTCCGGTGATTCACTGCCCGGCGTGCGGCGTTGTGCCGGTTCCGGAAGATCGGCTTCCGGTGCTGCTGCCCGACCGCGTAGAAATCACCGGCGCCGGCCGCTCGCCGCTCGAAAACGTGCCGGAGTTCGTCAACGTGGCATGTCCCCAGTGCGGCGGCGCGGCCCGGCGCGAGACCGATACCATGGACACCTTCATCGATTCGTCCTGGTATTTCTACCGCTACTGCGATGCGCACAACAGCGCTATGCCGTTCGACCCCGCCAAGATCGCGTATTGGTTTGAAATCGACCAATATATCGGCGGCGTGGAGCACGCTATCCTGCACCTGATCTACTCGCGTTTTTTCACCAAGATGATGCGCGATATCGGGCTGATCCAAAACAGCGAACCCGCGCGGCGCCTGTTCACGCAAGGCATGGTGATCGCCGAGGGCGCCAAGATGTCGAAATCCAAAGGCAACGTGGTTGGTGCGGACCTGCTGGCCGAGAAATTCGGCACCGACACCACGCGCATGTTCGTCCTGTTCGCCGCGCCTCCGGAAAAGGAAGTGGATTGGCGCGCCGAAGGGGCCGAGGGCCTTTACCGCTTCCTGGGCCGCGTCTACCGCTTCGCCACCCGAAACGTGAGAGTGGGGCAGGTCCCCGACCTGCCCTCTGACAAGAAGGTCCTCCACAAGCTCCACCAGACTCTCAAAAAGATCACAGAAGACTTCGAAACCCGCTGGCACTTCAACACGTGCATCGCCTCCATCATGGAGCTAGTCAACGTGCTCTACGCCGAGGAGGCTAGTATCTCAGCAGCCGCAATGCCCGAGATCCTGGAGAAGCTGGCCCTGATGCTGGCGCCATTCGCGCCTTACCTCTCGCAGGAGATCTGGGAGGAGTTAGGCAAGGACGGCCTGGTATTCCGCCAGCCCTGGCCGGCGTTCGATCCGGAGCTTGCCAAAGAGGACCTGGCCGAAATCGTGGTGCAGGTGAACGGTAAGCTGCGGAGCCGCATTCACGTCCCCTTCGGGACGCCGAAGGAAGAGTTGGAAGCCCGCGCCATGGCCGATGAAAAGGTGCAGCCATACCTCGCCGGCAAGCAGGTAGTCAAAGTGATTACCGTGCCGGATAAGCTGGTCAATGTGGTGGTGAAGTAATTAGCCGAGCTTCATCCGCGGTCGATCTGCTCCCTCAGCTCGCGAGGGTACGCGAATTTCAGCTCGGGATGCGCCTCCGCCAGCCGGATCAAATCCAGTTCGTCCTTCTTGCGTTTGCTCAACCGCCGCTGTGGATCGCCGTAGGCCCACAGCTTGCCTTGCGTGACGTCCTCCAGGCTTGCTACTCTCACAGGGAGTCCCAGAACCTCAGCTTCCACGGAACGAGCCAGAAAAGCCTGGTATCTCTCGTCCGTGGTGAACTGAATCCGAAGTTTGCTCCCCGGCGCCAGCGCGTTCAACGAATGCGGGTGCTCTTCGGTTTTGAAGCCTTGCTCCTGTAGGTACGCGGAGAGCTCGGGCAGGTTTCGAGCGATCACCACGATATCGGCGTCAAGCGTATATACTGGCTCAACGTAACAATTGACGGCCAAACCGCCGATCAGGCAATAGGGCCCGAACGATTCACAGGCTTTGATCAACCTCGCAAAATCGGTCGCGCCTCCTTGGGTTGTCAACTCGTACGCCTCCAGCGCGGTCACACCTTCACTTTACATGACAATCGTCCCCAGCCGCACCACCGTCTCCAGATGAAACGTCTGTGGAAACAGGTCCACCAGTGTCATCTTTTCCACGCGGTACCCAGCCGCAGTCAGCCCCGCCAAGTCCCGCGCCAGCGTCGCCGGATCGCACGACACAATCGTCACCTGGTGCGGATGCAACTCGGCTAATCGCCGCACCACGGCCTTGCCCAGCCCGGCGCGCGGCGGGTCGAGCAACACAAAATCCGGCGCGCGCGCCAGTTTTTGCAAATACTCTTCCGCCGTCCCTTGTTCTGCCCGCAGATTCGCCAGGCCCGCGCGCTCCGCGTTGAATGCAAGATCCCGCACCGCGCCCGAGCCTGATTCCACTGCCGTCACCTCGCGGAACCCCCGCGCCAGCGCCAGCGAAAACAGCCCGACACCCGCGTACAGATCGAGCGCCGTCTCGCCTTCCGCGCTTTCCAGCGCCACCTCCACCAAGCGATCCAGCAGGAATCGGTTCACCTGGAAGAACGAATTGCGGCTCACCCGGAAGCGTCCCTGGTAATCCAACGCGCCCTCGACCATGCCCGGAATTTCCTCCGCGCACCAGTCGAAGAAACGCTTCGCTACCGGTTGGCCGGTGTCGAGGATGTTCAACTGCACCTGGCGCTCGTCGGTGAAGATCTCGAGCGATCGCACAAACCTCGGCCACTGCGAATCGCGCAGCATCCCGGCCAGCACGCGGATCGCATCGTTGATTTTCGGCGAAGCGATGGGACAATGGCTAATCTCGCACAGGCTGTGCGAACCGGCCTCGCGATAGCCGATGCGCGCCCCATCGATGTGAAGTTGCGCGCGGTTGCGATAACCCCAGGGCTCGGCGGCGGCCATCGCAATCTGCTCCGGCGGCTCTATCTTCCCCAGCCGCCGCAACTGGTCCGCCAGGATCGCGCGCTTGGCGGCGAGCTGATATTCGTAGGGCGCGTGCTGATAATGGCAGCCGCCGCAGCGGCCAAAGACCGGACACGGCGCGGCCACGCGTTCCGCCGCCGGCTCCAGCACTTCCAGCGTGTGCGCCCTCACCAGCCCCGGCCGCTCGCGCCACGTCTGAACGCGAATGCGCTCGCCCGGCAGAACGAAAGGCGCGAACACCACGCGCCCTTGCACGCGAGCCAAACCGTCGCCGCCGTAGACCAACTTCTCCACGGTCGCTTCAAAATTGCTTACGATAGGATTTACTCCCATTCCCTTACTATGAAAACACGAGTCTTTTCCGGCATGCAGCCGTCCGGAAATCTGCACATCGGAAACTATCTGGGGGCACTCAAAAACTGGGTGCGAATTCAGCACGACTACGAGTGCATTTTCTGCATCGTCAACCTGCACGCCGTCACGCTCTACCAGAACCCCGCCGAGCTTCGCGCCAAGATCCGGGAGATCGCCGCGCTCTACCTGGCGGCGGGCATCGATCCCCAAGTCTGCTCCATCATGGTGCAGTCCTCCGTCCCGGCCCACGCCGAGCTGGCCTGGATGCTCACCTGCGTCACGCCGGTCGGCTGGCTGGAGCGCATGACCCAATACAAGGCCAAGGCCGCCAAGCAGGAATCGGTGGGCGACGGCCTGCTGCAATACCCCGTCCTGATGGCCGCCGACATCCTGCTCTACCAAGCCGGCATCGTGCCCGTCGGCGAGGACCAAGCGCAGCACCTGGAGCTCACCCGCAACGTCGCGCAGCGCTTCAACTCGCTCTACGGCGAGACGTTCGTGGTTCCCGGAACCAGCCTGCCCGCCGTGGGCGCGCGCATCATGGGGTTGGACGACCCCACGCAAAAAATGAGCAAGTCGGAAGCCGCGGCCAACCATGCCGTGGCGCTGCTCGACCCGCCCGACAAGATTCGCAAGATTATCATGCGCGCCACCACCGACTCCAGGCCGGCCGCGGACTACGAAACCGCTGGCCCCGGCATCCTCAACCTGCTGGCCATCTACCAGGCGTTCTCCGGCGCCAGCGACGACGACATGAAGCAGCGCTTCAACGGCATGCGCTACGGCGACTTGAAGAAGCAGGTGGCTGATATGGTGATCTCGCACCTGGAGCCTTTCCAGCAGCGCTACCACCAGATCGTTTCCGACCCCGGTTACCTGGACGGCGTTCTGCGCGAGGGCGCCGAACGCGTGGCACCCATCGCCAACAGCACCGTGCGGCTGGTGAAAGAGCGCATGGGCCTGTATATTTAGGCAGCATGATCGAAACAGGATTGCGGAACAAAGTGGTCATTGTCACGGGCGCCGCTGCCGGCATCGGCCAGGCAACCGCGCGCCGCTTCGCGCAGGAAGGGTGCCGCGTCGCTTCGTGGGACGTGAAGGACGCGCAAGCGGAAGAGGGCGGCGCATTTCAGAAGGTGGATGTCACCAACGGCGCGTCCGTGGAAGCCGCGGTGGAGGAGGTCTTTGCCCGCTGGGGAGCCATCCATGTGCTGGTCAACAACGCCGGCATCCTCCGCGACGGGCAACTGGTGAAGTATAAAGAAGGCGCCTTGGCGGGAGTCATGAACGACGAGCAGTTCGATTCCGTGATTGCCGTCAACTTGAAGGGCGTATTCACGTGCACCCGCGCCGTGGTCCCGCGGATGATCCAGGGCGGCGGTGGCGTCATCCTCAGCGCCTCCAGCGTGGTGGGACTCTACGGCCATTTCGGCCAGACCAACTACGTCGCCGCCAAGGCGGGCGTCATCGGAATGACGCGCGTATGGGCGCGCGAGCTGGGCAAGTACCACATCCGGGTGAACGCCGTGGCGCCCGGCTTCATCGCCACCGATATGATCCGGCAGGTGCCCGAGAAGGTCTTGCAGGGCCTGGCGAGCCACACGCCCCTGGGCCGCATGGGACAGCCGGAGGAAGTCGCCAACGCGTACCTCTGGCTGGCGTCGGACGCAGCCTCGTTCGTGAGCGGCGCCGTGCTGAGCGTGGATGGCGGGGCCGTCACGGGAACGTAGTCGTCGTGAAACCAATCTACATCGCCGCTTTTCATCAGTCCAAGTTCGGCAAGCTGATGGCCATGACGGTGCCCGAGATTCTGGACAACGCGATTCAGGGCGCCTGCCGCCAGATTGGCGCGCCGGCCAACGCTCTGGACGTGGGCAGCGTGGGCGCGGCCTGTAACTTTTCGCTTAACCAGCAGGGACTGCTGGCCGGCCTGATGGCCATGACCCCGGGCCTCGAGGGCAAGCCCATCGAGGCCGTCGAGAACGCCTGCGCCTCCGGCGGCCAAGCCGTGCTGTCGGTGATTTACAAGCTCCAGCTTGGCATGGGCGACACAGGAATCGCTGTGGGCTTCGAGAAGATGCGCGACGCCGAAGGCAAGATGGACGGCCAGCTCATCGGCCGGGCGCTCGGCTACTTCTCTCATCCCGGCGAGCGCGAAGGAAAGGTCTTCGTTTTCCCGCATATCTTCGCCGAGGTCATGCAGGCGTACATGGACGAGTACGGCGTCACGGAAAAGGATCTGGCGCACATTCCGGTCCAGGAGTACGCCAACGCCCGGTTCAACCCCTGTGCCCAGATGAGCAATGTGCGCATCACGCTCGACCAGGCGGTGAAAATCGGCGGCATCAACCGCTACGTAGTGGATGGCTTGCCGCTCAAGACCTACGACTGCTCCCAGATCAGCGACGGGTACGCGTCCCTGATTCTGGCCACCGGGGAAGGGCTGGCGAAATTGGGGGTTCCAAAATCGGAGTGTGCCGAGATCGCCGGATGGGGCCAGGCCGCCGATCCCATCCGCAAGGCCGGCCGCGACGTGCTCCGCCCCGCCGGCGCATACAGGGCGATGCGCACCGCTTACGAAATGGCGGGCGCGAGGCCCGAGGACGTGAACGTCGCCGAGGTGCACGACTGTTTCAGCGTGATGGGCGCGATCGGCACGGAGGTCATCGGCAAAGCCCAACCGGGCCGAGGCGCGCAATACTGGGTGGACGGCCAAGCCCGCCCGGATGGCGTTTGCGGCATCAACACCTCGGGGGGCCTGATCGCCAAGGGCCACCCCATCGGAGCCACGGGCATCGCCATGATTGGCTGGTCCGCGCTTCAGTTGCTGGGAAAAGCGCCCTCCCAGTTACAGGTGAAGGACCCCAAGCTGGCCGCCACGTTCAACATCGGCGGGCCCATCTGCGCCAGCGTATGCACGGTGCTCCGGGCGCCACGCTAAAGCACGAATTCCAACACCGCTACCGCGTAGCCTCCGAGCCTCACCGTATCGCCGGCCAACTTTGCGGACGCCGGCGGCTGAAAGCCGGTGGTTTGATCGACGTACTGGATGCTTGCGCCGCCCGCTTGGGGTACCGTGACATCCATCTCGCGATTGCGCCTGTTCACCAGCAGCAGCCGCCGCTGGTTGTCGCGGCTCAAGAAAGCCTGCGCATAAACATAAGGCCCTGGCTGCGAAGTCCGGACCAGTTTATCGCCCGGGCCAAAATGGTCGCGCAAAAGTTTCAATACCCAGAACCGCGCATTCGGCTGTCCGCTTTCCCAATCCACCAGAGATACACTGGGAAACTGCGTCGGGTAGCCCACCAGTTGCGAGGCGTTCACGGTCTCGATTCCCATATTCGCCAGTTCCCCAAAGAGGTACGCATACATCGCGCCGCACAAGTTCCAGTAAGAGTTCGGAATCGGTTGCGTCACATGGCCGGGCTGGTTCTGTTCGCGGTCGTCGGCGGAGATTGCGCCCACCTCGTTGATCATCGTGGCGGTCTTGGGAGAAAGGCGCTGGCGGATGGCTTCCACATACCGCACGGTGTTGAGGAAACCGGCCGCCTGATCCCAGAACGTGAACTGCTGCGCCTCCGGGGCTTCATCCTTCGCCGGGCTGGCATAAAAGTGATATGAGATGGCATCCGGCCCAACAGCGGCTTTGTGATTCTGCGGATTGAGAAAATACTCGAACATCTCGGGCAGACGGCTCGGACCGGCGGCCGACACTCCCACGAATTTCATCTCCGGCGCGACCTCCCGGATTCCCCCGACGATGGCGTCGTAGATTTCGGTATACAGTTGGGGGCTCATGCGATGCTCCGCGTCGGGCTCATTCAGCACCTCCCACCAGTCCACTTTGTAATGGTGGCCCGACTCGTGGCGTTTGCCGTATTCGTCGACAAAGCCGCCGCGCGTGTACCAACTGACCAGGCGCGCATAGTAGTCGGCCAGTTCTTTCCGGCTGGGATCGCGCAGTTGGGTGCCTTGGGTGTAGTTCCACACCGCCTCGTCG
The DNA here is from genome assembly GCA_963768385.1 of Bryobacterales bacterium. Lineage (GTDB taxonomy): Bacteria > Acidobacteriota > Terriglobia > Bryobacterales > Bryobacteraceae > Fen-178. The sequence goes on from CAVYHQ010000003.1 coordinate 1,128,035, forward strand.
GGGTCTGAAGGGTAAGCGACCGGCTTGGGCGTTTCCCACATCCATTGGGGCGTCGTGCTGAAGTTTAGAACGACCGGGTGGCCTTTGGTGGCTTCGAGAAAATCGATAGTCAGGGGGTCGATCAACGAGAAGTCCCACGACGTTTCACCGTCGTGAGGTGGTTCCAGTTCGGCCACGGCCAGTTTCGGGTAGGGCAGCCACGGGACGTAACGCGCGTAATCCGGCTGCAAGTCATGAAGGGCCTGAAAAACGTGATCGTGTATCTTAGATCCGCGCCGCAGCGGCGGGTTCACGACCACTTGCAGCGAGAGAGTCGTGCGGGAGACCCGAACCACAGATTCCCAGGAGATGCCGACTGCGGGCGACGGTTCCGCCGCGGTTGACAGACTGACAGACCCGCAGGCGGCCAGTACGGTAATGAGTGTTTTCATATGTGAAACTCCAGGATGTCTTCATCTTGCACCAAGTGGTGGCGTTCCACCATCAGGCCGTCGTGCTCTCCGGCGCGGCGAAACAGCCGCGCGAACTTGAGGTGTTCGGCAAAATCTTTGTGGACGTGGTGGGCGGCGTCCAGCACCGTCGCCCCGCGCTTCAGAACATAAGGAGCCGAGAGGTCCGCTTTTCGCCCGGGCACTTTGGTGTAGACCCGCACCAGCTCCAGCAGGTCGAAGACCGCGCGCGTGAAGCGATCCAGGCCGTGGCGCGCCGTGGCCGAGACGGCCACGCAAGCGTAGCGTCCCTGGTAGAGGTCCGCGAGCGCCGCGAAGTTGCCCGCCCCGCCCGGTTGGTCGATCTTGTTGCCAATCAGCAGGCCTGGCAACGGCAGACGCCAGTCGCGAAGACTGGTTTCGATTAATTCCATTTCCTCCAAACTGTCGGCGTCGTTCACGTCCACCACCAGCACGCTGGCGTTGGCGTTGCGGATCACCTGCGGCATCCAGGGTTCGGTGAACTCCGCGGAGATGGGCGGCAGGTCCACAAGCTGGATCTGGACGTTCTCGAAGGCCATCATGCCCGGCATGGGCAGCCGCGTGGTAAAGGGGTATTCGGCCACCTCCGGGAGCGCATGGGTGAGCGCGCGCACCAAGCTCGACTTGCCGGAATTGGCCGGGCCCACAAGCGCCACCTGGCCGGCGCCTTCGCGCGTCACGAAATAGAACGGCAGCGCGTGGCTGGCGCCTTTCTTCTGCGATTCCTTGCGCGCCTGGGAGAGCCGCCGCTTGATGTCGGCCTGCATCTTCTCTGTGCCCTTGTGTTTGGGCAGAGTGGCAAACATCCTCTCCAGCGCGGCGATCTTTTCGGCAATGGTCTCGGCCGACCGGTACTCTTCCTCCGCGGCCAGGTATTCCGGGCTGAGGTTGGCGGGCATAGCAATCCTGGAGCAGTAGCATATCATGTAGCGCCGGCGGTCTTACCGCCGGTGTTCTTCCCGGTCCGGACAACCCCATCGGCGGCAAGGGGGTGCCCCCTGGGGGTGCCCCCTGGGCCCAGCGCTACCCCGGATAGACACCGCGCGCGAAAGGGCTTATAGTTGGTGCAGATTCAGATGAAAAGGACGTGATTTCCGTGAAACTTCGCTACTGCTGGTTGTTGGCGGCTGTCGCGCTCTTCTCCGGATGCGGCAAGGAAGAGCGGACCGAGGCCGTCAGGTTCTGCAAGACTCTCCAACACAAGAGCGCCGATTTTGCGAGCGCTAATGCCATGGAAAAAGACTTCTTGGCGAGCGCCCGCTCCTGGTGCGGCTCCATCATGGAGAACGGCGCCGGCCGCGGCGACCAATTGAATCAGAATGCGGCCGCGGCCAAAGACCTGGCCAAATCCGCGGCTTTCATCAGCACTCAAGTGGGCACGGTGCGCCAGGCGATCTACGATGAGCCCATCAAGCACGAGTACCCGCAGAGTATCCGCGTCAACCTGATCTCGCAGCTTACCAAACGCCAGAGGCTTCTCCAGGAGGAGCGGGCGCTGCTCGACGATTCCGCCCCCGGTTTCCTGGACCTGCGGCTGAGCCGTGACTATAAGGGAGACGCCTATCCCGGCGGCATCCCTAAACTGAATGCGATGTTGGGGACACACATGAGCCCGGAGGACATTGTCGGAGAGGCGATCAAGGCCCTGAAAACGAAATACAATATCCAGGACGCCGATCTCGCCAACTAAACTGTCATCTCAGGCCGCGCTTGTTCAGGTAGGCGATGAGCTCGGCTGGATCGTCCGAAATAATGGCGTCCACCTTGGCCTGGATGAGCATCTCCCAATCGTGCTCGGTGTCGGCGGTCCACGGCACCACCTGAAGGCCTGCGTGGTGCGCCGCCGCCACCTTGGCGGGAGTCACCAAGTGGAATTCGGGCGAGATGATCTCGGCCTTTCCGGCTTCCGCGGTGATGGCGGCGAAATCGCGCTGGTCCGTTTCCGTCAGGGCCGACAACCGAATCTCCGGCGCCAGTTTCCGCATGGCCACCAACGTCCGGAAATCGAAGGATTGCAGAATGATCCGCCTTTCCAGCTTGTACTTGCGGATTTTCTCGAGCACCAGCTTGACGAATTCCTCCGGTGACGGCGTGTACTCGGGCTTGTCCGCAAAGCTCTTGGTCTCGATGTTGTAGTCGAACTTGCCGCTGGGGGCCAACTGGAAAACCTCGTCCAGGGTGGGCATCCGCGTGCCCGGTATGGCCAGTTGCGTCGGGAAGCGCGGATTCTGAACCTTGCCGCAGTCCCACTGGCGCACTTCCGCGAGCGTCAGCTCGTGGATCACCGAGCTCTCTTTCGGGCCGCTGCAAACAGGAGGATGCAGGATGGGGTCGTGCGAGATGACGATCACGTTGTCCTTCGTGACCGCCATGTCCATCTCGAGAGCGTCCACACCCTGTTGGATGGCGTATTGGAAAGCCGGAATGGTGTTTTCCGGTCTCCTGGCGCGCGCGCCGCGGTGACCATGCACCAGAATTTTGGGCTGGCCGGCTGTTTGGGCAGACATCGGAATGTAACCCAAAAATGCTAGGATGACGCAATGCAACAGTGTTCGTGGCATCGGTTTCAGTATAGAGCGGAAATGGCGCGCCGGAGCACCACGATAAAGTGTTGATCTTTGTAACGTGATTGTCATATATTGGACAGACGTAAGTGGGAGTTGAATGAACCGCTTCAGTAAGCTCTTCCGGCCGGCTGCGCACGTGAGCTTGCTCCCCGCCGAGCAGGTTCGGCAGCTCTATCCAAGATTCCGCTGGCGAATCCTCGAATCCACCTTCATCGGCTACGCAACCTTCTACTTTGTGCGCAACAACTTGCCGGTGGTGTCCAAGGAGATGAGCCAAGCCCTGGGCTACAGCAAGGGACAGATCGGCGACATGCTGGCCATGACCGCCATCGCCTACGGCATCGGAAAGTTCGTCCTGGGGGCCTGGTCGGACCGCAGCAATCCCCGCTATTTCATGCCCGCAGGGTTGCTGCTGACGGCGCTGTGCAACTTCCTCTTCGGCGCCGCCAGCACCTTTTCCGTCCACCTGACGCTCTGGACCCTGAACGGCCTGGCGCAGGGCATGGGGTGGGCGCCGTGCGGACGCTCCCTGGGGCATTGGTATGGCGTGCGGGAGCGCGGAACGGTGTTCGCCTTCTGGAACCTCGCCGTTAATGTGGGCGGCGGATTGACCGGCCTCATCGCCGCCTACAGCACGGCGTGGATGGGGTGGAGATCGGCCTTTTATGTTCCCGGGATCCTGGCCGTGCTGTGCGCCGTTTACCTGGTGGCGAGGCTTCGGGACACCCCGCAGTCCGTCGGTCTCCCGCCCATCGAAGAGTACCGCAACGAATACCCCGAACAAGGCGGGCGCGACCGCGAAGCGGAACTGGGCACGCGCGAGCTGGTGGTAAACTACATCCTCCGCAACCGCTACCTCTGGCTGTTCGCAGCGGCGAATTTCTTTGTGTACCTGACTCGTTACAGCATGCTCGATTGGGGTCCCACGTATCTGAAGGAGGTCAAGCACGCCAGCCTCGAACAGGGTGGATTCAGCACCGCGATCTACGAACTGGGGGGCATGTTCAGCACCGTCCTGATGGGCTGGTTGTCGGACAAAACCGGGGGACGCCGCGGCATGGTCAGCCTGCTGTGCATGGTTCCCGTTTTTCTGGCATTCGGCGGCATTCTGTACGCGCCGCCGGGAATGCTGTGGCTGGATCTGATACTCTTCGGAATTGTCGGGTTTTTCATTTATCCCCCGGTCATGCTGTTGCCGGTCATGGGCCTGGATTTCACTTCCAAAAAGGCCATCGGCACCGCCGCGGGATTCATCGGGCTTTTTGGCTATCTCGGCCGCACGGCGCAGGGCAAGGGGATCGGCACCCTGGCCGAGCGCTATGGATGGAATGCTGCATTTTATGGTATTCTGGCTTCCACGCTGATGGGGATACTACTGCTTTCCTGGACCTGGAAGCTGAAACCGCGGGCTGCCGGAACGCGGCAGCCGGACGTGGCCGAAGTTGCGGCGGCTCCCCAGGGAGGCGCTCGATGATTTTCACAATGCGCAACCAGCGCGCGCCAGCGCCGTTGTCACACACTAGTAACGGCGTTGTAAACAGGTTCACACATTCAACTGAGACAATTTTCTATTATTCTTGAGAGGAGACTGGGAGGTTAGACGATGAACAAATTCTCGAAAATCACACTGTTGATCGGGTGTTTCCTGATCGCAGGTTTGCTCTATGGGCAGTTCGACACCGCCGAGGTTTTGGGCACGGTGCGCGACCCCTCGGGGAGTGCGATCCCTAAGGCCAGCGTCACACTCACCAACATGGACACCGGGATTCAGGCCAAGACCACCACGGACGACAACGGCAACTACGATTTCTTCAACGTCAAGGTGGGCCGTTACTCGATCGCCGTCGAGCACGCCGGGTTCTCGAAGGCCACGGCCACGGACGTGACGGTCAGCGTAAACGCCCGCCAGAGGGTGGACCTCGCGATGGCCGTGGGCGAGATTACCCAGTCCGTCGAAGTTACGGGCGCGGCCGCCGCGCTCCAAACCGACTCCAGCGACCAGGGGCAGGTGTTCAACTCGTCGGCGGTCGTCGAGCTTCCGCTCAACGGCCGCAATTATGCGGACCTGGCGCTGTTGGACGCCAACGCAGTCAAGTCACCCATGGCGATCTCGTTCTCTGCCACCGGCACGCCGCGCGAGGGCGCCTTCAACGTCAACGGCATGCGCAGCACGTATAACAGTTTTCTGCTGGACGGTTTGGATAACAATTCCTTTGGAACCAGCAACCAGGGCTATTCCTCCCAGTTGGTGCAGTTGTCGCCGGATGCCGTCGCCGAATTCAAGGTGATCACCAGCAACTACAGCGCCGAATACGGGCGCGTGGGCGGCGCCGTGGTGAACGCCGTCATGAAGTCCGGGACCAACCAGTTTCACGGCACGGCCTATGAGTTCCTCCGCAACACCAAACTGAACGCCACCGGCTTTTTGTTCAGTCCGGCCGTATTCGTGAAACCCACGCTGCAACGGAACCAGTTCGGAGCGACCGTCGGCGGGCCGATCGTCAAGAACAAGCTGTTCTTCTTCGTGGATTACGAAGGCTACCGCCAATTGCAGCGCTATCTCAATTTCGACTCCATCCCTACCGCCACCGATCGCGCCGGAATCTTGCCGGTGACCGTCGTCAACCCCCTCACCGGCGTGGTTTATCCCGCCAACACGCAGATCCCGGTCGCGCAGTTGAATCCGTTCGCCGCCACGGTCCTGGCCGGCTTGCCGCCGACCAATGGCCCCGGACGATCCAACAATGACGAGGCGCTGCTGCTCATCCGCGACTACGGCGACAAGTTCGACGCCAAGATCGACGGCCAGATCAACGATCACATGACCGCATTCCTGCGCTTCAGCCAGCGCAAGGACTTGCAGTATTACGCCCCCGACCTCACCGGGCCCTCCGGCGGAGACGGCAACGGGTACATTCACGTGGTCGATCAGAGCGCGGCGTTAGGCTACACCTGGACCATCACGCCCACCTCTCTGTTCCAGGCCCGCTTGGGTTGGTCCCATATGCTTGGCGGCAAAGTGCCGCCGTATTTGGGCGGCCCCAGCATGGCTTCTATGTTCGGCGGCTTTCAAGGCCTGCCGACTTCACCGAGTCTGACTGGCGGAATCAACACGCAGACCATCACTGGACTTACTGCCTTCGGCCGCCAGACCAGCAATCCGCAGTTCCAGAATCCTGTTGCCTGGGATCCGGAACTCAATTATTCCAAGACAGTGGGCCGGCATTCTCTCAAAGTGGGTTACCAATTCCTGCCCATCCGCACCGAGATCCTGGACACCAATCCGCTGTATGGTCAGGACACATACAACGGGAACTTCAGCAAGCCCACCTGCGCCCAACTGGGCCAGCCTTCCACTTGTTCGGTCCCGACCGACAATACCAGCTACAGCCTCGCGGATTTCATGTTCGGCACCCCAGCCCAGGTCAACCTGGGGAGCTATACAGTCATCAATCTGCGGCAATTCGTGCACTCCATGTATTTTCAGGACGACTTTCGGGTGAGCGCCAAGCTTACGCTGAACGTCGGACTGCGGTGGGAGTTCGCGTCCCCACTCTATGAGCGCGATAACAATTACTCGAATTTCGACCCCACCACCAACACCATGATCAAAGCCACCAGCGGAAGCCTGTTTCAACGTGGTATGGTCCACCCCGACTACAGAGACTTCGGTCCACGGCTAGGCTTGGCATACAGCATCGACCCCAAGACGGTGGTCCGCGCCGGATATGGGATCAGCTACACTTTCTTCAACCGGCCCGGAAGCGCCCAGGAGGGAATCAATGCTCCTCAGGCCCTGTTCGGCGTCTTCAGCCAGACGATTCCACCGGGCGGCCCCGTGCCGGCCACCTTCCTCACCACCCAGAACAGCTTTAGCACCAACATCGCCAGCCCCGCGGCCTTCAATCCGGCCCTGTCCAACGTCGTCTACACCCCGCCGGACAGCAAATGGCCGCGCATACAGAACTGGTTCCTCTCGGTGCAGCGGCAACTCCCCAAGGACACGGTACTCGAAGTGTCCTACCACGGGAACCACAGTACCCGCCTCCCCATCATTGCCGATTACAACCAGGCGGCTCCCAACCAGCCGGGCCAGAGCCTGGGAGTCGCGGCGCGCGTGCCGATACCGACTTTCGGGCCGATCACGTGGCTCTATCCGGGGGGCGACGGCCACTACAATGGTCTCTCGGCCCGCCTGGAACACCGTTTCTCGAAGGATTTGTACGTCCTGAACTCGTTCACCTGGGGGAAAGCCATGGGTAATTCCGAGCAGGCGCTCGAGTCTTTCGCGGGCTACTTCCAGGCCAATCCCCAGAACATTCGCAACCTGGCCGCCGAAAATGGGCCCTCCGAATATGACGTGAAGTTGAATAACGTCACCACCGTGGTCTACCAGCTTCCCTTCGGCAAGGGCCGGAAATTCGGTTCGAACATGAATGCCATAGTCGATGGGTTTGTGGGTGGATGGGAGTTCAACAGTATCAACACCGCTCACACGGGCCAGCCGCTCGACGTGGTTTACGGCGCCACCGGCGCCAACATTGTCAGTACCCTTTCCAACGATTATCGCGGCCAGCCGTTCCTGCGCCCCAACGTCTCCGGCAGCGCCACCAGCCAGAGCCGCTCCGCCATGCTGAACACCTACTTCGCCGGGTACACATTCACCACCCCGCCCGCCAACGCGCCGTACGGGAATGTCGGCCGGAATTCGTTCCGCGCTCCCAACTTCGATCAGTGGGACTTTTCCGCCGACAAGAATTTCCGCATCCTCGAAAAGGCGCAGTTGCAATTCCGGTCGGAGTTCTTTAACATCCTCAATCACACGAATTTCGGCATACCGAACACACAAACCACCAACGCGGCTTTCGGAACCATTCGAAGCACCTATCCATCGCGGCAGATACAATTCGCGTTGAAGCTGATTTTCTGACAACCCGCGGCAAGACCGCTCTCTGACGTTCGCGGCTCCGATCCGAGCCGCGAACGTTAGAGAGCGGTTCTTGAGACACTGAATTCATGACCAGATCCGAGATGTACCGGCGCCTCCGTGCGCACGCGGGGTCATGGGATATGATCGTCGTGGGCGGGGGCGCCACGGGTGTCGGCGTGGCCATCGATGCCGCCACCCGCGGCTACGATGTGCTCCTGCTGGAGCAGAGCGATTTCGGCAAAGGCACCTCCAGCCGCAGCACCAAGCTGGTGCATGGCGGCGTGCGTTACCTCGAACAAGGCAACGTCTCGCTGGTCATGGAAGCCCTCAAGGAGCGCGGTCTGCTTCTTCAGAACGCGCCGCACCTGGTCCGCAACCTGGGCTTCGTAGTGCCCAACTACGACTGGTGGGAAGCTCCGTTCTACGGCATCGGTCTCAAGCTCTACAACCTGCTCGCCGGGAAGTACGGCTTCGGGGACTCGCGCATCCTCTCCAAGGAGGAGACCCTCGAGCGCCTGCCTACCATCAATACCGAAGGGCTCCGCGGCGGCGTCATCTACTTCGATGGCCAGTTCGACGACTCCCGTTTGCTCATCAACCTGGTAGCGACCGCTTACGAACAGGGCGCGATCCTGCTGAATTACGCGCCGGTCACCGAAGTGACCAGGGATGGCGAGGGTTTCGTTCAACGGGGTCCAGGTTCGGGACCTGGAAACCGGAGAGGAATTTCACGCCCAGGGGAAGGTGGTCGTCAATGCCACCGGCCCCTTTTGCGACGACTTGCGCCGCCAGGCCGATGCCTCGGTCCAGCCCATGATCGCTCCCAGCCAGGGAATCCACCTGGTGTTCGATGGCTCGTTCCTGTCTGGCGACAGCGCCATCATGGTGCCCCATACCAGCGATGGGCGGGTGATGTTCGCCATACCCTGGCATGGCCATACGCTGGTCGGCACCACGGACACTCCCATTCCGGCGGCCACGCTGGAACCCGTCGCCCTGGAGCAGGAGATTGAATTCATCCTGGGCACCGCATCGCTCTATCTCGCCAAGAAGCCGGTGCGCAGCGACGTTCTCAGTGTCTTCGCGGGAATTCGCCCGCTGGTGCGGTCGGGCGATTCCGGCAATACCGCGGCCCTTTCGCGCGATCACACCATCCGCATCGAAAACAGCGGGTTAGTGACCATCTGCGGCGGCAAGTGGACCACCTATCGCCATATGGCGGAAGATTGTGTCAACCAGGCGGCCACCCTGGCGCGCTTGCCGGAGAAGCCGTGCGTCACCCGCCATCTCAACGTGCATGGCTTCCACCCCGGTTCCGATAAGTTCGGTCACTTAAGCGTCTATGGCTCCGACGCTCCCGCGGTGCAGTCGCTGGGTCTGGCCGAACTACTCCACCCCGCGCTCCCGTACACCGGCGCGGAGGTCGTCTGGGCGGCGCGTAACGAAATGGCTCGTACGCTGGAAGATGTGCTGGCGCGCCGCACGCGAGCTCTATTCCTGAACGCCAGGGCCGCCATCGCGATGGCTCCCGCGGCGGCCCGCCTGATGGCCCGCGAACTCCACCGCAGTAGCGAGTGGGAAGCCGAACAGGTCCGGTCGTTCTGCGAGACGGCCCGGAACTATCTTCCACTCGCGGAGAAATCATGAACCGAACAACTTGCGTAGTTTTGATCGCCGCGACGTGTGCCGCGGTGTCCTGCGGGCGCGCGGGAAAGGGAAAGACCATCGAGATCGCACTGGTGACGAAAGCGCTCGACAGCGAGTGGTGGCAGCGCGTGAAGTCCGGCGCCGAAGAGGCCGCGCGCGCCGCTCCGGGCGTAAAGCTGGCGGTGCTGGCGCCCGAGCGCGAGGTCAACATCGATCAGCAGGTCGGGATCCTCGAAGACCAGATCACCAGAGGCGTCTCCGCGCTGGCGGTGGCGCCCGCGGGAGTGTCCGAGATCCTGCCGGTGCTCGACAAGGCCAAGGCCGCGGGCATTCCGGTGCTGATCGTCGACACCGACGTGAATTGGCCTGCCAAGCTGAGCTACATCGGCGCCGACAACCGGCTGGGAGGTCGAATTGCCGGCGAGTACCTCATCAAGCTTCTAAGCGGCAGGGGCAAGGTTGCGGTGATTCGCGGAATCCTGGGCATCGCCACGCACGAGGAGCGCCTGGCCGGCTTTCGCGAGGCGATGGCGCGCGCGCCGGGAATCGAGTGCGTCGCCGTCCAGCCGGCCAATAGCGAGCGCGCGCTGGGCATGACGGTCATGGAGAACCTACTGACCGCGCACCCGGATTTGAACGCCGTCTTCGCGACCAACGACCAGATGGCGCTCGGCGCGGTGGAGGCCATCGCCGCCCACAACCTCACCGGAAAAGTGCAGGTGGTCGGCTTCGACGCCACCCGAGAGGCCGTCCGCGCGGTGGTAGCGGGCCGCCTCGCGGGCGACATGGCCGGTCTTCCGGAAGTGATGGGCCGGAAAGCGGTGGAAGAAGCCATCCAGGCCGCCAGAGGCCAACCGGTGGACAAACAGGCCGTCATCACCCCGGTCCTGGTGACCAAAGAGAACGCCAGTCAGTTCTTGCAGTGAAGCCTGGTTGGAGTAGCCTTCCAGTCGCCCGATTCAGCCAGTCCTTGGACACTCTAGCTATCGCCAGTAGCCGCGGCGGTATGTCCAGCCGCGGTGCGTCTGCGACCAATAGCCCGGCACCCAGACGGCTCGCGGGCGGGGCGGGCGAACCCAGCGGCCGCCTACCCAGAACCAGTTGCCGCCGCGCCAGTCCCAGAATCCGTCGGTCCAGACAAAGCCCGGGCCCGGGGCCACACCGATCACACCGTATCTCGGCGGCGGAGGCGGGCCGTACCGCCCAACATAGGCGCCGTTCACGGCGCAAGCGCTCAGAATCGTTCCCAGCACCACAGAGGCGAGGGGCAGTAGCTTCCGTTTCATCTCATTCTTACCTCCCTGTGCGGTGGAACGCGGGGCGCGGAGTGCGCGTTGCGGGTCTGAATTGAAGTTAATGTTATGACTTGTTAAGGAGTCTTGGCGCCGTTGGGATGACACTTAACGCAGTTGCCCTTCATCTCGAACGCGGCGCCTCCGGCTTGGTGGCAGGTTTTGCAGCCGTCGCTTGATTTGAGCGGTTCTTTGGCGGACTGCGGCCATAGCTTCGGATGGCAGGTTGCGCATTCGCCCTTCTCCCGGTCTATGTGTGCCGCGTGAGTGAAGATCGCCTCGCCGCCCTTGTACTGGAACACCAGCTTTTCCGGAGGCTTCTTATCCTGAGCCATTACCAGGGCGCTGCCAACCAGCGTGACAGCGATCATAGACACGAGCACATGGCGCATATTCGACACTATGAGTGTAGCTTGCTGCGGGGCGCTATGGCTGGAGCGCCAGCGTGGCTTTTCCCGCGGCACCGTCGTAAATCAGCTCCACCGAATGGATGCCCTTGGCCCCGCCGTGATACTGGAAGAAAATCAGTCCGGCCACGGGAAGCGCCCGGTCGCCTTCCGGAAGCGCGGCTTTTTGAACGCGCTGCGCCATTGCGCGCTGTACTTCTATCGGGATCTTGACCGGTGCGGGCGGCTCCTCGGCCCCACCCTGCCCACCGCCTCCGCCGCTGCCCAGACTGGTCTTCGACTTCGATTTGGCTGACTCAGGCGGCTGCCACTCAGGATCTTTGAGGGACGCGAGTACCATCCCGAATGGCCGGCTGGGCAAGGGCGCCTTCTTGCCGTTGATGCGCAGCGAAAAATCGTCGGCGGATATCCTCCCCCGCGCATCCGGCGAGCCGAACAACGCCGTTTCGACCACCACGAAGTCTTCCGTGGAGAGGGGCCCTTGGAACGTGGGGACCGAGTGTCCCGTAAACTCGGCCGCAACCGTCACCGTGCCTGCCTGAGCTTGGGCCTGATAATCGGCCGGAGTCGCTCGAGGCGGCAAGCCCTTGGTTTCGATTGGCGCGCCCTTGCCTGGGCTGTCCTGCCCTTGCGCGCACGCGGCCATCAGCAAACCGATTGTTAACGCAGCGGAAAGTCGCATTCCAACTATGAAACTAGCATAATCACGCTACAGGCGCTCGGTGAGGGTGAGAGGCGCTCGCAGGCGGAAGCTGATACGCGTTTCCGAGGGGAGCGTGGCGGGCTGTCCGCGGTCCGGCCCGGCGTGCCGCTCGAAGCTGTCGGTCTGGATGGCTACGTCCTGCCCATCGGAGGTGCTCACGCGCGTCAACTCGACGGCGATTCCCGCGGCCCCCTTCATCTCGCCGCCGGGGTCGGAGGCCACTATGCGGCCCTCCACCCGCGCGCCGCGCTCGGCGATCACAAAGCCATCCACCACCAGCTCTTTGTCGAGGGTTGCGAGGAAGGCGTCGCCGGGCGCGTTGCGCTCCGAAGACAGGCCGTCAACAAGGCGCACCGGTATCAGCATCCCGGCGTTCAGCGTGACCTTGTGCGGCTCGGGCGGGGTGCCCTCTGGGCCCGGCGGAGGCGGAGTCGCGTTCTCCGGTTCGCGGGACACGGGCGGAACTGGCTGAGCCGGCGGCGCGACCAATGGGGCCGGTTCATCTTCTGCCACAGCCACGGGTTCGGGGTTGCCCGCCGACGGAGGCGCAAATGGCGAAGGACGCGCCGGAGATTTAGGGGCAGCCGGCTCAGGTACGGGCGCGGGCGCCGGCGCAGGAGGGGGTGCGGGCGCTGGCGCCTGCGCCACCACGGCAGCGGGAGCGGGAACCGTAGGGCGGGCCTCTGCGCCACCTTCATGATCAGGGCGCCGCCCACAGCGCCGGCCGCAACCAGGAGAACGATTTGCAGCGGCTTCATTTTGCGATTCTCCTCAAATCCAAGTGACGGCCCGGCGCGCAGTTCCGTTTCCGGCTGGTAACCTTAAGGTTAGGTAATGCAGACGGCCATGAATTCCTTCCCCACCCACTTATCGATGGGACCGGTGAAGATCGCTCCCGCCACGGTGCTGGCCCCCATGGCGGGCGTGACCGACACGGTCTTCCGTCGGTTCATACGCAACCTGGGCGGGTGCGGGCTGATCATGACCGAATTCACCAGCGCGCACGGCGTGAGTGCTTCATTGCGCACCCGGAAGCCGACCAGGACGCTTCAGTACCTGGCGTTCGATCCCGAGGAGCACCCCATTTCGGCGCAGCTTTTCGGCGCCGATCCGGCCGTCATGTCGGGTGCCGCGCGCGTCTGCCAGGACCTGGGGTTCGACATTCTCGACATCAACTTCGGCTGCCCCGTCAACAAGGTGGTGAAATGCAATGGCGGTTCGGCGTTGCTGCGCGACCTGCCGCTGGTGGAGCGCCTGTTGCGCGAGGTGCGGAAAGCTATTTCGATTCCGTTCACCATGAAATATCGCGCCGGTTGGAACGATGAGGAGCTGGTCGCGGTGCGCGTGGCGAAGCTGGCGGAAGAGTGCGGCTTGCAGGCCGTGGCGCTGCATCCGCGCACGCGGGAGCAGGGCTTTGCGGGAAAGGCCGATTGGTCGCGCATCGCGGAAGTGAAGGCCGCGGTGAAGATCCCGGTGATCGGCAACGGCGACGTTTTCACGCCCGAAGACGCCGTCCGCATGGTGCGCGAGACCCACTGCGACGCCGTCATGATTGGGCGGGCGGCGTCCGCGAATCCCTGGATCTTCCGGCAGATCGGCGAGTACCTGGAGACCGGCGCGTACCGCCAGCCCAGCGAGCACGACCGCTACGACATGATGCGGCGCTATTACGCCATGCTGATAGAACGCCGGGAGAAGGACACGGTAGGCAAGATGAAACAGTTCGCCACCTATTTCACGCACGGTGTGCGGCACGGCGCGCAGCTTCGCGCGTCCATCCACCGGGCGCAGGAGGCGTCCGCCATCGTCGGATTGGTGGACGAATTCTTCCTGGGAGAGCCGGCGCGGGCGCGGTGAAAAAGGTCCGGCTCATCACCGATGGCGCATGCCTGGGAAATCCCGGCCGCGGCGGCTGGGCGGCCATCCTGCGCTACAACCGGCACAAGAAGGAGATGTGGGGATGTTCGCCCCACACCACCAATAACCGCATGGAGCTGACCGCGGCCATCGAAGGGCTGCGGGCGCTGCGCGAGAATTGCGAGGTGGAGGTGATCACCGATTCGGAGTACGTGAAGAACGGGATCACCATCTGGATTCACGCATGGAAGCGCAAGAAGTGGATGACCACCACCAAGAAGCCGGTGGTGAACCAGGACCTCTGGCAGGAGCTCGACGAGCTGGCGGCGCGCCACAAAACCACCTGGACCTGGACCAAGGGTCACGCGTCGCACGCCGACAACAACCGCTGCGACGAGCTGGCTTCGCGCGCGGCGAAAGAGCAGTCGAGCGGGATGAAACCATAGCCATGAAACGCTCCGGATTTGCCGACTTGCCGCTACATGGCGGCCATGTGCCCGCCTGGCTGGCCGAGCGCATGACCAAGCTGGGAACGGCGATCGCGGAGAGCATTCTCTACCACTACGGTCCCTCGGAACTGCTTTCCCGCCTCAGCGACCCGTTCTGGTTCCAGGCGCTGGGTTGCGTCATGGGGATGGACTGGCACTCATCGGGGATCACCACGTCGGTGCTGGGCGCCTTGAAGCGCGGATTGAACCCGCGCGCGGGTGAGTTGGGCATCTATGTTTGCGGCGGGCGCGGCCGGCATTCGCGCAATACTCCGGATGAACTGCGCACGGTGGCCGACCACCACAGCCTGGATGGTGAAGCCCTGGTCCGGGCCAGCCGGCTCACGGCGAAGATCGACAACAACGCCATCGCCGACGGCTTTCAGATCTACCTGCACACGTTCGTTCTCACCGCGGCGGGCGAGTGGGCCGTGGTCCAACAGGGCATGAACGAGCGGAGCGGACTGGCGCGCCGCTATCACTGGCACTCGCCGTCGGTTCGGGATTTCACTTCGCAGCCGCATACGGCGATTGTCGGCGCGCACCAGGGCACCATCATGAACCTGGTGGACAGCCATGCGGAGGCGGCGCAGCAGGCGATGCTGGCGATTGTCCGTGAGCAGCCGGACGCGACTCTCGGGGAGTTGCGGAAGCTGGTGGTTCCGGCGCACCATGACGTCCGCGCTCCGGACGTGGATCTCAAGCGCCTGGGCGCGGTGCTGGCGGCCGCCTACGAGCGGGAGTTCCGGGATTTCGCCTCGCTGCTGCTCCTGGAGAACCTTGGCCCGCGCACGCTTCAAGCGCTGGCGCTGATCGCCGAGGTGGTTCACGGAACCTCGACGCGGTTCTCGGATCCGGCGCGATTCTCATTCGCGCTGGGAGGAAAGGACCGGCATCCATTTCCGGTGCCGCTGAAGACCTATGACGAGTCCATCTCGGTACTGCGGCGGTCGCTGGACGCGGCGAAGCTGGGCGATACCGAGAAGATCGAGGGATTGGCACGGCTGGACCGTTTCGTCCGGGCGGTGGGGCAGAACTGTGCGACCGAAGTGGATCTCGCGGAGGCGGTTGCACACGAGAACGCCATCTCACCGGAACTGGGCGGGAGAAGCGTGTTCGAGGATCGAAAGCGGGAGCCGCGGCAGTTGTCGTTGTTCTGACTGGGGCGGACCGCTGGTCCTGGGCATACGGACACGGCTCTCGGCGCCGCTAAGCGGCTGCGGACCGCGGTCGGACCGCTTTCTCGATTTCTCGCTGCCGGCCTTGTCGCGCGGTGCGGAGGTCGTATTCGAGTTGGAGGCCGAGCCAGAATTCGGCCGAGGTCCCAAGGTACCGCGCCAGGCGCAGAGCGGTGTCGGCAGTGATTCCCCGCCGGCCGCGCACGACATCGTTGAGGCGCGTTGCCGTGATGCCCAGTGCTCCGGCAAGTTGGTTAACGCTCATGCCCAACGGATGGAGAACGTCTTCGCGGATAGTTTCGCCGGGATGGGGAGCTGGTATCAGATTAGCCATAACATTATCTTCCTAATGGTAGTCGGTGATCTCCACGTCGCAGGCGTCTCCATTCTTCCAGACGAAACAGATGCGGTACTGGTCGTTAATTCGTATACTGTGCTGTCCCTTCCTGGCGCCTTTCAGAGCTTCTAAGCGGTTACCCGGAATCGCCGCCAAATCGCGCAGGGATCTCGCCTGGTTCAGATGGATGAGCTTACGGAGCGCAACCTTTTCGATAAGCCGAAACTGCCTCGAGGATTGCTGCTGAAACATCTTCTCAGTCGCGGCATCTCGAAAAGACTGAATCACAGTCTTATCGTATATCGGTAGACGATAAATTGCAACAGAGCCGATTCAAGCGGGGGCCAAGGGGTTCCTACGCCCGCCGGCCGGGCGTCCTCGCGTGGCGCGCCAGGTAGGTGGTCCACCAGCGCTCCTGGCCGGGGGCGTCGAAGACTTCGGCCCAATCTTTGCGGAACTCCTGGGCTTTGACGGTGGCGCGCTCTTCCAGGAAGTGGAGCACATGGGCGCGTTGCGGCGAGGCAGGGCTCATGGATTTGGAGAGCAGCCGGCCGGCGGCAGCGCTGTCGTTCACCTCTCCCAGCAACTGTTGAATGCGGTGCAGGGCGGCCAGGCGCGTCTCAAGGGCGGGACCGTAGCACGGACGGAACAGCTCGAGCGTGTAGCGCAGGCGCTTGGTGAGAAGCCGGAGCCGGTGCAGCTTGGCTGCGGACGGATCGCCGGCGAGCAGCGCGCGGACCTGCGCGAAATAGCTGGCGGCGAGCTGGGGAAGCTCGCGGCGGGCATTGGCGGCGGCGCCGGTCCGCTCATCCCACCTGACTTGATGCAGTTTGCTCATGCGCTCAGCTCCAGCCGGCTGCGCCATTTTCTTGAGAAACTGCGGCCTTTCCAGCGGCGGATTTCGAGCAGCAGGTCGTGGCTCGCCTTGCGGCGCTCGGCCGCCAGGCGCACGGCGATGGCGGCGCGCGGCGGAATGCCGGCCTCGGCGAGAAGTTGGAGAGCGATATCGCGGTCGCGCACCCGGCCGGCCGCTTCCATCAGCTCCGCGAGCTGACGCCGGACCTTTTTCCACGAGTCGCCGGGGAAGAACGGCGCGAAAACGCGCAGGCAACGGCTCAAGCGGCGGATGGCGACGCGCACGTCGTGGATGGAATCGGCGTCGCCGCTGCGCGCGGCACGGTTCAACTGGTAGGCGAGGCGTCGCAGCAGAATCGCGGTCTCGAGGCGCGCGTAATCACGCATAGTCAATCTCGCGCCCTGGTCACGGAAATCGTCCGGTTGTACACTTGCTGGAAAACTTCGCCGGCGCGCTCGGCGCCCCATTGCGCCAGGTCGATATCGCCGCGGGAGCCGACCTGGAGCAGCACTTCGCCATCGCGCAAGCGGCATTCCACATCGCGGACGCGCTGCTCGCGGCTGCGATCGAGGTTGTCGGCGATCCGCAGAATAGGGATCATCATCAGCAGCATACGCCTTTCTTCCGCCGAAAGCGACTGGTACGCGTGGTGCACCGGGCTAGGGAGGGACTTGCGGTGATAGCGGCACAGGCCCGCAATCAGAAGCCGCTCGCGCTCGGTGAAGCCGGCCATGTCGGAGTTGGACACCACGTAATGGGAATGCTTGTGGTGGCCGGTATTGCTGACGAAGTGTCCCACGTCGTGCAGGTAGGCGGCGGCTTCCAGGAGCTTGCCGCAGCCGGGCGGCATTTGGTGCAGGGGCTGGAGCGCGGTGAACAGCAGGTTGGAGATATTGGCGACCTTGCGGGCGTGATCCAGCGAGACGCCGTAGCGCCGGCCCATGTTCTCGACCTCGCGGCGCTGATCGCGGCTGAGGCGGGAAAGCTCGGCGCCCACGTTGCGGGCAGCCAGGTCGGCGATGATGCCGTCGCGGACGCCGGCGCGGGAGTAGTAGACCGAGGGCAGATGGAATTCCCGCAGGAACTCGAGCAGAACGCTCACGCCCGGAACGATGATCTCGGCGCGGCGCGGCCCGATGCCGGTGATTTTGCGCCGGCCGGCGAGATCCCGCTCGGCCAGCTTGAGGTAAAGCTGGCGCACTTGGGCGGTGGGGAGGCGGAGGCGGTCGATGTGGTCGCGTTGGGAGCGCGGCGCGCGGGCGATGGCGCTGGCCACGGCGGAAGCGGTGGCGGAGGTGGCGATGGCGCGGTCCCAGCCCGAGTGGCCGAGGCGGCGCACGGCGGTATCGAGCTTGGCCTGAATGTACTCGCGCATCTGGCGCAACTGGAGCGGGACGGGCGGGTCGTCCTTCAGAAAAATCTCGCGCAGCCGGACGGCCCCCAGCGGTTTGGAGAACGATTCCCCCAGGCGGCCGGCTTCGGCGGCGATGATCTCAGCACTGCCGCCGCCGATGTCGATGATGAGGACGCGCCTGGCCGGCTGCGGCCAGTTGCTTTCGACACCCAGGTGAATCAAGCGCGCTTCTTCGCGGCCGGAAATGATCTCGACGCCCGCGCCAACGGCTTCCGCCGCGCGGGCCAGAAAAACCTTCTGGTTGCTGGTGTCGCGTATGGCGCTGGTGGCCACCGCCCGAACGCCCACCACGTCCAGCCGGCGGTAGAGCCCGGCCATGCGAGCCAGCACCGCGCAGGTGGCTCGCATGGCTTCTTCGCTGACCGAGCCGGTGCGGAAAACGCTCTCACCCAGGCGCGTGACTTCGCGTTCCGAGGCCAGGACGCGGGCAGGCTGTCCGGGCACGACTTCGGCGGCCTCCATGCGGATGGAGTTGCTGCCGATATCGATGGCGGCGTAGCGGGGCATGTTTCAATGCTAAAACATTGTGACGCGGGGTTATTCCTGCGTGGTGCCTGAGCCGAGATCCTCAATAGGCCACACCAAACCGGCTTCATTCATTTGGAAACGCTGCCCGCAAGCCTCGCGGACGTTGGAAACCCTTATCCCCCCAGAATCTCCAGATACCGCGCCATGGCCTCGATGCCGCGGAACAGGTTCGGCAGGTGGAACTTCTCGTTGGGCGCATGAAGGTTGTCGTCCGGCAGCCCGAACCCCATCATGACGCTGGGAACGCCCAGATACCGGTCGAAAACTCCCACGATCGGAATCGACCCGCCCGAGCGGATGTACACCGTGTCCTTGCCGAAGATTTGCTTCATGGCTTCGGCCGCCGCATGAATAAACGGGTTGTCCGGGTTGGTCAGAGACGGCTCGCCGGCACTCAGCACCTTGAGTTCGGCGGTCACGCCCTTCGGGCACACTGCTTTCACCGCTGCCTTTGTCTGCTCGATAGCCTCGGCGACCCGCTGGTCGGCCACCAGGCGCGTGCTGATCTTGGCCACCGCGCGGGCCGGAATCACGGTCTTGGCGCCTTCCCCGGTGAAACCGCCGCGAATGCCGTGCACTTCCAGAGTGGGCCGCGCCCACACGCGCTCGAACAGCGGAATCCCAGGCTCGCCCACCAGCTCGCGCGCGCCCATTTCCACTTCGGTGTACTCCTTCTCGTTGAACGGCAGCCGCGCCCAGGCTTCGCGCTCCTTGGCGCTGGGCGGAACGACGCGGTCGTAAAAACCGGGGATGTGGATGTGGCCGTCGCGATCCTTGAGCGCGCACACAATCTCCGCAATCGCCTGCATGGGGTTGGGCGCCGCGCCGCCGTACACGCCCGAATGCAGATCGTGATTGGCCCCCTCCACGAACAGCTCGTAGTACACCATGCCGCGCAGCCCCACGCAGAGGGTGGGCAGCTCGGGCGCGAACATCTCCGTGTCGCAGACCACCGCGGCATCGGCCTTCAGGCGCGGCGGCTTAGTCTTGACATACGCCTCGATGTGCTCGCCGCCGGTCTCTTCTTCGCCCTCGAGCAGGAACTTCACGTTGACGGGCAGTTTGCCGGTCGACTTCAGCAGGCTCTCCACCGCCTTGATCTGAATCCAGACCTGGCCTTTGTCGTCACTGGCGCCGCGCGCGAAGATGTCGTTGCCGCGGACCTCCGGCTCGAAGGGCGGCGACTTCCACTCGTCGAGCGGGTCGGGCGGCTGCACGTCGTAGTGGCCGTAGAAAAGGATGGTGGGCTTGCCCGGCGCCTTCAACCATTCGGCATAGACCAGGGGATTGCCTTGGCCTTCGATCAGCTCGGCGGCGGTCATCCCCGCCGCGTGCAGCTCGTTCATGGCGAATTCGGCGGCGCGCCGGATATCGGGCTTGTGTTCCGAGAGCGTGCTGATGCTCGGAATGCGCAGGAAGGATTTCAGCCCCTCCAGAAAATCGGACTGGTGCTGCTGGTAGTAGTTCATGATGGCTCCCTGGTAGATTGTATCGCGCCCAGGTTATCGCGGCATCCGCCGCCGTTCAGTGCGGGAGCGGCGGCACGAACACGGCCGAGGAGATCCGCGGTTTCTGCCGCGGCAGGCGACGGCGTAGCCAGCGCGATTGGACCACGAGCCGGTATTTATCGCCCCAGGTTTTCGTACCACTTCAGATTGGCGGCGGCAGTGCCGATGCACGTGATGTCCGGCCGGCCGTCGCCGTTCAGGTCGGCCACAGCGCAAGCGGCAGCGCCCATCCCTCCCTGGTCCAGGATGTGCTTCGACCACCGCGTGCCGGCGGCATCCTCGGCGTAATAAATGTACACGCTGTGCCCCTGGCCGCGATACCCGGCGATGACTTCGTCGTTGCCGTCGCCATTCAGGTCGGCGGTCTGGATGGTGTGGCCGTCCACCAGCGAGCTGTCGATCACAACACGCTGCCAGGCAGCGCCGCTGCGACGGTAGATCACCACCTGGTTGCCGTGCCAGGGCTCTATGGCCGCCAGAAAGCGCTCCCCGCCTAACTTCCCCACGGTAACGTCGCTCGAGCCGGATTTCGGCCACGGCGCAGGGTCGCCCTTGGCGATCTCGGTGCGGGTCCACTTGCCATCCTTCCCCAGCTTGAACAGATGAATGCCTTCGAAACCGGCGGTGAGGATCTCATCGCGCCCATCGCCGTCCCAGTCGATAATGTAAATGCCGTGGACCAGCCCGCTATTTTGCGGCGTGATGAGCTGGCGCTTCCACTCGCCCTGGCGGTAAAACACCAGCGGCGCGTTCCCGCGGTAATCGGGAGCCTCGGCATCGGCCGCGGCCAGGGCCGAGTCGATCACCACGCGTTTGCCGCTCCCATCGATATCGGCGGTGCGCAGGCGGTGCGAGGCGGGAATCCGGTCGATCTCGGTCGCAGTCCACAGATTCCGCGGGTCGCCATTGCGGCGCAACACGGAAACCACGCCCGCGCTTTGTTTCGGCTGCATGGAGAACTCCGTGGCCAGCACGATTTCCGGTATGCCTTCGGAATCGGTGGTGCCCACGGCGCAATTGATCATGTGCGCCTGCTTCCCGGCAATGACGTGGCGTTCCCAAGTGGGGTTCTCGTACCATACCAGTTCGGGCAGGCCGCTGGCCAGGGCGATCACGTCGGGCCGGCCGTCGTGGTTGAGATCCGCCACCACCACCTGGTATCCACCGGTCAGACCGGTGGCGATGGTGTGCTCCGCAAAGCGGGCCGGCGGCGCGGCAAAAAGCGGGAGTGCGAAAAGGAGACAGATTGTACGGGTCACTGAAACAGTATAGTAGGTCCCTGTCAGCCCCGTCCGCAACGTGGTCCTACCCTCCGAACCAGCGCCGCGTGATGGCGCGCAGGCGCTTCTTCACGCGCTGGGTGAAGGTCTCCGCCGGCGGCGCGAGCGCGGTGGCCGATGGCGTCGAGGCCGGCGCTTGGACCGTCACCGCCGGGGTGACGGGCGCTTCGCAGGGGTGTTCTCCGGCAAACCGCACCTTCTCGGCGGTCGGCAGCGCAAATTCCTGGCGGTACCGCTGTCCATCCTTCTTCTCGATACAAATCGAGAAGCCGGGGTACTTGACGGCCCCCCCCTTGACCTTGCCGCGCGCGGAGAACTCCACTTGCTGGAGCAGCACCGGGGCGTAACCCTTCAGGTTGCGCTCGATGTACGCGGTTTCGTAATGACGGTGGCGCTGGCTCCAGACGAAGACGCGGAAGCTGTCGAAATCGTACGCCTCGGTGCCGTCCCCAATGGTGGTCCAGAGCCAAGTGGGCTTCCTCTCGTCGCCAGTGCGCACCTCGCCCAGCGAGAAATAGGAAACGATGCGGTGTCCTTCGGCGTACTGCGCCACCTCGTCGGGGATGGCCATCACCAGGCGACGCGTGAGCACCCAGCCGGATTGCCCGCTGGCGGTCCGGATCAGGCTCCACTCGTCCACCGGAACCGGCGTCTTCCCGTCGATTTCTTCCGGGGCCGGCGCCGCTTCGTCAGGCTCACCGGTCTGCGAAAGATCCAGCCAATCCGGCGGAGGCGCCGGCGGTTTGGGCATGGGTGGTGGAGGATACTTGGCCTCCTTCTTGGCCGGTTTCTGAATGGCGGCCTTGGCCTTCTTCGGCGAGGGGGCGATGAGCGGTTTGCGCGGCGCATCCGCGCGCGGTGTGACCACGTGGGCCAGTACGTCCATCTTCTCCTTTTCCTTGACTTGCACGAAGCTGGGCGATTGGCGCGCGGGCTCGGTGTGCACGTTCAGGTCGCTGTAGGTCGTGGCCTGCCCCTGCACCGGCATCGCGGCGGCCCGCTCGGAAAGCTCCCTCAGCGCGGCCATGTCTGCGGTGGAGAGCAGATGCCGCTCATCGGTCCAGCCCTCCACCCCGGCGGGCGTGCGTACGCGCAGGAAGCGGCGTCTGGTCTGGAGAATCTCCAGGCGGTCGCCGTGTTTGACGGTGGCAACGGTCGAGGACTGCAACGGGATATCGCTGCGGATCTTGAGATCGGCGGGCCCCACATAGGCCTCGCCAATTGCGGGCGCGCGCGAAGGACCGCTCCGACAGCCGGCCAGGCACAGAACCACCGCGGCCGCCACCGCAACCTTGTTTATGGAACCCGAATGCACGCCTGTTTGGTAGCGCCGGCGATTTTGTCGCCGGTGCCTTTCATTATACGGCGGCCGCCGGACAGCTCTGCAACGACGGCCCCGAACAGGCGTTATACAAAATGCGGCGCACCTCCGGCTCATAGAAAGGCTGCGCCAGCAGATCGTATGCGCCCAGGTTGAGCGCTTCGGCCCAGAACCTGGCGTCCGCCAGCGGGTCGGTTACGATGACTTCCAGTTCGTGCGGGGATTCGCGGGCCAGATGCAGCGCGTCCAGCCAGTTTCCATCGGGTAGAGCGGCTTCCGTCAGAACGACCTCGTAGTCTTCCTGCTGAAGCTTGCCGCGCGCTTGATGCAACGTCTCCACGTGGTCCAAGAACAACGGGAGGGCGTGCAGCATTTGCGACAGACGGCGGGCATCCTCATGACGCCCGGAGATGAATAGAATCCGGGACCTCATTGCGCGCTCCTCTTTATCTTAAACTTTCTTAATTTTAGTCCGAGAAATGGAAAATAACAATGACAATATCCGGAAGATTTCGTGAAACGCGTACCGGCGCGATCTCGCTGGCTCCGAAACGGCCCCCGACGCCGGCCTGATGATACAATGCACCCGCCGGGTGTAGACTGAATAAGACCCGGAAGTCCAGAATGAAAATTCCGGCTTCGGAGAACAACTATGAAGACTGATTCCTCGCGTAGAAACTTCCTTGTGGCCGGGCTGAGCCTTCCAGCAGCCGGCATGGCCAGCGCTGCGGCGCCCCAGGCGCCCCCCCGGAAAGCCGCTATGCCCAAGGTGGCGGAGGTCGCCTCGCCGGCCCGCTACCGGACACTGGGCAAGACCGGGCTCAAGGTCTCGACGGTAGGCTACGGGTGCATGATTACGTCCGATTCCAGCGTGATCTCGCGGGCGGTCAACATCGGCATTACCTATTTCGACACTGCGCGTGTGTACCAGTCGGGCAACAACGAGCGCATGGTGGGGGCCGCTCTCAAGGGGTCGCGCGACAAGACCGTGATCTCGAGCAAGTCCGAGGCCAAGACCGCCGCGGAGGCCGTGGCGCACCTCGACACCAGCCTTAAGGAGCTGGGCACCGACTACCTCGACATCTGGTACATGCACGCCCGGGATACCGCCGAGGCCATTCCCGACGAGCTGGTCGCAGTCTGGGAGAATGCCAAGAAACAGGGGAAGATCCGCCACATCGGCGTCAGCACCCACAGCCCCATCGCCATTGTGGACCGCGTCCTGGCGGTGGGGAAGTTCGAGGTCGTGCTGAGCACTTACAACTTCACGGTGGGCACGGGGAATGACCCCGCCTACAAGAGGCTGGCCGAAGCCGGCATAGGCATGGTGGCGATGAAGGTGATGGCGCCCGCCAGCCGCGCGATGGGGTTCCAGAACGTGCCCGGGTTCCGGGCCGATCGCATGGACCGCGTGCAGAAACCGGGTGGACCGGTGGCGGCGCTGAAGTGGGTCCTGCGCGACACGCGCTTTGCCACCACCATTCCCAGCATGACCGACATCGACCAACTGGAGGCGAATTTCCGGGCCATGTCGGAGCCGTTCACCGCGGCGGACGAGAAACTGCTGGCCCGGATCGACCGGGACATTCGCCCGCTTTACTGCCGCATGTGCTACCAGTGCAGCGGCCAGTGCCCCAAGGGCGTGCCGGTCCCAGACATCATCCGCTACCTGTCGTACGCCGATTTCTACGGGCAGTTCGCCCTGGGCCGGGAGCACTTCCTGGCGCTGCCGGAAGAGGCGCGCGCGGTGCGCTGCCGCGATTGCGACTCCTGCCAGGTGCGATGCCCCAACGGCGTCCACGTCGCCGAGCGCCTCGTGCGCGCGCAGGACCTGTTCGCTACGGTTTCATGACCGCCACGTAATTCAGGTTGCGGTAGAGTTGGTTGTAATCCAGCCCGAATCCCACCACGAAGCGGTCGGGAATCTCAAAGCAGCGGTAGTCCACCGGCACCTGCACGATGCGCCGCGAGTTGCGGTCCAGGAACGTGCAGACCGCCAGCGAGTTGGGCGCGCGGCCGGCCAGCGTTTGCAGCAGGTAGCGCAGGGTGAAGCCGGTATCGACAATGTCCTCCACCAGCAGCACGTCTTCCCCTTCGATGCTGTCGTCCAGGTCCTTGGCGATGCGCACCACGCCGGGCGCGCCGCTCTTGTTGGAAAAACTGGAGATGCCCAGAAAATCGATCTTCACCGGGACTTCAATGTGACGCGCCAGCGCCGTCAGGAAAAACACGGATCCCTTCAGCACACCCACCAGTTTCACTACCTTGCCCTGGTAGTGGCGGGAGATGTCAGCGGCCACGGCGCGGATGCGCTGGTCGATCTGCTCCTCCGTAAAGAGAATCCGTTCCAATCCGGGGAGTAAGGCTGTGCTCATACCTTCACCGGCCGTTCGGCTAAGCCGTACTTGAAGATCAGATTTTCAAAATCTTTTTGGTAGAAGATCTGAACATTGAAGTGCGGGTAGAGTTCTCGCAGGAGCCGCACCTTACGGTTCTTCTTGGTTACGTGCGACTGCTTCATGGTGGTCAGCTCTACGTAAAGATCGAACTCCGGCAAATAAAAATCGGGGGTGAACGATTCCAGAACACTTCCGTCCCGGTCCCACTGGATGGGAAAGCTGCGCGGCTCGTACTCCCAGGGGATGCGGTAGAAATCCAGGAGGTTGGCGAACATCTCCTCGCTCTGGTGGGCAAACATCTTCTTCCGCAGCGTAATGCTGCCGGTGGGGACGATGCCGTAGTGCGCCAGCTTCATACGCATCTGAAACTGGAGTTGCGCCGCGGCCTCGGCCGAAAGATAGCCCCGCTCCTTGAGCCCCGCCGAAACCACCGTGGTCTCGATCAGCTCGGCCATCTGCTCGCTGGTCAGCGATTCGGCGTTGAGGACCAGGTCGAACAGGTCGGCCGTGGCTTTGGTCTTCCCGAATTTGGCTTTGCGGTCGGCGCGATCCGCGGCTTCCAGTTCCAATAGCAACTGGCGCGCGGCGGCGCGCTCCAGGCGGTTATCGAACATGAGATTGCCGATGCGGATGTTTTCCGGGGCCACCACGTGGACTCGCAACATGCCCGGAAAGTGGCGTGCCTGCAGTTCGCCGCCTACGGCGCAGTAGACCAGGTGGTTCTCGGTCGCGAGGCGCGCCAGAATCGAAGTCGCCAGGCTGGGATAAGCCTTGTCCGGGATGCGCGCGCCCGCCCCGAATTCCTCGTCGGTCAGCGCCCGGATGCGGGATTGAGTCAGCAGCTCGAACCCCAGCCGCTGCGCGCTGATGCGCGCCAACTCCTCAAAACGGCACCCCGGATGCCCCGAAACCGCGATCAGCGCCATGTCACAAGCTCATGATAACGCGCGGCAGGGAAGCAGGTCCGCATAGACAAACCCGTCGATTTTGCGGACTTCGCCGGCCGCTACTCCGACCGGTGCGCGAAACATCGGCCCGTCGCAGACAAACGTATGGAACTCGCCGTTTTCGCCGCAGGGATCGACGCGCTCCGGCAGGTCCGCCAGCAGTGCGTGGTCGAACTCCCGCCCGGCGAACCCGCCGTCGAGAGCCGTTGAATCCACGCAAGTGATCCGCGCGCGCAGACCGGCCCCAATCATGTCCCGCGCGAGTGGCGCGGTCGGAAGTCCCCAGAGCGGAAACAGCGGCGTCAGGCCCGAACCGGCCAACTGTCGCTCGCGGTATTCGCGAACATCGCCGAGGAACAGGTCGCCGAACGCAATCGAGTCGAAGCCCTCCGCTACGGCGCGCCGGCAGGCTTCCGCCATGCGCGATTCATAATCTTCGTTGGAGCAGGGCCAAGGCAGCGGAACTTTCCAGAGCGGAACCCCGACGGCCTCGGATTGCGCCTCCACGAGCGATCGCCGGACGCCGTGCATCGCCACGCGGTCCGCTGCTTCGTTGATGGTAGTCAGCAGGGCTCCGACTTCGACATTCTGCTGCCGGAGCACATGGAGCGTCCAGGCGCTGTCCTTGCCGGAGCTCCAGGCGAGCAGCGTTTTCACCCTAGGCCGCCTGTGGCGCCACGCGTTCCGAGCGCGCCACCGTGCGGCTGAGCCACGCGTGCAGACCGAACAGGGCGGCCGTGTACAGCAGGTCCGAAGCCAGCGTGCGGCCATAGAACGGAATGGCCGCGATGTAGCAGCTCACCAGCCCGCCCAGTGTATGCGGGTAGGTCGCGAAGGACCCCAGCCACACTCCGAAATTGGAGATCAGGAAAAACTGGAGGCTGGCCATGCCCGCCGCCGCGCCAATCCACAGCGGACTCTCCGTCGAGCGCAGCCGCGAGCCAATCCACACGTTGATCAGAAAGCTGAAGTAGATGAACGGCGTCGCGAAGGAGTATCCGCCCACCAGCGGGTCCGTCGCGGCCATCAATACCAGCGGCAGCAGGTACGCCTGCCACCCCCTCAGCCGGCCGCCCGCATACAAGCTAAGGCTGCCTACCGGGGCGAAATTCGGCGGGTGCGGCGCCAGCCGCGCCAACGCTCCCACGATCATGAGGCCCAGGGCCAATGGTCTCGCGGTGTTCTTCTGCATCGATTTCTCCTTATCCTCGATTATCTACCAGCCAGCCCCGAGCTGGACTGGTTAGGTTCCCATAAAGTTTCGGGCACGCCCGTGACGTGGCTGGCCCACCGGCTCCACACAAATAGCGCGTCGCTCAGCCGGTTCAGATAGCGCACGGCCTCCGGCGGAACGCTCTCCACGCGGCCCAGCGCCACCGTGGCGCGCTCGGCGCGGCGGCAGACGGTGCGGCAAATGTGCAGCTCGGCGTTGAGCCGGCCAGCGCCCGGAAGCACGAACGATCTCAGCGGCGGCAGCTCCGCGTTCATGCGGTCCATTTCGGATTCGAGCTGGGCCACCTCGGCGTCCGTCACGCGCGCCTGCTGGGGATGCACGTCTTCCGGCAGCGTCGCCAGAATGGATCCCAGGTTGAACAGCTCGTGCTCCACGCGCAGCAGGATCGCCGCCAGCGGCGCAAGCCGCGCTTCCCCAGCCGCCAGCTCGCTCGCCGTAACGCGCGCCGCGCCCACAAACGCGTTCAGCTCATCCACCGTGCCATAGGCTTCAATGCGCGGGCCGTCTTTGGGAACACGCTGCCCGCCCGCCAGGCTGGTCTCGCCCCGGTCGCCAAGCCGAGTGTAAACGCGATTGATCGCCATGCGCGGTCCGTCGTATGGTGGCTTGCTCATAAGATCGCTCCCCACTGCCAAATTCGGTGACAGACACCAGCGTCCACGCGGCGCAAAAAACACGCCTTGGGACGCGTGTGTCAGTCACCGAGCGTCCATTTCATACCCGCCACGAAATTCAGCCGCGGCGAAGGATAGCCGAACACTTCCTCGTAGTGCTGGTTCAGCGCGTTGCGCAGATCGCCGTAAGCCGTCAGGCCGCGGCCAACCGCGTAGTTGATATTGATCCCCACGTTGGCGTAGCCGGGGTTCTGGAACAACCCGTTGGTGGCGCCCAGCGCCGGCTCCACGTCGAGTACCGAACCGCGAAAATAGCCCGTCAGGTCCGCCCCCACCTTGCCGCGGGTGAACGTCGCCACCACCGCGCCGGAATCCGCCGGCCGGCGCAGCAGTTCCTGGCCGGCTTGGAACGGCGCTGGCGCGAGATTCGCGGACCCGTTGAGCGAAAGGATTTCGCTCTTCAGCCGAGTGTACCACCCGGTGACGAAGACCCATCGCGCCGGCCGCAGCTTGGCCGTAAGCTCCGCGCCCTGTGCCCGCGAGTTGGCAATGTTGTCGGTCTGATAAAGACCCAATTGCGAGAGCGAGCCGCCCAGGGTCACGATCAAATCGTAGAAACGGTTATAGAAGTAGGTCCCGTCCAGTGCCAACCGGTCGTGGAAGAGCTTCTGCTCCACGCCCGCGTCGAAGCTGCGCGTCCGCTCGGGCTTGAGAGCGGGGTTGTTGGTGTACGCCAGGTCGAATCCCGCTGGCGGCCGAATCCCCGTGCCAAAGGAAGAATGCCAGCGGGTCCGGCCCTGCACGTACGCTGCGGCCAGCTTGGGATTGGCCCTCGAAATGGTTTGCGCCGGGAAGAACGGCCGGGAGAATCCGTCCGGCGGAATGGATGCCGTGTGGATGAACTCGCCGCGCACGCCCGCATTCAGAAACAACCGTCCGCCCAGTTCCCAGCGGTTCTCCAGGTATACCGCCGTGTCGCGCCGGCGGATGGGAAACGTCTGGAAATCGGCGTCCGTGATGTAGCTGTTTTGCACCTCCTCCAGCCCGTCGCTCACGCCCCATGCGGCGGTGTAGTGCCGCGCAACACTCACAATGGTGCGCGCCTCGCCTTGCGCGCGCAGGTCGCGATTGAAGGAAAATCCGTACGCGCTCCGGTACCCGTTGTTATTCAGAAAGAAAGTCCCGAACAGCTCCTCGCGGACGCGTTCCCAGAGGTCCGCCTGGTAGTGCGCCAGGTAGTCCGAAAAGTTGTTCTTGCTGCGGCTGACGGTGTCGAGACCGGTAAATGTATGCTTGGGGTCGGATCCCCACGGGCCGGGCTCGCCGGCCTGGTTGGAATCGAAATCTCCGTGCAGCGCGAGTGTCTGCCGGCGGAAGTGCCGCGTGAGGTTCAGTAACAGGTCTTCGTTGCGATAACCGCCGTTGGTGACGGGACCATCCGTGTCCAGCCGTGACGCCGAAGCCGCTATCCCGAAACCGGCCAGCCGGCCCGCGCCCGAGATGCCGAAGCGATGCTCGTAGTTGCTGCCCCCCTCCGCCAGAATGTCGATGGCGGGCGGCGAGTCCGCCTCGCGCGTCACAAAATTGATCGCGCCGCTGTTGGCGTATGGCCCGTAGATGGCCGATTGCGGGCCGCTAATCACCTCCACCCGGTCCAGCGCTTCGGAAGGAATGTGCGCGAAATCGAAGTTGCCGCCGAATCCATTCACCGGCACCCCATCGATCTCCACCAGGTTGAACGTGGCGTATCCGCCGCGGATGAACAGCCCGGCCAGGCCCCCGGTGGCGCCCGTCTGGCTGAAGGCCAGACCCGGCACCTCGCGCAGCAAGTCGATCGCCAGGGCTTGGTTGCGCTCGCGGATCTCCTGGGTCGATATGACGCTCACGCTGCCGCCCTGTTCGCTCGCCGGAACATCGATGGCGGAACCGACCACCCGCACCGAATCGATCTGGGGCGCAATCTCCAGGCGCACCGTCACCTCCCGCTCCAGCGGTAGCGTGCGCGTGCTGAATCCGGGCGCCGTGACCACCAGCTTCGCGCCGGCGCTCCCCGCAGCTTCCAACTCGAAGGCGCCGCTCGAGGAAGCAGCCGTCTGCGCCTCCACTCCCACGCGGCTCACCACCGACACCTGCGCGCCCGCAATGGGGGCTCCGGATGGATCGATCACCGTGCCTTTGAACTGGGCGGCGGAAAGAAGGGCGGCGAATAGCCAGCAGCAAGCCAGCGGGCCTGAAACGTGCATGCGCATTCTAAGCTCCTCCCTCGAGGGCCGAATCTGTTTGAGTCTCGCTGGCCGGTCTCCTGACTCGCGCATCCCCGGACCGGCCGGCCTTCCCATCCCGTCTCCGGAACAGTGGCCCTGTTGACCCGTCCTCCGCGCTTACAGTGGCGGGGCCGTGCTGGATCTTCCCCAGCTTCCCGTACACCAGCGGAATTTTAACTACCATCCGAGTGTACACTATTTTCAGGAAGCCGATGTGGATCTCAACTCACCGTCTCGCGAGGATTGTATTAACCTTCGCCATATCGGGATTGATCCTTCCCGTTGACGGCGCCCCCGCCAAGCCGGACAAGAAAAGGTCGCAGGCCGAGTATCAGCGCGGGCTTCGCGACGACCAGGCGGGGCGGCGCGATGAGGCCATTTCCGCGTACTCGGAGGCCATCCGGGCGGACGCCTCCAACGCCGCGGCATGGCGTGCGCGCGGCAAGGACTACCTGGCTGCCGGTGACCGCGACAAGGCTGCGGCGGATTTCGATCAGGCCATCAAGCTTCAGCCCGCCGACGCCGAATCGTACGCCGCCCGCGGCCAACTTTTCACCGCCACCAATCAACCCGAGCGCGCCATCCACGACTACAACATCGCCATCGGCCTGAAACTCGAGCGTACGGAGGTTCATGCCGCGCGCGGCAATGCCTACCTGGCGACCGTCCAGTACGCCAAAGCCATCGACGACTTCACCCAGGCCATTAAACTCCGGTTGGACAATCCGGAGCCCTATTTGGGCCGTGGAATGGCGCACGCGGCCCTGCGCGAGTACCGCGACGCTATCGACGATTTCGATCGGTGTCTCAGCCTCAAGCCGGATTACGAGCAGGCGCTGGTGGAGCGCTCTCTGGCTTACACCGGCGCCGGAGATGATGGGCGCGCCAGTGAAGACCTCACCGCCGCGTTGAAACTCCAGCCCGAGGATGTGCGCGCCTGGCGCGTGAGAGGGGCCGTGCGCGAACGGCTGGGTGACGACGATGGAGCCGTGGCGGACTACAGCCAAGCCATCCAGCGCGATCCCAACGACGCGCGCTTGTACCTGGCGCGCGGCGCCGTTTACGCGCGCATGAAACGCCACCAGGATGCCCTGCGGGATCGCGATCGGGCGGTCGAGCTCGATCCCAGGAATCCCGATGCCTATGTGGCGCGCGGTGGCTCCTACCATGCGCTGGGAGAACACGAGAAGGGGCTGGCGGACCGCACCACGGCCATCAGTTTGGATCCGAGCTCACCGCTGGGATGGACCGCGCGGGGCAATGCCTACTTCCTGCTGGAACGTTACGACGAAGCGTTGTCGGACTTGCTCCAGGCCCAAAAGCTCGATTCCCACGACACGGCCACGCGGGATCTGGCGGCCAAGGCCCAGGCCATGGTCGACCAACTCGTGAACCGGGCGCGGGCCACCGAGGCTGCGCCTGAAACCGGCACGTTGGTATTGCCCGGCGCTCCCGAGCCCGCTCCGAAGTCCGATTCCGCAAAACCCGAACCCGCTCCCAAACCCCAGCCCCGCCCGGCGCGCAAGGCGGCCGCGCCTGTCAAGCCGCCTGCGCCGGCGCCGTCTCCACAGGTTCCGCCAGTCGCACCAGCGCCGCTGCCGATGCCGGCTGAGCCGGCGAAGGTTCCTCCTGTAACCGCTGCGGAGTATCATGCGCGCGGCCGCAAGCTCCTTCAGGAAAATCATTACGAGGAGGCCATCCAGCAACTCACCGAGGCGCTGAAGTTGGATCCCTCGCTCTCGCTGGCCTACAATGCGCGCGGTTACGCGCACTTCCGGCTCAAGCAGTACGCGGAAGCGCTCGCCGATTTCGACGAAGCCATCCTTCTGAATCCGTCCTACCTCAACGCGTATGTGAACCGCAGCGCCGCGCGCCGCGCCGCCGGCGACAAACCTGGAGCCGACGCCGATCAGGCCAAAGTCCGCGAGTTGACGCAAGGCGGGAAATAAGCGGCCCAAGGAAATTCGAATTGAGCACATCAAATGCATCGCACCGAACGCGTGTTAGTCGCACCGCCCTCTTGGCTGCGATTGGACTGATCCTCTGGGGGCTTGCGGGTCTAGCCTCGGCTCAAACCGCACCCTATACGCCGCCATTATCGCCGCGCGCCAAATTGAATTTTAATCTGAACTGGAAGTTCATCCGCGAGGATGTGCCCGGCGCCGAGGGGCCCGGCTTCGACGACTCGGCCTGGGCCACCGTCAGCTTGCCGCACAGCTTCAACGACGTTGACTCTTTTCGTAAGATCATTTCCCATAGCGGCGGAGACCTCGGCACCTTCAAAGGGCTGGTCTGGTATCGCAAACATTTCAAGCTGCCGGCCAAGCTTGCCGGTGATGAGATCTTTCTTGAATTCGAAGGCATGCGGCAAGCCGGCGACATCTTCCTGAATGGTAAGCCAGTAGGGCTTTACGAGAACGGGGTCACGGCCTACGGTCTGGACATCTCCGGCGCCGTTCACTTCGGGAATGAAGACAACGTCCTAGCCGTCAAGGTGGATAACCGCACTACTTACGTGGAGCGTTCGAGCAATACCCCGTTTGAGTGGAACACCAACGACTTCAATCCCGACCACGGCGGCATTAACCGGCATGTCTGGCTGCATGTCACCGGAAAAATCTATCAGACGCTGCCTCTCTATTGCGGCTTGGAAAGCACCGGGGTCTATGTTCATGCCGCGAACTTCAACATTGCCGGAAAGAGTGCCGATGTCACAATCGAGTCGGAGGTGAAAAACGCTTCGGGCGATCGCGCCATGGTGGAGTTATCGGCCGTGATTGTCGATCAGAGCGGACGGGTCCGCGCCAAATTCACCGGTAGCTCCACTGACATGGTTGACGGCGAAAAAACCGTCTTCACGGCCACCGGAGCGCTCAAGGACGCGCGCTTCTGGTGCCCCGAAGACCCCTATCTTTATGACGTTTACACCATCCTCACGGTGGACGGCAAGACCGTTGACGTCAACCAGGTAGTTACCGGGTTTCGCAAGACTGCATTTAAGGGCGGCGCCGGAACGGGCGGTGTGTATCTCAATGACAAGTTCGTCTACCTGAAGGGTTTCGCCCAGCGCTCCAGCAACGAATGGGAGGGCTTGGGCGGGGCGTATCCGGACTGGCTGCACGATTTCACCGCCCAGATGCTGCGTGACAGCCATGGCAACTACATGCGCTGGATGCACATTGCGCCGCAGCGCGTGGATGCCGATTCATTCGACCGCTTTGGCATCATTCAAATCTGCCCCGGAGGCGACAAGGAACGGGACGCAGTCGGACGCCAGTGGGAGCAGCGCTTGGAAGTGACTCGCGATTCCATGGTTTATTTCCGCAACAGTCCGAGCATCCTCTTCTGGGAAGCCGGTAACACGGTGGTCACTGTCGAACATATGCAGCAGATGGTTGCCCTGCGCAAGCAATGGGACCCCGATGGCGGCCGCGTGATCGGCGCTCGCGGCAACGACAACGTCGCGCTAAACACCGCCACCACTCCCATCGCTGAATTCTATGGCGTGATGATTGGCCAGGACCGGCGGACCGACCAACTCTCCAGCCCCACCGACATGTTTCGCGGCTACAGTGCCGAGCGCCGCGACCGGGCGCCCCTCATTGAAACCGAGGACTTTCGAGACGAAGGGGCGCGCCGCTTCTGGGACGATTTTTCACCGCCGTATTTTGGCTTCAAGAAGGGACCCAACGACACGTGGCAATACACCTCCGAGAGCTTCGCCCTGGCCGCGGTCGCTCGCTATCGCGCTTATTGGGATAACCGCATTTCCAACCCGGACCCGGCTCACTCCAAGTGGTCGGGTTATGCGTCCATCTACTTCTCCGATTCCGACGCGGATGGACGGCAGGATTCGAGCGAGGTCTGCCGCGTGAGCGGCAAGGTGGATGCCGTTCGTCTGCCCAAGGAGATCTATTTCGCCCACCGTGTCATGCAAAACGAGCAGCCTGACATCCATATCCTCGGCCATTGGAGTTATCCGGCGAAGACCATGAAGACAATCTACCTCATTGCCAATACCCAATCGGTAGAGCTGTTCGTAAACGGCAAATCCCACGGGGTAAACTCCCAGCCGGCCAATGGATATGTCTTTGCTTTCCCCGACGTTGAATTTGCGCCCGGGAGCCTGAAGGCCATTGGCAGGAACGGCGGCAAGTCAGTGGCCCAGGAGGAACTGACCACCGCCGGCCCGCCGGCGCAAATCAAGCTCACTCCCATAGTTGGTCCGCAGGGCCTACAAGCGGATGGCCAGGATGCGGCGCTGATTGACGTGGAAGTCGTCGATGCCAAAGGCCAGCGCTGCCCCACCGACGACGACGAGATTGACTTCACCATCACCGGCCCCGGAATTTGGCGCGGCGGTTACAATAGCGGCAAGATTGATTCAACCAATAATCTCTACCTGAATACGGAATGCGGCATCAACCGTGTGTCAGTCCGTTCAACCCTTTCGCCCGGCACGATTACGGTCACGGCCAGCCGTCCGGGCTTGAAGCCCGCTCAAGTCAAGATCGTCGCCAAGCCGGTCAAGATAGTCGGCGGCCTGGCGGCCTTTCTGCCGCAGCATTTGCGCGATCCGGACTCCGATCCGAGCCGCGACCGTTAGAGAGCGGTTGTTACTGTATGCCCGCAGCCATTTCCTTCCTTCGCGGCGTCAACGTGGGAGGCCACCACAAGATCAAAATGGAAGAACTCCGCGAGCTGTACGAATCGCTGGGATTACGTCACGCTCAGACCTACGTACAGAGCGGCAACGTCGTTTTCCGCACGGACGCACGGGATTTCACCCGTCTGTCGAAGCGGATTGCGGACGCGATCGAACAAAGATTCGCTTTTCGCCCCGGCGTCATCCTCCGCACCGCAGCCGACCTGCGGGGCGTCATCGCGGCAAACCCGTTCGCGTCGCGCCGCGATCTGGACCCCAGCAAACTGCTCGTTTTGTTCCTCGCCAGCGCTCCGGCGGCGGACGTGCGCGAACGGATACTGCGGATCGACAGCGAACCCGACGAACTGCGCATGGAAGGCCGCGAACTCTATATCTACTACCCCCACGGCATGGCGCGTCCCAAGGTCTCCTGGACATTCATTGAAAGGACCCTGCAGACGCCCGGTACTGGCAGAAACTGGAACACCGTCCGGAAGCTGCTGGAGATGGCGGAGAGCCTGGACGCCTCCTGACCATCCGCATCAAATCAGCGCTTCGGCCGGGAGGAGGCGTCTCGCTTCCGTTCTGACTCTCTCAGCGAGTTCAAGGGACCGCAGTGCTTCCTCGCGTTGCGGCTCCTGCCAATCGTCGGCGTAGCGGACGTCCACGGCGTAGGGATTCATCGCAACCAACTGCGCCGCCTGCACCGAGGGCCGTGCCTCCGCGGGCAAAAGCGCCAGAAGCATTCCCAGCAGGGTTAGTCGATGGCAGCTTGGGCAGTCATCTGATTCCGATGATAGCGCGTTGGCCCACGGAAGTTCGGCTACTTCACCAACTCCGCCGACTTCCCCGCGAACTCCAGCACCCACCCGGGGAAGATCCCCAGCAGCAGCGTGCCCAGCGCCGGAAGGATCAGCGCGGCCCGTAATCCCGGCGAAAGCGGCTCGGCGTTCTCGACGGCTTCGCCCGGCTCGTGCATGTACATCATCACCAGGATGCGTAGATAGTAGTACGCCGCCACCGCGCTGTTGAGCAGGCCCAGCACGGTCAGCCAGACCAGGTGCGATTCCAGCGCCGCTTTGAAGATGTAGAACTTGCCGAAGAAGCCGCCGGTCAGCGGCACACCGATCAGCGAGAGCAGGAATATCGAAAACATGGCGGCCGTCAGCGGCTGTTTCTGGGCCAAGCCGGAGAAGTCCTCGATGTTCTGGTACCGCTCGCCGCGGCCCGAAAGATGGCTCACCACCGCGAATGCCCCGATGTTCATCAGCGCGTACGCCACCAGGTAGAACATCGCCGCCGCCGTGCCCACCTGCGAGCGCGCCGTCAGCGCCACCATCACGTAACCGGCGTGCGCAATCGAGCTGTAAGCCAGCATGCGCTTGATGTTGGTTTGCAGCAGCGCCGCGAAGTTCCCGATGGTCATCGAGGCCAGCGCCGAGAACCACACTAGCGGCTCCCACCCGCCGCCGATCGGCTCGAACGCCGTCGTGAAGATTCGTAGTAACACCGCAAAGGCCGCGGCCTTGGGACCGGCTGAAAGGAACGCGGTCACCGGCGTGGGCGCCCCCTGGTACACGTCCGGCGCCCACATCTGGAATGGCGCTGCCGACACCTTGAATCCCAGCCCTACAAACATGAGCGCCGCCGCCACGCCCAGAAACACCGGCGATGGCGCGTTTTGCCCCGAAATTACGGCGCGCGCGGCGGTGAGGTTGACGCTGCCGGTGGCGCCGTAGATCAGAGCCACGCCGTACAGGAAGAAGGCTGTCGCGAACGAGCCCAGCAGGAAATACTTGAGCGCGGCTTCGTTCGAGCGCTTGTCGTCGCGGAAATACCCGGCCAGCACGTAGCTGGCGATCGACGAAATCTCCAGGCCGATGAACACGATAATCAAGTCGTTGGCCGCCGCCATCAGACACTGGCCGGCAATCGAAAAGAGCAGCAGCGCATGATACTCGCTGGTTTCGGCGTCCTGCCGCGCCAGAAAGCGATACGACGGCAGAATGGTCAGAATCCCCACCACCAGCACCAGCACGCGGAAAAACGTGGCGAAGCCGTCCACCATCAGCATCCCGCCGAAAGCCGGACCGGCCTGCGTGTACGCGTAGACCGCCCCGCCGATGGCCGCAATCAGAGCCATGATACTCAGGTGGCCGAAGGCGTTCGAAGAGCGCCGGCGGAGAATCGGGTCGAGCACCATCAGCAACGTGCCCATCGCGGTGAGAATCGTCTCGGGCAGGAAGCGGATGAGGTCCGCGGCGTTGAACCCGAAACTAGCGGGCATCCGCCACCTCCGCGCGGGAGGGGCTCCACCCGCACCTGGAATGGCACGTTCACCTGCGTCTGCTCCAGCACGCGCGCGGTGGTCCTACTGACCGGCGGCAGGAACGACTGCGAATAGACGCCCATCCACACCATCATCGCGACGAGCGGAATCACCACGGCCCATTCGCGCAGGTTGAGGTCGAAGACGCGCCGCCGCACCTCTTCCTTCACCTCGCCGTAGAACACGCGCTGGTACATCCAAAGCATGTAGCAGGCCGAGAGGATCACGCCGATGGCGGCGTAGATGGCCCACTTGAAATTGGCGATGGCGGCGCCCTGGAGCACCAGAAACTCGCCCACGAAATTATTCAGCATGGGCAGGCCGATGCTCGCCAGCGTGGTAACCAGGAACGCCGTCGAGAGCCATGGCGCCGCGGTCGCCACGCCGCCGTAATCCGCGATCTCGAGCGAATGGCGCCGCTCGTAAAGCAGCCCCACGAACACGAACAGGGCGCCCGTGGAAATGCCGTGGTTCAGCATCTGGTAGACCGCGCCGTCCAGGCCCACCTGCGTAAACGTGAAAATCCCCAGCACGACGAAGCCGAGGTGGCTCACCGAAGAGTACGCCACCAGCTTCTTCATGTTGGGCTGCACCATCGCCACCAGCGCGCCGTAGATGATCCCGATGATCGCCAGCACTACGATCCACGGCGCGCAGGTTCGCGCCGCCCCGGGAAACAGCGGCAGGCAGAAGTGCAGAATTCCGTACGTGCCCATCTTCAGCATCACGGAAGCCAGCATCACCGAGCCCGCCGTTGGGGCTTCCACGTGCGCGTCCGGCAGCCACGTGTGCAGGGGGCAGATCGGAACTTTGATGGCGAACGCCACGAAAAACGCCAGAAACAATAGCATCTGCTCCTGGGGAGCGAACGAAAGCCTGCCGCTCCAGATCATGTCCACAATGGCCGGGTAGCTGAACGTCTGCGCGCGATTGTAGAGGTAGATGATGGCCGCCAGCATCAGCACCGACCCGGTCATGGTGAACAGGAAAAACTTCACCGCCGCGTAGATGCGCCGCTCGTGGCCCCAGATGCCGATCAGGAAGTACATGGGCACCAGCGAGACTTCCCAGAATACGTAGAACAGGAACAGGTCCTGCGCCAGGAACACGCCCACCAGCCCGCATTCGAGCAGCAGCAGAAACGCGTAAAACTCCTTCACCCGGTTCTGTATGGAGCGCCATGAGATCAGCACGCAGATGGGCGTCAGGAACGTCGAAAGCAGCACCAGCCACAGGCCCACGCCGTCAGCCGCCACGTGGTAGTGAATGTTGGGCGTGGCCATCCACGGCACGTCCAGCGTGAGTTGCTCCCCGGGCACGCTGCGGTCGAATACCACCGGCAAGGTCAGCGATGCCGCGAACGTCGCCAGCGTTATGGCGAGGGCCCATACCCGGCTGCCCTGCGGCGAAGAACGCGGCACCAGCAGCGCGATCAGGAATCCCGCCAGCGGCAGCGCCAGAATGAGGGTCGGCAGGTTCATCGGAGGCCTCCCACGATCCCCATCGCCACGATCAGCACCACCGAGCCGAACAGCACCCACGTGGCGTAGCTGCGGATGTTGCCGGATTGTATCAGCCGCAGCACGCCGCCGATATCGCAGGCGCGCGTGCCCACTCCGTTCGCCGCGCCATCGATCAGCTTCACGTCCACGTCTTTCCAAAGCACCTCGCGCGAGCCGTTGATCACCGGATTCACCACCGCTGCGGTATAGATCTCATCCACGAAGTACTTGTTGTAGACCAGCGTGTAGAGGCCCTTCATGCTCGCCGCGAACGAATCCGCCATGCCCGGCCTGGCCACGTACATCACCCAGGCCAGCGCGATGCCCATCAAGCCCGCCGCGGTGGAGATCGCCATCAGGGCGCCATCTTCCTCTCCGCCCCCGGCCCCCAGGAACTCGGGGACTTTGAAGGCGAACCCGCCCACGATCGACAGCAGCGCCAGAATCGCCAGCGGAACCAGCATCACCGGCGGCGATTCGTGCGCGTGTTTGTCGCCCCTGTATTCGCCGAAGAATGCCAGAAACATGACCCGGAAGACGTAGAACGCGGTCAGGCCGGCGGTGATCGTGCCCAGCCAGTACATCCACGGCGCGTAATGGTGCGCCGCCAGCAGAATGGCGTCTTTGCTGAAGAAACCCGCGAAAGGCGGTACGCCCGCGATGGCCACCGCAGCGCACATCATGGTCCAGAAGGTCCAGGGGATTTTGGTTCGCAGGCCGCCCATATTGCGCAGGTCCTGCTCCCCCGAAAGCGCGTGGATCACGCTGCCCGCCCCCAGGAACAGCAGCGCCTTGAAAAATGCGTGCGTCACCAGGTGATAAATGCCCGCCGAAAACGCCCCGCAGCCCACCCCCACGAACATATAACCGAGCTGCGAAATCGTGGAGTAGGCGAAGACTTTCTTGATGTCGTTCTGCGCCAGCCCGATAGTCGCGGCGAAGAACGCGGTAGCAATGCCGATGATGGCGATGGTCGCCGCGGCTGCCGGAGCATGTGCGTAGATGGCCCACGACCGTGCCGTCATGTAGACGCCCGCGGTCACCATAGTGGCCGCGTGGATCAGCGCCGAAACCGGCGTGGGGCCCGCCATGGCGTCGGGCAGCCACACATACAGCGGAATCTGCGCGGACTTGCCGCACGCGCCCAGCATCAGCAGCAGCCCGATGATGGTGAGCGTCGCCTCCTGCGCCCCCGGCGCCTTCTGGAACACCGTGGCGAAATCGAGCGATCCGAAATTCTTCACCATGTAATACAGGGCCAGCGAGAAGCCGAAGTCGCCGATGCGGTTCACGATGAACGCCTTGTTGGCGGCGTTGGTGGCGAATTTCTTATCGAAGTAGAACCCGATCAGCAGGTAGCTGCACAGTCCCACGCCTTCCCATCCGACGAACATCACCAGATAGTTCGAGGCCAGCACCAGCACCAGCATGAAGAACATGAAGAGGTTCATAAACGCGAAGAACCGGTAGTATCCCCCTTCATGCGCCATGTACCCGATGGAATAAATGTGGATCACCGCCCCCACCCCGGTCACCACCAGCAACATGACGATGGTCAGCCGGTCAACCCCGAAATCGCACCCGATATTGACCCCTCCGCTCCGGATCCACGTGAAGTAATGCTCGCTATAGACGCCCGCCAGCGCCCCCAGGCTGAAGATAGTCTTCAGCACCCACACAAAGGAAAGCGCCACGCTGCCGATGGCGACGGTGTTGACGAGCCCCTTGGAAAATCGCCGGCCGAAGAGGCCGTTGATCAGGAAGCCCGCCAGCGGGAGTACCGGTATGAGCCAGAGTGCCATCGGAGTTAGTAATCCACCGCAGAGACGCAGAGACGCAGAGAAGAAACAGAGACAAAAACCCTTGATGTCCAGTCAGCGCCCGGGGCGCCAGCTAACGCTTCCCTCTGCTTCCTCTGCGCGCCAACCCCGGGCGTGACGTAATGCCACAAACCCTGGAGACGCCCTGTCAAATCCCCAGTCTCTTCTCTGCGTCTCTGCGTCTCTGCGGTGAACATATCAGTTCTTCATCGAATCCACATCATCGATATTCAACGTCGCCCGGTTCTTGAAAACCGTCAGGATGATCGCCAACCCCACGGCCGCCTCGGCCGCTGCCACCACCATCACGAAGAACGCGAAGAGGTGCCCGTCCACCTGCTTGAGCTGGTAGGAAAACGTCACAAAGCTCAGGTTCACGGCGTTCAGCATCAACTCGACCGACATGAATACCGTGATCACGCTGCGCCGGAACACGAACCCCGCCACGCCCAGCACGAACAGCACCGCGCTCAGCGTCAGAAACCAGGAAATCGGGACCCCCGTCATCTCAGTCCATCTCCTTCCGCGCCAGAACAATGGCGCCCAGGATGGCGATTAAGATCAAAATGGAAGTCACCTCAAAGGGCAGCAGGTAGGTGGTGAACAGCGCGCGGCCAATGTCCAGCGGCGTGCCGTGCGTGAAGCCGCCAAAGTGCACCGAGACGCTTCGCGGGTAGAGGCGCTGCACGAAATACGCCAGCAGCCCGAGCAGCGCGATCAGCAGCGGCGCGCCCAGCAACTGCGCCACGAGCGACCGGCCGCGCTTGGACTCCGCTCCCGCGTTCAACAGCATGATCACGAACACGAACAGCACCATGATGGCGCCCGCGTAGACGATCACCTGCGCGGCCGCGATGAACTCCGCGCCCAACAGCAGGTAAAGAACCGCCAGCGAGCCCATCACGCCCACCAGCGAGATGGCGCTCGAAATCGGATGCGTCTGCACCACCACGTTGATGGCGCAAACCACCGCGATCATCGCGAAGATCAGAAAGAGAATGACGTCCATTTCACGAAAACCACGCCACCAGAAAGCCGGTCACCAGCAAGTTTGCAACCGCGACCGGGAAAAGGAACTTCCACGTGAAGCCCATGAGTTGGTCATAGCGGAACCGCGGCAGCGTGCCGCGAACCCACATAAAAGTGAACAGCACCGCACCCGTCTTGGCGCAGAACCAGAATAGCGGCAGCAGCCATGCCTGCACCGCCGGCAGCAGGAAAAAAGCCGCCATTGCCAGAAACGCTACGCCAAACACCGGCAGCGTGTACCGGTCCCGCCGGCGGCCCGGATGTATGCCATGGTAGAGCGCCGCCACGCCCGCGCCTGCGAAGATCGCCACTGGCACGAAGCTCGACCCGTACCGCGCCGGCCAGGGTGCTACCCACCCGCCCAGAAACAGCAGCACGGCCATGCAACTTACCGTGATCATGTTGGCGTATTCGGCCATGAAGAACGACGCGAACTTCATGCTGCTGTACTCTACGTGGAAGCCGGCCACCAGCTCGTTTTCGGCCTCCGGCAAATCGAACGGCACCCGGTTGGTTTCCGCGAAGGCGGCAATCAGAAAAATGAGGAAGCTCACAATCTGCGGAAACGGTCCGTGCAGCACGTTCCAGTCGAGGATGCTGCCTTCCTGTCTCTCTACCAGCGTCCGCAAGCTCAAGGTATTAGAAACCAGCAGCGGCGCGGCGACGGCCAGCGAGAGCGGCAGCTCGTAGCTGATCATCTGCGCCGAGCTGCGCAGCCCGCCCAGCAGCGCGTACTTGTTGTTCGACGACCAGCCGGCCAGCACGATTCCGTACACGCCCATGGATGAGACCGCCAGCACGAACAGCACCCCGATGTTCAAGTCCGTGAGCTGCATCCAGGTCCGGTGGCCCGCCACCTCGATCGTGGGACCGAACGGAATCACCGAAATCGAAAGCAGCGCCATGGTCATGGCGATGAACGGCGCCGCCAGGTACAGCGGCTTGT
This sequence comes from Bryobacterales bacterium, assembly GCA_963768385.1. GTDB lineage: Bacteria > Acidobacteriota > Terriglobia > Bryobacterales > Bryobacteraceae > Fen-178. The sequence continues at coordinate 1,170,547 of CAVYHQ010000003.1, forward strand.
CCACGTACGGCGGTATCAGGTCTTCTTTGGTGATCAGCTTGATCACGTCCGCGAACGGCTGCAAAAGACCGTGCGGGCCCACGCGGTACGGCCCCGGACGCACCTGGATGTGCGCAATCACCTTCCGCTCCACCCATTGCAGGTACAGCAGAGTGGTCATCAGGGCCGCAAAGACCACCGCGACCTTGATCAGAGTGATGACGATGAATGAGTCCATTTAGCGGTCCAAACGACTTTCCACGACCGAATTCAGAACCCTAGAATAGCGCCCCAGCGTGCCGGACGCGAACAACCCGTTGTGGTCGGAATGCGTCAGATCGGGCCGGTTCTCAACGGGGATGCACCCGTTGACTCGAACCTTCTTGCACATCTCTTCAAACACCGCGTCCGGTGTCCACGGACCGAGCGCCGCCGCCGCGCCCATCTCGCGCGCCAGGAACCCCATGATCTCGAGGTCCGGCTTGGCGCCCATGGTATTCACCGCGCGCTTCAGACGCTGCACTTCACCCGTGACGTTGGTAACCGTGCCATTCTTCTCGTACGCGCAGGCCGCCGGCAGCACTACATCCGCCACTTGCGCCGTCTCAGTCAAAAACAGGTCCTGAACGACCATGAATCCCGCACGTCTGGCCCCTGGCCCCTGGCCCCCGGTCCCCGGCCCCCGGTAGGGGTTCGCCCCCACCACCCACAACACGCTCAGTTCCGCCTCCAGCATCTCGTCCACGCGCATGCCGCCTTCACCCGGCGTCAGCCCCATCTCCACCGCGCCGCGCGAGTTCGAGTAGTCCAGCAAGCAGATGTACTTCACCGGGATGCCCAGCCCCTCGCCGAACTCCACCAGCTTGCGAATCCCGTCGCCCTTCAAAGAGTCGTCGAACAGGATGACCAGTTCCGGCTCGCGCTGGAGCTGGTCGCGCAGGGATTCGTAATCGCCGCCGCGCACAACGGCGGCGGCGTAGTGGTCTTCGCGGACGGGTTTCGGCGTTACCACGTAGATGCGCGCCCGGTGGTGCCGGTAGTTGGCGCGGATTTGATACGAGAGCAGGGGATGTTCCAGCGCCAGGTCGGCGCCGAGGATGAGAAAGGCTTTGCGCTCGTAGAGGTCCGCGACGGTGGCCAGTTGGCCGCTGGCGCCGCTCAGCGCATTGAGCAGTGCCGCCAGGTCGCCCGTGCGATGATGGTCGATGTGGTTGGTGCGCAGCACCTCGCGCGCGAATTTCTGCAAATAGAAATTCTCTTCGTTGGTGGTGTGGTTGGAGCCGATCACCCCGAAGCTGCCGCCATCCGCTATCGTCTGGTTGAACTTTTCCGCCACCGCCTCCAGCGCTTGCGCCCAGGAGGCCTCTTTCAGCTCGCCGTTCACGCGCATCAACGGCGCTTGGAGGCGCTCCGGATGATCGTAGAAATCGAACCCGTAGCGCCCCTTGATACACAGAAACTCGCCGTTAATGCCGGAGCGGTCGCGGTTGTTGCCCCGTATGATGTGGTCGTTGCGAACACCCAGCGTTGTCTTGCACCCATCCGAACAGTGCGTGCAGATGGTTCCCACGTGGGTCATTTCCCACGGCCGCGTCTTGTACCGGTAGGCTCCGCTGGTGAGCGCGCCCACCGGGCAAATATCGATGCACGCGCCGCATTCGTCGCATTCCAGATGGTCGCCCTTGTTGGGAGCGATCTCCGACAGCACCCCGCGGTTGATCACCCCCAGCGCGTTGACTCCCAGCCCTTCGTTGCAGATGCGCACGCAGCGGAAGCACAGAATGCAGCGCGGCGCGTCGTAGAACACCACCGGCGAAAACTGCTTCTCCGGCGTGTGAACTTTCTCTTCCGTGAAACGGCTCTCGCCCGCGCCATAGCGGAACGTCATGTCCTGCAATTCGCACTCGCCGCCCTTGTCGCACACCGGGCAATCCAGCGGGTGGTTGGTGAGCAGGAATTCCAGCATGTACTTGCGCGCCGCGGCCACCTGCGCGGTCTCGGTCCTCACCACCATGCCCTCGGAAACGGGAAGCGTGCAGGCCGTCATCAGCTTCGGCATCTTCTCCACTTCCACCAGGCACATGCGGCAGGCGGCTTGCAGCGTCAGGCCCTCGTAATAACAGAACGACGGGATCTCGATGCCCGCCCGCTTGGCCGCGTCGATCACCAGCGTCCCCGGCGGGGCCTGCACCTGCCGGCCGTCAATCGTGAGTGTTACCAGGTCAGCCATTCACGCCACCACCATGTGGCCCGCACTCTCGTAGGGACACCCCTTCCCGCTCAGGTGGTCCTCGAATTCGCTGCGGAACTTCTCCACAATCGAGATCGTCGGCATGGCGGCCGCGTCGCCCAGCGGGCAGAACGTGCGTCCCAGCATGTTCCTGGCGATGTCTCCGATCAGGTCGATGTCGCCCCGCGTCCCGCCGCTCTCGTGCAACCGCACCAGAATCTTGCGCAGCCAGCTCGTGCCTTCGCGGCACGGAATGCACCAGCCGCAGCTTTCGTGCGCGTAAAACCGCATGATCCGCATGGCGGCCTTCACCATGCACGTGTCTTCGTCCATCACCACCACGCCGCCCGACCCGAGCATGGTCTTCCGCGCCGCCATGGCGTCGTAGTCCATGGTCAGGCCTTCGCACTCTTCGGCCGTCAGCACCGGGCAGCTCGATCCGCCCGGAATAAACGCCTTCAATTTCTTGCCGTTGCGAATGCCGCCGCCCACTTCCTCGATCATCTGCTTCACCGGGAAGCCCATCCGCAGTTCGTACACCCCGGGCTTGTTGACGTGGCCCGTGAGGCACGTCATCTTGGTTCCGCCGGCCCTCGGCACGCCCAGCGCCGCAAACGCCGCGCCGCCGTCGCGAAGAATCGCCGGCACCGCGCAGAACGTCTCCACGTTGCTCAGCACGGTGGGACACTGAAAGGCGCCCACCACCGCCGGAAATGGCGGCCGGATGCGAGGAATCCCGCGCTTGCCCTCCAGCGATTCGAGCAGCGCCGATTCCTCGCCGCACTCGTAGGCCCCCGCGCCGGTGTGTGTGTAGAGATCGAAATCGAACCCCGTGCTCTGTATGTTTTTCCCCAGCCAGCCGTTCGCGTACGCCTCGGCGATCGCTTGGTCCATGATCTCGATCAGGTAGCGGTATTCCCCGCGCACGTAGATGTACCCTGCGTGCGCCCCCACCGCCAGGCCCGCGATCAGCACGCCTTCGATCAACTGGTGCGGGTCGTTCTCCATCAGCACGCGGTCTTTGCAAGTGGCCGGCTCGCTCTCGTCGGCGTTCACCACGATGTATTTCGGCTTGGGCGAAGTGCGCGGCACAAAGCTCCACTTCATCCCCGCCGGGAAGCCCGCCCCGCCGCGCCCGCGCAGGTTCGAAATCTTGACTTCCTCGATGATCTCCTCCGGCTTCATCCCCGCGGCCTTCAAAAACCCCTGGTAGCCGTCCGTGGCGAGATACGTGGCGAGCGTTACCGAGTTCGGCAAACCGAAGCGGCGCGAAAGCACCCTGGTCTCCAGCGGGCTGGGTTCGTTGTACAGCATCCCTTAAGGCTTCTTCCTCAGGCTGTCCAGAAGCTGGTCCAGTTTCTCGGGCGTCACGAAGTGATGAAAATCGTAGTTCACCTGGATGGCTGGCGCCCACGAGCAGGCCCCTATGCATTCCACTTCCTCGATGGAAATCTGCCCGTCCTCGGTCGCCTCCTTGTGCCCGATCCCCAGCTTTTTGCAGGCGTGTTCCCACAGCCTGTCGCCGTCGTTGAGCAGGCAACTTATATTGGTGCAGATCTGCACGTGGTGCTTCCCCAGCGGCTTGCGGTGCAGCATGGAGTAATACGAAAGCACTTCGTTCACCTGGAGCGCGGTCACGCCCACGCGCTTGGCCACCTCCTCAATCAACTCCTCGGAAACGTGGCCCACTTCATCTTGCGCATAGAGCAGCATCGGAACCATCGCCGCGCGCTGCCGTCCCTCGGGATAGCTCTTTAGAAGCTTCTCGAACCGGGCTTCGAGTTGTGGAGAAAAGGTCATCAGCGGTCTGTGTCACCCAGCACAAAATCCATGCTGCCGATGCAGGCAACCACGTTCGCGATCATAGTGCCTTGCACCATTTTAGGCACGGCTTGCAGATTGCCAAAGCTGGGCGTCCGCATGTGCACGCGGTAGGGCTTGGCCGTCCCGTCGCTCACCACGTAGAAGCCCAGCTCCCCGCGCGGCGATTCAATCGCCTGGTAGACTTCTCCCTCCGGCACCCGGAAACCCTCGGTCACGATCTTGAAGTGATAGATCAGCGCCTCCATCTGGGTCTTCATCTTTTCACGATCCGGCAGCACCACGTGCTGGTCATCGGCCTTCCACGGTCCCGAAGGCATGCCCTCCACGGCCTGCCGGACGATGCGCACGCTCTGCCGCATCTCTTCCATGCGCACCTGGTAGCGAGCGTAAACGTCGCTCTCCGTGCGGGTTGGCACTTCGAAATCGAACTTCTCGTAACTCGTGTAGGGCTCGTCCTTGCGCGCGTCGATCTTCAAACCCGCGGCCCTTAGCATGGGCCCCGTGACCCCCAGGTCCAGCATGTCTTCGAGCGCCATCGCGCCCACCCCGCGGGTCCGCCCCATCCAGATGCGGTTCTTGGTCAGCAGGTCTTCGTACTCGTCGATGCGGCTCGGGAAAATGTCGATGAATTTCTTCACCCGCTCTTGCCACCCGCGCGGCGGCTCCAGCGCCAGCCCGCCAATGCGGAAATAGCTGGTCATCATCCGCTGCCCCGAGAACATCTCGAAAATGCGCAGAATATCTTCGCGCTCGCGGAAACAGTATAGGAACACGCTCATCGCGCCGATATCCAGCGCGTGCGTTCCCAGCCACACCAGGTGGCTGTTCAGCCGCGTCAGTTCCGTGAGCATCACCCGCATCCACTGCGCCTGCGGCGGGATCTCCAGCCCCAGCAACTTCTCCACCGCCAGGCAGTACCCCAGGTTCATCGAAAGCGGCGCCAGGTAGTCCACGCGGTCCGTCAGCGTGACCGCCTGCTGGTAGAGCTTGACCTCGAACTCTTTCTCGATGCCCGTGTGCAGGTAGCCGATATCCAACTGGCAGTTGACGATGTTTTCCCCGTCGAGATCCAACACCAGGCGCAGCACCCCGTGCGTCGAGGGGTGCTGCGGCCCCATGTTCAGGACCATCCGCCGGGGGCCGGTTTGCGACTGGCCGCCTTCCAGCGTGGCCATGTACTGTCCTGGAACGCCCGGTTCGCCCATGTCTAAACCCTCGACCCGGTCACCGGGTAGTCTTTCCGCAGCGGGTGGCCTTCCCACTCGTCCGGCAACAGGATGCGCCGCAAATCGGGATGATTCACGAACTTGATCCCGAAAAGATCGAATACCTCGCGCTCGTACCAGTCCGCCGAGCGCCATACCGAAGTCACCGATTCGATCACCGGGTCTTCGCCCCGCACCCGGCACTTCAGCCGTAGCCGCTGGCAAGGCTCGATCGAGTGCAGGTGGTAAACCACTTCGAACCGCGGTTCCGCCGGATAGCGGTCCACCGCCGTCACCGTGCTCAGACGAACGAACTTCTGATCGTACTTGAGGAATCCGCAGACGCTCACGATCTTGGCCGGAGCCGTTTCCAGCGTCAGTTCCTTCCGCTCGTACTGGCCGCCCCTCACCGCGTCGGCGTCAAACGCCTCCACGGCTGCGGCCACGGGATGCTCTCGCAAATTGTCGGGTAGCATTTCGAATCGTTACAACTTCCCGTTGGAGTGGTCCGGCTCCGCCCAATCCAGCGCACCCTTCTTCCAGATGTAGAAAAATCCGGAAAGGATCAAGATCGCAAATACCAGCATCTCGACGAACGCCAGCATCTTCAGCTCGCGATAAACCACGACCCAGGGATACAGGAAGATTGCTTCGATGTCGAATACAATAAACAGCATCGCCACCAGGTAGAATTTTACGCTGAAGCGCTGCCGCGCGTCGCCCGTCGGCGTGATGCCGGATTCGTATGGTATGTCCTTGACCCTGTTGCGAACACGCTTCCCCAGCACGAACGACGCACTCAGCAACCCCGCCGCCAGGGCCATCGCCACGAGAGCCTGCACCAGGACCGGGAAATACAAATCCGTGTAGGACTTAGGCATCAAACATGACTATAATTGGTGTAAAACAGGGGTGTCAACCAAGCATGCCCATCGACATCACAGTGAATGGCCAGCCCCAATCCGCCCCCGAAGGTCAGACCCTCCTGGGCCTGCTGCGCCAGTTGCAGTTGGACCCCGCGCGCGTCGCCCTGGAACTCGACCGACGCATCGTCAAGCAGCCGCTCTGGGCCGAAACCGTGCTCCGCCCCGGCGCGCAGCTCGAGATCGTACAGTTCGTCGGCGGCGGGGACTGACGAATCTGTCCCAAGGCGCTGCCTTTTGCGCCGCGCGGACAGATCCGTCTGTCCCCGGGTCTTCCGCTTAGACGAAGCTCCGGATGGCCGTCACTTCGCTATCATGCACGTCGAACACGGTGTATAGCTTCGTGATTTGCAGCAGGTCCTTCACTCGCTTGGTGAGGTTGAGCAGCTTCAACTGCCCGCCCCCGTTGGTCACCGTCGTGAAGGCCGACACCAGCTCCCCGATCCCCGAGCTGTCGATGTACGATACCTCTCCCAGGTTGAGCAGGATCTTCTTCTGGCCCTTGCTCACCATCTCGCGCACGCTGTCGCGCAATGCGCTGGAACCTTCACCCAGCGTGATCCGCCCCGCCACATCCACCACGCTTACGTCGCCGATTTGCCGAGTATTCAACTTTACGCTCACTGAACATTCCTCCAGACTCAAGACTTTCGATTCTACTTAGACACCATATACTTGACCAAAGTTACCTCGGTCCCCGCGGGCTCCAGGTGCCGGATTTGAAACTCATCCATGAACGAACGGACGAGAAAAATGCCGCGTCCCGACGTGCACATCAGGTTCTCCGGCGACCGCGGGTCGGGAAGACGGGAAAAATCGAACCCGTCGCCTTCGTCCGCGATTCGCACCGTGAATCGCTCCCGGTTGTTCGCCACTGAGAACCGCACCTTCTTATTCGCGTTGTACCGGTTGCCGTGTACCACCGCGTTCACCATCGATTCCCGCACCGCCATTCCGATCTTCATCACGTCGTCTTCGTCGAAACCCGCCCGTCGAGCGACGCCCACCGCCAGCTCCTCGGCGCTGTCCACGCTCCCTAATGTGGAATCCAGAAACCGTTCCACAGTTTCGGGTGTCTGGCGCCAGTCTTCCCGCATACACAGAACGGCCAGAATACGTGGCCAAAGCGAATCGTCAGAATAAATTACCGGCCTTCCAAAAGTCAAGAAGCGTCCCGCCCGCGTTCCCCTCGTTAAACATCGTCTCCCCGATTATAATCCCTTGCGCCAAGGCCCGGATTCTGCCCCCCTGTCACGATTGCCGCGAATCTGCATCTCTATGCCGTGGAAACCATCCTGGAAGTCCGCATTCGACATCTCGGCGACGTCACGTTCGAAGCCGGTGCGCGCGGTCATCGCGTGGTATGCGACCAGCCGCCTGATAATGGCGGATCGGACAGCGGCATGACGCCGCCGGAATATCTGCTCGTCTCGCTGGGGACGTGCGCCGGGTTCTACGCCGCGCAATATCTGAAGACCAGGTCTCTGCCGGCCCAAGGCCTGGAAGTCAAGGTAACCGCGGAGAAAACCGCGCACCCGGCGCGGCTCGGAAGCCTCCGCATTGAGGTGACTGTGCCTGCCTTCGATCCTCGCCACCAAGCCGGCATCTTGCGGGCGGTGAAGGCGTGCCTGATCCACAACACCCTCCTGCATGCGCCCGAGATCGAAACTGTGCTCAACGTGAGCGCGGAACTCCCCGCTGGCTGAGGACTGCCGCCCCGGCTGCGCCCCCCAAGCACGTTACAATCGTGGCGTGGACCAGCAAGAAGAGACTGAACTTGCGCGCGCTCTCGTCGCCGGTGAGCCGCTAGCCTTCGAGAGATTCGTCAACCATTTCCGATCTAAGGTGTTCCACTACAGTTGGCTCATGTGCGGCCGGCCGGAGGACGCCGAAGAAGTCGCGCAGGAGACGCTGCTCAAGGTTTTCGAGAATTTCGCCCAGCTTCGCCAGCCGGAGCGCGTGCGGTCGTGGGTCTTCCGCATCGCCAAGAACGCCTGCCTCATGCAGCGCCGCAAGAGCGTTTTTGCCCCGGCCCACGAGCTTTCGCTCGATCAACTCGATCCCCTGAAGAACTGGCCGATCAAACGCGCCCGCCGGACCTCGACCTGCTGCGCTCCGAGTTGCGCAATGTCCTCGATCGCGTCATCGCGGAACTTCCGCCCGCCTACCGCGCCGTGGTGCTGCTGCGCGACATCGAAGAGCTTTCCACGGAAGAGACCGCCCAGATCCTGGATCTGACCACCGATGTGGTGAAAACCCGGCTCCACCGCGGCAGGCTTGCCATGCGGCAGACCCTCGATTGCTATCTCCACAACCATTGCCTGGAGGACCAGCCCAGCCCCAATCCGGCCGCTTTGAGACAGGAAGAGCGCGCGGAGCTGTATTCCATGTGGCAAAACAAGGCCTCCGCCCAGTTCTTGTGATGGGGGTCCCTGCCTGGGCGTTCACGCACCCATAAAACGGGCTACGAGGGCAACTGCCTCAATAAGCTCGGGAACAACGCCTGGATCAACTGGACTCCCGTGGCGGTGGCCGCGCCGATATCGTTGTCATTCACCGGCACCACAATCTTCACCAGGGAAGTATCGCTGCGGCGGTAGCGAATGGAATCCACCACCAGCCAGAACTTCGCCCAGTACTCACTCGCGATGATGCGGTTGTGGGTCTGGTACCAGTACAACACCACGCTCTTCTCGTCTCCGTGCTCCACCACGTACCGGTTCGTCACAATGGGCGCTTGCCAGCCGGAAACGCTGATAGTCTGCCTCCCCGTTTCCACGGGCTCCCAGCCCGATCCAGGCAGGCAGTTCTTCGGGGAGTGCGGCGCCTGGCCATACCGCTGCGTCTTGAAATATGCAACAAACAGGAAGGCGTAGTCGGTTCGGGAGGGGCTGACGTATACCCGGTTCAGCGTGTCGTCGGCTTTCAAAACGTCCTGGACCTCCTTCTCGATCGGCACATCCCGCGCCATTGCCCATCCGCCGAACGCGGACGGAAAAAGACTCAGCGGCGGGACCACGGGCACACGCTCGGAGCGCGAGGCGATGGCGTAAAACGCGGTCGCCTCGAGCAGCAGCACCACCGTCAAGACCCGCGCATACGGGTTGCCCGGGAAACTCATGGCTTTCTCCTGGCCTCCATGTAATTTGAGCCCCGCGCGATCAATTGGTGGAAGAGAATCAGGATTCCCAACGCCACCATGAAAATGACCCAGCCTTCAGCTTCGTGGAAAAACCCTTCGGCCGCTTCCGGTTTCACCTGCGTCAGCACTCCGGTTATGGTGACGCGGCTGCTGTTCGCCACAATGGCAATCGGGACGGTCGCGAAAAACAGCACCACGCGAATCCATGTCTTCTTCTCGAAGAAGTATCCGTAAACCAGCGATAGAAAGGTCAGCGAAAGCAGCGACCGGATACCGCTGCACGCTTCCACCACCGAGAGCCGCTGGTTGGGCAGCTCCAGTATGTTGCCTTCCCTCAGGACGGGAACCGAAATTAAGGTGAGCGCGCCATCCGCCAGGCGGCTGGCCAGAAGCTGCAGCGGAAACGTGATCTGGTTATAGATCACGGCGTCAATCGGCACCATGAAGAACAACAGGAATAGCGGGAACGCCAGCTTTTTCAGCATCGAGTCGCCGCCCAGGAGCCAGACCGCGCCAATCAGCACAATCACGAGAGACGTGCGCGTCAGGAACAACTCCACGCCCAGAGTGCCAATGATCAGTTGGACCCCGCCCAGAATAACCACAGCCAATCCCCACCAGTTCGGTTGAGGCTTGATGGCCAGCAATTCGTTCCGCTTCTGCCAGACGATATACCCCGCGATGACCGGAACGAAGAACCCGTGGCCCATGTCCGGGTCCGCGCCCCATTGCCTCACTAGGGCCGTCAACACCGGCGCATAGCACGCCATCGTCAGCAGGCCGAACCAGGCAATCGTGCCCCACGGCAATTGAGCCTTCTGCACGCTTTCCGGAGCCGCAGTCATAAAAGTGCCACTCGATATATGATAGCAGCGCCGCGCGTCGCTGTGTCATTCCACCCCGGGCCGCGATTTTCTGCAATCGCGCGGACCTGTGGGCTTCATATCCGCCTGGGAGACATCCATTGGAACTTGCAGCGCACATGTACATTTCTTTACGGTCATAACCGAAACGAAATCCGCCGGCGGGCGTTTAATGTGTATATGCGCTCACTGCATCTGTCTGTCCTGTTTTTGACCTGCGCTGCTTTTCTCGCCGCGCAATCCCGTCCCGCTCTCGTCGGTCGCGGCATTGACGAAAGCCGCAGACACTCTCTTGCCGGCAATACACGCCCCGAAGCCACGGCGCAGAACGACCAGGGAGCGGTAGCCGCCGATTTTCCCATGGAGCACATGATCCTGCAGCTGGCGCGCTCCGCCTCCGATGAACAGGCCGTCAAGCAATACATCGACAGCCTTCACGATCCCGCTTCGCCGAACTACCATCGCTGGATGAGCGCGAGTGAATGCGGCGCGGCCTGGGGGGCGGCCGAGGCCGACCGCGCTGCCGTCGCCCAATGGCTGGAATCCCACGGCTTTACGGTCAATTCCATTGCGCCCGGCGGCATGACCATCGACTTTTCCGGGACCGCCGCGCAGGTGCGGGAAGCCTTCCACACCGAGATTCATTATCTGGACGTAAATGGTGTCCGGCACATCGCCAACATGAGCGATCCCAACATTCCCGAGGCGCTTGCTCCGGCTGTCGCCGGTATCGTTTCTCTGCACGATTTTTCCCCGCGTCCGCGGAAACGCGCGCATGCCGATTACACCTTCACTTCGCGTAAGAGCACCTATCAGGCGGTGACGCCAGGCGACCTCGCGACGATTTACAATCTGAACCCGTTGTTTGCGGCGGGCATTACGGGCCGGGGCCAGACCATTGCCGTCATCGAGGATTCCGATCTCTACCAGTCCTCCGACTGGGATACGTTCCGCTCGACCTTTGGTCTGACGCACTACGCTTCCGGCAGCCTGATGGCGCTTCACCCCGCGCCTGCTTCGGGCACCAATAACTGTCGCGCGCCGGGCGTCGTCGCCGGCGACGATGGCGAAGCCATTGTGGATGCGGAATGGGCCAGCGCCGCGGCGCCGGATGCGGCCATCGAAGTCGCGGCCTGCGCAGACACTCGCACCACCTTCGGCGGCCTGATTGCCCTGCAAAACCTCGTGAACAGCAACACGCCTCCTTCCATTGTGAGCATCAGTTACGGCGAATGCGAGGCGGAAAACGGCGCGGCTTCCAACGCCGCCTTCAATGCCATCTATCAGCAGGCGGTAGCGGAAGGCATCTCGGTCTTCGTAGCCGCCGGGGATGAGGGTGCCGCAAGCTGTGACGCGGGAGCGCAGGGAGCCACCCACGGCATCGGCGTCAGCGCCTGGGCTTCGACTCCTTACAACGTCGCCGTGGGCGCCACCGATTTTGGCGACACCGCGGCGGGTACGAACAACGCCTACTGGAGCAACACGAACTCCGCCACATTCGCTTCCGCTCTATCCTACATCCCCGAGATTCCGTGGAACGATTCCTGCGCCGGCGGGCTGCTCGCCGCATATTTTGGCTACAGCACGGTCTACGGCTCGGCCGGCTTCTGCGGCAGCTCGACGGCGAAAAACGACGGCCTCCTCGAGGTGGTCGCGGGGAGCGGCGGACCGAGTGGCTGCGCATCCGGTACTCCGGCATCCACCGGCGTGGTCGGTGGCACTTGCAGCGGTTACGCGAAGCCCTCCTGGCAGACCGGTGTCGCGGGTATTCCCTCCGACGGCGTGCGCGACATCCCCGATGTGTCTCTCTTCGCCGCCGACGGTCTTTGGGGCCACTATTACGTCGATTGCTGGTCCGATATACACAACGGTGGCGCTTCCTGCGCGGGCGCTCCCAGCACATGGGATGGCGGCGGCGGCACGTCTTACTCCTCGCCGATTTTCGCCGGCATTCAGGCGCTGGTCAATCAACAGAACGGCGGCGCGCAGGGCAATCCCAATCCCGTGTATTACAAACTGGCAGCGGTCGGTGGCATCTTTCACGACGTGACGCTGGGCGATAACAACGTAAACTGCGGCGGCGCAACGGCCTGCTTTGGCGCCACCCAGAGTACCGCGGCTGTGGGCGGCAAAGGTCCACACGGAGGCTTCAGGTCGAATGTGAGCTACAACGGCGCGCTTTCCACCTCGGCCACGTCCCTCGCGCCGGCTTACACGGCGGGGATCGGCTGGAATTTCGCGGCGGGCCTGGGTTCGGTGGACGCCTACAATCTCGTCACTAACTGGAATTCGGGAAAATAGCGTCAGTCTTTGACGCCGAGACTCTTCAGCGCAGCCTTGGCGGGTTCATTCCCGGCGGCGGCTGCCTTGCGATACCAAGCGATGGCTTGGTTGCGGTCCTGAGTGACGCCCAGTCCACCTTCCCACAGTACCCCGATGTTGTACATCGCCGCGTCGTTGCCCGCCTCGGCTGCTCTTCGATACCAACTCATCGACTCGGCGTAATCCACGGAGACGCCGAGACCCTGCTGGTACAACACTCCGATGGCGTTGGCCGCGGTGATATCCCCTTCGCCCGCTGCCCTTCGGAACCATCTCATGGCCTCGCCATAGTTTACGGGCACTCCCAGACCGTCGCGGTATAACACGCCCACGTTGAACATCGCCTCGGCGTTGCCGGAAGACGCCGCTTTGCCGAACCAGCTCATGGCCTCACTGTAGCTCTTCGGTGGGCCGAGCCCCTGAAGGTACAACAGGCCAATGTTGCACATGGCCTGACTGTTTCCGGCCTCCGCCGCGTGGCGGAACCAAGCCATGGCCGTGGCGTAGTCCACCCGCACGCCGCGGCCGGTTCCATACATCACGCCGAGGTACATCATGGCATCCACGTCACCCATTACTGCGGCTCGGCGGAAAATGCCCAACGCAACGGAATCGTTCCGGGCCTCGTACGCCTGCACCCCACGCGCCATCAGGGCTTTGGCATTGGGTGCGGTTTCGGATTGAGCCGTGGGAGCGCCGGATTGGGCCCTGGCCGCAAAGCCGCGGAGCAACCCGGCCGCGACGATGACGGCCCACAGAAGCCGGGCCGGCCGCGGGCGGCGGCCGTGTTTCACGGCGAAACCCATCCGATCATTATGACGCTCCACGGGCTGGCTGGGTAGCTGGCTTGGTCCGTGGAGCGTTGTCGTGGTGCCCGATCCGCAGTACACGGCCGCCACCTTGGTTTGTTCCAATGAACCCGCCGGCTACGACAATCTGATGAACTGGATTGTCGAGAATCGGAATTTGCCCGTGAACGGAGTGCCGCTCGGCATCAAGGCGGCCATCGGCGTGGGCGACTGCGTGAACTTCGCCGATCCCGTATATGGCAATCAGGGCTTGATTGCGGCCAAGGCCTGGAGCCGTCTGACGCTCATCCCGACCACTGGTGATTCGACACCTTCGATCGTCCGGGCGAGAGCTACCCCGGCGGCGGGCCGGTATCCGTGGACCGATCTTGACGCGGCTGACCCGAGCCTGGCGGTTCTCGAACTCCAACTTGTAGTCTTGGGGATCCGCCCGCAACGGGTCGAGAGCGCTACTCGCCACCTTGCTGGGATCTCCCGGCTTCTAGATTCCGATATCGATGAGCTGCACCGGGTTATGGTTCGTGATTTCCGAGGTGTGCAGACCGCTTGCCGGGCTCCATTGGATATCGCGGTCCCCCCACTTCAGGACCACGTCGTGGCCGTCCAGGTAATGCAGCGTCTCTCCGCCGGCCCCAATGTAGATCATCACGCGGTTCAGCTTGTGGTCGTGCGGCTGGCCGTGCTTCTCTCCGATCAGTACCCGGTCGTTCTCGAAGGCCGGTTGTCGGTTCTGAGCGGCGAGCTGAGCCCCCGCAAGAAGGCCCAGCATGACTCCCCGTTTGGCGCATAATCCAAGGCGTCGCATTGGCCCGTGATACGGCAGTCCGCGGGCTACTGTCCGCTGCCCGCAGCGCCCGGAATCGCGTTGGGATAGTACCCGTTGCGCGCGCGGATCTTGACGTTGGGCAGAGTCGGTATTTCCACCTTGATGTGGCGGAACGGCTTGGCCCTCGCCTCCGGATCCACATCCGGTCTGTAGCGCAGCACGTACTGGGTGGTGACTTCGCCGCCGATCCCCCCCACCGCCTTGATGATGGCCCCGGAGATCTCCGCGGCATACCCGCCGGTGCCCACTGTCAGCGCGTAGTTGCCGTCGTCGGAAGGGTTCGACAGATAGCCCGAAACATCTTTGTACAGCGAACTCAGCGGATACTCGACATGGCCGCCGGTCTCCGCCGTGATGCGCTCCAGGATGTCCTGGTCCTCGTTGGCGAACCCGAACGCCTGGGTGCTCATGGCATAGATCGTGACCAGGTTGCGCTGGGCCACCTCGAGGACCTCCTCGATACTCCTCTTGCTGGCGTTGTCATGGCCGTCGCCCACCACGATGATCACCCGTCGCGGCTCGTACGGCTCGCCCTGCACCACCTCGTGCTTGGTGCATGCCATGTAAATGGCGTCGAAAAAGGAGGCGCCGCCGCCCGGCTTCAGCTTCTTGATCTGGTCCGCGATCTTGTCCGAATCCCACGTGGTGTTGACCACCATCTCGGCGTCGTTGCTGTAGGTGATGAGGTAGCCGGTGTACCTCTTGTCGCCCGGCAGCAGGTTCCAGACCAACTCCAGAATGGCGTCCTGATAGGTTTTCCAGTGCACCCGGGTGTTGTTGCTCATGTCGATGACAAACCCCACCACGACGGGCTGCTTCTGGTCGTGACTGAAGAAGGTGATGCGCTGCGGCCTGCCTTCGTCGAGAATGCGGAAATCCTTGGCTTCCAGATTCGAGACGAAGCGGCCCTTGTCGTCCGTCACCGTGATGGGCACGATGACCTCGTTCACCGACACCTGGATTCGCGTGGCCGGCGGCACTGCCGGCTGCTGCGCCGCCAGAACCGGCACCAGAAACCCCCACAGCGGCAAAGCGGCGAAAAGGCGGGCAACGGACATCACGGTGCTAGACCCATTCTACCGCCGGCGGGGCGCCCTCTGGGCCCGGCGGTGCCGCTAATCCTTCACCGCCACCAGGTCCACCGCGAACCCGGCCTCCATCGAGGGCAGTCCCTCGAACAACACCAGGCTGCCCGCCGGAGGGTGATCGTCGTCGAAGAACTTCGAGCGCACCTTGCGCACCTGCGCCGCGATTCCCGCCGACAGCGGATAGTAATGCGCGAATGCCACGTCGCCGGCCGACACGCCGCCCTGCTCCAGCGACTTCCGCAGACGTTCGAAAGCCAGCCGCGCATCCTCTTCCTGGTACCCGAATGAAACCTGCGAGCCGGTCAGCACCACGTGAGACGCGCTCACCAGCGCGATCTGCGATTCACCGGGCTCCCGCGGCAGGCCTTCCGGATTCATCAGAACCAGTCGCCCACCAGCCTCCCGCCGCAGCCGCGCCACCGCCTCGCACGCCGCCAGCGCGCGCACCGGCTCGCGTTGTGTCTCTACGTAGTTCAGCGCGGCGCGCGGATACTCGGCTTCCACCAGCTTACGCGTGGCCGCCAGGTTGTCCAACGAGCTGAGAAAACAGGTGACGCGGACCACGTCGGAGGGTTCCGAACCCGCCGCCTGGACGGCTTGGCGCAGGGCCGCCAGCGACTTCGCCGCCAGCGGCGCCACCGCATCCAGGGGGTCCTCCGATGTCGCCGTCTGCGCCGAGAAAAAAGCCAGCCCGTGGGGATTCACTTCCTTCTTTCCGGCAGCAATGGCCTCCAAAACCACCTGCGCGCCTTCCAGCGGCAGCCCGCCGGATTGGATCAGGCTCAGGGCTGGGAGCGGCTCGCGACGGTCCGCAAAACTCTCGCTCACCAGGTCGCGCACGCGCCGTACGTCGCCCGAGCCGCCCACAAAGGCGCGGATCTTCAGAACCGTGTTTCCGCCGGCCTCCCGCGCCAGCGCCTTCAGCGCATCCCGCACCTGCTGCGAAAGCAGGCCCTTGGAGGATAGCGGGGTTACGTAGAAGCTCAGATGCCGGGTGTTGCCCACCACCGCGCTCGGAAGCTCCCTGGGAACCTGGAGCGTCTGTGTGATTTCGTCCTTTTTCTTTTTCTGGGCCGGCCATGCAACCAGGGCCACCCCGCATGCCAGCGCTACCAGCGCAAACCCTCTCATGGCCTTGACTCGGATTGTAACACCTTCCAATCTCTCCGTAGCCAGTCCATTATGGTATGGTATGGGTTGATGGATTTTGCGCCATCTCTCATTCACGAATCCGAGGTCCCCCTTTACCGCCAGCTCTACCATCAGTTTGCTGAGAAGATCCGCTCCGGTGAACTGTCCCGTGGTGAGCGCTTGCCAGCCACC
Source organism: Bryobacterales bacterium (assembly GCA_963768385.1). Lineage (GTDB taxonomy): Bacteria > Acidobacteriota > Terriglobia > Bryobacterales > Bryobacteraceae > Fen-178. The sequence continues at coordinate 1,187,081 of CAVYHQ010000003.1, forward strand.
CGCGAATTGGCTGGCCTGCTTGGACTTAACCGTACGACCGTCTCGGCGGCCTACGAAATGCTCGAAGCCGAAGGCTTGATCTCCGGCCAGGTGGGCCGCGGCAGTTTCGTGACCGGGCATTCGGCGGCGGGGTGCCCTCTGGGCCCCGGCGGGGTCGATTGGAATTCTCTGCTGGAGCGCAGCGATATGCCACCCCTGGGACATGCCGCCGGGGCGCCCTCTGGGCCCGGCGGCGAAGTCATCAGCTTCGTCATGTCGCGCCCTTCGTGCGCCCTGTTTCCGCTGGATGAATTCCGCGCCAGTTGCGCGGCCGTGCTGGCGAGGCAGGATCTGGCCGCCATCCTCCAACTGGGATCGCCCGCCGGTTTCGAGCCGCTCCGGCGCTACCTCATGGAAGATGCCCGCCGTCAGCGCCTCGCGGGTCCCGGCGACGATCTCATGGTTACCAATGGCTGCCAGCAGTCGCTCGACCTCATCGGCCGCGTCATGCTGCGCCCCGGCGACACCGTAGCCGTGGAGGACCCGGTTTACACCGGCCTCAAAAACCTGCTGGCCGGAATGGGCGCCCAGCTTGTGGGCATTCCCGTTGGTTCGGAAGGGCTCGACATCGCGCAACTCGCGCGCGTGTTCGAACGCCAGCGGCCGCGCTTCCTGGTGGTGACCTCGAATTTCCAGAACCCCACGGGCGCAACCCTGCCCCTGGCGGCCCGGCGCGATCTGCTCCAGGCTGCGCGCGCGGCGCGCATCCCAGTGGTCGAGAACGACGCTTATGGCGAGCTCCGCTACGAAGGCGCCCCCCTGCCCGCCATCAAGCAACTGGACGAGAACGGCGGCACGGTCTTGCTCCGCAGCTTTTCCAAGGTGAGTTTCCCGGGGTTGCGGGTGGGCTGGGTGGTCGGGCCGAGGCCCCTCATCGACCGCCTGCGCCAGGCCAAGGAGGCCGCCGACCTGCATACCGACCAACTGTCCCAGGCGGTGCTGCTCGAGTTCGCGGAATCCGGACGCCTTGAGGCCCATCGCGCGCGCGTGCTCCAAGCCGGCGCCCAGCGCCTGGCGGCTACCCTCGACGCCTGCCGCCGCTACCTGCCGGCCAACGCGCGCTGGACGCGGCCCCAAGGCGGAATGAACGTGTGGGTGCGCCTGCCCGAGCCCCTGGATGCCGGCGAGCTTCTGCCGCGGGCCCAGAAAGAAGGTGTGGCTTATCTGCCCGGCCGGTATTTTGCCGTATCCCGGCTCGATCCGGGAGCATTGCGGTTGAGTTTTGCGGGCCTCACTCCGGACCAGATCCGGACCGGCCTGTCGGTTCTGGGACGAATTGTTTCGGGCGAGATCGAAAGGGCCTCCGCCAACCTCGAGCCCGCCAGTGCGGTGGTGTAGTGTTCCGAGCCGCGACCGGGGCGCCCTGTGGGCCCGGAGCGGAGATTTTCAGGAGAAGACCATGTTTGAATTTTCCAGCGAACAGTTTCGAGTGAAGGTCGGCCTGGCCGAAATGCTCAAGGGCGGCGTCATCATGGACGTCACCAATGCCGACCAGGCCAAGATCGCCGAAGACGCCGGGGCTTCCGCGGTGATGGCCCTCGAGCGCGTGCCGGCCGATATCCGCAAGGAAGGCGGCGTGGCCCGCATGGCCAACATCGGCAAGATCGAAGAGATCATGCGCACGGTCACCATCCCCGTCATGGCCAAAGCGCGCATCGGCCACTTCATGGAAGCCCGCATCCTCGAGGCGCTGGGCGTGGACTACATCGACGAAAGCGAAGTGCTCACCCCCGCCGACGAGGAGCATCACATCGATAAAAGCCATTTCAAAGTCCCCTTCGTGTGCGGCGCCCGCAACCTCGGTGAAGCCTTGCGGCGCATCGCCGAGGGCGCGGCCATGATCCGCACCAAGGGCGAGGCCGGCTCCGGCAACATCGTCGAGGCCGTGCGCCACATCCGCACCATCGTGAAGGAAATGAAACAGCTCACCGTGCTCGGCAAGGAAGAGCTGGTGCACCACGCGAAAGAACTCGGGGCGCCGCTGGAGCTGGTGGAATGGGTGGCGCGGCACGGGAAGCTGCCGACGCCCAATTTCTCGGCGGGCGGCATTGCCACCCCCGCCGATGCGGCGCTGGTGATGCAGCTTGGCGCCGAGGCGGTCTTCGTGGGATCCGGAATCTTCAAGTCCTCCGACCCCGCGGCGCGCGCCCAGGCCATCGTGCAGGCGGCCAAAAACTTCGACAATCCCGAAAAGCTGCTCGAAGCCAGCCGCTTGCTGGGCGAAGCCATGCCGGGGCTGGATATCGCCAAAATGCCCGAGTCGGAACTGTTGCAGACCCGAGGCTGGTGATGAGGAAGGTCGGCGTACTCGCGCTGCAGGGAGACTTCGCGGCCCACGGCGCGGTCCTCGCGCGCGCCGGCACCGAACCCGTCTATGTCCGCCAGCCCGAGCAGTTTCGCGCCATCGATGGGTTGGTGATTCCCGGCGGTGAAAGCACCACCATGCTCAAGCTGCTGCACAGCGACGGGCTCATGGACGCGCTGGCGGAATTCGGCCGCCACAAGCCGGTTTTCGGCACTTGCGCCGGCGCCATCCTCATGGCCGCCGAGGTCTGGAACCCCGCGCAGGAGAGCCTCGCGCTCATGGACATCGCCGTCGAGCGCAACGCCTACGGCCGCCAGATCGACAGCCGCGTGACCGTGCTCGACCCCGAGCCGGAGTTTCAGAAACGCACCGCGCCGGGCAAGCTCGAGGCGGTGTTCATTCGCGCGCCTGTCATCCGGCGCGTCAACGGCGGCGGCAAAGTGCTGGCGCGCTATGCCGGCGATCCCGTGCTGGTCGAACAGGGCCGCCACCTCGTGGCCACGTTCCATCCCGAGCTGACCGCAGATTTGCGCGTCCACACGCTCTTTCTGGAGAAGCTGTGAACCACCCCCTTAAGCGCGTGCTCTTTGTGTGTGTGGGTAACGCCTGCCGCAGCCAGATGGCCGAGGCTTTCGCGCGCGTCTACGGCCAGGACGCCCTGGTTGCCGCCAGCGCCGGTCTCACTCCGGCCACGGCCGTGATGCCCGATACCGTCCGCGCCATGGCGGAAAGGGAAATCGATTTGCGCGACCAGTTTCCCAAGAGCATCCACCACCTGGGCCGCGCCAGGTTCGACCTGGTGGTCAACATGACCGGCTTCCCGCTGCCCGACGACATCGGCGCCCCCGTCGAAGAATGGATCGTGCCCGACCCCGTCGTCATGGACTATGAAGAGCACTGCACGGTGCGCGACGAAATCGAGCGCTTGGTGATGAACCTGATTTTCAGGCTGCGCCGCGAGCAGCGCGCCCCCCGATTCCGCGGTCAGGGCTCGGGCCGGCTGAAGGTCTGAATTCGCTGTCAGGCACCCGCGAGAGGCGGAGCGGGCAACTAGAATTCAGCAGTGCCCCCTTTCCCCACTCTCCCCCGTCCGGGATTACTCTGTACCTAATGTCCACCAAGCGCCGCACCTTCCTCCAGCAGGTCACCCTTGCCAGCGCCGCCACTCAGGCCGTCGCGCAAACCCCAGCGCCGGCCGCGGCTGCGCCAGCATCGCCCGCCGCTCCCGAAATCGCGTTCCCACGTGTCTTCACCGGACGGCGTCTCACCGCCATCGCCTTCCCGCTCGGCGGCGTCTGCGCCGGGTGCGTCAGCCTCGGAGGGCGCGGGCAGCTTCGCGATTGGGAGATCTTCAACCGTCCCGACAAAGGCAACGCGCCCTCCTACGCCTTCCCCGCCATCTGGGCGCAGGCCGGCAACCGCCAGCCCGTCGCCCGCGTGCTCGAATCGCGCATCCAGCCGCCCTTCGAAGGCTCCAGCGGGCTTGGGGCGCAAAACGCGCCCGGCCTCACGCGCCTCGCCTCAGCGGCGTTCACCGGCGAATTCCCCCTGGCGCGCGTCGACTTCTCCGATTCCACCTTGCCCGTCAAAATCACGCTCGAAGCCTTCTCGCCCTTCATCCCCCACGAACCCGAGGAGTCCGGCCTGCCGGTCGCCATCCTGCGCTACCGCGTCACCAACCCCGGCACGGCGTCAACCAAGGTCTCCATCGCCTGGTCCATCGAAAATCCCACCGGCCGCACCCAAGCCAAGGATACGCGCGTCAACGAATACAGAACTTCCGAACCGCTGGCCGGCATTCTCATGACCAGTCCGGAACTGCCCGCCGACGACGCGCTCAAAGGCAGCTTCCTGCTCTCCGTGCTGGATTCCGCAGGCGGCCGGGTCACCCACCTGCGCGGATGGGAGCGCAGCCGCTGGTGGAACTCGCCCATGTTTTTCTGGGACGACTTTTCCGCCGATGGCGAGCTCGGTCCCGAGTCGAAGAACCCCGGACCCGTGGGCGCTCTCTCGCTCGGCCGCACCATCGCGCCCGGCGCCCGCGCCGATTACACCTTCCTTCTGGCCTGGCATTTCCCTAACCGCACGCCGCGCCGCTGCGGCTGGAGCGCCGCGCGCGGCGATGAAGATACCCTTATCGGCAACCACTACACCGCGCGCTTCCCCGACGCCTGGGCCGCCGCCGAATACGCCGCCGAACACCTGCCGGCCCTCGAGAAGAAAACCCGCCGGTTTGCCGCCGCCATGCGCGAGTCCACCATCCCCGCGGCCATCAAGGACGCCGCCAGCGCCAACCTCTCCACCCTGGTCACGCCCGTCTGTTTCCGCACCGCCGATGGCGAATTTCACGGCTTTGAAGGCGCTAACGACCACGCCGGCTGCTGCCACGGAAGCTGCGCCCACGTCTGGAACTACGAGACCGCCACCGCCCACATCTTCCCGAGCTTCGCCCGCTCGCTGCGTGGCTCCGCCTTCGGCTACCAGCTCGATAGCGCCGGCGGCATCCGTTTCCGTGAGCGCCTTCCGCACCACGGCGACAGCTTCGGCTGGGCCGCCGCCGATGGCCAGATGGGCCAGATCATGCACGCCTACCTGGACTGGCTCCTTTCCGGCGATACCGCGTGGCTCCGCGAAATGTGGCCGCGCATCAAAAAGGCCATCGAGTTCGCCTGGGTACCGGGCGGCTGGGACCCCGGCAAAGAGGGCGTCCTCACGGGCGTGCAGCATAACACCTACGATGTCGAGTTCTACGGCCCCAACCCGCAATGCGGCATCTTCTATCTGGGCGCGCTCCGCGCCGGCGAGGAGATGGCCCGCGCCGTCGGCGACACCGCCAGCATGGCGGAGTATCGCGCGGTGTTCGAGCGCGGCAGCCAGTGGATCGACGCCAACCTTTTCAACGGCGAGTTCTACATCCAGAAGATCCGCGGCGTCGCCAGGGACAAGATCGCGCCCAACCTGCTCAGCGACAGCGGCTCGGCCAACACCGAAACCCCTGAATACCAGGTCGGCGGCGGCTGTCTGCTCGATCAGTTGATCGGCCAGTATCTCGCCGAGGTGGCCGGCCTTGGCCCGCTGGTCTCCACCGCCAACATCCGCAAAACCCTCGAATCCATCTGGCGCTACAACTACAAGCGCACCCTGGTCGGCCACGATTGCGTCGAGCGCACCTACGTGCTCAACGACGAGCCCGCCCTCATGGTGTGCGACTACGGCAAGGCCGAGCGCCCGCACGTGCCCTTTCCCTACTACGCCGAATCCTGGACCGGCCTGGAATACCTCGCCGCGGCCCATCTGCTGTTCGCCGGAATGACGCGCGAAGGCGTCGAAGCCGTCCGCAACGTGCGTGCGCGCTACGATGGCGAGCGCCGCAACCCCTGGAACGAGCCGGAGTGCGGCCACCACTACGCGCGCGCCATGTCGAGCTGGAGCACGCTCCTGGCCGCCAGCGGCTTCCGCTATCACGGCGGCGAGCAGTCCGTCGCCATCAAGGCCCCGCCCGGCTTCCGCTGTTTCTGGAGCACCGCCACGGCGTGGGGAACTTTCCGCGTCACCGCGGGCGGCGCCATCCTGCGCGTCGATCACGGCACGCTCGCGGTGCGCACGGCCACCGTTAACGGAAAGAAGTCCACGCCCAACGCCGCCATAGCCGAGGGTAAAGAGCAGGCGCTGTGAAGCCCGTCATCGCGCTGGTCGGCGGTTTTCTGGGCGCCGGCAAGACCACCCTCATCCTCACCGCCACGCGCCTCCTCCAGCAGCGCGGCCTGCGCGTGGCCGCCATCCTCAACGACCAGGGCGACGACCTGGTGGACACCCACTACGCCGGAGCCTTGGGCGTCGCCTGCGATCAGGTGACCGGCGGCTGCTTCTGCTGCCGCTTCCCCGACCTCGTGGAAGCCGCCGATCGCCTCCTCGAATATCAGCCCGACGTGATCTTCGCCGAGGCCGTCGGCAGTTGCACCGACATCGTAGCCACCACGCTGCGCCCGCTCCTCCACGACCATCGGGACCGCTTCCGTATCGCGCCGCTCACCGTGGTCCTCCACCCGCGGCGGACCTTCGACAACTCCGACCTCGACTTCCTCTACCAGAACCAACTGGCCGAGGCCGACCTCCTCTTCGAGCGCGGTGCAAGCGTGCCAGTCTGGCTCGACCGGTTGCTCTCAGGCTCCGTTCCCGCCGGCGCCAAGACCCTGGACCTCGACTACGTGCGCTACGCCGAGGCTGAAGCCGCGCTGGCGTGGCTTAACGCCCGTGTCACCGCGCACGCCGCGCCGCCCATTTCCGCTCCCATGCTGGTAGGCCCTCTGCTGGACCGCCTGGAGCCGCAGATCCGCATCGTGCACCTGAAGCTGTTCACCCAATCGGACGCGGGCTACCTGAAAGCCGCGCTCACCGCCAACGGCCAGGACCCGATCGTAGAAGGCGCGCTCGACGCGTCGCCGTCTGCCAAGCACGAAATTCTATTGAACCTGCGCGCGCTCACCGACCCCGAATCGCTGCGCGCCATCGTGGAGCGCGAATTCGCCGCCTTGCCCGCCCGCCTCACCTGGCAGCACGTGCAATGCTTCCGCCCATCCCTACCGGTGCCCTACCACCGCCTGTGACCCCGATCTTCCATGCCGTTTCGGTGTGACCTTCCGCAACACCCGTCGCCGGGGGCCCGCGTACCTCGGCCGGAACCAACGCCAACTGGGCGATGATCATTCAGCTTGCCGCCAACTCGTACAGGTACTCTACCTGCGATCGCACCCCGCCGTCGAACCCTTGCACCTTCGCATTCGCCGATTCGATGACCAGGTACTCGTCGGGCGCGTGGGCGCCGTTCCCGTGGCCCAATCCGAAATGTCCCGCTGGCAGATTGAGCGGTTCGCCTGTGAAGACGTAGCCTGGCCACGATCCCGCCATCCTGGGCCAGAAGACCGGCTCGATTCCGTGGCGCCGATACACCGCGGCCTGCGCCTGGATGAGATCCGATTTCTGCGGCGTCGTGGTCGGATCGTAACCGCCGGTCATATTGACCTCGATGTCTCCGAAGCCACGCTTTGCCAAATGCGCTTTCAGCGCAGCCAGCGAATCCTTTGCCGTCATGTTCGGGACCAGGCGCAAGTCGAGCTTCGCCACCGCGCGATGCGGCAGGATCGTTTTGCCGCCTGGCCCGGTATATCCAGAGACGAGTCCTTCGATGTTCACCGTCGGCCGGCCCGCCAGCAGTTCCAGCGACTCTAGCCAGTCCACGTCGTGCACCCAGTGTTCGACTCCCATCTGCTTCTTTGCGACCTCTTCGTTCTGGCGCTTTGCGGCTTCGCGAATGAGCGCTTTTTCCTCGGCATTCAGCGGGCGAGCTTTCTCGGCGTAACCGTCGATAGCCGGCGTGTGGCCATCCGCGCCTACCAGCGTTGCGAGCGCTTGCACCAGGTGCCACGCGGGGCTGTCTACGCGAGCCTCGTTCGAGGAATGCAGGTCCTGTCTGGGTCCGCGATGCCACCGCTCGCCGCTCGAGACCAGTTCCAGTTCGATGACGCCCTTTGCGCCCAGGTTGATTGTCACCGTTCCGTCGAGCGCCTGCATCGGCATCGGCATGTAGACGCCCGTGCATTGCCGAAGTGCGCTCAGAATCTCCGGCCGCTGGACAATTTGCGGGAAATGGGGCGACGCGATCTCCTCCTCCCCTTCCGCGACGAAAACGAGATTCACTGGAAGCTTACGGCGTGTGCCTCTGAACGCGTGCAGAGCCGCGATCCACATCGCTTCAGGTCCTCTTTGGTTGACCGCGCCGCGGCCGATCAGAACCTTTCCGACCCCGGGCTTCTCGACCAGGCGCGCCTCAAACGGCGGAGACGACCACTCGGAAGGGTCGGCCTGCTTCACGTCATACATGAAATAGATGCCGACCGTTTTCGGCGCGCCGGCATCGAGCGTGGCGAAAACTCCAGGATGCCCATCGGTCGGAACCTTCGTGACTTTGTCGAAGCCCGCATCCCGCAGCATACGCATCATCAGATCGCAACCTTCGTTCATGCCACGATTCTCGGCCGCAATCGCGGGCTGGCGAATCCAGTCTTGAAGCCGCTCGACAGCTTCATCGTGACGCTTCGCGATCTCGGCTTCGAGCGGTTTTAGATCGACGGCATCGGCAGCGAGTGGATATTGAGCCGACGCTAGTGTGGCCGCGGCCATGGTTCGTTGTAGAAATAGACGACGGTTTAGCAGGGTCATGATTGGACTGATTATGATGGCGATAGCCCTGGAATGCAACTTGCCGATTTCCACAACCGAACCTGAAAAGACCGCCGTAATTGCGACATTATGGGTGTGAGGTCCTATGAAACGCTTTGTTCTGCCGATCCTGCTTGCCGCCGCGCTGCCGGGTGCCGACTCCCGTATAACGCCCGCGATGAACGCCTTTACCACCGCCTCCTACAAACAACTCATGGGAGGCGACGCGAACCTGATCCTCTCCCCCTTCAACATCGCCACTGCGCTCTCCATGGCCCTTGCCGGCGCCCGCGGCCAGACAGCCGAAGAAATCCAATCCGTCCTGCACCTCCATTACGACTTCACCTACGATGCTGCCTTTGGATCCCTGCTCGCCGACCTCACCAAGGCCGGCAATACCGGAGGCAACGAACTCCACACCGCGAACGGACTCTGGGTGCAAAAAGGATTCGCCATCCAGCCGGCCTTCGAGAACACGCTTACCAACAACTATCAGGCCCCACTCACGCCCCTCGATTTCATCGCGAATCCCGAGGCCGCGCGATCCCAGATCAACCGCTGGACCGAAGAGCACACCAAAGAGAAGATCAAGAATCTGCTCCCGGCCCGCTCACTCGATGCCCAAACCCGCCTGGTCCTCACCAGCGCTATCTACTTCTACGGCAAGTGGCAGGAACCATTTGTCACCTCGCGCACCCAGCCCGCGCCTTTCACCCTGCCGAGCGGCGCCACCACCCAGGCCAACTTCATGAACCAGACCTCGGACTTCGGCTACACCGAAACGCCGTCCGCCCAGATCCTGGAAATGCGCTACGCCGGCACCGGAATCGGCTTCGACGTCCTGCTCCCGACGACCCTCACCGGCCTTCCCAACCTCGAGAAGTCGCTGACACCTGGAAACCTGACCGGCTGGCTCGGCAACCTCACCACTCGGAACGTGCAGGTGAGCCTGCCCAAGTTTCGCGCCGAATCCGAGTTCTCTCTCCGCAAGGCGCTCTCGACCATGGGCATGCCTGCTGCCTTCACCGACCAAGCCGACTTCTCAGGCATCGACCCGAAACGCGGCCTCGCGATCTCCGAGGTCGTCCACAAGGCTTTCGTTGATGTTTCAGAGCAGGGGACCGAAGCTGCCGCCGCCACCGGTATTACCATGCATGCCACCGCCATGCGCATGCCCGAACAGACTGTTGTCTTCCGCGCCGACCACCCGTTCATTTTTCTGATCCGCGACACGCGCACTGGAGTCGCCCTTTTCATCGGCCGCCTGATGAACCCGCGGTAACAGTCCCCCTTGGGATCGCATTGGCTCACTTCTTGGTCGCGGACCAGGTAGCATTCTCGTCGAAGCCCGCGTACACAGCCGTGCCTTTCATGACGGCCGAGGCTCTCGATTGTGCCCTTGTAGCTGACCTTGATCTTCTGGCCGCCCGCCTCGCCCTCGAACCCGAACTCGATGGCATTCCCTTTCACCGATCCGGTGATCTTCGCCTCACCAAAGACCTGACTGTTGAACGTTCCAGTGAGCTGTTCCCCCTGCTGCTGGAAGACGACAGTCGGGCTCCCCGTGCCCTGGTTCGTCGCCACGGTCAGTTGCCACGTGCCGGAGACATCGGCCGCAACCGCGAAACACGTACCAAGCATCAGCGTGCAGATCAGTTTGAGCATGATTCCTCCGCAATTAAAGTATCAGAGAAAGGGACAAACCGCCAAGTGGATTTCATGTAAGCCGCGTAAGCCGCACCGAATGTTGCGAGATCTTCACGTTTTAGGCATCGCCTGGTCAGCATGGCGAAGGCAGCCCAAGCCGCAATGAATAACCCGGCTGGCAACACCGTGTCGCCATTATCTGTCAAAGCCACATCGACGACTAAGCCTATTATAGAGTCGGGGGTGGACTTGATTCCGAATTGGGCCGCAGAGCGCTGGTACATGGTGGAGGCGCAATTGCGGCGGCGGGGCATCCAGGACGAGCGCGTGCTGCGCGCCATGCTGGAGATTCCGCGCGAGGAGTTTGTCCCGGCGGAATCGCGCCTGGAGGCCTGCCAGGATGAGCCCATCCAGATCGGCCACGGGCAGACCATTTCGCAGCCCTACATGACGGCGCTGATGACGGAAGCGCTCGAGCTGGCAGGCACGGAAACGGTGCTCGAGGTCGGCACGGGATCGGGATACGCAGCGGCGGTGCTGGGCGCTTTGGCCGCGCGCGTGGTCAGCGTGGAAATCGTTCCCGGGCTGGCCCAACTGGCGCGCGAGAACCTGCGGCGCACGGCGCGCGGCGGCAACGTGACGGTGGTGCTGGGCGACGGCTCTCTGGGATATGCGGAAGGAGCCCCTTACGATGGCATCTCGGTGGCCGCGGGCGCGCCGGAAATCCCAGTCGCCCTGCTGGAGCAATTGAACGATCCGGGCCGCCTGGTGATCCCCGTGGGCGAGCGCCACGACCAGGAGCTGCGCGTGGTTTCGAAGCAGCACGGCAATATCGGCTATCGCGTGGCCACGCTGTGCCGCTTCGTGCCGCTGCGCGGGAGCGAAGGCTGGGGATAGATGCGTTTGTCCCGCCGGCAACGGCGGGCCAAGGAGGAAAACGAGAGATGAACCGCAGACAGATGATGATGGTTTCCGGGGCGGCGCTCGCGGCCCGCGCGCCGGCCGCTCCGGCGCCGCTGGCGCCGGCGCAGACCTCGCCGGATGCGGGGCCGGACACGCCGGAGAAGCTGCTGCTGAAAGACTACCGGCCGGAATCGATTTACCGGGTCCCAAAGTCGGACATCAAACGAGGGAAGTTCCCGATCTTCAACGTCCATTGCCACGGGGCGCGGCCTATTGAGCAACTCGACCAGATGGTCCGCACCATGGACGCAGTGGGCGTTGAGAAGACCGTGATCTTCACGGGCGCCAGTTCGGCCGACCGGTTCGCCGAGATCGCCAAGGCGTACTCCCACTACCCGAACCGGTTCGATCTGTGGTGCAGCTTCGACATGACCGGCGCCGGTCAGCCGGGATTCGGACCGAGCGCGGTGAAGGCGCTCGAAGCATGCCACGCCGCGGGCGCGCTCGGGGTGGGGGAGATGAGCGACAAGGGTTGGGGGTTTGCGGTCAGGGCCGCGGGGGCCGGGCGCGGTGGAGCAGGCCGAGGGTCGGCGCCCTCCGCGCCGGGACCGCACCCGGACGATCCTCGCATGGATGCGCTTTTCGAACGATGCGCGCAGTTGGGGATGCCGATCAACATTCACGTGTCCGATCCGATCTGGGCGTACCAGCCGATGGACCGCACGAATGACGGCCTGATGAACGCCTACACCTGGCGAATCGACGACAAACAGCCGGGAATCCTGGGGCATAACGGCCTGATTGAGAGCCTCGAGCAGGCGGTGCGGAGGCACACCAAGACCATCTTCATCGCCTGCCACCTCGCCAATCTGGATTACGACCTGGCGCGGCTGGGTCAGATGTTCGATCGCAATCCCAATCTGTACGGGGATATTTCGGCGCGTTTCGCAGAACTGAGCCCCATCCCGCGATTTGTGAGCCAGTTCTTCCAAAAGTACTCGGACCGGATTCTGTATGGAACGGACATGGGCTACAACCAGCGCATGTTCAGTGCCACGTTCCGGCTGCTGGAGACGTCGGACGAGCACTTCTATGAGATCGACCAGTTCCACTATCACTGGCCGCTATACGGCTTCGGCCTGCCGGATGACGTGCTGAAGAAGCTGTATCGCGACAACGCCGTGGCCGTTTTCCGACGCGCCAGGAATGCTGCGGTTTGAAGGGATCAAGTCGGATTGCAGTGGTTCAGGCAGCCGCCGCCGGATAGCCGACCCCTTGGCTGTAGAGGACCTTCTGCCCCGGCCGCAAGCTCAGCAGTTTGGCGATGCCCGCATTATCGATCAGGGCGCGGAACCAGCACGCCAAACCCTCCGAGGCGGCATAGAGGTAGACATTCTGGCCGATGAAGCCCGCGTGCGCGTTCGACCATGCGGTCTGGACGGCGACATCCGTCACCCTCATGGGGCCTGAACCGGAGGCGTACTTATTGAGGTCGGCCACGTAGACCAAACTCACCGGGGCCTTGCCCACGCCGGCTTGATTGCCGGTCTTGGCGCGATGGTCGCCGGCCAGGACGGGCGTCAGGTTGTGAACCGCGGCGTCGAAGAGGTAAACGCCTTCCGGCAGGAAGACGTAGACATCGATCTCGCGGACGGCCATCGCCGAAGGGGCTGTCCGCAGGCCGCTGCTTTCGCGGTTCACTCCAAAGGCCGCCCAGAGAAGGTTGGAGAGCATCTGCGGCGACAGCTTTTCCTCTCCGATGTTGCGGTTGGTTTGTCTTTCGGCCAGCGCTTGCATCAACGGCTTGCCGCCCTGCTTCTGGGGTTTGTCCTTCCGCGGCATCGGTATCGATTTCATCGCGGACAAAAAGACCGGCTTCGGCACTCAAGAACGGCACCCATGGCATCCGCGTTGTGAACAAATCCTTGTCGCCGGTGGTCGTGGACGCCTTCCGGGTATGCGGCGGCTAGCCCTGCGTTTGTTCTAGCGCAAGCTACTCTCGCCTGAGTTCTTAGGACCGCACGCGGGTTCGACCGATCATAGCCCACGTGGAAGCGCCTGTAACCGCCGCCTGCCCAGTGACCACCCGCCGGTAGTCGCCAGGGATTCACCGCTTCCCAGCGAGACCCCCATCCCACCGGCAATTCCGCCCCTCACCCCACCCTCACCAGCGGCACCCCGCACAGCCGGGACACCTTCCCCAACCGTCCGCTCACGTGTCCCACGCCCAGCGCGCAATGGTGGGTCGGCCCTTCCGCGCACCAGGCGTTCACGAATTCGTCCGGCGGCAGCGAAAACCGTAACCGCGAGTTCGTGTTTCCCACGCGCAGTATCGGCCCCGGCAGCGACTCTCCTTCCGCCGCCAGCAGTTTGAGCCGTCCCTCGGCCGTTTGCGTCACACCCAGAATCGTCACCGGCCCCACCTTCACCTTGAATTCCACCGACACGCCATACCCGCGCTTGCCGTGATACACCCCCAACCCGCGCAGCACCGGCTTCTCGTCGCTGATGGCAATATGGCCCGGCCCGTCGTGGCCCATCAGCACAAATCCCTCGTCGAAATCCATGGCGCAGAATTCCGTGAACGATCCCCCCGCATCCAGCCGGTCGAGCAGAAACATCGCCAGGCAGGTTTTCAGATCGCCCTCGCCGCTGGCTGGAACGCCGCGCGCCGTCAGCAACGAGTTGCCCAGGATGAGACCCGCGCCGAGCCGCTCGTAGGGGTTCCCGTCGATCCCGCGGTAGTAGTAAGAGAGACCCTGCAAGTCGAAATCCGCCACCAGCCGGTCGAGCGCCACCGAAACTCGAGCGGCCCACGCCAGGTCGTCGCCCGCCACCGAATCGAGCACTTCGAAAACCGCGCGCGCTTCTTCCAGCCGCTCGATCACCGCCGCCTCACCCTGTTCCGGCAATCGCTTCTCCAGGTCGCACATCTCCAGCACTTCGACATGTGCGCCGGTCTGGGCCTGCACCATGGTGAAGTCCGAGTACATATCCAACATGCCGGGGTAGGTATGACCCAGGAACCCGATGCGTGCCTGGCGCAGCGCGGCAACGGCGCGCGTGGCGTCCAGCCACTCCGCGATCTCCCGCCACGGCTTGTCTCCGGCGAGGGTCCCGGAGACCACCTGGAAGGGAATGCGCGCCCGCGCAAAGGCGTTGGAGATCTCAGGCACGCAGCACACCGAACAGTTGGCCAGCCACTCGCCGGTATCGGTGTTGGCGTAATCCAGGGCGCTCGACGGTTGCAGGTTGAGCACCAGCACGCGCTTGCCGCAGTGCTGCACGACGGGCAACACCTGGCTCGAAGTGGCGTACGTGCCCACGTAGCAGACGATCAGGTCCGCCCCGCTCTTCGCCAGTAGTTCCCCCGCGGCGTGGGCCGCCGGCGCCGTATCCACCAGCCCCGCCGAAACCACCTCCGCTCCCAGCGCTTCCAGGCGCCGCTCTACACCTTCCTGGTAACCCGCCAGGCGCTCCTTCAATCCCGAGAACTGGGGCCAGTAGGCTGCCAGGCCGATGCCGAACACTCCCACTCGCGGGCGAAAGTCCGGACGCAACGAAGATAACGGAAACATAGGTTTTGCTCTAGAAATCATAATGCCCCGACCCGATTTCCACCGGCCGCAGCCCCGGCGCCGAGATTTCCGCCGTCATCCCCGCCGTCACGTCGAAGCTCGCTTCCACCAGCCGCGTTGAAACGACCGCAGGCCTGCGCCGCCGTACGCAATCCAGGCCGTTTCCGACGATGCCACCCGCCCCGAATCCCACCAGTCCGCGACGCCTGGCGCCAGTTTCTCCGGCGCGCTGGCCGCCACAATCTGGTACCCCGTCTGTAGTTGCCCCCGCTCATCCGATTTCAGCTTCCAACTGAAACGCGGCCTGGGCGAGTCGATCCCCATGGGATTGCGCCGCGCCTCGCATTCCAGCCCGTAGGGCGTCAGCCCCGCCCCGAAAGCGGCTCCCAGCGAGAGCCACGCCACCACCAGCACATGCCGCATGTTGTGTATCATAATTCAATGCGATTCTTACTTACATTGCTGTTAGTTGTTCCTCTCTGCGCTCAAGAGGCCGCCCCTCAGCAATCCAGACCGCCCCAGGCGCCCAAGAATTTGAAAGTGTTGAAGGTTCCGCCCACGGATATCCGGGCCATCATGCGGTCCTTCCGGGTGGCGCTTGGCGTGGACTGCGAATTCTGTCACGTCAAAGGCGATTTTGCCAGTGACGAGAACCCCAAAAAGGACATCGCCCGCAAGATGATCGCCCTGGCGCAGGATGTCAACGCGAAATTCCCCGACGGCAAGGAGCACGTCACCTGCTACACCTGCCATCGCGGAGATCAAGAACCGAAGATGGCCCCGCCGCCAGCCCCGTAGCGCCGACGGGAAAAGGGATAGAGATTGGGCTGCCCCCCGGCCCCTGACCCCCGGCCCCTGAGATTCCCCCTTCCCATTTCGGAGATTATTCTCTTATAATGGAGTTGATACAGGAGGCTGGTAGTGAAGATCCTGAAGCTTCCGAAAGAGAAACTGGATTTATTCGCTTCCGTCGTGCAGCAGTTCGGGGAGCTTCATGCTCCCGTCGAGCAGGACGGCAAGTACGCTTTCAAACGGCTCACGCACTGGTCGGAGGCGCGCCTCGATTACGACCGCACCATCCTGCCCCCGAAGAAGTACTTTCTTCCACCGCGCGAGGCCATGTTCCGCTACCGCCCCGGGGAGGGTTTCGTCCCTTCCACCGAGGGCCTGGACAAGCGCATCGTCCTGTTCGGCGTGCACGCCTGCGACATCTACGCTTTGAACATCCTGGACCGTGTCTACACCGGCAAGTTGAACATCCAGGACCGCGTCTACACCGGCAAGTACCACGATCCCTACTACCAGGCGCGCCGCAAGAACATTGCCATCATCGGCATCGATTGCGTCCCCGACAAGCAATGCTTCTGCCGTTCCATGCGCGCCGATTTCGTGGACCACGGCTTCGACCTGTTCTTCTACGATACCGGCGACTACTACCAGGTGCTGGTCGGCACCTCCTTCGGCGACGACATGGTGCTCGCCACCGGCCGCCTCTTCGAAGCGGTGGGGGAGGCCGATATCGCCGAATACAAGCGCCGCTCGCTGGAAAAGCGCCGCGCCTTCCAGCTCGAAGTCGAAATCCGCGACCTGCCTGAGATCTTCGAGATGGAGTATCAAAGCGAGGTCTGGGACGAGCTGGGAAAGCAGTGCCTTTCCTGCGGCAGTTGCAGCATGGTCTGCCCCACCTGCTACTGCTACGACGTGGTGGATGATGTCGAACTTGGCTCGCGCGCCGGCACCCGCACCCGCTCCTGGGACTCGTGCCTCTTCGTCAGCCACGCCCAGATCGCCAGCGGCGAAAACTTCCGCCGTTCGCGTGCCAGCCGTGTCAAATTCCGTTTCTATCACAAGCAGCGCGGTTTTGTGGCCGAATACGGCCGGCCGAGCTGCGTCGGTTGCGGGCGGTGCATTTCCGCCTGCCCCGTGAACATCGACGTCGTGCAGGTGCTCGAGAGCCTGCGGAGGGTGGAACATGCTGCTAGTTGATGAAGTCACTGCCTCGGATCCCGTCTTGAGCGACAACCCGTACCAGCCGCACCCGGCCCGTATCGTGCGCATCGAGAAGTTGGTCGAGAATACCCAGGTCTTCACCCTGCGCTTTCTGGAGGAGCACCTGGTTCATACCTTCCGCCATCAGCCGGGCCAGTTCGTGATGCTGAGCGTTCCCGGCACCGGCGAAATGCCTATCTCCATTTCCTCTTCGCCCACACGGCCCGAGGTTTTGGAGCTTTGCGTGCGCCGCGTGGGCCGGGTCACCAGCGCGCTCTACCGCATGCGGACCAACGACGTGGTGGGCGTCCGCGGGCCTTACGGCAACGGATATCCCATGGAGGAGATCGCCGGCCACGATCTGCTGCTGGCCGCCGGCGGCCTGGGCATGGCGCCTCTCCGCTCGCTGCTCTGGTACGCCCTCGACCACCGCGAACAGTTCAACAGCCTCACCCTCATGTACGGCAGCAAGCGGCCCGAGGACATGCTCTTTCGCGAGGAACTGGTGGGCCTGGTGGACCGCGCCGATATCAACTGCCTCCTCACCGTCGACGCGGATCCCTCGGGCACGTGGAAGAACCACATCGGCCTGCTGCCGACCATGTTCGATTACGCCAAGATCGATCCGGCGCGGACCTACGCCGCGGTCTGCGGCCCGCCGGTGGTCTACAAATTCATCCTCCAGCGCCTGCTGAACCTCGGCTTCCCCAAGAACCGGATTCTCATGTCGCTGGAGCGGCGCATGAAATGCGGAGTCGGCAAATGCGGGCATTGCAGCATCGGATACAAGTACACCTGCCTGCACGGTCCCATCTTCACTTACTGGGACGCCATCAACCTGCCCGAGATGATTTGAAAGGAGCGAAGCGGATGGGCAAACCGACGGTTGGAATCTTCGGCCTCACCGGGTGCGCGGGCGATCAGCTCGCCATCCTCAATTGCGAAGATCAGCTTCTGGATCTGGTCTCTTTTATCGACATCCGGGATTTCCTGATGGGCTCTTCGGGAAACGACACCGGCTGCACGCTGGACGTGGCCCTGGTGGAGGGCGCGGTGCTCACGAACCGCGACGCCGAGACTCTGCGGGCCATTCGCCAGCGTTCCGGGCTGCTGGTGGCCCTGGGGACCTGCGCCGTGTGGGGCGGCGTGGCCGCGCTCGATCGCGCCGCCGACCGCGCCCGGCTGCTCGAGGAGATTTACGGGGAGACCGGCCATCGGTACGATTCCATGGCAGCCCGCGCGCTACATGAGCTGGTGAAGGTGGACCTGCGCATCACCGGCTGCCCCATTGAAAAGGACCAGTTTCTGGCCGCCATCGCGGGGCTGCTGAACGGCGATCTGCCGGTTTACCCCGATTACGCTGTGTGCACGGAATGCAAGATGCGCGAGAACAACTGCCTGCTGATCGAGCGCGGCGAAGTCTGCTGCGGCCCGCTCACCGTGGCCGGCTGCCACGCGCGCTGCCCCGAACTCCGCATCGCGTGTATCGGCTGCCGCGGGCCGCTCGACGACGGCAATCCCAACTCCATGCTCGAAATGCTGGAAAAGAAGGGCGTCGGGCGCCGCCAGGTGGAAGACAAGCTGCGCACCTTCGCGCCCATAGGAGACGGCCAATGAGCACCATCGTCATCGACCACTTAGCCCGCGTGGAAGGACACGGGGGCATCACCGTGGAACTGGAAGGCGACGCCGTCCAGAACGTGCGCTTCGACGTGTTCGAAGGCGCGCGCCTGCTGGAGGGCCTGGTGCGTGGGCGCCGCTACGACGAAATTGCGCCCATCCTTTCGCGCATCTGCTCCATCTGCTCGCCGGCGCATTGCCTCACCTCCCTCAAGGCCACGGAGGACGCCCTGGGCGTCCAGGTGAGCCCTCAGACGGATCTGCTTCGCGAACTGCTTTTGCGCGGCGAGAGCATTCAAAGTCACTCCCTGCACCTGTTTTTCCTGGCCGTGCCGGACTACCTCGACCGCCCCAGCGCCATTGCCGTGGCTGCCGAGCATCCCGCCGCCGTCATGCTGGGGCTGCGGCTCAAGAGGCTGGGTAACCTGATTCAGGAGACCATCGGCGGGCGGGCCATCCACCCTGTCAACGCGGTGCCCGGCGGGTTCGGCAGGGTCCCCAGCGCCGACCAGTTGATCGCCATCCGCGGCGCCCTCATCGAAGCCATTCCGGACGCTGAAGCCATGCTCGATCTCATCGCCTCCCTGCCGGACGCCGGCTTCTGCCACACCCCTACGGCGTACGCCGCGCTGCACTCTCCCGACTCCGACCGTTACTATGCCGGCGCCGAACTGATGATCGTCTCCAACGGGGACCGGGCCACCGTCCCCGCGGCCGACTACCGTTCTCTGACCAACGAGAAGCCCATCCCGTATTCCCACGCCAAGCACAGCACGTTCAACGGCAACCCGTTTATGGTGGGTTCGCTGGCGCGCCTGACGGTGAACCCGCGCCGGCTCACGGAAGGTTCCGCCACGGCCGCCGGACGGCTGAAGCTCTCCATCCCCTCGGACAATCCCATGGATAACAACAAGGCCCAGGCCGTGGAATTGGTCAACGACTTGGGGCTGGCCCTCGACATGGTGGAGCGGCTGATCCATGATGGCGTCAAGGACGAAGGATGCGTCCCCGTAACTCCCCGCGCCGGAACCGGGGTGGGCATTACGGAAGCCCCGCGCGGGCTGCTGGTCCACAGCTACACCTATGACGAGCAAGGCTGCGTCGTATCGGCGGACGTGATCACGCCTACCGCCATGAACGCCGCTAGCCTGGAGCAGCACCTCCGCAAGACCGTCGAACAAAGCGCGGAGCGCGACGAAGCGACGCTCAAGAAGAAGCTTCAGATGATTGCGCGCGCGTATGACCCTTGCATTTCCTGCTCCGTGCACTTGATACGGAAATGAAGCCGGACCTGGTGATCGGCCTCGGCAATCCGCTGATGGGGGATGACGGGGCCGGCACCGCCGCCGCCGAAGTTCTCGCCAACGACCGCAGGTTGGCCCACCAGGTGGATGTGATTACCGCCGATACCGACGTGCTGAGCTGCGCCAACCGGATGGAGGGCCGCCGCCGCGTGTTGCTCATCGACGCGGTTGAAGGCGAGGTCCCCGGAAGCATTTCCGTGCTGCGCGAATCCCCGCCTCTCGACGGGCAGCAGCACGCGCATCACCTCTCGGCCCCCACCATGCTTGCCCTGCTCCGCCAGGTGACCCCCACGCTTCGCGACACGGAGTTCACCTGGATTCTGGTGGCCGTCGATTCAGCCAGAGTGGGGACGCAACTTTCCACCGAGGTCGCCGCGGCTATACCCAAGGTGGTGGCCCGGGTGCGCCAGGAATTGAGACGGCGGTAGGTGTTGGACGTGGTAGCATGAGTGCGGGCTGTATGCGCCGGCCGCTTTCTCTCCTCTTCCTTGCCGTCTTCTCTCTGCCCGCACAGGACCTCCCGCCGGAGGTCCTCACACTGGCGCGCATCCGCGACCGCGTGCGGGAAACAGTCGAACGGCTCCCGGACTGCACGTGTGTCGAAACCGTGGCCCGCTTCCGGAAGCCCGCCGGTAAAGAGCTCAAGCCCTTGGACCGCGCGGTTCTGCAAATTTTGTTCAGCGGCGGCAAAGAGCTGTTCGCTTTTCCCGGCGATACGCGTTGGGAAGCCAGCCCGTTCGCCTTCCTGACCAGCGGCATGATGAGCAATGGCCTCTTCGCGCTGCACCTCAGAGCCATCTTCGTTAACAACCAATCCATCATCAAGTACAAAGGCGAGGAGTCCCCCACCGGGCGTCGCGAAGCCCGCTACGATTTCAACATATCGCGCATGGCGAGCGGTTATACGGTCCAGCATGCGGGCGCTTCCGGCGTGGTGGCCATGCGCGGCTCCTTCTGGGCCGATCCTGAAACTTACGATCTTCACCGGCTGGAGTTTCACGCCGAGGAGATTCCGTTCGAGCTGCTCTTCGCCGATATCTCCAACACCGTCTACTACAATCGCGTGCGCATCGGCGAGAGCGGCGTCCTGCTGCCGCAGACCGCCGATGTGCGGACCATCGGCGTGGATGGCGAGGAGAACCGCAACCTCATCGAATTCACTCATTGCCAGGGATTCCAGGCCGAAAGCACGCTGGTTTTCGGCGCGGCCCGCGATGCTGCGCCTGCCGCAGGCCCGGCCGCAACGCCGCCCCAGCCGGCCGCGGCGGAAGCCGCGCTGCCGCCGGAGCTCCGCATCGCCGTCGCCTTGAGTACTCCCCTTGACGATCGCGCCGCCGTCGGATCGCTCATCCAAGGGAAGGTGGCGGGCGGCGTAACGCAAAAGGGGAAGGTTCTGGTTCCCGAGGGCGCGCTGGTCGAAGGCCGCATCCGCCGCCTGGAGCGCTATTCCGACGCCGGCGATTACTTCATCGTGGCGTTGGAATTCACACGCCTCGAAACGCCCGGCGGAAACCTGCGCTTCTACGCGGACCTCCAGGATGTCGACCGCCGCGAAGGCGCCGACATGGCGCTCAGCAATACCACGCGCGTAGAGCGGGGCGGGTCCCTGCCCGCCGGCGTGACGTGGGACAACGTGTACCGCCAGCGGATCTGGACGCGCGAAGTGCCCGGCGTGGGAACGTTTTTCGTCCGCGGTTCCAGTTTTTCTCTGCCGCCGGGTTTCAAGACGGTTTGGAAGACGCAGCTTTACCCGTTGCCGGCCCCGCCAGCAAAAGGGGACAGACGCATTTATCCGTAGCGAGGAATTCCTCGGCGAAAATGCGTCTACTCGTAGCGTAACGCCATCATCGGATCGACTCTCGCCGCCCGCCGCGCGGGAATATAGCTTGCCAGCAAGGCTACGGCCGTCAACATGAGAGACGCCAGCGTGAAGGTGAGCGGGTCGGTCGGCGTGATGCCATAGACGTAGCCCGCCATAACGCGGCTCAGAACCAGCGCGCCCGCCAAACCCAGCGCCACTCCGAACAGCGTTACCCCAAGCCCTTCCCGCAGCACCAGGCGCAGCACCTCGCGGCGGCTCGCTCCCAGGGCTATGCGGATGGCCATTTCCTTTGTGCGCCGGCTCACCGTGTAGGACATCACACCGAAGATTCCCACGGCCGAAAGCACCAGGGCCAGGGCCGAGAAGATCCACAGCAGGGTCATCGGGAAGCGAATCGCGCCGTAAGTTTCCGACACAATGTCGCTCAGGGACCGGACCTGGTTCACGGGCTGTTCCTTGTCGAGAGACAGCACGGCATCGCGCAGGGCCGGCACCACGCTCAGGGGGGGCACGGCAGTCCGCACAGCCAGGAACACCGATGCCACCGGGTTCTGTGGGAACGGCACGTACACGGCGGCTTCCGGCCGCCAGAGGTCGCCGCTTCGCACGTCCTTTACCACGCCCACGATCTCGAGAGGCTGGGAGGAACCGGAGTTCTTTCCGGAGTAGACGCGGGCCAGGACGGTGAGATGGCTCCCCAGCGGGCTGGAGTGCGGCCAGTAACGGCGTGCCACGGTTTCGCTGATGATGGCAACCGGCGTCGCGCCCTGGTTGTCTCTTTCCGTGAACTCGCGTCCCGCTACCAGGGGCGTTCCCATGGCCTTCAGAAAGCCGGGCGTCGCGATTCTGTAGCTCGCCGTCGGTTCCTGTCCGGGCGCCGCCGGGGGCTGGCCTTGCGGCTGGAGAAAAACGTTGCCACCGCCGCCTTCGGCGCCCGCGGCTTTCACGCCGGGTAGGTTCTCGATCTTCCGCATCAGTTCCTGGTAGAAGACCGCCTGTTGCGACACGGACGCGTACTTGTAATTGGGCAGACGGAGCCTCATGGTAACGGCGTTGGTGGGGTCGATGCCGAGGTCTACGTTGACCAGCTCGACGAAAGTCCGCACCAGCAGGCCCGCGCCGGTCAACAAAACCAGCGCCAACGCCATCTCACAAACCACCAGCGCGTTGCGCAGCCGCCGGCGGCCCGACTCGGCGGTGGTACTCAACCCGCTTTCCTTCAGCGACTCGCTCAGTCCCGTCTTGGCCGCCGCCCAGGACGGCGCCAGGCCGAAGATCGCTCCCGTCGCCATGGTGATCGCCAGGCTGAACAGCAGCACGCGCCAATCGATATCGACGACCCTGGCGTTGGGGAGACTGAGATGGTAGCGAGCCATGGCCAGCGTGAGCAGGCGATCTCCCGCGCCGGCCAGCAGGAGTCCCAGCGCTCCGCCGCCCACGGCAAGCAACAGGCTTTCGGTGAGCAACTGCGCGATCAGCCGCCGGCGAGTGGCGCCCATGGCGACGCGGATGGCGACCTCGCGCTTCCGTCCGGTCGCGCGCGCCAGGAGCAGGTTGGCCACATTGACGCAGGCGATCAGCAGCACGAACATGACGGCGCCCAACATAATCAACAGCGGCGTCTGCATATGACGATGATAGGCGGCGTGTAAAGGCTCCACTTTGATGCCCCAACCCTGGTCGGCCGCGGGATATTCCCGGGCCAGGTCGCCGGCCAAAACGTTCATGGCGGCCTGTGCCTGAGGGATGCTCCAGCCGGCCTTGAGCCGCGCCTGCGTTTGCAGGTCCCGGGAAGTGCCGCGCCCGGTTTCGCTGCGCTCCTCGGGCGTGAGCACGAGCGGAACGAAAACGTCCATTTCCTGGTCCCAGGTGAAACGGAACGAGGCTGGCATCACGCCCACGATGGTGTAGCGCTTCTGGGCGAGGTCAATCGTCTTGCCCAGAATGGAGGGGTCGGAGCCATAACGCATCTGCCAGAGACGATGGCCGATGACGGCCACCTGGCTGTGGCCCGGCTCCATCTCTTCCGGGATCAAGAAACGCCCCAGGAGCGGCGGAACGCCAAACATCGGCAGCAGCTCGGCGGAAGCCTGGATGCAATCCACGCTCTCCGGCCGGTTCCCTTCCGTAATGTTGAACACCGACCATCGAAAGTAGGCGACATATTGGAAGACCCCGGTCTTGGCGATATCCGCGATGTTGGGGGCCGAGACACCCGCCTGAATGTAGCCCTCGCCCTTCTGATCGCGCCACTGCCCGAGCCCCACGAGCTGCTCCGGTTCCGGATAAGGCAACGGGCGAAGAATCACGGCATCGACCAGGCTGAAAATTGCGGCATTGGCGCCGATACCCAGCGCCAGCGTGAGCACCGCCACCGCCGCGAAGCCTGGATTCCTGGCCAGCACCCGAAGGCCGTAGCGCACGTCCTGAAACAGTGTTCTCATGGCTTCACAGTTCAGGCTACACCCCCACGCCCACGCGCCAGAGCAGATATCCCACCGCCTGCTTGAGGTAATTCCAGCGTTCGCGCAGCGGGTCCGGGTTGTGCTCTTTGCGCGGCGAGCCGTACACCTTTATGCCGCGGGATTCGAGCATCTTCTTGACGCGATAAATGTGGTACCCGTCGCTCACCACGATGGCGGAATTGAGGCCCATGCGGCGCATGATTTCGCCCGCCAGGGTGGTGGAATGCACCGTGCTCTCGCCCTCGGTTTCCACAATGATGGCCTCGGGAGGCACGCCGCGGCCGATCAGGTAGGAGCGGCCCACGCCGCCTTCGGTGAACACCGGCTCGCCGCCCGCGCCGCCCGTGGTCATGATCTGGGGCGCCAGCTTGCGGTTGTACAGTTCCAGCGCGTGGTCCAGCCGCGCGCGAAATACTTGTGAAGGCCGCCCCCGATACTCGGCCGCGCCCAGCACCAGGATCACATCCGCCGGTTGCGCTTCCTCGCGCGTGGATTGCTGCCCGATGCGCACTGAAAGGTAACCGACGGAGACCACCAGTCCCCCCAGTGCCGCCGCCACGGCGCCCCATACAGCCCGCTTTAGGTGCGGTATTCTGAACATTCGGAAACCTTATTGTAATCAGATGGCGAAGGCTGAGACGATTACGAGCGCCGCCAACCCGCTGCTCAAGGACGTGCGGCGCGCCATCGCGCGCGGCGCGCTCACCGAACAGGGTTGGTGCGTGGCGGAGACCTTTCACCTGCTGGAAGAGGCGCTGCGCAGCGATTGCGAAGTGAAGACCGTGCTGGCCGCTGAATCCGTGCGCTCGGCCGCCGAGGCGCACGTCCGGCGGCTGGCGGGCGTCAAGGTGGTGGTCTTGCCGGACGCGCTGCTCCAGAGCGTGTCCGGAACCGAAACCAGCCAGGGGGTGATGGCCCTGGTCAAACCGCCGGTGTGGAAGCTCGAACAGTTGTTCCGCGGCTGCCCGCTGGTGGTGGTGCTCGATGGATTGCAGGACCCCGGTAACGCCGGCGCCATCGCGCGCGCCGCCGAGGCCTTCGGCGCTACCGGCCTGCTGTTTCTCAAAGGCACTGTAAGCCCGTATAATCCTAAGACACTCCGCGCTTCCGCCGGCTCGCTGTTCCGCATCCCGTTTCTCTACGGCGTGGACGCCGCCTTGGCGCGCGCGGCTCTCCGCCAGAACAAGGTGGAATTGTACGCCGGGGTTCCGGCGCGCGCCGGCGCCGCGGTGCGCTCGCTGGCGGATGCCGATCTCTCCGGACGATGCGGCCTGGTCATCGGCAACGAGGCGCGCGGCGTCGGCGCGGAGCTGCGCTCGGCCGCGCTCGATATCTCGATCCCCACGGTGGGGGTGGAATCGCTGAACGCCGCGGTGGCCGCCGGCATCCTGCTGTACGAAGCGCGGCGGCAGAGAGCGTTGCAGCCGTGAGCCTGTTCGATTCCACATCCCCGGGCGGCCCAGAGGGCACCCCGGGCACCCCTGAAACGCACGGCCAGCGCCCCCTGGCTGAGCGGATGCGTCCGGAGCGGCTCGAGGACTTCATTGGGCAGGAGCACATTCTCGGGCCGGACAAGCCTCTGCGCCGCCAGATCGAGCGCGATGAGCTCGCCTCGATCATCCTCTGGGGACCGCCCGGCACGGGCAAGACGACGCTGGCCAAGCTTATCGCCCGCATCACGCGCTGCGAGTTCATTCCGTTCAGCGCCGTCCTGAGCGGCATCAAGGAAATCAAGGCCGTGATGGTAGACGCCGAGCGGCTGCGGCGCATGGGCCGCCGCACCATCCTGTTCATCGATGAGATCCATCGGTTCAACAAGGCGCAGCAGGACGCCTTCCTGCCCTACGTCGAGCGCGGCGACATTATCCTCATCGGAGCCACCACCGAGAACCCTTCCTTTGAAGTGATCTCGGCGCTGCTCTCCCGCTCCCGCGTCTACGCGCTCCGCGGACTCACTGTGCCGGAAATCGTGACCCTGCTCAAACGCGCGCTGCCGGTGGTGGGCCTCCACGCGCCCGAGGAACTGCTCGAGCAGATCGCCATCTACTCGAACGGCGACGCCCGCCAGGCATACAACACCCTGGAAGCGGCCGCGGCCTCGGCGCCCTCTGGGCCCGGAAGCGAGCTGACCCCCTCCGCCGTCCAGGACGCCATGAACCGCAAGACGCTGCTCTACGACAAGGGCGGCGAAGAGCACTACAACGTGATTTCCGCGCTGCACAAGTCGGTGCGGTCCAGCGACGTGGACGCCGCCCTGTACTGGCTCACCCGCATGCTCGAAGGCGGCGAGGACCGCCTGTACATCGCGCGCCGCCTGATCCGCATGGCCATTGAAGACATCAGCCTGGCCGACCCGCGCGCTTTGGAGCAGGCCGTGGCGGCCATGCAGGCGGTGCACTTTCTCGGGATTCCCGAAGGCGACCTGGCGCTGGCGCAGGCGGCCATCTACCTATGCGTGGCGCCGAAATCCGACTCCGCCTATCGCGCCATGAACGCCGTGCATGAGGATGTCGAGCAGACCATTGCTGAGCCGGTCCCCATGAACCTTCGCAACCCCGTGACGCGCCACATGAAAGAGTGGGGCTACGGCCAAGGCTATCAGCACGCGCACCAGTTTGAGGACGCCATCGTCGATATGGAATGCCTGCCGCCATCTCTGGCCGGACGGCACTATTATTTCCCCACCGACCGTGGCCTGGAGAAGCGCATCGGGGAGAGGCTGGAAGAGATCAGGCGGCTCCGCCGCCGGCGTTAGCCGCAAAACGGGGAAGCGTCGTCGATGCTGGCCCACGGGACAGGGTCGTGGGTGGCGGTCAACGTGGGCAGACTATACCCCCCCCCATTTGAGGGTATATACACCCCACATCAGGCAAGAAGTAAACCCACTTCGTGGGAGAAAAGTCTTGCTTCCCGCAAATCACGATGTTAGACTGGTTATGGCTGAACTAGTACCCTAACCAACGTTAATATTGCAGGATTGACATGATTGCGAGTTTTTTGATAATCGGGTGTTCAGTACTCCTTTTGGCGTATTGGTTCCGCTATAGCTGCATTCTGTTGTTGCGCTCTCAGGCGGAGCGGGCGGCTTCGGCGTCTGCCGTGCCGGACATCAAGTTTTGCTTCGCGGAGGTGCAGGCTCGGCTTCAAACCTCCGAGGTACTGGATCCGCTACACCTTTCGTTGCAACGCGACTACGAAATTCTCATCTATTTGCTGCGACACGCCGCCGGCCTCAGTCTGGAATCCTTTGAAGACCATCTCCTGGTGCTGGATTACAAAGTGATGCAGTGGTGGTATAGCCTGACCAGGATTGCCGCGCCGCGGCAGGCCCGGCAGGCGCTTTACGAAATGGCGTCGGTTCTGAGCGTGCTGGCCCGGAAGATGGGCGAACAGGCCGGCGTTCACACCGAAGCGTAAGCCCAGCCCACCCCACCCCAAGCTCGCCGCTCTGCTTGTGTTGCTCCGCCACCGGGATGTGCCGCCGGGCGTGCTCTACAATGAGAAACGTGGGACCCGAAGCGGCACTCCAACTCGCCGTCGACCGGCTCGACGCGGTCCGCCGGGAGATCGCCAAAGTCATCGTGGGGCAGGACGATGTCGTGGAAGGCGTGCTGATTTGCCTGCTGGCCGCGGGGCACGTGCTTCTGGAAGGCGTTCCCGGGCTGGGCAAGACCACCCTGCTCCGCACTCTGGCGCGGGCGCTGCAACTGAAATACTCCCGCATCCAGTTCACGCCGGACCTGATGCCGGCCGATATTGTGGGCAGCATGATGATCGAAACCGGCGATCGGGGCGCCAAGTCGCTGCGCTTCCAGCCTGGCCCGATCTTCGCCAACCTGGTCTTGGCTGACGAGATCAATCGCGCTACGCCCAAAACGCAGTCGGCGCTGCTCGAAGCCATGCAGGAGCGCACCGTCACCAGCGGCACCGCCACCCACGAGTTGGACCGCCCCTTCCTGGTGATGGCCACGCAGAACCCTATCGAGATGGAGGGCACCTACCCGCTGCCCGAAGCGCAGCTCGACCGCTTTCTCATGAAGATCCTGGTGACCTATCCGAGCCGCGAGGAGTTGCATCGTATCATCGAGCGCACCATCCAAAAGGAAGAGCAGGTTCCGGTTGCCGTGATGGACCGGGAAGCTATTTTGGAAGTCCGCTCGGTTTGCCGCGAAGTGCTGGTGGCGCCACACGTGCGAGAGTACGCCGTCAGGCTGGTGATGGCCACGCAGCCCGAGCAGAAGGAGGCGCACGAGCTGGCCAGGAAGTATATCCGCTACGGCAGTTCGCCGCGCGGCGCCCAGGGGGTGGTGGAATGCGGGCGGGTGCTGGCGCTGATGCGCGGCCGCTTCCACCTGGCGATCGACGATGTACGGCACGTCGCCCCGGCGGTGTTGCGCCATCGCATCATCCTGAACTTCGACGCTCACGCCGACGGCCAGACGCCGGAAACCATCCTTGGCGCCATCATCGAGGGAGTAACCGCCCGGGCTTCCGTGGCGTAGGTATCGCATGGCATTGCCCCCGTTGCTGGAGCGCGAGTTCCTGGAAAAGCTCGAACGCCTCACCATCCACTGGCAGAAATCGTTTGCCGGACTGGTGGGCGGCCATAATTCGTCGCGCTTCGCGGGCGCCGGGCAGGAGTTCCTCGACCACCGCACCTTTCATCACGGCGACGACCTGCGCGCCGTCAACTGGCGCGCCTACCTGCGCCTGGAAAAGCTCTTCCTCAAGATGTTCCAGGTTGAGCCGCGCGTGCCCGTCCGCCTGCTGCTGGATTCAAGCGGTTCCATGACGGCGCACGGCGGGCGGAAATTCGATTACGCGCGGAAACTGGCGGCCGCGTTGTGCTACGTCGGGCTGGTGCGGCTCGATTCGATCGCCATCCACGGCTTCTCCAACCGCCTGGCGCGGCGCATTTTTTCGACCGGCGGGCGGCACCGCTTCCCGGGCGTGATGGACGGCCTGGCCTCCATCGAGCCGGGCGGCCCCACCGGCTATCTGGCGGTGGTCCGCGACTTCATCGGCGCTTACTCGCAACGCGGGCTGGTCATCGTCATTTCGGATTTTCTGGATGACAATGGCTGCGAGCGGGCACTCCAGTACCTGGCCGATTTCGGTCACGAGCTGATGCTGCTCCAGATCTGGGCCGAGGAAGACCCCACGCCTCCATGGACCGGCGAACTGGAGTTGCGCGACGCCGAAACCGGGGCCGCCCTCGAGCTGGATTTCGACGACGCCGCGCGCGCGCGATACACCCGCGCCTTCGACGAGTATTGCTCCGGAATCGAGACCGTGGCGATGCGCAGCGGCGGGCGCTACGCCGGCATTGCCACCTCGCAATCGCTCGAGAGCGTGCTCTTCGGGGAGCTGATCCGCGTGCGGGGCGTAGCATGAGCTGGGGCCGGGCATGTACCTGCTGAATCTTTCCCTGGCGCAGTTTCTGGCCATCTTCGGCTCCGTTTCCGCCATCGCCGTGGCGCTTTATCTGTTTGACCGGCCGCGCCGCCGCCAGGTGGTTTCCACGCTGCGCTTCTGGGTGGCGGCCGGGCGACCCGCGGTGGCCGCGCGGCGGCGTCGCATCCACCAGCCGTGGTCGTTGATTCTGCAACTGGCCAGCATGGCGCTGCTGCTGCTGGCCATGGCGCAGTTGCGCTGGGGGGCGCCCGCGCTGGCCGGACGGGACCACGTGATCATCCTCGAAACCTCGGCCTGGATGGCGGCGCGCTCCGGCAATCGCTCCCTCATGGACCTCGCCCGCGACCGTGCCCGCCAGTATCTTCGCGCTCTTCCCGCGCGCGACCGCGTCATGCTGGTGCGCGCCGACGCCTTGGCCACTCCGGCCACGGCCTTCGAGCCGGACCGCGGCAAGCTGGAAGCGGCCATAGCGGCTTCCCAGCCCGGTGCCACCGCCCTGAACCTGGATCAGGCGCTGGCGTTCGCGAGCCACATCCAATCGCAGGAAGGCCGCCGAGCGGGAGAGATCGCGGTTGTCGGGACCGGGCGCACGGCCGGGCGCGATCCCGGCGCTACCCCGCCGCCGCCCCCCAACCTTCGCGTACTCTTTGTGCCGGATGCCATCGAGAACTGCGGCCTGCGCAAGGTGGGCGCGCGGCGCTCCGCCACCGACCCCGGCCTGTGGGAGATCTACGTCTCCGCGCGCAATTACGGAACAGCGGCCCGCACCGTGACGCTGTCGCTCGACTTTGGCCTGCCGGGTGAAGCCGGCAGGGTGGCGGCTGGCTCGCGCCACCTCCTGCTGCCACCCGGGACCGATGCGGACGCCAGCTTTGAATACCGCACTGCCGCCGCAGGAATTCTGGGCGTGAGCCTCTCGCCCCACGACGCCTTCTCCGCCGACGACCGCGCGTCCCTCGATCTGCCGCCGCTCACCACGCTTCCCGTGACCGTCTACTCCAACGATCCCGATTTGTTGCGGCCCGTTCTCTCGGCCACGCCGGGGGTTGCCGCGGTCTATCGCCAGCCGGAGGAATACCGCGCCGACGATCGGGGCCTGGTGATCCTCGACCACTTCATTCCGCCCCAGCGTCCGGCCGCCGATTCCATCTGGATCGACCCTCCGGCGCAGGGATCGCCGGTACTGATCCGCTCCACCGTGGAACAAGCGCCGTTCGAGCGCTGGGATACCGGCAATCCCCTAGCCGCCGGGCTGCGCGCCAAGGATTTCAAGCTGGAGAAGGCCTCGGTTTTCGAAACTGCGCCCGCGGACTTGCGCATCGGCGAAGTGGCCGCCGGACCGGTGATTGTGGCGCGGCCCGGCAAGCCTAAGATGGCGGTTTTTGGCTTTCATCCCGCGCTTTCCGGCATGCGCTACGAGCTGTCCACACCGCTGCTGTTCGCCAACCTGCTGCGCTGGGTGTCGCCGGAAATCTTCCGCCAGGCGGAAATCGCCGGAGGCAGCGTTCCGCAGCTCTGGGACGGCAAGTGGGAGCCGCCCGCCGGCGCGCGCCGTGGCATTCCGCGTTGGCCGCCGGTTCCGGCGGGGTCGAGCGATTTGTGGCCGTGGCTGGCCATCGCCGGCGGCTTGGGGCTGCTTTTCGAATGGCTGCTCTACGGAAGGTTCCGGCGCCGTTCCGGCCTGCTGCTCAAAGCTGGTACGCTGGCTGCCATCCTGCTGGCGCTGGCCGGGCCGCGTATTGCCGTCCACCAGACCAAAGTCGCCGTGGCCGTGTTGGCGGACACGTCGGCCAGCGTGTCCGCGGAGGACCTCCAGAGGGAATCGGCGCTCGCCACCCAGGTAGAGCGCGAGCGTGGCCGCCACTGGACCCGTGTCATTCCCTTCGCCCGCTCCACACGCAACGCCGCCCCCGAGGAACATTCCACGGACGGTTGGCGACTGCGACGCACCGACGGCGCCGCGGGGCGCGCCACCGACCTCGAATCCGCCATCCGCGACGGCGCCGCCGCGCTGCCCGCGGGCATGCTGCCGCGCCTCCTGCTGATCTCCGACGGAAATGAGAACCTGGGCAGCGTGCCGCGCGCCATCTGGCAGGCGCAGCAGCTTGGCGTTCCCATCGATACCATACCGCTGGCCGGCCGTCCCAAGCCCGGGCTGCGGCTCGACTCCATCGCCATTCCGCGCCAGGTCTTCAGCGGCGAGCGCTTCCCCATTGACGTGACGCTGGAATCGCCGGACCTGGCGGGTGCCCCGCGGCGCGCCACCGTCGAGATAGCGGCCGAGGGCAAATCCATCGGCTCGAGCCAGTTGGACCTTGTGCCCGGCCCCAACCGGCTGCGGCTGAACGCCAGCGTCAACGCGGTGGGCGCCGTTGCGCTGGCCGGGAAGATCTCCGCCGGCGATCTCGGCGAAACGCGCTTCGAGGACGCCGTCACGCTGCGGCGTCCTCGCCTCCTGCTGGTTTCGCGCGACCCCGCAGCCAGCGAGCAGCACTTGCTGCGCACACTCGAGGCCAACCAGTTCGAAGTCCAGCCAGCACCCGGAGGTGTCCCGGAGAAGCTCGACAATTACCAGCTCGTGGTTATCAATAACTGGGATATGGGAGCCATTCCCGCCGCTCGCAAGGCCGCGCTCGAAAATTTCCTAAAGCAGGGCGGGGGCCTGCTGTGGATCGCCGGCGAGCGCAACGTCTACGTAGAGAAAAAGGAAGAGGACCCGTTGGAACGCGCGCTCCCTGCCAAGCTCGCGCCGCCGCGTTCGCCCCAAGGCACCGCCGTGGTCCTGGTCATCGATAAATCGTCTTCCATGGAAGGCCGCAAGATCGAGCTGGCGCGGCTGGCCGCCATCGGAGTGGTCGAGAACCTGCGGCCCATCGATTCGGTGGGCGTGCTCATCTTCGACAATTCGTTCCAGTGGGCTGTGCCCATTCGCAAGGCCGAAGACCGCGCCTACATTGAGCGCCTGATCTCCGGCATCGTCGCCGACGGTGGCACCCAGATCGCGCCCGCGCTCACCGAGGCTTACCGGCGCATTCTCCCGCAGCCCGCCGTTTACAAGCACATCGTGCTCCTTACCGACGGCATTTCCGAGGAAGGCGACAGCTTCCAACTCACCCGGCAAGCGCTCGCCAACCACGTCACCATTTCCACCGTCGGCCTGGGGCAGGACGTGAACCGCGCGTTTCTGGAAAAGGTGGCCTCCAGCGCCGATGGCAAATCGTACTTCCTGAACGACCCTTCCGGCCTGGAGCAGATTCTGCTGCGCGACGTGGAGGAGCACACCGGCCTCACCGCGGTGGAGAAACAGTTCACGCCGAGAATCGTGAAGCAGGCCGAAATCCTCGATGGAGTTGGCATAGAGAATGCGCCCGCGCTGCGCGGATACGTGCGGTTTCTGCCGCGTCCGGCGTCGGACACCATCTTGACCGCCGGCGGCGACGACCCGCTCCTGGTGCGCTGGCAATATGGCCTGGGCCGGGCCGCCGTATTCACTTCCGACGCCAAGAACCGTTGGGCCGTGAACTGGGTGACCTGGCCGGGCTTCGACCGGTTGTGGGCCAACATCTTCCGCGACATTCTGCCACACGCTTCCCAAACCGAAACCGCCGCCGATTTCGACCGCGCCTCAAACGAGCTGGTGGTGGACTATCATTTTTCGCTCCCGCAGCGCGCCCCGCTCCCCGACATCTTCGTTTTCGGACCCAACGGCTTCCAAGCGCCGCTGAAGGTCGGCAAGGTGGCTGCGGGCCACTATCGCGGGCGCCTGGCCATCGGCCAGAACCAGGGGCTCTTTCGGGTGCGCCCGCTGGCCGAGTCGCAAGCCTTTCCCGAGGTGGGTTTCTATCGCCAGGAAGACGAGTTGAGGGAATACGGCAATAACGAAGCGTTGTTACGCCAGGTGGCCGCCGCCACCGGCGGCCGCTTCAACCCCGCACCGCGCCTGGTCTTCGATGCCGGCGGCCGGAGCATTCGCGCGACCATGGAATTATGGCCGGGACTGCTGGCCCTGGCCGTCGCACTGAACCTGGCGGAATTGATTCTGCGCAAATGGAAAGGCGTGTGGGAAGCCTTGCGGCGTTGATGTGGCGCAGCCACTCATGGCTGCAGCGCCGAGACTCGTCTCGGCGCTCCTGTGTGGCCGTGCCGCCCTACAAGAGATGGCCGACCCCGCCCCACCAATTGCCGCACATTGGCGCGAGCGGTTGGCAGATCCGATTTCACCTTGATCAACTCGTCCATGGCTTCGTCCTGAACGAGGCCAGCCTCCCACCGCTTAACACTGGCGACGCCAACCCTGAGGAACTTGGCGAACGACCGCTGGCTCATCCCAAGCCGGCTTCGGATTTCTTTCAACTCCCTGGAAGTCAGCAGTCCGTGCTTCTCGCGGTACGCATCCGCGCTCGTAACCGTGTACGCATCCGACTGTTCATCTGTCAGTACCTGGAATCCGCAACGGTTGCACATCATCGCCTCCGCCCGGACAGGAATCTCCTCTCCCCGTACCCGAGCGGTCATCTCGGCAACCTTGCTCGTCATTTTGCCTTTTCCACATTGGAAGCACTTCATGGTTCGTCTCATTTCTTTCGGTAGACGGGGGGATGACACGACCAGAACAGGACCTGCGGCTTCTTCGTCGTTCCGAAAATCTGAAATTTGAAGTACACTTCGCACCTGAGCGTCCCGCACCGAAAATGGAATGGATAGCCGGGCGGCTCGCTGAGTTCCTTCGGAGGCTTGTATGATTCCGGCGGAATCTCTTTGAGGATGTTCGGCAACTTCTCGCGGACCTCTTCGCCGACAAGCCCGTGATCGCGCATGTTGTCGTTAAACTGCAGCGTTCGGTGGGAATAGCCCCGCTCGGCCTGCTGCATGGCGATCCTGATGGCGTCGTCGGGAGGCCATCGGCCAAGATACCCCTTCTTGAGGACCTCAGCGAGCTGCTTCGGCGTGTAGTTCGCAAAGTGGCCCTTCCGGTGCAGACTCTCAGCGTTCGCAATCCAGCACTTACGCAAGTCCGCGGCGCTGACGGCACTCATCCGACCCACCTATACGGTATCATATGATCCCGCCTAATTCAATCCCAAAACATCACAACCGTCTACAAGTCATTGATAATAAGCTGAATATTTTTACGACGGACGCGGTTCTTGCTCTGTACGCAGGTACCAGCGCACGGTCTACCGCATAGAAGGCACGGCAGATATTGCAAATACTCCTTCTCTTGCTGTGAGGTGAGCCAGCGGTGCATGGACTCGGGGTTGACGAATTCCGGATAAACATGCCCCACGAGGTCCCCGGGCATGTAGCGGTAATGGGTTTGATGGTCGCTGTCTTCCACCATGAGATTGGAGGCAACCTGCAAATCCGAGCGTTTCACCGGCGGACCTCCGTTCCGAGCGCAAACAGCAGGTCATGGACTTCCATGCTGGTCTCATTGGATTGCGTCGCGCCCTTTCCGAAAACGTGGAGAATAAGGTCATCATCCAGACTAAACGTCACCGTCACGCGTTCGCAGTCGTTGTAGCGGGCCGGCAATTCCGCGCTCACGGGCAGCGGAAGCACCCGCTCATTCATCTCGCGCCCGTCAAAATGCTCCACAAGCACGAGCTTCGCCTCGCCATCCCGGTTGTCGGTGCAGAAGAAGTTAACGGTCTTTCGGCAGACCTCCGGTATAGCCAAGGTGCCTGCCCGAAACACCTCGTAGAACGCCCCATCTGAAAGCCGGACCCCGAGCGACCGCGCCATCACCGGGTGCATTCCAAGGTAGTCAATCAGGGCGGCGCCTTCGGCGATAATCGTGTCCGCGTTCCTGATCGGCACGATACGCGCACCGAATCGCTCCTCCATCTCGCGCCGCACAAGCGGGATCAGCGAACTGCCACCGATCAGGAGAACGATATCGATATCGCGGGCCGTGAGCCGGGCTTCGTCAACTGCAGCGTCCACCTTGGCCATAGCGTCCTGGACGTCAATGTTGATCTCGGACTCAAACTCCGGGCGATATACGGCCTGCTGAATGTCGTATATTCGGCCGTCAAGCCGGATGAAATCCGCGAGATCGACCCGGTCGTCATCCTTCCCCGAGAGTGCGATCTTCGCCCGTTCGCACTCGGCGAGATACCGATCCCTCGCCGCCGGACTGATGGGAGCCCGCTCCACGCCCAAGCCTTCACTTTCCAGGAACCGTTGATAGGTCAACTGGAGGAGTTTCTTGTCAAAGTGATCGCCCGCCCTGCGTCCCAGGTCAGCCGTGGATAATTGGATCATCCGGCCAGAACGGATTGTTGCCACCGTGATGTCCAGGGTTCCACCTCCCCAGTCAAACACCAGGATGTTCTGGCCCTCCAGCGCGTTCAAGTTCCGGCCCTGATTCCCAAAGCAGTATGCGACTACGGCTGCGAACGGCTCGTGGATGAAGGTCTTGATGTAAAATCCGGCTCGTTCCGCGGCTTGCCGCAACTCATGGCGGGCTGTTCCGTCAAAGTTCACCGGAATCGTCACGACCCCCCGCCGCAGTTGCACGCTGCTCCGATTGGTCGCATCTTGTACGAGGAACCGAAACACCTCGCTGGCCACGTCAATTGCGGGTTTCGGCTGGCCCGCCACGCGATAGTTTTTCTGCTTGCCCAGTTCCCGCTTCACCGAAGCGACAATGGTGTGCCCCGGCTCTCCGTAATAGGCATTGATGCTGCGCTTCGCTCGCTTGCCTACGGTGACTCTCCCATCCGCCTGGTACCAGACCACAGACGGATGCGGCTTGCCGTCCTCATTCAGCACGGCTCTCGTTCTGCCGCCCTCGCAAATCCCGACAACGGAGTCTGTGGTTCCAAAGTCTATTCCAAATCCGAGGAGTGCTTCTTCGGTCGGGCGCCCTGGCATTTCTGGCTATTCCTCTCTTGGGGTTGCGTTCTTCAGGATCTCGTCTATTCGCTTGAGCCGAAGCAAGGCCATGGAGACATTTGGCGATTCCCGCTGCGGGCTGAGAAGTGCCTCTTGCAGTTCATGCCCAATGCGGCCCCTGAAAAAGCCGCCTTGCTTATCGAGGCTCTGTTCCGACACGGCGCGCCAGTGCTGATCCAACAGATGGCACCTCTCTTCGGCCTCGGTGAGCGATTGCTGAAGCTCTGTCGACCGCTCCTGCGCTGCGGCCTTGTCCACCTCCAGCGTTGCGAGGCACGACTCCAGATCCGTCTTCTCCCGCGTCAAGGCGTCTATTTGGGCATCACGGTTCTGAACCCGCCGCGCCAGTTCCAATTCCCGGTTCAGCAGGGCGGTGAACTGTTGCTGTAGCGGCCCGATGCCTGTGAAGATCAACTCCAGTCTCGGCCTGGAAACAGCGCCGGCGCAGAGCACATTGGAAAAGGCCCTGGCCAGATTTGTGTCCCCGCGCGCCTGGACAAAAACCCGCGAGTGAAGGCTCAGCCACCACCTTCCCGCCGCAATCGTGCCATTCAGGAACACCTTGGGTTCGTTTTCGGAGCAAAGACAGACGAAGAATCGCCGAAGCCAGGAGTCCGCGGTAATCTCGGGACCACCTGCCATGCGGCCTTCATCGGCCGCGCCGTGCTGGCCCTTATTGTCGGTGCCGCGGCGCTGTGGAGCATTCGTTTCCACGAAGCGCTCTACCGCATAGGCGCCGTTTGTGCCCGCAAAATCGTCCGAGTGATAGTCAATCAAGCTGCCAAACTGGGTGCGGATTTGTTCCAGCAGGGATCGCGAGAGAAAATTCAGCTTTCCGATGCGGCTCTGGGTCGCCAGCAAAACTGCGAGTCTCTCGGCCGTCCCGAGATTCTGCATCAACGCATCGGAGAGTTGTAGCACGTATTCCTGCTTCACGTCGCCGGTGAAGCCCTTCTTCAACAGCGAGCGCACCCTCCCAATGCAACCCTTACCATCCGCCAGGCTGGCGCGCCACTGCTCCAGGAACAAGTCAAAGGCGGGCTTCGGCCGACGCTCTTTCTTCGTCTTTGGCCTGCCAGTTGGCGTTTCAGCCTGCGGCCGTTGATCTTTTGGGGTGGGTTCAGTTTGATCCATTCAGGTATGCCTCTGCTTCGCCGCCAAGCCAAGGATGGTAGCGAATCACGTCGTACATCTTGCGGGCGCTCTCTGCGTCGCCGGCGTTGCGAGCTGCCCTCGCCTTTAGGAGCGCCAGCTTGTCTTCGTGATTTCTTTCTCGGGCAGCGGGGTGGAACTCCAGTGCGCTGATGCCTTGCCACAGAGGGCGGTGTCGGCAGCATAATACGCAACCACGACGTTGACCAGCCGCACGGTAAATTCGTCCGCATAGGTCACGAACGGATTCCCCGTTTTATAGCTCCGCGGAACCGCCCAGGCTGACGGGTAGGGGTCGTTGAAGAAACAACCGGCAGCAGCCACCGAAGACATCTCTGGCGCCCTGCGCAAGACGCCGAAGCAATTCATTCTCAGGCCGAGCACGCATTGGGCGCTGTGCGCGAGCGGTGTCCGAAACGGCAGCAGGTTGCCGAAGGCCTCCTCGAAATGAACCTTAGCCTCGGCCGGCTTACGCTGCTCCTCCAGGTGGAACGCCTGCGTGTACTCATAGAAGCCGTTCAGGTACCGATTTTCGAGGTCGCGCAATCGCCCGATTTTTCCAGCGGCATTGCGCCACTCGCTGATGTTCGGCATCCGATGGAAACGGGCGTACTCCTCCTGAACGGAAACGACTATGGCGTCCAGCTCGTCACAGCGGAATTCCGGCAGCGACCGGCAGTAGATAGAGAACTCCCGTACCGGACCGCCCTCCGGTTTGACTGTGATCCGCAGTTCACCTTCCATCCCAGCCGGAACGTACTGCTTGAGGCTGACTTCGTTTCCCGCATTCAGGTTGGTTTCCCAACCCGAAGCCGCGAGTCTGATCGATGCGGAGGTGTGCCTGAGCAGGACCAAAGACAACTCCCGAATTCCCTCATTGGTCCAGGCCAAGTCCCGTACGATGGCGCCGTTGACCTGCAAATAGACGTGCTGTCCGGCATGCGCGGTGAACAGATGGCCTGAAAGATCCTGGTCGCTCGTATGCGCCGAGTGGCAAACGGGGCAGAACACAATGACAGGCGCCGGCTGTAGCTCCCCACCGGCCTGGCGCCGAGAGCGCGGCTCCACCGAGTCCAGGTATTGGCCGATCCGCTCTTCATTGTCCTCGTAGAAGTCTTTCCAGTCCGCCATAATCTGCCCTATCCAGCAAATCCAGAGCGTTCGTCTATATATCATCGCGCAAGACTGTCCAGTGTGTGGCGTTTCGGTGTGGCGCGTCAAGAAACTGGCCCCGGCCGCGCACACCCCGCACATTCCGGATTCCAGCCTGCGGTACTCTGTCTTCAGGAGACACCCGTGATCGTGGCATGAGAATTCGACAACTCGGCTCGGCGGGGCCGCAAGTTTCCGCTCCGGCATTAGGTGCGATGGGAATGTCCGATTGGTACGGGCCCAGCGATGAGGCGGAGAGTATCGCCACCATCCATGCGGCCATCGACGCCGGCATCAACCTGCTGGATACTGGCGACTTTTATGGCATGGGCCATAACGAAATGCTGCTGGCGCGCGCCCTCGCCGGACGGCGGGACCGGGTGCTTCTTTCCGTGAAATTTGGCGCCATGCGCGCGCCAAGCGGCGCATTCATCGGGGTGGACGGCCGTCCCCAGGCCGTCAAGAATTTCGCGGCTTATAGTCTGCGGCGTCTCGAGACCGATCACATCGATATCTATCGTCTGACGCGCCTGGATCCGGCGGTTCCCATCGAAGATACCGTGGGCGCTATTGCCGATTTGATCCAGGGCGGATATGTTCGCTTCGTGGGTCTCTCGGAGGTAGGCGCAGCGACTGTGCGCCGCGCTCACGCCGTGCACGCAATCTGCGATCTGCAGATCGAATACTCACTCGTAAGCCGCGGCATCGAGCAGGCGATTCTGCCGGCGGTGCGCGAACTGGGAATCGCCATCACCGCATACGGCGTGCTCTCACGGGGCCTGCTGACCGGTTCGCAGCCACGTGAACGAAACGATATCCGCGCGCGTCTGCCACGGTTCATCGGGACGAACTACGAACAGAACCGGCAATGGATCGGCTTGCTGGCGCGCCTGGCGGCAGAGAAAGGCGCGACACCGGCCCAGCTCGCAATTGCCTGGGTTCTGAGCAAGGGAAGCGACATCGTCCCCGTGATTGGCGCGCGCACGCGGGCACAACTGGCGGACTCGGTGGGGGCGCTCGATGTTACGCTATCGCCTGGTGACATTGCCCGCCTGGAGGACATCTGCGATCGCTCGCGCGTCGCGGGAACCAGGTATGATGCCGCCCAAATGAAGATGCTCGATAGCGAACGCTGAGGCCCAACCATGAGCACGAACCTGTTTACGCCGCTGACGGTGCGCAGTGTCGCCTTTCGCAACCGCATCGCCGTTTCGCCCATGTGCCAGTACTCCTCGGTGGACGGGTTGGCCAGCGATTGGCACCTGGTCCACCTGGGCAGCCGGGCCGTGGGCGGCGCCGGTCTGGTGATGACGGAAGCCACCGCCGTGGAGGCGCGCGGGCGCATCTCGCCGGCCGATGCCGGCATCTGGAAGGACGAGCACATCGATCCGCTGGCGCGTATCACGCGCTTCGTGAAGGAGCAAGGCGCGGTGGCGGGAATCCAGCTCGCGCACGCCGGCCGCAAGGCCAGTACGCGCCGCCCGTGGGACGGCGGCGGGACGATTCCGGAATCGGCCGGCGGCTGGCCGACGGTGGCGCCCAGCGCGGTCCCGTTCCAGCCCCAAGATCCCGTCCCCGTCGAGCTGTCGCAGTCCGAAATTCACTCCATCGTTGACGCTTTTCGCGCGGCCGCGCGGCGCGCGCTTCGGGCCGGTTTTCAGGTAGTCGAGATCCACGGCGCGCACGGCTACCTGATCCATGAGTTCCTTTCCCCGCTGAGCAATCGCCGCACCGACGAGTATGGCGGGGCTTTCGAAAACCGTATCCGCTTCGCCCTGGAAGTGGTCCAAGCGGTGCGGGAGGCATGGCCTCTCAACCTGCCGCTGTTCCTGCGGATTTCCGCCACCGATTGGGTCGAGGGCGGCTGGACCCCCGGCGAGTCCGTCGAGTTGGCGCGCCGTGTGCAGGCGCTGGGGGTCGATCTCATCGACTGCTCGTCGGGCGGCTCGGCGGCCAACGCCCCCGTGCCGCTCGCTCCGGGCTATCAGGTTCCCTTTGCCGAGCGCATCCGCCGCGAGGCCGGCATTCTCACCGGCGCCGTCGGGCTGATCACCACGCCGCAGCAAGCCGATGAAATCATCCGTTCGAAGAAGGCCGACTTGGTGCTGCTGGCGCGCGAATTCCTGCGCGATCCCTACTTCCCGCTCCACGCCGCCAGGGCGCTCGGCGCGGAAGCCGACCCGCCCGTGCAGTATTTGCGGGCTTTTCCGA
This sequence comes from Bryobacterales bacterium, assembly GCA_963768385.1. Lineage (GTDB taxonomy): Bacteria > Acidobacteriota > Terriglobia > Bryobacterales > Bryobacteraceae > Fen-178. The sequence continues at coordinate 1,227,802 of CAVYHQ010000003.1, forward strand.
AACAGACCCCCTGAACAACAAAAGGCGGCCCTTCCGCACAAGGCTGCGGGAAGGGCCGCCTGATCTTGCCGCACCGGCACGGCGGCCGGACGCGGGTGAATGTTAGGTGGTGGCCCGCTTGGCGGTAGCTTCGGTGACCATCGGCGCGCCATCGCGACCCGGACGAGTGACCTTCAACTTCATCTCGTTGCCGGAAACGGTGCCGGTGTACTCCGTCGTCATCGAATTGCCGCCCATCTGCATGGTGACTTTGAAGGAGACGGTGTCGCCATCGATCTTGCCTTCGGAGATCTGGGTTTCCATGGGATCGCCGCCACGGCCAGGCCTCACCACGCTGCCGGTCAGCGTGGTTCCATTGGCCTTCAGGTTAAGCGTCACCTGGGTGGGGTTTCCGCCCCCCCGGCCGGCTTGCTCATAAACCCACTTGCCGGCGACATCCGCCGCCATCGCGACGAACGCTACCACAAGCAGAATCGTAAATACAAAAAGCAGCTTTTTGGTCATAGTGACTTCTAGGCGTCGCCCAACACCCGGACGTTACCCTCCGCAGTAGTATCCGGCTAAAAAACACAAAAGGCAGCCTTTCCACGCGGGGCGCTTCGGGCCGGACATGCCCGGCCCCTACATCGCGCGCCTTGTAGGGGCGAGGCCTGGCCGTTGAACTCCACCTTCCCATCGGAGATTTCACGCGCCTGGGGCTTCCCGCAAATACTTGAGAAACCCCACGGTATTGGCCACCATGTATAGGGGAGTAGTTCGCACCGCGCGGCCATTCGCTGCCATGAACCACGACGAGCCTTGGGAAACAACTCGCGGCCGGGTGGAAGTCCTGGTCCTCGAAGACAATCCGGGCGACGCCCGGTTGCTCGATGAGGAGTTTAGCGGCGAAGTTCTGATTGACGCCCATCTCACCGTCGCTCCCCGTCTCTCCGATGGCTTGCACCTGCTGGCCAGCCGCGAGTTCGACGCCGTCCTGCTCAACCTCGACCTCGCCGGCAGCCGCGGCATGGAGACCTTCGAACGGCTTCGCGCCGCCGTGCCCGAAGTGCCCCTGATCGTTTACACCGGCATCCACGACGGCGAGATCGCCTTGCGGGCGCTGCGCGGCGGCGCCCAGGATTATGTGGTGGTGGGCCCCGGCATCGGGCCGTCGCTGGCTCGCGCCGTCCACTTCGCCGTCGAACGCCACCGCGTGCGCGCGGAACTCGAGCTGCGCGCCGCCCGCCTGGAGAAGAACCGGGAGGCCTTGCGGAACATCGTCGAAGCCAGCGCGGACGTCATTCTGATCCTCGACCGTTCCGGCGCGGTGCGCTTCGTCAACTCCGGCGCCGAGAAGATCTACGGCCCCTCCGCCGCCGATCTGGTAGGCCAGGCCGGCCGCTTCGTCATCCAGCCCGGCGTGGTCGAGATCGATATCCCGCTCCCCGGCGGCACGGCGCGAACCGCCGAGGTGCGCGTGGTCGAGATCGAGTGGGACGACGAGCCAGCCTCCCTGATCTTGCTCCACGATGTCACCGAGCACAAGCGCACGCAGCGGCAGATCGAAGCCCAGAATGTCCTCCTCGAAGATCTCGTCCGCGAGCGCACCGCCGAATTGGTCGCCGCCAATTCGGAACTCGAGGCATTTGCCTACTCCGTCTCCCACGACCTGCGCGCCCCCTTGCGTCATATCAGGGGCTTCACCCAGATGCTCGACGAGCAAGCCGGCGCCGGCCTGGATGCGTCCGCACAGGCGCTGCTGGCCCGCATCCTGCGTTCCGTGGACCAAATGCGGAAGCTGATCGAGGATCTGTTGGGGTTCTCCCGATTGGGGAGCTGCCCCGTCTCCAGGCAACCCGTGGATCTCGGCCCCCTGGTGAACCAGGTGATCGAAGAACTCGCGTCCGAAGCGCAGGGACGGCCCGTCGAGTGGTCGGTTGCCGGCCTGCCTTCGCTCGATGCCGACCCCAGCCTGCTCCGCGTCGTGCTGGTCAACCTGCTCTCCAACGCCTTGAAGTTTACCCGCGGCCGCGACCCCGCCCGCATCGAGGTCTTTCCCACTGCCGACGGTCACTCCGCGCCCGTCATCGCCGTGCGCGACAACGGCATCGGCTTCGCCGCCGAACATGCCGGACGCCTGTTCGGCGTCTTCCAACGCCTGCACTCCCAGACCGAATTTGAAGGCACGGGGGTCGGCCTCGCCACTGTCAAACGCATCGTCACCAGGCACGGCGGGCGCATCTGGGCCGAAGCCGTACCGGGCGTGGGCGCTGCCTTCTTCTTCTCGCTCGGCCCAGGGGAAACCCAACCTGCCCGGCCATCCTGAAAGGTGGCGCTACAGGTCTTTCCATCCGGGTCGATGAGTACCAATGTGAAAAGCCGAAGCGTATGAAGGTGAGCACCAGTTGGCCTGTGCTGGTGGCGGAAGACAGTCCAGCCGATTTCCTCCTCCTCGAAGCGGCCTGGACACGGGCCGGCAACGGGCACGCCCTGGTGTGCGAACCCGACGGCATCGCGCTGCTCCGACGCCTGCGTCTCCCGGGTATGCGCGCGGCCCTGGTTTTGATGGACGTGAACATGCCTCGAATGAACGGCCTGGAAGCCCTCGCGGAAATGAAAGCCGACCCCCGCCTGGTTTCCACCCCGGTGGTCATGTTCAGCGTGTCGCGCAACGATGCGGATGTCCGCCGCGCCTACCAGTTGGGCGCCTCCTCTTACGTCATCAAGCCGATCGGCCTGCCCGAGCTGGTGCATGCGGTCACCGTCATCCGCACGTACTGGCTGGGACTAATCGAGGCGCCTGAATGAATCCGGAATCCGCAGCCCAAGTCCTCATGATCGATGACGACGAAAACGATGCCATGCTGGTCCGCCACATGGTCGGAAAGATACCCGACTCCGGCTGCCATCTCCACTGGGCCGGATCCTACGAACAAGGGCTCAGGGTGCTGGGGGAAATCGACTGGGATCTCTGCCTGGTCGACTACCAGTTGGGCGCACACACCGGTGTGGAGATCGTCATGGAATCGCGCGCCCGCGGTGTCGATTGCCCTTTTCTGCTGCTCACCGGGGTCGGCAACCGCACCATCGATTTGCAGGCCATGCGGGCCGGCGTGGTGGGGTACCTGGAAAAGAGCCGCCTCTGCCCGCTGGAACTGGAACGGGCCATTCGTTACGCCATCGGCAGCCGGGCGGCGCACCAGGAGTCCGCCAGCCCCACGTTCAGCCGCATTCCCCCCGAAGTCGTGGAAGCGCTGACCGCCAGCTTCGCCGCCAAAGAACCTTTCGTGGTGATTGCTCTTATGCTCGACCGCGAATCCATCCTCCGCCACCGCCTCAGTGCCAGCCACGTCGAACACATCGACACCGACCTCGAGGCCCTGGTTCGCGCCCGGATCTCCAACGACGAAACCCTGTTCCGCCCCAGTGAAGGCGCCCTCCTTCTGATCTCCAGCACGCAGGACGCGCGTGAGGGGCGGCAGTTCCTGGCGCTGCTGCTCTCCGAGCCGCTGGCGGTGTCCGGAGGCGATCGCAGCCGAACCGTCTCCTTGCAGGCCATCCTGCGGCGCAACGTCTTCAACTCCTCCGGCTACCTCTGCTCCGCCGCGCTCATCGCCGATCTGGACACCTTCTTCGCCACTGGCCCGCGGCTCCCCGGCCCGGACTTCAAGGCTTTCTGAGATGCCGCCCGTCCGGCTCGTAGCGGCTTTTGCCGCGCTTGCGCTGGCTCTGCTCCTGGACTTCGCCATCACCAAGATCGACCTGGACGCAGCCAAGGCCGCCCGGTATGCCCGCCTGGTTCAGCTTGCCTCCCTGCTGGCCGGACTCCTGGCGGCGGCCTCGGCGCTGTTTTTCGCCCTCTGGCAGAAGCGCGCCGCGGAAATCGAGCAGAAGCGCATCCGGCGCGACCTCGACCGGTTGCGCTGGATGCTGTCTCCGCCGGCGAGTGCTCTCTCTCCCCAGTTGCCCGCCCAGGGCTCCATCTGCCGCCTCGCCGGGCGCAACACGGCGCGCCTGATTCTCGACGCCGCCGGCGATTCCCTCCTGTCAGAGATCGCCGCTGGTTTCCACGTCCTCATGGGCACTTTCTTCGCCGTGCACGAAAGCAACGGCGATCTCGCCTACAGCGTGCCGGTCTCCGACTGGTGCCGGTTCCTGGATGCTAATTCCATCCAGCGCTGTGCCTCGACCGGCGTCTGCGATCCCCGAGCCTGCGGCAGGTGGCTATGCCTCGGATCCCCCGGGAAGGAGGCCTGCATTGAGACTATGGCGCGCGGCGAACCTGTGGATCTCGAGTGTCCCGACGGACTTCGCATCTACGCCGTTCCCATCCGCGCCGGCGGCGAGTTGGTGGGAACCATGAGTATGGGATACGGCGGCCCGACCCGCGACCCTTCCAGGCTGGTGCGACTGGCTGGGCAGTTCGGCGTCGAGGTGGCGGAACTGGAAAGGCACGCCGCTGCCTACGAATCGCGCCCTCCCTTCATCGTCGAGCTGGCCAAGCAGCGCCTGGCCGGTTCCGCCCGCCTGCTGGGCGAAATCGTGCAGCGTCACCGCGGCGAACTGCTCCTCCGCCGCACCAGGGACGACCTCGCGCTCTCCAACCGCGAACTCGAACAGTTCGCCTACGTGGCCTCGCATGACTTGCAGGAGCCGCTCCGCATGGTGGCCAGTTACACCCAACTGCTGGCCCACCGCTACGGCGACAAACTCGACCAGGATGCGCGGGATTACATCGCTTACGCCGTCGATGGCGCCACCCGCATGAGCCAGTTGATCGAGGATCTGCTGACCTATTCGCGCACGACATCGGGTGCCCACGCCGTTGCCGTGGTGGATACCCGAAACGCCTTCTCGCTGGCGCTGCGCAACCTGGAGGTGGCCATTCTCGAGAGCGCCGCCGAAGTGGATTGCAGCGACCTGCCTCCCGTGCTGGCCGATGCCGGTCAGATCGTCCAGGTGTTCCAGAACTTGGTGGGCAATGCCATCAAGTTCCACACCCCGGGCGTGCCGCCGCGCGTGCATATCGAAGCGCGGCGCGCGCCCGATCACCCCCGCCAGTGGCTCTTCCGCGTCGCCGATAACGGCATCGGCATCGACCCCAAGTACTTCGACCGCGTGTTCGTCATCTTTCAACGTCTCCACACCCGCGAGGAGTATCCCGGCACCGGCATCGGCCTGGCCGTGTGCCAGCAAATTGTCGAGCGCCACAAAGGCCGCATCTGGATCGAATCCGAGCCGGGCAAGGGCACCGCATTCCTGTTTGCCCTTCCGGAAGCGGCGCCGGCCGATTACCGGTAGGCGAACAACATGGCGTACAGGATCAGCCCGATCATCAGCAGCCCCACGCCCAGCGCGGCGAAGCCCAGCCGCCGCCAGAATCGCGCTGCCTGAGCCGGCGGCGCGGGCATCAGACTCTGCTCCAGTTGGCCGCTTTCCACTAGTTGCCGGTATTCCCGCGGGCGATCCCGCTGGAACTCCTCCAGCGGCATGCCGCCCGTGAAAATCACGGTGTCGATGGGAAATTTCTCCGGGCGAAAGTGGGTGTTGAAGAAATGCACCACGAAAATGAAGCTCACCGCCAGCAGCGCCTCGTCGCTGTGGATGGTGGTGGCCACATTCACCATCCAACCTGGAAACACGCGCGTGAAGATCTCGGGGAACCAGAGCATCAGCCCGGTGCCGCCGATGATGGCAACGCCCCAGAAGACCGCGAAGTAGTCGAACTTCTCCCAGTACGTCCAGCGGCCGTACTCCGGCCTCGAGCCGCGGCCCAGAAACCATTTGAGCGATCCCAGGAATTCGTGCCAGTCGCGCCGGTTGAACAGCATGCTCTCGGGGCCGAAGATGAATTGCCGCCAGCTCTTGCCGCTCCGGCGGCGCTGCCTCGCCAGGTCGTACAGATGCAGCCCGAAATACGTGAAGGTCAGAACGGCGCAGAAACGGTGGATCAGCCCCGCAGCCTCAAAGCCTCCCAGCAAGTGGGCCAGCCCCTTGGCCCAGCCCGCGTAGGAGAATTTCAGGGTCATGCCCGTCAGAGCCAGCCCCAGGAAACTGGAAACCACCATCAGGTGGAGGTTGCGTTGGAAGGGCTTGAAGCGCCGCACGTACTGGCCGGCCTCCGCACCGCCGTTCCTGGTCCGCTTGCGGTAATCCAGCGAACGGGGCAGCCAGGCCACGGTGTGGGCGCCCGAAATCACCATGGTGCCCACCAGCAGCGAGGTCATTCCCCAGAACGTCCAGAACAGGAACGGGTACTTTTTCGGGTCGTGGTGGGTGGCGTGCGTCAGGTACCCGGCGAACTGCCGGTGCGATCCCGTGTGGCACTGCCCGCAGGTGTTGACGATGTTGTTGCGGCTCAGCCGCGATCGGGGGTTGTTGACCGGCAGAATGTCGTGCGCGCCATGGCAGTCGTAGCACTTCGCGGTTTTCAGATAGCCCAGCTTGGACACCTTCCCATGGAAGGTCTCGAAATAGGCTTCCGTGATCTGCTGGTGGCAGCGGCCGCACTGGTCCATGATGTGCAGCCGGAAGTCCGACAGGTCCGTGCGCTCGATGCTGTGCGCCGAATGGCACTCGGAGCACACCGGCAGTTCCTTTGCGGTCTTGGTCACCTCCGGGCTGTGGACGCTCATGTGGAACATCTCGTAGATGCCCCGGTGGCACTTGGCACAGGTCAGGGCGATGTTGGCGCGGTTGACGCTCGATCGCGGATCGCTGGCGGGCAACTCATGATGCGCCGTGTGGCAGTCGGCGCAATCCGCGGTCACGGTCAGGCCGCTTTGCAGCAGGCCTTTGCCGTGAATGCTCTCTTTATAGTGCTCGACGATCTGGCTCTGTTTGCCGGTGTACCGCACGGCCGCTTTATTCCCCGACTGGTGGCACTTGGCGCACAGCGCCGGCACGTTGCGCGAGAACGTGGGCGAGGCTGAATCGATCTTGCTGCGGGTGCCGTGCGGGCTGTGGCAGTCCTGGCAGGTGGGCGCATCCGGGCTCCCCTGCGCCGCCAGCTTGCCGTGCGTGCTTTCGCGATACTGATTCGCCTGCTCGGGGTGGCAGTTGGAGCAATCCACTTTCTCGGGCATCGTGTCGCACGGCCGGCCGTGCGCGGGGGTGCCGCCGGTGTGGCACTGGACACAGGCTTTGGCGGCGTGCCGCGACGCGCCCAGCTCGCTCTGGCTGACGAACAGTGAGACGGTCACTCCGCCGCGTGTGACTTTCAGGTTCGGGTCGCCGTGGCACCGCTGGCAATCGCGGTCCGACATGCCCTCCGTGTAGTACACCTTGCGCACCTTGTGCGGCTCGTGGCAGTCCACGCAGGCCGGAATAAGGTTGGGTCCCTTCTCCCACAGCTCGCCCCGGATCACCTTGCGGTGCACGGTCTCGATCTGCGCGTGGCACTTCGTGCAGGTCTTGGCGATGTTCGCCTTGGCGATGGAGGAGCGCGCATCGGTGTGCGGCAGCACGAAATGGGCCGTGTGGCAGCTCGTGCAGACCGCGGCGACGGTGAGGCCTTTCTCGAAAAGCGCCTGGCCATGGATGCTGTCCATGTAGTTGCCCAGGATGTTGGTCTGGGGGATGTCGTGCGTCAGGCTCACCGGCGTGCCCTCACGATGGCAGCCCCCGCAAAGCCTGGGGATCTCCATCACCGAGGTGGGCGCGCGCGGGTTCGACGGCCGCAGAATGTTGTGTGTCCCATGGCAGTCCTTGCAGCCCGGCGCGAGCTTATCGCCGCGCGCCGCCGCCTTCCCGTGGAGGCTCGCCTCATACTGCGTCTGCTCGTCGGGATGGCATGAGCCGCAGTCCACGCGGGCCAGCTTTTCCGGATGCGGAAATTCCTTCTTGGCAAGCTCGGTGTGGCAGTTCGCGCATTCCAGCGACGCGTGCGGCGAGGCGCGGAGGGCTGCCGCGTCAAACGGCGGAGGCATGCCGGATTCCCGCTTGCCCGTCCGGGGCCCCGTGTCGTGGCACCCGGCGCACTCCTCGGAGCCCGGAAGGGCCTTGGGCTGCTGGCCCCACAGGAGCGTGGCCAGGGTCGCGGCCGCCAGCGCCAGCGAAAAGGAGTGCACCCTCACCATCGGCCCGCTCTCGGAACATCGGGCGCCGGCTCGGGCCCGTGCTCCCGGACGCCTTGGCCGTTCAGGAACGATGTATCGAGCGGGTACACATCCGGATCGAAGATCACCAGGTAAAAGTGCCAGACCACGATGGCCAGGCACGCCAGCACGGCCTCGTAGAAGTGTATTGCCGTGGCAAAATCCAGAACCTCTTTGGGAAGCCACCTGAGCGTCAGGTTGTCGGCCCAGAGCACCAGCCCGGACAAGCCCATGACCACGCCCCCCCACACCAGCGCCCAGTACTCGGCTTTCTCCATGAAGCTATATGGCGGCAGGTACGGCTTTCGGGAGCTGAGTCCCAGATTGTAAGTGAAGCTCTGCCAAGCCTCGGCCACGTCTGTCGATCGCGGCCAGAGGTTTTTCCAGTGACGGCGCAGTTGCGGATTGAAGACCAGCGAGACGAGGTGCAGCACCCCTGTCAAGATGAATACCACGGCCGCCGACCTGTGGACAATGCCTCGCACGGACCACCTTGCCTCCCAACTCAACATCGGCTTGGCCCACCACTGCTCGGGATACTTGAGCTGGAATCCGGTCCAAGCCAGCACCACGAACGATACCAGCAACAGACCGTGCAAAACCCGTTCGAAGGGCAGCACGCGTAACGGCTGATGGGCAGTTCGGTGCAAGCTCTCCGGCTGCGGCTTGGCGCTCCACCGCAATTTGCGGAACTTCCGAATCCAGTCGCCCAGGTTGTGCATCAGCATCAGCCCGATTACCAGCGGAATCAGCACCAGATAGCTTTGCCGCACCAGGCGCACGGAGACCGGTTCCGCACGGCCGGCCCACAGGTGCACGGGCCCCAGCGCGTATCGCGTCCCCGCCCCCGGATGACACTGCCCACAGGTGCGCGACAGGTTTTTCGGGTTGATGGTGGATTGCGGGTCCGAGGACGCCAGGATGTTGTGCACTCCGTGGCAACTGGCGCAGTTAGCCACGGTCTGGGATCCCGCCGCGGATGCCAAGCCGTGGTATGAAGCGTCGAAGCTGACCACCCTGTCCGCCGGCATCCCGAACCTGCTGGTCAAGCGCACGTTGCCGTGGCACCGGGCGCACGTCTCGGGAACATTGCTGGGGTACACCAGCGAGGCGCGGTTGGTGGGCCCCTGGATGGAGTGTTCCCCGTGGCAATCCGTGCAGACCGGCGCCTGAGTGACCCCTTGCTCCAGAGCTTTGCCATGCACGCTGGAGAGAAACTGCCGGGAAATCTCAGTGTGGCACATACCGCACGTTTCCGGCACCTTCTTGCGGAACGCCTCGGTGTGGGTCGCGGCCAGTTCGTGAGGGCTTCCGTGGCAGACGGCGCAATCCGGGGCAGCGGCATTTCCTCGCTTCAGCGCCAGTCCGTGTACGCTCTGGGCATGCTCACCCACCTGTGCCGCGTGGCAACGGCTACAGGCGGGTTTCGGGACGCCTTCCGAATGGGGGTACGCGTCATGTTTCACGTGGCAAGTGGCGCACGCAACCGATGCATGGGCCGAAGCTTGAAGCTTCTGGCCCTGGTCGTGGCAATCGGCGCAGGTGCTGGCCGACAGTGCGCACACCACGGCGCCCAAGATCACAAAGACAAGAAACCGGCCAGCGCTCAAAAGGCCCCGCTGAAATACCACTGCAAGACTCCATGAGACCAGGAATCAAGGACCCTTTAATCTTAGAACTTGTAGAATTCCACGTCAAGATAGGGAAAATTGAGTCAAAAATGCCATCAACCATGTCATTGATGTGTATATTCTCTACAGTTTAGCGGTCTCTGAAAGGGGCCAAGGACTGGCGATCACGCGTAGATGCTGAGAGAACCAGCGCTGCTGGTGGACGCCGTTGGATCAGCCGTAGTGCTGTCGGAGTCCGACGCGCTGGAGACGTGCCGATGATGATGACGATGATGTGCGGATTGGACGCCTCCGGATGCGCCGTTCGAGCCAGCCGCCTGCATGTCGGTCTGCAACTGGGAGAAGGCGCTCTGCGCGCCGCTCAGGTCGCCTGCGTTGAGGGCTTTGCCAAGAGCGGCGAAATCGTTTTGAATGGGGTTGTTGCTGGAACTTGCTTGTTGCCCATTTGACGACTGGCCGCCGGATTGATTGCTCTGTTGAAGCTGTTGCAGCGCTTTGAATGCCGTCTGGGCCCCGGCGAGGTTTCCGGACTGGAGCGCACTGGCGAGCTGCTTGAAATCCTGCTTCCACTGATTCATGATGTCGCGCCAATCGGTTTGGGCGAGACTGGAATTGGCAGACACGCTGGAAATGGACATGTGTAACTCCCTCTGTTTCAGTCGGTTCGTGAGAGCGCGCCGTTTCGAACAAGCGCTACTCGACCACTGACAGAAGTCTTATCGGCCCGTGGCGCGAGAGATTCGACTGATTCATGCTCAGGCGAGGATGGCCCTTTTGAGGCATAAGCCGGCCCAACCTCGACCTCGATCACACGGACATCGGGCGGCCGCGTTCCGGGAGCACAAAACGCGGCCCTTCCACCATGGGCAGCCGCAGTTCCCGTAGATCCTTCAACAGGATGTCGGGCTGATGCGACTTCAATTCCTCCGCCGGTGTCAGTCCCGTCGCCACGGCGATGGCGCGGATGCCGTTGGCGCGGGCGGCCAGAATGTCGGCGGGCGCGTCGCCGATGAGGGAAATGGGCGTTTCGCGGGCGATCCAGCCGCGGCGGCGGGCTTCGCGGATGGCGATCTTCGCCAGACCCGCCCTGGTCTTGGCCATCGCGCCGAAGGCGCCAAACCGAAAGTACCTGCGCAGGCCCGCGCGCTCCAGCTTGCGCCAGGCGATGCGCGTGAGGTTGCCCGTCACCAGGCCGAGCAGCGTGCCGCGCCGCGCCAGGCGCTCGAGCGCCGGCTCCACGCCGGGACAATGCTTGCCCTCGAGAACCGGGCAAACCCGCAGGTAGTGGCGCTCGGCCGCGCGCAGGATCTCGGGCATCGCCTCGCGAACCAGGGCGCGCGCGGCGCCGGCCCGGCGCAGCATGGCCGCCACGATGTCCGGGTCCAGCATCCCCTGCACGGGGATGCCGTCGGTGGTGGTTTCGAGTCCCGTCACGCGGCGGACGCCATGGACCAGCGCTTCGCGGTGATGCGGGCCGGCGCGCCTCACCAGCGTGCCGTCGATATCGAAGAGAACCAGTGCGCGATAGCTCAAAAGTAATCATACGCCGCTACAATGGTTCTGTGCAGCGCTCCAAGTTCCGCATCGGTCTGATCCAGATGGCCTGCTCGATGGACCCCAACGAGAACCTCGCCAAGGCCGAATGGCGCATTCGCGAAGCTGCCGGCAAGGGCGCGCAGATTGTGTGCGTGGAGGAATTGTTCCGGTCGCAATACTTCTGCCGCCAGGAGAACGCCGGCCTGTTCGATCTGGCCGAGCCAGTCCCCGGGCCCACTACCGGGAGTTTCGCGCGGCTGGCGCGGGAACTCGAGGTGGTCATCATCGGGTCGGTTTTCGAGCGGCGCGCGGCGGGTGTATATCACAACACCGCCCTGGTCGTCGATGCCGATGGGACGCTCCTGGGGATCTATCGCAAAATGCACATCCCCGACGATCCGGGCTATTACGAGAAGTATTACTTCACCCCCGGCGACCTGGGATTCCGCTGCTTCGATACGCGGTTTGCCCGCGTGGCGCCGCTAGTGTGCTGGGACCAGTGGTATCCCGAGGCGGCGCGCCTGGCGGCGCTGGGCGGCGCCCAGGTGCTGTTCTATCCTACGGCCATCGGGTGGCATCCCGCCGAGAAGGCGCGCAAGGGCGCGGCCGAGCTCGATGCCTGGCGCACCATCCAGCGCGCGCACGCTATCGCCAACGGCCTCTACGTCGCTGCGGTCAACCGCGTGGGCTACGAAGGGCCGCCCGAGACTGGACTCGAATTCTGGGGCGGGTCCTTCGTGGCGGATCCGTTCGGCCAGGTGCTGGCGGAAGCCTCGCACGATGGCGAAGAGACTCTCATCGTCGAGTGTGACCCGCGCCGCATCGAAGAAGTGCGCCGCAACTGGCCGTTTCTGCGCGACCGGCGAATCGACGCCTACGCGGGCATCACCAGTAGGTGGGGCACGCTTTAGCCTGCCCTGTTACCGGCTTTCCGGCTGGAACCCCGGCTCCACATGTACCGTCTTTCCGGCCACCACGTAGATCTTTTCCGCGAATTGCGCGAGTCCCGGAGCCCGAAGCTCAATAGTGTAAGTGCCGGGGCGCATCCACATGGTCTTGAGTTTCCCGGCGGTCCCCGCATAGGCGCCGTCAACGAATACCTGGGCGTCCTTCACGTTCGTATCCAGTTTCACCTGGCCGGCGTTCGGCACGCCATAGTAGCTTCCGTACGGATATGGACCGTAAAACGGACCGTAGCCGTATCCGTACCATCCCATGGGCGCGAACCCGGAACCGACAAAGACAGCAACGCGGCCGCGGGCGGCAACCGTCAGGGGCAGCAGCATCAACGCAGCGCTGGCAATCAGCATCATCTTTCTCATAGAGCACCTCTGCCCTGGTTCAAGGCAATTCTATTACCAGACGTAACCGACTGTTATGCAAAGGGTTATTAGACGCTACGCTCACGCATGTGCGGCTCATTACCACCACCACTGCTGTTATTCCACCAGAACCTTCAACACGCCTGGTTGCGCGGCGCGTTCGAATGCCTTGGGCGCATCCTGAAGAGGGAAGCGGTCCGCGATCATCGCGTCCAGGCGGATACGCTCGTCGCCGAGCAGCGGAAGGGCCGCTTCGAAACGGCCGCAGCGGGAACCGACCAGCGTGATCTCGTTGACGATGATGGGGGCGGTGTCAATTGCCACCGCGCCGTGAACGGTGGATTTCAGAATGACGATTCCGCGCGGGCGGGCCATGGCGGCAGCGGTGCGCAGACCCTCGGGGTTGCCGGTGGCGTCCACCACCCAGCCGTACTCGGCGGCGGGGAGCTTGCCGCCTGCCAATTCGGTGGCTACCCCGGTGGCGGCGGCGATCCGCAACTTCTCCGTGTGGCGGCCGAACTGGTGGACTTTCGCGCCGTGCGCGTTGAGGACCATGGCGACCAGCAAGCCAAGCTTGCCATCGCCCAGCACGGCCACGGTTTCGCCCGGCGGGATCGAGACCTGGTCCAGGATGTCGCAGGCAGCCGCCAGAGGCTCGGTGAAAACCGCGCGTTCCAGCGGGACGCCGCCCGGCAGCACGTGGAGATTGCGCTCCGGCAACGTCAGGAATTCCGCAAACGCGCCGGGGTGCTTCACGATGCCGAGCACCGTGCGGTTGGGGCAGTGGCGGCCGAGGCCTTTCCGGCACCACTCGCAATGCGCGCAAGCCAGGTTGATTTCCCCAACCACGCGCTGGCCCCTCAGAGACGGTGTGTCCGCCTCCACCACTTCGGCGACGAATTCGTGTCCGGGAGTGCCGGCGAAATGGTAGTAGCCGCGCTGGAGTTCGAGATCGGTGTTACAGATGCCGCCCACCAGCAGGCGCAGCAGCGCGAAGCCTTCCGGACGGTGGGGGAGCGGGATCTCGCGCGTGGTCACCGCGCCGTTTTCCATGTGAACTGCAAGCATGCCCTTATAATAAAGGCTTCATGATAGCGGAACTTGCCTGTTTCGAGGAGCGCTGCCGCGCGCGGTACCCCATCACCGAAGTCATCTACAACTGCCCCAGGTGCGGAGGGTTGCTGGAGGCGGTGTATGGGAAACCGGCGCAGCCCGCCGAGGAGCTGAAGGCGCTGTGGCGCGCGCGCCGCACGTCCAACGCGCCGCTCGACCAGAGCGGGGTATGGCGCTACCGGGAATTCATCCCGTTTCTTTCCGGCTACCAGGGCGTGGTCACGTTGCGGGAAGGGAACACACCGCTGCTCGAAGCGCGCCAGGCGGCCCGGTATGGCGGGCTCGAGAGGCTGGTGTTCAAGCACCAGGGGTTCAATCCCACCGGCTCCTTCAAAGACAATGGGATGACCTGCGGGGTGGCGCAGGCCCTGCGGTTGGGAATGACCCGTGTGGCTTGCGTTTCCACGGGAAATACCTCGGCCTCCATGGCGGCCTACTCCAGCGCCGCCGGGTTGCAGCCCGTGATCTTCATTCCGCATGGGAATATCGCTTACGGCAAACTGGCGCAGGCGCTGGAATACGGCGCGCGCACGCTCCAGGTGGAGGCCAATTTCGACCAGATCCTGGCCCTCGTGCGGCAACTTGCCGAGCGCATCGGCATCTACCTGCTGAATTCCATCAACCCCTTCCGCATCGAAGGGCAGAAGACCATCATGCTGGAGATGATGGACCAGCGCGACTGGCGCGTGCCGGACTGGGTGGTCTTGCCGGGCGGCAACCTGGGTAACACGTCGGCTTTCGGCAAGGGGCTGCGTGAGATGCGGGATCTCGGGCTGATCGGCCGCTTACCCCGCCTCGCCGTGATTCAGGCTGAAGGAGCGGCGCCGTTCTACGAGCTGCTGCGCGCGCCGGACCGTTCCCGGCTCAACCCGGTCGAGCATCCGCGGACCCTGGCCACCGCCATCAGGATCGGAGACCCGGTCTCCTGGCCCAAAGCTCTGTACGAGGTGACGTGTTCGGATGGCGTGGTGGAGAAAGTGACGGAGCAGGAAATCGCGGACGCCAAGGCGATCATCGGGCGGTGTGGAATCGGTTGCGAGCCGGCCTCTGCGGCCACGCTGGCGGGAATCCGAAAACTAACGGCGGCCGGAACCATCGCGCGCGATGCGGATGTGGTGGCCGTGTTGACTGGAAATGTCCTAAAGGATCCCGATTACATTTACCGGTATCACACCGGTGCGCTGGAAGCGCCGGACGGCACGCGGATTAAGCCGAACTTTGGAAATTCGCCCGTGGTGGTGCCGAACGACGCGGACCGAATTGCCGAGTTGTTGAGAAATTGAATTACATACCCACAAATGAGGTTATGGCACATACCCTCATTTTAGATAGGACTAGTCCTATGATTCCTATTGAATGCCCCTAGAAGTTCTGGTAAATAGGTACTATGCCGGAGACTCGATCAACGGTCCTCCCCCCGCTCGAGGAGTCCGAAAGGAATTGCAGTATCTCTACACGCGCCGCTCGACAATTGACGCCTTGATTCAGTCATTGGAGGAGTATGATCGGTTCCGCGCCTTGCGGATGGAACGTCCGCGCGGGCCGGTCCGACCTCTGCGTCATTCCCTCAGAATTGCCTGAATACGCGCGGACAACTCGGGTTCCGAAACAGCCCCGGGATGGTAGAAGCGAACCACTCCGGCGGCGTCGATGAGGACCAGGGTGGGCGTAGTGCTGGCGCCATAGGTCAGGAAATTAGCGGCACTGAGGGGCGCCGGCATATCGGCCAAGGCTGCATAGTAGCGGCGCCGCACCTGCTCGATGTATTGCTTCTCGGTGGCCGGAGCTGCTTCCTCGCCTCCGGCGACGTACCCATACAACTTGGTAGGACCGACAAGGACCAAGCCTTTCGGGCCGTAAGTGTTCTTCAGAGCGGCGAGCACCGGTGCTTCGGCCTTGCAGTCGGGACACCAGTGCGCCCAGAAAAAGAGCAGGACGGTGTGGCCACGCAGCGCGGCTAGCGAGGCGGGTCTGGGACCGAGCCAGTCGTGTTCTTCGAGCAACGGCGCTGGCTTGCCTTCCAGGGTCAGCAGGTTCATGTTCTTGCGGATGCGCTCGTCGAGCGAAGTGGCCCCAAACAGGTCGAGTTGCTGGCGCAGAAAAGCGACGGCCTCCGGCCGTTCTCCACAGGCCGCGAGCGCCCGGGCGTGGACCTCGATGGAGGCGCCCAGCGCCGTGGGGAGCCAGCGGTCGCCGTCCAGTGTGCGAGTTCGCAGGAGTTCGAGAGCCAGTGTGCGGGTCTCGGCGGCGTACGACTCGGCCTGGTCGTATCTCTTGGCATCGAGCGCGCCGCGGGCCAGCCAGGAAAGCGCGGCGGCCAGCTCCCCGGTGGCGCCCGTTTGAATCCGATAGGCTTGAACCGCGCGCTCCGCGGCGGTGAAATCATGCTGTGCGATTAGGCCGCGGACGTTGCTGACCAGGGAGACGAAGAAAAAGAGCGCGGGCGCCATGCTTCCATTCTACGGCCGAACTCAACCCGCATTTCCTTTTTGAGCAGTTACTGACGCGGCGCTGACTTCACGCTGGCAGACCTTTGAGGCCGAGATGCTGGCCGAGGAGGAGAACGTGCGCAGCAAAGCTGGCGGTCTGTGATAGACTCAACCCAAATCCAGGAGCCAACATGGAAATCCTGGATTATAGAATGACAGGCACGAACGATGCGCAACGACCTCCATTACGCTCTGCGCAATCTGCTGAGCACCCCTGGTTTTGCCTTGGTCACGACGGCCGTGCTGGCGCTGGGCATTGGCGTGAATACCGCGATTTTCGGCTTGCTGGCTTCGGTGCTGGCCGGCAACGCGCCGGGGATCGCCGCGCCCGAGCGGTTGGTGGTGTTCAGCCGGACGGGCGAGGGCCTCGGGTATGGCCACTTCTCCTACCCGGACTATTGCGACTACCGCGACCGTGCCCAATCCTTTTCCGGGCTGATGGCATACCAGCATACCGATTTCAGCCTGGGCGGCGTGGACGAGCCGGAGCAGTTGCGCGGAGCCGCGGTCTCGAACAACTACTTTTCGGTGCTGGGCGCCGGAGCGTTCTTCGGCCCGGGAACGCAACATGCCGTGGTGGTCAGTCACAGGCTGTGGCAGCGGCGGTTCCGCGGCGATCCAGGGCTGGTGGGCAAGGCCATCCGGCTCAACGGACGGCCTTACACCGTGGCGGGCATCGCGCCCGCGGTCTTCCGCGGCACGGAGCTTGACGAGCCCCTGGACGTGTGGACGCCGATCGATCTGGATGCCGCCGCGCCGCGGCCGGACCCGTTCTCGGATCCGCACCAAAGGGCGGACGCGTTTCTGAATATCGCCGGCCGGCTGAAGCCCGGAGTGCGGTTCGAGCAGGCGCAGGCGGAGGCCGCCACTATCGGCCGGCAATTGCAGAGCGCCTATCCCAGCGCCTATTCGGAAAAAAGCAAGCGATCGGGGGTCATCCTGGACCGCAACACCACGCTGGGGCCCCTGGGCCGGGGCATTGCCGGCTGGGTTCTGCTGGTGCTGCTGATTTCGGCCGGGTTCGTCCTGCTCATCGCGTGCGTCAACATCGCGACCATGCTGCTGGCCCGCGCTTTGGGGAGACGGCGGGAGATCGCGGTACGGCTGGCGTTGGGCGCCACGCGCACCCGGCTGGTGCGCCAACTGCTCACCGAAAGCCTGGTGCTTTCGGCGGCGGGCGGTGTGGCCGGCCTGTTGGTCGCAATCTGGGCCGGAAGGCTGGTGCCGCTCGCCGCCAGGGACCTGGATTTTCTCGATCCCCACCTCGACTTCCGCATGCTCTGCTTCAACGCCCTGGTTTCGATCGCCACGGGTCTTCTGTTCGGCCTCGCGCCCGCTCTGGAGAGCTCGCGTCGGGACTTCGCGCTCGAATTGAAGGCCGGCGGCACGGCGCCGGTTTCTCGCTCGCGGCTGCGCAATCTGCTGACGGTATCGGAGATCGCGCTCTCGCTGGTGCTGCTGATCGGGGCGGGGCTCCTGGTGCGCAGCTACCGCAACGTGAGCACCGAGGAGATGGGGTTCGTTTCCGAAAATGTCCTGCTGATGTCGATCGACCCCGAGCGGCTGGGTTACAGCGACGCCAGGCGCCAGGAACTTTACCGCGATCTGTACGCGCGCCTGAACGGAATGCCGGGGGTTGCGGCGGCGACCCTGGCGGGGAAGACGGTGGCCTCCGGCGGGTTCACCTCGCGGTACTTGCCGGACGGCGTTGCTCCGGCGCGTGAGAACGCTTTCGAGGTACGGGACGACGCGGTAGCGCCGCGCTATTTCGAAACGCTCCAGATCCCGCTGCGCGCGGGACGGGACTTCACGGAGCGCGACACGCAGGGTGCGCCGGGAGCGGCGATCGTGAACGAAGCCCTGGCGGCGCGGCTGTGGCCCGGCGAGAACCCGCTCGGCAAACGGCTGCGGCGGTGGGGTTTTGGCGTCGGGCCGCCGCTGGAGGTGGTGGGGGTGGCGCGGAACGTGAGGCTCACCCAGGATTTCGATCCGGCGCCTTACCTCTACCTGCCGCTGTTTCAGAGCCAGCGGGGGCACGTGCGGCTGCACATTCGCGCGGCGGGCAACGCCGGCGGGCTGGCGCCGCGCGTCCGCCGCGAGATCCGCGCCCTGGACCAGGACCTGCCGGTGTTCGACGTCGAGACTCTGGAGCGGCATCTGCACAATGAGTTTTCGCTCCTCTGGTCGCTGGCTGCGCTGGTCGGCGCGTTCGGCATTCTGGCTGCCGCGCTTGCCGCCATCGGGCTGTATGGCGTGATGTCCTACGCCGTGGGGCAGCGGACGCGCGAAATCGGGGTGAGGATGGCGCTCGGCGCGCAGCGGGTGGATGTCCTAACGATGGTGCTGCGGCAAGCGATGACGCTGGTTGCGGGGGGACTGGCGGCCGGGGTGTTAGGTGCCCTGGCGTTGACGCGCCTTCTGCGCGAGGCGCTCTACGGGCTGACCCCCACGGACCCGAAGACGTACGCCGGGGTGTCGTTGCTGTTCGTGGCGGTGGCGCTGGCCGCGGCGTACTTGCCGGCGCGCAGGGCCGTACGGATCGATCCGGTGGCGGCTTTGCGGAATGAATGAAGCCGAACCAAAGAGGAAGACAAATCTAAATTGCGTTTGCCCCGACGCAGCGACGCGGGGATAGCTGTCGATAGTCGATAGCAGCCCTCCGCACAAAATGAAATCCCCTGAAAGCGGCCTTTCCACCTCAAACCACCAGGTGTTCGGCGAGCCAGACGATGTAACGGGAGTACTCGGAGCTTTCGGGCGGAAGGCGAAGCTCGGGGGAGATGGTGTAATGCACGCGGCCGACGGTGGCGCGGGCGATGGCCTCCAGCGCTTCGGCGGAGTGGCCCGCGCCGGAGCGAATGCTGAGCGTGCACTGGTAGTGGCGGGCGATGGCCGCAAATTCCTTGAGGCGCTGCGCCACGCCCTCGCCGCCGCCGAGATTGGGGGCCGCGAGCTGCGCGCCGTGTCCGCGCGCCTTGAGCCAATGCAGCCAGAATACGAGTTCCTGGGGCGTGGTGACGGTGGCGGATCCCTCGAGCGACGGCTCGAAATCGAAGGACCGGCCGGTCTTCAGCGCGGAGCGCGCCTGGCGGATCGACTCGTGAAGCTGCTCGTTCTTCTTCAGAGCCGGGCCGAACTTCGCGGCCAGGCGCAACGCGTCCGGCGGAGTGAATTCGTAGACGGCATCGCCGATCTCGAACGGGCGGACGAACTCGTCGAGGATCCAGGCGCGGTCTTCCAGAGCACCGTCGTCTCCGCTTTCGCGGAAGAGACAAGAGGTGTCGGTGGAAAACCGGGTGAAGCCGGCAGCGTTGCGAATGGCCTCCCTGGCGGCGTCGATGCGGTCGCCGGTAACCACCAACTGGATGCCCGCGCTGTAGCCTTCACGCCATCCGGCGCGAATGGCGGCGCACAATCCCGCGTAATGGAAGTCGCGGCTCGAGACGGCCGGATTGGCGGCGATGGCGGCGAGGTTCTTGCCGCTGCGCTTGAGGATGGCGCGAAAGGCGTCGAACGCGGCGGGCAGGGCGCTCGAAACCGCGATGGCGGGACGCAAGCCCTGCGGGCGCGGGAGGAAAGCGGCGCCGGGCCCAGAGGGCGCCCCGGAGAGGAACTTTTCGAGGTTCTCGCAATCGGAAGGGCCGAAAGGCACGGCGTTGACGACGATTTCAGGACCATTGGGGCGGCGCATACGGCCGATCAAAAGCGGCTTGTAGAAAATACTGCTGGTGGGAGCCGCGGCGGGAGCGAGGTGAAGGAGCAGCGGCTCGCCCCGGCCGGCATCAACCGCGAGGTAGTAGCTGGAAGGATGGACGGGATCGCGCGCGAGCGAGCCGAAGTACGGCGTAACGGTTTCAAGGCGCAGCACCGCAGCCCGCGCCGCCAGGCGATTGCGAACTTCGTCGTTGAGGGGCTTGCGCTCGGCCTGATCGAAGATCAGGATGGCCAGCTCGGCCACCTCGGAGGGCCGGAGCGGCAGGTCGAGCGGGACGGGGGTCACGGTGTGATTGTAGCGCGAGACGTTAGAGCAGGGAGCCGAAGTAGGAGGTCATTTTGGCGTCCATCCAGTCGGCCGGCTCGGCAAGCTTGAGGAGGACCTTGCCCTGGGCATTGATAATGTAAGTCTCGGGATACATAAAGGTGCCGTAGTCCTCGTGGATCTTCAAGTCGCGCGCGGTGAGAAACGCGGGAGTGTACTTCCGCAAGAAGGCGCGATAGGCCTTCTCGTCCCGGTCCACGCTGATGCCCAACACCACCACGCCCTTACCAGAGAATTCCCGAGTGAACTGGCTGAGCGACGGGGTTTCCTGGACGCAGGGCGGGCACCAGGTGGCCCAGAAGTTCAAGACCAGCAGCTTGCCTCCGAAATCGGGCACGGAGACGGACCGGCCGTTATCGGTGGCGATGGTGAATCCGGGGGCCGTATCTCCCGCCACGACCACCCGTTCGTGGATGGAGGCGTAAATGACGTAGATCAGGGCCGCCAGGAGCAGCCCTATGGCCACTCGCAGGAAGCGATCGATTTTGACGCTATGCATGCGGGAAAACTATAATTAATTGTATCTCGACTCATGGTCATCACTCGCAAAGTGGAGTTTTCGGCCTCCCACATCTGCCGCAATCCACAACTTTCGGAGGCGGAGAACCGGAAACTGTTCGGCATGGCGGCCAACCCGCACGGCCATGGGCATAACTACGTGGTGGAGGTGAGCCTCGCGGGCCAGCCCGATCCGGTGACGGGGATGGTGCTGGACCTGAAGGAACTGAAGGAAGTCCTCAACCGTGAAGTCGTCGAGCCGTACGACCACCGGTTTCTGAATTACGAAGTGCCGCCGTTCGACCGCGTGGTTCCAACCGCGGAAAACATCGCGCGGGACATCTGGCAGCGACTGGAGCCGCACTTGAACCAGGGCGGCCACAAGTTGCATGCAGTTCGGGTGTACGAGACCCCGGACCTGTACGTGGATTGCTTCGGAGACGAGACGTGTTCCATGTGACGCGGCGGTACGAATTCGCAGCCTCGCACCGGCTGCATGCGGCCGCGTTGAGCGAGGAAGAGAACCGGCGGCTATACGGGAAATGCAATCATCCTTACGGGCACGGCCACAACTACGTGGTGGAGGTGAGCGCACGCGGGCCGGTGGATGGCGCAACGGGGCGTGCGGTGGACACCGCTTTGCTCGATGAGATGGTGGCGCGGCAGGTGCTCGACCGGTTCCAGCACCGCAACCTGAACACGGAAGTGGAGGCGTTCGAGCGGGTGGCGCCGACCTCGGAGAACCTGGGGATCGAGATCTGCCGGAGTTTGAAGGCGCATTGGAAGGAAATGTTTCCGGGCGAGTGGCCGAAGCTGGAGAAGATCCGCATCGCCGAAACGCCGCGGAACATCTTTGAAATCAGGGCCGATGAAATCGAATAAAGCAGTCGTGAAAGTAATGCACCCGATCGCGGAGCAGCTGAGCATCGCTCCACTCATCAAGGAAGTCTTGGGGCGGTTGGGAGAAGATCCCCAGCGCGACGGGTTGGCGCAAACGCCGGACCGCGTGGACAAGGCGCTCCGGTTC
This sequence comes from Bryobacterales bacterium, assembly GCA_963768385.1. Classification (GTDB taxonomy): domain Bacteria; phylum Acidobacteriota; class Terriglobia; order Bryobacterales; family Bryobacteraceae; genus Fen-178. Next base: position 1,249,532 of record CAVYHQ010000003.1, read on the forward strand.
TTGACCAGCGGTTACCGGATGGACATCCACAAGATCGTCAATGGCGCCTTATTCGAAGTGAAGTACGACGAGATGGTGGTAGTGAAGGACATCGAGTTCTTCAGCCTGTGCGAGCACCACCTTCTGCCATTTTTCGGCAAGATCCACGTAGCCTATCTGCCGCGGACGAAGGTGATCGGCCTGAGCAAGATCCCGCGGATTGTGGACGCATTCGCCAGGCGGCTGCAAATTCAGGAACGGCTGACGCAGGAAGTGGCGCAGACGATTCAGGAGACCATCGACCCGCTGGGCGTAGGGGTAATCTGCGAGGCCCGGCACTTCTGCATGATGATGCGCGGGGTGGAGAAGCAGCACTCGGGCGCCATGACCAGCGCCATGCTGGGCGCGTTCCGCGCGCGCAAGAAGACGCGCGACGAATTTCTGGCGCTGGTGAATTACCGGGGGAACGGGTTCTAGGGGTCCGTTCTTGCAGCAAGTGGAGTAAAATCAATAGTGAAGGAATGTCGGACACATCCAAACACGACCAGTCGCTTCGGGTTCTCGTGCAACAGGACCGCCTGCGGCCGCAAAAGGCCGATCCGTCTGCGTTGGCGCGACTGCTTAACGAGTGGATGCAAGGGGATGAGGCGGAACAGCGGGAGACGTTCGAAGCACTGCGCCGCTCCCTCGACGAGGACCGCCCCGCCGGCTACAAGCTCTTCTCGTGAGCCTGATCGTTCTGCTGGACGCTGGTCCGCTGGGGATGATCACGAATCCGAAGAGTTCCCCGGAAAATGAGGCATGTAAGGACTGGCTCGCGAATCTGGTCTCGAAGGGCGCCGAGGTCGTAATTCCGGAGATCGCGGACTACGAAGTGCGCCGCGAATTGCTTCGGGCCGGCAAGGACAGAGGCATCGGTCGCCTGGATGCATTGAAAGGCATGCTCGATTACGCGCCCATCACGACTTCGATCATCTTGAAGGCCGCGGAGTACTGGGCGACAGCCCGGAGGATGGGGAGGCAGTCGGCAGACGACTCGTCGCTGGATGCCGACATGATTCTCGCTGCCCAGGCCGGCGCGATTGGTCGTGATGGCGACCAAACAGTGATCGCGACTACCAACGTCCGTCATCTGGCGTTGTTCTCGTCCGCCAGCATCTGGCGCGATATCGGCTAACGCGCCTGTGGCGACGGGTGATCGTCACGCCGCCACGCGCGTACCGCCACGGATTCCCAGCACGACTTCGGCGCAGACGCTACCCGCTACAATAGAAGGTACCGCAGCGATAGCGAAACCCGCCGGGGACCGATGCCCAAACGAATCGCCATAGTGGAAGACGAGGCCGAACTGGCCGGGCTAATCGACTACAATTTGAGCCGTCACGGCTACGAGGCGCAGGTTTTGGGCGGCGCCAAGGGCACTCTGAAGGCTCTGGAGAACTCCAAGCCGGACCTGATTCTGCTGGACGTGATGCTGCCCGAAGTGGACGGCTTCGAGCTGTGCCGCCAGATACGGCAGTCGCCGGTGCTCTCGCGGACACCGGTGCTCTTCCTGACAGCCAGGTCGGACGAAGTGGACCGGGTGCTGGGGCTGGAGATCGGCGGCGACGATTACATGACCAAGCCCTTCAGCCCGCGGGAGCTGATCGCGCGCGTGAAGGCGCATCTGCGGCGGGAAGAAATGGATGCCGAGCCGGGGGCGGTGGAGATGGGCCCGTTCCGGCTGGACCGGACGGCGCACCGCGTTTTTCTCGAGGGCCGGGAGCTTTCCCTCACCTCGACCGAGTTTAACCTGCTGGAGTTCTTCCTGAGGCACCGGGGCCGCGCCTACAGCCGCAGCCAGCTTCTGGAAGCGGTATGGGGCGAGCAGCGCTACGTCACTCCGCGGACGGTGGACGTTCACGTGCGCCGGTTGCGCGAACAGATCGAAGGACAGCCGGACAGCCCGCGTTACCTCACCACGGTTCGCGGCTTCGGCTACCGCTTTGAGGAGCCCGCTTGACCGGCAAAGTTTTTCTCAAGTTGATCTTGGGCGTCTTCTGCCTGCTGCTGCTGGCGCTGGTAACGGTGGATTACTTCGCCACGCAGGTGGCCCAGAACACCTACATCCAGAACCTGACGCAACAACTGGCGGACAAGGGGCGGATGCTGGCGCTCTCCCTGCCCGATGCGGGCCGGCTGGATGACGAGTACGCGCGGGCCATGGCGCGGGCGGCCGGGGGCCGCATTACGGTGGTGCGGGCAGACGGCAAGGTGCTGGTGGACTCGGAAGCCAACGCCGCGGAGATGGAAAATCACCGGGCGCGCCCCGAGCTGATGCAGGCGTTCCGGGGCGAGACAGGTTCGAGCATCCGTCACAGCGCCACCATCGGCGTGTCCTTTCTTTATGTAGCGGTGCCGGCCGCGTCGCTAGGCGGCGCGATCCGCATTGCCGTGCCGCTGTCGGAAATCAACCAGCAGGTCAACCGGATTCGCGGCAAGATTCTGGCCAGCACGGCGCTGGCGTTTCTTCCGGCAATTGCCATTGCGGCGGTGCTGGCGCGGCTGATTTCGCGGCGGTTGGCCACCATTATGGCGCACGCCGGCGAACTGGCGCGAGGCAACTTCCGCGCGCGGCTGGCGCACACCGATTCGAGCGAATTCGGACAGCTCGCCAAGACATTGAACGACACCGCCCAAAATCTTCAGCAGACCGTGGCGCAGCTTGAGCGCGAGCACACCGAACTGGAAAAGGTGGAGCGCATGCGCAAAGATTTCGTGATCAACGTGTCTCACGAACTGCGCACGCCGCTGGCCTCCATCCAGGGATACACGGAAACTCTCATGGACGGCGCGTTGGACGATGCCGATCACAACATGCGGTTTCTGGGGATCATCCGCCACAACGCCGAGCGCCTGGCGCGGCTCACCGAAGACCTGCTGACACTTTCACGCATCGAGCAGAAGCGCCAGAAGTTCGAATTCGAAAGCCACCTGGTTGACGGATTGCTGAAGGACGCCATGGACCAGGTTCGTCCCATCGCGGAGAAGAACGACATCCGGCTGGAGGAAGATTCCCCGCCCGAAGGCACGCAGGCGTGGTGCGACAGCGAGGCCGTATCGCAGATTCTCGGCAACCTGCTGGACAACGCCATCAAGTTCACGCCCTCCGGAGGCCGGATCACGGTGGGCGCACGCCCGGCCGGCTGGCACATCGAGGTATACGTCCGCGACACGGGGATCGGGATTCCGGCGGAAGATCTGCCGCGCCTCTTCGAGCGCTTCTACCGCGTGGATAAGGCCCGCTCGCGAGAGTTGGGCGGCACCGGTCTGGGTCTTTCCATCGTCAAGCACCTGGTGGCGGCGCTCCATGGAACCACGCGCGTGGAGAGCGCCGTTGGCCAGGGTTCTACGTTCCTTTTCACGCTGCCGGCGGACGAAGCCGCGGCTGGGAGCGAACAACTTAACGCCGAATTCACTGCGTCTTAACCATTCCGTAACACGGGCGCTGGTAGCGTGAGGACTGTGTGGCAACCGGGCCGGACATGTCCGGCCCCTACAGGGTGTTCGTTGTAGGGGCAAGGCATGCTTTGCCCAGACCGGGCATGGAGTATCGAACGCCATGAAAAAAATTTTGCTGATCGAAGATGACACCGACCTCTTCTCGTTGTTGAAGTACAACCTCGAGAAGGAGGGCTTTTCCCTGACCGGATTGCAGACCGGAAAGGGAGCGTTGGAACTGTGCCGGCAGGTGCGGCCCGACCTGATCCTGCTGGATATTATGCTGCCGGACTCCGACGGTCTGGACCTCTGCAAAGGCATCCGCAAGGATCCGGAACTGGCTTCCACCCCCGTCATCTTTCTGACCGCGCGCGCCTCTGAGACGGACCGCATCGTCGGCTTGGAACTGGGCGCCAACGATTACGTGGTGAAGCCCTTCTTCGTGCGTGAGCTGATCGCGCGTATCAAGCTGCAACTCCGGGGCACCCCCTGGACGCAAGCCACGCCAGCACGGGTGCTGGAAGCCGGCGGGGTGGAACTGGATCCCTCCAGCCGGCAGGTTCGATTGCACGGCGCGCCGCTTTCGCTCACCGCCACAGAATTCCGCCTGCTGGAGTTCTTGATGAACCGTCCAGGGGTGGTCTTCAGCCGCGAGCAGTTGTTGAACGCCGTGTGGGGCCAGGACCGCGCCATCACCGATCGCGCTGTGGACGTGTACGTTCTGCGATTGCGGCAAAAGGTGGAACAGGACCCCGCCAACCCGATCCTGATCCACTCGGTGCGGGGATTCGGATATACGTTCGAGCCGAGAAGGGCGATGGCGACGGCGCAACTTTGACGCTGAGGCGCGGGACGTGAGGCGCCAGAGCCAGCGGCGGTTCCAATCGCCACGCGGAAGGGGGGAGACGCATTTTGCGGGTTTGGCAAGAAATGCGTCTGTCCCCTTTTCCCTCTTCCCCCTACGTAAGTCCCCCGTAGTTCACCAGCTCGATCCCGTTCCGCTCCAGCGCCTGGCGCACCTCCGGTGCCACCAGCGCCTCGAGCTCGTGCTCGCGGCTCTCTTTCAGGCGCGTGCGCGCGTGGCGTAAGGCCGCGCCGCATCGGCCTGGGTGGCACATTAATTCCGTGCTGCCGTCCGGAACGGCGTCCAGCAGATCCACCAGGCCGGCGGTGCGGAAACGGCCGGTGATCTGGAAGCCCGCGAAATGGTCCGTGGTCCGGCGGCCATGCTTCTCGAGGACGCGGTGGAACCTGCGGCGCAGCAGGCCCAGCGCGGCGCCGACGATCTGCGTTGCGCCGGGGACCGCGCCACGGCGCGCATTCAGCGGGAAATCGAAAGGGCGGCGCACCCATGGAATACCGAACTCCTCACCCAAGCGCGCCACGGCATCCAGCACCGGCGGCGCCAGGTGCGTGTGCTTGTGGGTGTCGAGGTGCGTCGGGCAGATGCCCGCGTCCACAATGCGCCGCACCTGCGCGCGCAGCTCGTCATATACGCGGATCTGGTGCCGCGCCATCGCGGTGAGCAACTGCGGCACGGTGAGCGGCAGCGGCTTGCCGGTCGAGAGCGAACGTCCGCTGATGAGCACCAGGTGGCAGCCGACGTTCGAGCGAGGGGGACTCGCCCGCCAGGCGCACGGCGTCCTCGAACGCCGCGCCGTTGGCCATCAGGGTGGTGGCGGTGAGAATGCCGCGGCGGTGCGCTTCCACGATGCCTTGGTTCACGTCCGGCGTGAAACCGAAATCGTCCGCGTTGACTACCAGTTGTTTTCGGGAGCTCAAAACAGGACCAGCCGGAGCTGAAGGAATTTCTTGGGGTTGGCCCGCATTTCCTTGGCCAGCGCCTGGAAGTCGCGGGTGGCGCCGTTGAGCGATTCGTAAAGCTGCGGATTCACCATGAACTGCCCGATGGTGCCCTGCCCGGCATTGATCTTGTCGATGGTGGCGTTAAACTTGGCGACCAACTCGTCGAGACGCTGGTGCAGTTGGTCGTCCTTCATGAGCTTGCCCACGGTGCCTTTGCCGGCGTTGACGTCCGCCAGCAACTGTCGGATTTCCGCCAGCGATTGCTTCGCCTCGTCGAACAGCGCGGGGTCCTTGAGGAGCTTGCCGGCGCTTCCCTGCCCGGCCTGCAAATCGGCCAGAATCGCATCCGCGCGCTGGAGGGGCGAGCGCAGTTCCTGGTACAGCGTATCCTCGTAGATCAGCTTGCTGATGGTGCCGTGGCCGCTGCGCACGTCGGCCAGCAGCTTTTGCATCTCCGAGCCGAGTCCATTCAGCCGGTCGTACAACTCTTCGTCCTTGAGCAGCTTCCCGATGTTGCCCTTACCCTGTTCGACGCCGGCGATGAGCTTATCCAGCCGGTTCGCGATGGTCTGGAGCGCTCCCAGCAGGCTGGCGCTTTGGGCCATCAATTCGGGAATGTCCTGCGCCTGGAGGCTCGTGATTTCGCCGCCGTCCACCATGTGCTTTGAAGCGCGGCCCTTGGTAATGTTGATGAACTTGTCGCCCAGCAGGTTGGAAGCGGTGATTCCCGCCACCGAGTCCACCGGGATTTCCGGCAGGTACTTCTCCAGCACCCGCAAGTCGAATTCGACGGTGCGCTTGGGGTCCCCCGAATTGCTGAGCATCACCTTGTCCACCGAGCCGATGGTGATGCCGTTCAGCCGGACGGGCGTGCTGGCTGTTATGCCGGAAGCGTCGTCCATGTAAACGTGTAGCGTCACGGTGTGCTGGAACGGGTTCTTGGAACTGGTGAGCAGGAAGATCAGTACGGAGAGAATCAGGAACGCGGTCAGACCGACCACTCCGACCTTCAACTGCGACCACCGTACTTTGGTGCTGCGATCCGGCATGGTCTATACCCGGTGCTTCACAAACTTCGAGATGTAGGGATCGTTCGACTCCTCCAACTCATCCTGGCCGCCTTCAAAAATCAACCGGCCGTCGCGAAGCACCATGAAAGTGGTCGGCATGGCGCGCCCCGCCCCGTCACGAGCCGGCTCGAGACACCCTTGTTTCGAATTGTAGCGGAAATTCGCGATCAGATTCCCGTCCTGGTAGCGCTGCGTCACCAGCAGGGTGGTAGTCTGTTTCAAGTCGCGCTCCTTAATGAGCAGCGCGATGATGGTGTATGCCGTGATGGGGTCGAGCCCCGCCGTCGGCGAATCGTACAGCACCAGCGGGGGTTCCGTCACCACCGCGCGGGCGATGGCCGCGCGCCTTTTCATGCCGCCCGAAAGCTCACTCGGGAATTTCTCCAGCGTGCCGCCCAACTCCACGAACTCGAGCGCCTCCTCCACGCGCGGAAGCACCCGCTCGGGAGCGCAGTGGATGGACTTCTGGTTCAGCAGCGGATACGCCACGTTTTCCTCGATGGTCAGGGAATCGAATAGCGCGCCTTCCTGGAACAGCATGCCGATCTTGCTTCGAATATCGAACAATTGCCGCTCGCTCATGGCCGTCAGGTTCTCTCCGAATGCGTACACTTCACCGGAGCCGGGCTTCACCAGTCCCAAGGCGGTCTTGAGCAGCACCGTCTTTCCGCTGCCCGCCGCGCCCAGGATCACGCGCGATTCCCCTTTGAACGCCTCGAAAGAGATGTCGGAAAGCGCCTCCACGTCGTCGAACTTGACGGTGACGCGATCGAAACGGAGGACGGCCTGATGGTTGTCTTGGGACATCAGCTTGCAGCCTGGCTGACGAAGATCTTGGCGATGAGCAACGTCAAGATGAAGACCAGCATCGAGGCGGTTACCATCGCCTGCGTGGTGGCTCGGCCCACGCCCTGCGTACCGCCGGTGGTGCGGAGGCCGTAAAAGCAGCCGATGAGCGCGATCGCGAACGCGAACACGAAAGGCTTCAACAGCCCCTGGGCCACGTCGTTCCACTCCAGCGCGCGCCAGGCCGAGCTCCAATACTGCCGCGAATCGAGATGCAGAAAGAAGTAGGAAATCACCCAACCTCCGAAGATTCCCACGAAGTCCGCGATGATGGTCAGCAGCGGCAGCATCACACAGGTGGCAATGAGCCGCGGTGTCACCAGCTTCTGGATGGGATCGGTGCCCAATGCGCGCATGGCGTCGATCTGCTCGGTCACCTTCATCGAGCCCAGCTCGCTGGCCATGCCGGAAGAGTTGCGGCCCGCCACCATCAGGGCCGTCAGCACCGGTCCCAGCTCGCGCACCAGGGTGATCGAAACCAGCGTGCCCGTCTTGCTGACCTGCCCGTACTGCGAGAGCGCGCGCGACATCTGCAATGCCATCACCGCCCCGCTGAAAAACCCGGTCATGACCGCGATGGGGAGGCTGCCGACTCCGATGATATCCATCTGGAGAGCGATATCGTCGTGGTAATGGGGGCTGCGAAAGACGTTCTTGATGGCCCTGCCGGCGAGCAAGAAGAATTCCTGAGCAGCAAGGACAGGCTCTTTCAGCAGATCCAGCAAGTAGGTTGATCCCCGAACTCCGATGCTACCATACAAGGAGTAAACCTAGCGATGAAAGGACTTACCGACATTCCGGGCATTCGGGTCGGACATATTTCCGACTTCGATGCGATCACCGGCTGCACGGCCATCCTGTGCGAAAGGGGCGCGGTGGGCGGAGTGGACATACGCGGCTCGGCCAGCGGCACGCAGGAGATCGACACGCTCAGCCCCGGCCACGTGGTGGACCAGGTGCACGCCATTCTGCTGGCTGGCGGCAGCGCTTTCGGCCTGGAAGCGGCGGCGGGCGTGCGCCGCTACCTGGCGCGGCAGGGGGCCGGCTACCTTTTCGGCGGCCAGCATATTCCCATCGTGCCCGCCGCGATCCTGTTCGACCTCGAAATCGGCAAGCCGAATGTTCACCCCGGCCTGGCGATGGGCGAAGCCGCCGCCGCCGCCGCCACCACCGGCGCGGTGAAGGAAGGATGCGTGGGCGCGGGCACCGGCGCAACCGTGGGCAAGCTCTTCGGCATGAAGCAGGCGATGAAGTCGGGGATAGGATCGTTCACGGTCACGCTCCCCGGCGGCGTGCTGGTCTCGAGCCTGGCGGCGGTGAACGCATTCGGCGACGTGCGCGACCCGGACTCGGGGAAGATCATCGCCGGCGCGCGCAAGGCCCCCGACAGCCGGGAATTCGCCGGCACGGTGGAGCGGATGCTACAGGGCGAGCTGGGCAGCATCCAGCGCAGTCATACTACCCTGGCGGTGGTCGCCACCAACGCCAGGCTGACCAAGGTGCAGGCCAACAAGCTGGCGCAATTCGCCAGCCTGGGTATGGCCCGCACCATCTACCCGGTGAATACGCTGTCCGATGGCGATACCGCCTTCGCGCTGTCCATTGGCGACCGCCAGGCCGATATCAACATGTTGGGCGTGGCGGCGGCGGAAGCGCTGGCCACGGCCATCGTGCGCGCGGTGAAGTTCGCGACCACCCTCGGCGGCGTGCCGGGGTTGGGCTAGCCTCTTAGCCTGACGCGGCTGCCGGGCTCCTGCCCCACTGGTGGAGCCTCACAAGTACCTTTGCACGCGCTCCCGAAACCGCGTGTAGATCCACGAAACCGCGACCAGGAACAGGCCCAGCACCAGGAACGACAGAATCCGCGGCAGCGTCTCCAGGTGTCGCAGGTCCCACACGAAAAGCTTCAGAATGCACGCGAGAAGCAGCGCCAGGCCAGAAAGCCGCAGTACCCGGTCGCGCAGTGGAAAGCCGGACGCCAGCAGCGCGACGCCTTCCATCCCCCATGCCACCGTCCGCAGGCTGCCCGAAACCTGGTAGTAGAGAAGCGCGGCCAGCAGCGTGGTGGCGAGCAGACAGTAGTAGAGGCGCGGCCGGCCGCCGCGCGCGGTCAGGAGCTGCGCCCCATAGAAGCACGCGATGACGGCAACGCCGGCCAGCACCGGTTCAGCGGCGCCCGCGAAATTGGCAGCCCAGCATCGCGCGAAGGCCAGCGCCGCGAGGGCATAGCTCTGCCAGCGGAACCACGAGAGCTCCCAGCGTAAGCCGGCGCAGAGCAGACCGAGAGCCAGCATCGCCCATGCCGGCGCCACCGCCGCCGGCGGCAACAGCGCCCACAGCGCGGCGGATAGAAAAGCGGTTCCGGCGCCGGAAGCCACGTCGCGCACCCTGCCTTTCTCTTCCTTCCGGGCTCGCGCGGCGATGGCGTAGGCCACCAGCGCCGCGCCGGCGGGAATGAGCCGCGGCGCGAGCGGCCCATCGTTGTGAAGCGGCAGGATGTTGAAGTAGATCACTCGCACCGCGCCGCCTGCCGCCACCGCGTATGCCTGGCGGCAAAACTCCGACGGGAGGCCTCGCAGCCCCAGTTCGAGGAGCACCATGGCCAAGGCCATCCACCCGAGTCCCAGGTACTCGCCTGGCAACTCCCGCCATACGACGGCGGCCATCGCCAGCGTAGCGGCCAGCGAAGCGGCCAACCGCAGGGCTTCGCGCTCGGCCGGGAGAAATCGATCCTGCGCGGACCACAAGACGCACAGCGCCGCGGCGTAGCTGAGCGCGGCTGCCACCGCTAGCGAAATCCACGGATGGGCAAACGGCTGCGCGTATCCCGCGGCGATGTTCAGTTGGTAAAGCGCTGTTCCGAATACGCCAAGGCCGGCGAGCAAATACCCCTGAATGCGAAAATCCAGCAGACGGCGCCACCATCCCACGAAAAACGGTGCGGCCGCCAGCGCGAACCACGCGGCGCCGCGATACCCCTCGGGCGCTTCGTAGCCGGCCACCAGCGCCAGCATGGCGGCCGCGGCGTAGCCGTAGCCCACGTCGGCGGTGCGCAGCGCCCGGTTCAGATAGAACACCACCGTATTCGCCGCGGCGGCTGGAATCCACTGTTGCCTGGGCACCTCGAACAGCTCCAGAAGCCACAGGTGCAGCACTTCGATCCCGAATAGCGCCGCGGCCAACTGGCGCAGGTACTTCCTGCGGAGCATCAGTCCCGCGAGGAAGAACAACTCGGCTTCCGTCAACAGGCCAGCGAGAAGCCACTGGTGTTCCAGCTTCCGGAAAAGGGCGCCGGCAACCAGAGCGGCGGTCAGGGTGACCGAACCCTCCCAGCCGCCTGCCAGCGGTTTTGCCTCAGGATGCAGACGCACGCGCAAAACGGTGCTCGCCAGGTACGCGGCCGCCGCTGCGGCCAGGAATTGCCACACGTCGCGCGGCGCGGCCACGGACCACTTCATCAGCGACAACGAAAGGAAGCCGAGCGCATTGAGCGGGAGCAGCCAGGGCTCCGCGCACAGAATGTCGAAGGTCTCGAATGCCAGCCAGTAAATGCAAAAGATGGCCTGGGTCTGCCACAAAGGCGCGCCCGTGTCCCCGCGCGAGGCGCACGTGAGGTAGGTCGCGATCAGCCCGAACATGGCCATTTTCCGCCATGAGAAGCGGTGCGCCACGTAGAGCAGAGACACCGCCAGGGGCACCAGGGCAATCACCGAAAGCGGCGTGACCTCGGTAATGGCCAGCGTAACGAATGCAATGAAATACGCCAGCCCCGTCACAGTTTGCGAACGGTAGCGCAACGAGTGCACGATCATCCCCACCGCGACTGCCAGCAGCAGGGTGGCGCCTGCCCACGGATTGTAAATCACCCTGGCCGCATCCAGCGCCTGCATGGCGTATACCGTGAAATAGAGGCCCGCCCAGCCGCCGCCCAGCAGGCCGCGCGCAAAGGTGCGGTAGCGCTCGCGGCCTTCCACCGCGGCTCCAGTCGCCAGCATTGCCAGGCTGAGCGCCAGGCCGATGCTCACCCGGCCCGCGGGACCCATGTGGGCGAACGAATATCCCAGGGCCAATGCGATTCCGATGACGAGTACGAACACCCCCAGCTTATTGAGCCAGTTGCCGCCGACCAGGGCTTCCCACTCCTCACTGGAGCGCTGCGGCGCGGGGACGCTCAGCACCGGCGCGGGAGCACTCAACACAGGTGCAGGTGCCGGAGCAGTCCTCTGGACGATGCGTTCCGGCTGAACCACGGGCGGTGGTGGTTCAGGCCGTGGCGGTATAGCGGGTTGCAGTGGCGGCTCGGGCCGCGGCGGTGGAGCGGGTTGCGCCGCGGGAGGCACGTACAGGCGTTCGAGAGCGCCGATCCGCGACTCGATCTGGTCCAGGCGATTGCGCAGGTAGATCCAGCGAATCACCAAAACTGCAATCAGGCATAAGATGAGAAAGCCTACCATGACGACCTCCAAGAGCTACGCAGTAATTCCAGCCAGTTGCTCCGCCCGGGTCTTTACCTCGCGCAAGTTCAGCTTGCCGCTGCCGAGCAAAGGAAGCTCCTCCACCGGGTAAAGATTCTCGCGTTTGGGGAGCCAGAGACGCGGCAGACCGGTCTCCGAGAGCCGCTGCCAGAGCTCGGCGGGGGTGACGCCGGGACAGACATATAGCGCCGCCAGGCGTTCGCCGCGCACTTCGTCGGCCACCGCGGCGACGGCGCAGGGCGAGTCGCCGATCACGGCGGCGATGGCCTCTTCGATTTTGACGTGCGGCACCATCTCGCCAGCGATCTTGCTGAAGCGCGAGAACCGGTCGACGATGCGGACGAACCCTTCGTCGTCGATCACGGCGATGTCGCCGGTAGTGTACCAGCCATTGTGGCAGGCCTCGGCGGTCTCGCGCGGCCGGCCCAGGTAACCGAGCATCCGGTTGGAGCCTTTCACCAGCAGCAAGCCGGCGCTGTTGGGCGCGAGCGGCTCGAAGGTCGCCGGGTCCACAATTTTCACCGCGACCCCCGGCAGCGGATGGCCCACTGTGCCCGGCTTGTTGCCGATTTGGGTGTCCTTGCCGGCGTCGAAGTTGGGACCGTTCACCGCCACCACAGGCGACATCTCGGTGCAGCCATAACCTTCCAGTAACTCGAGGCCGAACTTCTCGCGGAACGCGGCAACCACCGGCTCGCGCAGTTTCTCGGCGCCCACCACGACGAAGCGCAGGCTCGCAAACTCTTCCCTGGAGCACTTGTGAATGTACGTGGAGCAGAAGGTCGGGGTCGAAAGCAGCAGGGTGCCTTTATATTTCGCTGTCAGCTCGCCAATGGTTTTGGCATCGGCGGGATTGGTGTGGTAGACCACGCCGCAACCCGCGACCAGCGGAAACCAGATAGTCACGGTGAACCCGAACGAGTGGAAGAACGGCAGCCCGGAGACGATGCGGTCGTCCGGGCCGATCCAGAAAAGCTGGGCCATGGCTTCGATATTCGACAGCACGTTGTAGTGCGAGAGCATCACACCCTTGGGAACGCCGGTGCTGCCGCTCGAGAAGATGACGGCGGCCAGAGAATCCGGCGTGCGTTGGCCGCGGCAGAGGAGACCGGAAGGCGCGAAGCGCGCGGCCGCCAGCGCGCGGAATTGCCGCCACTTGCCGGCGTGGGCGAAGATTTCTTCGACGAAGACCATGCCATCCAAAGGCTCCATCTTCGTCTTGGCCAGAAAAGCGCGCGACGTGACCACCGTGCGGATGCCGCACTGTTCCACGGCCGAGGCCATGGCTTCGCGGCCCGCGGTGAAGTTCAGGTTCACCGGGGCTCGGCCGGCGAGGGTTACACCGATATTGACCAGCGCGCCGCCTGCCGTCGCCGGCAACAGCACGGCGATCATTTCTTCACCCGCGCAATGGCGCCGCACCCAGCCGGCCACTACCAGGCTGCCCGTCAGCATGCGGCCATAGGTGAGCTCCCGGCCGGTCGAATCGGCCATCGCGAGGCGGTTCCAGTTGCGGCGGGCAGTGCGGATCGCGCGCCGGTCCAGCAGGTCCCGGCCGCTCTTGCGGTGCGCCGTCGCATCGCTCGAAAGTTCCTGGATGGCCTGGCGGACCTCGTGCGCCGGCGAGCTCGCCGGCATTGGCATGCCAAACGAGATGGTCACGGAATACGGGACGCTCTTTGGCCACTTCCAGAAGAACCTGCCTCGTTCAAAGCTGAAGATGCTGCCCCAAAGACGGTCGAGGTGGACCGGAACGATGGGCACATCCAGACCCTTGACGATCTCTTCCATGCCGCGCTTGAACGGCAGCATATTGCCGGTGCGGCTGATGGCGCCTTCGGCGAAGATGCAAACGATGTGGCCTTCAGTCAATTCCTGGCGCGCGGCGCGAATGGATTCGGCCATTCCGCGGGGGCCGTTTCCCACGGGGATGGCCTTTGCCATCCGGAAAAACCAGCGGAGCGCCCGCATTTCGTAGTACGGTTTCCACACCATGAAGCGGATGAAGCGCTGCACGCAGGCGCCGATCAGGAAACCGTCGGCGTGCGACATGTGATTGGCCACCAGCAGCGCCGGACCGCTGAACGGCACGTTTTCCTGCCCCACAATGCGAATACGAAAGACCGTGTGGGTGGCCAGCCAGAGGACAAAGCGAACGAAGAAGTCCGGCACCTTGGTGAGGATGTACACAGTCACCAGCAGCGTCAGAATGCCGAAGGCCAGCAGGATATGGTCGGCCGTGACGTGCAGGCGGCCATGGAACACCACAACAGCGCCGGAAGCCAGCAGCATCCCCAGGGTCTGGTAGAAGTTGTTGGTCGCCACCACGCGGCCCTTCTCGCGCCGTCCGCTGCGTTGCTGCACGTAGGCGTAGAGCGGGACTACGAACAGGCCGCTCGATACAGCCAGCAGCGCGACTGCCGCCGCCGACAGCGCAAACGATCCGCGCGCCAGGTACAGGCCGATGAAGAAAACGCCCATGAGGGCCGAGCCCAGGGGTACCAGCCCGAGTTCCACCTTGTCGCCGGACAACCGGCCGGCCAGCATGTTGCCCGCTCCGATGCCGATTGCCAGGAACGCCCATAGTACCCCGATGCCGCGATCGCTGGTGTGAAGCACCTCGGAGCCGAAATACTCCAGGTCGGTTCTCAGCAGCACCGCCACGCACCAGAAATAAGACACGCCCAGGACCGTGAGCCACAAAGGCCGCTCTTTCAGCAAATGCTTTGTGCTGGAGGCGATTTCCGAAAAGGGGTTGACGCGGAACGGTTGGGTGGCGCCGGAAGGCGGCACTCGCGTGATGCGCAGGCTCGTGCAATACCCCGCTACGGCCACGGCCAGCGTCACCAACCCCATTCGCCAGGCCGCATCCTTCCAGACCACATATAGGAAGGTGCCGCTGACGATGCCCAACACGATCGCCACGAAGGTACTCATCTCCAGCAGCGCGTTGCCCCGGGAGAGGTCCCGGTCGGGCAGCATTTCGGGCACGATGCCGTACTTGGCGGGGCTGAAAATCGTGGAGTGCAGCCCCATCAGGAACACCACCAGCACCATCCCTTCAAACCGGCCCGAAAGAAATGCCGCCAGTCCCACAGCCATGACGAAGATCTCGAAAACTTTGACCCCGATCAGGACGCGACGCTTGCTGACCAGGTCCGACAAGTGCCCGGAGTAGCCCGAGAACAGGAAGAACGGCAGATTGAAAACTGCGGGGATCAGCGGCACATACACGCCGCCCTTCACCTGCAGCGCACCAAGCGCCACGATGGTCTGGTAGACGTTGTCATTGAACGCGCCCAGAAACTGCGTCCAGAGGAAGGCCTGGAAGCCGCCGCTCTTCAGAAGATCTTTGAATCCGCCGCGTGTCATGGCCTCTCAGAGGGCACGGCCGGTGCCGTTCGTAAGTATCGGCGAATCAATGCCTGTGGCGCAATACCTGACATTGCTCTATACATTCCTTGTCACATGCCATACAATTAGTGTACATGGCCTTAATTTCGCGCGGGGAGCGCTCCTTCCTCCAGGCGGTGTCGCAGCTCGGATACTCGAACCCCTTCCTGCCGGAGCGGATCGAGTTCGAACGCGCCGCGCTGGGCGGCGATTTCGTCGAGGGCGAGCCGGTCTGGAGCCAGCAGGTGGACGACCCGGAACGGCCGCGGATCAACGTGTGGCGCATTGTGGAGCGCCTGGAACGTGTCGCCGAACAACTACGCGCGCGGCTGCTCGAGGGCACGGAAGCACGCGTGCAGGACCTGGTGCTCTACGAAGATGCCATACTGCTCCTGCTCTATCAGCGCTACTACCGCAGTTTCTTCGAAGCGGGATTCGGACCCTCCGCGGCCAAGAGCGATTCCACGCGCTGGCGGTTCTACAACGGCTTCCTGGCCGACTGGCGGCACTTCTTCCACATCGATGGTGTGCGCTTCCCCACCGGCCACGATCCGCGCCACACGTTCGCATGTTTCCGGCAGATCCAGCGCGCGTTCGAGCAGGTATTCCGCGACGTGATCGGCAGCTCGATGCCGGCGGCGCGCTTGCGGGCATCGATCTGGCAGTCCATTTTCACGCACGATATGCGCCGCTACCGGCGAACGCTGTATGCGCGCATGGGCGAATTCGCCACGCTGATCACCGGGCCTTCGGGCACCGGCAAGGAACTGGTGGCGCGGGCCATCGCGCAATCCCGCTACGTGCCGTTCGACGACCAGAGGCTGGCGTTCGCAGACGACAGCGCGGCGGCGTTCTTCCCCATCAACATTGCGGCGCTCTCGCCCACGCTGGTGGAGTCCGAATTGTTTGGCCACCGGCGCGGCGCCTTCACCGGGGCCGTGGCCGACCGCACGGGCTGGCTCGAGACCTGCCCCGAGCTGGGATCGGTCTTTCTGGATGAGCTCGGCGACCTGGACCCGGCGATTCAGGTGAAGCTGCTGCGGGTCATCGAAACGCGCACGTTCTATCCGGTGGGCGACACCGCGGGCCGGCAGTTCCATGGGAAGCTGATTACCGCGACCAATCGGGACCTGGCTGCGGCCATCGCCGCGGGACGGTTCCGCGAAGACCTGTATTACCGCCTGTGCTCCGACCAGGTGACGACGCCTTCCCTGGCCGAGCAACTGGCCGATTCGCCGGGTGTGCTGAGGGAACTGGTGTTCTACATGGCCCGGCGGGTGGCGGGGCCGGAGGGCGACGACCTGGCACGCGAGGTCATCGAGTGGATCGACGGCAACCTGGGAACCGGATACGCCTGGCCGGGCAACTACCGCGAGCTGGAACAGTGCGTGAAGAACGTGCTGATCCGGCGCAATTACCGGCCGTCCCGGACGGGTGCGGAAGATCCGGTGGAGGAATTCGCGCAGGACGCCCGGGCGGGGCGGCTCCCGGCGGACGAGTTGCTGCGACGGTACATCACGATTGCCTATAGCCGCACGGGCAGCTACGAGGAAACCGCCCGGCAAATGGGACTGGACCGGCGGACGGTGAAGAGTAAGGTGGACGAGCGGCTGCTCGAGAGGCTGGGGTCCATCCGGCCTCGCGCATAATGGAGACACGATGGTTCGAATCTGTATCTTCGTTGCCGTATCGGCTGCCATCGTCCTGCTGTCGTGGCGGTCCCGGGGCGCCCCGCGTTCTCACGGCTTCTACCGGTTCTTCGCTTTTGAACTCCTGTTGACTTTAGTCTTGCTGAATGTCCCTTACTGGTTTCGCGAGCCGCTCTCGGCGCGTCAGCTCGTTTCGTGGTTTCTGCTGGCCGCCTCGCTTGGACTGGCGATCGAGGGATTCCGGTTGCTTCGCAGGGTTGGCAAGCCGGTGCGCCAGGCGGCCCCGTCAGGCGACCTGCCTGAACGCCTTGGATTCGGTCATCTTCTCGCCTTTGAAAACACAACCAGGTTGGTCACGGTCGGCGCTTACCGGTTTATCCGCCACCCGCTGTATGCATCGGGGCTGGTGGGAGCTTGGGGTGTCTGTCTGAAGCATCCATCTGCAATCAGCGCTGGCCTGGCGCTCGGTGCATCCGGTTTCTTCGTCGCGACCTCAGTTGCCGAGGAGCGGGAGAATATCGCCAGGTTCGGCGCGGCCTACGCTGCTTACGTGAAGACCACGTGGCGGTTTGTCCGTTTCCTGTTCTGAAGCGCCACGCCGGTCCAGTTTGCGCTACGCTTGGCTTTCGGAGTTATCCATGGACCGGCGAACCTTCCTCAAGACATCCGCGGCGGCGCTTCTGACCAGCGCATCCGCGCGCGTGGGCGCCAAACCAACCCGCCCGCCGAACGTCATCTTCATCTACGCCGACGACCTGGGCTACGGCGACCTGGGCTGCTACGGTTCCACCATCCGCACTCCCAACCTGGACCGCGTGGCGGCCGATGGAGTCCGCTTCACCCAGTTCTACTCGGCCAACCCAGTCTGCTCGCCCTCGCGCGCCGCGCTGCTCACCGGAAGGTATCCCACGCGCACGGGCGTCTACCGCGTGTTGAATCCCACGGACACTTTCGGGCTGCCGGATTCCGAGGTCACCATCGCCCAAATGCTCAAGGCGCGCAACTACAAGACCATGGCGGTGGGCAAGTGGCACCTCGGCCACCTGCCGCGGTACCTTCCGCCGCGCCGTGGCTTCGACGAGTACTTTGGAATTCCGTACAGCAACGACATGAGCCCCCGTCCGCTGCTGCACGCCGCGGGGGATAAAGTGGAGCAACTGGAAGAGCCGGCGGTGCTCGAAACCCTCACGCCGCGCTATACGGAGCAGTGCCTCAAGTTCATCGAGCGCTCCAAGGACTCGCCCTTCTTCCTCTACATGGCTCACACCTACCCGCACATCCCGCTGGCCGCGTCGCCCCGGTTCCGCGGCAAGTCCGCGGATGGGTTGTATGGCGACGTGGTGGAAGAGCTGGATTGGAGCGTGGGCGAACTGATCGCTGCGCTCAAGAAGCACGGCCTCGCCAACGATACTATCGTAATGTTTTCGAGCGACAACGGGCCTTGGTACCAGGGGAGCCCCGGCAAGTTGCGGGGCAGAAAGGGCTCAACGTATGAAGGCGGTGTCCGGGAGCCTTTCCTGGCGATGTGGCCGGGCCATATCCCCAGCGGCGCGGTGTCGAAGGGTATCGCGGGCACGGTGGATATCCTCCCCACGCTCGCCCGGCTGTGCGACGCGCCGGTGCCAAAGAATCCCCTCGACGGCATCGACATCTGGCCGCTCCTCGCAGGCCAGAAACAGGAATTGGAACGCGAGGTTCTGCTGTATTTCGACGACTGGAACGTGCAGTGTGCGCGCTGGCGGCAATGGAAGCTGCACTTCGCGCGCTACAACACGATGGCTTTTAACCCCGCGCCGCCGGGAGGGCGCGTGAACCTGGTGCTGCCCGCGCCGGAACTCTACGACCTGGAAAGCGACCCCGACGAGAGCTACAACGTCGCCCCGGAGAACCCGCAGGTGGTGGCGCAAATGATGTCGCGCGTCGAGGCGCTGGTCTCCGGCTTCCCGGACGAGGTCAAAAAGGCGTGGGAGGCCACGCGAAACAGGGCCACAGTCAAGACGCCCGCCGGCGCGCTCCCGCAGCCGGTAAAGCAGCCGTGAGAGCACGGAGTAGAAGGCGACCAGGATGGCGAAGAGCGCCAACGCGGGGAATACAGCCGGCCAGCGGGCTGGTCTGGTGCATGTCGATGCCGGCAGGGGCAGAGAAGACATGGACCTGATGGTCTAGGATTCCTGTGAACTTCCCGCTCCGCCCAGCGTAGACACTGGTATGGCGACATTTGCGTCCGACGTCCGTTAT
Source organism: Bryobacterales bacterium (assembly GCA_963768385.1). Taxonomy (GTDB): domain Bacteria; phylum Acidobacteriota; class Terriglobia; order Bryobacterales; family Bryobacteraceae; genus Fen-178. The sequence goes on from CAVYHQ010000003.1 coordinate 1,268,468, forward strand.
GCGGTCCGCTCCATGCGCCGCAATCCGGGATTTACCGCGGTTGCCATCACCGCACTCGCGCTGGGGATCGGAGCCAATACGGCCATTTTTTCCGTGGTCAACGGAGTGATCCTTCAACCGCTGCCGTTTCGGGAGCCGGACCGGCTCGTGCAACTGGACGAATCCTTCGCAAACGGCGGCCACAACGGCGCAGTCTCCATCCCCAAGTACATGACGTGGCGCAACAACGAAGTTTTCGCGGGAACCGCGCTGCACGACCAGGTGGGGCTCAACCAGACCCTCGGCAGTGGAGATCCGCCCATTCAACTCAAGATTCTGCATGTCTCCAGGGAGTTCTTCCAGGTCTTTGGCGGAATGCCCGCGCTGGGCCGGGTTTTCGACCGCGCCGAGGATCTGCCCGGCGGGCCGCGCACCGCGATTCTCACCTACCGCATCTGGCAGAGCCGCTTCGGCGGCGACCCGCGCATTGTGGGACGAACTATTCTGCTGAACAAACGGTCTTTCACCGTGGCCGGTGTCATGCAAAAGGACTTCGAATCCGATCCGCAAGCCGATGTATGGCTGGCACTGCAAGCCGATCCCAACAGCACCAACCAAGGCGACTACCTCTCCGCGGCCGCGCGCCTCAAGCCGGGCGTGGACCTCAGCCAGGCGCGGGCCGCGATGAGGGTGATCGGCGAACAGGTCCGCAAGGCCAATCCCAAGTCGATGCGTGATGGCGAGAGTGTGGCGGTGATCCCGATGAGCGACGTTATGGTCGAAGACGTCCGCCCGGCGCTGTTGATCCTGCTGGGCGCGGTCGGGCTGGTGCTGTTGATCGCCTGCGCCAACGTGGCCAACCTGTTGCTGGCTCGTGCCGCCTCCCGGCAAAAAGAGATGGCGGTGCGCGCCGCCATCGGCGCCGGCCGGTGGCACGTTGTGAGGCAACTCCTGACGGAAAGCGCCATCTTAGCCGCCGCGGGCACCGGGCTCGGTTTCGCGCTGGGCGCCTGGGGTGTGCGGCTGCTGCTGGTGGTGGCGCCCGGCAACATTCCGCGGCTGACCGACACCAATAGTCTACATGCCGCCATTCCAGTGCTGGACCTGCGAGTGGCCGCCTTCACCATGGCGGTGGCGATCCTCACCGTGATCCTGTTCGGGATCTTCCCGGCTCTGCGGGCTTCAAACCCCGATCTGGCGACGGCGCTCAAGGAAGGCGGTGGAAGGGCGGGCGCTGGTTATTCTCACAACCGCGCGCGTTCGATTCTGGTGATTGCCGAAACAGCCCTGGCCCTGGTGCTGCTGGCGGGCGCGGCGCTGCTGCTGCGCAGCTTCGCCGGATTGCGCTCGGTCGATCCCGGCTTCAACACCCACCACCTGTTGGCGTTTGAAACCTCGCTCGCCGGCGGCGACTATTCCAAGACGGCCCAGGTGGCCGAGCTCGTCCGCCGCGCCACCGGGCGTCTGCAGGCCGTGCCTGGCGTGGTATCGGTCGGGTCCACGCTCGTCCTCCCGATGAGCGGGATGAACATCGTTCTTCCGTTCAACATCGAAGGCCGCCCGCCCGGCAAGGGCGGCTATAACGGCGATGAGCAGTGGCGCCCGGTGTCGCCCGATTACTTCCGCACACTGCGGGTGCCGTTGCTGCGCGGCCGGGGTATCACGGAGCGCGATACGGGCAGTTCACCGCTGGTCGTGGTGATCAACGATGCCATGGCGAAAAAGTACTGGCCCAAGGAAGAAGCCTTGGGCAAAGTCATCGTGTTGGGCAGGGGTCTCGGTCCGCAGTTTGAGGAAGGCCCTCGGGAAATCGTCGGCATCGCCGGCAACGTGACCGAAAGGGGACTCGCCAGCCATGGGGAGAGCGCCATGTACGTGCCGCAATCCCAGTTGCCCGATGGTCTCACGGAACTTTCCGCCGGCGTTGTTCCGTTGGCGTGGGTAGTGCGCACGGCCGGCGATCCGCTGACGTTCCGCACCGTGGTGGAGCGGGAGATGCGCACCGTCGATGCCGCCCTCCCGGTGGCGCGCCTGCGTACCGTGGACGAGGTAGTTTCCCAATCGCTTGCGCGGCAGAACTTCAACACCCTGCTGCTGACGCTGTTCGCTGCGATTGCGATGCTGCTTGCGGCCATCGGCATTTACGGGCTGATCTCCTATGGAGTGGAGCAACGCATGCAGGAGATCGGCATCCGAGTCGCGCTCGGGGCCGCGCGCGGCGACGTGCTGCGCCTGATCGTGATGCAGGGCGCGAAGCTGGCGGCCATCGGAGTAGCCGCGGGGCTGGCAGCCGCCTTTGGACTGACGCGATTCCTTGCGAGTCTCCTGTACGGCGTCAAGGCGGCCGACCCGATGACGTTTGCCGGCGTAGCGGTGGCAATCGGACTGGTGGCGTTGGCGGCGAGTTACATCCCTGCGCTGCGCGCCGCGGCGGTGGATCCCAACCAGGCGCTGCGGCACGAATAATCACGGCCGCGCTTACGCCGGCCGGTACGCGACCGCGTCGATTTCCACTCTGATGCCGGGGGTTGCAAACGCCGCCGCCAGCCCAGTACGAGTATCGTAATATGAGAAGCGTATGATCCGTTCCTGTCGGGACAAAGATGCACAGCGCCTGCTGGAGCGGAAATTTAGCCGGCGTCTTCAGGCGATCGAAAAGTCCGGCCGCATCCGGCTGGACGTACTCGACGCAGCGACATCGCTGCGCGACCTCGATCTGCCGGGTTTTCGGCTTGACGCCCTCAAGGGCGACCGGAAGGGGCAATACAGCATTCGGATCAATGACCAATACCGGATCTGCTTCCGGTGGCAGGACGGGGATGCCCACGACGTGGAGATTGTCGGCTATCACTAGAAGGTGCTGCGATGGCAATTCAGAAATCAAAACGGCTTCAGCCGCTTCATCCTGGCGAGGTACTCAAGGAACTGCTGAGCGAAGCGGGATTGACGGTCAACGCGCTGGCTCTCGCGCTGCGAGTGCCCGCCAACCGAATCGGGGGAATCGTCAAAGGGCAGCGGGGCATTACGGGCGACACATCGCTTCGGTTGGCGCGTTATTTTAGAACATCCGCTCAGATGTGGATGAACCTGCAGGCGAAGTACGACCTGGCAGTCGCAGAGGATGCGGCCGCAGCGCGCATCAAGCAGGAAGTGCGCCCTCGTGCCGCAGGCTGACATTGCTTACGCCGGCCGGTACGTCGCGGCGTCGCATCACTTCTCCAGCTTGGTTGGCGCGATGATCTCGACTGCCGGGAAATAGCTTCGATACCGGGCGGCATCGCGCGTGAGCAACGCGAGTCGACCGATAGCTGCGTGCGCCCCGATGTAGAAATCCGGTAGAGGCGATTGCCGCGGACCCCCGCGCCGCCGGTATCGCGCAAAGCATTTTCCCGCCAGAAAACCCGCCTCCCAGGGGAGAGCTTCACGTCGATACAGGGCGGCCGGGATGGCGGCATCGAGCGCTTCGATGGTACTGTATCCGATCGACACTTCGGCATATATGATCGGATCGATCACCAGGGTCGCGTGCTCAGCGACCTCCGCGAGGACGCGCGCAGACCACGCGCCCCAATTTGGATCGTTGGTGGCAACGTCGAGCAGGACGTTGCTGTCCACAAGCACGCCGCGGCAGGCCTTCAGGCGCTCCGGCAAGTCGGTTTTGGCCAGTGTCACGCCGGCCGCCGCTTTGCCCGACGAGGCTCGCTACGAGTAAGGGCAAGGATCTCGTCTGTGCTCATGCGCGTATCGGCGCTCCCACGGAGGGCCTCAAGGGCTAGCCGCCCCCTGGCCGTGCCCTCGCCGGGCTGTCGCCGGGCCTTGCGAATACGGGCGTGATCTCCAGCCAGTTCAAACTCGACTTTAGTGTGCGGCAGAAGCCCCAGACGGTTGCGGACCTCCTGAGGGATGGTGACCTGTCCCTTGCTGGTGATCTGCATGGTAATACTCCTACTGGTAAGTGTAATACCGAGAGATCCGGCGCCGCAACTACACCGACCCAGTACCAGTATTGTAGAAGGTGCTGCGATGGCAATTCAGAAATCAACACGGCTTGAGCCGCTTCGTCCGGGCGAGGTGCTCAAGGAACTGCTGAGCGAGGCGGGATTGACGGTCAACGCTTTGTCTCTCGCGCTGCGAGTGCCCGCCAACCGAATCGGGGGAATCGTCAAAGGGCAGCGATGTGTCGCCCGTAATGCGCCGGTTGGCGCGTTATTTTGGAACATCCGCTCAAATGTGGATGAACCTGCAGGCGAAGTACGACCTGGCGGTTGCGGAGGATGCGGCCGCAGCGCGCATCAAGGAGGAAGTGCGCCCTCGTGCCGCAGCCTGACATTCCGCTCCCAGGGCCGTTTCGGGCTACTTCCCAGAAACCCCACTTACGAGGATTCGGCCCCATGTGCCGTGCGCCGGACCTCTGCGCCGCCTAACTCACCACCACGAAGGACAGGATCAGATGCCGTGCTTATTGAGACTACTGCATCAGTGTGTCCAGCTCATCAATTTCCTGCTGCAGGATGCGGGCTTTTCTCCGCATCAGAGGCACCGCGAACACGAAAGTAACCTGCCGCCCCGAAAATCATGAGAACAGCCATTCCGCGAAAGCCGCGCCGCATGTTCGCCTCCAACTTCTGCGCTCTTCCTCGCATGTCAGCGGCGGAACTGCTGTGCGGCTCAAAAGGCTGATTGCGCCAAAGGTCCTCCATGTCCGGTCCAGCGCACCGCCGTAGACGGCGATCGCATCCTCGTACCACTTGTCCGGGCTGGCGTTGCCAACCGGGTCGGCCAACTTGTGCCTCACATTCAAGGTAGTCGATCACCGGCTGTAGGTTCTAACAGGATTATTTCCCGGAGCCACTGTCGCTCGGGGCAGAAAAAACGGGCTTAACGGAAAATGGCCAGGCGGGCTGCGCACGAAGGCTTGGATGAGCCGGCGCTTACGCCGGCTTGTACGCCAACGCGTCGATTTCCACTCTGATGCCGGGGATCGCAAAGGCCGCCACCACCGTGGTGCGCGCGGGTTTGGCCTCACCGAAGAATTCCGCGTAGACCTCGTTCAGGGCGGCGAAATCCTTTCCGTCGGCCAGGAATACCTGGCACTTCACAACGTCGCTGAGGGCCGCGCCGCAGCCTTCCAGGATGCGCTGGATGTTGTTCAGCGTCTGACGGGTTTCCTGGCGCACGTCGCCGGATACCACTTGTTGAGTGGCGGGGTCAACGGGGACCTGGCCGGAAACGAAGATGAAATCGCCGGCGCGAACAGCCGGGGAATAGGGACCGCGCGGGGCGGGCACGCCGGGGGGCGAGATGCGCTCAATCATGATTCAGTGTCCTTCCGCTTCCAAGAAACGCTCGGCTTCCATGGCGGCGCGGCAGCCCGCCGCGGCTGCGGTGATGGCCTGGCGATAGATGCGATCCTCAACGTCACCGGCGTGGAAAACGCCTGCGACGCTGGTGCGCGCGCCGCCCTTCGAGACAATGTAACCTTCCGCATCGGTTTCGATCTGGCCTTTGAAAACCTTGGTATTGGGAATGTGGCCGATGGCCAGGAAAAAGCCGTCCACTTCCTGGTCCCAGACCTTGCCGGTCTTGAGGTCGCGCAGGCGCGCGTGGGTCACGATTTTCCGCGCAACGTCGTGGATCTCTTCCACCACCGTGCCGGTGAGGAACTTGATCCTGGGATTGCGACGCGCGCGGTCGAGCATGATCTTCGAGGCGCGGAACTCGTCGCGGCGATGGACCAGCGTGACTTCGCGGCCGAACCGCGTCAGGAAGTTGGCCTCCTCCATGGCGGAATCGCCGCCGCCCACCACTATGATCTTCTTGTCGCGATAAAAAAACCCGTCGCAGGTGGCGCAGGAACTCACGCCATGGCCGATCAGCTTTTGCTCGGATTCGAGGCCCAGCCAGCGCGCGGAAGCGCCGGAAGCGATGATCGCGGTGCGCGTCTCGATCCAATCGCCCTCGATGCTGAGGCGAAAGGGCCGGCTGGAAAAATCGGCGTCGACGACGGCCCCGTGCACGTATTCAGCGCCGAAATTCTGCGCCTGTTTCCGCATGTTCTCGATGAGGTCGGGGCCGTTGACGCCTTCCGGGAAACCGGGAAAGTTCTCCACCAGGGTGGTGAGGGAAAGCTGCCCGCCGGCGTGATGGCCGCTGACGACGAGGGGTTTCAAGTTGGCGCGCGCCGCGTAGATAGCGGCCGTATTGCCGGCGCAGCCGGACCCGATGATGATTACATTTCGCATGGATGACTCACGATGGCTTCAGGCATTCCGCGATTTCCTTCTCTTCGATAGCGCCGGCCCGGATGAGGCGCCAGTACGGCTCGGTGATATCGACCGTGGTGGCGCCCGCTCCGTTGCACATGCCGCCGTCGATCACCAGGTCCACGCGCCCATCCATCATGCCGAAAACATCGATGCCGCTGCGGCAGGTGGCGCGGCCGGAAATGTTGGCGCTGGTGGAGATCAGCGGCTGGTTCAGCAGGGCGATCAACTGGTTGGCGACCTTGGAGCACGACTGGCGCAACGCCAGGCGGCCGGTGTTGCCGGTCACCTTGAGCGGCACTCTGGCCGAGGCGGGAACGATAATGGTGAGCGGCCCGGGCCAAAAGCGGCGTGCCAGGATGAAGAACCGGTTGCTCAGTTCGGAGGCCAGCTCCTCGGCCATCATGAGGTCGCCCACCAGGATGGGAAGGGAGCGGTGCGGTTCCCGGCCCTTGGCCTGAAAGACCTGGGCCACGGCGCCCAGGTTGAAAGGGTCGGCCACCAGCGTGTAGAGCGCGTCCGTTGGGATGGCGGCCACTTTGCCGCGGCGCACTGCGGCGGCGGCCCGCTCCAGCACTTCTGGCTGGGGTTCTTCGGGATTGATCTCGACCAGGTCGGTAGCCATTTCGTTCGATCTCAGCGCGGGCCGATGGCCTCGGCGACGTCCAGGGCCATCTGGTACCGGCCGAAGGGCGCGCTCAATTGTACACCCTGGACCATGCCGCGCACACGCGCCACCATTTCGCGCGCGATGACCACGCCTTCCTCGCGAGCCTTCTCGGCGCTATCCACGCGCCGCATGCGCTCCATGAAATTCCCGGGCACGGGCACGCGCAGCTCGTTCACCATGAATTCGGCGTTGCGGAAGCTGGTGAGCGGCCACACGCCGCAGATCACCGGGATCTTGACGCGCTCGATGCGTTGGAGGAATTTCTCCAGCAGATCCAGGTCGAAAACCGGCTGCGTAACCACGTACTCCGCACCGGCCTCCACCTTCCACTCGAAGCGCCGGATCTCTTCGTCCATGTTGAGCGCGCCGGGATTGGCGCCCACGCCGATGAGCAGGGCGGTTTGCGAGCCTATGGGGTTGCCGCCGATATCCAGGCCATGGTTGAGGTTGTTGACGATGTTGACCAGGCCGATGGCGTCGACGTCGAAAACCGCGGTGGCGTCGGGGTAAAGGCCCATGCGCGGGGGATCGCCGGTGATGCAGATGAGGTTGCGGACCCCGGCGGTGTGCGCTCCCAGCAGCTCCGATTGAATGCCCAGAATGTTGCGGTCGCGGCAGCAGAAGTGGCTCACCGCTTCGATGCCGGCGTGCCGCTGAATGAGCTGGCAGGCGACCTGGGCGCTCATGCGCGCGCTGGCGCGGGGGCCGTCGGGAACGTTGATGGCGTCGATGCCCTGTTCGGCGCACAGCCTGGCGCCGGCGATTTCGCGGGAGGCATCCACACCGCGCGGCGGCAGGATTTCCACAAACGCGACGAATTTCCCCTGGGCCAGACTGGCCCCCAGCTTGGACTTCTCCGCCATGGGAACGGGCGTAAGGGCGTGGGCTTTGACCTCCGGCTCCTCCACCGTAACGCTGAGCTTCTTTTGCAGCGGCTGGAGCGAGCGCGTTTCCGAGCGGATCAGCTTGATGTGATCGGGGGTGGTGCCGCAGCAGCCGCCGATGATTCTGACGCCGGCCCACAGCAGCCGCCGCGCGTACTGCGCCATGTACTCCGGCGAACAGAGATACATGTTGCGGCCTTCCACGCGCGTGGGCAGCCCGGCGTTGGGCATGGCGCTCATGGGCTTGGAAGAGAACTGCATCATGCGCTCGATGGTTTCGAGCGTGGCTTTGGGTCCCACGGAGCAGTTGAGGCCGATCACATCCACGGGCCACGAATCCATTTCGCGGGTGAAGGTTTCCGTGGCGGTGCCGCCGGGCAGGTGTCCGAAATCGTCGATGGTCACCTGCGCGACAATGGCAACTTCGTGGCCGGCGGCCTCGCGCGCGGCCCGGGCGGCTTCGCGAAGTTCGTTGAGATTGCCGAAGGTCTCCAGGATCAGCAGATCGACGCCGGCCTCCAGAAGCGCGTCGATTTGCTCGCGGAAGATGGCGCGGGCTTCGGCGAAAGACGTGGGCCCCAGAGGCTCGATGCGCACACCCAGCGGGCCGACGGCGCCGGCCACGAAAGCTGCTTCCTTGGCCGCTTCGCGAGCCAGGCGCACGCCGGCCTGGTTGATGGCCTTCAGCTTTTCGGCCACTCCGAACCCGGCCAGCCGCCTGCGGTTGGCGCCGAAGGTGTTGGTTTCGACGATTTCAGCGCCCGCCTTGACGTATTCCTGGTGGATCTGGCGGACCAGGTCGGGCGAAGAGAGATTCAGCTCGTCGAAGCAGCGGTTGATGAAGACGCCGCGCGCGTAGAGCATGGTGCCCATGGCGCCGTCCGAGACCAGGACGCGGCGGGACAACTGCTCACGGAATTCCTGGGCGCGGTGGTTCGCGGAGGTGGTCATGGGAAGCTCGTCGGAACCGTTGCGGGTCCCGGAGTTATGATATTCGTGATTTTAGCGCGGACGGGATGGGTCTCGCACGGCCGGTCGGTGCCCCTTCACTTGACCGGCGTCTTTTCCAACTGCTGCTGGGCCCAGATGCGGTTGGGATTCAACTCGAGCGACTTGCCAAAGGCCTGGCGCGCCTCCGCGTCCCGGTTCTCCTTGCGGAGGCTGAGCCCCAGCCACAAGTAGGCTTCTGCATTCTTGGGATCGAGTTCGATGGCCTTTTGGAAATCGGCGATGGCCTGTTTCGCGCCGCCGCCCAACGGGGCAGGCAGATAATAGCTGCCGACTCCGCGGGCCACGTAGACGGACGAGGACTTAGGCGCTCTTTCGACGGCCCTGTCGACGGCGTCTCTGGCGCGCGAGCCGTAGCTGAGGCCGCTGAGGACGTCGGTGATTGCCTGGCCGCAAAGAGTGGCCAGCACGCGGTAGTACTCGGCGTCGGGCTTGAGCGCGATGGCCTTCTCGGCGGCCTTGATGCCCTGTTCGGCCGCTTGGCGTCCCTGCTTGCGGTCGTGCTGCTCGATCCAGACTTCCGCCAGGTAGGAGGCCGCCAGCGCCATCCGGTATTGGGCGTCGGCGTTGTTGGGGGCCTTAGCGGCGGCAGCGGAGTACTCATTGACCATCTTTTCGAGCGCGCCGCGATCCTGCTGGTCACGCGCCGTCTCGAGCGTGGCAGGAGCGGCAGCCATGAAACCTGCCAGTACCAGTCCTAGAATCATGTTCTCGTCCTCTTACCTCAAAGTGCGGCGACCCTGCGTTGCACCAGGAGGAAGTACAGGCCCAGAGCAATCAGCAGCGCTCCGTTCACGGCGAGCACGACAGGGGCGGTAAATACTGGGACGAGCCATCCGGCCAACAGGTTTCCCACGGGCATTCCACTGCGGAAAGAGAAGTTGTACACGCTCATGACGCGGCCACGCATTTGGTTGGTCACGATGAGCTGCACCAGGGAGCTGACCATGGCAAAGACGCCCATCATGGCAGCGCCGGAGAAGAACAGCATCGCGCAGCTCAGCCAGACGGAACGGGAAAGGCCAAAACCTGAAATGGTAGCGCCCAGGCAGATCATCATGACGAGAGCCACGCGGCCTTTGTCGCGCACGTTCCCCAATCCGGCCACGGCCAGCGCGCCCGCAACGGAGCCCATGCCCGAAATGGACAGGAACAGCGCAAACGTGCCGGAATCTCGGTGAAGGATGTCCGTGGCGAACACCGGAAGAAGGGTCCTCATCGGCAGGGACAGGGCCGTCATGCAGAACGCCAGCACGATGAGCCCCTCCATGGCGCCCTGTTTGCGAACGAACCGGATGCCCTCTTTCATGCTGTCCAAGATGCTTTCGGTGGTTTTCTCGGGCAGGAAGCGAACCGTCAGCATCATCAGTGAGACCACTGGGGCCAGAAACGACAACGTGTTCAGCGCAAAGCACCACGTGGCGCCGAGCTTGGCCAGAGCCCATCCCCCCAAAGCCGGCCCGATCATCACCGCCCCATTGAACTGGATGGAGTTGAGGGCGATAGCGTTGGGCATATCCTCCTTGCTCACCAGAGTGGGGATGAGGGCGGA
>CAVYHQ010000004.1:0-475427 GCA_963768385.1 Bryobacterales bacterium
AGTACATGACCGAATTGTACGAGCCGGCCCACTCGTCGCACATGCGCATCCTCGAGACGGATTACAGCCTGGTGCGCGAAAGAGCGCGTTGGAACTCGCGCATTCGCGAGGTCTGGGACCGCGTGAGATTCGTGGAAGCGGGGCCCGGGCCAGCCGGTTCGGTGACCAGCGGCAAACCGGTTCCGGTGCGCGCAGCCATCGACCTGGCGGGCTTGAATCCCAGCGATGTGCGCGTGGAGGCCGTGATCGGGCGCGTGGATAGCAATGGTAACCTGGAAGAGACCGAGGTGCTGGTGCTGCCCGCGGTGGAACAGCAGGACTCGGTAGCCGTATTTGCCAGGGACATCGTTCCCGAACGCACCGGCCGCCTGGGCTACGCGCTGCGCGTCAGCCCCAACCATTTTGACGATCCCATTACGCGGCCCTGCACCAGCCTGCTAAAGTGGAGTTCAGTAGGGTAGGTATCTCGGCCCTATCCAAGGAGAGTGAGATAGGGGGTGCAAAAAACTTCGATCCGTGGTACATATGTATTTGAAGCATTGGCGGGCCGCGAACCTGTTTGTGTCAGGGGGCCTTGGCGTTCCCGCAGAACCCCTCCGGTAAATCCACGCTAACCGCCGTCGTCGGGAGTGCCGCGCGGCCGCGTGGGGATTGATCGGTATCTTAAGCGCCGGTTTTTCGAAAATAAACGTTCTCTTGTCCCCCTAGTTACGGAGCAACTTTTCCCCATGGACAGCGATCGCAAATACAGACAACCCGGGTACATGGACTCGGACCGCGATTCCAGAGGCTACCGCGAAGAGCGGCCCAAGCTCCCCGGGCCACGTCCTCCCATCAACGTCACCGGCCCCCGCCTGCCGCGTCTCGTCCAGCATGTCGCCGCGGCCCGGTGTTTCAACTGCGCGACAACCCTTCCGCCCGACGTTGACTTCCGGGGCAACTGCCCCAAGTGCAACGCCGAGCTGCACTGTTGCAAGCAGTGTTCCTACTTTGAGCCATCCATGCGTTTCCAGTGCCTCAAGCCCATCCCGGTGCGCATCGCCGTGAAGGACAAAGCCAACGAGTGCAATTGGTTTATGCCGCGGGTGACGGTGGCCCGCGAAGGCACCGACAACGTGCCGGCGGCAGTGCCGATCGACGTGGGCCCTCCCGCGCCGCGCAATCCGGAAGACGCTCGCAACGCTTTCGACAAGCTCTTCAAGAAGCTGTAGGAGCCGCGCCGCCAGAAACCTCCGTGGAAGTGAAATCGCTGCCGTCTTCGTGAAGGCCCTTCCGCGGATATGCAAGATCCTGGCGTCGCGATCGGGATCTTTCGTGGCGCGCATCACGAGAGCCGGAGAGATTACCGGCGTTTGAACAGCGACCAGTATGAATACCCTGGCCCGGCTGGACCGCAGCGCGGCCAACTCGAGCGGTCGATACCTCAGCCGCTGATCTTTAGTAAGGATTACCCACCCGCGGGCCCCAACGTCGCGAAGCCACACCCGGTCTTCCTCATCGCGGTCAAAATGGTCATCGTGGATCTCAACCGTGAGACCGGCACCCACGAGTTCTGTTCGGATGGGTTCTACGCCCAACGATCTGTCAATGAAAAAGACCGTTCCTTCAGGCGGCTTCGCAGCGGATGGCTTCCTCGACGGCACCGGTCTCCAACCTGAAATCCCTTGCCAGATCCGCGACAGAGTCACCCGCCTTGTAGCGCTCGTAGATGGCGGAAACGGGAATGCCAGTGCCAGCTACGACAGGGCGGCCGAACGAGACAGTCGGGCTCATCACCACCACCCGCGGGTCCCTCTTCGGAGCCGCGGCCGACTCCGTGTCCCGCGTGAACGGGTACAGCTTGATTGGAAGGCCCCTGGTATCCCGCTCAATCCGCCGAAGGTAGACGCTCAAAATTTCCTTCATGGCCTGCTGCCCTTCGCGCGAGGCATTGATCATTTCGCCGTAACGCTCCACAAAGAGGTCCAGGCCGTCGGTCTGAAATGCCTCGTCAATCAGGGGCCGCTCAACTTGGAACTGCTTCCGAACGTAGTCCAGAGCTGCACGGACCTTCGGCAGCCTGACTCCGTGGTGGCGGCGAATGGCAGCCAGAACGTGCGCCTCCACCAGGTTGATAAAAGAGAGGTATTTTCGTTGAGGATCGTCGAGGTGGACCAGAGGACGAGACCGTTTAGACTGTCCGGAAACGGGGTACGAACGGCCAACTACCCAGCTACGCAGGGTCTCCTCGGGCATTCGGAGGTAGCGCGCCGCCTCCGCCACTGGGTACACCGGCAAAAGACGTGGATCGTCCGCTCCGTAAGACGCCGCTGTTTTCTTGAAGGCCATTCCTCCCCTAGAACATTATCGGCCTCTTTTGTGGAGCAAACAAGGGCGTTGACAAATCTGACGCAACCAAAACCCTTAGGAACGTGCCAGATGCTTTGGATCGGGTTCCGGCTCGGAATACGGCGGGCTCCTTGCGGATTGTGAACATGCCAAATTCCTTGACATTCCTTCCCGTCTGATCTATACCTAGTCTGGACAGGGAAAAAAATGGAATCGAATCCCATCCCGGAACTGCTCCCGGGGACGCTGTACCTGCTGATTCTGCGGACCCTGAGCCGCGGTCCGCTGCATGGATACGCCATCGTCAAGCGCATCAAGGATGCTTCCCGCGAGGGGCTCCGGATCGAGGATGGCTCGTTGTATCCCGCGCTCAACCGCATGCTGGTCAAGGGCTGGCTGACCTCGGAGTGGGGCGTTTCCGAGAATAATCGCAAGGCCCGCTTCTATCGGCTGACACCCGAGGGCCGCAAGCAGCTCGACAAGGAGGCGGGTGAGTTCGATCGCCTGGTGCGCGCCATCCAGCTTGTGATGCGCACCGCCTGAACGGGAGACTCTCATGGCCTTTTGGAATGAAATCGGCAACCGCATCGCCTGGTTGTTCCGGCGTTCGCGGTTCGAGCGGGAACTCGAGGAAGAGATGCGGTTTCACATCCAGGCCCGCGCGGACGAACTGGAGGAGGCCGGCCTGCCTGGCGCAGATGCCCTGCTGCGGGCGCGGCGGGAGTTCGGTTCCACGCTGCGGAGCCGGGAAGAGACGCGCTCGGCGTGGCAAATGCGCTGGCTCGAAGACCTTGGCTCCGATCTCCGCTATGCGGCGCGCGCGTTGCGGCGCAATCGTGCCTTGGCGCTGGCGGCGGTGGGCTCGCTGGCTCTGGGAATCGGCGCCAACACCACCATCTTCAGCGTCGCCAGGGAAGCGCTCTTCAGCGATCCCTCCGGCCGCGATCCGCAGTCGCTGGTGCAGATTTCCGTGAGCGGCAACACTTGGATCCCCATGCCGCAATATCGTCTCATGGAGGACGCGCACGCATTTGACGGGCTCGCCGGGATGAACATCCAGATGGTGGTGAACTGGCGCGACGGCAACCGTTCCTATCGCCTGGCTGGAACACGCGTCACCGACAACTTCTTCGAAGTGACAGGGATTCCAGTCGCCATGGGGCGGCCCATCGAGCGCGGCGAATCCGATGCCGCCGTGGTCACGCACGGGTTCTGGACCAAGCACCTGGGCGGCGATCCGAACGTGGTTGGCCGCACGCTTGCGCTGGACGGCAAGCCGTACACCGTGATCGGAGTATTGCCTCGCGACCACCGCATGCTGGCTGGCTTCGGTTTCACGCCCGACCTGTACCTGACCATGGATCCCGTCGAGCCGATGCTTTATGCGCGGCTGCCGCGCGGGATGACGCGCCAGGCGGCCTATGCCCGCCTCCAGCCGATCTGCCGCGAACTGGATCGCGTGTACCCGGATGCCAATCGCAAATGGGCGAAAGAGGTCCGGCTTTCCGCGGTTGGCGGAGTGGAGCGTCTTGAAGAAAACGGCCAGGCCGCGATAGCAGCGGTGGCGTTCTTCGGCATGTTGGTCATCGTGACGGCGATTGTGGTGCTGATCGCGTGCGCCAACGTGTCCAGCCTGCTGCTGGCGCGAGCTTTCACACGCTCGCGCGAGTTCGCCATCCGGATGTCGCTCGGCGGCAGCCGCGGCCGGCTGGTCCGGCAGTTGCTGGCGGAGAGCCTGTTGCTGGCGTTGCTCGGAACGGGCGCCGGCCTGCTGCTCAACCTCTGGCTCACGAGGCTGCTGAGCGGCGTGCACATCCCCACGCCGCTGCCGATCGAGCTGCTGATTCAACCGGACCGGATGCTGCTGGCTTACTCGGTGGCCATCGCCTTTTTGGTGACGCTGGCGACCGGGCTTGTACCGGCACTCAAGGGCACGCGCGCGGGAATCGGCGGCGCGCTCAAAGAGGGCGGCCGGCAAACCGGACCGGCGGGTTATACGCTGCGGAACGCGCTGGTAATAGGGCAACTGGCGGTATCGATCCTGCTGCTCAGCGCGGGGCTGCTGTTCATCCGCAACCTGATGTACGCCACGTCGTTCAACGCCGGGTTCGACACCAGCCATACGCTGACCGCCATGTTCCAGACCGTGGGGGGCTCGTACACGCCACAGAAATTCGCCGCTGTGGTGGACACCGCGCTCGAACGCCTGCGCGCGCTGCCCGGGGTTGAGGCGGTCTCGCTGGCGTGGGCAATGCCCTTGAACCCATTTTTGGCATTCAACCGGCCCGGCGGCCAGTTCCGGCCGGATGCGGGCAGCCGCACGGTGCGCGTCGAGTACAACTCCAATGCCGTGGGGCCGGATTACTTCCGGGTCATGGGAATTCCCATTCTGCAAGGCCGCGCGTTCGCGGATTCGGACCGTATCGGGGCGCCCGAGGTCGTGATTCTGAACGAGAACCTGGCACGCCGATTATTCGGAAACACCAACCCCGCGGGTCACATCCTTCGATTTCCGAACAATCGCGACGCGACGGTTGTGGGCGTAGCGCGGAACAGCAAGTACGTCACCCTGGGAGAAGAGAACGCCATGGCGCTGTATGAGCCCTTCTTGCAACAGAACCACTCGACGTTTGTGCACTTCTTCGTGCGCACCAGGGGCGCGCCGGAAACCATGGTCCGCAAAGTGGACGAGACGCTCGCAGGCCTGGACCCGGCGGCCGCGGTGGAAACCCATTCCATGGGCGAGATTTTCGCGGGGGCGTTGCTGCCGAGCCGTCTGGGCGCAGCCATTCTGGGATCGATGGCGCTGTTCGGATTGATGCTCGCTTCCATCGGGCTGTATGGAGTCTTGTTGTACGCCATCCAGCAGCGGATTCGCGAGATCGGTATACGGGTCGCGCTGGGCGCCACGCCACGCAACGTTCTCACGATGGTTGTCGGCCAAAGCCTCAGGCTGGTAACGGCTGGGATGGCGATTGGCCTCGCGGTGGCCGCGGTCGCGGTGCGCCCGTTATCGATGTTCCTGGTTCCGGAGGTGCGTCCGGCGGATCCAATGAACTTTGTGGCTGTGGCCTGCGCGCTGGCGCTGGTCGCGGGCCTGGCGACAGTGGCGCCCACCGCCCGCGCCCTGCGCGTCAACCCGGCGGTGGCGCTGCGGCACGAATAGGCGGGGACCCCGGGAGTAATCAGCCGGATTCGCCTGCGAGTGTCCGCCGCACCACGGCGGGTTCTCTCGCGATGACGGTGATGAACGTTACTGAGAATCTGGTACCGCCTCGTGACTACCTCCTCGACTTGCGCGACGGTTTTCCGACTCAGAATACTGGGTTGCTACCCCCGCTTCTTCTGGTAGCTCCGCGCCAGTTCCATGTAGACGCCCAGGTCGCGGTCCAGGTCCGACTGGGTTCCATCGAAATAGAAGTTGCGAATGGGTATCCCGCCCAGGTCGCGGCTGACGCGCGGATAGATGGCCTCGCAAACGATGCCGTTCATGCAGGTGAAGGGGCTGATGTCGATGATCCCGGCGGCGCCCTTCTTCGCCAGGTACACCGTCTTTCCGACGTTGAGGACCATCTCGCCAAAGGCGCCCTCGCGGGGCAGGTAGGGGCGCGCGCACTCCAGGATCTCGTAGATGTCGGGTTCCTCGCGGCCGGCGAAATCTTCCTCGAACGGCGCTATCAGGACGTGCTCATCCTGCTTCTGCACGCGCTTCCGCACCCACGCGCCTAGGGCTTCGAGCGTCCAGATGCGGCCCTCCAGCTTGAGCTTGCGGAAGCGCTCGGAATCGGTGTACCAGATCCACTCGACCAGGTCGGAGATCCATGCCTCCGCGCCGTATTCCTCCAGGCACTCCACCAGGTTCTCGTTCGAGAACGTGTTCAAGCGGCAGAAGATTTCTCCCACGATGCCGATCAGCGGGTGCCGCCGGGCGCTCCGCCGCCCCGCCAGCTTGCGGAAACGGTCGCGGCTCCGAATCATGGAATCGCGCAGCGACTGGAGCTGCACCCCCGGCTCGACCGAAGTCTCCTCGAGTGTGCGGCACAGGTCGGCCAGCGATTCCGTATAGACCGCTTCCGTGTCGCCGCGCCGCTCCTCATACGGGCGGTGCATGAGCAGCAGCTTCTGCAGCAGATCGGCGCACAGCAGCGCGCGCCAGCCTGTGCGCACGAACGGTTTGGCGAGGGTGCCGAGGCCGCCATAAGCGTTCTGACTGCTGGGCGAGAGGATCTCCACGGACCGGTATCCGTTGGCGTCCAGAATGTGGCGCAGGTAGGGCGCGTACTGGCCGAAGCGGCAGGGACCCTGGGCGGTCGGCATGAACAGCGCCACACGCGCGGGGTCGGTTTCGGGCCGCTCCAGCACCTTCATGAAATCGCCCACCGTCACCTTGGCGGGATAGCATTCGTCGCCGGAAGTATAGCGCGCGCCCAGTTCACGCGTGCGGCTGTCGGAGGGCGGAGTAGGCTCCGCTTCCAGGCCGATGGCGCGAAAGGCCGAAGCGAACGCCTGTGCGCTGCCGTAAGCCATGGGCGGAATGTAAATGCGCTTGCCGCTTAGTGGATGCTCGCCCGCAGGGGCGGCTGGGTGCCCTCTGGGCACGTCGGCGGTTGGTAGCATCGCAGGATCCCTTTGCTGTCGAGATACGCTTCGCAGCGCGTCATGTAGCCGGCGTCGTTGCCGTGCCCGTCGAATTGCAGCACCAGCAGCGGCGCGCCGGCGGCTTCGCGGGCAAAATGCTTGATGTAGGAATCGGGCCCGCACTTGAAGTTGGTGATGTAGACCACGTGCAGGTTGGGGCGGGTGGCCGCGAGGCGCGCCGCGTCCAGGATCTTCCGCCCGGAGGCCCAGAACATGTTGGCGTGCCGGTCCGCAAGCGGCTCGCGTCCGGTCACCAGGAAGTCCAGCGGAATGACGTTGGCGCCGTAGCGATGGCGCAGCTTGCGTGGGATGTCGCAGTTCACGCCGCGGTCGTAAATGTTGTAGCTGCGTCCCACCAGCACCAGCCCAGGCTCGCCGGTCGATTCCAGGGTGGCCAGCGCCCGCCGGCCGGCCGCCAGCAGCTTCTCCTGGAACTCACGCTGCGCCGCGTAGGCCGCCTCCACCGCGCGGTCGCTTGCGCGCCGCGTCACCCCGATGCGCCGCATGGTTTCCGCCAGCGCCTTCTTCACTTGCGCGGGGCCAAGCTGGAAATGCAGGGTCGGGATGAGAAACTTGTGCTGGTGCGGCGCCAGGGCCGGCGCGGACCGCAGCACCCACGGCAGCGTCTGGTTCCACGGGCAGTAGTGCGAAGGGCAGGTTTCGCCTTCGCTCCCTTCGGCGTCGGCGACATTGGGAACCAGGATGTAATCGGCGCCCGCCTCCGCCAGCGCCTGCACGTGGCCGTGAGCCACTTGCACCGGATAGCACGGCTGCGCCACCGCCATGTCGATGCCCGCCGCCGAAATGCGCGGATCGGTCACCGGCGAGAGCACGGTCTCGATGCCCAACTCCGCGAAGTAGCGCCGCCAGAACGGCAATTGATCCAGCAGCGACATGGCTCTCGGGAGGCCGACACGCATCTGCAACCGCTCTCTTACGTTCGCGGCTCCGATGTCCAGTAACTGCTCGCGATACGCGAACAGATCCTCGATCACCGGCTTGCGGCCGGTCAACGAGGGCTTGCGGAACTTGTCCGAGCACTTGTCACCCCAGTAGCTCTTCTGGCCCTCGATGTCGAACTGCTTCATGTCGCAGAGGTTGGAGCAGGCCTTGCACACAAAATCGCGCGTGGCCAGGCGCAGCTTGTGAAGATCGTATCCGCGGAAACGGCTCGGGGCTCCCGTGGCTTGGTGCCACTGGCGCGCAATCAGCGCCATTCCAATGGCCCCCATCACCCCGTTGTACGGCGGCACCGTGATCTTCTCTCCCAGCAGGCTGGCAAACGCCGCGGTGACGGCGTCGTTATACGCCGTGCCGCCCTGGAAGTAGATCACCTTGCCGATCTTGCGGCCGCGCACCACGCGGTTCAGATAATTCAGCGCAATGGAGTAGGACAGGCCCGCCACCAGGTTGGGCACGGTTTCGCCCTTGTGCAGCCAGCCGGTGACATCGCGCTCCATGAAAACCGTACAGCGCTCGCCCAGGCGCGTGGGGCTGGGCGCCGCCAGCGCCAGTTTCGCAAACTCGCCCTTGATGCTAATCCCGAGCTTCTCGGCCTGCTCCT
The DNA here is from genome assembly GCA_963768385.1 of Bryobacterales bacterium. Classification (GTDB taxonomy): domain Bacteria; phylum Acidobacteriota; class Terriglobia; order Bryobacterales; family Bryobacteraceae; genus Fen-178. The sequence continues at coordinate 8,531 of CAVYHQ010000004.1, forward strand.
CGAGAAACGACCCCGTACCCGCGGCACAGGCTTCGTTCATGGCGAAATCCACCACCACGCCGTTTTCAATGGAGATGAACTTGGAATCCTGCCCGCCGATCTCGAAGATGGTGTCTACCGGCTCGCCGCCCAGCGTGTTGCACACGTGGATGGCGCCGGTCTTGTGCGCGGTGATTTCGTCGTTGACTGCGTCGGCGCCCACGAACTCCGCGATCAGCTCGCGCCCCGAGCCGGTGGTGCCCACGCCGCACACCTTCAGCCGGCTGCCCCAGATTCGCTCCACTTCCGCGAGCCCTTGCTGAACGGCCTCGATAGGACGCCCCGCGGTTCGCAGGTAGACATCGTGAATGACTGTGCCGGATTCATCGATCACCGCCACGTTGGTGGAGACCGAGCCGATGTCCAGACCCAGGTACGCCGGGATGGGTTCATCGTCGGGTGGCGGCACGTATACGCCCACGCGGTCGCGCAACTGCACCACGTTAACGGAAGAAAGCGGCTGGGTGTCCTGCACCTTCTCTTCGGAATCGTGCTGGCGCAGGCGATGGATCTCGAGAATGGACCGCTTGCGCTGCTCCTCGGCCTCCAGAATGGCGGTGCCGATGGCGCCGCACCAGGCGTATTCCTCGGGCACCAGCAGTTCGCCGTCGGCCAGTGAGAAGGCTTCGCGCAGTGCCCCGCTGACGCCCGCATTTTGCGAGACCGCGCCAATCAGCGCTACCGGCGCCTCCACCGGCCGCCCCTTCACGATGGAGCTTTTGAAGTTGCGCGCCACGGCGTCGCACAGCCCGCGCAGGATCTCCGCCGGTGAGTAGCCCTTCTGCTGCGCGTGGATCATGTCGCTCTTGGCGAACACCGAGCAGCGCCCGGCGATCCGCGCCGCGCTCTTGGCCGTGCCGACGATCCCGCCGACCTCCTCCACCGAGTACTGCATGCGCAGGGCCTGCTGATCGAGGAACGACCCCGTCCCCGCCGCGCACTCGCCCGACCGGTCGTAGTCCACGATGCTGCCGCCCTCGAGCCGGATGTACTTCGAGCTTTCCCCGCCGATTTCGAACACCGTGCGCACCCGCGGATAGACCGCCCCCATCATCCGGGCGATGGCTTTGAACTCATTTTCGAAGAACAGTCCCAGTACCTTGGCTATGGTGCGGCTGCCCGACCCGGTTACGCGTATGCCTTCCACCTGGGTCTCGGGAACAATTTCGTAGAACTCCTGCAACAGGTCGTAGGTGGATTGAATTGGGCTGCCGGCGATGCGCCGGTATTCGGAAAGGACCAGCGGCCGCGCCCCCATTTCCGTCATCCGGAACTGCGGGTGCGCCGCGCACAAGGCCTCCAGGATCGGCCGGTCCCCGGGACGGCCCAAGGCGGCCAGTTTGAGACTGATGGCCCCGATGTCCAGACCGATATTGACGCCCATTTCCATCCAGTTTGCAGCACTGGCCAGCCAAATTCAAGCCAAGCGGACCTGAATGGTCTTTACATGCAGCGACAGGCGATCTGGGGGGTGCCAACGGGAGGGCTTCAGCCGGCCTTGCGCGCCTGAAGCCAGCGCCGAAGGGACGCCTGAGTCTCGCCAGACCTGCGGCCCGCCAACAGGCTTTCCACGCTGATATCCTCGTCCAGGCCCGGCCAGTGGATCCCCACGCCGCCGCCAATGAGACGCCAATTGGCACGCTCCGCCGGTGTCCCGTGCGCCAGACGCGGGAACCAGGCCAGCGGCACGGTAATTGTCCTGCCATCGGCAAGATCGACGATCAGCGCCTCGTCGCTCGCAGTCACGCCCTGAGCAACCGCGTCCCCTAGTTCAGTTCCCGAAGTACTCATGCCATGCCCTCACCAATAACGCCCCGTTTTTGCCAACGAGAGCCTCAATTCGCCGAATCTCCGTACGCGCCAAGCCGCGGCTCCACTCCAGGCGCACCGGATCGAGCCAGAAATTGGCCTCGGATTCCTCCCGCTCCACGTGAACATGAGGTGGCTCGTCTCGATCCGCCGAGTAGAAAAAGAACCGGTATGGCCCGGATCGAAGAACTGTCGGCAACGCTTCCAGTGTACATGGTCCGCGGTCACAACTGGTGGCAGCGGCGAAGGCCGGTTCGCCAGGGGTGCGGAAGGTGCGTGACAGTGGAGCACGCTTGCGTCGCCGTTGGCAGGAACGCGGCGCGGAGACCGCGTGTAAGGATTCGCGCACGGTGAGGGGTTGCAGGCCGTTTTCGCCTCAACTGCCAGAACGCTCACCGTGCTTGCGCCATCAAACGTCCGCGTCTCGATCCGGCAATTCACGAACCGGATCGTTCGGAAGGTCATCGAGTTCGCTCGGCTCATAGAATACGGGCCACTGGGGCCGCGGCACCGATAATCCGTGAGCTACCGCCAGCAGGTAGCTGTCGGAGCGATCAGCTCCTGGGGCCATCTGAATCCCAATCGGCCGGTGCATCACCACCTGATACACGCGGTGCTCGCGGGGCCACGCGTACATGATGTCGCGCCCGGCCGAGATCACCGCGCCAACTTCGGGGTGCCGGGTGGCGCCGCCGAACGGGACAGCGGTGAGTTCTGTCCATTCTGCTCTCGCGGCATGGTTGCCAGCCACCCTGAGATAGCCCCTGCCCCAGGTGGTCCGCAAATCGTGGGCAAAACGAGAGATTGCAGAGGAATGCAAATCGCCGTCCAAGTTGTCCCCGCCAATTGGGATTGACTGATCGAACCAGCAAAGCACGTGCCCACCAGGGAGAACCTTGTTTATAGATATCTCGGTGGTGCCAGCTCCCATATCGACAACCAGGTACATCCCTAGAGACATCCTCGGTTTCAACGTCGTGCCTCGCCCAAGATCTGGTCCCAAATCGCCAGAGAATCGAGTCGAGGTGCCGGATCGGGAGACGCCCATTCCACACCATGCTCGACCACGAGGTGAAGCAACCTCTCACCGAATTCACCGTCAAGAATGTCGCCCGAATCCCGGCGCCAGGCGACAGGTTCCGTCTCACGGCGTGAGATGTCTCCGCCAATCTCGTGGGCAAAGACGAAGATGAAATACGTGCCGGGCGCCAAGTCCGTGTCTTCGCCTTCAGCGATGTACAGAGTCGCCTTACCGGCCAATGCCACGGGGACCTGCCGGCGATGCGGATGATCGCCTCACGCTTTTCGCGGATTGTATCGGCGACAGTCGGGTCCGCCACGCGTTGCCTCCTTCTGGGAGTATACCGCCGGCGTCCGAGGAATGCGGTGCATTACAATCGAAAGTTGCACCCTGCTTCGCCCCTCCGCTGGCGCATGATCTCGCTCGCCTTTTGGGCGACTGTCATCAACTATCTGGACCGCCAGACGCTTTCCGTCGCCGCGCCCGTGCTGCGGGAACAGTTCCACATGAGCAACGTGGATTACTCGCGCGTGGTCTTCGCGTTTATGCTGGCCTATACCATCATGAGCGGCGTCTCCGGCCCGGTGATCGACCGGCTGGGCACGCGGCTGGGTTATGGGCTGTGCGTCGCGTGGTGGTCCATCTCCGCCATGCTGCACGCACTTTCCCGAGGGGCTGTCAGCCTCGGAGTCTATCGGTTTCTGCTCGGCATGGGCGAAGCGGGGAACTGGCCCGGCGGGGTAAAGGTGGTGGCGGAGTGGTTCCCCGAACGCGAGCGCGCGCTGGCCGCCGGGTTGTTCAACAGCGGTTCCTCCGTGGGAGCCATCCTGGCGCCGCCCATCGTGGCGTTCCTCTTGCTGAAGTGGGGCTGGCAGTCCGCCTTTTTGTTCGTCGGGGCGGCGGGCCTGGTCTGGCTGGCATTCTGGTCGCGGATGTACCGGACGCCCGCCGTGCCCGACGCCGGGGCGAGTGTGCCGCCGGTCCCGGTTGGGGTTTTGCTCCGGTCGCGCTTCGTCTGGATTTTCACTATCTCAAAAATCTTCATGGACCCGGTCTGGTATTTCTACATCTTCTGGTTTCCAGAGTATCTGAAGCGGGTGCGGAACTTCGACCTGGCCGCCATCGGCAAGTTCGCCTGGATTCCGTTCCTGGTGGCCGGTTTCGGCAACCTGTTAGGCGGTTGGCTCTCCAGCTTTCTCCTCAAGCGCGGCGTATCCGTCACCATCGCGCGCAAATCCGCCGTGACCTTCTTTGCGATCCTCATGACCAGCGCCATCCCGGCCGTGCTGGTGCGGGAGGCCTGGCTCTCGATCGCGTTTGTCTCAGTGGCCATGCTCGGCTATACGGGCAGCCTGGCCAACATGCTCACCGTGCCGGCGGATGTGTTTCCCGGCAATGCCGTCGCCTCGGTATTCGGGTTGGCCAGCATGGGCGCCGGCTTTGGAGGCATGGTCTTCACTCTCATCACGGGATGGGTGGTGGACCACTATTCCTATACGCCGGCCTTCATCGGATTTGGCCTCCTGCCGCTGGTGTGCGCTTCCATCCTGTGGGTATTTCTCGGTCCGCTGCGCCCGCAAAGGCTTTAGAGGTTCACACCACCGGGTTGCGCAGTACGCCGATCCCCTCGATTTCCACCTCCACCACATCCCCCGGCGATAACTTGCGGGTGCTGCCCGGCGTTCCCGTGTAGATGATGTCGCCGGGCATGAGGGTCACCCAGCCGCTGACCCAGACTCACAATGCTCGGGCAATCGAAGATCAGGTCCGAGGTGTACTGCCTCTGTACCACCTCGCCGTTGAGCCGCGTCTGGAGCAGCAGGTTGCCGTAATCCATGCCGGTGGCGACGGCGGGTCCCAGCGGCGCGAAGGTGTCCGACCCCTTGGCTCGCCACCACTGCAAGTCTTTCTGCTCGCCGCGCTGCCAGTTGCGCTCGCTGACGTCGTTGCCGCAGGTGACGCCGAAGATGGCGGCGCGCGCCTCCTCGGGCGTTGCGTTCTTCACCGGTTTGCCGATCACCACCACCAACTCGCCCTCGTAATGAACGTCGGTGGCGCCGCTCGGGATGACGATCGGCTCATCGGGGTCCTGGAGCGCCGTCACCGGCTTATAGAACATTTCCGGATGGGAAGGCTGCGGGCGGTTGCCGAGGTGGCTCCTGTAATTCAAGCCCACGCCCATGATCTTGCCCGGCTGGCAGGGTGCCAGCAGCTTCACGTCCGAGAGTTTGTGGATAGCGCCGGTTCCGGCGTGGCTGCCAAAAAGGCCGCCGTGGATCTCGCGAACGGTGTCACCGTCGAGGATGCCGTAGGACACGCCGGCCGCGGAACGATAGCGAATGTATTTGGTCACGCCCCGCTATTGTAACGCCGAAGGAGGGGGAACAACGCTATACTTGTTTTCGATCGGGAGGACTCATGGAATCGCACGTGAAAATACTCGGCACGCTGCACATCGTGTTCGGCGCGCTCGGAATACTCGCGGCTGTCTTCTTTTTGCTGCTGTTCGGCAGCATCGCCAGCGTGGTCAGCCTCTCCGACTCCACCAGCGCCCACGACGCGGCCATCGCCGTCCCCCTTCTCGGCGGCATCGGCACCATTCTTTTTGTGGTGATCGGCGCCCTCTCGCTGCCCGGTCTCATCGGCGGCATCGGCCTCGTCAGGCTCGCGCCCTGGTCCCGCATCTTCATGATCGTGATCTCCGCCTTCGACCTGCTGAGCGTCCCCATCGGAACGGCGCTGGGGATCTACGGGATCTGGGTGCTGACACGGCCCGAGACCGAAGCGCTGTTTGCGCGGCGGCGGTATCCGCCGGTTGCCTAGCTGCGCCACATCGATCGCGCCGGCCGCGGCGCGTTTCTCGCCGCATTCAGCGGCGCCGTGCAACCCGAAAGACGCCGAAAGATGGCATGAATGCATTTTTCTCTTGACTTTCATCGCGAACAACCTTATATATGAATCACATTGCGATTTTTTTCAGTCGCAAAATCTGATGTTAGGGAGAATCAATCGATGAAGAGCGCAACAAAGAAAGCCCCCGCGAAGAAAAAGGCTGCTCCGAAGAAAAAGAAGTAGCCCGGGCGCGCCCTGAGAAAGGGCATGCAAACAGGTTTTACTCCGAGGCCCCGGTTTCCGGGGCCTTTTTCATTATTTCAGGCTCTTCCCTCCGATTCTCTCCTGCAACAACACCCGGTACGTTTCTCCCATCCCGAACAGCAGCGTCTTGAGCTGCATGCGCCGCCGCAACTCCTCGGCGGGGTGCCCTCCGGCAGACTCAAGGCGGCGCCGAACCGGTCGGCCTCGCCGGCGGTGATGAGCGTCCGCGCCAGCGTCTCGAAGCGCTCCCTTCGCAGACCGCCAGCCGCGCCGCTTTCTTCGAGCGCGGTGAAGTTGACGTGCGCCGTGATGTCCCTCTCGCCGGGATCTTCGAGCACATCCTCCCGCGCCACGTGCCTCCGGTATCCCATCAGCGTTCCAGCCGGAAACCGCACGGCCTCCGCGCGCGTGTAGCCGTAGTCAATGGTCAGCGCGTAACCGGATTCGAGCGCGCGCCCGATCCGCTCCATCCAGCCGAGCGCCTCGAGGTTGGCTTCGTACCAGCGGCCTTCTTCCGGCGGAGGGAACCAGCGGCGCAGGTAATCCCCCACCTCTTCACCAACCGGGCCGCCCGTCTGCCATCGGAACCGCCCGTCTGCGAACGCCACGCGCTGCTCCCGGAACGCGCCGTCTCGGTACACCGCCACCTCCACCGGCAGCGCGTCGAAGAACTCGTTGGAGAACACCACGCCGCGAAACTTTTCCGGCAGACGGCCGGAATCGACGTCTACCGGGATGTACGCCCACTCCGAGAACGCCTCGGCCATTTCCCGGCGTCCCGCGCCCAGCTCCACCACCGTGAACTCCCGCGGTTCGCCCATTTCCCGATAGAGCTGCCGGATACGGGCCGCCATCAGAATGCCGAAGACCGGCTGGATCTGCTCCGCCGTGAAGAAATCGCCGTGCTTGCCGAAAGGATCGCGGGGTGCCCTATGGGCCCGGCGATAGTACCCGTGTTCGGGGTGGTAGAGCGCCACCTCCATGAAGCGCCGGAAGGTCACCGGCCCGTTGCGCCCAATCTCCCCGGCCAGCAACTCGCCCGCTGGTGTCGTCACGGACTTATGCTAGCGTGAAATCAAACCATGGCGTTGCCCCAGACGGTCCGCGTGAAACTCAGCTCCGAAGTGGCCGAGGCCATCTCCATCACGCCCGTGGTGCTCCAGGAGCTGCCCGTGCGCGAATTGGTCGAGCACCTGCTCGGCGTCGCCGGCAAGGATGAGTCGCGCATCCGCGAGATCCTGCTGCGCGGCGCCCTGGTGAGCGGCGCCTCCAGGTTCCGCTGGACGGGCTGGGATGCCGATCTCGAAAGCCTCCGCGAGCTGCTGGCAACTTTTCCCGACGCCGATCCGTCCCGGCCCTTTGCCGCCGCCGGCTGCGTCCGCGCCATCTTGCGCGGCGGCCGCCACGCCATTGAGATCCCGCGCGAGGCCGCTGCACGCAAATCGTTGTTTCAGCGGAAGACCTTCTGGGACCTGCTGATGGAAGTAGCCGGCGGGCCCAGAGGGCACCCCGGCCCGGCCTATTCCGGCTATTCCTACCGCGACCGGGCCGACCGCTACCTCCGCCAGTTCACCCCCGCCGAAACCGAACGCGTTCGCGCCACCGCCTCCGCCCTGCGCTACAGCGCTCTCCGCGACCAGATCCGGTCGGCCGGGTTCACGCAAGCGGAACTTTACGTGACGCGGTAGCCGTCACTCGTCCGCCACCTCTCCGGTGTCCTCCGCCCGGTTCTCGAACTTCGTCTGCGCGTGCAGAAAAACCAGGTTGACCGTTCCCACCGGCCCGTTGCGCTGCTTGCCGATGATGAGCTCGGCCAATCCCCGCAGGTTCTCGTTCTTCGGTTGGTAAACCTCTTCGCGGAAGACGAAGGCCACCACGTCCGCATCCTGTTCGATGGAGCCGGATTCGCGCAGGTCGCTCAATTGCGGCCGGTGATCGCCCTGGCGGTTTTCCACCGCGCGGCTCAACTGCGAAAGCACCATCACGGGAGCATCCAGCTCCTTGGCCAGCGCCTTCATGCCTCGGGACAGTGCGCTGACTTCCTGGTTGCGGTTCTCGAAGCGCGCGCCCGCGGTCATCAACTGGAGGTAGTCCACGATCACCAGCCCCAGGTGATGCCGCTCGGTCTGTAAGCGCCGCAGTTTGGCGTGCATGTCCATCAGGTGCGCGCCGGGGGTGTCGTCGATGTAGAGGGGCGCCTGCACCAGCTCATGCAGCGCGTGGTTGAGCTTGCGCCGTTCCTCCTGGTTGAGATACCCCGCGCGGAACTTCTGGCTGTCCACGCGCGCCGCCGAGCAGAGCATGCGCGTCAACAGCGATTCCTTCGACATTTCGAGCGAAAAGATCGCCACCGTCTGCTTGTTCTTGAGCGCCACGTGCTGCGCGATGTTGAGCGCCAGGGCGGTCTTCCCCATGGAAGGCCGGCCCGCCACGATGACCAGGTCTCCGCCATGCAGCCCGCCCGTCAATTCATCGAACTTGGCGAACCCCGTGCCGATCCCCTTGATGCGCTTGTTGGGATCCAGAAAGGCGTTGACGCCGCCTTCGTAATCCTCGATGATCTGGCCGGCGTTCAGCAGCCCGGACTTCATCCGCGCCTCACCCAGTTTGAGCAGGGTCTCCTCGGCGCCGGCCAGGATCTCGTCCGGCTCCTCCTCGCCCGCGAGCGCCCGGTTCATCATGTGCTGCGCGGCGAAGATGATGCGCCTCAGCACGGCTTTATCCTTGACGATCCGGATATAGCTGTCGAGATTGGGAATCTGCGGCAGCCCGTCATCCAGCTCCACCAGGTAGCTCAAGCCGTCGCAGGCTTCCAGCTCATTGAACTTCATGAGCTCGTTGGCCACGGTGATGCGGTCGATCTTCTCGCCGCGCTGCTGCAGCTCGCCCATGCGCTTGAAGATGCGCCGGTGCTTCTCCAGGCTGAAGTCGTCCGCTTCGAGCGTGCCGGCGGCCTCCACGTAGAGAGTGTCGTCGAGCAGGATTGAGCCGAGCACGAATCGCTCGGCGTCTACATTGATGGGAAGACCCTTTTCAATCGCACTGGCCGCTGACATGGCGTGAACCTTAGCCTAAACTCCGGCGCGCTCGCCGGTCAACACATAGAACGCTCGAGGCCGCAGATGTCTGTGCACGCTCGAACCGCTCTGGAATCAGTTGATGCGTGCCGATTTCCGCAGGCCTCCACAAAACATCCACAGCCTTTCGACATCAGGCCAAAACGTACTCTGCTCTATTTGTTTTATCAAATCCGCAGAAATCCTGCATAATCGGCATTGGGAGGAAATAACGAATGCCCGATTGGGCCATCTCGAGCGGCATGTGGAACGCGATCTTCGGCCTGGGAGCGCCCCTGGCGGAGAAGATTCTGCGTCCGGCGATCGTTTATGTCTTCTTGGTCGTATTCCTGAGGGTTTTCGGCAAACGGGAGCTGGCGCAGCTCAACCCGTTCGACCTGGTGGTGCTGCTGTCGCTCTCCAACACCGTGCAGAACGCCATCATCGGCAATGACAATTCTCTCACCGGCGGCCTGGTCGGCGCCTTCGCGCTGATGGCTATCAATTACCTGGTGGTGCGTTTCCTGTTCCGCCACCGGCGCCTCGACCAGGTCCTCGAGGGGAAACCGGCGGTGCTGATCAAGGATGGCCGCATCGTGAAGCCTGCGCTTGCCAAGGAGTTGCTGACGCGCGCGGAGCTGATGACCGTCCTGCACCGCCAGGGTTTTGCCGGGCTGGACGAGGTGGAGCAGTGCGTTCTCGAACCCGGCGGGACCTTCGCCATTCGCCGCAAGGTGCCGCCGCTCGAAGAAGTCCAGCACGAGGAAGTGATGCGGCGCCTGGACGCTCTCAGCGGCAAGCTGGATCTGCTGCTTCAGGAAAAGGGCGGCATTTGATCACGCGCTGGGCTATTTGCTGGCGCCCCTATGGGGCTAAACGCATCCCGTGGGCCTGCGCCTCTGATCTGGTCTCGCGCCCGTGACCCTCGCTGCAAGTTGGGGAGATCAGGTAGGATAGGAGACGGAGGAATGGCCGAGCGGTTGAAGGCGGCGGTCTTGAAAACCGTTAGTGGGGAAACTCACTCGGGGGTTCGAATCCCTCTTCCTCCGCCAGACTAACTCGTTTTGAATGAATAGCCTATAGGACACGCGGCTGCAATACGTGTAGGATCCTCGGGCATGATCGTTCTGTTCCGCCGCCAAGTCGCCGCCTGCAAATTCACCTCCGACGCGAAGGAAGAACGGCTGAACAAGCGTTGAGGGGAATCACCTCTGGTGGTATGATATCTCGCGGGTGACGACTGAGGTGAACGGCAATGTCAACGTACACACAGGCCGAACGGCCGCTCAAGATCACTACACCACTGGGCCCGGACGTCTTGTTGATCACCAACCTCCGGGGCCGCGAAGCCATCTCGCGGCTCTTCCAGTTCCAACTCAATCTGATAGCCGACAGGCAGAAGCTGAGCGAGATCCACTTTGACCGCATCCTCGGCCAGAGCGTGACCGTTGAAATGGCCTTGCGTACGGGTGATACCCGCCATTTCAACGGGTTGGTAAGACGGTTCACCCAGGGCGTTCGCGACGATAACTTCGTCGCTTTCCGCGCTGAGGTAGTGCCCAGACTGTGGGTTCTTACCAAGAAGGTCCAGTGCCGCATTTTTCAGCATGTCTCGGTCCCTGACATTCTGAAGCGAGTGCTCTCAGACCACCACGTTGACCACGAGTGGACTGGAACCGGAACCTACTACCCCCGCGATTATTGTGTCCAGTATCGCGAATCGGACTTCGATTTCGTGAGCCGGTTGATGGAGGAAGAGGGCATCTATTACTACTTCAAGCACTCCGCTGGCGGGCATCGAATGGTTGTCACCGACCAGGGGAACGTGCATCCAGCCGTTCCCGGGGAATCCACGGTCATCTACCAGGAAGTATTCGGCGGCTTTTGGGAGGACATTCGGATCAGGGATTGGGAGAAGAGCCAGGAGGTGCGCTCCAGCAAGTACACGGTTTGGGACCATAGCTTCGAACTGCCGGGCAAACACCTCGACGAAAGCGTGCGGACCATGGCTGAGGTGAATGCGGGAAGCATAAGCCATAAGCTCAGTCTGCTCGACAATCAGCCGGAGATCTATGAGTATCCCGGGGGCTACGCCAAACAATTCAATGTCCCGGAGGATACCAATCTGATACCCGAAGTCAGAAGCCGAATCGTCCGGGTGCGCATGGAGGAGGAGGAATGCGGCGGCCTGGAAATCACGGGCGCCGGGGATTGCGGCAATTTTGCGCCCGGGCACAGGTTCACACTGAAGGGACATTTCAACGGCGACGGCGATTACCTGCTGACCAGCGTGGAACACGACGCCGTGCAGTCGGGATACCGGAGCGGGGAGCAGGACTCGTTCCGCTATGAAAACCGCTTCTTCTGCATGCCCGCCGGCCTGCAATACCGGCCGCGGCGGGTCACGGCCAAGCCGTTAATCGCCGGCATCGAGACCGCGACGGTGACCGGCCCGTCCGGCGAGGAGATTTTCTGCGACAAGTTCGGCCGCGTCAAGGTGCAGTTTCATTGGGACCGCGAGGGGAAGTTGGACGACAACAGACTCATGCTGGCTGCGGGTGGCGCAGCTTTGGGCGGGCAAAAATTGGGGCGCGTTCTTCTGGCCGCGCATCGGTCATGAGGTGGTGGTGGCTTTCGAGGATGGCGATCCGGATCAGCCGTTGATCGTCGGCAGCGTCTACAACGCCGATAATATGCCGCCGTACAAGCTGCCGGCCAAGAACCAGCTTGGCGGCATCCGGTCGGCCACCGTGCGGGGCAGCGCTCACGAGAACTATAACGGCATCATATTCAACGACGAGAAGGGCACCGAGCACCTCGCGCTTCATTCGGAGCGAAACATGGCCCTGGACTCGGAGTTCGACAAGCTGTTCCACGCGCGGAACAAAGGTGAACGGATAGCGAGCGCCAGCGTGCACACGGTGGGCATTCTACCCGGCGGCAGCGGCAGGGGCCATAGCGGCGGTGGCAGCGGCGGCGGCGGCGACGAGAGCAGTGGCGGTGACAGTGGCGGCGAGGGCTACTCGACGGGCTACACCATGCCGGCCAAGGACGAGCCGACGGCTTTGGGTATAAAGTCCGACGTAGTGTACGGAGCGGCCCAGGCGCTCACGTTAGGTTTCGATCATGGGTTGGTCATCGGCAACAAGAACCGCGTCTGCATCAACCCGCTTTTTCTGCTGGCGTCTCCACCCTGGCTTTCGACTTTTCTAGGGGGCGGCCTCGGCGGACAGGTGGATTTCTTCATCGGCACGAAGACAGATTTCGTTTGGGGCCCGTCCTTTAAGATCGAACTGGGCGAAGAAGCTCTCGAACTGAAGCGAAATGTTAGAGCTGTCCCGGTGGTCCATTGGCTGGCCATAGCTTTCGCTGCCGTATCGGCGCTCTGGGTCTTAGTCCATTCTGCCTGCAAGGAGGACAAAGATCGTGCGATATGCGGGGGAATATTGCAGGGAGTTTCTTCTGTTCTCCTAATTGCTATCGTGAAGGTGGCGAAGCTCCACGAGAAGGATGTTGAGAAACCAGCAGACCAAGTCCAGGCCATAGTTAACGCTGCGGGGGCGGTGCCAAAGCAGGCGGTGCCAGAGCAGGCGGTGCCAGCGGAGTTTGAGGCCTACATCTAGTAGCGAGGAGCATTGATCCTAATGACTGTACGGAAGAAGGGCCCGGGCGGTGGGACGGGGGGCGGCGCGGATTCCCACGATCATATCGAGAATATCAGTGGCGGATATCGAATCCAGGCGAACCAGTTGGAACTGCTCAGCCGGCCCCCGATACCTCCGGTTACGCCAGACCCTTGCAGGATTTTGGTGCTGGCCTCGGATTACGGCGTCGGCGGCCAGGTGGAAGTGAGCGGCAACCAAAGCGTGCGCATCACTGCCGGAGAATTTACCCTTCCGCCAACTTCGTCGGACTCCAGCAACGGGGTCGAGATCGTGGTGGGGGAGACCCAGAACGTCACCATCCAGCGCGGCCTTCTGCCGACGGATCAAAAGATCGAGATGACGCCGGAAGGAATCACCATTGACGCCGGCATGGGGAGTTTGACGCTCAAGAGCTTGACCCAGATCACCCTCTCGGTGGCGGAAGGATTGGCTACCATCACCTTGGGACCGGAGGGCATCACAATTCAGGGTTTGCTCATCCAAATCAACTGAAACTGGAGGGACAGGGAAGTGGGCAACGGGCCGATGGCCGGGATAGAGGGGTTGACAGCCGCCGATATCTGCGCGCGCTTCGACGCGAACAAGCAGGCGCTGGCGCTGCTCCGCGAGGGAATGGCGCCGGAGGAGTTCGTAGAAGCTCTGATGGCCAACCGCCAGTACGTCAACGGGATCGATTTCATGGCCCACGCGCTGCCGGCGCGGGAAGGAGTATGGTGGGGCTGCCTGTGCGTTCAGCACGTCTGCGGCGCGAATCTGACGGAGCCGGACCGGGCCGCATTGCTGGCCGCCGCCAGTTGGGTTCTGTGGCCCACCGAAGCCAACCGTGCCGCGGCGCAGGCTCCGGCCGGAGCCGCCGGACGGGCTTCGCCCGCGGGCACGCTGGCCCTGGCGGCGAACGTGGCGGGCGCCGCCGGTCCGGTCCCGCTGACCCCGGCGAAAGCGGTCGCCAACGCGGTGAAGCTGGCCACTACCAAGGGCGATCCGGCCCGGATCGCCGACACCCAACGTCTGTTCGTGGAACTGGGAATGGGAGTGGCGGAGGGCCGCTTTACCTGGCCCAGCGGCTGAAGAAGGCGCTCCGCCGGGAGAGGCGGATTACGGAGGATTGAGATATGGGACAGCCGGCAGCGCGCTTGTTGGACATGCATACCTGTCCGATGGTGACGGGAGTGGTGCCGCACGTCGGCGGGCCGATTCTGCCCCCGTGCTGCCCCATGGTGCTGATCGGCGGCTTGCCGGCCGCCCGGGTGGGCGACCAGGCCACTTGCGTCGGCCCGCCGGATGTCATCGTCATGGGTTCTTTCACTGTCCTGATCGGCGGCCAGCCAGCCGCGCGGATGGGCGATGCCACGGCTCACGGGGGCGTCATCGTGATGGGCTTTCCGACGGTTTTGATCGGCCCATGACCGCTGAAACGAGTGGAAAGGAGTTCGTGAGATGAGCGAAGCCACGGCGGATACGGGTTATTCCATTGTTTACGAGAAACAGTCCGATGAGGAGAGCAACCGGACGTGCGGCGCCGCATGCCTGGCCATGGTGTACCGTTCCCTGGGGATGGAAGTCCCGCAGAGCCAGATCTGGCCGGCGATAGCCAAGGCCAACCGATTCGGCGATATCGGTTCCACGACCCACCTGATGGTCCGCGATGCCTTGAGCCGCGGTTTTGACGCGGTGGCCATCCAGGCGCGGCACCCGTGGTACGTGTTGCGGCTCTGCCGGGACGCTGGCATCCGCGTCATCCTGAACCATCGTCTGCACGCGGAAACGGCTGGCGGCCACTACACCGTAATGGTCGATATCGGAGAAGAGGATGTGACTCTGCACGATCCATACATGGGTCCGTACCGCCGCCTTTCGCGGCCCGAGCTGACAGAGCTTTGGGAGGCGCGTCCCAACTCGGAGATCGCGGGCAACACACTGATTGCCATCGCCGCCCGTCAGCCGGCAGAGGCGGTGTGCGGAATCTGCGGCGCGTCGATCCCGGCCAGTGCGGCTTGCCCGCAGTGCGGCGATCCGGTGGCGCTCAGGCCGGCGCGGGTCCTCGGCTGCATCAGCGAGAGATGCATCGTCCGGCTTTGGCATTATGTCTGCTGCCCGTCCTGCGACTATATGTTTGACTTCAGCGCCGCTCCGCCGCAGGAGGCCGCCGGCGCTGAGAGCGCGCCCCCGCTGGAGAAACCGAAGGATACGTCGGAAGATTCCTTGAACCTGGATGAGGTGTTCGCCCAACTGGATAAGTTCTGCGCCTTCATTCTGGCAAGGCCGGAAGCCGCGGGCAACCCGGACATCATGAAGCAGATGGCCCTATTAGAGGACTGCAAGGAGAAGCTGAAAATGGCACAGGCCGAGGAACTCGCCATTCAAAAAGCGCAGGAGGCGAAGATAACCGCAATGCTTCAGCAGGCGCAACAGAAGGAGGAAGCCCACCGCCAGAAGATGGAGAAGCTCACCACGCCCTCGCCGCCCCTGGATGGAAACGTTCTCGGCCGCGACCTGCTCAGAAACGTGGGGCTGATCCGCTGAAGTACGGTGCGGGAAATCTACTTGACGGGCTGGGCCTGCGTGAACGTGAAGTTGGCCAGCCACACCTGTGAGTTTCCCGGTAGATGAATCCCGAAGCGCCCGCCTGTGAAGGGCCGGTCCGGATGGTTCCAATCCTGCAAAGTGACCGGCTTTCCCTGCTCGTCGACGAGCATCGTTACAAGGTGTGTCGGCTCGACCACCAGGTTCACCGTGAAATAGTCGGTCTTGACGCCGTGCCGCTTCCGATCGGTGATCATCGTTCGACGGTTGTTGGTGTATTGGCTCGAAGTGAACGTCTGCTTGTCGATCTCGAAGAGAAGGTAGTTTCGCGGATCGCTGTAATCGAGGACCCACTCAACCTTGGATTTGGCGCGCAGCGTAAACTGGAAAGTCCCCGCCGTCGGAGTGCGCCGGTACAGGACGAAATCACCTCCGCGTCGCGTGAACCATTCACCATCGCGCGTCCACGGTTTCTCCCAATCCGCTGCGTCCATCTGAAACACTTCCGGCGGCCGGACGATGGGCTTGACCGGCGTCAGTTTCAACTCAGCCGTTTGGGTGACGCCGGCTGCGATCGGGATCGTGACCGACTCCGCGCGGTAGCCTGGCGCGC
Organism: Bryobacterales bacterium; assembly: GCA_963768385.1. Lineage (GTDB taxonomy): Bacteria > Acidobacteriota > Terriglobia > Bryobacterales > Bryobacteraceae > Fen-178. The sequence continues at coordinate 24,353 of CAVYHQ010000004.1, forward strand.
GGCCGGAGAAGATATAAGTACCTTCCTCGAGGTTCAGCGCAGACGAGAGCGCGGGCCGCGGCGCTTCGCCGGCGCGCCCGTAAGTGACCTCCGCCGAAGGCGGCGACACCTTGATGTGAAGCTCGCCCAATGCCGGCGGGGCCGGGCCGGCGGGCACGGCAGTTAGGGCCGTCACCGGCTTGTGCTCCAATCTCGTGGGAGCGGCTCGATGCCGCAGCAGCAGCCAGGAGGTCAATGGACCGGCCAGAGCAAGCACCGCGATCGCCGCCATCAGGGCGCGGCGTTTAAGTCTGGGCCCGGACCTGAGCGCGTGCGGTCCGGGGACACCCTCGAGCTCCGCTGCCGCCGCGCGGGAAGCCTCCGATGTTCCGCTCTTCCCGGCGATTGCATCGGCTGTGTGGGCGGCTTCGGATTCCGGAAACACAGCGGGCTCGGGTTCGGCCACCCCGGGTGCAACGGGAGCGGGTGTTGGAGTGGCGTTCCGGCTCAGAATCTGAGTCGCGCCGATCGGTCCGGCGGCCCGCTGCGGGGCAGCCGGTGGTCGAGCCACCTCACCCAACCTGCTTTCCAGGGTGGCCTGAAGCTGGAGCAATCGTGGCTCGTTCCCGCAGAACGAAAGGGCACTCCGTAGCTCGGCCGCCACACCGCTCAGGTCGCCGCTCGCCTGTGCCTGACGGATGCGCACCATCGCCTGGTTCAGATACTCTTCCCGTTTCAGGTCATCAAGCAGGGCCAGCACCCCTCTGGCTCCCGCATGAGCCGGGTCGCAGCCCAGCGCATGCTGAATCAGAACCTCGGCCGCGCGCCAATCGGTCGCGAGCAAGCTTTGTGCCCGCGCGGACAGCCTGTCTACGAGGCTCCGGCGAACCGGCTCGCTCCGTGCGTCCAACTGGTGGGCCTGCCACAACAGTTCCAGTCCTTCCTCGAACGATGCCTCCGCAAACAGCTGTTCGCCCCGTGCCTGGAGCCGTAGGGCTTCCTCACAATGTTCCGCGCCCTGCCGCGCCAGTTCCTCGAGCGCTTGCAACTCGCCATCTCCCGGGGATTCTTCCAGCGCCCGGCGACACACGTCCAGGGCCCCCAGGTACTCGCCCGCTTCCATGCACGCATCGATTTCCTGCGCCCAGCGCGCCTTTGATTCCATCCGCGTCTGCCGCTCCCGCCGCTTGAATACGCGGTCGATCTCAAACTGCAGCCCGGGATACCGGTGGTGTATGGTGCGCAGGATCTCCCACTGCCCGAGCGCATCGTTGAACTGCCCGTTCTCCTCGTGATAGCGGGCCTTGGCCACGATTGCGCTCACCAGGTTCAGCCGCTCATCCATGATTTTCCGAAGGCGCTTAAAGTGGGGCTCGTCGGGATAGCGTTCCCCTGCCTCATTGACGATGCTAACCTTGCGTTCCAGGTCGGTCTCCGCTTCAACACGGCGATCGATTTCCGCGATGTAAGCCGAGAGGTGCAGCCGCTGCTGCTCTTCCGCGTCCAACTTGAGGCTCTGGAACAGAGCGTGAGCTGGGTACTTCGCGAGGAACTGATCGCTGATGGCGAGCGCCCTGGAGAAGTTCCGGTCTTCCAGGTGCTTCCTGGCCTCCGCGTAAGCGTTGCGGATGGCCTCGTATTCCGAGCGCACGTCGTTGTAGAAGCTTTGATAGACGTTGGCGCGGCCCTGGCTCTCCGGCGCGCGCCGGTCCATATCGATCACCTGCTCCAGCTTGGTAATGGCCGAGCTGAGGTCCCCCTTCTGATGGGCCTCGACCGCGGCCAGGTACAGCCGCTCTTTTTCCTGCAGGCTCCGCCGGTACTCCTGCTCCCGCCGCTCGATTTCGGAGAGCAGGCCGGTGGCCCGCGTGTCCTGGGGACGAATTTGCAGGATGTTCTGCAACGCCTCGCGCGCGTGCCCGAACGCGCAATTCTCGGCGTGCTGCCGCACCAGCCGGAACCAGCTCTCGATCTGCGCTTCACTGCGCGTGGTTTCGATCTTCGCCCGCAGGCTGAGCGCCTCCGTGTTCGCCGGGTCCAGCTCCAGGGTCTCCTGGATTTTCTGCAGCGCCAGAGGATATTCCTCCACTTCGAACCGGCTGCGCACGGCGTCGAGCAATTTGCGGACTCGCTCCTGTCGGACCGCCGCGTCAATTTGCATCCGCAGCAGCTTCACTTCCGGGTCGAGGTGGCCCTCCGCCTCGAGCTCGGTGATGATCTCCAGGGCGAACTGTGTATCGCCCTGGGCGAACGTGGTCTTGGCTCGCTGGATTCGCGGCCCCAGGTGAGCGGAGTCGAAGTATTCGATCGCCTCGCCACGATGCGCCTTCTCCAGGCACTCGCCGAACTCCCGAGCCGTCGCAAAGCGATGCCACGGCTGCTTGGCCATGGCCTTGTGAATCACGCGGCTGACGGACTGGTTCACCGTCGGATCAACGTCGGATGCGCCCGGCGGACTCTCTCGAAGAATCGCCTCGACAATCTCCCCTTCCGTCGGCCGGTCAAACGGTCTGCGGCGCGTGAACACCTCGAAGGCCATCACACCCAGAGCGAAGATATCGGACGCCGGTGACGGCGGCTTGCCTTCGATCAGCTCGGGCGCCATATAGTGCAGGGTTCCCTTCTGTCCCGTCATTCCCGCGCTGACCATGTGGGCAATGCCGAAGTCGATAATCACCGCGGAGTAGTCCGGCATGACGAAGACATTAGCGGGCTTGAGATCGCGATGCACCAGGCCATGCTCGTGCGCAGCGCTCAGCCCGCGACACACTTGCGAAAGGATCTCCACGCGTCGCCCGGTGGTCAGCCGTGTGCCCGCTGTACGGATCAGCTTGTCGAGCGGCATGCCGGACAGCAACGGCATGACAAAGTAGGGCTTCGCGAATCCCTCCTCCTCAGACTCCCCAATATCGAGGATGGGGACGATGTTGGGGTGATTCAGCGTAACCAGGACTTCGCATTCTCGATAGAAAAGCTCGAGCGCCGTGCGGTCAGGCGCCTCGCGAATCGTCTTCAGCGCCACGTCGCACTTGAGCACGGCATCATAGGCTCGGTAAACTACGCCCATGCCGCCCTGGCCGAGTGGCTCGCGAAGCTCATAGCGGTCTTTCAATCGGGCGCCGCGATCCATAACCGTTCCAGTATCCTATTATGCAGCAGTTTCAGGCCGAAACATACCGATATAAAAGACTTGCCGCAACTTAGCACTTCCAGGTTCTTACGTACCCGGAGGAGCCACAGTCACCCCTTTCTGGGACGCCGGAGTCGCCCGGTATGGAAGAAATGAGAGAGAAACGGCTCGAATGGAAGCAGTTGGGAGTATAATCGCTGCTGGCCAGGAAGCCAAAGACGAAATCCTGGATTGATGGACGGGGCGCCATGGAATTCTATCAGAAATACGAGCTACTGGATCTGCTGAAGGATGAAGGCGTTAAGGTGTTCAACGCCCGCGAGATCTCGACGGGGCGGCGAATCGCCGTGTTTCTGTTCGTGGGCGAGCAAGCTCGACTGCATGCGGAGCTTGTGGAGCAACTTCGTGCGTCGCAGCGGCCCGACCGCACCGATCTGCTGGAAGTTGGAGATAACCAGGGGATTCCGTTCGTGGTGACCGAGCCGCTGGGCGGAATGGCGGAGCTGAAACGGAAAGTTGCGGTTTCGCCAGCGCCGCCGGCGCAATCCGTGTCGGGCGAGTTCACGCGGCTGTTCCAGTCCTCCGCTCCGCCGCGACCCATTGCGGAAGCCCCGCCGCCGGCGCCCCTTGCGCGGCCCGCACCGGGCGAGTTCACCCGATTGTTCCAGTCCTCCGCTCCGCCCCAGCCCATCGGCGAGGCCGCTCCACCGCCACCGCCGCCGACTCAGGCTCCGCCGCCCGCGGCAATCGCGCCCCCTGCGCAGTCCGCGCCCGGCGAGTTCACGCGGTTGTTTCAGGCTCCGGCGCCACCACGGCCGCAGCCGCCGACTCGCGCTCCGCAACCCCCACCTGCCGCGCCGCCCGCGGAAGCCGGAGCCGGCGAGTTCACGCGATTCTTTCAGCCTCCGCCCTCGCAGGCACCCGCATCTGAACAGGTTTTCCCGCCACCGCAGGCAGGCGCGCCGCAGAAACCGTCGCTGCCGGCGGTGCCGCCATCGTCCGCTCCGGGGGAGTTCACCCGGATCTTTGGAGGGGGGGACGTGCCCGCTGCTCCACCGGCCCCCCGCGCAGGAGGGAGCGCCACCCTGAGTTTTCGAGCGCGGCCCAAATTCACACCACCAGCCACGCCAGCGCCCTCCGCCGGACCGGGGGAATATACGCAACTGTTCGGGGCTCAGCCGGTCCTGCAACCGCAGCGGCCAGCGCCCCCCGTAGCCCAGACCCCGGCTCCAGCGACCGCGCCCGTAGTCGGCAAGAAAGTGTTCTGGCTCATGTTCGCGCTCATCGTCGCGGTGGTCGTGCTGCTTGCGATCCTTGTGATCATGGCCTTCGCTCTGAGGAAGTGAGATGCAAATCGACAGCTTGGGACGAAGCGGAAAGTTCGGTGCATTGCAGCGAGTTTCTCCGGCCCGCGGATCATACCGACGACTTCCTCTGCGAAAGTTTCCGGATGGATCGCGCCGAACAGTTCGAGCTGCCCTCCCCGTCTCGTTGAGGGTAGATTTCGGGACGGCTGGGAAACGCCTTTGGGAAAGGGAGGAAGTGAAACGAGCCCTTTTATAGAATAACTTACGCTGCCTCAACGGGCGGACTCCATCCGAATCCCTCTTCCTCCGCCATCCGACAGCCGACTGACGGTCGCCGCCATCGGCGTCCTGGCGTACGTCTCGTGCGACCTCCTGCATGAACTGGTTGGACCGTCCGCGCATTATTTCGGGTGCGGGATGATGTTCACGATCACGTACTCCTCATTCCGGATGAGGAAATAGAAGCGCCAATCCTTGTTGACGCGCGCCTGCCAGAGGCCCTGACTCTCGTCGTACTTCTTGGCGCGAAGCGAGGGGTGATGGAGATTCTGAAGCAACAGCCACGACTGCTTGTCGAAAGCACGTTGGACTTGTGGGGGTGCCTTGGCGTAGTTCCGTTCGAAGTGGGTGGTGCGGATGAGCTTCATCACGCCGAGCGCTTGGTTTTGGTGCGGTTCAACCTCTTGGCTTCCTTGTGGAGTGAAGCGATGAACTCCTTGTGGGTGGAAAAAGGGCCGTGGACCCGGCCGGCCTTGATGTCGGCCAGGCCTTCAGCGAGCTGAGCATCGACGATACGGCGCTGCTCGGGTGTGTATTCGTCGTCCGCGCTGGGCAGCTTCGGACGGATGCTGATCACGCCGCCGGAGACCCCGAATTCGATCTCCTGGCCGCTCTTAAGGCCAGCCCGCCGGCGTACGGCCGCAGGGACCACAAGCGGTGTCTTGTTCTTGACGGTGACGGTCATGATAGTAGTACGCTCGAAATACGATTTCGCTTTCAGTGTAGGGCGGCAGGGGCGGGTAGTCAAATGCGGGTTGCGCGCTGAATCCGTGTCCAGTTTGGACTTCGCATGGCTGGCGATGGCTACCCCGCCACCCTCTCAATCGCTTCCGCGCCGCAGATCTCCTCCACCACCTTCCGGAATTCGCGGTCCGGCCGCACTTTCGCCGGCACGTCCAGCAACACCGAAAAATCCCTCGGCGCTTCGAGGCGCAACCGCACCTGCGTCTCGCCCGGCTTGCGGCGGAATAATTCCTCGAGCGCCTGAGCCTTGTCCACGCTTCCGCTGCGCCCCAGCCACACGCGGATTGAAATCACCGCCGGCAGATCCACACGCGCGTTGTCCAGGGCCACAATCTCCTGCACCGAGATCTTGGGCGGCCCGCTTTCTTCCGGCAGCGCCAGCCCGCGCACCATCACCGCCTGGTCTTCCACCACCTGCGGCGCCAGGCGCTCGAAGCTGGCCGCGAAGACCAGCGCTTCCACCGAGCCGTTGCGGTCCTCGAGCGTCATCGCCGCCCACGGCTTGCCCTCACGGTTGCGCTTGCGCGTGACGCCCGTCAGCACGCCGCACAGCGTCACCTCGGCTCCCTTGCCGAGGCCTTCCAGGTTGGCGCTGTCGTGAGTCGCCAGCTCCGCCACCTTATTTGCGTATCGGTCCAGCGGATGCCCCGTCACCCAGAACCCCAGCATTTCTTTCTCGCCGCCCAGCTTCTCTTTGTCGGTCCAATCGGGGACGTTGGGCAGCGGCGCGGCGTGCGCTTCCTCGGCCATGGCTTCGCCGAAGAGTCCCACCTGCCCGCTCTCGCGGTCGCGCCAGGCCCGCTGTCCCGCTTCCACCGCGCTTTCCACCGCCGCGAACTTCTGCGAGCGTGTCCCTTCGAGCGAATCCATGGCGCCGGCGCGAATCAGGCTCTCGATCATGCGCCGGTTGATGGCGCCCAGGTCCACCTTCTCGCAGAACTGGTGCAGTGATCGGAAGCGGCCCACTTCCTCGCGCGCCTTGGCGATCGCCTCCACCGCCGATTGCCCCAGGTTCTTCACCGCTCCCAGCCCGAAGCGAATCCCCTGCCCGTCCGGCGTGAAGCTCCAATCCGAGTGGTTCACGTCCGGCGGCAGAATGGTGATCCCCATCTCGCGGCACTCGTTGATGTACTTCACCACCTTGGCCGTGTTGCCCGTTTCCGAGGTCAGGAGCGCCGCCATGAAATCCACCGGGTAGTGCGCTTTCAGGTACGCCGTCACGAAGGCCAGGTAGGCATAGGCCGCCGAGTGCGATTTGTTGAACCCGTATCCCGCGAACTGCTCCATCAGGTCGAAAATCTTTTCGATCTTCCTCTGCGGGAATCCGCGCCCCATCGCGCCCTGGATGAAGCGCTCGCGCTGCCGGGCCATCTCTTCGGGTTTCTTCTTGCCCATGGCGCGGCGCAGCACGTCGGCCTCGCCGAGAGAATAGCCGGCCAGCCGGTTGGAGATCTGCATCACCTGCTCCTGGTACACGATCACGCCGTAGGTTTCTTCCAGCAGCTCCTTCAATTCCGGAAGATCGTACTGCACCGCGCGCCGTCCCCATTTGCGCTCGATGAAATCGTCGATCATGCCGCCCTGAATCGGCCCCGGCCGGTAGAGCGCGTTGAGCGCCGTCAGGTCTTCAATGCGGCCCGGCTGGTAGCGCCGCAGAATGTCGCGCATGCCGCTGGATTCGAACTGGAACACGCCGCTGGTGAAGCCCTTGGCGAAGATCTCGTAGGTGGCCTTGTCGTCCAGCGGCAGATCCTCCGGCACCACTTCCACGCCGTGCCGCTTCTGGATCAGCCGCAGAGCGTCGTTGATCAGCGTGAGCGTGGTCAGCCCCAGGAAATCCATCTTGAGAAGCGCCAGCTTCTCCAGGCCGTTCATGTCGAACTGCGTCACGATTTCGTCGCGGTTGGTCTTGTAGAGCGGCACCAGCTCCGTGAGCGGTTGGGGCGAGATCACCACCCCCGCGGCATGCACCGAGCAGTTGCGCGCCAGGCCCTCGAGGCGCAGCGCCACCTTCAGCACATCGTCCACGCGCGGGTCCTTACGGGCCGCCTCGCCGAATCCCGGCTCCTGCTTCATGGCGTCCGGAAGCGAAATGTTGAGGACATTGGGCACCATCTTGGTGATGCGCTCCACCTCCGCGTACGGCATCTCCAGCGCGCGGCCGACGTCCTTGATGGCCGCCCGCGCCCCCAGCGTGTTGAAGGTGATGATCTGAGCCACCTGTTCCCGGCCGTACTTTTCGGTGACATATTGGATCACCTCGCCGCGCCGGTTCATGCAGAAGTCGATGTCGATATCCGGCAGGCTCACGCGCTCCGGGTTCAGAAAGCGCTCGAACAGCAGCCCGTATTGCAGCGGATCGATATCGGTGATCGCCATGGCATAGCTCACCAGGCTTCCCGCCGCCGACCCGCGCCCCGGTCCGACCGGAATGCCGCGGCTCCTGGCGTAGCGGATGAAGTCCCAGACAATCAGAAAATATCCCGAGAACTTCATCTTCTGGATCATCTGAATTTCACGATCCAGCCGCTCCGCGTATTCCGCCAGGTGATGCTTCAGCGCCCCCTTGACCCGCATCGCCTCGAGGCGCGGGCGCCGCTTCTCGAAGCCCTGCCGCGCGACATATTCGAAATACGTGTCCGTGGAGTGGCCTTCCGGCACCTCAAATTTCGGGAATGGCTCCTTGACCTCTTCCAGGCTGACGTGGCACCTCTGAGCGATCTCCCAGGTCCGGTCGAGCGCATCCTCCAACTCGCCGAACAACTCCATCATTTCCTGGGGCGACTTCAAATAGAACTCGGGAGTCCCCCAGCGCATGCGCGTCGGATCGCTCATCCCCTTGCCGGTCTGGATGCACAACAGGATCTCGTGGGCGCGCGCGTCTTCCCGGCGCAGGTAGTGCGAGTCGTTGGTGGCCACCAGCGCGAGGCCCGTCTCTTGCGACAGCCGGTTCATCTCCGGCGTGAGCCGCCGGTCCTGATCCAGGTGATGGTCCTGGATCTCCAGGAAGAAGTTATTCCTGCCGAAAACGTCCGCGTAGGTGTGCGCCAGCCGCCGCGCGTCGTCGTACTTGTCCGCCAGGAGCGTCTCCGGGATGTGCCCACGCAGGCACGCCGACATCCCGATGAGCCCTTTCGAGTGCTCCGCCAGCAGGTCCATATCGATGCGCGGCTTGTAATAGAACCCTTCCAGGTACCCCGTCGAGACCAGCTTGATGAGGTTGCGATACCCCTGCTGGTTCTCGCACAGCAGAATCATGTGGTTGTAGCGGTCCGTATCCGACCGTGTCTTGTGCCCCTGTTGCGAAACGTAAACCTCGCACCCGATCACCGGATGCACCCCCGCCGCCTTGGCCGCGTTATAGAACCTGACCGCGCCGAAAAGGTTCCCGTGATCGGTCATGGCCACCGCCGGCATTCTGTGCTCGACGGTGGCCTTCATGAGCTGGTCGATATCGCAGGCCCCGTCCAGCAGGGAATAATCGGTATGGCAATGCAGGTGGACAAACGGCATGGGTACACCGCCATCTTAACAGGCCAGCCCTGCCTCGAACCGCATCCGGCGTGTCATAATGGCGGGGTCATGATGTACCGGCTCTCCGCGGTTCTCCTGGCGGTTGTCTCCGCCGTATTCGCGCAAGCGCCCGCTGCGCGCATCAAGATCGATATCGATCGCACCATCGGTGAAGTCGACCCGCACGTTTTCGGCAACTTCGCCGAACATCTGGGCCGCATGATCTACGGCGGCATTTACGAGGAAGGCAGCCCGCTCTCCGATAAAGACGGCTATCGCACCAACGTCATGGAGGCGGTGAAGAAGCTGGGCGTGTCGATCCTGCGATATCCCGGCGGCAACTTTTCCTCGGGCTACGACTGGAAGGACGGCATCGGCCCCAAGGACCAACGCCCGGTGCGGCCCGAGCTGGCCTGGAACGACCTCGAGACCAATCGCTTCGGCACCGACGAATTTCTGCGCTACTGCGAGCGCATCGGCGCCGAGCCCTACATTTGCATCAACGCCGGCCTAGGCACGGTGGACGACGCCCGCTATTGGGTGGAATACACCAACGAATCGCGCCACACCTACTGGGCCGACCAGCGCCGCAAGAACGGCCGAGAGGCCCCTTACAAGGTGACCTATTGGGGCTTGGGCAACGAGATCGACGGCCCCTGGCAGCTCGGCCACAAGACCGCCGAGGAGTATGCGAAATTCGCGCTGGAAGCCGCCAAGGCCATGCGCCTGGTGGATAACTCGATCAAGCTGGTCGCCAGCGGATCGAGTAACTACGGCGCCGACTGGATCGGCTGGAACCGCACCGTTGTGACTGCCTTGCGCGACCAGATCGACTACATCTCGCTCCACACTTACATTGGGAATCCGCAGAACGACATCGAGAAGTTTCTCAGCCAATCGCAACAGAACGTCAACCGCTATATCGAAACCACCGCCGCCGCCATTCGCGATGCGCAGGCCGGGCGGCCCAACCCACGCCCCATCTATATCGCCTACGACGAGTGGAACGTCTGGTACCGCGTCCACAACGAGGGCCACCTGGAAGAGATCTACAACTTCGAGGACGCCCTGGCCATGGGGATGTTCTTCAACTCCTTCTTCCGCCACGCCGACGTAGTCAAGATGGCGAACCTGGCCCAGATGGTGAATGTAATCGCGCCCATCATGACCAACAAGCAGGGCTTATTCCTGCAACCGACTTACTTCCCCATCGTGGAGTACGGCAAGCAGCGCGGGAACACGTCGGTAAGCGCTTGGGTAAAGGCTCCGGGCTCTTACCTGGACGTTTCCGCCACTTACAACGCCAAGGATCGCAGCGTGTATGTCAACGTGCTCAATCGGAGTAAGTCGCAGGACATTTCCACGCGCACCGAGAATCAGGAAGGGACGCTCGCCAGGACCGTCGAAGTCTGGCAGATGAACTATCCCGACCTGAAGGCCACCCACACATTCGGCGACGACAAGAAGGTTGTCCCCAGTACGAGCCAATTCACGGCTACGCTGGAGAAGAATGGCTTCGTCTACACCTTCCCGGCGCACTCGCTGACGATTCTGAAGCTGCGGGTGGAGTGAGGGGCCGCCAGCTACCCCTGCCCGTAGTACGCCTTCGGCCCGTGCTTGCGGAAGTAGTGCTTATCGCGCAGCGCCTCGGAGATCGGTACCGCGGCGGGGTTGAGGGCCAGCGTGTGCAGGGCCATGGCCGCAAGCTCTTCCACAATCGCTGCCATGTGCGCGGCGGCGGCGGCCGATGGGCCCCAGCAGAAAGGGCCGTGTCCGGCTACCAGCGCGGCGGGGCAGCCGAGCGGATCGCGGGCTTCCATCAAGCGGACGATCGCCACGCCCGTGTTGGCTTCGTATTCGGATTCGATTTCCGCGGGCGTGAGCGGAGCGGTTACCGGCACCGGGCCGTCGAAGTAGTCCGCATGCGTGGTGCCGAAGCAGGGGATCTCGCGGCCAGCCTGCGCCCAGGCGGTGGCGTGACGCGAGTGCGTGTGCACCACGCCGCCGACGGAAGGGAACGCGCGATAGAGCGCCACATGCGTCGCCAAATCGGAGGATGGCCGCAGGCTGCCTTCCACCACACGGCCTTCCAGATCCACGATCACCATGTCGGCGGGCGTCATCTTCTCATAGGGGACGCCGCTGGGCTTGATGGCGACGAGACCCTGTTCGCGCGAGAGGCCACTGGCGTTTCCAAATGTGTACAGCACCAGGCCGCGGCGGACCAACTCGAGATTGGCTTCGTAGACCTCAGTTCGCAGCGCTTCCAGCACTCGTGCCTCCTCGCGCGCGCGCCGCGATTCTGCGCAGCTCGGGCAAGACATCGCCCATCTCGACGGCCTTGGCCCGCCGCTCGCCGAAGGCAAAGTAGAGCTTGCGGAAGAGCGGATACAACTCCGCATACGTCGCGGCGGCCGCTCTTTCCGGCTCGACAGTGGCGTACCCGGGGCACAGCGCGTCCTGCGCCTCTTCGATGGTGCGGAAGGCGCCGGCGGCCAGAAACGCGAAGATCGCCGAGCCTAAGCTTGTCACATCGCCCTTGGGCACCAGGATGGGCTTTCCCATCACGCTGGCGTACACCTGGTTGAGCACGGGATTCTTCTGCGGGATGCCGCCGCCGTTGATGATGCGGCGCACGGGCACGCCGTGCTCCTCCATGCGCTCCAGAATCACGCGCGTGTGGAAGGCCGTGCCCTCGATGGCGGCGAACAGCTCATCCTGGGCCGTGTGGGTCAACCGCCAGCCCAGCGTGACGCCGCTCAGCTCGGGGTTCACCAGCACGGTGCGGTCGCCGTTGTCCCAGGTGAGGCGCAGCAGGCCGGTCTCCCCGGCGCGATAATTCTCCAAGCCGCGCGACAATTCGGCGACGGTGGCGCCGGCGCGCCGCGCGATGGCCTCGAAAATGTCGCCCGAGGCCGACATACCGGCTTCGATGCCGATGCGATGCGGATGGATGGACCCCGGCACCACGCCGCAGACACCGGGGATCAGCTCCGGCTTCTCCCCAATGGCCATGATGCAGGTGGAGGTTCCCACCACGTTCACCACGTCGCCCAGCCGCACGCCGGCGCCGATGGCGTCCCAGTGCGCATCGAAGGCGCCCACCGGAATGGGGATGCCGGGGCGCAAGCCGAGTCGCGCCGCCCAGGCCGGAGCGAGCTGTCCGGCGATTTGGTCCGAGGTGGCGTAGCGGCCAGCGAGTTTGGCACGCATGCCCGCGAGCAGCGGATCGACCGCCACCAGGAACTCCTCGGGCGGAAGGCCGCCCAAGCCCACGTTCCACATCCACTTGTGGCCCATGGCGCAGACGCTGCGTGGAACTAAGGCTGGATCGGTGATTCCGCACAGCACGGCGGCCACCATGTCGCAGTGCTCGAGGGCGGTGGTAAAGCGGCCGTGCTTGTCGGGATTGTGGCGCAGCCAGTGCAGGAGCTTGGCAAAGCCCCACTCGGAGGAGTAGATGCCGCCGCACCAGTCGATGGCCTCGAGGCCCCGGCTGCGGGCCGCGGCGGTGATCTCGCCGGCTTCCTTCCAGGCGCGATGATCGCACCAGAGATAGTAGTCGTCGATGGGCTCGAGATGCGCATCCACCGGGATCATGGTCGAGCCGGTGGTGTCGAGAGCGATGGCCTCGATAGCGTGGCCGTCGATGCCAGCGGCTTCAATGGCGCGGTGCGTGGCCTCGATCAGCGCCTGCATGTGGCTGGCGTGGCTCTGGGTGGCATGGTCGGGGTCGTCTTTCTTGCGGAGGAGCGGATATTCCGCCACGCCGGAGCCCAGACGGCCCTGGGCGCTGTCGAAAATGGAAACCCGCACGCTCAGGGTTCCGAAATCCACGCCGGCGACAATGCTCATGGGGACCTTTCGGGGGCCGGGGGCCAGGGGCCGGGGGCCGGGGATCGGAGTTTCTTTCCCTGGCCCCTGACCCCTGGCCCCTGGCCCCTACGAATGCTGGTACACGCTCCAACCCAGGTAGCGCGTGGCGGCTTCCCGCACCGCCGCCGCCACCGGCGCCAGGTTGGCCGCTACGTGATGCTCGAAGCCGCGCTCGCAGATGTAACGGAGCAACTCTTGCAGCCTCGGAATGCGCACCACGCCGGCGCCGCCAAAGGTTTCCAGCGGATCGTCGGTGAACTCACCCTCCCCCACGTAGCCGTGAATCGAGCCCTCGCGATCATTGGTCGAAAAGCGCGCGAAACTCATTGGTCCCGACTTCACGCGCCCCACGCACGTCCCGTAAGTGTTGTCGCGCCCCACCGTGCCGGCGATGATCTGCTGAAAGTCCATGCGCGCCTCCCTGAAGAAGTGCTTGGGAAGATTGCTGCAATGGAAGCAGACCGCTTTGTCGGGGTCTTCGCCGTAATTGTTGTTCCAATCGAGCAAGGCGCTGGGCGTTCCCGAGGCCAGTTGCAGGGCGTGCATGCCAATGACGCCGCAGATATCCACCTCGCAGGCGCTGGACATCAGGTTCTCGCTCATCATGCTCATGACGGTGCAGGGCACCACGCCGAAGAACTCTTCGAGCGAAGTCCAGCACTGCACGGCGCTGATGGCGACGTCGGTCTGGGCCATCCATTCATCCACCACGGCGCCGAGCTTGGCCATCTTGAGAAGCGGCTCGGCGGGCACGCCCTCGGTCGGCACATAGCGCCGGATGGCGTCCAGTTTGGCGACCGCCGCGGGGTGCTGGTCGCTCATGCGCGCGATGCGGCCCAGGATCTCGGAAAGGTCGATAGGCTCGACCGAGATGCCGTTGGCCTCGAGGATCTTCTCGCTGTAGCGGACGGTGTTGAAGGCCGCGGGCCGCGCGCCGATGGCCCCGATGCGCAACCGCCGCAGCCCCCGCACCACGCGGCAGACGGCGGCGAACCAGACCAGATCGCGGCGGAAACAGTCGGAATCCGGGGCCTCCGTGTGGCGCGTGGTAAGCGAGTAGGGAATCCCGTACTGGGTCAGGTTGTTGCAGGCCGACATCTTGCCGCAGAAGCTATCGCGACGGTCCTGGATGGTCATGCGGCCGGGCGTATCGGGGGTGGCCTGCACCAGCACCGGCACGTCCAGATCGGCCATGCGCAGGGTGTCGGCTATGGCGCGCTCCTCGCCGAAATTGGGCAGCGTGACGATGACGCCGTCGATCGACTCGCGATGTTTCTTGAACAGGTCCGCGCAGCGCGCCGATTCCACGCGCGTCTCCACGGCCCCGAACTTGGTGTCTTCCGGGCCGGGTACGACGGCTTGGTATCCGGCCTTCTCGATGGCCGCAATCATCTCAGTGCGCCCGCTCCGGGCGAGATGGTCGGGGAAAAATCCCCGGTTTCCGACGATCACACCGAAAGTCATCATTTCTCCTTCCCTGGCCTAAACTGCCGCGCATAAACCGCGCCCATGGCGATCAGCAGAGCGCCCCACCAGATTCCGGCGTGCAGATCGGACCTCACCACGGGGTGCGCCGCCGGATTCAACAGATCGTAAATGCCGGCGCCCAGGATCAACACCCCGTAAATCAGGAGCAGGACGCCAATGAAGAACCATATGGAAATCATGCCAACGCGATGCATTGTTTACCTACCAGAAAATGACCTGCAAAACCACAAACACGAACGCCACCACCCCGGCCCAGAAAATGGGGCGCCGGTACAGCGCCAGGTGGCCTTCCGAAGGCAGCTCCGTGCAGCCGTACACCAGTCCGGTCAGCTCGGAGGCGGGCTTGGGCCGCGTAGCCATGCTCACCACCACGGTCACCACCACGCAGATGATCCAGGCCCACAGCGCACGGAACATGTTCTCAGCCATGGGCTTGGCCTGCGATGAAAGGGCGATGTAGCGCAGCGCCGTGGGGTCCAGGTAGACCCACAGCCACATGCCGATGGAAGAGAAGGTACCGGTGAGCAGGCCCCAGAAACCGCCCTGGGGCGTGGCGCGTTTCCACAACATGCCGAGAAGTACGGTGCCGAACAGCGGCGCGATAAAGAAACTGAAGAGCTGCTGCACGTAGTCCATGATGCTTCGAAATTGCATCACAAAGTAGGCCGTGCCAATGCTGACCAGCACGCCCAGAATGGTGCACCAGCGTCCCATGGCGACATAATGCGCGTCGGGGGCCTGCTTGCGGAAGATGGCGCGGTAGATGTCATAGGTCCACACCGTGGCGAAGGCGCTGACGTTGCCGGCCATGCCCGACATGAATCCCGCGATGAGCGCGGTGATGCCCAGGCCGAGCAGGCCCGGGCCGCAATAACGCGCCAGCATGATGGGCAGGACCTCGTTGTAGCTGTGGCCTCCGGTGGCGATGGCCTGGCTCTCGCCCGTCAGGAACCCGGGCGGCAGCAGCGCCAGCCCCAGCAGGCCCGGCAGAATCACGATGAACGGCACCATCATCTTGAACGCGGAGCCGATGATGGGCGCCATCTTGGCCGCGCGAAGGTCCTTGGCGGCGATGACGCGCTGCACCACCAGAAAATCCGTGGTCCAGTATCCGAACGAGATGACCCACCCCAGCCCGAACACGATGCCGACCCAGTTGATGCCCATGGGGTTGTCGCTGAAAGAACCCAAGGTGCGCCACAGGTGGGTATAGTCCTGCGTCGGGAAATTATGATGGATGCGGGCCACCATTCCGCTCCAGCCGCCGGCCTCGATCAGCCCGATGATGGAGATCAGCAGCGCGCCCAGCCAGATGAGGACGAACTGGAGCACCTCATTGAAGATTGCCGAGAACAGGCCGCCCAGGCCAACGTACACCGCCACGGTGATGGAAGAGACCCAGATGCTGAAGTGGATGTCCCAGCCGAGCACGACCTTCAAGACCAGCGCCATGGAGTACATGTTGATACCGCTCATCAGGACGGTCATGAAGCCGAAGGAGATGGCCGAGAAGGCGCGCGCCGGCTCGCCGTAGCGCAGCTTGAGGTAGCCGGGCACGGAGTGGGTCTTGGAGATGTAGTAGAAGGGGATCATCACGATCCCCAGGAACAGCATGGCGGGGATGGCGCCGATCCAATACCAGTGCGTGGCGAGGATGCCGTACTGGTAGGCGGAGGCCGCCCAGCCCATCAACTCGAGCGAGCCCAGGTTGGCGGCGAGAAAGCTGAGGCCCGCCACCCAGGCCGTCATCTCGCGGCCGGCCAGGAAGAAATCCTCGCCCGTCTTGGTGTAGCTCTTCAGATAGAAGCCAATTCCGATGACGGCGAAGAAGTAGATAACGATAATCGCGATGTCCACGCCCGACAGGGAGACTAAGCGCGAGGGAGCACTCTGCAGCAAGAGAGACAAGGGGAATTGTGCTGTAATCGCTTGCACTTGCCCATCGTATGGGACCTCAATATCGAAGTCAAGCGATGGGCGCCGACCCGGTGGATTCGCGCAGCACGCTATGGCGCCATCGAGCCGGCGGCGCCAGGGCGCTTGCCGCGCTCGAGCCGCTGCGCCCATTCGACCAGGTTCTCGAGCAGGTTTCGGATAAGTTTCCGGGTGTTCTCGTCCTTCAGGTTGCCCTGTGCGTCGAAGCGTTCCGCAGCGCCCGAAATCAACACTTCGGGCCGATTCACCGTATGCATGTTGAGGCCCACGACCAGTTGGCGCAGGTGGTATTGGGCGCGGGCGGTGCCGAGGCTGCCGGGCGAGGCGCCCATTATGGCTACCGGCTTGCCGTCCCACGCGTTGTCGCCGTAAGGCCGCGACGCCCAGTCGATGGCGTTCTTCAGCACGCCCGGAATGGAATAGTTGTATTCGGGCGTGACCAGCAGGACGGCATCGGCGGCGCGGATGCTCCGCTTCAACTCCACCACCCGCGCGGGCAGGTTCTTCTCTTCATCCTGGTTGAACAAAGGAATGCCCGCGAGATCGAAAATGTCCAGCCGGGCGCCTTCGGGCACGAGCTGCTCGGCGGCGCGCAGCGCGGCGCGGTTATAAGATCCTTGGCGAAGACTGCCGGCAATTCCCAAGATTGTGATCGGCGTGTTCATGCTACCTCCCAGTAGACCGAGTATCGTTTGTCGAAAATGGTGTTGAGCGGGACCAGCGTGACGTCTTTCCGCTGGCCGGTGGTGCGGAACGTGAGCGGCTTGTCGCCGGGCTTGATCCACGAAACCGGATCGGCGGGGTGCCCACTGGGCCCGGCGCGGAAAGTGGGGACCTCGATGGGTAAGGCCTGGACCCGAGGCCCCATCGAACCGGTGATCAGTTGCTCCGTCAATCCCTCCGCTCCCAGATCGCCCGCCAGCACCAAGGGGCCGTAGAGAATGGCCTGCAACTTGGGATCGTCGGGCATGGACTCGATGTGAAGGCGCATGGGCAGCTCCATCTCCACGCGGTCGCCTTTCTTCCAGGTTCGCGTCAGCGTCAGATAGCTGCCGGGGCTGGCGGTGGCTTCCAGCGCTTTGCCATTCACTTTCACGGTGGGCCCGGAAGCGAGCCAGGAGGGAATGCGCAAGCGCACGGGAAGGTGGACCGGCTTGTCCACGGCGACCGTCAGCGCCGTCCGTGGGTGATCGGGGAACTGGGTATCCTGGCGCAACCTGAAACCTTTCTCGGGCCAGCTCAGCTCGGAGGGAATGAACAGGTTGACAAAGACGCCGTCGTCGTCGTGCCAGTAGATGCTGTCGGTGAGCTTGGAGTACTCCTCGACGCCCGTGCCGGTGCAGCACCAGAAGGATTGATCCTCGGTGTTGAACGTCTTCCAGGCGCCGGGAGTGAGCGAGAGGTAATACTGGGTGTGCCCGGTTCTGGGCTGGATGGTGCCGATGCGGTGGTTGAGGAGGGCGCGCTCGTAGTAGTCGAAATAGCGGGGATCGGCGGCGAAGCCGTAGAGATGGCGCGCCAGCTTGAGCATGTTATAGGAGCAGCAGCATTCGGCGGTGGAGACGCTCATTTTCAGCTCGGCGGCGAGCTGCCGGGGCTGGGCAAGCCAGGCTTCACCATTGCTGGTGCCGCCGGTGACGTAAGTGCGCGCGGTGGTCACCTCGTAGAAGAAGAAATCGGCGACATCATGGAAGCGCATGTCGCCCGAGATTTCGTAGCGGCGCGCGGCGGCGATCACCTGCGGGATGTGCGTGTTGACGTGGAGCGGGCGCAGCTCGTCGCGGCGCGAGGCCAGGGGATTGACGAAGCGCTTCTTGGTGAAGCGGTCGCCCGCCTTGGCCCACTGGTCGTTGTTGGTGGCCGCGGCCAGGTTATAGAGCACTTCGGCCATGCCGCCGAATTCCACGTTGAGGATGTCCTGCATGTGCTCTTCGGTCTTGGAGCCGCTCCACTTGCCGGCCCAGTCCGCCATGCCCTCGACCACTTTCAGCGCGTCCTGGTTGCCGGCGAGGGTGTACATGTCGAACAGGCCGGCCATGATTTTGTGGATGGTGTAGAAGGGCGCCCAGGGGAGTTGAGGGGTGCTGAGGCGGTCGAACAGCTCAGTGGGGAAGGCGCTGAGATAACCGCCGCCGAGTTTCTGCTGGCACCTGGCGAGCTCGGCGACGATTTCGTCGGCCTTGGCCTTGGCCTCCTTGTCGCCGGCTGAGGCGTACAACTGGGCGCTGGCGGAGAGGAAGTGACCCGTGAAATGGCCGCGCAACTCAGTCGCGTGCTGGCCGTCCGCCTTCGCCTCCCAACCTCCGAACGGCTGGGCGGAGCCTGTGGGCAGGCCGGCATTGGCGCGGAAGTTGTAGAGCAGGCGGCCAGCCGGCAGACGGTGCATATAGCCGCGATTCCACTCGGCGGCATCCGCGAACAGACCGGGGAGGAGCTTCACCTGGGTCATGGGGAAAGGATGCACTCTGGCAGGCACATCCTGGCGGGTGAACTCAAGGGGAGCCTGGAAGGGAGGCACTTCCGGGGGCGGACCGGATCGCCGCGGGGTTGGTTGCTGCGCAAGCAGTGCCGGAGCGGCGGCTCCGGAGGCTGCCAGAACGGCGGCGAAGCCGCGCCGGTTCAGACGTTTCATGGCTCTCTATTGTAATCCCTCCTGCAACCGGCTTCGGATACAATGGGCTGGCACACGACCATGAGCCAACCCACTCTCACCAACACGACAGGCGAGCAGGGCTTCGTCCGCGGCCTGAATCTTTTCGACGCCACCATGGTAGTGATCGGCGCCATGATCGGCTCGGGCATTTTCATCGTCTCGGCCGATATGTCGAGGCTGATCGGAAGCCCTGGCTGGATGCTGGTGGCCTGGGGGCTGACGGGAGTGCTCACCATCACCGCGGCGCTCTCCTACGGCGAGCTCGCCTCGATGCTGCCGCACGCGGGGGGTATGTATGTGTACCTGCGTGAAGCGTTCTCGCCGCTGTGGGGGTTCCTGTACGGCTGGACGCTGTTCACCGTGATCCAGACGGGCACCATCGCGGCCGTGGCGGTGGCTTTCGCGCGATTTCTGGCGGTGGTGTTTCCCCCGGTGGCCGAGAACCGCTACCTGGTGGAGCCGATTCACGTTTCGTCGCGGTACGCCATCTCGCTCTCCACCGCGCAACTGGTGGGCGTGGCCGTGATTGCGCTGCTGACCTGGGCCAATTCGCGCGGTCTCGAGTACGGCAAGATCGTGCAGAACCTGTTCACCACCGCCAAGACGGCGGCGCTGGCCGCGCTCATCCTGGCAGGGCTTCTTTTCGGCTGGAATGCCTCGGCGGTGAAAGCCAACTTCGCGGCCCCGTTCAAGCTGGGGGCGTACGATCCGGCGCTGGGCGTGGCCGCGGGCAGCGTTTTCGGATTGATTGTGGCGCTGTGCGTGGCGCAATCCGGCTCGCTGTTTTCGGCCGACTCGTGGCACGGCGTCACGTTCGCCGCGGGCGAAGTGCGGAATCCCCGCCGCAACCTGCCGCTGGCGATGGCCCTGGGAGTGACGGCCGTGATCGGGCTGTACCTGCTGGCCAACGTGGCCTACCTGGTGGTGCTGCCGCTTTCGGCCATCCAGCAGGCGCCCGCGGACCGCGTGGCCACGGCCATGCTTCAGGCCATCCTTCCCGGCTACGGTCCCGCGTTGATGGCCGTGGCGATCATGGTTTCCACGTTCGGATGCGTCAACAGCCTGGTGCTGGCGGGGGCTCGCGCTTATTATGCCATGGCGCGGGACGGACTATTTTTCGCGCGCGCGGGCGAGATGAACAAGGCCAAGGTGCCGGGCTGGTCGCTGATGGTGCAAGGAATCTGGTCCGCGGCGCTGGTCTTGCCCCGCACTTACAATCCGGACACGCACGCCTACGGCAACCTCTACAGCAACTTACTCGATTACGTGATTTCCGCGGCGTTGTTGTTCTATATCCTGACCATCGCGGGCGTGTTCCGGCTGCGGCGGACGCGTCCGGACGCGGAACGGCCGTACCGGGTGGCGGGCTATCCCTTTGTGCCGGCGCTGTACATCTTTGGCGCGGCCGTGGTGCTGGTCATGTTGTTCGTTTACCGCCCGGCCACCACGTGGCCGGGATTGGCGATCGTGATCACGGGGGCGGGCGTGTATGCGGTGTTGCCCGGTGTCAGTCGATCGCGGCGCCGCCGCGGTGATGTCTCGGCTTCTTCATGAAGAGCAAAAGCGGCAGCATCAGCAGAAAAACCACGGCCATGGCGCGGAACGTATCCACGAAAGAAAGCATGGAGGCCTGGCGCTCCACCATTCCCCAGATGGCGCCGTAGGATTGGCTCACGGCGGTGTGGGGGTCGGACCCATGCAAGATCATGGCGGACCGCACGCGCTGGAGGAAGATCTGCGTCTGCGGGTTGTACGGGTTGACGTCCACGGCGAGCAGGTGAGTGTGCAACTGCTGGCGGCGGAACAGGAAGGTGGTGGCGCTGGCGATCCCCATGCTGCCGCCGATGTTGCGCATCAGGTTGAACATGCTGGTGGCGTTGCCCATCTCTTCCCTGGGGATGGGGTCCATGGTGGCGGTGGTCAGCGGGACGAACAGCATGGCCAGTGATGCGCCCTGGATAAACTGCGGCCAGAAGATATCCCAATAACCGGCGTTGAGGTTGAGCTGCGAAAGCGCATAGAGGGTCGAGGAGGCGCCCACCAGGCCCACGGCCAGCACCTTGCGCGGATCGAATCTGCCGAGCACAGTGCCCACCACGGGCATCATGAGGAACGAGCCGAGGCCGCGCGGCGCCATGGCGACGCCGGCGTCGAGAGCCGGATAGCCGAGCAAGGTTTGCAGGAAGATGGGCACCAGCAACATGCTGCCGTAGAGCACGAAGCCGAGCACGGTCATGAGAAATACGCCCGCGCTGTAAGTCCGCAGCTTGAAGACGCGGAGATGCACTACCGGATCGCGGGCGCGCATCTCGTGGATGACAAAGACGGCAATCCCGGCCACCGCGATGACGCCCAGCGCGGTCATCAGGTTCGACGAGAACCAATCTTCTTCCTGCCCCTTGTCGAGCACGATCTGTAACGCGCCCACCCCGACGGCCAGCAGGCCGATACCCCAGTAATCGATGCCGCTTGACCGCCGCCGGATGTAGGGCGGATCGAAAATGAACAGGCGGGTCATGATGACGGAGGCCAGCCCCACCGGCAGATTGATGTAGAAGACCCAGCGCCAACTGAAATTGTCGGTGAGGTATCCGCCAATCACGGGACCAAGCATGGGCGCCACCACGATTCCCAGGCCCCAGAAGGCCATGGCCTTGCCGCGGTCCTGCGGCGGGAAGGCCTCCAGCATGACTGCCTGCGAGAGCGGCTGGAGCGCGCCTCCGGTGGCGCCCTGGACCACGCGGAAGAAGATCAGCATGGGCAGCGTCTGCGCCATCCCGCACAGAACCGACGCCGCCGTGAAGCCCAAGACGGCCGCCTGGAGCATGCGCTTGCGCCCGAAATAATTCGCCAGCCAGCCGGTCATGGGAAGGATGATGGCGTTGGCCACCAGGTACGACGTCAGCGCCCAAGCAGCCTCGTCGACGCTGGCCGAAAGGCTTCCCGCGATATGCGGCAGGGAGACATTGACCACGGTGGTGTCCAGCACCTCCATGAAGGTGGCGAACATGACGGCGGTGGCGACAATCCACGGGTTAACGTGCGGTTGCGGCTCCAATGCGGACGGCATCCAGTCTCTTATCTATGATGCCGCAGATCTATTCTGATATTCTCGCTATTGACGGACCTTGATGTTTCCATACGACAGCGCCGGCGTGGACGTGACCCTGATCCGGTGGATGCTGTCCATGACGCCGGCGGAGCGCCTGGCGACATTGCAGGATTTCGTGGACTTCGTCTGGGAGGCTAGAGGTAAAGATGCCGAAGAGCAGGTTCTTTTCGGTCTTTCAGACGCTCGCTAGCTACGGGGTGGATTTCATCGTAGTCGGGGGCGTGGCCGCCGTCCTGCGGGGAGCGCCAGTCAGCACCTTCGATCTGGATGTGGTCCACTCGACTGCGCCGGAGAACCTCGGCCGGTTGCTGGCTGCTCTGGAAGAGTTGGACGCTTGCTACCGGGCGCAGCCGGAACGGCGGCTACGGCCGGACACGACCCACCTTTCCTCACCCGGCCACCAGCTTTTGATGACGCGGTTCGGCCCGGTCAACCTGCTGGGCACGATTGGGAAGGGCCGGTCCTACGAGGACCTGCTTCCCCATGCCGTGGAAGTGGAGTTGGGGAAGGAGCTTCGGGTGCGGGTGCTGGATCTGGAGACTTTGATTGCGGTCAAAGAAGAAGTGGGCGACGAGAAAGACATCGCCATGCTCCCCGTGCTGCGCCGGACGCTGGAAGAGAGCCGGGGATCCGCGTAAGCGCACGCCGTCGAGCCGGGCGGTTTCCTCCGCGATCAAGACCGAGCGCCCTTCGGCGGCCAGCTCGGGGTCTCGACGCCGAACTGCTTGGCGTATGAGGCAGGTGCCGAAGCTCTTCCCCAATGGGAGGAGATATGGCCGTGACCTGCGATGAAGCTAGTCGGCCCGCTTGCTGCTCGCTCGCCGGGGCTTCGGCTGGCTCTTGCCCTTGAGATTGAGCGCCACCGCAGCGCGGATGAGATCCTTCAAGGCCGCCTCATCGACCTTGTCGCCCTCGTGGATGTCGATGGCGCGCCTGACATTCCCGTCGAGGCTGGCGTTGAAGAGACCTGAAGGGTTCTTCAACGCAGATCCCTTGGCAAATGTCATCTTGACGTGGTTCTTGTACGTCTCTCCCGTGCAGACGATGCCGCCGTGGGACCAGACGGGAGTCCCCCTCCACTTCCACTCTTCGACGATCTCAGGGTCTGCCTCGTGTATGATTTCGCGCACTTTCGCGAGTGTCTTCCCGCGCCAGTCCCCAAGTTCCTTGATCTTCTCGTCGATTAGTGCAGAGGCAGATTCCACCGAGACGGGCCTTTTCATATACAGCTCCAATTCTCGCACGTCGGCGTGGGTCTGGGCGGGCAAGCGGCTGCAAGCGCGGGAAACGACCCGACGCCAGAAAGCCACCCGAATCGTCGAGACTCCCTACCATTCGTGTGAAGCATCTTGCCAAAAAAGCCCCGCAGATGCGTCACCCGGGTGGAGTGCTCGACCGGTCTGGCGAGGCCGGTCCCCGGCAGCGACCGCCCATTGCACCGCCTCAAGCCCCTCCCCATCCACCACCTCCCAATGCGGTTGACTGGCCTTTTAGCATGGTGTTAACCTGTTCTGCTATAACACTGTCCGTTTCTCCTTATTAATCATGGAAGCTACGCTGCACGCCCTGGGCGGAATACTGCTGAAGGCAGTGCCCACATTTCTGCTCTTAGTCCTGCTTTACTTCTATCTGAAGGGCGTTTTTTTCACGCCGATGCAGAAGGTGTTGCGCCAGCGGTATGAGGCCACGGAAGGGGCGCGCAAGCTGGCCGGCGAGGCCCTCGAACAGGCCGCCGCCAGGACCGCCGAATATCAAACCGCCATGCGCGCCGCGCGGGCGCAAATTTACCAGTCGCATGAGCAGTTGCACAAACGGCTGCAGGAAGGCGAGTTTGCGGAACTGGCGGCGGCCCGGCGGCGCGCCGAAGCGGCGGTCCAGGAAGCCAAGAGCCAGCTCTCAAGCGACGTGGAAGCGGCCAAGGCCGGCCTGGCGCGCGATAGCGAGCTGCTGGCGGACCAGATCGCGGAATCCATCCTCCGGCGGAACGCTGCATGAAGCGCTTCGCCACTCTCGCGTTGGTGGTTTGTTTCACCGCGGGCCCGATCTTGGCCGAAGACAAGGAGGGTGGCAGCCTGCAAATCTGGAAGTGGGCCAACTTCGTGGTGCTGGCGGGCGGCCTGGGCTACCTGATTGGCAAGAAAGGCGGGCCGTTCTTCGCAGCGCGGTCCGCGAAGATTCGTCAGGACATGATTGACGCCGGCAATGCGCGGACGGAAGCCGAGACGCGCGCGGCCGAAGTGGAGCGGCGGCTGGCTAACCTGGAAGCCGAGATCGCCGCGTTGCGCGCCGAGTCGCAGACCGAAGAGCAGGCGGAAACCGGGCGCTTCGGGCGGCACACGGCGGCGGAAATCGCCAAAACCCAGGCGTATGCCGAACAGGAAATCGCGGCCGCCGGCAAAGCTGCCCGCATGGAATTGAAGCGCTACTGCGCGGAGCTGGCAGTGGGGCTGGCGGAGCAGAAGATCCGCGCCCGCATGACGCCGGACACGCAAGACGCACTGGTGCGCGGTTTCGTCCGCGATCTGAAATGACACTCTCCGCCATAGCCGCGCGATATGCCAATGCGCTGGCGGACGTGGTCACCGCCGGCGGGTCTCCCCTCCGCCCGCAAGAGGCCGTCGCCGAGTTGCGCGCCTTCGAGGCGGCGCTCGAAGCGTCCACCGAATTGCAGAACGCGCTGGCGACCCCGGCGGTGCCGGCCGGCCGGAAAAGGGCGGTGGTGGGACGCATCGCGGAGATTCTGAAGCTCTCGCGCATCGCGCGGAATTTTCTGTACGTGCTGATCGATCATCGCCGCATCGCCGCGCTTTCCCCCATCCTTCACAGCTTCGAGATCATGTTGGATGAGCGCCTGGGCTTCGCCCGCGCGGAAGTGTCCGCGGCGCGTGAAATGGCCGAGTCGCAGCGCGCCGCGCTGAACGCGGTGCTGGAGCGGCTGACGGGCAGGCGTATCCGCATGCGGCTTACAGTGGACGAAGGGCTGATCGGCGGGGTGGTGGCGCGGATCGGCTCGACGGTGTACGACGGTTCGGTGCGCGGTCAACTGGCGTCGCTGGGACGCCGCCTGAGCGCGGAAAGCTAAGCGAAAGGAATTATGGCTCAAATTCGAGCGGACGAAATCACCAGTATTCTCCGCCAGGAGATTGAAAACTACGAACGGGCGATCGACGTATCGGAGATCGGCTCGGTGATCTCCGTGGGCGACGGCATCGCCAGAATCTACGGTCTCGAAAAAGTCATGGCGGGCGAGCTGATCGAATTCCCGCACGACGTGGCGGGAATCGCCATGAACCTGGAGGAAGACCAGGTGGGCTCGGTACTGCTGGGCGATTATACGGAAATCAAGGAAGGCGATGAAGTGCGGCGCACGCGCCGCATCATGTCGGTCCCGGTGGGCGAAGCGCTGATCGGCCGCGTGGTGGACGCGCTGGGCCGGCCCATCGACGACAAAGGGCCCATCCACACCACCGAGTTCAACACCATCGAGCGCCAGGCGCCGGGGGTGGTGGCGCGGCAGAAGGTAAAGGAGCCGATGCAGACGGGCATCAAGGCGGTGGATGCGATGATACCCATCGGGCGCGGCCAGCGCGAGCTGATCATCGGCGACCGGCAGACCGGCAAGACCGCCATCGCGCTCGACACCATCATCAACCAGAAGGGCGGCGACGTGATCTGCATCTACGTGGCCATCGGGCAGAAGCGCTCGACGGTGGCCCAGGTGGTGAAGACGCTGGAAGATTTCGGCGCCATGGAATACAGCATCGTGGTTTGCGCGTCGGCTTCCGACCCGGCCCCCATGCAGTACATCGCGCCGTTCGCGGGCTGCGCCATGGGCGAGTACTTCCGCGACCGCAAGCGGCACGCGCTGTGCATCTACGACGACCTTTCCAAGCACGCCGCTTCCTATCGCGAGATCTCGCTGCTGCTGCGGCGTCCGCCGGGGCGCGAGGCATATCCGGGCGACGTGTTCTACCTGCACAGCCGGCTGCTGGAGCGCGCCGCCAAGCTGAACGACGAAAACGGCGGCGGATCGCTGACGGCGCTGCCATTCATCGAAACTCAGGCCGGCGACGTCTCCGCGTACATTCCCACCAACGTCATTTCCATCACCGACGGGCAGATCTACCTGGAAGCCGATTTGTTCAACTCCAACGTGCGGCCGGCCATCAACGTGGGCATCTCGGTGAGCCGCGTGGGCGGCAACGCGCAGATCAAGGCCATGAAACAGATTGCGGGCCGCCTGCGCCTGGACCTGGCGCAATACCGCGAGCTGGCGGCCTTCGCGCAGTTCGGCTCGGATCTGGACAAGGCCTCGCTGGCGCAGCTCAACCGCGGCCGGCACATGGTGGAGATTCTGAAGCAGGACCAATACCAGCCGTTGCCGGTGGAAAAGCAGATTGTCATCATCTTTGCCGGAACCAACGGCTATCTGGACGATTTGCCGGTTGAGCAGTGCCGGCAGTTCGAAGAGGAGCTATACCGGTTCGTGGACATCTCGTACAGCGGGCTGTGGGAGGAAATCCGGACCAAGAAAGTTCTGGACGACGACCTGCGCGCCGAGCTGAAGGCGGTCATCGAGGAATTCAAAACCCGCTTTGCGGCGGGCTCAGAGGACACCCCGCCGGCGGTAACCGCAAATGCCTAGCCTCATCGACATCCGGCGGCGTATCCGCTCGGTCAAGAACACGCAGCAGATCACCAAGGCCATGAAAATGGTTTCGGCGGCCAAGCTGCGGCGCGCGCAGGACCGGGTGATTGCGGCGCGGCCTTACGCGGCCCTGTTGCGCAAGATGCTGACGGACGTGGCCGCGGCCGCGGCGACAGCGGAACAGGCGGTCGAGAACCCGCTCCTGGCGCAGCGCGCGGTCGAGCGCATTCTGCTGGTTCTGATTACCGGCGACAAGGGGCTGGCCGGGGCATTCAACACCAACCTCATCAAAGGGGCGCAGCGATTCATCGCGGAGCACGGCGGGGCTTCGGTCACGCTCGAGCTGGTGGGCCGCAAGGGGCGCGATTTCTTCCGCAAACGCAGCGCCGCCATATCGGGCGAGCACATCGGCCTGGCGGCCAAGGTGGTTTACAGCGAGACGGCGGCTATCGCGCGCAAAGCCATCGAGATGTTCCGCCAGGGCGAGACGGACGCGGTCTACCTGCTGTATAACGAATTCAAGAGCATGGTGGCGCAGACGCTCACGCTGGCGCGCGTGCTGCCGCTGGAGACGCCGGAGCAATCGGCTCCAGTGGATTATATCCTGGAGCAGCCGGCGGGCGAGATTCTGGACGCGCTGCTGCCCAAGTGCGTGGAAATGGAATTCTACCGCGCGCTGCTGGAATCGGCCGCCGCCGAACATGCCGCGCGCATGACCGCCATGGAGGCGGCCACCTCGAACGCCGCCGACATGATCGACAGGCTGACTTTGTATATGAACCGCGTGCGCCAGGCCAGCATTACCAGGGAGATCATCGAAGTGGTGAGCGGCGCGGCGGCCGCGGAATAAGGATCTTATGGCAACGACCAACGCGACTCTGATCGGCAAGGTGGTGCAAGTGGCCGGACCGGCCGTGGACTGCGAGTTCCCCGAGGGCCACATCCCCCTGGTGTACACCGCCATCCGCATCACCAGCGAAGGATTCGAAGGGCCCACCCCGATCGATATCATTTGCGAAGTGGAGCAGCACATCGGCGAGGGGCGCGTGCGCACCATCGCGCTCCAGCCCACCGAGGGCCTGGTGCGCGGCATGAAGGCGGAGAGCCTGGGGCATCCGGTGGAGGTGCCGGTCGGCAAGGAGACGCTGGGCCGCGTGCTCAACGTAATCGGCCAGCCGGTGGACAACATGGGCCCGGTGAACACCAAGCTGAAGTACCCCATCCACCGCCCGTCGCCCTCGTTTGAAGACCAGTCGACGCGCCTGGAAATGTTCGAAACGGGCGTCAAGGTGATCGACCTGCTGGAACCCTACCTGCGGGGCGGCAAGATCGGGCTGTTCGGCGGAGCGGGTGTGGGCAAGACCGTCATCATCATGGAGATGATCAACAACATCGCCATGAAGCACGGCGGCGTGTCGGTCTTCTCGGGGGTGGGCGAGCGCACGCGGGAAGGCAATGACCTGTGGCTGGAGATGCAGGAATCGGGGGTGATCGATATCCACGACTGGACCAAGTCCAAGTGCGCCCTGATTTACGGCCAGATGACCGAGCCGCCGGGAGCGCGCCTGCGGGTGGGCCTTACGGGCCTGACCGTGGCGGAGTATTTTCGCGACGAAGAACACCAGGACGTGCTGCTGTTCATCGACAACATTTTCCGTTTCACGCAGGCCGGCTCAGAAGTATCGGCGCTGTTGGGCCGCATGCCCTCGGCGGTGGGATACCAGCCCAACCTGGCGACCGAAATGGGCGAGTTGCAGGAGCGCATCACCTCCACCAGGAACGGCTCCATCACGTCGGTGCAGGCGATTTACGTGCCCGCGGACGATTACACGGACCCCGCGCCGGCCACCGCCTTCGCGCACCTCGACGCCACCACCAACCTGTCGCGCGCCATCTCCGAGTTGGGCATCTATCCGGCCGTGGATCCGCTGGCCTCGACTTCGCGCATTCTGGACCCGCGCGTGATCGGCCACGACCATTACGAGACGGCCTCGGCCGTGAAAGGCGTGCTACAGCGCTACAAAGACCTGCAAGACATCATCGCGATTCTGGGCATCGACGAACTTTCGGATGAAGACAAGCTGACCGTGGCGCGCGCCCGCAAGATTCAGAAATTCCTTTCGCAGCCGTTCCACGTGGCCGAGCAGTTCACCGGGGTGCCGGGGCGGTACGTGAAGCTGGCCGACACCATCCGCGGCTTCCGTGAGATCGTGGACGGCAAGTACGACGAAGTTCCCGAGCAGGCGTTCTACATGGTGGGAACCATCGAGGAAGTGCTGGAGAGCGCCGAGGCGCTGAAGAAAGCCTGACCATGCCGGAGTCTCTGGAACTGGAAGTGGCCACGCCCGAGCGCCTGTTGGTGCGCGAGGAAGTTACCGAGGTGCAAATCCCCGGCAAGAACGGCTACCTGGGGATTCTGCCCGGCCACGCGGCCCTGCTGGGCCAGTTGGGAAGCGGGGTGCTGAACTATGTGGCGGGCGGCCAGCGGCGCTATCTGGCCTTGGCCGGCGGATTTCTGGAAGTGCTGCCGGGCAAGGTGCGGGTGCTGGCGGATGTGGCGGAGCGCGCCGAAGACATCGACGCGGCGCGCGCCCGGGCGGCCCTTAAGCGCGCTCAGGAACAGATCGGCGGCCATGATCCGGCCATCGCGCTGGCGGCTATGGATCGCGCGCTGGCGCGAATGGCGGCGGCGGAACGGAAGTAATGTCGTGGTTCACAGTCCGGGTACCGGCCTCAAGCGCCAATCTGGGGCCGGGATTTGACGCTCTGGGGGTGGCCCTGGGAGTGTACCTGACGTGCCGCTTCCGGCGGAGCGGCGCTCTGGCCATCCGGGCCGAGGGGCGCGATGCCGCGGACATTCCGACGGGTCCGGACAACTTGATCTGGCAGACGGCGGTGACGGTGGCACAAAGCCACAGCGCCGAGATGCCGCCCATCGAGCTGCACATTCAAAATGACATCCCGCTGGGCAAGGGGATGGGCTCGAGCGCGGCGGCGCTGACCACCGGGGTCATCATTGCCGACCAGTTGTTGGACCTGGGATGGAAGCCGCTGCGCATTCTGGATGAAGCCGCGCGCCTGGAAGGCCACCCGGACAACGTGGCGCCGTGCGCGCTGGGGTCGATTGTGGCCAGCGCCATCGATTCCGGCGGGGTGACGCGGGCCGTGCGGCTAGAACTGCCGCAGCGGTTCGGGCTGGCGGTGGTGGTGCCGGATTTCGACCTGCCGACGGTGACGGCGCGGGCGGTGCTGCCCTCCTCCTACAGCCGCGAAGACGCCATCTTCAACGTGCAGCGCGCGTCGCTGCTGATGGCGGCGCTGGCGGCGGGGGCCATCAATGCGTTTCCGGCCGCGCTGGAGGACCGTTTTCACCAGCCCTACCGCGAGGCGCTGGTGCCCGGTTTGCGCGAGATTCTGAAGCTGCGCGCGCCGGGCCTCCTGGGATGCGCGCTGAGCGGCGCGGGCCCGTCGATTCTGGTGTTCTTCGAGCGCGGGTACGAGAGCGTCTGCGACCTGGTGCGCCAAATCTTCCGCCTGCACGGGCACGAATCGGAGACGCTGTTAGCGGGCGTCGCGGAGCGGGGGTTTGAGGTGAGGGAAGAGGGGGAGTGACCGCCTGATGACCGCCAACCCAGGGAACCGCCCTCTACTCTTTTTCCGCTGTCACCAGGCAGTGCGTACCGTTGATTCGGCCTGTAATTCGACCGCTCGAATCCTGGAAATACAGTTTTTCCAATTCCAAAGAGTCCTTGTGGTCCTTCAGCCTGAAGCCATAGGTTGACAGGAAAGACGCAAGCTGCGGGGGCTCGATTCCAAAGTGCCATTGCTCGTTCACTCCGCCAACAGCCTCCACAACCCCTGCCTCGCCATATAACGTGTTCTCGCCCCGAAGCACCGAGGATCGAACATAATCGAACACCAGCCGGCTGTTCTTGCCGGCAAAAGTCCGGATGGTATGTAAGGTGGCATCTACCGACGCCGGCTCCAAGTACATCAACACTCCCTCCAGGATGAACAGGCTCCGTTGGCAATCGCTAACCCCAATCTCGCTCAGCTTTGCAGAAAGGGATTCCTTGTCGAAATCGATGGCAACAAACGCGAGGTTGGGTGGGACGGCGAGACCTCGCTGCCTATAGCGATCGATTTTGGCCTTCTGGGTGACCGGGGCGTCGAACTCGACTACCTTCGTATCTCCCAGATCGGCGTGAAAGCGCAACGCTCTTGTGTCGAAGCCCGCTCCGAACAGAAGGATCCGGTTGAATCGGTCCAGCAAGCTCTGTTTGAATGCCGCATCGATATATTTGGTTCGGGCAATCACGTACTCGTACATCCCCTTCCGCGCCATGAAGCGGCGAAAGAGAAACCTCAAAAGAGCCAGGCGCAGCAATCCTCTCACCAAGCCGGGAACCAGTAGGGCGGCAAGATAGTCGCCGCTTTGGTAAGGCCCTTCCGCTTCAAAAGATGAGGCCGCGCGGGACATGCAAGTCCATTCGGCGGTCCGTGACGTCGTAGTTTCGATCCGCTTCCTCGGCATGCACAGCCATTTTAGCTCCCGCCGCCCTGCCCAGCCGTCAAGCCCAGGCTTCGCGCGCCGGGCCTCCTGGGGTGCGCTCTGAGCGGGGCTGTACGAGTCAGAATCGGAAAATGGAGTGGCTGCCTACATGGAGCTATACTTTCGTGGGGCGAATGCCCTTGGGGTGAACCAATGAAGCTGAGAACTCTGGCTGTTACGGCAATCCTGATATCGCTTTCGTCCACGGCAGCCTTCTCGCAGGCGACGCCCTCGACGAACATCCCGCACCTCGAAAAGCAGGGGACGGCCACGCAATTGATCGTGGACGGCAAACCGTACCTGGTCCTGGGCGCGGAACTGAACAACTCCAGCGCCTCCAGCATGGAATACATGCGGCCGCTGTGGCCCAAAATCGCGGCGGCCAACCTCAACACTGTGCTGGCAACGGTGTCCTGGGAGTTGCTGGAGCCCGAAGAGGGCCGGTTCAACTTCAGCCTGGTGGACGGGCTGATTCAAGATGCCCGGCGGTACAACCTGCGCTTGATCGTGGTCTGGTTCGGAAGCTGGAAAAACGGCAAGTCCACCTACCAGCCGGTGTGGGTCAAGACCAACCAGCAGCGGTATCCGATCATCCAGGACGAGAAGGGCAAAGGGCTGCCGACCTTGACCACGCTGAGCGACGCCAACCGCGACGCCGATGCGCGCGCGTTTGCCGCCTTGATGAGGCATATCCGCGAGGTGGACGGAGACGCGCACACGGTCCTCATGATTCAGGTCGAGAACGAAGTGGGAGTTGTCGGCCTGTCGCGCGACCACTCGCCGGTGGCCAACCAGGCATTCGCGGGGCCGGTGCCGAAGGAGTTCATGGACTACCTCCAGAAGCACAAAGACACTCTGATTCCCGAGTTGCGCAAGCGTTGGGAAGCCGCCGGCTTCAGGACGTCCGGAAGCTGGGAAGAGGTTTTCGGCGCCGGTGCTGAGACCGACGAATTGTTCATGGCGTGGAACTACGGCCGTTACGTCGGCCATGTGGCAGCGGCCGGAAAAGCCGAATATCCGTTGCCGATGTTTGTGAATACCTGGCTGCGCCAGAACGACAAGGAGAAGCCCGGCAGCTATCCGAGCGGCGGCCCGCTGCCCCACGTGATGGATGCCTGGAGAGCCGGAGGGCCGGCCATCGACATGCTCGCGCCGGACGTCCACGTCCCCAACTTCGACGATTGGTGCACCTGGTACAAGCAGTCCGGCAACCCGTTGTTCATCCCGGAGTCGAGGGGAGACGCGCGCGGCGTCGCTCATGCGATGACGGCCGCCGCCAGGTATGACGCCATCGGCTACTCGCCGTTCGGGATCGACCGGCTGGTGTCCGCGGACGGCGAGCTCGGCAAAGGCTACCAGGTCCTGTCGCAGGTAGCTGCACTGATCCTGGAAAGGCAGGGCCTTGGGAAGGTGACGGCCGTGCTGGTGGATAAAGATGCCCCCAGGTCCAAGGTGCGGCTGGGCGACTACACGATCGAGGCCCGCTACGCGTTGCGCAGTCAGGACCCGAATGCGCCCGTCGCTCCCCCGGTGGACCGCGTGGCCGGCCTGTTCATCCAGCTAGGCCCCGATGACTTCGCGATTGTAGGCAGAAGCGAGAGTGTCTATTTCGAGTCGGCCACGGACCCGACCCAAAGCGTGGGACTGGCCACAGTGGAGGAAGGCGAATACGTCGACGGCCGCTGGGTCCCCGGGCGCCGGCTGAACGGCGACGAGACGCCGGACTGGAGGGGCCTCTGGTTCCAGGGCGACCGCTACACCATCCAGAAGATCAAGCTGTATCGCTATCGGTGAAGAGCGGCGCCGGGCGGTCGCGTCGGAGCAACAACAGGTGGGAGGGCGAATCGGGGAAACAGCCTTTCCGCGCTCCTTGCCACGCTAGCCTCCGATTCTAGCGCGATTACTGGGTGATTTCGATATCAGCCATGCGCTCCCCAGGCAGAGCCGCGGTTTTGGGAATCGAAGTGCACAGCAATACGCACCGAAAGCCACCGGCGCCAAAAGGCGGCCGCCTCTACAGCGAATTCAGATACGCGATCAGGTCGGACATCTGCTGCGCGGTAAACCGCGGCCAGGCGAGATGCTTCTGGTTCATCAGGTCCAACATGCGGGGGCCGTGCTCCCAAAGCGCGGACACCAGCGTGATGTCGGAATACGCGTCCTTGCCCTGCGCCAGCTTGGGGGCGCCGCTCGACGGGTCGTTATGGCACGCCGCGCAGTTCTTCTCCGCAAAGACCTTGTGGCCGCGCTCCGCGTTGCCGTTGCCACGGAAATACTGGCGCGCCCAGATGTAGCCGATGATCTGCCGCATCTCCTCCTGCGAGAGCGAGGGGGGCGGCTGCTTCATGTTGGGCTGATGGTTCCACATGTCCGCCGCAATATCGGTGAGGGTCTGGTTGCGCAGGAGATCTTCCAGCGCCAGTTTGCCGGTATGGCAGCCGGCGCAGCCCTTGGACTGGAAGAGCGCCTCGCCGGAATCCGAAGGCGGAAACGCGAAGTTGGTCGCCAGGTGACGGGTCTCGGGCAGGTTTTGCAGGTACACCAGCATATCGGTGAGCTCCTGCGCGGAGATTTGCGGCCGGGCCAGCTTCCTGGTGGCGAACGCCTCGCGCATGCGGGCGCCGTGGTTCCACATCTGCTGCGCCAGCACCACCGGGTCGGCCAGAGACTCCCACTGGGCCACGGGAGGCGCGCCCGAAGCGTTGGGGGCGGCGATGCCATGGCACTCGGAGCAATGTTTGGTGGTGAACGCCAGCTTGCCGCGGGCCGCGTCGCCGGGCCTTTCGAAGTAGCGCGCCGAGACGAAGTAGGCGAACAGGTCGGACGCCGATTCCGGCGACAGCTCGGCCTTCACGATGCCCCGCTTCTTCATGCCCGCCCACATATCGGGAGCGTGGTTCCACATCAGGCTGGCCATGACCGCCGGCGTATAGTCGCGGTCGATGTGGCTCGCCAAGTCGGGCGCCGCCGTTCCTCCCACGCCCTTGAAGCTGTGGCACAGAATGCACTGCTCGCTTTTGAAGAGTTGCTCGCCGCGGCGCGCGTCGCCGGGAACGATGTTGGCCGCCAGCGCGCTCCAGGCGACCAGCGCGCCTGCGGCAACCACTCGAAGCATCCCCATTGGCTGGCCTCCTATTTCGTTAACCGGAGCCCGGTCATGAACACGTGCGCCCGGAAACCCTCATACAAGTAGAACTGCTCCCCGTAACCGTAATACTTCCACTCTGTGTTCCAGTATAGGTGCTTCTGGAGCGGAAGCGAAAGCCGCATGAGCGGCTGGTAGTAGCTCGAGGGCCGGGTGCCGGAGGAGATGAACAGCGATCCGCCGGCGGTGAACTTGGGCGTGAGGCCGGCGTAACCAGGCAGCGCAATATCGATGGCCGAGCTGGCCGTGTGCGCGTTCTCGCGGTAGAACGAGACCGCCGGGCTCAGGAACAGCCCCAGATAGCCGATGCTGGAACTGAGGCTCGAGCGGTCGTACTCGCCCATCAGGCTGATGCGCTTGCCGCCCGCGGGAGTCCAGTAAACGGCCAGGGAATTGTCGCGGCTTTGGAAGTTGTATTGAATAGCCGCGGCCGGGTTTTGATTATTCAGCACCTGGAAATTGGCCTGCAACATGAGCGACGCGGCCAGTTGGTACCGCGCCCGCGCGCGGGTTTTGTAGTAGTCGTTGAGGCTGGTGCGGAAGTAGATGCGGTCGCTCGAAGCGCCCTCGTAGTCGAAGTTGACGGAGAGCTTCTGCACAGGACGGAAGGTCAAACCCGCCAGGCCCACGTTGCGGCTCAACTGGCCCGAGGCCAAGGGGCCGGATTGGCTCAACTGCCCGGCGAGGACCGTGGCGTCGCCCCACACGTAGCGGTAGCCGCCGCGCAGCGTGAGCTTGGAGGTGAGGTCGAACAGCACGTCGGTCTGCTGCTGGTTGTAGTTGACAGCCTGGGTGTAGTTGGGCGCGGCAACTAAGTCCGGGCCGAGGGTCTTGGGGGTCAGCAGGATTTGTTCGGCGGTCAAGGGCGATGCGGCATCGTGATACCGGTCGGTCATCCACGATTCAATGATCCGAAGCCGACGGAACGGGCGCAACTCGAACCCGATATTGCCGGAGGTGTGCGGCTGATTGGCGGCGCCGGTGCCGAGATTCTGCTGGCCGCTATAGAACAGCAGCTCGCTGAGCAGGGCAAAGTTGCCAGTCGCCAAGTCGGTATAGTGCACATCGATCCTCGGCTCGCTGAACAGGAACTGGCCGTAGAGGTTGAGCCACGAGAATGGGCTGGCGGTGGCCATCGCCTTGGTGTAGATGCTGCTGCCGCGGATGCCGTAAGCCTGCTGGAGACTCGTCAGGAGTAAGGTCTGGCCGAGCAGGGGCGTGGTGCGGTCGCCGTAATTGGTTCCGCTGAAGGACGCCTGGTCGTCGTCTTTGAAGGTGGTGCCGCCCACTTCGAGCGTGACGTGGAGACACTGGCACTCGATGCGGATGCCGCCCCGGTAGTTGTTGGTCGAATCCCGCAGCAGGGTG
Source organism: Bryobacterales bacterium (assembly GCA_963768385.1). GTDB lineage: Bacteria > Acidobacteriota > Terriglobia > Bryobacterales > Bryobacteraceae > Fen-178. The sequence goes on from CAVYHQ010000004.1 coordinate 60,082, forward strand.
GGCACGGCGAACTCGTCGTTGGAGTCCTGCACCCACGTGTCGATGCCGTGCCCGTAACCGGAATTCCGGTCGAACGCCAGGTAGGGGACGATTAGCTTCCCCGGACGCAGATCGAGACTGAAGCTGGTGTTGCGCCGGTGGGTGTCGAACGCCTGCTCGTCGAAACCGGCGGGCGCCAGCGGGTTGGAGTACGAGGGCAGGGCGTTGAAGTAGGCGATGTTGCGGTAGTCGAAGCTGAAATCGTAAATGCCTTGCTTGCGCGCATCCACGTGGGCCGTGCTGTAGGGATCGCCGCCCCATCCATAGGCGCGCGCATCCAGACGGTCGAAGAGGCGCTTCTTGGGATCCAGAATGGTGAAGTCCAGACCGGTCAGCTTGGGACCTTCTCCCAGGTTGACCACGCTCCGGTAAGACTGGAAATTACCGGCGTCGGTGACCCAGCGGTAGCCGAAATCCAGGCTGCCGGTAAGCCAGTTTTCGCCCGCCGCCGGCGCTGGAGATTCGGTCTTCTGCTCGGGCTTGGCTGGTGGTTCCGGCTGCTGCGCCAGGGCCGGAACTATCAGGATGAGGGCCAACAGGTATCTCATTTGAGGAAGTCCCGGCTCACATAAGAGCCATGCACCTTCTGGTGGCAGAGGTTGCAGTTCTGGAACCGCGCACTGCGCAAGTCATGGATAGCCGGAGGAACCGTGCCCAGCGTAGCGGCGGGCACCGGCGTCGGCAGGTTGGAGTGGCACTCGAGGCAGACGAAGCGCACTTCCGGGTGGGTCAACATGCGCGGATTCGCCGAGCCGTGCGGCTGGTGACAGGCCGTGCAGCCCTCCAGGCGGACGGGCGGGTGTTCGTAGGTGAACGGCCCAACCTTATCGCCGTGGCATTTGAAGCAGCCTGGCTCATTGCCGCTCACGGTCCGGATGGAGCGCGGCAGGAAGCTGCCGTGCGGGTTGTGGCAGTCCACGCAGGACATGGCGCCTTCCGGCAGCCGGTGTTTGTAAGGCCGCTGGAAGCTGGCCCACACGTCCGTATGGCACCCGGCACATAGCTTGTTGATGTCGGCTGGTTTGCGCGCCACCAGCCCGTTGGGCCCGTTCGCGTGGATGGAGTGGCAGGCGGTGCAGCTCACCTGGTTCCTGGCGTGACTGCTATTAATGCGTCCCACGTGCGTGGGCTGATTCAGATGGCAGGTGAGACAGATCTTGTCCGTTTCAGCGGGCTTGAGCTTGCCGGGTTGCCGGATGTCGGCCGCGCTGGCCGAATCCGCGTGCTTGCTTCCGGGACCGTGGCAGGCTTCGCAAGCCCTGGTTGCCCAGCCGTACCGGTCGCCGGTTTCGACCTGTTGGTGAGGGTTCTTCTGAAAGGCCTTGAAGATGTCCTCGTGGCAAAGTTGGCAGGCTTGGGAGCCGGCGTATTCCACCGGCTGGGTGGCAGCGGGAGGGGGAGCGGGGGCGCCAGGCTTGTCCTGGGCGCCCCATAGAGTGGCGGTGAACAGCGCGACCACGGCCAGAAGCACGGCTCGCGCGTTCCTGACCAGCCGGAACATGGCGGTCATTTCTCCTTTACTCTATTGGCCGGCGTGCACCTGCAACACGTCAAAGGCCGTGCCTGCGGCGTGGCAAACATCGCAGCTCTCGCCGAACTTCGCATCGGTATTGAGGTCGGCGTGGGCGTATGCCGACTTCTGGAAGTGACAGGCGACGCACGCCGAAGTGGTCGCGGGCACGGGGCTCTCGAGCCCCTCCGGGTCAAGCACGTTGTTCTTGCCAATCGGGAACGTCGCTTCCGAATTGTTCGCATGGCACATGTAGCACTTGGCGGTGTCCGGCGGGGAACCGCTCGGCGTAAAGACGGGGTAGAGGATATTGCTGAAATCACTGCGGCTTCCGCCGTGTCCCACGACGACATAGCTCAGGCCGTTCTGTGCCAGCGTCTTGCCGGTATGAATCTTGTGGATCATCATGGCGAAGTTGATGCCTTGCGGCGGGGCCGCCTTATCGGCCGCATTGGTGGAGGTCGCGCGCGTAGCTGAATCCGTCTGGCTGGGGTTATGGCACAGCACGCAGTATGCGGTATTGTTGCGCAGGCTGCCATGCAGTTCCAGATAGGTGTGACAGTTGTTGCAATTCGAGAGCGCCACCACGGTGCGCCGCGGCGTGACCGGCGAGCCATCCACGGAGAAATAGATGACCTGGTTGATCCCGGCGTAATTCACGGTTTGCTGCAAGACCGTGCCGGGCGACAGCGTGGCGGTAAGGCGTCCCTCAATCCCGATGGCGTAGGTTCCGGTGGCCTTGGCCGGAACGGCATGCGTAAACGTGTACGAGCAGGTTCCGTCGGGGCTGCATGTCGCGGTACTGGCGACGCTCTCCGTCACGTATCCGGGCGTGGTCACGTCCGAACCAAAACTGGTGTAGCCGTAATCCGAGGTGGGCCCGGCCATGGTAAGCGAGAGCGAGCCTGTCGCTAACGTGCTCATCGGAATTCCTTTGCCGCTGTTGTCTCGCACCGTGAAGGCCACGGTCGGCTTCTGCCCAGCGCCGCCATTGGTCACTTTTGTCAGGGTAAAGTTCAGGCCGGGAATCGTCTTCGATTGGTCGGGTACGGTGTGCGCGCCCATGATGGAGGCGTCGAACTCAGACTCGCCTTGGGGATTGTGGCACTGTGCGCATTGGTTGTCGTCCACCTGCGGCAGGTTCACGTGATTCAGACCGGTGGCGAAGTTGACATTATTGTGGCAACTGCCGCACGCCGCGCGGTTGGGATTGGTGAGCCACGCGTTGGTTTGCGCCGCGCCGTTCTTGGGATTGTGGCAGGTGGCCGCGCAGTCGAGCGGTTCGTATAACGAGGTCGAGGGAAAATGCACGGTGGAGTAATCGGTGTAGCCGTTATGCCCGTAGATCTGGTATTTTCCGCCCGCGACCACCGTCGGCAGATCCGCGCCCATGTGGAGGGCGTGGATGAAGACCTTGAAATCCAGGGTGTTGCCGGTGTTGGGGTCCACAGTTTGCGGCTGGTGGCACATGATGCAGATCGCGACACCGACGCGCGAGCCGCCGTGGAAATTCATCTGGTCGTGGCACTTGTTGCAGTCCGCGTCACGGACCACGTCGCGCGGCGCCGGTTTGCCAGTGCCGTTGGGCACGAAGTCGAAGGTGGCGGAAGCGTAGTTGGTGCCGAGGTCCCATGCGGTCAGATTGCGCGACCCGTAGACGCCCACGCGGTTCGTGAGCGTGGGGTCGAAACCGGCCGACGCCTTGGTCTTAAAGGTATAGATGTACTCGCCGACCGCAACCGTGGTGGTGGTGCCGCCGGAATCGCCGCCCGCCTGCGTGGCCGTCGCGCCGCCCGAGACGGCCGTGGCCGTGCTCACGTTGTACGAGGCAAATTGCGTCTGCCCTTTGGGAATGTACGCCGACAGGTACGAAGCCCTGATAGCGCCCGGAGTCTGAATGCCGCTGACGTCCAACGGCAGGCCCGAAGGATCGGTTACCTTGTAATCCATACTGATGGTGCCGTCCGAGGCCATTTTCGCCGAGACGATGGTGAAGACCAAGCCGGGATTTACATACTCCACCATGGCTTGGGGTGCGTAGTAAGCCTTGTCGTGGACCGTGAATGCAGTTTTCTTGGTCGCACTCACCAAGGCCACCGACCCCGCGACAACCACAAGGGCTAAAGCGTAACGTCCTACCGCGAAGACCGAAGAAGGAATCCGCATAATTCATCTCCAATTTAAAGAACCTAATCTCTCAAATATACGCCAACGGCCGGGACACAACCCGCCCCTACGCGTCCCCGAAGCTACCGAGCGAATAGAACATAGCATATACCCATCCAAACCGGGTACAGGAGAATCAGGCATTCAAGCCTCTTATTATCATTGTGACGAAAAACTCTTCACTACAATCAGGGATTCCCCTGGCACCATGACATGGGTGAAAAGACCGAATCTTGTGGGTGAACTCGCCCAGCCGATGTCCCCGAATTTACCTGGGACCCATCGACAGATTTGGGTTTACAGAAAAATCCTAGACTAATCAGATTTTTCTTGATTTCCGATATGAAGAACGTATATTCTAGTTTCTTCCGTTCATCGACACTTTGTCATCCATATTTGGGGAGAATATGCCGATCGCCCTTCCTGCTCCTTCCTCTGCTGACCGCATCCGACTGTTGTCCGGGGACGCCATTCGTAGACGAGCGCTGGAACGTCTCTACGAACGCAGAGACGCCGTGGAAGATCTCATCCGGTCATTAGAGGGTTACAAGCAATGCCACAAGGTCTGCGCAGCAGCGTGCATCGAGTTCAGCGTTGCGCGGAAGTGCTCGTAAGATTCCGCTCGATGGCGAACTTGACCAGACCGACCAGGTCGTGGATATTCAGCTTGCGCATCAGGCTGGCGCGGTAGGTGTCAACGGTTTTGGGACTGATGTCCAGCAGGTCGGCGATGTCCTTGGCGCGCAATCCATTCACGAGGTAGGAAAAGACCTCCGTCTCGCGGGGGCTGAGAGAGGCCAGCGGATCTTCCGCCCGGCTGCTTTCGGCCCTGGTAAAAAGGCCGGCGCCGCGCAGCAGAGGAGAGACGTACACGCCGCCGTCGCGCACGAAGGCGATGGCATCCAGAAGGTGGCGCGAGGGCCCGTCTTTCAGCAGGTAGGCATCCGCGCCGGCGCGCAACGCCTCCATGACGGTGGCCTCTTCCCGACTGATGGAGAGGATCAGCAGTTTAACGGCGCAGCCGGAGGCGCGCAGCCGGCGAATCACCTCGATGCCGGAGATGCCCGGCATATTCAGGTCGAGCAGGGCAAAATCGGGTTTGAGCGCGGCGATCATTTCCATGGCCGCGGCGCCTTCGGAGCACTGCCCCAGGACGCGCATTCCGCTGGCGGAGCACAGGGCGGCGATTCCTTCGCGCACGATGGCGTGATCGTCCACCAGAACGACGGTAGTCTCTCGCAATTCCTGCATACTTCTCCTGGTCGGGACCGGTTCCCTCACGAAAATGGCACTGAGACTACCAGTCTAGTGCCAGTCGGGCCGCTTTCAATCTCCAATTCTCCGCCCAGCGCGGCGGCTTGTTCGCGGATGGAGCGCAGGCCAATGCCGGATGCGACTCCGGCGGGGCCGCGAAGCTGTCCGGCAACGTCAAAGCCCACCCCGTCATCCCGAATAGTCAGGATCGCACAATTGTCGCGCGTCTCGAGGGTCGCATCGACGCGGGTCGCGCGGGCGTGGCGCGCGACGTTGGACAGCGCCTCCTGCGCCGCCCGGTAGATCAACACCTTGACCTCCAGATCGGGCTCGTGCGGCAGCGGTTGGATGCGGAGAGACGCTTCAAATCTTTGGGGAATACCGCTGATGTCCCACAGGTGTTCGAGCGCGGCTTCCAGCGTCAGCCGCTGCCACTCCGGGGGGTGCAGCCGCCCGGATACGGAGCGCACTTGTTCCAAAGCCTCGTTGGCCAGAGTGGAGATGCGGCTCAGCGCCTGTTGCACCATCGCCGGCGGGTCGGGGAGGAGCGCGGCCACGATCTCGAGTTGCAGGCGGATGGCGGCCAGCATCTGTCCCAGACCAGTGTGCAGTTCCCGGCCCAGGCGCTGCCGTTCGAGCTCGATCTGGCGCACGGCCCCGCCCCCGCTTCCCCGGCGTCGCTGCCGGGCGAAGGTGGAAAGGTCGCGCTCCGCGCATTGCAGCCGGAGACAATGCCGCAGCAGGCTGTTCTCCAAGCGAAGCAACCCGGCGGACCCGGATTCCGAGCCGTCACTCAACCAGACGTTTCCTATGACAGAGGAGTATCCTATGACAGAATGCCAGTTTCACGGTTCGCTTTCAATGGCGGTACGTACCTAGTACTCTCGTTTACTAAATGTAGTACTTGTATGGAGTTCCGAAAAAGTATTATAAAGAGGAGTACCGATGTCACGACTTGTCAGCCACATTCCCCGCCTGGCCATCTTCGCGGCCGGAATCGTGGCTGGGGTATTGACGAGTTCCCGCCGCGAGCATGGGGGGATCGGTACGGCAGCGGAACGGGACTTGAAGCGCTCGATCGCCGATCTGGAGGGCCGCCTGGAGGCGCATGAATCGGCTGCTGCGACTCGGTTCGCTCAGGTGGAAACGCGCTTGGACGAGCACGCCGTCAAGCTGGCGGACATGCCCTCCACGGCGCAAATCGTCGGCGCCATGGAGCAACTGCTCTCGAAGACCATGACGTCTCTGGACGAGCGCCTCACCACTCAGGCGCATTCCATAGAAGCTCTGAAGACCACGGTCACGCAGACCGACAACCTGCTGGAGCGCGTGCTGGAGTCGCTCGATTCTCTGCAGACGTATGCGGACCCAGGGGAGTTGGCAGGGGGTTCTCTGGCTCGGCGTCCAGCGGTGTAAGCCTGGTCCATTGCTGGTCGGATTTTTCCTGATATGAATGGACGCAAGAAAGCACTATTCTGGGGATCGCAACGGGATCGCACATGGATCTGACGAAAGTACTGGCCAATCTCCACGAGGAGTTGGACAGCCTGAACGCAGCAATCGCCACGCTCGAGCGGTTGCAGCGGGGAGGCCGGCGGCGGGGCCGACCGCCAAGACTGGTCCAGGGGCGGGCGAACCGCGCCGTCGAGCTAACCAGCAGGCAGCTGGCTAGAACGGAACATCGTCGTCCGTGATGCCCTGATTCAGGTCATCCGGAGGTTCGGGCGCGGCGGCTGGAGGACGGGGAGCGGAGCGCGGCATGGAAACCGGCGGTGCGAACTCGCCAGCGGGCCCAGCCGGCGCCCCGGCGGTGTCGCCGCGGCCGCCCAGCAGGATGAGCTCGGAGCAGACCACTTCCGTGATGTATTTTTTTTGCCCTTCTTTGTCTTCCCAGCTACGGCTCTGCAAGCGGCCTTCGACATAGACCTGCTTGCCCTTCAGTAAATAGTTGGCGACGTTTTCGGATTCCCACAGAACGATATTGTGCCAGTCGGTTTCTTCCTTCCACTCGCCGGATTGCCGGTCCTTCCAGCGGCGGTTGGTGGCCAGGGTGAAAGTAGAGCGGGCCACACCACTGGGACTGAACTTGGTCTCGGCGTCCTTGCCGAGATGCCCAAGCAGGATAACCTTGTTAACGCTTCGGGATGCCATATTACCCTGAACTGTAGCACACCGTGGCCGGGGTGGGCGTCGGAGAAAGTTCGGTTTTTAGCTTACCGCGTGAAGATGGTGGCGTCCACGTTCATGCCAGGGCGCAGAATCAGGTCTCCGGGGCGGTCGACCAGGATTTTCACCGGAATCCGCTGCACGACTTTGACGAAGTTTCCGGTGGCGTTTTCGGGCGGCAGCAGGCTGAGACGCGAGCCGGTGGCGCCGGCGATGGAATCCACGTGGCCGCTCACGCTCTGGCCGTACATGTCCACCTTGATTTCGGCTCTCTGGCCAGGGCGCACATTGGCGAGTTGAGTTTCCTTGAAATTGGCGGTCACCCAAATGTCGTGCAGCGGGATGATGGTCATGAGTCCCTGGCCAGGCTGCACGATCTGGCCGATCTCGACGCTTTTACGCGTGACCACGCCGTCCATGGGCGCGACGATGGTGGTGTAGCCGATCTGGAGCTCGGCAGCCTCGAGATTGGCGTGCGCCGCCTCGACCGCAGCGGCGGCGGTGCCGGCGTCCGCGGTGCGGATGTCGACCTGCTTGCGGTTGGCAACTGAAGTGGCCACCAGGGCCCGCGCCTGGCTGACGCGCGATTGAGCGGCGTCCAGAGCCGCCTTGCGGATAGAAGCATCCTGTTGCGCCGAAGCCAGCTTCTCGCGGGACGCCTGTAATTCACTCTCGGCGACGCGCGCCGTGGCGAGGTAGGCGTCGAACTGCAGTTGAGAGATCTCGGCCTTCTCGACCAGCGGTTTCATGCGGGCGAGGTCCGCCTGCGCGCGGTCGTTGCTGGCCTGGCGGGTGCGGACGTTGGCCTCGGCAAAGGCGAGGTCCGCTCCGGAAGACTGCTGGTAAGCCAAGCGCGCTCGTTCGAGTTCGGCTTGCGCATCGGCGAGTTGTGCCGAAGCATTGGATTCGCCCGATTGCGTGGTTTCGTTGGTCCAGGGCACCACCACGCGCGCCGACCGCAACTGGCTCTCGGCCTCCATCAGCGCGGCCTTCGCCTGGTCCACCCTGGCCTGGAAATCGCGGGGATCGATGCGCACCAGCACCTGGCCGGTCTTGACGGGCTGGTTGTCGTTCACGAGCACGTCCACCACGTTGCCGGCGATTTTGGGCGCAATGGCGGTGATATGGCCGTCCACCTGGGCGTCATCGGAAGACACCTGATAGCGAAAATGCAGGTAGCCCCAGAGGGCCGCGGCGGCAATCGCCAGCAGCACCACGAACAAAGCGAACCTGACTCGCCAGCCCTTCCGCGGCGCGGGCACCGAATCGGGCGCGAGTTCCGCCCTGGGCAAATCTTCTAGCGCGTTTGGCATGTGGTCCTTACCCTTCCATTATTCTCATTTTCCAACAAAGCTGGCATGTCACTCCACCACCAGGGGAGCGCGTGCCGGTTTCATCTTCTTCATCAGGAACATCAGGGGGGCGATTAACAGAAACAGCAGTGCCATCACCCAAAACCCATCGGCAAACGCCAGCATGTTGGACTGCCTCAGCATGCTTCCGTAGAGCAGACCACGGGCCTGCGCGGCGGCGTCCGGGAGAGTGGCGCCATGCGCGTGCGCCAGTTGCGCGGCACCTGCCAGGGCCTCGCGGTACAGGGAGTCGTAAGGCGTCAGGTGCGAAACCAGCACTTGCTGGTGAAACTGCGCGCGCCGCGCCAGCAGGGTGGTGACTGTAGCGATGCCTGCGCTGCCGCCCACGTTGCGTGCCAGGTTGAACAATCCGGTGGCGTAGCTGGTGCGCTCCTTGGGGATAAACGCGAATGCCAAGACGCTGATGGGCACGAACAGAAATGCCCACCCGAAGCTCTGTATGATGCGGCTCCACAAGGCCGTGCGGTAGTCGATATACAAGGTGAACCTGGCCATCACGAACAGCCCCACCGAAGAGACCAGGACCCCGAACACCACCAGCCACCGCGCCTGGAACCGGCGCAGCAGAAGACCCACCATCGGCAGGCAGATGCAAACGATGATGCCGGCCGGCGAAAGCACCAGCCCGCTGAGCAAAGCGGTGTATCCGAGCAGGATCTGCAAAAACAGAGGCAGCAGAGCGGTGCTGCCGTAAAGCACGAATCCCAGCAGCAGCATCGACACCGTGGCCAGCATGAAGTTGCGCTCCTTGAGGATGCGGAAGTCGATTACCGGATGCTCCTGCCGCAGTTCCCAGAACACCACCGCAATCAGACAGACGGTCATTATGGCGGCAAACGTCACGATGAAGTGGGATGAGAACCAATCTTCGCGCTGGCCTTCATCCAGCACCACCTCGAGCGATCCCAGCCCGGTGGCCAGGAGGCCCAGCCCCATGTAGTCGATCTTGAGGCCATCGCGGAAGGACCGCCGCACCAGGTATGCCGGGTCGAAGACCAGCGCCGCGGTGAGCAGCAGGGCCACAATCCCGATGGGGATGTTGATGAAGAAGATCCAGCGCCAACTATAGTTGTCGGTGATCCAACCGCCCAGGGTGGGGCCGATGACCGGCGCCACCACCACCCCCATGCCGAAAATCGCCATGGCCATGCCCTGTTTCTCGCGCGGGAAGCTCTCCACCAGGATGGCCTGCGAGATAGGTTGCAAGGCGCCGCCGCCAAGACCCTGCAAAACGCGGAAGACGATCAACAGGCCCAAGGAAGGCGCCAAGCCGCACAGGAAGGAACTCAAGGTGAACACCACCACGCAGATCATGTAGAACCGTTTGCGTCCGAACAGCATGGAAAACCAGCCGCCCATGGGCAGAATGATGGCATTCGAGATTAGATACGAGGTGAGCACCCAGGTGGCTTCGTCGATACCCGCGGAAAGATTGCCGGCGATATGCGGCAGGGACACATTGACAACCGTAGTATCCAGCACCTCCATGAAGGTGGCCAGCATGACCGTCATGGCGACGATCCAGGGGTTGATGTGGGGGATTTGACTCCTACCTGGCGTACACCGCCTCCATTTGCCCCACCGAGTGCGCCAGGTCCGCGCGGGACTGGTTATAACGGTAGAGGGCGGCGATCTGGTTGTCGCTAGCGCGGGCCAGCTCGTCCTGAGCGGTAATCACTTCGATATTGTTGGCCACGCCGGCCTGGAAGCGGTCGCGGGCCTGTTCGACTTCCTGTTTGGCAAGCTCGACTCCCAGGTTGGCGACATTCACTTCGGTGCGCGCGGATGCGAGTTGCGCGAGGGCGGTTTTCACTTCGAGCGCAATGCGGTTGCGGAGCTCCTGCTCCTGCTGGCGAAGCTGGCGGATGGCCAGATCGGCCTTCGCGCGCTGGGCCTGAATCTGTCCCCCCGTAAACAGCGGAATGTCGATGGCGCCCTGGTATATGTAGACCGGAATAGCGCTGGAAGGAGTGAGCCCCTGCTCCGACCAAAGGCCGGTGAGGGAGAGCTTGGGAAGGCGGGCCGCGTCGGCCGTTTTGAGATCGAGAGCGGCGCGTTGTTCGCGCATGAGGACATCGCGCAGCTCGGGACGCGAGCCGTAGGCGCGCTCGATGGTCTGGTCCGTAGAAACCTCCGGGGTGTCGAAGAAACTCACCTGGTCGGCGAGTTCGATCTTCCGGTGCGGCTCGACGTTGAGCAGGCGCGCGAGGCCGTAAAGGGAGGTCTCGAGTTGGGTGCGGGCGACGATCAGCCTTTGCTTTTCGTTCTGAAGCTGCACGTTGGCGCGGAGGGTGTCGATGCCCGTGCCGACGCCGTTCTTTTGCAGGTCGGCGGCCTGGTCGTAGAGCGCCTGCGCGAGGTCCACGCGGGATTGGGCGGCCTGAACGTCGGCCGCGGCCCGCTGGCTGCCGAGGTATTGCGAGACCACCAGCAGAACGCTTTCTTCGCGCACGCTCACCTCCTGCGCGCGGACGGAATCCACGCCGATCTGGCTGGAGCGGTACCTGCGCCATAGCGTCAGGTCAAAGACCGGCGCGGTGAAGCCGACGCCCGCCTGGACCACATAAAAAGGTCCCACGTGCTGGGCGAAACCAGGGAAGCTCATTCCGATCATGGCCGCCAGGTTGAGGCGGTTGACGGTTTCGGTTGCCTTTGCGCCCACCTGCGGCAGAAGCGCGGAGCGGGCGAGGAGGCGATCCTGCTCGCTTTGGGAGACACCCAAATTGGCGAGAATCACCTGGGGATTCTGCTTCAACGCGAGATTGACGGCATCCTTCAGGGTGAGCTTCAGCGGGGCGGTTTCCTGCGTGAACCCGCGGGATAGTGCAAGAAGAAGCAGAATGCTCAGGTTGGTCGGTATCTTGGGCATGGTTTCTCCGGGTGGGACGTGCATTTTGCGGTCCAAACGGGGCGGTTGTGCCCAAATACCGGCACCAAGGCAAAAACACCATGAATCACCCCTACAAAAATCACAATTTCGGACGATTTAGACAGAGTAGGACCGCAAGGCCATATGCGCTGGTTTCTGTTCGCTCTGACGATCGCCATAGGCGCGCCTGCCTGGGGGCTCGATCCCAAGGTGGCGATTACTCAATACGGACATGAAGTGTGGACCACCGCCAACGGTTTGCCGCACAACTCCATCCGCGCCATCGCGCAGACGCCGGACGGGTACCTTTGGGTGGCCACCTCGAACGGCTTGGCGCGATTCGATGGGGTTGGCTTTACCGTGTTCACCGTGGCCAACGCGCCGGGCTTTATGGATGACCGGATCACGGTGCTGGCGGCGGGCGGCGACGGAGCGCTGTGGATCGGCACCTCGGGTGAAGGAGTAATCCGGTATCGCGACGGCAAGTTCCAGCAGGTTGCGGCTTCCGGGTTGCCGGATCGCACCGTGCGTGCGCTGTGGGCCGACTCGGCCGGCGTGGTGTGGATCGGGACCGAGCTGGGGCTCTCCAAGTATGAAGGTGGCAAGGTCGGCATTGTTTTCAGGGGCGGCAACAGACAGTTGGGTGTGCATTGTCTGTTCGAGTATCCCGCGGGAACCGTGTGGGCTGGGACGAACAGCGGTCTAAAGAAGATCGAGCATGGCTCGATAACGTCCTACACGGTGAAGGATGGACTGCCTGGCAACCCGGTCTGGGCACTGGCAGGCGGTCCCAATGAGGAACTCTGGGTGGGCACCCGTCCGGGTGGCCTGAGCGTGCTGCGCAACGGGCATTTCCAGAATTACACCGAGCGCGACGGCCTGACCCACAATGCCATTATCGCCCTCCAGAGAGATCGCGACGGGAACCTGTGGATCGGGACGGATGGCGGGGGTGTGAATCGGTTATCGAACGGCAAATTCACGTCCTATCAGACGCGCGAGGGGCTTTCCAACCAGGTAATCCGGTGCATTTATGAGGGACAGGAAGGCAGCTTGTGGTTGGGAACCGCCGGGGGCGGGCTGAACCAGCTCAAGGATTACCGGTTCGTGGTGCGGTCGATGCGCGAAGATCTGCCCAGCGACAGTGTTCGTTCCATCTACCAGGACGCCGAAGGAGATATCTGGTTGGGAACCGGCAACGGGGTGGCGAGAATTCCGGCCGCGGGCAAGCTGGTTCATTACACCACGAAGAACGGTTTTTCGAGCGACCTGATCTGGCCGGTGCTGCGCGACCGCGACGGCGACCTGTGGGCTGGATCCGAGGACGGGGTGCTGCACTGGTTTCGCGGGGCGGATCTGACAGACCCTGCGGCCCGCCGCACATGGCAGCTTTCGGCCGCCATCCGGACGATCTTCCTGCAGAGCGACGGCACGGTATGGGTCGGCAGCACCAGTGCACTGAGGCGCTTCAGCCACGGACGTGTGAGTGTGTTGGGGAAGGAAGAAGGGCTGGCCTCCGCCTCCGGCTTCGTTTCGGCGATCACAGAACGCGCCGACGGCAGCGTATGGGTGGGAACGGGATCGGGCCTTCAGGAATTCCGGGGAGGGCGGTTCCTGCCCCCCATCACCAAAGCGGAGGGCCTGGCAGGCACCAATGTGGTGGATCTGTATGAAGACGGGGAGCGCAACCTGTGGGTTCTGACTCAGGGCGGCATCAACCGGATTTCGGGAGGCAAGATCACGGCGTACACGAAGGCCAGCGGCCTGCCGGAATCGGAGGTGTACCAGATTCTCGAGGACAACTCTGGTAGCTTCTGGGTCACCAGCCGCAGCGGACTGCTTCGCGTTTCCCGCGCGGAACTCGATGCCGTTGCCGAAGGGCGGAAGAAGACGCTCCATGTAGACGTCTTCGGAGCGGCGGATGGAATTCAGGGCAGCAGCGATTTCAATTTCGGCTATCACCCCTCGGCGTGCAAGCTCGGTGACGGGACACTTTGGTTTCCGACTTACGGCGGCGTGGTGACCGTGGATCCATCCAGGATGAGCGTCAATCTCCGGCCACCGCCGGTGCTGATCGAGCGCGTGGCGGCGGATGAGCGGCCGGCCATCGACGACGGCAGCCGGATTCCAGCGGGAAGCCACCTCGAGTTTCACTACACGGCTCTGAGTTTCCTTTTTCCGGAGGGCGTACGTTTCCGTTTCATACTGGAAGGGTTTGACCGCCAGTGGAGGGAGGCCGGCGCCCGTCGCGTGGCGTACTATACGAATCTGCCTCCCGGCCGTTATCGCTTCCGCGTGGTGGCGTGCAATAACGGTGGCATCTGGAGCGAGCCGGGCGCCTCCTTTGCGTTTGCATTGTCGCCGCGGTTTCATCAGACCATCTGGTTCTATCTGTTGTGCGCCGTGACCGTCGCCATGACCGGCGCGGGCGTGTATCATTGGCGGGTGCGGGGATTGCGCCGGCACGAAAAGCAACTTGCCGAACGCGTGGAGGAGCGCACCGCGGCGCTGCGCATGGAAGTGCAGGAGCGGCGGCGCGCCGAGGAGGGCGCCAAAGCCGCTAACCGTTCCAAGGGCGAGTTCCTGGCCAACATGAGCCACGAAATCCGCACCCCCATGAACGGCGTCATCGGCATGACCGGTCTGCTGCTCGACACCGGCCTCACTGCCGAGCAACGCGAATACACCGAGATGGTCCGCAGCTCCGGGGAAGCCTTGCTCACCGTCATCAACGACATTCTGGATTTCTCCAAAATCGAGGCCGGCAAGCTGGTCATCGAGCCTTCTCCCTTCGACCTCCGGCTGGCGATCGAAGAAGTCAACGAAATGCTGGCTCCCAAGGCGGAGGAGCGTAAGCTCGACCTCGTGCTGGAATACCCCTCCGCCGTCCCCCGCCACTTTATCGGCGATACCGGCAGAATCCGCCAGGTGGTCACCAACCTGGTCGGCAATGCCGTCAAGTTCTCTTCCGGCGGCTGCGTGCTGATCACCGTCGAATGCCAGGGCCGGGAAGTCCGACAGGCCCGCCTGCGCGTCTCCGTCCGGGACAACGGCCCCGGCATTCCCCAAGAGAAGCTTGATCTGCTCTTCGAGAAGTTCAGCCAGGTGGATGCCTCCGCCACCCGCAAATACGGCGGCACCGGGCTGGGTTTGGCCATTTCCAAACAACTGGTCGAGTTGATGGGAGGCTCCATCGGCGTGGAGAGCCGTCCCGGCGAAGGCTCCACCTTCTGGTTCACCCTCCCCTTGACCTTGGATGCCCAGCCCCACGCGGCCCCCCTTCCGCTGGCTGACCTGAGAGACTTGCGCGTGCTCATCGTGGACGACAACGAAGTGAACCGGCGCGTGCTGCATGAACAGATCGCAAGCTGGGGCATGCGCAACGGAAGCTTCGATTCCGGCGAGCAGGCTCTGGAGGCCCTCCGGGCGGCCCAGCAAAGCGGCGATCCCTACCACTTCGCCATCCTCGACTATCAAATGCCAGCCATGGACGGACCCACCCTGGCCAGGGCGATCAAGTCGGACCCCGCCATTCGGGGCACGGTGCTGGTGATGCTGACTTCGGTTGGATACTGGGACGCCGTGAGACACACCGAAGGCGCCGACATCGATGCCTGCCTGTCCAAACCGGTGCGCCAATCGCAACTGTGGAACACGCTGGCCACCGCCTGGTCCAAGAAACTGCACGTGGCGCTGGCCGACCCCGCCAGGCCCGCCAGCCGGATCGCGGGCATGAAGTCCGCCTTGGCCGGAGGGTCAGCGGGCTGGCCGATTCGGGTGCTGGTGGCCGAGGACAATGGCGTCAACCAGAAGGTAGCCGTACGGATGCTGGAGAGGCTCGGGCTGCGCGCGGACGTGGCGGCCAACGGCCGCGAGACGGTGAGAATGTTCGAACTGCTGCCCTACGATCTGGTTTTCATGGACTGCCAGATGCCCGAAATGGACGGGTACGAGGCCACCCGGGAGATCCGGCGCCGGGAAGGGCCGGGCCGGCACGTGGCTATTATTGCCATGACGGCCGATGCCATGGCGGGCTGCCGCGAGCGCTGCCTGGAGGCGGGCATGGACGACTTTATCGCCAAGCCCGTGGGGATGGAAGCTTTGTTCGAGGTTCTTCGAAGATGGGCGCCGGTGAAGGAACCGGCGCCAGCCTGATCAGAGCATCAAGACATACCATGGCGGCCACAAAGGGTGAGAGAGTTCGCTGTTCCGTGTTCGCTGCCTTAGCGCTGTCCCTCATGGCGGCAGAGTACGCCTTTGCCCAGAGTCCGCCGTCGTGGCGCTTCTGGCAGGTTTCGGATGGGCTGAAGGAGTCCTACACCGTTTCGATTGGCGTTGATCCGCAGGGGGAAGTCTGGGCCAGGCATGGCGCCGTGGGTACGGTCAGCGTTCTGAATGGATACGGCGTCGTGAGCATTCCTGCCCCGATCCAGTACGGCATTCTGCGGGTAGCCCCGGATGGAGCAGTGTGGGCCCTCGACCCCGGAGGTTTGCGGCAATACAGGGATCGGCAGTGGATCCTGGCCACACCACCCGAAGTATCGGAGTTGCCAGCGGGGCGAAGGGCATCGGTCCATCTGGTCCCTGTGGATCGCGATCGGGTACTCCTGGCTTTTCAGGACCACATCATCGAGTACAACGCAGCCGCCCACGCATCCACACTGCTCAAGAAAGCAGCCGACACCAAACTCGGGAGCTTTGAAGATGCCGTTCCCGCGCGAGATGGCGGTGTATGGATCACCGGCGACTATGGGATCGCCAAACTCGGCCCAGGCAGCGCAGCCAATGGGGGTGTCCGGACGTGGCGCGAAGATTCCGTCGCCGGTCTGAACGTTAAAGGTCTGAGTCAACCCTCCGAGGGAGAAAACGGAGAACTGTTGGTCACCGCTTCCTCGGTGCGGGACGGCAAGAGCGCGCTGCTGGAGCTGAACAAGGGCCGGTGGCGGACGATCATCGCCGGGGTCAGCGGGCCGTTGAGGGGATGGCGAGACTCCGAGGGCCTCTTGTGGATGCAAGAGGGGAACACTTTGTTCCGGCTTGCCGGCGGGCGGAAGGAGCCCCTGAAGAAAGAGGAAACTCTCTCGGGCATGCCCTTCGAGGTGGCGCGGGCGGGGGAAGGGTTCTGGCTTGCCACTTCGCAAGGCCTCGCACGGTATGCGCCCACGCTTTGGAGGACCCCTGAAGCAGCCTCCGGTATCGAAGAACTCGTGTCTGGCATCACCGAAGACAAGCAGGGACGAATATGGTTTGTTTCCACCACAGCGCTGGCCCGGCTCGACAAGGATCAGTGGAAGATCTACCCGTTCCCTCCAGGCGACACGGCCGACGCCTATATGACAGGGAGTTTCTGGCCTCTGCCGGATGGACGGCTGGCTTTTCTCGTTAACAATCGGCCAGGTCTTCTGGTGTTCGACCCGCAGCGGGAGAAGTTTGAAGAACTGAGCCATCCCAGCGGACGGCATATTTCCTGGATCTCGCCCCGCCGGGACGGCACGTTCTGGATCTTTACCTTCGACCGCAACAATACCCGCAGGTCGACACTGGAGATTTTCGACGGCGAGACATTTCGCTTGGTAACGGAACTTCAGCCGGAATGGGGGATCGACACCACGCGCTGCCTTTATGAGACCCGGAGCGGAGATGTCTGGATTGGTGGAGTCGGAGGACTCGGAGTCTATCGGGCCGGCAAGTTCACTTCGTTTGGTCCGAAAGAGGGATACACCGGAAGCGGCGGCTTTGCCATCCACGAGCTCCCCAATGGATGGGTGCTCGCCGGCGGCAGGGATAACCTGCTGGAATTCGACGGGAAGTCCTGGACTCTGGTTGCCGCGGCCCTGGACCGGGTCCGGCATATCATGCAAAGCCGCGATGGGACGCTGTGGGTGGCATCAGGCACGGGTGTCCATCGGTTCCGGAACGGGGTGTGGGCCGCCAACACCACCGAGGATGGGCTCCCGTCAACGGCCTCGTACAATGTCTTCGAGGACAGCCGCGGACGCATCTGGGCGGGGACTACGAATGGACTCAGCCTGTATCCTCCGGAAGCCGACCGGGACCCGCCCAGGACCGTCATCCCCGAAGAGAAGAACCTTCGAGAAACACCTCCCGGCGGCGAGGTAAGGCTGGTGTTTTCCGGCATCGACAAGTGGAAGTTTACTTCGCCGGACCGTCTCCTGTTCTCTTACCGTCTGGATAGCGGCGCTTGGAGCCGGTTTGGGCCTAGCACCTTCACTTCCTACAAGCGCCTGCCGCCGGGACGGCATCGTTTCGAAGCTCGCGCGATGGACCGCAATTTGAACATCGATCCCACACCGGCCTCGTTCGAGTTTGTGGTGTTGTCTCCATGGTACGCGCAGACGGGCTTCATGGTCATCGCGGGGCTGGGCCTGGCAACGATTATCGGCCTGATGCTGCTAACCGTGGCGCATTTCCGTCAATTGCGGCAGGCCAAGGAGGCGGCGGAAGCCGCTAACCGTTCCAAGGGCGAGTTCCTGGCCAACATGAGCCACGAAATCCGCACCCCCATGAACGGCGTCATCGGCATGACCGGTCTGCTGCTCGACACCGGCCTCACTGCCGAGCAACGCGAATACACCGAGATGGTCCGCAGCTCCGGGGAAGCCTTGCTCACCGTCATCAACGACATTCTGGATTTCTCCAAAATCGAGGCCGGCAAGCTGGTCATCGAGCCTTCTCCCTTCGACCTCCGGCTGGCGATCGAAGAAGTCGACGAAATGCTGGCTCCCAAGGCGGAGGAGCGTAAGCTCGACCTCGTGCTGGAATACCCCTCCGCCGTCCCCCGCCACTTCATCGGCGATGCCGGCAGAATCCGCCAGGTGGTCACCAACCTGGTCGGCAATGCCGTCAAGTTCTCTTCCGGCGGCTGCGTGCTGATCACCGTCGAATGCCAGGGCCGGGAAGTCCGACAGGCCCGCCTGCGCGTCTCCGTCCGGGACAACGGCCCCGGCATTCCCCAAGAGAAGCTCGATCTGCTCTTCGAGAAGTTCAGCCAGGTGGATGCCTCCACCACCCGCAAATACGGCGGCACCGGGCTGGGTTTGGCCATTTCCAAACAACTGGTCGAGTTGATGGGAGGCTCCATCGGCGTGGATAGCCATCCCGGCGAAGGTTCCATCTTCTGGTTCACCCTCCCCTTGACCCTGGATGCCCAGCCTCACACGGCCCCCGTTCCGGTGGCCGACCTGAGAGACTTGCGCGTGCTCATCGTGGACGACAACGAAGTGAACCGGCGCGTGCTGCATGAACAGATCGCAAGCTGGGGCATGCGCAACGGAAGCTTCGATTCCGGCGAGCAGGCTCTGGAGGCCCTCCGGGCGGCCCGGCAAAGCGGCGATCCCTACCACTTCGCCATCCTCGACTATCAAATGCCGGCCATGGACGGACCCACCCTGGCCAGAGCGATCAAGTCGGACCCCGCCATCCGGGGCACGGTGCTGGTGATGCTGACCTCGGTTGGATACTGGGACGCCGTGAGACACACCGAAGGCGCCGACATCGATGCCTGCCTGTCCAAACCGGTGCGCCAATCGCAACTGTGGAACACGCTGGCCACCGCCTGGTCCAAGAAACTGCACGTGGCGCTGGCCGACCCCGCCAGGCCCGCCAGCCGGATCGCGGGCATGAAGTCCGCCTTGGCCGGAGGGTCAGCGGGCTGGCCGATTCGGGTGCTGGTGGCCGAGGACAATGGCGTCAACCAGAAGGTAGCCGTACGGATGCTGGAGAGGCTCGGGCTGCGCGCGGACGTGGCGGCCAACGGCCGCGAGACGGTGAGAATGTTCGAACTGCTGCCCTACGATCTGGTTTTCATGGACTGCCAGATGCCCGAAATGGACGGGTACGAGGCCACCCGGGAGATCCGGCGCCGGGAAGGGCCGGGCCGGCACGTGGCTATTATTGCCATGACGGCCGATGCCATGGCGGGCTGCCGCGAGCGCTGCCTGGAGGCGGGCATGGACGACTTTATCGCCAAGCCCGTGGGGATGGAAGCTTTGTTCGAGGTTCTTCGAAGATGGGCGCCAGTGAAGGAACCCGCTGGTCGGACAGGCGGCCTCCAGGGGATGGCTTGAAATGAAAATGGCCGACCCGACGCAAGTCGGATCGGCCATTACTCGCTTCCTAATCTAGGGGATCAGCCCGAAGAACCGGTTGGCCATCGCAGGCCCGGCGGAGACGCCGAGTCCGGTGACCAGATCGAACTGCGGTCCGGCGGGGTAGCCGTTGTTGCCACCTGTTACATCGTAGAAGAAGTAGAGGTAGTTAGACGCAGCCGCGTTATAGATGCTCGAGTTCAAGAAGGTGAACTTGGCCTTGCCGAAGCTGACGCGGGCGGCATCGATGTCCGCAAAAAGGCCGGCGGACACGGGCGTCGCGACGCTGGTTCCTCCCACGCCGTAGTAGCCGGGGAGCCAAAATGGGTTGTTGATATAGACGGCCACTTGGGTGCTGGGATCCGCGATGGCCGCGATGTCAGGCGAGGCGCGCCATGGCGAGCACACACCGGAGCCGTTTCTCCCCTGCCAGGCAGGAATCGCCTCAGCACCGCTGCAGCCGCCGCCGCTGCCGCTCCAGCCCACTTCCGAAGTTCTCTTCAAAGCGCTGTTGGTGTATAGCGAGGTTCCGCCTACGCACGTCACGGTGAGCGCCGAGCAGGGATAACCCACGAATTCCTGGACGGGCCAACTGCTGTCATCGCCCGAAGCGAAAAGCAGAGGCTTGCCGAGATTCCAGTAGAAATCGTAGTAGGTGTACTCTGCACCGCTCCAACTGTTGGAAACGATGTCGGCGCTGGCGGCCGCAATCCCTTCAGCCGCGCCCATGTTGTCATAGCTGTTGTCGATGGCCTGAACGTAGACTAGCTTCGCGTTGGGCGCCATGGCATGCGCGTACTCCAGGTCGAGCATGGATTCCAGGTCCCAACCGGTGCCGTTGGCAGAGCCCGTGCCCAGGGCGATTGAGGTGAAACAGCCATTCCCCGTAGTGCAGGCCGGGAGGCCCATATCGGCGTCGAACTGGGCCAGGTTGGCCTCGGCGAGCGGGTAGGCAAAGGCATCGACAATCGCGATGATCATGCCTGCGCCGCCGTTGGCGCCTGCAATCTGCTTCACGTTGTAAGCGCTTTGCAGGCCGGCGGGACAGAAGGCTATGAAGTAGCCGGTGTTGTAATCGCAGAACCAGGGCTCGCCGCTCACAATCTTCGGATTAGCGCCCAAGCTGTGGCTCAGCCAGACGACGGGACGGGCCGCTGCCTTAGCTGCGACAGTCGCAACGGGGACCACCGGCACCGCTGTACCCGAGGCTTGAACCGCAGCCACTGCCTTGGCTGCCAGGGTATTGTCGGGAGGAATGGCCGCGGATTGCGCCCAGCCCAGTTGACAAACCACCAACAGGGCCGCCGCAACCAGAAACAGTTTGCGTAGATTTTCCGATTTCATTTACTTGACCTCCGAAGATTTCAGGCTACCGCGGCGGCGAATGAACCCCGCCAGCCCAAGCAAAGCCGAACCCATAAGAAGCAACGAACCCGGTTCGGGAACCGTGGCCAACCCTAGCGTCCCGATGGCAAAATCCGGCTCGTTGGGGCCGATGCCAGTGGCGTCAAACTGCGCAGCCCAAACCGAGCCGATCGGGCCAAACGCGCCGATAAACAACGCGGTGCCTGGGTTGCGGTCGGAAGTACCGGGGATGGTGTAACTACCCAGGGGCTGGTAATTGATGTCATACAGCGTAATGGTCGCCTCGAACGAGCCGATGTAGTTCGCCTGGATATAGGCGCCGACTCCATTTTCGGCCTGATCGAAGGTAACGGCAATGTCAGTAGGGGTATTGCCAAAGTTAGCGCCGTTGTAAACCAAGCCCATTCCCGTGGCGAAGTTGCCGCCCCAGGTGACGCCCTGCTGCAGGTTATAGAAGCCCTGCTGTGTATTGACAAGACCGACCTCTCCGGTCTGGCCGCCAGCCAACGTCCAGGACTGCGGGGTGGGATACTGGGTGTAGTCGTTCAGGCAGCCGAACACTGCGCACCAGTCAACCGTGTCGGGGAAATCCGCTGGATTCGTTGAACCGACAACACCCGCCCAGGAACTGCCGGCTGCGAGCGCGAAGCAAAGCGATAAAAACAGCACTTTCCGTTTCATAGTGGTTAATGTGTCTCCTCACACGCGACCCACCGCTTGGCGGAGGGAAAGCCCCCTTCATCCGATACGCTGGGGGACTTAAGCTATGGTGCGTCTTAGCACCAGCGCCTGTCAAGAGGGAAACACGAGAGGAGATCCAGGAAAAGTACCGGTACTTTCCAGTACTACGAGGCCACTCCGTTACCTGGAGGAGTGGGGCGACCGGCCGAAGAGGGGCCCGACCGGCCGCAAGCTCTCAAGTCTGTCATCAGACTCCTGGCGAAGCCGCTCTTGCCGATTGAGAGCTTCCCGCAACTGTGAAACCTGCTCTTTAGCCAGGTCCACCAAAACCTTTCAGACACTTCTCGTCCCCAATTGCGCGGGAACCGGGCAGTGTCGGCAGTGTCAGGATAGAGCAGGCATCTGAGTTCCGACGCAAGGGCCACATCCTCCTGCGGGGCATGGCGGGGCATGGCCTCTCCTGAAGAAGTGGCGGTCTACCGGAATGTCATCGCCGCAGACGCGGAAGTTGTGGGAAAAGATTCCGAGTGCTTGGGATACCAGAATGGTAGGATAACTCCCATGGAGACAGATCGCAGGAAGTTTCTTGCGAGCGCGGGCGCCGCGCTCACCAGTTCCCTGTTCACCGGGCAGATCAGGGGCGCCAATGACAAGATCGCCCTTGGATTCATCGGCCTGGGTATGCAGGGCACGAGTAACCTCGGCAATGCGCTGCTGGCCGAGAACGCCCAGGTAGTGGCCCTCTGCGACTGCTACCAGCCGGCGCTGGAGAAGGCCGCCGCCGCTGTGCGCGCCAAGTACGGGTCCGACGCGAAGATCGTCAAGGACTTCCGCCAGGTGATTGCCGACAAGTCCATCGACGCACTGTGCGTCAGCACTCCGGATCATTGGCACGCCTATATGACGGTGGAGGGCTGCAAGGCCGGCAAGGACGTTTATGTGGAGAAGCCCGCCTTTACGCGCCTGGATGAAGGCCCCAAGATGATTGCGGCCGCCCGCAAGTACAAGCGGGTTGTCCAGGGCGGCAACATGCAGCGCAGCATGCCTACGTTCCTGAAGGCCAAGGAATACATCGACAAGGGGCTGCTCGGGGAGATCACTTGGTGCAAGACCTGGGCGACCGGCCTGGCCAACAGGGCGGGTAAGGGCAAGCCGCCCGATGCCCAGCCCCCGGCTGGCCTGGATTGGGATATGTGGCTCGGCCCGGCCCCCAAGGTTCCCTTCAACCAGAACCGCTGGGGCGTGGACGGCAAGCAATTCCCCACGTTCCGCTATTTCTGGGATTACGCCGGCGGCGACATGACCGACTGGGGCATCCACTACATCGACCCGATTCACCAGTTCCTGGGCGAGCCGGTGGTCCAGTCCGTCACCGCGCTGGGCGGCCGGTTCTGGGTGCAGGACAACATGGAGACCGCCGACACCATGTCGGCTGCGTTCCAGTATCCCAAGTTCATGATGAATTACGAGTTGCGCCAGAGTTGCGCGGTTCCGCTGCTCGGCCAGGGCGGCGCGACCGCCATCATGGGCACGGAGGCCTACGTGGTGCTGACGCGCGCCGGCTGCTGGCTGGCGCCTTCCGGCCGCGCCTCCAAGGTGGAGGCGGTCGAATACCGAGCGCCGCGGAACCCGCCTGGAACCCCGCCGCAGATCAGCGACCACTGGAAGAACTTCCTGGAGTGCGTCAAGACGCGCGCCACGCCGGTCGCCGAGATCGAGTACCTGGTACGCTCCTCGGCGTCCTGCATCCTGGCGAACGTCTCGATGCGCGCCAAGACGCGCGTGGATCTCGACGAGAAGACCCTGAAGGTAAAACAGGCCGAGGCGCACCCGTTCACGAAAATCCACTACCGCTCCCCCTGGAAGCTGGAGGTGTAAGGAGCGCCGCTGCGCGAAGATGAGCAAGCCGCTCGCCCTCCTCCTTCTGCCCGTCGCGGCCCTCGCCCAGATCCGGATCGTTTCCCCGGCCAAGCCCTCCGCCATCGAAACCCTCGCCGCCCGTGAGGTGCGCCGCTACTTCTACCTGCGCACGGGACAGCTCCTGACGATCGCGAACAGCGAGAAGCCTGTCACCGGCGACGTTATCGTCGTACGCAAAGACCCAACCCGCGGCCTCGCTCCTGACGAATACGTCCTCCAAACGAACGGACGCACGGCTTATCTGCTTGGAGGCGGCGATACCGGAACCCTCTACGCAGCCTACCGCTTCGCCGAGCACCTCGGAGTCCGCTTCTACCTCCACGGCAACGTCATCCCGGATCGGAGAATCCCGCCTGCGATTCCCCAGCTCAACGAGAAAGGCAAGCCTCTTTTCGACACCCGCGGCATCCAGCCCTTCCACGACTTCCCCGAAGGCCCCGACTGGTGGGACCGCGATGACTACCTCGCCTACATCGCCCAACTTCCGAAGCTGCGCATGAACTTCCTGGGCCTCCACAGTTACCCCGAAGGCGGAGTCGGACCCGAACCCGGCGTCTGGATCGGCCAGCCCGGCGACCTCGGCGAGCGCGGCGGCGCCGCGTTCTCCTACCCCTCCCAGTGGGCCAACACCGCGCGACAAGGCATGTGGGGCTACTCCGCCATGAAGACCTCCGAGTTCTCCGGCGGCGCGAATCTGCTGTTCGAATCCGACGACTTCGGGCCGGCGGTTATGAAAGGCATGATGCCGTCTCCCGCTACTCCCGAGGATTCGAACAAGCTGTTCAACCGGGCCGGCGAGATGCTCCGTGCCGCTTTCGCCGAGGCCAAAGCGCTCGGCGTCAAGACCTGCATCGGCACAGAGACGCCGCTCACCATTCCGAAACTCGTTCAGGAGCGCTTGAAAGCGCAAGGCAAAGACCCCCAGGACCCCGCCGTCGCGCGAGAACTCTACGAGGGGATCTTCCGCCGCATCGCTGCGCTCTATCCCGTCGATTACTACTGGCTCTGGACCCCCGAAGACTGGACGTGGGGCGGGAACAAGCCCGAGCAGTTCGACGCCACTGTCAAGGACTTGCAGGCGGCCCTCGACGCGCTCCAGAACATCGGCAAGCCCTTCACCCTCGCGACCTCGGGCTGGGTTCTCGGTCCGCAGAACGACCGCGCGGCGCTCGACCGCTTCCTTCCCAAAAACGTCCCCCTGAGTTGCATCAACCGCCAAGTGGGCCACGCTCCCGACGAGCCCGGCTTCGCCAACATCCATGGCCGGCCCAAGTGGGTGATTCCGTGGCTGGAAAACGATCCGAACCTGGCCGCCCCGCAACCCTGGGCCGGCCGCATGCGTTACGATGCTGTCGACGCCCGCCGCCTCGGCTGCACCGGACTCCTTGGCATCCACTGGCGCACCAAAATCCTTGCCGGAAACATCGCCGCGCTGGCTGCCGCAGCCTGGGACCAGTCCTGGGTTCCCCGCGATTTCGATACCAGCGCCATCCCGTCGCAGCCTCCGGAACCCGCCGCTTCCAGACCCGCGGGCGGTGCGGCCGGCCCGAACGCGAATCCGCTCCGCAACCGCGCCATGCCCGTGGATGAGTTCTATCTCGACTTCGCCGGCGCCAACTTCGGCGCTTCCATGGCGCAACCGGCTGGCCGCATCCTCACCCGCATCGACGGGGTCAACCTGTCGGAACCCACCACTTGGCTGAAAGGGCCTGGCGGCATCAAGGCCGAATCCGCACCTTGGAGTGAGGTGCAGAAGCGGTATGCCTTCGTGGACGAACTCGCCGCGCTACGCCCGAAGGTCGAAGGTCCCGGCAATCTCGAGCGCTTCGACTACTGGCTGAACACTTACCGTTACATGGCCGCTCTCGCTGAAGCCGGCTGTCTCCGCGGAGAGCTCGACAGAGCCGTCGCCGCGAAGGACTTTGCGCTGGCGCTGTCTATCCGCATCTCGCTCGCGCGCGCGTGGGAGCGGATGATCGCTTTCCAGATCGCCGCCGTCGGCACGCCCGGCGAACTCGGTACGCTTGCCAATCTCGAACAGCACAATCGCGGAACTCTGAATTTCCTCGGAGCCCATGACGACGCCATCGCCAAGGCGCTCGGCAAGCCCCTGCCGGAATCCGTAGAGCCCACGAAGATGTACTCCGGCCCCGCCCGCATCATTGTGCCCGCCGTCCGTGGCCTGGCGGGAAAAGGCGAGTCCCTGAATATCAAAGTGATCGCCATCGACAAGCAACCAATCAAGACAGCATCTGCGTTCTGGCGCCCGCTTGGTGAGAAGAGTTTCCGGCAGGCCGGGGGCAAACACGTTGCCCGCGCGGTCTACACGCTGAGCCTCCCGCCAGTCCAGACCGACATCGAATACTACATCCAGGTGGAAACCGCCACGGGGAAAAAGCTCACCTGGCCCGCCACTGCCCGAGATCTGAACCAAACCGTAGTCGTCAGGCAATAGGGGGCAAGTACTCGTGCTTGTGCGGGCGCAACTTATCGTGGGGACGAGCCCTGCCATGAAATCGTCGCGACGTGTCCTCTACAATTCCGCGGAAGTTCGATACGGACAGTACGGACGGCCACCAGCGGCCACGCTTCTTCGCGGTGAGTCGTATCATGCAACTCCTCATAGAATGGGCACCTGTGGAATCCGGACCAGATCGGTGATCGCGTGGGGATCTTCGGAGATGCGGGAAAGAGCGTAGATGGCGCCGTCCTTGCCCACGGCGATGGAATTCACGTAGTTTGGCCGCTGTCCGTTCGCGAAGAAAATCGGGCCGTGATCGATATAGCGGCTGGTGGGGATGTGCCAGGTGATCAGGTGAAGGTCTTCGAGTCCCTTCGATTCACCCTTGGCGGTGGATTCCTTGCCGCGCACGCGGTGACCGTTCTGGTAAACCGGGCCGCCGGTCAAATAGTAGATCGTTTGGTTGTCTGGTCCCAACGTGAAGCCCAAATAGCCGTAGCTGAACTGGTCGAACATGCCGCTGCGCTGCGAGGCCTCGGAGGTGATGCGGCCGAGCACTTCGACCTGTCCCGCGGCGGGAGCGAACCGGAACAGGTATCCGGAATTGCCGTGCACGCCGTAGATCGCCTGGCCGGGGGCATACCAGAACGTCTGCCGCCAGTTGTAGCCCATGTGGCCGGCGCTGGAGGGGTCGTAAAGGCCGAAGTAGTCCTTCTTGAGATCGTCGGTGCGGACGGTGTCGATGGCTTCGGAATCGTAGTGGTACTGGTGGATCGCGCCGTCGGAAGTGGTGAAGTACACCGCACCGTCGGTGGGGTCCACCGTCAGCGAGCGGCAGATGGTGCGGAAGGTGGGACCCTTGCCGTTCTCCCCCTGTTCGGAGACCGGCCCGAGGTCTTTGAGCTCGCGTTTGGGAATGTCGTAACGGATGAAGCGGCCGGTGGGCCAGGTGAGGCCGTACAGGCGTTTGCGCTGGGTGTCCATGGCGAAGGCGATGATGCCCTCGTTGCCCGGCGCGATGCCCAGGCTCTCGTACTTTCCGGTGGACATGTCGTAGGCCAGGAAGTGGCCGCCGGGGTACGGCTTCATCCCTGCGGGTGGGATCCCCGGCTTCTCCATTCCATCGACGATGGAGTAGAAGCCGATGTGGGTGGCGAAGTACAGTTTGCCATCGGATTCCACAAAGCGCACATGGCTCTTGCCCTGGGAGATCGCGTTCAGGCCCTGTTCGCCGCAGGCCTGGGTGAGGTCGCCAAGGTGTTTGACGGCCTTGCTGCCGGGGTCGTAGGAGTACATCTGCGCCGCGACGTCGGCCTTTTCACTGGAGAGCACGTAGTAGATGCGGCCGTCGCTCGCGCAGGAGACTCCGTTGTAGGTGTCGTGCGCTTCGGAGAAGCCGGAGTTGATGATATCCGCCTGCAATCGGGCGGGAACGGCTTCGGTGCAGGCCGCCGATACCAGAACCGCGGCCAGCAGGGCCGCGGACAGAAACCCTCTGCGCAGGTTCACGCCTTCACCAATTCTGCGGCATGCGTCTGGATCTTGCGCACGGCCTCGGCGATCTGGTCCATGGCGCTGCGCGGCGCCAGCAGCATGGTCTGGGTGAACCAGACGGCTTCTTCGCAGAGGCGGTCGTTCACCGGGCAACGGGTGCGCTCCCGCCATTCCGCCAGAACCTTCTCCGGGAAGAGCCGCTGGTAGCCGCGGGAAGCGAGCACATTCTTGAGGAACGGCTGCGTGTTCAACGGCGTATAACCGCTGGCCGCCGGAATCCCCTCGGCCTCCAGCGCCTTCAGGAAGACGGATCGCGGAAGGTTGGCGAATCGCGTCTTGTCGTAGCGGAACATATAAAGATGGTAGGCGTTGCGGGTGCAGCCATCGTACATGCGAGCCGGCGCGATGCCCGGAATGTCGTTCAGCAACGAGGTCAGGTAACGCGCGTTTTCGGTTCTGGTCCTGGCCTGGGCCTCGATGCGGGTCATTTGCGCCATGAGCAGGGCGCCCTGAAACTCCGTCATGCGCAGGTTGGCTCCGCTGGAGTTGTAGGTGAAGCTGGTGCCGATGTACTTTAGCCCGCTGCCGTTGTTGTGGAAGGCATAGCAGCGCTCGCGGAGGTCTTCGTCGTTCGAGAGGATGGCGCCACCCTCGCCGGAGTTCAGATTCTTGGACGCCTGGAAGCTGAAGCAACCCGCCTGTCCGTAGGTGCCCACTTTGCGCCCCTTCCACTCCGCCAGGTGGGCCTGGCAGGCATCTTCGATCAGGGGAATGCCATGCTTGGCGGCGATGGGAAGCAGGGCGTCCAGATCGCAGGCGCTGCCGCCCAGGTGAACCGGCATGATGGCCCTGGTCTGCGGCGAAATGGCGGCTTCCACCTTGCGCGCATCCATCTGGAAGGTCTCCAGATCCGTGTCCACGAACACCGGAAGCGCGTGCTGGCGCAGTACCACGTTGATGGTGGCGACGAAGGTGTACGGCGGGACCACCACTTCGTCGCCGGGTTCGACTCCGAGCGCGTTGAGGCAGGTGAACAGCGCGCTGGTTCCGTTGGCCGTGGCCAGGCATAACTTGGCCCCGGTCAACTGCGCATAGGCCTGTTCGAACTTGGTTACCATCTGCCCGCTGCCGCGATACCATTTCCCGCTGTGCAGGGTATCAGCGAGCGCCCGTTCCTCGGTCTGATCGTAAACAGGCCAGCCGGGAAAAGCGCCGGTGAAAGCTTTAGGGCCGCCGAGAATGGCCGGTTTGCCGCCGGTGCCCGCGGGGGTATCGGCTGCCAGGGCGGTAGCCGCCAGAGGGGCGCCCACCAGAAAGTTCCTTCGAGAGAAGGAGGGCTTCATTTGAATCCCGTTCCTTTCGCCAACCCGAGTTTCGAGTTTAGAGTAGAATACCTCGCTCACTGATGCGCGGGACCCCTGGACACGCGGACCCGCTACCAGAGCATCCGCAAACTGAACTGTATATTACGCGGGTTCTGACCATTGCTGCGGCCGCATTCAGTAACAGTGCCCGGCAGATTCGCGATACTTCAAGCACAAGCTTGCTTAGGGTAGCGCCAGCGATTTCATCAAACCGTGGACCGCCTCCACCACCAGATCTTCCACCGAGGATTCGAATCGCGCCGGCAACCCGTAGGGAATCATCGCGTCGCCGCCCTCATATCCTCCCTCCTGCCAAACCCGGTGCGAGGGAATGTACGCGAACACGTCGTTCGAATACCCGGCGACCCACAAATTGCGGAAACCGTACTCCCGCTTGAAGCGGAGCGCATAATCCGCCACCACTTCGCCGCCCAGCGCCAGAAACGTGAAACTCTTTCCGATCCTCCAGCCCTGTGCCTGCCACATATGCGCAGCCGGCAGGGAACCCTTCGCCATCAACTCCAGCATCATGCGGGCATGCCGCCGTTCCATTTCGCTGCCCGTGGTTGTACGCCGCTCGAATTCTTCGCGGGAGGGTGGCTTCTCCAACGGCAGATTCACTTCCTGGTATGCCGCCTGAATCGGCCCATCCACTGTTGCCGCCTTGCCGCCCACCACTTCTGCGACCGCGTCGGTGATCACCTTCCCGTAGAGCTTCGCCAGTTCTTCCGAGTGCCGTGGCAGCGGGTTTGCGTCCGCCCCGCACCCCTGCACGAATAAGGCAACCGCTACCGGAAACCTGGCTTCGAGACCTGCCTCCGCATAACCGGCCCAATCCCCACTCACCAGGTAGTCGTCCAAGGTCGTGTTGTGGCAGGCGTAGCCAAACACCACCGCCCGAAGCGCCCCATTCTCGCCGCGCACTGTCAGCACCGGCACATCGGGGTCGATCACATCCGGATACTCCGGGTTCCCGGCGCGTCTGCGGTTCACCGCTACTCCCGCCAGTCCCTGCGCGAAACTCAATTGCGCCGGGCTCAAGTCCCCGATCGCGCTCCCAATCAACTGCACAATCTGGTCTTCGAGCGCCACTCGATACCTTTGAATTACCTTCCGGTCCGCTTCGGTCAGCGGATACGCCGGAGCCAGCGCATTCCCAATCACCGGGGCGCTGTGCGTATGAGAGGAATTGAAGATCAGCATGCGCCGCGGTATTTGAAACTTCCGTTCTGCCCGAACCGCTACCGCCGAGGTCAACTCCCCCGTGAAACCGAGCAGATCCGCCGTCACCAGGACCGCCGTCGCGCCGCTCTCATCCCGCAATGCCAGGGCTTTCGCGAAGATGTGTTGCCGGATACCTTGCGATGGCTTCGTTCTGGCCGCGAATCCGCCCAGCCAGATCGGTTCCTTGGGCGTGATATCGATGCTCGCCACCCCCGCCTGCATGGCCGCTGCCGTGCGTGGCGCTGGTATTGCCGCCAGTAGGGCCAGTAAACCGGCAATCCGCCCGAGCACCGTGATGCCCTGCCATGTCGCCATATCAGAAAAAGTGTAACACCTGAACTATCGACGAAACGCTGGTCCGGCGATGGTGCGGGCCGATCCTCGTAGCGTGATCCTCGTCTGACCTTGCCAGCCCGTTATTATCGGCGTTTAACCGGCAGCGGGGGAACCGCGCTTGCGAGCCCCGCCCTGCAACGCCCGCCGCGTCCCCTGGCACAATGGATTCGTGAACCCGCACAACCTCTCCCGTCGCGAGGCATTGGCTCTCTCGACCGGCCTGCCCGCTGCCGTTGCCCCGCAAACCCCGCGTGCTGCGGACGGCTATGTCGATATCCTGCGGCTGCCCAACCTCGCCATCGCCTTCCTCGAAAGCGGCCCACTTCCACTCGCCCGCGAAGGCCGCCGATGGAACAGCGCCGGCATCTCCGTCCAAACCGACCCGGCCGCCAACGGCATGCCTATCCGCATCGAGGCGCCGGAGGTCCCGCTGCTCCGCCTGCATCTCCGCTGGCGGGCCGCTGTGCCGGAGCGCTGGCGCATCCTCAATGATCAGTGGGAGCGCAGCTACGGGGATCTCGAATGGCGCGGCGTGGTCGGCGAGCGCATCCTGCCATGGTGTTTCCTGGCCTTCGACGGCCGCGCCACGCACGGTTACGGCGTCGCCACGGGGGCTTCGTGCTTCGCCTTCTGGCAGGCCGACCCGGCCGGAATCTCCCTTTGGCTCGACCTGCTCAATGGAGGCTCGGCCGTTCGCCTAGGTCCCCGCACGCTGGAAGCCGCCGTCGTGCGAGTCCGCCGCGGCGCTGCAGACGAGAGCGCTTTCCAATCCGCGCGGCGCTTCTGCCGCCAGCTCTGCGCTCAGCCGCGCCTCCCCTCCGCGCCCGTTTACGGAGGCAACAACTGGTATTACGCCTACGGCCGCAACTGCTCAGCCGCGGCCATCGAGCGCGATGCCGGCCTGATGGCGGAACTCGCTCCATCCGGGCCAAACCGGCCCTTTATGGTGATCGATGACGGCTGGTCGCCGACCAACACCGCCGGCCCCTGGGAGCGCGGCAATGCCGGCTTCCCCGATATGGCGGAGCTCGCCGCGGTCATGAAACGTCAGGGCGTCCGTCCTGGGATCTGGCTGCGCCCCCTGTACACCACCGCCGAGGTTCCTCCGGCCGCCCGCCTCCGGCCCCGTGGCAGCGCCCGCGACGCGACGCTCGATCCGAGCCTGCCCGAGACGCTCGAAACCGTCCGCGAGGACATCGGCCGCATGGCTTCCTGGGGTTTCGAGCTGATCAAGCACGACTACACCAGTTTTGATCTGCTGGGCCGCTGGGGATCCTCGATGGGCGCCGACCTCACCGAAGCCGGCTGGCATTTCGCCGACCGCTCCCGCACTACCGCTGAAATCGCGCTGGCCCTCTACCGCGAGATTCGCGAAGCGGCCGGGGGTGCGGTTATCATCGGCTGCAATACTTTCGGACATCTGTCCGCCGGTCTCTTCGAACTGCAGCGTACCGGCGACGACACCAGCGGCCGCGACTTCAACCGCACGCGACGGATGGGCGTCAACACGCTGGCGTTTCGCGGTCCGCAGCACCGCACCTTCTTCGATCTCGACGCCGATTGCGCCCCCATCACGCCGCAGCTCCCCTGGGACCTGGCCGCGCGCTGGCTCGACCTGGTAGCCCGCAGCGGGACCGCGTTGTTCGTCTCCCCCGATCCCGCGGCGGTCAACGCCGGATCGAGGCAAGCCCTTCGGCGAGCGTTCGCGGCCGCCGCCCGACCGCGCGAGCTTGCCGAACCGCTCGACTGGATGGATACTACTACGCCTGGTCGCTGGCGCATCGATGGACACGCGGTGGAATACGATTGGTACGGCTCCGAAGGGGCCTCACCCTTCCCGCGCTAACGGCCGGCGGCGCCTTTGGTTAAAGATTTGCCTGCCGTGAGCGTCCGCCGTCTGATAATAGGGACATGGAACAGCGATTTCTCGGCAGAAGCGGCTTGAGCGTCTCTTCGCTCAGTTTCGGAACCATGACGTTCGGAGGCAAGGGCCGGCATGCGGCCATGGGCGCCCTCGGTGTGGAACAGGCCCGCCGCCTGGTCGATATTGCGATCGACCACGGTGTCACGCTGTTTGACACCGCCGACATCTATTCGGAAGGGCTCGCCGAAGAAGTGCTCGGCGCGACGTTGAAGGGCCGGCGGCAGAATGTGCAGATCGCCACCAAGGCCTTTTCGCGGATGGGGCCGGGACCGAACGACCTGGGGTTGTCGCGCCACCACCTGATTGAGGCCTGCGAAGCCAGCCTGCGCCGCCTCGGCACCGATTGCATCGACCTCTACCAGGCGCACTCGATGGACTCGCTCACGCCCATGGAGGAGACGCTGGGGGCTTTCGATACCCTCGTCCGCCAGGGCAAGGTCCGTTACATCGGCTCCTCCAATTTCTCCGCGTGGCAAACGATGAAGGCCATCGCCATTTCCGAGCGCAGTGGCCTGGCGCGCTATATCAGCCAGCAGATCCAATACTCTTTGCTGGTCCGCGACGCCGAATACGAGCTGATTCCGATGGGTCTCGACCAGGGCGCAGGTGTGATGGCCTGGAGTCCGCTGGTTTTCGGACTGCTTTCCGGCAAGATCCGGCGTGACGCGCCGCAGCCCGCCGAAGGCCGGCTGGCCGCGCTCGGGGCGCCCATCAAAGTGGACTGGGAGCGGCTCTATCGCATCGTGGACGTCATGCTGGCGATCGCCGCCGGGCGCGGCGTCACGCCACCGCAGGTGGCGCTCAACTGGGTTCACGGCAAACCGGGCGTGGACACGGTGATCGTAGGTGCGCGCACCGAGGAGCAGCTCCGGGACAATCTCGCCTCGGCTACGTGGGAGCTGAGCGCCGAGGAGATGGCGCGCCTCGATGAGGCCAGCGCCGTCCCGGAGCCTTATCCTTACTGGCACCAGCAGACTTGGGCCGGGGCGCGGAACCCGCATGTGCCGGCAAAACGCGCGTAGGGCCAGCTCGAACCCGGAAACACTGGGTGCGCCTGGCGCACAGAGTATCGCGCTTCTTTCGGTCGGCCGCGCGGCCGCAGTCCCTCTCGTCAGTTGCGGCCAGATAACGGCAAAGGTCTCGCCCAAATATCGGACAATAGAATCAGTGCGTCGCACTCCGCACTCCGCACGATGTCGATCTTCTCAACCCTTCTCCTGATCTTTGGAGTGAGCCAGCTCTATTGGGCCTGGCGCGGCTATTCGTTCGCCGCCGCGCGCATCCGATCGCACGCCCGGCGGTGGGCCGTGTGCGGGGCGGTTCTGGCGGCCTATCTGGCCGTATACCAGTTCAACTTCGGCGTCTGGCGCGACCCCGGAACGCCAGTGCGCCTGACGCTCCGCGACGCGTTGCTGGCCGCGCCGTTTCTTTGGTGGGCCGCCAGCTCGCTCTTCGCTTTTGTGGCAGTGATCCTGGTCGCCATCCCGAGGGGAATCGTTGGCGGCGTGCGTTGGCTGCTCGCCAGACGGCACGCTGCGGGTCCGGAGATTCAATCGCCGGCGCGACGGCAGTTTCTAGGACGAAGCGCCGCCGTGGCCACTGGCGCGCCTTTCGTGGCCGGAACCTACGGCCTGCTTTACGGGCGGCTTAACCTCCAGGTCACGGCGCAGACCATCCGCTTGCCACACCTCCCGCGCGCCTTCGAGGGATTCCGCATATGTCAGCTTTCCGACATTCACATCGGCCCGTTCATGCCCGCCGGGGAGATCCGGAAGTACGTCGCCATCGCCAACGCGCAAAAGCCCGATATGATCGCGCTCACCGGCGACTTCGTCACCTTCGACCCCCATACACAGGAGGCCGCCGTAGACGCTCTGCGCGGCCTACGTGCGCCTTTCGGTGTCTACGGTAGTCTGGGCAACCACGATGCCTGGGCGGGCGTCGAGGATTCGATTACCGAGCTGTTCCGGCAGACGGGCGTGCGAATTCTCCGTGGGGCCAACGTGCCCATCGCCGCTCACAGCGAGTCCTTTAACCTGATCGGGGTGGATTTCCAGAGCCCACGAGGCTTTGGGCCGTCCCCGCCTGTGAAGCGCCTTCTAGGGAATATCGAGGGTATCGTCAACCGGGACTGTGTCAACATTCTGCTCAGCCACAATCCCGATACGTTCGACCGCGCCGCCGAGCTGGGGATCGATCTCAGCCTGGCGGGACACACGCACGGCGGACAGGCCGCCCTGGAATTCATCAGTCCGGAGATCGCTCCCAGCCGCCTGGTGACGCCGTACGTCGCGGGTTGGTTCCACAAGCCGGGTGGTCAACTGTACGTCAATCGCGGCATCGGCACCATCTTCATTCCGATCCGCATAGGCGCGCCGCCGGAGATTACCATCTACTCCCTTTCGCGAGGTTGAAGCGAATCGGGCCGGCACGGGCGACGCCAACTCCACGAGAGCGTTAAGGGTCAATATCGGTAGCCATGTGGACCCTACCTTGCCGAAGCCGGAGGTTCAAGAGGTGGTGGGGCGATCCACCAGCAAACTCGCCTTGAACCGGTGCGCACCCGGACTGCGATGGAGGCTACAATCTGAGGTGCACTTACAGGCCCACACGAAGTAGGATGGACGGGTTCCGGCGTCAACGGCCGCTCGAGGTCGCATCATCGTGAAAGGTATCGACATGAAATTCTTGATGATCCTGATAGTCCCTCTGGCCTTTTGTCTGGCTCAGCAGCAAAAGGCCGAGGAGTTCGCAACCACCGCTGGGACGGTCCGGCTCACTCCGATTCAGCATGCCGCCGTGATGCTGGAAGGAGGGGGCAAAGTCATCTACGTGGATCCCGCTCAAGGGAACTTCGACGGCCTCCCAAAGGCGGACCTGATCCTGATCACCCACATTCACCCCGATCACCTGGCGCCCGCCAATATCGACCGCCTCAAGAAAGACGCAACGGTGATCTTTGCGCCGGAGGCCGTGGCCAAGACCGTTCCGGCGGCCCAGGTCATGCGCAATGGGGATACCCGCCGATGGGAGGGTTGGACCATCGAGGCTGTGGCCGCCTACAACCTGAAACGCGGACCCGCTGCCGGCCAGTTCTTTCACGACAAGGGCAGCGGCAACGGATACGTGCTGGGCTACGGCGGGAAACGCTTCTACATCTCGGGCGACACGGAAGGCACGCCGGAGATGGCCGCGCTGAAGAATATCAACGTCGCCCTGGTGTGCATGAATGTTCCCTACACCATGCCACCGGAGGAAGCCGCCGAGGCTATCAAGACATTCCGGCCGAAAGTGGTGATCCCGTACCACTACAGCGGTTCGGATCTGTCGCTTTTGCAGAAGGGCCTGGCCGGCACTGGCGTGGAAGTCCGGCTGCTGAACTGGTATCCCAACGGGCAGGCGGGCGGGCCCGGTGGACGCGGTGGCGCGGGCGGCCGAGGCGGCGCAGCGGCCGTTCCGGTCCAGCCGGGGCCACTGGTCCTCCCGGATCTGCGCGTCACCTTCCGGCTGAACGCTCCCAAGGCGGCCGAGGTCCAGATCAGCGGCGACTTCACCCTCCAACAGAACGGTGTCCAGCCCATGCAGAAGCACGACCGGGGAATGTGGTCGCTCACGACCAGCCCTCTGCTCCCGGACATCTACAGCTACTGGTTCATCGTGGATGGCATTCCCATCCCGGACCCCGGCAACGGCTGGATCAAACCCGGTGTGCGGACTACTCAGAGCATGTTCGAGGTGCCCGGCCGGGAGTCCGATTGGGAGGCCCTCAAGGACGTTCCGCACGGCAACGTCCGCATCATCTGGTATCACTCGGCCGCCCTTGAGAAAATGCGGCGCATGCACGTCTACCTGCCGCCGGGCTATGACGGCAGCCGCGACCGCTACCCGGTCGTGTACCTGCTGCACGGCGGCGGCGACACCGATGACGGCTGGGTTCACATTGGCCGCGTCAACCTCATCCTTGATAATCTGATCGCCCAGGGCAAGGCCAAGCCCATGATCGTGGTGATGCCGTTCATCTTCGCGGCGGCTCAAGGCACTCCGGAGTACGCCAATAATCCTGCGCTGTTCGGAAAGGACCTGTTCCAGGACGTGATTCCATACGTCGAGGAGAACTATCGCGCGTTGCCGGGTCCCGAGAATCGCGCCTTCGGTGGCCTCTCCGTTCCCAACATCCTGCCCGACGTGGCCTTCCCCAACCTGGACAAGTTCAACTACCTTGTCTTCACCGGCAACGGGCTAAACGATGACCGAATTGCCTATTACGAGAGACAACTGCCGGGTGTGCTCGACAATCCCGCCAACGTGAAGCGCGTGAAGATCTGGATCGGCGATGGCGTCAACGCCATGACATTCGCCGGGTCCAAGAATCTGGCTGACAGTATGAAGAAGCGCGGCTACGATGCCACCTTCTTTATGACCCAGGGCATTCACGGCTGGCCCTATTTCCGGCGCGAGTTTTACGAGTTTGCGCAGGTGGCGTTTCGGTAAAACCTTACGCTCTGAAAAGGAAGCTACTATGTACCGATACAAACTGGTGCTGATGGCAGCCGGGATGCTGATCTCGGCTGTCTCGTTTTCGCAGACGCCCCCCGCGGCGCCGGCGGGGCGCGCGGGGCGCGGACAGCCTTCACCGGGCGCGAGCGTGGTCTCGCCCGAGGTTCTTGCGGATCGGCGGGTCACCTTCCGGATCTATGCCCCGGGGGCCACGAAGGTCACGGTAACGGGCGAATGGGGTCAAGGCGCGTCGGAGCTGACCAAGGACGAGCGAGGGATCTGGTCCGTCACGCTCGGGCCATTCGAGCCGAACGTGCACCGCTACTCGTTTAATGTCGATGGCGCGCAGGTGCTCGATCCCCGGAACACGGCGACCTCCGAGAGCAACACCAATGTACGCAGTCTCGTGGATATCCCCGGCGCCGAGGCGGACTTCATGGCCGTGAAACCCGTGCCGCATGGCGCGGTGGCCGAGGCCTGGTACCAATCGCCAAACTGGGGCACGCGCCGGATGCACATCTACACGCCGCCGGGTTATGAGGCGGGCGCAGCCAAGTATCCGGTGTTGTATTTGATGCACGGGGGCGGCGACAACGACGATTCCTGGAGCACGGTTGGCAGAGCGGGGTTCATCATGGACAATCTCCTGGCGGAAAAGAAAGCCAAGCCGATGATCATCGTGATGCCGAACTGGAATCCGCCCCGGCCGGCGGGCGGGTCTGCT
This sequence comes from Bryobacterales bacterium, assembly GCA_963768385.1. GTDB lineage: Bacteria > Acidobacteriota > Terriglobia > Bryobacterales > Bryobacteraceae > Fen-178. The sequence goes on from CAVYHQ010000004.1 coordinate 97,557, forward strand.
CCCTCCCCGGGCGCCGCCAACTCAGGCGACCTGGTGCAGTTTGGCGGGGCATTCTCCCAAGAATTTCTGGAAACCCTGATTCCTTGGGTAGAGAGAAACTATCGGGTGCTGGCTGGCAGAGAGAACCGCGCTATCGCGGGACTCTCCATGGGCGGCACGCACACCGTGTACAACGGTTTCGGCCACCCCGAGAGGTTCGCCTGGATCGGAATCTTCAGCTCGGGCGGCGGCGCGGAGAGGCCGGATTTCAAGACGCATTTCGCCTCTTTCCTGGGTAAACCGGCCGAGATCAACAAGATGATGAAGTTGATCTGGATCAAAGTCGGGGATACCGACCCTATGGCCGGCGCCAGCACGCGGCAACTCCAGGCAACCTTGAAGGACTTGGGGATCAAGACAACCTATGGAGAGAGCGGCGGCGCCCACACATGGATTAACTGGCGGCACTACCTGAACGAATTCGCGCCGCTCTTATTCCGCTAGCGCCGCGATTGGGACCATCGCCATTTGAGCCGCGTGATAATCTATCGACGAGGATTCTACATGAAAGAGTACGGACTGGCTTCAGTACTTTGTCTACTGTTCATTTCGGGAGCTTCCCTTCCGGCGCAGCAGACGCGCAACCCGTTCAACGATCCGAATCTACCAGTGGAGAAGCGGATCGACAATCTCCTGTCGCTCATGACAGCCGAAGAGAAGGTCGCCTGCCTGGGCGTTCAAACCGCGGTGCCACGACTCGCCGTGCCGAACATGGGCATTTCGGAAGGCATCCACGGTGTGGTGCAGCGCAATGCGCGAGGTTCGCATCAGCCCGTCACGACCACGCAGTTTCCGCAGCCCCCGGGGATGGGTGCGACCTGGGATCCCGATCTTGTGCGCCAAGCTGGTGGGGTGGAGGGCTACGAAGCGCGCTTCATCTCCCAGACCGCCAAGTACGACCGGCAGATCCTGTCGCTCTGGGGGCCGCAGGCGGATCTCGCTCGCGACCCGCGCTGGGGCCGCAGCGAAGAGGTGTACGGCGAAGACCCGTTTTTGAACGGCACGATGGCGGCCGCGTTCGCCAAGGGCTTGCAGGGCGACGATCCGAAGTACTGGCAGGCCGCGGCGCTACTGAAGCACTTCCTGGCTAACAGCAATGAAGACAACCGCGCCGGGTCGAGCTCCGATTTTGACGAGCGGCTCTTCTGGGAGTATTACTCGGTCCCGTTCCGCATGGGATTCCTGGAAGGCGGTGCCAGAGCGCTGATGGCTTCCTATAACGCCTGGAACGGCACGCCGATGACCGTCAATCCCGTTCTGCGCTCCGTCGTGATCAAGCAGTGGGGCGGCGAGGTCCTCTCCAGCGATGGCGGAGCGGTTGCTTTTCTCGTGAATCCCCGCCATGCGTTTCCGGATCAGAAAGCCGCCGTGGTGGCCAGCGTGAAGGCCGGCATCAACCAGTTCCTGGACCGCTATGCCGACGAGGTCAAAGCCGCTCTGAAGGACGGCTCGCTGACGGTGGCCGGCCTGGACGAAGTTCTGCGCCCCAAGTACAGGACTGTGATCCGGCTTGGACTGCTCGATCCGCCCGAAATGGTCCCCTATTCGAAGATCAAGGATTCGCCGGAGCCCTGGAACACCGACCAGCACCGCGCGATTTCGCGGCAGATGGCCCTCGAATCGGTCGTCCTTCTCAAGAACGAGAACAACTTCCTGCCGCTGGACAAGAAGGCCATCAAATCGGTCGCCGTGATCGGGCCGCTGGCCGACTCCGTCCACTGGGATTGGTACGGCGGAACGCCGCCGTACGCCGTCACACCGTTGCGGGGCATCAAGGATGAGGCCGGCCCGGAGATCACGGTCACTTACGCGGCCGGCGAACTCGGCGGCGCGGCGATCACCGCGGCGCGCAAATCGCAGGTAGCGATCGTGGTGGTTGGCAACGATCCCACCTGCGGTCCCGACATGGGCGTCGAATGGACCAGTTCCGGTGGCTCGACCCTGCCGTGTACCGTGCCCAGCGACGGCCGCGAGGGCCGCGACCGCGAGAGCATCCAACTCTACCAGGAGCAGCTGGTCAAGCAGGTGCGCGCCGTGAATCCGAGGACGGTGATGGTCCTCGTCTCCAGCTTCCCGTTCGCCATCAACTGGTCCGAGGCCAACGTTCCGGCGATCGTCCAGATGGCTCACTCTTCGCAAGATGAAGGGACTGCCATCGCCCAAGTCCTGTTTGGCGCCTACAATCCGGGAGGACGCCTGACAACCACGTGGCCCAAGTCGCTCGATCAGTTGCCGCCCATGATGGACTACGACATCCGGCATGGCCGCACCTACATGTACTTCAAGGGTGAACCGATCTATCCCTTCGGATTCGGCCTGAGCTACACAACGTTCAAGCTATCTAACCTGAAGACCAGCGCACAGCAGTTGAACAAGGACGGCGTCCTTACGGTGAAAGTGGACGTGACCAATACTGGCAGCCGTGCCGGCGACGAGGTGGTCCAACTGTATGCGAAGCATCTTGGTTCAAAGGTTGACCGCCCGCGCCAGCAGCTCGTAGGGTTCAAACGTGTGACGGTACCGCCAAGCGAAACAAAGACCGTGGAACTGGCTCTGCCGGCATCGCGTCTGGCCTATTGGGATACCAAGCTACAGGCGCTTCGGGTGGAAGCAGAACGCGTCAACCTGATGGCCGGCGACTCTTCTGCGAGCCTGCCGTTGAACACGACTGTGGACGTTCGATAGAGCAGATTATGGTCGGCGAATACGCTACAACGGAATACCACCACTTCAGCAACTCGTGATAGGTCTCGACGGTCGCTTCGTCACCCGTGGCTGCCACCGATAACAAGGAAACCGCCGGGCCGCGCGAGGGCAGCAAGACGGCCCAGGTGGTCGCCATGCTCCAGAGGAAGAATGGCGCTACGCTGGTCGAGATCATGGACAAAATGGGCTGGCAGAAACACACCGTCCGCGGGTTCATGGCCGGCAGTCGAGTCCTTCAAGTCCGACAAGGGCGAACGCACTTACCGCATAAACCAGTAGCATCAGACGCCCTCCCCTTCCGCCCGCCCGGCTCCGGCCGCGGCGGGTTTTTCTCTGCTTTCTGAGGCTCGATTCCCGCCCACCTTGCCCAACTCATGGCAGCCTTGGCCTAACATGCCAAGCCGTCGCCGCCCAAGCGAACGTGGGCCAACCCTTGGCTCGCTTGTAACAGCCGCAACTCCCCGGACCAGTCCACCAGCGCCCGACACAGCCTTTCCAGGTCCGGATGGCCGGCCCGGATCTGGGCTTCGACGGCGGCAATCTCCGCGCGGCAGCCATGCTCAAAATGGGGTTTGGACTCCAGTTGGACTCTGTTTGGGATTGGGGTCCGCCCCCGTTGTTGGCGTAGAGCCTGAAACGTTTTGGTGGACCTGGTGAGATTCGAACTCACGACCTCTTCCATGCCATTTAAGAAAAATCAATCACTTGCAGACAGTTTGGCGCAAAACAAAAGCCTTAGCAAGAGGCGACGTGGACTCCGGTGGACGCCACCGGGGTTCAGATAGACGGCCCGAAGCATGCTATCACGCGCTCGGTTGCCAGCCGTCGTGATTGTTGTCTGCTTGAGCAGACAACAAATGATTTCTCTAAATTTCTCTATAAGGGTGATGCCCAGTGGAGCGGCGACCGCCTTCGCGGCTTCGAAAACGAAACTTGCCTTTTCGCAATATTGCGAATAAACTAGGATCGAGTGCCCAAGACCAGGGTCGCCCTCTACCGGGAGGAAAACGGATTATGCCCGTTCATCGAGTGGTTCGACAAGTTACCGGCGAAAGTGCAGGACAAGTGCTACCTCCGGTTGGAGCGCCTGCGCGAGATGGGCCACGAACTGCGTCGGCCCGAAGCGGACTTCCTGCGAGACGGCATCTACGAACTGCGCGCCAGCCTGGGAGGCGTTCATCACCGGATCCTGTACTTCTTCCACGGCGCGGTGGCGGCCGTGGTCTCTCACGGTTTTGCCAAAGAGCGGGTGGTCCCGCCGAAAGAGATCGATCACGCCGTCGAGCGTAAGAAGCGGTTTGAGGCGAATCCGGCGAAGCACACTTACGAGGGGGCTTGACCATGCCAGACAAGAAAGCCAAGACACTGAAATCGACCAGCGATGCGGTGGAGATCCTTCACCGCCGGACCTATGAAGGCAAACCAGCCCGGATGAAGAACCTGAAAGAGGCGCGCGCGAACGAGGAGATCGCCCGCAAAATCCAGGAACTGAGGGCAGCGGCGGCCCTTACCCAGACTCAACTTGCCAAGCTCATCGGCACCACTGCATCGGTCATCTGCCGCCTTGAGGACGCCGAGTACGAGGGCCACTCCCTGGCGATGTTGCGCAGGATAGCGGGTGCGTTGAATCGGCGGATCGAGATCCGTTTTGTACCGGTCCGGCGTTCGGCATAGGCCACGGCATGAGCGGCAATTGGCAACGCCCGACGGAACCTTCAAATTGTGTCCAGACACGGGTGCGGCCGCGGCGGGGTGCGCGCGTATTGGCCCGGGAGAGCGGGCCGACTGAAAAGCCCGCGCCGAGGAACAGAATTGCTCATTCGGTTCGCATTCATTCGGCGCCGCCGCTGCGAACGTGCTCGCACAAGGAGCCGCGTTAATCTGGCGCGACGTTCCGCCCGACTTGTTAGTACTTTCCCCTAATGAGGGAAATATAGCGTCCTGAAATCACCCTTGTGTCGCTGCCGTCGATCAAGGTGCCTTCGTCGAAACGCACTAAAAACCGGCTCAAGGTAATCGCTGCCTGTATGGCCTCATCGTCGGTCTCTGCTGGAAGCTCGGGAGCCGGATAGACAGACAAGAATGTGAACCCGACCTCGCCCCCATACCGAACCTTGAGAAGGCCCTGTTTCCCGGTGAGAGCATTCAAGCGCGACAGCGTTCCGATGGGATGATTGTGTGGCGGTTTGTCGAGGTTCATGTCGCCCGCGTCTGCACAGGCCGTTGCCGCTTCCCGTGCCAGGAAACCATCAAATGTTGCAGAGGGGCTCTGAATCTTGGTAAATCCACGCTCTCGAAATTCCTGTTCAAGGCTCGCCGTTGCTTTACCACAACAGATCGACAACCGGACGGCTTTGTTCGCAGATCCCAGAAGCATTGCGCGTGCCCGCTCATCGGCGATTGGCAAGCTGTACCCGATTATGGCCAATTCATCAGCGTTCGCGATGGCACGCTCCGCCCGCCACCACAGGGCATCCCAGAACTCTTTCCACTCTTCCCCTTAGTCGTCGCGAAATGAAATGTTTTCGGGAGCGCGGGCATTATCATTGCGGGCAAACTGGCAGCACTGTCGATGCGGACACAGCGCGGGTCAACGAAGTCAGTGTATCCGAGGTATTCGAGATCGGGCCGGAAAAATAGGACAGGCCGGTTACCTAATGAATTCCCGCCTCCAGCGAAAAACCCGGTCAGGCCGCCGAACAAGAGGGCACGCCAGTTCGTGCTCCCATGGAGCTTCAGCACCCCGACCGGCGACGGCTGTTCCGCAGCTTCAATCGAAAAGCCGTATCCTGTCCTGATGTCCCACAGTCCAGCCGCACGCAGTGCACGCTCGACGCCCAAATCGTAGTTGAATGTGATTACCACGTCGCCCTGGCGCAGGACTCGGGCGAGCAGGTCGTAAAGCGGCGCGGGTGCCGAACGGATCGAATCAAAATGATCGCGAAGAGCCTCCTTAAGATCGCTCAGGAGGTAAGGCCGCGCTACTCCCAGACTCGCGGCACGCGAACCGCGCGCAGCCGTCATGAGGTCGGCGAGGATGCTTTCGAAGTTCTCAAGCCCGCCGTACAATTCGGCGATTTGCTCCAGGCAAGAGCGGTACTGATGCTCAGGCGGAAGCGTGTTGATCCACGCTGCGAGGCAATTTCCCATCTGAGTGGCAAGAGGGTATCCAGCGTGGAGGGATGCACCAGCCCCGAGGACGAAAACTCTCATACCTGCCTTCAGTATAGGGCGCGGCATGGTTTCAAACCAGCCGGCGCGGCGCGTTCCTAAATCCCTTTTGACGCAGCAAACCCAGTCGCGATCCAGGCGATGCTTTTCATCACTCCCCAGAGCAGCAAAATCCAGCAATGGGAAGAGCAACGGTACGACAAACAACCGCAGGAGAGACGGGGATTGAGGCCGCTCGATTTTTTCGGCGGTCCCAACCAAGACATCCAAAGTTGCCAGGCTGGAGTCCAAATTTTGGCGAGTTTGGACTCCAAATGGTCTCCGCGTGACCTCTTCCGCGCCGTGGAAGCGCGCAAGCATTTTCGTAAGTCTATGTTTTGTTGGGCTTTGTTTTGGTGGACCTGGTGAGATTCGAACTCACGACCTCTTCCATGCCATGGAAGCGCGCTCCCAACTGCGCCACAGGCCCACATCGTGCCGGAGGCTATCTTCCACTTTATCATACCCGCGCGCGCACCCTGAATTGACACACCGGTTAACCGGCTGCCTACAATGAAACGATGCTCTTCCGGCGCGCCCCCGCGGCCATTCTCCTGCTCTGCCTGATCCCGCTTGGGCTTTCTTCCTGCCTGGCGCGGCGCCGTGTCTTCAGCCGCATCGGCGGAAAGGCAACCCAGCCGCTGCTGGTCGCGGACCGGTCCGCACTGGTCGAACATCATTTCGAGAGAATACGATGCCATTCACGACTTCAACATTACCGCGGACATGGTGCCGGCGCTGGGCAGCGCGGAGAAAAGCAAGATCACCGAGTACAAGGACGTTCGCGCGTTCATTCTCTTTCGAAAACCGGGCGATATCCGCTTAATCGGCCTCTACCCCGTGGTGCGGAACAAGGCTTTCGACATGGTATCGGACGGCACCAACTTCAAACTCTACGTCCCGGCCCGGAACCGTTTCCTGGTGGGCCGCAATGAGATCGAGGAGCCCTCCAAGAACAAGCTGGAAAACCTGCGCCCCCAGCACTTCCTGGAGGCGCTGCTGGTGCGGCCGGTGGATGCCGATCGCGACAAGCTCCTGCTGGACAACTTCACCGACGAGGACAACGCATTCTATATCCTTCACGTGGTCCACCTGAACGGGGGCGGGCAACTGCAACTCGACCGGACCGTCTGGTTCAGTCGCTACAACCTCACCATGGCGCGCCAATTGATCTACGACGATGCCGGCAACATCCTCACCGACGCGCGGTACACCGATTGGCGCCGGTACGACAACGTGGCCTTCCCCAAGCACATCGAAATCAACCGCCCGCGCGACGAGTACGCGGTGGTGATCGATATCGTGAAGATGGACATCAACAATGGCGTATCGGACGATAAGTTTGTGCTCGACCAGCCGGAAGGGACTACGTTGCAGGTAGTCGGCCAGACGCCCGCGCCCGCCCCGGCCAAGCCAGCGCCGCCGCGTAGAAAGAAGAGATCATAAAAAGTGATCGCCAAGCTCGTTCTGGAAAACGTCAAGTACAAACCCATGCGCAGCCTGCTCAGCATCCTGCTCATCGGTGTGCCCGTGACCCTCATCCTTACTTTAGTGGGCCTGAGCCACGGCTTCCTGGAAGATAGCCAGCGCCGCACGCGCGGCATCGGCGCCGACGTGATCGTCCGTCCGCCGGGGTCCACGCTCTTGACCCTGAGTGGCGGGATCTCCGACAAGATCGTGGATTGGCTGGGGCAACAGCCGCACGTCAAGATAGCGGTGGGCGCCGTCAACCAACCGGTCCAGGGCATCACGCTGGGGGCGACCGGGATCAACCTGAAGCAATTCGACCAGATGAGCGGGGGCTTCACCTACCTTCACGGAGGTCCCTTTCAAGGTCCGGACGACGTCATCATCGACCAGTTCTACGCGGACCAGCAGCACGCGCATGTGGGGGACCGGATCATCATCCTGAACACCTCATGGCGCGTCTGCGGCATCATTGAAGGCGGCAAGCTGGCCCATATCGTGTTTCCGCTGGATGTGCTGCAGGAGAAGACCAGCAACATCGGCAAAGTCAGCCAGATTTATCTCAAGCTCGACGACCCGGCCAACACCACCGCGGTCGTTCAGAACTTGAAGATCCAGTTGCCGGATTACCCCATCTACTCGATGGCCGAGTTCACGTCCCTGTATAACGTGAACAACATCCCGGCCCTGAAGGAATTCATTATCGTCATCATGGCTATCGGGGTCATCATCGGATTCGCCGTGGTCTGCCTCTCGATGTACATGGCGGTGTTGCAGCGGACGCGCGAGATCGGCATCCTGAAATCCCTCGGCGCGTCGCAGGTTTTCATTTTGCGGCTCATTCTCACCGAAGCCGTGATCCTCGGGATGGGGGGCACGGTTCTCGGGATTGTGATGAGCTTCGGCGCATGCTGGCTCATCCGGACGGTTGAGCCGGCCTCGATCCCGATGGTGATCGTGCCTTCCTGGTGGCCCATCGCCGGTCTGGTCACACTGATTGGAGCCGCGTTGGGCGCGCTCTACCCCGGTCTGAGCGCCGCCCGGCACGATACCATCGAGGCACTGGCATATGAATAGCGATCCCATCATCGAAATCCGCAGCCTGCTCAAGGTTTACCGGGTGGGGAAGGTGGATGTGCCGGCGCTGCGCGGCGTGGATCTCAGGGTGAAGCCCGGCGAGTTCCTGGCCATCGTGGGGCCCTCCGGCTCCGGGAAGTCCACGCTCTTTCACATCATTGGCGGCCTGACCCCGCCGACCTCGGGAGAGGTGCGCGTGGCCGGCCAGGATCTGGCGGCCATGACCGAGGCCGGCCGCACGCGCCTGCGCAGGCGCACCGTCGCATTCGTGTTCCAGAAGTTTAACCTGCTGCCCACCCTGACGGCGCGCGACAACATCGCCATCGCACGCTATATCGCAGGCTTCGATTCGAAGCCGGAGGCATCGTTCGAGGAGGTGCTCCGGTTGCTCGGCATCACCAACCGGCTGGACCACAAGCCCAGCGAGTTGTCCGGCGGCGAGCAACAGCGCGTGGCCATCGCGCGCGCGATTGTGAACCACCCCGCCATTCTGCTGGCCGACGAACCCACCGGCAATCTGGATAGTGAAAGCTCGAAGGCGGTGCTCGAGATTCTGCGCGGCCTGAACGAGCGCCTCGGCCAGACCATCCTCATGATCACGCACAACCCCGAAGCCGCGGCCTACGGGCACTACATCGTGCACATGCGAGATGGAAGGATTATTACTCCTACGCCTGCCGGGCCAGTTGGAGATTCCGCTGCTTGAGCCAGCGCAACCGGCCCTGGTACTCCTGGTACAGGGTGCCGAAACCCGCCCAGTAGTAGCCCACCTTAGCGCGTTTTCAGCCCAACCTCCAACCCCGGTCGGAGCCTCGACCCGTTCCGGCTGGCAGTGCAACAGAGGCGTTGGTGGACGTCCGAGCGGAGCGCGTACACGTAGATAGTCTTGGGCGTTCGTTTGTGGGTAAAGTCGATGTCCATCCGACCCCGCCCTTGAGTTTGTCCCAGGGGAATCCAGTTGGCTCCTCTATAGCAAGTGCCACGGAATCGTGTTGCATCGACAAACGTTTCAAAAAGTATGGGCCGGTAACCATATTGCGCTTCCCAATCCTCGGGAAGCTGACGAGCACAGAGTGATAGGATTTTGCTGGCCAACCCTGGGACCCGCACCCAGGGCAGGATCAGAAATCTACTGTTATTCACTATCAGCTGGAGGTTCTTGACTCGCTGCTCAACAGACCAACCGATCCAACTATCACGAACTGCGATCTTCCAGGCCGGAGAGGACCACAGAAGGCAGGCCAAAATCTGATCTGGATATTTCCCAGACCGCACCACATACCGGAGATTTGCCCCCACAGGGACTCGGCAACCCAAGTAATGATATCGGGCCAGGTACTCGCGCCATTGAACAGGTGCCAAGGACGGCGCCGAGCCAGGCCGAAGCAACTCCAGCGTTATCGGTCTTAACATCCTGCAGGAATCTGCGATCTCCGCTTTGGGATCGCTATCGGCACCCTGAGAGATCGTATGAGGCCCATGTGGACCGGTGCCTTTGAGTGCGGGGAGGACCACGAGGGAGATCCGCTCCAGACATTCCAGGAAGCGCCGACACTCATAGTCCTTCAATTTCCCACTCGGGCGCCTCCACTCCAGGAGCTCACAGATCGTTCTGCAGATCTCCGTGACACTTAGGTTCGGAAAGTCGGTCGTTATCCTCTGGATCAGCTCAATCTCTGAAACCGAGAACACCCGGCCGCAAAACGACTGCTCACAAGAACACACGGGGCGAGCATCCCCACAAAGCCCCGTCCCCTGCCCGGCCCGATCCAGTGTCAACCTCCGAGTATCCACTTCGGCTCGGGAATTATCCAGGTCTTTTCAACACCTATCGCCCACAGATCCGTCTCCGGGTTGTCAAAATGCGGCATTTCCGGGAACACCGGTGCCAAGTACGTTCCCTCCAGAACATCCTGCCTTCTCGGCTTTGGCCGCACGGTCATTAGCACAAGCTGCGCTATCAGGCGGCCTGGGTACAGAAGAAGAGGAGTGTTCGACACGTTTGCGATCTCAAGAGTCAGGCATCCGCGATATAGTGGATGAACCCACGGCGCGGTCTCGACCACAATAAAGGTCCGCGCCACCGAAGATTTCGTGAGAATCTGCCCGGAGACATCATACGGGAGCTTGATAAACTCCAACGTTGACCCCAGAACCGTTTGGTGCGCCGGTATCACTAGGTACTTTCCCAACGGCACATGCATTCTCTGTTGAATTGTGCCAGCGGACCTGCGGGCAGGACACAAGAACGGATACTGCGACACGCGCGGCAACAGAAACTGCGATCCCAGTCGGAGGTCCACCGAGTCCAGGTCGAACGCCGCCGTCTCATTGAGGAGCGGGGTGATCACGAGACTTTCAGGGTCTTCTACACGTAAGAGCATCCTCCTCTCAATCTCTTTCCTCGATAGAATCGGCATCTACTCTACCTTCCGCTGTGCGTTCAGGAGCCTGTAATCCTCTATTGCCTTTGTCCCCCATGTTTCGAGCCGACTGGTTAACTCACTGCGGTCTGATATCTTGAGATCCGAATTCCGTCTATGGTAATACTTTGGGGCGTTCCTAACCAGCCTCGGCAGGGATGATAGATAAAAGCAGGCCACGGCGTTTATGACACCCACCGGTTCCGGATGCACCAACTTCCGGCGGATTGCCAGTGTCGAGGGCACTATGCCGGGGCTGAGGTATTCTTGGATCGTTCCGTTGCGCCTTCGAAAGTCATCCAAGCCGGACCTGACCCCAGCGCACGTCGTGTTTACCAGGCGCCGAACATCGCCTCTCACATCACAGAAGGCGTCCTTCAAGGCCGGCCCCAATTTTGGGATCTCGGCCAACGCGAATTGATAGCTCGTCTCCGATTTCTTTCCAAGTTCCTCTATCAGCCTAATATGCTCGGACTCGACATCCTTTACTGCTTGCCACCAGCCCAAGAATTCCAGTTGCGTCATGTGCTCCTTGAATCTGCAGGCGTCGGCCGGATGCGAAGGTGAGAATTTTAATGATTCCTTTTCATCCAACAACCCAAGAAGGCTAAACAGCTCAATGGAAGCGAACGAAAACACCGGCCCGATGAGCGTCAGGGCGAATATGTCGCAAAATATCTCCTCCGCCCAAGTGCCCAGTTGCTTGCGACACCAATCCTTAATCCGGTCCGATGCGGACTCGAAGCTTGCACCGACGTGCTTCTTTAGCGCACCGTCAATCGGGATCCTGAGTGTACTGCCACACGAAAGTTCCTCAAAAACAAAATGTCCCAACTCGTGACAGATCAGCGTATTTGTAATGAGGTTAGAGCTTTGGGAATATGGCATGGCGATAAAGCCGAGTCCTGCTAGGAGCGGCTTGGTGTAGCCAATAATCCCTTGGACTTCTCCCACCAGCTTTTTTACAGGACCATGCCGATGCTGAAAATAGTTGAGATCCGCGCATAACAAGATGACTATCTCTGCCCTGCTGAGACTGTTAATCTCGTGCAAACGGTCCTGAAACAAGTTCAGTAGCGAAACTGGCACGTTTAGAGTGGGAGCGTCAACCGCTAACTTGACGAAGTAATGAAGCACTCTCCAACACCTCTTTATTGCTACGAGCTTTTGTCGCTGTGTAATAATCCGATGCGGTGATTTGCTCGCTCGCTCAAGGAAGGGCGGGAGGTATTCTATGGTGGCTCGACCGAGATCTCTGACGTCGTTGAAGAAATCGATGCTTGAGTCAACGTAGGTTTGAGCGCTCTCTTGCGCTTTACAGTACTCACAGACAAAGCTTATGAACCGGTGCAGCGACGCTGCGTCATGCAGGAGACCGTCTACGGTACTTTGCATAACTCGCGAAGTCCAGCGGGGAGAGGCTCGGAAGGCTGGTCGAAATTGCGCAAAGCCCTATTTTCCAAGTGGTAGAAGAACTCGATTGCCTTTTCGGCGTTCAGCTTCTGTTGTTTCCCACTCCCTTTGCGCTGGAGCAGCCCTTCCAGAGCCCGAATGGTCTCACGTCTCCTGCGTGTCGTAGGATCGACTTCATCAAGGGTTCGCACCCGCTCGTAACTGTGCAAGCCACGTGCCTGTCGCTCTGGGGTTCCGGCTGGCGCAGTCGCGGATTCACCCTTCAGGATTTCCAAAGCCTCGGTGAGGCAGGAGTCAAGGCCCTCCTCGGAGCCCGCGTCTGCGAAGTCAATGAGTTCGTCAATCAACCGTTGGGCGAACAGCCCAACTGTGAGATATTCCGTCCTGAGCTCCTGATCAGCAAACATGGCCATATTCTCCTTTTATTCGTCTTTTATGGTCCTACCCAAGTTGCCGCGTTTTTCCACACATTGCGGGAATAGCGAGAATTGGTCACTTGGATGCAATTTGTGGTACACCCTTCTTCCCAACCGCATCATATTGTGGTACGAAACTCGCCTTTCTTCTTCTCTACATGAGATAATAAACCCGCTTTCGGAAATTGTCCAGGAAAAAAAGCTGACCGGGCCGGCGACCCCTTTACCGGTCTTCCGCTCCCCCAAGAGAGCTTGAACGGACCCGGCCGCTGTCATTACGCCTGCCGGGCCAGTTGGAGGTTCCGCTGCTTGAGCCAGCGCAACCGCCCCTGGTATTCCTGGTACAAGGTGCCGAAACCCGCCCAGTAGTAGCCCACGACGAACAGCAGAAGGAAGGGCATCGCCAGGAAATTGTAGGTCTCGACCGCGAACACGTTCATGGCCACAAAGTACGTTCCCACCAGAATCTCCGCGTAGGGAAGCCAGCCGCTGCGGCGGCGGTACTTCTTGTGTTCCAGGCTGACCGGCCGCTCGCCGATGGCGTATTTGGGCGTCCGCACAAAGCCGCTCTGAATGCCGAACAGCGCTTCCAGTACGGCCCGTGTGTTGACGATAGTCAGCCCTATGCCCACCGCGATCAACATGGGCAGCATCAGAATCGATCGCTTCCAGTGCTTGGGATGCAGTTCGCGTTGCGCAATCACGTAGAACAGGGAGATGGACCAGAATGACGCCACGATGAGCGGCAGGTCGATGAACACCATCTGCCAAACGCCCATGTAAAAGCGCACGATCATCACCGGCAGCATCAGCGCCGAAAGCACGATCATCAGCGGATAGGAAATATTGGGCGTGAGGTGCAGGAAGGCCTCGGCTTTTACGCGCTTCCGCACGTCGGAGCGGAGAATCGTGGGCAGCAACTTCTTGGCGACTTGCGTAAGCCCCTTGGCCCAGCGCGACTGCTGCACCTGGAAGCCGTGCATTTCCACCGGCAGCTCGGAAGGGCAGTCCAGGCCCGGCAGGTAAACGAAACGCCAGCCCTTGAGCTGAGCGCGGTAGCTCAGGTCCGAATCTTCGGTGAGCGTATCGTGCTGCCAGCCTCCCGCGTCGGCAATCATCTTCTTGCGCAGGATGCCGGCCGTCCCGTTGAAGTTGAAGAAGTACCCGGCGCGCGACCGGGACCCGTGCTCCAGGATGAAATGGCCGTCCAGGAGCATGGCTTCCACTTCCGTCAGGAAATTGTAATCGCGGTTGATGTAGCTCCAGCGGGTCTGCACCACCCCGACCGAGGGATCCACAAAGAAGTTGACGGTGCGCTCGAGGAAATCGGGCGGCGGGCAAAAATCGGCGTCGAACACCGCAACCAGCTCTCCGGTCGCGGTTTCGAGGCCTTCCTGAAGCGCGCCGGCCTTGAAACCGTGACGGTTGGCACGGTGGTGATACTCGATGGGGTGGCCCAGCGCCCGGTAGCGCTCCACCAGGGCTTCGGCGAAGGCGGCGGTGTCGTCGGTGGAATCGTCCAAAACCTGAATCTGAAGCAAGTCCTTCGGATACTCGATCTTGACCACCTCTTCGATGAGCCGCTCCACCACGTAGCGCTCGTTGTAGATCGGAAGCTGGATGGTCACCGGCGGACGCTGCTGGAAGCGCCTGAGCGGCCCGGTAACGGCTTTCTTCCGATGCTTGAAATAAGTGCGGATAATCTCGTACCGGTGGATGCCGTAAACCGAGAGGATGACCAGAATCGTGAAGTAGGGAATCAGCATGGCCCAGTCGAACCACGCCATCTGATGGATTCCGGCGAAAGTATCGTCGAACAGGCTCCGCACGAGGCGGTCAGTAGCGGAATGAGCGGCCAGAAGCGCCAGCGGCGAACTTGACGGCATGCGAAAGAGCCTTTCGGCAACACAATATTAACAGATCTGATGCCGGGGTGGGGGGCCGGCCGAGCCTGCCTGATACTACTCCCGCACCTCGTCTGGCCACGTTCAGCGCGGCACCCATTCTGTGCCCACTTTCACGTAGGCTCTCTTAACCGCTGCCCAGGCGACGCGGTGAGCGATCTCCTCCTGACGAGGATCCGCGGCATATTCCTGCCACGCGTGATTGAAGGCCTCCCGGAAGATATCCTGTCCGTGTTCGGGAAGGTTGCGTTGAACCGAGATCGGCAGGTCGTCATTGGTCAAATAGGGCATCGTACAAAGATCCTGCGTCTCGAAATGCATCCGCCCCGCGGGCCACTTCGAGACAACCACTTCCACACCATGTATAGCACGGCCTAAGACTCACGGCCGGGCTCGGCAGATGCTCAAGAAATTGTTAATCCGGCTTCTCGGCGAGCTTGGGCACAGCCTCCCGCCGCCGCCCTACAAGAGCCGCCAGCGGTACACTCACTGCAAGCAACGCGACGGACGTTGGGCCAGGGGGCAGATCCAGATAGAACGAGACCACAACGCCCAAACACGCCAGAACCACGCCGAGCGTGGCTGACATAGCGAAGGTGGACTGGATGCTGCGCATAGCTAGCAGAGAAGCGGTCGGCGCCAATGTCAACAGCGAGAAGGTCAGCAGCGAGCCGATTTCGTGCACCGCCGCCGCCGTGGCGACGCCGATCGCGAGGCTCATGAAGAGCGACCAAAGGGCCGTGTTCACACCGGCAACCTGTGCCGCTTCGGGATCGAACGTGACCAGCAGGAATCGCCGTCCAAAAAGGATGTGCACCAACCCGATCACCAGCGCCAGGATGACCAGGCCAACCGCGTGGCTAGTGCTCACCGCCAATAGATTCCCGAACAACAGGTGAAGCGCATCCATGTCTGCGCCAGCGGTTCCCGCCAGAATAAGGACCGTCGCCGCCGAGGCCGCCGCATAGGCCCAACCCATCACCGATTCTGCGGAAATCCGCCGCGAAGTCGGGATGGCCCCCAAGCCGAGCGCAGTGGCTACACTCGCGGCGATCGAGCCGACTTCCGGGGGCCAATGGAGAATTTGGGCGACTGCCGCTCCCACCGTGGCGGCGCTCGCCAGCACCAGCCCCATAAAGACCACGCGTCTAATGACCAGATACGTCCCCATGATACTGAGCGCCGCGCCGGTGGCAGCCGACGCGATCAGCGCCAGGCGGATGAAGGACTGCTCAAACACCGTGAGCTCCCGGCTGGCCGACGACGAGCGTCCGTTGTCCGGCTATGGCGCCGATATGTACGGGAACTCCGTACAGTTTGGTCAGGGACTCCTCCTTCAGTACTTGGTCCAGCGGGCCCTGCAAGATGCTGTGCGTGCCCAGCAACATAACAGAAGTGACCATATTGAGCACCACCTGCAACAGATGAGTGACGATCACAATAGTCGGTTTTTGGTTGCGGTTTAATTCCTGGAGGAATGCGATCATGGCGGCCTCGCTGGCCACATCCATCCCAGCCGTTGGTTCGTCGAGCACCAGCATCTCGGCACTAGCGGCGATCGCCCGGGCCAATAAGACGCGCTGTTGTTGCCCTCCGGCCGGATAGATCCCGATATAAGCGATCGCTGAGTGGTTCGCCCCCGACCAGCCCCAGTGCGCGCCGGGCAGCGTCGCGATCTTCACTGTGGACGCGCCGAAGCGCCCCCGCAATGGCCGTGCGTCCCATCAGCACCACTTCGAGCGCGGTCACCGGAAGGATGGTGTCTATCTGCTGGCGCTGCGGCATGTAGCTGATGGCCAGACCGGCTTTTCGCTCGACGGTGCCCTCCAACGGTTTTAGCAGTCCCAAAACTGTACGCAGAAGCGTGGTCTTGCCTGAACCGTTCGGACCAACGATTCCCAAGATCTCTCCCCGGCGCACCTCAAATGAGAGGCCGCGGATGAGAACTTGGTGGTTGTAGCCAAGACTCAGTTTCCGTCCGATCAGCACGGGCTCAGCAGTCATTACGACTGGACGACTTTCAGGGTTCACGGTCCTTCTTGGTCCGACTATACCACTCGTGCGCTCGCCCCTTACTCTTCATCGTGCTGGGCCGCCAGCCGCGTCACCACCGACAGATCCTCCAGGGTGGTTACGTCGCCTGTCACCGAATTAGAGGTCACAATTTCACGCAGCAGGCGGCGCATGATCTTGCCGCTGCGCGTCTTGGGGAGCGAGTCGGTAAAGCGGATCTGCTCCGGCTTGGCGAAGCTGCCAATTTCGTGCGCCACCCACTTGCGCAGGTCTTCGGCCAGCTCGTGGTGATTCCAGTTGCCTTTTTTCAGGGTGACGAAACAGGCCACCGCCTGCCCGGTGATCTCGTGCGGCTTGCCCACCACCGCCGCTTCCGCCACCGCGGGATGCCGAACCAGCGCGGATTCGATTTCCATGGTGCTGAGCCGGTGCCCGCTGACGTTCATGACATCGTCCACGCGGCCCAGAATCCAGTAGTAGCCGTCCCGGTCGCGCCGCGCGGCGTCGCCGGTCATGTACACGCCATCGACGCGCTCCCAGTACTGCTGCCGGTAGCGTTCCGGATCGCGCCACAACGTGCGCGCCATGCTCGGCCAGGGCCGGCGCACGATGAGGAACCCTTCCTGGCCGGTCTCGACCGGCTTCCCGAACAGGTCTACCACGTCCGCCAGGACTCCCGGCAGCGGCAGGGTTGCCGACCCCGGCTTCAGCGCCACGGCGCCGGGCATGGGCGCGATCATGATGGCGCCGGTCTCGGTCTGCCACCACGTGTCCACAATCGGGCAACGCTCTCTGCCGATGGTCTTGTAGTACCACTCCCACGCCGCCGGGTTGATGGGCTCGCCCACCGAACCGAGCAGCCGCAGGCTCGACATGTCGTGTTGGTTGGGCCACTGGTCGCCCTGCCGGATAAACGCGCGGATGGCCGTTGGCGAAGTATAGAAAATGTTGACCCGGTATTTCTCAATCAGCCGCCAGAACCGGTCGGGTTGCGGAAAGTCGGGCGCCCCCTCGTACATCACGGTGGTGGCGCCGGCCGAAAGCGGCCCGTACACGATGTAGCTGTGGCCCGTCACCCAGCCAATATCGGCCGTGCACCAGAAAGTGTCTTCGTCGCGCAGGTCGAAGACCCATTTCATGGTCATGTGAGCCTGGAGCAGGTAGCCGGCGGTCGAGTGGACAATACCCTTCGGTTTCCCGGTGGTGCCCGACGTATAAAGCACGTAGAGCGGATGCTCGCTATCAAGCGGCTCGGCGGGGCAGTCTTCGCCGGCGCTCTCGTCGAGCGCGTGCCACCAGTGATCCCGACCCTCTGTCATGACGATGGCGCTGCCGGTGCGTTTCAGCACGATTACGTCGCGCACGCTAGGGCATCCGGCCAGCGATTCGTCCACCGCGTCCTTGAGCCGCACCTCTTTGCCGCGCCGCCAGCCGCCGTCGGCCGTGATCACCACCTGGGCTTCGAGGTCCTGGATGCGCGCCTTCAAGGCTTCCGCCGAGAATCCGCCGAACACCACGCTGTGCGTGATCCCCAGCCGCGCGCAAGCCAGCAGTGCCACCGGCAGCTCCGGAACCATTCCCATGTAGACAATGGCGCGGTCGCCGGCTTTGAGGCCGCGGCCCTTCAGCACATTGGCGAAGCGGCATACCAGCCGGTGCAGCTCCTGGTAGGAGATTTGCCGCTGGTCCCCCGGCTCGCCTTCCCACAAGATGGCTACTTTGTTCTTGCGATGCGTCGGCAGGTGCCGGTCCAGGCAGTTATAGGAGACGTTGGTCTTCCCATCCACGAACCATTTCGCGAACGGCGGATGCCATTCGAACACGTGCGACCACTTCTCGAACCAGAACAGCTCCCTTTCGGCCAGATCGCCCCAAAACTCCTCCGGTTTGTCGGCGGCCTTCTGGTATAAGTCGCGATACCCCTCCATTCCTTTCACGTGCGCGCGGATCGCGAATTCCCGGCTGGGCGGGTAGACGTTGGGCTGAGACATAGGGAAGATCCTATCAGTAGATGCTGCGGCGTCACATTCGTTGCAGGAAGTAGTTGAACTGCTTCTCGCGCCCGATGGTGGTGTTGTCTCCGTGCCCTGGAATGACCAGGGTGTCGTCCGGCAGGGGCAGCAGCTTGTCGTGAATGGATTGGAGAATCTGCCGCCCGTCTCCGCCCGGCAGGTCAGTGCGCCCGATGCTGTCGCGGAACAGCGTATCGCCGGCGATCAGCTTGCGCTCCGAGGGAATCCACAGGCTGATGCTGCCCTGCGTGTGGCCGGGCGTGTCGAGCACGTGAAACTCGGTGGCTCCCACTACCAGTTTGTCTCCGTCCTTGGCCGGCGCGTCGATTTCGACCTGCTCCGGCGGGCGCATCCCCAGCCAGCCCGCCTGCACGTCCAGCATTTCCTGCAATTCGGTGTCGTTGGGATTCATGTACACCGGGGCGCCCGTGGCTCGCTTCAGCTTTTGCGCGCCACCGATATGATCGATGTGGGCGTGCGTGATCACGATGGCTTTCACCGTGAGGCCGTGCCTCTTGACGACTTCGAGGATGCGCGCAATATCGTCCCCCGGGTCCACCACCAGCGCTTCCCGGCTCTCGACATCGCCGAATACCGAGCAGTTGCATTGCAACATTCCCACCGGGAGGATTTCGTGGATCATACGCCGATTGTATACTCACGGTATGGGTGACGTGCCCGGCGTGATCATGCGGTGGTTGCACTTCTCTTCCCTGGCGACGCTGATTGGCGGAATTCTGTACGGGCGGCTGGTGATGCTGCCCTCGAGTGCGGCGCTGGCGCCGGACGCGCGCGAAGCGCTGGCCGATAGAGCCGCGGTGGCTTTTCGTCCATTCGTTCTGGCCGCCATCTGCGGGTTTGTCGTCTCCGGCGTGTACAACATCCTCACCCATCCCGGCCACACGACGAAGTACCACATTCTGCTTGGCATCAAGCTGCTGCTGGTGCTGCACGTGTTCACCGCGGCACTGCTGATCGCGCGGCCCGGCAACCCGCGCCGCGCCCGGATGATGACCGGCGTGGCGATCTCCGGCCTGGCCATTATCGCCATCGCGGCTTACTTGAAGCGCATCTACTGATGAAAAGCTCAGGGCCGTTTGAGCGGCCCCAGCGCCCGGACGGCCTCGACCATTTCGCTCACCACGCGCACGAATTTCTCCCCTTCCGCGGCCGAAACATAATCGAAACGACACCGGGCTGCTTCGATGCCAAACTGCGCCAG
Organism: Bryobacterales bacterium; assembly: GCA_963768385.1. Lineage (GTDB taxonomy): Bacteria > Acidobacteriota > Terriglobia > Bryobacterales > Bryobacteraceae > Fen-178. The sequence goes on from CAVYHQ010000004.1 coordinate 117,459, forward strand.
AAGCCGCACCAGCATTCGATGGCGCTGGGTGGCGCGGTAGTTCCCCTCCTGGTAATGGCAGTCTCCGGCGTGACACGCCAGGATCAGGACGCCATCGGCTCCGGCGCGGTAAGCCTCAAGGACGAACTGGGCGTCTACGCGCCCGCTGCACATCACGCGGATGACCTGGAGGTTGGGAGGATAGCTCATCTGCGCCGCGCCGGCTTTGTCCGCGCCCGCGTAGGAGCACCAGTTGCACAGGAACCCGACGATTTTCGGTTCGAAGGGGCCGGCAAAAGGTGGCGCATCCGGGAGTGTCTGGATCTGTGTCATGCGAGCACCGCCTCGATTTCCGCCAGTATCTGTTGGTTGGTGAAGTGATTTCCCCGGATGGCTCCGGACGGGCAGGCTGCCACGCACGTTCCACAGCCGTGGCAGAGCAACGCGTTTACCGAGGCTTGGCGACCTTCCGGCGGATAACTGATGGCTTGGTACGGGCACACCAAACCGCAAGTCCGGCATCCGGAGCACGTGGTCTCATCCACCGAGGCCGTGATCGGCTCAATCTCCAGTTTCCTGCCCTCCGCCAGCCCGGAAAGGACGTATCCCGCCGCCGACATTCCCCGGCTGACGGCCCCCTGGATGTCCATGGGCGCCTGGCACGCTCCCGCAATGTAGATCCCCTTAATCCTGCTCTGGGCCGCATCCATCCGGCCGTGCAACACTTCAAAAAAGCCGAAGCGGTCGCGCGAAGCACCCAGAAGCCGGCTCAAGTTATCGGATTCCGCGGCGCCGGTGACGGCCGGACAGAGCACGACCATGTCCACGGTCACACGGCCCCGATTCCCTGCGCAATCCTCATATTCGACCGCCGCCATGCCCTCCGACTTTGTGACCCGCACTGCGCCGGGAACGTATCGGACGAAGCTCGAATTCGCATTGTGCCGGGCGTGCTGGCAAAGGGCGAATTCCTCCTTGCCGGGCGTGACCAGTTCCTGGTAGAAGTGATGGACCCTGGTACCGGGGAGCTTCTTCTCGATCAGGTGATTGAACTTAAAGGCGTAGTTGCAGCAGATGCCGGAACAGTACGGGCGGTGCTGCTGGTCGAGGCTGCCGGCACAATGGACGATGGCCACGCTTCCCGGCGCCGCGCCGTCCGGCTGTTTCAGCTTTCCGCCGGTGGGACCGTTGGACGCCAGGATGCGCTCGAACTCGAGGCTGGTATAGACGCCGGGCACAGCGCCGTAGCCCAGCTCGGGCAGGTTACGGCAATCATACAAGGAGAAACCGACCGCCACCACGATGGCGCCGACGGCGCGTTCCAAGCTTCGCGGCGCCTCATCGAACCGGACCACGCCCTCGATGGGGCAGGCGTCCCGGCACAAAGCACAATCCTCGCCCTTGCCCCTCAGGCACGCCTGCGCGTCCAGGAACGGAACGTTCGGCAGCGCACCCGCGAAGGGCAACGCGATGGCCTTCCGGGTGTCGAGCCCGAAATTGAACTCGTTGGGCACGGAAACCGGACAGGGCGGGATGCATTCTCCACAGCCGATGCACTGTTCGGAGTCCACATACCGCGGCGTCTGCCGGATGGTCACCTGGAAGTTGCCGTAAAATCCTTTGAGGCCGGATACCTCGGCCATGGTCAGGATCTCGATGTTGGCGGAGTGAGGACCGTGGAGCACCTCAGCCTGCACGGGTTCGAGCATGCAAGGGCCGCACTCCATATTGGGAAAGAGGTCCTCGTAGCGCACCGGCAGACCTCCCAGAACCGGCGATTTCTCGACCAGAACGACCTTGCGGCCCGCTTCCGCCAGGGCCAGCGCGCACTTCAGGCCGGCCGGCCCCGCGCCGACGACCACCACGTCGCGGCATGCATCCAGCTCTGTTTTGAAGAGCGGCTGGTGAAGCCGAACCCGCGCCGCCGCGCCGCGAATCTGCGCGCAAGCTTTCGAGGTGGCCTGTTCCATGTCGGGCGTGACCCAGGCCACCTGCTCCCGGATATTGGCCATCTGCAGGAAATACGGATTCATCCCGGCGCGCTCGAGCACCTGCATGAACGCGCGTTCGTACTCCCGCGGGGAGCAGGCTGCGATCACCACGCGGTCCGGCCGCTCCTGGAGGAGATCGGCTTCGAGAAACTGCCGGCCGTCCTCGGAACAGAGGAAGGCGACCGGCTTGACGTAGGCTATGCCGGCCTGCTTCAACAGCTCTTCGCTGAGCAGCCCGAAATCGATCCGTTCGGAGATGTTGGTTCCGCAACTGCAAAGATAGACGCCCGTCCTCATTGGTTTTCCCTCTGGGACTGGGCGAAGCCGGTCTCGTCCAGGTCCCTCAACACTTGTTCCACTACGCGGGGCACCGCGCGTTCCACTTCCGGGGTCAGCCGCTCGCTGAAGGTCTCGACGTCGGCGGCCTCGACCGCCCAGATTCGAACGTCGCGGGGTAACTGCAAGCCGGCCAGGCGGCCCATTTCGAGCGCTACCGGAAGACTGGCGTCGTGCGTGGAATCGGCGGTGCGAGCCCGCGACAGATCCTCCAGACCGAGCCGGTAAACGGCGCCCGCGGCGCCGCCGCCGACCATGGCGTCAATGACGACGGCCCGCTCATGGCCGACCATGGCTTCCATCAGCCACATGCCGCCCGAATGCAGTTCCACCGTGGTGAAGCCGTTCCGCCCGGCCAGCCGGAGTCCCAGGTCCGCGGCGATTCGCAGCCCCACGGCGTCATCCGTCAGCACCGGATTTCCCAATCCGATAATCACCGTGCTCCTCACGGTTCAACCCTCCCGCCGCACGGTGCGGATCACTTCACCGGCATGGTTTCTTACCCGAACCTCGAGCGGCATGGAGCCGGGCAGCGAATGGGTGGCGCACGAGAGGCAAGGGTCGTACAGCCGGAAAGCCATCTCAATGCGGTTCAGCAGGCCCTCTTCGACCACCTTTCCAGCATGGATCAGGCGCTCCGCCGCTTTCTTGACCGACATGGCAATAGCGGCATGGTTGTTGGTGGTGCCGACGATCAGGTTCACCTTCGTCAGCAGGCCATGTTCGTCGGCTTCGTAGTGATGGATGAGCGTGCCGCGGGGGGCCTCGACGCTTCCGACCCCAATCCCGGCGATTCGCTGCGGAATGGTGCGGACGTGGGGCGACGTGATTTCCGGGTCCGTGGCCAGCTCCAGCATATGCTCGGCGGCGTACAGCATTTCAATCAGCCGCGCCCAATGCGTGGCGAGCCTGTGGTGGACGGGCCTGGCGCCGCCGAACGCCGCGTAGAACTTCTCGAACTGCTCCTGCGCCAGCGGCGTGGCGAGGCTGGCGGAGACATTGAGCCGCGTCAGCGGCGTGGCGGAATAGACGCCGCTCGCGGCGCCGTCCGTGAGACCCTTCCAGCCGATCTTCTTGAGAAACGGAAACTTCAGGTAGGTCCACGGTTCCACGTGTTCGGCGATGTGGTCCAGGTATTCCGACGCCGGGTAGCGCGCAAATTCCAGGCCCTCCGGATCCACGATCCGGATCTGGCCGTGGTACAGGTTCAGGCGGTTCTTTTCGTCCACCGTTCCCATGGAATAGGTCCGGTGGCAGTAAACGTCGGACTCCAGCAGCGCGCGGTATTGCGGGTTCTGCCAGACGATCTTCTCGAAGACTTCGAGGCTGAAGAGAGCGAAATCGATGTTCTTGCGGGCGGCCGCTTCGATTTCGGCGCGCTCCCCGGCGGAGACGGATTTGCTCCACCCGCCGGGCAGGCCGGCGGTGGGATGGATACCGCGGCCACCGAGCATCTGAATGACGTGGTGGTTGCGGGCCCGGCACTCGATTACGGCTTTCCCGATGTCGAGGCCCACCTTTCGCACCACGCCGAGGATATTGCGCTCGGCGGGTGGCGCGTCGGGTCCGACGATGAAATCGGGCCCGCCCAGGGCATAAAAATGGGTAGTGTGATCGGTGACGAAAAAGGCCATGTACAGCAGTTCGCGGATCTTTTTTGCCGCCGGCGGCGGGTCCGCCGCGAAGAGCTGGTCCAAGGCCTTGACGGAAGCCATGTGATGCGCCTCCGGACACACGCCGCAGATGCGGCTGGTGATCACGGGCATGTCTTCGGCCTGGCGGCCGAGGCAGAACTGCTCGAAGCCGCGCAGTTCCGGCACCTGGAAGTAAGCGTTGGCGACGTTTCCTTCTTCATCGAGGAAGATGTCGATCTTGCCGTGGCCTTCGAGGCGAGTGATCGGATTGATGCTAACCCGCTTCATAGCCGTTTGCTCCCCCATAGGGCCCCGGACAGGCTGAATTTGTAGAACACCCCAGCCTGGTCGGGAGGGCCGGCCAGGACAGCGTCCGTTTTTTCGGCCACCTGTGTCTCGGTGATGCCTTTGTAGTCCCCCAAGTCCAGCACCGAGCCCAGTGCGGAGATCATCTTGGCGCCCTGGTCGGCTACGCCTTCAGGAGGACCATAACATCCCATGCACGGCATATTGACCTGTGGGCAGAGCGCGCCGCAGCCATCCCGCGTAGAGATTCCCATGCACACCAAGCCTTGCTCCAGAAGGCACAGGCGCGGGTCGGTCACCATCTCGTAGGTTCGATGGAAACCGGCGACGCGCTTGCTGTTCTTCTCCCGTTTGCACTCGGCACACACGGAAGACACCCCGGCGCCCAGCACGCTGCCTTTGGGCGGCAGCGGGGCGCCTTGGATGACGGCTTCCACGACGTTCCAGATCTGGTGCGGTTCCGGCGGGCAGCCGGGGATGAAGTAGTCCACGGGCACCACCTGCGCCAGCGACTGCACGGTCTCAAAGAACTCCGGCAGTTCCAGTTCGCCCTCGGGCATGGCGGTGCTGAGTTCAGGGAGCGTGCCGGCCGGATTATCCAGTGAAGGGCTGTCCAGGTAGTTGGTGCGAAGGTGCGCCTCCCGGCTATGAAGGTTGCTCAGAGCCGGGATGGATCCCGCGCAAGCACAGGCGCCAAAAGCGATCAGCAACTGCGACTTGGCGCGCATCAGGTGGGCCATCTCCCGGTTTTCGGCGGTGCGGATGGCTCCATTGAAGAAGGTGATGGCCAGGGCGCCGTCGGGCAGCGCTTCGATGTCCTTCTTCTTGGTGTCCAACAGACAGGGGCAGAAGAAGAAATCGAAAACCCGGTCCACCTCGAGAATCTTTTCGTGGAGGTTCACCAACCCGATTTCACAACCCCCGCAGGAGGCAGCCCAATACATGCTCAGTTTTGGTTTGTCCATAGTGGAATTGAGGCTTCCCTCACGGCCGCAGCCCGATGTGCAGCTTGGCAGCGGCAGCGCGGAGGTTGACCTTCGGAACCTAGACCTGTATCTGACAGCGCCTAGCGGTGCCCTCACTCCTCATCCAGAGCAGGGCCTTTTTGGACCTCTCGCACCACTGCCGGATGTCCGGTTCAAAAGTGGAGCAGTCGGCGACAACTTCGATGATGTCACCCTTGTTCATCGTGCGGGCCTCTGTAAACACTTTCAACTGCGGTTGCGGGCATACGAGCCCGCGTGCGTCAATCACTTTCGTGGACATCTGGTTACTCCTTTTAATAAGTCGTTCGGGATCCAAGAAAGATATCAGAGAGGTCTCCCCTCGTTTCCATCGGCTTCTATGTCGTCCCTTCCCCGAGGGGTTCATAGCTCTTATCGGCGGGCGAATCGCCGGACAACAGGCGGGGATTCACCTGGTATTTTTCGGCGGCGGCGGGGCCTCTCAGGCTGCGCCACAGTGGTGGGTTTAGAGCTGGAGATTCAGTCTAGACTAGAAGCATGAGTCAGGGTTACGACGCACTGCGCGGCGGCGCCGCGTGGCTGGACCTCTCCGCGCGCGGCCGGATAACGGCCCGCGGCCGCGACCGGGCACGCCTGCTGCACAACATTACCAGCAACGAAGTCAAGAAGATGACCCCGGGCGCCGGCTGCTATGCGTTCCTGCTGAACCCGCAGGGCCGCATCCAGGCCGACCTACACCTGTTCTGTTTCGCAGACCATTTCCTGATTGACACCGAGCCCGACCTCCGCGAAAAAGTCCAGCAGCTCATCCGCCGCTACATCATCGCCGACCAGGTGGAGTTGGAAGACGTCACCACCCAGACCGCAGCTATTGGCGTGGAAGGCCCCCTGGCGGAGTCCCTCCCGCTCCCGGACGGTTGCACCAAAGCCCCCTTCAGCCTGACCGGACAGCCCGGCTACCGCATCTACTGCGCGGCCGGGGAAATGCCGAGAATCGTCGGGCAACTCGACACCGCCGGCGCCCGCCCCGCCACCCCCGACGACGCCCGCGTGGTGCGCATCGAAAACGGCAAGCCGCGTTATGGAGAAGACATTCGCGAGACATCCCTGCCGCAGGAAACGCAGCAACTGCACGCCGTGAGTTTCACGAAAGGCTGTTACCTGGGTCAGGAGATCGTCGAACGCATCCGCTCGCAGGGGCATGTGAACAGGAAACTGGTGCGCATGGAAATCGACGGTTCGGAACCTGTGGCGCCGGGCGTCAGGCTGATGGCAGACGGCCAGGAGGCCGAGATCACGTCATCGGTCTATTCCCCGCACTTCCGCAAAGTGATCGCGCTGGGCTACGTCAGAGGAGCGTGAGGCTTGCCTTCCCTCAACTTCTCCAGCAGATCGCCGGGAAGATGCAGGTTCCCCGCGTACCCCGTGCCTAGCAGCACTTCGGGTTTGTGCGAGCCGTGGAAATCCGAGCCTCCGGTCACCATCAGCCCGTAGCGCTTGGCCAGCCCTAGGAAAAGCTCCGTTTCCGCGGCGCCATGATCGCTATGGTAAGCCTCGATGGCGTTCAAGCCGGCGTCGCACAACTCCGGCATCATGGCCGCCACGTGGCCTTCCACGCGCACCGGATGCGCCAGCGAGGCAATCCCTCCAGCTTTCAGAATCTGGGCCACGGCCTCGGCGAACTGCGGCTCGCGCCGGTACACGTATCCCTTGGCGGATTCGTCCAGGTAATCGTCAAAGGCCTGCCGGTAATTGGCGGCGTATCCCTTTTCCACCATGATCTCGGCAAAGTGCGGCCGCCCAGTCATGCCGCGCCCGCGAGCCTGGGCTTCCTCCACGGTGATGTCGAATCCTAGTTCCTGCAGCCGCGCGGCCAGCCGCACGTTGCGCTCGCGCCGCGAGGCCTGCATCTCCAACACCCAATCGCGGAACCCCCGCAGCCCGTCATCTTCCAGAAAATACCCCAGCAGGTGGACCGAATGGCCATGCAGCCTGGTGGAAAGCTCGATGCCGCACACCAATTCGACGCCCCGGGCACGGGCCACGGGCAGCGCCTGGTCGTAACCGGCGAGGGTATCGTGATCCGTAATGCCGAGGACGTCAACCCCCGCCCGGACCGCCTCTTCAACTAGGTGGGCGGGTGAACAGGAGCCGTCGGATTCGTTGGTATGCGAGTGCAGATCGATCAAAGGAAACCAGACCCGAACGTTCCAGTGTAGCCCAGATTCTCACCGGGCTTTCTGGCGGCGCGGGCGTTAAGCTAATGTAGTGTCCTTGAATCGCCGCTCATTCCTCATCGCCACCAGCGCCGCCGCCGCGCTGGGCCGCGCCCAGAATGCCGCGCCCGCCATTCCGCTCCGCCGCGCCTATTCGCTGAATCGCAACTGGCTCTTCGGCGGCAAGATGACGCCCGGAGCCGATGCGCCCGCATTTGACGACTCGAAGTTCCAGCGCGTCACGCTGCCGCACACCAACATCGAGCTGCCCTGGCACAGCTTCGACGACAAGGCCTATGAGTCCGTCTCCATTTATCGCCGCCACTTCCGCGCGCCCGCGGCCTGGCAGGGGAAGCGTGTGTTCGCCGATTTCGGCGGCGTCATGACCGCGAGCAAGGTCACCGTCAACGGCCACCACTTTGAGGAATACCGCGGTGGATACACGCCTTTTTCCTTCGAGCTGACGCCGCATCTCAAGTTCGGCGCCGACAACCTGCTGGCGGTCGAGGTGGACTCAACCGAGCGGCCCGACATTCCGCCGTTTGGCGGCAGCATCGACTATCTCACGTTCGGCGGCATCTATCGCGACGTCGAGCTGCGGGTAGTGCCGCGGACGCACCTGGCCGGCGTGTTCGCCAAGCCCGTGCGCGTCCTTTCGAACGACCGCGCCGTGGCGGTGCGCTGCTATCTCGATGGCCCGGTAGATAAGCCGATGGTCATCACGGCCGAGCTTCGCGACGGGGACCGGGTGCTGAAGACCGCCTCGACAACGGTGAATTCGGCCGAGGAGTATCACGATGTCACCATCGACAAGCTCGGCGACATCCAACTTTAGGACCTTCAGCGGCCCAAGCTCTACCAGGTGACGGCGCGGCTCGACAACGGCGATGCCTACAGCACACGTATCGGATTCCGGGAAGCGCGTTTCACCGAGAAGGGTTTTTATCTCAACGGCCAGCACGTGAAGCTGCGCGGTCTCAATCGCCATCAGACGTTCCCCTATACCGGCGGCGCCATGCCGGCGCGGGTGCAGGCACGCGACGCCATAGTTCTGCGCAAGGAACTGAAGTGCAACCTCGTGCGCACCTCGCACTATCCGCAATCGCCGCACTTTTTGGACGCCTGCGACGAGGTGGGGCTGCTGGTGCTCGAAGAGATCCCGGGCTGGCAGCATATCGGCGACCAGGTGTGGCAGGATACCGCCGTGGATAATGTCGCCCGCATGATCCGGCGCGACTGGAATCACCCTTCGATCGTGCTGTGGGGCGTGCGCATCAATGAATCCACCGACAATCACGACTTCTACACGCGCACCAACGCACTGGCGCACGCGCTCGACGATTCGCGCCCGACCGGCGGCATCCGCTACCAGTACGACTCGGAACTGCTCGAAGACGTGTTCACCATGAACGATTTCGGCTTTCCGTTGCGGCCGCCCAACCACCCGGCCTATCTGAACACGGAATTCAACGGCCACATGTTCTCCACCAAGCGGTTCGACAACGTGAGCCATGTGGCCGAGCATGTTATCCGCCATGTGCGCGTGCACGACCAACTCGCGTCCGACGACCGGTACGCCGGCGGCATCGCCTGGTGCGCCTTCGACTACGCCACGCACCGCTGTTTCGGTTCCGGCGACCGCATCTGCTACCACGGCGTGAGCGACATCTTCCGGCTGCCCAAGCCCGCGGCCGGGTTCTACCGCTCCCAGTGCGATCCGCAAGAGGAGGTCGTCATTGAACCCGGTTTCTTTTACTCCTGTGGCGACCGGCCAAGCGCCGGCGGTCCGGGCGTGGTGCCCATCTGTTCCAACTGCGATCACCTGAAGATCTATTACAACGGCCGGCTCCTGCTGGAGGCCGACCCCGACCGTAAGACCTACCCGAACTTGAAGTACCCGCCCTTTATCGTGAGCCTGGACAGCCTCTCGTTCGAAGCCTGGGGCGATCTGAAGATCGAGGGCTATATCCAGGGCAAACTGGCGGCCACCAGGACGCTATCCGGCAGCGGCCGAGACGATCGCCTGGTGGTGAAACCCGACGATCTGGAGCTCGATGGCGATGGCCGCGACGCTACTCGCGTGGTGCTGGCGGTGACGGATGAGTACGGGAATCTCCGCCCATTCGCCACTGGCGCAATTCAATTGAGCCTCACCGGCCCGGGCGAAATCGTGGGCGAGAACCCGTTCTCGTTGAGCGGCGGCGCCGGCGCCATTTGGGTGAAGGCCAAGGAGGCCGCGGGCGTCATCCGCTTGGAAGCGCGCCACCAGTACCTGGGCAAGCAGACGGTGGAGATTCGCGTGCGGCGCGCCGAGCCGGAGTTAGCGTAAGATGTGAGAAGTGGCTCCCGACGCACAACCAGAATCTCCGGTGGAAACGGCAGCCGAGCAGCATCCCGCCTGGCGCCGGGTTCAGTTGGCGCGCCATCCCAAGCGTCCCCACTCGCTCGATTACATCGGGCGGCTTTTCACCGATTTTCAAGAGATCCACGGCGACCGGAATTTCGGCGACGATGCCGCCATCGTCGCCGGCCTCGCGCGGTTCGAGGGCCGGCCGGTCATGGTGGTAGCCGAGCAGAAGGGACGGGATACCAAGCAAAAGCTGTACCGCAATTTCGGAATGCCCAAACCCGAGGGCTATCGCAAGGCCCTTCGCATCATGCAGATCGCCGGGAAGTTCGGCCGCCCGATAGTGACCCTCCTGGATACTCCCGGCGCCTACCCCGGCATCGACGCCGAAGAACGGGGCCAAGCCGAGGCCATCGCCCGCAATCTGCGGGAAATGGCGCGCCTTCCGGTGCCCGTGCTGGTGGTCTGCATAGGCGAGGGAGGCAGCGGCGGTGCGCTCGCGCTGGGCGTCGGCAACATCGTGCTCATGCTTGAAAACGCGGTGTATAGCGTGATCTCACCGGAAAGCTGCGCGGCCATCATCTACCGCGATTCAGGCAAAGCGGAGCAGGCCGCCGCCGCCCTGCGGTTGACCGCCCAGGACCTGCTGTCCTTTGGGCTGATCGACGACATTGTGCCGGAACCTGCCGAGGGGGCTCACACCGATCCCGCCGCGGCGGCAGAAAACCTGCGCCAATATATCCGCCGCTATCTCAATGAACTCTCCGCGCTCGACGCCAGCCAGTTGGTCGATCACCGCTACCAGAAGTTCCGCAAGATGGGCAACTTCTTCGCCTGACAAGGGCCGGCGCGTTAACGTCCGCGGCTTTCGCACGTCATCTCATGTAGCGCCGGCGGCGGATCGCCCCGACGCGGGTCTTCGCCGCCGGCGGGGTGTAAAATAGGAATGAACTCCCGGCCAACAGTTTGCGTCTAAGCGGGTGATAGGAAAAAAGGGAGATTTTGCGTCGTGAAGCGTAAGTGGAAGATTATCATAACGGTTGCCGCCCTCCTGATAGCCGCAATCGGTGTTTATGCCAGCACGGTGTACAGCAAGCGGGGCGTGGTAGCCGTGCAGACCGGAAAGGTTGTGCGCCAGGATCTCACCAGCCTGGTGACCGCATCCGGCGAGATTAAACCGAAGAACTATATCAACATCGGCGCCAATGCCATGGGTGAAATCACGGAACTCCTGGTCAAAGAGGGCGACCGCGTTCGGAGGGGCCAGTTGCTGGCCAGAATCGAGAACACCCAGCCTGCCGCCGACGTCGAATCGCAGAAGGCCAACCTGGCCTCTGCCGAGGCTGACTCCAACGCCGCCGAAGCCGGTCTGAAGGCAGCCGATGACAACCTGGCTACCATGCGGGGCGCCATCACCCAAAGTAAGGCCGATCTGGACCGCATGAAGGCGGATTACCAGCGCGCCGAGTCGCTGTTCAAAGAAGGGCTGGGCGCCAAACAGGATTACGATGTAAAGAAATATACGTACGACGCCCAGGTGGCGGCCGTACAGCAGACGGAGGCGCGCCTGGTTCAGGCACAGGCGCAACGTGAGCAAACCGCGGCGCAACTTACCGCGACCCAGCGGCGGATCACAGTGGCCCGCGCTGGTCTGGCCAGGATCAACGATATTCTCCACAAGTACGACTCCTACGCCCCCCTTGATGGTGTCGTGACCAATCTGCCGGTGCGCGCCGGTGAGACAGTCGTGCCCGGTCTTCAAAACCAGACTGGCACCATCATCATGACCATTGCCGACATGTCCCTCATCACCGCCGAAGTGAAGGTGGATGAGACCGATATCGTCAACGTCAAGCTGGACCAGACCGCCGAAGTCACCATCGACGCCATCCCCAACAGGATTTTCAAGGGCCACGTGACCGAGATGGGCAATACGGCGATTCTCCGGTCCACTGGAGTGGCGGCTTCGCAAAGCGCCATTTCCAGCCAGGAAGCCAAAGATTTTAAAGTGGTTATCGCGTTGGACAACCCTCCCGACGAAATCCGGCCCGGACTTTCTTGCACCGCCAAGATAACCACAGCCACCCGTCAGAACGTCCTTACTATTCCGATCCAGGCGTTGACCGTCCGGCAGAAGGGCGACCTGGAGTCGAAACCCGCCACCGGCGCCTCCGGGGCCCAGGCGGCTACCAAGCCCGATCCGGCGGCGGAGAAGGCGCGTAAGGAAGAGCTTCAGGGCGTATTCGTGGTTAGCGGCGGCAAAGCCGTCTTCCGCAAGGTGACCACCGGGATCACCGGAGCCACCGACATTGAGGTGCTGGATGGCCTCAAAGATGGAGACGAGATCGTCACCGGGACCTACCAGGTGATCCGGACCATCCGCAATGAAGCCCAGGTGAAAGTGGATAATAAGACTCCAGAGCAGCAAAAGACTTAAGAAACGAGAATCCTCAGATGGCAGCGGTGGCAGAAAAGGAAGCGATCAGACTCGGCGAGCAGCTCAAGCGGGACGGCATCGTCATCCGCACATACAATCTCTGGAAAACCTATGTGATGGGCGACACGGAGATTCACGCCGTTTCAGGAGTGGATGTCGAGATCAAGCGCGGCGAGTACGTCGCCATCATGGGTCCTTCGGGGTCGGGCAAGTCGACCCTGATGAACCTGATTGGCTGTCTGGATACGCCGACCAGCGGGCAATACTACATCAACGGCAACCTGGTCAGCGACATGACCGACGACGAGTTGGCGCGCATCCGCAACCGGGAAATCGGGTTCGTGTTCCAGACGTTCAACCTGCTGCCGCGGGCCACGTCGCTCCACAACGTCGAACTGCCGCTGATCTATTCGGGCATGCCGGCCGAGAAGCGGCTCGAAAGAGCGCGGATGGCCATGAAGATGGTGGACCTGGAATCGCGCATGTACCACAAGCCCAACGAGCTTTCCGGCGGACAGCGCCAGCGCGTGGCCGTGGCGCGCGCCCTGGTCAACAATCCCTCGATTCTACTGGCCGACGAGCCGACCGGAAACCTGGATACCGCTACCGGCAACGAAATCATGGCGCTGTTCGAGCGGCTTCACCAGCAGGCCAACACGATTATTCTGGTCACTCACGAGCACGACATCGCGTTGCACGCCCATCGCGTGATCCACATCCGCGACGGCAAAATCGAAAAAGACGAGCGCATCCGGTAACTCAATTCACCACCTGCGCGGTCAGCACCAGGAACAGGGCCGATTCCCCCACGCTCACGCGCCCAATCACCACCTTGTGTCCCTGCTTGATGTCCACATCCGCCTGAAGGCCCACGTTGTTGACGCCGAACTGCCCCCCCGAGCCTGTCTGCACGGGAATCCGGCTGTTCAGGTTCAACCTGTCAATTCGAATCGTGGTTTCGTCGCTCCCTATGCCGGCCGAGCGAATCTGGAATTCCGTGGTCACGGCCGGCGTATTCTGTCCGATCGGCGTTCCGCGGCCCGTACTGTTGGTCGATGCACTCTGCCCAACCCGCGTCCGCAGAGCCAGCGTGTCCAGTAAGCGGTAGCTCTTGAACGCGAACGTGCTCTTGAGTTGCGCCACCACGCTATCCAGCTCTTTCGGCATGGCGCCCGCCTCCGTGCCGGCGCTCTCGCCCCCGATCAACAGGTAGGCGGTCATTTCGATATTCTTCGCTGCGGCCGAGGGTACATCCAGCCGCTGAATGGCCTCTTCGATAGCCGCCATCGATGGCTTGGTCGCGTCCACCGCCAGCGCGTGCATATCGGAATTCGGCGAAACCGTGGCGTTGAACACCCGCAGCAGGTTGGCCACCTGGACCGGGTCGGCATATTTCAGGAGGAATAGCTTCTGAACCCGAGGCTCCGCCGGTTGCGCATTGCTCTTCTGGTCCTCCTTTTTGGCTTCCTGCGCCGCCAGAGGCAGCGCCATCAACAACAGCGCGAACAATAATCGCTTCATGGGTCAATCTCCTTTTTTCCTGTCTGCAATCCAGTAAATGACGACGTTGGGATCGTCGGTCTGCAGTTTGACGACCAAGGGCTCCTCGCTGGAGGTGTCGGGCACGTTTGCCCGCACTACACGCCGCGCCACCCTTCGATGGGGCGGGGTCGCAGGCTCGCGAACAGGCAGAGACGGAGCCGCGAACGTAAGAGAGCGGTTGGCACGCGCCACGACGGGCGTCCGCCCCGGCCGCAGCGCCAGCATCACCAGCAACGCCACCGCTACAGCAGCCAGCCCATAACTCCAGGCCCGCCGCCGGGCCCAGAGGACACCCCGCCGCGGCTCTTGCTCCAGTTCCGCCACCACGCGCGCGCGGACCGCCGAGAAATGCGCCGCCGCCAGAGGCTCGTCGTGAGCTTCCTTCAGCAACGCCAGGCTCTGCTTCAACCCGAATGCAAGCACCTGGCATCCGGCACACTCCCGGAGGTGCCGTTCCACTTCCGCCGCTTCTGCGGGCGGCAGGTCGCCTCCCGCATGGAGGGCGATCCGTTCTTCCCAATCGCTGCAATTCATGTCCGCCTCCGGAAGTAGCGCTCCAGGAAACCCCTTACCTTCACCCGCGCTTTGCTGATCTGCGACCGCACGGTTGCCTCGGTGGTTCCCAATACCTGCGCCACCTCTTCGGTCGAAAGCCCTTCCAGATCGCGCAGCACCAGCACCGCGCGCTCTTTTTCCGAGAGCATCCGGAGACTCATCTCCAGCGCGCGGCGGCGTTCCGTATCGACAGCGGCTCGCTGCGGATCGGCGGTGAGCGCCGGAAGCCCGGCGGCATCCTCCACTGGCCCTGAGACCCTCCGCTTGCGTTGCGCATCGTGGCACACGTTGACCGTCACCCGATACAGCCATCCCGAAAGGTTGCCCGACGCTCCCACCCGGTTCAGGTTCCGGTACAGCCTCAGAAACACTTCCTGTGAAGCATCCTGCGCGTCTTCCAGGATCCCAAGCAAACGAAGCGCCGTCATCAGCACCAGCCGCTCGTACTGCCGCATGAGCAGCTCAAAGGCGGCCAAATCGCCCGCTTTGGCTGCCTCCAAAGGGCGCCTGGCGGGGCGCCCTCTGGGCCCGGAGCGGTCTTCTGGACCGTCCACCGCACCAACCGTCGCCAGAAGCGCCAGGGCTTTCATCCTTTCCATAAGATAAAACTGTCGCGACCCCGAAAACGTGTATGTGAATTTCCGCACTTGAATCCCGCGCCCGTTTGGTCTACTACTGTGACTAGGGGATTCCACGATGCCCACGGAAGCAAGCAAGCTGGGCAGCCGGAACAACCGCCCAGGCCCGGTCCTTCCGGCCGCGCCTGCCTGGCGCGCCGTTTTCCGCGATGGAACCGTGCGCCAGTCCGGCGACGGCCCACCCGCCTTTACATTCCGCCTGCCCTCGGAAAGCGCGCTCGAGCGCATTCTTGCCACGGACGTTTACTCCGCCGCCAGGGCATTCGTTCGCGGCGAGTTCGACGTGGAAGGCGATATTGCCTCCGCCATCCGCTTCAAGGGCTGGCAGCCGCGGAGCAGTCTCCGCAACGGCCTGGTAGCGGTCATCGCCCGCTCGGCCACCGCCCTGGAGAGCGTTTTCCAGAGCAAGGCTCAAACCGCGCATCACATCCGCTTTCATTACGACCGGTCGAACGATTTTTACCGCCTTTTCCTGGACCCCCGCATGGTTTACTCCTGCGCCTATTTCCGTACGCCGGAAGCCACCCTTGAGGAAGCCCAACTCGCCAAGCTCGACCACATCTGCCGCAAGCTCGACGTTCAGCCTGGTGAACGTTTCCTGGACATCGGCTGCGGATGGGGCGCGCTGCCGGCTCACGCGGCCGGCCGGTACGGCGCCACCGCCACTGGCTGCACTCTAAGCCAGGCGCAATACGAATTCGCCTGCGCGCGGTTGGAAGGCCGGGCGCACGTCCTGGAGCTGGACTATCGCGATCTCACGGGCCAGTACGACAAGATCGCCTCCATTGGCATGTTCGAGCACGTGGGCCTGCGCCGCGCCTCCCAATACTTCCGCAAAATGGCCGCGCTGCTCACACCGGACGGTTTGTTCCTCAACCATGCCATTGCGCGCCCGCAAGGCATCGGGGACGACGCCGGCAGCCTATTCGTGCGCCGCCGAATCTTCCCCGGAGGCCAGTTGATCCATCTCTCCGAGACCATTCGCGAAGCCGAAAACGCCGGCTTCGAAGTGCTCGACGTGGAGAACCTGCGCCCCCATTACGCCCGCACCTGCCGTCTCTGGCAGGAGCGGCTCACGGCCAACCGCGAGGCCGCTTTACGCGTGGCGGACGAGCCCACCTTCCGCGCCTGGCGTCTATGGCTGGCCGCTTGTTCGATCAACTTCGAGGAAGGTCTCATCGACGTTTACCAGGTTCTGATGGCCAAGCGCGGCTCCGCCCGCCGCCCTCTCACCCGCGAATATATGTATGGAAGATCCGTTGATTGAATGGGGTTACAGTTGTAGCCGCGAGCCCCAGCAGTAGCCCGGCCAGCAGTCCCCCGGCGATGATCCAGCCGCGCGGTGGCCATACCGGCGCCTCGGGCAGCGAGGCCGGGTCCAGCACCTCCAGCCACGCCTCGTCGGTCAAATCCAATTCGAAACCCGGCGGCGCCCATTTTCAGCATCGCTGCCGGCTATCCCTGCGGCCGGCGGCGCAGGAATGCCACCACCCAGGCGAGCAATGCGCCCGCCCCCGCCGCGCCAGCCATCGTGGCGGCCGACTGCGGGAACAAAGCCTTTTTCGGCAGGCTGGTCGGATCCAACGCTACCACCACCATAGGCCCCGCGCTAGTTTCTCCCCGCGCTCGTCTTCTCCCGATCATCCGGCTTACTTCGAAGATCCTGGTGACGACTTCCCGCACCACTGCCTGCGCCTTGAAACGGTCCGGATAAGTGAAGGAGATGCGGACCGGCAGAATCGGGCCCGGGCTGTTGGAGGCCTTGAACGGATAATCGATACGGAGATCGTTCGCCCGCATGTTCCCGATAATCTCTTTCATGGAGCGCCGCCGCCACGCTTTGTACGCATCGGCATACTCGAACGAGATGCGGAGCGTCGCCGCAGGGTCGTTCCGCTCGAGGCGCACATGCTTTCGCATGGTATCGATCACTTCCTCCATCGGGGAGCTCCGGCGCGCCCGAGCGTACAGGTCGATATTGGGTGACTGAATGATCTGCCCCAGGCTGGTGCGGCTGAGAACTTCCGACACCATGTCATTCAGTCGCAGTAGGATCTCCACCTTGCGCCTTTCGAGCGCCTGCTCGGGCACATAGCGGGGACGAAAACGAAGCAGCGCCGAGGACACGTACTGGTCCGGCCAGGCAAACGAAACCAGTCCCGCCGCAATCGCGCAGATCAAGCCGCTACAGGCTCCGGCTCGCAGCCAGCCCGCCACCTTCGGTAGCCGCATCAACGACGCTCCCCGCTGACCAGCTTTACACGTCCAAATTCTTCACGTCCAGCGCGTTGTCTTCGATGAATTTCCGCCGAGCCTCCACGTCCTCGCCCATCAGCGTCACGAAGATCTCTTCGGTTTTGACCGCGTCCTCCAGCCGCACACATAACAGCGTGCGCTTCAGGGGGTTCATGGTGGTCTCGGCAAGCTGCTCGGCGTTCATTTCGCCCAGGCCCTTGTACCGCTGCACGGAGGCGTCCTTCTTGCCTTCGTTCTTGACGTAATTCAGCAGCTCCGTCCAGTTCGGCTGCGTCTCGCGGTGTTCGCCCTTCACCACCACGAAGGGCGGCGCGTTGAAGCGCGCAATGGCGCGGGCCAGCGCGCGGAAGCGCCGGAATTCCGGCTGCGCCACCAGCGCCAGTCCGATGTACCGCTCCGCGTTGGTGGAATCGTGGAATACCACGGCGTACGAGGAGTGCTCTTCGTCGCGCCGCATCTCCGCGTCGAGGCCCCGTTGCTTGAGCGCTTCCAGCACGGGCTTCATGTTGGCCTCTTCCTGGAACTCCGCTTTGTAATCCACCTTCAGCTCGATCGCGGCCAGCGCCTCCACCGCGCGCGCATCCCTCAGCCGGCGCTCCACCTTGTGGAACATCTGCTCGTACTCGTCCAGGTTCAGCAGGAACGTCCGCAGCTCCACGCCTTCCAGCAGAGCTTTGGCGCCCGTCCCGTTGCCGTTGGGCTGGATTTCCAGCTTCAGATTCTCGGTGGCGCGCCGCATGATCTCCCGCGTGAATTCCTTTTCGTCTTTGATGTACTTCTCGCTCTTGCCCTTCTTGATGCGGTAGAGCGGCGGCTGCGCGATGAACACATTGCCGTGCGTGATCAGCTCCTTCATGTGCCGGAAGAAAAACGTCAGCAGCAGCGTGCGGATGTGCGACCCGTCCACGTCCGCGTCGGTCATGATGATGATCTTGCCGTAGCGCAGCTTGGCCAGGTCGAAATCCTCCTTGCCGATGCCCGTGCCCAGCGCCGTGATCATGCAACGGATTTCTTCGTGGGCCAGCATCTTGTCGTAGCGCGCTTTCTCCACGTTCAGGATCTTGCCCTTGAGCGGCAGGATGGCCTGATACTTTCGTTCGCGCCCCTGCTTGGCCGTGCCGCCGGCCGATTCGCCCTCCACCAGGAACAACTCGCACAGGTCCGGGTCTTTCTCCTGGCAATCCGCCAGCTTGCCGGGCAGCCCGCCGGAATCCAGTGCGCCCTTCCGCCGCGTCAGGTCGCGGGCATGGCGCGCCGCCTCGCGGGCCCGGGCCGCTTCGATCGCCTTGCCGACAATCTTGCGCCCCACCGCGGAGTTCTTGTCGAAGTACTCGCCCAGCTTGTCGTTGACGAACTGCGTCATGAAGCCGGCAATGTCGCTGTTCAGCTTCCCCTTGGTCTGGCCTTCAAACTGCGGCTGAGGAACTTTCACGCTCACCACCGCCGTCAGCCCTTCGCGAACATCGTCGCCGGTGAGATTTTCCTTCACGTCCTTGAACAGCCCGGCCTGCTGGCCGAAAGCGTTGATGGTGCGGGTGAGCGCAGAGCGGAACCCGCTCAGATGCGTTCCGCCATCCACGGTGTTGATATTGTTAGCGAAGCTAAAGACGTTTTCCGAGTACCCATCGTTGTACTGAAGGGCCACTTCCATGGTGAGCGTCCCATTATTGGGAAGCTCCCGGTCCGCCTCGAAGTGAATCGGTTTATCATGCAGCACGGTCTTGCCGCGATTCAGGTGCTTGATGAACTCGGAGATGCCGCCCGTGTAGAGAAACTCCGTCTTCTTCTCGGGATCGACGCGCTCGTCGGTCAGCGTGATTCGGAGGCCCTTGTTCAAGAACGCCAGCTCGCGCAGCCGCTGCGCCAGCGTGTCGTAGTTGTATTCCGTCATCTCCATGATGGTGGCATCGGGCTTGAAGGTGACGCTTGTTCCTGTCTTTCTCCCCGCCTTGCCGGCCTTTGCCAGTGGCGCTTTCGGCGCGCCACAGGCGTACTCCTGCTGCCAGGTGTAGCCTTCCCGCCAGATTTCCAGCTCCAGCCGCTCGGAGAGCGCATTGACGACGCTCACACCAACACCGTGCAAACCACCCGAAACCTTGTAGCTCTTGGAGTCGAACTTACCGCCCGCATGCAGCTTGGTCATCACCACCTGCGCGGCTGAGACTCCTTCTTCCTCGTGAAGATCCACCGGGATACCGCGGCCGTTATCGATCACCGTAACGGAGTTGTCGTCATGGATTGTAACCGTGATTTCGGTGCAATAGCCCGCCAGCGCCTCGTCCACCGAATTGTCCACCACTTCATACACCAGGTGGTGCAGACCCATCTCACCCGTCGATCCGATGTACATGGCGGGACGGAGGCGTACTGCTTCCAGACCCTCGAGCACCTTGATACTGCTGGAATCGTAAACTTCGGCTGTACCGGTATTCACTTCGTTGGCCATATTTCCTTACTGGTGGGGCATGCTTTAGCTTGCCCTAAATTCTCATGGGCATGACGACATAGCGGTACTCGTCCGTCACCCCTTCACCCGCCGGCCGCATTTCGCCGGCACTCTTCTGATCCTTTAATTCGAATGCCATATGGTTCTGAGGAATCACGCGGAGAAAATCGAGGAGGTACTGCGCATTAAAGCCAATCTCAAGGTCCGGACCCTGGTATTCACCAGGCACGCTTTCTTCGCTCTCGCCGGTCTCTACTGAGGAAGAGAAAATACGCACTTCGTCTTTGGCGAATTGCACCCGAATAGAACGAGACCGTTCGTCCGCAAACTGTGCTACACGTTCAATTGCCGAGCGGATTTCATCCTTTTGCAGCTTTGCCACAAACTGGTGGTCTTTGGGCAGGACGCGTTCGTAATCCGGGAAGTTGCCAGTCAGCTTGCGCGTCATCAGAAGCCGGTGACCCACCTGAAAGAACAAGTGATTGTCATCCCCGGCGAAAATAGCCTTGGCATCGGGTCCTGCCTCATCGGCAAGCTTAACCAGCTCAACCAGTGCCTTCTTTGGAACCAGTGCCCGGAATTGCTTGTTTACTTGACCACTATCGGCAGATGCCGCTTGCACGTATGCCAGCCGGTGCCCGTCAGTGGCAACCATGGTAAGACCTTCAGGACGCAGGAATAATAGAGCTCCATTTAAAGTGAACCGGGACTCCTCCATTGAGATTGCAAATGATGTGCGCATGATCATGGATGCCAGCAGCTTTATGGGAATCTCAGCAATCTGCTCAGGCATCTGCGGCAGCTCAGGAAAACTTTCACGGGACATGCCTGCGATTCGTGTTTTAGAACGCCCGCAGGTAATACTGGCCCAATGGTTCTCCAGGAACTTCATGTTCACGTCGCCTTCCGGCAGCAGTCGCGCATACTCCAGCAACTTTCGAGCAGGTACCGTACCGGCCCCTTCCTTCTTCACGCGCGCCGGACAAGAACAGCGGATCCCCAGTTCAAGATCCGTCGCCGTCAAGACTACACGGTCACCCTCAGCCTCCAGCAGCACATTCGAGAGAATCGGAATGGTAGTCTTCTTCTCCACAACGCCCTGCGACAGGCTCAGTTCTCGAACTAGATCAGATTTGCCAACTGTGAATTCCATGGGACCAGAGCTCCTGTTCTTCTCAAGGTCATATAAACAAGTACTTTAAAGAACCGTATTCATCGGGCCTGTGCAAGCTGTTGAGGACTCCCTAAATTATACTAAAATCAGCTAGTTTTCTCTACTGGGACTTGAGGAAGGCTCCCTTGAAAAACCTGGAAAAACAGGCCGTGTGCCGGTTTTTACATATTTTTCCTACGGCCGATCTACAAGCAAGTGTGGAAAAGACCAGCAAGTTCATTGTAATGAGTCCATTAGACTGTGAAGGAGCCTGTTCAATTCTGGGTCGATATGACGTGCTTGCTCAATCTTGTTTACAGAATGGATCACGGTGGTGTGATGCTTCCCTCCGAAAGCGCGGCCAATTTCCGGGAGTGAAGCGTCGGTCAGTTCCTTGACCAAGTACATGGCTACCTGCCGCGGATAGACCACCTTCTTGGCGTTGCTCTTCTCCTTGAGCTGTAACTGCTTGATTTGGAATCGTTCCGCTACTGCTTTTTGAATGGAATCAATCGTCACCTTGCGGTCCTGCACATGCACCAGGTGCTTCAATACTTGCTGTGCCATCTGCAAATGAATGGGCGTCCCAGTCAGCGAGGAGTATGCAATAAGCTTGATGAGCGTGCCTTCCAACTCACGTACATTGGATTTTGTTTTTGCGGCCATGAATGAGCGCACATCATCCGGCAACTTCACCCCCTCCGCCTCAGCCTTCTTGTCGAGAATAGCCATTTTGGTTTCGAGATCAGGTGGCTGGATATCGGCCAGCAACCCCCACTCAAACCGGGACCGTAACCGCTCCAACAAGCCTGGGATGTCCTTTGGGGTGGCGTCGCTGGAAATCACAATCTGCTTTTGGTTATCGTGCAACTCATTGAAGGTGTGAAAAAACTCTTCCTGTGTACGCTCTTTGTTTCCCAGCAGTTGGATGTCGTCAACCAGCAGGACATCCGCCTCGCGATAGCGCTGGTGGAATTGCTGCATATGATCCGTCCGAATGCATGCGATCATCTCATTCATGAAGCGCTCGCTGGAAGTGTAGATAACCCGCATGGAGCTAAACTTGTCAATTAATTCGCGGCCAATGGCGTGCATCAGATGGGTCTTCCCCATCCCCACGCCTCCGTAGATGAACAGCGGGTTGTAGCTGTGTGAGGGGTTGGTAGCCACCGACCGTGCGGCGGCATGCGCGAACTGGTTACAGGCTCCCACTACGAAGGTATCAAAGGTGAATTTTGGATTCAGATTTAGAATCGACTCCAACTCGCCACCCTCAACCGCCGCCATCGCCTGGTTCCTGACGCCATGTATTGGTTGTACTTCATAGCAGACGTGTTCAATAGGCAACTCGAGTTCCTGAACCGCACCTCGCACCAAGGCGGCGTACTCCTTCTCCAGCCACGTGCAAGTTTCGCGGTCAGGCACCGAAACGAAAAGAGTCGCCTCTTCCGTGCGAACGTAGACAGCACCCTTCAGCCAGTTGTCGTAGCTCTCGGTGCTCACTTTCTGCTGCAAATAATTGCGGATTCGATCCCAAGAATTTATCAACTTTTGCACACCACAAAAACCCAATTTCCACGACGTTTTCCACAACAGCGTGAGGATTGGCCGGTGCTCAATTCAGAAGAACTGCCGGCGAGGCTGGCTCCAGCCGGGCCGGAGCATCCAGTCGGTTACGTTTTGGTCAATTGAGAAGTAGTCTACCACAGCGTCAAAGCTTTCCGACAAATTTATAAACGGCTTCATTTCAACAACTTTCCCGCAACGTTTGACAGTTCCAATGTTTCTGAAGGACAATGGAAGTTTCGGGCGGGCGGGAGTAACTCAGTTGGTAGAGTGCGACCTTGCCAAGGTCGATGTCGCGGGTTCGAATCCCGTCTCCCGCTCCAAGGTTCTACCCTCCGGATTGGCCATGATCAAACGCTGTTTTCTACTTCTGTGTGGCGCCCTTCTGGGGGCGTCGATGGTTCTTGCCCAAGACTATAAGCTGGAGCCCGTTGCCACGGCGGCTCCCGGCCTGCCGGCAGCGTATACTGCTCTGATCCAGACCGAGGGATACCGTATTACCGGCCCCAGCGGCCCTTGGTGCGAAATCTGGTTCCGCAAGTCCATACCGGCGGGCGCCAAGCCTGCCGACGATGCCATCGCTTTCCCGATTGCGCAGGGCACCCTGGTCGGCATCCTTCGTTTTGCGGCCGCCGGTGCGGACCGCCGGGGCCAGACGATCCAGCCCGGTGTCTATACACTTCGCTACAGCGACTACCCCGTGGACGGTTCCCACCAGGGTGTGGCTCCACAGCGCGACTTCGTGCTGCTCACCCCCATAGCCAATGATGCCGACCCCAATGCAACGCCGGCCTTCGATGCTTTGGTTCAGATGAGCGTCAAAGCGTCGGGTACACCGCACCCGGCGGTGCTCTCCATTGAGACGCCTTCAGGCTCGACATTGCCGGCGGTCACCAAGGAAGGCGACCACGATTGGGTGCTCAACGTGAAAATCGGCAACCTGCCATTTGCTATCATTGTGGCCGGCAAGTTCGAAGGGTAGCAGCGCCAAACTCCGCCACGGGTGTCCGCGCGCTCCAAGGAGTGATGCAGTATGTCCGACCTGTACGATGCGATCCTGAACGGCAACGCTCCCGCAGCGGCTGAGGCTGCGCGCAAGGCGTTGGAGGCCGGCACCCCCGCGCTCGAGTTGGTGCAAGGCCACATGGTGCCTGCCATGGATGAAGTGGGCCGCCGCTTCGAATGCGAGGACTACTTCGTGCCGGAGCTTCTGCTCGCGGCCCGCGCCATGAAGGCCGCGCTGGCACTCATCCGGCCGCATCTGGCCTCGAGCGGCGCACAGCCCGCCGGCCGCGTGGTAATCGGCACGGTCAAGGGCGACCTCCACGACATCGGGAAGAATATCGTCGCTTCCATGCTGGAAGGCGGCGGGTTCGAGATCACCGACCTGGGCGCCGACGTTGCGCCGGAGAAGTTTGTGGACGCAGTGCGTGCCAACGGCGCCAACCTGGTGTGCCTGTCGGCGCTGCTCACCGTGACCATGTCCTCTATGAAGACCACCATTGAAGCGCTTTCCGCCGCCGGCTTGCGCAGGCAGGCCAAGGTCATGGTGGGAGGCGCTCCCGTAACGCAGCGTTACGCCGATGAGATCGGGGCCGACGGCTACGGCGAGAATGCCGCGGTTGCCGTGGCCCTGGCCCGTAAGCTGGTGGCCGCTGGCGCGCCTGCCTGAACCGGCGGATCTGTGCGGCTGAAGCTGATTTCCTGTGAAGTGCTGTACCGCGAGATGTGCGCCGCGGTGGCCCGCTCGCCGCACCAGGTGGACATCGAGTTTCTGCCCAAGGGTCTCCACGATCTGGGCAGTTCCTCCATGCGCGCCCGGCTTCAGGAGGCCGCTGATGCCGTGGATGCCACCCAGTACGAAGCGCTGCTCCTGGGCTACGCCCTGTGCGGCAACGGCGTTGCCGGACTGGTGAGCCGCTCCCTGCCCCTGGTGATTCCCCGCGCGCACGATTGCATCGCGCTCCTGATGGGCGGCCGCGAGCGGTACCGGAGCTATTTCGAGAACCACCCAGGCGTCTATTTCCGCTCGACGGGCTGGTTGGAGCGCGGCCAGGATCTGGACCAGGCGACGCTGCGCGTGGTACGGGACAAAACCGGCGCGGGCTACACGCTCGAGGAACTCATCGCGCGCTATGGCGAAGACAACGGCCGCTACCTGTTCGAGCAGTTCAATGGATATCAGCGGAACTACCAGCAGCTTGCCTACATTGCCACCGGTTTGGAGCCGGACGGCAGCTTTGAGCAGCAGGCGCGTGAAGAAGCCGCTCGCCGCGGATGGCAGTTCGAAACCATCCGCGGCGATTTACGCCTGTTCGAGCAACTGGTGGCCGGCGACTGGGACGAAAACGACTTTCTCGTGGTGCCGCCGGGCTGGCGCGTGAGGCCCACCTACGACGGCGGCATCATCGAAATCGAGCTGCCCAAAAGGGCGGACGGGACATAGGGAACGACTGTCGTGAGACCGGATCTGGAAGCGCTTTACCACCAGAGGCTGAATCGCTACACGACCGCCATGCGGAACGGGCAACCGGATCGGGTTCCCATCCGGCCATTGGCCGCCGAGATTACGGCCAAGCATGCGGGCTTCACCTGCCAGGAAGTGACGCACGACTACCGCAAGGCCTTCGAGGCCGTGGTGCGCTGTTGCCGCGACTATGACTGGGATGCCGTCGTCCCCAACATGGTCTACGTCTGGACCGGCCTCACCCAGGCCGTCGGACTTCGCTATTACGGCGTCCCCGGAATCGATGTCGGGCCGCAGGTCGGCTTTCAGTACCGCGAACCCGGCGAAGACGGCGCCTACATGAAGCGCGAAGAGTACGACGACCTGATTGAAGATCCCACGCGGTTCCTCTATGAAACCTGGTTGCCGCGGGTCGCCGGCGAAGTGCGCGCCAAAGGCCAGCCCGTCTCCTATCGCAACAACCTCTCGTTCGTGAAGGGCGGCATGGCCATGCTGGATTACTTCCATGCCTTTGGCCCGCAGGTGGAACGCATGCGCACGGAATGCGGCACGGTTTCGGCCATCTGCGGCATGTTGAAGGCGCCGCTCGACATTTTGGCCGACAAGCTTCGTGGGTATGTCGCACTGGCCTTCGACCTCATGGAAGCGCCGGATAAGGTGCGGCAGGCATGCCAGGCATTGATGCCGCATCTGGGCCACCTCGCCCTTACTGGCGCCGACCCGCGGAAGCAAGTCCCCATTCCCATCTGGATGCACCGGGGCTGCGTGCCCTTCGTGAGCAAGGACCATTTCGAGACCATCTACTGGCCGACTCTCAAGCCCATCGTCGAGGCGCTCTGGGCGCAAGGGAATCAGGTGCTTTTCTATGCCGAGGGCAAGTGGGATGCTCACCTGGAACGCTTCGCGGAACTTCCGGCGGGGAGCATCGTCTTTCACATCGACCGCAGCGATCCCGCGAGGGTAAGCCGCGTGCTGGGCGGCAAGTTCTGTCTGAGCGGCGGTTTACCGAATGAGTTGCTGGCGTTTGGGAAACCCGAAGAGGTCAAGGCG
Organism: Bryobacterales bacterium; assembly: GCA_963768385.1. Lineage (GTDB taxonomy): Bacteria > Acidobacteriota > Terriglobia > Bryobacterales > Bryobacteraceae > Fen-178. Next base: position 143,343 of record CAVYHQ010000004.1, read on the forward strand.
CGTTGCCGCAGCCTGATCGAGACCGTCGGCGCCTCCGGCGGGTACATCATGGATGCCAGCGCCATTATCCAGAGCGACGCCACGCTCGAGAATCTGAAAGCCATGACCGACGCGACCATCGAGTACGGCGTGTACCGTTCGCCGTCCGCGCCCTCGGCGAAACCTCCGGATACACCCGCGCCTGGAGCGGCCCCCGGCTTACCGGAGTGGATCACCGCGGCGCCATCTCATCCCGGAGTTTGTTTTCCATTCGAGGAAAAGCTCAAAGAGCTGCCTCCGATCTGTGGGGACGCCGAACTGGTCCGCCAGGTTTGGAACAACATTGAAGCCCTGGCCTATCTCTACATCTGGCATGTGCTCTTGAGTTTTTGAGAGCGGTTTGCCGTGTGGCCGCCGGGCATAGCTTACTTCTCCGTCGGCAGCCCCGATTCCTTCAGCGCCCGCCAGCCGCCGTCGAGCGAAATGACGTTAGTGTAGCCCATCTTCTGGAGATTGTCGGCCGCCAGCGCCGTGCGGAAACCGCCGCCGCAATACAGCACCAGCCTGGTGGTTTTGTCCGGATACACGCTTTCAATATCGCGCTCGATAATCCCCTTGCCCAGGTGCACCGCGCCCGCCATGTGGCCGTCGGCCCACTCGCGGTCTTCGCGCGTGTCCACCAGCACGTGTGGCTCCTCGGTGGCAACCATCTTTTTATAGCCTTCGATATCGATTTGCCTGATGCGCGACTTGGCGTCATCCACCAGTTTCAGGAACCCGGGGTTATGTTCCATGCTTGGATCGCTCTCCTTATTCCACCCGCCGAATCCTGGCTCCCAGGGCCGCGAGTTTGGTTTCGATTCTCTCATAGCCGCGGTCGATGTGGTACACGCGGTCGATTACCGTCTCGCCCCTGGCCGCCAGCGCCGCCAGCACCAGCGAAGCGCTCGCCCGCAGGTCCGATGCGATCACCCCGGCGCCGGTCAGCTCGCGCGGCCCGGCCACCATGGCCTGCCTGCCGTCCAGGCGGATATTAGCCCCCATGCGCGCCAACTCCTGGGCGTGCATGAAGCGGTTCTCGAAAATCGTCTCGATGATAATGGCGATCCCCTCGGCCTGCGTCATCAGCGCCATGTACTGCGCCTGAAGGTCGGTGGCGAAGCCGGGATACTCTTCCGTGGTCATGTCCACCGAACGCAGCCGGCTGCCGCCCCGGACCCGCAGCGTGGTGGCGTCCGGCTGGGTCACCTCCGCCCCCGCCTGTTGCAGCTTGGCGACCAGCGCGCCCAGGTGCTCCGGGTGGCAGCCCGTCACGGCCACGTCGCCGCCGGTGATGGCCCCGGCCACCAGGAACGTTCCCGTCTCGATGCGGTCCGGAATGACGGTGTGCTCGGCGCCGTGCAGTTGCTCGACGCCCTGAATCCGGATGGTGGAAGTGCCTGCGCCTGCGATCTTCGCCCCCATTTTGCCGAGCAATTCAGCCAGGTCGGCCACCTCCGGCTCGCGCGCCGCGTTGCGCAGCGTGGTCTCGCCCTTGGCCAGCACGGCCGCCATCATCAGGTCCTCGGTGCCCGTGACCGTGATCCGGTCGAAGTGCACCATAGCACCGCGAAGACCTTCCGGGGCGCTGGCTTCGATGTAGCCATGAGCCTGGCCGATGCGCGCGCCAAGCTGTTCCAGCCCGAAAATGTGCAGGTTGATGGGCCGGTCCCCGATGGCGCAGCCCCCCGGCAGCGAAACGCGCGCACGCCCGCAACGAGCCACCAGCGGGCCCAGCACCAGGCTCGAGGCGCGCATGGTCTTCACCAGTTCGTACGGCGCTTCGGGACAAACGATCTGGGGCGTGCTGACGCGGACAGCGTCGCCCTGCGCCTCCACCTTCGATCCGATATCCGCCAGCAGCCGCTCGATGGTCCGGATATCCCGCACGCGCGGAATGCGCTTCAGGATCACCGGCTCCTCGGTCAGCAGCGCCGCGGCCAGCGCGGGCAGAGCCGAGTTCTTCGCCCCGCTGGCAGGGATCTCGCCCTGTAGGGTGGTTCCGCCGGTAATCGCAAACTTATCCATTTAGAGCCCTCGAAATGTTTCCGCCGGCTTCGGCCAGCTTCCGCTCGGCCTCCTCGCGCGCGGCGCCGGTCTTGCCCATCACAATGGCCGTGCGCACGCTGTTCCCGGCCGCGTCCAGCAGTTCGCCCGCACGCTCATAGGTGACGCCGGCCGCCTGCGCGACAATGCGGCGGGCGCGGTCCGCCAGTTTCGCGTTCTTCGGCTGGACGTTCACCATAAGGTTGCCGCAGACGTATCCCAAGCGGATGAACGCTCCCGTAGTGAGCATATTGAGTACCAGTTTTTGCGCCGTCCCCGCCTTCATGCGGGTGGAGCCAGCGATCACCTCCGGTCCCACCAGCGGCGTGATGGCAATTGCCGCCGCGCGCGCCAGCTCCGAATCGGGCGTGCAACTGATTCCCACGGTGACGGCGCCCAGGCGCTTGGCTTCCGCAACGGCTCCCAGCACATACGGCGTCCGCCCGCTGGCCGCGATCCCCACCAGCACATCGCGCGCTCGAAATCCGCGCTCCATCAGGTCGCGCGCGCCGATGGCCGGGTCATCCTCGGTGGTTTCGGTCGCGCGGCTCAAGGCCGCCGGGCCGCCGGCGATGATTCCCTGCACCATCTCCGGCGGCGCGCTAAACGTTGGCGGGCATTCTGAAGCGTCCAGCACGCCCAACCGCCCGCTGGTCCCCGCGCCGATGTAGAACAGCCGCCCGCCGCGCTGGAACGCCTCGACAATGGCATCCACCGCGCGCGCGATGGCTGGAATCTCGCGCCCCACCGCGTCCGCCACCTTGTGGTCCTCGGCGTTGACCATGCGCAACATTTCCTCGGTGGGCAGCGTATCAATCGCCGCCGAAGCCGGATTCTGCTGTTCGGTGAGGAGTTTCTCGAGCCCCGGCATGGCTCTATCTTAACAACCTGCGTTTCCGCGCCATGCGATCATAGTCTTGAATCGAGGATCCAGCATGGCCGACAAAGCACAATCGGCGGTTGATAAGTTTGCGGAGGGGTACAACTGTGCCCAATCCATCGTGTTCGCGTTCCGCGACGAATGCGGCCTCAGCGAGGATGCGGCGCTCAAAGTATCGTGCGGTTTCGGCGCCGGCATGGGCCGGAAGCAGGAGGTGTGCGGCGCTGTGGCGGGCGGGATCATGGTTCTCGGGTTGCGGCGCGGCCGCGGCGCGCAAGACGGCCGCTCGGTCACGGAGGATCTATACCCCATGACACGCGAGTTCATGGATCGCTTTGCCATTCGGAACGGCAGCTATCTTTGCCGCAACCTGCTCTCCGGCTGCGAACTGACTTCGGAAGAAGGCCAGCGCCGCTTCAAAGAGGACGGCCTGTTTGAGAAGGTCTGCAAACAGTGCGTGCGAAGCGCCGCGGAAATACTTCAGACAATGGCGTGAAGCGCGACGGCAGCCTCACGTCCAGTGCGGCGCTCGCCGCTTGCTTGATTCCTGCTTTCCAGGCCGCGCGTGTCGATCCGATCCAAGTGCTGAATGTTGTGTGAGAACAGGGGCTTGCGCCCCACGCTATATTCAGATTAGTGCGCTACTTCCTCACTGGCCGGCAGCCCCCCGTCCACGCCATTCTCCTGGTCGAAAGCGGATCGCGCGGGCTGCTGGAAGGCCTCGTCCCCAGTCTCCGCCAAACCTGGGGCAGCGATGTCCCGATCGACCTGGTCACTTGCTATTCCAGCCTGCCGCGGGGCTTTCACCCGGAGACCACACGCGTCTACCGTGTCACCGACTATCGCCGGCGCCACGGCCGGCGCAAACTCTACCGTGAACTCGCCCAGACCCGCTATTCCTTGCTGGGGATCATCTGCTCCGAAGAGCCCGTCATGACCAAGTGGAAGTGGGTGCTGGCCCTTCGTATCCCCGCCAAGGTTTTTGTCGTCAACGAGAACGGCGATTACTTCTGGCTCGACCGCAAGCACCTGGGCGTCATCCGCCAGTTTGTGCTGCTCCGCTCCGGTCTGGCGGGCGCCGGAGCCGTCCGCACCCTGGCACGCCTGTTTTTGTTTCCGTTCACTTTGCTCTATCTGCTGCTCTATGCCGCAACCGTTCATGCCCGGAGGGCTCTCCGTCATTGACTAAGGAGGTTGATTGATGAAATCGATTCAAGTGAAAGTGCCCGGCGGTCCCGAAAAGATGGAATTGGTGGAAGTCCCCAAGCCCATGCCGGGTCCCAAACAGGCGCTGGTGCGCATCGCCGCCAGCGGCGTGAACTTCATCGACGTTTATTTCCGCACGGGCCTCTATAAAGCGGACATCCCCATCACCCTCGGCAGCGAAGGCGCGGGCACGGTGGAGGCCGTCGGCGCGGAAGTCACCGAAGTCGCCGCCGGCGACCGTGTAGCCTACGCCATGGCGCGCGGCTCCTACGCCGAATATGCACTCGTTCCAGCCGCGCTGCTGGTCAAGATCCCCGATAGCCTCGACTTCCGGACCGCCGCCGCCGCCATGCTCCAGGGCATGACCGCTCACTACCTGACGCATTCCACGTATGCGCTCAAGAGCGGCGATACCTGCCTGGTTCACGCCGCGGCGGGCGGCGCCGGCGGTTTGACGGTCCAAATGGCCAAAATGCTCGGCGCGCGTGTGTTCGGCACCGTTTCCACCGAAGAGAAAGCCCGCATTGCGCGCGAGGCCGGCGCGGACGAAGCCATCCTCTACACCGAGCGGGATTTCGAAGCCGAAGTGAAGCGGCTCACCGGCGGCCGCGGGGTCGACGTGGTCTACGACTCGGTGGGCAAGACCACCTTCGAGAAGAGTCTGAATTGTCTGCGCCCTCGCGGCCTGCTGGCGCTCTTCGGACAATCCAGCGGACCGGTTCCGCCCTTCGACCCCACCATTCTCAACGGCAAAGGGTCGCTCTTCCTCACGCGCCCCAGCCTGGGGCACTACGTGCTGACGCGCGACGAGTTGCTCTGGCGCGCGGGCGACGTGCTGAGCTGGGTGGCCTCCGGCAAGCTCAAATTGCGCATCGACCGCACCTACCCGCTCGCGGAAGCGGCCGCAGCCCATCGCGACCTCGAAAGCCGCAAGACCGCCGGCAAGCTGGTGCTGCTTGTCCAGTAGCAACCCGTTCGACCAGCGGAGGCAAGCCGTCGCCTCCGGCCTCGCGGAGCGCAAACTGGACGGCCTGTTGGTTGTGTTCAGCCCCAACCTCCGATACCTCACCGGTTTCACCGGCAGCAATGGCAGCCTGCTGGTGCTGGGCGGCAAATCCATCCTCTTCACCGATCCGCGCTACCAGATCCAGGCCGCCCAGGAGGTCACGTGCCGGGTGAAGACCGCCAAGGGTCCATTGCTGATGGCGATTGCCGCCGCCATCGCCAGGCTGGGGCTGAAACGCATCGGGTACGAACCCGCCCGCATGACCTGCGATTCCTACGAGTCGCTGAAATCGCGTATTCCAATGCAAGCCTCGCTCGAACCGGTGAAGGGATGGATCGAGGAGCTGCGGATGGTGAAATCGCCGGACGAGATTGCGCGCATTCGCCGCTCGGTCCAGACCAATTCCCGCGCCTTCGAGCAAGCCGTGGCGCGCGTCCGCCCGGGCATGACGGAGCAGGACCTGGCGGCCGAACTGGAATACCGCATGCGCCGCCTGGGCGCTGAGAAACCGGCGTTCGAGACCATCGTGGCCGCAGGCGTCCGCTCCGCGCTGCCGCACGCCCGCCCGACCGCCGCGCGCCTCCAGCCGCGCGACCTCGTATTGGTGGACATGGGCGCGCAGCAGGACGGTTATTCGAGCGACATGACGCGCATGTTGTTCCTCGGCATGCCCACCGCCAAGGTGAAGCGCGTGTACCGCGCGGTGCTCGAAGCCCAACTTGCGGCCATCGCGGCGGTGCGCGCCGGCGTTTCTACCGCGGCCGTGGACCGCGCCGCGCGGAAGGTGTTAAAAGGCTACGGTCTGGATCGCGCCTTCGTGCACTCCACCGGCCATGGCCTCGGCCTGGAGATCCACGAACCCCCGCGCCTTGGCAAGCGCGACAAGGCCCGCCTGCAAGCCGGCATGGCGATCACCATCGAGCCCGGCGTCTACCTCGAAGGCTTCGGCGGCATCCGCATCGAAGACACCGTGTTGGTGACCGAGAACGGGTGCGAAATCCTGACGCCGACGGGCAAGGAACTGAGGGTGGCGTAGTCAATCGACCGTGCCGGTTCTGGCGAGTGCGAGTTATGATTCAAGTATGGCCGATGCCGCACAGAGCGACCTCAAGTGGGAGAAGGCCGGGACTCACTTGAGATCAGAACTAGGCCGTTGCGATGGACCGCCTTGATGAAGTTGTGCAGTGGCACGGTGCCTGGCAGATGGACGATCAGTGTGGTGTTCAGAGGGCAGATTATCTCTGTCAGCTGGGATGGGCCTTGTGCGTCGTGGGGGGGGGTGAAGGGAAGCATTGCCGGAGCGGTTGACTGGAGTTGAGTTCTGTTCGACGTGGCTGAGAAACTCACATGGCCTCGCGCTTACCCCAATCGAGGCGGACGCGAGATCGTCTTCAGATCTGACGGTGTGCGCGAATTCAGGTGGCCGTGGAACGACTTCGGTTGAGCTCGTTCGCCATCGTGGCGCGGTTTGAAATCCGGCCTGACGTAGGCGCAGTTAGCCGGTGGAGTGGGAAAGACGTTGATTAGTGGTCGCGGACTGCATCCGAAGTTTTCCGCAGATTGCCCGTATACGCGGTAGTATCAGCCCTGAATGCCTCGGTTGTTGCAAGTTACGTTGTTGTTATGTGGTGCTTGATATGCAGTTTTGAGGTTGAAATCCGGCAGATTTGGTATGGCGGTGGTTGGACGCGGACAACCTGTCGGCGGAGCGATTCGACTGCTCGTTAATTACTGGGAGATAGTGTTTCGCTGGGAGCGCGCCGATTCTGTGCTTGACAGTTCATGGAGTTTTCAGGTAGCCGACGTGGCGCTACTTCTTGATCATCGACGACCAGCAAGAGGAAGTGGAACGGTTGGTGTGTGTTAATTGCTGGGGAATGGTGACTTGCGAGTCTTCCAAAGTTAACGTTTGTCACACAAATGTGCACATAAAGTGAGCGGCAAGGCCAGCGGTGGTTATCCTCTGCCGCGAAGGCGGCGATTCTTCTGGCAGTTACCGGCGATCGTCTTTGATGAGTGTGCGCAATTGATCGCTTTCGATGCAATTTACCGTGCCGCTTCTACGAACGTCAATCGAGGTCCATCGCGGCCTTCAGCCCCTCCTCGACTTCACGCAGGGATTCGGACGGCAGAGCGCCTAGCCTCTTGGTCAGCTTGGCGCGATCCAGGGTGGTGACCTGATGGCACACGGCAAAGCTCGTCTGCGGCAGACCGGCAGTCCCGCCCGGAGTTCAATAACGGTAGGTCCGCGCTTGCCCTGCGATGAGGAGGTTGAGATCGGGACCACGATGATCGACCTCCATCCTGAGGTTTGGTTGAAACCGTCGTGAGACATCAGGATTACGGGACGCCGACCCGTCTGCGCTGACCCCGATCGCGCGACTAGATCGGCCCAGAAACCTCGCCTCGATTCATCGTGGTCGCCTTGCCGGTTTTCACAAGTGCTCGATACGGCCGATTCCAAATCGGCGTCGAGATCGAGATGCGTTCCCGCCATTTCCGCCGCGTAGGCAGCGATGGCCTCTTGCCTGGCCTTTCGGAATTGTTGTCGGAGCCACGAATCGAGGGCCTCGCGCGCCAGGGTCGTGCGGGCGCGTGTGTCCGTTCGGCCTCAGCCCTGAGACGGGTGTAGGTCCGCTCCGGCAGCGGCAGGTGAAAGTTTTTCATCGATGTCACTCCTTGCCTATTATGCCATGAATTGATGGCAGTAGCGATGGCAATTTTTTTGGTAGGTTTTTGTTTTTGTTGTTTTTTTTTTTGTTTTTTTTTTTTTTTTTTTTTTGTTTTTTTTTTTTTTTTGTTTTTTTGTTTTTTTTTTTTTTTTTTTTTTTTGTTTTTTGTATTGCCCAATGCCGTTCGGCGACGTAGGTTTTTTTTTTTTTTTTTTTTTTTTTTTTTTTTTTTCTTTCGATTTCTCATGCTTTCGCGTTTAGCTGAGTTCGGTCGTTTTGAAGATTTTTTTTTTTTTTTTTTTTTTTTTTTTTTTTTTTTCGTGGCGTACTTCTTGATCAGACGTTTTTTTTTTTGTTTTTCTCTGCAAACCACAAAGCTTTTTTGCGAGTCTTTTCCAAAGTTCGTTTTTTTTCTTTTTCCTTTTTTCTTTCTTTTTTTTTTTTTTCTTTTTCTTTTTTTTTTTTTTTTTCTCCTACACATGTTTCGACACAAATACGTACTTCTTGATAAAGTCGACGACCAGCGGTGGAAGAGCTTTGCGAGCGAAGGCGGTTGGATTCTACGGCGATCGGCGTTTCGATGTTGCCTTCCCGCATGGCTTCGGTAATCGTTTTTTTAATCGACTCATCATTTTTGGTTGCGGTGGTACGTTTCAACTTGGTATAGGCTGCTCTTTAATATGTGTCCAAGCTCAATGCGAACTCAGCTAGATTGTGTATTCACGTTTGTCACGGGATCGTAGAGCGCGTTGCTGGTGGCAATCTCGGTGGTGCTCAAAGAACGTTGTGCTCGCTGGAACCACGAATTCGCTTTTTTTTTTTTTCTTTTTTTTTTTGCAGCGTTTACTCAGAAACTAATGCAGGCGCGGGCTTAGTTATTTGTCCTTTCTAGCGACGCGAAGGTCATATAGGGTTTGCGGCATCGCGATAGCGGTCTATTTATCGTGCCAGGTTGCGTCTCCCGTTTTTCTTTGTTTGGACGGAGTTTCTTAGTGCCTGCCGCAACCTCGAGACGCGTTTCAGCTTCGACGGCTCGCTATTACCGCCGCTCGCACGGTACTCGGCAATGTGCTGGCGTATGATCCGGCACTGGCATGTTGCTGGCGTGGACGGCACGGATCTGATTGGTTTCGATCCGGCTGCCCACCGACGCATAGCTGCATCTGGATGCTGCCGACTTGCAGCAGTAACTCGATCGCGCCCGGCGAGTTGCTGTCCATTTTCGGCGCGCACTTTGTCAACGGGATAGCCGGCCGGCGCTGGGGTCGTTTCCGGCTCTTTTGCCGGCGTCACGGTAGCCCTGAACGGAATCGCAGTTCGTTGATGTATATCTCTTCGCAAAGATTAACTTTCAGGCGCTGTTGAAATCTCGAATGCAGCGCAGGCAATCCTGACACTCACGTCCTCGCACATGAACGTATCCGATTCGCGAACGCTACCGGTGATCGCCAGGAATCCCGTGGTTTTCCTCGATACGGTTACTCGCCTGCCTCCGCCGATTGCCTTTCGTATGGAGGCTTGGTCTGGGAAGGCCAACCTCTCCCGCTGGTTTTCAATAGCGATGGCTCTCGAAATACTTGCTCCAATCCAGCCTGCGTCGGTTCCGTGGTGAGACTTTTTCTCGCGGGCTTGGGAGTGACCGTGCTCGCTCCTGCCACTGGTTCGATCAATCCGAATCCGGGCACTCTCTGAATGTGCCAATCACATAAAGTAACGGCATGGCAGCGGTGGTTATCTCTGCGTCGCGATGGCGGGTTCGATTTAGGGCGTTGGCAAGTGGACGTACGCATGCCCGGCGATACCGGAGCGATCGGTTTCGCTCCTGGTCGACTCGGTTCCGGTCCGCGACACGAATCTCACCGTTTGGATGCGTCAGGCTCGTTAGACCTTGATATTCGGGCGGATCCTCCCGGTCCGCCCACACTTCGTTGATGGATCGCGGGTGGATAATTGGACGATGCTCGCAACTCTCAGGCTTCTGGTTGGATGTTTGTGGGTCTCGGTCTGCATCGCTGCCGCGGGACCTTCGACCACGCTGGCACATCTTCCGAACACCGGCATCAACGCCGTCAATGTGGACGCTTCCGGGAATATCTATATCGCAGGTTATCAGGGAACAGTTGGCTCGCCAGGTTCCTACGATGGCTTCGTCGCAAATGAGTCCGGACGGTTCGAAAGTCCTCTATACGACCAGGTTCGCTGAAGCAAGTCGGATTACGTCGCGGCATTGGACTTCGTCTCACGGCGCGGCGTAGAGCTTGGCCTGACGCAATCGCCGATTTGGTTACGGCGGCGCGCTCCAGACCACCATGCTTGCTCAGTACGACCAGGGCTTTGTGGCTAAAGTGGACGCGCAGGGAAAGGTGGTATACGCAACGCTGATCGGTGGCAGCGCGGATTCTATCCCAGCCCGGCGGGCTTCTGGTGGATGCGGCTGGTGCGGCCATCGTGTAGAGCCAGAACTTCGTGATGAAACTTGTCGCCGGCGGCGGCAAACTCCTTGCGACCATGCAGGGTATCTGGGGCCGGCTCGCGACAGACGACGAGGGCAGTATCTACGTTGCAGGCTCGCAGTATGGGGGATCCCCCGCGATTCCGGTCACTCCGGGGGCGTTCCAATCGACGCATCAGTTTGTTGTATGCAGCGGCACCGAGCAGATGGGCTTTCCCTGCTCCTACCAGTACGTCACCAAGCTGAACGCGAACCTCAGCCAGATTCTGTATTCGACATATGTCACTGGATCGTGGGGCGCGGCGCCGGCTGCAATCTTGGTGGACGCTCAAAGAAACGTCGTGCTCGCGGGAACTACGTACTCATCGGACTATCCCACGACTTCCAACGCATTCCAGCCGGTCTACATCGCCAACGCTCCATCGCCCTTCGTCTGTTGGGACTGTTCTTTCCCGCCGCCGGCCAGCGGATACATGACGAAACTGAATGCCACCGGTACGGGCCTGATCTATTCGACTTTCCTCAGCGGAACGCAGGCCGATACGATTACATTCGCGGCATTCACGGCCGGCGGAATCTATTTGTCGGGCCAGCTCGAATCTACCGATTTTCCGGGGATGGAGGGAGTCCCTTCGCAGTGTATGCCGCTAGCTTACGAGACGCGCCTCAGCCTCGACGGCTCGGCCGTTACGGCCGCCCGTACCGTGCCCGGCAACGTGATGGACTACGATCAGGCCACTGGCATGCTGCTGGCGTGGACTGGCGCCGATCTCATCGGTTTCGATCCGGCAGCCCTGCCGACTCCCATAGCCTGCATCGTGGATGCGGCCGACTTGCGGCCCGTGACTTCGATTGCGCCGGGCGAGTTGCTGTCCATTTTTGGCGCGCACTTTGTCCACGCCACACTCGCCCAGGGTCCTGGAGCTTTTGCTGCTTCTCTTGTCGGTATCACCGTGGACTTCAATGGAGTGGCAGGCCCGTTGCTCTACGTCTCGCCGCAGCAGATCAACGTTCAGGCGCCATACGAAATCGCCGGCGCATCGCTGGCAACGCTGACGCTCACGTCCCAGCAGATAAGTGCTTCCGACTCGCGAACGCTGCCCGTCATTGCCAGGAATCCCGTCGCATTCCTCGATACCGTGACCTCCCCAGCCTCTCTCACTCTCGCAGATTGCCGCCTGATGGGTGGCCTGGCGTATCAAGGCCAACCTCTCCCGCTGGCGTTCAAAAGCGATGGTTCCCGAAGGACTTGCTGAAATTAAGCAATCGTTGGCTCTGTCGTCAGGATCTTTCTTGCGGGCCTCGGAGTGACTGTGCCCGCTCCGTTACCGGTCCATAATCCGAACCAGGCATATCCTTGAACCTGCCAAACACATTCGGCGGCGGCCTGGCGGCTTCGGTTGTCTCTGCCGTCGCGTTGCCGGGTTCGATTTCCGGCGTCTGGCAGGTGGACGTGCGCATGCCCGCGAACCAGGCCGGGGCGATCCCAGTTTCACTTTCCGTCGATTCGGTTCCGGTCCGCGATACGAACTCAATTTGGCTGCTGTCAGAATCCCATCTTGACATCTCCTTTCTTCGGGCGCATAGTGTAACTGGGGACGGTCTGATGCCGTTCTCCAGACCCCTTTCTCGGAAAGGGGTGATCGCGATCCCCTTCACGGGGGAGCCACTGATAAGGAGGAAGTGCATAGAACCAGTCCACTACAAGGGCGGCTTCCGGCTTCCTCGGCTGACCGGCTGCAAACCCTGAAGCGCCGTAAGATTGACGATTGGGCGCCGCGGTTTATGCACCGCTATCTTAGCGGTTTGCAGGCATGGCGATGACAGGAGGAGTCGGCGGCCGCCCTTTCTGTTGCTCCCCGCACGTCCCACCTCCCGCCGGCTTTCCGTTACACTGGTCTTTCCTTCTGCAATCGTGAACGCCGTTGAGTTTCAGGGTGTTTCCAAGAGCTACGCGATCTACGACTCTCCGGGCGACCGGCTCAAGGAATTGGTGTCCCTGAACCGCTTTAAGCGTCATCGGGATTTCTGGGCGCTGCACGATCTCACCTTCGAGGTGCGGCGTGGCGAAACCTTCTGCATCGTCGGGGAGAACGGTTCGGGCAAGAGCACGCTGCTCCAGATGGTGGCCGGAATCCTCCAGCCCAGCTCGGGAACGATCGAAGTGGATGGGCGCGTCTCGGCGCTGCTTGAATTGGGCGCAGGATTCAATCCGGAATTCACCGGGCGCGACAACGTCTACCTCAACGGCTCCATCCTCGGCCTGACCACCCGGCAGATCGACGAGCGCTACAAAAACATCGAGACCTTCGCTGAGATCGGCGACTTCATCGACCAGCCGGTAAAGACCTATTCGAGCGGCATGGTGGTGCGGCTGGCCTTCGCCGTGGCCATCAACGTGGATCCTGAAATCCTGCTGGTGGACGAGGCCCTGGCCGTCGGCGACATTTATTTCCGCCAGCGCTGCATGCGCAAGGTCCACGAGCTGCGCACGCGCGGCATCACCATCCTGTTCGTTTCGCATGCCGTGGCCGATGTCAAAGCTATCGGCGACCGGGCTCTCTGGCTGGACCACGGCCGCGTGGTCGAACTCGGTGACCCGGACCGCGTGGTGGCCAGGTACCTCGCCGCCATGGTCGAAAAGGATTCCACCTACCTTCAGATCAAGGCTGGAACCGAAACCAAGCGCCAGGGCGCCGGGCCCGTGCGCGCGCCGGAGGTGGTCGAAACTATTCCGAACATCGACCACCGTTACGGCGATGGCCGCGCCGAGGTGCTGGGCATCGCGGTCCTCGATGAGCAGGGCCGCCCGCTTCACCTGCTCGACCCATCCTCCCGCATCCTGGTGCGCATCAGCGTGCGCGCCAGGGAAGAAGTGCCCCTGCCCATGGTCGGGTTCATGCTGCGCAACCAGTTGGGCATGGATTTCTCGGGCACCAACACGGCGCGGGAAGGTCACGAGCTGGCGCCCATGCAACCCGGCGACATCTATACGGTGGATTTCTATCTCGACCTGCCGGAGTTGTATCCGGCATCGTTTTCCTTTTCGCCGGCGATCGCCGACGGCACGCTGCGCGGCTACCGGATGTGCGACTGGATCGACAACGCCGTGGTGTTGCAGATGGGCCCCTCCGAGACCCAGATCTACGGTTACATCCATCTCCCCTGCCGCGTGGAAGTCAACTCCCGGGTGAAGCGGGAACCGCTCCTGGAGAAACACATTGGCTGAGTTTACGGGCGAACGGATCATTCCCGGCCAGGTGGACGTCGATCTGCTCAACGAACACATGGCGCGTTACACCTTCGCGGCACGCCTGGCCCGCGGCAAACGCGTGCTGGACGCGGGCTGCGGCGCCGGTTACGGCTCGGCGGAACTGGCGCAGGCGGCCGATTCCGTGGTCGGCGTGGACCGCGCTCCGGAAGCCATCGGCTTCGCGCAGGCCAACTATGGCCTCCCCAACCTGCGGTTCGAGCAGGCATCCTGCGACGCCCTGCCCCACCCCGGCGGCAGCTTCGACCTGGTGGTGGCCTTCGAAGTCATCGAGCACCTCGACCACTGGCGCGAATTCCTGCTGGAAGCGCGGCGCGTGCTGGCGCCCGCCGGACAGTTCATCATTTCCACGCCCAACAAGCTCTACTACACCGAATCGCGCGGGCCCACCGGGGCCAACCCGTTCCACGTGCACGAGTTCGATTTCGAGGAGTTCCAAAGCGAGCTGCATGCCGTCTTCTCGCACGTTTCCATGTATCTCGAGAATCACGTCGAAGGCGTCACGTTTCAGCCGCACGAAGCCGGCCACACGGTGGAAGTGCGGGTGGACGCGGGCCACCCCGTGCCGGACGAGTCGCACTTCTTCGTGGCGGTCTGCGCTCATCGCCGCCAGCTCGGCAACCCCACTTACGTCTACGTGCCGCGGGCCGCCAACGTGCTTCGCGAGCGAGAGCGCCACATCGCGCTGCTCGAGGGGGAACTGGCCACCAAGAACGAATGGCTCGACAAGGCCCAGCAGGATCTCGCCGAATTCGACCGCCTGTCTCGCCAGCAGAAGGAAGAGCTGGAACGCAGCAACCAGTGGGCCGAGACGCTGAACCGGGAACTGGAGGAGCGGCGCGCGCGCATCGTCGAGCTGCAGGAGGAGTTCGCGCGCGAGCAGGAGAGCGCGCGGAAGGTGGCCGAAGGCTACGCCGCCAGGTTTCGCGAGCAGGAGGAGGATCTGGAGCGCAGCAACCAGTGGGCCGAGGCGCTCAACCGCGAACTGGAGGAGCGGCGCGCGCGCGTCGTCGAGTTGCAGGAGGAATTCGCGCGCGAGCAGGAGAACGCGCGGCGAGTGGCGGAAGGCTACGCCGCCAAAGTGGCCGCCCTGGAACGGGACATTCAAGACAAGACGCAGTGGGCCATCGATACCGAGACCAGCCTGACCGCCGTGATACGCGATCAGGCGGAACGGCTCGCTCGCGCGGTGGCCGATCTGGCCAGCGCCGTGGAGGCGCTGCACCACACGGAAAAGGAACTCGAGGAGCGCACCGCGTGGGCGCTCCGTTTACAGGACGAGGCGCGCCGGCTGGAAGAGCAGGTCGCCATGTTCCGCGCTTCCCGTTGGGTGAAGCTGGGCCGCACGGTCGGTTTAGGCCCCGTTTGACATGCGCCTGCTGAAACGCCTGGTCCGCGCGCTGCCGCTGCTGTTGATCTCGCCCGTGCTGATGGCGATCAGCTTTGTGGCGCTGCTGCTGACGGACATCCTTTCGCGGGGGCCAGGGGCCGGGGGCCGGGGGCCGGGGGAAGGTGCGCGCCCCCGCTCCGCCTCCGTCGTAATCCCTAACTGGAACGGAAGAGACCTCTTGGAGAAATACCTCCCTTCGGTGGCCGAAGCCCTGGCCGGCAATCCCGATAACGAAATCGTAGTGGTCAACAACGGCTCCACCGACGGCAGCGCCGATTTCATCCGAGCCGCGTTCCCGCAAGCCACGCTCATCGCGCTTCCGAGCAATCTGGGCTTCGGCGGTGGTTCCAATGTGGGTATTCGCGCTGCCAGGAACGACATCGTGGTGCTGCTGAACAGCGACATGCGCGTGGCTCCCGGCTTTCTCGCTCCATTGCTCGAAGGCTTCCGCGATCCCCAGGTCTTCTCCGTCGCCTGCCAGATTTTCTTCGCCGATCCGAACAAACTTCGCGAGGAGACCGGTCTGACCCAGGGCTGGTGGCAGGACGGCGGCCTGCGCGTGCGCCATCGCATCGACCCCGCCATCGACGATCTGTTCCCCTGTTTCTACGGCGGCGGCGGGTCCTGCGCCTTCGACCGCCGGAAGTTTCTCGAGCTGGGCGGCTTCGATCCGCTGCTCCATCCGTTCTATCTGGAAGACACGGACCTCGGCTATCTTGCCTGGAAGCGTGGCTGGAAGGTGTTGTACCAGCCTCGCAGCGCGGTCTACCACCAGCACCGGGGCACGATTGGCAAGGTCTTCAGCGAGGAACGCATACAGGCCGTTCTGAAGAAGAACTACGTGCTGTTCTGCTGGAAGAATATTCACGAGTGGCCGCGGCTGGCGTCGCATTTCTTCTTCTCCTGGACGGGCGCGCTTCTCAGCGTCATATTCGGCGACGCTCCCGGCCGGCCGAACTTCTACGCGCTGTGGCGCTCGTTCCTCCAATTGCCGCAAGCGGCGCGCTCGCGATGGCGCGCCCGCTCGCTCGCCAGGGTGAGCGACAGCGAAGCCTTCCTGCGCCCGCTGGGCGGCTATTTCCGCGACCGTTTCGAGCCCATGGACCCCGCTCCGGAGAGATTGCGCGTGCTCTTCGTTTCTCCGTACCCCATCTGCCCCCCGGTTCACGGCGGCGGTGTGTTCATGTACCAGACGCTGCGCGAGCTGGCCAAACTGGTGGAAGTGCACGTGGTCGAGTTGCTGGAGTATTCCTGGCAGGAGCAAGCCAACCAGGAGTTGCGCCAGTTCTGCGCCTCCGCCGAGTGGATTCTTCACCGTGGCGGAAAGCTCAAGGGCATAGGATCCCTCGAGCCGCACGCCGTCCGGGAATTTGCCAACGGCGATCTGGATTGGCTCATCCACCGCCAACTCTATCGCCAGCGGATCGATGTCCTCCAACTCGAATACACGCCCATGGCGCAGTATCGTGGTGCGTATCGCCGCATCGTCACGGCACTGTTCGAGCACGATGTGCATTTTCAATCGGTCGCCCGCGGCCTGGGCCACATGGCCGGCCTTCTGGGCGAAGTGAAGGCGCGCGTCGAGTATCTCCGCGCGCTGCGCTTTGAGCTGCGCACGCTTCCTTTATGCGACCAGGTGCAAGTCTGCACGCCGGCCAACCGCGACTACCTGCTTTCCTTTCTTCCCAGGCTGGCGCCCAAGGTGCGGTGCGGGCTGCGCGCCGGCATTGACGCTTCGCGTTACCAGTTCCGCTCCGGCGGCCGCGAACCCCTGACCATGCTGTTTCTGGGAAGCTTCCGGCACGAACCAAACCGGGTCGCGCTGGACTGGTTCGTCGAGCGCGTCCTGCCGCTCATTCTGGCGGGCCAGCCGAAAGCCAGGCTGGTGGTCGCCGGGTCCGATCCCCCGCCGGCCCACACCTACGCCGATTACTCGGCGTCTCTCGAAATGCTGGGATACGTGGAGGACGTGCGCGAGCCGCTGGCGCGGTATGCCGTGTTCGTCTGCCCCATCCTGAGCGGCTCCGGCGTGCGGGTGAAGCTGCTCGAGGCGTTCGCGGCGGGCATCCCGGTGGTCTCCACCACGTTGGGGGCCGAAGGATTGGCGCTCGTGGACGGCCAGGTCTGCGCGCTGGCGGACCAACCGGCGGCTTTCGCGGAGCGGGTGCTGGCACTGTTCGAAAATCCCGAGACGGCCGCGCGCATGGCGGCTCGCGCACGGGCTGAAGTGGAGGCCAACTGGGACATGGCGGTCATCACCCGCAGGCTGGTAGATGGCTACCGGGAAATGGTGAGGGGGAAACGGTCTACTTCCCGTTCAGATCCCGCTTGAGACGGCTTACAATGTCGGAGGCTGTGCGATCCAATTCTTTGGCGCTCGAACCCTTGGGGAGCTGGTATACCGACCAGACCACCTGGCGCGACTTGGCGTCCACCAGGAACACCGTGCCTTTACTGCGGCTGAACGAGGAGTTCGTCGCGGGGTTGGCCAGCTTATTCACCGTATCGGTGAGCAGGGGATTGCCTGGCGGCTCCTTGTCTTTGTCCGCTTTTGGCGCTTTCTCTGCGGCTGGCGCCGGCTTCTCGGTTGGAGCTGCCTTCTCAGGCGCGGGAGGGGGGAAAATCTCCTCCAGCTTCGATTGCAGACTCTCTCCGATTCGGTCCGTGAGAAATGCGTCAGCCCGCTTGGGGTCCGTCACCACCTGGAACACGTGGTCATTGGTCAGCCGGTTCGCCAGGTACTGGTCGAGACCTTTGGACATCGACAGTACGTACACCGTATGTACGCCTGAAAGTTCCGCGCCGCCGAGCAACGCGCCGGAACAAGACAGGAGGAGCAGAAGTCGCTTCATTACTTCCATGATATCCAGACGCTGGGGAAATCCAAAAAGACGGAAGGTGGGGCATGCTTTAGCTTGCCAGGGGTTTGCTTTCCATGTATAAAGGCCAATCCATCACGGTCATCATCCCCTGCTTCAACGAGGAGCAGGGCGTCGAGAAGATCCTCCGCGCCATGCCGGACTTCGTCGACCAAGTCATCGTGGTCGATAACAACTCCACCGACCGCACTGCCGAAGTGGCCGCCTCTCTCGGCGCCAAAGTGATTCGCGAGGACGTCCGCGGCTACGGCCGCAGCTATAAACGGGGGTTCGCCGGCGCCACCAGCGACCTCATCGTAACGCTCGACGGCGACCACAGCTATCCCGTGGACGCCCTCTCCTATCTGCTGGAGGCCTTTTTGCACCTGAATGTCGATTTCCTGAACGCCTCGCGCTTCCCCGTGCGCGACCGGCGCGCCATGAGTTTCAAGCACCAATTCGGGAACGTAGTGCAATCGCTCGCCATGTCGATCCTGTTCTTCCGCTGGGTGCGCGATTCGCAATCCGGAATGTGGGTGTTTCGCCGCGCGATCCTCACGGACATGAAGCTGGAGTCCAATGGCATGGCCTTCTCCGAAGAGATCAAGATCGAAGCCTTGCGCAACCCGCGGATCCGTTTTGGCGAGATCTCGATCCTCTATTATTCCCGCCTGGGTGAGACCAAACTAAACCCGTGGCGCGATGGTTTTCACAACCTCGCTTTTCTGGTGAAGAAACGCTTCTTCCGATGAGCATTACCGCCATCGTGCCGGTGTGGAACGGCCGCGAGCTTCTCGATCAGTTGCTCGCCAGCGTGGAGGCCCAGACCGAGGCCGCCGCGGAGTTGCTGGTGGTGGACAACGGCTCGACGGACGGCGCCCCCGAGTTGGCCCGCGCGCGTGGAGCGCGCGTGATTCCGATGGGCCGCAACGCCGGTTTCGCCGCGGCCGTGAACCGCGGCATTCGCGAGAGCCGCGGCGAATGGATTGCCGTGCTCAACAGCGACGTCGAGCTGGCGCCGGATTATTTCGCCAAACTTCTCGCCGCGGACGCCTGGTTCGCCACTGGCAAGATCCTGGCTGCGGGATCGGGCAATCGCATCGACGCCACTTTCGACGCCCTCTGCCGCGGCGGCGCCGCCTGGCGCGCGGGCAACGGCCGCGCCGACGGTCCGGCGTTTTCCCTCGCCCGCCGGATCTGGTCGGCCCCGTGGACCGCGGCCTTGTTTCGCGCGGAACTGTTCCAACGGGTGGGGCTGCTGGAAGAGAGCTTCGAATCGTACCTGGAAGACGTGGACTTCGGCCTGCGTTGCGCCGCGCAGTCGCTCGCCGGCCAGTACGTCCCCGAGGCTCTCGCTTGGCATCGCGGAAGCGCCACACTCGGCCGGTGGCATCCCGAAACCGTGCGGCGCATCGCCCGCAATCAACTCTTGCTGCTGGCCCGCCACTATCCCCGGCGGCTCCTGGTTCGCTGGTCCTGGCCGATCTTTGTGGCGCAATTCTTGTGGGGCGCGGTGGCCTTTCGGCACGGCGCTGGTTTCGCGTGGCTGCGCGGAGAATGGCAAGGGCTTCGTCGTTTCTTCGCCGCGCGCGGCCAGAGCCTTGACGCAAAAGCACTGGATGGCGTGCTCAGTACGAATGAAGACCTGATTCGCCGCGTGCAGGCGTCCACCGGCTTCGACCTTTACTGGCGGTTGTACTTTCTTCTGACCCGTGGCGGGGCAAAGTGACACATGGCTGAAATCGGCATCATCCTCGTCACTTATAACTCCGAGGCCGAAATCGGCGCCTCGCTGGACGCTGCCCTGCTCACCGGCGCCGACGTGGTGGTGGTCGACAACGGTTCCCATGACCGGACCATTGCGGAGGTCGCCCGCCGCGGCGTCCGGCTGATCGCCAACCCGTCCAACCAGGGCTTTGCAGCCGCCGTAAATCAAGGGTTTGCAGTATTGGACTCCCCTTATCTTCTGCTGTTGAACCCGGATGCCGTTCTCCAGAGCGGCTTGGAACCGCTTCGGGAGGCCTGCGATCTTCCCGGCTCCGCCGGTGCCGGCGGCCGGCTTTTGGACGCCGGCGGGCGCCCGCAGATCAGCTTCATGGTGCGCCAACTGCCCACACCGGCCACCCTGATTTTGGAAGCCGTATTGCTCAACCGAATCTGGCCGGGTAATCCGGTTAACCGGCGGTACCGCGGCTTGGCGCTGGACTACTCCACCCGTTTGGCGGTGGAGCAACCGGCGGGGGCGTTCTTCATGGTCCGCCGGGTGGTGTGGCGGGAACTGGGCGGCTTCGATGAAGGCTTTTTCCCGCTCTGGTTCGAGGACGTGGATTTTTGCCGACGGGTGGCGGATCGGGGGTACTACCTCTATTACGTTCCAGAGGCTGTGGCGAAACACATGGGGGCGCATTCCATTCGGCGCATGACAGTGGAGATGCGCCGCGTTTACTGGTATCGTAGTTTACTTAGGTATTCAGCCAAGCATTTCCGTCCGCGAGCCTTCCGGGCGGTGTGTCTGGCCGTGGTGACGGGCTCCTTGCTGCGGGGTATTGCAGAATCGATCCTTGATCGGAGCCTGAGGCCTTTGGCAGCGTACGGGAAAGTTATGGGGTTCGCCAGCCGCTGCTTGTTGTTCGGTCCGGCCCCAAGATTTAGGGTACAAGGGTGAAAAAAAAGATCGGCCTCTCTGGTTCTGGTTCATGGCGCAAAACGATTTCATCTCCGTCACAATAGTTACGTACAACAGCGGCCGGTTTATCAAGCGCTGTCTCGAGTCGGTGCTATCCCAAAGATATCCTCTCAAAGAGGTCATCGTTGTCGATAACGCCTCCACCGACGGTACCATCGACATCCTCGAACAGTTCGAGGGCCGGTGCCACGTGTACTACAACGAGGAAAACATGGGTTTTGCGGCGGCGCAGAACCAGGCCATCAAGCTTTCCAACGGCGACTGGGTGCTCACGCTGAATCCCAACGTCCTGTTGCTGCCCAACTTCATTCAGGCGCTGGTGGATGCCGGCCAGTTCGATTCCCGGATCGGGTCGGTCTGTGGGAAGCTGCTGACCATGACGTCGCATTTCGAGATTCCCCAGAGGCCGGTGGTGGATTCCACGGGTATTTATTTCAATCCCATGCTGCGGCACCTGGACCGCGGCAGCCAGGAAGTCGATAACGGCCACTACCTGCAATACGAGTACGTCTTCGGCGCCACCGCCGCGGCCGCCCTGTACCGGCGCGCCATGATCGAGGAGATTTCGCTCGATGGAGAGTTCTTCGATTCCGATTTCTTCGTCTACCGCGAAGACGCCGATGTCGCCTGGCGCGCGCAGTTGATGGGCTGGAAATGCCTCTACGCTCCCTACGCCCGCGGCTACCATGTGCGCAAAGTCCTGCCCGGCAATCGGAGCGCGCTGCCTCCGGAGATCAACATGCACTCGGTGAAGAACCGCTTCCTGATGCGCATCAAGAACATCTCCGGGAACCTCTACTGGCGCTACTGGGTTTCCATTACGGCGCGCGATCTGATGGTGGTCATGTGCTGCATGCTTTGGGAACACACTTCGCTCAAAGCCTTCTGGTACCTGGCCAGGAACCTGACACGCGTGCTGGCGAAGCGCCGCCAGATCCAGGTCCGCCGGCGGGTGGACGACGAGTACATGGCGAGCTGGTTCCAGTACGCGCCGGTGAGCAAGAAGGCGTCCAAGAAGATGGTTCGCGTGCTTTCGCGCTCCGCCACCGCGAAAACGTAGGGCCCGGCCCGTTCATGCGCATCGCCCTCCTCGGTACGCGTGGCATACCGGCCAGTTACGGCGGTTTCGAGACTTTTGCCGAAGAACTGTCGGCCCGCCTGGCGGCGCGCGGCCACGTAGTGACTGTTTATTGCCGAACGCGGTTCGCCCAACGGCATTATCGCGGCGTGCGGCTTCAGTATCTCCCCACCGTTCGCCATAAGTACCTCGATACTCTTGCGCATGGCCTCCTTTCGACGCTGCACCTGGTGGGGCATCGCTCGGACGTGGCGCTCTATTGCAACGGCGCCAACGCCATCTTCACCGTTCTGCCGCGAGTTTTCGGCATGCCGGTGGCGCTGAACGTGGACGGCATCGAGCGCCAACGCAAGAAGTGGAACCGGCTCGCCAAGGCCTGGTACCTGGTTTCCGAATGGCTGGCCACGTTCTGCCCCACAGTGGTGGTCACCGATGCGCTGTCCATACAGGACTACTACCGCCGGCGCTACGGCAAGGAGACCGTCTTCATTCCATACGGCGCAGAGGTGGGCCGGGTTGAAGGCGCCGAGGCGCTGGCGAAACTGGGACTCGAGCCCGGCGCGTATTTCCTTTACGTGAGCCGCATGGAGCCGGAGAACCATCCCCTCGAAGTGCGCCAGGCGTTCGAGCGGGTGAGCACGTCGCTGAAGCTGGCGCTCGTCGGCGACGCCCCCTACGCACGCGATTACATCCGCCGCGTGCGCGATACACGGGACCCGCGCATCGTGATGCCCGGCGCCATCTACGGCGCGGGCTACCGCGAACTGGGCTCGCACTGCTTCGCGTACATTCACGCCACCGAGGTGGGCGGCACGCACCCTGCGCTGATCGAAGCCATGGGACGCGGTGCGTTGGTGCTATATCGTAATACGCCGGAAAATGCCGAAGTCGCCGGCGGCGCCGGGATTCCGTTCGAACCGGACGACCTGGCGGCAAAGCTGCGCATGGTCCTGGAGATGAGCGAACCGGAGCGCGCCGCTCTGCGGCAGCATGCCATGGATCGCGTGCGCCAGCGGTATTCCTGGGAAGTGGTGACGGACGCTTACGAGAAGCTGCTGCGCGAGCTCAGTCTAAAATAGAAGCAGTGTCCGCTCCTTACCGCTGCTACGTAGTCGTCTCGCGCCAGCAGATCGCGCTCAACTACCGCAACGTCCGCTCCGTGGTGGGCCCCGATGTCGAGGTCGCCGGGGTGGTCAAGGCGGATGCCTACGGCCACGGCGCAGTCGAGGTCTCGCGCGTGCTGGTTGCCGAAGGCGCACAATGGCTGGCAGTCAGCTCCGTCGAGGAAGGCGTCGGTCTGCGCCGCGGAGGTATCCAGCAAGCCCGCATCCTGGTGATGGGCGGCTTCCTGCCGTATGAGGGCGAGGCGCTGGTGGAACACCATCTCACGCCGGCGGTTCACTCGCTCCACCAACTGCGCCTGCTGGATCAACTCGGGCGCGCCTCGGGGAAGCCCATTCCCTATCATCTGAAGATCGATTCGGGCATGAACCGGCTGGGCATGCGGGCTGGGGCGGCTGAGATCCTCGCCGCTCTCGAAGAAAACCGCTACGCACGGCTGGAGGGCCTGATGACCCACTTCGCATCAGCCGCCGATTACACCACCAGCCAGACTGGCGACCAACTGGCATACTTTCACACCATCTGCGCCCGGTTGCGCGAGGCTGGCGTGAACGCGGCGTACCTGCACACCTCCAGCACCAATGCCGTCGGTTACGGGCGCGTGGAGGGCTGGCACAACATGGTGCGCGCCGGCCACGCGCTTTACGGCTACGTCTCTCCGGCGCGCGGCGACGCGCCCCGTCAACTCCTCGAGGTGCAGCCCGCGCTCACCTGGAGGGCCAAGTTGCTCGCCGTCAAGGACGTGCCCGAAGGCGCGCTGATCGGCTACGGCGGAACTTTCCGCGCACCCCGCCCTATGCGCATCGGTATTCTGGGCGCCGGCTATGCCGACGGCCTGTTTCACCGGCTTTCCAATCGCGGCAAGGTCATTGCTGGCGGCCGGCTGACCTCCATCCTCGGCACCATTTCGATGGACCTGACCACCATCGACCTCAGCCACACCACGGCGCTCGCTCCGGGTGATGAAGTGACCCTGCTCGGAGCTGAAGGCGACACCCGCCTGGACGCGCAGCAGATCGCCAAAGTGGCGGGCACCATTTCTTACAACATTCTTTGCAGCATCAGCGCGCGCGTGCGGCGCGTGTACGTGTGATGTGGGACAGACGATCGGTTTGTGTCGTCTGTCGCCCGGCCGTGCTCTTTCGAGGAATGACAGACGACGAAAACCGATCGTCTGTCCCACCGCAGCCGGGGACGCATTTTTGGAGTGATATCATAGGATACAGATGAGCTTACTGTCGCCAAGATTGCAGCTCAAGGTCGCGCAGAAGCAGATTCTGACCCCCGGCTTGGTGCAAATGGTCACCGTTCTTCAGCTCAACCGGCTGGAGCTGAAGGAGATGATCACCCAGGAGATCGTCAAGAATCCGGTCTTGGAGGAAGCCACTGAAGAGCCCGGCGAAGAGGTCACCCCGGAGGAATTGCTGCCGCTGCTGGAGGCCGAGGCGGAAACCGTAACCGACCCCGCCGACAAGCAGATCCTGGAAGCAGCCGTATTGAACGACGCCAATTCGCTCGGCGGCTCGGTGGGCGACGTCGCTATCAACGGCAACCTCTTTCCCGATGCCGAGGAGACCGCGGCGGCAGTGGCGGAACCGGAACCGGGAGCCGCGGCCGCGGAACCGGAAACCCCTGCCGTCACGGACCCGTTCGACGAAATCGATTTCGGCACGTTTTTTGACGACTACCTCGATCCCGGCTACAAGAGCCCCGCCTCGGAATCGGTGGAAAAGCCTTCGTTCGAGACCTTCCTGTCCGCGCCCGTCACGCTGGGTGACCACTTGCGCTCACAATTGAGCGTCAGCTTGATTTCGGACGAGGTCCGCGACGCCGCCGAGTCCATTATTGGCAACCTGGACGAGGACGGCTACCTTTTCGCGTCTCTGGAGGAGATCGCATCGGTCGGAGAGCACCGCCAGGAGGACGTGGAAGAGGCTCTGAAGGTGGTGCAGGCGCTCGATCCAGCCGGTGTGGGCGCACGCAGCTTGCAGGAATGCCTGTTGTTGCAGATCGAGAGCGTCAATGGGCGGGGCGGCGTCGCCTGGCAGATCGTGTCCGGCCATATGCGGCTGCTCGAGATGCGGCAGTACAAGGAGATCGCCCGGTTGTTGGGGCGGCCCATGGAGCATATCGAGGTCGCCGTCCACATGATCCATCACCTCAACCCGCGGCCGGGCCTGCGCTATTCCGGCCCGGGGGCTCGCGTGGTTGAGCCAGATGTCTCCTTCACCAAGGACGGTGACGATTACATCATCCAGATGAACGACGAGGACGTTCCGCAACTGCGGCTCAATCCGCAGTACCGCAGAATGCTGGATCGGGAGAATGGCGCCACCAAAGAGGTTCGCGACTACGTGCGCGAGCGCTATACCTCTGCTATTCAGCTCATGAAGAACATCGAGCAGCGCAAGCAGACCATCCTGAAAGTCTGCCAGGCCATCGTGCGCCGCCAGACGGAGTTCCTGTCTTTCGGTCTGGACCACCTCAAGCCCATGATGATCAAAGAGGTGGCGGAGGAGGTGGGGGTGCATCCCTCCACCGTCAGCCGCGCCGTCGCCGGCAAGTACGTCCATACGCCGCAGGGGGTGTTCGAACTGCGCTATTTCTTCTCGGAAGCCGTGCAGGGCCCGTTGGGCGGCTCCACCCCGCTGCTCCTGTTGAAACGGATGGTGAAGAAGATGATTGCGGAAGAAGACCGCACCAAACCTTTAACGGATGAGCAGATCACCGCCATGTTGCAGGCCCAGGGGATCAACGTCACACGGCGCACGGTGGCGAAATACCGTGAGGATATGAAGATCCCATCCACCCACCAGCGGCGCGTCCGGAACTGAGGAGGAAGCCATGAAGATCACATATACGGGCAGACAGGTGGAGCTGGCGCCGGCTGAGGCAAAGAAGCTCGAGGCGCGCTTCGCCAAGATCGGCAAAATCCTGGATGGCCGGCGCGAGTGCGAAGCCCACGTGATTTTATCGCTCGAGCGCCACTCGCATCGCGCCGAAGCCACCATCAATTATTTCAACCACCAGCTCGTGGGGGTGGGGTCCAGCAACGATCTGTTTACGGCGGTCCATTCCGCGGCCGAGAAACTGGAAAAGCAGGCCGTGAAGGCCCGCACCAAGTGGCGCGACACCAAGCGCACGCCGCACAAAGCCAGTCCGGAGGTGGAGGCTGAGCCTCCCGCGGAAACCGACGCCGAGACCGAGCCCGAACGCCGCGTTTACCGCGTCAACCAGCACCAGAAGAGCAAACCGATGACGCTCGATGAGGCGCTGATGGAGATGGAAAAGAAACGCGACTACCTGGTATACAGGGATGCCGAAACCGACCGCGTCTCAGTGCTGGTCCGCAGGCGTGACGGGCACTTCGACTTGGTCGAGGCGTGACAGCGAGCCATGCCGCGAGGGATTCCGCGCAAGACTTCCTCCGCCATGGTGCGCCCCAAACCAGCGTCTCGCAAGCCGGACTTGGTCGTGATTACCGGCCTCAGTGGATCGGGCAAGGGCTCGGTGCTCAGAGCTCTCGAGGATCTGGGCTTCTACTCCGTCAACAATCTGCCCGTCGAGCTGATTCCCAAGTTCGCGGAACTGACGCTCGACAACCCCAGCATTCGGGCGGCTGCCCTGGTGGTGGACATTCGCGAGGGAGAGGGACTGAAGCGGTTTCCCAAAGTGTTCTCCACCATTCGCGAGTCGGTGAACGCCAGGCTGATTTTTCTGGAGGCCGACAACGAGGCCATCGTCCGCAGGTTCAGCGAGACCCGCCGCCCTCACCCCCTCGGCACCAACAAGTCGATCACCAGGAGCATCATCTCGGAGCGGGCCCAGCTTGCGCCCATCCGCGCCATGGCGGATCTCACCATCAACACCTCCAAGTTCACCGTGCACGAGCTTCGGGAGTTCATCGGGGAGCGGTTCGGGAGCCAGCGGGACGAGTCCAAGATCATGATCTACGTCACCAGCTTCGGCTATCGCAACGGCGTGCCGCCCGACAGCGACCTGGTGTTTGACGTTCGATTTCTGCCCAATCCAAATTACATTCCGCGGTTCAAGAACCTGACCGGCCGGCATCCCAGTGTGGCCCGTTACATTCGGTCTTTTCCTCAAACTGTGGAATTTGTGCAGCGTATTTCGGATTTATTGATCTACTTGTTGCCGCACTATATTCAGGAGGGAAAGAGCTATCTTACGATAGCATTCGGGTGCACTGGAGGGCAGCACCGCTCGGTAATGATGGCTGAGCAAATCCGCAATTATCTCGTGCGAGCCGGCTTTAAGGCCAAAGTAAATCATCGAGATATCGTCAAGTGAGACCGCTCATGGACAATTCCCGCCGCCGTTGATCGGGTGATTCCCTGTTACAAACATTTACGAAAAAACTAACTGATTACTATCTAACATTTCGCGCATCCAGGTGTTTAAGGTCGATAAGAGCAGGTGAGCACGTACAATGCGAAATGCGGTCATCTTGTTATGGATGGCAGTCGCGGCGCCCCTCGTTTTTGGGGCACAGTCGATTTTCGATCCCTCGCAAAACATTTGGACCATTGATAACGGCTGGATACACGCGGTTTTTCAACTTAGTCCCGACGAGTATTTTCTCATCCGGCAAATCTCCGATTTGCAAAGCGGAGATCAATGGACGCCGGCGCCGAATCAGCCTACCTCGCCGGTGTGGCTGCAGGTGGGCACGGACGTGTTCAATGCCCAGCGGCCCTTCCTCCTGCTGGACCAGTACAGCCAGATCCTGAATCATTCGGGTCAGCGGCAGTATATTGTGCTTCAGGATCTGAACAGCGGCGCCCAGATCACGGTCATTCTCGAGGTCTATGACAACCAGCCGGTGCTGCGCTACAGCCTGGTCTACCGGAATCCGACTGCGTCCCAGGTTTACGTGAGTTGGATCAACATGCTGCCGTGGACCTTTGACGGCGCCCGCCAGCGGTACACGGCGTTTCGCGTGAACCAGTGGTCGGTGGACTCCAAGCCGGGAGACTTCGAGCCCCTGGAAACGGTCTTGGACCCGAGTGGGGCCTCGGTCGAGGTTTATTCGGGCGCCGGCGCGCAGCAGTGCGGGTGGCTCGCGCTCCGCGACTCGAATATGCGAGGCTTGTTCGCCGGATGGGAATTCGACGGCCGCGTCAAGACTACCGTCAGCCAGGCGGGTTCTCCAGGCTATGTCCAGTTCTCCTCTACGGTGCTCGATTTGAACCATCCGGTGCCGCAATTCGGCGATTTCCAGACGCCCTATGCTTTCTTGGGCCTGTTTCACGGTGACTGGGACGAAGCTGGTTACCGCACCCAGCGCTTCTCGGAGGCGGTGCTGGCAAAGCCCCCGCCGGATGCCAAATCCTTCCCCTATGTCTCCTGGGACTCTTGGGCGTACGAAGAACAGATCGATGAACAGACCTTGATGCGCAACGCGGACGTTGCCGCTTCCGTCGGGGTGGAGCTGTTTATCGTGGATCTGGGCTGGGCGCGCGCCATCGGCGATTGGTATGCGGATCCAGCCAAGTTTCCCGATGGCCTCTCCGCCGTTTCGGATTATGTGCATTCGCTGGGCATGAAGTTCGGTTTGCACTTCGCTTTGACCGAAGCGGACCCCGCCAGCCCTGTGCTGCAGGCCAACCCGGATTGGACGTCAACTGAAAGCGACGACTACTTCGGCGCCAGCTCCTTGTGTCTCTCGAACCAGCCCGCGCGCGACTGGCTCGTTCAGGAAGGCATCCGCATCATCGACCAATATCATGTCGACTGGATTCTTCAGGACGGCCAGAATATGGTCAAGCAATGCAGCAAGACCACCCATACGCATGATCCCAACGACAGCAATTACGCCAACGCCGTGGATGGTTTGAACGCGGTGGTGTCGGCCATCCAGGCGGCGCGGCCGAACGTGTCCTGGGAAAACTGCGAGAATGGCGGCAACATGATGACGTTCAACATGGTGAAGAGCTATGTCACCTCCATCACCAACGACGCGTCCGGATCGCTCGAATCCCGCCGCGCGGTTTACGGCGCGACGTACCCATTCTCCCCGCGCTTCGCCGATCGCTACATGCCCGACTCGGACGGTCTCGATTCGTACGCCACCGGCAGCTACATGTTCGGCGGCAATTGGGTGCTCATGAACCGCCTGGCGGACCTCATGCCGGACCAGGTGGCGTTCCTGGGCCAGCAGATCGGCGTCTATAAGAGCCGGCGCGCCGACATCGCGGCGGGCGAGGTGTACCACATCCTGCCCCCGGCTGACGACGGGATTGATGTCATTCAGAGCTATAATCCGGCCACTGACAACGCCACTGCCGTCATCACTCGCGCGCAGGCCGATGGCCCCAGTTACGTCTTCCGTCCTCTGGGTCTGGTTTCCGATCAGCGATACACTGTGTGGTTTGCGAACGATCCGTCCGTCTATTTGCAGACGGGCTC
Source organism: Bryobacterales bacterium (assembly GCA_963768385.1). Classification (GTDB taxonomy): domain Bacteria; phylum Acidobacteriota; class Terriglobia; order Bryobacterales; family Bryobacteraceae; genus Fen-178. Next base: position 172,457 of record CAVYHQ010000004.1, read on the forward strand.
GCAGTTGATGGAAAACGGAGTGCAGGTGCAACTGCCGACGCCTTACAGTTCCGATATCGTGCACATCCAGCACCAGTAGGTTGTGGGGCAGCTTGGTAAGCTGCGCGCCGGTTGATTACCGGCGCAACTGGCGGGTTGCCAACCCGCCGCAGATTGACAATCTGCCCCACAACTCCGTGCTATCGTCGTGAAGTATATGCGACGGACCGTGTGTGCCCTTGCCCTGCTCGCGCTGGCCTCCCTCCTGGTCCGCTCGGCGCGCGTGGGCTTGGCCGGCGACTATGTCGATCCCATCTCTAAAGTCACGGCGCAGGATGAAGCCCTGTACGCCCACAGCGCCATTCGCGCGGCGTGGCAGGGCGGATGGCTCACCCCCATTTTTATGGGCCGCTACGGGTTGTATAAGCCGGCGCTGCTGATGTGGGTGTCCGGGCTTTCGGCGCGCATACTGGGGGTCTCGCGGCTGGCCCTGCGGCTGCCGGTCGCGCTGCTCGCCAGCCTGTCGGTGGGCCTGGTGTTTCTATGGGTGGCGGAACTGCGCTCCTGGCAGGCGGGCGCGTGCGCCGCGGCGCTCGTGGTTTCCAATCACCTGTGGCACGTCCTGGCCGGGATGTCGATGACCGACGGGTTGCTGGTGGCTTTCTACACCGCGGCCATGTTCTGTCTTTTCTCCGACCCCTGGCTGGAATCCCAGTCCGCGCTTTGGGGCTTCGCGGGGTCGGTGGCTGCCGCTATCCTGACCAAGAGTGTAGCTGGGGTGCTGCCGCTCGGCGTGCTGGCGCTCTACTGGCTGGCCGGACCCCGCCGCCAGCGGCCGAGTCTCTCCCGCGTCTGCCTGGCGGCGGCGCTGGCCCTGGCGCTGGCAGCCCCCTGGTTCGCGTATCAACTGTGGGCCCATGGACGATGGTTCTGGGCGGAACACGTCGGAGTCGAGATCCTGGGATTCGGCGCCGGCGCACCGCCGCAGACCTCGCAGGAAAACCAGGCGCTTTTCTATTTGATGCGCATGGCGCTGGTCGACCCGGTGCTTGCGGCGCTGGCTCTGGCCGCCCTGCCTCGGTTCGTCAGGGAAGTGCGAAAGTGGTCGGCGGCGCCGGTTCTGCTGCTGTGCTGGCTGGCGTCGCTGGCGGCAGCCGTCTTTGGCTGGCAGTATCGCAACATCTCGTACCTGCTGCCCATGGTGCCGGCACTGGCGATTCTGGCCACGGCATATGGGCCGCTGTTTTCCCAGCGGAGAGCGCCGTGGATGCTGGCGCTGGTTGGCGCCGCGTTTGTGGCCAAGGCCGCCGCGCCGGCCGCGCCGTGGGGACTCTCATTCCAGCGCGGCACGGTGCAGGCGGAGGCGCCGCTGCTCTCCGAGTATTGCCAGCGCGCGCGCGGCAACGAGCTGATTCTGGTGGGGATGGATGACGACCTCTACGCTTCCACGCTGCCCCTGCCCAAACTGCGTTACTGCCTGGTGGGCGCGAACCTCGCCGGCGGGCAGTATTCCATGAACTTCGCTCACCTGGGGATCATTCTCACGGCCGCGCAGTTCGACGGCCTCGACCAATGGGAGCCGGTGTTCCGCCAGCGGCTTGGGGAGTGGGGACTCGATTCCGGCGAGCCCATCGGGACGCTCATTCTGGCCGCGTCGCCGGAAGAGCTGACGCGGACGATTGGCGCGCATCCCTCGAGCGACTTCCTGCTGCCCCTGCGGTACCGCGCGGCGGTGGAGCCGGCGGCGCTGGCGACGCATCAACTGGTGGAGGCTCCGGAGAACCACTTCTTTCTGCTGTCCAGGGAAACGCGGGCGCGCGCGGCGCCGCCGGCATGGTCGTGCTGTCTGTGAGGGAGTCATGCAGGCATAAGAATAATTTATCGATCGCCCCACTTGCATTTGCGAGACTTGCAGGCTAAACTTGAGGTTGAGTCGAGCGATGCTCAACGGCGTTCGAGACCGGCTGGTTTGTTCCCATCCCTCCAACCCTGTCGCTATTTCCGTAAGCATTATTATTGTGGTCATCGTAGCCGGCCCCGCTTGAAGGCCAGCCGGAGCAAGCTCCAAGGCCATCGGCGGGGAAAGCAGCCCGGCTGATGGCCTTTTTCGTTAGGTACCGACTTTTTGAGGCGGAAGATATGTCAACGTTGATGAGCGGCGCCAGAATGCTGGTGGAATGTCTGGTTCGGGAGGGTGTCGATTGCCTGTTCGGCTATCCCGGCGGAGTCACCATCCCGTTTTACGATGTCCTCTACGACCACCCCATGCGCCACGTGCTGGTGCGCCACGAGGAGAATGCAGCGTTCGCCGCGGAGGGTTACGCTCGCTCCACGGGCAAGGTGGGGGTGTGCTGCGCCACCTCCGGTCCCGGCGCCACCAACCTGACCACCGGGCTGGTGGACGCCATGATGGATTCCATCCCCTTGGTGGCCATCACCGGCCAGGTTACCTCCAAGCTCATTGGCAGCGACGCCTTCCAGGAGGCCGATACCTTCGGCATCACGCGCCCCTGCACCAAGCACAATTACCTGGTCAAGAAACTGGAAGACCTGGCGCAGATTATCCACGAAGCGTTCTACGTGGCGGCCAGCGGGCGCCCCGGTCCGGTGCTGGTGGATGTCACCAAGGATGCCCTTCAATCCCAGGGCCACTATCAACAGGTGACGGCGATTCACCTGCCCGGCTACCGGGTCTTCACCGAAGGCCACGCCGGCCAGGTTCGCCGTGCGGCGCAACTTGTCCAGGAAGCCCAGCGGCCGCTGGTGTATGCCGGCGGCGGCGTCATTGCGGCGGGCGCGGCAAAAGAACTGCGCGAGTTCGTCGAGCTGGCCGATTCGCCGGCCGTGCTCACCCTTATGGGTCTGGGTGGCCTCGCTTCCGAGCACCCCAATTTCATCAGCATGCCGGGTATGCACGGCAGCTACGCGGCCAACATGGCTTTGACCAACTGCGACCTCCTGATCGCCCTGGGCGTGCGGTTCGACGACCGCGTTACGGGGCGCCTGGCGGCATTTGCGCCGCACGCCAAGGTCATCCACGTGGATATCGACCCCGCCGAAATCGGCAAGAACCGGGTGCCCGACGTGCCCATCGTGGGCGATGTCAAGCGCGTCCTCGCCAGGCTGAACAAACTGCTGGCGGAGAACCGGAATGCGCCGGATGAAACGCTGCGGGCAGCCCGGCGGGCCTGGTGGCATCGCATCCGGCAGTGGAAACAGGAGCATCCGCTGGAGGTGGTGACCTCCGATACCGAGATCAAGCCGCAGCACCTGATGGCCGAGATCGACCGGCTCTCAGGTGGCCGGGCCATCATCGCTACCGACGTCGGGCAGCACCAGATGTGGGCGGCGCAGCTTATCCGGTTCAACGAGCCTCGTCTTTGGATCACCTCCGGCGGTCTCGGCTCGATGGGCTTCGGAGTTCCCGCGGCCATGGGCGCGCAGTTCGCCCATCCCGACAAACTCGTCTTTGCCATCGTGGGCGATGGCGGGTTCCAGATGTCCATCCCCGAGTTGGCCACCATCGCCAGCCACGGGCTGCCCATCAAGATCGTGGTGATGAACAACGGCTACCTTGGAATGGTGCGGCAGTGGCAGACGCTGTTCTTCAACAACCGGCTGAGCGCGGTCGAGCTGGATGGTTTCCCCGACGCGGAAAAGCTGGCGGCCGCCTATGGTTTCAAGGGCAGAACCATCGACAAACCGTGGGAACTGGCGCCGGCGCTGGAAGAGGCCGCGGGGGAACCGGGCCCCTATTTGTTGAACGTAAAGGTCTCGCCGTACGAGTGCGTGTACCCCATGGTGCCCTCCGGCGGCGGGCTTGAGGAAATGGTGCTGGGGCCGCCGCAACCCGTGGCCGTGCCTGCGAAATAACGAGGAATGGATTATGCTGCAAGTGATCTCCCTACTCCTGGAAAACAAGCCGGGGGCCCTGATGCGGGTCACCGGGCTGCTTAGCCAGCGCGGCTACAACATCGAGAGTTTGACAGTGGCGCGCACGCTCGACCCGGAAATCTCGCGCATGACCATCGCGGTGGATGTGGACGCCATGCAGCGCCAGCAGGTGATCAAGCAGATGAACAAGCTGATCAATGTGCTGCAGGCCACCGACCTGACCGATTTGCCTTCGGTAGTGCGCGAGCTGGTGCTGGTGCGCATCCGCATGCCGCAGGAGTCGCGCACGGCGGTGTTGAAAGAGGCCGAAATCTTCGGCGGGCGCGTAGTGGATTCCTCCACCGAGGGCTTTGCCATCGAGGCCACCGGCGATCCGGAGAAGCTGGGCGAGTTCATAGATGTGATGAGCAGCTATGGCGAGATCGAAGTGACGCGCTCGGGCGCGCTGGCGATTGGCCTGGAGGCCAAGAAGCTGCGGTTGCAGCCGCCTGTGCCGACCAAGGCGGGAACCAAGATGGAAGAGACAGTTTACTGAAAGCATCTGGAGCACACAATGTCGAGACGATTCTACGAAAAAGACGGAAATCTGGACTACTTGAATGGGCGCACGGTCGCCATTATCGGATATGGGAGCCAGGGCCACGCCCACGCACTGAACCTGCGTGATTCCGGCGTGGACGTCGTGGTGAGCGAAGCCCCCGGCAGCCCTTCCTGGTCGAAGGCCGAAGCCGCCGGGCTGCGAATCATGACCACCGACAAAGCCGCTGAGGCGGCCAACGTGATCATGATCCTGGTGCCCGATCACCTCCAGGCGGACGTGTACCACAAGGACATTGCGCCGCATATGACGGAGGGCAAGACCCTCATGTTCGCCCACGGCTTCAATATCCACTTCCAACAAATCGCGCCGCCGCCGGGCGTGGACGTGTCCATGATCGCGCCTAAAGCGCCGGGACATCGCGTGCGTGAGCTGTACACCGAGGGTGTGGGCGTGCCGGCGCTGGTGGCCGTCCATCAGAACGCCTCGGGGCAGGCGCTCGAGCGCGCGCTGGCCTACGCGCTGGCGCTCGGCTGCCTCAAGGCGGGCGTCATTGAAACCACCTTTCGGGAAGAGACGGAAAGCGATCTCTTCGGCGAGCAGACGGTGCTGTGCGGGGGAGTGAGCGAGTTGATCCGCGCCGGCTTCGAAACCCTGGTGGCCGCCGGCTACGCTCCGGAAATCGCCTACTTCGAGTGCCTGCACGAGCTCAAGCTGATTGTCGACCTCATTCAGGAAGGCGGCCTCGGCTACATGCGCTTCTCGGTCTCCGACACCGCCGAGTACGGCGACTACACGCGCGGCCCGCGCGTGGTCAATAAGCAGACTCGCGCCGAAATGAGGAAGATCCTCTCCGAGATCCAGTCCGGCGAGTTCGCGCGGCAGTGGATCGAAGAGAACCGGACCGGGCGGAAGAACTTTCTGGCCATGCGCGAAGCGGCCCGCCACCAGCCCATCGAAGAGGTGGGGCGCGAATTGCGCGAGATGATGACGTTCCTGAAGAAGAAGAAGGAAGCCGGCGTGCCGACGGAAACGGCATAAGGCTCGGCAACCCGTGAAGATCTTTACGTTCGATACAACGCTGCGGGACGGCACGCAAGGCGAGTCCGTCTCTTTCTCCGTGGATGACAAGATCGTCATTGCACAGAAACTGGATGAGGCTGGCATCGACTACATCGAGGGCGGCTGGCCCGGGTCCAATCCCAAAGACAAGGAGTTCTTCAGCCGCGCCGCCGTGGAGCTGAAGCTCAAACACGCCAGGCTGACGGCCTTCGGCTCCACGCGGCTTGCCAGGAATCCCGTCGAGGAGGACCGCAACGTGCGCGCGCTGGCGGAAGCGGGCACGCCGGTGGTATCGATCTTCGGGAAGACGTGGCACCTGCACGTGAAGCGCGCCCTGGGTATCACCCCGGAGGAGAACCTCAAGCTCATTTCCGAAACCGTGAAGCACCTCAAGGACCACGGCAAGGAAGTAGTCTACGACGCCGAGCATTTCTTCGACGGCTATGCCGCCAACCCGGGCTACGCACTCGAAACGCTTGCCGCGGCGCACCAGGCCGGCGCGGACGTGCTGTGCCTGTGCGACACCAACGGCGGCGCGCTCACCGGGCGGCTGGCCGAGATCGTCGCGGAAGTGCGCCAGCGATTCGATGGCGTCATCGGAATCCACACGCACAACGATTCGGACATGGCGGTGGCCAACACCATCGCCGCGGTGGAGGCGGGCGCCACGCACGTGCAGGGCTGCATGAACGGCTACGGCGAGCGCTGCGGCAACGCCAATCTGGCCTCCGTCATCGCCAACCTCGAGATCAAGATGGGGCACACCACCGTGGGGCCGGAGAAACTGGCCAGCCTTTCTTCGGTGTGCCGATTCATCGCGGAGCGGGCCAACCTGCCGATGCGCAACGATCAGCCGTTCGTGGGGAAGAGCGCGTTTGCCCACAAAGGCGGCGTGCACGTGAGCGCGGTCTTGAAAGACTCCGCAACTTACGAGCACGTCCCTCCGGAGACGGTGGGCAACCTCCAGCGTGTGCTGGTCAGCGATCTGTCGGGCCGGGGCAATGTCCTCTACAAGCTGAAGCAGCTTGGCCTGGCGGACCGCCTGAACGAAGACGCGCGCGGCAAGTTGCTCGAGCGCATCAAGCAGATGGAACACGAAGGCTATGAGCTGGAGGCTGCTGAAGGCACGTTCGAGCTGCTGGCGCGCGAGGCGTTGCACCCGGAGCTGCGCTTCTTTGAAGTGGAGAGCTACGACGTGGCCACGCGCGCCTTTGGTGCGACTGTTTCGCGCACCACCGCGGCCGTCACCCTGCTTGCGCGGGACGAAGTGTTGTCCGAGACCGCCATGGGGCACGGGCCCTTCAACGCGCTGCACCTGTGCCTGCGAAAGTGCCTGGCGAAGCTGTATCCCGAGATGAGCACGAAGGGTACGAGCTGGAGGCTGCCGAGGGCACGTTCGAGTTGCTGGCGCGCGAAGCGTTGCACCCGGAGATGCGCTTCTTCGAAGTGGAGAGCTACGACGTAGCCACGCGCGGGTTTGGCGTAGCTGCCTCGCGCACCACCGCGGCCGTCACCGTGCTCGTCGGGGACGAAGTGATACCCGAGACCGCCATGGGGCACGGGCCTTTTAACGCGCTGCACCTTTGTCTGCTGAAGTGCCTCACGAAGCGGTATCCGGAGATCGCGGGGGTACACCTCAAGGATTACAAGGTGCGGGTGATCAATTCGCAAAAAGAGACGGCGGCGAAGGTCCGGGTGCTCGTCGAGTGGAGCTCTCATCAAAGGACGTGGTCGACGGTGGGGGTGTCGGACAACGTCATCGAGGCGAGTTGGAAGGCGCTGGTGGGCGCCATCCGGCTGGAGCTGATGCGGCTGACGGAGAAGGACGGCGGCGTTGGGGCGGCGGTGGAGGATTGAGCTCGCCGCCCAGCCACTTGTCATCTACGAGCGATTTGCCCTGGGAGTCAATCCTTAGTACGCTGTGGCATTAGAGGAAAATCAAGATAATCAACTCCTAATGGGACAAACAATGCCAGCCGCCAACCGACGTTTGCTCATGCTTTTCGCCGCCGTGGCGTCGATCGCGGTTGGGACCGGATGCCGCCAGGCCGGCAAAGGCCCTGCCGGGCCGCCCCCGGCAGCGGAGGTCACCGTGGCCACGGCCATCGAACGGGACCTCCCGATCTCCGGCGAGTGGGTTGCGACTCTCGAGGGGTTCCTCAACGCTGAGATCCGTTCCTACGTTTCGGGCTACGTCGTTCGCCAGAACTATCGCGAGGGCGGGTTCGTGCGCAAGGACGATGTGTTGTTCGAGATCGACCCGCGCCCCTTCGAGGCGGCGCGCGACCTGTCGCGCGGGCAACTGGCGCAGGCCCGCGGACAACTCGCCCAAGCCGAAGGCCAACTCGCCCAGGCCACGGCGCAACTGGAGCTGGCGCAGATCAACGTGAAGCGCGATACCCCGCTCGCCGCGGCGCGCGCCATCGCCCAAAGCCAGATGGATAGCGAACAGCAGGCGCTGAAAGCCGCCGAGGCCAACATCGCCACCAGCAAGGCGGCCATCGTCACCGCCAACGCCGCTATCCAGACCGCCGAGGCCGGGGTCAAGACCGCCGAACTGAATCTCGAATTCACCAAAGTCCGCTCCCTGGTGGACGGCATCGCGGGGATGGCCACCATACAGATCGGAAATCTGGTAAGCCCATCCACGGCGCTCACGACGGTTTCCCAGGTGGATCCGATCCGGGCCTACTTTCCCATCACCGAGCAGGAGTATTTGAAGGTCGCCCGGGTTTCGAACCCCGGACGCGGCGGCGATTGGATCAAGGCCGCCTCCGCCACTCCGCTTAAGCTGGTCCTGGCCGACGGTTCCACTTACGCCCACACCGGGCGGATCTACTTTACCGACCGGCAGGTGGATCCGAAGACCGGCACCATCCTGGTCGTCGCGACATTCCCTAACCCCGGCAATATTCTCAGGCCCGGCCAATTCGGAAGGGTGCAGGCGGTGACGGAGACCGTGCGCGGCGCAGTGCTGATTCCGCAGCGCGCCGTCTCGGAAATTCAAGGGCGCCACCAGATCGCCGTGGTCGGCTCCGACCACCGCGTGGCGCTGCGGAACGTGGAAGTCGGCCCGCGCGTGGACACGATGTGGGTGATTGCGAGCGGCTTGCGGCCGGGCGAACAGGTGATTATCGAGGGACTCGCAAAGGCGGCGGATGGCGCACTGGTCGCTCCCAAAGCCGCCCCCGTTCCAGGCGCTTCGGTCCCGGCGAAGGGAATCTGACATGGCGAAATTCTTCATCGACCGCCCCATCGTGGCGATGGTGATCGCCATCATCACGGTGATCGTCGGGCTGGTCTTCATGTCGCAGCTGCCCATGGCGCAGTTCCCGGAGATCGTCCCGCCGGAGGTGCATGTCCGGCCACCTATCCCGGCGCCGACGCGCAGACCGTCGAGCAGTCGGTGGCCACGCCCATCGAGCAGCAGATGAGCGGCGTGGACAACATGATCTACATGTATTCCACCAACGCCAACGACGGCACGATGCGACGATGCACGGTCAATTTCGACGTCAAGACCGACCCCAACACCGACCAGGTGCTGACGCAGACTGCGCGACGTCGCAGGCCCAGCCGCAACTGCCCGCCGACGTGACCAACTACGGCGTGACGTCGTGCAGAAGTCCCCGGCCTCGCCGCTGATGCTGATCGCCCTGTATTCGCCGCAAGGGCACCTACGACAGCACCTTCCTGGCCAACTACGCCTACATCAACCTGGTCGACCAGCTACCCGCGTGCCCGGCGTCGGCGCAGCGTGCAGGTCTTCGGCGCCGGGCAGTACGCCATGCGCATCTGGGTCAAGCCCGACCAGCTGGCCAAGCTGGCATCACGGTGCCCGAGATCGTCACGCGCCATCAGCAGCAGAACACGGTCAATCCCGCCGGCCAGATCGGCGGCGAGCCGGTGCCGCCGGGCCAGGAGTTCACCTACACGGTGCGCGCCAAGGGCCGGCTTGTCCACCCCGGAGGAGTTCGGCGACATCGTCCTCCGCGCCAACCCGACGGCTCCGTGTGCGGCTCAAGGACGTGGCGCGGATCGAACTGGGCGCCAGACCTACAACGTCGGTCGGCCGCTTCAACGGCAAGCCCGCCGCGGTCATGCCATCTACCAGTTGCCCGGCTCGAACGCCCTGGAGGCCGCCGACGGCGTCAAGAAGCGGCATGGACGAGCTGAAGAAGCGTTTCCCGACGGACCTCGATTACACGGTCGCGCTCGACACCACCCTGCCCGTCACGGAGGGCATCAAGGAGATCGAGTCAGACGCTGCTCGAGGCGCATGCTGCTGGTGATCCTGGTGGTCTTCGTCTTCCTGCAGAACTGGCGCGCCACGCTGATTCCCGCTGCTGGCCGTGCCGGTGTCGCTCATCGGCACCTTCGTCGTTGTTCCCGCTGCTCGGCTTCTCCGTCAACACCCTGTCGCTGTTCGGCCTGGTGCTGGCCATCGGCCTGGTGGTGGACGACGCCATCGTGGTGGTGGAGGCGGTGGAGCACCACATCGAAGAAGGCATGGCGCCCAGCGACGCGGCGCTCAAGGCCATGAAGGAGGTCTCCGGCCCGGTGGTCGGCCATCGCCCTCATCCTGGCCGCGGTGTTCATGCCCACCGTGTTCATCCCCGGCATCACCGGCCGGCTCTACCAGCAGTTCGCCGTGACCATCGCCATTTCGGTGCTCTTCTCGGCCTTCAACGCCCTGTCGCTCAGCCCGGCGCTGTCGGCCCTGCTGCTGAAGCCCCGCGGGAAGCGGCGCGGCCCGCTGGGCGCGTTCTTCGGCTGGTTCAACCGCGTCTTCGACCGCGGCTCACCGACGGCTACATGAGCATCTCCGCGCGTCCTGATCCGCAAGGCCGGCCTTCAGCCTCGTGTTTCTGGCCGCTGGTGGCCGTTGGCGGCGGTCATGCGGCACGGCGCTTGCCCGCCGCCTTCCTGCCCGAAGAGGACCAGGGCTATCTGCTGTCCTCACGTGCAGCTGCCCGACGCCGCCTCGCTCCAGCGCACCGACGCGGCTGCCGCCAAGGTCGAGAAGATCCATGCTGAACACCCCGGGCGTCGAAGGCTGCATGACCGTCGTCGGCTTCAGCCTGCTGAGCGGCGTCGCCAACACTTACAGCGCCTTCTTCTTCGTTCCCTTCAAACCCTGGGACGAGCGCACCGGACCGGACGAGAAGTACGCCGCCATCCGGCAGCACATTGACCGCAGAGCCTGTCGAAGCTCCCGGAAGGCATCGCCTTCGCCTTCCCGCCGCCGGCCATTCCGGGCCTCGGCACGTCCGGCGGCTTTCACTTTCGTGCTGGAGGACCGAGCGGCGCGGAGCCGGACTTCCTGACCCGGAACGTCGCAAACGTTCCTGGCGGCGGCCCGCAAGCGGCCGGAACTGGCGAGCGTCACACACCACCTACCTGCCCACCGTGCCGCAGATCTACGCCGACGTGGACCGGGACAAGGTGATCAGCAGGGCGTGCGGCTTCAGCGACGTGTATAACACCCTGCAGGCCTTCATGGGCGGCGCACTACGTCAACTATTTCAACCGCTTCGGCCGGCAGTGGCAGGTCTACGTCCAGGCCGAAGGCGAATACCGCACGCGACGCCGGAAGACATCGGCCAGTTCTACGTCGCGCGACCCCGACGGCGGCATGGTGCCGCTGTCGGCACGCTGGTCAACACCAGCACGATTCTCGGGCCCGAATTCACCATCCGCTACAACCTCTACCGCGCGCAGATCAACGCCACGGCGGCGCCCGGCTACAGCTCGGCCAGGCCATGGAGGCGCTGGAGGAGGTCTTCGACCAGACCATGCCGCCCGACATGGGCTACGACTACATGGGCATGTCCTTCCAGGAGAAGAAGGCCGAGAGGGCATCTCGGCCGGCGGCGGTCTTCGCCCTGTCGCTGCTGTTCGTGTTCCTCATCCTGGCGGCCCTGTACGAGAGCTGGACGCTGCCGCTCAGCGTGCTGCTGGGCGTCGCCGATCGCCGTCTTCGGCGGCGTTCATGGCGCTCTATCTGCCGGCAACTACGAGAACGACGTCTATGCCCAGATCGGGCTGATCATGCTGATCGGCCTGTCGGCCAAGAACGCCATCCTGATCGTGGAGTTCGCCAAGAACGAATTCGAGAAAGGCGGCAAGACGCTGGTGGAGGCGGCCCTGAACGGCGCCGCATCCGGCTGCGCCCCATCCTGATGACCGCCTTCGCCTTCATCCTCGGCTGCGTGCCGCTGTGGGTCGCCGCCGGGGCCGGCGCCGTCTCGCGCCGCATCCTGGGCACGGTGGTGATCGGCGGTATGCTGGCGGCCACGATGATCGCGATCTTCCTCATCCCGGTGACCTTCGATGTGATCGAGTCCCTCTCGCTGCGGGTAGGGCGAAAACACCCGCTGCCGCCGGCCGGTCCGGCTCTGCCGGAAGGGAGGGGCTGATGGCGCGCACGGTTTCGTCGAACGGTGGGCCAGACCCACGGGCCAAATCGGGGCTCAAGCTGGCGCCTATGGGACTCTCGCTGACGCTGGCCGCGGCCCTCGCGCTCTCAGGGTGCTTGAAGGGACCAAACTACCGGCGTCCGCAGGTGGATGTTCCGCAGGTTTACCGGGGGCCCGATAACGCGCCTCGCGCCGACGGTCTCGAGTCGCTAGGCAACGCCCGGTGGTGGACGCTCTTCCAGGATGCGGCTCTGCAATAGCTGATCCGGACGGCGCTGGCACAGAACTTCGACCTGCGCGTCGCCGCGACTCGCATCTTCGAGGCCAAACAGGCGGTAATCATCGCGCGCTCGGACCAGTTCCCGACCATCGCCGGCGGCGCGCTGGTTTCGGGTTTGCGCGAGCCGGACGGGCGCGGCGGCTATACATCATACACCGTCCCCGAAGTGGGCGTGTCGGGCTCCTGGAGCATCGATTTCTGGGGCAAGTACCGGCGGCTGACCGAGGCGGCGCGAGCGCAACTGGTTGCGACGGAGTGGGCCCGGCGTGCAGTGGTGAGCGATTTGATTTCGAGCGTAGCCACAGCCTACTTCGACCTGAGGACGCTGGACCAGCAACTTGCCATCTCGCAGCGGACGCTGGCATCCCGGGAGGAATCGCTGCACCTCATCCAGACGCTGGTGAATGGCGGCGGGGCGCCGTTGTCCGATCAGCGCCAGGCCGAACAGTTGGTGGAGAGCGCCGCTGCGGCCATCCCGAACCTGGAGCGCGAGATCCAGCAACAGGAGAACGCCATCAACGCGCTGCTGGGCCTGAACCCGGGCGCCCGGATCGACCGCGGACTGGAGACGGCCGGTCAACCGGCGCAGGCGGCGCCGCCGGTAGGCATCCCTTCGGCGCTGCTCGAGCGGCGGCCCGACATTGCGGAAGCAGAGCAGCTTCTGGTGGCCGCCAACGCCCGCATCGGCGCCGCCCGCGCCGCCTTCTTCCCGGACATCGAGCTGACCGGGCTCGGTGGAGTGGCCAGCGCCTCACTCACCACGCTGTTCCGCGGCGTTTCGCGGGCCTGGTCGTACACCGGCTCCGCCATGGAACCGATCTTCACGAAGGGACGCCTGGATGCGAACCTGAAGCTTGCGGAAGGGCAGCGCGATGAGGCCCTGCTTCATTACCAGCAGGCCATCCAGCAAGCGTTCCGGGACGTTTCCGATTCCCTCGTCGCCTGCCAAAAGCTCCGCGATTATCGGGAGCACGCGGAGAAGTTACTGGTGGCCGCAAGGGACGCGGCGAGCCTCGCGCGTCTGCGATACCAGGGCGGCGCAGCCAGCTACCTGGAGGTGCTGACAAACGAGACGAACGCCTACGCCGCCGAGATCGGGCTGGCAACGGCGATCCTCAGCGAGCGTTTGGCGCTGGTCCAACTGTACAACGCGCTAGGAGGGGGCTGGACCCCATAGCTCGGGGAGCGGAGGAGGCGCGGTCCTCCCGGGGTAAGCCGACCCGGTGGGGACCAACCGGGAAACATGACAGAGGAAATGCGGCCCCTCGCGGCCATCTCATGGATTGCGACGGCGATTCTGGCCGCGTTCATGTGTTTCACCCAGCTCGGCATGATGCTGAGCCTGCTGGCCGGGCGCTTCGGCATCGCGGCGGCGGCGCCCGTGGCCCTGGTTCTCGCACTCTTGCTCGGCGACCGGCTGGCGCGGCGGGTTGGGCTCACGGGGCGCGCGCGGCTGTGGCCGGCAGGGCTGGCGCTGGGCGTGCTTGCAGGGTCGCTCGCGATCTCGGCCTGGTATTTCGACCTGTCCTGGGACGGCGAGTGGTATCACCAGACGGCGATCTACGCCATCGCGCGAGACTGGAATCCACTGACCGACCCAACGCGCTACGTTTCTCCCGCACCTCCAGCTCTGGGTGCGGCACTACGCCAAAGGGCCGTGGTATGTGGCGGCGGCTATCTACCAGACGACCGGGAACGTCGAGGCGGGCAAGTGCACGGCGCTGCTCGCGTGGGTGGCGATGGGCCTGGCCGTGTTCGCCGCCGGGCTCGACTGCGGCTTGCGGAGGAGGCGCGCCGCGGCGCTCGCCCTCGTGATTGCGCTAAATCCCGTTGTGATGAGCGAACTCACCACCTACCTGGTCGACGGCGTCATGATTGGGTTCCTGGTAGTGGCGGTGGCGGCGATCTTCAGCGGATTCCGCCAGTCGCATCCGGTCGTAGTCTGGGTTGGGGTCCTGGCGGCAATTGCCAGTATCAACGCCAAGTTCACTGGTCTGATCTTCCTCTGCTTCGTCTTTGCGGCAGGCTGGCTTTGGTGTGCCATCTTCCACCGCGGGTGGTTGTTACGCTATACCGGGTGGACGGCGCTTGCGCTGCTCCTGGGGCGCGGTGGCATTCGGCTACAACCCCTACGTGACCAACACGATCCATTGGCACCATCCCTTCTATCCCGTGCTCGGCACGGCGGCGTTCCCGAGCCTGACCCAGCAGGGGAACGAGGGCATCGCGCGCTATGAAACACCGAAGAACCTCCTGGGGCACAGCCGCTTTTACCGATTGGCCTATGCCACGTTTGGCCGCCCCAGTAACGCGCCCTATATCAACCAGCGGAACGCGCGACTCATGTGGCCGTTCGCGGCGCGGCCGGCCGACTTCGTCTACTACCGGTACCATGAGACACGCGTGGCTGGTTTCGGTCCCTATTTCAGTGGGGCTCTGCTGCTCGCCTTTGGGCTGGGGATATGGTTGCTCTTCCAGCCGTCACCAGCGCGCTGGGCCGCGGCCCTGGCGGCATTGACGATCGTCGCGTCGCTGCTCGTCAGCCTGCACCTCTGGTGGCCGCGCTACGGGCCGCAACTCTGGCTGCTGCCAATCGTGCCTGTGGTCTTTCTCTTCCGGATGGGGCGCCCGCGCTGGGCGCTCGGAGCGGCGTGGGCACTGCTCGGGCTCCTCATGGTGAACGCTGGCGTCGTAGCCGCCGTCCGGATGAGTTGGGAAACCAACGCCACTCTCACCCTGCGGCGGCAGTTGACCGAGCTCAGCCAGCCGGGCACGGAGATCGAAGTCTCCTTCCAGTGGTTCGAGATTCCAGTCCCGGAGCGCTTGAGAGCTTGGGGCGTGCACTTCCAGACGAAGGGTCGCAATGAAATCCGCGACGGCAACGAACTGATGAGCGTGGTCGAGGGCTACCCGGGGGTAGTGCGCTATCGGCGCCTGCCGCCGAGCGGGACGCGATGAAACCGCACTCAGCTTCGGAGGAAAATCCGCCACCAAAAGCCCGCTTACTTCGGCGGGTCGTTAGGGGAGTACACAACAGAGCGGTACCGGCCATCTTCGAAATTCCAGATCGCCGGTGCGCACGGCTTGGGGGACGGCCATGACGCTGAGGAGCATTGGATAGGCAAACAGACATCGTTGAACCCGCCGTGGCGACTATCCAAGACAATGAACGCTTGACAGGCACCGGTGAAGACCAACGGCCCGTCCCGGTTGGGCGTAACGTCCTTCCAATTTGCGCCGATCTTCCCGATTACGACGCCACCACACGGGCCGTGCGGTGAGTTGCTGCAGCAGACATCATATTCGTAATTGCCATCCCCGTTCAAATCGACTGCGCTCCCGTAGTCGTAGTTCTCGCCCGCACGGACCTCGCATTTCATCTTTGTAAGCAGATCTAGCGCGCCCTGTGGTAGATCCTTGTAGCTGATTTCGTGGCAACTGGCCAGGGCCTTTACATTCGGCTTTGGACATCGGTACAACCGAGCCGCCTCCGAATAGTTCTTCTCGACACCGCGCCCGTCGAAGTACATGCCCGCTAGGCTGTATTTGGCGTCTCCGTCGCCTTGCTCTGCCGCTCTACGGTACCACTTCACCGCTTCTGACAAGTTCCGTTGCGCCCCACCGAAGCCATACTCGTAAGTCAGTCCAAGTTCAGCTTGTGCCTTAACATCTCCCGCCTCGGCACGCTGTCGCACGGAGGCTAGTTCCTCCGCGTTCTTCGGCGCGATGCGCTGGCCGAAAGCCATGGCCATGGATAGCATAATAGCGGTGGCAGGTAGAGCAGACTTTGCCGTTTGATCGAACTCTATCAGAACGCGGAACCCAATGCACTGGGACTGGGTCGCCGAAGCCAGGATCCTTGCCATAAAGTGGGCTTATCGTAGAAGTGGCCGAGCGGCGTTCTGCACATTGATCCTGGTACGTCCCCCTCACGTGATCCGTGCAAACGCTCGATTGGTGGGGCGTTCCACGGGCGAGGCTGCCCTGGGACAATGGTCATGATGCGGGCTACAGTGGAACTTCCGGAGGCGGTCCTCCGGCAAATCGAAATGCTCGCCGGACGAGAAGGCGCCACGCCCGGCGATCTGATTCGGCGGATTGTCGAGGATCATGTGGCGCGCTGCCGTCCGTCCGTCAAGCGCCGCTTCAGCGTATCCTTGCCCCTGATCCCGGCCTCCGAAACCGGACCGATCCGGCCCATCACGGGCAAGGATGTGGACGTTCCGCTCTCGGATGAGGCCCCCAAGGCTACGACGCTTGAGGACGTATGATCCAGGGCTTTCTGTCGAGAAACTGGGCCGCGGTGAGAATCTGGATATTCCTGAACGGGTTGAGGCGCAACAGCGCGGTATCCCCTGTGACAATGAAGCCTGCTTTGGCCGCGACCGCGCATTCAAGAACTCTGTTGTCGTCCGGGTCGCTGCAGTCGGTAATCCGTTCAGTCGGTTCAATAACGGTACAGAGCTTTTCAAGGCGTTTCCGAATCTCCGTGACTTCTTCACCTGAGTATTCGAAACGGTCGCGTAGAACACGGCTCAGTTCGTCAAGGAGTGATTTCGACGTACGGATATCGAACAGGCCGGCGGATGCCAGGAGAAAAGCATTTCTGGGGACTCCGCCGAACTCGAAAGCCGAGATGAAGATGTTGGTGTCAAAGATGACCGTGATCACTTGGTGCCGGTCTTCAGGTTAGGCTCTTGTGTGTTGCCTCTTTGCCGCCGCGATTCGCGGACCATGCGCACGACATCTTGCTCGTTCCTGATGCCGAGTTTCTTCGCGTTGGCCTCGCCGTAAGCGAAAATATCCTGCCACGCCAGACGCTCGCGTTGGTAGACCCGCAGTGCCTCGCGCATCAATTCACTCATGGTGCGGTTCTCCTGCTTAGCCATGATCTCCGCGGCTTTGAGCATTTCGGCCGGCAAGGAGATAGAGACGACCTTGGTGTTCCGCATACTGGGCACTCCAGTTAATACTCTGTCATAAATATTCATAACACACCTGGGCGACCAGATCAATAAGCACAAGGATGCCTGAAGGCGGCCTACCCTCCGTACTCCGGCGGCACCAGCAGCGTCAGGGCGTCGGGCACGATGCGGATCTCGGCTGGCAGGTGCCCGGCGAATTCGCCATCGATCTGCACGTAGACGCGGCGGTCCTCGGGGCCGGATAGCGCCACGCATCGGCCCTGAGCACCGTCACGCCTTTCATCCCGCCCAGCCGGTTCAGCACCAGCCCGGCGAAGTACTTCACGTAGCGCACCGTGGAGCGGCCCTCGAACAGCACCACTTCGAAATGGTCGTCGAACAGGCGTCACACTGCGCGCGATCTCGAAATCGCCGCCGTAGTTGCGCACCTTGCTCACCAGGGCGAACGAGCACAGCGCGCTGCGGCCGTCGATCTCCACCTGGAACTCCGGCCAGGCGGCGGCCCAGCAGGCTCCAGCCGGCCACCCAGTAGGCCAGCTTGCCGGTGCGCGCCTTGAGCGGCGCGCTCACGTGGTAGACGATGTGGGCGTCCAGGCCGATGCCGGCCATCAGCAGGAAATGCCGCGAGACGCGGCCGCCATCGCAGGTCAGGTGGCCCACCGAAATGCGGCGCGGGCGGCATTCCGCCAGGCGCGCGCGGCGCGCTCCGATCGCTCGTCCCGAGCTTCATCTCCGTCGCCAGCACGTTGGCCGTGCCGCCGGGCAGAATGGCCAGCGGCACGTGCGGAATGCACCATGCCTTCGGCCACTTCGTTGATCGTGCCGTCGCCGCCCGCGGCCACGATCAGGTCGGCGCCGCGGCGCGATGTGCTCGCGCGCAATGCGCGCCCGCGGTTCCGCGGCCCGTGGTGGGGGCCACGGTCACGTTGTGGCCGTCTTGTTCCTGAGGATTTCGGCGGCGCGCCCGACGAGCGAGTCCGCCGTTCCGTCCGAATTTGCCCGCACAGGGGTTGTAGATCAGGACGGTGTTCCTGTAGATGGTGATGGTGTGTTCTCCGGGTTCCTCGTTAAATTATAGATGAGAGGCCGATGAAAGATCCCGCGCGCGAAATCGAAGAGCTCCGCGACGAGCTGCGCCGCCACGAGCATCTGTACTACGTCCTGGACCAGCCGGAGATCACCGACGCCGAATACGACGCGCTGATGCGCCGGCTGCAGCGAGCTGGAAGCGCAGCATCCCGGAGCTGGCGACGCCGGATTCGCCCACCCAGCGCGTGGGCGGCAAGCCGCGCGAGGGCTTCGTCAAGGTCCGCCACAGCTCCGCCATGCTGAGCCTGGACAACGCCCTGAACGAAGGCGAGCTGCGCGATTTCGACCGCCGCGTGCGCGAACTGCTGGGCGGCGCGGCCTACCGCTACGTGACCGAGCTGAAACTGGACGGGCTTTCCATGGCGGCGCACTACCGCGACGGCCGGTTCGTGCAGGCGGTGACGCGCGGCGACGGCTCGGTGGGCGAGGACGTCACCGAAAACGCGCGCACCATCCGCTCCCTGCCGCTGCGCGTCGAAACCGAGCTCGGCGGCCTTCGAGGTGCGCGGCGAAACCGTCATGAACCGGCGCGCGTTCGAGCGCCTGAACGCCGAGCGCGACGAGCGCGGGCTTTCCCGCTTCGCCAATCCGCGCAACGCCGCGGCCGGCTCGCTGCGCGTGCTGGAGCCGCAGATCACGGCCTCGCGCCGCCTGGATTACTACACCTACTTCCTGCTGGCGGACGGCCAGCCCGGCGTTCGACAGCCACTGGGCGTCGCTCGAAGAACTGGCGCGCATGGGCTTCAAGGTGAACCCGCACCGCCAGCTGTGCCGGGACGTGGAGGAAGTGCTGGCGTTCTGCGCCGAGTGGGAGGCGCGGCGCGAAGAACTGCCCTACGAAATCGACGGCGTGGTGGTGAAGGTGGATTCGGTGGAGCAGCAGCGCGCGCTCGGCTTCACCGCCAAGGCGCCGCGCTGGGCCATCGCCTACAAGTACCCCGCGCGGCAGGCGGTCACCACCGTCGAGGGCATCGAGGTGCAGGTGGGCCGCACCGGCGCGCTGACCCCGGTGGCGCACCTGAAGCCGGTGGAGGTGGGCGGCGTGACGGTGTCGCGCGCCACGCTGCACAACGAGGACGAAATCGAGCGGCTGGGCCTGCGAGATCGGCGACGAAGTGGTGATCGAGCGCTCCGGCGACGTGATCCCCAAGGTGGTGCGCGTGCACGCGCAGGGCTCGTACCGCAAGCCGTTCCGCATGCCCGCCGCAGTGCCCGGTCTGCGGCGGCAAGGTGGTGCGCGAAGAGGGCGAGGCGGCCAGCCGCTGCATCAACACCAACTGCCCGGCGCGGCTGAAGGAATCGATTCTGCACTTCGCCTCGCGCGGCGTCATGAACATCGACGGCGTGGGCGAAGCGCTGGTGGATCAACTGGTGGACCGCGGGCATGGTCGAAGAGCGTGGCGGACCTCTACGATCTGACCGCCGAAGACCTCGCCGTCGCTGGAGCGCATGGGCGCGAAGTCCGCCGCCAACGTCGTCCGCAACATCGAGAACTCCAAGACGAATCCGCTGCCGCGCGTGCTCACCGCGCTGGGAATCCGCTTCGTGGGCGAGCGCACGGCGGTGTTTCTGGCGGAGGCGTTCGGCAGCCTGGACGCGATCGCCGCGGCCGGCGTCGAGGAGTTGCAGCAGGCCGAAGAAGTGGGTCCGAAGGTGGCCGAGAGCGTGTTCCAGTTCTTCCGCGAGCCGCGCAACCGGGAACTGGTGGAGCGCCTGCGCGCCGCCGGGCTGCAGTTCACCTACGAATCGGCGCGGCCCAAGGGCGGGCCGCTCCAGGGCCTGACGTTCGTGCTGACCGGCACGCTGCCCACGTCTGAGCCGCGAGGAGGCCAAGCGGCTGATCGAGCCCGCGGGCGGAAAAGTGAGCGGCTCGGTGAGCAAGAAGACCAGCTACGTGGTGGCCGGCGAGGATGCCGGCTCCAAGCTCGCCAAGGCGCGGGAACTCGGCGTCGCGGTGCTCGACGAACGCCAACTGCGCGAACTGATCGAGGCCGGCTGAAGCGTGGGGCGGACGCAGTCGTCCGCGCGGACCTGGTCCGGCTCTTGGGTTCGGGCGGTCAACCACGGTCGACCGCACTAGGGTCCGCCTACTGCTCCTTGTCAGCTTCTGGATGTGCTTGAGGCTGCTCTTGATCTCGTCGGTGGCGTCCGAAATCTGGTTGGTGTCGTAGATGACGCGCGGCGTCAGGAAGACGATCAGCTCCGTCCGGGATTTGCTGATGCTTTTCGAGCCGAAAGCGGCTCCCAGTATCGGAATGCGGTGCAGCAAGGGCACGCCGCTGGAGCTCTGCGAGTAGGTTTCCTGTATGATGCCGCCGATGGCCACCGTGTCGCCGTCCTGCACCGTGATCTGGGTGCTGAAAGACCGGTTCGAGAAGGACGGCGATTGGATGCCGCCCGAGGCGGCGCTACCGGCGCGCTCACCTGCTGGTTAATCATCATCGTGACCACGCCGCTCGAATTGACGCGCGCGGTGATGGAAAGCGTCACGCCCGTGCTGACGTTGCTCACCGTGTTCGTGAACGGGCTAGTGCCACCCGTCGTGACGCCGCTGACAACCGCCTGCGAGGTGAGCACGGGGACGGCTGCCCACGTTCATGGTGGCCGGAACGCTGTCGGTGGCGATGATACTGGGCGCGGAGATCACGCGCGCGTTCTGGGTGGCCTCGCTGGTTTGCAGCACGCCCAGCAACTCATGGCTGCGCAGGACCAGCGCACCCACGGAGAGGCCCAAGCCGCCTGCGCCGGCGGTCGCATTCAGCACGCGGGAGACCGTACTCGTGTCCTTCTGCTGCCAGGTACGAAGTGACGCCGGCCGAGAACGCGCCGGTCAGATCCACCTCGTAAATCTTGGCGTCGATCAGAACCTGGCGGGGCGGCACGTCCAACTGCCGCAGCAGGGCTTTGATCTGCTCGTACTCCTGCGGCGTGCCCTGAATCAGCAGGGTGTTATCGAAAGGATTGGGAATGACGTGCGGCATTCGGGTTCCGGCGCCGCCTCCCGGATACTTCCCAGGTAGCTGCCCGTGCGGTCGGTGCCAGGCCCTGCCGCCGCGCCGGGTTGGCGCCGGCGCCCACTGCCGCGAGGCCGGTAATTCAGCGCTGCGTTGAAATTCGCCGCGGTTGAGCCCATCGGGGTCGCCATACGCCGCCGCCGTATGCGCCGCCCATGCCGCCGTAGCCGCCGCCGCCATGCCGCCGCCATAGCCCATGCCGCCGCCGTAGCCCATGCCGCCGCCATGCCGCCATACCGCCGCCGCCCATGCCGCCGTAGCCCATGCCGCCATGCCCATGCCGCCGCCCATGCCGCTGCTCATCGCTGGCCAGATTCATCAGCGCCGAGATTGCCGGTGTACAGCGCCATGATGGCCATGGCCACGGTCTCGGCGCGGCCGTACTTCAAGCGGTAGACATAGTTGTTCGATCGCGCCCGCCGTGATCTTGACCGGAATATCGAGCTTATCGATCCACTTCTTGACTTCGGTGAAAGACGCCAGGGTTGGGCGCCACCGCGATGATGCGTATTGATGCGGTCCACCGGAATGAACTTCACGGCGGCGGTCTTGTCGGAGAGCGCGTACGCCTTGAAGACCGACTCCAGATCCTTCACCAGGTCGGATGGGCGGCTGTTGGCGACGTCGAACAGGCGCACCCGCTGGCCGGCGAAGGTGTCGCTGTCGAACATGCGCGATCAGCTCCATGGTGCGCTTCATGCTGCGGCTGTTGTCCTGGATGATCAGCAGGTTGGCCGGATCGTAAGTCGACATGGAGGCGCCTTCGCCCAGAAACGGCTGGATGCAGCTTGTCCATCTCCGCGGCCGTGGCGTACTTGAGAAAGATCAGGTTCAGGATCATGCGCTCGTCGTCGGGCAGCGTCTTGGGGTCGGCATCCATCGTCGGCGGCGAGCGGAAGCTGCGAAACTCTGTTGATCGGCACGATGCGGTAGAGGTCGCCCACCTGCACGATGGTGGCGCCATTGACGCGCAGGATGGTCTCCAGCAGCGGCATCAAGTCCACCGGCTTCACTTCGCCGTAGGTGTAGATGGTCACCGATCCTTTGACGCCGGGATCGAGAATGTAGTTGATCTTCATCCGCTTGGCGAGGATGTCGATCATCTCGGTGAGAGACACGTTGGGAAGCAGGAACCCGCCGTTCTCGGTGAGGCGCGCCGGCGGAGGGCCGCTGGGGGCGGCGGCCGGCGTCCCGGCGCATTCGGCTGCGGCTGCGGCGGCTGCGGCTGCGGCTGTGCGGCTGCGCCGGCTGCGGCTGCTTCGCTGGCGGCGGCTGGAAAATGCGCGGTGAGGCTTGGCCGGAAAGCACGGCGGCCGCGGCGCACATGGCCAGAATCAATCGAACATACGTTAAGGGGCGCATTTCGTTAGTCCTTGAGAGCATTACCGTCCTACCGGGTCCCACCGGCACGCGTTGCCGAACGGCGTCGCGATGCGATACCTTCCGGTAGCCGTCGACTACGGTGCCGTCGGGCGTGCTGTCGTTCGGCTGGCAGACCTTAAAGCCCCGGCCGGTATCCTCGCCGGGACCGAGTGGCGACTTGATGACGGGCAGCACCGGGGCGGAGGCTGCCGCGGGCGCCGGCGCGTTCGCGTCCGCGACCACCTGCCGCGTCGCTGCGGTCGAGTATTTCGTCCACCGTCTTGCGGATGACCTTGCCGTCCCATTCCAAAGCGATCTCTTGAGTATTGACGTCCACCAGCTTGAATGGGCCGATCGTCTCGCCCGGATGGATTTCCATTTGCGGGGAGGTGGCGTTCACGCTGAGGATGGCGGCGGGACCGTCGCCGATATTCATCATGCCGTGATAGACCGGCAGCGGCGGCATGGGCTTGGGCGGCGGCGGAGGCGGCACTTCCACCACCACGGTGGAGTTGCGCGACGGTCGAAAAGCAGCTTCTGCGCGATATCGGCATAGCCGGCGGAAAGCACCGGAGGCGCGGTGGCAGCGGGGTGAACTGCGGCGGCGGCAGCGGGGCCGGTTTGCGGTTCAGGATGGCGGCTTCACGCGCCTTGGCCGCCAGCCACTGGCTGCGAAACTGGAAGCCGGCGTAGACCGCCACGGCCGCCAGCACCACGTCGAGGATCAGCAGTTTGCGGTTCAAAACGCGGCCACTCCTTTCTTCTCCGGCACCAGCTTCCTCGGCACTACTCCGGACAGGCTCAGCCGCACCTGCACGTTCTTCTTCTTGTCGGTGCCGCCGGTGACTTGGATCTCGTTGGTGGCCAGGATTTGCGGCTGGTTGGCGAGCGCCGCCAGAAGGTTCACAAGCTGCTCGATGCCGCAGGTGAAGGTCACCGTCACGGAAACCTCGCCGTAATCGCGTGGCCAGCGGCTTGGGAGCCGGAAATCCTTCGGCGCCGCGCGCATCGATTCCGTTGGCGGCGGCGACGGTGTGAATCAGTTCGAGAAGCTGGGCTTGCGCTTGCGCGGCCGTGTCGGCCTTGAGCATGCCCTTTTCGCGCGTTTCCAGTTCGGCCGGCGGCCTGTTTGAGCACCGCTTCCTTGCCGGGAACCGTGGCGGCGATCTGGCGCAAACGCTCCAGGCGCTTTTCGGCCGCCGGGACGGATTCCGAAGGCGCCACCACTTGCGTTGGCCGGTCCCCGTACACGCCGAATCGCAGCACAGCGATCAGCAGCAGCCCGCCCAGCAGCACGAACAGCGTACGCCGGTCCAGGGTTCCGACAGTCATCGGCTGCTCCTCCGGGCGGTGTGGATCTGGAACAGCTCGCCGGCGCGCGCCGCGGTTGACCATATCGAGCGCCGAATTCTCGAAAAGGGGCGAGGAATCGAGAATCTTCAGAAGCAGCGCGGCCTGCGGGGCTTCGCCCGTGATGCGCACCGAATCGCGCGCGAGGTTGATGGAGTTGGTCCAGGCCGGCGGTTCCACCAGCCTGGTCAGCTCGTTCAGGGCGTCCAGATCGCCGCGCGTCTGGTTGCGCAACCGGTCGAGCAATTGAGCGCGCGCGCGCACGTGCGTCGATCTCGCGGTCGAGCGCCGCCGCGCGCCGCGCCAGTGGTTCCAGTTGGGCGATTTCGGCATCGATCCTGCGGAGGTACTGCCGTTCCGCGAGTCTGGAGTAAACCATCACGGCGCCGGCCACCAGCAGCACCAGCGCCGCCAGCACCAGCGTCGGGATGAAGACCGCGCGGGAACTGAGGCGCCGGTGCTCCGGGGGCAGCACGTTCGCCGCCGGCGCAAGCCGGGGACAAGCCCCAGCCAGCGCCGTGGCGTACGGCAGTGCGTTGCGGGAAAGATCGTTCTCCACCGGATTGACGTCCGGCTTGGGAAGCACTTCTTCGAGCTTGCAGGGCGCGGTTTCGGGAGGCAGCCGCAACTCGGCGAGCGCCAGCCCCGCGGCGCGTTCCGGGGCCAGCTCGAATTCCGCCGAGAAAACCGGGTGCGCGGCGCTTTCCCCGTACACCTCCACGGCGCCCGAAGCGGACCGGCTCAGCGCCACGAATCCATCCCCGGGGCGCCCTTGGGTCCGGCGCCGTTCAGCCGGATGGCGGCGTGCACCGCGGCGGCCGAGAAGGTGAAACTGCAAACCGCGATGCCGGCTTCGGTGAAGAGCTGGACGTATCGCTCGACGGTGGCGCGCCGGACGATCCCCACCAGCACCGCGCCGTAGGCCAGCGGCGACCAGCCCCACGAGACCTCGTCCTCGCCGTAAGGGTGCAGCGAGTCCAACTGGAAGCGGATGGCGCCTTCCATGTCCTTGCGCGGCCACGCCGGGCAGCGCCATCTGGCGCACGATCACTTCGCGCCGCGGCAGCAGCACCGTGGCGCTCATGCGGCCCGCCCCCAACGATTTCAGGAACCGGGCATACTCCGCGCCCCATTCGGCCGCCGGCCGCCCGGCGAAATTGTGTATGGTGACGCGGCCGAGCACGCGGATCCGCGTGGGGCGCACCCGCGCGGCCGCCACTTCCAGGTCCGTGGCGCCGATCTCAATGCCCACGCCCGAGCCGAAGGCCAGCAGCTTGCGAAGGTCTTTGGAAATGGGAATCTGGAGGGGCATGGCGGGGTCAATTGCTCCAAGCCGTGTCGTACCACCGCAGGATGTGGATGGGGGAATCGTATCCCGCCGGCATGTACTTCACCTGCGCCGCCTACCGTGCGCCTGAGGTCCGAGAGTTGTCCGTTGGCCAGCCGCAACCGCGCCGTGGCGCGCACGGTGACGATGGAGTTGCCTTCCACCCGCAGGCGGTTCGAGCCGACGCCGACGGATTGCAGGAAGTCGCCGAGTTGCTGCTGCGTAAAAGGCGCGACTGCGCCGGCGCTCCACCAGCGCCTCGATGGCGAAGGGAGCCAGCCCGATGGCCGCCAGAACGGCGGGAGCGGCGGTATTGGCGTCCACCTGCTGGGTCGAGCCGAAAACCGAGAGGCAGTCCGCCAGTCCGGCCCGCGGCGCCAGGCGAGGTCCCCCGCCCAACTCCGCGTCCGGCACGGGAACGTAGGTTCCGTAGAAGATATCTGGCGTAACGCCTTTCACAAGAAGTAATTCCTCGATCTCTTCAATGGACGCGTGGCGCCCCCGAAAAGACGGAGTGAGCGACAGATAATACTGGTCAACCGCGCTGGCCTCCTGCGACAGGGGGCTCCTCCAGTCGACAATGCCGAGGGTGATCTCCTGAGCCCGCTCGGGCTCGATGCCCAGCGCCACTACCAGGCGGTATAACTCCTCCGGCAGAACCTTGTTGACGTCCAGCTTGGCGGTTTCGGGGATGATCTCAACGTGGGCCACGCC
The DNA here is from genome assembly GCA_963768385.1 of Bryobacterales bacterium. GTDB lineage: Bacteria > Acidobacteriota > Terriglobia > Bryobacterales > Bryobacteraceae > Fen-178. The sequence goes on from CAVYHQ010000004.1 coordinate 198,410, forward strand.
GCTGGGGAAGGTGTAGTCCACCGCCGTGGAGCCTCGCGGAATCTTGCGCTTGATCCGGGCTCGTGAGGGTCCAGAGCAGTTCCAGAGAAGCCCGCTCGATGGCGCCCGAGGCCAGGTAGTAGCTGCGCAACCCATCGACCGCGGTGGAGGTGCGCTCGGTCTCGCCGCGAACCGTACTGGAGAGCGAAAACGCGATAGCCGCCAGGGCCGCCGAGAGCCACAGAACCGCCAGCAATGCGCTGCCGCGGGGGGACTGGCTCGAATTTCGCCGCCTTTGCGAAATTCGCTGCCTGTCCCCGGTTTGCTTAGTAGTCCACATACTGAATCTCCGGGGCGCGATGGAGGTGGATCGGCGCGGTGACGGTGATCGGCTGCAACCGCGAAGGGTCGGGCTCGAGGGGCGCCATTTCAATGCGCACCGCAAAAGGCCAGCCCGAAATGTTCCAATTCGGCGTCCAGTGCGGCGGCACGTTGCGGTCCAGGGGGATGGTGAAGTAGAGGAACCGGCAGTAAGCCAGCTTATCCGCCAGCACGAAGGAGTTCGGCCCCGCCTGGACCGGAGCGAACACCGCCAGGTTGCCGCCGGTTATGCGGGTCCCGCGTGCGGCCCATGCAAAGCCGGGCCGTGCCGGCGGGGCCGGTATACGGGATTTCATTGACCACCAGGCGGACGCCGCGGCCCTCTTCTCCGGGAATGACGAAGAGTTCCAGAATCTGCGGCTGGCCGCGCCATCCCTGTTGCAGCGAGAAGGTGGACACCAGCCGCATGGTCTGGGGCTGGCCCTCGAAGAAGGCGGTCTTCGCGGGGGTAGCTCCGGGAGCCTCTCCGCAAGCGGCCACCACGGGCATCATGCCCTCCAGTTGTTCTTGCACAACGCGCTGCGCGCCGGCCACGCGGCGATTGTCCATGAGCTTGTTGTTGGTCTTGGAGAAAGCCATGCAGACCGACTCGCATGGCGATGAGCATGCCAACCGAGAGCAGGCTCAGCAAGGTGACGGCGATGAGGACTTCAATCAGGGTAGTGCCGGCTTCGCGTCTCATTGGGGCGCCCCCGGGGCCACGTCTCCGGGCCTCAGGACGCGCGAGCGAAAGGCATCCAGCGTGAAGGTGCGGTGGTCATTGCCGGAAGCCCACCAGATTTCCAGCTCGATGCGGTCCAGGGCAAGCTGGCCGGCCGCGGGCGAGGGCGGCATCTCGAAGTTGTCGAGACGCGCGCGCCAGCCGCTTTCGATGCCGCCCGTCAGGGCGGGGTCGAACGTGCCGCTCACCAGCGTATCGCGCGGCATGGCGTAATCCATCAGCAGCTCGTTCATGCGCAGCCGCGCCAGTTGCACCGCCCGGTCGTAGTCGCGGAGCCGGGCGGCGTTGCGCGTGGCGCCCGAAATGCCGGAAAGCAGGCCGACCACCGCGATCGCCATGATCAGGGTGGCGACCACCATCTCCAGAAGCGTGAATCCGCGCTTGCCCGTCACTCTGTATTGACGCTTTCCACGCGCGGAAAGCCGGTCATGGGGTCCAGCCGTACGATCCGGCGCGCACCGCGGCGGTTGGCAATCTGAATCCCGATGCCCGGGACCGTGGCGCCCGGCATCAGAATGAGGCGGCGCGCGCCTCGGAGATCGTCGGGATTCCGCGGCAGCACGGCTTCGATCGCGATGCCCTCCGGAAGCCTCAGCTCGCGCGTGAATCCTGGCTCGTTGGAGTACAGCGTGAGCAGGTTGTCCTTGGGGGAAATGATCAGCTCCAGGGGTTGCTGGCGGCGCTCGGCCCGGTTCACCGCGGCGTTGAGGAAGCTGGCCAGCGAATCGGTGGCGGAGGCCAGGCGCACGCTCTCCAGGCCGGCCGAAACCGCGGGAAAGGAGATGCCCGCAATCAGGCCCACGATCGCCACCACGACCATCATCTCGATCAGGGTGACGCCGCGCGCCGGCCTGCTTCCGGCCGGCGGCCCCTGGCCGGCCGTGACCCCTGGCCCCTGCCGCTTACTGGCTCTTCCAACTGACAATGTCGGCATTCAACCCTTCGCCGCCGGGCTGGCCGTCAGCGCCGAGGCAGACGATATCCGGCTCGTCGCCGTGCTCACCCGGATACTTGTACACGTAGTCGTGGCCCCACGGATCTTTGGGGATCTCCTGGGGCATGTACGGTCCGGCCCACTGGTTCACATCCGGCGGCCTTACGCGCAGCGCCAGCAGACCCTGCTCGGTGGTGGGGAACGTGCCCGTGTCCAGTTTGTAGGCGCCCAGCGCGGTCATGAAGTTGTAGATCTGGGCGCGCGCCGCGGTGATGCGGGCCGTGTCGCCGTGCTTCAAAATTGAGGGTCCGACCAGCGCGGCAAATAGCGCGATGATGGTCATCACCACGAGCATTTCGATCAGGGTGATGCCTGCCTGACCGCGTCTCCCATTTCTTCGTTTTCGTTGGAACATGGTTACACCGCCACGTCGTTGATGCTGGTAATCGCAAGCAGCATGCTCAAAATCAGGGCTCCCACCATCACGCCCATCACCAGGATCACGAGCGGCTCGAAGATCGCGGTGAAACGCTTGATGGAGGCCCGAGTATCATTCTCGTATATATCCGCCATCCGGGCGAACATCTGGTCGAGCCGGCCGGTCTCTTCCCCAACTGTCAGCAGGTGCGACGCCAGAGGAGGGAAGACCCCGGACTTGCGGACCGGGACCGCGATTCCCTCGCCGCGCTTGACGCCCTGGGCCACGCCCTCGAGCGCCCCGGAAATGATCTTGTTGTTCAGGGTGGCGGCGGCGATGGCGATGGACTGCACCAGCGGCACGGTGTTGGCCACCAGAGTCGCCATGGCGCGCGCGAACCGCGCGGTCTCCGCCTTGAGAAGCGTTTCGCCGAGCATGGGAATCTTGAGCCGCGCCCCATCCCACCAGAGACGGCCGGCGACGGTCCGGGTGTACGTGGTCCAGAGAATGATGAATGCCACCAGAGCGGCCGCGCCGATCCACCAGTATGCTTGAATAAATGCGCTGGCCTCGAGCATCATCTTGGTGGGCACGGGGATCTTCAAGTGGGAGTCGGCGAAGACCGCGGCGAAGCGCGGCACCACGAAGGTCAGCAGAATCAGGATGGAGCCGAGACCCACCATGGCCAGCAGCGCCGGGTAGATCATCGATGAAATGATGTAGTTGCGCAGGTCGTCGCGCGAGCGCTCGAAATCGGCCAGCCGCTCGAAGATCGGGGCCAGTGCGCCGGAGGCTTCGCCCGCCCGCACCATGTTGATGTAGAGGTCGGAGAAGTGCTCCGGATGGGTGGCCAGGCTGTCGGCCAGGGATTTGCCGCCTTTGAGCACGCGCAGCACGTCGAGCACGATGAAGCGGAAGGCCGGCTTCTCGGTCAACTCGCCGGTGATGGAGAGGGCGCGGTCCAGTGGAACCCCGGCGGTGAGCAGCGTGGCCAGCTCCTGGGTGAAAAACAGAACGTCGCGGCGCCGGCCTTTTCCGAACGAGGGCAGTTTGATCTCGAAAGACGTTCCCTTGGGAGCCACTCCCACGTACACGGGAATGAGGCCCTGCTTGCGCAGTTCGCGGGCAATGAGCTTTTCGTTGTCGCCCGTGAGCCGGCCGCTGCGGACCTTGCCATCCGAAGCCACCGCCCTGAAGAAGAAGGCCGCCATCAGAATTCCTGCGTCACGCGCATGGCTTCCTGCACCGTGGTAAAGCCCTCGCGGATCTTTCTCCAGCCGTCCTCGCGCAGGTTGCGCATGCCGTTGCGGCGCGCGGCCCTGGTCAGCACGGAGGCGTCTTCGTTGTTCATGATGAGCTTGCGGATTTCATCGTTCACATCCATCATCTCGAAAATGCCCATGCGCCCGGTGTAACCTGTGCCGTTGCATTCCGGGCATCCGCCGCCGCGGAACGTCTCGACCGTTTCGCCTTCCGGCGACAGGGCCGGACCCGCCGGCGCTTTGCAGTGCGGGCAGATCACCCGCACCAGGCGCTGTGCCAGCACCGCCACCAGCGACGAAGTAATCAAGTAGTTCTCCACGCCCATGTCGGTGAGGCGCGTAATGGCGCTGGGAGCGTCGTTGGTGTGGAGGGTGGAAAAAACCAGGTGGCCGGTGAGCGCGGCGCGGATGGCGATATCGGCGGTCTCGCGGTCGCGGATTTCACCCACCATGATGACGTCCGGATCCTGGCGCACGATGTGGCGCAGGCCCGCGGCGAAGGTCAGGCCGATCTGCGGGTTGACGTGGATCTGGTTGATCCCGTCCATTTGATACTCCACCGGATCTTCGATGGTGATGATCTTCTTGTCGGGAAGGTTGATGCGTTTGAGCGCCGAATAGAGCGTGGTGGATTTGCCGCTGCCGGTGGGCCCGGTCACCAAAAAGATGCCGTGGGGCAGGCTGGTGAAATGCTCCATGCGCGCCAGCATGTGCTCGTCGAAGCCCAGGCGGCGAAGGTCGTAGAAATCGCCGGCGGAGCGGTCCAGCAGGCGCATCACGACGCTCTCGCCGTACAGCGTAGGCAAGGTGGAGACGCGCAGATCCACTTCGCGGCCCACCACCTTGATCTTGATACGCCCGTCCTGCGGCAGGCGGCGCTCGGCGATGTTGAGCTTGGCCATCAGCTTGAGGCGCGATATGATGGCGGCCTTCAGCTCGCGCGGCGGCGGTTCCTGGTTGAACAGCACCCCATCCACCCGGAAGCGTACGCGGAATTCCTTTTCGAACGGCTCGATGTGAATGTCGCTCGAGCGCTTTTCGAGGGCATCGGTGATCATGGCGTTGACCAGGCGGATGACCGGCGCTTCGCTGGCCATATCGCGCAGGTGTTCCAGGTCGGCCATGGCCTGCTCGTCTTCGCCCTCACCCAACTGCGCGTGCTGTTCGCCTTCTCCGTAGTGCTTCTCGATGGCGTCCAGGATTTCCTGCTCCGCGGCCAGCACCGTCTGGATTTCGAGGCCGGAGAAGGCGCGCACAGCGGCGATGGTCTCGAAGTCGAGCGGGTCGGCCATGGCGATGGTCAGCGTGGAATCGACCAACGCCACCGGGAAGGCCCGGCACTGCCGCAGGAACCGGTGCGAAAGCCCGTCGATCTCGGGCGCCGACGGCGGGGGGTTGTCCAGCGTGACCACCGGCACCCCGAGCTGATCGGAAAGCGCCGCCAGCACGTCGCGCTGGGCGATGAGGCCCATATCCACCAGAATCTTGCCGAGCTTGTCGCCGCGCTCCTTCTGGATCTCGAGGGCGCGCTCCAGGTCTTCGGCCTCGATCTTCTTGCGATCCACCAGGATTTCGCCCAGGCGCATCGAGCGAGGCCTGGGCCCGGCGACCGCCGCGGCGGCGGACTCATTCTCGGAATCGGAGGGTAACGTGGGGATCACTTATTGCTCTTCCATCTGGACCGCTCCGCTGACGGCGGCCCTGCGGTCGCCCTTCATCACGATCTCACCGGGCAGTCCCCGCGTGTCTTCCCAGGGAAGGTACAACAAACGGACTGCGATCACCACCTGCTGATTGTCCGGGACGGCGGTGAGCGCCGTGGCCGAGTCCCGCCACATGTCGCGCATCAACTGCTTCAGCATGGGCAGGCGGTCGAGTTTTCGCTGGTGCACCTTTTCCTTCTCCGGTTCGGTGATCACCGTATGAAAGGGGTTGACGCCGGGCGTGATAATGAGGCTGGCTTCGGCCGTAAAGACCGCGCCATAGCCGTCGAGATAGATACCGCGCGAGGCGCCCAGCAGGTCGATGGGATCGTTGGCGCCTCCGAGACTGGCAAGCTTGGTGTCGAGGCGTCTTTCGACATCGGCCAGGGCCTGCCGGGGTACGCGGAGCTTCTCCGTGGGCGTTGCCGCCGCGGGTGGCGCCGCGGCCGGTGGCCTCGGAAGCTGGGCCCACACCGGAGCCAGGGTCAGTGCGAACAAAACGGCTGCGGACTTCATTTCAATTCTCCGTTGTCCGCGCGCGGCGGACCGTAATTACTGGCGGATATTCTGATCGCGTTGGCGCGCCGCTGGGAATAATCCCATTCATCGGCTGCCAGCAGGAGGCGCTGGCGGGTGCTTTCGAGATCGGCCACCAGTTGTTTGGTCTTCTCGGTCTGGCGGGCATCCATCTGGGCCACCGCTTTGGCGACCGCGGTGTCGATGCGGGTTTGGATTTCAGTGTCGGAGATGGCCTTGACTACTTGCGGAGCGCCGGGCCGAAGGGCGATCTGCCCAACCGGCCGCAGCGCCGACACCATAATCGCGATGGAAAGCATGGCCGCCGAGGCGAAGGCCAGCCGCGCGGTGGATCCCCACAACGCGGCCCACCAGCGCCTCCAGGGCGACGGTTCGAAAACCTGGTCGGAGACGAAACCGATGCGCTGCGGAATCTCTTCTTCCCTCAGCGCAAACAGGGCGGCCTCCGTGAGACGCAGCCGGTCCAGTTCTTCGAGGCACGGCTGGCAGTTCCTGATGTGGGCTTCCACCTGGCGCTGCTCGGAATCGGGCAGCTCCTTGAGGAAGTAATCCCTCAAATCGAATGGTGAGCAACTCATGAGACACCTCGAGTCTTAATCGGAGCCAGTTCTGTTTTGAGGAGTTCGAGGGCCGTATACAGACGCGACTTGATGGTGGAAACCGGACAGGAGAGGATTTCGGCCATCTCTTCGAATTTGAATCCCTGGTAGATCTTGAGCACCACCGACTCCCGCTGTTCCGGCGACAGCCGTTCCAGCGCGCTCTCGACCGCCAGGCTCAATTCGATAGGGAAGACCGAGCCTCCGCCCACTGTGATTCCGGTTCCGCTGGCCTCCGGCTTCGCTTCTTCCACATCGGTTTCGGGCCTGCGTTTGCGGAACATCGAGTAGGCCTCGTTATGCGCGATGCGGTAAAGCCAGGGGGCAAACCGCCCTGGATCGTCGAGCTTGCGAAGGTTCTGATAGGCTTTCAAAAAAACGTCCTGCGTCAAGTCCAGAGCGTCTTCACGGTTGCCGGTGATGCGCAGGAGGTAGTTGTACACACGTTTCTCCCACCGGGACACGAGGAGGTTAAATGCCTCCACGCCGCCCCGGGCAGCCCGCTGAATCAGGTCGGCATCTTCGACCGCCCGAAAGATCAAATCTGGCTCCTGGTGAGAAGACGCACTGCGCCTCCAAAAAGTCGGACGCGGTATACAACCAGTGTAGCGGGAATGGGGCGGGAGCATGCGGGCGGACGGTGGGGAACAAAGCCAAATTTCGACGCAGAGACAGCAGAGGCCGCAGAGAAAACGATCTGCTGGTGAAGACACTTCGGGTGTGCGGAGAGGACTTGTTCGAGACTCGTTGCGGCGGCCGGGGGCTTCGGACTTTCGCCGTGCGTGCCCGGCCGCCAATGGTTGGAGCCGCATCTTCAAAGGCAGCGGAAGCGCTGGATGGCGCTTCATACCAACTCGATAGCAGGCTCGCTGAAGCTGTTGGGGCTGGTGTCGGTGTTGACCCAAAGGGTTCGCCCGGCCTCGCCCCCCAGTGTTTCGGGACTAGTCACGAGATTTCCCCGTCGTCCACCCATCCCCGATTCCCGGGGGTGGATGCCGTTCGGCCGTTCACGGGCCTACGGGGAACTCAGTACCACCTCAAATGCAACGCTTCCAGGCCTGGAAGAAGACTGTTGAGGCTGCGCGACCCAGAGGGTACCCCGCGGCGCAACCTCTTTCCAATTTCAGGATAGCAGACGGGTGTCAAGGGGGCTGGCGTCGGATGTCCGTAAGCTGTTGAGGAAAAACGGCAGAAGTTTTTTTGACGGCGGTGACTGGCTTTTTGGGGGATGGGGCATTGGGTCGGCGTCAAGGGGCGCCGGCTGGCGCGGGAGGGGGTGAGGGGTGGGATTGCTTCATGGGTGGGGACGTCAAGAGATTGATGTTGCCGGGGAACGGCCCCGAGCGCGTTCGCGGAGCCAGGGGCGTTTGTGGGGAGTAATCTACTGCAAAAGGCGGAGAGTGTGTGATTCTAGGCCTCATGATGCACAGCCTCACCGCCTTCCACGGTATCTTCAAAGTCGGGAACGGGGTCGGAGAGGAACTTTCATCCGGCTTGTTTTTCCGGGATGGCCGCCTGAGGTGGCGTGACTGCTTCAGTCACCCGCGGCGCATGAATAGGCTCACTTGTTAAGGCCTTGATCAGCCGGTCGCCTGTGGCGATCACAAAAGCGGCCTGCTCGCGGCTAGGGTCGCGCTGCTTCTGGACGACGCTGTTCCGATAACACCCTTATTAGCTGTCAACCTGATATCGTCAGCATATGAGAACGCGCCGACGAATCAGGCGGTTCCTTCCCTTTCGCAATATGCCTTGGCTGGCGTCCAAGATCGACAGCCTTAGAATTTCCGTTGCCCGGCGCATTCTCACTTTCGTCGAGCAACTCCCGCCGTTTAGCCGGGGGCTCATTCACCAGTTACAGACAGCCCATGAATACGACCGGAAGTTCTCGGACGAATACTACCAACAGACGAGACCTCCGGAGGGCGTCTTGCTCTCGTACGATCGCTGCTGCCTCTTTGAGATGTTTCCGATTGAGGAGTTCGATCGGCTCGAATCGGGCATTCGGCGACTCTTCCCGCGCGGTGAAATCCGCGACTATTTCGAGGACTTCAGCGAGAGCGCGGACCAGACCGTTGCGGGTGCGTGGTCGCGGGTCGGAACCCTGGTCCCCCGCGGAACCCACGCATTTCCGGTTGCGATGCCAACCGAGGCAATCGACCTGCCCGAGCATGTTGAATCAGTCGAGATCTGGGCGCACCGGCCCCTGCCGTCGCTCTTTGTCCTGAGCTTTCATGCGAGTCTTACGAAAGAAGTAACGGACACTTTGCTTCGCGTCCAGTCGGCCCACTATATGCCCGAGGTCCGCTTCTGGCCCATGATCCCGACGAACATCTTCTACCGAAGCTCAAACAATCCTCCCGAGGCCGTCGAATATCGCACCCTGCTCTCCTATCTCAAGCGCATCCGGTCTGATCTGGAAGGCTGCCTCGCGCCCTTTCTGTCCGGCCACTTCATGCGAAGGTCCGGCAGTGGCCCCCGGCTGCCGGCTATCGAGATGTATACGTTGAGCGGCATGAGGCCCGACGCCGATGTCCTGGAAGAAGCGAAACACTCCACGCGTACCTGGTGGACGTTTTTCGCCATGGAATTCTACGCGTGGAACACCTTCCAGCGGGAACACCTCGTCTTTAACCTGAACACGTCGTTGCGGAGCACAAAGGAGGACGCACCGTACAAGCTTCTCGCGCTCAAGGATTACGTCCCTCCTGACGCGCGATACTCCAGCCTGGAAGACTTCCTGACGGCCATCATCCCGATCCTTGCGGTGCGCGATTTCCTCCACACGATTTCGACCGAGGTTGGGAAAGCGAGGCGGAGCACCTATCGCGCGCTCGTGCGACCAAGGTTCTTCCGGGGACTTCGTGCCGATATCGGAGTCAGCCGGCAACTGTCCCGGCAGGGGATGCTACTTGAGCGAGTGAAGGTCGAACTAGAGGACAGCAAACGTGCTCTTCGCCATTCGCGTCTGAGCGAGTTCGCCAATCGTCCGGAAGGCCCCATCCAGAAGAAAAATCTCTTTGAGACGCTCATGGAGCGGCTGGCCTTTTGCGTGAAAAGCGCTGAGAGCCACCTTCAGGTCATGCGAGACAACTTCTCCGAGCACCTCCTTGTTCGAAACATGGCTCTCATGTATGCGCTTCAGTGGGCGATTCTGGGGATCACGGTCGTCGCGATTGTTGTCTCTGCGGCAAGCGCGGCAGCTAATTGGGGCCAGATAAAAGAATTCTGGCGAGGACTACGAGGCCGCTGAGCCACCTGCGCCCATGGACGATTGGCATTTGCCTTTGCGCTCACGTAGGGCAAGTCCTTCAGTCTTTCGGGTGTGTCCAGCTAGATCAATGCGCACACGTGCTTTCGTTCGATTCTGTTCTTTAGGGTCCAGTTCCATTGGATGACGCGCTTCCACGGATATATGGCATCCGCCATCTCCGGCGGCCACGCTAAGCCGGAGACGTGGCTGACCAACTGCGTGTTGTTGTCAATCGCCTCTAGTGGACAATCCTGAATTACGGACGAGTAGTGCTGGATGAAGGCCCTCTAGAACGTGTCGGAGGCCAGCCGGTCCACATTTACGTCATATGGGGCAAGGGCCTGCATAAACTCCACGCGAAATCGTCTGTACGACACGAAATCGTGGAGAGGCTCAAGTTGAAATTCCGCCATCGTGACGCCGGAGTTCTGATACTCGGCTTCGTAAGCGTCGAAGTACTTGAGCACGAGTTGTGAATCTGGGCCTCGCAGTTTGGGATGCACCGCCCAATCACCGCACAACTTAAAGGCTCGGAAGCTATCCAACGTCCTCTGCTGCTCCAAGAGCTTGCGCGCTTCTACGAGAATGTAGACGACCTGCCTTTCGCTCACGATTTCTTCGTCTAGTTCGCGGTTCAATTTCGCGACGATGTCGTCTTTCATTTCGAAAACACATGGTACACCCAATGTTGAACCGGTGGGCTGACGTTCATGCAGGCCACATGACCATATGGCAGGATTACTCCCCTGAAGTCGTTAGCGCCCTATCGGGAGTGCCGCGGCAGGAAATTCCTCGCAGAACGGAACAAGGCCCGGGCTGCGGCACTTTCGATAGGGACGACTTGAAGGAAGCCGCTGGCACGGCGGGCCGCGCTATGGAGCCTCTAGCCTGTTTTTTGGGTTTTAGACTGCCGACGTGAATGGCTACGGACGGAAAAACGTCGGGAAAACTGCTTTTGAAGCTCTTGAAAAGGGTGGGGGCGCTGGTAACGGTCTGGAAGGCGGGGTAGCAGTGACGTGGAGTGGGTTTGGCGGTCAGGCAGACACACGAGTGGACCCGCGTCCGAGGGCACGCGATTAGGCCGCGGGATTTGACCACAGCCTACGAACTGTCGAGGGGTCTGCACCGGAAAGCCAACTGGCGGGCGGTGAGATTTGGTCCGATCCGCATTTCGCCATTGCAGTGAGGGCACTGCCAAGTGGAACCCTTGGCAGTGCCGGTAGGACAAGCTGCGGGCGGCTTCGGCGTGGTGGTGAGAAGCTGTCGGGCGAGTGCCAGCAGGGTGGATCGCCGGGTGTTCGTGAGGAAACCGAATTGCCGGATCCGGACAAAGCCGCGCGGCAGGATGTGCTGGGTAAAGCGGCGCAGAAACTCCGTTGCTTCCAGCGTCATCTTCCGCTGCTTGTTGCCATGGGCGTAGTCTTTCCAGAGAAAAGTGACGCGCTCTCCGTCAAAACCGAGTAGGCGGTGATTGCTGATGGCGACCCGGTGCGTATAACGGCCAAGATAGCGGAGCACGAGGGTTGGAGCGCCGAATGCCGGCTTCGCATATACGACCCACTGTTGCTTGAAAAGTGATCTGACAAAAGCGGCAAATCGCTTCGGGTTTGCGAGTTGGGCAACAGAACCGGAAAAGACCAGCTTCCCCTGCCGGAATGCCTTGCGCAATCGGTCAACGAACTTGGCTCTAAAAACGGAGCTGAGCACGTCCACCGGCAAGAAGAAGGCGTACTTCGGGTGAATCCACCGCTCGTGGTCTGCGGCGAGTCCGCCTGCCGGAACCACGCAGTGCACATGAGGATGCAAGAGCAGGTTTTGTCCCCACGTGTGCAGAATGCTGATGAAGCCAATCTGCGCGCCCAGCCGTTTTGGGTTGGTCGCAACTTCAAGCATGGCGTCAGCGCTGGCGCGGAAAAGCAGATCGTACAGAATCCGGGCATTGCGCAGGCAGAGAGGGTTCAGCTCGTGTGGCAAGGTGAATACGACGTGGAAGTAAGGAACGTCGAGTAGTTCTTTCTCTCGTGCTGCGAGCCAGCGTTGGCGAGCTTGTGCCTGACACTTCGGACAGTGCCGGTTTCGGCAAGAGTTATAAGAGATGGCCTGGTGACCGCATTGGGAGCATTGATCGATGTGACCGCCTAGCGCCGCTGTGCGGCAGCGCGTGATTGCCCGCAGCACGCTCAGTTGCTGGAAGTCCAGCCAGGGGCTCTGGTCCATGAAGCGGCCGCCTTGCTGGTGGAGTAGATCGGCCACCTCCACAGCAGGCCGGGTCATTGCGGCTTACGCAGTCTCCGGGAAAGTGCAAGATTCGCCGGATTCGGGATGACGATCTGTTCGAGGGGATTTGCCGTGGCTTGCAGGTGGCGCCGCGAGAGATGAAGGTAAACTGTGGTTGCCTCCAGATCCGAGTGGCCGAGCATCATCTGGATGCTCCTTAGGTCGGCGCCGGATTCAAGAAGGTGGGTGGCGAAGCAGTGGCGAAGCGTGTGGGGCGTTACACGTTTCTTGATGCCGGCGTGGATGGTGGCTTCGTGCACGGCCTGCCAGACGATCTTTTCGCTTATCGGTTTGTCCGCGCGCGAGTGGTTCACAGTGCCGGGAAATAGGTAGGTCTCGGGCCGCATCCAGCGGTAGTATTGACGTAGCGCGACGAGCAACCTCTTACTCAGGGGCACTTCCCGGTCGATGCCGCCCTTGCCTTGTACAACGCGAAGCATCATGCGCTTGCTGTCAACGTCAGCGACCTTGAGACGGCACAACTCAGCGCGGCGCAGGCCCGTCGAGTAGAGGGTCATCAATATGGTGCGGTGGTAGAGGTTGCGCGCCGCTCCAATCAACTGGGCAACTTCACCTGGGCTGAGGATCACCGGCAGCCGCAGGCGCTGTTTTGGATAGGGCAGATCCTCCTTCATGTCTCGGCGCTTGAGCACTTTGATGTAGAGGAAGCGGAGAGCGCAAATGTTCAGGACAACGGTGTTGACGGCCAGCTTCCGGGTTCCGAGCAGGTACGCGTGGTAGCTCCGAAGGTCGTCGGGACCGACTTCGTCTATCGGCGTATCAACGTGGTTACGGAAATGCTCTACGGCCTTCAGGTACGAGTGAATCGTGGTGGTAGCGTAGTTGCGGCGTACGAGCTCTTCTCGCATCCGCTCCATGAGTATCGTCACAGGAATCTCCTGTGACAACCTTATCCGCTAGCGTCCACGAATGGTCGGCCCGGCCGCCGCGCCAGCGGCTTCGTTCAAGTCGGCTGGCATCCGGGGATGTGTCGGCGGAGCCCCGAAGCGAGATCAATCCTGCTACACGCCGTTCACGGCAGTTGGGGAACTGACCCGTAGGCCTCGTTATGCGCGATGCGGTAAAGCCACGGGGCTCCCTGTGAGAAGACGCACCGCACCCCAAAAAGTCGGACGCGGTATACAACCAGTTTAGCGGGAATGGGAGGCTATTCGCACCGCAGCGCCACGGCGGCCGGGATGCGGGCAGCGCGGGCCGACGCGGTCAAACCCTGAGCGCCGGTTGCTGGAGCAGCATCACTTTCATGCCCGCCTGCTCAAAATGCCGGTCCGTAGTCAGCGCCTCAGTGAGTTGGCGCCGCTCCATAACAACAAAGGACAGGCAATCGGTGAGGCTCCAGCTCTTGTCAGACCTCGTCCGGTAAAGCTCGACAGCGGAGTCGACCAGTTCGGGCTGGAATGGCACCGCCTCGATGCGTGCGTCCGCATGGGCTCGGCGATAGCCCTCGGCTGCAACGGCACGGGTGCTCACATCGGAAAAGGCGTTCAGCCACTCCCAAAGAACGGCCTCGGTCGTCACGATGACGCTCCCAGTCCGGATGACGAACCGGTTCCATGCGGCTGCGTTCCGATTGTACTGATCTCGCTTGCGCGAAAGCGCCATCCAGTAGGAGGTATCGGCGAAGTAGGTTGCCACTACCGCTGCCTGTCCTTCGTGGGGCAGCCGTAGAGGTAATGGTCGTGTTGATCGGCCAGGTCCGTGGGCAGCCGGTCGTTCTCAACCGCATTGGCGGCGAGCCAGGCCAAGGCCGACTCGTCCACTGTCTCTCGCGCGCCCACCGGCTCGATCTGCACGATCAAGGCTTGATTGGGCGGCAGATCGAGTGGCTCATCCGGAATGATGGCCTTGCCATCGAAATGTGCGTTGACCGTCATGACGGCTCCTTATCGGTGCCCTCTTCCAGTATGCCAGACTCCCCGTGCGTCATTCGTAGCGCAGAGCCACCGCGGCCGGGATGCGGGCCGCCCGCGCCGACGGGATCAACGAGGCGACCGACGCCACCGCGCCGAGCACCACCGCGACTGCCAGGAATACCGCCGGGTCCGACGGGTGGACGTCGAATAACAAGGCCGACATCATGCGCGTGAGCGCGAAAGCGCCCGCGGCTCCCGCCGCCAGTCCAAAGGCGGCCATGCGCAGGCCCTGCCCTACCACCATGCCGATGAGTTCCCGTCCGCCGGCGCCCAGGGCCACGCGGATGCCGAACTCGCGCGTGCGCTGCGAGACCGAGTATGCCAGCACGCCATAGATGCCGATGGCCGCCAGCAGCACCGCCAGGCCCGCGAAGATCAGGCACAGCCCCATAGCCGCGCGCTGGTTGCTCAACGAAGCCGCCAGCCGTTCGGGCATGGTCTTGACGTCGAACAACGGCATCTCCGGGTCCGCCTGGTGAAGCGTGCGGCGGATGGCGGCAATCAGTTGCGGGTTGTCGCGCTCCGTCCGCAACACCAGGTGCACGTTTCGCGGCACGTACTGTCTGTAGGAAAAATAGATCTGCCCTACGGGGTTGCTCTCGGCGAGGTTGCCGGTCTTTACGCTGCCAACCACGCCTACGATGGTGGACTCGTCGGGCTTTTGCGGGTCTCCCGGAACCTGGAGCCCGCGGTTGATCCTGGCGCCGATGGCGTCGCCTTTGGGGAAGTACTTGCGCGCCAGGAACTGGTCGATGATGACGACTTTCTGCGCATCGGGACTGTCGGCATCGGAGATGTCGCGGCCCTGAATCAGGGGAATGCGCATGGCCTGGAGATAGCCCGGCGTGGCGATGTTCCAGCCGGGCACCGGAGGATTCTCCCCCGGCGCGAGGGCGCGGCCCACGATCGTAATCACGCTGGAGTTGTTGTCGCCGCTGAACGGCAGATACGTCGTCGCACCGGCCTGACGCACGCCGGGAATCGCGGATAGCCGCTGGAGCAGATCCGCGAAGAAATTCCGCGCGCGGGCGTCATCCCCGTAACGCACCCGCGGCAGAGCAACCTGGGCCGTGACCACGTTTTCCGGCTGGAACCCCGGGTCCACCCGAAGCAGCCGGCCAAAGCTCATGGTGAGCAGCCCCGCTCCGATGAGCAGCACGAACGCGAAGGCGAACTGGCACACTACCAGCACCGAGCGGACCCAGACTGCGCCGCGCGCGGCGGTTCCCGTACGCTCGTTGCCGCGGAATACCGCGTTCAGATCCTGGCGGAGCACGTGAACCAGAGGCACGCCGCCGAACACCATGCCGGTGAGGAGAGCGACAGCGGCGGTGAAGGCCAGCGCACTGGGGTCCATCCCGATGGTCGCGCCCCGCGGCAGGTCCTTCGCGCCCAGGTAGGAAAGCAGGCGCACGCCGCCGTAGGCCACGGCAATTCCGAGCGCGCCGCCCATCAGGGCCAGGGCCACGCTTTCGGTGAGTAACTGGCGGACCAGCCGCCAACGGCCAGCCCCCAGACTGTAGCGGATGGCAAACTCCTTCATTCGCACGTTCGAGCGGACCAGCATCAGGTTGGCCAGGTTCACGCAGCCGATGAGCAGTACCACCGCGACCGCGATTTGCAGCAGATACAGCGTGGGCCGGATATCGCGTGTGAGCTCATCCCTCAAGCCGATCACCTTGGTGCCGAAGCGCGCATTGATGAGCAGTTGGCGAAGCTGCGGAAAGATATCCAGGTTGCGGCGATTCAGGTCGTTGATGCGCTCCTGCGCCTGGGCCAGGCTGACGCCAGGCTTCAGCCGCGCAATCATCCCCCAGTTGTTGCTGTGCCGAGCCTGGTCGCTGGTCTGCTGTTTGGTGAAGGCGAAGGAGGTGTAGATGCGGATATCGTCGTCTCCGGGGATCTCGAAGGTGGCCGGCATCACGCCCACAATGCGATAGGGTGTGCCGCTCAGCCGGATATCTTTACCCACCACATTCGGGTCGCGGGCGAACAGGTCCTTCCACAAGCCTTCGGTGAGGACCGCGACCTTCTCGTTGCCCAGGACGGCCTCTTCTTCGGTGAATGTGCGCCCGACGAGCGGCCGCACGCCCAGCACCGTGAAGAACGAAGGCGTGACGTATCGCCCCTGGATGCGCTGCGGCGATCCCTCCATCCCGACTTCGTAGCCCGCACCTCCGATAAGCGCCACTTCGCTGAAGACGTTCGTCATCTTGCGGCGGTCCAGGTAATCGGGGACGCCGTTCGAGCCGCGGTCGGAGACGCCCACGCCGGGGTAGATGTTGTACATGGTCACCAGTTCCTCGGCGTGAGGGAACGGCAGCCCCCGCAGAACCACGTTCTCGAGAACCGTGAAAATGGCGGTATTGGCGCCGATCGACAGGGCCAGCGTCAGCAACGCGGCGGCCGTGAAAGCGCGCTGCTTGAAAAGGAGTTTGAGACCGAAGATGAAGTCTTGAAGCATAGCGGCGCCTCCAGAGCTAATACGCAGACGTGCATCCGCAAGTTCCGTCTTGCCAATCTTGCGAGATTTTAGCGGGGTGGCCGGCACTACATACAAATGCTACGAACGTGGTTGGTCCTCGCCCTACTGCTCTCGAGCGCCGCTTGGGGACAAGCGCCTGTTTATTCCGCGGCCGGCATGGTCAACGGACCGGATTATGCCCCCGGCCCGTTCGCGCCGAATTCGGTTGCGACCATCTTCGGCTCGGGCCTGGCGCGATCGAGCCAGGGACTGACGGCGGGCGATATCTCCAACAACACCCTGCCGGTGGAGCTCAACAGCACTCGAGTCTACGTGATGGACTCCCCCGCGCCGCTGCTGTACGTTTCGGATGGCCAGGTCAATTTCCTGGTGCCCGGCAACCAACTCGACGGGGATGTGAAGATCCGGGTGGTCCGCGAAGGACTAACCGGGCCGGAGATCACCGTGACACTGGTGGATGCGGCGCCTGCGCTTTTTCAGACGGCCGCCGGCTACGCCATCGCCGCGCACCTGGATAATTCCTTGATCGCGCCCGGTTCGCCGGCGCAGGCAGGCGAGACCATCGTGGTCTACGCCTGCGGCTTAGGGAGGACTCAGCCCAACCCGGCGCCGGGGGTGATCCCACAGAACGCAGCGGTGATTCAGAGGCTGAGCGATCTGAAGGTGTACCTGGGCGGGACCGCCATCGATCCTGCCAGCATCCTGTATGCGGGCCTGACCCCCGGCTCGGCGGGGCTTTACCAGATTAACCTGGTCCTGCCCGACAATCTGGGCGCGGACCCGGAGATCCGCGTGGCGATTGCGGACCAATCCAGTCCGGCAGGCTTGAAACTGGCAATGCTGTAAGCAGGCGTGCAACTTTATCCGGCTCGAACACGTTAAATATATAGGCTACAATCAGTTGAGGAGTACGGTGATGTCCCTACGGCCTTTGCTTGCAGTGGGTTTTGTCGCGGCAGGAGTGGTGTGCCTGGCTCAGGACGCGCCACCGGCCGCCGAGTATACCGTCAGCGCCGGAACCAAAGTGCCGTTGAGCCTGATCAACAGCATCAGCACCAAGCACTCGGCCGTGGGCGATCGTGTGTATCTCGAGACCGCGTTTCCGATTCTGGCGGACGGACGGATTGTCATTCCGGTGGGCAGCTACGTCGCGGGTACCGTGACCCAGATCAAGAAGCCGGGTCGCGTGAAGGGGCGCGGCGAACTGTATGTGCGCTTCGACTCGTTGACCCTGCCTAACGGCGTGACGCGCGACTTTCGGGCGCGGATAGGCGGCATGGACGGAGGCTCGAACGAAGAACTGGACCGCGCCGAAGGCAAAGTGAAGAGCGAAGGCAACAAGGCCGGGGATGCCCGCACGGTGGGCGAGGCGACGGCCGCGGGAGCGTCGGTGGGCATCATCGCGGGCAACGCCGCGGGCCACCTGGGCATGGGCGCGGGGATCGGTGCCGCGGCGGGCGCCGCGGCGGGAATGGCTGGCGTGCTGCTGACGCGGGGCCCGGACGCGGTTCTGGCCAAGGGCACCACCGTCGAGATGCTGCTCGACCGCTCGCTCAGCTTCACCGAAAGCGAACTGAATTTTGGAAACTACCAGGCGCCCCGGGCATCGGCTTCGACCGGGTCCGACGCAGACAAAGGGAAGAGTGGTTCCTCAGTCCCCATCCCGCGGCGGCCGTTTCCTTATTAGAGCCAAGTTCCCCGAAGCACTCCCAGGACTTGGGGCGCAATCTGCAGCCACACGCGCGGGACCACCATCGCCAGCGGCAACCGCCCCAGTTTCCCCTCGCCGGAAAGGCTCCTCAGAAACAGGAACAACAGGAGCGGCGACAGGATCCTGGCCCCGGCGTAGCAGTCGGTCCACACCGACTCGGAAAGGGTCAGTCCGAATACCGCCCACAGCCAGCACGCCGTGCGGACCGGGTCGGACAGGGCTTTGCGCAGGCCGCGAAGGGCGAGCGCCATTGCCAGCGTGAGGCCTGCCAGCTCCAGACCATCGAAAGCCCGAATCACGGCATTTGTAAGCGGGCCGAAGGGATAGGACGCGGGGAGCCACAGTGTCCGAATCAACCCCCATAGCGGGATAAAATGTCGAAGCTCGAACGCCGGGCCACCCCGAATGCACAGGCTGACATAGGCGTTCCAGGCCACGGCCGGGAGAATAGCGGTGGTGAAGAGCAGGCTCAGGCGAAAGCGGCGCAGGCCCAGCATGTCGAGAGCATATGCCGCCGTCAGCAGGAAGCCGCTCTCGCGGCATAGCGCGGCCGCCACCAGCACGGCATAGAGTTTCCATTTTGGGCCGGAGCTGGCGTAGACCGCGAACCCCAGGCACAGGGACGTCAGCGCCAGGTCGACAACCAGCCGGTCGAGGGAAATCAGCGAGGCGGGCACAAGCACGTAGAATACGGCGAACCAGGGGTGGATTCGCAGCCGCATGAGCAGCAGCGCGAGCCACCAGGAGCCCAGAAACAGGAACCCCAGGTTGCAGGCGACATAGGAGACATCGATCCACCGCTGCCGCCCCAGCGCCGCCAGGTACGCCATTCCGGGGAGCAGTATCCGCCGGTAGCGGAGCAAAGGGTCGGGCACTGCGCGGCCTATGCCGTTTCGGAACAAAGGATCGTGAGCTATGTAGTGGTAGGACTGCCCGTCATACCCGCCGCTCGCCGGGAAGACGTAAATGTGCTCGCCGGCCAGCTCTGGCGGCGTAGGGAATTTCGAGCCGGTGCAGAAAAGGGCTGTCAGGTTGCCGCCGTAGTTGTAATGCACGGTCAGCAGTTGCCAGCTCAATCCGAGCAGCGTACAAATCAGAGCGGGAACCCACGCTCGCCCCATGGCGGGTGGCTACTCCGCAGCCTCGGGCCTGGCAGCCGCCGGGAATCTCTTGATGAAATTGGTGTCGAACCGGCCGGCCTGGAAATCGGGGTCGTCGAGGATACGCCGGTGCAACGGGATGGAGGTGTAAATCCCCTCGACGATGAACATGTCGAGCGCGCGGCGCATGCGCGCGATGGCCTCGCTGCGGTCGGAGCCGTAAGCGATGAGCTTGGCCACCAGCGAATCGTAGTACGGCGGAATCACGCAATCCGTATAGGCGAATGTGTCCACGCGCACGCCGATGCCGCCGGGCACGTGGAAGCCGGTGATGCGGCCGGGCGAGGGCACGAACGTCTCGGGATTCTCGGCGTTGATGCGGCACTCGATGGCGTGGCCGTGCGATTGGACGGGGTCGGGTAGGATTTCCGCCAGCCGCTCGCCCTGCGCGATGCGGATCTGGCTCTTGACAATGTCGATGCCGGTCACGAACTCGGTGACGGGGTGCTCCACCTGCACCCGCGCGTTGACCTCGATGAAGTTCGAGCTCGCCGCTCTCGTCCATGAGGAACTCCACCGTGCCGGCGTTGGTGTACCCGGCGGCGCCAATGGCTTTTCGCAGGGCGGCCGAGATTTCGGCGCGCTGCCGGCCGCTGACCGCGGGCGACGGCGACTCTTCGAGCAGCTTCTGATGGCGGCGCTGGATGGTGCACTCGCGCTCGCCCAGGATCTCGACGTTGCCGTGCTCGTCGCCCAGGATCTGGAATTCGATGTGCCGCGGCGCGGCCACGAACTTTTCGAGGTACACGTCGGGCGAGCTGAAAGCGGCGCCGGCCTCCTGCTGCGCCTGCGTAAACAACGGCGGCAGATCCTCCGCCCGGTTGACCACGCGCATGCCGCGCCCGCCGCCGCCCGCGGAGGCCTTGAGGATGACCGGATAGCCGATCCCGGCAGCCACCTCGAGCGCCTCTTCGGGGCTCTGAAGGACCCCTGCCGAACCGGGCAGAACCGGCACGCCCATGTCTCGCATGAAGGCGCGGGCGCGCTCTTTCACCCCCATCAGCCGGATGACCTCCGGCCGCGGCCCTATGAACTTGATGCGCGAGGCTTCGCAAACCTCGGCGAAGCCGGCGTTCTCGCTTAGAAAGCCGTAGCCCGGATGGATGGCGTCCACGTTGGTGATTTCCGCGGCGCTGATGATGGAGGCGATGTCCAGGTAGCTCCGGGCGCTCTTGGCCGGGCCGATGCAGATGGCCTGGTCGGCGAAACGCACGTGCGAGCTGTAACGGTCGGCTTCCGAATACACGGCCACCGTCTGGATTCCGAGTTCCTTGCAAGCGGCGATGACCCGAACGGCAATCTCGCCCCGATTGGCGATGAGAACCTTGCTAAACCGCACGGATGGCAAACAGGGCCTCCCCGTACTCCACCGGCTGCCCGTTCATGACGAGCTTGCTTTCGATGATGCCGGAGATTTCGGCCTCGATCTCATTCATAAGCTTCATGGACTCGATGATGCAGAGGACCTTGCCGGGCTGGACGCGCTCGCCTATACGGACGAACGGCGCCGCGCCGGGCGAAGGGCTCTCGTAGAAGGTGCCCACGATGGGAGACTTCGCCAGCGTCAGGTTGGGGTCGGCGGGCCTGTCGCGGTCCTTGTCAGTGGAGACTTCGGCCGCGGAAGGTGGGGGCGGGGGGGCGGGATGGGCTTGTGGAGCCGCTTCGAACTCCTGGGGGGCCGCGAAGGGCGCGCGGCGGATGCGGACGCGGTTCTCGCCGCGCTGCACCTCCAGTTCCGCGATCCCGGTTTCGGCTGCCAGGTTGATCAGTTCACGAATCTCATCGACTGTCATTCAGGATTAGCTTACCAGAGGTGGTGAGGCGCCGGGTCCGCTAACGGGTAGTGAGGTAGTGCCTGAAAGATGCGTTCAGTGGATCTGGCGGCTCGGTTCAATTCGACCCGTCGGCGTATTTTCCAGGATATTTCCATGCCGGGTATTTAAATATGGGCTTAATTGTTGCCCCTGAAACCTGCTCCTTAGGGACACGCCCGACGAGCACGCCTTTATCGTCCCCAATGAGCACTCCGCCTGGCATCAAAAATATTCCTTTAACTGTGATTTTGTCTATACCGTTTCTGACCATCTGAAACACGGGCAAGCCGTTCTGATCAACTACCTCAAAGGCGCGATCATTGGAGTTCTTGTCCCAATCTGGAGAGCTCACAGTGAATTCATTGTCGACGACTTTAATGGACCCCTTTGGCCCAACTGCTGTGAAATCGACGTACAGGACGCCGTCCTTGACATGCATCTTGAACGGCTTCAGCCCGAAAACATAGAACGGTTCGAATGGGGCCTTTGTGAGAGATTCAGCGGGTAACCCCATTACGTTGCCGCCAAATGAAAAATAGACCATGCCCGCCTTTTCTCGAAACACGGGATACTGCGGACGGCGATCAGGCGCGTTGATGGTCACTGTGCTGTGGTCACCCGTCACGATATTAGGGCTGCCGGCACCGTGCGATACCTGCTGAACGCTACCGTTTTTCTTGGCTTCGTGCTTCTGGCCGTCGGGCCTCTGTTTTTCGACCTGTGCCAGGCGGAGGCTGGTATTGCATGGCGCGTTTCACTCCTGCTTGATGTTTACGGATCCGTGATCGCCCGTCACGATGTTGGGGCTGTTTGGTCCCGAACTTTTTTGTCGAATCTGAGGACGGGGCTGGTGACTCTCCCCGGAAGAAGTCGGCTTCCGCGTCGGCTCCTCTTCGCGCGGGATCACGGGTTGACCTTGAGCGGCTGGTTCCTGTGAAACCGTTTCGGTTTTGGGGTGGCGCTCACTCTGGTAATGCCTTCCAAGGCAGTACCACCCGCCTCCGAATAGCACGACCCCAACAAGGGCGGCGGCAACCAGAGAAGCTGTGGGATATTTCGGACCGATTGTCTCGTAAATGATCTCGGGCCAGCCCATCGGATCCCACCGATTACACTTAAGCGCGGTCCGTACCTGCTTATTGCGCTTCCTCATCCTACCGCCAGTGCACTGCCGGTGTCCATGCCAGCAACTCTCTGATTATCTACTTGATAAAGGATCCCCTTTTCGACCGATGCTCAAGACAATTGCCTTATGCCTTCGCCCGGTCCGAAGCTCCCCTCCGCTTGGGTATCCTCATCCTTTCCGAATCCCGGAGGCGGTCCGTTCCTGGTTTCGAGTATTCCAAACTCGATCAGTCCAAAGGTATTAGGGGCTGGGCGAGTGAAGATCTCGCCTTTTCGCACATATGCGCCCATCGATCCGCTCAGAGCCGCTCGGTTGGCCGCTGTCGGATCTTCTCCGATGCCAACCAGGATCTCAAGGATTTGCCCCGGACGACCGAGTTTCCTCAAGAACTCGCGGGCCTTCGCAACACGGCTGCCCGACCGGAGTTCCATGCTGACCGCTGACTCATCTAGCGGGTCTTTCGGAACGAGTTTGAGCGCGTCCTCAAGTGCCTGGATATAGACCGCGGCCTCTCTCGCCTTCGCCTCGAATTCGCCAATCTCCGCCCGCTTGCGGTCAATGCGTTTCTGGATTTCGTCTCGTACTCCCATACGACACTCATTGTTTCACATGACGACGTGAGATGCAAGGGGGAAATGAGTGATTGTGAGTGACTGGCAGGTATGGTAGAATGCAATACGGAAGGGAAGGCACAGCCAAATGGACTACAATTCCTACGTTACTGGGCTCGAACAGATTCGGCATTTCACCCCTGGGGGAGTGGAGTACTGGCACGCGCGTGAGTTGATGCCGCTGCTCGATTACACGAAGTGGGCGAACTTCCGGGGAGTGATTGAGAGGGCCTGTCTCGCATGTCAAAGCTCTGGTTTCTCTTCAGGGCACCATTTTGCCGACGCTAGCAAAATGGTGCCGATTGGAAGCGGTGCGCAGCGGCAGGCGGAAGATTTTTACCTGACCCGTTACGCCTGCTACCTCATAGCGATGAATTCGGACCCAAACAAACCGGAAGTCGGGTACGCGATGACGTACTTTGCAGTGCAGACTCGTCTCCAGGAGGTCACGGAACAGCTCACCGATGCTGAGAAGCGGCTCCAACTTCGATTGAGAGTGATGGACAACAACAAGAGACTCGCTGGCGCAGCAAAGAAAGCCGGAGTGGTGCGCTATCCGATTTTTGTGGATGTGGGATATCGTGGTTTGTACGGCATGGGGCTGAGCGATGTCAAGGCGCGAAAGGGGCTGCTGCCGAATGAGGATCTCCTCGATAACGTTGGGAGACTCGAACTCTCGGCGCACGACTTCAGATCCACGCTTACCGAGCATCGACTCAATCGTGACGACGTAAGAACTGAACAACGCGCAATTGAAACGCATCGCGCAGTCGGGGAACAGGTCCGCAACGTGATGATGCGGGACAACGGCGTTAGACCCGAAGACTTGCCAAAGGAACCGTCAATAAAACGGTTGGTGCAAAAGCATCGAAAACGGATCAAGGGTCCTGATCCCCAATAGGGCTAAAACGCCTCCGGTCCGCCCCGACCTCCCGCCCGTCGCCCGGCTCTTCCGCCAGCGGCTCAATGAGCCCTTCTCGTATGGCAGCCTTGCGCCTATAAGACCTCAGACACCACCTGCTAACGAGGTATGATCTCATTCGTCCAAACATGAATAGGTGAAGCCATGGAAACGGTCCTGCGGGATCTGCGCTATGCCATGCGCGTTCTCCGCCGCAGCCCCGCGTTCGCCCTCGTCGCGGTAGTCGCGCTGGCGCTGGGAATTGGAGCCAACACCGCCATCTTCAGCGTGGTCAACTCGGTCATCCTCAAACCGCTGCCTTACCCCGAACCCGGCCAGCTTGTGCAACTGTGGATGCGCTTCACCGGAATCGGCATCCCCAACGACCAGAATTGGGTATCCGTGCCGGAGTTCATCGACCTCCAGCAAAACACCAGCTTTTCGCAGATTGCCGCCATCTCCCAGCAGAGCTTCAACGTGACCACGGGCGGCTCGCCGGAACGGATCGAATCGGCCGCGGTCACACCTGGTTTCTTTCCGCTCCTCGGCGTGCAGGCGCAGGTGGGGCGCGTGTTTCGGCCCGAAGAAGGGCAGCCGGGCCGCGATCGCGTAGTCCTGTTGGGCGACGGGTACTGGCGGCGGAAGTTTGGAGCCGACCTGGGCGTACCCGGCCGCAAGATCGTCATGAACAGCGAAAGCTACCTGATCGCCGGCGTGCTTCCCCGAGGGTTCCAATACCCGGCGGAAGCCGACGTGTGGACCCCCATGGCGTTTTCGGCCGACGACCGGAGCGAGAACAACCGCGGCAGTCATGGCATGCAGGTGATTGCGCGTATCAAGCCGGGTCTGAGTTTCGAGCAGGCCCGCGCGGAAATGGCCGCTCTCTCCAACCGCATCATCGAGCAGCACCCCGGTTATCCGTACCGCGACTTCAACTTCGCCATTATCATGATTCCTCTGCTCGAAGAGCAGATCGGCGATATCAGGACCGCGCTTTGGGTGCTCATGGGTGCGGTTGGCCTGGTGCTTCTGATCGCCTGCGCCAATGTCGCCAACCTGCTGCTGGTGCACGCTTCCGGCCGGGAGCGCGAGATCGCCGTGCGCCAGGCGCTGGGCGCCGGCCGATGGCGGCTGGCGCGCCAGTTGCTTACCGAAAGCCTCATCCTCGGCCTGGCGGGCGGCCTGGCCGGGCTGGCGCTGGCCTACTGGGCGCTGCGTCTGCTCATAGGCCTCAGCGCCACCGGCTTCCCCCGAGTGGCGGACTCGCGCGTGGATCTTCCGGTGCTGGTGTTCACGGCGCTGGTCTCGCTGGCCACAGGTATCCTGTTCGGCCTGGCGCCGGCCTTCCACTCCACCCGCCACGCCGCTTACGAAGCCCTCAAAGAAGGTAGTCGCGGCACTTCCGGCAAGGGCACGCACCGGCTTCGCGGGGCGCTGGTGGTGGCCGAGATGGCATTATCGCTGACCCTGCTGGCCGGATCGGGATTGCTGATCCGCAGCTTCCTCCGGCTGCAGGAGGTCGATACCGGGTTCCGCCCGGACGGCGTGCTGACCATGCGAATCTCGCTCCCCGAGCAGAAGTACCCCAAGCCGGAACAGGCGCGGAACTTCTACCGCGAACTGCTGGAACGCGTGCGCCGACTTCCCGGAGTGGATGCCGCCGGCGGCGTTACCGGGCTGCCGCTGACGGGAACCGGCGGGTCGGGCACCACCACGGTGGATACCCAGGCCGTTCCCGAGCGTGAGAGGACGCCCGAAGCCGATCAGCGTCCCGTGCTCCCTGGCTATTTCGAAGCCATGGGCATCGCACTGCTGCGCGGGCGCTACTTCGACCAGCGGGATAGCGAGACTTCCGCCCCGGTGGCGATTATCGACGAGACCATGGCCCGCACTTACTGGCCCCACCAGGAGGCCATCGGCCAACGCGTCCGGCAGGGCGGCCGGCAGTCGCAGAACCCGTGGCGCACCATCGTGGGCGTGGTGCGGCATGTGCGGTACCGGACTCTGGAATCGCCCTCCCGGGTGGAGTTTTATTGGCCCTACGCGCAGACGCCGTACCCGGTGCGCTCCATGAGCCTGGCGATTCACGCGGCTTACGATCCGCGAATGCTGGCCAGCGCCGTGCAACGCGAAGTGCGGGCGCTCGACCCCGATCAGCCGGTCTACCGGGTGCGCACCATGCGTGAGCTGATGTCGGAGTCGATTGCCCGCCGCCGGCTTTCGATGCTGCTGCTGGCGATTTTCGCCGGCGCGGCACTGCTGCTGGCCTCCATCGGCCTCTATGGCGTGATGTCTTACACCGTGGCCCAGCGCACCCACGAGGTGGGCATCCGCATGGCGCTCGGGGCGGGCAGGGTAGACGTGGTGCGCCTGGTGCTGGGCCAGAGCCTGCGGCTGACGCTTACTGGCATCCTGGTGGGACTTCTCGGCTCTTGGTTTTTGACCCGCTTTCTCGCGACGCTGCTCTTCGATACCAGGGCCACCGATCCGCTGACCTTCGCGGCGGTGGCGTTGATGCTGGCGGTGGTGGCCGTGGCTGCGAGTCTGATCCCGGCCTGGCGGGCAACGGTAGTCGATCCGATGACCGCTTTACGGCAGGAGTGAGTGGCGCAACTCCGGCTGGGTGTATACTCCAAGTCGGATAATCATGAAGCTTCGAACTTTGTTTTGCTCCACTCTCATGTGCTCTCTCGCCCTCGCCGCGGGTCAGAGCAACGGCAGATCGGTCCCAGCCACCACTGCTCCAGACATCCCTCACCTGCAGAAGAAGGGTACCGCCACCCAACTGATCGTGGACGGCAAGCCGTTCCTGGCGCGGTGCGGAGAACTGCTCAACAACAGCGCCACCAGCCTTGAGTATATGAAGCCGGTATGGCCCAAGCTCGTCGAGACCAATCTCAATAGCGTCGTGGCCGGCGTTTCCTGGGCCCAGATCGAACCGGCGGAAGGCAAATTCGACTTCAAGATAGTGGACGGCGTCGTCCAGGAAGCCCGGAGCCACAATCTGCGGCTGATTCTCATTTGGTTCGCAAGCTGGAAGAACGGTCTTTCCAGCTACCCGCCCGACTGGTTAAAGAAGGACTTCGAGCGGTTCCCGCGCACCCAGATCGAAGGCGGTAAGAGCATCGAACTGCTCAGCACCCTGAGCGATGCCAACCGCGATGCCGACGCCCGCGCTTTCGCGGCCCTGATGCGGCACGTCAAGGAAGTGGACGGCCGCCAGCACACGGTCGTCATGATCCAGGTCGAGAACGAAGTGGGAGTGCTGGGGGACTCCCGCGACCGTTCGCCCGCGGCCAATCAGGCTTTCGCGGGGCCGGTGCCGAAGGAGCTGATGGACTACCTGCAGAAGCACAAGGATACCCTGATTCCGGAGTTTCGCCAGGTGTGGGAGACGGCCGGCTTCAAAACCTCCGGCACCTGGGAAGAAGTGTTCGGTCAGGGCGTCGGGACGGATGAGATCTTCATGGCCTGGAACTATGCACGCTACGTCGGCCGGGTGGCCGAGGCGGGCAAAGCCGCATACCCGCTGCCCATGTACGCCAACGCGTGGCTGTACGGAGCCGGGAGGCCGAACCAACCCGGAAGAACACCGAGCGGCGGCCCTCTGCCCCACGTGATGGACATCTGGAGAGCCGGGGCGCCGCGAATCGATATTCTCTCACCCGACCTTTACAACGACGTCGTGTTCTTTGGCGCAAAGTACACCCGGAACGGGAATCCGCTGTTCATACCCGAGACGCAGGGCGGAACAGAAGGCGCAGCCAGAGCGCTCTATGTGTTCGGACGCCACGACGCCATCGGCATCTCGCCGTTCGGCATTGACAGGATGGCCGGCAACGATCCCGAACTCGCCGCCGGCTACGACCTCCTCTCGCGGCTGGCGCCCCTGATTCTCGAACACCAAGGCAACGGCACGATGTCCGCCGTTCTGATGGGCCCCAAAGACCCGCCGCAGAAGGTGCAGGTGGGCAATCACATTGTGGAGGCCAGCTACCAGGGGCCGCGCGCCGCCCCTGGGGCACAGGCGCCGCAGCAGGCTTTGCCCTCAGCCGCGGCCATTTTCATTGCCACCGGGCCGGACGAATACTTCGTGGCGGGCAGCGGCGTATCCGTCAAGTTCTCCCCGAACACGCCGGGGCCCGAGTTGGACGGACTGGCTACCGTGGAAGAGGGCACCTTTGTGGACGGCCGCTGGGTACCGGGGCGCCGTTTGGCGGGCGACGATACCGGGCAAGGGCAAAACCTGTCGCTGCGCAACAGAGGCATCCAGCGCGTCACACTTTATCGGTATCGTTGAGGCCCGGACCACGGGGCGGATGCCGGCTCTGACCTCACTAATGTCGTCGAGCGGGATGCGGACGTTTCCGATCAGCCGATTCACCGTGATGGACCACTCCGCGACCGCATAACCCCTTGGCGACCAGGCATACGCCCCAACCACGATCAGGGTGCAAAGACATCCCGCGGCCACGCTGTGGGTGGCCACCACAATCCCCAGAAACAGGACCAGGACGACGGCGGAAATGACTTTGGTGGTCGAATCGTAAGACGCCGAAAATGAGCTATTTGGGTTCGAGGGCATGCCGGCGGTCTTACCTTGATTGTAAGACGTAACCGAGCCGGCTCCCAATTCTCTTGTGCTATCGTAGGGAAGCCAGTCCATGCCTAAAGAACGAAGCAAACCTCAGCCCGCGGAAGCCCCGCTCATCGCCCATGGAATGACCTTGGGTATTATTGGCGCCGGTGTCATGGGCCAGACGCTCATCAAAGGTCTGCTGGCTAGCGGGCTGATCGCCCGCGAGCGGCTCTGGGCGGGCGACAAGAACGCAGCCGCCTGTGAAAGCGCCAGCCAGGCCTTGGGGATTCCCGTTGAAACCGACTTCTCACGGCGCGTGCCCACCGCGGACCTGATCCTGATCTGCGTGAAACCGGCCGACGCAGCCGCGGTTATGACGGCGCTGGCCAAGGCGGGGTTGCGTCCCGGGACATTGCTGATCTCCATCCTGGCCGGTGTTTCCACGGAAAGGCTGGAGTCTCTTCTGGGCACCGCGAATCCCCTGGTGCGCGCCATGCCCAATACCCCGTGCATCGTGGGCGAAGGTATGACCGTGGTCTGCGGAGGCAAGAATGCCACCGACCACGACCTGGCGTGGGCGCGGCAGATCTTCGAAGCTGTTGGCAAGTGCCTCCCGGTCGAGGAGAAGCACTTCAATGCCATCACCGCGCTGAGCGGCAGCGGCCCGGCATACCAGTACCTGATTATGGAAGCCTTTGCGGATGCCGGAGTGCGTGTTGGGCTGCCCCGCCAACTGGCGCTCACGCTGGTGGCTCAAACGGTGCTTGGCTCCGCCAAAATGGTGCAGTCAACCGGCCGTCACCCCGCGGCGCTGCGTGACGATGTCACCACGCCCGCGGGTTGCACCATCGGCGGTTTGCTCATACTCGAAGATGGAAGAGTCCGTTCCGTGCTGGCGCGCGCCGTGGAGGAAGCCACCAGGATTGCGGGTCACCTGGGCTAAACCCCTCGCCGGTTGCCCCACAGATCCACGTGCAAGCGCGGGCTGAAACGGAAGCCTTCCTGCTTGCATATCTCGGCCAGCCACACCGCGCGCTCGCGCAACCGGTTGCGGTCCGTGCCCTCGGGCATCAGAATCACGCGCCTCGGATCCGCATCCAGTACTCCAATTAGCGCCCGCACCTCCTCCAGATCGCCGGGTTTTTCGATCACGAACTTGAGCTGATACGGGTAACGGGCCATCAACTCCAGGAGCACTTCCGGCTGGATGCGCAGGCGGTTGTGCTGCGCGGCCCAGCGGTCGTTGGGCGTGGAATTGGCGAGCTTGGGGCTGATGCTCATCAGGTCGCAGGCCACCGGCTGAAAGACCGTCCCGGCGGTCTCGATGGTGATGTGCGAGCCCAACTCGCGCAACCGTTCGGTCAGCGGAATGATTTCGGGCGCGATCATCGGCTCGCCGCCGGTCACCACCACGTGTCTGGCCGGGTGTGCCTTCACCTCGTCCACAATCTGATCGAGCGTGAGGTCGGCGCCCTCGGGCTGCCACGAGGCGTATGGTGTGTCGCACCACGCGCACCGCAGATTGCATCCGCTGGTGCGGATGAACACCGAGGGCACGCCCACCAGCGAGCCCTCGCCTTGAATCGAGTAAAACAGCTCAGCGATCTTCAATTCCGGCCTCGGAAAAACCTTTGCGCCGCAACAGGCACGCGTCGCACTGGCCGCACGGCCCGCCCTCCGGACCGGGATCGTAGCAACTGAAGGTCAGGCTGAAGTCCAGCCCCAGCTCGTGCCCCAGCTTCACAATTTGAGCCTTGGTCAGGTGAATCAGTGGGGTGTGGATCTGGAGGCGCGTGCGGCCCTCCACCCCCGCCCTGGTCGCCAGGTTGGCCATGCGCTCGTAGGCTTCGATGTATTCGGGCCGGCAGTCCGGATAGCCCGAGTAATCGAGGGCGTTCACCCCGATGAAGACATGCGAGCTCTCCAGCACCTCCGCCCATGCCAGCGCGAAGGAAAGAAAAATGGTGTTGCGCGCAGGGACGTAGGTCACCGGGATGCCGTGGCTCATCTCCGCCGTGGAGCGCGCCTTGGGCACGGCCATGTCGCCGGTGAGCGCCGAGCCGCCGAACGCGTCCAGGCCGATGCTCACCACCAGGTGCCGCTCCACCCCGATGCTGGCCGCCACGCGTCTGGCGGCTTCCAGTTCGATCTTGTGGCGCTGCCCGTAGTCGAACGAGAGGGCATAGCAGGCGTACCCCTCGCGACGCGCCAGCGCCAGGCAGGTGGAGGAGTCCAGCCCTCCGCTCAACAGGCAAACCGCTTTCGGCATTCCGGTTTTAGTGTAATCTGTGCCGCCGAGGGTGCACAATGAAAGCCGGCGCTGTGCGAATCCGATTCCTCACTTCCACGCCGCTGGATATCCAGCGCGGCAGCGGCACCTACGTCGGGATTCACGTCCTGGCAAAGGCTCTCGAACGCCTGGGCCACGCCATCGAACTCTCGACCCCGCGCGTCCGGCTGCCGGTGTACACACTCGAGCGCCTGTGGTTCAACCGGTCGCTCAGTTCCTCCCCGGGCTTCGATCTTACCGTCGGCTTCGATATGGATGGCTATCGGATCGCTCGCAGCCCGTCGCATATCGCCTCTCTGAAGGGGGTCATTGCCGACGAGGTGCGTTTCGAATCCGGGTTGACCCGCCTCACTATGTCCATGCAGGCGCGCTGCGAGCGCTTGCACGTCGAGCGCGCGGCCCGCGTCCTGGTGACCAGCCGCTACTCCGGCGAACGCGCGCGGGAGTTCTACGGTCTGCGCGAGTTCCCGGCCATCGTGCCTGAGCTCATTGATCTCGGCGAGTGGCGCCGCCTGCTCGAACTCCACCCCGCGAGTTCAGCGCGGTTCACGGTGCTGTTCGTCGGCCGGCTGTACCGGCGCAAGCGCCTGGACGTGCTGCTGCGCACCGCCGTGGCACTCGCCGGCCGCATCCCCGGCCTGGAAGTCCGGATCGCCGGCAACGGCCCGTGCGCGCCCGTGCTGCATCGGCTTTCGCGCGAGTTGAAGCTCGACCACACGGTAGTCTGGCTGGGCGACATTTCGCGCGCCCAGCTCCTCACTGAGTACAACCGCGCGGATCTCTTCTGCCTGCCCAGCGTTCAGGAAGGCTTCGGCATCGTGCTGTTGGAAGCCATGGCGGCCGCCAAGCCCATCGTCGCCTCCCGCGCGGCTGCCATTCCGGAGGTGGCGCCGCATGCGGCGCTGGTCGAGCCCGACAGCCCCGACGCGCTGGCCGCCGCCATCGAGGCGCTCTATCGCTCTTCCGAGACCCGGGCCGCGCTCGGCGCCACCGGCGCGCAGTGGGTGGAACAGTTCGACGCTCCGCGCGTGGCGCGCCGCTTTCTTCAGGCCGTGGCCGGCGCCGCGCAAGGCGGCGCCGTTTGAAGGCTTGCTACAATTCCTCTGTGGCCCGCGTCCTGATGGTTTCCTCGGAGGCCGCGCCGCTCGCCAAAACGGGGGGCTTGGCCGACGTCGTCGGATCTCTTCCATCCGCTCTCCACGCGCTGGGCGACGAAGCTGCAGTGGTGATTCCGCGCTACGCCTCCATCGAGCTCAAGAGCGCGCGGCGCGTCTATGATCGCCTTTCCATAGACTTCGGGCCGGCGCGGCATGACATCTCCATCTACCAGGCCCCGGCCGAGTTTCCCCTCTACCTGGTGGATTGCCCGCCGCTTTACGAACGCAAAGGGTTTTACGGCGAATCGGGCGTGGACTACCCGGATAACCATATCCGCTTCGCGGTGTTGGCCCGAGCCGCGCTGGCCGTTGCCCGGTTTCTCTTCCGCACCGACGTGTTCCACTGCCACGACTGGCAAGCCGGGCTGGTCCCCGCCTACTTGCGCACCACCTTCGCCTCCGACCCGACTTTCCTGGGTGCCAAGACGCTGTTCACCATCCACAACCTGGGTTACCAGGGCCTGTTCCCCAAGACCGCGCTGCCCGAGGTGGGGCTGGACGCCGGCGTCTACGGACCCGACGGCGTGGAATTCTTCGGCCGCATCAGCTTCATCAAGGGCGGTATCGAATTCGCGGATGCGCTCTCGACCGTCAGTCCCACCTATGCCCGCGAAATCCAAACACCCGAGTACGGCTTCGGTCTGGACGGCGCCTTGCGCGCTCGCGCCAATGTGCTTACCGGCATTCTCAATGGCGCCGACTACGGCGAGTGGAATCCGGAAACCGATCCGCTCATCCCCGCCCGCTACTCCGCCGGCGATCTTGCCGGGAAACAGATCTGCAAGCAACAACTGCTCGAGGAAATCGGCTTGCCTCCGGATGCCATGCATGGCCCGCTCATCGGAATGGTCTCCCGGTTCACGCGGCAGAAGGGCGCCGATATTCTGGCGGAAGTGGCGGGCGAGATCGTCGGCGGGGGTATGTGCCTCGTGGCCCTCGGCGCCGGCGATCCGGAGTATGAAGACTTC
Source organism: Bryobacterales bacterium (assembly GCA_963768385.1). Lineage (GTDB taxonomy): Bacteria > Acidobacteriota > Terriglobia > Bryobacterales > Bryobacteraceae > Fen-178. Next base: position 231,207 of record CAVYHQ010000004.1, read on the forward strand.
TTCCTGCAGATGGCCTCCGATCACCCCGGCAGCATCGCCGTGCGCATCGGCTTCGACAACGCGCTGGCCCACCGCATCGAAGCCGGCGCGGACCTGTTCCTGATGCCCAGCCACTACGAACCCTGCGGATTGAACCAGATGTACAGCTTGCGATATGGAACGGTTCCCGTGGTTCGGGCCACCGGTGGCCTGGATGATACCATCGAAGAGGGCACCGGGTTCAAGTTCGCGGAGTATTCCGGAAAGGCGCTCCTGGACGCGGTCCGGTCCGCCGCTCAGGCGTTTGCGGACCAGGATGCCTGGCGCGCCATGATGCGGCGCGGGATGGCCCAAGACTTCTCGTGGAAGACTTCCGCCGCCCGCTATTCGGCGCTCTACCGGCAGTTGGTAGCCGCGGCGGCCGTGAATCCTTTGGGCGGAAAGATATTCTAATAACTCAGGAGATGAAATGGCAGGTCAGAACACGTTAGCAGGTCAGAACACGTTAGCAGGTCACAACACGTTAACCTTTACCGATGCGGGATTCGACCAGGAGGTCCTCCGGTCGGATGTGCCGGTTCTGGTGGATTTCTGGGCCGAGTGGTGCGGCCCCTGCCGGCAGATGGCGCCCACGGTGGATGCCGTGGCCGGCGAGTACGCCGGGAAAGTGAAAGTTGGCAAGCTCGATGTGGATGCCAACGGCGGCACGGCCATGCGCTACAACGTTCGCGGCATCCCCACCCTGTTACTGTTCAAGGGCGGTCGCGTCGTCGAGCAGCGCGTGGGAGCCATCGGGAAGTCTGAAGTGCAGAAGATGCTCGATCCGCACGTGTAATCTGAATCGTCCTTATTGCCTCGCCGTGACCGGCACATGCGGCCGTGCTTCGTTCCACTCCCGCTCCGCCCCCGCGCCCAGGGTTTCCTGGCACCTCACGCAATACCGCGCCCAAGAGACCGCACGCAGCCGCTTGGGCGGGATCGGCTCTTCGCAGGAAAGGCAGATGCCGTAGTCGCCCGAGTCCAGCCGGTCGAGGGCTTCTTCGATCAGCCGGAGCTGCGTGTAGTCCAGTATGTTCAGATGCAACGACACGGATTCTTCGTTCGAGAACTGCGCCTGGTCCTCTTCGGCGACCCGGCCCATCCGCGCCAGCGTGTCGAACTTGATGCCCAAACCCGACAGCACCTGCGCGCGTTTTTCCAGTAGCATCTCCCGGTAACCTCGGTTGCTATCCTGAGCCAGCACGCGCCTTTTCATCGGCCCTCCTTCCCGCATCCGATGTTCGGACGCCGGATACCTTATTGGTTCAGAAAAGGTAGCAGAATTCTCGATTGAAAACAATATTAATTTTCGATAGGCCCTACCTGCCGCTAAACGGGAAGTAGGGGGAGATCTCCGCCAGCACCTGCTGCTCGGCCGGGCTGAACTTGCTCTTGAACTCTTCACTCGCGATGCGCTGGCTCCGCTCGCTCTCCGACATGCGGTGCAATTTCACCAGCTCCGGGCGCAGGACCGCGATACGATCGTCGGGAAGATGGTTGAAAAGCTGGATCTGCTTGGTCAGAGCCGCCTGTTTCTCGGGCGGCAGGTTCGCGTACATATTGAGGATTCCAAGCCGGCGGCTCCTTTCCACGGGCGGAAGCTTGTCGAAATTCTCGAGGGCCTGGCGCAGCCGCATCTGTTGCCCGGGCGGCAGTCTCTCCAGCATTTGTTCGCGCCGTTCGCGCGGCATTGCCATCATTCGTAGAACCGGGTTCCCGGGATTCAGAATCCGCCCGCCACCGGCCTTGGGAATGACAGACGCCGCGCGCGGCGGAGGCGGGGGTGCGGGGGCCGGATTCGATCTCGGCCCTCTTTGCCCCAACAGGCTGGAAGCCAGCGCCAGCCACACAACTGCACCGACTTGGGGGGCGCGGCTCATCCGTCACATCTTCGGGTCGGCGGCATCGCCTGGCACGCGGTTGCTGAACTCTCCCAGCATGTGCATAGCGTCCAGCGCATGCTCCACTTGGTCGGCCTCGAAGGCGTCCACTTGCGCGGATTGCGGCTGTGCTGCCGGCGGAGCGCTCGCAGGACGCTCCAGCAACAAGCCCGCCATGACCAGCAGGCACGCCGCCGCCGCGATGGGCAGCCCCTGGCGAACCAGCACCGGGCGCAAGGGCCGCATCAGCAGATTCCACCACGAGACTTCCCGATCGATCCGCCGGTAGAGCCGCCGGTCGAAATCCAGCGTCACGGGCGCCGCTTCCCAGGCGTCCAGCGCTTCCCAAACCGCTCGCTGGCCGCTTGAGAACTCGCGGCAGGCCGGGCAGATTTCCATGTGTCGCTCGAGGATCGCGGTGCTTTCGGCGTCCAGTTTGCGGGTACAGTACGCCAGCAGCAATTCCGCGTTCTCCCGAGTCTCAATTGGGCACTTCATACCAACCTCGTTCTTCCCTATGCCATATGGGCCAAACGGGCGCGCAACGTCTCATACGCCCGAAACAACAAAGACTTCACCGCAGATTCCGAGCATCTCAGTACCCTGGCGATCTGCGAGTATTCCATGTCCTCATACTTGTGCATCAGGACCGCTGCCCGCTGCTTCTCCGGCAGCGCCGCCACGGCCACGCGAACTTCCTCCAACCTGGCCCGATACACCATCTTCTGCTCCACCGATGGCCGGCTATCCGATACCTGTCGTACCGGCATGTTGGAGAAATCGTTATCCAACCGTTCCTGCAACCGCTCGTTTTTCCCGTCGCGAAGCGAATTCAATGCCAGATGCGCCGCGATCCGAAACAGCCACGTGGTGAACTTGGCCGTCGGCTCGTACGAGCTCCGCGAACGATACACTCGCAGAAAAACTTCCTGCGCCAGTTCCTCGGCCACCGCATGGTTCTGCACCATTCTGTAGAGGAAGTGAACAACGGGCGAGCGGTGCTTCTCCAACAGGAGTCCGAAGCTCGCACTATCTCCTTCTTTAACGCGGAGCATTAACTCCGCGTCATAGTCCAGAGCCGCCGTGGCTCCTCCCATACCGGTCTTAACCCGTTCTGGCATCCCAGGTTGCGTTCCGCAGGGGAATAATTCGGCTTACCCTATTCCCCCTTCAACGAGCGCTCCATCAGCCGCTGGATGGCCTCGCGCGGAGATACCCCAAAGTGTAGCATCTGGAGCATCTGTTCGCAGATGGGCATCTCCACCGAGTGCCGCCTGGCGAGGTCCGCTACGGCATTTGTAGTTCTTACTCCCTCGGCAACCATCTTCATGGAGCTGACAATCTCTTCCAACTTCCGGCCGTGGGCCAATTCGACTCCTACCATGCGGTTCCGGCTGAGATCGCCCGAGCAGGTCAACACCAGATCACCGAGACCAGCCAGGCCGGCCAGCGTCTGTGCCATACCTCCCATAGCCACCGCCAGCCTTGTGATTTCCGCCAGGCCGCGCGTGATGAGAGCCGCCATGACGTTATGGCCAAGCCCCATGCCGTGCAGCACGCCAGCACCAATGGCGACCACGTTCTTGACTGAGCCACCAATTTCTACACCTATAGCATCTGAGTTGACATACAGTCGGAAAGTGGGACCCGAAAAGGCTGCCTGGATGATTTCCAGCAGGGTACCGTCGGTGGAAGCCACCACCAGGGCCGTAGGCTCAAACCGTGCAACCTCAAGGGCAAAGGTAGGACCGGAGATTACGGCCACACGGGGAGCCATGACCGCCTGTAGAACCTCTCGAATCACCTCCGACATTCGTAGAAGTGTGCCGTTCTCCAGCCCCTTGGTGGCGCTGACGAATACCATCGATTCGTGCAGAAACGGGAGCATTTGCTGGTATACTCCTCGCACCAGGTGAGACGGTATCGCGCTCAGGACGATCTCTGCGCCGTCCAATGCAGCCGGAAGCTGGTTGACGATCTCGAGGTGACGGGGCAGCCGGCAACCCGGCAGGTAGACATCGTTTTCGCGAGTCTCTCTCATGCGCGCGGCGAGGTCGGCTTCGTACACCCAGAGGCGGACGCACGGGAACCGGGGCGCCAGGACGATGGCCAAGGCCGTGCCCCAGCTTCCGCCTCCGATGATGGCAAGGCGCTTCACGGCTTGTGCGCCCTGAAACCAAAGACGTGCTCTCGTCCGGAGCGCAACCTTTGAATATTACTACTATGTTTGTAGATAATAAATGCACCGGCGATGATTGCGGCTATGATGGGCGGCAACGGCGGATGCTCAATCAGCCACATAGCCAGCGGCAAGGTGGCCGCCATAATGATCGAGCCCATGGAAATGTAGCGAGTCCAGGCCACCACCACCACAAACACTACCAGGACCGCACCAAGCGCTACAGGTGTAAGACATAGAAATGCGCCTACCCAACTGGCTACGGCCTTTCCGCCCTTAAACTTCAGAAACACCGGGTAGGCGTGCCCCGCCATAACGGCCAGCGCGGCGGCGCTCATCCACAGCCAGTCATGGGCGGTGAGGCGGCCCGCGATCCACACCGCCAGGTAGCCTTTGGCGATGTCCAGCAGGAGCGTCGCCACGCCCGCGGCGCGTCCCGTGGTGCGCAGCACGTTAGTGGCGCCGATATTGCCGCTCCCCGCCGAGCGCACATCGGCGCCGGTTTTCCATTTGACTAGAACATATCCGAACGGAATCGCGCCGAGGAGATATGCGACCAGCAGAACCAGGATGGGGATCATCGCTTTGCGAGCGGAAACTCCGCAAGTTTAGTGTACACGGAACCGGATGGCCTCAAGGTGCTCTGGTAAAGATAGAAGCTGGCCGCTTGGAACTCGCCGAAATCGAGCGAAGCGAGGCCGGCGACGGCTTCGCGCAACGGTTGGAGATTCAGCCTCTCCTTAATGCGCGCCAGCGTCAGGTGCGGGGAAAAGGCGCGCGTCTCACGGGCGATTCCCAGGGCCGCCGTGGCGCGGTCCGTATGCTCCGCCAGCGTCTCGAGGCCAGGCGCTTCGATGCCGCACCAGAACACGCGTGGCGCGTGCGGATTGGGGAAAAACCCAACCTTGCGGATGTGCACCGCGATCCGCGGCTGGGATTCCAGTTCCGCCAGCGCGGCTTTCAGCTCGCCGAGCCGCTCCTCGGGCCATTCGCCGATGAATTTCGTGGTGATATGGAGATTCGCGGGATGGCTCCAGTGAATCCGCGCGGTGGGACGCAGCCTTTCCAAAAGCTGCTCCAGGTTCTGGACCACCTCGGCCGGCAGGTCCAGGCCAGTGAATAATCGCATGTGCCCCCTTCCCATTTTACCGGCGGATGGGGGAAGATGTTACCCGATGCCGTTCGGTCCCATCCTCCAGCGCGGTTTCTACGAGCGGCCCACCATCGAGGTGGCGCGCGCTCTTCTCGGCAAGGTGCTGGTGCATGGAGAGACTGCGGGGATCGTCGTGGAAACCGAGGCGTACCTGGGCGGCGACGATCTTGCGTCGCACTCCGCGCGCGGTGTCACCAACCGCACGCGCGTCATTTTCGGCCCGCCGGGCCACGCCTACGTGTACCTCATCTACGGGATGTACGAGTGCCTCAACATCGTGGCCGAGCCGGCGGGTAAACCCGGATGCGTGCTGGTACGGGCTTTGGAGCCGGTGGCCGGAATCGAGATCATGCGCCAGCGGCGGCCGGCCGCTCGCAGGATTGAAGACCTGGCCTCCGGCCCCGGCAAACTGACGCTCGCCCTGGGGATCACGCGCGCGCACAACGGCGCGGACCTGACGCGCGGCCCGCTGGTGGTTCGCGAGCCCGCCGGGCAGCGGGCCTTCGAGATCGTCGTGACCCCCCGCATAGGCATCAGCCAGTGCGCCGAACTGCCGCTGCGGTTCGTCATCCTGAAACCCGCCAGCGGCTAACATGGAAGTTCATGTTCGATTGGAACGAGGACCCTCATCGGCGCTACAACCCGCTCACTCGCGAATGGGTGCTGGTATCTCCACAACGCACCGCCCGGCCGTGGCAGGGGCAGGTGGAGAGCGGCGGCGATGCCGCCGAGCCGGAGTACGATCCGCAGTGCTATCTCTGTCCGGGCAATGCGCGTGCGGGCGGCGTGCGCAATCCCCACTACACTTCCACGTTTGTTTTCGATAACGATTTCGCGACGCTCAAGCCGTCAACGCCAGTGGACCGATACGAAGAGGACGGCTTGCTGATCGCCGAATCCGAACCCGGCATCTGCCGGGTAGTCTGCTTCCTGCCGCGGCACAACCTCACCATGGCCGGCATGGACCCGGCCGCCCTGCGGAAAGTGGTGGACGTTCTGGGTGGAGCAGTATGGCGAGATCGGGTCGAACCCCATCATTAACTACGTGCAGATTTTCGAGAACCGCGGCGCCATGATGGGCGCGAGTAATCCGCACCCGCACTGCCAGATCTGGTCGAGCCGCTCCTTGCCGAACGAAGTTTCCAAGGAACAGGCGTCGCAACGGGCATGGCGCGAGGAGCGCGGCGGATGCCTTCTCTGCGAGTACCTGAAACTGGAGCGGGCCGCGCGCCACCGCGTGGTGGAAGAGAATGACAGCTTTCTCACAGTGGTTCCGTTCTGGGCCGTCTGGCCGTTCGAGACGACCGTCCTTTCCAAACGGCACCTGCCGTCCATCGACCGGCTCTCCGACGCCGAGCGTGACGGCCTGGCGGACATCCTGAAGCGCACCACGGCGCGCTACGACCGCCTGTTCCACGTTTCGTTCCCGTACTCGATGGGGATTCACCAGCGGCCCACGGATGGCCTCGAACACGAGGAATGGCACGTGCACCTGCATTTCTATCCGCCGTTGCTGCGCTCGGCCACCGTGCGCAAGTTTCTGGTGGGTTATGAAATGCTGGCCACGCCGCAGCGCGACATTACGCCCGAGGCTGCGGCGGAGCGGCTGCGGGGGGTGTAAGAGCGAAAGGCTTACCAGATTACGTACACTCCCTGCCCTGCAAGGGGTTAGAATGGCATCGCAATGGCAATCTACAACCGGCGACGACTATTCCAGGCGGCGGTGGCAGGCGCCGCTCTTCAGGCGGCGGCGCAGACCGCGCCACGGGGCAAGATGCGGCTAGGTGTCATCCTGGGCATTTCCCCGGACCCCGAAGCGGCCATCCGGCGCGTGCACGACCTGGGGTTTCCAACCTGCCAGGTGAGCGTGCGCGAAACGGACAACACCACGGCCGCGAGGTTGCGCGGCGCGCTCGACAAATTTCACGTGGAGGCCACTTCGGCCGTATCCACCGGCCCAGGTCCGGAGGTCTACGACTTCTACCAGGGGCCGCTGACCATCGGTCTCGTGCCTCGCCAATATCGCCAGGCGCGCATCGCGCGCATGAAAGAGGTTTCGGATTTCGCCGGAAAGGCCGGGATTCCCGCCGTTCAGGGCCATTGCGGGTTCATCCCCGAAAACCCCAACGAACCGCTGTACACGGAAGCGGTTGAGGCCATCCGCGCCGTGGCGGAATACTGCCGGAAGAATGGGCAGAACTTTCGCTGCGAGACCGGGCAAGAGACCCCCATCACGCTGGTTCGGGCCATTCGAGACGTTGGGCTGGACAATATCGGCGTGAACTTCGACGCGGGCAACCTGATTCTGTACGGCAAGGCGAACCCGGTGGATGCGGTGGAGGTTTTCGGGCCGTACATCCAGGGAGTGCACGCCAAGGACGGGCTGTACCCCACGGATCCCAAAAGGCTCGGCCGCGAGGTCCCTATCGGCAAGGGCATGGTGAACTTCCCCGCGTTGATTGGAAAGCTGAAGAAGATTGGCTACCAGAATCCGCTCACCATCGAGCGCGAGATCGCCGGTGAGAAGCAGACGGCGGACATTCTCGCCGCCAAGGCGTATCTGGAAAAGCTAATTGGTTGAGGAGCGAGTCGATGAACGATAAAGACACGGACCGGCGCACATTCCTCCAGGCGGCGGGAATTGCCAGCGCGTTTACCATCTTGAAGCCCCAAGTGCTGCGCGGCAGCGCGGCAAATTCGGCGGTGCGCGTGGGCTTGCTCGGCTGCGGCCGGCGCGGCAGCACCGACGCCACCAACATCGTGCAGAATACAGACGCCCGTGTAGTCGCACTGGGAGACATGTTCCAGGATCAGATCGACAAGGCCAGGCAACGCTTCGATAAGCGCGCCCAATCCAAAGGCTACGCCGGGGTCGCGCAGACCTTTGTGGGACCGAAGGCGTTCGACGAGCTCGTCGAGTCGAAGGAAGTGGACGCAGTGGTCATCGCCACGCCGGCGTACTTCCACCCCGAACACCTGGCGGCGGCGGTGGCGGCGGGCAAGCACGTTTATCTCGAGAAACCCGTGGCGGTGGACGTGGCTGGAGCCAAGCGCGTCCTCGAAACCGGCAAAAGGGCGGAGGGACGGCTCAGCCTCGATGTCGGTTTTCAAATCCGCATGGCGCCGCCCTTCATGGAGCTGGTGAAGCGCATCCACGACGGCGCGCTGGGTGAGATCGCGGCCGCCGAGGCGCACTATTACGCCCAGCAGCCGGAACAACGCGACTGGCCGAACGCCTCCGGGAATGTGCTGCGGCTGCGCAACTGGATCGAGGACCGCGTGCTCTCCGGCGACATCATTGTCGAGCAGAACATCCACGTTCTCGACATCTGCAACTGGGTGCTGAAAGACCACCCGCTGAAGGCCATCGGAAGGGGAGGACGGAAAGGCCGCGGCGCGCCGGGTGACGATTGCTTTTCGCACTTCGACATCGTGTTCGAATACCCCAACGATGTGCACGTGAGCTTCAGCTCGACGCAGTTCGGAAAGGGGTTGGTTGAAGTCAGCGAGCATTTCTTCGGCACTCGTGGCGCCTCGCAATCGCCTTACAGCGGCCTGTTGGGCATCGTGGGCGACCAGCCCTGGACCTGGGCGGGAAGCGAAAAATCGCGCGATACCGCGTTCTCGGCCAGCGGGTCGTTCTCGGACAATCTCGCCCAGGCCGATTCGGAAAAACAGAAGGCGTTTATCGGCAGCATCACCGGCGGCCAGTTCCATAACCAGGCGGCCATCGGGGTGGAGTCGGCGCTGACGGCCATGCTTGGCCGGCAAGCGGCCTACACTGGCCGCGAGGTGACGTGGGAGGCTCTGCTGCGCTCCAACCAACACTGGGATTCCGGCATCGACCTCCGTAAGCTGGCATAGCCAAGGAGGCACGCCTTGCGATTCTCGAGCATGATTACGGCCGTGGATGCTCACGCCTGTGGTGAGCCCGGCCGCGTGATTACGGGCGGCGTTCTGGATGTCCCGGGCAAGACCATGTTCGAAAAGAAGATCTACCTGGAGACGCAGGCCGACCATTTGCGCCGCCGCATGTTGCGCGAGCCGCGCGGCTACCCCGCCTCCAACTGCAACCTGATCCTGCCGCCAGCCGATCCCCAAGCCGACGCGGGCTTCGTGATCATGGAGCAGGTCGAGTACCCGCCGATGTCGGGCACCAACACCATCTGCGTGGTCACCGTGCTGATCGAGACCGGCATGGTCCCGGTCTCCGAGCCGATGACCCGGCTCAAGCTGGATACGCCCGCGGGAATCATCGCCGTAGAAGCGGAAGTGACGCGCGGCAAGGTGACGAAGGTCACCTTTCAAAATGTTCCGGCGTTCGCTACCCATCTCGACACCCCGCTGGAGGTTCGCGGCCTGGGCACGGTCACCGTCAACGTGGCCTACGGCGGGATGTTCTATGTCATCGCCGAAGCGGCGCCGCTGGGCTTCCGGCTCACCACCGACGAAGGCCGCGACATCGTGCGTGTGGCGGAAATGATCAAAGCTGCGGCGCGCGAGCAATTGAGGGTGGCGCACCCCCAGAATCCCGGCATCGCCGGAGTGACCATCGCGCAGCTCTCCGGCCCGCCATCGCGCCCCGAAGCGCACGCCAGGAACGCCGTGGTGGTCTCGACCGGCACCCTAGCCGGGGTCCTCGATCGCTCTCCCTGCGGCACCGGCACCTGCGCCAGGATGGCCGCGCTGCACGCCAAAGGCAAGCTGGCGCTCCACCAGGATTTTGTGCACGAAGGAGTTTTGGGCACAACCTTCACCGGCCGTCTGATAGAAGAAACGCGCGTCGGCCCGTACGCTGCCGTGGTGCCGACTCTCTCAGGCCAAGCCTGGATCACCGGCTTCGCTCAGTACGTCCTCGACCCCGACGATCCATTCCCCGACGGCTTCACCGTCGGAGACATCTGGGGGCTCGCGCCACCGCTCCCTAACGGTCGCGGCTCAGAATGAAGCGGATCTGCGCGAGGCGTCGTACCGAGCCGCGACCGTTAGGGAGCGGTGGCCCGAACGGTCACCAGCTCAGGCGCACCAGCGAGACCGCGTGGCGCGGCAGCGGGAACCGCATCTCCACCTTCCCGTCCTTGGCCTCCAGCCACCGCGGCGAGTCGAGCAGTTGCAACCCGCCCGCCGCCTCCAGTTGCGCATATTGTTCGGGCGATGGCTGCTGTGGCGACCCCATCCGCTTCCAGGCCGTAAAGGCGTTGCTGTGCTCGTCGTCGATCCGGTAATGCTCCATGAGCACCCGCGCCGCCGTCTTCGGAATGCCAGCCAGCGCCAGGTGAACCGGCGCCGCCTCGGCCGGCAGATCGTCGTCGTGATAATTCCAAACCAGCGCCGTCATTTCGCGGTCGGAGCGCGTGGCCAGGCCGTCGATGTCCGCGGCGCCGTGCACGCCCGATTCGAGAATCGCGTCCAACCCGGCGGCGCCGCTGCTTTCCACCTTGACGCGATCGCCGCGCATCAGGCCGGCCATGCGGAAAAGGTTCAGGACCGGCTTGTCGATTCCGTTAGTGGCGAGCGTGCGAAAGCCCTCGAAGTAGGGCTGATCCTCGAACTCGAACGCCCAGGTGAGCATCCCCGCAATGTTGGCCTTGTAGCGGTCCGCCAGCTTGAAGATGTTACTCAGCGACGCCGCCGTGTAGCTCGGGTACATGGCGCCGTTGCGGTACACATTTTGTGGATACAGGCGCGCCGAGCAAGCCGCGCAGCCCTCCGGGTCGCACTCGCTGAGCACGATGGGAAGCGCGCGAAACTCCTGAAACCCGTTCACCATCTCAAGCCCCCGCGCGACGTCCACCAGGTTCTTGTCGAGGCCCATACGGGCGTGGCCCTCGACCACGCGCGTCTGCCCCTTGGCGTGAAAGCTGATGAAATCGAGCGGCGCCCCGCGCTGGCAGTGTTCCAGGAACTGCTTGAGAAACGCAGCGGCCTTTGCACTGCCGGGACCGGTAGTGCCCGGGCCGCCCACGCGCGCCGCCGGCAGGGCGCGCTTGATGGCGTCGGCAGTGTAATCGTAGAGCTTGTCGTATTCCTCCGGCGTGCCGCGCCAGTACGAAATGTCGGTCTCGTTCCAAAGCTCCCACGACCACTGCTCGACCTCCACCTTCCCATACCGCTCCACCGAATGCACCACCCACCGCCGCACCAACTCCGCCCACTTGGCATAGTCCTTGGGCGGATAGGACCAGCCCTTGCCGTCGTCGGGCTTGGGGTAGTGCCGCGTGTACGGCTCAGGGTTCGTGGAAAGCGCCTCGGGCATGAACCCGATCTCCACGAAGGGCCTGGCATTCACCTGGAGGTAGCTGTCGAAGATGCGGTCGAGGATGGTCCAGTCGTAGACCGGCTTGCCCGCGGCATCCTCGGTGTAGGCGTTGGTCGAACCCCACTTCAAAGCCGGCGTGCCATCGCCGGTCACCAGCAGATGGTGCGCGCGGATCTGGACCGGCACGGGGATCAGCGCGGCCAGTTCGCCAATCAGTTTCTTGCCGTTCGCGGAGTAAGTGTAGTTGGGCTCGTCGTAGCCGAAGTAGGAGTAGATCGGCCGGAACGGGCCCAGCTTCGCGTCGGCATCGATGCGGATCTCGACGGCCTGCTGCGCGCATGCCAGCGCCAGCGCCACCGGTAGAAAAGCAATTGCCCGCAAAATACGCATGATTCCTTTCTACCGCTTTTTCAGCTTCAGCCCCACCGGCCGTTGCAACAGAAAGAGCGCCCCTTCCAAACCCACACCCCTCATCGTGAGCGGCGCCGTAAACCGGCCGCCTCGCGACAACTTGCCCATGATCAGGTAATCGGTGCGCCAATGCATGAGTCTCCCAAACCAGCTTCGGTTATAGACGATGCGCCCGTTCATCACTGTTGCATCCCCAATCCTGCCCGACACCGATGCATCGGGATGGATGGTGAACACCACGTCCATGGTGGTCAAATTGGCCTCCCAGGTCCCCACCATGTCCCGCGGTGGATGGAAAGCCGGTGTCATCAGCGGTGGCATGCCGAACATTTCGTTGGCGCAAAGCAGGATGAAAACCACTACCGCCATCCCCACGACGGCCAGGACTTTCCTTGGCACCTCCCAGCCCGCCCCCGCGGATCTGAGCCTCCACCAACACACCACATGCAGCAGACCGATCCCCGCCGGTAACAAGAACAGCCACGTCCCAATTCCCCGCATGCCGATCAGGGGCATAAGAACGATGGCAGCCAGCGCGATCGCGCCTCCCAGCCCCTCCCATTTCCAGGCGAGAAGCAGCCCCGCTACCATGGCGCTCATGAGCAGGACCGAAAGACTTTCCCGCCAAGGCAGCCGGAAAATGTTCGGGAAGCCTTCTCCGACGAAGAATGCCAGAAAGAACAGGGCCATCAACGTGCCTACAATCCGCGCCGTCCAGCGGCCTATCACCGCTGCCCGCCAGGTTACGCTCTCCGCGGTACTCATCTCTTGCTTCCTTTCGCTCCCAGCATCGGCCCATTCCGGCGGGGAAAGAGCTTCGCAATAGCTTCGGAATTCCTGACAAAGTTCTTATTTGCCGACTGCCAGGTGCGCCGCAACCTGGGCCGCCACTGCCGCGCCGCTCCAGCAGCACGTGCAGTGTGTCGATTGCCTTGGGCACCAGCGGAACCACTTCGCCCTGCCGGAACAGCAGCCGCTGTTCCGCGTCGTAGCGGAACGGCCCGAACGCGCACACCCGGGAAGCCGCCATGGAGAGTGGTAGGGACGGGCAGACTCGAACTGCCGACCTGTCGCTTAGGAGGCGACCGCTCTATCCAGACTGAGCTACGTCCCCACTGAGTTCCTATTGTACCGTTCCAGCCCCTTCCGCCCGATGTCCGTCCGGTAGTGCATCCCCTCAAAGTCAACCCGCCGGACCGCCTCATACGCTCCGTGAATCGCGCCGTCCAAATCCTGCCCCGCTGCCGTCACACCGAGCACGCGCCCGCCCGCGGTCTCGAGGCCGGCCGCGCCTATGCGTGTTCCCGCGTGGAACACTGTTGCGCCACATGACTCCGCCGCTTCCACGCCGCGAATCGCTTTGCCGGTCTCGTACGCGCCCGGATACCCGCGCGATGCCAGCACCACGCACACGCTTGGCCCGCTGCGCCACTCCAGTTTCACGCCCGCCAACCCGCCGCTGGCCGCCGCCATCAGCGCCGGCAGAAAGTCCGACTCCATCCGGTGCATCAGTGGCTGCGTCTCCGGATCGCCCAGCCGCACGTTGAACTCCAGCACCTTGGGTCCCGCCGCCGTCATCATCAATCCCGCGTAAAGGAAGCCCGTGAAGCGCATGGCTTCCACCGTCGGGTAAATAACGCCATCCAGAATCTCTCTCGTCTGCGCCTCGGTGAGAATCGCGCCGTCGCAATACGCGCCCATCCCGCCGGTGTTCGGACCGGTGTCGCCGTCAAAGACAGCTTTGTGATCCTGCGTGGGCGCCAGCGGCACAACGTCCCTCCCGTCGCATAGCGCGATGAAGCTCACCTCTTCGCCGCGCAGAAACTCTTCGATTACCAGCCGGCCCTTGAGCGTGCCCAGGGCCGCTTCGGCCTCCTGGCGGTCGTGCGCGACGATCACGCCCTTGCCCGCCGCCAGTCCGTCGGCTTTCAACACCACCGGAAAGCCGAAACGGTCGAGCGCCTGGCGCGCATCGGTCTGGTTTTCGACGGTCACAAACTCCGCCGTGGGAATGTTGCTTTGTACAAAAAAGTTCTTTGCAAAAACTTTACTGCCTTCGAGTTGCGCCGCATTCCGGTCCGGCCCCACGATCTTCCGCCCACGCGCCCGGAACGCATCCACCACTCCCGCTACCAGGGGCGCTTCCGGCCCGACCACCGTCAGGTCCGCGCCGATGGCTTCCGCAATCTCAAGGTAGGACGCGCCCGCCGCAACCGGTACACACGTCCCGACTTTCGCGATCCCCGGATTCCCCGGCGCCGCAAAGACCGATACCCCCGGCGACTGCGCCAGTTTCCACGCCAGCGCATGCTCGCGCCCGCCGCTGCCCAGGACCAGGATTCTCATTTCGCTACAATCATATCAATGCACGAGAGGTACGACGTCGTGGTCGTCGGCGCCGGCCACGCCGGGTGCGAAGCCGCCCGCGCCGCGGCGCGCATGGGTCTCCGGACCGCCATCGTCACCATGAACCTCGACCTGGTCGCGCAGATGTCGTGCAACCCCGCCATCGGAGGCATCGCCAAAGGACACTTGGTGCGCGAGATCGACGCCCTAGGCGGCGTCATGGGTGAGATCGCCGACGCCGTCGGCATCCAGTTTCGCCTGCTCAACACCAGCCGCGGCCCCGCCGTCTGGTCCCCCCGCGCCCAGATGGACAAGAAGATGTACCGCGTCCGCATGCGCGAAGTCCTCGAGACGGAGCCCAACCTTCGGATCAAGCAGGCCGAAGTGGCTGCGCTCACCATTCAGAATGGCCGTGTCACGGGCGTTCAGTTGCGTGATGGCCGCGCCATCGAGGCCGGCGCCGTGATTGTCACCACCGGAACTTTTCTGAACGGCCTGGCTCACGTCGGCGAGATGCAGTACACCTGCGGCCGAAACGGGGAAGCGCCCTCGCAGTTGCTGGGCGATCAACTGCGCACCCTTGGTCTCAACTGGACCCGTCTCAAGACTGGAACGCCGCCGCGCCTCGATGGCCGCACCATCGACTGGAGCCGGTTCGAACCGCAGCCGGGCGATGCCGAGCCGACGCCATTCTCGTTCCTGACCGGAAAGATCGATCGTTCGCAGATCCAGTGCCACATCGGCTACACCAATGAGGAAACGCGGCGCATACTGCGAGAGGCCATCCCGCGCTCCCCGCTATACAGCGGCCAGATCGCGGGCATCGGCCCGCGGTATTGCCCTTCCATCGAGGACAAGATCGTCAAGTTCCCGGACAAGCCGCGTCACCAGATTTTTCTCGAACCCGAGGGACTCGACACCAACGAGGTGTACGTCAACGGCATGTCCACCAGCATGCCCATCGACGTGCAAACCGCCATGGTGGCGTCGATTCCGGGTCTTGAGCGTGCCGAGATGATCCGTCCCGGCTATGCCATAGAATACGATGCGATAGACCCGCGTGAACTCCATCACACGCTGGAGGTCAAATCCATCGCCGGACTTTATCTCGCCGGCCAGATCAACGGCACGTCCGGCTATGAAGAGGCCGGCTGCCAGGGCTTGGTGGCAGGCATGAACGCCGCGTGCCGTCTGGGTGGAAAGAATGCCGTCGTCATCGGTCGCACCGAAGGGTATACCGGAATCCTCATCGACGATCTCATCACCAAGGGCGCTGACGAGCCTTATCGCATGTTTACTTCGCGCGCCGAGTTCCGGCTACACCTGCGCATCGACAATGCGGATGCCCGGCTGACACCGCTCGGCCGCCGTGCCGGTCTGGTTACTGATCGGCGCTGGGAGATCTTCACGCGCAAACAGCGGCAAAAGGAGCGCCTCGCGAAGGCCTTGGAAGAGCACCGTCACGGCCAGTGGTTGAAGCGCCCGGAAGCCTCCATCTCTGAGATCTCCGGATGGATCCGAGAAATGCTGGGTGAGGAGCCCGCCCGCGGTCTCCTGAACACGATCGAGACCGAAGCCAAATACAGCGGTTACATCTCGCAACAAGAGCGGCAAATGGAGCGCCTGAAGCATGCCGAGCGGCGGCGCATTCCGCCGGAATTCGGCTTTGCCGGCATTCCCGGCTTGTCGCGCGAGATCTGCGATAAGCTGGAGCGGGTGCGACCGGCCACACTGGGCCAAGCCGCGCGCATCCCAGGCGTCACGCCGGCGGCAATTGCCGTTCTCGATGTTTATCTGAGCGTAGGCAATGTTTGCTGATCTGCTGAGGCAGCGCCTCGCCGGAATCGTCGAGTTATCACTGGGGCAGGTGGAAGCACTTGAGGTACATTACCAATTGCTGCTCCGGTGGAATCGCACCATGAATCTGACATCCATCAAGAGGATGGAAGAGGCCGTGGAGCGGCACTACTGCGAATCGCTCTTTCTGGGAACGCATTTGCCTGAGGGCCGTCTGCGAATTGCCGACATCGGCTCTGGGGCTGGTTTCCCCGGCTTCCCCGTGGCGGTGCTCCGCCCCGATTGCTCTATCACTCTCATCGAATCGCACCAGCGCAAGGCCGTTTTTTTGCGCGAAGTCAGCCGCAACCTGCCGAATGTTCGCGTGCTTGCTAGGCGGGCTGAAGACGTAAAAGAGCAATTCGACCGGGCGATTTCCCGAGCTGTCAGCTACCAGGATTTGGCTTCGTTCCTAAAGAATCTCGCGCCGAATGTCGATCTATTGACTGGAGGTGAAGCGCCTCCCGACGGAATTGGGTTCGTTTGGCAACCCCCGATCCCGGTTCCCTGGAGCAAACAGCGCTTCTTACGGATCGGCCATCAGGAGCAGGATTGGGTTTGTTTCACGTGAAACAAGGCGAGGGCCAAGTTTCACGTGAAACGCTAATTCATGTTAGTATGGCCGCTTGAGTAGAGTTTTTGCCATCGCCAATCAGAAAGGCGGAGTCGGTAAGACGACCACCGCCATTAACTTGGCGGCTTCGTTGGCCGCCAATGACCTTCGAGTGTTGGTCATAGATTCCGATCCCCAAGGTAACGCCACCACCGGTCTGGGTGTTGCCAAAGATCCGGATCGGCCGAGCCTCTATCAGGTTCTCCTGGAAGATGTGCCCGCCAGGGACGCGATCCAGGCGACCGAACTCGAAGGATTGCACTTGATTTCTGCCGACAAGAACCTGATTGGGGCTGATCTCGAATTGGTAGGAATCCCCAATCGCGAATTCCGCCTGCGTGAGCGCATCGCGGACATTCGGGAGGACTACCGCTTCGTCCTGATTGATTGTCCTCCAGCTCTGGATCTGCTCACGCTCAACGCGCTCATCGCGGCCGACTCTGTCCTGGTGCCCATTCAGTGCGAGTTCTTCGCCCTGGAGGGAATTTCGGAGCTTATGGATACAATCGACCGCATACGTGATTCGTTCCAACATCCACTTGAGATGGAGGGCATCCTCCTTACTCTCTACGACGACCGCACGAATCTCACGCGTCAAGTGGCTGCGGATCTGAGGGAGTTTTTCGGCGACCAGGTGTTCCGGACTATTATCCCGCGCAGCATACGGCTGGCAGAGGCGCCTAGTTTTGGCAAGCCGATTCTAGGTTATGACCCGCGGTCACGGGGCGCGGAGAGCTATATCAAACTGGCGAAAGAGATCCTGGATCATGAACAAAACAGACCACTCGCGCAGGGCACTCGGTAAAGGTCTCAGCGCGCTCCTGCCGACTCGCCCGGCGGCGGGGCCGGGGCGCATGCCCGACGAAACCTCTCAGACGGTTCCTATTGATTCCATTGATCCGAATCCTCTGCAACCCCGGCGCGTCTTTCACAGCGAACGGCTCGCGGAACTGGCCCAGTCCATCCGCACCAATGGCATCATTCAGCCGCTGGTGGTTCGCAAGGTGGGAGACCGTTACCAGTTGGTCGCCGGCGAGCGCCGGTGGCGTGCAGCGAAACTCGCCCGGTTCGAGCAGGTTCCAGTTGTCGTTCGGGACATCCCTGACGACCGCTTGCTGGAAATCACCTTGGTCGAGAATATTCAGCGCGAGGATCTCAATCCTATCGAAGCCGCCAACGCCTTCGCCCGCCTGGGCACTGAGCTGCTGCTGAGTCCGGAGGAGATCGGGCTTCGAACAGGCAAAGACCGGACCACCATCACCAATCTTCTGCGTTTGCTCCAGCTCCCGGCCGACCTCCAGCAACTGGTTGCCGAACGCCGGCTTTCCGCCGGGCATGCACGTTGTCTGCTGGGGTTGCCTTCCGTCGATTTGCAGCGCGAAGTCGCCGAGAAGTCAGTCGCGCAAGGCTGGTCGGTGCGGCAGATTGAGCGCACAACGCAGAGGATGATGGAGGGCCGCAAACCCAAGCATGTGGATGAGGTCGCTACCGATCCCAACGTCAAGGCAGCCATTCAGGAGATGGAGCGCGTGCTGGGAACCAAGGTGCGGATCGTCGAGAAGGCCAAACAAAAGGGCCGCATCGAGATCGACTATTACTCGACAGAAGACTTGGACCGCATTTACGCAGCCATTGTGGGCGAGGAGTAACTACTTCAGAATCTGCAGGATATCGGCCAGCTCTCTGCGTATTTCGGGTAACGGATCCTCGGTGAAGAGTTCCTGTTGTACCCGTTCGGCCGCGCGCGGCTTGGGAGCGCGCGCGGCGGCCTGCAGCGACTGCCGCGCTCCTTCAATCGTGAACCGTTTCTCGTACAGCAGATGCTTGATCCGCAGTAGCAACTCCACGTCTTTGCGCCGGTAAAGCCGATGGCCCGTGCCAGATTTCTTTGGCGACAGCGCCGGGAACTCGGTTTCCCAATAGCGCAAGACGTACGGTTCGACTCCCAGGAGTTCGCTCACCTCGCCGATCTTGAAATACAGCTTATCCGGGATCTCCGGAGATCCGGACTGCAGCGCGACATCCGTCATTGGCCATCCGACATCCTAACTCACTCGGTGGTGATTGTCACGACGTGCTGGCCGCGCGGCAGAAGAATGGTGTTCGGTCCGGCTCGCTCAAGTGGTTCCTCGGCGCCGTCAATCTCGGTTCGGCGCGGCGGGCGGTCCAGGATGGCGATGGCACGGGCGGTCGTTTGGTAGGAAAACTCAACGGTCGTGGCGTTCACGGCGCGCGCAGTCTTTAAGTCGGCATTCAGGCGGACCAGACGTGCCCCGCATGGCTGATCGGTGGGTTCGATGCTGTGCGGTCCGGCGGGGAGCCAGACGGTGTCCTCGTCGGCGGCGGGCCACAACTGGCCGTCGACCATGGCGGGGCCTTTCCAGGGAAGGCCGACGCCGGATGCCGAATCCACTATGGTCTTCGGACCCATCTTTTCAATGCGGGTAACGGTCGCGGAGGCCGAAGGCAGCAGTTCCAAGTCCGGCGGCAGCAGAGAGTTCTCGAAATACAACGCCACCCGCTGGAAATTGCCGCCAGCGTGGTGCACAAGCTGAAAAAGTTCTGTCCCGGTTTGCTGCTTGGTGGGGTAAACATTCTGGTAGCGATCGACGATATTTATGTCGATACCGAGCTTGTCGCGATGCGGGGTCAGTGCGCCATAGCGCTCGGCAATGCTTTCATAGCGCTGCGGTCCGAGGTGCCACACCGTGGCGGGGTCCTCGATGAGGAACGTGAACGAGTGGGTGTCGAGCAGCGGCAGCACGCGGCCGGCGTCTGTACCGATGGCTTCGCGCATGCCCGCGTCGAGGCGGTCGTCGACGTGCGTCAGCACCAGGTCCAGATAGGGTTTCTGCCGTCGCGCCGCTTCCATCTCGCCGATCCATTCTTCCTGCATGCGTCGCGCCAACTCGCTGCGGAAATCGAGAAACGCCGTCCGCGAGGCCTCGTCTTTGCGCGCGCCGAAGATTTCGATTGGGTCGAAGCCGCTCTGCGTATGGAACAGGGCGCGGACATCGTGGTTCATGGGCGTAAACCGCGAGGCGTTTCCCGTGCCCTCGAGTGATTCGAAGTACAACTCGGCCAGGTTGACGCCATCCCAATCGAACCGCGAGATCGACTGTTTAACCCCGGCTGAGACGGCGCGGAAACAGTCGCGGTTGGTCAGATTCATGAGCTTGCGCCAGTCGAGCTGAGCGTCCTGAAGCACCGCGGTCTTCTCGCGCCACTCGGGATGGTCGTCCCAGAACTTCTCGCTCACGTGCGGCAACTCGAACCACGCATAAACCAGAATGCCCTCGCGGTGACAGGCTTCGATCAACCTTGCGAGATACGCATCGCGCTCGGCGTCAGGCTCGTAAAAGTGCCACGCCGCCACGTGCAACGCGGCGATTCCGGCTTTGCGCCAGCGCGCCGCGAAGTAGTCCAGGTCCACGCGCAACCGGTAGGACGAATCGAAGAAGGCCCACAACCGCGACGAGCGGAACGGCGGGTCCATTCCCAGATCGCAGAGCGCCTCGAGCAGGTAGGGAAAGCGCTCGTATCCTTGCTCGCCCGGAGGAACCGCCACCCAAAGAACAGCCCCGGCGCCGCGGCGCATCCCCGCGGTAAGTGGTGCGCCGGTCCAGCGTTCGCTCGCGAAAACCTGCGCGCCCGCGGGCATTTCAAAGACCGGCAGTTCGAGACCCTTCTCCCAGACGATGGAAAGCTTCGGACGGTGGACGTCGGTCAGGCTGTTGACCCGCACGCTCTCCTTGCCGCGGCGGAAGCCGAACATTTCGGCCAGCGAGGATTCGCCTTCCAGAATCAGGATGTCGCCTTTTTGCACGCGACCGTTCCATTCCGCGGACGCGGGTGCGCCGGTGCGAGCCACGAAAATGCGCGCGAGGCCAGCGGGCTGCCGCTGGAGGCCGACCGAAGAAAGGATTTCCGGCCACGCGCCGGCATCGTCGGAGAGGACGCTGAAGTACGGAAGGTCGGCGGCATGCGCAGGGCCCAGGGGGCATCCCGCCAGGACGAGCGCCAGGCTAATGAGTGAACGCATACCAGAACCCCGCGCGGAGATCGTTGAAATTCGGCCGCCGCGGATTGCCCGTGTTGATCAGGTAGGCGCCTCGCAGCAGGTTAAACGTCACGTATGTCGATTGTGGCAGCCAAGAACTTGCAATCCGGAGTCCCGCTCCTGTCTCGCCGAAATTGGCCCAATATTGGCGCTGGCTGTCGAAGGTCAGGTTGGCGTTCCAGGAAAGCTGGCTGCGCAGCGTCTTGGGGCCAAAGGCATATCCAAGACGGGTTTGATCGTAGACCAGGAAATCGTTGCCGAAACGGCTGACAAAGACGGCATCCAGCGTGGTGTCGGCGAACCATCCGGACGATTCGCCGCGCAGGGTAGGCCCTATGCCGCGCGCCAGGGAGATGCCGCCGCGGTAGTCGGGCAGCAGGTGGCCGCTGATGTAGCCGATGGCGGAGCCGGCCTCGGCCCAGCCGGTGATTCCGTGCCAGGGCGCCGTGGCCATGCCCGCCGCAACAATGAACGAGCTCTCCGAAAGGTACTGCGGCGAGGCGACCCCAATGGTTAGGCGCGTATCGCCCACGAACCGGACGCTTACATAGGGCTGGATCGGAAAACTGGTCCGGATTCCGGTCTTGATCTGCGCGTAGGAAAAAAAGTCGTGCCAGCGGGTGGAGAAGATCGGGTAAAGCCAGGCCGTCGTGCGAAACCGCTCGGTGACGGCGCGAAGGTTGCGCCACGCGCGCCCGGCTTCGGAGGCGACCTGGGGGTCGGGGCTCTTGCGCGCCAGATCAAACCAGCGGAATGCCGCCAAATCCTGGTGAAGAATATTGTAGGTCCAACCGAGTTTCAGCATGACCTCAAAATCGCCGGGGTCGCCTTCGTGGGCGATCTGAAGGTACTTCAACGCGTCCTTCATGTAGCCGGCCTTGATGCTGCGCTCGGCCATCACCTTGGCGTCGATGGATGCGGGAGGCGCATCGCCGCGCGCCTTGAGCACCTGGGGAATCCGGAGCACGGCGCGCACGCGGTTGGCGAGGTCCTCGTCCTTCCCCGCCAGCACGCGCTCGAACAGGGGCATGGCGGCAATATGCTCGCCCCGGGCGTACAGCAGGAAACCCAGTTGCGTGGCGGCGAGCAGATCGTCCCGCGCGGTATCGGTGAGCACGCCGAATTCCTGCTCGGCCTCCGGCTGGAGATCCATGCGCAGCAGCAGGTAGGCCAGCTCGCGGCGCAGTTCGACGTTGGAGGGATCCAATTCCAGCGCGCGTCGGAACTCGCGAACGTAGGGGTAGCGGCGCGGCAGTA
Organism: Bryobacterales bacterium; assembly: GCA_963768385.1. Lineage (GTDB taxonomy): Bacteria > Acidobacteriota > Terriglobia > Bryobacterales > Bryobacteraceae > Fen-178. The sequence continues at coordinate 253,219 of CAVYHQ010000004.1, forward strand.
ACTCCCGGGCCACCTCGGCGGCGCGCGGCTCACCGCCTCGCGAGGCGGCCAGCAACGCGGCCGTGGCGTCGTCGGTACGGTCCAGCGCCTTCCACACGCGGCCCAGGTCGACCAGCACGGAACGCCGGTCGGGCAGCAGGCGCCAGGCCTTTTCGTAGTGCTCGGCGGCGAGGGTCAGCTCATCGCGCTGTTCGGCGAGAGTGGCCAGATCGAAATGCACGCTGAAGTTATCGGCGCCCATTTCGATGGCTTTCTTCCAGCGCTCGATGCCCGCGGCCAGCGGTGCGTCGATGTTGCGGAAGGCCTGCTCGGCGGTAGCATCGCCTGTCTTGCGGATGCGGTCGAAGATGCGCCGCGCCTGCTGCTGCTCCTTGGTTTCATAGCACAGGAAGGCGTATTCCATGGCCACCTGGGTATCGTTGGGGTCGATTCGCATGGCTTCGCCGAACTCGTCCCGCGCCAGCTCGTTCTCGCCGATCTTGAGGTAGGTGTAGGCCAGGTCTTTGCGGATGGAGGCGCGGCGCGGGGCAGCTTCGATTCCCTTGAGGAAACTCGTGATTGCGGCATCGTAATCGCGCCCGCGCAGCGCCTCGTAAGCGCGGGTGAGAGGCTCATAGGCAGGGTCCGGGGCCTGGGCGAACGCCACCCCGCAAACCGCAAGCAACACTACGCCGCGCATATCGCTGTTAGGAACATAGTGGGGCGAGGTGGGCGATTCTCACAAGATTATCTGATGCCGTTGCGCAGCCGGCACCCCATCTCCCGGCCATAGCCATAGCGTCGGATGGGGCGCGATGTTCCACATTATGATCGAATGAGTATACTGATGGGTGCCTCATGTCTGACCCTGGACAGGACCCGCTGACGATCAAGCGGCTGCTGCGCCCGAACCTCAAATCCCTTTCGCTCGGCGTGCTGGTGGTGGCCGGCGGCAGTGTAGCGGACCTGCTGCAACCGTGGCCGCTGAAGATCATCATCGACACGGTTCTGAAGGCGCATGCCGCTAAGGGGTGGCTGAACGATGTGGTCGTGGAGCTTGCCGGAAACGATCCGCTGGCAGTCCTCCGGCTGGCCGCGCTGGCGGTGCTGGCGATCGCGGCGTTGGGCGCCTCCTGCTCTTATGCCGAGAAATCGCTGACCACCACCGTGGGGCAGAACGTCATGCACGAGATGCGGCGGACGCTCTTTGCGCAGATTCAGCGGCTTTCGCTGGCGTATCGCGACCGCCAGCAGACCGGCGATCTGGTCAGCCGCGTGACCGGCGACATCGATTCGGTGCAGAGTTTTCTGGCGTCGGGCCTGCTCAGCGCGCTGGTCAGCGTGCTGACCCTGTGCGGCATGATCGGCGTGATGTTCTGCATCGACTGGCAGTTCACGCTGATTGCGCTTTCGATTATGCCTTTGCTGTTCGCGGTGGTGTTCACCTACACGCGCAAGATTAAGAAAGCCTCGCGGGCGGTGCGCAAAAAAGAAGGCGAGATGGCGTCCATCATCCAAGAGATTTTCTCCGCGGTGCGTGTGGTGAAGGCCTTCGCGCGCGAGGACTATGAGCAGCGGCGCTACGAAGTGGAGAGCATGGAGAGCGTGGACATCGCGCTGCGCGCCCGGGGATTGAAGGCCAAGCTCTCGCCGATGGTGGAGATGATCGTGGCCGCCGGCACCTGCCTGGTTCTGTGGTTTGACGCGCGCATGGTTCTGAACGGCAGTCTCTCGACGGGATCGCTGATCGTTTTCGTCCTGTATCTGGGAAGGATGTATAAACCGATGCAGGACCTTTCGAAGATGACCGATACCTATACCAAGGCGGCGGTGGCGTGGGAACGCATTCAGGAAGTGTTGCGGACCAAGCGGGACATTGAGGATTTGCCCGGCGCCGTGCCCGCTCCGCCGTTCCATGGCAGCATCGAATTCGAGCATGTCGCCTTTAGCTATGGTCCCAAGTCGCCGGTGCTCCGCGACGTGAGTTTCCACATCGCGCCGGGAGAGATGGCGGCGCTGGTGGGCCCGACCGGTTCCGGAAAATCGACCATCACCAGCCTGTTGGCGCGCTTCTACGATCCCACCGCCGGGGTGGTGAAGATCGACGGACGCGACATCAGGCAGTTCCAGCAGTCGACGGTGCGTCAGCAGATCGGCTTCGTGCTGCAGGAGACGCTGTTGTTCCACGGGACCATAGCGACCAATATCGCGTACGGCAAATCGGGCGCGACCATGGACGAGATCGTGCGCGCTGCGGAACTGGCCAATGCCAGCGAGTTCATCGACAAGATGCCGGACGGCTACGATACCGTCGTGGGTGAGCGCGGAGTGACGCTTTCCGGCGGGCAGCGCCAGCGCATCGCCATCGCGCGGGCGCTGATCCGCAGCCTTCCGATCCTGATTCTGGACGAGCCGACAACGGGGCTGGATGCAGAGTCGGAGCGGCTGGTCTTCGATGCTCTGGGCCGCCTGATGGAAGGCAAAACGTCGATTGTGATCGCCCATCGGCTGGCCACCATCCAACGGGCGGACAAGATTTTCGTGATTCAGGACGGTGCGATCGCGGAGACCGGCAAGCACGACGAACTGATGGCGAAAGGCGGTCTGTACGCCAAGCTTCATGACATCCAGTTCGGCGTGCAGGAGCCGGCCACAGTGGCGGAGACCACCAGCGCCAACTCGTAGCCGGGCGGCGCGGCACTGGCGGACTCCGCCATCTCCCACTTGACATTCGGACAGATCTGTCCGAGCATGAGACCAATGAAGGGCGCGGAATTCGAGCGGCGAGTACAGAAGTTAGCACAGCACAAGAAAGTCGCCTGCCAATTTGTGGCCGACAGGGGAAAGGGCAGCCATGGCCGCTTGTACTTCGGCCCAGAATTCACCACCCTCAAGGATCGGAAGAAGGAAATCGGCCGCGACCTATTGGCAAAGATGTGCCGTGATCTGAATATCGATCCGCATGACCTATGAGAGGCAAATCAATGTCAGCCTTTACGTATCCGGCAAGATTCACGGCCGGCAGCGACGGCCGCATACTGGTCGAGTTTGTCGATCTTCCACGTGTCGCCACCGATGGCAAAGACGAGCGCGAGGCAATGGAAGAAGCAACAGATGCGCTCGGATCGGATCTCTCAATCCGCTTGTCCCGCCGGGAAGAGATCCCAGTGCCCTCAACTGCGAAGCGCGGTCAGCGGCTGGTGCCAGTGCCGCTTTGGCTGGCGCCCAAACTGGCGCTCTACCTGGCGATGCGCGACCAGCAAGTCAACAACTCTGAGATGGCCCGCCGCCTTGGGGTTCACGAGCGAGTGATCCGCCGCATGCTCGATCCCGAGCATGCCACGAAGGCAGAAAGAATCCAGGCTGCGCTAGCCACTCTGGGCAAGCAGATGACCGTAGAAGTCCGCGATGCGGCCTGAGGGCCAATGGCGCGGACGGTCCGCGGCCTTCCTTTCCCCCTTATTCCCACGGCGGCGGTCGTACCGGCACCAGCGGCGCTCGCAGGAATGCGAACTTCTTCGCAATTTCGTGGCGGCCTATGGGATCGCCGCCCAGTCTTCGATCTGAAGCCCCGCAACGCGCCCAAAGTCGCGGACGTTGTGCGTTGCCAGGACGTGACCACGCCCCGAGGCGATTCCTGCAATGAGCACATCGTAGGCCCCTATCCGTTCACCCCGGCTTTTCAGGTCCGCCCTGATGACGCCCGATCGTTCACCCGCGTCCTGGTCCAACTCCACCAGTTGAAACACGGAGCAAAACTGCCGGCATACGACAGAGCTTTCTTGCGGTTTCCGGCTACGCAGGGCGCCGAACAATGCGCCCGCGCAGCAACTCGATTGCGATGTCAGTGTCAAGCAGCCAGGTCGTCACAAACTGGCTCGGTTTTCCACGGGCGGCTGGGCGGAGCGTTCCAGTTCCGGCAGGCTCCCAATCAGCTCCGCGAATAACTCCGCTGGCCAGCCATGCTGGACGGCCTCATCCACCACACGGGCCGGCACGGCAGCGTGCAGGGGCGCTTCCCCGCACCCGGCTTGTGAAAGGTCATGGATGATCCGCGCCACCTCGTCCACCTGTTCCGGACGCAGCCTCTTGAGTTGGGTAATCACTTCCTCGACTGACGCCATACTTCTACCCTACGCCACGCAGCGCCGAAAATCCACATTGCGGTAGCCGCCGGGACTCGTCCTTGTTCCGGAAGCCTTGTCCGCGCGTTGACGCCCGAAAGCTGGTCCAATCGGCGCTCGGTTAAGCCGGGCTACTCATCTCTCAGGTCCGGAATCGTAAGGGAACACGAGGACTTGCGGGGAGTTTGCTGGGCGGGAGGGGATTTGTCAACAGGAATCGGGTGGCGCCTTCAGTTTTCCGGTTTCTGCGGGACGAGGACCGTCTCTCCTGCTATCCTGACAAGATATCGCCGCCGGCCTGGAGCCGGAGTTGGGACGGTGCGACGAGCTTGCGAAGCCTTCACCCGTTGTCAGATCACGTTCGTCATGGCTTCTCAGTATCTTCGATGGAGAACGACATTCTAAACCGCCGGATTGACAAGCCAGGCACGAGTTTCGCGGCATTGAGAATTCGCGCCGTGGCATCCTTGCAGATTATCATCCCGCGGGTGTTCACGTCCTTCCCAATGTTTTCCTTGACCCAAGCCATATAGCCAAGGACCTGACCAACCGCATCGTCGCCTGCGCATTCTGCCTTGAGCTCGATAACGACCAGATCGCCACGTGCGTCCTGACAGAGAAGATCGATGCGTCCCACGTCCGTTGAGTACTCTTCTAGCTGGTAATCCGGGTGCGGCTTCAGCCCAGGTTCAATAGTGCCCAGGTTTCTGGAAAGGAACTTTTGGAGGTCACGTTCCAATAGAGAGAGTTCCGCAACTAGAGCCGCCGGCAACTCTCTTGCCTCCACACCGGTGGATGCGACCACAGGCACATCCACCCAATTGGCGCTGTCTCCAAGTGCAGAGACCAACCGCTCGTACTGTTCCGTGGATAACTCTTCGAGCGTGTGCCTAGCCAGCGGCCCCCTCGACCTGAGGGCCTCCGGAACGATTGCTGCCTCGCCGCCTGAGGGCATCCCGGAACTTGCCCATGTCACCGATATACGCCGTCCCAGCGAAGGTTGCGGGTCCCCATAGGCACCCGCCGGGGCAGTTGGCGACCATTCGGAATCTGAGACATCTACCCGTGTGACTGTTCCTACTGGTCCGATCCTCCACCTGAGCAGAAACGGGATAACCTTGTCGCCTACCTGCATCTTCTTGAGGCGGTCTCTGGCAAACCCCCAACCCCTATTATCGGTCGGGCCCTCCAGGGAGTAATCGGGAGGACCCCAACCGACCGCTACACAATTCTCCCGGTACCACGTTGCCCAAAGGCCGCCCGCGACCTGCGGTTCGGGACATACCACGATCCAGTAAGAAGGCATACTGTCCAGCAATTGTACTCCCTGGCCTAGTCGAAGAAAAGGGACGGTGCGGGTTGCCGTGGGACTCTGGACGCTGCGACAAACTGCCGCGACGGCACAGTGGGGTCTTGGGGATGAGAAGTCGGTCCGGCTATCACGACGCTAACCGCCGCTCGGGCTTCTAACACCTAGCCCCGCTACCGGCTCCCGTCGATAACAGCCCATAGCACAACCAATCAGCCACGCGGGCTGGACGGCGATCCGGGAAGAATCGCTGAACTGCCCTCGAGTGAACCAGTGAACCAGAACCGTATTGCCCCTACGGCAGAACCACCAGCGGCGCTCGCAGGAAATCGAACTTCTTCGCGATTTCGTCGATCACGTCCACCTGGCACGTGTACCGGCCCGGCTTCAGCGTACTCAGTGGGACCTGGAACTGCACCGGCAGCGTGCCCTGGCGGGTTGTCGAGAGCGCGCTCAGCTCGACCGGCGCCGACTCGAAGGCTTTCCGGCCCTGGCGGTAGAAGCTTACCACCGCCACCACACGCGGCTTCTTGGTGTCTGCCTGCCGCGCGGGATCGTAGACTTCGAAATAGACGTACAGGTTCTGCTTACTGGTGAGGGCGCGGGTGATGCTTGGAATCAGCTTCTGACCTTCGTACACCAGGGGATGGTTGACCAGCAACTTCTGATTGGCGCCCGCGCCGATGGCCTCGGCGATGGGCTGGCGCTGTCCGCTCCAGACCACCGAACTGACACGCAGGTCCTCCCGATCCGCATTCAGGTTGGGAATGGCGAAGTCGGTCTCGAAAGTGCCCATCTTGCCGCCCTGGTTTTCGCGCGCCAGAAACTTGAGGCGGTACTTGCCAGGCGAAAGCGTAAAGCCCGTGTCGTATTGGATGTTCTTGCTGGCGAGCTGCGCGGCGCCCTCGCCCATTTTGACTTTGATGGTGTCGCGCACGTTGCCCTTGATCTGCCCCTTAGCGTCGGTGACCTGGCCGGCGAAGTCGAGTTCCGTGGTATCGCCGGCGCCGCGGCGCGACAGGGCGATTCCGCTGCCGGCGACCTTGACCGCGACCGGCACAAAGTAATGGTCGCCCACCAATCGGAAGTAGTTGATCTCCAGAGCCAGTGGCAGATCCGTCACGGGGTCGCCGAGGAGGAGCGCCTGCTGAAGTTGCCGCTCCTTATCCGAGGAGGTCGATTTGTCGAATGCCATGGCTGCGAAATACCCGTTGCGGTAGTCAAGCTGTGCCTGGTACTGCTTGGGCACGCTGACCTGCACGCGGCGGAATTTGCCATCGGCCACTGGATTGTTATCGTAATACCCGAGCACGTAGTAGCTGCCGAGGTCTTCGTGGGCCTGCTCGATGCCCAGAGTGAGGTCGTTGGAATCCAGCAGCGCCTTGCCGCCGGTGTCGTCGGCGAGCGTGAACAGGGTTTCTTGCTGGTCGTTGAATTTGGTCTTCTGCGTGGTGATGGCCTGTCCGGTGAACACCTGCGTGCCGCGCGGGATAGCCTTGCTGGCGTCTCCGCCCGGCACCAGCGCCACCAGGCCGCGCGCATCGATGGGGTAGAACGAGACGTTGGCGCGAATAGCGGCGTTGACCGTGGACTCGAGCTGGCAGTGGTTCTCGACACCCGTCTTGGGGATGCCGGCGGAGAAGTAGATCAGCGCTTTCTTCTCGGGCAGCGGGGCCAGCATGCGGACCGCGGATTCCAGGCCCGCCAGCTTGCGGTCCGTGTTGAAGATGTTGAATTCGGTTTCGTCGGCGATGAACGCGGCCCCGGTATATTCCCCGCTGTTGGGGTCGCCGGTATCCGCCTCAATGGCGAGTTCGCTGGCTTCGCCGATGTGGAAGCTCTTGATCACCTGGGTCAGGCGATCGCGGTCGGAGGTGAAATCCTGGGCCACCTGAACGGCGCCGCCGAGGGTCATGATGGACACCATGTCCGACGGGGTCATCTGCTCCGCCAGAAACTTCAGCGCGGATTGTTGCGCGCGGATCTGTTCCTGGGGCTGCATGGAAGAGAAATCGAAGAACAGCACCAACAGGCGCTTGTCCTGGTATTGAACTTTGCCGGCCGTTTGGACATTGATGACGTTGGCTCGGGTGGCCATGGCGGGAGCGGGAGCGGAAGGCGGGGCCGCCGCGGAGACGGCCGGTTGCGCGGTTTCGTCGGCGATGCGTTGAAACTCGAACACCGCGATCTCCTGCGCTTTGCCGTTTTCCAGAACTGTGAAGTCTTCTTTCTTCAGATTATCGATGACCTTGCCGTTCCTGTCGCGAACGAAGACATCCACCACCACCAGATTCGTGGTGGTCTTAAACGTGGTGAGCTCCTGTTGCTGCCCGGCCAGGCAGAGCGTCAGGAAGACTATTGCTGCGAGCCTGTACATGCTGGATCTCCCGGTCAAAACTTGTAGCGCAAAGTAGCCCTGAAGGTGCGCATCGGCTGCGCCACGGTGGCCAGGCCGTAATTCAAGGCGTTCAGAACCGTGCCGAAGTTGGAGAAGATCGCCGTATTGGTGATGTTTGCGGCCTCGATGCGGATTTCAACGTGATGGCGCTCGGTCGCGTGGAAGGAGCGCGTGAGCGCGAGATTCATGGAAAACCGCGACGGCCCCGGAATGGTGTTGCGTCCCGCGTCGCCAAACGCGCCCAGCGCCGGCGGTGCGAATGCGGCCTTGTTGAAGAAGCCGCTGCCGCCAGAGACGCTGAGGCCCGTGGCGTCGGCGCGGCTGGCCCCGAAATTCCCGCTGCCCCCGGAATCCGACAGGTTCCCCAGAACCCGTGCCGTGTAGGGGAGCCCGCTCAGCGCGGCGATGTTTCCCGCTAGGATCCACGAACGCAGGATGCCGGTAAGAGCCGGACTGGCGAGTGGCACTTTCTTCCCCACCGGCGATTGCTCCGTGAAACCCAGATTGAACGACTGGCGTTGATCGAAGGTGGAAAGGCCGCGCTCGGCGCGCAGGTTGTTGTAGTTCTGCGCCACTACCGCGGCGCCGCCCCCCAGCACGGACGCATCGTCGATCGACTTGGAGTACGTGTACAGTGCCTGGACGGAGAATCCCTTGCTCAGTTTGCGGGTGAGCCGCGCCTGCCCGGCGTGAAATATCGAATTGCCGTCGGAGGTCTCGTAGGTAAAGCCGACGGCGTCGCCAATCAAACGCCGGTCCTCGGCCGTCAAGGGCGATCCGGGAAGAGCGCGATTAGGCGCACGCTGCACGTCGAGCCGCGTGCCTTTGGTGCCCATGTAGCTGAGTTCCAGCACCCAAGTCTTGCTGAGATTCTGCTCGAAGGCGAAATTCCAGGTCTGCGCGTAGCCGTCCTTGTAATACCGGTCAACGGCAAAACTGTTGTCGATCAGCTTGGTGCTGGCACTTGTGAAACCGGTGGCCAGGCGCAGCGCATAGTCGAGGCTGGCAAGGATCGAGTTGCTTTGCGCAAATGGCGGCTGGGACGCGAGATGGCCCGGCAGTTCGCCGTATATGGAGCCGTTGTAGAAGATGCTGTATCCCGCGCGCAGGATGATGTGTCTCTTGGGGGTGGGGCGCCAGGCAATCGCCCCTCGTGGAGAAAGGTTCTTGCGGTCGCCATCGATCAGCGCCTGCGGGAACCCGCCGGTGTAGGGCCCGCTTTGTCCCGGGGTGACCACCGCTGCACCCGTGATACCGGAGGCCAGATCCAGGTTGGACATGCGGCCGTACTTCTCGGTGTACGGCGAGAAATACTCGTAGCGCAGGCCCAGATTGAGGGACAGGTTGGAGCGGACCTTCCAATCGTCCACCACGTAGGCGCTGGACGCCGACGAGCGGAAGTAATTGGCGGAGCTTCCATATCGGACCTTGGCCTGGTTCGGAAAACCGAACATGAAATCCGCAAAATCAAAGCCGGTGCCCGGCAGCAGGCGCTCGTTGTTGTCGAATCCGCTGGTCAGGAGGCCGCTGAACACGTACAGGCCGCGGCCGTAAGTATCCGTGGTGGGATTGCTTTGAACGCGCCGGTATTCGCCGCCGAAGGTTACGTTATGTAGCCCTCGCACCAGGGTCACGGCATCGCGCAGCATGGACGCCTGGTCTCGCTTGATCAACGGGGTGCCATCCGTCATGTTGCCGAAGTTGGTGAAGGAGAGATTGGGCGGGCCGTAGTTGATGGGATCGGGTGAAGTGCCCTGAATACCGATGGCGGCCGCCACATTGGGACCGTTTGCGAAGTAGGGGACGTAGTTCGAGCGGTTGCGGCTGAACGCCCAGTGAAAGGCGTTGATGGTGCGCGGCCCGAAGTTATGCGTCCAGCCAGCTTCGGATTGCCAGCCGAACCCATCCAGCTTGTCTTGAAAGCCGTAGAGTTGGGCCTGCTTTCCGTTGCGGCTTTGCATAGCGAAGCTCAGGCTGAAGCGGTTCTTGTCGTTCAGCGTATGGCTGAGCTTGGCCGAGAAATCGGTGGTGTTGAAGGGCACCGCGGTCGTGATCTGGTAATTCTGGACGCCCCCGGGCAGGTTGGGTAGCGGGATGTAATTCAGCAACTGCGTGGCGATCTTGTCGATGCGGCTGGCCGGCACGATATTGCCGGCGAGCGGCAGATGGCTGATGGGATCGTAGAGCACCAGTGGTCCGGCAACCGTGGGCTTTGTAAAATTACCGGCGCGCTGATCCGCGGTGGGGACGGTATCGAAGTTGGCGTAGGGCGTATCGCTGCGCAGGGCGGCGAAACTGAGGAAGAAGATGGTCTGGGGGCTGCCCGGAAGCGGGCCGCCGGCGGCAGCGCCAATACGGCTCTGCGAGTAGCCTGGTTTGTTCAGGGGTTGGCCGCTGAGTGAGTAGGGACTGGCATCGAATGCCGAGTCGCGGAAGGTGTACAGGACGTTGCCTCTAATCTGGTTCTCCCGCTTGGTGGCGCCGAAACTGTTTACGGTTTCGCTCAGCGACTTCTTTTTCTTCTTTGCCTTCTTGGCGGCATGTTTGGCGCGTTTTTCGCCGGGCGCGAGGGCGCCTTTCGCCTTCTTCGGTTTCGTGGCGACCGCCTGGTCCTGGTCCAACTGGTCGAAGAAGTTCTGCTGCTGGACGGACTGCAGCCCGCCGCTGAGGCTTCCGTTCACCAGGAAGGCTTCGTTGAGGTCGGAGCCGCCCATGGGCTGGGTGGTGGGAGGAGCGGTGGCTGCTTCCATTTGCTGTTCGATCTGCGCTTGGCTGTCATCCTGCTCCTTCACATCCACCGTCTGGAATCCGGCGGCGGGCGCCGTGGCCGGGGTTTCGGCAACGCCCCCAGCCTGTAGTTCCAGGTCGAAATCCAGGACCGAGGCCGCGCCCATCAGGGTCCGTTCTTCGCGGGCCGGCGCAAAGCCGAACATCTCGGCTTGAAACACCCACTTGCCCCACTCGGGAATATCGAAAACATACATGCCACTCTCATCGGTGGTGGTCACTAGCTTCCACTTATCCAGCGATGCGGTGACGGTAGCGCCGGGGATGGCCTTGTTACCGGAGCGGACGTAACCGTAGTGCTCGGCGCCAAACAGAGCGCTGGAAATGAGGAGGGTGAGGAATCCGCGCAAGAGCCCTTCCACGGGACTGGCCTCCATATATGTATGAGTTCTGTCAATAACTTATAGCACACGCACGGCCAGATTGGAAGCGGATTCCTGCCTCCCCGGGAATCCGACGTTCATGATATGATCGGGTGACGATTCAAGCCTGACGGCGAGATGGGAGGTCACGTGGGAACTGCGGCGTTGCGGAACGAAGAACGGCAATTCATCGACTGGGAGCCAATAGAGTCCAACAAAGGGCTGACCGTCTTGCGCGTCGGAGTGCCGGGCGGCTGGCTGGTGTACGCCTCCAACAGCTTCCACCAGCACGGAGGCCTCACGTTCTACCCTGATCCGGAACATCGATGGGAAGGCGGGCGTTTGCCGCGCAACCCGGAATAGCTCCGCGTAGCGTGGGTTTCAGATTTGGCAACGATGGCCGGCACGGAACGGATCGAGCTCGGGCTGAGAATGTAGGAGGGATTGCGATGGCAATCCAAAAACAGCTCTTGTTGGTCGCGTTGTTCGGAGCGCGGGTGGCCGCGCTGGCCCAGACCCCGACGGCGAACGACCTGTTCGACGGCAGCGTTCTTCATGAGGTCCGCATTACCATGCTGGCCGCCGATTGGCAGGCGCTGAAGGCGGCGTACAAGCTCGATACGCCATTCAATGTCACCACCTTGCAGTGGAAGGGCGCCGGCGGTCTGACCGCCTCGGTCGGCAATTTCCAGATGCATAACCGCGGCCACGGCAGCCGCAGCCCAATCAAACCGGGTTTGCACCTGAGCTTCGATGCCAACGTCAAGGGCCAGACTTTCCTGGGTCTGCCCTCGCTCGACCTGAAGCCCAATACCCAGGACGCAAGCATGCTTCACGAGCGGCTGTCCTTTCTGTTGTTCGCCCGTATGGGCATCCCATGTTCACGTGAGGTTCATTCGACCTTTTACGTGAATGGGGAGTACATCGGCGTCTACCTGCTGGTCGAGGCTCCGGACACCGCTTTTCTGACACGCGTCTTCAACGAGAACACCGGCTACGAATACAATTACGTCCCGGGCGACTGGGCGGGCATCGTCGGCGGCGGCTACCATTTTGAATACCTCGGCCCCGATCTTTCGGTGTATGCGTCGGCCACCCTTCCAGCGCCGTTCGACCCCGAGACTCATGTCAATGCGCCCGACACCGTGACGTTGGAGGGGATTATCCGGACCATCAATCAGGAGCCGGATGCCACTTTCCTTTCGGCGATGGCGCCTTATCTCGACCTCAAGCTCTTCCTCACGCACATAGCTGTGGAAACGTACGTAGCGGATTTCGACTGTATTCTGGGCGACGCATTCGGGATGAACAACTTTCACTTCTACCGGTTCGTCAACAAGCAGTTGTCGCAGTTCATCCCGTGGGATAAAGACAACGCGTTCGATTGGATCGACCGGCCGGTGCTGCGAAACGCGTACCAAAACGTGCTGATGGGGCGGCTGATGGCGATTCCCGATTACGAAAAGTGCTACTTCGAAGCGATCGTCAAGGCCGCCATGCTGGCGGGAGGCGATGGCGGCTGGATGCAACAGGAAGCCACGCGCGAGTACAACCAGATTCAGCAGGCGGCTTACGCCGACCCCAACAAGCTTTACCTGAATTCGGGCTACCTTCTGCCCTGCTCCAACGATTGTTTCGACGCCGCGGTAGCGTTTGTGCAGTCTTTTCCCGCGCAGCGGACCCAGTTCGTTCTCAGTGACATCGCGGCTGATGGCTATCAGTTGCCCTCCAGCTATCCGACGCTGGCCGATGGCGGCGTGGTCAACGCAGCCTCTTTCGTGCCCCCTGCCGCCGCGGGCGGACTGGCGAGCATTTTTGGCTCGAACCTGGGAAGCGGCGCCAACACCACGGTCTACATCAACGGCTATGCCGCCCCGGTGTTCTACGCCTCGCCTAGCCAGTTCAATGTGCAAGCGCCTTGGGAGGCCACCGGGTTCGCGACGTTCGGCATGATCGTGAACGGCGCACCCAGCAATGTTCAGGATGCCACCGTGAGCACCTATTCTCCGGGCGTTTTCGCGATTACTCACGCCGACGGCAGCGCGGTGACGGCCACCAGCCCCGCAACTGCGAATGAAACGGTGGTCGTCTACGCCACCGGGCTGGGGCCGGTAAGCGGCGCCATGGTTGACGGGCAACTGGCATCGGCCACCAGTCTTCAGCGCACATCGCCGAACCAGGCGACCGCCAGCATTGGCGGCATCAATGCCCCGATATCGTTCTCGGGGCTGACTCCGGGCTTCGTTGGGCTGTACCAGGTGAACGTTCAGGTTCCCGCGAACCTGCCTTCGTTCGCGCCGCTGGTCATCAGCATCGGCGGGATATCGGCGCCGCCGGTACAGTTGCCGATTCACTGACGCTCAGGCTAGCCAGCGGGTGTGAGCGCACGTTTAACGGTGTTGGGTTTGTTGTCGAACTCGTGGATCCGATCCAGATCTTCCAGATTCTTCAGGTATTTCAGCATTTGGCGGCGCACCTCGGCGATCTCCCAGCCTGGGTAATGCTCGGCGAGGCTCGTGCAGAAGAACTCCACGAAGCCTGGCTCCCCGTCACCGTCCTTTCTCTTTTCCCTGCTCTTCTTCTTTTCTTTCAAACGAAACGAGGCCGCCGGTTTGGGGGCGAAGCTGAACAAGTCCTTCATCCACTCCTTGGGCAGACAGGCGGCGGCACCGAATGCCATGGCGCTTTCCACGTAGGGCGCGGCCACCACGGCGCGCCCTTCCTTCAGCGTGGGCTCAATCTGCCAGCGTAGGCGGAACAGCAGGTCGGAGGCGTACAAGAGCATCAACACTCTGGGGGTCGGCGTGAGGTTCTTGGCCTTGGCCATGCGCAATTCGTAGAACGTGTTGGAAGCATCCCAGAGGCTCCAGGCTGGGTCGGCCACGCCGCAGCACAGGCGGGCCAGACGCTTGGCTTTGGAGCGCAGCATCACGCCATTCGTTCCATCCAGCGCGATCAGGCGTCCGCGAGGCTCGGTGTCCTCAGCGCTCTTCCTGCGATCTTTCTTACTGTTTTTCTTTCCCGGTTTCGCCATTCCGGGTTCCCACCCTGGCACTTAGCCACTCCAGCACCGCGTCGATGTTCCACTCGGCCCAGGGCCTGCGTTTGGCCGTCATGAACATCTGCCGGATTTCGCGATGCTGCTCCCAAATCGATTGCCGCGCATCCACCTTCAGAAACTGAAAGATCGTGGATAGAGCTTCGTACTCCTGGATCACGCGGCCCAGGAACTGGAGGTGACTCTTTTTCGGGTCCGCGATATTCGTTACGTCCTGCCCAGCCGCGTAAAAGCGCGGTATCTTGGCCCGGCCGCGCTTGGCAGCAGCCTCGGCGGACAGCGCAAAGTAGAAGACCTGGTCGGGCCAGAAGAGCGGCAGGTAAGCGTTCAACACCCAGTTCAAATCGAGCCCACGCGCCGAGTCGCGCGCCACCGCCGTGTACAGGAACTGGTCGGCCACCACGACCTTGCCGGACCAAAGCGCGGGGAGGATCTCGGTATTCAACTGGTGCCGGAATGCCGCCGCGCTCAGAATGCAATACTCCTCAGGGCTTAGGGAATGCGCCAGCTTCCGCGCTTTCAAGATGGGCGAGATCAGCGGCGAGGAGTTCCACTTATAAGTCACACACTCGTGCCCGACGCTGCGCATCCAGGCCTTGAACAACTTGCGCTGCGTGGTCTTCCCGGAGCCATCGGGTCCTTCGAACGCCACCAGGAAACCGCGGCTCTTGTCCTGCCGGTGCAGGAGTTCGCGGAGTCTCCGCTCTTCCGCCGCATCGGGGCACTGAAAGGACATGTCTACAATGAATATACCTTACAATCTGAGGAGATCGGACTTTGGCATGATAAACTCGCCTTGCGTCGTCGCTCAAGAACGGGACCAAGTGATTCTGGCGATGAGGCAACGGCGCGAAGCCGTGCTTCAGGTCATCCGGTCCGCGCGCGAGCGATTGCTGATCTCGGTGTTTCGCTGCGCCAACGTCGCCGTGCTGGACGCCATCGGCGAGGCAGTGAACCGCAAAGTGGACGTCCGCTTCCTGATGACGCCCCGGGCCCGCGGTTGGGAAAAAAGGCTCAAAGCGTTGGGCTCGTATCTGGAAAGCATGGGCGCCAAGGTCCATCCGTATTCGGACCCGGTGGTGAAGTATCACGCCAAATATTTCCTGGCCGACGATGGCCCCGCTTTGATTACCTCGCTCAACCTGACGGCCAAATGCTTCGGAGCCACCTGCGACTTCATCCTGTTGACCCACGACCCAGGCGTGGTCGCCGGCCTGCGTGAATTGTTCGACGTGGACTGGCTGGCGCCGCATTCGACGCTTTCCTCTCCCGTCAATCCGCGCCTGATCGTCGGTCCGGAACGCGCGCGCGCCCAATTCACCGCGCTGCTGGAGAGCGCGAAGCGCTCGATTCACATCATCGACCATAAGCTGGACGATCCCGCGATTCAGGCGCTGCTGAATTCCAAGAAGGCGCAGGGCGTGGACGTGCAGGTGCTCGGCCAGGGGAATCTCGGCGGCCTGCTGGCGCACGGCAAACTCACAATTGTCGACGGGCGCATCGCGGCCATCGGGAGCATGGCGCTGACGGCGCTGAATCTGGATTTCCGCCGCGAAATCGCGGTTACCGTGGAGGAACCAAGGTGCGTACGCAAGCTGAAGAACTTCTATCGCCTGTTGGCGTCCGGCCGCAAATTGATGGACCCGGCTAAGGCCGCCGCTTTTGTCAGGGTGAGAGAGGCCGAAGACTAGTGTCCTGAGTTATCCCGCGTCTGAAATCAAAGGACTTTGGGGTTTTAGGCCGCTTGACGCCGGTATTAGTGTAGTGATATCATGCTTCTTGAATGAGGACATGGTTTACCCATGAAGTCCTTCCGGCTGGCCGTGGGCTCCCTCCGGCTCCTCGACAGCAGCTTTCCGCTCAATTCACGCGCCGTGGGTTCATGCGGGCAACCACCGGTGCCGGCGCCTTAGCTCTCGCCACCCGGAGCAGGTCCCTGGCCCGAACTGCGGCACCGTGGAGCGTGGTTGTGGTGCCCGATCCGCAGTATATGGCCGCCGCTTCGGTTTGTTTCAATCAGCCCGCCGGCTACGACAATCTGATGAGCTGGATTGCCGAGAATCGCAACCTGCCGGTGAATGGAGTGCCGCTCGGTATCAAGGCGGCCATCGGCGTGGGCGACTGCGTGAACTCCGCCGATCCTGCATATGGCAATCAGGGCTTGGTTGCAGCCAAGGCCTGGAGCCGTCTGGACGCGGCTGGTATCCATAAGCAGTTGACGCCTGGCAACCACGACTGGGTAAACGGGTGCAATGCCGGCTTTTCTCGCGACGATGCGCACCTCGATGGGGTATGGACGGGGAACAATCCGTTCAGCGCCCGTGCGCTGGCTTCGGTGCTCGGTTCCGGCATGTCCCTGGCTGGCTCGGAAGACATGGCGTATTGGGGTGGATCCTACAATTCCACTGGCGCCAACACATACACCACCATGCACATCGGGAACCGGCGAATCCTGATGATCGGGTTGGAGTTCTTTCCCAAGTCGGAGGTTCTGAACTGGGCCAAGAGCATTCACGACGCTCATCCCGACTACGAATGCTGGATCACCACGCATTCCTACCTTTCCGACCAAGCCGACTTCTCCTACGATCCGAACGCCCCGAGTAACCGCGTGTGCCGGGGAACCGGCGGCCCCAATAGCTGCTGGGGTCCCGACGCCTTTGGGCTGGGCGCCGCCCCCGCCTCCAACAGCGCCGACGAGATGTGGAACGGGAGCGATGCAACCTGGCAGGACGGGTTTAAATCGTTTACCAATCTCACCGCCATCTTTTCGGGCCATTGGATCGACCCAGCCACTGATGGCGGCTGGTACTGGCAACGCAATTTCCCGCAATCCTCTTCGCCGCGGGGGCAAAGGGTGCTGGAACTCTTCGCCAATTGGCAGCAACTCGACTGGACCACGCAATGTGGTGGAAGCCCTCCGAATGGGGCTTCCGACTCGGCACACCTCATGATTCTGCGCTTCCGCGAGGACCTGGTTCCACGGGTTGTGGAGGCCTTTGCTCTTTCCACCAATTCCAGCAGGTGGTATGGCGCCAAGGGGAGCGTCCCGGCGGCCAGTCCGATTCAACTCTTCAGCCTGAATTTTCCCGGGATCCCGCCCGGTGCGTGCGGTAATCCCGCTCGCCTGTCAACCCAGGAACCGCTCCTTGCCGAGCCTCTGGCCGGAGCGCGTTGTGGCGGAATAGGTCCCCTGCGGTCTCCTCTCTGACCCGCAAACCGCAAGAAACACTACTCCGCGCATATCGTTGACAGGAAGATAGTGGGGCGAGGCGGGCGATTCTCACAACGTTATCTGATGTAGTGGCGCAGCCAGCACTCCATTGACGTGGTGTGTGCCAGGAATTATGATGCCGATTGTAGAGACTTTTCCAAATCTGAAAACTCTGAAAGAGGTTCGGCTATGTTAGCAACCCCAACTATTGAGAAGAACGCATACGAGGTCGCACTCGAGAACTTCGATCTGGCGGCGGACGCGCTGGAGCTCGAAGACAACGTGCGGGCAATGATCAAGTATCCGGAACGCATACTTTGTGTGAGCGTGCCGGTCCGGATGGACAATGGGCACATCGTCCGGTTCGAGGGATACCGCGTGCAGCACAGCACCACGCGCGGTCCGGCCAAGGGCGGTATCCGCTTCCATCCCAACGTCACCGTGGACGAAGTGAAGGCACTGGCCACCTGGATGACGTGGAAATGCGCGGTAGTGAATATTCCGTTCGGCGGCGGCAAGGGCGGCGTCACCTGCAACCCGAAAGAGATGTCGATTGGCGAGATCGAGCGGCTGACCCGCCGCTATGCCAGCGCCATCCTGCCGCTGATCGGACCGGAACAGGATATTCCTGCGCCGGACGTCTATACCACGCCGCAAATCATGGCGTGGATCATGGACACCTATAGCATGACCAAGGGCTATCCGGTTCCGGGCGTGGTGACAGGCAAGCCGATCAGCCTGGGCGGATCGCTGGGCCGCAACGAAGCCACCGGCCGCGGCGTGTACTACACCCTGCTCAGCAGTGGCGACGAACTCGGTGTTCCAATCAAGGGCGCGCGCGTAGTGGTGCAGGGATTCGGCAACGCCGGGTCGATCGCGGCGCATTTATTGGACAGCGCGCAGGCCGTGGTCATCGGCGCCAGCAATTCGCGGATCGCCCTCTTCAACCGTCACGGGCTGGACATCCCCAAGCTGATCATGCACAAGGAGCGCACGGGCAGCTTGAAAGGCTTCCCGGCCGCGGAGGAGATCATGCCCGAGGAGCTGCTGAGCCTGGAGTGCGAAATCCTCATCCCGGCGGCGCTCGAGAACACCATCACCGAGGCCAATGCGCACACCATTCGCACGCGCATCGTGGCGGAAGCGGCCAACGGGCCGGTGACGCCGGAGGCGGACCGCATTCTGGATCAGAAGGGCGTGTTCCTGATTCCCGACATTCTGTGCAACGCGGGTGGCGTGACCGTATCGTACTTCGAGTGGGTGCAGGACGAGCAGCACCTGTTCTGGGACGCCCAGGATGTCTACAACCGGCTGGAGCGCGTGATGAAGACCTCGTTCGGCGAGGTATTCAAGATTCACACCGATCGCAAGGTGAACATGCGGCTCGCGGCCAACATGCTGGGGGTCGGACGGGTAGCGGAAGCGGTCAAACTTCGCGGGCTGTATCCGTGATGTGAATTCAAATTGCCGGCGCAGCCGTGCCTCGCCCATCCGTGTTCAAATAGAAGATTACGAAAATGGCGTTTCGAGGCGTGGACTATTTCTGCGTCGACTCCCTGTTCAGCGAAGAGGAGTTGCTGGTGCGGCAGACGGCCCGGCGGTTTGCCGATGAGCGCATCCTGCCGCTGATTCGCGACTGCTACCGCGAGGCGCGGTTTCCCTCCGAATTGATTCCCGAAATGACGGAATTGGGGTTCCTGGGCGCCAACCTGGAAGGCTATGGGTGCGCGGGGATGAGCAACGTGGAATACGGGCTCGTCATGCAGGAGCTGGAACGCGCCGATTCGGGCGTGCGAAGCTTCGTTTCCGTGCAGGGGGCGCTGGTGATGTACCCCATCCTCACGTATGGGTCGGAGGAGCAGAAACGGAAGTGGCTGCCGCGCTTGCAGAGCGGCCAGGCGGTGGGCTGCTTCGGGCTGACGGAGCCGGATTTCGGGTCCAACCCGGCGGGCATGCGCGCCACCGCGCGGCGGGACGGCGATGCCTGGGTGCTCGACGGCGAGAAGACCTGGATCACCAACGGAACCATGGCGGACGTGGCCGTGGTGTGGGCGCGCACGGAAGCGGGCATCGGCGGGTTTCTGGTGGAGCGCGGCGCCAAAGGGTATACCACCTCCGACATTCACGGCAAATGGTCGATGCGGGCGTCGGTGACCTCCAGCCTTTCGTTTCAGGACTGCCGCGTGAGTGAGCGCGACCGGCTGCCGGGGGCCAAGGGGTTGAAGGCCGCGCTGGCGTGCCTTTCGCAAGCCCGGTACGGGATCGGCTGGGGCGCCACGGGCGCGGCCATGGACTGCTACGAGACGGCGCGGGCCTATGCGCTCGAACGGAAACAGTTTGACGGGCGGCCCATCGCGTCGCATCAGCTCGTGCAGGAAAAACTGGCCTGGATGATCACCGAGATCACCAAAGCGCAACTGCTGGCGGTGCACGCGGGACGGCTGAAGGACCAGGGAAAACTCGAGCCGGCGCAGATTTCCATGCTGAAACGGAACAATGTCGCGATGGCGCTGGAGTGCGCTCGCTTGAGCCGGGACTTACTGGGGGCCAACGGAATTACCGACGAGTACCCCATCATGCGTCACCTCTGCAACCTGGAAACCGTCAAGACGTACGAAGGCACGGATCACATTCACGCGCTGGTGATTGGAGAAAAGGTCACGGGAGTGGCCGCCTACAAGTAGGGGCCGGGGGCTGGGGGCCAGGGGCCGGGGAACGTGGACTGAATCATGATTTTATACGCACTGACAATTGTGGTGAGCGCCTTCCTGTTGTTTCAGGTCCAGCCGGTCATCGCCAAGATCATTTTGCCGTGGTTCGGCGGCTCGGCTGCCGTGTGGACCGTGTGCCTGCTGTTTTTTCAGATGGCGCTGCTGCTGGGGTACCTCTATGCGCACGCGCTGGTTCGCTATCTGAAACCGCGAACGCAAATGCTGGTTCACGCCGGGCTGCTGCTGGTGAGCGCGCTGGCGCTTCCGGTGTACCCCGACGCCTCGTGGAAACCACTGGGCGGGGCAGATCCCACGCTGCGGATCCTGGGGTTGCTGGCGGTGACGGTGGGGCTTCCGTATTTTCTGCTGTCCACCACCGGGCCGCTGCTACAGGCGTGGTATGCCCGGCGGTTCCAGGGCGCCATGCCGTACCGGCTGTACGCGCTCTCGAATGCCGGCTCGATGTTCGCGCTGCTGAGCTACCCGGTGCTGTTCGAGCCGGTGTTCACGGCTCACCAGCAGGCCTGGATGTGGTCGGCGGCGTATGGCGTGTTTGTGATGCTGTGCGGGGTGACGGCCGTGTTTTGGGGGCCAGGGGCCGGGGGCCAGGGGCCAGGGGCGGAAGCTGCTGCGGCGGATGCGGAGATCGTGGCGCCATCGGCGAAGAAGTATTTGATGTGGCTGTCGCTGCCGGCGGTGGCCTCGGTGCTGCTGCTGGCCATCACCAATCATCTTTCGCAGAACGTGGCGGCCATTCCGTTCCTGTGGGTGCTGCCGCTGAGCATCTACCTGCTGACGTTCATCCTGTGCTTTGAAGGCAGCGGCTGGTACCGGCGCAATCCCTATCTCCAGCTTCTGGCGGTGGCGCTGGGGTCCATGGCATACGCGCTGAGCGTGGATTCGACCGGCAGCGTTCCCATCCGGGTGATGGTGCCGCTGTTTACGATGGGCCTCTTCACTTGCTGCATGGTGTGTCACGGCGAGTTGGCGCGGCTGAAGCCCGATCCGCGCTATCTCACGCATTTCTACCTGATGATTGCGGCGGGCGGCGCGCTGGGCGGAATTCTGGTGGGCCTGGTGGCGCCGCACCTGTTCAACGCCATCTACGAGATGCCGCTGGGCCTGGTGGCCTGCGCGGTGCTGGTGGTGTGGGTGCTGCGGCAGGACGCGGAGCTGAAATGGTTTCAGCGCTGGCGGCAGCCGGCGCCCATGGTGGCGGCGGTGCTGACGGTGGCGCTGGCGGTATTCGTGGGCTTGCAGATCCGGGATTCGGTGCGCGGGTCGCGCGAGCTGGTCCGCAATTTCTATGGCGCGTTGCGGGTGCGCGACAGCGGCCCGGCCACCCAACTGGATGCCACCCGGACCCTGACCCACGGCACCATCAACCACGGCGAACAGTTTCTGAATCCGGCGCGCCGCGATCTGCCCACCACGTACTACGGTCCGGACACCGGGGTGGGGCTGGCCATCCGGGAAAAAGAGAAGGCCAGGGCGATCCGGGTGGGCGTGATCGGGCTGGGCACGGGGACCCTGGCGGCGTACGGGCGGCCGGGAGATTATTACCGCTTTTACGAGATCAACCCGCTAGTGCTGCGGCTGGCGCACACGGAATTCAGTTTCCTGGGCGATTGCAAGGCCAAAGTGGATGTAGCCATGGGCGATGCGCGGTTGTCGCTGGAGCGCGAGCCTCCGGAAAACTTCGATGTTCTGGCGGTGGACGCGTTCTCCAGCGACTCCATCCCCGTGCATCTGCTGACGCTCGAGGCCATGCAACTGTATTTCCGGCACCTGCGGCCGGACGGCGTGCTGGCGGTGCACATCTCCAACCGCTATCTGGACTTGCAGCCGGTGCTGGCGGGGGAGACCCGCGCGACCGGGAAAATGGCGCGCGTGGTGGACACCGACGACGACGATACGCAGGATGTTTTCGGCGCCACCTGGGTGCTCATGACCTCCCCGGCCAGCGGTTTCCAGGGCGAGGAACTGAGGAATTCGACGGAAATCGGGTCGCAGCGAACCGTGCGATTGTGGACAGATGACTACAGCAATCTTTTCCGGATCTTGAAATAGCGGTATGATAGAGGGTAGCCGCGTCCGTATCCCAATATAAACAGAGAGTTAAATCTGTTATTCGGGTTGATGATGGTGTATCATCAATCTGGTTGAGGAAAAAGTTATGGACGCCGCACACACGTATTTCAAGAGGACCGTTCTCTTTCTCGCGACCGCGTTGCTCATGGTGGCAACCGGACGCGCACAGACTTTCGTTCTGAACGGCGGTTCGAGCGCCTCGGTTTCGCTCGGGACCGTGCCGGCGCAAGTCTCCGTCCTTATGTCGGATGGGAGCAACGTCGCGTTCACGACAGGGACGGTGTACGACAACGCGCCCAATCCTTCCTATGGCTGGCTGAGCGTTGCCGGAGGGTTGACCACGCCGACGACCCTGTACCTTTCCGTTGTCAACACCGCGGGAATGGTGCCGGGCACCTCGTACACCGCCACGGTTACGCTGAATTCGACAACCCCTTCGGGCATAACCGGCACCATCTCCGTCTCCTTCACCTTCGGCTCGTCGGGCGGCGGCACGCTTACTCCGAGCACGACTTCCGTGACCTTGAGCGCGGCGTCAGGATCGAGCACCTCGGCTCAGGTCACTCTGACCAACAACACCGGCAATCAGGTTGCGTTCTACATCCCCACGCCTACGACGACCTCAGGCGGCGCTTGGCTGACGGCGTCGGCAAACACCTACACGGTGCTCGCCAGCAATTTCGCGATCCTGACGATCTCGGCGCCCAATGGGTTGACGTTGTCAACCGGCACATATTATGGCTCGGTTGTAATCGCGCCTAGCGGCGGGTCGGGGCCGTCAACGACGATTAGCGTCTCCTTTTACGTGGGGACGGGTGGGGGAAACGGGAACCTGACGGCCAACCCCAACCCCGTCTCGTGGACCTACACCACGGGAAGCGGGCTGTACCCAGCAACGACAGTAGCGCTGACGAGCACGACCGGCGCCACCACATACTCGGACACGGTGAGCAGCGCCAACACTTGGTTGGATGCGAACTACCAGACTACCTCTACCGGGGTCTATCTCAGTTCCGGGATCATACTTTCACCTGGACCGACGTTTAACTCGCTGTCCACTGGGACCTACACCGGCTATGTGTCGGTGACGGCCTCGGATACGTCCACGGTCCTGATCACCGTCAATCTGGTGGTGAATGGCGGATCGACGAGCGGAATTACGTGGTCGCCGAACCCCGCGACCATAACGGCCGCGGTGGGCGGGGTCCAGCAGCAAACGACCGTCAGCTTGACCAGCTCCACGGCCGGCGTCTTCAGTAATCCAAGCATTGGCGGTTCCGGCCTGTCCGTTAGCGCTGTTACCACCACCACCACTACCACCGCCTCCGTGATTGTGTACGGGAACCCTTACGGCCTTTCGGCAGCCACTTACTCCGGGAGCCTGGTGGTGTACTTCACACCGACCGGCGGCACCCAGGTGAGTCAGACGATCCCGGTCACCTTCGTGGTGGGCTCCGGCGGAGTCACAACGTCGGGAACAGTGACGCCAACGTCACTGGCGTTCGCTTACCAGACCAACTCGAGTGGCCCGCTAGCGCAAAACATCGTGGTTACGGGAACGGGGACGTTCTCGGTCGGGACTCCAACCTACCCCAGCGACCAGACTATCTCCTGGCTGACGGTCACGCCCAACAGCACTGGATCTGCGCCAGGGACGATCATGGTGACTGCCAGCCCCGCGGGGCTTGGGGTGGGCACCTACACGGCCACGGTGACGGTGACTCCCGCCAGCGGCAACGCAACGGTTGTGTCGGTCAGTTTCCTGGTGACCGCCAGCCCGGTGCTGGTGGCCAGTCCGGGATCGCTCTACTTCGCCTACACGCCTGCCGGCGCGACGCCTTCTTCGCCCGTGTACCTGCTCGCCAGCGATAACTCCGCCATGCCGTTGACTGTGACCTCATCGCAGACGTGGCTGAGCGTTAGCACGCCGAGCAACTCGACCACGGGCGCCGTGATCACGGTGGGGGTCAATAACCTGTCGTCTCTGGCGAACGGGGTTTACACCGGGAGTGTGACGGTGAACGCAACCGGCGCGGCCAATAGTCCCGTGAATGTTCCGGTGGTGCTGACGGTGAGCGGGAGCACGGCGACCGGCGGCGGCAGCCTGACTCTGAACCCTCCTTCGTCAATGACCTTCAGCGCAACACAGAACGGCACTGCCCCGAGCGCTCAAACGTTGTATGTGAGCGCTTCGAGCTATACGACCTATACGGCGAGCGCGACCAGCACCGGCAACTGGCTGGGCATCTCGCCTTCGGGCAGCCTGAACACCAGCTCCAACCCGAGCCTCGCGGTTTCGGTGAACCAGTCGGGCCTGACGGCGAATACCTACTACGGCACCATCACGCTGGTGGCCAACGGCGTCCAGCAGACGATTACGGTGACCCTGGTGGTAAGCAGCTCGACGAGCACCGGTAACACCGGCAATGTCACGGTCACCGCCAACGGCGTGGCGGGGACACCATCCTTGACTTTCACTTACCAGGTGGGCGGAAGCGCGTCCCCAGCTCAGACGCTGCAGGTGGTGAGCGCACCGGGATCGTCGGTGGTCGCGTTCACGATCTCGAGCAGCGTCCCCTGGCTTTCGGCGGGTGTTTCCAATGGCACCTCGGTGAACACGCCGATGAACAATCCCGGATTCACGATCAGCCTAGTGACTCCGATCAACCTTGCGGCTGGAACTTACAACGCCACCATCACCATCACGCCGAACGGCGGGACGGTGGTAACCGTTCCGGTCACCCTCACGGTGCAAGCGGCGCCGACGGTAACGGCCACACCGGCGACGCTGTCGTTTGCGTACCAGGCGGGCGGCACGAGCCCGACACCGGGGACGGTGAATGTTTCCGGCGGCGGGCTGAGCCTGGCCTTTTCGGCGCAGGTCACGAGTGGGAGCAACTGGCTTTCGGTATCGCCCACGAGCGGGACCACGCCCACCACGGGGACGGCCGCACTGACGGTGACGGCGAATCCAGGGACCCTGGGCGCGGGCTCGTATACCGGGACCATCCTGGTGAGCGGCACGGGCAGCGCTACCGGCTCGACCAGTATAACCGTGACCCTGACGGTGACGGCGCCGCTGCCCACCATCAATAGCGTGGTGAACGCTGCGAGCTTCATCTCGGGCGCGGTTTCCCCAGGCGAGATTGTTACCATCTTTGGCACGGCCATGGGACCGGCCACCGCGGCATACGCGACCGTGGACCCGACCACCGGCAAGTTGGCGACCACCATCGGCGGCGTGCAGGTGCTGTTCAACGGCATCCTCGCTCCCATGATTTACGCCAGCGCCACACAGATATCGGCGATAGTGCCGTATGAGATGGCGCCCATCGCCAGCCCGGCGGTGTGGGTCAAGTACGTGGGGCAGACTTCCAACGCGTACCAGTTGAACTCGGTGACCACGGCCCCGGGGCTGTTCACGCAGAACTCGCAGGGCAGCGGGCCGGGGGCCATCCTGAACCAGGACTATAGCGTGAACGGGCCGGGCAATCCTGCGGCCAAGGGCAGCATCGTAATGGTGTTCATGACGGGCGAGGGCCAGACCAGCCCGCCGGGAGTCACGGGCGCGATTACCACCGGGACCTTGCCGCCTCCGCAGGTGACGCCGGCGCCGCTGCTGCCGATCTCGGTGCTGATCAACGGCTCCCCGGCTCTCTGGACTTACGCCGGGGAAGCGCCGGGCATGGCAGCGGGGTTGATGCAGCTCAACGTGCAGATCCCAGCTAATGCGCCGTCGGGCCCGCTGTCGATTCAGGTGTACATCGGCTCGAACATCAGCCAGAATGGCGTGACGGTGTCGGTGAGGTAGAGCGAAGCTTTCAGCGTTCAGAACGCGAGCAAGAATCGAATCCGCCCCGGCCCCTGACCCCCGGGGCCCTGATTCTATGTGATGATCGAGATCATGCGTAGAATCGCGATTTGCTGCTTTATTGCCCTGACGCTTTCGGGGCGCCCTCTGGCCCCGACAAGAAACCCGCCAAAGCGCCGGCAACGGTTCCGGCCGCCGCGCCACAGAAAAATGATGACGGGTACACAGGCAAGATCCGCCAGTACACCACCGAGCCGTTTTTCCTGACGGAGCTGGTGGACCACCTGCCCGCTTCCGATAGCGTGCCTACGCCGGAGAAGGTGCTGGGGTACGCCATCGGCACGCCCAACAAGCTCACTTATACCAAGGACATCTACCGCTACATGCGGGAGCTGGAGAAGGCCTCGAAGCGGGTCAAGGTGTTTACCATCGGCCACTCGGAAGAAGGCCGCGAGATCATCCTGGTGGCGGTTTCGGACGAGGGCAACATGGCCAAACTGGACCATTACAAAGAACTCACCGCCCGGCTGGCGGACCCGCGCCGGACGCCGCAGCCGGAGGCGAACCAACTGATCGCCGAAGCGTTGCCGTTCTATTGGGCCTCGGGCAGCATCCATTCGCCCGAGACCGGCTCGCCCGAAATGCTGATGGAACTGGCGTACCGGCTGGCGGTGGAGGAGTCGCCGCTGGTTCAGAACATCCGCAAGAATTCGATCGTGCTGATCACGCCGGTGTCGGAAGCCGATGGCCGCGACCGCGCGGTGGACGTGTACAACTACCGGAAGGCCAACCCGGGCAAGACGGCGCCCACCCAGATCTACTGGGGCAGGTACGTGGCGCACGACAACAATCGGGATGGGTTGGGCATGGCGCTGGCGCTGAGCCGGACCATGATGAGCGCGTTCCTCGAGTACCACCCCACGGTGCTGCACGATCTGCACGAATCGCAGCCATTTCTCTACGTATCCACCGGCATGGGCCCATACAATGCATGGCTGGACCCGCTGGTGATCGACGAGTGGCAGAAGATGGCGTACCTGGAAATCGAGGAGATGACCAAGCGCGGCGTGCCGGGCGTGTGGACCCACGGCTACTACGACGGATGGGCGCCGAACTACATGTTCTACGTGGCCAATGGGCACAACTCCATCGGACGGTTCTACGAAACGTTTGGCGGCTTTGGCGCGGATACCGGCGAGCGCACCGTGCCGGGAAATGCCACCAGCCGGACCTGGTACCGTCCCAATCCGCCGCTGCCGCGGGTGAACTGGTCGCTCCGCAACAACATCAATCTGCAGCAGAGCGCTCTGCTGTTCTCCATGAACAACGTAGCGGCCAATCGCCAGGAGTTCCTCGGGAACTTTTATCTGAAGAGCAAGCGGAGCGTGGACAAGGCCAAGAACGAAGGACCGGCGGCGTGGGTCATTCCCGGCGACGATCCCCGTCCCGCGGAGTGCGCGGAGGTGGTCAACCTGCTGCGCATGCAGGGCGTCGAGGTCGAGCGTCTGGCGAGCGACACGGAAGTTGCGGTGGGGCAGGATGGAACGAAGCAGAAGTTTGCCGCCGGCAGCTACGTGGTGCGCATGGACCAGCCTTACAGCCGCATGGCGGACATGCTGCTCGACACGCAGTACTACAACGTCAACGATCCGCCGCCGTACGACGACACGGGATGGACCCTGGGCCCGCTGCACAACATCACCACGGTGCGCGTAACCAAGCCCGACATTCTGCAAGCGTCCATGACGCTGGTGGTGGATGGGGCCAGGCCCGCCGGCAAAATCGCGGGGTCGGCGGGGCGCCCTCCGGGCCCCGCGGCGTACCTCATCAATCACAACGCGGACAACACCCTGGCGACCTTCCGGTTCAAACTGAAGGACGTCAAAATGTTCGCTGCCGAAGAAGCCTTCAAGGCGGAGGACCGCAGTTTCGCCGCCGGCTCATTCATCATCAAGACGGAGGGCAATCCGGGCGACCTGCGCGCGCGGCTGGAGGGCCCGGTGGCGGCTCTGGGGACGGCCGTCTATGCTGTGGGGGAAGTTCCCAAGGTGGCGATGCACGAGCTGGCGGCTCCGCGGATCGCGCTGGTGCACACCTGGACCAACACGCAGAACGAAGGCTGGTTTCGGGTGGCTTTCGACCGCCTGCAAATTCCCTACGATTACATTTCCGACCAGAAGTTGAGGGACACGGCCAACCTCCGCGACAAGTGGGACGTGATTCTGTTCGGCCCGGTGGGGGGGACCGCGCAGCGCATCGTCAACGGCACGCCCATGCGCGGCGATCCGGTGCCGTGGAAGAAGACCGACCTTACGCCGAACATTGGCGGCTCTCCGGACACGACCGACGACATGCGCGGCGGCATGGGGCTGGAGGGGCTGGTGAACGTGGCCCGGTTCATCGATGCGGGCGGCCTTTTCATCACCATCACGGGGAACGCGTCGATTCCCATCGATTACGGCATCATCGAGGGCGTTACCATCAGCAGCACGCCGCAGTTGCGCGCGAGCGGCAGCGTAATCAACGCGGCGGTGGCGGATAAGCGCAGCCCGATTGCGTATGGCTACGGGGACAAGCTGGCCGTGTACTTCAACCAGTCGCCCGTGTTTTCGGTGAGTGCCGGCGGCGGATTCGGCGGATTCGGCGGCGGCCGTGGCGGAGGAGGCGGAGGAGGCCGCGGGGCGGCGGCGACGGCCGCGGGCGGGGGAGGCGCAGCGGCATTCGGCGGCGCAACCACAGGCCCCAACCGTCCGAGCGGCCGCGGGACCCTGACCGAGCCCGATACTCCACAAGGACGCCCCCTGGAGATGGCTTCTCCGCCGGCCCCACGGGCCGCCGGCCAGCCGGCCGAGGAAGCGCCTTTGGGCGATGCCTTCGGAGGAGGAGGTGGTGGCCGCGGCGCTCCGTTACCGCCGGAGCTGAGGCCCCGCGTGGTGGTGCGGTTCGCCGAGGAGAAAGACCTGCTGGTTTCCGGCATGCTGGCGGGCGGCTCCGAGCTGGCCAATCAAGCCGCCGTGGTGGACGTTCCGCGCGGCAAAGGCCACGTGCTGTTGTTCGCCAACAACCCGATGTGGCGCAATGAGACGCAGGGCAGCTACTTTCTGCTGTTCAACGCCATGCTGAATTTCGACCACCTGGGAGTGGGCGTGGCGGCGGCCCCGGCCGCCGGCAGAGGCGGGAGAGGCGGGGGGCAGTAGGGGCTAAGGCCTCCGCAGCGAACACAAGTCGGACAGTCCGGGCACTAGGGGGTGCATTTTCCAGCCCTGTTCATTAAGCTGAAGGTTTGGGCATGTCCATCAACGCCGATAAGCCGCATCGCTGGAAGGGTGACATCGCCGCATCTGTCGATCTGTTCAATAGGTGGTTTCTGGCGTTCGCCCCGAAGGCGTATCGCGAAACCCGCTTAGACACGACGAAGCAGGTCGAAGAGGGCTTGGTGCTCACACGTGACCTCACCGCTATTACGCCTGAGGTCTTGAAGGGGCACCCCCACATTCTTCCGATTCTCCGCATGGCGACATGTCCGCCGCTGGCGCGTGACCGGCTCGTCGGATTGGCCGGCGCAAACAAGAGTCTCGTTTTGGCCATGGAAAGCGGGAGAATAGCGGTAAGGATGCCTGCCACCGCCCTCAGCGAGAATCTCGAGCGCGTTTGCAGCACCGTCAAGAGGATGCTTGATGTTGACATCTTTCCGTGGCTGGAGGGAAAAAGGGCTGCGAGCACGGATGAACGATACCGCGCCTCGACCATTGTTGCCGACCGGCTCTGCGGAGCGGTCTCCGATCCTATTGTTCGCAATGCCCAAGAGAAGCGCCAATTGGCGTTGATCGGTAACTACCTGGAGAAGAGCGGCTACAAGCAGAAGCCGCACCCGGCCAGCGAACCCTTGTGCGATATGACGCCCGGCACGTATGCCTTTCGGATGGTAGTGATAGCCGGCGAGCCGCGTCGGGTCAATATCCCTGTGGATGTCGTCATTCAGCCGAAGAAGCTTTCTGCCGATAGGATACCTGTGCTCATCGAGGCGAAATCTGCCGGCGACTTCACAAACGTCAACAAGCGCCGCAAAGAGGAAGCCACCAAGATCCGGCAGATTCGCGGCACTTATGGTACGAAGGCGCGGTTTGTGCTGTTCCTGTGCGGCTACTTCGATAGTGGCTATCTCGGCTATGAGGCTGCCGAGGGGATTGACTGGATTTGGGAACACCGGATCGAGGATCTGGCGAAGCTGGGGATCTGAATGACAGACTTGGCGGGCAGAGAGAAACGACGGCTGAGCGAGCAGCAGCGCCTCGACAGTGTGAAGAGTGCGAAAGAGCGCAATGTGTGGGGCCAGTTTGCGACTCCACCTGGGCTAGCCGAAGAAATGCTCCAGTACGCTCGCCGCCTCACAGGACGCGTCCGGTTTCTGGACCCTGCAATCGGTACAGGGTCATTCTACTCGGCCCTGCGGAATGTGTTCGAGCGTGATCGCATTGAGGCGGCAACTGGCATTGAGTTGGACCACAGCTTCGCCGAAGCGGCTCGGCAGCTTTGGGCGGATAGCGGCTTGCAAGTGATGGAAGCCGACTTTACCAAGCTTCACCCTGAAGCCCGGTTCAACCTGATCGTCTCGAATCCACCCTACGTGCGTCACCATCACCTCGACGCGGCGGCCAAGGAGCGCCTTCAGCACAACGTCCTGCTTCGACACCGAATCCGCGTCAGTGGACTTGCCGGGTTGTACTGTTATTTCCTGCTGTTGTCCGACGTGTGGCTTGAAGAGGGTGGTCTGTCGGTATGGCTGATCCCGTCCGAGTTCATGGACGTCAATTATGGCCAAGCGATCAAACACTACCTTACCGAGCGGGTTGAACTGCTCCACATCCATCGCTTCTCTCCGGCTGACGCACAGTTCACGGACGCTCTTGTTTCCTCGGCGATTGTGATCTTCCGGAAGGATCGCCCTGGCCGGAATCACGAGGTGAAGATGTCGTTCGGTGGTTCGCTGCTGTCGCCGGGTTCGGTTTCCCTGGTGCCGGTTGATGCCCTCCGGGAGGCGCGCAAGTGGACCGCGTTTCCGGCTAATGAAGCGAATTCTGTTCCGGATAGTCACTGCCTAACTTTGGGAGACCTTTTCGCCATCAAGCGTGGTATTGCTACCGGCGCCAATGGTTTTTTCATTCTGCCTGAGGAGGAGGCTACCCGAGAGGGGATTCCCGAGGAGTTCAGGCGTCCGATCCTTCCCAATCCGCGTCACATCGCCAACGAGGTTGTTGAAGCCGACCAGCGCGGCTATCCTTCCAACACGCCAAGACTGGTACTGATCGACTGCGATTTGCCGGAAGAGGAAATTGAGTTACGTTTCCCGCAATTCTGGCAATACCTGCGGCGGGGCAAGGAGCAAGACATCCATGCCGCGTACATCACCAGTCATCGAAGCCCGTGGTACTCGCAGGAGAAGCGCGAGCCCGCGCCCTTTCTGTTCACCTACATGGGCCGGTCGAGTGAAGTCCGCAAGCCTTTCCGCGTGATATGGAACAGATCGGCCGCCACGGCCCCCAACGTCTATCTGTTGTTGTATCCAAAAGGCGCGCTCAAGCGAATGCTGGAAGACCGGCCTGGATTGAACCGGGTTGTCTTTGAGCACCTGCGCGCTATCGACACTGGCCAGCTTCTCAGCGAAGGCCGCGTTTACGGTGGCGGCCTCCACAAAATGGAACCCAAGGAGCTGGCGCGGGTTCGAGCCGCAGGGCTCTGGGAGGCCGTGGCGGGAGGCTCCGGCCAACCTCTGCCGATCAAGCCGGAGCAGCTTGCGCTGGCGTGGTAGCGGGCTTGCCCTTCTAACTCGTATCCTGTAGCCAAAACCGATTCAGCTCAAATAAGCCGGGGACGTATGTCGCGGCAGGTTACCAGCACCGGATTGACCGTAAACGGAATCGCTAGCTGGTACCAGATGGGCATAACCCCCGGTCGATGTCGCTCAGGAAGCTTTTGGCCATCGGGCAGCCAGTGTTTGGCATAGAGCACCACCAGGCCGGGTGCGGCCACCAGAAAAACCGGCAACGGGAGGCGTCGGTTCATTACAATGGTCCTTACGATTGTACAGCGATGAAACGCGTAATCACCGCCCAGGATGTGCCGGCCTCGGGCGAGCTGCGGATTCCTATCGGGACCCTGGTGACGCCATCGGCGCGGGAAGTCGCGGCGGGGCGCGGGGTGCGGATCGTCGAACTGCCTGAAGACCAACTCTCCGCGCTGGCCCCGCCGGAGAAGACCGTGGCCATGGGCGCCGACCACGGCGGCTACCTGCTGAAAGAAGCGCTCAAGCCGATCCTCGAAGGCCTCGGCCTGGAAGTGCGCGATGTCGGTGTGTATGATGAGCAGCCGGCCGACTACCCCGACCTGGCCCTGAAGGTGGCTGAGCTGGTGGCTGCGGGCGCAGCAGCGCGAGGGGTGGCGATCGATGGCGCGGGCATCGGCTCCTCGATTGCGGCGAACAAGGTGCCGGGCATCCGCGCGGCCTTGTGCTATGATAAAGCTTCCGCTCGGAACAGCCGGGAACATAATGATTCTAATGTGCTTACGCTCGGCGCCCGACTCTTGACGCAGACCCAGGCGGAAGAGGTTTTGCGCACCTGGATAGCCACCCCGTTCGCCGGCGGACGCCACCAGGCGCGGGTGCAGAAGATCCTGGATATCGAGCGGAAATATCTGAGGAAGGAACCGTCTTGAACCAAGCGGAACTGGACCGACTTGTCGCTCAGATTGGGGAAGAAATCCTGGCGAGGGTGGTTCCGGGAAACCGCTCTCTTACGTTCGCGGCTCCGACGGCGAAGAAAGGGGAGGGCCTCAACCTGCCGGACCAGGTGTGTCCCGGGTGCGTCCAGCGTTGCGCCCAGACCTGCGCCCGAAACACCAGGGAGATCATTGCCGCCGGCGCGGACCGTGTTTCCGCCAGCGAGCGGCTGACCAAGATCGATCCGGCCATTGCATCCCTCATCAACCATACCATCCTCAAGCCCGAAGCCACCCGCAACGACATCGTCAAGGTATGCCGCGAGGCGCGCCAGTATAATTTCGCCAGCGTGTGCGTGAATCCCTACTGGGTGCCGCTGGTGCGCGCCGAACTGGCGGGGTCGCCCGTCCGGATTTGCACCGTGGTTGGTTTCCCGCTGGGCGCTACCTCGACCGAAGCCAAGGTGGCGGAAACCGCCGCCGCCTTGCGCGACGGCGCGCAGGAAATCGACATGGTGATCAACATCGGCGCGCTGCGCTCGGGAGACCACGAAGCGGTCAAGTCGGATATTCGGCAAGTGGTGAAAGTGGCGCATGAAGCCAGGGCCATCGTCAAGGTAATTCTCGAGACGGCGCTGCTCGACGATAACCAAAAGGCCATAGCCTGCACGCTCTCGAAACTGGCAGGTGCGGATTTCGTCAAGACCTCGACTGGTTTCGGCCCCTCGGGCGCCACCGCGCACGACGTGGCGCTGATACGCAGCGCGGTGGGGCCGGAGATGGGGATCAAGGCTGCCGGCGGGATTCGCACGCTGGCGGACCTCCAGGCCATGACCGCCGCGGGGGCCACCCGCATCGGGGCCAGCGCCAGCGTGAAGATCGTCGAGGCCACCGCCGCCTGAAACGCGCCATGCAGGCCACCCGCAAAGCCTCTGTCCGGTTCCGCGAAAGGTCGGAGCTGCTGGACTTCCTGCTGGAGGTCTCGGCGGCCACGACGCAGACGCTGGATCTGGACCATCTGCTGGCCAGCGTCGCTGAAATCATCCAGAAGGTGCTGCCGTACGACCTGTTTGCGATCCTGCTCTACAACGAGCGGCGCAAAGATCTGCGCATCCGCTACGGCGTGGGCCATCGCGAGGAAGTGGTCCGCGACCTCGCGCTGGCGCTCGGCCAGGGCATTACCGGAACCGCCGCGGCGCGCGGCGAGCCGGTGCTGGTGGGCGACGTGCGCAACGATCCGCGCTATCTGAACACCGTGGACGCGGTGCGCACAGAGATGGCGGTCCCCATGACCGCGCGGGGCAAGCTGGTGGGGGTGATCGACCTGCAATCCACGCGCCTCCACGCCTACACGGAATACGACCGCGCGCTGCTGCGCCTGATCGCCGCGCGCGTGGGCATCGCCATCGACAACGCGCGGCTGTACCGCCGCGTGGACCGCCAGAACCGCACGCTGAAGACCCTGGCCAACATCTCGCGCGAATTCTCTTCCATCCTGGACCTCAACGAGCTGCTGGGCAAGATCGCCAGCACTATGCGCCATCTGATTAATTACGACGCCTTCAGCATCCTGCTGGTGGACCCCGACGCCAGGGCGCTGCGCCACCTCTTCAGCATGCGCTACGATCAGCGCGTCAACATCGACAATGTTCCGCTGGGCAAGGGACTCACCGGCGCGGCGGCGGAATCGCGCGAGGTGGTGCGCGTCGCCGACACCACCCAGGACCCGCGCTACATCGCCTCGCACCCCGATATCCGGTCGGAAGTGGCCGTGCCGCTGATCGTGCAGGACCGCGTGGTGGGCGTGATGGACCTGGAAAGCGACCGCATCGGCTATTTCACCGACGATCACGTGCGCACGCTGGTGCTGCTGGCGCCGCAAGTGGCCAGCAGCGTGGAAAACGCGCGCCTGTATCAGGAGCTGACCGCGCGCGAGCGCCGCATGGAAGAGGACCTCCAGGCCGCGCGCGAATTGCAGCAGGTCTTGCAGCCGGACGCCACGCCGGAGATCGAAGGCCTGGATTCCGCCGTGCGCCTGCGCCCGGCGCGCGAGATTTCGGGCGATATCTACGATATTTTCGAGCAGCACGACCGGCAGACCGTGGTGGCCTTCGGAGACGTCAGCGGCAAAGGCGCAGCCGCGGCCCTCTATGGCGGCCTGATGAGCGGCCTGTTGCGCACGCTGGCCCCGCGCCGCCGCCGCCCCGCGGAGCTCATGAGAGCGCTCAACAACGCGCTCATCGAACGCAAGGTCGAGGCCCGCTACGTCACGCTGTGCGTGCTGTTGTGGGACCCGGCCACGCGCCAGATCGTGATGGCCAACGCCGGCGCGCTGCCCCCCATGATCTGCCGCGGCGGCGAGATTCTCAAAATCCGCGTGGAGGGCGTTCCGCTCGGCCTGCTGGATGCCCGCGAGTACGAAGAGGTCCCGTTTCAGGCGGCGCCCGGCGATGCCATCGTGCTCTACTCCGATGGCATCACCGACCACATGGACGCCGCCGGCCACGACTACGGCCGTGGCCGCCTGGCGCAGGTAGTCCGCGCCCACTGCCGGAAGCCCGCCGGCGAGCTGATCGCCGCGATCTTCGACGACCTGGATAAGTTCTCGACCACCGCTTTCGACGACCAGACAGTGTTCGTCATGAAAGTGAAGTGAGGTGCGTCCAATGGCAGAAGACCGGCCGCCCGTAGGGCGGAAGAGAATAGCCCATGGCGCGAGCCATGGGAGATCAGCCCGAGTCGCCGAGCCCCGGCAGGGGCGGAAGAAGGGCTCCGGCAACCGCACCCTCGCAGGTTGCACCGGGCAGGAGCGATTCCGAAAGCGAGCGTTGCGTCTTCGCGGCACGCTGCCGCAAGATGAGGCGCGGCGGCTGCGGCGGCATTCAGAAGCTCTGCGCGGGGTCTGGCGATAACCGCCGCTGACCGGAGCATGGTAATATTGTGAATGAAATTCCTACCCATCGCACTTGGCGAAAGCCCTGCGGTGGGTTATGTGCTTCTTGGGTCCACGGCACGCCCTGTTTAACGAGGTTCACCGTGCAGGGGAGCGCGGTGGCCTGGATTGGCACCCCCCAGGACCCCACTCGTGTTATAGTAACGCTACACTGAGGATAAGGAGGAAGGTGTGCCCGAGGAACTAGAGTTGCTGTTGGCGGCGTCGCGAGAGCGTGAGTTCACACCTGAACAGCAAGAAGCGCAAAGGCGAAGCTTTGCGTTCGGTAACACCCACTTCGAGAACGAGCGAATAACGCGTGAGACCATCGATCGTGCCGCGGAAGCGTTGAGCGATGATGCGAAGAACGGACATCCAGCGCGATAGCAGGCCCGCCTCCCACGAACTGTTTTCCAACCCAGACGAAAAAGCTGCCCTGGAGGCCAGAAATGGCCTCCTTCAATTCGATGAGGTCCTGAGCCTCATCGATCAGGCGAAGAGTGGTTTTAAACTCCGGCCAAGCACCATACAACGGTTGCAGCGCATGGCCATTCAGGACGTCTATACGTGCGCCGGAAATTATCGCACTGGCCCCGTTCATATTGAAGGCACCACGCATCAGCCTCCACCCGCGCATGAAGTGGCGGAACGCACGGAAGAGTTATGCGAATACGTCAATTCCAACTGGGGCCGGAGCGCCCTGCATCTTTCGGCGTACGTCATGTGGCGGCTGAACTGGATTCACCCTTTTGCCGGCGGAAATGGCCGCACTGCTCGCGCCGTCTCATATCTGGTTCTATGCGCAAGGCTTAGATACAGAATTCCTGGGACTAATACGATTCCCGAACAAATTGTCGCCAATCGACAACCTTACTACGAAGCGCTGGATGAGGCGGACGCTGCGTGGGCGAACAATACTATCGACGTGGGCGCGATGGAACGGCTGTTGGGACACGCGTTAGCCGTTCAGTTGTCATCCATACTTGAGGCCGCCGGCAGTTCGGAATAGAGCGCCCCTATTCATCGCCCCCGCTTTCCGCTACCATGATTATCCGATATGGCACGTGTAAAGAAGCCCGCCGCCAAGGGCAACGGCAACGGCGCGAACCTCGGTTTCGAGGCTACGCTGTGGGCCGCCGCCGATAAACTGCGGAACAACATGGACGCCGCCGAGTACAAGCACGTGGTGCTCGGGCTGATCTTTCTGAAATACATTTCCGACGCTTTCAAAGAGCGCCACGACCAGCTTGTGGCCGAGAAGGCGCAGGGCGCGGACCCCGAAGACCCCGACGAATACCGGGCGTCCAACGTTTTTTGGGTCCCGAAAGAGGCCCGGTGGGCGCATCTCCAGAGCAAGGCAAAACAGCCCACGATAGGCAAGCTGCTGGACGACGCCATGCTGGCCATCGAGCGCGATAACAAGTCACTCAAGGGCGTCCTGTCGAAGGAGTACGCCCGCCCGGCGCTCGATAAGCAGCGGCTCGGCGAATTGATCGACCTGGTTGGCACCATCGGCCTGGGCGACGCGGAGAACCGCTCCAAGGACATCCTGGGCCGCGTCTACGAGTATTTCCTGGGCCAGTTCGCCAGCGCCGAAGGCAAGAAAGGCGGCCAGTTCTATACGCCGCGCTGCGTGGTCCGGGTCCTGGTGGAAATGCTCGCGCCATACAAGGGCCGCGTCTTCGATCCCTGCTGCGGCTCGGGCGGCATGTTCGTTCAGAGCGAGAAATTCGTCGAGGCGCACGGCGGGCGCGTGGGCGATATAGCGGTCTATGGGCAGGAATCGAACCACACCACGTGGCGGCTGGCGAAGATGAACCTCGCCATTCGCGGCATCGACACGAATCTCGGCCCCGAGCCAGCCGATAGTTTCCGCCGCGACCTTCACCCCGACCTGAAGGCCGACTACGTCCTGGCGAACCCGCCGTTCAACGACAGCGATTGGGGCGGCGGCCAGCTTCGCGACGACGCCCGATGGAAGTTCGGACCGCCTCCGGTGGGGAACGCCAACTTCGCCTGGGTTCAGCACTTCGTTCACCATCTTGCGCCGACCGGCATCGCCGGCTTCGTGCTGGCAAACGGCAGCATGTCCAGCAACCAATCCGGCGAGGGCGACATCCGCAAGGCGATCATCGAGGCCGATCTGGTGGATTGCATGGTGGCGCTGCCGGGCCAGTTGTTCTACTCGACCCAGATCCCGGTCTGCCTGTGGTTCCTGGCGCGCGCGAAGAAGAACGGGCGCTTCCGCGACCGGCGCAAGCAGACATTGTTCATCGACGCGCGCAAGATGGGTGTGCTGATTGATCGGGTCCACCGGGATTTGACGCCGGAAGATATCGAACGCATCGCCGGAACCTACCACGCATGGCGCGGCGATAAGGGCGCGGGCAAGTACTCCGACGTGCCAGGGTTCTGTAAGGCGGCCACGACGGATGAGATCGCCGGCCACGGGTTCGTGCTCACGCCGGGGCGGTACGTCGGGGCCGAAGATGTCGAGGATGATGGCGAGCCGTTTGAAGCGAAGATGAAGCGGCTGACGACGGAGCTGGAGGAGCAATTTGCCGAGTCATCCAGACTGGAATCGCAGATTAGGGCGAACTTGCGTCACCTCACCAATGTCTAGATCAACCTCAATCGCCTCCTCGCCATTGGGCAGACTACCGAACGGCTGGACGTCGGCGCGCCTTAAGGACATAACGACCAAGTTGGGTTCCGGTGCGACGCCAAAAGGAGGCGAGAACAATTACCTCCGCGCACGTGAGCGGTTCGCGCTCATCAGAAGTCAGAACGTATTCGACAGACGGTTTGATGCAGCCGGTCTGGCCTTCATTTCCGATGAACAGGCAGGTGAGCTTCGGGGGGCTGAGGTGCGGCTGGGCGATCTCTTATTGAATATCACTGGCGACGGCATCACCTTCGCGAGAGCATGCGCCGTCCCTGAACATGTGCTGCCGGCCTGCGTGAACCAGCACGTCTCGATCATACGCACTGATGCGAAGCGTTGCGCTTCGCAGTATCTCCTCTGCTACCTCACGCACCCAGCCATCAAGGGCTATATCGAATCTTTCAATTCCGGGGGAAGCCGGCGCGCTATTACGAAGGGACACATTGAATCGTTCGTTGTCCCATTGCCACCCCTGACTCTTCAGCGCGCAATAGCCTGTCTCCTGGGCGCGCTTGACGCCAAGATCGACCTGAACCGCCGCATGAACGAAACCCTGGAGCGCATCGCCCGCGCCATTTTCAAGGCCTGGTTCGTGGACCTCGATCCTGTGCGCGCGAAAGCGGAAGGCCAGCAACCCGCGGGCATGGACCCGCAGACTGCGGCGCTATTTCCGAACGCGTTCACCGACACGCAAGCCGGCCAGATTCCGAACGGGTGGTCCGCGGTGAACGTGGGCTCGGTTATCGAGATCAAGCGGGAGGGGATCAACCCAGGTGAGTTCGCCGGTGAGACGTTCGATCACTACAGCATCCCGGCCTTCGATGAAGGCAGGATGCCGAGGCAGGAATCCGGCGAGGCGATAAAGAGCAATAAGTTCATCGTGCCCCCGCAAACCGTGCTGTTATCGAAGCTGAATCCGCGCTTCCCGAGAGTTTGGTTGCCTGAATTGAGCTCCATCCGCCGCGCCGTCTGTTCGACCGAGTTCATCGTGTCGGAACCGAAGCCAGGGGTTTCGCGGGAGTTCGTATATTGCCTGTTTGGCTCCTCGGCATTCGCGGAATCGTTCACCGGGTTGGTCACAGGGACCTCAAGCAGCCACCAGCGCGTTATGCCGGAAGACCTTCTACACATGAAGGTGATCCAACCACCGCCAGCGCTAGTCGCCCGCTTCACTGAATTGGTTGGTCCGATGCTCAAGCACAACTCCGTGCTGACTGAGCAATCACTCTCGCTGTCTTGCCTGCGCGACGCCCTCCTCCCCAAACTCCTCTCCGGCGAACTCCGCATCCGGGACGCCGAGAAAATGGTCGAGGCGCACGTATGATCGCGGAATCCACGGTCGAAGAATCCGCTCTCGAATGGCTGAGTAGCCTCGGGTACGTGATCGCCAACGGTACGGAGATCGCGCCGGGCGAGATGCTCGCCGAGCGGACTTCCTACGATCAGGTCGTGCTGGAACGCCGCTTGGCCGATGCCGTCAAGCGCCTGAATCCGGGGGTTTCCGCCGACGCCCGCAACGAGGCCATCCGCAAAGTGCTCCGCACCGAGCATCCGTCGCTGGTCGCCAACAACCGCTCCTTCCATCGCATGTTCGTGGACGGCGTGACAGTGGAGTTCCAGCGGCGCGACGGCAGGATCGCCGGGAGCCTCGTCCGCCTAGTGGATTTCGACGATCCGGGCAACAACGACTGGCTGGCGGTGAACCAGTTCACCGTTGTCGACGGCCAGAACAACCGCAGGGCCGACGTGGTGATCTTCGTGAACGGCCTGCCGCTGGGCGTCGTGGAACTCAAGAACCCCGCCGATGAGGACGCCACGGTTTGGAAGGCGTTCCAGCAGCTTCAGACCTATAAAAAGCAAATTCCGGCCCTGTTCACCTATAACGAGGCTCTCGTCGTCTCGGACGGCTTGGAGGCCCGCATCGGGTCCCTGACTGCCGACAAGGAGCGGTTCATGCCCTGGCGCACCATCGAGGGGCAGGAACCCGCGTCGGCGAAGCTGCTCCAGTTGGAAGTGCTGATTCGGGGCGTGTTCGACCGGCGGCGGTTCCTCGATCTCATCCGGTACGGTGTGGTGTTCGACCGGGACGCGCGCGACAACGTCATCAAGATCCTGGCGGGTTACCACCAGTTTCACGCCACCAACGCCGCCGTAGCCGCCACGGTGGAGGCCACGCGCCCGCATGGGGACCGGCGCTGCGGCGTGGTGTGGCATACGCAGGGAAGCGGAAAGAGCCTCACCATGGTCTTTTACGCCGGGCGGATCATTCTGCATCCGGCGATGGAGAACCCCACCATCGTTGTGATTACCGACCGCAACGACCTCGACGGCCAGCTTTACGACACCTTCGCCCGGTGCAGCGACGCCATCCGGCAGGATCCGGTTCAAGCGGAAACCAGGGCCGATCTGCGCAAGCTGCTGGCCGTTTCGTCGGGCGGGGTGGTCTTCACAACCATTCAGAAGTTTCTGCCCGACGAGAGGGGCGACCGCTACCCGTTGCTCTCGGAGCGGCGCAACATCGTGGTGATCGCCGATGAGGCCCACCGCAGCCAGTACGATTTCATCGACGGCTTCGCGCGCCATATGCGGGATGCGCTGCCCAACGCCTCGTTCATCGGGTTTACCGGCACGCCCATCGAGCTGACCGATAAGAACACGCGCGCGGTGTTCGGCGATTACATCAGCATCTACGACATCCAGCGCGCCGTGGAGGACGGAGCCACGGTCCCAATCTACTACGAGAGCCGGCTGGCACAGTTGGAGCTGGATCCGAAGGAGAGGCCGCTTCTCGATACCGAGTTCGAGGAAGTCACGGAAACCGAGGAAGAGGAGCGCAAGGAGAAGCTCAAGTCGAAGTGGGCGGCGCTTGAAGCCGTGGTGGGCGCGGAGAAGCGCATCAACCTGATCGCGCGGGATCTGGTCGACCACTTCGAGGCGCGCCTGGAGGCGATGGACGGGAAGGCGATGGTCGTCTGCATGAGCCGCCGGATCTGCGTGGAACTGTACGACGCCATCGTGAAGCTGCGGCCAGAGTGGCACAACGAAGCGGACGATAAGGGCGCGCTCAAGGTCATCATGACCGGCTCCGCCTCGGACCCGGATGGGTGGCAGGACCACATCCGGAACAAGCCGCGCCGGGACAAGCTGGCGAAGCAGTTCAAACTGGCGGACAAGCCGTTCAAGATGGTGATTGTCCGCGACATGTGGCTGACCGGCTTCGACGCGCCGTGCCTGCACACGATGTATCTGGACAAGCCCATGCGGGGCCACGGGCTGATGCAGGCCATCGCGCGTGTGAACCGGGTCTTCAGGGACAAGCCGGGCGGCCTGGTGGTGGATTACCTCGGCCTGGCGGAGCAGTTGAAATCGGCACTGGCGGCGTACACCGAAGGCGGCGGCCACGGGCAGGCGGCGGTGGACAAGGCCCAGGCCGTCGCCGTGATGCTGGAGAAGTACGAGATTTGCTGCGACCTGTTCCACGGGTTCGACTGGAGCGGCTGGAAGGCGAAGTCGGCGCAGAAGAAACTCGGCCTGTTGCCCTCTGCGCAGGACCACATTCTGGGGCTGGAGGACGGGAAGAGCCGGATCGTGAAGGGCGTGACGGAGCTGTCCAGGGCCTTCGCGTTGGCCGTGCCCGACCCCGAGGCAATGCGCATCCGCGACGATGTGGCGTTCTTCCAGGCGGTGAAAGCCGCGATTGTCAAATCCACGGGCGGCGCTGGCAAGACCGAAGAGGATCTGGATTATGCCATCCGGCAGATCGTCTCGAAGGCAATCAGCGCCGGGGGCGTCATCGACCTGTTTTCGGCAGCCGGCCTGAAGAGGCCGGGTATTTCGATTCTCTCGGATGAGTTCCTGGCCGAAGTCCGTGCGATGCCACAGCGGAATCTCGCCGTCGAACTGCTGCGCAAGCTGTTGAATGACGAATTGCGAACGCGCGCCCGCAAGAACCTGATTCTGTCCCGCAAGTTCTCGGAGATGCTGGAGAGTGCGGTACGGAAGTATCACAACCGAGCCGTCGAAACGGCACAGGTGATCGAGGAATTGATCGCCCTGGCGAAGGACATGCGCGCGGCCAGTAAGCGCGGCGAAGACCTGAAGCTCACGGACGACGAGATCGCGTTCTACGATGCCCTGGAGGTGAATGACAGCGCCGTAGCGGTGCTCGGCGACGAAACTCTACGCGATATCGCCCGTGAACTGGTAGCCGCGGTGCGCGCGAACACATCCATCGACTGGACGCTGAAAGAGACGGTGCGCGCGAGAATCCGCGTTCTCGTGAAGCGGATCCTGCGTAAGCACGGCTACCCGCCCGATAAGCAGGAGAAGGCAACCCAGACCGTGCTGGAGCAGGCGGAAATGTTGTGCGCGGATTGGGCAGGGTGAGGGTGTGCGAAAAGAAAGTGCGTGATTCGGCGCCTCAGATCTTTACCGTGTTCTTTTCGATGTAATCCTCGACCTTCGCATTCCGGTCTTCTGGCGGCCCGCTGTAATAAAACCGCTCAGCGTATTCGAAGTCGTGCCCTCTTGCGTAGGCGCGGAATTCATCGAGCAGGAACTGCCGCGCATAGGCCCGGTCGGCCGTGCGGTCGTCGCCCCCGAGCAGCGGCAGGCGCCTGCCTTCCTTCGCCAGGCGCGCGCGCAGCAGCGATCCCGCATTGCCATCGCCCTGCGAGCGGCACTCCACCATGGCGTCGATCTTCCCGCCGACATAACCGCTGATATCGACGATGTGGTTGAACGGCTGCCCCGGGCGGGCATGAAACCAGTAACGCTCGCGAACCGCGTGGGGCAGGATGCCGGCCTCGAAATGCTCGTGAAAGTCGTTGGCCAGTCCCGCCGTCCAGCATGCTTCCTCGACCGCGCGTCCGGTGATCCAGTGATCCGAATCCGGCTCGTCTTCGGAAGACGGACTGAACGACAGCACCGTGTCGGCTTTCAGCACCCGAAACAGGAAGACCAGGCGCCCCCGCAGTTCGACGGGCGAGATCTCGTTCATCCGGTGGCTGCAGTAATAAAGCTCGAACACATCCTGGAACCCGAGCGCCTTGGCCATGTTGCCGTGCTCGGTCTCGCTGCTGAGGATGTTCTGCGCGCTCGATTGTCCGCCGCTGGTTTCGTCGTTGGTCGTGCGAATGAGATAACCCGTGTAACCCTCGGCGATCAGCTTGGCGCACAACCCGCCGGCGAAGTAAGGGACATCCGACAGATGCGCGTGCACTGCCGCGAAGACCTTGCCCGCGTGCGGCTGGCCGGAACGGTTTTGCTCAATGGTGGCTTCCTGCATGGCGTCCTCAGATGGCGACCGCTTCCTCCATGGCCGCCCGCCGGATCCGTTCTTCGTATGGCGAATCCGGCCCGATATACCGGAACGCTTCGGCGTACTGGAC
The DNA here is from genome assembly GCA_963768385.1 of Bryobacterales bacterium. GTDB lineage: Bacteria > Acidobacteriota > Terriglobia > Bryobacterales > Bryobacteraceae > Fen-178. Next base: position 296,767 of record CAVYHQ010000004.1, read on the forward strand.
GCCGAACTGCTGTCCCAGCAGATGGAAATCCTCCATCAGAAAGTGTTTCACGTACTGGAAACTGGCGGTCTCGTCGTCGCTGCCGAGCAGGGGCAGTGTCTTGCCTTGCTTCCGCAAATACTCTCGCAGGCGAATCCCCGCGGTCCCGGCGGGGCCCTTGTTCTGGTTGGCCACGTTCACCCGCACTTTGGTGTCGATGTACGAGCTCACGTCCACGATGCGGTTGACCAGGTTGTGCCCCTGCGGCGAGCGCGCATAGTAGTATTTCTCGCGGATGCGGGCGGGCTTCAATCCCGCCTTGAAATGCTCCGGTAATCGCGCCCGCCCGACATCCAGTTCGCGCCTTCCACGGCCTTGCCCACGACGATGTGATCGGGGTTCTCGTCGTAGTGGTTGTAGGGGTCCATGGTGAAGATCGTGTTCACCTGCAGCACGCGAAACAGAAAGATCAGCCGTGCGCGCAGCTCGATGATCGCGCCATCGTCCATGCGGTGGTTGCGGTAGTAGAACGAGAAAGCCTTCCTGCATCCGAGCTGCCTGGCCGCGTTCCGATTGTCCAGCTCGTTCTGGGCGACGCCGTGCCCGAGCGTGGTTCCCGAGGCCTCGTCGTTCGAGACGCGAATCAGATATGCGGTATAGCCCTCATCGATCAACTTCGCCACCGTGCCGCTGCAAAACAGCGGAATATCGTCAACGTGCGCCTGAACAGCCGCGAGGACCTTGCCGGCGTGCGGTTTGCCAGGCGCGTTGCGCTCGATGGCCAGGTCGTTCGCAAAGGTGTAGTAATCGGGAATGGTGAACGGGCTGTATCCGGTCTTGGTGGTGGCGTATGCGCACGGCGCGAATTTTGCGGGCAGGCCGGAATGTCGTGCGGCCGTGCCGGCCTTGCGGTTCGATTGCGCCAGTGCCGGGACGCTTCCCAGCGCCCCAGCTCCGGCGAGAAACTTGCGTCTTCGCATGTCAATCCGCTCCTTCACACGGATGCCCGCGGGCGGTCATCCCCACCAGGTTTCGCCGGGAGCCAGGTCGGCTTTGATGGCGTCTTCGTTGAGTTCGATTCCCAGCCCCAAACCCTCGGGAAGCTCGCTGTGGGCGTCTTTGACCTGGGGAAACTTGCTGGCGCACAGCGGCTCCACCATTTGATCCTCCATCTTGGGCTTCCCCACGAAGCTTTCACATACATAGAAATCGAAGATCGAAGCGGCGAAATGCAGCGAAGCCATGTGCAGGACCGCCGTCCCGTAATTGTGCAGGTTCAGAGGAACCTGGTAAAGCGAGGCCAGATCGGCGATCTTCTTGCACCCCGTGAATCCGCCCGCGTAGGCCAAGTCCGGCTGGACAAAGTCCAGCACCTCGTTCTGCAGGAAAGGCAGGAACTGTTTGGGCATCTCCAGCTTCTCGCCCGTGAGAATCTTGATCGGGGATTGTTGCCTGAGCGCTTTCCAGCTATCGGAGTAGTAAGGCGTCATGGGATCTTCGATCCACACCGGATCTATGGGCGCTGTGGCTTTGGCAATCCCGACCGCGCTGGGCAGGTCGTATTCGTTCAAGCAATGCACGACGAGGCCCATGTCGTCGCCGAAGGCCTCACGCAAGTTCATGAAGGCCTTGCCGATGCGCTTGATTTCAGAACTCGTGAGCATGGAATAGCGCGCCGCGCTCAAGGCGTTCGGCCCGCGCCTCTCCGGGTCGAGCACGGCAGCATGATGGAACATCACTTTGACGATGGTCCAGTGGTAGGGGTGGGACTTGTTCTTCTGCGCGAAGTCGCGAACAATGGCGCGGTCGAAAAAGTCCGTCGGCTGGTCATCCGTGTATAAGGGAATCGTGTCGCGGAACGGTCCTCCCAGCAGCTTGTACACCGGCTGCCCCAGGATCTTCCCCGCCAGATCCCAGAGTGCGATGTCGACGCCGCTGACAGTGGGGATGTGCGCGATATAGGTGTGCGTCATCGTGCTCATGTTGTGGAAGTGACGCTCGATCTCGAGCGGATCCTGGCCGATCAGCATCCGCTGCATGTTTTGCAGCCGGGAACGGACAATCGCCCCGGTCCCGCCGGCCTCGCCGTAGCCCACCAAGCCGGCATCGGTCTCGATTTTGACAAGGCAGTCGCCGCCGTTGTGGCGTAACTGCATCGTCTTGATGTTGGTGATTTTGACCTTGCCCTTGAGAGGCGCCGCCACGGCCTCATAGCGTGCCAAGCAAGAACCTGCCGGCAGCGCCAGGGCGGCTCTTAGTAATTCCCGACGGGTCCAATTCATGGGCGGATATTATCATTTCAGGAACCGGAAGACAAGATCTGGTCCCAATCGTGGCGCGGGAGCGGAAGATGACATTTTCGCACCGATCCAGGCATAATTAAGTGACATCCCTGAGAAGAAAGAGCCTGGAATCGCGTGTGGAAGGAAGGTGATCGGGGAGATGAGCCGGGAGGAGATCCTGCGGCGTTTTGAGGAATGGCTGGACGGCGCGCTGGCCGCCGAGGAGCCGCCGCGCGGGGTCGACGCAGAAATTCTGGCGGCGATAGCAGGCGACGGCGAGGGCCCGGCGCCTGCCAGCGCTTACTCTCTGTGGGCGGCCATGACGGCGCTCACGCAGGAGGTCAAGCTGCAGGGCAGGTCCTTCAAGGAATTGAACGACACGCTGGGCTCGCAGGCGAGCCGGATGGCCGAACGGGAGCGCGAGCTGCTGCGTGAGACCGAGCGCCGCTGCCGCGCGGAAATCCTGGGCATATTGATGGATCTGCGCGACCGGCTGCAGCGTGGGCTGGAATCTTTGCGGGCCAGCCAGGCGGAGCTTTCGAAGACCGCCCGGCGGGGCTGGCGCGCGCGCATCTTCCCTCGGCCAAGCGAGGATGCCGCCGGCCAAACGCTCGCAGCCTTGCAGAAAGGGTACGAGATGGGACTCGAGCGCCTGGATCTGACGCTGGAGGAATTCAACGCGCGCGAAATTCCCTGTGAGGGGCAGGCCTTCGATCCGCGGTGGATGAACGCCATCGATCGCCAGGAATCGAGCGCGTTTCCCGAAGGCATGGTGATGGAGGTTTACCGCAGTGGTTACGAATGGAATGGAGAATTGTTTCGACCGGCGCAGGTGAAGGTTTCGTGCGCGCCGGCGGGAAAAGAAAATGAGTGATTCCTCAGCCGGAGAACTGCTGGCGGGCGAGGCGGCGCGCAACCAGCCGGCGCTTTACCCCGAGCGCCGGGGTGATGGCATCGCGGCTCGCCGGGCGCGCCGTGGAACGCGTGCTGGTGGACGTTTCGCCGTACTCCTTCGGCGTCTCCTAGTGTTCCTCGTGGAGGGCCGGAATTGACCTCGCCCGTTCGAGTGGCGCACGCGCTCGTGCGCGCCACGTCGGCATTCTTGTCGGCACTGGCGCGGCGCCCTCCCGAGGCCGCCTCGGGCAAGGCTCCGGACGCGCCACCGACTACTCTTTCCTCGGAATTGCGCAGCGCCGGAGTCGAGAACCAGTGCCCGGTCTGCGAGGCGCGTTTTCGCGGCGCGCGTATCTGCTCGCGTTGCGGCGCCGGCCTGGAGCCGCTGATGCTGCTGACGGTGAAGGCCTGGCAATTGCGTCAGGCAGCCCGGCAAGCGCTCAACGCCGGAGACGTGGAGCGGGCACTGGGGCTGGCTATCGAGGCGCAAGGCATCCAAAGCACCGAGAGTGGGGAGGCGTTACGGTTGCTGGGCGCGTGGCTGAAGACCGTATGCGCGCCCTAGAGTACCACGACTTCGCTGGGAGCATCGAAGGCACAGGGAAGGCGGGGCCGTTGTCGCCACTGTACCCGGCCGTGCCGTTCCCAGCAAGCGCCAAAACTCGGCTCTTGATCAAAAACGGGGGCAGACCGTAATCCTAGGATTGGTAAAACAATCTTGGGAGATAACGTTTTGACCGAATCCGCGATGATCTTGGGCCTGCCCGATCTCCAGATTACCGACATTCAGCCCCAAGGGGGAATGATGAGGATTTCGGCCCGGTATACCGGGCCGAAATCCTGTGCGCACTGCGGCGGCGTCCGATTGCGCAACAAAGGCTGGGTCCGCCGGTCGATCCGCCACGAAGACTGGGGCCTGCGCCATTGCCTGCTGGAGGTCCAGGTCCCCAAGTCGAAATGTCTCGGCTGCGGGCGGCGCTCCCGCCAACTGCTGCCCGGCATCCTGCGCTGCCAGCGTGCCAGCGAGGCGTTCCAGAAGGCCATCTACCAGCAGCATCTGGAGGGCATCAACCGCAGTCGTCTGGGCCGCAGAGAAGGCATCGGCGCCGCCACTGTCGAGCGCTATTTCCGCCGCGGCCTCCAGCGCCAATTCGCCCAGTGGCATCCGCCCCGCTGCCCGCAGTTTCTGGGCATCGACGAGCACTTCTTCACCCGACGGAAGGGCTACGCCACCACCCTGTGCGACCTGAAGAACCACAAGGTCTACGACGTGGTTCTGGGACGCTCAGAGACCGCCCTGGAGGCCTATTTTCAACGGTTGGAAGGCAAAGAAGATGTCCTGCTGGTGTGCATGGACCTGTCCTCTCCCTACCGCGCCTTGGTCCGCCGATTCTTCCCCAACGCGCGCATTGTGGCCGACCGCTTTCATGTCATTCGCATTGTCAACCACCACTTCCTGGCCTGTTGGCGGGACATAGACCCGACCGGCAGCAGGAACCGCGGTCTGCTCTCGCTCATGCGCCGCCATCGCCACAACCTCAACCCCGTTCAGCAGGAGAAGCTCAGCGCCTACTGGCTCGCCTATCCCGCCCTGGAGGTGATCTACCGCTTCAAACAGCGCCTCTGCTATCTGCTGTTGAAAAAGCATCGCAACCGCAAGCAATGCGAGGCCTTGGTCCCCCGGTTTCTCGGCGCGGTGTACCAACTGCGCCAAGCCGGCCTGGCGCAGTTGGTACAGCTCGGGGAAACCCTAAACAGTTGGGCCGAGGAGATCGTCGCCATGTGGCGCTTCACCCGCAACAACGGGATCACCGAGGGATTCCACAACAAAATGGAGTTGATCAGCCGACAAGCTTATGGTTTCCGCAACTTCGAAAACTACAGACTTCGAGTGAAAGTGTTATGTTCTTAGAAAGGTTTGGGATTGGGGTCCGCCCCCGTTGTTGGCGTAGAGCCCAAAACTCGATAGGGGCAGCGCAGTTAAATGGAATCGGGGTCAGGTGGTGCGCCCGGCGTGACTCGAACACGCGACCTTCTGGTTCGTAGCCAGACGCTCTATCCAACTGAGCTACGGGCGCTTGTTTTCAATAACTTGCTCGGAACGCCAGGGCTTTTAGAGCCTCTGGTTGACCGATGGAACGCTTCGAAGAATTCCTCACGGCCTCAAGAACGTGTCGGACAAGACACTAGTTTACTACAAATGCGCTTTCACGTCATGGGAGCTTTACCTGCAATCCGTCGGAGTGGACGAGCTGGCCGCCGTCCATGATCGCCTCTCCCCGCTGGCGCCAGAGCATCTGAGGGCAGCAAGGATGGAACCGCTGGCAGCGCGCATTGCAACTTGCTAGATTAGTTAGCCGAAGCCTATGCGTACTCTACTCGTTCTTTCTCTACTGGCGGCGTGTCCCGGCTTTTCAGCCGACCAGGACTACAACGGCCGATGGGACATCACCACCGCGACCGGCGCGCGGGCGTGGTGGCTCGAACTGACGGGCGTCGGAACGGCGAATCCCGCCGGCAAGTTCGTGAGCGCTTACGGCGGCGACCTGAACAAGATCGATACCATCAGCGTTCAAAACGGCGACCTGCACTTTACCATCCTGGCTCCCAAGCCGGATCCAGCGCGGCCGCGAAAGTCGAACCAACCCCCGCTCCGCAATTCCCTCTTCGTCGCGCGCCTCACCGGCGGAAAGCTGGAGGGATCCCTGGAGTTGGAGGGTCGGGGCGGCCCACCCACCAAGTGGACGGGCGTCCGGGCCCCTGTGATCAAGGACAAGGACGACGGCACCTGGAAGAAGGGCCAGCCCATCGCGCTCTTCAATGGAAAAGACATCACCGGCTGGAAGGCGTTGAACCCGGCCGTGCCTCTGAAATGGACGGTACAAGACGGGGTTTTGAGGAACGCGCCGCCCACTTCCGACATCCTGTCCGAACAGAAGTTCTGGAATTTCGAGCTGCACGTCGATTTCCGCATCGTGGCACACTCCAACAGCGGCATCGGTCTGCGCGGGCGCTATGAGATCCAGATCCTGGAGGACTACGGCCAGCCGCCCAACACTCACGGCGCCGGCGCCCTCTATAGCCGCATCGCTCCCGCTGTCAACGCCAGCAGACCGGCCGGCGAATGGCAGAGCTATGACATCCGCCTGGTGGGAAGAGATCTGACCGTGATGTTCAACGGCACGAAGGTCCTGGACAAGGTCGAGGTCGAAGGGCTCACCGCCATCGCCACCAACGCCGACGAAGCCGATCCCGGCCCGTTCATCGTTCAGGGCGATCACAGCTACGTGGAGATCAAGAGCTTCGTGGTGACCCCGCTGATTCACTGACGGGGTCTTGTGGCTCATTTCAGCCATTCGGCGAGTGCGATGCCACTGCCTTCGATGATCGCCCTGATGGTACCGAGCGGAAGAATACGACCACGATGATGGGCCACAATCACCTGTTTCGCGGTAGCCGGATTCCGCCACTTCTGATGGCTACCGGATTGTCCTACCCGCAAAAAGCCGTGATGCCGGAGGATGTCGATCACCTGGTTGGAAGTGAGCCGCGGCGTGCCGCGATCACCCAACCGTCACCTCGGCCAGTTTCGCATTCTCAGGCAGGTCGATATCGCCCGGCGCAAGGTAGAGTTCGATAGCTTCCCGGATGTTCGCGCGGGCTTCCTCCTCGGTTTCACCAGCAGACGCACAGCCGGGGAGTTCGGGGCACACCGCCGAGTAGTCACCAGTCTCGGGATCTCGTTCCAGGACGACTCTGAACGTCATACCCATAGTATAGGGCTGCGGCCACATCTCTTGGGGGAACCGAGTTGTAGCATACCGCGGCCGTGCTGGCGCGCAGGAAGCCCGACCTGATCAGCGTTTCACCGGCCCGATCCATGCATGCTTGGCGCGCGGTCAACTTCCCCCAACGGGACTTGGCGGGCGCCTGGTGGTGCGAAGGGGGATTTCGCATGCCGGGGGAATTCTTATCCTAAATCCGGCGCCTCGATTACGGGCCCGATGGTCACTCCAATTGGCGGAGTATAGGCCTACCGTCATCATGGCGTTCTTCTTTGCTGCCTCTAGCGTCGCGGTATCGCCAAAGAATACCGTTTCCTTTTTTGCCTTTCCCGAATACGGTCCATTCCCAACGGTTCGGTTCGCAGTAGCGTGTTTCCAAGTGGTACAGGCCGGCTTCAGCGTGCTGAGCGAACGTCCTTGCCATATGCGGAAGTCTACAGCCCTTACGGTGGTTCCAGCAAGGGGTAGTGGCTGAAATCTGCGTCGAACCGAAAACAACAACCGCTTGCTTCCCCGCCGGTCCCGCCGCACGATGCCATCTGATCGTGCTTGGGGATCACGGGTCGTGTATGGGATCTAGCGTGGCTACTGGCGTGAATCTTTGGTGGGATCGCTGCCCAAATGCACCACTAGTGCGCCCTTCTTGAAGCGTTCAATCAGATTCTCAATTGAGCCGCTATCCTTGCCGGAGAAAAACCGTTTCGCCGCGCGCCATACCTCACGGATACTCCAAATGGTCGCCCCCAGAATCCCTAACATGAACACAGCTTGCCATGTTGCCATGGGCACACCGAACGCATCGTGAAACGTGGAGGTCACAAATGTCAGGACGAGGGATGCCAAAAGGCACGAAGGCGCGATCCATCGGTCCTTAACTTCGATCTCGCTCCTCCATTCGTTCAAGCACCTATATACCCGGTCCTCCGTTACGAGGATGGAGGTCTGCGCGAGGTTTACGTGTGCTGATCCCGATACAAGTTCGTGCGAGATAGCATCCGCCATGATCTGCGGAGTTGGATCAGGATTAGGCAAATCCAAACTCCTTAAGAGGGAGCAGGGCACCGAGAGCGTGATACGTAATCGCTCCACATTTAGAGCAGGTGATGCCGATTGTTGGCACGCTCGGGGCACCCAAATTGATAGCGTTTGACAGGGGCTCCCAAACCATGGGCACAAAAATGAAATCCAAGACCCCGTGACTTGGATTGCCGCAGCGATGGCAGGCCCGCACAGCACCCCGTTTCGTAAGTTCCTCGACGATGCGGTTCTTCTGCTCTTGTGTAAGAGCACCGGGATTATTTGGAGCAGTAGCCAATTGGCGTCACCCTGTTCTGGCGAGTAGAGTGTATCACCATGCGCTGAGGCCTGCGCAATCAATTAAACTAGCGGTTTGCTGGACATCTTTCACGGACTGGTGAATCGCAACGCCCGGAGAACCGAGGCGGAGATCCAGGCGGATGTCCGCCAGTTCATTTTGTCAGCCCCTTTTGAGCTCGAGCCGGGCGATCTGGCTGACGTTTCCCTTGAGTCGCCGGTGGGAGATCGCAGGCGCATTGACGTTGAAGCCGGCTCGACCGTGATCGAGGTGAAGCGGGATCTTCGACGCGAGCGCGCAAAGCGTGAAGCGGAGGACCAGCTTGCGGGCTATGTGGAATCCCGCACGAACCAGACCGGGCTTCGGTATGCTGGCGTTCTGACCGACGGCACCGGGCCTACCCCGAAGGGCGTTCGAGGAACTGCGAGACCCCGGCACACGTCGATCGGCGCTTCCGCCAAGGGGACTTGAACGAAGCCGCTGGCGCGGCGGCCGGGCCGACCATTCGTGGACGCTAGCGGATAAGGTTGTCACAGGAGATTCCTGTGACGATACTCATGGAGCGGATGCGAGAAGAGCTCGTACGCCGCAACTACGCTACCACCACGATTCACTCGTACCTGAAGGCCGTAGAGCATTTCCGTAACCACGTTGATACGCCGATAGACGAAGTCGGTCCCGACGACCTTCGGAGCTACCACGCGTACCTGCTCGGAACCCGGAAGCTGGCCGTCAACACCGTTGTCCTGAACATTTGCGCTCTCCGCTTCCTCTACATCAAAGTGCTCAAGCGCCGAGACATGAAGGAGGATCTGCCCTATCCAAAACAGCGCCTGCGGCTGCCGGTGATCCTCAGCCCAGGTGAAGTTGCCCAGTTGATTGGAGCGGCGCGCAACCTCTACCACCGCACCATATTGATGACCCTCTACTCGACGGGCCTGCGCCGCGCTGAGTTGTGCCGTCTCAAGGTCGCTGACGTTGACAGCAAGCGCATGATGCTTCGCGTTGTACAAGGCAAGGGCGGCATCGACCGGGAAGTGCCCCTGAGTAAGAGGTTGCTCGTCGCGCTACGTCAATACTACCGCTGGATGCGGCCCGAGACCTACCTATTTCCCGGCACTGTGAACCACTCGCGCGCGGACAAACCGATAAGCGAAAAGATCGTCTGGCAGGCCGTGCACGAAGCCACCATCCACGCCGGCATCAAGAAACGTGTAACGCCCCACACGCTTCGCCACTGCTTCGCCACCCACCTTCTTGAATCCGGCGCCGACCTAAGGAGCATCCAGATGATGCTCGGCCACTCGGATCTGGAGGCAACCACAGTTTACCTTCATCTCTCGCGGCGCCACCTGCAAGCCACGGCAAATCCCCTCGAACAGATCGTCATCCCGAATCCGGCGAATCTTGCACTTTCCCGGAGACTGCGTAAGCCGCAATGACCCGGCCTGCTGTGGAGGTGGCCGATCTACTCCACCAGCAAGGCGGCCGCTTCATGGACCAGAGCCCCTGGCTGGACTTCCAGCAACTGAGCGTGCTGCGGGCAATCACGCGCTGCCGCACAGCGGCGCTAGGCGGTCACATCGATCAATGCTCCCAATGCGGTCACCAGGCCATCTCTTATAACTCTTGCCGAAACCGGCACTGTCCGAAGTGTCAGGCACAAGCTCGCCAACGCTGGCTCGCAGCACGAGAGAAAGAACTACTCGACGTTCCTTACTTCCACGTCGTATTCACCTTGCCACACGAGCTGAACCCTCTCTGCCTGCGCAATGCCCGGATTCTGTACGATCTGCTTTTCCGCGCCAGCGCTGACGCCATGCTTGAAGTTGCGACCAACCCAAAACGGCTGGGCGCGCAGATTGGCTTCATCAGCATTCTGCACGGGTGAATCCACCGCTCGTGGTCTGCGGCGAGAGTACGCCTTCTTCTTGCCGGTGGACGTGCTCAGCTCCGTTTTTAGAGCCAAGTTCGTTGACCGATTGCGCAAGGCATTCCGGCAGGGGAAGCTGGTCTTTTCCGGTTCTGTTGCCCAACTCGCAAACCCGAAGCGATTTGCCGCTTTTGTCAGATCACTTTTCAAGCAACAGTGGGTCGTATATGCGAAGCCGGCATTCGGCGCTCCAACCCTCGTGCTCCGCTATCTTGGCCGTTATACGCACCGGGTCGCCATCAGCAATCACCGCCTACTCGGTTTTGACGGAGAGCGCGTCACTTTTCTCTGGAAAGACTACGCCCATGGCAACAAGCAGCGGAAGATGACGCTGGAAGCAACGGAGTTTCTGCGCCGCTTTACCCAGCACATCCTGCCGCGCGGCTTTGTCCGGATCCGGCAATTCGGTTTCCTCACGAACACCCGGCGATCCACCCTGCTGGCACTCGCCCGACAGCTTCTCACCACCACGCCGAAGCCGCCCGCAGCTTGTCCTACCGGCACTGCCAAGGGTTCCACTTGGCAGTGCCCTCACTGCAATGGCGAAATGCGGATCGGACCAAATCTCACCGCCCGCCAGTTGGCTTTCCGGTGCAGACCCCTCGACAGTTCGTAGGCTGTGGTCAAATCCCGCGGCCTAATCGCGTGCCCTCGGACGCGGGTCCACTCGTGTGTCTGCCTGACCGCCAAACCCACTCCACGTCACTGCTACCCCGCCTTCCAGACCGTTACCAGCGCCCCCACCCTTTTCAAGAGCTTCAAAAGCAGTTTTCCCGACGTTTTTCCGTCCGTAGCCATTCACGTCGGCAGTCTAAAACCCAAAAAACAGGCTAGAGGCTCCATAGCGCGGCCCGCCGTGCCAGCGGCTTCCTTCAAGTCGTCCCTATCGAAAGTGCCGCAGCCCGGGCCTTGTTCCGTTCTGCGAGGAATTTCCTGCCGCGGCACTCCCGATAGGGCGCTAACGACTTCGCGGGTCTTTGGCGGCACGTCAGTGGTTTGGGCGTGATACGGCCAAGTGGGATGATCTCCAAGAAATGTCGTTTTCCGTGAAGCCCACTTCAAGACCACTATTCCTTCTGCCAGGCAGCCAACACCCCGCCCGGCGGTTCCAACACACTGGTAGCGTACGCCATTAATAAGACCTGATAATCCTCGCTCGTTGTATAATCGAGTCCAGCCAAAAAGCGAAATCTCAAATCATTGGCGCATGGAGTCTACAAATGAGATTGTTCCATTTCACGCGGTTCATTTTGGGCCTTGGCTTAGCGACAGCGATACTCGCTCAGGCTCCGGCCCCGGCCCCGAAGCCTGATCCCCAGCTCAAGCAATTGAGCGCCCTGGTGGGTCGCTGGACATACGAAGGGGAGTACAAACCCGGGCCGCTGGGGCCTGGCGGCAAGATCACCGGCGAGTATACCGGCCAGATGATCCTGAAAGGTTTCTTTTTCGAAGGCAGGGAGACGGAAAAAGGGGCCATGGGGGAGACCCACAACGTCGAGATCGACGCCTGCGACCCCGCAAACAAGAACTTCATTAGCAACTTCTACCAGGATGACGGCAGCAGATTCTTAGGAACAGTTACCGTTAGCGGGAATACCATTACCTGGGAAGGAAAATACCTCGCCGCAGGGCAGCAGATTGTGATGAGAGCACCGCTTGTGCTGGCAGCGGACCGGACCAGCGGGAAGGAGAAGGTCAACGTCTCGACGGACGGCGGCAAGACCTGGACGCCGTTCTTTGAGGCGACGTGGACCAAGACGAAGCCCGTTCCCAGCAAAGCCGCCCCTAAGAAATAGCTACGGGGCAAGTCACAAGACGCGGTGCAAAATGGGTGCAAAATTGCAAAATGTGCAAAATGGGTCAGCCTGAACTGAGCGATTTTCATGAAAACCGGGCGTTGTGAGCGAAACACGGGCTTCCTTTCCTTTGACCCTGCCGTGCGGAAAGTGGACGCCTTCAGCCCCTCACTTGAGCGTCTAGTCGCCGTCTCGTAGAGGTGCCTGCGCCTGAAACTCCCTGGAGACGGCCTTCTGGGACATTAGTCCTGGTATGCCTCCGTCACATCGAAACGCACCACTTGGCCGGACCGGAGAACGCCCTGGTCCTCCCAGGGGTTCCCCCCGCGCTACGCTTTCAGCTCATGCAGGTACGGGATGCTGGCCTTCATCAGCTCCAGGTCCATCTCCACGAAGTAGTTCTTCACCCCGCCAGTCCTGGCAGCGGCGAAAAGCTTCGGCCAATCGACCACCCCCTTGCCCATCGCGACCGGTTTCTTCTCGGTGGCCGACCAGTCCGCTAAGTGGAGCGAAAGGAATCGCCCGGGATACTTCGTGAGATACGTGGCCGCCTCGTAACCCAGGCTCACCACGGCCACCTGGAACTGCATCTTGACCAGCTTGGCATCGAGCTCGCTCATCAGCTTGTCGTAGACCAGTGCGCCGTCGATCTCCACGAACTCGAAATTGTGATTGTGGAAACCGAGCTGGATGCCCGCCTTCCGGGTCTGCTCGCCGATCTTGTTCAGCTCGTCGGCGGCGCGCATCCAATCGGCCATGGCGGCGTTGTTCGGCAGTGCGAATGTCGAAACGATCATCTGCGTCAGGCCCATTTCCTTGGACCAGGCGATTCGTTCCTCCAGATTTTGCCGCAGCTCCCGAAACTGAAAATGGGAGCTTTCGCAGCGCAGCCCGGCGGCGTCGATCCCCTGGCGGATCTCCGTGGGCTTCATCTTCGCGAGAGGCCCGAAGCCGGATGTGGCATAGCCCGCCGGTGAGCACATTTCCACAGTGCGGAATCCGATCTCGGCGAGTTGCTTCAGAGTGCCCGGGAAATCCTTCCCGATGGCGTCCCGCACCATGTACGTCTGGCATCCGATCGGCATGCCCAGCGGGTCCGCGCGGAGCTCCCGCGCTCCCCGGGAGAGGTAGCCGGCCGCGGCGGCTCCCATCACGCCGCCGAAGAATCCTCTTCTTGAAACATGCGACATATCAGTTCTCCCTCACCAGCTACACGGAGTCGGGCTCAAAACCCTTCCGGTATTCGCGAATCAGGTATTGGTTGGCGGCTGCGTAATTCGTGATTTCCATCTTCTCCGGGTCGTATAACAGCTTCCGGCGGCTCCGCAGCGCGGCAGCGTACAGGTTGACAGCCTCCGAAATCGGCCACGCGTTCAGGAAGCTGCCGGCCGATTGCTGTTGGGCGCCCCGGCAGGCGGCCATCCATTGCTGGATGCCCGGCGAAGGTTGGTAGGCCCCGCGCGGCTGCCGCGGTTGGGGCTCCGGCGGGGGCGGATAGCCGCTCATTCTCCGTTCGGGGATCAGCCGCGGATTCTGCACGTTGAAGCCCGCCAGGATCTTGCCCTTGTCGCCCACGAACATCATCTGCTCGGCCTCGAATGCCCGATGGTCCTCGTCCAACTCCTCGGGCGTGGGCGGCCGCATCCCGCCGTCGTACCAGATCAGGTCCACCGCCGGCCTGGGCCCGCGCGCCGGATACCTGAAGCGCACGGCGCTGGCCATGGGGAATGAGAAATCGTTGTTCACCGTGAAGGCCACGGTATCCCGGAATCCGCACTCGTGGCTCAGCATAGGGTCCACGCTGGTGGGGCCAACCAGGTCCAACGCGTTGAAGACCGTCCATAGGCTGTAGTGGCCCATATCCGCCATGGACCCGCCTCCAAAGTCGTACCATCCGCGAAACACCATGTGCGTGTAATTCGGGTGGTAGGCCCGTTCGGCTTCGGGACCCAGCCACAGGTTCCAGTCGAAGCCCGCCGGGACGGGAGGCGTATCCGTGGGGAGAGTCGGATATTGCGGCCACACCGGGCGGTTGGTCCAGTTGTGGATCTCGCGCAGCGTTCCGATGGAGCCGTCCTTGATCCACGCCATCACCTGGTCCATGGATCCGTTAGCGTCCCACGGCATGAAATGCGTGGAGACGCCTTTCGCGCGCACGGTGTCAATCACCAGTTTCGCTTCCCGCAACCGGTTGGCGATGGGCTTGTGCACGATCACGTGCTTGCCCCGCTTGATGGCCGCCAGGCTGATGATGCCGTGGAGATGGTCCGGCGTCATGATCTTGACGGCGTTCAGGTCCTTTTCCTTCGCCAACAGCTCGCGAAAATCGGCGTACGAGGCGCAGCCTTTGTAGGAGCCGGAGGGCTGCTGGTTGGCGTAGTAGCTCTCGACGATGTCTTTGGCCGCATCCCGGCCTCCGGGAATAGCGCCCTCGGCGCCGGCTTTCCAGTCCGGCTTTCCAATGGCGGTGCGGATGCTCCTCAACAGGGAATTATTGTCCCAGTCCCGGTATCCGGCCGCGTCCTTGTTGGGGTCGCAAACCGCAACCACCTGGATATCCGGGATGGCCAGCATGTTCAGCAACTCCCTCAAGCCTTGCGTGCCCACGCCGATGTAAGCCAGCGTGATCTTGTCGCTCGGGGCGAGGGTTCCCTGGCCTCCCAAAACGTGTCGTGGGACGACAGTGAACGCAGCGGCGGCGGCGGCCGTCCCCAGGAACTTGCGGCGATTCTGTTCGGTTGTCATGGGCCTTCCTTCTTAGCGGCGCCGACCACGGTCCTAATCGTACAATGAAGTGGCGGCTGCGTGTTGGCTGGACCGCTCGGAAACGATCCACCATACCATGAGCCGTGAGGAGGTGGCAATGGAAAACCGTCAACTCTCCCGCCGCAGGCTGCTGGCCGCTGCCGGCGGGACCCTGAGCAGCCTGGCTCTGGGCGGAGTCGCCAAAGCTAAGGAGGCGCCCGCCGCGGCGGTAGCGATTGCGCGCTGCCGCTCCTACGAGCGTGCGCCCGTAGAACAATCGCTGCGCACCATGTTCGACCAGATCGGCGGCATAGGGCAGCTCGTGAAGAACCGGACGGTAGCCCTCAAGCTCAACCTCACGGGCCACCCGCAGCGCTTCCCCATCGACCCGGCCTTGCCGTACCGCTCGGAGCCGAACACCGTGCTGGCCGCGGCGCAACTGATCGCGCGCGCCGGGGCGCGGCGCATCCGGATCATCGAGACATTCTTCCCCGCGGGGCAGGATATGGCGCTCTGGGGACGGTACGGGCTCGACATCAACGCCATCAACAATGTCGGCTGCAAGGTGGAATGGGAGAACGGGCAGAACCTGGGGCAGGCGAAGCAGTACGCGCGCATGAAGGTGCCCTCGGACCCCTATATGTACCCGTCGTACGACCTCAACCACAGCTTCGCGGACTGCGACGTGTACGTCTCCATGTCCAAGCTGAAGAACCACTGGCTGGCCGGCGTGACGATGGCGCTGAAGAACAATTTCGGCATCACGCCGTGCTCGCTCTACGGCGGCGACTGCGGGACGGGCGGCAACGAGAATCCGCGGCAGGAGCGCGGCCCGGTATGCCACAACGGGACGCGGAAACCGCCGGCCGGAGTGGCGCAGGAGCTGCACCCCGAGTCGCCGCGCGACCCGGGCTACCGCATCCCGCGCATCGTGTCGGACCTGGTGCGCGCCCGCCCCATCAACCTGGCCATCGTGGACGGCGTGGAATCCATCCGCGGCGGCGAGGGCGCATGGAACGCGGGCGTGCAGATCATCAAGCCGGGAGTGATGCTGGCGGGGAGGAACTCCGTGTGCGTGGACGCGGTGTGCATGGCGGTGATGGGGTACGATCCGCGGGCGGACCGCGGCACAAAGCCGTTCCTGCGCGGCGACAACACGCTGAAGCTGTGCGAGGCCGTGGGCGTGGGGACCACCGACCTGACGCGCATCGAGGTGGCCGGCCTGAGCGTGAAGGACGCGTTCTGCGACTTCGGCCCCGGACCGACCGGCCGGAAGATCTGAGCGCTATTTCCGCTTCGAGCGGCCCGACCCTCACGGAGGTCTCGGGTCGCGGCCGGGACGCGGGACCCGCCAGGAGAGAGAATAGAGTTTCGGAATGGCAGGTCCGAAAGGGAAGGTTCGCTCTATGGAAGACTTGATTCCGCTCGGTAAAACGGATATCCGCATCTCGCCCCTCGGTTTGGGAACATGGCAATGGGGCGACCGCGCGATGTGGAGCTATGGCACCACCCACACCGATCGCGACATTCACGAAGCATTCTGGAAGAGTATCGAGGGAGGGATCAACTTTGTCGACACCGCTGAGATGTACGGCAAGGGGCGCTCGGAGGTGCTGCTGGGCGAGTGCCTGAAAGAGATGGCGCCCGCCGGGTCCGGCGTGCCGGTGGTGGTGGCAACCAAGTTTGCGCCTTTGCCGTTGCGGCTGCGCAGGCGCGCGCTAGTGCAGGCGCTGCGCGCCAGCCTCGCGCGATTGGGGCTCGACCGGGTGGATCTTTACCAGGTTCATTTTCCGTACTCAGTGGTTCCCATTCCGGTATGGGCCAACGCGCTGGCCGACGCCGTGGAAGCCGGGCTGACGCGCTCGGTGGGGGTATCGAATTACAGCGCCGCGCAGATGCGGCAGGCCCACCAAGTTCTCTCCCGGCGCGGAATTCCGCTGGCATCGAACCAGGTGGAATATCATTTGCTGAACCGCAAGGTGGAGCGCAATGGCGTGCTACAGTGCTGCCGGGAACTGGGGGTTACGTTGATCGCCTACAGCCCTCTCGGCAAGGGCCTGCTGACCGGCAAGTACACGCCGGAGAACCGCCCGCCGGGCATGCGCAAATACACCGTTCGCAGCGGAAGGCTGAGTTCCATTCAGCCCCTCATCGGCCTGATGCGCGAGGTGGGACAGGCTCACCAAGGCAAGTCTCCGGCCCAGGTGGCGCTGAACTGGCTCATCTGCCAGGGTGCGGTGCCAATACCCGGGGCAAAGAATGCCCACCAGGCGCAGGAAAACGCCGCCGCAACCGGCTGGCGGCTCCACGCGGCTGAAATCGCCGCGCTCGACGAGATGAGCCGCCGTTAGCGAGAAAGATCGATGAAACTCACCATTGCCCTGACGCTCCTTTGCCTGCCCGTACTCTACGGAGCGGATTGGAAGCCGGCGGAAAGCCCGCTCACCACGCCCTGGACGTCGCAAGTGAATCCCGGCCACGCTCTGCCCGAATATCCGCGGCCGCAGATGGAACGCAAGGACTGGATCAACCTGAATGGCGTCTGGGACTACGCCATCCAGCCGCAACAGGCGACAACTCCGGCGAAATACGACGGCCGCATTCTGGTGCCGTTTCCGGTGGAGTCCGCGCTGTCGGGCGTCAAGCAGCCGCTCACGGCGGGGCAGCGGCTGTGGTATCGCCGCATGTTCACCGCGCCCAACCTGAAAGGCCAGCGGCTGCTTCTGCATTTCGGGGCCGTGGACTGGCGCGCCGAGGTGTGGGTCAACGGCAAGGCCGTTGGCAAGCATGAAGGAGGCTATGACCCGTTCACGTTCGACATCACGGCCGCGCTGAAGGGGAAGGGTCCCGAGGAAATTGTGGTGGCCGTTTGGGACCCCAGCGACACCGGCCCGCAGCCTCGCGGCAAACAGGTGCTGAATCCCAGCGGCATCTGGTATACCGCGGTATCCGGCATCTGGCAGACCGTGTGGCTGGAGCCGGTTCCCGAGAATTACATCTCCGAGCTTTCCCTGATTCCCGACCTGGACGGGCGGAAGCTGCGCTTGATGGTGCACTCCGGCTCGTCCGGCGAGTTCACCGCCATCGCCAGGCTCGGCGGTAAGACAGTCGGCCGGGTTTCCGGAAAGCTCAATGAGCCGTGTGAGGCGCCGCTGTCGGAGGTCAGAGCTTGGTCCCCCGATACTCCCACGCTTTACGACCTCGACATAACGCTCGGCGCCGGCGATCGTGTCACCAGCTACTTCGGCATGCGCAAGATCGAAGTTCGTCAGGACGCCGCGGGCTTCCCCCGGTTGTTCCTGAACGGCCAGCCGCTGTTCGCAATCGGCCCGCTGGACCAAGGCTGGTGGCCGGATGGCCTCTACACGGCGCCCACTGATGCGGCGCTCCGCTTCGACATTGAGACGCTCAAGAAACTCGGGTTCAATATGTGCCGGAAGCACGTGAAGGTGGAACCGGCACGGTATTACTACTGGTGCGACAAGCTGGGGTTCATGGTATGGCAGGATATGCCGAGCGCTATGCCCCAGGGGCACGCCAGCGTGAAGCGTGGCGCCGCGGATGACGTTGAGTTCACCGCACAGGAGGACGCGATCTTCCGGCGGGAGTTGGCAGCGCTGGTTCGAAACCTGGCGAACGCCACCAGCGTCATCGCCTGGGTGCCGTTCAACGAGGGCTGGGGCCAGCACGACACCAACGAGATCCTGAAGTGGGTCAAATCTCTGGACGGGTCACGCCTGGTGAACGCACCGAGCGGGTGGGAAGACCGCGGCTACGGCGACATGAAGGACATGCACCAGTATCCCGGGCCGGCCATGTATCCGGCGGGCCCAGAGGGCACCCCCGGCCGCGCTTCGGTGCTGGGCGAATTCGGCGGATTGGGCTTGCCGGTGGAGGGGCATCTCTGGTGGAACAAGCGGAACTGGGGCTATCGAACCTTCGAGGACCGGGCTCAACTACAGACCGGCTATGAGGAGTTGATGGAGAAACTCGAGCCGCTGGTCAAACAGGGACTCGCCGCCGCTGTCTACACCCAGACCACCGACGTGGAAGGAGAAGTCAATGGCCTGATGACGTATGATCGCAAGGTCATCAAATTCGACGTGGCGAAACTCGCTGAGTGGCACCGTCGGATCAGATTGGCTGCCATGCCGGCCAGGGCTGCCGCGGGACGATGACTGTCATGAATCACCGTAACTTCCTGGCTGACGGTGTTTTCGCGGCGGGCACCCCGGGCGCCCCAGGGCCGCTGCCGGCCCCGGCCGGCGCCGGCGGCATGTCAGGGTCCGGCATGTTCCAAGGACCTGCAATGGGAGGGTAGATCTCCGCCAGGCCCTCTTTCAATTCGACGCCGAGTCCGGGTTTCTCCGGAACGGTGAAGTAACCGTTCTTCACCCCGAACCACTCTTTGAAGAGACCCTCCTTGAGTGGATTGGGGGTCATGTTCGATTCCAGCATGAAGCGATTGGGGACAGCCGCCAGAAGATGGGCGTTCGCCACCGCTACCAAATCACCCTGCCAGTTGTGTGGGCAGATAAGCTTACCCCTGGTGTGGGCCATCTGTGCCTGACGCCAACATTCCGTCACGCCCGCATCGTCGCAGCCGGGCTGAACGATGTCGTAGGCGCCGCTGTCCATCCACTCCGCCAAGTCGGCCCGGTTGTGAACGCCTTCTCCCCCCGAAATCTTGACCGTCCGGAGAGCCTTCTTGATGGTGAGGTAGTCGTCGATAATCTTCCTGGTGGGCTCTTCCCACCACAGAATCTCGAGTTCTTCGAGAACCGGGGCTATTTCCAGGCACTGCGCCACCGACCACCGCGTATTGGATTCCTGGATCAAGTCAAAATCCGGTCCGACCGCCTTCCTCATCTCACGCAAGTAGGGAACGTACTCCCGGATGCTGGCGAACCTCTCGAAGGCGCCGCCGGGACGGAACTTGAACGCGGTATAACCGGCGGCCTGGTGGCTCAACGCCTGCTTGACCAGGTCCTCCGGCCCGGGGAACCTGGAGGCCTTATGCCATGAGAACTCGCCCCCGCTGGCATAGGCGCGCAGGCGAGTCTGCGGCTCCGTGTCCGTGGCCAGGATCTTGTACAGCGGCAACCCCTTGGCTTTCCCAATGATGTCCCAAAGAGCGGTGTCGGCTCCCGCCCAAGCCCCTCTGGCCCCGAGGCCCGTAATTCCGCCGGCCAGATACTCCACGTCGAAGGGATTCTTGCCGATGAGAACCGGCTTGATCACCTTTTCGAGATACTCCTTCATCGCCGCGGGCCCGCTGTAGCGACTGCATCCACCGATGCCCTTGATTCCGACATCGGTAGATACTTCCACGATCACCGATTCGGTTTTCCAGATGATGTTGTTGTCGCTCCCATCCGGCCACTGCTCTTGCGGTTTGAGCCGGTAGGCAAGACTGGTCATCTTGACGTCCGTGATTTTGATGTTTTGGCGAGTTACGTCATCCAGGGGGGAAATTCGGCCCTTCCGCAGTGAGGCCCCGCCTCGTTGCTGAGCCGCGAGCGCCGACGCCCCGGCAGCACCCGAAAGTGATCCCATGAATAGCCTTCGTGTAGTAGACATGCTCTCTCCATTAACGACTGGCGCCTTGGCCAGCATCAATATGTATGCCCGATCGCCTTCGTTCGAGCCGCTGGTCACAGCGCCACCACCGTGGCAAATACGATATGATCGCTGGCGGCACCAATTCAAGCGAGGTGAGATATGAAGAAAACGCTGCTTCTGATGGTCGCGCTGGCAATTCCCCTGTTGCCTCGCGATCCCCTGGCTCAACGGATAGGACACACCGACCCGAGCAAATATACCCGCAGCCGCTCCCATGAGAGCGCGGGCGATATGGCCTGCGAAACACTCCTGCCCGGCAATGCGCTGACGACTAACCTGGACTTCATCCATCGTTGCCAGATCATGCCCGGCGGCGGCGTGGGCCATCACTTCCACAATCAATGCGAGGAGATGTTCGTGGTCTTCGACGGCGAGGCGGAGTTCACCATTGACGGACGAACATCCGTATTGAAGGGAACAGTCGGCGCCCCGTGCCGCATGGGGCACTCGCACGCCATCTATAATCCGTCGGACCACCCGGTCGAATTCATGAACATCAACGTGACGGCCGTGAAAGGGATCTACGACGCCTTCAACCTGGGGGACGCGCGCACCAACGTCGCCAAGGACCCCATCCCAGTGTTCATGACCATGCGGTTGGATAAGGAACTGCTGCGCGCGGTCGAGGGCTACCACGGCGGAGCAGGCACGGCGCGGTATCGCCGGGCGCTCGACCCCAGCGTGTTTCACACCAACTGGTCTTACATGGATCACCTGCTGCTGCCCCCGGGCGCTTCCGAAGGACTGCACCGGCATCCCGGGATCGAAGAAGTTTATTTCGTCCTGAACGGTGCTGGCCAGGCACAGGTGAATGGGGAAACGGCCGAGATTCACAAGGGTGACGCGGTGCCGGTCCTGTTGAACGAAGCGCACTCGTTCCACAACAACAGCTCGCAGGACCTTGAATTCATGATCATCGGGATCGCCAGCCAGAAGGGCGTTCTGGAGACCGTGCTCGGCGGAATGGGCGGGCGCGGCGGCCAGTAGGTTGCGCCGCGCCGCGAGGTGCTACACCGAATCAAACAGCAGCACGACGTAGTTCTTGGATTTCAGCGTGTTCTCTATGGTGGGCCAGACCTTCTGGTGCGTCTCGGAAGCCACCCATTTCTGGCGCAGCTCCTCGCTCTGGTACGTCAACTGAAAACGGTAATTGACGCCGCTAGGCGGGGCGCCCTGGATGGCCGATCGCAGCTTGCACATCTTCACATCGATATAACCCTGAAACTTCGTGGCCGCGGGTTTGAAGATGGTGTGGAAGTTGTGCAGCATCTCCTGTTCTTTGGCCGGTTCGACCGAAAGATCCACGTACAATACGATCGGGTTCTGCGCCTGTTTCTTGGGCTCCTGGGCGCCGGCGCCACTCAGGCCGGCCGTGGCGGCCAGCATTGCCTTCAGGTACGACCGTCGTTTCATGACTCCTCCTCGGTGCGCTATTGGTACAGCGGTTTCTCGCCCGCTACCGCGAGCTTGATGCGGTACACACTGGTGCGGGCGGTAATGTAGAGCGTCTTACCGTCTTCGGCCCAATTGCAGTTCGCCGGTATCTCGGGCGGCTTGATTGTGCCGAGATGCTTGCCATCGGGTGAGAACACCCAGGTGCCACCCGGACCGCTGGCGTAAATGTTGCCCTGCTGATCCACCTTCATCCCGTCCGGCAACCCGTCTTCCTTTTCGGCGCTCACATCGGCGAACACCTTGCCGTTGGAGACGGTGCCATCCGCCGCCACGTCGTATCGCATCCAGACCCTGTGCTTTTCGTCGGAATTGGCGACGTAGAAGGTTTTCTCGTCGGGCGAGAAGGCCAGCCCGTTGGGGCGCGTCAGGTCCTTGACCACCACTTGCAATTTGCCGCCGGCATACCGGAAGACGCCGTTGAACTTCAATTCCTTCGCGGGGTCGTCATCCTGCTTCAACAGCCCGTAGGGTGGGTCGGTGAAGTAGAGCGCGCCGTCGGACTTGTACACCAGGTCGTTGGGGCTGTTGAAGCGCTTGCCCTGGTACTTCTCCAGGTACGGCGTCATGGTGAGATCCTTGGCCACCCGCACAATGCGGCGATTGGTGTGCTGGCAAAGCAGCACGAAGCCGTCTTTATCGGCGACCATGGCGTTGGAGCCGATGAAAGACCCCGGGGGCGCGGAGGATTGACCTCCGGAATTTTGGATCAGGACCGCAACCTCTCCGGACGGCGTGATGGAGCGAACCACGTTTCCCATCACATCGCTAAACCACAGGTGGCCGTCTGGCCGCCACAGCGGTCCCTCGGTGAACTGGAATCCGCCGGCGACTTTCTCAATAATCGCATCTTTGGGCACGATGGAATCGAACGCCGGATCGAGGCGAACGATGTTCCCTACGCCGTGCGTTTCGGCCACGGGCGCGGGGGCAGGCGCTTGGGAACAGCCCACCAGCAGGATGGTGAGGAATAGAATCAAAGCAGCTTTCATTTCCATACTCCTTTCGCTATTCGGCGGCGGAAGGAAGGCTCACATCTCAATCTCCTCTTCCGGGCGTCAACGGTTGGTCCGATGTTGAGCATAACACTGCGCCGTACTCGGCCAGCGCGGGGACGGCGATCTCCGTCCGGCCGCCGCTCGGTCTCACGGGCAAATCCAGCGGCGCGCCGCCCGGGGCGTACAAGCGCGCGAAGGCGAAACTGCCCGTCACCCAGATGGCAATGGATTTGGCGGGCTCGGTCGAATAGTTCACCAACTGGATCAGCAGGCGCGCGTCACCGCCGGCCACGCTCACGCAGGGAAGAACGGAGGGCGCTTTGAATACGCTGACGCCCAGCTCCGGAGTGGTCACCAGATCGTTCAGGTCCCGGGCGACAGACTGCGGATCAGGGGAATCGTCCTTGTAGACGGCGATCTCACCCTCACCCTCCGCCACCGTGGAGTACGATTGCTCCTTGGGCGCGCCACCCCACGACGGGCCGCTCAAAACCAGGCCGCCGCCCGCGGCGAATGCGCGCAGCGTCTTGCGCTCCCCTTCGGTGGCCGGAGCGAGGTCGAACGCCAGGGCCGCCCGCAGCCCAGCGAGCGAGGCCGCGGAAAGTTGCGAGCGGTAAATCACGCGGTAAGGAATCTGCCGCCGCGCCACCAGGTTGAGGTACTCTTCCGAGTTCGCCGGGTTCGGACCGGAAGCGTCCAGGATGATCGCCACGTTGCCGAACGGCGCGAAGCCGCGCCACTCCGCGTGGCTTTCAAAGAAGGCGAGGCAATCCGCGATGTCCCGCCACACGGCCAGCGCTGCGGATTCCCGGCGAAGCAATCCCGCGCGCAGATGGTCGTCGAGCGCGAGAATCCAGCGCGCCCCCGCCGCCGCCGCGTCGGCTATGCTCCGCGCGTAGATGCCCGGCGCGCCGTCGCGGGGGCGATGGCTGATCCACACCGGCCGCCGGTCCGGGTCCGCATGGAAAGACCGCGCCAGCCACAGGTTGGAATCGATCCACACGCCGCCCGTAGCCCCAGCCGTGGCGCCGTCGCCGGCCTTCCCGACGCCTGGAGACACACCCTCGACAGCCAGTACCTGCCGCGCCGCTTTGCGAGCCAGCGGCGAGGGAAACACCGGGATGACTACCCCGGCGCTGTGGACCGCGGCCAGCGCCTTTTCGAGACGCTCCGCGAACGCGAGGCCTCCCGGGAACTCGCCTTCGAGCACCAGCCCGTCCAGTTGCGCGTCGCGTGCGTCAACGGCCGTGGCGGCCGGATCGGCGCCCGGATAGACGAGGCCCAGGACCGCAAGGCCGCGCTGGCGAGCCCGGCGGGCGTATTGGGTGACGAGCTGCTGCTGCCGTTGCTCGATCTCCAGACCAGCGCCCGCGCTGAGAGTCAGCAGAAGGCAGTTAATGGGCGTGCCATCGAGCAGGCTGAGGGTGGCGGGGTCGTACCATCGGGAAATCGTCTCCCGGACATCCGGGTTGGCCAGCGCCTGGTCGCCGGCGCGGCGGGCCAACTCCAAGGGACCCCCGTCCCAGCGCGCCGGAACCCACGCCGCCGGAAGTCCGGCCCCGGCCGCGGCCGGAGCCAGCGTCAACCACAGCAGCCATCCGCGTCCGCGGCGCGCGCGCTTCATGTGAATCGCCTTACGCCTTGACCAGCTCAATGCCTTCGTGCTTGCCCAGATTCCGCGAATACTGCTTGTCGTTGGCATTGTTCCAATGTTCGTGAACACCCAGGCTGGTTACCGGCGCGTGGTCCCGGTCGGGGTCGTAAACCGTTCCGGAAGGCGGCTTTTCGGCCAGGGCTGCCTCGTGCAAGTAGTTCTCCGGCTTGCCGCGGCACTCGAGGGATCGGGGCTCATTGCGGATGAAGTCCAGCCCCACCGAGTCGATGGCCACCGGGTCCTGCGACGCGAACAGGCTGGAACACCAGTGGTCGCCAAACGACTCGTACTTAATGACGCGTTCATTCTGGCTCACCGCCACATAGAGAAAATCCGACAGGTAGAGGAGCGTTTTGCCGCCCAGGTGGTTGTGCGCGATCAGGTCCACCAGGCAGTTGTAGGAGCCCATCGGCAGATCCCGCGACGCGAAATCGTGCAGCGGCTCGGGAGTGAACCCGCGGCCCTCGAAGTACACCGAGCCGAACAGGTTCTTGGCGGTCTGGGTCACGCCCATCAGCCCGTGCGCCCGCGACAGCGCCACATTCACCAGGTACTTCGCCCCGGTGACGCATTGCGGCAGATAGGCCGTCGGTACGTGGGGGTGGGAGAACTCGACGGGATTAGCTTTGTCCGGCAGAGCCTCGGTGCGCCCACTGCCCGCCATCCTCTGGCTGACCGCGAACTTGACGGCCTGGAAGTTGGGGTCCGGGTTGGCTCGGATCCGGTCGTAAATGGGATCGCCAATGTACCGCGACGCGTCGTAGAGCGTGATATCCTGCCCGGGCACGCCCGCCAGCGTGATGAGCTGATCGACCAGCGAATACAGCACTTGGGGGCTGGGCATTCCCGCGCCGAACCGCCAGTCGCCCGGACGGTCCTGGTTGGAATTCACCTTGATGGCGATCTTCTCGCCCGCCCGGTATCCGGCGCCGCCGCCCAGCTTCCGGGTCTGCTTGAAGCTTCCGAACAGGGCGCGCCACGCACCCCTATCGGTACTTTCGCCGGTGAGGGAACGGAGGTCTCTGGACATCATGGCGTCCACGATGCGTCGATCCGTGTTGGCGTCGTCCCACCAGTTGCCCGTCTTGCCATCCCAGGTCGCTACTTTGGGATCGTGGGCCCACGCAACCCTGCCGGGGTGGATGCCTTTCCCCACGCCCATGGGCGTGTTCGGCGGCTCGGCGGGGGTCTTAAATGGCGGGTCGTCCGTGGTCATCGCCAAGGGCCAAGCGGGACAGGCCGCCGCCAGCGCGGCGATTCCGGCATTCAGCGCCCTCCGGCGGGTCAGTTTGAAGTTCGCGCATCGGTCCCGGTTCATAATCCGTGCATGCCAGTGTACAACAATGCGCCTCGATGGAGAAGGCATTGGAGACCCATTAGAGCCCCGAATTTCGAGGGCGCTTGACCGTCTTGAGAATTTCGAGGCCTGGCACCCGGAGCGTGAGGAACCTTACCGAACCCTTGGAGCGGTTCACCCCTTGCGCCGGGCTTTGGTGTGGCGCACCGCCTTGGCCTTCTTGGGCGGCGGCGGGGCCGGCTTTTCCGCAGCGCTAGCCGCCTTCACGTAATCCTTCAGCTCGGCTTCGGTAAAGTGGATGGACTCGACCGTCAGACTGGCGTCGCTGAGCACCTTCATAAGCTGCTGGCGCAGGTTTTCGGCTTCGGCGCCGGTCTTGGCCTGGGCCAATTGCTGGCGCAGTTTCAGCGCGTCGTCCTTGGCCTGGGCGACCTGCTGGGCACGCTTCTCTGCGTCGCTGGGGCCGCAGTCCGTGGACAGGAACACCACAAACAGGCTGACGAGCAGCAAGACGATTCGCTTCATAAATGTCCTCCTTTTGGCACCTTTCCGCGACTTCCCACAATAGCAATAATGGGACCCAAAAAACACTGGCGAGGGCGTGCCTGGTTTGACTCCGCCATCTGGGGAGCGGCGCGCCGGTTTGCTGGGATCACGCCGTGGGCTACTCTCTTTCGCCCTGACGGGCTAGGGAAACGCCTAGATTCTCGTTCTCCCCCCGGCGGCGCCGGCCGAGAGTATGCTGAGGAGAATATGCTCGAAAGGAGATATGTGGATGAGATCCCCGACCAGAAGATCCTTTCTCGGTAGCGCCGCGGCCATCCCCCTGCTGGCCGGCGCCCAGACCAGGCCGGTGTTCCGCAAGCGTGTCCACCCGCTCGAGGGCGTCGCGCGTGAAAACCTGAAGATCCAGGACGTGAAAGTCACCATCATGTCCTATCCACTGCCCTCAGAGCGGCAGTGGATCACGGGCCGCGCAGTCACCTGGAAAACGGACCTGATCCTGATCGAGATCTTCACCGATAAAGGCATCGCGGGCATCGGCGAGACCAGCCCCTATGCGGGCCCGGACGCGGTCAAGAAGATCATCGACGAACAGATCCGGCCCACGCTCATCGGCCAGAACCCGTTCGATGTCGAATACCTGGGCGCGGCCTGGAGCGGGACGCGCGCCTTCGCCGGAATCGACGCCGCCTGCTGGGACATCATCGGCAGGGCCAAAAACACCCCTGTCTATAAACTGCTCGCCACCGATGCCGAAGCGCAGCCCCACCTGCGCATGTATGCCTCCGGCGGCGTGGAATATGCCTGGTACAAGCGGCCGGACGATCTCATCGACGAAGCCGTGCGCCACAAGGAAGAGGGCTACACTGCCTTCAAGTTCCGTATCGGTTCGGAGTGGGCCAACAGCGGCATGACCGTTCAGAAGTACATTCCGTACCTGCGCCGCATGCGCGCCGCCGTGGGTCCCGATTTCGACCTGATACAGGAGGCCAACATGCGGTTCAGCCTGGAACAGTGCCTGGATCTGGCGCCGGTTCTCGAAGAACTCAAATTCCATTGGTTCGAGGAGCCCATCAGCACCAGCCGGCCGGACTCCCTGGAGGGCTATCTCAAAGTCCGGGCCGCGTGTCCGCACGTCATGGTGTCGGGCGGGGAGAGCCGCACCAACCGCTTCGAATTCAAGGAGTGGATCGACCGCAACGCGTACGACATTGTGCAGCCCGACTGCAACGTCACCGGGATCACCGAAGCGTGGCATATCGCGCGCACGGCGAACCTCCGCCGGAAATACTGTTGCCCGCACAACTGGCATGGCGGCCTCAGCACCATGGCCAACGCCGCGCTGGTGGCGGCCATTCCCAACCGCCACATGCTGGAGCTGAACCAGACCTACAATCCCTTCAAAGAGGAGATCTTCAAGGACCCGCTGGTGGTAAAGAAGGGCTATATGGACGTGCACAACAAGCCTGGGTTCGGCATGGAGCTCAGACCGGGCATGGCGGAGAAGTTCCCCTATCTACCCGGCCGCTACGACCGGCCCAATCCGGACCTTCCGCCGCTAGCTTAGCGGCGGCGCCAGGAGATGAATGCATGAACGAACGGAAATGGCATCGCAGAGAGTTTATCCGCCTGACGGCCGCCGCGGCCGCCGGCGCGTCGCTGGGCGCGGCCCAACGCAATATCAACTGGGGTCTCGGCGCGGTAACCTGGACGGCTAAGGCGACCGGCCCCATACACTGGTCGCAGATCTGCCCCAACGTCCAGGAGGCCGGGTTCGACGGCGTCGAGCCGTTCACGACTCCCAATTTGCAGGTCAACGACCAGAACATGAACGAGCTGGCGGAGTTGCTGCCCAAGTACAAGCTGCGCGTTTCCACCATTTACTGGGGCGACAACTTTCACCTGCCGGGGCAGGAGGAGCGTCTGCTCAAGGAATGCCACCGTTTTCTGGGCTATCTCAAGCGCTTCGAGAGCGAGCGGCTGGTCTTCGGCCCGCCGCCTCCGAACGTGGAGGACGAAGCCGCCGCCATCCGCCAGACCGCCAAGGTCATGAACGCCATCGGCCAGATCGCGCTCGAGGAATACAAGATCAAGGCCGGCATTCATCCCCACGTCGGCAGCCTGATCGAGAATCCGCGCCAGATCGATTCGTTGATGAAGCAGACCGACCCGCGGCACTTCAATCTGGCCCCGGATACGGCCCAGCTCTGGATGGGCGGCGGCGAGCCAGTCGAGATGTTCGAGAAATACAAGAACCGGCTGGTCTACATGCACTACAAGGACCTGCGCGCTTACAACCGCGGCCTGCGCGGCTACATGGACAACGTGATCGAGCTGGGGCGCGGCGTCATCGACTTCCCCGCGCTGCACCGCATTTTGAAAAGCATCGGCTATCGCGGCTGGATCACCATCGACCTGGACAACGCGCGCATTTCACCGCTCGAGAGCGCCAAGGCACAGATGGAGTATATCAAGAGGACTCTGGAACCTATCTATATGTAAAAGGCTCGGCCAAGCTGGAAGAGACCGCCATCTGCCACAATAACAGTGTCTCTATGACCGTGTTCAGCTACCTGCTGATGATTAGCGACTGTCCGAGGAAGGCAGACGTGCAGAGGCCGCCGGAAGCGTTTTGGGTAGCAGGCTGAACCAAGAGCAGCCGCGGTGAGGCAGTTACTGTGGAGAGAAACCAAAGTCCTAGTACTTTTCGGGTTTGTGGGTCCTAAAAACTGCTTGCGTTGGGCCACTAATGCTGAGAATCTGTGTTCAGGGGTTTCGATTGATACCCCCGTCAGTCGCTGGTGGCCAGGAGGCCAAAACGGAAATTCTGGCTAACTAACCGGAGGGGCGACTCTGACCCCTGGGGAACATTGAAAGGAAGAAAGGCTAGAGACAATGATGAAACGGGTAACTTTGATTCTGGCAACTGTGGCGCTGATGCTCTGCAGCGCGGCGTTGGTTCAAGCGGGGCCGATCACGTACATGGAGCAAGCTGTCGCGACGGGCACTCTTGGCTCGAGCGGTTTCAACGACACCTTGGTTATAGTCACCTTCCTCGGAGACACCAGCAACGTCGTGTGCGGAGGTGGTTTTTGCAATGTCATCATAGGGACAGCGACGGTCAATGTGGCTGGCATCGGGACAGCGACGTTCATTACCGATACCTACGAGGCCTTCGACAATCAGGGCGCAATCGCCGCCGGCATCGGTGACTGGAGTCTGGGAGCTTCAATATTGGACACCTACGATTCGGTATTCGCTTCCTACGATCTGATGAGTGCCATCGGGCCGGTGACCGACACGTCGTTTATCCGACCTGACGTGTTTTTCCCTACGAACCTCGGCTTGTTCAACATGCAATACGCCGGGGATTCGACGTTCACAGCAACGACCGGAATTCCCGAACCGGCCACCCTGGCGCTTCTGGGCGCTGGTCTGGCTGGGTTGTCGTTGTTGCGCAAACGCGTCCGCCGCTAACGTCACAATGAGCCAAGGCAAAGGCGTGATCGTCTTTGTCTCCTAAGCGCCGAAGAACGGCGGGGTTGAGCCCGCGGTCCTCAGGGAGCCGCGGGTTTCCGCGCCATTAGGCCTAGGGTGCCCTCCGGCTGCTTGAATGGTCCGAACGCTCGTGCCCGGACATCTGCCACAATAGCAGTGTCCCCATGACCGACCGCCTCTATTACACCGATTCCTACCTGCGCGAGTTCACCGCGCGCATCCTGGAACACTCCCCGGACGGGCGCACCGTCTACCTGGATCGCACCGCCTTTTATCCCGCTTCCGGGGGGCAGCCCTGCGACACCGGGGCCATCGCCGGCGTCCCCGTGCTGGACGTCGCCGACGAAGGGGAGCGCATCGCGCACCACCTCGCCGCGCCGCTCCATAGCGGGCCGGTGGATTGCGCCATCGACTGGGGCCGCCGCTTCGATCACATGCAGCAGCACACCGGCCAGCACGTGCTCTCGGCGGTGTTCGAAGAGTGGTTCGGACTCGATACCGTCGGCTTCCATCTGGGCGCGGAGAGTTCCACCATCGATCTCGAAGGCGGCGCCGTGGAGCGGGGCGCCGTTCTCGAGGCTGAGCGCCGCGCCAACGACATCGTCTTTGAGAACCGTCCCGTGGCGGTCGATTTCCAGCATGCGGCGGAGGTCCAGGGGCTGCGCAAACCCACGGACCGCGAAGGCACCCTGCGCATCGTTTCCATCCAAGGGCTCGACCGCAACGCTTGCGGCGGAACCCACGTGCGCGCTACCGGGGAGGTGGGGCCGATTCTCCTCCGCAAGCTCGAGAAGGTGCGGCAGACCGTCCGTGTCGAGTTCCTGTGCGGCGGGCGCGCGGTGCGGCGGGCGCGCGCGGATTACGAGGCGCTGTCCAGGACGGCCCAACTGTTTTCGGCGCCGCTCGAGGAAGTCCCGGCCATGGTGGCGGCGCAGTTGGAAACGGCGCGCGCCAACGACAAGACGCGGCGCAAGCTGGAACTGGACCTCGCGGCCTGCCAGGGCAAGGAACTCTACCTGGCGACGGAGCCGGGCGCGGACGGCGTGCGGCGCGTCACGCGGCGCGTGGTGAAGGGCAGCCTGGAAGAACTCCGCGCCATCGCCCAGAATTTCACGGCGCAGCCCAAAGCCGTATTCATTGCCACCCTGGCCGACCCTCCCTCGGTGCTGCTGGCGGCCTCGGCGGATGCCGGCCTCGACGCGGGGAAAGCCCTCAAGGCGGCCCTCGCCGAAGCCGGGGGCCGCGGCGGTGGAAACGCGCGCATCGCGCAGGGCAGCGTAGCGGAGGCGGGCGCGCTCGAACAGGTCCTGGAAAAGCTCTGACCTAACGTCGCTTCTTGGACGGGGCGACTTCCTTCAGCAACTCCTCGATTTTGTCGCTCAGGTTCTTCTCCTGCCGGTCTTCGGCGAAGAACTTGTCATCGCCTTCGTATTGCGCGCGGATGATGCCCTGGCGGTCGATAAACGCCAGGATCGGCATGTGCGGGATGAGCATCGGCGGATGTTCCAGGTAATTGATCGCCACGGTCTGATTGTCGAATCCGACAGGAAACGGCGGATTGAACTGCCGGATGAATGCGGGCAGGTTGATCCGGGCAACGTCTTCGATGGCCGAAGCCAGCACCTGGAAACCACGCGGGCCATACGCGTTCTGATCCTTGGCCAGATAGCCGATGGTCTTCTGGCAATGCGGGCACCAGGTCAGGATGAACGCCACCACCACCACCTTCCCTTGGTACTGGCTCAGCAGCACTTGCTTGCCGTCGTAGAGGTTGATGGCGAGCTCGGGCGACGGGCGCGGCACATTGATCGCCTCGGCGACCGGCGCCGTGACGGAGAGCAAGGCCAGAACCGGCGCCAGGAATCGACGCTTCGACATAGATCTCAGTCTATCGCAGGATCGAGCCCTTCCACGCTGGTGACGATGGCGCCTTTCCGGCGGAGCTCAAAACGCCCGTCGTCGCCGGAGCCGGTCACGAAATCGGCGGTCTCGGAAGCCACCGACATCTTTTTCCACTTTTTCTCGAGCGCCTCGCGGTAGGCGGCAAAATAACGGCGGCTGCTCTCTTCGCTGTCCCATTCGGCGGCGTAGAGCAGCACCACGCGGCCGGCCTTCTTGTTCTCGCGCAGCTCGAAGTTACAGCCGCGCCAGTGCGGCGCGATCTCCGCGGCCTGCTGCCTGCCTGCGAATTGCTCCAGCAGCACGGCGTGTTCGAGCTCGCCCAGCGCACCGCCTACCAAGCTCTTGTAGCCGCGCGGCAGGTGAGCGTCGGGAAGCTCCGGCTGGGTGGGCTTGACATTCGAGAAGTAATCCTCGGGATGAATGACCTGCTGGGTGGAAAGCGGCGCGCGGCGGAAGACTTCGGCGAAGCCCTCCTGCCCGTCGCGCTCGCAAACGGCGTTCTGGAACAGCATGCCCTTGGTATAAGGGAACACCAGCGTCAGGCGCATGTAAAGCGGCGAGTTATCGTAGACGGGGAACTGGCCACCGCCGTCTTCGCCCAGGCGGCTCATATGGGAGGCGAGCGCGGGCGAGTCCTTCAGCGACTGGCCGCTCTTCTGCGCCAGGTATTCGGACATCAGCCAGGTGGCCTGGCCTTCCATCACGGCCAGCCGCGCGGTGGATCCGTCGTCGCTCTTGCGTCCCTGGCGGATGAAGCGGGCCAGATTGAAATTCTGGTCGGCCAGGGCGTGCGACAGCTCGTGCGCCAGCACCGGCTCCTGGGTGTCCGAGGGCGTCGACTCGGTGATAAAGAGCTTCTTCTTGTTGTAATCGTAGAAAGCCGCGGCCTGTTCCGTAAGCAGGTCGACGGTGGTCCGGGCGAGGTCGAAATCCTGCGGCACGAAACCGAATTTCTTCAGCGCCAGCCCTTCGGCGCGGATCTCCTCGGGGCTGGCGGCGTCTTTCATCCGCTGCTTGAGGAATGCGTTGATCTTTTCCTTGGTGATGTAATCGCAAGGGACCGGGTGGCGCAGCTTCATCCCCGAAATCTGCGTCAGATCCAGGGCGATGCGGTTGGCCAGTCCGCAAATCTCTTTGGCGCGGGAGGATTGAGCGGGCGCCGGCCCCGCATACAGGAGGAGCAGGAGCGAAAAAACCGCTGTCAGGCTGTGACGAGACTTCATCCTCTCTATCAGGATAATGCGCGGTACAATGAGAGATCAATCCGACCCAGTCACAGGAGAATCCTTTTGGCGGACGACAAGACCTACCAGGCCGAGTATCTGGGAAGCGGCACCTTCGTTTTCAGCAAGCCCAAGCGGAAGAAGAACAAGATTCGGCAGTCGCAGTTGAAGAACCCGCCGCGCGGCTCGCGCAAGTAGGGGCCGGGCATGCCGGGCCGCTACTGGTTGCCGAAATCCGGTGAACGTCCGGTTTCGGGGTTTCGTAGCCTGTCACCGAATTTATGAACTTCCCTGTGGTCTATAAAGCCGAGGTCCTGAAGGCCATCGAAACCGTCGACCTGGAGAAGGTGGCCGAGGCCATCCGGATCTTCATTGAAGCGCGCGCGGAAGGGCGCCAGATCTTCGTTTGCGGGAACGGAGGCAGCGCCGCTAACGCGTCGCACTTCGCGACCGACATGGTCAAAGGCGCCAGCTTCAACCGGCCCGTGCGCTTTCGCATCATGGCGCTCACCGATTCCCTGCCCACCATCACGGCGTATTCCAACGACGTTGGCTATGAATGCGTCTTCGTCGAGCAATTGAAGAACTTTGCGCGGCCCGGGGACGTGGTCATGGCATTCAGCGGTTCGGGAAACTCGCCGAATGTGGTTCGCGCGCTGGAATATGGAAATTCCATCGGCTGCCGCACCATCGCGCTCACGGGCCGGGATGGCGGCAAGCTGGGGCCTCTCGCCCAGCTCCATATTCAAGTCTCGCATCCGCACATGGGACGAATCGAAGACGTCCATATGATGGTGATGCACATGATCGGCTACTACTTTATGGACGAGCGGTGAAAAACGGCCGCGCCTGGTCGTGGATCCTGTCGGTTCCGCTGGCCGCGGTCCTGCTCTATCTCTCCCTGCAAGGCGTGGACTGGAAGGGTGTTTGGCAGACCATCGCCGGGGCGCGGTGGGGATTCCTGGCGGCCGGATGCGGGTGCTCGTGCTTATCGTTTTTCGTGCGCTCGCTGCGGTGGCGCATCCTGCTGAACGCCGAAGAGCGTTTGAGCGTCGGCTCCGTGTTCAGCGCCAACATGGCGGGATATCTGGGGAACAGTTTTCTTCCGGCCCGCGCGGGGGAACTGGTGCGGACCTTCGCTATCAGCGCGCGCTCGTCTCTGAGCAAGACTTACGTCCTGACCACGGCTCTGAGCGAGCGCCTGATGGACGTGATCGCCCTGGTCTTGTGGAGTTCGCTGATTCTCCTCGGAGATGGAGCGAAGCCGCGCTGGATCGCGGACCTCTCCCGCGCTACGGCCATGGTGGCCGCCGCGGGCGCGCTGGCCATCGCAGTGCTCCCGCATACGGAAAGCCTGTGCCGGAATCTACTGCGGCGCCTCGCCCTGCCCGCTGCGCTCAGGTTCGCCGATCAGGTGCTGCTGGGAGTGCGCGCCTTCCACAACGTGAGCCGCTTTCTGGGCTTCGCGGCGCTGACAGTGGCCATCTGGACGACGGACGCTTTCGGCCTGATGCTAGGGGCATATGGCCTGCGCCTCCACTTTTCCTTCACCGTGGCCATGCTGTTGCTCACGGGCATGGGCTTGGGGAGCGCACTGCCGTCCACGCCTGGCTATGTGGGGATCTACCAGTTTGTGGCGGTGACGGTTTTGACGCCGTTTGGAATCAGCCGCGACGCCGCCTTGGCGTACATCCTGGTGGTGCAAGCATCGGCCTACGTGGTGACGCTCGCTCTGGGCCTGCCGAGCCTGTATTGGATCAAGGCGGCGCCTCAGGGGGCGTCCACGATTTCCCCGATATAGGCGATGTTGTCCCCCTTCTTCATGGAAGGCACCGCGCCGATGTACAAGACCACGCCCGATACGGGAGCTGTCACATCCCACACTTTTTCGCCGAAGAAGTCTGTCAGGTAGCCTATCTTCATCCCCTGTTTGACGTAGGCCTCGGGAACCACGAGCGGGTAGAAGATGCCATCCCGGCCGCTGGTGACCACGGAATAGCGGCCGATCCACAGAGGATGCTCGACCGGCGTCACCACGCCCGGCAACATCTTCAGATGACGCATGACGTTCAGGGTGCCGCGGACGAGTGCATCCACATCTTCCGCCGTCGTGGTGCCGGCATACCCCGCCTCCACCGCAATGGACGGCTTGCCACTGATCTGTGCCTGCCGCGTGATGGTGGCGCTGGGGACCGGGTCCGACGGCCGGTTCCTCTGGATGATGATGCGGTCGAGACCGAAGGCCAGCACCATTCCGCGCGAAGTGGCGTCGAGACGTTCGTTGCCCGTGTCCGCCCAATAGGAATACGGGCGGAGGTTCTCGTCGAGATCTCCTCCATGGTAGTCGATCAGGTAATCGCACTTCTCGATGACCAGCCTGGTCATGTACCACGAGATTCGTTCCGTCTGGGTCCCATCGGGCTTTCCCGGATACAGCCGGTTCATGTTCTTGCCGTCCACGGGATTGAGGTGCGGAACCTTTTGCAGGAAGGATGCGACGTTCAGGAGCGGCACGACGATCAGCGTTCCGGACAGGCTGGAGGGGTCGGCCGACTGCGCCAGCTTTTCCAAGGCGATGATCGACGCGTACTCGGTCCCGTGCGCGCCGGCGACGAGCGCCAGCACGGGTCCAGGTTTGGCGCCGTTGATGACAATGACGGGGATGTCGGCCGATGGATCTGCGCCGGCGGGCACCCGTATATAACCGATGGCTCTCTGGCCAGGATGCGCAGTCGCAGTACCCACGGCAACGTCCGCATCCGCGCCGGAAGCGGCGAGCAAAGCAGCCCCTGTGGAGGCGGTCAGAAAATGGCGTCGGTCCATACCCTAAAGGATATGCGAATCTGGATACCGGTAGCGATCAATATGCCAACATCCATCCAATTCCAGTCGGGGAACCTGACCGTACGCGTTTTCCAGAGCAAACCTGAGCTGGGGTGCGCCGCCGCCCGGCAGGCCGGTCCCATTCTGGAGCGGCGTATCCGCGAGGCCGGACGCGCCCGAATCATTCTCTCCGCCGCCAATTCTCAATTGGAAATGATCGACGCTTTGGCGCGCCTTTCGGGTCCCGACTGGCGCGCCGTTGAGGTCTTCCACGTGGATGAGTATGTGGGGCTGCCAGCTTCGCACGCGGCCAGCTTCCGCCTTTGGGTCAAGACCCGATTTGCGGACCGCGTGAACCCCGGTGCAGTCCACTACCTGGCCGGAGATGCCTCCGATTCAGATGCGGAGTGCCGGCGCTACGCGGCCCTGCTTTCAGCCATGCCGATCGACATCGCTTTCTTGGGATTCGGGGAGAACGGCCACATCGGGTTCAATGATCCGCACGAGGCCAACTTCGCCGATCCTTATGCGGTCCGGCGGGTAACGCTGGACGAGAGGTGCCGCCGGCAGCAGGTGGGCGAGGGCCATTTCCCGGATTTGGCTTCCGTGCCCCGAGAGGCCATGACCCTCACCTGCCCGACGCTGGTTTCGGCCAGCCACATCATCTGCTGCGTACCCGACCAGAGGAAAGCCGAAGCCGTGAAAAACGCACTGGAAGGGCCGGTTACGCCGGCCTGCCCGGGCTCCATCGTGCGGACGCACGCGCGGGCTTGCTTGTATCTCGACCAAGATTCGGCCTCGCTTCTCGGCGCGCGTTAATATGGCGTCTTTACTGTTTGCGGGGCAACCGCTCGCTTACACACGGACCGGAAAACAGGCCTGACGGAGGCGAATGGGCGTATATTGGATGGTGGCCAGGAAGTAGAAATGTAAGTCCTGGACAATAGCTTGCCATGGAGGCATAGGAGGCGAAGATGAGAACCCGTTCTCTGGTCCTTGTCCTGTTCCTGTCGTTGATGGGGGCATCCCTCAGCGCGCAACGCCAGAAGTTCATAATGAATCTCTCGACGCCCGAAGGGCAGTTGGCCCACCGAATCAACGAGGAGTCCGACGACGCGAAGAAGGTAGCGTTGATGGAGCAGTTCCTGGCGCAGTACCCCAAGGACGACGGAGCCGTCTGGGTTTACTCCCAGATGGTGGCCAGTTGCGCGAAGCTCGGCCAGTTCGACAAGGCCCTGGCTGCCGCCGAGAAAGTGCTGGCCCAAGATCCCGCCGATCTGGGGACCGCGGTTGCGGCCCTGAAAGCGGCCGAGGCGAAGAAGGACCCCGATGCGGTACGCAAGTGGGCCGTCCAGGCCTCGGACGTTGCGCGCAAGGCCGCCCAAGCGCCGAAAACCGAGGACGAAGACGACAGTGCATTCAAGCAGCGCGTCGATTATGCCAAACAACTGGACGCCTACACGGAGTACGCGCTGTTCAACGCGGTGGTGCAGGCTCCGGAGGCGGCGAAGAAAGTCGAGCTGCTAAAGACACTCGAAGAGCGGGCTCCGGAAAGCACCTTTCTGTCCCAGGGATATGGACTCTGCTTCCAGGCTTTAGTCCAGAGCGGCGACGTGCCGGGTGCGGTTGCCGTGGCAGAGCAGCGCATTGCCAAGGGCCAAGCGAACGAGCTGATGCTGGCGACTGCCGGCGACTTCTACCTGCGCCAGAACCGGGAGCCGCAGAAGGTCCTCGACTACTCCGCCAAGCTGCTCGAGTTGGTCAACACCAAGCCGAAGCCGGAGGGGGTCAGTGACGCCGACTGGCAGAAGGGCAAGGAGTATTTCCTTGGGTTGGGGCAGTTTATGACGGGCGTGGTGTACTGCTCTCAGGGTAAATACGGCGAGGCGGATAAGGCGCTGAGGGCAGCTCTGCCCCTCGTCGAGGGCAATGACGCGAACAAAGCCGGGGCTCTCTATAATCTCGGGATCGCCGACTCCCACCTCAAGAACCTGGCGGACGCCGCCAAGTTCTTTGAGCAGTGCGTCGCCATCAAGAGCCCTTACCAGCCCACGTGCACGGACCACCTCAAAGCGATCCGATCGACGTACCGCGTCGTCAGATGAACATCCTTGTTGCAGACCTCGGCCCGGCCTCTCTCAGATACCAGACAAGGCGCCGGGTCCAGGGCAAGGAGATCAGGGATGATCCCGGGGGCTAATCAGCCCCTCTGGCCCTCAAAAGCTCCACGCCTCGAACTTGATCTCGCCCTTGTCGGTGAAGTTCTGTAGCCAGATGGCGCCGCGGCGGAGTTCCAGAAAAGGTCCCTGCGCGCCGCGTCGCACACTGGCGTTCCAGACCTTCATCTGCGGACCCGTCAACCAGAAGGTGTGGCCTTTGAGC
Organism: Bryobacterales bacterium; assembly: GCA_963768385.1. Taxonomy (GTDB): domain Bacteria; phylum Acidobacteriota; class Terriglobia; order Bryobacterales; family Bryobacteraceae; genus Fen-178. Next base: position 334,851 of record CAVYHQ010000004.1, read on the forward strand.
AGGGTAAACTGCGGGCCCCACCGCCGAGGTTCGTAGGGTTTGTCCGTGCCCAGTTCAAAGTTGACCATCAGCGGCACCAGGGACTTGTCAACGGCCTCCAGCGCCGAGATGTTGATTTCATTCGGAATCGCAGCATCGACCCCCGCTGGCAGATAAATGATGGTCAACCTGCCCGGATCGAAACTGCGGAAGCTGAACCGCCCCAGTTGGTCCGCAGCGGCGGTCGGCACATTCGGCAAGAGCTTGATCTTAGCTTGGTCTTCGATCGCCTGGCAGAGTATCAGACGCGCTCCGGCCATCGGCTTCCCGCTCTTGCCAAGAAACACGCCGCTGGCGGTCGTGACCGGCTTCGGTTGCGATTTCGGTTGCTGGCCCAGGAGACACCCAGCTACTGCCAAGAGGACCAGGGTATACAACCACTTGGGTCTCATATGTTCTCCGTCCCTCGCTGCTGCCGGGGCAGTCGCAGGAGTGCGGAACCGGCGATACCACGACTTCGGCGAAAAAGATGTAAGCCAGGATTTCCACTCTCGCGTTCTGGCTACCATCCAATATACGCCCACTCGCCAGTCTTGGCGATTCTATCTGAACCCCTATGCTTTAGCGCCGCCGCTCCGCCACAATGGTGATCTGCATGTCGCGCGCCTGCCGTACCACCTGCTGGACGATGGTGTCCCGGAAACGCTTCCACCAGGGCCGGGGCTGGGACCGTCCCATGAAGATTTGGGTGATGCGCTGGGCGCGGGCGAACTCGGTGATGGCGCGCGGCACTTCCTCCGCTTCCACGATGTGCGTCTGAATCCGCAGGTTGCGCGCGAAGTTCATGTGGCGCTCCACGGCCTCCCGGTCCTGGGATGGGCCGCCATCCCCGGAATTGGGCGGCGCCACGTGGATCGCCAGGCAGTCGCCCTGCAAGTAGTCGGCCACGCGCTTCCCTCTTCGAATCAGGATGGCGGAAGCCGGCCGCCCCGTGAGACAGACCAGCAGGCGCTCGTGGCGCGCCGGAGCGCCCCCCGAGTCCGGCACCGGCGGCGCGTGCAACTTCTCTTCCACCTCGTGGGCCGTGTGCCGCATGGCCATCTCCCGCAGCGCCGTGAGGTTGGTCTCGGTGAAAAAGTTCTCCATGGCCCGCTGCGCTTTGTCCTGCGCATAGATTACGCCCCGCTCCAGCCGGTTTCGCAGCGCGCGCGGCGTCAGGTCGACCAGCACCACCTCGTCGGCCTCGTCCACCACCCAATCCGGGATGGTCTCCCTGACGCGTATTCCGGTAACGTGCCACACCTCGTCGTTCAAGCTCTCCAGATGCTGCACGTTCATGGTGGTGAGGACGTCGATGCCGGCCTCGAGTAGCGCGTGGACATCCTGCCAGCGCTTGACCCGCTCGGATCCGGGCACGTTGGTGTGTGCGAATTCGTCGACGAGGGCCACCGCCGGCCTGCGCCGCAAGATCGCGTCGGTATCCATCTCTTCGAAGCGCGAGCCGCCGTACGAAATCACGCGCCGCGGGACTGATTCCAGGCCTTCGGTCCTGGCGATGGTTTCCTGGCGGCCGTGCGGCTCGAAATACCCGATGACAATATCCACGCCCTTCTGCCGCAGGTCCTGGGCCTCTTCGAGCATCCGGTACGTCTTGCCCACCCCGGCGGCGTATCCCACGTAGACCTTGAGCCGGCCTCTGCCCGGGTGTTCGAAACGAGTTTCCACTCCCTCCAGGATAAACCGCGGGTGGCGCCGGCGGCGGAGCTCCCTATGCAGGTCTTGCCGCCGGTTTGTCCGAGTTCGGACAACCCTGACGCCTTACGGCACCGGCTCAAACCGTCCATCGGGCAGCAGATAGTATTTGCGGCCGCGCCAGACGATGGTATTGCCGAAGAAGCCGGCGATCCATGTCAGGAAGCTGGCCATGTCTTGAAGCGGCGTCAGCCACCAGAGACGGCGTGTGAGCGGGTCGCACAACACGTGCCCGGCGGTGGCCCAGCCGGCGGCGGCGCGAAACAACGCTGTCACGGCCAGCACGGGCCACCATTCCGGCTTCAACGCGCACAGCACCAGCGCCGGCGGCAACGGGTTGGTAAACACCTGGCCGATGTAGCCCCATGGGCGCGAACGGCGCGTGCTGCGGTTCCAACGCAGGCGATGCCGCAGATTGGCCGCGAACGGCTGGGCGCCGATGGCGTGCTCGATCACATAGGACGAGAGAATCACGCCGTCGCCGCATTCGGCGGCCAGCTTTCCCATCACGAAATCCTCCGCCAGGTAATCCTTCACGGCATCGAAGCCGCCGATCCGCTCGAGCGTCTGGCGGCGGGCGGCGATGGTGGGACCAAGCGCGAACTTCATGCCGTCGATCATCCGCGCTACCAGCACGGCGCCGAGGAATTCCGTATTCAAACCGATGGCTTCGAGCGTGGACCAGAAGCTGCGGCCCGGAACCGCGCGGTAGGGGCAGGTCGCCAGGCCGAGCCGCTCGTCCTGGAATTCGGCGGCGATGGTCGAGAGCAGATCGGGCGTCACGCGAATGTCGCTGTCGGCCATGACCAGCAGGTCGTGCTTCGCGGCGGCCAGCATGCAGTCGAGGCTGTACACTTTGGCGTTGGGATAGGGCGGCTCACCGACGATGATGAGGCGCGAGGGGACACCCCGGTAGCGCGTGCGCAGGCGCTCGACCACCGCGATGGCGGGATCTTCCGGGCCGCGCACGGCGAACAGAAGTTCAAAGCGAGGGTAGCTCTGCTCGAAGAAGGTGCGGAGGTTGCCTTCCAGGCCGTCATCCAGGCCCGCCAGCGGCTTCAGAACGCTGATGGGCGCGGCGGCGCGCAGCTCCGGCGGCCGCACGGCGCGGTAGCGCACGGCCGCGAGGACGACGAGGACGCAATAGACCAGCGATCCCGCCACCAGGGCCAGCAGAGGCAGGGCGAGCACCACTCAAATGTAGCAAGGGGCAGTGGAAGCAGGCTTGCGGAGAGGATCTCCCCGCCGTGTCAGATCAATCCTCGGACCGCTTGAATTCCGCCCTCAGAATCTTCAGTTCGTCCGAGACGCCGCATAGACGGGCCGGGCCTCGCGAATGATGGAGTCGCGAATCAGCGGCTTCAGACCACGCTTGGAAACCAGATCCACTTTGCGACCTAACAATTCCGAGAGATCCAGCATCAGTCCAGCATGTTCCAACAGGCCGATTTCAGCTTCCGGCTGAAACTCAACCAGCAGGTCAACGTCGCTGTCCGGTCGCATCTCGCCCCGTGCAGCGGAGCCAAACACGGCCAGTTCCCGGACCTGGTAGCGCCGACAAAGCTCGGCCAGATGGCTCTCCTCCACGGCGACAAGTCCGAGACGAATCATGTAACCATTATGCCCCAAGGCTGTCTAACAGGTCCGGTAGTAGGATGAAAGCGAAGCACCATGAAGCACATCATCGTCGGCACCGCCGGCCACATCGATCACGGGAAGACCGCCCTCGTCAAGGCGCTGACCGGCATCGACGCGGACCGGCTTGAGGAAGAGAAACGCCGCGGCATCACCATCGACCTGGGTTTCGCCCACCTCGAACTGACGCCCACGCTGCGGCTGGGCTTTGTGGACGTGCCGGGACACGAGCGCTTCGTCAAGAACATGCTTGCCGGCGTGGGCGGAATCGACCTGGTGCTGTTCGTGATCGCGGCCGACGAATCCATCAAGCCGCAGACCCGCGAGCACTTCGATATCTGCCGGCTGCTCGAGATTCCGCGCGGCGTGATTGCCCTCACCAAGGCCGATCTGGTGGATGATGACATGCTCGGGCTGGCGCGAATCGAGGTCGAAGAATTGGTGGCCGGCTCGTTCCTGGAAGGCGCGCCTGTGGTGCCGGTCAGCTCGGTAACGGGCGCGGGGCTCGAGCGACTGCGGAAGGCGTTGGCGCGGGTGGCCGCCGAAGCGCCCGAGAAGGATGCGTCCGGCCATTTCCGTCTGCCCATCGACCGCGTGTTTACGGTAAAAGGCTTTGGCACGGTGGCCACCGGCACGCTGGTCTCGGGATCGGTCGCCAAAGAGCAGGAGGTCGAGCTTTACCCCGCGGGACGGCGGCTGCGTGTGCGCGGCATCCAGGTGCATGGGACCAGCGCGGACCGCGCGGTGGCCGGCCAGCGCACGGCGGTGAACCTGGCGGACATCGAGCCGGCCGGCCTGGTGCGCGGCGATGTACTCTCCGAGCCGGGACGGTTCCGCGCGGTCAAACAGGTGGATTGCCGGCTCCAGCTTCTGCCCACGGCCAAGCCGCTGAAGCACCGCGCGCCAGTGCATTTCCATTCCGGGACGGCGGAGATCGAAGCCCAGGTGCGGCTGCTGGAAGGAACGGCCCCGCTGCAGCCGGGCGGCGTGGCGTACGCGCGGCTGCTGTTGCGCCATGCGGCCCTGCTGTTGCCGGGAGACCGCTTCATCATCCGCATGTTCTCGCCGGTGGTGACCATCGGCGGCGGCGTGGTGCTGGATGTCGCCGTGGCCGTGGCCGCGATGGGGAAGGCCGCTCCCGCCAGGCTGGACGTTCTGGCATCGGCGGATGCGGCGGAGCGCATCGCGCTGCTCGTGCGGGAGACGCCCTTCGGCATGGGAATGGCCGACCTGGTGGCGCGCACCGGATTGGTGGAACCCGAGATTGGGGCGGCCGCGGCGCGTGCTCCCCTGACGACCATTCCGCAGCCGCAGCCCTGGTATGTGGACCGTGCATGGTTCCAGGCGGCGCGCGACCGGATGGTCGAGGCGGTGCGCGAGTTTCACCACAAGAATCCGTTGCAGCCGGGGATCGCCAAGCTGGACCTGCGCCCCGCCGGCGCGCCGTCTTTCGTGCTGGATGCCTTGCTCGCGGATGCCGGCGAAATTGTGGGGGAAGGCGACACAGTGCGGTTGCGGGGCCACACGTTGGTGCTTAACGAGGACGAGCAACAGGCGCGCGCGGCCATCGAACACGCGTTCCAACACGCGGGGCTGGCGGCGCCCGCGGTGCCGCAGGTGCTGGCGAAATCGGGCATCGAACCGGCGCGGGCGCGCTCGCTATTGCAGATTTTGCTGCGCGAGAAGCACCTGGTACGCATTAGCGACGAACTGGTAGTTCACCACTTCGCCATCGAAGAGCTGCGGCGCATGCTGGAAGAGCGCAAACCGGCGCGGTTCAACGTGGGGACGTTCAAAGAGTGGACCGGAGTTTCGCGGAAGTACGCCATTCCGCTGCTGGAATTCCTCGATCGCGAGCGAATCACGCGCCGCGAGGGAGAGGAGCGTCTAATATTATAGCGGGACGGGCAAGCTGGCCAACTGCGAAGGGCGCGCGGCGGACGGCCCAGCGACGGCGACGGAGCGCGAAACGCTGCGGACCACTCACCGCCGCGACTTCAGCACCTCGGCCACCTTGGCGAGTAACAGGCCGGCGCTAATCGGCTTGCTCAGCACGACCTGGGCTCCGAGCAGGCGAGCCGCTTCCAGAAACTGCCCTCCCAGCGCACCCGAGATCGCGATGATTCCAATGCCGGGCATGTCCTTGCGAAGAGCCCGTATGGTCTCGATCCCCTCCTGTTCGGGCATCACCAGGTCTGTGATCACCAGGTCCACCCGTCCGGCCCGCGCCTCTTTGAGCGCCTCCTTTCCATTTGCCGCTTCCATCACTTCGTAGCCGCCATTCTCCAGCACCAGCCTCAGAAAACTGCGTACTCCAGGTTCGTCGTCGGCGACAACGATGCGGGCCGGGCGGCCCGGCGCCATCAGCATTTCGCGGACTTTGATGGCCAACTGGTCGGGACTGAACGGCTTCTGGATAAACTCCGCGCCATTCTCCAGATCCCCATGGTGTACGATGGTGTCGTCCGTGTAGCCCGACATGAACAGCACTTTGATTCCGGGCCAGCGCTTCTTCAGCCGATCAGCCAGTGCCGTCCCGCTCATGCTCGGCATCACCACGTCGGTCAAGACCAGGTCGATGTGCTCGCGCTCCCGCTCGCAGAGCAGCAGCGCCTCGCCGGCGTTCGCCGCTTGGATCACCTGGTAGCCGTAAGCCCTCAGCGCATCTGCCGCAAATTCCCGGACCTCCGCCTGGTCCTCCACTACCAGGACGGTCTCCTTCCCGCCAATCACCGGAACGGCTGCCGGGATCCCAGCGTCGGCTGCTGCTTCGGCCAGCGCGGGCAGGTAGACCTTGAAAGCCGTCCCGTGGCCCGGTTCGCTGTAGACTTCGATGTAGCCGCCGCTCTGCTCCACGATGCCATGGATCGTTGACAGCCCCAGCCCGGTCCCTTTGCCGGCTTCCTTAGTGGTGAAAAACGGCTCGAAGATCCGCTGCCGCGTCGCTTCGTCCATTCCTGTGCCGCTGTCCCTCACCGCCAGCATGACGTAGCGGCCGGCGCGCGCCCCAGGATGCGATTGGGCCTGGCTCTCACCCCACTCTACAATGGCTGTCTCGATCCATAACTTGCCGCCGTGCGGCATGGCGTCCCGGGCGTTCACGGCCAGGTTCATAATCACCTGCTCCAACTGATGTGGATCGGCGTGCACCATCGGGCTGTCCGCGTTGAGCGCGATGCGAACCTCCACGTCTTCGCCCACCAGACGCGGCAGCATTCCCCGCATCTCCTCCACCACGCGGTTGAGATCCAGCACGCGCGGTTGCAGGACCTGCTTGCGGCTGAAAGCCAGCAGTTGTTGAGTCAATCGCGCGGCGCGCTCTCCGGCCTTGTGGATCTCTTCCAGGCCGTCCCGCAGCGGATCGCCCGCCTTCAGGCTGCCCAGCAGCAGCCGGCTGTAGCCGTTGATCACCGTCAGCAAATTATTGAAGTCGTGCGCGATGCCTCCCGCCAGCCGGCCGATGCTCTCCAGTTTCTGCGCCTGCCGCAGTTGTTCCTCGAGGCTGGATCGCTCCTGCTCGGAACGTTTGCGTTCGGTCACGTCCCTGAGAACGGTGAAGACCACGGGTCTGGAAGGGAGTTCGATGGTTGCATTCGCCCCCTCCACCCAGATCGGTTCGCCGTCCCACCGCCGCAACATGGTTTCGAAGCGTGCCTCCACGGTTCGGGATTCCACTCGTTCGCGATACCTGGCCAGAATCGACTCAGGATCATCGACCTCGTAACAACACGTGAACGGCTGACCTGGCAGGCTATCCAGCGGCTTGGCGAACATGCGGGCCAAGGCCGGGTTGGCCCGCAGGATGACGCCGTGGCGATCCGACAGACGCATGCCGTCCATCGACCGCTCCCACATCAGACGGAGCTGCTCTTCCGACGCCGCCAGCTCCGTGCGCGCGGCCTCCAGTTGCTGGATCTTACGTTCCAGCTTCCGCACCAGACGCTCGTTGTAGATGCTCAGGCTCTTGCCGCCGTCGTCGAGATCCACCGCCGGGACCGGAATGCTCCCGCTCTCGCCCTGGCGCACCACCTGCTCCAGCGCCGCCAGGAATTCTTCGGGCTCGACGGGCTTTACGATGAACCGGGACGCGCCCAGTGCCAGTCCCAGCTCCTCATCCTCCTTGGCTGTGTAAGTGGCGGTGTAGAAGACAAACGGAATATGTTTCAGCCGCTCGTCGCTCTTGACGGTCCGGCAAAGCTGGAACCCGTCCATTCCGGGCATCAGCACGTCGGAGACAATCAGATCGAAGCTCTGGACGGCCAGTTGCTGGAGAGCTTCCAGGCCGTTGTGCGCGCTGACCACTTCGTGTGCGCGGGCGCGCGCCATCATCTCCATCAGGTACAGGTTCTCGGCATTATCGTCGACGCTCAGGATTCTCATAACATTCCCGCGGCGCGCCCCAAAATGCTCAACACTGTTTCCGCAAAGCACTCCGGGTCCACCGGTTTTTCAATATAGCCGGCGAATCCCATCCGGATCGCTTTTTCGCGATGGTCGGGCATGGCAAACGAACTGACTCCGATGATGGGAATGCGGGCCAGTTCGGCGTCTCCCTTCAGGTGGGCAGCTACCTCGTAGCCATCCATTTCAGGCATTTGAATATCCAGGATGATGACGTCCAAATGTTCCCTTCGGGCGATCTCCAACGCGCTTCGACCGTCCGCGGCAATCGCCACCGCCAGGCCGGCACCTTTCAGAAGCAGCGTCAGGAGATACCCGTCATCCTCGTTATCCTCGACCACCAACGCCTTCCGTTCCATCCGGCCCCCCACCTCACTGGCCCGGTCCGGGAGCGAGTTCCAGGGGCATCGAATACAGGAATCGGGAACCCTTGCCGTACTCGCTCTCCACGTGAATCTCGCCGCCCGTCAGGGTCAGCAGCTTTCGGCATAAGTATAGGCCCAAACCGGTGCCTTCGTACACGCGCTTGGCCGAACCGTCTATCTGCCGGAACGGCTCGAACAGCATTCCGAGGTCCTCCGCCTTGATCCCGATGCCGGTGTCCGCAACCTCCACCCGCAGCGTGTTTTCGGAGGAAACCGCGGTGATCCTCACGGTCCCCTTTTCGGTGAACTTCAGGGCGTTGGTGACCAGGTTCAGCAGGATCTGGAGGGCGCGTTTCCGGTCTCCCAGCATCGGAATCGCCGGTTGGGCCAGGTCGACAATCACCCGCAGACCCTTGCGGTCGGCCATCGGCTGAAGGCTCCGCACCACCTCGTTGACGACCTCGACGAAATTGAACGGCTCGCGCAGCAGATCGGCCCTTCCGGCTTCGACGCGCGACACATCCAGCAGCTCGTTGATCAGCCCGAGCAGGTGCGACGCCGAACTCTGCACGATGCCGAGTTGCTTGGCCTGCTCGTCGTTCACGGGGCCGGACAAGCCTCGGCGCAGCAGGCTGGTGAACCCGATGATCGAGTTCAATGGCGTGCGCAGTTCGTGGCTCATGCTGGCCAGAAACTGCGATTTCAGCCGATCCAGCTCCGTCAGACGCTCATTGGCCGCGGAGAGTTCGGCCGTGCGCTCCTCAACCCGGCGCTCGAGCGCATTGTGGGCCTCGCGCAGCGCCTCTTCCGCGCGCCTCCGCTCGGTGATGTCTTCGACGAATCCTTCCAGAATGGTCTCGCTGTTCCCGCGGCGGACGGCCCGGACATGGAGGTTGCTCAGGAACCGCGAACCGTCTCTGCGCCGGTACTCGACCTCGGCCTGAACAAAGCCTTCCGATTCCTTCGCGCGACGAACGATCTCGCGCCGTTCCTCGGGATTGACGTTCAGCTCTTCACCGATGTCGGCGACCGAGCGGATCAACTCTTCCGGCGACTCGAACTGGAGCAGGGTGGCGATCCAGGAGTTCGCGCTGATGAATCGGCCATCTATGGTGGACTGAAAAATGCCCACTGGCGCCGCCTCGAAGATATTTCTGAACTTCTCCTCCGAGGCCCGCAATGCCTCTTCCATCCCGTGGCGGGCGGTGACATCCAGCGCCAGCGACAGACCCCAGACCAGGCGCCCGGACCGGTCCAGCAGCGCGGAGTTATACCATTCGCAGTAAATCAGCGAGCCATTCTTGTGGTAGTTGCGGTTGCGCACGACGCTGCTGGTGCCGTGCTCGAGGGCATCGAGGGCTCGTCGCACGGTGTCCTGGTCGTCCGGGTGGATCAAGCCGAACTCGTCCAGGCGCTTGCCGGTCACCTCGCCGGCGCTCCACCCGAAGAGGCTCTGGGAGTTTCCCATCCACCCGGTGATCCGGCGGTCGGGATCCCACTCGATGACGGCCAGCGGGGAGTTCCCGATCAGCGTCTCGAGCCGCTGGGAGGTTTCGTAGAACTCTTCCTGGCCCTTGGCCATCGCGTCTTCCGCCAGCTTATAGTCGTGGATGTCCACCAGCGCGCAGGCCCAGCCCGTGATGCGGCCCTCGCCGTCATGGCGGGGCGTGCCCGATAACGCCAGCCAGCGGTACTCGCCGGAAGCTGCCCGTGCGCGAAACCTGGAGCTGAACGGCCGCCCGGCCGAGACCGCCTGTTCCCATCGCGCCAGCGCCACTTCCCGGTCATCCGCGTGGATGAACTCGGTCAGCGGGCTGCACGACCGCGCGCGCGGGATTCCGAACCACTCGCGAGCGCTCGCGTTCCAGCGTCCCGTGGCGCCGTCCGCCTCGGACGTCCACAACATCACGGGGAGATCGTCGAGCATCGCGCGGATGGGATCGTCGGACGAATTCCCCGCGTCGCTCATGTGTAGTTGAATAGTACTCCAAAATACGGGATCGGGGAAGGCCCAGTACGGCCCCGGCTCACTTCTTCTTCTGCGGGGCGGCCTTGCCCGGAAGCAGGCTGTCGATTTCGGATATGAGCCCGTTACCTTCAAAAATGTCGCGCGTAACCAGGCTGTATTCCCAATCGTTCTTGATCATGCCGCTGGCGTCGATCAGGAAAACGTGCGGCGTGTCGAAGCGCATGCTTCGCAGGTACGAATACGCCATCTGGCCGGCATCGAACAGAATCGGGTAGGTAATGCGATGGCCCGAGATGTACCGCGCCACGGTGTTCTGATCGTCCCCTCGCGAGTTGACCACCGCCAGGATGGCCACCTGGTCGCCGTACTTCCGCTGCACTCGCTCGAGGACATCCGCGAACGTGCCGCAATGCCCGCAGGAGGTCTGCATGAATTCCAGCAACACGATTTTGCCGCGATAATCGGCCAGGTCGAAGACCTGCATCTTGGAATCGGGCAGGGCAAAGCCGGGCGCACGCCGGCCAAAGTTCTCATCGGCGGCGAAAAGCGCCACGGCACACAGTAGAACGCCCAGGATAGTTCGCATTAATGACCACCTTAACACGGGAACCGCTCTCTGACGTTCGCGGCTCGGAAAGCACATCGGAGCCGCGAACGTTAGAGAGCGGTTGCCGCAAGTTTCCGCAGAGACTCTTCATACGGCGCGCGGGCCACGCCTCTTTCCGTGATGATGGCGCCGACGTAACGGGAAGGCGTGACGTCGAAGGCCGGATTCTCAACCGCGGTGCCTGGCGGAGCCACCGGTGTCCCGAAAACGTGCGTCACCTCGGAAGCGGCGCGCTGTTCGATGGGGATCTGGCCGCCGGAAGCGAGCGTCAGGTCGAGCGTGGAAATGGGGGCGGCCACGAAGAACGGGACGTGGTTCTCTTTGGCGAGCACCGCAACCGTGTAGGTGCCGATCTTGTTGGCCACATCACCATTGGCGGCGATGCGGTCGGCCCCCACCACCACGCAGCCGATGCGGCCGGACTTCAGGAAGTGGCCAGCCATGTTGTCGGTGATCAGCGTCACGGGGATGCCGTCGTGCTGCAATTCCCAGACGGTGAGCCGCGCGCCTTGCAGGAACGGGCGGGTTTCGCAGGCGAAGACATCCACCTGTTTGCCGCACTCGATGGCGGCGCGCACCACGCCGAGAGCGGTGCCGTAGCCCGCGGTGGCCAGTGCGCCGGCGTTGCAGTGAGTGAGGACGGTCTTGTGGTCCGGCACCAGCGGCGCACCGTTACGGCCGATGGCGCGGTTGATGGCGATGTCCTCTTCGCGCATCGCCAGCGCCTCCTCCACCAGGCGCCGCCGGATCTCGCTGGCCGGCTGGCCGCGCAGAGACGCGTACAGGCGCTTCATGCGTTCGATAGCCCAAAAGAGATTCACGGCCGTGGGGCGCGTCCTGGCGAGCGCGTCGCAGATGGTTTCCACCTCTCGACCGAGCTGCTGCCCGTTCGCGTGCAGCACGCCCAGCGCCACGCCCATGGCGGCGGCCACGCCGATAGCCGGCGCGCCGCGGATAACCATGCCGCGGATGGCGGCCGCGACCTCCTCATACGTCCGGCAGGTCACGTACCTTTCTTCGAACGGCAGGCGCGTCTGGTCGATCATGACGACGCCCGCTTCGGTCCACTGGATTGTCTCTACCATTCCAGTTATTAGCCGAGCACCGAAGGGTGGAAGAAGTGGCGATTCAAAGTGCGTAAAAGATCAGCACGGCCAATCACCGCAGTATGAACCACCGGATCATCGTCGGGATCCGATGGCACGACGCTTGGCGCCGGTCCTGTGAAGACGATCTCCGATACCGCCTCCGCGCGCAGGTAGCTGAGGTACTCGGCCATCTCCTCATCATTCAGCTTCACCACGGCCCGAACGCGATCATACGAGAGCACCCGCTCCAGCTCCATCAGAAGGAATGGGGAGAGAAGCAAGACATGCTCCGGCGAATTTACGATGACCTGGAGAAGTTCCCTGGCTGGACCTTTGGCTTTGGCGTTTGCCCGAACGAGAATGTTTGTATCCAGAACGATCCTCATGGGCGGCTGTGCCGCACATGATGGACAGCCTCATCGACCACGGCGTCGATTTCCTCTTCCGGCACGTCTTCTACCTTCGCCGCGCGGCGATTCAAGAACGCTTCGAGGTTTCGAGCCACCGCGGCCCGATTCTGTGGAGGCGGAACCTGCTGCGGCGGGACAGCAACAACGCTGATTTCCTCGTCCGCGGCAATCGACCGGCCTAAAAGCTGTTCGATGGCGGATTTCACCGCTTCCGGCAGATGGCCTGCCTTATGCATCGAGACATTCTGCATTCGCCGCAGTCTCCTTCTATTCTTCATGGTAGCAGGGCGGTGAGCCACCCGGCTTTGCCCCGTAGCGTTCTAATATGTCTCTACCATATGTGCGGCAGCTCCCTCCGCTGCGCGAACAGCACGAAAAAGAACAGAGCGTTATAAGATGCGTGCATGATGGTGGATGCCTTGGTGGAACCGGTCGCCTGGCGCATCCATCCGAAGGACGCACCGGCCAGCGCGATCAGCACGGCGTGGCGCCACGAGTTGCCGTATTCCTGGAAATGCAGCAGCCCGAAGGGAATCGTGGCCACGAGAATGCCCGGGACTGGGCCCAGGCTGCGCACCAGCAGCGGCTGCAGAAAACCGCGGAACGCCAGCTCTTCACACAGCGGCCCGAGGGTGACTCCGAAGGTCGCGAGGAGGATCACCGACGTGCGGTCTTGCATCATGTCCGTAAGCGGATTGCTGACGTTGGGCGTGTGGATCAGGTAACTCGTCAGGGCCACCAGGAAGGCGGCGGCCAGGCCGCAGATGACATTCCAGAGAAATGGCAGGGACGCATTGGTCCACCCCAGCGAGCGCCAGAAGGGACGGTCGTATTGCAGCCGGAACATCAGCGCCAGCCCGCCGAACAAGATACCGTAGCCCAGAAACTGCTCGCACAGGAGTTCGGACACGCGAAGGGTGTGGACGTGAAACAGGAACATCCCGGCCTTCACCACCGCCCAGCCGATCAACATGCTGGGAATCACCAGGCCGGCAAAGAAAAGCAGATCGAGGTAACTCCAGAAGGGGTAGCGCTCCGGGCCCAAGGGGCGCCCCGGGGGCGGGCCTCGGGCTCGACGGCCGGTTCGGGATTCGGAGGCGGCTGCTCTTCGATCATGAATCCCTTTCGATGAGCGCGGCCGCCAGCAGCGGGACCATCAATTCGTGGTGGCCGGTAATGGCATATCCGGCGCCGCCGGAACGGACGTGCGGGCGTTCCACCACGTTCACGCGCGGGCGGTAGTGTTGCAGGAAGTCGAAATCCGCGGTGGTGAAATTGGCCAGCGGGTAGCCCAGGTTGCGCACCGCCGACACGGCTTTAAGGAACACCTCCGGCAGCACCACGGCGGACCCCACGTTGAGGTAGACTCCGCCTTCATTCAGGTCCGCGACATACGCCGAGAGCAGGCGGAAATCGCGGTGCGAGGCGCTGCCGATGGCGGCGGCATCGGCGGCGGGATGGGTATGCGGCGTATCCGTTCCGATGGCTACGTGTACGGTCACCGGAGTGCCCTGGCGGTAGGCCTGGAAGAGCAGGCTGGAGGCGGCGTGCGCCGGTGGAGGTGAGGAATCCAGCCAGCGGCCCAAGGCTTCGCCCATGCCCAGCCCTTCGCGGTCGCCGGCGGCAATGGCGCGGCTCATTTCGCGGCCGGTCTCTTCGGCCGAGCCGAACCGGCCATCCGGCAGCACGGCCTCCACGTCTTCGCTGGTGTGGCCGGCCAGCGCGATTTCGAAATCGTGGATGGCGGCCGCGCCGTTCAGCGCGAACACGGTGGCGTAGCCACGGCGCATCAGGTCGATGAGCACCGGCGCCAGCCCGCACTTAATGACATGGCCTCCCAGTCCCCAGATGATGGAGCGCTGCCGGCGGCGCGCGGCCGCCAGCGCGTCCACTACCGCGCGAAACGAGTTGCCCGCCAGTATCCGGGGTAGGGAATCCAGCCAGCCAGTGACGCCGGAGCCCGCGCGAAAAACGGACGCGAAGTCCGCGGTCTTCACCTGGCCGCCGCGCTCCTTCAGACCGACGGTCTTGAGGCCCGCGAAATCGAGCGGGCGCTTGGAGTATTTGCTCATACCGCCTTCCCGTGGCCGAGCACTTTTCGCAGAGCCTCGGCCGTGTAGCTTTTCTTCGATCGGCTCACCTGCTCGGGTGTGCCCGCGGCCACCACGCGGCCGCCATATTCGCCCCCATCGGGGCCCAGATCGATGATCCAGTCGGCGGTCTTGATCACGTCCAGGTTATGCTCGATCACCACCACCGTGTTGCCCAGGCCCACCAGGCGCTGGAGCACGTCCAGGAGCTTGCGCACGTCGTCGAAGTGCAGGCCGGTGGTGGGCTCGTCTAGCAGGTAGAACGTCCGGCCGGTCTGGCGCTTGCTCAGCTCCTTGGCGAGCTTGATGCGCTGCGCCTCGCCGCCCGAGAGCGTGGTGGAAGACTGGCCCAGGTGAACATATCCGAGGCCCACGTCATTTAGCGTTTGCAGCTTGGCGCGGATCTGCGGCAGGTTCTCCATGAGGCCCAGGGCGTCCTCCACGGTGGCATCCAGCAGGTCGGCGATGGAGTGGCCCTTGAACTTCACCTGGAGAGTCTCATGGTTATAGCGGCGACCGCGGCAGACGTCGCAGGTGACGTACACGTCCGGAAGGAAATTCATTTCGATGCGCTTGAGACCGTCGCCCTGGCAGGCTTCGCAGCGGCCCCCCTTCACGTTGAAGCTGAAACGCCCCGGCTTGTAGCCCCGCTCGCGCGATTCCGGCAGCATGGCGTAGAGATCGCGGATGGGCGTGAACAGCCCGGTGTAGGTGGCCGGATTGGAGCGTGGCGTGCGGCCGATGGGCGCCTGGTCGATGCGGATCACCTTGTCGATATTCGCCATTCCCTCGATGGCGTCGTGCGCGCCGGGATCTTCGTGCGATCCGTAGATTTCGCGGGCCAGCGTGCGGTAGAGGATCTCGTTGACCAGGGTGGATTTGCCGCTGCCCGAAACCCCCGTCACCACGGTAAGAAGGCCCAGCGGCACTTCCACGTCGATCGACTTGAGATTATGCTGGCGCGCGCCGCGAATGATGAGTTTCTTTTCGCCCGGCTGGCGGCGTTCCGGCGGAATGGCGATTTCGAGCGCGCCCGAAAGGTAGCGGCCGGTGAGCGAGCCGGGATTTCGGGCGATGGCGGCGGGAGTGCCCGCGGCCACCAGCCCCCCGCCCAGGCGTCCCGCGCCGGGCCCCAGGTCGATGACGTAATCGGCCCGCTCGATGGTCTCGGCGTCGTGCTCTACCACCAGAACCGTGTTCCCCATGTCGCGGAGCTGCTTGAGCGTGTCGAGCAGGCGGCCGTTGTCGCGCGGATGGAGGCCGATGGAAGGTTCGTCGAGCACGTAGAGCACGCCGCGTAGCTTGGAGCCGATCTGGGTCGCCAGCCGGATGCGCTGGGCTTCTCCGCCCGCCAGCGTGGCGGCGGAGCGCTCCAGGCTCAGGTAGTCGAGCCCCACGGCGGAGAGAAACTCGAGACGGCGGCGGATTTCATCCAGCACGCGGCCGGCGATTTGCCCCTCGCGGTCGTTGAGTTCCCAGTTGCGCACGGCCACCAGCGCGCGCGCCACCGGCAGCGCCGTGAACTCCGCGATGGAAAAGTTTTTTACGCGCACGGCCAGGCTAGCGGGCCGCAGCCGCCGGCCCCGGCAGGCTGGACATTCCACCGGCGACATGTACTCGGTGAGCCACTCGCGGTAGGTGTCCGTGGACTCCTCGTAAAGCTCGCTCAAGGTCCCCAGAATGCCCTCGAATCCGGCGCCGCCTTCCAGCAGCAGAGCGCGCGTCTCCGGCGCAAGCTCTTCGAACGGTTTCTGGAGATTGACGCGCGACCGCCGCGCGAATTCCTCGAGCCGCTGCCGCATGGACCAGGAACCGGCGCCCGGACCCAGACCGCCGTCCAGCAGCGGCCTGGCACGATCCACCACCACCTTGGCCGGGTCGAAAGTCCACTTGCTGCCCAGCCCGTGGCATTCCTCGCAGGCGCCGTAGGGGCTGTTGAACGAGAACGAGCGCGGCTCGAGCTCCGGAATGCTGGCGCCGCACTCGGTGCAGGCCAGTTTCTGCGAATAGAGGCGCTCCTCGCCGTTCACCACCGCGATGAGCACCAGCCCGTTGGCCAGCCTGGTGGCGGTATCGATGGAGGCCTCCAGGCGCTTTTCGATCCCCGCTTTCACCAGCAGCCTGTCAACCACGACTTCGATGGTGTGGTTCTTGCGCTTGTCGAGCACAATGTCTTCGTCCAGAGAGCGCAGCACGCCGTCGATGCGCGCGCGCACGAAGCCCTGGCGGGCGAGTTTCTCGAGATCCTTCTTGTACTCCCCTTTGCGACCGCGCGCCACCGGCGCCATCACCATGATGCGGTCCTCGGGCTTGAGCGCCAGCACGTGCTGGAGAATCTGTTCGGTGGTCTGGCGCGAAATCCGGTGGCCGCACACCGGGCAGTGCGGCGTGCCGATGGAGGAATAGAGCAGGCGCAGGTAGTCGTAGATCTCGGTGATGGTCCCCACGGTGGAGCGCGGGCTGCGGCTGGTGGTCTTCTGCTCGATGGAAATGGCGGGGCTGAGACCGTCGATGGAATCGACATCGGGCCGCTCCATCTGGTCCAGGAACTGGCGCGCATAAGTGGAGAGCGTCTCCACATAGCGCCGCTGGCCCTCGGCGTAAATGGTGTCGAACGCCAGCGACGACTTGCCGGAGCCGCTGAGTCCGGTAATCACCGTGAAGGTGTTCCGGGGAATCTCGACATCGATGTTCTTCAAGTTGTGCTGGCGCGCGCCATGCACCGTGATCCGGTCCAGCATAGTGAGTTACGGATGGAAAGGGCTATCTTTCATTGTGGCGCGGCTTGTGCTGGTTGCGCAAATTGCGGTATAAATAGGCCTGGAAATGCTGAAGTGCGAGCGGTGCGGCGGGCGGATACGGCGTGTCCACAGGACATTCTTCGAGCGCTTCAGTTACATGGCGATTTATGAGTGCCGCGATTGCCACGCGGAGAAGGTTTATCCGCGCCGCTACACGTACCATTTCGGTCCATACTGCCGTTGCCCGCACTGCGGAACCGTCCGCGTCACCCGGCTGAAGACGCCTGACAAGATCGATCGGGTGCAGACCGGTTTTCTGAATTATCTGGAGCGGCTGGCTGGAGGAAGGTTGCATCACTGCCGTTACTGCCGGGTGCAATTCTATGACCACCGGATGCTGGCATCCGAGGACAAAATGGCGGCGCTGCCGCCGCAAGAGCCGCCAGCCGCGTCCTTACGGGATCCGAAAGCCTCGCGTGTATAGATAGGTCGATTCCCTCTCGTGCGCCTCTCAGCCGAACCCGACGAAGCTGGCAAGCGGCTGGACCAGATGCTCCACGAACGGCTGCCGCAGTACAGCCGCTCGCGGATTCAACAGTGGATTCAGGCGGGCCGCGTGCTGGTGAACGGCGTCCGCCAGCGGCCTTCGCACATAGTGCGCGCCGGTGAAGCCATCGACCTGGAGCCCGCCGAAGCTCCGCCGCTCCGCGCCGTGCCGGAAGCCATTCCGCTGGCCGTGCTCTATGAGGACCAGGATGTGGTGGCCATCGATAAGCCGGCCGGCATGGTGGTCCACGCCGGCGCCGGCGTCCATTCCGGAACCGTGGTCAACGCGCTGCTCGATCGTTTCGGCGCGCTTTCCAGCGTTGCGGGCGCGCTGCGGCCCGGCATCGTGCACCGGCTCGACCGTTACACCAGCGGCGTCCTGCTAGTGGCCAAGAACGATGACGCCCATCAGCGGCTGGCGGCGCAATTCTCGAGCCGGCAAGTCGAGAAGGTCTACCTGGCGCTGGTACACGGCAAAGTGAGATCCGAGAGCGGGCGGATGGTACGTCCCATCGCGCGCGATCCCGTGCGGCGCACCCGCATGACCGCGCGCCTCGAAGCGGGGCGCGCGGCCTGGTCCGAATACCGCGTGTTGCGCCGGTTTGCACGGTTCACGCTGCTCGAAGTGAGGATCGGCACCGGCCGCACGCACCAGATCCGGGTGCACCTCTCGAGCATCGGCCACCCCGTGGCCGGCGATACGCTGTACGGCGCGCCGGCCCAGGTCGAGGGCCGGCCGGCGCTGGGCCGCTACTTCCTGCACGCCCGCCGGATCCGCTTCCACCAGCCGTCCACGGGCGAGGAGATCGCAGTCGAATCGCCGCTGCCTCCCGAGCTGGAGGCCTGGATGGAGGGCTTGGTGTAGGCAAAGCCCCGCCAGGCATGTTACAAATAGGCGGGTGGAGATCTGTGGATCATATGCACGCCGTCCGGTTGTTGCATGTAGCTCCGAGGTTCTACGGGCGCCCGATCACTGGCGTGGAGCTGCGGAACTACCATCTCGGCGCCCGGCTGGCGAAGCATATGCAGGTCACGCATATCGGATTTTCGAGGCCGGAAGAAAGCCCGTTCCCGGACGCCGATAATCCCCGGCATCGTTTTCTATCGGTGCCCCGGCGGGCATCCTACCGCCCGCTGGACCTGCTCCGCGGCGCGGCCGGCCCGCTTCCGTTTTCGGTGCTGAACTACACCCGCCGAGAGATGGAAGACGCGCTGGCGCGGCTCCTCGAAGAAGAGCCGTTCGACATCGTTCAATTGGAAGGCGAGCAGATGGGAGGTTATCTCCCGCTCCTGCGCCGCGCCGCGAACCGCCCCCGCGCCGTTGTATGCGATTGGCACAATATCGAGTCGGAAGTGCTGCATCGTTACGCGGACGCTGCGGCCAATCCGGCGCGGTGCTTATACGCTCGCCACGCTGCCAACCGGCTCGAGAAATACGAACGGCGGTTTGTCCACCAGTGCGACATGCATGTGGTCGTCAGCGAACGGGATGGCGATACGCTCGCGCGGTATGGAGCCGGCGCGCCCATCGTCCTGATTGAAAACGGCGTGGACGTTGAATCGTTCTCGGACTGCGCGGGTGCGTCTGGCCGGCCCCCGGGCGGGCGATTTCGAGTCGTATTTGTCGGCGCCATGGATTACCACGCGAACATAGACGCGGTCAGGAATTTCGCCCTGAGCGCCTGGCCCGAGATTCACCGCCGCCTGCCGCAAAGCGTGTTTACCATCGTCGGCCGGAACCCCGGTGCGGAAATTCGAGGTCTCGGGGCCGCGCCGGGCGTCGAAGTTACCGGGACCGTTCCCGACGTGCGGCCCTATTATGCCGAGGCGTTTGTGGCGGTGGCGCCGCTGCGCGTCGCCGGCGGCACCAGGATCAAGATTCTGGAGGCGATGGCGGCCGGCGTTCCCGTGGTTTCCACCGCTCGGGGCGCGGAGGGTCTGGCGGTCGATGACGGCGTTCACTGCCTGCTTGCGGATACGGCCGAAGAGATGCGCGAAGCCATCGTCCTGCTCTCCCGCGACAGCGTCAAAGCCGCGCAGCTTGCGTCGGCCGGGCGCGACCTGGTGCGGCGCCGTCACGACTGGTCCGTGCTGGGCGATTCTTTGGCGGGGAGCCTGCGGGCGCTGGTCGAAAGCGCGTAGCTACGCGCCCACCGCGGGCCTGCCGCTCAGCCTTTCGACCAGCGGGCGCATAGTAACCCTGCCGCCGCGCGTCAACCCCGTCCGAGGACCTTCCGCTGCGCCAGGGAGAGCGCGCGGAGCGCCACCTCCAGTTCGCCTGCCGTAGGAAAACGCAGAAGCCACAGCATCAGGGGAAACATCGATAGCGACAGCGTCGCCAGACCGATCAGCGGCGGCAGGGAAGAAACGCGGATCGCGTAATACGGGACGATGGTCGCCACCGACGCGATACCGATTTTGAGCAACCGTACTGTCTCGACGCGATACGGACGCAAGCGGTAGGTCCAAACGATTGCGACAATGGCGATCACACTGAAGGCGGAAACGGTCGCATATGCGGCGCCCCAAATCCCGAATTTCGGAATCAGGGTGAAGTATCCAGCCAGGCAGGCTCCCGCCCCTAGCCAGTTGCAGACGGCATCGTAGACTGGCCGGCCTTGCACCAGGAACAGGCACCGCAGAAAGTCGCCGATCGCGCGCATGTAATAAGCGATCACGATAAGAGGGACCAATCCCGCCGCGCCCTGAAACGCCGGGGCCGCCATGATCCGCAACGCGGGGCGCGAGCCGATGACGAGTCCCAGCCCGGTGAACGAGAGTCCCAGGATCAGGTAGGTAAAGGTGCGGGTAAATACCGAAGCCGCATCCTCCCGCCGCATGATCCCGAACACCTGCGCGTTCCAGTACAACTGAAACGATCCGTATATGAAGCTCATCAGCGTCCCAACCTTGTAGGCCAGGACGTAAATGCCCAGGTCGCTCAGAGGGCGATAGTGCGGCAGAATGAAGCGGTCCCCTACGTGAATAAAGAACATCGCGCATCCGCTCAGGCCGAGCGGCGCGGCATACTTCACGATGCTGACGAAGACTCGAAAGTCGAACGTGGGCCGAAGCCGGTGGTAACGGTGAATTCCCATCACTGCAGCCATCACCGTGGCGCCGGTCAGAGACGCATAGACCACCCCGGTAACATGCAGCCGCAGCAGGGCTACCAGCACGATGACTCCGGCTATTTGCAGGCCCAGGCGGAGACCGGACATCAACGTGAACGTGACCGGCCGGTTCTCCACGCGAATCAGGCTGAACATTGCGTCCACGGCGAAGCTCGCGGGGAACGCAAAAAAGACAACCCTAAAGTAGCGGCCCGCCGATGCGTCTCGGAAAACCAGTTGGGCCAGGGCCGCGGAGAACGGCTCGCAGATCAGGGTCGCCAGGACGCCGAGCGAGATGGCCCCCAGAATCGTCGTGCTCGCCACCGCTCGCCGGGATTCCGCAGAATCGTTTTGAAAATAGAAGTACCCGAGGGCCGACGACATGTTGAGGCCAAGCAGAATCGACAGCACAGTGCCGGTTTGCTCTATCAGGTCCGCCATGCCATAATCGGCCGGCGTCAGAAACCGCGTGGTGATCGGGACCATCAGAATCCCGGCCAGCCGCTGCGCCACGAAACCGAAAAAGTAGATGCCGCTGCCCTGCGCGAGGTCCTTGAAGAGACCACGTGCGGAGGTTGGATGTGGGGGCGCGGCAGACGACATGGAAGCGAGAGTCCCTCGGTTTGGAAATGGCGACCGGCGTGTTCCGAAAGCTCATTCTAACCCGGCGCTAGCCCAAGCTGGAAATGGCCCGCGTAACAGCCCCGGGATGTTTTCGCAGGTTGGCCCGTTGAGCGGGCCGGTTGTGGCGAGATACAATGGCCGCAGCCGCGAACGACCATCTGATCGTCGGATTCACCGATAGACGCGAAAGCGGAAGCCCTGATAGTGCGGTGGTCAAGGAGGAGGGAAGTGCTGATCGGCTTTCAGTATTGGATTCTCAAGAATGCCTTTCGCACTGGCAGATCGCAACCGGCCGGCGATGCTGGCAAATCCAAGCTCGAGAACCAAGTAGGGCAAGGGTTGGACGGAATCGCCGGGAAGACGGTGATCGACTTCGGATGCGGCGAGGGGCGGGAAGCTATAGAATTGGCCAGGCGCCATGCCGCCGCGGTGATCGGCCTCGACATTCGCGAGAATATCCTGAGCCGGGCGAGGGAGAACGCCATTGCCGCCGGGGTCGCGGAACGCTGCTGCTTCGTGCAGACCACCAACCGGCTTGCGGACGTCATCCTCTCCATCGACGCTTTCGAGCACTTTGCGGACCCCGCCGGAGTACTGCGCGTCATGGATGCCCTGTTGAAGCCGGAAGGGGAGGTGATTGTCTGCTTCGGACCCACTTGGCTGCACCCGATGGGCGGTCACCTATTCTCGGTATTCCCGTGGGCACACCTTCTGTTCAGCGAAAAGGCCCTGATTCGTTGGCGATCGACGTTTAAGAGCGATGGGGCCACCCGCTTCGGCGAAGTTGAAGGCGGGCTCAACCAGATGACCATCCGGAGATTCGTGAGCATTGTGGAGCGGAGCCCGTTTCGATTCGCCTCGTTCGAAGCGGTCCCGATCCGAAAACTGCGCCGCCTCCACAATCGCTGGACGCGCGAGTTTACCACCGCAGTCGTGCGATGCCGGCTGGTGAAGCGCGCGACCACGGCCTTGCCTAGACCAGCCCAGCCATGACGCCGCGGAGAGGCGGCGTCACTCCTCGGCCAACTCCGGATGCCGCG
The DNA here is from genome assembly GCA_963768385.1 of Bryobacterales bacterium. GTDB lineage: Bacteria > Acidobacteriota > Terriglobia > Bryobacterales > Bryobacteraceae > Fen-178. Next base: position 357,211 of record CAVYHQ010000004.1, read on the forward strand.
CCGCCCACTCTAGCATCCGCTTGCGGGGCCAAAGCACCCAGCCCATCTTCGGCTTGTACAGGCCCTCGGCGTACAGGCGGTCGCGCGTCCGGCTCGTGCCTAGAAAGCCGGAATCCTCGGGAGCGGGCCCCAGATCCACCTGGATTCCGCCGTGATCGAGGAAGAACTGCCGCGCCCACGCCAGGTGAGGTGAGACGCGAGCGGTCTCCGCGCAATAGTACCAGGACTCACTCATCATGCCGCGCATCTCGGGCTGGAGCTCGATAGACCGGGTGAGCCGGTAATAAGTAAGCAGACGGTCCTCGAAGCGGAAATGCGGCCCGCCTTCCCGCCGATCGTTGGTGTGCGTTTCCGCCAGCGGACCGAACCCCCGGAACCCGAACGCGACCATTTTCCAGAGCGAGAGCATTTCCATCGGGGCCGGCTTGAAAAGCCATCGGCGGGGGATCGCCCAGCGGTCCCAGTGCATCTGGCCGGCCGGGAACCTCTGCAACGTGGCGATGCGGGCCATCTCCCGGAAGCGGATATCGCCGGCGTGGAAGCGCGGGCGCCAGAAACCGGGAGCCTCGACGAAGAACAAGAACTCCTTGATCAATAATCGCTTCACGGGCAGGTACAACGGCAGGATGGGCACCTTGGGCAGGGCATGGGAGGCGGCCTGAGCCAGCAGCCAGCGCTCGAGCAGGTTTTCCTCCGCGCTGACCAACTCGCGCGGCAGGCGTCGTTTCAGTTCGGCGATATGCTCGGTGGAGGCGCCCGCGTAAGTGACCGGAGATAGGAGCGCGAAGGCGTGTTCCGGCCCAGCCACTACGTCACCCAGCAGGGGAACTAGCGCCGCGAGAGGTGGGCTCGCGAGGGCGGTCCGAAGCCTCTCTTCGGCTTCCGCTACGATCACCCGCAGCGGCTCGGCAGGGGCGGGAAAGGGGGTCATCGCAGATCTCCTAGCGCGGTCCACCCGGGGCTGACCGCAGGGGGTTCATATCGCCGGACGGGGCCGCCTGCCGGAGTTTCCAGATCGCGCCGACATACTGGCCATTGGAGGCGCCTTGGGCGATGAGGTCCTCCTCAACGCGTTTCAAATCGGGCGGGAGCTTGCTCCACAACTCTCCAAAGAACGCGTAAGATCTTTGCGCGAGACATTCATAGCCCGGCATCCAGGACTTCATCCGGGTTACGGAGATACCCTTTCGATCATGAAGATCCGTGATGGCATAGATGTCGCCTATGTCTAGCGGGGTATCGATTATGCCTGCCTCCAGCAGCGCCCGGTTGGTCCTGGACAAATGGTTGCGCCCTTGTTCGCCCCTCAACTCGCGGGATAAGCGGCCCAGGATTCGCCGCGGCGTAAAGCGGGATGCCCACTTTGGAACCGACCGCTTGGAGAGCCGCTCCCTCCTCAAGCGGAGCTCGGGATCACCGGCGCAATCTTCATTCGGGTCCTGGAGATGCAGGAAAATACCCCCATGCGCCTGAAGCTTGCGAACAACGTCGCAAAAGCCGACCAGATCGGGTACATGATGCAACACGGAACAGACCACGATGAGCTCGTACTGTCTTGCCGCCGCAACGGTCTCCAGCGTACCCTCGTGGCATGTTATGGGCACTCCCCACTGAGCCGCGCGGCCGGAGGCCCGCCGCAGCATCGCGGGTGACGTGTCAAGCAAATCTATGGCGGCGACTCTCTCCCCGAAGGCCGTCTTCAGGATCGACTCGGCGGCGAAACCGGTACCGCACCCAACATCGAGCACATGAAGCTTCCGCGGCATATCCGGATACCGGTTCAGGCAGTCTTCCGTCAATAGCGCGAACTGCCGGGGGAGACTCGCCCACATATCCGCATGCAGCCTGTCGTAGACTTCGGATTCGAATTGATGGAAAGTCACGTTCACGGCATGATGGAATTCTCCCAGGCTGCAACGCACGCCATGGCGTTCCATGATGGCCCGGATTGTTCTGTGGCTTTCAAGGCCACAATCTGTCGAGACAGTCAAGACATCATCGGTCATTTCGCTCTTCTCGCGCTTTCAGAATATCTCCCTGGGCGCAGCCGCGGCAACCGCCTCACGGGCCGCCCGGCTGGACGGCAGCGGCGGCTTCAGGGCCTGCGCCGTTGTTCCAGGTTCCTGTTCAGCCAGCCCGAGACACCGCTGATCCAGCCGTCGAATTCGATTTCGGTGACCGATTCGCCGTCCAGGTAGCGCGGCAGCAGCAGAGCGTGAGTGCCGGCATGGACGAGCCCGGGTTCGCTCGTGGTGGCGGAGCGCACTCCCAAGCTCTCCAGCCAAGGCAAAAAATCGGGGTGGTGTACCCCGCTGGGGTAGCAGAAATGCTCGGCGAGACGGCCTGTGGCAGCCAGTATCCGTTCGCGATTCTCGGTGATTTCGCGCTCGAATTCCGTTTTTTCGAGCGGCACGCAATGCTGGTGCGTGTGCATCTGAATATCGACACCCTGAGCCGACAGCCAGCGGGTCTCCTCCGGGGTCAGGAGATGCAGCAGCCGCGCGCGCGACCAGTGGGCGAGATTGGCGCCCAACATCCCGGCGAGCGACTCCAGCAACCCTTGAAGAGTGGCCGCGGAAGGATGGAGCGCCGCCACCTGGGCGTCAATCCGCCTTAGAGTTGCGCGCCGCTCGCCCTCGCTGCCGGCGCACACTCGCAGCGGCTGTCCGTCCAGACCCGGAACTGAGACTTCCCGAACCCCCGTCTTCCACAGCAAGTAGTCGCACATTAAGTCGAACACTGGCAGGCTGTACCGCTGGTAGTGCGTGGTCACGTACACGGTAGATGGATAACCAAACTCGCGCAGAATCGGGTGCGCGCGCGCCAGGAAGTCATAGAGGCCGTCATCGAAGGTGATTGCGACGCTACGCGGCGGCAACAATCCCGTTCGTACTCTGGAAAGGGCGTCGGCCAAGCCCAGCACGTTGCAGTCATAGTGCCGCAGGCGCTCCATCCGCCGGCGGAACGACTCCGGGCTGATGTAAAGATAGGGGTTCCACTCATGCTCGTCCTGGAGCGAGACTCCGTGAAAGCAAAGCACGACCAGCCGGGATCTCCGCCAGGAACTCCGCAGGCAAAGGTCAAACAGGTTCAGCGCACGGAAAGCGCGGAGGATCAGAAGCTTAACAGCCCGCAGTGGCGCCATCGAAGCGTGCCTTTCATTTACAATCTCCTCGCAATGCACATCAGATATGGACTAGTCCAGCGATTCTCCGGAAAGGGTACGAGGCGCATCAAAAGGTTGGCGATCACTTGAGCTTCGGGAATAAGCCGCCGCAGCCCGAGGTTTTTGCTCCAGGCAACCCAAAAGTTAAGGCGCCCGTAATAGCCGCAAAAGAGCAGCTCCAGATGAAACGGCTCGAACAGCGAACGGAAGGAGGCTTCGCGCATGATCTCCAGGTTGTGCGCCTCCACGATCTCAACCGGCATCAGGCGGCGGTATATACCTAGAAGGTTTGGCACGGTGATCACGGCCACGCCGCCGGGGCGCAGGATCCGGACGTGGGCGGCGACGACTTCGCGCGGATCCGTGAAGTGCTCGATCAGGCCGTCGGAGAAGGCAATGTCGAAGGAGCCTTCGTGCGCTCGTTGGAAGGCGGGATCGAGGCAATCGGCCTCTAACGTATGATCGGCGCCGATTCCGTGGCGCGCCAACAACTCCCGTTGGCAGCGCAGCCCTTCCTCGGAGGTATCGACGCCGAAGACCTCATAGCCGAACATGTTGCGCCATCTCAGAAGGTTTCGCCCGGGCGCGCTGCCGAGTTCAAGGACCCGGGCCGGCGCCTGTGGCAGAAATCGCGGCAGCATCTCCCGCCACAGCTCGCGTACCGTAGGCACCTCCGTCAGAAACCGCTTCCAGCGCGCCGTCGGAAGGGGGACATCCACGTAGTCGGCCCAGACGCGGTCCCAATACTCGTCGTCGGTCAATCGCATACGCCCGCGTTCTTTCGCCTCACGACAGACGGTGACATGCTTCGCCAGGTTTTCCAAACTCCACCAGTTGATCCGGTGAACCCGGAATGGTCGCAGCGGGCGGCGAGGATGACTCTCAGGACAAGCCCCCTGAGCGCCTCTAACCCGTTCATCCCGTTGCCCCCCCAGTCCTGACGAGCCGTGCCGGGTTTCCGGCAGCCGTCATCCCCGCGGGCACCGGCATGCCAACCACCGTCCCCGCCGCGATCGTAGCACCCGAGCCTACATCTGCCATGATGATTGACGCTGCGCCGATCCAGCAGTCTGCCCCAATATTGACCTCCGCAATTTGTCCCGGCATAAGCCGCCCTGCGGCGTCTCGCACATGCTGGTGCTGTCCGCTGAGTATTTGCACGCAAGAGCCCAACTGGCAGCCCTCTCCTAAATTCGCACGGCCAATCACACAGTAGGCGCCTATACCGACGCCGCGCGCAATGGTTGCCTGAGACTGCGAAAAATAGCTTCCAAACCCAATCTGGCAGTCAAGCGAGCCGCTTCGTAAGGTCATCGCATAGTATGCGGTTCGTATGTAGTCGCCCACAATGCCCGGAATCAAGGCGCAAGCGTGCGCGAAAAAGGTGTACGCTATCTCGATCCGGCCGAAGGCAGACAACGCTGCCGCAGGAAGCATCAGCAGCAGGCACACGCCATGAACCACATATTTCGCCGCGGTTTTCAAGCCTCACCCCGTAACCGACGGGTCTCCGAACTCGATATCCGGCATAGTTGCCAGCCGGTCGCGCAAAGAGCGCCGGTCCACCTTCCCGTTCACATTCAGCGGCATTTGGCCGACCAGGAGTATTCGCGCCGGAACGGCATACGGCGGCAACGTCAACTTTGCTCCCTCGGTCAGGCGGCCGGGGTCGAGGCCTTCTCCAGAGACAAAAGCCACGATTCCTTGAGCACTACCCGCGATGATCGGCCAACCAAGGGCCACGGCGTGCTCCACGCCTTCCTGGCCCCGGAGCGCTGCCTCGATTTCTCCGAGCTCCACGCGGTGGCCGAGGACTTTGATCTGATCGTCCACGCGGCTCAGAAACACGTAGTCGCCGTCCGGCAGGCGCATGACCCGGTCGCCGGTGCGGTAAAACCGCCGCACTTGGTCCCCGGAAACGGGCAGATCGGCATACCGCTCGGAAGTCTTGGCTGGGTCCCGCCAGTACCCGGGCGTCGTCTGCGGCCCGTTGATACACAATTCGCCCGCTGCCCCGTCTGGAACAGGCCGGAGATTGTCGTCAACCACCATGGCGCCGAGTCCGGGAAATGGCCGCCCAATCGGAACAATCTCGTTGTAGCAGAGATTCGGAGAGCGTTGCGGATCCCAACGGTGCGTGAGACACGCAATCGTCAGTTCCGTGGGTCCGTACAGGTTTTCGACGACAGAGTTCCTGGCCGCGTCCTGCCAGGCCTCCGCGGCGCGGCGGGGCAACGGCTCGCCGCAGAACAGGCTCCAGCGCAGCGTTGGCATCGTATCCGGCGCCAGGGTGTTTCTCCGCATCATCTGGGCGGCCACGGAAGGGACGGAGAACCAGACCGTAAGCTGGTTCCGATTCACAAACCGCGTGGGCGCCAGCAACTCCACTGTCAACATCGAATACACGGACGCGCCGCTCCACCAGGCCATGAACAAATCGAACACGGAAAGATCAAACGTCTGGTCGAACGTCTGCGAAAACCTGTCCGCGGGGCGAATGCCGTAGCGCTCTGTCATGACTTGCATGAAGCACACAGCATTGCCGTTCGTTACGGGGACTCCCTTCGGCGTTCCCGTACTGCCTGACGTGAACAGGATGTAGGCAATGTCCTCCGGGGTCAAGGGTGGCAGTTGCTTCAGGGGCGCCGCGTGGCTGAGTTCCGGCCGATCCAAAATCCGTGCGTTGACGCCGGGAATCAGCGGTGAGTCAAACTCCGGCATGAGCAGGGGCGGTGGATCCATGCCCGCAAGAACATCGCGGAGCAGGGGCGCGCACGCCTTGTCCACAATGATCGCGTCCAGCCCAGCCTGCCGCACCATGGACGCTGTCTTCTGGACTGGAAACGTCGGATTCAGCGGCACAAAGGCAGCGCCGGACAGCAACGCCGCGAGCGCACCGCAGTACGATACCTCACTCCGATAGGCGAACAACCCGACTCGTTCGGGCCGGGAGCGGGAAACGCCGATGATCGCATTTGCCCAGCGCCTGGCGCTCTCTTCCAACTCTCCATAGCTGCGGGTCGCTCCGCGCACCATCATGGCCGGAGCGTCCGGCCGCACGCTGGCGTGCCGCAGGAATCCTGAGCGCAGGGAGATTCCATCGGATCGGTCAAACATGGGAATTCAATAAACTTTCAACCATAATGGTAAGCTTCGCAATCGAAGTCGATTCGACGAATTGTTCGTCCGGGATCTGTATGCCGAAGTGCTCCTCCAACTCTTGCAGAAGTGCGAGCGCATGGACCGAGGCCATCCCAAGATCCAGGTAGAGGTCCACATCAGCGTTCGCGTCGCTGGTTATACCGCCGACTGCGGCCACTATCATCCGGATACCTTGCTCAATCTCCTTGCCTTCCATAAACGGTCACAATGGACCCCAGTTCCCCCGGGCGAAACTCCCGCGGATCCGGCAGGGCATCCCAATAGGCCGCTGACGAACTCGAGTGTACAGTCGAGCATCGTTTCGCAGGTCTGTTTCCACGAATGGCGTATGAGATCGACGGCAGTTAGCCAATCTCGACCTGGATGGCCAGATAGCGCCATGCGGAATCCCGATTATATCAGAAACTTTCGGTTCGGGCTGGAAACAGGCTGGCGACAGCATAAGCTACCGGTGGACATTTAGAGAGCGCGCCATTGGAGCATGGCAGCGCGGGAAATAGCGCCGCCGACTGCGGACACAAATTCGGGGCCCGGACGGGGATCAGATCCATCCTCGAACCCGGTAGTAGGCGATCTTCCCAATCTCGACCGAGGCGATCCAAAAGCCCTCCCAGCGGAAAGCCAGAGAGTTCGAACGCTTGATGACGTCGGGGAAAGGGCGGGTCAACACCGGGATCCCCTCGTGCGCGAAGCAGCGGGCGGCGCGAAACATGTGGTAATCGCTGGTGAGCAGGACGAACCGTCCCGGGCGGCCGGCCAGGATCGGCTTAGCGAAAAGCGCGTTTTCGTGGGTGCTCGTCGATCGGTTCTCGACAACAATCGCCTGTTCGGGTATGCCGTAAGCAATGAGCAGGGGCTTGACGGTCTGCCCGGTATCCGCGCCGCAGAGCAGCAGGTTGCGGAAGTGTCCCTTGCGCCATGCATAGACTGCGGAAAGAGCGCGCCAGTAGGTGCCTTCTCCGATGATCTTGCCCGACGGAAACCCTTCGTAGGTAATCGTGGATTCGCCTAAAACGATCAGAACGTCGCCATCGCTATCGGTCCATCTGGAAGACAGCCGAAGAGCTGTCCACGGGACGATCGGCGTGAAGGTTACGAGCAGGAGCAGCGCACCGGACGCCATAAGCGTCAGGCGAACCCAAAAGAGCAGGCGGGCAGTCATGATCGGCGCCGGATTGACAGTACCGGGAACATTATTCTAACCCACCGGCGCTCACTCGGGCCGAAAACTGCTAATCTGAGGTGGGCTGCGATCGCCAGCCGCACCCATTTCTATGGCTCGGGTCATAGCCATTGGATCCCCACGGCGCCGTGGTTTGGCAGGCCCTCAAAGGAGAATTGCTTGATAGAAAGCCCCAATCCATCCCCTCTCGATCGCCCCTACGAACCGCTGCTCGCCGAACTCGGCCTGAAGGTCGGAATACACTGGCAGCTCTTGCGCGGCGCCAGCTTTCTGATTTCCCGGCTCTTTCACTTCCGTGGCTATGGCATCGCATCGAGAGTGCTGGCGCAGATTCTGGGCAATGAGACGGTTACCGTGCGGGTGCTCGGCCGGGTCTATATCAATGTGCGTCTTACGGACGCATATTGGCTGTCGTACGTGCTCACCCAGCAGCTCTACGAAAAAGAGTTTTTTCCGCTTCTCGAACATCTGCGGCAGTATCGCTGCGGCTTTGTCAACGCAGGCGCGAACATCGGTTGGTGGAGCATCATGGCAGACAGATTTTTTGGATGGCCGTGTGTCGCCGTCGAAGCGGGTCGCGATCTCCTGCCATTGCTCGAAGCGAACCGGCTCGCCAATGCGGCCGACTTTCGTATCCTGCATCGGATATTGTGGCGCAGCGACGGGGACCACCTGCCGTTTCGATTTGACCCAATGCGGCATGCCGACGGACAGGTCAACCTGGAGCCTGCAAAAGGCCCCCGGAACGGTCGGGAAGTTGGGACCGTGTCGCTCGACGCGGTCATATTTGATCATCTGGAGACGGCAGCATTCCATCCAGACCTAATCATCGTCAAACTGGACGTTGAGGGTGCCGAGAGCATGGCGCTGGAGGGCGCGGTCCGCGCCCTGGGCAGTCGTGACATGCTCCTGTTTTATGAAGATCATGGGAGCGATGTCACTTGTTCGGCTTCGGCGGCGATGCTCAACCGGGGTTTGCAGGTCTATCTCTTGCAGGACAATGGCAGCCTCCGCCCGATCCTCGACATTCCATCCGCCCGAGCCGTCAAACCGCTGGCCGGGCATGGGTACAACTTTCTGGCTGTGAACCACCACCGGTTGGCCGCCGATGTCGTCGAGAATTTCATGGCGCAGCGCGCGCGGCTTCCTGGCTGACTTTCCCCGGGGCGGGCCGAGACCGGGATGTTCGGTATTTCCGGGCAGGCCACGTTCGTGACCGCCGGCGGGTAGACCGCATATAGGGGCGTGTATTCGGACCGAAACTGCTATCATGAAGTGGTCTGTGACCGCCAGCCCCGCCCATTCCGTGCCTAGGGTTACGTCCGCCGGCCGCCCCCCGGCGCAGGCCGCGCCAGCGCTCGCGGCTGGGCCGGCAATCCAGGCCCTCGAGTCTGTATAACCTCGCTCGCCTTTTCGGTTTGACTATGGGCTTTTGCCTGGTGCTGCTCCGGTTCGGCATGCTCCATGAGTTGACCAGTTTTGTGCTCCACGTCAACCTCCGGCTTTTGTACCTGTTTGGCCTTCCGGCTATGCTCGCGGTTGTGTTGAGCGGAGGCATCCGACGGGTTTTTCGCGGGCGGACAGCGTACTATTGGAGCGCTTACGCACTCTGGATAGTCATCGCCACCCCTTTCAGCAGTTGGAGGGGGGCTCGGCGGCTCTGGCCTTGGAGTATCTCAGGGCTGACATCATCCTGATGTTCGTGATCGCGGGACTGGTAATCACGTGGCGGGAATGCGAAAGAATGCTGCGCGCTATAGCCTGGGGCGGCGTTGTCATGGTGTTAGCCGCGAAGGTTTTCCGGAATACGCTGTATTCCGACCGCTTCGGCCTGGCATTCGGAACGGTATCGAACCCCAATGATTACGCCTGCGTGTTGCTGCTGGTGCTGCCGTTAGTGCTTTGGCTCGGCCTGAGTTCCAGATCAATCATCGTGCGGCTGATGGTGTTTCCGACGCTTTTTTATGGGGTATATGTCACCGTGAGCGCGGCTTCACGGGGAGCCATGCTGGGCTTGCTGGCCGAGATCGTTTTTTTCCTGTGGTGGGGGACTGCTCGCCAGCGGGTTGGTTTACTGACGCTTGGTACGATCTTGCTGGTCGTGGTGGTCGCAGCGGTTCCCACGGCCGTCACCGACAGGATCCGTGTGTTTTCGCAAAGCGAGGCCACCGATTCGAACGGGGTTGTTGACGTCGGAGCCCTTGAATCCCTCAACTTGCGGCGATACATGTTACAGAAGAGCTTCGAGTACACCCTCCAGCATCCGATCTTTGGAGTGGGTCCCGGCCAGATCGCGAATTACGAAGGCGGGCACGAGAAGACGTTCGGGTCGCACGGCGCCTGGAGAAATGCCCACAACACGTTTCTTCAGGTATCCAGCGAGTGCGGGATTCCAGGCCTCCTCCTTTTCGTGGCCGGCCTTGTGTCCACCTACCTGCGTCTGAGAGCGACGCGCCGGCGGGCGCGCCGCGCGCCGGCCTACGCGGACATCCGCGCCGCGGTGTACTACGTCATGACAGGCATGGTGGGCTTCTGCGTGGCGATCACGTTCGTCAATTTTGCGTATCTGTTTTACGCGCCGGCGCTGGGCGGCGTCGCGGTCGCCGTTTCCTCGGCCGCCGAGCAGGCCTTCCAAGAGCGGGGGGGCGCCGCCACGGATTGGCAGGTCGCAGCATCGGGAGCACCGGCTTAGCGGCTGGAGCCCGTGGGAAAGGAGCACGCACCCGAGGCATGGACCAGATGGCGATTTATCGGTTTCTCACGCGGCATATCCTTCCGACCTTGACGCACTCTCAGCGTCAGTACCGGGACGTCCTGTTGTCGAATCTAAAGGCCGGGCCCCGATGGCTGGATCTGGGATGCGGCCACCACTTCACGCCGGACCGGGCATGGGTCCCCGGCCCCGAACTGGCGTCGCCGCCGCGAGTTGCCGGCATTGATGGCGATCTCTCGAGTATCAGGCGGCACCAGTCGCTGAAGGACCGGGTAGTGGGGAATATCGCCGAACTGCCATTCGCGCCGGCATCGTTTGACCCGGTGACGGCCAACATGGTGATGGAGCACGTGCAGGATCCTGAGAGCGTGCTGCGCGAAGTCGCTAGGGTTCTCGCTCCAAACGGGGCATTCATTTTCCACGCGCCCAACCCGGGGTGTCCGCTAGTGTTCGTTGGCTCACTCACCCCGGAGGGTCTCAAACACAAAATCGCTCGATTTCTCGACGGCCGAAAGGACGAAGACATTTACCCGACGGCACACAGAATCAACACAAGGTCTAAAGCGGCGCATCTGGGCATCGCCGCTGGTTTCACGATCAAGAGTTGTGACACCGTATTGAGCGACGCGCTGAGGCGGAAACTGAGTGCGCGGTGCGTGTTTGAGCCGCTTTGGAATTGGGCTACGCAGTGGAAGCCTCTCGCCGGATTTTGGCACGACATCATTGCCGTGTTTCGAAAGCCGGCAACGGAAAGTCGAGCACGACAACAATGCGAATCCTCTACATCCACAGCACCCCTGTGCCGCCTTCCCTGGACCCCGAGACGAACCGGTTCTCCATGCTCTCCGAGCATATGGATGGGGACATTTTGCACCCGATCTGGTTCCGCACGCCGGAGGAGGTTGAAGGCGAGTTCGGCCCGGGCTCTTATCCAGTATTCACGAACGGGCGGTTCCGCTACCATTGGTATTTGGCCTGGCGCACCGGACTGGGCTTGAGGCTGGGAAGGCTGTGGTTTTATATCTCGACGGGACTGCGGATTTATCGCGAGCGGCGCTACGATTGCGTGGTGACCTATTCGCACATGATGACCGGCTTATGCGGAGCCGCATTGAAGTTACTTACGGGCGCGAAGCTGGTTGTTGAAATTGTCACGGCTCCGGAGCGTATTTATCTCACTTATCGTCCCCGGCCGACACTGGGTGAACGGCTCACGGCGATGTATTCCGATTTCTGCCTGTACGTTTGCGTCTGGCTGTGCGACCGGTTGCACCTGCTGGCCCCGAGTCTGCTTGCGCCTTACCGGCGGTTGCGCAAGGCTCCGGCCTCGGTATTCCACGAGTTCATTCCGGTCTCGGCGATCGAACGGCTGGGCGAGGCGGAGGAGCGGTTCATTCTGTTCGTCGGCGCGCCCTGGTATCTGAAGGGCGCGGATCTTCTGATCAAAGCTTTCCTGCGCCTGTCCCCCGATTTTCCCGGAATAAAGCTCAAGCTTCTGGGCTACTATCCCGACCGCGAACAACTGGAGGCACTGGCCGCGGGTTCGCCGCAGATCGAGATTTTGAAGGCGCGGCCGAATCCCGAGACGCTCAAGATTATCAGCCAGGCGACGATTTTCGCGTTACCCTCCCGCTGTGAGGGCATGCCGCGTGTGATCCTGGAGGCGATGGCGGCCGGCGTTCCCGTGGTCGGATCGGACGTGGGCGGTATTTCGTATCTCATTCGAGATGGGGAAAACGGATTTCTCGTCCTGCCGGAGGACGCCGCCGCTCTGGAGGCCCGCCTGCGCCACCTGCTCTCCGACGCCGAATTGCGGAAGAGAATGGGCGCAAGGGGCTACGAGCTGGCTCATACGGTATTCAACGAGCAGGTTTACGTAGAGCAGTTCACCCGGATGGTCGAGGCGGCGGTGCGGGGCGGCGAAAGCACCAGTAGCGGTCCCTCGATGCAGGCTGGGCAGAGCGACTGACCGCAGTTGTCTTCTGCCCGCCTGTCACCTGAACCGGCCATCCTCCCAACGGCTTCACGCCCAGCGATCACACCACCGTTTTAGGATTAAGAACCGGCCGATGACGGACTCCGGCGGAAGCATACGGATGGTGAAGTGGTGTCCCACCCTTTTCTTTAGCATTCGGTAGAGCGGCGCGGACTTCTCACGCAAGATCCCTTTCACACTTTCGAGTACGCGCGCTTTCCGGGAACCAGCCGGCTCTCCCCGAAAAAAGGAGGTCAGCAGGAGGTCAAGCGCGGCCGGACGCCAGATCTCGTGGATCGCACTCCTGCTCTCGACGAGGTGCTTGCGCGCGTAGAGTTGGAAATCGCGGCTGCCGCGCAGCACCTCTCCCCAATTTTCGAGGCTGTGTCGGCGCGCCATCGGTATCGATCCCATTACCCCGGGGAACATCCGGCGAAGGGTTCTTCTATAGAGCACCTTGTCATAGCGGTACTGAACCGGCAGCTCCGAGAAGAAGTTCAAGACCTCCCGGTCCAGCCACGGATTCCGGGCCTGGAGAATCGAGAGCTTCATGTAATGCGCGAAGTTCAGGCTTCGGAAGACCAATTGCTCCAGGTAAAACCAGTCCTTCGCGACCGTCCAGTCGTCCGTCCAGGGGCAGCTCGCGAGAATGCCGTCGTAAGTCTCTTTCTGCTCCTGGATAACGCCGCCCAGAACGCCCGGTTGAAAGAGCGTGTGCAAGTGCGGAAACATCGCGATCTCGTGCACGCCGGCCCAACCCAGTGCCTCCGCGGCAGTGTCCGCCGGCGCCATGTAGCCCAGGCACTCGTCGCCGCGGAACAGCACCGTGCATCCCAAATCGTCCCGGATCTGCCGTATCAGGGTGGCTTCGTGGTGGTGCAAGAGGCAATCCTCGGTGGCCGCGTCGAGGCGGTCGATCATGGGATCGAGATCTTCCAACACTAGCTCGGATCTCCTGCGCAGGAACCGGTGCTCGGTAGCGAAATGCTCCGCAACCCTTCGGCCGATCGCGGCATCGGCCTGCGGGTCGTCCTCGTGGACACCCCAGCTCACGGTCTTCAGCGGCCCGGAATAGATCTCGCGGATGCAGGCCAGCAGGCCGCGGGAATCGAACCCTCCGCTGATCGGGACAATTGCGCGCTCCATATAGCGCGTACGTTTGCGGATGGCCTGTCGCAACACGCCTGCCAGCGCTTCCTCGCAGGCTTCGGTCCCCGGGTCCCGCGCACCCGGCGTAGCGGGTTTGTAGAAATAGTACTGCCCCGTGCCGGCAGCCGCCGGTGTGACACGCAGGTACCGGCCGGGGCGGAGGAGACGGACACCTTCGTAGTGGGTCGCATCCGAAAGCGGGTGGCCGTTGACGAGAAACGATACCAGGGAATCCCGGTGAATGTGGGGTTTTCCAGTGCGCAGTGTGGAGAACAACTTCAGATCGGGTCCAAAAGCGAAACCGTGCGCGGACTCCCGGTAATAGACCGGTCTGGATGCGACCCGGTCCGTGGCCAGCAATTGCCGTCTGCCTTGCTGCCAGAAGAGAACGTACGAGCCGTCTATGTCCTCCAGCCGCTCCTCGGCACGGTTGCCGAGCAAATTTGCCAGGACGCGACAGACCTCCGCTCCGCTCCCGCACTTGTCGAATTCAGTTCCGTACAATTCGCCCCAGTAGGCGAGAACCAAGTCACCCGGCTCGTCCGCCAAAAATCCCTGGTCGGTCGGGTTCGCCGCGTTGTGAGTCAAGTAAATCCGGCCGCGGAAGACGCCGGGAACCTCTATGGTCTCGTCGAACCCGTCTGTCTTGAGCAGGCCGATCCCTCGCAAGGGGAATACACGTTCGTCGCTGTCGGCGCCTAGCCAACCCGCAAGTCCGGGCATGAGACCTCAAGTGTACCTGCATTCACCGGACGCTTGCTGCTGCGCGAAGTTCGCACCGGGCTGGCTCATGCAACCCTCTTTTGCGGGGGGCGGGATTGCCCGAAGGCCGAAGTCCCGGAAGAACCCGGCGTGCTGAAGCCCCGGCGCGCGAACTGCTCTCCAACGCTGAATTGCGGAAGAGAATGAGCCCCGGCAACCTGTGCATTCGCCGCGTTCCTGCCTGGAGCGAAATAGCAGTACCAGGACACGTGCTCGGTGTAGAGCAGGATTTCGGATTGCTGCATCATGTCGTGTGTGATAAAGGTGAATCGTATGGCCTCTATTTCGACTGAAACGCCAAGAGCTGCAGCAGAGGCCTCTGCTGCCCGCTGGTGGCTCCTCGTAGCGGCAGCAATCTACTTGGCCAGTATGGCGGTTACCGAGGCGCCGCTCAGGGGGGACGCGTGGTGGTACATTTCAACTGCCTTGGATGTGCGGGCGGGGGCTGCGCATGCGGGGCGCCTTTGGGAATTTGGGCATCTTTTGTGGCGGCCCTTGGTCTACAGTCTGAGCCCGATTTTCTTAAAGCTCGCGTCTGGAAACCTCGCGTGGAGCCCTAACCTGAAGGTGCTGTACGGTCTCGTCTGGTTCGACCGGTTCGCCGGTTTGGCCGCTGTGCTCCTGATGACCGATCTGCTCCGCCGCGTAACTCGGCGTCCTGCGGGCATTGTCGTCGCTATCCTGACGATGATATCAGGTGCGGCTTTCCTCGGCTACGCGCAGGCAGGCGGACCGTACATCCCCGCGTTCGCTTTATCGGTTCTGGCGCTCTGGTGGAATGTGGCAGGGCCGGGCAGCGAAGTGACCAAGGCTGTTGTGACGGGACTGGCGCTGGCAGCGTCCGCTGCATTCTGGTTCCCTTTTGTGCTGATCATTCCCGCGACAGCCTGCGGCAGACTGTTTTTCCGGCCGGAGGAGCAGGCGAGGGGGCACCATCGTTGGATTCTGCTGACGATGATGAGCGGCGCGGCCAGTCTGGCAACCATGCTCGTCTTGGGGGCGAGACTGGCCGGTTGCGGTTCGCTTCGCGAGTTCACCAATTGGATTCTGTTGTCTTCCCACGGATGGCAGCAAAACAGAACGGTTGTGCGCGCCGTGTCTGGATGCGCGCGATTGTTCGTAGAGGTTGGCTCAACGGGCATCACACTCAAGCGGTTCCTCTTTAAAGATCCTTACAACCCTGTATCCGCGGCGAAACTGGCTCTACGGGCGCTGTGGCAGGTTGCCCTCTTTTGGACTTTCGTGCTCATGACAGCCGCCGGAGCGTCCCGGTCCGCGCTGGGACGGCGACTGCTCAAACTGGCTTTAATCGCAGTACTCCCAACGCTGTTTTTCGCCCTGGCGTTATTCGAACCCAGCAGTCCGGAACGCTTCCTGCCCATTCTACCTTTTCTCCTCCTAGCGCTTGCAGCGGCATGGGAGGCGGAAGGAAAAACGGCGCGCGCCGCTCGCGTGACGGCGATTGTGTTTGTCGCCCTGCTGCCAGTCATGAACATCCCGACCATGCTGGCTGGAAGCGCCGCGAAGAGCGGCCGAATAGAGGCGAGACTGGAAGAATTTCGCCGGTTCGCGGGCCGGGAAGATCTGTTGATGACGACGCTTCTCACCGACCCGCTGACGTCGTTCTACAACGTTGTGCCCTTTGATCGGGTGAACTTCCCCAAACCGATCCGGATGGAGCCGATCATAACGGTCGCCATGGCGAACACCGGAGACTGGCGCCGCAAGTTTGCGGAGTGCGTCCTTGAAGCGTGGCAGGGAGGAGCCGGTGCGTGGATCGCAAAAGCCGCGCTGGCCGATCGCCCGCCAGCTTCCACGGACTGGGTGGAAGGCGACGATCCGAGAGTACACTGGCGTGAGTTGCCTGAATTTCTGCGCCGGTTGGAGTATGACCGGGAGACTCCGGATGTGGATGGGTTCAGGCGAATCCGGCATTCGGCCGCGAATGAGGCAGCACTCCGCGTGGCGACCGCCCAATAGCCTTCGTTCGCATCTTGATTTCCTGTGAGCATCCCATGGAGTGGACAATTGTCAGCGCTCGCAAGCTGTGCGACGTACAGCGCCAAGCTCAAGATGGGCCGCAAGCTACGGCGCTTCACGCCTGTTTATCGGCTCGACAGCCGGTCGAGAGGATTGGGAAGTCTAGCTTTGCTTTACAGGTTTTGAGGCTTGATGCAATCGTCGGTACATTCCTCCGACTGCCGCCGCCAACTGTGAACATATATTCGAGTCGAAGCTGGCCCTTCGAAACACAGGAGCGCCAACCCGCCCGAAATCAGACACATGCGTCCTTGACTCATGCTGAAACCGCGCGCCGGCGCCGTCCGCACCAGCGTGTTTCATCCTGCCGTTGTGGCCTTCGGCAATGGGCCATTCACAACCCATTGCGTCTCTATCCTCAATAACTTACATCCGGTCATGCAGTCCCAGTGTTGTACCATGAAACCGGATGAGAATGTCCTCGCGAGTCGCATCGAATCCTCACGTGCCGCCGACTCTCCACAGCCTCCTCCTGCTGCAAAAAGCAGAATTACCAAAGGAACCTAGTCCCATTTTCGGACATTCCGCCAGCCCCGTTGCGCTTCGTGACTCTACGCGCCTCATCTCGCCTCTGGTCTCGTGCCTTCTTCTTCGGCGCCGCCGCATGGCGCGCCTGAAGGCCCGCCATCTGGCATCGTCGTCGTCCTTGAAGCCACATTGCCGGTCGGCTCCGGGAGTAAACCTCAGTCACACCAAAAAATAATTTTGATCTGCTTGAAATAGCGGCACTTAGCTCTGCCTTCCAGGCGATGTGAGAGGTCTGGCGTGCTAGGAATGAAAATGGAGGTGGACGTATGCGCAGAACGTTTCTGGCGGCTTTTGTAGTCTTCACTGCCGCGGCGCAAACCCAGATCGATCTTCGTACGCAGGCGAAGAGCGTGGATTTCACGGCGGCTACGGCGACCAAGCCCGTCAAGACCGGCACGGCGCTGCCCGGCACGTGCACGGTGGGGGAGATGTTTTTCAAGACGGACGCTCCTGCGGGGGCGAACCTGTACGGCTACACCAGCGCGGACACGTGGTCCGTGCAGAGCGGTATTCCCAGCCAAGACTGCTGGTATGACTCCACAGACAACGCTCTCAAGTGCAGAGGCTCGGGCGGCAGCGTTTATGCGGCAGTTAAGACAAGCTCCGGACCGACGCCGAACCAATGGGTGGATTACATCTCGCCCGCCGGCATCCCTCACACCTCGCAACCGACAGCGGCTTCGGTGGGAGCCTTAGGCGATTCGGGGGCGAACGGCGTTCCATATCGCAGCGGACCGGGAACGGCGGCGCCGGCGGCGGCTATAACACAGGTGGTTCGGCCTACGTGAACTGCACCGCCGGGGTCGCTCCGGGCGGAGGCGGCGGGGGCGGCGGGATGGCAACGTCTGGGTTTACCACTGGCGGCACCTCTGGCGCTGGCTGCGGGCGAGCACGAGGCGAGGTGCGGGTGTACTATGCAAGATAGGGGGGCATGATGAAACGCTGTCTTCTACTGATCTTTCTGGCGATGCCCGGGTGGGCTTACTCCTCGCTGGCAGTGAGGCCGGGCGTCACGGGTGTACTGAAGGTCCCGGCGGTTGCTCCGTTCACGTCGCTCGCCGATTACCGGGTGGAGTTCCGGATCCACGACTGGGGCCCAACCAGCACTAATGCCACCTTCTTCAGTTGGGGATCGGTGTTCTCCAGCGCGCGATACCTGGAGATTATTATGAAGCCATCCGGGGAGATCTGCGCCTCCAATTGGGTCGATCTGATGACCTACGGCGCTCAGTCCTGCGCCAACCTGACCGGACATACGGATGTGATCGTTCGAGTGCAGCGCTTCGGGAACAGCAATGCCAGCAGAGCGGGCGCGGTGGGTTCTTTCTTGATTGAGGCGCAGGATGTGAACGGGTCGCCGATCACTTCTTATTGTAGCACCGACCCAACGCGACCCCACCCCTGCTCCATCGACGCCCCCGTTGTGAAAGACTGGTCGCGGACCGCCGGTTACGTGGGCAATCCGAGCTACGCCACGACGTTTTCGCTCGCCTGGCTGAAGTGGTTCAGCACAACGACGACGCCGGGCAGCCCGTTCTCCCAGGAATCCACGCCGGCGGACTTGGCCGACTGGCGTTTCGAGAACAATCTGAACAACCAGGGCACAGGAGGTTACAACGTCACCATCGGATCATTTAGCTCCGGCCCGTTCTACGGGTTAAGCCCGGGCTATGCTCCGGCGTGCGTCGCCGGTCAGCGGCAGATATTCCGCGCCGGCCGTCCGGTTCAACTGGACGGGACGAACGCCTATCCGCTCAATGGCAACCCACAACTGACGTACCTATGGCAGGAACTCTCCGGTCCAACACAAGTTTTCTGGGCCGGACAGAACACGGCCCAGCCCACCGTACGCCCGATGGTGTTCGGAAGTTATGTCTTCCAGTTGACCGTCACTGACAGCAGCGCACAGTCCAGCACATGCACCGTCAAGCACGGCTTCGTGGCTACGGACGAGAACAACATCGTAATCACCAACAACCTGACCGTTGACACGCTTCTCGGTCCGATGATCCGGTACGGAGCGAACCCGTGGCCGTGGTTCGATGACCGCCACAAGGCGGATGCGGATTTCAATGCTGCGGCTCTGGCCACCTACTTCAAAGCGTTCTGGATAGACTCGCAAGGGCCAGGGACAGTCACAGTTACAGCAGGCAGCGCCACCGTGACTGGAGTTGGAACGGACTTTACTACTCGATTTTGCCAAGGGCCGGACTACCCCACAGTGCCTATACAAGTTGCTGGCGGCCAGAACGTCTATCTTCTGCTGTGGTATCCCAACTCTTCCCTGGAGGGCTATGGTTTGCGGTTCACGCCGGTCGCTAGTTGTCAGAGCGACACACAGCTTGCGCTCTCGAATGTCTGGTATGGCGACGTGGCCGATTGCCATAATGGAGGATGCATCTACAGCTATGACGACGCGAGTGATAACTTCGGCGGCGTGTGGTTCTGGCCCAACGGAGAGGATTCTAACTACTACGATAACGTCGCTGCTTACTACTCCCTTTATTATCGCAGTGGGATCGACGACTATCTCACGGCGGCTCGCACGATGGCGGATCGTTTCTGGAAGTATCGGCTTGACAGTGGAACGGAATGCCGCTATGGGGGACCGTATCCGAACAAGTGCGGAGGCACAGATGCGCCGCGTACAAAGTCACTCCTTGGGATGATTCTCCGAGCTCTGGATGGGAGATCGGATATGTGGTCGGGGCTGGAGATGATGTTCGTCTATCATCAAACTCTGTTGACCAGTTTTTATCTCAACCCGGTTAATTCACTCGCCATAGACGTTCGGGAGGCTGCGTACTCGATGGCGATGGTGTCTTATTGCGCCCTCTACGATCCCACTCCGGCAATCCGTTCGAGTTGCAAATCGACTCTGAGCACCATGATGAACGGGTACTGGAATGTGAAGCAGACCCCCAATGGTAGCTGGCAGCAGTTATACACGACTGCCGGTTCGTGGACCTCGACTACGACGAGCGTGAGCCTGACCAAGGGGTCGGCGAATGTCGTCGGCAACGGCACAAGCTGGGTTTCCTCCCAGTTTGATATCGTCGGTCTGAGCAACAAGAGGCATATCGTATTTTTGCCGACGACGAGTGCTCCAGCTAACTATCAGGCCCAGACAGAGGGCACCTACTACTCGCCGACGTTCGTGGACAGTACGCATCTGACGCTAGACCGGCCCTACGAAGGCACGACGGGCATACACGGGTGGATGGTAGGATCGGGTACTACGGGAGCAGTCGGCTGGGGATCGCAGCCGTACATCCAGGGCATTCTCGGTTTGGCATTCGAGTTTACCTCTCTGGCGCTGGCGGACTCGGACCCGTCCAACGCGGCACTGGCTCATCAGCACAACGTGGATATTGCAAATTGGGAAATAACCTATGGGTATCGTTCCGCGGTCAAGGGTATGCAGTACCACGCTGGGGAGGTGGATTGCCAGCCGCCGATCCCGGAATCGGCAACATGGTGTAACGCTGGCTACTCCGCCACGCAGGCGAGAACCTTAAGCGCGGAATCGCTCCGGTCGGTAATGCTGGCCTACAACTATAGCAAAGATCCCAATCTGCTCGCATTCGGAGATACGCTCTACAATGCAATGTACGCAAAACCGGCAACGTGTCCGAGTGGCTCGACTGTGTGTAAACCGGACGGGGAGTATATTACCGACCTGAACAGCGCAACGGGTTGGTACATGCAAGGCCAACCGTGGACGAACGCATGGAACAAATGGTTAGGGGCGATGTTCGGCATCGGCGCGGGGTCAGACTGGCCGGCATATCGCGTCGGAGGACCGATGCTGCCGAGAAGACGTATCGTTCCCCTGGCCTTCAACATGCAGAGCGTCCCCGGCGCTGTGGCGGTGCGGGTGACAGGTATGGCGCCGAGCGGGGAGATAGTTCAGGCTTCCTGCGCCGCCTCGCCTTGCACGGTGGCAATCGACGAGCGGCAAGGCGACCATATATTCACACTGGAATACCTGTCTTCCAGCGGAGCCGTCCTGGCGTCCACCGCGTTGCCCTTGGTTCAGGGGCACTAGTTGCCGCGGCCGGCCCGAGGCTCGCCGGCTACGGCCTGGTAGAGTTGGACAAGCGACGCCACGTATGCTTCCGGGGTAAAAGAGCGGGAGGCAAGCTGGGCGGCAGTTCCCAGGCGGCCGGCGAGTTCCGCGTCCGCCAGCAGGCGACTGATGGCAAGGCTCATGGCCCGTGGATCGCGGCAACCGACGACCAGCGCGGTGTTCTCATTCGAGACCAACTCGGCCGCTCCGCCCGCGCCAGTGGATACTATGGGGAGGCCGGCTGCCATCGCTTCCAGCAGGACATTGGGAGAGCCTTCGTTGTGAGATGGAAGCACGAAAAGGTCGGCAATTCCATAATAAGGGGCGACGCTGGAGCGGTCTGGGACACGCTAACGAATTCGTCGCGACAGACCACTAGCGACTCCGGGACGAATTGAAAATTGAATCGACAAAATACCCCGCACGATTAGGTTGGGAGGACACGCGCCAATTGGAGCGACGGGCTGCTTCTGGGATGGCCGGTGCGGGAGACGCTCCGCAATCGCAGTGCGGACGCCGCTAGCTAGCCTACCTGCCATCGCGCCGCTCTGCCGCCTCACTTTGGTTCTCAGGGTCCTTCGCGGCAGATTTGGTCGAATTTTGAAGCTGTCTCGCAGCGGCAGCCTTTTTTTTCCAGAGGCTGACGATCCAAAAAAGAGTGAGAGCGATACCTATGGCGATCCTCACGTCGGGTCTGTAAACACCACCCACGAAGATCCACAAGTCTCCTCCCAGCACAAATATCAATATACACCTAACCCGGGACTACCATTTTGGCTCCTGGTTTTCGGTCAGTCCATCAGAGGCCCCCAACTTTTCATCCTCCGGAGTGGAGGTTTGTGGTACTTTTTCTCCGGAAGCCGTCTTTTGGCTCGCCAGACACCAATTCCGCCCCGCCGGAAAAACTCGAAACCCGCCTGGCCCCTACGCGCTTCCGGTCTTCTGGTCCTCAACGGGCAGACCGCGTTCCGCCAGCAGCAACCGACGGAGCGAACGCAGATCGTTCAAGACCCTGCGGCTGGATGTGATGTGGAGATTCAGCTTGGCCAGATTATAGGACACCAGGAGCAGCGCCTCCTTGCGGCGGCTGGCGCCTTCGCGCTCCGCAGCCGCAATTTCGGCCTCCACATCGCGCCGGGCTTCGTCCAGGGCTTCGGCGAGCATAGCCACGTACTCGTGAGAACCCTCGATACTGTCAAACGGCGTCTCGGCTTCGTCGCTCACAACACGCCTTTCCGACCGCCTACCCCGGGGGTGGTCCTGCAAAAACTCAAGTGTTCGTCCATTCTCGCACAAATCGGGGCGGGCGGGCCAAGCGGGGGATATACTGAAGTGGATCCAGGAGTCCAACGAAATGCGCGGTATACACTGGGCTTGGCTCGCTGCATATTTAACCCTGACCTTGGGATGATCCGTGGCGCGGCCCGGGCCTCCGAAACGCCGACTTTGTCACGCTGTTCGCAAGTGCACGGGCTTGAGCGTTGAGCACTGGACCGCAACTCGATACTACGCCGGCATTGCAGCGCGGTGAAGTGCCAGGAGTACGGCGAGAGATCCAGTACCGTGCTCAGGTACGTCCGGCCCTTGCCATCCTCTCCGCCAACGGAAGCGTCCTGGCCTCCACCGCGTTGCCCGTAATTCAGGGGCGTTAGTGGCCGCAACCCGCCAGGGGATTGTCGGCTACGGCCTGGTAGAGTTGGACCAGCGACGCCACGTATGCTTCCGGCGTAAAAGAGCGGGAGGCAAGCTGGGCGGCAGTCCCCAGGCGGCCGGCGAGTTCCGCGTCCGCCAGCAGGCGGCCAATCGCAAGGCTGATGGCCCGTGGATCGCGGCAAGCGACCACCAGCGCGCTATTCTCATTCGAGACCAACTCGGCCGCTCCTCCCACGCCAGTGGATACTATGGGGAGGCCGGCTGCCATCGCTTCCAGCAGGACATTGGGAGAGCCTTCGCTGTGAGATGGAAGCACGAAAAGGTCGGCAATTCCATAATAAGGGGCGACGCTGGCCTGCTGCCCGGCGAAGATCACGGAGTCGGAGAGGCCGAGCGCAGCGCAACGCCGTTCCAGCGCGCCGCGCTCGGGGCCGTCGCCGACCACGATCAGGCGGACGCCGGCGGGATGGGAGGCGCGCAGCAGAGCCATGGCTTCCATCAGATCGGCATGGCCCTTTTCGGCGGAGAGGCGCCCGACGGCGAGGAGAACGCGCGCATCCTGGGGGATTCCCAGACGGCCGTGCAGGGCCAGCAATTCGCCTGGCGCCGGCGGGACAAAGGCCTCAACCATATTGTGACGCACTGAGATTCTGTGAGCCGGGACGCCGGCGCGGGAGAGGTCGAGGGCGAAGGCGCGGCAAACCGTGATGATGTGGGGAGCCCCGCGCAAAGCCCACCGCGCTATGCGGTTGTAGAATTTGTCCTTGCGGTTACGCGCGGTGAAGCCATGATGAAACGCAATCCAGCGGACGCGGCGGGAAAGCCCGGTGACGCGAACCAGGAAGTGCGATTTCGAGTTGTGAGTCTGGACAATATCGGGCCTCGTGGAATCTACGGCGGCGAGTAACTGGGGGATCACCCGCGGATCGCCAGCGCTGCTCTCACGAATGATATGGACGGGGATTTTCGCCGTTTCGAGGGCGGCCAGGAAGCGATCGGCCGGCACGGAAGGGCGTTGGAAGGCGATGACGGAAAGCTCGATGCGGGGCAGGCCAGGAGGCGGTAGACTGCGGATCCGGGTGGCGAAGGCGATGAGGTTTTTCGCGGGCCCGGTAACCCACTGAGCCTCCATCATGGCAAGGACACGAATCACACGTTCGGACTGGGGCGAAGCGGATTCGTTGGGGAGAGCGATCAAAAACATATGGTAGCGTCCGGCGCTCCCCGGCAGCAAATAGCGTAACGGTGTGCAACCCCAGGCGATACGAGCACGATCGCCGCAATGCTGGGAGAGATCGGCGAGATCGGGGGCCGATGGCGATGCGATATGATTATGTTTCATGGGGACACCCGAACCGTTTATCCGCTTCGGGAAAAGCGACGGATCTCGATGGGCCGGCGCGTTCCCAAGCACGGAGTGCCCGAGATGCCTGATCGCGCCCCACTGAGAGTCTGTCTGGTCCTCGACTCGGTCAAGGAAGACGCCGGAACAGAGAGACTGGTCACCGCGCTGGCTACTCGGCTTGATCGTGGGTTGTTTGAACCGCACGTCTGTTGTTTCGAGGACAGCGAGAGGTTGACCAGCCTCAGCCGCCATCTCCGCACCGTGGTGTTTCCCGTGGGGCGCGTGTACTCACCGGCCGGGCTCCGCTGGATATGGAGGTTTCGCCAGTATATCCAGCGGAACCAGATCGATGTGGTGCACAGTTTCATGAAAAGAGCGGACATCTTCGGCGTGCTTGCCGCGCTGTATTTGCGGTGCCCCGTTGTCATAACCAGCCGTCTGAACACCGGTTATTGGTACACGCCTGCGTATAAGAGGCTGTTCCGGATTCTGAATCACTACACCACACAGGTTGTTACAAACTCGGCTTACGCGAAGAAAGTGGTCGCCGCTGCCGAGAAACTCGCGCCGGACAAAATTACGGTTCTTTACACGGGAGTGGATCTCGCTCGCTATTCATCTTCGTCCGGCGATCTGTCCGTGGCGGCGGCCTTGGGGGTGCCCTTCGACGCGCAGGTGGTAGGAGTGGTGGCGAATTATCGCCCGGTGAAGGACCTCGCCCTTTTTCTCAGGTCCGCGCAGATTGTGGCCGCGGCGGCGCCGCGGGCGGCGTTTCTGCTGGTCGGTAAAGGCGAGCTGAGGCCGGAACTGGAGAAACTCGCCGTTGAGCTGGGTATCAGGGAAAGGGTGTTCTTCTCGGACGGCCGGGGTTCGGTGCCCGACTATCTCGCCCGGATGTCGGTCGCCTGCCTGTCGTCGCTGAGCGAGGGGCTCCCAAACGCGATTTTGGAGTACATGGCCGCCGGGCTGCCGGTGGTGGCTACCGATGTGGGCGGCAATTCGGAATTGGTGGCGGACGGGGTCACCGGATACCTGGTTCGGGGCCGGACGCCCGAGGCGTTTGCGGAGCCGATCATCCGCTTGCTTCGGGACGAGGCTTTGCGGGCCGCCATGGGCCAGAAAGGCCTCGAACGAGCCAGAGCGGAATTCGATCTGTCGGCCGCAGTCCGGCGACTGGAGAGTTTCTACATCAGCGCCGTCGAGAACGCTCGCGGCGACGCGGGAGCACAGAGCCGCCGGCCGGCGTCATAGACATACAAACAAGGAGGAGACCCGTGAAGATGATCACGTCCATCGTCGCAGCCGGTTCTGCGCTCGCCCGTCAAGTCACCACGCCTATCGGTTACGGAAAACTACGGCTTTACGTGATCATTCGCCGTTTCGCTTTGAGAAGACGAGGTGAATCCAGTTTCCGTGCGGCCGGTTAAAAAAAGACTGAGCACGGTTCATGCGGACAGCGATCCCCGAGCAGATCCTTTGCCATGTTTGCCGCCTGTTTCCTGGACGAATCAACTTAGTCTTACAATGGCAGCACGGTTCATCCTGGTCATACGTCCCCCAGGGGTTTCCAGCGAGGTCCATTAGGGAGGTGGATATCGGGTTTGTCACTTCCTTGTTGCTGCCGACAAATGATTTCGAAATCAGCCGTAACCCAGAAAACATCCGTAGTAGCCGGCGTTCGGTGAACGAGTTCACGTGCCCATAGGGAGGATTGGTCTTCCCACAGGAACCGCCTGTGGTGCGTCCCACCCGGATATCCTGTTCGAATGGAACACCGATGATAATCTCGTGCTTCGCTACCCTGATAATTTCACTGCATGCTCGAAGGCAGGCTTGTGAAGATCAAGAGCGGTGACTTCAGAGAAATGCTCCGTCAGTAGCCGGGAGAAATGCCCGTCCCACGCCCCGATGTCGAGCACGGAACGGCGGCCTTTCGGCAAAATGTGCAGTAGATCTTTCGTGCGCTCCTTCGCCAGCGTGCTTGCTCGGTATTGCTCGATGGTGCTCATTTGCTCTTCCTGCCTGCCAGCGGCGGGATGGGAAGTCCGACAACCTAGTCAGTGGTCTTGTCCCCCGAGAATCACCCGCGTGGGGCGCCACAGACGCTTGGGCGGAACAACGAAAACGATCACGGACAGCAGCGCGGCGGCATTCATGGCGAGAAAACTCCTCGCAGGAGACGAAATCCGCTTGAGACGGGATCTCTTCGGTACGAGGTAGTCGCCCAGCGCCAGAACCAGTAGCAGCAGTTCGTCCCACAGAAGAAAACTGCGAACCGGTGAGGAGTCGAGGGCCGCCGTCGCAGCCAAAATCAGCAGAATTCCCCAGGGGAGCACCAGGCGGGCCGACTTGTGCGAAAAGAAATGGAACCGCATCCGGTTCGCGCGGGTGAACACCTTGGGCAGCCGGACGTGAACCTGCCAAAGCCCGCCCAACGTCCTCAGCTTGCGGCGGAATTCCCCGCCCTTGATGTTGGGATAGTCAAACGCCACTGCTTTCGGCTCGACAATCACGCGATAACCGCGAAGGAGAGCTTCCAAGGGGATAACGGCATCGTCGATGAGGGTGTCGTCGGGAATCGCTTTGGCGAGAGTGCGGCGGAGAGCGTAGATCCAGCCGGTGGTAATGCAGGCCGAGTCGATTTTGGCATGCCGCCGCCGAACCCAGAGCTCGTAACGCCAGTATACTTCCATGTCGGCTTGTGCGCCCGCGCGGTCCGGATCGAGAAACCGAGGCTCGCCCGTTACGGCGCCGACGGTTGGATCCGCAAAGTTCGCTACCAGGTGAGCCAGCGAATCGGGATGGATCAGTTGACGAACATCCGTGAAGAACAGGATTTCACCGGAGGCGTGCCGCAACGCCAGGTTCAGCGCTGCCGGCTTGCCGCCCCGAGGAGCCCGCAGCAGGCGAACGCTGCGGTCTGCAAACGACTCCACAATAGCCTCGGTGGTATCCGTCGATCCATCCGAGACCACCAGGATTTCCATCAACTCGGCAGGGTAGTTCAACGCCAGCAGGCATTCCAGCTTCTTCCGTATGAACTGCTCGCCATTATGCACCGCCAGCAGGACCGAAACCGTGGTGCGGAACCCCATATCTTTCCGCACCGGCGGTGCGGAGCGCCGGAAAAAACAGGCCAGCAGAAGCGGATATCCGATGAGGATGTAGAAAACAATCGCTGTTCCTACCATCAGGAGAAGCGGAGCCGCCATAAAGCAATCGCCCAGTAAGTCTCGCGCCCGTTTTAGCTTCTGCCGGAAAACAAAGCAGATATGGCCGTATGATAACATGCGGCGCTCTCGATATGCTCCACAACGGCGGACTCAGCGGACTCAGGGCGGCATGGGTGAGCGGCTCCCGCAAGATCAGGAAGTGTGTCGGGCGCGAATTGCACCACGGCCGTTTCGCATGGATGTTGCCATCGGAGGTGTAGCATGATTCACTGCGTCTGATAACACGCTGTACTTCGCGCTTGCCAAAGCGGTGTACAACGCCACTCCAAGCAAATACATAACCAGCGCCAACTACACGTGTACGATGACCGCTGGTAACAATACGAATTGCACCGAGAAGCTCGACTGGAGCCTGTTCGACGGGTCTTTTAGCCCCAATTACCCAATTGAGGTGACGTTCACGAAGTGACCGACTCCGTCTTCGGAAGTCGAAGCACAGCGACGGAGCGGCGTCCCAGCGCTCACACGCTGGGCTATTTTCTGGCGCCCCTGCGGGGCGGAGCGGGTCCGGCGGGGCGGGGCGTGGCCGCACAGATTCCCGCCATCATGCCACAATTCCGTTATGAAGACCCTTGCCTGCGTTCTGTGGCTGGCGGCCGCCGCTGCCGCTCAGGACCGCTATCCGGTGAATTGGCAGAAGCTCGAACCCGAGATCCTGGATCGCTTCACCACGCTGCTCAAGATCGACACCAGCAACCCGCCCGGCAACGAAACCAAGGCCGCGCAGGCCATCCAGGCCGTGCTGGAGCACGAGGGCATCCCGGTGAAGCTGTTCGCCCTGGACCCCGCGCGCGCCAACCTGGTGGCGCGCATCCCGGGCAACGGTTCGAAGCAACCGATCCTCATCATGGGCCACACCGACGTAGTCGGCGTGCAGCGCGAGAAATGGACCGTCGACCCTTTCGCCGCCATCCGCAAGAATGGCGTCATCTACGCCCGCGGGTCGAGCGACGACAAGCCGCACGTGGTGGCGGGCATGATGATCCTGCTGCTGCTCCACCGCCTCCACGTGAAACTCGACCGCGACATCGTTTTCCTGGCGGAGGCCGGTGAAGAGGGCACCACCAGTTTCGGCATCGACTTCATGGTGAAGCAGCACTGGCCGGAGATCGAGAGCGAGTACGCGCTGGCCGAAGGCGGCGCCATCGTCGAAGACGGCGGCAAGGTGCATCACGTGTTCATCAGCGCCACGGAGAAAGCGCCGCGCCGCATCCGCCTGGTGGCGCACGGTCCCGCCGGCCACGGCTCGCGCCCCATCATGGAGAACGCGGTGGTGCACCTGGCCCAAGCCGTGGCGCGGGCCGGGAGCTGGCAGACGCCCATGCGGCTCAACGCCACCACGCGCGCCTACTTCGAGCGTCTGGCCGCGATTTCGCCGCCCGCCGATGCCGCCCGGTACCGCGGGATTCTGGACCCCGCCCGCGCCGCCGAAATCGACCGCTACTTCCGGCAGCACGATCCCGGCCACTATTCCATCCTGCGGACTTCGGTGGTTCCCACCATTCTGAAGGCCGGCTTCCGCAACAACGTGATTCCCTCCGAAGCCGAAGCCAATCTGGACGTGCGCGCCCTGCCCGACGAAGACATGACGAAGTTCCTGGCGGAGCTGCGCCGCGTGATCGACGACCCCGCCGTGGACGTGATCCCGCCCGCAGGAGAAGAGCGCCCGCTCGCCGCGCCGTCGCGCATCGACACGGAGATGTTCCGCGCGCTGGAAAAGGTGGGCCGCCGCATGTTCGACGCTCCCACGCTCCCCGGCATGATGACCGGCGCCACCGACAACGCCGAACTCCGCGCCAAGGGCGTCCAGGCGTACGGCGTCGGCCCGATTGTCACGCCCGAGGAAGGCCCCTTGGGCGGCGCGCACTCCGACGACGAGCACATCTCCGTGCGCTCGCTGATGACGATGATCGAGTATCTGTGGAATACGGTGCTGGAAGTGGCGGCGAACTAGCGCGGCCGCCGCGCTAAAATCGTACACATGGTAGGACAAAGCTTGTGGAGCTGCGTCGCGCTCGTTTCACTCTGCCCGGCGGCCGTCGTCGGGGCCGCGGAATTCAGCACGTACATCGGAGAAGCGACAGTCGATTATAGCGTGGCGCGCGTCGCTACCGATTCGGCGGGAAACACGTACGTCGCCGGAACCCGGACGTTCACGCTAATTACCACGTACACCGGCACTGACGCGTTCGTAACGAAGCTGGACGGGTCCGGAAAAATCTCGACCCTTGCCTGGGTCGCGGGCCTCGCCAATACCGCCGCGAGGGACTTGGTTTTGGACGCCGCCGGAAACCTCTATCTGGTGGGATCCACCTCGGCGCCCGACCTGCCGCTGCGGAACGCGCTCCAATCCACCCCTGGCCCGGGCTTCCTGGCCAAGTTCAGCCCGGATGGTCTGTTGCTCTATTGCACTTACTTCCCGGCCCCGATCACGGCTATTGCCGTGGATTCGGCTGGTAGCATGTATCTCACCGGCACCACGGATTGGTCGCCGTTCCCAATCTCGGGTGGGGTGCCTCCGCCGGCGCAGCTGGGGGGCATAGCACCGGGTATTTATGGCGCCTTCGTGACGAAGCTCTCCTCCGCCGGGGATCGGATCGTGTATTCGGCCGTGATCGCCGGGAACGCCATAAACTGCCCCTGGGGGGTAGGCGCCGGCACGTGTCAAACCAGCCAGCGCCTCACCGCATCGCTCGGAATCGGCGTGGACCATGCAGGTAACGCGTACATTGCCGGGAACACCAATACGCTCGATCTGCCCACTTCGCCCGGAGCCATGGTCGCCACCGGGCCGGGCCCGTTCGTCGCCAAGATCAACCCCGGCGGCAGCGCGCTTTCCTATCTCACTTACCTCGCTAACGGCACCAACCAGACTCCGCCGCCCTCCTACACAGCCCTCAGTAGCGCCGCCGCCATGGCCGTGGACCCCGATGGCAACGTCTACGTGACCGGCAGCACGAGCGATCCGAAATTCCCCGTCACGCCGGGCGCATATCAGACCACAGGCCCTGTCTTTGCGCTCAAACTGAATACCAGCGGCTCGGCGCTTGTCTGGGCGACTTTGCTCGGCGGCAAAGGCTACGACCAGGCCACTGCCGCGACGCTCGATAGCTCCGGTGACCTCTGGGTTGCCGGCACGACCCGTTCGACCGAGTTCCCCGATAACCAGGGCTGGTTCGTGGGAGGCGATTTCGTGGTGGAACTCAATCCCCAGGGGACCGCGCTGCCTTACTCCGGCCGCTACCCCGATAACACCGTGTCCGCATCGATCGCTTTGGATTCCGGCGGCCTGCTGCACTTGACCGGGCCTAACGGGATCGTCTCGGTGATCGCGGCCTCACCGCGGCCCGTGATGCGCCCGACTGCCCTCACCAACGCCGCCGGGGGTATCGCGACCGGCCGCATCGCGCCCGGAGAGGCCATCGCCATCTACGGGCCACATATCGGAGCCTTCCCCGCCGTGCAGGCCACCTTCTCCGGCATGCTGCCTGCCGCGCTGGCCGGCGCGCAAGTACTCTTCGACGACATCCCGGCGCCCCTGCTCTACGTCTCCGATTCGCAGATTAACGCGATGGTCCCCTACGAGGTGGCGGGCCACACCACGTCCAACCTCCGCATCGTTTTCAACGGTGTGACCAGTCCTCCGTTCCGCACCGCGGTCGCGACCTCGCAGTTAGGCATTTTTGCCAACGCCGCAGTGAATCAGGACGGCACGCTCAATTCGGCCGCCCATCCCGCGAAACAGGGGGATTTTCTCTCGTTTTGGGGCACCGGCGCCGGCTGGCCAATTCTTACGGACGGCCAGATCGCCACGGGTGCGGCCAGCGATGGCGGGGCTTTCAGCGCCATCCTGCGCGAATGGCAGAATGGCAATCCGGTCGACGTTCTGGCTGAACGTGGCCTATTCAGGCGCGGCTCCGGGACTGCCCGCCGGGATCTTTCAGGTAAATGTTCAACTGCCGCCGGGCACCTACCTAGCCACCGGAATCACGCTGCAAGTGGTGGGCCAGGCCTCGGTGACGCTCCCCGTTTATCTGGCTACGCCCTTACCGTAGACTGCCTTTGGCGGCGCCAGCCCCCGCCGCGGTTCAAGCCGCCGACCAGCACAGCGCGCCGGCGCCCGCGATGCCGGCGTCGGCGCCGTACCGGGCCATCACCAGCGGAATCTCGCTGGCGCGCTGATTGATGGCCCAGTGCGGCAAGTCCTCCGAGATGCTTTCGAAGAACGGGCTCATCAACTCGGCTACCCCGCCGCCCACCACCATGACGTCCGGCTCCAGAAGATCCACGATGTTGCCGAGCCACACGGTTAGCAGGTGAGCGGTCTTGGCAAGAACCTCCGTGGCCACCGCATCGCCCTCGCGAAAGGCTTGGCCGACGTGTTCGGCGCGAACCTGCTCCAGGCTTCCGGCCAGCTCCACAATCCTCGACTTGCCGGCGCCGCGCAGCTTGGCCTGCGCCCTCCGGGCGATGTTCGGACCGGAGGCCAGCGCCTCGATGCAACCGCGCTTTCCGCATCCGCAACGGTGCCCGTGAAAGTCGATGGTGATGTGCCCGCCCTCGGCCGCGCTTCCGGTGCGGCCGTGATAGATCTTCTTGTCGAAGACGATTCCCGTGCCGATGCCCGTGCCGAGCGTAGCGTAAAAAACATTGGTGTATCCGGCCGCCGCGCCCCAAAGCGCTTCCGCCAGGCCGGCGGCGTTGGCATCGTTGTCGACGCGCGCGGGAACGCCGAATACGCGCTCCACCTCGGCGGCCAGAGGGTAGTTGCGCCAGCAGGGCACGTTGGGCGGATTGAGCACCACCCCGGTCTTGGGGTCGAGCGGCCCCGGCGCGCAGATTCCAATCCCCGCCACCGCGCCGCGCGCCTCGGGGAATTCGGAAAAGACCGCATTCACGGCGTCCTCCACCGCCGCGAAACCCGTGGCGGCGTCCCCCGTGGCCACCATCGGCGCGCGCGTCTTATGGGAGATTCCCCCGCTCGAATCCACCAGGCCGGCGGCCACTTTGGTGCCGCCGATGTCAACCCCAATCGTCATTGCTTCCGGCATGGATCGGTATCCTCAGGAGGTGGCTAGCGACAGCACTACAATGGAGAGCACCAGCACGACGAGGCCGGCGAACATCACCTGAAGCGGTTTCTTGCCGCTGCCCTTCCATTCGCCCGTGACCACGCCCAGGATCATGGCCGTGATAACGATCAGCGACATAAAGGCGGGCCACGCCACTACCGTGCCCAATATGTTCTTCGACACGCCGTATATCACCGTGCTGCCGAACCAGCATACGGCCATGATGGCGGCCAGGAACCAATAGCCGCCGGTCCCGCCGGCGACCAGGCGGCTGCCGGTCTTGTTCCTGGACATCAGGTAGATGCAGTAGATGAGATTGGGAACGGCGCCCGCGCACATCAGCGGCAGCCAGGTAGCGTTGTTCTTCCAGGTCTCGGAGGCGCCGGCGGCTTTGGCCACATCCGCCAAATGGCCGCCATACTGCAAGCCCAATCCGACCAGCGCCGATCCCAAACCGCTGAACGTGCAAAACAGGAGACCCTTTCCGACCGAGGGCTTCCCGACCGGGCCTTCGCCCAGCGCGGCTTCGCGGGCGCGGCCGGCTTTGGCGCAGACCAGCACGCCGACGATTACCAGCGCCACCCCTCCCATCACCGCCATACCCTGCGAGGTGAACGCCGAGCCTGTGGTGAAGAGCGGGATGAGCGCGCCCACAGCCGCCGAAATGCCCAGGATGACGGAGAAGGCCAGGGCAATTCCGACGGCATCCACCGCCAGGCCGAAGAACACCTGGGAAACTCCCCACCCGGCGCCGCAGCCGGCGGCGATGGCAATCGGTCCCCAGCCCGCATCGGAGTAGACCCGGCCCAGAGACGGCACGGTGAGCAACGTGAGCACGGGGGGAAAGACGCAGAGCGCGAAGATGGTCCACGCCAGCCAGGTATTCTCCCATGCCCACTTCCTGGTGAATTTCATGGGCAGGGTGAAGCTGCCGTTCATCGCTGCGGCCAGAATCAGCAGCAACATTCCGATCGCGCTCTGGTTCATGGATTTCGTCCTTTCGCCGTGATTCCTCTGCATCATACCACCGGACCCGAATCCTCGTGTCGGGTTTGTGAAGCGGTTACAATCGAAAGGAAGGAGCCTTCATGTCAACCGCAAAAGAACCCCTGGATCGCCGGGATTTTCTCAAGACCGTGGGCGCCACCGGCCTGACGCTAGGCGCCGCCAATTCGGCGTTCGCCGCCCGCACCGGCAGGAAAATGAGCGGGGGCCGGGTGCTCGGCGCCAACGATCGCATCAATGTGGGCGTCATCGGACACGGTGGCCGCGGAGAATACGTGGCCGCGCAGTTCGCCCGGTATGGCCAGCAGAACAACGCTTGCCAGATTGTCGCTGTTTGCGACGTTTACGAGAAGCGCAAGCGCAAGGGCGCCGAGCTTTACGGAGTCAAGGGCTATCTGGATTATCGCGAGTTGCTGGCCCAACCCGATGTCGACGCCGTGATCGTGGCCACGCCGGACCACTGGCATGCCAAAATGGCGCTGGATGCCATGGACAAGGGCAAAGACGTTTACCTGGAAAAGCCCATGGTCCACACCAACGAGGAAGCCCGCCAGTTGGTGGCCACGGTCCAGGAAACCAAGCGCGTCCTGCAAGTGGGCTCGCAGACCACTTCCGCCGACATCTGGTGGAAAGCCAAGAAGGCCATTGCCGACGGCATGATCGGCCAGATGATCATGAGCCAGGGCTCGTATCACCGCAACTCCTTCGGAGGCGAGTGGAACGATGGCTGGCCGATCGACAAAGAGGCCGGGCCCGAAGGGAAGGACGAGAACTACATCGACTGGAACATGTGGCTGGGCTCGGCGTTCAAGCTGGCTCCCAAGCGGCCCTACGACGCCGACCGGTTCTTCCGCTTCCGGAAATACTGGGACTACTCCGGCGGGATTGCCACCGACCTGTTCTACCACGTGGTGGCGCCGCTGAACATCTGCTGGGATGAGCCGCAGTTCCCGAGCAAGGTCACGGCCACGGGCGGCATCTACGTCTTCAAGGATGAGCGCGAGGTGCCCGATACCTTCCATCTTCTGGCCGACTACGCCAAAGGCCACTCGCTGGTTCTAAGTTCTTCCATGGCGAACTCGCAGCATATCCCCGGCCTGATCCGGGGACACGCAGGGACCATCATCGTGGTGGATCACGGCCAGTTCGAGGGAATGGTGCCTTACATCACGGTCAAACCGGAGATGAAGAGCAAGCCCGGCTCGCGGGAATTGCAGCCGATTGGCGGCGAGGAATACGCCAGCAAGTTCGGCACCCAGGAAATCCAGATCCCCATCGACCAGAAAGACCCCATGGTGGCGCACGTCGAGAACTTCTTGCAGTGCATCCGCACGCGCGAGAAACCTCACCTGGACGTGGAAACCGGCGCGCGGGCGGTGGTGGTGATCAATCTTGCCGTCCAGTCCTATCGCGAAGGCCGCACG
This sequence comes from Bryobacterales bacterium, assembly GCA_963768385.1. GTDB lineage: Bacteria > Acidobacteriota > Terriglobia > Bryobacterales > Bryobacteraceae > Fen-178. Next base: position 391,690 of record CAVYHQ010000004.1, read on the forward strand.
CTCTACTGGGACGAAAAGAAGTGGAAGGCGTCGGATAAGCTGGTCAAGGCATAGTCCGTCGCTACCCGCCGTCTGGGCGCCTGGCGGGGCCGGGGGAGCCGCTCGGAATCGATAAAAAAAAAGTTCCAATGTGGGGTTGTTGGATGTATAATCTGAGGGTGTCCGCTGGCGCTACGCGAGCTTCACGCTAAATTGGGGAAGCGCTGGTGGTGGGTCTCTGAGGTTTTCCGGCTTCCCGGATATCGTCTGTTCTGCAATAGAGGGGCGTGTAGTGCCTGAGAGATGGCAAATGTCTGGCTCTTCACGATGCGCAGCACCAAGTGTCGCTTCGCGGCGCTGGTCGGGAGATCCACACCGATTCCACCGTGCCCGAACGCTGCGCAGTTCGGCACAAAGCTCCGATCCCCACAGTTCCAAACAGCTTGGCAACGGCTGCAAGCCGGTGCTACCAATCCCTGCCGGCCAACTGTACGAATCGCCGTGGTTGACGGCAAATTTAACCTCGTTTTCACGCAGTTGGCACGCAAAATCCAATACCCTAACCGTCTGGACAGTCGATGGACTGCCAGCGTTCACTCAGTCCTGGAGGATGTTACATGCGCTTCTTCGGGTGTCACAACGTGGCGCCGTTCCTGTGCGCCAACCTGTTTCTTTTCGCGACAATCGCTTATGCACAATCGGACTATGGATCCATTGTAGGGTTTGTCAAGGATCCGTCTGGGGCGGTCGTGCCCCAAGCCAAGATCACCCTCAAAAACGAAGGGACCGGCATTGAGCGTCCAACTACAACAAATGACTCGGGTTACTACGCCGTCACGAACCTGGCTCCGGGGTTCTACTCGGTGACGGCTGAAGCCGCTGGGTTCAAGAAATTCACCAGCGACCACAACAAGCTGGATCCGAACTCGACGCTGTCACTAGACGCCAGCCTGGTGGTGGGCAACGCTACGGAGACGGTGGAAGTCACCGCGGCGGCGGTGGCCCTGCAAACCGACTCGGCGGCGGTACAAAGCCAGGTGGGCGGCACGCAGGTTCAAATGCAGGAGCTCAACGGCCGCAACCCCGTCTACATGGTGCAGTTCCTGCCGGGTGTGCAGAACACCTCCACGCTCGGCGATTTCAACTTTTCCAACAGCGGCGGCCAGACGTGGCGTATTAACGGGTCGCGCACCTGGGATACGGTCATTACCATGGACGGCGCGCCGGCCGTCCGCACGCGCGCCAACGGCGCCGGCATCGGCGCGGCGAACGTCGATGCCACCGCCGAGATGCAGGTCATGACGGCCGACTACGCGGCGGAATACGGGCGGGCCGCAGGTGGCCAGATTCGTATCATTGGCAAAGCCGGCGCTCGGGATTTCCACGGCAGCGCCTATGAATATGTCCGCAACTCGGCGTTCAATTCCAATACGTGGTCGCGCAACTTGAGCACCGCGACCAACTTCGCTTCGCCATTCAGTTACAATAACCCCGGTTTCACGGTGGGCGGCCCGATCTGGATTCCCAAGGCTGGAATCCTGAGCCGGACCAGGGAGAAGCTTTTCTTCTTCTTCGGCGAAGACTGGATTCGCTACCGCTACACCGACACGCAGACCCAGGCCGTCCCGACGACCCTGATGCGGCAGGGCAACTTCAGCGAGTTGCTCAGCGCGAACCCATGGTACTCAGGCAGCCACGTCATTTACGATCCTTCGACCTGCGCCACCTCCGGCGCGGCGAACTGCGTTCCGTTCACGGGCAACATCATTCCCGCCAGCCGGTTGAGCAAAAACGGGGTCGGTATCATGAATGCGTACCCGGGACCCACACCAGGGTACCTGGTGGGGACGCAGAACTGGTTCGCAACGGCCGGCCACCCCATCAACCAGCGCAAAGAAGTAATCAATATCGACCTGAATCCTTCGGCGAAGCATCACATTTCCGGGCGCCGCAACGCCTCCGCGTACTGGGAGTATCAGCCCTTTGACCAGGGGTCCGGCGAGACCGGCAAGTACTTCAACCGGCCGAACCAGACGAATACGGTCTCCTGGGTCTATACGATCAGCCCCACCTTGGTCAATGAAGCTCTTGCGACGTTCAGTCTCGACGACGTCTATATTCCCGTCAACACGGCGTTGTCGGGCTTCAACCGGTTGACGTTTGGGATCAACTACCCGTATATCTTCGGTGGCAAAGACATAACCGGCAAGATCCCCACGGTGACCGTGCCCAACTTTTACGGCTTGGCCGGGGGCCCTTACCCCTCACACTCCTCGGGGCCGATCTGGACCGCCGCCGACAACCTGACCAAGGTCTGGAAGAACCACACGTTCAAGGCCGGGTTCTCGATGGAATATTCCGGCGAAAATGACGGTGACCAGATCAACGTCTCCACGGTTCCCGGCGGCAGCAACAATCAGAACGGATCGTTCGTGTTCACCGACACGCGAACAGGACTGGGCGCCACCTCCGGCATCGGAATGGCCAACCTGGCGCTTGGCCTGGCCGATAGCTACACCGAGATCGGCCCGCGCGCTTACACCATTTGGCGCGGCTCCATGTACGAGGGCTTCGCCCAGGACTCCTGGAAGGTGACCGAGAAGCTGCACGTCGAATACGGCGTCCGCCTGACGAGCATCCAGGGCTTTCACCCGCTATGGGGCAACGGCGACTACTTCGATGGCAACCTCTACAACTCATCGCAGGCTGTGAAGGTCGATCCGGTGAGCGGCAACGTGATTCTGGGCGCGGGCAACCCGTACAATGGCGTGGTCATTCCCGGGTTCAGCAGTTTTCCGAGTTCCGCGCAAGGGCGCGTTCTGGCCGCCAGCTCCAATATCTGTGACGGGGCTTCGTGCAGCGGCCTGTTCACTCCCAGCCTCGGGAAGGGATACATCAATACCGCCAACCTATTGCAGCCGCGGGTCGGTATTGCCTATCAGATCGACCCGAAGACGGTCATCCGCGGAGGCGCGGGGCGCTTTGCCACCCGTATGGGCCTGATCGACAACATCTTCCCGGGCGGCAACTCTCCGTTCCAGCCGTTCGTGACGGTGACCAACGTGTCAGTGGACAACCCGCCCGCCGCTTTGACCAGCGGCACGGCCGCGCCGCTGACCATCACCACCCTGAACCCCAAGCTGCGGCCCCCGGAGGCGTGGAACTGGAACGTCACTGTGGATCGGCAACTACCGCTAAACTCCGTGCTGACGGTCGCCTACGTGGCGCATCGCGGCCTGCACGCCTGGCAGGTATATGACATCAACGAACCCCAGGTCGGCGCGCTGGTGGCCAACCCAGGGATCAGCGCCAACTACCTGCGCCCCTACAAAGGCTTCGCGGCCATCCAGGAAGAGGAGAGCGTGGTGAACTCTAACTACAAGTCGCTCCAGATCACCTGGAACCGGAGGTTCGCGAACGGTTCCAGCTTTGGCGTCACGTACACGCTTTCCAAGAGCACGGACAGCGGCTCGCAGTACCGCGACATCGCCCCCGACACCTACAACACCTCCAACCTCTGGGGGCCTTCCGACTACGACGCGCGGCACATGGTGATCATCAACTACATCTATGAGCTGCCGTTCCTCAAAACGCAGAAGAACCTGAGCGGGAAACTGCTGGGCGCCTGGTCGATCGCCGGCACCGCGCAGTTCCAGACGGGCGGGCCTGGCAGCATCGGCACCGGCAACGACTACGCTGGCGTGGGGGAAGTGGGCAGCATGAACGGCAGCTCGCTTCAATACTGGGTGTTGAATTCGCCTGGCATCATTACCACGGGAGCATTTGCAGGCCCGGTGACGACTTCCAGTTCGCCGCGCTACTTGAGCTTTACCAGCGCCCCAACCCCGCCGCCGACCGGCACTTTCAACCTGGCGTCGGGCATCCGTAACGTATTCTATGGCCCTGGCTTTCAGGATTGGAACCTCTCCCTGTTCAAGACGTTTGCGGTCAACGACCGGAGCGGGTTCCAGTTCCGCGCCGAGTGCTACGACTTCCCCAACCACCCGAACTTGGGCAATCCCAACACCAGCCCAACGTCCGGCCAGTTCGGCATGATTACCGCCAAGTCGGGCCTGGTCCGCACCCTACAGCTTTCGCTGCGCTTTTACTTCTGATGTAGAGCGACCCTGTCGAGCCCCGCAGCCCGGTTTCGTTCTTCTCGGACGGAGCCGGGCTGCCAGGCGTTTGAACTGGGCTCTGCAGTGACAGGTCTTGACCGTTACTCGCTCCAAGGGAGCAGGGCCGCCGGCCTGCCAAGGGCGAGAGGCAGCGGTCCGTCGCAAAGAAGCGCTGTCCGGATCTCAAGCACTCACGCGGAAGCGGAAGCGCATGTTCTCCCCGAACCACTGGATATAATTGGTCCCCCAGCCATTATTGAAAAGACTGAAATGGAAGCCCTTCGATAGGTCCGGCTGCTCCTTCGAGAAATTCAGCGGGGATTTCCCGCCCAGCGCGACCAGCGGCGCGTCCAGCGTGTCGATTCTAAGCGCGCCATGGGAGTCGGCATAGCGCAGCCCTTCCAGAAGGGCATGCATCGCCCGGCTCCCTCCCGTTACGACGTCCAAGGGTGAAATCCGGCTGCCGGACTTATCCAGCATCCACCCCCGTGCCTCGGGTGCCATGGGCTGGAAGCTGAGCCACAGCGCCTCGGGCATCCGGTTGGCTGGCTTTCCAAACCAGGAAAAGTCGATCTCCACGGTGGGCTCCGCATCGGGCAGGAACAAGGCCAGGTACATCATTCGAGGCCAAGCGACTCTTCCCGATTCCTCGGTCGTGGCATCCCTTATTTCCAGCCGCGCAATAATGCGCTGGCCTTTCGCGTCGCTGGTTCGCCAGCTTTCGGCGAGAGTTGGAACCCACGTGCGGCTCTGAGCGCCGAAACGCTCGATGTTGGGCTTCCCGAAATCCTTTGGCGCCCAATCCGCGTGGCTTTTCAGATAGGCGGCGAAAAAGCGGTCGTAGTCTTCCTTCGACAGCGTCTGGTAAGCGAACAGGGCCAGCGGTTGTCGCGTGGATGCCCAATCGCGGCCCGTCTTCTTGCTGCGCAAGCGGCAGATCGCGCCTGTCTGCGCATCGAGCGCGATGGTGAAATGCCTGGTCTCGATCGGCTCGCCGCCCGCATACCGTTCCAGTCCTTCCGTCAATGGGGCCGCGGGCTCCAGGGCGCGCACACGCCCGCTTGCCTCCGCGCGCAAGGGCGCGGGCAGCGCGGCAATCGCATCGGACAAGTGGCGCCGCTTTTCGGCCCAGCTCGACACCACCACTTTGTACTTCGGCGTGTCGAGCATGCGCTCGAGATCGCGCGGCGTGTAGTGATCGAAATCGAGCCACGTCTTCGTGTCGGTGCCCCAGGTGTGCTCCACCTCCAGAAGCAGGCTGCGCAAGAGCGTGAGGTCGGTGGCGTCGCCCTGGCCGAACTTCCCTTGCGCGATCCACTCGCTCCTGAGCCGCGCGAGCTCCCGATAGCGGGCCACCTTCAGCGGGTCGCTGGCCACCCCGTAGATCCAGGTATCGCCGATCTCCTGCGTTACCACCGGCAGTCTCCCGCGGTATGGTTCGACCGCGTTGGCGATCGCGGTAAGGTCGCAGGCGGCGACCTTGGCCTCCGGGAACTGCTTCCGCAGGCCGGAGTAGATGTTCCGTATCTGCTCGAGCGAATGTGGTCCGGCGTTATCATTGGCGACTTCGACATCGACGGCCAAGTCCGACCCCGGGATCTTGACCACGCCGCCATACTCCTTGTGATGGTACATGACCATCAGCGAACGGCCGTCCGGTTCCTTCCAGACGAAGAGCGGCGGAACGTCCGGCGGGGTGCTCGCGGAATTCACACCGATATCCAGGAGCTTCACGGCCTGTTCCGCCAGGGGCCCGACCATGGCTCGGGTATGCCCGGGCACATCGGTCATCTTGGCCCCGGTAGTGGTGCGCTGGAACCGCCGGTCGAGCGATTGCGAAAGCCCCACCGAAGTCGCGATCATGGAGCGGTCCATGAGCTCCGTCTGCCAACTGAACGGCAGGGCATGCCATGCGATATCCCCCGCCGCGATCGCCTGCTCCATGCGCTTCCGCTCCGGGCCGGCGGCCTTCTCGAGGTGCTCGTAGACGAGCCACGAGCCGGTGGTCCAAACGTAGCGGTCTGCTCCCGATTGCCGCAGCATGGCCGCCGTCTGGATCGCCTGCGGGAAGTACTTGTCAAAGTACCAACGGATGACGTTGGCTTCGGTGTCGACGAACCCAACGTCCAGATGACACTTGAAGGCAACCAGCACTCGCCGGACCTTCGGATCCGGGGCGGGCGATGCCGCAGCCTGGAAGGCCATGCCCCCAGGCGCGAGCGTCCCGAACGCGCCGCCGGCCACCAGGTCCCTTATGAACGCACGTCGTTTCATTGTCGGTCTCCAATTCATTGTGCACCACCCCGATGAACGCCGGCACCCGCACTGGGTCCTTCCGGTAGTGATAACTTTCGCGATGGCGCACCGGCTCGAAGCAGGTTAAACTCAACCTCATGAAGTCACGACGGATGCATGTGCCGGTGCTGATTCTGCTGGCAGCGTTGTCTGCCTGGCCGTTGGCGGCCCAGACCGCACCGAAAGTCACTACTCCCAAAGAAGCGCTCGGATTCGACCTGGGCGACGATTACCAGGTGGCGAACTACACCCAGCTCGAGGCCTGGTGGAAAAAACTCGCCGTTGAATCCGATCGCATGAAACTGGTAGACATCGGCCCCACGGCCGAAGACCGGCGCCAGTACATGGCAATTATCACATCGCCGGAGAACATGAAGAAGCTGGATCACTACAAGGACATCTCGCGCAGGCTGGCACTGGCGGAGGGACTGACGGAGGACCAGGCTCACGCGCTGGCCCGCGAGGGCAAAGCCGTGGTGTGGATCGACGGCGGGCTGCACGCCAGCGAGACGGTGGGGTCGCAGCAGGAAATGGAGATGGTCTACCAGATGGTGAGCCGCACCGATCCGGAAACCATGCGTTTTCTGAACGACGTGATTCTGCTTTGCGTGCTGGCCAACCCGGACGGCCAGGAACTGGTCGCCAACTGGTACATGCGCGGGTCGGAGAAGCGAGACGCGGCCCTGAAGGACCCGCTCAAGCGCACCATGGGCGGCCTGCCGAGGCTCTGGGCCAAGTACATCGGCCACGACGACAACCGCGACTTCTACATGTCCAACATGCCGGAGACCACCAACATGAACCACCAGCTTTTCCTCGAGTGGTTTCCGCAGATCATGTACAACCACCACCAGACCGGACCGGCCGGCGCGGTGATTTTCATGCCGCCCTTCCGCGACCCGTTCAACTACAACTTCGATCCGCTGATCCCGCTGGGAATCGAGCTGGTGGGCACCGCCATGCACAGCCGCCTGGTGGCGGAAGGCAAGGGCGGCAGCGCCATGCGCAGCGGAGCCAATTACTCCACGTGGTGGAACGGCGGCCTGCGCACCATCACTTACTTCCACAACATGATCGGCATTCTCACCGAGATCATCGGCAATCCCACGCCCATGACCATCCCGGTGGTGCCCAGCAAGCAGTTGCCGCAAGGGGACTGGCCCCTGCCGGTGGTTCCGCAACAGTGGCACTACCGGCAATCCATCGAGTACGAGATCTCGAACAACCGGGCCATGCTCGACCTGGCGTCCCGCTATCGCGAGACCTTCCTGTTCGACATCTGGCGCATGGGAATGAATTCGATTGAGAAGGGCAGCAAGGATTACTGGACGGTCACGCCCAAGCGCATTGCGGCGCTGGAAGCGGCGGCAGCGGCCAATCCACAGTCTCAGGGCGGCGGCGGACGCGGTGGACGGGGCGGGCGCGGCGGAGAAGCAGCCGCGGGTGGAGATGTGCCCCCCGGCGGCGGTGGCGGCGGATTCAACGTGCGCACGGTCCCCATGGAGCTTTACAACACCGTCCTGCACGATCCCAAAATGCGCGATCCGCGCGGGTACATCATTCCATCGGACCAGGCGGACTTCGCCACCGCCACGGAATTCGTCAACGCTCTCCTCAAGACCGGCATTACGGTGCTGAGAGCCACTTCCGTATTTCAAGTGGCCGGCAAGAGCTATCCGGCCGGCTCGTACGTGGTGAAGACCGCACAGGCATTCCGCCCGCACGTCATGGATATGTTCGAACCGCAGGACCATCCCAACGATTTTGCCTATCCCGGCGGCCCTCCCAATCCGCCGTACGATATCACCGGCTGGACGCTGGCATACCAGATGGGCGTCGAGTTCGACCGCATCCGCGACGGCTTCGATGGTCCGTTCACGAAGATCAGCGGGCTGCTGCCCGCGCCGGCGAGCTCGATTGCAGGGCCCTCGAACCCGGCCGGCTACCTGATCAGCCACCGCATCAACAACTCCTTCGTGCTGATCAACCGGCTTTTGAAAGCCAATGCCGACGTTTACTGGCTGAAGAAGCAGGAGACGGCCGACGGGCAGGATTTGGGCACGGGCGCCATCTGGGTTCCCGCTTCAGCAGCCGCGCGCCCGGTGCTGGAGCGCGGCGCGAAGGAACTGGGAGTGGCCGTGCATGCCGTGGCCAAAGCGCCCGCCGGCGAAGCGCTGAAGCTCAAACCCATCCGCATCGGCCTGTCGGACCAGTATGGCGGCTCCATGCCTTCCGGCTGGACGCGCTGGCTCTTCGAGCAGTACGAGTTTCCGTTCGAGGTGGTTTACCCGCCGGCGCTCGATGCCGGCGACTTGAAGAGTAAGTTTGATGTCGTGGTGTTGACCGATGGGGCCATTCGCCGGGGCGGCGCCGTCTTTGGACGCGGCGGCGGTGGCGGCGGTATGTTTGGCGCTCCCGACCCCGAGAGCATCCCCGAGGAATACCGGGGCCGAATGGGGAGAATCACGGAAGACAAGACCATTCCGCAGCTCAAGAAATTCGTCGAATCGGGCGGGTCCATCGTGACCATCGGAAGCTCCACCAGCGTGGCGGAGCTGTTCGGCGTTCCCGTGAAGAATTACCTCACGGAGAAAGGTCCGGATGGCAAGGACCGCCCGCTGCCGCGCGAGAAGTTCTATATTCCGGGATCGCTGCTGAAGACCAACGTCAACAATACCAACCCGCTGGCCTATGGCATGCCGCAGCAACTGGATATTTTCTTCGACAGCAGCCCGGTGTTCCGCCTGGCGCCCGACTCGGAGTTGAAGCACACTTCGGCGGTGGCTTGGTTCTCCGGCGAGGAGGTTCTGGACAGCGGCTGGGCCTGGGGCCAGCAGTACCTGGATGGCGGAACGGCGGTGGCCGAGGCCTCGGTGGGCGAAGGCAAAGTGGTGCTGCTCGGTCCGGAAGTGAATTTCCGCGACCAGCCGCACGGGACATACAAGCTGCTTTTCAACGGGCTCTATTACGGCAGCGCTCAGGCGGCGGCGTTGCCGTAGCGCCGGCGGTCTATGCCGCCGGTGGGGTTGCCAAGCGGCCGATGCCTGGCGCGGTGAGCCGGAAAATCGTCCACTCGTCCATGGAAACCGCGCCCAGGCTCCTGTAAAACTCGATGGCCGGCGTGTTCCAATCGAGCACGGCCCATTCCATGCGGGCGCAGCCGCGCTCCACGGCGATGCGCGCCAATTCGCATAGCAGAGCCTTGCCGATGCCGCGGCCGCGCATGGCGGGGCGAACGAACAGGTCTTCCAGGTACAACCCGCGCCGGGCTTGCCAGGGTGGAAAAGTTGTGAAAAAAGAGGGCGAATCCGGCGGTCTCGCCGTCCGCCTCCGCCAACAGCACTTCGGCGGCGGGCCTCGCGCCAAACAGCGACTCGCGGAGCACCGCTTGGTCTACAGGCACCTCTCCGGGGCGGGCTTTCTCATACTCGGCAAGCCCGTGGATGAGCGCAAGAATGGCCGGGATATCGTCTTCCACGCCCGGTCTGATGTGTATGTCGGACATTTGGCTGGTTGTGTCATTCTAACTGATGGGGGCAGGCATGCACACACTGGACAACCAGATCGTACTCATTACCGGAGCCAGGGGCGGGCTCGGCACGGACGTCACCAAGGCATTTCTGGAAGCGGGCGCCTGGGTGGTTGGATCGTCCCGCAAGATCGCCAATTCCGACTTTGACCACCCGCGCTTCATCGGGATTCCAGCGGACCTGACCAGCGCCGATGAGGCTCGCAAGCTGGCGGACGTTATCATCGAGCGGTTTCAGAAGATGGATGCGCTGGTACACGTGACCGGCGGGTTTGCGGGTGGCCGCCCCATCCACGAAACGGATGACGCCACTTGGGACCAGATGATGGACCTCAACCTCCGGGCGGCGTTCTACACGCTGCGCGCGGTGATCCCGCACATGCGGAAGGACGGTCGAGGGCGGATCGTCGCCATCGGCAGCCGCGCCGCGCTGGAGCCGCAAGCGGACATCGCCGCCTACAGCGCCTCCAAAGCGGCGCTGGTTTCGCTGGTGCGCACAGCGGCGCTCGAGAACCGGGACGCGGGGATCACGGCCAACGTGATTCTGCCAGGCACCATCGATACTGAGGCCAACCGCCAGTCCGACCCTGGCGGCGACCACTCGCGATGGGTCTCCCCGGCACGGCTGGCCAATGTGGCGGTCTTCCTGGTTTCGGACGCCGCCGCCCAGATCACCGGGGCTGCGATACCAGTGTACGGGGCGGGCATTTAGTATAGTTTGGCCTATTCCCCTGACGCGGCCCGCGCCGTGATATTCTATTCCGCCGGCTTGCGCGAGGAGTGATCGATGTAAGTGGAGGAGGCTCCGTTCTTGCGTAGCTCGAATCCGTCGGCGACGGCGCCGTCGATGGAATACGCCGTGAGCGCCAACCGCTCTGGCGACACATCGACGATCTGGTAGAACTGTTTGTCCTCGATCATCTTCGCCATGTATTGGCTGTTTACCTTCTGGGTTTTGTACATCTTCGGGCCGCTGACGGAGATGGCGTAAATCACCCCGGGCGCGGCGGGATCCACGATGCGGTCGCGGGCAATCTTGTGCGTGCGGGCATAGACATGGTCGTGCCCCTGCAGGACCAGGTCCACGCGATACTTCTCATAGAGCGGCGCCAGGGCGGCGCGCATCGCCCAATATTCACGGCCTTGGGCGATAGCGTAGATCGCCTGGTGCTGCACCACGATGGTCCAACGATTGGGGTTGTCGCTCAATACCTTCGTGACCCACTCCACTTCTTTGTCGGTGACGCGTTTCCTTGCCGCGACTTCGAAGCCTTCCTCGGCAAACGCATTCACATCCAGAGCGATGAAGCGGACACCCTGATAGTCCACGTAATACGATTGGCCCGGCATGTCGTCCAGGTCCGGTCCGTTGGCCGGCAGGGCGAAATGACGGCGCCACGGCCACGCGGCGGCAAGCGACGTCTTAGCGTCCGGGGAACCCGCCGGCCGATGCAAGTCGTGGTTGCCCGGAACCGGGATGCTGGGGACGGTGGCGGAGATGAACCCCAGCGCGTCGCTCCATTCGCCCCAAAGACGGTCGTCATACCCCTCGTTGACCAAATCGCCCGCGTGCACCAGGAACCGCGCATCGGGAGCGGCGGCGTACGCGCGCCGAATGGATCGCGACCAGAGCGATTTGATGCTGTTCTGTTCGTCACCCACATACAGGAACCGGAAAGGCTCGGGTTTGGCCGAGGCCGTGCGAAAGACGTTCCACTCGCTCCACACCTGGCCGTCGCCGACGCGGTAGCAGTACGTCGTCTCGGGCTCCAGCTTTTCGAACCGCGCGGCGTAGTGCGCGGCAGAGCGGCCGTCTCCTAAGTCGTCCTTTTCGAAAGTGGCGCGCACCGTGCTGGCCGACGGTTCGAACTTGGGGTCGGCCGCGAACTTCGCGACCTGCGCCTGCGGGGACGCCGCCGCCGTTTCCGTTCGCCAGGTCACCGCCTGCGTGCGGGAGGGGTCGCCCGCCCACGTGAGAACGATCCGCGAGGGGATCGCTCCCTGTGCCGCCGGCGGAGGCGGCGCCGCCGAGCCGCGACCGGCCAGAGAAAGCAGAAACGGGCCGGGCGCCAGTTGCGCGAATTGCCGGCGAGTGAATTTAGACATGGATGTCCCTCCGAAAGTTCATTATGGGAACCCTTCGATTGATTCCTTGTGACAAATGCGTTACGAGAATTAATAACATCCAAACTGATGTTAAATCCAACACAAGAGCAGCACAGTATTGTGTTGTGAAATTCATCATTTGTTAACGTATTTTTCCGTAAACTCAAATCTATTCCTCAGTGCAAGTGACACAGAAGAGGGAGTCTATCCATGGGGAAGAATTACGTTTCGAAGTTAATTGTTTTCGCGCTTTCCGTCCTGCCACTTGCGGCGCAAGTGGACCGGGCCAACATCAACGGCACCGTCACGGATGCCAGCAATGCCGTGGTGCCGATGGCGACGGTGCGCGCGGTCTCCGCCGATACGGGCTTGCAACGGGAAGTCCATACCAGCCCGGGCGGCACGTATGAAATCTCCAGCCTGCCGGTGGGGACCTACGACGTCACCTTTACCAAAGACGGATTCAAGCCGCTGATGGTGAAGTCGATCGTTTTGATGAATGGCCAAAGCCGCACCGTGGACGGGCGGCTTGAGGTGGGCTCGACCAGCGAAGCCATTCAGGTGACCGCGTCGGCCGAGGTGGTGAACAGCAGCGACGCCGAGGTGGGGGCCGTGGTGGAATCGGCGCAGATCAACGCGATCCCGCTGAGCGGCCGCAACTGGGCGACGCTGATGATCCTCGCGCCCGGAGCGGTGAACTACGGCGACGGATCGCAGCGCAGCATCCGCTTCAACAACCACTCGATCGACGACACCAACTACCAGTTCGACGGCATTGACGCCACCGGCGTCCAGGAGCAGGCGCAGAAGACGACCACCAGACTGCAGATGTCGCCGGACTCGATCGAGGAGTTCCGCGTCAGCACGTCTGACTACACGGTCGAGAGCGGCGGCAACGGAGGTGGGCAGGTGAACGTGGTGACCAAGAGCGGCACCAACACGTACCACGGCGGCGCCTACGAGTACCTCCGGAACAGCATCCTCGACTCGCGCAGCCCGTTCGACGGTTCGAGTATTCCGCCCTTCCGGCTGAACCAGTTCGGCGCTTCGCTCGGCGGGCCGGTGATCAAGAACAAGCTCTTCTTTTTCGCCAACTACGAGGGCCTGCAACAGACACTCGGCTCGACGTACGTGAGCCAGATCCCGAGCGTGGCATACGCCAACCAGGTGACGGCTACGTCCCCGGTGCTGGCGCCGCTGATCGCGGCATTCGGCAGCTTCACGCCCGCGCAGCGAGTCTCGCTGGGGGCCAACGTCGATCAGGTCAGCATGGCCAAGAGCTCGATTACCCAGGAGAACTCGGGCCTCATCCGGATGGACTACCGCCTTTCCGACAGGTCTACGTTCTTCGTTCGCTACAACACGGACAATTCGAACGCGGATACGCCCAGCGACGCGATCGGGGGGCACGGCCTGGTAACCGACATCACCCACAACCTGGTGTTGCAGTACCAGACCACCATCTCGCCTACGTTGATCAACGAAGCGAAATTCGGCCTGAACCGCGCGAACTATCACAACTGGGGTTACGGCACGGCCCCCATCGAGCTGAGCACGGCAAGCTTCAGCAGCTTGAGCGATACGTCGCTCGACGCCGAGGTCGGGACGTCGTTCTCGTATATCGACAACCTCACTAAGACCATCGGGCGGCACACGTTGAAGGCGGGCGTCAACATCCGGCGCATCCGGCTGAATAACTCCGGCAACGCGCTGACGACCTCCTCGGTGGCCTACCTGACTGACGCCGATTTCATCAATAACAACGCGAACTCGGGTGGGTACCTGGTGGGCGAGGGGATCGTGGGCACGCGGCACACGGCGTATGCCGGCTACGTCCAGGACCAGTTCAAGGTAAACCCGGCGCTGACGCTCAACCTGGGCCTGCGCTACGACTTCTTCAGCGTGCCGTATGAAATCCACAACCGGTCGGCGGTGGTGGACCTGGTGAACTGCGGCGGCTTCTGCCCCAAGGGCACACCTTACTTCAGCCCGCTCTATAAGGACTTCGGTCCGCGTGTCGGCGTCGCTTACGCGCCGCAGTCGCTGCACGGCAATACTGTTATCCGCGCGGGCTGGGGGGTCTACTATGGCGCCAACCAGAACGACGATTTCAGCGATCCAGCCGAGAGCGCGGTGCCGCGCTATGCCATCCAGAGTGTGGGCGGAGTGCACCTGACATACCCGATCCTGCCGTTTATCACGCCCGCCACCACGCCGGCCGCGCCCAAGGCGATCGCGCGCGACCGCAAGGACCAGTATTACGAAAACTGGGACTTCAACGTACAACAGAAGCTGGCGGCGAACTTCCTGATACAGGTGGGATACGTCGGCGGAGAAGGTCATCACCTGTGGGATAAATACACCACCAACCTGCTGAATCCGGTCACGCAGCAGCGGTACAACCCGGCGTTCGCTCAGTTCGGCGTGAAAGAGAACAATAGCAACAACAACGAAAACGCGCTCCAGGTGTCGTTGCAGCGGCGGCTTACCAACGGATGGTTCTGGCAGAGTCAGTACGCGTGGTCGCACGGGATCACCGACTCCTCGGCCGGCGCCGGGGACTCTGCGGCGTTTCAGAACCAGGCGTGCCGTGCCTGCGACCGCAGCAATGCGTCCTATGACGTGCGCCATAACTTCGTAACCACTTCGATTTACCAGTTGCCGTTTGGGAAAGGCCGCCAGTTCATGAATGCCGGAGGCATCTCCGACAAGATCCTGGGCGGCTGGGAGATGTCGGGCCTGTTCACGGCCCGCACCGGGTTGCCGGTGAACATCTCGATGAAGCCCAAGACCACGCCGCTCGACGGCAACACTTCGGGCCAGCGGCCCAACTACATCGGCGGGTCGATCTACGCCGATCCGCAGACGGTCAGCGCCACTATAGACGGTTGGTTCAACCCCAATGCCTTCGCGTATCCCGCGCCGGGGCTCTACGGCAATCTCGGCCGGAATAACGCGTTCGGTCCCGGGATGTACCAGATTGACAGCGCGCTGCACAAGCAGTTCGCCCTCAGCGAGCGCTTCAAACTCGATTTCCGCGGCGAAGCCTTCAATCTGTTCAATCACCCGGTCTACAAGACGCCCGGCTCGACGTGGACCACGGCCAGCAGCTTTGGCCACATCACCGGCATTCTCAACACCGGAGCGGTCGGCACGGGCACGCCGCGCCGCTTCCAGTTGGTCCTGCGCCTGCAATTCTAACGAGGGGACGTTTGTACAGCCTAGCGGCCGCCGTCGCGCTTGCGCTCTATGCCCACCAGCGCGTCCCGGTAATTCACAGTGAGCACCGTGTTGCGTAGCTCCGGGTAGCCGAGAACGCCGATCATCTCGACCCCGCTATACCTGCTGACTGTGGTCAGGTCCACGGCCACGGGATGGTCGGCCGTGAACTCCTGGTCCGCTATCCGAAACCGAATCCCCGGTTCGACTATTTCGCCCGCAACCGCGCCGGCCGCGCCTTGCATACGAAAGGACTCCACCAGCCGGCTCCGCAAAGCCCGAGCCGTCTGAAGGGAGATCCCCGTGTAGGCAGCGCCTGTATCCAAAAGTACGTATCCTTCCCGGGCGTCGTCCAAGGCCGCCTTCGTCAGCAGCAGGTTCCGATTAGGGATGGTGGCGGAGAAGCCCGCTGTCCGGATCGGCGCGCCGTCCGGATACGGTGTGAGCGCGAGAGTTCTGGCCGGCAGGTCGAGACGCACCAGAAAGCCGCCGAATAGCGATACGGGAATCACGCCGTCAACGCCCTCGGCGACCCGTCCGCGCACCACGTCCACCGGACAATTCGCGAACGCCACGGGGCCGATCTCGACCCTCTCGGCGATGCCCGCCGCCGCGGCCCTCGTGGGCGAGTCTCCCGCGCCAACCAGGAGGAAGTCCGAAGCCGCCTGGAGGGCCGATTTCGCGGCCGCCTTACGGTCGATGGCGATCTGTTCGGCCCCGCTGTCGAGCAGCAGGCGAAGCGCCGGCCCGCCGTTGATGCGGGTTTTTAGCAACACACCCGCCACCCGGTCGGGTGCCGGAGCGAAGGACGTCAATGTGAGAGCATAATCGCAGTAGGGCGAGATCAACTTGGCGCCGCCCGCGGCCGGCTGGGGCCGGCACGGCGGAACGCAAGCCGCACCAAGAACGACCCACGCCAGTAACACTCTGAGCCGTCGCATGACAGTTGCGTTACTACAATATGACGACTCCGTGACAATTGCAACCGTTGGGCGCGGTTGGCGCGGTCGACCTACTTCTGCGCGGGACCGGTCATGGCCGCTCCGAAAACGCGGCCCTGGTCGGACTCCTGCACGAAGACTACGATGCGTCCGGCGCCGGCATCCGGCGGCAACCCGACCTCACGGTTGAAGCCGGTGCCGCGCTTCACCGAGCCGATCTTCCGGATGCTTCGCACAATGGCCACATGATGCAAACGGTGGCCGTTGTTCTCTCCCCCCATAACCTCCGACGTTCCGCTGTCCTGCGCCAGAATCAGAAAGATGCCGGCGGAAGCCGGAGGCGTACCCACCTCCACCCGCAGGCTCGCGCCCGTTCGCGAAATCCGCACCTGCGCCTTTGGCCGGCGGTCCGCTTGGGAGATCTCCGCCAGCGCGCGCCGCCCATCCGCGCCGTTGAACTCCGCCTCGCCGTCCACCACCATTTCGGGCGTGTAGACGCTCTCGAGGCCGAACCGGCGGCCGTACGCTTCCTGCCGTTGGCTGAACATGGCGGCCGAGAACGGGTCCTTCCAGCCCTCGTGGTTCCAGTAGTCGACGTGCTCGCTGAGAACGATGGCTTGCGGGTCGAGATGCTCGAGCACACGATCGGCAGGCGGGCAGCTCGAACAGCCTTCGGAAGTGAATAGTTCCACCAGCACAGGCGCGCGCGGTTGGCCGGCGCCGGTGACTATCAGAGCGCCCCCTAAAACTGCCAAAAGAAGATTGCGCCCTGGATGCGACCCGCCCCCCATGCCGTGAGTATACACGGTTTCAGTGGATGAAGTTGGGGGATTGGCGGCTACGCGCGGTGCTTGGGGGCCTTGCGCGGCTTGACTTTAGAGGCCTTGGACAGCTTATATCCCTTGGACTTCTTTGCAGCCTTGCGCGCTGCCTTCTTAGCGTTCTTCACTGCCTTGGCTTGGGAGGCAAACGGCTTCTGCTTGGCTTCCATACCGGCCGTCAAGCCGAAGCTCAACGCCAGTGCCAGCGCCAGCGCACGCCATCTCATACCTCCTATGTTACTGCGCGACGCGGGTCAACCACAAATACATCTTTAGGAAGCTTACCACTGTTAACAAAATGCAAACCCAGGAAGCGCCGCGCCAGAGTTTCTCGGTCCAAGAGCCTTCCCAGCGGGGCAAGCCTGCCAGGTAGGCGGTCCCGAAGCCGGCGGCCAGCCCCCCGATGTGGGCGGCGTTGTCCACGCGAAGACCGGGCAACAGCCCGAACAGGAGGATGTAGACGGCCCAGCGGATGTAAGTCCCGCGAATGGCGCTGCCAAGGGGGTTCTTGTGGCGCACGCCCAGTGCGATCATGGCGCCGATCAAACCCATCAGCGCGGCCGAGGCGCCCACCGAAGGAGCCGGGCTCCAGACCGCGCTCAGGTAGAAGCCAAAGACGCTGGAGACGAAATAAATCACCAGCATGCGGGCCGAGCCGTAGATTTCCTCCACCTGGGCGCCGAGGTCGAACAGCACCCAGGAGTTCATCAGGATGTGGAGAAGGCCGCCGTGCAGGAAGCCGGCGGTGACCAGGCGCCACCATTGGCCGGCCGCCAGCCCCGGGTTGTACTTGGCGCCGAACGCCACCAGCGTCCCCACGTCTATGTTCCACAAGGCCTCTCCGTTGCCGGCCCCCATGCTGTAAACCACCGTGGCGAGGAAGAGTCCGAAATTGATGACCAGGATGACGACCGTGGTGAAACGCGCATGCGGGATCATCCCACCCAGGATCGGGGAAGGGTTGCGGCGATCGATGGCGCGCGGGCCTACTGGCTCGTTGCAGTAGGGGCAGGTGCGGTCCTTGGCGGTGATGAATGCCCGGCAATGCGGGCACATGCGGCGTGAATCCATCTGCACCATTCTACAACCCGCCAAAGCAGCCCTGTGGCGGACGGATTCTGCTACAATCTAAGATCTTGCATGGCCAAGACGGAGCGCGAGTATCGCGAGGATATCGTTCAAATCGGGCGGCTGGTTTTTCAAAAGGGCTGGGTGGCGGCCAACGATGGCAATATCACGATCCGGCTGGATGCCGAGCGTGTCCTGGCCACTCCGACCGGCGTGTCGAAGGGGATGATGCACCCGGACGATCTGATCGTCATGGATATCGAGGGCAACAAGATCTCGGGCCGCCTCCCAGGCACAACCGAGATCGGGATGCACCTGACGGTCTACCAGACGCGGCCGGACGTCAAAGCGGTGGTGCACGCCCACCCTCCGGTGGCGACGGGCTACGCCACCGCCGGAAGGTCGCTGAACGAGGCGCTGCTGCCGGAGGTGATCATCTCGCTGGGCTGCGTGCCGCTGGCGGACTACGGGCTGCCGGGAACGCCGGCGCTGACCGAGGGCATACTTCCGCTGATCCCCAAGTACGATGCTGTGCTGATGGCCAATCACGGCGCGGTATGCTACGGCGAGGACGTCTACAAGGCATACTTCCGCATGGAAACCGTGGAACACTACGCGCGGATCGCGCTGGTGGCGGAATTGCTGGGCGGCGCCAAGGCGCTGCCGCGGCAGGAAGTTGACAAGCTGCTGGATGCGCGCACGCGTTATGGCGTGAAGGCCAGGAACACCGGGGAGCCGGGTTGCCCGGTGGCCGCCGACGATCCGAGTCCAGGCGGTGAATCGAGGTTTTGCGTGACGCGCGCGGAGTTGATCGCGCTGGTGGACGAGGCGCTCAAAGCGCGCGGTTTGGCTTGACAGTATTTTGGGAGAGCATAGATGGGTGA
This sequence comes from Bryobacterales bacterium, assembly GCA_963768385.1. Taxonomy (GTDB): domain Bacteria; phylum Acidobacteriota; class Terriglobia; order Bryobacterales; family Bryobacteraceae; genus Fen-178. The sequence goes on from CAVYHQ010000004.1 coordinate 410,650, forward strand.
AGCGTTAGGAATGATCGAGACGCGCGGCCTGGTGGCCATGATCGAGGCCGCCGACGCCATGGTGAAGGCCGCCAAGGTAAACCTGGTCGGCTGGGAAAAGATCGGTTCGGGCTACGTGACGGCGATGGTGCGCGGGGATGTGGCGGCGGTTCGCGCGGCCACCGACGCCGGCGCCGCCGCGGCGCGACGGGTTGGGGAACTCATCTCGGTGCATGTGATCCCGCGCCCGCACCAGAGCCTGGAAGACGTTCTGCCGATCGGCAAATCTCAGGCGCAGAACGCCGGCAAGTAGCCGGTGGCAGAGGCTTCATGATTCTGGCCCGCGTGGTGGGCACCGTGGTTGCCACACGGAAAGACCCTCGCTTGGAAGGCAAGAAGCTGCTGGTCCTCAAACCGGTCTCTCCGGAAGGGAAGGACGAGGCCGGCTATGTGGTGGCCGTGGATACCGTGAGCGCGGGGTACCGCGAGCGCGTCATCGCGGTTTCCGGAAGTTCGGCCCGCATGGCCGACGGCTGCAACGATAAGCCCATCGACACCGCCATCGTCGGCATCGTTGACGACGTGCGCCTGGACTAGCTCATGTATCTTGGCCGCGTGGTGGGTTGCGTCTGGTCCACCGTCAAGAATCGCAGTCTGGAGGGTCAGCGGCTGCTGGTGATTCAGCCCCTGACTCCGGAACTCGCCAACACCGGCCAGCGGATGGTCTGCACCGACTGCACCGGGGCGGGCGCCGGCGAGCTCATCTACTGGGTCCGCGGCCGGGAAGCCATCTTCGCTTTTCTGCCGGACCAGCCGCCCACGGACGCCACCGTGGTGGGGATCGTGGATTCGGTCCACCTGAAATCGGCGGCTGCGCCGGAGCTGCCTCTGCCGGCTGCGCCCGCGCCTCCAGCCAGAGGCCGCAAGCCGCCGAGGAAAGGCTAGCCGATGCTGATCGCGCGAGTCATTGGAGAATTGGTGGCCACCTATAAGCACCCCAGCCACGAGGGGCGCAAAATCCTGCTGGTTCAGCCGCTCAACCTGGATGGCACCAATCGCGGCGTTCCCGTGGTGGCGCTGGACGCGGTGGATGCGGGCGTCGGCGACCAGGTACTGGTGACCACCGAAGGTTTCTGCGCAAGCACCTCCGTGGGCCGGTTTCAGTCACCCATTGACATGGCGGTGATTGGCTTTATCGACCATATTGAACTCCTGCCGGGCGTTTCCTGAACGCCCGCCCCGGTACGAGATCAGCCGCGCGGCCAGCGTCAGGCCCAGTACCCACTTCACCAGTTCCACTCCCCAATACCAACTCTCCAGCACCCAAAACTGGGTGCGCTCCCCGGAGGGCGCATCGGGAGGAACAAAGTCGATCATCCTGCCGAGGGAAATCATTCCCGGCGTGAGCATGAAGCGCTGGACCAGGACTCCGGCAATCATCAACAGAACCAGCAAAAGCGCGAACTTTTTCTCCCTGGTTGCGAACAGCATGAAAAAGAAAAACAACGCTCCCATGATGATCTGCGTCACTTCCCAATTCTCGAAATACCAGCGCTTCTGCTCGGAGACCTGGTAGCGAAGCAGCAGGCGCGCGTCGGCGCGGCCAAGCTCCTTGAACTGCGCCGTAGCCACCGGATGGGGCCGGGCCAGCAGGCGGTCCACCGAGCCCAGGCTTGCGGCGGCCACCCAGGCCATGAGCAGTCCACCCCCTATCCATATGCCCAGCAAGAAACATGCGAATCGGCGGGAATTCATGATGAATACCTGATTCTAGCGCAGGGAACCCGCAAACTCTCGCGTTCCAGACCTAAAGATTTTCCAAGAACTGCCGATTGCCAATCAGAACGAGGTGGTATGCCAGATTTTGAAACAAGTAGTTTTGGCCGGATCTCCTACCAGCCGGAATGGGTCATCGAATTCCCGTCCGGGCTTCCTGGGTTTGAGGGCCGCCACCGGTTTGCAGCCGTGAAGTTTGAGGAAAGCGCTCCCCTGGTGTTCCTGCAGAGCCTGGAAGACCCGGCCTTGTGCTTTATCACGCTGCCCGTCCTGGCGGTGGATCCGCAATACCGGCTGGAGGTAAGCGCCGAGGATCTCGGGCAGCTCGGTCTGTCACCCGGAAAGCAACCGCGCATTGGTGAAGACGTTCTGTGCCTGACGGTGATCTCCATTCGGGAAAGCGGCCCGACCGCCAACCTGCTGGCGCCGATTGTCGTCAACCTGCGCAACCTCAAGGCCGTGCAGGCGGTGGCGCCCGAGTCGGAGTACTCATTGCAGCATGTTCTGCTGCCGGAAGAGGCGCCCGTGTGCTCGTAATGTCGCGCCGCGCGGGAGAAACCATCCTGATCGGCGACGATATTGAGATTGTCATTGCGCACATCGGCCGGTCGCGGGTGAAGGTGGGAATTCGCGCGCCGCGAGAGACGGTGGTGATCGCCCGCGAAGTGAAGTTGGTTCGGGACGAGAACCTGGCGGCGGCGGTGATGACTCCGCCGGCGACCCTGTCCAGCTTTATCGCCCGGCTGCAACCGGCTTCTGGGCCCAGCACAATTTGCCAAAACCCCCAACCGCCCGGTTCAAGTCTTCAGAGCCAGCGCCGATAAGGAGGGTGACCGGCAAGATGCCGGCACAAAACTTGAAAGGATTTCACAGTGCTTTCCATCCAAACGAACGTAAACTCTCTTGTCGCTCAGCAAAACCTGAACGTCAACAACATATTTCAAAGCAAAACCATTCAACAGTTGACCTCCGGCTATCGGATCAACCAGTCCGGAGACGACGCCGCGGGCCTGGCAGTGGCCAACAAGTTCCGCAGCAGCACCGCGGAGCTGACCCAGGGCGTGGCCAACGGCAACGACGCCGCGGCCCAGCTTCAGATCATGGACGGTGGGATCAACAACATTTCTCAGATCCTGGACCGGCTGAAAACGCTGTCAACGCAATCCGCGTCCGGCACATTCACCGGCAACCGCACCACCCTGAATAGCGAGTTCCAGACGGACTTGGGGGAAATCGACCGCCAGGCGCAGTCCATCGGGCTGAACACCAGCGGCCTCTTCGCCAAGAGCCTGGACGTTTACTTAGGGTCCGGCAGCGGCAGTTCGACCCTGGCCAACGGGGTCGTGACGCTCAACCTGACTGCGTCAACCGTAGACGCCCAGAGCCTCGGCCTCAGAGGCATGGAGGCGGTGAATCTTACCAGCGGCAGCCTCGGCGGGACGAATACCGGCACCGATATCGGCGCCAGTTCCACGACTTCGGTGCAAGCCATTGTCAGCAACACCAGCGGCGGCAACCCCAACCAGGAAGCCACCGCGGGCTATGCCGCCTTCCAGTTCTCGGGAGCCGGCTACTCCGATGCCGGCAAAATCGCGGTGTCAGTGAACCTGGCCGGCGTCAACGATGTATCCACTTTGGTTACGGCCCTCAACGCCGCCATCCAGAATGCCGGCAACGGCACCACCTCGGCGGCCACGGCGTTCAAGAACGCCAACATCATCGCCAGCGTTCACACCGATAGCAATGGCGGGCAGGAACTGGCGTTCAGTTCCAGCACGGCGGCGTTCCAGGTGCAAGCCGGCGACCAGATGGCCAACGCCCTGCTGGGCAATGTGACCGTTCAGGCCGGCGGACCTCAGGGTACCGCCGTAGCCGCGACTGCGGCCACCACGGTGACCGGCAGCGTCGTCACGTCGGCGGGCGCTGGTTTCTCCGCGGCCCAGGCCGTGAAACTCGTCGTTACCGGCGGCGGCCTGGCCAGCCCTGTGACCTTGACGGTCAACACAACCGCTCCGGTGGCCACCGGCGTCGCCATCGCCGATCTGGAGAACCAGTTCGGCGCCAACGCGACGCTCCAAGCCGCGGGCCTGAGCATGAGTGGTTCGACCACCGTCGGCTCCGCGCTGAGCTTCAGCAGTGCCACCGGCCAGGCCTTCAATATTCAAGTGACTGGCGACACCGCGGGCTTGTTGGGCCTCGGCTCGTTCGTGGCCGGCAACACCGGCCAGGCCGATTACTCGACTCTTACCGGAGCAGTGTACAGCCAGGCCGCCGCCGCCGGCACGGCGGGCTTGGAGATCTCCCTCAATGGCGCGGCTTCGACGGCGCTCACGGGCATCAACCTGGCCACAGGGGCGAACGCCGCGGTGGCTAGCACCACGGGCACTGTCCTTGGAACCCCTGCCGCAATCGTCGGGTTCATAGGCGGTGACTCCGTGGAAATCACTTCCTCGGCCGCCGCCGGGTTTGCCTCCGTGGATGTAACAGCGGCCCTCACCGCGACCCAGGCCGCCACTTCGGGCTTGCAGGCCGGGACCCTGGCATCGGGCGGAATCACTTATGGCGCCCCGCTGAACGGTTTAACCCTCGATCTCAAGATCAACAACGTCGCGCACACCGTCACGCTGGCCGGGGGTGGGGCCGACTCCACAGCCGCCATTCTGATAGGCGACATTAACGGCCAACTGACCGCGTGGGGCGCACATGCGTACTTCGACGGCAACAACGGCGGCAAATTGACCATCCAGTCGGATGCCGTTGGCGCTGGCAACACTTCCAGTATCCAGGTCCTGGGAACATCGACTGGACTGGCCCAATTGGGCTTTACCGCCACCGGCCAGCACAGCGGCACGGATGCCAGCGCCTCGCTGACGGATATCGCAGGGCAGATCCAGACCGCTCTTGGCACGAACGCCTCAGTCACGGTAGTGGGCGGTAACCAACTCAAGATCGCCAGTGTCAACAAAGGCGCAGCCGTGAATTTCACTGTCGCCGCCGCCGCTACCCTCGGCGCTGGCCTCAACCTGGGTCTCACAACCGGCGTTGCCCATACGGGCCTGAGCAGCTCAGTCCAGGATATCGTGGACAACCTCAACGCGCAGTTCGGCGCCAGCAGCCAGTGGCTGTCTGCCGGGCTGCAGGCCACCGTTTCCGGCGGCAACTCCGTCCAAATTGCATCCACCAACGCCACCCAGTTCCGCCTGAATGCCCTGGCGGGCGGGAACATCGGATACGGCGCCACCGGGATTTCCTTCACCGCCGGCACCCCGACGTCCAGCAGTACCTCGATGAGCACGCTGGATGCCTACGGCGTCTCTAATTCGACCGCGTTCACGTTCTCGGCCTTGAAGTATGGGGACGACAAACAAGCCCTCACCTTCTCGGCCACCGACAGCAGCGGCGTGTTGGAGACAAAGACCATCACGCTGCAAAACAACGCGGCCACCAATCGCGCGGGCGTCAGCATCGACGATGCGGTAGCCTACATCAACCAGCAGCTCCAACAGAGCATCACCAACCCGGCGTTGCAGCACATCGTGGCTGTGAAAGAAAAGGTGGCCGGCGCGGAGAAAATCAACTTCGTCAGACTCATTGAGCGGCTTCACCGTAGGCGTGGCCGGCACTGCCAATGCCGACGGCCTCAATGGCGGCGTGGCGACCCAAGTCGCCTCGACGGCGAACGGCGCCGGGGCCAACATGTCCGTGGACACGCAACTCGGGGCCGAAGCGGCCGTCACCGCGGTCGGCGCAGCGGTCGGCAAGCTGGGTTCGGCTCAAGCCGCGGTCGGCAAGGGCGAGAACCAGTTGGCCTACGCCATCAGTCTGGCACAGTCCCAGATCACCAACCTGTCCGCCGCCGAATCCTACATCCGCGACGCCAATGTGGCGCAGCAGGCGGCCAACCTCACCAAAGCCCAGGTCCTGCAGCAGGCATCCATCGCTGCCATGGCCCAGGCCAATTCCGCGCCCCAGGCGGTACTTGCACTCCTGAGGACGTAGTTTTAAACCACGAACCCGGCGAGGCGACCCAAAAGGGCGCCTTCGCCGGCCTAAGGAACTGTCACGAGACAACCTGTCCAACCGCTCCCTGACGGTCGCGGCTCAGAAGCCGTGAAAGAATCGGTCGGCAGGCGAAAGCGCCTGCCCCACAAAGGCTCACCAATGTGGGACAGGCGCTTTCGCCTGTCAACTTTTCTGAACTGGCAACGTTCCTTTGTGACGTGTCCTAAACCTTCGGGCCGGATAGGACGATCTGTTCTATCCGGCCCTGGAGTTTTTTAAATGGGAACCGTCAGCAATTCCTTATCAAGCACCGCCAACACACCGGTCACGGCCAGTACCTCAGGCACCAGCAGCATCTTCAACGGAACCAGCCGGTATTCCCAAGATTTCCAGAACGTAATCAATCGCGCGGTGGCGATCGCCTCCTTGCCCATCACACTGTTGACCAATCAACAGACCGCGCTGACCGACCAGTCCAGCGAACTGAACACCATCGATACCAAATTCACGGCTCTCCAGACGGCCGTCCAAGGTATCCAGGACGCTCTCAACGGGTCCTCCTTCGAGACCACCGTCTCGGATCCGACCGTGGTCAGCGCCAGCGTGGCCGATGGCGTCCAGGAAGGCAACTACTCCATCCAGGTGAACAACCCCGGCGCCTATGCCACCAGCCTGACCACCAGCACCTGGGACTCCTCCGGCAGTCCGGCGACGTACTCACTGGTCGTCGGCAGCAGCACTTACAGCATTTCGCCCACCGACAACAGCGCCGCCAGCGTGGCTTCCACCATCAATGCGCAGTATGGCAGCCTGGTTCGCGCCACAGCGGTGAACGTGGGCTCGAGCAGCACGCCCGATTATCGCATCTCGCTCGAAAGCGCCACCCTGGGCCCCATGAATGTCGACATTCAGAAAACCCTCGGCGTCAGTCTTCAGACGCAGCAGGCCGTGGGAAGGCTGGCTTCATATGAGGTCAACAGCTCCGGCGTGACGGTCTCGAGCGATACCCGCTCGGTTAGCATCGCCACCGGATTGACGCTGAACATGCTGGCAACCGGAACGACGGATGTCACGGTTACGCGGTCCACCTCCGCGCTCAATTCCGCCCTTTCCTCGTTCACCGACGCCTACAATGCCGCGGTCGACGAAGTCGCCGCCCAACGAGGCCAGTCGGCAGGCCCGCTGCAAGGGCAATCCATCGTCTTCGACCTCTCCCAGGCCCTCAGCAGCATGGGGACCTACAATTCGCCCGGCTCGCAAGTCAGCAACCTGAACGACCTGGGGCTGGACCTGGGCGTCGATGGCCATCTCACCTACACTGCCTTGACGCTGATGGGCACGGACTTCAGCAACTCGGCGGGCGTGACAGCGTTTCTCGGTTCCTCGACTGGAGGTGGATTTCTCCAAGCCGCCACCAATGCTCTCACTAACCTGGAAGACCCGACTACCGGCCTGGTTAAGACCACCGAGGCCGATCTGACGAGCCAGACTACCGACATCGGCGCCCAGATCTCCACCAAGCAGGCCCAGGTGGATCAACTCCAGAAGCAAATGCAGGACCAACTGGCACAGGCCGATGCCCTGATCGCCTCCATGGAACAGCAATATACCTACATGACCGATATGTTCCAGGCCGAGCAAACGGCCGCCCTGCAGTACGCCAACGAATGAGAATGAGTATGGATGGCCACCTGACCGAACCCATTCGCCAAGCGGTTGCGTCCGGAGAGTTCCAAAAGGCCCAATTCCTGTGGAACGGCTACGCGGCCCTGCTCCGCGAGGAGCTGCCCAAGGGCTATGTTACCGAAGCCCGGCTGGCGGAAGTGCGCGATCTCGTGGAATGGTCCCGCCGCGTGGTGGTGTGCGCCCGCGCCCATGCGCAGAGCCGCCTGGACTCGATGCGCGACTCGGTGTGCGTAGCGCAGGCCTACGGCCGCCGTCGTTCACGGCAGGCGGCCATCATTCAAACAAGCTTGTAAGACTCCGCCGAATCACGGATGTCCGGCGGCGTGCGCCGCCGAGGGCGTCGTGGGGGAAGGCTTCTGAGGGGTGGCTTGCGGCTCCACCTTCAGCGCTTCAGCCGAGAGCACCACCACATCCACGCGGCGATTGTGCGCCCGGCCTTGCTCGGTCTCGTTAGTATCCGCCGGGGCGTTTTCGGCGTAACCCGCCACACACATGCGCGCGGGCGGAATCCGGTAGCGCTCGTGCAGCAGTTCCAGCATGGCCACGCTGCGGGCCGCGGAAAGTTCCCAGTTGTTGCGAAAACGCGAATTGTGGATGGGAATGGAATCCGTATAGCCCTCCAGCCGCAGAGGGTTGGGCAAGTCCTGGATGACCGCGGCGATCTTGACCAGGATGGGGAAGCTGGCTGGCGCCACGGTGTCGTCCCCGGAGGCGAAAAAGGCCGCTTCGCGCAGGCTGATCACTAATCCGCGCCCCTCCAGGTTCACTTGAACTTTGCCGCTCTTCAGCTCCGCGGCCAGCCCGTGCTGGAGCGTCTCGAGCGACTTTACCAGGTCCGCCGGCTGAGGTTCCCCCGGACGGGACTCCGCCTTCGGGGGCGGGGACAGAGATGGGTTGCCCTTGGCGTCCGCTTTCGGGGGCGGGGGCGAAGTCTGGTTGCCTTTTGCATCCGTTTTCGGGGACGGAGGCGGGGGTGGAGGCGGATTTTCCCTGGCATCCGGAAGTGGCGAAACTCTGGCAGACACGGCCGCCTCGTGCTTTCCGCGCCCCAGCACAACCGAGATCGCGTTGCTGAACTCGCCGTGCTCGAGGGCTTCGCGTACCGACTCGGAAACCGCCTTGGCCTTGCCTTTGTCCGCCTGGGCAGAGGCGAACATCACCACGAAAAACGCGAACATCAGAGTGATGAAATCGGCGTAAGACACCAGCCAGCGTTCATGGTTTGCGTGGGCAGCAGTCTTTTTCCGTTTCATCGCAGTCTCCTAGCTTTTGGCCGCGGCGGGCTGGGGCGCTGTTCCGGGCTTGCCAGCCGGAGCGGGTGCTTTGGCGCCTTTGGGCGCTTTGGTCTCCTTGCCCGGTTTGGGCGTCTCGGGTGGTTCCGGACTCTGGTCGTAGGCGCTCAGCTTCAGGCGGATCAGCGTCGGGTTGAGACCTTCTACAATTCCGATCACGCCCTCCAGCGTCATGTCCTTGAGCAGCATGGCATCGTGCATGCGCGCGCGCAGTTTGTTGGCGGCGGGCAGGAAGAAAAGGTTGGCGGCCCCCACCCCGTACACCGTGGCAACGAAGGCCACGGCGATGCCGTGGCCCACCTCTTTGATGTCCTCCAGATGCTTCATCACCTGGATCAGTCCCATTACCGCGCCGATGATCCCGACGGTGGGCGAGTAGCCTCCCGCCGCTTCCCACACCTTGGCTTCGGCCTCGGCGGCGCTTTCGCTCAAGGCGATATCGATCTCCATCATCTTGCGGAGCTCCTGGAGATCGGTGCCGTCCACGGCCAGGTTGAGGGCTTTGCGCAAGAATGGATCGGCAATGGCCGCAGCCTCGGTCTCCAGACTCACGATGCCGTTCTTGCGGGCCTTGGTGGCGTACTGGATGATGGCCTGAATGGTTGCGGCAGTCGAACTGGCCTTTTCGAAAAAGACGCTTTTGAGACCTTTCATCGCGCTCAGGAAGATGGGCAGCGGCGTGGTCACCAGCACCGCGCCGAAGGTCCCGCCGAAAACGATCATGGCCGCGGTGAATTGGGCGACGTCCATGATGCTGCCCTTCTCCAGAAGCAGCCCCCCGATGAGTCCCGTCAGGGCCAGGGCAAGCCCCGCCAAGGTCGCCAGGTCCGGCTTGGTGTCCGCGCGTTTCGGCGCTGCTGCGGGCGCTTTTTTCTTTGGATCCGCGGCTTCAGCCATGGGGTTTCAATCCAGGCTCTCCGGCCGATCCGGATGGTCGATGGATTCCAGGTCGCCCCTTTCCTCGCAAAGTCCGGCAGGCTGCCCATCTGGCCCGTAGATCTTTCTGCGAAAATCCAGAATGCGCTGGATGACCTCGTCAGCGGTTTCAAGGACTCTCAGAATTTGCCCGTTGGTGAGGGTGATGACGGTATCCGGGGTAACATCAATGTGCTCAATCAGATCGGAATTAAGAACGAGCGGTACTCGATTGAGCCGGGTTAACCGGATCATTGGGACTCCTCGCATCTTATCGACCGGAGCCGAGCAAACCATTAGCTAACAGACCCGGACCGGGGGCCGATAAGTTTTTCGGACATGCGAACCCTGGCACGCTGGGAGAGAACTTCGGACCATCCTTGGCGGCTCAACCGAGCCTCGCTTTTGGAAGAGGAACGCCGGGAAGTGTTCGAGAGCGTGCTCCAGGCGATGGTAACGACGGAGCCGGATCCCGATCGCACGGCGGCCTGCCGCTATCTGCTGCGGCACTTGGCCGCGTCCCGGCATCGAGAGATCATTGCCTGCCGATCTTGGTGCCGATGACCTCTCCCGAGACGATGATTTCCACTCGCCGGTTCTGTTGGCGACCCGCCGCGGTGCTATTGTCGGCCACCGGCATCGACTTGCCGAACCCCACCGCAATCAGACTGGTTTCCGGCAATCCCTGTTCGATCAGGTACTTTCGAACCGAATCCGCGCGCTGCTCCGAGAGTTTCTGGTTGAAATCATCGCTTCCCGTGTTGTCGGTGTGCCCTTCAATGTCGAGCTTCAATCCCGGATGAGCGAGCACGATACCGGCCAGCCTGGCCAGCTTTTCCCGCGCGATCGGACGAAGGTCGAACTTAGCCGTATCAAAGAGCACATCGGCCATGTTGACCACCAGTCCGCGCGGGGTATCCCGGGTCTCGAGGATACGGTTGAACTGTTCCAATAACTGCGCACGGAGAGCCTCGGCGGCCTTGCGGGCTTGTTGCGCTTCGGCCTGAGCTGCCTCTTCCTTCGCCTTTAAGGCCTCAGCCTCGGCCATGGCTTTGGCTTCCCGCGCGTCGGCCTCGGCCTTGGTTCTTGCCGCCAACGCCTCCGCGTCGGCCTTGGCTTGGGCCAGCGCGTCAGCCTCGGCCTTAGCCTTTGCCGCCTGAGCGTCCGCCTCCATCTTGGCGTTCACCGCGGCGAGGTCCGCTTCTGCTTTCATCTTGGCCTCGCGGGCGGCAGCCAGTTCGGCCTGGCGCTGGGCTTCTTCATCGGCTTTCCGCCTGGCTTCCGCCGCCTCGGCGGCGGCTTTGGCCTCGGCTTCGGCCTTGGCTTGGGCCGCTGCGGCCTCGCGTTCCTGGGCGATACGTTCCTCCTCCTGGCGTTGAGTGGCGAGAGCGCGCGCGTCTTCCGCGAACTGCACCGCCTGTCTCGCGTCCGAAACGATCTCCTGATGGCGGGCCTTCCGTGCCAGGGCGTCTTCAGCCTTCTTCAAGCTCTCGTCCACCTTGGCGAAAATGTCCGGCGCATATCGATCCGCGCCGCGCGACCGGGCAATTTCCGCAGCGTTGCGGGCTTCGTACATTTCCAATGGAACGTGCTTGAGGTCAACCGACAGCGCCAGCGGATTTCCCAGTTGCGCATACTGGGCCTTCGCCATCAGCTTGTACTCGTGCACCAGGAGAACCTCGCCCTTGGTGTCCTTGGTGATCTCATTTTCCAGCACCAGAATCTCGCTGGGCTGACGCACCGCGAAGTACGGCTCCGCGGCGACAAACAGGGAGAAGGCCTGCAACTGCGTGCTGGTTTTCAGCTTGCCTTCCCCGGCGCTGTTGATGCGAATTTCGCCGAGGTTGTAGGTGCTGCCCTCCGGGGAGACGGCCCACAGCACATAGGTAAGAAACTCCGCGCCGAATCTTGTCGGTTGCGTCAAACCTCGAACGTCTGCCTCGATGTACGTCGCTCCCGTCTTGGCCTCGACCCTTGCTTCGCCGCGGGCCTCCGGGATGGCGCCTGTGGCGATCAGGGTAATTTTTGTCGCGCTGCCAACCCGGTAACCGATGGCCTTGACCGGCTTGTCGAATTGATTGGCCGGGGGTGCTTCCTGCTGGGTTTGTCCAGCGGCGACTCCTGCCGATATTCCGATGACCAGGATTTGCATCAATGCCGCAATGAGACTCTTCATGGCCGCTTCCTTTCGACTCGTCGAGTCTATTTTAGCCGGAATCGCAGCCGGGGGGATACTAAAGGAGATGAGCCACGCCGCGGAAGCTTTTGAACTGGCCATAGCGGTGGAGCCGGTGGATATCGACCAACTCGGCCACGTCAACAACGTTACCTATCTTCGCTGGGTCCAGGAGGCCGCAGTGGCGCATTGGACGGCTGCCGCGCCCGCCGCCGACCGGGCGAAACTGCTGTGGGTAGTGGTGCGTCACGAAATCGACTATAAGCAAGCGGCCTTTCTGGGCGACGGGATCATCGCCAGGACGTGGGTGGGAAGCGCCAGCCGGATCCGGTTCGAACGCTTTACCGAACTGCTCCGGGCAAGGGACCGCAGCGTCCTGGCGAAGGCACGCACCTTATGGTGTCCCATAGATACCCGGACCGGGAGGCCGGCCAGCGTCAGTCCGGAGGTCCGGGCTTGCTTCTCCGTCCAGGCCTCGCCTGATGATGCGCACTCACGCGGGAGCGCTCCGTGATAAGCTGTCCAGCATGAAAACCATCGCTCGATCTGCTGTTGTCGCGCGCCGCAGAAGCGCCTGTCTCATCGAAGTCGTGTGCAGCCTGGTGCTGGTTTCGGCACCGCTGGCCGCCCAACAGGCAGATGTCCACCGGGACGTCCCCTACGTTCCTACTCCCCCGGACGTGGTTGAGGCCATGCTCAAGCTGGGCGGAGTCAAGAAGGGAGACATCCACTATGACCTCGGTTGCGGAGACGGCCGGATTGTGATTATGGCGGCGCAGAAGTTCGGCGCCACTGGCACCGGGGTGGACATAGACCCGGAACGGATCAAGGAGGCGGAGGAGAATGCGAAGCAGGCCGGGGTGACCGACCGGGTTCGTTTCCTTCGGATGAATCTCTTCGACGCCGACATCCACGACGCCACGGTGGTCACGCTGTACCTGCTGCCGGAAGTCAACCTGAGGCTGCGCCCGAAACTGCTCAAGGAATTGAAGGTGGGGACGCGCATCGTCTCGCACCAGTTCGACATGGGCGACTGGAAGCCCGACAAGCAGGTGAACCTGGACTGGCGTACCGTGTACCTCTGGACCGTGACAGAACAGGCCAAAGCGGAGTTCGGCGGGAAGTAGAGGTTCAGGCACGCAGGAACTTGGTCAGGCGCTCCATGGCGGGTTCCAGAATGGAACGCTCGGCGGCATAACAGATCCGGACCGAACCCTCCCCGCCGGCGCCGAAGGCCACGCCTGGGGCGAGACCGACCCTGGTTTCCTCGAGGAGGCGCTTGCAGAAGGCGAAGGAATCGCCCAAGCCCTGGATGCGCGGGAAGAGGTAAAACGCGCCGTCGGGCTTGGGGACCGTCACGCCGGGGATGCCGCTCAGCGCATCCAGGCAGAGATCACGGTTTCCCTTGAGCCGCGCGAGCATTTCGACCAGCGGGCCCTCGCCCTCGGCCAGGGCCGTCTCGCCGGCCTTCTGGGCGAAGCTGGGCGCGTGAGAGATGATGAACTCGTTCAACTGGGTAGCCTTGGCTGCCAGATCGCGCCGCGCGACGAGCCAGCCGACGCGCCAGCCGGTCATGCAGTAGCTTTTCGAAAACGAGTGCACCACCATCACAGCGTCGTCGCGCGTGGCCTTCCGCAAGATGGAGGGGACCGGGTCGCCGAGGCGCGCGCCGGCGTAAAAGAGCCGGTCGTAGACCTCGTCGGCCAGAAGCCAGAGATCGTGGCGCCGCGCAAAATCGAGCAGGCGCCGCTGGTCCTCTTCGGTGGCCACCCAGCCGAGCGGATTCGAGGGTGAGGTATAGACGAGCAAGCGCGTGCGCGGCGACACGGCGGCTTCGAGCGCGTCGAAATCCACGCCGTACCGCTCGCCTGAAAGCGGGTGCGGCACCTGGCACACGGCGGCGTTGGCCAGCATGACGCTGGAAGAGCCGTTGGGCCAAGCCGGTGTGAGCACCACTGCCTGGTCGCCGGGATCGAGCGCGCAGCGGATTCCCACGTTCAGGGCTTGCACTCCCGAGGCGGTGACCACGATTTCGCTCGACGGATCGAGATCCACCGCATGCAGCCGGCGGTAGTTCTCCGCAATGGCGCGCCGCAGGGAAGCCAGGCCGGCATTCTCCGTATAGAAGGTGTAGCCATCCCGCATGGCGCGGATGGCGGCCCGCTTGATGTAATCCGGCGTGGGCAGGTTGGATTCGCCGAAATACAGGCGCAGGACTCCATCCATCGACATGGCGATTTCCGCCAACTCGCGAATCCGCGAGTGGGGCACGTTTTCCGCGGAGCGTGCGAGGCGCGGCATAAGTGATATTGTCTCACTGGATGCCGGCCAAGACGCGCCTCGCACCCGCAGAGTGTCGTGATACCATAAACATTCAATTCCATTTGAGGTTTTCGTGGCTAGAATCACCCGCAAAGAACTAAAGAGCGATAAGTTTGCCCAGGAAGTCGGGCTTACCGTAACGTTCTTCGAAGAGCACAAAGAAAAGATCGCCCGCTATGGCATGATCGCGGCGGTGGCCGGCCTGCTGGTCGCCGGCTATGTGCTCTATCAACGACACGAGCACGGTGTGCGGGAAGAAGCGTTGACCAGGGCGATCCAGGTTCAGGAGGCGCCGGTCGGGCCCTCGGCCAACGGAGGTCTCAGTTTCCCCACGCAGGAAGTCAAGGACCAGGAAGCCCTAAGAGTATTCACCGATTTGCGGAACAAGTACGCCGGAAGTGAGGAGGGCGAGATCGCCGGGTACTACCTGGGCGCCATCAAGGCGGACCAGGGAAAGCTGGCGGAGGCTGAAAAGAGCTTCCAGGAGGCGGCTCAGAAGGGCGACGAGAAGTACGCTTCGCTGGCCAAACTCTCGCTGGCCCAGATCTACTTCGCCGATGGCCGCTCCGATCTGGGGGAGAGAACGCTGCGGGAGTTGATCGCCAAACCCACGATCTTCGTTTCCAAGGAACAGGCGGCCATCATGCTGGCCCGTTATCTCGCGCCGAAGAGGCCCGCCGAGGCGCGCAAGCTCCTGGATCCGCTGCGCAACTTGCCCGGGACGGTCGGCCAGATGGCTCTCCAGGCTTACGGCGAGATTGCTCCGCAGTAAACCTCTCGGTTCTGTGATGCTGGCGCGCCTGCGGTTTGCGGTGGAGCGAAGCCGGGGCCGGCGCTACCCTGAACCCGAACATCCGTACCGCAACGCCTTCCAGCGCGACCGCGATCGCGTAGTTCATTCCCGAGCCTTCCGGCGGCTGGAGGCCAAGACCCAGGTTTTCACATCCGGCCTCTCGGATCATTTCCGCAACCGCCTGACGCACACCATCGAGGTGGCCCAGATGGCGCGCACCGTGGCGAAGGTGCTGGAGCTGGATGAGGACCTGACGGAGGCCCTGGCGCTGGCGCACGACATCGGGCACCCCCCGTTCGCGCACGCCGGCGAGGAGGAACTGAACCGGCAGATGGAGCGATTCGGCGACAGGTTCGATCACAATCTCCACGCGCTGCGCATCGTGGAGAGTTTCGAGCAGCGGTACGCCCGTTTTCCAGGACTGAACCTGACGTATGAAGTGCGCGAAGGCATAGTCAAGCATTCGCGCGATTTGACACCCGGCGAGAGCCCCGAGCTGGATGCCTACCTGCCCGCTCTCCGCCCTCCTCTGGAAGCGCAGTTGATCGATCTTGCCGACGAGATTGCCTACAACACCGCCGACCTGGACGACGCTTTTTCCGCCGGCATGCTGGCGGCCGAAGATGTGGCCGATTGCGTTCCGCTGTACGGCGCGATACACGAGGCCATCGAAGCGCAATTCCCCGGGGCCAGCGGGCGCGAGCGCTTCAACGAAGGCCTGCGGCACCTGATCGATGCGTTGGTTACGGGCCTGATCGAAGGAACCGCAGGCCGCGCGCGGGACGCGGCTGTCGCGGATGCCGACGAGGTGCGAGCATTTCCACGGCGCCTGGCGGCGTTTACCGCACAAGCGGCGGCGACCAGCCGCGCCTTGAAACAATTCCTGTACGCCAAGGTGTATGCTTCCGCGGCCTTGGACGAGGACCGGCGGCGGTCCATGACCATGATCGGAGAGCTTTTTCGGTTCTTCCTCGACCACCCCGGCCGCCTGCCGCCGCCATACTGCCAGCAGGCGCTGGCCGAGCCCGCGCATCGCGTGGTGTGCGACTACATCGCCGGCATGACCGACGCTTTTTTCCACCGCACTTACGAGCAGACGATTGGGCCGGCCGCTACGTAGCGGCGCGCTACGACCTCTATACTAGGGGAATGGCTTGCGCCCTCTGCGAAACCCGGCGTCCCCGGCGCCTCTGCCCCGGAGTGCGAGGCGATATTTGCGCCACCTGTTGCGGTATTGAGCGCGAAGTCACGGTGAGTTGTCCGCTGGATTGCGAATACCTGCGGGAGGCGCGCAAGCATGACAAGACGCCGCCCATCAACCCCGAGCAAGTCCCCAATCGGGACATCGACGTCACGGATGAGTTGTTGAGCGAGAACGAGAAACTCCTCGCTTTTCTGTCCCTGGTCCTCACGCGCGCCGCATCGGAGACGCCGGGGGTAGTGGACTTCGATATGCGGGAAGCGCTGGATGCGCTGACCCGCACCTACCGCACGCTGCAGAGCGGCGTTTATTATGAAAGCCGCCCTAACAACCCTCTGGCAGCGCACATCTGCGGCGTGGTGCAGGCCGGCATTGCGAAGTTTCGGCGTGAGGAGACTGAGACCCTGGGGATGACCAAGACACGGGATGCCGACATCCTGGGACTGCTGATCTTTCTGCAACGCTTCGAACTGGACCAGAATAACGGCCGGCGTAAGGGCCGCGCCTTTCTCGATGCCCTGCGCAGGATCTACGCCGAGGAACCCGGCTCGGCGCCTCCGGCGGCATCGTCGTCACTAATCCTGCCCTGAGGCGGCAACGGTCTGGCCTTTTCGACCAGGTAGGCCCTTTTCTTGCCGGTGCTCACGACCTGCCCGGCAAACTTGTGCGAGCCATTCACCAGCATCTCGACGGAACGCCCGGCGGGGTAATCGAGGCTGAGCAGGTGGCCTTGGTTCAGCTCGAGCAGCTCCCGGACCGTGAGGGTGGGCCCTTCCAGACGCACCTCGAGCGACAGCGAGGCTTCGCGCAGCACCCTGAGAATGCGCATCTGCTCCGTCTCGCTGGCGTGGGTTTTCCGCACCGACCATTGCTGGTCGAATCTATGCCGCATCATCTTGATGACGATGGAGGGCATGGCGATATTCATCATGCCTACGGTTTCCCCGATGCGCAGCTCGACTCCTATGCAAACCACCGCCTCGTTGGGGGCGAGCAGGTGCAGCAACTGCGGTTCGGTTTCCATGGCTTCGATGGTGAACTCGACCGCGGTCACCCCCTTCCACGCTTCCCGCAAATCGTGAAGAATGATGCGGAACAATCCGTCCAGCAGTTTCTGTTCGATTTCGGTGATGTCGCGCTGGATGGCCGCCGACGATTTCCCCGTTCCTCCCAGCAGCATTTCCAGGATGGGGAAAACCAGGGAAGGGTTCAGCTCGAGCACCGCGTTCCCGTCATAGGGGCTGAGCCCCAGCGAGACCATGCAAGTGGGGGACGGCAATCCATCCAGGAATTCCGCGTAGGAGAGTTGCTCGACGCTCACCAGATTGACCGTCAGGTAGGATCGCAGATAGGCCGAGAGGCTCGATACCAGATTGCGCACGAACGTGTCGTGAAGCAGGTGAATGGCCCGGACCTGCGATTTGGGAATGCGGTCGGGCCGGCGGAAGTCGAATTTGACGGCGGGGGTTTCGCGTTTGCGGTCCTGCATGCGCTGGAAGACCGCATCGATTTCCTGCTGCGAAAGCTGCCGGTTCAAATTCCGCGCTCCTGGGGCTACTATCGGCCGGATGGCAGGAAACTTTAGTCCGGCGCATGACGTAGTTCTGGAAGAAATTCCAGCCATGGGGGCTAAGGAAAGCGGCGTTCCCTCCGATGAATAGAATGTAAGGAGTCCAATGGAGTCAGACGTCCTGGTCGTGGATGACTCTGCCGCAATCCGCAAGATCCTGCAGCGCGTCTTGCGCCAGACGGGCATGTCGATTCGCACGATCTATGAGGCGGGTGACGGCCAGCAGGCGTTGGAAGTGCTGAAAACGCAGAAGATCGCCCTGGTGCTGTCGGATATCAACATGCCCACGATGGACGGTCTTCAATTGCTTGCCTCGGTAAGGACCTCGGCCCAATGGCGGGACATTCCGGTGGTGATGATTACCACCGAGGGTGGCGAAGCCAAGGTAGGCGAGGCGGTCAGACTGGGAGCCGCGGGCTATGTCCGCAAGCCCTTTACGGCCGATCAAATCAAGGAGAAGCTGACCGGAATTCTCGAGTCGGCGGTGGTGCTATGAGCCTGCAAGACCTCATTATCGATTCCATAGGCCGATCCACTTCCAACGTGTTTTCGACCATGCTCAACGTCCAAATCCAAAGCGGCGAGGCTACCATTGAAACCGGGGCGCTCGATTCCAACGATGGGCTGATGTCCTTTATCGGCGTAGCGGGAGGGGAGTGGACAGGTACCGGAAGTCTGACCTGCTCGCCCACGCTGGCCTGCCGGATCTGTTCCCGGATGCTGATGACGGAATCCTCAGCGGTGGACGAAGAAGTTCTGGACGCCGTGGCCGAGTTGACCAACATGATCATCGGCAACGTCAAGACCGACCTGGAGGAGCAGCTTGGCCCCCTGGGCTTGAGCCTTCCGACCGTGGTTTTCGGCAGAAACTTCAAGACCAAGAGCGCCGGCAGCACGGAATGGATCGTGGTGAAGTTCCCCTGGGAGGAAGAGGTTCTGCTCGTCAAGTTGTGCCTGGCGCCCAAGGGAAAGGCCGCTCACGCCATGTCGCACGCAGCCGGCCAGGGTTGCGCCCTGGAGATTTGAATCGAGAATTGGAGTCATCTATGCCAACTGCCATTACCGCCAGGATCCATCCTGCGGGCCACCAGATACCGGAGGTCATGCGGGTGATCGATGAGATCGCGTTTCAGACCAATCTCATCGCCCTGCAGACGGCTGTCGCGGCGGCGGAAGGGAACGATGCTCTCAGCCCCGAGCATGTGCAGGTGATTGCGTCAAATGGCAACGCCGCACGGTGAAGCGCGGCTCGCGCGCGCGCGCCAAGTTGACGGTGAGGTTCTGCGAACGCTTTCCGAGCCGCGACCGTCAGGGAGCGGTTTGCCGACCTGGCAACGTTATTTCGCGACTGCCCTAAGTTGACGGTGAGGTTGCTGGAACGCTACAGTAGGATTGTTCACCTTCATCCGGCCAGCAAGTCCCCATCGTCTAGCCCGGCCTAGGACATCGCCCTTTCACGGCGGTAACAGGGGTTCGAATCCCCTTGGGGACGCCATTCATTTTGAAAGGTTTACGGGCTCTGCGCCAACAACGGGGGCGGACCCCAATCCCAAACCTTTCTAAGAACATAACACTTTCACTCGAAGTCTGTAGTTTTCGAAGTTGCGGAAACCATAAGCTTGTCGGCTGATCAACTCCATTTTGTTGTGGAATCCCTCGGTGATCCCGTTGTTGCGGGTGAAGCGCCACATGGCGACGATCTCCTCGGCCCAACTGTTTAGGGTTTCCCCGAGCTGTACCAACTGCGCCAGGCCGGCTTGGCGCAGTTGGTACACCGCGCCGAGAAACCGGGGGACCAAGGCCTCGCATTGCTTGCGGTTGCGATGCTTTTTCAACAGCAGATAGCAGAGGCGCTGTTTGAAGCGGTAGATCACCTCCAGGGCGGGATAGGCGAGCCAGTAGGCGCTGAGCTTCTCCTGCTGAACGGGGTTGAGGTTGTGGCGATGGCGGCGCATGAGCGAGAGCAGACCGCGGTTCCTGCTGCCGGTCGGGTCTATGTCCCGCCAACAGGCCAGGAAGTGGTGGTTGACAATGCGAATGACATGAAAGCGGTCGGCCACAATGCGCGCGTTGGGGAAGAATCGGCGGACCAAGGCGCGGTAGGGAGAGGACAGGTCCATGCACACCAGCAGGACATCTTCTTTGCCTTCCAACCGTTGAAAATAGGCCTCCAGGGCGGTCTCTGAGCGTCCCAGAACCACGTCGTAGACCTTGTGGTTCTTCAGGTCGCACAGGGTGGTGGCGTAGCCCTTCCGTCGGGTGAAGAAGTGCTCGTCGATGCCCAGAAACTGCGGGCAGCGGGGCGGATGCCACTGGGCGAATTGGCGCTGGAGGCCGCGGCGGAAATAGCGCTCGACAGTGGCGGCGCCGATGCCTTCTCTGCGGCCCAGACGACTGCGGTTGATGCCCTCCAGATGCTGCTGGTAGATGGCCTTCTGGAACGCCTCGCTGGCACGCTGGCAGCGCAGGATGCCGGGCAGCAGTTGGCGGGAGCGCCGCCCGCAGCCGAGACATTTCGACTTGGGGACCTGGACCTCCAGCAGGCAATGGCGCAGGCCCCAGTCTTCGTGGCGGATCGACCGGCGGACCCAGCCTTTGTTGCGCAATCGGACGCCGCCGCAGTGCGCACAGGACTTCGGCCCGGTATACCGGGCCGAAATCCTCATCATTCCCCCTTGGGGCTGAATGTCGGTAATCTGGAGATCGGGCAGGCCCAAGATCATCGCGGATTCGGTCAAAACGTTATCTCCCAAGATTGTTTTACCAATCCTAGGATTACGGTCTGCCCCCGTTTTTGATCAAGAGCCGGTTTACGTCGGTGGTTTCGGGCGGCTGCACCTTTCCTGCCCAATCGCGGTGGCAGAACATTCCTCCGGCATTGCAGAGGGCCGATGAGAGTCGCTGTGAAGCTTTCGCGTTGAGAACGCCCCAGTGCTATTCCCCGGGATGGGTGATAGTCCGTGGTTCGCCGGAGATGGGAAGCGGCGTGAGCAAGAATGCCGGTCCGTGAGCGGATTGACAACGCTTTTCAGGGTGGACCTGATAACGGGCGACTTGCCCTGCCCCCTGTCCCCGACTCTAGAAGCGGCGCGGCGGCGATTGGCACGCGAGGCATTGGCCTGCGGCACTCAGCTTCGCTGAAAACCTACGGAGCCGCGAGTCGGCCAACATCCTCGCTGAGGCTGCGGAAGGCTTCGTCAACGGTCTTTCTGATCTGACTTGCTGCGAACTCCTGACAACCACGATAAAGCGAGTCAACCGTCTGCCTCAGAAAGGTTCGGGCGCCGCGACTCCACTGCAACGATGCGGGATACTGGCTGCGAAAGGCCGCAATCTTCCGCCGGGCGTTCTTCATGCCCTCCGCCAGTTCCGTTGGGTCTGGCCAAACCGTCCTCCAGTAATGGCAGGTATTGCAGGCGGCCCCACAACGCGTTGAGTCGTGCGAGAGAAAAGATTCCCAGCCGCATTCCGCCAGCGTGAGTTGATCCTGTTGGTCGTCGCGGCGCTTTTCTCCATTGCATCGCTTGCATGCGAGAATCACATTCCCCGGAATATGTAGTCCCAAACGGAACCGGTTCATGCCCTCAAGATGTTCAACCGAGGTCCGATCCCTTTCTAATGGTTGGTAACAGTAGCAGCAATTATTCCCGAATGCAGCCTCCACAGCCTCAGCGTATTGTGCGTCTGTAATACTGAGTCCGAGCGAAGCGCATATCTTGCGGCTGAGGTCGTGAAGAAACATGCTGACGAGCTTATTAGCCACATCGGATTTGGCCCGCGAGGTTGCCGTCCGCAGACAGGCTGATGCTCGGAAGCTCATGCACGGGCCTTGCCGCGCTGCGTTGTTCTATTCCGGCTCGGCGGCGTACTCGCATCGATTCCCAATAGCCAATTGGCGTCAACCTTCAGGACCGCGGCCAAGCCCTTCACTTCAAAGTCGAATGCCGAACGGAGGCCACCTTCGACTTTCGCCAAGGCCACCCTGTCTAGCTGGATTCCCTTGCCCGCCAGCCTCCCCGCCAATTGATCCTGGGTCAGCGGTGGATCGAACCGGTGCCTGGCTTCCCTGACCCGCTTCCCAATAATGTTTCGCGATAGCCGCTTGACGGACTTAACCACCATTCCCATTCTGTGTAGCAGAAGGAACGGGCATCGAGTGTTCCTTAAAAGAACACTTTGTTGAAGTGGATTCCTCCGGCTATCCTTGGCATATGCGCCGCTGCATGCCAAGCGGCCCATCGCTCAGGTGGCTTCGGTTTGACCAACGATGCTTCTCCACCACTGCACCGGAGTGTTCCGACTCACCGGCAGTATGGTGGCCTGAACCCGAGATTCTCCGATCCGAGCAATTGGCTCTTCGCGGGTGCCTGATCGCGTGGCCGACCCGGAAAGACTTCTCCGCGCAGTCCGAACTCCGCTGCGCAATGTCGCGATCAAGTGCCCTTCGAGTGAAGGTCACGATCAGCGGGTTGTCCTCGCTCGGCTAGAGGTTTCGTCATGACCGAAGAGCAAAAGCATCTGCGGATTCCCAGGTGATGCCGATCAGATCTATCGTCGTAGTTCGGAACAGTGATCCGAATCCCTCAAAATCTGCGCATTGCATGGGACGCAAATTGCCCGCAGGTTCTCCCGGTCGTTCGTTCCGCCCCGTGCTCGGGGTTTCTTGTGCCCGACCACGAGTTTGATGCCGTCTCCAGCAATCGTCTTCCTACAGATCCGACAGCGGCCATGAGCGTTATAAGGAACCTCAGCCCTCAATCGGATGTTAATGCCGCCTTCGTCGGTGATGTCCTTCCGCTTCCCGGCGTATTTGTAGAGCGTGACCTTTCGCGCCTTGCCGTTTACTACCTGTGTGGATTCGACGGTCCTGATGATAAACCACTTCTTGAGGTCACGTTTGCGGCGGTCCAGGTGGGTCTGATCTTCGGGCTGTAACCCTTCCCTTTCGAGTTCGTGCCGGATCTGACCACCAGAGATGCCGTCTGGGAACCGTTTCATCACTTCGACGATGCGCTGGTGGATCGCTCCTGGTTTGCTCTTTGCCATGATCGCCGAGAAACGCCAATCTTATCACCGTGCGTCGCTGGATTGGAGAACCCGCTCTCGGACCGCAATCCGCCCGTAACCTCAGGGGGTCGGGAGGGATTTGCGCTGAACTCCCCAGAAAGACCGGAAAACTGCCGCGAGCACTCGAACGCCCTCCCGCGCAGCAGCGCTGGGCCCTGTGTCCCCGTCAGCGCCGCACGCGCCGCCTACTTCTTGATATATCCCACCGTCTGCGCCAGCGTGATCCGCTGGTCCGGCCGCAGGTTCAGGGCCTTGCTCAGATCGGCACGGGGCACCGAGCCGCGCACTACCGCGCCGAGGCCTTCGGATGCGCAGAACAGGTACACGTTCTGAGCGATAAACCCGGTATTGGCGTTGGCAGTGGCGGTCTTGGCGTTCTCGTCCGCGTTTCCCATTTTGGAGAAGTCAGCCACGTAAACCAGGTTCAGCGGCGCTTCTCCGACAAACGGCTGCGACCCAGTGAGCTTGCGGAGATCGCCGCTCACCACCGGCTTGAGGGCGTTGGCCTTGGCGTCGTATACGTAGGCGCCATCCGCCGTGACCGCGTAGATCTCGATTTCCTTCCGGTCCGACGACGAGGGCGCGGTGCGGTGGCCGTCCTCGCGGTTGATCCCCCATCCGGCCCACAACAAATTCGAAAGCACCTGCGGCGCGAGCTTTTCGGGGCTGAATTCGCGCGTCGATTTCCGTTCTTTGAGGGCCTGCATCAGCGGCTTGCCTCCGCTGGTCTGCGGCGCCGGCAGGGCAACGGGCTTAAGATCCTGGGCGAACAGCCCTGCGGGAACGAGCAAAAGGGCAAAAAAGGACCTGGACATCGGAGTTCTCCTTCTCAAGCAGTATAACCCCGGCGCCGGGCAAACCGGGGACAGACAGCGAATTTCGCGAAAGGCGGCGAAATTCGAAGTCTGGCCCCAGTTTGCGCCTACTCCACGCGCAACTGAATCCGCGAACCGTCTGCGCCGCCGCAGTACACGCGCTCGAAGGCCTTCTGGAAATCGGTCGAGAGCGCCTTGGGGATCTCCACGAACTTCTGCGGATTCCGGTCCGTCAGCGGAAACCACGAGCTCTGGATCTGCACCATGATTCGATGGCCCTGCCGCCAGGTATGCGCGATATCCGGCAAAAAGAACGTAATCCGCTCCGGCTGGTTGGGCGCGAACGGCACAGGCTTCTCGAAGCTCTTCCGGAACTTGCCGCGGAAAGGCTCGCCGCGAATCAGTTCCTGGTATCCGCCCATGGGCGCGCTGCTCGCCGCTGCCGCCGGCGGCGCACCGGGCGCAGGGGTGCCCGGTGGGCCCGGCGCCGGGTTGTTGTAGTCCGGATAATCGCCCGGGAAAACGTCGATCACCTTCACGTCGAAATCGGAGTCCGTCCCGGTGGTCGAGACTTTGAGGTTGACCCCGATGGGCCCGAACACCGAGACGTCGTGGTCCAGCGGCTCGGTCTTGAACACCAGCACGTCGGGACGCATCGCGGCGAACCGCTGGTCCTCGGTCATGTACGTGTTGAGGACCCCCTGAACGATACGGCCGACGTACGGCACCGGCTTGTTGGGGTCCGACAGATACTCTTCGAAACCCGGCTCCGCCGGCCGGCTCCACACGAGCTTGCCCTTGGCATCCAGGAACAGGTCGGTGGCCTGCGCCTCGCGCGGCGGCCACGCGTCGAAGCGGCGCCACTGGTTTATGCCCGTTTGAAAGACCCACGCCTTGGGGAACTTGCCGTCGCCGCGGCCCTTCAGGTAGTGGAGGAAAAACGGGAACTCGATTTGCTCGCGATAATATTGGGCCGTCTTGGAGGCGAAGTTGACGTTGCCCAGCCGGTCGCCGTCGCCGCGCGAAAAGCCGCCATGGTTCCAAGGGCCCATCACCAGCATGACCGCTGGCGGCGTGTTCTTCTCCATGAAATCGAACTGGCGCAGCAGGCCTTGCGGATCTTCGGTGTCGTACCAGCCGCCCACCAGCATGACCGCCGGCTTGATGGCCGTCAGGTATTTCCAGATGGCGCGCGATTGCCACACCTCGTCGTAGGTGGTGTGGCCGATGTTCATGTCCCACATGGGCTGGTGATGCTTGAAATACTTTTCGTCGGCGTTGGCCAGCGGACCCATGTTGAGAAAGAAGTCGTAGCCGTCGGGCGTGCCGTAGTCGAACGGCAGCGTGCGCGGAGGCGGCGCGGGAGCGCCCTCGCGATTGCGGAACCCCATGTAGAAGCCGAAGCGGTGCGCCAGCATGAACGCGCCGTTATGGTAAACGTCGTCACCCATGTAGTAATCGGTGACGGGCGCCTGCGGCGACACCGCCACCAGCGCCGGATGCGCGTCGATCATCCCCGCCGTGGCGTAGAACCCCGGCTGCGAGACACCCCACATCCCCACTTTGCCCGTGTTGCCGGGCGCGTGTTTCACCAACCAGTCGATGGTGTCGTAGGTGTCGGTGCTTTCGTCCGTGTCCTGGGGCCCGTTTTTCACGGGCTTGTGCGGGCGTATGGTGACGAAGTCGCCTTCGCTCATGAACCGGCCGCGCACGTCCTGGTAGACGAAGATGAACTTCTCCCGCTCGAACAGCTCCGAGGGACCGAGAGTGGCGCGGTATATGTCGATGCCGTACGGCGCGACGTTGTAGCCCGTCCGCTGCATGAGGATGGGATACGTCTTGCCGTCCGAGAAAACGTCCTTGGGGACGTAGACCGACGTGAACAGCTTGATTCCGTCGCGCATGGCGATGCGGTACTCGAACTTCGAGTAGTTCTCGCGGATGAAGGCGGCGCGCTCGGCCGATGCGCCCGTCGCGGCAGGCGGAGAAGCAGACGTACCTCCGCGGCCTCCCTGGGCGGCGGTGGACCCTCGTCCCTGAGCGCCGGCCAGAGTCGCGGCGCAGGCCACAGCCAGAATGAGAGTGGGTATCCGCATGGAGGAGATTGTATCAGTCTCGGAACACCGCCGCCCGCGCATGGCCCGCGTCGGTTACACTGGGCTTGTGATGACACGTTGGCGCATTTACTTTGCGATCGCTTCAGCTTTCACCGGGGTGGCCGCCATGCTCGCCACCGGTGCGGCGTCCGGCCAATCCGCGGGACCCGTGGACTTGCTGCCCGACGAGGGTCTGCACGGCTGGACCCGTATCCCCATTCCCCCAATCGACGGCCTCAAGCCCAAGATGCAATGGCGCGTGGACCCCGCCCAGCACGCCCTCATCTGTACCGGCGACGGCGGGCATGAATTGCTCCGCTACGACAAGGAACTGGGCGACTTCAGCTTCGAGGTGGATTGGCGCTTCACCCCGCGCGGCGCAGCGGAAACGCGCTACAACAGCGGCGTCTTCGCCCGCCTGTCCGAGTACGGTGAAATCTGGTACCAGGCGCAGACCGGCCTCCGTGGCGGTTACCTTTTCGGAAACAACATCGTCGATGGCGTGATCCAGCGTTTCAATCTGAGCAAGGAAATGAAAGAGAACCGGGTCAAGCCGGCGGGCGAGTGGAACCATTACGAGATCCGCGCGCAAGGCAGCCACATGACCCTCGGGGTCAACGGGGCCATCGTCAACGAGTTGCCTAATTGCGGCCTGCTCCGAGGCTACATCGGCCTGGAGGCCGAAGGGTACGAGGTCACTTTTCGGAACCTGAAACTTCAGGTGCTCCAGTAGCTTTCTACACCACCACCATCTTGCCCACGCCGTCGGCGTATTGCTCGTTGATGGAAAACGCTTGCGCGATCCGCTCCAGCGGGCGCGTGTGCGTCACCAAAGGGGCGAACCACTCGGTACGGCGCGCCAGCAACTCCAGCGCGGCCCCCAATTCGTGAGCCGAGCGGCGCACGTTGAAGATCGCCAGCTCCTTGCGCCGCATAGGCGAGACTTCGAACGGCACCATCACACCGGAATGAATGCCGGTTAGGACCAGGCGACCGCCGTTGCGTACCGCTCGAATCGCCCAGTTGGTGGTGTGCTCCTTGGCGGCGCAGTCGATCACACAATCCACCCCGTGGTCGCCGGTATCGGCTCGAATCTGCCGCACCACGTCGATTTCGCCGGGATCGAGCGCCACGTCGGCGCCCATCCGCCTGGCCATCTCGCGCCGGTGCGCCAAAGGTTCGATGGCCCAGATACGGCCCGCGCCTGTCACCTTCAGGCAGGCTAGCGTCAGCAACCCGATCGGCCCCGCCCCGAACACCGCCACCGTCTCCCCAAGCTGAATCGCCGCAAATTTCATGGAATGCATGGTCACCGCCAGAGGCTCGAACATCGAGGCAACCTCGAACGAGAGGCCCTGCGGAATGGGAAGCAGGTTGGAGACCGGCAGATTCACGAACTCGCGGAAGAAACCTGGATATCCCGAATTGCTCAGGAACCGGATGTTGGCGCAGATATTGTGGCGGCCGGTGCGGCAGAATTCGCAATGGTAACAGTAGAGGGCGGGTTCGAGCGCGGCGCGGTCGCCGGGCGACCAGCCGGTCACGCCGGCCCCCGTCTTCACCACCATGCCCGCAGGCTCGTGGCCCAGCACCATAGGGTACTGGTTCGCCATGTCACCGACCCCGCCCTCCAGATAAGAGTGGAGGTCCGAGCCGCACAGGCCCACGGCTTTCACCCGCACCTGCACCTCGCCCGGCCCGGGCTCTTCGATCTCGTGTTCCGTCAAGCGCAATTCGCGCGGTGCAATCAGTTCGGCAATCAGCATCTTCACCCATTGTAAGATAGCCATAGATGCTCAGTTTCCGTGAGTTCGAAGCCGGACCGGACCCTTTCGGCCGCAAGTTCCAGGTGATGTTCAAATGGCTGCAAACCGCCATCTCGCTGCGGATGGCCGACACGGTGGATGTGAAGTTCATTCTGACCGATGAGAACGGGGCGCGGACCGAAAAGACCATCGCACTCCCACATGCCAGCCTCCTCGAAGTGAGCCGCGAGATCGGCCGCAGCATGGACGACCCCTGGTGCGCGCGCCTGGCGGCCATGCATCTGCTGCACGCGGTGGAGACTGGCGAGGACATGGAGAAGGTTCTCGTCACCATCCTGCCAGCGGATTTGAAGCGTTACGCCGGCGAGCTCGCGCGCACGGAAGAATCCGAAACGCACGCCGGGTGACTCGATTCCCCGAAATCGGTGTGCCTCATCCGATTTTTCACCAAACATTCACACCTTTGTAACGTCGGTCCGTTACCTTGGAGCGGAATGACAACCCGAATTTTGCATCTTATCCTTCTAGGGGCCGTGTTGATCCCCATGGTCCATGGTCAGAATGACGTGGGCCGCATCGCCGGCACGATTACCGACGCTTCTGGTGCCGTAATCCCCGCGGCCACGGTGACAGTGAAGAACGAGAATACCGGCCGCATCCACAAGGCTGTGGCCAACGAGAAGGGTGTGTACTTTGTCGCGCAACTTTCTCCCTCCCGGTTTACCGTCACGGTCGAAGCCAACGGTATGGCGCCGGCGGAGTATACCGGCATCAGTCTGCAAGTGGGCCAGGAGCGGACGCTGAACGTGACCCTTCAGCCATCGACGGTCAACACCGAAGTGATCGTATCCGGCGGCGCGCTGACCGTCATCGATACCAGCTCGGCCGCCGTCGGCGGCAACGTCAGCGAGCGGGAAGTCGCTGAACTTCCCATCAACGGCCGCCAGATTTCGCAGCTCTATATGATGACGCCGGGCGCAGTCAACTTCGGACCCGGCACCTTCGACGACGTGCGCTTCAACGGCCGCTCCTTCGAGCAGAACGCGTTGCGGTATGACGGAATTGAAGCCGGCGGTATCGTCACCAACAATCCCAGCAACATCGGTGGTGAGATCAACAGCGTCTTCCGGTTGCAGGCCAGCATGGAGAACGTGCAAGAGTTTCGCGTGGACGCGAGCAACTATCCCGCCGAATTCGGCACCGGCAGCGGGGGCCAGATCAGCATCGTAACGAAGAGCGGCAGCAACGCCGTCCACGGCGGCGTATTCGAGTATTTCCGCAACGATGCGCTGGACGCGCGCAACGAGTTTGATGGCGCCAGCCCGTCGGTCTTGCGTCTGAATCAGTTCGGGGGGTCGGTAGGCGGTCCGGTCGTCAAGGACAAGATGTTCTTCTTCGCGGGCGTGGAAGCCATGGCGCAGAGGAGCGCCGTGCCGTTCGTCGAAAACACACTCAGCCGCGCGGTTCGCTCGGCTCCCGATTGCGCGCCCGGACAGACTCCTTCCGCTACCGCCGTGACCTGTATCAATCCGGCAATGCGGCCGCTGATTGCGGCTTTCCCGCTCGGTGTCTCGTCGTCATCGAATCCCTTCTATGACCACGACAACGTTCGCGAGGCCGGCACAATCGACGAGTATTCGGGCAATATCCGGTTCGATTACCTGGCCACCGACAAAGACAAGATCTACATGCGTTATAACCGGGACCAGGGTTACGGAATTCTGCCGCTCAACTCCGCCGGCAGCGGCACTTACGAGACCATCGTGCCCCAGAATGCCGTTCTAAACTACACCCGCATAATTTCGTCGACCCTGGTCAACGAAGCCAAGTTCGGGGTCAACGCGTCGAAGACCCGCGTGAGCGGACTGGCTCCGGTAGTACCCGGAGTGAATCTGGATGGTCTCAGCCTCGCTCTCAACGGTACGACTTCATTGGATGGCACGCCGGGATACGCTTTGCCGACGGGCCTTCTCAGGATCTCTACCGCGTTCAACGGCAAATCCGCGCCGTATACAAACTACTCGCTGTCGTTCATCGACAGCGTCAACTGGATTCATGGAAACCATAGTTTCAAGGCGGGCGTTGAGATCCGGCCGCTGCGAATCGAGAATGCGATTCTAGGCGGCATTACCTACACCTTCCCCAGTATTCAAGGGTTCTTGGCCGACACTCCCTCGCAGATCGCCATTAACGGCAATACCAACGACGTGAGCCCATGGACCAACAAAGGCGGGTACTTCCATATGCGCCAGACCTTCTATATCGGTTACGTGCAGGATGAATGGAAGATCCGCCCCAATTTTACGATGAGCTACGGCTTGCGTTACGAATACTACAGCCCGCTGCACGAGGACAACAATAAGGTCCTTTGGTTCGACGTTCCGACAGGCACCCTGATTCCGAACTTCACGGGCGACTGGTACAAGATGAAGACCACCAACTTCGGCCCGCGGCTTGGATTGAGCTGGTCGCCCGAGAAGTCGGCCGGCAAGACGGTGCTCCGGGTCGGCGCCGGTTACTATTATGGTCCGGGCCTGGGCGAGGGTCAAACTCAGCCGCCCCAGAACGACCGCATCAACCGGACCATCACCAGCGGTTCGCTGCTGACCTTCCCGGCGGACATCCCGACCATTCTTTCGGCGGGAATCAACGATCCGAATCTGCAATTCCAGCCTCGGGCTTATCTCCCGGGGTACAAGATCCCGGAGCAGATTCTGCAATATTCCGCGTCTGTCCAGCAGCAACTGCCCGGCAACACCGTGCTGACCGCGGCGTACGTGGGAAGCCAGGGACGCAACCTGTTCTTGCGGAGCATCACAAACCGCATCACGGGCTTCGTGATGAATCCCACCACCGGGGCGGCGACGATCGTGCGGGAATTCAGCGTGGTCAACGGACTTACGGTGACCAACCGTTTCGCGGAAATCGATACCAAGACTAGCGGCGGTAACGACCACTATAACGGCTTGCAGATTGGGATCAATCGCCATTTCTCTCGCGGGATGACGTTCGGCACTCAGTATGTCTGGAGTCACAGCATGGGGAATACCGACGGGTCCAAGGATGCTCGCAGCGGCGAGAATAACTACAGTTTTGCGTCGGAATACGGCGACAACATCTCCGATGTGCGCCAGAGCTTCAGCCTGAACATGCTCTATCAGTTGCCGTACGGGCAAGGCGCGAAAACCGGTTCCAGCGCCAATGGACTGGCGAAGACGCTTCTCGGCGGATGGCAGTTCGGGACGATGTTCAATGCCCGGACCGGTCTGCCCATCGATGTGGAAATTGCCAGGAATTCGACGGTCGTGTACCGCAACAACCAAACCGGAGTCATAACCACCAGTCCGGCTGTTGCCTCGGACGGCACGGTCCTGACTACGCCCATCATCAACGTTCCCGGAGGAGGGCAGAGCCGCAATGTCCAAAGGCCCGACCTGATACTGGGAGTCGATCCTTACCTGCACGGCCAGGGCTGGAATTATCTCAATCCGGCGGCTTTCACAATGCCGAAGCCCGGCACCTATGGCAATCTGGCACGGAACGCCCTGCGTGGCCCGGGTATCAGCCAGCTCGACCTGACTTTGTCCAAGAAGTTCCAGGTTGCGGAAATGATGAACGTCGAGTTCCGGGCGGAGTGTTTCAATGTTTTGAACAGTCCGGTGTACCAGGTTCCCAATTACGCCACGGTGAGCGGCGCTCAAGTGAGACTGGCCGATGCGCAGGCCACGCTTCAGCCCGGCCAACCCTATACCTCCTCGGCGGCTGGCGGCGGATGGGGCGCGCTGACCCAGACGGTATCGAACACCGTCGGTTCCGGAACCAACCGGCAGTTCCAGTTGGCGCTGCGGTTTAACTTCTAAGGGCAGGGTGGGACAGACGATCGCCTTTGGTCGTCTGTCTCTCTTGGTCTATGCCGATTTCACGTGGTCGCGCAGCCACGGGACAAGCTTGTCGAAGCTGAACTGGTTTGCCTCGCAGAGGCTGGCAATGAAAACGTAGGTCTCCTGGGCGTCGGCTGTCAAACGCGCGCCGTTGATGGCGAGAAAAGTATACGTGGCGGCGAAGGCCGTCCTCTTGTTGCCGTCGATGAAAGGATGGTTTTGCGCCAGGCTCTCCCAGAGCGCGGCGGCTTCCTCGATCAGGTCGATGTAATACCCGGTCTGTGGCCGGTAGAGCGCGGCCTCTAGCAGGCCGTGGTCCCTGACGCCCTGCCCTCCGCCGTACCGTTCGATCTGGTCGGCATGAATGGCCAGCACTTCGGCCATGGTGAGGTAGTCGGTCATTCAGCGAGCTTCTTGTAAAGGGGGCCGTATTTTTCGTGGCTGGCGAGGTACGCGCCCATGACGTGCGGGCGTGGCTTGGCGTTCTTGCGCTTCTCGATCAGATCGGCGAGGGCCTCGTCCAGGAGCGCCTGAAGCTGTCGGCCTTCCTTCCGCGCGAGAGTGCGCACCGCCGTCAGGATTTCGGAATTAACCTGGGTGGCGAATTTCTCGCGGGTTTGGGACATAAATCTCCTTGTACAATCTTTGGTCTATCATGACATATCATGATTTGTCAAGTCACTTGGCGTAGTATGCTCGGACGAAGCGGTGTCACCGCCATCCTTCCCCATTTGACGAGTGCCTCCGTAACCGCATCGGAGACCCGCGTGTCCGTTTCCGGGCCTGCCGAGCTGACGGTGAGCGGCGTTTCGCCCGACACCGGAACCTTCAGCGCGAGCGGTTCGCTCACCAATATCAGCGGAGGCAACGTGACCGTTCCGTTCACGACCACGCTTGGCTACGGCACGATCACCGGTAACATGACCTTCCCGGAGACAGTGCTGGTAAGTTCCGGTCCGGTCAGCGGCTCGGCCGCGTTCACGGGCGGAACCGGCAGGTATGCCGGCTATACCAGCTCGACCGTAACGGCGTCAGCGCTTACTACGGGCTCGGTGCTTTCCGGCGGGTTGCTCAGCTTCTCGATTTCCGCCACGGTCAATAACCGGGACTTCACATTTACCGTGACGAATGCCTCCGTCACCATATCGGGGACCAGCGTGTTTTCCGGGCCTGCCACCCTGACGCCGGCCGGCAGTTCGCCCGATACGGGCACGTTCAGCGCGAGCAGTTCTCTCAACAATATCAGCGGAGGCAACCTGACCGTTCCGTTCACGGTGACGCTTGGCCACGGCACGATCACCGGCACCATGACCTTCCCGGAGACAGTGCTGGTAAGTTCCGGTCCGGTCAGCGCCTCGGCCACGATCACGGGCGGAACCGGCAGCTATGCCGGCTATACCAGCTCGACCTTAACGGCGTCAGGCGCGGTTACGGGCTCCCTGCTTTCCGGCGCCACGCTCAGTTTCTCGATTTCCGGCGCGGTCAATACCGGTGGCGGCGGCACGACCACTCCGGTGCCGACCATTGCCTCAGTGACGGACGGGGCCAGCTACACGGCCAACATTGCGCAGGGCGCCTTCTTCACTGTCTGGGGCTCGAACCTCGCCCCCTCAAACATCGGACTCACTAACTTTCCGCGTCCCACCTCCCAGGGCGGCGTCAAAGTCACCGTCACGCCCGCCGCGGGCGGAGCCGGTACCGACGTGTATCTGATCTACATCGGCACCGGCCAGATTAACTGCCTCCTGCCTTCCACCGTCCCGGTCGGCAACTACCTCGTGACCGTCACCAACGGTACGGTCAGCTCCCCGGTTGCAACCAAAGTGGTGGCAGCAAACCGGCCCTGTTCACGCAGGATCAGAGCGGCACCGGTCTGGCCGTGGTGCAGAACTACGTTTCGTCGTCGGAAACAGATTGGAATCGCCTGACCACGGGCACTTACAACGGAGCCCTGAGTTCTCCCGCCAAGCCGGGACAAGTTTTGATCGCCTGGGGAACCGGGATCGGACCCTACGCGGCGGCGGATAATGCGGCTGGCATCTACCACGACTTCAGCACTTCTGAACCCATCACAGCCATCGTGGGCGGCGTCTCCATCCCGGTGGCCTTCGCCGGCCGCGCCGGTTACGCCGGGGAAGATCAGATCAATTTCACTCTGCCGAGCAACATTCCGACCGGCTGCGCCACGACCTTGCAGATTTCCGTGAACGGCGTCCTGAGCGCGGTCACGACTATCTCCATCGCTCCGAGCACCAGCGCCACCGCCTGCGTCCAGCCCGGTTATACCACCCAGCAGTTGCAGAGCCTCGATCAGGGCGGCGCCATCACCTCCGGCGGTTTTGCGCTCTCGCAGATCGTGGCAACCGTGCCTTCCATTGGCACCGAGAAACTTGACTCCATCGGCGGATCCTTCAGCCAGGTCACCGGCTTCCAATTGTCCTTGTCAGGCACGCAAAACGTCACCGTGACCACTATCGGGAGCTGCACGGTGGTTCATGCCATGATCACCAGCACGACGACGGCGGCATCCCATGTAACGACCTTCGACGCGGGCACGGTCACCCTCACCGGACCCTTCGGTACGAACCTGAACCAGCAGAAGCTCACGGAAACCAGCAACACCTACAGCTACACGATCGGCACGGAAGGCATCACTATCCCGGGCCAGCCCAGCGGCTCGATCCTGGCGGGAACGTACACCTTGGCTGGAGCCGGCGGCAACGACGTGGGACCGTTTAACACTTCGATCACGCTCGGCCCGCCGCTCAGCCTCAACAACCCATTGCCCACTACGGTCACGGAAAGTGCGGGATTGACGCTCAACTGGACGGGCGGCAATGCGTCGGATCCAGTGGACATCATCGGCTATTCCGGCAGCGTCAGCGGCACGGGGGCTAACGCGATCACCAACGCGACCGAATTCATCTGCACGACCACGGCCGGCCAGAAGACGTTTACCGTGCCCGCTTCGGTTCTCACCCTGCTGCCGAGCATCACCGCCGCGCAGGTCAGTGCCGGTACGGCTTCCGGTGCCCTGGACGTGACGTCCGGCGTCACGCCCGTCAACTTCACCGCTCCCCTAAAGAAGGACGGCTCGAACATCCCCAGTGTTTTCTCGTACACTTTCGTGACCGGTGGCTCAGTCCTGTATCAATAACGGACGGTTCCGAAAGCAGCTTTACCGGCCGCGCCCTGACCCGCGGTAGCAGCAGAACGCAGGCCCTCACCGCACTGGATCGCGGCCCTTCGCATAGTCTATGCTTAGACCATGAAGATCCGAGTTCCGATCGCGCTGCTCGTTTTGGTTCTCGCCGCGCCCGCCCAGCAGGCTTCCGAGCCGCGGGTCCGCGCGCGCGATCTCGGCATTCAGCCGGGTGTCTTGGCAACCGGCAGGCTCAATGCCATCACCGACGTCGCGGGCGTCAAGGTCGGCCAGGTCACTCTGCGAATCGGCGATAGCGTACGGACCGGCGTCACCGCCATCCTTCCCCATGACGGGAACATCTTCCAGCACAAAGTGCCGGCGGCGGTTTACGCCGGAAACGGTTTCGGAAAGCTGATCGGCAGCACGCAGATCGATGAATTGGGCGTCATCGAGTCCCCCATCGTCCTCACCAACACGCTTTGCGTGTGGCGCGTAGCCGAGGCCCTTGCGGAGTACGTGCTCGGCCAAAAGGGAAACGAGAACGTGCGTTCGGTGAACGTGGTGGTGGGCGAAACCAACGACGGCACTCTGAACGACATCCGCGGCATGCATGTTCAGAAGAGCCACGTAATAGAAGCGCTGGCCAGGGCCGCCGGCGGCGTGGTCGAAGAGGGCTCGGTGGGAGCCGGCACCGGAACCGTAGCCTTCGGCTTCAAGGGAGGCATCGGGACCTCTTCGCGAGTGGCCGCCGTGGGCGCGGTCAAATACTCGGTGGGCGTGCTCGTGCAGACCAACTTCGGCGGCGTGCTGACCATCGATGGCTTGCCGGTGGGGAAGGAGCTGAACCGGCACATGTTCTCCGGGCGGAACGGCGACGGCTCGTGCATGGCCGTAGTCGCCACCGACGCGCCTCTGGATTCGCGGCAGCTCAAGCGCATGGCCAAACGAGCCATGCTCGGCGTCGCGCGCACGGGATCTCCCGCCAGCAACGGAAGCGGCGAGTACGCGATTGCTTTTTCAGTGGCAACGCCCACGGCTTTCCCCGACGATGACATATCACCGCTGTTTGAAGCCACGGTGGAAGCCACCGAAGAGGCCATTTACAACTCCCTTTTCAAGGCCACTACGACCACCGGCTTCGGCGGCAGTACCATCGAGGCTCTTCCCATCGGCGCCGTGAAGGACCTCATGCGGAAGCACGGCTACCGGTGACTGACACGCGCGTTCCAAGACAGCCCCTTGGCCGCTAAAGGACAATACGGTTCACTTAAGGGGTGGCACCCCGGCGCTTCCCATCGGCCAACTGGATCTCGATAGTTTACGGTAACCCGTTTGCCAACCACAGGGAGCTGTTTCCGAGGTAGTCAGTGAGCGGGCCGCAGCCATAAATAGCGCAGCGCAGCCTCGGCAAAAGCTGGCGCCCAGGCGGGAGGACGCTGCGAACATCCCGACATAAAGTTCTACGAGGTGCCAAGGATGGCATTCGGCTCCCGGCAGACTTACGCTGCGCTCTGGCTGCATCTTGCTGGTTTTTGGGGCTGGGAGTGAGGGATTGGGTGTATAATTTTAGACTGAGGGCAATCCCCGGGGGGGGGAATCATGAGGAACTCTGGGATTATGCTGTTTGTGGTTCTGGCGGGGGCGTCAGGAGTAATACGCGCCGGGGACAACGTGTGGACAAGCCACGGGCCGGTTGGAGGAGCCATCTCGGCGCTGGCGGTTAGCCCGAAAAACGCAGGGACGGTCTACGCGGGGACGGGGGGCGGGGTGTTCCGGAGCACGGACGCCGGAGCAAACTGGAATTCGGTGAGGCCAGGCTTTACTCCGCTGGTGGCGGTGAACCCGCAAGACCCGAGCACGGTATACGCAGTCGATAACGGCGGTCGTCTATTCAAGAGCACGGACAGCGGACAGAGTTGGAATGCGCTGAGCTCGGCTCCGCCGATCGGCACTCTGGCGATTGACCCCAAAAACCCGAGCACACTCTATGCGGTGAGTGGGATGGAGTTGGGGAGTGAGTCCTACTTCTACTATGGATGGAGCGGCGTATCCATGAGCACGGACGATGGAAGCAGTTGGAATGCGGTGAACTCAGGCCTGCCGGCAAATTTCCAGACTCCTCTCCTCGCACTCGACCCGCAAAGCCCGAAGACTTTGTACACCATGGGGGGGATCACCCTGTTCAAGACGACCGATGGCGGAGGGAGCTGGAGCGCGCCGTTGAGAGAGAAGCTCATTGAGCTGGTCAGCTCTGAATCTGCCACGTGCGATGACTGGGGCTTTTACCTGACGCTGGTGACGGGCCGTCCGGCGCCGGGGCCCGAGCAGATCTCCTGTTTTTCCGACGGGAACCGGGACGCGGTGATCACGGCCGATCAGTATTTGGCTGACGTGGTACGCTACAATGCACCCAACTTCGGGGTCGTCGCGGGGCTTACCGCCTTGGTAGTGGACCCCAGGAATTCGAGCACACTCTACGGGGGGACTGCGAGGGGCATAGTCATCAGCACCGATGGTGGACTGAGCTGGAATGCGTCGAACTCAGGGCTGCCGAACAGACTGCTTTGGGTGAACACGCTGGTCATGGACCCTGGAAATCCTGGCACGCTGTACGCAACCATCGACGCTGCTGGATCACCGACCGAGTTGTACAAGAGCACGGATAGCGGCGCGACGTGGGTCGCCGCCGGCGCCGGTTTGACAAGCTGCTGTGGTGCCATTTCCGTGGCGATCGATTCGCAAAACCTGAGCGTGCTGTACGCAGGGACAACGTCCGGGGTGTTCAAGAGCACCGATGGTGCGGCAAGCTGGAGTCCGTCGAACTCAGGTCTGTCGGCCACGTCTGTCAGCGCGCTTGCGGTGGACCCACAAAACCGGGGTACGCTGTTTGCGGTGACGCAGACAGGAGGCCACCCCGGCGGACTGTTCAAGAGCACGGATGCGGGAACGAGCTGGGCAGACACCGGGCTGCAGTACAGGGTGGACGCTCTGGCCGTGGCTCCACAGACTTCGGCCCTGGTGTATGCGGCGGTGGATGCGGCCACGATCGACGCGGGCGGACAGGCATGCTGCCCGGTTTTCAAGAGCACAAATGGGGGGGCGAGTTGGGTTTCCACGGGATCGTTCGGCCAAAGCATCTCCATGCTGATCGTCGATCCGCAAAACGCGGCCACCCTGTATGCGGAGACCATTATCGGAGTCTACAAGAGTACGGATGGCGCAGCGAGCTGGAGTGCAGTCAACTCGGGGCTGCCCTTTACCCCCTATATCAACACTCTTGCGTTGGACCCTCAGAACTCGAACACGTTGTACGCCACGACATATGAGAGTTGGCCGATCGCTGGCGGCCAGATATTCAGAACCACGGACGGGGGACGAAGCTGGAGCATGATGAATACCGCCTGGGACGCGGCGCTGTTCGATGTTGCGCTCGTCAGTATTGATCCGCAAAACGCGGGTACGCTGTACGTCGCGGTTTCGCTATTTGATTGCTCTTGGGATGTCTGCCCTTCAGATTACTGGGAGAGGGTGAAAGCCCAGCCTGGCCCGGGGATTTTCAAGAGCGCGGACGGAGGGCAAAGCTGGGTGAAGGTGGACTGGCCCTCGGGACTCGTGACGTTTGACCCGAAGATCCCGAACAGGTTGTATGCGGTTGGCACTAACCTGGTCATGAGCTCGGACGGTGGGGCGAGCTGGAACGTCGTGGGTCCGGGGTTGACGGCCAGCGTGACCGCCTTAGTGGTGGACGCACGGGACTCGAACACGGTCTACGCGGCCACCCAAGGCGGTGGCGTGTTTGCGATTACCATTGGTGCACAGTAAGAGGGGGCGGCCCTTTCACAACGGCCGGCGTTGGCTAACGCTACTCTGCCGCACGCCGCAGCCGCACCATCCCCTCCCGGAACGCCTCCGTCGCCGTCAGCAGGCTCATGATCAGAAACGCTTCCGATTCAAAATCGTAGAAGAAGCCCGGCTGCGTCAGAACGCTCTCTTGAGCAAGTAGTCCAACAGCCCAATCTTCTTCGCTGCGGATTCGCGGCATCTGCACCGTGATGTACCAGCCGCCTTCCACCGCCAGATTGCCGGCCGCCGATCCGGCAAGCACCTCGCGCGCCACCGCCAGGTTGCCGGCCGTCCGCTCGCGGATCTGGCGTTGCACCAACTCCCCTGCGGCCAGCAGCCGCGCCGCCGCGCACGCCACTGGTGTGCTCACGGAAAGATACGTGTCGGCGATCCATTCCAGCTTCTCCATGGCTTCGGCCCGCAGCTTCGCCGGGCCGCTGGTCACTATCCAGCCCAGCTTCATCTGCGGCAGACCGGCAATCTTGGAAAGCCCGCTCATGGAAAATGCCAGGCAGTCCTCGACATTCACCAGCGTGCTGACGCGCTGGGGGTCCGGCGCCAGCGCGTAATCGGAGAAGACCTCATCGGAAATCAGCGCGATCCGCCGCTGAGCGCACAACCGCGAAAGCGTTTGCAGCTCCGCCCGTTTCACGTACGAGCCGGTGGGATTGTTGGGATTGACCAGCACCACCGCGCGCGTGCGCTCGGAAACGGCGGCGGTGAGGGCGTCCAGATCGATGGCCCAGCCGCCATGGTAGGCCAGCGGGTATGGGCGCGCCTCGATGGACTCCAGGTTCGCCAGAAACTCGAATAATGGGTACGAAGGCCGGGGAACCAACACGTGGTCGCCGGCGTCGCACAGCAGCTTAAAGAGCCAGGCATAAGCTTCGCTGGTGCTGGCCGTCAGGAGGATGCGCCCCGTTTCCACGCGCTCGCCGCGCGCCTCGTAGTAAGACGCTACCGCTTGGCGGGCCTCGGCGGCGCCGGCGGGGAAAGGCTCGTAGACCAGCATGCGCGGGTCGTCGAACGCGCGCACAATTTCCGGCGGGTACGCCAGCCCGGCGCGCGTAGGGTTGGATTCGGTGAGATCCAGTATGCGCGCCCCGTCCCGGCGCATGGCCTCCAGCGCCTGGGTGAGGCGGTTGGTCCGGAAATCCCAGTGGAAGCGGCGGGAAAACATGTGGTCCCATTGTAGACCGTAAGATAGAGGGTTGACATCCTCTATCCCCCTGATCGATTTTCAGAACGTCACCGTGAGGCGCGACCGCCGGGTGGTGCTGGACGGCGTCACGCTCTCCATCGCGCAAGGCGAGCACGCCGCTATTCTCGGGCCCAACGGCTCGGGAAAATCCACGCTGATCAAAGTGATTTCTCGCGAGCTGTATCCGGTGATCAAGGCCGAGCCCTGGTCGCTGCGCATTCTCGGCCGCGACCGCTGGCATCTGTTCGATCTGCGCAACCATCTCGGCATCGTCTCCAACGACTGGATGCAGATGTGCACGCGCGACTACTCCGGGTACGAGATTGTGCCTTCCGGTTTCTTCGGCAGCGTGGGGATCTGGCCCAACCACGAGGTTGCGCCCGAAATGGAGCGGAAGGCGCGGGAGGTGATGGAGCTGCTCGAAATCTCGCACCTGGCGGAACGTAATACCAACGAAATGTCATCCGGCGAGGCGCGCCGCATCCTGATCGCCCGCGCGCTGGTGCACGATCCCCAGGCGCTGGTGTTGGACGAGCCCACCTCCAGCCTGGACCTGCACGCCACCCACGAGCTGCGCGAAATCCTGCGCAAGCTGGCGCGCAACGGAATCAGCATCGTCATGGTGACGCACCACCTTCCGGACATCATCCCGGAGATGCGGCGCGTGGTGCTGATCCGCGACGGCCGCGTCTATCGCGACGGGCCCAAGCACCAGGTGCTCGAAGCCGCCACGCTCACCGGCCTGTTCGGCATTCCGGTCGAAGTGCTCGAGCGCGGCGGGTATTATCACGTGCTGTAATCAGGAGCCTACGGCACCCACACCACGGGTGGTAAACTGTTTCTTACAAGGCGGATCTACTTGTACCGGTTTGTGTTTCCGGCCTTCCTGATAATGGCCCTGACGGTTCCCGCGGCCATGTCTCAAGAAGGCCAGCTCGACGCCAGCCCCGGGCTTTTCACCGTAATGGCCGCGATCAATGCCGTCGGCTATGCGGCTGACCTGTCGTCGCCGAATAATCATCCGCTGCGGGACGCCATCCGTGCGGAACTGGCCAAGCGGAACATCCCTTCACTTCCAGCCATCAAGACTTTCTTCGACCGGCACCGCAAGACTAACGACACCGCCGAGCTGAGCCAGTACATTTCCTTCGCGCTCACCGCGGGAGGGCCGCCGGACTTCGCCATCCAACAGCGTGACGTCGAAATCCCGCCGGACGTGGCGCCCTTGAAGGCGCTTTCACCGTTGCTCGCGGTCTTCTACAAGGAAGCCAATATCGAAGACCTGTGGAACCGGTCGCAACCCGCTATCAACCAATACATCGAGCGGTATCACGAGCCCGTTTCCGAGGCCGTGCTCCAGGTGAACGCCTACCTGCGGCAGCAAACCTCCGGGGCCAGAGGCCGCCGTTTTCAGATCTATATCGAGCTGCTGGCGGCGCCTAACCAGATCCAGACGCGCAGTTATGGCTTCGCGTACACCATCGTGATCACGCCCTCGCCGGAGCTGCGAACTTTCGATGTGCGGCACGCGTATTTGCACTACCTGCTCGACCCGCTGTCAACTCGCTACCAGGAGATTCTGGAACGTAAGAAGGGACTTTCCGACCACGCGCAGCGCGCGCCGGCACTGGCCGATTCGTTTAAGGAGGATTTCCTGCTGCTGGCCACCGAATCGCTGATCAAGGCGGTGGAGGCGCGGCTGGACCATAAGCCGGAGGGGGTCCAGGCGGCCCTGCGCGAGGGTTACATTCTGGCGCCGTATTTCGCCGAACATTTGGCGGCCTATGAGAAGCAGGAACAGTCGATGGCGTTCTACTATTCGGACCTGGTGGGGGCCATCGACGTGGTGAAGGAAGACAAGCGCCTTTCCATCGTGGAATTCAACAAAGAGGAGACCGTGCGCACGGTGAAGTCCGCGCCGCCACCGGGCCCAGTGGACACCCCCGCGCCCCTTACCGGCGCAGCCAAGACGCTGGAGGAAGCGGAACAGACTTACACGGCCCGGGACCTGGACACGGCGAAGAAACTATACCTCGAGGTTTTGCAGCAGACGGATAGCCAGCCCATGCACGCCGCGGTATACTATGGTCTCGCGCGGATCGCGGTGCTTCAGCAAGACCCCGAAACAGCGGAGAAGCTGTTCGAGAAGACCCTGGAATCGCAACCCGAGGCGCAGGTGCAGGCTTGGGCGCTGGTTTATCTGGGGAGGCTTTCCATGGCCGCGGGAGACCGCGCACAGGCGGTCAAACATTTCCAAAACGCTCTGAAAGTGGATGGCGCATCGCTCCCCGCGCGCCAAGCCGCGGAACTGGGCGTGCGACAACTTTTGAGGCAGTAGGGAAGACAAGGAGTCCTTTAATGAAACGAACGATTCTCACCGGCGCCCTGGCATTGGCGGCTGGTGTTTGGAGTCTGATGGCGCAGGCGCAACCCAAGGCGCCGGCCCCCAAATCGAAGGAAGAGCTGGCGGCGGTGCAGGCCCTGTTCAATGCGACGCGGAGCGGCCCGGATGCCACTATCAAGGCCGCCGAGGACCTGCTCACGAAGTTTGCGGATACCGATTTCAAGGATGTGGCGCTGCTCTCGGAGGCCCAGGCCTACCAGCAGAAGCGGGACTACGAGAAGGGGCAGATTTACGCCGAGCGCGCCATCGAGGCCAACCCCAAGAACTTCCAGGCCACGCTGATGCTGGCCGAGTTACTGGCGCAAAACACGCGCGAAAACGACTTGGACAAGGAAGAGAAACTGAGCAGGTCCGAGAAGTACGCTAATGACACCATGCAGTTGGTGAAAGATGCGCCCAAGCCCAATCAGCAGATCTCGGACCAGCAGTGGGAAGACGCCAAGAAGGACATCACGGCCGAAGCCCACAACGCCTTGGGCCTGGCCGCGCTGGTGCGCAAGAAATACGACGTGGCCGCCACCGAGTTCAAAACTGCGGCGGATACTGCGGCTCACCCCGAGCCGGCTTACCAGGTGCGGGAGGCATCGGCGCTT
Source organism: Bryobacterales bacterium (assembly GCA_963768385.1). Taxonomy (GTDB): domain Bacteria; phylum Acidobacteriota; class Terriglobia; order Bryobacterales; family Bryobacteraceae; genus Fen-178. The sequence continues at coordinate 453,173 of CAVYHQ010000004.1, forward strand.
CAGTCGGCGGGCAAGTATGATGAAGCCATCGCCATCTGCGACAAGGTCATGGCCGATCAGCAGGCCATTCCGCAGGTCAGGCAGGTGGCCCAGGCGATTCGCGCCACCGCGATTAAGGCGGGCGGGAAGAACACCACCCCTCCGGCCGCTCCGGCTGCTCCGCCCCCGGCCGAGAAGAAGCAGTGATCTTCCGTACATGCGCGCGGAGCCGGCATCGCTCGAGCTGAGGATCGATTACCAGTTCTCTCACGCGGAGTTGCTGCGCCGCGTGCTTACCCACAGCTCGCTCGCCAACGAATCCCGCACGGGCGTCAGCTCTCCTTTGAACGACAATGAGCAACTCGAGTTCCTGGGCGATTCGGTGCTCGGGTTTCTCGTTGCCGAGGCCCTGGTCCGGCGTTTCCCCGACTACCGCGAGGGCGAGCTTTCGCGGCTCAAGGCGCACCTGGTGTGTGCTGCCCATCTCCACGGCGTGGCGCGGCGCCTCGATCTGGGCGTGTATCTGGAACTGGGCCGCGGCGAGGAGATGACCGGAGGCCGCGCCAAGAAGACGCTGCTGGTGAACGCACTGGAAGCCATCATCGCCGCGATTTTTCTGGACGGCGGACTGGAAGCCGCCAGGAGTTTCGTGACTGCGCACGTGCTGACCGACATCCAGTTGGCCATCACGAATTTCAAAGGGGCGCTGGAGGAACTGGCGCAGGCGCAAAAGCTGCCGCAACCGCGCTACACGATTGTGCGGGAGCAAGGCCCGGAACACTCCAAAACGTTCACCGTCGAGGTGCGCGTAGGCAAGGATTGGACCGGACAGGCCGACGGCAGCACCAAGAAGATCGCGGCGCAAAGGGCGGCGCGCGAAGTTTACGAGCGGCTGCGGCAAGAGGCGTCCCCGGATTCGCCGCCCGCCCACACCCACAATGGAGCCGGCTCGCCCACATGAGCGGCTTCATGAACCCGGCGGAATTCGCCAACATCGCGAAATCCGAAAAGCATTTCTGGTGGTACCGTGGCATGCGGACCATCCTGTTCCGCATGTTGGACTCCTACCTGGCGGGGCGGAGCATCGGCCGCGCCCTCGAAGCCGGGTGCGGCACGGGTTACTTCTCGCATCTGCTTCAGACCGAACGCGGCTGGCCGGTGGTGCCCGTGGATTTCAGTTGGCACGGCCTTCGCTACGGGCGCGAGATGGGCGTCGAACGCGCGGTGCAGGGTGATATCAGGGGGCTTCCCTTTCCGGACGGCGCCTTCGACCTGGTGATGTCCGTGGACGTGCTGCCGCACCTGCCGCGCGGCCAAGAGCAGCTCGCCGCGCGGGAGCTGGCGCGAGTGCTGGCGCGCGGCGGTCTCCTGGTTGTCCGCGCGGCGGCGCTCGACATCCTGCGCAGTTGCCATTCGCAATTTGCCTTCGAGCGGCAGCGGTTCACGCGGCGCCGGCTGGTGGGTCTCATCACTGGCGCAGGCGTGCGGGTGCTGCGCTGCACATACGTCAATTCGCTGCTGCTGCCGGTGGCGCTGGCGAAATTCCGGGTGTGGGAGCCGCTGCTCCGTAGACCACCCGCCAGCGGGGTCGAACCGGTGGCGCCCTGGCTCGACAAGCTGCTATACGCGCCGCTGGCGCTGGAGGCGGCCTGGCTGGGCGCCGGCCACAATCTCCCCGCGGGCCAGTCCCTGGTCCTGATCGGTGAGAAAATGGTGTGACTTTGCACGCCCACAAATTCCCCTCGCTGAGCGTCTTCTTCCCGGCGTATAACGACGCTCCCTCGCTGCCGGGGCTGGTCCGCAAGACGTTCGCCACGCTGGAACAGTACGTGGCCGATTACGAGGTCATCGTGGTCGACGACGGCAGTCGCGATCGCACCGGCGAAGTGCTCGAGGAGCTTCGCCGCGCGTACAGCCCCTGGCTGCGCGTGGTGACCCATGCCCACAACCGCGGCTATGGCGGCGCGCTGCGCAGCGGGTTCGCGGCGGCTCGCAAGGAGTTTGTCTTCTACACCGATGGCGACGGACAGTATGACGTTGGCGAGCTTCCGCGGCTGCTCGAGCTGGTAGGACCCGCCACCGGGCTGGTGAACGGCTACAAGCTGGAGCGTCACGACCCGCGGCACCGCATCTGGATCGGGAGCGTTTACAACTTTTGCGCGCGCCTGCTATTCTGCATTCGCATCCGCGATATCGATTGCGATTACCGGCTGATCCGGCGCTCCCTGCTGGAAAAGATCCGCCTGACCTCCACCAGCGGCACCATCTGCGTCGAGCTGGTGCGAAAACTGGAATTGAGCGGGTGCCAGGTGATGGAAGTCGGAGTGCACCATTATCCGCGTCTCCACGGAAGGTCGCAGTTCTTTCGTGTCCGCTCGCTGGCGGTCACACTTTGGCAGCTTCTGCGGTTATGGGTAAGACTGGTGGTTCTGCAATGACCATCCCCATGGTTGATCTGCGGCCCATGCTGGCGGCTACCGAGCCGGCCTGGCGGGCCAATCTCGAGCGCCTGTTCGAGCGCATGCAGTTCATCCTGGGCGAACAGGTGGATGCATTCGAGCGGGAGCTGGCGGCGGCGTGGGGCGCCAGGTTCGCGGTGACGGCGGCGTCGGGCACGGCGGCCATCGAGCTGGGGATCAGAGCCGCCGGGCTGGCCGAGAGCGGCGCGGAGATTATCGTGCCCGCGCTCACCTCGCCGTTCACCGCGCAGGCCATCCTGGCGGCCGGATGCCGGCCGCGGTTCGCCGACATCGACCCGGAGACTCTGCTGCTGGATGCGGAAGACGCCGAATCGCGCGTTCGCCAGCGCGCCGGCGCGCTGCTGCCGGTGCATCTCTATGGGCAGCCGTGCGATCTGCCGCGGCTGGCTGGAATCGCGCGGCGGCACGGACTGGTGCTGCTGCAGGATGCCTGCCAGGCGCACGGTGCGCAAGCGGCCGGGCGCCCGTTCACCAGCTTTTCGCCGGCGGTGGCGTACAGCTTTTACCCCACCAAGAACCTGCCCTGCCTGGGCGACGGCGGGGCCGTGTTGACCGATTCGCGGACCGTTGCGGAGAAGTTGCGGCGGCTCCGCAACGGCGGACGGTGCAATGACCAGGTGGCGCGCGTGCGCGCCATCAATTCGCGTCTGGATGAGATGCAAGCCTGCTATCTGCGCGCATTCCTGCCCAAGCTGGCCGAGTGGAACCAGCGCCGTGCGCGGCTGGCGGCTCTCTACGACCAGGCCCTGGCGGGGTGCGACGGCGTGCGGCCGGTCGGGCGGCGGGCGGGTTCGGTATGCCATCTCTACGTGGTGCGCGCCGCCAGGCGCACCCGCTTGCGGAAGTTTCTGGCGGAGCGCGGCGTCATGACTGCCGTGCACTATCCCGTCCCATTGCACTTGCAGCCGGCGTTCCGGGATGGCGACCCGAAACGCGGCAGCCTACCGGCCGCGGAACAAGCCTGCCGCGAGGTTTTGTCGCTTCCCTTGCGGCCCTATATGCCGGGAACGGCGGTGGAGGAAGTGGCGGCGCGGGTGCGCGAGTTCTACAGCGCAGCGTAGTTGACCGCCGGCGGCGGCGGGGCTTCTTCGGCTTCCACCTGAAGCGTAAACGATTTCGTGGCCACCGCGCCGTCGTAGCCTTCCGCCAACAGGGTGTAGTGGGTGGTATGTTCCGGCACGATTTCCAGGCAATGATTGGGCAAGAAATAGACTTCCTGGGTCATGGGAGAGATGCGCACGGATTTGGCGTTCTCCACGCTATAACATAGCCGCGCCGTATCGCCCGCTGTGAGAATCCCCGTGCTGGCATAGAACTGAAGAATCCGCACCGGCCCACCCACGGGGCGGACCCAGGCGCGGCGGTCGTACCGGTCCACCTCGCTCAGGCCCCACATGGCGACCAGCAGGCCCACCGCGACGAATGCTTTGGAGAACGCTGAGAACAGTCGCACAACTTTCTTTTAGACTCCACTATTCCGGCAAAGGATTCAAGTGCGCTAACCTGCTACATCATGCCTATTCGGATCGTTCAAGTCGATGCCTTCACGGCCCGGCCCTTTACCGGCAATCCCGCGGCCGTTTGCGTGCTGCCGGAAGCACCCCCCGAGCAGTGGATGCGCGATGTGGCGCGCGAGATGAATCTTTCGGAAACCGCCTTCCTGACGCCGCGCGATGGCGGTTACAACCTGCGCTGGTTCACGCCCGCAGTGGAGGTGGACCTGTGTGGCCATGCGACCGTCGCCAGCGCTCACGTGCTGTGGGAAGACGGTCACCTGCCGGTGGGTCGTCAGGCGCGGTTTCACACGCGCAGCGGGCTGTTGCTGGCCGACCGCCGCGGGGAGTGGATCGAGCTGGATTTCCCGGCCAAAGTTGCCTCCCCCGCGGAACCGCCGCCGGATCTGCTTCCGGCCCTTGGGGTGCAAGCACGGTTTGTGGCCCGGAACCAATTCGACTACCTGGTGGAGGTGGAGTCCGAAGAGACGCTGCGCGCCATGACGCCGGATTTCACGGCCCTGCGGAAGATGCCGGTGCGCGGCGTGATCGTGACGGCGCGGCCGTCGTCCACGGGGTTCGATTTCGTTTCGCGGTTCTTCGCCCCGGGGGTGGGAGTGGACGAAGATCCGGTCACGGGGTCGGCGCACTGCGCGCTGGGGCCGTACTGGGGCGAGCGGCTGGGCAAGAGCGAGTTCACGGCCTGGCAGGCCTCGGCGCGCGGCGGCGTAGTGCGGGTGCGGCTCAAGGGGGATCGCGTGATTCTGGGCGGCCAGGCCGTGACGGTGATGCGGGGGGAACTGGCGGCGTAGTGCGGCAGGCGAAACACCCGTCACTGGAGTCTCTACATTCTGGTCAAGTCAGAGGTGGGACAGACGATCGCCTTTGGTCGTCTGTCACCCAGCCCGCGCTTGACCATCGCCATCGCTCTTTAGCCTCCACCAGCCCGGCCTTTAGCGGGTTGTTTTCCACGTATTCGATCAATTCTTGAAGTTCCTCCGCGGAGCGGATCCAATGGTCGAAAGGCTCGTCTTGCCAGAAGGCTGTCCCGGTGCGGCCCAGAATCTGGTTGGCCACACTAAACCTGTGTTGATCGCCGAGTCCACAAGACGCTGCGCGTCACACCAGCCATGGGAGCGGGCATCAAGCCGCGGGTGTGGACCCTGGTGGGTCTTTTGGCTGCAACCTTCGACGCACCGAGTTCCTGGACCCAGTAGGCTCTCCCGCCTCGTCGCTATTCTCGCGCCAGTTCCCTTCAACGCACCTTTAGGACTACCCCGTCACAGGTTTCCGGCCGGACCCATGCTAAACTCCCTTCATGCCGGATCTTCGCGACGTCCCCGATGAACCACCACCGTTTCTGGGCACCTGGCGGCGCGTCTACACAGCGGTCCTCATTTACCTCTGCGTAGTCATCGCGGCGGCTTACCTGTTTACGCGAGCGTTTCAATGAGGCCCCTCGATTGGATTGTCCTGATCGCATCGCTGGTCTCCATCGTGACGTACGGCCTCTACCGCGGCCGCGGCAGCAACACGGTGGACCGCTACCTGCTGGCCGGCAAGTCCATGCCCTGGTACGCCATGGCCCTTTCCATCATGGCGACTCAAGCCAGTGCCGTCACCTTTATCTCCACCACCGGGCAGTCGTATGTGGACGGGATGCGGTTCGTGCAGGCCTATTTCGGACTGCCGCTCGCTATGATCGTCATCTGCGCCACGGTGGTCCCCATTTTTCACCGCGCCAGGATCTATACCGCGTACGAATACCTGGAGCAGCGCTTCGACAGCAAGACGCGAACTCTGGCGAGCGTGATCTTCCTGTGCCAGCGCGGGCTCTCCGCGGGGCTGACGCTCTATGCGCCGGCCATCGTGCTTTCGGTGATCCTCGGCTGGCCGGAGCGGATCACCACGATGCTGATGGGAACCATCGTCATCACCTACACCGTGCTCGGGGGGATCAAAGCGGTGCAGTGGTCGGACGTGCAACAGATGGGCATCATTTTTCTGGGGCTGGTGATGGCGCTGGTGACCGTGATCGTGCTCATGCCCGCCTCGGTCTCGCTCGGCGACGCCATGTTCCTGGCGGGCAAGGCCGGCCGCCTGAACGCCGTCACCACCCATTTCGACTGGAACGACCGCTTCAATATCTGGAGCGGCCTGATCGGGAGCACGTTTCTGTTCCTCTCCTACTTCGGCTGCGACCAATCGCAGGTGCAGCGCTACCTGACGGGCCGCTCCATCGCGCAGAGCCGGCTGGGCCTGCTGTTCAACGCCGTGGCCAAGATCCCCATGCAGTTCTTCATCCTGTTCATCGGCACCATGGTGTTTGTCTTTTACCTGTTCGTGCAGCCGCCGGTTCTGTTCCAGCGCGCGGAACTCGCCCGCATCCAGCAGGTGGGTGAATTCCAGCCCGTGGCGGAGCAATACAACCGGGCGTTCGAGGACCGGCGTCAGGCGGCGCTGGCGCTGGTGGAGGCGCACCACGCGCGCGATTCCGCCGCCCAAGGACGCCGGATTGCGGAATACCGGGCGGCGCAGAAGGCGATCGACGGCGCGCGCACCGCAGCCGCGAAGCTGGTGGAGCGCACCGGCGGCGAGGAAAATTTCAGCGACACCAACTACATCTTCCTTTCGTTCGTCACCCGCCATATGCCGGCGGGAATTGTGGGGCTGGTGATCGCCGTGATTTTCGCGGCGGCCATGTCGGCCAGCTCCGGGGAGATCAACTCCCTGGCCACCGTGACCGTGGTGGACCTTTACCGGCGCTACGTTCGCCGCGAGGCCAGCGACCATCACTACCTGGCGGCGTCGCGCTGGGCCACGCTGTTCTGGGGCATATATGCGGTGACCTTCGCCGGATGGGGCAAGCGGCTGGGGTCGCTGATTGTGGCGGTCAACGTGGTGGGCTCGCTCTTCTACGGCTCTCTGCTGGGATGTTTCGTGCTGGCGCTGGCCTTCCGGCGGGTGGGCGGAACAGCCACGTTCTTCGGGATGCTGGCGGGCGAAGCCGCCATCTTCTGGGCTTTTCTGTTCACCGGTATGTCGTACCTCTGGTACAACGTGATCGGCTGCGTGGTGGTAGTCGCCACCGCGCTGGCCATCACTTACCTCGCGCCCGGCGCCACCTCCACCACACCAGGTATGCGGCAACCAGGATAGCGGCCACTATGGTCGCAGTGGCCAGGTAGTGTTCGACGACCTTTTCCACCGCTTCCCAGCGCTCGCCCAGAAAGTATCCCAGGCCGATGAACGTGGCCACCCACAGGCATCCGCCGCTGTAGGCGAACAGCGCGAACTGGTGCGGCTCCAAATCGCTCATCCCCGCGGCAAAGGCGGTGACGTGGCGCACCCCGGGGACGAAGTAGCCGAAGGTCAGGCCCCAGTGGCCCACGCGCTCAAACCATGCGTGGGCCTTGCGTATCTGCGCTTCGGTAATGCGCACGTACTTCCCGTAGCGGTGGATGAGGGCCAGCCCGAACGTCCGGCCCAGCGTGTAACTGATGGTGATGCCGCAAGTGCTGCCCGCGAACGCCGCCGCATATGCCAGCGGCAGGGAAAGGTGGCCCTTGAAGACCAGGTATCCGGTAAAGGTGAGAAGCGTTTCATCGGGCACCGGCAGCCCGACAATTCCAAACACCAGCAAACCGAAGATCGCCAGGTAGCCGAACTGCGTGATCCAGGTTAGGACCGGTTGTTCCAATCGTCACACCACCAAGCCGGTGATCTCGATCTGGCTGCGATTGCCGGCGATCACCACGATGCCGCTCTCCGTGACGTGATGGTTGAGGCGATCGCGGTCGAGATGGTAGCCGATCTCGGCGTCTTCCGGCACGCGCACGTTCTTATCGAGGATCGCGCGGCGAATCTTCGCGCGGCGGCCAATATCGCAGTTGTCGAGGATAACGCAATCTTCCACCAGGGCGCCGGCATGCACGCGAACGCCGCGGCTCAGCACGGAGTTCCGCACCACGCCGCCCGAAAGGAGACAGCCGCCCGAGACGATCGAGTCGATGGCCTGGCCGCGGCGGTTCTCTTCGTCGAACGTGAACTTCGCCGGCGGGTCGGGGTAGGCGGTGGTGCGCAGCGGCCATTCCCGGTTGTAGAGGTTGAGCGCCGGGGTGACGGAGCGCAGGTCCATGTTGGCTTCGTAGTAGGAATCGATGGTCCCCACGTCGCGCCAGTAAGGCAACCCATCGATCGGCTCGCCGGGAATGCGGCTGGTCTGGAAATCATAAGCGAAGATCTCGGCTTTGCCGGTCAGCTTGGGGAGGATGTCGCGGCCAAAATCATGGGTGCTGGTTTCATCGGCGGCGTCGTCGTGCAGCAGCCGCAGCAGCGTGCGCGTGGAGAAGACGTAGTTGCCCATGGAGGCGTATACGCGCTCCGGATCGCCGGCTATGGTGGGCGCGTCGGGGTTCTTCTCGTGGAACGCGGTGATGTGGCCGTCGCCGGCCACTTCGATCACGCCCAGCTCGCTGGCGAGCTTCTGGTTCACGGGGATGGCGGCCACCGTAACTTCGGAGCTCCTCTGCACGTGGAACTCGATCATGCTGGCGATGTTCATGCGGTAAATGTGGTCCGCTCCGAAGATCGCCACCACATGGGGATCGGCCTGCTCCACCAGGTTGATGTTCTGGTAAATGGCGTCCGCCGTGCCCTGGTACCAGGTCTCATCGGGCGACCGCATCTGCGCCGGCACGGGGATCAAGAACTGCGACTTGAGCAGCCCGCCGAACTGCCAGCCTTCACTGAGGTGCTGCAACAGCGACTGGCTGCGAAACTGCGTCAGCACGTAGATGGAGTAGATCCCCGAGTTGATAAAATTGCTGAGCACGAAGTCGATGATGCGGTACTTGCCGCCAAACGGAACGGCCGGTTTGGCCCGTTCCCTGGTGAGCGGATACAGCCGGGTTCCCTTCCCGCCGGCCAGCACGATACCCAACGTTCGTAAGCGCATAGGATTCGACCAGCCACTATTGTTTCAGGCAACTCCGTGTCATGGCAAGAGCCGCAAAACGGGGACTGGAAGCTGTGAAATAAACCCGTCTGAGCGTAGATGCCTCCCGATGCTTTCGTGTAGCGGATAGATGTCGGCGTTTCCGTGTGCCGGGCTGCTGAGGTTTCCTCTGATTTGCGCCTGCGCGCCCGGCGCGGCGCCCTTTTTACGCGGTTTGCGGTTGCCTCAGTTTGAAGTAGCGCTGAAGGTTGTACGTCAGGCATGCCCACAGAGCTTCCGCTTGCGCTTTGACGACTCCGCGACAGCGCAACCTGACCCATTTCAATTTGTCCTTCAACCACGCGTTCGGAAACTCCGCCACCGGCGCACGCCGTTTGTATATGGCTTTCGCTCGGTCCGTCTGCATCTTGACGTGATAACGTGTGAGCGCCTCCGGCTCCATTCTCACGCTCACCGTGCGTCCGTGCTTTTGCATGGCGTTCTGCGGCGTGCACAGCCCCCGCTTCGGGCACCGCTGGCAATCGTTTCTGTCCGCAGCGTAAACATGGACCTGCAGGTCGCCGGGCCGTTGTTGTGTGTGCCGCAACGCTAACCGCCGACCCTCCGGGCAGACCATTTGGTCCCGTCGTTCGTGGTACTGAAACGCGCCCGGATGGTAGGCCGCATCGATGCCGTGCCCCATCCGTGGTTCTCGGATTTCATTCCAACTGCCGTAATAGTCCACCCCGCGTTCGGCGGAGCCCACGACAGCTTCCCGCGTGGTGTAGTCGCCGTCGGCCACGGCCTCCCGCGGAAACGCGCCCAGCCGTTCTTGAACCCGGTCGAGCGCCGGTAGGAGGTGGAGCGAGTCCGAGGGCTGCTTGCTGACCTCCACGTCCACGATCAGCTTGTGCTCCGCATCCGTGGCCAGTTGTACGTTGTAGGCCGGCGCCAGACCATGATCGGAAGTCCGCATGAACTGCGCGTCCGGGTCGGTGGTTAACGCCTGGCACGGCTTTTCCCGCTCCCACTTTTTCTCCGCCTGTAGCCGCTCGACCTCGGCGCTGGCCGCCTCCAGCCGCTCCAGACGTTCGCGCGCCGCGCGCCGCCGCGCCGACGCCTGCCTCGTCCGTTTCTCCTGCTCGGCCTCTTCCTTCTGCAACCTCTCCACGTGCTCGCGCGCCAACTTCAGATGCTCGCGGATCTTGTTCGCCCGCGAAAACGTCTTCTTGTTCACGCAGGCCCGCACTTTGGTCCCATCTACCGTCACGCGCTCCAACGTGATGAGCTTCTCCATCGCCAGCAGGCCCAGCACCTGCACGAACAGGTCCTGCAATGCCGCGCCGTATTCCACGCGGAAATCCGAGAGCGTATGGTGATTGACCACCTTCAGCCCCGTCAGCCACCGCAGTGCCGGTTCATACGCACATTGCCGCTCGATCTCTCGCGCCGAGGAGATCCCCCGCGAGTAGGCGTAGATCCACATCGCGATCAGCAGACGCGGCTCCCAGACGTTGCGCCCGGCGTGCCCTTCCACCGACTTCACGTCCCCCATAAACCGGCTCAGATCCAAACGGCCCAGGATTGCCCAGATGCTGCGGGCCGGATGGTCTTCCGGGATGAGTTGCTCGATATCGAGAGGTTCGAGCACAACCTGCTTGCGGTTGATCGGCTCGAAGCGGGGTTGTTCGTTGTATTCCACGCATCCAGTCTACGCACGCCAAAACATTTTGCAAGAGAAATGTTCGATTATTTCACAGCTTCCTGCCACCAATTCCGCCTTTTGGAATTGGATGGCTGTACCCGGTTTGCCCTACATGTACTCCGGAATCGGAATCCCCAAAATGCCCGCCGTCCGTTCGAGCTGTCCGCGGAAGAAATCCGTCATCCACAGCAGGAAGACCTTTTTTTCGCGGTTCTCCTCGTGAATGATGGGGTACTGGTGATAGAAGTTGTTGAACGCCTGCGCCAGTTGAAACGCATACTTAGCCACGTGTGCCGGCTCGCCGGCGGTGACCGCGTCCTCCACCGCGGAATCGGCCTTGGACGCGGCCAGCAGCAGCTTCCAGAAATCTTCCGACTGAAGCTGGCGCGCCATGGCTTCGCGGCCGAGCTCCGCCGCGAAATCGGGGAGGCTCTCACCGCGCTGCTGGAGCTTGCGCAGAATGCTGCGCGCGCGCACCGCCGCGTACTGCAGGTACGGCCCGGTTTCGCCTTCGAAACTCAGCGCCTCCTGAAAATCGAAAGCGATCACCGAAGTCCGGGTGAACTTCAGCAGGAAGTAGCGCAGCGCGCCGATGGCGATCTGGCCGGCCACGCGCTTCTGCTCTTCCGCCGAGGCCTCCGGGTGGCGCGACGCCACTTCTTCCAGCGCTTTGGCGATGAGCGCGTCCATGAGGTCGTCCGCCTTGACGCCCAAGCCCTTGCGGCCGGAGACTTCCACATACGGACGCGCGCGGTCTTCCTCCGATAGCGGGATCCCCAGTTCCGCGCAGCATCGCGGAGAAAGCGCCACCATTTCGTAAGAGAAGTGGACCGACTGATCGGCCTGCGCGGTGTAACCCAAGCCGCGCAGCCCGGCCACCACCACGTCCTGCAAGTAGGACTGCCGCGCGTCGATGACGTTGTAAACGCGCGAACCATGCCCGAACTGTGGGGCGGTTTCCGCGGGCTCGCCGGTGGTGACCCACAGCACACGGCCGTCGGCGTAAGTGTGCAACGGGCGGTAGTAGAAATCCTTGCCGAGCAGGCCGAATTTCCAAAGCTGGTAGGCGATATCCTTGCCCACGTAAGTGACGGTGCCATCCGACCGCACAATCACCTTGCCCTCTTCCGAGAGGCCCGGCATCACCCAGCAGCCGGCGTTCTTGCCTTCCGTCTCGCGGTAGATGGCTTTGCGCTCCTTGAGCAGCTCGAAGGCCGAGGCCCAGAATTGCAGGTGCAGGATCTCGCTCTCGCGCGGCAGCACGTCGTACTCGACCCCCAGCCGCAGCATGGTGGCCAGGTGCGCCTCTACGATGGCGTCCGCTACCAGGTGCGCCAACTCGGCCGACTCGCCTTCTCCCGCTTCGATGGCGTGCAGCGTCGCGCCGCGCCATTCGAGCGATTCGGGATGGTCCCTGTAATAACTGGAAGTGCGCGCGTAGAGGTCCCAGCAATAGTAGTCGAACCGCACGGACGGGTCGGCCAGCAGCGCCTTCACATCCTCGGGGGTCTTGTTCTCCAGGTAGTGGAACCCCACCACCACGTCGGCCACCTGCACGCCGGTGTTGTCGATGTAGTTCTGCACCTCGACGCGCTGCCCCCGCGCGCGCAGCATGCGCACGAAGGTGTCCCCCAGCGTGGCGTTCCGCAGGTGTCCGATGTGCGCCGCCTTATTGGGGTTGATGTTGGTGTGCTCGACGATGACCTTCTCATCCGCGGACGCAACCTCTTCGCATTCGCCGCGCAGCAGGGCCGCGCCATAAGCGCCGCGATCGAGCCGGATGTTGACGTACCCGTTGCCGGCCGCTTCCACGGCCGCCACGCCTTCGATCGGCCCGATCTCCTCCGCCAATTCCGCCGCGATCTTTCTGGGCGCTTGTCGCAACTGTCTGGCAAGCTGGAATGCAGCCGGCACGGCCATTTCGCCGAAATCGCTCTGGCGCGGCTGCTCGACGGGTACCGCCAGATCGAGACCGTAGCGCGCCAGTATATGTGCACGAAAGGCCCTGGAAACGTGCTGTTCGATGGAATGGAACATGGGAAACTACGAGTATAGCGTGCGGGGGTCGGGGGTTCGGGGGTCAGGGGCCCTTACCCTGATCCGTCCGTAGGCTATTTCGGAGTCGAGCCGCAATACCATTAGACGGAGCGAGCAGCGGGTATGGGTTTGCACCATTTGGGTGCAGAATTGCTACGGGATGCGTGATGGGAATTGCCCGCAAGCAGAAACCGTCGCCCGCCGCAGGCGAGTTTCTGTTTCAGCTCGATCCAGAGCCATTGGAAGAATGCGTCACCGCGTACGCCGGCATTCCGTTGTTCCTGCAAGCTGCGCGCTCGCTGGAAGTGCCGAGGCTTGTGAATCAGCACTTGCAGATTAAGCAGCGGGACCGAGGTTTGGATGAAGCCGGGTATGTAGAGAGTTTCCTGGTTTTGAATGCGCTGGGCGGAGATTGCATCGAGGATTTCGAACGCTTGCGGGAGGACGAAGGTCTGGTGGAGATGCTGGGGCACGACATTCCGAGTTGCGCGGCGGCGCGCAAGTTTCTCTACGAGTTTCACGATGAATCCAAACTGGAGCAGGCGCAGAAGGAGTTGCCTATAGGGCAGGTGAGTTATATCGCCGAGGAGAGCGCCCCACTGCGAGCTTTGGCGCAGGTCAACCAGGAGATGGTGCGGGAAGTGGGACGGCGGTGCCCGGAGCAGAAGATTGCCACTGTCGATCTGGATGCGACGATTATCGAGAGCTACAAGCGAGAGGCGCAGCCGACCTATCAAGGCGGCAGCGGATATCAGCCGATGTTGGCTCTATGGGCGGAGATGAACTTGGCGCTGGCCGACGAGTTTCGCGACGGCAACGTGCCCGCCCAGAAGGAACCGCTGCGCGTGGCGCAGCGAGCATTTCAATGCCTGCCGCCGACCGTGCAGGAATACTACTTTCGGGGCGACTCGGCGTGTTGGGAAAAGGACCTGCTGAATTGGCTGCGCGATGAAAAGCGCGCCGACGGCCCGCAGGGCCTCATCACCTTCGGGATCAGCGTGCGCATGACGCCCAATCTGAAGAAGCACATCGAGCGTCTGCCGGACTCTCTATGGAAGCCGTATCGGGAGGATTCCGAAGCGGTGCGGGAATGCGCGGACGTGCTGAACTACTGGCCCGAGGACGAAGGCCGGCCGGAAGGCGCGGGAGCGTTGCGGTACCTGGCGATCCGCGTGCGCAAACGGCAAGGGCAGTTGTTCGCCGATGGGAGCGAAGTGAAACATTTCGCGGTGGCGAGCAACCAGTGGGATTGGGCTGCGGAGCGATTGTTGGATTGGCAACGCGAGAAAGCGGGCACGATTGAGGCGCTGCACGACGTGCTGAAAAACGAGTTGGGAGCGGGCGTGATGCCGTGTGGCCGGCTGGGAGCCAATGCAGCATGGTTCCGGTTGGCCGTGATGACGCACAACGTGCTCACCGCGCTGAAGCGCCTGGCGCTGCCGGAAAAGTGGCTGACCGCACGACCGAAGCGGCTGCGGTTTCAGATCTTCTGCTCGCCCGGTAAACTGGTTTCTCACGCGCGGCAGATCTGGCTGCGGGTGCGACGCCTCAGAGACCAGTTGGCCGAGTGGATCGAGACGATGCGGCTGCTGCCCCTCCGAGTGTAAGCGTCGCTCTTCTTACGGACGGATTATAGAACCCCTTTTGGAAACGGCCGGCCGGAGGTGTGTGCCAAGAAGGCCATTACCCAGTGCGCAATCAGTGCAGATGCTTGCTTGGCCCTTTGCAACGCCCTACTTGTCGCCGGGACCGAGCGGAATACCCAACTTGGAGCGGAACGAAGGCGGGGGACTAACGGTTCCCGCCGCTATCGACGGATTACGGGCCCTTACAGCAGTTGCTTGAGGTCGTCGATGCTCAGTTGACAATCCCGAAGGATCTTGTGCAACAGCCCGGGGCCGGCCGTCTCGCCCGAGTGCGTCGGCACAACCGTGCTTTATGGCTTGGCGAGTGCGTTCGGTGACCTCGTCGAGAGACCGCGCTTGCGTGTGGCATGCGGGAATCTGTGGAACGGAGGCAACGTAGTAGCCTTCCTCGTCGCGCTCAATGACGACATCGAATTGGCGTAGCACCCGCACCGCCGGCGGCAAATCCGTTTGCGGTGCGCGCGTCTCTCCGTCACAATCGATAATGATGCGGATTACGATTGAACGCCAACCCCTCGAGCAGATTGAGGCCGGCGCACTGATTGTGCTGGTTTTCGAAGGCCGGAAGGAGGCGCGCTTCGGCGCCGGCGATCTGATGGACGCCGGCGAGGTGGCTGGAAAGTCCCTCGAACTGACGCTGCTGCACCGCCCGCCGGGGGTAGCGGCCACGCGCGTGCTACTGGCCGGGGCGGGGAAAGTGGAAAAGTTCGATTGCGCCGAGTTGCGCAAGGTCGCTGGCGCCGCGGTGCGGCATCTGAAGTCCAAATCGGTGAAGACGATCGCCTTGGCGCTCGATCCGGGACATGCGGACGGCGAGTATGCCGCCGCCGCCGTCGAGGGCGCTATTCTGGGCGAGTTCGAACCGGACCGCTACAAGACCGACGACGAGGACAAGAAATCCGTGGAAGCGTTCGCGGTGGCAGTGGCCGGCGGCGCGGCGGAACTCGACGACGCCGTCGCCCGCGGGCGCACACTGGCGGAAGCGCAGAACTTCACGCGCGGCCTGGTGAACGAGCCGGCCAACCGGCTCACGCCTTCGAAAGTGGCCGAGGCCGCGCGGCAGATGGCCTCCGAATACCTGTTGGAATGCGAAGTCCTGGAGCGCGAGCAAATGGAGAAGCTCGGCATGGGCGCCCTGCTGGGCGTGGCGCAGGGAAGCGCGGAGCCTCCGGCGCTCATCGTGATCCGCTACCGGCCTGCGCAGACGGAGTCCAAGACACACCTTGGCTTGGTGGGCAAAGGCGTCACTTTCGATACCGGAGGCATCTCCATCAAGCCCGCCGAAGGCATGGAAAAGATGAAGTACGACATGGCCGGCGGCGCGGCCGTGATGGGCGCTATGCGGGCCATCGCGCAACTGAAGCCCGCCATTCCGGTGACCGCGTTCATTCCCTGCGTCGAGAACATGCCGGGCAGCCGCGCGCAGCGGCCCGGCGACATTGTCACCGCCATGTCGGGCAAGACCATCGAAGTGATCAACACCGACGCCGAAGGCCGGCTGATCCTGGCGGACGCTCTCACCTACGCGCGCCAGCAGGGGTTGACGCACCTGGTGGACGCGGCCACTTTGACAGGAGCCATTGTGGTGGCGCTGGGCCACCTGAACGTGGGCTTGTTCGCCAACGACGAGGCCATGCGCGACCGCGTGCTCCAGGCCGCCAAAGCCGAGGGCGAGCGCATGTGGCCCATGCCGCTCGAAGACGATTACAAGGAATACCTGAAGAGCGCCTTCGCGGACCTGGCCAACGTCGGCGGCCGCTGGGGCGGCGCGGTCACCGCGGCCATCTTCCTGAAGGAATTCGCCGGGGATACGCCGTGGGTGCACCTGGACATCGCGGGCACGGCTTGGCTCGAGGAAAGCAAGCCGTTCCTGGCGAAGGGGCCTTCGGGGGTTGCGGTGCGGACGCTGGTGCGCCTGGCCATACAATGGAAAGACTAGACATGATCAGGACGGCTATTCTGGGCACGATAGTGCTATTATTGGCGCCCGGACCAGGCGCCGCGCAGACCGGCGCAAAGTCTCCCCAACCCTCGAAATCTCTGGCCGATTTCAGCACAGCCATGGAAGATCTCGCCCGCTCCGCCAGCCCGGCTGTGGTCCAGATCCTGGTACAGACCTTGGCGCCCCTGGGGAACGGAGAATCGCAACGCGCGGGGTTCGTCTTGGAGCAGGAAGCCACCGGATCGGGCGTCATTGTGGACCCCGACGGGTATATCGTCACCAACGCTCACGTAGTGCGCAACGCCCGCCGTATCGACGTCAAGATTCTACGGAGTGACGAGAAGGCGCCGGAGCCGCACGCGCACCTGATACCCGCCAAGCTGATCGGACTGGATCGGCAGGTGGATATCGCGGTTGTGAAGATCGAGGCGCACAATCTCCCGACGCTTTCCTTCCTGGACTCGGACAATCTCCGGCAGGGGCAGTTGGTGCTGGCCCTGGGCAGCCCGCTGGGATTGCAGAACTCCCTCACGCATGGCGTGGTGAGTGCGACCTCCCGGCAACTGGACCCGGAAAGTCCGATGGTGTACATTCAGACCGACGCTCCCATCAATCCCGGGAATAGTGGCGGCCCCTTGCTGGATATCGAGGGGCGGGTGGCCGGCATCAACACCATGATCTTCTCGCAATCGGGCGGCAACGAAGGGATCGGGTTCGCCATTCCCGCCAATCTGGCCAAGGACGTGTATCAGAGGCTTCGCAAGGACGGGCGGGTGCGGCGCGGCGCCATCGGCGTGATTCCCGAAACCATCACGCCGACGCTGGGAGCGGCCCTGGGACTGGATCGGGATTCGGGCGTCATCCTTTCCGACGTGGCGCCGGAGAGTGCCGCGGAAGCCGCGGGACTCGAAACGGGAGACGTGGTGCTGTCGGTGGACGGAAAGCACATGCGAGAGGCGCGGGACCTGGTTCTGGCGGTGTTCCAGCGGGCGCCGGGAGACCAGTTGACCATGGAGATCCAGCGCGGCAAGGAGCGCATGTCTATGACCGTCGCGGTTCTCGAGCGGAAGAACCAGCCCAGCCAACTGGAGGACCTGGTCAATTACGACGACGCGCTGGTTCGCCGGCTGGGGATTCTGGCGATGACCGTGGACGAGAAGGTGACTCCTATTCTGCCGAACCTGAGGCGTCTTTCGGGCGTCGCGGTGGCGGCGGTTCCGGCGGAATTCGCCGGGCTGAATCCGGGCCTGCTGGCGGGCGACGTGATCTACGAGCTGAACAACCGGCGCATCGGGTCGCTCGACGAGCTGCGGGACGCGCTGAAGGACAAGAAGTCGGGCGACGCCATCGCACTCCTGGTGGAACGGAATGGGCAACTGATCTACGTGGCAGCGGCACTGGAATGAGTCGGAGAAAAGTATGCAGAGGAAAACAGGGATCATCGTGGCCGCCGCGGCTGTCGTTGCCGTGGGGCTGGGGACGTGGGCCGTGGTCGGGAGACAACCCGGAATTCAATATCGCACGGCGACTGTCGAACACGGCGACGTTAATGTCACCGTCTCGGCCACCGGCAACCCGAATGCGGTCGTGACCGTGCAGGTGGGCACGCAAGTGTCGGGCGTGGTGGTGGCCTTGTTCGCCGACTTTAACTCCAAAGTGACCAAGGGCCAGTTGATCGCGCGGATCGATCCCGCGCCCTTCCAGGCGAAGGTCGATCAGGCCCAGGCGAACCTGGATGCATCGCGGGCCACAGTAGCCAATAGCCAGGCTGTCATCCAGCAGGCCATGGCGGGCATTCAATCTGCGAACTCTTCTCTGGCAGCCGCCCAGGCGAATGTTTTGAAAGCCGAGGCCGTCGCCGAGGATGACAAGGTCAAGGTCAACCGGCGCGTCATCATGGTCAAACAGGGTGCGGACGCCAAAGAGGATTTGGAAACCGCTCAGACTACGTACAAATCGGCGGTGGCCGATCATGACGCATTGGTGGCGCAGCAGCATGCGGTGGAAGACAGCGTGAAGGTTGCACAGGCTCAGTTGAATGTGGCGAATTCGCTTTTGACCGCCAACCAGGCGCAGGTGAAACAGTTCACCGCGGCGCTGCAATCGGCCCAACTCGACCTGGACCACACCAAAATCACGGCGCCGGTGGATGGCGTGGTGGTGTCGCGCAACGTGGATGTCGGACAGACGGTCGCCGCCAGCCTGGCGGCTCCAACGCTATTTCAGATCGCTCAGGACCTGACCAAGATGCAGGTGGATACCAACGTGTCGGAAGCCGACGTGGGACGCGTGCGCGTGGACCAGCCGGCAACTTTCACGGTGGATGCGTACCCCGGGCAGGTGTTCACAGGCAACGTTACCTCCATCCGCAAGGCGCCCATCAACGTGCAAAACGTGATCACTTACGACGCGGTGATCGGCGTCTCGAATCTGGACCTGAAGCTTTTTCCCGGTATGACGGCAAATGTGAAGATTCTGGTGAATCAGCGCCCGAACGTGCTGAGGGTCCCCAACGCCGCACTGCGTTATCACCCGGCGTCCGAGACGGCGGCGGCCGGCGGCGGCAAGACCGTACGCAAGGGCGCCGCGCCCGAAAAAGCCGTCTGGGTCTTGGACGCGGGCAACAAGCCACAGCGCGTGGTGGTCACTACGGGCGAAAGCGATGGCACGTATACGGAGGTTACCCAAGGCGGTCTGAAGGACGGAGACCGCGTGATTGTCGCGGCGCTGGCAACGGCGGCTCCCGCTTCGGGCGGCAGCCCCGGCGCCCAGACCGGCGGCAAGGGCGGCAGAGGGCCAGGATTTTAGGTCAGCGGAATGGCATCGGTAATCGAAGTCAAGGATCTGGTGAAGGATTACAGGCTCGGCGAGGTGCCGGTGCACGTGTTGAAGGGCATCTCGTTCGAAATCGAACGGGGGGATTTCGTTTCTATCATGGGGCCATCCGGATCCGGCAAATCCACGCTCATGAATATCCTCGGCTGCCTCGACAGGCCTACCTCCGGAGTTTACCTGCTGGATGGAATCAGCGTCGGAAATCTGAATCGCGACCAACTGGCCGAGATCCGGAACAAGAAGATCGGGTTCGTATTCCAGCAGTTCAACCTGCTGGCGCGAACCAGCGCGGCGGAGAATGTGGAACTGCCCATGATGTACACCGATACCCCGGCCCGCGAGCGCCGCGAGCGAGCGATGAAGGCGTTACTGGCGGTGGGACTGGCCGGACGCGAGGAACACCAGCCCAGCCAGCTTTCCGGAGGCCAGCAGCAGCGCGTGGCCATCGCGCGGTCGATGGTGAACAACCCTAGCATTATCCTGGCGGACGAGCCGACCGGAGCGTTGGATTCGAGGACCAGCGTCGAGATCATGGCGATCTTCCAGCGGCTGAACCGCGAACAGGGGATCACCATGATCGTGGTGACGCACGATTCGAATGTCGCGGCTTACTCAAACCGGAGCATCCATTTGAAAGATGGCAGGCTGCAACTCGACGAGAGGCTTGCCCAGCCACGCGATGCGCGGAAGGACCTGGAGCAGCTTCCCGCCGAGCAGCCGGAGGAGGTTTCGTCGTGAACAAGATCGTTGGCAGCATCCGGATTGCGCTGCGCGCGCTGAGGGTGAACCGCATGCGCTCGGCGCTCACCATGCTGGGGATCATCATTGGGGTGGCGGCCGTGATCGCGATGGTGGGCGTTGGCGCGGGCGCCACCAAGCGGATTCAGGACCAGATCCAAAGTATTGGGAGCAACCTGATTATCATTCTGCCGGGCAGCGTCAGCACCAATGGCGTCCGGCTGGGCTCCGGCGCGGTCGCCTCGCTGACGGAAGACGACGCCAAGGCCATCGCGGCCGAGTGCCCGTCCGTGGCTCTCACCGCCCCTACCGTGCACGGCGGAGTACAGGTGGTTTACGGAAACAACAACTGGGCCACCAATGCCCAGGGGGTGACTCCGGATTACATGACGATCCGCGATTACACCATGTTGTACGGCCAGTTTTTCACAACGCAGGACGTGGATGCGGCCGCGAAAACGGCCGTGTTGGGTGAAACCGTCGCGCAAAATCTATTTGGCGACAGCGATCCCACGGGCCAGGTGGTCATCATCAAGAATGTGCCGTTTACGGTGGCGGGCGTGCTGACACCGAAAGGCCAGTCGCCGACGGGTCAGGACCAGGATAACGTCATCCTGCTGCCCATCTCCACGGCCATGCAAAAGGTGCTCGGCGCCAACAAGGCCAACGCCCAAGCGGTCGGGTCCCTGATGGTGCAGGCCATCAGCCCGCAGGCCATGGATTCCGCGATTCAGGAGATGGAGGGGCTGCTGCGCGAACGGCATAGGATCCTGCCGGGCCAGGACGACGACTTCACCATCCGCAATCTCACCGAGGTGTTCCAGGCCCAGGAAACATCGGCGCAAGTGATGTCGATTCTGCTGGGCGCCATCGCATCGGTATCGCTGGTCGTGGGCGGCATCGGGATCATGAACATCATGCTGGTGTCGGTGACCGAACGGACGCGCGAGATCGGCCTGCGGCAGGCGGTGGGCGCCAAGACGCGCGACATCCTGTTGCAGTTCCTGGTGGAAGCCGTAACGCTCTCCTTGTTGGGTGGAATTATCGGAATTGTAGTTGGGCTGACGGCTTCGGCGCTCATCTCGCACTTTGCGCATTGGTCAACCGAGGTCAGCCCTCTGTCGATCCTCCTGGCGTTTCTATTCTCCGCGCTGGTGGGGGTATTCTTTGGCTACTACCCGGCGCGCAAGGCGGCGTACATGGATCCGATTGAGGCTCTCCGGTATGAATAATCCGATCATCGTTTGGGGAACCGCCGGATTACTGCTGTTTTCGAACGCCTGCATGGTCGGTCCGAAATACCAGCGTCCGGGCGCTGCGGCGCCGCCGGCCTTTAAGGAGGCTCCGCCAGCCGGTTGGAAGGAAGCGCAACCCAATGACGGAGCGCTTCGCGGTAAATGGTGGCAGGTTTACAACGATCCGCGGCTGGATGCGCTGGAAGACCAGGTGAGCATCTCAAACCAGAACGTATTGGCCGCCGAGGCTCAGTTCCGCGAGGCCCAGGCGGCCGTGCGCATCGCCCGGGCAGGCCTGTTTCCCACCGTGACCGCCGCGCCATCCGCGTCGGATTCCGGAACGGGCACGCCTTCCAGCGTGAGACGCCTGTACACGATACCAATTGATGTGGCCTGGCAGCTCGACGTATGGGGAAGCATCCGGCGCGGCGTGGCGGCCAATTCCGCCACCGCGCAGGCTTCGGCAGCGCAACTGGAGAATGCCCGCCTGTTGTATCAGGCGGAACTCGCCGGGGATTACTTCCAGATTCAGGGACTCGACGCCTCGCGGCAGTTGCTGGCCGCCACGGTGAAGTCGTACGTACGAAATGTGCAACTGACCCAGGACCGATTCGATGGCGGTGTCGCATCGCAAGGCGATGTGGCGCTGGCTCAAACTCAGTTGGAAGCAGCGCGCGCGCAGTTGGCCGACTTGGGTGTGCAGCGGGCCCAATTCGAACATGCCACCGCCGTGCTGACGGGCAAGCCACCGTCGGATTTGTCGATTCCCGCCGCGCCCAACCAGTCGCCGCCGCCGGTGTCCTCGATCGGTATCCCTTCCGCTCTGCTGGAACGAAGGCCCGATGTCGCCGCCGCCGAACGGCAGGTCGCCGCCGCCAACGAACAGATCGGAATCGCCAAGGCCGCGTTCTACCCGTCGCTGAGCTTCAGCGCCGGCGCGGGGTCGCAAACCACGGTCATCGGCGATTTGCTGACATGGCCCAGCCGCTTCTGGTCCGTCGGACCGCAGTTGGCCGAGACTCTCTTCGAGGGGGGCAAGCGCCGCGCTCAAGTCAAGCTGACCGAAGCCGCTTACGACGCCACCGTGGCCAATTACCGGCAGACGGTACTGACGGCGTTTCAACAGGTGGAGGACAGTTTGGCGCAGTTGCGCATCCTCTCCGAAGAGGGTGTGATCGCCGACCGGGCGGTCAAATCCGCGCAGCAATCGCTGGACATCTCTACCGAAC
>CAVYHQ010000005.1:0-159527 GCA_963768385.1 Bryobacterales bacterium
GCCAAACCATAGCGACCGGCGCCCGGTCGCGTACATGAATGAGAAGTTCCTGAACAGCCCCGATGCGCGGGGATTGCGCATCTTGTCCGAGTTCCTGGAGCCTCTGGCTCATTTCCGCCGGGAGAGAGTGAGGGACACCGTGGTGTTCTTCGGCTCGGCGAGGCTGCGGGAGGAAGGCCCGCTGTCGGGGTATTACCAGGATGCCCGCACGCTGGCCAGACTTCTGACCGAATGGGCGGCCCAGTTCACCAACAGCTCCCACCGGTTCGTGGTCTGTTCGGGCGGAGGACCGGGGATCATGGAAGCAGCCAACCGCGGGGCTTCGGAGGCCAACGGGATCACCGTGGGGCTGAATATCGGTCTGCCGTTCGAGCAGCTTCCCAACCCGTATATCACGCCCGATCTGAGCTTCGAGTTCCACTACTTTTTCATGCGGAAATTCTGGTTCGCTTACCTGGCCAAAGCACTGGTGGTGTTTCCGGGCGGCTTCGGCACCATGGACGAGATGATGGAACTGCTGACGCTCTCGCAGACCCAGAAGCTGGCCAAGAAAATCACCATCGTGATTTACGGGTCGAGCTACTGGAAGGAGATTATCAACTTCGACGCGCTGGTGCGGTACGGCACGATCTCGCCCGAGGACCTGAATCTGTTCCACTATGCGGACGATCCGCAGACGGCTTTCGAGCTGCTCAAAGCCGGCCTGACAACTTACGCCATCGAGGCCGGGACGCCCGAGACGCCGGCCATCTCGAAATCCAGGAACCCGCTGAAACCGGCGGGCACGGAGTGACGGAGGGCCGCGTGACTCGGATGTTCCATCGCACGGTGGCGCCCGGGATCGAGATGCGTCAGTTCTCCCCGGGCGACGCGGAAACGGTCTTCGCAGTGGTCGATCGCAACCGGGGGCATCTGCGGCAGTGGCTGCCCTGGGTGGACCGCTCGCACTCGCCCGAGGATATCCGGCAGTTCATTCTGCGTGTGCAGGCGCAATTCGAGGCCGATCAAGGGCCGAACGTTGGGGTCTGGGTCGACAGCGTTTTCGCAGGCAATGTGGGGTGCCACCCAATTGATTGGCCGAACCGGAGCAGTAGCCTGGGCTACTGGATCGACGCCGCCCAGCAAGGCAAGGGCGTGATCACGCGTTGTTGCGGCGCGATGCTGGATTACCTTTTCGACGAGTTGCGGCTGCACCGCGTGGAAATCCGGTGCGGGACCGGCAACACGCGAAGCTGTGCGATTCCCGAGCGCCTGGGCTTCACGCGGGAAGGTTTGCTGCGCCAGGGCGAGTGGGTCAACGACCGCTGGGTGGACCTGGTGGTTTGGGGGATGCTCGAGGAGCAGTGGCGGGTGGCCACCCGGCTCACATCCTACTTGCTCAGCACCATGACGAAGCCGTCACTCAAGCCTCCGCCGTAGCCCTGGAGCGCATTGGCGGTACTCGGCAGGCCGACGCCACCCCAGCCAACCAAATAGATGCTTCCATCACGTCCCAGCGTCAAGGCAGTGGGTGAATAAACGCCCCTCTCGCCGATATAGGTCGAGGTCTGCAAGCCGGCCGGCCCCGGGATGCCAGGCTTCAATTTGACGAGGAACAAGTCGATACCGCCGCCCCAATTCGGCTCGAACCCGTCAGGGGTGGTCGGAAAGTCCGGCGAAAGCGTGTATCCAGTGACGTAGATGTTACCGGCGCTATCGCCCGCGATGCCATAGGCCACCTCTCCTTGGGAACCGCCAAGATAGGTGGAGTACACCAGAAAATGCGACCAGTCCATGGGGTTGACCACTGACACAAACGCGTCGCCACTGCCTCCCGGTTTGGGCTGGAAGGCATCCGGCGTGACCGGAAAGTCCGTCGCCAGGGTATAGCCCGTCACTAGCAGGTTGCCGGCGGAGTCGAATGCAATCCCGCGCACTTCTTGTATGTCCGAACCGCCGAAGTAGGTGGCGTACACCAGCGAATCCGCTCCCACTTGGGTCATGTCCATTACGCCAATGACTATGCTGAAGGGCGCGGTCAAGTTGTAGTTATAGGCATAGCCCGCCATGGGGAACTCGGTGGATTCCGTGGTAACCGCAAAGTAAACCAGACCGTTCGGGGCCACCGCAATGGCGCGGCCTTGATCGGCCAGTTCGCCGCCGAGATACGTGGAATAGACCAGTGCGCCGGCGTTTGGATCCACCTCGCACAGGAAGGCGTCCTGCGGTCCCCATGACACACTTAGGTAGGCGCTATCCGTGAGCGGGAAGTCCGTGGCCTTGGTGCTGCCGATGACGTAAATCAACCCCTTCCGATCCACGGCAATGCCGTTGCCGACACTGTCTCCCGTGGTGCCGCCCAGAAAAGTCGAATAGACCAGGGAAACGGCGCCGGACAGGCCAAATGGATTCAGCTCCAACATGAAGGCGGCCACCACGCTGCCGGCTCCCGTGGTTTGCACAGCATTGACGGTCGTCGGGAAACCGGTCGAGGTGGTAGACCCGGTAAGATAGACGTTTTCCTCCGCGTCCACAGCCATTGACAGCGGGATGTCCGTGCCCCCTCCACCGATATAAGTTAAATAGAGGATGGGGTAACCGCTGCCTGGAGTGATGTCGATGATCGCCACAAAAATGCTGGTCGCACTGCTTAAGGTGGTCGAATATGCGCCATTGGTGGCCAGCAGGTCCCCCGTCGTAGTGGAACCCGCCACGTAGAGATGGCCCTGCGAATCCACTTGCACGGCGTTGATCTGGTCGCTACCGGAGCCACCCAGGTAACTGCAATATACCAGGGTCGGATCGATCACCAGCGGCCGCTTGCGATCGTAGCCAGCCACGCGAAGCGCGACGACGTTGCGCGCCACCAGCACGTAGCGGCCTGGAATTTCGCGACGGGTCGAAGTCACCGGGTCTTCCTGGTAAATCAGCGGCTTCTTCTGAACCATGCGCCCGTTTCCGAATTCGAACGCCAGATCGCCCTCGGATGTGATGCTGAGATGCTTCGCCCCCCGGAATCGGAGGCTGATCGCATGCGGATCGGCGCCAGGCTGAAGCACGAAGTCGAACTCCAACTGGTTCTGCCGTCCATAGTAGACCACGTCCACCCCAGGGTAGACCGCGGCATAACGAATCCGCGAGTAGCTCACGATGTTGGTGTGCCAGTGTTCCCTGGCCCCTACGAAATAGTCGGTGCGCGTGGGAAGCTTGCCGATGGCTTCGATGCTGGGCGCCGAATTAGAATTCGGCAGCGAGATATCGACGCGGTGGGAGCCTGCGAGTGTCAGGGCCGGCCCGCGAGCGGTAAACATCAGATTGTAGCCGTTGGAGCGCGCGGCGTAAAGCACGGCCGGATCCCACTGACCCTGATTCGCCTCGAAACGCAGCGGGGGCTGGGCCAGCGCCGCCTTGGCCTGTGTTACGGCGGCTTCGCGCGGCGCCGCGGCCAGTGTCAGAGCGGCGCAAAGAAATGGGGCCAAGCGAAAATTCCTGAGCATTGCCGAGGTGAACATCGAGAAACGGTGAATTCCCATTAGAACACGCCTAGGGCTGCGACATTACCAGGATGAAACCGTCGCTATAACCGCCGTCGAACGCGCCCTGGGTCGCGCTCGAGCTTGCCGGAAACTGGCTTCCGGCATAACCGGTCACGTAAACGGTTCCGTCCGGCCCCACCACCAGAGCTAAACCCGAGTTGCCGATGCCGCTGCTGAAATAAGTCGACCATTGCAGTCCGGCAAGCCCCGCCACACCCCTCTGCAGCTTGGTAATAAAGATGTCGATGCTTGGCCCCCATACCGGTTGGGGCGCGTCCACCGTGGTCGGAAAATCCGCCGATATGGTGTAGCCGGTGATGTACAGGAAGCCGCCGTTATCGGCCGCGATATCGAAACCTACCTCGGCATCGGCTCCGCCCAGATAGCTGGAGTAAAGCAGAAACGCCGGGTTGGCGGGGTTGACTACCAGGACGAAGGCATCGCTGTAGCCCCCGTAGGCCGGCTGGAGAGCATCGCGTGTGACGGGGAAATCGGCCGAAAGGGTATACCCCGTCAACAGCAGGTTGCCGTTGGCGTCGAGCGCCAACTTGCGGACTCCGTCGTTGTCCGAACCGCCGAAGTAGGTGGCGTACACCAGTGAAGCGGCTCCCGACTGGGTCATGTCCATGACGCCGATTACGATGTCATAGTTGCCGACAAGGTTGCTCTGGTAGGAAGCGCCAGCCAGCGGAAACTGCGTGGAGTTCGTATTTGCCGCGAAGTACACCAGGCCGTTGGACGCTATGGCAATGCCCCGGCCATCGTCTTCGAGCTCGCCACCCAAATACGTGGAATAGGCCAGCGTGGTCGAGCTTGGAGTGATCTCACACAGAAAGGCGTCCTGGAGTCCGTTCAGTGTCGACTGATAGGCGCCGGATGACACCGGAAAGTCGGTGGCTTTGGTGGTGCCGACGACGTAGATGTTCCCGTTCGGGTCCAGGGCAATGCCATTGGCACTTTGATTTCCGGTCGTGCCGCCCAAGTAGGTGGAGTACACCAGAGTGCTGGTGCTGGTGGAAAGCCCGGGATTCAGCTCAAATACGAAGCCCGAGACATAACTGGATCCCGCGCCCGCGGTTTGGAATGCGCCGGTGGTGGTCGGGAAATCAGTCGAATTGGTGGTTCCGGTAAGGTAAATGTTCTGTGACGAGTCGAGAACCATGGCCAGCGGAATGTCGTCGCCCGACCCGCCGGCATAGCTTAAATAGAGGATCGGGAAACCATTGCCTGGAGTGGTGTCGATGATGGCAACGAAAATATCGATCCCGCCGGCGTTGGCGCTCTGGTAGTAATCGGTGGTGGCCACGAAGGGGCTGGTGACGGTAGAACCCGCCACGTACAGATGACCGGAGGGGTCCAACTGCGCCGCCGTGATCTGGTCGGCTCCCGAGCCTCCCATGAAAGTGGAATAGACCAGTACGGGATCGATCACCAGCGGCTGGGTGCGGTCATACTGCTCGAGGCGGATGCCCACCACGTTCCGCGCCATCAGCACGTAACGTCCCTGGACCTGGCGGCGCGCCGCGGTCCGCCCGTCCTCCTGGTAGATCACCGGTTTCTCTTGCACCATCCGCGTACCGGCCGATTGGAAGGCCAAATCGCCCTCCGCCGTGATCCTGACATGGCCGGCGCCCCGAAACTTCAGGCGGATGGCGCGAGGGTCGGCGCCGGGCTGTAGCACGAAGTCATATTCCAGCCGGCTGGGGTTGCCGTAGTAAACCACGTCAATGCCCGGATAGACCGCGCCATAGCGCACGCGCGAGTAGTTGGGGATGCCCGTGTGCCAGTGTTCCCGGCTGCCCACGAAATAATCCGTGTGCGCAGGAAGCTGGTCGAGCGGTTCGATGCGGGCCGCCCGATTGGAATTCAGCAGATTGATCGCCACGCGCCCGGCGCCTGGAAAGGAAACGACCGGGCCGCCCGCCGTCAGCAGCAAGGCATAACCGTTGGCGCGCGCGGCGTAGCGCACGGCCGGGTCCCACTGGCCCCGGTTGGCTTCGAAGCGCAGCGGCAGTCGCGCCAGCGCCGCTTTGGCCTGCGAAAGCGCGGCGTCGGGGCGGGAAGCCCCACCCGCTGCGGCCAGCACGGAAGCGGCGCACACCAATAATCCAAAGCGAAACAGACGAAGCATATTGGTAGCAGACACGAAGAAGCTTTGAACTTCTATTAGAACATGCGCGGCGGGTGCGTAGAAATGGGCGGTTTCTTCACAGGAGTGATTATGCGTCAACGCCGCTCGAATCGCCCCATGTACTCCGCTTGGGCCAGCACGCGCCCTTTGAGCGCGGCATCCAGCGCGGCGCGTTTCACGCCCGCCGGAAGCCCCAGCGTGGGCACATCGAGCGCGTACAGCCTGAAGAAATAGCGGTGCGGCCCATGGCCTTTGGGCGGGCACGGGCCGCCATATCCTGACTTTCCGAAATCGTTCTTGCCGCTGACACCGGGCGCTCCCGGCTGGCATCCCTGTGGCAGGTTGCGCACATTGGCTGGAATGTCGTAGAGCAACCAGTGATTCCAGGTTCCCCCGGGGGCATCCGGATCGTCTACGATCAGCGCAAAGCTGCGCGCATCCGCCGGCCCTGGGCTCCATTCGAGGGCCGGGGAGATATCCGCTCCCTGGCAGGAGTGCAGGCTGGGTATCCATCCGCCATTCTTAAATGCGTTGGTGAACAATTGGAACGCCATAACAGTTCGATCATAGCGCGGGTGGTCCGTACAGGCACCTGCGGCCCTCATCGAACAGCGCACAGATGTTCTCGGGCGGAACGTCCGGCTGAATGTTGTGCACCGCCGCCATCACGTACCCTCCGCCCGGCCCGAGTATGTCGAACATGCGCCGCGCTCCGCGGCGGACTTCATCCGGCGTTCCGTGGGGCAGCAGGCGGTGGGTGTCCACACCGCCCCAGAAGGCGATGCGGTCTCCGAACTCGCGCTTCAGCCGCTCCGGCTCCATGTTCTTGGCCGTAACCTGCACGGGATTCAGCGCGTCGATGCCAATTTCGATGAAGTCTTCGATGAATCGGTAGACCGAGCCGCAACTGTGGTAGAGGATTTTGGCCGAGGTGAGCTGCCGGATCTGCTCCACCACTCGCTCCAGGTACGGGCGGATCAGCTTCCGGTAGAGCGGCGGCGAGCAGACCGGCCGGTCCTGGAGGCCCACGTCGTCGCCGAACGCCACCACATCGATGTACGGCCCGACCTCCGTCAATGCGCGCCGGTTCAGCTCCAGCAGGTTCTCCAGCACCGCGTCCATGAGGGCCTGGAACAGCTCGTGGTTTTGGCCGAGGTCGTAATACCAGTCCTCAAACCCGCGCAGGTACTGCGCCGTGTGGACCACGTTGTAGCGCGCGTTAAAGATCACCGCGTAATCGGTTTCCGCGTGCAGCCGTTGGGCTTTCTGGCGCAGCCCGCGAAAGCGTCCGGGGTCGGTGGGGTCGGGCCAAGGATGCCGCAGGATGTCACCCGCCGAGATCTCGCCCGCCAGGGGGCTTTGGCGGATGTCGTAATAGAGGCAGCCTTCCGGCTTGGTGCGCACCACGCCCCACTCGTCGCGGTAGTCGGTGGCGTTCAGTTCCACGTCGCCGCCGCGGTCCGGCACGGCTTGCGCGACGGCGCGCGCGTCTGCCCCGAGGTGCGCCAGCACGCGCTCGTCCACCTCCACCACCTGCTGCATGCGGTCGATGATGGCGCCGGGCTCGCCGAATCCGAGATACTCCGCCAGGCGTTCGTAGGCCCCTTTGATCATCCCAGTGAACCGCGCTGTTCCGACGTCCAGTGGGACCCGGTCGGGCTCCCGGTGGTTCAGCGCGGCCGCGATGCGTTCCCGATGGGTCAAGATCGATCTCCTTCCTCGCACCTACTAAAATAATGGGTAATGATTGCATCCATCAACCCTGCTACCGGCGCGATATTGCGCACATTCGAGCCGCTGACCGAAAGCCACATCGAAGACAAGCTGCGGCGCGCGGCGGCGGCGTACCAGACGTATCGCCGCACTTCGTTTGCCCAGCGCGCGCGGTGGTTGCACGCGGCGGCTGAGATTCTGGAATCGGAGAAGGAGCGGCTGGGGCGCGTCATGACGCTCGAAATGGGGAAGCCCATCGGCGGGGCGCGGGCCGAGGCGGCCAAGTGCGCGCTGGCCTGCCGCTACTACGTGGAGCACGGCGAGCGGCTGCTGGCGGACGAGCCGGTGGATGCCGGGGCCGGGCGCAGCTTCATCCGGTACCAGCCGATGGGGCCGGTGCTGGCCGTCATGCCCTGGAACTTTCCCTTCTGGCAGGTGTTCCGGTTCGCGGCGCCGGCGCTGATGGCGGGCAACGTGGGGCTGCTGAAACATGCGTCCAACGTGCCGCAGTGCGCGCTCGAAATCGAGGACATTATGCGCCGCGCGGGGTTTCCGCCGGACGTGTTTCAGACGCTGCTGATCGGCTCCGCGCAGGTGGAGCGCGTGATCAACGATCCGCGCGTGAAGGCGGTGACGCTCACCGGCAGCGAGCCGGCGGGCGCGCAAGTGGCCAGCCAGGCGGGTAAGCGGATCAAGAAGACCGTGCTGGAGCTGGGCGGGAGCGACCCGTTCCTCGTGATGCCCAGCGCGGACCTGGAGCGGGCGGCGCGGACCGCGGTGGAGGCGCGCACCATGAACAACGGGCAGTCCTGCATCGCCGCCAAGCGCTTTATTGTGGACGCGCGGATTGCGGCGGCGTTCGAGCGGGCGTTTCTAGCGGGCATGGCGGCGCTCCGGGTGGGCGACCCCATGGACGAGAGCACGCAGGTAGGGCCGCTCGCTACGCCGGATATTCTCGAAGCGCTCGACGAGCAGGTGCGCCGGTCGGTGGAAATGGGCGCGCGCGTGCTCCTCGGTGGGAAGCGGCTCGACCGGCCGGGCAACTACTACGCGCCTACGGTGCTGGCGGATGTGCCGAAGGGCGCACCGGCGTATGCCGAGGAGCTATTCGGACCGGTGGCGGCGCTCTACCGCGCGAATGGAATCGAAGAGGCCGTCCGGCTGGCGAACGACACCGAGTTCGGGCTGGGCGCCAGCGCGTGGACCAACGAAGAGGCCGAGCAGCAGAGGTTCATCGATGAGATCGAAGCGGGAATGGTGTTCATCAACGGGATGGTGGTCTCCGACCCGCGGCTGCCGTTCGGCGGCGCCAAGCGGTCGGGATACGGGCGCGAGCTGGGCGCCCACGGCATCCGCGAGTTCGTGAATGTGAAGACGGTGCGGGTGGCGTGATGCTACGCGCTCAGGAGCGTCGCATAATAGGGTCGATGGGCGACCGCTTGATAATGGAACGGCTGGCACGCGGCCGGCGTGCGGTCATATCCCGGCGGAAACGCCGGAAGGGCAAATAGTCTTCAATCTCCAGATCGCCATCAGTCCGCGGACGCGCAGTCGGCAGGCGAAAGCGCCTGCCCTACAGCATCGCCGCAGCCAAACGTGGGGCGGACGCCTCGTCCGCGCCGGACCCCCTGGTCCGGCTCTTCCCGCGTCGGAGCAGGCCGGCCAGGGGGTCGGCCCGCGGGCCAGGGGCCCGCCCCACGAAATCGTCACAGACTACGAAGGCTTGAAAGTGTAGTAGTACTTACCACTGCGCCAGCGCCAGCAGCGGGAAGTAGTCGCGGTACATGCCGTAAGTGAGGTAGAAGACGTTGGGGAAGCCGGTGCCGGTGGTGGCTTCCTCGGGCCATGTGCCGTCGGGCCTCTGGCGATCGAGAAGGAACTGGATGCCACGGCGGCCGGCGACGCTCTCGCGGTCGCCGGCGGCCAGCAGGCCCAGAACGGCCCAGGCGGTCTGGGAGGGGCAACTCGGCGCGGGAACGAAGCCCTCGCGGTCGTAACTGGCGCAGGATTCGCCCCATCCGCCATCGGGGCTCTGGATGGTTCGCAGCCACTGCGCGGCTTTGGCAATGCCATCCTTGGCTTCCGGCGCGCCGCTGGCCGCCAGGCCGCGCATGGCGAGGAATGAACCATAAATGTAGTTCACACCCCAGCGTCCGTACCAGCTTCCATCTTTTTCCTGCGCCCCGAGCAGGTAAGCCACGCCGCGGCGCACAGCCTCGCTACCCGCCAGGCCGCGGCGGCAGAGCGATTCCAGCACGCGCCCGGTGATGTCCGGGCAGGTAGGGTCGAGCATGGCATTGTGGTCGGCAAAGGGCACCTCGTTGAGGAGAGCCCAGTCGTTATCGACGTCGAACGCCGCCCAGCCGCCGTCGCCCGATTGCATGGCGAGCAGCCAGTTGATGGCGCGGCGCTCGGCGGCGGCTTGGGCCGTGGGATTGGACGCCTTGGCGTGGAGCAGCGCCAGCAGCACCATGGCGGTGTCGTCGATATCGGGATAGAACTCGTTGGCGAATTCGAAGGCCCAGCCGGAGGGTTCGGTGTCGGGCCGTTTGACGGACCAGTCGCCTTTGCGGCGGACCTCCTTGCTGATGAGCCAGTCTGCGGCGCGCGTCATGCGAGGGTCGCCCGAGATGCCGGCTTCGCCCAGCGCGAAGGCGCAGATGGCGGTATCCCAGATGGGCGAGACGCAGGGCTGGAAGATAAACCGCTGGTCGGTTTCGATGAGCAGGGATTCGAAGTGGCGAATGGCTTCCACCAGGTCGGGGTGGTCCTTGGGATAGCCCAGCGCGTCCAGCGCCATGATGAAGTACATCATGGCGGGGTAGATTGCGCCCAACCCTTCGGTGTGGCGGGTGCGATCGAGAATCCAGTGTTCGGCCTCGCGGATGGCGGCGTTGCGGATGCGCTCGGGTCCGCGCTTTTCCCAGAGCTTGAAGACCCGGTCGAGGTGGCGAAACAGCACCGAAAGGCCCTTCCCCTTGGGAAGCGCGAGGCTGGCGCCGGGGAGCAGGAGTTCGTCGAGCGCGAACCCCGCGGGTGCCCGGCGATTCGAGCCGCGGGCCTGCACAATGGAGAGCGGCACCAGGATGGAGCGCGTCCACGAGGACATTTCGTAGAGCACGTTACCGGGGAGAATCACGATTTCCGGCGGGATGGAGGGCACGTGCTCGTGGGGATAGAGACCGAACAGGCTGAGGTTGGTCTTGACATAGCTGTTGGCGGCTTGCAGGCCGCCCAGGGCCAGGATGCGCGCGCGCGCCCAGCGCAGGGGATCGCTGTCGGCGCCAATGCCGGCCAGCTTGAGCGCGCAGTAGGCTTTCACCGTGGCGCTGACGTCGGCGGGCCCTCCGGTGTAGATATTAAAGCCGCCATCGGGCAACTGGCGCTCGAGGATGGCGCGGGCGGCCTTCCCGATGCGCACAGAAGTGGGCGGATTCCAGGCGTGGTCTTGGGGCTGGTGCAGGAAAAGTTGCAGCAGGATGTAGTCGGATTCCAGCGTGGCGTCCGCGGTCAGCTCGCCGCACCAGAACCCCTCGGGCGCCTGCTGGGAAAGCAGGGCTTGGGAAGAGCGCTCGCGCGCCACCGCGATCTGCTCGCCTGTAGCGCGAGCGGCCCGTTCCACCTGGAGGTGCTGGCGCCGCCGCGCGGGTTCCGTCCATTCTAACGGCATCGCTGACTCTTCATGGTAACAACGTACACTGGAAAGATGGATTGGCAACTGGACGCCGCCGAGGCGCGCGTGCTCGGCTCACTGCTGGAAAAAGAGATCGCCACCCCGGATTACTATCCGCTTTCCTTGAACGCCCTGGTGAACGCTTGCAACCAGAAGTCCAATCGGGAGCCCGTGGTTTCCTATGACGAGGGCACGGTAGAGACCGCACTCGAGGGGTTGCGCGGGAAGGGTCTGGCTTTGCGGACGATAGGCGGAGAGAGCCGCGTGCCGAAACACAGCCAGCGTTTCACCGAGAAGTTTAACCTGGGAAGGCGCGAGGCGGCGGTGCTGTGCGTGCTGATGCTGCGCGGCCCGCAGACCGTGGGCGAGCTGCGCGGGCGCAGCGAGCGGCTCTACCAGTTCGACGACCTGGAGGCGGTGGAGAGCACTCTGAACCGGCTGGCGGAGATGGAGTTCGTCAAGAAGCTTCCCCGGCAGACGGGATTTAAGGAGCAGCGCTGGGCGCAGCTTCTGGCCGGAGATGTCGAAGTGGCGGAGGAGGCGGCGCCAACCGCGGAGCGAGAGCCATCGGACCGCGAGCGCATCGCGGCGCTGGAGCGCGAGGTGGCCGAGTTGAAGCAGGCGTTCGAGGAGTTCCGAAGAAGCTTCGAGTGAGGCGCTATTCTACTTCAGTGCCGCCAGAGCTGTCCTGGCGCCCAGCAGATCGGGGCTGGTTTCGACGGCCTGCGACAGTTCCGCCTTCGCTTTGGCCGCGTCACCGAGGCCCAGGTAGCCGAGGCCGATGGCGTAATGCGCGTTGGCTGAACGGAGGCGCGGTGACTGTGGCTGCCCTCGGCCGCGGCGGCCGGCTTCCGTGGGCGCCGGCGCGGTGAGCGCACGCTGGCCGGAATCCACGAGGGCCTGGAATATCGCCCTAGCCTTGTCGGGCTGGCCGAGTTTCTGAAGACACAGCGCCTGGTAGTAGGATTGAGTTCCGCCTGCCGGGGCTGCGGCCCCGCGGTTCCAGGACTCAGTGGCCTTGGCACGGTCGCCCAACCCTGCGTAGGCAAGCCCTGTCAGGTAAGCAACCTCGGCGTTGCGAGCGCCGCCTCCGCCAAACCCACTCGAAGGCAGGTTGTCGGGGACCGTGACAGCCGTCTCGAAATCGGCCAGCGCGTCCTTATACCGCTTGGCGGCGAGGTTCTGCTGGCCGCGCAGGATGTGCGCGCTGGTCCACTGCTCGCTCACGTTGAGGTTGGCGCCTTCGGCCACCGCGAACTTGCGGCCGGTCATCATCGTGATGGCTTCGTCGTACTTGCCCGCCGCCACCTTGAGCGCCACGGCGCGGTTCTGAGCGTCGTCGCGCTGCGCCACCACGTCCTGATTCTTCTCGAACAGCGGAAGGCGCTTCTCGATGGGAACGCCGGCCTGCTCGTAGAGTTCATCCAACTCCGCGAAATGCAGGGCGTACTTGTGGTTGAGCGAAACTGCTTTCTCCAGCTCCGCGATGGCCCGGTTGAGGTCGGGGGTGGTCTTCTGGTGGGCGTAGGCCGTGGCCAGGTTGCGATGGACGATGGCGAAGGAGGGATTGACCGCGGCAGAGTCTTCCCAGAGCCTGGTGGCCTCCTCCGGCTGCCAGTCGTACAACAGATTGCCCAGGTAGTAGGACGCGTGAGCATCGCGAGGGTACACCTTCAAAGCGGCCCGCAACACGTCGATAACCTCGGCTTGGAAGGGGAAGACGTAGTCCGGGGGCATGCTCAGCGCCAGCTTGTAGTACTCCGAAGCCTTGGGCGCCTGGCCCAGTTTCTCCGCAAAGTAGCCCAGATAGTAGTAGGCCATGGGGTGGACCTTGGACTTGTCGGGGGCCGCGGCCACCATTTGCAGGAGCACGTCCGTGCCGTCCTGCCACAAGCCGGCGTCCAGGTACTCGCCGGCCGTCTCCTGAAACGTTTGCGGATGGTCGATCATGGTGGAGGTGAGAGTCTTCACCGCCGCGGGGTCCTTCGAGGCCAGCCAGCGTTCGGCCATGGACCGCACGTCGAGCGGGTCGATCCTGTGCGCCGCCGTGGCCAGCAACTGCAGAGCCTCCTTGGGGCGTCCGGTGTGCCGCAATACCGCGGCCTTCAGGTTCTGCGCCCGGATGTTCAGCGCATTGGAGTCGATGGAGCGATCGACAAAATCGAGCGCCGCGGTCATATCGCCGCGCGCGGCCGCGATCTCGGCCAGCGAATAGTAGCCGGCAGCCTTCCAGGCCTGGCTCCACGTGGCCTTATAGAAGTTGGTGTAGGCCTCCTCGGTCTTGCCCTCCGCCTTCAGCGTGGACCCCAGGTAGTAGATGGCTTCGGCGTCCTTGGGATCGGTGTACCGGTCCGTGACGCGCGCCACGGCTGTGCGCAGATACTTCTCGGCTTCGGCGTACCTGGCCTTGGTGTAGGCGGTGATGCCCAGGACGGTGTTCACGCGGGAGTCGCCTGGATCGCGGCGGAGCGCTTCTTCCCAGTAGGGCATGGGATCGATGGTGGGATCGTGGAACTGCTGCGCGCGCAGACCGATCAGATACAACTCCTCGTTGCTGCTGACGTCCGCCGGCGCGGGCGGGGGCGTGACAACCGGAGGGAACGGCTCGGGCGTCAGCCGGATGGGCGAATAGGAGACCAGTTCCTTGCCGCCGTCGGAAATGGAAGCCACCAGATCGTGCTCGTCGATGCCGGCCGGGACAGCGACCTGCTTGATGTAGGGCTTGCCCGGGTTGATGGCCACCGTCTCCTGGAGCAGGACCTTCTGGCCCGCCCTGAGCGTGACCTTCGCCGCCGCATGGGCCGAGGTGGTACAGAAGCCCATCTTGGCGGTTCCGTTGGTCACGTCGAGGTTCACGGCCGCGTCCAGATTGGCCTTCTTCACGCCGCCGATGTCCCGGAATGGGTACCAGTTCATGGAGAACGACCGCCCCTCGTAGGGCTCCAGCCAGCTATAGTCGGGCTGGTTGTCCGAGTAGGCTCCCGCCATGAGCTCGATGTAAGGGCCATCCGAGTCGGTAAGATTGGCGTCCCAACTGCGCGCGCCGGCATTCGTGCCCCACTCGAAGAATTTCTTGCCGGGCACGATGTTGTGGTCGGCGACGCTCATGGTTCCCGCCTGCTTGCCGTGGTCATAGCCGGCGAAGAAATCGTCCTGGTAGTTCCAGGCAAAAACCGAGACCGATGAAGGGTGGTTCTTCCACCAACTGATGTCGACACCCTCGTCGTTGATCGGCCACTTGGTGAAATCGCGCTTGGAGTGGCCGGTGCCCAGTTGCGTGCTGGGCGGGAAGATGACTTGGTACTGGTCGTCCACGTGAACCGCCACGTTGGCGAAGCACAGCATGGTGTTCACTTCGGGAGTGCGGTTCAGGATTCGCACTTTCGCCTCCAGGTAGGATTTGCCCGGCCGGATGGTGTAGCCCACCGCCCAGCGCATGCGCTGGCGCACCTCCAGCTCGCCCACCCAGACGGTCTTGCTGCCATCCGCGTTCTCTTCCACCTTGTACTGCACGGGGAGAAAGGTGGTAGCCCGATGGTGGTGGTCGATGTTCCACTCGACACCGCCCGAGATCCAGGCGCCGATGATGCTGATGAGCGTAGGTTTGATGACATGCTGCCGATAGATGAAGTTGTAGTTGTTGGTTTTGTCCAAACCTTCGAGGATGCGGCCGCCGATCTCCGGGAGGATGCCGATGCGGAGATACTCATTCTCGAGGTACACGATCTTGTAGGTCTTGTCGGCCTTCTTACCCGTGAGAATGTCGTACATGGGATAGGGATAGACCGGCGCCTGTGCCCCCTGAGATGACCGCCCGAAATAGAACATCGGGTTGGGCTCCGGGTCTCCGGCCAGGTAGGTGGGGATGACTATGGTGGTCTCCCAGACTTTCGCTGCCGGCACGTCGGCGGCGGCCAGCGGAATGGACAGCGCCAGGAATACCGCGAAAAGCGCGATTAGCGCGAACAGACGGATTTGGCTACGCATGATGAATATTGTCCTCCAAACTACTATGGCACCTTAATCGGACAGGTCATCAAAATTCTCGTGATCATTACTGGAGTTCCACTCGGCTAGAGTTGGTGAAATCGCCCGATGCCAGGCGAGATCGAATGGCTCTGCCTTGCGAACCCCGGAGTGGACCCCCAGTCTGTCGCGAGTTTCCTTCGGAAGGGTAGTCTGGCCTTTACTGGTAATCTCGCTGGTCATCGACATGCTGTTCACGGCCCAGTGAGCTGGTGGAGGCGGGGGGAGTTGAACCCCCGTCCGAGAAAGCTCGCCATGAAGAGACTACGTGCGTATCCGGCTCATTGGTTGTCGGCCGACGCTTCAAAACCGGCGAGAGCGGCGCAAGCCTAGCCCGATTGGATCTCAGCCGCCGGCTCCGGACCGAAGCCTTTGGCCTATCCCGCAAGATGACGCTCACTCACCGCCGCGCGGGCTCAGCGGCTGGAGCGGCCACCTAATTACTTAGGCAGCGTATGCAAACTGCGTATTGGCAGTTTTGGTTTTCCGATCGTTTTACGGGAGCTCGGAACCCGGCACGCCTCCCCACCACGATTCAATCCCGTCGAATCCGTTACGCCCCCAAATCGAAAGCGCCTGGCGGGTACTACAACTCCATCCTAGCACGGGGACGTGAGGTTTTATAATAGGAGCATGTCTATGCGGGGTACGTTCACACGTCTGCTCTTCGTGCCAGTGCTGCTGTGGTGGGCTTTCGCAGCCTACGCCGCAGTGCCCATGACCAAGCTCAACATCGTGGTGAAAACCGAGTCCGGCCATCCCATTGACCACGCCAGCGTCGTGGTCCGGTTCGTCAAGGGTCATGCTGTCTTCAAGCTCAAGAAGCTCCGCACCACTTACGAATTGCGGACCAACCAGGACGGCGAAGCCAAGGTTCCCGAGATCCCGCAGGGCGAGATCCGCATCCAGGTGATCGCCAAAGGCTACCAGACCTTCGGGCAGATCTTCGACGTCACGGAAGAAGAAAAGACCATCGACATCAGGCTCAACCTGCCGCAACAGCAGTACTCCTCCCACCAATAAACGTCGCTGCGGACTGAACTCCAGCATCCCTGTACGAGGCTCCTGCATCTGCTATTCAGGGGAGGTCTTCATCGAAAAATGAAAGTCGGCATTTTGGGATCAGGGATTGTTGGGCGGGTGCTGGGGGCGGGGTTTCTGAAGTACGGGAACAGCGTCATGCTGGGAACGCGCAATCCGGATAAGCCGGAAGTCCAGCAGTGGCTGCGTGAGAATCCAGGCGGCTCTGCCGGCACGTTCGAGCAGGTGGCGCTATTCGGAGACCTGATCGTCCTGGCCACTTTGGGCCGCGCCGCGGAAGAGGCCATCGGCCTTGCCGGCGCTGCCAATTTCGCGGGAAAGACGGTGATGGATACCACCAACCCCATCGCCGACGCGCCTCCCGTCCAGGGCGTGCTGGCGTTCACCACCGGTCCCAACGAATCGCTGGGTGAGAAGATCCAGGCCAGGATTCCCCAGGCGCACGTCGTCAAGGTGTTCAACAGCGTCGGCGGCGGCCGAATGGTGAATCCTCACTACGAGCAAGGCACGCCAACTATGTTCCTTTGCGGGGATAACCCCGGGGCCAAAGCGCAGGTTTCCAAAATCGTCGAGGAGTTCGGCTGGGAACCGTTTGATTGCGGGGGCATTATCGCTGCGCGCGCGCTCGAGCCGTTGTGCATGCTCTGGTGCATCCCCGGTTTCGCGCGCAATCAGTGGACCCACGCCTTCAAGCTTCTAACAAAATAGCTGGGAGCTTTCTACGCCAGGTCGAATTTCTCCTGGTGGAGTTGCGCGTCGGTCTTGACAATCACGGTTCGGCCCAGGATCTCCTCCAGTTCCTGAAGATACGTGTTCTGGTTGGACTTGAGCAGCTTGGCCACCTCGGGCGCCACGCGCAGCAGCACGTCCTTGCCCTCCACCGAGCGGGCGATCTTGTGGGCCTCCTGCAGGATTTCGCCCACCACCGTCTGCGGGCTCTTGACGTAACCCGCGCCCTCACAGTACGGACACGGCGTGCACAGGGTGCGCTCCAGGCTCTGCTTCACCCGCTTGCGGGTAATGGCCACCAGCCCGAAATCGTTGAACTGGAGAATTTTGTAAGGCGCGCGGTCGGCCCGCATGGCTTCCTCGAGCGCTTGCATCACCTTCTGGCGGTTTTTGCGCTCGTCCATGTCGATGAAGTCCACCACGATGATGCCGCCCAGGTCGCGCAGGCGGATCTGCCGCACGATCTCCTTGATGGCGTCGGTGTTGGTCTTGACGATAGTGTCCTCGAGGCGGTGCGATTTGCCCACGAACTTGCCGGTGTTCACGTCAATCGCCACCAGCGCTTCGGTCTGGTTGATCACAATATAGCCGCCCGATTTCAGCCACACTTTCGGCCGCAGCGCCTTTTCCATCTCCGCCGTAATGCCGAACTCGTCGAAAATCGGGTTGGAGCGCGTGTACAGTTTCACGCGATTCACCAGTGCCGGCTGGAACCGCTCGACGAACCGCAGCACGCTCTCGTAAACCTCCTCGTTATCCACCCAGATGCTCTTGAAAACGGAGGTGAGCTGATCGCGCAGAATCCGCTCCACCACGTTCAGATCATGGTGGATCAGCGCCGGCGCGGGCCGGCGTTCGGCTTTCTGCCGCATGTCCAGCCACAGGTTGTAGAGGAACATCATGTCCGCGCGAAGCTCTTCTTCCGAGCGGCCTTCGCCCGCGGTCCTCACGATGTAGCCGCCGGAAATTCCAGCGCGGTTGTTCTGGAGGATGCGTTTCAGGCGCGCGCGCTCGTCGTCGCCCGGAATCTTGCGCGACACGCCCATGTGATCCACGGTGGGCATGTAGACCAGGAAACGGCCCGGTAGCGCGATGTGCGAAGTGATGCGCGCGCCCTTCTGTCCCAGCGGCTCCTTGGCGATCTGAACGATGATTTCCTGCCCTTCTTTCAGCAGATCGGCGATGGATGGCCCGGGGGCTTTCTCCAGCCGTCCGGCAGGGGCGCCGGAGAGAGTGCTGGCTGGAGCCGGCGCGGTGGGTTCTTGCGGACGCGGCTCGTATTGTGGCGCGCGCGGGCCTTCCGGAATGGGGCGGCCATCCCGCCCTTTGCGCCGCAAACGCCTGGAAATGCGGTGCAGGTAGCGCGGCCCCTGCTCACGCAGGGTGGCCGTCAGGCTGGTGGGAATGCGGGCCGGCTCCGGCCCCTCTTCCTCGATCATGGTCTCGGGCTCGGCGCCCTCCACGGGCTCTGCTTCTTCCACCTGCGGCTCGCCTATCTCTACCGATTCCGGCTCATCCGCCGGCGCCGCCTTGACCTCCTCGAACTCGCCCTCCGGGGCGCGCTCATCGGGCCCCCCAGGCTCATCGGGCCCCTCAGTCTCGACGGCGACGGGCTCGACGGCGGTTTTGGCGAGTGGTTCGGCCGGCCCTTCCTCAACCGGCTCTTCCTGGGGCGGGGCGGCTGGGAAAGGCGGTTCGCCAGCTTCCGTTTCCTCCCAGGCCAGCGGCGTGTGCTTGGCCAAGGTTTCACCTGGAAGCACGAAGAACTCGTCGTCTTCCGCGAGGGTGGTTGGCGCCGCCGGCGGCTGAGAGGGTACGTCCGGGGCTTCGGGTGGCACGTGCATCGGACCCGGAGCCCCGCCCGGACGCGGCGAGAAGTACTTGGAATCCGGCAGGCCACGGCCCCCGCCCTTTTGCCCGCGGCGCCGGCGCGAGCGACGCCCCCGGCGGTCGCGGTCGTCGCGCCGCGGATCGGCAATCGGAACACCGCTGGCGGGCGCGGGGCCCAGGGGACCCGGCGCGGCCGGTGCGGCCAGCTCGACCGGGGCTTCGGGCACGGCATCCTCAGGCTCAGGCGCGGCCGGGACGCTCACCGGCGCCGGAGCCGCCGGCGGGCCGCCAGGCACTCCGCTCTGCGGAACGCGGTCCAGCTTGAGGACTTTGTCCTCCACGCTGGTCACAATCTTGTCGTACTCCTCGTTGTCTTCGAAGAAATCCGAAACGTACAGAAAGGCATCGCGGTCCAGGCCGATATCGACGAATGCCGATTGCATGCCCGGCAGCACCCGTGTCACCCTGCCTTTGTGGATGCTCCCCGCCAGCGAATATTCGTTTTCGCGCTGGTGATAAACTTCGACTGGCTGATCGTCTTCGATGACCGCCACGCGGGTTTCGTGGCGGGTTGCCGAAATTACCAATTCCTTTGACATCGACTGCCTCCCATGGGGCACGGAGAGGGTATAACGGGAAGGTGGGCGCCCTGCGTGGTCTCGAATCCCCCGCGTCAACGGGGAACGAAAGTCAAACTCGTTACAAGCTCACGCTGGCCGGAGGCGGAGAGACAATCCTCATACACCATCCAGCCGGGAACCGCTCCTCTTTGCGGGAAAGCGCTGCACGCTACCGTCCCGAGGGTCTCTTCAGGCTCCCTAACAATTCCTTTTCCCGGACAGGGGACCCGGTGGGCCCACGCCCGGCTAATTTACAAATCTTCTGAGGCGGACGTTATTTACCAGCCCCAGAGCCAAGAAGTCCGTCCAGATACTGGAACCGCCGTAGCTCATGAAGGGAAGCGGAATGCCAGTCACCGGCATCAGTCCCACCACCATACCGACGTTCACCAACGCGTGGTACAGCAGCAGGGATGCAACCCCCATGCAGATGTACATACCGGCTCGATCGGGCGCTGTCTGCGCATTCTGGACGATGCGCATGACGAGCACGAAAAAAAACGCCAACACCACCACCACGCCCGCAAACCCATGCTCCTCGGCAAAAGCCGAGAAAATGAAATCCTTGTGGGGCACGGGCAAAAACCGAAGCTGGGTCTGAGTTCCCTTGGTAACTCCCTTGCCGAACATCCCGCCCGACCCAACCGCTATCTGGGATTGGATCAACTGGTAGCCTTTGCCCTGCGGGTCCCGCTCGGGATCCATAAAACTCACCAACCGCGCCTTCTGATAGTCCGTCAGGAAGTGCTGCCAACTCACCGGAACCACGATCACCGCCATTACGGCTATGGCGGCCATGTACTTCCAACGCAGTCCCGCGAGAAACGCGCCCGCAATCAGAATTGCGAGGTACGCTACCGAGGTGCCCAGGTCCGGCTGCTTCAAAACCAGAATCGTGGGAATCGCCACCAAGCCCGCCAGCTTGAGCACTTCCCGGATCTCCAGCACGTCTGTTTTCAAATCGGCCAAGTAGCGGGCTACCAATAATATTATAACCAGTTTTACGAATTCCGATACCTCCAGGTGAATTCCCGCTCCCAGCGGAATCCAGCGGCGCGATCCGTAAACCCTCTCCCCGATTACATATGTGACCGACAGCGCCAGCACCGAGCCGATATACATCATGGGGACATAGTGCAGCAGGGTGTGGTAGTCCACCGCCAGCGCAATCCACATCAGCAGCAGCCCGCCGAGCACATAGACGATCTGCTTCCACCAGGCGCTTTGGAACTCGGTGTCCCGAGTGGCACTGTAGATTTGCAGAGCGCCGACGGCGCATAAGAACAGCGCGATAATCAGCACCGTCCAGTCGCTGTCGCGCGGTGAGAGGTAGCGGGACATAATTAGAACTGGGGCCAGGCGGGGTACCCGCCGGTTTCGCGGGTCGGGACCGGGGACCGGGGAAAGGCCGCGGCCACTTGCTGCTGGTGCAGGGCCGCCAACCGGTCCTTTTTGTCGAAATACGCTTTCAATACATCGCGCACAATGGGCGCCGCAAGCTGTCCATGCTCGCCATGTTCGAACAACGCCACCACCACAATTTCCGGCGCCGAACGCGGCGCAAACCCCACGAACCAGGCGTTATCCTTCATATTCTGGCTCTGTCCGGCCGCCGTGCCCTTCAGGAAATCGTTGGATGCGAGCTGCGCCGTGCCCGTTTTCCCGCAGACCTCGTCGTGCGCTAGTTGCGCACGCACGCCCGTTCCCCCGCCTTCGTTCACCACGCCGTACATCCCGTCGATTACATCCTTCCAGTTCTCCGGGGTGAAGCTCCACTCCACCGGCTTGTCGGCCTGGTCGAGCGCCTTCACCAGGTGCGGCTTGCGCCACTTGCCGCCCATCGCAATTCCGCCGTAGGCGCGGGCCAGTTGCAGCGGCGTCACCGTCAGCGCGCCCTGCCCGATGGCCACCGGAATGGTTTCACCCGCATACCACTTCGTCCGGAAGTTGCGCAGCTTCCACTGCTCCGAGGGAACCGTCCCTTCGGCTTCATGCGGCAGGTCGATGCCGGTTTTCTGCCCGAAACCCACCAGGTTCGCGTAAAAAGAAAGGTTGTCGATCCCCAGTTTGTTGCCAACCGTGTAGAAGTACACGTCGCACGAACGCACTATGGCGTTGTGCAGCACCAGCGTGCCGTGCCCATGCTTCTCCACGCAGTGGTAGTAGTGGCCGTACAACGTCACGCCGCCCGAACAATGCACCGTGAACTTGTCGTCGATGGTCCCCGTCTCCAGCGCCGCCAGAGCCACGATGGGTTTGAACGTCGACCCCGGCGCTAGTTGCGCCTGAATGGCGCGGTTGAGCATGGGGTTGTCGGGGTTGTCGCGGATCTCTTTCCAATCCTTCGTCTTGATCCGCACGGCAAACTTATTGGGATCGAAAGCGGGCCGGCTTACCATGGCCAGCACTTCTCCGTCTCGCGGATCGAGAGCCACCACCGCGCCGTTGCGTCCGTCCATGGCCAGCTCGGCCACGGCTTGAAGATCCAGGTCGATGGTGAGCTGGAGATCCTTGCCCGCTATGGCCGGCTTGGTGGCGAGCACCTGCCGCACCTGCCCGCGGTTATCCACCACCACCTGCCGCTGGCCGTCCACGCCCATCAGCCAATCGTTATACTGGCGCTCGATACCGAACTTGCCGATGGCGGCGCCGGGCTCGTACTTGGCGAACTCCGGCAAATCCAGTTCCTCCTCGCTGATTTCACCGGTGTAGCCGATGACGTGCGCCAGCATGCCGTTCTGCGGATAGAGGCGGGGCTGCGCCGATATGACGACCAGCTCGGGGAAGAAATCGTGGTGCGAATCGACAAAGGCGAGGTCCGCCGGAGTCATCTCTTGCTTGAGCGCCATGGGCTCGTACCGGGGCCGCGACCGGTAACGCCGGACGCGCGCTTCCAAGTCGGTGTAATCCAAATCCAGTCCTTGGGCTATGGGTCGCAGATGCTCTTCTTTCAACGACTCCCTGGCCAGAAGCAAAGTAAAGGATGAATGGTTATCGACGATCACGCGGCCGTCGCGGTCCAGAATGCGGCCGCGCGGCGCCAGGATGGGCACTGACTTGATGCTATTCTGCTGGGCCCGCACCCCGTAGAACTCCGGGTTCAGCACCTGGAGCCGCCAAAAGCCTGAAATCAGGAACAGAAAGACGACCACCGTGACGTACTGAAAAACGGCAATCTTCCCCGCCGCGAACCGAGTGTCGTCGTGCAGGGGCGGCTTATCGGAGACGTGCGTTTCGA
Source organism: Bryobacterales bacterium (assembly GCA_963768385.1). Lineage (GTDB taxonomy): Bacteria > Acidobacteriota > Terriglobia > Bryobacterales > Bryobacteraceae > Fen-178. The sequence goes on from CAVYHQ010000005.1 coordinate 22,517, forward strand.
AATCTGGGTCAACCGGCGGCAGAATCATAAGTACGCCCGGAAGGTGCGCTCCCCTACGATTTTACCGGATTCCGCGCGGTTTACGAAGCCTTCCTCAGCTTGTCCAGGAAGTGGAACAGCGAAATCCCCACCACGGCGTTCAGCAGGCCCAGAACCAGCGTCTTCTGGGCTTCGAACGCCAGTTGTTGTCCGAGCAGCGCCCGCACCATCAACCAGTAGAAGAACTGGTGAAAAAGGAAGAAGAAGAACGCCAGCAACAGCCGGATCAGGGGGTGCTCGACATCCAGGCGCAGGCCCACCGAGGCCGCGAAATAACCCACCAGCGTGTTGACAATGCCAAGCATGCCAAGCGGGTTCTTGGAAAGCGAATCCTGCGCCAACCCCACCACGGTGCCCACCAGCAAGCCGCCCACCTGGCTCCGCCGCATCAGCGCGAAGTACACCACCACCAGCAACGGCATCTCCAGAAAGCCCAGAAACTCGAAAAACAGAGGGACGTACACCTGGAAGAGAATGGCGGCCAGAGGCACCATCAGCATGACCCAGGCGGGAAACCGCGATACCTGGCCTTCGCGCTGGCTGCTGACGAGAATGTGCCCGCCGGAGTAGCTCATCGCTGGGTGGCGCCTCCGGGCGGCACCGCGGGCTTGGAGGCCGGCGGCGCTGGCCCCCGGCCCCCGGTTCCGGCCGCCTGGCCCGCCGCCGGGGTGCCCACTGGGGTGCCCACTGGGCCCGGCAACTTCAAGTTGAAATCGGGCGGCTTCGATCCCGGCGTTCCTTCTCCGAACTTGTGGCCCTGCGCCTCGCCGATATCCTTGTACTGGGTGCGCAGCTTGTCCGCTTCAGTCCCCGCGGAGGCGCCGGGAGGGGAGTTCCCAGGGTTATCCGGCGGCTTCACCGTGTCGGCGGGCGGTGGCGACCCAATGAATACCGGTTGGTTCGCCGGGGGCGCGTCCGGAATTGCCTGGTGCACGCCTTCCACCAGAATCAGGACGTCCTCGATCCCCCGCGCCATGCCGCTCGGATCGACCAGAATCTCCTTGAACGGCTGCGCGCTGCGGACCACCGTCACCACGCCCACCGGAAACCCGCGCGGGAAAATGCGGTCGTCACCGGAGGTGTAAAGCCACTCGCCGGGTTCTATCTTCTCTTCGAACGGCACGTAGTCTACCTTGCAGGTGGGCGTTCCCTGCCCCTTGAGCGTGCCGCGCACTTGCCCTTTTTGCGAGATCACCCCCGCCGCAAAGTCCGGGTCGGTGATGAGCAGCACCGCCGATGCCATGGGGTATGCCGTAATCACCTTGCCCACGATTCCGTCCGGCGTCACCACCGCCATTCCGCGTTCCACGCCCGACACCGTGCCCCGGTCCACCAGCACCATCTTGGAGTTCGTGCCGGCGCCGGTCCCGATGACCGTGGCCGCCACCGTACGGGAGGGCGTGTGCGATTGAAACACCGCCAGCGCCTTGGCGCGGTCCGCCATGTTCAGCTCGTTCTTCAGATAATTGTTGTCCAGCTTGAGGCGGTCGACTTCGGCCTGGAGCCGGCGGTTTTCCTCGTGTGCATCGCGCAGCAGAATGTAGTTGCGGATCAGGCCTGAGCCGCCCCCGCGCAGAGCTTCCACGATCCGCGCCACGGGCGTGACCGCCGTCACCGTCCAGACGCGAATCATGCGCATGTCCTGATCGTTCTTGACTTGAACCGCGACCAGGACAAGCTGCGCCAGGATCACCAGCAGCAGGACGGTGATGCTTCGGTACCGGTTAAAAAACGACTCCATGCTCCCGGGCCGCCTTCTGTCCCTAGTCTATCGAAATCGTGCGCAGCAGCCGGAAATCGCTGAGCATGCGGCCCGTCCCCAGCACCACGGAAGCCAGCGGATCGTCGGCGATGGACACCGGCAGGCCAGTCTCCTCGCGGATGCGCTTATCCAGGTTCTTCAGCAGCGCTCCGCCACCCGTGAGCACGATGCCGCGGTCGCTGATGTCCGCGCTCAGCTCGGGCGGCGTGCGCTCCAGCGCCACGCGGATGGCGTTCACGATGGTGGCCACGCACTCCGAAAGCGACTCGCAAATCTCGCTGTCGGCCACGGTAATGGTGCGGGGCACGCCTTCGATCAGGTTGCGCCCCTTGATCTCCATGGTGAGGGGCTTGTCCAGCGGGAAGGCCGAGCCGATCTCGATCTTGATGGCCTCCGCCGTACGCTCGCCGATCAGCAGGTTGTACTTGCGCTTGAGGTACTGCATGATGGCTTCGTCCATCTCGTTGCCGGCCACGCGCACGGAGCGTGAGTAGACGATGCCGGAGAGCGAGATCACCGCCACGTCCGTGGTGCCGCCGCCGATATCCACCACCATGTTGCCGTAAGGCTCCGTGATGGGCAGCCCCGCGCCGATGGCCGCCACCATGGACTGTTCCACCAGGTGCACTTCACTGGCCTTGGCGCGGTACGCCGAATCCATGACCGCGCGCTTTTCCACTTGCGTGATTTCGCTCGGCACCCCGATGACGATGCGCGGATGGACCAGCATCTTGCGCCCGTGCGCTTTCTGAATGAAGTAATTCAGCATGCGCTCGGTGACTTTGAAATCGGCGATAACGCCGTCTTTCATGGGCTTGATAGCCACGATATTGCCGGGCGTGCGACCCAGCATTTCCTTGGCTTCCCTGCCGACGGCTACCACCTCACCGTTATTCTTGTTGATGGCGACGATGGAGGGCTCGTTGACAACGATCCCTTTGCCTTTGGCATAGACCAGGGTGTTGGCCGTTCCCAGGTCGATGGCCAGGTCCGACGAGAATAGGCTGAAAAGAGAGCGTAGATTCATTTAATGAAACGGTTCACTTCGGGAAAGGACGCGCTTCCGCAGCCGGAGCGTATCCCCTTGGATGGTAGCACGTTGTGGCGCCGGCGGTCTTGCCGCCGGTATCCCCCCCAAACATACGAATGCGACGCCCACCGTTTCCGGCTGGCGCCGCGTTGTTCCCCTCCGATGTTGCCTGGTGCAGGCGGTTATTCGCTCTTGCCCGGTTGCATGCGGGATCTCCCTCAGATACCGCGGTTTCGTCCTTGCCCAGATTGGGACGACGGAACTTGTAGGCCGGGCACCGGACCCGTCCCAGAGCTCAGCGAGCGCGCAACTTCCGCTGGTGCACGCGAACTCCAGCTTCGCGTTCCCCTCGGCTGTCCATCGCCTTCCGCGGATCAACCGGAGCCTGCGCCAACAGCGATTGCCGACCGGCCTGAGTTCTCGTTCCGAAGCCGGAAGAGCGGTGCGCCGACTCAGCTGTGAAAGCGTCGACCCGGTATGTTCCCGGCGCCATCACCCGATTCCCCGCCCGGAACTCGAACGGAATCGAGGCTGTCATTATCTGTGCCGAAGCGGCGCCGGCCGCAACCACCAGGGCGGCCGTCGCGATCATGAATTTCGTCGTTAGTTTCTTCATTGTCTCACCCTCCTTCGGGTTCGCTGCGGCGTTCCCGATACGCACGTGAATAAGGCAACTGGCGTGCCACTGCGCCGGCGCTTGTAAAGCGTTGAAAACCCGTTCCAAGCGACGTGGGTTTCCGCCATTTGCGATCCGATCGGTTCACCGCGGTGAACCGAAGGGTTCACCGGCACCCTTCCCTGCCTCTGCGTCGGAACGGCTAACAGCGTTAGGAGCATGACCCACGTTTGGCTCTGGCGGCGCCGGCTGGGACTTTGGCCCACAGCCTGGCCGGAACGCAGCAGTTGAGTCGCACAGATGGAAGAGAAACAACGACTTTATCTGGGCTTTTCTGCGCGGGATTTCCTGCCTATGCCGCAAATCCATCCCTTCCCGGACTCCTCAATGACCTCAATATCCGAGTAACCGGCATTTGCGAACAGGTCGCGATGCTCATTAATAGTCAGCAGTGTCATACCAGATAACGGGAGATATTTTTCGGCGAGCTTGGCAGTTTTCGTCGGTGGGTCCTATGTAGATTTCGCCGATAATGATAAGCGTGCCCCCTGGTTTCAGGAATGGGCAGAAGTTCGCGCATATCAGCCTGCAAATCAGGCCACAGAAGTGTGTTTCGACTGCCGCGAGGACATCGAACAAGGTCTTGCGGAAAACGGCAACTGCGACACGGATGCCTCCCGAATCTCGGCGCGTTCGATAGCTATGAATTGCCGGTTGGTACTGGTGGTCGCTGCGACGATCTCCTGGAAAAATCGGCGCCATAGACCTTTCCTTCACTGGCGATGGCGGCGAGCTTACTCACCGTCCTCCCTCCACCACAACCTACGTCAAGGACGGTGTCGCGTTTGGCGATCGCAATGTGGGACAACCCCCAATCTGTAACCTTAGAATGCCGCGAATTCATGTTCCACAAAAGAAATCGGCCCAACCAACCTGTCGGGTGTTGACATTGATTTACTCGTGCGCTTCGGTTGAACAGCGGCGCTCCCCTGTATAGACAGCCTACCTCAGATCGTGCTTCGAATGAGGCCGAGATGAGCAGTAACAGGTCGCCGAACCGGCGCGAGAAGGCGCAAAGTTGCCTGGAGAGGTTCCCGACCTGCCAGGCACACGAATGCGGCGCCAACCGTTTCCGGCTGGCGCCGCATTGCGCCTCCTCCGATGTTGCCCTGTGCGGGCGGTTATTCGCCCTTGCCCCGTTGCATCGGGATCTCCCTCAGTTGCGCGTCTTCGTCCTTGCCCAGCTTGGGACGCGGGAACGTGTAGGCCGGGTCACGACTGGCCGGACCAGAGTTCAGCGAGCGCGCAACGTCCGCTGCCGCACGCGAACACCAGCTTCGCGTTCCCCTCGGCTATCCATGCCTTCTGCGGATCAACCGGAGCCTGCGCCACCACGATCACCGACCGGTGTGAGTCCACATTCAAGAGCCGGAAGATCGTGCGCCAGTCTGCGTGGAAAGCGTCTCGACCCGGTATGTTCCGGCCGCCATCACCTTGTCCCCTGCCCGGAACGCGAACGGAATCTCGGCCTTCATCGTCTGCGCCGAAGCAGCGCCGGCCGCGACCACCAGGGCGGCCGCCGCGATCATCAATTTCGTCGTTAGTTTCTTCATCGTCGTACCCTCCTTCGGGTTCGCTGCCACGTTCCCGATACGCCCGTGATACAATGCAACTGGCGTGCCACGGCGCCGGCGCTTGTAAGTCGTTGAAAACCGTTCACGCCATGCGAATTCCCGCCATTTGCGATCCGAACGGTTCACCGCGATGAACCGTACGGTTCACCGGCGACCCTTCCCAGCCTGCTAAACTGGCCTACCAGATCATGGAAGCGGAGTTCATCGTCGTCAGCGGACCCTTGCTGGGCGAGCGCTTTCCGCTCGGGCCGGGCGAAGTTCGCATCGGCCGCGCGCCCACCGCGGACATCCGGCTGACCGAGGCGGACGCCGCCTGGGAGCACTGCATCGTGCGCGCGCGCGACGGCCGCTACCACATCGTCGATCGCCGCACCGGCGTGGGGACCTACGTCAATGGAATGCGCATCGGCGAGCATTGGCTGGAGCCCGGCGACCAGGTGAGCATCTGCGAAACCGTGCTGGTCTATCGTGAGGACCCGGCGGTGCTGCCGGCTGATTCCCCGCAGCACGCGTTGTTGCGCGCCTGTTCGTTGCTGTTCCTGTTTCGCGCCATGGCTATGTCGAGAGCGGCAGCCATCGGGCCATTGAGGACCAGATCGTCCGGCTCATCGCCGACATCGTGCCGTGCGCGCGGCGGCGCCGTCCTGCTGGGCCGCGATGCGGACGAGCTGCGCGCGGCCGCGCGCGAATCCCGGCGCGGCGGACCTCGCGCAAATCGCCGGGCGCGCCTGCCACGAAGGCGCGGTGGTGGAACCGGCGGCGCGCGTGGTGGCGCTGGCGCTGTACGTCCGCGGTGAAATTGCCGGGTTGCTGGCGGCCTGGTTCCCGGCCGAAGAGGCAGTCAATCTGTCCGACCATCGGGACACTCTGAGCGCCATCGCAACGGTGGCCGCGGCGGCACTTGAGACTGTGCGCGAGCTGGAGCGCCTGCTGGCCGAGAATGCCTCGCTGCTGGACCGGCTGGGCGCGGGCGAGACCGGCATGGTGGGCGAGAGCCCGGCGATCTGCAAACTGCTGCAGATGGTCGAGCGCGTGGCGCCGCAGGACACGTCGGTCCTGGTCCTCGGCGAAAGCGGCACCGGCAAGGAACTGGTGGCGCGCGCCCTGCACCGGCAGAGCGCCGCGCTCGTCGAAGCCTTTCGTGGCCATCAACTGCGCGGCGCTCACGGAGACGCTGCTGGAGAGCGAGTTGTTCGGCCACGAAAAGGGCGCGTTCACCGGCGCCATGGCGCAGAAGAAGGGCAAGCTCGAAATGGCCGCAGGGCGGCACCGTGTTCCTGGACGAGATCGGCGAACTGCGCCGCGACGCTGCAGGCCAAGCTGCTGCGCGTGCTGCAAGAGCGCGAATTCGAGCGCGTCGGAGGCACCCGCACCTTGAAGCTGGACATGCGGCTCATCGCCGCCACCAACCGCGACCTCGCGGCCGAGGTCCGCCGCGGCGCGTTTCGCGAAGACCTCTATCACCGTCTCAACGTCGTGGCCCTGCGCGTCCCGCCGCTGCGCGACCGGCGCGACGACATCCCGGCGCTGGCCCGTTACTTTCTGGAGCTGTGCCGCGGCCCGATGCCGCCGCCGTGTCTCCGCAATCTCGCCAGAAGCAGAGCGGTACCTGATGAATTACTCCTGGCCGGGCAACGTGCGCGAACTGGAGAACGCCATCGAGCGCGCGGTGGTGCTGGGCCAGTCCGACACGCTGCTGGCAGAGGACCTGCCCGAGACCGTGCTGGAGGCGGCGGCCATCCCGGAAGTGCCGGGAGCGCTGCAATCGTCCATTACGGCGACCAAGCGCCAAGCGATCATGGCGGCCTGGCGCGAAGCGGGGGGCGACCACGACCGCGCGGCTGACCGTTTGAACATCCATCCCAATTCGCTGCGGCGGTTGATTCGCACGTTGAATCTGCGGGATGCGCTGCAATAGCCAATGCTAGGATGAAGCCATGGGGCGCGTGCTGTTTGTGTCATTGCTGTTGATTCCAACTCCGCTGCCGGCTTGCCAGTGTTTGCTGACGTTGTCGGCTTGCAATGAAGTAGCGGTGGCCGACAGGGTGTTCATCGGGACGGTGGAATCGGTCGAGCCGGCTTCCTGAATCGCTGGAACCCATCGAAATCCCCGTCTCTGCCGCTGAGCAGCAGTTGGCGGGCATGGACCTCCCCGACTATTACAAGCGCCGGTTAGCCGCGGCCAAAACGAGCGACGACATCGCCAGACTTTTCTATTCGATTGTCGCCCAGGGACGACGCATGCGCTTCAAGGTGAAGACCACGTTTCGCGGCGAGAAAGAGAAAGAGGATTCCGACGACGAGGAGTCTCTGGAAGTCTGGACGGATTCGGGCGACTGCGGCTACGACTTTCAGGTGGGCGAGACCTACCTTGTGTATGCCGATGAGGACGAGGAAACGGGCCGCATCAATACCAGCGTCTGCTACCGCAACCGCAGGTTGTCCGATGCCGGAGACGATCTGACCTATCTTTATTTCTTTCAGAACGGCGGCGACGAATCGGCGCGGCTCGAAGGGTTCGTAACCTCGGACGAGTTCTACCAGCGCGACCTGGACAAGGCGCACGACCCGGAAAAAGTAAAGCTTCCGGCGCCCGGCGTCATTCTCGAATTGAAGTCCGGCCAAGGCCAGCGCTACACGCAGTCGGACCGCGACGGCAGATTCATCTTTGACGGCCTGGCCGGGGGAGAATACAGCGTCTCGGTTTTCGATGCCGGGTACCCCGAACAGGTCAAGCTGTTGGCGGGTCCGGCGCGCGTCCATGTCGAAAAGAAGGGCTGCGCCAGCCAGATCCTGCTGGTGCCTAAGCGGGCGCAGGGCAATAATAGGGGCGGCGGCAATTCGCTTTTCGTCCGCCGTGAAGTAGGCGCAATCCGGATGGTGGAACACCAGCGCGCTGACGCTGGCTTCGGGCTCCATCATCATGCCTTCGGTGAGCTGCACGCCGATGTCCTCGGGGCGCAGCAGCTTCAAGAGGCCCTGCTGGTCGTCCAGGTTGGGGCAGGCCGGATAGCCGAAGCTGTAGCGCTTGCCGCGGTAGTGCGAGGTGAAGCGGTCGTGCATGGTCATGGTGGGCGGGTCGGGGAAGCCCCAATCCTCGCGGATGCGGCGGTGCAGCCACTCGGCGCGTGCCCTCGGCGGTTTCGATGGCCAGCGCCTGGATGGCGTGCGCCTTGAAGAACTCGCCGCGCCTGCTTCCACTCTTCGGAGCGCTCGCGGATGCCCGCGCCGGCCGTCACCACGAACATCGCCAGGTGGTCGCGGCGGCCGTCCTCGGCATCCAGAATGTAATCGCTCAGGCACAGGCCGTTCTCGCGGCGCTGCCGGCCGAAGCGGAAGGTGTGGATGCGGCGCGGCGCCGCCGGGCGCGAACAGGTGGATGGCGTTGCCGTCGCGCTCGGCTTCGAAGAACTGCCACACCGCTTTCACCTTCATGAAGCGCGCGGCTTCCTGCTTCACTGCTTCCACGTTGTGGAACAGCTCCAGCGCCTTGGGTTCGCGCTCCGCCAGCGCCTTTTCGAAATTGCCCTTGTAGCCCAGATGCCGGCCGTAGAGCATGAACGGATTGATGTAGCTCCACACTTCGGCCAGGTGCGGCACGTCGCGGACCTTGCGGTCCAGGTACGGCGCCGGCGGGAATGGGGATGTCGGTGCGCACCTTGGCGCTGCGCGTCGGTGGCCGGCGGCGCACGGCGCTTCGGCCGGCGCCGGCGCGGCGGCGCGGCGCTTCGGCGAAGCGTGTGGCTCGGCCAGCACGCGCCGCGCGCTCGGCCGGGTCCATGAGGCGGTTCATCAGGCTGCAGGCCGGTCATGGCGTCCTTGGCGTAGCACACGGCGTCGCCATAGGCCGGCGCGATCTTGCGTGCGGGTGAACTTCTCCGACAGCGCCGCGCCGCCCACCAGCAGCGGCACGCGTGATGCCGGCGGCCTTGCAGATCGCCCGCGGTGATCACCATCTGCTGCGTGCTTTTCACCAGCAGCCCGGAAAGGCCGATGGCATCCGGCTGGTGCTCGTGGCAGGCCTGGATCAGCGCCTCGGGCGGCACCTTGATGCCCAGGTTGATCACCTGGTAGCCGTTGTTGGCGAGGATGATCTCCACCAGGTTCTTGCCGATGTCGTGGACGTCGCCCTTCACCGTGGCCAGGATCACCTTGCCGCGCGCGGCCGTGTCGGCCTTCTCCATGAACTGCTCCAGGTGGCTCACCGCGGCCTTCATGGCTTCGGCCGATTGCAGCACCTCGGCCACGATCAGCTCATTGTTGTTGAACAGCCGGCCCGACTTCGGTCATGCCCGGCCATCAGCGGCCCGTTGATGATGTCGAGCGGCGCGGCGCCTTCGGCGCGCTTGCGGTCGAGGTCGGCGATCAGCCCGTCCTTGGTGCCTTCGATGATGTAGTTGGCCAGGCGCTGGTCGAGCGGCAGGTCCTCGGCGCGCTGCTTTGACGCGCTTGCCGGTCTTCGCGGAAATGCTCGGCGACGGCGGCGATGTGGAACTGGTTGATGGCGGCCTTCTGCTCCGCGCGTCTGCTGCGCGCCAGTCCTCGGGCGCGGTGCGCAGCGATTCGTCTTCGGCGTCCACCGGCGGCGTATTGAAGAGCAGGCTCTCCGCCAGGCGGCGCTCTTCTTCCGGAATCGACGCGAACCGCTCCAGCTTCTCCGCGTTGACGATGGCCAGGTCCAGCCCCGCCTTGGTGCAGTAATAGAGGAAGACGGAGTTCACCACTTCGCGCGCCGCCGCCGGCAGCCCGAAGGAGACGTTGGAAATGCCCAGCACCGTCTTGACGTACGGCAGCTTCTCCTTGACCAGCCGCACGCCTTCGATGGTTTCCACCGCCGCGCCGATGTAGTTGGCGTCGCCCGTGGCGCAGGGAAACACCAGCGGATCGATGATGATGTCTTCCGGCGGAATGCCGTACTTTTCGGTGAGCAGCTTGTAGGAGCGCTCGGCCACCGCCAGCTTGCGCTCGCGCGTGAACGCCTGCGCCTGCAGCTTGTCTTCGTCGATGGAGCCCACCACCAGCGCCGCGCCGTAGCGCCTGCGCGAGCGGGCAGATGCGCTCGAACTTCTCCTCGCCGTCCTCCAGGTTGATGGAGTTGATGATGCTCTTGCCCTGGCAATAGGTGAGCGCCAGCTCGACGCGCTTTCGGATCGGTGGTGTCGATCATGATCGGCGCCTTGATCTTGCGGATCAGCTTCTCGTAGAACGGCGGGATGTCGTGCGATCTCGTCGCGGTCGGCGCTTTGCAGGCAGACGTCGACGATGTGCGCGCCGTTGCGGACCTGCCGGCGCGCGATCTCGGTGGCCTCTTCCCACTTCTCCTCCGCCACCATGTTCTTGAACAGCCGCGAGCCGATGACGTTGGTGCGCTCGCCCACGATCAGCGGCCGGTTGCTCTCTTCGGCCTCCACCAGCTCGATGCCCGAATAATACGCGCGGTGCGAGCGCGCGGGCAGCGCGCCGCGGGCGCTTGCCCTCGGCCATCTGCGCGATGGCGCGGATGTGCGCGTCGGTGGTGCCGCAGCAGCCGCCCACGATGTTGAGCCAGCCGTTCTCGATGAACCGCTCGAGCTGCGCCGCGAGCGATGTCGGGCGTCTCCAGATACTTGCCTTCCTCGTTGGGCAGGCCCGCGTTGGGATAGCAGGAGACGCGCACCGGGACCATCTCGCTGATGGTGCGGATGTGGTCGGTCATGAACTCCGGCCCGGTGGCGCAGTTCAGCCCGATGGAAAGCAGGTCGGCGTGCGCGACGCGAGGCGCAGAACGCGTCGGCGGTCTGGCCCGCGAGCATGGTGCCCATGGGCTCGATGGTGCCCGAGACCATGGCGGGAATGGGCCGGCCGAGCTCGCGCGCGCAGCCGTTCGATCGCCAGCAGCGCGGCCTTGACGTTGCGCGTGTCCTGGCAGGTTTCGACCAGCAGGATGTCGGCGCCGCCCTCCACCAGGCCCCTGGCTTGCTCGTAGTAAGCTCTCGACCAGTTGCGGAAAGGTGACGCCGCCGGTGACCGTGATGGCCTTGGTGGTCGGCCCCATGGAGCCGGCGACGAAGCGCGGCTTGGCGGCGGTGGAGAATTCGTCCGCCGCCTGCCGCGCCAGTTTCGCGGCGGTCGAAGTTCAGCTCGTAGGCATCGTCCTGCAAGCCCGTACTCGGCGAGCACCAGCTGCGTGCCGCCGAAGGTATTGGTCTCGACCACGTCCGCGCCGGCTTCCAAGTAAGCGCGATGGATGCCGAGCACCACATCCGGCCGGGTGCGCACCAGGTTCTCGTTGCAGCCTTCGAGCGCCGCGCCGCCGAAGTCGGCGGCGGTCAGCCGCTGCTGTTGCAGCATGGTCCCCATGGCCCCGTCGAGGACGAGTACACGTTGCTCCAGGATGTCTTCGAGCGCCTTCCGGCGCTCCTCGGGTGTGGCCATAGGGGGTGTGCTTTCTTCAGTTTAGCAGGGGGGCGTGAAGCCGTATAATGGGATGCAAGCCAATGGCGAATGCTCTGAGGATCGCGCCGACACCAGACGCGCTGACAATCGTAACCGGCAGGGGCACCTACAGCATCCCGTGGGAGCAGTGCTCCCCCACGCTGGCCCGAGCGGGCTGGCTTGAGCGAAGCCGCGCGGAACTGTCTCCCTCCGGTTACGGAATCCATTGGCCGCTGCTCGACGAGGACCTAGCCATCGGTCCGCGATCCAAGAGCAGCCGTGTCCAAGTGACGGCGCCGATATCCTGATGTGACCGCAGTCAGGTGATGGACATCTAACCTTCCCCAAGTTGCAGTCCTGGCAAAGGGTTTGAAGGTTACCAAGGGCTGCGATGCCACCGGCTTTTCTGTCCTCGGAGTGGCGCTATGCTGAAGGGCATGAGTGATAGGAAACTTTTTCGTGCCGGGATGGCGCTCCTGGCCCTGTGTGCGGCCCTGCCGGCCCTGGCGGATACCCAGTTCCGTATCCGCAGGATGACTCGCAACGACGTGCCGCCGGGCAAGGGCCAGTGCGACATCCGTTTGCAGGTGGATAACGAAGTGGAAGTCTCGGTTCGCCGCGACATGGTCATGATTCGCACTCTCTCCGGCCACGATCCCCGGGACGACGGGTCGGAATGCAACGCTCCGCTCCCGGACCGCAATCTCGAGGGATTCAACTTCCAGGTGATCGACAGCCGCAATGAGATCCGGCTGGTGGCGGAACCGTCGCGGCCGCAACGACTTCACCGCCGTCGTGCACATCCGCGACAGCGCCAGCGGCGAAAGCCGCTACCACTTCCGGCTTTCGTGGGTGATCGGCCGGCAGCGGAGGCCCCACGGAGGAGCGGCGCGGCGGCGGGCCAGGGTTCAGTTGGAACAACACCATCGACTATCACGGCCAGGGGCACGGCTCCTCGGCGCTCAACAACCTCGGCGAGCAACGGCTCTTCGATGTGAGCGTCAATGTCGATCGCGGCGGCAGGATCCTGGTGATCATTCCGCGGCGAGCGGGGCCGGCCGCCGCTTTCGTTCACCGGCACGGTGATCGCATCGGAAGGCGGCAGGCTGAAAGCGGACGTCGTGAGCGAGGACCGAAGACTGCACGGGCCGATGTACATCTCCGTGGACGACCGCCAGAACGTCAACAGCATCACCCTCGAAGCCACGGACGGGCGCGACCGGCTCCGGGTGAACTGGGATAGAAGGTAGGGGCGGGCTATGGCCGGCCCCTACGCCAGCTTGCTCTCGCCCATGAGGTAGAGGTCGATTTCGCGCGCGGCCTGGCGGCCTTCGGCAATCGCCCATACAATCAGCGACTGGCCCCGGCGCATGTCGCCGGCGGCGAAGACTCCGGGAACCGAGGACATGTGGTCGCTCGTCCGTGGCCACGTTGCCGCGCGCGTCGAGCTTTACCCCGAGCTGCGCGATCGGGCCCGTTCTTCACTGGGCCGAGGAAGCCCATCGCCAGCAGCACCAGATCGGCGTCCATGCTGAACTCCGTGCCCGGAATGGGATTGAAGCTGCGGCATCCACCCGCACGGCGTGCAACTCGCGCACCCGGCCGCGCTCGTCGCCGCTGAACTTCACGGTGGAGACGCTCCAATCGCGCACGCCGCCCTCTTCGTGCGAGCTTTCCACGCGCAATTGCATGGGCCAGAGCGGCCACGGCGTCGCAGGAGAACGCTCGTCGGGCGGCTTCGGCAGCAGCTCGAATTGAGTCACCGAAAGCGCGCCCTGGCGGTGACACGTGCCCAGGCAATCGGCGCCCGTGTCGCCGCCGCCGATGATTACCACGCGCTTGCCGGTGGCCAGGATCGCCTCGGCCTCCGGCACCGAATCGCCTTCGCAGCGGCGGTTCTGTTGCGGTAGGAACTCCATGGCGAAATGGATGCCCTGCAGTTCGCGGCCGGGAACTTTCAGATCGCGCGGCTGCTCGGCGCCGCCGGCCAGCAGGAGGGCGTCGAATTCCTTGACCAGGTCCTCCACGGGAACGTTGGCGCCTACATGGGCATTGGTCTGGAACTTCACCCCCTCGGCCCGCAGTTGCTCGACGCGGCGGTCGATGAGGTGCTTCTCCATCTTGAAATTGGGAATGCCGTAGCGCAGCAGGCCGCCGATGCGGTCGTTCTTCTCGAAGACCGTGATGCCGTGGCCTGCGCGCGCCAGTTGCTGCGCGGCGGCCAGTCCGGCGGGGCCGGAGCCGGCGATGGCCACGCGCTTGCCGGTGCGGATTTCGGGCGGCTCGGGCTTGATGAAGCCTTCCTCAAAGGCGCGGTCGACGATGCTCTTTTCGATCTGCTTGATGGTGACCGGCGGCTCGTTGATGCCCAGCACGCAGGAGGCCTCGCAGGGAGCCGGACAGAGGCGGCCGGTGAACTCCGGGAAAGTTGTTGGTGGCGTGCAACTGGCGGATGGCTTCCCGCCAGCGGTTGCGGTAAACCAGATCGTTCCAGTCGGGGATGATATTGGTGAGCGGGCAGCCGGTATGGCAGAAGGGCACGCCGCAATCCATGCAGCGCGCGCCCTGAGAGCGCAGGGTTTCTTCGGGAAACGGGCGGTAAATCTCAAACCAGTCCCGGATGCGCTCAGAGGGAGGCCGGCGCTCGGGAACTTCGCGGGTGTATTCGAGGAATCCGGTGACTTTACCCACGGACCACCTCTTCGACGGCGCGCCAGAACGCGCTTGTATTCGTGCGGGAAGACCTTCACAAACCTGGGGAGCATTTGCTCCCAGCTTTCGAGGATCCAGCTAGCGCGCGGGCTTTGGGTGAGCTCGGCATGATTCGAAATCAGCCGGTGGAGCAGCGCGATATCGTCATCCACCACCGGTTCCAGATCCACGCCCGAGGTGTTGCAGCGCTTCTCGGCGAAATCGCCGCGCTCGTCCAGCACGTAAGCGATGCCGCCGTTCATGCCGGCGGCGAAATTGCGCCCGCACTTGCCGAGCACCACCACCACGCCCTTCGTCATGTATTCGCAGCCGTGGTCGCCGAGGCCCTCCACCACCGCCGTGGCGCCGGAATTCCGGACGGCGAAACGCTCGCCCGCCATGCCGTTGAAGTACGCCTCGCCGCTGGTAGCGCCGTAGAGCGCCACGTTGCCGATCACGATGTTTTCTTCCGGCAGGAAGGTGGAAGCGCGCGGCGGATACACAATCAGGCGGCCGCCGGAAAGCCCCTTGCCTACGTAGTCGTTGGCATCCCCTTCCAGCTCGAGCGTCACGCCCCGGGCCAGAAACGCGCCGAAGCTCTGGCCGGCCGAGCCGGTGAAGTGAAACTTGATGGTGTCGTCGGGCAGGCCGGCGGAGCCGTAGCGGCGCGCGATCTCGCCGGAAAGCATGGCGCCCACGGTGCGATGAATGTTGCGGATGGGCAGTCTGATTTCGATGGGCGCGCGGTTTTCGATGGCCTCGCGCGCGTGGTCGATCAGCTTGTAGTCGAGCGCCTGGTCGAGCCCGTGGTCCTGCGCCTGCACACAGCGGCGCGGAATGCGGCTGGGCTCCTGCGGGCTGTACAGAATGGCGGAAAGGTCGATGCCCTTGGCCTTCCAATGGTCAATGGCTTGGCGAGGGTCGAGCATGTCCACCCGGCCCACCATTTCGTCGAAGGTGCGGAAGCCCAGTTGGGCCATGTACCGGCGCACCTGTTCGGCGATGAAGAAGAAAAAGTTGACCACGTTCTCGGGCGCGCCGCGGAACTTGGCCCGTAGCGCCGGGTCCTGGGTGGCGATACCCACGGGGCAGGTGTTCAAGTGGCACTTGCGCATCATGATGCAGCCCATGGCCACCAGCGGCGCGGTGGAGAAGCCGAACTCCTCGGCGCCCAGCAGCGCGGCAATGGCCACGTCGCGGCCGGTTTGCAGCTTGCCATCGGTCTGCACGCGGATGCGGCCCCGCAGATCGTTCATCACCAGCACCTGGTGGGTTTCCGCCAGGCCCAGCTCCCAAGGAGCGCCAGCGTGCTTGATGGAGCTGAGCGGCGAGGCGCCGGTGCCGCCGGTATCACCGCAGATCAGCACCGCGTCGGCATGCGCCTTGGCCACGCCGGCCGCCACCGTGCCCACGCCCACCTCAGCCACCAGTTTCACGGAGATGCGCGCGCGCGGATTGACGTTTTTCAGATCGTAAATGAGCTGCGCCAGGTCCTCGATGGAGTAAATGTCGTGGTGCGGCGGCGGCGAAACCAGGCCCACTCCGGGGATGGAGTGGCGTACGCGCGCGATGGTCTCATCCACCTTGTGGCCGGGAAGCTGGCCGCCTTCCCCGGGCTTGGCGCCCTGCGCCATCTTGATCTGCAGCTCGTCGGCGTTCACCAGGTAGTTGGTAGTCACGCCGAAGCGGCCCGAGGCCACCTGCTTCACCGCGCTGCGGCGCTCGGTCCCGAAGCGCTCTTCGTCTTCCCCGCCCTCGCCGGTGTTGGACTTGCCGCCCATGCGGTTCATGGCGATGGCCAGGGTCTCGTGGGCCTCTTTCGAAATGGAGCCGAAGGACATGGCGCCGGTGGCAAAGCGCTTGACGATCTCGCTCGCGGGCTCGACTTCTTCAAGCGGAATCGGATGCGCCGATTTCTTGATCTCGAGCAGGCCGCGCAGCGTCGAGAGCTGGCGGTTCTGGTTGTCGATCAAGCCGGTGTACTCCTCGAACGTCTGGAAGCTCTCCTGCCGCACGGCGTGCTGCAGCTTGGCGATGGTCTCGGGGTTGAACAGGTGATACTCGCCGCGCGCGCGGTACTGATAATTGCCGCCAACGGCCAGCTCGGTATCGAAATCGGCCACCGCGTGGAAGGCGTACTGGTGTTTGAGGATGGCCTCCTGGGCGAGCACCTCGAGATCCACGCCTTCGATGCGCGAAACCGTTCCCGTGAAGTACTTGTCAACCAGCTTCCTGCTCAGACCGATGGCCTCGAAAACCTGCGCGCCGCGGTAGCTTTGGAGCGTCGATATCCCCATTTTGGAGAAGGTCTTTAGCAGGCCTTTGTTAATGGCTTTCTTGAAGTTCTCGACGGCCTTGTCGAAGGGCACATCGAGATACCCGCGCTTGACCATGTCTTCGAGCGTCTCGATGGCCAGGTAGGGGTTGACGGCGCTGGCGCCGTAGCCGATCAGCAGCGCGAAGTGCATCACCTCGCGCGGCTCGCCCGATTCGATGATCAGCGCCACCTGGGTACGCGTCTCTTCACGCACCAGGTGATTGTGCACGGCGGTGAGCGCCAACAGGCTGGGAATGGGAGCATTATCCGTGTCCATGCCGCGGTCGGAGAGGATCAGCAGGGTGTACCCGGACTGGATGGCCAGCGAGGCTCGCCGGCAGAGCTGCGTCAGCGCCCGCTCCAGGCCCTTGGCGCCTTCCTCCACCAGGAAGAACATAGGCAGCGTGGTGGCCAGAAAATCGCCTTGCGAGACGCGCCGCAGTTTCTCCAGGTCGCGGTTGGTCAGAATGGGCTGCGGCAGCTTGAGGGTGTGGCAGTGCTGCGGCGTCTCGTCCAGAATGTTGCGCTCGGTGCCGATGTAGCTGGTGAGCGACATCACCATCTCTTCGCGGATGGGATCGATGGGCGGGTTGGTGACCTGCGCGAAGAGCTGCTTGAAGTAGTGGAACAGCGGTTGCGGCTTATCGGACAGGCACGCCAGCGGCGTATCGGTTCCCATGGAGCCGATCGGCTCCTCGCCCTTTTCGGCCATGGGGCCGAGGATCATCTTGATGTCCTCGTCAGTGTAGCCAAAGGCCCGCTGCCGGCTGAGGATGGTCGCGTGATCGGTGCCATGCTCGCGCGGCGGCTCGGCAAGCTGTTCCAGAGTAACCTGGTTTTCCTTCAGCCAGAGCTGGTAGGGATTGCGGCCGTAGAGCCTGGCTTTGAGCTCCCGATCGGAGATAATGCGGCCTTCGACGGTATCCACCAGCAGCATCTTGCCGGGCTGGAGACGGCCCTTGAGCTTGACGTCCTCGGGTTTGACGGGGAGCACACCGGTTTCCGAGGCCATGATGAGGAGGTCGTCATGCGTCACCAGGTACCGGGCGGGCCGCAGGCCGTTGCGATCGAGCGTGGCGCCGATGGAGCGGCCATCGGTGAAAGCGATGGCCGCGGGGCCGTCCCAGGGCTCCATCAGAGAAGCGTGGTATTCGTAGAAGGCCCGCTTCTGCGGGTTCATGTGCGGGTTCTTGGACCACGCCTCGGGAATCAGCATGGCCATGGCGTGGGCGATGCCGCGGCCCGACATGATGAGCAGCTCGAGCGCGTTGTCGAAGGCGGCCGAGTCGCTGCCGCCGGGCTGGATGATAGGGAATAGCTTCTGGATGTCGGCGCCGAACAGCGGGGAGGCCAGCACCGATTGGCGCGCGTGCATCCAGTTCACGTTGCCGCGCAGGGTGTTGATTTCGCCGTTGTGCGCGACGTAGCGGTAGGGGTGCGCCAGCGGCCAGGTGGGGAAAGTGTTGGTCGAGAAGCGCTGGTGCACCAGGCACAGGGCGCTGACGACATCGGGATCGCTCAGCTCGGGATAAAAGTGGGCGATCTGGGGCGCCAGCAGCAGACCTTTATAGACGATGGTGCGCGCGGAGAGCGATGGGATGTAAAAGAAGCCCTTGTCGGGCAGGTCGGAGGAGGCCACCTCGTTCTCGGCGCGCTTGCGGACGATGTAGAGCTTGCGTTCGAGCTGATCTTCGGTCATGCCCCTGGCGCGCCCCACGAAGATCTGCTGGATGTAGGGTTGCGAAGCGCGCGCCACGCGGCCAATGGCCGAACCATCGATGGGAGTGTCGCGCCAACCGAGCACCGTGAGACCCTCGTCCCGCACCATGCGCTCGATGATGCCTTCGTACTGCCAGCGGACGTGCGGCTCCACCGGAAGGAAGGTCATGCCGACGCCGTACTCTCCCGCCGGCGGCAGGGTGAAACCGAGCTTGGCGCACTCGCGCGCGAAGAACTTGTGGGGGATCTGAATCAGGACGCCGGCGCCATCGCCGGTTCGGGGATCGCAACCGCAGGCGCCCCGGTGCGTCAAGTTGATCAGGACCTGGATGCCTTTGAGGATAATGTCGTGCGACCTCTGGCCCTTGAGATTCGCCACAAAGCCAATTCCGCAGGCATCGTGCTCGTGGCGCGGGTCGTAAAGGCCCTGCGCCGGGGGTAGACCGTTACTCACAATGAAGTCACTCATGGTGGTCCCTCGGAACCCGCTGACCCAGAGGGTAATCCGGTCGCGGCTTCGTTCAACGGCGGTCGCCTTGATTTCTAGCGTACCAGCCTTTTTAATATAAGGCAAGCTGAAAAATGTAGACTATAATAATTAGCTTGTCTTATGCTATCCTATGCTGGTGGCATTCTGGGAGCTACGCCTTTTCAAAGAGATAGCTGCCACTCGCAGCATGAGCAAGGGAGCGGCACACTGTGGCGTGAGCCAATCGGCGGCCAGCCAGCACGTCCAGGAAGTGGAACGCCGCCTGGGAGTGACCCTGTTCGACCGCGGCAAGCGGCCCTTGGAATTGACGCCCGCGGGCCACCGGTACCACGAATTCTGCCGCGACGTGCTGCGCCGCGAAGAGGAACTGGGGCTGGCGCTGGAATCCGTGAAGGGGGCTGAGGACGGCGCTGTGCGGGTGGCATCGATCTACTCGATAGGGCTTTCCGAACTGAGCCGGTTGCAGGAAGAGTTTGCGGTGCACTACCCCGCCGCGCAGCTTCACATCGAATACATGCGGCCGGACAAGGTTTACGAAGCGGTGCTCAACGGCGCGGCCGACCTGGGACTGGTGAGCTACCCGGAACCGCGCCGGGAGATCGCCGTGATTCCCTGGCGCGAAGAAGAAATGCAGGTGGCGGCGCCGCCTTCGCACCTTCTGGCGGCGCGCGCGGAGGTGTATCCGGGGGACCTGAATGGGCAGGACTTCATCGGGTTCGACGAGGACTTGAGAATCCGGCGGGAGCTGGACCGGTTTTTTCGCGCGCACGGGATCGAAGTGAACCTGGTCATGCATTTCGACAACATCCAGATGATCAAGGAAGCCGTGGCTCTGGGATCCGGCGTCAGCATCCTGCCGGCGCGCACCATGCAGGCGGAGATCGCGCAGGGGCGGCTGGCAGCGGTCCCGCTGCACGCGCCGGGGCTGGTCAGACCGGTGGGCATGGTGCATCGCAAACGCAAGAAGTTTAATCGCGCGACCGAGCTGTTCCTGGACCTGCTCCGGAGTTAACATTCGGGTAGGAGGTGCGGAGCGGATGGTTCGCGCAATCACAATTGCCCGGGAATACGGGAGCGGCGGCGCAGTCATCGCGCGGCTGCTGGCAGACCGGCTGGGGTGGCGGCTGCTGGATCGGGACCTGCTGAACGAAGTGGCGCGCGCGGCCAACGTGGCGCCCGCGGTGGCGGAACGCTTCGACGAGCGCATCGACCCATGGTTTCACCGGCTGGTGAAGCACGCGCTATGGCGCGGCGGCCTGGACGCCCCCATCAGCGGCGAAGAGTTCAGCCTGTTCGACGCCGAGATGATGGCGGTGGTGGGACGCAAAGTCATCGAAGAGGCGGCGCGCATGGGCAACTGCGTGGTGGTAGGCCGCGGCGCGCAATGCATCCTCTACGGCTGGCCCGAAGTCTTTCACGTGTTTCTGTACGCGCCCATCGAGATCCGCAAGAAGCGCGTCGCGGAGCGGCATGGAGCGCGGCCAGGGGGCGCCGCAGATCTGGAGGCGGTGATTCGGGAGTACGATCGTCTGCGCGCCGCGGGCGTCCGGCAGTATTTCGAGCAGGAGTGGTGCAACCCGAATCTGTACGATCTCATGCTCAACACCAAGTGCGGGTATGAGAGCGCCATGGAGACAATCCTGTGCGCCACCGGGGCGAGGGCCGAAGTGACGGCGCACTAGGGCGCACAAGCTTCGTGCTAGACTCCGGCTTCAGGAGAATCCGATTATGTCAGAGCAATCTTCCGGCATTTCGCGCAGAAAAATGCTCACCACCGCAACCTCGGCAACCTCGGCGATCGCCGCGGGAAGCCTGATCACCCATGCTGACCTCGAGTCTATTTCGGGGCAGATGAACACGAATTCGAAGCCCTCGGCGCTGAGAATCACAGATATGCGGGGCGTCATCGCCTCGCCACTTTATGAAAGGGATCTCCGGTACCTCTTCCGGCTCGAGACGAACCAGGGCATTTACGGGTGGGGCGATGTGCGTGCACAGGCAAGCATGACCTACGCATTGGAGCTGAAAAGGCTAATCGTGGGAATGAACCCCTGCGATGTCGCCTCGATCTTTTACAGGATCAAGCAGCACGGCGGACATGGGGTCACGGGCGGCGGCGTCTCGGCCGTGGAGATGGCCTGTTGGGACCTGGCGGGCAAGGCCTGGGGGGTGCCGGTCTGGCAGATGCTGGGGGGCAAGTTCCGCGACAAGATTCTCCTCTACGCCGACACAACGTCGTCGACGAATGCCGAGGAAATGGCCCATCACCTCCTCGAGCGCATCCCCGAGACTCCTTCGGCTGGCGGGTTCAAGTTCCTCAAAATGGACCTGAACTTTGGGGCCATCGCCGGCGCGGAGAACGTGATCAGGCCGCCGTCCGCGCCTGCCGCCGGTCAGCCTGCGGCCGGTCGGGGAGGCAGGGGCGGTCAAGGAGGGATGGAAGGTCCGGGAGGTAGGGGAGGTCCGGGAGGAATGGGAATGGGAGGGTACGGGGGCACCTACTTCAACGGCGGTCAAATCACCGAGAAGGGTCTGAAAAACATCGAGGATTTTTGCGCCGCGGTTCGCGAGCGGGTGGGGTGGAATATCCCCCTCGCCTGCGACCACGTAGGCAACTTCAACGTCGAGACCCTCATCCAATGCTGCAAGGTTACGGAGAAGTACAAGTTGGCCTGGGTGGAGGATCCTGTACCGTGGCAGCGCACCGATGACCTGGTTCGGATCAAGAACTCCTGCAACCAGCCGATATGCACCGGCGAGGACATCTACCTCGCCACTGGATTCAAGGACATATTCGAGAAGAGAGCGGTATCTATCATTCACCCGGACGTGGCGGAATGCGGCGGCATCCTCGAAGCCAAGAAGATCTCCGATCTTGCCACTCAATACAGCATCGCAACGGCGTTCCACAACCACAACAACCCCACGTGTTGCTTCGCATCGGTGCATGCGGCCGCGGCCTGCGAGCAGTTCATGGCTCTCGAAATACACGACTGCGACCACATCGACGAATTCTTTTCCGTGGTGACTGGTTGGCAGAAGCCGGTTATCACCAACGGCTTCATGACAGTGCCGGATACGCCGGGCATGGGCCACGATTACGACCTGGAAGGTCTCAAGAAGTGGCTGAAGCGGCCGGGCTTCTTCGAGCCGACCACGGAGTGGGACAGTATGTCTGCCGGCATGATGTAGCCAGCACGACGGTTGCGTGGCGGGAAAATCCGTTACCGCGGTTCGGTTCCCAGCTTCTTCAGCAGCCAAGCCATGTTCCGGCCCAAGGTCTTCATGGTCCGGATGCCTTCCTCGTCTTTTTCGACCTCGCCCGGCTCCCGGCCGATGCCGATGTTCCAATAGGACGAACCCGGAACGATCATTTCGGTGATCAGGAAGAAGTGATTCAGGGTGTCGAAGGCGTGGATGGCGCCGGCCCGGCGCACGGCCACCACAGCCGCACCCACCTTGCGGCGAAACATGCCGCCATTGGCCCCGCTCACCAGGCAGGCGCGGTCGATGAGCGCTTTGATCTCCGGCGAAACGTCCGTGACGTAGGTGGGCGATCCCAGCAGGATACCGTCCGCCTCGGCCATTTTGTCGATATAGACATTGCCCATATCGTCGGTCTGCGAGCAGCGCCGGTCCTTTCTCGTGGAACACTTGCGGCAGGCCAGACATCCGTGGATTGTGGCGCCGCTGAGCTCCACCAGTTCGGTTTCAATACCTTCCTGGGCCAGCTCGCCGAGCACGTGGCCGAGCAGGATGGCAGTGTTCCCGCCTCTGCGGGCGCTGCCGTTGAATGCGACGACTTTCATAGAGCGGTCACTCCGGAATTCCTATTCTCGCTCACGGCGCGGGGAATTACAGCTTCCAGAACCGGCTAGTTTTCGGTGGGAGTCCTCTCGATGCGATCGATGACGAGAACCTCGATGGGGGCCTTTCGCGGCTCCAGCTTGAGGCCGAATGCGGCGAGTGAGGTAAAGATCGAGTTGCCGGGATCGGCGGCCGCGGCGGCCGGCAACTCCCTGGCCCCGCCGCTGGAGGACCTGACCAGGCTGCGCAGCTCATCCCACGAGTATTCGAGCGAGAAGTCGTAGGTTCCGCCGATGCCCGTCATGTCCACTACGGGGCGGTCCAGGAGGCGCTCCACCGCGCCCGCCAACGCGCTCAGTGTCACCTTCTTCGCTTCCAGGTGGTCTCTGCTGTAGCCGATGGAGGAGCCGTTGCCCATATCGATGACACCGCCGCCACGGCCCGTGGTGATGTTGATGTCAACGGCACCCTTGGCGCCGGGGCTGGCTTCGGCGCTGGAATCGGCAGGCGACTCCTTCAACTTCGGCCCATTCTTCGCCGCCACGAGGGCGTAGACGGGAAACTCCTTCTTGTCGCGGTGCAGCGCCAGTTTGAACCTCTCGGCGAGCAACGATTGAATCATCTCCGGGAGTTGCGCGCGCGTGGCGCCGTCCGGCAGTTTGGCGGCGATATCGAAGTTCTCGCTCGTCAGCCAGTCCGGGCCTAAGACCTGATAGTCGTTCACGCGGTAAGCCATTCGGATGTAGCTCCTCATGGGGAGAGAGCTGCACCTGACCATGGCGCCATCGATATGCACGCCGATGTTGACTTCCCCGGGCATGGCCGGGGCGGACTTCTTGACGGAGGCCACCTCGAATTCCGCCCGCGCGGCGGGAGCCTGGCCGAAAGCGGCAATTGACGAAAGCAGTGTCAAGAGAAGGTATCGAGTGACGGCCATATCAGGTCAAGACGACGAAGGCAGTGAAAGGTTCCCGGGATTTTGGCTGAACCCCCTGGTCGTTAGCGCGGCTCGGATTGCCGGAGCAATTCGAGCAGGTAGTTCTTCCAGACCACGGCGCGGGAGTGCGTGCCGTGGCCGCGGGTCTCGCCGCTGGTGGGGATCAGGATGTAGCGGCCATGCGGGACGCGCTGGATCTCGCGCTCGAGGATGCCCAGCTCGGGCGGGTTTATTTCATCGTCGGCGGAGTTGATGGCGAAAAGCGGCGCTTTGATCGTTTCGAGCCGCGGCGAGGGGTCGTAATCCCCGGACGATTCAAGAGCGTACAGCATGTCGTTGGCATCGGTGGCAGCGGCGCCCTTGCGGAGCGCCGCAACGGCGGCATCGGCCTGCTCGCGGGTGGGGTTGGCCTGGTGCAGTTGCAAGGGGCTGCTGCGCATCATCAACATGGCGTACTGCGCCGCCATGAGACCGTTGACCGGGGGCTTGGCGTACTCCCCGTTTTTCCAGTCCGGATCGTCGCGAATGGCTTGGATGATCATGGCGCGGAACATGCGGTTGCGGCCGACGATGGCCACGGGAGCGCTGGCCAGCGGCATCAGCACGTCCATGAAATCGGGGTACGTCTCGCCCCAAACCCAGGTATGCATGGCGCCCATGGACGTGCCCATCACCAGGCGTAGATGATCGACGTGGAGGCCGTCGTGGATCAGGAGGTAATCCGCGCGGACCATGTCGTCGTAGTCATAGTGGGGGAACTTCATGTGCAGGCCGTCGCTCGGTTTGCTGGACTGGCCGTGGCCGATGGCGTCGGGCAGGATGATGAAATAACGAGTGGCGTCGAGAGGCTGGCCCGGGCCGAACAACTCGCCGCCGAACTGTGCACCGAGAAAGGGCCGGGCGCTTCCGGTAGTGCCGTGCATGATGAGGACGGCGTTGCGGACGTGGCCCGCCGCGTCGCGGGCGGGAGCACCGAGAGTGATGTAATGCAGGCGCAATTCGGACAGCTTTTCTCCGGACTTGAAGGTGAAATCGCGCGCCACCCAGTCGCCTTCCACCGGTGGCGGCGCGGTTTGAGCCCGGGCGGCGACGGATAGCAGCAATACCAGTAGTGGACGAACCATAGGCAAAGCTTACCATTGGCCGTGTGTTAAATTTGTTCGAGCTTTCCGATGACACGAGCAAGCATCGGCTTGCGCTGGGCGGCGGTGCTGATCCCCGGCGTATTGCTGTACTTCCTGCCGGCGCCGGGCTTGAGCGCGGCGCAACGCCATCTGCTGGCGGTGTTTGCCGCCACCGTCATTTCACTGGCCGCCCAACCGGTTCCCATGGCCGTCTCGGTGGTGGTGGCCATGACCACGCTGGCGCTGACCGGCACTCTGCCAGGCAATCAGGTGCTGACCGGTTTCAGCAACTCCACGGTGTGGCTGATTTTCACCGCCTTCCTGTTCGCGCGCGCGGTGACGGTGACGGGCCTGGGGCGACGCGTGGCCTATCTCTTTATCCAGCGCTTCGGCCGGAGCGCGCTGACACTGGGGTACTCAATGGCCGGCGCCAACCTGGTGGTGGCCCCGTTCGTGCCTTCCGATACCGCCCGCGGGGGCGGCATCGTCTTCCCCATCACGCGCAGCCTGGCGCAGGTCTTCGGCTCGGAACCCGGCCCCACCGCCAACCGCTTGGGGAGCTTTCTGATGCTGAGCGCGTTCCACACGAACTACACCGTCTCCGCCATGTTCCTGACGGGGATGGCCGCGAATGCGCTGATCGCGGAGTTTGCGCGGAAGATCGCGCACGTGGAGCTGACCTGGGGGAATTGGGCGCTGGCGGCATCGCTTCCCGGGCTCCTCACGCTGGCCCTGGCGCCTTACGTCATTTACCGTCTTCATCCGCCGGAAGTGCGCGATACGCAGGCGGCGCGGGCCCACGCCGCCGAAGCCCTGGCGCACATGGGGCCCATGAGCCGCCGCGAAATCACTCTTTCCCTCATTTTCCTGGCCGTGATGGGCGGGTGGGTCACCTCTCCGTGGCACGGCGTCAACAACACGATTGTGGCGCTGGCCGGTATTTCCGCCATCCTGCTCTGCCGGGTGGTGACCTGGGACGAACTGCTCACCGAGGGCCGCGCCTGGGACGCACTCATCTGGTTCGGGCCGCTGGTGATGATGTCCGACGCGCTCACGGAATCCGGCGTGATCCGCGTCCTCTCGAGCGCGCTTTTCCAAGGGATGCGCGGATGGTCCTGGCCGATGGCGGCGGTGGCGCTGGCGGTGGCCTACCTGTACATCCACTACGCTTTCGCCAGCCTGACGGCGCACGTCATGGCGCTTTACCCGAGCTTTCTGGCGGCGGGCGTGGCTGCCGGCGCGCCGCCGCTCCTCATGTCCCTGGTGCTGGCCTTCTTTTCCAGCCTGGATGCCGCCATGACGCATTACGGCACCGGTTCGGCGCCGGTTTTCTTTGGAGCGGGCTACGTGACGCAGGGCACCTGGTGGCGCGTGGGTCTATTGATCTCACTCATGAACCTGGTAATCTGGCTGGGCATCGGCCCGCTGTGGTGGAAGGCGCTGGGGATGTGGTAGTTTCGTCCAGGAGGTGTCCGTTGCATCGAAAAACGTTCTTAGTCGTCGCCGCCGGACTCATACTCGGGTCCCTCGCGCTAGGCCAGAATCCACCGGCGAACAGGCCTCAGGCGCCCGCCGTTCAGCCCGCCAATGAGCTGGCCGATGCCCTGGCCCAGCGTTTGAGCAACGATCTTCATGTCAAGACGGTCGTTGGCGAGCCCATCAGAGCCGGCTCGATTACTCTGATACCGATCATGATGATCGATGTCAGCTTCGGGGGTGGAAGCATGGCGGCTCCGGCCGCTCCGGCGGCCGCGGCGCCGCAAGGCCCGGCGGTGGGGGTTGACGGGTTCTTCATGAGCGGCGAAGCCCGGCCCCTGGGGTTCGTTGCGATCGGCAAGAAGGGAACCCGCTTCATCAGCGTCGCCAAGACGCCCGCCAAGTGAGGAGACCATCATGAAAGCCATGCGAAAACCTCTCTTGTTGATGCTTTCCCTGCTGTTCTGCGGTCTGCCTGCGAGAGCCCAGGCGCCTTTGGCCAAGCCGTTGGCGGACTTCGACAAGCTGGTTTCACAACTGAAAACCAGCAGCGTGGTCGGAGAACCTATTCGAGCCGGCGATACCACGGTCGTTCCCTTTGCCAAGTTCAAGTTCAGCCTCGCCGGCGGCGAAGCCATGATCGGCTTCGGCGGCGGCATCGACGCCAAGGCCATGCCCCTCGGAATCCTGATCGTTGAGGGCGACGATGTTCGCGCGGAACTATTCCCGGACCAGCAAGAAGAAAAACCCACTCTTCTCGAAGCGATCAGGCAAGCCATCCTGGACCGGAAGCTGGTGTACATGGTGAACGGTCTGAACATCGGACAAACCTCCGGGACGGTTCAGGACCTGGCGCCACTGATCCCGGCCATGATGGGACAAACGACGATCATGGTCAACGGGCTCAACCTGGGGACACTGAGCAAGCCGGCTCCGGCCGCGTCTTCAGCCAAGAAGGACGCGGACCGCGCCAAGTAGGCGGGCTGCCGGAGTATAAGCCGGTTTCTGTGCCCTTGCGGGCGGTAGTCATTCGTCTGGGCCGCACATTGCTGTACGGCTCTAGCGACCTACCCGGAAGTCTAACGGGGCGGGCAGCCCCTCCTCCCCTATTTGGTCTTGCTCCGCGTGGGGTTTGCCCTGCCGGCAGAATTGCTCCTGCCGCGGTGCGCTCTTACCGCACCATTTCACCCTTACCTCGCCTCGCGGCAAGGCGGTATCTTTTCTGTGGCACTTTCCGTATCCGATTTCTCGGACCCCGGCCGTTAGCCGGCACGCTGCCCTGTGGAGACCGGACTTTCCTCCCCCGGGACCAAAGGTCACCCCGGGAGCGACTACCCGTCCGGCAGCCTCACGTGATTATTGTCGCATGATCTCAGGCCACCAGATTCTCGCGAGGGGATCTGCGAGCCACTTCGCCAGCTTTGTAGATCAGCCTGCCGCGTTTCATGGTCAGACGAACCAGGTTGACTCCGAACTGGCGGGCCAGCTCACGATAGTCGGAAACGTCGAGGAGCAGCAGGTCCGCCGATTTCCCGGGTTCGAGGGATCCCACGCGGTCGGCGCAATCCAGCGCATGGGCGCCGTTGATGGTGGCCGCTGAAATGGCTTCGGCGGCCGTCAGGCCCAGTTGCAGGCACGCCAGAGCGACCACCGCCTGCATGCTCAGCATGGGCGTGTGCTGCGGGTTAAAGTTGGTGCCCAGCGCGATGGCCGCGCCGGCGTCGATCAGCGCGCGCGCCGGCGCCAGGTGACCGCCATTATGCAGAGAAATCGCGGGCAACAGCGTCACCATAGTGGGGGAGCCGCCGAGGGGCAGAACGTCGGCTGCCGTGGCATGCTCGAGATGAGAGATGCTCACGACCAGGTGCTCGATGGCCGAGACAATAGCGGTGGCTGGGGACTGCTGCTCCGCATGGATCTTGCAGGCGAAGCCCAGACCGCGAGCCAGTCTGAGATAGCGCGCGAAGCACTCCGGGGAGATGCCACCGCTGTCCCAAACCAGGTCGGCGAAGCGCGCCAGGCGGCGGCGGCGAATTTTGGGTAGCAACTCCTGAGAGACCGATTCCACCGCCTGCCGACGGGCCTCTCCACCGCTTCCATCAGGCGGCAGCCGAAGCAGGAACGTGGCGACTACGTCCAGCGGGTCACGTTTCAAGGCCGACAAGACACGCAGGATCTTGATTTCGGCGCTCTCATCGCCGCCGCAGCCGGTCTTGGCTTCCACGGTGGTGGTGCCGTGGCGCGCCATGGCTTCCAGATAAGGGCGTGTGCGCGCCTCCAGCCTCTGGTGGGTGTTGGAACAAACCAGCCGCGTGGCGGTCTGTTCATCCGCATCGGGCCCGCCCGGCGGCGGAAATACGAGGTGAGTGTGGCAGTCGACGAAGCCCGGCATGACCACGCGCCCGGCGGCGTTGATTTCCATGGCGTCGCGCGCCTGCGCCAGGTTCTCGACACGGCGGGTCGTCCCCACCTCCTCGACGATGCCATCGCGAATCAGCAGCGAGCCATCCTGAATAATGCCAAGATCATCGAGGGACGCCCCGCGGCGGGGTTCCGTGGGGCCGCGCAAGGTGAGCAATTGGCGCGCGCCTCGAATCAGAACTATCCCCATGGTGCTCGTCCCTATAAATACTGTAACATTAGTACTGTTACGTACAGTTATCTTTCCCAATGCGAGAAAAATGCAGACAGGCCCAAGCACGGCAGCTAAAGACCTTGGAAAGAGTGCTTTCGAAGGCTGGATTGGGTTCGCGGACGGACGCGCGAGGGTGGATTGGTGGGGGCCGCGTAGCGGTGAATGGAAGAACCATTGGCAACCCGGACCATTGGGTAGACCCTAAGCGGGACCGCATCACGCTGGACGGCAAGGCCCTTCGGTCCGCACCTAAGGCCTATATTTTGCTTTATAAACCGAAGGGGTACTTGACAACCCGGCGGGATCCGGAAGGCCGGCCTACGGTCTACGATCTGACCGCCGATGCGGGCACGTGGCTTTCACCGGTGGGACGCCTGGACCTGGACACCAGTGGCTTGCTGCTGATGACCAACGACACGGACCTCGCGGAGCGCATCGCCAATCCCGAGCACAAGGCGCCCAAGACTTACCAGTTGAAGACCGCCACGCTCCTGAACGACGAGCAGATCGCACAGTTGCGGCGCGGAATCGAACTCAGCGACGGACTGACGCGGCCGGCGAAAGTAAAGCGCCTGCGATCGAGCGGCACGCACACGTTTCTGGAGATGACCATCACGGAAGGGCGCAACCGGCAGGTGCGGCGGATGATCGATGCCGTCGGAAGCAAGGTGCTCAAGCTGGTGCGCACGGCCATCGGGCCGATCCGCATCGGCGATCTTCCCATCGGAAAGTGGCGCAAGCTGACGGGGGCGGAAGTGCGCGCGCTGTCCGGCCCTCGGTAGCCCGGCTTGGCGCTACGGCAGTTTCGCCGCCAGGGCCGCGGACAACGCCACCGGGTCTTGGCCTTCCGCCACGTTGGCGTATCCACCAATGTAACGGCCCTTCCGGAAGAAGCACAGTCTTCCCAGGTACTTGTCATTGGCCTGGAAAGCATCGTCGGCGACTTTGGCTGCGGTGGCGTCGGCGTACCGCGCCCGCAGCTTCTGCATCACCTCGCGCGCCGACTCCGCGGAGGTTTCCGTCACCACAAACGCCTTGCCGAAATCGTACTGAGCCGCATAACCGCGCTGCAGCAACCGGATCCCCAGGACGCTCTCCGGCACCAGGCGAAGGGATTGCTGCTTCTCAGCGGGAAACCACGTCAGAGCGACCGGTGTCGCAGTGCTGCCCGGCACGACCTTCTCGAACGCCGCCATCCACTCCTTCAGAGTAGCGGTATAGTCGCCTTCCGGGCCGGCCGCGATTTCGACGTAATACTGGCCCTTCGCGAAAATGGCTCTCCGCGGGACGATCTGGCCGCCCATCCCGAGATTCGCCATCGGTTCCCGCAGATCCCGGTTGGCCGTGAACATGCCATAGGCGTTATCGGCGCTGCCAAAATCGGAAATATCGATCACCAGCGTGACGGGGCCCTTGACGCAAGAGACGCCGTGCATGGCCTGGAAGCCATAAATCAGGTAGCCTTCCGCGTTGCCATCCATGTACTCGAACAGATTGTCGCCCACATAGCTGCGGGCTTCGCCGGCCTGCGACCAGCCCGGCACCAGGGTACAAGTAGGAACCGGAGCCGTGTCGGCGGCGGCCGCCAGGCCGCAGGCCAGCAGCCCGGCTGCCAGAAAGTTACAGCGCAAATGGGGCATATCACTCCTGTAGGTGATAAAATCCCATTTTAACTGGGGAGGCTGCCCCAGTGCCACCTACTTTTTGCAGGAGAAATCGGATATGAACTGGAATCGCATAATGGCCGGCGGGCTGGCTGTATTGCTGGCCGCCGGCACGGCGGTCGCGCAAGGCCGCCGCGGCTCCCTGACAGAGCAACCGCTGGCGACGGCGCCAGCGCCCGCGGCACAGCCGGCGCGCAGCGGGCCGCCGCCGGAAGAGAAGACCTCGGTAACGCATCACAGCGCCCGCATCGGCGGACAGCCGATCAACTACACGGCCACTGCCGGCACTTACATCGTCAAGGCCGACGACGGCACTCCCAAAGCCACCTTCTTCTACGTGGCCTACACCAAGGACGATGTGCCGGATATTTCCAAGCGCCCCATGGCATTCGTCTACAACGGAGGCCCCGGCTCGGCGTCCCTGTTTACCCACATGGGCCTCGGTCCCAAACGCATCGTGCTGACGGACGACGGCCACGGCATGCCCGCTCCGTATTCCATCGTCGATAACGGAGATTCATTTCTGGACGCCACCGACCTCGCCTTTGTGGATGCCGTATCCACCGGCTATAGCCGCCCGGTGCCTGGCGAAACTCCGGCGCAGTTCTACGGCGTGGTCCCCGACGCCACCTGGTTCTCCGATTTCATCTACCAATACATCACGCGCAACGAGCGCTGGGCGTCGCCCAAGTTCCTCATCGGCGAAAGCTACGGCACCACGCGCTCGGCCGAGTTGTCGGCCGTCTTGCAGCAGCGCCACCAGATCTATCTGAACGGCATTGTGCTGGTCTCTTCGGTGGCTTTCGCCAGTTGGGGCGCCGATGACCGGTCCAAGTTCTTCCTGCCGACCTTCGTCACATCGGCGTGGTATCACCACCTGCTGCCGCCCGACCTCCAGAAGGAAACCGTCGAGGCCGTGGCGCAGGCAGCGCGCCAGTTCGCCCATGGCGAATACGCCGCGGCGCTGGAAAAGGGAGACCAGTTGTCCCCGGCCGAGTATCAGAAGACGGTCAAGGAGCTGGCGCGCTTCACGGGCCTTTCGACGAAGTATATCGAGCAGACCAACCTCCGCATCAACCCCCAGCGCTGGTTCAAGGAACTCGAGCGCGACAAGCGCCGCACGGTGGGCCGCCTGGATTCGCGTTTCGAAGGCATGGACGTGGACGCCGCCGGCGAGCGCGAAGAGTACGATCCGAGCGAGGCCTCTTACGAAGGCGCGTATGTCGCCATGTTTCAGGATTACGTGCGCCGCGAGCTGAAGTGGACGACGGATGCGTACTACACGGTCACCGCCGCCGTCCGGCCTTGGGACCAGGGCCAGGCCGGCCAGGTTGCCGAGGCCCTGCGCTCGGCCATGACCCAGCAAACTTACTTGAAGGTGTTAGTGGTCTGCGGATACTACGACCTTGCCACGCCCTTTAACGGCATCGAGGAGACCGTGTCGCACATGAACCTCGAGCCAGCCATCCGCAAGAACATCGGCTTCACCTACTACGAAGCCGGGCACATGGTGTACATCGACCGGAAGGCGCGAGAGAAGCTGCACAAAGACGTGGACGAGTTTATCAACGCAGGATACCCGCACTAGCGCCTGTTCTTTTGGGTCCGCCTCGTGGCGCACGCACTCTTGCGTGCCGCGCCGAGTCTCATGTCGGCGCTTTGGCGGTTATCAACCGCCGCCGCTGGGGATTCGGCGAGCACTCGCAGAAGATAAGCCCGCGGGGCGAAAGATAATAGCCCATGGCGTCAGCCATGGGAAGACTGAATTTCCCACTCGGGATTGGCTCTGCGTCAAGACGTGTTCGACAGACTCGATTTCTGCTTGTCGCCAGAGCCATTCCGGGCCGCGCCTATGCCAGGCGCGCGCCACCCTTGGACCAGCCGGAAGTGGTACCATGCCAGAATTACAGACGATGAGCCCACCCCCCTCAATTGCCCACTACCGCATCGTCTCCAAGCTCGGCGAGGGTGGTATGGGCGCAGTCTACCGCGCGACCGACACCAGGCTGAATCGCGATGTCGCCATCAAAGTGCTGCCCGAGGCTTTTGTCTCCGACGCCGCGCGCGTCGCGCGCTTCGAACGCGAAGCGCAGTTACTGGCGAGCATCAACCACCCCAACATCGCCGCCATTTACGGGATCGAAGATGGCGCCATCGTCATGGATCTGGTCGAGGGCGCCGACCTTGCCGGACCCGTCCCCGTCAACACCGCCATCGCCTACGCGCGCCAGATCGCTGCCGGACTCGAGGCCGCTCACGAACGCGGCATCATTCACCGGGACCTCAAGCCCGCCAACGTCAAAGTCACTCCCGATGGCACGGTGAAGCTCTTGGATTTCGGCCTGGCCAAGGCAACCGAGCAGAGTTCCGCCCCAACCGCCGGTAACCCGACCATGTCTCCCACGCTCTCGCTGGCCATGACCCAGGCGGGAATGATCCTGGGGACGGCGGCCTACATGTCGCCGGAGCAGGCGCGCGGCAAACCGGTTGACAAACGCACCGATATCTGGGCTTTCGGGGTAGTGCTGTTCGAACTGCTCACCGGCGGGATGCTCTACGGCGGCGAGACCGTGAGCGACTCTCTGGCCGCCATAATCAAAAGCGACCCGGATTGGACCGCGCTGCCGAAGGAAACTCCGCCGCGGGTCCGCCGGCTGTTGGTCCGCTGTCTGCGCAAAGATCCCAGGCAGCGGCTGCGCGATATCGGAGAAGCGCGCATCCTGCTGGAGGAACCGGCGGAGACGGTCCCGGCGCCGGCAGCCCCGGCGCGCCGCTCCTGGCTGCCGTGGACGATCGCGGGCGCCTGTGCCGTTCTCGCGCTGGCGCTGGGCGGTTTGCTGTGGCGCGCCCCGCCTGCGGTGGAGCGTCCGCTGCTGCGCTTCAGCGCCGACATGGGCCCCGAGGCCTTGGCCGGCGCCCGCATCACGGCCGCCATCTCCCCCGACGGGACGCGGCTCGCTTATCCGGTACAGCCCGCCGGCGGTGGAACCGTCCTGCTCGCCACGCGGCTCATGGATCAGTCCAAACCCACCGTCCTCTCGGGAACGGAAAATCCAGCCGACCCGTTCTTTTCGCCGGACGGCCAGTGGATCGGGTTCTTCGCCGGCCAGCATCTGAAAAAGGTCTCCATCCAGGGCGGCGAGCCCAGCACGCTCTGCGACGTGCCCACAGCCCTGCGCGGGGCCGATTGGGGCGAGGATGGCAACATCGTCTTCGGCGTCGCCGGCCTGTCCGGCCTGGCGCGCATTCCGGCCACCGGCGGCGGGGCGCCTCAGAGCCTCACCACGCCGTCGGGAAAAGGTGAGGCCACGCATCGCTGGCCGCAGATCCTGCCGGGCGGCCAGGCCATCCTCTTCACTGGACATACCAGTGGCGCGGGATTCGACGATGCCAATATCGAGGTGGTCGTTCTCAAAACCGGAAAAACCAAAGTGGTGCAGCGCGGCGGCTACTTCGGGCGCTATCTGCCCAGCGGCCACCTGGTCTTCCTTCATCAGGGCGCGCTGTTCGCCGTGCCGTTCAACCTGGCCCGTTACGAAGCCAGCGGCACGCCCGCGCCCATTCTGGAGGATGTCGCCGGCAGCCCCTCTACGGGAGGCGGGCAACTGGATTTCTCGCGCACCGGCACGCTGGTCTATCTGAGCGGCCAATCGACCGACGCCTCCGGTGCTCTTTGCCGGCTGGACGCCGCCGGGAAAAAGGAGCCGTTGACCTCAGCCGTGGGGCTGCGCAGTCCGCGCCTCTCTCCCGACGGAAGGCGCTTGGCGTACTCCTCCACCGGCGACATTTGGGTATGCGATCTGGCCCGCGGCAGCCAAACGCGCCTGACCGTGGGCCCGAATGGGACCAACACCAACCCGGTGTGGACGCCTGACGGCAATCATATTGTCTATGCCCCGGCGCTCGGCGGGATTTGGTGGCTTCGTTCGGATGGGTCCAGCCAGCCGCAACTGCTCTACCAACTCAAGAACGGCGGCGCCGTCCCCGGCTCCTTCACCCCCGATGGCCGCTACCTGGCATTCCACCAGGCGGGCGATACCGGCCGCGAAATTTGGATCCTCCCGCTCGATACCTCCGACCCGAACCATCCCCAAGCCGGAGCGCCCGAATTGTTCCTGGCCACCAAAGGCGCGGACGTGGAACCCGCCTTTTCGCGGGATGGGCGCTGGCTTGCCTATACGTCGTATGAGTCGGGCGTACCTCAGATTTTCGTGCGCCCGTTTCCGGAAGGCGCCAAGGGCGGATGGCAGGCGCAGATTTCCACCCTTTCCGGCAGATATCCCCTGTGGTCGCGCACTGCCAGGGAAATCTTCTATGCCACCAACGACGGTCACATCATGGTAGTTCCTTACACCCTCAACGGACGGAGCTTCGAACCGGGCAAGCCGCGCGAATGGACTGGCAATCCGATCTTTCCGACCGGCAATTACCAGTGGTACGATCTGGCGCCCGACGGCCAACACATCATTGCGTTCCCCGCCAAG
The DNA here is from genome assembly GCA_963768385.1 of Bryobacterales bacterium. GTDB lineage: Bacteria > Acidobacteriota > Terriglobia > Bryobacterales > Bryobacteraceae > Fen-178. The sequence continues at coordinate 57,356 of CAVYHQ010000005.1, forward strand.
GGAGCTGCTGAGGGTGAGGAAAAGGTGGATCTCCACCTGACCTTCCTGTTGAATTTCTTCGACGAGTTGAAGCGGCGCGTGCACTGAGTCAAGAGCTTCGGCGATCCCCTGCCGTCGTCTTCGCGGTCGAGGTCAATCGAAAGACCCGCGCTCCCGGCACAGTCGAAAGCTCCGCTGCAGTCCGCTCGGCAGCAGTGCCTTGAAGAGCCAACCCACCCAGTAGCAAACGAAGTCTCCGGTCCGGACATCGCCCCGCGCCCTGCGCTCCCGGCGACGCTTCTGCCCTGAACGGCGTTTCACGGGATTAATCTGTGCGGTGTCGCATATTTCGTGTGCCAATCTACACGCAATCAAGAAGTTAGCTGCTCACCTTAAACTTACCGAAACCTGCTTTGACACCTCAACGCGGCGGTGCCAATGTGAGCCAGGAAAGCAGCGAGAATCGCCGCTCAAGCGGCTGCGGGTCTCGCCAATTCCACAAAGGAGAACGGTATGAAACAAAGTCGGTTCGTGCAGCTTTTGGTCCTCTTGCTGGTTGTGTCTCTTCCGGCGTGGGCCCAGTATCCATTGAACGCCGGCGCTGGCGCTTCGCAAATCGCTTTCTCGGGTGGGGCGACTTGGACCTCAACTACGACGGGTATCTGCATTTTGTACTTCCCGGTGGTTGGGGATCTCGACCTGACGTCCCTGTTCATGACGGACTCGTCCGGCAACCCAATCGTCAACAGGGCACACTCTTACCTCCTCTGGGTGTCGGATTTCAGCGTCCAACCGCTGCCCATCACCAGTTACTTCCTCGCGCTGGCTCCCGCCGGAGAAGGCACCATCTATTACACCAGCAGGCCGGATAAGCGTGACTTTAGTGACCTCACGAAGCGGAGCACCTGGGGGACACCCATGGCCACGTTTATCAGGCGGGCGTCGCTGATTCGAAGCGGCGATAACCTCGTGACAGACACTTTCGTATTCTCGGCGGACCTGGTAATCAGCAGCACCTTCAGTTTGAATGGGATTCCGTTCGACTTTAGCAGCCTGATCCCACATGGAATGACCTGCTTCGATCATGGGCAGAACGGGAGCTCGTGGGAGGCCGGCACCTGCATCGCAATCGGCGGCAGCAGGCGGTAAGAAGCGAGCCGCTACCGGGGCGCCCTCCGCGCTATTGCTGCGGAACTCGAAACTCAGCCGGTGATCACGGCTTCAGCCCTATGCGGCGCAGCAGGTCGTAGAAGCGGGGAGCGGAGCGCACGCAGTCGAACTCGGGAGCAGTTCTTAAGGAGACCGCTGCGTTGCCGTCATTGTCGCGGAGCGCCTGATCCAACCATTCCAGCACTTTGCCCTTATCCTCGACCACCCCGTATTGACAGGCGATTTGGAAGGCAGTGTGACGGCCTCTATAGCCTTTCTCCTTGAGCTGTGCGGATTTCACCTGCGCAGCGCGAATGCCCGATCTGGCGAAAGCCGCGGCCACCTCGTCCAGGTCACGCAGCCGCTCCGGATGATGCGCCAAGGGCGCGACCTTTCTTTCTTCGGCTATGGCATCCGGGACTCTGCCCTCGATCCAGTAGATGCGGGCCAGCCACTCATGGGGAGCAGAAACCCGCGGGTCAATTACGGCCTCTGTTTCAGCCTGCTCTACCGCCCGATCATACTGGTGCAAGCCTAAAAGGGGGTACATGCGCGAATTATTGACCGGAAGCGAGAATGGATCCAGTTGCCGCGCCCGATCGTTCTCTGCCAGCGCCTCTTGCATGCGACCGAAGAATGTCAGGTGGATACACCACCACTGGTGGGCCATCACATAGTTGGGGTTCAAATCGAGCGCTCGTCTCAGCTCCTTCTCGGCATCGGCGAATTTGAACTGGTAGTCCTGGATGATTCCGAGCGATGCGTGCGCCTCGGCCAGGTCCGGCTCGAGCGCCAGCGCCTTCCGGGCGTACTTCTCCGCCAAGGCCCAGTCCCCCGGCAACTTCGCCCGCCAACTCACTGAATAGCAATCGGCGAGGCCGGAATAAGCGAGTGCGAAATGCGGATCTTCCCGAAGCGCCTGCTCGAAGTATCCGATTGCCGCCGCAGCGGGTTCCGGAGTTCTCTGACCCCAAAGGTAACGGCCGCGCAGGTAGGCGTCGTACGCTCGCGGATTGGCGGTTGTGCTGCGGGCCACGCGCGTCTCCTGGGCGGGGCTGAGCCGCCCAGTGACTTCGTGGGCAATCGCCACGGCCATTTGCCTCTCCAGTCGGATGACGTCTTCGAAGTCGCGCTCGTAGGTCTCTGCCCACAGGTGCCTGTCGGTCCGCGCCAGAAGTAACTGCGCGGCGATTCGTACCCGGCTGCCGGCGCGCTGCACCGTGCCTTCCACGACAGCGTCCACATTCAACTCCCGGGCGATTTCCGGCAGCGGCTTCTTGGTTCCCTTGTATTGCATCACCGAGGTCCGCGAGATCACGCGCAGGGTGCTTATTCCGCCCAGGTCGGTGATCAGGCTGTCGGTTAGGCCGTCGGCGAAGTATTCCTGCTCGGGATCGCGCGACAGATTCTCGAGGGGTAGGACGGCTAGGGACTCAATTCTGGGTGGGGTCACCGCGCTCTTCAGGTGGAGCGCCGTCAGCAACCGGTCGCGCAGGCCGCCCACGTTGAGGGCGAACAAAACAGCCGCGATGACCACCACCGCGCCGGAGACCGCGGCGATCTTCCACCGGCGCCGTAGCCACACCCCTGGCGGAGGCCCAGCCGGGGCAGGTGCCGCTGGGTGCGGTTTGAGGTCGAGCACCAGGCTCGCCACTGCGTCCACCGGCGCGATGAACCGGTACCCGCGCCGTGGCATTGTCTGGATGTAACGAGGCGTTTCAGCGTCGTCGCTCAGCGCGTCTCGGATCTTATTGATGGCGAAGTTGAGACCGTGTTCAAAATCTACAAAAGTGCCGGTGCCCCAGACTTCGCTCCGGATTTCTTCCCGCGTCACCAGTTCCCCCGGACGGCTGGCGAGCAGGGCGAGAATCTTGAACGGCTGCGGGGGCAAGTGGAGCAGCACGCCGCCCTTGCGCAGTTCACCCGCCTGGAGGTCCAACTCGAAGACCCCGAAGCGTACTCGCGAATATGCCGAGGCCCGCTCACCCATGATCCACCCGCAGGCGATGATTGGCAGCTACATTATATCCTCAATTCCCGTTTTGGGCTTGGCCGCCGAATTGGGTCACGTAAAATGTCACCAGGAGAGACCCGGTTGGGTCAAATGAAAATGTAACCCAAAAGGGCGCCAAACATGACACCCATGAAAGGTGGACATGAATGCGCGCAAGCAGTATTTGGAAGAGGTCGGCAAGGAGTACAGCCGAGCCGACGAAACGGGCCGAAGCCGGTTGCTCGATGAGGCGGAGAAGCGGACCTGCCTGAACCGGAAGTACCTGATCCGGGTGTTGAACCATCCGTTTCGGCCAGGGCGGCGAAAGCGGCGAAGGCGACGAGCGGAATACGGAGCAGCCGTGGTGACGGCTCTGGTGGAGGTGTGGGACATTTTCGAACAGCCGTGCGGGCAGCGGATGGTGGCGGTGTTGAGAAGCGAGTTGGACCGGCTGCGGAAGCTCGGCGAACTGCGTTGCAGCGATGCGGTGGCCGCCCAACTGAAGGAGATTTCGGCCAGCACGATTGATCGTCTGCTGGGGCGGGAGAAGCGCATCCGGCATTTGCGGCGCAACCGCAATCCGAACGTACAGCGGTTGATGTATCAGAAGGTGCCGGTGAAGGTGGCGGCGGATTGGGACACCAGCGAGGTCGGCAATGTGCAGGTGGATTTCGTGGGCCACTGCGGCCGCTCGACGGGAGGCGACTACATTCACACCATCTCAGCGGTAGACATCGCCAGCAACTGGTGGGAAGGCCAAGCGATCGCGGTGCGCTCCCAACAGGCCACTAAGGAGGGGCTGAGCCAGATGCGGACGAGGTTTCCCTTTCGCATCCGCGAGCTGCATCCCGACAACGATTCGGCGCTCATCAACGATCTGCTCTGGGACTGGACCCGGCAGGAAGGCATTCGATTGTCGCGATCGCGACCGTACAAGAAGAACGACAATGCCTGGGTGGAGCAGAAGAACTGGACGCATGTGCGCAAGGTAGTGGGGTACCGTCGCCATGACACGACGCGTGAGTTGCGGCTCCTGAATGAGATTTACAGCGTGCTGCGGCTGTACAAGAATTTCTTCCTGCCCACTATCCGCTTGAAGAGCAAGACGCGCGTGGACGGCCGGATCAAACGCAAATACGAGAAGCCGTGCACCCCCTACGAACGGGTCAGGCAGTCGCGCCAGGTGGACCGGAAAACCAAGCGGCAGTTGCAGAGCATCTATGAGGGCTTGAACCCGGCAGAGTTGAACCGGCGGCTGACCGAGCTGCGCGTGCAGTTGGAGGAGGCCAGCGCCGGCAAGTCCGAAGGCTTCGGCAAGCGGGCCTATCGCGGCCCGGACATTCGTATCGGCAAGCGGCGCAATCCCGTGGTGGCTATCGCATGAAACCTTCAGCGGGGCAGGCGGGGCTGCGCCCCGCCACGGGGCTCTGCCCCGTACCCCGCGGGGCTCCGCCCCTGCGACCCGGAAAGAAAACCTTCCTATGAAGGAAGAACTTGAGAGTGTCGTGGCCCTCCCGTTGGTCGGGCCCGAGTTGTACACGTTGTTCGGGTGCTTGTCGCGCCCCTGGGTTACGTTTTCATTTGACCCAACCGAGACCGGTTTGGGTTACATCATTAAATGACTTGACAGGCCGCGAATTGGGCCGCAGCCGTTTCAGAAATTTGAGGCCGGTGCGGCGTTCGGGCGGCCTGGAAGTGGTAAGCTGGCGCTTGCTGCGGGGAACTGCACGGGAGCGGTCATTTTCACGGGTGGGATCTCCTGCTGGAGTGGCTGGCGGGAGGTTTCGGTATCATCAATCCCGGTCAGGTCCCGCGCGACGTCGCAGTGCAGATTGAAGACCCAACGCTCGGTTTGTCGGGCACTCGCAAAGCGGTGGGTTCGGAAGGCGAAGCCGTGAACACGGCTCAGGTGGCCGTGTCGTCAACTCCTGGAACTGCCCGGTCGCCGCAAACTCCCCAGACGGCGTTGTGGGAGATCACTCCTGATATGTCGTTAGCGCCCTATCGGGAGTGCCGCGGGCGGAAATCCTCGCACAACGGAAGAGAATTCGGGCCGCGGCACTTTCGATAGGGGCGACTTGAAGGAGGTGGCCGATTCGACCCGCTATGGAGCTACTATCGGTTCCCTTTGCAATGAGGGACTTGCAGGAGGGTTGATGGCTCTCCGCGAGAGGAATTCCGCTCTGCACTGGGCTGCCACTCGATCAGAGGATAACACGCCCGCGGTGGCCGTGGCCGTAGGCCACTTCGTTCAAGTCCCCATCACGCCAAGAGCCCCCCACTCGCCCGTCCGCCACGCGACGCTTCCCGTGCGCCCTGCCCGCCCCCCAGAGCCCGCTTTCTGGGTCACAAATATCCTCAACAAACAACTCCTTTCCTTCCCACCACTTCCCTTCGCCAATTTAAGACTCAAGCCCCCCTCCATGCCATCCTCGGATCGGAGGGTAATATTCCCATGTCTGATACTGTTTCCCCGGAACAACTCGCTGCCAACCGCGCCAACGCTGCCAATTCCACCGGCCCCCGCACCCCAGAAGGCAAGCTCCGTTCTTCCCAGAATGCCCGCAAACACGGCTTCACCGCTTCCTCCTTCGCCGTCGTCCGCCTCGAAGACCTCAATGAGGTCGCCAACCTTCGAGAAGACTTGGTGAACCTCCACCAGCCCGTCAACTCCCAGGAACTCTTTGCCGTCGAGCGCATGGCCCTCGCCCAGCAGGCCATCCTCCGCGCCGCCCGCCTCGAAGCCGGCTACTTCAGCCTATGCCTGGGCGAATCCTTCGACACCAGCGGACAATTCCGCATGCCCATGAACTCCCAACTCTCCGCGGATATCGAAGTCAGCCAGGCCCAGAACCGAAACTACCTGCTGGGCGATGGCTTCCACCGCCTGATCCGCCAGAACAACAGTTTTGCCCTGCTGCTGCGCTACCAGGCCCAGGCCGAGCGCCAGTACCGCCGGGCCATCGAGGAATTCGACCGCCTCAAAGCCCTGCAGGAAGAATTGCGGAACGAACCCAATTTCGCGGAACCAGAACAGAATGAACCACTTGCCACCTCTTGCGAAACGAACCCAATTCCCGAGCCCCCGGCCCCTGGCCCCTGGCCCCTGGCCCCCGTCATTCAGCCCCCGGCCCCCGCGTTGGACTACCATGTTGAGTTACAACCGCTCGAACCAATCCCGGGAGGTCCGCCATGCATCGAACGTTAATCGCATCGTTTGCACTTCTTGCCGTTGGGCTTGCCATCGCCGCGGCGGAAACCCAGCCGGTGGTCTTCCAAGGCGAAGTTTCCGAGCATAAGTGGACGCTGAAGGAACTGAACCCCGACCTGCCATCCGACTGGTCCGGCTACGACTACCTGGTCCTGGAATTGAAAGCGTCTTCCCCCCAGAGAATGAGCCTCAGGCTTTATACCGCCGACGGCACGCGCAACATGCGGCTGCAGTTGTATGGCGGGGGCGCGTGGATTCGCGCCGCCATCCCACTCAAGTATTTCGAGCGGCCGGACCGCGAGGGCTTCGACCTGGCGTCGCTGGGAAACAAGTTTCGCAACTCGTTCTGGATGGGCGTGGGCGGCCCTTACGGCCCGGTCAGCGCGGTCCAGGCCTTGAGCTTCACCATGCAGTATCCGGTAGGCAAGCCAACGCTCGAGATACGGTCGGTCCGGCTATCCAAAGAGGACCCCGGCTCGGAAATCCTCTTGCCCAAGCCGGTGGTGGATGAGTTCGGACAGTGGATTCTCTCGGACTGGCCCGGCAAAATCAAGAGCCTGGCGCAGTTGAAGACCGAGTGGGCACAAGAGGAAAAGGAGCTGGGTCCCGGCGACTTCAACTATTGCCGCTACGGCGGTTACCTGGGCACCAAAGCCAAGGCGACCGGCTTCTTCCGCGTCGAGAAGCTGGATGACAAGTGGTGGTTCGTCGATCCCGACGGCCACCTGTTCTTTTCCGTCAGTTCGAATGGCATGAGGGGCGGCGGCGCGGACACGCGAACCGCGGGCCGCGAGAGCTACTACGCCGCCCTGCCCCCCGCCGGTGGCGGTTTCAGTTCCTGGAACCTGTTCCGGCGATTCGGCCCGGAGTGGAACACGCAGTGGGTCGATTTCGCTATCCGGCGCCTGGACACCTGGGGGCTCAACACGATCGGGAACTGGAGCGACGCCCGGCTGTGGGACACGCACAAGAAAGCCTACCTCGTTTTTCTGCGGGGCTGGGGTATGGAAACCGGCTACATGGGCATGCCGGACGTGTACGCGCCGGAGTTCCTGCAAATCGCCGATAAGGCCGCCGCCGAGCAGTGCGCGCCGCGCAAAGACGATCCATATCTGTTGGGCTACTTCATTGCCAACGAGCCGCCCTGGCCGGGGAGGGAGTCGCTGGTGGTCGATACCATTCTCGAACGTCCGCCCAGCGCCATTCAGCGGGAAGCCAAGGCGTTCCTCGCCGGCGGAGATACGCCGGAGCGCCGCAAGGAGTTTGTCTACCGCGCCTTCGACAAGTTCCTCGAGGTGGTCAACGCGGCCATTCGCAAGCACGACCCTCATCACCTGAACCTGGGCTTGCGGTTCGGGGGCGGAGTTCCCGCGCCCGAGATCGTCCGCGCATCCCGCACCTTCGACGTCTACAGCATGAACGTATATGCCTATGCCGTGAATCCGGAAGTGCTGGCGCAGGTGTACGAGCAGACCGGGCGGCCCGTCATGGTGGGCGAGTTCCACATCGGCACGCCCGGGCGCGGGCTGGCGGCCGGTCTTGTCCAGGCGGCCAATCAGCAGGAGCGCGGCGTGGCGTACCGATACTACGTCGAGCAGGCGGCGGCGTTCCCCGCGTTCATCGGCGCAAGCTGGTTCACCTGGGCCGACGAATCGGTCACCGGGCGCATGGACGGCGAAAACTATAACATTGGGCTGGTGGATGTGACCGACCGGCCTTACTGCGAGCTGGTCGAGGCCATGAAAGCCACCCACCGGCGGCTCTACGCCGTGCACTCGGGCAAGGAGCCGCCGTTCAGCCAAAAGGCCAAGACGCAGTAAGGGACTATGGGTCAGCCCAATCGCTCCCTTACGGTCGCGGCTCCGAATGAAGCACTCCGCTGCCCACCGAGCCGCGACCGTCAGGGAGCGTAATGTGGCCTCAGCGGATGTCTTTCTTCTCTTCCTTCTTCTCCGTCTTCTTGACGGCTTTCTTCTCGGTCTGGGGCACGGCCCGCGGCTGCTCGGCGGGCCGGGCCGCGGGCGTCTGGGCAGCGGGCGGGCGGTCGTTGCGCACAGGCGCCGTCGCCGGACGTGCCACCCCGGCTCCGGGGCCTCGCACCACGGCCGGGCGCGCGACGCGATCCGTGAACCTGGCGGGAGGCGTCCGAACCGCGGCGGCGCCCGTCGGGCGCCCCAGCCTGCTTTCCCGTGTCGGCGCGATGGGCGCGGTGGAGCCCACCACCTGCGCCTGCACGATCTCGCGCTGCGGCACAATCACGATTTCCGGCGTCCGCCAGGACCGGCATCGCCAACAGAACCGTCAACAACCCGATCTTCCGCATCACCCTCGCGACAGGTACACGAAGCGCGCGATGAACAGGGCCGTCAGCGCGTACACGAACCAGTTCACCTGGCGGAACTTGCCGCGCGCGATTTTCATGAGCGTGTAGGCCGTGAAACCGAATGCCAGGCCGTTGGCGATGCTGAAGGTCAGCGGGATCGCCATCATGGTGAGGAAGGCGGGCACGGCCACTTCGGGATCCTGCCATTCAATCTCCGCCACCACCCCCACCATGAGGCTGCCGACGATGATCAGCGCCGGCGCGGTGGCGGCCGCGGGGATGGCGCCCACCACCGGGGCCACAAACAGCGCCCCTACAAACAGCAGGCCGGTGACGATGGCAGTCACCCCGCTGCGCCCGCCGGCGGCCACTCCGGCGGCGCTTTCGATGTAGCTCACCACGGTGGAAGTGCCGGTGAGCGAGCCTACGATAGTGGCCGTGGCGTCGGAAAGCAGGATGCGGTTGACGCGCGGGATCTGATGCGTCTGGTCGAAGAGATTGGCCCGCTTACCCACCGCTACCAGCGTTCCAATGTTGTCGAACAGGTCGATGAACAGGAACACAAAAACGATTTCCAGGAAGCCAATGCGCAGGGTGGCCGGCAGGTCGAGCTTGAAAGCGGTGGCCGAGAGGTCGCTCAAGCGATAGGAGTGCGGCGCCCATTTTGCGACTCCGGTAACGAGGCCGATAGCGGTGGTGGCGAGGATGCCGATCAACATTGCCGCGCGCACGCGCCACGCCAGCAGCGCGGCGATCAGCAGCAGCCCGAAGATGGCCAGCGCGGTGCTCTTGTCGTGCAGGTTGCCGAGCGTCACGGTGGTGGCGGCGTTGGGCACGATGATCCCCGAGTTCCGGAAACCGAGCAGGGCGATGAACAGCCCCACCCCCGCCGCCACCGCCGCATACAGCTCGAAGGGAATAGTGGAGATGATGAGCTGCCGCACGCCCAGCACGGTCAGCAGCAGAAAGGCCACGCCGGAAATGAACACGGCCCCCAGCGCCGCCTGCCATGGAACTCCCATTCCCTTCACCACCGTGTAGGTGAAGTAAGCGTTCAGCCCCATGCCGGGCGCCAGCGCGATGGGGTACTTGGCAAAGCCTCCCATGAGGAAGCTGCCGGCGGCGGCCGATATGCACGTGGCCGCCGTCACCGCCGCCAGCGGCATGCCGGTCTCATGCAGGATAGCGGGGTTGACGAAGACGATGTACGCCATCGTCATGAAAGTGGTGAACCCGGCGAGAATTTCGGTTTTCCAGGTGGTGCCGAGTTGCTGGAACTCGAAGTAGTGCTCCAGAGAGCGGCGCAATGGCATGGCATTACATTGTAGCCGTTGCCGTACTGGCCTGTTCCCGCAAAACTACCCTGTTTGCCGGATATTCGCCGGACCGCTTTGGCCGTAACCTGAACTCGAAGCCGCAGTTCCGGAAAGGGGGCCATCACGCCCGGACAATCCCAGGCCGCCGCGCCGCCGAAATGGAAAGCGCCGGCGGGCGCCGCAAAGTCGGGCATCGATTGTGTATTCCTCACGTGTTTCGATTCCGACTTCCAGTTCCTTGCCAATGTCTTGCTGGGCTCCGAGATCCGGTTGCATCGCGCCGAGACAGTAGAGCAGGCCGACTTCCTGCTGACCGTTACGGACGGCACCGTGCTGCTCACGGATGTCGCATTCCTGGACGGCTGCTGGGACGATGCCATCGATATGCTCGCGCAGTTTCACCCCTTGGTGGCTTCCCTTGTGATCGCCGATGAAGTGGACCGGCAATTCGTCTCGGAAGCGCCCAACCGCGGCGCGTGCAGAGTTTTCTGGAAGCCGCTGGAATGGGGCCGGGTGTGCCGGTTCATCTGGACGGCACACGAGGCCACCGGGGAGCGCGCCATCTGGCAGCACCACCTGCTCTGTCAGCGATAGGATAGGAGGAGCGGTTTCCCTTGACGTGACGCTGAAATGAGCGGTCCCGGAAGTAAAGCCCCGGTCATGAGCAGCCGGCTGGTATTGGTGGCGGGCTTCGGCGGGCTGCTTCTTCTGGTGGCGTTCGCGGGGTTCGATGGACTTCAGGCCTTACAGCAGATTCAGGCGTCGGACAACAACATTCGCGAAGACTTCTTGCTGCGCACCCGGGTGCTGGAGCGGATCCGCGCGGACGTGTATGTCTCGGGCACTTACGTAAGAGATTATCTGCTCGAGCCGGAGAGCGGCAAGGCCGAAGGCCACCGCTACAGTCTCCGCGAGACCCGCAGCGACATGGACGCGGCGCTGCGGCAGTACGGGGCGCTGTTGAACGCCCAGGAAGCCAAACCGTTTCAGGTGCTCGCGCAGGAATTGGCCGCATACTGGACGGTGCTGGAGCCGGTGTTTCAATGGACCGCCGCTCAGCGGCAACGCGGCGGCTATGCTTTTCTGCACGACGAAGTTTTCCCGCGCCGCATGGCCATGCTGGGGATCGCGGACCAGATCGGCGCCATAAACGAGTCTCAGTTGAACAGCGGCAAGGCGAGAGTAGAGGAACTCTTCTCCGGGTTCCGCCGCCGCCTGACCATGGCCATCGGGCTGACCATTATCCTGGGCCTCCTGCTGGCCGGTTTCAGCATTCGAAAAATTCTCGGTCTGGAGGCCGCGACGGCGGAGCACTATAAGGAGATTTCGAATGCCCGAGCGGAGTTGAAACAGTTGTCGGCGCGCCTGGTGGAAGCCCAGGAAGACGAGCGCAGATCCATTTCCCGCGAGCTGCACGACGAAGTGGGTCAGGCGCTGACCGGAGTGCTGGTGGAGCTGGCCAACCTTTCCACGCTGATTCGCACCAAGGATGCGGACGCGGTGGCGGCCAAGGCGGACGGGATCAAGAAGCTGGTGGAGAACTCCATCGGTGTGGTTCGCAGCATGGCGCTGTTGTTGCGGCCGTCGATGCTGGACGATCTCGGCCTGGTGCCTGCTCTGCAATGGCAGGCGCGTGAAGTCTCCAGGCGCAACGGCGTGCGGATCATGGTGGCGGCCGAGCAGGTTTCCGAAGAACTCCCCGAAGAGCACAAGACCTGCGTCTACCGGATCGTCCAGGAAGCTCTGCACAACTGCGTGCAACACTCGGGGGCCTCGAACGTGAGGGTCACGGTTCGTCAGGAGCCGGACCGCCTGCTGCTCTCCATCCAGGATGATGGGAAGGGATTCGACACCCAGCAGGAGCGCGGAATGGGGCTGCTGGGCATCCAGGAGAGAGTCAGCCACTTGGGCGGCAGCTTCGCGGTGGAGTCCGAGCCTGGGCAGGGCGCCGTACTGCGCATCGTGCTCCCCTTGCCGGAGCCGATGCCGCAGAAGGCGCGGGAGTCCGCATGAAACCGATTCGAATTCTGCTGGCCGACGACCATACGGTGGTCCGGAAGGGATTGCGGCTGTTGTTGGAAAGCCATGCTGGTTTCAAGGTCGTCGCGGAGGCCGCCAACGGGCGCGAGGCTGTGGCGCTGGCCGAGGAACACACGCCCGACGTGGCGGTGATGGATGTGGCGATGCCTATCCTGAACGGCATCGAGGCCGCCAGGCAGATCTCCGCCAAACTGCCGCGGACCGCCATCGTGTTTCTCAGCATGCATTCCGATGAGGGCTATGTGCTGAAGGCGCTGAAAGCCGGCGCACGGGCCTACCTGCTGAAAGACTCCGCTGAAAACGACCTGATCGGCGCGGTCGAGGCCGTTAGCGAAGGCAAGGCATTCTTCAGCCCCGCCATCAGTAAGATGCTGGTTGAGGACTACGTCCGGCAGATGAAGGAGCGCGCGGTCGAAGACAGTTACGATCTGCTGACCACGCGGGAACGCGAAATCCTGCAGTTACTGGCCGAAGGCAAGAGCAACAAGGATGTGGCCAACATCCTCAATTTGAGCCTTTACACGGTAGAGACTCACCGCAGCAACATCTTACAGAAGCTGAACCTGCACAGCGGCGCTGAATTGATCCTCTACGCCATCCGCAAAGGTGTCATCAGCTAATCCACCGGTTCCCAGGAGTGGTCGGGGTCGAAACGGGTAATCGGCAACGGCGGCTTGCCGGGAACCGGCTCGATATCTTTCTGGTAGACCACGCCGTTCTGGTTCACGATGAACGTGTGAATTCCGGTCACTCCATATTCAGCCGGCCAGGCCACCAGGCCGAACCCGCCAATCAGCTTGTTTTTCACCAGGTAATTGTGCGCTCCCCCCGGCGCGCTGGGGCCTTGCCCCGCGAGCACCCGGAAATAATATCCGTGGTAGGGTTTGGCGTCCCCCTTGCGGGCGCCGTCCCATGCGGCCCGGGCGAAGCCTTCGGGAACCAGCGGGTCGCTCGCGCCTTCCCAATACAACCCGTCATGCCGGCCAGCCGTACTCATGAGCCGGGGCGCGTACTCGAGCATGCCGTCCTTGTCGCGATCCTCGGAAGCGAATTTTCGCTGCGCTTCCACGTACCCGTAGCAAATCTCGATGGCGTCGAGCTCGTCGGCGCCAATGCGCCGCGCGCGCATCTCGACCGGCGTCTCAGAGGCGTCGAAGCTCCATCTGCCATTGCTGCGGACGATGGGGACCGGGAAAGGCCAATCCTCGTCGCCAATCGCGAGGATCGCGCGATTCGGGTTCATGGGGGGAATTTCGAGCCGGTGTTTGGCGCGCGCCAGCCGCGCGAACTCGGTCTGTTCGGCGCGATCCTGCGCGGCATCGCCCGAGGTAAGAACGTCTTTCCCCCGCGGGCCGAAAATGGCCGACAGGCGCGCGGAATCGTGGTGGTCCGCAGCGTCGATGACGGCCTGCGCCGCAGCCTCGGCCGAATCGAAGCGCTCCTGCGCGATGGAAGGCGCGGCGCATGTAATCGCCAGCGCCGCATAAATGGTGCAGAGCCTGCCAGTCATTGCGCTACCGCCTCCCTCCGCCGCCACGCATCCCTCCTCCGCCACCGCGCATCCCTCCACCACCGCCCAATCCGCCACCGCCGAACGTGCGCCCCGCTCCCATGCTGGAGAAGCCGTGGTCGCTTTGCATGCGCGTCATTCCACCGTCGTGATGACCGCCGAAGACACTGTGATTGCCCGTCCAGCCGCGCTGCTCAAAGCTCGGATTTCCGAAGCGTTGCTGAGGCGCAGACCGCCCGCGATTCAAGTTCTGAGCCGGAGCGCGGCCGAACGCGCCATTAGCCGCAAAGCGGCCGGCCACCTCGCGATTGGCATACGGCACGCCGAGCCGGTGTTCGGGATTATGCGCCCACACGGAACTGCCCAGGGGTCCTCCTTCGTTGTGGAAATGCTGGAAGCCGTAACGATGAAAAAAAGAATGGTTGGTGATGATATTCCCGCCGTACCAGTTGGGGGCCCATCCCCAGCCGCCCCAACCCCAGCCGCCCCAGCCGCCAAAATAGAGGCCGAGATCGATGCCGGGGTCCCACCCCAGACCAAAATCAATGCCTGGGTAAAAGAGCGGCGGGTAAAATCCCCAGACCGGTGGTCCCCAAATATAGGCGGGATTGTAGTTCGGCACGTACCAGACACCCGGGTTTGCCGGTTCGATATCGATCACCGTCTGCCCTCCCTGGTTTTGCGTCGTGACGGTCTCCTGCGGTGTCGAATGGAGCGTCCCTTTCGCCTGGGCTTGGGCCCGCATCCGTTGAACCGCCTGCATCACGTCCGCTTGCTGGGCGAGAAAGGCGTTGCCAAGCTGCGTGGTCCAGCCGATATTCTGGGTCAGCCGGGCGAGCACGTCGGGGAAAGCGACCAGCCCCTGTACGCTGGGATCCCAGTTCTCTTTTTTGGCCTTATCCATGAGCTTCGAGGGTTTCCAGCTCGGGTGGTCCCGTACCCATTGTTCGGCTTCGGCGATCTCCATCGGGTAAGTGGAAGCGGCCAACACTTCGCCCAGCAGGGGATCGGGATACAAGGCGATCGGCGCCACCAGATCGTCAAGCTGCTGCGCCGACATCGGCGCCCCCGGCTCCGCCCCCGCGGGAGGGGTGTTCTGCGGAGGATGCCCGGCAACCGCCGCGGGCAGAAGGAGAATGGCAAGGAAGTAAGATCGCATAAGTCAGGCTAGAGCCTCGAAGTGACCGTTGGGCCGGCTAGGCCAGCGGGTCTTCCAATGGGTATAGGCAAAATCCAACATGGCCAGCACTTCCTCCCGCTGAAAGGGGCGCGTGAGCACGTCAAATCCCCCGTGCCGAACCAGTTCGTCCCACAAGTAGGGGTCTGATACGTCCGAGAGCAGAATGAGGCACGGAGTGCTGCTTGCGCCGACGAGCCTTGGAATGCCCTTCTGCCATTCCAGGCCAGGGAGATCGCGATCGTACAGAATCACGGGAGCATCGACCTGCCTGGCGAGTTTGACCGTGTCGGACCAGTTGGCAGCTTGAACCGGCATCCACTGCGTGCCTTGAAGCAGCGCCTGCAAAGTGAGGTAATCGCCGTCGCGGCCCGAGCCCAAGGGAACCCGGATGGCCGGGGACATCCGGCGGTTGTTTTGGAATCGTTCTCTTATGGTGGAAACGACATTCCTCATTTCTCTATCCCGCGAGCGGCGTAGCAATTCACACCGGAGCGGCGCCGTGCCGCCGGTTGGCCGAGGTTGGCTAGCAGATCCGGCGCGCAACGGCTTGCCCGCTCCGGTAGGGCTTCTATTTGAACTCTAGCCCAGTCGTGGGCCTGATCCCATACTTCAGATGGGGTATTGTGGCGGCATCTGAACAGTACGGGCCGGGTCCGATGGGCGGCAGCTAAGCCGTGGCCGCAATTGGTCTTCCCTTCCGCGCCCAGGCCGGAATTCGGCCTGCCCAATGGAGCCAGGCCGAAGTAACAGTCCGAATCACTTCGCGCTTGTCAAACGGCTTCGCCAGTACATCGTAGGCGCCCAGGTTGAGGGCTTCCGCCCACAGGCGCTCATCCGCCAGCCGGGAAGTCACGATGAGAAGCGGCGGAGTGGGCAGACATCCTACATGCTCCAGCATTTCCCTCCATGTGCCAGGCTGCAAATCGCGCTCACAAATGACGACGGGAATCTGCCGTTGCCGTAGAACGCCCACTGCCGATGTAAGTGTGAGACTTTCGTGCAGCTCCCAGCGGGAGTCCGAGTGCACGCCCCACTCGGAATGATGGATGATCTGCTTCAGGGAGATATGGTCGTCGGGAATGGGGCTGACGGACAGAACCGTCACATTCCCGGTTGGGCCGGCGTCGGTTTTGGGCGGCTTCTTCATGACAGCGTCCTTTCCAAGTGGGGACACTCCTCCCCTCATTCTCTACGGGGAGATCGCGGCCACAGGGGATTCCTGCCGGAGCGGCGTTGCACGGTTCTCGGGAGGCCCAGGTTGCACGAGTGCGCGAAGGGGGACGGCCCGCTCCAGAAACTCTAGTTGAACCTTAGCACAGTTGCGTCTCGAATGATATCCCTCAAATCGAGTATTCTTGATTAGCGCAAGGCTCCGAGCGTGTATTGCAGGGTGGCATAGGAGCTTTGGTAGTCGTATTTCGCGCTGAGGTTTTCGATCTCCGCCGAGGTCACGTTCAGTTCCGCCTGCGTAAGTTCCACAATGTTGGAAAGGCCAAGGTTGTAGCGGCCCTGCGCCAGATCCAGCGCCAGGGCGGCCTGGCGCAGCAACTGGGCGGTGACGTCGAGACGCTGGTAAGCCACCGTGGAGCTGGCCCACGCCGTCCGCACGTCGCGCGCAATGGCTTGCGCCTCGTCCCGCAGCCGCTGGTCGGCTTCGAGCGCCCGGAAGTGCGCTTCTTGCCGCCGGGCCTTGAACAATCCGCCATTGAGGATTGGAATCTGTACATTCACGGCAACACCTTCGTACTCGGAGGGAATCACTCGCGGCAACGTGATCTGGTTGATATACGGTATGTAGCCTCCGACGCCCACCAGGCTGGCGGTCGGATAGGACAGGTCCTTCTCGGCGCGTTCGAAGCGGTAGGCGGCATCGCGGCTCATTTGCAGGCTGGCTAGCTCGGGCCGGTTGGCGAGTGCTTGAGTAACCAGGTCTTCCGGATTGATTGGAGGGCTGGATGGCAGCGGCTCGTCTTCCAGTTGATACGTGGCCGCCTGCTGGGCGCCAATCGCGCGGGTCAGCTCGGCGAAGGCGCCCTGCACCTCATCCTGCGCCTGGAGCAGCAGCAGTTTCGCCTGCGACAGGTTCACATCCACGAAGCTGACATCCAATTCGGAGCGAAGTTTGTTGTTGTACAGCGCGGTTACCTGATCCACGAGCAACTGGCGCGCCGCCACGGTCTCCTGCGCCACCTTCACCAGCGCCTGTGCGCGGAGCGTTCCGAAGTAGGCCTGATTGACGCGCACGAGGACGTCGTACCGGGTGGCTTGAGCGGTCTGTTCGGCGGCGCCGGCCTGGAGCCGCGAGCTGGCGACCAAGTTGGGCGTACGTCCGGAATCCGTAATCAACTGGCTGAGGGTGATGCCTTGGCCGATGCGGTTGAAGAGGCGGGAGTCTGTGAGGAACCCCGCTCCGATGCGCGCCTGTGGATTGCCCTGCGAGCCGGTGACATCTCCGGCCAAAGCGGGGTAATAGGCTGCCCGGGTTTGGTCTATGCGTTGGTTCATGGCGGAAACTGCGTGTTGCGCCGCCAACACCTGGGGATGATTCTGCAATGCCAGCGCTTCGGCCTGGTGCAGATTCAGCTTCACGGGCGCTCCGGGCTGTGCCAGAACACAGCCGGCGGTGCTCAATACCAGTAAGAATGTGACAGAGAAATGTCGCATGTTGGTTCTCCAGTAATCTCGGCGCGGAGGGCGAGGCATGCCTCGCCCCTACAAGGGCGCGGTGTAGGGGCCGGGCATGCCCGGCCCAAATCAGACGGTCGCGGCACTAGCTCCTCGCTTCTCGCGCGCCTCGCCGGTGGAAGATCATATATGCCGCCGGCACGATGAAGACCGTCAGCAACACCGATGAGGTGAGGCCGCCGATAATGGTCCGCGCCAGTGGAGCGTACTGCTCGCTACCCGTACCCATCTTGAGGGCCATCGGCACCATGCCAATGATGGTGGCGAGCGACGTCATCAGGATGGGACGCAATCGGACCCGGCAGGAAGCGATCACGGCATCCTCCATGGGAATCTGTTGTTCCTCCAGGCGATGTGCGAATTCGACGATTAAAATGCTGTTGGATGCCGCGATGCCAACCAGCATGAGGACACCCATCAGCGACATGACGTTCAGCGTGGTATGCGTGAGCGGCAGGATGAGCATCACGCCAATGAATCCCATGGGGATAGCGAGCATGATGAGGATCGGGTCTTTGAACGAGCGAAACTGGGCCACGAGGATCAGGTAGAGCAGCACCACGGCGAGCGACAGACCTTTAGCGAAACTGCTGAAGGATTGGTTCATGCCCTCGACCATGCCGCGGAGGTTGATCCGCAGGCCGGAGGGCAATTTCAATCCGTCGATGAGACGGCTGATTTCAGAGGACACTTTCCCCAGATCCTCGCCGGAGGGCGTTACGTAGACGTTGGTCACGCGTTGGATCTGGTAGTGCGAAATCTGGGTGGCGGTCTGGGTATTTTCGAGCTTCACAACCGAGTCCAGAGTGGTGGGTTTGGAAAGATTGGGCGCGCGCAGAGGGATACTCGTGAGGTCGACAGAATTGTGGATGGCCGGCTGGCCGTGTTCATAGTATTGAACCGTGAGGAAGTAATCGTTGCCGGTCTTGTGATCCACCCAGTAGTTGGGCGCGATCATGGTGTTGGAATTCAGGGCGGTGATGACGTTGTTGACGACTTCTTTGGGACTCAATCCCAGTTCCGCGGCGTGGATACGGTCCACGTCCAACCGGATAGCCGGGTAGTTCATGTCTTGTGGAATGTATACCTCTCCGACGCCGGGCAACCCGCGGAAGCGGGCCGCCAATTCCTGGGCCACGCTATAGGTGCGGTTCAGGTCGCTGGCGGAAACCTGGACGTCGATGGGCGCCGGCATGCCGGAATTGAGCACGGCGTCCACCATGGAACCAGTAGAAAAGAAGGTCCGCAGGTTGGGGTAGCTGGCGGCTATCCCACGGCGGACACGGTCCATGTATTCGAAGCTGGAGGTTTTGTGCGACTCGTTGAGCTCCACTTGAATGGTTGCTGTGTAGGGGCCCGCATTGGTCGTGTATAACGCCGAAAAGTCGGGCACAATCCCGATATTCGACACCACCATGTGGAAGTCGGATGGGTCCACCGTGCGCTTGATCAGGTCCTCCACCTTGGCGACGTACTGTTCGGTGACTTCGATGCGGGTGCCAGTGGGCGCTTTGAGGTTGATGGTAAATTGCCCGGCGTCGGTCTGCGGAAAAAAGGCCAGCCCCAGCAGGGGATATATGCCGAGGCTGGCTACGAACAGGAGCAACAGAGCCCCCACTGTAAGGGCCGGCCGCTTTAGCACGGTGCGGACGGAACGTTCATAAAAATCCAGCAGCCGGGTGAAGGCCCGGTTGAACCAGGCATTGAAGCCCCGGGCGTCGCGCTCCGCGGTTTCACTGTTATGGTGCACGCTCTTGAGGTACTTGGAACAAAACAGCGGAATCACCGTCATAGCCACGAAGTACGAGGCAAATAGCGAGATGGCCACCGCCAGCGCCAGAGCCGAAAACAAAAACTTGCTGACACCGTACAAAAAGGTCACCGGGAAGAAGACCACCACCGTGGTCAAGGTAGCGGCCAGAACCGCCAAACTGACTTCGGCGCCTCCCTGTTCGGCGGCAACCTCCGGCGCGGAGCCCATTTCCAGGTGCCGGTAGATGTTTTCGAGCGAGATCACGGAATTGTCGATTATGCGCGAGAACGCCAGCGCCAGCCCGCCCAGAATCATGGTATTTACGGTGCTGCCCAGAAGGTAGAGCACCACAAAGGTTGCCAGGGCGGAAAGCGGGATGGACAGAAACACGCCCACCGTGGCGCGCAGGCTGCCCAGGAAAATCAGGATCATGAGGCTGGTGAGGACCAGCCCGATCAGACCCTCGTGCACGAGCGTGTCTATAGCTTGTTTCACAAAGGCCGACTGATCGAAAACTACGGCTCTTTGAAGCTGCTTCGGAATGTCGAAGAGCTTTCCCATCATGTCCCGGATGCCATTGACAACCGCGATGGTATTGGTGTCGCCGCCCTGCTTCATGATGGGCAGGTAGACGGAGCGCTGCCCATCGACGCGCACGATGTTGTACTGGATCTGGCTAGCGTCCTTCGCCTCGCCGACATCCGAGACAGAGACCCAGCGCGCGCCGGACGTTTTGAGGGGCACGCTGTTCAGTTCGTCGACGTGGTTCACCAGGCTGTTGGAATAGACGTAGTAGTCGTACGGCCCCATCTTCACGTCGCCGGCGGGGAGAATCAGGTTGTTCTTGTTGACGGCGTTCACCACGTCCATGACGCTCAACTGGCGCGACGAGAGCTTGTATGGGTCCACGTACACCATCACCTGGCGGTATTTGCCGCCGAAAGGAGGCGGAATTACGGCGCCCGGGACCACCGCGATCTGGTTGCGGATGGTGAATTGTCCGATATCGTGGATTTGGGTTTCGTCCAAACCTTCACCCTTCAAGGTAACCAGGCAAACGGGCAGGCTGGAAGCATCGAACTTGAGCACCACAGGCGGCAAAGTGCCCGGTGGCAGCCGCTTCAGGTCCGCCAGGGCGAGGTTGGAAAGCTCGGTCACGTCGGCGTCGGCGTTGGTGCCGGGCTGGAAGAAGACCTTGATGATGCTCACCCCCAACAGCGAGCGCGACTCCATGTGGTCCATGCCGCTGGCCATCGTGAAAAAGCGCTCCAAGGGGTTGGTGATGTCGGTCTCGATGTCCTCCGGCGGCATGCCCGAGTAAAACGTCGCCACTACCACCTGAGGCAGATTGATGGTGGGGAAGAGATCCACGGGCATGCGCGCAAAGCTAGTGGCGCCGATCACCAGGAGGGCCAGGCAGATCACTACGATGAAGTGTGGATTGCGAATGGAGAACCGTGACATGACAACCTATTCCAGCGGTGCACCTACTGTGAATTGCCGGCCTGATACTGGAGGACTTCAACCTCCTGCGGCTTCACATGCAACCCGGCTTTCAGGCCGCTGCGGTCGCTGACTACCACGCGGTCGCCCTCATTCAGGCCGCTTAGGACTTCGGCGTCGGCGGCGGTCTCGAAACCGAGCGTAATCTTCCGTTCCTGCAGCGTGTTGTTGGGATCGGCCAGAAGGATCGCGGCCTGACCACCTGTCTGGTTCACCGCCTGAAGCGGCACCACGAGAGCCGAATTCCTCCGCTCCAGCGTCAGAGTCGCCTCCGCGTAGAGTCCCGGCATCAGGACGTGAGACGGATTGAGCACATCCACTTCGGTATGCATGGTACGGGTATCGGCAGTGACGTCCACGGAGAAGCGCTTGACTTCGCCCGGGACGACCTTGTCCAGGGAGGGGACATGCACTTGAACGGGATCGCCAATGTGAATGTACTTTACGTAGGACTCCGGCACGGGAATTACAAGGCGGAATAAGTCATCCTGGGAGAGCCGAACCAAGGGCATGGCTTGCGTGCTCGAGCTGGTGCCGGCCTGCATCAGGGTTCCCAGGTTGGCGTAGCGCTGTGTCACCACGCCCGCGAATGGCGCGGTAATTCTGGCGTAGTCGAACATCACTTTGTCGCGCTCCAGTTTCGCCTTGGCTTCATCCAACTGACTCTTGGCCGTTTCATAGGCCGACTTGCCGGCCTCCACCTGGGCTTCCAACGCCAGGTCCTTCCCTTGGGCATCATCGATCTCCTGTTGCGCCACCAGGCCGGGACGGGTCTTGGCCACGCCGCTCAGGCGGTCGGCTTGCAGATGAACCACATGATGCTGCGCCTCCAGTCGATCCAACTCGTGCTGCGCGTGCGTCATCCGCTGGGAGGCACTCTCGATGGCAGCGGTGTCCTGTTGCAACTGAATCTCCAATTCGGGAATTTCGAGCACAGCCATCAACTGCCCTTTCTGAACTCGCGAGCCGTAGTCAACCAGCAGGTCCTTCACATAGCCCGACTCCTTGGCATAGACATCGATTTCCTGGAATGGCACCAGCTCCGAAGAGACGGTGAGCTGTCGCATCATCGGCTTCCGCGTGACTGGAGTGACACCGACAGTGGTAACCGCTTCCTGCTCGTCTCCGCCGGCGGCGCCGACGACTTGGGTGCTGGAGCACGCGCCGAGGCACAGCAGCAGCGTCAAGAGCGCAAGCAAGCCAAACAGGGCGCTGATTTTCATTCGCATTGTCTCTTGACTCCTTGTTCGAGCCGGGCGGACAGCATGTCCACGGAGAAGTCCTTCCTTTCGGTCAACTCGAATAGTTCACGGTCGTCGCGCAACACCTGCTCGGCAACGCCGGGCAGCTCTCGGGCGGCTTCGATCGGAATGGTGTGAACTCCATGCAGATCGCCGTGGAGAAGGTCCCCGGAATAGATTCGCAAACCTCCAATCTCCAGGGGCTCACCGAATTCCATGACGTGGGCATAGGCGTGGGAGACCGAGAGCCCGCCGGCGAACAACTGGAACCCCAGCGCCTGGATTCCCGGCACATCGCGCACGGCGCCGTTGGTGACACATGCCACCGAGCCGAAGGCGCGTGAGATACGAGCGTAAGCTTCTCCAAACAACGCGCCCACTCCGGGTGGGTAGTCGGCGTCCTGGACCACCAGGATTCGCGGACTGGGAAGACTGGTTACGTATCGCCACCAGTCTGAGTGCTCGTAGTAGCAGCGCCCCTTGATGGGCATCATGGATGACCGCATACGGGCCGTGGCAGCGTAGCCGATCACTGGCGGCAGTTGGGGAAATCTGCACGTAACCGCGCCGGTGATGAAGCCTTCGTTGCGCGGGCGAATGTTCAACCGCTCGATAGCGTTGGACATGGTACAGGTGTCGAACTGCCTCAGCCTTTTGAGCAGCTCATATGAGAGATCACCGTTGGGCATGGACATAAACTGTAAATGGTGGTGACAGGAGCGTCTAGGATCGATTCTAAGGAGCAACCCCCGGCGGCGAGAATACCCGATTGGGGGTATTTTGCCCGGAAGCTTATGGTAAGGGCCGGAGCGGCCTACCGCAATTCAAGCGGTGTCAGTACGCCATCCTTCTTCACGCCCAGGCGGAGCGGGCGAGGGGGGCCTTGCCTGGGCACACTCACCTCCACCCAAAGCTCCTCGTCCGGGGCGAGGCGCGAGAGATCAGGAACGTTTTCGGAAATGAAGAAAGGCACCGGATCTTGAATGACCCATGGCCGGTCGCCAACGCGCCAAATGGTAACGCCAGTGCGGGCCAAAACCGGCGTAGCGACCAACCGGCCGTCCTGGACAGAGAGCTGGGCGGACATCCGCTGCACACCAGGCTCCGGGGGAGCAGTCACCTCCAAGCGAAGACTCAGGTACCGGCCGCGGATGGGCAGGCTGGGGTCAATCGGCGCTGCCCGCACCCAGGTGCGAGGCAGGCGTTCCCGGTCCACGGCGTACCTGGCCGCGACACTGAGCACGATCAGGCACTGAAGCAGGGCGACGGCAACTCCCCGATAGAGCGGTTTCATGGAGCCTCCGGACGAATCCGGGCGATCAGCCGCCGGCGCGTCCGCTCGGCCAGGTAGCCGCCGCCCAGAAACAGTATGCCGAGCGCCATCAGGCTGCCGGAGCGGCTCAGCTTGTCCATCACGTTCGAGAAATAGAACGCCAGCACGGTGATGGCGAACCCGGCGATCCCCAGGTTGATTCGCGCCGGGCGCGACTCGTGGATTCCCCAAGCGGCTAGCCCCACGGCCCCCACAGCACACCAGAGGTAGACCTGCGCCCGATCACCGTGCCCTCCGTTGGCCGCCACCAGCACCAGTGTCCAGGCGATGGCCAGGGCGTTCCACCAGGCCCGGAGTCCGCGCAGGAGAACGGCAATCGCCAGCGGCAGAAGGATGGCCAGCGACCAGGCGATCCACTGCTCCCGCCGCCCCGGCTCTTTTTGCCAGGTCATCATGGCGGTGGCACAGGCCGCGGGCAGCAACGCGATGCCGCCCAGCCAGCCCAGCGCCTGGCGAAGCGCATCGTCGTCCGGCGCGCGGCGGGCGCTGAGGTAGGTGAAGCTGAGCGCGCAGATGCCGGCCGCGACGGGAACCATGTAGTCGGCGCCACTGTCGTTCATGCGCACCCACCATTCGCCCGACAGCCAGCAGGGGACCAGGATGGCCGTGAGGGCAGCCTGCGTCCAATGCCGCAGCAGCACCCAGGCGAGCGCCGCTCCGGCGGCCCATAGCAGAATCGCCGCCGGCCAGTGCTCGCCAAGGTTGAAGATTTGTCCGGCCAGCGCGATGCCCGCGCCCAGCGCCAGGGTGCCGATGGCGTGCAGGGCCACCGAGAGGCCCTCAAAACGGCCGGCCGCCGCAGCGCCCCCAATATGAAAGCCTGCAACCATGAAGAGCACCAGCGCCATGCGCTGGCCGGGCGAGAGTTCGTCCCAGTGCGCAGAAACAAACAAGAAGACACCGGCGCCGAGCAGCAACGCGCCAAACACCAACGCGATCCAGATGGGCCATCGCAGGCCCTGCGGATGCGCGTGTTGGCTTTCCCAGTCGCGGATGCGGCTGGCGGCAGCGGCATCGACCACACCCGCTGCGGTCCAACACTCCAGGCGGGATTCCCAATCGCTGCGCATGTGTTTTATATATAGAGTGTTTCGCCTCCGAATTCAAGCAACTTGTTGCGCGGATGCGCCCGGCCCCGCCCGATTTGTGTTTCAATCGGCAGTTAGAGGCTGTATGCCGTTCATCCACGAAGATTTTCTGCTCAGCACCAAGACGGCCAAGCGGCTGTACCACCAGTACGCCGAGGGCGAGCCGATCCTCGACTACCACTGCCACCTACCGCCCAAGGACGTGGCCGAAAACCGTCGGTTCCGGAACCTGTTCGAAATCGCCCTCGAGGGCGACCACTACAAGTGGCGCGCCATGCGGGCCAACGGCGTCAACGAGCGCTACTGCACCGGCGATGCGCCCCCTTATGAGAAGTTTCTGGCATGGGCGCGAACCGTGCCCTACACGCTCCGCAATCCGCTTTACCACTGGACGCACCTGGAGCAGAAACGTTATTTCGGCATCGACGAGCTGCTGGATGAATCCAGCGCTCCGCGCGTCTGGGATCGCGCCAATGCGCTGCTGGCCACCGACGAGCTGCGGGCGCACGGCATTCTGCGGAAGTTTCGCGTCAAAGCCGTCTGCACTACCGACGACCCCACCGACGACCTGGCTTGGCACAAGGCCATCGCGGCCTCGAGCCTGGAAACCAAAGTCTTCCCCGCCTTCCGTCCGGACAAGGCGCTCAACGTGCATCTCCCGGAGCTGTTCAACCCGTGGGTGGCGCGCCTGGAAGTCGCCAGCAACATCAGTATCGGGAGGTTGACCGACTTTCTGGAGGCCCTCCGGCAGCGGCACGATTTCTTTCACCAGATGGGAGGCCGCCTCTCCGATCACGGCCTAAACCACGCTTACGCCGATTTCTGCACCGAACGGGAAGCGGCAGCGATTTTCGACAAGGCGCGCGCCGGACACGCGGCCACGCCCCAGGAGCAGGGCCGCTTCGCCGCCAACCTCATGTTGTTTTTCGGGCGGCTGGACGCGGAGAAAGGCTGGACCAAGCAGCTTCACCTGGGCGCGCGGCGCAACGCCAACGCCCGGCGCTTCAGCCAGCTCGGTCCCGATACCGGCTTCGATTCCATCGGCGACTGGCCGCAGGCCGACGCCCTGGGCGCCTACCTGGACCGTCTCGACCAGGAAAACGCCCTGCCCAAGACGGTGCTCTACAATCTCAACCCGGCCGACAACTATGTCCTGGCCACCATGATCGGCAATTTCCAGGACGGTTCCATCGCCGGCAAGATCCAATTCGGCAGCGCCTGGTGGTTCCTGGATCAGAAAGAGGCCATGGAGTGGCAGATGAATGCGCTCTCCAGTTGCGGCCTGATCTCCCGTTTCGTGGGGATGCTGACGGATTCGCGCTCGTTCATGTCCTACCCGCGGCACGAATACTTCCGCAGGCTGCTGTGCGATTTGTTCGGCAAGGACATCGAAGCGGGCTTCATCCCGGACGATGATTCGCTGAGCGGCCCTATGATTCGCGATATTTGTTATGGCAACGCGCGGCGCTTCCTGGGATTGGACGTAGGATAAGGGCGGGAAAGCCCTAAAGTTCTGACGGCGCCTGCCGATAAGAGAATCGGAGGAATATGTCCCTTCCTATAACGACCCTGGGCGAGAGGGTGTGGGAGTTGCCACCGCTCATCCTTCACCCCTTTAACGAACGGGTCCCAGCCTCCGCCCTGGTGGAGAACTCCAAGGCCGCCCTCATGCTGGCCGGCCTGATCCCCAGCGACGGTTCGGACCGGGAAGACCTCAAGCGCCGGCTTTTGGCCGGCCGGTATTCCGAGATCCGCATGCTCTATTTCCTGGGTAAGGACGTATTCCGCTGGATCGAACAGTGTGTGGAATGGAGCCAGCGGGTGCCCGAGCTGAGCGGGGCCGAAATCCGCCCGCAAAGTTTCGCCGCTCTGCTGACCGCGGACCCGCCGGAAGCCGTGAAGGAGAAACTCGTCCGGTGGGGTGTGGTGGACTACGTTTCCATCTTCACGCGCGCCGTCGGGCTGAACGTCATGTTCATCCAACCTCCGGCCTTCGACACCCTGGCCGAGGAATTCCTGCGAAACTTCCACCGCTACGCCGACTTTCTGTACCAGTGCTACATGGATTCCCAGCCGTACCGCGCGGCCGCGTCGGCGAACTTTCATTTCGACCTGTACGCTTCCGGCGAGTACTCGCGCAAGCTCGAATCGGAGTGGGCCGCGGAGTAGGCCGAGTCCAGCCCTCCGCCTAAAGCCTTTGCGCCGGACTGCCGATGATGGGGATGTGGACATCTTTGTGGCCCGGCAGCCGATCCTGGATCGCGGTTTGCAGGTCTACGGTTACGAACTTCTGTACCGGTCGAGCGCCATCAACGCCTATTCCGGGATGGATGAGACACTGGCCACTTTGCAGGTGATCAGCAACAGCTTTTTCTCACTCGACATCGAAAATCTGGTCGGTGGCGGGCGGGCATTCCTTAATTTCACCAGAGAGCTGCTGCTGAACGATGCTGCCCGTGTCCTTCCCCCGCCAGCAGTGGTGATCGAGGTACTCGAGAAGATCGACGTGGATGCCGAGGTGCTGGCCGCCTGCCGTCGCCTTCACGAGCGCGGGTATCTGCTCGCGGCCGATGACATTGTCAACGCCGATCAGAGCAGGCTCCTGCTCGAGATCGTCGATTTCATCAAGGTGGATTTCCGGGCGGCCTCCGCCGCCGAGCAGGAAAGGATTGTCAAACGGTACGCTCCGCGGGCCTGCCTGTTGGCGGAGAAAGTTGAAACGCAGGCGGAAGTCAAGCGGGCCACCGGCATGGGCTATGCCTTCTTTCAAGGGTACTTCTTCGCCCGGCCGACGGTGCTCAAGGGGACCGAGATCCCCGGCTACAAGATGAATTACCTGCGCATTTTGAATGAGATCCACCGCCCTGAGCTGGCATTCTTCGAGCTGGAGCAGTTGATCCGGCGGGACGTGTCGGTAGCCTACAAGCTGTTGCGGTACGTCAATTCCGCGCTCTTCGCCCAGCGCACCACCATCAACTCCATCCGGCGAGCCCTGGTGATCCTCGGCGAGCAGGAGATTCGCCGGTGGGTATCGGTCATTCTGCTGCTGCATCTGACTGTGGACAAGCCTAACGCGCTGGCCATGCACAGCATGATCCGGGCAAGCTTCTGCGAATCGCTGGCACAGCTTTCCGGGTTGGGCCCGCGGAAGTCGGAACTGTTCCTATTAGGCCTGTTCTCCCTGCTGGATGCCATGACGGATCGCCCTCTGGGTGAAGCGCTGGGCAGAATCCGTTTGCCCCAGGACATCGCCGAGACGCTTCTGGATGCCCGCCCTGCCGGCGACCGGGTGGCGCGCATTTTTCACCTGGTGAAAGCCTACGAGCGCGGCGAGTGGTCCCAGGTGTTCAAGGATGCCGAGAGCCTGCATGTGGAGAACAGCGAAGTCAGCGATGCCTACATCAAGGCCGTCAACTGGTGCGACCGGGTCTTCAGTCTGTTTCGCCACAGCCCAGCCGGCGCCAATCCGTTATCCAAAGCGATTCCCGCCGTTTCCGGGCTTCGGGCCGAGCCGCCGGTGTTGAGGTTAGAATAAGAACATCATGCAGTTTCCCCGCTTGCTTCTTGTGCGCCAGAAGTTTCCGGACCGCCGCATCGCGGATGTGGCCGCCGAAGTGCGAAAGCAGTTGGCCGGTTCCGGCTTTGCCGGGCGCTTGAAACCCGGATCGCGGGTCGCCATCGGCGTGGGCAGCCGCGGCATTCATAGCCTCGCCACCATCGTCCGCGGCGTGGTCCAGTACTGGAAAGACCAGGGGATGCGGCCGTTTCTTTTCCCGGCCATGGGGAGCCATGGGGCGGCATCGGCCGAGGGGCAGGCGGACGTGCTGGCGCACTATGGCATTACCGAGGCCAGCATGGGATGCCCGATTGTGAGCCAGCTCGAAGTTGTCTCGTTGGGCAAGACCGCCGACGGGATCGAAGCCTTCATGGACAAAGTGGCCTACCACGCCGACGGCGTCATGCTGGTGGGCCGCGTCAAATGGCACACCGATTTCGCCGGCAAGATCGAAAGCGGCCTGTTCAAGATGATGGCCATCGGGCTGGGAAAGTTCGCCGGCGCGCAGCGTTATCATTCCTACGCCTACCGGCTGGGCCTGGAGCACGTCATCCGCAGCGTGGGCCGCCAAGTGCTCAAATCCGGCAAGATTCTGGGCGGCCTGGCCATCCTCGAGGGCGCGCACCACTACACCGGCAAGCTGGACGCGGTGCCGGTGGAAGGGATGGAGCAGCGCGAGGAGGAGAACCTGGCGCTGGTGAAGACGTGGATGGGGAAAATCCCCATGGACGCCGACATCCTCATCATGGACGAGATCGGCAAGAATATCAGCGGCGCCGGCATGGATACCAAGGTGGCCAACCGCAGCGTCCAGTGCGAATACAACCCGTGGCCGGACACGCCCAAATTCGAGCGCATTTTCGTGCGCAACCTGAGCGAGTTAACGTACAACAGCGGCGTGGGCCTGGGCATGGCGGACGTGGTGACAGACCGCCTGGTGAACCGCATCGACTGGGAACCCACCTGGATCAATTCGCTGACAGCCAACACTCCTTCGGCGATTCGCACCCCCATCCACTTCCCCACCGACCGCGAGTGCCTGGAGCGCATCGCGCCCACGGTGGGCAAGATCGACCTCGACGAAGTCACCTACATTTGGATTCGCAACACCATGGAACTGGGCCGGCTGGCATGCAGCGAAAACCTGCGCGGAGAGATCGAAAGGAACCCGCTACTGGAGATTGAGGCCACGGTCGATTTCGACTTCGACGGCCAGAACAACCTGATCAGCCCGTTTATGCCGGTCGAAGAGACGGTGGGGACACACTAGCGCCTTGGGCCGGCCATGCCCGGCCCCTACGCCAGAATTCCGAGCCGTTTCCCGGCCTTCCGGAACACCTCGAGGGCGCGGTCCAGGTCTACCTTGGTATGGGTAGCAGTGACGATGGTGCGCACCCGCGCCTTGCCCTTGGGCACCGTGGGGAAGCCGATGCCCGTCGCCAACACGCCTCCGTCAAACAACTCACGCGAGAGCTCATGGGCGAGCTTGGCTTCCCCTACAATCACGGGGGTGATGGGCGTTTCGCTATTCCCGGTGTGGAAGCCAGCCGAAGTCAACCCCTGCTTGAAGTATTTGGTGTTATCCCATAGAGCCTGAATGCGTTCCGGCTCCTGTTCCAGAACGTCGAATGCCGCCAGGCAGGCGGCTGCCACGGCTGGCGGATGGGAGGTCGAGAACAGGAATGGCCGCGCCCGGTGATACAGGAACTGGATCAGATCGCGGCTGCCGCAAACGTACCCGCCGAGCACGCCGATGGCTTTCGAAAGCGTTCCCACCTGCACCTGGACGCGCCCGTGCAACCCGAAATGATCGATGGTGCCGCGCCCGTTACGGCCCAGCACGCCGGAAGCGTGGGCGTCGTCCACCATCATGATGGCGCCGTGCTTTTCGGCCGCCTCCACCAGTCCGGGCAGCGCGCCGATGTCGCCGTCCATGGAAAAGACGCCGTCCGAGATCAGCAGCTTGTGGCCGGGCGCGGAGTCGAGCTCCGCCAGAATCTTCTCCGCCGCGGCGGTGTCCTTGTGCGGAAAAACGTGAATCCGGGCCTTGGAGAGCCGGCAGCCATCGATGATGCTGGCGTGGTTCAGCTCATCGGAGACGATATGGTCTTCCGGCCCGAGGATGGCCGCGACCGTGCCGGCGTTGGCCGCAAAACCCGACTGAAACACGACACAGGCCTCCACGTTCTTGAACCGGGCGATGCGCTCTTCCAGTTCCATGTGCAGGCGCATGGTGCCGGAGATGGTGCGCACGGCGCCCGACCCCACGCCGTACTTCCGCACGGCCTCGACGGCGGCCTGGCGCAGCTTGGGATGGGTAGTCAATCCCAGGTAGTTGTTGGAGGCGAGGTTGATGACCTGTTTGCCATCGAAGCGCGACTCCGCGGCGCTTTCCGATTCGAGCACGCGGAGGCGCTGGTAGGTGCCTTCCGTCCGCCACTGTTCGAGCTGGTCGTGAAGATAGGAGAGAGGGTTGGCCATGAGTAGATTATGACGCAGGGAGGGCATCGGCATCAGCCGTTCCCGTTCAGGTTAAGCACGGTAACCCAGCGGGCGGCAGGTGTAGGCGGTTCACCCTACTGGCCGGCGCGTTCCCGGAGAGTGGTTTCCGCCCAGGCGCGCAACTCGCGCAGCGACTGGCGTGCCGCATGGCGGTTGAGCGAGACGACAGCGTCGTAATCCTCGTACCGGTAGATGGCGCCGAAAGGTGTCAGCATGTCAAGGTTCTGAAACTGGTCGGGCAGCCCGTGACCAGACTGTGCCAGCAGAGCCATTAGCGCGCCGATCTCGTGAGTTTTTCGGAAGCGGACGCCAACGTCGGAAAGCAGGGCTTTCAAGATCTTCTCGGCGGCCTGCTGGCAATGAAACCCGATGATTTCGTCGCTGACTTGATCCGAGGTGAGCACTTCATCCAGCAGCGCTTCATCCTGGGCAGCCTTGCGGAGCAACAGCAGTGCTTGTTCACGCCGCTTCATAGAGCACTTCGCCTTCGGTGGCCGCCTCGAAATAGACATTCCCCGGCGTGTCACACCAGTAGTTGAACTTCTCTGCGCTCACCACCAGCAAATCCACCGGGATGTCTAGAGAGCGCAGCAACCGATTCAGCCGCACCATCTCTCCGGCACGATCCGAAACGCCTTCCTCGACTACCATGACGTCGAGGTCGCTGTCTTCGCTCGCCTCGCCGCGCGCCTGAGAACCGAACATGATGATGCGCTTGGGCTTGGCGGCCTCGATGAGCAACTCCGTCAGCTTCTTGATAGTCGCGGTGTTTCGGGTTGGGGTTTTCGTGCGCAAACCTGACTCCTGGCTTCAGTTTCGCACAGGCAGGCACCGATCGCTGGTGAGCCGGGCGGGACTCGAACCCGCGACCCTGTGCTTAAAAGGCACATGCTCTACCACCTGAGCTACCGGCCCGCAGCGCTACTTGTTCAGTTTATCAGACCAAGGGCCCGCTATACAGTTTTCGCTGGCAGCGTCCGATCTGATGTGCCATGAAGGACCATGAGCAGCGCAGGGAATCGCGCGTCCGCTCACAAGGGCGGGTGAATCTTCTGGCTGGCGGCGCCGATGCCATCTCCGGCACAATCCATGACATCTCCCCATCGGGGATCTCGGTGGTGGCGGAGAGCGGAATCAGCGTCGGCACACTTGTCCAGATCGATGGCAACGGATTCACGGGCCAGGGCGTCATCCGGCATTGCTGCCGGCATGGCCAGGGTTACCGCCTCGGCGTGGCGCTGGGACCGGTCACGGACATCTGATAGGTCTCGCGTCCGGCTATACTTGGTCCAGACGACCGATGAACCGGCTGACGCGCCGTTTTCTATTTCCGAGCCTGGCGATCGTGGCAACGCTGCTGATCGGAACGGTGGGTTTCACCCTGATCGATGGCTACCCCCCTTTCGACGCCTTCTACATGACCCTCATCACCATGACCACGGTGGGGTACAGCGAAATCCATCCGCTTTCGCAGGCCGGACGCGTCTTCAATTCTTTTCTGATCTTTTTCGGCGTCGCCACGATTTTCATCGCCCTGGGCGCCATGACCCAGACCATCATCGAGATGGAATTCGGCAATGTCTTTGGCAAGCGGCGGACTAAACGCATGATCGACAAGTTGAAGGATCACTATATCATCTGCGGCTACGGGCGCGTGGGGCGCGGCGCCGCCGCGGAACTGCAACACTGGGGCGTCCCGTTCGTGGTTGTGGATATCAGCCCGGAACGTGTGGAAGGCGCGCTGGCGGCGGGCATGCTGGCCCTGGCGGCCGATTCGACCCACGATGAAACCCTGCACCAGGTGGGCGTCAACCGTGCTCGCGGGCTGGTGGCGGCCCTCGCCACGGATGCGGACAACCTCTTTGTGCTGCTTTCCGCCAAAGGCATCAATCCGCGCATTTACGTGGCTGCGCGCGCGGCCGAAGAAGGCACCGAAGAGAAGATGCGGCGGGCCGGTGCGGACGCCGTCTTCGCTCCCTACTCCATCGCCGGCCACCGCCTGGCGCAGTCGCTGCTGCGGCCGCACGTGCTGCAATTTCTCGACTTCGCCACCAAAGACATCGGCATGGACATTGCCATGGAGCAGGTGCGCGTTTCCGAGACCAGCAAGGTGGTCTCGAAGACCATCAAGGAGATGCAGTACCGCCGCGATGTCGGCGTGATCGTCATGGCCATTCGCAAGGGCGACGGTCACATGCTCTTCAACCCGCCGGCCGACACCGCCGTCGAGGGCGGCGATTATCTGATTGTCATGGGCCGCCAGGAAAACCTGCGCACTTTGGAAGGAATGTTGGCCGAGTCTGGCGGAACCGCGCGATGAGCCGGCCCGCGTTTTACCGGAGTCCACGGGAATAAAAGAGTCCGCGGTGCGGCTCTGCACGGTATAATAGCAGCGGCTGCAGGTAGCCGGTTGTGCCGAAGCGTATTCGTCGATTGATCGATTCCATTGTCTTCGCCGGCCTGAAGCCGGACGCTCCCAGGGAGCAGGCGAAGCGCATGCGATGGCTCGGCCCGCTGCGCGGTCTAGGGGACCGGATTCTCTCCGGGCCGGCGCCCTCCGACCCGCTGTATCTCAGCAATCGCACCTTCGACCAGAAGGTGAAGCGGGGGCTGGCGATAGCGGTGCCGTGCCTCATCGTGGCGGGCGGCGTCCTGCTCGGGCTGAGCCACTTCTTTCAAGCCAAAGGACCTGGGCCCGCCCCTGAGCCGTCTGCCGCCGAACTGGCGGCGAAGCTCTTGCCGAACGTGGACAAGACCATCAATATCGAGGTCAACAAGGACGTTCAGGTGTTGGAAGCGCACGTGGAGAATGAGGGCGGCATGAAAGTAGTCGGCACGGTCAAGAACAACACCGACCGCCTGATTCATACGACGGAGATTATCCTCAACCTGACCGACAGGCCGGGTTCGCACCTGGGAGCGGTGAGCGCCCAGGTGAACAACCTGGATCCCCATGCCACGGTGAAATTCCAAGCCCCCATCGAGCAGAAAAACGCTGCTTTTGCGCTGGTGCGCGAAGTCCAGACGCAGTAGTGGTTCCTTGCTGGGCCACGGGGGCAAACCGGGTACAGCCATCCAATTCCAAAAGGCGGAATTGATGGCAGTCCCCGTTTTGCGGTGCCGCTACCGGCGCGGCGGCGCGAAGAACTGGAGCGGCTCGATCCAGGCGATGCGCCATTGCTTGCCGGATTTCTCGACGCGGCACTTCACGCGCTCCTGGCGCCGCTCTGCCACCGCGCCATCCTGCCGATCCATAATATGAACCAGCCAATCCAACACCACGGCGCGGCTGCGATCATCCCCCTCTTCCTCCACGAGCTCGACCGACGACTGGACTTCGGCCTCGCCTACAAGGGCCGTGACGGCGGCGCGGAGCTCCTCGTATCCCGGCATGGCGGGATCGAAGGCGTTCATAAACGCGATGGCATTGCCCGCGCTCAGCGCCGAAGCCATGGACGTAAAGAGATCCCACACCTGCTGCGCGGAATCGGCCCGGAGGCGGGCCGCGAAAGGAACCAGGAGCAAGGCGCGGCGCGTCATGTCAAGTCCTGTAGCGGGCGTTGATTTGAATGTAGCCCTCGGTGAGGTCGCAGGTCCAGAAGCGCGCCGTGCCCTGGCCCTTGCCGCGGACGGTGACGCGGATTTCGCACTCGGCGCCATCCAGCTTGCGCTTCAACTCGGGCTCGGAAAATGGCGCCGCCAGGCCTCCGCGGCACACCATCACGCCTTGCATGTAGACGTCGGTTTTGGAGGGATCGAAGGCTATTCCGGCATTGCCGGCGGCGGAGAGGATGCGCCCCCAGTTGGGATCGGAGCCCGCCACCGCGGTTTTCACCAGGGGCGAGTTGGCGATGGCGCGCGCCATCCGCGCCGCGCCATCGCCAGTGGGAGCTCCGGAAACCAGGATGGTGATGAACTTGCGCGCGCCCTCGCCGTCGCGCGCGATGGCCTGCGCCAGCGACTCCAGCACTTGCGTGATCCCCTCTTCCACTTGGGGAAGCTCGCGGGGGTCCGGGCGCACACCGGAAGCGCCGTTAGCCAGCAGCACCAGCGTGTCGTTGGTGGAAGTGTCTCCGTCCACCGAAAGGCGGTGGTAGCTGCGCTCGACGCCGCGCTTGAGCATGGCGCGCAGTTGCGCGGGCGGAATGGAGGCGTCGGTCATGACGAACCCCAGGGTGGTGGCCATGCGCGGCTGGATCATCCCCGAGCCTTTGGTCATGCCCGCGGTCCGCACCACGCCGCGCCGCAGGCGGGTTTCGGCGAAGGCGGTCTTGGGCACCAGGTCGGTGGTCATGATGGCGTGGGCCGCGTCGTCGAAGCGATCGGTGCTCAACCCGCTTACGAGCCTGGGCAGAGCGTCGATGATTCTGCGCGCATCGAGTTCCACCCCAATCACGCCGGTGGAGGCCGGCAGCACGTACGAGACCGGCAGCTTCAGAAGTCTCGCGGCTGCCTTGGAGGTGGCGCGCGCCACCGCGCCGCCGGTGCGGGTGGCGCAGTTGGCGTTGCCGGCGTTCACCAGGATGGCCCCCACCAGGCCGCGCGAGAGCTTCAAATGACGCCGGCAGAGCTTCACCGGAGCGGCCTGGACGCGGTTCTCGGTAAACACGGCGGCGGCGCTCGCCGGCAGCGCCGTGACAA
The DNA here is from genome assembly GCA_963768385.1 of Bryobacterales bacterium. Classification (GTDB taxonomy): domain Bacteria; phylum Acidobacteriota; class Terriglobia; order Bryobacterales; family Bryobacteraceae; genus Fen-178. The sequence continues at coordinate 92,359 of CAVYHQ010000005.1, forward strand.
TCAGGGCCAGGTCGTCCTTTTCCGCCTGGCGGATGCCGGCGTAGGTGGCGGAGTAGGCGTATCCGAGCGGCGGATTCAAAGGCGCAACCCTCCTATATCCTCATTTTCGGCCAGATGCTGGCCGTTGGCAAAATCGGCGGCGGAGATGCGTTTGCGGCCCTCGAGCTGAAGTTCGAGGATCTCGAGAGCCCCGGAGCCGCAGCTTACAACTAGCGGCTTCACGGCTGAGATGCGGCCGGGGATCGGGGGCCGGGGGCCGGGGGCCAGGGGCCAGGGGGCTGGGCGCGATTTCCAGATGTGAAGGGTCTGGCCGCGAAAAGTGGTGTATGCGCCGGGCCACGGCTGCAAACCGCGCACGCGATTGTGAATCGCCTGCGCCGGCAGGCTCCAGTCGACCATCCCGTCTTCTTTCTTCAGCAGCCGTGCGTAGGAGGCCTGCGATGAGTCCTGCTTCTCCGGATCGATGGTTCCCGCGGCCAGACCGGCGAGCGTTTCCACTAGCAGATCCGCGCCCATCACGGCCAGGCGTTGGCCGAGTTCGACGGCGTTCTCGTCCGGCCCGATCTCCGTCCCGGCCTTCATGAGCATGTCGCCGGTATCGAGACCGGCGTCGATCCGCATCGTGGTGACGCCCGTGTGCGTCTCGCCGTTGAGGATGGCCCACTGAACCGGTCCCGCGCCGCGGTACTTGGGCAAAAGCGACGCGTGCAGGTTGACGATCCCGAGTGGCGCCAGGTCGATCACGGTCTGAGGAATGATCTGGCCGTAACCCACCACCACCATGGCCTCCGCCCCGAGGGCGCGCAGAAATTCGACGGCTTCCGGCAGCCGCACACGCTCCGGCTGGCGGACCGGCAGCCCCATCCGCGCGGCGGCTTCCTTCACGGGCGGGGGCGAGGGGTGCTGTCCGCGGCCGCAGGGACGGTCGGGCTGCGTCACCACCGCCAGCACCTGGTGGCCGGCCTCCACCACGCGCTCGAGCGTGGGGACCGCGAAGGCTGGAGTTCCCAAAAAAACCAGGCGCATCGCCGGCGCCTCAGCCCCACTCCCCGGAACGCTGGAGTTTCTTGATCTTGCGCTTCATCAGGTCACGCTTCAGCGCGCTGATGTGGGTGATGTAGAGGCGGCCGTTGAGGTGGTCGGTTTCATGCAGGAACGCGCGCGCCAGCACGTCTTCGCCGGTCTTTTCGAACTCCTCGCCGCGGGCGTTCCGCGCGCGCACCGTGACGCGCTTGGGCCGCCTTACCTGCTCGCGGAATCCCGGAATGCTGAGGCAGCCCTCCTCGCCTTCCTGCTTTCCCTCAATGTGAACGATCTTGGGATTGATCAAAACGAGTTTGTCGGCCGGGTTTTCGCCGTTGGAAACGTCGATGACGGAGATTTTCTTCGAGAAGCCGATCTGCGGCGCGGCCAATCCCACCCCTTTGGCGGCGTACATCGATTCGAACATGTCCTCCAGGAATTGGTGCAGCTCCGGGGTATCGAATTCGGTAACGTCTTCGGCTTCGCGCTCCAGCACCGGATTGCCGAACTTCACAATTGGATAAACCATAAGACTCAGAAACTCCTCACCTGCTCGAGGTAGCCTTCGAAATTCCGCCGTGTTTCACCCAGCGAGTCGCCGCCAAACTTTTCCAGGAACGCCTGCGCCAGCACAAGCGCCACCATGGCCTCCCCGATGACGCCCGCGGCCGGCGCCACGCACACATCGGAGCGCTCGTAGGCGGCCAGCGCCGGCTGGTGGGTGGCCAGGTCGACGGATTCGAGCGGCCGCCGCAGCGTGGAAATGGGCTTGAGCAGCCCGCGCACCAGCACGTCCTGCCCGTTGGTAATGCCGCCTTCGAGGCCTCCCGCGCGATTGGCGCCGCGCGTAAAGCGGCGCTCCTCGCGATCATAGTGGATGGTGTCCTGCACCTTGGATCCGAAGCTCGCCGCGCCCTCCGCCGCGAAGCCGATTTCGACTCCCTTCACCGCCTGCATCGAGACGATAGCCTGCGCCAGGCGCCCATCCAGACGCGAATCCCAAGTCACGTGCGACCCCAGCCCCGCGGGGACGCCGCGCGCCACTACCTCGAAAACGCCGCCCACGGTATCGCCGGTGCGGTACGCTTCGTCGACCGCTTTTTTCATGCGGACTTCGGTTTCCGCGTCCACGCAGCCGAGCAGCACTTCCGGCTGGCGGCTGAGAGCCACAATCTCCTCCCACGCCACCGCGCGCTCCAGCCGCACCGGTCCCACGGCGATCACGTGGCTCAGCACCTCAATGCCGAATTCGCCCAGCAGCGCCTTGGCCAGCGCGCCCACGGCCACGCGCGCCGCCGTTTCGCGCGCGCTGGCACGCTCCAGGATGTAGCGTGCGTCGTGGAAATTGTACTTGATGGCGCCTGCCAGGTCGGCATGGCCGGGCCGTGGCCGCGTTACCGGCTTGCGCTTGTCCCCGGCGCCCTCAGTGTCTTCCACCGGAAGCGCCTGGGTCCAGTTCAGCCAGTCCCGATTGCCGATCAGGATGGCCACCGGAGAGCCGATGGTGCGGGAATGGCGGACGCCCGCCACAATCTGGGCGCAGTCCGCTTCGATCTTCATGCGTCCGCCGCGGCCGTAGCCCTGCTGGCGGCGCCACAGCTCGTGGTTGACGGCGTTCAACGATATAGGTACGCCGGCGGGAAGCCCTGTGAGCGTCGCCACGAGGCACTCGCCATGGGACTCTCCGGCCGTCTCAAAGCGCAACATCGGATGAGAATTCTCATCCTAGCAGACTCGAACAATTATCTGGCTGCGTGCGTATCAAGAGTAGCGCCGGGCCAGGGGTGCCCCTGGGCCCGGCGCTACTCTAGAAGCGGAGGCTTGCCGTGGTGAAGTTTCTCCTGTGGTGCATTCTGCTGGTGCTGTGCTGGCCCCTGGCCCTGATCGCGCTGGCACTCTACCCCCTGGTTTGGCTGCTGCTGCTGCCGTTCCGCCTGGTGGGCATTGCCGTCGGCGGCGCACTCTCGCTGGTGTGGGCGCTGGTGACGTTGCCGGCGCGCCTGCTGCGGGCCTTGTAGCGCGCGCGGAACGAGGATCTAACTTGGCAGGCGGATCTCCACGGGCGCCGGTATCACTGGCTGATGGAGCGCCCGCGAACCCTGCGTGCGGAATTCGTACCGCTCGATGGCCACGACCGCGCCCTTTTCATTGCTCCGGATGACACAGCCGTAGATCATCAGCTTCATGGGGCAGGAGTCGTTGAGCAGAATCGGCCAGCTCATCGACAATTCGATCGGCATGCCGACCATGAGCATGTTCTCGGTGGTGAACCACACTCCGCCGCTCGAGATGTTCAGGGTCTTCCCCGAGCCCGTCTCGGCGATGCGCTGGCCGTAGAGCATCTTGTAGCGCACGTCTTCAGCGATCTCGAAACGCCGTTTCATGCGTCTCTCCCGCTGTTCGTTGCCGGCGGTCTGTTCCTCGTGAGTCTCGGTCACCACGCACCACCTCCCTTCCGCAAAACTACACTGGACCGGCAGTGCGCTCAAGATGTCTTTGGTTAGTCCGGAGGCGCTAACCGGGACCCCTAGCGAGGCGGCACTCCGGCCGTAGTTCGCTCCATCCACGGCGCCAACCGAGCACAAAGAAATCTCAAAAAAAAACTAGACAACAAGGCCTTAAATTGCTAGAATCAAGACAACACAGACAGCATCCCTGGCGGTGAGTCCCCTCCCACCGCCAACTCTCTGAGTGCAGGCCCCGAGATACCCAGCTCGGGGCCTTTTACTTTTTGACGCGAAATGGCGAGCAGGGATGGACTATCAGTACTACGCGAGATGCCCACAAACAGGGGGAGCCGAATCCCCCCTCAAAAAAAGTTGAGAAATCACTAGACAAGCAGATCCTAAATTGCTAATATTAAGACAACACAGACAGCATCCCTGGCGGTGAGTCCCCTCCCACCGCCAACTCTCTGAGTGCAGGCCCCGAGATACCCAGCTCGGGGCCATTAATTTTTTTGGGGGCCAGTTTTTGGGGCCTATGGGAGCTTGCGCTGCAGGCTCAGGGGGGCCCGTTCGCGGTCCAGGCCTTCGAAACGGAAGCGCCATTCCAGCGGTACGGTTTCCGGCAGGTAGCACTTCCGGTCGTCGCAAGCCTGGTATCGCAATGATCCCTTGAGGGTTAGCTCGCCGGCAGGGGTGACCAGCGGCCGCACGGCGTTTTCCGGCCCGAAGGTAATCTCCCGCGTGATGCGCACGCGCCCTCGATATACCGGCACCGTCTCGCCGATGGCTTTCAGGTGCAACTTCCGCGAGGCTGGGTACTGGAAGGGGTGCGCCTTCGCGGCGGGGCTTTCTTCCAGCTTCCAGTCGATCGGAATGTAACCCTCCACGCCGGGAGCGTAGACGTGCATATTGGGCTTGAGATCAAGCTCCAGGCTAAGCACGATGCGATGTCCCGGCCGCGCCACGGGCATGCTCGCCGCCGTGGTCAGGCGGAGGTGGCTCGTCTCCACGGAGCCGCTGGCCGCGTCTGCCACGGCTCCAAACTGCCGCACCAGGATGTCGGAAGCGGATACGCGCTCGCGAAAGTCGTCTTCGAAGTACTTGGCGACAACCGTCCCCTTGGTATCCAGGAGGAACGTTCCGGGGTACGGAATGCCAAACTGCGGCGTCCCCGGCTTCACCGTCTCATTCAAAATACCGAAGGCGCGGATGATCTTGGATTCCGGATCGGAGAGCAGTGGAAAGGTGATGTGCCTCCGGTCGGCGAAGTTCTTCAATATCTCTACCGAGTCGTAACTGACGGCCGCCAGCCCGAGGCCCTGCTTCCGTATACGGTCCAGGTTCTGTTCCAGCTCCACGAGCTGGATCTTGCAGAATGGTCACCAGTCCGCGGAGCGGTAGAACACCAGCATGGCGCCCTTGGGTCCCATGATGGACTTCAGTGTCTGGGTCCGGCCCGCCTGGTCCGGCGCCGAGAAATCGGGCAGCGGGCTGCCGATGGCTGGCCCGGTCTTGATGTTCTGCCCGCACAGCAACGCGGCGGCAGCCAAGGAAAGCCATAAGGCTCGACGCATATAAACTAGTGTAGTACGGTCCGAGGCAGGCCAAAGAGCGCCCCCCGCATTCGCCAATGTCACGATTCGGCAAATCCGGCATCCTTGTGGGTGGAGGAGCAATGCAACTCGCTGGTTTCGAAACCATCCTTTGTCCAGTGGATTTTAGCGAACTCTCGGGCCACGCGCTTCGCCAGGCCGCGTTGCTGGCGGCTTGCGGCCACGCGAAAATCATCGCGGCCCACGCGATCTGGTTCGAAACGCCGGCCTACTTCACGGAAGGCCAGGTTGAGGAGTTCAAGAGACAGTTCGGCGATTCCCTTGCCGAAGCGGAGCGCGCCCTGGCGGCGTTTGTGAGGTCCACCCTCGGCGATCGGGCTGCCACGGCCGAGACTCGTGTGGTAGAAGGCATGCCGGCCGATGCCATTCTGAAGTTGGCGGAGGAAGTTCACGCCGGCGCCATCGTGATGGGGACGCATGGCAGGACCGGCTACAACCGGTGGATGATGGGCTCGGTGGCCGAGCGCGTGTTGCGCGATAGCCCCGCGCCGGTCGTTACCGTACGGAGCGAGCCGAAAAGACCAATCCGGCACATCCTGTGCGCGGTCAGCGACACGGATGTCTCGCGTAAGGCTCTGAGAGTTGCCACCGGACTAGCCGGATGTTTTGATGCAACCGTTACCGCTCTCCACGTCAGCGAGCCTCACGGCGATAACCCCGTATCGGAGCTGTGCACCTGGATCCCGCCTGAAGAACGGGCTCGCTGTACCCTCCGCGAATTGGTACGGCATGGCGATGCGGCAGCTGAGATCGTCCAGGCCGCCTCGGAAGAGCCATACGACCTGCTGGTGCTGGGGGCGCCCCGCCGGAAGTTCTTTAAGGGCCTGGTTCTTAGCACGACGACGTTGCGTGCTGTTCGGCATGCGCTATGTCCGGTCCTGACAGTGGGCGAGCGGCCGTACCGTTGATGCGGCCCTAATGCTGACATTGGCACATGCCACCAGAGGCCGGCCGAAGGGCGCCAGAGTGAAAGGCGGTAACGATCTGTTCCGCGCTGCCGGTACCTTCCACAAGAACCACGGGTATTCCACCCGCCTTGAGCGCGTCCACGGCGCCCGCGCCGATTCCGCTGCACAATACGGTCTCGCAATCCCCCAACGCCTCGACAAATCCGGAGTGACTGGGATGTCCGGCGGCGCCATCGCCCGATCCGTGCCCATGACAACCTGCATTGATACGGGTCTGGATGAGCTTCACCTGGCCATTCCGGGCTTCGAAGATGAGGAACTGGCGGCAGCGTCCAAAGTGGGCGGAAAGGTTGATTCCATCGTTCGTTGGTATAGCGATCTTCACGTGCGAGTCTCCTTAGCCACTACAGGCAGCATAGCAGCCTTTGGCCTCTATATGCAAGTTGCATCTATCGTGGGCGGCCGGTTGGGGCCGGCAAGTTCTCCGTGAGGACCTATTTCGGATTAACGGGAGCGCGCAAGCGCCGGCTCCGCCGCTTTCGCGGATCGCTTCCCGAGGCGGCGGAGAGGAGCCGGAGGTTCGTGCTGCGACTCGTGGCGAGCCTGCTTTCCGGCTGTGCGCACAAAACGCGCCATTGACCGGGCCACGTGACCGAGAACGGTGACCCACTCCGCGAGGTGCACTTCTCCGTAGGGCGTGAGGCAATAGACTCTTTTCGCCGGTCCTTTGCCGGTGACATCCCACTCGGAAGCGACGCAGTCGTTTTGCTCCAGTTGCCTTAAAGTCTTGTAAAGGGCAGCGGCTTCGATGGACGCATCGGTCAACGCGTGTTCCCGCAACTCCGCCGCAAGCTCGTATCCATACGATCGCCCCTTCTTCTTGAGCAAGAACAGCGCGACTGGTTCGACGAACCGGTACAAGTTGCCCATCGCACACGTGCATGGATGCTCGGCGCCGTGGCGCGGACATGTTCGACGCGGCATTTTGGAATTGGCTCTCCCTTGCATGAGAATAGCAGATATGTCAATATAGATGCAACTTGAATCTAGTTCTTATTGGGCTTTCTCCAGGACATCTTTGAGCGCTCTCCGGTACAGTACGCAGTGGGGGTCCACCAACAGCCACGCCAGCGAGCCGGCGACGCAGAGGGCGGCCGCCACCAGGAAGGACGAAGGCCAGCCAAAAGCGTTGGCCAACACGGGGGTAAGCGAAGCCGTCACGGCGCCGCCGATCTGGTTGCCCATGTTCATCACGCCGGAAACCGATCCAGCGGAACGGCCAGCAATGTCGGCGGTCACGGACCAGAAGCAACTCGTGGAGAGATACAGCGCGCCGGCGCCGCCCGCCAGCACGATGCTGGCCACGCGGGCGTCCCGCGCCTGCATCGCAAACACGATGAAACCGGCGGCCACCGCCATACTGACCACCGAGAGGCCGCAGCGGCCGACGCGTTTTCCGCAGCGCTTCGTGAGGCGGTCGCTGATGTAGCCCCCCAGCGGAGAAAAGGTTGCCATGGCCAGGAACGGCAGCATGCCGAAGATCGCGCTGGCCTTGAGATCCAGCCCGCGAACTTTGTTCAGGTAGATGAAGAACCAGGTGAAGAAGATGTAGGAGACGTAGCCGAAGGCGAAGTAGCTCACCGTGAGCGCCCACACTTCCCGGCTGCCCAGGATGACGCGCCAGGGAAGCGCCTCACCGCTGTCCCGAGCCGCCTGCTTCGGCATACCCGAGCGAATGTACTCGGCTTCCGCCGGCTTCACCCAGGGGTGTTCCTCGGGACGGTCCCGGGCGATCAGGTACCAGACCAGGCCGGCCGCGAGGCCGATCAACGCGCAGATCCAGAAGGACCAGCGCCAGCCATAGTGCAGAAGAATAAACGTAATCAGGGGCGGCGTTACTCCAGCACCCGCGCCCACTCCGGCGAAGATCAGCCCGTTGGCCACACCCCGCTCCTGGGACGGGATCCAGCCCGCTACCAGCCGGTTGGAGGCAGGGAATACCATGGCCTCCCCGACACCGAGAAGGAACCGCGTCGTCAGCAGCACTGCCAATACGCCGGGGATGCTTGCGGGCACCATGGCCACTAGCGCCGTGAACACGGCCCACCAGACAGTTGCGATGGCCAGGATCTTGCGCGGCCCGAAACGGTCGGCCAAGCGTCCCCCGGGGGCTTGAAACAAGGCGTAGCCCAGCACGAAACTGCTGAACACCCAGCCAAGCTGAATGTTGTCAAGGCGGAATTCCCTCTGGATGGAGCTGCCGGCGATGGAGATGTTGACACGGTCCAGGTAGGCGATGGCGCTGATGGCGAAGATCCAGCCCACCAGCAGCCATCGGATGCGACCCCGCGGAGGATTGTGCAGGCTCACGGATACCGTCTTTCCCGGCTCTTGCCGCTTGAATAGAATCAGGCTAGCAAGCTTTTGCTCTTAGGTGCAACTTGCACTGTTTTGGAGCCGCATGCTACCATCCCCGGTGCAGCAAAATCGCGCGGGAGGAAATTCACATGGGGAAAACGCCAATCACACCCGAGAATGTTGCCGAGATCGCAGGCCGCTTCTTGAAACTTTACACCGGAGCGATCTCCGACATCCTGGACAAAAACGGATACCGGAACCAGGTTCTGCCCTACTACATCACGCCGTTCACCACCGCCAACCGCGTGGCCGGCATGGCATTCACCGGCCAGGGCTACCCTTGTGCGGATGTGGCCCACGACGATACCAAGACCCGCCTGAAGATCCTGGACAGCGTCGCGCCGGGCTCGGTGTCGGTATGGGCCACCGGCGGCAGCATGGAGTGCGCGCACTGGGGCGAGATTATGTCCACGGCCGTCAAGCAGCGCGGATGCACCGGCGCTGTGGTCGACGGCGGGGTGCGCGACGTGGATTTCGTCAACGCCATGAACTACCCCGTGTTCGCGAAATTCAAGTGCTCGGCCAGTTCGGTAGGGCGCTGGGACATCGTCGACTGCCAGATTCCGATCAAGATCGGCAATACCGTGATCCATCCGGGCGATTTTGTGTTCGGCGACATCGACGGCGTGGTGGTCATCCCAAAGGAGATGGCGATGGATGTGCTGGTGGCCGCCGAGGACATCTTCGAGCGCGAAAGAGGCATGCGCGAGGAGCTGCGCCGGGGCGTTTCCGTCACGGACGCCTACGCGAGGTACGGCTCGCTTTAGTTGATCCCGGAGCAGGTGAGGGCCGGCACGCCCCTGATTGGGCCAAGGCAGCCGCCAGCGCCAGCCGTGGTGTCTTGGATAGGTGTATCTTGCACAGAATACTATAGATGCTCCGATGGTGCGTAAACCGCTCACACTGGTCTTGAGCCTGTTCGGCTTGTTCGATTCGCTGTACCTGCTCTATACCTACACCTCGCCATCGCGCCCCATGGTCTGCATCGGGACGGGTTGCGACGCGGTACGCGCCAGCGCTTACTCCAATCTGTGGGGCGTGCCGATGCCGGTGTTCGGTGTGCTGGGCTACACGTTGCTGGCGATCGTCGTCATTACGGAATCCCTGTTTTCCGCGCCCCTCGCGAGATTGGCGCGCTACGCCTTTTTGGGCATGACCGGCTTTGGGTTCCTTTTCTCGCTTTACCTCGAATACCTGCAAGCCTTCGTGATCCACGCTTACTGCGCGTGGTGCGTGACCTCCTGCGTGGTGATGACCGCGCTTTTCGCGCTGGCCATCGTGAACCTCGTTCGTGCCGGGCCCGACCCTGAACCGGCGGCGCAACTCACCCGGGTGCGGAGCCTCTTCGCCGTCTGCGTCGCGGGGGTGCTGGTGGGTGTTCCGGCCTTCTACCTGCTCGCCCGGCAGAGCCAGCTCGCCCCGGCGGCGCCCCAGGCCACGCCAGCAAGTTTGATGGAACGGCTGGTGCGCCCCGGCAGCTATGAGGCGGGTAATCCCCGGGCGCCTTTGACCGTGGTTGAATTCGGAGATTTTGAGTGCCCCGTCTGCGGGCGGGGAGAAGCCGCGGCACGGGAGATTCGCACCCAGTATGCCCGCCAGATCCGCTTCGTGTTCCGGCAATTCCCGCTGGAGCGCATTCATCCTTTTGCGGAGAAAGCCGCGGAGGCTTCCGAATGTGCGGGACAGCAGGGAAAGTTCTGGGAAATGATCGACCAGATTTATTCCCGGCAATTCGACCTGAGCATCGAGGGACTGGAACGTGACGCCGCCGGACTGGGCCTGGACCAGCCGCGCTTCAACCAGTGCCTCATCAGTGGCGCCATGGCGGGACGCGTTCGCCAGGATGTGGAAGACGGCCGGGCACTGGGCGTGCGCGCTACGCCCACCTTCTTCGGCGGACAGAAAATGATTGAAGGTGTGATGACGGCGGCGCAGTTCTCACAGCTTGTCGCCGGGCAACTGGCCGACCTTGGGGTGACCGTGGCGGGGAATGTCGAGCCGGCGGCAGCTCCGGCTGCCGCGGCGCGCAAGAAGCCAACCACGAACCCCGCTGCCACGAGGAATCCGCTTCAGGAGTCTGCCGCAACCACTCAGCCGACCCCCAGTACCCGTAAGGCAAGCGCCGACCCCTGGCAAGCTGCGACGGGTCTGCAGGGAGCCGCCCCGAGCGGACCCTTCGGCTTCCAGACCGCTGGCGGAGCGTGCAGTGAAGCCGATGCCGCCAAGAAACAGCCCGCGCTGATTGACACCCAGGAACTGCGCCAACTGCTGACCGGCAACGCCAGATTGCTCTTCGTGGACGTGCGACCCGCCAGCGACTATGCCGCGGGGCGAATTCCCGGAGCGATCAGTCTTCCCGCGGACGAGATAGACCGGCGGTGGAACACCTTGCCCAAAGATCGCACGATCATCCTCTATGAAAGCGGGCGGTCGTCCGGGGACATTTGCGCCGCCAGCCGCGCGGCCGGGCGCGCCCTCCTGGAACACGGGTTCCCTTTCTCCCAAGTCAAGGTGTATCAGGATGGCCTTGTCGGTTGGGAGGGAGCTGGAATAGGTATACATAGATAATCGATCAACAGACGGAGAACCATGAATACCAGATGGATCGCCACCGTGGCGCTGACCTTGAGCCTCTTCTGCTCCTGCCGGTCTTCAGGCGGACCCGAGTATCAAGCCTCCCAAAGGGAGTCCTCGACTCCGGCGAAAGATGCGTCCGAACAGATCAAAGAAATCTCCACTTCGCAATTGATAGACTGGATGGCTACCGGCCGGACGTTCACCTTGATCGATGTTCGGGAAGACAACGAGTGGCAGGCCGGACATGCTGCCGGTGCCATCCACATTTCGCGCTGGAGGCTATCCGGCGAAATAGGGACAGTCGTGCCAGACAAGACCGCCCGTATCGTGCTCTATTGCCTGGGTGGCGCGCGATCGGCGGCGGCCGCGGTGACCCTTCAGAAAATGGGCTACGCAAACGCATTTTCTCTGGCCGGCGGGTTTAGGAACTATCAGCTTGCGGGGTTGCCGGTCCAGAAATAATGTCCGCTTGGGGCGGGTTCGCATTCAGTACTATGGAGTCGGCCGGACTGCCCGGCTCGATTGTGCCCATGGTGCCGGCGTCTTTCGGAAATTCAGCGGAATAGACAGTCGCTCCAACGGTACGGCGCCTCGTCAGCGAGGACGCTGGCACGCGCCAACTCGGCTATTCGAGTGGTGGCGGATCTCCGGCCAGGCTGGCGCCCGCTCAGATGCGCAGCCGCACCGCAAGCCGGATCCGCCATGGGTCAAACGCCAATAGGTGTTACCTGCATCTATAATATACTTGCAATGTGCATGAGCGAAACGCAGTCTGGCTTCTCACCTGCTCGATCGGATCGGTGGGCGGCGGGACTTCGATTTCGCAGTCATGCACCACAGAAAGGAAGCATCCGATGACAATCCTGAAGCGAATCACTCCTGTATTGGCCATAGCGCTGCTGTTCAGCGTGCTGGTGAGCAGCCCGGCCCTCGCTCAAGGCGCCGCCAAACAGAAGGTTATCGTTCATTTGACCCACTACACCGACAACCTGCACGCGGTGAAGATGGCCGTACGCCTTGCGTCGGTGATGCAGAGCATGGGGGCGCAGGTGACAATGCTGCTGGATCTGGAGGGAGTCCGCCTCGCCAGCACTCGCGAGTCAGCCGAGCTGATTTGGGGCAATGGCGACCCGATCTCGAAAGAACTGGCCGCATTCGTGAAAGCGGGCGGGCAAATGCTCTTGTGCCCTCACTGCTCTGAAAATGCGGGAATCACATCCGGGGCGTTGAGACCAGGAGCGCGAATTGGCAAAGAAGACGAACTCGCAAAGGTAATCTTCGCGGCCGACAAGATCCTGGACTATTGATGAGCGAACTCGCGCCGGACGGGCGTGGTGGGTTCGTCCTGGAGGCATCCCGCCATGACGCACCATCATCGCGACATTGAACCTGGAAATCTCGACCGCCGGCTGTGGGCTAGTGCGGCTCTCAACCTCGGCATCACGCTGGTCGAGCTCGCTGGAGGACTGTGGGCCGGAAGCCTGGCGCTGCTGGCTGACGCGGCGCACAATCTAGCGGATGTCGGGGCGTTGGGTCTGGCGATCTTCGCGCGCAGGTTGGGCCGGCGCGCCCCCACGCCGCGGCGCACATATGGTCTCAAGCGCGCCGAAGTCGTCTCGGCCCTGATCAACGCCACGGCGCTGATTGCGGTCTCCGCCCTCATCGGGCGCGAGGCGGTGGCCAACGGTTGTGCCCGGGAAGAACTCCTGGGCGAGTGGAAATGACATGGAGCCCGCGGATCGAGATCCATCAGCGCTGAAACTCGATCGTGGGGAGACTGTTTCCCTGGGCCGCCTCCTGGCCGTTTTCCTGAAGATTGGCAGCATCGGTTTCGGCGGAGGCATGGCCGTAATCGCGCTCATGGAGCGAGAGTTCGTGCGAAAGCGCCGCCTGATCTCCCTTGATGAATTCGTCCACAGCGTGGGACTGGGACAGGTTCTGGGTTCGTTTGCCGTGAACGTGGCGATCTTCATCGGCTACCGTCTGTTCGGCGTGGCCGGTGCCCTGCTCTCGGCTGGCGCGTTCCTGGTTCCATCGATCACTCTCGTCATCATCTTGTCGGATCTCTACTTCCGCTACCACGCCGTGCCTGCTTTGCAGGGAGCCGTAGCTGGCCTTGCTCCGGTTGTGATTGCTTTGATTGTGGATGCCGGCTGGTCGATTGGCCGCAAGGTACTGCGCTCATGGCCGGCTATTTTGATCGCGGCCGGCGCTTTGGCTGCGGGAGTCGCCCAGTGGAACGCAGTCTGGGTGCTCGTCACGGCAGGAGCCGCAGGCTTTCTCCTGCCCGTGAGATGGACTGCGCCAAGACAGCCGCACCAGCCTGGGAAGAAGGCGGGCAGTGGGGCTGTGAACTTGTTGCCGTTCGCATTTTTCCCCGCGGCGCCGGCGTCGGTACTAATCACCACCTTCTTCAAGATTGGTCTGGTGTTCTTTGGCGGCGGATTTGTGCTCGTGCCCGTTCTCCACAACCGGCTGGTCACCCAACTCGGCTGGTTGAAGCCTCAAGAGTTCCTGGACGGCGTTGCGATCAGCAATCTGACTCCGGGGCCGATCGCAGTTCTTGCAACTTTCGCCGGATTTCACATGGCCGGCACGACCGGCGCCCTGGCGGCTACGGTCGCGCTATTCGCTCCCGGCATGCTGTTGATGCTGACGATCTGTCACCAATACGGCCGATTCCGGGATGACCATCGCGCCCAGCGCTTCTTGGCGGGAGTGAATCCGGCGGTTGCGGGACTCATCCTGAGCGCAGCTCTGGTGCTGGGGCGAAGCGCCCTTATCTCATGGCACGGGTATGCCCTTTTTGCTCTGTCGTTCTGTCTGCTCGCCGGTTTGCGTTGGCATCCCGCCTTCATCCTGGTCATCGGTGCGGCGGCGGGATATTTCGGACTGCTCCCATGACTGCTATTTCGAGGAAAACCATGATCCCAAAACTGATCCAATTGTTCTTTGTAGCTTTACTGCCGTCACTCGTTCTTGCCGAGACGGCAGAACAGCAGCGGGCGAGAGTCGACCGCTTGGAACATGCGGTTTTGGCGCCCTGCTGCTACACCGAACCCGTGGCGATCCATCAGAGCGAGATCGCGGTCAAAATGCGACTGGACATCGCTAGGTGGGTGGCGGCGGGGAGATCGGATCGGGAAATCATAGATACCTACGTCGCCCTGTACGGCAGTAAGGTGCTGGTAGATCCCCGGACGCTGCCGCGGGGATGGATGCCCTTTTTCCCATGGCTTGTCCTCATCCTGGGAATGTTTCTGGTGGTCTGGTTGCTGAAACGCTGGCGCGCGGCCCCCAGGAGCGCGACGGCCTCACCCGCCACAGAAGTCCTGAATCTGCCGGACCTCGACGACGAGTGACCGCGTTAACCCACAGCGTCGTCGCCGAAGCTGGCCTGGTTGAATTTGGAAATCTCGACCGTCGGCTGTGGGCTGGTTAGCTTGTCCAAGCCTGCCGGAAGGCCGGCCGGAGCATACCTCAACGCGCCGCGCGCGGATCGGGCTTCACCACCAGCGGCTGCGTATAGCTGCGGCCATCCGCCGTCAGCTTCACGGTGTAAGTGCCGGGCGGCATCCATTCCCCTTGAGCCACCGGGGTGTCCCGGTAAATCGCCGAGATGGGAGGACCGCCGCGGCCGCCTCCGCCGCCTGGGCGCGGCGCAGCGTGCAGATCCCAGATGAAACGATGCATTCCCGCTGCCTTCGAAAGGGGCTGAAATGGCCGGAGCCAGCCGGCCGCCACGTAGAGCGTGGGGGCCGGCGACTGGGGCTTGTCGGCGCTCGATAATCGCCGCACCAGCGCGTTGTCGCTGCCCCGGATTTCGAGCGTCACCTCGCCCGAGGCCGTGCGTTCCCACCACCAGGTCCTCGTCGTGAACCACCAGGTCGCGGATGGACGTGGCAGGCATATTCAGACGCAGCGGCTGCCAGTCGTCCCCATCGTTGAAAGAGTGGCGCCATCGTGCGTGCGATAGATGTGCGGCCGCTGCTCGTCGAGCCGGAACCGGTTGATGGTCGCGTACACCGTCCCATCGTCGAAGTGCGATGCGTGCAGGTGCGAGACCTTGCTCCAGGGCGTCAGCGCGGGCGGCGTGACGTTCTTCCAGGTCTGGCCGCAGTTCACACTGATGGTGGCGCCCTGGTCAACGGCCAGCAGGATGATATTGGGGTTGTTGGGATTGATCCAGATGGTGTGATAGTCGTCGCCGCCGGGCGCGCCCTTGATGGGGGTAAAACTCTGTCCGGCGTCGATGGAGCGGTAGGTAGAAGTGTTGGCGACATAGACCACGTCCTGGTTCTTGGGATCGACGCGGACGCAGGCGAGGTCCGAGCCGCAGCCGTAGCTGCGCCTATCCCAGCACCGCCACAAAGACGCGATCGGGATTGCGCGGATCCACCATAGGACCAGCGCCGGAGTTGGGCCACACTTAGCCACCTGCAACCCATTTGACCCATCAGTTGGCCGGATGCTACGAAGTCGGCGCCTGGCTGGGTGCGGCCTTCTTTGCCGCGGGCTTCTTAGCCGCAGCTTTCCTGGCTGGTTTCGCCGCGGCTTTCTCAGCCGCCGCCTTCTTCGCCCTGAACTCAGCCCATCGCTTTCTGGTGGCTTCGGCAATGCGCTCGCGGGCGGCGGGACTCATGTTCCGCTTCTTCGCGGGCGCCTCTTTGGCCTTGTGGTACTCGGCCCACCGCTTGCGCTGCGCTCGCGCAATGCGCCTTCTTGCGGCGGCGCTCAACGGGCGCTTCCCGGCGGGGGCAGCGGGGGCTGCCTCGGCGGGCACCTCGCCCTTCAGCTTGCTACGAAGATCGGCCATCTTCGCATTGATTTGGTCAAGCTGGTGCTGATAGCCTACCAGCGCCGCTTGAAGAGTTTCGGAATCCAGATGTGTAGGCATAAAGAACTTATTATACTCGCAAGTGACTCGCCGTGGGTAAGTGGGTTAGTAACTACGGCCTCGGTGATCCCGGCGCGATCTCTTGCTCGAGAGCCGCCAGCCGGTACCGCTCCGCCAGCACGCCGGCATCGGCGGCAGCCTCGAATTCCTTGGTCCTCAGGTCGGTTGCCATCCTCCGCAACTGCCGGACATACTCGCCGGCTCTCCTGTTGCGGGCCTCGTCCAGAGCAGCGGCGGCATCTTCGACCTCGGAAATCCGTTCCTTCTCAAACTGGTCGATGGCAGCCGCCAGCTTGCTCCGCTCTTCCACGGCAGCCGGCCCGCGGGCGGCAAAGAAGGCCCGATTCTGGCGCAGCAGCGCGGCCAAGTCGGCGTGGACCTTGCCCACCACTCCGCTCCAGCTTTCCAGTTGGGGATTGGCCGGCCCCGCCGGTCTCTGAAAGGCGCTGGGCCTGGCTATGCTCGGAGAATCGTAGATGGCGTTGAAAACCAGCTTGTAGGTGCCGTGCGATTGCCCGCGCCACTGCGGCTTGAAGCCAAACAGATAGATTCGCCCATCGCCCGAGAAGACTTCGAGCGCGGCGGCTTTTCCCTGAATGCGTTCGGGGTGCAGCAGGTAACCGCTCTCCAGCGGATTCCGGTCCCTGGGGTAGGTGGCCAGAACCGCGCCCCGGAAACCGCTCTTCTGCTCGAACACCGGTCCCCGCTCGAACATGACAATCGGCTCGTGCGGCATTCCCCACAGCGCCGGATGCGCCAGGTCGCGCAGCTCTACTCGCAGAAGCGATCCCGAGCAGTAAAACTGGTCGCTGTTGAGGCCGCTCAGAATATTGGCGACCGGCAAATGGAGCTCATCGATGACCATGAGCGAGGCGTTGTTGAAGGCGATCAGGGTGCCTCCTGAATCCACGAAAGAGCGCAAGGCGTCCACGCCCGCCGCACCCAGGCCGCCGGCGTACTCTCCGGGGATCGAGCCCGGTGCATGACCCTCCACGATCGAACGGGGCATGGCGTCGGGGATGATGATCGTATCCAACCGCTCCCGCAGGTGCCCGGCCTGAATGTCGCCGTTGCGCAGCGTAATGGGCGCGAAACCATAGTCCTCGAGGATCCATCGAGTCCACCCCTCGTCGATGGCCGGTACCCAGGAGCGGTAGAGGCCGACGCGAGGCTTCTTGGTGGAGACCGCATCCTGGGGCGGCTTGGCGACGGCCACGGCGTTGACGGCATACTTGTGCGCGATCTCCGCCAAGCGCTCCCGATCGATACCGGAGACCACCATGGCGCCGGCTTCCCCGTCGGCCTTGGCGAATCCGACCTGGGCGCCAGCCTTGAGGGCCTCGTTGATGGCCTTGAAACTGGCGTTGGGCTGATGACCGATTACATAGGCCGCGCCGGTTCCCTGGACGCCGCCATCGGGAGCCGTCACTTCCTTGATGGGCTGGAGGCCGGTGCGCTGTTCCGGGGTGACTGGCTTCAGAACGGCCGCCACTTCCACGCCCATCTGCATCGGAAGGGTCCAGCCCGCCACATCGTAGGGCCGGATGGGCGGCCCATTCGGAGACTCTCGCAAATCCGGGTAATGTTGCGGCTCGAAGAGTTCTTTGACCAGCGGAGCGAATGGCTGGTCCATCAGGACCACCCACGCGCCCCGGTACTCGCGGCCATTGGCCGCAAATGGCTGCGCGGCCTTGTGCACCTCGATGCCGTCGACGAGCAGCTTTTCCACCAGGATTGCGGCCGTGGGCAGGTCGCGCTGCTCCTGCGGGATCACGTAGGCAAATGGCGGCTCGTTGCGGAATCGCTCGATGTTATCCCGGCCGGCCTGATAGCGGTTGAAGAGCAGCACTTCGCGGTATTTCGCCGCGGTGTCCAGCACCGCCATCGAGCCTCCCAGCATATAGCGCACGGCGTCGCCCAGGCGCCACCAACCGCCTTTCCAGGGACTGTTGTAGAACACCTCCGAGCGCAAGGGTTGGCGATCCCTCGGAAAGTCCTCGACCGTGTAGAAGTGGGGTGTGGCATAGCGGTACAGGGCTGTTTCGGTGAAGAAAGAAATGCTGTTCCGGAAAATGCCGGTGAAGTCCTGGAACCCCGGATACCAGTTGTCGAAACCCACGCGGTGGACCGCGCCGGGCATCTGGTGCTCGTCCAGATACGCGCCCATGTTGATGCCCAGCACATTGAGCCAGCGCATCATCAGAGGGTGAATATTGGAGGAGATCGGTTCGGTGAAAGGCGGGATGAAGATCCGCGTGGGGAACGGCGCAGTCTGATGATGGCAGTAAAAGACCACCGGGGCCCACTCCAGTTCCGCGCGGGTGACTTCCCGCGATTCGAGCATGTTGTTCATGTAGCCGTCCCGGTTGTTGTCGTGGCCGACGTACTCTTGATACAGATCTGGCAAGGGGCTCACCTCGTAGGGCGTGCCCAGGTTCTTGCGGTACCACGCGACCACCTCATTCTGGCCGTCCGGGTTGAGCGTCGGCCAAAGCATGACAATCACGTTGTCCAGGATGGCGTCGATCTCGGGATCGCCCTCGGTGGCCACCAGTTTGTAAGCCAGCAGAATGGACTGCTGGGCGCCGGCCACCTCGCTCGAGTGCATGCCGCCATCGATGTGCACGATGGCCTTGCCTTCACGGGCCAGCGCCTTGGCGGTTTCGCCGGTCAGCCCGCGGGCCAGGGCCAGCCGCTGGGAGATGGACTTGTATTGGTCCAACTGGGCCAAGTTCCGGGGCGAAGAAATCAGGGCGATCTCCCAATCCAGGCCGCGTGTGGTCTTGCCCACGGAAATCAGCTTGATCCGGTTGGAACTCGCGGCCAGACGGTGGAAGTACTCCCGCGATTCGTCGTAGTTGGCAAGGTAGAAATCATCGCCGGGCTTATGGCCGAGCACCGATTCCGGCGTGGGAACGGTTTGAGCCCTAGCGGGGCGTGGACATAGCAGCAGAACGAAAGTCGCCAGGGCCGAGGCGAGAATATCGGACTTTGCGGACATGCCTCAAATAGTAGCCGGACGGTTCGATGGATGTAAAGGCCTGAGTTTGACTTCCCTTCCCGGTTTCCCATAAGATCTTCGTGTCACTTATGAAACCTGTATCAAGAGCTTCGATTCTGCTTCTGACGGCCCTGCTGCTTTTCGGCGCCGAGCCATACCGGAAGCCGCCCAAGGCGGTTCTGGATGTCCTGAACGCACCCACCATACCGGCGCTGTCGCTGAGCCCTTCCCGCGCTTATGCCCTCCAGGGTTCGCCGGTGCGCTATCCACCGATTGCGGAACTGGCGCAGCCCATGTTGCGGCTGGCCGGGCTGCGCATCAACCCCAAGACCAACGGCCTGCACAATGCCACCTTCGACAGCACCCTGACCTTGCGGAAGATTCCGGAAGGCGCGGAGATCAAGGTGGATCTGCCGCTCAATCCCAAACTGGGCACGGGACGTTGGAGTCCCGACAGCGCCCACTTTGCCTTCACGAACACTACGGCCAACAGCACCGAACTGTGGATCGGCGACACCACCAGCGGCAAGACCCACAAAGTGGAAGGCGCGCGGGTCAATGGCGTCATGGGCGGAAGGGGCGGCGGTGGAGGGCGCGGTGGTTTCGGCGGCGGCGCATCCGACGTGCAGTGGATGCCCGATGGCAAAGCCTTGCTGGTGGAAATCATCAAGCCCAACCGCGGCGCGCCTCCGCCCGAGCCTTTGGTCCCCACCGGCCCGCATGTGCAGGAGAGCCTTGGCGGCGCTGCTCCCATGGAAACCCTCGAAGATATGTTGCAGAACCCGCATGACGAGGACTTGTTCGAGTATTACGCCACCTCGCAGCTTGCTCTTGTCGACCTCGCCACCGGCAAGGTGACGCCCGTTGGGAAGGCGGGAATCGTAGAGTCGGTGCGCATTTCGCCCGACGGCAGGAACCTTCTGGTGACCACCGTGCACCGGCCCTTCTCGTACCTCCATGCCGTAAGATCGTTCCCCAAGGAAATCGAGGTCTGGGACCGCGCCGGCAAGATGCTACACAAGGTGGCCAGCCTGCCGCTCGAAGACAAGGTTCCCATCAACGGCGTGCCCACCGGCCCGCGCAGCGTGCAATGGCGGCCCAGCGAGCCCGCGACGCTCATCTGGGCGGAGGCGCTGGATGGCGGCGATCTGAAAAACAAGGCGCCCTATCGCGACCACATCCTGGCGTTGAAGGCGCCATTCACCGGCCAGCCGCGGGAGCTGTTCAAAACCGAGCAGCGGTTCCAGGGAATCCAACTGGCGGAAAAGGGCGGCTTGGCGCTGGTGGAAGACTACGAGCGCATGAAACGCTGGTCGCGCACCTTCCAGATCGACCTGGACAAGCCCGACGCGGCCCCCAAGCTCATCTGGGCGCGCAATAACCAGGACCGCTACCACGACCCCGGCCGTCCCATGGAAAAAGCCTTGCCCAGCGGCGGGATGGCCATCCTCGAAGATGACGACAACATTTTTCTGACCGGCACGGGATCGTCGCCCGAGGGCGACCGGCCCTTCCTCGATCGCTTCAACCTGGCTACCCAGAAAGCCGAGCGGCTGTTCCGCTCGGACGACCAACACTATGAGACCGTGATCGCGCTCCTCGATGCGCACGGCGAGAAGTTCCTGACGCGGCGCGAGAGCCCCACCGAACCCCCCAATTACTATGTGCGGACGCCAGCCGGGTCCATGACCGCGGTGACTAGGTTCCCCGACCCGCAGCCGTCCATACGCGGCATCCGGAAGCAACTAGTGAAATACAAGCGCAACGATGGCGTGGACCTTTCCTTCACGCTCTATCTCCCTCCCGATTACAAACCCGGGGAGAAACTGCCGACTTTAGTGTGGGCCTATCCTTACGAATACAATGACGCCGACACCGCCGGCCAGGTGAGCGGCTCGACCCAGCGGTTCACCGAAATGACCGGCTATTCGCAATTGTTCTTCGTGCTCGACGGCTACGCCGTGCTGGACAACGCGGCCATGCCGGTGGTGGGCGATCCCGACACGGTCAACAACACATATGTCGAGCAGATCGTGGCGGACGCCAAGGCGGCCATCGACAAGGCCGCCGCGATGGGCGTCACCGACCCCGCGCGCGTGGGCGTCGGCGGACACAGCTACGGCGCTTTCATGACCGCCAACCTGCTGGCGCACTGCGACCTCTTCAAGGCCGGCATCGCCGAAAGCGGCGCCCACAACCGCACCCTGACCCCGTTTGGTTTTCAGAGCGAGACGCGCACCCTGTGGCAGGCGCCGGACGTGTACATCAAGATGTCGCCATTCATGTACGCCGACAAGATCAAGGCGCCGCTGCTGCTGATCCACGGCGAGGCGGACGACAACTCCGGCACGTTCCCGATTCAGTCCGACCGCATGTACCAGGCCGTCCGCGGCAATGGCGGCACCGTGCGCCTGGTCTTCCTTCCCTTCGAAGCCCACGGCTACCGCGGGAAGGAAACCATCGAGCACGTCTTATGGGAGAAGTTCGCCTGGTTCGACAAGTATGTGAAGAAGTGGCCGAGGCTACCCCTTCTCCGGCATTACCATCAGCACCACGCGCGAAGGATGCGCGTGATCGTGGTACACCGTCTGGCTGGCCTTGACGAGCCGGGCCTCATCGGCGATTGGCGCGCCCGTGTCGGGGTTGCGGTCGAAACGCGGAAAGTTGCCGCTGGAAATCTCCACCCGGATTCGATGGTCCTTCAAAAACACGTTGCTGGTCACGCCGGCGTCCACCACCACCATGTAGATTTCGCCGGCTTGCGCCAGCTCCGGCTTCTCCAGAGAGTTGCGGTACCGCAGCCGCAAAATCCCGTCGGTCAGGTTGCGCGCATAGCCGTTCGGAAACACGTCCACCAGCTTCGCCGTGAAGTCCGTATCCATCGCGCTGGTGGAAACGTAGAGCACCACCTTGACGGGCCCGATGGCTTCCACGTTCTTCTTCAGCGGCCTGCTAGTGTATACCAGCACGTCCGCGCGCCGCTCCACCGGGCGCTGGTCCATGGGCCCCCACGGGAATACCTTCGGATTGCAGCACACCGCGCCGCCGCGGGTGGGCGCCGGGTCGCGCGGATCGAACACATAATGATCCTGGGAGCCGTGCCGCGCGGGCCTGTCGCTCAGAGCGCCGTCGCCCTCGAGAGTGTTGGCGCGGCCGCTGCCGTCCAGGTAGAGGTTGCGCGCGCGCGCCTGCTCGGGCGGCCACTCGCGCCCCTCGCGCCATCGGTTGGCGCCCATCACGAAGATCCGCACCGGCAGCTTGGAGACCAGCGGCGTGTCTTTTCCCATCAGCCACTGGTCGAACCACTCCAGTTGCAGCGAGCGCATCGGCACCGAAGCCTGGGGTCCGAAATCCACGCCCGCGAACTGATAGGACATGTTATGCGGCCATGGCCCCACCAGAATCCGGTTCAGCCCCGAGGTCTTGTGCAGCGCCGCGAAGGCCTCCAGATCGCTCTGGGCGAAGTTGTCGTACCACCCCCCCACCGAAAACACGGGGATGCGGACCTTCTGCATCTGCTCTTTGGTGCTGATGGCGCGCCAGAATGAATCGAACACCGGATGGTCCATCGCCTCCCGGTACATCTCCGACGGCCTGCCGGTAGCCGCCACGTCCGCCGTGCGCAGCGGCAGGTGCAGCACAAACTTGCTGAAATCCGGCTGATAACCCGCCACCTTCAGGTTCTCGGACATCCACTCCAGCCGGTTCCCCAGCTTCATGGCGCCGCCTGTCGAGTAGAACCGGTCGCGGTAATCGTCGTACCCCGAAACCACCGGGAAAATGGCCTTCAGGTGCGGATTGTCGAGCACCGCCACCTTCCACTGCACGATCCCCAGGTACGAACCGCCCATCATGCCGATCTTGCCGTCCGACCACGGCTGGCGCGCGATCCAGTTCAACGTGTCGTCGCCGTCCGCCGGCTCCTGTTCGAGCGGCTGGAACGAGCCCTCCGATTCGTAACGCCCGCGCACGTCTTCCACCACCACCGCGTAGCCGTGGTCCACGAAGGCCTGGTAATTCGACGTGATGCCAGCGCCCTTCCCGTACGGCGTGCGCACCAGAATGGCAGGCACTCGGGCATACTCGGAGGGCAGAAAAACGTTGGCCGACAGGTGCACTCCGTCGCGCATCGGAACCGGCACGCGCAGTTGCTGGACCGCGGGCCTCTGCCCCCAGGCCGAACTCCCGCAAGCCAGGTAGAAAATCAAGCGCGCTAGGTGCGGCACTCGCACAACAAATCCCAATACTGCTTCCCGATTAGCTCCACCCGATGGTGCGCCCTCACATGCCCGGCTCCCCGTTGGCCGATGGCGCAGGCCACCTCAGACATAGATGTTAGCAAAATCATGTGCTGGCGCAAGGACTCCCGCTCCGCCACACCCTGCGCGATCCGCAGGCAGGCGTCTTCGGGAAACCGCGCGCACTCCGACGCGTCCGTCACCATGACCGGTTTGCCGATGCCCATCAGCCGGATGGTGATCCCCGACGTCTCCCCCGCCCCCGGATACCGCAGGTTGATGCAGGCGTCCACCGCCGCTGCCGCCAGCCAGAACTCGCGCTCCTCGAGGTACCCCAACCGGACCACGCCGGCCCCGCCCATAAGTGGTTCCACCGCCCGTTCCAGGTCCGTCGAGACGAACTCGCCCGCCACCAGCAGCGCCGTCCGCGGGTTCTTCCGATGCAAATCCGCGAACGCTTCCAGCACCGCGGGCAGCCGCTTGGATTCCCGCAGGTATCCGAACACCCCGAACAGGAAGGTCCCCGGCTCGACGCCCAGCCGCCGCCGGTAGCGCGCAATTTCCTCTGCCCCAGGCAGCACCGGCGCCCGAAAAAGATGCGGTATCTCCACCACCCGCGCTGGCGGCGCGTGTTCCTTCACGGCGCGCGCCGCCGCCGGATTATGCACCACCACCGCGCGTGCGCGCTCGGCCACGCGCCGCAACAAGGGGTATCGGAAGTAGCGGCTATCCGTGGCCGACGTCGCGCGCCCGCGCCACAACTCCCGCGCCAGCCCACGGTTCCACTCGCCGTAGTTGTAAACGAACTCCTCTATATAGGCTGCTTCGTCCAGTTGCCCCAGCAGGAAATGGTGCAACACGGCATCATGCAGCGTCACCACGCCGGGCCGCTCCAGTGCGCGCCGGTAAATCTCCGCGTGCAGCGCGTTATTACCCAGGTGGTAGAGCGCCGCGTCGCAGGTCCCAGGGGGCACCCCCGGTGCCATCTTCACACGCCCGTGCCGCCGCAACTCGGCCACGAGCGCCGCGGCATAATCCGCCACGCCCGTCCGCGCCGGCGGCATGGGAGCATAGAACCCGACTGTCACGGCGTGCGCTCCCCGAACAGCGCCGTCCCCACGCGCACGCACGTAGCCCCTTCTTCGATGGCCGCCTCCAGATCGTGCGACATCCCCATCGAAAGCTGCCGCAGCCCGTGCCGCTCCGCCAGTTCCCGCAGCCGCCGGAAGTAGGGCCGGGACGCCTCCGGGTCTTCCGTCCACGGCGGCATGGTCATCAGGCCGAGCAATCGCAGGTTGCCACACCCGCGCACAACTTCGATCAACTCCGCCAGCGCCGCCGGGTCGGCCCCGCTCTTGGCTTCTTCTTCCGAGAGCTTCACCTCCAGCATGACCTCCAGCGCGTGCCCCGCGTCGGTCAAGCGCCGGGCCAACTTGGGCGAATCCACCGTCTGGATCACCTGGAACAACTCCGCGGCCCTTTTGCACTTGTTGGACTGCAAATGCCCGATCAGGTGAAAGCACGCGCCTTCCAAGTCCGCGACCTCCGGCGCTTTGTTTTCAAACTCCTGCACGTAATTCTCGCCGAACTCGCGCAGCCCCAGTTCCCAGGCTTCGCGAATCACCTTGGCCGGGAAAAGTTTAGTCACCGCCAGGAGGGTGATCTCCGCGGGATCGCGCCGCGCGCGCTCCGCCGCCCGCGCGATGCGCTCCCGTACCGCGGCCAGTCTCTCCCGCAAGGCACCCACGGACGGCTGCACGCTTCAGTATACCGGGACTCCGGGAACGGCGGAATTAACCTATCTGAAGGCGATTTGTCTTCAAACTGAGATTGAGATCTGTTACCCTAGTTTTATCCGATTTGGAGGTTTGAAGTGCGACTAAAGGTAGTTTTGCTGCTAGTGTTACTGGTGTTCGTGGCCGCCCCGGTTTTTGCGCAAGCCGGCGGGGTGGCGGGAATTTCCGGTGTCGTCCGGGATCCATCTGGCGCGGTTGTGCCCAGTGCCAAGGTCGTGATCTCGAGCGAGGGGCAAGGCACCATCCGCACCCTCGAAAGCAATGATGCCGGAGTCTTCACGGCGCCCGCCCTAGTGCCCGGACCCGGCTATGAGGTTACCGTCACCGCCGCCGGTTTCGCCGGGTATGAGGCGAAAGGCCTGGAGTTGCAGGTCGGCCAAAACCTCAGCCTCAATGTCAATCTGACGGTCGCGACGAGCGCCACCGCGGTCGAAGTTACTGCGGCTGCTCCGCTGGTGGAAAACACCAAGAGCGACATCTCCGGCGTGGTCGATAGCAGGTCCATTCAGGATCTGCCGATCAACGGCCGCCGCGTGGACTCTTTTGTTCTGCTGACGCCGGGCGTGAGCAACGACGGCAACTACGGCTTGCTCAGCTTCCGGGGCGTGGCCGGCCAGAACTCGTTCCTGGTGGACGGCACCGACACCACCGAGCAGTTCTATAACGAAAACGCCGGCCGCACGCGCATCTCGTCCCAGATCTCGCAGGACGCCGTGCAGGAATTCCAGGTGGTTTCCTCCAACTACTCGGCCGAATACGGCCGCGCCATGGGCGGCATTGTCAACACCGTGACCAAGAGCGGCACCAATTCGGTACACGGCACCGGCTACTGGTTCTACCGCAGCACCGGGTTCAACGCGCGCGATCCGTTCAGCGCCTACGTTCCCTCCGAGAAGCGCCAGCAGATCGGCGGCTCGCTGGGCGGGGCGATCAAGCGGGACAAGCTGTTCTACTTCATCAACGCCGACGTAACGCGGCGTAATTACCCCATGACGTCCAGCCTCAGCACGGTGGCCGTCAATCCGACGACGCAAACCTGGAACCTTTGCGGCGTCGGCACCTCCACGGAGCCGGCCGCCACCCCCGCGCAGTGCGCCGCCATCAACGCGCTCCTGCCGCGCTTCTACGGCCAGATTCCGCGCACCCTGGGCCAGGAACTTTACTTCGGCAGGCTGGATTATCACTTCTCCGACCGCAACTCTTTCAGCGCCAGCTTCAACTTCCTGCACGAGCGTTCGCCCAACGGCATCCAGAGCGCAATCTCCTCCACCAGCGGCTCCGCCATCACCAGCAACGGCGACGACGCCGTTACGGTGCGCAATGGACGGGCAGTGTGGACCACCATCGTGGCTTCCAACTTCGTGAACGAGCTGCGCTTTGGGATGGCGAGCGACCGCCAGGCCGATACCTTCGACAACGCGGAACTGGGAGGCGGGCTGGGGTACCTACAGGTCTCCGCGAACGGCACCGGGCTCGGGCCGGCCAACTACCTGCCGCGCGTCGAGCCTAGCGAACTCCGCTTCCAGTTCCAGGACAACGCCACCTGGACCAAAGGCACTCACACCATCAAGTTCGGCGCCGACATCGCGACCACTGAGGATTACGTATTCTATATCAGTAACCTTTTCGGGAGCTACAGCTACAAGACGGTCAACGAGTTCGCGCTGGACTACAGCGGCAACACCACCGGCGCTAAGTGGTGGAATAGCTACTCGCAGACGTTCGGGAAGCCCGCCGTGGACTACCGCATGAACGACTACGGCTTCTACCTACAAGACCAGTGGCGCGTCACTCCGAAGCTGACCGTGAACTACGGAGCGCGCTACGAACTCCCACAGTTGCCGCAGCCCGGCGTGTGCAACCAGGATTATCCCTTGACGTGCCACATTCCGGCCTCGCACACCAACCTGGCGCCGCGCATCGGCGCCGCCTACCAACTGAACGACAAGACCGTCCTCCAGGCCGGTTATGGAATGTTCTATGCCCGTTTCCAGGGCGGGACGCTCGACGACCTCTTTACCAGCGGTAACGGCGTGTACCAGACCAGCGTCTCGCTGGCGGCAACGCAGGCGGCGCAACTGGCGGCTGGCCCGGTGTTTCCCAATGCCCTGGCGTCGATTCCCACGGGCGGCAGCGTTTCGGCCGCGAGCATACAGATGCTGGCTCCCAACCTGAAAACGCCCTATTCGGAGCAGGGCAACATCGGAATCCAGCGCCAACTTGCGCCCGATATCTCCATGAACGTTTCCTATATCTGGAGCCGCGGCGTGCAACTGTACGGCGTGCGCGATCTCAATTTGCCAACCGCTACCACGAACTTCACGTACATCATCGACAATGCGAGCGGCAGCCAGGTGGGCACGTACACCGTGCCGGTCATAACTGGCAAGCGTCCCGATACCCGATACGGCACTATCGCCTATGCCGAAAACGGCGTCAACAGCTATTACAACGGTCTGGCCGTGCAGGTGAACAAGCGCTTCAGCCACGGGCTCCAGGCGCTCGGATCCTACACCTGGTCGCATGAGATCGACGATGGCCAGAGCTACGGCGAGAGCACCAACAACCTCTGGCTGAGCGGCGCCAGTTACTGGCTGAACAACGGCAACTACAAGGCCGACAAGGGCAGCGGCACGCTCGACCAGCGCCGCCGGTTTGCGCTTTCCTGGGTGTGGGCGCCCACCTTCACGCACCGCACCGACGCCTTCTCCAAGTATGGGGTGAACGGCTGGCAGCTTTCGTCCATCACTACGATGCAGACGGGCTGGCCCTATGGCAGCACGATTGTTTACCTGAGCGACACACCGGTCACCGGCATGTTCTCCAATTACAGCCTGAATGGATCGGGCCTCAGTTCCCGCGTGCCGTGGGGGCAGGTGAACGACTACCGCTACCCCTCGATGTACCGCTCCGACGCGCGCCTCAGCAAGGTCATTCCGATCACCGAGCGCGCCCGGCTTTACCTCAACTTCGAGGTGTTCAACCTTGCCAACACCTGGGCCGCCAACAGCTTTAACAGCAACCGGGCCTATCAGGAGGCCAAAGGCGTGATCACGGCGTCGCCGCAGCTCCTGTATATCCCGTCGGGCGCCGCCATGCCCCCCGATGGCACGGAGGCCCGCCGCATGCAGATCAGCGGCCGCTTTGTCTTCTAGGCTTTCGAACGACATGCAGCACTTGGGGCAGGCGGGCCAGCCGCCTGCCCCATTGCCGGTCCCCGTATAGACGTACCGTTACTCCGCTGAAACGCCGGAGCTTACCCTGTTTGTTCTCTATTTGTAATCCAATTTAAACCTCCCTTCTGTTACTCTGTCTCCTGAGGGTTCTGAGGAGATCAATAATGCGTGAATTCAGCCTATTCCTAAAGTTCGCAGTTCTATGCACCATCCTGGTGGTGGTGCTCATGGTTGAACCTGCTCCGGCCTTTGGCCAAGCGACCGCCGCCTTCGGAACCGTTTCGGGCACCGTGCTGGACGCGACCGGCGCCCCCGTGCCGGGCGCCAAGGTCGCCGTTTCGAACGCCTCACTGGGCCTCAACCGCGAGCTGACTACGACGGACGGTGGAATCTTTATGGCGCCGGCGCTGGTCCCCGGTGAAGGATACAAAGTATCAGTCAGCAAAGAAGGCTTCGCTCCTTATGCCACCGCCGAGTTCGGAGTTCACGTGGGGGAGACCGTGAACCTGAAGGTGGCACTGGCCGTCGGCGGTGTCACGCAGACGATGGAGGTGACCGGTGCGGCGCCGGTGGTGGACGACGTCAAGACCGAAGTGTCTCAAGTCGTGGGCAACGACATCATCATGGACTTGCCCATCAACGGCCGCCGCGTGGATGGCTTTGTCCAGATCACGCCCGCGGTCACCAAAGACGCCGACTTCGGTTT
Source organism: Bryobacterales bacterium (assembly GCA_963768385.1). Taxonomy (GTDB): domain Bacteria; phylum Acidobacteriota; class Terriglobia; order Bryobacterales; family Bryobacteraceae; genus Fen-178. Next base: position 121,159 of record CAVYHQ010000005.1, read on the forward strand.
GGTGACGTTCCGCGGCATCGCCGGCGGAAACAGCTTCCTGATCGACGGCATCGACACCACCAATCAGTATTACAACGAGAACGCCGGCCGCACCCGTGTCGGCTCGCAGTTCTCGCAGGACGCGGTACAGGAATTCCAGGTGCTTTCCTCGTCCTACGCGGCGGAGTTCGGCCGCGCCTCCGGCGGCGTCATCAACACCATCACCAAGAGCGGGACCAACGACTTCCGCGGCACGTTTTTCTGGTTCTTCCGCAACCGCACGCTCAACGCCCGCGATCCCACTGCCACCGGAAGCGCCGCCATCAATCCTCCCGAAGTGCGCCATATTTTCGGCGGCACCATCGGCGGGCCCATCAAAAAGGACAAGCTGTTTTTCTTCTTCGATACGGAAGTCCAACGGCGTAATTTTCCCGTGATCAGCAGCGTGATCAACTCTTCGGTGAACCAGAGCACGCTAAGTTGGATCGGTTGCGGGGCGCCGGCGACGGCCGCCCAGTGTACGGCCATCAACTCCTTGCTGCCCCGCATGTTCAGCACCGTGCCCCGCAACGGCAACCAGATGCTGAACCTCCTGAAGTTGGACTATCGTCCCAATTCGCGCAATTCCCTCACCGTGGACATGAACTATCTGAAGTGGCTCTCCGTGAACGGCATCCAGACCGGCATCTCGAATACTTCCGGCGGGGGGATCGGGAACAACGGGGACGATTCCGTGCGCGATCGCATCGGCAGGGCCTCGTGGACTTTCATCGCCACCAATTCCATGGTGAACGAGTTCCATTTCGGATGGTTTAAGGACCGCCAGGCCGACGACTTCGACCCCACCATCCAAGCGGGCTATCCCATCGGGAATGTCGGTCTTTCGGTTGCCGGAGTGAGCACGCTCGGGGGCTACAGTATCCTGCCGCGCATCCTTCCCAGCGAGAATCGCTACCAGTTCGTCGATAATCTCTCCTGGGTCACCGGCAGGCACGCCTTCAAGTTTGGCGTCGATATCGCCAGGACCGAGGACTTTATCAACAGCTTGAGCAACCGCTTCGGTACGTTTACGTATTCCAACGTGACCACCTTCGCGCAGGACTTCACCAGCCCCACACCTGGCGCCAGCCACTACTCCGGCTACAGCCAAGCATTCGGCAACGCCATTGTGGATATGGTGATCGGCGATCTGGGCTTCTATGCGCAGGACACCTGGAAGATCAGCAACCGCCTGACCGCCAACTATGGCCTGCGCTACGAACGCGCTTTGCTGCCGCAACCGACCATCACCAATCCCAACTATCCGCAGAGCGGCAAGATTCCCGAAACCACCAAGGATTTTGCGCCTCGCATCGGCCTGGCCTACTCGCTGAACGACAAGACCGTGCTGCGCGGCGGGTACGGGCTGTTCTACGCGCGGTACACCTCCTCCCAGAACTTCGACTTCTTCACGTTTAACGACGTGTACACGCAGGCCCTGAGCATTACCAGCCCCACCTCGGCGGGCGCGCCGGTTTTCCCGGTTCCCCTGACCAGCCCGGCCGGAGCGCTGGCGTCCAACCGCGCCATCACAATTGCCGCATCGGACTTGCGGAATCCTTACACCCAACAGTGGAACATCGGCATCGAGCGGGCGCTTACCAGCAAGACCACCTTGACCGCCTCCTACGTCAATAACCGCGGGAAGCGGCTCATGACCGTCCGCGACATCAACATCGGGCCGCTCAGTTCGCAGGTCTACAACTTCACCATCCTGAACGCCAACTATCAGCCCTCCGGACAGGTCTACAGCACGCCCATCTACCTGCTCAGCAACCGCATCGATTCCCGCTACGGCCACATCAACCAGGTGGAGAATGGCGGCAAGCAGTGGTACGACGGTCTGGCAGTGCAACTGAACCAACGGTTCACCGGGACCTTTTCGGGAACCGTTTCCTACACCTGGTCTCACGACCTGGACGAGAACCAGGGGCCCGGCGCCAACGCCTACGCCTTCAGCTCACCGAATGGGCTCTACAACGGCGCGTACAGCAACGACAAAGGGAACGGCCAACTGGACCAACGGCACCGCTTCGTGGGCACGTTTATTGCACGGCCCAGGTTTGTGAAGAAGGACTGCTGCTTAGCCATCTTGCTGAACGGGTGGGAGTGGAACGGCTTGCTGACTCTGGCCAGCGGCCGGCCGACTTATGAAACGGTCAGCTTCTCCTCGACCACCAACGTGTCCAATCTGCAGGCATTCACCGGCAGCCTCGACGGACTGGGTGGCGACAACCGCGTGCCCTGGCTGCCCAACAACCCGTTGATGGTCGACCCCACCACCCGCTTCGACACGCGTCTCGCCAAGTCGTTTCACCTCGGGGAAAGAATGTCCCTTAGCCTGCTGTTCGAGGTATTTAACCTGACCAACACGGTGAGCACAACCGGCGTTAGCGCCCCGGGTTTCACGGCGGCGAATTTGGGGACGGCGACAGCGCCGAACTTCGTGATCGCCCCGTGCGCTTCCGCCACGGCCACCACTTGTGCCCCGACGACGCCGGGACTCCGTACCCTTACGGGCGGCTTTCCCGACGGCACCAACGCCCGGAGGGCCGAGGCGGGCCTGCGGTTTGTGTTCTAGGGTGGGGCGGGCCCCTTGGCCGGCCTGCTCCAACGCAAGAAGAGCCGGACCAGGGGGTCCGGCGCGGACGAGGGCGTCCGCCCCACGTGGGGCAGTGTTTTTTTGTTACGATTGATGCTAATAGGGATGTTTTGAGTTTGACATCCGGCACGCCCGGGGACCCCCGCGCTGCCGGCGTAACATGTTTTTGACTCGCCTGAATTGAGAGGAAACACCGATGCGCCAAACGAGCTTGATTGTTCTTTCCGTGCTGGCCCTGCTGGCCGTCTTCGCAGGCCCGGCTTTTCCCCAACTCGCCGGTTCCGCCACCATCACCGGCACTCTGACCGACCCGTCCGGGGCGTTCGTGCCGGGGGCGGCCGTGACCATCCGTAACACGGACACCGCCATCGAGCGCAAAATCGAAAGCAACGAAGCCGGAATTTACTCCGCTCCGTTCCTCCCGCCGGGCCATTATGAAGTGCGCGCCAGCAAAGCCGGATTCGCCGCGGTGGTGCGCAAGGACCTGATTCTCCAGGTCGGCCAGACGCTCACCATCAACTTTGCGATGACCGTGCAGGCGGCGCAGACGGAGCTGACGGTCACGGGCCAGGCGGACGTGGTCGACACCGAGAAAACCGAGAATTCGCAGGTCATCAGCGAAGGCTCGGTGGACCACCTGCCGATCGCCGGCCGGCGCTGGGATGCCTTCGTGCTGCTGACGCCCAACGTCACCACCGACGGCACCTCGGGCATGGTCTCCTATCGCGGCATCTCCGGCCTATACAACAGCAATACCGTGGATGGCGCCAACAACAACCAGGCGTTCTTCTCGGAGGCCCGCGGGCGCGCCAACAGCGGCGCTTATGTCTACAGCATGGACTCCATAAAGGAGTACCAGGTGAGCGCCAGCAATTACAGCGCCGAGCTGGGCCAGGCCGCCGGAGGCGTGGTGAATGCCGTGACGAAATCGGGCGCCAACGACATCCACGGCGACTTGTTCTACTATCTGCGCTACCCCACCTGGAACGCGCTCGATTCCTACCCGAAATCGCGCGGCACCTACAGCCAGCCCATCCATCAATGGCAGCAGTTCGGCTTTAGCGTCGGCGGGCCGATCGTCAAGGACAAGCTGTTTTACTTCGGCACCTACGATGGCTCGCGTAAAGTCAACCCCATCGCGTACACCAGCAGCGTCTACAGTTCAACCGTGTCCGCGCTGGCCTGCCCCGCGCAAGTGAGCGCCTCGCAGTGCGCCGCCGCCAACGCCTTCCTGTTCGGCCAGCAGGGCAACTTCGCCCGCGCCACCAACCAGGACGTCGGCTTCGGCCGGCTCGATTATCAAGCCAGCGCCAGCAACCACATCAGCACGGCTTTCGATTTCATGAATTATCGCGCGCCCAATGCTTATAGCACCGCGCCTAGTTATAACAACAGCTCCGTGAGCACCAACGGAAGGTACATCTTCCACGAGCGCATCTTTGTGGCCAACTGGGATTCGACCATCTCCAGCTCGGCCGTCAACAATCTGCGTTTCCAGTGGGGCCGCGACCTGGAGGCCGCCGGCGCCAATGGGGCCGCGCCCTACGTGAACCTCTCAGGCCTGATGACTTACGGTGAGAACTACGCCCTGCCGCGCACCGCCGAACCCGACGAGCACCGCATACAGGTTTCGGACACCTTCTCCAAGGTCTACGGCCGTCATACGTTCAAGACCGGCGCGGATGTGAACATCATCCACGAGCTCATGATCAACCTGTACAACGGCACCGGCCAGTATGGTTACAGCGGAACGGCACTGCAAGTGTTCCAGAACTGGACGCTCGACACGTTTGGAATCAATACTGGCGACGGCCTGACAGGCAGGCACTTTACCAGCTTCACGCAGGTCAACGACCCGGTGACGCACGTTGGCAGAGACGATTTTTACAACAACGACTACGCCGTGTTTTTCGAGGACAGTTGGAAAGCGAGCTCCAAGCTGACGCTGAACATGGGCCTGCGCTATGACGTGTCTACCATCCCGCAGCCGCCCATGCCGAACACGCTGACCTCGCTCACCACGCTGTATACTTCCACCATCCACATCCCCAAGGACCAGTTCGCGCCGCGTCTTGGCGCCGCCTGGCAAATCACGCCCAAGACCGTGCTGCGCGTCGGCTACGGCCTTTTCTTCGCCAAAACCACCAACACCACCTACTACGCCACCCGGGCGGAGAATGGCGTGATTCAGCAAAGCTTCAGTTGCGCATCGCCGAGCGCTTGCCCCGCCCTGAATTTCCCCAACATGATCTTCGCCCCTCCCGGCCCGACGCCGACTGCGCCGTTCGCCGGCGCCCTGACGCCGCAAGTGGTCGCTTTCACCCCACCCTCCGCCACCCAGGTTGCGCGCGGCATGTCCCCCGACTGGGTCAATCCGCGGACGCATGAGGGCGAAGTCACCGTCGAACGCGCGTTGCCGGGCGCGTTGAGCGCCTCCATCGGGTACGTGGTGAGCCGGAGCCTGCATTTGCCGATCTTCTGGGATTCCAACCTGGCCCCCTCCACCACCACCAAGAGCTACGACATCCTGAACTCCAGCGGCGCCACCACGCAGACCTACACCGTTCCCTACTATACCCAACGCATCAACACCAATACCGGCGAAGTCTTCATCGGCACCAGCGATGTCAATGCCTGGTACAACTCGATGGTGCTCACTGTGCGCCGGCCCATGCGCCATGGCCTGGAATTCACCGCGAACTACACCTTCAGCAAGGCGTTCGACGGCGCCCAGGCGGCAGGAAACTTCGGCACGTTCAATGGCACCGATTATCCCGTCGATCCCTATAATCGCAAGCTCGAATACGGGCTTTCCGATCTCGACCAGCGCCATCGGTTTGTGGCCAACGCCGTGTGGATGCCCTCGGCGAAGGGCGTCGCCAATCAGGCCGCCCGGCTGATTCTGGATGGCTGGGCCTTCTCCACCATCGTGACCATGTCCACCGGCCAGCCGGTAACGCCGTATATCACCGGCGCCCCACAACCGCTGGATGGCGGCGTGAGTGGCGGCGTAGCCTACGCTGGCGCTACCAACGGCCGCGCCGGCTGGCTGCCGCGTAATTCGTCCACTGCTCCCGGTTTCCACAACGTGGACTTCCGGCTCGGACGGCAGTTCGCGCTCGGCGAACGGGTGAAGCTGTCGCTCATCGGCGAAGCCTTCAACCTGTTCAACCACACCAATGTCTCCGGCCTGAGCAACACCGCGTTCTCCTATACCGCGGCCGGTTCCGGCGCTTGCGCCGGCCACGCCAACGCGTGTTTCGTCCCTTACACTTCCACCCCGTACCTGGCGCCCACCTCCACCAGCAACCTGATTTGGGGCCCGCGCCAGTTACAGATTTCCGGCAGACTGACGTTCTGATACGGTAGACCAGTGGGGCAGGTCGGAGACCTGCCCCACTCACAACTCTTCGTCCGGCCCCTGGTCCCCGGTTTCCTGCGCCCGCACATAGAACCGCTTTCCGCAAGACCGGCAGTGCCTGGGAATCCGCCCGAACCCCAGCATCACGGCATCCTTCCATCCGCGCGGCTTTGAGGAAACGATGTCGCGCAAGAGGCACCGCGGGCACCGCAACTCCCCTGGCTTGATGTCGATCGGCGTCTTGACTGCCAATCCGGCAGCCTAGCAAACTGGCGCCCCCTTTGGCATGCCCGAATGTTAGCCTGTGGTGGTGCGCAGTTTCTTCCTCTTCCTGTCGCGCCGGAAACGGCTGCGAAGATGGATGGAAACCTCTCCGCTGGCCAAGCGTCTGGCCACCCGCTTCGTGGCCGGCGATACGCTGGAGCAAGCCCTCGCCGTGGGCCGCCACATCAACTCCGAGGGCATCGCCATCACGCTCGATCACCTGGGCGAAAGCGTCACCTCGCTGGAGGAAGCCGCCGCGGCGCGCGATGTTTATCTCCACGCTCTTTCCGCCATTCACGATTCCGGCATTCAGGGCAACGTCTCGCTCAAACTCACCCAGTTCGGCCTTGATTTCTCCTATGACCAGTGCCGCGCCAACGTCGAGCGGCTCGTCCGTCGCGCCGCCGCGTTGAACGGCTTCGTTCGCGTGGACATGGAATCCAGCCAGTACACCCAGCGCACCATCGATCTGGTCACGGACCTTCACGCGCGATACGGAGCCGTTGGCGGCGTCATTCAGGCTTACCTGTATCGCAGCCAGAGTGATATCGAGCAGCTCTGCGACCGCGCCATCCGCGTGCGGCTGTGCAAAGGCGCCTACCTCGAACCCCCCGGCGTGGCCTTCCCCCGCAAGGCCGATGTGGACCGCAACTTCGTGGAGCTGATGAAGCTCCTGCTCCGTCGCGGCGCTTACCCCGCCATTGCCACGCACGATGAGAACATCATCCGGCAGACCGAGGCGTACGCCGCCCAGCGCGGAATCCCGCGCGATGCGTTCGAGTTCCAGATGCTCTACGGCATCCGCCGCGATCTCCAGCGCCGGCTGGTCGGCGAGGGCTACCGCCTGCGCCTCTACGTCCCCTTTGGCAAGGCCTGGTATCCCTATTACATGCGCCGGCTCGCGGAGCGCTCCGCCAACGTCTTCTTCATCGCCCGCAACCTGTTCCGCCAATAACCCCCCCTTGCACCCGGCGCCCGTTGCTACGAAACTAAAGATGGGGGGTGGAAGTCTAAACAGTATGCGCTACTGGGCATATTTGGCCGCCAAGCTGCTTTCCGCCGCCGCGCTGCTCTACGGCTTGCTAGCGTCCATCATCAAGGTCTTCCCCGCCGAGCCGCATCCCCCGCCTCTGGCACCCCTGCGCGATGGCGCCCAGATTCTGCTCTTCAATCTGGCCGTTCTAGGCTGGTTTTTGCTCGGCGCCGGGGCCCTTTACATCATCATTTGGGACCAGCGGTACCGCTGCCGCATCTGCTTACGCCGCCTGCGCATGCCCGTGGAAACCGGCTCCTGGGGCCGCATGCTGCAATTCGGACGCCCCCGCATCGAGTATATTTGCCCTTACGGACATGGGACCCTGAGGCAGGACGAGCTGCAAATCTCCGGACTGGAAAACCCAAAGTGGACGCCCCATTCCGACGATATCTGGGACGACCTCTGCGCCGCCAGTAAGGAATCGGACGACCAGCCGTGAGTGGTGTCCCGCGCTGGCGCATCGCGGCCGCGGCCACCGTTCTGGCGGCCCTCGTGGCTTTCATCGCCATGTTCGCCCCCATCTATTTCCGCAACCTCGAATTGCAGACTTTTGTGTCGGAAGTGACACAGCGTGTTGAAAATCGAACCAATTCCGACGACGTGTTGCGCACCTGGGTGCTCGATAAGGCCCATGAGCTCGATCTCCCGATAAAGGAAGACAACGTGCAAGTCATTCGTACGGGGGAGAGTGTACGGATCGATGTGCGCTATTTCGTGCGCGTCACCGTGCCCGGGTACACCGTCAACCTGCATTTCTATCCTGGCGCCGGCAGCCGGTGAGTGATAGCACATGCGAGAATTGGATGTAGTGCCCAGACGAGCGCCCAAGAAGGATATGAAGGTCCGCGTACCCCAAGGCGCGGGTTTGGCCCGGTTTCTTTTGGGACCGGTCGGCCGTTTCCTGGTGATCGGGTTCGCCCTCTTCATTATTCTGGGGTTGGGCACGTTCACCTACTACTACGCCAGGTACTCGCGGCTCATCGACGAGAAGCTGCGCGCCGGCCCGTTCGCCAATACGGCCAAGATTTTCGCCGCTCCCGAATCGGTGGCGGTGGGTGAAGTCGCCACTCCCGCCGGGATCGCCGCCGAGTTGCGCCGCAGCGGCTATAATGAATCGCGCGGCAATCCCATCGGCTACTACCTGCTGCAGCCGAATTCCATTGAGGTCTTCCCCGGGCCCGAATCTTACTTCGACCAGGAGGCCGGCGTGGTCAAGTTCGCCGGCGGCCGAATCTCGCAAATCGTTTCGCTCCAGGACAACACCGCCCGCAGCCAGTATCAGCTCGAGCCGCAGCTTGTCACCAACGTCTCCGGGCCCAACCGCGAGAAACGCCGCATGGTCAAGTTCGCGGACATCCCCACGGTGCTGGTCCAGGCCGTCACGTCGGCCGAAGATAAGCGCTTTTTCCAGCATGCCGGCTTCGACCCCATCCGCATCATCAAGGCCGCCTACATCGACCTGAAAGAAGGCCGCAACGCCCAGGGCGCCTCCACTCTCAGCCAGCAGCTCGCGCGCATGTTCTGGCTGGATACGGGCAAGCGCTGGACGCGCAAGCTGGCGGAGATGATCATCACCCTCCAGATCGAGCAGAAGCTGTCCAAGGAAGACATCTTTGAAGACTATGCCAACCAGATCTACCTCGGCTCGCGCGGCACGTTCCGCATCCATGGCTTCGGCGAGGCGGCCGAGGCCTACCTCGGAAAGGATCTCAGCCAGATCACTCTGCCCGAGGCCGCGGAGCTCGCCAGCCTGCCCCGCTGGCCTGCGTATTTCGACCCCTTCCGGCATCCCGACCACCTGCTCGACCGCCGCAACATGGTCCTGGGCCTGATGCATCAGAACGGGTTCATCGGCGAACACGATTACGCCCTCGCCTGCCAGGCGCCGCTGACCGTGGCCAAGTCCACGGCGCAATCGGTGGAGGCGCCGTACTTCGTCGACCTGGTGAACGACACGCTGCTGACGCGGTTCCAGGACACCGACTTCCAGTCCAACGCCTTCCGCATCTACACGACGCTGGATATGCACCTGCAGCGCGCGGCGGCGGAAGCGATCCGCATCGGCATGCAGAACGTGGACGAGCAGATTCACCGGCAGCGCCGGTTCCGCGGGCAGACGCCTCCCGAAGCGCAGGTGGCGCTGGTGGCGATCGATCCGCACACCGGCGAAGTGAAGGCCCTGGCGGGCGGCCGCAACTATGGCATGAGCCAGCTCAACCACGTACTGGCCAAGCGGCAGCCCGGCTCGATCTTCAAGCCGTTCGTGTACGCCGCGGCGCTGGATACTGCGGTGGAGGGCGCGCCGCGCGTGTTCACCGCCAGCACCACGGTGTTGGACGAGCCCACGATCTTTTGGTTCGACGAGAAGTCTTACACCCCGGCTAATTTCAAGAACGAATACCACGGCACGGTCACTCTGCGCGAGGCGCTGGCCCATTCGCTCAATAACGCCACCGTAAAGCTCGCCGAAATGGTGGGCTACGACAAAGTGGTCGAAATGGCCAACCGCGCCGGCATGAACTACAAGATCCAGCCGACCCCGGCAGTGGCTCTGGGCTCGTATGAAATCACCCCGCTCGAAGCCATCGGCGCCTATACCGTTTTTTCCAACCAGGGCGATTACGTCAAGCCTAACTTCATCTCGCTGGTGCGCTCGCAGGACGGCAAGGTCGTCTACAGGAACCAGCTCGAGCACAAGCAGGTGCTGGACCCGCGCGTGGCGTACCTCATGACCAACCTGATGGAAGAGGTGCTGCGCAGCGGCACCGCCGCCGCGGTCCGCGCGCGCGGCTTCAACGTCCCGGCGGCCGGCAAAACTGGCACTTCGCACGACGGCTGGTTCGCCGGCTATACCTCCGAGCTGCTGTGCGTGGTGTGGGTGGGGTTCGACGACAACCGCGAGCTCGACCTGGAAGGCGCGCACTCGGCCGCCCCCATCTGGACCGAGTTCATGAAGCGCGCCCTCGACTACCGCGAGTATCGCGACGCCAAACCATTCCAGGCCCCGGATGGCATTGTTTCCATCGACATCGATCCACAATCCGGAATGCCCGCCACACCCTACTGCCCTGCCAAGCGGCCGGAGGTTTACATCGTGGGCACGCAGCCGGTAGGCGCCTGCCCGCTGCACGGCGGCGGCCGGCAAGGCATAACCAATGTCGCCGGATGGGAGACACCTTCGCCCCCCAAGCCGGCTTCGCCCGCGGATACTTCCCCGCGCATCACCGGATCGGAAGGAGATGTGTCGGAGGCTGCCATGGCGCGCCGCGCCGCGCGGCAGAACCGGTCGAATGCCGCCGCCACCGCCCAACCGCAGCCACCGCCGCAGCAGCCCAGGAAAGAAGAGAAGAAAGGATTCTTCCGCCGCTTGTGGGGTGTGTTTAAATAGGGGGTGGAGGCCCCCATGGTTTCCCGACCTCTGGCCATTGCACTTGTGGCCGGCTTGAGTTCGGCATTCGCTTTCGCCCAGGTGGCGGCCCAAGCCCCGAAGGCACCTCTTTCCGTGGAAACCCGCGGCGACATTTTCATGGCGCGCAAGATGTACCGCGAAGCCATCGACGTGTTCCGCGAGGATAAGTCCAAAAACCCGGTCATCTTAAACAAAATCGGCATCGCCTATCACCAGATGCAGCAGCTCGACAACGCCCGGAAGTCCTACGAGCAGGCCATCCGCGTCAAGCCCGATTACGCCGAAGCCATCAACAACCTGGGCACGGTTTACTACGCCCGGAAAAGCTTCGGCAGAGCCGTCAGGTATTACAAAAGGGCGCTCAAGTACGCTCCCAACTCGGCCTCGATTTATTCCAACCTGGGCACGGCTTATTTCGCACAGAAGAAGTACAAAGAAGCCATGGAAACCTACCAGACCGCGCTCAAGCTCGACCCCAATGTCTTCGAGAGCCACGGCAGCTACGGCGTCCTGCTCGAGGAGCGCAACGTCGAGGAGCGCGCCAAGTTCCATTTCCACATGGCCAAGTTGTATGCCCAGGCCAGCCGCAATGAGCTCGCACTTCAGTATCTGAGGAAGGCGCTGGAAGAGGGCTTTAAGGATAAGAAGAAGATCGAGGAAGATCCCGACTTCCAGGCCATGCGCGACCTGCCGGAGTTCAAGGAACTGCTGGCCCTGGAGCCGCGTGTTCTGTAGATTCCGGTTGTGCATTGCCCTCGCGGCTTTGCTGCTGGCCGCGTGCGCTCGCGAGGCACCCGCACCGCGCGTCGAATGCATCGCCATTCTGCGCTTCGAGAACCTTGGCGCCGGCGTTGCCGACGACTGGATGGGCCGCGCCTTCTCCGAAGTCATCACCGCCGAGCTGGCCGGCGCGCCGGGCATCTACGCCATCCCCTCCACCCAAATGCACGGTCTGGACCGGGTGCTCGGACCGCGCCCCGTCTCCGTGCCCGGCATCTCCGCCGAGCGCTCCCTGGCGTTCGCTTCCGGCGCTACCCGCGTGGGCTACGGGGAGTACTCCGTTCGCGCAGGCAGGCTCTCGGCGCGGCTCACCTTCGAAGATCCGCGGACCGGGAAGATGGTCCAGGTGTTTTCCGCCGCCGGGGGCGACGTGTTCGCTGTGGCCTCGGAGCTGGCGCGGCAGGTCTCCACTCACGTGGCGCCATACGGCACCAACAGCGTGCCCGCGCTGAAGGCGTACATGGCGGCCGAGGAATCGGCCACCACCGCCGCCACCGCGCAGAACCTCGAGCAGGCCATCGCCGCCGACCCCGATTTCGGACCGCCTTACCGCCTGCTGGCGCAATTGAAAGCCCAGCAGCAGGACCGCGCCGCCGCCGAGGCTTTGCTCGGCCAGGCGCTGGCGCGGGCCCCCGCCATGCCTCCGGCGGAGCGCGCGCGCCTGGAGCTGGAAGCCGCCAACCTCCATGGCGATTTCGCCGCTCGCAAGAGCGCCCTCACCACGCTGGTCGCGCTTGAGCCGAACGATCCCACTGCCTGGAGCTCGCTCGCCGAATCCTGCATGAACCGCCGCGAATACCAGCAGGCTGTTCAGGCCTATCGGAAACTGCTCGAAGTGGAGCCGGAAGACGTCGCTGCGCTGAACCAGCTTGGTTATGCCGCCGCGTATGCGGGCAGTTTCGATACCGCGCTCGACGCGCTGCGCCGCTACCAGGCGCTGCGCCCCACGGAAGCCAATCCGCTGGACTCGCAGGGTGACGTCAACCTGCTGGCCGGGCGCCTGCACGAGGCCGAGAACTTCTACTTGCAGGCCGCCAAGAAAGACCCCGACTTCGAAAGCGGAGGCGAGCTGTGGAAAGCCGCCATGGCGCGGCTCATGAGCGGCGATGTGGCCGGCGCGGACACCCTCGCCCAGCAGTACATCCAAGCTCGCGAGGCCGCCAAGGACCCCGTCACCGAGTACCGCAAGGCCGAATGGTCTTGGGTCAGCGGCCGCCGCAAATCCGCCTGCCAGCGCCTCGAGGCCTTCGCGCGCGGAGCCGAAACCGGCCCCTTGCGGGAATTCGCCTCCCGCGCTTATTCCCAGCTCGCCGTATGGAGCCTGGTGCTGGGCGACCGCGCCGCCGCGCAACAGGCGCAAAAAGGGGCCCTCCTCGCCGGCCCTTCTTCCGCCAGCGCCGCCATGGTGGCGCGCTTCCTGGCCCAGCCTCCGGCCTCCTCGTCGGAGTGGTCCGTGCGCGCCGAGCGGCTTTTCCCCAATGCCCCCGAGAATTCCCTCAAGGATTCCGCGCTGGCCTACGCGCTGCTGCTCGGCAAGCAATTCCAGCCCGCCTCGCTGCTGTTGAAGCAACTGTACGATGGCGTCAACCCGTCGGCCGATCCCAGCCTGCCGGTCATGCTGGCATGGACCTGGCTCGAAACCGGCCGCGCCAAAGACGCCGCGCCTCTCCTGCGCCTCAACCCGATTCCGTCTATCAGCGGCGTGAGCCTGTTCGCCCCCTTCTATTTCCCGCGCATTTACTACCTGCGCGGGTTGCTTGCGGAGCAGCAAGGCAAGCCTGATGAGGCGCGCGCCAACTACCAGTTATTCCGCCAACTCTCCGGCCCCGATCCGCTGATCTGGGGCGAGGAGCAGAGGGCCTCGCGGTAAAGTCGTGCTAACCTAATTCCCAGCTACGCAATTTGCTCCAGGAGATCCTTCTAAAATGCGTCTGCCGCCTGCTGTTCTTTTCGCCTTGGTCATGTCCTGGTCCGCATTTGGCCAGACCTACACAATTTACACCGTGGCGGGAAACGGGACGCTGGGCTACACCGGCGACAACTTCTCGGCCACCAGCGCCGAACTGCACGGTCCCTACGGGGTCGCCGTGGACTCTGCTGGCAACCTCTACATCTCCGACTCTGGTAACAACGTCATCCGCATGGTCTCGAAGGGGGTGATCACCACCGTGGCGGGAAACGGGACACCAGGCTACACCGGCGACAACGGCCCGGCCACCAGCGCCCAGTTGGACGCACCCTACGGGGTGGCCGTGGACTCCGCCGGCAACCTCTACATTGCCGACTCCGTTAACAACGTCATCCGCAAGGTCTCGAAGGGGGTGATCACCACCGTGGCGGGAAACGGGACGTGCTGTTTCAGCGGCGACAACGGCCCGGCCACCAGCGCGCAGTTGTTCACTCCTGTCGCAGTGGCCGTAGATTCCGCCGGCAACCTCTACATTGCCGACTTTGGTAACAACATCGTCCGCAAGGTCTCGAACGGGGTGATCACCACCGTGGCGGGAAACGGGACGCCAAGCTTCGGCGGCGACAACCTCCAGGCCACCAGCGCCGAGTTGGACCAACCCACGGGCGTCGCTGTGGACTCCTCCGGCAACCTTTACATCGCCGACACTGCGAACATCCGCATCCGCAAGGTCTCGGGCGGGGTGATCACAACGGTAGCGGGCGGCGGTACCGGGTGCACGCAGCAGACGGACCCGCTGGGCGATGGTTGCCCGGCCACCAGCGCCGAGTTGTACGAACCCATGGGCCTCGCCCTGGATGCTGCCGGCAACCTCTACATTGCCGATACAGTTAACAACCGCATCCGCGAGGTGTCGAACGGGCAAATCACGACGGTCGGGGGAAACGGGACGACAGGCTACAGCGGCGACGGCGGCGCGGCCACCAGCGCCGACCTGGACGCACCCTACGCGGTGACCGTGGACTCCGCTGGCAACCTCTACATCGCGGATTTCAGTAATGATCGCGTCCGCATCATGACGTCATCTTCCTGCACTTACTCCATCGGGTCCACCTCGCTGGTGGCTCCGGCCTCGGGCGCCTATTTCAACGTCAGCATCCAGACCGGCGCTTCGTGTCCCTGGGCAGTCTCGGCTTTACCGGGTTGGATCACGGTTTCAGGCGCATTTGCCGGCACCGGCTCCGGCACTGTTACTCTGGTAGTCTTTCCCAACAACACTGGCGCGGCCCTTAGCGCGACCGTTTTGTTTGCGGGCGTCCCGGTCAAGGTCACTCAGGCAGCCGCGCTGACGGCGCGCCTACCACCCATCGCGGCGGTGACGAACGCGGCGAGCTACGCTACCGGGCCGGTCTCCCCAGGCGAGATCGTTACCCTTTGGGGCACGGGCATCGGACCGGCCACCCCGGCATACGCCATCACGGACCCGTCCACCGGCAAGCTGGCCACCACCATCGGCGGCGTGCAGGTGCTGTTCAATGGCATCGCCGCTCCCATGATCTACGCCAGCGCCACACAGATATCGGCGGTGGTGCCCTATGAGATGGCTCCCGTGGCTAGCCCCGGGGTGTGGATCAAGTACGCGGGACAGACTTCCAACGCGTTTCAGTTGACCTCGGCGGCCACGGCCCCGGGGCTGTTCACGCAGAACTCGCAGGGCAGCGGGGCGGGGTCTATCTTGAACCAGGACGGTATCACCCTCAACGGGCCGAACAATCCGGCGGCCAAGGGCAGCATCGTCACGGTGTACCTGACCGGCGAGGGCCAGACCAACCCGCCCAGCATCACCGGCGCGTTCACCACCGCGACCTTACCGCCTCCGCAAGTGACGCCGGCGCCGTCACAGCCGATCAAGGTGACGATCAACGGCCAGCCGGCGTCCTATGTGTACGCCGGAGAGGCGCCGGGCTTTGTAGCGGGACTGATGCAGCTCAACGTGCAGATCCCAGCGAACGCACCGTCGGGCGCGCTGTCGATCACCGTGTCGATTGGCGGGAACATCAGCCAGAACGGCGTCACAGTGTCGGTGCAGTAGCGCCGCGATTTTCCACTTCAACGCCGCAAAACAGGATACCTTGGGAGAAGCTATGAGCATCCGTAGATCTGCATGGATCCTTCTGGTCGCGGCGGCGGCCTTCCAGGCTCAGGCTGCCGGGCCGGTGCACGTTTGGGAAAAACAGGAGTTGACCTTCACCGCGGCGCACGGCGTCGCGAACCCGTACACGGAAACCACCATCTGGGTCGATCTGACGGGACCCAGTTTTCTGAAGCGCGTCTACGGGTTCTGGGACGGCGAGCGGACCTTCAAGGTACGCCTGGTGGCTACCGAGCCGGGCCTCTGGAAGTGGCAGAGCGGCTCGTATCCGCCGGAAGAGGGCCTGGCCGGCAAGAACGGTTCTTTCGAGGCCGTCGACTGGACCGAAGAAGAGAAGCGGCAGAATCCTCTCCGCCGGGGCTTCCTGCGCGCCACGCCGAACCATCATGCGCTGCAACTGGCCGACGGGACCCCGTTCTTTATTCTGGGGGACACGTGGTGGGCCACCGGCACCAACTGCTTCAAGTGGTATGACGACGACCAGCAGCGGCCCATCGGTCCCACGGCCGGCTTCAAGGACTACGTCCGTTACCGCAAAGCGCAGGGCTTCAACCTGGTGGGAATCATCGCGGCATTCCCCAACTGGGCCAACGACGGAAAACCTGCGCACATCGTCATGGATAATCCCGAACGAACCGTAATCCGCTCGGCTTGGCTGGAGTTCGGCGCCAACAGCGCCAAGAACATGGACAACGAGGGAGGCCGGCCGTTCCTCTACCCCGGCAAGGTTCCGGGTTACGAGGAGGTCTTCGCGGACGTGGACCGCATCAACCCCAAGTACTTCGACTATCTCGATCGCAAGATCGACTACCTGAACGAACAGGGGTTTGTTCCGTTCATCGAGGTCTCCCGCCGGGACGCGAGCCAGGTCTGGAAGAAGTACTACGCCTGGCCCGATTCGTACGCGCGGTTCGTCGAATACATCTTCGCGCGCTATCAGGCGAATAACGTGCTGCTGAGCCCCATTCATTTCGATACTAGCAGCGAATCTATTCCCTCCGGCGAGTTCCTGCCGGCGATTGAGATGGCGCTCAAGCAACACGGCCCGCCGCCGTTCGACACCCTGCTGACGGCCAACGCGGCCCCCTCCACGTTGCTGAACTGGGGCGACGGGTCGTGGGTCACGCTGCATCAGATCGGTAACTCGCGCGAACACGATTTCTACTGGTATCTGACACAGATATTCCACGCCGTCTATCCGCGGCCGGCACTCAACGGGGAACCCTACTACTCCGGATACAACGATGCGCGTGGCCGCGCCGGCGGCGGCTATCAATTCGGAGCCCCGGGCAACACCGAAAAGGACGACCAGTTCGTGCGCTCCGGCATGTACGGGAGTTTCCTTTCCGGAGGTCTGGCCGGCCAAATTTACGGTTCGGAGGCCATCTGGGGCGCCAACGTCCAGCCACAGGCGCCCATCAAGATGTGGGAAGCGTTCCAGTGGAGTTCCGCCACCCAGATGCAGCACCTGCGCACGTTCGCCTTTTCCATAGGCAGGCGCTATCAGGACTTGATTCCGGATGCGGATTGGGTATCGCCCAATAAAACCCAGACCACGCGAGGATACGAGGGATGGGCCTACGCCGCGCACACCGCGGACCAGGAAATCATCCTGGCGTACTTCGAAAGAGGCTGCCCGCGGAGCATCATTCGGGCGGCGAAGCCTTCCAGCACCTATCGGGCGGCGTGGTTCGATCCCCGTAGCGGCAAATGGATTGGCGCCGGAGACGGCTTTGTACAGTCAAACTCCATCGGGGTGATTGCGCTGCCCCCCTTCCCCGGCGACATCGATTGGGGCTTGCGCCTGCTATACGCCGGTCCGCTTCAGTTGAGGAGCCCAAATGAAAAATGAAAACGTTGCACGGCGCAGCTTACTAGGCGGCCTGGCCGCGGTACCGCTGGCGGTTTCGCAGGCGCGCGCGGCAGTGACGGGTCCGCCCAAGTGGAAGCTGGTGGTGGCTTGCGATCACGCCGGTTTCCCACTGAAGGGACCGCTTATCAAAACGCTCCAATCCTGGGGGCATACCGTCAAGGACGTCGGCACATACAGCACCGATCCGGTCGATTTTCCGGATATCGCTCAAAAACTCTGCGACGAGATCCTGTCCGGACGGTCCCAACGCGGCATTATGGTCTGCGGCACCGGCGTGGGCGCCGCCATCGCCGTCAATAAGATCCGCGGCATGCGCGCGGCGCTGTGCCACGACACCTTCTGCGCCCATCAATGCGTGGAACACGACGACGTAAACGTGCTGTGCCTGGGCGCGTGGATCATCGGGCCGAAACTCGCCGAAGAGGTTCTCAACGCCTATTTGAATGCCAGGTTCGCGAGCGAAGATCCGGATCTCAAGCGCCGCGTGCAAAAACTGAACGAGATGGAAAAAAAATAGGAAGCGTCTTCCCGTCAATTCAACGTATACGTCGCCCGCGCCGGCGACGGCCGCGCAATCGTCAGCGTGGCCCCGCCGCGCTTTTCCGAACTCAATCGATCCGCGGGAAGCGGTGAGCTCTGTTCGATGGTGAGCGTGGTCTCCGAAAGACGGGCGGTGCGCTTCCAGCCCTTTCCGGTGAACTCCAGGGCATCGTCTGCGGCGCGAACCTCCACCGGTCCCGGCCCGGCGAAGAGGCCCTGTTCGGGCAGGTAATTCACGTTGGTGTCCTTCCACGCGAATTCCATCCATCGGCCGCCATCCTGCCCGGAGAAAATGGCGCGCACTTTCTGAGACTCGAGCACCCATTCCGGGGAACCGTCCCCATCCAGGTCGGCGGACCAGGCCACCGTGCGGCCGCGCGGCAGCAACACCACTCGCATGGGAAGGTCCGCATCGGCGCCGGGCCCGAAGAGATCCGCAACGCGCAGGCGCCAGTCGCGCACGCCGGCCAACCCCCCCGCGGCGAACACACGCAGCGAGACCCGGCGCTCATCCTCCGCGCCCACGCTGATCTCGGTCTTGGGCGGGAAGAATACGAGGCCTTCGCCCGCGGCCTCCAGGCGGTAGGTCCGGATCTGCGGCCAGTTGTTGCGGATGGAGATTTCCAGATTGCCGCCGGCTTTCGGCTCGATGGGCGCCGTGGGCGGATCGGGCGTCAACTCGGTCTGCGAGCCGAAATGAAGCTCGATGGCTTCCATCAGGCGGATGGTGGCGGGGCGGAAAAGCTGCAGGCGCGCGCGGCCCAGGGGCATGCCGTCGGCTTCGAGCGCGAGGTTGGCCCAATCGCCATGCAGCGCATCACCCGGCACGCTGATTTCGTAGTCGATTTCATCCGGCGACTTGACGGTGGGCGCGGCGGTGAAGCCTTCGGGCAGGCGCAGGCGCGACCGCGCGGCCACCTGCGGCGAGGAATACGTCGTCGAGACGACGTTCTTCCGGCCGATGATCAGCCGCCGCGCGTCGTTGAAGAAAGCCGACGTTTCGGGGGCTTCGATGGCAATCCCGATGCGCACGCGGTTGCCCGCGGCGCTGCTGGCCGGAACGGTGAGGCGCGCGCGCAGCGTCTTGTCGTCCCAATCGAACTCCGTCGGCTGGCCCGCGGCGAGGAACGGGCCGACGGGCTGGCGCGCCAGTTGCAGAATCACTTCGCCCGGCTCGGGGGCGGCGAACTCCATGGCGAGGATGCCGTTTTCGAATTCAATGGAGAGCAGCTCGGCCGTGGCATAAACGATATGCTCAACGCCCGAAAAATTCGTGCACTCGCGACACAATCCGTCGGGACCGATGGAAACGCCGACGGGGAGCCAGAGCGATTCGCCGGCGGGAACGGAAACGCCGGGGATCGCCAGGGTGCGCTTCGACTCCGGCTCGCGCGCACGCACATCGTCGTGGAATGGCTGCGCTCCGGTGTTGGTGATGCTGACGGCGGAGGCCGCGGGCGAAACCACTTCCGCCGCGGTGACGCCCGCGGGCAGCGCGCCGGCGGCGGGCCTTGGCATGGCCACGGAATGCAGGCCGGGAAACAAGCGCGCCCAGTTGCGGAGCAGCGCGGCGTTGCGGCGCAGGGCGCTGGTGGCGGGGCGCTCATCGCCGGCCAGCCCCACCGCGCCCTTGCGCAGCAGCGATTCGGGGTTGGCCGCCCAGCCCGCCGGATAGAGCGCGTCCTCAACGCCGGTCCACAGCAGCGCGCGGGCCGCTCCCGCCATGGCCTGGCGGCTGCGCGTGAAAGCGGACGGGTCCGTGGCCGAAATCACGGCTACCGGCGTGGGAGGAGCGGCGGCATCGATGGCCAGCGCGCGCCCTTCCACGAAGGCGATGGGGCCGCCGTGGCTGGCGGTCTGGGTAGCGAGCACTCCCTCCAGCGCCTTGAGCCAGGCGCGTTGCGCGCGCGCGTCCGGCGGCGAGGAAGGCGCCCCGTTGTTGAGCCACCCGGGGACCGGCGGCAGCGGGCGCACCCAGGCGCGCAGACCGAGCCGGCGCAGCAGCCGGACGAAGGCCACCAGGTCGCGGCGCGGGCTGGTGCGGCCGGTAAAGTCGAACTCGCCCGACTGAAGCTGGTGCCAATTCCAGGGAATGGAGAATTCCACGGTGCTCACTCCGATGGTCTTGAGCCACACCAGCTCACGCTCCCACAGCGTGCGCGGGTAGAGATAGTAGGGGAACTCGACCGCCTGCACGTACCCCGGCGGTGCGGTGGCCACCGGCGCCGGGGTGCCCACTGGGCCCGCCGCCGCGAAGAGCAGCAGGAGAGCGGCCAGGCGCATCAAAACTGCTTGCCCTTTCGGATGCGGTAATCCTCGATCAGCGGCATGCGGATCACCGTGCACATCTCGAAGAGGCGCGAACGCGCGCGCGCGCCGATGCGCTCGGCCAGGGTGGTGCGGTATTCGTACTGTCCGGTCGGAGACTTATGCGTGGCCACGCTACCGGCATCCGGCTCCGGCAGGTTAGTGGTGGCGATGAGAGCCTTCCGGTTATCGCAACGGTAGGTGACGATGGACGTGATGGTGTCTTCCACCCAATCGGTGACGCGATGGGCGCCGATGTCGTCCAGCAGCAGCACTTCGCTGTCGAGCGCCATCCGGTAGGCCTCCCGGTCGGCGGAATTGGAAGCCGGATCGTAGCCGGATTTAATGCTGTTCAACAACGTCTGGTAGTTGCAGAAGAGGCACTCGAAGCCTTTCTCGACGATCTTGCGCAGCGCCGCCACGGCCAGGTGCGACTTCCCGGTCCCCGGCTCGCCGATCAGCAGCAGGCCGGGGCGCGCCTCGTTGGGAAAGTCGCGCACGTAGTTCTTTACGGCGAACAGGACGTTGGTGAGATCCCTGCGGGCGATGGGGTTATCGGGTCCGGGCACCACGAAATTATCGAAGGAGGCATGGCGGAAGAGCGGTGGAATCTGCGCGCGGTCCTCGAGGCGTTCCGCGCGCCCCTGAGCGCGGCAGTCGCACGGCTCCGCGCCGGAGACGTTGGCGCGCTCGACAATGATCCAACCGGTGCCTCCGCACTTCGGGCAGACGGATTCCGTAGTCATCGTATCTATTATCGGTCAGACGGAAGAGACAACGCCGAAGTTTCCCGCCTCATGGCGTGATACTCTGTCCTTCGGAGCCTTATGTCCCCCACGCGCGAAAAAGCACAGCTCATGAGCGCGTCCGAAATCGATCGGACGCTGGTCCGCCTGGCTCATGAGATTCTTGAAAAGACCCAAGACCTGGACCTGCTCGCCTTTATCGGCATCAAGCGCCGCGGCATTCCCATGGCGCAGCGGCTGGCGCAGAAGATCGAGGCGCTCGAAAAACGCAAGATCCCGGTCGGCATTCTGGATATCAAGCTGTACCGGGACGATCTGAGCACGGTGGACATCAAGCCCGTGGTCAGCGCCACCGAAATTCCGTTTGCGGTGCAGGGCAAGGACATCATCCTGATGGACGACGTGCTGTACACGGGCCGCACCGTCCGGGCGGCGCTGGACGCGCTGTTCGACCATGGCCGGCCCTCGCGCGTGCAGCTTCTGGTGCTGATCGACCGCGGCCACCGCGAGCTGCCCATCGAGGCCAAGTTCGTGGGCCGTGTGGTGCAGACGACGGACAACGAAATCATCGAAGTGAAGTTCCAGGAGGTCGATGGTATGGAAAAAGTGCTGATGGCGGAAAAGGTGGCATAGCCAACATGCCCGCCGGACTACTCGGAATCGAAGAGCTGGACCGCGCCGAGATTGAGGCCATCCTGGCGCGCGCGAAGGATTTTCAGCCCATTCAAAGCCAGACCGTCAAAAAGCTGGACACGCTGCGCGGGAAGATGATCGTCAACCTGTTCTACGAAGCTTCCACGCGCACGCGGACCAGCTTTGAAATCGCGGCCAAACGCCTGGGGGCGGATGCGGTTTCGATCACGGCGTCGGGGTCCAGCGTCTCCAAAGGCGAATCGCTGGTGGACACGCTGAACACGCTGGCGGCCATGCGGCCGGACGCCATTGTGATGCGGCACTCGGCCTCCGGCGCGCCGCACTTTCTGGCGCGGCACCTGCCCACGCCGATCATCAACGCGGGCGACGGCACGCACGAGCATCCCACCCAGGCGCTGCTCGACGCGCGCACCATTCTGGACCGGCGTCCCACGCTGGAGGGCCTGCGGGTGGCCATCATCGGGGACATCGCACACAGCCGCGTGGCGCGCTCCAACGTGCACCTGCTTTCGAAATTCGGCGTCGAGATCGTGCTCTGCGGCCCGGCTTCGCTGCTGCCGGTGGAACTGGAGAAGCTGGCGCCGGGCGTGCGCCTGACCACGGACATCCGCGAGGCCATTCGCGAGGCGGACGTCATCATGATGCTGCGCGTGCAGCTCGAGCGCCAGCACGAAGCCAGTTTTCCGGCGAGCGAGTACTTCCGCTTCTACGGATTGCAGCTTGAGCACCTGGACGTGGCCAAGCCGGACGCCATCGTGATGCATCCCGGCCCCATCAACCGCGGGCGCGAGCTGTCCTCGGAGGTGGCGGACTTCCAGCGCTCGGTGATTCTGAACCAGGTGGAAAACGGCATCGCCGTGCGTATGGCGGTGCTCGAGAAGGTGATTGGATAGGCCATGCCCATCGTCATCAAGAACGGTCGCGTCATCGACCCCGCTTCCAAAACGGACCGCGTCGCCGACGTGCTGATCGTGGACGGGCGGATCGCCGGCGTCGCGCCCAACCTTTCATCCCCCAGGGCCGAGATTCTGGACGCCAGCGGGATGATTGTGGCGCCGGGCTTCATCGACATGCACGTGCACCTGCGGGAACCGGGGTTCGAGCACGCCGAGACCATCGAAAGCGGATCGCGGGCGGCGGCGGCGGGCGGGTTCACCTCGATCTGTTGCATGCCCAATACCAAGCCGGTGAACGACAGCCCCATGGTGACCAGCTACATTGTGGAGCGCGGGCGGAGCCAGGCGGTGGTCAACGTGTTCCCCATCGGCGCCATCAGCAAAGGCAGCGCGGGCGAGGAACTGGCGGCCTTCGGCGCCATGAAGGCCGCGGGCGCGGTGGCCGTTTCCGACGACGGGCTGCCAGTAATGAACGCGCGCGTGATGCGGCGGGCCATGGAGTTCGCGCGGTCCTACGATCTGCCGGTGATTCAGCACTGCGAAGACCTGAACCTCAGCGCGGGCGGCGATATGCACGAGGGGGCGCAATCGGTGCGGTGGGGACTGCGCGGCATCCCCGCGGCGTCGGAGGATGCGATGGTGGCGCGGGACCTGCTGCTGGCCGAGCTCACCGGAGCGCGCTATCACGTGGCGCACATCTCCACGCGCAACGCGGTGGCGATGGTGGATCACGCGCGGCGCCACGGGCTGGCGGTGACGTGCGAGGCCACTCCGCACCACTTCGCGCTGGCCGACGAGGACATGACGCCGTACGACAGCAACTACAAGATGAAGCCGCCGCTGCGCTCGGCCGCGCACCGCGCCGCGGTGGTGGAGGGCATGGCGGCGGGCGTTATCAGCGCGATCGCCACGGACCACGCGCCGCACCCCGGCAGCGAAAAGATGCAGGAGTTCGAGCGTTGCCCGTTCGGCATCATCGGCCTGGAGACCGCGCTGGCGCTGGCGCTCGACGAGCTGGTGCACCCGGGCAAGATCACGCTCAACCGCATGGTGGAGCTGTTCACCACCGGCCCCGACGCCGTATTGCGCCTAGGCCGGGGCACGCTGGCCCCCGGCGCCCCTGGCGACGTGACGGTTTTCAGCACGGATTTGAGCTGGACCTACGACGTGAACCAATCCTTCTCGCGCAGCCGGAATTCGCCGTTCCACGGGCGGACATTCCGCGGCGGGCCGGTGGCGACGGTGGTGAACGGGCAGTTCGTGTGGAAGAGGGGCTGACCGGCTCTCTATAATGGGGTTGATGTTCTTTCGACGGAAACGCCTCTGGAATCCCACCTTCGCGGAACGCCTCGAAAGCCTTCGCAACGCCGGTTTCACCATCGCGCCGATGGCAGGCGGAGTGATGCGCGCCAGCCGAGGTGGCTGCGCCGTGGACCTCAAGGACGACAACGGCGCGGTCACCATCTCCGGACGCGCCGGCGTGGTGCAGGGGAGCGAAATCGGCGCGCTGGTAGATGGCGGATTTCAGAAGTTTTTCCAAACGCCCTCCGGCGCGAAGAAGCCCGCGCTGGCGGACGATCTGAAGGCCCTACACAATTTCGAAGAAGACCTCAAAGAGGCGTTGGGCCAGGAGAGTTACTACAACGAATCGCTGGGGACGGTCTCCACGTTTTACTTGTATGACCGGGTGAAGGACCGCGACCGCGGCGTTCCGAAGCGGGTTTGGGAATAGGGGCGCACCTGTTCGAAATACCGCTCTACGTAAGTCTGAAGCGCGATAGGAATCTCGTCGCGGCCGATTTCCGCGCCGCCCGGGGAGTGTTGTGCGCCGCGTGGCGCGTAAGGCGTGCGCAACTGCTGGCTGGTGGACTGCGCTTCGGCGGTCGCCTCGCCGGTGAGATTGGCCGAGCGCTTGCCGATGATCTCGCTGATCTTACCCATGGCGGCCAGTTGCTCCGCCTGCCGGATATTCTTGTCGCCATCCTCGCTGCCGATGCCGCTGCCAGACTGCTTGCTGGCCTGCTCGGCGTCGCTCTTACCGGCGCTCATACCGTGGGAATCCTGCGCATCCCTGGCCTCCTCGCCGGGCTGTCCCTCTGGCGCATCGCCTGGCTGCCCGCCGTTCTGCGGCACCTTGGCTGGCTGCTGGCCGCTCTGGTCCTTGCCGGATTGCGGCCGATCACCCGGGAGGCTCCGCGGCGGCTTCAAGCTGGAAAACAGGTTCTCGATAGCGTCCTCGGCCTTGGTCAACAGGCTGGAGCTCTCACCGGCGCTCAGGTCCTGCATAGGTTCGCTGGAAACATCCGGCTGCTGGTCCCGATCGGAGAACGACCCCGTCCCGTCATCCCGCGAATCGGGATTCTCCGCGGCCTTGTGGCGCACGTTCCTGGCCTGCTCGGTGGGCTCGTTCCGGCCGAACTTCTGTCGCAAAATGCGAGCCAGAGGCGGTTTGAGGTCCAGTCGAAGGCTGAGGCCATAGCGTAGTGCGAACAGGCTGACAGCCGCCACAAGCAGCGCGGCCAGCAGATAGACGGTACGCGGCATGGTGTAAGGGATGGCTCTGCGCACATCGACGGTTTGCGAGAGCCGGCCGGCCTGCTCCAATTGGGATTGGCAAATTTCCCGCGAAACGTGGGAACCCGGCTCGCCTTGACTGAAGAACAGCGCGGTGGAAAGCGTGTCCGCCAGCGCGCAGCGGCGATCCACCATCTGGGCGACGGTGTAGAGCGAAGGCAGGCGCCGGCGCGTCACGTACAGCCCCGCGCCGGCGGCCACCAGCGGTATCGGAACGGCCCACCGCCAGTTCAGAACTTGCGTGCCGAGGAGCAACAGCAGAATCAAAGCGATGAGCGCGGCGCTCGACGCATTGGCCCCCTGGAATAGCAGCTCATTATACAGGAGACGCCGCCTTGCCCGGGAAATCAGAGTGAACACTATCCTTCCTCGCGCGCTGAAACTGAAGGCTACCTTCCCGCGTGCAGGTTGTTGTGGATGGCGTAGAGCGCCAGTTCCAGCCGGTCGGAGACGCCCAGCTTATCGAAGATGTTGTGCAGATGGTTCTTGACGGTCTGCTCGCTGATGAACATCTTCTCCGCCATCTCCTTGTTCTTGAAACCCTGGGCCACCAGCGCCACGATCTCGCGCTCCCGCTGGCTCAACGGCGACCGTTCCCGGCCCGGGCTGGCGGGCGCCAACTGAGGCGGTGGTTCGTCGGCGGCGACGAACTGGCGGATCACGGCTGCCGTGGTATGGGAATCCAGCCAGATTTCTCCGGCATGAACCCTGCGAATGCTCTTGATCAGCAGCTCCGTGGCTGTTTGCTTGAGAACAATTCCCGAGGTGCCGAGTCGCATCGCCTGGACGAATTCATTCTTGTCGTCCGAGGCCGTCAGAACAATGACCCGAGTCTTGTTCTTGACTGCCTGCAGCCGCTGCAAAGTCGCCAGGCCGTCCAGACCGGGCATCTTGAGGTCGAGCAGCAGAATGTCGGGCTCGTGTTGTTGCAAGACTTCCAGTACCTGCCGGCCATCCTCAGCCTGGGCCACCACTTCGAAGTCTTCTTCCAAAGCCAGCAGCTTGCAGAGGCCGTCCCGAAAAATAGGATGGTCGTCGGCTACCACGATCCTGATTTTCGGACCGGACGCCATCCCCACTCTGGACGGGGAACCGTTGGTTACGGCATTCTCAGACATACGATTTCCACTTTATGCTCATTGTAGAGTTCTAATAGTACCAAGTCAAATCTGGTCTCCCGGGATATCAGGTGTTTACCTGGCCACAGCCACCTTTTCGTGGGGCTACAACCGTTTTACCCCAACTATTCGGTTCCGGCTTTGCTAAGGTGAAAGGAATATGAGCGAAGAATGGGCCGAAGTCGATTTTCAACGGTTCTGGCGGCGGCTGCAACAACTTGGGCTCAATGCTTATGAGTCACGTTCGTATCTAGTGTTGCTGGGCCATCCCAAGTTCAAGGCGCTGGAGTTGGCCGCGCGCGCGCACGTTCCGCGGCAGAAGATCTATGAAGTCCTGGACAGCCTGGTGGAAAAGGGCTTCGCGCAGGTAGTGCAGGAGAAGACCAAGCTGTTCTCGGCCGTGGAGCCGAGCCTGGCGATCCCCGGTTACCTGGCGTGCAAGCGGCAGATGCTGGAGCAGGAACTGACGGACAACGGGCGCGCCGGGATGGGCCTGATCGACGATTTGAAGGCGCTCTATTCGGAAGGCCAGGGCGGCCGCGGGACGCTGGATTTTCTACGCATCGTCAGCGAGCCGGCGCAGACTGGCGCTGAGTACCGCCGCATGTTGTCGGAGGTGAAGGGCGAGTACCTGGAGTTCTCACGTCCGCCGTACGCGGTGGATCCGCTGGATGAGAAGCTGGTCAAGCAAGCCGGGTTGGGCGGCGTCGCCTGCCGGCTGCTGCTCGAGGCGGCGTCGCTCGACGAGGAACACCGGCAGCGCTTGAGCGAGTACATGGCCGCGGGCGTGGAGGTGAAGATCGCCGATTCCCTGCCCATGAAGCTGGCGCTATTCGATGGGAAACGCGGGCTGATCGCGCTGCTCGACCCGGTGATCACCCGTCCCATGTGGACATCGGTGGTTTTCGATCACGAGGGGATGGGCGAGGCGATGAAGGGGTTGTTTGAGGATCACTGGCGCAGGGGAAAGACCCTGTAGCCTTATTTCGCGCTGCCCGGCACACCGTGCTGCTTACGCGTAAGGATTTCGCGCACCGCATAGATGCGGCGGTCCTGGCTTTCGAAGTACGTCCGCATCATCATCTCGCCAATCAACCCGGTGCTGAACATCATCAGGCCGCCCAGAAGCAAAAGGGCTCCGGCAACCATGAGCGGGCCGTGCGCGGCCACGATTTCATAGCCCAGCAGCTTCTTGACGGCGAGGTAGCCCATGATGCCGCCGCCGAGAGTGGTGCCGGCCAGGCCGAGCGAGCCGAAGAAATGCATGGGGCGTGTGAAATACTTCAGCATGAACTTGATGGTGAGGATATCGAACATCACGCGGAAGGTGCGGCCGATGCCGTAGTGCGAACCGCCGGCGGCGCGGCGAGTGCTGCGAATGGGCACCTCGGCGATGCGCGCCCCATAGAAGCTGGCCAGCGCGGGAATGAAGCGGTGCAACTCGCCGTAAAGGTTGACGTCCTTCAGCACTTCGGCCCGGTAGGCTTTGAAAGTGGTGCCGAAATCGCGCAGGTCGATGCCGGAGGCCTTGGCCATCAGCCAGTTGGCGACGCGGGAAGGCAGCTTGCGGCTGAGCGCGTTGTCCACGCGGTTCTTGCGCCAGCCGCTGGCGATATCATAGCCCTCATCGATTTTCCCCAGCAGCGCCGGGATGTCCTCGGGCGCGTGCTGCAGGTCGCCGTCCATGGCCACGATGACGTCGCCTTGGGATTCGTGAAAGCCCGCCGACAAGGCCGCCGTCTGCCCGAAGTTCCGCCGCAACCGGATGATTTTCAGGTGGCCGTCGGTTTCCACGAGGTTGGCGAGCAACTCGAAGCTGCGGTCGTTGGAGGCGTCGTCCACAAACAGGATTTCATACGGCCGCTGCAACTGCTCGAGCACCGCCGTCAGACGGTCGTAAAGCGGCAGGATGGCGTGCTCCTCGTTGTGAATCGGAATCACGAGCGACAGCAAGGCCATTTAAAGTATTAGTTTAACATCATGGATCGCGTTCCATTTCAGGTGACCAGCGTGGGCGCGCTGTATGACCGCATTTCCGCGCTGCCGGTTTCGGTCCTGCTGGATAACGTTCGCAGCCTGTACAACGTGGGCGCGTTCTTCCGCACCGCCGACGCCGCGCGCATCGAACGAATCTATCTCGGTGGAATCACGGGCCGCCCTCCGAAGCGGTCCATCACGAAAACGGCGTTGGGCGCGGAGGAGTCTGTGGCCTGGGAGCACACGTGGGAGCCAGCCGCGCTGCTGCGGAGCGTTGGCGAGCGGGGATACGAGATTGCGGCGGTCGAGACCACGGTCCACGCGGTGGACCTGTTCGATTGGGCGCCGCGCTTGCCGGTGTGCATCGTCTTCGGCCACGAAGTGCAAGGGATTGCGCCCGAGATCTCGGCGCTCTGCGACACACACGTGCGGATTCCCATGCTGGGCAGCAAGCACTCTCTGAACGTCGCCACGGCAGGCGGCGTGGTGATCTACGAGCTGCTGAGGAAATACAGAAAACTGCTTTCACCGCCGAGACGCCGAGACGCAGAGGAAGAGTAAGACAAGATTAAGAGAGCGCAGAGAAACACAACCCAAAACAAGAGAAGAGACTTTTTGGTTTTTGGTTTTCTCTGCGTCTCTGTGTCTCTGCGGTGGAAAATCCGCTACGATAGGACTTGTCCCAGCCACTTCCCCGATTGCGCCCGAATCTGGATTTCATGCCCTCGCCCTCGCCCGAGCATCCGGGGCTCTTCATTCGGGATCCGTACCGGTTTTCCGATGCCATGCTGATCATTCCGCCGGTCCTGGTGGAGTGTCTCCAGTGTTTCGACGGGAGCCAGACGGAACTGGACCTTCGGGCCGCGCTGGTGCGCCTTACCAACACTCTCGAAGTCGGAGAGATCGCGCAGCACCTGGCCGAGACGCTGAGCACGGCGGGGTTCCTGGAGGACGAGAACTTCGCGCGCATGGAGGCCGAGCGGCGCCGCGAGTTCACTGAGAAGACGGT
Organism: Bryobacterales bacterium; assembly: GCA_963768385.1. GTDB lineage: Bacteria > Acidobacteriota > Terriglobia > Bryobacterales > Bryobacteraceae > Fen-178. The sequence goes on from CAVYHQ010000005.1 coordinate 150,384, forward strand.
GCGCGAGCCGGCGCACGCGGGCGGAGCGTATCCCGGCCAGCCCGATGAGCTGCGCCAGACCATGGCGCGGTACATGGCGGCCGAAGCCGGCGAAGCCGCAGCCGCCGATGGCGATCTGTTCGCGATTGCGGCTCCGCACGTCAGCCCGGAGGGCGGCTGGCAGTCGTACCGCGCGGCCTACCGCAAGCTGAAGCCCGAGCACTGTAACCGCACCTTCGTGATTCTGGCAACCTCGCACTGGGGAGAGCCCGGAAGATTCGGGTTGACGCGCAAGAGGTTTCGGACACCACTCGGGGAAACCCAGACCGACCAGCCGCTGACGGACTGGCTGGCCGCCCGCGGCGGCAGCGCCGTCGAAATGGAGGATTACTGTCACTCCTTCGAGCACACTGTCGAGTTGCAGTTGATCTTCCTGCAGCACGTGCTGGGGCCGGATGTGCGGATTCTGCCCATTCTGTGCGGTTCCTTCGCGCGCAGCTTTTCGGGAGGCGGGCGGCCCGACGATGACGACCAGGTGAAGCGTTTCATCGAGGCGCTGGGGGAGTTGCGCGAGCGCGAGGGCGACCGCCTATTCTGGATTCTGGCCGTGGACATGGCGCACATGGGCGCGCGCTATCACGACCGGTTCACGGCGGTGGCCGGCCAGGGCGTCATGAGCGAGGTGGGCGCACGCGACGAGGAGCGCATCGCGCGCATCGCGGCTTCGGACGCGGCGGGCTTTTGGGAGCTGGTGCGCGAGAACCAGGACGATCTGAAGTGGTGCGGCTCCGCGCCCTTCTACACGTTCCTGAAGGCGGTTCCGAGAGCGCAGGGCGAACTGCTGCGATACGAGCAATGGAACATCGACCAGCGCAGCGTGGTGAGCTTCGCGGGGATGGCGTTCTCGAAGTAGGTTGGCAGGCGGCACTGCCTGCCCCACCAGCGCAGGCCTCACTTAACCCGGTCGCGAAACGGCTGACCGGCTTCGTACAACGCGATCCTGACGCCGATGTCGTGGGCCAGCGCGGGCTGGTTCTCTTGCGCGGCCCGAGCCTGGGCCCGGCGCGCGGTCAGCGCCGCGTCGGCGAACTGCCCCTTCTCGGCGTAGGCGGCCGCGAGCGTATCCAGCACCTGCGCGTCCTTTCCGCCGGAGAGCTCGAGCGCCCGCACCGCGTACGCCACCGCCTCGGCGCCGTCGCGGATGGCCGCATCGGGCGAGGTCGCCAGCACCCAGGCCACGCGCCGCAGCGCCGGTGGGTCGTTGGGTTGCAGTTGGAGACCGTCGCGCCAGTGCGCCAGGGCCTCCGCCGTCCGCCCTTGCGCGTACAGCGCGTCGCCCAGGCTGACGTGGGCCTCCGCGTATTTCGGGTCGAGGTCCAGCGCGCTCCGCCATTCCCGGATGGCGCCCTGCGCATCCCCCCGCCGGCTCAGAACCAGCCCCAGATTGTAGTGCGCGGGCGCATACCGCGGCGTCCGACTCGAGCGCCTGGCGCAGTTGAACGAGCGCCTCGTCCAGCCTGCCCAGCTTGGCCAGCGCGCCGCCCAGGTTGGCGCGCGCCGCGGCGAAATCCGGCTTCAATTCGGCGGCTTTCTCGAATTGCGCCACGGCTTCCTCGACGCGCCCCGTCTGGACCAGCAGCACGCCGAGATCGTTGAATCCCCGCGCGGAGGCGGGATCGGCCTCCACGCGCCGCGCGGAGCTTGATCTCGGACGCTTTCTGGAAATGAGCCGCGGATTCCTCCCGGTGGCCGGTCATGAGCAGCACGGTTCCCAGGTTGCGGTGCGCCAGCTTCGTCATCGGGGCTCAGCTCCAGAACTTTCCTCCACTTCGCGGCGGACGCCTCGTACGATCCGGTCCTCTGCAGATACGCCGCGCTGTTGACCAGCTGGTAATAGTCGATGACCGGCCCGCCGATTTGCCGCAAGCCATCCGGCGGGACGTTCACAAACTCCGGAATGTTCACGGCGCGGTTGGCGGCGGTGGCGTTGTCGATCAGAATGGGCGGGCTGTCGTTGCCATCCGCGTCGATGTGCGTGAGATACATCTGCGTGTAGGGCGACCGCGCCTTCGACGAAAACACCAGCCAGCGGCCGTTGGGCGAAAAGCTGTGCCACGAATTCATCCGGGGCGTGTTGCAGCGCATGCGCCGCGCCTGCCCGCCCGCCGCGGGAACAATGTACAACTGGCTGTCGGGACGCATGAGCTCCCCGTTGCGGCATTCGACGAACACGATCCATCGCCCATCGGGCGACACCTTGGGAAAGGTATTGCTCATGCCGTTGCGCGAGGCGCCGGCGATCGGCTCCGGCACGCCTCCCTGGCCGTCGTGGAACGGAATCCGGTAGAGGTCGTACTTGATTTGCAGCTCGTTCGGGTCGTTGGCGAATTTCGCCAGCGGCACGCCCGGCGGATTGGGGTCGGTGGCCTGCGGCGCGGGCAAATACCAGGTACTGGCCGTCGGGGCTCCACACGGCGCCCATCTGCACAAACCGCGGGTCGTCGGCGCCGGCGAGCGGCCGCAGCACTCCCGTTTGGCGGCTGTACCAGCTCAGAATCCCGCGCGTCGGATAGAACACCTGGAGGAACCGGTAGTCCTTGAAATTGGCCACGTAATAGTTGCTGGGAGGCTCTTCGGAGGCGGCCGCCATCGCGGCCGGGTTGACCGTGGTGACCACGTACTGCCCGTCCGGGGAGACCTGCGACATGAAGCCGATGCGGACGTTCCCCTTCAGCTTGCCTTCCGGCGAACTCCACTGGATCACGTCCTGCTTGCGGATCGCCATCTCGGGCGCAACCGGCGCCAGGATGTACATCCCCCGGTTGCCCTGCAGGCCATCCAGATCCATTCCCATGGTCTTGCCGTCCGCGGAGAACGAATGGCAGTTGGCGCACACCGGCAGGTTTTCCATCACCACCCGGCTGCGGGCTTCGCCCACGTTGCGAACCCTCCAGGCGACCAGCGGCACGCGCCTCCGCGGCCAGCGGTTTGATCACGCCTTTTTCCAGCTCCGAGGGCATCAGCGGCACGTCGCGATAGAAGATGGGCGCGCCCACCGGGTCCTTTGAAGTGCGAATGGCGACCTTTCCACGGGAGACGGCCTGGTCCGGGCGTCGCCGCGAAAGCCGGTGATGGTCACCGTTGCGGCGCTCGCGACCGAATGCCGCTTGATGGCCTGCCACGTTGCAGGGTCCGGCGTCCAGGAATGCGCCGCCGCCAGTTGGGGCGTGAGCCTGGGCGGCTCGTTGGTGTCGGCGACGCAATCCGGATCGATCCTGCCGATGCGCATGCGCTCGCCCTTGGAGGTCGCGTGAATCGTCGCCGCGCCATCGCCGAACGAGACGTCGATCCGCCAGAAGGCGACGCCTTTCGCGCCATCGTGCCAAAGGAACGTCGGGGGCGTGATCTCGGGCGGAAAAATCGATCCTTCCTCCGGATAATCGATCGTGATCGCCGCCGGAGGGTTGGGCGCGCCCGCAGCCAGCGCCATCAGAAGACCCAGCAGAAAGATCCCCGCCATAAGACCAGTCTACAGCCCGGCGCGGCCCCTTTGCTAGAATTGGAAAGTCCCCCAGGCGATATGGCCCTCGACGCGATTGAAGGATCGTTGAAGGAGCGGGGCGTCCGCCTCACCCGCCAGCGCCAGATTCTGCTCGAGCTGATCGACAAGACCGGCGAGCATCTGGACGCCGAGCGGCTCTACCAGCTGGCCAAGGAGAAGGACCCGAAGCTCAACCGCGTCACGGTCTACCGCACGCTGAAGATGCTGAAGGCGGGCGGCCTGGTGGACGAGCTGGACCTGATGCACTACGGCGGCGACCAGCACTATTACGAGACCCGCCTCAAGCAGGAGCACGCGCACGTCATCTGCCTGCGCTGCGGCAAGGTGGAGGAGTTCTTCGGCGAGCCGCTGCAGCGCCTGCGCAAGCAGATCGAAAGCCACTTCGGTTTCCAGGTCCTGCTGGCGCGCACCGAAGTGGGCGGCTATTGCGCGCACTGCCAGACGCTGCGGGCGCGCGAAGTGGAAGAGCTGCGCAGCGAGTCCGGCCGAGCCGCGGCAAGCCGCGCCGGCGCGCGCGCCGCGGCGCGCGCGCGCGCCGGCGCGCATAAATGGAACCGCGGCCGCAGCTTCGCCCGCGGCCGAGCCGGCGTCGCTGGTGGTGATCGATCCCGAACGGCCATCGCACGCGCGTGGCCATCGAGCCGCTGCCGTTTCTGATCGGCCGGCAGCCGGAGAGCAACCTCATCATGCGCGACAGCCGGGTCTCGCGCACGCACGCGCGCATCGTGGCCGAGAACGGCGAGTACGTGCATCGAGGACTGCGGCAGCCGCCACGGCACCTACGTCAACGGCGCAGCGCGTCACGCGGCAGGCGCTGCGGAATTCCGACAAGATCGAATTCGGCGCGCAGGATTCCTACCAGCTCGATGTTCGCGCTGGACGGCGCGGAGCTGAAGCGGCTGATGGAGCAGATGGGCGCGCCGGAAAAGACGGCGCCGGCGCCGGGCGTGGGCGGCAACCTGGCCAAGCTGCGCGCCATTCTGGACCTGGCGCGCACGCTGCAAAGCTCGTTTTCGGTGGACGACGTGCTGGCGTCGGTGGTGGACACGGCGCTGGCCATCACCGGCGCCGAGCGCGGCTTCCTGCTGCTGCGCGCCGGCGACGGGCTGGAGACGCGCGTGGCCCGCCACCGGCGCGGGCACCAGCTGCACGAGAGCGACCTGCGGGTGCCGCGCGAGGTGATCCATCGCGCGCTGGCAGCACCGGCGGGAGCTGCTCTCCATGAACTTCGACCCGCTGGGCGCCGGCGAGACGCGGCCGCAGAACAGCGTCGCGGATCTGGAGCTGCGCAGCGTGATTTGCGTTCCGCTGGTGCGCATCCGCGCCGGGCAGGGCGAAGCCACCAGCGTGCTCTCGACGGGCAGCGAAACCGTGGGCGTGCTCTACATGGATTCGCGCCTGGCGGCGGCGGACCTGGCGGGCGGCAATCGCGAACTGCTGCAGACGCTGGCGATCGAGGCCTCCACGGTGCTCGAAAACGCGCGCCTGCTGGAGGAGGAGCGGGCCAAGCAGCAGATGGAGGAGGAGCTGCGGCTGGCGCGGACCATCCAGCAGAGCCTGCTGCCGGGCAAGCTGCCCTCCGAGGGCTGGCTGCGGGCCGGCGGCAGCAGCGTGGCGTCGCACGAAGTGGGCGGCGATTACTACGACGTGACCGCCGGTGAACGCCGAACTGCTGGTCCGCGGTGGTGGCGGACGTTTCGGGGAAGGGCGTGAGCTCCGCGCTGCTGGCCTCGCTGCTGCAAGGCGCGCTGATCACGGCGACCGATCATCCCGGCGCGCATGGGCCGCCGCATGGAGCGGCTGAACCGCTTCCTGCATCGACCGCACCGGCGGCGAGAAGTACGCCACGGTGTTCTATTGCCTGCTGGAGCGCGGCGGGCGGCTCAGCTACGTGAACGCGGCGCATTGCCCGCCGATGGTGGTGCGGGCGGGCGGCGAACTGTCGACGCTGGAGGCCACCGGCATGCCGGTAGGGCTGATGGAGGCGGCCGAGTTCGGCGTGGCGGAGCAGCGGCTGGCGCCCGGCGACAAGATCGTCATTTACACCGACGGCGTGACCGAGGCGCAGAATGCCGCCGGCGAATTCTTCGGCAAGAAGCGGCTGCGGGAGATGGTGACGCGCGCACGCCGGCGGATCCGTGCCAGGCGATTCACGACGCCATTCAGGAGGCCGTGACGGAGTTCACCGAAGGCGCCCCGCAGTCGGACGACATCACGCTGGTGGTGCTGGAGTTCGGGGAGCGTGGTGAAAAACCCGGTGACAGACGGAACGTTTTCCGGTTTCTGGCCCAGGAAAACCGGAAAACGTTCCGTCTGTCACCGGGTTTTTACAGCTTCATCCGCTCCAGCTTGCGGTAGAGGGTCTTGCGCTCAATGCCCAGGATCTGCGCGGCCTTGCTCTTGTTGCCGCCGGTGGCGGCCAGCACGCGGCGAATCTGGTCCTCCTCGGCATCGGCCAGCGTGTCGACGGGCTTCTCGCGCGACTCCATGGCGGTCAGGGCATCGTGCACCGTCTCGGAATCCACGCGGTCCGCCAGGATCGTGAGGCGTTCGATGACGTGCTGCAACTGGCGCACGTTGCCGGGCCAGGTGTAATCCTGAAGCGCCTTGACGCCGGAGTCCATCAGCTTCACGTCGCGGTTGTAACGCGCGTTGTACTTGTTGATGTAGAAGCGCGCCAGCAGCGGAATGTCGCTGCGCCGCTCGCGCAGCGGCGGCAACACGATGCGCACCGTGTTCAGGCGGTACCACAGGTCTTCACGGAACTTCTTGTCGTCTACCAGGCGCTGGAGGTCGCGATTGGTGGCGGCAATCACGCGCACATCCACCTCTTTGGACCGCGACGCGCCCACCGGGCGGATCTCGTGCCCTTCCAGAAAACGCAGCAGCGCCAACTGAAAGTTCATCTCGATTTCGCCGATTTCGTCCAGGAAGACCGTTCCCCGGTTAGCGGCTTCGAACACGCCAACGCGGTCGCGATCGGCGCCGGTGAACGCGCCGCGCATGGCGCCGAACAGCTCGCTCTCCAGCAACGAGGGCGCGATCGACGAGCAGTCCACGGGCACGAACGGCTGGCTGGCCCGGCGGCTGAAGCGGTGAATCATGCGCGCCACCAGCTCTTTGCCGGTGCCGGTCTCACCCTCGACGATGACGCTGGCGTCGGTGGGAGCGGCCCGTGAAACCGTCTTGTAGATCTCGACCATGGCGGGCGAGCTGCCGATCATCTCGGTCTCGGGCAAGTCCTCTTCTTCGGCTTCGAGCCCCTGGTCGCCGCGCGCGGCTTCGGCGCGCTCGATGGCGTCGAACAGCACGTCGAAGTCGAAGGGTTTGGCGATGTAATCGAAAGCGCCGCCGCGGGTGGCGGCCATCACCGTCTCGACCGTGCCGCGGCCGGTCATGAGAATGACCGAACAGAGCGGATCCTTCCGCTTGGCGGCGTCCAGGATGTCGAGGCCGGTGTGCTCGTCGATATAGATGTCGGTAACCACGATCGGATAAGCGTCGGCGCCCAGGCGATCGATGGCTTCAGCCGTGGTCGACACGGCGTCCACCGCGTACCCTTTCTCTTCCAGGGCTGTCTGAATGGTGAACTGAAGCGCTGGATCGTCTTCTACTAACAGTATTTTCTGCATCAATGTTGTACGGGCACCACCACCGTGAAACAGGAGCCCACGCCGGGCTCGCTGGTCACTTCAATCCGCCCCCCATGCTGTTCCACAATCTGTTGGACGATGGAAAGCCCGATTCCGGTGCCGGCTTCTCCGGATTCTTCCGCCTTTTTGGTGCGGTAGAACTTTTGAAAGACCTGTTTGACCTCCTTCTGATCCATGCCGATGCCCTGGTCCTTCACGGCGATGCGGATGTGGCCATCGTCCCTCCAGCCGGAGACTCTGACTTCGGTGCGCTGGGGGGAATACTTCACCGCGTTGGTAAGTAAATTGTAACAGGCGTACTCCATCAATTCGCGGTCGCCGGTAAGTTGCAGTTCTTCAGGGATGGGCTCGAGGGTGATGCCGATATGCTTGCGCTCGCCCAGCGGCTTCACGCGGCCCACGCAGACGTCCACCATCTCTTTCAACGGGATGGCCTCGCGCTTCAGCTCCATTTGCCCCGCGGAGAGCCGCTCCACGTTGAGAAAAATCTCCACCATGCGGGCCAGGCGCTTGGATTCCGAATGGATGAGCAGCGCGATCTGCTGGCGTTTCTCTTCCGTGAGCGCGTAGCGAGAGATCAGCTCGCTGGAGCCCTGGATGGAGGAAAGAGGAGTGCGCATTTCGTGCGTGACGAAGTGCATGGCCTGCTGATAACGCGCGCGCGCAGCCTGCTCCATGCGCAAATTACGGCGCACCACCAGGTGATAGTAAGCCGCCGCTGTCATGGTCCCGAGCAGCGCCGCGGAGGCCGGCGTCGAAAAAGCCAGGACGCGCTGGTGCGTGAAAAAGACGTAGGGCATGACGCCGGCGCATACCAGAATCAGCACGCCCGCGGCGTATGCCTGCCACCCCGGCAGATACCGGAACGCCAGGCCTGCGGCCGCCACCAAGCCGAGGCTGAAGAGCAGCACCCAGAAGTCGGAAACATCGGTCAGGAAGCGGCCCTGCGCCATGGTTTCAAACGCCTGAGCGTTGATTTCGATCCCGGTAGTCTGGCGGCCGAGCGCGTAAGGGGTCAGGAGGCGGTCGCGAACTTCGGTGATGGCAGTGACCCCTACGAACACCACCTTGCCCGTGAATTCCCGCGCCCGGGCGGGATTGTCGAGCAGGTCTTTCAGGGATACGCGCGGAATAGGCGGCATGTTAAACGGAATGAACCGCACGCGCATGGGCCGGCCGTCGCCGCGCACGGGAATAACCGTGCTGCCGACCTGAAGATCGGAGGGAGATTCGATGATGGGCGCGCCGCGGCTCAACCGGAACGCTTCCAGCGACAAAGCCCACCGGCGCACATGGCCCGAGCGTTTCTCCAGAGGAATGGCGCGCGTGACGGAGTCATTCTTGTCGGGATCGGCGTAAACGTGGCCCAGCGCCGCGCCGCGCCGGAACTCCTCGAGCGGGTCTTCCCACTGGCGGCCGTCGTCGATCAGCTCGCAGGAAAGCACCAGGTTCGGCATGGCATGGAAAGCTTGGGCGAGCGCGGCATCCACGGCCGGGTCCTGGCTTCTCTCCGCGAGGATCACGTCCACCGCGACGGCCTTGGGCGATGCCGGCGCAACCAGGCGCAGCGCCTCGGCTAGAGGCTGGCGGATGGCGTGGATGCCACCGGGGATGGCGGAGAGAGTCCGCTCGTCGATAGCCAGCAGCACCGACTGCGGCTGCCACGGCGGGGGCTGATAGAGCCGGAACATGTAGTCGTAGGCGTAGTTGTCCAACTGCGCCCCGAACATCCAGCTCCCCACCACGGCCACGACAAACGCGGCCGCCAGCAGGGCGACATACGAAGCCGTGCTTTTCCAGTTCAGACGCGCCACGAATTTCAGTATAGTCGGTGGGGCATGCTTTAGCTTGCCCGGACCATCTGAGAGGATCATGGCCGCCGATGAACGCCGATAAACGCGGATAAGAATCTAGTTCTCAATCCGCGTTTATCGGCGTTCATCGGCGGCC
>CAVYHQ010000006.1:0-744491 GCA_963768385.1 Bryobacterales bacterium
TTGTGAGCGTGGCCGTAATCGAATCGAGAATCGAAGATGCCGGCCGCATTGAAGGGCTGAGCAGCGAAGATGAGGCCGTGGACCTGTCCCGCTACCTCCGGTCGGGTTCCCTGCCGGCGGGCGTTCAGTACCTAGAGGAGCGCTCCATCGGGCCTTCTCTGGGAGCCGACTCCATCCACGAGGGTCTGGTGGCGGGTATCGCCGGGCTGCTGGCCGTGATAGTCGTGATGCTTGTCTACTATAAACGTAGCGGCCTGAATGCGGTTTTGGCGCTGGGCCTCAACACGGTCATCCTGATGGCGGCGTTGGCGTATTTCCACGCGGTGTTGACGCTGCCGGGAATCGCCGGTGTGATTCTGACCATCGGCATGGCCGTAGACTCGAACGTACTGATTTTCGAGCGTATCCGCGAGGAGTTGCGGTCGGGCAAGGCAGTCATCGCGGCCGTGGATACGGGTTTTGACAAGGCGTGGTGGACGATTGTCGACACCCACGTGACCACCATCGTTTCGTGCGCGTTCCTGTTCCTGTTTGGAGAGGGGCCGGTCCGCGGATTTGCGGTAACGCTGGTCATAGGGCTGTTCGCCAACGTCTTCACGGCGGTTTTCGTTTCCAGGACGATTTTCGGCTATGAGCTGTCCGGACACCGGCGGATGGAGGCATTAAGTATTTGAGCGGCAATGGCTTACAGGGCTTGCTGTGGACCGTGGGAACAAACCGTAAAGGGCTGGTGTCAAAGTTAATGAAGCGCACCAGCACGGCATGTGTCGATGCAATTATTTAAGAACACTGACTTTGACTTCCTGGGCAAGAAGTGGCCCTTCATCATCGCTTCGCTGGTGCTGACGGCGGCGGGGTTTACGAGTATCGGGTTGAAGCACGGGCTCAAGTACGGTATCGATTTCAAAGAGGGCGTCCTGATGACAGTCAAGTTCGCCTATCCGCCGCCGCTCGACCAGATCCGGGCCGCCATGGCGCACTCGCAGAAGATCAAGGGCGAGGTCAGCGTGCAGAATTTCACCGGCAGCGGCGCGGAAAACGAGGTCGAGATCGGAACCGAAGCGCAGGAAGAGGGCCAGTTGAACGTCAACCGCCAGGACATGCAGGATGTTCTGAATGCGAGGTGGGGGCAGACCGGCGGCAAGCTCGACTTCAACAACACCAGCCAGCAGGCGGTGGCCGAGCGTCTGCGCGAGCCGCTGGCTCGCGCGGGCGTGGCCATGAGCGAGGTGCAGTTGCAGAAACTGGCCAAAGACATGCTCGATTTCCGCGATACCCCCCCGCGCTCGGGATTGATCACAAATTTTTCTCAGTTGACCTCCGTTCCGGGCATAAATGCTGGTATGATGAACACTCTTCAGCAGGAGTGTTATCTGGCGCCGTTTCACATATTGAAGGTGGAGATGGTGGGACCGAAAGTGGGCGCGGAGTTGAGGAACAAGGCCGTGTTGGCGACGTTATACGCGCTCGCCGGGATGCTGGCTTACATCTGGTTCCGGTTCGAGTGGATCTACGGCCTGGGGGCCGTGATCGCCTGCTTCCACGACACCCTCATCACCATCGGGCTGTTCTCCATTTTCAACAAAGAGATCTCCATGACGGTCATCGCGGCCCTGTTGACTCTGGTGGGCTATTCGATGAACGATACCATCGTGATTTTCGACCGCATCCGCGAGAACCTGAAGATCTCGCGGCGGGAACCGCTGGAGAAGGTGATGAACCGGGCGGTCAACCAGACGCTCAGCCGTACCATCATGACCTCGGGCCTGACCTTCCTGACGGTGATCGCGCTGTTCATCTGGGGCGGTCCGGTGCTGCACGGATTCTCGTTCGCGCTGGTTTGCGGTATTATTGTTGGGACGTATTCTTCGGTTTTCGTGGCCAGTCCGATCGTGTTGTTCTGGCATAATTACATCGATCGGCGCAAGAGGAGGCCGGGGCCTCCGCTGGCGACAGCGCCGCGACCGGAAGCGGTCCGGAAGAGCCCTGCAAGGGCGGTTAAGTAGCAAGGGGCCGTCGCGGCGGACCCCGGGGGCTTCCGGGAGCGCAGCCGCGGCGGTGACCAGGGAAAGGAAGCTTGTATGTTTGAGCAGACGTTTGTAGAAAGCGTGGGAAGAACAAACAAGACGTGGACGGTGCTGATTTCATTCGTGGCGGAGACCATCGTGCTGGCGATCTTCGCGATCCTCCCGTTGATCTATTTCAATGTGCTTCCCAGGACTCAGTTGACCAGTTTCCTGGTGGCGCCGCCGCCGCCGCCGCCGCCTCCGCCGCCTCCCCAGGCGGCCGCTCCCGTGGTCAAGGTGAAGATCATCCCGCGCCAGTTCGACGCCGGCAGGCTGATGGCGCCCAAGAGCATCCCGAAAGAGATCGCGCAGATTAGAGAAGAAGAGCTTCCGCCTCCTTCCTCGGGCGGCGGCGTGGTAGGCGGTGTGGTGGGCGGCGTGGCCGGCGGCACTCCCGGCGGCGTTCTCGGCGGCATCATCGGTGCGGTCCCGACGGCGGTTCTGCCGCCGCCTCCGCCGCCGAAGAAGGAAGTGGTTCCGCAACGCATCCGGGTTGGCGGTAACGTGCAGCAGGCCAAGCTGGTCCGCCAGCCGCGTCCGGTGTATCCGCCGCTGGCGAAGCAGGCGCGCATTCAGGGCGTGGTGAGGCTCACCGCCATTATCGCCAGGGACGGCACCATCCAGCATCTCGAGGTCGTCAGCGGCCACCCGTTGCTGATCCCGGCCGCTCTGGAAGCGGTGAAACAGTGGGTGTACCAACCGACCCTCTTGAATGGAGAGCCGGTGGAGGTTGTAACTCAGATCGACGTGAACTTCACGTTGAGTCAGTAACCGGCCCCGGTGCGGGCCGGCCAGAAGTTGAATTCAACTCGCAGGAGAGAGAAAAGACAATGTTTTTGCAATTGCAGGTTTGGTCGCTTTATTTGCTACAGGGCACGGTAGGCTGGGATGTGCGTTCCCTGTGGAATCAGATGGGGACGTTGGCCAAGTTAGTGGTGTTCCTTCTGTTCCTGATGTCGGCGTACTCCATCGGCATCATGATCGACCGGTACATGGCGTTCAGCGCGGCGCGCAAGCAGTCGCGGCTGTTCGCTCCGGCCGTGGCCGGCGCGCTCCGCGAAGGCAAGCTGGACGAGGCGGTGAAAATTGCGGACCGCTTCAAGAAGAGCCATCTGGCCAAAGTGGTGGTGGCGGGTCTTCAGGAATTCCAGGCCCACCAGATCAGCAACGAAATCCCGGGCGAAGAGATCGAGGCCTCCAAGCGCGCGTTGGAGCGCTCCGAAGCGATCGTGCACGCCGAGCTGAAACGCGGCGTCAGCGGTCTCGCGACCATCGGTTCCACTGCCCCCTTCGTGGGTCTGTTCGGAACGGTGGTCGGCATCATCAACGCGTTCACGGGGATTTCCACCGAGAAGTCGACTGGATTGGGCGCGGTGGCCGGCGGTATTTCGGAAGCCCTGGTGACCACCGCTTTCGGGTTGTTCGTGGCCATTCCGGCGGTCTGGGCGTACAACTACTTCACCGGGAAGATTGAAGCTTTCGACGTGGAGATGGGGAACTCCAGCTCGGAGCTGGTCGACTACTTCCTGAAACGTTCGCAGCGTGGCGCCGGCGCACGCAAGTAGCACGATAGTTTGGAAGGGCCGCAGGGAACCGTCCGGGTTGCCCGGTCCGTAACTAGGAGTCCGGCGAGTTGATTTCAGGGGAGCTCCGATGGGGAGCTCCCCGCCTCCTGCCGAATTCCAGGGAGAGAGACGATGGCGAAAGACATTGCTGCATCAGTTATCATGAAGCACAAGGCCCCGCCGCCGGTGGCCGACATCAACGTGACCCCCATGGTCGACGTGATGCTGGTGATGCTCATCATTTTCATGGTCATCACGCCGATGTTGTCCAAGGGCGTCAGTGTGGACCTGGTGAAGACCAAGAACCCCATTCCCATGCAGGCGGCCGACAAGAGCGACGCGATTGTGGTGGCTGTGACGCGCGACGGGAAGACGTACCTGAACACCACCCAGATGGTTCCAGCGGATTTGCCTCCCAAGGTGAAAGACATGCTCATGAACCGGCTGGATAAGACGGTTTTCGTCAAGGCCGATTCGCGGGCGCGCTATGAGAAGGTGGTGGACGTGGTGGACAACCTGCGCGCGGCGGGTGTGGACCAATTGGGTCTGCTGACCGAGCAGGTACAGGAAAAGGGCAAACCCAGCGGCGCGGCCGCGCCGTCGGGGCAGTAAACGAAGACTTATAAAGGAGCAATGTTATGGCAATGGCAGTTGGCGGAAGCGGTGGTCCGAAATCCGATATCAACATGACGCCCATGATCGACGTGTTGCTGGTGCTGATCATCATCTTCATGGTGATCACGCCGCTTACGCCGAAGGGGCTGGAGGCGCTCGTGCCTCAGCCGCCACCGCCCGGTCAGAAGGAGACGCTCTCGGATCAACGAACGGTGGTGATCTCGATCGATGCCCATCACGCCATGATGATCAACGCCGAGCCGACCGACGAAACCCACCTGGGGGCCCGTCTGGAAGAGATCTTCAAGACCCGAGCCGAGCGCGTGGTTTTCGTGAAAGGCGATCCGGATCTGGAATTCAATTGGGTGGCCAGGGCCATCGATACCGCGCACGGAGCGGGCATCGATAAGGTCGGTCTAATGACCGCGAAAGTGGAGGCCGGACAATAAAATGCGCAAAATGGCGTTGATTCTGGGCGTGGCCGCGTTGGCGGCCGTGAGCGTGAGTTGCAACCAATTGAAGTCGCGCGATCAGCTCAACCAGGGCGTGAACGCTTTCAAGAACGCCCAATATCCGGAAGCCGTGGAGCATTTCAAGACCGCCGTCGAATTGGATCCGAATTTCCCCACGGCGCGGCTGTACCTGGCGACGGCGTACATGCAGCAGTACATCCCGGGCGCCGAATCTCCCGAGAACACGCAGATGGCCAAGGCCGCCTACGACCAGTTCATGAAGGTGTTGGAACAGGACCCGAAGAACAGCGTGGCCATCGCCTCGGTAGCTTCGCTGTACCTGAACCAGAAGAAATGGGACGATGCTCAGCAGTGGTACGAGAAGCTGACGGCGGTAGACCCCGGCAATGCGGACGCTTACTACAGCCTCGGTTTTATCGCCTGGTCGAAGTGGTATCCGGCTTACGGGACGGCCCGTGCGAATTTGGGTATGAGGCAGGAAGATCCCGGTCCGATTAAGGACAAGAAGGTCAGGGAGGAGCTCAAGGCCCAGTACGGGCCGGTGATCGACAGCGGTCTGCAGGCGCTGGACAAGGCGCTTCAGATCAACCCCGATTACGACGATGCCATGGCGTACGAGAACCTTCTGATTCGCGAGCGCGCGGACCTCGCCGACAACAAGGAAGAGTACGCGCAGCAGATCAAGGTCGCCGATGACTGGGTCCAGAAAGCGATGGCCGCCAAGAAGCGCAAGGCCGAGCAGAAAGCCCATGCCGGCGGCGGCGGTCTCACAACCGAGCCGGCGAAGTAGATCCGCGGTTGACATAGTCATCCGGGATCCGCCCCACGGGGCCGCGGCGGGCGTCAGGATACGGGGCCGGTGGGGGCCGCGTCTTGCCGCGTCTGGTCAGAACGTTGCTCTGCTGCTGGGGGGCTTCTACCGGCCAGTTCCAGCCCCCCGAACCATGGCTCGGAACGTGGGGTAAGCCTCGGGACCATTGGCTTCCATCGATTTGATAAAAGCGTTGCCGACAGCCTCCAGATTTCGCCAGGAGTTCGGGTTCTTCGACATCGCCCGGAAGGCCGGAACCAACTCGCGCACCCGCTCCCAGACGAAGAGCAATTCGCCGTTGGTCTGAAAGAAGAGATCCTGGTTCAATACCCCCGCGGTCACCAGCGCGGCCACCATTTCCCAGTAGCTCACCACCATGCGAAAGTAGGCATTCTCCTGGCTGCCGGGAGGGGCGATTCGTTGCACCTCCTCCAGGGAGGCCGCATGGAAGTTGGCGGCGAACCATTCGCGGGCCTTTCGCAGTTTCTCTTCCCGGCGCAATTCGTAGAGCCGCAGAATCAGGTTGGCATCGTCATAGGTAGCTTGAGTAGGCATGAGACGATTATCGCGCAAAGCGAAGTTCGAGGACAGATCCGCGCGGCGCCCGTAATCCGTCCGTAAGCGCAAAGACTTTCCACCGCTGAGACGCCGAGACGCAGAGTTCTTAAGGTTTCTCTGCGCTCTCGGCCATCTCGGCGTCGGCACCCGCGCGGTGCAACCTAAAGTGGCTTTTTCCAAAGTGGTCGAACCGTTTTCCCCCTTCGGGTTCGAGCGCAGAGACAGCCGAGCACGCGGAGAACTGCTTGACCTGGTGTTCCTCTGCGTCTCAGCGTCTCGGCGGTAGATTCTTATCGACGGATTACGGGGCGCAAGAAAACGCGCCTTGGGATACATTGGTCAGTCCCCGGCGCTACAATACTCTCAGATCCTTCTCTCGGAGCGTCTATGGAAACGCTGGCCGAACAGCTTGCCCGCCACACCCGGGAGGCAGCCCTGTACCGCCCGCTGGACCGCAACCGCGTGGAGTGCTTCGCCTGTGGCCACCGCTGCCCCATCCCGGCGGGCTACGCGGGGGTGTGCAAGGTTCGTTTCAATCGCGGCGGAAAGCTGTACGCGCCGTACGGCTATGTCAACGCGGTCCACTGCGATCCCATCGAAAAGAAACCGTTCTTCCACGCGCTTCCGGGAACTCGCGCGCTGAGCTTCGGCATGTTGGGCTGCGACCTGCATTGCGCATACTGCCAGAATTGGGTCTCGTCCCAGGCGTTGCGCGACATTCGTTCGACCCTGGATTTTCAGGCCGCGACGCCGCGGGAACTGGTGAATCTGGCGCTGCGCTACGGCGCGGCTAGCCTGGTGAGCACCTACAATGAGCCTCTGATCACCGCCGAGTGGGCCGTGGCGATTTTCCGCGAGGCCAAGGCCGCGGGTCTGGCCACCGGCTTCGTCTCCAACGGCAATGCCACGCCAGAGGTGCTGGAATATATCCGCCCGTGGGTGGACCTGTACAAAGTCGATCTCAAAAGCTTCGACGACCGGCGCTACCACGAACTGGGAGGCCGGATCGGGCCGATTCTCGACGCCATCGGCCGCATTCACCAGATGGGCTTTTGGCTGGAAGTGGTTACCCTGGTGGTGCCTGGCTTCAACGACTCCGATGAGGAGTTGAAGCAAATCGCGGAATTCCTGGCCGGCATCTCCCCCGACATTCCCTGGCACGTCACGGCGTTTCACCAGGACTACAAGATGACCGGACCGGACGACACGCCGCCGGAGACGCTGATTCGCGCGGCGGGGATCGGGTGCGCGGCGGGTCTCCGCTACGTTTACGCCGGGAACCTGGCGGGCGAGACCGCGGGCTTGGAAAACACTCGCTGTCCTGGGTGCGCCGGCGTGCTGATCGAGCGCCACGGATTCCGGGTGGCGAGAAACCGAATATCAGCCGGCGGCCAGTGCCCCGATTGCGGCACGGCGATTCCCGGCGTGTGGGGAGCACCGCCCCACCACCGGGAAGCGGACGCTGGGCTGCTCCACAAACGTTGCGGGTAGCCATGCAGACGGTCCACATTTCGCCATTCGGCGGCGCCTGGTATCCGAAACAGCCTGCCGCGCTGGAGAGCCTGCTGGACGAGGCGTTCGAGCGGTCGCGCCAGCGCACCGGCCCGTTCCTTTTCCCCGACGGTCTGGGCTACGTCATGCCCCATGCGGGACCGCAATATTCGGGGACCGTGGCCGCCGCGGTATACCGCTCGCTCGAACAGCAGAAGCCGGAGCGGATCGTGGTGCTGGCCTTTCCGCACCACGGCGGCCTCGAAGGGATGGCGGTTCCGGACGTGGAGGCGATCGCGACTCCGTTGGGCGAAGTCCCCATCGACCGGGAGTTTGCCGCGGGGTTCGCACGGATCGCGGAAAGCCGGGTCTGCGACCACTCCTTCGAGATTCAGTTGCCTTTTCTGCAAAGAGCCGTCCCCCACGCGCGAGTGACCCCGGTGTACGTGGGCCGCACGGACGCGGAAGAGCGGCGCGCGGCCGCCGAACGGCTGGCGGCGGCATGGCAGCCCGGCGTGGTTTTGCTGGCATCGTCCGACTTCACGCACTATGGCCGCGGCTTCGGCTACGTGCCATTTCCCGCCGACAGCGCCGTCGCTTTCCATCTGCGGGAGTTGGATTTCGCGTGCGCCGAGGCCGCCGGCAGCCTGGATTCTTCGCTGTTCCTGGAAACGCTGGAGGAACGCGACGCCACCGTCTGCGGCTCCGGCCCCATCTCTCTGCTGCTCGATGTGATGCAGTTGCTGGGCGGCGATGAAATCTACCAGGCGACGCTGGATTACGAAACGTCCGGAGACCTGACGGGGGATTACCGGCATTCGGTAAGCTATGCGGCCTTGGGATACTTCCGGCGGGCCGCCTTCGATCTGGATGCCCCGGACCGCGAGGCGCTGCTCGATAGCGCCGAAGAAACCCTGCGACGATTGCGGCAGACCGGCGAGCGCCAGGCCATCCCGGCGCGCGGCGGCTCCGATGCACTACAGGCGCGGCGCGGCTGTTTCGTGAGCCTGCACCAGGTCGAGGAACTGCTCGGTTGCCTGGGAAACTGCCAGGGCCGCAAGCCGCTGGCCGAGGAAGCGGCGGATCTGGCGCTGGCGGCGGCGCTGGAAGATCCGCGCTTCCGGCCGGCCGCCACCGTCCCGGGACCCATCGATATCGAAATTTCCGTGCTCACGCCGTTCCGCCGCATACGCGGAGTGGAGCAGTTCCGCCTGGGTGTTCATGGCGCGTTCCTCAAACTGGGCGGCCACTCCGGGCTTCTGCTGCCGCAAGTGGCCGCGAACCATGAGTGGACCACCGAGACGTTCTGGCAGGCGCTCGCGCGCAAGAGCATGCTCGGGCCGCGCGCCTGGCGCGACCCCAAGGCACGGCTGTCGGTGTTCGAGGCGCAAGTATTCAGCAGACCAGGTCTTCCCGGCCAATCTTGAAATTCTCGAGGTTGCCCAGCACCGTGAGGGCGATCTGCCGGGCATCGAAGAACGTCCGCGCGATCTTCTGGATGTCGCCGGCACTCACCGTTTCAATGCTCTCCAAGACTTCGTCCAGGCTGAAGAAACGGCCGAAATACATCTCCTGGCGCGCCAGGTTCGACATGCGGCTGCCGGTGGATTCCAGGCTCAGCATCAGCGAGCCTTTCAGATGGTCCTTGGCCCGGCGCAGTTCTTCCTCGCCCACAGGCTCCTCCTTGAGGCGGCGAAACTCGCCGGTAATCGAGTGCACCACCTTGCGGGCCGATTCAATCGACGTTCCGGCATAGACGGACATGCAGCCCGTGTCGCGATAGGGGCTTAATTCGGAGAAGACGGCGTAGGCCAGGCCCTGGCGTTCGCGGATGTTCTGAAACAGCCGCGAACTCATGCCGCCGCCCAGCAGCGTGTTGAGCACATAACAGGCGAAGCGCTGCTCATGCGGCATGGGGTAGGACGGCACACCCAGGCAAAGATGCACCTGCTCGAGCGTCTTCTTGTGCCGCAGAGCGATGCGCGCGTGGGTGCTGGGAACGCTGTCCGGCGGCGCCGCAGCGCCCGGCGGGAGCGTCTCGAAGTGCTCCCGCACCAGCGCCACCAGGCGGTCGTGGGTGAGGTTGCCGGCAGCCGTCACCACCAGGTTGGAGGGCGTGTAGACGGAGGCATAGTAAGCCTGAATGGTACCGCGGCTGAAGCGCTTGACGGTCTCGCGCGTGCCCAGGATCGACTTTCCCAGCGCGTGGTCCTTCCAGAAGTTGGCGGAAAAAATCTCGTGGACCAGGTAGTCGGGGCTGTCGTTCTCCATCTTGATCTCTTCCAGGATGACGCCCTTTTCCTTCTCGACGTCTTCTTCGCGGAAGAGCGGGTGGAGCACCAGGTCCGCCAGAACGTCGAAGGCCAGCGAGAGGTGCTCGTCGAGCACCTTGGTGTTGAAGCTCACCAGCTCTTTGGCGGTGAAAGCGTCCAGGTTGCCGCCGATGGAATCCACCGAGCGCGCGATCTGTTCGGCCGTGCGGTGCGTGGTGCCCTTGAACAGCATGTGCTCGATAAAGTGCGAAATGCCGTTCTCCTCCGGCGTTTCACGGCGCGAGCCGGCGCCCAGCCACACCCCCACGGATACGGAGCGCACGTGGGGCATGGTTTCCGTGATCACACGCATGCCGTTGGCCAGCGTGGCAGCCTCGACGTCCCGCACGGGATTCCTTCCTTTGTAACATGATAATTGAATGTCCCAACCGCTTGTGGGTATGGACCTTGCCGATCTGCGCGAGGCTCTGGGCCCGGGCCAGCCAGGGTACCGGGCCAGGCAGCTCTACGAGGCGATCTACCGCGGGCAAGCGTCCGGCCTGGCGCAGGTCTCCACGCTTCCGGCCGGTCTGCGCCAAGACCTTGCGAAGCGGCATTCCATGGGGCTGCCCGAAATCGCGCGGCGCTATGAATCCGCCGACGGCACACGGCGGTACCTGCTGCGTCTGGAAGACGGCCGCACCGTCGAAACCGTCCTCATGCCGGAGGGCCGGCGCGATACCGTCTGCATCTCGAGCCAGGTAGGCTGCCCGGTGGACTGCAAGTTCTGCATGACGGCGCTGCTGGGCCTGGAGCGCAACCTGACGGCCGGAGAGATCGTAGGGCAAGTGCTGGTGGCGGCGCGGGAAAAACAGGCTGCGCGGCTCAACATTGTGATGATGGGGCAGGGCGAGCCGCTGCTCAACCTCGAGAACGTCATCAAGGCCACGCGCCTTCTGCTCGACCCCGCCGGTTTCGGATTGTCACCGCGCCGCATTACGGTTTCCACCGCGGGAATCACTCCGCGCATCGCCGAGCTGGGGCGCGAGCCGGTGCGGCCCCGGCTGGCCGTTTCTCTCAATGCCTCCACCGAGGAGATGCGGCGGGAACTGATGCCCATCACGCGCAAATACCACCTGAAGGAATTGATGGAGGCGTGCCGGGCCTATCCGTTGCGCCCTTGGGAGAAGCTGTCCTTCGAATATGTGCTGCTGAAAGACGTGAACGACACGGATGCCGACGCGCGCCGCGTGGTGAAGCTCCTGGCGAACCTGAATGCGAAACTGAATCTGATTGCGCTCAACCCGGGGCCGGAGATTCCGTACCAGACGCCCACCCCGGAGCGCGTTTTGAGCTTCCAGCAGATTGTCCGCCGCTCGCTCGCCTGCTTCATTCGCACACCGCGCGGCCTGGACATATACGCCGCCTGCGGCCAGCTTAAATCTTCTGTACTCGGCGCAGGGTGTACAGTTCCGGCTTCATGTTGTCGTGCTCCAGGCGCTTCCAATCGTCGCTGACGTGGATCAGCTTGCCGCTGACGTGGTTGGAGCGCTCCGAAGCCAGGAAGAGCGCCAGTTGAATCTGCTTCTCCGGAGCCACGCCGCCGGTGATGCGCACCTGCTCGGCTTCTTCGATTTCCCTGCGCCCGGCCCGTTCCTCGCCGGCGTGCAGGATCTCATCGGTCATGTGGGTGTAGGCGCCTCCCGGCGAGATCGAGTTCACCTGCACGTTGTGGTCGCGCA
Source organism: Bryobacterales bacterium (assembly GCA_963768385.1). Taxonomy (GTDB): domain Bacteria; phylum Acidobacteriota; class Terriglobia; order Bryobacterales; family Bryobacteraceae; genus Fen-178. The sequence continues at coordinate 11,574 of CAVYHQ010000006.1, forward strand.
CCTCGTCGGCCAGGCACTCGGCAAAACGCGCGACGGCGGCCTTGGATGCCGCGTAGGCGCCGAAATTGGCGCGCGCATGGCTCGACCCGCCGCCCACGATCAGGATGATCTTGCCGGAGCGCTTCTCAATCATCGGGGGCAGCGCCACGCGGCATGAATTCACCGTGCCGATCAGGTTAACCTCGATGGTTTCATTCCACACCTTGGGCCTGGTCGAGAGCAGCGGCCCGATAGGCCCTTGAACCGCCGCCGCGGCGACCAGCACATCGAGCGAGCCGAACACGGCCCGCATGCGGTCCACCGCGGCCGTCATCTGCTCCAGGTCGCGCACGTCGGCGCGGAGGCGGAGGGCATTGCCTCCGGCGTGCTCGATTTCCAGCTTGGCGAGGTCCAGCTCGGTCTGGCTGCGCGCCAGCAATCCCACGCGCGCACCCGCCTGGGCGAAGCCCATGGCCAATCGCTTTCCAATGCCCCGGCCGGCGCCGGTGATCAGGACGCTCTTATCTCGGATGGTGGTCAAGGATTAGCTCTCAGGCTCACACTGCGATTGTAATCCCCTTTCGCCGGGCCCGGTTCGCCCCTGGCGCGGGCAAGCCGCGCCCGCTCACTGTTTTTCGCGGGCTTCGACGTAGCGGGCGGTCTTGGGATTGTCCTTGTTCCACTGCGGGGCTTCGGTGCTATTTGCAATGCGGAAAACGCCCAACGCCACCGCGTCGTCAACCTGGGTCATGTTGTCGTAATCCAGCTTGGGCCACTCGTCGCCGGGACGGTGATAGTCCGGAAAGATGTAACTGACCGAAAGCGTGGTCGATGGAACGCCGGCGTCGGCGAAGGCGGCGTTGTCGCTGCGGCCGAAAAACGAATCGCTGTTCTGTTCGTGCTTCACCGCCCGGATGCCGGTTTCCTCGCCGGCCTTGCTCAGGAACGCGGCGATGTCGCTGTAGTCGAAGCCCGTCAGATTGAACTGGAGCAGGCGCGGTCCCTCGGTGTCGTCCGTGCGGCCAAGCTGCTCCAGGTTGATATCGGCGACGGTCTTCGCCAGCGGGAATACGGGGTGCTGGCAATAGTAGCGCGAGCCCAGCTCGCCCAGCTCCTCGCCGAACAGCGTCAGGAAGACGATGCTGCGCCGAGGCCTCTGGGCGAGCGCGGCGATCGCCTTGGCAATCTCGACCACGGACGACGTGCCGCTGGCGTCATCGTTGGCGCCGTTGTAGATGTGGTCGCCTTCGCCGGTGCCCCGAACGCCCAGGTGATCGTAGTGCGCGGTGAGCACCAGGTAGGTGTCTTTCAGCGCCGGGTCGGAGCCGCGCAGCACGCCGATCACGTTGCGCAGCTTGACGGGCTGCTGCGCAACCGGCGCCGGAATGTGCGCCGAAACCTTGATGTCCGTCGCGCCAGCGGCCAGAGCTTCGCGCGCGGCGGCATCCCACACCATTAGAACCGGCGAGGCCGCCTGCGACGAGACAGGGCGCAAGGCCGGTGCTCCGCCCATCCTTCCGCCAGGCGACTGCGCCATCAGGACAACCAGCGGCGGGCGGCCGTTGCCCCAGGACCGCGTGCGAGGAGAGTTGACCAGCACGGGCTTGCCGCCCGTGTCTTGTGATGCATCTGTCATGACCACCATGGGCGCATTCTCCAGATTCACCGCCCCGGGCTCCATGACTGCCATCGAGCTCCGGTCTACCTTGATCTTCCGGCCGTCAATCTCGAGCGTCAGCTCCACTCCCTCCGGGTTTCTGCTGACGGAAATGAAGTCCGCGGTCTGGAAGTAGCCGTCATCGCCGGCCGGCTCCAGGCCCGCGCGGCGAAACTCCGCGGCGATGTATTCGGCTGCGATATCGAGGCCCTTCGAGGGCGTGCCGCGGCCCTCCAGCGCGTCGGATGCGAGAAAGGAAACGTCGGCTTTCAAATCGTTGGCCGTGACTTTCGGCTGGATCTGCGCCGCCGCGCCGGAGGCCACCATGGCCGCGAAAACGGCCGCAAGAAATTTCTTCCCGTTCATTTGGCTCCTCGATGGCCCATGGGAATTCGGATCAGCACCCACGCCACCGCCGCAAATCCCGCCAGCGACAGCCATCCGCCCAGCGCCGGATAGAAGCTGAATTCGTCGGCGCCGGTCAGCAGCTTGGTGAACGAGCTGATGCCCGACAAAAACGTCACCGCCAGCAAAATGCCCACTATGGCTTCACCCGCGATCAGCCCGGATGCCAGCAGCGTGCCCTTCTCTTCGATTTTCGCGCGCATCTCCGGCGCGCGCCGTGCCGTGATCTGGTCGGCCACCCACTTCAAAATGCCGCCCACGAAGATTGCCGAAACCGTGTCGAACGGCAGGTACATGCCCACCGCGACGAGCATCGGGGAACGCGCTCCGCACATGATCAGCGCGATTCCGAAAGCCGCGCCGATCGCGATCAGCCCCCACGCCATCTGCCCGCCCACGATGCCCTTGGCCAACTGCGCCATCAGGCCGGCCTGCGGCGCCGGAAGCGCGCGCCCGCCAATGCCGCCCGTCGCCAGGTTGGCCTCGTGCAGCGCCACAATGGGGAACATCAGAAACAACGAGAGCACAATGACGGACACGATCTCCACCACCTGCATTTTCCAGGGCGTGCCGCCGAGCAGTTGGCCGGCCTTCAGATCTTGAATCAGCGACCCGGATACCGAGCAGGCGCAGGCCACCACGCTGGCCACTCCCAGCACCGCCGCCACGCCGCTCATCCCCTTGGCGCCGATGGCCAGCATCACCAGCGCGGAGAGCACCAGCGCCGAGAGCGTCAGCCCCGAAAGCGGCTGGTTAGAGCTGCCCACCAGCCCCACCAGGTATCCGCCCACGGCAGAAAGCAGGAAACCCGCCACCCCCATGATGGCGGCGGCAATAATGGCCGCCAGCCAGCTCCCCGTAAACGTGTAGTAGATGACGGTGACCGCTACCACCAGCACCGCGGTTCCAATCGCCAGCCATTGGAATGGGATGTCGCGGTCGGTGCGCTCCAGGTGGCGGCCTTCGTGCGCCGCTTTGGCCGATGCGCCCAGCGCGCCGGCGATGGATTCGACGATGGAGCCGCGCATCGAGAACAGCGTGTGGCACGCGCCCACCAGCATGGTGCCCACGGCGATGGGCCGCACAATGTTGTACCAGACCGAGAACGAAAGCACGTCCCAGCCCGCGTTGTGCCCGGCGCCCAAACGGTGCGGCAGGTCGGGATCGAAGAACAGCAGCAGCGGGATGAGAATCCACCACGCCAGTACGCCGCCCGATGCGTTGACTGCCGAAAGCTCCGGCCCGATGATGTAGCCGATGCCGATCAGCGCGGGCGAGAGGTTGGGCGTGGACCAGTAGATGCCGCCGGTGTGGACCACGTCGCCGATGGCCTTCTTTTCGAAATCGAAATGGTGCACCACAGATTTCGGAAAGGCGAGAAACCCTTCCACGTACTCGCGGAAGATTTGCAGGCCCTTGTCGGTCTTCAGGATTTGCAGCAGCCCGGCGAACCCCATGGCGCCGAACACGTACTTGGGCGCGTCGCTGCCCTCGGCGCCGGCCTTGACCACTTCGGCGCTGGCCACGCTCTCCGGAAACGGCAGGCCGCTTTCCACGCACAGCGGCCGGCGCAGCACGATGATGAAGAAGACGCCGATCAGCCCGCCCACCAGCAGAATCGCCATGGATTGCCAGTAGTGCGTCCGCAGGTCGGCCCACAAATGTTTCCCGTCGATCTCGACCATCATGAACGCGGGGATGGTGAAGATGGCGCCGGCGACTAGCGCTTCCCCCACTGAGGCCGCCGTGCGCGTGATATTCTGCTCGAGAATCCCGCCGCCCCAGATGCGGAACACGGCAATGGCGATGACGGCAGCCGGAATAGTGGCCGCGATAGTCTGCCCCGCCTTCATGCCCAGGTAGGCGTTCGCCGCGCCGAAGACCAGCGCCAGCACGAGGCCCAGCCCCACGGCCTTCAACGTCATTTCGGGTGGATCGGCGGGATGCTTCGCGTCCGGCATAAAGGGGGATGGTATCACGGGCGGAGAGGGGGGCGGTTGCGATGGCAATGACGGCGGCCGGAATGGTGGCCGCGATGGTCTGCCCCACATTCATGCCCAGGTAGGCGTTAGCCGCGCCGAACCGGGCGGAAGATTCCCGGGAGCGATCGGCGCGAGCTGGGAGAGCATAGCACGCGGCGTCGCTTTTCGGATGCCGGGGTAGACCGATGGGACACTACCTCAACCGTTGAGTGAACCGTGTTTGGCACCAGCTGCGTTGTCCCGGCCCAACCCCATCCCGGCTTCAGAGGCGCTTGGCCGCGTCTTCATCCGCATAGACCGCCACGATCTCGCCGAAATAAACCCGGTGATAATCTCCCTGGGCGTAGAATTCGTCTTGCACGGCCTGTGCCAGCGTGTCGGGCGCGAGGTCGTTACGATGAAGCGTCCGGCACTCGTAGTGGATCACGCATTCCTTGATAATGGGAGCGTGCACCTGCCGGCTCCGAACCGGCGTCAGGTGTTTTTCCACGAACTTGTCGTGATCTCTGCCGGACACCGTGCCGCAGTGGGCCACGGCTTCGGCCAGCTCGCGGGGCGCGACGTTGACCGTGAAATCGCCGGCGGTCTCCTCCAGGCGGGTGTAGGAGTAGCGCGAAGGCCGCACCAGCACCAGAAAGACCGGCCGCGACCAGATGGAGCCGATGGTTCCCCAGCCGATGGTCATGACGTTGGGCTTGCCGTCCGCGCCGGCGGTCACCAGCAGGAGCCCATCCTCGCGCATGCGGCGCATGGTTTGAGCGAAGTAATCCGTATAACGAACCGCTACTTTGGGCATCGTGGGGCCTCCTCGACGGTATGATACACCCTTCGCCGGGCCGCGCAGTTACTCATGGAACTGGGAATGCAGCCGAGCTGGGCAAGCTAAAGCATGCCCCACCAACGGCATATCACACCAACAGGCCGGTGACGGCGATTGCCGCTCCAGCCATTCCGGCCACGATTCCGATTACGGGGAAGAAGCGCTTGCGCGAGATGAAGTACAACGAGCTCAGAACCAGGGCGATTTCGAGCAGCCCCTCGCCCAAGTCGTAGCGCAGGGCGCGGTGTTCGGCGGCTTCGGCCGCATGGTCGTCACGCTCCGCTTATTCCTGGATCTTCTTGCCGCGCGCTTCATAGTCTTTCTCTTGCGCGGCGTACTGGGCGACCAATTTTTCGGTGGCATCGCCCTTGGCGCCGAGTGCGCCGATGAGGCTCTCGCCGAGCTCCAGGTTGTGAAACTTCACACGGGTGGACTGGTAGTGCGCCCACGCGTCGTTGGCCGAGGATTTCTGCATGATGGCCTCCGTGTGGGTGCGGTGCGATGCAATCGTGACGATGGTCAAAGCCACCGCCAGCAGGGCCGCCAGGACGCCGACGCGTTGTCCCGCCGAATCGACAGAGTGCCCACCTTCGTGATGCATCTCGAGTTCAGCCATAAGTGCGTTCCCTGTATTATCTCAATAAGGAGTCTGCTATGCGAAACGATCCATTGCGCCGCCGCTTCGTGCTGGGGCTGGTCTCTGGGGCGGCGGCCGCGGCCGCCGGGAGAGCGGACTTCAACGTCCGCGACCAGGGCGCTGCCGGCGACGGCCACACACCTCGACACCAAGGCGATCCAGGATGCCGTCGATGCCTGCGCGCGGGCGGGCGGAGGAACGGTCTTGTTTCCGGCGGGCGCTTACCTCTCCGGAACCATCGTGCTGAAGAGCCGCGTGACGCTCGATCTGGACGCGGGCGCGGTGCTGCTCGGCAGCAAGAACCTGCAGGACTATCCGTCTTTGGTCCCCGCTTTGCGCTCTTTCACTGACACGTACACGGAGAAGAGCCTCATTTACGCGGAAGGCTTGCAGGACATCGGCATACGCGGGCGCGGCGTGATCGACGGGCAGGGCGCCGCCTTCAAGGGTCCGTACAAGGTGCGGCCATATATGATGCGTTTCGTGAGCTGCCGCAATGTCTCGGTGACGGATGTCGGCATCAAGGATTCGCCCATGTGGGTGCAGCACTATCTGGCCTGCGAAGAAGTGGAGATCCGCGGCATCAGCGTCCATAGCCGCGTGAACGGCGACAACGACGGCATCGACATCGATGGCAGCCAGCGCGTCCGCATCTCGGATTGCGAAATCACTTCCGGCGACGACGCCATCGTGTTGAAGGCCACCGCGGACCGGCCCTCGAAGGATGTGGTCGTCACCAACTGTGTGTTGAGCACGGCGTGCAACGCTCTCAAGCTGGGCACCGAGTCGAATGGCGGCTTCGAAAACATCGCCATCTCGAACTGCACCATTTACGACACCCGCCTGGCCGGCATTGCGCTGGAAATGGTGGACGGCGGGGTGCTCGACCGGGTCAACATTTCCAATATCGTCATGAACGGGGTGGCGACGCCGGTGTTCATTCGTCTCGGCGACCGCGCACGGCCGTTCACCGAGGGGGGCGCGCGCCCGCCGGTGGGAAAGCTACGCAACGTTGTAATCACCAACGTGCAGGCCGTGGGCGCCGGCGGCGTGGGATGCGCGATTGCGGGCCTTCCCGGTCATGCCATTGAAAACGTCGTTCTGGAAAACCTGCGGCTGACGTTTGCCGGAGGCGGCCAGCCGGCGGACGCCCGCCGCGAGGTCCCCGAGAACGCCGACAAGTATCCCGAGCACAGCATGTTCGGCACGCTGCCGGCGTACGGATTCTATTGCCGCCACGTGAAGGGCCTGAGCCTGCGCAACATCGAGACAAGCTGCCTCCAGGACGACGAGCGCCCGGCGCTGGTGTGTGACGATGTGGAAGGTCTTGAGTTAGCGGGATCGGCTTTCGTGGGCGCGCCCGACGGCGAGCCTTCAGTGCGCCTGAAGCAGGTGAAAGATGCCTTCGTGCACGGCTGCCGCGCACCCGGACGAATCCAGACGTGGATGGAAGTGTCGGGCAGCCAGAGCGAGCGGACTAGCGTGATGGGCAACGACTTGGGCAACGCGCGTAAGGCGGTCGATATTGCCGGCGATGTCGCCAAGGACGCCGTGTTCCTGAACGGCAATCGCATTCAGGAACCGTAGGCCCGCTCAGCCGCGCCGCAGCCTTTGCGCCGCCGGCCGCGACTCCTCATTAGGAGGCCACAGGGCCTCGCGCGCTATGCCTACCGGAAGCCTCACCGGCACGAAGTACTCAGCCGGATAGAGGTAGTCTTCCCCCAATTCATCGATCACTCGGACAAGGCTTTCCCGCGCGGCTGCCCGGTCGGGCAGGACCCGATACACCTTCCGGGGTTCTAAATCGTCCGAACCCTCGCTGCGGATGCACAGCACGAACCTTGGTTGTGGCTTCTCAACTCTCATGATTTCGAGTCCAGGAACCGCTTGATCTTCATACCCGTCCGCCCGACGCCGTGGGCTTCATACCAGTGTACTTCAGCCAGCCGAATCGAGCCGCTGGCCAAAAGGCGAACTGTTGCAATACCCTTCCGTTTGCGCCAAAGCCGCCCGCCATAGCGTTTGCGCAGGAACGCGAGCCTTCGGATGCCGCGCCCTGTGGCGATAGTCTCGACTTCGGAGATGTCGCCAACGACCTCAAAATGCATCCTGCTCTATCGTATCGCCGTAAGACCTCGCTGCGCCGCCGAACTCTTGTGGGTCCACCTCAACAAGTAGGACGCTAACCAGCCAAGCGCCAATACGTCGCGGCGACGAGCATGAGAGGCGTCATGTTCTGGCGGCCTTTGCTTCAGCCTTGAGGTGGCGGCGCAGGTTCTCTATGGGAACCCTCAGTTTGAGAACTTCTGCAGAATTCTGACAACTCCTTCTCGCATCCTGGACACGTCCGCGACCGATAGGGTCGCGCTATTGTGCGCCGCATCGTTGCCGATTGCAGAAAGTGCGTCAACATCCTTGAAAGTGAGCTTGTCGTATACGGAGGCCTTGTAGAGCTCGGTGTTGTAGTCGTTCAAGGTCGGCTTGGGTTTCGTGAATTCAATTGTGTGGCAATCGGCAAGTCGGCGAAGTCGTTCCTCGAGAACCGCGCGCAAGATAACCCCCGACGCGAGAAAGTACCCCTGATCTAGCAGGTATTCGGCTTGATCGACAAGGTTTGCGAAGGCATCGGCGAGTATAAGGTCATGTAGTTCGAGCAGTACACCTTCCGCGGCCGACAGCTCAATCGCCTCCAGCGTACCCTGCGTCTTAATTGCGTTCTCGATCCTGTTTTCCCAATCTGCGGTAAGTTCAGCCTCCCAAGAACCTCCCACACGGCCTAACAGCGAAGCTAGCAATTTGCATCGGGCTCGCCATTTCGTGAACTCTGCCAGATCTACATAGGTTGGCGGGCCACCCAACCAGTTCCCGCCGGGTTGCCACTTTGTTTTCAGTACGGCTTTGCCTTCCGCGATGAGTTTCGCGAGTAGTTGTTCTAGTTTTCCCCGGGCCGTCATTGGCTCTCGCAATCGTGCAACCTGCTGACCGTGAAATGCGGCGAGGATGCGCTGCTTTCCGGTCATGGCCCCATTGTATTGCGCCGCGCATCGTGCTATTATTTTTCGAGACGTGCTACGCACCATGCGAATTTACATGTTGCTTCTGGCGGCGGCGCTGCCCGGTTTCGCCGAAACCGGAGTTTCGGGCCGGGTATTGGACCCTTCCGGAGAAGTTGTGCCCGGCGCGGCGGTCGAACTGCGGCTGGCGTCCTCGGGCGCCGTGGTCGCCAGCACGACCACCGACGGACAGGGACGGTACGGATTCGCCGTTCCGCCCGGCGCTTACGATCTGACGATTCAAGCGCCGGGCTTCGCTCCGGCCGTGGGGAAGGCCGATATCGCTGCGGGCGAGATGACGAGGCTCGACCTGCGGTTCGAAAAAGTTGCCGCGCAGAAGTCCAGCATCGTGATTACCGCCAAGACCACCGAACCTGCCCTGGATTTGCGCAATGCCGAAGTGTTCAATCGCACGCTGTTCACGCGCGACGACCAGGTGTTCCAACAGCTCGACGCGGGCATCGACGCGGGCCAGCACGAAGGCGGCGGCAAATCGCTCGAGTTTCGCCGTTTCGGTTTCAATCTCGATCACGGCGGAGTGAACGGCGGCTTGAAGGTCCTGGTGGACGACGTACAGCAGAACCAGGGAACGCAAGGGCACGGACAGGGCTACCTGGGCTCGTTGAAGGCGCTAAGTCCCGAATTAATCCAGGAAGTCACCATTATTAACGGCCCTTTCAGCGCGGAGTACGGCGATTTCAGCGGCCTGGGCGTGGTGCAGATACGCCAGCGGGAGTCGCTGCCGGACGTGCTCACGCTGCGCGCGGAGGGCGGTAACTTCGATACCGGCCGCGCCTTTCTGGCTTACAGCCCGGATGTCTCGACCACTGACTCTTACTTCGCCTATGACGCATCTTATACCGACGGCCCGTTCCAGAATCCCCTCCGCTACCGCCGCGACAATGTGAACGCCAACTTCACCAAGACGCTCGGCCAGGACGAGAGACTCGGTTTCCGGTTTCTCTTCGGCCGCAACAATTTTTATTCTTCCGGCCAGATTCCGCTCGACCTGGTGGCCGCCGGCCTCCTCGACCGCTTCGGGTACATCGATCCCACCGATGGCGGGCGCGTTGTACTGGGCACCTTGTCGGCTTACTACAGCAAGACCTTCCACGATGCCGGCACGTTGCGGGCCGACGGGTACCTCTCGCGCTCGCTCTTCGATCTCTACTCCAACTTCACGTTTCGCCTGTTCGACCCCGTCGATGGCGACGCCTTCCAGCAACATGACTCCCGCCTGGAGCAGGGCGCGAACGCGCAGTACACGCGTCCCCACAAGCTAAGGGGAATCACGGCCATGCTGGTTGGCGGAGCCAATTATCACGACAGCGAAATCAACGTCGGTCTTTACCCGCGCGTAGGACGGACACCCACCGGCGTCACCACGCGCGCCCACGCGCACGTTACCAACACCGCGGGCTATGTGCAGGAGAACCTGAGTTTCTGGCGCGGCCGGCTGCTGCTGGGCGCCGGCGTTCGTTACGACGAGTTTCGCTACGACGTCCGCGACCTGATTGTGCCGGCGCAGAGCGGTCTCCAGTGGGCCGGCCGCTGGCAGGGCAAGGGATCCATCGCTTATACGCCCTCCCATTCGGTTCCGCTGACCTGGCATGTGAACTATGGCCGCGGCATTAACAGCATTGACGCGCGCGGCGTGGTGCAGCATCCCGAAGAACCGCGTCTCGCCACCACGGATTTCTACCAGGCCGGAGCCTCTTCCAATTTCGGACGCCTCGGCGTCACGACGGATGTGTTCCTGATCGACCACTCCAACGAGATGGTCTACATTCCCGATGACGGCAGTTTCGAATTCAAGGGTCCCAGCCGCGCCTATGGCTATGAAGCCAAGCTCTCCGTCTCCCTGACGCGTCATCTGGCGCTGAATGGCGGGCTGACCAAAATCGGCAATGCGTTTTTTAAGGGAGGCGACCACCGCGTCTACGTGGATAGCGCGCCTCACTTCGTGGCCAACGCCGCGCTGACGCTGGCGGGGTGGCATGGATGGAGCGGGTCGCTGCGCATGCGGGCCATCAACCACTACCGGCTGGATGGCGACGACCCTTCGATTGTGGCGTCCGGGCACACCGTGTTCGACCTGGGCCTGGCGAGGGCGATCCGCCGGGGAATCGAATTCAACCTGAGCCTGGACAACCTGACCAACCGCGATTACTACGAAACCCAGAACTACTTCGAGTCCCGCGTCACTCCGCTGGCGCCCGCGGTTTGGCGCATACATGGCACTCCCGGGTATCCACTGACGGCGATTGCCGGGCTGACGTTTCGCCTGCGGGGCAAGTGAAGACTTCGCGCGGTCTGAGAACCGGAGGCCGGTCCAGGTCCGCTCCAGTCTCTGTGTCAAACGTTACTGAACATTGGGAGTCAGATTGTTGGCCGCCACGTTGGGCGCCGGCTATCGACAGGCGGTGTGCTAAAACGGATATTTCGGATCGGGTTCTATGACAAAAACGATCGTAAGCTTCGGTGAGATCATGTTGCGGCTCGCGCCGCCGGGTTTCGAGCGGTTCTTGCAGAGCCCCCAATTCGTGGCCACTTTCGGCGGTGGGGAGGCCAACGTGGCGGTTGCGCTGGCGTCATTCGGCCTGCCGTCGGCGTACGTGACCGTGCTGCCGGACAAGCATCCCATTGCGGACGCCGCCATCGGGGAGTTGCGGCGGCTGGGCGTGGACACCTCGAGGATCGTACGCGGCAAGGGGCGCGTGGGCATCTACTACCTGGAGGCCGGCGCCAACCAGCGTCCCTCGAAAGTAGTCTACGACCGCGGCCAGAGCGCCATCGCGCTCGCCAAGCCGGGCGATATCGACTGGGGCCGCGTGTTCCAGGACGCGGGCTGGTTTCACATCACCGGCATCACGCCGGCGATCAGCGGCTCGGCCGCCGACCTGGCGCTCGAATCGGTGCGCCAGGCGCGGGAGAAAGGCCTGACGGTCTCCTGCGACCTGAACTATCGCAAGAATCTGTGGAAGTGGGGAAAGCCGGCCGTGGAGGTGATGCGCGAGCTGGTGCAATACGTGGATATCGCGATTGCCAACGAAGAAGACGTGCAAATGACGCTGGGCATCCAGGCCGAAGTGGACGTGCACTCGGGCTCGCTCGACCGCGCGCAGTACGAGAAGCTGACGGGCAAGGTGCTGGAGGAGTACGCCAACCTGAAGGCCATTGCCATCACGCTGCGGGAATCATGGAGCGCATCGCACAACGGCTGGTCGGCGTGCCTGAACGACCGCCAGGGATTTCTGGTGAGCCGCCATTACGACATCACGCACATTGTGGACCGCGTGGGCGGCGGCGACAGCTTCGCCGGGGGCCTGATTTACGGTTTCCTGGAACTGGCGACGCACCAGGAGGCGCTGGAGTTCGCGGTGGCGGCGAGCTGCCTGAAGCACTCCATTCCCGGCGACTTCAATCGCCTCACCGTGGACGAGGCGAACGCGCTGCTGAAGAGCGGGGGATCGGGAAGAGTGCAGCGGTAGGACTGCTGCTCAGCGGACTTCGACGGCTTGCGTCAGGCTCGACGTTTTGCCTTCCACACCATCCTGCAACACGGCGCGCAGCCGGTACCCGCCTGGAGACGCTTCCAGGGAACCGACGAGATTGATGCCGATGGCCGAGAACCGCGTGTACGATTCGTCCGCGAGCGCCATGTCCATGGCGCCTTCCTTGGCCGCGACCAGACTGCCATGCGCGTCCACCAGGGCCGTGACAAAGGTCGGCCTCTGCATGCGCCGGCCGTCCCGCTCTCGAAGGGCCGCACGGGCGCCTCCGCGTACAGCCCTTTCGCATCCAGGGCGTTAATGACCACGCCGGCGCGGAGCGCGTGGTTGATCACCTGATCCTGTTCGCGTTCGAGGGTTCCCGCCAGGAATCCGGAAGAGACCAGAAGCAACATGCGGCTTCCCGGCATCCTGGCGAGATCGTTCACCACGCTATCGATGGATGCCAGGGTATCCTGCGAGACGATCCTGACCTGCTGCCACGTCCGTTTCGCGAGTCCCTTCACCAGTTGCCGCACCATGTCCAACTGAGGGGGAAGCACCTGCTGTGCCGTGTACGCTCTGGTCACCGGATCATCCGGAGGTGTGCCGCTGCACACGCTCAATTCGTCTATCAAGCTTCGGGACAGGACGGCATCTCGCAGAGCGAACAGCGAGCCAGCCGCCCTGAAGTAGCTGCTGTAGAAAAAATCACGGGTTTCGGGCGCTAGAAACTGCTTGATCTGACACTTGGATCAGCGCAAAATAACTGAGCCATCTTAATGGCGATTTTAGAAGCAGGAGACACGACGATGACGAGGAAGATGCTCTTCGGAATCATTGCATGTCTATTGGTCTGCCTTGGAGCCCAGGCAGGACCTATCGTTGGACTGCCACCCGACCCAGGCGGAAATTGTTTTCCGTTCGGCTGCGCTTATGGAACCCGGTATCAGCAAGTCTACGCTGCTTCAGACTTCTCCGGACCGCTCACCATCAGCGACATCACGTTCTACAACATGCAGCCTTTTGCTGGCACCATAGCACCCGGTACCTACACGTTCTATCTTTCGACGACATCCGCGCCCGTAGATGGGTTGGACTCCAACATGGCTAACAACGTCGGTGCTGACGACGCCTTATTTGCGGTTTTCGCTGGAGGCGGCTCCGCTTTCCCATCGTTCACAGTCAGTGGTGCGCCCTTCAGCTACAATCCGCTAAACGGTAATCTGCTGTTGGACATCTTCGTCTCGTCCGGTAATTGTTGTACCGTGTATCTGGATGCGCGGAACGGAGACGCCAATGGCGTGTTCAGCCGCATGTACGATTATGGGACTGGGACTGCGGGATACGGCTTGGTGACGGGCTTCAATAAACCCGCCGTGCCGTATCCCCCGCCTGTGGCGCCCCTAGCCGTTCCAGAGCCGTCCACCTATGTCATGCTGGCAGGCGGGTTGTGGCTTCTGCTGGCTGCGCGCCGCCGCGGCAAAGCCGGTCCATTTCTCCACAACAGTGTGGAGCTGATTAAGAATCGCTCAAACCGCCGCGCTCGCCACGCCTGATTCTGAAGGTAATGCACTTCGAACCGATTGAACACCAATGGGTTACGGTCTGCTAATCCTCATCAGTGGCTGCTCGCCCTAACTGCAAATTGAACTGGAGTCCCTGTAGCGCTCCCTGTGTCTGGAGGACGCCGCTAGGCTGCCGGGCCGAACGAACGCGAACCTTTCCGAGCGTTGGGCGTCGCGGTGGGCCGGGAGTTGCGGGGGTGCAGATTGGCGGTGAATTCTGCAATACTATGTTTTCTCTGCCGTCCGGACAAGGCCCACTACAAAATCCACAGCATGAGGGTTTTGTCCCTTACTAGGACTTAAGTACTGGAGCCCAAACTCATTTCGAAAATTGTTTTTGTCCATAGTAATTTCAAGACTAGTGGTAGAATCAGGAGCGGGAGGATTCCGTGATAAAGCGTTGGGTTCTGATTGTGAGCTTATGTGTATTTTTCGCGGCGGGCGTTAACGCAGGTACCGTCGTCGTCAACTTCGATGACTTGATAGGTTCGGCACTGGTGCCAGATGGCTACGGAGGCATTGACTGGGGAGGCCAGTGGGAGTATTATGACTCGGATCAACCCCCGTACAATCCGAGTTCCCCTCCGGACCGCGTTTATGATTGGGTGACCGAGGGGCAGTTCAGCTTCCTCGCCCCGACTGTATTCGATGGTGCCTGGTTTGCGGGATATAGCTTTGCAACTGTCCAGTTCAATCTCTATCTCTCTGGCGTCCTCATGGCGAGTTCCGGCGTCCTTTCACCCAGCGACGTCCCGACTTTCCTAGGTTCCGGCTACGCGGGTCTTGTCGATAAAGTCGGCGTATTATCCCCCTCACCCGATTTCTTCGTTATGGACGACGTGACGTACCAGTCATCGATACCGGAACCGGCCACGCTATCGCTGGTAGGCGGCGCTGTAGGGTTGCTTGCATTCGTAGTGCGCCGCCGACGTCACGCGTGAAGACCTGCGCCCGATTCGGCACGATGCGGTGACGGCGCGCCCGTCCTCTCCTGATGGTGCGTGCCACATGACAAGGACCGGCCCTGGGACGCGACGTGCCGACTGTGCCCAATTCTGTGCCCACGCCCTGCATAGAATGGTTCCCAGGCCCGAACCGCGCCCCTGGGCAGGGACGTGGGTCGCGCGTTGTCCACGGCGGAACAGAAGGCTCTATTGGGATCAACTGCGGGCCGATACGGGCGTTTCCTGCCGCCTTCATGACCTCCGGCATACCTTCGCTACCAGACTGGCAGAGAATGGCGTCCCGGAGTCTACAATGCTCGCCCTGATGGGCCACATGAGCCGGGCGATGTTGGAGCGCTATTCCCACATTCGGATAGCCGCGCAGCGTGACGCGGTTGCCGGGATCAGACTTCGTGAGCCAGCCGGGGCGAAGCGCGAAAACTCGGAGGCAGTCCCTGTGAAAGTCCCTGTAGCAAGGACGCCCACCACAATTAAGTAGCCGGCAACCGATTGATCTTAATGGTGAGCGCGGCAGGAATCGAACCTGCAACCTAGTGATTAAGAGTCACTTGCTCTGCCAATTGAGCTACGCGCCCGCTCTCGAGGTCGGCTGGAAGCCGGCGCAGCTTAAGCTGCGCCAAGAGCCGATTATACCATCGCGCGGCCGTATGTCACGATGCGATTTTCGGCCGCTCCTCCGGCAGCCCCGCCGCCACGATCTGCGCGATGTCCAGCAGCTTCGGCGGCGCCTGCGCCAGCGCGCCGAGGGCGTCGCGGAACATCGACTGGCAGAACGGACAGGCCGTGCCGATCGTCTGCGCGCCCGAGGCCACCAGCTCTTCGGCGCGCTCCACGTTGATGCGCTTGCCCTTCTCCTCGCCCAGGAACATCTGGCCACCGCCGGCACCGCAACAGAAGGAACGCTCGCGCGCGCGGCGCGGTTCCACCACATCGGCGAAACGCGCGATCGCCTGGCGCGGCTGGTCGTATACGTTGCGGTATCGGCCCAGATAGCAGGGGTCGTGGAAGACCACTTTCTCGGAGGGCACCCCGGCCTGTCTCAACGGCAAACGGGCCAACAGCTCGCTGTGATGCTCGATCTCGAACGTGGCGCCGTACTCCCGCCAGTCGGCGCCGATGGTGCGCACGCAATGCGGGCAGATGGAAACCATCTTGCCGGGCCCAGAGGGCGCCCCGGAGGCCCCCGGCCGCGCGCAAGGTTTGGATATTGGCCTCGGCGAGTTGGGAGACCGCCAAGTCGTTGCCCAGACGGCGGGCCGGATCGCCGGTGCATTTCTCCTTGCGGAGGACGCCGAACGTCACGCCCGCGTGGCGCAGGACGCGCGCCAGGGCCAGCACGATCTCGCGGCCTTGCGGGTCGTATGCGCCCATGCAGCCGAGCCACAGGCAGTACGCCTGCGTGCCGTCGTAAATCGGCAGCCCATTCTTCTCGATGAAATTTTGGCGCTCGCCGGCGGGGAAGCCGAGGGCGTTGCCGTTCCGCTCGAGGTTCAGGAACAGCCGGGCGCCGTGCTCGTCCTGCCACTGGCCGGTGTTCACGGCGCCGCGCCGCAGTCCGACAATCACCGGCAGGTGCTGGATGCCCACCGGACACTGAAACTCGCAGGCGCCGCAGGTGGTGCACTGGAACACGGCCTCTTCGGAAATGTGCCCGCCCAGCAGTGCGGCTTGGCCGGCCGGCCCGAATTGGTCGAGGTAGCCGCGCAGGCCGAGGATGATCTCCTTGGGGTTGAGAACCTTCCCGGTGCGGTAAGCGGGGCAATGCTCGGTGCAACGGCCGCACTCCACGCAGGTGCAGGCTTGGAGGGCGTCGATGCGGGTGATGTCCGTGCCGGCGCCGAGGCCGAAATCCTCGTCGCCTGCGAGCGGTGGAATGCGGCTGAAACCAGCGCGCCGCAGGAATACCGTCACCGGGCTGAGCGCCAGGTGCAGGTGTTTGGTGCAGGGGATCAGCGGGAGAAAAATCGCCAGCGCCAGGGTGTGCGCCCACCAGTTGGCCTTGCCCGCGAGCGTGACTGGCGGAAGCCACAGGCCGCATAGGTAGGTCGCCATCAGCAGGAAGATCAGGAGCGCGACGACGCCCGATTCCGGCGACAACTCCCCGAGCCACACCGGGCGCACGAGGAAGCGGCGGATGAACAGGCCGGTGATGGCCACCGCTACGGCGACGGCCCACACAGCCACGAACCCGAAATAGAACCTTCCGAAGGCGGTTTCGCCGGAGAGAAAGCGCGCGCCGAACGGGGACGCGAGGTGATTGAGCGTGACCAGTGCGAAGGCGCAGAAACCCCAGAAGACGAAGGCATGGGCGATCCCAGGCAGGGGCCGCTGGCCGATCACCTTGCCTTGCGCCATCACTTCCCAAAGAAACTGGCGGATGCGCGGGCCCAGCGGCGCGAGCTCGAAATCGGGGGTGGCGCGCGAGCCGCGGATGGCGGCAAGCACCTTGCGAAATCGCAGCCAGAACAGCGCCAGGGACGCGGCCAGCAGCGCGATCAGGGCGGATCGTTCCATCCACGACGCGTCGGTCATATCAGCTAGAATAGGGCTTTTCGGAGGGTACTTGCGCATCGTTGTCTCAGGGGCCGCGGGTTTCATTGGATCGCACATGTGCGACCGTCTTCTGGCGGACGGCCACAAGGTGGTGGCCCTGGATAATTTTCTGACGGGGAACCGCCGCAACCTGGCTCATCTCGAAGGCGAGCCGCGATTCCGTTTTATCGAGCGGGACATCACGGAGCCGTTGTCGATCGAGGGTCCCGTCGATGGCGTGGTGCACATGGCTTCTCCGGCCAGCCCCAAGGACTATCTGGAGCATCCCATCGAAACGCTGGACGCGGGATCGATGGGGACGCGCCGCATGCTGGAACTGGCTCGCGAAAAACGCGCGCGATACTTGCTGACTTCCACATCGGAATGCTACGGCGACCCGCTGGTCCATCCGCAGGTGGAGACCTACTGGGGGAACGTGAACCCGGTGGGGCCGCGTTCCTGCTACGACGAAAGCAAGCGTTTCGCGGAAGCTATCACCATGGCCTATCACCGCAAGCACGGCGTGCGGACGAACATCGCGCGCATCTTCAATACCTACGGACCGCGCATGAAGCTGGACGATGGCCGCGTGGTGCCGGCGTTTCTGGACCAGGCCCTGCACGGCCAGCCTCTCACGGTTTTCGGTGATGGCTCGCAAACGCGCAGCTTCTGCTACGTGAGTGACATGGTGGAAGGGCTGTGCCGGCTGATGCTCTCCGAGGAACGCTACCCGGTGAACTTGGGGAATCCGAGCGAGATGACGATTCTGCAATTCGCCGCGCGAATACGCAGCATGACCGGAAGCCAATCGGAGATCGTGTTCCAGCCGCTGCCCGAGGACGACCCCAAGCAGCGGCGCCCGGACATCGGCAAGGCGCGCGCACTGCTCGCGTGGGAGCCGCGCGTGCCGCTGGAGGAGGGGCTGCGCCTTACGGTGGAGTATTTCCGAAGGCTTCAATAGCCCCTGAAGCTGCTGCGGTTTCCGGTACACTGGTGGGTGGCGCCCGGGTGGCGAAACCGGCAGACGCAAAGGACTTAAAATCCTTTTCCCGGCAACGGGAGTGCGGGTTCGATTCCCGCCCCGGGCACCAATTATTTCTGTCTTAGAAGCATGAACTTGTGAAAGCGGAGAAATCCTCTGCACGTTCGGTCCACCGTGCGGGGTTGAGGTATGCTCACGGGAATCCTGGGCTAGAAGAACTCGGAGCGGGGTTTGCTAAGGCTCTGCATCTGCGGCCAGCTCCGCGGCCGCCGTCCAACTCTCCCGGTGTCCTAGCTGCCCGCCGCCTGCGAGTTGGCCGCCACAAGCTGGCTGTTGGTGGTCGACCAGATGCCTGAGATGCTCTTGCCGGCGCCCAGAAAAAGAGCCGCCGACGCCAGCGCTACGAACGCCATGAGCAGACTGTACTCGATGAGGTCCTGCCCCTGTTCGTCCTTCCAGAAATTACGCAGATACGTCATATTGTTTGCTCCTAAGTTATCGGTTTGGTTTTCGTGATCGCCCGATCACGCGCCTCGGTTTTCGTGACCTCTCGATCACGGCCTGTGCCGCCGCCGGTGGCGGCGGAAATCGATTCGCCGCGGTCTTGATGCAGCCCGACATCCACGTAGCGATGGTTGACTTTGTGTTGACCCCATGAACTCGCCGCACTGAGTTTTGATCGCTGCATATTCACACCTGGCCTGGAAATCCGTGGCGCGGCCCGGTCCTCCGAAGCATGGACTTTGTCACACTGTTCGCAAGCGCACGGGCTTAAGTGTTGAGCACCGGACCGCAGTACTATACTGCGCCGACATTGCGATGCGGCAAAGTCCCAGGAGTACGGCGAGTGGTCCAGTACCGTGCTCAGGTCCTTTCCGCTGGCGGGGACACCAAACGGGAAAGACGCGGCATTCTCGAAGCCACGGCGGTGTGCGCAAGCGCTGCACCGCCGGTGTGTGAGACGCGAGCGTGGGCGGCGCAACCGCCTCAGCCATCCGTTCGGGACACTGAAATCGTCTCAAGGCCAAAGTTGGAGCAGTTCTACCGGCGACAATTTCAAAGTAGCCCACACCAGCGGAAAGGACCTGAGCACGGTACTGGACCACTAGCCGTACTCCTGGGTCTTTGCCGAACTGCCATGTCGGTGCAATATTCGAGTTGCGGTCCGGTGTTCAACGCTCAAGCCCGTGCGCTTGCGAACAGTGTGACAAAGTCCGTGCTTCGGAGGACCGGGCCGCGCCACGGATTTCCAGGCCAAGTGTGAATATGCAGCGATCAAAACTCAGTGCTTACCGCGCGTTTCAAGCGGCAACCAATGCAGCCCCACATCCACGTCAGGCGGCAGAAAAGGTACGCACATGCGCGCAAAGTCAACCATCGTTGTGTCGATCCCGTGAACTCGCCGCACTTCCGCCGCTGGCACCATATCAGCGCTGTATGTGTGGCTCATGCCACGAGTGTCGCTCCAATGAAAAATGGGACCGAATCTTCGCGAAATTCGAGGTAAAGGAACGAGAAGAGCGCGGGGTCTTCCGGTGTGCGATTGATGATCTGTGAAAGAAGTACGCGCGCCCGCTGAGGGAGGAAAGGTCCCCGCAGGGAACGGCGCCTGGCGGGGTGACTATGCGGCGGGTGCGGATTTGATGATTTCCGTAGCGATGGAAGACGCCGTTCCGGCACTGACAGCCGAAATTATCGCGGAGGAAGATTCTGGGATGGCCGGGGTACCGGTTGTCCCTCGCGTATCGTAGAATCAACAACTTCCAAAGAATCAGTGTTTAGGGTGAGTGCGATTCCCGCCCCGGGCACCAAGCAGAGCAGTTTACCAATCCCCTCCAGGCAGTTAGAATGTAGGCAGCAGCCGCCGGAAGGCCCAGTGGTACCGGCGGATGCCTGCCGTCGGTGCGTCCCGCAGGGTAGGATCCTCGACAAGAAAAGTGAAAGGAGTCATTTATGCTTCGAAGATGCTTTCTAAGGTCGCTGGCGGTGGCTCCGGCTGCCGGCCTGGTGAATGTCCCGCTCTTACTGACACGCGAGGCGTTGGCGCAGCAGCGGGGCGGCGGCATGGGCATGGCCGCCGAACCTTTCAAGCCCACCGATGCGGCCAACAGCCCGGTGGGTGTCGCCAAGGGAATCCATCCGGGCAGAGTGGTGTGGGTCCAGGACGCCAAAGCGACCAGTTGGGATGGCACGACGGGGCACTGGTGGGACGATGCCAACACCGACCAAAAAGCGGTACACCGCATGACTTCCCGGATGCTCCGGGACCTGACGGGCCGGAAGAACGACAAGCAGGCATGGGACGCGCTGTTCCGGAGCTTCAATGAGACGCACAAGATGGGGAATTCCGGATACCGTCCCGGGGAGAAGATCGCGATCAAAGTCAACTGCAACCAGGACCGGACCCCCGAGTGGGGCGTGGCGGCGCCCCCGCCGGCAGGCGGGCCGCAGGGCGGCGGCCCTCCCGCGGGTGCTCGGGGCGGCATGCCTCCCAGGGGACCGCTGAACGGCTTGCCGAGCCCGCACGCCGTCGTGGCCCTGGTAACGCAACTGATCGAAGCGGGCGGGGTGCGGGGCGAAGATATCATCATCTACGATGTCGCCGGTGGGCGCAATGTCGGCCAGCCCATCTGCACCAGGATCAGGGCGAATTCCAATCCTCAGTTCCAGGCGGTAAAGTTCCTGGTGGGCACCGACTTCAGCCAGGGCGGGCGGATGTTCGCGGAGCCAGACATGGCGAACCCGATTCAGTTCTCGAAAGCGGGCGTGCCGGCGGGCTATCTGGCTGAGCAGGTGACCGCGGCCAAGTACATAATCAACATGGCGCTGCTGCGGCCGCACGGAATGGCCGGCGTGACGCTGATCGGCAAGAACCACTTCGGCTCCGTCCATTTTCCGAACAATGGCGGATGGACGCCCAGCCCGCTGCACAGCAACGTAATGCGCACTCTGCCCATGGGCTCCTACAACGCCCTGGTGGACCTGATGGGGCACCGGCACCTGGGTGGCAAGACGATGCTCTACATGCTGGACGGCCTGTATACCGCCGAGCAGAATGAAGGCAACGTCTTCAAGTGGGCCTCCTTCGGCGACCACTGGGCTTCCAGCCTGATGATGTCGCAGGACCCCGTGGCAATCGACTCGGTGGGGCTGGACGCCCTGAGGAGCGAACCGCGCGCGACCCAGCTCCGGGGCAACGCGGACAACTACCTGCACGAAGCGGCGCAGGCGGCCAAGCCCCCGTCCGGGACGGTCTACAATCCGGACAAAAGCGGCGTGCTGGCCAGCCTCGGCGTGCACGAGCACTGGAACAACGCGACCGACAAGAAGTACTCGCGCAACCTGGGCCGCAAGCAAGGCATCGAGCTGATCGTCGCGGCCTAGGCGGTTCCGGCTACCGGGCAAGCCGGACACCCGAATCCAGGGACTCGCGCACCTTTTGCGTCAATTCGGCGGGCGAAAAAGGCTTTCTGAGGAACGCGGTCCCCTTCTCGACGCCCTCCTTCAAGATGACATCCTGCGTGTGGCCGGACAGAAACACGACTTTCATGCGGGGGCGCAGCTTCAAGGCGCCTTGGGCAAGTTCGCGTCCGCCCAGTTCCGGCATCACGACATCGGTCACAAGCAGATCGATGGGTCCCTGGTGGGCTTCGCACAACGCCAGGCCTTCGCGTCCGTTGCGGGCCTCGAGAACCACGTACCCGCTGGTCTCCAGAACCATTCGGGCAAGCTTGCGGACCGCGTCTTCATCCTCCACCACGAGAATGACTTCGGATCCCTTGGGCGCTTTAGTGAGGCCTCTGGCTGGCGCCTCTCCGTTGTCCAGCGCTTCCACTGCCGGCAGCAAGATTTTGAAGGTGGTTCCCCGGCCCAGTTCGGACTGGCAACGAATCGCGCCGCCGCTGTGCTCGACGATTCCCAGAACGGTGGCCAGCCCCAGGCCGGTTCCTTTGCCGGTCTCCTTGGTGGTGAAGAACGGCTCGAAGATGTGGGCCTGCATCTCCGCGTCCATGCCGACCCCGCTGTCGCGCACCGCCATCGTCGCATAGCGGCCCGGCGCAAGGTCTTGCCCGGAGACCTCCACCTCCGACAGCGTCGCATTGGCTGTTTCAATGGCCAGCGTGCCACCGTCCGGCATGGCATCTCTCGCGTTCAAAGAAAGGTTCATGATGGCGCGGCCGATTTCGCCGGGGTCGGCCCTCACTTGCCACAGGCCGGGCGCGCAGGCCACGGCCACCTTGATCCGTTCGCCCACCAGGCGGCGCAGCATTCTCTCGAAGTCCCCGACGATGACATTCAGGTCCAGCACCTTGGGTTGCAGCACCTGCCGCCGGCTGAAGGAGAGCAACTGTTGCGTGAGGGCAGCCGCCCTCTCGCCGGCGGTCTTGATTTCCAGCACCTGCTGGATGGCGGGCGGGTTGTCCGCCAGCGTATCCTGAAGCAGGTCGCTGTAGCCGATGATGGCCGTCAGCAGGTTATTGAAGTCGTGAGCGATGCCGCCGGCGAGCCTGCCGACGGCCTCCATTTTCTGGGACTGGCGAAGATGCTCCTCGGTTCGGTGGAGGGCATTCTGGGCCAGTTTGCGCTCGGTAATGTCGTCCACCGCCAGGAGGATCATGCTGAGATGATGGATGCGGCAGCCCCCCAACACCAGGATTCTGTGCCCCACGGTTGGAAGATCCCGCTCGACTTCGAAGTCCGGGAACGAGAGGCCGCCCGCTAGAAGACCGTCGAGCGAATCCCGCAGGCCGGGAAAGTCCCAACTGCCGCGTGCCAGCGAATAGATCCCCTCGCCCGCGGCCTCCCGTGGCGACACTTGAAACGCCCGGCAGAAGGCCTGGTTGGCCATCCTGATCCGCAACTTCGCATCCAGCACCAGCAAGGGCTGCCGAACGGTTTCGACGATGGACATGGCGAAGTCGCGCGCCTGCGTGAGCGCTGCGTTCTTGGCCTCCAGGTCGTCGTTGACCGTGATCAGTTCTTCGTTGGTGGATTGCAGCTCTTCCTTGGCGGACTCCAGTTCCTCGTTGAGGCTTTGCAGTTCCTCGTTGACCGAAAGCGCCTCCTCGGTCGTGGTCCGGCGTTCAGCGCCCGGCACGGGCGCGTCCCAGTGTGAACTGCGGGCGCCGGCGTGAGACGGGTGCGGCTTCCTCGCCGTTTCCCGCTTGGCATAGATTCGGCGCTCGCGGTCCACCACCGAAAGCAGGTCGCCGGACCCCGCCGTTTCCGATGCGCCCAACAGGAGAAACCCACTTGGCTTGAGCGCGTAATGGAACCGCGGGATGATGTCCTTCTGCACGCTTCCCAGGTAGATCAGCACGTTGCGGCAACTGATCAAATCCAGCTTCGAAAACGGCGGATCGTCGATCAGATTATGCCTGGTGAAGACGCACATCTCACGCAGGTTCTTGCGGACTTGATAGCCTCCTTCGATCTTCGTGAAATAGCGGTTCAGGCGTTCATGCGTCAGGTCCGCCGCTATGTTCTCGGGGTACCTGCCGCTGCGGGCCTTTTCGATTGCCGGCCGGCTGATATCGGAGGCGAAGATCCGCACTGGAAAGGCGGCGCCCGTCTGGTTCAGGTATTCCTGTAACGAGATGGCAATTGAGAAAGCCTCTTCTCCCGTGGCGCAACCCGCCACCCAGACGCGGATCGCCGCCTTCGCGGGCCGGCCCTGGAGGATGCGCGGAAAGACGATTTCCTTCAAGCTCTCGTACGATTCCGGGTCGCGGAAGAAGCTGGTCACGGTAATCAGCAAATCCCGCTGCAGAGCCGCCAGTTCATCGGAATCGTTCTCCAGCCGCCGGCTGTACTCCACCAGGCCGTCGATATTGCGCAAGGCGAGGCGCCGCAGGATGCGGCGCTTGACCATGGTCTCCCGGTACAGCGAAAAGTCGATGCCGGTGGCCTCGCGCAGAAGGGCCAGGATGGCGCCGAACCGCTCTTGCTCCCCGGCCGGCGTTCGCTCCTCTGCCGCGGATGCGGCATCCGCAACATAGGGATGCCGGCCAATTCTCACCAGCTCCGCGGCAATGCGTTTGGGCCGCAGCACGAAATCCACGCAGCCGGTGGCCACGGCGGCCTGCGGCATGGTGGCGAACTTCGCGGACACTCGATCCTGCGCAAATGTCACGGCCCCCGCGGCTTTGACGGCTTCGATTCCCGCCGAGCCGTCCGAACCCGTGCCGGAGAGAATTACGCCGATGGCCCCGCTTCCACACTCCTCGGCCAGCGATCGCAGAAACCGGTCGATGGGCATGTGGAATCCCGGCGTTTGCGTGCGCGGAGCCAGTCGCAGCGCCCCCTGTGCGATGGTCAGATCGGCGTTTGCCGGTGTGACATATACATGGTTGGCCTCCACCGGCATTCCGTCGGCCGCTTCGATAACCGGCATGGCGGTAGCTTGCGCCAGGATCTCGGCCAGCAGGCTGTGGTGCTTGGGATCGAGATGCTGAACGAACACGATGGCCAAGCCGGTGTCGGCGGGCAAATCGGCGAGCAGAAGCTTGAAAACTTCCAACCCGCCCGCGGAGGCCCCAATCCCGGCCACCGGAATCACCGCCCGGCGCCGCACACCCGGTTCGGGCGGCTCATCGATGAGGCCCCGGCCTTCGTCCATAACGCCCTCCGTACTGATCGGATACGCAACTATCAATACCAGAATATCATTTCAATGTGCGAATTCATACATTAAATTGAATTAAATTGAATTCGCGTAAGAAATAAAAAGGGGCGGCGCTGGCAAGCGCCGCCCCCCAAATCCGATCTGATCCGGCCTGCTTACCAGCGTCTGTCTTGACGCTGGCCGCCGCCGTTGCCGCGGTATCCACCGCCGCCACGTTCTACCTTCGGCCGGGCCTCGTTGATATTCAGGGATCGGCCGTCGAGTTCCCTGCCGTTCAGAGCCGCAATCGCGCGCTCCGCTTCGTCATTCACACTCATTTCCACGAACCCAAAGCCTCTGGCCCGTCCGGTTTCCCGGTCTGTCACGACGCTCACACGGTCCACCGTGCCGTACGCCTCAAACATGGATCGAACCGCATCTTCGGTAGCCCCGAAGCTGAGATTTCCTACGAAAATATTCTTCACTTAATTCTTCTTTCTGAAATTTGCAGAGCAGCGAATCGCGGGCAGGATAGGACGGTTGTGCCGGGCTAAGAAATGCCTGAATTAGCGGGACTGTCAAACTACATTCATTATGATGGCACAAAAGGGGTTGACGATTCAACTACTAAACGATCCGAGGGGTGCGCGAGCTATTGCGCCTCCTTGACACAGCGAAAGCCCAAGGCGCCGGCGCGGTCTTTGGAAGGGGCTAGCAGCAGGTACTTTCCATGTTCGTCGAGTTTGTAGGCGGAGGGAAAATACCATCGGGATCCCGACGGGCGATAGTACCCGCCGCCGCGGAGGGTGGCTGCGCGCGTGTGTTCGTCCTGGAATTCGTCCGTCCATTGCCAGATGTTTCCAGTCATATCCATCACGCCGAACGGGCTGGCCCCTTTGGGAAACGCATCCACGGGCGCAGGCCGGCCGAGATCCCGCCCATGCTCCTGCTTGGGGGCGCAGTCGTCGCACCAGGCGCCGCCCCACGGGTACGCCCGGCCGTCCAGGCCCTGCGCGGCATACTGCCATTCCCATTCGTGCGGCAGGCGCTTGCCGGCCCACCGGGCGTAGGCGCGCGCATCTTCCAACGATACCCAGGTGACGGGCCGGTTCTCCCAGCCGGCGGGGTACTTGCCGTCCCTCCAATCCTTGAGGAAATTGTGATCGTCCGCCGGATGATAGTTCGTGGCCTCGAGGAAATCCGCAAACTGCCGGTTGGTGACCGGGTACCTGTCGATGTAAAACGCGGGGATGGAAAGCGTCTGCGCGTGGTAGCGCCGCGGCGAATCTTCACCGGGATACTGCACGTCCACTCCGATGTCATCCCCGCCCTCGATCTCGATGCCGTGCACCTCGAAGCGGAACTCCGCGGTGGCCGGTATCCGGATCATGCCTGCGGGCGTCTGCGATGCCGGCGCGGTGCGCTCGATGGGCACGATTTGCTGCGGCAGAAAGCGCCAGACTTTGGGAAAAGAAGAGAGCGGCCGGGCGTTCAGCGCGCGCATCTCGTCGAGAAACGCGGTGAGTGTGGAATCGGCGGGCTCCGGTTGCGCCAGCACCGCTCCGTAGCCGGATGCCTCCATGAGGAACGACAGCACGATGCCACCCGGCCCAGAGGGCACCCCTGCCACGGGCTTCAGCTCAACCCCATGCCAAAGGTCGAAGTAGTGCATCCCGGCCTGGGCCGGAAGCCCCAGTTGCGGGCCGTCGATGTTATACACCGTGCGGTTCACGATGGTCCACAAAGTCCGTCCGTTCCAAGGAAACCTGCTGGCAAAAACTCCGTACGGAATGGTGGGAGTATGGGGTTCCCAGCCCGGGCTTACGAGATACTTGGCAAAGCGCCGCTCCACTTTGGCCACGCGGCGGATGGCTTCGGCATCGCGCTCGGTGATGCCGTTCCAGATGCCCCAGATGTTCTCCCACGTTTCATAACCAACGCCATTGAAGAAGGCATATTGCAAATTGTCGGTCTTGTCTTTGTTCCAGCGGTCGCACACATTGACCATGTGCCGGGGTTCCAGCCATTTCCCGCGGCTGACCATGGGGATGAAGGGGTACTTCCAGTAGCCCCAGCTCATGGCGTCCCAGTTCAGCATCTCGTCGCTTTCGGAATAGCCCTCGGGTTCGAAGACCAGGGGATGGCCGATGGCGTCGGAGGCGGTCCGATAGCTTCGCGGCACGCCGCCGAAGGTGTCGCCGTTCACGCCGTCGGCGCCGATCTCCTTCATCAGGGCGGCGAGGGTCTCGGGGAACCCCAGCGGCTCCGCGCGGGACCCCACATCCCAGGGCATATGCGGAAACAAGACGCGGACGCCGCGCCGGTGAAACTCCGCCACCATCTCCCGCAGCCCGGCGGTCCCGCCGGGCATGTCGCGCAGCAGGTCGAATTGGTTGCGGTTGTCGATGCCGATGTTGGGATAGACGGGCCAAAGCAGAACGCTGTCGATCCCGCCGTAGCGCTGGTCCAGGTCCGCCAGGAACCGATCCACCGTGTAACGCCGGGTGGCGGGGTCGTACAAGTAGCGGTCTTCGACCATGGACTGAGGTTGCATGAAGCTGCTTTGCGCCCACTCGAACTCGGGACGCTCGTACGTCTCGCCGCTCAACCCCGCGCGGACGCGGCGTTCCGCGCGATACTGGTTCATCTCTTTGAGCCAGTCGGCGGTGGCGGTCTTGGCCGGCGGGCCGGGAAACTGCTCCCCCTGCGGAGGGTACCTGGTGTCCTGCGCCGGCAGGAAGGGAGAAGAGCACAGCGCCACCGCCAAGCAGGCGAGAAATGGAAGTCCGAATATCGAAAGTTTTAATCGCATGGCCGTCCCATTCACTTGCCGCTAATGTCGTAACACCACAGCGAGTCGAGTTCGCGGATGTAGAGCCGCCCGTTGGCGACCACCGGGTAGGGCCATGCTTTCTCCATCGCGGCCCTGGTCCGTTGCGGCCGGTCCGGCGGCATGAAGCGTCCCTTCTCGCGATAGGCTTCGGGCGTCGCCTCAGCCAGGATCATCTCGCCGTTCTCGCCGTGGATATAAAGCCGGTTCTCCGCATAGAGAATGGCGCCGCCGCCAGTGCCGGCATCCTGCCACAAGACCTTGCCGGTGGCCCAATCGGCTGCCACCAGCCCCTCGGCTGTAGTGCCATAGTGAATGGCGCCCACTACCACCGAACCGCCGTTGCTATTGGGCAGGCCCCGCTGAAGATAGACCTGCTCGGCTGCCACACCCGGACCGGCGGCCGTCAGGCGGACCAGTCCGCCGGGACCGCGGCCCTGCGAAGTGTAGATAAATCCGTTACTGGCCACGGGTGAGGGTATATTGGTGTTGCCTTTACCGGTGGCGTCGTAGCGCCATAAGAACTGGCCCGTTCGTGCGTCCACACCCACCAGGCCCTTCGCCAGGAACTGTACGTACTGCTTGCGGCCGCCGGCATCCACGATGATGACGGATGCGTAGGCCGCGTCATCGCCGCCCGGCACAGCCGATTTCCAGATGGTCTCGCCGGTCTTCTTGTTGAGCGCCACGATGGTGGCCTGGGCACCGCCCGGCGTCACCACCAGCGCGTCGCCATCGACCAGCGGCGATTCGGAATAAGCCCACTGCCCGGGATGGCCGCCGAAATCGGCGCGGAGGTTCTTCCGCCATCGAATTTTGCCGTTGGCGGTCTCCAGGCACGCCAGGTCGCCATCGGAGCCCAGCGCATAGAGCAGGCCGCCGTCCATGGTGGGTGTAGACCTGGCTGCGGGAAACGAAGGCATCTGGTCCGGATTTCCGACTTTCCCAAGCCTGGCGGCCCACACCTGCTTGCCATCCTGGGTCGAGAGCGCCTGTACGAATTCGTTGTCCAGGCCTCGGTTGCTCAGAAGATAAATGCGATTCCCCACGACGGAGGGCGTCGAGTAGCCATCGCCAATGTCTTTGGCCTGCCAGGCCAACCGCGGGCCTGCCTTGGGCCATTCCTTCAGCAGGCCGGTTTCGGCGGAAACGCCGTTCCGCTGCGGTCCGCGCCACTGGGGCCAGTCGGCCGCGTAGGCAGTCAGGGAAAGCAGGATCGCGCCGCACGCACAGCCCAGAAGCCTTTGCGTTCTCATGAATCACTCCTTGGGTTGATTGTCTCCTCAAAGGCCCTGTCCCCGCAATGATTGCAGAGGCAATCAGCGAGGCTTGTTATACTGGCATTTCCATGCTCAGAGTTCGTTTTGCGCCTTCTCCCACGGGCTTTCTGCACATCGGGAGCGCGCGAACCTTCATCTTCAACTGGCTCTACGCCCGCCACCACGGCGGTGTCATGATCCTGCGCATCGACGACACCGACGTGGAGCGCAACACCGAGGCCTCGCTCACCTCCATCTTCGAAGGCCTGCGATGGCTCGACCTGGCCTGGGATGAAGAGTACAAGCAATCCGAGCGCCTGGGGCTGCACCGGGAGATGGCCGAAGCCATCTTTCAGAACGGCTTCGCCTACCGCGATTTCACCCCCGTGCAATCCGGCGAGATCGAGAAATCCGGCGCCCAGGGAACCTGGCTCTTCAACTCGGGAATGCGGGACCTCCCGGCGCAGGAGAGCAACCGCCGCGCCGCTGCCGGAGAACCTTTCGCCCTGCGTTTCCGCGTGCCGCGCGAGGCGGAGCGCCAGGTTCGTTTCGCCGATGCTGTCTACGGCCCGCAATCCAAATCCACGGCCGACATCGAGGACTTCGCCCTGTTGCGCAGCGATGGCATGCCCACGTATCACCTGGCCTCCTGCGCCGACGACGCCGCTCTTCGCATCAGCCACGTCATCCGCGGCCAGGACCACCTCACCAACACCTTCAAGCACGTCCTCATCTTCGAAGCCGCCGGGGTCCCCGCGCCCCAGTTCGCGCACCTCCCCTTGCTGGTGGCGCCCGATGGCACTAAGCTTTCCAAGCGCCGCCATGGACCGGTCGTGAGCGTCACCACCTATCGCGACGCCGGCTTCCTGCCGCACGCGTTCGTCAACTTTCTCTGCCTGCTGGGCTGGTCGCCCAAGGACGACCGCCAGCAGATGACCCGTCAGGAAATCGTCGATGCCTTTTCGCTGGAAGGCATCAATCGCGCCAACGCCGTGGTCAACTTCAAGGAAGACGACCCTTTCGATCCCAAGGCGGTGTGGTTGAATGCCGAGCACATCCGCGCGCTGCCGGTGGAAGACCTGGCCGAGCGCTTGTTGCCGATCGTGCGCGCGGCCGGCTTCCCGGTGGACCGTTCGAAGATGCTCGCCATCACCCCGCTGGTCCGCGAGCGCATGAAGCTGCTGCGCGATGTCCTCACCGTGGCGGATTTCTTCTTCGTTGAGAATCTGCCGCCATATGAAACTTCCGAGCTGATCCCCAAGAAAGGAGATCCGGCTCTGGCGCTGGCCGTCCTGCAGCAAGCCGCCCAGACGCTGGCGGCCGCCGACTTTTCGCATGACGGCCTGGAGGCGGCGCTGCGTTCCGCCGCCCAAAGCATGGGGATCAAGGCCGGCCAACTGTTCGAACCTGTGCGCGTGGCCGTATGCGGCCGCAAGACCGCGCCGCCGTTGTTTGGAACGCTCGAGGTTCTGGGCCGGGATACCTGCCTCAGGCGGATTGACCAGGCTATAGCCAAGCTGAAGGAATTATGAATCCGACAACCGGTCCTAGTAATTTCGTTCGCGACATCATCCTCGAAGACTTGAAAACCAACAAGTACGGCGGACGCGTGCACACCCGCTTTCCGCCCGAGCCCAACGGCTACCTGCACATTGGCCACGCCAAGTCCATCTGCCTCAACTTTGGACTGGCGGCCGAGTGTGGCGGCAAAACCAACTTGCGCTTCGACGACACCAATCCCTGCAAGGAAGAGACCGAGTACGTCGATTCCATCATCGACAACGTGCACTGGCTGGGCTTCGATTGGGAAGGCCGGCTCTTCTACGCCTCCGACTATTTCGACCAGTTGTACGAGTGGGCCGTGCAGCTCATCAAAGCCGGCAAGGCCTACGTTTGCGATTTGACCGCGGACGAAGTCCGCCAGCATCGCGGCTCCCTCACCGAGCCTGGCCAGGAGAGCCCGTACCGCAACCGCTCGGTGGCAGAGAACCTCGATCTGTTCGAGCGCATGCGCGCCGGCGAGTTTCCGGACGGCGCCCGAACCCTGCGCGCCAAGATCGACATGGCGTCGGCCAACCTCAACCTGCGCGACCCGGTCATGTACCGCATCCTGCATGCCGAGCACCACCGGACCGGCGACAAGTGGTGCATCTACCCGATGTACGATTACACGCACGGGGAGTCGGATTCCATCGAGGGGATCACACATTCCATCTGCACGCTGGAATTTGAGGACCACCGGCCGCTCTACGATTGGTATATCCAGCAGTTGGGCATTTACGCCCCGCAGCAAATCGAGTTCGACCGGCTCAATCTCACCTACACGCTGCTGAGCAAACGGAAGCTGCTGACCCTGGTTCAGAACGGGTACGTGAGCGGATGGGACGATCCGCGCATGCCGACGCTTTCCGGAATCCGGCGGCGCGGCTACACGCCCGAGGCCATCCGTAATTTTTGCGGAGCGGTGGGGGTGTCGAAGACCAACGGCTCGACCGAGCTGGCGCTGCTGGAGCACTACGTGCGGGAAGACTTGAACAAGCGTGCGCCGCGGGTCATGGCCGTTTTGCGGCCCTTGCGCGTGGTCATCGACAATTACCCGCCAGACCTGGTGGAAGAGATGCAGGCCATCAACAACCCCGAAGACCCCGCCATGGGCACGCGCCAAGTGCCGTTTTCCCGCGTGCTCTATATCGAACAGGACGATTTTCGGGAGGACCCGCCCAAGCAGTATTTCCGCCTCTCGCCCGGCCGCGAAGTGCGCCTGCGCTACGGCTACTTCATCACCTGCACGGGCGTGTTGAAGGATGGAAAGACGGGTGAAGTCCTGGAGGTGCATTGCACTTACGATCCCGCCACTCGCGGAGGCGACTCGCCCGACGGGCGCAGAGTGAAATCCACCATCCACTGGGTCTCAGCCGCCCATGCCATGGATGCCGAGGCGCGCCTCTACGAAAACCTGTTCACACGCGAGAACCCCGACGAGGCGCCCGAGGGCCAGGATTTCACCGCCAATCTCAACCCGCATTCATTGGAGGTTCTGCGCGGCTGCAAACTCGAACCGAGCCTGCGCGCCGCCGCGCCCGGCGCCCGTTACCAGTTCGAGCGCCTGGGCTATTTCTGTGTCGATCTGGATTCCACTCCCGAAAAGCCTGTCTTCAACCGTACCGCCGCGCTGCGCGATACCTGGGCCAGGATCGAGAAACGCGAGGGTCGCAATCCGAAATGATCATCCTGGGCATCGGCGGAATTCTCGGTGACGCCGCCAGCGCCATCTTGAAAGACGGCGCCCTCGTCGCCGCCATCGAAGAATCCAAGCTCGTGCGCCGCCGCACGCACTGGGGCGGGCACGGCGAACTGCCCGAGCATTCCATCGCCAAGTGCCTGGAATTGGCGGGCGCCAGGCCGGAACAGGTGGATGCGGTAGCCATTGTGCGCCCCATCCCCGAATCCGATTTTCACCTTAAGCTTCGCGCGCGCTTCCCCGAGAGCCGCATGGTGGTGCTGGAGCACCACCTGGCACATGCCGCCTCGGCCTACTACCCCTCTCCATTCGAGGAAGCCACGGTCCTCACGCTCGACCGCGGCAGCGACCTCCGCTGCGGCTCGCGCTGGCAGGCGCGCGGCGCGCACATGACGCTCGAGCACGAGCAGTATTCCCCCGACTCCCTGGGCGATCTCTACGGCCGCGGCGTCACCGAGCTGCTGGGCTTCGACGCCAACGTGGACGAACACAAGGTGCAGTGGCTCTCCGTGGGCGGCGACGGCCGTTATCGCGACCTGTTCCTGGAGATCCTGTGCCTGTCGGATGCGGGACCGCGCCTGGACCGCTCCTTCTTCAGCACCGAGCGGCTCAACCGCGGTGGTTTCAGCGCGCGGTTTTACGAGCGGCTGGGATTGAAGGACGGCGCGCCGATCCCCGACGACCTGCGCCCCCACGTGGCTGCGGGCATCCAGAAGGCGGTGGAAGCGGCCGTGATTCGCATGGCCGGCAAAGGGCGCAACCTGTGCCTGGCGGGCGGTCTGGGGCTGAATGCGCTGCTGGTTTCGGCGCTCGAGAACCGCTCCGGTTACCAGAACGTGTTTGTGCAGCCGGCCGCGGGCAATGCCGGGACGGCCATCGGCGCGGTGCTCGAAACCTGGCACGGCGCTTGCCGGCAGGAGCAGCGCGTGGCGCTCGATACCCTCTGCCTGGGGCCCTCCTACACCGCGCCCGAAATCAAGCAGGTGCTCGAAAACTGCAAGCTGCGCTTCCGCTATATGCTCACCATGGACGAGCTGATCGGAACCGCCGTGGCGCAGTTGAACGACAACAAGATCGTGGCCTGGATGCACGGCCGCATGGAGTTCGGCGCGCGCGCGCTGGGCAACCGCAGCATCCTGGCTTCTCCGCTCGACTCCTATTCCACCGAGAACCTCAACATCTTCATCAAGCACCGCGAGCCATTCCGCAAGTTCGCCGCGTCGGTGCCGGCCGAGCTGTGCGACCGGTATTTCGACGTGGGGACCAACGCGAGGTTTCTTTCCACCATCGGGCGCGTCAAGCCGGAGCACCGCGATAAACTCGCCGCCGCCGTGCTGGCGGACGACTTAGTGCGCGTCCACACCGTGGATCGCGACGAGAACCCGCTGTATTGGAAGCTGCTCCACGCGGCGGGGAAGGCCACCGGGCTACCGGTACTCTACAACACGTCGTTCAATCTTTTTGGCGAGCCGCTGGTCTGCACCCCGCGCGACGCCGTCCGGAGCTTCTACTCCTCGGGCATCGATGCCATGTTCGTAGGCAACTTCTTCCTGCAGAAGTGAACGGGCTAACTTGAGCTTTGCGTGATAGAGTGACAGAAACCGCTCTCTGACGTTCGCGGCTCGGTGTGCAGCGATGTGCCCCACTCGGAGCCGCGAACGTCAGAGAGCGGTTCTTGGGTTGCAGAAGGCCAGGTTCCCTTGACATCCATACGGGAATTCCGTATGCTTGAATTGTGAAAGTTCGGGTATTCGCCACCAGCCGGTACGAAAGGGAATTACGCCGCCTACTCAGCGAACTGGAGCAAGCCGCTCTGCATCGCGCAATCGCCGCCGATCCCGAAGCGCACCCGATCGTTCCGGGAACAGGTGGTGTTCGAAAGGCCCGCTGGGCCCGGCAGGGCAAAGGCAAAAGCGGCGGTGTGCGGGTGATTTACTACTATTGGCGAACCATCGAAGAGATCACGGCGGAGGTATTGAACCCTGAGGTGTACCTGCTTTCGATGTACGCCAAGAGCGATCAATCGGATATGACTGCCGCGGATCGGAAGGCTGCGAAAAGGTTCGTGGAGGGTTTGAAAGATGCCAAAAAGCAAGCGGGTAAATAAGCGTGCGCCTGAGAAACTCAGCCGCGTAGGAAAGGACGTTGTTCATGGGTTGAAGGAAGCGGCAGCGCATGTTCGAGGTGAGATCTCTCTGCGGGCATACGAGTACGATGTCCCTGGCCCGGTGGACGTGAAGGTGATTCGCGCGAAATCGGGACTCTCACAATCTCAGTTTGCTCGCCGATTCGGATTCAGTAGTCGCACACTGCAGGATTGGGAACTGGGCCGATCGCAACCGCCAAGCGCTGTTCGTGCCTATCTCACTGTCATCGACCGTTTTCCGGAGACGGTCGAGAAGGCTCTCCTGGGCGCCGCATGAAATTGGCGCAGCCGGAAATGGCGATCCGCAACGGACGGAATCAGTCCGTTTGGCGCAGCGCCGGCGCTGCATCGTCGTTGTACACTTAAAACGACAGCTCCCCGGAGAAGTTCGGTTGTCGCCAACGACGGAATCGGCGCTTGGAGGATGAAATGGCCACCCCAAACGTGAGGACGAAACGGAATGTTGCGAAGGCACTTCGCCGACATACTCGTTCGATGCCCGAGTGGGTGCACTGGAAGAAGATCACGTCGAAGATGCGTGCGCATGAGGCAAACACCTTCCTAATGAGCGTGATGCTTGATCGTGGCGGCCTCGCTGAGCGAGCATGGGAGGCTGCGGAACACTTCTGTTCGTCTGTGGGCGATCCGGACGATGTGGCTAGCCTTTGGAGAGAAATCCTCGCTATGGACCAGCCACGGCTCCGCGGTTACCTTCGCTATGGTTACGGCGGCAAGGCGTTCCACCGTTTTTACAAGATTTTCGCCCGGCTGCTCCCAGAGGCTGCAGAGCACCTCCTGGACAATTACGAAGGTGACCCGCGCCGGATATGGAACAACAAGCGAGACATTGCCAAGGTGAAGCGAAGTCTCGACGACATCCCAGGCATCGGACCCGGACTCGCCAACATGGCCGTCCTGATCTTGGCACGGAATCACGGGCTTCTGGGCGGCAAAGCAGCCCGGAAGCAACTCGACCCGAAGCCCGATATCCAGGTCAGGCGGGTCTTCACCCGCACAGGGCTCATCCGAAAGGGAGCCCCGGACGAGAGCATAATCGAGATCGCCCGGGAATTGGCACCGGATTTTCCAGCAGCGCTGGACGCACCGGCGTGGGACGTCGGCCAGCGGTGGTGCAAGCCGTCGCATCCGCTCTGCACAGAATGCGCGCTCGGGTCGGTCTGTCAGCGCATTGGCGTTCCGCAGTGAGGTGCTAATGAAGCTCGCGAAGAAAATCACGAGGCATGGAATCCTGGGAATCGCTGCAGCGGCATTTATCGCTGTGGTCGTTCATCCGATACTGGCACAATCCAAAGCGGAAAGGGAAGCCGCCGTCTTGAAGTATCAGGGCAAGTTTCTCATCGCGAAGAAAGACGGGATCGCTGTGGGCCCCTTCGAAGGGGGAGGAATAATGAGTCCCAGGACTGGTGGCGCTGTGAACGTTGTTAATGACGCGGGAGTTATCCAAGAGGTTCCCGGCACAGCTCTGGTTCACAAAGGCGAGGTCCTCAAGATCACCGCTGTCCATCTGATAAACGTTCGTAAGGCAGGCCACGGCGCTGAAAAAGGCGGCTATTTGGACCTTACGGTTGAGACTCTGTCACCTCACGCTGTTACGCGGGGAATTGGCGCTTTCGCCCACCAGAGTATGGAATTAGGGGGAGCGTCTATAGCGATTTACGCAGGCCCGAGTGGGGTGGATTTCGCTGCCGCTGATGCGCTTGCCGCTCAGTGGTTCACGCTCTTAGACGGCACCAATTCTGCGGATGCTGCTCAGTTGGGAAACACAGCAGCCGGCATATTCGTGAATCAGGTGAAGTTGGGCATGTCGTTTGCTGAAGTCGAAAGCGCCTTGGGCGTTCCGCAAACACGTGTGGATCTCGGCGAAAAGGTTCTCTATAAATACAAGGACATGACGGTCGAGTTCCATGATGGCAAGGTGACGGACGTTCGTTGAAAAGGCGTGCAGTCTTCTGTCATGGGAGATAATGGGCAAGGTGGCAACTGAAGTCCCAGTTTCGCTTCGCAAGGACGTGATCCGGTTGATTTGGGAATCGGCAAAGCGAGGGCGGACGATCACATATGGCGAGATCATGCGGAAATGCCACGTACCCCGTGGTCAGCCGGTTCGCAACGGTAAGGCGGTCGGCGACGTGGTGGGACTTATTAGCGAGTGGACTTGGGAAAGATGGGGCGTCTATCTCTCCGCGATTGTGGTTCACAAGAATACCTCTTATCCCGGAGGTGGATTTTTCGGACTGCCGGAGATTCCAGCGAAATTGGCTCGGGGCGAAGCTGGGTGGACGGATCGGAGATTAACGGCGGATGAGAAACTCTTCCTGCGGAATTGCCAGAGGGAAGTCTTCGCATGGGCCAAGCGCCGGAAGACCATCGGTTGATTAAATCGATACCGCGCTGCGGTCACGTGGCAAGCGCCCGGGAAGCCAGGAGTCTTACGCCCCGTTCCGGGGCTTTGCGGCCGGTCGTCTCGTTCCCAAGGCTGGCGCCTTGGGCTATGTTCTTGCGCCCTCCGGGCTCAGGCGGCAATTAGGTTGTGAGGTGCACCGACGTAGTCTTCACCACGGCGCACA
The DNA here is from genome assembly GCA_963768385.1 of Bryobacterales bacterium. Taxonomy (GTDB): domain Bacteria; phylum Acidobacteriota; class Terriglobia; order Bryobacterales; family Bryobacteraceae; genus Fen-178. Next base: position 48,313 of record CAVYHQ010000006.1, read on the forward strand.
TGTCGTCGCCGGGCTTCAGTTGAAGCTCCTCCGCCGATTGCGCGGTGATCACTGCCACCAGCGGCACGCCGCAATCCAGTTCCACGCGCGCCAGCGGGCCCTCCGGAATCACTGAGAGCACGCGCCCCGGCAGCCGATTCCTGATGCTCGAATCCCGCGGCGAGTCGCGCGTCAGCGCCACATCCTCGGCGCGAATGCACGCCACGACCGCGCCGGTCTCGCCAGAATCAACGCACTGCAATTGCGCCGCTCCGACTTGCAGCGTAAGCAGGCCCGAGTGATGCGACACGATCTGGGCCGGGAGAATATTCTCGACGCCCACCGACTCCGCCACCTGAGCATCGGCCGGGTGACGGAACACGTCCCCCACCGGGCCGGCCTGGCGGATTCGGCCGTCGACTAGTACCGCCATCCAGTCGCCCAGCGCCACCGCTTCCATGCGGTCGTGCGTCACCACAATGCTGGGGACGCCACCAGCGATCAGCATCCGGCGCAGGTCCTGGCGCATGCGGGCGCGCGCGGCGGCGTCGAGCGACGAGAGCGGCTCATCCAGCAGCAACAGCGCGGGTTCCGCGGCCAGCGCGCGCGCCACGGCTACACGCTGTTGCTGGCCGCCGGAGAGCGCGCGTGGAAAGCGATCGGCCAACTCCGCAAGGCCGAAGACATCCATGAGTCTGCGGGCGGTTTCGCGGCGGGCGGCATACTCCACGTTGGCGGCGACAGTCAGGTGCGGGAACAGCGCGCAATCCTGAAACAGGAACACCGCGCGCCGCTGTTGGGGCGGCAGGCAGATGTCGAGCGATCCGTCGTACCAGGTGGAATCGCGGAAGGCGATTGCGCCGTCGTCGGGCCTGTCGAGACCGGCCAGCAGGCGCAGGAGCGTGGTCTTGCCCGAGCCGGACGGGCCGAATAGCACCGTCACCGGAGATTCGTCGAGCGGGATGCGCAGGCCCGCATCCAGCTCGAAACCCGAGGCCAAACGCCTCCGGCAGTGGCAGCTTAGCTCATTGGCCATATTGCCCAAACCCGGCGCTGCAGCGCGTAGGTGAGCGCCAGCACCGTGAACGAGACGGCCAGCAGAACCAGCGAGGTCTCCGCCGCCGCGCCGTAGTTCAATCCTTGCACCTGGTCGTAGATGGAAATCGAAACCGTGCGCGTCACCCCCGCGATATTGCCGCCCACCATCAGGACCACGCCGAATTCGCCCATGGTGTGGGCGAAGCTGAGGATGGCGCCGGTGGCGACGCCGGGCAGGGCAAGCGGAACGATGATGCGGCGGAATGTCGCCAGCCGCGAGACTCCCAGGCACCAGGAAGCTTCCACAAGTTTGCGGTCCACCGCCCCGAATGCCGAGGCCACGGGCTGCACCGTGAACGGCAAACTGTAAAGCACCGATGCTACCAGCAGGCCCTGGAACGAGAACGGCAACATGCCGCCGGTGAGCCTGGCATACAACGCTCCCACCGGACTGCGCGGGCCGATCGCCAGCAGTACGTAGAACCCCAAGACCGTCGGCGGCAAGACCAGCGGGAGCGCCACGACGGCTTCCACCAGGAACTTCCAGCGGTGCGGAGAGAATGCCAGCCAGTACGCCAGCGGCATTCCCACGGCCAGCAGGATCAGGGTGGTCGAAACCGCCAAGCGCACACTCAGCCAAATGGCTTGCCAATCCATATCAGTTCTCTGGTAGGGAAAACCCGTATTGCTTCAAGATGCGCCGCGCGCCGGCGCCCAGAAGAAACAGACGGAAATCGCGGGCGGCTTTCGAGTCTTTCAAGATGACGCCGCCCTGCTCGATTTTCGGATAAGCCGTATCAGGGATTTCCCAATAGCGTCCCTGGCCACGGACGGGCGGCGCCAGTGCCAGCGAGAGAGCCACCACTCCCACGTCCGCCGCGCCGCTTTGGACGAATTCGAGGGTCTGCGCGATGTTCTCGCCGAGCACCAGTTTCCCCGCGACGTTATCATACACGCCCAGCGAGCGCAGGGCCGCTTCCGCCGCACGGCCGTACGGAGCGTGCTGCGGGTTGGCAATCGCCACGTGCCGCACCGAGGCGGCCCGCAGCGCGGTGGCAGGGTCCAGCGGCGACGATGCCGGCACCCATACCACTATCCGGCCCACCGCATACACGAACAGCGAGTCGCGCGCGCCGATCCCTTCCTGCGCGAGCTTGCGCGGATACTCCACATCCGCTGAAAGGAAAATGTCGAAGGGGGCCTGGTTGCGGATCTGCGCATAGAAATTGCCGGACGAGCCGTACGCCATCTGGAGATCCAAATCGGGATGCGCCGCGCGGAATTCCCGCGAAATCTCCTCCAGGGCGAAGTTCAGGTCTGCCGCCGCGGCGATGGCAACCTTGCGCGGCTCCACCCGCGGCGCGCAGGCGGCCGAGAGCAGGCACAATAGTAGGCAGCCATATCGCATGGACGACAATGACACTATTACAGGACAATACCACAGCCCCGGGAGAGGTGCCCGCCGGACCAGCGCCAATCCGCGCCATCCAGAATGCTTGTAACCAATTTGTAACCTTGCTATATTTTGTTGAGGTTGTGTGGGAGCATTGTCTCCAGAGGGAAGGATGTTCGAAACAGTCGAAGTTTTCTATCGGCCTGGCACCGTCCGCGAAGCGCTTCGTCTGCTTCAAAACGGGAAGAACCGGGCACGGGTTGTGGCGGGGGGCACGGACCTCGTGGTGGAGGGGGGCCGTTCCATTCGCTTCTTGATCGACATCACGCACGCCGGCTTGAGCTATATCCGACGCAGAGGCAAAGCCTGCGTCATCGGCGCGACCACCACCATGGCGGCCCTTGAGAATTCGCCCGCCATCCGGGCGCTGGCCGGCGGCATCCTGGCGCGAGCCGCGGCTACCTGCGGTTCGGTGCAGATCCGCAACATGGCCACCCTGGGAGGCAATCTGGCAAACGGCTCGCCGGCGGCGGATACCGCCACGCCGCTGCTGGCGCTGGACGCCGAAGTGGTGCTGGCGGACGCGCGGGGCCGGCGCAAGATTCCGCTGACCGAGTTCTACTCCGGCCTGCGAAGGACCAGAGCGCTGATTGTCGAAGTTGCGATACCGGCGCTGCCGCGCGGCGGGCGCTGGTCGTTCCAAAAACTGGGACGCACGGAAAGCGACATCTCTTTGGTAAACGCGGCGGCCGGCCTTCAGTTGGATTCTCAGGGACGCGTGAAATGGGCGCGCATCGCGCTGGGCGCGGTGGCGCCAACGCCGATGCGCGCCGTCAACGCGGAGAAGCTCCTGGTGGGGTGCAAGGTGGACCAAAGCACCCTGGCCGAGGTGTGCGACGAAGTGGCGCGGGAGGTGCGGCCCATTACCGACGTGCGCGCTTCGGCGGAATACCGCCGCGAGATGTGCCGTGTGCTGGTGAGGCGGGCACTGGAAGAGTGCGCCGCCGGAACGGGGTGCTCGCTATGAAGACCATGGAAGTTCGTCTCAAGGTGAACGGGGAACCGAAGCAGTGGACCATAGCTCCCGGCGATCTTCTGCTGGATGTGCTGCGCCGCGAGGGGTACTTCGGCGTGAAGCGCGGCTGCGAGGCGGGCGAATGCGGCGCCTGCACGGTGCTACTCGACGGCCAGCCCATCAATTCGTGCCTCATGTTCGCCGCGCAGGCGGAAGGGTCGGATGTGCTGACCATCGAAGGCCTGGCCCACGGTGAAACGCTCGATCCCATCCAGGAAGCTTTTCTGGACCATGGCGCGGTGCAGTGTGGATTCTGCACTCCGGCGATGATTCTGAACGCCAAGGCGCTGCTGGATCGCAAGCCCCATCCCAGCGAGGAAGAGGTGCGCGAGGCGCTGGCGGGGACGTATTGCCGTTGCACGGGGTACCGCAAGCCGGTGGAGGCGGTGCTGGCGGCGGCCAGGGGGTCAGGGCGATGAATTCCCCGCGCGCCGTTGTCGGCCGGAACGTCCGCAAAGTGGAGGGCGTCAAACTGGTGACGGGCGGCCCGGCCTTTACCGACGACATTCATCTTCCCGGTTTGCTGTACGGTAAGATCCTGCCCAGCCCGTACGCGCACGCCCGTATCCAACGGATCGACACCAGGAAAGCCAAGGCGTTGCCCGGTGTGCACGCGGTCCTGACGTACAAAGACGTTCCGCGCGTACCGCACACCACCGCCGGGCAGGCGTGGCCCGAGCCTTCGCCCTATGACACCTACCTGCTCGACAGCAAGGTGCGGTTTGTGGGCGACCGCGTGGCGGCGGTGGCCGCGGAGAGCCGCGCCATCGCCGAAAAGGCGCTGCGGCTGATCGAAGTGGAGTACGACGTGCTGCCCGCCGTGCTGGACATGGAACAGGCCATGGCGCCCGGTGCGGCCATCATCCACGATGAACCGGATTCCCGAGGGATCCACGACGCCTCGCGCAACATCGCGGGTTACATTCTGCGGGAGATCGGCAACGTGGAGGAGGGGTTCCGCGAGTCGGCCTGCATTTTCGAGTGGGAGTACCGCACCCAGCGGCAGCAGCACTGCATGCTCGAGCCGCACGTAACCATCAGTTGGCTGGACGGCGACGGCCGCCTGGTGATTCGCACCAGCACGCAGGTGCCGTATCACTCACGGCGCCAGGTTGCCATGATCCTGCAGATTCCGGTAAGCCGGGTGCACGTGATCAAGCCGCGCATCGGCGGAGGATTCGGCGGCAAGCAGGAGATGCTGCTGGAGGACATCTGCGGGGCGCTGGCTCTGGCGGCGCGCCGGCCGGTCAAGATCGAGTACACGCGCGAGGAAGAGTTCTACATGGCGCGCACGCGGCACCCCCAGATCCTGCGCATGAAAATGGGGGTCAATCGCGACGGGACCATTCTGGCCAGCCAGTTGACGGTGTTGGCCACCACGGGCGCTTATGGCAGCCACTCGACCACGGTGCAAGGGAACACGGGCAGCAAGGTTTTGCCGCTGTACCGCGCCGAGCACATGCGATTCGAGTGCCACGTGGTCTACACCAATACGCCCGTAGCCGGCGCGTTCCGCGGTTACGGCTGCCCGCAGGGATTCTTCGCGCAGGAAACCCTGGTGGATGAAATCGCGCAGGAGTTGGGGATAGACCCCGTCGAGTTCCACCGCCAGAACGTGATACGGCTGGGCGACATCGACCGGCTCTCGGCGCAACTTGGGGAAGGGAAGGAGGGGCTGCCGCGGCACATCCGCAGTTGCGGCCTGCCGGAATGCCTGGATCGCGGCGCCGCCGCCATTGGCTGGACGCGCAAGCGCAAAGCATCGGGCCGAGGGCACCCTGGCCAGCCACTTGAAGCGCGGCATCGGCATGGCCTGCACCATGCAAGGCAGCGGGATCGCGGGAATCGACTGGGCCTCGGCTTTCCTGAAGATGAATGAGGACGGCTCGTTCTTTTTGCAGGTAGGTGCTGCCGACGTGGGCGGCGGGGCCGACACCGTGCTGGCCCAGATCGCCGCGGAAACCCTCGGCGTGAGCCTGGACAAGATCGTCATCACTTCCGGCGACACAGACACGACGCCGTTCGACGTGGGGGCCTACGCATCCAGCACCACCATCATTTCCGGCGGCGCGGTAAAGAAGGCCGCGGAGAAAGTGCGCGAGCAGGTGCTGCGCATGGCCTCGAAAATGCTAGAGACGCCGGTCGATCAACTGACCTGTGGCGACAACCGGGTGACCGCTGTTGGGAAGTCCGCGACCATGACGGAGATCGCTCTGCACGCCATGTACAAGGAGAAGACGCAGATCATGGACGGCGCGTCGCACTTCAATACCGACAGCCCGCCGCCCTTCTGCGCGACTTTCGCCGAGGTGGAAGTCGATACCGAGACCGGTATGGTCCGCGTGTTGCACCTGGCGACCGCGGTGGACCCCGGCACAGCCATCAACCCGGCGCAGGCGGAAGGGCAAGTGGAAGGCGCGGTGGCCCAGGGTCTGGGGTACGCGCTGACCGAAGAGCTGGTGCTCGACGACGCCGGCCGCCCGGTGAATCCCAATTTCCTCGATTACAAAATCTTCGGCGCGAAGGACATGCCCAAGCTCACCACCATCCTGGTGGAGACCGATGAGCCGTTGGGGCCTTACGGCGCCAAGTCGGTTGCCGAAGTGCCCATCAACGGGCCGGCTCCGGCGATCGCCAACGCGATCTTCCACGCTATTGGAGTGCGGTTCCGCAAACTGCCGATCCGGCCCGAGGACGTGCTGCGCGCATTGCGCGAGAAAGAAACTGTTGCCGATGATCAATGCCTCTGAAATTGCCGCCGCCGCCCAATCTTACGAGGCGGACATCGTTGGTTTTCTCCGCGATTTGATTGCCATCCCGGCGGAAAGCTCCCACGAGGGTCCGGTCATTCAACGCATCCGCCAGGAGATGGAGAAGGTTGGCTTCGATGAAATCCGCATCGACCCGATGGGCAACATCCTCGGCCGGATCGGGTCCGGAAAGACCGTCATCATGATGGATTCCCATACCGACACCGTGGGCGTCGGCGACCCCAAGGAATGGGACTGGGACCCCTACTGGGGCAAGATCGAGGGCGGCTACGTTTACGGCCGCGGCGCTTGCGACCAGCGGGCCGGCATGGCCAGCATGGTGTACGCGGCCCGGATCATCAAGGATCTGGGCCTGTTGGGCGATTACACGCTCTGGATGGTCGGCTCGGTGCAGGAAGAGGACTGCGACGGCCTGCCGTGGGTTTATATCCTTAGAGAAGACGGCATCCGCGCGGATTGCGTGGTGATCACGGAGCCGACCAATCTGCGCATTTACCGGGGGCACCGCGGGCGCATGGAGATCGAAGTGCATTTGCGCGGCCGCTCGTGCCACGCCAGCGCCCCGGAGCGCGGCGATAACCCCATCTACAAGATGAGCCGCCTGGTCGAAGAGGTGGAGAAGCTGAACACGCGCCTGCGCGACGACGCGTTTCTGGGGAAGGGAACCATTGCCGTGACCGAGATCCGTTCGCTTTCGCCCTCGCTGTGCGCGGTGCCGGGCGCTTGCTCGATCCATTTGGACCGGCGTCTGACGGCCGGCGAGACCAAGGAGAGCGCGCTAGCCGAGGTGAAGGCGCTGCCGGGCGCCGAAGACGCCGAGGTAGAGATCCTGAACTACGACACGCCCAGCTACACCGGCTTGCGTTACCCGATGGAGAAATACTATCCCACCTGGGTGCTGGACGAAGCGCATCCGCTGGCGCAGGCGGCCATCGCCACGTATGAGGCGCTATGGAAGAAAGCGCCCATTGTGGACAAGTGGACGTTCAGCACCAATGGGGTGGGCTCCATGGGGCTGATGGGCGTGCCGACCATCGGGTTCGGACCGGGCGAAGAGGACGTGGCGCATAGTGTGGTGGAGCGCGTGCCGATTCGGCACCTGGTGGAAGCGGCCGAGTTCTACGCGGCGTTTCCGCTGATCTTCTCGGGGCGGCATGGCTGAGCTGGTTCCGCTTCCGCTGCCCCTGCTGTTGCGGCGCGCTTTTCTCGAATACCAGCGGGAAGGCAAGATCTTCGACCTTCCCCAGAGCAAGTTCTTCCGCGGCATCCCGGGCATCGATTTCTCCGTCGATTTTCACGGCCATCGCGCCGCGACGCCGCTGGGGCCGGCCGCCGGACCGCATGGGCAACTGGCGCAGAACATCGTGCTCTCGTGGCTGGGCGGATCGCGCATCATCGAATTGAAAACCGTCCAGATCCTGGATGAACTCAAGATTCCGCGGCCGTGCATAGACATCGCCAACGTCGGCTACAACGTGGAATGGTCGCAGGAACTCAAACTCGAACAATCGCTGCGCGAGTACGTGGGCGCGGTGATGTTGATCGAGATCTTGAAGGCGTCGAAGCTCCTGGGCGAGGATTTTTCGCCTGGGGACACGGTCTTCGACATGAGTGTCGGCTACAACCTGGAGGGGATACGCTCGCCGCGCGTGCGCTCGTGGATCGAATCGATGAAGGACGCGAGCGCGGTGATCGACGAGTTACGCGTGGGGCTGAACGGATATCGGGATCTGGCGTTCCCCGCGCGCATCAGCGATACCATCAGCCTCTCCACGTTCCACGGCTGCCCGGCGCGCGAAATCGAGGGGATTGTAACCTTTTTGCTGACGGAATTGGGCTGTAATGTCTGCATCAAGATGAACCCCACTCTGCTGGGCCAGGCCGAGGTCGAGCACCTGTTGCACGATGTGATGGGCTATCGCGAGATCCAGATCAGCCCCGAGGCCTTCGAAAAAGATCTGCAATTCGACGAAGCGCTGGACCTGGTCCCGAGGCTTCAGCGGGTGGCGCAAGCGCATGGGAAGCACCTGGCGGTGAAGTTCAGCAACACGCTGGTGGTGAAGAATCACAAGTCGTTTTTTACCGATGAGACCATGTACATGTCCGGGCCGCCGCTGCATGTGATTACCATGAACCTGGTGAAGAAGTTTCGGGATCACATGAAGACCAGCATCCCGATTTCTTTCTCGGCGGGCCTGGATGCGCACAACATCGCCACCGCGGTGGCCATGAACATGGTCCCGGTGACTACGTGCACGGACCTGCTCCGGCCGGGCGGCTACTCGCGCCTGATTCGTTACCTGGAAAACCTGGGCGCGAAGATGCGCGAGGTGGGCGTGAGCACGATCTCCGATTACGTGAAGCACTACGCGGGGAAGGAGGCGGCGCTGGTGGCCGAGACCACGGCCAACCCGCGCTACCGCTGGGAGCGCAACAAGGGAGTGCCGCGCAAGATCGGCTCCAAGCTGTGGCTCTACGACTGCATCAACTGCGATAAGTGCGTTCCGGTTTGTCCGAATGACGCGAACTTCGTGTATGAGACCTCCGCGGGAGCCATCGCGTACGATAATTTCGAACTGCTGCGTGAGGGCGTGCGGCGTGTGCCGGGCGGTGTGCTGCAATTGGCCAAGGCTCACCAATTGGCCAACTATGCCGACGCGTGCAACGATTGCGGCAACTGCGATGTTTTCTGCCCGGAGGACGGCGGTCCGTACGTGGAGAAACCGCGGTTCTTCGGAAGTTTGGAAACGTATCGCAAGTACGCGGGGGCGAACGGGTTTTATATCGATTTCAAGGCGCCAGTCACTATTTACGGCACCATCGCCGGAAAGCCGTACGTTCTTTCGCTCGACGCCGCGGCGGACCGCGCGCGGTTCGAAACGCCGGGTGCAGTGGTCGAAATCCGTTTGAGCGATAACCGGGTACTGGGCGGGAAAGGGAAGGACGGAACCATCGACATGCTGCCTTATCTCAAGCTCAAGTTGCTGGCCGAATCGGTGAGCGACCCGCGGCGGGTTCACTTTGCCAACGTCGCGGGACTCCAGGAGGACGCGAGTGAAAGCGCTCTATAAAGGCAGGGACTGGATCACCACGCAGGAATGGACCAACGCCGAGCTCGACGTCATGCTGGACGTCTCGTCGGACCTCAAGCGGAAATTCAAGGGACATATTCCGCACCGCTACCTTCCCGACCAGACCATCTTCCTGATGTTCTTCGATAAGTCCACGCGCACGCGCAACTCGTTCGAGGCCGGGATGACGCAGCTTGGCGGCCACGCGCACTTTCTCACCGCTGACGTGATGCAGGTGTCGCACGGCGAGAGCGCCAAGGACACCGGCATCATTCTCTCGAGTTACGGGCACGCCATCGCCATCCGGCACGACCTGATCCCCGGCGAAGGCAACGCCTACATGCGAGAAGTGGCAAAATGGGCGAGCGCGCCGGTGATCAACATGCAGTGCGATGTGGACCATCCGTGCCAGACGCTGGCGGACCTGATGACCATCCGCGAGCAGCGCGGCCGGGACCTCCGCGGCCTCAAGATCGCCGTGAGCTGGGCCTACGCGCCCAGCTACGCCAAGCCACTTTCGGTGCCGCAGGGGATCATCATGCTGATGCCGCGGTTCGGCATGGAGGTGGTGCTGGCGCATCCGCCGGAATATGGGCTGATGCCGGAGACGGTCGAGGCGGCTTTCGAAAATGCCCGGCGCGGTGGCGGCAAGTTTACCGTGGTGGACAACATGGACGAGGCTTTCAGCGGTGCCGATGTGGTGATCCCCAAGAGCTGGGCCTGCCTCGACACCATGGGCGCCAAGCCCGAGGAATCGCTGCGAATTGCGAAGCAGTACACCGGCTGGATCTTTGACGCGGAGCGGATGAGGCTGGCCCGGCCGGACGTTCTCTACATGCACCCGCTGCCGGCCGACCGCGGCAACGAAGTGACCGATGAAGTGATCGATGGGCCGAACTCGGTGGTGTACCAAGAGGCGGAGAACCGCCTGCATACGGCCAAAGCCATCATGGCCCTGACCATGGCGGATGCGGAAATCGAATACGAGCGGTAGCGGTATGGCTGAAACTCTGGTAATCGCGTTAGGCGGCAACGCCATCACAAGGCCGGGCGAACCGGGCACAATTCCGCAGCAGTTCCAGCACACCGGCGAGACGCTGGAGCATCTTATGCCGCTGTTCCGCAGCGATTCGAACCTGGCGATTGTGCACGGCAACGGGCCGCAGATCGGTAACATCCTGATCCGCGTGGAAGAGGGAGAGCGGAGGGTGCCCCGCCTTCCGCTGGACACCTGCGTCTCCGATTCGCAAGGCGGCATGGGCTACATGATCCAGCGGATTGCCTGCGAGTTGTTCCGCCGGGAAGGCATTGGCCGCAGCGCCGCTACCGTCATCACGCAGGTGCTGGTGGACGAGAAGGACCCCGAAATGACGCATCCCACGAAGCCCATCGGGTCGTTTTACACTGAGGAGGAAGTCCGGCACATTCAGGTGGACAAGCCCCACTGGATCATGCAGGAAATCGAGCCCGGCCAGTTCCGGCGCGTGGTGGCCTCACCGCGGCCTGTTCACATCCTGGAGGAGCAGGCCATCGCCAGGCTGGTGGAGGCGGGTGTGGTCACGATCGCCTGCGGCGGCGGCGGAATTCCGGTGGCATGGGAAGGCGATCGGCTGGTGGGCGTGGAAGGGGTCATCGACAAGGATTTCGCCTCCAGCCTTCTAGCTCGCGATCTCCACGCGCACAAGCTGATCATTGTGACAGACGTGGAGCAGGCGGCCATTCGCTTTGGGCGCCCCGACCAGCAGTGGCTGGGGGCCATCACGCTCCAGCAGGCGCGCACGTACCTGGCCGCCGGCGAATTTCCGGCCGGGTCGATGGGACCCAAGATTGAAGCCGGCATCGATTTCGTCGCGCAAGGCGGCCAGGAGTGCATCATCACTTCAACCGAGCATGTCGCGCGCGCCGTTCGGGGTGAGACCGGCACTCACATCGTGGCGTCATGACCATCACCAACGCTCGTATCCTGACCTTCGATTCCGCCAATCGCGTGCTGGATTCCGGGAGCGTCGAGATTCGTCCCGACGGCAGCATCGGCGATGTGAATAGTGCGCGTGCGCGCGGAAAGAACGTCATCGACGCCAAGGGCAAACTCTTAATGCCCGCGCTGATCAACTGCCACACGCACCTTTACAGCACGCTGGCGCGCGGGATTGCGCTCCCCGGCCGCGCGCCGAAGAATTTTCCCGAGATACTGAAGAAGCTGTGGTGGCGGCTGGACCGGGCGTTGAACGAAGAGGACGTGTACTACAGCGCGCTGGTGGGCCTCATCGACGCCGCCAAGTGCGGCGTGGGCACGCTGGTGGACCACCATTCCAGCCCTAACGCCTGTGCGGGCAGCCTGGACCGCATCGAGCAAGCGTTTCGGGAAGCGGGCCTGCGCGGCGTGCTGTGCTATGAGACTTCGGACCGCAATGGCCCCATGCAGGCCCTGGAGGGCATTCGAGAGAACATCCGCTTCATCGATCGGGCCCGGAGGGCGCCCCGCGGCGACGGCCTGGTGGCGGCCACCTTCGGCTTGCACGCTTCTTTCACCCTCACCGATGAGACGCTTCGCCGCGCGGTGGAGGTGAACGAATCGCTGCGCGCGGGCTTCCATATACACGTCGCGGAGGACGGCTGCGACGCGGGGGCGGTGGAGCGCTTGCGCGACCTTGGCGTTCTGGACGAGCAGTGCCTGGCGGCGCATTGTGTGCACGTCAGCTCGACCGACATCGGAACGCTCGCGCGGCGCCGGGTCAATGTGGTTCACAACCCGCAATCCAACTGCAATAACGCAGTGGGCGCCGCCAGGCTGCTCGAACTCTTCCGGCGCGGAGTGCTGGTGGGGCTGGGTTCGGATGGCTATTCGCCACGCATGTTCGAAGAGTTCAAGACCGCTTTCCACGTGCAGAAATTGCAGGCCGGCGACCCGCGCGTGGCGTACCGGGAAGCCTACGCCGCGGCGTTTCTGAACAACCGCACCATCGTCAAGAAGCTCTGGGGCATGGAGATTGGCCGCATTGAGAAAGGCGCGCGGGCCGACCTGATTCTGGTGGACTACTACCCACCCACGCCGCTCCATAGCGGCAATCTGTTTGGCCACATCTTGTTCGGCATTGCCAACGCGCCGGTGGATTCGCTCATTGTCAACGGACGGTATATAGTGCGGGACAAGCAGTGCGTCACCGTGGACGAACGGCGCGTGGCGGAAATAGCCGCGGAGCGCGCGCGAGCCTTGTGGGAGAGGTTCTGAGGAGACTTATGACAACCACCGTACCTGGCCCGACATATCAGGAGATGCTACATCCGAAGTTGCTGCCGCCCGCTGGCTGCCGTGAGTTGGACCCTATCAACCTATTCAATATCACCTGGCGCGGGCCCGACAACCGCATCCGCCACATCGCGCTTCCCAAAGAGCTGACGGGCGTCGAGGCCAATATCGTGGTCCTCATCGGACGGTACTTTCCTTCCGGCAGCCATAAGGTCGGCCCGGCTTACGCCACGCTGATGGAAGGCGAACTGGCCGGAGAAATCCAGCCGGGCGAGAGCACTATGATTGGCCCGTCCACGGGCAACTTCGGCATCGGCGTGGCATACATCTCCCACCTCAAGGGATACCCGGCGATCGTCATCATGCCGGAGCAGATGAGCGAGGAACGGTACCAGCGCATCCGGCAATACGGCGGCCAATTGGACCTGACGCCCGGATCGGAAAGCGACGTGATCCTGGTCTTGGAGCGCACCCAGCACTATAAGAACGACCCCAGGAACAAGATCCTGGCCCAGTTCGAGTTGCTTCCCAACTACCGGTTCCACCGCTACGTGACCGGCCGCAGCGCCCTGGAAGCGGCCGCGCAATATGGGAACGGCAAGGTTGCGGCGTTCGTTTCGGCGCCAGGCTCGGCCGGTACATTGGCCGCCGGCGACGAAATCAAGGCCCGCTATCCGGAATGCCTGATCTGCGCGCTGGAGCCCAAGGAATGCTCGACGCTCTACAACAACGGACGCGGGACGCACCGCATCGAAGGCATCGGCGACAAGATGGTGACCCTCATCCACAACGTGCTCACCACCGACTACGTGGCTTTGATCCACGATGATGATTGCGTGATGGGCCTGGAGCTTCTGGAACGCCGCCGGAGCCTGGTGGAGCGGATGCTGGGCCGGCCGCGGGGATACCTGGATGCGCTCGAAGGCGTGTTGGGCATCTCGGGCATCTGCAACATCCTGGGCGCCATTCGCCTGGCGCGGTACCTGGGCCTTGGCCCGGAGGACAACGTGGTGACCATCGCCACCGACGGCATGGATCGCTATCCCTCCGTGCTGGTCAATCTCGAAAAGCGCCGGGGCCCGCTCAATGACGCCAAGCTCAGCACCAGTTTTGAAGAAATTTTCCGCGGCGGCGACGTGCGAGAGATTCTGGACGTGCGCCCGTGGGAACAGAAGGAGCGCCTGTTCGGCTACAAGGAGCAGGTCTGGACCACTTTCGGCTACACCCGCTCCTATCTGGAGAGCATGAAGTCGCAGTCCTTCTGGGACGGGGAGTTCGACAAGATTTCCGGGATCGACGAGGCGCTCCTAGCGATGCGTCATACTATTGTTGAGAAGGAGAAGATATTGTGAGTCATTCCATAACCTATGTCATCGATCCCAGCCACTCGACCGCGGGGTTTAAGGTCCGCCACTTGATGGTGACGAATGTGCGCGGCGAGTTTTCCGGAGTGTCCGGCACGGTGGTATTCGATGCGGAGAATCCGGCGAATTCCAAAGTGGAGGCGGCCATCGATGCCACCACCATTCAGACGCGCGATAGCCAGCGGGACCAACACCTTAAGAGCGCGGATTTCCTCGACGTGGAGAGATTTCCCAAGATCACCTTCGTTTCGAAGAAGGTGGCGCCGGCGGGGGGGGAATGGAGGGTCACCGGCGATCTGACCATCCACGGCGTTACCAGGGAAGTGGTTCTCGAGGTCGAAGGGCCTACCCCGGAAGTGAAAGATCCGTGGGGCAACATCAAGATGGGCGCGACGGCCACCACCAAGGTGAATCGCAAGGATTTCGGACTGGTTTGGAACGTGGCGCTGGAAACCGGCGGCGTCCTGGTGGGCGACGAAGTGGCCATTCAGCTTGAAGTCGAGATGACCAGACAGGGGTAGTATGCTGGTCCGGGACATCGACACGCCCGCCCTGGTTGTAGACCTGGACATCCTCGACAGAAACCTCGGTCGCGTGGCGGGGTACGCCAGGCAGCACGGGTTGAGGCTTCGGCCGCATACCAAGACGCACAAATCGATCCGGCTGGCCAAGCGCCAACTGGAGTCGGGCGCGGTGGGACTGACGGTTGCCAAGGTGTCGGAAGCCGAGGTCATGCTGGGTGCGGAGCCGGCGGACCTGCTGGTAGCCTACCCCATCATCGGCCGCGCCAAGCTGGAGCGCCTGATGGAGGTGGCGCGGCGGACCCGCGTCACGGTGGCGCTGGACAGCGTCTTCGCCGCGCGCCAGCTTTCCGATACCGCGCGCGCCGGGCAACGGGAGATTGGCGTGCTGGCCGAGGTGGATGTGGGGCTGGGCCGCGTGGGCGTAGCTCCCGGCGAAGCGCTGCTGCAACTGGCCCAGTCCATTGCGAAGCTTCCCTGGCTGCGCTTCGAGGGCATCGCTTTCTACCCTGGGCACATCAAAGACATGGACGAATCCGGCCAGCGGGCTCTGGCGCAGCTAACCGAGCTGCTGCGCTCGATTCTCTCCGATTTCCAGCGCGCTGGAATCGAGGTGGGGATAGTGAGTGGCGGCTCGACTCCCACGCTGTTCCACTCGCATGAACTGGAGGGTTTGACGGAGATCCGTCCGGGCACATACGTCTTCAACGACATCAATACCGTCCGCAGCGGCGCGTGCGCGATGGAAGATTGCGCCGCCAGTATCCTGGCGACAGTCGTCTCGACCGCGCGCCCGGGACAGATGATCATCGATGGCGGCTCGAAGACCTTTTCGTCGGACCGGCTCGTGAATTCCGCCGAACCGATTTTCGGCCACGTGGTGGAAGCCCCCGGCGCCAGGTTCCACAAGATGAACGAAGAGCATGGCTTCATCGACGTCACTGGAGCCGAGCGCGAGTTTTCGGTGGGCGACCGCATCCGCATTATCCCCAATCACATCTGCGTCGCCGTGAACCTGCACGAGCAGGTCCATGGCATTCGCGGGGAGATGGTAGAGGAAATCTGGAAAGTGGACGCCAGAGGCAAGCTGCAGTAGAGAGCGCGCTGCCTCCGGGATCATGAACCGTCCCCCCCGGCCGATATGTTGGATATGTTCGAGTGGAAACCCGCGTACAGCGTAAACATTGGAAGCATCGACGCTCAACATCAGAGCCTCCTGGCGATTGGCCGCGAGCTTCACATCGCCATGTCCACTGGCCAAAGCAAGGCGGTGATGGGTAAGATTCTGGATCGCCTGGTTCAATACACCACCATGCACTTCGCGCACGAGGAACGGCTCCTGCAGGCACACGGATACCCGGGCTTTGCTGGCCACAAGGCCCAGCACGATGCGCTGGCTGCAAAGGTGGTGCAGTTTCAGGTCGATTTCAAGGCCGGCCGTGCGGCCGTGTCGATCGAACTGCTCAGCTTCTTGAAGAACTGGCTCGTGGAGCACATCCAGGGATCGGACCGTAAATACTCGCCGTTCCTTCTCGAGAAAGCCGTCGCCTGAAGCCGCCTCACATCTCGCGCCGGTCGGCGGCGGCGATCTGCGTGTCCGGCAGCGGCGTACAACCACGGGCGGTGAAGTTCTCGACGTTCTTGAGCACGATGGTCGAAACGCCGGTGGCCTTCTGCGCTTTCACGTGCTGGAAGTCGGCGCCCGTGACGTGGTCGAGGACGAAGGCCGGCCGGCGGTCTTCCTGGATGAATCCGACCTCCACGTTGGTCAACTCGATGCCCTTGGCGTGGCGGATGAAGAACCCATAGGCGGGCAACATGCCGAACATGGAGGGTTCCGGATACTCCTTTTCCCGTTCCGGGGTATCGAACGGTTCGCGCGGCGGCACGCCGCCGGGGGCGCGGAAGAAAAACGTATTCACGAGGTCCGCCGGCTGCCTGGCTACCTGATCCAATGTCAGGCCGCCGCGATACCAGATGCGGATGTCGCTGAATCCGACATCTTCCACGTCGTGGCCGGGGATGCCGCTGATGATGGAACCATAGCGGGGGTCGGCGTCGTAGGCCAGGACGTTACGGATGCTCACGCGGCGCACCGAGCCGATGGGCGTCCCTTCCGGCGCCCGCATGCGGCTGCCCAGCCGGATGAAGATGGGGGCATTCGAGACATCCCGCATGGTGATGTTGGAGATAGCGATGTCTTCCACGTGCGCGCCGTCCACGGCCTCGAGGGCCAGGCCGCGGGAGCGGTCGAACACCACGTTGGAAATCGCGATGTTTCTGAAATCGCCTTCGGTCTCGGTGCCGATCTTGATACGGCCGGTAGGGCCATCGCGGTCCGGCGCCTGCTTGACGTTGCGCTTGTATGTGCCATCCAGGAGCGAGCCGATATCGTAGCCGCTCACCAAAACATTGGTGATGGTCACATTCTCGGTGGCGCGCGCAAACCCGAGGCCGTGGCTGGCCTTCAGGACAATGGCGTCGTCGTTAGGGGCGTTGACGCTGGTGTTGGAGATCCTGACGTTGCGGCAGGCGTCGATATCGATTCCGTCGCGGTTGGTATCGATCTTGAGGTTGTCGATGGTCAGGTTATCGACGCCCGTTACCAGGATTCCGAAGTGCCCGCCGGTGAGGATGGAGAAGTCGCGCAGGGTCACGTTGCGGCACAGTTTCAGGGCAATGGCTTTGTCGCCGCCGCCTTCGCGCTCCCTTCCCAGCGCTTTGCCGGTGATCAGACCGCCTCCCACGATGGATACATTCTCGATCCCATCGCCCCAGATCAGGCTGTTGTGCCAGTGGCTATGGCCGAAATCCTGGAACTTGTCCCACTGATTTGGCTCGGCGGCATCGTAGGCGGCGACATCGGGCGATGCTTCGAGGACGGACCCATGCTCGAGTTGCAAGGTGATATTGCTGCGCAGGCGAATGGAACCGGTGACGTAGGTTCCGGCGGGGAAGTAAACGGTTCCACCGCCCGCCGCCACGGCCGCGTCGATGGCCTTGTTGATGGCGTCGCGATCGAGTGCCTTGCCATCGGCCGTGGCGCCGAACGTCTTGACGTCGAAAGTTGCGGCACGCGTTTCGAGCGGCGCGGCCAGCGAAAGCGCCAGAGCGGCGCAACAAACAAGAAAAAGTTTCGACACTCTGTCTCCTTGGTAGAACCTTCGACTTGATGCGGTGTCAGTGGGCGGACGAAGAGAATGCGTGCCCCTGTTTTGCCATACGCTGAACCAACGGCCTGGCTCACAGGATTTCCTTCCTGGCTTCCTGACGAAGAAGTATTGTACACCCAAGCCAGCAGCGCGACGGAGCGCACATAAAATGAAGTATTGCTACAACAATGAAACATGGGCAGACAGGCTTGTAAACGCGGGTTGACGATTATACTCTTGGAGGAATGAAGACTGCGATTAAGATGCTTCTCCTTCCGCTCCTGGCCGCCGTGTTGCCGGCGCAACGGCCCTGGCAACAGATCACGGTGCCGTCGGTGCGCGACGTGGCCGGCAACTTCGGAACGCCGCCACACGAATTCGGCGCCATCCAGCCGTTTATGAGTTGGAACGGCCCAGACGCCAAGGAAAGGATGGCAAGGATCGTCGAGGATCTCGACCGGCTGTCGGCCGATGGCGTCTTCATGGTGAACGTCTCGCCGGGACGCGGCGTGCCGGCGTACCTTTCGCCGGAGCACATGAACCAGATGAGGTTCGTGGTTCAGGAAGCCAAGAAGCGGGGGATGAAGCTGTGGCTCCAGGACGAATCCGACTACCCCAGCGGCTTTGCCGGGGGCAACATGATCAAACAATACCCGCAACTCTCGATGCAGGGCATCGTGGCTGATATCCACATCCGCGTGGCGCCCGGCCAGAGGCTCTCGGTGCCGGTGCCGTCGGACACTCTCGCAGTCATGGCGCTGGAGACAACCCGGGACCAACAATTACGCAACGTCATTCCAATTTCGCTTCCCGCGGACGGACAACTCAAATGGATCGTGCCCAACGAAGGCTCGACCCCGAATGAGCCGCATTACGACTGGGAGGTGGTATTCGTGCGGCACATTTACATCAGCTCGCCGACGCGGAACTTCAATCGCGAGGACGGCACGCGCGCCAAAGACGGCCTCTACTCGATCATCGACTACCTGGATCCGGAAGCTACCCGCGCGTTCCTGAAGGTGACGCACGAAACTTACAGGCAGGCGGTCGGGGATGAGTTCGGTAACACCATTCTGGGGTTCTTTGGCGATGAACCGGATTATTCCATCAACGGCATGCCCTGGACGCCCAAACTGCTGGAAGAGTTTCAGAAGCAGAAAGGGTATGATCTGAGGCCCTATATCCCGATGTTCTTCACCGGCAAACTGACGGATGAGGCGCAGCGGGCCAAAGCCGACTACTGGGACGTTTGGAGCGGCATCTTCCAAAACTCCTTTTTCGGAGAGCAGTCCGCCTGGTGCGCGAAGTACAACGTGGAATACCTGGTGCACCTGAACCACGAAGAGACCATGATGGCACTGGTTCGCAGCGAGGGCGATTATTTCCGCGACAACCGCTACGTGGAAGTGCCCGGAATCGATAACCTGAGCCAGCTTGTGCCGGCCGCGATCCACACGCCGGACGGGACGTGGCGTATCAACAACAACTTCCCCAAGATTGCCTCTTCGGCGGCGCACCTGTTCGGCAGGCCCAAGGTGTGGACCGAGTCGGCCGGCGGACCGGGCATCGACGGCAAGTTCCAGTTGGATTTTCAACTGGTGAGGGGAGTGACCGAGCTGCAGATCCGCCTCCCAGGGGGGCGCGGCCCCGGCGGGGAGACAGCCTCGCCCGCGCCGCAGGGTGCCCTGCTGGCGTGGTACGCCAACCGGGGTGGGTACTTGATGGCCATTGGACGCCCGGCGGCGCAGGTGGGCCTGTACCATCCCGCCAACAGCATGTGGATGGGCGACGAAGAAGCCGACCGCAGCACCACCAAGCTGGGCTGGCAGTTGTACGAACACCAGGTGGAGTGGGATTACTTCGACGAGCAGTCGCTCAGCTCGGTGGCCACCATCGCGGGCGGGGGCTTCAAGAACCTCAGCGGGCAGGTGTACCAGGCCATCGTGGTTCCGTCCTCGACGGTGATCACGCGGACCGGCCTCGAGCGTTTTCGGGCCTTCGTCAAAGCGGGCGGTAAGCTCATTTTCGTGGGCAAGACTCCCACTCTTGTGGTGGACAAGACGTTCTTGAATGCCAAGGATGCCGCGCCCGACCTGAGCTTCGCCGCGCTCATCGAGCCCGCGGGCGACATCACACCGAGGGTGATCGCGGCGCTGCCCAAACCGGATGTGGCGCTGGACAGCCCGTGGCCGCGGCTGACGTACACGCACCGGAGCTGGCGCGATGGGGAAATGTATCTTTTCTTCAATGAGAGCAACCAAGAGGAATCGCGCACGGCAACCATCGCCGGCCGCGGCCAGGCGCAGGCCTGGGACTTGGGCACGGGCCAGATTCATACCATCTCCGGCGCGACTGCGGAGGGCGACTCCGTGCGCCTCCCGCTGGTGCTGGGACCCTACGAAACGAAAGTCGTGGTGGTCGGGCCGCTTCCCGGTGAGGCTTTCTCTCCAGAGCCGTCCTTGGTGTCGGGCACTACTCTGGCGGAGCTGGGCGGAAACTGGGAGTTGGACCTGAACGGCAAACAGGTGACCACGCCTCTGAAATCGTGGGAGGAACTGGGCACGCAATCGTTTGGCGGGCCGGCCATATATCGCAAGCAGTTCACCGCTCCCGCGGCGCCCGCCGGGAAACGGGTATTTCTGGAAATCGCCGATGTGCGCGAGTACGCCCGGGTCAGGGTGAACGGACAGGTCTTCGAAGCGCGCGCCTGGCAACCCTACCGATGGGACATCACCGACAGTTTGAGAGCCGGCTTCAATGATTTGCAGATAAACGTGTTCGCGACGCCCTCAGGCCGCGGCGGGGGGCAGGGCGCCCCGGGCGCGCCTGCCGTATACGGATCCGTCGGCGGAGGAGGAGGCCGCGGCGGTGGGACGCCGCCGGTTTCCGGCTTGCTCGGACCAGTCCGGCTGGTGGCCCGCTAGAGCCGATCCTCGCCCAGAAGACTGTGGGCTTGCCCACGCAAAATGTAAAGGTGCGGCTCCTCCGGGGCCAATCGGATGGCCTCATTCAGGTCCTGGAGAGCCGCATCGAAGGACTGCTGCCGGAGGTACAACTCGCCGCGGTATTGGAATGCCTGCCACAATTGAGGGCTCAGGCGGATGGTTTCCGTCAGCAGGGCAATTGCCGCATCGAACTGGCCTGACCGTGCGAGCTGGAGGGCTTGATCCAGCATGGTCGCCGGGTCGGGAACAGCCGGGGCCCTGCGCCGGCCGACGAGGTGGAAATACGTGCCAAGGATCAGGCAGAGGCATGCGATCTCGGCGGCGCCGTCGAATCCCCAAACGCCCAGGAAGAGCTTGCTGGCTGCCGGCATACTGGCAAAGAGAAGCGCCAGAGCCCAAGCCATCCGGCTCCATTGGCGCGCCTGCAGCCGGTACGGTTGCCGAAACTCGATCACTCCACCCATACTATAGTGAAACGTGACAGACGGATTCTTGCGCGCGAGAATCACCTTATGACTTTCGAGCGAATTGGCGCCATTGGGTGCGTCGTGATAGCGCTATGCGCCTGCGCCTCCAACTATGCGTCCGCTCAGACCGCTCCCTGGACGGCTGCCCTCCGCGGGTCGTGGGTTCAAACCGGGCCACCGGGCCCGGGTGACGTGATACTGGCGGGCAGAGAGAGTGTGAGTCAGATCGTCGTGGGCGACGACGAGAATGCGGCCGTGCACCAGGCCGCGGACTTTCTGGCGGGTGACATCGAGAAGATCAGCGGGCATAGACCGCCGCTGGTGAAGGTGCCGCCGGGCGGCGATCGGGTCGCCATCCGGCTGGTGACGCTCGGCCACGGAGAACTGCCGGCGGCTATCGATGCGCGCGCCATCCAGGGTCAATGGGAGAGCTACCGGATCGTTACCGCGGACCGCATGGTATGGCTGGTGGGGTCGAACCCGCGCGGCACCGCGTTTGCCGCGTACACACTATCGGAGCGGCTGGGCATTGACCCGCTCTACATCTGGACCGGCTACGCTCCCGAGCATCGCGACCCGCTGGTGATGAAGCGCACGAACTTCGCGCAGGGGCCGCCGGCTTTTCGCTATCGCGGCTTTTTCCACGATGACGAGGACCTTCTGCCGCGGCCTTTCGACGCCAACGGGTATCCCTTGCAGACGGGCGACGTCCCACTGGATTGGTACAAACGGTTCTTTGAGACCGCGCTGCGCCTGCGTATGAACATGGTGGCTCCCTATACCCGGGTGCATCGGCGCTACGAGGTGCAGAAACTGGCCAGCGACTGGGGACTCTACTACACGTCGCACCACTACGACATCCTGGTCTCCAATCCCTTCGGCCTGGAGCGGTACAACCTGGCCGCCGAGCGCGGCGTGCGGCCGGAGTGGAACTGGTTCACCAACCGCGAGGGCATGCTCCGGTTCTGGCGCGGAGGTCTGATGGAGAACCGGGACCTGGACGTGATCTGGCCCGTCGGCATGCGCGGCACCGAAGACCGTCCTTTCACTTTCCCCCCGGGCGCCACCGATGATGACAAGGCGAAAACCTTTCGGGAGGTGATCGCCGAGCAGGTCAAGATGGTCCGCGATCTGCTCCCCAAAGACAAGACTCCCGTCTTCCACTTCACTATGTACTCGGAGATGCTGCCCCAGTATCAGCGCAATCCCGCGGCGTTCGATCTGCCCGCCGAGGTGATTGTGGTGTGGCCGGATGACAACGACGGCCACATGCGCGCCTTGCCGTCGGACCTGGGGCGCTGGAAGCACGGCGTCTACTACCACCTGGCTTACCTGGGCGGCAGACTGACCAAGCAGTTGACGCATACCGTGGCGCCTGAGACCGTGGCCGGGCAGTTCGAGAAGATCGTGAAGTCCGGAGCCACCGAGTACATGCTGGTCAACGTATCGGAGCTGCGCGATTACGTCATGGGCGCGCGCATGTTGGCGGATATCACTTGGGACGCTGCTTCGCAGCCGGTGGGGCGCTACACCGCGTGGTGGTCGCGAGAGTATTTTGGAGCGCGGGCACGGGCGGCCGAAGAGGCGTACAACAAGTACTTCGCCGTCATCGACACGCCGGACAAGCTTTGGGTGGCCCCGGATGCGATTGAGGAATTGCTCGACCGGCTGTATCGCAAGGTAGCCGGCGAAACGTACCCGGCGGTGGACGCCGGCACGCTCGCGTTGATGCAGTCGCGAGAGAGTCAGTTGGATGATGCGCTCGCGGCGGAGGCGTCAGCAGAGGCCGGGATGTCACTCTCCGAACAGAGGTTTTTCGCGGTGGACGTGGCGCTGGGCCTGCAAGTGGCGCAGCGGCAGACCGAGGCGGCCCTCAAGCTGGAAGAAGCGCTGCGGGCGCCGGACGCCGCGCGCATGTGGCCGCTCGTCTTTGACGCGCGCTCGTCCCTGGAGCAGTTGGAAACGGAATTGCTCCGGGCCGAGTATCCGCCATTCGACCGCTGGTACCACGAGTCCTGGATCCGCTCGGCCCTGAGCCAATCCAACCCGCACCGCCCTTACAACCAACTCCGCGCCTTCATTTCGAGTGAGGGCCACGGGCAACTGGTTCGCCGGTAAAAAGGGGTAAAAAGGGGTCAGACGCATTTTCAGCCGCGGAAAATGCGTCTGACCCCTTTTTACCTTTGACCCAACCGGGTCTCTCCTGGTGACATTTTACGTGACCCAATTCGGCTGCATCGCCGGAGATGGAAACCGGGTGTATAATCGCAGGTGCCAGGAAACCAAGACAGAAATCCTGGTCTGAGAAGGAGGATCTCTATGACGTATGTTATCGCCTGGACTTTCAAGCCGGAGGACCGGAACGCAGTGCAAGCCAGGCTCAAGGAAACCGGCGGCCCGCCGCCCGCCGGCGTCAAGATGTTGGGCCGCTGGCATGGGATCGGCACCAACAAGGGTGTCTGCGTGGCCGAAAGCGACGATCCGTTGGCCGTGGCCAGGTGGGGGCAGCAGTGGTCGGACCTGATGTCGTTCGACGTATACCCCGCCTTGACCGACCAGGATACCGCCAAGGCGCTATTCTGACGCGGCAAGACCAACTGACAAGCCGGCGGCACAAGGTGGCCGCTGGCGTTCTTTCACCTACGAGCAGGACGAGGCCACGCGCGGTCGGCGTCCTCGAAGAACACGGTCTGTCTGCAATTCTCCTGCTGGGTGATGCGATGCCAGCAGCCTGGAGCCACGACGCGCGAGATTCGTGACATAGTGCGAACTCGTTGGGATGGGAGAGCGAAGCTCTCAAGAAGTTTCGGGATTTCGTAGCCTGGAAGCTGTGAAATAATCGAACATTTCTCTTGCAAAATGTTTTGGCGTGCGTAGACTGGATGCGTGGGATACAACGAACAACCCCGCTTCGAGCCGATCAACCGCAAGCAGGTTGTGCTCGAACCTCTCGATATCGAGCAACTCATCCCGGAAGACCATCCGGCCCGCAGCATCTGGGCAATCCTGGGCCGTTTGGATCTGAGCCGGTTTATGGGGGACGTGAAGTCGGTGGAAGGGCACGCCGGGCGCAACGTCTGGGAGCCGCGTCTGCTGATCGCGATGTGGATCTACGCCTACTCGCGGGGGATCTCCTCGGCGCGAGAGATCGAGCGGCAATGTGCGTATGAACCGGCACTGCGGTGGCTGACGGGGCTGAAGGTGGTCAATCACCATACGCTCTCGGATTTCCGCGTGGAATACGGCGCGGCATTGCAGGACCTGTTCGTGCAGGTGCTGGGCCTGCTGGCGATGGAGAAGCTCATCACGTTGGAGCGCGTGACGGTAGATGGGACCAAAGTGCGGGCCTGCGTGAACAAGAAGACGTTTTCGCGGGCGAACAAGATCCGCGAGCATCTGAAGTTGGCGCGCGAGCACGTGGAGAGGTTGCAGAAGGAAGAGGCCGAGCAGGAGAAACGGACGAGGCAGGCGTCGGCGCGGCGGCGCGCGGCGCGCGAACGTCTGGAGCGGCTGGAGGCGGCCAGCGCCGAGGTCGAGCGGCTACAGGCGGAGAAAAAGTGGGAGCGGGAAAAGCCGTGCCAGGCGTCAACCACCGACCCGGACGCGCAGTTCATGCGGACTTCCGACCATGGTCTGGCGCCGGCCTACAACGTACAACTGGCCACGGATGCGGAGCACAAGCTGATCGTGGACGTGGAGGTCAGCAAGCAGCCCTCGGACTCGCTCCACCTCCTACCGGCGCTCGACCGGGTTCAAGAACGGCTGGGCGCGTTTCCGCGGGAGGCCGTGGCCGACGGCGACTACACCACGCGGGAAGCTGTCGTGGGCTCCGCCGAACGCGGGGTGGACTATTACGGCAGTTGGAATGAAATCCGAGAACCACGGATGGGGCACGGCATCGATGCGGCCTACCATCCGGGCGCGTTTCAGTACGACGAACGACGGGACCAAATGGTCTGCCCGGAGGGTCGGCGGTTAGCGTTGCGGCACACACAACAACGGCCCGGCGACCTGCAGGTCCATGTTTACGCTGCGGACAGAAACGATTGCCAGCGGTGCCCGAAGCGGGGGCTGTGCACGCCGCAGAACGCCATGCAAAAGCACGGACGCACGGTGAGCGTGAGAATGGAGCCGGAGGCGCTCACACGTTATCACGTCAAGATGCAGACGGACCGAGCGAAAGCCATATACAAACGGCGTGCGCCGGTGGCGGAGTTTCCGAACGCGTGGTTGAAGGACAAATTGAAATGGGTCAGGTTGCGCTGCCGCGGAGTCGTCAAAGCGCAAGCGGAAGCTCTGTGGGCATGCCTGACGTACAACCTTCAGCGCTACTTCAAACTGAGGCAACCGCAAACCGCGTAAAAAGGGCGCCGCGCCGGGCGCGCAGGCGCAAATCAGAGGAAAGCTCAGCAGCCCGGCACACTGAAACGCCGACATCTATCCGCTACACGAAAGCATCGGGAGGCATCTACGCTCAGACGGGTTTATTTCACAGCTTCCTGTCCCCGAAATGAGATCTACGTCTCGACGCGGTCCAGCATGTTGTGGAGCACGTCGTAGTCGAACTCGTAGCCCAGGCCCGGCTTGCGGGGCGCGGGGACGTAGCCGTCTTTGTCGATGCGGAGCTGGTCTTTGAAGTATGGGCGGTCGGTCATGCCCATGGGCTGCGTCATTTCGAACCAGACGTTGTTGGGCATGGCCAGCTCGCAATGGAAGTGGACGGCGTGGTCCAGCAGGTTGCCCCAGTTGTGAGGCTGGCATAACATGCCGAAACACTCCGCCAGTTGGGCGACTTTCATGCCCCCGGTGATCCCGCCCAGGTTATTGACAATGAAGCGCACTTCGTCGAGCGATCCGAAGCGGATGTATTTGGCGTAATCGTAAGGGGAGAGAATGAATTCGCCCATGGTGATGGGGACATCCAGAGCCTTCACCAACTCGGCGAGACCCTCCATATCGTCGGTTGGCAGACAATCTTCGTAAGAGATGTAGTTCAATTCGTCGAGCCCGCGGCCGACTTTCATGGCTTCGAAGCGGGTGTAGGCGCCCACGCGATCGAACAGCAGCGCCATATCGTCGCCGCCGGTCTGGCGGACGGCCTTGGCTACCTCGATATCCAGCTTGTAATCCACCTCGTTGTTGGCGAGCCACGGCGGATGGATCTTGTAAGCCGTGAAGCCTTGCGACTTGGCGTGGCGCACGTCTGCCACGAAGTCGTCCACGCTGCGGAGATGCTGCGAGCTGGCGTAGGCCCGCACACGGTCGCGGTACGCGCCGAGGATGCGGTACACCGGCAGGTTCAGCGCCTTGCCGAGAATGTCCCAGAGACAGTTATTCATGGCGGAGGCATAGGAAAGCTGTCCTACGGCGCTATGGAACTGGTTGGTGAACTCGGGCATGTCCAAAACATGCTTTCCGACGAGCGCGCGCTTGGCATAGGCAAGCCATCCAAGGTTACTCCAGTTGGAGTGACTATACCGGTTAGTGAGGACATAGTTGCCTTCGATACCGCTGTTAGTCACGACGGAGGCGTACTGTTCGCTGCGGCGGCCGCTCTCTTCAGGCTTGAGGACGTAGACTTTGACTTCCTTGATGGTGAGGTCGGGCAGGTCCGCGGGCACGGCGCTGGCTACGGCGGCGGCGCCGAAGAAACTCCGTCGCGATAGGTCGTGTTCCGACATGGCAGTTTCTCCTAACTCTCCACCCGCAGCATCATGTCATCGAGCACGCCGCGGTCGAGCTCGTAGCCCAGGCCGGGCTTGACCGGCGCGGGAACGTAGCCTTCTTTATCGAGGCGGATCTTGTCCTTGAAATAGGGGCGGTCGGCGATGCCCATGGGCTGGGTCATTTCAAACCAGATGTTGTTGGGCATGGCCAGCTCGCAGTGGAAATGCACGGCGTGATCCAGCAGCGTGCCCCAGTTGTGAGGCTGGCACATCATGTTGAAGCACTCGGCCATGCGGGCGATTTTCATGCCGCCCGTGATGCCGCCGACGTTATCGACAATGAAGCGGACCTCGTCGAGCGCCCCGCGGAGGATGTAGGGGACGTAATCGTAGGGCGACGGCAGGAACTCGCCCATGGTAATCGGCACGTCCAGTGCGGCGGCCAGCTCCACCAGGCCGTCGATGTCCTTGGTGGGGAGCGCGTCTTCGAAGGAGACATAGTGCAACTCGTCGAGCAGCCGGCCCACCTTCATGGCTTCGTCGCGCGTCAGCACCCCGACCGGGTCGTAGAGCAGGGGCATGTCGTCGCCGCCGGTCTTGCGGACGGCTTTGATGACCTCCATGTCGAGCTTGTAATCATGCCTGCCCGCGCCGAGTTCGGGCGGATGGATTTTGTAGGCGGTGAAGCCGTCGGACATGGCGTGTTTGACATCGGCCACGAATTCCTCGACGGTGCGCAGATGCTGCGAGCTGGCATAGGCGCGGACGCGGTTGCGGTACGCTCCCAGGATGCGATAGACCGGGAGGCCGACGGTCTTGCCGAGGATGTCCCAGCAGCAGTTGTCAACGGCGGCGGCGTAGGATAGCTGGCCGTACCGCCGGAGGCTGGGCCGCCATTGCGAGGTGAGGGCCGGCAGGTCGAGGACGCTCTTGCCAGGCAGCGCGCCTTTGGCGTAATCGAGCCACCCGAGGTTGCTCCAGTTGGGATGGTAGTAGCGATCATCGAGGGTGTAATTGCCTTCGATGCCGCTATTGGTGACAATCGCGGCGAGCTTCTCTCCGGTGCGCCCTTCCGCCTTCAACACCAGGACCTTTACCTGCTTGATGGTAAGATCGGGCAGGTCACCGCGTTTGATGCCGGCCGCCTGTGCGGCGGCGCGGCCCGGATCGGCCAAGGCCACCGCTCCCAGCGCGGGAACGGCGACGGCCGCGCCCAGGAATTCCCGGCGTGATCCTTTCTTCGCGGACATAAGAAACTCTCCTCTCCGATTCCAAATGCCACTATACCAGCAACCCGGAACGCCGCTTCCAAGCCAACGGGATTTCGCGCCAGGGTGGCTGAAGTTGAGTGTTTCGGTTACTCTATTTGCATGCCATGTCCCTTGTCGCGCGCGACGGTGGTTGGGTCTCTGGTGCTCTCGTCCTGGCTCATCCCGTGCGCCGCCTTCTTCGCGGACCCTCCCTACAAGTACTACCTCAGCGGCAACGCCGCCGACGTCCAAACCCGAACCGCGCCGGGCTTCGCGCTGGTTGGCGGGGGCAAGGACGTGGATTCCGTTTTCCGCTGGTTTCTCCTGCGCTCCGGTGGTGGCGACGTAGTGGTGCTCCGCGCTTCCGGCGCCGACGGCTATAACTCCTACATGCGGGGGCTGGCCCCCGTCGATTCGGTGGAAACCCTGGTGGTGGCGACTCCCGAAGCCGCCCGCGACCCGTTCGTCGCCGACCGCATCCGCCAGGCCGAGGCGCTGTTCATCGCCGGCGGCGATCAGTGGAACTACGTCCGGGTTTGGAACCACACGCCGGTGTCCGAAGCTATCCAGTACCTCATCGATAAGGGCGTGCCGGTGGGCGGGACCAGCGCCGGCCTGGCGGTTCTGGGCGAGTACATCTACACCGCCGAGAAGGACACGGTGACTTCCGCGCAAGCCCTGGCCAACCCGTTCGACGAACACGTAACCGTGGGCACCGATTTCCTGCGCATCCCCGCTCTCAAGGGCGTCATCACCGACACCCACTTCCATGCCCGCGACCGGCTGGGCCGCACCCTGGCGTTTCTCTCCCGCATGCTGGAAGGCGGCAAGCTTTCAGAGGCGCGCGCCATCGCCATTGACGAGCGCACCGCCGCCCTCACCGAAGCGGATGGCCGGATGGTGGTGGATGGCGATGGATGCGTGTACTTGATCCGTGCGCGAAAGCCGGCCGAAGTCTGCAAGCCCGGAACCCCATTGACGTTCCATGGTTTGGCCGTGTACCGCGTCCCCAAGGGTGGCGATTTCGATCTCAGGACGTGGACCGGGCACGGCGGCGCGGCCTACACGCTGGATGTGGAAAACGGCGCGATCCGCTCGAACCAGGTTGGAGGCGGTGTCTATTAGATCTCGCGGGGCGCTCTCCGCGCCTGCTCTGCTATGATAAGAACTCTCCTGCCATGATCGTCGAGGCCAATACTGTCCGGTTCGATTCGATTTCGCTCGATAGCGGCGCTACACTCGCGCCGATAGACGTGGCTTACGAAACCTACGGGCGGTTGAATGCTTCCAAGAGTAACGCCATCCTGGTGCTGCACGCATTCTCAGGAGACGCCCACGCGGCCGGCATCAGCCACGAAACGGGCAAGCCGGGCTGGTGGGACAACATGATCGGGCCGGGCAAGGCGTTCGACACCAACAGGTATTTCATGATCTGCTCGAACGTCCTGGGCGGATGCCGGGGCACCACCGGGCCGGCGTCGGTGAATCCGGCCACCGGCTGTCCCTATGCCATGTCGTTCCCGGTGATCACCATCGGGGACATGGTGCGCGTCCAGCGCATGCTGATCGATTGGTTCGGCATTCCGCGGCTGCTTTCGGTCACGGGCGGGTCCATGGGCGGAATGCAGGCCCTCGAATGGGCGGTCTCTTATCCCGATCGCGTGGTTTCCGCCATCCCGATTGCCTGCACCACGCGGCACAGCGCGCAGCAGATCGCGTTCAACGAAGTCGGCCGGCAGGCCATCATGGCCGACCCCGACTGGAACGAGGGCAACTACTATGACGGGAAGCCGCCCGCCCGCGGCCTGGCGGTAGCGCGCATGGTGGGCCACATCACCTTCATGAGCGACGACTCGATGCGCGAGAAGTTCGGCCGCCGCTTGCGCGGGAAGGAGACTTTCGGATTCGACTTCGACGTGGATTTCGAAGTCGAGAGCTACCTGCGCTACCGCGGCAGCGAGTTCGTCAACCGCTTCGACGCCAACTCGTACCTGTACATCACCAAGGCCATGGATTATTTCGATCTCACCAACGGCCACGGATCGCTGGCGGCGGCGTTCGAGCGGGCCCAGGCGCGCTTCCTGGTGATCAGCTTCAGCTCGGACTGGCTGTACCCGAGTTACCAGTCGCAGGAGATTGTGAGCGCCCTGCGGGCGCGCAATTGCGACGTGGCCTACGTGGAGCTCGAGTCCAATTACGGGCACGACGCCTTCCTGGTGGATGTCGCCGAGCAGACCGATCTCATCCGCGGCTTTCTGGCCAGCACCGTGGAGAAAGCGCCATGAGCGCCGGGCCCAGAGGGCACCCCGCCAGGAAGCAGGCATTCGTCCGCGAGCTGCTGGGGCGCAGCGATTACGCCATCATCGGCGACATCGTGGAGCCTGGGACCAAGGTGCTGGACCTGGGCTGCGGTGAAGGCGAGCTGCTCGAGTGGCTGGCCCAGAACAAGGGCGTCGAGGCGCGCGGCGTCGAGATCTCGGGCGCCAAGGTGCAGCGTGCCATTGCGCGCGGCGTCTCGGTATACCAGGGGGACATCGACCAGGGTCTGGCGGACTATCCCGACCAAGCCTTCGACTACGTGATCCTCAGCCAGACGCTCCAGGAAACCCATCGCCCGCGCAAGGTGCTCGGCGAGATGCTGCGCGTGGGGCGCCGCGCGATTGTGGCGTTCCCCAACTTCGGCCACTGGCGCGTGCGGCTTTCCATGCTGGTGAGCGGCGGCGCGCCCCGAACCAAGCTGTTTCCGTACGAGTGGTACGAATCTCCCAACATCCATTTCCTGACGGTGTACGATTTCGAAGCCTTGGCCGCGCTGGAGAGGCTGGTGGTGGAGCGGCGCTACTTCCTGGCCGGCCACCGCAAAGTGACGCTGCTGCCGAATCTGCTGGCGGAGGTGGCGGTGTTTCTGGTGAGCGCGGCGCGGTAAGGCGTCCGGGAGCGTTGCGGGCTTTCCATTCACTTGCCGGGCGAGAAGATGGCTACGGTTCCCCCCGACGCCGCCAGCTTCAGTTGCAGCGTGTCGGTGGCGCGCGCGGTTCTTTCGTTCCTGACCAGGTGCTCGGCGTTTTCGCCGGCGTCGGGCGCGTCTTCCCACAGGCTGACTTTCCAATCGCCCTTGCCCAGGAATTTCAGCGGCACCGGCAATTCGCGGGCATTGCGGTCGGTGATGGCGGCCAGATACCAGTTCTTCCCGTGGCGCCGCGCTTCCACCACGTACTGTCCCACTTCGCCGGCCAGGCCGCGAGTCTCGTCCCAGACGGTGGGAAGGCCCTTGAGGAAATCCATGCCGAGCAGGTACTTGCCATCTTTGTCTTTGTAATCGTCGGGCGAATCGCAGGCGACGGTGAAGGGGCTCTCGATGAGGATGAACATAGCCAACTCGCCGGCGCGGGTGGCTTGCACTTGCGTGGGCTTCGTGCCGGTGTGGAACTGCGATGGCTGGCGGTTGGCGAACCCGCCCGGCGTGTAGTCGGCCCCGCCGGCCAGGACGCGCGTGAAGGGGAGGGTGGCCCTGTGTTCGGGTGTTTCCTTGGTGCTCCACTTATTGTATTCATCGCCCTGGATGCCCTCGCGCGTGATCTGGTTGGGCCAAGTGCGGTTCAGGCCGGTGGGCTTGAACGCGCCGTGGAAGTCGATTATCAAACGGTTCTCGGCCGCGGTCCTGGCGATATCTTCGTACCATTTGACCGCAAACTGGTCGTCGCGATCGATGAAGTCGATCTTCAGTCCCGCCAGGCCCCATTTGGCATACATGGGAAAGTCCCGTTTGTAAACCGCGCTGTCGATGAAGTCGTTGAAGTGGAACCACAACCACACGCGCACGCCCCGTTCCTTGGCAAAGGTCACCAACTCAGGCACAATCGATTTGTCGCCGATCTCCGACAACTGATAGGGCCAGCCCATGTCGGCGGCAAGCTGAATGTACTGTTTCAGCGTGGGAAGATCGTTGCGCCCCACGTTGGGCCACCAGGCGCCCCAGGACGACATACCCGGCTTGACCCAGGAGGTGTCGGCGAGCTGGCTGGGCGTGGCGAGGTTCAACACCAGGTCGCTCTGAATGAGCTCATAAGGCTTTCGGGCAATGATGAACGTCCGCCAGGGGGAATTGTGGGGAGTGGTGGCCACCACCAGGCCTTTCTGAGCGGGGGCTAGCGGCGGAGGGGGTTGCGCCCCAGGCGTGCGCGCTGGCCATGCCTGCACCGGCAGCGGCGGAGCCAGTTGCACCTCCAAGGTGTTCTTGACGCCGGCCTTGGGCACCAGCCACATGGCGGACCAGTCGAGTAGGTCCGACTCGGTGATGGCTACATAGGCCGCAGGCGTCTGGACTAGAAACGGCAGTCCATGTTTGAAATTAGGGTTGAGGCCGGAAAGCTTGTTTGGCAGGTATCGCCATTCCTGCGAGCCGACGAAGCCGCCCTCCGGGCGGGCGGCGCCCTCCGGGTTGTTCCAGCCCGCCCAGACTGGGCAATCGTCGGGGAAGGTGAACTCCGTGGCCTCGCGCGTAACGGTGAAGGAATCCATCCCGGGCTGCTTGGGGAGCACCAGGCGGAGGCCCACGCCGTCGTCGTACGCGCGGGCGACCACGCCGAGGGTGCGATCGCCTTCCTTCAGCGTCACGGTCAATTCATTGTAGTGATCCCGCACGTTGCGGTTCTTGCCCCACTCGTTTATCCAACGATGGTCGGCCGAATTCCGCTTCTCGCTCTCGACCACGGGTTTTTCGCCCAGCTTGACATTGCCTTCCAGTTCCAGCCCCAGGCGGGACCGCACCAACAGCGGCTTGCCGTCCACGGTGATGCTGTAGCCCAGGGGGCCGTCGGTGTGAATGGTGACGGCGATCTTCCCGTCGGGCGAACGAACTACGCGCGCCGATTTGGCCGGTGTGGCGGCGGCCAGCGAGCATGAGAACAGAACGGTTCCAATGAGAACAGCGACGTACGAGCGAAAACGACGGATGTTCATAAGCTTCCTCCCTATCTCTTGAGCATGGCGACAAAGCCGCCGCCGGAACGCAGATCGATGGAGAGCGAGTCGTTCGCAGTGAGCGTGACGTGCTCCGCCTTGAGAGCCGCCGGTTCCCCGGTATCGCGAAGGAGCGTGGCGAGGTAGGGGACGGGGCGCCCGCCTTGCGGTTGCGGTCCTTTGAGAAATGCGGAAAGATCGATGCGCACGTTGCGCGCCGTGGCCCCGTTGGTAATCGCCAGGAACCACGTGTTCCCGCTGCGCCGGGCGAAGGCCGCGACCTGCCGGATTTCGGAGACCGGCAGAACCACGGTCTCATCCCAGTAGCTCGGGATGCTCTTGAGCACGTCTACCGACGGGTTCTCCAGCATGTGCTGGGGGTGCGCCACATAGACCAGCAGCGGAGACTGGAGGATTATCGCATTGGCCACCTGGTGCGCCCAGGTGGTATCGGCGATCAGCGTGCCAAAGTGGGTCGGCGTGTAATCGGCCATCCCGGCCAGCAGGCGGGTAAACGGCAGGACCACATCGTGCTGCGCGTAGGGGGGAAAGAATTCCATCCCGCGGACGCCTTCGATGCCCACGATGTTGGGATAGGTTCGCTCCAGGCCCGTGGGCTTGTTGGCTCCATGAAAGTCGACCATCACTTTGTGCTCGGCGGCCGCCTTGGCGAGCATTTCGTAGAGATCGACCACCTCTTTGTGCTCGTGGTCGAAGAAGTCTATCTTGAGGCCGGCGATGCCCACCCGGTCGCATAATTCGAGAGTCTGCTGCAATGCCTTGGGGTCCTGCAACAGAGAGCGGATGTTCCACACGAAGGCCTTCACCCCATGCTCGCGCGCGTAGCCCACCATATCCTTCAACTGCGCCTCGGACCAACTGTTCCGCCAGAACCCCTCGATCACGATGTACTCGAAACCCATTAGCGAACCGAGCCGCGCCATCTCTTTCTGCCCTTCGGGTGACGCGTCCACGCCGTCCAGATAACTCCAGACCGCGCGGCCGGGCTTGATCCAACCGGTGTGAAGGCCCTGCGGGAAAAGCTTGGGATCGGGAGGGCGCGCCACGTTGTGCACAATGTCGCAGTTGACCAGGGCATTCAGATCCGCGCCGACCATCACGATTCTCCAGGGCGTCACGATCGGGCCGTTAATCACGGCCGGATGGCTGAGGCGCTCAACGTCCTTGGCGTAGCGCGACCGGAACCCAAAGGTGGCGGGCTCGGAGTGGCCCAGCCTGGCGTGCAGCGCTTGGGTGGCATCCGCCTGGAAAACCATCCCGCTGTAATCGACCAGCGCGCCTTCGGTGATGGAAGCGTACGCGCTCTTGTCGCGCAGCACGAAGGTGAACGGGGGGTTGGTCCACTCGCCGTCCATCATGCCCTCGATGGTGTTGGTGGTGGTTCGCCACGGATAGAGACCTTCGTAGCCGGACACGTAGTTCTGCGGCGCGATCACGCTTCCCGCCGGAACGCGGAACACGGTAGCCTCGTCGGGCGTCCGGGCCCCCGGCCCGGTACGAGGTGACGGAAGGCGACGCCGTTGTCGTATGCCCGGATCTCCAGCGTATAGGACGTTCCCGTTTTCGGATGCGTCAGGGCCACTTTAGCGCCGTTGCAGTTGTCTACCGCGGTGGAGTGCGGACCGTACCAAGGGTAGGTCTCCTTGACGCTGTAGCTGTCCGCCTTCCCGATCTGCGCCCCGCCGGCGAGATCCACGCCATCGACCACGATGCCCACCGGGGATGGATCGATGATGTTCTTCGAGTTGAACGCGACCGTGTATTCGAGGTGGCCTTGTGCGCCCGACGACAACACAAACTGCACGCGGCCATCCGGGCTGGCCACGGTCACGTCCGCTGCCGCGGGGAGCGACAGGCAGAAGAGAACTAATGGATACAGAATCGTTGTTTTCATTTGCCTTCTCCCTGCACCGGGACGAGCCGGATGGCGCTACCGCCGCCCGGCGCCAGCTTCAACTTCAAGACCGTCCGGGCATTCACACGACGCTTCTCGACAACCGAGTCTTTCGGCTGCGCCGCTGCGTTGGGTCCGTCGGCGTAAATATCCGCATCCCAGGCCCCGCTGCCCAGAAAGCTGAGCGGCACATCCAGTTCACGCGCGTCCCAGTCCGTGATGCTGCCCAGGAACCACTCGTTCCCGCGCCGGCGCGCGATGGTGATGTACTTGGGCGGCACACCATTGAGGACGCGGGTCTCGTCCCAACTCGCCGGGACCGCCTTCAGAAACTCGATCTCCTTCTGCCCTTCGTAGGCGTCGGGGGAGTCCGCGACCATCTGCAACTCGCTTTCGAAGACCACAAACAGCGCGGTGGCATGGGCGCGCGTGCCCATCACCATGGGCGCCGTATTGCGCGGCACGAAGTTCTCGCGGGTCACGTTATCGAACCCGCCGGGCGTGTAGTCCATGGGCCCCGCCAGCATGCGAGTAAAGGCCAGCGTCACGTTGTGCTGGGGCGTCTCTCGCGCGCTCCACTTGTTGTACTCCGCGCCCATTACGCCTTCGCGCGTCAGCACGTTGGGGAAGGTGCGGCGCATCCCGTCGGGCTTGAACGCGCCGTGGAAGTCGAGCATGAGGTGGTGTTCAGCCGCTTTCTTCGCAGCCGTCCGGTACCAGTTCACCATCCATTGGTCGGAGCGGTCCATGAAGTCGATCTTCACGCCGGCGATGCCCCATTTTTCGTACTGCGAGAAGGCATCGTCCATCTGGTCGGCCATGTCCCGGGAATGAGCCCACAGCCAGATGCGTACGTTCTTCGACTTGGCATACTCGACCAGCATCGGAATATCGATGGCCGCGATGGACTTGGTGAGGTCCGTGCGGCCACGCCCTGAGTACCCGGCCCGGCCGGCCGCCGGGGGCAAGCTCGCTGCCCAACCGGCGTCAATCAGCAGGAACTCGAACTTGTTCCGCGCGGAGAAGTCGATGTAATACTTCATGGTCTCGTTGTTCATGCCGGGCTTCGCCACGCCCTTGGCCTGGCTGCCGTTCCACCAATCCCAGGAGGTCTTGCCAGGCTTGATCCAGGAAGTGTCTCCGATGGCGCTGGGCGGATTTAGATTGACCACCATGTTGGATTCCACTAGCCGTCCGGGTTGATCCGCGATCATCAACACGCGCCAGCCCGATCTCACGGGGGTCTGCGCAATCACAGACACCTTGGATGCGTCCGCCTTGGGATCGAATGAGGGAGCGATGTTCGCGTTGGTGTTAATATCCTCGACGCGGGTGGCCAGCCGGGCCGTCAGAATCCCGGTGCCCGCGCCGGTAACGAACAGGTTGGAATAGTCCTCGATGTCGGCTTCCGTCAGGCCGACCCAGGCGATTCCAGGCACTTCCAGGAGGAGCGGAAGGTTGACCAGGTACTCTGGGTGCAGGCCGCTGATGGTCAGCTCGTGATAATCATCCTCATTGCTGGTCTCAAAGCCGCGCGAGATCAAAGCAAAGGTGCTGGCGTCCTTGGAGAAGCGAAACCCGGTGGACTCGTTGAGGATGCGCAGTTCCTTGAAGGAAGGCTGCTCGGGCACGACGTAGCGGAAGGCCACGCCGTCATCGTAAGCGCGGGCTTCCACCACCAGGCGGCGGTTGCTGGCGGCCGTCTCCACCGTCTGCACGGTAACGGCGTTGTAGTGATTTCGTATGGGATTGGCCTTGCCTGCGACCGGCGTCCAGGTCTCATCCTGGCTGGAGACCGGCGCTGATTCGATGCGGACAGCCGGCCCAAGTGGGGGCGAGCCTTCGACAGCGAGCCCGAGGTTCGACCACTCGAGCACAGACCGGCCACGGAAAGCCACGCGATAGGCCAGTTGGCCGCCGGCCGCCTGCACGGACTGACCCCCCACGGTGGCGATGGAAATCTCGAGCGCCCCGTTCGGCGATGTGAGCACCACCGGTCCGGCTTGCGCCGCGGCCGTGAGCACGGCCAACAGAACGAGCGCGAAAATCCTGGCGATTTTAAGGAACATGCCCCGGTTGGATCCGCGGGAAAAAAGTTTTTTCTGCACCATACGGTGATACCACATTCACAGGGTCCGATCGTCCTATACTGGGTACATCACGCTGGAGGCACAGAAAGGAGAAACGCGTGCCAAACGAAGTGGAATCCAATCAATCGACCCGCCGAGGTTTTCTCGGCACCATGACAGCCCTAACCGCGGCGTCCTACAACCGGGTCCTCGGGGCCAACGATCGCGTCGGTATCGGCTTCATCGGGTTCGGCTTGATCGGCAAGCAGCACATCTATAATTTCAAGAAGTCGTTTCCGGACGTCGACCGCGTGGCGCTTTGCGATGTCTACAAGCCGCGCGTGGAGGAAGGCCTGGCGTACATGGAGAGCCCCAATGCCAAGGGCTACGGCGATTTTCGCAAGATGTTCGAAAACAAGGACATCGATGGAGTGGTGGTGGCCACGCCCGATCACTGGCACGCCATGCTCACCATCATGGCGTGCGCGGCGGGCAAGGATGTCTATGTGGAAAAGCCGCTCACGGTTTTCATCGACGAAGGCAAGTGGATGATCGAGGCGATGAACAAGTACAAACGCGTGGTGGTGGTGGGCACGCAGCGGAACCACAATCCGGGCCACCAGGCGGCCAAGAAAATCATCGAGAGCGGCGTGCTGGGCAAAATCCAGATGGTCAAGCTGGGGTCCGGCGGCCGCAATATTTATCCGGGCTTCGGCAAAACGCCCATAGAGAATCCTCCCGACGGTTTCGATTACGATCTGTGGCTGGGGCCGGCGCCCAAGAGGCCTTACCAGAAACACCGCGGGTTGTACCATTTCCGTTGGTTCTGGGATTATTCCGGCGGCCAGTTGACCAACCTGGGGGCCCACAGTGTGTCTGCGTTTCTGTTGGTCATGGGCGTGAAGGGCCCCACCAAGGTGGTGTCGTTCGGCGGCCGCTTCACCCTCGAGGACGACGGTGAGACGCCCGATCTGCAAGAGTGCCTCTACGAGTTTCCCGGATTTATGATGACGACGGGTCTACGCGAAGCCAACGGGTACCGCGACGGCTCAGGCTCCGTCGTCCTGGGCAACAAAGGCAACCTGTTGCTGGGCTCCAACCAGGTGGTTCCGGAGATGCGTCCCATCAACACGGCAAACCTGATTCCACGGTTCCAGGGCCAGCAACCGATCGGCGGTGCGGTGTTCGACGACAGCAGGTCGGTGCCGTGGATCGAAGCTCAGCCTGGAACGGGCGGCAGGGGCGGTCCGGGAGGCAGTGGCCGCGGACAGGGTGAAGCCGGCAGAGGAGCCGGCCGCGGAGGCGAGGGCGGCGCAGGCGGCGAATCGTTGGAAGAACAGATGTTCAACGCCAACAAGCGCGATTGGGTCAATTGTATCAAGTCGCGCAACGCACCGTTCTGCGGTCTGGAGATGGGGCATCGAACGGCGATCATATGCAACCTCGGCAACATGTCGCTTCGGCTCGGCGGTCGCACGATTCACTGGGATCCCGAGAAGGAAGTGGTGGTGGGCGATAAGGAAGCCGCCGCCATGTGCACCAAGCAGTACCGGGCGCCTTGGGAAGGCATCCTCCGCAGCCTCATCAAAGTATAACCTGTGGTCTCCGGCGGCCGCGTTGGCCGCCGGAGACCGTGAGGAGATCAATGAAGTTACCTGCCGTTCCAGTCCTACTGGTGGGCATAGCCGCGACCGGTCTGCCCCAGACTCCCGCCGGACGAGCCGGCGCCGCCCCGCCGCCGGACACTCTGTTATCGCCTGATGTGCGGCCGGACCGGACGGTCACCTTCCGCCTGCGCGCGCCCAAGGCCTCCGAAGTGACCGTGACCGGGGAATGGATGCTGGATTTCCCGTCCAACAAGACCGCAATGACCAAGGATAGTGACGGCGTCTGGAGTGTCACCGTCGGGCCGCTGGTTCCGAATATCTACCTCTACAGCTTCACTGTGGATGGCATGACCATCGCGGACCCCATCAATCCAGCGGTCAAATTGCGCGCCCGAACCTCCGCCAGCCTGGTTCTGGTTCCCGGCGGGGAGGCCTGGGAATTCCGCGGCGTGCCGCATGGGGTGGTGAACATGATGTGGCACAAATCGGCGGTGCTGGATGGCGCCATGCGACAGGTCTTTGTCTACACACCGCCCGGCTACGGCCAGAGCGGTTCCACGCGATACCCCGTACTGTACCTGCTTCACGGCAACCAGGATGTGGCGGCAGGATGGACCTGGACCGGCGCCGCCAACCTGATTCTGGACAACCTCATTGCCGAAAAGAAGGCCGTGCCGATGATCGTGGTGATGACCAACGGGCACGCGGTTCCTTACGGCGCCCCCGCCGAGCCGGGAAAGAACAACGAGTTGTTCGAACAGTATCTGCTCAAAGAAGTCGAGCCGATGGTGGAAGCGAATTACCGCGTTGCGGCGGGACGCATCAATCGGGCCATCGCCGGCCTTTCGATGGGAGGCGGGCAGGCGACCCAGATCGGACTTGGCCACCTCGACCGGTACGCGTGGGTGGGCATTTTCAGTTCAGGACCAGCCCAGAACTTCGAGACACGGTACAAAGCCTTGCTGGACGATCCGAAGACCACGAACGAACGCCTGAAGCTGCTGTTCATCGGGGTAGGGAAGACCGATCCGGGATACGCCCGGGTGAAGCAGTTTTCGGAGATGCTGACGGCGCACAACATCCACAACGTCTATTGGGAGACGGAAGGCGCGCACGTCTGGCCGGTCTGGCGGAGATGCCTGGTGGAAACGGCCACGCGGCTGTTCCAGAAGAGTCCGTAGGCTCACCCCGCCAGATGTTCGCCCTTCCCGCGACGACGCGCTTGTCAGCGTCCTTTCTCCATCACGCGGCGAACCGCGCCCAGGAGGCTCTCCTCGGAGAAAGGTTTTGCCAGAGTTGCCTGAGCTCCCGCCAGAGACGCAACTTTCAGGTACTGGCCTCCGAAGGCTCCCGAGATCGCGATGATTCTCACATTCGGGTAATGCGACCGGAGCTCGGAGATCGTCTCGATCCCCTCCCGGTCTGGCATCACCAGGTCGGTGATCACCAGGTCGACGTCATCGAGGCGCACTGCTTTGAGCAACTCATCTCCGTTGGCAGTCGTCTTAACGGAATAGCCAGCGCCGGAGAGCATCCGATGCAAGACGCTGCGGATGGCCGGATCGTCATCGGCGACGACAATTGAGATCCGCCGAGTGGATCGTCCCAGCACGTTCCGGACCTTACGGGCGAGTTTGTCCACGTCGAACGGCTTTTGTATATGTGCCGCGGGATCGCCTCGGATACCGTGCTGGAAGAGCACATTTTCGGTGTAGCCCGACATGTACAAGACCTTGGCTTCCGGGTGCCGGGTCTTCAACCGGGCAGCCAACTCCGGTCCGGAGATTCCCGGCATCACCACATCGGTCAGCAGCAGGTGGATGGGGCCCGCTTGCGAAGCCGCGGACGCCAGCGCCTCTTCTCCGTTAGCGGCCTCCAGCACGGTGTATCCGAGTTGCCGCAGCGAATCCGCGAGGAGCTTGCGCACCTGAGGTTCATCTTCAGCCAACAGGATGGCTTCCGCAACGGACGCTGCCGGTGGGGCGTCCAGCGTAGCGGAATCGCTCTGGGCGACTGCTTCATCCACTCTGGGCAGGTAGATTTTGAATGTAGCGCCTTTCCCGGCCTCGCTCGATACGGAAATCCAACCACCGCTCTGTTTGACGATGCCGTATACCGTAGCGAGGCCCAGTCCCGTGCCAATCCCGAGCAGTTTCGTGGTAAAGAACGGCTCGAACAAGTGACGTTTGGTTTCGTCATCCATTCCAACCCCCGAGTCGCTAACCGAGAGCACGACGTACCGGCCGGGATGGCTTTCCACAGATGAAGCGCGACAGCTCTGATCGAGGTCCACATTGGCGGTCTCGACGGTCAGGTGTCCCCCCTTGGGCATGGCGTCCCGCGCATTTACCGCCAGATTGAGCAGAACCTGATCGATCTGGCCGGCATCCGCTTCTACCTGCCCCAACGCAGGATCGAGCATGATGTTCAGCAGAATGTCTTCGCCGATCACTCTTTCGAGCAGGCGCTTGGTCATGCCGATAACGGAATTGAGGTTCAGGACCCGCGGCTGCAGTACCTGGCGCCGGCTGAAGGCGAGCAATTGCTGAGTCAGGGACGCGGCACGCTCGCCCGCGTGACCGATTTCCTGGATGGATTCCCGCAGTGGGTCGGTGGCTGTGAGCCGTGCCAACAGCGTGTGGCTGTACCCGTTAATGACCGTCAGAAGATTGTTGAAATCATGGGCGAGCCCTGCGGCCAACTGACCGATGCTTTCGAGTTTCTGTGCTTGCAGGTATTGCTCCTGGAGGGCGCGGTGCTCGGTGACATCCACGCCGAGGCTGGCGAAGCCGCTGATCTGCCCTTGAGGGTCGCGGAGCACCGCGTTGCTCCATTGTACCCAGCGCCGCTTTCCATCCTTGGTCAGGATTGCGTCTTCATGGAAGGTCGAGGTTGTGCCTGTACGGCCCAGATTCAAGAGTTCCCACTGCTCGTCGCGAGAGTCCGGAGCCACGTATTCAGTGATCGGGTGGCCAATCATCTCCTCGCGGATCCAGCCGGTGGTGGCCAGCAGATAGTCGTTGCAGAAGGTGATGTTTCCTTCGATATCGACCATCACCGCGGCAAGCTTGACGTTCTCCAGCAACTCCCGAAATCTCCGCTCCGACTCGCGCAGTGACTGCTCCGCTCGAATCTGGTCCGAAATGTCTCTTGCGACACCTACCATGGCCACGACATCGCCGCGGCCGTCGCGCACTGCCGACGTGCTGAGGGCTATGGGGAATTCCCGCCCGTTCTTGGCGCGATTCCACAACTGGCCGCGCCAACCCCCGGCATAGGTGCCGGCCAGGACCTCCTCGCTCACCTCCGGTGGGTTGCGCTCCGAACGGAGAATGTCGACCGGTTGCCCCAGAAGCTCCAGTTCCGTATAGCCATAGGTGCGGAGCAGCGCATCGTTTACGTAAATGAGATGGCCAGAGGTGTCGGCGATGGTAATGCAGTCTCCGGCGCCACGCAGCGCCTGCGCCATGAACCTGAGCTGGTTTTCCATTTGCGTCCTTTCCGTGACATCCCGGAACACTCCGACGGCGCCCATGAACTGACCGGTCTTATCGAACTGAGGTGTCGAGGTCACCTGGATCATGCAAGTCCGTCCATCGCCGTGGACGATCTCGACTTCGTAAGTGCTCTTTTCTCCTCGCGCCCGTCTTTTTAGCTCTCTCTCGAGCTTAGGAAGTTCGCTGGGCAGAACCATCTGTTTGAGGTCGCGACCGATGAAGCTGCCCACCGTCACACCGGCGATCTGCTCGGCCGCTGGATTCGCATCCAAAACCCGTTGTTCCCGGTCTACGATGAAGACACCTTCGCCGAGGTTCTCAATGGTGGTGCGGTAACGGTCCTCGCTTTCCTGGAGTGCCTGGTCGGCACGCTGGCGTTCCAGTTCCGTGGCGGTTCTCCCCGCAAAGGCGGTCAAGAGGGTTTGGGCCAGAGCCACCGATTGAATGGGCCGGTCATCCAAGATCGCCAGTAACCCCAGTGCTTCTCCCGAAATGCCGTTTAATGGCACGCCCAGGTAGGTGGTGAACCCCAGTTGGCGCATCAGCACGCCGTCCGGAAACCGGTGCTGCGCGACTCCCGGGCCGGAACGTTCCTCTGTGCGCTCGGCTAAGGAAAAGCTCGTCAGTTCAAAATCGAAATTCTCACGCTTGCCCTCCTGAGACCATACGGCGATAGTCTGCGCGCGGTTCGGCTCCTCGGGAAGCAGTTCCGCGACCATGACCGCTTTGACTTTGAGAACTTTAGCCAACTCGGATGCCAGTGCGTCGAAGAAATTGGCGCTCCGGCAGTTGGTAGCATTCACGACGGCTTGCAGGGCCGCAGCGGTTTCGTACCACATCGACAGGCTTTTCCTGAGGTTTTGGGCCAGCAGGCCGGCAGACAATGCGCTGATCAACAGAATGGCAAAGACGTCGATGATGCTGTCCCAACTGACCCTGGCCTTGATCGGTAAAAGCCCGCACTTCTGGGCAACGCCGACCGCCGTGGCGGTGACAATCGTAAGGGCCGCGAACGCCCGATAGAGCCGCCAATCCAGCAGCATGGCGCCGACCACGACCATCGCGGGGAACATCAGGATGGCTTCATCGTGAAATCCTTGGCCCGTCCGGGCCACCAACACCGAGGCGGTGCACAGACAACTGAAACACATCAACCTGCCGGCACATTCGACCCTCATTCGCCAGTTGAGCACGGCGGAGGCGAGCAGGCATAGCTCGAAGAACAGGAGGGCGATAACGGTGGTGACCCAGTGCGCCTTAAGACCGGCTAGAATTGCGGGAATGGCGGCGGCCATGGCGGCCGGGCAGAGAATGCTGAGGATGCGTCTGGTCCGGTCCCTCTCCTCCGCACCCATGGAAGGTAGAGAAAGAACCTGACAAAGTGCTCCGGTCAGAGATGCCAGGGTCAGTCTCCGGCGATCTTTTTGGGAAGCGGTGTCTACATTTGGTGCGTTCATGATTGTGATGCGATGTCGGCGGCCCTGAGTGCTGCGGCCCCGTTAGCGTTACCTATCAAGTTACGCTTCGGGGGCACAGTTTGGTAGGCCGAACATACGCAGACTGGTGTAGGATTAACGGCAGTGGCGTGTAGTAGGAATCCTACCAATCCGGGCGCAAGGGAGATCAGACAAGACCGTTGCGAATGGCGTAGGCGATCAGGTCCGCGTTGCTGGATATGCGCAGTTTTTCGAGAACCCGAGACTTGTACGTGCTGACGGTCCTGATACTCAGGCCGATGGAATAGGCGATCTCGCTGACGGTTTTGCCCGAGGCGTACAGACGCAGCACCTGCAACTCTCGCGGGGATAACACATCCTCCGCGGAGGGGCTGCCTTCGGTCTGAACCGCGGATGCCAGTGCTTCCGCAACCGCCGGGTTGATGTGCCGTCTGCCGGCCGCCGCCGTCCGGATGGCCTGAACCAGTTCTTCCGGCGCGCTTTCCTTTGTCAGATAGCCGGACACCCCTGCCCGGATCGCGCGCGCGGCAAATTGCGAAGGGGGATAGACGCTCAGAACCAGAACGCGAATCGCGGGTTGCTGGCGCCAGACATCCTGGAGCACATCCAGGCCGGACCGGTCCGGCATCTCGATATCCACGATCAACACATCGCAACGCTGCTGCGACAGGCCCTCCAGCAACTCCCTGGCATTGGCAGCCTCGACAACCGGCTGCATGTCGGGCTCCAACGCGATCATGTCCAACAGGCCTCGCCGCACAACCGGATGATCGTCGGCAATGGCGACGCGAATCACTGCCACTCTCCCCCCGTCTCAGACCCGGACGCGCGGTCTGACCTATGAAGTATGCCCCATTTCATCTCTCCAGGACAAGCCACGACAAGCCGGCCGCCCTGCAGATCTCGGCGATCCTCCTGCTATCCTTTTACGAATGAAGGCTGGTTGGCGGAAGTTCAAGGACGAACGCGCGCTGTTGGTGTTCGCCGGCGGTGGGATGGCGCTGTTCCTGGCGCAACAGAGAGGGGCC
Organism: Bryobacterales bacterium; assembly: GCA_963768385.1. GTDB lineage: Bacteria > Acidobacteriota > Terriglobia > Bryobacterales > Bryobacteraceae > Fen-178. The sequence goes on from CAVYHQ010000006.1 coordinate 92,790, forward strand.
GGCACTACGGCCATAGTCGGCTTCTCGGTTGGGTTGATCTTTGGGCTGCTGCTGTTGTTTGGGATGCGGGGCGCGCCGGCTGCCTTCGCCGCCATGATCTGCATGTTTTCGCTCGCCCGCAGTCCGACTCTCCGCCAGATCACTACGACGGTCCCGCTCGCACTGCTTTATGCGGGTGTATACGGAGCTTGCGCCACTGTGCTTCGCAATCGGGCGGGGAAGTCCGGCTTGCTTTCGGATATCCCGGGGTTGGTCCGGTTTGTTGCCGGCGCCATGGTTGCGGCTTTGGTGTTTGTGTTGGCGGCCGGCCTGTTGCTGCCGTGGCTGGGAATTCGACTGGGTGGGGAGCTGAATGCGCGTGTGTGGGCCTCCTACTATTTGAGTCAATCGGCACGGGAGGCGACTGGGATCCTCGTAATGGCGCCGCTCGTGGTCTTGCTGTTTGGTCCTGGCCTCCAGGCATGGATCGGCTCAACCGGAAAGGACCTCTCCATTGAAAAATGGCGCCCCAGCCGCGTTCAGTTGGCGGAAGTCGTGGGGCTGACCCTGGGGGTGGGATTCGTCCTGGGAGTTTGCATTTTGATCCGGCAGCAGTACGGAATCAGCGCATTTTATCTGGCCTTCCTGCCGGTCCTGATGCCGGTGGCGCGCTATGGGCTTGCGATGACCAGCGTGGCGCTGGCGTGTTCGTCCATGGTCGCCACGTGGCTGTGGGCGTGGCTGGGGTGGGATTCCGTGCTTCCCGCTACGGACCTACGCATCCTCCTGCTGGTCTTCGCCGTGACCGCACTTGTGCTCGCGGCCTTTGTAGATGCGCGCAAGCGCGCCCGCGACGATCTGGCCAGCCTCGCGGTTGAGCTTCGCGCGCTGGCCGCGCGCACCGAGGCAACCCGCGAGGAGGAACGGACACGGATTGCTCGCGAAATCCACGACGAGTTGGGCCAATGTCTGACCGGAATGAAGATGGGTCTTAGCGCGCTGGCGCGGCGCCAGGCCATGGACGAACACCGCGAGAGACTGTTGGGCCTCGCGCGGGACGTAGACGGAATCATTCAAACCGTGCGGCGAATCGCGACGGAGCTGCGTCCGGGCGTGCTGGATGCACTCGGTCTGCCGGCCGCCGTCGAATGGCTCGCCAGCGACTTTCAGAAACGGACGGGAATCGTCTGCCATGTTTCCTGCGTCGAGGGCGTCTCGATCGGCCGTGATTGCACCACAGCGCTCTTCCGGATCCTTCAGGAATCACTCACCAACGTGACACGACACGCCATGGCCCATTCGGTAACGGTGCTGCTGGAAAAGGCCGGCGAACAGGTACGGCTGATTGTGGAGGACGACGGCTGCGGGGTTCCTCCCGAGCGGCTGCATGGCCGGCTCTCTCTCGGTCTGCTCGGGATGCGGGAACGGGCATCGCAATTCGGGGGGAATGTGGTTGTGGAACGGCGGCCCACGGGAGGAACCCGCGTGACGGCATATATCCCGCTGGCGGCTGCCGGCACCGGCACGTAGCCATCCGCCACCCTCAGGCTCACCCCGCCAGCTTCAGCCACGCGTAAATCAGCGGCAGCGAAAAAAGCGTGCCGTCCACGCGGTCGAGAAAGCCGCCGTGGCCGGGCAGAATCACGCCGCTGTCTTTCAGGCCGGCGCCACGCTTCATGGCCGATTCCGTGAGGTCGCCGAGCTGGCCGGCGGCGTTGGCGGCAACCGTGAGCGCCACCGCCTGCGCCACGGCAACCCCTGGCACGAAGCGCAGCAGGTACGCCCCTGCAACCAGAACGGACGCCGCCAGCGATGCCGCCGCTCCTTCCCACGATTTGTGCGGGCTTACCCGCGGCGCCATCTTGTGCCGGCCCCAGCGCCCGCCCACATAATATGCGCCCGCATCGCCCACCCAGTTGACCAGCAGCGCATACATCAGCCAATGGGGATTCAGCTCGCGCAGGGGCATGGCGCACTTCCAGCAGCCGAAGATGTAGACGATGCCCACCAGCAGCAGGGCCGCGCGCGGAAGCGATCTCGCCAGGTCGTCCCCGCGCATCGCCAGCGCCAGAAAGATGAGCGCCATGCCGACGATCAGCAGCCAGGCATCCTGCCACCAGACTAGGAAGAGCAGGCCGGCGGCATAGCCCAGCGGACCGGGCGCGCCGAAACCGTAAGCCTCCGCCACACCGTTGAATTCGCGGTAGCACAGACAGGCCACCGTCACCAGCACGGCAAGAAAGGCCCAGAAGTTGGCCCACAAAACTACGTAGACGACAATGGGAATGAGCGCGGCCGCGGTGAGGACCCGCTTCATGACGAGCGGAGCGCTGCGATCAAAGTCTCGTCCGTGGCCTTGGCGTCGCCGTTGACTGGCGCACTGAGCCCGCCATAGCGGCGGTCGCGTTTCTGGTATTCCAGCACGGCCTCGAGCAGGTCCGTGCGCGTGAAATCCGGCCACAACGTTTCGGTGACGTACAACTCCGAGTAGGCGATCTGCCAGAGCAGGAAGTTGCTGATGCGCATTTCACCGGAAGTGCGGATCAGCAGGTTGGGATCGGGGCAGGAAGCCGTGTAGAGGCTGGTGGCAATCAGGTCCTCATCGAGTTTCAGTGATGCGATGCTGCCGTCGAGCCGCGCCATCTCGAGGATCGCATTGACGGCGTCAACAATCTCCGCGCGCCCGCCATAATTGATGGCCAGGTTGACCGCGAGGCCGCGGTTGGCGGCGGTGGCGTCCACCGCGGCGTCGAGTTCGCTCCGGACCTGCGTGGGCAGCGCGTCCAACCGCCCGATGGCCTGCAAGCGGATATCGTTTTTCTGCAGTTCGGGAAGCTCCTGTTTGAGGTAATAGCGCAGCAGCCGCCACAGAGTTTCGACTTCGGCCCGCGGACGCTTCCAGTTTTCGACGGAGAAGGCGTATAGGGTGAGGACCTTCACGCCCAGGCGCGCGCAGGTTTCGACGGTCGAGCGGACGGGACCGATTCCCGCCTTGTGGCCGGCAACCCGCGGCAATCGCCGCCGCCCCGCCCACCTTCCGTTGCCGTCCATGATGATGGCGATATGCGCGGGCAACCGGGCGGGATCGATCGCCTGGGCGAGATCCCAATCCCTCTCACCGGGCCGGAGCGATTCCAGTAAAGCCTTCATGAAGTAATTATTTATAGTACAACACGGCCATGCGTGCGGTGCGTACTTGGGCGGAGGCTCACTCTTCCCGCAACGTGCGTGCAGGGTCGATGCGCGCGGCCCGCCGCGATGGCAGCCATGCCGCCGCCAGCGCCGCCGCCGAGAGAATCGCCGCGGCCGCCACAATGCTCCCCACATCGCGCTCGGGTACTTCGAACAGCAAGCCTCTCAATAGTCGCGTGGCGGCCAGCGAGCCTGCCAGGCCCAGGCACAGGCCGGCCGCCGTCCAACGCGCCGCATGCAGCAGAAACAGCTTGAGGATCGCGGAAGGCGTGGCGCCCAGCGCCATGCGGACGCCGGTTTCGCGCGTGCGCTGGCTCACCAGAAACGCCACCACGCCGTAGATTCCGATGGCCGCCAGCAGCAGTCCGGCGCCCGCGAAGCCGCTCAGCAGCAAGGCGTTGAATCGCGGCGCCTGAGTCAGCCTGTCGAAGCGCTCACGCATGGTTTCCATGGTCACCGGAAGCGTGGGATCCAGACTGGCCAGGTCGGCGCGCAGCAGATTCGCCATGGCCTGTGGCTGGAACGGGCTGCGCACCACCACCGTGGCCGCGCGCCAGCCGTCGCCGGGCGCCTGGTTGCGGAAGGTATCGTCGGGCATGTACTTCCGCAGCAGGTAGAACTCCGGATCGGGTTGTCTCTCCAGCCCGAGGTTGCGCACGTCTCCGGCCACCCCTACGACGGTGTGCCACGCACCGCTCGCGGTTCTCAGCACGTGCGCGCCGATCGGGTCCCGCCCCCGGGGGTACCCCGGAAAGAGCCGCCGCGCCAGCGTTTCGCTCAAAACCATGGGGAGTTCCGGGGAGTTGCGCTCCTGCTCCGTGAACGTGCGGCCCCGCAGCATCGGAATCCCCATCGCCGCGAAATAACCGGGCGTGATGTACCGCCATGCCACGTAGCCGCCCGCGCCTTGCGGCAGCGCCGGGCGGCCTTCCACGTTCAGCGCGAAATAAGGCACGGCGCGAGTGCCGCCGGACGGTGGAATGGAATCGCTGATCGCATAGGCGGCGCTTCCGGGCAGGCGCTTCAGCCGGGCTTCCAAACTCTCGAAAAACTCGAGCAGGCGAGCGTCCTGGCCATAGGCCTTGCTCAAGACGAAGCGGGCCGCCAGCGCATGGCCGGCGTCCACGCCGAGCGGGACCCTCTCCAGATTCCACAGCGATCGGAGCAGCAGGCCCGCGCCGCTCAGCAGGATCAACGAAGCGGCGATCTGCGCCGCAATCAGGAGATGACGCAGCCGGCCGCGGGTGGTGACCACGGCGCGTCCCGCGGACAGGGTCTCGGCGGCCGGACTCTCAAGAGCCGGCGCCAGCCCGAACAGCGCGCCCGAGACAATCGCGAGCGCCACCGCGAAAAGCAGCACGCGTCCATCGAGCGTCGCCTGATTCAGCCGCGGAATGTCCAGCCGCGGAATCGCGCCGGGGGCGGACGCCATCAAGAACCGAAGCAAGCCCCCAGCCAGGCCGCAGCCGGCCAGGGCGCCGATGCCCCCCAATAGCAGGCTTTCCGTCAGAGCCTGGCGCACCAGGCGCGCGCGGCCCGCGCCCATGGCAGATCGAATCGCCAGTTCCCGCCGCCGGCTGGCGGAACGCGCCAGCATGAGGTTCGCCACGTTGGCGCAGGCGATCAGCAGAACCACCAGCACTGCACCGAACAGCGTCCAGGAAGCCAGCCGCACATCTTCAACCTGGCGGTCGTGGAGCGAGCGCACCACCAGCCTGATCTCCCGGCGAACCGGCTCGGGCGCCTCCCTCCGCGCCTCTTCAAACAGCGGTTGCAGGGCTTCCCGCGCCTGCTGAACCGTCACACCCGGCTTGAGCCGCGCGAAGACCCGGAAGGCGCGTCCCGAATGCTCCCGGCGTTCGTCCAGCGCCTCCGGGATGACCAGATCGACCGGGCTGAGATTGAACAGCTCAAAGTCCGGCGGCAGCACACCGACAATTGTGGTGGGTTGCCCGTCCACGGGTATCGCCTTGCCGGCCACCGCGCGGTCCCCCGCGAAGCGGCTTTTCCAAAAACCGAATGTGAGCAGGGCGACTTTGGGGGCGTTCGGCCGATCCTCCTCCCGCGTGAAGTTGCGGCCGATCAGCGGCTGAATTCCGAACGTGGGCAGAAACGAGGATTCCACCATGGCGCAGCGGAGCCGCACGGGATTCGGCTCGGTGAGGTCGCAATCGGAAATGAAACCGAACGAGGTGATGCTCGAAAACGGCGTCTGGTGCGCGCGAAACCGCACGTAGCCGTCGGCCATCAGGAACTCGTTGTGGTCCATGCTCGGCGCCAGCATTCCGAACGACACCAGGCGGCTGGAATCGGGGTAGGGAAGCGGGCGGAACAGAATGCGGTCCACCACGCTGAAGACCGCCGTCGAAGCGCCGATCCCCAACGCGATCGCCGCCGCTGCGGTGATCGTGAAAACCGGCGCCCGGCGGAAACCGCGCAGCGCGTAGCGGATGTCCTGGAGGATGGTCTCGAACCAAGGCATGGCGGGAAGCCGGTGCATGTTCTCCTCATGGCAATAGACACCGCCGCTATCGCCGCGGTTCCTCTGCTACGATGAAACTTCCCCCTCATTATGGCGTTGCGCTTCTACAACACGTTGTCCCAGCGGGTGGAGGAGTTCTTGCCGGCGCGCGACAACACCGTCCGCATGTACACCTGCGGCCCCACGGTCTACGATTACGCCCATGTCGGGAACTTCCGCACCTTCACGTTTCTCGACATCTTGCGCAAATGGCTGCGCGCCAGCGGATTCCGCCTCGACCACGTCATGAACATCACGGACGTGGACGACAAGATCATCCGCAACGCCGTGGCCCAGCACAAGACGCTGGCGGAATACACCGACATCTATACCAAGGCGTTCCTGGAGGACTGCGCCACGCTGCGGCTGGAGCGCGCCGAGCGCCTGGTCCCCGCCACGGCGCACATCGGCGACATGGTGGAGGCCATCGAGCGCCTGGGCGCCGGGAACCACACCTACACCACCGACGGTTCGGTGTATTTCCGGATTTCCACGTTTCCCGGATACGGCAAGCTCTCGCACAACGATTTCAGCGGCAACATCGCCGGCGCGCGGGTCGACGTGGACGAATACGAAAAGGCCGACGCCCGCGATTTCGCGCTGTGGAAGGCGCCCAAGGAAGGCGAGCCGTTCTGGCCCGCCGCCATCGGCCCCGGCCGCCCCGGATGGCACATCGAGTGCTCCGTGATGGCCATCAAGTACCTGGGCGAGACGCTGGATATTCACGCCGGCGGCGTCGATCTGATCTTCCCGCACCACGAAAACGAGATTGCGCAATCGGAATCGCTCACCGGCAAACCCTTCTCGCGCTTTTGGCTTCACGCCGAATTCCTCATGGTGGAGGGCCAGAAGATGTCTAAATCGCTCGGCAACTACTACACGCTGCGCGACCTGCTGGACCGCCGCTACCAGCCGGAAGCCATCCGCTATCTGCTGGCTTCGGTGCCGTACCGCAAGTCGCTCAACTTTACCTTCGACGGGCTCAAATCGTCCGCCATCGCCATCGACCGCTTGCGCAATTTTAGGCTGCGGCTGGAGACAGACCGCTATGCCGAAGGCGTCAACGAACAGTTGCTGGCCCGCACCGCGCAGGCTTCGCAGGCGTTTACGGACAGCCTGAACGACGACCTCAACACCGCCGAAGCTCTGGCCGCCGTCTTCGAGTACGTGCGCGACGCCAACAGCGCCATGGACTCCGGCGAGTTCCGCGCGGGCAACGCCGCCGCCGCGCTCGAGTTTCTCGGCCGCTTCGATTCCATATTCGACGTGCTGAAGCCCACTCGCGCGGGGTCGGCACATTCCAGCGTGAGAGTTGGCAGTTCGGCGGTGGGGACCGTAACCCTGCCGGACTCGTTAGTCGAGGTCCGTATCGCGGAGCGCGCTGCGGCCAAGAAAGCCCGGAACTTCGCGCTCGCCGACCAGATCCGCGACCAGCTTCTGGAACAGGGCATTATCCTCGAGGACACCAAGTCCGGCGTGCGCTGGAAGAGGAGATCGAATTGAAGATCGAGACCCAAGCCGTCCACGCGGGCGACCGCAAGAAGTCCGGCTCGCACGTTCCCGTCACCACCCCGATTTACACCGCCTCGAGCTACTTCTACGACTCCATGGAACAGCTCGACCGCGTCTTCGGCCGGACGGAGCCGGGTTACAGTTACGCGCGCTACGACAACCCTACGAACGCGGCGCTCGAAGAGCTCATCACGGTGCTGGAAAGCGGCCACGGCGCGCTGGCTTGCGCCTCCGGAATGGCGGCCGTCGAGATGGCCGTGACCACCGCTCTGGCCGGCCGGCGGAAATCCGTGGTGGCCGCCGATGCGCTCTACGGAGCCACCATCGGCCTGCTCACGAAGGTGCTGGAGCCGGCGGGCGTGGCGGTCCGGTTCGCCGACGTCTGGGATCTCGATGCCCTACGCGCCACGGTGGATGAAGCCCGGCCCGGCTGCATCCTCGTGGAGACCATTTCCAACCCCCTGCTGCGCGTGCCCGAGATCGACAAGATCGCCGAAATCGCGCTCCAGGCCGGCGCCGCCCTGGTGGTGGACAACACGTTCGGCACACCGCTGCTGGTGCGTCCGCTCGAACTGGGCGCCAACTTCACGGTTCACAGCGTCACCAAGTACCTGGCCGGCCACGGCGACGTGCTGGGCGGTATCGTGGTCTCCGACAAAGAGCACTTCGAGGCCCTGCGCACCCTTTCCCGCATCGTCGGTCCGGTGCTGGGGCCGTTTGAGAGCTACCTGACCATGCGCGGCATCAAGACTTTTCCGCTGCGCATGGAACGCCAGTGCGCCAATGCGAGCGGAGTGGCCCGTTGGCTCGGCGCGCATCCCAAGGTGGAGCGTGTGTACTTTCCGGCCGACCCCAAGCACCCCGACGCCGCTGCCATCCGCCGCCTTTTCCCGCCGAATCTCTTCGGCGGCATCGTGAGCTTCGAGATCCGGGATGCGGGCAGGGAAGAGGTTTTCCGCTTCATGGACTCGCTCAAGCTGGTTGTGCCCGCCACCTCGCTGGGCGATGTCCACAGCATGATGCTCTACCCGGTGATGAGCTCGCACCGCGAGATCTCGCCCGAGCACCGCGAGCGCATGGGCATTCACGACAGCCTGGTGCGTTTCTCCGCGGGCATCGAAGCCGTGGAAGACATCATCGGGGACCTGGAGCAGGCGTTAGCCAACTCCGGCGGGTAGCGTCAAGGGGGCGGCTTCACTGGCGCCGAAACTCCAGCAACTCCTGAGACCAGACCGGCGGATCGCGCATTCCCATGGCGCGCATCAGCCGGATTTCCAGCGGCGTGAACGCTTCGTACGGATGCACCGTCACTGCCATCGCCGCGCGCAGTTGCTTCTCGAACCGCTCATCGAGTTTTGCCGCCGAAATATCGTGGGTGTTGCGCAGAAACCAGAAGGTCCGGACCTTTGGTTCTGCCAGCAGGCGCGAAACCGTCTGCTCGGCCTCTGGATCGCCGGTTTCGAGAATTGGGCGCGACGGTCCCAGCGCGTACTCCATGGCGGTTGGGTCCGAGTTGGTGGAATCCACCAGGATGGCGGAATCCGCCGCGGTGGAACTCCGCCCAATGTGCGCCGCAATCTCCTGGATGGGCAGCGCGTACTCCTTATTCCGAAAGCCGGTCTTATGGAAATAGCACCACGCGCCTGAGACCGAGAGCGCCAGCATGGCGGTTACCGTCAGCGCGCCGGCGCGGCGGTGAGCCATCGCTCCCGCCACGAACAGCAGCAGGAAAAATGGAAAGACGAAGAGCATCCGCGCGGAAATAAACGGATACGACACCCAGCGCGTCACCCCAACAAAGCCGATCAGCGCGGCCGGCACCGCGATCCAAACCAGTTCCCGCTCGCGTCTGACGCCCGAGAGCGCCAGCACCCCGGCCAGCAGCAACACCACGCCTCCCAGCACTAAGACCATATCCGGCACGGCTTCACCCATAACGAACGACATGGCCCAAAACGCGAGCTTCACGGGGATCTCGGAGAGCACCGTGCCGGTGATCGTGTAGGTTTTGATGTGGGTCCCCCAGAGACTGAGAGACTTTGTCAGACCCCACATCCACGGCAGGTAAGCTAACGCCACCAGCGCATCCATGCCGATTGCGTCGCGGAAGCGGCGCTTCCGCAGCAGCGCGAGATTGGCTGTCGCCAGCATCGCCAGGCCCGGCACATAGTGGGTGTACAAGCCGGCTGTCAGCCAGGCCGCCAGACCTGCGCCGGTCTTCCAGGATCTCGTCGCCGTGAAACGCAGGATGTACGCACCCGCGACCGTGGCCACCAGCAGTTGCAGGCTGTAAGATCGGCACATGCGGGCGTATAACAGCAGGCAAGGGGAGAGCGTCCACAGGGCCAGAAACCAGATTCGGCCGCGTTCGGCCAGACGGCTGGCCCATAGTCGGTCGGCGGCCACCGTCGCCGCCAGTGCGAAGACCACCGAAAGCGCGCGAGCTTGGACCACCCAGTCCAGTCCCAATGGCAGCCGCTGCCAGCCGTGCACGAGAAGGAAATAGAGAGGGGGGTGGACGCCTCTCGACACGAAGCGCAGGATTTCGCGGACCGGCAGCCGCACCACCATCAACGTTTCCGCTTCGTCCATCCAAGGCGATAGCAGCCCGAGGTTCCAAAAACACAGCAGCGCCTGAAGGGGCAGAAAAGCCGCTATGGGGTGCTTCCGCAACCAGTCCATCACGGCAGCGCTTCCAGCAACCGGTCGATTTCGGTAGGACTGTTGTAAAAATGCGGCGACGTCCGCACCCACCCGGCTCGCGCCGCCGTGATCATGCCGGAGGCGCGCAGTTTCCGTACGATCTCCCCTGCCTCGAGCGGCGGCTTGCGGAAGCTCACAATGCCCGCACCCGTTTCCGGTGTTCGATCGCCCAATAGTTCGTACCCACGTGCCTGGACGCCCTCGGCAATCCGATCGCCGAGATTTTGGACAACCGGGGCGATTTCTCCTACGCCGACTTCAAGTAAAAATTCAATTGAAGCCTTCAATCCAAAACATCCGATGGTATTTAGCGTTCCACACTCATATCGGCCGGCGTCCGACCGCAAGGTCATGTCACGGGAGGCATAGTCCTGGTACCGCGCCACGTTGGTCCAGCCGAATTCCACAGGCTCCACGCGGTCTTGAAGCGCTTGGTTTATGTATAGGATGCCGCACCCTTCCGGCCCCAACAGCCACTTGTGACCGTCGGCTGCCAGTGCATCCACCCCACAGGCACGTACGTCGAGCGGAAACGCGCCTAATCCTTGTATGGCATCTACTAAATAAATGCATCGGTTACGTCGGCAAATCTCACCAATTGCTTGAACGGGAGCCCGCCGTCCGCTCAGGAATTGTACAAAGCTGATGGCCAGGAGCCGCGCGCCCTTAGCGGCCTGGTCGATGCGGTCCAAAGAGTCCGTAACGGAAAGCCATCTGACCTCGACCCCTTTTTCTTCCAACCGTTTCCAGGGAAAATAGTTGGCCGGAAACTCCTCCCGAAACCCTACCATCCGGTCTCCGGGCTTCCAATCCAGCCCCATGGCTATGGTGGCGATGCCCTCGGACGTGTTCTTGACCAGGGCGATTTCCGACCGGTCGGCCCCCATCAGCTTGGCTGCCGCCACCCGCAGGCCCTCGTAGGCGGCCAGCCACTCGCCGTAGTGCAGGCTGCCGAAATTGAGACAATCGTCCGCCAGGCGCTTCATGGCATCCGCTGCGGGCTTCGACAGGGGCGCTACGGCCGCGTGATTCAAATAGATCAGGCGCTCGCGAACCGGGAACTGGTCCGCGTACCGCTGCCACAGCGGCAGCCCGGCCGCGCGATCTTCGACAAATTCGCAACCCATTCCTTTTAGAATACGTGGATCACGGGTCGAGAGGGCGCCATTACCCGAAGATAGGAGCCGGCTGCTGGCTTCCGGCAACCTTTCCTTAATGCCCGAATGTCCCCAACATGGAGGGAGGCGCCGGTGCGCTCGCGTGCCGGACGGAGCAATCATGTCGCTTACAAGCTTTCTGCAGAAGCAGTTCATCGATGTCATTCAATGGAACGAGAGCGAAGAGGGCCTGCTCGCCTGGCGGTACCCCATCGCCGACATGGAGATTCAGAACGGCGCGCGGTTGACGGTACGCGAATCCCAGATGGCGGCATTCGTCAATGAAGGGAAGATCGCCGACGTGTTCGGCCCCGGCTTGTACACCCTCAATACCCGCAATCTGCCGTTGCTGACCGATCTCAACAATTGGGGCAAGGATTTCGAGTCTCCCTTCAAATCGGACGTCTATTTCTTCTCGACGCGAATCCAGATCGATCAGCGCTGGGGAACCGCCACGCCCATCACGATCCGGGAAAAGGAATTCGGGGCCGTGCGCCTGCGCGCGTACGGCATTTACTCCTACCGCATCGCCGATCCGCGGGCGTTCTTCACCAACGTAAGTGGCACGCGCGAGCTCTACCGCGTCGAGGATCTCGAAGGGCAGCTTCGCAACACCATCGTGGCGCGCTTGACCGAGGTGGTGGCTCCCTCCGAGGTGGCGTTTCTGGATATGGCGGCTCACCAGGCGGACCTGGCGCAAAAAGTGGCGGCGGAGCTGGAGCCTTCGTTAACCGCGCTGGGAGTGGCGCTCCATTCCTTCGTGATCGAGAACCTGTCGCTTCCCGACGAACTACAGAAAGTTCTGGATCGGCGGATCGGCATGAACCTGGCCGGCGACCTCGGGCGCTACACACAATTCGAAGCCGCCCAATCCCTGGAGACGGCCGCCGCCAACACGGGCGGCGCAGCGGGCGTTGGCGTGGGACTCGGCGCCGGTGTAGCCATGGCGCAGACTATGATGAATGCCGTGCGGGCGCCGGCTGGTCCCGTCCCGCAGGCCGCTCAGCCGGGCGCCCTCGCCAAATTCTGCCAGGAATGCGGGCGAGAGATTCCGCGCGCCGCCAGGTTCTGCCCCGAATGCGGCAAGCCCCAGGCCTCTCAGGAGTCGTAACGCGCCATGAATTGCCCGAATTGCGGCGCCCCGATGCGCCTCCAGGACGGCCGGGAGTGTCTGACTTGCGACTACTGCAAGAGCGAATACTTCCCGGAGAAGAATGAGGACGGAATCCGCGTTCTGGACGACCCTTCAGAACTTCCTTGCCCGGTTTGTGCCGTTCCGCTGGCACACGCCATTCTCGAGTCGCACCAGATTCTCTGTTGCACCCGCTGCCGCGGCAGTCTGATTCCCGCGCCGGTCTTTGTTCTGATCCTGCAGGATCTTCGGGCGCGTCGAGGGGATGCCTCGACGATCCCGCATCCGCCCGGTCCCCAAGAGCTGCAGCGGCGGATTCAGTGCCCCCAGTGCCACCGCGCCATGGACACTCACTATTACGCCGGCCCTGGAAACATAGTGATCGACGATTGTGCGTGGTGTGAACTGAACTGGCTGGATGCCGGCGAGCTGATGGCGATCGTGCGCGCGCCGGATCATGCCTGCGACCTCGGCAGCGGCTCGATCTGGCAGTACACGGCGGATTTCAAGCTTCCGGAGTGAAGCCCCAGGCGGCGCCCCAACTCGCCTGGCGGGCAGCGCGGAAGGCCTCGCGGTCACCCCGCGGCGCGCGCACCGTTCGCACACCGCCCGGCGCGCAAGTCTCCAGCACGATCAGTCCGGGGCGCTGGCGCGGGCGCCGGATGATGCGCGAGGCGGCCAGGTCCACCGGCTCGCGCGCCACCGCGACGTAGCTGAACTTCTCATCCTCGTAACCCAGTTCCGCATCTTTGATCCGGCGGTGCATGGACGAGCGCTCGACGCGCGCCGCGAAGTGGCACCAGTCGGGCGCGGCCAGCGGGCACGGCGTCGCGGCGGGGCAGGGCGCGACCATACGCGCGCCGGCTTCCAGCAGTTCCTCACGCACCTTGAGGATCAGCGCATACCCGCGCGGCGTGCCCGGTTCGATGACCACCAGCGTTACGCGCGCGGCCTGCCACAAACGCGCCGCCCAGGGCTCGGCGATTTCGCCCAGCGAGTACGCCGCCATCACCAGGTCGTGCGGCGGGAGCGTATCGATGCGCGTGATGTCTTCCAGCATGACGGCGGCCTCGGGCAACCACTGGCGCGCGGCGGCGGCCAGCGCGGGATCGCGCTCCACCAGGGTGATGGTCTGGGCTTCCGGAAAACACTCGCGCGCGGCCAGCGACGCTCCGCCCGCTCCCGCTCCGATGTCGAGCACGCTTGAGATGGGGCGCGCTCCCAGGCGCTCCCGCAACTCGCGCAGCACGGCGTGAGCGGCGGCGAAGGTGGCCGGCATGCGGGTCACCAGGTAGGCGGCGATGCGCGCGGGGTCGGGCAGGCGCACGGCGCGGCTTTCGCGGTAGGCCGCCGACATGGCCGACGCGGCGTTTTTGAGCGCCGGAAACCCGACCGCTTCCGCCCGCTCCTCGATCATGCGCCTGACGTAATCCGGCAGTTGCACACTTCCATCATCGACCGGTCTTGAACGAGAAGAACCCGCTGACGTTTTCCCAAAGCAATTGCGGAAAGCTCTTGTCAAGGTAGGACCGGATGGACACGTAGCACTCGTCGCACTCGTTCCGGCTGGTGAATTCGCGGATCATGCTGGTGCGCCTTTCGAGCGGGTAGCGGTGGAACTGCATGGAGCACGGCTGCAACGCGCCGTCGGCCGTCACCACCAGAAAGCGCAGGCCGGCCTTGCAGCCGGGGGTCCCGCCGTTGGCGAAGTAGCGGCGCGTGGCTTCGAGCGTGGTGGGCGCGTTGACGATCCAGTTGGTCTCGTCCCGGCGCGCCTCCACGCGGTCCAGGTGCGCGTTTAATTGCGCGAGCTGTTCGGGCGTGTTGAGGAAATAATCGCGACAGCCGGTGCGCCGCGCCGAGTACGCGCTGTAACACAGGTTGACGCCCCATTGACGAGCCTTGTCCGCGATGGCGCTGATCTCGCCCACGTTCTCGCTGGTGATGCAACTGTTGAGCACGATGTCGTCGTGCCCCAGCTTGGCCAGGCGCGGAACCAGGTCCTCGAGATGCCGGTAGAGGCCCGGATAGGAGCGGAAATCGTCATGCCGTTGGTCGGGGAAATCCAAGCTGACGGAGAACTGGTCGATGCCGGCCTCGCCCAACGCCAGGTACTTCTCCGGGGTCATGAGCGACCAGTTGGAAACCAGGATGGTGTACGGCAGCTTGGACCCGCGCTTGATGTTGCGGACAATTTCCACCACGTCCTCGCGCAGGAGCGGCTCGCCGCCCGAGACCTGCACCACGCAGGGGCGCAGCGCCTCCATGTAGCGGCGGTATTCGGCGGGCTTCAGATTGCGCGATTCGTCGCGCGGCCCGCCGTGGTCGCAGTGCTTGCAATCGCAGGTGCAGGCGTCCGTCACCTCGAACGAAACCACGATGGGGCGTTCGGCCAGCCAGTTGAGCGACCCTCGCCCGATGATCCGCAGCGATTCGATGAGGGGGACCTTACGCAAACGATTAGCCTCGAAGAGAAACGATGGTAACATGGTGCGCCGCGCGCTTGCGTTATTCTCGAAGCATGGCGGGCGACGAAGCCCTCATTCGGATCGTGGATGCTGCGCTGGCCGAGGCCGCGCGCAAGAGCGGGCCCTGGCTGGTCTGCCGCCCCGGCTGCACCGAATGCTGCATGGGACCCTTCCCCATCACCCAGCTTGATGCTCGAAGGCTGCGAGAGGGTCTGGCGGAACTCGAACAGCGCGACCGGCGGCGCGCCGCCCGTGTCCGCGAACGGGCACGCCAGGCCGTAGCCCGGATCTTGCCCGATTTCCCCGGCGACGCCGCCACCGGCGTGCTGGGGGACGACGAAGAGGCCGAAGAGCAGTTCGCCGCGCTGGCGGAGGACGGGCCGTGTCCGGCGCTCGACCCGGCCACCGGCACGTGCGACCTCTATGCGGCGCGCCCCGTCACCTGCCGCATCTTCGGCCCGCCGGTGCGCTGCGGCTCCGAGGCCGTGGGCGTCTGCGAGTTATGTTTCCAGGGGGCCAGCGACCAAGAAATTGCCGCTTGCGAAGTGGAAATCGATCCGCAGGGCCTGGAATCCCGGTTGTCGGACGAACTGGAGCGGACCACTGGCGTGCGCGGCCAGACCATCGTGGCTTTCGCGCTGGTCACGGCGCCCTGAGCGGCTAGGCTAGCTTTCTGGCGCGGGTTCCAGCAGGATGTCCCGCACCTTGGCGGCAAGCTGCATGGGGGAGAATGGCTTGGGCAGATAGGCCACGCCCGGATCGAGCACGCCTTCGTGGGCAATCGCGTTGGCCGGGTACCCGGACGTGTACAGCGTCTTCAGCGAAGGACGAAGCGCCACCAGCAGCCTGGCGAGTTCTCTTCCGGTCATTCCCGGCATCACCACATCGGTGATCAGCAGGTGGATGGGCTCCGGGTACCGCTCGCACAGCGACAACGCCTCGCTGCCATTGGCGGCTTCGAGGAGCCGGTACCCCTGGCTTTCCAGCATTGCCAGCGTCAGTTTCCGCACTTCCGGCTGGTCCTCGACCACGAGCACCGTTTCGGTGCCGCGCAGCGTCTCCGCCGCCGAAACTGGCGCCGGAAGCGGCTCGGCGGCGCCGCTGGTCCTGGGAAGGTAAACTTTGAACGTCGATCCTTTGCCGGGTTCGCTATAGACCCAGATCCAACCGCCGGCCTGTTTCACGATGCCGTAGACCGTGGAAAGCCCCAGCCCGGTTCCCGCTCCCGTGTCCTTGGTGGTGAAGAAGGGATCGAAGATGTGTTGCATGACCTCCTGGGTCATCCCCGCTCCCCTATCGGTGATGGAGAGGAGCACGTAAGGCCCGGGTTCCACGCCGGCGTGCTGCGTGGCATAGCCTTCGTCGAGATCGGCATTCAACGTCTCTATGACGATCCGCCCCCCATCCGGCATGGCATCACGGGCGTTGATCGCCAGGTTCATGAGGACCTGGTTCATCTGGCTTGAATCCGCCACCACGGAACCGAGGTCCGGAGCGAAGTGCGTGATGATTTCGATGTTGTCGCCGATCAGCCGGGATAGCATCTTGCGGGAGTCGGCGATTACGTCGTTGAGGCTGATGACGCGTGGCTCAGCCACTTGCTTTTTGCTGAACGCCAAGAGTTGTTGGGTGAGCGCCGCTGCCCGATTGCCCGCCAGGAGGATCTCTCCCACTGGCTCCCGCAGCGGATCGTCGGGGCCCATCGCGTCCAGAAGCATGGCGCAATAGCCATGGATCACGGTCAGATGATTATTGAAGTCGTGGGCGACCCCGCCGGCCAGCCGCCCGACGCTTTCCATCTTCTGCGCTTGCAGCAGTTGGCGCTCCAGATTGCGCCTTTCGTCTTCCGCCCGTTTCTGCCGGGTAATGTCCTCGACGACGGCGACGAAGTGCAGAGGATCTCCGGAGGGCGAGCGGAGCAGGGACACCAGCAGGTTTGCCCAAACCACGTGGCCGTCTTTTCGGAGGTAGCGCTTTTCCACTGCGAAACTGCTCAGCTCACCGCTCAGCAGTTGCGCCACGAGCTGTTCGTCTCGAGCCAGGTCGTCCGGATGAGTGATCTCGCGGAACGTCAGGCCCAGCAGTTCCTCCCGCGAGTACCCCATAATCTCGCAGAATCGCTGGTTCAACCGGATGAAGCGTGCGTCCAGGGATGAATCAGCCATGCCGATGGCCGCCTGCTCGAAGATCGCGCGAAAACGGGATTCGCTTTCTTGCAGCGCCTGCGCAGCCCGCTCTTCGAGCGCCCGGCGCTCGATTTCCGCCTCGTAGCGCTCCCGGTAAAACTGTAATTGCTGGCGCCGCCACTGGAGCGCGATTATGGCGCCCACCGCCAGAATCAGCGAAACCGCACCCAGGCCCAGCACCAGAGAGCGCCGACGAACAGGCGCCTGCACCTCGTCCTTGTCCATCTTGGCGACCAGGTACCACGGCGTATCCGGAACGCGCCGGACGGCGGCGAATACCGGCACGCCCTGATAATCCAGCGCTTCAACGTTGCCTTCCTTGCCCCCTGCGGCCTGCACCGCCGCAATGTCCGTCCGGCTCATGGGAACTCTGAGGTTGACCGCCGAATTCTTACGGCCGCGAAGCCGGCTCAGGAACACGGCCTCGTCGCCATCCCGGCGAACCAACACCGTTTCCCCGCTCGCACTGCGGGCCGGCCAGGTTTCGAGGAGCGGGTACAGGTACGTCTGGGGATCTAAGGCGAGCGTAAGCACCCCGAATGCCGCCGAATCGGGGACGAGCCTCAGCGGCAGGTTCAGTTCGAAATGGACCGGTCCAGAAGGCGCATCGCGGTGAAGGTCCCGAACCACGACATCGCCGGCCTGGAGCGTGTCCGCGGCAAGCTGGCGAAGGTGTTCGTCGCTGCCCAACCTCTGTCCCGCCAAGTGGACCAGCCTCCCATGCGGGTCGAGCAGTTGGACGCTCATGTAACCCAGGTGCCGGAACAGCGAATCCATCAAGGCATCAGCCGTGGCCCGCTCAGACGCGCTGGCGTCTCCGGCCAGAACACGCCGGATTACGGTCAAAGCCATGTGGTCCGCCAGAATGGCGCGCGCTTCGCCCAGCCGCGTCGACCGCCACATGGATAGCTCCCTGACCTTGATGTCGGCGACGGTAAGAAGTTGGTCGCGGACGTCCTGCTCGACTGTGTCCTTTTGTTCGATGTGAAACCAGTACGCCGTCGCGCCGATGGCGCTGGCTAGAACGACGAACAGGGCGAGAAGCTGGTACGGAACGCGCGGCGAAGAACCGGATCTCATGCCCTCACTCGAAAGAGATAGTTCTCAGCGTAGCAGAACTCATGCCACCTCCACCCAGGCGTGTTTCCGGTGGCTGTCCATCTCCGCTTGGAGGATGATAAGCGTCCGCAGGCCGTCGGCGAACTGCGGGTACTCGGGCACGGAGCCAGGCTCCTCGATCGACTGGTAGAAACGGCGGAACACCTGCTTGAAGGTGTCGTCGTAGCCTTCGCTGTGGCCGCCCGGCAGATCTGCGTAGGAGCGCGCGAGCGGTTTCAGCAGCGACGGGTCCTTGATGATGATCTGGTTGTTGGTGTTGCGGTTGCCAATCCACAACTCGTCGGGACGCTCCTGGTCCCAGGCCACGCCCGCTTTGGTCCCGTAGATTTCGATGCTCAGACGGTTCTTGCGCCCGGCCAGAACCTGCCCGGCGGTAAAGGCGCCGCGCGCGCGGTCGCCCATGCGGAACACCACTGCGCCGAAATCCTCGGTGTCGATGGGCGTCTCGATGTAATCCTCGGGCTTCAGCATCTTGCCGGCGAACGTCTCCACCGGTCCCTTGGGACGCTTGTGGGTTCTGTGGTAGGTCTGGAGATCGGCGCACACCGAGGTCATGCGCAACCCGGTGACGTGCTCGGCCATGTCGCACCAGTGCGAGCCGAGGTCCGCCAGGCAGCGCGAAGGGCCGCTGGTCTGCGAATCCAGGCGCCAGTTCCAATCCGTGTCGTAGAGCAGCCAGTCCTGGGAATAGGTGCCCTGCACCACCAGGATCTCGCCCAGGTCGCCATCTTCCCTCATGCAGCGCATGTGCTGCACCATGGGGTAGAAGCGCAGGTTGTGGAACGTGCAATTGCGGCGCTGGGTCGCGCCCGCCAGCGCCACCAGCATGCGCGCCTCCTCCACCGAGGTCGCCAGCGGCTTTTCGCAAATCACGTGCTTGCCGGCCTCGAGCGCATCTTTGGCCATGGGGAAATGCAGGAAGTTGGGGGTGCAGATGTGCACCGCGTCAACGGCCGGATCTTCCAGAATCTTGCGGTAATCCGAGTCGATTCTCTCGACCTGGAATTCGGCGCCCAGCCGTGCCGCCTTCTCCACCTCGCTTTCGCCGATGGCGTACACCTGGACGTACCCCAGCCGGCGGATGCCTTCCAGATGAACGCGGCCCACGAAACCGGTGCCGAATACCGCTGCTTTGAATCGATGCATGATTTCCTCCTATGCTTCGGGTCTGGGCAAGCTAAAGCATGCCCCACTACCCTTCCGAACGTATAATCTAACGCAAAAGTTGTTAGATTGGTATCACAGCGTCATGCGGGTTAGGATCCGGTTTGCCAAGCGTCCAAGTACCGCCGCCAGGCGCAGGAGAAACCAGCGAATTGCCCTGGCGGTGGCCGCGCTGCTGACGCCCGCTGCCGCCATCGCCGCGGCGCTCGCATTGTGGCGGATTGGCGCCGACCTGAACTGGGCCAATAGTTTCGCCATCCCCTCCGGGATCTTCTCTCATTGGCAGGTATGGCTGGGCGCGGCCGCCGCGCTGCAACTTTGCTCGCGCATTCTGAACCGGTACGGCAAAGGCAGGGATCACGCCGCCTCCTGAAGGCCGAAACCGTTTTGATATTCTAATTCTTAGAGACCCGCCATGCGATACGCCCGGTACCCGTCTGGAAGTTCCTTCTTCTACGGATACTTCCCCGCTGGGGTCAAATGGCTCCTGATCGTCAATACGGCGGTTTTCATCCTGACCAATCTGGCGCCGCCGTCCGTCCAAGCCGATATCGCGGTGTTGGCGCTGGCGCCGGTGGCGGTGGTCTACCACCTGGCCTTCTGGCAACTGGTCACCTACCTGTTTCTGCATGGCAACGTGTGGCACCTGCTTTTCAATATGCTCACGCTGTGGATGTTCGGCACGCCGCTGGAGCAGGCTTGGGGCACGCGCAAGTTCCTCAAGTACTACTTCCTGTGCGGAATCGGGGCGGGCCTTTGCGATGTGGCGCTGCATGCAGCCATGGGCGACTGGGGCACCCGTACCATCGGCGCGTCGGGCGCGATTTTCGGCTTGCTGCTGGCCTTCGGCGTTCTCTATCCGAACCAGACGGTGTTGATGAACTTTATGTTCCCCATCAAGGCCAAGTACATGGTCATGATCTACGGAGCGATTGAGCTTTGGATGTCCATCGGCCCCAACACCGGGGTGAGCAGCATTGCCCACTTGGGCGGGATGGCGTTCGGGTACGTGTACCTGAAAGGCCGCTGGCCGGCGTTGCGGATGCCCGATGCGCTCGGCGCGTACCGGCGGTGGAGGCTCCAGCGGGCCAAGAAGAAGTTCCAGGTTTACATGCGAAAACAGGGCGGGCGCGGGCCGTGGGTCAACTGATCCGCAACGTCAGCGCCGGTTGGCGCATCTTTTGATATAGTGACACCAGAGGCACGCCTATGCGACCCCCCAGAACCCTCATGATGTGCGGCGCCGCATTGCTGGCGGCGGCCGGGCTGTCGATCGGTCAGGAGCAGGGTCCGGTACGCGACCCCAGCACCACGGTCGCCAAGCCCAAGAAAGCGGACGCCGATAACAAACCCAGCGAGTCGGACCTTCCCCCCATTCCTTCGCGCCTGAAGAAGGATAAGGTGGACGTCGGCAACCTGCCCAGCTTCAAGAGCAACGTGGACATCGTCACGGTGGACGTAGCGGTGGTGGACAACAAGGGCCACTTCATTCCCGGCATTCCGCCCGGAAACTTCCGGGTGCTGGAAGACAACGTGCCCCAGCAGGTCCGCGGGGTCAATATGGGCGAAGCGCCCATGACCGTGGCCATGGTGATCGAGTTCAGCAACCTGTTCCAGCGGTATTGGGGACCGGCCTGGTATCAGACGCTGCAGCTCGCCTGGGGTTTTGCCTCGACCCTGAAGCCGGAGGATTACGTGGCCGTGGTGGCCTATGACATGCGCACCGAAATCCTGACGGATTTCACTACCGACAGGAGCAAGGTGCAGGAAGCGCTGAGCCGGCTTCAGATTGCCGCGTTTTCCGAGAGCAACCTGTTTGATGCGATCACCGATACGGCCGATCGCATGTCGGGCATCGAGGGGCGCAAAGCCATCGTGCTGATCGCTTCGGGCATCGACACCTTCAGCAAGATGACCTTCGACCAGTGCCGCAAGTCGTTGCAGCAATCCGGTGTGCCCATCTATGCTATCGGCCTGATGCAGACGCTGCGCGAGCTGATCGATGCGTACGGAGGGATGGGTCCCATCCAGCGCATGGATTTCCTGCAGGCCGATAACGAGATGCGGACTTTCGCCAAGGAAACCGGCGGTGCGGCGTTCTTCCCCCGCTTCCAGGGCGAATACCCCGCGATTTTCGGGGAAATCCACCAGGCGTTACGCAACCAGTACGTAATCACCTACTCTCCCAGTAACAAGGCCCATGACGGCACGTTCCGCAAAATCAAAGTCGAGCTGGTGAACCCCGCCACCAACGAACCGCTGCCCGTGAAGGACGAGAAGGGCAAGCCCATCAAGTACCAGATCGTCGCCAAGGTCGGCTACAAAGCGCCGCGGGAAGTGGAATAGCGCTGCGGCGTGTGCGTTTTCACACACTCGGCTGGCTGGATTCCCGCGGCTCATATCCGCCCGATTTGTCAAGCACTGAATCTGGCGATTTTACAAGACGATGCAAGAGCGTTGACAGGCGCGTTACGGGTCTGTTACTCTCGCACGGTCGCAGCATGAAGACCTCCGCCCCGCCCCACCCCAACATTTTGCTGGTGGACGACAATCAAGATGGATTGCTCGTTCGCCGAACGGTTCTCGAGGAACTGGGGTATGGTGTATCCGTCGCCGCGAACGGGGAAGAGGGCCTCAAACTCTTTGAGAGCGCCGACTTCGATGTGGTGGTGACCGATTACCGCATGCCTCGCATGGACGGGGCGGAACTGATCCGGCGGATTCGCAAACTGAACCCCAACGCGCGCATCATTCTGCTCTCCGGTTTCGTGGAGTTGCTGGGGCTGACGGAGGAGAACACCGGCGCGGATGTCGTCATCGCCAAGAGCTCCAATGAGCTGGCGCACTTGACGCGCTGGGTCAAGCGCCTGCTGAACCGCGCCACGCGCAAGCCCCCCGCCAGTCAGAAGCGCGCTCCCGCGCGAGCCGCGGCGTCGAGCGGCTGAAATCTGCCGCCACCGCCGCGTGCCTGTCCGCAGCCGCCCCCGCCGAGGTGGCGCAGTTGATCTTCATCGCGCCGGCTACGCGGGCCGTCCAGGCTGCCAGCCCCGCGCAGTAGTCGCGTTATACTTGTGGGTCCATGAGGTTCTCTCTTCCGCCGCCGGGAGTGGAAGCGGTCCTGCTCGCGCTGGTGCTCGGCGCCGCAGTCTACGACGTGCGGTACCGGCGTATCCCCAACTGGCTGACGGTTGCCGGCGTTCTCGTCGGTGTGGCGCTCAACGGGTTTCTGGACCAGGGGCGGCCCGGGCTGTTGGTTTCGTCGCTGCTGGGACTGGCCATCGCCTTCGGCGTGTATTTCGTTTTGTACACGCTGCGCGCCATGGGCGCGGGCAACGTCAAGCTGATGGCCGCCGTCGGGGCGATGGTGGGGTGGCCCGACTGGTTCGGCATTTTTGTCATCACCGCGATTATCGGTGGCGTCATGGCGTTGATCCTGGTGATCGCCCGCGGGCGGGTGAAGAAGACGTTCTGGAACGTCGCGTTCATCTTGAGCGAGTTGAAGGGCGGCCGGCCCGCTTACATGCGCAGGGAAGAGTTGGACGTGAAGAGTCCCAAATCGCTGGGGTTGCCGCACGGCGCGGTCATCGCCGTGGGCACGCTCTTCTTTCTGGCCATGGCTGCGCATTTTACGAGGTAACAAACAATGGTCAACTTGTTCAGTCTCAAAGGTAAGAACGCTCTGGTGACCGGATCGCAAACCGGTCTGGGGGCGGGCATGGCGGTGGGGCTGGCGCAGGCAGGCGCCAACGTCGTCGTGCACGGCATCGATACCAAGGGGATCGCCGAGGTTTGCGAAGCGGTGCGTGCGGCGGGCTCGAGGCCGGTCGAAGCCGTGGCCGACGTTTCCGATGCCAAAGCCTGCGTGGAACTGGTCGAGTTCACGGTGAAGGAACTCGGTTCGATCGACATTCTCATCAATAACGCGGGGATCATACGGCGCGCGCCCGCGGCCGAGTTCCCGGAAAAGGACTGGGCGGACGTCATCGAGATCAACCTCACCGCGGTGTTTCGGTTCTGCCAGTTGGCGGGCCGCCACATGCTGGCGCAGGGGAGCGGGAAAATCATCAACATCGCTTCGCTACTGGCGTTCCAGGGGGGCATCTTCGTGCCGGCGTACGCCGCGGCGAAGGGCGGCGTGGCGCAAATCACCAAGGCGCTGGCCAACGAATGGGCGTCCAAAGGCATCAATGTCAACGCCATTGCGCCCGGGTACATGGCCACCGACAACACCGCGCCCTTGCGCGCCGACGCGGTGCGCAGCCGCCAGATTCTGGAGCGCATCCCGGCCGGCCGGTGGGGAACTCCGCGGGACCTGGCCGGAGTCGCGGTCTTCCTGGCGTCGCCCGCTTCGGACTACATCCACGGCACCGTCCTCACCGTGGACGGCGGCTGGATGGCGCGGTGACGCGGTCTGCTTGACGCACTGCACTACTGGACCGCGATGGTGACTCCTGTCTGAGACGGACTGTCGCCTACTTTAACTAGGATCGGCACTGCGGGCCCGGGAACGACGTTTTGGGAAACCACGGCGTTCACCTGTAGCACGCCCGCGACCTCGAGCGGCGCCGAGCCATGGTACGTCACCATCGCATCCGCTCCTCCGATGGTGACTGTCACCGGCAACACCGTCGTATTTCCCCCGAGCGGCGTAATGCCGCCTGTCGCATTCGCCGGTATCGTCTGGCCCCCTCCGGTGCCAAAGATCTGGACGACTGTCCCTCGGGCTGCCGGGTTGGAGGCGCTGTTCACCGAGCTGTCCTGGTTGAGTACCGCGGCCTGTCCTACGCCCGTCGATCCGACTGTAAAGAGGCCCGACGCCGACTGAGCCAGAAGAACTTCCCAGATGCCCGATTGCAGCCCGCTTGACGCCACCTGGATGGTGGCGCTTGCGCCGCTGCCCACCTCGTAAGGCACGACGGCGTTGATCTGGCTGGCGGATGCGTAGATCAAGGGCGCCGGCGTTCCGTTGACCAGGACCTGCGTCCCTCCGATCATGGTCGCTACCTTTCCTGCCGCGTCGAGCGTCAGGAGGGATGGGGTCCCTCCAATGCCCATTCCGAAAACGGTGAAGATCTCGCCCGGCGCAATGGCGCCAGTGATTTCCGATGCGGCGTTGACGACCGCAGCCACCACGGGGGGGACATCCGGCAGTGCGGCGACACTGAGCGTCAGTGGTACGGTCACTGAGCCACCGTCCCAAGTGATCAGGACGCTGCCGTAGTAAGTGCCCGGTTGTGGCGCGCTAACCTGAACCTGCAAGCTGGCCGGTGCCACCAGCGTTGCCACACCCGTCGATGGTATGGCGGGACTGACAAGAGTTACGGTGGATGACGCACCCGTAACGAGAACCGTCGCGCTGAAGACAGCCGGGCCACTGGCTGAGCTCACCGTGACGGACTGGGCCGCGGATTGGCCGGCCGAAGCGGTGAGGAACAGGCTGGATGGCGTAACCGTGAGGGCGGTCGCCGGCGGACCGAGTACAGTGAGCGTCACTGGAACTTGAATCGGGCCGCCGGTGGAAACGATCGAAATACTTCCCTGATAGGTCCCCGGCCCCAAGCCCGACGCGGTTGCGCTGACGGTGAGACCGACTACATCACTTTGTGCGGCGCTCAGCCAATTCCCGCCGGATTGGGTCTGAATGGAAAATGCGGAGATCGACCCTAGCTGACTAACCACCAATTGGCCGAATCCGACCGGCGTGCTGGCACCGGCCGCAAGGACGAAGGACAGGGCTGGCGGGATGGCAGGCGTACCCAGACCCAGTGTTACGGGCAGGGTCACCGTACTTGCCAAGCCCTGGATGGCCAGTAGGCCCGTGTAGCTTCCAGGAGCAAGTCCCGCCGGGTTTACCGTCAGGGTCACGGAACCGGGCGCCGTACCCGTTGCCGGCGTCGCCGAGAGCCAGTTGCCGCCCGAGGTCGTGCTGACCGCGGCCGTGAACGGCGTCGGCGCTCCGCTGCTCCCGACCGTGATTACCTGGGGGATCGGAGGACTTCTGCCGGCCTGAGCGGAGAATGTAACTTCCGTGTTTCCGTGGGAGTCCGAGGCGGATAGAAATGGTGAGGCACTCACGTTAAGAGCGACCTGGATGGTGGACACCGGAGCGAAGACTTCAGACAGGACCGGGGGAAGTATAAAGTTCAGGGCAACCACCGCGGTGTAAGTCCCTGGGCCGAGCGATGACACGTCCGGAGTCAGCGTAATGGTCGCAGGCGCGGCGCCTTGGGTTGGTGTGACGCTCAGCCATTGCTGGGCCGAGGCGGGGACGGAAACCGTGAAGCCCAGGTTGCCAGAGACGTTCACCTGCGCGGCGGCGGGAGCGGAGGTTCCGGTCTGCCAGTTCCATACGACCGCACCAGGCGCCGCCCACCCGGGCTGTGGTGGAACGGTGAACAGGCTCGGTGGAGAGGTGGTCTCGTATGAGGGCGCCGGCCCGTTAAAGACTTGCTCGGAGTATGCGAGCGCCCGAATGGGCGCGGAAGCCGTCATATACAGGTCATATCCCCCAGGCGGGAGGGATCCTTGAACGGTGGATAGGCCTAGAAAGCAGGTTTGGCCAGGCGGGATAGTGATGGTTGATCCGATCTGCACTCCAATGGAGCCAACGCCGAAGAATGTCACTGTAACCGGGGTTAACGTCTGGTTCTGCAGGACGAAGGCCTGCTGAAGGCTGGAAAACGGTACGTACTCCCACTCAACGGTCTTGTAAGTGGTGATCGGCAGAAAAAAAGGCTCAGTAGACAATGCCGGTTGTGCGGTCGAGGGCGCGCCCGGCATCGCCAGAAAGTAGTCGATCCGATCGCCGGCGGCGTCCGTGAGGAGCAGGCGTTTGCCGGTCATTTCCGTGGCGCCTCCCAGCGTCACGTTCATCTGTTGCGAGCTCACCAGCAGCGCGGACGCGATGCTCACGCCATCAATTGTGACCACTGTTGACGAATCAAACCCCGCACCGCTAATCTGGACGACGGTCCCCGCGGCCTGAAGTCCGCCAGCCGGAGTTACGCTCTGGATGGAGGCGCTGCCGCCCACCTGGAATGCCGCCGGCGTCACCGCTACGGAATACGCACTCCCCAGGGTATTCGTCCATACGGAACCCGAGGGGTCGGCCGCCAGCGCCGCGGTCCTTCCAGCCGGTAGCCAGGCCAGCACGGGAATGGAAACCACCAACACCGGAAGGCCAGGCAGTTGCCCGATGCCTCCCGAAGGCGAAGAGAAGTGGGCATCCACATGCACGCCGTTCACGTGGGCATATCCGGCTGCATCGCCGGTCGCGCTGAAGACGGCGACGTTGGCGATGTCGCCGAAGACCGACGGATCGAAGTCCATGGAGAGGCCCCCCGCCGTGATTTGTTGCGGCGCAGCCAGGAACACCTTGATCTGCGCCCATCCTCCCGCGGGGGCGGACTCATTGGATACCGCAAGGGTTAGAGTGGGATTCGCCGTCGCGGCAGCAACCAAAGCATCGGCTAAAAGCAGCAGAAGCGCGGCGCGTCCCGAAGTGCCCCAGCGCCTGGGGCGAACGGGAACGCCCCCACGGTCCGGATTGCTGGTGATGGGCGGCATTGTCTGCATACTCCTGTCTTACCAAGCAGTCGTATGGCCAGTGTTGGGGGCCACGACACTAGCCACAATCAAGGGCCCAGAGAGGCGAGCGCCCTCGCTCACGGTGTAGCAAGAGCGCCTCGCCGCGGACATTCGAGGAAAACGATCACTTGCACAAGATAATCGGCTCCGGTCCGTCGTCACTGGGTTACCCGGGCTGCGGATCGGGTACAGGTTGCCTGCTCACCAAGGCCAGCCTGGCATGTTCGACGGAGCTGGAGTCTGCGTCACCCACTCCTGGGGACATTGCTGGCCCCGATAGGATGTGTAGGTGGTGGGGTAAAGGTTCGTGAGAGGGGACACCCCTTGCTGGTCGTACTCGGACCCCACATAACCGAGCGTGTTTCCGGTCATACACGAACCGTTGATGAAGCCGATGTACGAACCGTAGTTTTCGGTGTTCTGGAAAAATACCCCATACCCCGCATTGCTCGATACAAGGACATCATCGAGCGTCACGCCCTGTACGGGGTGCAACTCTTGAAGCGGCGCCCCGTACGGCGGTCCCAAAACGGTAATTCCGTGGTAGGAGTTACCTTCAATATACCTTGGGGCGTCATTGCTATACCAGGGATTCGCACTGGAGATCGTGATCTGACCTGTTGTGATGGTGTAGTCCAAATTGATCGCCAGTCCCCCGCCCGTATTCTGCTCAATTTCGTTATTAAAGAAACGATGGCCCAGGCCATTTACTTCCGCCCCGGAAACGGTCTGCGCCCGCGTGGGTACCATAGAGCAGAGGGTGGCTGTTGAAAATGGGAACCCGGGGGGCCAGTAGTCTCCATTGATGACATTGCCAGTGACGCTTGCGTAAGCCGCCGGGTTCCATATCACAATTTGCCCGCCGCCGCTCCCATCGGACATCTCGTAGCGGTTCCTCCCCAGGTAGTTGCCGTACACGTATTGGGTGTTGCCCGCTAGGGTGATCCCCGCCGTCCCCGCGTTGACGATGGAGTTGTACCAGGCACCGTTATAGCTCCCGTTGATGTAGGCTGCAGTGAAACGGGTGGCGGTCTGGGTGCCCGTTTCTTGCCCCGGATTTCCGCCGGAGGGCCCAACGCCAGTTCCACCCATGCCAAAGTTCGAGAAAGTCACCGTCGAATTTCCGTTCAGACGAAGGGCTGTATCCGGTGCGTTGATGAAGTCAATCCATTCGACAGTAAAAGTGCCCCCTGCGTTGAGATCGAGATCGAATAGGTTGAATTGCGTCTTCTGACAGCTAATGCCGGAACCTTGGGTTCCGAACCCGTAACGGTTGCCGTCGAAAGTGAAATAGCTGATTGTCACGTTCGTAATCCCGGATGCCGCTGTCATGATTGGGGTGACAGATGCAGCGCCTCGTTGCAGTACCGTGTCCCCGGGTCCTCCCGACATCGTGCCCGTAACAACGATGCCGGAACGCCCAATCGTTAGCGTAGTGAGTACTGGGTACGTCGCGGGCGCAAGCTGACAGGTCGTTCCGTATCCGTCGGCCGCGCCATTTGGGCCAATGCAGTTCTGAAACGCAGCCAGCGTGGTTATCTGTGCCTGCATGACGGTTGCGCCGGCGCAGCAGAAGAGGCCCGCAACAAAACCAGAGAGTTTCCTGGGCATTCTAGTTACCTCCTTTAGTAGCGTTCAAGGCGTTAGCAACCAAGCTCCCGGGCATTCGCAAGCGTTCAGCGGTTTCGGGACGAACAGAGTTTAAAATCTGATTACTTAGCGTGGCTATTTGCGACTCGCGTTGCGCGGCCAGGGCCGCAAGGGCGGCTGAGTCGGAAGCCGTCAAGGTGGTCTTGCCGATTACGATCGTTTGCGATGACGCCCGAAGCTGCGCCAGCAAGGGCTTGAGAGCTTGCCCCGCCGCGTGGATCGTCGCCGATTCCTGGCTGTTCAAGCCGAACTGCTGTGCGAGAGAGGCCTCGAACATCCCGGTCGCATCCGGGCTGTGGTCCAGGCTGGCCAGGTTCATCAACATAAATCCAAGGTACTGGACTTCGTTCGCCGTGGTAGGCGCCTGTGCCGTTTGAGCATAGCAGGCCAAACATAGCACGAGAAGCACACAAATCTTGCTGAAATGGTTCATATCTCTGATCCTCCGTTTTGAAAGGCTTGCAAGATTACGGGATCTTCTTACCTCATCTTGCGGTTGTCAACTAAGTCAGACTCTAAGCCGCGGAAGAGGTATTAGCGGCCTAAGAGCCCTCATGTCCCTTATCTCCATCTTCCGGCAGCACCAATCGCCCACCTAGGCAAGGCTATGTTGGGCCCGCGACGAGCAACGCCCCCCTCTTCCTTTGTGTGTCGCCGACCTCGGGTCCTAGCTATTCTAGGACTCTCAGTACGTATATTACTTGTAGCTGTTGTTGGCGCTTATGTCAAGAAGAATATTTCAGACTTTTTCATAAACGGTACTGAAGCGTACTGTTGACTGACGTCATATCCTGGTGTCCGCCCGTAGACCCGCTGCGACGCCACGCATGCCGCCGGACGCTTCGCCAGCAGGGGGCTGCGTTTGTCCGGGGAGCATTCCGCCACGCGCGGCAGAGGATTCAGTCGTCTGCTTGCCGCAGCACCAAGCCGCGGTCACCGGTCATCGGGCGGCCCTCGAAGCCAGCCACTACGCAACGCGAGAACGGCTCGAGAAAGGTGCTTGAAATTCGGACTCTGATCGGCTACACTCTGTCACAGCAGAGGCCGCTTTCTCTTAGGCGTTAACTGTTATGTGGAGACTTGGTTATGCCAGAAGAGGCAACCTCTTGTTCTACCCCGTCTGAGAAATGCGGCTCAGCTAACACAGCATGCGCCCAACTGGGGGGAGAGGATGAAAACGTTTCGTCCAGCGAGAAAACGCATGGACGTGTCGGTGGGTGAGTCGGTTCGCATCATTCGAGAATTGCAGGGGTATAGCCAGAACGAATTGGCCAGACTGAGCGGCATTCCCCAGGCCACGCTCTCCGCCATCGAGAATGATCGCGTGCGGTTGGGCGTCGAGCGCGCCAAGATTCTTGGGCGAGCCTTGCGGTGCCACCCGGCGGTTCTGGCCTTCCCAGGATGGGAGATTGTCCGCGGCTCAGCCGCCTGACCCGGTGTTGCTCACAGCCCCCCTTACCACCCCAGCATCCTTGGTCCCACAATGGCCACCACCAGCGCGGCGAGGCCCAGAAATGTGCCGAAGGGCAGCTCGTAGGTTGCGGCGTCCTTGCCGGTGGCCTTGATGTAGCCGTAGCCCAGAACCGAGCCGCAGATCGAGCCCAGGATCAGCGTGAGCAGCGCCCCGCGCATGCCCAGAAAACTGCCTACCATGGCGATCAGCTTCACGTCGCCGAAACCCAGTCCTTCGCGGTGGCGCACCTTGTAATAAAGCCAGCCGCCACCCCACAGAATCAGCGCCGGCAGCAACGCTCCGCACACCGATTCAGCCAGGGATTGCAGGGTGCCAGTCAACTCCGCGCCGAAGACCCAGAGCAGCGCACTGGCGGTGATATCCGGCACGGGCACGAACAGCGCGAACGCAAATCCGACGAGCGTGCCGCCTACCGTCAGTTCGTCGGGCAGGATGCGCTTCTCCAGGTCGCAAAAGATAAGCGCCACCAGGATGGCGGTGAAGATGCACATCTTGATCGCGGCAGCCGTTGGCCCGAGTGTGAACACAAAATAGAAAAACAACAGCCCGGTGACCAGCTCCACCAGCGGATAACGCACGGAAATGCGCTTGCCGCAATGGCGGCAGCGGCCTCTCAGCACGGCATAGCTCAGCAGCGGAATGTTGTCGTACCACGCGATGGTCTGGCGGCATCGGACGCAGTGCGAGCGCGGCTTCACCACCGAACGGCCACGCGGCCACCGATGAATGCACACATTCAGGAAACTGCCGGCCAGCAAGCCGAAGAGGAACGCGAGAATGGCTTCCATCACGAGAGCACCTGACGGTAAACTTCCATGGTACGGCGAACCATGTGGTCCACGGTAAAACGCTCCATCACGGTGCGGCGCGCCGCATCGCCGAGGCGCCGCGCGAAGCCGCTGTCGCCCAGCAGTTTTCCAATGGCCGCGGCGATGGCTGGGGGCGTATTGTCCACCAGCAGGCCGTTTTCGCCGTGGCGGACGATCTCGCGCAAGCCGCCCACGTCGCTCGCTACCACGGGCACGCCCGCCGACATCGCCAGCAACACGCCCGATCCGAGACCTTCGCTGTGCGTGATGTAGACGAAGGCCGCGGCGTCGCGGAGGTCGCGCTCGAGATCGGTGGAGAGCTTCAGCTCGACGCCCGCGAGGCTGGCGGCTGCCACGGCCAGCGGAGCGCCCTTGCGGGGATCGCCGGCATTCGCCGGGGCCACTACGCTCGAGCCGCGCGCCGGCTCGAGCAGCGGGACGCCGTCGTAAACCACCGCGATCTTTTCTTGCGGCACGCCTCCGGCCACCAGAACCGACTTCACGAACTCCGACACCGCCAGGTATCGCCGGCCGCGCCGGTACTTCCAAGGGGAGCCCACCGGGAACGCCACGCGCCGCGAGACCAGCAGCCGCCCGCTGCTGGCGATGGCGCCGAGCGTGTGGCTGCGCGCGTCGTGCGCGTGCATCAGATCATGCCGGCGGGCCAGCAGCATGGCGCGCACCAGGCCCCAGGGTTCGACGCGCCAGCCTCGCCGGCGCGCAGCCTCGAAGAGCGGCCCGCCACGGCGCGCCAGCAGCGTGGATTCCACACCCGCCGCGGCCAGCCCTTCCATCAGCCGGAGCGCCTGCCACTGGCCGCCGCGCATTTCCTTTCCAGCATCGAGGTGCAGGATGCGCATCAGCTCATGTTTCTCGCTTTGGAGTATTTCAGAAAGGTGTAGAAAGCCGCCATCTGGGCGATCGCCAGACCCTCCGGTCCATCCAGAAAGCCGCGCTGGAAGAAGTAGGTTTTCACAAACGCCCAGGCGGGGTCCACAATCAGGCGCGAGAGCGGGACCTTCACCTTGCGCGCAGCCAGATCCTCCGCGGCCAGCGTGGTGTAGCGATCCATGGTCTTGAGGTGCTCCGAGAGCGACTCGCAGGTGAAGTGCAGGATGTTGCTCTCCAGGTGGCCGACGCGCCCGCGGGGCCGGACGCTCTCGTGGACGAAATCGCCGGCCCATTGTGCCTTGCGGCGGTCGTAGAGCCGCACCTTGCGGTCGGGGTACCAGCCCGAGTGCAGGATCCAGCGCCCCAGGTAGCGCGCCAGGCGCGGCATGGTATAGGCGTCGTATTGCGGGCCGCTTTTCTTGAGGTTCCAGATTTCGGCCTCGAGCCCTTCGCTGAGCGCCTCATCGGCGTCGAGCGAGAGAATCCAATCGTGGGACGCCTGCTCCGCCGCCCAGTTTTTCTGCGCGGCGAATCCGCGCCAGCCGGCCTCGATGGCGCGCGCGCCAAGGTTCTGGGCGAGTTCCACCGTCCGGTCCACCGATCCGCTGTCCACAATCAGGATTTCATCGCAACAGCGCAGGCTCTCGATGGCGCGGGCGATGTTCCGCTCCTCGTTGAGCGTGATGATGGTGGCGGTTATCTTCATGGCGGTCTACAATCCGCCGTCGCCGATCGGCACGAAGGTGAAACAGAGAATGAAGACAGCCAGGGCGATCCACGCCAGTTTGCGGCGGCCGGCGCCCAGATCCGTGGAATCGTAGATCAACGGGTGGCGCCGCCCCAGCAAAAACAGCAGCACCGCCCAGATCAGCCATCCGAGCCAGAACTTTCCCAGCGGCAGCAGGAGGGCGCACAGCACCGTCGAGATGGCCCGGTGACGCCGCGGAAAGAACGAGTACAGAATGTGTCCGCCGTCGAGCTGCCCGATGGGCAGCAGGTTCAAAGCGGTCGCGAACATTCCCACCCACGCGGCGCGCGCCACCGGATGCAGATAGATATCGCTCGAGGCCACCCCCGGAAAAATGAGGCGCTCCAGCAGCCACTCGAAGCCGGGGACGCCAAAATGCAGGCTGCCCTGGTGCTCGATGCCGGGGATCACTTTGGAAAATGCCAGGCCCACGGACAGAGCGGGCAGCAGGAACACGAAGCCGGCCAGAGGGCCCGAGACTCCGATATCGAACAGCGCCCGCTTGGAATAAATCGGGGAGCGCACGCGGATGAAGGCTCCGAACGTGCCCATCAGCGGCGACGGCAGAAAGTACGGCAAGCTCGCATCCACGCCGTGATACGATGCGGCGAAGTAGTGTCCGAGCTCGTGCGCCAGCAGGATGGCCAACAGCGTCAGGGAGAAGGACAGACCTGGGAGCAGGCCGGCGGGATGCCGCCAGAACGCGGAGTACAACGAGAAACTGCGCTCGATATCCAGCGGCAGATTGCTCTCGAAATCATGCTGCATGGCCGCGCCTACCACGGTGCTGGTGACCAGCGTCAGCGCCAACAGCAGAGCATGAAGCCAATAGCGCTGGCGCGCGGGAGCTTCCGCGGCGGAGCGGGCTTCGCCGCTACCGTCTTCGGCGAAGAGGGGAAACGAGGCACGAGAGAAATCCTCAGAGGACACGATGAACCGCCGCGTGCAACGGTCTACTGCAGCGTCTGTAACTCCTTGCCGGGCTTGAATCGCACTGCCTTCCCGGGAGGGATGGAAACCTCCGCGCCGGTGCGCGGGTTGCGTCCGATCCCCGTCTTGCGCGGCTTCACGTTGAAGACCCCAAACCCGCGCAACTCAATGCGGTCGCCCTGTTCGAGCGCCTTCTTCATGGATTCGAAGACAGTTTCGACCGCCATTTCGGCTTTGGTCTTGGTAATGCCGGTCCGGTTTACGACCTCGTTGATGATGTCCAGCTTGATCAAAACTCAGCCTCCTTCTCCAGGCACGGGGCGCCATTCCTTCCCGCATCAGTCAACTACATGATAGGATTGAATTTATTCTCATGTCAAGCGAGGCGTCGTGGGGACGCGGTGAGCGCGTCGCCAGTGCCGAATTCCGGCGCGCCTGCGGGCGCTTTGCCACCGGTGTCACCATCGCCAGTGTTTTGGACGCGCAGGGAACGCCCCACGGGTTGACGGTCAGTTCCTTCACATCGGTGTCGCTGGATCCTCCGCTGATCCTCATCTGCCTGGGCCACCGGGTGAGCGCCATCGACGCCTTCCGCGCGTCGGCGCACTTCGGAATCAACGTGTTAGCCGAGGACCAGCGCGATCTCGTGGAGCGCTTCACGGGTAAGGGGCAGGACCGCTTCGATGGATTGAAGTGGCGGCGCGGCAAGACCGGTGTGCCAATACTCGCGGGCGTGCTGGCAGCCATGGAATGCGCCGTGCGCCAGCGCTTCACGGCCGGTGACCACGACATTTTCGTCGGCGAAATGGTTCGTGCGCGCGTGGCCGGTGGTGCGCCGCTCATCCACTTCGCGAGCCACTACCGGCGCTTGGATCGAAGCCACTGATTATACTGAAAACAAGGATGAGAGCAGGAGTCACGGCTGGGGCGGTTCTGTTTTGCGTATTGACGCGCGGCGCGCTGGCGCTCGATCCGCAAAAGAGTCTGACGCAGTACTCGCGGACCGTGTGGAGCCAGGAACACGGGCTGCCGCAGGATACCATCCGCGCCATCGCGCAGACCACGGACGGGTATCTCTGGCTGGGCACTGACGAAGGGCTGGCGCGGTTCGACGGCTACGAATTCGTGGTCTTCAACAAGGGCAGCGGCGATCTGCCGGGGAATTCGATTACGGCGCTGGCGGCGGCCCGCGACGGGTCGTTGTGGATCGGGACGCCCAACGGCCTGACGTGTTATCGCGATAAGCGTTTCCGCACCTATACCGCCAAACAAGGGCTTCCGGATAACGCCATCACCGCGCTCGTGGCAGACCATGCGGGGACGCTATGGATTGTGGCGGGCGTGTATCTCAGCCGGTATCAAGACGGGAAGTTCACGAACCTGGCGCCGGGGCCGGACCTGCCGGTGACCGCGGTGCGCGCGATCCGCGAAGACTGGCACGGCGATTTGTGGGTAGGGGGTTTCGGCGGCGTGGGCAAAATGGCGGGCGGGAGATTCTTGCCCGTGGTGGACGCCGCGAGCCTCGCCGGCAACATTGTCACGAGAATGTTGATGGACCGGCACGACCATCTCTGGCTGGGCGGCACCCTGGGGCTGATCGAGCGATCGCCGGCGGGCAAAATCCGAAGGTACACAGAGCGCGATGGCTTGCCCAACGGGTCGGTTCCAGCGCTGTGGGAAGATCGCGACGGCAACATTTGGGTGGGCACCAACGCCGGGCTGGCACGGCTGGAAGGAGGGCGTCTGGTGACCTCCAGCGGTGAAGGCGGATTCCCCCGCGAGATGGTGCGGTGCTTGTTCGAAGACCGCGAGGGCAACCTCTGGGTGGGCACAAATAGCGGACTCAACCGTATCCGGGACGATATGTTTACGGTCTACGGCAAGAGCGAGGGGCTGCCCAGCGACGAGCCCAACACCGTGTTCCAGGACCACGGCGGCCGGATCTGGGTGGGATTCCACGAAAGCGGGCTGCTGCTGTTCTCGGGTCAAAAGCCAAGGCTGTTCACCACGCGCGACGGGTTGCCGGATAACGATGTGTTTTCGATTCGGGAGAGCCGGACCGGCAACCTGCTCATCGGCACGCGCGGAGGACTGGCGCGGATGCACGGCGAACATTTCGACAACTACACGCCTCCCGATCCGCTGGGACGTCGCAATGTATTCGAAGCCCTGGAAGATTCGAGGGGGCGGCTCTGGCTGGCGAAACCCGGGGGGTTGAGCGAGCTTCGCGGGCAGGAGGTCCGCCAGGTGGTTCAGGGCGAGCCTTTGCTGGTGAGCGCGGTGGTGACGCTGTGCGAAGGGCGCGATGGGGCGTTGTGGGCGGGGACCTACGGGAAGGGGCTGTGGCGCATTCAGGGTGAAGACGCGCGGCTGTTTACGGTGGCGGACGGCCTTTCCAGCAACCGGATCCGCTCGTTGAACCAGGACCCCGACGGCACGCTGTGGATCGGGACGTTCGGCGGGGGCCTGGATGCGCTGCGGGACGGCCGGTTCCAGCCATTCACAGCGCAAGACGGGTTGTTGAGCGACAATGTGGCCGGCCTGACGGACGACGGCGAATCGCTATGGCTGAGCACGACGCGGGGCATCTGCCGGATTGCCAAACGGCAACTGCGCGAGTTCGCCGAGCACAAGAGGAAGGTTCTGGAACCGGTGAATTACGGCGTGGAAGACGGCCTGCGCAGCGCGCAATGCTCGCCCAGTAATCCGGTCGGAGAGGGCGGGAACCGGACGTCCGACGGGCGCCTGTGGTTCACCACGGGCCGCGGGCTGGCGGTGCTCGATCCGCACGGGCTGAAGCAGGCCGGGCCGGCTCCGGTGGTGCATTTGGTAGAGATAGCGGCGGACGGCCTGCCGGTGGATCTCGGGCGCGCGACGCGGCTGGCGCCGGGGAGCCAGCGCATCCAGGTCCGCTACAGCGCGATCCATCTCAGCGCGCCGGAGCGGGTCCAGTATTCCTACAAGCTGGAAGGGCTGGACGCGCAGTGGGTGTGGGCCGGGGGCCGGCGGGAGATCGACTACAACAGCCTGCGGCACGGCCGCTACCGGTTTACCGTGAGAGCCAATCTGCCAGGCGGGGCGGCCAGCGAAGCGTCGTACTCCTTCGAATTGCTGCCGCAGTTCTACGATACGGCATGGTTCCGTCTGTTGTGCGCGGTGCTGGCGCTGGCCTGCGCATGGGCGGTGTTCCGGCTGCGTGTGCGGCAGATCCGCTACCGGTTCGCGCTGGTGTTGGATGAGCGGGCCAGGCTGGCGCGCGAGATTCACGACACGCTGGCGCAGGGGTTCGTGGGTATTTCTTCGCAGCTCGACGCCGTAGCCATGTGTCTGCCGGACGAGACGGCGCCGGCGCGCAAGTACCTGGACATGGCGCGGAAGATGGCGCGGCACAGCCTGACGGAAGCGCGGCGTTCAGTGATGGACCTGAGGGCTTCGGTTCTGGAAGGGCAGGACCTGGCGGCGGCTCTGGAATCGAGCACGCGGCTGTGGACCGCGGGGTCGGGGGTCGAGGTGGACGTGGATGTCAGCGGGCCCCGGACCTCTCTGCCGGAAGAGGCGGAGCAGCAGTTGCTGCGCATCGCGCAGGAGGCCGTGACCAACGTTCTGAAACACGCCGGGGCGAGCAAGATCTGGGTCAAACTGCACATGGAAGCGCGCCGGCTCTTCCTGCGGATTGTGGACAATGGGCGCGGCTTCGAGCAGCAGGGCGCGTTTTCCTCGCAAGGCGGGCATTTCGGACTGATCGGGATGCGCGAGCGCGCCGAGCGGCTGGGCGGCGAACTGCGCCTGGCGAGTCAGCCCGGAGGGGGGACCGAGGTGGAAGTGAAGGTGCCCTTGCCATGAACGATAAGATTCGAATTCTGGTTGCCGAAGACCACCTGGTGGCGCGGGTGGGGGTGAGTACGATCGTCAACATGCAGCCCGATATGACGGTCGTGGCGGAGGCTTCCAACGGGCAGCAGGCTGTAGAGTTGTTCCGCAAGCACCGGCCGGATGTGACGCTGCTGGACTTGCGCATGCCGGGGATGGGAGGAGTGGAAGCGGCCACGGCGATCCGGGCGGAGTTTCCCACCGCCAGGATGATCGCTCTGACGACTTACGGCGGTGACGAAGACATCCGCCGCGCACTGGCGGCGGGGGTGCTGGCGTACCTGACGAAGGACGTCCTGCACGATGAGCTATTGAAGGCGATTCGCGCCGTCAATGAGGGGCAGACCTACTTACCGGCGGCAGTGGCGGCAGCGCTGGCGGCGCAACTGCCGAGGCCCGATCTGAGCGCGCGGGAGGTCCAGGTATTGGAGCTGATCGTGCGGGGTCTGGCGAACAAGCAGATCGCGTACACGCTGAACATTGCCGAGCACACCGTCAAGAATCACGTAAAGAACATCCTGAGCAAGCTAGGGGCACAGGACCGTACGCAGGCGGCGACGGCGGCGATACAGCGCGGCATCATCCACCTGTAAAACCCGGGGACAGACGGAACGTTTTCCAGTTTTTCTTGAGAATGTTGTGCGGGCGCGACACTACATGTGGTATGGCACGTTTGGCTCGGGTGCTGGCCGTAGACACGCCGCATCACGTCACCCAGCGGGGGAACGCCCGGCGGGCGGTTTTCGAGACAGATAGTGACCGCCTCGTCTACATGAGTCTGCTCCAGGAGTGCTCGCGCCTCGATCGGCTGAACATTCTAGGGTACTGCTTGATGCGCAACCACGTCCATCTAATCGCGCTTCCGCGGCGGCTCGACTCCCTGCCGCGGGTCTTGCGGTGCGCGCACGGCCGATATGCGGCGTACCTCAATGCCCGGAGAGCGGCCAGCGGGCACGTCTGGCAGGGCCGCTACTACTCGTGCCCCATGGATGAGAACCACCTCTGGACGGCCCTCCGGTACATTGAGCGCAATCCGATCAGGGCGCAGATTGCGGAGCGGGCCGAGTCCTACTTGTGGTCCAGCGCCCGGGTGCATTGCAATGAAGGATCTTCGGACGGTTTGGTGGACCTCGAGCTGTGGCGGAATCGGTGGAGCGCGGAGGAGTGGCGGGAGTTCCTGGCATGTGCCAGCAGCGTGGGAGAGGAAGCCGAGCACATCCGTCAGTACACGCATACCGGGCGTCCACTGGGATCGGCGGACTTTGTTCGCCAACTGGAGCAAGGTACGGGACGGCTGTTGATAGCCAGGAAGGGTGGCCGGCCTCGCAAGCCGCCGGTCGAGCCCGGTCAGGGGCGCTTGGCTTTCGCGGGGGAGTGGGAGCTCGGTCCATGAAAACCGGAAAACGTTCCGTCTGTCCCCGGGTTTGTCCCCCGGGTTTGTCCCGCGTTGATGCCTCGAAAGGGCTAGCCGCATCACTTTGCCGGATCAATTCGATATCATTAGGTGTTAGCCCCTTCCCGTGCCTAAACCATGTGGATCGTTCGATTAGCCCTACGGCGGCCTTATACCTTTGTCGTGGTCTCGCTCCTCATTGCCATTCTCGGCGTGACCGCCATCCTGACTATGCCGGTCGATATCTTCCCCTATATCGATATCCCCGTGGTCAGCATAGTCTGGAGCTACAGCGGCCTTTCGCCCGAAGAGATGGAAAAGCGGATGGTCACCATCTTCGAGCGGGCCATGACCACCACCGTCAACGACATCGAACATATCGAGTCCCAGTGCTATACGGGCGATGGCTCGAAAGGGCTAGCCGCATCACTTTGCCGGATCAATTCGATATCATTAGGTGTTAGCCCCTTCCCGTGCCTAAACCATGTGGATCGTTCGATTAGCCCTACGGCGGCCTTATACCTTTGTCGTGGTCTCGCTCCTCATTGCCATTCTCGGCGTGACCGCCATCCTGACTATGCCGGTCGATATCTTCCCCTATATCGATATCCCCGTGGTCAGCATAGTCTGGAGCTACAGCGGCCTTTCGCCCGAAGAGATGGAAAAGCGGATGGTCACCATCTTCGAGCGGGCCATGACCACCACCGTCAACGACATCGAACATATCGAGTCCCAGTCCTATACCGGCGTTTCGGTTACCCGGGTTTACTTCCAGCCCAACGCCAAAGTCGAGGTGGCGCTGTCACAGGTCACGGCCATCGCGCAGACTTTGCTGCGCATCTTTCCCCCGGGCAGCACCCCGCCCAGCATCATCAAGTACGACGCTTCAGCCGTTCCCGTTCTGCAATTGGCCATGCAAAGCGATAGCCTGGCCGAGCAAGAACTGTTCGACCTCGGCCAGAACTTCATCCGTACGCAATTGGCTACCATTCAGGGGGCCTCGGTCCCGCTTCCATTTGGCGGGAAATCCCGCACGGTGATGGTCGATCTCAATCCCGACGCCCTGTTCGCCAAGCAGCTCTCGCCGGCCGATATCTCGAGCGCCCTGGGCAATCAGAACCTGATTTTGCCGGCTGGCACCGCCAAGATCGGGGACAAGGATTACCAGGTGAAGCTCAACAGTAGCCCGCGCCTGGTGGACGAGATGAATGGCATGCCGATCAAGGTGGTGAACGGCGCCACGGTCTACCTGCGGGATGTGGCGCAGGTCCGCGACGGTTATTCGGTGCAGACCAGCATCGTCCGGACCAACGGCCGCCGCGGCGCTCTTGTCACGGTGTTGAGAAACGGGAAGGCCTCCACGCTGGCGGTAGTGGACAACGTCAAGAAAACTCTTCCGAGGATACTGGCCGGGCTGACTTCCGAGCTGCAGGTCCGGCAGTTGTTCGACCAGTCGGTGTTCGTGCGCGCGGCCATCAACGGCGTGGTCCGCGAAGCCGTCAGCGCGGCGTTTCTCACGGGTCTGATGATCCTGATGTTTCTGGGAAGCTGGCGCAGCACCGTGATCGTCTGCATTTCCATACCGCTTTCCATTCTCGCGTCGCTGATGGTGCTCAGCCTGCTCGGCCAGACGGTCAACGTGATGACCCTGGGAGGCATGGCGTTGGCGGTCGGCATCCTGGTGGACGACGCCACCGTGGCCATTGAGAACATCCACCGCAACATGGCCATGAAGAAACCGCTCATCCGGGCGGTGCTCGACGGCGCGCAGCAGATCGCCGTTCCGGCTTTCGTCTCCACGCTCGCCATCTGCATTGTGTTCGTTCCGGTGCTGCTGCTGACGGGCGCGGCCAGGTACCTGTTCACGCCGCTCGCCATGGCGGTGGTGTTCGCCATGATGGCGTCGTACTTTCTCTCCCGTACCTTGGTTCCCACCATGGCGCACTACATGCTCCGGTCGGAAGTGAAGGCCGGCGGCGGCAGGGGGCTGTTCTCGAAGTTCCATAGCCTCTTCAACCGCAGATTTGAGCGGATGCGGGAGTCCTATGTCTCGCTATTGCACTGGTGTCTGGATCATCGCGCGCCGGTGCTGGTGGGGTTCGCGATATTCGTGGTGGCGTCTCTTGGCCTATCCGTGTTCGTCGGGGAGGATTTCTTCCCGACCATCGATTCCGGCCAGATGCGGTTGCATGCCAGGGCGCCCTCCGGCACGCGCATCGAAAAAACCGAGACCATCTTCGCCGATATCGAAAACGAGATCCGCCAAGTCATCCCGCCGCGTGAGATCAGCGACATCATCGATAATATCGGCATCCCATTTGGCGGTTTCAACCTGGCGTTCGGAGACAACCCGACCTTGGGGGTCGGCGACGGCGATATCCTCATCGCCCTGAAGCCCGAGGAGCACGGTCCCGTGGCTGGGTACACCGACCGGCTCCGCCGGCGGCTCCATGAGAGATTTCCGGACATGGTGTTTTTCTTCGAGGCGGCCAACATCACCAACCAGATTTTGAACTTCGGCCTGCCCGCTCCGATTGATGTCCAGGTGGTCGGCCGGAACGCCACCGCCAACTACCAGATTGCGCAACAGCTCCAGACGCAGATAGCCTCCATTCCGGGGGCCGCGGACGTTCACATTCACCAGGTGGTGGACTATCCGGAAATCCGCGTCGCCGTGGACCGCAGCAAGGCCGGGTTGGTGGGCCTCACCCAAAAGGATGTGAGCAACAGCCTGCTGATCTCGCTCAGCTCCAGCGGTCAGATTTCTCCCACTCAATGGCTCGACTGGAACACCGGGGTCAGCTACTCGGTGGCTGTGCAGACGCCGCAATACCGCATCGATTCACTCGCCGCGCTGATGCGAACGCCGCTGACGAGCCCCATCGGTGGTATCCTTTCGACCACGCCGGCTTCGCTGGCGGGAGTGGCCAACGCGGGGGTCTCCGCGGTGGGCGCCGGGCCCAGCCAGGCCACGGCCGCCTATGGCAATCCCGGGACCATGACCGGCGGAGCGCAATTGCTCGAGAACCTGGCGGGAGTGACGCGCGGGGTCGCGCCTGAGATCGTGAACCATTACAACGTGCAACCGGTCTACGACGTGTATGCCAACGTGGACCGCCGCGACCTCGGCGCGGTGGGCTCAGCCGTCGAGAAGATCGTCCAGCAGGCTTCGCAAAACCTGCCGCGGGGCACTACCCTGGACCTGCGCGGCCAGGTGACCACCATGGAGACCTCGTTCTACCGGCTGGGCCTGGGGCTGATCTTTGCCGTGTTGCTGGTCTATCTCCTGATGGCCGTCAATTTCCAGTCCTGGCTGGACCCGTTCATCATTCTGATGGCGCTGCCCGGAGCGCTGGCCGGCATCGTCTGGATTCTCTTCGTCACCCAGACCACCTTCAGCGTGCCGTCGCTGATGGGCTCCATCATGTGCATCGGCGTGGCCACGGCCAACAGTATTCTGCTGGTGGTGTTCGCCAACGACCAGCGGGCGGAAGGGCTGGACGCGCGCGCGGCCGCGCTTTCGGCCGGCTACACCCGAATTCGCCCGGTGCTGATGACGGCGCTGGCCATGATTATCGGCATGCTGCCGATGGCTCTGGGAATGGGCGAGGGCGGGGAACAGAACGCGCCGCTCGGCCGCGCGGTGATCGGGGGCCTGATCCTAGCTACCATTACCACGCTGTTTGTGGTTCCATTGGTGTACAGTTTCTTGCGCAAGAAACCACCCGTCGATTATGCGCGCAGGATGGCCGAAGAGGAACACGAATACCTGCGTGAGGATTTGCCATGAACGAGACCCGAACCACCGAAGACCAGTTGCGCTCGGAAATCGAGGACCTGAAGCGCCAGTTGAAAGGACGTAAGAAGCCGTCGGGGCCGTCGGGCCGCACTCTGCTGGCGATCGCCCTGGTGTTGGTGGCGCTGGTGGTGGCCGGGTTCTTCGCGGGTTACCTGCCGCGGCGCCGCCGCGAATCGGTGCTGGCGGCGGAATCCAAAGTCGCCGTGGACAGCCTGCCGGTGGTGAACGTGCAGAAGGTCAAGCGCGCGGATGCCAGGACCAGCCTGGTTCTGCCGGGTAACATCCAGGCGGTCACGGAAGCGCCGGTCCTGGCGCGCGCCAGCGGCTATATCAAGCGGCGCTACGCCGATATCGGCGACCGCGTGAAACAGGGGCAAGTCCTGGCCGAGATCGAAGCCCCCGAACTCGACCAGCAGATCCGGCAGGCCAAGGCCACTGTCGACCAGGCCAACAGCACGGTCGAGCAGGCCCAAGCGGCCCTCGAGCAGGGGCGCAGCAACGAAAACCTGGCGCGGGTGACGGCCCAGCGCTGGGAGAACCTGTCGAAAAAGGGCGTGGTTTCGCGCCAGGAGAACGACACCTACCAGGCACAATGGGCGGCCCAACAGGCCAACGTGCAAGCGCTCGAAAAGGCCGTGGCGGCGGCGCGAAACAATGCTGCCGCGGCGGAGGCCAACGTGGCGCGGCTGAACGACCTCCTGGAATACCAGACCGTGCGCGCGCCATTTGCGGGCGTCATCACGCTGCGCAACGTGGATGCGGGGGTGCTGGTCAACGAGGGCAACACCCTGCTCTTCCGCATCGCCCAGACCGACCGGCTGCGCACGTACTTGAATGTTCCGCAGGCCGATGCGGGCTCCGTGCGGGTGGGACAGCAGGCCGTGCTCGTCATCCCCGATCTGCCGGGCCGCAGGTTCTCCGGCGCGGTGACCCGTACCGCCAATGCGCTCGATCCCGCCACTCGCACCCTGTTGGTGGAAGTGCAGCTCCCCAACCCGGGCGCCGTGCTGATGCCCGGGATGTACACGCAGGTGGACCTCTCGGTTCCCCGGAAAGATCCTCCGCTGCTGATTCCCGGCGACACCCTGGTGGTGCGAAGCGACGGTCCGCAGGTGGCGGTGGTGGCGCCCGACGGCCGCGTGCATTTCGCGCGCATCCAGTTGGGTCGCGATTTCGGCGACCGCCTCGAGGTGCTCTCGGGTCTCGAAGACGGGCAGCAGGTGGTGGTCAACCCCAGCGACGCCATCCGGGAAGGCGCCAAAGTGAAGCCGGTCGCGGCCAAGGAAACGGCGGCGCCGGCAAGCCATCCGTAAGAAGTCTCCGATCATGTACAAATCAAGTCTCAGCATCTTGCTTGCGTCTCTTCTGTGCGCGGGCCCAGGCATGGCCGCGCCGCAGGATAGCTTCCAGAACTCGCCGCGGGTCCACGAGCTGATTCGCGCCGGCAACCTCTACCTGTCGCTTCAGGATGCGCTGGCGCTGGCCATCGAGAACAATCTCGATATCGAGCTGCAGCGGTCCGCTTTGCCCGTTGCAGACGCGGAACTGCTGCGCGCCAAAGGCGGCGGCACGCTGCGCGGGTTGAACTATACCCTGGCGGAAGCGCCGGCGGGCGTGGGCGGGACGCTCAGCCCCGTGGTCACCAGCGCCGCCATCGCCGGGCGCGCTACGTCCGGAAGCTCGGTGGCCACCAACGCGCTCGAATTGGGAGTGCTGGCCGCGCCGCAGACCAACCTGTCGATGCAGGGCACCGTTCCGCAATCCAGCGGGACAGCCGTGCCGGGCTACGATCCGGTGGCCGGCGGACTCCTGAACTGGACGCACCAGACCACGCCCGAGGTGAGCATCCAAACCACCAACACCCCCACGCTGGTGAGCAACGGCACGTTCGCCAACGCGGGAATCCAGCAGGGCTTCTCAACGGGCGCCCAGGCGGCCCTGAACTTCAGCAACAATTACCAGTCGGTGAACGCGCTGAGTTACGGATACGCTCCGTTTACCACTTCGAGCCTCGGCTTGACGGTCACCCAGCCGCTGCTGCGCGGTTTCGGAATGGCCCTCAACCGGAGGTTCATCCGGATTGCCGGAAATGAACGCAAGATCACGGGCCTGTTGTTCCAGCAGCAACTCGTTGCGTCGGTCTATGGGGTGATCCGTCTCTATACCGATTTCGTGGCGCTCTACGAAGACCAGAAGGTGAAGCAGGAGACCTTGGCGCTGGCCGAGAAGCTCTACTCGGATACCAAGGCGCAGGTGGACGAAGGCACGCTGGCCCCCGTCGAGATGACGCGCGCCAACGCCCAGGTCTTCTCCACGCGCCAGGACCTGATCAATGCGCGCGGGCTGCTCCAGGAGGAAGAGGCCATCCTCAAGAACGTGCTGACCAGGCGGGGCAATGAAGATCCCGAGGTGCGGGCCGCGCACATTATCCCCACCGATACGCTGGCCATACCGGAGAAGGACGAGATCCGCCCCATTCAGGACCTCATCTCGGAGGCGCTGGTCAACCGCCCCGACCTGGGGCAGGCGCGTTTGCAGATCGAGAATTCA
Source organism: Bryobacterales bacterium (assembly GCA_963768385.1). Taxonomy (GTDB): domain Bacteria; phylum Acidobacteriota; class Terriglobia; order Bryobacterales; family Bryobacteraceae; genus Fen-178. The sequence goes on from CAVYHQ010000006.1 coordinate 137,624, forward strand.
CAGATCGGTCTGGAAGGGGCCAGGAGCGCCACCCGGCCTGAAGTGGACCTCGTAGGGCTGATGCAGAATAGCGGCCTGGCGGGCACCGTGAACCCTACCGCGCTGCCCAATCCCGGATTCGCCGGCGGATATGGCACAGTGCTCGACCAGGTGTTCGCCCGCAAGTACCCGACTTACGGGATCGGCCTGCAGATGACGCTGCCGGTGCACAACCGCATCGCGGAAGCGGACTTGGCGCGCGATGAGCTGCAACTGAAGCAGTCGCAGATCCGCTTGCGGCAATTCGAGAACCAGGCGCGCCTCGAGGTGGAGGACGCGCTCATCGCCATGGGCCGCGCACGAGCGTCGTACCAAGCGGCGGTCGAGGCGCGCAAGTTGCAGGAGGAGTCGCTCGAGGCCGAGCAGGCCAAGTTCGAGGTGGGAGCCTCCACCAGCTTTTTCGTCATCCAGTATGAGAGCTTGCTGGCCCAGGCGCGGTCCACCGAAGTCGCGGCCATGAGCTCGTATGTGAAGGCGCGCGCCGCGCTCGAGCGGGCCACGGGGACCATCCTGGACCACAACAAGATCTCGCTGGACGCGGCGGTCAAGGGCAGGATGTAAGCCCGATCGCGCTTTGGATTACAATCACTACACGATGCCAAAGTTCACTGTTTGCCTGTTGCTGGCCGCGTCGGCTTTCGGTCAGAAGAAGCCGATTACCCTCGAGTCGATGAACCAGGGAGGCCGCGGCGGGGTGCCCTCCGGGCCCGGCCGCGGCGCGGCTGCGCCCACTTGGGCGCCGGACGGCAAGACCTTCGTCTTCCGGCAGGGTCGCAGCCTCATGATTTACGACCCCGCTGCCAAGAGTTCCAAGGATCTGGTGGCCGCGGATGCCATGGACAACGCCGCTGCCGCCGCCGTGAACCCTCCGCCCGCCGACCAGCCGTTCGATTGGACCAACCGGCGCGTGCGCGCCGGCGGCCTTCAGTTTTCCTCCGACGGCAAGGAGCTGCTCTATGCCGGCGGTGGTGATGTGTTCCTGGTCCACCTCGATACCGGCCAGTGGGACCAGCTCACCAAGACGCCGGTTGCGGAGGTGGATGCCAAGCTCTCGCCGGATGGCAAGATGGTGGTCTTTCGCCGTGGATGGGACCTGTACTCGATCGATGTGGCCACCCGCAAAGAGACGCCGTTGACCACCCACGGCGCCGGGACCCTCCGCAACGGCGGCCTGGACTGGGTCTATCCGGAGGAACTCGAGCTGGGCACGGCCTTCTGGTGGTCGCCCGATTCGAAGTCGATTGCGTATCTTCAGTTCGACACCAGTCGCGAGCCAGTCTTCCCGCACGAGGACCTGCTTCGCACGCGGGCGCTGTACGAGCCCGAGCGATACCCCCAGGCCGGCGAAAACAACGCCGACGTGCACCTGGGCGTAGTAGCGGCCGCCGGCGGCCCCACCCGGTGGCTCGACGTGGGCGACACCCGCAATTCCTATCTCATCGCGCGCGCCGGCTGGATGCCGGATTCCAAAAGCGTTTACGTCATTCGCACCAATCGCGTGCAGAATCGCCTCGAGATGCTGGCCATCAGCGCCGAATCGGGCGCGTCATCCACGATCTTCCGCGAGTCGGATCCCTACTGGATCAATCTCCGCGGCGACGTGGAATTCCTCCAGGACGGAAAGCGGTTTCTGTGGACCAGCGAGCGCGACGGCTTCCGCCATATCTACCTGTACTCCATCGACGGGAAAAGCGTGCGGCAGTTGACTCAGGGTCCTTGGGAAGTCACCGGCGTCGCGGCAGTGAATGAAGCCGAAGCCGGCGGGCGTGTCTTCTATAGCTCCGACGAACCCACCCCACTCGAGCACCACTTCTACAGCATCGGGCTCGACGGCCAGGGTAAGCGCCAGCTCTCGGCGGCAGGCTACACGCACACCATCTCGATAGGTCCGGGCGGCGCCTATTATCTGGATACCCTTTCCAACCTGGGCAACCCGCCGCGCACCACGCTGCACTCCGGCGACGGCACGGAGCTGGGCGTCTATCGCGAGGCCGACCGCACCCAAATGGAACAGTTCGAGATTCTTCCCACGGAGATTGTGAAGTTCAGCCTGTCCGATGGCACGCCGCTTTACGGGCGCCTCATCAAGCCAGCCGGCTTCCAGCCGGGCAAGAAGTATCCGGCCGTCGTCACGGTGTATGGCGGGCCGGGCGTGGCGGACCCCATCCACAATGCCTGGGCGGGCGTCAGCATCGACCAGGTGCTGGCGCACAAGGGCTACGTGGTCTGGCAAACCGAGAATCGCGGTATTATGGGACGCGGGCACGCCTTCGAGACAGCCGTCTACCACAATTTGGGTGTGACCGAATTGGCCGACCAGGTAGCCGGAATCAAGTACCTCGTCTCCCTGGGCTTTGTGGATGCCGTCCGCATCGGCATTCACGGGTGGAGCTACGGCGGCTTCATGACGCTGAATGCCATGCTTAATGCTCCGGATGTGTTCCGCTGCGGTTTCTCCGGAGCGCCGGTCACCAGTTGGCTCAACTACGACACCATCTACACCGAGCGCTACATGGGTCTGCCGTCGGAGAACCCGGAGGGCTACCAGAACACGGCCCTGCCGCCGAAAGCCGGGAACCTGAAGGGGAAGCTCATGATTGCCCACAATTTCGAGGATGACAACGTTCTCTTCCAGAACACCCTTCAGGCGATCAACGCGCTGGAACTGGCGGGCAAGCAATTTGAATTCATGCTGTATCCGCAGAAGGCCCACGGCGTGACCGGCGCCGCCTCGCGCCAGATGAACCAGATGATGGTGGATTTCTTCGACCGGAATTTGAAATAGATGAGATGGTGGGCCCACCATCTGGCAAAAGCATGCTTCTGCTGCGGTCCGCACCGGCCGGGTGCCCGAGTCGCTGCGACGATGCAAGTGCCCCTAAACTGAGACAAACGGTTAAGACTCATTTTTCATTAAGTGGAGAATTGGGTCATGGGATTGTCTCGACGGAAGTTTTTCAGCATCACCGCGTGGTTTCAGCCCCTGTCGGTGCGCTATAGTAGCGCCAGTGATGTTTGCAAGCGTAGATATTGGCGGAACCATCACCTCTTGCGCGGTGGCCAGCGGCGCCGGGCAGATGTTGGGTGAGCGGATCATCCCCACACTGTCACACGAAGGTCCGGACGCCGTTCTGCGCCGGATCGCCGCGACGATTAACGAGTTGGCGGCCAGCGCCGGTCAGCGGTTGGCGGCCTTCGGCGTGGGCGTGCCCGGCCTCGCGGATTTCCACCGCGGCCGCACCCTGTTTCTCCCTAACCTGCCCACTGGATGGCGTGACTACCCAGTGGCCGACCGGTTATCGGCCGCCGTGGGTTGCCCGGTCTTCCTGCTCAACGACGCGCGGATGGCCGCCCTCGGAGAACTTTGGTTTGGCCAAGGCCGTGGGGCGAAGACCATGGTCGTCATCACCGTGGGTACGGGGATCGGTGGCGGGGTGGTAATCGACCGGAAGCTGCGGCTGGGCCCGCTGGGCGCAGCCGGCGAGATCGGGCACCAGACTATCCTGCCGGACGGCCCACTGTGCGGCTGCGGCAACAGGGGCTGCCTGGAGACCCTGGCCGGAGGCCCGGCCCTCATCGGCGCTGGCGTCCGGCTGATGAAGAGCGGACACGCCCCACGCCTGTACGACATGGTGGAGGGGAGTGCCGACCGGGTGACTCCGCGCCTCATGGCGCAGGCAGCCGCGGCAGGGGACCCGTCGGTTCGCGAGGAGTTGTTACGGGCCGCACGCATGCTGGGGATCGGCGTCTCCAACGTCATCGCGGTGCTCTACCCGGAGCTGGTTGTCCTGGGCGGCGACGTCGCCAATGACGTTGGTCCGTTGCTGATCGACACCGTGAGACGGGAAGTTCGCGAGCGCGTCCGGCTGTTTCCGGTGGACAAGGTGCGCATCGAAAGTTCGGCGCTCCAGGAGAAAGCCGGGCTGTGGGGCGGTATTGCGTTGGCCATCGCCCGCGTCAAACAGGCGTCCGGCCAACCTGTCGCGGAAGCGATATAACGGGCGCAAAGCGGCGGTCTGCGCGCCACTGTGTTTCCAGACTTTTTCAACATTCTCCTGATTCGCTCCGCGATCACTTCGCTTTGCTGGCCGCGGGTTTTTCGACAATTGCCGTGGCCCAAAGAAACCCGGCGACCGCCTCGTTGCCGTTGACTGCTTTTGGATAGTTGACGTATATTGCCGGGCATGGCGTTGTCGAGGCTTCCGAGGCGGACACCCTTCAGATTGCCCTTTTCGTCGATGAACTGGTCCATCACGCGCTGGATGAAATCCGATCCTGCCTAAGACTTCACCGGGTGGAACCCCCAGCCTTTGCGGAAGGCGGGTTTCAGCAGCTTGTTGGCTTCAGCGTTGTTGGTGATGCGCATTTGCCCGGCGTCGTACTCCAGCTTGCCTTCATGGCGCAGTGCGATGACACCCAAAAGCATCCATTCCACGAACGGAGCCGCGACGCCGAAATTGGAGCACGCAGGGTCGCCGCCCTTACACGCGCGGATGAAGTCGCGCATGTGGCCGGGGGAGCGCGTGAGCAGAGGCGCCGGCATCCGATAGTCTTTCATCTTCTCGATGGGGATGAGCCGCGTCACGTCACCGTAAGTTCCGGTGGTCAGCATTCCCGTGTCGCCGATGAAGATACTGCCATCCGGCATAGGCAAACGGAGCGGCTCTTTGGACGCCTTGAGAGCCGCGAACTCGTCCCCATTGAAAACGCGGCCCGGAGAGCGGAACTCGTTGGAAGCCGGACGCGCCATGTCCGGTCCTCCGCCGCGGGCCCCTCCTGGAGCACCGCCCGGAGCCGCCCCAGGCGCGCCTGGGCCCGCGCCCCGCCCGCCCGTGCCCCGCCCGCCACGGCCCTCCCCGCCGGGACGCGCCACACTCGGGGGATCGCCGATCCACTCGCCTTCGGGCACGCCAGCGATCTTCGGGGACTCCTTCAGCCCGTCGTACCAGAAGACCTTCAGCGCCGGCATGTTGCCATAAGGCGCGAAGTCGAAGCGGATCACCGAAACCTTGGGGAACATGAAGGGGCTTACGCCCTCCTTCTTGATGCACTCCACGGCGATGACCTTGCGGTTGGAAAGATGCAGCGCCATGTTGGGCGCACCCAGAATGTGGCAGGCCATATCGCCCAGGGCGCCGCAGCCAAAATCGTAGAAGCCGCGCCAGTTGAACGGCTGATAGAAAAACCCCCCGTTCCTGTCGGGTTCGGTCTTGCCGCCGGCCGTAAACGGCCGCTTTTCGGCAACGCCCAGCCAAAGATCCCAATCCAGAGTGGAAGGGACGGGATCTTCCTTGGGGATCTCGGTAAGGCCCTGTGGCCACATCGGCCGGTCGCTCCAGGCGTGCACCTCCGCGACGTTGCCGATGTCGCCGTTCCAGACGATTTCGGCGCATTGCCGCGTACCTTCGTTGGAGTAGCCCTGGTTACCCATCTGGGTGGCCACCTTGTATTTGACGGCCGCCTCGCGCAACTGCCGCGCTTCCCAAACCGTGCGCACGAGCGGCTTTTGCACGTAGACGTGCTTGCCGCGCTCCATACACCACATCGCGGCAGTGGCGTGCATGTGATCGGGCGTGGCGACGATGACGGCATCGATGTTCTTGCCTTCCTTATCAAGCATTTGCCGGAAGTCTCTGAACTTGGGCGCGTTCGGAAACCGGTTGAACGTCGCGGCCGCGCGCCGGTCGTCCACATCGCACAGGGCGACGATGTTCTCGGTGGGCGCGGCGGCCGAGAGATTAGACGCGCCCTGGCCGCCGGAGCCGATGGCGGCCATGTTCAGTTTTTCGCTAGGGGATTTGTATCCCGCGGATTTCAACGATGGCGTGCTGCCGAATCCCGCCGCCGGAACAGCGCCGGCCAGCAGGCTGCCGTAAAAGAAGTGCCGCCTTGATAATGTCATCCTCAGATCTCCTCAAAACAATGTTGTATGCAAAGACTACGCCAGACAGACTCTTGACGTAGGCGAAACACTTCTTCGCCTCGGCGATAATGTCGGAACCCTGCGGAATGGGGTACTCCAGCTCCAGATTCGCCGGGATGGGGTACTTTTCCCTCTTGAGCAGTTGGAGCACTTCCTTCATGGGCGTGTCGCCCGTGCCCCAGACGGCGACGTTGGGACCGTGGTTCTTCTTGCGATCCTTGATGTGCAGGTTGGTGATTTTGGCGTGGTGCTGTTGGATGAAGGCCACGGCATCGTATCCGGCCGCCGTGAAGTGGCCGATATCAAGGTTGATGCCGTTGTACTTCCCGTAAGCCATCAACTGGTCGTAGCTCTCGAGGGTGGCGGTCTGGTTGGGGTCGTTGGTTGCGTCGTGGCCGTGGTAGCCGACCAACAGCTTGTGCTTGTCCGCGATCGGGGCGATCCGCTTAGCCATGGTGAGGGTCGTGCTTGTGGTGATGCCTTTGACTCCGAGCCCTTTGGCCATGCTGAAGCCATATTCAATGTCCTGGTCTTTCATGCTGTCTTGCATGTTGTAGCAGAGCAGGGCGACATCCACGCCGGCATCGTTGAATTTCTTCCGAACGGTCCCCCATGTCTTCGCGTTTGCCGAGGCGCGCCATTGCGCGAGCTTCTCCGCCGCCGCTTGCCTTTCGGCCTGTTGCTCGGGAGTAGGCTGCGCACGGCCGCCGCCCGAGCGGCCCACGTTCGGCATCTCAGGCGCGCCCGCGAGGGCCTCGCAATGATTCGACATCAGCTCCGCCTCGCCGAGCCCGATTTCGACAAACGCCCTGACAATGGCTTCCGGGTCGGGGCTGGCGATGCGGTTGAAGCTGTAGGTGATGGCGCCGATCTGAACGCCGCCGATTTTCGAGTCGATCCTTTTCGCGGCAAATGCCTTCGCTAGCGGCACGGACGCCAGCGCGATCTTTGCCATGTCTCGTCTGGTATATTGCACGGTGTTCCTTTCAGCCGATGTGCGGCCTACGCATATTTCAAACCAAGAGTATTCATAACACGTTTCCGGTAGCCGAGGGCAAGCGCCATGCCGCCATTTCCCGCACCGGCCACGGCCAGCCGAAGTCCGGGACCGCCGGCCGCGGCCGGCCTGCCGAGGTAGGCGCTTGGCCCGGCCGGGCGCAATTGGCGCACACGAATACCGTGACGGCCCCTGGAATCGAGGCCCGCTCCGCCCTCCTACCGTGGGGCGATTTCTCGACGCCGAGAGTGGGTGAGCACCATACCAGAGTTTAAGTTATCGCGATTCCTGCCGCAACGTTTTGCGCCGCAGGGAGGGTCAGAATCGCTGCTGATATCGACTACTGATGCGCGACAGGACCGCCGCATAATCGAGCCGGGTTGAGCTGTAGTCCACCCACTCAAACGGAAACGGTGCAGCGTTGGTGGCTCGATAGCGAAGGACCAGGAATTCGTCGAATGCAGGCAGCGCTTGCTCTCGCAATCGGCGCTCCGCTTCCGGCGCCTCTTGGATCGGGTGCAAAAATCCGCCTCTCCCGGTCGTGGGAAACGGCCTGTCACCCTCATATCCGATGACGCTTTCGGCCTGGTTGATACCCACCACCGCGACACAGACCGGGTTGCCGCCTCCGCGCCGGAACTGCGTGACTTGGTCGCGGAGGCTGGTAATCACGCGGTCTATTTGTTTGATCATCGCCTTGGCGAGAATCTTGACTTCAACGCCGATCTCAACCGTTGCGATTGGACCTCTTGCCACCATATAGCCCGGCTCGGTGACTGGAGTCTCACCGGGGATTATCTCCCCGAAGGTGGCATCACCACGCCGCGCCCGCACACCTCTGCGCCGGTTCTGGACATTCAGCACGCGGTCTCTGCGGTTCAGCACCGCGTCACAGTACCGGGGTGAGCGATTGATCGTGACCAGATCCTCGTACAGATGGATGACAACGAAATCGCCTTGATTCGATGCTCGATGCCGGTAGACTTGTCCTTCAAAAAGCCGTCTGAATTCCGCGAGCAGGCGGAATTCCGGTTGAACTTGGGGTGGCGTCAATCCACATGTACCTCAGCCGTTATCGCGCCAACCGTGCGTACTTGCCGTGCGGTCTTCAGTAACCGCTTTTCGGCGTTCTGCACGTAGGCGGATTCGATCTCATTACCTATCGAATTCCTGCCTGACATGATAGCAGCTAAGGACGTGGAACCCGTACCGGAAAAGGGATCCAGGATGGTATCGCCAGCAAACGAAAACAGCCGGACAAGGCGCTCCGCTACTTCAATCGGAAATGGAGCCGGGTGCCCGTCGCGGGTGGAAGCTCCCCGCAAGTCTGTCCAAACGGACCGCTGCCACGAGCGCATCTCATCCCGCGTGAGCATGGACAGCGCCTTCTGAACCATCGGAGTGGTGCGGTACGCGCCACCCTTCCGGAGAAAGAGAATGTACTCGATGTCGTTCTTGATGACCGCGCCGGGCTGGTACGGCTTACCGTAGAATCCCGCGCCGTTGCCTTCGGCCTCCATCACGCCGTTGGCGATCTTGTGCCAGAAAATCGGCGTGAGGCAGTCCAGGCCAAGCTCCCGGGCCCGCACTTGGATATCGGCGTGCAAAGGCATTACCCGGTGTCGCCCGTCAAATTTGCGTGGGATGCAAACGTCACCGACGACGCAGCAGACCCGGCCGCCTCCGACCAGCACGCGGGCGCATTCCTTCCAGACCTTGTCGAGTTCATCGAGGAAGTCGTCGTAGTCCGCAATGTGCCCCATCTGCCCGGCGTGCTGCGGATACTCCTTCAAAGTCCAGTACGGCGGTGAGGTGACCACCAGGTGAACCGATGCGTCCGGAATCCAGGAAAGGTTGCGCGCATCGCCTTGATGAAGCCGATGCACGGTCTTGTCATATGGCGCGGGCCAAGGGTGCTGACGGAAGTAGGCGTTGGCCGTGAGAAGCGCCTGCATTCCTTCCGGCGTGTTGTCTTCGGAGGGGAGCGCAACGGGGCAATCGCCGTACCTTGAGAACAGCGCGGCCGTACCCTTGGCGCCGTTCTTGCGAACATGCGGGCGGTTGGCCTCCCGAAACAAAATGTCAGCGTTCTGTTCTTTTCTCAAAGCCCTAAACGTATATAGTACCGGACGGCGTTCTTCACGCGCCGGATTTCCTTCAGGGGAGGTTAGTTCAAGCATAACGCGGTTGGCTCTGCGCCTGCTGAGCTCATCGACTGAACGGCGCGGTGTCTGTAGGGCCGGCCGCGTCTACCGGCGCGCTTGGCTCGGGGCAAAGCTCGAAGCCAGGGCGATGAAGTCGCCGGCTCCTTGTCAACCATGTATGGGATGGGCGAGAATCGTGAGCATGACTGTCGCCAAGTTGGTGGGGGTCTTCGGCCTCCTGGTTTCGGTAGCGCTGTGTCAGGTTCCGGCGACCTTGGTGGTTCAAGGCATCGGCGGCACCAGCGCTACGCTTTCCGTTTCCGACCTCGGGAAGCTGCCGCAGCAGACCGTGAAGGTCACGGATCACGGAGCGCCGGCCACGTTTGAGGGCGTCCTGCTGACGGACGTGCTGGCCAAGGTCGATCTGCCGTTGGGCGAGAAGTTCCACAGTACGGGGGCGTCGTATTATATGGTGGTGGAGGCCAGGGACGGCTACCGGGCGGTATTCGCCTGGGCGGAACTGGATTCGGGCTTCACGGACAAATCCGTGTACCTGGTGACGAAGCGGGACGGCAAACCCCTCTCCGAAAAAGACGGTCCATTTCAGTTGGTGGCGCCGGGGGAGAAGCGGGCCGGAAGGTGGGTTCGGCAGGTGACGGCGTTGAAGATCCGGCAGGCAAATTGAAGTCTGGCCTTCCAAACCCTCGGGAACAACTGGTTCAAGCTTTCGGAACCGGCGGCGGTGAAACCTGGGTGGTTTCCGCGCCGGGACGGGTCAACCTGATCGGCGAGCACATCGATTATCATGGCCTCGCGGTGCTGCCGATCGCCATTCGCAGGCGCATTCGCGTGGCGTTCCGGGCGAGAACCGATGGGCGCATCCGCGCCGTCAGCGCGGAAGAGTATGGTCTCCGTGAGTTCGAATGGACCCCGCGCCTCGCGCCCGTGGCGGCGGGAGATTGGGAGAACTACTTGCGGGCGGCGGCCGAGGCGGTGGGCCGCAAATGGGGCGCCTTGGCCGGCGTGGATGCCGCCGTGGTGTCGGACCTTCCTGCGGCGGCGGGACTGGCATCGTCTTCGGCGCTGATTGTGGCGTTCACCCTCGGTCTGCTCCGGGCCAACCAGCGGCGGGCGAGCTTTGAGGAGTTGATGGAGATCCTGCCGGAAGGCGAGCAATTCGTGGGGACGCGCGGCGGGGGTATGGATCACGCGGCCTCGCTGGCCTCAAGAGAAGGCTGTGCCTCGCTGATCGAATTCGAGCCGCTGGCAGTGCGCCCGATTCCCGTGCCAGAGGAGTGGCGCTTCCTGGTGGTCCACAGTCTCCAGACGGCGGAGAAGTCGGGGGCCGCGCGCCAAGAATACAATGCCCGCCGCGCAGCGGGAACGGCCGCGTTGAAACGTCTTGGGTCGGTTTCGTACCGGGCGGCGATGGAGGAGCCGGCATTCGTGGAGAAGCTTCCGCCCGGCCCCGAGCGCGATAGCTTTCTGCACGTGACCAGCGAGGCATGGCGCGTCAGGGCGGCGGTGAAGGCCATGGAACAGGACGACGCCGGCAGTTTCGGGCGGCTGCTTTTGGAATCTCACGCCAGCTTGCGGGACCGGCTCAGGGTGAGCTCGCCCGCGCTCGACCGGTTGGTGGAGACGGCCGTCGAATGCGGCGCGCTGGGTGCGCGGCTTACAGGCGCCGGGCTGGGCGGATGCGCGGTGGTGTTCTCGAAGCAACCGGACCTCGCGGCCGTGCGCAGCGGATTGATCGACCGGTACTACGCGGGGCGGCCGGATTTCGATCCGGACCGGCACCTCATCGACGCCCAACCGGGGCCGGGCGCTCTTTGGCGCGAGGAAGTAAACTCGTAGGTTCGCTATGCAACTCCACACCCTCGACTGGATCATCGCCTTGGTCTCGGTGGCCATCTGCTTCGTGCCTGCGCTGTTTTTTGGAAGGCGCTCCGGCAAGAACACGGCGGAGTTCTTCGCTTCGGGGCGCTCGGTGCCGTGGTGGCTAGCCGGAATCTCGATGGTGGCCACCACGTTTTCGAGCGACACGCCCAACCTGGTGGCCAACTTCGTCCGCACGCAGGGGGTGGCGGGCAATTGGCAGTGGTGGGCCTTCACGCTCACCGGCGTCGCCACCGTGTTCTTTTACGCGCGCCTGTGGCGGCGTTCCGGGGTGCTCACCGACCTGGAGTTCTACGAGCTGCGCTACTCGGGCCGGGCCGCCGGCGCAGTGCGCGGCTTTCGGGCGGTCTACCTGGGCCTGCTTTTCAATTGCATGATCATGGCCAGCGTGAACCTGGCGGCCTGCAAGATCGCCGCCGTGCTGTTCGGATTCAGCCGCTGGCAGACGCTGGCGGCGGTGGGACTGCTGAACGTGGTCTTCGCCACTTTCTCCGGCCTCTGGGGCGTGCTGGTCATCGACATGTTTCAGTTCTTTATCAAGATGTCGGCGGTGATCGCGGCGGCCTACTTTGCGGTGCGCCTGCCGCAGGTGGGCGGGATGAGCGGGTTGGTGGAAAAACTCTCCCACGTGAAAGGGCCGGGAGGCTTGAATTACCTCAGCATGCTCCCGGATTTCACCAACAACTGGGATCTGGCCGTGGCCGTGTTCATCATGCCCCTGGCAGTGCAATGGTGGGCCGTGTGGTACCCGGGCGCGGAACCGGGAGGCGGCAGCTACATCGCGCAGCGGATGCTGGCGTCCAAATCGGAGAAAGATGCCCTAGGTTCAACCCTGTTCTTCAACGTCGCCCATTACGTGCTGCGGCCGTGGCCGTGGATCCTGGTGGGGCTGGCATCGCTCATCGTCTACCCGGAGCTGTCGGACATCCGGAAGGCCTTCCCGCACCTCGATCCCACGCTGATCGGCCACGATATCGCCTTCCCCGCAATGCTGCGATTTCTTCCGGTGGGCTGGATGGGGCTGATGCTGGGCGGCCTGGTGGCCGCCAATTCGTCCACCATCCTGACGCACCTCAACTGGGGCGCCTCTTACCTGGTGCACGACTTCTACCGCCGGTTTGTGAAACCCCAAGCGGGTGAAAAGCATTACGTCCTGGCGGGCCGCGTAGCCACGGTCGGGCTGTTTGTGGCCTCCTCCGCCCTGGTGTTCGCGCTCGATACCGCCAAGGACACCTTCAACGTGATTCTGCAGATCGGCGCGGGCACCGGCCTGTTATACCTGGTGCGCTGGTTCTGGTGGCGCGTGACGGCGTGGTGTGAGATTGTGGCCATGGCCAGCTCATTCGCCATCTCGCTGCTGTTTCTGATTCTGACCAAGAATGGCGTGGCGCTGGGCACGCAATACCAACTGCTGATCACCGTCATCTGCACCACAGTCTGCTGGCTGGCCACGGCGTACCTGGGGCCGCGGACCGATCCGCAGGTTCTGGCGGAGTTCTACCGCAAGGTTCACCCGTTTGGCCCCGGTTGGCGCAGGGTGCGCGCCGAGGCCGGTGTTTCCGGTGCCGAGGCTGCCCTGTATGCCCGGAGTGATAACTTCCCGCTGGCGCTGATCGGCTGGTTCGCGGGCTGCACCATGATCTGGTCGGCGCTCTTCACCGTGGGCAACTTTCTTTATGGCCGGACCAATTACGCGGCGGCGCTGCTGGCTGTTTTCGTGGTCAGCGCTATGATCGTCATTGAAGTGGTCCGCCGTCTTTGGAAATGAGGACATCACCGTGAACGACCCGAAATCTTCTTCGCGCCGCGACCTGCTGCGGCTGGCCTCAGCAGGCGCTTTGGGTGTGGGCTTCTCCGGCGCCGCGGATCGCGGCGTGGAGGGCATGAAATTCGAGGCCAAAGACACCGTGCGCCTGGGCGTCATCGGAATCGGCGGCCGGGGCGACTCCCTGATCGAAAACTTCTCGGCCATTCCGCAGGTGCGGGTGACGGCCATCTGCGACACGGTGAAGGACAAGGTCACCAGGCAGCAAGCCAAGCTGGAGCGCGCCGGGAAGCAGCCGCCGGCCCTGTATCATTCGAGCGACCATGCGTTCGAAGAGCTCGTCAGGCGGGACGATATCGACCTGGTGGTGATTGCCACCCCATGGATCTGGCACGTGCCCATGGCCCTGGCGGGCATGAAGCACGGCAAACACGTAGCCGTGGAAGTGCCGGCGGCGCGGACGCTAGCGGAATGCTGGGACCTGGTCAACACGTCGGAAAGCACGCGCCGCCACTGCATCCAACTCGAGAACTGCTGCTACGGGTACAACGAGCTGCTGGTCCTGAACATGGTGCGGGCCGGCCTGTTCGGCGATCTCACCCACGGCGCCGCCGCCTACAACCACGACCTGCGCAGCATCCTGTTTTCGAACGAAGGCGAAGGCCTGTGGCGGCGTTTCGAAAACGTCAGCCGCAACGGCAATCTGTATCCCACGCACGGGCTGGGTCCCGTGGCGCACTACATGGACATCAACCGCGGCGACCGGTTTGAGTACCTGGTATCGATGAGCTCGCCCGCCTTATCGCTCTCGGCCTATCGCAAGGAGCACCTGCGGCCCGACGACCCGCGCCAGAAAGAGGTGTATCGCTGCGGCGATCTCAACACCAGCCTGATCCGGACGGCCAAGGGCCGGGTGATCACTCTGGAGCACAACGTCTCCACTCCGCAGCCTTACGACCGCATCAACCTGATCGCCGGAACCAAGGGGATCTTCCGCGACTATCCGCCGCGGATTTTCCTGGACGGCTCCGCCAAGGAAGCATTTGGACCGATCGACCCGTACAAAGAGCGGTTCGAGCATGCGTACTGGAAGCAGGTCGGCGAGCTGGCGCGGGAGTTGGGCGGCCACGGCGGCATGGATTTCGTGATGGCGTACCGCCTGATTCGGTGCATCAGGGAAGGCGCCGCGCCGGACATCGACGTGTATGACGCCGCCGCGTGGAGCGCTCCTGGCCCGCTGAGCGAGGCATCCGTGGCTAAAGGCAGCGCACCCGTCCCGTTTCCGGATTTCACACGCGGGCGCTGGCAGCAGGCGGCGGCCGCCACGGGATAGTGAAGAGGAATGCGCCACCTCGCCATCGCCTTGCTGCTGGCATCCGCTGGCGCCGCCCAGACCATTGTGGATCCAGTCAGGTTCGGGAGCATTCTGAAGGCTCTCGAGCCGCGGGCGGGCGAGAAACCCCTGCGGTGTGAAGTCACGCCAATCAAACCCTCTCTCAATTTCAGCTTTCGTTTCCAGGCCGGCTACGTCGTGCGCGTGCCCATGAACCAGTATTCCGGTGCGGGACACGGGGACGCGGGAAAGTAATTCATCGGCCGGTGGACCGGCGGCCCCACTGGATGTCCGCAAACTTCAAATACTGCTCCCAGTCATAAGCCGTCACATCGTGCTTGCCGGCGCGGATGTGATACGCCACGGTGTGCATGATGGGCTCATTAAGGGCGGGCATCTGGTCCGTTCCGATCCCCGGTTTCCCCAGAAGCTGGTACACCGGCGAGGCATTCACGGCGCCCAGGAACTCGCCGCGCGGGTCGGACCACTGGTCGCCCTCGGCGCTGGCCACGTAGAGCGGGCGCGGCGCCACCAGCGCCAGCAGCATGTGGGAATCGAACGGCATCTGGTCTTCGCGGTCGTTATACTTCCGGAAGTTGGCGCAGAACCAGTGCGGGAAGCGGGTGTTCAGGTCCGTGGTCCTCTCGCCAAAATCGCGCCGGCTGATGGCGGCCCCGCCCTCGCCCGACTCGTTTGAGATCGCCATGGCGAAGCGTGTATCCTGCGCCCCGGCCCACAGCGCCGTCTTGCCCAGCCGGGAGTGGCCGAAGACGGCGACATGGCGAGCATCAACGTCGGGATCGGTCTCGAGGTAGTCCATGGCGCGGCTCAGCCCCCACGCCCACGCGCCAATGGCGGCCCATTCATCGGCCGCCGGCGCGGTCTGGCCCGGCTTGAAGAAGAGCGGCCGTACGCCGTATGGGATGCCGCCGTCGAAATCCGGCTCGATGTCGCCGTAGTAAATGGTAGCCAGGCCGTAGCCGTGCTCGAGGATCTTCTCGAGCTGCCATTGCTCGGCCGCGGCGCCTCTCGACTTCTCCGAGGCGCGCCGCTTCACCATGGCCTTGGTGTCCGGGTCGCGCACCCACTCTTCGGCAAGCTCGACACCGGGGTCGGTCGAAACGGTCTGGTTTCCCGCAAAGCTGAGACCCAGGAACACCGGCGCCGGCTTCTTCGTGCCCGCCGGCAGATAGATGAGCAGATCCATCTTCGGTCCGTGGTTTTCTCCGGCCAACCAAAAAGTGACCTGCTTGCGGACAGCCTTGCCGCCGAGGGCGTGCTGGTCGACGGAGTTGACCTTGACAGCGGGCTTGATCTGTTGCGAAGGACTGCGCCCAAAAACCTCAGTCCGGTAGAGTTCGAGGATTTCCGGCCGCCGCTGGTTTTGCCAGGTTTTGGCATCGCGAACCCGCCGGCCGTTGGCCATCACCAGCGGATCCGGCAAGGTGTACTTCGGGACCTTGGCTTCGTCGTAGTTGGTATCCGGCCGTTGCGCGCCGGCGCTGAAACATGCCAGCAGCACCGCGGCCGCCGGCAGCAGGTGGGATTTGAATCGTCGAATCATGAGAACCTGTCTCCTAGTATCACTCCGCGCGCACGATATCGCCCGGCCGAATGCCAATCGCGGTTCTCGCCCGGGTTCCTCGAGCCGAACCGTAGCCCCGCCCCCGCGTCCCGAGAGCGGAACGTTCCTCCGCGCGGGCCAGCAGAATGCCGGCCACATTGGCACAAGCCACGGCTAGCAGAATGCCGAGTAGGATGACGGCGAGCGAGGTCCAACCCCAAACAGTTTCTCCCACCGGGCATTGCGGTGCAGGGCCGCGTACAACGACCCCTGCTCAACCAATGATGTTAGCGCTAAAATAACTTCATTCATGCATCGCCGGAGTTTCCTCCAGGCTGCCATCGCGTCGGCGGCCGGACCAGCCGCCCGCGGCGCCGAAGAGTTCGATCTCGCTGCCATCGAACGCCCCCGCGTGCTGAAGGCCGCGAACCGATACCTCGCCGAACAGCCGGTCACCGTGACCGCCGCGAGATCCCCGCGCAGCGCCGGCGGCCGGCACGATTTTTTTTCCGAAGGCGACTACTGGTGGCCCGATCCCCAGAACCCCGGCGGCCCCTACATCCAGCGCGACGGCATGAGCAACCCGGATAATTTCCTCGAGCACCGCCGCGCCATGATCCGGTTGAGCCTCATCGTGCCCGCGCTGGGGGCGGCTTACAAGATCACGCGCCAGCGCAAGTACGCGGAGCATGCCGCCCGGCACCTGCGCGCGTGGTTCGTCGACGCCGAAACCCGCATGAATCCCAACTTGCAATATGCGCAGGCCATCAAGGGGCGTTTCACGGGGCGGGGAACTGGCATCATCGATACGCTCCACCTGGTGGAAGTCGCGCGCGCGGCGGGGCGACTGGGCCTGGCGCCGCCCGATCTGGCGGGCGTGAGGCAATGGTTCGCGTCCTATCTGGAGTGGATGACCATGCATCCCTACGGCATCGCCGAGCGCGATGCCAAGAACAACCACGGCACCTGTTGGGTCACACAGGTGGCCGCCTTCGCCCAACTCACGGGCAACGGGGACCTCACGGCATACTGCCGCAACCGCTTCCAGACCGTGCTGATTCCCGACCAGGAGGCGCCCGACGGCAGCTTCCCGCTGGAACTGGCCCGCACCAAGCCCTACGGCTATTCCCTGTTCAATCTGGACGCTTTCGCCATCGCCGCGCAGACCCTCACGTCGAAAGATCAGAACCTGTGGACGTGGAAACTGCCCGACGGCCGGGGGATGGCCAAAGCCATGGCCTACATGTATCCGTACATGCTGGACAAGAAGAAGTGGCCCAAGCCGCCCAACGTCATGTATGACAAGGAGTGGCCCGTTCGCCAGCCGTGCCTGTTGTTCGCCGGGCTGGCGCTGGGCAAGCCCGAGTACCTCGCGTTATGGCGCAAGCTCGACGCCGACCCCACCGTCGAAGAAGTGGTCCGCAATTTCCCCGTACGCCAGCCCCTGCTTTGGGCTTGACACCAACTAGTTGGTGTATGGAACAAATTGAAGATCTTCTGAATCGGTCATGGACGGGCGCATTCATGCTCACCATGATGCTCTACGGCGCCGTGCTTATTCGCCGTCAACAGGTCCGACTTCCTCTATCTGCAACATGAAACCGGTATGAACAAGGGCACACTTTCCAGCCATCTGTCGCGCTTGGAGGAGGCTGGCTACGTCGAGGTGTCGAAGACCTATCGTGGCAAGGTGCCACAGACGCTGCTGCGCCTCACGGCAGCGGGCCGCAAAGCGTTTGAGCAGTATCGGCGGAAGCTCAGAGAAGCGCTCTAGATGCCGGCTTATTCGTTCCAGTTCTTGCCCTTGAAAATGCCGTTCATCATCTGAAACAGCACCTGGGCTTTCGACTGCTGGTCCTTGTCGAGTTCCTGATAGATCTTGACGAAGGCTTTCATCTCGACACCGGCCATCTGGGACTCTATGGCGGCATGGCTCTTTACCAGTTGGTCGATCTCGTCCTGGGTCTTGCCGGCCGAAACAGCCTGCCCGATTGCCTGCTGGCTCTTGGCCGCCTCGTCGCGCAGGGGCGCGGCTTCCTTCTGGCCCTCGTCGAGGACGGTTTTGACCAGCTTCTTCTGGTCCTTATTGAGCTTGAGGTTGTCGGCGAGGATGGTGAGCTTATCGGGCTGGCTGGCCATCATAATCGGAGTATTCGATGCGCCCCTTCCTCCACCACCGCGCTGGGCGGAAGCCAGGGTGGCAGCCAGAATGCCGGCCAGTAATAATCTGCAAAACATGAGAGTTCCTTTAGTTCCGTCCTCTTCTGCCCCCGGCGCCGGCGGGCGTATTGAGCACTGCAGCCATGAGCTCGAATGCCGACGCGGCCTTGCCCTGTTGATTAGGTTTAAGCGTCGCACAGACCTTGGCGAAGGCCTTGGTCTCAAGGCCGGTCACCTGGGCGGCCACGGAGGCATAGGCGTCCATGGTTTTCTTAAGATCGTCCGCGCTCGCTCCGCCGAGCATCGCCTTGGCAATCTCCACCCTGCTCTGCGCCAACTGCTGGCGCAGCGGCGCGGATTCCTTCATGGCGTCGTCAAGAACCGTCTGGGCTTCGGTCTTCTGGTCCTTGTTGAGCTTGAGGCGGTCGGCGAAGATATCGAACGGGGTCTGGCGCTGCATACGCGGCATTCCGCCCATGTCGTCTCCCATGCCGCTGCCCATCCCGCCACCCCGCCCGCCGCCCATCCCGCCGGTGTCGTCGCCGCCCATTCCGCCGCCACCCTGAGCGAACGCCAGCGTGGCAGCAATCATCGCGGTTAGCAACAGTCTTACAAACATGAAACCTCCATGGTTTACTCGATTAAAGCACGAATCGGGGCAGAATGGCTGAGGCAGGCAATGGGGAGTGGCCGTTGGACGGCGCCGGCACGTAGAATAGAAAAATGAAGCTTTTTGTGCTTGCATTCGCCGCACTGTTGCCGTGCCTGGCGGCTTCTTCAGACGCCGATCCGGGCAAGTCGCTGGGCAGTCCCAGCGCTCCCATCCGGATCGAGGTTTTCAGCGACTTCGAATGCCCCGCCTGCAAGGGACTGCACGAGCAGCTCTTGCCTTTGATCTTCAAGGATTACGTGATACCCGGCAAGGTATACCTGGTGAGCCGCGAGTTTCCGCTTCCCATGCATCAGTATTCGCGGGAGGCCGCCGACTATGCCACCGCAGCCGCGCGGCTCGGCAGGTACCAGCAGGTGGCCGACGCGCTGTTCCTGAGCCAGGTGGCCTGGTCCGCGAGCGGCAAGGTGTGGGACACAGTGGCCAATGTCCTGACGCCGGCGGAAGCCAAGAAGGTGCAAGCGCTGGCGAAGGACCCCGCTGTTTTGAGCGCGGTGCAGCACGACCTGGAGCTGGGAAAAGCGGCGGCTATCAACCAGACTCCCACCATGATCATCACGCGCGGCTCGAAGAGCTATCCGCTGGCCGGCACGGTCAACTACAATCTCTTGAGACCCCTGCTCGATGGTCTCCTCAAGTAGAGTTTTCCGAGCGGTGGTGCTGGCGCTGCGGGTGGCGCTGGGCGCGGTGTTTGTCTACGCGGCGTGGACCAAGCTGCGGCAGCCGTGGGAGCTGTTTGCGATGTCGATCGACGCCTACAAAGTGCTGCCCTATGGGGCGGTGCTGGTGGTGGCGCGCACGTTGCCGTGGGCGGAATTGCTGATCGGCCTGGCGCTCATGGCGGGGCGCTGGCTGCGGGTTTCAGCGGCCGCGGCTTCGCTGCTGCTGCTGGTGTTCTTCGCACTGATGGTCAGGGCGTACGTCAAGGGGATGCAGATTGACTGCGGCTGTTTTGGCCTTGGGGATCCCATCTCGGCCCGCACGCTGGTCCGTGATGGAGGGCTGCTGGCGGGCTGCCTGTTTCTGACCTGGACGAGCTTCCGCGGCCGGAAAGCGGCGTGAAAGACGTTCTTCAAAGAGAGCTGGAGTATCCCCTTGTGGCTCATATCAGGCAGATTTCCGAAACCCTGGCCAATGTCCCCCCGCCGGCCTGCACTTCTTCCAGCGCGCGCGCGGAGGCTTCGGCGGTCAACGCCTGCACCGCGTCCGTCACCAGCGTTACGGGCTTGTCGGTCTTCAACAGGCCGCGCACGGCGTACAGCACGCAGATCTCGGTGACCACGCCGTAGACCACGTAGCGATCGGCATTCAGCCACTCGATCACGCGGCCCAGGTTGGGGGCCTGGAAGACATCCACGGTCTGCTTCTCGACGACGATCTGCGGCGCGCCTGCGAGCGCGATGTCGCACGCGCGGTTGGGGATGACGATGCGGCCGTCGAGCAGCGTCGCCTCGGCCTTGTGCTGGCCCCAGGTGCCAGCGACGCAGTGCGGCGGCCAGACGGAGAACTCGGGATCGTTCTCCGCGTGGGCATCGGTGGTGGAGACCACCGGGATGCCGTGGGCCGCGGCGAAACGGTTGAGGCGCGCGATGGCGGGGACGATGCGCTCGGCGTTGGGCACGTAGAGCGCGCCGGCGGGGTAGAGAAAATCCAGTTGGGAATCGATGTCGAAGAAAACGGTCTTCATCCGGCCACGTTCAAGCAGGTCTGTTCGATCACGGCGCGCAGCTCGCGGCTGTATATGACCGGCCATGGCTCCGCCACTTCCAATTGTCGCAGAGCCGCGGGCAGCTTCGCCAATGACTCGGCCGCGCGCCGGCGCGCCTGTTCCACGGTGGGCAGCGGCTCGACCAGGCGCCCTCCCAGGATCACCGGGCGCAGCAGCGCTTCGCCTTTGCCGCATTCGCCCGACCGTGCCACTACGTCGCGCGCTTCCTCGCGGAAAATCTGTTTCGAGCCGGGGAGCGAAATCTTGTCCGCGCTGTATTTGGCGGTGAAACGCTTGATGCCGGAAATCTCCAGCTCCACCATTTTGTAAACCGCGCTGAGCGCGGGGGCGTCGGCTGAAGTGGAAAGCTGCGTGCCGACGCCGAAGGAGTCGATGGGCGCGCCGGCGTTCACGAGTTCGCGGATGCGGTACTCATCCAGGTCGCCGCTGGCCATGATCCTGGCTTCGGGCAGGCCGGCCTGGTCGAGGATGGCGCGAACCTGGTGCGAGAGGGCCAGAAAATCGCCGCTATCGATGCGCACGCCCCACAGGGGCCGGCCGAGCTGGGCCGCGCGGCGCGCGCCTTCCAAAGTGTCATAAGTATCGATGAGCTGGACGGTGGAATCGCCGAGGACCCGCTGGAGCTGGCGGAAGGCCTCCATCTCGCCTGGGAACGACATGACCCAGGAGTGCGCCGACGTGCCCATGACGGGGATGCCATAGCGGAAGCCGGCCAGCGTATTACTGGTGCCAGCGCAGCCGCCGATGTAGGCGGCGCGGGCGCCGAGGACGCCCGCTTCCGGCGTATGTGCGCGGCGCGTGCCGAACTCGATCACGGGCCGGCCGCCGGCCACTTCCACCGAGCGCGCAGCCTTGGTGGCGACGAGCGACTGAAACGCCACCGCCGAGAGCACGTAGGTTTCCGGGATCTGCGCCTCGATGATGGGCGCGCGGATGGTGAGGACCGGCTCGCCGGGAAACACCGGGACGCCTTCGGGGACCGCGAACAGATCGCCGGTGAAGCGGAAGTCGCGGAGGTAGTCGAAGAAGGCCGGCGATACGCGGCGGAACTGCGCGAGGCCGCGCAGGTAATCGATCTCTCCGGCGGCGAAACTCAGGTTGAGCAGGTAATCAACCACCTGGGGAAGGCCGGCGGCGAGGATGAAATTGCGGTGCGGAGGGAGACGGCGGATGGTGTACTCGAAAGCGGCTTTCTCCTCGGCCTTGCCGGACTCGAAGTAGCCGGCGGCCATGGTGAGCTCGTAGAGGTCGGTGAGGAGGCCGTTCATGGTCGGTGTGGGGCGGACGCCCTCGTCCGCGCCGGACCCCCTGGTCCGGCTATTTCTTCTTGGGCTGCGGGGGCGCCGGCTCTTTCACGTCCGAGGCGGCTTTTTGCAGGTCGTCCACAGCCTGGCTATCCAGTTCATAGATGCTCGGCTCGTTCTCGCGTTGCGCGAAATATTGGTTTCCCTGCTTCGTAATAACGACTTTTTCGACCCGTTTGCCGTCGTTGGAAGTCACTTTGGCTTCGAAGACCGGCTCGCCGCCGCCTTTCTCGGGGAACTTCGCGGCGCTGAGGTCGCGCAGCTTGTCGATCAGGTTCTGGACGCTGGTATTGTCCATGGTCTTGGAGCCGGCGAGCCACTTGTCGCCGCTCTTGGCGTAGGTCACGGTCTTGAGCTCGACCTTACTGGGATCGCTGAAACCGAAATCGAAAAGCTTCTTGTTGCGGAAATCGTCGAGGTTCTTGTCGAGCGCGTCGGCGAGATCTGAGGCCACTTTGTACGTGCCCTCGACCGCGGAACTTTTGGCGTAGCAGTTCTTGTCCTTGTCTTTGCGAACTTCGAGCGTCTGGTTGCCGCCGGCGTCGGCGACCACCGCGGTGGCCACCTTGGCGGCGGCGGCGAACTTCTTGGCAATGTCCTCCTGGGCACCGGAAAGATCCATCTTGGCGTCCTTGAGCTTGTTGATGAGGGTATCCACCTGCGAGCCATCGGCGCGCAGCGGACGCGGCTTGAGGATCTGCCACTCGTTCTGATTGTTCTTGCCGAACTCGACGGGGGTCCCCTTGGCCTGCAACTCGACGCGCGTGAGCTTATCGGAATCGAAGGTGAGCAGGCGCTTATCGCGGAGGTCGCTGGGAGTCTTGTCGAGACTCGACTTGATGTAGCTCGAGACGGTGAACACGCGCGGGTCGCCGGCGAGCTTGGCATAGGCGCCGGAACCGGTGGGCGTGTCGTCGCCGATCAGCAGTTCGTTACTCTTGCCGTCTTTCTTCACGACGGTGATATCCAGCGTCGGAATGTTCAGGCCGTAAGGCTGGAGGTCGGCGGCCTTGTCCTCGATCGATTTGTCGGCGTTCAGTGAGGAAAGCGATGAGACCATGGAGCCCACGGTGTCCGGGTCGGCCGCGAGCTGGGTGGGTTGGGTAAGCTGCCACTTACCGTTCACGCGGCGCAGATCCTGAACCTCGCCGGTGAGCTTCTTGATCTTGATTTCCTGGAACTGGTCGTCCGGTATGGAGAGAAGCTTGGTGGTGGTATCGGTGGGCGTCTTACTGGCTGCCGCTTGCTTCTTGTTGGACCACCAGATCAGGGCGCCCAAAACAGCCAAAACAGCCACCGCGACCAACAGCCCCTTGGGCTTCATGAGTTACCTCCTCTTCCACCAGGTGGCCATGCCGAACCCCACCACGGCCAGCGGGAAGATCACGATACTCAGCCAGAACACCATGTTCATCTTCTGCGCGGTAATATTGAGCGGCCGGTCTTCGGGCGCCTTGGGACGGATGGAGATGAGGTCCTCATCGGCAGTGAGCCAGTTGATCATGTTGAGGAACAGGTCGCGGTTGCCGTTGAACCGGATGAAGCTGTTGCCTACCCACATGGAACTGCCCACCGCCACGAACCGCCCCGGGGCGGGGCCATTGTAGGTGCCGGCGGCCGCCAAGGTGAGCGGGCCCTTCTTGTCCTTCTTGGGATCGATGCGGATGGAGCCGGATCTCAAGTTAGTGGTGGCGAAGCTGTTTTCGCCGGTGGCGAAGAGCTTCTCGACAGTGGTCTTGTCCCCGTTCTTAGTCTCCAGCGTGCGGGAGAGCGGGAAGGCCGTGGCAACGTCCTTCAGATCGCGTACGATGGGATGGGATTCGTAGCTGGCCACGAGCGGCACTTCCGGACCGAGCCCGAAGACCTGGCCGATGCCGCTGGTATCGAGCGCCAAGTCCTTGTTGAGGGTGACGCCCCAGCTTTGGAGCAGCGCCGCGAGCGTGGTGTTTTCGTCGGTCTGGGAGCGGCCGATGCTGAGCGCCGGGTCCATCAGGAAGAGCGCGTGGCCGCCGCCTTCGACGTAGGCTTTGATGGCGTCGGTCTCAGGCTGGATGTAGTCGTGCTGCGGGCCGCCGACGATCAGGACGGTGCAGTCCTTGGGGACCTCGGGCTTGCCGGGCGGGGGAAGTGCCGCACCCGCCTTGGCATCCGCGGGAGCGGGGTGCCCTATGGGCCCCTGGGCGCCCTTGAGGAGCGAGATGGTCCTGGTCTTGTAGTTGTTGCGTTCCAGCGCATCCTTGACGCTGGAGTAGCCGCCGCGGTCGGAATCGTCGATGCTGTGCTCCCCGCTGCCAGAGACGAAGCAGGCGTTGCGCTCGCCTGATTTCAGCGAGCGGATGAGCGCGCCGGTGATCTCCTCTTCGCTGAGGCTCTTGGCTTCTTCCGTGCGGAGGCCGCTATTCACCAGGATGTTGACGTCGCGGCGGAAGCCGGCGGCTCTGGCCTGCTGCGGCTTCTTGACGGGATCGATGTAATCGACGTGCAGCTTAGGGGAAAGGGCCGAATAGCGGTCCAGCAGGTCGCGCGCCTGCGGGAAGCGGCTGGTTTCGTCGAA
The DNA here is from genome assembly GCA_963768385.1 of Bryobacterales bacterium. GTDB lineage: Bacteria > Acidobacteriota > Terriglobia > Bryobacterales > Bryobacteraceae > Fen-178. The sequence goes on from CAVYHQ010000006.1 coordinate 161,705, forward strand.
GTAGGTGATGTGAACGTCGCGGTTGAGGCCCTTGACCACCTTGATGGTCTGGTCGGCCAGGCTGAACTGCTTGTTGGCGGTGGAGTCCCACGACTTGTCGTAGCGGTTCGCCAGGAAGTTGACCGCCGTCAGCACGGCGAGGATGACGACGAGGTAGACGGCAACGTAGGCGGTGTACCTGGTTTGCCTTGTCTTGAGCCATTCGTGAGACATGTTATGCCCTCCACCGCAGCGATTCCATCGATCGCGAAGTTGCAAACAGCGCAAAGAAGATAAAGGAAAGGTAGAAGACCACGTCTTTCAAATCGAGCACGCCCTTGCCGAAGTTTTCGAAGTGAGTGACGATCGAGAGGTAATTGACCACCTGCGCGGGCACGGTCGAGTCGAACGCCGTGAACCAGCTCAGCAGCCACAGCAGCAGGCAAGTGAAGAACGTGACGCCGCCGGCCACGATCTGGTTCTTGGTGGTGGTGGAGATGAAGGTCCCGATGGCCAGCAGGCAGCCGCCTTGCAAGAGCAGCCCGAGGTAGGCCACCAGCACCGGCTTGAGATCCGGCTTGCCCCAGGCGAACAGCAGCGCGATGTCGATCATCGACATGGCCAGCACGCAGAGGTACAAGAGCAGGGCGCCAAGCCATTTGCCGAGGATGATCTGGTTATCGGTGATGGGCGAGGTGAGCAGCAGCTCGATGGTGCCGGATTTTTTCTCTTCGGCGAACAGCCGCATGGTGATCATGGGGATGAGGAACAAAGCCACCGTGGAGGCAAAGCCAAGCAACGGGCGGATGATCTGCTCGTTGACGTTCATGGTCTGGCCTCCGCCCATCATCTGGGACTGGAAGCTGAAGCGGACGAAGTCGCGCGTGGCGGTGTAAAAGCCGAAGCCGAAGATCAGCCCGAACAGCGCGAGGACGGCATAGGCGATGGGCGAGGCGAAATAACTCTTGAGTTCCTTCTGGCAGATGAGGAGTACGTTTTTCACTTCTTGTCTCCTTCCTTAACCTGGTCCTTTTCCTCGGAGGCGGTGAGCTGGAGGAAGATATCCTCAAGGCTCAGGCTGACGGCGCGCAGCTCGCTGAGGTTCCAGCCGGAATTGATCACGGTGCGCGCGAGCTCGGGGCGAATGTGGCGGCCTTGCAGACTTTCAATCTCGAAGCTGAGCCGGCTGTTCCTGGAATCCTTCAAGACCACGCGGCTGACGCCGGCCACCTGCTCGAGGCGCTGGAGCACGTCACTGGGGTCGGGATAGCCGTCGCCGGCGGCTTCCACTTCGAGCGCTACAGCTTCGGCGCCGCGCAGGCGATTGGTGAGATTGGCCACCGAATCGATGGCCACCAGCTTGCCGCGGTCGATAATGATGACCTGCTCGCAGGAATGCTCCACTTCCGAGAGGATGTGGGTGCTGAGGATAATGGTGTGTTCGCCCGCCAGCGACTTGAGCAGCTCGCGGATTTCAATGATCTGCTTGGGGTCGAGACCGGAAGTCGGCTCGTCGAGGATCAGGACAGGGGGGTTGTGGATGATCGCCTGGGCCAAGCCTACGCGCTGGCGGAAGCCCTTGGAGAGCTTGCCGATGAGCCGGTCTTGGACGTCGCCGATGGCGCAGCGGCCCACGACTTCATCGATGCGGCGATCGAGGTCGGCGGAGGGGATGCCCTTCAGCTTGCCGACGAAGGTGAGATACTCGAGCACCTCCATTTCGGGATAGAGCGGCGGCGATTCCGGCAGGTAGCCGATACGCTTCTTGACCTCCATGGGGTTCTCCAGCACGTCGAAACCGGCGACGTTGGCGGTACCCATGGTGGGCGGAAGGAAGCAGGTAAGGACCCGCATCGTGGTGGTCTTGCCGGCGCCGTTGGGACCGAGGAAGCCCACGATTTGGCCCTTCTCGACCTCGAAGGAGATATCGTCCACAGCGACAGTGCGCGCGTATCGCTTGGTTAGACCTTGCACTTTGATCATAATTGAAGTGTTCCAGACCAGACAGGCGGTCAACTGAAATTCCATGATACGGACGGCGGGGAAGGGTTGTCAAACGGGGGCCGGGGGCCGGGTGCCGCTCGCATCAGCTACAGTAGAGACTTGTCTTTCACTCTGGTTCAAAGTCCGGGGATCGCTGCGCCGGCGCTGGCCACGGCGGTGGGAGTGGCGGGGGCGGTGCTGGGGCTGTGGCTCACCGGGTTGCGGCGGCGCGCCAGGGCGGTGGTGCCGTTCAGCGCGGGAGTGCTGGTGGGGGTGGCGCTGTTCGGGCTTTTGCCGGAACTGGCGGTGGAACTGGGGTGGACGGCCAGCCTGATGCTGTTCGTGGTGGGGTATGGGCTGCTGCTGGCCATCAACCGGTACGCGTATCCGGTCTGCCCCACTTGCGCGCACGATCACGATCACAACGCCTGCGCGACGGAGTTGCATGGCTTCGCGGGTCCGTTGATTGCGGCAGCGGCAGTGCACAGCTTCATGGACGGCTGGAGCGTGGCGACGGTGCAGTTGACGGTGCCGCTGGGGCTGAGGGTGGCGGTGCCGCTGGCGGTGGCGCTGCACAAACTGCCGGAAGGGATCGCGCTGGGCGGGATTCTGCGAGCCGCGGTGCCATCGCGCGCGGCGGCGCTGGGCTGGTGCCTGCTGGCTGAAGGGAGCACGGTGGTGGGCGGCGCGCTGGGCCTGGCCATGGCGCCGCACCTGGGGACGGAATGGATCACGTATCCGCTGGGGATTGCGGCGGGCTGGCTGTTCTACCTGGGCTTCCACGCGGTCCACGAGGAGTGGAAGCGGCGCGGCGCAGGGCCGGCGTTCGCATCGGCGCTGGCGGGAGTGGCGGGCGCGGCGGTGATTCAGAGAGGGGCGGAGGCGTTGTTCCGGTAGGGCGGGTGTCGGTAAGCCGCCGGCAAGATATTACCGCTGGGCGTTACGCTAGCCCGAACATCGCGTGGTACTTCGCCGGCAGCCGCGCGCGGCGCATTTCGCGGTTGACGAAGATGTGGCGCGTTTGCCCGGTAGCCAGCGTGCGGCTGGTCCCGGCCAGCCGCATCTCGTAGGCGAAGGTCACCATGCGCGGATTGGCCTCTTCAATCCAGGCCTTGACGATCACCTCGTCGTCGAAGCGGGCCGGCGAGCGGTAGCGGCAGCAGGCTTCGGCCACCGCCAGAAGCACGCCGTCCTCGCGCTCCATGTCGCCGTAATTGAAGCCCAGGGACTTGCACAGTTCCACGCGGCCCACCTCCATCCAAACCAGGTAGTTCGCGTAGTAGACCACTCCCATCTGGTCGGTCTCGGCGTAACGCACGCGCAAGCGCGTTTCGATAGCGGGTTGCATGGGGAAACAGCATTGTAACCCGGCGCAACGAAGGGCCGCCCGCAACCGTCTGTTAGACTGGCCTTTGGTAGAGCCTCGAATGCGCGTGCGAATCCTGTTCTTTGGGGTATTGAAGGATCTGGTGGGACGTCCGTCGGAGGAGGCCGGCTTTCCCGAGGGGGCCGATCTGCGGGCGGTCTTCGACACCGTGGCCGCGCGCTGTCCGCCTTTGCGGGAAATGGCGCGCAGCATTGTACTGGCCCGCAATCGGGAATTCGCGGACCTTTCCACCAAAATCGAGGACGGCGATGAAGTGGCCTTTCTGCCGCCCGTGAGCGGCGGAACCGCCGCCTGCCCTCCGGACCCGCTCGAGGTCGCCGAAAACGGCCACTATTTCGCGCTAACCCCCCACCCGATCGATGCGCGCCCCATCATCGCGCGCCTGCTGACCGGCGCGGAAGGCGCGGTGGTCGCATTCGAAGGCACCGTCCGCAACCAGACCAACGGCCGGCCGGTCGTCTGCCTGGACTATGAATGTTACCAGCCGATGGCGCTCAAAATGATGGCCAAAATCGGCCGTGAGATCGCCGCCGGGCGCCCGGTGAGCCGGGTGGCCATGGTGCATCGCCTGGGCCGCCTGTTGATCGGCGAAACCAGCGTAGCGGTGATCGTCACGGCTCCTCACCGGCGCGCGGCGTTCGAAGCGGCGCTGGAAGGCATCGACCGCCTGAAAAAGACCGTGCCCATCTGGAAAAAGGAGCATTTTGTGGATGGCGAGGTCTGGGTGGAAGGAGAGTGGGACCGCGATGTTCCGGTGGCGGGCTAGACACTGCCTTTTGCCGCTCCTCTGCGCTGCCGCCCTGTGCGCGCAGCAGGCCCCCGTGTTTCGCGCCGACGTCAACCTGGTGCGCATCGTCGCCACCGTAAAGGACCAGGCGGGAGAGCTTGTCGGCGCCCTCCAGAAGGGCGATTTCGCCGTGTTCGACAACGGCGCGCATCAGGAAATCTCGGTTTTCGAGCGCCGCACCGAACTGCCGCTGTCCGTCGCCCTGCTGGTGGACACCAGCGGCTCCACCAACAAGGAATTGAAGTACGAGACCGATTCCGCCTCGCGGTTTCTGCGCGCCTTGCTGTCGGAGGGCAATCCGGAGGACGCCGTGGCGCTCTATAGCTTCAATTACGACGTCACCGAGCAACATTCCTTCACGCACAATTACAATTCCCTCGAAGCCCGGCTGAAGACGCTCCACGGCGACGCCGGAACGGCGCTCTACGATGCCATCTTTTTGACGGCGCGGGCTCTCGAGCCGCGCCAGGGCCGCAAGGTCATGGTGATCGTCACCGATGGCGGCGATACCGCCAGTTCCAAGGATGTCCATGCGGCCCTCGAAGCCGCCCAGCTTGCCGATGCCGTCATCTACCCCGTGGTCGTCATGCCCATCACCAACGATGCGGGCCGGAATATCGGCGGCGAACACGCCCTGCAATTCATGGCCGAAGGCACCGGCGGCCGGCCCTTCCTGCCCAGCGTCGGCGCGGAACTCGATCGAGCCTTCGGCGACATCATCACCGAACTGCGCACCCAGTACCTGCTGGCCTTCTACCCGCATGACGCCCCGCTCACCAAGGACCGCTTTCACAGGCTCGAGGTCCGCGTCGGCCGGCCCGAATTGCGAGTCTCCGCGCGCAACGGTTATTATGGTGAGGTTGAGGGTGGAACCGGCACGCCCGGCGCCCGTACTTCCGTAGTCCCCGAAGGGGAGAAAAAGCGGCAGAAAAAGTGAGTACTCCAGAACACGGTGGAAAAGCCGGCCGCGCGCCGGAGCAGACGTTTGAAGAAATCAGGTACCTCAAACGCCTGATCGAGAATGCCACGCCCGTCCGCGTGAAGATGGAGGATGGGGAGGAAGTGGTGGGCATCATCGAATACTACGACCGCTCCTTCATCCGCCTGACCCGCAAGGGCTTGCCCAACCTTTTCATTTTTAAGCACGATATTAAGTACCTCCAGGAAGAGAGCTGACACTGCCCTATTTGGAAAAGGCCGTGGAAATCGCGCGCGAGGCCGGCGCGCTTCTGGCGAATTACTTCGAGCGGCGCGTGGCCGTCGAGCTCAAGGGTGAGTTCGACGTGGTGACCGAAGCCGACCGCGCCTCGGAAAAACTGGTGGTCGAGCGGCTGCGGTCGCACTTCCCCTCGCACGCTATCGTGGCCGAGGAAGGCGGCGGGCGCGACAGCTCTTCCGAATATTGTTGGTATGTGGACCCTCTGGACGGCACCACCAATTTCGCCCATGGTTTCCCCATGTTCAACGTCACCCTGGGCCTGGCGCGCGCCGGCGAGGTGATTGCCGGCGTCATCTACGATCCCATCCGCCAGGAACTCTTCGCCGCCGAGCGCGGTGGGGGCGCCTACCTGAACAACCGGCGCATTCGCGTCTCCGGCATTCAGCGGCTCGAGGACAGCCTGCCGTGCACCGGCTTTCCCAGCCGCAAGCGAAGCCAGAGCGTGAATATCCACTTTTACTACCAGTTGGCGATGGCCACGCACGGCGTGCGGCGCACCGGATCGGCGGCCATCGACCTGGCATACGTGGCTTGCGGACGCCTGGACTTCTTTTGGGAGTTCGGCCTGAACCCCTGGGACATGGCGGCCGGAACGCTCCTGGTCGAGGAGGCGCACGGGCGCGTCTCCGATATGAAAGGAGCGCCCCACAGCATCACTGCGTCCGAGCACCTGTTGGCGGACAACGGCGCGCTGCACGGCCAGGCCCTCCAGATCTTCGGAGAGATCTTCCGGGGGCAGTTCCGGGTGCCGATCCCGCCGATCCGGTGACTGACGAGTCTGTCCCAAGGAGCGTTTTTTGTGCCGCGTGGACGGCCCCGTCTGTCACCGAATTCTGAGAACGGGTGAAAAAACCAATTTGGGACCAATGCTGTTTACTTAATCCAGCTCCGCAGGAGCGGTAGACTGTAGCCCACGGCGCAAGCCGTGGGAACCAGCACGAAGGCGTTTCAGCCCCGGAGGGGCGTAAGATGCTCTGGCCCAACTCTTCCGCCCCGTTCCGGGGCTTTTCGGTCGTTCGCTTTTTCCCAAGGCTGACGCCTCGGGCTGTGTTCTTTCGCCCTGTCGGGCTCAACGCCAAAAGTGAACGGTATTGAATCCAGGCCACTGCTGTTCACAGAATGGATTAGCGACAGCAAGTCGACCGATCTGGAGTAATGCCAACTCGCACCTGAGAACTCATGCAGTATCATAGACGTATGCCCGAATTGCTGTTCGAGGTTGTCCAGGAATCCGACGGTGGCTATTGCGCCGAGTGCCTTACCGAGAACATCTTCACAGAGGGGGATACGTGGGAGGAGTTGCGCAGGAACGTGATTGAGGCAACCGCCGCGTTCTTTTTCGATCGGCCGCAGCCTGAGCGAATCCGCCTTCACCTTGTGCGCGACGAGATTCTGTCCGTGGCATGAAGATCCCTCGCAACGTCTCGGGCCTGCAGCTCGCCGATGCCTTGTGCCGGCGATGGCGGTACACGAAAGTGCACCAAGTCGGCAGTCACATGATTCTGGAGACCTCCGAGCCCACTCACCAGCGGATCGCGATTCCGGACCGCAACCCCCTGCGGCTCGGCACGTTTGGTTCAATCCTCCGCAAGGTCGCCCAGCACAAAGGTGTGCCGCGCGACGCGATTATCGCAAGTTTGTAGAGAATCGAAGACCAACCGCCGGTTTGTTGGGGTCCGTTTCGGTGAACGGTGTCCGCCGTGAGCGATCCTCGAATCGAGCTCCCGGCGGGATGCGGACTTGCAGGGTGCGGTCGCTGTCCGGAACTCCGACGCGAGGAGGTCGAGCGTCCGAATCCGGCCCCACGTGCTTTGCGTACCATCCGCAGGGAATCTCAGGGCGTCCGAATGCAGTCGTCTGAAATAAACTGGGTTCCGTCCTTGATCGTGTCGGGAAGTCCCGGAACCCTGATGCCCTTGCCAGCATCTTCGAGTGCAGCCAACTCCAAATTCAGGTCAAGAAGGAACACCAGCGGATCCTGTCCTGGGGTCATGCCGTATGCTCCCCGAACTGTAGAGTCGAGTTCCTGCTGCGCCGCGTTAAGCGGATTGTCACCGGGCAGTTCTCCTAGCCGATAGAGCTGCCGCAGCGTCAGCCCGCCCTTGGTCATGTGTGATTGGCGTAGACGACGAAGATCACGACCGGCCTTGGCAACCCGCTTGACATCAGAAGCACTCGGGGACTGGGGCCACGCAAAGGTATCGAACACGGTGTCAGAAGTATAGCGGAAGTCGGCCCGGAGAGTGGAGCATTTCGCCACAAACCAAGCCCAGTGAATTCCCGATTGGAGGACTCCAAAGGAGTAATCATCGGCGAAAGGGAATACCATGCATGCGGCATTGGGCCGAATTTCCGTAGAAACGAACTCAAAGATCGGTCTCTTTGTGACCTGGCCACAGCAGATGTACCGTGGCAGCTTGGCGATCTGCCGGATCATGTCGCCGCGCGCCCAGCTCATGAGCCACCACCGCTTGAGGAAATTCGCGTGGTGGTGATTGACCTTTGCGTCTGGGCTCTTTGCTAAGACCTTCTTGTTCCTTTCCGCCTCCTCCGCGGCCGCTCTTTCGCGGTCGGGCAGCACTTGTTCTTTGACGATAGCGAAGGGGCCCTGATATGTCGCAGCCGCCAAGACGTCGCGGGGGTGGAAGTCGATGACACACCGCGTGGGCGACGGCGGAAATGTTGAGAGCATGTCGTCGGCGGTCAGGAAGGGGAATAGTACTTGACTGTTCCTCTTGTCCTGCTTCACGAGTGCATAGGCCTGTTCTGGTGTTAATAAAAACCCGTCGTGGCCATGAGTCTGGCCCTGAAAACACGCCTTCGCATCCGCGTTGGTTCGGAGTCTCCGCGCGCCTGCAACGTCGGTCGCGAATGAGAGTGACGAATTGATCACCGGTATCTCTTGCCTTGTCCACGGGCCCTGACGATCCGCGCCGATCAGTTGAAATAGGACTTTCGGTCCGTCCTGCTTTCCTTTTATCCAGTTGACAATTGAAACGTGAACGGCGGCTTCCCCTGACCACGGCTGCGAGGAAACCGCCTCGACGATAGTTCCACCGTTCTGCACGATGTAATCGAGTCCACCTTCGCGGGAGTAGTTCTGTCGAATCGTGTTTGTGCCTACTAGACCAGCGCGCTGACCGGCCTTGAGGCTGTCGTGAGCACGCCGGAACCAGTAGACGCAGTAGTCGGCACGCCCCGGTATGTCCGGGTATGCCCGGCGCAACTGCTGCACATACTCTGGTCCGAATTCCTTCTGCATCTTGTTCTTCGATTGGAACGGCGGATTGCCGATAATGGCGTCGGCTTGGGGCCACGGCGTGAAGAGTGCATCAGCGGAACGGATGTTGTCATCGAGGTTGTCGAGTGGAAGCCCTTGATTGAGGAGGTCAGTTTGGAATCCATTGAAGCGGTCGCGGGCTTCCAGGAGGCTGAATTCCTTTGCTAGGGTGAGAGTGACCTTGGCAAGTTCGGCCGCGAACGGAACATGATCGATTCCAAAGAACTGGCGTGTCGTGACCATCGTGCTTGTGCCCACCTTCCGCGCCGCATCTTCCCCGTGCTGGGCCTGAATCCTTGCCAGCAAATCCAAGCCAAACCGTGAAAGCTCACGGTATGCGACATAGAGAAAGTTGCCACTGCCGCAGGCTGGGTCCAGCACTCTGAACCGCTGGAGCGCGTCCCTGATACCAAGAAGATCCTTCAGTGTTTGGGCGGACTCCAAGCGCCGTCGGAACGGGCGCGTGATCGTGGGCAGCACCACCCTTTGAATGTCGGCCTCACTGGTAAAATGGGCGCCATGGGCGTGCCGCTCTCTTGCTCCCATGCTGCTCTGGAACAGAGATCCGAAGACGGCGGGCTGAACCTTCGCCCAGTCTTCCTCGGCGGCTTGCATCAGCAGAAGCAACTCGCCGGAGATCAGTTCGACCGGGTCCACAACCGCGAACAGCCCCCCGTCGAAATATGGCACCCCTCTGTAGCGGCCTCCGCCTGCGGGCCGCGGCGTATTCATCTGGCGGAATAGGTTGCCAATCAAGTCGTAAGCCTTTGTGCGGCTGTCACAGTCATTCAAGATCTCAAGGAAGATGCCGGGAGGCAGCAAGCCCACGTCTTCAGAAACCATCGCAATTAGGCACTGGAGGATGAACCGTTGTGCACGTTCGCGATCTTTCACTCGCCTAATGATGGAGCTGAAGACCACAGCAAGCTTGTCCGCTGCCGAGCGGGTCACTGCAACGCGGTTGTTACCGAAGAGCGGTTTCTTTTCCGTTGGAAACAAGAAGTTGAGCGCCGCATAACGGCGCGGGAGATCCTCCAACCGGACCCGGTCCATAGGTTCTTCTAGCTGCTCGTCAAATTCGTAGATCCAGAATTCGTCGAAGTTGCAGAGAACCACATAGCGTGGGCGATGCGGCACCGAGCGAATCCAATATTCAAAAACCTGCTGGTAATGGTCTCTTAGGTCTTCCTTGCGGCTCTTCATCTCGAGAAGAACGCGAGGCTTCCAGATCAGATCGACAAACTTGACGTGCTCGCCTTTGCGCGCCAGGCGCTCTTCGAGCGTCGCTCCGGCCTCCTTGTAGCCCTCATGGCCGAAGGCTTGAAAAAGGCGGTCGCAGAAAACCTGAGCCTCTCCCTTCTCGTCGCCCTTCAGTGTCCGAACGTAGCTGACGAAGTTTTGGATCTTTTGGGCTTCAGTCATTTTCTGAACAGACAAGTGTAGCTCACCTCACGGGCAAAACCTCGCTACTCCGCACTTATGGGGCGTCGCACGAACGGGTTGCCGATTCGAACGCCGGGAGTTCCCTGCCCATCGTTCAGGTCTGCGGTGTACAGCACCGCCGCGACAACTACCAGTGCATCCCAGAACGAAAGCCTCGCATGGCAGGCCAACCCAACGGACCCTCGAATCACCGCGCGATCTACGACCGGGGGCCAAGCCGTCGGATCTTCCGGCCGCTCTCAACGGTCATAGAGTTCCTCCCGGCTCCACTTCCGATCACCGGTTTCGACCAGACCCGTCTCGAACGCCTTTCTCAGCCTCGCCCGGGCCAGCCGCCTCCGGTTGGGCTCCTCCACCAGCCGTGCCAGGTACTTCCGCAGCAGTTGAATCACGCGGGTCTGCTTGGTCTTCTCCATAACCCCAGTGTGGCACGATATCCATTCACCTCTCCCCCCGGTACCACTCCAGCGTCCGCCGCATGCCCTCTTCAAATGAGAACCGCGGAGCGTATCCCAGGTCGCGCACGGCCGCCGTGGTATCGGCCTGCGAGTCGCGCACGTCGCCCGCACGCGGGGCGCCGTAGATCGCCGGAATACTGACTCCCTCCATCTTCTGCAGCAGCGCCCATGCCTGGTTCAACGTGATCCGGCCGCCGTTGCCGCCGTTGTAGAGCTGGCCTGAAATGTTGCCGGCGCGGGCGGCTTTCAGATTGAGCTCCACTACATCCTCCACGTAGGTGAAATCGCGCGACTGTTCGCCGTCGCCGAAAATGGTGGGCGAGCGCCGCTCCAGAATCGCCTTCATGAAGACCGAGAGCACGCCCGAATAGGGGCTCGAAGGGTCTTGCCGCGGGCCGTACACGTTGAAGTAGCGCAGCGCCACCGTTTCCAGGCCGTAGACGCCCCAGAAAACCGCGCAGTAATATTCGCCCACCAGCTTCTGCAAGGCGTAAGGCGACTTCGGGTGCGGCGTCATGCTTTCCACTTTGGGCAGCACTGCGGTGTCGCCGTAGGCGGAGGACGATGCGGCGTACACCACGCGGCCCGCCTTTCCTTCGTGAGCCGCGCGCAGCACGTTGAACGTCCCGTCGATGTTCACCTCGTGCGACGGCACGGGCTCGTCAATCGACCGCGGCACCGACGGAATGGCGGCTTCGTGAAATACCACCGCCGCCCCGCGGATGAGGGGCGCAATCTCTTGGTAGTTGCAAATGTCGGCGCGCCGGAAGTCGATCCGCCCACGCACTTCCTCTAAATTCGATTCGCGCCCGGTCAGGAGATTGTCGATGACAACCACCCTCCCGGCGCCCTCGCGCAGCAGGCTGCGCACAATCGCGGAGCCGATAAACCCCGCGCCTCCCGTCACAACATAGTGGCTCATAATGGCAGTTTAGCGATCTCCCATTCCAGGTGGCGCAGAGACTCGTTGGCCAGCCGCTCCGCGCCGGGGGTAAAGTCGAACGCTTCCAGCGAAACCCATCCCGCGTAGTCGCGCCGCCGCAGGGCCGCCAGCACCGGCTTGAAGTCGTAGTCTCCGGCCCCGCAGTGGCGCCCGTCCAGCTCGTTCACGTGGACGTGGCGGATGTAGTCGAAGTAGCGCTCCACCAGCGCTGCGTGCGGAAGCTGTTCGTCGATGGCGTTGTGCACGTCGAACATGGTCTGAATGCAGGGGCTGCCGATCTCGCGCACAATGGCGACGGCTTCCTCGAGCGTCCGCACCACGTCGGCTTGGCCGGCCGGCAGCGCTTCCACCAGCACCCTCACCTGGCGATCGGCAGCGTGCGGCGCCACCCCGGCCAGACCGTCGATGAAGTTGCGGGTGGCTTCCCCGCGCGTGAGCCCGCCCGTGGTGGACCGCTGTCGGGGCGAGCCGAAGACCATCACGCCGCCGGCTCCCAGGTCCGCGCACAGATCGATCAAATCGCGGATATGCTCCCAGCTTCGTTGGCGGAGCAAGGCGTCCGGTCCGCTGACGTGCAGCCCCTTGGGGCTGACCATCAGCCAATGCAAGCCCACGAAGCTCAATCCTTCCGACTGGATGATCTCGCGGTACTCCTGGCGCTGCGCCGCGCTGATGTCCGCCGGTTTCTCCGCCAGCGTGAACGGCGCGATTTCGATGCCCGTGTAGCCGGCCCTGCGGATCGCCTGGCACGCTTCCGCGAGCGGCCATCCCTCGAACGCCTCGTTACACATCGCATGGCGGAAACGGTAGGCCATGTTCCCAGATACCATAATAAGCGGCGTGCCGCCAACCACGAATCTCGAGTGCCTGCTGATAGCCGACGATCTCACCGGCGCCTGTGACGCCGCGGTGCACTTTGCGCGGCGCGGGTACCGGACCCACGTTCGCCTGGATGCCCACGGCGAAGAAGTCAGCGTGTTAGCCGTCAGCGCCGAGAGCCGCCATCTGAACGCGGCCGAGCTGCGTCAGGTCATGGACGCCCTGGCCCGACGGCTCCCCGTGGATCGGGCACGCATCCTGTTCAAGAAGATCGACTCCACGTTGCGCGGCAATGTGGGGGCCGAGATCGCCGCCGCGCTTGCCGCGTTCGGTTGCCAGGCGGCCGTGATTACGCCCGCATTTCCGGCTATGGGCCGAACCGTCGAAGGCGGTTATTTGCGAGTGGAACCCCCGGCCCAGTTCGAGCCGATAGATCTGCCCGCGCGCCTGCGCCATCAGGGTTTGGAGTCCTGCGCGCACGTGCAGCCCGGCGCGGTTTCGGAGGCGATCAAATCCGGCGCCCGCTTCGTCTCCGTGGATGCAACCTGCGACCGCGACCTGGACACGATTGCGGCCGAGGCCCTTGGGTCCGGGAAGCGGATTCTCTGGGCCGGTTCAGCGGGCCTGGCCTCCGCGCTGGCCCGCACATTGCCGTGGGGCAGGTCTCCGACCTGCCCTCGGCCGGCCCCCTGGCCGGCCTCTTCGGTGCTCTTCTGCATCGGCTCCGATCACCCCGTCACCGTCTCCCAACAGCGCCACTTGATGGCCCATCGCGCCGCGCTTTCCCTCCGTGCGGAGACCGCCACGCCCCAGTCAATCGCATCCGCGGTGCGCCGGGGCGAGCGCGTGGTTCTAAACCTGCTCGTCAGGCAAACATCCGTGGAACGCGTCCTCGAGCTGGTCGGAAACGCCGCCGCCGGCGCGCTGGTGCTCTCGGGCGGAGATACGGCGTCGCTGGTGTGCCGCGCGCTCGGTGTGCGCCACATCCAGCTCGAGGACGAAATCGTTCCCGGTATACCGTGGGGTTATCTATCCGGCGGCGCTTTCGATCAGTCGCGCGTGGCCACCAAGTCGGGCGGATTTGGCGCTCCGCATGCTCTAATCCAAGTAGCGGACTTCTTTACATGCTCCCAACCATAGACCAACTTCCCACCATCGCGCTCACCATGGGCGACCCCGCCGGGGTCGGCCCGGAGATTGTGCTCAAGGCGCTGGCCGACCCGGAGGTGGCGCCGCTGGCCACCTGGATCGTGGTGGGCGATTCCCGCATTCTCGAAATGGCGGGGCGCGCCACCGGCCTCCAGCTCGCAGCGGCGCTGCTGCTGGATGCCCTTACTTTAGGCGACATCGAAGATTTCTCCTTCGGCCGGCTGGACGCGCGCTGCGGCCAGGCCGCAGTCGAATACGTCCGAATGGCCACCGAACTGTGCCTGCGCGGGGCGGCGGATGCCATGGTCACGGCGCCCCTGAACAAGGAGGCGGTCGCGCTTTCGGGCCGCCCGTTCTCCGGGCACACCGAATACATCGCCGAGCTTTGCGGCGCCGCCGAGTCGCGCATGCTGCTGGCCGGCGAGAAGCTGGCGACGGTTCACGTGAGCACGCACGTGGCGCTCCGCCAGGCCTGCGATTTGAACACCGACCGCATCCTGCGCACCATCGAGCTGGGCGAAGAAGCCATGCGGCTGCTCGGGTTCGAGCCGCCTCGCATCGCCGTCTGCGGCCTGAACCCGCATGCGGGCGAGCATGGACTGTTCGGAGACGAAGAGCAGAAGTTCATCGTTCCCGCCATCCAGGCGGCCCGTGCCAAGGGGATCGAGTGCAGCGGTCCGCATGCCGGCGACACCGTCTTCCTGCAAGCGTCGCGGGGCGCCTATGACCTGGTGGTCGCCATGTACCACGACCAGGGCCACATTCCCATGAAGCTCCTGGATTTCGAAGGCACGGTGAACATCTCACTGGGAATCCCCATCATCCGGACCTCGGTGGACCACGGAACGGCCTTCGACATCGCGGGGAAAAACCAGGCCGATCCGCGCAGCATGAAGCAGGCCATGCGCATGGCCGCGCGCATGGCGGCGGCCCAGAGGGCACCCCGGCGCGAGCACGTAGAATAGCCGCATGGAACAGGAGCTTGGCCTGAGCAGGCTGCGCTTGAAAGCGTCATGGAGACACTGCGGGTGAGCGGCGGGGAAATGAAGTACGTTGCGGCGGCCGGGGCTCTCGGACTTATCGCCGTGCGTATCCGGCCGCCAATGATTCGAGCCGCATCTTCGGAGCAGTGAGAAACAGGCTGGAATGGCCTTTCTGTGCTCTCGATTCGATGCTTGACTCTCTGATATCCGATGGGACTTCCCACCGGGTGTTATAGGACCAGTCCTAAGATCTTCCCGCCGGCGTCCGCCTTTATATGCGGCTCAGCCGTGCGAGCCTGACTAAGCGCCCTACGGGAAGTTCAGCACCACCTTAGTTGCAACGCTTCGTGGCCACGAAGAAAACCGTTAAAGGAAATGCGGTGAGCAAGTCCTTCCAATTACAGGATAGCAGGCGAGGTCCAAGCACTTGGCCGTAAATGGATGAAAATGGAGGAGAAAAAAGTTGTGACTCAGTTGCCAGGCGAAAGCGCCTGGCCCACAAGTTCCACTAATCCCCCGGCACCCGCTCCGGTTTCGGCGCGAACCACCAGCCCATCTCCGCCAGCGCCATCGCCACCCGCTCGCGGTATGTCTTGATGGTCGAAATCGCCACCATGAGCAGAATGACCGAGAGGGCCATCATCATGGTCTCCGGCACCGTCAGGCTGTTCTTGAAGAACCACAGCCAGCGTCCGTATACCAGCTCGATGTGCACCCAGTACACCAGCAGCGAGGTGATGCCAAGCTGCCGCACCCAGCTCCAGCCGCTCCTGGAACCGTAGCGTGTCCACAGAAACGCGCCTGCCAGCAGCAGGAACGTCACACCCTGCTTGGTCAGCACCTGCGCCGGGCTGTTCAGCCAGAACTCCGATTTCGGGTAGATCGAGTACGGCAGACTGGCCAGGTATTGCGAGACCAGAATCAGGATGCCGCCCGCGAGCGCGGCCCATTGCATGGCGCGCTCGGTGGCTTCCGCCGGAATGGTCCGGATTATGCTCCCCGCGCTTATGCCGAACGCCAGGTATGCGGCCCACGGGAAAAAGCTGAAGAAGTTGTAATCCGGGACGATGTAATTCCGCACCAGCGAAGGCACACCCGACCAGTCCATCTGCGAAATCACTGGCGAGGCAAACGCAATCGCCAGGCCCAGCATCGCGCCCCACCGCACCCGCTCGGCGGTCCGCAGCAGCGCCATCACCGACATCGCCGCGATCGCCAGTCCCATGCAGTTGAGAATGTCAACGCGCAACAGCTCGGTCCACGGCGCCGGCCAGGCGAAAACCCACAGTTGGAACCGGAAGGCAAACGCCAGAAAGAGCAAATAACCCGAACGGCGGAACGCCGTGAATACCCGCTCCAACGCAGTCAGCCCCTTCCGCTCGGTGCTGTCCATCAGGAAGGCCAGGGTCACGCCCGTCAGGAACAGGAAGATCGCCGGAGGCATCCCGCCCACGAACTGCGACAGCAGGTAAGCCCCGCCCCCGCGCAGCTCGGGCTTCAAAAAAGAGTGAAAAGCATGGCCTTGGAGCATGATTACGGCGCCGAGGCCTCGCACCCAGTCGAGATACTCAAGCCGGTACGCACTGGTCTTGGTCTTCATGTCAGAGTGAAATCCAAACCCCTATGGTTTCTGCGGATACTCCCGCTTGACGCTCTTGGGAAGTTTCAATTTCACGGCGGAATCCGGAAGGTTGGATCTCAGCTTGATGTTCGTGTAGGTGGCCAACAGGTAGTCCCCTCCTGTTTCGTAAAGTTTCTGCTGCACCGCGATGCCCAGATCGTCGGAAATCCAAAGATCTACCCTCTTTAGATGCGCGAGAACGTCCGGCGATTTCGGAATCAGCTCGAGCCGCGTCGCTTTTTGACCGGCGACCGTTTCCGGCCCCCCCAGTCTGACGGAATAGGCGCTTTCCAGGTCCCGGGAGTTACTGCCGAATCCAAGTAGCATGAATTGTTCCACTAGCGTTCGGCTCTTGTCCAGGTTATATTCCTGTACCGTATTGATTCCAGGGTAGTAAATAGCCACCTTGATGCCTGCGATCATGACTTGCTTGGGGTTTGGCGGCTTGAAATCGAAGAGCACGCGTATGTCGTTCGGCTTGGGCCGCTTCAACGCGATGGTCCCCGCGGCGACGCTGTCCTCGTTGATCACAGCCGTATGCGAAATCTCCCGCATATCCGCCTCGAGCCCCTTGAACTTGGCGGCCGCGTCGTCCATCCGGGCCAGCGTCGCGGCCACCGGGCTATCTGCGGCGGGCGCTCCCCAGCCGAGCGCCATGGTGACGAAAATCGCGAAAATCGCGTCCCCTGTCATCCGGTCAAGGTCGAGCTGACGCCAAATAGCCCTGCAGCTCCTCCTCCGAATTGAGAATCGGTTCCACGCGCGTCACCTCCAGGCGGTGATTGCTGGTGCGCGTCCGCAGCACCTGTGTCAGCCTTTCCACCTGTTGATTCTCGGGGATCCCATCCAATAGCTCCCGGTCCACAAAAAAGACCAGGCTCCCGTTCTCCGAGGGCAGCATGGCGATGCTGCTGGCGTTGGGTATGCGCGGCTGATCGCGGAACCAGTCGCGCGGCGTCAGGAAGATAAATGCCAGTATGATCCCGACCATTACGTCGTACTGCCAGCTCGCGCGCGGAAAGTCCCACAGGATGAAGCGCTTCAGCATCTGTAACCGTTATCTTATCAGGCTGCCGGCCAGGTTTGCCCGGCGCCCTCACCTCAGCGGAACAACTGCGGAGCGAACTCGTTCAGATAATTGCGCCAGTTGATCCAGGTATGCGCGCCGGGGCTCTCCTCGAACACCACGCTGAAACCGTGTTTCTTGAGCATTTCCACCGTGGGTTTGGTGCTTCGGTCCATGAGCCCGTCCTCGGCTCCGGTGCTGAACCAGAGCAGCTTCAGGCCTTTCTTCAGGCTCGCGTTATCGAGATCGGCCGCGTGGATCTTCTCCCAATCGGTTCCCCCGCCCATGCCCATGGCTCCGGAGCTGAATACGCCCACATAGGCGAACTTGCCCAGGTTCCGGAAAGCCACATTCAGCGTCTGGCTGCCGCCCATCGAGAGTCCCGCGATGGCGCGGTTAGGCCGGTCTGCCAGCACGCGGTAGTGCTTCTCGATGTACGGCATCACATCGGTGGTGAAGTCCTCGTAGAACTCGTCGCGCGCCGGGGCCGCCGCGGCGCCGGCCGCCGCCGCTCCCCTGCCCCCGAACATGGCCGCGCTGGTGTGTCCGGCGGGCATTACGATAATCATCGGCTTGGCTTTTCCGGCGGCGATCAGGTTGTCCAGGATGAAACCGGCGCGGCCCACCAACGTCCAGGAATCGTCGCAATCGCCCGCTCCGTGCAGCAGGTAGAACACCGGATATTTCTGCTGGTTGTTCTCGTATCCCGGGGGCGTATAGACGCGCATGCGGCGGAATTTTTGGAGCGCGGTCGAGTAATAGTGAACCGCCGCGACGGCGCCGTGGGGGACTTGTTTCGTCTCCATGAAGTCCGCGCCAGGAACGTATACCAGGCTCCAGGCGTTGTTGTTCGATTCGCTGACCGAGGGATTGCGGGGGTCCATCACCGCCACGCCATCCACCGCAAAGGTGTAACGGTAGGCGCCCGGACCGACCGGGCCGACAGTGGCCTCCCAAACGCCCTCCGCATTCTTGGTGAACTGCGCCGGGTTCTGCGCCAGCCCCACGATATCGCTGGCGCGCAACTCCACTTTCTGTGCCTGCGGCGCCAGGATGCGGAACGCGATATGCCGGTCCGGCGAAACCTCCGGCGAAACCACCACCGGTCCCTGCGGCCCGCGGCCGCCTCTGCCCTGCGGAGCAGCCGGCGGAGGGGCCTGAGCGAAAACGCATGCCGCCAGCATGGCGGCGGTGACGAGGGAACGAATCTTCATAAGCTCTCCTTTACTGAAAACTCAGAGTACCACCACTGGATGGTACAGGTTGGGCAATACCGCCTCGCCGATGGCCACCAGTTCGCCCTGCCGCGTCACCGCCTTGACGCGCCGTGAGGCCGGTTGCGAACGGAATGGCGAGGCCGGAAAGTTGCGGCCGTGGCGGATCTGCGCGGCGGTCAGCTCGTCTACGTACACGCTCGGGAAGTCCGGCAGCATTTGCGCCGCGGGCACCATGGCGTCCACCAGCCGGTGATCCGCCGCCAGAGATTCGAGCTGCGCCATGGTCCGCGCCTGCTCGATTTCGAATTCGCCGCTGGCCGTGCGGCGCAGTTCGTCCAGATGCGCGCCGCAGCCCAGCATCTGCCCCAGGTCGTGCGCCACCGAGCGCATGTAGGTTCCCCCCGAGCAGTGCGCCCGCAGACGCGCGTACGCTCCGTTCACTTCCAGCAGTGTCAGCTCGTACATCTGCACCTTCACCGGCTCCAGCTCCACCGCTACCGATTCCCGCGCCAATCTGTACGCGCGCTTCCCCGCCACCTTCTTGGCGGAAACCGGCGGCGGCCTCTGCATAATCTCGCCGCGAAACTTTTCCAACCCCCGTTCCATCTCGCCGGCGTCGATTTCGACCTCAGTCTTTTCGCTGGTCGCCTCGCCCGCCCGGTCATAGGTGTCGGTGGACCACCCGAACCGCACCACGCTCTCGTAGATCTTGTCGCTGCGCACGTAGAATTGCGCCAACCGCGTGGCGCGCCCCATCACCAGCGGCAGCACCCCGGTGGCGATCGGGTCCAGCGTCCCCAGGTGCCCCACCCTCTTCGTCCTGGCGATACGGCGCACCTTGCTCACCACGTCGTGCGAGGTCCACCCCTCCGGCTTATCGACTACAATAGCTCCATCCCAGGAAAAGGGGTCAGACGCATTTTCGAAGCTCATAAAAATGCGTCTGACCCCTTTTTCTTTGCCGTGCAGATATATCCCAGCGTGAAATTTCGCTCCCCGTCCAGAAAATCCAGGAACGGCAGAATCAGCGCCGGCGGCGCCAGCAGGATCGCAGCGGGAATGAATCCCACCCACCGCCATCCCCCCGAGAAAAATTGCAGGCCGTTGAGCAAACGCCGGGCGAGCAGGCGGAAGTAGCCGCCGACGGCGCGCACCTCGCGCACTTCCCAGCCCGCTTTCTCCAACAGGTACGTCAAGCCGTAGCGCGTATATCGAAAGTAGTCGTGCGGCCCCTGGTGCACTTCCCATTCGTGCGGAGCCGCCACCAGCAGCGAGGCTCCCGGCGCCGCTACTCGCGCCATCTCGGCCAGCGCCGATCCCGGCTCGCGCAGGTGCTCAATGGTCACTATACTCAGGGCCGCGTCGAAGGCGCCGGTGCGGAACGGCAGCGCCGTAAGGTCGGCAATCGCATCCAGCCGGCTGTAATCCCACGCCGCGTCGCCCACCGTCAGGTCCACGCCGCAATAGCGCTGGTGCGCGAAATGGCGCGCGTACTGCCCTTCTCCCGCGCCGGCATCCAGCACCCGCGCGCGCGCCGGCAGCCCGCGCGCCAACTCCGCCACCGCATCCTCGACTTCCGCCTCGAAGTGCAGGATGTGCCGCCGCAGCGGGCGTGGCAGCCGGTATGCCAGCGCGGAATACCTCATCGCTTGCGCGCCTCCATCATCACCGTCGAGCCGGCGCGGAAGCCCGCCTCCGCCAGCGTAAACGGCAGCGCCGCCGCCGCCAGCGCCAAGTATGCCAGATCCTTGGCCAGCCGCGCGCGGGCGCTCTCCGCCACCCGCCGCACGCGCCGCGCCATGGGGTCCAGCGCCGGCGCCACGCTCGACGCCAGGCCCGCCGGGTTGTCGCGCAACGAGAAATATTTGCGCCGCACCACCGCCATCCCGCAGGCCTCCAGCAGCTTCTCCACGTCGCGGTCGCGGAAGTCGAAAAGGTGGCGCGGCACGTCCACGCCGTTCCACCGGCGCCCCAGCAGACGGAACTGCCACGAGGCCGCGTTGGGAACCTGCACCACCAGGCGCCCATCCGGCGCCAGCAGCTCGCGCGCGGCCTCCAGGTAGGCGCGCGGATCGGGCACGTGCTCCAGCACGTGGAACATGGTGATGGCCGCGAAGCTGCCGGCGCGCAGCGGAGCGTTGGCCAGGTCCCCGCAAACCGCCGGCGCCTGCTGCCGCTTCCATGCCATGGCCGCCGCTTCATGAGAAAAGTCCAGCCCCACCACCGCATACCCGCGCTCCCGCATCATCCCCAGAAAAAGTCCGCCGCCGCACCCCACGTCCAGCAGCCGCCCGCGCGCGCGAACGCCGCCCAGCGCTTGCGCCACGAACCGCACGTGGTCCCGCAGAACCGTGCGCCTGTAGGCTTCTTCCAGGCGGCTGGCCGCGCTCTCATCCGGCGCAAACCAGTAATTCTGGGGATAGTAGCGGCGCAGTTCCTCCCCAGCGGGCTGCGGATCGAGCCGCGCCAGGCCGCATTCCTGGCAGCGCACCACCGCGAACTCCTTCGCCGTGGTGTGGTACAGCCGGTCCGACGCCGTGAAGAGCGGCGCCGAGCGCTCGCAGCCGCACACCAGGCACGCGCTCATGCCACTTCCCTCAGGCTCAGGCGATGGGTCAGGATCAGCCGCCGCACTTCGCCCGGCGTCAGCCGGCGGATGCGCCGGATATCCGCGCGCTTGCGCAGCATACGCGGCGCCAGGCGCAGCGCCTCCAGATCGCCGCGAACCATCGCGCCCGCCATCGCCCACATGCCCCGCATGCCGGGGAAATGCGCCGTGTCGCCCTCGCCGCGCCGCGCCGCCGCCATCCCCGCCGCCACCCGCGCCGCAAAGTAAATCGGGTTGAGCCACAGCAGGCTCCAGGGAAACAGCTTGAAGGCCAGCAGCAGCCGGTTGCGCTCGATCAGTTCCAGCCGCCGCACCGAGTCTTTCCCCAGCGTCGATCCCCGGTGGTGCCGCACCACGGCCCCCGGCGTGTAGATGCACTTCCAGCCGGCGATGCGCGCGCGCAGCCCCAGTTCGGCATCGTCGCCATAGGCGAAAAAATCTTCGTCGAATCCGCCGATCCTCTCCAGCATTTCCTTGCGGTACATGGCCGCGCACCCGTCCGGCCACAGCACTTCCTCTTCGCGGTCGTATTGGCCGCGGTCCGCCGCGCCGCTGCCGCGCCCGCGATTCTGTCCATCCGGAAATATCAGGTGCCCCACTTTGTCGATGCGCCCTGGGTCCTCCCACACCAGCACTTTGCTGGCGGCCATCCCCACCTCTGCCCGCCCCGAACAGGCGCGCTCGAGCGCGGCCAGCCAGCCCGGTTCAGCCTCCGCATCGTTGTTGAGCAGCGCGATCCATTCGCCGCGCGCCGCCGCCATGCCCTGGTTGTTGGCGGCGCAGAACCCCCGGTTTTCCGCATTACGGATCACCCGCCAGCCGAACTCCCGTTCCGCCATTTCCGCCGAGCCGTCGGTCAACCCGTTGTCCACCACGATGGTTTCAAACTCCACGCCCCTCTGCCGCGCCAGCGACGCCAGGCAGGCGCGCAGTAGCTCCCTCTGGTTCCAATTCACCACCACAACGGAGATCAACCGATTATGCTAGCAGGGCGAAGCATCCCCCTGCCGCATTTAGCCCCTGTTGTATTATGGGTTTAAAGGCCGAACCGCCACCTGTATGACTTCCGTTGGCGAGATCCTGCGCCGCGAACGCCTCAAGCGCAATCTCGAGCTGGGACAGATCGCCCAAGAACTCAAAATCTCGGCCAGATTCCTGGAAGCCATTGAAGCTGGACAACTCGACAAGCTCCCGGGCGGCGTCTTCACCAAGAGCTTTATCATCCAGTACGCCCGCCTGCTGGGTCTCGACGCAGAAGAAATCGCCGGCCAATTGCTGCGCACACTCGAGCCCCCGCCGGAGGTTCCCGCCCCCGTCGAAGCGCCCAAACCCGCGGATTCCGCGATTCGCGTGCCGCGCGTCGAGGAGTGGGAGGCGGTTGGCGGAAGCCGCTTTCGATGGTCGTCGTCGCTCTCCGCCGCGGCGCTCGTGCTGATCGTGATGCTGGCGTGCTCGGGTTTGTACACCTGGTGGCAGCACACGCGCCGTCCAGTGCCCGCGCATGAAAGCCCCCCGGTTGCGGCCGTTTCACCAGCGCCACCGCCGGCTCCCGATCGGCAACCCCCCTCGCCGGCGGCTCAGCCGTCCACGGCTCCCACCGAAACTCAGCCGCCGTCCGCAACTCCCGCTCCTGCTCCTGCGGCGGAGCAACCCGCGCCTCCCGTGACCCCGCCGCCCGTTCCCGTGGCCGGCGCTTCCGCATCCAATCCCCATGCGGCGGTGCGTGTGGAACTGACCGCCGACGAGCCGGTGTGGGTCCTGGCGCGGAGCGATGGCAAGTACCTTTTCTCCGGCACTCTGGGCGCCAAGGAAAGCCGCACCATCGAGGCCAACAGCACCGTGCTTCTGCGGCTGGGCAACGCCGGCGGCGTCAGCATTACGCTGAATGGAAAACCCGTCGGCCCGGTCGGTCCCAAGGGGCAGGTGCGGACGGTTCAGTTCACCTCAGGCGGGTTCGAGATCGTAGCCGTGCCCAAGCCTTCCGTGCCCCTCGATCCCCTGTGACGGCGCACTGCCGCTCTCTGCCGCTTGCGCTCCAGAGCCAGCAATTCGCGCCGGCGCCGATTCTTGACGCCCTCGTCCACCTTGTGCCAGAACTTGCCGAAGTAGCTGACCGCGGAGAGTAGCGCGAAGAACACCACGCCCCACATGAGAATCATCCCCGGCCGCCACAGCGCCGGATGGCGCACGCTCAGCAACATGCAGGAGATGGCCAGCACCTGCGAGAGCATCTTAGTCTTGCCCAGGTCGCTGGCCTGGATGGTGTAGCCTTCGGCCGCGGCGATGGCCCGCAACCCCGAAACCGCGAATTCGCGCCCGATAATCAGAATGGCCATCCATCCCGGCAGTGCGCGCACCTGCACCAGTGCGATCAGCGCCGCCGACACCAGCAGCTTATCGGCAATCGGATCGAGCAGCGTCCCGATGGTGGTAACCTGCTTCCAGCGCCGCGCTAGATACCCGTCCAGCAGATCCGTGGCGGCCGCCGACAGAAAAATCGCCAGCGCCAGCCATTCGTTGGTCACCGTCACAGATCCCAGCCGGAAACCGACATCCTGCTCGACCAGCGCGGCTACCAGCAGCGGCACGAAAAAGATCCGGAGAATCGTCAGCACGTTGGGAATCATGGCCCAAATCAACTATAATCCGAGGCGATGCCCGGCAACAACCGGCGAGTACTCATTCTCGGATCCCAGGGCACTCTCGGCGGACAGCTCATGAAGATGTATCCCGAGGCCGCCGGCTGGGACCGCGAGGACATCGATGTCCTCGATTATCCTTCCCTGCGCGCCAAGATCCGGGGGCTCGGTTTCACCCCCGATGCCGTCGTCAATTGCGTGGCTTTCAACGACGTGGATGGCGCCGAGGACCGCCCCGAACAGGCCTTCGCCCTGAATGCCGATTTCGCCGGCGAGTTGGCGGGGCACGCCAAAGACATGGGCGTCCCGCTCGTCCACTACAGCACCAACTACGTGTTTGACGGCGTCCAGGGCGAATACACCGAAGCCGACGCGCCGGCGCCGCTCTCCGTATACGGACGCTCCAAATGGCGGGGCGAGCAAATGGCCGCGGCCAGCGGCGCGTGGTGTTACGTGGTCCGCACCGCGGTAATCTTCGGCCCCAAGGGCGCGAGCGGCCTTTCCAAGAAGAGCTTCGTGGATATCATGCTGGATCTGTCCGCGAAGAAGGATACGATCCAGGTAGTGTCGGATGAGATCAACAGCCTGACTTACGCGCCCGACCTGGCGGCGGGCACGCACCAACTGCTCGACGCGTTGCCGACGCCGGGCATCTATCACCTCACCAACAGCGGCGGCGCAAGCTGGTTCGACTTCGCCCAAGAGATTTTCCGTGTCGCGGGAAAAACCGTGACCGTGCTTCCCGTCCCCTCGTCCCATTTCCCGCGCCAGGCGGCGCGCCCGCCCCGGGCGATTCTCCTCAATACGAAACTGCCGCCCCTGCGCCCCTGGCAGGCCGCGCTGGCTGAGTTCCTCGGCGCTACGTCTCCACCCGGGCCAGCGGAACCGATGGAATGAGTGCCTCAATCTGCTCGAATAGCTCTTCTGGCCGAATCGGTTTTCGAACGTAGCCGTCCATCCCCGAGGCCAGGCAACGTTCCCGATCGCCGGTCACCGCGTGCGCCGTCAGGGCCACAATCGGAATGTGCTTGCCCGTGCTTTTCTCCATCTCGCGCACCGCCGCGGTTGCCTCGAATCCCCCCATGACCGGCATCTGCACATCCATCAACACCAGGTCGAAGTCCTCTTTCTTGAGTTCCTCCAGCGCCTCGCGCCCATCCACCGCAACCTGCACATGATGCCCCCGCTTCTCCAGCAGCCGGACCGCCAGCATGGCGTTCACCCGGTTGTCTTCGGCCACCAGGATGCGAAATCCCCTGGGCAGTTTCGGCAAGGGGATCTCGGTGCCTGGCTGTGATGGTGGGGCCACGGCCGGTGGTTTGCTTCCCACCGCCTGTTGGATTGCGTCCAGCAACTCCGACTGCCCAATCGGTTTGATCACGTACCGGGCCACCCCCAGCTTTCGGCATCGGGCGGCGTCGCCGCTCCGGCTCGCTGAAGTCAGCATCATAATGATGGCCCCCGCCAGCCCTGGGTTCCCCCGGATCTGCTCCACCAGGGCAAACCCATCCATCTCCGGCATGTTGGCGTCCACTAGAACCAAGGGAAACGGAACGCCCGCGCCGAGCGCCTGCTCGAGATGGCTGATGGCTTTCCGGCCGCTCTCCACCAGCACCGGCTGCATACGCCACGCCGTCAGCATCTCTTCCAGAATGTGCCGGTTGGTGGAGTTATCGTCCACCACCAATACCGCCAAGCCCTCCAGGTTCGCCGACGCCGGTGCCTGCTGGGTCGGATTTCCTCTCCCCAGCCACACCGTGAAGTGAAAGGCCGCGCCTTTCCCGGCGGTGCTCTCCAGCCAGATGCGGCCGCCCATCATTTCCACCAACCGGCGGGAAATCGTCAGCCCCAGGCCGGTGCCGCCATAACGGCGCGTGGTCGAGCTGTCCGCCTGGATAAAGGCTTCGAAGATCCCTGCCTGCCTCTCCACGGGGATGCCGATTCCCGTGTCCTCAACCCTGAAGTGGAGGCACGCCCGCTGCTCCTCTTCCGACTCCCGCTCCACCTGCACACCTACCTCGCCTTGCGCGGTGAACTTGATGGCATTCCCCACCAGGTTCACTACGATCTGGCGAAGCACACCCGGATCGCCCACCAGGGTCTCCGGCACCTCCGGTCTCACCTGGTAGTTGAGTTCGAGGCCCTTCTCATGCGCCCGCAATGCCAGAGTCTTCAAGGTCGGTTCTATGGTGTCCCGCAGGTTGAATTCGATCGACTCGAGTCTCCAGTTTTCCCGCCTCGATCTTGGAGAAGTCGAGGATCGTATTGATGAGTTCCAGCAAGGAATCGGAGGAGCTCTTGACCATCCCGAGATACTTGCGCTGCTCGGGGCTGAGTTCCGTGTCGAGCGCCAGCGCGGTCATGCCCATGATGCCGTTCATGGGAGTCCGGATCTCGTGGCTCATGTTAGCCAGAAACTCGCTCTTGGCCCGGCTGGCGGCCTCCGCGCGATCCTTCTCCAATCCCAGTTCTTGCACCATGCGCGCGATGCGTTCCTCGGCCTGCTTGCGCCCGGTGATGTCGCTGGCCGTGCCTTCGCAACCGGCGATCGCACCGGATTCATCCCGCAAAAGCACAGCTCTGGTGGTGTGCCAGCGCCAGGATCCATCGATATGCCGCACGCGGTACTCGATGCCCTCTTGCCGTTTTCCCGTGGCGATCGCGGATTGCATGTGTGCCATGCACCCCGGCAGATCGTCCGGATGGATGAATACTGGGAATGGTTTTCCAACCACTTGGTCTACCGGGTGCCCCAGCAGCGCGGTCCAGGCGGGCGAAACGAAGGTGAATACCCCATCCAGTCCGAACGTATAGATGATGTCGTGGCTGTTCTCGATCAGCAGACGGTACTTTTCTTCGCTCTCCCGCAGCGCATCCGCCTGCTGCTTGCGCATCAGGGCCACTCCGATGCTGGCGCTGATCCCCTCAAAAAAGTGGATCTGCTCCAGTGTGAAGCGGTCCTTCCTCCGGTCGTTGAGCTGCAGCAGGCCCACGATGTCGCGGTTTATCCGGATGGGAATGAGCGCCATCGAACAATACCCTTGATGGACACAGTTGTTGCGCGGATGATGCCTCGGGTCCTGGTCGGCCGGAATATCCAGCAACGGCAGCGAGTTGTTGGTCCAAAAACTTCCGTCTTTGGTGAAAAGCGGGTTCGCCGGATCTGTCTGTCCGGAAAGCACCAGGCCGCAGGTGCACTCCAGGCTGATGTCACCGTTCTTGTCCCGGCAAGCGCCGCTGTTCTGGTTCAGGCTAATCAGCGTATTCTCGGTATGCAGAAATCCGGGCGAGAAGCCGTTCTGGACAAAGTAGGGGAAGTCGTCGCCGCTTCGTAGTCGAATCCCCACGGCGTCGAAACCCGTTTCCAGTTTGATGGCCGCCAGAATACGGCCGACCGCATCGCGCACGCCCAGAGGTTCATTCAGAGCACCCAGAATTTCAGCGGAGAGGTTTTGGTAACGTTCCGCCCGCCTGCGCTCCGTGATGTCGCGGGCCACGGCCAGCACGGTCCACCGGCCGCCCAGCAGGAAAGCCCTGGCGTTAATCTCGGTCGGTATCCGCCGCCCATCCCGGGTCAGGTGCTCCGTCTCAAAGAGCCACTGCTGCCCGGCGAGTAAACGTTGCACGACCGAGCCAAAATCCAACGGCCCGGGCGCGTGAAGATCGCGGATCGACCGCTCCAGCAACTCCTCCCGTGTGTAGCCCAGGCGTTGACAGGCCACGTCGTTCACTTGGATGAAGTTGGTGGCCCCGCCTTCCGTCAGCCCGAACACAAACAGTGCGTCGTTGCTGTTGTTGAATAGAACGCGGTCCTGCTCTTCGGCCCTTTCGGCCCAAGCGTAGCGGTGATAGGCGAAGAACCAGCCAGCCAGCGCCACAACAAACAGTGCGGCGGCGAGTGTTCCCGCCCACGCGTCATGACGAAAACCGGCCCAGGCTGCGGCCACCACCACCGCGACGGCTATGATGGCCAGAACGGGTCTCCAGGTCGGGCATCCGGCATGAATCCGGCTGGTCATGAGAGTCGCGGCAATCGCGGCCGCTATCATCGCTATCGGCGAATCTCAGGATTCCTTTAGCGCGGGTGTGCAACTTGCCGTTTGCCGGCGCGGCTGAAGAGGAGCGCGATCAGCGCGGCGACGTTCAACCATGCGAACCAATCTCCCCATCGGGCATACAGTGTATCGTCATGGCGGACCGGCGCCATCGCGACCAGAGACGCAAAGCGAACGGTGGCGGCGTCTTGTTCGGCAAGAACGCGCCCGCGGTCGTCGCTCACGCTCAAGACGCCTTGTTTGGCGGCGCGCACAATGGTGAATCCGCTTTCGACTCCCCGCATCATCGCCATCCGGCCGTGCAACCAGCCATCCAGAGTGAAATCCCAGGCCGGCACGAGCAACAAGCCTACGCCCTTGGCACCATAGTCCCGGCTTAGCCGTGGAAAATCCATATCCTTGCAAATCTCGATCCCCCAGACGCCCGAGGGCCGATCGAGCACGGTGATGGTAGTCCCCGGCTGATCCACGTCCTCGAATCCGGGAACCATATGATGTTTGTCATAGACTGCCGGGACAATTCCGTCCGGCGAATACAGGCGCGCTTCATTGAGCCTTTTCGTCAAAGTGCCGCGGTCCAGGCCGACAACCAAGGTCGATTTCGCTTGCGCGGAAACCGCCGCATAAAGAGTATCCACCTGGCTGGTGGCTTGATCCGATACCAGAGCGATTTTTTCCGGCAGCACGACGATTTCCGCGCCCTGCGCCGCGAGGTTTCGGGCCTTCTCGGAATAGTCCTGGAGCAGCCGAAGAGCATGGCTGTCGTCGCGCGCGAATGGCGTATCCACGCCGGTGGCCATCAGACCGACCTTCACCGAATGCTGCGGTCGAGGAGTGGAGGCGAGCCGCCAAACGCCGAATCCGAGCACCACGGCGAAAAACACGCCGGCTGCGGAGGCGAGCCGCGCTCTCTTGCGCATGTTCCCTTGCCGGCTTAATACGGCCGCGATGGTGGCCGGAAACAGGAAAAGACAGAAGCTGATGCCCCAGATGCCGACCAGGGACGTTACTTGCAACACCGGCAAAAAATCCATCTGGGTGTATCCCATATTCGGGAACGTTCCATTGGGAGAAGCGATGTTGTTCAGGTATTCCAGCGTCACCCAGGCAGCCGGAAACGCGAGAGCTGCCTTCCACAACGCGCCACGGACAATGAGCCCGCGGACCAGCAAAACAACCAGACCGAATAAGCCAGCCGGGATCGCCGAGAGGCCCACCATCAGCGGAAGAGTGGCGAAATTTGTCAGCATGTAATGCCACATGTTGAGACTGCCCAAAAACCACGCCAGCGCAGCCACCGAAAATGCTCCCCACCTTCCGAGGCGTGAACCGATGAGCAGGACAGGCAGCGGAGCAAGCCAGGTGAGCCACCACACCGGGTGAAGTCCCGTGCCCCAGAACAGCATGGCGGAGGACGCTATCACGGCGCCAGTTGCAAGAAGGACTTTGGGCGAAGGCTCGGATCTCATGACGGCCTCCCAAATTATATGCCGGCCCCCAGGTGCAATGCGACACCTTACGCCCGGCCTGCTGCCTCTTGCTAGACTCGGGGCAATGCCCTCTCTTCGCCGCGCGCTCCAGTATGCCTTCTACGACTGGACTCGGGAGATGCCGAGGTCCAAACGCCTCCTCACATGGACCGGGATTCTGATGCAGGGATGGGCCATCTGGTCTTTTATTTCGCGGTCCCTGGTGTGGCCTGTGATGTGGCCGCATGGAATACTTCTCTATGGAAGTGCGTGGCTGATTTACGTCCTCGGCGTCGGACTGATGAACGCGATGCTGACCTCTGAATTTGTCCGCAAGACACAACTGGAAGCCGACCAGATTGCCGCGCGCCAGATTCAGCAGACCCTCATCCCTCAGAAGTTGCCTGAGATCCCGGGCTACCAGGTGGAGACTTTCTACAAGCCTTTACGCGAGGTCGGCGGCGACTACTTCAACGTCATCGAGCTTCCGGGGAACCGAACGCTGTTCGCGCTAGCGGATGTTTCCGGAAAAGGGATGGCGGCGGCTCTGCTGGCGGCAAACATACAAGCTCTGGTGAGAAGCATCGTGAGCGTCGAGGCTGATCCCTTGACCCTGGCCTGGCGGATTAACCAGCACCTGAGCCGCTATACCCCGAGCGATCGCTTTGCCACGGCGGTGTTCGTCGTGTTGAGCCGCGATTCCGGAGAATTGACCTATGTAAATGCCGGCCACAACGCCCCGATTGTGGTCGGGCGCGGATCGCCGGCAGCGCTGGAACCCACTGGCATGCCGCTGGGATTATTTCCCGAAGCTGCCTATGCGGCTCTTACAGCTTTTCTTTTGCCTGGCGGCGCCCTTCTCCTTTTCACAGACGGATTGACCGATTCGATTTCCGGAGAGAATGCGGAAGACCGCTTGCGCGACGCTTTGGCTAACGCTTCGGGAAGGACCATGTCTCGTCTCAGATCTTTAGTGGACGCGAAATTCAACGACGACGATGTCACTATATTGCTGGTGAGACGCGATGCGGATGCAACTTCCAGCGACAAGCCCGATAGTCGCTGAATCCCCGGTGCGTCTTATACTTGTAATTCACCATGACCCTGTCCCGCCGCCATTTCTTCTTCGGCAGCCTCGCCCTGCCGGCCCTCGCCGCCCCCAAAACGCCTGGCGAGCGGCCCCATATCCTGCTCATCCTGGCGGATCGTCTGCCCTCCTGGATCCTGGGCTGTTACGGCAACCACGAGGTTCGTACTCCCGCCCTCGACCGGCTCGCCCAGACCGGCCTGCGCTTCCTCAATCACTTTGCGTGCGCGCCCGCCCCCGCGCCAGGCCGCGCCAGCCTGCTCACCGGCCGCACCCCCATGCAGCTTGGCGAGGCGGATGCCGGCGCCCCCGGCGAAGTCCCGCTCTCCCAGGTGCTCGCGGGTGCGGGGTACGCGTGTGCCGCCGCCGATAGCGCTACGGCCGCCAAGTCACTCGACGAGCAGGCGGCCGGCAAGCCCTTCTTCCTGACGGTGGACTGCAACCAACTCCGCCCGCCCTACGACGGCGTGCCGCGGAAGTATCGCGACCTCTACGCCCAGGTCAAGTTTGCCGCCTTCAGCCAGGAGGCGCCGGCCAAGAATGCCGCCCGCGATCGGGAAATGCTGAGCGACCTCGCCCTAAACCAGCGCCTGGTCGCGGCCGCCGTTACGGCACTGGATGACGATGTGGCGGCGCTCGTTTCCAAACTCTCCCAAAAGGGCCTGCTCGATCAAACCCTGGTCATCTTCACTTCTACCTGTGGTTCTCTGCTGGGCCGCCACGGCCTGTGGGATTCCGCGCCGGCCTCCGATCCCGCCAACATGTATGAGGAAGTAGTCTCTACGCCGCTGGTGTGGAGCTGGCAGGGGCGCGTGCCTCCGCAATTGACGCGGCCGGAGTTGGTGAGCGCCTACGACCTGGTGCCCACCCTCTGCGCGCTGGCCGGTGCCGCTCCGCCCCCCCGCCATCTGTGCGGCCGCAGCTATCTGCCGCTCGCCACCGGGAAACCCTTGCCCAAGAAGCAGCCCTGGCGCACCACCGTCTTCAGCCACTACCAGAACACCGATATGGCCCGGGACAAGCGTTACAAGCTGGTTGTGCGCGATCAGGGGCCCGGCGAGCTGTACGACCTCCCGGTGGACCCTCGCGAAAGGGTAAACCAGTATGAGAACCGGCAGTTTGTGACTGTCCGCACTTCGCTCGCCGCGGCGCTTGCCCAGTGGAAGCAGAGCTATTCAGCGTAGCTGTGTGGGGCAGGTTGGAAACCTGCGGCGGGTTGGCAACCCGCCAGCGGCGCCGGTTACCAACCGGCGCGCAGCTTGCCAAGCTGCCCCACAGGCGCGTCCGCAGATCAGGCCGTTCCGTCTACTTCTTTTCGGGCGCCTTGCACTTGGCCAGCGAGTGATCGTTATCTTTGTAGCACTTGCCGGTGTCGTTCAGGTCCTTCACTCCCATCTTGACATGGCAGTATGTGCAAGACTGCTTCTCCTTCTTGGCATACTCGGGCTTGCCGTAGGTGGCCGAAGTACATAGCAGGAAGCCAGTCATCAGGATGGCCGCCGGGATCGTCACTTTTATTGCGCGCATGGTATATCTCCTAAGCTTCACATTATACCTTCACAGGTTCGCATTGGGTTCCAAACTGCGCCACAGGTACCAGCTCGCCACCGTGCAGTAGGGCCGCCACCGCGCCGCCAGCGTCTCGATCTCGGCCGGCTCCGGCAAGTCGGCAAAACCGTACGCCTTGCGGATGGCCGCGCGAATCCCCAGGTCCCCCGAAGGCAGCACATCCGTGCGCCGCAAGGCGAAGATCAGAAACATGTGCGCCGTCCAGACGCCCACGCCCTTCACCTCCGTCAGCCGCTCGATCACCGCCTCGTCGGGCAGGTCCGGCAGTTCTTCGAAGTCCACTCTCCCGTCGCGCGTGTGCCGCGCCAGGTCGCGTATGTACGCCGTCTTCTGCCCCGAGAGCCCCAGCGCGCGCATGCGCCCCGGA
Organism: Bryobacterales bacterium; assembly: GCA_963768385.1. Taxonomy (GTDB): domain Bacteria; phylum Acidobacteriota; class Terriglobia; order Bryobacterales; family Bryobacteraceae; genus Fen-178. The sequence continues at coordinate 193,833 of CAVYHQ010000006.1, forward strand.
CGCAGCTTGAGAATGTTCTCGGGCGTCAGCTTTCCGCCCGCCGCCTTCACCATGCGGCCGAAAATGACGTTGGCCACGCGCCCGCTAAGCTGCTGGTAGACGATTGACTTCACCAGCGTTTCGAAATCCGGGTCGCGAAATTCGATACCATAGTCTCCGACGCGGTCGATAATTCCCGACAGTATCGGGTCCGACTGCTTGAGGTGCTGAATGGCTTTCTGCATGATGAAACAATCGTGCCAGGGGATACGTCACCTCTATTGTATCCGGATGCGACTACCGTTCCTGTTTGCGCTTGGCGCCGCGCTTCTGGCGCAGGCGCCGCCCCAGACCAAACCGCCCGATGAGCTGCCCTCCATCACCGTGGACGTCAATGTGGTCAGCATTCTGGCCTCCGTCCGCGACAAGCGCGGCGCCCTCATCCCCAACCTCCAGAAGGACGATTTCACCGTTCTGGAAGAGGGTAAGGCCCAGACCATCAAGTATTTCACGCGGGAAACCGACCTCCCGCTCACCATCGGCCTGCTGGTGGACGTCAGCGGCAGCCAGAGGAACCTGATCGATATCGAGCGCAATGCCGCCTCCCAGTTCTTCTCCCAGGTCTTGCGCCAGAAGGACGAAGCCTTCCTCATCATGTTCGGCGAAGAGGCCGAATTGCTGCAAGACTACACCAACTCTCCCCGGCTGCTGAATCAGGGTCTCAATCAATTGCGCGTCAGTTCCGGCGTGGGCGGCATTTCTCCGGGGCCCGTGCCCACCGCCGGCCAGCCGCGCGGCACCGTGCTCTATGACGCCATCTACCTGGCCGCCAATGAAAAGCTGAAAGGCGAAGTGGGCCGGAAAGTCATCGTCGTGATTACCGATGGCGTGGACCAGGGCAGCAGATTGACCCGCAACCAGGCCATCGAGGCCGCTCAGAAAGCCGACGCCGTCATCTATAGCATCGACTACTACGATCCCGGCGCCTACGGCTACGGCAGGTTCATGACTTTCGGTGGCAGCGGCGGAGAAGGCGAGCTGCGCAAAATGTCCGACGAGACCGGCGGCCACGTCTTCAAGGTGGACCGCAGCCACCCCCTCGACATGATCTTCCGCGAGCTCCAGGACGAAATGCGCAGCCAGTATTCCATCGGCTACACGCCCATCAACGACGTGAAGGATGGCTCTTACCGCCATCTCGACGTCAAGCTGGCCAACAAGGACCTCAAGGCCCAGGCGCGCAAGGGATACTACGCCGTCAAGCCGGAGTCCCGCTAACCACCCGGCTCCGCTCCGCGAAATACCCCTCCAGCGCCCGGCGCACCGGCGGCATCGGCGCCATTCCGACCCGTTCCATCTTGGCGTTCGAGAGCGCCGAATACTTCGGCCGCCGCGCCCGCGTGCGGTATTCCCGCTCGTTTGTCGCCAGCAACATCGGCTTCAAGCCCGCCACCTCGAAGATGGTTCGCGCAAACTGAAACCACGAGATCGGCGCCCCGCCCCCGATGTGGAATACCCCCGATGCCCCCCGGTCGGCCAGATCGACGGTCCGCGCTGCCAGCAGCGGAGCGAACGTCGGTGACGCCACGTGGTCTTCCACCACCCGGATCGGTTGCCCCGAACCCGCCAGCCGCAGCATCAGCTCCACGAAATTGCCGCGCGCCGTAGCCAGACCCCCGGGACCGAACAGGCCCGATGTGCGCACGATCAGCACCCGGTCCAGATACGCCTGCGCGTACAACTCCCCTGCCAGCTTCGACACCGCGTAAGCCCCCAGCGGGTGCGTGGGATCGTCTTCCGCGTAGGGATGGCGCGCCAGGCCATCGAAAACGTAATCCGTCGAGAAGTGCACCAGCCGCGCATCCATCTGCCGGCAGGCCAGCGCGATGTTCCGCACCGCCAGCGCATTCACCTCGAAGGCCGCTTGCGGCTCCTCTTCCGCTACGTCCACCTGGTTGTAGGCCGCGGCATTGAGAACCACCTCAGCGTCGAACCTGGCAATCGCGTTCTCCACCGCCGCGGCATCCGTGATATCCACTTCGTCGCGGTCCCAACCCATCGCCGCGTAGCCCCGCGCCCTGAGTTCCCGGAGCAATTCGGCCCCCAATTGCCCGGCCGATCCAAATACCACCGCTCTTCGGTTCATCGGAACTCCACCATCACTGCCAGTAGCGGCTGAACACCCACGCCGCCAGTGCCAGGGCCAGCAGCGCCACCGCGGCCGCCATCCCGCGCTTGTAACCGGGCGTCAGTCGCTCCGCCGGACGCAACCCTTGGCGACCGTTCGGGAGCTTCCCCATGGTCTTGGCGATCTGCTGCCGTCCGCGCCGATCGGCGATCAGGATGGTCCCGGAATTTCCCCCGCTGGTGGACTTCAGCAGCCTCGTTCGCAGGCCCGGCGGGATCTCTTCCACCGAGCGGTATACCAGGTCTGCGCCGTCCGTCGAGATCAACACCGTGGACGTCTGGAACAGACCCGAGGCGTCGCCCTGGGGCTCGCCACAATGCGGACAGCGCGCTTCTTCCTGGTCGAAATCCTTCCCGCAACGGCTGCAAGTCATCGCCCTACCGAGGCTTTCTCTCCTACATGATCCAACACCACCTGGATGAATCCCAGCGCAGCCTTGGATAACGCCTTGTCCTTACGGTAGATCAAACCCAATCGCCGCACCATCCGTTCCGGCGCCAGCGAAATCGCGCGCAGCTTCCCCGCGGCTATTTCCTCGCCGCAGTTCGACACCGCCAGGAACGTCGCCCCCAGGCCCGCCATCACGAACCGCTTCATCATCTCCGTGGAATCCAGTTCCATCGAGATCCGGATGTCGTCCTCCACCGGCTCCAGCCATTCGTTCAGCCGCGTCCGTGTCTTGCCCTGCTTGGGAAGTATCAGAAAGTGCTCCACCAGGTCCTGCGGCAACACCGTTTTCTTATCCGCCAGAGGATGGCGCGCCGGAACGATCAGCCGGATCTCGTCGTGGTATATGTTCACTACCTGGATGCGTTTCTCTTCCACCGGCAGTTGCGTCAGGCCGAAATCCGCAGCGTTCTCCATCACCGCTTCCACCACCCGCGCGCCGTAGGAGCGCAGTACCTGGAGCTGCACCGCCGGGAAGAGCTGGCGGTATTCCGAAAAAACCTTTGGCAAAACGTAGATACAGGTAGCTTCGTTGGCGGCGATCGCCAGTTCGCCCCGCGGGCTGCTTTCCAGCTCCGCCACGGCGTCTTGCGCCCGCCGCCGCAGTTCCAACATCTGTTCGGCATATTCCGCGAAAACCTTGCCCGCGGTGGTCAGCGAAATGCGGCTCCCGAAGCGCTCGAACAGGTCGGCGCGCAGTTCCTGCTCCATTTGGCGCACCTGCGCGCTGATCGCCGGCTGCGTGCGGTAACACGTCTGGGCGGCCTTGGAGAAACTCTTTAGCCGGACAATCTCCAGAAACGTATGAAGCTGGTCGAAGTCCATGAGGCGCCCTTTGGGCGCGTTTGCTTAAGTATTGTAGCAGAGGCCCCTGGGTGGTGCAGTTGCGGCATCCTCCCCATCGCGGATACCATCCAATACATATCAGCCGATGGCCCTGTTCCTCTTCCTTCTCCTCGCTTTGGTTCCCGGCCTTCGGGGCCAGACCGGACACGATGTGCTGCTGGTGGTGAACCGCAACGACCCCGTCTCCCGCGCCATCGCCGATTACTACCGCCCGCGCCGTTCCATCCCCGTCGCCAACGTCTGCTACCTCGCCACCACTTCCGACGAGGAAATCTCCTGGGATACCTACGAGGAACAGATCGAGCGCCCGGTCGGCGCCTGCCTCCGCCAGGCCGGGCTTCAGGAAACGGTGCTCTACATCGTCACCACCATGGGCGTGCCGCTCAAGGTGGATGGCTCGGGAGGGTCGCTCTTCACCGCCGAGCACTGCTCCGTTGATTCCGAGCTGGCGCTGCTCTATGCCAAGCTGAAAGGCGTCCAGTTCCCGCGCGGCGGCGGCATTCCCAATCCCTTCTTCATGAAGCGCGACGAGCCATTCCGCCATCCCCGCTTTCCCATCTACCTGGTCACCCGTCTGGCGGCCTGGGATTTCGCCGATGTCAAGGCCATGATCGACCGCGCCCTGGCCGCCCGTAACCGCGGCAAGTTTGTCGTTGATCTCAGTTCCGCCGACGACCAACCGGGCAACAACTGGCTCCGCACCGCCGCCATTCTCCTTCCCGCCGATCGCGTCATCATGGATGAAACCCCCCAGGTGCTTTACGATCAGAAAAACGTGATCGGCTACGCCTCCTGGGGATCCAATGATGGCCACCGCAAGAAGCGCTGGCTCAATTTCCAGTGGTTGCCGGGAGCCATTGTGACCGAGTTTGTTTCCAGCGATGCCCGCACCCTGAAACGCCCGCCCGACGACTGGATTTTCGGGGGGGACAAGGAGCACTGGTTCGGCGGCTACAATCAGAACCTGTCCACCGACTATCTCCACGAAGGGGCCACGGGCACTTCAGGCAACGTATACGAGCCTTATCTCACCGGATGTGCGCGCCCCGACTACCTCCTTCCCGCCTATTTCCAGGGCCGCAACCTGGCCGAGAGTTATTATCTCGCCCTCCCCTTCCTGAGCTGGCAAGGCGTCGTCCTGGGCGATCCGTTGTGTTCGTTAGGGAAACCGTAGCTCCCCTTCCTCCAATTTGGGTTCCCGCACCATCGCCGCAGCCGCCAAAGACAAGGCTCCCACAACAAAGTCGATTCCCGTGCATGCCCAAAGCGCAATTGCAGCCAAACGCATATGCGCGAAGGCGTCCGCGGCCAACAGCAAAAACAAGCCCAGGAGCAGCCCGAACACCCCTGCCACAACCGGCAGTTTGCCGCCGTGAGTTCTCCAAAGCATGAAAGCGGCCACAAACACATGAATAGCCACGGAGACGGCGAGCGCTGTAGACGCCGGACCTGGCGTAGCATTCGGCGAGGTATCTCTCGCGACGGCTGGTATCACGGCCACGACCAGGGTTGCGGCCACAACCAAGTACAGGCCGGCGCCGACCCGCAGAATGACCCGCCAGGCAGCTTCACGATTCGGCGTGGTGCGTGTTCCCAGGTGGCCAGCCACTGATCCGGCGAGGCACCCGATGCAACCGGCAAGCAACATGGGAACGCCCTGCGTCACCACATCGCCCTTGTCAATGAGGAGGACCACGGCCAGCAGCGGCGCGACCATGGCTGCCAGAATGGGCCAGTCGGCGCGGATCCCGCTGCTGCTGTTTCGCGTGGCCAGAAACTGGCAGACCGCGAGGTACAGAGCCACGGCAACACCCCCGGCCAGGGCTATCCCGACGGGGTTCCCTCCGCCCCCCTCATAAGGCCCCGCTCCCATGAAGAACACCAGAGGTGAAAGCACACCCAGAACAACAGAAAGCAGGATTTTTCCCGTGCTCATTCTTGTCCTCCACTCGCGCCGGCCCGCAGAAAACGGTCGAGGCGCTTGGTGACCAGCCGGTCGCAATCGTCGCCGGACTTCAGTTCCATCGACTGGAAGTCCGGCTGGTGATCATTCTGGAAATCGACAATGACCCATTCGCCGTTGTGGTCGCAGACCACAAAATGAACCGTGAACGCCTTGCCGTCGGGGGCGAAGGCGTAGTCGGCCAGCACGGCGTAGTCGGCCGCCGCCGGTGTCTGGTGAAGGTAGTCGCGAATGGCGCGGGCCATTTGCCAAAGCCGCTGCTGTTCGTTCGGCACGTTTTGGATCTCGATGGCCGGCTGCGCTGTGGCGACCTCCGCCTTTCCAAGCTTCTGGCCATTCAGCATGTCCGCCAGGTGGACGGCCTGTTTGCGATCGGGTCGGCCGGCGATGAGAGTCGGGAAAACCACCAGTTTGGAACCCGCAAACTTCGTGCGCGCCGTTTCGAGCGCTTTCTGCAAGGCCGCCCGTTCGCCGCTGGTAGGAAGACCGGTTCGTTTCGCCCACCGTTCCGTCAGCCTTCCCTCGAGAACATCGGGCCCGAACGGGTCCCGAAGACCCAAAGGCTCGCGCAGCGAATTCACCAGCATGACGATGCACTGCATCGGTTCCCTGGGCCGCATCTTCTTGAATTCCTCATCCTCGGGGGTCTGCCGATAGCTCCACACAGGGTTTCCGCCCTTATCCACCAGAAGTCCTCGGATTTCGGTCACGCCCCCAGTAGGAGTGCCGAGGAATTCCGCATAAAGGACGTACTCGGCCGTGATTGCGCTCCCACGCACATAGTCGCCGAACGCCGTGCTCATTTGCTGGAATGTCGCCTCACCGGACCGGGAGAATGCCTGCGTAGTCCAATCGACCTTCCGCATACCGCCATGCTCCAGCGACATGGCGACCACCTCACCCGCTTCCGGCATGGTGCGGTCGCCGAGCCTGACCGGTAACACCATCACTTCGGCGTCGAGGCCTTTGGTCTTGAGGATCTCGAGGCGTCCGGCCGGCGAGGGTGGTTGACCGGCCGCCAGCCACGAGAATACTAGTACCGCTGTCAAACTGTTTCGATTTACCATATGGTCTCCTTTCGATGAGCCACCCCGAGATTACTAGCCGGCCCCTTCGAAAGTCCTTCGGGAAACCTTACAAATTCCCGACGGAATCCCTGCCTGCCGTGCGGGGCTCCACCCGGAACGACGGGTCGGCGCGTACCGCGTCGAGGGCGGGATCGAATTGGTAGTAGATGAGGTACTCGGACCGTTCTTCCCGCGCTTTAGATAGCCAGGATGAAAAGCCCTGGCTATCCCTGAGTCCCAGACAGACTTGGGCCATGTAGATGGCTGGGACATAGCGTTGGTGAGAGAGTTCCACCAGTTGTGCCAGTTGCGCCCTGGCATCCGCCTTCGATCCAGCCAGCCCATAGGCATATCCGAGCGAGGCGATGGCACTCGCTCCGCCGGAGAGCGTCAGCGCGGTCTGAAACTCCGCAATGGCCTTCGGATAATCGTGTTTCTGCGCCAGCGCCATGCCCAGGGTCTGGTGCGCCAGGGCGAAGTTCGGTTCCAATTCCAGCGTCTTGCGGTACTGGTTAATGGCATCGTCATAGCGCCGGGCGAAGTAGGAGCACCACCCCACTCCGGTGTTGATGGGCAGCGAAAGAGGGTCCAGATTCTGCGCTTGCCGCATCTCCGCGGAGGCTTCATCCAATCGCCCGGCGGCCAGCAGGCAGTGGGCATGCCAATGCCGGGCCGTGGCATACCCCGGGTTGTATCGATTCGCTTGTTGGAACTCCCGCTCGGCTCCCTCCAGGTCCCAGTCGTAAACCATGGTCACGTACGCCAGCGAGGTGTGCGCCTCAGCCAGCCCGCCGTCCAGTTCCAACGCCCGTTGGGCGGCGGCTTTCGCCAGTGGCATGCCCTCGCGAGGGGGAACTGCATCGTACGAGTTGGAAGCCAGCAGCGACCAGGAGTCGGCCAGCCCCGCATAGGCCGGGGCGTACTTTCCGTCTTTCGCAATCGCTTCGTTGAAGTACTCGACGGCCTTTCGCAACGCCGGCTCGGTGCGCTTGTTCCAGAAGAAACGTCCCCGCAAGTAAGCCTGGTAGGCGTCGGGGACAACGGACTGTAGCCGTGTGGGGGGGCCCGGCCGCTGTCCCGAAGCAGCTTCGGAACTGGTCTGGTGCGCGATCGCGTCTGCCACCTCGGCCTGTAATCGGAGCACATCGCGCAGATCGCGCTGATAGCTGTCGGCCCACAGCAATCGCCCCGTGCCGATGTTAACCAGTTGCGCGTTGATGCGCACCCGGTCGCCCGACCGCAGGATGGTCCCCTGAATGACAGCTCCTACCTTTAGCTGCCGCCCTATCTCCGTTAGGGGCGCGCCTGGCGGCAAGGATCGGACCGACGCCGGCGCAATCACCGGCAAACCGGTTTTGGACAACTCGGTTGCGATCACATCCGTCATGCCTTCCGCGAAATAGTCCTGCGCGGCATCGCCGGAAATGTTCTTAAGCGGGAGAACGGCAATCGACTTCACCCGCGGCGCCGCATGATCGTGCCGGGTCATGAACGAGATCAGATAGCCGGCCGCGATCAGCACCAGCGCCGCCGCGGCCAAGGTCCCCGCCATGGCAAACCGGATGCCCGGACGGTGCGGGGCCGCTTCCGTTTCCGCCTCAGCCGGTGTTTTTCCGATTGGCGCTACGAACCGGTACCCGCGCTTAGGAATGGTCTCGATGTGGCGCGAGCCTTCGGCGTCGTCACCGAGGGCCTTGCGGAGCGCCGATATGTTTCGCGCCAGCCCCCCTTCTTCTACGAACGTATCGGGCCAAACGAGTTGAATGAGTTCGTTCTTTTCGACCACGTGGCCGTGGCGCGTGAGCAAAACGAGGAGGGTATCAGCTACTTTCGGGGACAGCGGAACGCGTTCCGGGCCCCGATAGAGCACCCGCTCTGCCGGGTCGAATCGGAAGGCGCCGAACTCGAAAGCAGCTCCACCTTGGGGTTCCATGGCAGCCGGACTGCCCTCGATAGTATCAGACCGGCGTCTGTGCGGTGTACTACACACTCCATTCTGCGAGCCTCGGTAATAGCGCTCATCGGGGCACCTTAGCGGACCACGCGGGCGCCTTTACCCTTCATCAGCGACTCGACTTCCTTGAGCGTGGCCATGCTGGTATCGCCCGGTGTGGTCATGGCCAGAGCGCCGTGCGCGGCGCCATACTCCACCGCCTGCTGCGGCGTCTTGCCAGCCAGGAATCCGTAGGCCAGGCCGGAAGCGAAGCTGTCGCCGCCGCCGACCCGGTCGTAGATCTCGAGGTTCTCGCGCAGGGGGGCTTCGTAGAATTCGCCGCCGGTCCACAGGATCGCGCCCCAGTCGTTGAAGGAGGCCGTCTTGGCGTTGCGCAGGGTAGTGGCCACGGCCTGGAAATTCGGGTACATCTTCACCGCCTCGGCGATCATCTTCTTGAAATTCGCCGGGTCCAGATTGGAGATGTGCTCGTCCAGGCCGGGTACCTGGAAGCCGAGCGCCGCGGTGAAGTCTTCCTCGTTGCCGATCATCACGTCCACCAGCGAGGCGATCTTGCGATTCACCTCGACCGCGCGGGCCGTGCCGCCCTGCGACTTCCACAGCGAAGGACGGAAGTTCAGATCGTAGGAAATCACCGTGCCTGCGGCGCGAGCGGCCTCCATGGCCTCGATCACGATCTCCGAGGTGGTGGCCGACAGGGCCGCGAAGATGCCGCCGCAGTGGAACCAGCGCACACCTTCGACCTGGAAGAGCTGCTTCCAATCCACGTCACCGGGCTTGAGCTGAGAGGCCGCGGACCAAGCCCGGTCGGAGCAGCCCACAGCCGCGCGCACGCCGAAGCCCTTCTCGGTGAAGTTGAGTCCTACGCGCGCCGCGCGGCCGATGCCGTCAAAGGGCACCCACTTGACGTGTGAGAGATCCACGCCGCCTTGCAGCATGAGGTCCTCCAGCAGACGGCCGACCTCGTTGTCCACGATGGCGGTGACCACCGTGGTCTTCAGGCCGAAGCAGCGGCGCAGGCCGCGGGCCACGTTGTACTCGCCGCCGCCCTCCCACACCTGGAAGGAGCGCGTGGTGCGAATGCGACCGTCGCCGGGGTCGAGCCGCAGCATGATCTCACCCAGCGCGGCCGCGTCCCAGTGGCACTGCTCGCGAGGTTTGAGGCTCACGGCCATGGTTACATTCCTCCCCGGATCCGGCGGATCAGCTCCAGCGTATCCTTCACCTTGGCGGTGATGCCCGCGTAGTCGCCGGCCTTGAGGAGTTCCTTGGTGACCAGGTTGGAACCCATCCCGACGCAGGCCACGCCGGCCCCGAACCAGGCCTTGAGGGAAGCCTCGGTGCTCTCCACGCCGCCGGTGGGCATGATGGAGACCCAGGGGCAGGGTCCCTTGACCGCCTGGACGAACTTGGGGCCGCCGACCTCGGCGCCGGGGAACACCTTCACGATTTCGCAGCCCAGCTCTTCGGCCTGGGAGATTTCGCTGGCGCTGCCGCAACCAGGCGAGTACGGGATTTTCCGCCGGTTGCAGGCGCGCGCCACGTCGGGGTTGAGGATCGGGCCCACCACGAAGTTGGCGCCACAGTTGATGTAGAGCGAGGCGGTGCCCGGGTCCACCACCGAACCGACGCCGAGAATCATGGCGGGGAGTTCCTTGGCGCAGTACCGTTCGAGCTCTGTGAACACTTCCCAGGCGTGGTCGCCGCGGTTGGTGAACTCGAGCAACGGGCAGCCACCGGCGAAGACCGCCGCCGCGACCTTCCTGGCGACCTCGATATCGGCGTTGTAAAACACGGGCACCATGCCCGTCTCGATCATCTTATTCAGGACTTTGAGTCTTGCGAATCGTGCCATGTGGGGTTCCTTGGGGAAAGGATCAAGCTATCAGACATCTCTGGCGGATGCAATTCGCGGGCAAGCTAAAGCATGCCCCACCTAATGCGTCATGGCGTAAATGATGTAGTTGATGCCGATGCGAATGCCGAGGGCGGAGAACTGTTGCGGATATAGCGGTTCGTCGGCGTTTTCCCAGGAGTCGCCTAGATCCATGTTGTGACAGATGGCCACCATGAGGCGGCCGCGGTCGTCATAGATGCCGCGCCAGCGGGGCGCCGTGCCGTCCTTTTCGTACACCCGGTGGCTGTACACGTACTGCATGCCGGGGACCTGGTAGCGGTCGTCCAGGTCGAACACGGTGTGGAAGATGGGGTCGGCGTTCTGGAGTTCCACAATGGCGCGGTCGGGAAACACTTTTTTCATGCTGTTGATGAAGACCGACCATTCCACGGTGCCGTGGAAATCGTCGCACATGAAAAACCCGCCGCGCAGAAGGAACTCGCGGAACTTGGCGATCTGGGAATCGGTCAGTTCCCAGTGGCCCACCTCGACGGCATACAGCCAGGGATAGTTGAAGACGTCGTCGTCCTCGTCGAGGTTGATGGGCTGCTCGGCGGAGCGGGTTTGAATGCGGGTGAGACGCCGGACGGCGGCGGCCAGGTGGCGGTCGGAGCGGGGGTAATCGATGGTCCAGTTGGTGTTGCCGTGGGTCCAGTCCAAGCCGCGGAACTGCCAGTCGATGGGGATGTGGTAGGTGGGGTACATGAGACGGGCGAAGGTCCACTCGCCCGGCTGGTTATAGTCCGGCGGGATGGGAAAATTGTTGTACTCCCAGGCCGGGTACTCGCGAAAGGGCCGCTGTGCGCAGAGCGTGCACACCACTAGCGCGCATCCCGCAACCGCCGTCAGCATGCGACCGGTCCGCATGTAAACCAGTATGTGATGGCGCGGCGGGGCTCCGCAAGAAATCCGGGTCGGATACACTAATGCTGAGATGAAACAACTCCGCAGTCTACTCGTTTTTGCGGCGGCTCTCCTGGCTCCGGCTCTGTCTGCAGAGGCGGCCAGCCCGTTTGCCGGTCGATGGGATATGACGGTAACCACGCCCAAAGAGTCGTACCCTGGCTGGATGGAACTGGTGGAAAAGGGTGGAAAACCGGAGGTCCGCATCCAGCCGCGCAGCGGTAGCGTGCACCCGGCGGCCGACGTAAAGCTGAATGGGGCGCACCTGGCCCTCACTGTGTCCGCAGCGGACGCCAAGGGACCTGCGCTCACCTGGGCACTGGATGTGAAGGGCGACAAACTCAGCGGCGTTCAGAAACGCGGCAATGCGGTGAGCCAGTTGGCGGGAGTGCGCGCGCCCGAACTGAAACGCGAGCCGCCCCAAGCATGGGCCAATCCGGAGCCGCTGTTCGATGGAAAAGACCTGAACGGATGGGAGCCGACCACGGGTTCCAACAACCACTGGGTGGCGCAGGACGGAACACTCCTGAACACCGAGAAAGGCGCCAATATCAAAACCACACGGAAGTTCGACGATTTCAAGCTGCACATCGAATTCAACTGCCCGGATGGCGGCAACAGCGGCGTGTATCTGCGGGGGCGCTATGAAGTCCAGGTGGAGTATGAACCGCTAAGCGCCAACGATGAATTTCACCGGGTGGGGTCCATCTACGGGTTTATCGCTCCGGCGGCCCAGTTGCCACGCAAGCCGGGCACATGGGAGAGCTTCGACGTTACGCTGGTGGGACGCATGGTGACGGTGGTTCGCAACGGCGTCACCACCATCGACCACCGGGAGATTCCCGGAATCACCGGCGGCGCCCTGGACTCGAACGAGGCCCAACCCGGCCCGATCTATATCCAGGGCGATCACACGGGCGGGATGAAGTACCGTAATATCACGATTGCCCTGCCGAAGCGTTGAGATGGAGAACAACATGAAGGTCGCGCGAGTTATCGCATTATCGGTTGTGGCTGCCGGCTTCGCCATGGCGGCGCAGCCTCAAGACGAGGAGTTCGCCAAATTGGTGAAGGAATGGACCACTCGTCCGGAATTCATGAGCCCGCTGGTGGATCACCTGCCCAAGGTGGCCGGTGTGCCGAGTCCCAAGGACGTGCTGGGTTATCACATCGGAGCGCCCAAGAAACTCACGCACGTGAGCGACATTGGCCGTTTCTATCGCGCGCTGGCCGCGGCTTCGAAACGCGTCAAGGTGCTGCCGGCGGGGGTGACCGACGAAGGCCGCGAGTGCATTGTGGTGGCGGTTGCCGACGAAGATACCATCCGCAATCTCGACGTTTACAAAGGCTACCTGGCCAGGCTGGCCGACCCACGCGGCATGGACGAACCGGAGGCCCGGCGCATCATCGCGCAAGCCAAGCCTATCTACATGTTCACCGGCGGCCTGCACAGCGCCGAGACCGGACCTCCGGAAATGCTGATGGAGCTGGCCTACCGCTTGGCGGTGGAGGAATCGCCGTTGTTCGACCAGATCAGGCGCAACGTCGTCGTCATGATCGGCGCGGTGGCCGAACCCGACGGGCGCGACCGGTATGTGGACTGGTATTACCGGCACAAGCTGGGCGAGGAAAGCGAGACGGACCGCGTGGCCGGGCCGCCCTATTGGGGCAAGTACATCTACCACGACAACAACCGCGACATCAACTACTCGCAAGAGACCATGCGCAACTGGCTGAAGTTCTACCTGGAATGGCACCCGCCCATCATGCACGACCTGCACGAATCCGAACCGTTCCTGTACACCTTCAGCGGCCAGGCGCCGCAAAACCCGACGCTGGACCCGATCCTCTACGCGGAGATGCCGTGGTTCTCGAATTTCGAGATGACCAAGATGATCGGCTACGGGATGCCGGGCGTGTGGACGCACGCCTTCGTAGACATGTGGTCGCCCGGCTATCTGGGGTACATGTCCTCGAACCACAACGGCATTCTGCGCATGTACGAAACATTCGGAAACGGGGGCGCCAACACCATGAAGCGCCGGGTGGACGCGCCGGAGGGGGAAGGCGGACGGGGCGGCGCCAGCATGACCACGCGCGAATGGTACCGGCCTCTGCCGCCGTACAAAGAGGTGGTGTGGTCCATGCGCAACAACGTCAACTACATGGAGACGGGAGTGCTTTCGGCCCTGGAGCTGACCGCGGGATTCTCGAAGACGGTACTTGAGAACTTCTATGACAAAAGTCGCAATTCGATCGAATCGGGAAAGAGGGAGGCGCCGTTCGGGTACGTGATCCCGGCCGGGCAGCGCGACATGACGCGCGTGGCCTTCATTGTGAACGTGCTGCGCCTCCAGGGCATCGAAGTGGGCCGGGCCGCGGCGGAAGTGAAACTTCAGGAAGGCGCGTTCCCGGCGGGATCGTTCCTGGTGAAGCGCGACCAGCCGTACGGGCGGCTGGCGAAGATCCTGCTCGAAAAACAGCAGTATCCGGATGCCAACCTGCGCACTTACGACGATACCGCCTGGACCATGGGCCTGATGAGTCACGCCCAGGTGGTGGAAACGGCCGATAAGCGGATTCTGGACGCGCCGGTTCAGCCCGTCGATAGGCTCAGCATCACTGGCACGGTGAAGGGCGATGGCTCGTTGCTGGCGGTTCTCGACAATGGCGCGAACTCCCTGGTGACGCTGCGGTACCGGTTGAAGGACCTGAAGTTCGAAGCCATCGAACAGCCATTCAAGGCCGGCGATACGGAACTGCCGGCGGGGTCTCTGCTGGTCGAGTCGAGTCCGCGGGTGAAAGGCGATATTGAAAAGCTGGGCCTCCAGGCGGTCGCGCTGGCGCAGGCGCCCAACGTTGCGAAACACGCGGTGGACCTGCCGCGCCTGGCGGTCTTCAGCACCTGGGGCAGCACGCAAGACGTGGGCTGGGTGCGCTACGCCTTCGACTATTTCGAGGTGGGCTACGACCTGATCTATAAGGAGCGGGTTCGCAAGGGCAATCTACGGGATTCCTACAACGTCATTGTGATTCCGAGCCAGGGCCGCGGGGGCGCCAAGTCTCTGGTGTTTGACATCGAGTCAAAAGGCACGCCGCTGGCTTATACCAAGACCCCGCAGTTCCCCAGCCTGGGCGAATATGGGGAATCCGAGGACATCACCGGTGGCATGGGACTGTCGGGAGTGGTGGAGCTCGAGAAGTTCGTGAACCAGGGCGGCGTGCTCATCACGCTGGGCGCCGCCAGTTTCCTGCCCGCGGAGTTCGGTATCACGCGGACGGTGGACGCAGCGCGCCCGTCGGCGCAGTTCTACGCTCCCGGGCCGATGGTGGAGGCGGAGATCGTCAAGCCGTCGCACCCCATCTTCTACGGTTATTCCGAGAAACTGGTGCCCGTGCGGTACGCCAATGGTCCGCTGCTGCGGGTGCCGGAGGAAGAGCGCAACCAGTGGGTGCTGATGCAATTTCCGGGCACCGATAAGTCGGTGCTCAGCGGGCTCATGAAGGGCGTGGCGGAAACCAGGGGGCGTCCGGCGATTGCCGACGTTCCCACCGGCCAGGGACGGGTGGTGCTGTTCGCCACCAACCCCTGTTACCGCTGGCAGAATCTGGGCGAGTTCAATATGCTCGCCAACGCCATTCTGCACTTCAACGATTTTCCGAAGGCCGCCGGGAAATGAGTTGGCGCGCCACGGAATTCGAATTTCAACAGCGCTTCTGGATCATCTGCGGAACTTACTTCGTGGGATTCAGTTGCTACGTATTCGACCACACGAACATGTCGGTGGCCCTGGCGCGCATGATGCTGGGCAGCCTGAATTCGCCGCTGGCGATGCCATGGATACGGGCGATTCTCGCCGTGGGCGTCTTGCTCGTCACCCTGGCGGTGTTGGTGCGGTCGTGGGCCGAGGCCTACCTGCACAGCTCGGTGGTCCACGACAGTCACCTGCACTCCGACCGCCTGGTGGCCGATGGGCCTTACCGGCGCGTCCGCAACCCGCTTTACCTGGGGAATATTTTGCTGGCCTTAGGAATGGGGCCGATGGCCAGCCGGACGGGCTGTCTTTTCCTGGTGGCCGCCACCGTCCCGTTCGTCTACCGTTTGATCCTGCGCGAGGAGGCGAGCCTGCTGGAATCGCACGGCGACAGCTATCGCAGGTATTTTGAGGCGGTCCCGCGGCTCTGGCCTTCCTGGCGCCCGCGCGTTCCAGCCGGTGCGGGCCGGCCCAACTGGGTGGATGGCTTCGTCGGGGAAACCTGCATGTGGGGCCTGGCCATTGGAATGGCGGTATACGATGTGACTCTGCGCCTGGCGCATTTCTGGATCATCATGGGCGCCGGCTTCGCGGTTTATTTCTTGCAGGCGTGGTGGCGGAAGAGGCGAAAACCGGCGGAACGTTAGTGCGTCATGGCGTAAACCACATAGTTGACGCCGAGGCGTATGGCCAGGTCGGAGAACTTCGCTGGATACCACGGATCGTCCGCCCACTCCCAGGCATCGCCGAGATCGGAGTTGAAAGAGATGGCCACCATGACGCGGCCCTGGTCGTCGTAAATGCCGCGCCAGTGGGCTCCTTTGCCGTCGGCATACTTGTAGCCCACTCTCAGGTGGGCCTGGCCCGGAACCTGGTAGCGGTCGGTCAGATCGTAGACCGTGTGGAAGATGGGGTCGTCGTCGGGGATGTCGACGATGGGCCGGTCGGGGAAAGCGCGCCGGATGCGGGTTTCGAACTCGCTCCACTCGGCGGCCCCGTGGAAATCGTCGGCCATGAAGAATCCGCCGCGCAGCAGGTACTCGCGAAGCGCACGGGCCTGCTGGCCGGTGAGGCCCCATTCACCCACCTGGACGGCGTAGAGCCAGGGCCAATCGTAAGCGTCGCCCTCGTCCAGGTTGACCGGTTGCTCGACAGAGCGCACATGAATGCGGGTCAGACGGCGCATGGCCTGCGAGAAGTGGCGGTCGGCGCGCGGAAAATCCTGCGTCCAGAGGGAGACGCCCACGTGCCAGTCGAGGTCGCGGTTGCGATAGCCGTTCAGAGGGCCGGGCGGAAACATCAAGCGGGCGAAGGCCCACTCGGTCTTCTCCTGCCAGTCGGGCGGCATGGGGATGTCGCCGATGGCGTACTCGACGCCGTTGAACTGGCGGAACGGGCGCTGGAAGGCATACAACGCGCCCAGAACGGTAAGGCCGCATCCCAACCGCCGCAATACCCTCCCCACAGCCATCCGAGCCCTCTGCTACGAGAATATCATTTGGGCTATTGCCCGCGTCTTCCCCCGCCACCGGCGGCGATGCGGCCGGGCATGTCGGCCAGCACATAGCCCATCACCGCCAGGGCGGCCATGTTCTTGCGAAAATCCTGGGGGTCCACCTTGTCGAGAGTATCCGCCTCGGAGTGATGCCAGTCGAAGTAATGCGTGCCCACGGTGCGCTCGGAAAGGCCGGGCACGCCATCGCGGACGAGGGGCATGATATCCGCGCCGCCGCCTCCGCCGGTGATCTCGCCGGCGCCGACGCGCTCGAGCAGTTTTCCGATCTGCTTGAGCATTTCGAGCGAATTCTGGTCGGCGCCGGCGCCGAACCCGCGCGGCGCTTCGGCCCCGCCGTCCATCTCGATGGCGGCCACGTGGTCTTTGATCCGGTCTCCGACAAATGCCCGGTAGGCTTCGCCGCCGCGGCCGCCGTTCTCTTCGTTCACCCAGAACACCACGCGAATGGTGCGCCGCGGCTGAAGGCCCAGCTTATTCATCAAGGCCAGCGCCTGCAAACAAGCCATGATGGACGCCCCATCGTCCTGCGCGC
The DNA here is from genome assembly GCA_963768385.1 of Bryobacterales bacterium. GTDB lineage: Bacteria > Acidobacteriota > Terriglobia > Bryobacterales > Bryobacteraceae > Fen-178. The sequence continues at coordinate 210,880 of CAVYHQ010000006.1, forward strand.
CCTGCCCCACGTCCCAGGAATCGATATGGCCGCCGATCACCACGACCTCTTCGGGCTTTTCGCGGCCGGGGATCTCGCCGATCACATCGCCGCTATCGGCATCCGGCTCCATGTGCGCGCCCATCTCAATATGCACCTTCACCGGGACGCCGTCGGCATAGAGGCGGGCGATCATCATGGCATCTTCCAGAGACAGGGCGGCGGCCGGGATCTTGGGCTGGCTATCGTCATAGCTCATCTCGCCGGTGTGCGGAACTTGCATGGCGAGGGGCGTGGCGGAGCGGACCAGCGCCGCCGCGGCGCCGAGAGCGGCCGCGCGGGACGCGCCCGACGAGCGATACATCCGGGTCGGGCCATAACCGGTGAAGGGCTCGTTATAGACCACGATCTTGCCCTGCACTTTCTCGCGGCCCAGCCTGGCGAGTTCGTCAAAGCTCGAGACCGCCACCACGTCCGCGGTAATTCCGCCCGCGGGAGTGCCCACGCTCATCCCCAGGCCCAGCATGTGAAGGGGCTTGTCGAGCGGCGCGAGGATCCGGCCCGATTCGCCGCCCCGCACCCAGTGCGGCACTTTGGCGGGGATGACCTGGACGTTGCCGAGGCCGGCGGCCTTCATCTGTTCCGCCGACCACGCGATGGCCTGCTCAAGCGCCGCGGAACCGCTCAGGCGGCTGCCGATGCGATAGCACAGGTAGGCCAGCCGGTCGTAGCCTTCGGTATCGGCCAGCGCCGCGTCAATGAGCTTGTCGGCCACCGGGCGGTACTGGTCCGCCAGGTTTGGCGAATCGGCTGCGTAGCAGGCACCGGCCGCAAGCAGAGCCAGAGAGAGTGTGGGGATGCGCCATGTCATAAAAGACACTATCGCACGAAGAGGAGGTATGCCGGAACCTTCTTGGGTGTATTCTGAAGAGTCGAAGGAGGCGGGCACGGTTAAGTTCTGCGTGCTGGCAAGCGGCAGTTCCGGGAACGCCGCGCTGCTGGCCACCGAAAATACGCGCATCCTGGTGGACGCCGGGCTGAGCATGAGGGAGCTTCGCGGGCGGCTGGCGGCCATCGGCGAGGATCTCAGCCGCATCGATGCCATCCTCATCACCCACGAGCATTCCGATCATGTCGCGGGGCTGCCGGTGCTGGCCCGTAACCGGGACGTCCGCGCGGTTATCTACCTGACGCACCTGGCCGCACCGGAGATCGACTGGGGCGAGACCGAGCCCCCGCGCCTTGAGATGTTTCAGTCGGGCGCAGATTTCCAGATTGGCGATATCGAAGTCCAAAGCTTCGGCATCCCGCACGACGCCGTGGACCCGGTGGGCTTCTGTTTCGCCGCTCAAGGCGTGCGCATCGGCGTGGTCACGGACCTGGGCTACATTCCGGTATCCGTCAAGTTTCACCTGCGGCGCACGGACTTGCTGCTGCTCGAATCGAATCACGATCTCGACATGCTGAAAGTCGGTCCCTACCCCTGGAGCGTGAAGCAGCGCGTCATGAGCCGGGTGGGGCACCTCTCGAACCTGGGGATGTCGGACTATCTGATCGAGGGCCTGGACTCCTCGACATCCAACCTGGTGCTGGGGCATCTGAGCGAGCAGAACAACCACCCGGCGATCGTGCGGATGATCGCCACCCAGACGCTGGAGCAGCGTGGGCTGACGACGCGCCTCTCCATCGCGCAGCAGCGTAGCCCGACGGAAGTGTTTCAATACTGAGTTCACCATGATTCCCCGATATACGCGGCCCGAAATGGGCCGGATCTGGAGCGACCAGAACAAGTATCAGCAATGGCTGGAAGTGGAGCTGGCGGCCTCGGAGGCCCTGGCCGAGTTGGGCATCGTGCCGGCGGAGGCGGCGCGGGAGCTGCGCGCGCACGCGGGGTTCGACGCTGGGCGGATTCTCGAGATCGAGAAGGAAGTGAAGCACGACGTGATCGCCTTCACCACCGCCGTGGCCGAAACCATGGCGAAGGCCGGGCATGGCGATGCCTCGCGCTGGCTGCATTACGGGCTGACGTCGAACGACGTGGTGGACACGGCGCAGGCGCTGCTGCTCGAGCAAGCGTCGGGCATTCTGCTGGGCGGCCTGGAGAGCCTGCGCGCCGTGCTGAAACGCCGCGCGCTGGAATTCCAGCACAAGCCACAGGTCGGCCGCACGCACGGCGTACACGCGGAGCCGATTACCTTCGGGCTGAAGCTGGCCATCTGGTACGAGGAGGCCGGACGCAATCGGCGGCGTCTCAAGGCCGCGGCCGAAGACGTGCGCGTGGGGAAGATTTCGGGCGCGGTGGGGACGTTCGCGCACATCGGTCCGGAAGTGGAGGAGCTTATCTGCGCGCGGCTGAATCTGCGGCCGGCGCTGGCGGCCTCGCAGGTGATCCAGCGCGACCGTCACGCCAACTTCGTGGCCACGCTGGCGCTGGTGGCCGCGCTGTGCGAGAAGATCGCGCTCGAGGTGCGGCACCTGCAACGGACCGAAGTGCGCGAGGCCGAGGAATACTTCGCGCGCGGACAGAAGGGCAGCTCGGCCATGCCGCACAAGCGCAACCCGGTGACCTCGGAGCAGATCTGCGGCCTGGCGCGGGTGGTGCGGGCCAACGCGCAGGCGGCCTTCGAGGATATCGCGCTGTGGCACGAGCGCGACATCTCGCACTCCTCGGTGGAGCGCGTGATTCTGCCGGATTCCACCATCCTGGCGGATTACCTGCTGGACAAGACCACGCAGCTTGTGGACAAGCTGATGGTCTATCCCGAACGCATGCGGCGCAATCTGGAGATGACGCGCGGCCTCATTTATTCCGGCCAGTTACTGCTGGATCTGGCGGCCGCGGGCATGCTGCGCGAGCAGGCCTACCGCATTGTGCAGGGGCACGCCATGCGCGCCTGGGAGCAAGAGGGCGATTTCCGCGCGGCCATCGAGGCGGACCCGGAAATCCGCGCCGTGCTGACGCCGGAGCAGATCGCCGAGGCATTTTCGCTGGAACGGCAACTAAGGAACGTGGACAAGATCTTCGCGCGGGTGTTCGGCGTACAATAAGGTCATGCAGTGTACGCCCTCCACCAGCCGGCCGGCCCTGTTCGGCTCCGATTAGCTCAAAACCGCTCCTTGCGGCGCGCGCCTTTCCGGCGCGCAGGTCACCAACCCTTATAACTAAACAGGAGATTGGTATGGGCGGTCTTCCGAAACTGATCGGTCCCCTTCCGGGTCCGCGCGCGCGGGCCATCATTGAACGCGATGCGCGGGTGGTGTCACCGTCGTACACGCGCAGCTATCCGCTGGTGGTGGAGCGCGGCGAGGGCGCCACGATCGAGGACGTGGATGGCAACCGCTTTCTGGATTTCAGCGCCGGCATCGCGGTCGTGGCGACGGGGCATTGCCATCCACGCGTGGTGGAGGCTATCCAGAAGCAGGCGGCGCGGCTGATCCACATGTCGGGCACGGATTTCTATTACGAGGAGCTGGCGGCGCTGGCGGAGAAACTGGCGGAGATCGCACCTGGTAGCGCGGCACGGCGGGTTTCGTTCGGGAACTCGGGGGCGGAGGCCATCGAGGGATCGATCAAGCTGGCGCGCTACGCCACCGGGCGCGACAAGATCATCGCTTTCTTCGGTTGTTTTCACGGGCGCACCCTGGGGGCGCTCTCGCTCACGGCGAGCAAGGCCGCGCAGAGGGCCGGCTTCGGCCCGCTGCTGCCGGGCGTGGTGCACGCGCCGTACCCGTACTGTTACCGGTGCCCGTTCGGCCGGCAACCGGAGGGGTGCGCGGTGGAATGCGTGAAGCACATCGAAGACATGCTCTTGAAGACCATCGCGCCGCCGGACGAAATCGCCGCCATCGTAATGGAGCCGGTGCTGGGCGAGGGCGGGTACGCGGTGCCTCCGAAGAAGTTTTTCGACGAGCTGGCGCGCGTGGCCGGACAAAATGGTATTCTTCTGATTTTCGACGAGGTACAGTCGGGGATGGGCCGGACTGGCAGGATGTGGGCGGCGGAGCATTTCGGCGCCGTGCCGGACATTTTGGCCGTGGCCAAGGGAATCGCCAGCGGGATGCCGCTGGGGGCCACGGTGGCGCGCGCGGACCTGATGACGTGGCCGCCGGGCGCGCATGCTTCCACGTTCGGAGGCAACCCGGTATGCTGCGCGGCGGCGCTGACGACGATTGCTCTCCTGGAAGAAAGTCTCATGGAAAACGCCGCGCGCATGGGGGCGCATCTCATGGACCGGATGCGCGAGTGGCCGGCGCGGTTTCCCCACGTGGGGGAAGTGCGCGGGCTGGGACTGATGATCGGGATCGAGCTGGTGCGCGACCAACGGACCAAGGAAAAGGCGCCCGAGCTTCGCGACCGGGTGTTGCGCCAGGCGTTCGAACGCGGCTTGCTGGTGCTGGGCGCGGGCGACAACGCGATCCGGCTGTGCCCGCCGCTGGTGGTTACGCGCGACCAGTGCGATTTCGCCGTGGAGACGCTGGAAGAGTGCCTCAGATAAAAACCCTCGACGTCGGCTGTGGGATCCACAAGCAGCCTGGCGCCATCGGAATCGACCGGAATCCCGGCAGCCGCGCCGACGTCCTGGCGGACCTGGACCGGTTCCCGTACCCGTTCGCCGACAGCTCGTTCGACCGGCTGACCGCCATCCATGTAATCGAGCACGTGAACGACGTGATGCGCACCATGGAGGAGTTTCACCGTCTGGTGCGCGCGGGCGGCACGGTGCGCATCGAGACGCCGCACTACACGGATTTCAGCTCGTTCTGCGACCCCACCCACAAAAGCCACCTGAACAGCTTCAGCTTTCGCTACTTCGGCGAGGACCACGGCGGGTTCGGCTATTACTCGAAGGTGAAATTTCGCGAGATTTTCGTGCGGGTAAAGCTACTGTCTTTCTGGAGGTGGCTCGGGTTCGAACTGCTGGTCAACCGCTTTCCGCGCTACCGGCGCTTTTGGGAGTACTACCTGTGCTATGTGGTGCGCGGGAAGGCCATGGAGTTCGAGTTCGAAGTTGTGAAGTGATCGGGCTGATCTATCGCATGGCGGACGCCGTCCGGCGTCGCTGGCTCAAAGACAACCATGGACGAGTGGGGGAAGACCTGGCGCACCGGCACCTGCGCCGCCGCGGCTGCACGATTGTGGCGCGGAATTACCGGCCGCGGTCGGGCGGGGGAGAGATCGACCTGGTGGCGTGGCACGGGGGCACCCTGGTGTTCGTGGAAGTGAAGACGCGCGCCAGCGCCGAGTTCGGCGAACCGGAACGGGCGGTGGATGCCGAGAAGCAACAGCACCTGCGGCGCGCGGCCCGTGACTATGCGCGGCGCGCCGGCGTGGAATGGGAGCGCGTGCGCTTCGACATCGTCAACGTGGTGCTCGACGAGAGACCGATGCGTATCGAGTGGATCCGGGACGCATTCCGCAAAACCTGAGGGTGGCCGCGCTCTCACGCTATAATCATCTGTTGCTGAATCCTGCTGCTAATTTCGGAGGAGTCTCTCCAATTGCCCGAATTACGTAAGGACCCTATCACGGGGCGATGGGTCATCATAGCCACCGAACGCGCCAAACGCCCCAGCGATTTCATCCGGCAGCCGGTTCCGCCTGCCACCTCGGGCGTCTGCCCATTCGACTATGGCCACGAGCACAAGACGCCGCCGGAGATTCTGGCCTACCGCAACAGCGGCGGGCCCAACGAGCCAGGCTGGCGCGTGCGCGTGGTGGCCAACAAGTTCCCGGTGCTGGGGATCGAAGGCGATCTCAACCGCCAGGGCGAAGGCATGTACGACAAGATGAACGGCATCGGCGCGCACGAGGTGATCATCGAGACTCCCGATCACGCCATGACGCTGGGCGACATGCCGGAGCGGCAAATTGAAGAGGTGCTGTGGGCCTTCCGCGACCGGGTCAACGATCTGAAGAAAGACCGGCGGTTCCGCTACATTCTGCTGTTCAAGAACTATGGCGAGGCGGCGGGGGCATCGCTGGAGCATCCGCATTCCCAACTCATCGCGCTGCCGGTTATTCCCAAGCGAGTCATGGAAGAGGTGGAGGCCAGCAAGCGATTCTACGACTTGAAGGAGCGCTGCATCTTCTGCGACATCATCCGGGAGGAGAGCACTGCGGGGGTGCGGTTAGTGATGGAGACGGAGCGGTTCACGGTGATCGAGCCCTACGCGCCCCGATTTCCCTTCGAGACGTGGATTCTGCCGAAGCTGCACCAATCGCACTTCGAGGACTCGGACGTTGCCACGTTTCAAAACCTGGCCTGGGTCTTGCGTTCGACCATGCGCAAAGTCGAGAAGGCGCTGGAGCGGCCGGCGTACAATTTCATCGTGCACAGCGCGCCCGTGCAGGAAGCGCCGCTGGCGCACTACCACTGGCACCTGGAGATCATGCCCAAGCTGACCAAGGTGGCGGGATTCGAATGGGGGACGGGGTTCTATATCAATCCGACGCCGCCCGAGGAATCCGCGCGGTTTTTGCGGGAAGCGGGCTTGGGGTAGCGGTTGCGGAGACAGGGCGCGGTCTGGTATAAACGCTTATCGTTCGACGTGCCAGAACTGGGCTGGCTATCATGCCTGAGACGAAGAAGAGTTCCGCTTCCAGAACCGCCAGGCGAATGACGAAACCGGAGACCTCCAAGATGCCGAGAGCCTCGGAACCCGAGGGTACAACGGCGGTGGCGCAGCCGCAGAGTCCCGAGAAGCAGCTCGGCAGCTTCGAGGCCGCCATGAAACTGTTTCACGCGCGCGATCTAAGGCGGGCCCGGGGATTTTTTTTGCAGGCGGCGGAAGGACCCGTGCGCGACGTGGCGCACCGCGCGCAGTTGCATGCGGCGATGTGCGACCGGCGTCTGGAACAGGCGGCGCCGGACCTGCGCTCGGCGGAGGATTACTACACCTACGGGGTGGCGCAGCTCAACGCGCGTAACGTGGCGGAAGCGCGCGCGCACCTGGAACGGGCGCTCCAGCTTGCGCCGGGAGCGGACCACATCTATTACGCGCTGGCCCTGGCGCAGGCGCTGGGGGGCGACCTGGCGGGCGCGCATGAGAATATGAAGCGCGCCATCGAGTTGGAGCCGCGCAACCGCATCATGGCCCGGCAGGACGCGGACTTTGCGCCGCTTGCCAATCAGCCGCCGTTCGACGTGCTGCTGTATCCGGAGAGGAAGGGCTGGTAAAGGAGACGGGGCTGGGTTCCATGGAAGACACCTCACCACTCCGCGTGGTCGCGATCGGCGGAGGCTCGGGGTTGTCGGCGGTTCTGGATGGGTTGAAGCATCGCGCCAGGCCGGCCGGCCCGGCGGCGCCGGCGGTCGATATCACGGCCATCGTCACGGTGACTGACGATGGCGGCAGCTCCGGCCGCTTGCGCCGGGAATTCGACGTGCCGCCGCCGGGCGACATCCGCAACTGCATGGTGGCGCTGAGCGAGGATTCAGCCCTGCTTTCCCGGCTATTCCAGTACCGCTTTCAGTCCGGCCGCGGGCTCAAGGGACACAGCTTCGGCAACCTGTTTCTGACGGCCCTGACGCAGATCATGGGTGAATTTCCGGACGCGGTAAGAGCTTCTTCGGAAGTGCTCAAAATCGCGGGCCGCATCTATCCCTCGACCACCTCGAAGGTGGCGCTGGAAGCCACGCTGGCGAACGGCGTGCGGGTGGTGGGAGAGACCCGCATCAGCCGCAGCCGGCAGAGGATCAAGCGCATTCGCCTGATACCGCGCAAGGTACGGCCGCTGGAGGCGGCATTGCGCGCCATCGCCGAGGCGGACGCCATCACGCTGGGGCCGGGGTCGCTGTTCACCAGCGTGATTCCGAACCTGCTGGTGGAAGGGATTCCCTCGGCCATCCGCCGGTCGGCGGCCATCAAGGCATACTTCGTGAACCTGATGTGGCAGCCGGGCGAAACCACGAATTTCCGGGCTTCCGACCACATCCGCGCGGTCCACCAGCACGCGGGCGGGAAATTTCTGGATTACGCCGTGGTCAACATCCGGCCGATTCCGTCGGCGGTGAAGAAGCGCTACGCCAAAGAAGCGGCGCTGCCGGTGGAAAACGACGTCGACGCCATTTACCAGATGGGGCTGAAGGTGATGGCCGGCAACCTGGCGCACCATACCGGCAAGGCGCGGCACGATCCCGGCGCCACAGCCGCGGTGGTGGTGAAACTGGCGCAAGAAGGCAGACGGCGCAAGAGCGGCCAGTCATAATAGAGTTGATGCAGATTCCCGTGACAGTTGTGATTCTCGCCGCCGGGCTGGGCACGCGCATGAAATCGCGCCAGGCCAAGGTGCTGCACCGCGCGGGCGGCAGAGCGTTGATCGAATACGTGGTAGAGACCGCCCTGAAGCTGGCGCCGCCGGAGCGCATATTCGTGGTGGTGGGATACCAGGCCGAAGAGGTGCGAAAGGCCGTGGCGGGGGCGCCCTTTGGGTCCGGGATCGGATTCATCGAGCAGAAAGAGCAGAAGGGCACGGGTCATGCGTTGATGGTGGGGCGGGAAGCGCTCGCCGGGATCGAGGGCTACCTGGCCATCCTTTACGGCGACGGCCCCCTGCTGCGCGCGGAAACCCTGGAGCGGTTGGTGCAAGCGGCGGCCGGGCCCAAGGGCACCCCCAAGCGGCGGGCGTCCTGCTGAGCGCCATGATGGACGACGCGACCGGCTACGGCCGCGTGATTCGCGGGGGGGGTGCCCTCGGGGCCCGGCAGGTAATGAGGATCGTCGAGCAGAAGGCCGCCACGCCGGACGAGCTGGCCATCCGCGAAGCCAACATGGGGATCTACTGTTACCGCGCGGACCTGTTCTGGAAGCACGTGGACGAGATCCGGCCGGACAACCCGGCCGGCGAGTATTACCTCACCGACATGGTGGAAATCCTGAACCGGGCGGGGCATTACGTGGAAGCGGCGCAGATCGACGATCCGACCGAAGCGCTGGGGATCAACGATCGCGTGGAGCTGGCGAAAGTGGACGCCATCCTGCGCCAGCGCAAGCGGCGGGAACTCATGCTGGGCGGCGTCACCATCGAGCAGCCCGAGACCGTGGTAATCGACGCGGACGTGCGCATCGGGATGGATACGGTGATCGAGCCGTTCGCGCAGGTTCTGGGCAAGACCGTAATCGGCGCGGACTGCCGGATCGGCGCCTGCTCGATCGTGCGGGATTCGGAGCTGGCGGACGGCGTCGAAATCGGCCCGTTCACCATCGTGGCCACATCGCGGCTGGAGCGTGGCGTGCATGCCGGGCCGTTCGCCCGGCTGCGCATGGAAAACCTGGTGGAGGAAGGCGCGCACATCGGCAACTTCGTGGAGCTGAAAAAGACGCGCATGGGCGCGCGCGCCAAGGCTAATCACCTGGCGTATCTGGGCGATGCGCGGATCGGGGCGGATGTGAACGTGGGCGCCGGCACCATCACCTGCAACTACGACGGCCTGCGCAAGCACGCCACGAAAATCGGCGCCGGCGCGTTTATAGGGAGCAACACGACTTTGGTGGCGCCGATCGAGATCGGTGCGGGCGCGTACGTGGGCGCGGGCTCGGTGGTGACGGAGCCGGTGCCGCCCGACGCGCTGGCGCTGGGGCGCGCGCGGCAAGTGGTGAAGGAAGACTGGGCCAGGAAGCATAAGGCGCTGCACAAGAAGTGAGCAGCGCCGGCAACCGCTCAGATGCTAGCTTCCCCCCGCGGCCGCCGGGGAGGCCTTACGGCTCAAGAAGCACTCGCGGCAATAAACCGGCCGGCCTTGAGTGGGCTTAAAGGGCACCGTGGTTTCCCGGCCGCATTGGGAGCAGGTGGTCATGGTTTCCGCCTTGGCAAAACCCGATCCCGGCGATCCCTGCCGTTTGGTCTTGCAAGCCTTACAGCGCTTGGGCTCGTTCTTGAAGTTCTTGTCGTGGAAGAAGTGCTGTTCTCCCGCTGTGAAAACGAAATCTGCTCCGCAGTCTACACACTTGAGGACGCGATCCTGAAACTCCGGCATAGGCCACCCTGCCCCGCCATCAACCTGAACTATGGTCGGATAAGGCGGCGGGGTTTCCACCCCGCCACCGCGTTACTCAATCTCCCGGCGTGATTTCTTCCGGTTTCGTTTTCGGGCCAGCGCCTGCTTGGCCCGGCGCTTCTCACCAGGCTTCAAGTAATAGGAGTGCCGCTTGACCTCCTTGATGATGTCCTCCTGCTGGACCTTTCTCTTGAAGCGGCGAAGGGCGTTTTCCAACGTTTCGCCCTCCTGAAGCTTTACTTCAGCCAAACGAAATACACCTCCCCACTAGACCAAAATTCCCATGCGCGGGTGGGGAGTGGGGCCCGGCCCCAAAAACTCCTACACATCGCACAGAAGGTACTGATATCATAGGTGGTTGACAAATAAAGTCAAGCCTAAATTTTAGAATGCCGTTCGAACCAACCGGTAAAAATATCTGGATGACCTTTCTTTTCATGGACTTGCAGTGAAATGGAAAATGTCTTAGCGATTCTCCTGGCGGGGGGCGCCGGCGAGCGCCTGTATCCGCTGACGCGGGACACCGCCAAGCCGGGGGTGCCCTTCGGAGGCGCTTATCGAATCATTGATTTCACACTATCCAACTGTATTAATTCCAACGTTCGTCGAGTTTTAATCCTAACACAGTACAAATCGCTGGAACTGGTGCGCCACATCCGCGACGGCTGGAACATTCTATCGGCGGAGTTGGGCGAGTACATCGAAGTGCTCCCGCCCATGAAGCGCGTATCCGAAGACTGGTACCAGGGGACGGCGGACGCGGTCTTCCAAAATTTTCAGAGCATCGAAGCCGAAGCGGCGAACCTGACTCTGATCCTCTACGGAGACCAGATCTACAAGATGAATTACCACGAGATGCTGGACTGGCACCAACAGCACCAGGCGGAGATCACCATTGCCACCATCCAGGCGCCGCCGGAAGAGGCGGGGCGTTTCGGGGTGGCGGAGATCGATGCGGATTACCGCATCACGGGATTCGAGGAAAAGCCGCAACACGGGCACCCCGTGCGCTCGCGGTTCGACCCCGCGATGATCAGCGCGTCGATGGGGATCTACGTATTCAACACCGATGTGCTGCTGCGCGCGCTGCACGAAGACTCGCAGGACCCGAGTTCGAGCCACGATTTCGGCAATGACGTGATTCCGCGCAACCTGGAGAAAGCGCGCGTGGTAGCCTACGATTTCCGAGACATGAACGACAAACCGATGCCCTACTGGCGGGACGTAGGGACGCTGGATGCCTACTACGAAGCCAACATGGACCTGGTGGACGTGGTGCCGCAATTCAACCTGTACGACACGCGCTGGCCGATCCGGACCAGGGCGACGCAGCAACCGCCGGCGAAGTTCGTTTTCGCGCAGGAAGGGCGCCGCATGGGCGTGGCGGTGGATTCAATCGTGAGTTCGGGCTGCATCGTTTCCGGCGGCCGCGTGCTGCACAGCGTGCTTTCGCCGGGCGTGCGCGTGAACAGTTACTGTGAAATAGAGTATTCGATTCTGATGCCGAACGCGGAGATCGGGCGGTATAGCCGGATCAGCCGCGCCATCATTAATACGGGCGTGAAAGTTCCGGAATCGAGCGTAATCGGCTTCGATCCGGAGGCGGACCGCGCCAAGGGTTATCACGTCACCGAAGGCGGGATCGCCGTGGTGGCGTAGGAAGACAGGGGCCAGGGGCCAGGGGCCGGGGGCCAGCGGAGGAAGCTTTTCCCCGGCCCCCGGCCCCCGATCCCCGGCCCCCGATAAGGAGCCATACATTGAGCACAATCGTAAAGGTAGTTGGAAGAGAGATTCTCGACTCGCGCGGGAATCCCACGGTGGAAGCGGATGTCTATCTCGCGGACGGCAGCATGGGAAGGGCCGCGGTGCCTTCCGGAGCCTCGACCGGCGAACACGAAGCGGTGGAATTGAGGGACGGCGACCCGTTCCGCTATTCCGGCAAGGGCACGCAGCAGGCCGTGATCCACGTCAACGGCGAAATCGCCCAGGCGCTGCACGGCAAGGATGCGACGCAGCAGGCCGAGATCGACCGCATCATGATCGATCTGGACGGCTCGCCCAACAAGGGACGGCTGGGCGCCAACGCCATTTTGGCGGTGTCGATGGCGGCGGCGCGCGCGGCCGCGGCGGCCCAGCACACTCCGCTCTACCGCTACCTGGGCGGCGTGGGCGCGAGCATTCTGCCGGTGCCCCAGATGAACATCATCAACGGCGGCGCGCACGCGGACAATTCCGTGGACGTGCAGGAGTTCATGATCGCGCCCTTCGGGGCCCCCAGGTTCTCCGAAGCGCTGCGCATGGGCGTCGAGGTGTTCCATACCCTGAAGAAAGTCCTGAGCAAGAAAGGTTACTCGACGGCGGTAGGCGATGAGGGCGGCTTCGCGCCCAACCTGAAATCCAACGAGGAGGCCATCGAGTCCGTCCTGGAGGCCATATCGCAAGCCGGCTACAAGCCCGGCGAGCAGATCGGCGTGTGCCTGGATCCGGCCGCCAGCGAGTTCTACCAGGATGGCAAGTACGTCTTCAAGAAGTCCGACAAGAGCCAGCGCACCTCCGAGCAGATGGTGGAGTACTGGTCCAACTGGGTGCGGCAGTATCCAGCCATCCTCTCCATCGAGGATGGCATGTCGGAAGAGGACTGGCCGGGCTGGATGCTGATGACCGAAGTGCTGGGAACGAAGATCCAGCTCGTGGGCGACGATGTTTTCGTGACCAATCCCGCGATCTTCCAGCGCGGCATCGACCAGGGCATCGCCAATTCGATCCTCATCAAGCTGAACCAGATCGGCACGCTGAGCGAGACGCTGGAAACCATGCGGATGGCAGCGGCCGCGAACTATACCTCGGTGGTATCGCATCGCTCCGGCGAAACCGAGGACCCGTTCATCGCCGACCTGGTGGTGGCCATGGGCACCGGGCAGATCAAGACCGGCTCCGCCAGCCGCACCGACCGCATATGCAAGTACAACCAGTTGCTGCGCATCGAGGAGCGGCTCGGCCCGGCGGCCCAGTTCCTGGGCAGAAAGGCGTTCCGGCAGTGACCAAGCTGGTACTGGTGCGCCACGGCGAAAGCACCTGGAACAAGGAAAACCGCTTCACCGGCTGGACGGACGTGGACCTTTCCGAGAAGGGCCTGCAGGAAGCCCACGACGGCGGGACGGTGCTGAGAAGCGAGGGCTACACATTCGACGTGGCCTACACTTCGGTGCTGAAGCGCGCCATCCGCACATTGTGGGTGGTAATGGACGAGATGGACCTGATGTGGATTCCGGTCTACCGCTCGTGGCGCTTGAACGAGCGGCACTACGGCGCGCTGCAAGGGTTAAACAAGGCCGAGATGGCGGCCAAGTTCGGCGAGGCGCAGGTGAAGATCTGGCGCCGCAGCTATGACATCCGCCCGCCGGCGCTGACGCCCGACGACGCGCGTTTTCCCGGCCGCGACCCGCGCTATAAGAGCCTCAGCCAGGAGGAACTGCCGCTCACCGAGTGCCTGAAGGACACGGTGGCGCGGTTCCTGCCGCTGTGGCACGAGACCATCGCGCCCGTCATCCGGCAGGGGCAAAAGGTGCTGATTGCCGCACACGGCAATAGCTTGCGCGCGCTGGTGAAGTACCTGGACGACATCCCGGAGGCGGACATCGTCGAGTTGAACATTCCGACCGGCATGCCGCTGGTATACGAGCTCGACGACGACCTGAGGCCGTTGAACCGCTACTATCTGGGCGATCCCGAGAAAGTGAAGGCCGCCATGGAAGCGGTGGCCGCGCAGGGGAAAAAGAAGTAGGGGCTGGCCATGGCCGGTCCGGGCCGGGCGTGCCCGGCCCCTACGACAGCGCCACCACCGCTGCGCTGACGGGCCTCTCCCCCACCGGGATCAGCGTGAACAGCGGGGCCGGTTTGTAGCGGTAGCGCGCGGCCAGCGAGAAGATGCGGATCACGGCCAGGTCGCCGGATTCTTCATCGAGCACGAGCGCGTACTGATTATCGGGGGTGACCAGGATGCAGCCTGGCTGCCGGCCCACCTGGACCAGCGCCACCAGCTTGCGCATATCGACATCGAAGACCATAACGCCGCTGCTCTCCGGATTCGCCACCAGGAGGTAAGAGGGTGACGTGTCGGTGATGGCCATGACGCCGGGCGCGTGGCCGGCCAGAATGGTCTCCTCGACTTCGGTCTGGTACGGGTAGACGATCACCACGGCGTCCATGCCGTCGCCGCTGATGAAAAGCTGGCCGCCATCGGGGGTGAAACAGAAGTGGCGTGGCTCGAGCGGCAGCGGCAGACGCACCACGGTCTTCCCGGTAGAGACATCGAAGATGGTGACGCTGCGCTCGGGCCGGCTGCCGGCGATCAACTGTTTGCCGTCCGACTGGAAGCGGACGATGGAGGGCTCGGCGCCGGCCGCGATGGTCCGCTCGATGGCGGCGCTGGTGAGAGACGCGATCGCGATGCGGCGGTCCTGCCGGCTGGCGATGGCGGCCTGGTTGTCGCGGCTGAGATCGAAACCGTCGGGAGGCGCGGAAAGGCGTATGCGCCGGGCAGGGCGCAGGGAATTGAGCGGCACCTCGACCAGCGCCGCGGGATCGCGGTACAGGACCCAGAGGGCATCGCCGCCAGGGGAAACCTGCATGTCGACCGCCTGGCTGCCGGCGCGCGCGGTGCGGCCGACTGCGAGCGAGGCGGCGTCGATTTCGTACACCGTGCCGCCCTGCGGCGCCAGCACGAAAACCACGGGACGCTGGGGATGCCGCAGGACGACGGTGGGGGCGGCGTCGAGGTGGATCTGTTTGCGGAGGCGGAAGCTGCTGAGATCGACGACGCCCACCGAGCGCCCGTCCTGGTTGGCGACGAAGCAATAGCCCGGAAAGCGCGTGGCCTTAGGTTTGCGGCAGGCGGCGAGCGCCAGGGCGGGGGAGAGCAGCAGGGTTCGCCGGGAAATGGGGCAGCGGGCCACGTTCTCCATTCTACGGTCGGGTGCGGCGCGCATGTTATTCTGGGGAGAGCCTCCGCGCCGGAGAGATGGCCGAGTGGTTGAAGGCGCACGCTTGGAAAGCGTGTATAGGGGAAACTCTATCGAGGGTTCGAATCCCTCTCTCTCCGCCAGTGCGTGTGCCATACGAGTTCCGGCGCTTGATACAGGCTATGTGCACACGTATTATGTGTTTATGAACCTCACTCTATCCGTCGATGACGGAGTAATCCAGGAGGCGAGGCGCCACGCCGAAGCCATGGGCACGAGCGTAAACCAGCTTGTGCGCGAGTACCTGGAGCAATTCGCGGGGAAGACCGATCCGCAGGCTGATGCCGCGGAGTTTGAGCGGCTCTCGCGCGCAGCCCAGGGAAACTCGTGCGGGTGGAAGTTCAATCGCGAGGAATTGCACGAACGGAGATGAGCGGGCTCGCCTTCTTCGACACGAACGTGCTGGTTGTACGCCGACGATGCTTCATCGCCGGAGAAACAGGACCGGTCAATCGCTCTTTTTGCGGAGCATCTTCGCCGGGGGACGGCTGTAGTGTCGCTACAAGTCCTGCAGGAGTACTTTGCAGCCGCGACGCGCAAGCTCGGGTTGGCTCCGGAGATGGCACAGCGGAAGGTCGAGCTCCTGGCTCGCGGCCGAGGTGTGCGTTTTGAGGCGAGCGATGTGATCGCGGCAATCGAACTCCATCGGCTCACGCAGATCTCATTTTGGGACGCCCTGATCGTTCACGCCGCGCGGTCGGCGGGTGCGGCAGTACTCTACACCGAGGACCTTCAACCCGGAGCCGTGCTGGGCGGGGTGCACGTGGTCAATCCGTTTGTGAGCTGAACGGTGCGTCTGCCCGTGGGCAGTGTCTATCGGAAGAACCGCGAATCGTATTGAAAAGTCTCGGCGGCATTCACCCGGATTCTGGCGAAGGCCGCATGCCGGGGATTGATGAGCCAATTGGATTCGGACGGGGCGAGAACCGAGGGCACGATCAGGACCGCCGCGCGTGCCCGGTGCACGAATTCGTCGCCGATCGCGGCGAGGGCCGGCGGGGCTGGCACTTGCCTCCAGTCCGGCGGCAGCCGCTTGGGGGCGATCGATATTCGGGGCACACTGTCCGGGATATCCGCCGTGACCACCACCAGGTCCTTGGGCGGATCGTCGGGATCGATGTGGACGAAGTATTCCACAATCGCCAGCGACAAGTGCTCGGCCGCGTAAGCGAGCCGCACACCCGGGCTCGACCAGCGTCCGCCAAAGCGGTAGGCGCCTTCACCGTCGAAGGGCTCCTTCGAATACGGCTTGCGGAGGATTCGGTATACACGGGTCAACTGACTCCGCCATACGCGATCCGGCCGAGAACATTCTCGACCGCCCGGGCTCCGGGTTCAGTATCGATCAGCCCCAGCGGAATCTGCCCGCCCAGCGCCCGGTTGGGACGCTTGAGCCACCGTGTCGCCGCCCGATCGTCGCCCAGATAGTGTTTGGCCAAGGCAACAATCCGCACCAGCCTATACACACGGTCCGATTCAAACTGCGCCAATCGCCCTTCGCGCCGCCGCCGCTGGAGGCTGCGGGCCGACAGATCCAGACTCGCGGCCAGCTCGCCCAGCGTGATACCGGCCGATTGTGCGACCTCTTTGAGCACTTTCTGAGGAAAGCCCTCGCGAATGGCTGCCTGGAGGTCCGTTTCGGTGCGCACAGTTCTGCCTAGAACCGGCTCGCCACCCAATTCTTCCGCGACGGCATGAAGTTCGTTTACCATTCTGTCGTATATTATAGCGCCAATTGGCGCCTCGCGAGATGGCGGTCAACAGATCGATACGGTTTGGCATCACTCCCAACTGGACCACCATGCCGGGTGAGCGGAGATCCGCCGCCTGGATTCCCGTTTTGCCGAAGCCGAACTCCGACAGCGCGCGCAAGACGCGGTCCGCATTCTCCTCAGTAGGCCGAATCAGCAGATCGAGATCCGCCGTATAACGAGGGAAACCGTGAAAGGCGACAGCGAACGCGCCAATCACCAGGTACTCAACTCCGTTCGAGTTCAACAACTCGAGAAACTCGCGCCAGTCTTTGTTCAGCGGCATCGGGGTGACGGCGGTCGCGGAGTTCGATAACGGCATTCAGGCGCTCCTCGGGCGACATCACCGCGTCGTTGCGCGCATCGGCGGCGTCGGCGTCTTCGAAGCTCGCAAATACCTTTACCGTTTTCTCTACGCTCATATTATAGCCCCCTGGGTGCGTCTGCCCGGCAATCGTGAACCACCGCGTCCTGCCGCCCGCTTGGGGCCGCGCGCCGCCAGCGAGCGGCAGGACACATCCGTGTCCATCCTCAACGGACCATCTGTCCGGTGGCTGCCCCGGCATCGGAGGCGCCGGCGCCCAGCACCAGCTTCAGCTTGGTGTCGCCCAAACGGATCTCCTGGAGCTCATTCTTGCCGTCGGAGATCCCGTAGCGTACCGCCGTGGCCGGATACTTGGTGTCAACCTTCTCCAGTTTGGCCGGGACCGTGATAAGGGTCTTGCCGCGCTTGATCGCGATACTGGCATCCTTTACGTCTATCTCGTACGTGCCGGCCTTCAGTAGGGTCCCGGCTACAACCGTGGGCTGGGACAGCGTCACGGAATATGTCTTGGCGTTGGCGGTGGCTAACGCCGCAAGCAGGAACAGGGAAGCAAACGTCACAGCAGCTTTCTTCATGAGTGTCTCTCCATTCTTATTGGCTGGTTGGCGGATAGGCGATGCACTTCCGCAAACCGTCGTAGGGGTAGACGACTCGGTTGTGGCGACCTCTCCTCGCCGTTGTTTGCCGGTTCGGTTGTGGCAAAGGATGGCGAACAATGGCGAACTTTGGCGGGACGGAACATTTGTGGACTGGATTCGTCTGAGTATAGGTGAGGCGGGTGAACGGGTCGGACCGGACCGGAGATCGGCTGGATTCCTGGAAGGAGATTGCCGCCTACCTCAAACGCGGTGCGCGAACCGTGCAGCGTTGGGAACGCGAGGAGGGCCTCCCGGTTCACCGGCTGGTCCACGACAAGCTCGGCTCTATCTACGCCTACCGGTCGGAATTGGACGCATGGTGGTCCAGCCACGCGGACACCCGCGAGATTCGGCGGCCGCTGCGGGTCGGCGCCCTGCTCGAAGGGAGCGTAGGCGGGTCCGGAGACCGGTTGCGAATCACGGTTCAACTCACGGACGTGGAAAGCGGACTCCAGCTCTGGTCGGGCCGCTACGACCGGGGACTGAGCGACATCTTCGCCATCCAGCGGGATATAGCGGAAAACGTCGTGCGCGCTCTCGATGCCACCCTGAGTAGCGCAACCGGCGCCACTCTCTGGTAAACTTCGTAGATCGGGGAGTCACCAGTGCGGCATATTCTGATTTTGGTTTTGAGCGCATGCCTGCTTGCGCTCGGCGGGTGCAGGCGGGAGCAGGCGCGGCCCATGGGCGGGCCTCCAGTGGTGCCCGTTTCGGTGGCCAAGGCCACCGAGGAGTCCGTCCCCACGGAACTGCGCGTGGTGGGGACGGTGGAAGCGTCGGCCATCGTGCAGGTGAAATCGCAGATCGCCGGCGAGCTGGTTCGCACCGGCTTCACGGAAGGGCAGAACGTCGCCCAGGGCGATCTGCTGTTCGTGATCGATCCGCGGCCGTATGAGGAGGCGCTGCGCCAGGCGGAAGCCAACGTGGAGCGCGACCGCGCGCAGATCGCCCAGGCCGAAGCGACGCTGGCACGCGACTCGGCGCAGGCCAAGTATGCGGCGAGCGACGCGGCTCTGCAAACGGAGCTGCAGAAGGGCGGGCTGGCTTCGCGCTCGCAGGCCGACCAGTCACGGACCAACGCCAACGTCTCGCGCGCGTCCGCACGGGCCACGCAGGCCAGCATCGAAAGCGCGCGGGCGGCGCTGGCGAGCGACCTGGCGGCGGTGGACCGGGCCAAGCTCGACCTGAGTTATTGCGAGATTCGCGCGCCCATTTCGGGACGCACCGGGAACCTGCTGGTGCACGCCGGCAACCTGGTCAAAGTGAACGACGTGCCGCTGGTGGCGATCCACCAGATTGCGCCGATTTTTGTGAACTTCAGCGTCCCCGAAGAGCACCTGCCGGCCATACGGCGTCTCAGCGCCAACCGCAAGCTGGAGGTGCGCGTCTCTTCGCAGGACGATCCCGGGCGCACCGCCTCCGGGTCGCTCTCGGTAATCGACAATACGGTGGACGCGTCCACGGGCACCATTCATCTGAAAGCCACCTTCGAGAATCGCGATGGCCTGCTTTGGCCCGGCCAGTTCGTCACCGCGGTCTTGACGCTGGATACCGTCAAGAACGCGACGGTAGTTCCCGCCGAGGCCGTGCAGGCCGGGCCGCAAGGCCAGTTCGTGTACGCCGTGAACAGGAACAACCAGGCGGAGATCCGCCCGGTGGTCACGGGCCGGGCGTTCGGAAGCCAGATGGTAGTCGAGAAGGGCCTCGCGCCCGGCGAAACGGTGGTGACGGAAGGCCAGTTGCGGATCTTCCCGGGTGCCATGGTGCGAGCGGTGGACGCGGGGAAGTTCGGAAGGCCGCCGCTATGAACCTGTCGCGCATTTTTATCCAGCGCCCGATCATGACGGCGCTGGTCGCGCTTGCCATTGTGCTGTTCGGCACGCTGGCATTTCGCGCGCTGCCGGTGGCGGCACTGCCGAGCGTGGACTATCCCACGATCCAGGTGAACGCGCTGCTGCCGGGCGCCAGCCCGGAGACCATGGCATCCGGCGTGGCGACGCCCCTGGAACGCCAGTTCTCGACCATTGCAGGCATTTCGTCGATGAGCTCGATCAACGCGACGGGCTCCACCAGCATCACCGTGCAGTTCACGCTGGACCGCAGCATCGATGCCGCCGCTCAGGACATCCAGGCAGCCATCTCGGCAGCGGGCGGCCTGCTGCCGAGCAGCATGCCCCGCCCGCCGACTTATCAGAAGGTCAATCCCGCCGACCAGCCTGTACTTCTTCTGGCACTGGATTCACCGGTGCTGCCACTCTACTCGCTGGACGAGTATGCCGATACCCTGCTGGCCCAGCGCATCTCCATGGTCAGCGGCGTTTCGCGCGTACAGGTGTACGGCTCGAAATACGCCGTGCGGGTGCAGGTGGACCCGGACCAGCTGGCGGCGCACAACATCGGGATCGACGAGGTGCAGCGCGCGATTTCCGCCGCCAACACCAATCTTCCAACGGGACGGCTGGACGGCGACAAGCAGGCGTTCACTATCCAGTCGAGCGGCTCGCTGGGCAGCGCCGTGGTGTACCGGCCCATCATCGTGGCGTGGAGGAACGGAACGCCGGTACGGCTGGAGCAACTGGGCAACGTGATCGACAGCGTGGCCATGGATAAGCTGGCCACCTGGGACAATGGCACCCGCTGCATCATGCTGGCCATCCAGAGGCAACCCGGGACCAACACGGTGGAGGTGGTGGAGAACGTGATGCGGCTGCTGCCGCAGTTCCGCCGCGAGCTGCCGGCCTCGGTGCATCTCGCGGTGCTTTACGACTCCTCCCGATCGATCCGCAATTCGATTCGCGACGTGGAGTTCACGCTGCTGCTGACCATCTGCGTGGTGGTGATGGTGATTTTCCTGTTCCTGCGGAATCTCTCGGCCACGCTGATTCCCGGGTGCGCGGTGCCTTTTTCGATCGTGGGCACGTTCGGCGTGATGTACCTGCTGGGCTACAGCCTGAACAACCTCTCGCTGATGGCCCTGGTGCTTTCGGTGGGGTTCGTGGTGGACGACGCCATCGTGATGCTGGAGAATATCGTCCGCCACATGGAGCTGGGTGAAACCCGCATGCAGGCGGCAGTGAATGCGTCGCGGGAGATCGGCTTCACCATTCTCTCCATGACCTTCTCGCTGGTGGCGGTGTTCATCCCGGTGCTGTTCATGCAGGGGATCGTGGGCCGGCTGCTGCACGAGTTCTCGATCACCATCGTGGTGGCGATCCTGATTTCGGGCTTCGTGTCGCTCAGCCTCACACCCATGCTGGGCAGCCGGTTCCTGAAGCCCAGCCGGGAGGGGCACCACGGCCTGGTGTACCGCGTGCTGGAATCGGGTTTCAACCTGCTGGCGCGCTGGTACGAGTTCACGCTGGGGATCGCCTTGCGCCTCCGCCTGGCGACCTTGGCGGTCGCGGTGCTGATGCTGGTGGGAACCGTGTACCTCTTCAAGACCATGCCGACGGGCTTCATTCCCAGCCAGGACAGCGGATACATGTTCGGCTTTACGATGGGGCCTCAGGACATCTCGTTCGATGCCATGGCGAGATACCACTATGCGGTGGCCGAGGTGATCCGACAGGAGCCAGGCGTTCAGAACGTAGGCGCGGTTCTGGCGGGCGGCACGGGGTTCCTGCAGAGCAACCAGGGCGTCTTCTTCGTCATGATGAAACCGCGGTCCGAGCGGCTTCTCTCGGTGGACCAGATTATCGAAGACCTGCGCCCCAAAGTGGCGGCCATTCCGGCGGTGTTCGTGTTCATGCAGAACCCGCCGCCCATCACGGTGAGCGGCCAGTTCGGCACGAACCAGTACCAGCTCACGCTGCAAAGCGCGAACCTGAACGAGATCTACACCTGGGCGCCGCAGCTCACGGCCAAGATGCGCCAGCTTCCGGGCTTTGTGGACGTGACCAACGACATGCAGATCTCCGCCCCCCAGCTCATGGTGGATATCGACCGCGACCGCGCGGTGGCGCTGGGCGTGACCGCGCAGCAGGTGCAGGACGGGTTGTTCAGCGCTTTCGGGACGCGGGAAGTCTCGGTGATTTACGCGCCGGCCAATCAATACTCGGTCATCATCGAGGTGGAGCCGCAATACCAGCGCACGCCGGACGCGCTCGCGAAGCTGTACCTGCGTTCGTCGTCGGGATCCCTGGTACCGCTGGAGGCGGTGGTGCGGACCAAGCGGCAGACGGGTCCGCTGACGATCAACCATTTCGGCCAGTTGCCGGCGGTGACGGTGTCGTTCAATCTGCGGCCGGGCTTCTCGCTGGGCCAGGCGGCGCAGCAGGTGGATGACACCATCCAGGAATTGCGCATGCCGGCCACCATCAGCGCCAACTTTCAGGGAACGGTGAAAGAGTTCCAGCAGTCCTTCCAGAACCTGACCGTGCTGCTGATCGTGGCCGTGCTGGTGATTTACATCGTGCTGGGTATCTTGTACGAGAGCTTCATCCACCCCATCACGATTCTGTCGGGGCTGCCCTCGGCGGTGGTCGGCGCGCTGCTGACGCTCAAGTTCTTTCACAAGGAGCTGGACCTGTTCGCGTTTGTGGGCATCATCATGCTGTTCGGGGTGGTGAAGAAGAACGCCATCATGATGATAGACTTCGCCATCGGGGCGCAGCACCAGGGAGCGAGCGCCTACGATTCCATCTGGCAGGGGGCCATGCTGCGTTTCCGGCCGATCATGATGACCACGGCAGCGGCGCTGTTCGGGACGCTGCCGATCGCGCTGGGCTACGGCGAAGGCGCGGACGCGCGCCAACCCCTCGGCCTGGCGGTGGTAGGCGGTTTGGTGGTGAGCCAGTTCCTGACGCTGTACATCACGCCGGTGATCTACCTCTACCTGGAGCGATTCCAGGAATGGCTGCGCAAGGACCGCTCGGCCGCGCGGGATGCGGAAGGGGCGGTGGCGCAGACGTAGGGCCGAGTTTGACTTCATAGCTCCGGCCACGCTATTTTGCTAGTAGTGGCCCACCTGAAGGGCGCGGTAGCCAAGTGGTAAGGCCAAGGTCTGCAAAACCTTTATTCGTCGGTTCGATTCCGACCCGCGCCTCCAAAATATCTGCTTTGAAATCAAAGAATTAGGGCTATTCTCTGAACCTGCGCCGGCTTTACGCGCATCACACTATCAGGCAGGCCGGGATTTGGCGATATCGTGACCCGGTGGTCAATGGCGGCGTCTCCCTGTGCACCGGAGGAGGAGCCACGGGCCGGCATGTGTTTTCGCACGAAAGAGGGGCCAGATGAGCAACACCGGAAGATCTCTGGGTTTGATTGTCCAAGGCGTGGTTTCGCTCGCGATTACCATGGTTCCACGATCGGCGCCCGCGGCGGTTCCTAAAGCTGATATCCGCAATACCGAGACAGCCGATTATAAGACTCATTTCAAGATGCCGGAATACACGTCCCGCAAGCAGTGGGAAGATCGCCGGTCAAGTCTACGGCAGCAGATCCTATCGGCGGCGGGACTCCTGCCTATGCCGGTCAAGGCGCCGTTGCGGCCGCAGATCGTGAGGCGTCTAGCCTACCAGGATTACTCCATAGAAGTAATCCTGATCGAAACGCTGCCGGGATATTATTTGGGCGGGAATCTTTACCGGCCGGCCGGGAAGACAGTTCCGGCGCCGGCGGTGTTGCTTCCGCACGGCCACTGGAAGCGGGGGAGGCTTGAGGACATCCCATCATACTCGGTGCCGGCCCTGGGAATTAATCTCGCGCGGCAAGGCTACGTCGTCTTCGCCTACGACATGGTGGGATACAACGACACACAGCAGACTCCGCACTCGTTTGGAGGCTGGCCGGAAGTCTTGTGGTCGTTTAATCCAATGGGTTTGCAGCTTTGGAATTCCATGCGGGCCCTGGACTTCCTCCAGTCCCTCCCGGACGTGGACCCGCACAGAATTGCCGCGACCGGCGCTTCCGGGGGAGGCACCCAGACTTTCCTGCTGGCTGCGGTGGACGACAGAGTTCAATTTGTGGCCCCGGTGAACATGGTTTCCGCGCATATGCAGGGAGGCGATCCCTGTGAAGAGGCGCCCAATCTGCGCCTGGACACCTTCAACGTGGAGATTGCCGCCATGATCGCGCCGCGGCCCATGCTACTGGTCTCTTCGACTCGCGATTGGACGAAGCACACTCCCACCGAAGAGTTCCCGGCCATCAGGCGCATCTACGAGCTGTACGGCGTTCCAGACAGAGTGCAAAACGCGCATATCGACGCGGAGCACAATTACAATCGCCAGAGCCGCGAAGCCGTGTATCGCTTTCTGGCGAAGAACATGCAAGGCGACCATCCGCCTTCGACACTGATCGATCGTAAATTCTCTCTTCCCGCGGACAAGGACCTGTTGGCCTTCCCGAAGCCCGGCGCGCGAGACCTGGAGGGCTACGCCGACGTGTTCCAGATGTGGAAAATTGAAGCAACCCTCCAGACGCAATCCAATGCCGATCCGGCTGCACAGCGCGAAGCGTTACGCTACGCATTGGCCGCGGATTGGCCGTCACGGCCGGAAGCCGTAATTAAAGGCACGCAAATTGTCTTGAGCCGAGCCGGGAAGGGAGATCGTGTGACGGGTTACTGGAGGCCAGGAAAAGGCGCGCCGGTCCTGGTGGTGCATCCGGACGGATCGAGTGCCGCGCTGCGGACAGAGGCCGTGGGGCAGTTGATGGAATCCGGGAGGCCCGTACTGATCATCGAACCCTTCGTAAGCGATGCCGCTCGAATTCGGAAGCAACAGTTCGACCAGTACTTCCTGTCCTATAACCAAACGGATGCAGCCGATCGCGTTCAGGACATCCTGACCGCGCTGGCGTTCTTGAAGACCCGGTCCGGCGGAAGACCGGAACTGTTTGGCCTGGGCGACGCGGGGATCTGGTGCGTGTTCGCCGCCGCGGTAGCGCCCATCGCCATCGATGTGGTTGCCGATCTGAACGGTTTCAGTGGATCCGACGAGGATTTTCGGCAGCGCTTCTTCGTGCCAGGCATCCAGCGCGCAGGCGGATTGGGTGCGGCTCTGAAGCTTGTGTCCACGGCTCGCGGCATCATCCAGGCGCAAGCCACCGAGCCGGTGATGACCGATGCGGAGGGCCAATAAAGACCTGCCGGCCAGGCCGGTTCCCTCCCGATTAAGATTTCAGGCCATCGGGGAGACGGTCGAGGATCTGCTCGGTATAGTCGCAGACGGCAGCCATCTCCACGTTGTGGCTGTCTTTCAGGCTGGCTGCGACGGACGCCAGTTCCCGCCCCCGGTTGCCCACACCCACGTGGCCAAGAAGGATGCGGTCGTTCGCGCCCATAATTCGACCGTAGGATAATGCCGGCGTGCCGAGCGCCGCGGCACCGGCGAGGAGAAGAGACCTGCGGCTCATCTCCGCGTTCGACGTTCCGCCAGAGGCGGATGTTGGCCCACGCCGCCCTTGACCCAAGCGGGCCCTGCTCAGATTCTAACCCGCCTCACAGAGAGCAATTGGGATCTTTTGCGGGTGGCAGGGAGGATTCCCGCGCGGTGCGAGCCGGCTCCCGCGCCGCGCCGTAGCCAAAAGTTCGATCATGATATGATTTTCTCAGTATCGAGGGACCGGAAATGCGCAGGCTGCTGCTTATCGGCTTGATCGTTTTGTGTCCGGCTTTGCTGCCCGGCCAGGGCTTCGGAAAGCTGAAGAAAACGATCGTCCTGGAACGGAAGCTGCCCGCCGCGGTCAAACTGCCGGGCAACGCATTCAACGTCAAAGTCTCGGCGGAGAAGCCGCAGGACCCGTGCGGGAAACTGGCTGCCGACAAATTGCAGTCGATGATCGAAACAGACCTCATCCGCTTCAACAGCCAACTGGAGCTCAATCCCGACAGACCCGATACGCTGATTGTCCTCAAGGTGCTGGTCTGCAACGCGGTGGCCACGCCGAAGTACAACACGCTGCTGTCCGGGAAGAGCAAGGGACAGCAGCAACCCTCGGGCGTGAAAGTGAATGGGCGCCTGGAGGTGACGTATCAGGCCAGGACGCGCGCGGGCAGGTTTGTGGACGCCGAGCCGATCGACGTCAAGTACGACCACGAGTTCGAC
Organism: Bryobacterales bacterium; assembly: GCA_963768385.1. Classification (GTDB taxonomy): domain Bacteria; phylum Acidobacteriota; class Terriglobia; order Bryobacterales; family Bryobacteraceae; genus Fen-178. The sequence goes on from CAVYHQ010000006.1 coordinate 236,643, forward strand.
CAGGTGAGCGGTGCGATTTCCGAAACCAAGAAGATCCTCGGCAAAATCCCCCATCCGGGCGCCCGACACAAGGACGAAGAGGGTGAAGACGAACCGCACACCATGGAGGACGTCATCGAGATTCTGGTTGACCGCACGGCGCAGCGGGTGGCGGCCCGCCTGGTGAATACGACCGAAAGGGTGGAAGTCATGCTGGCGCGCGGCGCGCTCGATCAAAACAACCGGAACGCGGACGCCGGCCAATGGACGAAGTTCGTCGAGGAACTGGAAACCATGCCGCCGCTGGCTCACTTGGACGACGATGCCTACCGTCTGTATAACATCGGGGTAGGAGACGAAGCGCTGGGTTACAGAGCGGAGAGCCCGGCCAGCGCCAAACATTACTTCGAGCAGGCGGTCATCGAATACCGCAAGGCAGGCGAAGCCAATCCCCAGGAGAAGTACTTCATTGAGCCGGTAAACCGCATCGAAGTCGCGCTGGAGCACTACAAGCAACTGTCCCTCCCAGCGGACGCTCCCGCCAAGACGCCGCCCAAAAAAGGGAAAAAGACGTGAGACTGTGGGCGGCCATGTTGGCACTGGCGGCCGCGGGTCACGCGCAGCAGGGTTGCGCGGTGTCCAAGGACTTGGTGGTCCGGGCGCTGGAACTGGTCTCCGCCGCGCCCTCCAGGGACGATCTGTCGAACGGCCTGCTGCTACTGAAGCAGGCGGAGGAGGCCTGCGACGAAAATGGCGATGCCTGGTATTACCGGGCGCTGTTTGAGCGCAAACTTGGCCAGGGGAATCCCCAATACGGGCTGGGGAAGGCGCGGGAACGCAACGCCCCAGCCCTCCAGAGCGCCGAAGACCCCTTCACGCTGGCCACTCCAGCGCGCGGTGTGGCAGTGGTGGCGCACGACAACCCGGCTTCCGGTTCCGCTGCGCACACCACCCGCGACATTCACCAGCCCGCCGTTTCGCACAAATGGGCGCTGGTCGCGGGCGTCGGCCAATTTCAAAACCCACGCCTCAATCTCAAATACACGCGCAATGATGCCCAATCGGTGGCCGAGCTGCTGCGCGATCCCACCTACGGCCGGTTCCGCGCCGATCACGTGCGCCTGGTTGCCGATGCGGAAGCTACGGCGGTGAATATCCGCGCCGGCCTCAACTGGCTGGTGCGCAACTCCACCGAAGACGACCTGGCGGTGATCTACATCGCCACTCACGGCACGGCGCGGGAGCAGGACGCGGCCGGCGCCAGTTACGTGGTGGCCTACGATACCGACGTCGATTCGCTCGACGGCCTATATTCCACCGCCATTCCTATGGTCGAGATCACCACTGTGGTCCGCACCCGGATCAAAGCGTTGAAAGTAGCCGTAATCCTGGACACGTGCCACAGCCAGGGCGCCCTGGCGCAGACCGTGACCATTCCGCAGTCGGTATCTTCGCAGACGCTGGATCACATCAAGGAAGGCACCGGCCGGGTGATTCTGGCGGCCAGCCGCACGGAAGAAAGTTCTTACGAGTTAGCGAAGTACTCTCACGGCCTCTTCACTTACTATCTGCTCGAAGGCCTCAAACGGCAGAAGGATGCGCCGCTCGACAAGATCTATCAATGGGTGGCGGTGCAGGTGGCCCGGGAAGCCGAGGCGAACGGATGGAAACAGCATCCGGTCTTCGGCTCGAGCGACGAAGTAAGTCCCATCGTGCTGGGGATTGCGCCGGCGGACTACCACTAAGCCGCTTTGGCGCCGGATTTCGTGTTAGTAACCCCCACCTGCAGAGAAATGTAGCTCACCATCTGCGCGGTTTGCGGAGCCGCATCGAACACGTCCAAGGACGTCGCTTCTTTCGGCACCAAAAAGCCGTCCAGGATTTTCAGCTTGCCAAGCTGGTCCTTGATGGCCGCGGAGTGTTCTTTGGGAATCACGATGTAGCTTCCGGCGCGCAGCCGCAGCGCGTCCGGGTAAGCCTTGGCGCCATCCACCGTGGCCGTCACTTCCATGGGCGGGCTCTGCAGGATCCACTGCTGCTGGCCGCCCTGTCCCTGGAGGCTTCCCACCAGGCCTTTGATGCCGGCCAATCCAGCACTGCCCACCAGCGGCAGGGACATCAGCGGCAGGTAGGAAACCAGCGGCGAATTGACCACTTTCGACATGACATCCACGAAAGAACCAAACAGGGTTTTGCGCGGGTCCTTGGCGAAACAGGCGAACGAGTGCTTACCCAGCCCGCCCGGCAGGGTGATCGACTGCGACTGCTTGGCCTGCTGCAACGGTATAGTGGCCGCCGGCGCCGCGGCGGCCGCTGCCGGCGCTGCCGACGGGCTTTTCGAAGCCCCACTCGCGGATTTGCCGGAACCGCTCTTGGAGCCGCTCTTCGATCCGCTGCCCCCGCTCGTCCGCCCCGGAAAGATAGCGCTGAAATTGGTGGTGGCCAGCGAGACCAGTTCGCCGAAAATCGATTGCGGCTGCCCTTGCTGAAAGTCCAGATAGATGCCGCCGGAGGTGTAGTTCTCGAATTGCTTGTGATCGTCCGGGTTGAGCCGCATCCGCACCAACTGAAAATCCAGCTTGGCATCGGTGAACGGGTGCAGTTTCTGGCTCGGTATCTGGTCCGCGGGAATCAACGCTCCCTCATCCGGGTCATAGTGGAGGAATAGCGGCTCGCGCGCCAGGTTGGAGGTTTCCGGTCCGGCCGGCTGACGCCGCCCCCTGGTGACTGCTGCGCCCAGGATCATTTGGGGGGGAACCCCCATGTGGTCGACCCAGAAATTCACCACATCATCCGGCGGCGCGCCGGCGTTGGAAGTTTGCGAAAAGGCCTCTTCGTCGAACTGCGCCAGTGCGAGAGCGGCCAACGGAGTTCCCACAAGGAATCCCCTGCGATTCGTCTTCATCACTCACGTCCTCCCGACGTATGGGCTATCATACCACTGGTGCCTCTTGCACTTCATACGGATGTGGGGCGCGCCGCGTTTCTGGTGCTTGCCCTGGCGGCCCTCGGTTCAGCTCTCGAGGGGGAGTCGCGCCGCGCCATCCTGGTGGGCATCGATAATTACAATCCCGACGCCACCACGCAGGCCCAACTGCTGCGGGATTTAAAGCCGGCCACAGTCAAGCGCCCGGTGGTCGAGGGCGACGCCCGATACTGGCGATTCGACGACCTGGATGGGGCCGTGAACGATGTCCGCCTCATGAAGGCGGTCCTGGAAAGCCTGGGCTTCCAGGATTTCGTGGTCCTCACCGATCGGGACGCCACCGCCGACGCCATTCTGCAGGCCCTGCAAAAGAACCTGGTGGACGACGCCCAGCCCGGCGACCTGCGCCTCTTCTACTATTCCGGCCACGGCAACCACGTCAAGAACCGCGCCAGCGCCGAACAGCAGCAGGAGGATCAGACCCTGGTGCCGGCCGACAACTGGCGCAACGTCCCCGACATCCGCGACAAAGAAATCTCGCGCATTCTCTTCAAGGCCGCCCGCAAGGGCGTCATCGTCACCATGATCGCGGATAGCTGCCACAGCGGCTCGCTCGCCCGCGGCGCCTGGAACTCGAGCGGCAAAGCGCGCACCAACAGTGGCACGCGGGCCGGCACTCCCGGGGTGACGCTCGATGAGCCGGTGGCCAACGATCCCGCCGACCGCGATCCCGCTACCCACCAGCCCATCGATCCCGAAATGCTGGGGGTGCTCACACTGGCCGCCGCCCAGCCCAACCAGGAAGCCCGCGAGGTCCAGACCGAAGACGGGCCGCACGGCGCGTTCACCTGGGCATTGGCCCATTCGCTGCGCTACGCCTCGGAACCGATGGACCGCATTTTCGCCCGCACCATGGCGGCTCTGGGGGCGAACGGCGCCGTCCAACAGCCGGTCATGGGTGGCCCGTCGCGATTCTCGCAAACCATCCTGGGGCGGCCTCCGGGCGCCGGCGGCGGTCTCACCGTGGTGGTGGATTCGGTGAAAGGCGCCGACATCCGTCTGCGCGGCGGCGCCGCCATTGGTCTCTACCCCAAGTGCCGCCTCAAGACCGTCAGCCAACCAGCCGTGACCGTCGAGATCGCAACGTCCGAGGGCCTGAACGGTTCCATCGCCCGCGTGGTGGGCCAAGGCAGCGTCAAGCCGGGAGACATTCTGGCGCTGGAGCGTTGGGTGGTTCCCGCCAAAGCCGGGCTGCGCGTTTCGATCCCCAAACCGGCCCCCGCGGCCGCGGTGGAGCGCTCCGCCGCGGAGTTCGGAAAACTGCGCGGCGACCCCGACATCGACTGGCTTGACGACCCCACCGCCGGCGTGCCCACTCGCGTCATCAGTTGGAACGGGTCGGCGTGGATTCTCGAAACCAATCCCGCCACCAGGCCGACTATTCTGGCAGCCGATCCCACCGCCGCCGATATCAAACGCCTGCTGCCACCCAAAGCGCGCCTGCTGGTGCGCTTGCCTCCCACCACCAGTCTGCTGCCGGCGATTCCGCTGGGCGATGCCGATCATTCGGCGGTTGAGATCTCGACCGCACCGGCCGGCGCGCAGTATTGGTTCTGGGGAAAGATCGCTGATGGCGGCCCGGTGTATGCCTGGTTACTTCCCGATTCCACGGAGGCCAGTGTGCGCGATGCCGCCGGCCAGAACAACCGCGCCTCGGGATATTTGCCGCTCCCCATCCGCAGCGATTGGGTGAAACTTCCGCCAGACGCCGAAGGCGTCCGTACGGCCGGCGCGGAGCTCACCAAGATGGCGCTGCTGCTGGCTCGCATCCGCGCCTGGCTCACCTTGCAATCGCCGCCCTCCCAGGAGACTTTTCCTTACCAGCTTGCATTCCGCCAGGTGATCGACGGCAAGCTCGGTGAATTCAAGGATTCCGGCGACTTCAAAGAGGGCGAGCAGTACAAGCTCTACCTCCGCGCCGAACCCTCCGCCCTGGCCGCTCGCGACTCGCTCACGCCGCGCTGGGTCTACGTCTTCGTCATCGACCACTTCGGCGATGGCACGCGCATCTTTCCTCCACCCGGCCGCGGCAACGAAGGCAATCGCCTCCCCTATGCCCAGGTGGGCGACAAGCCCGATTTCCAGCCGCTCATCCCGCTCTCGGGCGAATCTCCCGCGGCCGATTTCGAAATCGGTTCGCCCTTCGGTGTGGACACCTATTTCCTACTTACGAGCGACAATGCCATCGACAATCCCGAGGTCCTCAACTTCGAGGGCGTGCGGACGGAAGCGGGAACGCGCGGCGCATCCGACCCGCTCACCGATCTGCTTTCGAGCGCCAGTTCCATGACCCGCGGCGCCACCCCGCGCCCGGTTCCGGCGCTGTGGTCCATCGAGACCCGAACCTTCCGCAGCGTTGCCAGGGATGGCAAGAAGTAGCGTCCCCACCAACCGGGTCGACAACCCAGTGAAACCACTTGGCGACGCCACCCGATTTGCGCAGCGCACATAAGTGCCTTGGGATGTTTTGAATTACTGGCTGATTCGAAAACCAAGTGACATTGAGCTGGCAACCCGCCAGCTGCGCCGGCAAACGGGGCACCCTCGGCCCACTCGTGAGATCATGAGTTGAACGGGCCCAGAAAGGCCGGAACGGGAGTGCGGAATGACGATCATCCTCAAACCCGAGCAGGAACGGTGGGCGATCCAGTACCGTTGGAGCCTGAGGACAGGAGGCTGATGATGAAGCGTTGGAAATGTGCTGGATTCCTGGCAGTGGTTCTTATCGCTGCTTTTGTCATGCCATCTGCGGCATTCCAGGCGGGGAGGTGGATTGAGTTTTCTTCCCTCGATGCCCAGCATCCCTACAAAGTGTCGGGCACCCTTTATCTTCCGGAAAACGCTACCAGCCCGGTTCCCGCTATCGTTTTGGTTCACGGCACCGCGGGAATCGACCGGCGCGGCCAACTCTATCGCCGGCCGCTGCTCGATGCAGGGATCGGGATCTTCGAAGTCAACTTCAGGACCGGAATTTATCGGAGCACCACGGACCGGCCGAAGCCCGACACCTTTCTGCCAATGGCCTTCGCGGCGTTAAAGGAATTGCGAAAGCAGCCCGCCGTCGATCCGAACCGCATCGGCATCATGGGCTTTTCCCTGGGCGGCAACACAGCCTTGCGAACAGCCATGGAAAGCAACGTCAGACAATGGATGGGAGATGACAAGGGCTTCGCCGCATTTGCCTTGTTCTACCCGGTGTGCGACCACTTCACAAAAGAATTTGAAAAGAGCGGCAGCAAGCTGACCGGTGGTCCGATAATCATCTTCTATGGGACCGAGGACTCGTATGGCGACGGCAAGGCCGTTCTGGAGCTCAAAAGCCTGCTCGCGACAAAGTACGGCTTTCACGCGACCACGGTGGAATATCCAGGCGCCACGCACGGTTTCAACCTGAATGGGCCCGAAATGACGTTGTTCGACCCCGCCGCCAAAGGGATGAAAGCCCACATAAAATGGGACCCCGAGGCGACCAACGATTCGGTAACCAAAGTGGTGGCCTTCCTGCGTGAAAACCTGGCTGTCAAATGATGGATGCCCCTTCATTGCGGCAGCGCGGGAGCTATGAGACTGACTGACCAATCAGGTGCCAACCCCTGGTAGTGGAGGGAGAAAGATGATTCTGGCGCAGAGAGTTCGAGTGATTGCGTGCCTCGCCTTTGGACTTCTTGCGAGCACAACGGCCAGCGCGCAGAGTTCGCCTGTACAAGTTCAGATCGTCCAACATGAACAACTGTTCTCGCGGGCCCGTGCGGCGCGGCGGGTGAGCGACGAAGGGGTTGAGCTGATTACCCTTGGCTATCTGTACCGGCAAGCGGGAAACATGCAAAAGGCCCTGGCCTGCTTCAACCAGGCCTTGCTCATCGAACAAACCGCAAACAACCATGCCGCCCAGGCGATGGCGAAGAACAACATGGGCAGGGTGTACATCGACCTGGGCCAGGAGGGCAAGGCGCTGGCGCTGTTCAGCGAGGCGTTGTCCATCTGGCGCAAGTTAGGGATCCGGCCGGCCGAAGCCAACACGCTGACTAATATGGGCAGGGCCCATAACGACCTGGGGCAGCGGGACGAGGCGCTGAAGGAACTGAACGAGGCGCTGTCGATCTGGCGCAACCTGGGCATCAGGCAGGGAGGGGCGCGGATGCTCAGCAGGAGGGACCGGCTGCGCAACATAGGGCAGCTAAGGGCTCTGAAGGAACTGGGTGAAGAGCTGCCGGCGAACCTGCGGGAGGCAGGCGGCCGCACCGGCGAGGCGAACACGCTGGACAACCTGGGAGAGACCTACTCTGCCATGGGCCAGGGCACGGAGGCATTCAAATACTTCAACCAGGCCCTGCCGATCTGGCAGGAAGAGGGAGAGCAAGGCGGCGAGGCGCTGACGTTGAACAGTATGGGCAGGGCGTACGCGGACCTGGGACAGAAGCAGAATTCGCTGGGAGTTTATAACCGGGCGCTGTCGATATCGCGGTCTGTCGGCAACCGGCAGGACGAAGCGCTGACGCTGAACAACATGGGGCGCCTGTATCGTGATCTGGGGCAACACCAGACGGCGCTGGACTATTACAACCAGGCGCTGCCGATCTGGCGCGAAGTGGGAAGCCGCATCGGGGAGGGGCTGGCTCTCAACGATATGGGCAGGGCTTATGCGGACCTGGGGCAAGCGCGAAAGGCGCTGGAGTACTGCGAGCAGGCGTTGCCCATCTGGCGCGAGACGGCGATTCGTCGCGGCGAAGCGATGACCTTGAACAACATGGGCCGCGATTATTCGAATCTGGGAGAGGCTGGCAAGGCACTCGAGCTCGACAACCAGGCACTGCCCATCTGGCGCGAAGTCGAGGACCGTCGCGGCGAAGCGCTGGCGATGATGACCATCGGGTGGGCGTACTCGGAGCGGAAAGAGAAGGAAAAGGCGTTGGCGAGCGAACTCGCGGCATTGGCTTTGGCCAAGGCTGCGGGCGATCCGGAGATACAGGGTGGAATTGAAACCACGTTGATGATCGGCTTCCGCGACCAGCATCGCCCCGAGGAAGCAATCTTCTTCGGGATGGATGCGGTGAACGCCTACCAGCAGATTCGCAGGAACATCGCGGCGATGGATAAGGCTCTGCAAGCTGGATTTGCGCAATCCAAGGCGAAGAGCTATCGCGTGCTGGCGGAGCTTCTGGTTGAGGCCAACCGGCTCGGCCAAGCCGAAGAGATTCTCGACCTTCTGAAAGAACAGGAGTTGAAAGACATTGTGCATGGCGCCGCCGCCAATCCATTGCCCGGAATTGCGCCGCTGAAGCTCACTCCGGCACAGCAGAAGGCGCAGAGCGAGCTGGCGGAGCTGGAGAAGAGGGCGCTGGCTTTTGAGCAGCTCAGCGTCGAGTCCGCGGGCTTGCAGGGCAAAGCTGTGCGCACCTCGGAGGAAGACGCCAGATTGAAGGCATTGAATTCGAGCATGGAGCGGGAAATCGGGGAGATACTGGCCTTCTTCGCCAACACGATCTCTTCAGATCTCGAGTGGAAATCCGGCGCCGCTCAAGCAGCCGGAGCTTCCGGCGGCGATAGCGCGACCGAGAGTTATCTCGAGAACACGCTGGCTAAACTGGGTCCGCATGTGATGGGCATCCGTCTGCTTCTGGGCGACAATCATGCCTATACGATTGTGGTCACGGCCAACACGCGCAAGAAATTCGAGTTGAAGGCCACGCCTGCCGAAGTACGCGGCAAAGCCTTTGAGGCGCTCAATGCGCTGGGCTCGCGCGGCTCCGATCCACGGCCGCGTCTGCAGGAGTTATATGCCATGGTCGTAGCTCCCCTGGAGGATGAGTTGAAGGCCATGGAAACACCCGCCGGCGCGCAAGGCCAGGTTGCCACGCTGCTGTGGTCCCTGGACGACGCCTTGCGCTATCTGCCGATGGCGGCGCTCTACGATGGCCAGCATTACCTGGTCGAGCGCTTTAACAACGTTCTCTTCACTCCCACGAGTTATGGCCACATGGCGGATTCACCGCTCCTGGGCGGAGACAAGCCAAGTGTGCTGGCGATGGGCTTATCCAGGAGCTATGGCGGTTTGCCGGCGCTGCCCGGCGTGATGCCGGAGCTGGATGCCGTGGTCCACGACCCAGCCGTGCCTGAATCGCACGGGCCGATGGAGGGAAAGCTGCTGCCCAATGAACAGTTCACTCTGGCCGCGTTGAAGACGGATCTGGGCGCCGGCAAGAGCTTTCCCGTGGTGCATATTGCCAGCCATTTTGTGGTGGAGACGGGCAGTGGCGAAGAACCTTACCTGATGCTGGGCGGAGAAGACGCCGGAGAAGCGAAGGGATATGCGTGGAATCTCTCGGATATGGAAAATTCTCCGGTTGCCTTTCACGGGACGCGCCTTCTGACTCTCTCGGCGTGCAGTACGGCGAAAGACTATACATCGAGGAATGGCCTGGAGATGGACAGCCTGGGCATGGTTGCCCAGCAGAAGGATGCGGAAGCGGTGCTGGCGACACTTTGGGACGTGAACGACGCGAGTACAAGCCGGCTGATGAGCGACTTCTACGATCGATGGATGAAACATGCCGCCGACGGCAAAGCGGAGGCATTGCGTCAAGCGCAACTGGCATTCCTGGGCGGACCCGCCGCGCAAGCGGCTGTCGGCGATCGCGGTGTCAAGAATGCGCGAGAGGCGGCGACAGCGCAGCGGGGCGCCGGTTATTCGCACCCGTTTTACTGGGCGCCGTTTGTCCTGATCGGCAATTTCCAGTAGCGCCACCAAAGTCAAACCTCAGGTCAAGACAATCGAGGTTTGAGAATGTTGAAGACGCCCGACCCCACCCCACCCGCCTCTGATTCGCAATAGAATCAATTGTTACCTTCTATGCTTGCGATGTCTCCCACCAATACCCGGGAACTGCGGGAGAAGATGGCCGGCGTCTTCGTCCCTATCTCCACGCCGTTTGCCGATGACGAGGCGGTCAACTACGACGCCCTCATATTCAACCTCGGCCGCTACGCGCCAAGCGGCGTGCTCGGGTATCTCGCGCTGGGATCCAACGGGGAGAACCGCAGCCTCACGGAAGAAGAAAAGCTCGGCGTGCTTTCGACCATCGTGCGGCACAAGGGCGCGGGCCAGGTGGTCCTGGCCGGCGCCACTTACGACGCGCAACGCGACACCGAGCGGTTTCTCAAGCAGGCTGCCGATCTGGGGGCGGATTTCGGACTGGTGCTCTCGCCCGGTTATTTCCGCAAGCAGATGACCGACGATGTGCTGTTCCGCTACTTCTCGACGCTGGCGGACACTTCGCCTGTCCCGCTCCTCATTTACAATGCGCCGGGCTTCTGCGGCGTCACGGTATCTCCGGCGCTGGCCGGGCGGCTGGCCGGCCACCCCGGAATTGCCGGCATGAAGGACAGCGCGGCGAGCGGCATCGAGCAGTTCCTGGAATTCGAGAGCGATTCCTTCCATGTGCTGGCCGGCTCGGCCAACTTTCTGTTTCCTGCCATGATGCGCGGTTCCGTCGGCGGCACGGTCTCGCTGGCCAATTCGTTCCCGAGCATTGTGATGGAGCTGTTCCGGTACGGCCAGGCGCGCGACGAGGCGCAGGGCGTTCCGCTCCAGGCGCGCGTCACCCGCATAAACAAGATGATCTCCGGACCTTATGGCCCCTCGGGCGTGAAGGCGGCCATGAACCTGGGCGGATTCAAAGGCGGCATCCCGCGCCGGCCGCTCCTGCCGCTGACTGCCGCGCAGGTGGAAGAGATGCGCCAGGTTCTCATCGAGGAGGGGCTTCTGCCGTGACGGGCGACAGCCTCAGCGTGAAGGTCGGACTTCTGCTGGCGCGGGCTGTAATTCCCTATCGCGTCTTTTAGATTGCGGAACGCGGGGTGATACTATCTGTAGTCATGGGCAGCGCGGAATCGGGAAACTTGCATTGAGTTCAAGGAGTTGTCATGCGCGAAAGTGTTCTGGAACGGCTTACCAACGTCCATCCCAATCTAGAGGTCTGGTGGGACTCATCGCCGTTGGTATTTCAATCGTGGCTCCAGAAGATGTTGGATCACGCTCCGGCGGCCCGCAGGGCTACCTTGGAAGAGCAACTGAGCCGCATTTATGTAATCGGCGACCCGGCCAGCAGCCTGGTGCGGGGCTGCACCACGAACCCGCCTCTCTCTTTGACCGCCGTAAAGAGCGACCCGAAATTTTGGAATGAATGGATCGACGATCTCATCGCGTCCAATCCCGGCCTTAGCCAGTACGATTACTTCTGGCTGACGTACAAAGAGGTAATCCGCCGTGGCGCCAAGATGATGCTGCCGATCTGGGAGGCGTCCGGAGGACGCTATGGCTACACCTCCGGCCAACTCGATCCGCGTCTGATCACCGAGACGCAGCGCATGATCACGGATGCGCAGGATATTCGTGCGATTGCGCCAAACATTATGGTCAAGGTGCCAGCCAGCGCCCAAGGCGTCGAGGTGGTCAAGGTTCTGACTTCCCTCGCCATCCCCACCAACGTTACCACCTGCTTCACGCTTCCGCAGATTTGGGCTGTGGCGAATGCCGCGGCCGCCGGCGTGAAGATCGCGGAAAAGAACGGGGTCAACATGAGCCGGTGGCGGGCCGTGATTACCATGATGATGGGGCGGTTGATCGAGGTGCCGGCCTTGGACGAGCAGGCCGCGCGGCGCGGCATCACCCTCACCTGGGCCGAGAAGCACTGGTTTATTATTCACGTCTTTCGCAAGGCCTTTCGGCTCCTCAAGGAAGCCGGTTTGCCGAGCAAGATGCTGGCCTGTTCCATGCGAGAGGGTCCGCTGGTTGGAGGCGCGCACCACTTCTGGGACGTGGAGAAGATTGCGGGTGACATTGTGTACACCATGCCGCCGTATGTCCTCGAACCGTTGTTTAGCCGCTGCGGCGACCTGGTGTTCAAGGAGGAGGTCCTCTGCGACGACGTGCCGGCGGAGGTCCTCCACAAAATGAGCCAGATTCCCTACTGCATCCAGTCCTCGGATCCGAACGGAATGGAAACCGACCAGTTCAATTCGCACCCGGCCACCGTCGCCACCGCGGAGATGTTCTCCAAGGCGTCCTCGGGGCTGGAGGAATACGTCGGTCAGCGGATGGCCGTAGTGAAGGGCGCACGCGTTGGTCTGCCGGCCGGCCGTTGACCCCAAGGGCGGAATGCCCAGTGTAAAGGAGAATTGCGATGCTTCAACAGGAATCCAACGTATCTCGCCGGACATTCATCACCGGGACAACGTCTGCCACGGCGGCGGTCGCCGCGGGCAGTTTGGTCACCAACGCCGATTTGGAGAATATCAACGCCCAGGTGAATACGAATTCGGGTCCGTCGGCTTTGAGGATCACCGACATGCGCATTGCGCATTCGGACCGATCCATGCTCATGCGTCTCGATACCAACCAAGGCATTTCCGGGTATGGCGAGATCCGCTACGATTGCAGCAAGGCGCACGGCCTGATCTTGAAGAGCCGCATCGTGGGAATGAACCCGTGCAACGTGGCGGAGATATTCCGCAAGATCAAGAAGCACGGCGGGTTTGGTTGCGATGGCGGTGGTGTTTCCGCTATCGAGGTGGCCTGCTGGGACTTGGCTGGCAAGGCCTGGGGCGTGCCGGTGTGGCAGATGCTCGGCGGCAAGATGCGCGACCGTGTGCGCCTGTACTGCGACACCACCAGCAGGCCGACCGGGGAAACCATGGGTCAACATTTGAAGGAACGGATTGCGGCGGGCTGGACGTTCTGCAAGATGGACCTGCATGCCGGCGGGATGGACGAGGTCACCGGCCGGCAGGGAAGCACCGTGGGAATGTATACGCGCCCGGCTCCCGACCCGACGGCGAACCGGCCGGTTTGGGGCAACTTCGCCGATTCAAGGCCGAAGCCGCCTGGCAGTAACATCCCGATGGGCGCTTATAACCCCTACGGCGAGCATCTATTCACCTCGACGTTTTTCACCGACAAAGGACTGGATTGGCTGGCGGACTACTGCGAAACCGTGCGCAGCATTGTCGGCTATGAGATTCCGATCGCCACGGACCACTACGGTCACTTTCCCATGGAGACCTTTATCAAGTTCGCGCGCAGACTGGATAAGTACAACCTGGCCTGGTACGAAGACGTGGTGCCGTGGTTCTACCCCGACCAACTCCGCAGACTCAAGGAGGCCTGCACGACGCCCATCTGCACGGGCGAGGACGTTTACCTGGCGGAGGGCTTCAGGGAGCTGCTCGAGAAGCAGGCCATCTCCGTGATCCACCCGGATCTGGCCAATCTAGGCGGTATTCTCGAGACCAAAAAGGCGATTGATCTGGCCACGCAATACGGAGTGGCATCCTGCATCCACAACAACAACGGCCCCATCACGCTGTTTGCCAGTTGCCATGCCGCCGCCGCCGGCGACCAATTCCTGGCGTGTGAGTATCACCAGGCCGATGTTCCACACTTCCTTGACCGGGTGAGAAGGACGGATGCGCCGAACGATCCGATTATCGACAAGGGATACTTCACGGTGCCTAATGGGCCGGGCCTGGGCTTTGAGATCAACATGGACGTGCTCAAAGCGAATATCCATGAAGGCGGATTGTTCGAGCCCACCACGGAGTGGGACAACGAGCTTTCGTTCGACGGCCACATGTGATGGTGATCCGGGCAAGCTAAAGCATGCCCCACCGGTTAGGTTAATCTACCGGTATGGACTGTATTGAGGCTTTGAAGACAAGGCGATCGGTTCGCGCCTACACGGGCGAACCGGTATCGCGAGAGGTGATCGAAGATATCATCGATTGCGGCCGCCTGGCCGCCACGGCGATCAACATCCAACCTTGGGAATTTGTGGCGGTCACGGAGCGGGCGATGCTCCGCGCGATCGCGGAGGCGGCGGACTTTGGACGCTTCATTGCGGAGGCCGCGGTTTGCGTGGTGGTTCTGTGCAAGGACACGAAATACTACCTGGAGGACGGCTGCAATGCCAGCCAGAACATACTCGTGGCGGCGCGGGCGCACGGCCTCGGCAGTTGCTGGGTGGCCGGGGACAAGAAGCCTTACGCGGAGAAGGTCCGCAAGATGGTGGGCGCGCCGGAGGTCTATAAATTGATCAGCCTGCTCTCGATCGGACATCCGGCCGAGCAACCCCGGAAGGACAAGCGGGCGCTTTCCGATGTGCTGCACTGGGAGAAGTTCTGACGCATGAAGAAACTGATCAACGATCCGCAAAATGTGCCGAGGGAGTTTCTGGCCGGGCTGGCTCTGGCGCATGCGGATATTCTGAGAGTTTGCCTGGATCCGGTTTACGTGGTCCGGGCGGACGCGCCCGTTCCCGGCAAGACCGGCATTGTGTCGGGCGGAGGCAGCGGTCACGAACCCATGCATGCGGGGTTCGTGGGCAAAGGCATGCTCGACGCCGCTTGTCCTGGGGAGGTATTCACTTCTCCGACTCCGGATCAGATCGAAGCGGCCACGCGCGCAGTCAACGGTGGGGCGGGCGTTCTCCACATCGTCAAGAACTACACTGGCGACATCATGAACTTCGAAATGGCCGCCGAACTGTGCCAGGCTCAGGGCATAGAAGTGAGGGCGGTGGTGATCAACGACGATGTTGCCGTGGAAGACAGCCTCTACACGGCGGGCCGCCGTGGCGTCGGGATAACGGTCTTGGCGGAAAAGCTGTGCGGAGCGGCGGCCCAACGCGGTTATGATCTGGGGCGCGTGGAAGCGCTCTGCCGCAAGGTCAATCGGAACGGCCGCTCGATGGGGATGGCCCTGACTTCCTGCACCGTTCCCGCGGCCGGCAAACCCACTTTCGAGTTGGGCGAAGGCGAGATGGAGATGGGTATCGGCATCCATGGTGAACCGGGGCGCGAGCGTATGCTCCTGCTGCCCGCCAGTGAGATGACCGCGCGCATGGCGGGGACGGTCCTGGCAGACCTGCCGTTCCGCAGCGGCGACGAAGTCATCGCCATGGTCAATGGCATGGGAGGCACCCCGTTGATGGAACTTTATCTCGTCTATGGGGAGTTGGAGCGGATCTTGCGAGGGCTGGGAATCCGCGTGGCGCGCAGCCTGGTGGGCAACTACATCACCAGCCTCGAAATGGCTGGCTGCTCGATGACGCTGCTCAGAGCCGATGACGAGATGCTGTCGCTATGGGACGATCCGGTGCTTACCCCTGGGCTGCGCTGGGGGATCTGAGCGCATGGCCGTGGGTCAAGAAGACGTCCTGAAGTGGCTGGAAGTTCTGCAACAGGTCTACGCCGAAAACAGAGCATGGCTCACGGAATTGGACTCGGCTATCGGCGATGCCGACCACGGGATCAACATGGACCGCGGCTTCACCGCGGTGAAAGCGGAGCTGGCGGCGCATCCTCCGTCCGAGATTAGTTCTGTTTTTCAGAGTGTGGCGGCGGTCCTCATCCGTCATGTAGGCGGCGCCGCCGGTCCGTTGTACGGCACCTTTTTTCTTCGGGCCGCCGCGGCTTGCGCCGGGAAAACCGAGATTGAGGCGGCCGATGTAGTGGCGCTGTTCCAGGCGGGGATCGAAGGTGTCGGGCAGCGGGGTAAAGCGGTGGCTGGCGACAAGACCATGCTGGACGCCCTGCTTCCGGCCTTGGACGCGATGCGTAAAGGCCTCGAAAACGGGTGCAACTTGGCGGAGATCCTGGACAAGGGCGCGGCGGCGGCCCAAGCGGGGATGCTGGCCACCATTCCCATGCAGGCACGCAAGGGCCGGGCCAGCTATCTGGGCGCGCGCAGCATCGGCCACCAGGATCCCGGCGCGACCTCGTCCTACCTGCTGCTCCAGGCGGCCGCGGACACCTGGCGCTCATGATCGGGATAGTGGTTGTCTCGCACAGCGCCAAGCTGGCCGAGGGCGTGTGCGACCTGGCGCGGCAGGTGGGGCAGGGAAGGGTCCGGATAGCCGCCGCTGGGGGCTCGGCCGATCCCGAAAACCCCATCGGCACCGATGCATTCCAAGTGCTCCGGGCCATTGAGTCAGTCTACAGCGAGGACGGAGTGCTGGTTCTCATGGACCTGGGGAGCGCCGTGCTGAGCGCCGGGACAGCGCTCGAGCTTCTGGGCGAAGAGAGAAGCTCACGCGTCGAGTTGTGCGCCGGGCCGCTGGTGGAAGGAGCCGTGGCGGCCGCCAGCCTGGCCGCCGCCGGGGCAAGTCTCGCGGAAATCGCGGTCGAGGCGCGGAACGCGCTGGCCGGGAAAGTGGCGCAGTGCCAACCGCTCCCTGCACCTTCCGAGCCGCGAACGTCAGAGAGCGGTTGCCTGGCCGAAGTCACGCTCACCAACCGTCTGGGACTGCACGCGCGGCCAGCGGCGCAGATAGTTCGGCTGGTTCGGCGCTATCGAGCGCAGGTGACGATTGACAACGTCGCGGCCAGTAGCATCAACGGCATCCTGAGCCTGGGGGCGCGCGAAGGCCACCAGTTGCGGATCTACGCGCGAGGCGCCGAAGCGCACGATGCGCTGGCCGCGCTGACGAGCTTTATCGAATCGGGGTGTGGCGAGCCGGCGCGGGCCGAACCGATGGCCCAGGCCAACGGCATTCCGGCGTCCGCGGGCATCGCCATTGGCCCGCTGGTCAAGCTGCTTCCCGCCGCTCTGGAAACGGCCCCTCGGGCCATCGGAAATCCCGAGGCTGAACGGCAACGCCTGATGGCCGCCATCGATGGCGCGCAAGAGGAGATTAGGGCGCTGTACGAATGGGCCAAGGCTCACATCGGCGCCGATGAGGCTGGCATTTTCGATGCGCAGTCGCTGTTCCTCGAAGACCCGGAGCTGCTCGGCGGAGTGTCGCGCAGGCTGGTGGAGGATGGGGTCGGCGCGGAGTCCGCCTGGCAGGCTGAAACCACCAGGCTCGGGGGTGGTCTTGGGTCCCGGGCGGCTGACGTGGCGGATGTGGCGGCACGGGTGATGCGAAGGCTCACCGGCCAAGTGAGCGCCGCACGCGTTCTGCGCGAGCCGGCGATCCTCTCGGCGCACGATCTGACGCCTTCCGAGGTCAAGGACTTCGATCCCGCCATGGTTCTGGGCTTGTGCCTGGAGACAGGCAGCGCCAGCGCACACAGCGTGATTCTGGCGCGGGCCATGGGGATTCCGGTGGTAGCGGGACTGGGTCCAGGGATTTCCGCGCTGGCCGATGGAACCATTGTCGCCGTGGATGGAGAGCAGGGAACGGTTTGGATTGCGCCGGATGCGGGTCAGGTGGAGGCGCTGGAAGTCCGGCGCCAGAACTGGCTGGCCGCACGCCGCGCCGCGGAATTGGAGCGATCGAGACCGGCAGCCACGTGCGACGGCCGCCGCATCCGGGTTCTCGCCAACATCAGCGGCGTGGCCGAAGCCGTGGAAGCCGTGGCCTGTGGCGCCGAGGGTGTGGGTGTGCTGCGCACGGAGTTTCTGTTTCTGGGACGCGCGGCCGCGCCCGGCGAAGAGGAGCAGGTGGCCGCCTATCGCGCCATCGCCGAGTCGCTGGGAGGGCGTCCGCTGAGCATCCGCGCGCTCGACATCGGCGGCGACAAGAGCCTGCCCTACGTGGAGATCGGCGAGGAAGCCAACCCATTCCTCGGCTGGCGCGGCATCCGCGTGCTATTGAGCCGGCGCGACCTGTTCCGAACGCAGCTCCGCGCTATCCTCCGGGCAGGCGCCGAGCGGCCAGTCGAGTTGCTGTTGCCGATGATCGCTTCCCTCGATGAACTGCGCGAGACGAAAGCCATGGTTGGCGAAGCGGAGGCCGAACTCGAACGGGAAGGGGTGCCTTTCCGGAAGAACATACGGATAGGCGTCATGATCGAAGTGCCCGCGGCAGTGGCCGTCGCCGACCAGTTGGCGCGCGAGGCGAGCTTCTTCAGCATCGGCAGCAACGATCTGATCCAGTACGTCATGGCCGCCGACCGGACGAACTCCCGCGTGGCGCCGATGGCGGACCCCTTTCAGCCCGCCGTATTGCGGATGATCCGGCAGACCATCGAAGCCGGCCGCGGCGCGGGAATCGGGGTGGCCCTCTGCGGCGAGCTGGCCGCCGATCCCCTGGCGACACCGCTTCTGCTGGGCCTGGGCCTGGAAGAATTCAGCGTCAGCGCGCCCCTGATCCCCGAACTCAAGCGGGCCATCTCATCGTGGAGCGCGCCGGAAGCCGAAAGCGTGGCGCGGGAGGCGCTCGCCATGGACTCGTGCCAGTCCGTGAGGCGGTTGCTGCTCCTCAAACGTCCGAGTCCAGAACCTCGAAGACAGCCTTGATGTAGTTCTTGTGACTGGCCAGGTCTCATTTTCTGTTGAGCTCCTCGGCCCGGAGGATAGCTTAGGATAAGGACATCCTTTTCAATTACTTGCGTTTGTTGCCGAACATAAAGGACGTTATGTTGCGCTATTCCGGGAGTTCCCGGCGAGCTTGCCGTTCAAGGTCACCAATCGAGCACAAACATTGTGGACGGAAGTCCGGTAGTGGGTCAGTTTGAAAAATTGGCGACCCAAGAAGACGCAAAACCCTTCAGCAGATCACTTTAAGGTTTCCGGGACTGCATATAATCACATACTGGTCGCCAACGAGCAGCATGTGAAATCTTTTGGACTTGACCTCCGCCTTCAGGGCTTTCACGCCGGCAAACTTTTCCACGCTCGCAGACTTGCGGCGCACAATTCCACCACTCTTAGCGATTTTTGCTTCGAAGATCCTGTTGATCCATTTGTTATTTTGCGGGATGTTCATTATCAGCGACATAGCATATAATCGTATCATGCCAACGCGCTCAAGCAAAGGCCACGATTTCACGCGAACGGCCCTGCGCGTGGTCGAACAAGCCGTCGGGGAGCACTTCGACGGAACGCCGCTGGAGAACCATTCCGCAGCGGTCGCGCTCTATTTCATGCGGTACAACTTCGGGCGTGTCCACCAGACGTTGAAGACGACGCCCGCCGTGAAAGCTGGCGTTGCCGATCACATCTGGACCGTTGAAGAAATCGTTGCCCTGATGGATTCAAACTGACCCACCACCGGAAGTCTGGAAGATCAGGTATGATGATATGGGTTGGCGCAGCATGTCTAAAGACACCCAATACGGCTGCACGCTTTTCATAGACGACTTCACAGTGGGTGCTTCAAAGCCGATGAAACGCATTAGCTTTTCGAAGAATGCACCAGAGAGCGCGGCTTATGACGAGGCTTGGCTCCAGCGTTTGATCATGAGCCATCCCCGCCTTTTGCCTGTCGATCAGATCGAGCCGGCTTTCGCCGATCTGGTCCCCATTTGCATCGAGTTACCGACTTCGCCGTCGAACTTTCTGGATAACCTTCTTGTAACCCCATCTGGTGAGATCGCGCTCATTGAGTGCAAGCTTTGGCGGAATCCTGAGGCCAGGCGCGAGGTCGTCGGCCAGATCATTGACTATGCGAAAGATTTGTCCGCCTGGACTTATGAGAAGCTAGAGGAGGCAATCAGCCGGACGAAGTCTCTCGACGGCTCGGATCGGGAAAAACCGCGAAGCCTCTATGCGGCGGTGTCGTCACGTGCCGAGACCGACGAAAAGACTTTTCACGACGCGGTATCGCGCAATCTGAGGCGCGGACGGTTCCTGTTGCTCATTGTCGGCGACGGCATTCGGGAAGGGGTCGAAAGTATGACTGAGTTCCTCCAGCAATATGCGGGGCTTCACTTTACCCTCGCGATTGTCGAACTTGCTCTTTTTGAGGTGCCGACCGGAGGCTACGTCGCCCAGCCTCGTGTTCTCGCGAGGACGACGAACATTGATCGAGGTATCGTAACCGTCGACGATGAAGGTCGCATCACTATCAGACCAACAAGTCCGGCCGGACCGAGCCCAGTCGTCACCGGTACGAGAATGACGATCACGAAGGAACTCTATCTCGAGAAGTTGGAAAGCGAATTTCCGGGCATATCGCAACGGCTGAACCGCTTCACCGACAAACTCGCGACTTACGACGTGTGTCCCGAATTCGGGACTGAAACGATGATGCTCAAGTGGTATCCCGAAGGCACGAAACCTTGGAACCTCGGCACGATAGCGAGCAGCCCCGGTCACGTCGGTGTCTTGTGGATGGACTACTTGGGAAAGAAGGCCGAGAGTGAAGGCTTGCTGGATAGTTTCAAACAGTGTCTCCAAAATCTTGCTGGGCTCGTTCCTGGCGCTTATGTCAAGAAAACCGCGAAGGAGCCCGCTTGGTACGTAGCAACTCAGGATGGCAAGTATATTACCGTTGACGCTCTACTGGCTAATGAGACGAGTGAGAATGGATGGATTCATGCTATCGCAGAATTCCAGTCCTCCGTGACGAAGTCGTCGCAAGGCGACTATCAGAACGCAGACCCAGGAAGGGCCACCCGTGAGCGCCAGTAAAGAATCCACAGCGGTCCGCGAAACCGTACTTGAAGTCGGGGCGGATGGGGGCTCGATCACGCTATTACGGGAAAGAAAGGCAGGCGAGGGCTGGAAGTTCCGGATGAGAACAAACGAGTCTGCGAGTTACGATATGCTTTCGGAGGAAGACGCAAATAGCATAGGGGAGCACCTTGTGCAAACCGGATACGTCGATTCGTTTGAAGAAGCGCTGGGCCTGCTCGACGACGGGTACCGATGGTTTGGGCTGTATCCCATTGAGGTCCATCCAGAATATCTTGATGCGGTGCTGCTTGCAGTAAGGGAAAGGGGCGGCACAACCGAAGAGACGCGTTGGCGGCAACAGTTGAAACTCGGCAGCTCGCTGTAAAGATCCAACATTCAGAGCCGGGCGAATGCGCGTCAGCGGCGCACTTGGCTTTCCAAAAGTCTCCGGGGGGCTCCTTATCATTGGCGCGGAACGCAAAGGAGTTCCCGCCAGCCCCGGCCCTGTTGCGCCTTCGAAAAGTAGCAGGTCTTGGAAAGAGGGACGCTCTGCGATCCGCTCCTCGGCTATGCGTGTGAGCTGACCCCCGTATCGCTCCTCCTCAGAACGTCCGAGTCCTGAACTTCGAACACAGCCTTGATGTAATTCTTGTGACTGGCCAGCTCGGGGAACACCTTGGGCACTTCCGCCAGCGGCGTGCGGCAGGTGATCCACGGGTCCACGTCGATTTCGCCGCGCTCCATCATCCCGATCACGCGCGGAAATTGATGGTGGCTGTTGCGGCTCGCCAGGATGTCGAGTTCTTTCCTGATGAAGGGCGTGTGGTCGAAGGGAATGAAGCCCAGGAATTGGCCGACCAGCACCAGCCTCCTGGCCGGGCCGACGCGGTCGAAGCTGGCGGTGATGGCCGCCTCATCGCCGGTGCAATCGAAAACCACGGAAGCGGGACGGCCGTCGTATTCCGCGAGCACGTCCACGCCGAAACGCCCCGCGAATTGGCGGCGGAACTCGACCTTCTCGATAATCCGGGCCGAGGCGCCCGCCATCAGCGCAAACTGGAGCACCGACAGGCCGATCGGTCCGGCACCTACTATCAGAACGTCTTCGCCGGCCACCAGCCCGCTCCGGGCCACCGCATGGGCGCCAATGGTGAGGAATTCCACCAGCGACAGTTGATCGTAGGAGAGCCGATCCGACTTGTACAGGCGCTCGACGGGTACATTCATGAGGCCCCGCATCCCGCCGTCCACGTGCACCCCAAACACCTGCATGTTCTCGCAGCAGTTGGGGCGGTTCAGACGGCAAGGCCGGCAAACGCCGCAGGTCACATGAGGCTCGATGGCGCACCGGTCTCCCGGCCGGATGCCGCGATGGTTCTCCGGCGCCTCCAGCACCTCGCAGCCTAACTCATGACCGATGACGCGCGGAAAAGTGTAATTGGCCTGAGCGCCCTCAAAGGCGTGCCAATCGCTGCCGCAGATGGCGACACGGTGAATCCTCACCAGCGCCTGGCCGGCCTCGCTGACCACGGGCGGTACGATGTATCCCACGAATTGTCGCGGCGCTTCCAATACGATTTGTCGCATGGCTTCTCTTTATTTCGGCTCGATGGCAATTACCCAGAGGTCCGTAGTGCCGAGGTTCTGACCGATATGGGCGGCGCCGAGACGCCAGGTGATCTCACCAGTCTGCAAGGTGGAGGGTTCCTCGCGGCCGATGCTCACAAAACAGAACAAGATTGCCGCGCTAATTCGCATGGAGTCCTCCTTTTAAGTTCAGCTTTCCGAGAAGGTACCTGGCCGCCTGGGCGGCAGCCTGGTCCGGGTCGGGCTTGGGCAGAATTTCCACAGTAAGGTAACCATCGTATCCAATGTCCGCGAGGATTTGGAAGATCTCATCGAACGGCATGTGACCCCACCCCGGCGCCAGCCGGTTGCTGTCCGCCACGTGGACATAACCGATGTGGCCGCGCGCGCTCTCAAAGGCGGCGCGGAAAGAGGCGTCCTCGATGTTCATGTGAAAGAGATCGGGCATCAGCCGGACACTCTTGCGCGCGGCTTCCTTGACGATATCCAGCCCCTCGGCGCAGGTATTGATGAAATTGATTTCGTACCGGTTTACGGGCTCGACGGTCAACTCGACGCCGGCCTGCTCGGCGACATCGGCGCAACGATGAAGACATTCCAGGTATCTTTGCCTGGCAGTTTCGGCGGTTTCCCCGTCGTGGATCAGCCCCCGGACCCTGCCGGTGTTCACCTTCGCTCCGAACTCCGCCGCCAGACGGATCATGCCGATAATCCGGTTCACGGCCGCCTCGCGGACTTGAGATTCCGGGTGCGTGAAATAGAGATGATCGGCGGCGAAGACCTGCCCGGAGGAAATGCAAGGGATCTCGAGACCCGTCGCCGAAAGGCGCTGTTTCATGCGCGGCACTTCGACTTCATCGGCTCTCAGCAGCGCCAACTCCACGCCGTCGTAGCCGAAGCTGGCGGCCCGGTCCACGCAATTGCAGAGGTCGTCGCGCAGGACCACGAAGGCGCTGGGCAGGGCCGCGGGGCCGGCCACCGCGATGCCGATCTTCATGCGTCCTCCCTGGCCGCGCTGGGCGCGAACAGGTAGCGCGGCCGTCAGTTGTAAGCCGAAGCTCCAGTCTAATGCATAGCCACGGGCGTAGCCCATGGGTATTATTAGCTGTTAGCCTGCCACCAGGGCCCGCTACCGACGCCGTTCGCTCCGCGATTCAGGCCGCCATGGAATTGAGGCTTCGGAAGAAGGGATAATAATCTCATGCTCAAATTTGCAGCGAATCTCTCGATGATGTTTAACGAGTGGCCGTTTCTCGACCGGTTTTCCGCGGCGGCGGACGCCGGCTTCCAAGGAGTGGAATACCTGTTTCCATACGAGTTCCCCGCGGAGGCCATCGAAGAGCGGCTTCGCAACCACCACCTGGAGAACGTTGTTTTCAATCTGGCTCCGGGCAATTGGAGCGCGGGTGAGCGAGGCATCACCTGTATCCCCGGACGCGAATCCGAGTTCCGGCAAAATGTCGAGACGGCGATCTCGTACGCCACCCGGCTGAAGACAACCCGCGTGCACGCCATGGCGGGAATCGTTCCCGCGGGGGCGGATCCGGCTGCCGTTGAAGCTGCGTACATGGGGAATTTGCGGTACGCCGCCAAAGAGCTCGCCGCGCACGGCATCACGCTTCTGATCGAGGCCATCAACACACGGGATATGCCCGGGTTCTACCTCAATACACAGGCCCAGTCATTCGCCGTCTGTGCCGCGGTGAACGCTCCCAACATCAGGATGCAGATGGATCTCTACCATATGCAGATCATGGAAGGGGATCTCACTATGAAACTGCGAAAGTACGCGCCGCACTGCGGACACATACAGGTGGCCGGCGTGCCGGAGCGGCATGAACCGGATGGCGGCGAAGTCGATTACGCGTATCTCTTCCGCGTTTTGGAAGAGCTGGGCTACGAGGGATGGATCGGCTGCGAGTACCGTCCGGCCGGGAAGACGGTTGACGGGCTGGGGTGGTTCCGCGCGGCTCTGCGCTGATGGTTACCTCCCAGGCTTTTGGGCCGAACAAACCGGGCGGTACCCTCGTATGGTATGGAGTAGGGATCCGGGAGGCAGGAGAATGTATTGCGATCGTTGTGGGACCGCGTTGCAGGAGTTTCAGCGTTTCTGTCCGAGGTGCGGCAAAGCTGTGGGCGCCGTGCCGCTGATGCCGGTGGAAAGCCGGATTGCCGGCCACGTGCGCCTGCTGGGGATATTCTGGCTGGCGATTTCTGCGTTTCGCCTGCTTCCAGGCCTGGCCCTGGTGTCGATTTTCCGGTACGGGATCCCGTTCTTGACACCGGGTATTCCAGGCTTCGTGCACGGCCTGATGCGGGGCTTGGGAGGGCTGTTGCTGGTGGGCGCCGTAATCGGCATTGTGGCGGGTTGGGGGTTGCTGGAGCGGCAACCCTGGGCGCGCACGCTGGCCATTGTCCTGGGCTGCTTCAGCTTGCTGGACATGCCATTCGGCACGGCGCTGGGCATCTACACGTTGTGGGTCCTGCTGCCGGCCAAGTCGGAAGAGGAATACCGTCAGATGGCGCGGGCGGCGTAGCCGCTGCGGCGCCGCGGCTACTGCTTCTCGAAAATCAGCGTCTGCTCGCCCTCGCCCATGCTGCTCTTGAAGAGCCGGACGATGGTCAGCGTCTTACCATCGTCGGAAAGTGTCCACTTATCCTGCATGGTGAAGTCGTTATCTCCAAACGTCCCCTTGGCGTCGATCACCAGTGTGTCGCCGTCCCACTTCAGGGTGCTCTTCATGGGATTGCCGAACATATCGTTGGAGCACTCCTTGCCGTCCGTGGTGTAGCTTGAATCGAATTCGAAATCGCCTCGCTCACCGGACTGCTTGACGTGGCTCGTGAGCTTCGGATCATCGTGGGTAATCTTGTTGGTCATGCTGGTCGGCGCAGGCATCTGGCCGAAGCTGCTCTTGGAAAGGTTCAGCTTCCAATCTCCGCTGAAATTGGGCTTAGCGAGCGCGGGCAGGGCCGCCAGCGCAAGAACTGCGAGGATCACCAGACAACGTTTGTATGCCATATCGACAACTCCTTCCGATCATTGTAGCGCCGGCGTCACCGCGTTAGCCGTCGAAGTAGCTCAGGTCGTCGATTTCCTGAGCCACGGCAAAGCTACTGGTATTGTTTCTGCTTGGCCTGGTAGAACTCCTGCATCACGTAGAAAGCCTTTTTCTTGTCGCCGCGCACGGAAACCAGGCCCTTGCGATTGAAGAAGTCCTGGATGCCCTCCAGGGTGCGGCGGGGGCTGCGGAAGTCCATCAGCACCCACGGCGATGTGCCGCGCAGGAACGGAGTGCGGTTCAGCATCCCGATCTGATGCCGATACACGTTTTCCTGATATTCTTCGGTCCACCTGGTGAGCGGGTCGCCATGCAGCCCGTAAAGCGCGTCCGCGCCGAATTCGCTCATGATCAGAGGCTTGGTGTAGATGGTCTTATAATCCATGTGGTCGGCCTTATCCGGCAAACCGTCGTACCAGCCGATATACTCGTTGCAGCCCAGCACATCCAGGTCGGTTCCCAGAGGATCGTCGATCAAATCCGTGGTGCCTTCGGCCGCGCCGCCATCGTTGTGATGCAGCAGGGCGGCAGTCACCAGGCGCGTCGGGTCGAGCGTTCGCACCTGTCCGGCCAGCTTCCTGAGAAACGCGGTGCGCGCCTCGCCCACCGGCGTCTCATTGGCCACCGACCACAGCACAATCGAGGCGCGGTTCTTGTCCCGCGCGATGCTCTCCGCCAGTTGATTGCTGGCGTTGGCGAAGGTCTCGGGGTTTTCCCACAGGATGGTCCAATACACCGGGGTTTCCGACCACACCATCAGGCCCAGCCGGTCGGCTTCCCGCACCATGTTCTCGTTGTGCGGGTAGTGCGCCAGCCGGACGAAGTTGCAGCCCATCTCCTTGGCCCAGCCCAGCAGCGTGCGGGCATCCTCGGGGCTGTACGCCCGGCCGGTCCGGAATGGCGCTTCCTCGTGAATCGAGACGCCTCGCAGGAAGACCGATTTGCCGTTCAGCAGGATGTCGGTCCCCTGGGTCTCGATGGTGCGGAATCCGATGCGGTCGCGCACGGAGTCGGTGTCCGACGCGATGGTCACGTCGTACAACTTGGGGTTTTCCGGCGACCACAGCGTCAGTTTGGCGGGAATGCTCAAGGCGGCGTTGCCGTTGGCGTCGGTGGCGACGGATGCCGACACCCCCGCCTCGGGAATGCGGATGGCCACCTGCTGCCGCGCTCTCCCTCCATTGAGTTTGACCCATCCGGCGATGGTGTCCGTCGAGCCTTTCTTCAGTTGCACGAAGTAGTCCTCGACGAACGTCTCCGGCACTTCCACCAGCGAGACGCCGCGCGTCAACCCGCCGTAATTCCACCAATCCGTGTTGACCGTGGGCACCGCCTCGCGGTGACGTTTGTTGTCCACCTTGACCACCACGGAATTGCCTTTCTCGCGAGTCTTGCCCGTTATCTCGAAGGCGAACGGCGTGAATCCGCCCGTATGCGAGCCGAGCTTTTCGCCGTTCAGGTAGACGATAGCTTGGTAGTTGGCGGCGCCGAAATAGAGGAACAGGCGCATGGCGGGCTTGCTCTGGTAGTCGAAAGTCTGCCGGTACCATACGGTGCCTTCGTAGAAGAAGAGACTCTCACGTTGCGTGTTCCAATCGCCCGGCACGTCGAGCTGCCCCGAAGTGTCGAAATCGTATTCGATGCGATCGCTCTTGTCCTTGGGTTTGGCGTCCAGGAAATAGCCGTCGGTGGCGGGCTGCAGGCGGAAATCGTAATACCCGTTCTCGTACGGGTTGACGATGGCGCGCCACTTCCCGTTCAGGCTGGTCGTCCGGCGCGCTTCGACATTCACGATCCGGCTGGGCGATTGCGCTTCGACGGGCGCACAGATCGCCACCATAGCCAGAACTGTAAGATGTGTTCTCATCCTGACTCCAATTGTCGCCCATCCGGGAGGTCCGGCGGTACGGGCGCCAACTGGAGCGCGGGGTCTTACGGGACTACGACCGTCTTCCCGCCCTCAATCTGAACCGTCTTGGTAAACGCGCTCCCGCCAGCCACGGGATCGATTCTGACGGTGTACTGTCCGGGAGGCACCATCAGGCCCTGTTCGCAACCGTTGAACTCGCCCGTGTGGCCGTAATACCTGTCATTGAGGTAGACAGCGTCGAACTTGCTAGCGGTCACGGTTGTTTTCAGCGTTCCCAACGGCGGCTTCGGGGGCGGCAGCGGCTTTAACGTCTGGGCGACAACCACGGTTTTGCCTGCCTCGAGGTCCACCGTGGTGGTGAACTCCTCGTAGCGCGGGTCCACCACCTTGACTTCGTGCTTTCCCGGCGGCAACGCGTACTTTCTGGCAGCCTTGAAATTGGCCGCCGGTCCCACGTACTTGCCGTCCACAAAAACGCCGGCCCGTCCGGGATCGACCTTGGTTTTCAGGTACGCGTCTCCCGGCTTGCCGGCGAGGGTGCCGCAGACCAACAGCAATGCCACGACAGTGCAGATGCCCCTGCACGCGGGCTTTACCAGGCTTTTCGAATGAATTGTCATGCCAGATTCTCCAGGTCCTCCGTATGGGTATCAGTATACACCCTTGGTTTGTGGCCACCGACGCTGTTAGGCTTATGGAGGAGATAAGGTACCGGGATGGCAAAAAGATCTTTTCCGCTGTCTAAGGTCTACGGCTTGCTCGAGCCAGGGCCGGTCGTGCTGGTCACCACCGTTCGCAAAGGGCGGCCGAACATCATGACCATGTCGTGGCACACGATGATTGAGTTCGAGCCGCCGCTCGTGGCTTGCGTGATCAGCAACCGGAACTACACGTTCGGCATTTTGAAGGCGACCAAAGAATGCGTCATCAACATCCCCACGGTGGAGCTGGCGGCAGAGGTGGCGGGCTGCGGCAACACCTCCGGGGCGAAAACCGACAAGTTTGCGGCCTTTCGTCTCACGCCGGTGGCCGCCGGGCGCGTCAAGCCGCCGCTCATCGACGAATGCTACGCCAATCTCGAATGCCAGGTCGTCGATACGAGGATGACGGCCAAGTACTGTCTCTTCATCGTGGAAGTCATCAAAGCGTGGATCGACCCCTCAGTAAAACGCCCGCGGACGATTCATCATCTCGGGAGGGGCGCCTTCATGGTTGCCGGCAGGACCATTCAGTTGCCTTCCAAAATGAAGTAGCTTTCACCAGCGCCCGCGGACCCGTCTCCGCTTCGCGTATAATGAAGGCAAGGAGAAAACTGGGATGCTGAAACTCTTGCGTACGGCGGTCGTCGTGTCGGCGGCTGCTTCGATCTCGTTGGCTGCCGGGCTTCCCGCCCGCGGCGTTTCCGGAAACTACATTGAAGCCCGCACCGCGGACGTTTTTACCGGGCCGTGTTTTGCCAACGGCGAGGTGGAGATGAACGGCAAGGAGGCGGTGTTCGGCTGGAAAATCAATAGCGGTAATTGGCACGGCGTGAGCCTGGAGGGGCTCTCGGTGGTCGGAGTCATTCGCTCCGAGCACACCCTCGGCAACGTCTACGAGCCGGTCAACCTCGTGAGGGCGGTCCTGATCGTCGACAGCCGCGCGGATGCCGAGCAGCGCCTGGCGCTCCAGAGCTTCGCCAGGCACATGGGCGGCGCTCTGCTCGGGGACATCGTGAAGGTGGACTACGCTCCCATCGAGCTGACCATCCAGGACGGCAATATCCACGGCGGCGCGGCCCAACTCACGGCCGGCTCGTTGGCCGCCATCCAGACGCGCGCGTTCAAAGCCACCGACCACACCTGCGGCAACGAAGACGTGTTCTATCCGCCGCTCACCGAACTCGACCACGCCATGCCGGCTTATGCGCTGGCGGATTCCTACCAGGGCGATGGCTTGGGCGAAACCTGGAGCAACGGTCCCCGCCGCAGCGGTTTCCTGGGGACGTTCCACGTGCCGTCGGAGTAAGTCGGCTTTACGGCAGGTCGCCGAAATCGCAGTATTTGTGGGTCACGCCGGCCGCTGAGACGGTCACGATTCGCAGGCCCGATCGCGCCGGGGGCGTGGGCTTCCCCACCGGGCCGGTGGTGATCATCTCCAGATCGCCGTCGTGCGCCTCCGATGTGCCGTGGTAGTGGCCCGCGAACACCTGCTTCACGCCGTACTCGTGAAGTATCTTCAGATAGCGCTGGCGGGTTTCGCGCGGGATATTCTCGTAGCGGTCCTCTTCGTTCGGATCGTTCAGGAAAAACGGAATGTGCTGGAACACGATGACGTGTTTCACGCCGTCACGCTGCGCTTTGGCCAGCTCGGTCCGGAACCACGCCTCCATTTTGGCGGCTTCCTCGGGAACGTTCTGCGCGCCCTTCTCCAGGTTCGAATTGAGCGCGATTCCGGTAATATCTCCCACGCGGAACGTGTAATAATCCGGCCCGAATTGCTCGCGGTATTTCGCCAGCGACTCTTTGTTCGGCTCGTTTTCCACGTCGTGATTTCCCGGCATCAGAAAAAGGCGGATGTCCGGGTCCAACCTGCCGGCCACGCGCTTGAATTCCGCGATTTGCGCCGCGTCGCCCGCGGCGTTGACCAGATCGCCCGTCACCACCACGAACGCGGGCTTCAGGCGGTTGGCCGTGGCGATGGCAAACTCGAAGTTGGCAGTCTCGTGCTCGAATCCTTTGTTCCCGGTGTACATCCCGAACTGCGGGTCGGACATCTGAATAAACGTCTGCGCCGCGAGCGTCGCCGCAAACGCCAGCGCCAATAGAATCCGTCGCATTATAGACTCATCCTACGATGTTCTCGCCGCCGTCCACGTGTATGGTGTTGCCGGTCAGCCAGTAAGTCGCCGGGTGGCACAGCGCCGCGATCGACCGCGCCACGTCTTCCGGCACGGTGAGCCGCTGGTGCGGATTGCGCTGGCGCGCGATCTCCAGCAGCTTCTGGTAGTCGGGAATCTGGCGCGCCGCGGGGGTGTCCGTCGCGCCCGCCAGTATGGCGTTGGCCGTGATGCCGGCCGGCGCCAGCTCCAGCGCGAGCTGCCGGATGTGCGCCTCGATGATGGCCTTGGCCGCGCTCACCGGCCCGTAGTTCGGAATGGCTCGCGTGCTGCCGCTCGAGGTCATGGCGAAAATGCGCCCGCGCCCGCCCCCGTCGAAAAAACCCGCCTGCAGGCAGTCCTGCACCCAGTAGACCAGCGAGTGGCCCATGGTGTCCGCGGTGATTTCGATCTGCTTCCTCGACACCACCTGCTCCGCGCCGGCCAGCGGCTTCAGCGCGCCGAAGGCGAGCGAATGCATCAGCACCCGCAGCGTGCCCGGCGGATCGGCCAGCCGCTGGCGCATCTGCTCCACCACGTCCTGGCGCATCTCGTCGTCGGAAGCGTTGCAGTTGAAGAACTGCTCCTCCCGCCCCAGCGCGCAGATGCGCTCCTGGATCTCTTCGACGTGCGGCAGCTTGTCGCGCCGGTCCAGGTGCACGCCGAAAATATTCATCCCGGCGCGCGCCAGTTCCAGCGCGGTGGCCTCGCCGAACCCGCTGCTCGCGCCCAGAATCAGGGCCCAGGGTTGTTTGCTCATAAGCTTTGTGTGACTTCGATTTCCCTTTCGTCGTGGTCCGCCGCGCGGATGCGGATCTCGGTCCGCTCCGCCGGCAGGAACCGCGCAAAGCGCTCGCCCCATTCGATCAGCACCATGGCATCCCGCTCGAACAGATCCTCCAGCCCCAGGGTCGCCAATTCCCGCGGCTCTTCCAGGCGGTACAGATCCACATGGTACACGCGGCCGTTTCCATATTCGTGGACCAGGGTGAAGGTGGGGCTGGAAACCTCCTCGGCCGCCGCCGCCCCCAGCCCGCTCACGATCCCCTTCGCCAGCGTGGTCTTGCCCGCGCCCAGGGTGCCGGTCAGCAGCACCACCCCGTGCGGCGGCAGCGCGAGCGCCAGCCGCTCTCCCAGCGCAATAGTCTCTTCCTCAGACGCCGTCCGATACGTCGGCACACTCCTCCATGGCGTCCGGAAGATACCGCAAAATATCGGTGGCGATGAGGCATTTCTCCCCCAGCGCCCGCGCCCCGATCTCGCCGGCCAGCCCGTGCAGGTAAACGGCGGCGGCCACCGCCTGGTCCGGCTCGCCGGGGAACTGCGCCAGGAAGCCGGCGATCATCCCCGTCAGCACGTCGCCGCTTCCGCCGGTGCCCAGCGCCGGGGTGCCCGTGGGGTTGATCCACACGCGGCCGTCGGGGAAGGCGATCACCGTGCGCTGGCCTTTGAGAACCAGCGTGACGCGGTGCTCCGTGGCGAATGCCCGGGCGGCACCGACACGGTCGCTCTGGATTTCGGCGGTGGTTTTGCCAGTGAGACGGGCCATCTCGCCGGGGTGCGGCGTCAGAATTCGGATGTGGGGCAGGCCACTGGCCTGCCAACCCAAGGCATCGGCATCGAGCACCATCGGTTGAGCGAACTCCGCCACGGCGTGCGTCACCAGGGCTTCGATATCGGGACCGCGGCCCAGACCGGGACCCATGGCGATCACGGTTTTGCCCTCGACGAGGTGGTCTAATTCGTCCAGCGGCGCGGTCATCAGCTCCGGGGCGTGCGACGCGATTACCGGAATGGCGCTGGCGGCCGATGCTACCGTCACCAGGCCCGCCCCGGCGCGCAACGCGCCCAGGCCGGTCAGCGCGGCGGCGCCGGTCTTCCCGGGTCCGCCCGCCACCACCAGCACGTGACCGAACGTTCCCTTATGCCCGCCTGGAGGTCGCGGCGCCAGCAGCTCCTCGAACATCTCCGGCTCGAGCAGCGAAAGCCAGACATCTTCATACAGCTCTGGCGGGCTGCCGATCGGCCCCACCACCAGCTCGCCCACGCCATCGCAATTGGGCGGCAGCACTTGCCCTGCTTTCGGCGCGGTGAACGTCACGGTGTAATCGGCGCGCGCGAACTCGCCCACCGGTTCGCCCGAATCGCTCGGCATCCCCGATGGAATATCCACCGCCACCACTTTGGCCAGCGGGAAGCCGCCATTGATTTCGCGGATGCCCTCCAGCATGGCGCCCGTGGCCGGGCCGCTGATACCGGTCCCCAGCAGCGCATCCATTAACAGGGTGGCCAGGCGCGCCTCCGCTGGAATCTCGCGCCAAACCGGGCAGCCGCAGGCCGCCAGCATCCGATAGTTCGCCGCCGCGTCGCCCTTCAGCTCCTCGGGGGCCCCAGCAGGACCACGTGCAGCGCTTGCGGGTGGAAGCGCGTGTGAAGCTGCCGCGCGATGACCATGCCGTCACCGCCGTTGTTCCCCTTGCCGCACAGCACCACGATGCGCTGGGCGGGGAGAGGCGCGAAACGTTCCGCCAGGAATTCCACCACGCGATGCCCGGCGTTTTCCATCAGGACGATGCCGGGAATTCCCATCTCGGCCGTCCGCCGGTCCACTTCGCGCATTTGAGCCGCAGTCAGGACTTTCATATGCGCCGCGCTACCACCATGGTCATGTCGTCCTGCAACTCGGAAGAGCCGGTCCAATGGACCACGGCTTCCATTGTGCGCGCGATGAGTTCCGACGAATCCGCGTGCGCGTACTTGATCAACAGGTCCTTCAAGCGATCTTCTCCGAACACTTCTCCGTAGACGTTTTCCGGTTCCACGATGCCGTCGGTATAGGCCAACAGTATATCGCCGTGCTCCAGCGGCACGGTTTTCTCTTCGTAGGTCGCGAACGGAAATGCGCCCACTACCGTGCCCGTGGAATGCATCATCTGAATGTCGCTGCCGCGCAACAGCATGGGCGGCAAATGGCCGGCGTTGGTATACGTCAGCGCATGCGTCGATTCGTGGTACAAGGCGAAATAGAAGGTGGCGTACTTTTCCAGCGACGTCGTGGCATAAAGCTGCTGGTTCAAGTTCGACACCATAGTCGCCGTCGAAAGGTGATGCCGTCCGCTTCCGTCCGATGTGCTCAACTGCGACCGCATGGCGGATTGGATGGTGGCCATCAGCAGCGCCGCCGAAATACCTTTGCCGGCCACGTCGCCGATGGCGAAGGCCAGCGCGCCGTCGGAAACCTGCATGAAGTCGTAATAATCGCCCGAAACCACGCGCGCCGGGCTGCACACGCCTTTCAGCTCCAGGGTCTTGACGTAGGGAACATCTTTGGGGAAAAGCTGGCTCTGCACCTCGCGGGCGATTTCCAGCTCCGACTCCAGGCGCTCCTTTTCCTTGGCCACCACAATGAGCTGCCCCAGGTTCTCGGTCATGGTGTTGAACGAAGCGCTGAGCTCGGCAAGCTGGTCGTTGCCCTTTACCGGGATGCGGTAAGAGAAATCGCCCTCCTTGACGTGCTGGGTGCCCTCATAGAGTTCGTGCACCGCGCCCGTCATCGAGCGGCTGAGCTGGATGCCGGCCATCAGCGAGACCATTTCCACGATGAGGAACAGGATGGCCACTGCCACGAAAAAGGCCAGCATCCCCTCGCCAAGTTCCACTTTCTGCCCGAAAACCATGCTCAGCACCGCCGAAACCCGGGAGTTCACCAGCAGGAGGGCGTCGGTGGGGTGTTGCGGCGAATCCCAGGAAGCCACCTGTAGCGGCACCACGCCCGCCACCTCGAAATCGAGCGCGTTGACCTTTCCAGGCACGCGGTTCTCCGGGCCGCGCTTGGTAAAGGGCACCAGGTTGGCGTCGCCTAGTTGCGGAATGAGCCCGGCCAGCAGGTCGTGGGTGACCGGCGCCAGGATGGTGACCTCGTTCCCGTTGGCCACTTCGTGGGCCCACGCATACAGGCGATCTTCATTCCCCTCCCTTTTCAGGATCAGGCCGCTGGCGCGCTTCCATGCCGGCGGGGGCGGATCTAGACGCGATTCCGGCGGATAGCGCAGGTCCTCGCGGCCGCTGATCCGCAGCTCGAATTGGGGGAAGCCGGCCCGGATCATGGGCACGAAGCGGCTGAGGGCCGCCTCGGGATCTCCGATGGGCGCGCGCGCCAGCGCCTCGGCCGGGCGGAGAAGGCCGCTCATGCGGTGCGAAAGCTCGGTATTTACCAGGTAGACCGCCATTTGCCCGATCACCGCGTAGCCAGCGATTCCCACCAGCGCCACGATCAGGAAGATGGGCACCACCGCGATAAACAGGTAGGCCACGATCAGCCGGTTGCGCAGCCGCCAGATGGCCTTGCGCATGCCGCGCCGCGCCAGCTTGAAAAGCGCCAGCAACCCGAGAATGAAGGCTCCCAGCGCCGCCAGCGCCTGCATGGTGGGCGCCACGCGCGTGAAGTACAGCAGCGCGTAAGCCGCCGCGAAAACGAGAAAGGCTTTCTCGATCCGGCCGAGCTGCCGCCAAATCGCTCCGTAGCCTTTCCGCATAGCTATCCCTACAGACTAGCGTATCGGAATCCAAGAGGGTAGAATCACACTATGCAAAGAAGAATCTTCCTGGCCTGCGCCGTCCTGATGACGGCGATGGCCGGCGCGGCTCTGGCCGCCGACATTACGGGCAACTGGACGGGTTCTTCGGACCAGTTCACCCTCAATTTTGTCTTCAAGCAGGATGGAGAGAAGCTGACGGGCAACGTCACTGGGCCGCAAGGCGACCCGCTACCCATCACCGACGGCAAGGTGCAAGGCGATAAGGTCTCCTTCACGGTGAAGGTCGATATGGGCGGCAACAGCATGACGATCCACCACGAGGGCACCATCAAGGGCGACGAGATCACGCTGACCACCAAGGTGGAGGGCGGCGAAGATTTCGGCGGCGGCCCGATGACGCTGAAGCGGGTGAAGTGAAGGCTCGGGCCGGAGGCGTCAAGCTCGCACTCCCCGGGAATGACCTTTGGATTGCGGCCTTGGCGCGGCAGCACGCCTTGCCGCTGCTCAGCCGCGACCAACATTTCGATTTCGTTCCAGGACTAAAACGGATCGGGTGGTAGAAGGCTGCTGTGCCGGGAGCGATTCGAAGCGCCGCCGCCGCGCTTCCCCTGAAACTGAAGCGCCTTCATGTTCATCTATGTATTTGAGGTAAAATGGCTAGCCAGGCCGGGACGGTGATGGGGTGAAGCCTTTTGTAATGCTGCTCAGTTTGAGTTGTGCCATGTGGGCCGCCGGGCCGGAGTTCGACCAGGCCCGCAAATTGTACAATCTTACGGAGTTCGACCAATCCCTCAAGATCCTCCAGGCGCTTCCCCAAAAGGACGGCGCGGTCTACGAGCTGGTCGGTCGCAATTACTACATGCAGGGCGACTTCAGGAAGGCTACCGACGCCTTGGAAAAAGCCGTGGCGGCCGAGCCGGGCAACTCCGAGTTCAACCTGTGGCTGGGGCGCGCGTACGGCCGGCGGGCGGAGACTTCCAGCCTGCTGACGGCTCCGGGCCATGCCTCCAAAGCGCGCCAGTATTTTGAGAAAGCCGCGCAATTGAACCCCCGCAACCTGGAAGCCCAGAGCGACCTTTTTGAGTATTACCTGGAGGCGCCGGGCTTTCTCGGCGGCGGTCTCGAAAAGGCGGCAGCCACCGCCGAGCGGATTGCCAGCATCAACCCGGCGGAGGGCCACTGGGCGCAGGCCCGGCTGGCCGAGAAGCGCAAGGAGTTCTCCAGCGCCGAAGAACAACTGCGGCGCGCCATCGAGCTGACTCCCCACCAGGTAGGGCGGCTGATCGACCTGGCGCGGCTGCTCGCCAAACAGGGGCGGATGGAGGAGGCCGACCAGAGCTTCGCGCGTGCCCAAGCCCTTGCGCCGGACAGTCCAAAGGTCCTGTTCGCGCAGGCCGACATATACATTAAATCCGGCCGGAATCTGAATGTTGCAAGGGATTTGCTCAAGCGTTACTTGAGCCTCGCTCTCACGCCCGAAGATCCGCCGCGGTCGCAGGCCGAGAAGCTCCTCAAGCAACTGCAGGGCGGCTAGTGTTCCTCGGCGAAGCCCTCCGCTTCAGCGCCCAGGCGCTTCGCGCCAATCCCGTTCGATCGCTGCTCACCGGGCTGGGGATGGTGATCGGCACCGCCTCGGTGATCCTGGTAGTGACCATCTCGCTCACCAGCCGCGACTACATCCTGGAACAGGTGGAGGGCATCGGCTCCAACATCATCTTTGCGTACTACGCCTCGGGCGGTCCGGACGTTGCAGTTGCGGAAGCCGATTACATCAAGATGTCCGATGTCGTGGCCATCCGCCAGGAACTGAAGGCGGACATTGTCGCGGCCACCGGCGTCATGTCCAACTTCGACCGCATGCTGATCGGCGGCAAGGAACAGGACGTGAAAGTGATCGGCACCGACCAGGATTACCAGCCCGTGCGGAACATCGTGATCAGCTCCGGCCGGTTCCTCGACGAAGGAGACGTCACGCTGCGCGGTAAGGTGGCGCTGCTGACCGACAAGCTGGCGGAACGGATGTACGGCAACCGGGCCAGCGCGCTCCGCCAGGTGATCAAGCTCTACGGGCTGCAGTTCACGGTGATCGGCACGTTTCACGAGAAGGTGGAGACCTTCGGGCAGTCGGAGGTGGAGCGCGACACCATCCTGATCCCCATCACGGTGCTGCGCTACTTCACGCCGGTGGAGCGCATCGACCCGTTGTATGTGCAAGTGCGCTCGCCCGCGCAAGTGGACCGCGTGGCGCTGCGGGTGCAGGAAATCGTGGAAGGCCGCCACCGGCCGGGCGCGCGCTACCGGGTAGACACGCTGACGGCGATTCTGAACGCGGCCAAGAACATCTCGCTGATCCTCTCGGTGGTGTTGATTCTGGTTTCCGCCATCACGCTGGTGATTTCCGGGATCGGGATCATGAACATCATGCTGGTGACGGTGACCGAGCGGACGCGGGAGATCGGGGTGCGGCTGGCGGTGGGAGCGTCGCCCCATGAGATCCTGCTTCAGTTCCTCACGGAGGCGATCCTGGTGAGCCTTTCGGGCGGGCTGCTGGGCATTCTGGTGGGCGTGGCAATTCCGCTGAGCGTGCAGTTGTTCGCGGATATCAAGATCCCGATTTCACTGGTGGCGATTGTGGTGGCGTTCGGAGTCTCCTGCCTGGTGGGGCTGATTTTCGGGATACTGCCAGCCAATCGTGCGGCGCATTTGAATCCGACCGAGGCGCTGAGATATGAGTAGCTCATGGTCCTGCCGGATCTCACCGGCGAAGGACGCCGTGGCCGGCGGTGTCAGTGGGGGGCCGGTTGATGTGCCATACCAGAATGGCGCCGACGCTGTAGTTCCAGACCGAAGCGATGAGAATGCCCGCCAGCGAGGCCAGAATCCAGCGTACCCCGATTTCGGAGAGACCGCTGGCGACGCGCAGGTTCAGATAGAGGCCGAGCGAGCAAGCCAGTGCGAACAGCGCCAGGCCGTAAAGCCAGCGCCAGCCGCGCAGGCGCCGGTCGCGGAAAGCGATCTGGTTGTCGCCGGCGTAATTGAGTCCGATCACGAGCAGGCTGGAACGTCACCTGGGCGGTATCGAACGTCAGACGGCCGAAATAGAGCAATAACCGGATGAGAGCCAACTGGGCGACGACACCGACGGCGCCGATCATGCCGAACAGAGCGTAGCGTACCGGGATCCATTCACCGACGAGCTTGTCGAGCAGCAGCTCCAGATATTCGAGCCCCACGACGAGGTCGAGCTTGCTATGGCCGTGGAGGCGGTTGCGAAAAGTGTAGCCAACTTCCTGGAAGCGAACCGGGCGCTTGGAGGAGGCCAGCAGGTTGACCAGGAGTTTGAAGCCAACGCAACTGAGGTTGCGTACGACCTCATCGAGGTAGCCGCGGCGCAAAGCGAAGAAGCCGCTCATGGGGTCGGAGACATCGGCGTGGCAGACGAAGGCGCTCAAGCGCCGTCCCAACTGGCTCAGAGCCACACGAACCCACGAGGACTCTCCCATGCTGCCGCCCTCGCGGTGGCGGGTGCCGACGACGAGGTCAACCTCGGAGGTCTGGAGGCGCCGCAGCATGTCGGGCAGGACGGTTTCGTCGTGCTGCATGTCGCCGTCCATCACTGCCAGGTAGAGCGCATTGCTGGCCATCATGCCCTCGACGACGGCTGAAGAGAGGCCGCGGCGATTGATGCGGTGCACTAGGCGCACGCGGGGGTCGGTGCGAGACATCTCGAGCACCCGGCGAGCAGTGCCGTCGGGGGAATCGTCGTCCACGAAGAGCAGCTCGAAGTCGATGCCTTGAAGGGCAGAGGAGACGGCGTCTACGACGGGCTGAACGTTCTCTAACTCGTTGAACGTGGGGATCACGACGGCGAGTTCGGGCATGCTGGCTGAACCTCAAACTTGAATCCGCTAGTTGAATCCGCCGACACGGCAGACCCTCACCGAGTCATTCTGGTATGGACAGTCGAGACCCAAGACTCCCGGCTGCTCCAGCACCAGCCAGTTGAACTCCAAATCGTGCGTGCAGCCTCTGGAAATCCCGTGCCCCGAAGTGCTTCCATCCCGACTGCGCTTGCACCTGCTCCAGCCACACCGGCGCCAGACGGGGCACTTGAGTCACGACCGAGGCGTCCTTGGTGATGTCTGCAAGACTGCTGCGTTCGGCCAGCGCACGAAAACTGTGAAAGTCCTCGCCGGGGCGTTCCATGTAGTCCGGATCGATGGCGAAGAAACTGGTGACGGGCGTGTTCTCGCGAATCCAGTCGAAGGCTTGCAGCCATGGGTTGGAAGGGACTATACCTGGAAACTCGAGATGCGCGGAGGCAGAATAGGTCTGACGCTGCGCGAAAAACATCACTGCGGCAAGCGGCAGAAACAAAACCGCCCAGCGCAGCCGCCCGGTGCGCTGGAGCTTCTGCCCGAGCAGTCCGCCCGCGAGCAGCACGAACAGCAGATAGAGCAAGTGCAGAAAGCGCATCGGTTGAAAGGTCTCCAGGCGGGCGAGGTTCGAGGGAACCAGCAGTACGATCGCCACGCCAAGCTGGAAGATCCCGTAGAGGACCAGGCGCGTCGCCAGCCGCGCCAGCACGGGATTGCGGTCGCGTAGCCCGATCCGGCGAAACCACCAAAGGAGGGCCAGCGGAGCAAAGACGCCCAGCCACTCGTACCACTCCCAGCGCGAGAGGAAGTAGTACGCTCGCGTGTCGGCCGCTACGTACCAGGCTTTCGATACGGGCCCGAAGACCCAACTCAAAGGCATCAGCGCGAAAGCCGAGGACCAGGCTGGCGCCGCCGCTGGTTTCCATACCAGGAAAAAGCAGAAGGAGACTCCGTAACAAGCCATCATGGGGTGAAGCGCCACCGCGAGAACCAGCGACCCGCCGGCCAGCAGCCGTTTCCGATCGAGAACGGCGAGGACCGCGGCGAGGATAGCCGCAGTCGCCATGGCGCGCGGATGAAGATTCTGATCCACCAGGTACAGGGCGGTTCCCGCGACGGGCAGGGTGAGCAACACCGCTACCAGCGTAACCCCGGACCACTGCGCGCAGGTCTCGCGGAACGAGCGGCGGCCGATCTGCAAACATCCCCGGAGTATGAAGAAGATGGTCAGAGCATGCAGAGTGAGAATGACGATCCCGGCCGGCACATGCGACAGGTGAATCAAAGCGGCGACCGCTTTGTCGAAAACGGTGGCCTGCAACTGGAGCGCGAAGAAGTCCGCGTCATGAGGGTACAGCGCGGGCGCCAGATCGTGTTTGATGGCGGTGAGATACACGCCGTCGTCCTCGCACCCCGGATGGTAGCCCGCGATCGCGAGGCCGAGCGCCGTAAGCAACAGGAGCGCGGAAACGTCGCGCAGCAACGGATGCGTTTTCAGCAGGATTTTCGTTTTTCCCTCCTGGCCGGCGCCAGCCATACACGTATACATTCAACGCACGGATTTCCATTTTGGCTCCCGGATTCCGTTGAGTTTATCACAGGTCGCCAATCAGCGCACCGATTCGCCGTACCGTGCTTGCGAACAGTCGCCTGGTCATGCAGGCGTGAGCAGTGATGTACACACCAATTGTGTATATAATGTGGATTAGGATCATTCACTATGATGTCCGCACGCAAACGCATCAACATTGTGCTGCCGGAAGCCACGATCCGGACCATTGACCGGATGGCCGTGCCGGGGGAGCGCAGCCGGTTTATCGACCAGGCAGTGCGGCATTACGTGGCAAACCAGAGCGCCGAAGCACTCCGTGCGCGGTTGGAACGAGCAGCCGTCCGCGATCGGGATCTGGACCGCGAGATTGCCGCCGACTGGTTTGCCGTGGATCGGGAGATATGGCAGCGACTCGACCGCAAAGAATCAGCTACCCGAGGCGCGGAGAGATCTACCTCACCGCGCTCGACCCGACGCTAGGCCGGGAGATTCGGAAGACGCGGCCGGCCCTGGTGATTCAAAACGATCTCTCCAACCGGCTGAGCGACATTACCATTGTGGCGCCGATCACCTCCACGGTGCGGTTTCCCCTCAACCCCGTCCATGTCTTGCTCGCCGCAGACCAAGACACCGGGTTGTCGGTTACGTCGGTTGCCGTATTCAACCAGATCCGCGCGGTGGATCGGATGCGGCTCATCAGGCGCCTCGGCGCAGCCAATGAAGAGACTATGGAACTAGTCAATGAGGCGATCCAGATTAGCTTGGGTCTCATCCGGCTGTCATGAGCAGGAAGCGCTGTCCTACCCCCGCGGCGCCATCACCAGCCCCGCGGCTCCCACAATTCCCGATTTGTCCGCCACCTGCTGCTCCACCAGCGGCACCTCGCGGCGGAGTAAACCGCGAGAGCGCGCCCATACTTCCTCTTGCAGAGGGACCAGCAGGCCGGCGCCGGCGTCGGCTACGACGCGCAAGGCCGTGTCTGGGGACGGGCATTCACCATGCAGGAGCCGTATGCAGGCGTCCAGCCCATTACCCTGGCGAGCTACTTTTACTACGATGCGGAAGGCCGGCTCACGGTCTCCCAGTATCCGGCGGCGACCTCCGGTTCCCCGAACGCCACAACCACCTACACCACGGATCACGACGCTCTGGGCCGGCCGAGCGACCTCTACACGGGGACGCCGCAGCAGCCCGGCTGGGTGGTGAACAGCGCAACCTACAACGCCGCCGGACAACTGACGGCCATGTCCACCGGCGCCTACAACGAATCGCGCCAGTACAACACCAACCTGCAACTGGCCCGGCTCACGGCCACACCCGGCAGCGGGCAGGGGATCGATTTCACCTATACGTATCCCGGCACCGGCAACAACGGCCGAATCTCGCAGACCACCGACAACATCACCGGCGAGCAGGTGAGCTATACTTACGATCAGTTGAACCGGCTGGTGCAATCGGTGAGCAGCGTGACGGGTACCATGCCCTTCGCCTACGACGGTTTCGGCAACCTGACGCAGCAGGGGCAGACGACGCTGTCGATCGATGCGACGACGAACCGGATCAACAGCGCCGGCTACCAGTACAACGCCAACGGCAACGTGACCCAGACGCCAGGCCCGACGACCTACGGCTACGACGTGGCCAACCGGTTGGTATCGAACGGTGCCATCTACAACCCGCGCAACCAGCGGGTCTTCGACGGGACGTACATCTACCTGTACACGCCGGAGGGAAAGCTGGCCGGGAAGTACGCGCCGGCCTGGGGTGCCTACACCAGCAGCAACGCTTACATTCAGGGCGGCCAACCGAACGTATACTTCGCGGGGGAGCTGATCCAGGAGCAAGGCCAGTGGGTGATGACGGACCGTCTGGGATCGGTGCGGCTGAAGAACGGTACTAGTGTGGAGAGATCGAGCTACGTGCCGTACGGGGCGGAAGTGGCGCCGACGACCAGCGACCAGAGGACGAAATTCGCGACGTACTACAGGGACTCGGCCGGGCTGGACTACGCGGGGCAGAGGTACTACTCGAATGTGACGGGGAGGTTCTTGACGCCGGATCCGGGCGGGATCAGAATGGCGAACCCGAAGATTCCCACCAGTTGGAACCGGTATGCCTACACCAACGGCGATCCAGTGAACCACAGCGACCCCCGAGGCCTCTGGTCCACCGGAGACGGCCCCGGCGGCGGCGGTGACAGTGGCTGCTACGAAGATGACGACGGGAACATCGTGTGCGTTGGCGAGGAGGGCGGAGGTGGTCTTTGTGGTCTTGGATCGTATTTCGACCCCGTTACCGGCGACTGCGAGCCCGACCCAGGCCCGGCGCCGCCACCGCAGTCACCGCCGACGTGCGCGGACGCTTATGGGACACCCTCCTCGGTGGAAGCACCCCAGGTGGCGGTTTTGTTGGGCGAGAACTCATGGGGAACGTATTCCGCCTCGGTCGTCGCTACGGAAGATCTCTACATGGAGCAGGCAATGTACAACTACGCAGCCCCCAAGGGTTTTGCTACGTCTTCAGGCAGCGTGGACACCACGATCAATACGGACACCTATCGAGGCTATCCCCACGGAGTGGGCCTTTTGACTATCGACCTTCAGAGCCCCGCATCCAGCAGCTTGTGCGGCGATCTCACGACCGCTGAGGGTGCCTACGGTCGGTTCTGGAGTGGATCACATTCTTTTTCGGACGTGAACCGGTGGAGGGCGGCGGCGGCGCCCGGTCCCGCAGGCACTC
This sequence comes from Bryobacterales bacterium, assembly GCA_963768385.1. Classification (GTDB taxonomy): domain Bacteria; phylum Acidobacteriota; class Terriglobia; order Bryobacterales; family Bryobacteraceae; genus Fen-178. The sequence continues at coordinate 279,029 of CAVYHQ010000006.1, forward strand.
AGATCGCGGGAACCACATTTTGGAACAGTCCGACCTCTTTCTACAGCCCGACTCGCCCCGTGCGGAGGCCGACTCCTCCTATCCGACTGCCGAGGCCGCGGATCCCGCGTTGGCCGACCATGCCTGAGCAGGACTGACATGCGAACAGGGGTTCCAATTTCCGCACTGACCGCGATTACCATTCTGGCTGCTGCCGGCCAAATCGCGAACTTCGGAGACTTCCGTACAACGGAGGTGTTCAAAGGTCACCCGACCAGCATCGAACTTGGCAGCGCCTTTCAGAAGAGGTTTCGGACGCAAATTCAGGCACAATCTACCCTTGCGGCAAATTTCGCTGGTCACTTCAGGATCGCGGAGTGGGGGTGTGGGACCTCGTGCGGGTCGATTGCCGTGATCGACATGAAGACGGGAAAAGTCTATGATGGACCATTTTCAGTACTTGATTATGGCGAGGCATATCGTTACGAGGGCGGTTCTGACGACCTCGAGTACCGGATTTTCAGTAGACTGCTTATAGCAAGGGGGTGCCCCGAGTTCAAGAACTGCGGCACATATTACTACGAGTGGAAGGGTGATCGCTTTGAACAACTCCGCCTCACACCTCACGGCCCGCTATTGCGATGAGCCCACAACTCACAGGTATCGGCGCGGGCAGCGATTACGCAGACCGGGTTTTTCGGGGACAGAGGATTTTCGAGGGAGGCTACTCGACCCCCCTCCGTACGAAACCAACCAGCGGGACACCCCGTCTACCAGGCAGGATCGGAGTAGGGGGTCCCATTTAGTCCTATTTTATCAGATCCGCTGAACACGTCGAAAATGCCGGGTTCCGACTGGTTGACGCTCTGAGCGGCATCCTCCATGATGGTTTTCCACGTTGAATTGGAGCCGGTCATGGGATCCATGGGGATCTCGCGCAGATAGCCGTCGGTGACCAGGTCCTGAAGACGTTCTCAACCACCTGACCCAGGTGAGCATGACGCGTGGCAGCACCACCCAAACCCGCACCTTCAGCTACGATTCCTCGACGCAGCGGCTCACCCAGGCCACCACGCCCGAGGCCGGCACAGTGCAGTATTCCTACAACAACGACGGCACTCTGCAATCGAAAACCGACGCCATGGGGCAACAAACGCAGTACCAATACGATTCCTTGGCCCGGGTGACCCGGGTGAGCTATCTGCCGAACAGCCAGGAAGACACCTGCCAGCGGGTTTACTACCGGTACGACGGATACCCATATGACCCATCTGCCCCTACGGACCCTGGCCTGCTGGGATTGAACTCCATTGGCCGGCTCACCGGGATGTCCTGGAGCGGCGGCCCGGGTTGCATTTACGGGTTCCAGGAGGAGTACGGCTACGACGCGCAAGGCCGCGTCTGGGAACGGATATTCACGATGACGGACGGAGCGTACAACCCCATTACCCTGACGAGCTACTTTCAATACGATGCGGAAGGCCGGCTCACGGTCTCCCAGTACCCGGCGGCGACCACGATTTCCCCAAACGCCACATTCACCTACACCACGGATCACGACGCTTTGGGCCGGCCGAGCGACCTCTACACGGGGACGCCGCAGCAGCCCGGCTGGGTGGTGAACAGCGCAACCTACAACGCCGCCGGACAACTGACGGCCATGTCCACCGGCGCCTACAACGAATCGCGCCAGTACAACACCAACCTGCAACTGGCCCGGCTCACGGCCACGTTCACAGGCAGCGGGCAGGGGATCGATTTCACCTATACGTATCCCGGCACCGGCAACAACGGCCGAATCTCGCAGACCACCGACAACATCACCGGCGAGCAGGTGAGCTATACTTACGATCAGTTGAACCGGCTGGTGCAATCGGTGAGCAGCGTGACGGGTACCATGCCCTTCGCCTACGACGGTTTCGGCAACCTGACGCAGCAGGGGCAGACGACGCTGTCGATCGATGCGACGACGAACCGGATCAACAGCGCCGGCTACCAGTACAACGCCAACGGCAACGTGACCCAGACGCCAGGCCCGGTCAGCTACGCCTACGACGTGGCCAACCGGTTGGTATCGAACGGCGCCATCTACAACCCGCGCAACCAACGGGTGTTCGACGGAACGTACCTCTACCTGTACACGCCGGAGGGAAAGCTGGCCGGGAAGTACGCGCCGGCCTGGGGTGCCTACACCAGCAGCAACGCTTACATTCAGGGCGGCCAACCGAACGTATACTTCGCGGGGGAGCTGATCCAGGAGCAAGGCCAGTGGGTGATGACGGACCGTCTGGGATCGGTGCGGCTGAACGGTAACGGGGCGAGGTCGAGCTACCAGCCGTACGGGGCGGAAGTGGCGCCGACGAGCGACCAGCGCACGAAATTTGCGACCTACTACCGCGACTCGGCCGGGGTGGACTATGCGGGGCAGAGGTATTACTCGAATGTGACAGGGCGGTTTTTGACACCGGACCCGATGGGGATTGGGACGGCGGACCCGAGTAATCCCGGAAGTTGGAACCGCTACACCTACGTACAGGGTGACCCAGTAAACTTCAAAGACCCACACGGACTCCTCATGGCAGCAGCGGATGAGGACGATGAAGGTGGTGGCTGGGATATGTGGTGGGTGATGGATACTCTCATGTACCACGGCGGCGGTGGGGGTGGTGGCGTGGAAGGAGGTGGCGGTGGGGGTGGAGGTGACGGCCAGGACTTTTACTCCGCACAGTACACGCGGGCCCTATTTTCGGCATTGGACGCTCTCGATGACCCTGATTGCGCTCGGATCTTTAACACCAACTCAAGCACCTATAGCCCTAGAGCAGTGCTGGCGATGATGGCTTTTGGGGGCACGGCAACCGGCGTCCCATCAGGAACCTACTTTGGCTCGGTGAAATTCGACAGGATTCCTGTCGCTTTCAATGCAGTGACCGTGCCGGACAAGACGACCGGGGTGTGGACTGGGTCTGGTGTACAGGCCGTATCTGCCGACATTTACCTTCAGACCAACAAACTCAGCAACGGTTTCTACGGCAGCGCAACCGTCCAAGACCTTGCTTTGACCTTGATACACGAATTGGGGCATGTCTTCAACATAGTTAGTGGTCTTGGAGGCTCCAAAATTGTATGGGACGCGAATCCCAACGGTACCGCGAACCAGGCGGCTGAGGATGCAAATGCAAAAACCTTGCAGAAGTGCCATCCAGAATAGCGGCTGCGCGATTGCTCTTCTGGCAGTTGCTCTTTGTGGCTGTACGAGAGGACGAGTAACACAGGAAGTCCGGAAAACGTCCAATCCTGAGCCAATCAGCGTTTGTGAGCTGCTAGAGAACGTCACGCGCTACCGCAGTAAGATGGTCAGCATCAGGGGTGTTTACTGGTACGGTCTCCGGCAATCATGCCCGGAGCCGTTTGTTACTGATGGTCACAGATGGCCTTCTGCGGTCAATCTCGTTGATTCGGGGTCCCCGTTATTGGAGCCGGGTGTCGCGTCCTTTGCGACTGACCGGCAGAGCTGGGACCAACTGGACGAAGTTGTTCTTCGGGAGGCGAGGGCCGGCCACCGTGAAGGAATTTGGGTCACCGTCACAGGGATGATCCAAGCACCCGCGTCGTACCTTCGGGAGGATGGACAGGTGGTCGGAGGGTATGGCCATCTCGGAGTGTTTCCTGCCGAACTGGTGGTGGAACGGGTCTCGGATATACTGATAAAAGCCGATCCCTCATATGACTATCGAGAATTCTTGCAGCCCCACGGAGCCCTAGCTCCCAACTCAGGGGGCATCACCCCGTGCCTGGGGGTAATTCAGGGACGGTATGGACTGCACCCTATGCCTGAGACACGGTAATTCAGTGACAGGGCTACTCATTCACGCCCTCGCCAGAAGCCGCATGATCCTATCCGCGCGGCGCCATCACCAGCCCCGCGGCTCCCACAATTCCTGATTTGTCCGCCACCTGCTGCTCCACCAGCGGCACATCAGGGCGGAGTAAATCGCGAGAGCGCGCCCATACTTCCTCTTGCAGAGGGACCAGCAGGCCGGCGCCGGCGTCGGCTACGACGCGCAAGGCCGCGTCTCGGGACGGGCATTCACCATGCAGGAGCCGTGTGCAGGCGTCCAGCCCATTACCCTGGCGAGCTACTTTCAATATGATGCGGAAGGCCGGCTCACGGTCTCCCAGTATCCGGCGGCGACCACGATTTCCCCAAACGCCACATTCACCTACACCACGGATCACGACGCTCTGGGCCGGCCGAGCGACCTCTACACGGGAACGCCGCAGCAGCCCGGCTGGGTGGTGAACAGCGCAACCTACAACGCCGCCGGACAACTGACGGCCATGTCCACCGGCGCCTACAACGAATCGCGCCAGTACAACACCAACCTGCAACTGGCCCGGCTCACGGCCACACCCGGCAGCGGGCAGGGGATCGATTTCACCTATACGTATCCCGGCACCGGCAACAACGGCCGGATCTCGCAGATGACCGACAACATCACCGGCGAGCAGGTGAGCTATACTTATGATCAGTTGAACCGGCTGGTGCAAGCGGCGAGCACCGTGACGGGTCATACCATGACCTTCGCCTACGACGGCTTCGGCAACCTGACGCAGCAGGGGCAGACGACTCTGTCGATCGACCCGAGCACGAACCGCATCAACAGCGCCGGCTACCAGTACAACGCCAACGGCAACGTGACCCAGACGCCAGGCCCGGTCAGCTACGCCTACGACGTGGCCAACCGGTTGGTATCGAACGGCGCCATCTACAACCCGCGCAACCAACGGGTGTTCGACGGAACGTACCTCTACCTGTACACGCCGGAGGGAAAGCTGGCCGGGAAGTACACGCCGGCCTGGAGCGTCTACACCAGCAGCAACGCGTTCATCCAGGGCGGCCAGCCGAACGTATACTTCGGGGGGAAGCTGATCCAGGAGGCGGGCCAATGGGTGATGACGGACCGTCTGGGCTCGGTGCGGCTGAATCTTAGCGGGGCGAGATCGAGCTACCAGCCGTACGGGGCGGAAGTGGCGCCGACGAGCGACCAGCGCACGAAATTTGCGACCTACTACCGCGACTCGGCAGGGCTGGACTACGCCGGGCAGAGGTACTGCTCGAATGTGACGGGGAGGTTCTTGACGGCGGACCCGCTGGGTATGCAAGCCGCGGACCCGAAGAACCCGACGAGCTGGAATCTTTACGCGTACGTCAACGGCGACCCGGTCAACTTCAACGACCCTACAGGCCGGCTCGTCGCGGCTCCTGGTATTGACTGCGGCTCGAACTGGATGTGGGACGCCTCCCTGAGCGGACCCTGTGCCGGCGGCAACTATAGCGACGAGGACTGGGGCGGAGGTGGTGGAGGCGGCGGTGGTGGCGATCCTTGCTACGCAGACGAGTTTAACCCCAGCCCGAATCCCGCCTGCTACGTGCCTGTGCCGGTGCCGCCACCGCCGTCGAAGCCGGCGTCACAATCCTGTAGCTATACTGTTTACGGCTCGGGTGTTGGGATCGGAGTCTACCCCGCACACACCTATGTTCAGCTTAACGAGGGAAACGGGTCACTCAAAGATTATCAAGCAGCTCCCGATCCGAAAGCGCCGGCGGACAATCCCCTACATTTGCCAGTCTATTTCGGCGGTAGCTGGCTGAATGAGTCGCCAAACACCGGTCCCTTAGGAGGGAGTGTTTTGTATTCGGTCTCCGGGCCACAAGCCTGCGCAACTGATGCTGCTCTGGACACCGCCTTCAACTCGTGGAAGTCAAATACCACGTCCTATTACTTGCCAATGCAGAACAGCAACAGCTTTACTCACTGGCTTTTGCACACCGCCGGTGCGGATCCAGGCTTGGCCTTGGATTATGCAATCAACGTGATCGCACCCGGGTGGCTCTGGTATCCCTCTGGACAGAATTGATATGACTGGAGCACGACTGCACACGCGTCGCGATGTTTTTGGTTTCAGCGCTCTTGGTCTGGCACTGGCGGGATGCGGCCTGCCACAGGCTTCCGGGAGCAAGGCCCTTCTCGCAAGACTCGCAGACTGCTCTCGGAAGCAGGGCTTGGGGGTCTCGCATCTCGGTCAGGACCGATTTGTGACGCGCTATTTTTTCGATCCAGCAGACCTAAAGGAGCTTCGTCTCTCGCGCGATGTGCTTTCGGGTATGCCGATGCCGGCCGATTGGGGTCGATGTGTCGTAGTGCAGGACGCCTGGCTGTTAAGAGTGAAGGAACTGACTGGCGAGGTTATCGGCGAAGTCCGGTGCGATGTTTACCTGGACGGCTGTGTCTTGTGCAAGGAACGTTATCTGCTTTTGTTTTGGGGGGGGAAGATGAGCAGCATGTACGCCTGCTGTCTAGCCGACCTCCGCCGTGGAAAGATGTGGGCCGTCTATGAAACGCAGGCGGCTTCCGGCACTCCCCGGGCCGTCATAGTAGCTTCGTTCGCCCATGGAGAACCTGAAGTCGTTAGGGTGTCAACCAACTTCGAGGTTTGTTCGGTAACCTTCGATGGTCACATCCTGAACGAGGGACCCTCCGAGTTTGAGATGGCGGAGGAGTCGCCCAACGGACAGCTTCGCGCAGGGTCTCAGCGAGATGGCATCCTGGGCCTGATCGACCGTAATTCCCCTGGGGTAGTAAGCACCGGCATACAATCGATCGGGAGAACTCAGTGGGACCCGTCGTCCAGGTACGTCCTGACGGAACGGCTAACCCACTCCATGCCCTGGAACGCCCAGCAGGAAATTGTCGTCATCGACGCGGTTACCCGTGAGTACGTGACGCTGCCGGCAATCGCTGGAGACCCTCCATTTCCCCGAATGCACCGTTACGATTGGGTCTTGCTGCCGCCGCACCCACAAAGTAATCCCGGATAGGGTAATTCAGGGCTACTCATTCGCCGCCCTCGTCAAACTTCGCGAACCCTGACATTCTACCCTCGCGGCCCCATCACCAGCCCTGCCGCCCCCACAATCCGCGATTTGTCCGCTAGTTGCTGTTCCACCAACAGCACCTGCCGTCCGAGCAACCCGCGCGAACGAGGCCACACCTCCTCTTGCAGCGGAACCAGCAGGCCCGCACCGGCGTCGGCCACTTGGGTAATTCGGGGACAGAGAGGCTACTCATTCACCGCCCTCGCCAGACTTCGCCATCCGCATGAATCTACCCCCGCGGCGCCATCACCAACCCGGCGGCTCCCACAATTCCCGATTTGTCCGCCACCTGCTTCTCCATCAGCGGCACCTCACGGCGGAGTAAACCGCGAGAGCGCGCCCATACTTCCTCTTGCAGAGGGACCAGCAGGCCGGCGCCGGCGTCGGCTACGACGCGCAAGGCCGCGTCTGGGGACGGGCATTCACCATGCAGGAGCCGTATGCAGGCGTCCAGCCCATTACCCTGGCGAGCTACTTTTATTACGATGCGGAGGGCCGGCTGACGGTGTCCCAGTATCCGGCGGCGACCACGATTCCCCCCCAAACGCCACATTCACCTACACCACGGATCACGACGCTCTGGGCCGGCCGAGCGACCTCTACACGGGAACGCCGCAGCAGCCCGGCTGGGTGGTGCTGCCGAACACCGCGACCTACAACGCTGCCGGGCAACTGACGGCCATGTCCACCAACGCCTACAACGAATCGCGCCAGTACAACGCCAACCTGCAACTGGCTCGGCTCGTCGCCACGCCCACCGGTGGCGGGGGAATCGATTTCGCCCATGCGTATCCGCCGGCAACAACGGCCGGATCTCGCAGATGACCGACAACATCACCGGCGAGCAGGTGAGCTATACTTATGATCAGTTGAACCGGCTGGTGCAAGCGGCGAGCACCGTGACGGGTCATACCATGACCTTCGCCTACGACGGCTTCGGCAACCTGACGCAGCAGGGGCAAACGTCTCTGTCCATCGATCAGAGCACGAACCGGATCAACAGCGCCGGCTACCAGTACAACGCCAACGGCAACGTGACCCAGACGCCAGGCCCGGCCACCTACAGCTACGACGTGGCCAACCGGTTGGTATCGAACGGCGCCATCTACAACCCGCGCAACCAGCTGGTGTTCGACGGGACGTACATCTACCTGTACACGCCGGACGGGAAGCTGGCCGGGAAGTACGCGCCGGCCTGGGGTGCCTACACCAGCAGCAACGCGTTCATTCAGGGCGGCGTACCCGACGTATACTTCGGGGGGAAGCTGATCCAGGAGGCGGGCCAATGGGTGATGACGGACCGACTGGGATCGGTGCGGCTGAACGGTAACGGGGCGAGGTCGAGCTACCAGCGGTACGGGGCGGAAGTGGCGCCGACGAGCGACCAGCGCACGAAATTTGCGACCTACTACCGCGACTCGGCTGGGCTGGACTACGCCGGGCAGAGGTACTACTCGAATGTGACGGGGAGGTTCTTGACGGCGGACCCGCTGGGTATGCAAGCCGCGGACCCGAAGAACCCGACGAGCTGGAATCAGTACGCATACGTGAATGGCGACCCGGTCAACTTCAACGACCCTACAGGTCGGCTCCTCGCGGCTCCTGGTATTGACTGCGGCTCGAACTGGATGTGGGACGCCTCCCTGAGCGGACCCTGTGCCGGCGGTAACTATGGCGACGATGACTGGGGCGGAGGTGGTGGGGGTGGCGGGTTTTACTGTGGGGGGAGCTATTTTGACCCCGGCCCGAACCCGGCTTGCTATGCGCCGGTACCGCCAACGCTGCCGCCACCACCGGCACAGCCCGACTGCAATGCTGTGCTTGTAGCCGATATTGCGAACTACCTCGGCGCCTACCGGAACGCAACATCGCCGCTGTACACGTGGGATAACATGGACGCCCTGGTCAACGCGGGAATGAACTACGACGTGGACCCGCGGTTCATCGTGGCTCTCTCGGTAGCGGAGACCCAGGCTGGAACGAACCTCAATCCGAAATGGGGACCGTATAACGCCTGGAACGTGTCTAGCGGCAAACCGCCGAATTCTTACACCAGTTGGGGTCAGGCCATCACAGCCGTTACCATGCTGGCCGACTCTTACCTCGCCAACGGCTTCACCAACACAACATCGTTCTACAAGTATTATGAGCATACCAGTAATTACCGGACGGGACTGCGTAACCTCAACAGTGCCCTTGCGCAGATGGACGGCAGCAAGAACGACTTGACGGACCCATGTAGCCCGCTGAATCCGAGGCCGCCAAACCAATGAAAACGCGCAAAGCGCCAAGGCGGCCTGTGCCGTGGCTTATATTGTCGCCTCTGCTGCTGTGTGCGGCCGCAGGCCCTCTGGCGGCGATGAAAACATTTACCAGCATCCAGGCGGGGTACGTCGTGCACTATCCGAGCACGTGGCGCGTACAAGACCGGTCCCTGCCGACCCTCTACATCGTGAACTTTCCGTCCTCCCTGCGCGTCCATGCCGTGATGCTGCCTCCGGGCGGTGCTTCCATAGCCATCATGCCAGCGCCAAACGGAGTTCTTAGCGCCGAACAGTGGGCCGCACGGGACCTGAAGCCAGGGATGGACGTGGTCTCGAAGGCCAACGTGGTGCTAAGAAGACGTGCCACGGGAACCCCACTGGATGCGACTGAAGTGGATCTGGTTTGGGAGCGCCCCGCACCAGAGTTTGAAAACTTGAATTGCTACTTTGCGATCTCCGGACACCTATTCGTAGGTCGGCTGACGTATTGGAGGGGCGATAGCAGAGCAGCGGAGTACCGCGAGACTCTGCACGGGGTGGTTGAGAGCCTCAACGTGACCAGGTCGGGGCAAAGGCGCCGGGGCCCATAATTCACACGAGAGAGTTTCAGAGCGGTAATTCAGGGACAGGTAATTCCGGGACAGGAAGCTGTGAAATAAACCCGTCTGAGCGTAGATGCCTCCCGATGCTTTCGTGTAGCGGATAGATGTCGGCGTTTCCGTGTGCCGGGCTGCTGAGCTTTCCTCTGATTTGCGCCTGCGCGCCCGGCGCGGCGCCCTTTTTACGCGGTTTGCGGTTGCCTCAGTTTGAAGTAGCGCTGAAGGTTGTACGTCAGGCATGCCCACAGAGCTTCCGCTTGCGCTTTGACGACTCCGCGACAGCGCAACCTGACCCATTTCAATTTGTCCTTCAACCACGCGTTCGGAAACTCCGCCACCGGCGCACGCCGTTTGTATATGGCTTTCGCTCGGTCCGTCTGCATCTTGACGTGATAACGTGTGAGCGCCTCCGGCTCCATTCTCACGCTCACCGTGCGTCCGTGCTTTTGCATGGCGTTCTGCGGCGTGCACAGCCCCCGCTTCGGGCACCGCTGGCAATCGTTTCTGTCCGCAGCGTAAACATGGACCTGCAGGTCGCCGGGCCGTTGTTGTGTGTGCCGCAACGCTAACCGCCGACCCTCCGGGCAGACCATTTGGTCCCGTCGTTCGTGGTACTGAAACGCGCCCGGATGGTAGGCCGCATCGATGCCGTGCCCCATCCGTGGTTCTCGGATTTCATTCCAACTGCCGTAATAGTCCACCCCGCGTTCGGCGGAGCCCACGACAGCTTCCCGCGTGGTGTAGTCGCCGTCGGCCACGGCCTCCCGCGGAAACGCGCCCAGCCGTTCTTGAACCCGGTCGAGCGCCGGTAGGAGGTGGAGCGAGTCCGAGGGCTGCTTGCTGACCTCCACGTCCACGATCAGCTTGTGCTCCGCATCCGTGGCCAGTTGTACGTTGTAGGCCGGCGCCAGACCATGGTCGGAAGTCCGCATGAACTGCGCGTCCGGGTCGGTGGTCAACGCCTGGCACGGCTTTTCCCGCTCCCACTTTTTCTCCGCCTGTAGCCGCTCGACCTCGGCGCTGGCCGCCTCCAGCCGCTCCAGACGTTCGCGCGCCGCGCGCCGCCGCGCCGACGCCTGCCTCGTCCGTTTCTCCTGCTCGGCCTCTTCCTTCTGCAACCTCTCCACGTGCTCGCGCGCCAACTTCAGATGCTCGCGGATCTTGTTCGCCCGCGAAAACGTCTTCTTGTTCACGCAGGCCCGCACTTTGGTCCCATCTACCGTCACGCGCTCCAACGTGATGAGCTTCTCCATCGCCAGCAGGCCCAGCACCTGCACGAACAGGTCCTGCAATGCCGCGCCGTATTCCACGCGGAAATCCGAGAGCGTATGGTGATTGACCACCTTCAGCCCCGTCAGCCACCGCAGTGCCGGTTCATACGCACATTGCCGCTCGATCTCTCGCGCCGAGGAGATCCCCCGCGAGTAGGCGTAGATCCACATCGCGATCAGCAGACGCGGCTCCCAGACGTTGCGCCCGGCGTGCCCTTCCACCGACTTCACGTCCCCCATAAACCGGCTCAGATCCAAACGGCCCAGGATTGCCCAGATGCTGCGGGCCGGATGGTCTTCCGGGATGAGTTGCTCGATATCGAGAGGTTCGAGCACAACCTGCTTGCGGTTGATCGGCTCGAAGCGGGGTTGTTCGTTGTATTCCACGCATCCAGTCTACGCACGCCAAAACATTTTGCAAGAGAAATGTTCGATTATTTCACAGCTTCCAGGCTACCCAATCACCGCCCTCGCCAGACTTTTCCACTTCCCCTGAACCACCGACGACTTCGGCCGCGCCATGTGGCAGGCGTGAGAGCAAAACTCGCGATCGCTTCTCACAGCGTAATTCAGGGAACACCGCGGCCCCGATTCTCTCCTCTTCGCAAGCCGAGCGAATCTACCCTCGCGGCGCCATCACCAACCCCGCGGCTCCCACAATTCCCGATTTGTCCGCCACCTGCTGCTCCACCAGCGGCACGTCACGGCGGAGTAAACCGCGAGAGCGCGCCCATACTTCCTCTTGCAGAGGGACCAGCAGGCCGGCGCCGGCGTCGGCTACCGGGCCGCCGATGATGACGATTTCCGGATCGAAGACGTGCAGCAGGCCGGCGATGGCCGCGCCCAGCTTGCGAATGGCTTTCGAGACGATCGCGGTCGCCAGGCCGTCGCCTTCGCTCGCCGCCTGAAAGATGGTGCGGCAGGTGGCCAGTTGGGGCTGGTCGCGGAACAGGCGGGTGAGCGCGGAGGCGCAGCCGCGATGCACCGCCGCCCAGGCTTCGCCTTCGATGGCGCGCGCCGAGAAGACCGTTTCCAGGCAGCCGCGATTGCCGCAGATGCAGACGGGGCCATCGGGCTCGACGGTGAGGTGGCCCAGGTGGCCGGCCACGCCGGAGTGGCCTCGCAGCAACCGGCCATTGGCCAGCACGGCGCCTCCCACACCCGTGCCCAGCGTCAGCATCACGACGTTGCTATGGTCACGAGCGGCGCCCCAGACCATCTCGGCCGCCAGTGCCACGCGCCCGTCGTTGTCGGCGAAAACCGGGACGTCCAGAGGCAGGCCCACGAGATCGGCGAGGCGCAGGCCCTGGAGAAAATGCAGGTGCCCCGGCAGGACCTCGATGCGGGTGCTGTCCGGGTCGATGATGCCTTTGCAGCCGACGCCCGCTCCGGCGGGAAGCGCGGTGGCCTCGAGCAGCCAGCCAATGGCCTCTTGCAGCGAGGACAGCAAGCCGTCCAGGTCGGCGGGAGTCTCGATGGTGCGCGATGCCACGATGGCGCCCTCTTCATCCACCATGCCCGCCTTGATCCGCGCGCTGCCAATATCGATACCGAGCACCACCACGAGCACCTCCCAGCGAGTTCGCGACCTTCCAATTTAGCAGAGCGTCGGGAGATCTGTTATACGTGGAATTGGCTGACGAGGATAAAGGGCAAGCTAAAGCATGCCCCACCAAGGTGGGGCACGCTTTAGCTTGCCCAGAAAACAAGGAGGTGTGTGCTTTCCATGAATGATCGAGCATCTATTCTTCGGGCGGCGTTGCAACGCAGAGCGGCCCTGGTGGTGCCGGGGTGCCACGACGCGTTGAGCGCCCGAATCGTGGAAAGCGCCGGGTTCGAAGCCGTGCAGGTGAGTGGTTTCGGCCTCGCCGGCAGCCTGCTGGGGAAGCCCGACGTCGGCCTGGTGGATATGAAGGACGTTCTCGACATCACCGGCCACATTGTCCGCGCGGTGCGCATCCCGGTGATGGCGGATATCGATACGGGCGGCGGTAATGCCATCAACGCGGCCTCCATCACCGAGCGCCTCATCGAAATGGGAGTGGCGGGCGTCAACATCGAGGACCAGGTATTCCCCAAACGCTGCGGGCACATGGAAGGCAAGCAGGTGATTCCGGCCGGGGAGATGGCGGGCAAGGTCCGCGCCATGGCCGATGCGCGCCAGCGCCTGGGAACCGACATCGTCATCAATGCCCGCACGGATTCCTACGCGGTGCTGGGCATCGAGGAAGCCATCCGCCGGGCCAACCTGTACCTGGATGCGGGCGCGGATTTAACCTTCCTCGACGGCATCGGCACGCGCTCCGATATCGAGCGGGCCGTCAGCGGCATCCATGGCCTGCTCTCGGTGAACCTGATGGACGCGGTGACCGGGGTGAAGACGGAACTCATTCCCATCCCCGAACTGGCCGCCATGGGCGTGGCGCGGGTGAGCATTCCGGTGGCCTCGATCATGGTGATGCACAAGGCGCTGAAGGATTTCTTCGAGGCCCTGCGCGCTTCCCCCACCGGCATCCTGGCCGGGGAAACGAAGCGCATCACCAGTTTCAAGGAGTACACCGCATTTGTCGGCCTGCCGGAGTACCGCGCGCTGGAACGCGAGTACCTGCCGGCGAAGGAGAACTATGGGCATGACCCTCGCTGAAAAGATCCTGGCCCGCGCTTCCGGGCGCGAGTGGGTCTCTCCCGACCAGATCGTGGTGGCGCGCGTGGACCTCGCCATGAGCCACGAAAACGCCGACCTGGTCCGCAAGAGCTTCCTCGAAATCGGCTTGGCCCGCGTGTGGGACCCATCCAAAATCGTCATCGTCTTCGACCACCGCATACCCGCCGAATCGGAGAGAACCGCCACCACCCACAAGGCCATACGCGAATTCGTGGCGGCCCAGGGCATCGAGTATTTCTACGACGTGGGGCGCGGCGGCATCTGCCACCAGGTGCTGCCGGAAAACGGCCATGTGCGGCCCGGCATGGTGCTGGTGGGGACGGATTCGCACACCACCACGCACGGCGCGTTTGGGGCTTTCGCCACGGGCATCGGCGCCACCGAAATGGCGGGGGTGTGGGCGGAGGGCGCGCTGTGGTTCAAGGTGCCATCCACTCTGCGCATCGAAGTGGCGGGCGAGTTCCGTCCATGGATTTCCGCCAAGGACCTGATCCTCCATATCATCGGCAAGCTGGGCGCGGATGGCGCCGACTATCGCGCCGTGGAGTTCGACGGACCCGCCATCCGGCGCATGACCGTGGCTTCGCGCATGGTGCTCACCAATCTCGCTATGGAAATGGGCGCCAAGGTGGCGTTCATGCCGGTTGACGAGATCCTGCTGGACTATCTGCGCCCGCGTGTGCCGGAGAAGCTGGAGATGATCGCGCCCGATGCGGACGCCCGCTACGAGCGCGTCATTCTGGTGGACGCCGGCGAAGATCTGCCGGAGCCGCAGATCGCGTGCCCGCACGCGGTGGACAACGTGCAGCCGTTGTCGGCGCTCGGCGAGGTCCCGGTGGAGCAGGCCGTGCTCGGCTCCTGCACCAATGGGCGGCTGGAGGACCTGGAGGTGGCAGCGCACATCGTCAAAGGGCGCGCCGTCCACCCGCGCACGCGCCTGGTGGTGATCCCCGCGTCGCAGCAGATTTACCGCGAGGCCATGCGCCTGGGCTACCTGGAAACGCTGGTGGCCGCCGGCGCCATTATCGATCCGCCGGGCTGCGGCCCGTGCGTGGGAGTGCATCAGGGGATTCTGGCCGCCGGCGAGACGTGCGTCTCTTCCACCAACCGCAACTTCCTGGGCCGTATGGGCAGCAAAGACTCGCTGGTTTACCTGGCCAGCCCGGCGGTGGTGGCGGCGTCCGCCATTGCGGGCAAGCTGGCGCATCCCCAATCCATCGTCAAGGAGGGTCCTCCATGTCCGACGGAAGTCTGAAGCTGACCGGCCGGGTGAGGGCCGTGCTGGGTGACAACATCGACACCGATATGATTTATCCCGGCCGTTATCTGAACATCACGGACCGCGAGAAGACCGCGACGCACCTTTTTGAGCTGGCTTTCGCGGAGATTCGGTCGAGCCTCGAACCCTGCGATTTCATCGTGGCGGGAAGGAACTTCGGCTGCGGCTCGAGCCGCGAGCAGGCGGCCGCCGCCCTGAAGTTCGCCGGCGCTGGCGCGGTGATTGCGGGATCGTTCGCCCGCATTTTCTTCCGCAACGCCATCAACCTCGGCTTGCCCGCGGTGGTGGCGCCGCAGGCATGCCTGGCGTGCGTGGCGGGCGACGAGCTGGAGATCGACCTGGTGGCTGGCGAAATCAGCAACATCACGCAGGACTGTGTGGTGGGCGCCGCGGCGCTGGACCCGCGCGCGGTGGAGCTGATCGCCGCCGGCGGACTGATTCCCTACCTCAAGCGGAAGTACGCGCCGTAACCGGAGCTCATCATGCGCAAGTACCGTGTTGCCTGGCTGCCGGGGGATGGCGTCGGCAAGGAAGTGTGCGACGCCGCCCGGCTGGTGCTGGATGCGGCGGGGTTCGAGGCCGACTACCTGGACGGCGATATCGGATGGGAGTTCTGGCGCCGAGAGGGCGATGCCTTGCCCCCACGCACGCTCGATCTGCTGCGCTCGACCGATTGCGCCTTTTTTGGCGCCATCACTTCCAAGCCCGTGGCGGAAGCCGCACGGGAGCTGGCGCCCGAGCTTCAAGGCAAGGGGCTGACCTACCGCAGCCCGATCGTCCGCATGCGGCAGGTGCTCGACCTCTACATCTGCCTGCGCCCCTGCCGGGCGTTCCGCGGCAACCCGCTCAACTACCGTGACGACATCGACCTGGTGGTCTTCCGCGAGAACACCGAGGGCATGTACATCGGTGTTGAGTTTCCCAAGGTCCCGGAGAGCTTTCGCGCCGAGCCGGCGATGCGCCGAATCCCGGCCGACGCCGCCATTTCCATCCGCAGCGTGACGCGCGAGGCGTCGCGACGAATCGTCGAAGCGGCGTTCCAATACGCCGTGAAGAATGGGCGGCGCAAAGTGACAGCGGTGCACAAGGCCAACGTGCTCCGCGCCACCTGCGGCGTTTTTCTGGAAGCCGCCCAGGAAGTGGCCGCGCGCTACCCCGCCATCCAGTTCGATACCGCCAACGTAGACGCCATGGGCATGTGGCTGCTGAAGAACCCGCGGAATTACGACGTGATTGTCACCACCAACCTGTTCGGCGACATTCTCTCGGACCTGTGCGCGCAGTTGGTGGGCGGCATGGGTTTCGCATATAGCGGCAACATTGGCGAAACCTACGCGGTTTTCGAGCCCACGCACGGCTCGGCGCCCAAGTACGCGGGGCTGAACAAGGTGAACCCGCTAGCCACCATCCTGGCGGCGAAAATGATGTTGGAATGGCTCGGCGAGACGCAACTTGCCCGCGACATCGAGGGGGCGGTGGCGGACGTGATCGAGCGCGGCGCGGTGCGGACCTACGACATGGGCGGTAACGCGGGAACGATGGAGATGGCGCGCGGTGTGGTCGAATCACTGCGGAACTGAACGGTCCGCATTATAAGCCGCAGCGTTCCGCGTCACCCTAACGGATCCACTTTCGGCGGAGTTCTCCGGAATCCTCCACACGTAGACGCTGTATCCGTCGGCCACGTCCTGTTTCGCTCAGCTTGATGTTGCCGGCGCCGTCCGGTCTGTCAACCGTTTCTGCAACACATGCTATCCAAAGTTATGAATCCCGGAATGGTACCTGGCTGGTGTCTCCAGTACTGTTGCGGAGCACCGGCTCCGTTTCACAATGCCAGTAGGAGCTATTCCGCCACGGGCGGCGGCACAGGCCGTGATCGAGAGGTCACGAAAACCGAGGCGCATGATCAAGCGATCATGATAACCAAACCCCTAACTTAGGAGCGAACAAAATGACGTATCTGCGTAATTTCTGGAAGGACGAACAGGGGCAGGACCTCATCGAGTACAGTCTGCTCATGGCGTTCGTAGCGCTGGCGTCGGCGGCTCTTTTTCTGGGCGCCGGCAAGAGCATCTCAGGCATCTGGTCGACCACCAACAGCCAGCTTGTGGCGGCCAACTCGCAGGCGGCGGGCAGCTAGGACACCGGGAGAGGCATGCCGGTGCGTCCGTCGTCGTCCGGTGTGCCCCGCTCGGGGTTCCCAACGTTTCACCGGTTCACGACCCACGCATATGGCCCAAGCAAGGGAGCACTGCAAGCGGCCGCAACGCGTACCACCAGGACATGGGGGAGGCGCGTTGCGGCCAGAGTTCCGAACCGGCAGGGCGCGCCGTGATAACGGAGCATCCGGACTGATTCAGCGAACCGCGGCCTCGAGATAGACCTCTGGCGGCATATACATACCGGCGCGGCCAGCTAAAATCGCTCGCCTGAGCGCCGGAGAATAACCCTGCCGCATCCTCAGCGCGCTACAATCGCTGTTTTCACAAGGAGGCCGTCTTGAAACACCTCGCACTCTGCGCGCTCTTAGCGGGAATCGCATCGCTGGCGTCCGCCCAGGCGCCCCAACCGAAACTCCAGGTTCTGATCGTCACTGGTCAGAACATCCCCGCTCACGACTGGCGCGTCAACACGCCCGTGCTGCGCAAGCTGCTGGAAGATACCGGCAGGTTCGAAGTGCGGGTGGCCGAGGAGTTCCGCGGCGCCGGCCCGGAAACGCTAGCGCCTTACGACGTCGTGGTCCTGAATTACTACGAGAACCGGAAGCCCGAGCTGCGCTGGGGCGGGCGCACCGATGCCGCCCTGCTCAATTACGTGCGCGGCGGCAAGGGCCTCGTGATCTACCACTTCTCCACGGCGGCGTTCGAGGGCTGGACCGAATTCGAGAAAATGTGTGGCGCCAACTGGCGGCCCAACCACGGGCACCACTCCGCGCGCCACGATTTTACGGTGGAAATCAAGGACAAGGAACACCCCATCACGCGCGGAATGAAAGCTTCCTTTCCCCAACCCAACGATGAGTTGTACGCCAACTTGCAATGGCAGCCGGAGGGCGCTTACCACGTTCTGGCCACGGCCTGGGACGACCATTCGCGATACCGGCCGAACGAAAAGCAGCCGCTCCCGGGAGCGGGCCGGAATGAGCCCATGTTATGGACCGTCAACTATGGCAATGGGCGCGTGTTTGTCACCGCCCTGGGCCACGACCCGGAGGCCATGAAGAGCGCCGGGTTCATCGCCACCTTCACCCGCGGCACGGAATGGGCGGCCACCGGTGATGTGACCATCCCCTTGCCGGACGAGTTGAAATAGGGCGCGCGATGCTAAAATCGGGACGTTAAATGCCCAAATCCATAGAAGAACTTCAAGCCATCTGTAAACGGGTTCGCCGCGAGATTGTCGAGATGACCGGCGCCGCCAAATCGGGGCACCCCGGGGGCTCGCTCTCGGCCGTCGAAATCGTGGTCGAGCTCTACTTCGACTACATGCGCCTCGATCCCCGGAACCCCAAGTGGCCGGATCGCGACCGCTTCATTCTCTCCAAGGGCCACGGTGCGCCGGTGCTCTACGCGGTGATGGCGGAGGCCGGCTTTCCCGACACCCCCATCGGCCAGTTGAATACCCTGCGCAAACTCGGCTCCATGTACCAGGGGCATCCCGACGTGCGCTTCATTCCCAGTCTGGAGGCCTCCACCGGCTCGCTGGGCGAGGGCCTCTCGCTGGCGCTGGGAATGGGATTGGGCGCGCGCCTCGACGGCCGCTCCTGCCGCACCTACGTTATGCTCGGCGACGGCGAAATCCAGGAAGGGCAGATCTGGGAAGCCGCCATGGCCGGCGCCTTCCACAAGGTCGATAATGTGGCTGCCATCGTGGATTACAACGGCATCCAGCTCGACGGCTTCGTGAAGGACATCATGGAAATAGCCCCGGTGGCCGAGAAGTGGCGCGCCTTCGGCTGGCACACGCTGGAGATCGACGGCCACGATATCCGCGCCATCCAGAAAGCGCTTCGGGAGGCCGACGCCACCAAGTTCCGGCCCACCTGCATCGTGGCGCACACCATCAAGGGCAAAGGCGTCTCCTTCATGGAGAACAACCCCAAGTTCCACGGCGTGGCCCCCACGCCAGCCGAAGTCCAACTGGCCCTACAGGAGCTTCAATAACCATGCCTGCCAAGACCAAATTCGAAGTGAAACTGGGAGCGGCCACCCGCGAAGCCTTCGGGCGCACTCTGGTGGAGTTGGGCCGCGAAAACAAGGACATCGTGGTATGCGACGCGGATCTTTCCAAGTCCACCATGACCACCTATTTCGCCAAGGAGTTTCCCGACCGGTTTTTCTCCCTCGGCATCGCCGAGGCCAACATGGTGGGCATCGGCGCCGGCCTGGCCTGCGCGGGCAAGATCCCGTTTGTCTCCAGCTTCTCGGCCTTCGTGATGAACAAGGGCTTCGAGCAGCTCCGCGTCTGCGCCGCGTATCCCAAGGTCAACCTCAAGGTGGTGGGGACGCACAGTGGAATCTCGATTGGCGAAGACGGCCCCTCGCAGATGAGCGTGGAAGAGACCGCGCTGGCCTGTGCGCTCGTCGGTTTTGTGGTGCTTTCGCCCGCCGATGAAACCGCCGCCAAGGCGCTGGTCCGCCTGGCTGCGGCGCACGTAGGTCCGGTATTCATCCGCACCGGCCGCGTGAAGGCGCCCATCATATACAACGGCGATCAAAAGTTCGAAATCGGCAAGGCCATCGAGGTGGTACAAGGCTCCGATGTCGCCATCGTCGCCAATGGCCTGCTGGTAGCCCAAGCCATCCTGGCCTCGGAAACGCTCGAAGGCGAAGGCATCTCGGCGCGCGTAATCGACATGCATACGGTGAAGCCGCTGGACCGCGAAGCTATTCGCCGCGCGTCCCTCGAGACCGGCGCCATGGTGGTGGCCGAGGAGCACCTCGTGGATGGCGGGTTGGGCGTGCGCGTGGCCCAGGTGGTAGCCGAAACCGCGCCATGCCCCATGGAATTCGTGGGCATCCACGATACCTACGCCGAATCGGGCCAGCCGGACGAGTTGCTGGACAAGTACGGCCTGGTGGCCCGCGATGTCGCCGCCGCCGTCCGCAAAGTAGTGGCGCGCAAGCGCTAGCGCCCCATGTCTGACGCCGGATGCCTGGCCGAAGCCTTCCTGGAGCAGAGCCCGGCCTGTCATTGGATCGTCACCGCCGCCGGCGTCTTTCACCGCATTTACGGGGACCCCACCTTCCTCTTCGGGAAACCGGCTTGCGAGCTGGCGGGACGCTCGGCCGCCGAAGCCTTCCCTCCCGAGCTCGCCAGTGTGTGGCGGGACCGCTTCGCGCGCGCCCTGGGAGGCGAGACCGTGGTTCTGCGCGAGCGCCGCGGCACTGCCATGTGGCACTTCAGCATGTTTCCCATCCGCTTCGGCGGGGAGATTCGCTTCGCTGGCGGGCACGCCCGCGAAATCACCGCCTGGGGCTCCGCCGAACAGGAATTGCGCTATACCGTGCTGGGCGCCCTCAAAGCCCAGGAGTTCGAGCGCAACACGGTTTCCAGGTTTCTCCACGACATGGTGGGCCAGAACCTGACAGCGCTGGGGCTGCAACTGGATCTGGTCCGCATGGATCTGGAGAACGCACAGCCAGATACCTGCGCGCGCGTAATCGAAATCCAGCAGATTCTGGAAACCATGATGCAGCGCGTGCGCGAGTACAGCTACGAGCTCAACCCATCCACCGTCGAGCGCGCCGGCTTGCGTTCCGCCCTGGACCGGCTCACCGGCCGCATTCGCGGGCGTTTCACGGGCTCGGTGCGGGTGAATGTCGATCCTTCCTTGAAGATCGATCCCAAAATCGCCTCCGCCATGTTCCAGATCGCGCAGGAGGCGGTCGAGAACGCCGTCCAGCATGCTAGTTGCTCGGCCATCGAGATCGTGGTAAAGTCCACACGTGCGGCTGCTGTTTTGGAGATTCGCGACAATGGAAAGGGGTTTGACACTTCGGACCTGCTTCGTGGATGCCGGGGGCTGGGACTGCTGAGTATGGAGCATTATGCCGCTCAGGCTGGGTTGGACCTTACCATCACCAGCGGCCGGGAGGTGGGAACGACTGTGCGGGCCGCGGCCCTAGGGGCTGCCTGAGGGGGAAAATCATGCCATTCGACATTTTTCTTGTCGATGACCACAAATTGGTGCGCGATGGAGTCAAGACGATCCTCGAGCGTGGGGCGGAGTTTCGCGTGGTGGGCGAGGCCGACAATGGCCCTGAGGCGGTGCATCTGTGCAAGAAGGCCGCCCCGCATATCGTCCTCATGGATATCGGCCTGCCGGGAATGAACGGCATCGAAGCCACCACCGAGCTGCTCCGGCACTGTCCTGGCGTGAAAGTGGTGATTCTCTCGATGTATGACGACGAGAACTCCGTGGTCAGCGCCATACGCAGCGGCGCGCGCGCATTCGTTCTGAAGAAGGCTTCCTCGGCCGAGCTGCTAGATGCCTTGCGCACAGTGGCGCGCGGAGGCTCGTACCTCAGCCCCCAGGTCTCGGACCGGCTGCTGGCCCGCATCCAGCGCGGCGATCTGGAAACGCGCGACCGCAGCCCGCTGGAATCGCTCTCCCCCCGCGAGTTGCAGGTGCTGCGCCTGGTGGCCGAGGGCAAGACCAGCAAGGATATCGCCGTGATGCTCGACCTCGGCCTGCAAACCGTGCGCAGCTACCGCAAGACCATGATGAAGAAGCTCGGCGTGAACAACGTGGCCGGCCTGACGCAGCTTGCGCTGGCTGCCGGAATCACCCATTGGGACAAGCCGGATGCCAACCTTCCGGGGTGATTGCGCGGAATTGTGAGAGCTTTGGCGCTCCCGCGGCACTACTCTGAGTCATGCGATTGAGGCTGCTCCGGTCCCCCATCCGGCATCCGTTCTATCCCGGTTTGGCGGTGACTCTCGCCGTGGAGTGCAAAGGCCCGTGCGCCGGCCTGTCCGGCACTCTTCGCGAGCTGACTCGGGCGGCCACCGCTGGCGCGCGCGCCCGCCGTATGATCTTCGCGCTCAATTACCCGGGCTTTCCATTTCTCAGCGAAACCCAGCGCGACCAGTTGTGGCAGGTGTTTCAAGTGCCCGTATTGGCCGTGCTGCTGGACCGCGACGGGCGCCTCCTGGCCTATGAGTGTGAGGCCCAATCGGGGCTGCACGTCGGGCCTGAAGCTCCGTGGAGCGCCGGGGTGCTGGAATCCGCCCCGTGCGAGTGCGGCCGCCCGGGGCTCCGCCTCGTGCTGGCCGCTCAGACCGCCCTGAAACCCTGATGCTTCAGGGCGTCTTCGAGCGCTTCCAGGATGAACAGCACGTTCTCCGCGGTCGAGCCGTAACCCATCAGGCCGATGCGGAAGACTTTGCCCGCCAGCGGCCCGAAACCGCCCGCAATCTCGATCCCCCGCTCCTCGAGCAGGAATTTCCGCACTTTGGCGTCGTCCACCCCCTCCGGCACGCGCGGCGTGTTGAGTGTCCATAAGCGATCCGCAGAATTCCGGACGTGCATCTCCAGCCCCATGGCTTCAATACCCGCGACGAACGCCAGGTGGTTGCGGCGGTGGCGTTCCCAGCGCTTCTCCAGTCCCTCCTCGGCCACCATCGCGAGGCCCTCGCGCAACGCGTAGAACAGGGTCGCCGAAGCCGTGTGGTGATACTTGTGGCCGGAATAATAGGTATCCAGCAGCAGCAGGTCCAGGTACCACGACTGCACCGGCGAGGTGCGCGCCTTCAGGCGTTCCAGCGCGCGCGGCGACACCGTCATGGGCGCCAGGCCCGGCGGGCAGCCCAGGCCCTTCTGCGTGCAACTGTAAGCGATGTCGATTCCGTTTTCATCCACCAGCACCGGCATGCCGCCCAGAGAGGTGACGCAATCGGCGATCACCAGCGCGTCCACCTCGTGCGCCGCCTCGCAAATGGGTTTGGCGTGGTTGAACATGCCGGTAGAGGTCTCGGCCTGCACGAAGGCCACCATGCGCGGCCGCTCGCGCCGGATGAATTCGCGCACCTCCTGGGCGTCGTAGGGCTCGCCCCATCCCTTGGCCAGGCGCACCACCTCGGCGCCCTGGCGGCGCGCCATTTCGCCGATGCGATCGGCGAAAAAACCGTTGGTCAGCAGCGCGAATTTCTTCCCCGGCTCGGCAAAGTTGGCCACCGCCGCCTCCATGCCCGAGCTTCCGGTCCCCGAGATCGCCAGGTTGAATTGGTTCTTCGTCGAGTAGGCATAGCCCAGCAGCGAGCGGATTTCGTCCGCCACCTGAAAGAAAAAGGGATCCAGGTGTCCGACCACGGGCTGCGCCATGGCTCGGTAAACCCGCGGCGCCACCATGCTGGGGCCTGGACCGAACAGGAAGCGCTGAGGCGCCTCGATTGGAGGGTACTGTTGAGGCATACAGGACTAGTTTATCCCAGCAATCTCGCCGCGGGCTTGGCGAAGTACGTGAGAATGACTCCCGCGCCGGCCCGCACGATGGACGTCAGGCTTTCCATCATGGCCCGGTCGTGATCGATCCAGCCGTTGCGCGCCGCGGCCACGATCATCGAGTACTCGCCGCTCACCTGGTAAGCCGCGATGGGCACGTCGAAGCGTTGCCGCGCCTGGCTGATCAGGTCGAGATACGGCATGGCCGGTTTCACCATGATCATATCGGCGCCTTCCTCGATGTCCAGCTCGATTTCCCGCATGGCCTCGCGCCCGTTGGCCGGGTCCATCTGGTAGCTGCGGCGGTCACCGAACTGGGGAGTCGATTCGGCGGCCTCGCGGAACGGCCCGTAGAACACCGAAGCGAACTTGGCGGCGTAGGCGAGGATGGGGGTCTTGTCGAAGCCGTTGGCATCCAGCGCCTGGCGGATGGCCCACACGCGGCCGTCCATCATGTCGGAAGGCGCCACCATGTCGGCCCCGGCGCGCGCATGGGAAAGCGCCGACTTGGCCAGCCATTGGAGTGTGGTGTCGTTATCCACGTCGCCGTCCTTGACGTAGCCGCAGTGCCCGTGGCTGGTGTACTCACAATTGCAAACGTCCGTCACCACCAGCAGTCCGGGCGTCTCCTTGCGAATCGCGCGGATGGCGCGCTGCACGATTCCGTTCTCATCGTACGCGCCCGTCGCCATGTCGTCCTTGGATTCCGGCAGTCCGAAGAGGATGACGCCGCCGATGCCCAGCGACTGCACCTCGGCGCACTCCCCGACGAGCTGGTCGATGGACATCTGGTAATTCCCCGGCATGGCGCCGATTTCGCGGCGCACGTCTTCTCCCGGACAGACGAACAGCGGCAGAATGAATTGCGCCGGATCGAGGCGCGTTTCGCGCACCAGGCTGCGCAAGGCCTCGGTGCGGCGGAGGCGGCGAAGGCGATGTATGGGGAAGGGCATATTACCCGGATTGTAACTCTTGGCCGAGGGGGGCCTTGACAACCCCACGCGCCCGTATAGAATAGGACTCATCTACAGCGTTGTCTATGCAACCCGCCTGTGAGCACGCCCGCACCCAGATCATTGCCCGCCGCGACGGCGTGGACTACGTGCAATGTCTCGATTGCCGCCAGATTTTCGAGGCCGAAGACCTGGAACCCCAGAAAGCCGAGGAAGAAGAGGAATAAGAACCCGGGGACAGACGGAACGTTTTCCGGTTTTCGCACGCCCGAAACTGGAAAACGTTCCGTCTGTCCCCGGGTTTCGATGCGCTAGCATGGAGGGAATGCACGATCTCTCTTACTTCCGCAGCAACTTCGATCGGATCGCGCAACGCCTCGCCACCCGCGGCGACGTTTCCAGTCTCGACCGCTTTCGCGAGCTCGACCGGAAGCGGCGCGCCGCCATTTCGCAATCCGAACAGTTGAAAGCCCGGCGCAACGCCGAGAGCGCCGAAATCGCGAAACTGAGGCGCGAGGGCGCGGATACCACCGCGCGGCAGGCGCAGGTGCGCGCCATCGGCGATGAGATTACGTCGCTCGATGAGCAGGTCAGAACTCTCGACGACGAGTTCCGGGAATTGCTGGCCGGCATTCCCAACATCCCCCACGAATCCGTCCCGCCCGGCAAAGATCCCGAGGACAACCTGGAAGTGCGGCGCGTGGGCCAGCCGCCGCAATTCGACTTCCCACCCAAGGCCCACTGGGATCTCGGCCCGGAGTTGGGCATTCTCGACCTGGAGCGTGCCGCCAAGATCACCGGCGCCCGCTTTGCCCTCTACTGGGGCCTGGGCGCCAAACTCGAGCGCGCTCTTATCAACTTCATGCTCGAGGTCCACACCCGCGACCACGGGTATACCGAGGTGCTTCCGCCCTTCCTGGTGAACTCCGCCAGCCTCTTCGGCACCGGCCAGTTGCCCAAGTTCAAGGAGGACCTGTTCAAGTGCGAGGGGCACGATTTCTGGCTGATCCCCACGGCCGAGGTCCCCGTCACCAACATCTACCGCGACGAGACCTTGGAAGCCGATGCTTTGCCCATCAAGCTGTGCGCCTACACGCCCTGTTTCCGCAGCGAGGCCGGCTCTTACGGCCGCGACGTGCGCGGCATCATCCGCCAGCACCAGTTTCAAAAGGTCGAGCTGGTGAAGTTCACGCGGCCCGAGGAGAGCTACGACGAACTCGACAAGCTCACCGCCGACGCCGAGGACATCCTGCGCCGCCTGGACCTGCCGTTTCGTACCGTGGTCTTGTGCACGGGCGATATGGGCTTCTCATCGGCCAAGACCTACGACATCGAAGTCTGGCTGCCCGGCCAGAACGCCTACAAGGAGATCTCCTCCTGTTCGAACTTTGAAGCCTTTCAGGCCCGCCGCGCGGGCATCCGTTTCAAGAGCGGAAAGAAGGCGGAGTTTGTCCACACGCTGAATGGCAGCGGCCTGGCGGTGGGCCGCACGTGGGTGGCGATTGTCGAGAACTACCAGCAGAAGGACGGCAGCGTAGTGGTTCCGGAAGCGCTGCGCCCCTACCTCAACCTAGAAGTGATCCGCCCATGAACTTCGAGCTCATCGGACATCTGGTCCGTCTCCGCTACAAACTGTTGTGGGCCAAGACGCGCTCACGCAATGGCCGCATCGCGCTTTTCATGGTCTGCTATCTTCTGCTGGTGCTGCTGATCGCGGTGTTCGCCTCGGGAGGATTCGGCGCCGCGCTCGTGGCCGTGCGCACCGGCAAGGCCGAACTGGTGGCGCAGGCGGTGCTCTCGGGCCTGTACGTGCAAGCCGTGATAGCGGCCGTGGTTCTGGGCTTCGGCGTGAACGCCATTTTCTCGGAAGCTCAGCTCCGCCGCTATCCGCTCAAAGCCCAGGAGCGGCGCGTGGCCAGGCACTTTATCGGCATACTCGACCCCTTCTGGTTTCTGATCCTGGCGCTCGAGCTGGGGCTGGTGGTGGGACTTTACGTGTCCAGTGCCGCGTCCTTCTGGATGGGGCTGATGGCCGTTCTTCTGTTGTTTGTTTCCAATTACCTTTTGGCGGGCGTGGTGGCCCTGCTGCTGGAACGGTTGATGCAACGAAAATTCGGCGCCGCGGTGCTCCTCGGTGCCATTGCCTGCCTGGGCCTCCTGCCCGCCATCCTGCGCCCCGTGCTGCAAGATCATCGCGGCGCGATCGCGGCATTATTGCACGCTCTTGGCTATACACCACCATTCGCGGCAGCCGCCACCATGACCCGCACCAATCTCGCGGCTTTTTCCGGCCTGCTCTTGCAGGTGTGGTGGCTGCTGGGCCTGGCGGCCGCGCTGGTGGCGCTCGAGCGCCGGATTCCGCAAAGGCCGAGCGCGGCCCGAACCGTCACCATCTCCTGGGACACGCCTTACGACCGCCTGGCAGCCTTCTTCGGCCCGCGCCTGGGGCCGCTCATGGCTCACTGGCTCCGGTTCTATATGCGCAACACCCGCTTCCGCACCATCTACGCGATAGCTCTGCCGATTGCCGCCACCTTGATCTTCGCCTTCGGAAGAGACGTGGGAAGGAAGGGCCACCACGGATCTCTGTTCGGCGCGACCCTGAGCGCCTTCGCCATCCTCGGCTGCATGGGAACCGCGCAGTTTTCGGTCAACCAATTCGGTTATGTGGGTGGAGGATTCCGCCGCTTCTTCCTGCTGCCCGTGCAGCCGGCCGCGGTTCTGCGCGCCGGCAGCTATACCTTCATGCTGATGAGTTCGGCTCTGATTCTGGCGGGCACACTGCTCTTTGTCCTTTTCCGGCCTTTTCCTTTCGACGCGCGCATGTTGATCATGTTCGTGGGAGCCGCCGTGACCAGTCTGTTCGTGTTTCTCGGGCTGGGGCTTTGGGCCACCTTGTTCGGTCCGCGCTGTTGCGACTACTACAGCACCTTTGGGAACGATCTTTCGGCGGCCGGCAACACCGTGCTCATCGGAGGAATTCTGGTGGTCATGCTAGGGCCGCAGTTGCTGGCCCAAGCCCGGCCGGCCGCTTTGGTGCCGGACAAATGGTGGATGGCGATCCCGGTGGTCCTGGTGGCGGCGGCGTTTTACTTCTCATCGCTCAAACGCGCGGGCGAAATGCTGCTGGCGCGGCGGGAAAAACTGCTGGCCATCGTCGAAGGAAGGGGCTGACGGAGTGGACGCCATACGCATTACGGATCTGGTGAAGAAGTACGGCACGGTCACCGCCGTCGAAGGCTTGTCGCTGAGCGTGGCGCCGGGCACCATGTTCGGCTTCCTCGGCCCCAACGGTTCGGGCAAGAGCACCACCATCAACTGTCTGACCGGCCTGCTGGACCCCACCGCCGGCCAGATCGAAATCCTCGGCCAGCGCTTCGACGCCGAGAGCGCCGACACGAAGCGCCGCATGGGCGTGATGCCCGAAACCCTGGGCTTGTTCGACCCGCTCTACGCCCATGAGTTCCTGGCCTTCATCGCGCGCATGTACGGATTGGATGAAGCCACCACGCGCCGGCGCGTCACGGAGTTGCTGGATGCGCTCGAGCTCACCGATACCTCCAAGACGCTGCGCGATTACAGCACCGGAATGCGCAAACGCGTGGCCTTCGCCGCCGCCGTAATCCATTCGCCCGAGGTGCTCTTTCTGGACGAGCCGTTCGAGAGCATCGACCCCGCCGGCGTGGCCTTGATGAAGCAATGGCTCCGCCGGTTCACCGAGCAGCGCCGCACGGTCTTCATGACCAGCCACGTGCTTGAAACCGTGGAGCGCTTCTGCCACCAGGTGGCCATCATCACCACCCCCGGAAAGCTGGTCTGGCAGGGCGATGTCACGGTGCTCGCCAACGACGGCGCCATCAGTCATGACGGCCAGGAATTCCGCGCCCTCGAGCCGCTCTTCCTGCACCTCACCGGCCAGCGCTACGCCGACCTGCGCTGGCTCTGAAGAACCGGCGCAGCCATTGGTCAGTAACGTGCAGGGAGAAGCGCATGAAAAAGCCAGCCCATAAAGAAATCCGAACGTATGCGACCGTTTCAAATGGAGAAAAGGGGGGACCGGAGGATTCAGCCGGCCAGTCCGGAGACACTCAGGGGTTGCCGGATGTCGCGGAGGCAGCCTCGGAGAGCGTCGAAGAACTGCTCGAGGAGGGGCAGTCCTTTGAAGCCGAAGTGATCAGCGGAGTGGAAGATGCACCCGATGCAGACGTGGCGGAAGTTCACACCAGACAAGTCCCAGAGGACGATGTGCCTCCGGAATATTGGCGAAGTGGCGAATAACGCACCCTCGAGCCGCTCTTCCTGCACCTCACCGGCCAGCGCTACGCCGACTTGAACTGGCTATAGCTTCTTTCTGGTGAACAGCCGCGCATAGGCGCCAGGCGGATTGTGCGCAGTGGTCCCCGCCGCCTTGCGGTAGTACTCCATCGCCTTCTCTTTGTCCCCCAGTTTCTCGTATGTCTGGCCGATCAGGCATTGTATGAACGGATCGTTCTGATTGGCCTTCTGCAAGTCTTCCAGCGCCGTCTGGTAGTTGCCCAGGTAGAGCGCCACGTAGCCGGTCAGGTAGGGGAAGAACTGTGCCTGCGACTTGTCGATGACGCCCCTGTCCAGGATGGCCTTGGCCGCGCCCACGTGCCTACCCGCCTCAGCTTGGTTGCCGCGCCGCGCCGCGATGCGCGCCTGCGCGTGCTCCCAGCGGAACTCCCACAGGTCTTTCCGGTCGGGCTTGATGTCGGGCTCCTGCAAGCCCAAGTCGTGGCCTTTCTTATACCACTGATATGCCGCGTCCAGATCGCCCGCGTCGATGCAAACGCGCGCGGCTTCGTCCGCCAGTTCGCCTTGCTGGTAGAAGTCCTTCGCCGTGACCCAATAGTCAATCGCCAACTGCTCGTACTTCGCCGTATTCTGGCAGTCGCCCTCGAAGGCGTACGACATGGCCATGCTTCTCTGGGCTTGTGCCTTGGCTTGAGGTGTGGGGGCGGCCTCGATGGCTTTGGCGAAGTAGGTGCGCGCCTCCGCGCCTTTTCCCGCGAGGTCGAGCGCGACGCCGGCGGCGTTGTTGGAGGCCTGTGGTTGCCCGCCCGGAGGCTGGGCGCAAACCGTGGCGGCGGAAATCAGGATCGCCGTAAAGACAAGACGAGACACATGTGTCGCTGAGTGCATGGGGAAAATTATCTCACGAGGATTCGTTCCCAGTCCATACCCTCGGCCATTTTCTGCCCGACCTCGACCAGCGCGGGAATGGCGGAGAGATCCGCTTCGTCGATGTCGCTTGGCAGAAGCGGGTTGAAGCCCTGCATGACTCCGGGCCATTGGCGGTTTACCGCGTCATCCACCCAATCCTCGGAGCTATCGACCAGCGTGCTGGTGGTCCACCCAATGGTCTTCAACAAGCCCTTGGGCGGATCGTCGGAAGCCGGGAAGTAACCCGTTCCGAGCGCCACCACTCGGGTATCCGCCGCCGTGAAGTCGTCGTATTCGAAGGCCTCGACGCAAACCTGGTAGGCGGGGTTCGCGGTTCCCCCGACGCCCCCGTCGAAAAAGCGAATCGTTTGTCCCATGATACCGTCGATTCGCCAATGGTCGAGGTACGTGGGCGCACATGCCGAAGCCACGGCCGCGTCGATCAACTTCACGGCTCCCGTGGTTCGCTTGTTCTTGAGATTGTCCTTCACGAAGAACCAGTTGTGCCCGTCCATGGCGGTGGCCGAGATCATCACGCCGATGGGACAGTCGTTAATAGTCCATGCTGCCGCCTCGCCCAAAACGTCGGTCAGAACGTCGCGCAGGTGGTTCGGGTCGTACATGAAGCCTTCCACCGCTCGCTTCGCCTCCGCGACCAGGCCGGTCGGCGTGAAGATCTCGTGGGAGCGGTCGGTGTAGACCTTCAGAATCTCGCTGGCCGGAAGGCCCGCGGCCACCGCGGCCGTAAGAAGCGCGCCGGTGGAAGTTCCGCCGCAATACTCGATGTGGTCGCGCGTCCGGCCACCTAGTTGCGATTCCAGCTTCATCAGGCAGCAGCACGGAATGATCCCTCTGATGCCTCCGCCCCGGATCGATAGAATGTTGCGCAAGGTTCCCTCCATCCAGCTCAAGACATGCTCTGCCAGCCCAGGCCCTCCAGTTGCTCGACCAGAAACCGGCGCATGGCCACCACCGTGGCTCCGGCTCGCATCAGCGTGACTCCATCTTCGATGGACGCTACGCCCCCGGAGGCCTTGATGCCGATTGCGGCGCCAACCGTCTCTTTGATCAAGCCGATGTCGTGCACCGTGGCGCGGCCCGGTCCGAAACCGGTGCAGGTCTTGATGAAATCCGCTCCACTATCCAGAACCAGCTTGGCGGCCGTGACTTTCTCGGCTTCCGTCAGAACTCCGATTTCAATGATGACTTTGAATGGCACGTGGAAGGGCCGTGCCACGGCCATCACCTCGGAGATGTCCCGAGCCACCCGCCCGTAGTCGCCGGCCTTGAAGGCCGCGATGTTCATCACCATGTCCAGGTCGGTCGCCCCGCGCCGCAGCCCTTCTTCGGCCTCCGTGCACTTGACGCGAGTCGTCGTCCCCCCGCAGGGGAAGCCAACCGGGATCTGCGCCCGCACTCCCGAATCCTTCAGCTCATCGACCAGCGTCCCCAGGTATTGAGGAAAGGCCACTACTGCACGAAAGCGGTAGTTTCTGGCGGCCCGGCAGGCTGCCCGCACGTCTTCCTCGCTGGCGGTGATGGTCAGCACTTCCGAGTAATCGATCACCGCCACAAGCTGCCGAATCTCTTCCACTGTGACTCCGTGCATACTATGGTTCTCCTCGCTCGCCCAGCACGCTACGGGCATACTCATCGACGCTCGTGAGCTTGATCCCGAACTGGTCCACCACGGGCGCCATGTCCATCGCATCTCCATACACATAGCCCAGCATCAGCCCGGCAAACGTCTTCTGCATCGGATCAGTGGCCGCATCGAATTGTGCGCGCAGCGCCTGTTCGGGAACATGTTCGAGCTGGAATGGCCTGCCGCCGATTTTTTCGAAACGGGCCACAACCTCCAGTGGGCTGAGGGCCTCGGGTCCGCCAAACTCGATGGTCCGGCGGTCCGCGGCCGGGGCCCGAACTGCGATGGCGCACATTTCGGCGACATCCCGGAAGGAAACCCAACTGGCCGGGTTGGTACCCGGCCCATAGATGCGCGCCGTCGCGTTGGCGTAGTCGAACCCCAGCACGGGGCTCAGCCACACTTCCATGAAATAGCTCGCCTGAATAATAGTGAAGTTCAGGCTCGTGATGGCCTCTTCGACCTGGCGTTTCGCATCGGCCAGCGGGTATGATATGCCCGGTGGCCGCCGGAACGAAACGAAGACAAACCGCCCGATGCCGGCGGCCTTGGCTGCGTTCACAAGGTTCAGTTGTCCGGCTGCGTCCACGGATTCAATCGAGTCTCCGGCCTGCCGGGAAAGGGTCGAGGACGCCGTTGAGATCACCGCCTCCACGCCGCGGCACGCGCTGCTGAGAGAGTCCGGGTCTTTCAGGTCGCCGACACACAATCCGGCGCCGCATGACCGCAGGGCTTCCAACTTTTCTTTGGCACTGGTCGCGCGAACCAGCGCTCGAACCTTTTCTCCGCGCCTCGCCAGCTTCTGACATACCTCGCTTCCGACCAGGCCGGTGGCGCCGGCAACAAGAATCATAAGGCCTCCTGAGGTCCGATTCTACACCCTCTTGCTCATGAGCGTTCGGACCGGTGGGGCCAAATTGATTTGAGGGGATCTGGTTGGCAACCACTCCGTTATGGATTACCCCGCATCGGCCAGAACAGGGTGGCAGGAGCTGATCTTATTGAAAAGGCAGGCTCACAGCCCCCCGTGGAACCGTCCGAATGCGTGGGCTAGCATTAGCGACATGATCAGGATGCCCGCCCCGAGGACGAGCACGTGCTGGGTCTTGCGCAGATTGAAGCTGCCGACACGACAGACGAGCAGGTAGCCGACGGCAAGGTTGAAGAGGCCCCATAGGACATTGACCATCGAGGAGGACAAGCCTACCCCGGGTGGTGTTGCGAAGGGGCTCTGGAAGGCATGCCCCGAGATCCCATTGCCGAGATGGGGCAGGGTGTTCGCGAGGAGTGCGCCCCCGAAGAAGTACGCCACATAGTGGTACCAGCGCATTGTTGCTCCCTTCTGGCTGCCAAACCAAGGGTAGCAGGTCTCACTGAAGATCGTCTCGCAGCAGATCCGACCTGAAACCACGGCTTCTCTCGCTCCTCGGAGCCGACAGCAGACTATGGTTTCCAACCACCTCTCCGCCCGTAACGTGTTGATTACAAGAGAAGACCTCGCGCGACTATCGCCCTACAATCCCCTCCAGAGAGCATCATCGGGTCAACTGTATTGCCAGCTTGACCGGCTTGCCGACACGGCTGAGCATTTCCACGAGGGTATCGATGGTGAATTTGGCCGTTTTTCTGTTCACCACGTCGGACACACGCGGGCGCGAGACCATCAGAATCTCGGCGGCCTCGGCCTGTTTTAAGTGATGTTTCGCAATCCAGATAGACAGCTCTTCCATCAGTTGCTGCTTCAGCAGCCGCGTTTCATTGATCTGTTTGCGAGACGCAGCCTGTAGCCGTTTGGCCTCGTCCGGTGTAAAACCCAGTTCCAGGAAGAGGTTCGCGCCCGGCTTTGTCACATGGCGGATTTCGGTGTCGATCTTCATTTCTTTTCCTTCCTCGCGCTGACTGCCCCTACCCAACGGATCTGTTTTTCATCGTCCATACAACCAGCATGTATAAAATTTTATACGCGCCTGCGGGCGCAAGTCAAGGGCTCGGTGAACGATGCTCAGCAGGGCGTGGGCAGCGGGCTCTTGATCAACAACGGGGGCAGGCCCCGAATCCCAAGGTGGTAAAACATTCTTGGGAGAATACGTTTGACCGACTCTGAGATCGTTTTAGGCCTACCCCAATACGAGATTAGCAACATCGAGCGCAGCGGCGGCACGATTACGATATCGGCCCGGTATTCTGGGCCGATATCGTGTCCCCAGTGCGGAGGCTCGCGGCTGCGAAACAAAGGCTGGTGCCGCCGGCTCGTCCGCCACGACGACTGGGGGTTTCGCCGCGGCCTGATGGATCTGCGGGTGCGCAAGCGGCGCTGCCTGGATTGCGGCCGCTCGTTCCGCCAGCAGTTGCCGGGCGTGCAGCCCCGTCAGAGAGCCAGTGAGAGTTTCCAGCAGATGGTCTATCAGCAGCACCTAGATGGCATCAACCGGAGCTGCCTGGGCAGACGCAAGGGCATCGGCGCCGCCACCGTGCAGCGCTACTTTCTCCGCCACCTCCAGCGGCGGGCTCGCCAGGATCACCCGCCGGCTTGTCCCAGGGTTCTGGGTATCGACGAGCACTTCTTCACGCGTAAGAAGGGTTATGCCACCACCTTCTGCGATCTGAAGAACCACCGCATCTACGATGTCACGCTGGGCCGGTCGGAAGCCGCCTTGGAGTCGTATTTTGTTCGTCTTGAAGGCAAAGAGCAGGTGCGGGTCGTCTGCATGGATCTGGCCGTGGTCTACCGCGCGATCGCCCAAAAGCACTTTCCCAGAGCGGTGATCGTCGCCGACCGCTTCCATGTGATCCGCATCGTAAACCGCCACTTCCTGGCCTGTTGGCGAGAGATGGATCCGACCGGCTCCAAGAACCGCGGCTTGGTCTCATTGATGCGGCGCCACCGCCACAACCTCAAACCCGAGCAGCAACTGCGACTGCTCGCGTACCTGGCCGAGCATCCGGCCTTGGGTGTCATCTACCGCTTCAAGCAACGGCTTTGTTATTTGTTGCTGAAGAAGCACAAAACGCGCAGGCAGTGCCAAAAACTGATCCCCCGTTTCCTGCGGGCCGTCGTCGAGTTGCGCCAGTCCGGACTGGCGCAACTCGTGGCCCTCGGAGACACCCTCCATGCCTGGTCGGAGGAAATTGTGCGCATGTGGCGCTTCACTCGTTCCAACGGCATCACCGAGGGTTTCCATAACAAAATGGAAACTCTCAGCCGACAGGCATACGGGTTCCGCAACTTCGAAAACTACAGGCTTCGGGTGAAGGTGTTATGTTCTTAGAAAGGTTTGGGATTGGGGTTTGCCCCCGTTGTTGGCGTAGAGCCGGGCAGCGCTGTCAACAGAGCCCGCCGGAGTTGGAAAGTCGTATTCCTGGGGGCCCAGGTTTGGCTCCCCGGCATGGATTCGAACCACGATTCACGGCTCCAAAGGCCGCTGTCCTACCATTAGACAACCGGGGAATCGAGATCAAGCACTGCTCTCAACCAGTGTAACCTTCCTCCGTGGGCCGCTGCAACAAGTCTGCTAAAATCGGCCTGGAAGCCATTCTTGGCCGGTGCTGGGCGCGGGCTTCAAACCCGTGGTGCGGTACTTTGTGTCGCAGGTGGGTTCGACCCCCACTGGCTTCCGCCACCCGCGCCTTTAACTTCGGAAAACACCCGACTACTGCCTAAATTCAGTCCGAAAACTCGTTTCCTGGCCGGTATCCTTCGGGTAGATCGCCATGAAGTGGTTTTTGATCGTTTCCGCGGTTGCGCTGGCCGGCCAGGCGGCGGCGCGCGCCGACGCCGGGTCGGACCGTGCCGACACCCCCGGCGGAGTGCTCACGCTGCCGTCATCGGGGGGTAGATCTGAAGCCGTCCCGGGCGTCGTAGTCGCGTTGCCCGGTCCCCCCACCAGGATCGCCACGCCCGAGACTGGGTCGCCAAAGGTTGCCGAAATCGCCGTCCCGCCGATTCCTCCAGCCGGCGACGACCACCCACCGGTTCTGCGGCGGGCCGCACCCCTCTATCCCCCCGGTTTCGAGCGCGACAGCGCCCTGTTCTGCCAAACCAAGATCGGTCAGTGGACCGAAGCCGACGCGCGGGCCTTGCTCGGGGAAGCCTCGCGCCAGCGGCTCGTCCTGGGCAAAGATCCGGCGGAGACCGGCCGCATCTTCGCCTTTGCCGACCCTACCGGACGGTACCAGGAGTTGGAACTGGATTTCGCCAGCCAAACCGGCCTCTTGCGAGGCGTTTTTGCATATCCGTGGAAAATGACATGGCAGGAATGCCGCCGCCTTTGGGGCGCCCGCGTCACCGCCCGCAAGGCCAACCAGAGACGAACGTTTTATTCCTACCTGAATCGCCGGCTGGATGTCCTGGTGGACTCCACCGGCAAGGTCATCAGCCTGGGCCTGTACTGACCTCGTCCAATCGTAAATTATCGTAAAGAAACCGAAACCTGGAACCCCCCTGGGGCGTTTAATACGTAGGGTAAGGTTTCATTGCGCCGGGAATAGGCGTATAGTGTAGCTATACAGGAGTTGTCGGAAAATGAAACGTCTTTCCGTAGTGCCCGTGGCAGTTCTGGCCGCACTCAGCCTGCTGGCGGCGGGCGCCTTTGCTGAGGATAAGAAGAAAGATCCCGAAGCGATTGGCGACCGTGACGTTGGCAAGGGCGTAAACTTCTACTCCCTCGAGAAGGAGATCGCTCTCGGCAAACAACTGGCGCAAGAGGTGGAGCGCCAGGCGAAGATCATCGACAACCCAATCATCGCGGAGTATGTAAACCGCGTGGGTCAAAACCTGGTCCGGAACTCGGACGCCAAAGTGCCGTTCACCATCAAGGTGCTGGATTCCGAAGAGGTGAACGCCTTTGCCCTGCCCGGCGGGTTCTTCTTTGTGTACTCCGGCCTGGTCCTGAAAGCCGATTCCGAAGCCGAGCTGGCCGGCGTAATGGCGCACGAAATCGCGCACGTGGCCGCGCGGCACGGCACACGGCAGGCCACGCGCGGCGAGCTCGCGCAAATCGGCATGATCGCCATGTCCATCGCCATCCCTTATGGTTGGACTGGTTATGCCATCCGGCAAGGCGCCGGCCTGGCCATCCCCATGGGCTTCCTGCAATTTACGAAGGCCTTCGAAAGGGAAGCCGACTTCCTGGGCTTGCAGTATCTCTACAAGGCCGGTTACGATCCTACCGCGTTTGTGGACTTCTTCGAGAAAATCCAGACGCTCGACAAGAAGAAGCCCGGCACCATGGCCAAGGTCTTCTCCACTCATCCCATGACGGACGACCGCATCAAGTCCGCCCAGGTTGAGATTCAGAAGATTCTGGTGGCCAAGCCCGAGTACGTGGTGAACACTTCCGAGTTCAACGATGTGAAGGCCCGGCTGAACATGCTGCACAACCGCCGCAAGGTGGACACCAACCAGGACGACGGCCGTCCGCGCCTGCGCCGCGCCCCCGGCAGCGGCAACGGTCCGGTAGACGAGAACGACGACGGCACCAAGCCCAAGACGGACCAGGACGAGCGGCCCACCCTCAAGCGCCGCGACGGCTGAGAGGTTGCGCCTCCAAACAACGGTACGCGCGCCGCGCCACGATCAATTCTTCGTTGGTGGCCAGCGCCAGCACAGTCACCCTTGAGTCGTCCGCCGAAACCACCCGGTCTCCGCTTCCCGATTCATTCTTCGCCCGGTCCAGCCGAATCCCCAGGAATTCCAGCCCTTCGCAGCAGGCCCACCGCAGCCGGGCGGAGTTCTCGCCGATGCCGCCCGTGAACGCCACCGCCTCCAATCCGCCCATGGCCGCCGCGAACGCTCCGATGGTCTTCTTCACCGCGTACACAAAGACCTCGAGCGCCAGCCCGGCGCGGCGGCTGCCCTGGGCCGCGGCGGCCTCCAGGTCGCGCACATCTCCGCCCTCGACGCCCGAAAGGCCCGTCAATCCGCCGCCCCTGGCAAGCTGGCCGCGCACCTCCTGGGCGCTCCATCCGTGGCGCTCCATCATGTAGAGCACGGCGAACACGTCCAGGTCGCCATGGCGCGTGGCGTTCTCCAGGCCCGACTGCGGTGAGAACCCCATGGTCGTGTCTACCGACCGTCCACCGTCGATCGCGCACATCGACGAGCTTCCCCCCAGGTGGCAGCTCACCAGCTTCACCTGGCGTCCCAACATCGCGGCCACGCGCTCGCTGATGTACTGGTGCGAGGCCCCGTGGAACCCGTACTTGGCCACCCCGTCTTCCAGCCAGGCGCCCGGAACGCCGTACAGTCGCGCGTGCTCCGGCATGGTGG
Organism: Bryobacterales bacterium; assembly: GCA_963768385.1. GTDB lineage: Bacteria > Acidobacteriota > Terriglobia > Bryobacterales > Bryobacteraceae > Fen-178. The sequence continues at coordinate 316,522 of CAVYHQ010000006.1, forward strand.
TGTGGAACTCCGGCTCAAAGGCGGCCACCATCGGAACCCCCGGCATGGCCTGCCTGAAGGCTTCGATGGCCGTGAGATAGATGGCGTTGTGCGCGGGCGCCGCGGGCAGAAACTGGCGCAGCGCTTCCACCACCCCGTCATCCACAACAAAGGTTCCGCGATACTTCGGGCCGCCGTGCACCGCCTTGAGCGCCACCGCATCGATCGGCGTCCCGCCGGTCGAGATCCGCGCGATGGCGTCCCGGTAGTTGCCCACACGCTCCTGCCGGCCCTTCGCCAGCACTTTCTCCGACGGCATTTCCAGAATCTGGTATTTCAGGGATGTGGTTCCCAGGTTGGGGATCAGCAGGTTCATGGAGTTTCAGTACACCAGGCCGAGTTGCTTGAGCGTGGCGCCTGGTTCCTCGCCCTCGAATTTCGTCAACGACGCCTTTTCACGGCCGTCCTCCAGGGCCACGCCCGCCGGCACGCTCACGTAAGGGAAAACCTGTTTCAGCTTCTGGAGGTCGGTTGAAACGGCCGCTCTCAAGCCGGTGTCCTGCAAGAACTGCGGCGCGAACTGCGGCTGCTGGATGGCAATCGCCACCACTTTCGTGTCGCCCCAATGATACTGCGACATGCGCTTGGCGGCGTCGAAACAGTGCATACACTCCGGGTCGAAGAAAAACAGGAAAATCTTGCCATGTTCCAGCGAGTACGGCTGCCCGTCCACCGCGATGCGCTCCGGCGCTTTCACTCCGGTTTGCCGGACGGCGCCCACTCCGTACGAAACCAGCGCGAATACCACCACCGCGCTCAGTACCAGAAAGGCCGGCCGGAGGCTTTCCGGCGGCCGCGACCAGATTCCCGCCAACACCGCCAGCAGCAACATGAGGCCGTCGCCGATAAAGAAGCCCGGCCCCACCACCCGCTTGACCCACGGGAAGCAACTGCAATCCGCGCCCCGCAGCGCGCTGTAATTCACCGCGAAATACGCCATGAAGGCGAGCAGCAGGAACCCCGTCAGAATCGAGCCCCAGCGCCGGAACCGCGGCACCAGCAGCAGCACGCCACCCAGCGTCTCGACAATCCCGAGCACCAGCGCGGCCGCCAGGCTGAGCGACTCCGGCACCCTGGCCTGCGCCATGCGCACGGCCGCGCCTTGCGCGTCGGTGATCTTCCAAAGACCCGAGAGCAGGAACAGACACGAAAGCAGGATAGCGGCCACCCAGCCTAGCGCGGTTTTCCAGCCCGGCAACTCCAGTGAGCCAAGCCCTCCGCGGGGCTGTGCCATACTGTCGTTCATGGTCCTTATTGTAGCCCTTTCATCGATTTCGAAGGGGCTGGCGCTGGCCTGGATGCTGCTGGCCGCGCCCGCTAGCGTCGAACTGGTGGATGAGGTGTACCAGATCCCCGCCAGCCAGTGGCGATACGTCGAGATCGCTCTCAAACAGCAGCCGGCTCTGGTTTCCGCCACTTTCCAGGTGCTGACTGGCTCTCAGCAGGCGCGCATCGCTTTGATGCGCCGTGAAGATCTGGAACGGCTGCGCGGCGGCCAACCGCACGGCGTCCTGGCGGTGACGCCCGTGGCTTCGCACGGCAATCTCTCCTGCTACGTTCGCTGGCCCGACGACTACGCCATCGTGGTGGACAACCGCGCCACCCAACCCTCGGCCGTGCATCTGCGCATCTCGCTCGAATTCGGGGGCAGCCCGGGGCCGGCCGTGACGCGCCTCTCGCCGCGGCGGCAGCTCGCCGTGATTCTGATCAGCTTCGCCGTCTTCTTTGGGATTGTGACCTTCTCGGCGCGCCGCCTGTGGCGCGCCATCAAGCGGTAGCGCCGGCGCCGGCTGTTGACATCAGGCCGCAAACAGCTTCGCCACGCGGAGCGACTTCCGGTTTCTTTCCGCGTGCCAGAGGTCATACTGGAGCTGCTGGTTCAGCCAGCTTTCAGCGCTGGTGTTAAAGGCCACCGAGAGACGGACCGCCATCTCCGGGCTGATGCCTGCATGTCCGTTAAGAATGCTGGACAGCGCCTTCCGGCTCACGCCGAGCGACCGCGCGGCGTCCGTGACGGTCAAGTTCAGGGGTTCCAGGCACAGTTGCCTGAGCACCTCCCCGGGGTGCGGCGGATTATGCATCTTCATGGTCACCTCAATGGTAATCTTCGTAGTCTACGTTATCTGCGTCCTTCCCGACACAGGCGAACGTCACGCGCCAGTTGCCGCTCACCTTCACGGCCCACGTGCCTTTTCGGGAGCCGCGCAGTTCATGTAGATCCAAGCCGGGCAAGTTCATATCGCGCGCGCTGCTTGAAGCGTTCAGTCGGCCCAGGATAAGGCGGAGCCGGTTGGCGTGTTTCGCTTGAATTCCCGACTTGGTTCCGGTGGCGAAGAACCGTTCGATTCCTTTGTGTCGGAACCCTTTGATCGCCACGCCTACAAGTGTAACCTATATGGTTACAGGCCGCAACCTGCCGCGCGAAAAGGCTAACGGCGGCTCAACCATCCCAATGCGTGGGCCGAATTAGCGCTGCTGCCTGCCCCCGGAGATTGCGGGGGCAGGTTCGCTGAAGGACCTGTCTTCCAGAGCAGGGGCTTAAACGGGCCCCACCTCAGCGCCATTGCCTGGCTGGCTACGTGGCCGCACCCTGGAACGTCGGCCGGACGACTTTTCACTGGAGGCTTGTTGGTTGACGCCAGGTAGCTCCGTAATCTGGCTGGCCGATGATCCAGAGGATTCTGTCAAACACTCTGACCTTGTAGCGATAGTCACCAAGACGAGCATCATCAAGCGTGCGCTCGACGCCACCATACAGAGAGAACCACACCGACACAAAGCGACCGTATTCCGTGGTGTCCACAGGCCGAGCGAGGCCCATCACACGGCTAAGAACCCATAAAGCGCTCTGGGCGTGTGAGTCAAACATGGGGATCGCGTCAGGGTAGCAACACCAAAGCGCTTTGGAGGTCAACGAGGTGAGACTACGAGGCGCCCCGTCTTTGTTCGGATGCACCTTCGAGAAGCATCTGCTGTGAAGATCATTGAACCTTTCAATGATCTCCGCCTTGGTAAGGGGGCTTACAACTGCCCCGCGGGTGTCAGCGAAATCAACGACTACGCTGGCGATGGCTTCGCACTCTGCCTCGTTCAGACGTTGAAGAACACGGTAGTAATGCAGCCATTTGAGAACTTCAGTCCGTCTCGCGTCCGTGCCTTGGTTCCGGTCGTTGAGAAAGCGGATAACAGCTTCATCCTTCTCGCCCTCATCCCCGCACAGCCGGAGCGCCTCGTCAAGAAAATGTTCGACTATCTGATTTAGGTTGATCATCATCGCACCGAACTCAGCCGCAGAAGAGCGTTCCGCGCCCCAGCGAGGGCTTGCTCTTGCACGTGCCCGACTCTTGGCAACAATCAGCAGGGTCTCGGCAGCTGTAGGGGATGTTTCGAGGAACTCCAGCCACCGGCTCCAAACCTCGCAATCTTGAACATGAGGGGCTGGTTCGGCTTGGTGCCACTCGACGGCAATATCTTCGTCCCCGAAAAAGGCTCCATCTGACCACCGGCCATTAGCGGTGTCCACAACAACGCCCTCAGCATCAGGAAATATCCAATCTTCGTCAACCATGCATCCCCCCAACCATTTGCCGCCCGCCAACTCAGGGCGAACTTCAGCCGCCCAGCGCTTCCCCCGCCGCCGCGATAGTCCTGCGGATGTCCTCTTCCGAATGCGCCGCCGACACGAATGCCGCTTCGAACTGCGAGGGCGGCAGGTAGATGCCGCGCTCCAGCATCGCGCGGAAAAACCGCGCGAACCGGGCCGTGTCGCTCCGCTTGGCCGATTGGTAATCCGTCACCGGCTGGTCCGTGAAGAACCATGTGAACATCGATCCCACCCGGTTCGCCGTCACGCCTGCCGGCGCAGCCGCGCACAACTCCGCGGCGCGCGTTTCCAACTGGTCGTACACTTCGGGGTGCCGTTTCAAATATCGCAACATGGCCAGCCCCGCCGCCACCGCCAGCGGGTTTCCCGATAGCGTGCCCGCCTGGTAGATCGGTCCCACCGGCGCCACCTTGCTCATGATGTCCTTGCGCCCGCCGTACGCGCCCACCGGCAGCCCGCCGCCGATCACCTTGCCCAGCGTGGTCAGGTCCGGCCGGATGCCGTAGCGCTGCTGCGCGCCGCCGAAGGCCACGCGGAAACCCGTCATCACCTCATCGAAGATCAGCAGGGCGCCAAACCGCGCGGTGATATCGCGCAGCGCCTCCAGGTAGCCGGGCAGGGGAGGCACGCAGCCCATATTCCCCGCCACCGGTTCCACAATCACCGCGGCGATGCGGTCGCCATGCGCGCGGAATGCCCGTTCCACGGCTTGGGCGTCGTTGAAAGGCAGGGCGATGGTGGTGTCGCAGAACGCTTTGGGCACGCCCTGCGTGTCGGGAATCCCCAGCGTGGCCACCCCCGAGCCGGCCTTCACCAGCAGCGAATCCACGTGCCCGTGGTAGCAGCCCTCGAACTTGACGATCAGGTCCCGCCCGGCAAACCCGCGCGCCACGCGGATGGCCGACATGGTGGCCTCCGTGCCCGAGTTCACCAGCCGCACCATCTCGATCGAAGGCATGGCATCGCGGATGGCTTCGGCCAGCTCGACCTCCTGTTCCGTGGGCGCGCCGAAGCTGGTGCCGATGGCCAGCGCGCCCTCCAGTGCCGCCACAACATCCGGATGCCGATGCCCCAGCAGAAGCGGTCCCCAAGACCCCACGTAATCGATGTACTCGTTGCCATCCACGTCGAAGATGTGGGACCCTTCGCCGCGCGCAATGAACGGCGGGTTCCCGCCCACGCTCCGGAACGCCCGCACCGGCGAGTTGACCCCGCCCGGAATGATCGCACACGCTTTGCGAAACAGCTCTTCCGACTTGAAATGTCTCACGGCTATCCCGCCTTGCGGGGCACCAGCCTGCTGAACCCCAGGCTCATACTGATGTCGTACAAGCTCCCGTTCAGGTTTTGTAGCAGGCGCCGCTTCAAGCCCAGGTACGGCTGCTTGCCCGCGAACAGGTCTTGGATGATGGCCGAGAACCGCGGGCTGCGGCGCGTGAACTGCACCATGCGCGCCGGCACCGAACCGAAGAGAAATCGCCCCAGGAACACGCGCTTGGCCAGGCGCGCGCCGAATTCCAGGTCGGCCGCGAAGTCGCGCCGCAGCGACCGCGCGTATTGGCCCGCTTTCCCAGCCGGCTCGCTCGCTTCGGAAAGCAACGCGCGCGCCGCCAGGTCGGCCGAGCGAATGGCGTAGTACAGGCCCTCGCCCGTGACCGGATCCACCAGCCCCGCGGCATCGCCCACCGCCATCCAGCCTTCGCCCGCCACCCGGTTCTTCTTCCACGATGCCGCGCTGAGCGACGGCAGCAAATGGCTGTAGAAGGCCGCGCCCTTCCACGGGATGCCGCGCTCGGTCAGGTACCGCTCCAGGCGTTGTCGCAGGGAACTGGCCGGCTCGCCCTTTCCGCAGATGCCCACCGAAAGATGCCCGCAGCGCGGAAACACCCAGATGTAGCCTTCGAGGCGCGGCAAAAACTGGATGTCGATGCGAGTCTGGTCCCCCGGCACGTAATAGCCCAGTGCCGACATGGTGTCTTCCGGCGAAAGTTCGGTGCCCACCTCGGGCAGCGCGTTACGCGCGCCCGTCGCTACGATGCAGAAATCCGCGTGCGCCATTCCCGAGCTGGTGCGAAGCTGCCATCCCCGCCCGTACCGCGACATTTCCAGCACGCGCGCCTTTTCGATCTGCGCCCCGGCCCGTGCCGCGCGCTCCAGTAGCATGCGATTCAGATCCAGACGCGAGTAGATCAGCAGCGGATCGTCCAGCTTCAGGCTGGCTTCTCCTCCGTGAGGAGCCGCCAGGATGGTCTCCGTGATGAGGCGCTTGGGCGTCGAATTCTCGATCAGGAAGGGATACTGGCTGTAAGCCTTGTATGTTAAACCGCCGCCGCAAGGCTTCTCCCAGGCGAGCTTCTCGTCGAACACCACCACATTCAGACCGGCGGACCCCAGTTGTTCCGCCGCGAATGCCCCCGCCGGGCCGCCACCCAGGATCGCGACACGCTTCATTTCTTTTGACCAGCGGGCGGCAGGTCTTCCGGAGACGGCATTTTGCCCCCGCCATGCGGGTTCTCCATACCGGGCGGCGCGGAAGGCATCCCGCCGCCGTGCGGACTGGAACCCGCATCCTTGCCGCCCACCACCACCCAGCGGCCGCCCTTCAGTTCGAGTTGATACCGCATCGACATTCCCTGCGCCGCGTTTCCGCCCTTGGGAGTAAACGACACCGTCGCCTCCGCCTGGTTGCCGTTGAACTGGACCAACGTCACTTCCACATTCATCGCAGCCACGTTCAGTTGGACCTGGGCCAGGTGATCGAGAACACCTTGACGCACCGCATCTTTGTTTTGGATGCCGCGGTCGCAACCGGCCAGACAGACTATCAGGAGGGCAACACAGCCAATTCGCACTACTCGATTATAACCGGCGGCATCCGCCGTTGCCGCACGGTGGTATAGTGTGCGCAGGGCCTATGGAACCAGCAGCCCAGCAGCCAGCGGGGGAAATTTGCCATCGCTGCCTGCAACCGATTGCCCCGCGTGCCCGAAGGTGCCCCAACTGCGGCGAACGCCACACCCCCACCAACCGCCTCCCCATTTTCATCGGAATCCTGGGCCTGCTGGCGCTGGTCTTCGTCGCTATTGTCATGGTCAAGGTCATTCATAACTCCGATATCGACTCTGCTCCCCCGGACCAGACTGAGCACAGCGCCCCGCAAACCCCCGACCAGCCGCCTTTGAACCCGTGAGGACTGCCATGAAAACCCCTACCACACGCCGCAACTTTTTGGGCGCCGCCGCTGGAATCGCGGGTCTGAGCGCCGCCGGAGTCGGGCCTGCCTCCGCTAAGATCGAACCCCAGCCCTGGGGCATCAAGCTCGGAATCGCCACCTATACCTTTCGCAGTTTCGACCGCGCCAAAACCATCGAAATGCTCAAGCTGGTCCAGGCGCCCTGGACCAGCATCAAGGACGGCGTTCACTTCGCCTACAACAGCACTCCCCAGGAACTCAAGCAGGTTCGCGCCGAGTTCGACGCCGCCGGCCTGAAGGTCACCAGCGCCGGCAACATCAGCCTGGCCAAAGACGACCCCGACGATATCCGCCAGCGCTTCGAGATCGCCCGGAACCTCGGGCTCTCCATGATCGTCTGCATTCCCACGCGCACCAACATCCGGACGGTGGAAAAGTTGGTCAAGGAATACGACATGAAGGTGGCCATCCACAACCACGGTCCCGAGCAGAAGGATTTCCCTAACCCGCAGTCGGTTCTGGAAGTGGTGCACGACATGGACCCGCGCGTCGGCTTGTGTATCGACATCGGCCACACCGCGCGCACCGGCGTCGATGTGGTCGAGAGCATCGCCCTGGCCGGCGCCCGCCTCTTCGACATGCACGTCAAGGACTTGGGCAACTTCACCCAGGCCAGCAGCCAGTGCGACGTGGGCGAGGGCATCATGCCGTTCCCCGCCATTTTCAAGCAGCTCAAGAAGATGAATTACCAGGGCTGCGTCAACCTGGAATACGAAATCAACGCCAAGGACCCGCTGCCCGGCGTGCTGCGCTCCATGTTCTACATGCGCGGCGTTCTGGCCGGCCTGGCGGCCGCGTAGGGCGCCCATGGCCAATATCCCGATCGGCGCCCGGGGCGAAAAGAAGCTCCTCGTCACCAGCGAGTCCGCCATCACCTTCATGGGCGTGGACGGCCCGCGCGTGCTCTCCACGCCGCACATGATCGGCTACATGGAGATCACCTCCCGCGACGCCGTGTTGCCGCTCCTCGAGGCCGGCTTCGACACCGTGGGCACTCATGTGGACGTGTACCACCTGGCCGCCGCGCCCATTGGAGCGGTGGTAACATTCACGGCGGAGGTGGTCGCCGTGGACGGCCGCCGCATTCAATTTCGTGTGGAGGCTTGGGACGAAAAGGAAAAGATCGGCGAGGGCACGCACGAGCGCGCCATTATCAACGTCGCGAAATTCGCCACGCGCATGGCGGAAAAGCGCCAGGCGAGGCTCTAACCAATTCATAGTGCCGACCACCCGACATGACACATATCAGACTTTGGAACACACCCTCCACCCAAAGGGAGGACCGAACTGACGCCCTATGCGACGCCAGAGATCTCCTTGGTTATCTACAAGCACTTGGGCCGCCCATTGCTGCGTTGGCTGCGGTTGGTGTTGCATCACGCTGCACCAGTCACAGCCGCCGCACGCATCGTTGAGCGATCTCTATCAAGCCCTAAAGCCGTTGATAATCCACAACCCCAATCTGCTCAAACCAAACAGGATTCCATAGACAACCAATGGTGGAACCACCATACCCACCGGGAAAAGCAGCAATTTGGAATAGGAGCCGTCAGTCACATACAAGTATGGATTCTTCGCCAACGTGTTACGTTCGGCTTCAGCCAACCTTGCATTCCGATCATCCGAGCACGGCGCTCCCAGTCCTGCCTGTAGGCACGAATCGTAGGCCTCATAAGCGAATTTGACGCCCAAACCGTAATCTTGATCCCTAGCATGAATTGGCAACCAAAGCACCCACAGACACCAGAGGATACTAAGAACCAGATATATCCGATTCAAGCCACGGCGGAAGTTTAGACGTTTCATTGTGATCCCATGATTTCTCTGCGAAACTCGCTGTAGCGACGGACATCTACGTCCAGGTCGCCCTCGGTCGCAATCAGTCGTAAACATCGGAGCTGTTTAGCGTCATCACCAACGAAGTAGCTACAATAAGGTAAGTAAGTAGCCATGAACAGGTCCATTCGGCCCGCACGAAACGATTGTTCCCTCTTAATGTCTCGAACGCAGCGGTCGTACCCCGCAACTATCATCGCAATGAGAAACGCACGGAACGGTGGACAGCTTTGGTAAAAGGCCCGAAGTGTGTCCTCATCGCACGGCGTCTGTGCGAATCTGGCCCATACTACCTTCCCGCCTAGTGTCCACATACTTCCACCACTCCGCCGGCTCGTCGCGACGAATTCTTGAATCGTAGGCCTTTGGTGGGCTGGAACGCAGAGGAGAGGCTCCAAATCTACATGGATTCTTGTGTAGATAGCCTCAAACCCGTGACTTAGAATCTGAGCGCGCTGCCGTTGTCTGGCCGCAAGTTCTTCATTGATGATCTCTTGACGGACGATCTCCGCTTCGCATTCAGGGAATCGAACGGGTACTTTTCGCCAGTCAAATGAGGACGGCTGGTCTCTGAAGGAGCGGATTAATCGGACGATGATCCATTGATATGGAATAATACAGTCGCCTTCGGAGCAGAGTCTCCGTAAACATTCCAGAAGTTGCTTGCGGAGGGCTGGGTCGCGGGTTGCTACAATCTCCGAAAGGCTGCTTTCGGTAACACGCACGAAGAACGACGCCCGCACCGCCGTCAGCAGATTCGTCGATTCCGAATCGGCGGCGAGTCTGTTGATGCCGCTAGTGTCAAGGATTAGAACGGGCCGTGGCGTATGCCGCTCTCCCTTCCCGGCGAAAGATCTTAGCACATTGCGGGTCAGAAGAGGGGCGGAGCACCCGTACCATAGAGAGAGCGATTCGTGGGCGATTCGCCGTCTCTCCAACATAGTTCGCTCTATAATTGTCAGCCGACCATGGTCGGCCACATGGAGCGGACCTCCCGCGACGCCGTTTCTCGAGGCCGGCTTCGACACCGTGGGCACGCACGTGGACGTGTACCACCTGGCCGCCGCGCCCATTGGAGCGGTGGTGACGTTTACGGCGGAAGTGACCGCCGTGGACGGCCGCCGCATTCAATTCCACGTGGAAGCCTGGGACGAAAAGGAAAAAATCGGCGAAGGCACACACGAGCGCGCCATCATCAACGTCGCGGAATTTTCCACGCGCCTGGCGGAAAGGAAGCGGTAGACCTGGCCGCTACGATCCGGCAATACGGTTGACTAGGACCATCGTGAAGATTGAGCACCCAGACGTGGGCGCCTCCCGTGGTGGGACGGCGACACGAACTGATGCGCATCGGACTATTTGACTCTCCGGTAATCCTTCTTGAGTTGGTCAACCAGTTGTTGCGCCAGCGACATCGGCCCACCTCGGGATGATTTGGAACCGGCCCACAGAACGACCGAACTCTCGCGGTGAACAAGCTCCAGCGCAGCTTGTGAAGCATTGTACGCGGAGACCGGTAGTTTGTCGGTGGCGTCTTCAGCCGTGACGTCCGCTTCCTTTGGAACCGTCACGCTCCCGCTGGATTTCACCCGTAGTTTGCTGGCCTGCCGTCCGAACGAGGCAACGCAATCCGCTTTGTCCTCAACGGTGACAACTAAGACTACTCCCCATTTCACCAGTTCCGCTGAGACGAACCTGTCCAACGATTCTGGCATCGGCTGAACGAATACCGTCTTGCAGTCCTTCAGCGACTGTGCGCCGCAAACGAAGGGCAGCATTGGCAACAGAATCGTCAGGGCTGTGCAGCCAAGCCATTTCGTGCTCATGACGTTCGGAGTTTAGCAAAGCAAAAGGCAAGCGTCAATGGCCCACCACGCTGCAACCCTGGCGTTTCGGTGCCGCCTTCGGTAAGCCTGCAGCACCGAAACAACCAAGGGACCGCTGACGCTTTCAGCGGCGCTTCTTGGGGATCAACCGCCGTAGGGTGAGAAGAGCTACCAGCAGGCAGGCGATGACGCCAAAGAGGCAGAGTTCCAGAAGCGCCTCTTTCATGGAATCTCCTTCGGACATGCAATGTCCTTGTGGATTATTAACGATACGGATAACAGGGGAAGTCTTACTCTTATCAGCGGCTAATCGGCAAGCCTACATCTCAACTTCTACCATGAACCGGCCTAAAAGGCAAGCAAAAAGCCCTTCCGCCCTTGGCCTCCCCGAGCTTCCCCAGCGCCGCCGCCGCCGGGTTTTTGCCCGCGTTCGGGTCCTTAAGCGGAGTGTCGTCCAGGCGGTCCCCTGTGGCCTGTTCCACTACGCGGCGGGCGACCGCGGCGAAATCGTGATCTCGTGGTTTGCTTGAACGGGTGGGCATGGTAGTATTATGCCGTGGGCGGGACGCCATTTTACGAGAAATGGGCGAAGAACTGGGAGCCGATACCCTGTCCGAGGTGCGGATCGAAGGTCGCCACCGCCTACGGCCAAGTCTTCCGAGAACCGGCGCCTAGATTGCCTGAGATCGATGGGCGGAAGCCAATTGACGAGATATGGCTCCATGACGATGGCACTCAGTGTTCTCGGGTTTCAAGCTAAGAAATCTGATGGATACTGAAGCAAAGAGGCGTCGCTGGTTTCTTTCAACGGACTCCGTTGGCGTTAGGAGGCTGAGCCTTACCGCCGGCGTCGCCTCGGCACTGTACGAATTTGGCTATTGCTACGAGCACCCGCCTTATGGACAATGGGGCGTGTGGACGAGCGTAATCCTGCTCTGCCTGTTCTATTTTCTCTGCGCATGGGTGCCAATACGAATCGCGGCATGGATCGTCTCTGGATTCGTTTCTGACGCCCGCAAAAAACCAAACTGATCCACCGTTCTATAGTAGTGAGCCGCACATGATCGGCCGCATGGAACTGACCTCCCGCGACGCCGTGTTGCCGTTCCTGGATGCCGGCTTCGACACCGTGGGCACTCACGTGGACGTGTACCACCTGGCCGCCGCGCCCGTTGGAGTGGTGGTGACGTTCACGGCGGAAGTGGTCGCCGTGGACGGCCGCCGCATTCGATTTCGCGTGGAAGCCTGGGACGAAACGGAAAAGATCGGCGAGGGTACCCACGAACGGGCAATTATCAACGTCGCGAAATTTGCCACGCGGCTGGCGGAAAAGAAGTCCTGATTCGTGATAAAGTATACCGCCGGGAGGCATGTGGCATTACTGTATGCGAAGACCAACCTATCTCACCGTGTTCGCTCTTCTCCTGCTTGCGGCCGCCGACGCCGCTGGGCAGGCCAAACTACCGGGGCAGGGCGCTGACGCCTGCGCGGTCGCGTCGAAAGCCGAAATCGAAAAGACACTCGGCGTCAAGTTGGCGGATGGAGAGCAGAACCCCAACGGGCAGACGCCGGGAGTTGTGTCCACCTGCAATTACAGGATTTCGGATGGCGGCTTCGTCACCATCGCCATTCGGCACAGGCCGATCAAGTACGAAGGAACGGCGACCGTGGATGCCAAGAAGCAGGGCGTCCAGCAGGGGCACATCGCAGGCCTGGGGAGAGATGCATTGCTAACCGAGGCGTCCGGCCTGGAAAACCTGACCATCTTCCGCGGAGACTACGACTTCATCAACGTGATGGTCATGGGATCCATCTCCGTGAAACCGGCCTCTGCCGCCGTGGAGAAGCTGGGGCGTATCGTGCTTGACGGTTGGAAGTAACGAACCCCGCGGCTTTCTCGCGATGCGGTCTTGGCGGTTCGCATCGTTGCCTCCGTTTTCCCGTTCAAATTCGCATCGGCAAGAAGCCGTTTTACGTCCGACTGCCCGAGCCAAAAACCTGGCGAAGGATTTGCCCAAGCGTATCCATTGTAAAAGGCTTCTGCAGAAAGAACGCACTCGGGCCGAACGTGCCATGCCCCGGGGTGATGCCTGCCGGGTAGCCGGACATGAAGACAACTTTGATGCCCGGCCGAAGCGCCACCACCTGTTTCGCCAGCTCCTGGCCGCTCATCTGTGGCATGACGACATCCGTGAGCAGCAGATCAATGGGACCGTCATGCTTGCCGACCACGCCGACAGCGTCTGAACTCTGTCTTGTTTCCAAGACTTTGTACCCCTGCCGTAGCAACATCTGCCGGACGAGTTCCCGCACCTTCTCATCGTCCTCGACCAGCAGGATCGTCTCGTTTCCGTGGTAGGGAATCGCGGGTCCCTCCGGGCTGGGCGCCGATTCACTGGGCTGATCGCTGGCGGGCCAATAGATCTTGAACGTTGAGCCGAGTCCGGGTTCGCTATAGAAGGCAACCTCACCGCCGTGTTGCTTGACAATGCCGTAAACCATGCTCAGGCCGAGGCCGGTACCTTCCCCCGAGGGTTTCGTCGTGAAAAAGGGCTCAAACAGGCGCCGTTTGGTCTCTGCCGTCATGCCGATCCCGGTGTCGGTGACTGTCAGCAATACGTACCGGCCCGGCTTCAGGTCCAGGAATCCTTTGACCTCCTGTTCCCCGAGTTCGACGTTCGACGTGCCAATCGTCAGCACACCTCCTTTCGGCATAGCGTCTCGGGCATTCACGACCAGGTTCATGATGACCTGCTCAACCTGGTCGGGGTCGGCTTTCACACTCCAGAGTTCGGGAGCGAGGTTCTGCTTGACTTCAATGTCCTCGCGAATCAGCCGCCGGAGCATGTTCTCGAGGTCGGTTAGCAGCTTGTTCAGATCGATCGCGCGAGGACGCATGACCTGCTTTCGGCTAAAAGCCAAAAGCTGGCGTGTTAGAGCCGCCGCCCGATTCCCGGCGTTGATGATTTCCTGTGCGCGATCCCGCAAAGGATCTCCGGCTTTCAGTTCGGACAGGATCATCTGGGCGTAACCATTGATCACCACTAGAAGGTTGTTGAAGTCGTGGGCGACGCCGCCGGCCAACCGGGCGATTCCCTCCAGCCTCTGTGCGCGCCGCAGCTTTTCTTCGAGGTGCTTGTATTCGGTGACATCCTGGACGGTGCCCAGCAGGCGGCCCCCAACGGCTTCATTGCCGAGCGGCTCGATGTATTGCCGCAGGAAGCGCTCCGTTCCGTCCGAGAGGATAATTCGATGCTCGATCCGCGAGCATCCCCCCCGAGCAGTCGCGTTTTGAACCGTCGCCCGAACCGACGCCTGATCCTCTGGATGGACGAGGGAAAACAAGGTCTCCATCGTGGTTCGGGACTCTTCAGGCCGCATACCGAAAATTCGGCACGTGTCTTCCGATAACTGGAGTTCTCCTTTTTCCAGATCTTGTTCCCAGCTACCGAGGTTAGCCATTCTTTGGCATCGCGCCAGACGTGCCTCACTGCTCCGCAGCCGATCTTCCTGCCTCTTGCGTTCGGTCGTCTCGATCGCCAGGGTCAGAATGCGATCGGGACTGCCGGAAGGGCCGATCAGCGGAATCCAGGACGACGTGACGAAGATGGTCTCCGGTGGTGCGCCAGGATCGCGTTGGATAACGCGGGGACTATCTATCGCGTCGAAAGCCTTTCCGGTGGCGATGACGTTCTCGAGACTTGCCACCAGCGCGTCGGGCCCTTCGCCCCAGACGTCCGAGAAGCGGCATCCGAGGATCTGCTTGCCGGGTGCCAGCGCTTGGAACGCGGGATTCACCAGTTCGTAGATGAAATCCGGCGCCCGCACAACGGAGATGGCGACGGGAGACTTCTCGATGATCTCGCTCAAGACTTGCCGCTCAGCCTGGATTTCCCGAAGGATCCCCTCGCGTTGCATCTCGGTCTGCCGGCGCACGGTGATGTCGCGAAGCCAGACCAACAGGCCTCCCGTGGTCGAGGGCGAGACACGGATCTCGAGCCACGTCTCCAAGGACGGATACAGGTAATCGAAAATGGTGGCAACCCGCTCCTTCATCGCGTGCCGGTACTGGCGCTCGATTTCGGTTCCGATCGTTTCGGGAAACACATCCCATTGGGTCTTGCCGAGCAGTTCCGTTTTCGGCTTTCCAAGGAGCCGCTCGCCGTCACCGTTCAAATAAGTGAATTGAAACTCGGAATCGTAAACGAGAAAGCCGTCGGTTGCGTTTTCGAGCATGCTCTCGGCATCCAGGGACGGCGCTGGCTTCGCCTTAAGCTGCACCATTTCGCCTTCGAGGTCGGCAAGGCGGGCCCGGAGTTGCTCGATGTCGTTTTGGGGTAAGTCTTCAGCCTGGTCTAGTATGCTCATATGTGGTCACCTTTCAGTCCCGGCCGGTGTCCCTCGTTGTCAGGGATGGAATCGGGCTGATGGAAGCCGGCTCACAATCGAGGCTGATGAATCAACACAACTGGTCCTGTATTTCTTATCGCTATCTAAGTATAGTCCTTGGCGCTCATAAGAAATAGTGGTTCTCTTTCAATTTCCAGGCAAGGGACGGCAGTCCCCTCGCACGGGACTTGCGGAAGTGAGCGAAAGCCGGATGCCCGGCGGTTATGATTCCGCGATGGTAGACGCGGGACGGAATCCGCCGACCACGCCCCCATCGTCATGGCCGTCCCGGTGTGAGGTTCCCGCGCCCGTCTCGCGATGGTAGAACTCCAGCAGGGCGCTCTCATCGTAATCGATGGCGCGCGCATACTGGCGAATGTAGCTGGTGCTGTAGATGCCGCCAGGCAGCTTTTGGAAGTCCCCCCGCTCAATGGCTTCCAGCGACCGGACGCCGATCTTGGTCGATGCGGCGATCTGCTCGAGAGAGATGCCCCGGTTCTTGCGAATCGTGGCCAAGCCCAGCACGCTTTTCTCTTCCGTCATCTACCTGCCCTTCCGTTCAGGCCCAGGGAGCGCTGGACCCGGGAGCGTTGTAACGAAGGTAACACTATAACACTACTTCCGCCTCTGATAAACTCATTTTTCATGGCCATTCCCTCCCTGGCTACGTCCCTCTGCGGCATCGCCCTGCGCAACCCCGTCCTGGCGGCCTCGGGCACGTTTGGCTACGGCCTCGAATTCGAGGGACTGGTGGACCTCGATGCGCTCGGTGGTTTGGTGGTGAAAGGGCTTTCCCTCGAGCCGATGGAAGGCAACCCGCCGCCGCGGGTTTACGAAACCACGGGCGGCATGATCAACTCCATCGGCCTTCAGAACATCGGTGTCCGGGCCTTCGTAAGCGAGAAGCTGCCCGCGCTGGCCCGGCTTCGCACCGCGGTTTTCGCCAATGTCTTCGGCTACCGCACCGAAGACTATGCGGAGGTGGTGCGCGTCCTGGAAGACCACCCGGGCCTGGCCGGGTACGAGCTGAACGTATCCTGCCCCAACACCAGCCACGGAGGCATCTGGTTTTCGAGCGACCCCGCGCTGCTGGCCGGCGTGGTGACGGCTGTCAAGCGCGTGGCCCGCCGGCCCGTGATCGTGAAGCTCTCACCCAACGTCGCCGCCATCGAACCCCTGGCGTGCGCGGCCGAATCGAGCGGCGCCGACGCCCTCTCTCTGGTCAACACCTTCATCGCGCTGGCCATCGATGC
The DNA here is from genome assembly GCA_963768385.1 of Bryobacterales bacterium. Classification (GTDB taxonomy): domain Bacteria; phylum Acidobacteriota; class Terriglobia; order Bryobacterales; family Bryobacteraceae; genus Fen-178. The sequence goes on from CAVYHQ010000006.1 coordinate 332,722, forward strand.
GCGAACCCGCCGTCCCCGTATTGGCGCCGGTTTCGGCGGGCTTTCCGGTCCCGCCATCAAGCCCATCGCTCTGCGGCTGGTTTACCAGGCGGCGCGGGCGGTGAAGATTCCCGTGGTTGGCCTGGGCGGTATCGCCACTGGCCTGGATGCCGCCGAGTTCCTGATCGCCGGGGCCAGCGCCGTTCAGGTGGGCACAGCCAACTTCTGGGACCCGCGCTCGCCCGTGCGCATCGCCGGGGAACTGGCGACTTTTCTCAAGCGGGAGAAGATTGCAAGCGTGACGCAGTTGGTGAACACGCTCCAGTTGTGAAGCCAACCGCTCTCTTACGTTCGCGGCTCGGTTTTCTCCTCCAGCATGGCCCTCAAGCTGGCGATCTCGCGCTTGAGCTTGCGCTCGCGCGCCACCATGGTGAGGACGTAGATCACCAGGATGACCCATGCCGCAGTGAGGCCGTAGCTCAGGTACTCGTACTGGTGCTGCAGCCGCTCCGCGTCGGATACGATCTGTGCGATCAGCGGCGTTTGCGAAATCAGGTGCATAAAAGAAACTCCGTCATTGGGCATGCGTCATGCGGCGCAGCGAATCGATTTCCCGTTGCGCTTCTTCCTGCCGCAAGCGCACCGCCACCATCACGATGCCCAGCAGCAGCATGGCGGCCATGTTCCACATTAAGTGCATCGTCCAGTCCGGCGGGAAGCTTCCACCCGCCCAAAAAACCGGCTGCGGATGCTGCGTGCGCCACCACTTGATCGAAAAAACCACGATCGGCACATCGACGAAAGCGAAAATGGAAAACACCGCGGCGAAGGTGGCGCGCTGCGTCGGTTCCTCGATGGCCTTGCGCAGCATCAGGTACCCCGCGTACAGCAGCCAGCACACCAGCGCTGAGGTCAGGCGCGCGTCCCAGGTCCACCAGATGCCCCAAATCTCGCGGCCCCAGATAGAGCCGGTGACCAGGCCGACCGTCGTGAACGCCAGCCCCACCTCTGTAACAGCCACCGCCGCGGCGTCGAACCTGAAGTTTTTGGTTATGAGGAAGCCCACGCTCGCGAGTAGCGCCGCGCAGGCCGCGGTTATAGCGACGGCCCACATGGGGACGTGGAAGAAGATGATCTTGAACGTCACCCCTTGCTGCGTCTCTTCCGGCAGGCGCGCAATGGCGTTGATATTCCACGCCAGAATCAGGAGCGCCACAATGCCCAGAACGTAAAGGATCTTGTCACGCATAAGGAACCATCATCCCACCAGCACGCTCTCCACCAGAACCAGCGAGACCGCGGTGTAAACCACGTCGAACCCGATCAGCATCTTCAGCCACGCCATCGTGTCCGGCCCGATCGGCTGGCCGGCCATCAGCCCCGTGGTCAACTGCATCGCGCCCAATAACGCCGGCACCAGGATCGGATAGGTCAGCATCGGTAGCATCACTTCCCTCAGCCGGATGTTGACCGTGAGGGCGCTGAAAATCGTGCCGATCACCGTCAGCGCCCAGGTGCCCAGCGCCAGCACCAGCATGAGTTCCCCGAATTGCGAGGTCCACCGCACATTATAGAAGATGCCGAAGACCGGCAACGAGACCAGCTCCACCGCCAGCACCAGCAGGAAATTCGCCACGGCCTTGCCCAGGTAGAGGGCCGCTCCCGAAATGGGCGCCGCGATCAGCGCGTCCAGGCAGTCGTTGGGCAGCTCGCGCGCGAAGCTGCGGTTCAATACCAGCGCCCCCGCGAACGCGAACACGATCCACAGCAGCCCGCCCGAGATTTCGCGCGTGGTCTCCTCCGTGGGATCGAACGCGAAGCTGAACAGCAGCAGGATCACCAGCGCAAAAGCCAGCGACGCGTTGATGGCCTCCTTGGTGCGCAGCTCGGCGCGCAAATCCTTGGCCGCAATGGTGAGCACCTGCCGGAAGAAACCCATCAGCCCTCGCCGTAGCGCGCGTAAATCAGGCCGGGATCGGCCGCCATTTCCGGCGTCGATGGGCCGCAAAATACCGCCTGTCCGCGATTCAACAGCGCGACGTGCGAGGCCAGCTCGAGGGCTTCCCGTAACTGGTGGGTCGAGAGGATGACGGTCTTACCATTCGCCAGGGCTTGGCGGAGCAGCGTTTGCAGCACCGCAATGGCGCGGTCGTCCAGCGCCGTGAACGGCTCGTCCAGCAGCAGCACCGCAGGCTCGTGCAGAAAAGCGCGCGCCACCGCCAGCCGCTGCCGCATGCCGCGCGAAAACTCGCGCACCAGCCCGTTGCGGACGCGCTCCAGGCCGGTACGCTCCAGCCATTCGAGAGCCGAGCGGCGCGGGTCGGCCAGTCCGTACAGCCTGCCGAACAGCGTCAGGTTCTCCAGCGCCGACAGCTCGTCGTAGACTGAGATCCCGTGGCCGATGAACCCGATCTGCCGCCGCGTTTCGGTTTCCCTGGGTGCCTTGCCGAAAATCCGCACCTGGCCGCGGCCCGGCCGCGAAAAACCCGCGACGATGCGCAGCAGCGTGGTCTTGCCCGCGCCGTTGCGCCCGATCAGCGCCAGGCACGATCCCGGCGCGGCTTCGAGGTTCACGTCGCGCAGGGCGGGGAAGTCGCCGTAGAACTTCCAGACGCCTTCAACGGCGACCGCGCTCATTCGTCTCCTTAGTTGGGTTGGCGCGGAAGAGCAGCACCAGGCCCAGCGCCAGGATGCCCAGCGCCAGCCCCAGAATCAGCTTGGCCTGGTTATAGATCCGCGGCATGATCTCCTCGATGCGCGGCCCGCTGTCGGAATCCGCGGCCTCCGTAGTCAACACGACCTTGTACGCGGCGCTCGTCAGCCCGTAAATGTGAGCCTGCGTGCGCGGTTCCGGCCCCAGGTCGTTGAGGTTCTCTCCCTGGAGCGTCACTCCGCTGGGCGCGATCAGGTAGGTGTTGTCGTCCTGGGTGACGATCTTACCCGCGTACGCCGCGCCCTCGGTGTAGGGCACAGTGTAGCTGAGGTCGACCCGCGTCTCGCCCGGCTTCGCCGGAAAATCCACCGCATACACATCCGGCTTGGAGGTCTTCTTCACCGCGGCCGCAATGGCCGTGCCGCCAGCGGCCGTGGCGTTCACCGTCACATTGCCGTTGGCCGCCGCCGGCAAGTAGAATTCGAGCCTGCCGCCACCCGTTGTGTTGCACAGATAGGTTTCGTTGACCACCATCTGCCCGCCGCCCGGCTCGAACAGGATCATGTGCTTGCCCACTTTCGTGGCCGCCATGGCGGGGGCGCACAGCAGCAGAACCAAGCCAATTCCCCTCATACCTGGGCCACCTTCAGGGGCTTGCCGCACTCGCCACAGAACTTCAACCGTTTCTCGAATTTGGCGCCACAAGAGGCACATACAAAATCATTTCTTGGCAGGTCGGGGACCTGCCCCACCGAGGCCAAGCTCGCTTTGAGCGCGTCCACCTCCGCCAGCACGGATGCCAGCTCCCTTTGCAGGTCTTTCTTGGTGTGCTGGTAATCCTGGTCGGAAAGTTTACCGACGCGGTACTCGAACTGGAGGTCGCGCAGGTTCTCGTAGATGGCGGCCTTGCGCTCATCCAAGTGCAGGAACGGCGACTCCGGCTCCGGCTCGGGTAGGTCCTTGGCCCTCACTCCAAGTACGAACGCGACAACGGCGATCGCGACGAAACACGCAAGAGCGATGATCATTCCAGCTTCGCCAGGTCCTTTTCGATCTGGTCCTTGTATTTCTCGAGCGCCGGGTCGTCGATTTCGAGCGCACCGATCTCCGCCAGCGGCTTGGGCTTGCGGTATCTCTTCAGGAACAGCCAGATCATCGCCAATCCCAGCAGGACGGAGGCATACGGGACAATCCACCCCCACGCGTTGGGCGGCGCCAGATAAATCCCCGGGCCGTAGTCGCGGACGAACGCCTGGATAATCTGCTCGTCGGACATGCCTACGGCCTGCATCCGCGCGATGCGTTCCTTGGCGGGCTTCGAGAAGCTGCACTCCAGCATACTGCAGGTGGCCACCGAATCTTTGCACCCGCACTGGCAGGCCAGCCGCGCGCCCACACGGCGCACGTCCGTACTGGGCTTCTCAGAGGCCGTCTGCGCCAGGGCAGCCGCTGCCACAACTATGGTCAGCAAACTAATTTTGAATCGTCGCACTTTTCTTCACGAGGCCCACCACTTCCGTGCGGGCGTATTGCATCTTGATCTTGCTCGGAACCAGGCACACCAGCGTGCCGCCGATCAGCACCAGGCCGCCGATCCAGATCCACGAAACCAGCGGGAAAACGTACGCCTGGATCACCGCGCGCTGGTTGTCATCCGACATGCCGCCGAAATTCAGATACAGGTCTTCGTTGAGCCGCGACCGGACGCCCACCTCCGAAGTGCCCTGTTTGCTCGCCTTATAAAAGCGTTTTTCGGGTTCCAGCGTGCCCAGCGGATCGCCGTTTTTCGAAACCTGCATGGTAGCGCGATGCCACTGGTAATTCTCGTTCTCACCCTGCTTCAAGTCCACCATCTTCAGGTCGTAAGCGCCCACGCGCAGGCTGTCGCCGGTGTTCAGCTCTTTCACTTCGCTCTGGTTGAACGCGTGGCCGGTGAACCCGATGAACATCAGCACGATCCCCATGTGGACCAGGTAGCCGCCGTAGCGCCTGGTATTGCGGTGCGTCAGCTCGACCGTGGCGCGCAAAAGGTTCATGTCGTTCTTGGCGGCAATCGACCGCGCGCCCTTGTAGAACTCGATAATCACGGTCAGCGCCACGAACAGGCAGAAGCCGAACGAGATCAGCGCGTACGGCTGCCGCACGCCCGCCGCCACCAGCGCGCCCACCAGCACCAGCGACGCAATGCCCGGCCACTGGAAATTCCGCCGCAAGCTGTCGAGCGACGTTCTACGCCATGCAAACAGCGGTCCCACGCCGGTGAGGAACAACAGGAACAGCCCGATGGGAACCATCAGGCGGTTGTACCACTCGGCGTCGAGCGAGATTCGATTGCCGGAGACGGCTTCGGAAATGGTCGGAAACAGCGTGCCCCACAGCACCGCGAAACAGCTCGCCAGCAGGATCAGGTTGTTGAACAGGAAGCTCGATTCGCGCGACACCACGCTTTCCAGTTGCGCCTCGCTCTTGAGGTAATCCAGGCGGTCCAGAATCAGGTAAATCGTAGCCGCGATGCCCACTGCCAGGAACGTGACGAAGTACTTGCCGATATCCGAGCGCGCGAACGCGTGCACCGACTCCACGAACCCGGAGCGCGTCATGAACGTGCCCAGGATGCACAGGAAGAAGGTGGCCGAGACCAGCACCATGTTCCAGACCTTCATCATGCCCTTCTTCTCCTGCATCATCACCGAGTGCAGAAACGCCGTGCCGCTGAGCCACGGAAGCAGGGAAGCGTTCTCCACCGGGTCCCAACCCCAATAGCCGCCCCAACCGAGCACGTGGTACGCCCACGCCGCGCCCAATATGACGCCGGCGCTCTGAAACAGCCACGTCACCAGCGTCCAGCGGCGGGTGGTGTGGATCCACCCGTCGCCCGGCTGGCGCGTGATCAGCGACCCGATGGCAAACGCGAAGGGCACCGCGAATCCTACGTAGCCCAGGTACAGCATGGGCGGGTGGATCGCCATGGCGGGGTATTGCAGCAGCGGGCTCAGCCCGTTGCCATCCGGCACCGCGACGATGAGTTTGTCCGTCGCCAGCATCTGGAACGGATTGGCGATGAAATTGTTGAGGACCAGGAAAAAAGCCTGCACCGTGGTCAGCACGCCCACCACGTACGGCATCATGTCGCGGTGCTTGCGCCGGTTCGTCAGGACGACCACCGCGGCGTACGTGGAGAGCAGCCAGCTCCAGAACAGCAGCGACCCTTCCTGCCCGCCCCACCAGGCCGCGAACTTGTACAGCATGGGCATGCTGCGGTTGGAGTGCTCCGCCACGTAAGCGAACCGGAAATCGCCAGTCATGAGGGAGTAGACCAGAATGCCCGAGGCCAGGGTGACGAGCACCCACACGGAGTAGACCGCGCGCTGCCCGCTGACCACCAGGAAAGGCTTCTGGCGATTGCCGCCGATGACGGAAGCCACCGTGGCGTACAGAGCCACGCACAAGGCCAGCAATATGGCCAGCGAACCCAGGTTTTCCATATTCCCCTCTAGACGCTGCTCTTGCCGTTATTGATATTGGGCGCAGCCTGGCCCGGCGGCAACTGCCCTGGCTTGGCTTCGTACTTCGAGGCGCACTTGGCTTGAATCTTGGCGGCGCGGAACACGCCATCCTTGTCGAGCTTACCGTCGGCGAGAGCCTGGGCGCCGTCGCGGAAGGTATCCGGCAGGGGATCGGTGCCCGTGTACGCCACTTTCAGTTTCAACTTGTCCTGAACCAGCACAAACCGCACCTGATTTCCGGCGCGCTGGATAGACCCGCTCTCCACGTCGCCCCCCACGCGGAGCCGTTTTCCGTATGCCTGGTTTCCCATCTGGCCAAGCTCGGAGATGGTCTTATAGTAGGTCTTGGTATCGTTCATCCCAGTGGTCGCCAGCCACGCCAGGGTCCCGACTACCACGGCGATCAAAGCGACGAACTTGCCATATTTTCTCATGCGATCCCTCTGAAACCACAGTATAACCCGAAAGCCTCGGCGGATATTAGGACGTACTGGACCTTTTTAGGGGATGTACGGCGTATCCACAGATGGGGCTGGTGCGGAACAAAGCCAATCGGGGGATGCGAAACGTGGCAAAGCGGGAACCCCCTCTAATTCCAGTATAAGACCCGTGTAAAACGGCTTGAGGTTATGTTGATGAATCTGTTGGTTGAAATAGCTGTGACGGGGCGAGGTGAGGGCTTTCGGGGCCGTTCAGCGCTGCCGAACGGCTGCGTTGGGCGGTCATCTAGACACGCTTCGCTTCGCGCCCGATCCCCTCGGCAATCCACATCCGCAGTTGCGTCTGGTAGCCTACGGACTTCTCCGCCGCGATGCGCTTTGCCGCAGCGATCTGTTCGGGGGTCAAGCGCAGTGAAATCGGAGATTTTGCACGAGCATGCCGGTCGCGGATCTTACTTTCCAGCGCGGGCGACAGTTTGGCCTGAGGGGCCTCGGGCAACTGGTCCCACACACCAGCGACAGAGTGGCTCCCGAAATACTCCGCGGCCTCTTGGTCGGATTGAATCTTCGGGAGTGGCGACTTTGCGAGCGAAAGTTTTCTCTTCATCTGCTCCACCTACTTGCGGCGAAATAGCCGCCGTTCACTTGGGTCCATGTCCCTGGCCGTGATCACCCTCACCAGACCTCCGGGCAATCGTCGGAACACGATGAAAGCCAGGCGGCCGTCCAGCGTTTCGCCTAACGCGACGTATCGTTTCTGGCGTGTTCGCCTGACCTTGTACTCACCGGCGAAGACTTCCTCTACCTCTTCCGTGGTGAACTGATGCCTCTCGATATGGAAGATGTTGTCATCGCCCCACTCAAAACCGGAAATCACCACGGTGCTATCGTACCAAATTGTATATACGAAACGCTACAGAGCCGAAGGCAGCGTGGGGATTCGGGATACGGAGCTTTCTTCCGCGTCCCTTCATGTATTGGTGATCGCCGCCGGACAGATCTCGAGGCGGTTGCCGTCAATATCCGGAATCGGGGAGTGATCGGCAATGCTGAGTAGCACCCATCCCTCCAGGACGCTCTCCAGCTCCTCCCGGTACGCTTCCAGGGTCTTGGCATTCGCCCAGACGCCCGGGATCGCAGGAATCTCGCCGTACAACGCCCCGTCATCCTCGACGATCTCGTAACGGGCCTGACGCATGGCTGCCCGGATATACGAAGCGAGCACGGCTCAATTATCTCACGGCACACGTACCAGTAGCTTACGGCCTCCCCAGCAGCCGCCTGTACATGTTGTCCGCTTCCGGGTCGGGCTCGACCCGGTGTTCCAGGTAGAAGGCCATCCAACGGCGGGCGCGGGCGGTGTCGCCGATGCGGGCGAACAACTGGCCCAAGCCGCGGGCGCAGCGTGGCTGCCCCGGAAGGTGCTGGATGTGCTCGGCGCACTGCGCCTCCATGCTGGTGAGCGCGTCGAGAGAATTCAGGGGCTCGACCCCCGGCGGCGGATGGCGCATGAAGACCACCGCCTGGGCATCCTGGTAGACCAGTTTCCATTCTTTCTGGCTGGGGTCCGAAAGGGCGGCCGGCAGCAGGTAGGGCTCTCCCGAGGTGAATTCGAATCCGTCCATGACGATGACCTGAATTCCGTACTGATTGAGGAGTTCTTCGCCGCTCTTGCCGCCGATGGAGTCGGCGTTACTGGCCATCCGCCGGTAATCCAGGAACACCGATTCGTTGAGCGCGCGCCCATCGATGAACACCCGTTCCTGCGGCCACAGCCGCCAGATCAGGTAGCCGCCGTATCCGTAGGTATTGAATATCGGTCCGGAGACGTGGTGCGCCAGCAGGAAATCGGCGGCCCCGGCGGGGTATCTCCACTCGGCGGCGCGAAACTGGAAGGCGCTGCCCCGCGCGATCTGGGCGCTTGCGCCGGCTAGCACCAGGACGGCCACCAGGAACTCCGCCAGCACCGGCACAGTCCGCTTCCAGGGGATGTAACTGGCAATCACGATGGGCCCGATGAGGCCCATCAAGATGACATTCCGAACCACGTCGATGCCGGCGGCGGCGAAGGCCAGAAACAGCAGCCAGTCGGCCACGCGAGCCTTACTTCGGGCCCAGAGCAGCGCCGCTGCGGCGGCGAATAGCAGCACGCCGAACATCTCCGGAGGCCATAACGCCGTGTGCTGCCACTCCCATAGCGACCCCTGCAAGGCGCTGTGCCGATAAGTGGACAAGATGGTAACGGCGCGAAAACCGTTGGGGTTCAGACCCGACGCCAGGACGCAGGCCGCGCTCACCAACCACAGACGGCGCTCATCGGCCGGGGTGCCCTCCGGGCCCCTGCCGCGCCATCGCAGGAACAAAGCCTCGGCGCAATAGGCCCCCAGCGGCGCCCAGCCCAGGAAGAACCCGCCATGCAGGTTGGACCACACCGCAAACATGGGAGGGAGCAACCACAGACATCGGCGGTATTCCAGGGCGGCGATGACCAGCGCCAGCAGTAAGAAACCGATCAGGAACGGCCGGTCCGAGCGGAACTTATCCGCGATGCTCGCCGCGAGGAATGCCGCACCCAACGCGGGATAGAAGCCCTTGGACCGGTGAAAAGCCACCAGGCCGACGACTCCGCAGAAACCGGTGAGCAACGCCGCGCGGAATAGAACCAGCCCGGCGAACCCCCCGGCTGCGTAGACCAGGTAAAAGGCCACTTCCGACAGCCACTCGTGGGTCAGGTCGAAATCGCGCATGTGCTCTTCGCCCGGAAAAGCCGGCTTGCCCATGTAGGTCGTATAAGCGAACGGATCGGGAACCGGCAGCTTATGGTTCTGCCAGATGTACTGGCCGCTTTTGAGAATCCACCAGGTATCCGGGTCGGAGACTTCGGTGGAGAACCAGCCCATCAGCGCGAATGCGGAGAGCGCCAGGATGAGGGGCCGCAACCAGCGCGGCGCGGCCGCGGGCGGCTTTTGCACAACCGGCGCCGGGCGGTAGGCGCCACGAGGGGGCATGTCAGGGCCTCGCTTCGATCCGGCGGATCAGGAAGCGGATGGCCAGAATCGCGATGCCAATCAACAGCACCGACACGGCCAGGCCCAGGCGGCGAAAATCCTTCTCACGCAGCGCCGCCTGGCCGGCTTCGAGCGTTTCCTTGGCAATGGCCATGCCGGCGTCGATGGGTTTGCGCATCTCGTCGGGCTGCATGGCGTGCAGGGCCAGACGGGCCTTCACCAGGTTCTCGCGGCCGTCGAGCAGGCGCACCTGCGCTTCGGAGACTTCCATCCCGTACTCCTCGGCGCGCGCCAGCACGGTCTCGGATTGTTTCAGCGCCCGGTCCAGCCCGTCGCTCCATGCGGCCATCTGCGCGGCGGTCTGGGCCGGGGCGGTTCCCGCTTCGTGGCATCCCGAACAAACCGCATTCGGGCCAACCAGCATGGCAGTGGAGGGTTGGTGAACGGCATGGTTGGAATGGCACACGATGCACCCTCCCTCGCCCGAGAAAACCGCCTTGTGAACGCTCTTGTCGTATAACTCTTCGAACGTCACGTGACACGTTCCACACACCGCCGCCACGGATTCCACGTCCGGCGGCTTAGCGCCATGGTTGCCATGGCACGACGCGCAACTGGGCGCGGAAAGATCGCCCCTTTTGGTCATGGCCTCCCAATGCACGCTGGTGCGGTACTCTTCAAACTGATTGGTGGGGATCTTGTAGGGGGCCATTTTGAGCTTGTCGGAGTGGCAGCGCGAGCACGTTTCGGCGACGTGCAGCGGATGAACCGGGGACATGCTGTCCTTGACCGGGCGGATGTCGTGGACGCTGTGGCAATCGACACAGGTGGCTACGTTGGTATCGCCGGCCGCCAGGCGCTTGCCGTGAACGCTGGTCTGGTAAAGCTCATACTGATCGACGCGTTCCGCCGGCGCGAATTTGCGCATGATGTCGGGATTGGCGTGGCAGCTCGCGCAGAATTTCGGAATGGCGGTTCGCGCCGGCTTGCCTTTGAACCCCTTGGCTTTGCTCATGGCGATGGTGGGATCGTCACTGGTGCGGTCGCCGCCGTGGCAATCCGCGCAACTCAGGCCGTGGGCGATATGGACGTCGTTCTTGAAGAGTGTTGCGGGACCTTTGGCGCCTTCCTCCATGGCGGAGTGGCAGGTCACGCAAGAGTCCGCTGCGGACCCAGAGGGTACCCCGCCGCTGAGACTCCAGTACAGAAGGAAGAGGATGGCAGGCGCTCTCATTTGAGGTAACCCAGAATGGTGAAGGTGGCGAGATAACAGATCAGGAAGACACCCGCGCCCGTGACGAGCCTGGTGCGCTGCTCACCGTTGGGGCCGGTGGCCCAAAACGGCAGCGCCACCCATCCGGCAGCCAGCAGCGCGAAGCCCAGCAGGCCCAGAAGCTCGCCTTCGAAGAACCAAACGTGGCTGGGGATGAGCTTCAGAGTGTAGAACTCCGCCAGGAAATACCATTCCGGCCGGATGCCCGCCGGGGCCGAGGCAAACGGGTCGGCCTTCTGGCCGAGTTCCCAGGGAAAGATGGCGGCCAGCGTGCCCAGAACCGCCAGCACGCCGTACCAGATCACCAGCTCGCGGAGGAAGAAGTTGGGGAAGAACTTCATTTGCGCGAGCCGGGAAGAGGAAACGCCGCTGGGTGTGCTCATCCCGTGGAACTGAACCAGCAGCAGATGCAGGCCGACCAGCAAAAACGTGATGAGCGGCAGGATCATAACGTGGAAAGCGAAGAAGCGGGTCAGCGTGGCGGCGCCGACCTCTTCGCCGCCGCGCAGGAACCGGGCGATGGCCGGGCCGGCTATGGGGACGCTGGCGGCCATATCGGTTCCCACCTTGGTGGCGAAATACGAGATTTGGTTCCACGGCAGCAGGTAGCCGCTGAATCCGAAGCCGAGCATCAGGCCCAGCAGCGCGATTCCAGTGAGCCAGGTCAGCTCGCGCGGGCGCCGGTAAGCATGGGTGAAGACGACGCTGAACATGTGCACGAAGGCCGACAGGATGAGAAGGTTGGCCGACCAGCTATGGATCGACCGAATGAGCCACCCGAACTGCACGCGGGTCATGATGAAGCGCACGCTGTCGAAGGCTTCGGCGACGCTGGGCCGGTAGTAGAGCAGCAGCAGAACCCCGGTGATCACTTGGATTATGAACAGAAACAGAGTGATGCCGCCGAAGTAGTACCAGGCGGTGCCAGCGTGCATGGGCACCACCTTGTGGTCCGCCAGATCGCGGACCATGCGCCAGCCGGTCCGTTCATCCCACCAGTCGGCCGCCGTTTTGTTTTTCGATTCAGTGGCAGGCAAGTTGGTTCTCTCCGTCACGCCCGGCGCGAAATGACAACCTGGTCGCCGCGGACCTGCACAACCAGCTCCTCGAGCGGCCTGGGCGGAGGTCCGGATTGCACCCGGCCGTTCAAGTCATAGGTGCCGTTATGGCAGGCGCACCAGATGTCGCGGCGCGATTCGCGGTACTGGACGGTGCAGTTCAAGTGCGTGCAAACGGCGGAGAATGCCTTCCACTCGGTATCATTGATCCGCACCAGCAGGGCGGGCTTATTTCCGAACTTCACGATTTTGCCCGAATTGGGCTTGAGGTCCTGCACTTTGCCCGCGTCCACTTCATTCACGGAGGCTTCCGAAACCGCGGGCGGGTTCACAAAGCGAATCACGGGATAAAGAAACGAGACGAGCGAAGCGGCGACTCCGCCTCCCAGCAGCCATGAGACAACGGTGCGCCGGTCGTGACGCGAGTCGGTTGCCGGTGTGACGCCGGAGTTCCGGCCAGTTTCCATCCAATCCTCCTGTGCGGCCCACAATAATCGTACAATATTCGGGCGGGCGGGTTGGTGGCTGTAGTCGGGTCACTTTACGGCAGCGAGTAGAGCGCTAACTCGGGCATCGGAAAATCCCTGCGGTTGTCCGTCAGCAGGGTAAGCCCGTAGGTCAAGGCCACGGCGGCAATGCTGACATCGGCCAAGGAAAGGGTGTGCCCTTTCTTGCGCCAGCGGTTCTGTAACTGGCCGGCGAGCCGGGCGATCTCCCAGGTCACCTCGTAGAACTTGAGGCTCCGCAAGAAGGCTTCCGTAAGGCTGGCTTCGTGAGGCCGCATGCCGGCGTACACCTCTGTGACGTTGATCGCGCAGCAGGCCAGAAGATTCCGCTGAGCTAGCAGTTCGTCAAGGAGCAAGTGGCGTTGTCTCTTGCCATTGATCGCGTCGACGATGACGGTGGTATCGAGGAGAAGGATGGCCATCAGCCGCGATCCCGGTTCTGCTGGATTCGCCGGAACCGGGTCTCAGATTCGGCGCGCATCTTCCGTACCCAAGCGGCCGAGCCGCCTTTCAATTCAGGGTGGTCCTTATCTTTCCAGGAGCCGGCGGCGGCCCGGAGCGCCTCGCGCTGCCGGCGTCTTTGAATCTCCTCGCGGGCCACCTCGGCGAGAAACGCGCTCCGCCCGCGCTTGCCGACCAGCCTGTCTATGCCGGCCACGACATCCTCGGGCAGGATCACGTGGGCTCTCTTGGTCAGTGTCTTTGTCACACTACTAGTGTGACATAGATTCGTATTCAGAGTGGGCTTACTGTTCGGCCGCCAGCACCTCTTGGGGCGACGCGGTGCCGGTGCCCTGCTTCATGATGGTGATGGAGGCCACGAGATTCCCAAAGCGCGCGGCGGCGATGGGGTCGCCAGTGACCTTCAACGCGAGGGCCGCGCCGGCCGAAAAGCTGTCGCCGGCGCCGCAAATGTCCACTGGGCGTTCGACGCGGCGGGCGGGCACGGGCGTGGATCCGTGCTCGTCCACCACCAGCGCATCTTGGCCGCCGCGGGTGATGATGAGGAACGGTGCGGCCATGTGGCGCCGGAGTCCGGCATAATCGGCACGGCCGAGCGCGCGCAGTGACGCGGCCTCGGCTTCCTGCTGGTTGGGCTTCACCACGACCCCGCGAAACAACTCGGCGCGCATGCGAGAGTCCACCCAGACGAGGGTCGTTCCGGCGATCCGCGCCAGCGCCTCGCGCATGCGGGCGGTCACCACGCCGCCCTGCGCGGTTTCGGCCTGATCCGCCACCAGAATCACGTCGTAGCCGCCAGCCACGCTCTCCAGCCGGTTCACCAACTGGCGATCGAGCTCCTCCGGAATGGGCCGTATGTTCACGAAGTCCACGCGCGGCAGGTCCTCTTGGCCGGTGTGGCGGTTGATGAGCTTGGTGTAGGTGAAGGTGGAGACGGCGCGCGCCCGAACCAGCAAATCGCCGGAGATGCCGCGGGCGGCAAGCGCGTGTTCCAGCTCGTAACCGAAACCATCGTCGCCGGCCAGCCCCAGCACGGCCACAGAGCCGGCCTTCAAAGCCGCCAGGTTGTTGGCGATGGTGCCACCGCCGCCGGGAGTGACTTCAGTGGCCACCACGCCGATGCGCGGAATACCGGTCTCGCGCGAGGCGTCGGCCAATGCCGGGTCGTAATGGCACCAGCGATCCAGGCAGATGTCGCCCACCACCAGCGCGCGCAGCTTGGGAAAGGCCGCCAGCGTCTCCGCGGTCTTCATCGGGCGCCGAGGCTGGGCAGGTCGGGGACCTGCCCCACGAGCAATCGCCGCAGCGCGGGCAGCGTGGCGCGATGCTCGCCGCAGAAGTAGAAGCTTTCACCGCCATCGGCCACAGTGCGGACCAGGATGGTCTTGTGCGGGCGGAAGTAGTAGCCGGGGTCGCTCTTCGGCAACTCCCGGCGGAAGTCGCCGTGGATGGGGACCAAGTCGAACACCGCGGTGGTGAAGCGGCGAATGGCCCGGCCTTCCTGGCGCGCGACATTGCGCGCCATGGCCAGCGCCTTGAGATAGACCTCGGGGCCCATGACGGCGGAGCCAAAGTCGAGCAGCACGCCGCCCTCGAGGCGCTCGACCGTGCGGGCGAAAATGAGGAAGTCGCGGTAGCTGGCGGCGCCCAGAGCCGCGCCGTCGCAGTTGGGATGCTCGTGAATGATGTCGTAACCGATCCCCACGTGGACGGTGACGGGCACGCGGCAGCGGTAGGCCGCGGCGAAGACGGAAAGATCGCTGTGCGGCCAGCCGCTGGCGTCGATCCGGCGGCCGATGTTTTCGCCCAGGCCGAGCTCGAGGCGGGCGGCTTCGCGAATCCAATCGTTCAACTCACCGGTCTCCCGCCAGAGACCGAACTCGCCGGCGCGGATGTAGCGTGCCACGCTCTCGGTGGTGGCGCCGATGCGGGCCAGCTCGTAGTCGTGGATGGCGCAGGCGCCGTTGGCGGCGATGTGGTCGATGGAGCCGCGCTCCAGCATGTCGATGAGGTGGCGGTTGACGCCGGCTTTCAGCACGTGGGCGCCCATCATGAGGATGCGCGCCGCGCCTGTCCCGCGGGCCTGCTCGAGGCGCGCGGCGACAGTGGCGAGGTCCGCATGGGAGAACGGCGGCGCCGGATCGTCGAGCGAGAGCCAGTGATCCAGGCTAAGGTCGTGTGTGCGCCCGGCCAACGGCTTCAGCGCCAGGCGCGAGCGGTCGAAAGTTTCATAGAGGCTCATGGTTCGAGAAAAGCGCCGCTAGCAGCGCATCGTGGCACAGATAGTTGGGGATAATGTAATCGGCGCCGGCCCCCATCAGCCGGCGCCGTTTCCACTGGTCGACGGCCTGGCACTCCGGCTCGTCGGTGGCCACGCCGACGGCCACTCCTCCGGCCTGTTTCACCTCCTGGATTTCGACGTATCCGTCGCCGAAACCGAGCAGGTGGTGGCCGCGCGCGCCGGCCAGCTCCATGATGCGCCGCACCAGAATGCCCTTCGAGAATTGGGTCAGGTCATCGAGCGCGCCGTAGACGCCGCCATCGAAGTAGCGCGCGATATCCAGCAGACCGGCCTCCTCTTTGGTAAAGACCTCGTCGGTGCCGCTGGCAAGGTACATGCGAAGCCCGCGCTCCCGGAGGGTTTGGAGCAGCCGCCGCGCGCCCGGCACAAGGTACTTGTCGGGTGGGCAATGGCCCCGCCGGAGCTCTTCAACGCGGCCGCGGATCAGTTGCCAGAGCAGGTCCAGGTAGCGCTTCTTATAGGCCAAAGGGTCGAGCGGAACGCCGCCGCGGCGCTGCACTTCCTCCGCGAGCGCCATCATCTGATAGATGGTCTCCTTGCCGGTGAGACGCCAGACGAACTCTTCCACCACCTGGCGCAACTGCGCTTCGGTCTCGCCGGTTTTCAGTTCGGCCAGCACTTCCACCATCATGGGCGCCATGACGCCGAGCCAGCCGGTGCGGATGAGCGAGAGACTGCCGTCGAAATCGAAAAGCACGAACCGGGCGCGGGCCGCGGAAGCGCCCGGGCGAATGGATTCCACCATGTAAATTGCTCAAACGGTCTTCTTGCGTCGTCTGGCGAATGCCTTCTCGAGCTCCACCACGCGCATTTCCTGAATACTGACTTTGGGGATGTGCAGACGCCAGCGCCCCGGCCGCACTTCGGCGTCGTTATGAATCTCCATCCCGATCACGACGGCTTCTTCGTTTTCGTCCAGGAGGAATCCGATCTCCTGAAGCTCCACCAACTGCGCCTGGGGGTTGTTGGAAGCAGGATCCCCGGCTTCTTCGGCCACGGCATCTTTCCAGCGAACATAAGCTAACTTCATTTCAAGTACCGCCATCCGGTGGGCAGCCGACACCAAATTAACATAGCCGCGCCGGTGAAGTACAATCGTGTGATTATGCGTATTTTGCGTGTGGCTTTGGGCAGCGTGTAAACGCGAAACAAAGCCATTTGACAGCCGCACCGGAAAATTACGAAACGAACCCAATTTGCAATTAACCGCTTAATAATCAAAAGCCTACAGCCACTGCAAGGCCTCGGGCGGCATGTTCCACCGAGGGCATCGCATGCAACCGTCGAACACCTCCAGTGTAGCGCGGCATCGGTCGGGTTTGAGGGTAAATGGTTGATTCGATAGGGACGAATGGCTGCTCTTACGCCCCTGCCGGGGCTGGCGGGCTTCGGGCCGCGTCCCAGCGCTCACGCGCTGGGCTATTGGCTGGCGCCCCTACGGGGCTGTGCGCGGTTCTTCGCGGGCACCGGTGAAGTACAATCGTGTGATTATGCGAATTCTCCATATCGCTTTGGCAGCGCTGGCATGGCTGCCGCTATGTGCCCAGAACCCGGTTCGCCTGCGCGTAGACGCCACCGACGCGCCCCGCCGGCTGTTTCATGTCCGGATGACCATTCCGACCCGGCCGGGCCCCATGACCCTGCTCTATCCGGAATGGATTCCGGGCGAGCACGCGCCCACCGGGCCGATTGTCAACCTGGTCGGGCTGAAGATCCAGGCGGGCGGCCAACCGGTCGCCTGGAGACGCGACAGCGTCAACATGTATGCGTTTCACATCGATGTTCCGGCGGGAGCATCGTCGGTCAACGCCACCTTCGATTTCATCTCGCCGCCGGAGGAAGCCGGATTCTCCTCGGGAAGCTCAGCCACGAGCGAGCTGGCGGTGCTCAACTGGAACCAGCTCGTGCTGTATCCCCAGGGCGCGCCGGCCGACAGCCTGCAATACCAGGCCACGCTGCGCGTGCCCAGCTCGTGGCGATACGGAACCGCGCTGCCGATCGCGCGCGAGTCGGGAAGCGAGATCGAGTTTCAGCCGGCGCCGCTCACCACCCTCATCGATTCGCCGTTGCTCGCCGGCGCCCACTTCCGCACGGTCGAACTGGGCACGGATCGCGGCGCCCCGCACTACCTGCATCTCGCCGGCGACAGCGACCGGGCAGTCGAGATCAGCCCCGAGCTGGCGGACGAGTACAAGAACCTGGTGGCGGAAACGGGCGCGCTGTTCGGATCGCGCCACTACCGGGATTATCACTTCCTGTTCACGCTCAGCGACCACGTGGCGCACTTCGGGCTGGAGCACCATGAATCGAGCGACGACCGCCTGGGCGAACGCACGCTGGTGGACCCCGGTCCGCGAAAGCTCTCCGGCACCTTGCTGCCGCACGAGTTCGTGCACTCCTGGAACGGCAAGTACCGCCGGCCCATGGGGCTCACCTCGAGCGGCGCCGATGGCGGCTACGATACACCGATGAAGGGCGACCTGCTGTGGGTCTACGAAGGCCTGACGAATTACCTGGGCGAAATTCTGGCGCCGCGGAGCGGGCTGTGGAGCGCGGAAGACTTCCGCGAATCGGTGGCCATGGACGCCGCGGCGCTCGACACCAAGTACGGCCGGACGTGGCGTCCGCTGGAAGACACAGCCGTGGCCGCGCAGACCCTCTACGAGGCGGGGGACGATTACGCGGATTATCGCCGAAGCGTGGACTACTACGCCGAAGGCACGCTGATCTGGCTGGATGCCAATGTCTTGATCCGGCAACTCAGCAAGGGTGCGAGGTCGCTGGACGATTTCTGCCGCGCGTTTGCAGGAGGCCCGGGCGGAGCGCCAGCCATGAAGCCGTACAATTTCGAGGATGTGGTAGCCGCGCTGAATTCAGTCCAGCCTTACGATTGGGCGGGTTTCCTGAATAGCCGCCTGCGCTCGACGGAGCCGCACGCGCCACTGGGAGGCATCGAGCACGCCGGCTGGAAGCTGGTTTACGACGGCGAGCGCTCGGAGTTTTGGAAGGCCGAAGAAGCGGAACGAAAGGCGATCGACCTCAGTTACTCGCTGGGCCTCAAGGTCAAGGAAGACGGCATGGTCACGGATATTGCCTATGCCGGCCCGGCCCAAAAAGCTGGAATCGCGCCCGCCGTTACGATCATGGCCGTCAACAACCGGCAGTTCACGCCCACGGTGTTGCGGGAAGCCGTGCAGGCGACTACATCCGCGACCAAGCCGCTGGAGCTGCTGATCAAAACCGGCGAGTATTACGAAACGCACCAGATCGACTATCACGGCGGCGAAAGATAACCCCACCTGGTGCGCGACCCGGCGGTTGCGGACCTGCTGACGGAGATTCTCAAGCCGCTGGCGAAACGCTAGAGCCCTGAGGTCGGATCACTTCTTGCGGATGACGATTCTGGCGTTGAAGGACTGGAAACTCACTTCCGGGCCTCCGCCGTTGATCTCGCCGTAGATGGTTCGATCGGTTCGCAGCCGGAACTTTCCATCGGGAGTGTTGTTCTTCTCGGTGATCGGATGGCCGCCGGTGAGCTTGATGTCGAAGTCGCTGAAAACCTCTCCGTGATTGGTTTTGAGCTTGATGTTGGCTTTGAGGTCGGCCGGGAAAGTCACGTCGATGGGGCCGTTGAAGGTGCTGAACGACATCGGCTTGGCCGGCTCGACGCCATCCATGGTGACCTTCAGGGCGCCGTTGAACGCATTGGCCACCACCGTTCCCGAAACGCTGGCCAGGGTGATCTGGCCATTGTGGCTGCTGGCATCGATTTCGCCGTGGACGCCCTCGACCGCGATGCTTCCGTTATGGCTCTTTAGGTTGAGCGAGGTATCGGTGGGCACGGTGATTACCAGGTGAGCCGAGCCGTCCGGGCGGGTGCGGACGGTGATGACGTTGTCCTCTTCCTCCACGTCGAGGCCCCTGGGTAAATCGATGCGCTTCATTCCGGCTGGCGCAGTGGCGGCGCGCTCGCGGCCGGTTTCCACGATCACCTCGTTGCCGCTGTAGGTCTTCACCGTGATCGAGCCTTGGTGCACGGTGGCGTTCACCACCCGTGGATGAGAGGTATTTCGCGCGGGCACCACCACACGGTCGCCCGTGGCTTCCTGCGCGCAGGCGAGCGCGCAAACAGCCAGCAGCAGGCCCGCAAGGGCCGAGATTGGTTTCATAAAGCCTTCGAATGCAGGCGGATGCTGCCGTTGAATGTGTCGAACGACAGTTGCGGCCCGCCTTTGCCGGCGCGGCCCGCAGTCATCCGGTTGCTTGACCGGTAAATAAACTTTCCATTCTTGCTCTCGCCACTCGGGAGAGCGTTGATCTCGAAATCCGTGTAGATGGCGCCGTGGAAGGTCTTGAAGTGCAGGTCCGCGTCCAGGGTGGGCTGGAAATAAACGTCCACCGAGCCGTTGAAGGTTTTGAAGTGCGTTTCGCGCGCGGGGTTCTTGCTGAACGCTGCTTTGACTTTGCCATTGAAGGTTTCGACCGAACCCGACCCGGATACGTCTTCCATATCGATGCCGCCGTTGAAACCGTGAATGTCGAAATCGCCGGCGGTCTTTTTTACCTGGATCTCCTGATTGAAACCCTTGAGAATCAGCTCGGTCTCGGGAGGGACCTGAATCTCGAATTCGAAATCCACGTGGTAACCGTAGTAACGGTCGCCGCGGCTGTGATTACGGAATGGTCCATCCTCATAAAGCCGGACGAAGTTGCCCTGCTGCGACATATCCAGCTTGACATCGCGCTTGGCTTCGGCCATGGCCTCATCGGACTCAGCGCGGATGTGTTTTTCAACGGTTACCTGGACTTCCTTTCCGCCGTATCCGTTGACGTGAATGAAGCCGTTCATGTTGTCCACCAGCAGCTTCTTGGCGTTGGAAGCGCTCGAAACGTCAAACGAGCGGCGGATGGTTTCCCGATCTTCGAATTTCCAACTCTTCTCGTCGTGCTGGCCCAAAGCCACAGCGGGGAGCAGAATCAGCGTCATGAATGCCAGCGGTTTCACTGGGACACCTCCATTCTTTGTATGGCCCAGACGGCGTGCTGCCGGACCTCGCTGTCGGCCTGCGCATCCTGGGCGAGCTTGCGCAGCGCGGGAGCGGCCTCTTTGTCGTTCAACTCGACCAGCAGATCGATCAAAGCGATTTGAACCAGGGGCGAATCCTGCACCGGGACGGCATCCGCCAGCGCGCGGCGAATTTGCGGATTGGCGGCGTACTTCTCGAGCGCGTCCACGGCCGACAAGCGCACATTCACGTTGGAGTCGTGGTTCACGGCGTAGAGAAGCGCCTGCTCCACCTGCGCGTCGGGCTGCGCTATCTGGTAGCTGAAAGTGACGCCCCGCAGCCGCGAGCTGGGCGATGGCTCCTGCAAGAGAGACAAAGTCACCAATTGCCGCAGGCTTTCCACTTGTCCTGTCAACTGCGCCACATCGGGGCTGGCGCCGCGGGGCCCGGCCCAGTAGCGCCCCAGGAATACGCCCACCACCAAGAGAGCAAAAGCCAAGGCTGCTTGCCACCACCTGTGGGGCAGGTGCCCGACTTGCCCCACCGAGCCTGAAGCCCGCCCCGCCTGGTAGGCCTCCAGCACTTCCAGGAAGCGGCTTCGCATGGCGGGGTCAGGCTCGGGTTCGGGCAGGGAACCCAAGCCACGCCACACGGCATTCAGCTCGGCAAATTCGGCGCGGCAGGCGGAGCAGGTTTCCAGGTGCGCCACCAATCTCTCGTGCGCAGCATGGTCCAGGCGGCCGGCCAGGCATTCCGGAATCTGCTCTCGAACTCGTTCGCAAATCATGACGCTCGTTCTCCACACAACGCGAAAAACCGGTCGCTCAACTCGCGCAGCGCCCGGTAGACCCGCACCTTGACCGCGCCTGTCTCGCATTTCAGGACGGAGGCGATCTCTTCGTACTTCAGATCCAGAAACCGGCTCATGATGAGCACTTCTCTCTTTTCGGGCGGCATGGCCGCCAGGGCGCGGCGCAGGAGCGCGGCCTCCTGCCGGCTCTGCGCCTGGCGATCGGGCGGCACATCGGGGCTGCGAACGTCCCAGCCGCGCTCGGGCATGGCAACCTCGGGTTTGTGGCGGACCGCGTGATCCATGTGAACGTTGCGTCCCACCTGAAACATCCAGGCGCAAAACCGTGTCTCCGGCTGGTAGGTATGCCGGTACTTCAAAATGCGGAAGAAGACTTCCTGCACCAGGTCCTCGCTGACCGCGCGGTTGGAGGTGAGGTGCAAAAAGTAGCGAAATAGCGCCCGGTGGTGGCGATCGAAAAGTAATTCCAGCTTTCCGACGTTGCCGGCCCGGACCTCCAGCATTACCTGTTCGTCTTCCACTTGCCTCCGCTTACGTAATGGAATACTGGCGAAACGAGAAAAGGTTACGCCAGACTTCACACCTGTGCCGGACAGGCTACAATCGAAACGGCGCCGGGGTGCGGGGTGCCCTTTGGGCCCGGCCCTGCGCCGGTGCCGGGCGTTGAGGCACAATAGAAGGGCAAGGAACCGTAAAGGGCGTCTTGGACCGACGCGTGCATCGGGGGTCTGCCATGAGCCCGGTTCGCCGGCGAATCTGAACTTGATGAGGCGTGCGTGAAGAATTCTCTGAATGCCATTCTATGTCTGTGCCTGCTTTGCTTATTATGCATTGCGCCGGGCCGCGCCCAGGGCCCAGAGGGCACCCCGGCGCCCCAGACGCCACCGGCCAAGGGCCCAGGGGGCACCCCCGCGGCCCAGGGCCCAGGGGGCACCCCCACGCCGGCGCCCCAGCCGCCCGAGGAAACGCCGGCACCTCAGCCGCGGACGAGCATCATCCAGGCTCCGCCGCCACTGCCCAAGTATCCGGATGTGCAGATGCCTGGGGAGACCGGCTACTTTGCGGGACTCATCGGCTGGTTGCCATTCGGCGCCCCCATCGTCAACAAAGGCCATGCGGCGGACTGGTCTGGTCTTTCGTACTTCCACCTTCCGGGCACACCCAAGATTACCCCCAGCGCGGAGATTGGCCTGGCGCTGGGTTTGCACAACTTCCTCACTCTTTCGTACTACACCACCAAAGCCGGTGGGAGCACTACCGCCCCCGGCGCCATCGTTCTCTTCGGCCAGTCTTACAACCAAGGCGACTTACTCGCCACCACCGACAATGTCCGGGACCTCAAGTTCTCGTTCGAATACCTGACGTGGCCTTATCCGGTGGAGAGCCGGCATTTCCGTCTCAGGACGCTGTGGCAGGTGCATTACCTCGAGGTCAAGTCGAACTACGATGCTCCCATCCGGTCGGCCACGCCCGACAGCTCCGGCAACCTCACGTCATACGCAACTACCGGATCAAAGAGCCTTATTTCGCCGACAGTGGGTCTGGGGTTTACCGAGTACGCGTCCCGCAACTTCCGGCTCGAGTTGAATGTGGCGGGCTTTGACATTCCACACCACTTTGCCATCGGGGACGCCGATGCTCTAGCCGCCTACCGCGTGGGGCGCATCGAGATTCGTGTGGGCGCGAAGGGTCTGTACTTCAAGACGTCGCCGCAAGCCGACTACTATTTTCGCGGGAGATTGGCCGGGGCGTTCGTGGGTGTGAGGTGGTGCTCGGACTAGCGGGACAGGCCCCCCTACCTGATCCTGACTTCGGTGACGTAATACTTGTCGTCGTTCACCACGACGGTAGCTTGTATGCGGTCGCCGACGTGGAGCTTCTGAAATTCGGCATCCGGCTTCACGGGATACTCCATGGTCATAGCGTCCATCCAGTCGCCGATCTTGCCGTGGGCGATGGTGGCGGTCTTGGTGGCGGGGTCGAGAGCCTTCACCTTTCCTTCCATGGCGTAGCGTTTGATCTGGTTCCTGCCGCCGCAGCCCGCCAGCGCGATCGCCAGCAACAGCACGCTGGTTCGTCTGGTCATCACTTCACATGATCGCAAGTTATGCCACTGTATAGAAATGGACCGCGCCTTTCGCCAGGGCCACATCGAGATCGATTTCCCCACCGAACCGTTTCACTCCGTGTGGCGGCTGCTGATCCGTTCCGCCGTCCTTTTCTTCGCCAACCTGCGGTTTCTGGCGGCCGTCACGCTGGTGGCGTATCTCCCGGTCAAACTGGCGCTCCAGTTTGTGTTGTACGTCCTCAATGTCCCCACCAGCGGAATGGTCTCCTACCTCGCTCTGGATGGCAGCGGCCTGGTCCTCGACGCGCTGGTCATTCCGGCGGCCGTTTTCGGACTGGTGGCCAAGTTCCGCAGCGGCCACACTGCTTCCCTCGGCGAATCGCTGCGCTGGGGCCGCCGCCAATGGGGAAAGACGCTGTGGAACATGTTCAAGGTTGAAGTCACGGTGGCGCTCTGGGGGGCGCTGCTGGTGATCCCCGGGCTGGTGGCGATGGTCAGGCTGATCTTCGTCCCGGCGATTGTGGCGGTCGAGGCGGACCGGGAAACCGAAGTTCTGGCGCGCAGCCGCCAGCTCGCCAAGGGCCATGGCTGGCGCATCTTCCTGGTGCTGTTGCCGCTGCTGGCGGCGAGCCTGGCAGGCACCTTCCTGATCCTCGGAGTTTTCGAAGAAACCGCCTATTCGCGCGTGGTCATGGCGCTGGCCGACAGCGTGCTTTCCGTGGGCGGGCAGTGGACCACGGTGGCCGTGCTGCTGATGTACCTGGGGGTGGTTCGCCCGGCCACACCGGCCAAGGCGGAGCGGATCTGATGCTCACCAGGCGGATCTTTCTGGCGGCGCCGGCGGCTCTCGGCGCCTACGCCGCCCGCACCGTGGCGCCGCCCGCGGCCTTTGGGGCAACGCCCACCGAAAGACAACTCGGCTGGCACGAAATGGAGACCTCTGCCTTCCTGCATTTCACGGTGAACACATTCACCGGCAAGGAATGGGGCTACGGAGACGAGGATCCCAACATCTTCCAGCCCGCGGCGTTCGATGCCGACGCCATTGTCGGCGCACTGGCCGGCGCCGGCATGCGGGGCGTCATTCTCACCTGCAAACATCATGACGGTTTTTGCCTTTGGCCCACCAAGACCACGGAGCACTCGGTGCGGAGCAGTTCGTGGAGATCGGGGCAGGGCGACGTGGTCCGCGACATCGCCGATGCGGCGCGGCGCCACAACCTGAAATTCGGTATTTACCTATCTCCGTGGGACCGCAACTGCGCTCAATACGGAACGCCGGAGTGTATTCGCATCTACCGGTGGCAGCTCACCGAGCTGCTGACCGAATACGGGCCGGTCTTCGAGGTCTGGCACGACGGCGCCAATGGCGGCGATGGATTCTACGGCGGCGCGCGCGAGAAGCGCACCATCGACAAGAACACCTATTACGACTGGCCCAGGACGTGGGAACTGGTGCGGAAGCTGCAACCGGACGCCGTCATTTTCAGCGACGTGGGGCCCGACATTCGGTGGGTGGGCAACGAAAGGGGGATTGCGGGAGACCCCTGCTGGGCAACCTATGACCCTGTCGGCGCCGACGGAGGGCCGGCCTCGCCCGGAAACGTGCGGGAACGGGAATCCCCTGCCGGGCACCGCCATGGACGAAAGTGGCTCCCCGCGGAGTGCGACGTGTCCATCCGGCCGGGCTGGTTCTGGCACGAGAACGAGAACTCGAAGGTCAAGACACCCGCGCAACTAGCCGATCTGTATTACCAGTCGGTGGGCCGGGGCGCCAACCTGCTGCTGAATGTGCCTCCCAACCGCGATGGCCTGCTGCAAAAAGAGGACCTGGCTTCGCTAAGAGGCTTCGGAGAGTTCCGGCGCGCCACGTTCGGGCGGAACCTGGCGGCGCGGGCCAGGGCATCCGCCTCGAACATGCGCGGAAACAGCCGCGTGTACGGTCCCATGAATCTCTTCGACGGCCGCAACGACACTTACTGGGCCACCGACGATTCGGTGCTGGCCGCGGAGGTGAGGGTGGATCTCGGCCGCGCCACCACGTTCAACGTGATCCGCATACGGGAGGCCATCCGCTTCGGGCAACGCATCGATGCCATCGCGGTAGATCGCTGGAACTCTGGACGGTGGGAGCCGCTGGCATCGGCAACCGGTATCGGCTGCCGCCGCTTGCTACGGCTCGACCGCCCCACCACGGCAGCGCGTTTGCGCTTGCGCGTGAACCAGGCGTCCGCCAGCCCGGTCCTCACTGAGTTCGCGCTGTTTGCCGAAGGGCTGAGTTTCGTTGTATAGTGCAGGAATATCGGGCCACTTAAGGTCCGGTTCGGAGGAAAAACTCTAATGCGTTGTGTAGCGAGGTCCATTTTCACAAGATTTGCACCGTTTGCCCTGGCGCTGCTGATTGCGGCGGGCGCGCAAGCGGCAACCGTGAGCAGCACGTTCACCTTGACCGCGAGCGCCCCCCTGACCGGCACCAGCCTCGCGCTTACCGGCCAAGCCACAATGTCGGGTGTTTACACGGGAAATGGAGCGTTCACCAGCACGGTTTCCCTTACCAGCTCGGCACCGGCGGATTATACGATCACGGTCAGCCCCGGCAACGTGCTGAGCGGCAAATTCACGTTTGCATCCGCCGCAGTGGGCGGAACCGTCACCGGACAAACCTTGACCATCACGGGTGGCACGGGCACCTACGCCGGGTACACGGGGACTTTTTCCTTGACCGAGACCGGTTCGACTTCGATTTCGGGTACGAGCGTGAGTCTCTCACTGAACTGTAGCGGCACCGGCACGGTGAACACGAGTGGCGGCGGCACGACTGCTCCGGTGCCGACCATTGCCGCAGTGCTGGATGGGGCCAGCTTCACGGCCAACATTGCGCCGGGCAGTTTCTTCAGCGTCTTCGGAACGAACCTCGGTCCCTCTTCGCCCCCAACCATTTCCTTTCCGCGTCCCACCACCGTGGGCGGCGTCAAAGTCACCTTCACGCCCGTTGCGGGCGGAGCCGGCACTGACACGTATCTGGTCTACGTCGGCGCCGGCCAGATTAACGCCATCCTGCCTTCCACCGTCTCGCCCGGCAACTACAACGTAACCGTCACCAACGGTACGGTCAGCAACCAGTTTGCAGCCCAGGTGGTGGCCAGCAAACCCGCGCTCTTCACGCAGGATCAGAGCGGCACCGGTCTGGCCGTGGTGCAGAACTACATTTCCGCTTCAGCGACGTACGATGTGAATCGACTGACCACCGGCAACTACAACGGATCCTCGAGTTCTCCCGCCAAGCCGGGACAAGTATTGGTCGCCTGGGGAACCGGGATTGGAGCCTATACGGCGGGGGATAATGGGACCGTCACCCACGACTTCAGCACCACGCAAACCATCGCAGCCATCGTGGGTGGCGTCTCCATCCCGGTGGCCTTTGCCGGCCTCAACGGTTACGCCGCGGAAGATCAGATCAATTTCACCCTGCCGGGCAATGTTCCGACCGGCTGTGCCGTGACGTTGCAAATCTCCGTGAACGGCACCCTGAGCGCGGCCACAACTATCTCCATCGCTCCGAGCCCCAGCGCCACCGCCTGCGTCCAGCCCGGTTATACCACCCAGCAGTTGCAGAGCCTCGACCAGGGAGGCGCCATCACCTCCGGCGGTTTTGCGCTGTCGCAGATCGTGGCAACCGAGCCTCAGTATGGCACCGTGAAACTTGACTCCATCGCCGGATCCTTCAGCCAGATGACCGGCTTCCAATTGTCCTCGTCAGGCACGCAAAACTTCAGTGTGACCACTATCGGAAGCTGCACGGTGATTCATGCCGTGATCACCAGCACGACCTCGGCAGCATCCCATGTGACGACCTTCGACGCCGGCACGGTCACCCTCACCGGACCCTCCGGTACGAACCTGACCAATCAGAAGCTCACGGAAACCAGCAACACCTACAGCTACACGATCGGCACGGAAGGCATCACTATCCCGGGCCAGGCCAACGGCTCGATCCTGGCGGGAACGTACACCTTGACTGGAGCCGGCGGCAACGACGTGGGACCGTTTAACACTTCGCTCACGATCGGCCCGCCGCTTAGCCTCAACAGCCCATTGCCCGCTACGGTCACGGAAAGTGCGGGATTGACGCTCAACTGGACGGGCGGCAATGCGTCGGATCCAGTGGACATCGTCGGCTATTCCGGTAGCGTCAGCGGGACGGGGAACAACGCGATCACCAACGCGACCGAATTCATCTGCACCACTACAGCCGGCCAGAAGACGTTTACCGTGCCCGCTTCGGTTCTCACCCTGCTGCCGACTATAACCGCCGCTCAGGTCAACGCCGGTACCGCTAGCGGTGCACTGGAAGTGGCGTCCAGCGTCACGCCCGCCAACTTCAATGCCACCCTGAAGAAGGACGGCTCGACTATCCCCAGTGTTTTCTCGTACGCCTTCTTGACCGCCGGCTCGGTCCTGTATCAGTAACGGCGCGCCTCGTTCCGCGCCGCCCTGTTACCATGGAATCGCATGAGCTTTCAGTGGCTTCAAATGCGGGTCCAGGAAGAGCGGGAGCGGCGCGAACGGGAGGCCCAAATCCTGGCACGGTTGCCACGGGCGCTCGAAGAGACGCACCGGCATCTGGCCGCGTGCGTCGAGGTCTATGCGGGCGCGTTCGGACCGGAATCGGCGGACATCCACTTACAGGCCTCCAAGATCCGCATCACCGTTCGGGAAGAGCAGGACGGCAAGTGGCAGCAGCGCGCGAAAGTGGAAATTTCGATCGTTCCCTCGCTGCCGGGCTTCCGCATTGAGCGCGGCGGAGAGCCGCTGATGATCGAAGTGGGCCTGCTGCCAGGCGACAAGCTGTTCTACCGCGACCAGGACGAGTTCATCACGGGGGAGGAGTTGACCCGCCGCATCCTGGACCGCGCGCTGTTTCCCAAGCTGGGCGAGTGATTACTCTTCCAACCCGGCAAGCTCGCCCAGTTGCCTCAGGTCCGCCAGCGTGCGGGCGGCCTCTTCTTCATCCACCTGGCTGATGGCGAACCCTACGTGCACCACCACATATTCGCCGGGCCGGGCCTCGGGAAGATACGCCATGCAAACCTCGCGGCTGATGCCGGCGAAATCCACGCGCGCCATGGGGACGCCATGTTCGTCATGCAGCTCGGTAATCTTGCCGGGAACCGCCAGGCACATAGGAACAACTCCATGGTAGCAGGTTGACAGGTACCGCCCCGCTTGTTTAACTGGTAAATCCAATGGCCCCCCCCGGACATCAAAGGCAAGATGCGCGCTCGCTGGCTGAAGTCCATGCCAGCGTGGGGACCTCCCAGGTGTCTTTCTGGCGGCGTATGTTCGCCTTTTCCGGCCCGGCCTACCTGATCAGCGTGGGCTACATGGATCCGGGCAATTGGGCCACCGATCTGGAAGGCGGCGCGCGTTTCGGCTACCAACTGCTCTGGGTGCTGGTGATGTCCAACGCCATGGCCATCCTGCTCCAGACCTTGAGCGCGCGCCTGGGGATTGCAAGCGGCCGCGACCTGGCGCAGGCGTGCCGCGAAACCTATCCGCGGCTCATGAACTTCGCGCTGTGGGGGTTGTGCGAAATCGCCGTGGCGGCCTGCGACCTGGCGGAAGTTCTCGGCGCGGCTATCGCCCTCAACCTGCTGTTCCACATCCCGCTGCTCGTTGGCGTCCTGATCACCGCCGCCGATACCCTGCTGGTGCTCTGGTTTCAAAGCTTCGGCATCCGCACCATCGAAGCGTTTGTGCTTTCCCTCATCGCGGTCATGGCGGGTTGCTTCTGCATCGAAATCTTCTGGGCCAAGCCGTCGGTCGCAGAGATCCTCACTGGCCTCGTGCCGCGGCTCAATCGCGACAGCCTGTACGTGGCCATCGGAATCCTGGGGGCCACCGTCATGCCGCACAATTTGTACCTGCACTCCGCCCTGGTGCAGACCCGCCACATCGGCCACTCGGAGGCGGCCAAACGTTCCGCCTGCCGTTACAACCTGATCGATTCCGCAGTGGCGCTGAACGGAGCCATGTTCGTCAATTGCGCCATCCTGGTGCTGGCCGCGGCCGTGTTCTTCAAGCGGGGCATCGTGGTGACCCAGATTCAACAGGCGCAAGTGCTGCTGGCGCCGCTGCTGGGGACCAGCCTGGCGGGGGTCATGTTTGCGGTCGCTCTGCTCTGCTCAGGGCAGTCATCGACGTTGACGGGAACCATGGCAGGTCAAGTAGTTATGGAGGGTTTCCTCAACTTTCGCATGAGGCCCTGGTTGCGGCGCCTGGTGACCCGCGCGCTGGCCATTGTGCCGGCGGCGTTCACCATCTACTTCGCCGGCGATCGGTCTACTTTCGGCCTGCTGATTCTGAGTCAGGTGATCCTGAGCATGCAGTTGCCGTTCGCCGTCATTCCGCTGATCCATTTCACGAGCGACCGCGCGCGTATGGGTTCATTCGCTAACCCCAGGTGGGTCCGCGTGCTGGCCTGGTCCACGGCCGGCGTGATTGTCGGCTTGAACCTGCGCCTCGCTGGGCTTGCCATTGCGGACTGGCTGGCTGAGGCAGGCGCCTGGCGGGCGGTGGTCTGGCTGGCGACCATTCCCACGGCGGCGGTTCTCCTGCTACTTTTGTTGTGGGTCACCATGGAACCCTTGATCAGCCGCTGGACGCGCAAGTTCGGCCGAGCACCGGTGGTTCTGCCGGAGACCGCCGGGGCCGAAGCCGCTGCTGCGCCAGCTTACCACCGCATCCTGGTGCCCCTGGATCACACCCATCTGGACAGGCTGGCGGTTAGCCACGCCGCGGCCCTGGCCAAGCTCCACGGCGCCAAGTTGTTTTTGCTCCACGTGGAAGAAGGCGTAACCAGCCAGATTTACGGGCGGGAGGCCTCCACGGCGGAGGTGGAGGCGGGCGAGGAGTACCTCGAGCGCATCGCCCAAGCCCTCCGCAGTCAGGGGGTTACTGTTGAAACGGCGATCACGCACTCCTCCTCGCCCAAGAAAGAGATTGTACGCTACGCGCGCGAAATCCGGCCCAACCTGGTCATCATGGGCGCGCACGGCCATGGCAGTCTGAAAGACCTGATCTTCGGAACCACCATCAACCCGGTGCGCCACAACCTGGAGGTGCCCATGCTAATCGTCAGACCGGGCAGGAGTTGAGGTGGGGCAGGCGGTTGAGACGGGGTGCCCCGCCACCGTGTCCGAGGAACACACCGAGAGGTTCCCAGCCATAAATAAGTCAAGCGGAATCAATGGGTTTAGTTGGTATGAGAAGTGCATTTCCCCACCCCGTGAAGCGCCCTATCTGGCTTGTCTGCCTGCTGGTTCTCGGGATGCGGCCGCTGCCCTGCGCCACCTTGGAGCAGTTGACCCTGGACAACATGATCGCCCAATCGACGGCCATTGTCCGGGGCACGGTAGTGGACTCCTGGGCGGCGCTCACCGGTTCGGTGATCTACACGCACTATAAGGTCCAGATCAGCGAGAGCTTCAAAGGACCTCGCCAGAGTTCCGTGGAAGTAGTGGTTGCGGGCGGAGTGGTGAACAACCTCAGCCAGAGTTTCTCGGGGTCGCCCACGCTGAACAGGGGCGACGAGTTTGTGCTCTTTCTGTGGACCAGCCGTGCGGGGCTGACCCAGATCATGGGGCTGACGCAGGGACTTTTCGCCATCGCGCCGGGTGCTTCTGCCGATCCCATGGCGACGCGCGCCGCCAGCCGCGAATTGATGCTCGATCCCAAAACCGCACAGCCGGTGAAAGACGCGATGCTATCAATGCGCCTGAGCGACTTGCGATCGCGGATTGCGAACACGCTTCAAGCCAGCCCGGGGGTGAGCCAATAATGCGGGAAACGGGGCGCATCGGGCGCGTGGCAGCCGTCGCCGCAGCGGTAGCGCTGATGGGCACGCCCGCGGAAGCGTATTACCACTACGTTCACTATCTCCGAAACGCTCCCGATACCCCGGTTCAGGAAAGGTTCGACCTCACCACTCTGCCCAACAAGACCGTGATGTTCTTTGTGACCGACTCGGGTCCGGCGGTGTTAGCCCCCAATGACAGTCTCGGCTCGATTCTGGGCGAGGTCAAAGGTGCGCTGGCGGCGTGGAATTCGGTGGGCAGCTCGGATCTGCGAGTGGCGTTCGGCGGCACGGAGACCGCGGGCCAGAACTCCGACACGCCGGGAGGCAACGTGCTTTTCATCGATCTGCCTCCGGGCTTGCTGGGGCAGGGCGCACCCACGGTGATGGTGGGAACCACCACCATCGTCGAGGGGACGGTCATGTTATCGAACAACACCAGCCAGTTGCCGGGACCGAGCTACCTCGAGGAGTTCTACACCACGGCGGTTCACGAAATCGGACACGCGCTGGGGTTGCAGCACACGTGGACGTCCAGCGCTATGTCGCAGGACGTCATTCGCAATACCACGCGCGCACGGCCTCTCGACGCCGATGACATTGCGGCGCTCTCGGTTCTGTACGGCAAGGCCGGCTGGACCGCCGACTTCGGTTCCATCTCCGGCCGGGTGACCTTGAACGGCCAGGGTGTGACTCTGGCCTCGGTGGTCGCCATCAGCCCGAACGGGCCGGCGGTGAGCGCGCTGACCAACCCGGATGGCTCGTACCAGATCAACGGCCTGCCTCCCAATAATTACCTGCTGTATGTTCACCCGCTCCCTCCGGACGCCGTTCCCGCGGATGGCTCGGGCCTGCGGCTGCCAGTGGATGCCAACGGCCAGCCGATCCAGGCCAGCAGCCCATTTGGAACGATTTTCTATCTCGATCCGCAGCAGCAGCCCACTTCGTACCCGGTGAGCGGCGGCACGGCGATTACGGGCCAGAATTTCTCGGTGCAGGCGCGCGCGGCGGTGCCGATGTATGACGTCATCACCTACAGTTATCTCGACCCGGTCAGCCGCGCTTCCGTCTACAGTCCCGGCGCCAACGCGGTTCCCGTCACACCGGCCTACATAGACGCCGCGCAGGGGGCGTTCCTGGTCGTGGCGAAGACCAGTTCCGGGAACACGCCGGTGCCGCAATCGGTCACCATCCTGGGTGGCTTTTCGACGGCCAGCGGCCAATATATCCGGCCATACATCCCCGCGGGCAGCTCGCAGCAGGTGCTGGCTCTGTATTTCGGCATGCCGCTGTTTGCGGGAACCGGTCCGCGGCACATGGTCTTCAATTTCGGCAACGACATGTACGTGCTGCCGGACGCCATTACCCTGGTGCAGAAGGGCGCGCCGGTGGTTAGTTCGGTGGCGCCGAACATCGATGGCAGCGTCACCCTGACGGGCAGCGGCTTCGGCCTCGACAGCCGCGTTTTCTTCGATGGCATACAAGCCACCACACTCACGCCGTTCAGCGGCACGGACGCCCAGGGTTCCATCAGCGTAGTGCCGCCCGCGGGATCCAGCGGCCTGGTATCCAACATCACCGTGTTTAATGGCGACGGGCAGAACTCGACGTTTCTTCAATCGCAGAACCCGCCAACCTACGCCTATCCCATAACCGGAACGCCGCAGGCCGCCTTGGACAAGACCGCGCTTCCGGCGGGCGTTTCCTCGATGGTGGATATCACCGCGCAGAACACCAGCTTCGTGAACGGCCAGGTGACTGTCGGATTCGGAACCGACGATATAACCGTGAGCAGCCTTTGGGTGCTTAGCCCGACTCACTTGCAGGCCAACGTGGTGGTGGCGCCCAACGCCGCGCTGGGCGCCTCCGAGTTCAGCGTGGTCTCGGGATTCCAGGTGGTTACGCAGCCGTTCGCGTTTCAGACGCAGGCGGTTAATCCGGGCCTGCCTTCCATTGGGCTGCCCATCGTGAACGCGGTGCCCACTCAGCAAACGGTCTACCCCGGCGCGATCGTAGCCATCTACGGGTCGAACCTGGCGCTCTCGCCAAGCGCGGCTCAGGTGACGTTGAACAACGTGCCGGTGCAGATTCAGTTCGCCTCCGCGGCCCAGATCAATTTCCTGATTCCCGCCGGTTTTCCGGCCGGTCCAGCCACGCTGAACCTGAACAACGGCTCGGCCAGCGCCTTTCCCGTGCTCCTGCAGATCAGCAATCCGCCGCCCACCATCACCGGGGTGACGAACGCGTCGGGCGTGCCGCTCGGCGCCGGCAACTCCGCCGGCACGGGCGACATTCTGAACGTGCAGGTCGCGGGCCTTGACCCGACCGTGCCCGGCAACCCCAGCCGTTTGCAGGTGACCGTCTCCGGCATCTCCATGACGGTACTCGGAATCGCGCCGGCGTCAAACGGCCAGTTCCAAATTCAGATCATCCTCACCCAATCGTTCGCGGGCGCCCAGGTGCCGCTGGCGGTTTGGGTGGACGGGTCCAGCAGCGCGCCGTTCACCATCACCGTGCGATAGCCGCGAATGTGTGGTACTGTGTGGAACCGGGAGATTCCAATGAAACTGATTCTGACTGCACTGCTCTTTGCCGGATTCGCCGCACCCGCGGGAGACCCGGCAGGCTTCCATCTTTGGAAGGCGGCGGAGTTGAAGGCCTTTACCCCAGCGTTGGCGGCGAAGATGGGCGCATCCAAGACCGCTACGCAGCAGTTGACGAATTTCGGCAACTATAGCTTCATGGTGGCGCACCGCGAAGGATCGGGCGAGGCGGAATACCATGCGACTCAGGCCGATATTTTCGTGGTGGAGAGCGGCGAGGCCACGCTCACGGTTGGCGGCACCGTGGTGGATGGAAAAACCACCGCGCCGAACGAGATCCGCGGCGCCTCAATCAGCGGCGGAACGGAGACCAAGCTCGGCGCGGGCGACGTTGTCACAATCCCCGCGAAGACGGCCCACCAGATGAAGCTCGATCCGGGCAAAGAGATCACCTACTTCGTGGTGAAAGTGACGCAGTAGGGGGCGGGCTACTCCCTCCACAACAGCTCCGCATCCGGACGGCGCACGTAGTTAGCATCGAGCGCCGCCGGGTCCGAGGCTTCGCCGCGCAGGAAGCGCGTCAGCGCGATGCGCGCAACGGCGGCGGCTAGCGCCGGCGGCGCGGTCGCGACTGGGGCGCGCTCGAAGCGCGTTCCG
Source organism: Bryobacterales bacterium (assembly GCA_963768385.1). GTDB lineage: Bacteria > Acidobacteriota > Terriglobia > Bryobacterales > Bryobacteraceae > Fen-178. The sequence continues at coordinate 366,849 of CAVYHQ010000006.1, forward strand.
GCCAGCGCGGCGCGGAACGGCGTGAAATCGGTCGAGACGAACTCCATTTCGCCCTCCGGGAGCGTCGCCAGCCACGCCGGAAACCGGGTCACCACTTCGGGCGCCGCCAGCCGGCCGGCCTGGTCGTACACGGCGCCGTAGATTTCGCCGCGGCGCGCATCCAGCAGGACGGCGCGCAGCGGAGCGCTGCCGAAGGTGGCCAGCGCCTGGAGATTGGAAACCGCTACCGCCGGCTTGCCCAGCGCGTCCGCCAGGCCCTGGACGCACGCCAGGCCCACCCGCACGCCGGTGAACGAACCCGGTCCCGAAGCCGCGGCAAAGCAATCCACCATGGCGGGCTTCACGCCATGCCGGTCGAGCAATTGCGCCAGGTGCTGGTAGACGACGTGCGCAAAGCCACCGGGTGCATGCAGCACTATTTCCTGAAGCAGCTCCTCTCCGCGCGCCAGCGCCAGGCTGCCAAATTCGTGGGTGGTATCGATCGCCAGAATCAGTGGATTCACGGGTTGAGCCCGAGGGCCGCGTCCATGGTGTAGACCTTTCCGTTGGCGTTCATCCCGTAAAGCCGCAGGTGCATGATCGCGGGGAAGTTCTTCGCCAGGCCCGCGAGCGGCCACAGCATGCCTTTCTGCCCGGTGCCGATGACGCGATAGCCCTGGCCATCGGCCGCCACCTCGCCGGTCCACAGCCACAGCATGGACCGCGTGGCGCGCGTCTCACGCGTGATCTTGGCGGCGTACGGCGGCGGCAGGGTCACCGAGACATCGCCGGAGGGCTGCTCGACGGCAAACGGCACCTTGGGGCTGTTCGACTCGATTTCCTGAAGCACGATATCGCGCGATTCGAACTTGTACGACTTATTCATGCCCGCCAAATGGCCTTCGCGCACCACGTGCAGCACCCAATCGTGCGACTGGTCGGGCGGTTCGCCGGTGAAATGGTCGCCGCTGAACCTCTTCTTCGTCTTCACGAGCTCGCCATCGATGGGATTCATCCAGTAGACGTCGTAGCCGTGTTTCTCGACGGTCAATTCCACCGGGCCAGGCTGGGCCACGTAGACCACGTACTCCGTGTCTTCCAGGGCCACGGCCCGGCCGCCGTCCACGTCGAAGTACGGCTCCAGCTCCCAATAACGTGTATCGGACATGAAATCGAACCACACGGTCATCTGCCTGGCGCCCGAACCGCTGCCGGTATAGGTAAGGTACTGGCCGTCCATGGCGGCATTCCACAGGCGGCGGCGGAAGGCCGCGCTGTCGCTGTCGTCGCGTCCAAAATCCAGGTTCACAAAGGGAACCGCATAAAGCTGATGCTCGATGGCGCCCACGTTGTCGTCGGGGGTGCCGTGCGCAACGAAATCCATCCACCCGTCATCCAGCAGCGGGGCCGAGGTCACGCTCGCGCCCGTGGTGCGCGGGTGCTGGTAGGGGTCCAGCTCTTTCAGCAGCCCGCCGATCTCCTTGAGCAGCGCGCGCCCGTCGGGGTAGTCTTCAAACCGGTCCACCCCCTGCCAGGTGACATTCATAGCCGCGTAGCGCCCCACCAGGTAGCGGACGAAGCGGCGGCGCTCGACCCAGGTGGGAAAGACCTTGGTGAGGAAGCCCGGCCCGCCGGCCAGGACCAGATCCGCCACCATGCCCTTTTCATTCAGGTAGCGGACACGCTGGTCCAGCCGCTGAAACTGCGCCAGGTCCGGCGAGTCCGGCGACTGGAACGCGGCATCCCGGTCCTCTTCCATCACCACGCCGCGCAGGTGATTGAACTTTTGCGCGGCGCGCGCGTCCGCCACCGTGCGAAATGCCGCGTCGTCCAGGAACGCGAAGCGCATCTCGGTCGAGCCCATCCACAGGTGCGGCCGATCGAGCCCCGCCGAGTCCCGTTCCGTGTATTCCCAATGGTGCATGTTGGCCGCGCGGATGAATCCCGGCGATTCGGAAGCCGCGGCGGTGAATGTGCCGGTCTGGTCGTTCCATGGGGCGATATTGCTGGTGACGTGGTAGTCCCAATCGCCGGCCTCGGTGGGGGAGAAGCGGACCGCCATGCGCCGGCCGCCATCCCAATAACCGGGGAGTGCGAAGGTGCGATGCCGCGGGGAGCGAAACTCCACCCTGAGATCGACGGTCAAATAAGGATGAGGATGCGCGGCGGCGTCCTTGTCGCCGAGTTCGAAGACCAGCTCGCAGGGGGAATAGGCTGGGGTATTGTTGCACGGGCTCTGCGCCCGGAGCGCCAGGGGAACGAGCGCCAGAAGTGCCGTGGCCAATCTCAAGCCCATAGGACCAGTGTAGACCGTCGCCAATGGCGACTGTTGACCTGGGCCATCGGGCCGATACGTGAACCGCACTTCCGGACCGGCACTCACTGCCCCAGCGGGTTGGCAAGACCGGCGGAGGCCCAGGCGCCACCCGCGGGGGAATTCGCGGGCGGCGGCGCGGGCGCACCCCGCTACTGGCGAAGTTCCAAGGTCCTTCTGTGGGACTCGAAGGCCATGAAATTCACCAACGACGAGGTGGCCAACGGCCTGGTGGACGCGCCGTACCGCAAGGAGTGGTACAAGGTGTTGTAGGCATTTCGAGTACTTCCGTATTTCAGGAACGGGCAACGAAACCCCGAAACTCCTAGCGATTGGGGCTCCAGTACCATTACTAACTCCTGCGCTCTGGGTCTTGACGCTGCGAGACCTCCCACGTAGGCTAGTGATGATTAGGGCACGTATGCCGCCGAAGAAAGGGTAAATCTCTGATGAAAAGACTATTTGTTTGCTTGTTCACTTTCTGCCTGCTGTCGGTTATCCCGGCTTCCGCAGGCGTTCTGTATTCCAACGGGCCCATTAACGGGACAATTAACGCCTGGAACATGACCTTCTATGAGGTGACCGACTCGTTCGTCATCTCGAATCCCGCGACCATGACGAGCTTTGATTTCGGGAGTTGGGATTACCCCGGCGAAGTCATATCGTCGGTTTCTTGGGCAGTCGGGACCACATCGTTCGGGACCGACGTGGCGTCAAGTACCTCTGCCGTGTCTGCCGTCTATGATAATATCACCGGCTATGACTATTACCCCATCTACACGAACACCGTTTCCGGGCTGGATGTGCCGCTGGCGGCCGGCACTACCTACTGGCTTACGCTCACTAGCGCCAGTGTCCCCAACGATGCCTACTGGGACGAAAACGACGGTCCGTCCACCGCATTTCAAACCTCTACCGGCTCGATTGGATCCGAGGCGTTTGATATCAATGGCGGATCTTCGGTACCGGAACCGGGCAGCATGGGGCTGCTGAGTGGCGGAATCCTGGTGATGTTGGGCGCGCTTCGCCGCCGCAAGATCGGGTAGGGCCGGAGACAGGTCTGCAAACTTGACCACAAAAAGGGGCGCCGTAATCCGGCGCCCCTTTTTGTTTGCCGATTCGTGCTCGCTTATCGCTGACGCGCGTAGCTGAACATGGCGTCGAAGAACAGCGGAACATCTGTCACGAGCAGCGAGGTTTGCAGGGAATCCGCCAGTTTCGATAGGCCTGCGCCCGCCAGGGCGGTGTTGGAGATGAGGAAACCGCCCGGCTTGATCATCCCCGAGAGATTGACCCGGGCGAGCGACTGTTCCAGGGCATCGTAATAGAGAAAGATATTCGTCCCGACCACCAGATCGAACCGCCCGTCCGGCGCGAGCGGTAGCGTTTGGAACACCACATTCATGTCGACGGGCGTAATCCTCATAACTACCTCGGGACGGATGCGCACGGCGCGGTTCTTTATGCTGTCCCGGACCGCGGCAGGCACCGCTTTCGGAGTGACCGGTGTGCCGACCTGGTCTCCCATCCTTTGCCAATACTTCCGAAAGCCGGCAACATATTCCGGGTTCCATTGCTCCGCTACGGCACATAGCAACTGGACGGTGTAGGGCGTGCCGGCGGCGGCGTTCTGGCGGGCCCGCTCAATGTGCAAGTTGACTCGTGGAGAGATGTCGAAGGTATAGACCTCGATGGCAGCAGGATCGGCGAGGCGCAATCGGACCAGCGAATCGATGACGGCAAACGGCTGGGTGGTTTGCGGCGGATAAAAGTCGGCGCCGAATTTCTTGTTGACGAAATCGAGGCCGGGGCCGACAATTGCCAGCCGATGGACGCCGCCGGGCTTCAGCAGCCCTTTTTGCGCCATCTCTCGCAGGTGCCGCTCGATCATGTAGTCGGGATAGAGATCGCTGTCGGTAGAAAGGCCGCGGTCTTTGAATGCCTGAGAGTGGTCGACCTTGGCTTCTTCGCGGGTATGGGCCGCATCGTCCCGCTGGCGAGCCAGGCAGACCAGGAGGTATGCCTTGGTTTTTCTCCGCCCCTCCGGGGTGCTCAGGCTGAAGCCCTTCTTTTCCAGGAACGCTCGCATCTCCAACATGCCATCGGCGATGCGCGGGGCGGCCAGCGCGCGGATCAGATCGTTGGCCCGATTCTCCGCCAGTTGGTTGGCGAAAGCACTGTGCCCGTAATCATCCAGGGTCGCATAGCCGATGCGCGCTTCCTTGGTGTAGGTGACGCCCAGCCGCAACAGGTTGGAGAGCGTGAGTTCCTCACCCTCCGCCAGGCGATCGCGGATTTCGCGGTCCCTTGTTCGGACCCATTTGTCCCAGGCGCCGGGCGTGATCGCGCCGCCAGTTTTCAGCCCGGGCGGCAGGGAGTCCCGCATCGCGGCCAGCACGGGCTGGGCCGAGGCAAGGGACACGAATTCGGGCGTCTGTGCGCGGCAGAGCGTGAAGAAGCACAAGAGGAAAACACAACGCGCCGCCAAGCTTGAGATGCAGGCCCGCATTCCCACAGGATAACAACACCAGGGGCCGGAATCGGCGATTGGGGGTTACGTAGCCTCTGTCCCTGAAACCGTCCCTGAAACCCTGTCCCTGAAACCCACAGGGACGGGCGACGCCACGCCACAAATCCTAGCGATTGGGAGTCGCGTGGCCTATCCCTGACACGGCTGACAACACGGTAAAGACCGTCCCGAAAACACAGGGGTTCAGCCGACTCGGTCATCCCGCCAACACGGGCCGGCAGGAATTAAATGGTGCTCAGGCTCCCTATTTCCGGCGCCTCAAAGAGGCCAGGCCCACCAATCCGAGTCCGATACCGGCCAAACTGAAACTGACTGGCTCCGGAGTTGCTGCCAGCGTAAAAGCCATGTCCGCCTCTTGCGTGCCGAGGGTTCCAAAGAAATTCTGGTACGAAAGGCCGTCCCCGCCGGTACCTGACGCCCAGCCCCATTGGGGAGGAAAACCTATGTCCGGAACGACCGACAGCCAATATTGAGTGCCCGCGGTCGCCAAGAATGGGGATGACAAAAGCACTTCGTACGTGTAAATTGGGGAACTTAGAATCGTCTCGCCTGCATTGCCCGGAAAAGCTTCAGTCGCCAGAAGGCCGCCTGGCGCACCGGCGCTATCTGCGTAAAAGGAGACGGTAAATTGAGTGATGGTCGCTGGCGACCCGTTGAAATATCCGCCTGTCCAGTCAACTTGGTTGATGTTGGAGGTGGTGCCCAACGTGAAGTTGTCGTACATAGCGGCAAAACTCCCGAAGCCGCCGGAGTTCGTGTCATTCTGGGACGCATACAAGTTGCCAGACCCGTCGTACGGTTGGTTGTAGAGGACGCCGGCCCTGGCGGGTACGCTGCTCGCAGCGAGCAGCGCCGACGCCAGAAAGGCGCCTTTCCAGTTAACGTTGCGAAGATTCATCTCGATTTCCTCCGAATAGGGCTGATATTGACGTAAACCAAGATTTCCATGATGGATCTCGGTAGTATCCAGGATACTCCCTCTTTGCTTTTCTTGTCTAGGGGTTGAACCGTCGGAATCCATCTTATGAGTACCGGTACTTTTCCATTGATTTCATGGTCTTAGAGAGAGACAACGATACCCCCAAACTCCAGCGGCGGAGTGATCGGAGGTTGGGTAGCCTTTCCCTGAAATTAGTCTGCGCGGGGAAGGCCCCACCGCCCCGGTCCATCGGCGGCCAAGCCCGTCTGCACACGACCCGAGCCTTGTGCCACCATTAGACAAGTGCCCCTTACCTGTTATCTGGACGCGTTTTCTGGAATCAGCGGCGATATGCTGGTCGGTGCGCTGGCGGATGCCGGCGCGGACCAGGACGCCATCTCCAACGCCATCGCCTCGCTGGAGAGCGGCGCCACGGTTTCGTTCGAGAAGGTCAAGCGCGGCGGCATCGGCGCCACCAAGTACCACGTGCAGGTGCAGGAGGCGCACGCTCACCGGCACCTCTCGCATATCGTGAAGTTGATCGAACAGGCGGATATCTCCGAACGCGCCCGGCGGAATGCCGTGGCCGTGTTTCGGCGTCTCGGCGAGGCCGAAGCGCAGGTCCACCAGGTGCCCATTCAAAGATGAAACTAAAGGCCAAGCACGAAAAGCTGGCGGCGGTTGGCGTTCCGCCGCCGGCGTGCTTCTACCCAACTTCAGAACTGCGGTTTCCGCTTCGCAACTACGCCTTGCGGCGGCGCAGAAGAGCAAGCCCAAGAAGGCCGCCCACAAGAAACACCGTTGCCGGCTCGGGCACCACTATACGTAGCGCCACGGTGCTATCGTTAAAAGTTAAGGGAAGCATCCTGGCCATAACCGTAATTTGGTCGCCGACCGCGATACCGGGGAACCAACCGCTGCTGAACGCGGGATCCGCCCACGCAACGTTAGGGTCGATGGTGTAGTGCTCGGCGGCGCCGAACGGATCCGGGCCGTAGGTCAACCAATCGGCCACCACGGGCGTCGCCAACACCAACCCGCCATTCACATACACATACGCCGCGTCGCCCACCACGGCATAGTCCGTGACCTCCAGCCTTCCGGCTATTGTCGCGTTCCATGTCTCCGCGTAGAAGTTGCCTACTCCAATAACCTCGTCGTACGTCAGCCAGTTACTCCCTAGGTTGACGACCGGACCGGCCATCGCGCTGATGGAAAAGCCGAGAATGGCTGCTAATCCAACTATTACTCTCTTCATTCGTCCTCCTTCGAATGGTCCAAATCAGAATTTCCTTTTGGCCTCCTAAGCATTAAGGGGCTGGTTATCCGAAAACATCCCCAATGGTACGTGAAAAACCTCACAACTGCAAGGTCCAAGAACCGCCTATTAGTTCCAGTACCTTATTCCTATTACCCTCGGTAAATCGAGGCGCGGATCAGATCGTTGGCCGGATTCTCCGCCAGTTGGTTGGCGAAAGCACTGCACCCGTAATCATCCAGGGTGGCATAGCCGATGCGCGCCTCCTGGGTGTAGGTGACGCCCAGCCGCAATAGGTTGGAGAGTGTAAGTTCCTCGCCCTCCGCCAAGCGATCGCGGATTTCGCGGTCCCTCCTTCGGACCCATTGGTCCCAGGCGCCGGGCGTGATCGCGCCGCCAGGCTTGAGATGCGGGGCGGCATTCCCACAAGATAACCGTCTGCACAAGACCCGAGCCTTGTGCCACCATTAGACAAGTGCCCCTTACTTGTTATCTGGACGCGTTTTCTGGAATCAGCGGCGATATGCTGGTCGGTGCGCTGGCGGATGCCGGCGCGGACCAGGACGCCATCTCCAACGCCATCGCCTCGCTGGAGAGCGGCGCCACGGTTTCGTTCGAGAAGGTCAAGCGCGGCGGCATCGGCGCCACCAAGTACCACGTGCAGGTGCAGGAGGAGCACATCCACCGGCACCTCTCGCATATCGTGAAGTTGATCGAACAGGCGGATATCTCCGAACGCGCCCGGCGGAATGCCGTGGCCGTGTTTCGCCGTCTCGGCGAAGCCGAAGCGCAGGTCCACCAGGTGCCCATCGAAAAAGTGCATTTCCACGAGGTGGGCGCGGCCGATTCCATCGCCGATATTGTGGGCGCCTGCCTGGCGTTCGACCTGCTGGACATCGGCGCCATCGTCTGCTCGCCGCTGAATGTAGGGAGCGGAACGGTCGAGACCGAACATGGCCTTCTGCCCGTGCCCGCCCCGGCTACGGCGCTCCTGCTGGCGGATGCGCCGGTGTATGCGCGCGGCCCGGCGGTGGAACTGACCACGCCCACGGGCGCGGCGGTAGTGGCCACACTGGCGAATTCGTTCGGCGTGTTGCCGCCCATGAAGGTGAAGCGCACCGGATACGGCGCCGGCGGCCACGATTTTCCGGAACAGGCCAACGTGCTGCGCGCGATGCTTGGCGAACCCACTGGGGCCGACGAAGCCCTCGCCGTTTGGGTGATGGAAGCCAATATCGACGACCTCAACCCGCAGGTGCTGGCCTATGCCGCCGAGCGGCTGCTCGAGGCCGGCGCGCTGGATGTCACGGTGCAGCCCGTGGTCATGAAGAAAGGCCGGCCCGGTCACCTGCTGCGCGTCATCGCCAGGCCGCAGGAGCGTGAAGCGCTCGCCCAGCTTATCTTCGCCGAAACAACTACCCTCGGGCTGCGCGTCTATCCGGCCGAGCGGCGCGTGCAGTCGCGCACCTTCGCCGAGGTGGAAACGCGTTACGGAAAGGTGCGGATGAAGGTTTCGAGCGAAGGCTCCTACGCGCCGGAATACGAAGACTGCCGCAAACTGGCGCTCGCATCCGGCGTGCCGTTGAAACAGATCATCGCCCAAGCGAACTGCGCATATTTGAGCCAATCCAGATGAAATACTACCTGACCACACCCATCTACTATGTGAATGCCGCGCCGCACATCGGCCACGCCTATACCACCATCGTGGCCGACCTGGTGAAGCGCTTCAAGCGCATGCAGGGCTATGAGGCGGTGCTGACCACCGGCTCCGACGAGCATGGCGTCAATGTCGAGCGCGCCGCCCAGCGCGCCGGTAAAACGCCCAAGGAATTCTGCGACGCCATCGCCGGCGAATTCGAGAGGCAGTGGCAGTTGCTGGGCCTCCAGATCGACCATTTCCAGCGCACCACCAGCCCTCAACACGCGCGCGTGGTTCAGGATCTGTTCGAGCGGTGCCGCCGGAACGGCTACGTCTACAAAGGGTCTTACACCGGCCAGTACTGCATCTACGACAACCTCTACGTCAACGACGCCAAGCCCGGCGATCCCTGTCCCGATTGCGGCCGGCCGACGGAGACCATCACCGAACAGAACTTCTTCTTCGAACTGTCGGCCTTCCAGAACAAGCTGCTCGATCTCTATGAGCGCGACCCGCAATTCATTCAGCCCGAGACGCGCCGCAACGAAGTGATCTCGTTCGTCCGGGCGGGTCTGACCGACCTCTCCATCACCCGCACCAATATCAAGTGGGGCATTCCCGTGGCCGGCGAAGCGCCGCACGTGTTCTACGTCTGGTTCGACGCGCTCACCGCCTACATGAGCGCCGTCGAGGGCGAGGGCCTGTGGCCGGCCGACCTGCACCTGATCGGCAAGGAGATCGTGCGTTTCCACGCGGTCTACTGGCCGGCCTTCCTGATGGCCGCCGGCATCGATCTGCCCAAGCGCATCTTCGCCCACGGCTGGCTGCTGTTTGAGAACGATAAGATGAGCAAGTCGCGCGGCAATATCGTGCGCTCCGAGCCTATCCGCCAGGTGATGGGCGCCGACGCGCTGCGCTATTTTCTGCTGCGCGAAATCGTCTTCGGGCAGGATGGCAGCTTCAGTTTCGACGCGCTGGTGAGCCGCTACAATTCCGACCTCGCCAACGGCCTGGGGAACCTGGCCAGCCGCACGCTCACCATGATCGGCCAGTACCGCGCCGGCGTGGTCCCGGAAGGGACCGAACCGGAGATCGCCGCGCTGGCCAACGCGACCATCCGGACCGTCGAGGATTCGTTGGACCGGTTCGAGTTTTCCAAGGGCCTGGAGGCCGTGTGGGCGCTCATCTCCGCGGTGGACAAGTACATTGTGCAATGCGCCCCGTGGAAGCTGGCGCGCCAGTCTGACGACGTTTCACAACAGCAGCTCAGTACCACCCTGTACACGGCGGCCGAAGCGCTGCGCATTGCCACGGCGCTGCTGGCGCCGGTATTGCCGCAATCGGCGCCCAAGATCTGGACGCAGCTTGGCATGACGGAGCCTGTCGAATCCGTGCGCTTCGACGCGCTCAAATGGGGCGGCCTGCCGCCGGGGCAGAAGATCGGTGAAGTCTCCGCGGTGTTTCCGCGCATCGAAATCAAAGAGGCCGTGGCCACCATGCGGGCGCTGGAAGAGAAAGTCACGGCCAACCAAGCCATCCTGATGGGCAAGGTGGGGCAGGTCCCAGACCTGCCCTCCAAGATCTCCATCGACGATTTCGCCAAGGTCAACATGCGCGTCGGCCTGGTGCTCTCCGCCGAGCGCGTCAAGAACTCCGACAAGCTGATGCTCATGAAGGTGGACATCGGCGAGCCGGAGCCGCGCACCATCGTGGCCGGAATTGCGGAAGCCTACGCGCCCCCAGATCTAGTGAACCGCAAGGTCATCATTGTCGTGAATCTGCAGCCGCGCAAGCTGAAGGGCATCGAATCCAACGGGATGATTGTAGCCGCTTCGGTGGGGGACGGAAAGCCTGTGCTGGCCGGGTTCCACGAGGACATTCCGGTGGGAGCGCGCCTCAAGTGAGCAAGCCGTGAGGCTTATCGACTCGCACGTTCATCTGGACGACCCGATATTCGAGGCGGACCGCGAGGCGGTAATCGAACGCGCGCTGGCCGCCGGCGTCGAGCGGATGATGGCTATCGGAACAGGCAGCGGCCCGCCCGATCTGGAGACCGCCATCCGCCAGGCGGAGCGCTGTCCGTTCATGCTGGCCACCATCGGGGTGCATCCGCACGACGCCTCGAAAGCCACGGCGGAGACTTTCGAGCGGCTGCGCGACCTGGCCGCCCACCCCAAGGTGGCGGCCATCGGCGAGATCGGCCTCGATTACCATTACGACTTTTCGCCGCGCGACGTGCAGCGCGCGGTATTTCTCAAGCAACTGGAAATCGCCGCGGAGGCCGGCAAGCCCATCGTGATCCACACGCGCGAAGCGTGGCCCGACACCATGGCGCTGTTGCTGGAATGCTGGCATGGCCCAGGTATCATGCATTGTTTCACGGGAGACCCTAAACAAGCGCAGGAAGCCTTGGACCTCGGTTTCCACCTCGCCTTCGGGGGCGTGCTCACATTTCCCAAAGCCGACACGGTGCGCGAGGCCGCGCGCATAACCCCGGAAGACCGGCTGCTGGTGGAGACGGATTGTCCCTATCTGGCGCCGGCGCCCCATCGCGGCCGGCGCAACGAGCCGGCGTTTGTGGTAGAGGTGGCGCGGCGCCTGGCGGAGGTCCGCGGGTCGACGCTCGATGAAATTGCCGGGCAGACCACGCGGAACTTCGAGCGGCTGTGTTTGCGGCGCGGGGCCGCTAACGGGTAAACTGGTTAACTTCCATGAATTTGGGCAAGCTGGGGCAGATCATCACGGCGCGCGAGGTTTTCGACTTGATCCAGGACGAGCTGGAGCAGGTCGAAAAGAAGATCGCGGCCGAATCGGTCGCCTCCGTGGACGCGGTCACGGCCATCGGCCAGTATCTGCAATCCAGCGGCGGAAAGCGCCTGCGGCCATCGCTGCTGCTGCTCTCCGCCAAGCTGGCGGGGGCGCCCCCTGGGCCCGGCGGAGCCACCGCCGTCCAACTGGGCGCGGTGGTCGAGCTGATTCACACCGCTACGCTCTTGCATGACGATGTCATCGACGGCGCCGAGACGCGGCGCGGCCACCCCTCGACCAACGTGAAGTGGGGCAATCACACCTGCGTTTTGGCGGGCGACTGGCTCTACATGCAGGCATTCCAGATCGCCCTGCGCGAGCGCCAGTTTCAGATTCTCAACCTGCTGATCGGGCTTACCCAGATCATGGTCGAAGGCGAGCTGTTGCAGCTCGATCGCATCGGCCGGATCAACGTCACCGAAGCCGATTGCATGGAGCTGGTGGACCGCAAGACGGCGCGCCTGTTTTCGGTGTGCGCGCGCCTGGGGGCGCTGGCCGGCCACGGCGACGCGCGCCTGCAGGAGAAGCTGGGCGAGTACGCCTGGAACCTCGGCATGGCGTTCCAACTGGTGGACGACGTGCTTGACTTCACCGCCCGCGAACAGACCCTGGGGAAGCCGGTGGGCGGCGACCTGCGCGAGGGCAAGATCACGTTACCACTGGTTTACGCCCTGGAACGCGCCACCGCTTCGGAGCAGCGGTTGGTGGAGACTGTCCTTCGGCAGCGAAGCTATGAAAAGGCGCCGTTTGCGGGAATTCTGGCGCTGCTCGACAAGTATCAAGGCATCGAGCGCGTGAAAGAGCGCGCCCAGGCGTTCACCGATAAGGCGCGGGGGATCATCAACCAGTTCCCGGATTCGCCCTACCAGCGGGCCTTGCTGGCCGTGACCGAACTGGTCACGGAACGGGATCACTGAACTGGAAACCGGGTACACTGGAATAGATGGCTCAGAATCCCGCATTTGACCGCATCACCGTCGAACCCGGCAAGTGTGGAGGCAAACCGTGTATTCGTGGAATGCGAATTACCGTGCGAAGGGTCCTTGAGATCCTGGCCACTTACCGCGACCGGGAAGAGATTCTCCGCGAGTATCCGTTCCTTGAAGAGGAAGACCTTCGGCAAGCACTCCATTATGCGGCCACCACCGTGGATGATGAGGTTCACTACCTGAATCACGTTGCATGACGCGAATCTTGCTCGACCAGGGTCTGGCGCCGGCTGCGGCAACTCTGCTGCGCGCAGAGGGCTGGGACGCCGTTCACGTGCTGGAAGCAGGATTAGATACAGCGGAAGATTCCGAAATTCTGGAGTTCGCGCGCCAGAACGACCGAGCGTGTGTGACGCTTGACCACGACTTTCACGCTCATCTTGCGCTGGCGCAAGCGGGTGGCCCTTCAGTCATTCTGGTTCGGCTGGAAGGGCTAGATTCGAGACAGCAGGCGGACCTGATCCGGAGAGTGTGGACCGCGTGTGCGGACGCAATTGCCAAGGGCGCAGCGGTGTCGGTCGATGAAGTGACCATTCGCGTTCGAAAGCTGCCGTTGCGATGAGGGCGCTCGGCCCGGTTAGGAGATCTCTCACGGAACGGGATCACTGAACACCATATCCGACGGCCTCACGCCGCTCCGTTGGCACCAGTCCAGATACAAGCGCGCGTAGCTGGCGGTGATGTAATCCTTCTCCGCGAATCCCAGTTTCCGCGCGGCGCGGTCGATCCATTTCGAGGTTCCTTCCAGCTCCAGGTAGACGCCCACCGGCGTCTCGTCGAGCGTGGCGATTCCCGAGCGGCCGGGCTGGCGGTACTCGGTCCGGTACTTGTCATAACGGAAGACCGGGCCCAGGCCGAGCCGCTCAAAGATGGCGCCCATGGCGCGGGCATCGGAAATTTCCAGTTCCAGCTCTTCCCTGCTCTTATACCGCCCGACATCGGGCGGACCCTTGTATGTGACGGTGGCCACGCCGCCGGCCCGGCGCACACGCAACAGCGCCGCGGCTCTCCGCAACCCCAGCTCCGGCGTGTCGAAAACCATGTTGGTTTCGAAAACTCTGCGTTTGGAGACCCGAAAACCGGCCGCGCGCAAGAGGCGCCGCGCAGTTCTTGCGTCGGCAACCGCCAGCTTGATTTCGGTCTCTCGCGAGCTCACTGGGTGCGATCCCCTTCAAGATGATCGCGGAAATCCCGATCGATGGTTTTGCGCCCGCGGAACCCCTCGTCCACGCCGTGCCAGAACTCAATAGACGGCTCGCCGAGCTTCCAGCACAGGTACACCTCCTGGCCGCGGAAGAGCGTGGGGAAATCGACCAGCCCGGTATCCAGATCCTTCACCAGACAGCCGAGATCCTGCAATTGTTCCACGGCGTGGCGCAGGCGCACGGCCTCCGATTGGCGGCGGCTCTTGGCCTGGAGGAATTGATCGCGGTCCACGATCATGCCGCCCATCAGCATGATCCGCTCGCTGAAGGACTGGAGCGCGCGCTCGGCCTGGACGAATTCGGACTTGAGCGCCACAGCCTCGCGCAGAAGACGATCCACCTGGGGAATCAGGCTCTGAGCTTGCGCGAGTGTGAAACGTTTCGGCATAACGGCTATTACTGTGCGTAATGCGTGGTCACGTACTGATTTAGAATGTCGATGAATTCCGCCACGATACGCTCGCCCTTGAGCGTGGTCAGCAGGCGCCCGTCCACGTAGACCGGGGCCTTGGGTTCCTCGGACGTGCCGGGCAGCGAGATCCCAATGTTGGAATGCTTGGACTCGCCGGGCCCGTTCACCACGCAGCCCATCACCGCCACGGTCATGGCTTCCACGCCGGGATAATCCGGCTTCCACTTGGGCATCTGGTCCCGCAGGTAGGTCTGGATCTGGTCCGCCATCTCCTGGAAAAAGGTGCTGGTAGTCCGCCCGCAACCCGGGCAGGCGGTCACCTGCGGGGTGAAGCTGCGGATGCCGAGCGATTGCAGAATCTGCTGCGAGACCGTCACCTCTTCGGTGCGATCGCCGTTGGGCAGCGGCGTCAGCGAGGTGCGGATGGTGTCCCCAATGCCCTCCTGCAACAGCGGCGCCAGAGCGGCGGTGGAGGCCACGATTCCCTTGCTGCCCATGCCGGCTTCCGTCAGGCCGAGGTGCAGCGGGTAATCGCAGGCGGCCGCCAGGGCGCGATAAACGTCGATCAGGTCCTGGACGCCGCTCACCTTAGCGCTGAGAATGATGCGGTTGTGGGCCAGCCCGTGACGTTCCGCGGCCCGGGCCGATTCCACCGCGCTCGCCACCATGGCGTCGAGCGTCACTTCACGCGCGTCCTTCGGCTGGGGTGACTTCGAATTCTCATCCATCATGCGGGTCAGCAGCGCCGCATCGAGCGACCCCCAGTTCACGCCGATGCGCACCGGCTTGTGGTTCTCGATGGCCACCTCGATCATGGTGCGGAAATTGTCGTCGGTCTTGCGGCCGATGTTCACGTTGCCGGGGTTGATGCGGTATTTGGCCAGCGCGCGGGCGCACTCGGGATACTTCTTCAGAAGGATATGGCCGTTATAGTGGAAGTCGCCGATGATGGGCACGCGGACGCCGAACTGCTCCAGCGTGTCTACGATCCTGGGCACGGCGGCGGCCGCCTGCTCGGTGTTGACGGTGACGCGGACCAGTTCCGATCCGGCGCGCGCCAGCGCCATCACCTGGTTCACGGTGGAAGGCGCGTCGGCGGTATCGGTGTTGGTCATGGACTGCACCACAATGGGGTGCTTGCCCCCGACCTTCACACCCCCGACATCCACTACTACCGCCTGGCGGCGGGGTCTCACAGCCATCGATCTCCTCCGGGCGCAAACTTCAATTTTACCATTCCAACTTCCGCGGACCGAGTGTAGAGTAGGGTGGGGCATGCTTTAGCTTGCCCTTTGTTCTTTCGACCCGGCGCCCGTACTAAACCGGAAGGAGGTCGGCTATGAGGCGAATCCGCGCCCTGTTGCTACTGTCGTTCGCCGCTCTGGGCGGCATCGCGCGTCCGCATCATTGTCCCCGGTGTCTGGTTCCGGGAAGGCGATATGGACCTGGGGCACTGCAACAACGTGATCATCGAGATGAAGGATTACCTGATCTGAGTGTGTGGCTGTATGTATAATCGTTTGTGACCGCGAGGCCAAAACGCGGCGAAAGGACGATTATGCGCATCACGCTTTTCCTGCTGGCTTTGTTTGCTCCCCTGTCTGTCCCAGCACAGATCCTCTACTCTCCTTCTTCGGCTTCCACGCGGTTGTACTTCCCGCAACTCGCGGATGGCGGAGCGCCCTCCCAGAAGTGGGTCACAACGCTGGTGCTGGTCAACCCCAGCAACACGACGGCTTCCGTTTCGGTGAGCTTCTATGGCGACAATGGGCAGCCGCTGCCGCTGGACTTCGGGCAGGGACCGAAGGCCACCCTTACGGCGAGCTTAAACGCGGGCGCCGCCGCTAGTTACGCCAGCTCGGCGAGTTCCAGTGCGGTCGTCGTGGGCTGGGCGCTGGCTAAGTCAAACGTCCCGGTGTTGGGCACCGTCCTTTACCAGGCCAGCCAAAACGGCACGCCCATCTGGGACGTGGCCGCTACCGGCACCGGTTCCACGTATTTCTATGAATCCTTCGCCAACTCCAATCTCGGCATCGCGCTGGTGAATCCGAGCACCACGCAAACCATCCATTTGCTGCTCTCCGCCAACGATCAGAACGGGTATAACAGCGGGACCACGGCCATCACCCTGGCGCCGAATGCCCACACGTCGTTCAACCTTTCGGGGCAAATCGGCGGTCTGGCCGCGAATTTTGCCGGGAGCGTCACCATCAGGTCAACGGACAATCCTCCGGCGCCGTTCGTGGCCTTGGCGCTCAATGCCCGCAACGGTCTCCTGTCATCCCTGCCGCAAGGAGAGATGCCATCGCCTCCTCCGTATGACCGCCGGGTATCGGATGCACTCGGGCGGGTGAAAGCCGCGGTGATCCCGCTCATGGAGGAAGCTGCACAGGCCTCCGCCAACTTCACGACGGCAACGGCCGCCCAGGTCTTGCAGTTCTTCGCTCAAATGAATGTTGCGGTCGACTCGGGTTCTACCATCAAGACCGCTTATCAGTCGTCGGACACGACAATCCATATCAGCCAGGTGGCGCTGGAAACCCTGGGCAGCAATGACGCCGCACTGGCTTTTCTGATCATGCGCACGGCGATGGTCGGTTTCATGGCCACCTCCGGCGTCGTCCCGGGTTTCGGCTTGTCGGTGACTAACACCGAGACCGCCGCGCAAATATGGGCTGTGTTGACCTTGATGAAAGCCGGCTACGATCCGGGTGCAGGTGCGGATTGCCTCGCGCGGATCTGGTCTGCTTACAGCGCGCAGATTCCGGTCGATCCCGCGCGGGGAAGAGAAGAAAGAAAAAAGGAAGAAAAGAAAGAAAAGGGAGAGAGGAGAGAGAAAAAAAAAGAGAAAAAGGGTGGTGAGCGCCTTCAGTATTCCGAGCGGGACCGGATTCCTGATCCAAGCCCTTGCGACGTAATAAGGTATTTTTTTTTTTTTTTTTTATAGTAAAGAGAGAATTAAATAAGAACTAGAGTAAGGCGTCGATGGAGGCTCCTATCGAGCAGTCGCATTCGCGTTCGACGATCACATCCACCAGATACGGCACCGGAGACTCGATCCCCCTGGTGAAAGCGCCTTCAGATCCCGGCATCCGTGACCGCTCGCCTCTTCCGCAAACGCCTCCACCAGCTTGACGTTATACGGGTAGACGCCTCCCACGCGGTACCACAGGCTGACTCCGTGTTCGAAGCGTAAGCGTACTTCTGATTATGACGGATCAGACCGAGGTAGCCATTGTTCACCACGATCACCGTAACGGGATCTAATGCTGTCCGGCCATGGCCAGTTCTTCCGACATGAACAGGAAACCGGCGTCTCCCACCACCACCACAGCAGGATAGAAAGGAAAAGCAACTTAGGCGACGATAGCCGCTGGCAACTCGTAGCCAGAGTGCCCGGAGATGCAGTTGCACCCGGCGGCTGTTCCGCAATCTCAGTCTACGGGTTATCGCATGAAGAGTTTGGGAAGAAACGATCTGAAAACGCGCTGTGGCTTGATGGGCACGTTTTCGTAAACGGTCTTGCGGGCCACTATGCCGGACCTCGGGCAAGCGCTAGCACTCTCTCCGAACGCGCTGGATGGTATCCACGCCGGCGCGCTTGTTCCAGCAACGCAGTCAACGAGGTTGAATCGAGACTGCAATGCCGCCCACAACCTGTAAAGGATGAAGGGGCGGATAAATATTGCCGTGTGGATGGTGAAACGGCATAAAAAAAAAAAACAGATTGGAATAAAGAAAATAATGGTCTGGCATCCCGACTTTCCGAGCCAGGTTCCGTGAGGTGAGGGCTGCCTCGCGGTTCACCATGCTAGATTCGAATCGAGGTGTCAGTGAAGCAGCAGAAGCGCCGCGGAGCGCCCCAGGTCACGGCAGTTCCGGTCTCCTCACCGCTGGCAGTCCGGGAAGGGCGTCTTGGAACGCCATGGCCGGATCATCGAGATAATATTCGGAGATCTGCACATCTATCGGTAGGTCGATCAGCATAGATATGAGATGTCTTGACCGGGAGGTGTGAAATGTCTATTGTATCATATTGGCTATGTAGGCTGGATTGTTAAAGTAATATGTAGTTTTAGATAAAGGAAAAGTGATGGAGGAGATATAAAAGTATAGTAAAGAAAAGATGTTAAAAATATTAGAGTAAGAATGAAAAGTAATAGAAATAAAAGAAATAGAATAAAAAAGAGAAGTATAAAAAAAAATGAAAAAATAAAAAAAAAAAAGAAAGGATGTGAAAATGGAAAAAGAAATAAGTAAGGAGTGTGATTCCGTGGCCTTGGTTCTTGTTGCATCCATCCGGATTATCGCCACCTACACGGTCTTCAGCCACACCTACGACGAGCCCGCCCACATTGCCTGCGGCATGGAGTGGCTGGACAAGGGCGTCTACCAGTGGGAGCCGCAGCATCCTCCGCTGGCCCGAGTGGCAACGGCCCTGGGCCCCTATCTGCTCGGCATCCGGTGCCAGAACACGCCACGGGTGGATCTCACTTCGATGACTCATGAGGGTCTCGCCATCCTCTATTACGGGCACCACTACGATCTGACGCTCGAGCTGGCGCGCCTGGGGGTTCTGCCGTTCTTTTGGATCGCGTGCCTGGTGGTGTACGGGTGGGGGCGGCGCTATTTCAGTTCGTCCGTGGCGGTGGTGGCCGTCTTTCTGTTCAGCTTTCTTCCGCCGGTCCTGGCCCACGCCGGCCTGGCCACAACCGATATGGCGCTTACGGCTTTCCTGGGAGCCGCGTTTCTTGGCGCATTGATTTGGGTGGAGAATCCCACCCTGGCTCACGCCGCGCTGTTCGGCGCAAGCACCGGCCTGGCCATGCTTTCGAAGTTTTCCATGCTGGCGTTCTTTCCCGCCGGCGTGGGTTTGGCGCTGGCCTGGTATTTCGTCACCGAGCGTCCCCAACCGGGCTGGCTGCTCAGCGCCGCGTGGAGAAGGCTACCGTCGCTCGGCCTGGCGGTGCTGGTGGCTTGCCTGCTGATGTGGGCCGGTTACCGCTTCTCCTTCGGCAAGGTGCCCGCGCCGGAACTCTATCAAGGCATTCAGGACGTGATGCGGCATAACGCCGAAGGACACCCCAGTTTTCTGCTGGGACAGCGCAGCAATACGGGCTTCTGGTATTTCTATCCTGTGGTGGTTGCCGTAAAGACGCCGATTGCTTTTCTGCTTCTGCTCGCCGGCGGCGTGACGTTCACGGTTGGGAAACGGCAGTGGTTCCGGCGCGCCGGGCCTCCGCTGGCGTTTTCGGCCGGCATTGTGCTGGTGGGCTTGTTCACTCACATCAATATCGGCGTTCGTCATATCCTCCCCGTCTATATCGGATTCTCCCTTTTGGCGGCCGCCGCCGCGATGCACTTATTGGAACTGCGGCGCGCGCGGAAGTGGGTCCCGATCGTCGTCGCCGTGCTGATGGTCTGGCTGGCCGGCTCTTCCCTTCTGAGTCACCCGGATTACCTGGCCTATTTCAATGAATTCGCCGGCGGTAAACCGGAGAACATCCTGGTGGATTCCGACCTGGACTGGGGGCAGGATATCAAACGCCTCGCCACGCGGTTGCACGAGGCCGGCGCGCGGCAGTTGACCTGGGTTCCGCTCCAGGTCACGGACTTCGAGAAGGAGTTTGGTTTCCCGCCCATCGATATGCACATGGATGTGCTGAATCCTTCTCCCGGCTGGAACGCCGTCAGCTTGACGGTCTTAAAACAGAGGCGCCTCGGGCTGTGGGACTCGT
This sequence comes from Bryobacterales bacterium, assembly GCA_963768385.1. Lineage (GTDB taxonomy): Bacteria > Acidobacteriota > Terriglobia > Bryobacterales > Bryobacteraceae > Fen-178. The sequence goes on from CAVYHQ010000006.1 coordinate 386,643, forward strand.
ATCCCCTAGTGACGGTGTGGCCGGACCGCATCAAGCCCACGGAGAAGGTGGGCAAATCCATCTGGTTGTGGTACTTCCCACCGGAGCCGGGAAGTCCCGCGCGTTAGTTCACAGCCATGCGAAAGCATTCCAAGATCGCGACACCGGCGGCAAGGGGGTGCCCGCTGGGCCCGGCGCTACTGTATGTGCTGGCTTCCCTTTTGCTGCTGGTCCCCTGCTACTGGCAATCGCGCTTGCAGTTGGGCGACCTCTCCAGCCACATCTATAACGCCTGGCTGGCACAGTTGATCGAAAGCGGGCGAGCCCCGGGCCTGGCGATCGTTCCCCAGACGACCAATGTTCTTTTCGATCTCATGCTGAGCGGGCTTTTCAAGACCCTCGGGGCGGAAGCGGCACAGCGGATTTCAGTTTCGCTGGCGGTGCTGACGTTCATCTGGGGGGCCTTTGCCTTCGTCTCGGTGGTGTCGGGCCGCCGCGCCTGGGGCCTGATGCCGGCCATCGTCATGCTGGCATACGGCTGGGTGCTGCACATGGGCCTGTTCGACTTTTATGTGAGCCTCGGGTTGTGCTTCTGGGCTCTGGCTCTGGCATGGGAATGGAAGCCCCGGCGAGTGGCTGCCGCGGTCCCCGTTTTGATCCTCGCGTACGTGGCCCACGGGCTGCCAGTGGCCTGGACCCTTGCCCTGCTGGCGTACCTGTGGCTGGCCCGCCCTATGACGCCCCCAAGGCGCGCGATCCTGATGGCCGCATCTCTGGCGGCGATGGTGGCGGCGCGCGCCGTGGTTACCGGCATGATGTCCTACATCTGGCTGCCGCAACAGATCGTGATGATCACGGGAACCGACCAGCTTTGGGTCTTCGATGCCAAGTATGTCGTGCCTTTCCTCGGATTGCTGCTGGTTTGGGTGCTGCTGTTGGTGCGATTGCTCCGCGCGTCCGGAGCCCGCAGCGTGGTATCGAGCCTCCCGTTCCAGCTTGGCGTCCTTAGCGCGGCGGGAGTCTTCCTGGTCCCCACCAGGTTGGAGATTCCCGGTTACAACCACGCGCTGGTATACATCGCCGAGCGCATGTCTCTGGCCGTGGGCGTCTGCCTGTGTGCGTTGCTGGCGGCGGCGCCGATGCGCGCATACCACCGCTACGCGATGGGGGTGGTGGCGCTCCTGTTTTTCGGTTTTCTCTACCGGGATGAGGGCGCTCTGAACGCTTTCGAAGACCGGATGACGCGGCTGGTCTCGCAATTGCCGCCTGGGCAGCGGGTGGTGAGTGCGATCGACGATCCCACGCTCCGCGTCAACGCTCTGTCCCACATGATCGACCGCGCCTGTCTGGGCCGGTGTTACAGCTACGCCAACTACGAGCCTTCCACCGCACAGTTCCGGATTCGAGCCGTGGCCCAGAATCCGATGGTGGTCTCGACCTACGAGGATTCGCGGCTCTTGCAACTCGGCAGCTATGTGGTAAAGGAGCGCGACTTGCCTCTGTACCAGGTGGTCTTGGACCAGGCCGGACACATGGGCATCCGTACTCTGACGGCCGGCGCACAATCCGGCATCACGTACGGGAAGGTTTTGTAATTAGACTCGTCAGAAGAAATCGTGGGTTGATTCCGGCTCGGGCAGCTTGCCAAGCGAGTGATAGAGGGCCAGTTCGAGCACCCGGTAGGTGCGAAAGCCGTAGGATTTTCTCATGGTGACTTTGGCCTTGTTGTTCAGGCCCTCCACGACCCCACTGGAAATCAGCTTTTGAGCCCGGAAGTAGTTAAGGATCAGCTCCCGATGCTGGCGCAGCGAGCGGGCGATCTTCTTCATGGGCTTGATGCGGGAGCGCATGGTTTGCCGGCACCACTCGTCGAGGAATTTGCCGGCCCAGGTGGGCGAGCTATACTCCCAGAGTTGCTGGAAGGCCTCCTTGAGAAGGTAAGCCCGGACGGTCTTTAGGTTGTACCGGAGCAGGTCGCGGAGGCGGAAGCGCTGCTCGTCCTTCAGATTTTCTTCGCGCTTGAGCAGCAGCCAGCGCGACTTCTTCAGTAGCGGTGTCCGGCCTTCGCTCACCATGCGGCGCGATTCTCCGGCTCGGACTTCGTCGAGAGCCCTGTTCATTTTCGCGACGATATGGAAGCGATCGAGAATATGCAGGGCGTCGGAACATTTCTCACGGATGACTTTCAAGTAGGGTTCCCACATGTCTGAGCAGATGAACACGATCCTTGATGTGATGTCTTCGCCTATGGTGGTGAAGAATCCCTGAAAGGACTCGATCGTTCTCTCTTTGCCGATCCAAAGCAAACGGGTGACGCCGAGATCGATCTGATAAACCAGTGTCAGATACTTGTGCCCTTTGGAGTACTGGATTTCATCGACGCCGATGGCGTCGATCTGGCCGAGCGTCCTGTGTTCGAGACCAAAGTTGACAACATGTTCGACCGCGTCGAAAACCTTGTTCCAGGAGGTGCGAAAGGCTTCCGCCGTCTCTTTCCATGAGAGTCGCCGCGCCCAACGGGCTAGGAAGAGCATGTAGGCTTTGGTGAGTGTGCGTTTGCCGTCGCCCCAGGGAACTTCTTCTACAGCCACAACGCCACAGCGGCGACAGTCGACCCGCCGCATCGTGTACAGAAGAAAGACGAAAAACCCCCAGAGGGGAATGAACTCAAAGCGCCGTTCGGCGAGTTGATCGTAGCCGGGCGCGGGCAAATGGCAACGCGAGCAGACGGCGGCCGAGCCCTTGCGCGGTCGTACGGCCACTTCGATGCTCTTCTTGTCGGCACTGAAGTGGGCTTGCTGGTGGACAAAACCTCGGAAACGATGGCAGCGGTTTAGAATCGTGATCAGTTCCATGGCGCGACGAGAGTGGCGGCGAAACCTCCACCATAACCGGCCGAGACGCGGGCTCGCCGTCCCGTCTCGACAGCCTTTGGCCGGTGCGAAGGCCGTAGGATTTTCTCATGGTGACTTTAGCCTTGTCGTTCAAGCCCTTCACGACCTCACTGGAAATCAGCTTTTGAGCCCGGAAATAGTTGAGAATGAGTGCCCGGTGCTGGCGCAGGCAGCGTGCCCTCTCGCAAAAAAGGTATACTCTGCTTGATGAACGGCCAGACGCGTCGACGTGCAGCTGCCCTACTTGAAGTGCTGGGAGTGAGCCTCGCCGGTCCGCTCGTGATGTGGGGGCTGCGCCGGCTGATCGGCATATCCGTCACGAATCCTCTTAACAACTTGAGTGTCCACACTACCGATGCCGATTTGATTACGGCATCGCGCCAAATGTTTGTGTTGCTGATGTTCCAATACGCCGGCTATTTCTTGCTCGTTTTCCCGATCAACTGGTGGTATCGGCGGCGAGGTCCGGCGTCCTATGGCCTTACTAGGGCAGGTCGCTCCTGGGTGGCTTTGCTTCTCGCCGGGCTCGGAACCGTCGCCTTGTCGGCATGGCCTGTCGCGACCATCGCACTGATTAACGCCATCCGCCCGCTCGGCGAGACGGCGGCGTGGCGGCAGGCGCTTTTTGACATGTCTTGGCGACGTTGGGAGTTTTGGCTGTTCTTGGCGGTTTGCAGCTGGGCGCTCATCCCCGTTGTCGAGGAACTCTTCTTTCGTGGATACTGTCAGCGGCGGCTGGCGGAGGATTGGGGAGATGGTCCGGCGATCATTGGAACCGCTTGTCTTTTTACCTTCGCGCACACTCAGTATCAAATACCCAACGCGTACAGCGCCGGCATGATCGTGAGCCTCCTCATGCTCGCGATCGGGCTCGGAGTGGTGTTCGCGTGGACGCGGTCGCTGATTCCGTCGATCACTGCTCACGCCATTATCAACGTTCCGATGACAACCACTTGGCAGGGCGTGCTTCTGGCGGCGTTGGTGATCGGTGCGTGGGTCGCCTGGCGTCGAGGGGCGGCCGCTCTTAAGCAAGTCTTTTCGACCTCGAGTGTAGCCGCGTGTGTGGCACTCGCGGTCGCGGGAACGGTTTACGCAATCGTGGGGGCGCGGTTCGATAGCGTGATGTACCTGGCCGCCGCGATGGTCGTGTTGGCCGTCTGCCTCGAAGCCATGGAACGCCAGCGGAACCGGATCGTCAGCGAGGTTTCGACATCGGCTTGATCTACCGGCCGGCCCTCGGGCTGGGTGGGCTGACGCCTTTTGGATTCGAACACATCAGTGACCCACAGATTCCTCTGACGAGGCTGTAATTAAGGCCGATCCGGCTCCGTCTCGGCGGCTTCCACCCGAAAATGATGCCCGCCGTCATGCGCAGTCCGACTTGAATGGCGCGCCAGTTACTGCGGTTGCCGCCCTTGCTCTCGCCGATGCGCGGGTGAAATGTCACAGGGCATTCCACCACCGCGATCCCGAGATCGAGCGCCGTGTCCAGGAAGTGGGCGTTGAACTCCAGGTTGATCTCGGGATTCAAATGCGGCAGCAGCCTCGCCAGGGCCGAGTTGCGAGCCAGCTTGTAAGTGGTGCCGACGTCCGTCAGCGTGCCGCGGCCGACGTGTTTCAACTCGAGCAGTTTGCCCACTGCGAAGTTGCCGTAATACATGAAAGTGGTCAGTTGGGTCCGCGGGCTGCGCAACTGCTCTACGATCCGCGTGCCGTTGACGATCTGGGCGTGCGGGAGGTAGGCCATGAATTTATCGATGTCGAAGGCGCGAAAGGAGCAGTCGCCTTCACACAGCAGCGTAAGCTCCGTGTCGGGGCAGGCGGAAGCCTCGCTGAGCGCCCGGAACACGCACTGGCCGTAGCCGGGTTCCCGATGGACGATGACAGTCGCGCCGGCCTCCTGGGCGCGGCAGGCCGTGGCATCGCGGCTGTTGTTGTCGATTACGAGTACCCGCCGCACCAAGGGGTGCGCGGAGAAGTCCCGCACCGCGGCGCCGATACTCTTCTCGTCGTTGAAGGCGGTGAGGACCGCCGTCACGCGGCGTTCCCGGACGGCGTCGAACGGAACTTCGGTGGTGCGCCGTTTTAGAGGCACGAGTACCACAACCTCGAATGCGACCAGAAGCATGCCGGCCATGACCGGTATGCCGCCGTACCAGATCATGAAGAGGCTGATCTCCCGCGCCGGCAGCCACGCGGCCAACGGATGACGCACGGACGCGAGTAAAATGCCGAGGACATAGTCCAAGAGCCCGGCGGCGAGAAAGAGCGCTCCCCACATCATGGCTCGAAACCGGGTCAAAGCCGGGCGCTTCCCGGTGGCGGGCCGGGCCGCCGGGACAGGCGAGTTTTCGGCGGTCGCCGGGGGCATTAGTATAGACCCGCAGTTCGGACGCTCGAAACGGAAGACGCGTCCTGCCTTGCGGCTCGCCGGTACAGCCGCCACCTGGAAGATTCGGCCTCGAAACGGAACTCCTTCGCCAGCCCCGGCTCGTAGATCTTACGGTAACCATCGTAAAAGATGGGCGGCGAAGCGGGATACTTCGGCACCATCACCACCGCGGCGTCCGCGAAGAACCGGGAGGGCGAGGGGTGATGCCGATCATCCAGCGTGTACCGGTATACGGCGGCGGCGATGCCGCCCCGGATGGGCTCCCGGCCCAGGGCATACGAGAACGGATTGAACATGTCCAGGGTCGCGATCTTCTCGTCCAGACGCGTGCGCGCGGCGAGCAATCGGATTCCGTCGTTCAAGCTGGAGACATATTCGCGGCCGTTGGAGTATCTGTCGATATCGTTGGGCGGGACATCGTACAGTACGAGCGGATGCAACCGCGGCGACTCGAATCGCAGTATGCCCGGCGGATCGGGGTGGACTCGCGACTCGAGGAATGCATAGCCCAGGCCCAGGACCTGCACCAGGACCATGGGCACGGCCAGCAACACCGCGGTGAGGACCAGAAACAGGCGCGCCTCACTCGAACTCGCGGATGCGGACGAACGCGGGACGGGCTTGATCGACAGCAGCAACACCATCGCGAAAGCAGCCGTGAGGGGGTATGACAATAGCTGCGCGTTGGTCATAATCAACAGGGTGTCGGCAACCACCACCAACACGGCAGTGAGTGGATAGCGCCACCTGCGCCACAGCGGCTCCCCGGCTGCCGCAGGACGGGATGACCGGTGATACCAGAAAGTCATGGCTCCCAGCAGGACCGCGCGGACGATGCCTCCGGTCAGCAGGTCCACGGTTCTGTGCCGCAAACCAAGGCTGCCGCTTCGCGCCGCGGCGGCGGCGAACAGATCGTTCCACATCGCGCCCACATCGAAACGCAAGTATGCAAGAAAGAGAAAAACCGTTCCGAGGAAGCCGCCGGCGCCCAGGAGCGCACGCCGCCCGCTGGGCGTCCGGAACAAGGACAAAGCTCCCAGAAGAGGCAGCGCAACCAGAAAATAGGAGGCCTTCAGGAACAGCAAGAGGCCCAGCGCGCAGCCAGTCAGAATCGGTTCGATCCATCCTCGGCGGCGCGTCTGGCGATCCTCGGCGGGCGGCAGAAAACACTCCAGCATGATGATCGTCAACAGAGCGTAACCGTAGCGGTTGTACACCATGCCATGGGACGTCCCCATGGGCGGATCGCCCAGGGCGAACGGAGGCGCGACCAGGAGAGCGACGAAGCCGGAGAACGCCACGGCCGTCATGGTCCGGGATCTTCCGGCCGCGAGCCATGCGGCCCACAAGCCGGCCACTGACGCCACGAAAGCGTTCACATAACTGATGGTGGCCACGCTGCCGCCGGAAACCGCCAGTCCGGCCGCCACCAGCAGGAAGGTCACCGGCCCCCAAGCGCTGGAGTAATCCACGTGAACTCGCTCGCCGTGGAGCGCTCTCCACCCGTTATCCAGGAGAAAGAAGATGTCGTGGCCGTACAATCGCGCGTGGATGGCTCCGATCGAGGCGGTGACCGCTCCGATAAACAGCACCAGCCCGACGGCGGCCAACGGACCGCACCGTCGCGCCCATTCACCCGACCACAGAGCCTGCAACCATGGCAAGATGCCGGACACGCCGGGCGGAGAGGCAGCGGACGCCGCACCCCCGCGCTCGCCGATTTGTTGCATCCCCAATAGCTTACATCAAAAGCCACGATCCGTACGAAGCGGCGCGCACCACCGCCAGCCAGATGACCGCCGCGGCGTAGCCCGCCAGCACATCAGTCGGATAGTGGAAGCCCAGGTACACGCGCGAAAATCCGATCAGGCCCACGAGCAATGCCGCGACGGCGAAAATCGCCATTCTCCTGGCGCGCGACCGGGCCCAGGGGGCGCCCCGCGCGGCTAGAATCGCCGCCAGCGCGCCAAAGAAGCAACACGACACCATGGCATGGCCGCTGGGAAAGCTGTGGGTCACAGGTGGAGCAAGTCCGAAGAAAGGCTCGGGCCGCAGCCTGTGGAACAGCAACTTCAAGATTTGATCGAGAGCTTCCGCGCCCAAGGCCGCCACTGCAAACACCACCGCCGCGCGTCTTCGTTTCGCGGCCGCCAGCCACCCAACCAGAGCGACCCCGAGCGGCACCAGCGCAACCTCCGAGCCAAATAGCGACACGCCGCGCATCGTGGCGGTAAGCGGCGGCGAGGACCTGGCGTGAACGGCGTTGCGAATGGGCGTGTCCAGGCGCATGGCATCGCCTCGCGTCACCTCGCGGGCCAGCCACACGAAAAGCACCAGCGCCAGGGCGGCAACCAGGCAGAGCCGTGCCATGTCCAGCAGTGTGACACAGTGGTCCTTCCCAGATCTAGAGGGAAACGCCGGCGGCTCGGCCGCGGCCAATCGGGCGGTGGCGAAAGCGACCAGCCTGCCGCTACTACGTGGAGCGGCCCTGCGCAGGTCCACTATTTCGCCGGCGCTGGAATGGAAGCGCCCTCCCGCAATTCATCGGTGGCGCGGCGGACCACCATCTCGCCAGGATGCAAGTTGCCAATCACTTCGATCAGGTCACCTTCGGCCGCTCCCTTTTTCACGTCTACCCACTCGGCGCGGCCGCTTTGATTGCGGATGACGAAGGTGCGCTCGGTGGTGGTGCTAAGCTATTAGCAGGTCTGCGTCCGCACCACGAGGTTTTCCAAGAATGCGTACCCGTTCCATTCTTGTTCTCACCACGATCTTATGCTGTTCCGCATGGGCTCAGACCTACACCATATCGACATTTGCCGGCGGCGGGCTGCCGGTTAACGTTTCAGGAACTTCCGCCAGCCTGGGCTACGCAGCGCCTCGGTATATCGCGGCCGATCACGCGGGCAATGTGTTTTTCGTCGATCAAGACAGTGTCCTGCGATTGGACGCCACAACCGGTGTCTTGACGCTGGTGGCGGGCAACGGGACGCAAGGCTTCAGCGGTGACAACGGCCCCGCCACCAGCGCGCAGTTGAACAACCCCCTTGGGGTCGCCGTGGACTCCGCCGGCAGCCTGTACATTGCCGACTCGGGAAACGCCCGCATCCGCAAGGTCTCGGGTGGGGTGATTGCCACCGTGGCGGGCGGCGGCTCGTCTGGTTATTTCGACACTGGCCCGGCCACCAGCGCCCAGTTGTGGGGTCCCGGAGGCATCGCCGTGGATTCTAACGGCAACCTTTACCTCGTCGATAGCGCTCTCTTCGGTTACGGCCTCATCCGCAGGGTATCCAACGGGGTGATCACCACTGTGGCCGGCGGGGGCTCGTCTGGCTTGGGAGACAACGGCCCGGCTACCAGTGCTCAGTTGTACATTCCCACTGGCGTCGCCGTGGATTCTGGCGGCAACCTCTACATCACCGATAGCAACCGCGTCCGAAAGATCGCCGGCGGGATCATCACTACCGTGGCGGGGGGCGGCTCGTCCATCGGCGACAACAATGTCCCCGCCACCAGCTCCTCGTTGATCAATCCCATGGGCGTCGCCGTGGATTCTGCCGGGAACCTTTACGTCGCCGACACTTTTAACAACCGCATCCGCAAGATCTCAAACGGACTGATCACCACCGTGGCGGGCAACTTCACGCCAGGCTACAGTGGCGACAACGGCCCGGCCACCAGCGCCTCGTTGAACAGTCCCATGGGCATCGCCGTGGACTCTTCCGGCAACCTGTACATCGCAGACTCTGCCAACAGCCGCATCCGCAGGGTCTCGAACGGGGTTATTACCACCGTGGCGGGAAACGGGATGCCCAGCTTCAGCGGCGACAACGGCCCGGCCACCAGCGCCCAGTTGTACGCTTCCCACGGGGTCGCCGCCGGCTCCGATGGCAGCGTTTATATCGCCGACTCTTCTAACAACCGCGTCCGCAAGGTCTCGAACGGCGTAATCACCACCGTGGCGGGAAACGGCACGCCAGGCTTCAGCGGCGACAACGGCCCGGCCGCCAGCGCCCAGTTGTCCGATCCGGAAGGCGTCGCCTTAGACTCAGCCGGCAACTTGTACATCGCCGACGCTTTTAATAACCGCATCCGCAAGGTCTCGAACGGGGTGATCACCACCGTGGCGGGAAACGGGACGTACGGCCTCACTCCCACCGGCGACAACTTCCCGGCCACCAGCGCCCAGTTGTACTCTCCCAAAGGCGTCGCCGTGGACTCTGCTGGCGACCTCTACATCGCCGACACCTATAATCAGCTCATCCGCAAAGTCTCGAATGGGGTCATCACCACCGTCGCGGGAACTGGGATGCATGGCCCCAGCAGCGGCGACAACAGCCCAGCCACCAGCGCCTCGTTGTTCAGTCCCACCGCCGTCGCCGTGGACTCCGCTGGCAACCTCTATATCGCCGACACCGGTAACAGCCGCGTCCGCAAAGTCTCGAACGGGGTGATCACCACCGTGGCGGGAAACGGAGGGTATGGCTTCAGCGGCGACAACGGCCCGGCCGCCACCGCCCAATTGTTCAATCCCGAAGGCGTCGCCGTGGACTTGGCCGGCAACCTGTGCATCGCCGACACTCTTAACAACCGCATCCGCAAGGTGTCGAACGGGGTGATCACCACCGTGGCGGGAAACGGCACGTATGGCTTCAGCGGCGACAACGCCCCAGCTACCAGTTCCCAGTTGAGCCACCCCACCGGCGTCGCCATGGACTCGGCCGGCAACGTCTATGTCGCCGACCGTGATAACAACCGCATCCGCGTTTTGACGCCGGCCGCGCTGACAGCTCAGACGCCCACCCTCATGAGCATGGTGAACGCGGCAAGCTACATCGGCGGGCCGGTTTCGCCGGGCGAGGTGGTTACCATCTTCGGCACGGGCATTGGACCGGCCACCCCGGCATACGCCACCACGGACCCGTCCACCGGCAAGCTGGCTACCACTATCGGCGGCGTGCAGGTGTTGTTCAGTGGCGTCGCTGCTCCGATGATCTACGCCAGCCGCACACAGGTATCGGCGGTGGTGCCGTATGAGATGGCGCTCGTTGCCAACCCCGCGGTGTGGATCAACTATGCGGGCCAGACATCCAACACGGACCAAGTGACCTTGGCGGTTACGGCCCCGGGCCTGTTTGCACAGAACTCGTCGGGCACCGGCCCGGGAGCGATCCTGAACCAGGACAACAGCCTGAACGGGTCGAGCCATCCCGCGGCCAAGGGCAGCATCGTACAAGTGTTCATGACGGGCGAGGGCCAGACCAGCCCGCAGGGAATCACGGGCGCGATTACGATCGCGAACCTGCCGCCTCCGCAGGTGACACCGGCGCCGCTACAACTGATCCAGGTATGGATCAACGGCCAAACGGCTCTCTATACGTACGCCGGAGAAGCGCCGGGCCTAGTAGCGGGGGTGATGCAGCTCAATGTGCTGATTCCCGCCAATGTGCCGTCGGGCGCGCTGTCGATTCAGGTCTCGGCCGGCGGAAACATGACCCAGAGCGGCATCACAGTGTCGGTTCAGTGAGGTATGGCCGCGCCTTCCCGCACTTCGTCGGTGGCGCGCCGGACCACCATTTCGCCGGGGCGCAAGTTGCCGATCACCTCGATGAGGTCGCCTTCGGCCGCTCCCTTTTTCACGTCTACCCACTCGGCGCGGCCGCTTTGATTGCGGATGACGAAGGTGCGCTCGGTAGTGGTCACAACGCTCGTCCTGGGCACGAAAAGAGCGGGACGGGAACGGCGGACCGGCCAACCGACTGCCGGATACATGCCGGGCGCGAGCGAGCCGTCGCGATTGAACACGTCGAGCTCCACCGCCATGGTGCGGGTCTTGGGATCGAGCGCATGCGCGATGCGCGCAACCGTGCCGGTGTACTTCCGTTCCGGGTAGGCCGGCACACGAAACGGCACACTGGCACCCTGTGCGATCCCGCCAACGTCCTCCTCGGGGACCGGAACCACCAGCCGCAGATGCGCCACCTGCTGGACGACCAGCAGCGGCGTGTCCGCGCCGGGGCCGGCCAGCGCGCCGGGATGCACGAAGCGATCGGTCACCACGCCATCGAACGGCGCGGTGATGGTCAGATAAGCTTCCAGTTCCTTCCGCGCCTCGACCACCGACTGCGCGGCACTGGCGGCCTGGCGGCGGGAGCGCACCAGTTCTTGCGTTGCATCCACCTGCTTTTCCGCCAGAATCAGCTCGTTGCCGGCCACCGCTCCGGGCGTCTCCGCAGCTTTCTTGAGACGCTCGTAGGTGCTCTGGAGGGCGGCCAGTTGCGCTTCTGCCTGCCGGCGGTCCGATTCCGCCGCCTGCACTTTGGATTCGGCTTCGGCAATCTGGGCCTTCAGTTCGGGCGCGCTTAACTCGACCAGAAGGTCGCCCTGTTTCACCATGCTGCCGCGGTCCACCAGAACGCGCTCGACATAGCCCGGCACCCTGGCGTGCAGCGAGACACTCAGAAACGGCAGCAGCTCGCCGGGCAGATCGATGGTCCGCGATATGGGCTTCGAAACCACCGGCGCAAGCTCGCTGGTTTGCGCAAGGGCAATGGTCACACACGCCAGAACAAGAGAATTCTTAAGTCGCATCATAATATCGGCTCGCAGGGTCCATCGGATTAAGCGATGGGGAAGTAACGGAAGCCTTGCGCTGCAAAACTGCGTATATGGAAGGCAGGATGGTGAGAGTGGTGAACGTCGCGGCGATGAGTCCGCCGATGACCGCGCGGGCGAGCGGCGCCGATTGCGCGCCGCCCTCGCCGAAGCCGATGGCCATGGGCGCCATGCCGAAGATCATGGCCGCCGCAGTCATGAGGATGGCGCGCAGGCGGCTGCCAGCGCCTTCCCGAATAGCCTCGAGGAGCGGCCGGCCTTCGCGGCGCGAGCGTTCGGCGAAAGTGACCAGCAGAATCGAGTTGGCCACCGCGATCCCGATGGCCATAATCGCTCCCATGAAAGACTGAACGTTCAGAGTGGTGCCGGTGGCGAGGAGCATGAGGAGGACGCCGCCGAGGACCGCGGCGATGGTCAAAATGATGGCCAGCGCCAGCCGCATCGACTGGAAGTTAGCCGAGAGCAGAAGAAAGATCACCAGGATGGCCAGCAGCAAACCAATCCGCAACCCGGAGATGGTCTGCTCGAGCGGTGGAAGCTCGCCGCGCAGCTTGACCGTGACGCCTCTGGGCGGCGGCCCGGCGCCGGCCAGCGCCTGGTTCAGTTTCTGCGCCGTTTCTCCCAGGGTCAACCCATGGATGTTGGCCGTCAGGCTGACGACGTGCTGGCCGTTGTAGCGCTCAATCAACCCCGGCATGACGCCGAGCTTCAAGCCCGCGATGTCGGTAAGCCGCGGTTCCGATTGCCCACCCTTCATCACCGGAAGATTGCCGACCTGTTCGACGCTCTGGATGCGGTTTTGAGGCAGCTCCACCTGAATCTGGAAAGCGTTGCCGGAATTCGGATCGCGCCAGTAGTTGGGGTCGGTGAACCGCGATGAGGAGGTGGCGGGGACCACCGATCGCGCCACATCGGCCATGGTCAAGCCGAACTGGCCGGCGCGGTCGCGGTCCACGTTGATGTCGAGCGTCGGAAAGTTCTGTTCCTGGGCGAACTGCAAATCGCGCAGGAACGACAACTTCGCCATTTGGGCTTGCACCTTTTGAGCGTAGGCGTAATCGTCCTGCAGGCTGATTCCCTGGACGGCGACCTCGATGGGGGTGGGCGATCCAAAGCTCATCACCTGGCTGACGATATCGGCGGCCTCGAACGAGATTTGCGTTCCGGGCAGCTCGCGGCGCAGGCTTTCCCGCAACCGTTCGCGCAACGGTTCCCCGCGCGGAGCGTCGGGCTTGAGTGCCACCTGTATGACGGCTTCCTGCGGCCCGCTGGTGAACAGGTGGATCAGATCCACCGGGTAGCTGGAGGGCACCACACCGACAAAGTCGCTGGTGATCGCGACGTTCGCTGCGCCGGCTTGGCGACGAATGACATCCAGCGCGTGCAGGACCGTGCGCTCGGTCTCCTCGACGCGCGTGCCCGCCGGCGCCCGCAGCCGGATGCGGAAGAGCGGAGCATTGGCATCGGGGAAGACTTCCGTTCCCATGCGCGGCAGCAGGGTGTAGAACACCCCGACGGAAACGGCCAGGTAGGTGAGAACCATTGGCCACCGGAGCCACAGCACCGCGTCGAGATATCGTGCGTAGAACCCGCGCAGGCGCCGCTCTTCGCCACGGTGGGCTTCCCGCATGAGCCACGTCGAAAACACCGGAACCAGGCTGCTCGAGAGCAGATAGGAAGCGATCATCGAGAACGCGACTGCCAGCGAGAGCGGAACGAAAAGTTGCCGGCCCACACCGATCATGAAGAATGACGGAACGAAGACGGCAAGGATGCAAAACATGGAAAGCAGGCGGGCCATGGCGGTGCGGCTGCACGCCTCCACCACCGCCCGCGCGCGGGACACGCCGGGAAGCATCTGGGTGTGAATGTTCTCGATCTCGACGGTGGCCTCGTCAACCAGGACTCCCACCGCCAGCGCCAGCCCGCCCAGCGTCATGATGTTGATGGTCTGGCCCGCGGCCCACAACAGAACCACGGCGCTGAGCAGCGCAAACGGGATATTGGTGACGACGATCAGCGCGCTGCGCCAGTCGCGGAGGAAGATCAGCACCATCAACCCGGTCAGGGCCGCGCCGAGCAGTCCTTCGAGAACCAAGCCGCGGATGGAATTAGTGACGTATGGCGACTGGTCGAATTGCAAGCTGACATCTACATCGTCGGGCACCACCTTCTTGAAGTCGGGGATGGCCGCTTTGACGGCGTTGATGACGGCGAGTGTAGAGGCGTCCGAGCGCTTGGTGACGGGAATATAGACGGTCCTCTTGCCGTTGACGTGCGCGTAGGCGGTGATGAGATCGGTGCCGTTCTCGATGGTTCCGATGTCGCGCAGGAAGACGGTGGCGCCGGAAACCGGGCGTATGGGCGTGCCCAGTAACTCGGAAAGATCGCCGCCCAGAGCGGCGTTGGTCCGGGCGATGCGTTCCACCTTCCCGGTCCACATGTTGCCCGACGGCATCACCAGAGTGGCTTTGCCGACGGCGGCAATGGCCTCTTCGGGCGAGATGCGGTACTGCTGGAGCTTGTCGGGATCCAGCGTGATGACGATGGTCCGCTGGTTTCCGCCGAACGGCGGCGGCGCGGAAACGCCGGGGAGCGTGGCAAAGAGCGGCCGCACCCGGTTGATCGCGAAATCCTGCATCTCGCCTTGCGTGCGGGTCGCGCTGCTGAAAACCAACATGCCCACAGCGACGCTGCCGGCGTCGAAACGCGTGATGAAGGGCGGCACCGTTCCAGGAGGCATGAAGGAGCGGGCGCGGTTCACATAGCCGACGGTCTCGGACATCGCCTGACTCATGTTAGTGCCCTCGTGAAACACTAACTTCATGAGCGCCGCGCCCTGAATGCTCTTACTCTCGACGTGATCGATGCCGGTGATGTAGAGGAAGTGATACTCGTAGTAGTAAGTCAGGTAACCTTCCATCTGGGCCGGGTCCATGCCGCCGTAGGGCTGCGCCACGTAAATGGCGGGGTCTCCGACCTGGGGAAAGATGTCCGCCGGCATGCGTTCGATTGCGAGCACGGCACAGAGGGCAATGGCGATGAGGGCCACCACCACCGTCATCGGTCTGCTAAGCGCGGCTAAGACAAGACGCATGTTATTGACTTGCCTCCGCCAGAAATGGCTGAATGTCTCCGGCCGCGGCCGCCACTCCCAGCAACCCGCGCCAGATGCCGAGGCGGGCCAGCGCGTCGTCGATTTCGGCTTGCGTGAGGAGGCGCTGCGCTTCCGCTACCTCATCGATGTTGCCCAGGCCCGATTGATAGCGGGCCGTGGCCTGCTGGACCGCGGCGCGCGCGGCGGATACCTGGAGGGGAGTGTTGGCGGCAATTCTGCGGGCGCCCTGGAGCGTTGCCACCGCCGCATTCCACTGGGCGCGCAGATCGGCGGCAATCTGCCGATAGCGGGCTGTCTGTGCACGGACCG
This sequence comes from Bryobacterales bacterium, assembly GCA_963768385.1. Classification (GTDB taxonomy): domain Bacteria; phylum Acidobacteriota; class Terriglobia; order Bryobacterales; family Bryobacteraceae; genus Fen-178. The sequence goes on from CAVYHQ010000006.1 coordinate 401,950, forward strand.
CAGCCGACTGCGCGGCTTCCCGTGCCTGAACCGAGGGTAGATCGAGAGCCGGAAACGTCACGCTGAAACCGAGCGCGTAATTCTGGACGCTGGGGGCCAGGCCGTTCACGCCGCCGAGCAGCTTGCCATCGGTCTCCGCGCTGGTGCCGCGAGCGTAAGCGGACCCCTGCAAGTAAAACCGTGGGAAGTAAGATCGCTCGAGAGCCTTGAGCTGCGCCTTGGTCTGCTCGACCACGGCGCTTTGTTCCGCCGCCAAGGGATTGGCCGCCGGATCGAGCACCGGCACGGTTTCCTCCGGCGGCGGTTGTAACAACCGCGGCGAAGATATGGCAAGTTGGGCCGGTTCGATGCCTACGAAGCGGGAAATCATGGCGCGCGCCACGTCCACGGCCTGCTGGGCCTGAATCAGTTGGGTACGCGCCGCGGCGACTTCGGCCTCAGCCCTCGAGGCGTCCGCGCCAGGACGCAATTCCGCGCCGACCAGCGCCTTGGTCGTGCGCGCGATGACTTCCGTCCGGTCCACGCCGGCCTGGGCGGCACGCACCGTTTCCTGCGCCGCCGCCAGCGTGAGGTACGCGTCGGCCGCGGCGGCCGCAACTTCGAACTGTGTGCGCTTGAGCGTGGCCTCGGCTTGGGCTTGCGCAGCCGCGGCGGCCGCCACGGTGGCCCGCCGTAGCCCGAAATCGAACGGCTCCCAGGTGACCAGCGTTCCGATAGCGCTGCCCCAGGCGGTGCCGAGGTTGTTCGAGCCGATCACCGGGCCGGACATGGATGGGATCGTGCTTTGCGGCAGCAGAAGCCCGAAAACGTTGTTTCTGGTGGCCCGGTTCACCTGTGCCAGCGCATCCACGCGCGGCAGGTAGGCGGTCCGCGCGAGGCGTATGCCGGCCGCGGCGGCGTTGATCTGTTCCTGCGACACCTGAATGGACGGGTAATTGTGCAGCGCATTCTGAACCGCCTGCATGACGGTGAGCGCGGCAGGCGGGGGCTGCTGGGCCAGCAAAGCGCCGCCGGCCAGCGCCATCAATCCAACTTTATGCTTCTTCCACACGTTCGCTACTTGCCTTCCATGAGTTCCCGAAACAATTCGTGCACCTTGCTGCTGGCTGCCCGAAGCGCGTCTCGCCCCAGCCGCGTCGCGCGATAGATCTTGCGCCGCGATTTGCCGTTGCGCCGTTCCACCCCGCGCAAGTACCCTTTCTTTTCCAACCCGTGCAACAAGGGGTAGAGGGTTCCGGGACTGATCCGGTATCCGTGGCGGGCCAGCTCCTCGACCATGCCCAGGCCGAAGATGGGCTCGTGGGCGGCGTGATGCAGCACGTGCAGCCGGATCAATCCCGAGTAGAGGTCGCGGTCATCCGCGAAATCATGATGATCGGAGTTCGTTTTCGACATTCGATTACGAATATTGATAGTATAGGGGGTGAAGGGGGCGCCTGTCAAATCAAAACGTTGTAGGGCAAGGTGAGGGGGATTTCGGGCTGATGAACCGATCAAGCCGCGGGTGCTTCAGCGCTACGACACCGGGGCCTTTACTCCCCGACAGGCGAGGGTGCCGACTGTGGCTCCGACGACGGCCGTCGCGATCAAGGCCGCGACACGGCAACCGCTTGTGAGGTCGGCCAGTTCCAGCAGCGCGGCCATGAGACCGACAAGCCCCAGCCCTATGCCCAGAGCGCCCAACCGTACGCCTAGCCGTACCGCGATGTCGGGGTGATGGCAGGAGGCGCGGAGGCTCCTCCAGCCTGGGATTCGCGCCCGTGTGACGCCGAGGCTGACTTGGTGTCCGCTGTTGCAGGTGGTCGAAAAGCCGCCAAGGGCGTCGCGATACCACTCGCTGATTACCAGGGCTTCGTCCGGATTCCTGATCTCCTGCGTGTGTGGCCGTTCATTGTATTGCGCGAGGAAATTCAAGTCGATCTTGCGAGACTCGCAGAAGACGACACGGCCGGTTTTGGGATTGTGCACTTTCACGACGGTGCGGGTGCCGAGCCGTGGATTGCTGAACCAGATCCAGGCTTCGTTTGTCTCGTCGCGCATGGCAGCGAAGATTGTGTAAAGCCTCTCCATGGCAGCGTGCCGACGTTTTGTGAGTATAGCACCCTTGCAATACTCCGATTTCAGGGCCATAATATCCAGACGTATGATCACGCCGAGATGGCTACGGGCTGGTGCATTCGCTGCCCTGTTTTTCTCTGCCAGCATTCAGATCCGCGCGGAGAGCTTCGTCGCACCGTACAGTGGCAACCTGTACCTTCAGTGTGTCGGCGGGACTGCGGCTGCTGTGTCAACATTCGGAGTGGGGACGTCGCCGACCACCTTCACACCGTATTTGACCGGGCTGCCTTCCCACCCGTCGCCCAGCGGTCAGGCCTTGGTTGGCGCCATCGCCGCCGGGGGAACTGTGATTTTTGGAATATCGACAGTGTGGAACAACCAAACATACTGGGCTTTTTCCAACGCTACGGATCAGGCTTCCCTGGTTGCGTTCTCCGACATTGATAACAGCTTGCATATGGGCGGGAAGATCATCGAGCAAACGAGCCAAAGCACGTGGCTCATGCACTTCGATGACGCGGCGTCTTACCTGTTCGACGATAACGACGCGGACATTTTGATTCAGCTCACACTCGTGCCCACTGGACCACCCGTTTTGTTGCTGCAGGGTTCTCTTTCGTTCACCTGCTTGAGCGGAACTAGTCCGCCCACGCAGGCACTGACAGTCTCGGGCAACATTGCCATGCTTTTCACGGCGTCTGCCTCCAGCTCGGGCAACTGGCTGACGGTTAACCCGACCAACGGAACCACGCCTACAGCGATCACCGTTTCGGTCAGCGCGGCCAACCTACCACCAGGTACATATACTGGCACCATTAGCGTCTCCTCGCCGAGTGCAACCAATAGCCCGCAAACGGTCCAAGTGACCGTTACGGTGCAGGACCCGTACCTCTTGTCAGCCAGCCCAACTTCCTTGGCTTTCACCTACCAAATCGGCAGCAGCCAGCCGTTGGCACAGATGATCGCCCTGTCCTCGGCTCGGAGCGGTTTGGCCTTTGGTGCAACAGCATCAGGCGGTACCTGGCTCTTGGTGACTCCCGCAGCCGGTTCGACGCCAGCTAGTCTTAGCGTCGGCGTGGCTCCTGGTGGCCTTTCGGCGGGGACATACGCCGGAAAGATCATCATCGCGTCGTCGGCAGCGACCAATCCAATCCAAGAAGTGCCGGTCACTCTTACGATCTTTCCACCTATCCCGCCGGTATTCACATCCGCGGGTATCGTAAACGCCGCCAGCTATGCGCCGGGCCTTGTGCCGGGCGGATTGGCAGCACTTTTTGGGAAGGGCCTGTCCATCGTGAACGGCACGGTGCTGGCAGGGGGGCGTACCTCCCTGAGCGGGACCTCTGTTTCCGTAGGCGGAACCTTGGCACCGCTCCTGAGCGTCACCAATCAAGCAGGACAGGAACAGATCGATTTTCAGGTACCCTTCGAGTTGCAGGGTAGCAGTTCCACAACGGTACAGGTGGCCAACAATGGGAGCTCAACCAGTGTCAGCGGTGTTCCCGTACTTGCTGCCCAGCCGGGGATTTTCGAAGTCCCCACAGACTCGCAGGGTGGGCGGACGGGGGCAGTGATCCACCTTAACGGTCAACTGGTCGCGCCAAGCAGCCCCGCGATGCCGGGAGAGATCGTTTCCTTATTCTTGACAGGACTTGGGCCAGTACAGCCAGCGGTCGGAACCGGTGCTTTTGGCCCCATTCCACCGGCGACAACGCTGTTAACGGTGACGGTGAGTATCGCGGGTGTTGGCTGTAACGTTCTCTTCAGCGGCTATGCCCCAGTTGAGATCGGAGTTTACCAAATCAATTTCCAGATCCCGACCGGCGTTATAGCGGGGCCATCGCTAAAACTAAGCGTCACGGCGGGCACAGCGATCAGCCAAGTTTCCGCCATCTCGGTGGGCAGCATCTAGTGCCCTGCAAACGTGGATGATTATCTCCTTGACGAAGTCTTGGCTACGGCACCAGAATAGCTTGTGTGTCGGTGCGGGATCAAATCCGAGCGTATGCGATTAAGGCATTCATCATTCCGACCCTGGAGAGACGGCAGCGGACGGTCAGCGTTCCGTTACGCGGGCTATACGACAGGTTTCCACCGCTGCCCGCCGATAGGGAAATAGCAGAGAGCGCCCTAGTGAGCGAGCGATTTCAAAAGAGAAACAGAATAGAGCTGCTCAGGCCGAGCGCCAGAGCGAGGCAAATACACCGAAAGATGGCCAAGCATACAAGGCGCGTGTTTCCGCGCTCGTTACCCTGGTGGTGGTCACACGGGGCGACGTACTGTATTCCGGTAGCTAGATGTGGATCCCTAGCCAAAAGGGGAAGGACGATTTCCGGCTGATGAACCAGTTTCAGACGCGCCATAGATTCCCTTTCGATCTCACGATGGGGCCGGGCCTTGTGCTGGCCGGCTGAGGGCCTGCATGAGTGCGAATCGTGGTGGTTTAATGGATTGAAAGGTTTGGCTCCCCAGGCGCATCGGGCCAGGCCCGTGACAAGTGCCTGCCCGTTGCTCGACAACCTGGGCAGAAAGGAGTAGAATAAGCACAAAGATTGAGGATATTCGAGTATGGCGAGAATCCAGCCCGTTCTGACAGCGACCGAACTTGCGCTAGTCGACCAGATGGCCGCGTTAACGGGATCGAAGCGAACCGAGGTGATCAAGAGCGCACTGGCGGTCTATCACTGGTTCGTGCGGCAGGCGCTCACTGGGAGCCGGGTGGTGGCGCGCAAGCCGACCGGGGAAGAGGTCGCCATCGAGACCGCGGAACTGGCGGTCCTGGAAGGCAAGGGTAACCGCCTGGGCCCCGAAGAATTGGGCTTGCTGGCTAAGCGGCTCGCGGCAGCTTCGAATCCGGTCGAGGCGGCGCGCATCAAAGAGCGTCTCACGCGTGGCTTCTATGGGATCTAGGACGGGAACCTAACGGAGCAGGGTGTGCCGAGAGTCCGCCGCCAAAATGTACCGCCCGCTCTGTTGCAGCATCTGCTCGACCGCGTCCAGAGCCGGAAGATTCCCGCATCTCAGTTGGAACTGCTGGCGAAGTGGCTCGACCGCGAGCCCGAGGTGCCAGAGGGCCAGTGGTACAAGCGATTCTCCGGTATGACGGTTTGCGGCGAGGGTGAGTTGATCAAGACCTTTTTGCTCCCCGCTCAGGCGCCTAAAGGGCCAACGGGTTCCGTGAGAGCGTTGTAAGGTGAAGGGAAGGAGGATTTCCGGCTCATGAACCAATTTCAGAATACGCGCCGCAATTTCCTTTCCGGTCTCACCGTTGGGTCGGGCCTTTTGCTGGCCGGCTGCCATCGCAGCGGCGAAATGGGCGGAGTCGTCACTTTGGGCGGTCCGGCGGATGTCACTCTGCACATCGGTCCGGCGCTGGTGGATATCGCCAAGGACCATACCATCAGCACCATCGGATACAACGGCCAGGTTCCCGGCCCGCTGATCCGGTTGCGGGAAGGCGTCCCGGTGACGGTTGATCTGTTCAATGACACCGACTCGCCGGAGCTGGTGCATTGGCACGGGCTGATTATTCCCGCGGAAGTGGACGGCGCCGAAGAAGAAAAGAGCCTGGCGGTCCCGGCCCATGGCCACCTGCGTTACCGGCTCACGCCGCAGCCATCCGGCTCACGGTTCGTACACACTCACGTCATGCCCATGTCCGACCTGAACCGGGGCACTTACACCGGACAATTCGGGTTCGTGTATGTCGAACCGAAGAGCAATCCGGGGCAGTACGACCAGGAAATCTTTCTGGCCACGCATGAGTGGGAGCCCTACTTTACGACCGCGGAAGAAGAGGAGGAAGATCCGGACGCAAAGCCAAGGGAGCCACAGAAAGACGAGAAACCGAACGGCTGGGAAATCGGCTATCAGCGCTTCACCATTAATGGGAAGTGCCTGGGTTATGGCGAGCCGGTGCGCGTCAAGGAGGGACAGCGCGTCTTGTTCCATTTTTTGAATGCCAGCGCCACCGAGAACATTCAGCTTGCGCTCCCCGGTCACCAATTCCACGTCGTGGCCCTGGATGGCAATCCCGTACCACATCCGCAACTGGTCGATGTGCTGGAACTCGGAACGGCGGAGCGCATAGACGCGGTTGTGGAAATGAATAACCCGGGAGTCTGGATCCTGGGAACACCGAAGGATGACGATCGTAAAAACGGAATGGGCATCGTGATCGAGTACGCCAACAAGAGTGGGGTGCCGCGCTGGATCAAGCCCCCGAAGAAGGCTTGGGATTACACCGTGTTCGGCGAAAGCCGCCAGGTCCCGAAACCCGACGAGGTGATCCCCATGGTGTTTGGGAAGATCAACGGCGGTACGGGCGGTTTCAACCGCTGGACCATCAACGGCAAAAGCTACGACGCGAAGGACGAGCCTCGACTGCTTTACCGCGGCAAGCGGTATCGCCTGGTTTTCGATAACCAGACCGATGATGCCCACCCTCTCCACCTGCATCGGAACAGTTTTGAGCTGACCAATGTTTACGGGAAGCCGACGGCGGGGGTCATGAAAGACGTGGTGCTGGTCAAAGGCTTCCGAAAGATCGAGGTGGATTTCACTCCGGTGATGGAGGGGCTGACGTTGTTCCATTGCCATCAGCAGCTCCATATGGATTACGGGCTCAAGACGCTGTTCAATGCGGCGTGAGGAAGGCAGGGCCGGGCGGGCGGCAACACCACAGACAGAAGGATTGCATCCGATGGAGACGGAGCCTCAGCTAAATTGCAATCCCGGCATGCCGAGATAGTCGGTCTTGTTGTGGGTCAGCAGCGGAGCATCATAGAGAGCCCATTGTTCCAACTCCGCTTCCGTCATGAACGAGATGAGCCACTGCCGATTATCCAATAGCAACGGTTTGGTTGCGGGATCTGTCACGCTCTCTGGAAGTCGCCCCGAAAATCGTAGAAGACACGGATGAGGTTGCCATCAAGATCGGCGGCCGTAAACTCGCGCAGCTTCCACGGCTTGTCCTCGGGCTCGGAGACGATCTTCGCTTGGGTAGCCTTCCACTCCTCGCAGAGGTCGTCCACTTCGGCCTTGCTATCGAGATTGAGCCAGAAGAGGATAGGGCCTGTATTGCAGTAGGACTCTCGGAAGGCGCGATTGGTGATAAACAGTCTGCAACTTCCCCTTGAGATGCATGCAATGCCGCCTTCGTCGTTCCCCCAGTCGAAGGTGAAGCCCAGGTTGTTGACATAGTATTCTGCGGCTTTGTCGACATTGGCCGCAGGGATTTCCGGGACAGGAGCAGGGAACGTCATGGGTTTGGCTTCATCGTAACACGAGGGTGCGGCTTGGACGGCGTTTTCGGGGAACAGCTTCCGCCGATCACTGGCGAATCGTGTTTAGCGGTCTACGTTACTGTCCGGCCTCATGCGTGGAACGCTCGACGGGTTAGAGGGCATGGAAGGGAACGGTCCCGTTTCGGGTACTCCGGTGCCGCATCGCATCGCCCTGGCCTCGACGGATTTCCTGGCGGTGGATCGCGTGGGCCTGGAGTGCATGGGAATCGATGCCAGTTGGCCCGGCTATCTGAACTACTCCTACCAGGGCGGCCTGGGCCAATACAATCTGGCCAAGATCGACGTGGTGGGCGCCAAGATCGCCGACGTGCAACGGAAGTACCGGCTTCACGCCGACGTGGACCGGATGCTGGAGTGGCGAGGCCCGATGCAGGACTTGCCGCCGAACCTGGGCCGCAACCGGCTTCGGCTGGAAGAGGATCTCTCGGCTGACGCGTGATTGGGGTGGTTCAGTTCATGAACCAACCGCCGTTGACATTGATCGTTTGTCCGGTGATGTAGCCGTTTCTGGCAAGCATGACGGCCACTTGCGCAACCTCGTCCACGGAGCCGAATCGGCCTACGCGGATGTGAGACGGTTGCGCGTTGGGATTCGATGTCACCATCTCAGTCTCAATCAGCGCCGGCGCGATGGCATTCACCCTGATACCCTCCCGGGCCAGGTGCCGGGCGTAATAGCGCGTGAGGCCGAGAATGCCGGCTTTCGATGCGGCATAGTGCGGACCGACGACTCCGCCAACTTGCGCTGCCACCGAAGACAGGTTCACGATGCGGCCCCATTGGCGCGCCCGCATACCAGGCAGAACGGCTTGGGTCACGAGGAAACAGGATTTCAGGTTCACGTCGATCAGGTCGTCCCAATCCTGCTCCGTGATATCCTCGATGGCCTGTGGACGGGAGATGCCGGCGTTGTTGATGAGGACGTCGATGGGGCCGAGCCGATCTTCCGCGCTTGCCACCAGGCGATCCACATCGCTGCGGACCGACACATCGGCCTGGATGCTGACACACCGTCTGCTCAACCGGCCGATTTGCGACTCAACGTCTTGCGCCTCCCGCGCCCGGGACAGGTAGTTGACTACGACATCGGCGCCGGCCTCGGCAAGGGCCAATGCGATCGCTCGGCCAATGCCCCGGCTGGCGCCTGTGACTAAGGCGACTCTTCTGTTTAGGGTATCCATATGGTGAACATTTTCTCCAAGAACGCAGGTTCCAATTCCTGTGAGGGGTTGAACGACGCGGAACCCAGATAGGCGTACAGGCTCCTGAGCAACTGCTTGCCGGCGGGCGAGTTCCGCAGATTGATGGTCGAGACCAGGAGGCGTCCCTTGCCGATTCGCGCTTCGAATAGGTTCCCTAGCTTGCCATTTCGCTCGAACGTGTCGATGACCTGAACGATGGGCCGGAACGTGGCGGGCGTGTCGTTCAGAATCATGGTGCGCGAGTTCTGAATCAAGTCGTACCACTGCCAGTTGCTGTAAAACTCGGTTGGGAATTGCGCCAACGCCGGGTGCTTGGGATCGCAGAGAATGCCCATGGTGCTGGGCTCCCGGTTGGGAAACCACACGGAGCTCCAGAACACCGGCAGAAACTTGCCCGGCCGGGACATCGAAGGGTTGACGTCAGCCGGAATGAGTAACACCTTCCTTCCTGCCTCCAGGGCGATACTGGCGTCGCGCCAGTTACTGGCGACCACAACGTCTGCAGGCGGCGTCACTTCGGCGTCCGAGGGGTAGACCCAGATATCCCAGTCATTCGAGAACGGCGTGTCCTTGAGCGAGACGGTGACGGTGAGCTTGCACGGGACAGCCGCGTCCGCAAACGAGGCGTGAAACGAGCCGAGAGACGTAAGCTTGCCCGTGGGCACGTTCAGCGCGGCCAAGGAACCGGCGGCCACCGCGCGCCCCTTTTCGTCCTGGATGCTCCACTGCGGTTGGGCGTTGGGCAGATCCTGCGGGCCAAAGTGGGCCACATCGGCCTGGGCGTCGAACGGCTCTGCGGCGGTGTACGTACGCTTCGGCATGCGCAGCAATGGCACCGTGGGACCGGCATAGCGCCGGTGGGCTTCCGGGCTGATAAAACCCTTGGAATCCCAGAACGGATCGAGCAACCCGATCAAAGCGGTGCCCTGCCCGGGATAGTCGTGCAGGTCGAGCAGAGCAAAGCCGGCGTGCCCCGGCGTGCGCAACAACAGTTCTATCTCCTCCTTGTAGAGCAAGACTGCTTGGCGGCCAGTGGCCTGGACGAAACGCGGCGCGAGATCGAGCATGTGCTTCGCCTGAAGGTCGTCGCGCACCAATTCGAAATTCCTGGCCGCAAGAACGCCGGTATATTTCTTGATCTCGTCGAAATTCGGGTAGAACGTCCACTGGCCGATCTCATGGCCCACCAGGGGACGGTCCTGTTTCGACACCGTGTCACGGAAGTCGAGGGCGGTGCTCGTGCCCTGCACACCGCGCGGCCGGGCGCTCACGGTGAACTGGCGGTTGGGCGCGAGTTGTGCATTCGAGGCGGAGGAGTAGAGATGGCGCGGGTCCTCCTTGATCAGCATGTCCACCCACTTGGCGAGCAACTCTTCCGGGCCGCCGAATTCGTTGCCGAGCGTCATCATGACGAACGAAGGGTGGTTGCCGTAGGCACGAACGATGCGCCGCAGTTCCTGTTCGAGGAACGCGTCGCGTCTGGCATCGCGGCCCGCCTGGATGTTGGCCTGTGGACCTTCCGCCTGGAGCATGATGCCCTCCAGATCGGCGGCCGTGAAGGCGGCCTCCGGCGGGCACCAGGAATGGAAGCGCATGTGGTTCAACCCGTATGACTTGATGATGCGATAGATGCGCCTCCACGACTCCACGTCGGTGGGCGGATAACCGGTGCGCGGGAAGATGGCGCATTCGAGCGTTCCGCGAAGGAATATGGGGCGGCCGTTGAGAGTGAATTGCGTTCCGCGCGCGGCGAAATCGCGCACGCCGAAGGTAACGCTCTCGCTATCGGCGAACTTGCCAGCCGTCATGGAGACGGCGAGGTCGTACAAAGCGGGAGAGAATTCATCCCACAGCCGAACGTCGGGCCCCAGGGGCAGTTCGGCGGTTACCACGGTGCGAGGCTCCGTGGCCGTGAACGGAGTGCGCAGGCCGCTCGTACCGATGCGCAGAGTTCCGGTCGCCGGCCGCCCGGTTGCGTTGACTATCGCGACGGTGACCTTGGCGAGTTTGCGGGCCGCATCGGGATAGACCTCGACATCCGCGATCGAAACCGCGTCTTTCGCGCGAAGTTCGAGTTTGCCGATGAGACCGTTCCAGTTGGTCTGGGTGCCTTCATAGTTGATGGAGACGAAACGGCCAAGATCGATCTTTTTGGTGTTGTTAACGCAGATCGTCAAACGGTGTTTGCCCGGCGCCACGTTCGTGCCGAGATCGTAGACGTGGGGCGCAATCAGCGAATCCTGGGTGCCGATGTAGAGGTCGTCCACCCAGACCTGAGTAACCCAGTGCGTGCGCTCGAGGTAGAGCGAGATGCGTTTGCCGCGCCAGGCCGACGGGATCTCCACGTCGCGTTGGTACCACGCCGGCCCTTCATAAACGTAGAGCCGGTAGAGGCCGTCTAGAGAGGGCTTGTTGGGGTTGGGTGTGCCGAACCTGGCTTCATCGGTTGATCCCGGCAGGGTGATGCGCTCCGGCAGATCGCGCTTGAAGTACTCTTTCTGGACGCCCTCTTTGTGGGGATCGAGAGAAAAGCGCCATTGGCCGGCGAGCGGGATGGTAGCCGCGGAACCGATGCCGCTCAGCGCGAAGGCCAGGATTGTGATTGCTCGTCGCATACCGGTATAGTAATACCCAAAGGTATGTTTACGAAAATCATTCCAGTTGCCTTTTGCGCCTTGCTCGTGGCTGCGCCAGGACAAGGGGCAGACGCGGTCGTGCTCCAGATCAACGCCGGCCAGGTGGCGGCGCATGTCAGCCCGATGCTCTACGGGCTGATGACGGAAGAGATCAATTTTTCTTACGATGGCGGGCTATACGCGGAGCTGGTTCGCAACCGCAGCTTCAAGGAAGACCCCAAAGAGCCGGTGCACTGGCAGCTCGTCCAGGAACAAGGCGGAACCGGAACGATGGCACTGGACCCCGGCCAGCCGTTCAACGACGCCATCCCTACCAGCCTGAAACTTACCGTGACCCAAGCTGGCGGAAGGCAGCGGGTGGGCATCGCTAACGAGGGATTCTGGGGCATACCGGTGAAACCCAACACGCGCTACCGGGCCTGGTTTTACGCCAAGGCCGAAGGATTCACCGGGCCTCTCAGAATTGCCATCGTGAGCAACGACGGCGCCACGGTGCACGCCAGCGCACAGGTGCCGCGAGTCGCCGGGAGTTGGAAAAAGTATGAGGCCATTTTGACCACGCGCGCGGCCAAGGCATCGGCGGAAAATCGCCTGGTGATTTCCGCCGGCAGCACCGGCACGGTCTGGTTCAGCATGGTTTCGCTCGTTCCGCCGACGTGGAACAACCGTCCCAACGGCAACCGGAAAGACATCATGCAGATCCTGGCCGGCATGAAGCCGTCCTTCCTGCGGTTTCCGGGCGGCAACTACGTCGAAGGGCGCACCATCGCCACGCGCTTCGATTGGAAGAAGACCATCGGCGACATCTCCCAGCGGCCGGGCCACATGAATGACTCCTGGCGGTACTGGTCGTCCGACGGCATGGGGCTGCTGGAGTTTCTGGAATGGTGCGAAGACCTGCACATGGAGCCGGTGCTGGCGGTCTATGCCGGCTACTCGCTGGCCGGCGAGCGCGTGGCGCCCGGAGCCGGCCTGGAGCCTTTCGTCAAGGACGCGATTGACGAAATCGAATACGTGACCGGCGGCGCCGGCACCACCTGGGGCGCGCGGCGCGCCAAAGACGGACATCCGGCGCCTTTCAAGCTGGAATACGTCGAGGTGGGCAACGAGGACCAGTTTGACCGGCAGACAGGGAGTTATGAGGGCCGGTTTGCGCAGTTCTTCGACGCCATCAAGGCCAAATATCCCAAGCTGAATGTGATCACCACCGCCCGCGTGACCACCCGCACTCCGGACGTGCTCGACGAACACTACTACCGCCGCTCGGAAGACGAGATGGCATCGCACGCCCACGACTACGACACGCGCGAGCGCTCCGGGCCGAAGATTTTCGTGGGCGAATGGGCCACCCGCGTGGGCGCGCCCACGCCCAACATGAGCGGCGCCCTGGGCGACGCGGCCTGGATGACGGGCATGGAACGAAACTCGGACCTGGTCATCATGGAGTCTTATGCTCCGCTGTTTGTCAACGTGAACAAGGGCGGGATGCAGTGGCCCACGGATCTGATTGGTTTCGACGCGCTCTCTAGCTACGGCTCGCCGGCCTATTACGCCCAGCAGATGTTCAGCCTGCACCATGGCGATGTGGTTCTTCCCGTGACCGCGCAGGGCGTTCCCACGCGGGAATGGCAGCCGCCTGCGCCGGGCGGACGCCGCGGAGCCCCCGGCACGCCAACCCCTCCGCCGCAACCACCGCCGCCGCAACAGGTGCCCACGCTGTTCTTCGACGCCACGCGCGACAGCCAGGCGGGAACCATCTATCTGAAGGTGGTGAACCGGGCCGGCACGCCACAGCCCGTGCGCGTGGAAGTCAGCGGACTGGCCGCCGTCGAGTCCAAGGGGCAAGCCATCACGCTGAGCGCCAGCAGCCCGGATGACACCAACTCCATCGCGGAGCCGGCCAAGATCGTGCCCATCACCACCACTGTGGAGGGACTGGGCGCCAACTTCACGCGCACATTCCCTCCGTACTCCATCACGGTTTTACAGATGAAGGGGAAGTGAGGCTGGGTAAACCGGCGCCCTACTTTTTTTGGTAGTTCGGGTAGCTGGGGCGCTTGCCGTAATTCACGGGCGATTTTTGGAGCTGTTCCATCACGACTTCGACGGCCTTCTCGAGTTGGGGATCGTGACCCTCGCGTACGAGTTTCGGGTCCATCTCGACTTCGTAGTCGGGCGAGACGCCGTGATTCTCCACGTCCCATGCGCCTTCGAGATTATAAAAGGCGAGGTTGGGCGTTCCGATGTTGCCGCCATCAATCAGATCGCCCGGTCCGGTATAGTGGCCGACAAGACCACCCCAGGTGCGTGTTCCGACCAGGGGGCCGATCCCCGATTTTCGGAACAGCCACGGCATGGCGTCGCCGCCTGATCCGGCCATTTCGTTGACGATCATCACCTTGGGACCAAAAATGCCGGCCATGGGAACGGTGATGTCTTCGCCTTCGCGCATGGTGAACCGGCCCATGATCGGCCGTCGCAGGTAATCGATGATGTAGTCGGCGATGCTTCCGCCGCCGTTGAAGCGCTCGTCAATGATGACTGCTTCTTTGCCGGCCTGACTGAAGAAGTAGCGGTTGAAATTGGTGTAGCCGCCGCCGGCGGTATTCGGCAGGTACACATATCCCACGCGCCCGCCGGTGAGCTGGCCGACTTTGCGGCGGTTGTCTTCGATCCAGGCGAAGTTGCGAAGGGAGGTCTCGCTGGCCACGGGAACCACGGTGACGTCCCGCGCATTGGCGCCGCTGGGGTCCGGACTGACGCGGATCACGATGGACTTGCCGGCGGTTTCCTCAAAGAAGCTGTAGAGGTTGGCGGGCGGACGGACTTCGCGGCCCTGCACGGTGAGCAGGTATTCGCCCGCGACTACGTTGACGCCGGGCTGCGTCAGCGGCGCGTTGAGCTCCGGATTCCAGTTCTCTCCGCTGTAAACGCGCGAAAAACGGTAGCGCCCGTTCTCTATGGTGTAATCGGCGCCGAGCAGACCGCCTCTGACACGCTTGACCTCCGGCTTGTCGCCGCCTCCGACGAACATGTGGCCAACGGTCATTTCGCCCAGCATCTCCTCGAATAGGTAGTTCAAGTCGTCGCGGCTGGCGATGTTAGCGAGATACGGTTCGTACTTTTTCTCGATGACTTCCTTATTGAGACCGTGCAGGCCGGGGTCGTAGAAGAAGTCGCGCTCGTCCCGCCACACCTGGTGGTACATGTGCTGCCACTCCGCGGGGGGATCGACCCAGGCTTCCATGGTATCGAGGTGCAGCGGTCCGCCTCCCTGGCCGGGCGGAGGCGGCGTGGCCGGCGCCTTGGCCGCCGCCGCAATGAAATACTGCTGGCCTTGGCGGTAGAGCATCTTTTCACCGTTGGCGGACAGCACAAACGAGTTGATGCCTTCGCGGATTTTGTCGGTCTTGCGCGTCTTGAGATCGAACATCTGCAGGGCCAGCCCTTCGCCGGGGCCGGTCATGGGCGAAACCATGGGCGCTTCGACCAGGAAGAGCACGCCCGTTTTCCCGGCGGACATCGACACGTAATTTCGTGCCGGAATGGGGAGGGCAAGAATGCGCTGACTGATGTTCTCGAGATCGATTCGGACGGCGGTTTCCTTCTTGGCGGTGTCTTCCGGTTTCTTGGCGTCCGGCGCGGGGGGCTTCTCCTCATCGCTTTCGGGCGCGAGCGGCGATGGCAGATCCTTGGCGAGCACGGCGACGTACACGCTGCGCGTGACGGGACGCTGGATGCTCGACATGTCGAGCCAGCCCGAGGACAATGCGGTGTCGGTGCTGGCGGTGAAGTAGAGGTATTTGCCTTCCTGGTCAAACTGCGCATTGGCCGCATCGCTCATTCCGTCGGTGAGCTGAAAAGTCTTAGTCTGGTCGAGCGAATAGACGAAGACGGCGTGGAGATGGCTTTTGAGCTTGCGGGTGTACACGATCCATTTGCTGTCCGGCGACCAGGCTGGGTTGAGCGCCATGGGACCGGCGTAGGTATCCGTGTCGATGCGCACGGGCGTGCCCTTCTCCAGTTCCACGTAGCAGACGTTGAGTCTCTTGTCGGTATATGCGATCTTTTTGCCGTCGGGCGACCAGCTAGGCGCGTACGGGAACGGGGGCGGGTCGCCGAGACCAATCCGCCGCGGCTCACCCAAGCCGTTCTGGTCGCGAATCTCGAGGGCGTATTCGCCCGAAGCATCGGAAAAATATGCGATGGACTTTCCGTCCGGCGACCACGCGGGTTCTCGCTCCTCGGCGGCGGGCGAGTTGGTCAGATTGCGGACGTCGCCCTTTTCCGCGGGCACGGTGAAGACCTCGCCGTGAGCGACGAAGACGGCTCTGGCGCCGGTGGGCGAAATGCCGGCGCTGCGAATCTCGTTAGGCGCGATCTTGCGGAAGTGCGGGCGGATCTCGGGCAGGTCGCCAGTGAGCCGCACGGCGACATCGCGGGTCTTACGGGTTTTCAGGTCGTAAATATGGATGTCGCCAAATTGTTCATAAACGATGGCATCCGGGCCCGCGGAGGCGGATTTGAAATCCAGGCCGGTGTTCTTGACCGCTTCCGTGACCTGCCTCGATTTGGTGTCGTAGGCGAACAGCGACACCGGGCCGTTCCGGTCCGAGAGGAAGTAGACGGTATCGCCGACCCACATGGGATTGAAGTCATTCGAATTGTTGCGCGGGATTTTCACGACGTTCGAGTCGCCGAGCGTGGCCAGCCAGATCGGTGTGGTCTGGCCGCCGCGGTAGCGCTTCCAGGCCCTCTGCCACTGGTCGGTGGGCACGTAGGCGAGTTTGGCGCCGTCGGGCGAGTACGATCCCTCCACGGCCCGGTCCAATGGAAGCTGCGTTTCGGGGCCGCCTTCGGCGGGGACGGTGAAGAGGCGGCTGAAGTTGGAGTAGCTGGTGCGAGTGGAGGAGAAGAGCACCTGCTTGCCATCGGGGGTCCAACCGACGGCGCGGTCCGGCGCGGGATGGTAGGTGAGGCGTTTGGGCGTGCCGCCCACGGCGGGCATTACGAACACATCGATGTTGCCGTCATACTCGCCGGTGAAAGCGATCTGCGATCCGTCGGGCGAGAAGATTGGGTCGGTTTCCACTCCGATGCCGGTGGTGAGGTGGATGGCATCGCCGCCGTCGCGACTGACGCTCCAGAGGTCGTCGGCAAAGGTGAAGACGATGCGAGTGCGGCTGATGGCGGGGTGGCGCAGCAGCAGCGGTTTCTCGTTGGGGGCGGCGCACCAGGCAAGCTGGGCGGAAGAAACTGAGAGCACGAACGCAAGTAGCTTAAGGGACCGCATAATTCCCGTATCCTACCACAATGTGCCCAGGCCGAATCTCTGCTTCCTATGGCCACCGCCCGTAACTCCTTCTAAAATAGGACTAAATAAAACTTGACAACGATATGCTCATATTATATTATTGTAATTGAATGAGGTCGCCCATGCGGCCTCTAAACTAAACTTAGAAGGAGTTTTAACACCATGTCTCTCAGCCATTTCGACCCGTTAGCCAATCTGCGCCTGTTCGAAGACGCCTTTTCCCGTATGCTCACCGAACCCCAAACCAACCGCCCCTGGGCGCCGGCGGTCGATATTTACGAGACCGAAAACGAACTGGTCCTGAAAGCCGATTTGCCGGATGTCAACCTGAAGGACATCAACGTCAGCGTGGAAAACCAGACGCTCACCATCTCCGGCGAGCGCAGCTTCGAGAAGCAGGAGTCCGTCAAGGGCTATCACCGCATGGAACGCAACTACGGCAATTTTGTCCGCAGCTTCTCCGTGCCCAATACCTTTGATACCGAGCACATCACCGCCGGCTTCAAGGACGGCGTGCTGAGCGTGACTCTCCCCAAGAAGGAAGCCGCCAAGCCGCGCCAGGTCAAAGTCGAAGTCAAGTCCTGAAGCATCGAATTTCGCACGGGCCGGGATGCCTTCAGGGCCGCCCGGCCCTATATTTATTTATAGGGGACCATAATGTTTCGTTTGGACAAGCTCACTCAGAAGGCCCAGGAGGCCTTGCAGCAGGCGCAGGCGATCGCCGAACAGAACCAGAGCCAGGTGATCTTCCCGCTGCACCTGCTCGTCGCCCTGGCGGAAGAACAAGAAGGAATCGTGCGGCCGGTGCTGGCCAAGTGTAACGTGCAGCCCGATGCCATCGTCGCGGAAGGCCGGCGACTGCTCGGCAACCTGCCTAAGACCGCCGGTATGCAGCCCGGAACGTACCTCTCACAGCCGCTCAACCAGGTCCTCGAGCGCGCCTTCGACGAAGCCGGCCGTTTCAAAGACGAGTTCGTGTCCACCGAACACCTGCTGCTCTCCATCTCCCAGCAGCGCGGCGACCCCGCGGCCCAGTTGCTCGACCGCGCCGGCGCCACCCATGACGCCATCCTCAAAGCCCTGGTCTCGGTGCGCGGCAGCCAGCGTGTCACCGATCAGAATCCCGAATCCAAGTACCAGGCCCTGGAGCGTTACGCGCACGACCTCACCGAGTCCGCCCGCCAGGGCAAGCTCGACCCGGTGATTGGCCGCGAAGACGAAATCCGCCGCGTCATGCAGGTGCTGAGCCGCCGCACCAAGAACAATCCCGTCCTCATCGGCGAGCCCGGCGTGGGCAAGACCGCCATCGTCGAAGGCCTCGCCCAGCGCATTGTCCGCGGCAACGTCCCTGACCAGCTCAAGAACAAGAAGCTGGTGGCTATCGACCTGGGCTCCATGATCGCCGGCACCAAGTTCCGCGGCGAATTCGAAGACCGTCTCAAAGCTGTGGTCAAGGAAATCATCGATTCCAACGGCGAAATCATCTGCTTCATCGACGAGCTGCACACGCTGGTCGGCGCTGGCTCGGCCGAGGGCGCCATCGACGCCGCCAACCTGCTCAAGCCCGCCCTGGCGCGCGGCGATCTGCGCTGCATCGGCGCCACCACCCTCAATGAGTACAAGAAGCACGTCGAGAAAGACGCCGCCCTGGCCCGCCGCTTCCGCACCGTCATGGTGGGCGAGCCAACGGTTGACGACACCATCGCCATCCTGCGCGGCCTCAAGGAAAAGTTCGAGATCCATCACGGCGTGCGCATCAAGGATTCCGCCATCATCGCCGCCGCGGTGCTCTCGCACCGCTACATCGCCGACCGCTTTCTGCCCGACAAGGCCATCGACCTCATCGACGAAGCCGGCTCCGCCTTGCGCCTGCAAATCGGCTCCATGCCCATCGAAATCGACGACCTCGATCGCCGCATCTCGCACCTCGAGATCGAGCGCCAGGCCCTCGGCAAGGAAACTGACGCCGCTTCGCGCGACCGCCTGCGCAACGTCGAAAACGAGCTCGAGCGCTTGCGCGGCGAATCGGCCACTTTGAAAGAGCGCTGGAACCGCGAGAAGGGCGCCATCATGCACGTACGCCAGCTCAAAGAGGAGCAGGACACCCTTCGTCAGGAAGTCGAAAAGGCCAGCCGCGCCGGCGAGTGGGAAAAGGCCGCCGAGCTGCGCTACGGCCGTCTCTCGCAAATCGAGAAGGATATCCAGGCCGCCGAGCAGGAGCTCGAAGCCGTCAAGGAAAACGCTCTGCTCAAAGAAGAGATCGGCGAAGACGATATCGCCCGCATCGTGGCCAAGTGGACCGGCATTCCGGTGGCGCGCATGCTGGAAGGCGAAATCCAGAAGCTGGTCCACATGCCCGAGCGGCTCATGGGCCGCGTCGTGGGTCAGGATGATGCCGTCCGCCTGGTCTCCAACGCCATCCTGCGCAACCGCGCCGGTATGGGCGACCCCAACCGCCCCATCGGCAGCTTCATCTTCCTGGGCCCCACCGGCGTCGGCAAGACCGAGCTGGTGCGCGCCCTGGCCGAAGACCTCTTCGACGAGGAAAAGGCCATGATCCGCGTCGACATGTCCGAGTACATGGAGAAGCACGCCGTGGCCCGCATGGTCGGCGCGCCTCCCGGTTACATCGGTTTCGAAGAGGGCGGCCAGCTTACCGAGCAGGTCCGCCGCCGGCCCTACTCCGTGGTCCTGTTCGATGAAATCGAAAAGGCCCATCCCGACGTCTTTAATATGTTGCTCCAGATTCTGGACGATGGACGTCTCACCGACGGCCAGGGCCGCACCGTCAGCTTCAAGAACACCGTGATCGTGATGACTTCCAACGTGGGCACCGGAATGCTGGAGAAGAATACCATCGGCTTCTCAGTGCACGGAAAGGACAAGCGCACGGAGGACGCCCGCCGCCGCCTGCTCGAAGAGCTTCGCAAGCTGTTTCGCCCCGAATTCCTGAACCGTGTGGACGATATCATCGTATTTAATTCGTTGACGCGCGAAAACCTCAGGCAGATCGTGGACATCCAGTTGCGCAACGTCGGCAAGCTCCTCAAGGATCGCAAGATCAAGCTCGAGGTCACCGACGCGGCCAAAGACCTGTTGATCGCCGACGGCTACGATCCGCAATACGGAGCGCGGCCCATGAAGCGGGCCATCCAGCGGCTGATCCAGGACCCGCTGGCGCTCAAGCTTGTCAACGGGGAATTCCACGAAGGCGACACTGTGGGGGTGGATGCCGCCGCCGGGGGAGGCGAACTGCAGTTCACCAGACTCACCCCCGTGGAAGTGTAACCTGCCATGACCAAAAACACTCTCAAAACCGCCGTGCTCCTCGGCCTGCTCAGCGCCCTCCTGCTCGTTGGCGGAGAGGCGCTGTACGGCCGCCAGGGCCTGTACATCGGCCTGTTTTTCGCGTTCGTCATGAACTTCGCCGGCTATTTCTTCTCCGACAAAATTGCGCTCGCATCATATTCCGCGCTGCCGGTCACCGAAACGCAGAACCCCGACGTGTATCGCCGGGTCGCTCCCATCGTCAGCAACCTCTGTCACCGCATGGGTCTCCCCATGCCCAAGCTCTGGCTCATCCCCCAGGATTCCCCTAACGCCTTCGCCACCGGCCGCAACCCCGCGCACGCTTCGGTGGCGTTCACCAGCGGCATCCTCCAGCTTATGAGCGATACGGAAATCGAAGGCGTGGTGGCGCACGAACTGGGCCATGTGTTGCACCGCGACATCCTCATCAGCTCCGTGGCCGCCATGCTGGCCGCCGCCATCACCATGCTGGCTCGCATGGCCTTTTGGTTCGGTGGCTCGCGCGACGAGGACGATCGTGGTGGCGGCATGTTCGGAGCGCTCTTCATGATGATCCTCGCGCCCATTGCCGCCATGCTCATTCAGATGGCCATTTCGCGCTCCCGCGAATACGACGCCGACGCCGCCTCCGCCAAATACGTCGGCTCCCCTTACCCCCTCATCGGGGGCTTGCAGAAGCTCGAAACCTGGTCCAAGCGCATCCCCATCGACGCCTCTCCCGCCACGGCCCACATGTTCATCATCAAGCCGTTCACGGGCCAGGGCATCATGCGCCTGTTTTCGACGCACCCCTCCACTGAAGATCGCATCGCCCGTTTGCAGGCCATGCGATGAACCAAGTCCGCGTCAACCGGAAGGCAGCCGGCCGCCTTGCCTCCGGCCACCCGTGGATCTTCTCGAGCGACATCGCCGATCGCAATGGCGCCCAGCCCGGTGAAGCCGTAAAGGTCGCGGACTTCCGCGGCCGCCCGCTGGGCACGGCCCATTACAGCTCCGCGTCGCAAATCGCGCTCCGCATGTTGTCGCCGCACGTCGAGGAGATCGGCCGCGATTTCTATTTGCATCGTCTGCGCGCCGCCGAGGAACACCGCCGCGCGGTCGTGCGTCACACCGACGCCTATCGCGTGGTGCATGGCGAAGCCGATCTGCTGCCCGCCCTCATTGTGGATCGCTATGGCGATTACGTCGTGATGCAGACGCTCGATCAGGGTATGGACGCCGCCAAAAGCGAAATCGCGTCTTGCCTGGCCGAGATCTTCCAGCCCCGCGGCATTGTCGCCCGCAATGACGCGCCCGTCCGCGCCAAAGAACAGTTGCCGCTGGAAACCGCCGTCCTGGCGGGCGAAGCGCCCGAATCGGTGGCCGTCCACATGAACGGCTTCAACCTGCGCGCCGACCTGCTGGGCGGCCAGAAGACCGGCATTTTCCTCGATCAGCGCGAGAACTACCGCGCGGCCGCCCGCTATTCCCACGGCGGCAAGGCCCTCGATTGTTTCACTTCCACTGGCGGCTTCGCCCTGCACCTGGCCGGCAAGTGCGAAACCGTCGAGGCCGTGGACAACTCCGGCCCGGCCTTGGCCACGGCGCGCCAGAACGCGGAAGCCAACGGCATCGCCAACATTCATTTTCAGGAAGCCGATGTCTTCGAGTTGCTGGCCGGTTACGCCGCCGCGCGCCGCCAATATTCCTTCGTAGTGCTGGACCCGCCGGCCTTCGCCAAGTCCCGCCGCAACCTGGAAGCGGCGGTGACAGGCTATCGCGAGATCAACCTGCGCGCCTTGCGCCTGCTCGGGCCGGGCGGCATCCTGGTCACCTGCTCCTGCTCGCACCACCTCGGCGAGGCGATGTTTCTGGAATTGATCGCCCAGGCCTCACTCGACGCCGGCCGGACCCTACGCGTTCTCGAGCGCCGCACGCAAGCCCAGGACCACCCCATTCTGCTCACGGTTCCCGAGACGCACTACCTGAAGTGTTTGATTCTGGAAGTTCTGTAGGACCCGGGCACACCCGTTGCCCTTTGTGAGACACGCCAAGGCCGCCGCCCGTAGGCATATAGGGTCTGACCCCTTCATTTTTGTGATAATCGTAGTTGCCAGAAATGACGCAGCAAGAATCGGCGCGCGTGCAGGTCGAGGAAGTGGTCCGGCGCATTGTCGCCGGCTTTTCTCCCGACAGGATCGTTGTGTTTGGGTCGCACGCGCGGGGGGAACAGACACGGGAGAGTGACCTGGATTTGCTGGTGGTCATGCCCGTCACTGGCTCGCGGCGCAGGCAGGCCGCGGCGATCGAGCTGGCGCTGGTGGGCGTCGATATGCCCACGGATGTGATCGTGGCTACTCCGGATGAAGTTGCACGCCTGCAAGGTGTGCCCGGATCGATCATCAAGCCGGCCCTTGAGGAAGGGCGTGTGGTGTATGAGCGGCCCGCCTGACCTCGCGAGGTCGGTGGCTCAGTGGGCCTCCAAGGCCGACCACGATATCGGAGCGCGGAATGCACGCTGACGCCCTTCACGCCCAGCAGTGCGCCGAAAAGTATCTGAAGGCGCTGCTCTTGCAGGCCGGCAGCGAACCGCCAAGAACTCACGATCTTCGGCTCTTGCTTCAGCGGCTGCCGGCGGATCTGGCGGTATTGTTTCGCATGGAAGACATGGTCGAGCTGAACCGGTCGAGGCGCGCTATCCGGGTGAGTGGGAAGAGATATCGCGCGCCGAAGCCGAGCGTGCCGTCGTGCTGGCACGAGCCGTTGGCACAGCGGCGCGGCAATTCCTGGCCAAGTAGGGGCCGGGCATGCCCGGCTCCCGGCAGATGCGTTTCAAGCCCGAAGGGCGCAAGATAATAGCCCACGGCGCGAGCCGTTGGGAACGGAATGTACGGTTGGCGTAGCCCCGGACAGGGGCGTAAGAGCGCTCATCCCCAGAGGTCCCGCACATCGTATTCCAGCCCGTGCCTTTTCAGGAGCGTGAGAAATTCCTCCTGGAAGGACACCTTGCGGTGGTGGGCTTCCTGCGAGGCTATGTAGTTCCTCACGTCGTCCAAGCTGGAGCCGCTCACGGTGAAAGCTCCGTATCCGGCTTGCCAGGCGAAGCGCTTTCGCTCCGGCAACTGCTCGTGCACCCAGCGCGAGGAATTGGTCTTCAGCACTCTCAGCATGTCGGCTATGGATACGGTCGCGGGAATCGACAGCAGCAGGTGGACATGGTCCGCGGGGCCGTTGATGATCAGGGCCGTCCCCTTGCATTCGCGGACAATGCCGCCCATGTACGAGAAAAGCCGCGCGGTCAGGTCGGGCGACAAGTCGGGCGCGCGGTCTTTGGTGGAGAAGACGATGTGCACGAGCAGACAAGCGAAGGTGTGCGGCATGATCTTACGCCCCTGTCCGGGGCTACGGCAACCAGGCATCTGTTCCCAACGGCTTGCGCCGTGGGCTACTATCTTGCGCCCTTCGGGCTTGAAACAGAGTGCGCCGCCAAGCTCATAATTCTCTTCATTCCACCCGGAACCCATCCACATCCACAAATTGCCCCTCTGAACCGGGACTCCTCTGCCCCAGCACCCGGATCACCACTACGTGTTTGCCAGATCCCAGACAGCAAAACCGGGACGAGCTTTGCCATTCGACTGCCGGTGAATACAGATCGATGGTGCCCTTGCTAACCCCATCGATGGTAATCACCGCCAGACCTCGATTGGGCGCTTTGGTGTACATGTAGACCAGTGCATTCCCTTCAAACGCGAAGGCAGCCTCGCCTCCGGGGATGTCGGTGAAGCTGATGGTATGTTGGAACGGGCCATCGAATTTGTCGCTGTGGGTCCACTCGCCGCGATAACGGATGGCAGGATCGAAGTCGTCGTAGTACCCTGCGGGAGCCACTATCTCGGCTTCGACTCGCTGTCGACAGTCCGGCTCCAGCCGGGCCAGATAGATATCGCCGGCCTCGTATTCCGGCGTGGTGCAAGCCTCCAGCAATTGCCGCAAGGCCAGGGGCTGCGCGTACTCGCCGGCGGCGGGCTTGCGCGCGATGAAGTACCGGACTCCCCAGCTTTCCATCAGCTTGAGCATCCCCGCCCTGTCGGGCGTTTTGCGAATCTGGTCGAGGGTCGTGAACTGATGCCAATGATTCTCGTAGACTTCGCCCGTGAGGCCGGCGATGTCGCTGCCCGAGGTCAGCAGCACCGCGGCGCGCGGGTGCGCCCGGTTGAAGTAGGCAATCACCACCCGGACGGGAGCGGTGTACGCCATGTACCGTTCCCTCTCGGCTCGCGAGAGCGGCGATCGCATGCTGAAGTCTTTATGGTAGTAACTCGAGGACGGAATAAAGTAAGCGTTCAAAGCCGTGCAGGCGATGACGTAGCAGACCAGCACGCGCGCCAGCCAGCGCTGGCGGCCTTCCAGCCACCCCAGCAGCGCCGCGAACGGCACTGATAGAAGAGGCAGCGCCGCGTACACGTAGCGCGCGTTCGGTTCGGATCGCATGATGACCATAGCCGCGCCCAGCGCCACCACCGCGCCACTCACGGCGGGCCTGCGCCTCGCCACCACCAGCGCCACCACCGCCAGCGGCGCCAGCAGCAGATATTGAAAACCGAAGGAGCCGTCTTGCCCTTCGTAAGTCTGGCTGGTGTGAAACGTCAGATCGAACGGAAGGCGCCAGCTCAGGGGCTTGCGATTTTGGTCGAAACTAAGGTCCGCCGCCCGATCCAGCAGCGGCGATGGAAACTTCTGGTTCATGAAAGGGAACACGGGGTTTCCGGTTTTGCGCCAGGCGATCGCATAGGTCGGCAGCGCCGTCAGCAGCAAGAGCAGGACCGCCACCGCGCACACGGCCGCCGACTTCCGCTGCCGGCGCGCTTCCACCACCGCAAACGGTATCACCAGCGCCACGAATGCCAAGCCCCCCACCTTGGTGGCGATGGCCGTTCCGCCAAGCACCGCCGCCAGGTAGAGGAATCGCTTTTCACGATTTTCGCCGAAGCGCCAGATGGCCGTCATCATCCCCAGCACCATGGCCGCCACCAGGTTCTCGACAAAAAGTTCCCCGGTGACCAGTTGGACCATGGGCGTGGTCGCAAACAAAGCCAGGATGAGGAAGCCAGTGGACGGCGCCACCCAGCGGCGCACCGCGCAGTACAGCAATGCCTCCACCATCAGCAGCAGGGCGAAGTTCAGCAAGCGCGCCGCGTACTCGCCGCCGAACAGATAAACGATCGAGTACAACCAATCCGCGCCCATGGGCATGACCGCCCAGAGGAACCGGCTGGGCTGGTAGGTCATGGCGTGGTTGGCGGCGATGTTGGCGGGAATCGCCAGGTGCATGGCCAGGCCATCCGCGCTGGCTTCCGGCTTGAGCACCACCAGCCAATGCATCAGGAGCACGAAGACCAGAAGCGCCAAGGCCGCACGCTCGCCCGGGCGGCGCAGCTCGGCGGAGCCGATCCGCCTGCCCCAGTACACTAGCCGCCGCCAGACCCCGCGCCAGTCCCATGCCACCGGGGCTGCCAGCAACACCGCCCAGAAGGCTGGATAATTCACCGGCAGCCGCGCCAGGAAAGTCATCAGGAAAATCCAGACGCCCATTCCCAGCAGGGTTGCGCAGAGATGCGTCTCTATGGAGTCCTCTTCGGACCGGCCTAGAAGTTTCGCACCCAGCGCGCATGATGCAATCAGAAAAAATGCTGTGGCTAGCACAGCTTGCGGACCGACTGAGATGGCCGTCCCGAGGATGGTCAGCCCGAAGATCAGTGCTGCAAAGGTCCAGGGCACAATCAGAAGAACCGGCACGGCGACCGCCAGATACTCTCCACCGAACTTGGCCAGCCTCTGCAGGCCGACGGGCTCCCAGATGTGCTGGGAAAACAAATGTCCCGTCCGAAATCCGTATACTTCAAGGCTCAGCGCGCCCAGAAACACGAGAAGGATGAGCCACACGCCCCACTGGCGGCGGGCGGCGGGCTTAGGCGCACCGCTCTCTAACGATCGCGGCTCGGATTGCGGCTCAAAAATGAACATGCGCTGAATCGCAAAATTGGCGAAGAAAAGAATCGTCTCCACTATCAGCTTGGCGGGGACAGGGTTGATGCCCAGCTTCGTGGAAAGAAGTAGAATGCCGGCGTAGGAAACGGCTCCGCTCACCAGCACCAGCAGAAGGTACTTCGGCAAAACCGTCTTGTGGCGCTGCTTGGAGTAGAAGACGGACCTTCGCACCATCGAATAATTGAAGCCCACCGCAAACACCCTGGCCAGGATCTGCGATCCGAGAATATGGCCCGAGTGCTGGAAGGCCAGATAGAAGACCAGGTTGTCCAGCAGGGCGGTCATCGCCGAGACCGAGCCGAACCGCAGCAGGACGAAGTAGATCTTCATCGAGTCGATGATGGGATTGAAGTGCGAAGACTTGTTTCCAGCCTCGTATATGGTCCGGATAGGCTCTTCAATCACGGGGACCGACGAGTGGTGCGCCGCGATGAGCATCTCCAGCTCGTACTCGTAGCCGGTCGATTCGATGCGCAGAATCCGCGGCAGCAGGCTGGTGGGGATGCCGCGCAAGCCGGTCTGCGTGTCCGTCAGCTTCTGGCCGATCAGCGCATGCACCACCACGCTGGTGAGGGAGTTGCCAAAGCGGCTGCGCAACGGCACGGCGCCATCGAAGCCGCGGCTTCCCAGAACCAGGCAGTCCGGCCGCGCCAGCAGAGTGTCGGCGATGCGCACGATGTCGTCCGGATGGTGCTGGCCGTCGGCGTCCGCGGTGACGATTCCCGCCAGTTCCGGGAAAGTGCACAGCGCGTAATTGATGCCGGTCTTCAGAGCCGCGCCTTTGCCCAGGTTAGTAGCGTGCCGGAGCAGGTGAACATTGGGGAATGCCGCGGCGCGGGAGAACACCTCCCCGTATTCCGGCCCGCTGCCATCGTCGACAATGACGATGGCGGGCACGCCCTTTTCCGCGAGCGCCCGGACCAGGTCCGGCAGCGACTCCGATGGTTTATACGCGGGTATCAGAACTGCGAATCGAGTAGGTTGCAACTCCTCAATCACAACATGCGCCCAAAACTAAATGCAACCCGCCGTGCGATGATAAAAGCTTCCGATGCCTTCCGGCGACCCCAAGCAGGAGTGGCTCGCCACCGCGCGCGCCGCCATGGAAATCGAAGCCGCTTCCCTCGCGCGCGCCGCCGGCCGTCTCGGCGGTGAGATGGTCCGCGCGGTGGATCTGATTCTGGCGCATCCGGGCAAGGTGGTGGTGACGGGAATCGGAAAATCGGGCCACATCGCGCGCAAGATCGTGGCCACGTTTTGCAGCACCGGCACGGCGTCCGTGTTCTTGCATCCGGCCGAAGCGGTCCACGGCGATCTGGGCATCTACACGCCCGGCGATCCCACCGTCCTGATCTCCAAGAACGGCGCCTCCGCCGAGCTGCTGGCGCTGGTGCCGCTGCTGCGCGAATTCCAAACGCCCTTGATCGGCATCCTGGGCAACAGCGCGTCGCCTTTGGCGGCGCAGTTGGACGTGCTGCTGGACGCCTCGGTGGAGCGGGAGGCCGACCCCGACAACCTGGCGCCCACGGCCAGCGCCATCACCGCGCTCGCCATGGGAGACGCGCTGGCCATCGCGCTGATGCGCGCGCGCAATTTCACGCCCGAGGAGTTCGGACGTTGCCACCCTGGCGGGCAGCTCGGCCGCAATTTGCGGCTCACGGTGCGCCAGGCCATGCACAGCGGCGAGGAGGTGGCCTCGGTGGCCCCAGACGCGTCGCTCAAAGACGTGATCATCGCCATGACGAGCCGGCCGCTGGGCGCGGCCTGCGTGGTGGGGCCCGGCGGCGCGCTGGCCGGTATCATCACCGACGGCGACCTGCGCCGCGCGCTCACCAGCCACGACGACATCCGCGGCCTGCGCGCCCAAGACGCCATGACGCGCACGCCCGTCACCATCGGTCCGGAGGCCACCCTGGCGGAGGCGCTGGAACGCATGGAGCGCCGCCCTTCGCAAATTTCCGTTCTGCCGGTGACCGACGAGGCCGGACTGGCACTCGGGCTTCTCCGCATACACGACATCTTCCTGGGATCCAGGCGATAAGAACCGCTCTCTGACGGGGTGCCCTTTGGGCCCGGCTCCGAGCGACGCACACCGCTGCACACCGAGCCGCGACCGTTAGGGAGCGGTGGTGTCACTCCTCTTGAAGAACCACTGCCAGTAGGACTCTTGACCTTCCCCTACTCTGTAGCGGGATTCAAAGCCAGTCCGGTCCGCAATCTCAAGCATGTCCCGTTCACTCAGCGGCGTGCCTAGCCACGTATCGCCTTCTGGGGCTTCAAATGGATGGCCCTGAACTTCAAACTTGAACAGGCAGCCGGAGCGAAGATGCTGGCCGACTTGTCCGATGCACTCCTCAATGATGGCCTTGCCCGGAATGTGATGAAAGACGGAAAACGCGAATG
Organism: Bryobacterales bacterium; assembly: GCA_963768385.1. Classification (GTDB taxonomy): domain Bacteria; phylum Acidobacteriota; class Terriglobia; order Bryobacterales; family Bryobacteraceae; genus Fen-178. The sequence continues at coordinate 430,208 of CAVYHQ010000006.1, forward strand.
CAAAATCGAATAACGAGTCTCCTAAAACGTCCAAGTCCTGCCCGTTGGTCTCATGAAGCCGGATATTGGACAAGTCCGCCAGCGCTCTTCCAGCCAGTTTCAGCATTTCGCTGCTGATATCGACACCGTGAACCTCACCGAACAGCTTGCCCAGCGACCGGGTCACACGCCCGGCTCCACATCCGAAGTCCAGCACCTTCATGTCGCGTGGCCGCTTGCCCTGACACACGTTCTCCATGTCCGTCAGAACATAGTGCTCGACGGTCTCGTCCCCGGAAGCCATGAAGTCTTCATCGGACCAATCGGTACGGGAATTGACAATATAATACTGGAAGTTCTCGCGCGCGCGATTATCCCAATCCCGTTTCATCTTCTGAAGCAATTCCGGAGAAGTCACCCGTGCTATTATCGCATGTTCGGTCCGGCCCCCATGCGGTTAGTCATTGTTCACTATCACATTTTCAAGAATGCCGGTTCGACCATCGAAGACATTCTGGACCACAGCTTCGGCGAGCGGTTCGCGCGAGTGGACACATCCGCTCACGAAGGACTGATCTCCAATCCGGACCTGGTGCGTTTCCTCGATGCCCGGCCCAACCTGCGCGCCTTCTCCAGCCACCAGATCCGCCACCCGCTGCCGGAAGCGCCCGGCTACCTGTTCTTCGACATCTGCTTCCTGCGCGACCCCATCGACCGCATCCGGTCCATCTACACCTACTTCCGCAAGAGACCGAACCCCGCCGATCCCATGAGCGATCTGGCCAACCGCGCCACGCTGGGCGATTTCATCGCCGGCATGATCCAGGACTTTCCGCTCTTCGTGAAGAATGTCCAGGTGAACCTGCTGGCCTGCGCCGGCGACTCCGACGAACCGGAGCCGCGCGATCTCGACGTGGCTATCCAGCGCATGTTGGCCACATCTTTTCTGGGCGTGGTGGATTGTTTCGACCAGAGCGTCGCCGCGGGAGCGCACGCCCTGCGCTGCGCCTTCCCCGAATTGGATTGTGACCGGCCGCCGGTCAACGTTTCGGATGGCCTCGAGGGCACCGTCGCCAGCCGCACCGGGAAGCTCCGGCAAGCCTGCACGCCGGAGGTGTTCGAGGAGTTGCTGCGCCTGAATTCGCTCGACCGCCAGCTTGTGGACCGCGCCCGCGCGGAGGTGTTGCGCCGCTTTGGGCAGATCCCACAGAGGACGACCCGGCCAGCCCCGCCAGAGAAACCGCGCGCGCAGTCGCCAGCCGGATTACTCACCAAGGCGCGGCGCTTGGTGAGCCTCGCTCCCTATTGGCGGCAACTGAGCAGCAGCGCGCTGAAGGCGCTGTTCGACGCGGACTACTATCGGAATTCGCTGCTCCACTTCCTGGTCGAGGGCGCGTACCAGGGCCGCCAGCCGCATCCCCTGTTCGACCCCGCGTTCTATCTTCGGAAATACCCCGACGTGGCCGCCGCCGGTGTCAACCCGCTGTGTCATTACCTGAAGCACGGCGCCGCGGAGTTGCGCCAGCCGCACCCGCTCTTCGACCCTGTCTTTTACCTCGACCGCAACCCCGATATCCGCCGCGCCGGCGTGAATCCGCTGGTTCACTACGTGAGCCACGGGGCCGCGGAAGATCGCAAGCCGCTTCCGTTATTTGAACCCGCCCACTACCGGAACTCCTGCGTGGAGGCCCCCGGCGGCAGTGAGCACCTGCTCGCGCACTTTGTGGAGAGTGGCGCCGGAGCCGCCAGCCCCCACCCGCTCTTCGATTGTGAAGCCTACCTCGACGCCCATCCCGACGCCGCGGCTCAAGGCGCGAACCCTCTGGTGCACTACCTGCTGTCGGATGCCGGCTGTCCCGCCGGCTCGATGCCTGAACCGGCGGCTCTTGCGCATATCGAAATCCAGGACGTGCAGGTGACGGTGGTGTGCCTCGCCGGGAGCCTCGATTCCAACACGCCCGAGGAACGGCGCGCCATCCACGAGGCCTGGGAGAGTTGGGCCGCGCGCCAGGGGATGCCCGGCAGCATAGCGCTGGTTTGGCCCGACGCCGGCGGCCTGGCGCGCTGGCTCGCCGACCCGCAGCAACAGCCTTTCTTCGATGCCGTGCGCCTCGATCAGATCCGTCGGCAAAACACCTGAGGGACATTGGCTGCTCGAAAACAGGAGCCAAAAACCAGATGCGCGGGCACGGCCCTACGGGCGAAGCACGACACCTTGTCTACATAGGCATCTGCTTCAATGATTGGGTCGGCTATTACAAAGGAGCCTACCTCCGACAGATTGGCCAGTACCTCAAGGACAATCCAATTCCTGAGATTGAGGTCGTCTTCAGCGCGAGCCATTAGCCAACGGATATTATCCTTTCGGTCCGAGGCATGCCCCTCACACTTAAGAGTCTGCCAGTCGGTCGTAATCTGAGTGGGTGCCAATCCAAACCCAGATCATCTTCTCGCCTGCGAGCCTGCCGATGGCGCGATAGTGGTCCCCTACTCGAATGCTGAAGCGATCTTCGCTTCCCTGCAAACGCCGGAAATGGAGGGAGGGATGATTAGGGTTCCGTCGCCATAGATGATAATTCTTGAGGGCAAGATTTTGAACTTCAGATGGCAATGCCTGGAAGAGTTCCCAGAATCGCCGGGTGCCTTCGGATTTCACTTCTGAGCTGGCCACTCACGAAGCAGGCCCCTCGCCGATTCACTGTCAGCTTCGTCAAAAAGGAAATCGAGCTTGCCCGCTAAGGAGTCGGCATCCATCTGCTCGTCCCACCGCTTTTGTTCGCGCACACGAAACCATTGGACGATGCGCCGGTATTCTTCCGGAGGCAAGCCATCGATAGCGGCCTCGATCTCCTCAACCCGGCTCATACTTGGAGTCTATCACCAGTTCTAACCCCCAAGTGCATCCCCTCCCGGCCGCGTGATCACCCGCCCATCACCTCCCGGTACACCTCCGTCTGCCGCCGTGCGATCTCATCCCAGCCGTACCGGTCCTCCACGCGCCGCCGCCCCGCGGCCGCCAGACGATGGCACTCTCCCGGCGAGGCCAGCAGGTTCTCGATGGCGGCCGCCATTTCCGCGGCGGTGTGAACCAGCATGAAGTCCTCGCCCGGAACCAGGTCCAGCCCGTTGACGCCGGCGGGCGTGGCGACCACTGGCCTGCCGCACGCCATCGCTTCCAGAATCTTGAGATTGGTTCCCGCCGATACCACCAGGGGCGCCACCACAATCGCGGCCCGCTCGTGAGCGCCGCGCACGTCGGAGACGAATCCCTCCACTTCCACCCCAGGCTGGTCCAGGCGCACCTTCACCTGGGAACTGTGGTAGTCGAGGAAGTACTCGTGCCGTGCGCCGGCGATGATGTGCAGCCGGACGTCCCGCAACCGGGGCCATACCTGGTCGAGAAAGAAGCCCACCGCCATGAGGTTGGGCAAGTGGGAGAAGGACCCCACGAACAACAGCCGGCGCGGCTCCGGCGCTTGCCGCGCCAAACGAAACCGGTCCAGATCGACGCCATTCGGCAAGGCCACCGCTCGGGTTCCGGTCACCAGGTCCCGGTCCTTTTCGGACATGGTGACGACGCAGGCCATCTTGCGCCATGCGGTGGTTTCGAAGCGCCGCCACAGCTTCAACTGGTGCCGCAGGTCCCAATCGTCGCTGGTCTGGCGCAGTTGCTGGTAGAGATCGAAGGTAATATCGTGTTCTACCAGGATGGGCCGGGCGGGCGCGCAGTCGGCGGCGTACTGGGCCATCTGCGTGAACTCCAGTTGCGCGATGGCGGGCCGCCACTTGCGCACCGTCTCCCGCAGGGCCGCGCGGAAGGACGCGGACGCGAACTGTTCCACCACTTCCGGCCGGCCCGTGCTCGGCGCCGCATGTGTCCCCGTGCGCCGCACCAGCACGACTTCCACGAAACGGTCCAGCAGTTCGGCCGCGGGCGGTGCATCGGTTTCGGTGAAAGCCACCAGGATCTGGTCCCACTCGGCGGCCGCCCGCGCCGTCAGGTTGTGTATCCGCACCGCGCCGCCGTGGGATAGCGGAAACGGCACGTAAGCGCTGGCCACCAGCACGCGTGGTTTCCCCGAGGCCGCCTTGCCGGGAAAGATCGCCGCCGGTTCTTCCGGCGAAGGCTTCACGCCGCCGTGCCGGGGCCGCGGCATGCCGCCCCCTCCCCAGTGCCAGCGCAGGAAGTTCCGAACCCGCCAGGCGAAGTGGCGCGCCATGGCCGGGAGGCTGCCCGGCCGCAGCATGAAGTCGTTCAGGTTCTCATTGACGGCCAGAAAGTACAAAGGCGCCAGAATCAGCGCCAGCAGCCGCATCCGGCGAAACGGAACGTTGGGAACCAGCAGGACACCCGCCAGGCGGACGGACTTCCCGCGAAACGCGCTGCGGCAGCGCGCCCAGTTCTCCAGCATGCCTCCCTGGTAGCGCACCCACTGCAGGTCTTGGTCCGCGGGGCGGAAATCCGAAACCACGTAGAGCGGCAGGTCCGGAAAGACTTCGCGCATACGCGCGATCAGGCGCGCGTTCAGGTCGTCGGTCCCCGACGCAAAGGCTACCTTGATTTTCGGCTTCAATATTCTGCGATCTTACCTAGCGCTGCGCCGGTGAGGCGGCGGTCCGGCCGGCCCGGTTGCCGGCTTCGGCCACCTTGTAATCGGCGGGCGGCTCAAATAAGGAACTCGGCGGCTCGGCGCGGCTGATGTTGGTCACTCTGGATATGGTCTCGCCCATGCGCGGATCCGTGCGCTTGGAGAGCACCACGGTCTGCAAATCGGGTGAGTACCAGCGTTCCGTGACAATCTGGATCGGCTGTTCGTTGCCCCATTGGCCGGCCGCGATGGTCATCGTGGTCCGGGTGCCGTCGGCCGGCACGCCCTCGATGGTCTGGCGGCCCAACGATTCGGTCTTGATGTTCTGGCGGGCGGCTGCGCCACGGCCCCAGCGTCCCGCGCTGGCCGCGCTCCGCTCCGCCGACTGCTGGCGCAGACGCGCCATCGGCTGGTTTGCGCTCTGCGCCTGGCCGCCCCTGCCCGGCCGAGCCCACGCGGACTTCGTCGCCGTCCGGTTCTGGGGATTCAGAGCGTAATTGAAGCCCGCCACGGGATCGTTGATGAATACTACCTGCGGCAAATTGGAGCTGGGAGCGAGGCCCCCCAGCGCGTTGAGCGATTGCTCGCGCCGCGTGCGTCCTTCGGTGTCGCGGTAAACCTTGGCGGTGCTCGACTGGCGGATGTGATTGCCGTCGGTCAGAGTCTGGGTGGTCTCGGTCACAATCTCGGCCGAGTACGGCGCGTTCTTCACCACGCGGCCCGGCATCCCTGCCTCGGCCCCCAGGAATCGTGCGCCGCCCGGCGCGGCGGCATCCACGGCCGTGGGTCCAAAGCGCCCGCGCCCGCGGCCCGGTCCCGGATTTTGGGCACTCGCAGCCACGGCCAGGACCACAAGGCCGGCTATAGTTACAGTCGTTCGAGTCAACATAATTCCACTCCTTACCTTATTCCAAAAAGCGCACCGCGCGGGCCAGGCCATCGGCGCCCAGCGCCACTTCCGCTTCCACGGGTTCCGCGGCGCGGTCCTCGCTCACTGCATATCCCAGCGCGATCATGGCAGACCGCGGCACCTCCACGCGTACCAGGTCCAGATCTTCGTTCGGCTCGATTCGCGCCGCGCTGGGCATGGGGATGAAATCGCTGTCCGTATCGGAGGAATCGCCCAGCATCTCCAGATCCGCCGGCGGCTCCACCGCGGCTAGTTGGACCCGGCTCGAAGAGGTTCTGTGCGCCGGCTCCACCGGGCGGTCGCGCGCCAGGAACATCGCCAGCGCCACCACCGCGGCGGCGGCCGCCGCCCAAGTCGCCACCGGAACCCACCAGCGGGTCGGGGGACGGCGCACCCTCAGTCCGGCCTGGCCGAGGAACGCCGCGGTCAGCCTGGATTCCACGCGCGCAGGCGCTTCCACCGACCGCCAATCCGCGGCCAGCATCCGCAGGCCCGACGCCAAAGCTCGCTGGCGATTCAGCAGCGCGGCGCACGCGGCGCACTCCCCAACATGCTCAAAATGCCCGTCCTCCGCCTCGTGCGCAAGTTCCGGCATGGTATTCCAAAATTCCTGGCAATTCATATCAGACACCTGATCGGTTTCAACGCGCTCACAGCGGGGCGATGATGCCATCGCTGGCTCAGTTTTTCCAGCAGTAGCGCGCGCGCCCGATGCAACCGGGAGCGCACCGTGCCGATCGGGCAGCCGAGCACGAAGGAGGCCTCCCCATAATCCACTTCCTCCAGATCGCACAGGACCACCACTTCGCGGTACCGCCGGGGCAACGCCAGCACCGAGCGGCGCAAGGCCTCGATGCCCTCTCGGTCGATGAGCTCCGCCAGCGGGTCGTCGTTCACCATCAGCTCCGGCAGCGCGGAGCTTTCCAGGTCGGTCTCCAGAGCCACATCCGAGCGGCCGCGCTCCACGTGCCGCAGCACCAGCTTGCGGGCAATCCCGAACAGGTAGCCGGAAAGCGTCCCGCGCTCCGGATCGTATCCGCATTCCTCGCGAATCAACGCCAGAAAGACCTCCTGGGTCACGTCCTCGGCTACCGCCGCCGAACCGCTCATATGCCACGCGAACCGGTAGATGGCAGCCTGGCGCCTGTGGTAGAGCGCCACAAAAGCCTGCTCGTCGCCGCTCCGCATGCGCATCAGCAGCTCACCGTCCGTTTCCGGAAGATCCGGCGTCATTGGCTTCTCAATCATGATTCCGCCTGCGCCAGAGAGAAGTTCCACAATTCGCCGCCCGGGAGCCGCCACACCGCCATTTTTCCAGCGTAACATTTGTTATTTTGGTACTTTACCTGAAGCAGGCACTGGCCTATGATCTTGGTTCAAGGTGGAATTAGCGATGGCGCCCGGCAAACAGCTCGACGAAGTCGGTGAAATGCGCGAGAAGCTCGCCGCATTGCAGGCTGAACTTCAGTGTCACCAGGAAAGACAACGGTCCGGCGAAGCGCTCTTCCGTCTGCTGGCGGATGGCGCACCCGTCATGATCTGGATGTCCGGCCCGGATGCTCTGTGTACCTATTTCAACCGGGCCTGGCTCGAATTCCGCGGCCGGGCCCTGGATGAGGAGACCGGCAACGGCTGGACCGAAGGCTTGCACCCGGACGACCGCGATCTGTGCCTCGAAACCTATCTGAAGGCCTTTAGCTCGCGCCAGCCGTTCCGCATGCGGTACCGGCTGCGACGCGCCGACGGTGAATACGTCTGGGTGGAAGCTGCCGGCGTCCCGCGTTTCGAAGGCGACGGCGCGTTCGCAGGCCTCATGGGCTCGGCCATCGACATCACCGACCGCAAGCGCGGCATCTTCGCGCCCGACCAGGAGTCCGTGCGCCTGGTCTTTTCGCTGACCGAACGCGAGCGGCAGGTGCTGGTGCTGATCGCGCAAGGAAAGTCGACCAAGGAGACCGCCTCCCAACTGGGCATCAGTTACAAAACCGCCGATTCGCACCGCAGCCGCATCCTGGAAAAGCTGGGCGTGCACGAAACCGCCAGCATGGTACGGTACGCCATCCGCGCCGGACTCATCGAGCCGTAGAAGGCTTTCTGCGTGACCCTACTTCGCCGCCGTTTTCAGCAGTTTCTCCAGCTCTGCGCGAACATTCGTAGCCGAGTCCTTGAAGAAATCGCTCTCGCCCGGGTAGTCCGCCCGTATCATGCCGCGGCGGTCCAGGAACACCATGTGCGGCACGTAAAGTGGCCTCGTGTCCAGGATCGTGCGCTGTAAGTACGACATCACGGCGGCGTGACTGGTCCAGCCCACCGGAAACGGCGGCTGAAACTGCTGGAGAAACCCCGCCATGGTCTGTTTCGCGTCGTCGTTGAACGCGCATTCCAGCACCTGTACGCCGCGCAGCGCATATTCGCGTGACAGGGGACCTAACAGCTTCGTGAGGTCCTGGCAATGCGGGCAGGTGGTGGAGATGAACGCCAGGGCCACCACTTTCCCTCGATATTGGCTGAGCTCCAGTGCCGGAGCGCCCAGGCGCTCGATCGCCAGCGGCGGCGAGGGCCGCGGGGGGTCCGCCGCCATGGCGGTGAGCGCCGAAGTGGCGCAAAGGAAAACCAGAATCGTGGCGCGCATACCCGGACATTTCCTATACTACAAGTTTCCGCGGCCCCATGGTCTCCTTCGATCCACTATTCCGGAATCCGCACTGGCAAACCGTGGCCGGCCATCTTTGGAAACGCGATGGCGGCGAAGCCCGGTTTCCCATCGAGCGGCGGCTGTTTCAAACCGAGCCGGATGTTCAGGTGCTGGTGGAATCGCAACGCCCCGGCGGCCCGGGGGTGCCCCCTGGGCCCGGCGAAATCGTGATGGTCCATGGCCTCGAAGGCTCCGGAGAAGCCGGGTACATGCGGAGCCTCAGCGCCGCGGCTCTCGGCGCCGGCTTTGCCGCCCACCGCTTCCACATGCGCACCTGCGGCGGCACGGAGCGGCTTTGCCGCACGCTCTACCACGCCGGCCTCACCAGCGATCTTTTGGCGGTGCTGCGCCAGTTCCGAAGCGAAGGCCGCGCGCCCGCTTTTCTGGTGGGGTTCTCCCTCGGCGGGAACGTCGTGCTCAAGCTCGCCGGCGAGATGGGCGAATCCGCGCGGCCGCTGATCCGCGGCGTCTGCGCGGTTTCCACGCCGCTCGACCTGGCCGCCGCCGCGCGGCGCATCGCCCAGCCCGCCAACCGCCTCTACGAGCGCCGCTTCGTGCGCCGCATGCGCGCCCGCCTGTGCGCCACCGGGCGCTACCAAAAACGGAACTTTCGAGGCCTGCGCTCCGTAATGGATATCGATGATCGCATCACCGCCCCCTCGTTCGGCTTCGGCGACGCCGCCCACTACTACCGGACGCAATCCGCTATCCGCTATCTGGATGGCATCCGGGTACCGGTGCTGTTCATCCAGGCCATGGACGATCCGTTGGTTTCTTTCGACATCTTCGCATCCGGCGGGGCGCCGGGGGCCCTTTGGGCGTGGCCCCGGGCGAATCCCTGTATCCAACTGCTGGCCACCGAACATGGCGGACACCTGGGTTTCATCGGCCGCCGGCCGCACCGTTTTTGGGCCGATGACGCAATCATGGAATGGATCATCGAACAGAGCGCTACGAAATCTCCGAGTGATTCGTCTAGGCTATAAATGACTACGCATGCTTCGTTTTGGGAGGCGGTAATCGGCGCCGTTCAATCTCTCCGCGGGAGCAAGCTGCGCAGCTTTCTCACCCTGCTGGGCATCATCCTGGCCACCACCACCCTCATTGCGGTCATGTCCGTGATTAACGGCATGGACGTTTACATCGCCCAGAATGTCACCAGCATGGGCGCCGACGGCTACCGCGTGCAGCGCATCGCCATGATGCAGTGGGATCCCAAGAAGTACCTCGAAATGCTGCGGCGCAACCCGCAGTTGACCAAGGAGGAGTTCGCGTTCCTGCGCTCGCGGCTTACCATGACCCGCGAAATCGGCATGGCCGCCAACCGCAGCGTCTCCGTGCATCTGGGCCGAGAGTTGATCGAGAATGTGAGCCTGCTGGGCGCGTCTCCGAATATGGGGATTATCAGCAACTTCGAGGCGGAAGAGGGACGCTTTCTGTCGGAAACCGAGAACGACCGGCGCATGAACGCGGCCTTCATCGGCCACGACCTCAAAGACCAGCTTTTCCCCAACGTCAGTCCCATCGGCCAGAGCGTCTCCGTGGAGGGTCTTCCTTTCCAGGTGGTGGGCGTGGCCAAGGCCAAAGGCTCGGTCTTCGGGGAATCGCAGGATAAATTCGTCATCATTCCCGTCGAAACGTATTTCAAAATCTGGGGATCGCGCAACGGCATGTCCTACGCTGGTCTGGCCGTGGATCACGACCACCTCATGCAAGCCCAGGAAGAAGTCCGCGTGGCGCTCCGCGCTTACCGCCACCTGAAGCCCAAGGATGACGACACCTTCGCCACCCTGAGTTCCGATGCCTTGCTGGACTTCTGGAACCAGTTGACGGGCGCCATTGCGGCCACCGCGGTGGGGGTGGTTTCGGTGTTCATGGTGGTGGGCGGGGTGGTGGTCATGAACATCATGCTGGCGGTGGTCACCGAGCGCACCCACGAAATCGGCATTCGCAAGTCCGTGGGCGCGCGCCGCCGGGACATTCTCAATCAGTTCCTGGTGGAATCGTCCATGCTGGCGGCCATCGGAGGGGTTCTGGGAGTCATGCTGGCCTGGATTATCGCGGTGCTGGTGCGGAGCTTGACCCCGGTGCCCATGTCCGTGCCCATAACCGCCGTGGTGGTGGGCGTGACGCTTTCCGCCGCGGTGGGTCTGTTCTTCGGCATCTACCCGGCGCAGCGCGCCGCCAAACTCGATCCCATCGAGGCCCTCAGGATGGAAAAATGACCCTGGTTTCCATCGGCAACGGTATCCGGCTCGCGCTGGCCACCACGCGCGAGCACAAGATGCGGTCGTTCCTCACCATTCTGGGAGTCATCATCGGGACCGGCGCCGTGATCGGCGTGGGTTCCATCATCGCCGGCCTGGATGGCGCCATCACCAACCTGCTGCGCAGCTTCGGTCCCAACACCATGATTGTGCTGAAGGGCAAGGCCATGGGTGACTGGACGCGCGAGGAGCGGCGCCGCAAGCCGCTGACGCTCGAAAATGCGCGCGCCATCGCCGAGCGCTGCCCCTCCGTCGAGCATGTCAGCCCCTACATCTTCCCCATGAGCGGCATCCACACCGCGCGTTACAAAGGGAACGACATATACGGAATCGAGATAGGCGGAACCGAGGAGGGTTACGCCGCCGGCGGCACCACCATGAAGGCCGGCCGTTTCTTCACCGATCTTGAGAGTTCCCACCACATGCCGGTTGTAACCGTCGGCGAAGACGTGCAAAAGCAGTTGCTGCCCAACGAGGATCCCATCGGCAAATGGATCGAGGTGGATGGCCACTCGCTGCAGATTGTCGGCGTGATGGATCGTCCGGCGGCTTCGCTGCCCGGCCAGGACGATACGCGCGTGCTGATCCCCTACTTCACCATGCGCAAAATGTATCCCAACCTCACGGAACATATGCTGGTGATCATGGCCTACCCCGGCATGCTCGACAAGGCCCAGGACGAGGTCCGCGCGGTGTTGCGTCTCGAGCGCCGCGTGCCGTTCCACGACCCCGACAACTTCTCCATCTCGACCGCCGAGCAGATGATTGCGCAGTTCCACGAAGTGACCGCCACGGTGGCGCTGGTGATGGTGATTCTCAGCTCCATCGGCCTGCTGGTGGGCGGCATTGGGGTCATGAACATCATGCTGGTGAGCGTCACCGAGCGCACGCGCGAAATCGGCGTCCGCAAAGCCGTGGGCGCCCGCAGGAGCGACATCATCGTGCAGTTCCTGACGGAGGCTGTGGTGCTCACCGCGCTGGGTGGAATCATCGGCCTCATGCTCGGCTGGATGATCTCACGCGCCGCCGGCCTGATTTTCCCCAACTTGCCCACCGCGGTTCCCCTTTGGGCCGCCGTTTCCGGAGTGGTGGTATCGGTGGGAGTAGGCCTTTTCTTCGGCATCTGGCCCGCCGGCCGCGCCGCCCGCCTGGACCCCGTGGAAGCGCTCAGATACGAGTGACGGCGGGTATTTCGGGTGCAATTCGCTCAGGCGGAAGACCTGGGGCAGCCCCTTGGTGATCGGGTGGCCGATGATCGGACTACAGCTTCATCTCCCAGCCCTTGCGTATATAAGGGCGGATATATTTGTTGGCTGCGTCGTTGTTGGTGAAGCGCATGCTCCGGGCGTCCCACAATAGCTTGCCCGGGACGCGCAGCGCGACTGCCCCGAGAGCCAGCCACTGGATGTATGGAACGGCCACGCTGAACTGGGAGCACCCCGGCTGTCCGCCCTTGCAGGCACGCACCCAATCCATCTGATGATTCACGGAGCGGGGCAGCAACTGCGGCGGAAGCTGGTACTCCTTCCATCGCGAAGCCGGAAGCAGCCAGACGCCTTCGCCGCGCGAGGTGGTGGCCATGTAGCCCTTGTCGCCTACAAAAAGCGCTCCGTTGCCGGGGACGCGCCGAGGACCTTCGGGACCGCCCGGGCCACGGCCGGGACCCCTGCCCGCGCCAGCCGGCGCACCGGCGCGCCCGCCCGGCGCAGGACCCCGGCCGCCGCCTGCCGCCTGGAAGGGTTCCGGCGGCGCGAACCGGCCGCGTCCCGCCAGGTTGTTGCTGGGCGGCAGCAGCGGCTCATTCTCCGCCATGCCCTCCGGCTTTTTCCATTCGCCCATCATGTCCTGGTAGAAATGGACGGTCACCGCCGGCATGTTGCCGCGCGCCGGAAACTCGTAACGGAGATGCGACTGGGCCGGCCAGGTCCACTGGCTCTTCCCTTCCACGGTTACACATTCCACGCTGGTGGGAGATGCCAGTTGGAGCGCCAGGTGGGCCGGGCCGAGAATGTGAACGCCCCAATCGCCGAGCGATCCTCCGGTGCCGAAATCGAAGAACGAGCGCCACTGGTTCTCCATCATCGGGCTGTAAGGGCGCATGGCCGCCGAGCTGAGCCAAAGGTCCCAATCGAGCGTATCCGGGACCTTCTCCTCGGGCGGAGCTGTCTGCAAGCCGGCCCCGCCGCCGTAAATCGCGCCGGTCCAGGCGTGCACCTCCCGGACGTCGCCGATATCGCCGGACCAGAGAATTTCGGCGCACGTGCGCGTGCCTTCGTGGGAGTATCCCTGGTTGCCCATTTGAGTGGCCACCTTGTACTTGGCCGCCGCGTCGAGCAGCAGGCGCGCCTCCCACACGGTCCGGGTGAGGGGTTTCTCGCAGTAGACATGCTTGCCGTGTTGCATTGAGAACAGGGCGGTGGGGGTATGGGTCTGGTCCGGAGTGGCGATCATGACGGCGTCGATGTTCTTGCCTTCCGTCTCGATCATCTTCCGGAAATCTTTGTACCTCTTGGCCTTCTCATAGGCCTGGAAAGTGGGAGCGGCTTTGACATCGTCAACGTCGCAAAGCGCCACGATGTTCTCCGTCCGGGCGACCCCCCGAAGGATTTGGGGGCCCCTGGTGCCGATGCCGATGGCGGCGATGTTCAGCTTCTGGTTGTAGGATTTGAAACCCAGGGCCGGCAGCGAAGGCGTACTGCCGAAGCCTCCCGTGGGAACGGCGCCCGCGAAGAGAGTTCCGTAGAAAAAATACCGTCTGGAAAATCGATTATCGCTCATGTAGAGTCTCCCGAATGTAGGGGCCGGGCATGCCCGGCCCCTACGGTTGCGTACTCAGAAGCTCAATCGTAGCGCGAACTCCATGGTGCGGGGGTCCGTGGCGCATGGCGCCGTAGGGCAGGTTGTGGAACAGCGCCACCACCGCTGGATCGCCCGCCACCCATGTCATTGCGAAACCCGTCTGTCATACTGAAATTCTATTTCCATGAGTCCCCCGGAACCGTTTCTGTCGCGCGCCGCACGCTGGCTGACGTTCGGGTCGGCCGTCTCCATCCTGCTCTCCATCGCGATTTCTCAGATCCTGCTGGCCCTCGCGCTGGCCGCCCTGCTGGCTTCCGGAGAGAAATTGCGGTTGCCGCGCATCCAATTGCCGCTCGGGCTGTTCATGCTCGGCACCTTGATCGCCCTGGCTTTCTCGGCCGACCCGGCGGCCGGCCTGCCGCAAATCCGCAAGTTCTACGTGTTCCTCGAACTCCTCGTGGTCTTCTCCACTCTGCGCAACCTGGAGGTGGTCCGCTGGCTGTTTCTGAGCTGGGCGGGGATCGGCAGCCTGACCGCCATCCGCGGGTTCGTCCAGTTCGCCGGCAAGGTGCAGGAGGCCCACCACGCGGGCCGCGGCTTCTACGATTTCTATGTAGGCGAGCGCATCACCGGTTTCACCAGCCACTGGAACACCTACTCCGCCGAGGAAATGTTCGCCCTCATCATGCTCGGCGCTTTCCTGTTCTTCGCCAGCACGCGCAAGCGGACCTGGGTCTGGTTGATGTGCGCGGCGCTGATCGCCATGGCTGTGCTGCTCGCAGAAACGCGCGCCATCTGGATCGGCACGGCGGTGGCGGGCCTCTACCTCACCTGGTTCTGGCGGCGCTGGATGGCGCTGCTCGTTCCGGCCGCCATCCTCGTGGCGTTTGTGGTTTCCCCTGTGGCCATCCGCGAGCGCTTCACGTCCATGGTCCGGCCGCAGCAGGTCGATTCCAACCAGTTCCGCATGATTACCTGGCGCACCGGCATCCGCATGATCCAAGCGCACCCTTGGCTGGGCATCGGACCGGAAGGAGTCAAGTACCACTTCCAGGAATGGGTGCCCCCCGATGTCCCGCGCCCGCTGCCGGCCGGATGGTACGGGCACCTGCACAACATCTATTTGCAGTACGCCGCCGAGCGCGGTATCCCCACCATGCTGATCATGGTATGGATACTGATTCAGATTGTGTTCGACTTCTGGAGGGGACTTCGCATGCTCCCGCCCGGCCGCGGCGATCGCAGGTTCCTGCTGCACGGCGGCATTGCCGTGGTGCTGGCGACCATGGCGGAGGGTTTCTTCGAGTACAACCTGGGCGACAGCGAAGTGCTCACCATGTTTCTGGTGGTGGTGGCCTGCGGTTACCTCGCGCTGGAGAACGTGGGGCAGGTCCCCGACCTGCCCAGTCTGTCTACGCTAGGATGACCTGGCGGTGATAACAGCATCGGCTATGGAAGACGCTAAGAATTGCTTGGCAATTTCGCGGAATATGAGAGGAGGAGACTCGGTATCGAATCCGCGAAACACCAGCACGCAGTGATCGAACTGAACATTTATCAATGTGGCCGGCGAGTCTGCGTCGAATTCGATCCAGGACCCAACAAACTTCGCACCATCGACCAACCCGTCGATTTTCCATGCTCCCCCGTCCACGTGTCCCTCCCTTTGATGGAATTTCCCCCCGTGCCGAACGATCACCGATACCACCGGTCCTGGAGGGAGGACCATGCCGGTTATCAAGATGGATCTGTAGTTAACGAAATCGATCTCGCCCGCTGCGGTCCGGCCGTGACTCTGATCGTGCGCTCGGACGAGCGGCTCCGGCCCCTACGGAGCATCCATTTGCAGCGACGAGGCACGCCTCGCCCGCGCCCGAGGGAACGACAGGCATGGAGACTTCGGAAACAGGCCCCTACCCCCCCATGTACAACGCCCGCCTCGTCCCGTCATCCAGCGGCAGCCCGTATCCGATCAGGCAGAACTGATCCAGCGCGAATAGCACCACCGACTCGATCCCTTCCCCCAGAGCCAGCCGCTGTTCTCTGGCCCACGGCGTAGTGTATTCGCCAATGCCCACCAGGTGGCTGCTCTGCGAGCGCGGAAACCCAAGCTCGATCGGCAGCTTGATGGACTGGCGCGCCTTGTCCAAATCCCGATCCCCCGTATAAGTGAAGTTCTCGGTCTTGAAACACGCCAGCTTGGCGGGGGTCCAATCCGCACTCGGAAGGTTAATGAGCTTGTTCAGCGCTGTGTCGTTGGTGTCCGGCGGATAGAGCACCTCGAAGCGCGCGTCCGCATGGGATTGCCTCACGAAATCCATAATCGCCTGCGTGAATTGGCCGATCAGCGTGGGCAAAAACGCGCACTCGTCCGGGAATGCCGCGGGGTCCGCATTCTGGCTCGTGATGGTCCCCATGGCCCGCCCGTGCGCCGCTTGGAACGCGCTCTTGGTGTAATCGTCGTAAAAAGGCATGCCCGACGGCGCGGCGAAGTACCACCACTGGACCTCGCCGAATTGCAGATACGGAGTCACTCCCGCATTCGCCATTACCCCCGCCATGTCCAGGTAGACCTGCTTCCAGAACGCGGTGCTGGCCGGCGAGAAGTTGGTCTGCAACGCCGGAGTGTTCAGCCACGCCGCGTCGCCATTCGGATACCTCTGGGCGATACCCGCGGCCAAGCTGTCGTCCCCGTTGCCCAGTTCCATGCTGAACGACGTTGTCACGCCGATTCCGCACGATTTCAGGGCCTGGAAAAAGCTGAGGCTCCAGTCGCGCGCAGCGCGATTCAGCCGCGGCGTGGCCGTCAAATCGGTGAGCCATGTCCCGTCGGCGCCTCCGGCCAGCGCCGCCGAGCTGGACTGTGCCGTGAAGTTCGAGTTGTTGGTGCTCGTGGAAAGAGTCAGGCCGTTGCCGCCTGATCCCATGGTGCGCGCGGTGATCGTGAGCGTCGTTCCGTCGGCGTGCGCCCAAACCGCCGACGAACCGGCCGTGATCAGAAACTCGAAGGCTTTTGCAATGCTCTGGGCCGTATCGCCGATCAGGTTGACATGCGCGAGCGGCGTCCCCGCCAGCGTGACTGTTGTGGTATCGCCGAAGCGCGGCGCGCCCGTAAACACGATGGTGGCCGAGGCGTACTGGTTGCCTGGGCAGGTCAATTCGTAGAACCACAAAGCGCCGGCATAATGATTGGCCCGGCCTTTGAAGCCCAGCGTGTTGATGAGCCACGCCGTCCTTTCCGGCGCGATGGCCTGCGAGTGCAGCGTGTCCCAGTCGGTCGCCAGCGTGGTAGTCGGGTAGGCGGCGAACACCGGCAGGTTTGCGGTGGGAATCGCGATCTCCAGGAAATCGAAGTAGACGTCCGTCCCCGCAGCGCCGGTGTGAGTGACCGTGACGGTGTGCTGCGCCTGCCCCGAGAATTGCCCCAGCGGAAGTCTGATGAGTACGTCCTCCAGCGAGCGCTTCAAACTCACAATCAGCGCCGCATTGCCATCCACCTGCACCGTCACTTGTCCGCCGTTGTTGGTGTAGCGCGTCCCCAGATACAGTGTGTGCGCCACGGCGGAGTAAGTGCATTGCAGGTGGTTGCCCGGGGTAGTCGTGTGGTGGATCGATCCCCCGGAGTAATTGCCGCGCTCCTCTACCCATGTGCCGGTGTAGGAAATCTCCGCCGCGATGTCTTCAATCCTTCGGCTGCCCGGTCCCGCAACCTTGTACTGTATGTTCGTCCCCGTGGCCTGCCAGTCAGTCACCACCACCGCGAACTCGCTTCGCGTGAAGTTACCGAACTGTAAGTCCGCGGCCCACGTCCAGCGCAGCTTCCGCACGTTCGTGGTGGTGACGGTGTTCCCGAATTCATCTTTCAGATTGCTGAAATCGAGAGTCACGCGCCAGCGGTCGGGCGATGTTCCTGCTTGGAACATGGCCCAGGATGGCGACCACGCCCCCGTGCCGTTGTTGGGGCTGTACACCCAGCCATACACACCCACCCGGTTCCCGTTCGCCCCTGGTGCGCCACTATAGGTCAGCGTGATTTGGCTGCCATTCGCACTAGCCGACACGTTGCTGGCGCCGGTCTGAGCGTTGATGTTGGCCGCCAGCCCGCTGGCCACGTCCGCCGCGCTGTTCCCTGACACAACCCAGTAGTT
Source organism: Bryobacterales bacterium (assembly GCA_963768385.1). Lineage (GTDB taxonomy): Bacteria > Acidobacteriota > Terriglobia > Bryobacterales > Bryobacteraceae > Fen-178. The sequence goes on from CAVYHQ010000006.1 coordinate 447,595, forward strand.
GGGGTACTGGTCCAGCCACGCCAGTCCCACGATGTCCCCAGCTATGGGCGTGCCTTGAAACTCGAACACCACGGTTGGTTGCGCATAACTGCCGTCTACTGCCACGGCATACTGGAGGAGCGGAACCCGGTGGAAGTTTTCGGTGTTGTTGGATTCCTCCCAGATTCTCAAGTAGGACCAGGATATTGAGTCGTACGTCGTGGAATCCAGCGGGATGCAGTTAGTGCGGGTTTCTTCGTAGCTGAGATGCAATCCGCTCAAATCTCCGTCCGGGAGGTTGCGGAGCGCGGGGTGTTCGAACACGTTATCGCGGTTCCATTCCAGCACCACCCAGTCGAATTGCTGCCTCCAGCACCCCGACACGGTGAATCCACTTGAGCTGGTCCCGCTGAGTGCCGCAACCGCCGACGGCTCCTGGAAGTAACACTGCAAATCCCGGTCCGGGCGCAGTTTGGAAAGTTGGTCCGGCATCAGAGTCGGATGATAACGGTGAGGTCCGAGCCGGGAACGGTCTGTCCCACCGACAGCACGGAGAGCGTCACCTGCGCGCCCGATGGCAGCGGGCCCAGGGTATTGCCGTCCACGGTGTTCGAAACCGTCGCCCACGCGGCCAATGTCAGTTGGCAATACGATGCCCCGTTGACGTTCAACTGGAGACCGACCGCGGCGTCGGCGGGCGCACCCAGCACCGCGTACACATCCCGCACCGAGTGCGACGCCTCCATCACCAGCGCCGGCGCGGCCGATTGATCCACTGCCAGGTACCCGTCCACCTGGATCGAGTACTGCCCGCCCGACAGCGTGCGCAGCCCGCTGTCCGTGGTGTGGGTCAGATAGATGTCTTGGGCCGGGCTGTTCCCCTTCTGGTTCGTGACGAACAGCTCGGCGCTCGCCACCCGCACATCCGGAAGCGCAATCGGGTAGCTCCAGCTCCCACTGTAGGGGCTGCCGAAAAACCCCGGCGGGAACGGTGCGATCACCGTCTTGCTCAGAAGATGATAGACCGGCGTTTGTGCGGCGTGTGCCGCCGCCTGGCTGCCATCCATGGCTCGCGTCACACTGTACTGTGTGCCGTTGTTCTGAACCGCCTCGACGCGGATCACCTCCAGTTCAAGCTGGAGGAAGCTCCCGGCCTGTGCCGATCCGGCGGAGCTCAGGCTCAGTAGAGTATCGCCGGTTCCCACGGCGCTGGCCAGCGTGATCGCCGGCGTGCCCTGCAATTCATCCCAGTAGTACATCGTCAGCGTGGCCGCCGAAATGGTCCGCGTGTTAGTCAGGTCCGTGAAGGAAACCCCGCTCAGTTCCACCGTTCCGCCACGCTGGCCCGGCCCCAGCCCGAAAACTGGCATCGGGGGAACATCGCTGTCGCTCGTCCCGCTGCCGCCGATCTGCCACCGCGTAACCGTGGATATCTCCGGCGCGCATTCCACATTGTTCACGTTGGCTGCGCGCCCGGTCAGATGAACCACCTCTCCCGACCGGTTCGGAACCTCAAACTGCACCGGGCTGCTGGTGGTGAGAGCGCCGAACTGCCAGCCGGTCTCCGCCACTACGAAGAAACTCGTGGCATCCGGCTCCACGCTCCAAGCGGGCGCGATCGTCAGGCTGGTGGCGTCGTTGGCCGCGATGGCGCGCTCTTGCCCGGCGCCCGTGCCTCGCGTGATCCGCGCAATCATGCTGCGGTAACGGTTCGCGGCCATCTGCAGCGATCCGTTTCCCACCGACGTCGATGAGTGCAGCGTCACGGCGCTTTCCGGTTGCAGCTCCATCCGCCAATAGAAGTTGGCGTGATCGAAATTCGAATCGGGCGGGGCCACCAGTTGATCTGCCAGGCCCGTATCCGTGAACTGGGCGGCGAGCGTCTGCGCCGAAGCGATTCGAAAAAGTTCCGCCGGCGTCGTTCCCCGATAAACGTCGAACGCGCTCGTCGCCGGCGCGAAACTCAACCCCGACAGCGTCACGCTGCTCCCGTCGCTCGAGATCGACGCCCGGACGATGAATGACAGCGCACTCTCGTTTCCGGCGCTGTCCTCCCCGCAAACCGCGTAGTACAGCGTCTGCCCGCCCTTCAGCGTTCCACCTGTTCCAACCGTAGGTACCAGGCCCAACAACGGTATCCCCGGGCCGGCGACTGGCGAGCTGCCCGGCCCGCGGGTGGCACGAAACTGACCGATACGCTCGTTTCCACCGTGCCATCGCTGCTCGTGGCCGTCCGTTCCACAACCCCGAACTGGACGTCTCCGTTATCGTCCAGCACGGCGCCGATTAGCGGCCTCGGCACGCCCACCCCGGCGTTCCCCTGCGTCACCCCTCCGGGCGAAGTCACCTGGCCGTTCGTGTCGGAGTACCACGCGTCGTCGTGGATCTGCGCCGTGATGGTGGAAGTCCGGTAGTTGGTGGCCGGCGAAATCTTCAGAACCCGCAGCGGCTGGCGATTCAAGCCCTCCTTCAGGTATGTGACCGTAATCAAGTCTCCCGGCCGGATCCCCAAGGCTTTTACGCTGGTATCGAATGCGATGTAAGTGTTCCCGCGAATCGACTTGTCGAGATTGAATTTCAGAATCCGCGCCGCCTGGTCATAATGCGGAAGGCCCAGCGCCGGGAGTGTCTTGGAAACCTCCTGTCCGGCCAGGGCGATGTCGGCCGGGTCCACCAGCTCATAGCTGTCCTGCTGGTAACCGTTGAGCGCGTCCTGAAACTCCACCGACAGGCGGTTCGGCGTATCCGCGATGCTGCGCGCGGTCACCGTCACGCTCGGCTCGCCATTCGGCCGTCTCAGGATTCCCGAAAAGCCGCTGCTGCCGTCGCCGAATTCGTAACTCGGCCAGCCTCCGTTCAGTGGTTCCGTGCTGTTGGAGCAGTCCGGCTTGGCCGGCTGTTGCAGCGCCGCCGTGTTCTCCACCTGCAACTGCAGCGCCCCTCCCGGTCCATAGGTGAGGTAAAGCCGTGCAGCATTGCGGACGCCGCGGACCACGTCTCCGCCGCTGCGCCGGTTTTGTAAGACCAGGTTGCACTGAAACCGGGGAAGCGTGATCGGGTTGCCGTTCAGGTCCGTGGCGTTGATCGCTGCATCGCAATACGCCGCGGCAGCCGCGAAGCTGACGATATCGATTTCCGATGCGGCCCATCCGCTCCGCCGCAGAACGTCCAGCAGAATCCATGCGGGGTTGCTTGAGAACTGATCGTTCAGGTATGCCCCGTCCGCCGCATAGGTCGGCACCTTCAGACCCTGCGCCAGCACCTTCACCGTCGGCAGCGAAGTCCCGTTGTTCAACTGGTTGGGCACCACCACGGAAAGGTACGCCATGCTCCCATAAGGGTCTCCCGCCGGATTCCCGCTTCCGTCCAGAAAGTTGTAGTCGAACGCGCCGTCGCGCGTCCCCAGCGTCTGAATGTTGTACCAGCCCGTGCCGGTCATGTTCCTGCCGGAGATTCCCATGGGAATCTCGACACCGCTCACCAGCACCGTCAGCACGCCCTCCATCTCGCCGATTCCCAGCAGCGCCTCCATCCTGGTGAGGTTGCCGTCGTTGCGCGCAAACACCACCAGTGGCTCCCACCAGGCCGTGCCGTACACCATCGGAACGTAGTCGTTATAGCGCGCCTCGTTGTCCGAGACCGCCGATGTCGACCAGTCTTTTCCGTAACCGCGCACGGAGATCGCGGGCGGAACGAACTCCAGCCCGCCGAACCGGGTGAACATTCCTCGCGCCTGGCAGTCCTGCCGCGTGTACCCGCACGACGTAAACGGCGCGCTGCCGTTGAGATTGCCCGTTCCCCCAGCGACCCCGGCGGAGTAGCCGCAACGGTAGTAGCGCGAGTACTTGCCGTTCGCGCCGCCGTCGACGGCTTCGGTCTGCTGATCCAGCGTCGCCGGAAACTCCCACGGGCATCTCCGTTGGATGCGGACCTGCGGAAGCAGCAGCCTTTGCAGGTTCATCCGGTTGATGGCCGTCAGGCGGAATGTCGATTCCTTGATCTGGTCCGGCGGGTTGCAGATTCCCTGAAACACCACCGCCTTGTCCGTCAACGGGGCGTTGTTTCGCAAATCGTAAAAGAGGGACCCTACGGTCAGCCGCGCGCCTTTCCATCCCGTCGCCCGCTCGATTTCCGAAAAGTGCGAGTCGGCGTTGGCCAGCACAACCGAGATTCGCGGGCTTCCGTCTATGCCCTGGTCGGACGCTGTCTGAATGTCGAAGGCGCTGTGCTGAAGAACTCGCGGCTGGTACGTCGATCCGCCTACTGTCACCTGATGCGTGCTCCACTGTTCCGTCTGGCCGTTGGCGAGCACGCAGTCGAAGACCAGAAGCGGCGTATCCGTGACCGCCTGTTCCTTCAGCTCAGAGATGGTTTGCATAAATGATGTTGACCGTGGCGGAGTGGCAGTTTACGCCGGTTGTGGTTATGGAGAGGACGTCATCGCGGAATCGCGCGTTCTCATAAACGCCGCCCGTGGTGGTCGCTTTGTACAGCGACGCCCCGGCCTGCGGCTCCACTTGCATGCCGAATACATCCGCGGACCCTCCAGCCGGCAGCTCCAGGCCAAAAGCGATCGACGCCGCCGACGCGTCCCCGCTGGCTGTCAAAGCGATCCGGCTCCAGTCCGTTCCCAGGAATCGATTGGCGCGATTGGTTCCGTGCAGCAGGGTCGCCGGGGTGAGTTGCGGCGACCGCGCGAATACGCTGAAGCAGTACAAGTACCCCGCCGGCGCCGGCAACGTCTGGGAGATGTTCTGGGCGCCGCCGCCGGAATCGTTGAGGTGCCATGCGTTGGTCCCACCCGCCGGGTCCGCGATTCCCCCTGCAATCGAAAACAACGGCCCCTTCACCCATGCCGCGTTGTCGAGCTTGTCGCTCCAGGCGAAAAGGTTGGCGGTTGGATCCAGGAATGTGAAACCGTTGAGCGTTCCCTCGGAGGCCGCGAAGAACTGCTGCAAGGCGGCCACTTCGTCGTCGGTCAAACCCGCGTACGCCAACTGCCATTCCGTGATCTCCGCTCCCGGATCGGCCAGCTTGATCGCCCTCCCGTCCAAAGAGGTATTCACAACCGTCCGCAACCGGCGCCGCTTTTGAACCGGAAACTGGCTCAATGCTCCGGTGGCGAGTTGTGGGTATACCAGCATGTGCTATCCCCGGTTCTCGATCACGGTCAGCGAGGTCTTGCCCTGCATTTCCGCCATCGCGGTCAGGTCCAGGTCGTCGCTCGCCAGGCTGCAATTGGCGTATTGAGTTCCGTCCCATGGATCGGTGAATGCGAAGTTGCCGAACGATCCCTGGTTGTCGAAGAAGAATTGCTCCAGCGCCGCCATTTCGCTCTCGTCCAGCGCGTCCAGGCGGATTTCCCAGCGGTGCAGCGGCCCGGCGGAGTCCCGGTAGCGTTGTTCCACTCCCTCCACGAAACGCAGCGCCTGGTTTTGAAACCGGAAGGCCCTGGTCGCCGGATACTGCGCCACTGCGTTCGTCTTCAGCTTGGGAAAGGTGGACATGTCAGAGGTCGTTCACCACGTCGTTGATCGCATTGGAATTCAACATCGCGGCGCGAACCGCTCGGGCGATTTCGCTGCTATGGTCCAGAAACGATTGCGAGTCCATGGCTTGCACGTTCACCGTGATCTGAGGCGACCCGGCGCCGCTGGGCCCGGAGGGCGCCCCGCTGGTGCTGCTGTTGGGAGCCGCAAGCCCGCTGGCCTGTGCGCTCGTTCCCTGCGGCGCCGCGCTGTACGTCCTCGGCATCCCCATCTGGTCGAAATCGGCGCCGCTCACGTCGCTGCCGGTGTCCGCGCCCTCGAAGGAGATCGGGTCCGGCATCGCGTATTTCACCAGTGCCGGGGTGCCCTCTGGGCCCGCCGGCGTCCCCCCGCCTCCGAACAGCCCCAGCAACCCGACAATCAAGGGGACCATGCCCAGCCCGCTCTCCAGAACTGTCGACACGATTGACCCCGCCGTGCTGCCTCCGCTGGTCGCCGCCTGCGCTTCGCTGCTTCCCTGGAGTTCGCCGAGCTGCTTCACCGTGTCGCTCAGTGACGCCGCAATTTCTTCGCCGCTGTCGAGCGCCCCACTCGCACTGGAATCCTGTTGCCCCGAGATCGCCACAAAAGTTTCGTAGAGCTTATCTTGTGTTGTGCTGGCCATGGTTGATCTCCGCGGCAAAAGCCCTTTCCAGAATCACGAACGCTTCCACTTGCCGGGCGCTCAGCTCCGCAAAATCCATCCCGCCGAGGCGCCGCCGCACAAAAAACTCCTCCACCAGCGTCTGGCTCTCCGCCGTGATATACGCTTTCGGGCAGGTTCTGAGCGCCACATCCCGTCTCGCCCAGACCAGCGGCCCGCTGGCGTCCTCGCCCATCCCCAGCCACCCGCACCGGCGCTTCTTCTCCAGGCCGGACCTCCGGCAGACGTCGCACTTCCAACCGGCCTGGTTGGAGAATTGAAAGTGGAAGGCGACCATCAGTTTTTTCGTTCCGCCTCGGTCAATCCCGTCTCCGCCCGCACCGCCGCCAGCGCTTCCCGAAAGAGGTTTTCCGGCCCCGCCTCCGCCAGCAGTTCGGGTGTGGCATCCCGCCCGTCCAGCTCCAGCCCCGATACCGCCCGCAGTCCCCACGTCAGGAACAGCCGGTCGATCTCCGTCTGGAGCAGCGCCGCGTCCATCTTGTCGCCCGGCGCCTGGCCGGCCTCCACAAACTCCATTCGCCGGGCCAGTTCCCGCACCCGGCGCATCAGCTCCACGCGGCGTCCGAACGAGATCTTCGCCAGCGTGAATGTCACCCCGCGCGCGACTTGCGATTCCACCGTCCTTACGCTTTCGTAGGTCATGGTCATGCGAACGCCACCGCGATTTCGTCGTCCACCGTGCCCTGCGCGCGCGATTGCCGGAACTTCCACTGCAACCGGTTCTGCCCGTCATCGAACTCCGGCACCTCGGGAATCACGCTCTGCAGGTACACGCCCACCACCTGTCCCTCGGTTTGGCCCAACTGAAACATGACGCTGATCGGCGATTGCTGCCGGGCCGCCTGATACAGACCCTTGGTAGCGTCGTCATCCTGGCTGAAGAGCTCGAATGCCGCCGTCACGGACCGCTGGCCCGGAGAAATGCTGCGCGGCAGGTTCGATCCGAACTCCTTGGACCGCGTCTCCAGTTGGTTCTTGAGAACGATGGATGCGCTGGTGATGGTGAGGAACTGCGCGGGCGTTGTTCCCAGCCACGCCTGGCCCATGTTTCCCGGCACTATCGAATAGTCGAACGCGGCCAGCGTCGGCTCCGCCGGAAAGCTCTGAAGCTGTCCCACGTTGGCCGAGGAAAAGCTGCTGCTGTCCAGCACGTCCTGCGCCAGGCCGCTGAAGTGGAACTCGTGGTAATCGCCGTTCACCTGGATTTCCATCTGGTCGACGGCCGCCCCGCACAGCAGCCTGTGCACCGCCGTCGCCGGGTCCCAGTAGTCGAATACGCTGGCGCTCGGCAGCTCCGTCGCGGGCACGTAGGTGACTGAGGCGCTCAGCGCCGCGCCGGTCAAGGGTGGGATTGTGAACGGCGCGTTCAGTTGCACCGTGCTCGGGTCCACGATTGCCGCCACGAACCGGATCTCCCCAGCGAATGAGACCGCCTGCCCTGCGATAAGCCCATGCGGCGCTCCAAACCCCAACCTTCCGGGAGCCGTGCTGGATGCCGCGGTCCCGCTGGCGAACTGCAGTGGCGCGCCCCCTAGGGCCGCCTGGAACAGCGGCCCATATCCCGGGTTTCCCGCCGTTTTCTGCCAGCTCGTCATGTATGTCTGTAGCTCGAAAGTCGTCTGCCGCCGGCCGCCCGGCGCCTGGCCGGGAAACGTCCGGCTGCCGGTCTTGTCCTTCCGCGGCGCCGCCTCGAGTTTCTGTTGGACCGTCAGCTTCAGAGCCGGAATCCGGTTGCCGGAGGTGATCGATCCCACCTGGCCGTAGCTCGCTTCCAGCGCCGTGTAGAACCGGTTTGCGTTTGAAGAAATATAAGAGGCCATACTAGCTAACACTCACTCCAATCTCGAATGTGACCTTCGCCACTTGGATGAAATTCTTTCCGCCTTGCTTGACGGCTCCGAAGGACGCTTCGTATCCGCCCGCGTAAAACATCCCATTGCCCCAATCGCCGCGGCCCGAGGCCAGCACCTGCGTCACGGCGTCCGTGTAGAGTTGCAGGCTGTCCTGGAGCCCCTCCAGCCGGTCCTGGGAATGTCGAACCTCGATGGTCATCTGCGCTGTGCCGGAGAATGTCCGAAACTTCTCCGTCAATCGGTTCGTCACCTTCTCGCAGTACACGTTCATGGTCGGGTACTTCACCGTGCTGGCGCGTTCGGCCAGGTCCGCCGCCACGTTCTGTGCGCGTATCTGCGCCGCCTCCAGCGGACCGGCCAGCGCCTGGTCCGCTTGCGTGAGTGCGGCCAGGCTCGAATTCACGCCGCTGGCGCCCGTGATGAGTTGCATCACCTGGGCCGTGGTTGCGCTTCCGATTGCCGCCGTCATCAGCCCCTCTGGATCACCCGTGGAACCGGCTTCAGATAATTGGGGCGTTGCCCCGGTCCCGGCGGCCGCCCTGCCGCCAGAGCCGCCGGCTGCAACCACGTCTGCCCAATGGCGATCGGCGATCCGTTTTGCAGCGCCATCGAATCGGGAGCGGCGCCCACATAGACGTTCCACCCCGCCGCGGTTTGTGGCGGAGCAGCCCCTGCGCCCACCGGCTGGACCAGCAGCGAGCTCCCCGTGGTCGCGACGGTTGCCGGCAGGGCGCTCACTCCTTCTTCGCCCGCGCTGTTGACCCAGGCGATGGTCGCGTAGTACGTTCCGTCCGGCAGCGGCGTGCCCGGCGCCGGACCTGGCGCCGCCACCACCACCGGAGTTGCTGCCCGCGGCACCGGAACCGAGGCCACGCCGATACCGGCCGCCACCAGCGTTTCGTACGCCCACTTCGCCCTCAAGTGGAACTGGTCGCGCTTGCCCGCGTAGCGGTCGTTCAACTGGCTGTTGTACGCGTCGCTGTAAACCATTTCCAAACTGCGAAAGGTGTGCCACAACTTCAGCGCCGGCGTCACCACTACGCTGCCCAGGTGCGGCTGGGGCGCCAGCCGGAACGACTGGTCCGCGCGGCTCAACCTGGTCAACAGCGCGTCCAGCTCCAGGGCGAGTTCGTCCTGGGCCAAAGCCAGTTTCTGCGTCACGTCGATTCCCTCGACGCTGGCCATGTCGAGAAGCTGCGAATCCTGCGCCGCCAGGTCTTCCATCGACGAAGCCGGACCGTCTATGAACAGAGCCATGGTGGTTCGCCTAGTCTTTCGAGGACTTCGAAACGCCCTTCAGCTTGTTCAGTTCCGCGGTCGACAGCACCGTGAACTGCACCTTGGCCGCCGCCGCCTCCTGGTCGGCCACTCGCTTGGCTTCCGCCTGCGCCGCCCTGAACGCCTGCGCTTCCTGGGCGGTGGCCAGGCGCACCGCGCCCTCCACCAGCATCCTGGCGGCGATTCCGGGCGTCACTTCCGTCGGAACCCCCGGCTTTCCGCCGTCCGCCGTCTCATTGCTCACCACGATTGGAAACGCCTCGGTAATCTTCGATTCCGCTTCGCGAATCTTCTGGTAATAGAGCTTCAGATCCATCGATCTCTCCTGAATGAAACGGGGGCGAGGCGTGGCTCGCCCCCCATTTGGCCACGCCTTTTCCGGCTACGTGTTGACCTGCACGCCCGAGGTGCCGCGCAGCACGCCACAGCCGTACAGCACGTCCACCGTGAACTGCTGCGCCAGCGTGTTCGGCTGGTAGCTCATCACCACGCGCATCCCGAAGTTGCCCAACTCCGCGTACTCGGCGATGGCGCCGGTTCCGGGCAGCGGCTGCGGCAGCCGCCGGATCACCAAGCCGATGGCGTCCTTGGTGAACGCCATGTTGTGGGTCGTCACCGTGCCGAGGCCCGTCTTCTGCACGAACTGGGAGCGGAAGACGAAGAAGTCCTTGATCTTCCCGACGGTGCCTTCGATGAGCGCGCGCAGGCCCGCTTCGCCCGAGTTCTGGAACTCGCTGAAGCGTGGAATCTGCCGCCAGGTCGAATAGGTCGCCGCGTCCACCACAATGAACTTCTGCTCTTGCGGCGGAACCTTCGCCAGGAACAGGGCCGTCTCCGCCGCGTCGATCACGGCTTCCGTGATCGGCGTTGCCGCCGTTCCCACCGTGGTTGCGAAACCGGCGTACAGGCTCAGAAGATCGGTCTCGATTCTCTGGGCGATAGCGGCTACCGACGGCTGCATGTAGATCTTCAGCAGGTCCGGAACCGCCAGCACCTTGGTCACGTCGGGAATCTGGAAGGTCGCTTCCACGTGCGTATTGAGCACAATCGCTGCGTTTCCCAGACTGGGGTTTTGCGTCTGCACCGAGTAGCCTTCGAGGATGTTGTTTGCCACCATCGTCGGCGGAATCGGTACGTTTACTGTGTCGCCGGCATTCGCCAGCACCGGCTCGTAATCGCGATTCACCAGGTTCCCCATTACGAGGTTCCCCACCAGCACCGGCAATGCGTCCGCCGCCACCAGCTTGACAATCGCGTTTGCGACGTTAGTTGAGGTAATAGCTGCCATTCGTTCTCCTTGACTTGATTGTTCTTGCCGGCCGCTTGTGTCTGGGCCGGTTTGTTACTACAGGCCCCGAAGGGTCTGCGACGCCACGCGCACGATTTCCTCTCGTACCCGCTGCATCTCTTCCGCGCTCATGCCCGGGCGGATTTGTTCGAGGCTCACCGTTTCTCTGCCCGTTGACGGCGCCTTGAAGGTCGCGGTCATCCCGGTTCCTCCGGCTATGCGGGCCGGCAGAAACTCCGGATTCTCATTCACGAACGCCGCCAGGTGCTCCTTCAACGGCGTTTCGCCGGCCTCGCTCCGGGCCACCAGCCGCCCGTCCTCGGTCCGCACGATCCCGTCTTGCACCGCCTTGAACGCAAGGTCGATCTTCGCCACGCCCAGCCGCTGCAGTTCGGCTCTTACCGCCGAGCTTCGCTCCGCTTCCGCGGCCATCTGGCGGCTGCGCTTGTTCTCCGCCACCAACTCGTTCAGCCGGCGCTCCAGTTGCTCCCTGCGCTTGCGCTCCTCCTGCAGTTCCGCTTTGTAAGCCGGCTCATTCTTGGACTGCTCGTTGGTCGCGAACTCCTCGATCGCCTGCCGCACGATCGCTTGAACGTCGATGCCTTCCATATGCCTCCTAAGTAATTCCCGCTGCGTACTTCATCCGGTCGATCTCCTCCGCCACCTGGTTCTTGACTTCCTGCCGCGCATCGCTCAGGTACTTGAAGGCCAGCTTCTTGAAGAGCTGCTTCGTCAGCGTCTCCGAGCCGATCCCCAGTTCCAGCAGTTTCTTGGCGTCGTCCAGCTCCGTGCTGAGATCGTCGATGTCGAACTCGTCCAGCCCTGAGACGCCGATCGAAATCCCGTCCTGCCGCGCCGCCGCAATGGCCCATAAGACCTGCTTCATGCTCTCTTTCACGGCATCGCCGTACCCGCGCAGCACCTCCTGCGTGGTGTTGAAGTCCAACTGCTTGCTCAGCCCCGACTGCCGGCCTCCGCCGCTCGGTTCTCCCGCCTGGATCATCAGGTAGCAGACCCGGTAGATCTCGTCCTTCAACTGGACCAGGTTGTCCGCCGCGATCTGGTAGACCTTTCCCTCCGGCTCCGTCCATCCGAACCGGTCGTCCGGCCCGAGCTGGATGTAATAGGACTCGCCGACAATTTGCGTGAACTCCCGGTCCGAATAGACCACCGGGCTGGCGAACAGGCCCATGGTCAGCGCCCACGAAAGCGCATTGGACTTGTTGAAGTGTTCCAGTTGCAGAAGCGCGGCCTTGTTCAGCAGCCACAACCCCTCCGATACCTTCATCTGGAACAGGGGCACCCGCCGCAGCGACGCCAGCCCGTGCCGCCCCTCATCCATCAGCTCGATCGGGCTCGAATCGCCCGCCTTCCGGTACATCTGGAAGTTCTCGCGGTCGTAGTAGATCCACCTCGTCTCCCGCTCCCATTGCGCATCCGTGACCTTGGATTGTTGCAGGCAGGACGTGCGAATCACCGCCCACTCCAGCCCCCCCGATAGGTCGTAGTTCCAGTTGATGACCTCATCCGGCCCGTAGTCCACCAGGTAGGCTCGCGATCGTCCCGAAGCGTCTTCTTCCGCCCGCGTCAGGGGAGCCGGGGATCCCGCCGGGCCAACCCGCGGAAAGTCCACCACTATGAAGCTGCTGCCGCATACCAGCGTCTGGATGAATCGTTGGCGGAAAAACTCGCTCAGGCTGGTTCCCTTTAAATCGCAGTCGTCCGCCAGCGCGGTGTAGAAACTCTTGGCCGCGGTGTCGCCTCCTTCCAGGAACAGGATCGGCTCACGCCGCATCAGCGTGGCCGCATACCAGTCCACGATCGAACCGATGTAGTTCTGGTAGAACACCCGGTTCAGCCGTTCCTGGTACACCTCGCCCGGCTCTTTGTGCCGGCGCACCAGGTACTCCGAGGCGCCCGCGCGCAATCGCTCGCCGCCCGCGTAGAGGTCCTTGTACTGCTTCCACATCGCCTTGCGCGCGATGTACTCGGGATGTTCCCGGTTGATGTTTTGCATGGTTATAACAATGGCTCCCGCCGCTCGCCGACACCCGGGAGCGGGTTGCATTCCTGCCAGAGCAAGTACCCCAGCGCGTCGGACAGGTGCGTTCTCAGCCGGTCCCGATCCTTGTCGATCTGGTAGGTGTCGGCCTTGAATGCCACCTGCTCGAAATCCATGATCAGTTCCTTGCACTTGAAGTCCACCAGCAGCCCGATCTCGCCGGCCGTCGATCGCAGCCTGGAGTTGGTCAGATTGATCCGTTCCCGCACGCTCGGATTGGCTTTCGGCACCCGGTACTTTACCGGCATGGTGGAGTGGATTTGGAAGTACTCGTGGATCATGTCGTAGTCCGAAGCTCCGGTGGTGTGTTGCTGGTTTCCCGAAGCGTCTCCGTCGACCACGATGCCGGCCGGGTCTTTTGGAAACCGTTTTAAAAACTCCTCGCAAGCCTCGCGCGTGGTGGCGTGCCGGAGCACGATTTCATCCAGCACCCGCACCTTGCCGCGGACCAGTTGCACCACTAGCGAGCTCATTGGATCCACGTTGAAATCCAGCGCCCACAGCAGCGGCAAACCAGGATCGAAAGTCAAGTCCGCCAGGTTTTCGTTGCGCGCGAAGGAGGCATATACCAGCGCGCCATCCAGGTTCAGGTACAGGCCCAGCACTTCCTGTTGATAGAAGCGATCATCGTAGCTGTCTTTGAGTCGCTGGTAGTAATCCGGAATGTGTTGCAGCAGGTGCCGGTTCTCGAGCGCCGGGGCGATGATCGCTTCGTACCCCTTGACCGGCTTTGCCAGGAACCTCCGGTACACCCAGTCGTAACCTTTGGGCGTCCAAGCCGCAAAGCCGCAAAGGCGCTTGGCCTTGGGATCTCGCAATCGCCCCTCCAGGCGCAACCACGCTTCTTCCTGGGTATACGTCAGCTCGTCGAGGCCGAACCATGCCAGGTTCGTGCCGCGTAGCCGCTCGAATTCGTCCATTGGCCGGAACAGAATCTTGGACCGCGTGTCGTGCATGATCAGCGTGTTTTCCGCCTTGCTGTGATCGAACGGAATCTTGTTCCCATCCAGAATCTCGAACAGCGCCGCCTGCGTCGCATCCCGCAACATCGGATACGTCGGCGCGCCCAGCAGTCCCAGGCGCCCCTGGTTCAGATAGCTGAGGCGGATGGCCTCCTGGCAGACCGCCTGGCTCTTCCCGCTGCCAATGGGTCCCGAGAAACCCTTGAATCGGGCCTCCGAGTCATGAAACTTCTGTTGCGAAGGCAGGGAGTGATACGCGATGCTCCGAGTTACTTCTCGGAGTCGGACGTCGCCGTCGGTTCGACCCATGTGACCTTGATCTCCCTGGTTTCTTCCTGCTCGAGTTCTATTTCCATCTGCAAAAGTTTGAAGTAATCCGCCATGGTCGGTTTGTAGTCTTTGGCCGCAAACCGCTCTTCGATCCCCGTAATGGCTTTCCCCAGTAGGTCCGAAATGCGGACTCTCAATGTTTTGGGAGCCTTTTTTTCTTGCTTCTCTGTGGTTTTCATTTGTGCCCCCAAAAAAAAACGGCTTCGCGAATCCGCGAAGCCGCGCGACCCTCTTCCCAATTCGAGAGTAGCACCCCGGATCTCTCATTCAGCCGGGTCCGGATGTCCAAGTGATTGAAAACAGGGGAAAGAAAGTTTTAATTTATTTGTGACGGCGCCAGTTGCGGGACTCGCTTCCGCGCCGGCAACCGGCGCCTGCCTCCCCGCCCGTGTTATCCTACATTGGTTTCTTGGCGGCATGCTTCGACTTGGCGGCATTCTGGCTTTCGGCTTCCTGTCGTCCGTGCTGTGCGCGCAGGTCGGCAGCGTCCGCGTATGGCAGGACAGCATCACGCTTCCCACCTACCGTGAGCGGTCGCCCGACGCGATACCCCCGTTCGACCAACTGGCGCTGGCGGGAACTGGAAACCGCTCTGTCTACCCCTACACCCTGCGCCTCAACATGACCAGCGAGAAGTACAACGCATCCTGGCGCGTTCTCAACCTCGAAAACCAGTACCTGCATTGCCGCATCCTGCCGGACCAGGGAGGCCACCTGTATACCTGCCGCGACAAGTTGTCCGGCGCCGATATGTTCTACGCCAATTCCGCCATGAAGAAGGGCGACCTGGCGCCGCGCGGCGCCTGGATTGCCGGCGGCATCGAAACCAGTTTTCCCATCGCTCACAGCCGCTTGACCGTCTCGCCCGTGAGTTTCGCCACCGCGACCTATGAGGATGGCAGCGCCACGGTGTTCGTCGGCGCGCGCGATCGCGTCAGCGGCATGGAATGGCGCGTCGCCTATACCTTGCATCCCGGCAGCGCGGTCCTGGAAGAGAAGGTCTGGCTGAGCAATCCGGGGTACGTGCGCCAGCCGTTTCAATGGTGGAGCAATGCCGCCATCCGCCTGCCCGATGGCGGGATCCAGTTGACTTATCCCATGTGGGTGACCGCGCCCCATGGCGCCGGCGTCCTGGATTCCTGGCCGGTGAACGCGGCCGGCATCGACCTGACCAACACCGCTCGCTTCGCCGGTGACCTGGGCCTGTTTGCGTACGGCAGCCGCGAACCCTTTTTTGCCGAATACAACGCCGCGTCGCGCACCGGCGTGGCGCATTGGGCGGATCCCCAAGAAGTTCCCGGAAAGAAAGTATGGGTCTGGGGGAATCGCAACGACCGCTATAAGAACACGCTGAGCGACGACCACAGCGGCTACATCGAAATCCAGGCCGGCCTCGAAACCACGCAGGAAATGATGGAGTTTCTTGATCCCCAGCAATCCCGTTCGTTCACCGAACTCTGGATCCCCACGCGCGACACGGGCGGGATCTCGCGCGTGACCCGTGACGCCGTTCTGTTTCTCACGCGCCTGCCGCAACCCGGCGGCAGCGTCAAGGCCGCCATCGACTTGAACGTCACGCACCCCATGCCGCATGCCCGCCTGGTCGTGACCAAGGGCGATCGGATTCTGTACCAGCGGGACGCCGACCTGGACCCCCCCGCCGCCTTTCACGCCGAGACACCTTCTGTCAGCGCCGCCGGAAAATTCCGCGTCGAGTTGAAAGATGCCTCGGGCCAGGTGCTGCTGGCGCATCAGGAAGACACCTACGATGCCACGACGCCCGCGGAAGTGAAGATCGGTGGCCCGCTCAATCCCGCTCCCGGTGGACGCACTCCGGAACAGGAGACGCTGGCCGCGGGCGAGCGGGAGGAACTCGTCCGCCTGCTCGACCGGGCGGCCCACGGTTACCAGGCGGGTCTGTCCGCGGCTCCCCAGAGTCTCGCGTTGCGCCAAGCGGCCGGGAGGCTTTCCATCGCGCTGGGCCGGTGGGCCGAGGCGCTGGAGACTCTGACTCAGGTTCACAAGCAGGATCCGTCCGGTGCGGAAGTCACTTACTACCTCGGCGTGGCGCGGTCCGAATCGGGTGACGATAGCGCCGCCCGGCTGTTGTGGCAATCCGTGTCGGGCGATTCGCGATTCGGACTGGCGGCTCAATACCAACTGGCCTGCGCCACCGCGCGGGCGGGTGACCGGAAAGCCGCCGTGGAAATGATGCATGCTTTGGCGGCCCACGGTGCCGGCCATGCCGCAGGTCTGGAGATCGCATTGCTCCGCCGCCTGGACCGGACCGCCGACGCCCAGGCCGCGCTGGCACAAAACCTGGCAGCCAATCCCATGGACTCGCTGCTCCGTGTGGAGGGCGCCCTGCTCGGGCGGGAGGATTCAGGCATCTGGCGACACCTGGCGGCCGATCCGGAATGGGTGCTGGACCTTGCCGACGACTATTTCGCGATCGGACTCTATGAAGACGCCATCGCTGTGCTCGACCGCAACTATGCCCAGGTGGCCGAACTCGAGACCGAGCCCGGAGCTGTTCTACCACAAGCCTATCCGCTGATCGCCTACTACCGCGGGTACGCGCGAGCGAGGCTGGGACAATCTCCGGCCGGCGATTTCCGCCAGGCATCCGGACAGTCCACGCTCTACGTGCACCCTTACCGTGCCTCGTCGTATCCTGTTTTGCGCGCAGCCATCGACCACAACCCCCTGGACTATACCGCGCATTATCTGCTGGGCTGCCTTCTGTTCAACCGCCGGATGACGGAGGAAGCTCTGGCGGAATGGCAGAAAGCGCGCCCGGCTGCCGAGGACATCGCCTCCTATTACGGCGCCGTCGCGCGCGTGCTGATCGTCGCCCGGAAGAATGGACTCGCCGAGGGCTTCATCCGGGAAGCTCTCGCCAGGCATCCGAATGATGGCGATCTGCAGCAATTGCTCGCGCGCGTCGTGAACAGCTCCGGCGCCAGCCGGCCGGCAGCGCCGCCTCCGCCGTCGTTCTCCACGCCCACCGCAGCCGCCGACTTTGCCTTGGCATTGCTGGCGCAAAACGACCTGAACGGCGCGGCGAATGTGTTTCAGAAAAAGAATTTTCCCGAGCGGAAACAGCCGCCGGAAGTCCGCCAGGCTTACGCCGAACTGCAACTGCGGGCAATTCTTTCGGCCGCCTCTTCGGGCCAGTGCGCCAACCTGGACGCGCGCATCGACGGTCTTGCTCCCGAGAACCAAACTTTGGCTTTTACCTTTCACGGATTCGGCGGCCTGGCGAAGCAACTCCGCATGCAATTCTATTTCGGGCTTGCCGAATCGCTCTGCGGCGACAAGAAGGCCGCTGCGACAAGGTGGGGCAGAATCGCCAAAGCCAGCGCTCCGCTATCGTCCCCCGACCATGGATTTCCGTTATTGGCGGCCAGCTTGACCAACCCGGCAGGGTCCTCGCGGGCCATCGAAACCGCTCTGGAGGGCATTCGCACCAGCGGCGCATCGACAGACAAGAGCCTTCTCCTGTATTCGGAAGGCATCTTGTTGCGGGCCGCCGGGCGCGAGGAAGAAGCCATCCGGCGCTTTGCGGAAGGCGCCCAAACCGAATCGCCTTTCGCCCGCTATTTGAACCGATCCGCGCAATACGACCCGCCCTTGCCGCGGTAAGGCGGCGCGTCTCTATTTATTTGTGAAGAGGAATTTGCCGCCGCTCGCAGCCACTACGCGCAAGGCGCTTTTCCCCACTAAGTTCTCGATCCGCGGCGCCTGCGGCCCTTCCGCCACCAGGTAATACCGCTCCCCGCGCGGCCAGATCTGCGCCAGGTCGCGATCGTCGATGAAAACGTCCGTGGGCGCGTCCGGCGCGTACGACCCATACACCAGATTATTCACCCGCCCGTTCAGCAACAGCGCGCGCCGGTTGGTGTAGAAGAAAATCGAAGAGAAGGTGTAATACTGGTCGTCCACAATCAGCTTTCCCGGCGGCGCCTGGAGCAGCGCTTCGGCCAATGGCCGCGACGACATGTAAGGATCGAACACCACCATCGCCAGCCGCGCCGCATGGAAAAACAGCACCATCATGCCCGCCAGCGCAGCCAGCGGCACGAGCCTCCGGCCGGCGGATCGCCAGGCCCCCGCCGCGCCCACCACCAACGCCACCCCCGCCACCGCCAGCGGCAGCCGCAAATAAGCAAACGCCCGCAGCGTCAGGTCCGTCATGTGGCCCAGCGACAGCGTATACACCTCCGGGTTCTGGCTCAGCGCCCCCGCAATATCACCAGGGGTGGCGAGGTCGCGAACCATCCACAGGATGCCCGCGATGGCAGCCGCCGCCAATGTCGAAACCGCCGCGATCGCCTTTGTGCCGTACCGCAGCCATGGGTCCTGGCTGGCGATCGCCGATCCCAGCAGAAGCGCCAGCGCCGGATAGCACGGCATCGAGTAATACTCCTGCGTGGTGGAAAACGTGAAAAACACCAGAATGAATCCGCTCCAGCACAAGGCCATCAGCCGTACTCTCGAGGCCCGGTCCGGCCGGCGGTAATTCAGTCTCAGCGTCGCCGGGAAATACACGCTCCAGGGGAACAGCCACAGCAGGTGAAACAGCCAGAACCAGGCCCGCGGCACGGTGTTGTAATCCCGCGGATAGCGCAGATTCAGAAACCGCAGAACGTGCTCGTTGATGAAGTAGAACCAGAAGAACCCATGGTAAGATCCCCTCTCGCTGTGCATGGTGAAATCGAAAGATGGAGGATTGCGCAGCGTAGCCAGCACGTGCCAGGGCGCCGCAATCGCCAGCAACACCAGCATTCCGGAGAACGGTCGCAGCCGCTTCCAGGTCTGGCGAAGGAACAACTGTTTGGTGAAGCCAAGGTAGACGAGGCCCGCCGCCACCGGGAAACACGCCGCGATCAGCCCCTTCAGCAGCAGCCCCGTTCCCATCGAGGCCCACATCAGCATGGCCCAGCGCCCCGGATGCGGCTCGTCTTCCTCGATCGCGCGCATCAGGCTCCATAGCGCCAGCGTGATGGCCAGCGTGAGAACCACGTCCGGGATGAGGATGCGCGTGAAGAGGAACAGCCCCACGCTGGTGGCCAGCACCATGCCCGAGCACAAGCCCGTGCGGCCCCCGAGGCCGGTGGGCGCGCCCCACGCGGCGAAGCGCGCCGTCACCCAGCACAGCAGCACCGTCGAGAGCGCAATGGGAATCCGCGCCGCCCAATCGTGCACCCCGAAGATCACAAACGACACCGCGATCATCCAGTACTTGAGAGGAGACTTTTCCAGGTAGGCGACGCCATCCAGGCGCGCCGTCACCCAGTCGCCGGATTCGAGCATGTTGCGGGCAATCTGCGCCTGCACCGAATCCACGTCGTCCATCAGGGATGGCGGACTCACGATGCACCCCACGAAAATCACCGCCGCCACCAGCGCGACGACGACTTGATAGCTCCCATCAATGGAAACGGGCATGGATGCGTCTCTCCACATGATCGCGTATCGAAGGGTGGATTGGGCGGTGTGAGTGGCGATCTACAGGTCTTCGGGTGAGAGGCCGGTCTTCTTCGCCAAAACCCTCATCGCCGCCGGTCCGAGAGTGACGCGGTCGTGGTAGGCAAACAGGATATCCGGCCAGCCATCGCGCGCGAGAATCCGATGCGACGTTCCTTGTTGCCGTCTGATCGTCCAGCCGCTCCGCAACAGCGCGGCCAGCGCCTGCTTCGCCTTGACGGAAGGCCACTTTCGCGATGGTTGCTCAGGCCGCAATGAAAGAGACGCTCATCGGTCCCGGCACGGCCTCACCGTGCTCCAGGCGGTCGGCCAGCAGCCGCAGCGCCAAGGCTTCGACGGCGGCCGTGGCGCCCCTCTTCGTCCGGCCATACGCCGTGACGCCGGGAAGGGCGGGGATGTCGGCAAGCCAGCGGCCGTCCTCCTCGCGGTAGTACTCGATGGCGAGGGAAAAACCCCGTAATCCCGGAGCCTTTGACATGACTCCATCATGCCACCAAACCGGCCCTGGCGGAAGTCCACGCGCTGCCCTTATCGTGGATCGGGCAGCGGGTGAGAAGTGCATGCGAATAGACTTCCCGCCCTAAACGGCGCATACTGGACCCGGAACGCTGGAGGATCGCCGTGAAGAAGCCCTGGATGGTGTACGGCGCTCGGGCCCTGGCGTTGTTGTGGGCCGGATTCTGGATTTTCTTCTTCGTGGGATCGATAATGGTCGAGCCCTCATACCCCCGTGTAATTGTGGTCGGGTCGCTAGTGCTCCTGTTGTTCGTGATCCTGGCACTGGTCCCCTGGCGCTGGGAAGCGGCCGGAGGCCTTCTGCTCGTGGTGATGAGTTTGCTGATCGGAGTGGCCTATGCGCTCGCGTCGGCTTCCTTCTTCGGGAGAAACGACGGGTCGCGGCTCCCTCTGGCTGTCCGCGTGGTCACAACCGTGGTTTTCACTGGACCGCCCCTAATGGCCGGGATTCTCTTCCTGCTGCATCATCGGATCGCGAGCACTCGACCCGGCGCCGGTTGACGCGCCTCCAGCGGCGGAACCACCTCGACCTTCCATCTCTTCATCCACAGGAATAGCGTCAGCAGGCCCCACAAGTGAAAACCCGCATTGATGCGTCTCTCCATGTGATCGCTGATCAGAGATTGAATCGCGCCTGCGTCGAAGATCCCCGTGGATGCGATGGCTTGCGGAGTCAGCGTATCCATCAACAATGGACGCAACACCCCGCGGAACCAGTCGTGCGCCGGAATGTCGAAACCGGTCTTCTTCCGCTGGAGCACGATTTCCGGCAGCCTCCCCCGCATCAGCTCCTTGAGAATGAACTTCTGTGTGAAGCCCCGGATCTTCATATTCTGGGGCAGGGAAGCCGCGAATTCCACGATCCGGTGGTCCAGGAATGGCGGACGGACTTCCAGCGAATGAGCCATGCTCATGCGGTCTGTCTTGTAGAGAATATCGTCCGGAAGGTAATACGCCTGGTCCACCAGCAGATAGCGGTCTATGATGCCGCGGGATTCAATCCCCAGCCGCTCCACCAGCCTGCGCAGCCCGTTCCCGTTTCCGCCCGGCTGGATCTGTCTCCGCTGCTCGTTGGAAAACGCTCCGTTCCAGAAGAAGTGCGCCTCATCCGGGTCGAGCCAGCTTCCCTCGATCCAACGCTTCAGCTTGTACTCCAGGCCGATCTTTTCGTCGGAGACCGGCAGGCACCGCTCCAATCCCCTCAGCATCAGCCGCCGCAGCCCGCCGGGCATCAGCCGGAAAGGCCGTGTCAGCCGGTCGGCCTGGTAGGTGACGTATCCGCCGAACAATTCGTCCGCGCCTTCACCCGAGAGCGCCACCGTCACGTGGCGCCGGCTCATGCGCGCCAGGTACCACACCGGCAACGCCCCCGCGTCCGCGCTCGGCTCGTCCGAATAATAGGCGAAATCCTCGATGGCGCTCTGCACTTCGACGTCCGGGTTCAGATCGAACTCGTGATGGTCCGTGCCGTAGATCCGCGCGATCTCCCGGAAGTACCGGCTTTCATCGAAGCTGCGCCCGGCGAACGAAACCGAAAAAGTTTTCAGCCGGCCGGTGCTCTGGGTCGCCGCGTAGTGCAGGATGGTCGAGGAATCTATGCCGCCGGAGGCCCACACTCCCAGCGGAACGTCCGAGACCAGGTGCTCGCGAATGGAGTCCCGCAGCAGCCAATCCAGCTCCTCTTTCGCGCCCTCCAGCGACCACGGCAGCTTCTCGTTGGCCGGTATCTTCCACCACGGCGCGATCCACTGTTTCCCGTGACGCCATTCCAGAAGGTGCCCCGGCGGCACTTTGCGAATCCCTTCGATCAGTGTGCCCGGACCCGGAACATAATTCACCGAAAGGTACGAATCCAGCGCCTCCAGGTCCACTTGCCGCGGCACGTCGGCATGCTCCAGAATCGCCTTCAGCTCCGATCCGAAGTAAACATCGTCGCCGCGCCGGTAATAGTACAGCGGCTTGATCCCCATCCGGTCGCGTGCCAGCACCAGGCGCTGGCACGATTCCGTCCACAGCGCCACCGCGAACATTCCCCGCATGCGCGAGAAACATTCCGTGTCCCACTCCAGGAATGCCCGCAGCACCGTCTCGGTGTCGCAGCGGGAGCGGAACCGGTGCCCCAGTTCCTTGAGCTCCGCGCGGATCTCCAGATGGTTGTAGATCTCGCCGTTGAACGCCACGGCGGTGTCGCCATCGTCGCTCACCAGAGGTTGATCGCCGCCCCTCAGATCGATGATCTTCAACCGGACCGCGCACAGGGTGGCCTCGCTGCCCTCGAAAACCCCTTGCTGGTCCGGTCCGCGATGGTATAACGCCTCGGTGATGCGGTGGGCAACACCCCTGTCCACCACCCGGCTAAGCTGTGTAAATCCCGCGATTCCGCACATTTACGACTAAATTCCCCGTTCCCGTCAGGAACTTTTCTTCTATCCATTCTCCGATGGATTTGTGTAGACTATAGCACACGGCGCGGCAGAAGTTTAGATATTCAGGTGTTGAACGGCTGGCTTAGGGAGATTCCCGAGAACCTTTTCGGAGCTTGCGTCGTCTAATCTGCGAGATGAGGTGATAGGTGCGCAAGTTCGCCGCTGCCGCTTCGCTGCTGCTCCTGGCCTCGTGCTCCCGCCCCAGTCCGCCCACGGCCCACGCCGCATCCGCCGCCGCTCCCGCGGAGTCGCCACGCGCCAGGCGCGAGGTTCGCGTCACCGGGACCATCCAGGCTGTCCACTTTTCCAAGGTCTTGGTGCCGGCCATCTATGGTCAGGGCGGGTCCCTGACGCTCACCAGGCTCATTCCCAATGGGTCGCGCGTGAAAGAAGGCGATCTCATCGCCGAATTCGACGCCACGCAACAGCTCGATAGTGCGCGCGATGCCGAGGCCAAGTTCGACGATCTCGGCCACCAGGTGGATCAGAAGCGCGCCCAGAACCGCGCCGACGCCGAAAAACGCACCGCCGACCTCAAGCAGGCCGAGGCCGATCTCGCCAAGGCGCTGATCGAAGTGCAAAAGGGGCCCATCCTCACCGCCATCGATGGCTTGAAGAACCAGGTCCGCGCTGAGATTGCCGCCAAGCACGTCGAGAGCCTGAAGCGGTCCAATGCCCTTCACGATCAGTCCGACGGCGCCGCTCTCCGCATCCTCGAATTGCAGCGCGACCGCCAAAAGGTGGCTCTGGAGCGCACTCAGGGCAACATCGCCAAAATGCAGGTCCGCGCCCTGCTGGCCGGCATGGTGGCCCACCAGAACGTCATTCGCAATAACACCATTGGCCACCCCCAGGAAGGCGACCAGCTTTATCGCAATCAGGCTTTGGTCAGCATTTTCGATCCTTCCGAAATGTCGGTCCGCTGTATGGTGGGCGAGCCCGACGGCGCTGCCCTCGTGCCCGGTTCCCGCGCCACCGTTTACCTGGACGCCTATCCCGATCTCTCGTTTCCCGCGCACTTTGAATCCGCCAGCCCAGTGGCCTCGTCCGCCCTGGGAAGTCCCATCAAGACGTTCACGGCCGTTTTCAAGCTCGACAAGACCGATCCGCATCTCATGCCCGATCTCTCTGCCGCGCTGGTGATCGAGGCGCCCACATCGGATTCCTCCCCCTCCGGAGGCTCACGATGAGCGCGCCTGGGAGGCGCGTTCGGTTTTGGGTGGCCGTGGCGGGCGTCCTCCTGGCGCTCGGCGCCGCCGCCGTCGGGGTCTACCGTCTGCGGCAGGTGCAGGCCAGCGTCACGCTCCCGGTTGCTCCGGTGCGCCAGGGCGATTTTCTGGTCATCATCCGCTGCCGCGGCGAGCTCAAGGCGGCCCGCTCGGCGCAGATCTCCGCGCCCGTCGTGCCCAATCTGCGCATCGCCTGGCTGTCCCCTGCCGGCGAACTGGTCCCGGCGGGCGACCCCATCATCCGCTTCGATTCTTCCAGCGCTCAACAGCAGCTTCAACAGAAGGAGGCTCAGTTGCGGCAGGCCCAGGCCACCCTCGATCAGGCCGTGGCCCAGGCCCGCATCACCGTTGAGCAGGATTCGAGCGATCTTAAAGACTCGCAGTATACCGTCGAACGCGCCCGCCTGGAAGCTTCCAAAACCGAAATCGTGAGCCGTCTTCAGGGAGAAGAGAGCCGCATCGACCTGGGCGTCGCCGAACAGAAGCTGAAGGTGGAGGAGGCCACCGTCGCGCTCCATGCCGCTTCCGACAAGTCCAAGATCGCTTCCCTCACCCGGCTGCGCGATCAGGCCCAGGCCGATGTGGACCTTACCAAGTCCCGCGTTGCTCAAATGGAAATCAAGGCCCCCATCGCCGGCTTTGTGGTTTTCAATTTCAACTACTCGCAAGGCTATGTCAACGCCAAGCCCTTCAAGGTGGGCGACAACGCCTTTTCCGGCATGATCCTGGCTGAAATGCCCGATCTGACCACCCTCGAGATGGACGCCAAGGTCGAGGAGACCGACCGCGGCCGCATTGCCGTGAATCAGGAGGCCCGGGTGCGCGTCGACTCCCTTCCTGAGCTCACCATGGCCGCCCGCATCGGCCAGATCTCTCTCCTGGCCGAACAGGGCTTCGATTGGCCGGCCACCCGCAGTTTCCGCGCTTACGCGGCCATCGCCCACCCCGATGCGCGCCTGCGGCCCGGAATGAACGGCGGCATGGATATCGTCGTCAATCGCATCCCCAACGCCCTCAGCATCCCTGCCAAGGCCCTCTTCACGCGCGCTGGAAAGCCCGTGGTCTACCTGGCACGCAATGGCCGTTACCGGCCCGCCGAAGTTCGGGTGCTGGCTCGTAACCCCGATGAACTGGCCATTTCCGGCATTCCCCCCGGCTCCCTGGTGGCGCTGGTCGACCCGGAGAAAAAGGATCAAAAGAAATGAGGAGACGCCTGCTGGTGTTGGCAGCCGTGCTGGCGGTCCTGGCGGCTATCGCCTGGGGCGCCATCCGGGTCGTGGCCCGGGTCACCGCCTCAACCGCCGGCGTGGAACTTCCCACCACCCGTGTCAAACGGGGCCGCGTAACCATTAGCGTGGCGGCCCGCGGGGAGCTCCAAGGCGGAAATTCCGAAATGCTCACGGCTCCCCAGGTGGGTGGCAGCAGCGTGGCCATCACCTACCTCCGCGAGCCTGGCGAGTTGGTGGAAGCCGGCGATGTCGTCGTCGAGCTCGACACCACCCAACAGGAGTACAACCTGCGCGAGGCCGAAGCTGATCTGGCCGAAGCCGAGCAGCAGGTCATCAAAGCCCAGGCCGATAGCCAGGCCAGTGACGAGGAGACCCGTTACCAGGTGGAATCCACCACCGCCGACGTCAAGCTGGCCGAACTCGAAGTTCGCAAGAACCCCCTGCTGGCCGCTATCGTCGCACGTCAGAATGACCTGGCGCTCGACGCCGCCCGGAACCGCCAGCACCAGGCCGAGCAGGACTTCAACAACAAGAAGGCCACCACCGCCGCCGGCATTGCCATTCAACAGGCCGTTCAGAACAAGGCCAAAGTCGCCATGGCGACCGCCCAGAGCATTATCGATAGCATGACCCTTAAGGCCAAGACCTCCGGCTACGTCAATATCCTGCAAAACTCCGGCATGATTCTGTATTGGGGCATGCAGTTGCTCCCTTACCAGCTCGGCGACAACGTGAATGCCGGCATGGCGGTGGCGCAGATTCCCGACCTCAAGAGCTGGGAGGTCAGCGCCAACGTCGGAGAACTGGACCGCGGCCATTTGACCGCCGGCCAGAAGGTGTCCGTAGCCGTGGTGGCTCTCGCCGGCAAGAGCTTCGCCGGCCACGTGAAGAACATCGGTGGCACCGTCGGCTCGCCCTGGGACCGCCATTTCGAGTGCCGCATCGCCCTCGACCAGCCCTCTCCCCAATTGCGCCCTGGCATGACTTCTAACCTGGTCATCACCGTCGATACCCTCGATAACGTTACCTGGGTCCCTTCCCAGGCGCTGTTCGAAAGCGATGGCCGCACCTTTGTGTACCTGAAGACCGCCAGTGGATTCATGCCGCACGATGTCACCCTGGTGCGTCGCAGCGAAAGCCAGGTTGTCCTTACGGGCATCTCCGAGGGCGATACCGTGGCCATGTCCAATCCCGATCAGCAGAGCAAATCCGCCGCCGCTCCCCCAAGCGCCATGAAAGCGTTACAGCAATGATCTTCGCCCTCTCCGACATCGGCCAGGCTCTGGCCAACCTGCACGCGCAAAAAACCCGCACCCTGCTCACGGCTTTGGGCATTGTCTTCGGCGTAGGCTCGGTGATTGGCATGTTGGCCATCGGCGCCGGCGCGCGCGAGGAATCGCTGCGCTTCATCGAACAGCTCGGCGTCCGCAACGTCCTGGTGGAATCCCGCCCCGCCGCCAGCCAGGAGGAGTTCCAGCAGCGGCGCCGTTCCTCGCCCGGCCTTTCCGAGCGCGATGTCCGCATCCTCAACGCCAATATCGAATCACTGGAAATCCTATCGGCCCGCCGTACCCTGCACCCCGCCTCCGTGCTCCCCAAACCTGCGCGCGATATCCCCGAGATGTACGGCGTCCGTCCATCCTATGCCGTCATCCACAGCCTGCGCCTGGCGGAAGGCGCATTTTTCGATGACGCCGACGACGCCGCCAGCTCCAAGGTCTGCGTCCTTGGGGAGGGCGCCAAGATCAACCTCCTCGGCTATGGCTCCGCCACCGGCAAGTTCATAAAGGTGAACGATGTCTGGCTCGAAGTCGTGGGTGTTCTCACCGAGCAGCTCATGGCCGGCGCCCAGAACACCGGCGGCGCCATGCAGGACCTCAACAACATCGTCTACATCCCGCTCAACACCTTCCAATATCGCTTTTGGGACCAGACCGAAGACATGAAGGACGATCTGGACGGCATCGATCTCCGTCTCCGCCCCGACGCCGACAGCATTGAAGTCGCCAAAGTGGTGACCGCCGTTTTGAACTCCACGCACCACAATATCCAGGATTTCACCGTCACCATCCCCGCCGCCCTGCTGGCCCAGCAGAAGCGCACCCAGACCATCTTCACCTACGTCATGGTGGCCATCGCCGCGATTTCCCTCCTGGTGGGCGGCATCGGCATCATGAACATCGTGCTGGCCACCGTTTTGGAGCGCACCCGCGAAATCGGCATTCGCCGCTCCATCGGCGCGCGCCGCCTCGATATCGTGCGCCAGTTCCTGACGGAGTCGGTCCTGATCTCCGTGGGCGGCGGCCTGCTGGGCATCGGATTTGGTTTCTTTCTGGCCTGGCTGATTGCCCGCACCGCCGAATGGAAGACCATTGTGACCACCGCGAGTGTCATTATTGCCTTTGGTGTATCCTTCGCCGTGGGTGTGATTTTTGGAATCTATCCCGCCGTAAAAGCCTCCCGCATCAACCCCATTGACGCTTTGCGATACGAGTAGCCAGAATCAATCATGGACATCGTTGCGCATGGATTGTGGGCGGCCGCGGGAGCGGTCACAGCCAGGAAATCGGCCGCTGCGCGAATCCGGGTTGGGTGGACCGTCTGGTGGGCCATGTTTCCCGATCTGCTGGCATTCGGACCACTCGTGGCCATCGGCTTATGGCTGCGTCTCACGCGTGGACCGGATGCCCTCCGTGGCGGGCATTTGCCGCGCTTCGGGGTGCCGCTCTATCCTGTCGGTCACAGTCTGATTGTGTTTCTTCTAGTCTTTGCAGTGGCCAGCTTACTGGCGCGCCGCATCGTGCTCGAGTTACTGGGATGGCTGTCCCATATCCTGATCGACATTTTCACCCACAGCTTCCGATACTATGCCACCCCGTTCCTTTGGCCGGTCTCGGACATTCGCTTCAACGGTCTCCCCTGGTGGACGCCGTGGTTCTGGTGCTCTACCTACGCCGCCCTCGCGATTGTGTACTTCCTGCTCTGGAGAAAGGGATGGCTGACCCGCGCGCGCGCGTCCGCCTGATTGCCGACGTCGAACGGCGTGTGCCCCGATCAGAGCCGCGACCGTCAGGGAGCGTACGCCGGCCAGAAGTATTTCGGCATTGCCGTCGAGAACCCCTTCCGGTGATTGCGTCGTAGGGGCGAGGCACGCCTCGCCCCCTCCCCTAGAAGTGGATCTTCGCCCCGACCTGGATCTTCCGTGAGCCGCTGTACACGGTGTTGTTAATACGCCCGAAGATGGAGCTGGTAACCGTGGCCGTGGGCGGGCCAAACATAACCGAGTTGGTCAGGTTGGTGGCGTCGGCGCGGATTTCCAGCTTCACCCTCTCGGTCACCGGTACGCGCCCACTTCGAGCTTCACGTTGATCGCGGTGGGCTGCCCGATGGTCACCAGATTGCCGGTCGAGGTGAAGGTGCGAAAACCCGCCGCCTCCACGTCCAGTTCATAAGAACCGGGCTGCACGGCTTCGAAGACGTAGGTGCCGGTGGCTGACGTCTTGGTCTCAAAGGTCACGCGCGTTCCTTCGTTGACGAGTTTCACGGTGACGCCGGGCACCACGGCCCCGCTCGAATCCTCTACCGTGCCGAGAACACGGGAAGTGGTGCCCTGGGCGAAAGCCGTCCCACAAGCACAGAGGAGTAGCACTGTAGAAAACACCCCTTTTGTTCGGATACCGCAGAAGCATATCAGAAAAGGGAGACTTGGTAAAGGCGCTATGATAACTGTGGCGGAGGTGTAAAGTGCTCATTCCGAGCCGCGAACGTAAGAGAGCGGATGCGCGATCCGCGACGATCCTCTGTTTAGCCGCAGTTCTGTTTTTTGCGGGCGCTGTGGCGCAGGCCCAGCCGGCGGGCGCTCCGGCCGGCTCTCAGACTGTGATCCGGACGGAAACGCGGCTGGTCCTGGTGGACACCGTGGTTACCGACAAGAAGGGCGCTTACATTCATGATCTGGTCTTGAAGGATTTTCGTGTCTGGGAGGACAACAAGGAACAAACCATCAAGAGTTTTTCCTTCGAGGCGGATCCCGCCTCCCCGTCCATCTCTCAAAAGCGCTACCTGGTCCTTTTCTTCGACAATTCCACCATGAATCCCGGCGACCAGATTCGAGCCCGCCAGGCGGCCGCCAGGTTCATCGACAACAACGCTGGTCCCAACCGCCTGATGGCCATCGTCAATTTCGGCGGCGCCCTGCAGATTGCCCAGAACTTCACGGCCGATGCTGATCGCTTGAAACAGGTGGTGAGCGGCGTGAAATTGTCGTCGGTCTCGCCCAATGTCGAGGTCGCCTCCCTCGGCATGCCCCGTTTGGGCCGGGCCGCGTCCGATTATGGCGCGCGCAGCGTGGTGCTTGCCTTGCGAAGTCTCGCCAGGAGCCTGGCCGACGTTCCCGGCCGCAAGACCCTCATCCTGTTCACCGCCGGCTTTCCGCTCAATTCTGAGATCCGCTCGGAGGTGACGGCTGCCATTGACGCCTGCAACAAGGCCAATGTCGCGATTTATCCCATTGACGTTCGCGGTCTCGCCGTGGGTGGGTTTGACGCCGCCGGGCCGCGCGGCGCCCTCCTCGAGCCTCGGCCCCCTGGTGTACGGCTCGGCTTCGGCTTTTTGCAGGCTGCCTCTTTTGTTGCGTCATCCCCTGAATGGGAGCCGCAGACCGCCGGTGGCGGGCAAAGAGGAGGCGGAACTACCGGCGGTTCTACCGGCGTTTCTCCAGGCGGTGGGTCCCCCACCCGGGGAGGGTCGTCTGGCGTCGCCATTCCGGGCGGGAATTCCCCAGGCCGCACCACGCCGGGCGGCGCCACTCCAGGCGGCCGCACCACCACGGGCGGCACCACTCCGGGCGGCCGCACCACCACCGGGAACCGCAACGCGCCGTCAACTGGCGGTGGCAACTCCACCAATCGAAATACCACGGTTCCCGGCCAGGCCTACCGCACCAATCCATTCAACCTGCCGCGGCAGATTGTCCCGCCAGTTCCCTTCTCGGCCACCACCAATCAGGAAGTCCTCTATATGCTCGCCGATGGCACCGGCGGTTTCGTTATCGCCAATACCAATGACCTGCTCGGCGGGCTGGAAAAGATCGGCAAGGAGCAGAATGAGTACTACATCCTCTCCTATACGCCCGTGGAATCCCCGGAAGGAAGCTGCCATACCTTGCGGGTCAAGGTGGATCGCGGTGGAACCAACGTCCGGGCGCGCAGCGGCTACTGCAATGTCAAACCGGTGGACCTCCTCGCCGGCAAGCCCGCCGAGCAGGACCTCGAGAATCGTGCCGCCGGCTCCCAGCCCGGCACCGTTACTGCCTCCATGCAGACCCCGTTTTTCTACACCTCGCCCAACACTGCCCGCGTCAACGTGGCCATCGAGATTCCCTCCGAATCCCTCAAGTTTGCGAAGTTCAAGGGAAAGCTGCATTCCGAAATGAATGTCCTCGGCATTGCCTACCAGCTCGATGGCGCCGTCGCCGCGCGGTTCTCCGACACCGTGAAGCTCGATTTCGAGAATCAGAAGGAACTCGACGCATTCAAGCAGAAGCCCCTGCACTACGAGAACCAGTTTGACGTGGCCTCCGGCAAGTACAATTTCACAGTCGTCTTCAGCTCCGGCGGCGAGAGCTTTGGCAAGCTGGAACAGCCGCTGGTCGTCGATCCCAACGACGGCACTCAATTCGGCCTCAGCGCCCTGGCGCTCAGCAAGGAAGTCCACCGCGTGTCCGAGCTGGAAACGGCCCTCGACGCCGAGCTGCTCGAGGGCCGCGCGCCCCTGGTCGCGTCGGGGTTCCAGTTTACCCCCACCGGCGGCAACCGGTTCAAAACCACCGACCCAGCCACCATGTACCTGGAGATCTATGAACCGCTGCTGGTTGGCGCGAACCCGCCCAAGGTTGGAGTCCAGCTTCGATTGCTGGACCGCAAGACCGGCGAGCAGAAGATGGATTCCGGCGTCATTGAAGTGGCCAGCTTCATTCGCGCCGGCAATCCGGTGATTCCGGTGGGGCTCAAGCTGCCGCTGGCATCCCTCATCGCAGGTTCCTATCGGGTCGAGCTGACGGCCTCGGACTCGGTCGGAAAGTCCGTGGCTCGCTCCGCCGACTTCGAAGTCGAGTAGCTCTGCGGAGGCCTCCCGTGGCGTGACCGATGAGGCCGCACTTATGCCCGCAGCAGGCTGGACATCGCCAGGCGTTCGTCTTTGCCGGGATCGTTCACCACCTGGCACTCATCGTTGAAGATCATCGTGGCGCGGGTGCCGGCATCGTAAGCCGGCCAGCGTGGCAGCCCCGCGTAGCTGGGATTCCCGGTGCGGGCAAACGCGGTCCACGCTCCGCTCGCCTTGTCGGCAAGTGGCTGCAAATCCGTGCTCGCGCCGACCAGGTTGGCGGCCCTCCCCACGTTATCCAACACAAACGGCACTTCCACTACGTGCGGCGCTTTGAGCTTTCCGCCCAGCACAGGCGTCTGCCACGCGAAGATGTACATGTACGCTGGCGCGGCCCCTTGCGCCGCCTTACGTTCCGCCTGCGTGATGGCGTCCGTCCGCATTCCGCGGTCTGTGGTAACCGCGAAGTAAATGTCGCTCGGCGTAGCGTTGGGCCGGTGTTTTCTGTAGGTTTCAATCAGACCTTCGAGTTTCGAATCGTCCGCAAGGTGAAGATAGTTTCTGAGCCTGCTCCGCATGTCCGCCTCGTTCAGGGAAAACAGCCTGGAATCGAGGAGGCCGAGCAGAACCGTGGTCTCATCGCCGGTGGTGCCGATCAGCATGGGAACGTTGGCCGTCAGTGCAGGCGCGTCGGGATCGAACGGGTCTCTCGGCAGCGAACGTCCATCGACCACTGGACCCAGGCCGATCGGATCAAAAGGACTCGGTCCCTTCATCGAATGCAGCGCAGCCATGAATCGATCCATTGGGATCTTCAGAAGATCGTCCACTCGGTCCGGCGCAACATGGATCTGGGCTAAAAACTTCCTTGCCGCTGCGTCCGCCTCCGCGCGAGATCTCCCGCGCAACTGAGAGCCGCTCTCCACGATGGCCTTGTGGAACAAGCCCTTCGCTGAAGGCATCGCCATCAGCGTGCTGACTTTTGTTCCGCCGCCGGACTCACCAAAGATGGTCACGTTGCCGGGATCGCCGCCGAAGTGCTCGATGTTGTCGCGCACCCACTGAAGCGCCAGCACGATGTCGAGCATCCCCACATTGCCCGAGTCTGCGTACTTCTCTCCGTCCATCTCACCGAGATAGAGATAGCCCAAGACGTTAAGCCGGTGATTGATCCCTGCAACAACAACGTCATGTTTCGCCGCCAGGTTCGTCCCGTCATACAACGGATGGCCGGCCGAACCCACGGTGTACCCGCCTCCGTGCAGCCAGACCATCACGGGCTGCTTGCCGCGGCCGCGCAAGCTCGGCGTCCAGAGGTTGAGAACCAGACAGTCCTCGCTCACGGCCCCAGGCCCGGTCATGTCGGGAATGAACTTGGCTACATCGGGCACGCTGTCGGGCCAGGCTTTGTCCTGCGGCGCCGGTGGTCCGACTTCCAACGCGTCGCGGACGCCGGTCCAGGGTTTTGGGCGCGAGGGAGGCCGGAAGCGCATGGATCCCTCAGTGGAAGCGCCGTAGTGGATGCCTTTGAAGGAATAGACGCCGTTCGCAAATGCGCCGCGGAGCCTGCCTAGAGTTGTTCGTACGACCGGGCCTGCGGAGCTGCCACCCGCGAGAACCTTGCGCGTCAACAACGAGCCGAGCGCCCCGCCGGCGCCCACCGCTCCGCAGCCCGACAAAGAAGATTTCAGTAGTTCACGACGACTGATCATTCTGGCCACCTCCCGCAATCGTCCTCGATCATTACGGAGAAGGAACTTCGTACTCAATTTTGTTTCGATTTGCAACAGAATGCAAGATAAAGGTCCGTGGTCTCCGGCGCCTGCCGGGTTCACCAGGCGCGCCGTCGCCGGTCCGTCTCCCCCATTTTTACAGGTGCTTTTTGCTCCGCGCGATGCTATTCTCTCTATTTCAGGTCCGCTCATCGGAAACTGAAGGAGGCACAAGTGAAAACCGATACTTCTCGGCGCAACTTCCTGGCTGCCGGCCTGGCTTTGCCGGTCGCCGGTCTGGCTTCGACCACATCCGGTCCCGCTCCGTCCGCTCTGGCTCCCCAGCAGGCGGCGGCCGCTCCGGGTAAGATCACTTACCGCACATTGGGCAAGACGGGCTTGAAAGTCTCAACCGTCGGCTACGGCTGCATGATCACCTCCGACCCCACCGTGATCACCAGGGCCGTGGACATGGGCATCAATTACTTCGATACTTCCCGCGGCTACCAAAGCGGCCAAAACGAGCGCATGGTGGGCACCGCGTTGGGCGCGAAACGGAAGGACATTTTTCTTTCATCCAAGTCCGATCAGAAGACCGGAGCAGGTAACCTGGCCGAGCTTGAGACCAGCCTCAAGGAGCTCGCGACCGACCACCTGGACGTGTGGCTGCTCCACGGCCTGGGCACCCCGGGGGACATCTCCGACGACCGGGTCGAGGCTCAGCGCAAGGCCAAGCAGCAGGGCAAGGTGCGGTTCATCGGCGTGAGCACGCATAACCTGCCGGCCATCGTCAATCGCGTCATCGAAACCAAGCTCGAGGTGGTCCAGGCACAGTACAACTTCACGTCCGCCGCGGAGTGGGGCCCGGCTCTCGAAAAGCTGCGCCAGGCCGGCGTGGGCCTCGTGGCCATGAAGGTGATGGCCAGGGTGGGACGTGGCCGCCGGGGTGGTGACGCACCGTCGCCGCCGGCGCGGCCCGCCAATTTCGCGCCCGCCGCTCTCAAGTGGGTCATCAAGAACCCGGCCATCGCCACCACCGTCCCCAGCATGACGGACATGGACCAACTGGAGCAGAACTTCGCCGTCATGGCGCAGCAGTTCACCGATGCCGACCAGAAGATCCTGACAGCCCGGTTGGAAGAGATTACCCCCTACTTCTGCCGCATGTGCGGCACGTGCACCGGGCAGTGTCCCCAGGGTCTGCCGGTGAGCGACATGGTCCGTTTCGTCATGTACGCCGATGGCTACGGCCAATTCCCGCTGGGCCGGGAGCACTTCCAGCGCATGTCCGCCGAGCAGCAGGCCGTGCGCTGCGACCAGTGCCCGGGCTGCGTGGTCAGGTGCCCGCACGGAGTGACGGTGGCCGAACGGATGATGCGGGCGCAGGAACTGTTCGCGTAAGCGTGCTAGACTCTTGCCTGAAGGAGGCCGGTTATGCTCCCGCCTCAAGACGTTACGATTTATCTGAACAACG
Organism: Bryobacterales bacterium; assembly: GCA_963768385.1. Classification (GTDB taxonomy): domain Bacteria; phylum Acidobacteriota; class Terriglobia; order Bryobacterales; family Bryobacteraceae; genus Fen-178. Next base: position 481,720 of record CAVYHQ010000006.1, read on the forward strand.
CGCTCAAACCAACGCACACGCTCGCTGAACTGGACCGTGACGCGTCTCTGCCCCCGACGGTGGCTGAAATGCCCGATCAGGTCTCCGGCCGGTTTGTGAGTCTCGATTCGCCTGCCGAGGTGGCAAGCGCATGGAAACGGGTCATGATCTTCAACGAGACCCAGGTGCTCTACACCTTCACATACGACCCCGCGACGGCCGCTTTCACCGCTCACAAACGCTAAGGGATCACGCAGAAACAACTTCACATTCGACGCGGATACGCACCAGGCTTATCGCGCGAAGGTGGCAACACGCTCTTATTTATTCGTAGCGGAGTGCGACCGAGGGATCTACCCTTGTTGCACGGCGCGCCGGGATATAGGTGGCCAGGAGCGCCACCGCACCCAGGAAGCCTGCCACTCCGAGGAACGCGACCGGATCTAGCGGAGTGATCCCCATCAGCGCCTTCGAAGCGGCCGCCGACGCCCCCGCCCCGAGCGCCGCCCCGCCGATCATCCCGGCCAAGACCGGGCGCATGTGGTCCGCCAGCATTAGCCCGATCACGCTGCGCCGCTCCGCCCCAAGCGTCATCCGGATGCCGATCTCGCGCGTCCGCTGGCTTACTGAGTAGGTCACCACGCAATAGATGCCCGCCAGCGCCAACAACAAAGCCAGCGCTCCGAGAACGCCCGCCACCGCTGCGCTCACCTTCACTGGCTGCGCCTCGTGTTCCACGTTTTCCGCCAGCGTGCGAGTGGAAGTCAGCACCGTCGGGTCGAGCGAACGCACCATCTGCTGCACCGTCAACGCCGGCAGGAAGTCCGGTTTCGGACCCTTCGTGATCACGCTGAGATAGGCCGCATTCTTCGGTCCCAGCGGCGCATAGAACACCGGGCCGTCCTCGTCCCAAATGTGGATGCTGCGCGTATCTTTGACCACGCCGATCACCTGCACCATGTCTGCGGCCGAATTGTGTGCGCCGTAAGCGAATCGCCGCCCAAGCGGGTCCTGCCCCGGCCATAACCGCCGAGCCATCGCTTCGCTGATTACCGCTACGGGGTCGCCGCGCTCTGCCTCGGCGGCGGTAAACGTCCGGCCGCGCGTTGGCCGAATGGTCATCGTATCGAAATAATCCGCGGACACCACATAGAAGTTCACCGAACTTGCTTGGTCTTCCGGCTGCCCCTCGAGACGCGCGGCTGTGACCATCACTCCAGCAAACGGCGGGAGCACTGTCATTGTGCTGCTCGCTCCGGGAACACGATTAAGATGCTGGCGGAGCCCCTCCTGGAATGCGGCGGCGCGCGTGGCGCTGTACTTGTGAGCGCGCAGGTCGATAGTTGTGACCATGTACGTATCGAGGTGACGCTTATCGCTCAGCGCCTCCACGCTCACGATGCCGCGAACCAGCAGCCCCGTGCTCAACAGCAGCGCCATTGAGATCGTCACCTCCACCGCGACCAGGGCGCCTCGAAGCCGCGCCTTCGAAATCCGGCGGCCCCAGAGCGCACCCTCGTCCTTCAACGCGCTCGACAGATCCGGGCTGGTGGCTTGGAACGCGGGCAGCAATCCGAACGTCAGGCATGCCGCCGCCGAAAGCAGTGCAGTGTAAAGCAGCACGTTGGAGTCGAGGCTCAGATCCATGCGCGGGACGTTCATCTTCGTAACCAGCACGGCATATCCGATCTTGAGCGACCACCGCGCCAGAAGCAGTCCCAAGCCTCCGCCCGCCAGCGCGATCATGGCGCTCTCGGTCACAAGCTGCCGGATCACCCGGCCGCGAGATGCGCCCATCGAGAGCCGCACCGCGATCTCCCGCTGCCTGGCCGCGGCGCGCGCCAGCAGCAGGTTTGCCACATTCGCGCACGCTACCAGCAGCACCAGTGCCACAACCAGGAGCATCACCACGCCGGCCATAACCAAGACGGTCCGTGCCTCCGGATTGCCGAAGAGTGTGCCCGTTGCGACACTCACTTCCGTGATTCTGCCGGGGAAATTCTTGTCCATTTGCGCAGCCAGGACGGCGAGATCCGTCTGAGCGTGCCGCGCGGTGACGCCGGGCTTCAACTTGGCCACCGTGTTCAACCAGGCAAACTGTTCCGCCGGTCGGAAGTCGCGCGGCTCGGGAGCCACGCCCGGCATCACCTCCGGCTGCATCGCCAGCGGCAGCCAAACGTCCGGAGTCTTGGCACCGGTCCCTAGAAAGTCCGCCGCCATCACGCCTACCACCGTGAGCGGCGTCTGATTCAGGCGGATGATGGTCCCCACGACCGCCGGATCGCCGCCGAAGCGCCGCTGCCAGAACGGGTAACTCAGGACCGCGACCGCGTTCGACGCCGCGGAATCCTCCGGCAGCAGCATGCGTCCCGCAGCCGCGCGGCCGGACAGCATGCGGAAGTAATCCCCGCTCACCAGATAACCGAAAACGGTCTCCGGCGGAGTTCCGGCGAGCGCCAGTCCCCCGGCCGCCGCGAGCGCCGCCATGTGCATAAACACGTGGTTGTGCTCCGCATAGTAGACCAGCTCGGGATAGGAGAGCAGACGTAGATTGCCGTGCATGGTGCGCGAGAACCGTCCGTGGAACGATTCCGAGATAGCCACTATACGATCGCCATCGGGGATCGGCAGCGGACGGAACGCGACTTGGTCGAAGATGGTGAAGCAGGCGGTGTTCACTCCGATTCCCAGTGCCAGCGCGACGATCGCTGTAGCTGCGAACCCGGGGTTCTTGCGCAACGTGCGGGCGCCGTAGCGCAGATCCTGGACAAGCGCCTCGAGCCACATCCATCCCCATACGCCGCGCGTCTCCTCCTTCATCAGCGCGACGTTGCCGAAGTCGCGCCGGCTCGCGCGCACAGCTTCCTCCCGCGACGCGCCCTCCTGCACGCGCTCCTCGGCATTCAGCGCGAGGTCGTGGGCGATCTCGTCATCCAGGTCGCGCTCCCGCTGTTTCCGCTTCCAGAAGCTCCACATGTTGCCCTCCTCGCTACATTGGCAGGTGGGACGCTGCCTTACGCCGGCCGCATCACCCGTGCGATCGTCCTCACGAACAGCTTCCACTTCGACTGCTCTGCGACGAGGTGCTTCCTACCCGCCGCCGTCAGCCGGTAATACTTGGCCCGGCGATTCATCTCCGACGCCTTCCACTCCGACGCGATCAGCCCCTGCCGCTCCAGGCGGTGCATCGCGGGATACAGCGAGCCGCGCTCGATCTTCAACAGGTCCGCCGAACTGTGGCGGATCGCCTGCCCTATCCCGTGCCCGTGCTGCGGACCCCATTGGAGGGTGCGCAGGATCAGCATGTCCAACGTTCCCTGGAGTAGCTCGACCTGCATACTAGAAGACATTCTAGCAGAAGCGTAGCGGCTTGTCTACTAGATTGCCTGCTAGACGCCTTCTGCACCGCTGTGTTGGAAGTCCCTAAGGTGGGGCATGCTTTAGCTTGCCCAGGCACTTCGCCTAGCTGTGCTTCGTCTTGGCGCGATCCATATACTTCATGTTCGCTACATCCAGACGAATCGCATCGCCCGTCTTCACGAACTGCGGCACCATTACCTCCACGCCGTTGGCCAGCTTGGCCGGCTTGTAGGTGTTGTCCGCCTGCTGGTGTATGGGCGGCGCCGTGTCCACGACTTTCACTTCCAGCACATCCGGAAATATGACACTCACCGGCCTGCCTTCGAGGAACTCGACGCTCAGTTTCATGCCCGCCTCCAGCAGCCCGGCCTGGGGCTCGCCCACGGAGTCCCTGGCAACTTCGGTCTGTTCGAAGGTTTCCGGATTCATGAAGCAGCACTGATCGCCATCGGCATACAGGAATTCGAGCGGCTGTTTCTCGAGCGCGATCTCTTCCAGCTTCAGGTCCGAGCGGAAACTGTGCTCCCAAAAAGTCCTGGTGTCCAGATTCTGGAGGCGGGTATGGGCTTGGCCGCCCATCTTGCCTTGGCCGGGATGATACTCTGCGGCAACTACCTTGTACCTCTGTCCTTCGAACTTGATCGCCATTCCGGTGCGCAATTGCGATGCCGTGATCATGCCAACACTCCTTCAATGGTAGTCACATCCACCAGGCCCGAGCAGCCGTACAGCACCGGGAGCAGTTGGCCCGCCGGGTAGCGCCGGCGCAGGCCGGCGACTTTCTCTGTTCCCACGCGATACGCGGGCAAATACATCCGCCCCAGCAGGGGATGGCATCCCCAGGCGCCCGACAACTTGTCCGCGCGCTCCGCAGAGACCAGATACTCGTTGCGCAGCACCGCCGCCACCTCGGTTTGCGTCGCCCCGTCATTCCAGGTCAGATACGACGCCTGGTTCTTGGCGTCGTCCTGTAGCAGCGGGAGCAGCACGCCGATTTGCAGGTCCTCATCGGGTAACTCGTCCACCTCGGTCACCCCGTGCGCCATCAGGATGGCGTTGTTGGCGATGCCTTCGAAAAGAGCGGCCGCGCGCGTGTTCATGGTGAGAACTGAAGCTTCGAACCCCACCGCGCCCCTCACATACAGGTTTTGCAAGTAGGCGAACGTGGTCACGTGGCCGGGAACCACTTCGTGGCTCACCAACTGCAAGAACTCGGGGACGGAGATCTCCAGCGAGGCGTTGATCTCATAGGTTGCCTCGTACTCCGGCGCGCCATCGGGATTCCGCGCTCGCCCCAGGTAGTTCATAGACCCGGAAAACCATGCATCCTTGATCGGCAGGAACCGGATATTCGCGCGCGGAACGGCATGGAGCGCCTCCGGGAGATGCGGAACCACGTGGCTGGCGGTCAATTGGTCGAACCAGGCGATCACTGCGGCGCCCAGCGGCTTGATGGAAGCCATGGGCACCGCGTGCGCTCTTCTCCAGGCATCCACGGCCGCCAGCAGCGAGTCCCGGTCATACGATGGGTACCCGGCCCGGGCCAGCAATTCGGCCACGCGTTCCCGTTTGGCCGAAGGGTCCGACGGCTCCGGCGCCTGGCCGGTGGATGCCCGCACGCAACGGTCGTAAGGGACCGGCTCGCCCACTCCCAGGATCTCCATGGCCAGGTCCCACATGGTTTCGAAACACAGGGCCAGCCCGGCCAGGTACTCGGAGCGCGGCGTTTCGGTTTTTAAAGCGCGGATGGCGCCGAGGATGTCTACCCGCTCCAGATACGCTTGGATCGCCTGCCGGTCGGGCGACTTGGCCGAGACGCCGCCCGATTCGCGAACCCGCGCGGCGGTCGGGTCGGTGTAGGCCAGCGGAAGCGGCTCATCGGAGAACCACGAATCGGCGATGAAACGGCCCACCCCCGAGGCGCACATCACGTCGCCTCCCCACAGGGTATCGATTCCCAGAATGGCGTTGCCAGCCAGTTCTTGAAAGCGCGCACTCATAACTCGACTTCCTCCTTGTGGCCGAGCGACCTCCGCCAGACGTAAGCGCAGAGGCCCGCGAATAGCACCGTCGAGACAGTCTGCGAAACCATCTCATGGCCGTAGAACGGCGTCTTGATCCAGTCTTCGTTATACCCCGGAATCAGCCGGCACGCGGCGCCCAACACGCCGCCCAGCGCGCCGCCCGCCATCAATCCCGAGGCCACGATCACGCCCCGCTCGCGCACCATGACGCCTCGTCTTCCTAGAAAATGCGCCAGGAACCCGCCCACCAGCGCCGGCGTATTCAGTTCCAGCGGCAGATACATTCCCAGCGCAAAAGTGAGCGCCGGCACCTCCAGCATCTCCATGATCACGGCAATTGCCGCGCCCACTCCGAAAAGAACATAGGCCACCGGCTGGTGGCTCATGAAACCCTCCACCAGCGCCTTCATGATGGAGGCCTGCGGCGATGGCAGCACGGCGCGCATATCTCCCGGTGCAGCCTCGCCGAACTGAAATGCCCGCGCCAGCAGAACGATGGTGAGCCCCGCGGCCACGGATGCCGCAATCACGCCCAGAAACTTCACCTTCTCCTGCGCGGCCGGCGTTGAGCCCAGCCAGTACCCCGTCTTGAGATCTGTGATGGCCTGCCCGGAGACCGAAAGAGCCGTGCATACCATGCCCGCCACCGCCATCACGAAGAACATCCCGGTGGTGCCCGAAAGCCCGAACCGCAGCAGCACCACAGAAGAAATCATGATGGTCAGCATGGTCATTCCCGATACCGGATTTCGCGCCGTCGTGGCGATGGCGTTGGCGGCCACCGATGCAAAGAAAAACGAGAACACCAGCGTCAGCGCCAGCCCGGCTAGAATCACCGCGGGCGAACCCGATAGATTGCCTAGAAAAGCCGCCACGGCGATGGCGCTGGTGATCACCCCCAGCAGGATGGCCATCACCGAAATGTCGCGGTCGGTGCGTTCTCCGATCGTTTCCCCGCGCCGGAAAGCCCGCAGGGCGATGCCGAACGATCCGCCCACGATGGGCATGGATTTCAGGATCCCGAAGATCCCCGCGGTGGCGATGGCGCCCACCCCCACGAAGCGCACATAGCCGCGAAATATCTGTGCCGCGGTCATCTGCGCGATGGGTACCTGCGCCGGATATACCGCGGCGTTGGAAATATGGCTGCCGATCATCCAGATCAGCGGCACCAGCACGAAGTTGGAGAGCACGCCGCCCGCGCACAGAATCAGCGAGCTGCGCAACCCCATCACGTAACCCAGTCCCAGAATGAAACCGATGGCGTCGAAGTTGAACACCACCTTCACGCGCTCGGAAAGCACGCGCATGGCCGGGACAAACAGGAAATCCAGGTATTCTTTCCAAACATGAAAGGTGGTCACCAGGAAGTCATAGACGCCCGCGATGGCGGTGGCTTCCAGCAGGAGTCTCGCCTGCGATCCGCCCTTCTCGCCCGTCACAAGAACCTCCGTGATGGCGGTAGCCTCGGGGTAGGGAAGCAGGCCGTGCATGTCCCGCACGAAGTAGCGCCGCAGCGGAATCAGGAACAGCACGCCCAGGCATCCGCCCGCCAGGCAGATCAGGATGGTCTCCACGGGGTGCGGATCGAGCCTCAGAATGTAGAGTGCCGGAAGCGTGAAGATGGCCCCCGCCGCCACCGATCCCGCCAGCCCGCCGATGCCCGTGACGATTACGTTCTCCAGCAGTGTCGATCGCCGCGGAAAGAGCCGCGCCAGCCCGATCGCCAGAATCGAGATCGGAATCGCCGCTTCCATCACCTGCCCGACCTTCAGCCCCGAGTACGCCGCCGCAACCGTAAACACCACGCATAGCAACAGCCCCCATCCCACCGACCGCGAAGTCAGTTCGGCAATGATCGTGGATGCGGGAACCACCGGCTGGTACGCCGTTCCAGGCGCCAGCGGCGTATAAGCGTTCTCGGGAAGCCTAAGAGTCACTAAACAGGGAGAATAGCACCCTTAGAACAGCGCCATCAGGAATTGGTGGCGCTAATTCCGGAGTTGGACAGCGTGCTCATAATAATCGACATCGGATCGAGCGAGTCGTTCTGGGCCGCACCGCTCTGGAAGGACGCCAGAACTTGATCCAGCGTGTTGCTCGAACTGCTCGAACTGCTCGAACTGCTGCCGCTGCTCGAATGATGATGATGATGGTGGTGGTGCCCGCCGCCGATCGCCTGTGCCAGATCCTGGATGTTGGGGAGCTGGCCGCTGGTCGAGGCGTTGGTGAAGTCCGTCGCAAGCTGGTTGAGTTGAGTCGCCGCGGTCGTATTCCCGCTCGACTGCGCAGTTTGGGCGGCGGCTTGCAGGTTGGTGGCGATTTGCTGCGTGACCTGCTGGTACTTGGTCGGGTCCGACTGTTGAAGCTGCTGCAGCGTATTCATCACCTGGACGAAAGGTGAGAGCTGGCTGTTGTCTGACGTTGATTGGAGCGAAGACGCTTTCGTGTTGGTAGTTAAGCCGGCGCCCTGGAGAGTGCTGCTGAGAACCGACTGTAGGTAGCTGCTGACATTGTTGATTGGAGAGATGCTCATGATGTCCTGCCTAGCACCTTTGTCTCCGCTCTAAGGTACTGAAAATACAGCCCAGAGACTCCGCCGCCCCGTCAACTTTGTGACGCTGCGCTGAATTCTTGACGCCGCCTAGTTCTCCGTCGGCGTTTTTTCCAGGTGATCGATCACGATCAGCTCGAGCGGCACTTTTCGGGGTTCCAGCTTGAGGCCGAGCTGCTGCACGGCCGCGAAAATCGAAAGGCCGCCTGGATCGGATGCGGCATCCGCCGGCGGCCGCGCCCCATCTCTGCCGCCGCCCAAGCCCGGCGCCACCACACCAAAGTTCCTCGCGGCATTGCGCAGATCCTCCATCGAAAGGTCCAGCGCCACCTGATACGTTCCTTTCAGCTTGGTCAGATCCACCACCGGGCGGTCGAAAAAGCGCGCGAGCGTGTCGGCTAACGCCGCCAGGGTCATCTTCTCGGCTTCCAGGTGCATGGTCCCGTCCGGTCCCACGGACATGTGCGCCGTGCCGATTTGCCCGCCCGAGATCGACACCTGGGTGTTCTCACCTCTGCCGCTGACGCGCACCTGGGGATTCACATCGTCGGTCGCCGCGGGCGCGCCGCCGCCGGCAGGCGCATCGGCGTCCGGCGGAGACTCTTTCAGCTTGGGCCCGTTCTTCCCCACCACCAACGCGTACACCGCATGTTCCTTACTCTCGCGATGCACCGTCAGCTTGAACCTTTCCGCCAGCAGCGCCTGGAGCATCTCCGGCACCTGCTCGCGGGACGCGCCCTCGGGCAGCTTGGCCAGCACGTCGAATCTCTCGGAGGTCATCCAATCCGGCCCGAGACCTGGTACGGTTTTACCCGGTAGGCCACGCGAATCAAATCCGCCAGCGACATACTTCCGATATCCACTCTGGCCGCGTCGATCTTCATGCCCACATGCGCCTCGCCCGACAGGATCTGACCCCGGCCCAGCGGCGCCGCCGGTTTCACGGATGCGACCTCGAACGTCTGGCCCAGCGCCACACCCGCCGCCAGCACCAGCCCGGCGCTAATTCTCCGCAGCAACCTGTTCCACATAATCGATCTTCCCAGCTTAGCCGATGCCGTAGACCCCGTCGAAGTCGGCGAAGTAGCATTCCACCGCCAAAGACGGCTCACTGCCGCGCAGCAACTCGGCGGCGCGCACGGCATCGGCCGTGACCACGTCCACGGGGGCGCCAGGGTAGGCGCCGCACTCCCCGTGAGCCACAATCAGCACGCGCTCGGAGCCGTGCAGGCGCATCGACGTGCGGACCATGCGGAGGACGAATTCGCGGTCCGTGTCGCACTCCGGCGCCGCCAGCGATTTCACCCCTCCGGGAATCTTCACGTGATCGAACGTCGCCACCCCGCGCCGCTTGAGAAACTTGCGGACCGCCAGATCGAAGCGCGCGTCGAAGCACGTGATCACACAGGCATCCGCCTTGTAGATCTCCGTCGGAGAGTCGAAATAGAAGAGTTTTTCCATGACCATCACGCAAAAGCCGGCACCAGTTTGTACCCCCGCTTAATCAGGTGCGGCGTGTGCTTCGCGATATCCGCCACGAAACCGCGCGGATCCGCGGGCGCGATCCGCAATTCGGAGGCCAGGCCATATTGGATTCTCACCCGATCATCCGAGATCGCGCCGACAAAAGTGATCGCCTTGTACGGAATCTGCCGCCGCCATAATCCGCCGCGGATCAGAAGCCCCTCCTTCGTCGTCCTGTAGGACTGAGGATAAGCGCAAATCAGCAGAACTAATAATACCGGCCCCGCGATCCAGTAATTCACTCCCGCCAGCAGCACCAGAATGGCCAGCGCGATTGCCGCCGCCATCCACCAATCCATCTTGGCTTGATGAGTCATACAGTTCTCCCGCGGAGGCGGCCGGGGTGCCCTCTGGGCCCTGCCCTCTGGGCCCTCCGGCCGCCAGGACGACACACAGTTCATCCCGCTTTCCGCTTGGATTTGATCTCCTCCAGCAGGCGGTCGATCTCCTCCTGCTTCTCCATCGCCTGAAAGCGATCTTCCACGTTGTCGGCCAGCAGCTCCGACTTGGCCTGCGCCGCCGCTTCGCTATGGTGCACCTTGCTCTTCATGCGGTCGAAGGCTGCCGCGTTCGAGCCGTCGCCGATGTTGATCCCGGCCTCGGTGGCCTTGCCCAGCGCCCGCGACCGGCGGTGCTGCGCAATCAGCATGTCGCTCTTCGACTGCGCCTCCGCCAGCTTCTGCCCCAGCTTCAGCAGCGCCGTCTTCAGATTCTCCACCTGCGTCTTCTGGTCCTCTACCTGCTGCCGGAAGCTTTCCGTGGTGGCCTTGTAGCTCATCGAGCGCTCCACCGCCGCGCGCGCCAGTGTGTCGTCGTGCTTGTCCACGGCCATCTCGGCGCGGCGCATCCATTGCCGCTCGTTTTCTTCGTTCTCCTGTAGCTTCTTCTCCAGCACGTGCTGGTCGGCTATCGAGATGGCTACCTGGGTTTTGACCTGGAGCAACTGGTTCTGCATGTCCAGAATCACCTGCTTGATCATTTTTTCCGGATCTTCGGCCTTGTCCACAAGGTCGTTGATATTCGCCCGGATCAACGTTGAGACTCTCTCTAAGAGTGCCATGGGGTTCTCCTCTCTTACCTGCTTACTTACTGCCCTCCGCCCTTCGCCGGGTTATCCGGTTTGGGCGATTTGTCGCCGATCGTCCGTACCTTCGAGAACAGCTCGCTCAACGACATTCCCGAGAGCGTCTCGAACATCGCGGGGATCTGCGCCGCCATCTTCGCCAGGTCGCCCGTCACTTTGTTCAGGCCCGCCGCCTCGCCGCCCGTGGAAACCACCGTGATGCGGTCCACGTTGGCTAGCGGGGAGGCAAATGCCTTCGCGATCTCCGGCATGTTAGTGATTAGCTTGTCCACTACAGCCGCCTGGTTGTATTCCTGGTAGGCCTGGGCTTTCACATTCATGGCCCGGGCTTCCGCGTCGCCCTTCTTGAAAATGATTTCGGCTTCCGCCTCGCCCTGCGCGCGTATGGCCGAAGCGTGGCCTTCCGCCTCCATGATCAGCCGTTGCTTCTCGGCTTCGGCCAGCGTCTCGATGCGCTGCCGCTCGGCTTCCGCCGGCTTCAGCACGGTGGCATTCAGCTCCCGCTCGCGGCGCTGGATTTCGGCGTCCTGCACCTTGACTTCGTGCTCTTTTTGCACTTGCTGGATGGTGACTTCCTCGGCCCGCACCTGCTGCAGCATGATGTTGGTCTGGATGTCGTAGGCTTTATCGGCCTGCGCCTGCTGCTTCTTCACCATCTCCTGGTAGGCGGCCTTTTTCACTTCCAGGTCGCGCTGCGCTTCCGCCTGCTTGGCCTGCGAAAGCGTCTCCGCCTGTACCCGCTCCTGGTCCGCCTGAGCCTTGGCCACCGCCGATTCGCGCGAAGCCACCGCCCGCCGGATGGCCGTATCGCGGTCGGCCTCGGCCGTGGCCACGTCGGCGTCGCGCTTGATCCGCGCCACGTCCGGCCGGCCCATGTTGGTGATGTATTCGTTCTTGTCCCGGACCTCTTTGATGGTGAACGAAATGACTTCCAGCCCCATCTTGTTCATATCGTCGGCGCAGGTGGACCGCATCCGCTCGCCCACCATCTCCGGCTGCTTCACGATCTCTTCCACCGTGAGCTGGCCGATGATGCCGCGTAGGTGCCCTTCCATCACCAGGCGAATGAGACCCTCGCGTTCATCCGGCGACTTGGTGAGAAACTGTTCCGCCGCCGTCAGAATCGATTCCGGATCGGACTTCACTTTGATCTGCGCTACCGCTTCCACCGTGACCGCCACGCCCTGCCGCGTGTATAGGTCCTGCTTCGGCGCGACGTCGAACGACATCAGCTCGAGCGACAGCCCACGGGCGCTCTCCACCATGGGAAAAATTACGGTTCCTCGGCCCTTCACCACGCGCGTGCCGCGGAAACCGTATACGATGATGGCCTCGTGCGGTCCCGCCTTGCGGAACAGCTTGGCGAACACGGCCATCAGAAACAGAAGCGCCAGGATCATCAACCCGGCGATCACAAACGATGTGTTTTCCATAAATTTGAACTCGATCTCCCGTTAATTCTTGGGCTCCAGTTCGCCCGCCGGGTCTTCCCACGGGCGCACATACGCAATTCCTTTCTCGTAGCGCGTAACCATTACCTCCGCGCCTTTGGGGATGGCCACGCCATCCTCGCTGCGCGCGCCGCTGACGTGGCGCGTGCCTTCCTGCGAATAAATCAGTTCTCCCGTGCCGCCCGCCCGTATGGGAATGCTGATGTGGCCCAGCACTCCCGCCATGTCGTAATCGGCCGGGTCCAGGGCCGCCTCGCGGGCCATCAACACCTTGGCCAGGAACCAGAACACCACCGCCGCCGCGCCGATGCCGCTGAGTGTGGCTATCCCTAGCGCCAGCACGAACCACACGCCGTAGTAGCGCTCCAGCAGATACCCCGTGCCCCCGAACCACGCCAGGAAGGCGGCGATGGTCCCGAAATTGAACCACGACAGATCGGCGCGCCCTCCGTGGGCCTGCGCGTGCGGAACATGGATTCCGTGGTGCAGATGCAGGTGCGGCAAATGCAAGTGCACGCTGCCGGCCAGAAACGCCAGCGCGCTCAGGCCGAACCCGACGAGGAAACAAATGAGGTAAAAATCAGACCAGGTCATGAACGCCTCCTCGGTTTACGCTCCGGCGCTGGAGCCGGGGCCTTCAGCACCTCGATCAGCCGCTCCGCCAGCCCCGGATTTTCCAGAATGGTGCCCAGCAGCATGAGGCACATGCGCGAATCGGCATGGCGCGCGATGGTGAGCAGGGCATGGTGCAGCTCGGCATCGCGGCTGAAGCGCTCGGCCCCACTGACCAGCCAAAGGTCGAGCTTGTCCTCCAGCGCCCCGATGTCGGAAATCAATTCGTTGGAAAAGCCTTCGGGATCATCCACCAGGTAGCCGGGATGCACCTTGAAGAACCGCGCCAGCAGCATGCGGCTGGAGTTGGTGAGATGCGGTCGGGCGCCGCTCTCGATCTGGGAAAGATAGCTCTGGCTGATGGATTTGCCGAGGTCCTTCTGGATGAGGCGGGCCATTTCGAGCTGGGAGAGCTCCCGGTCGAGTCCGCGCAGGGTACCCTCGACTTCCCGCAGGTACCGAAGTTTTTCACCGAGCCTCATATTGCAATCTGTGATTACTATATGGCAATTTGCGATGGTTGTCAAGAGAAAAATTGCGAAAAACTTCTGCCCGCCGGCCCCGGTTCTTCCAGGTGCGCAAAAGCCTGAAAGCGCCTCATTTCAAGCGACTTCCCAGTCACTCGGGGTGGAAGAAATGAGAAAAACGGCTCCGATATAGGAGGTTGGGGGTATAATCGGTGTCGGCCAGGATGGCAAAAGGATCCTGGCAACTTTTTTTGTCGTCTGATTTCGGCGATCACGGCGTGCCCGGGGACCGGTGATCGCCTTGAACCACGCTCGCGGATCTCATATCTTCGGCAATGGTTCCGCAGCGAGCCCGGGTTGGCAACCACACCAGACATGGAGTCCACGGAATGAAGATCCCGATGAAACTTCTGCTCATTCTCCCCTTGGCGCTCACACCAATCAAAGGGAAAAATGTCGTAAGGGACAGCGTCGCCCCGATGAAGGAAAAGCTGGCAAAGCTCTCCGCCGGGCAACCCAAACCTCTCTGGCAGACAGCGTTGAAAGCGCAGGAAACCGATTTCATCAGGTTTCTCTCGAATGATCGTATCCTCGTCGGCACCCTTGAAACCGCCGGCTTCATCCTGGGGCTTAGGAGAGGAATCGGCTGGGGGCTCGAACCGCGTGATCTCATCCTGTTGAACGCGGCGAATGGAGGGGAGGTCTGGACTTCGTCGCGGGCTGCCTTTGGCTACCCCCAACAGCTCCTGTCCACCGACCCGGTGATTCTCATCGAGGGCAGCACAAAATGCGCTGCTCTCAATCCTCAAAACGGCGCTCTGATTTGGCAACGGGCCTGGAAGCGAACCCTTCTGGGCGGGGGCACACTCCTGTTGCCGGGCGGTGAACGGCTGGTCTTGTTCTCGGAGCAAAAGTCATCGGTCGCATTGACCGCGGTCAACGTGAAGGACGGCAGCCAGGCCTGGAGCGCCTCGCTCGACAATTATCCCAGGGAAAAGGAAATGGTCATCGAGGCGAAAACGGCCGGCGACACCCTGCTGCTGGTCGGACCCGAGGTGGCCGCATTCTCGGTCGGGAGCGGTAAAACGCTTTGGCGAAAACCGTTCCATGGCGCTTTCGGACCCGCCGCCACCGCCATTGTGTTGGGAGACGACCTGTACTTCACGGACGGCGCGTCGATCACCAGAAGCGACCCCGCGTCGGGAAATGACATATGGCGCCAGGAGTTCCCAGGAAACACCCTGCAGAACCTGTCGCTCGAGGGGACGAGTGTTTTTGCCGTCTTGAGAGAAGGCGGGAGCGACGGCTCGCGGGACGCCATTCAAGCTCTGGACCGGGACGCCGGAAAGCCCCTCTGGAGATGCGATCTCGCCGGCCAGGCTCAAAGCTCGATCGCGATTCAGGATGGCCGGATTTACGTCGCCACGGCAAGCCAGCTCATCGCCATAGACGCCGCCAAGGGCGGGTTGGTATTGAAGGGGGAGATACCACCGAGTTTACAGACGCGGCGAGTACTGCCGGATATCCTGCGCGTCACCGAGGACCGGATTCTTGTAGCCAGGGAAACGGGCATCCTGGCAGTTCGCCGGCGCGACGGATCGCTGCTGTACGCCGAGCCCGTTGCGCAGACGGCCCCCTTCACCAGCGACTACACCATGCACAAGTTGAATTTTGCGCTGGAGAGCATCACGCCGCTCAAGAAACGGGAAGCGTTCCACGCGCTGAACCTCGAATCTTTCTTACAGGCACAACGCCGCGCCGCGCTCGCCGAACAGCAAGCGGCGCGCCAGTTATCCGAGGCACGGCGCAGGTCCCAAACCGCCTTCGACAACTTTATCGGGGTCGGGAATACATATGGCACGACAGAAATGCAGAGGTGGGGTGACCTGGAGGGCTCCAGTCTAGGTAGCGCACAGGCGGCCATCCGTGAGCTCAGGAGCGGGTATCAAGACGGGCGCACGGGGATCATGACCGCGGAGATCAGCCAGGCATTCAAGTCCCATGCCAACTCATTGCAGAGCAACGTCTATATCAGACCGCGTTACGAAGCCGGCAGGGGGTGGTCTCTCGTGCTGGTGGACCTGAACACGGGGAAGCGCGCCGAGGTCCTCCTGTCGCCGGATAACGATCCTCTCGGCCGGTCCGCTCCCAACTTGCCGGCGTTTGATGTCGATCCATCTGGATCCCGAATCGTCGCCAAGGGCCTCGGCCTCGACCCCGCCCGGTTTGAGACCTATGAGAAGCGTTCCTTCACGCCACGCCAGGGTGGGTCATCGATTACGGTTGGCCGCTCGGCCGTCGAATGGGGGGAGGATTGGAGCGTTCCCTATCCTTCGGTCCTCGCCTTCGATCTGGCCATGCTCCCCTTCGGGCAGGAATCCGAGAGCCGAAGCCCGCTGGCGAAACCGGTCCCTGCGGAAAAGAAGCAAGTGAATGATCGGCTCATTGACGCGGCTTTTCAGTGTGACCTTACGGCGGTGAAAAGGATGCTGGATGCCGGGGCCGACGTAAATGCCGTGAATGGCTATGGTCAGACCGCTCTCATGCTCGCGGTGGAATCCCTGAGAACGTACGACAAGGAGGACGTCGTGGAGACGCTGCTGAAGCGGGGCGCGGACACCTCCATCTCGGACCCTTACGGATGGACGGCGGCCGACTATTTCCCCGTTGCCCAATCCATGTTCCCATACACTTACACGGGTGGCGGAGCCAAACGGGGATTGAAGCTGCTGGTGCGGGACGGTAGCGAGAAGGAGCAATAACGGGCTTGGATTCTCAGCGTGTCGGCTCCTCGGAATCAACGGAGCTCCGGATGAAGGCCACGATGCCATCCGGCGACGCTCCGGGCTGGAATGGGCCGACTCCTGGTAACTCCGACAACTGTGTACCAAAACAGGATCCAAAGATGGCGGTTTGGTTTAAACTGAATCGAACCTGGAAGTCCAAAATGGAAACTCCGGATAATCAGGAGGAGGAACGATGAATGCACACAAGCTATTTATTCGGCCCTACCTCGTTGCCATCCCAGTTTTCTTCCTGGCGGCGAGTGTCTGGGCTCAGGACAAAGTCGAAACGGACTTTCAACCCAGCACGGAGCGGCACCCCGACGGTAGCGAGGGGTATAAGCAAAAGTTCGAGTCACGGTCCGCTCCGGCGAGGAGCACGACGGAAGAGGAGAGCAGCCTGGCTGTCAAGGGATATATCCGTATCGGCACGGTCCACGCCGATCTTCCCGGGAGCAAGTCTGGCCCGGAGATTTCGCGACGCCTCGAAGCCGCCATCCTTAGTAAAGCGGCGGAAGTTGGAGGCGATCTCGTTGTCCTTTCGTCCCCGGAAGCATACGACCGCACCGGAGAGGTGGCCACGGGAAAGTCCAAGAGTGTCTGCAGAAAATGGGAGGGTACTGTCGTCGGGTACGACAATGGTGGTCAGCGGGAAGTATGCTCAACAGATGCTCAAGGTCATTATTCGTGCCATAAGGAGGGTGTATTCGTGGCGGGAACTCCAAAGCACTGCACGGAATGGAGCGAACCTGTTCCGACAATGAAGAAACGGAGAGAAAAGGGTGTTGACAGCCACGGCGCGGTCTGGCGCCTGGAGCCGGAGAATCTCGCCGCCATTGAGGTGGCCAAAGCACTTGGACCCCCTGATCCGCTGTTAACAGCGGTGTACGCGGAGTTATCCGCTCTGCTCGGCAAACAAGTCGATGTCTCCGAAATGAAAGCAATTTTCGCAAAGCTCGGCGCGCCCGAAATGGAGTTCTTCGAGGAATACGTTTTTTGTCGTTTTAAGCCGCAGGGCATCCAGCTGGTATTCGTGAAGGGATCAGCCCACCTTATACGAATATATCTGTACTCCGAAGGATACCACACACCAGACGGAACTTATAGCCAGTTCAAAGGCGAGTTACCGTACGGATTGTCTTTCCGTTCCACCCCAGGAGAGGTGGAGCCGATCCTCGGGAGGACGTATTCCTTCCAGGGCGGTACGGCTGTGTACCACCCTTCGAAAGGCCTGAAAATGTCCATTGACTACAAGAACTGGACCGGACCTGTTGATGAGCTTGCTGTTATCGACCCCAATGAGGACGAGGTGACCACAGACAGGGTAGCGGCCGGCTTCTGGGACGCCATCAAAACGCCTTGAGTATCACTGGCACCATCGGCGATTCCATTAAAAGTGGTTGAAAGACTGACACCGCGATGGGTGTGAGGGCATTCTCCCCTGAATGCGCTGGAGTGCCACAGTTTGGATCGATCCGCTTGCGATTAGCTGACCCACCGCGGATTGCAGGAGGGATTTCGACCAGCCCTGCGAAGCTCGACGGGGCAGGGATCGCGAGTCCTTCCTCGCGCATACCCTCAAGATGAAACTCCATGGCTTCCTGGATGAGCCGCTCCACCTCGGCTCGTGAATCGCCAACAGCAATAACGCCAGGCAGGTCGGGAACGTACGCCCCCCACGAGTTGGGCCCTTTCTCGTAAATGACCGCGTACGTCATCCATCCTCCTCTTTCCCCTTGCCGGGAAACCAGTCGGCCGCACGCTCCCCTTGACTTGTTCCACTTTTCCTCTTGACACAGCTATGTAGAGATGGTACATATGTAGATAGAAAATGACTGGCGACCTTACCTACATTGCAGCCGTGGTGCTCCACTCGATTCGTTCCGGACAGCGCTACGGGTTTCAGATCATGGCTGCCAGCGGCATCCCTAGCGGCACCGTATATCCGGCCCTTCGCCGGTTGGAGAAAGGCGGCTTGATCCGCTCGCAGTGGGAAAAGGCCGCGGTCGCTCGGGCAGAGCAGCGTCCAATTCGGAAGTACTATCAAGTCACGCCCGAGGGAGAATCGGCTCTCGCCGAAGCTGGAAAGCGATACCGGTTTCCCGAGATGGAAGTCGCTCCGAAAGAGGTGGATGGATGAGGTTCGTGCGGACGCCGCTCGAATCCCGGTTGCTGTTGTGGGCAGCATCGGTTCTCGTGCCAAGCGCCTTGCGGGCCGACTGGCGGCGGGAATGGGATGGAGAGGCTCTGGTGGTGGATCGCCACGCAACCCGAAGCCGCCCGCACGATACGGCAGCGGCTCGCCCTGGCTGGTCACTGCGCCGGAGCAATCCGCGACGGCATCTGCCTCTGGTGTGAAGATGAAGACCGGCTCGGTGGTCCGCGCGCGGCCTTGCGCCGGCCGGGCGCGTGTCTCGCCGCGGGGTTGTCTCTGATCGCGTCGATCGGGGTGCTGAGCGGAGGATTCGCGAATACACGGCGATCGCTTCGGGCGGCATTTGGTCCACAAGACTCCACCCTTGCGATCCTGTCCCAAACCGGTCCGTTTATGGGGCAGAGAATGGGAGTGACACCGCTGAAAGTCGCCTACTGGGATCGTCACTCCGCGAGCCTTCGGGGGACTGCGGTCTATGCGTGGTATCGGAGCGCGATCGGAAGCGATTCGCTTCGCACATCGGATCTGCCGGCGGCGAAAGTCGGGGCTCGGTTCTTCTCTCTTCTCGGTGCGCAACCTCAGATCGGCCGCGTCTTCAGCCCAGACGACCTCGAGTCCTGTCGCTGGTGCGCAGTCGTCGGATACGATTACTGGAAACGGCTGGGGGCAGATCGCGGAATCATCGGCCGGACGATTACGGTGGATGGCCGCCCATTTCGCGTGATCGGCGTGCTCCGAAAGGATTTTTGGTTTCTGGGCGAGCTTCCCGCCGTGTGGTCCCTGTTCGACGCAGGGATGTGGGCCGGTTATCCCGGGGCCACGACCGGAGCCGTGTGCCGTCTCAAGGCTGGTATGCCGCCGGGCGCTGTCGAGCAACAGCTTCGGACGCTCGCCAGAGAGGCCGCCCCAAGGGAGAGCGGCGCATGGGTGACGGTCACTCCGCTCGATGCCATCGTGAGCCGTCCCGTCGCCTCTCTTGGTCCGCTCTTCATCGCGTTCGCCGGGCTTGCCCTCTTGTGCGCTCTCGCCGGGTTGATGGTGCGCGGCGAGGCGATCGCGGGCGCGTTCCTGGTGTCGAAGACAGTTGTCTTTTTGAGCGTGCTCTTTTTGGCGGGCTTTGAATTCGGCGGCGCCGCTTCGATTACCGAGACCGGTGGAACCACGGCGGCAGCCGGAACGGCATTCTGGTGGCTGATTGTGGCGGGGTGCCTTTCCCTTCGCTGGGTCTGGAACGATCAACGAAAAAGATGCCGCAACTGTCTCAGCCGTCTGATGCTGCCGGTTCGGATTGGTGAGGGGGCCCGCATGCTCCTGGAGCCGGCTGGGAGCGAAATGGCGTGTCCGCGCGGACACGGAGTTCTGTTTACAGTCGAGGGAGATTCCATCGCGCCGAGGGATCGCTGGTATCCGCTCGACGCCACCTGGCGCGACCTGTTCGCGCCGGCCGCTAAGACTTCCCTGTAGCCATAAGTCGAAACCCGCACGCGGAAAGGGATACGTGTGCCCAGTCAAAGGAGGTATCGAATGAGACGAAGAGTCATTACAATTTCAGCGATTGGAACAATCGCGTTGGCGACAACCCTCTGGAAGGGGCGGGCTGAACAATCGGCGCCGCCCAACCTCTCCGGTGAATGGGAGCTTGTCTCCGCCGCGGGGACGAAACCGCCGGATCACTTCGTGGTGCAGATGAGTCAGTCTTCTGTGACCCTCCGTGTGGCTGCGCATTGGGCGCAACCCGAGAACGGCCAGTACGGACTGACTCTTGTCGGCTTGCTTGCGCCGGAAATGACTTTCTCCCTGGATGGACGCGAGGACCTGAACCAGGCGGGCCCGTTCGTGCTTCATTCCAAAACGCGATGGGACGGGGCTCGCCTGGTTACGAGTTGGAACACGAGTGAGTTCCATGGGGTCAGCTTCGACGGTGAGTGGGTCCGTTCCATCTCCGCGGACGGCCGGGAATTCACGCTCGACATCCATGCAAATTCCTCGCAGGGACAGCACACGGAAGCGATGTTTAAGTTCCGGCGCAAGTAATGTCTATCGATGCCGCCCGAAGCTCCGCCCCGGGCTCCGCATTGGCGGCCTGGAAGGCATCGGTCGCGGTGCTGGTCGGTAACTCGGCCGCGGCGCCGGCGCCGCATGCGGCTCTTCCGGCCGGCTCCCGCTCCCAAACCGCTTGGGGCTATGGTCGCCGTTGGCGTCGTGCGCCCCCGGCGAGGCGTACTTCGAGTCGCGATACGACCCCGGCTTGCTGGCGTATCGCGAATCGCGGAAGCCGCCGCCTTGCGCATAAGTGCTCCCCGAGTAGCGGTTCTGTGTGGCCGTGCCCTGCGAGCCGTACTTGGGCGCACTCGCGCCGGGGTCCTGCCCGTAGTAGGTCTGGCCGCGGCTCTGGTAAGTGCGATATCCTTCCCATTCGCCGCGCTCCACCGGCTGGTAGCCGTGGTTGAACAGCAGGTCGCGCATCAGCGCGTACTGGCCGTAGAAAACCCAGAAACTGCGCCCGTCCCGATGTTCCCAGTAGCCGTACCGGTTGGAGGCCTGCGTGGGCGGGGCCATATAGGCAAATCCCGCCGGTTGGGCCACGTGTTCCGATTCGGAGTCGTACCGGCCCGCCGGCTTGTGCTCGATGGCCATGCCCAGGTCGTTCCGCATGGCTTCGTAAGTCGTCCGCGGAACGCCGACCCACTTCTTCTCGGACGTGGTGGCCCCCGTCTTGGCGGAGGCGTCGGTGAGGTGCGTCCGCACGGTGCGGATTTGCTGGTCGTATTCGCGCGCATTGCCGATGCCGCGAACTTCCATATCCACCAGCAGCTTGTCCCACGAGTCGTACAACTGGCCGCTGAGCGAGTTCAGTTCGGCCGTCTTCTGCGGCAGTGCTGCCGCGGAACTCTTGAGCGAATCCGCCGCGGCCAACAACACCGCGAAATCCAGCCCCGCGTAATTGCCGCTCGCCGCCTGCCGCCGCGCCGCATCGGTAGATTGCCACAGGTTGTCGCTCTGTGTCACCGCGCCGCGCACCGCCGCTAGGCGCGCATCCAGATCCGCCTTCTTCTCCGGCCAGTCGGTTTCCGCTTTCTGAACAGTGGCGGCCGCGGGAGCCAAGTCCAAGGCGTGTATGGCGTGGTAGTCCCGCTCCATTCCCTGGACCGTCTGCGGCAACTGCCGTTTCCAGTCCACCCACTGCGCCGCTTCCTTTTCGACGCCCGCGGCTTCCGCTAACGCTTTGGTGCGCAGATCGCGCTCATGCTCCAGCAGCGATTCGGCCTGCTGCCGGTCCTGCCGCCGGTTCGCCTTCTCGATCCGCCCCAGCTCGTCCATGTCGCGGCTGGCGTACTCGAGCCATCCGGCGGCTTGGCCGAAATGGTCGGCCCAATGGCCGGTTGCGGAAACCGCCCGGAACAGATCCGGTTCGGCCTGGCTTTCGCGGGCCACTTCATCTTGCGCCGAGCGTAGCTGGGTTTGTGCCGACGCCAGGGCCGCGCGGTCGCCGTCGATCTGCGCCCGCACCCCGCGTGGCAGCGCGTCCAGCCCGGCGAAGAGTACGACAACGATGAGAACCGTCAGCACGACGGCCAAAAATCGAAGTGTGGATCGGCTCATGGCTAACCCTTCAGCTCCGGCCACCCCGGTAGACCGTGACATCGCCCGGATAGATTGTGGTGGCCAGCGTCACGGCGAAAGGCTCGCCTTCCGCCTTCCGGATGGCAAGCAGGCCCTTGCCACCCTGTTCCTGGAATTCCCAGTAGTAGAACTTGGCGAGCTCCGCTTGATCGCTGCGGCGAACCTGCGCCTCCCGGCTCAGCCGGTACAGCCAGGTCTTGCCGTCGAACTCGAAATTGTCGGCGGTGTTCTGGCGCTCGTCCATTTGAGCCAGGTCGTCTTCCGACACGCCCAGGTCTTCGATCGTCAGCTTGCGCGGGTCGGTCTCGACCGCGGCTTCGACATCCTCGCCGGTGGCCACCCGCAGGGCGGCGCGCCGCTCCCGATACGCGCCGCTCAGCTCAAACCAACGGCGCGGGCCGGCTTCGAACCACGCGCAGCGGTCGGCCGTGAAATCGAGATCCGACAGGTCGTCGCCTGCGCCGGAGACCGAAATCATGTCCCCCACACGGGCGTCCGTGACTTTAAGATGGGCCAGATCCGCAGCCGGCGCCCGCGGCGGGGAGCCCTTTGCGCCCGGCTCCTCGGGCTTCGCGAGTTTCATGAGAACGATCACCAGAAGGACGCCCAGAATGGCCACCAGCGAAAGGGTAATCATGTGCCTCCGCTACCCCTTGGCGCCCGGCCCTGGCCCCAGCTCCTTGGGCAGCACCGGCGGCGGCGGTTGCTTGGCCGTGAGACGCTCCTGCTTGAGCGCCGCCAGTTCCGCGTCCACGCTATGTCCGCCGAGCTGCGCGAACTGCTTCTCCAGGTCGTCATCCTTGCCCGCCGAGGCAAGTTGGTCGAACGCCTTCGCCGTGGCCTCTTCCCGCGCCACTTTTTCCTCGAACCGGCCCAGCGCTGAAAACGCGTTATCCGCGTTCCCCACGCCCGCCATGGCTTCGGAAACCTTGCGCTGCGCCACCGCCGCGTTCTTGCGCGCCACCAGCGTGGTCGCCGTGCGCTCGCCTTCGTCGATCTTGTGCTTCAGCTCCGTCACCTGCTGCTTCAGCTTCTCGCTGGTCGCTTGCGCGCTATCCACCGCCTGCTTCATCGAAGCGACTTGCTGATCGCTCTCGGCTTTCTTGGCCAGCGCCTTGCGCGCCAGGTCCTCGTTGCCCGCGTCCAGCGCCATCCCCGCGCGGTCCTTCCACTCCTGCGACTGCCGCACGTATTTCTGGTATTCGGCGTCCAGCCGGTTGTAATTGCTCATGGCCACCGCCGAAGCCCGGACTACGTTGTTCAAGTCGTTCTTCATATCGGCCACGGTCTGGTTCACCGTCGCCTCGAAAGTGGCGTCTTCGATCGCGCCCACTCCTTGATTGGCTTCGCCGCGCGCCACACGCCCCATGCGGCCGAACAGATCGGATAGAAATGCCATGTTCTTCGTTCCTCTCCTTTACGATTTCAGGTCGGCCAGCAGGCGCCGCGCTGTGATGACGTCCACCAGTAGGAAATGCACGCAGGAGAGAATCTCGTCCTCCTCCTCCGGCCCCATGTCCTGGAGTTTGCAGAAATTGTTCAACGTGACGGCCACCTTGCCGGCGCCGGCGTCATAGATTTGAAAGTGCGAAGTGGAGATGCCGTTGCCGGCCGCCAGCATGCGCTCCATGATGCTGGGCGTAATCGCCGCGCGCGGCACCACCGTGCACGTCAGCGAGAGGTACAGGATATCGCCTGCCAGGACCGCCTGCACGGCAACCCCGCTTTCCACCTCCGTTATTCTCAAAGTGTCGGGCGCCGTCTCGGAGACTGCATAACCTCGCTCCGCCAACAGCGCGTGGATGTGGCCCACTTCTGGGCTGTTTGTGATTGTCATAGGCATTGGGAATGGAGTCCTTTGTCGATACGCGCTCCGCCGCCCCGGAGTTCCGTGATTCTCCGGACTGAGCCCCGTACCCTCAGACCTATTGTAGTGGTATGAGGGGGGGTATAGCGCGGGCGATCCAAGGCGCTAAACATCGCCTCGATCCGCCGCCATTCGCGAAGCCGCATGTTGATCGGGTTATTGCACATTGCAATGAGTATATTGCAATGTGCAATGGTTGTCAAGAACTGGATTTGGCCTGTTTTGAGGCGCATACCGTATTCTTCGGGCTACCCTTGCGGTAATAGTTGGTGAGCACGGAACGTGACGCCGGAAAAAGCATTCGATGAGTATCACCAGACCGTCTACAGCTTCTTGTACCGGCTGACGCGCCGCGAGGATATCGCGGAGGACATCACTCAGGAGTGCTTCCTGGCTTTAGTTCGCGCTCCGCAGCGCTTCGACCAGGCGCGGGGAACCATGAAGACGTACCTGTTCTCGATCGCGCGGAACCTGGCGCTGAAGCACTACCGCGACTACCGGCACGAGGCGCCGCTCGAAGGCCACCCGGAGCAGGCTGCCGACCCACGCGGGACGTTGGAACTCCGGCCGGCCGTAGCGGAGGCGGTGGCCGCGTTGCCGCAACTCCAGCAGGAAGCGCTCATTCTGTTCGCGTATGAAGGCGTCACGCTCGAAGAGATCGCCGGCATCGTCGGCGCGGACGTCGGAACCGTCAAATCGCGGCTTCACCGGGCGCGGGAGCGGCTGCGGCGAACGCTGGCCCCATATCGAAAGGCAGGGAATAAGCATGAAACCCTTTAACCAGGACGAACTGTCGGATCAGGAACTGGATGCCATTTTGCGGGAGTGGAAAGCCCCCCCGGCGCCGGCCGGTTTGCGCGCCTCGATTTTTCCCGCGGCGTCCAGGCCCTGGTGGCAAAACCTATGGAGCGCCTCGATTCGCATTCCGCTGCCGGCGGCGGTCGCAGTGGCGATGCTGCTGGCGCTGGTGGCTTGGCAGTGGATCCTGCCGCTTGCCCCGCCAGCGAATGCTCACGAATTGCAGCCCGTAGCCGTGCTACGGCCAGTAATCATCAGGAGTGGCGAATGATCAAAGCCAGTTTGCTTTTGGCTTTTGCGATGGCCGCGCTTGGCCAGACGGATGATCCCGCCGGTCTCGGCCCGACTCGCATTATGAGCGGATCGGGCACTATGAAGTCCGGCCTGACGATCCAGTTCACCACCTACGCTATACCCGGTGGCCAGTGGAGCGGAGCCTGGGGCGTTGGCGGAATCGAGGTGGGCGCCGAGGCGATCCATCGGTCGATCATCGAATCGACCACCGGCGTGTATTTCGGATATGACTTAACCTTCAGGGGCGATAGGACGAGCGGATACCAGGCGGTGTTCGGACCGTTGAGCACTACCGGCGGCCGTGCGCTCGTGCAGCCGAAATACCCGCCGCCACAGCCCGTGCGCGATGGCGACACCATTGCCCTGGATCTGATGGTCAGTCCGGACGGGACGAAGAGGATCGTGGATTACATACGGTTTCTGTCGCAGCCGCCCGAGCCCGCGGCAGCAACCACGACCGCCGAACCGCGCGATTTCGCCATCGACGACGGGGCCGTCACCTACGACGCCTGGGCCATGACGGTTTGGGTCAATGGCAGCAAGCTGCCGGGAAGGGCGGGCTTCACCGGCAAGACGGGCGCGACCTTCTGGATCGCTCTTCCGGGCCGGGGGCGGTATGTGCTTTCGCTTGCTCCCCACGCCGGCTTTTTGAAATCGGGCGCGGTCCGCGACAACGTCATTTCCTTTCAGGACACCGGCCAGCAATACGAGGTGAGATTCATGCGCCCGGTCGCCGGCCGCGGCAAAGCCTGGAACCTCTACGTGCTGCATGACCCCGCGTATCAGCCGAATCCGCAGGCGCGGGACGCCGTAAGCTGTGGCGCGGACCGGTTGGATAACCTTTTAACAACGCGGTAGCCGGAGTGTGAGAACTTCAAGCTTCCACTCTGTTCAGCGCCCGATTCCACTTCAGCCGCCGCCCCTGTTTCAACGACAGGTTGGCCATCTCCACCACCAGCGCCGCCTGGAAGGCCAGCTTCATCGGCGCGGTGGGCGTCTGCCGTGTGCGCACGCACTTCAGGAAGTTCTCGACGTGCAGATCCGTGGCATACCCGAAACCCTTGGCCGATTTCTTCGCCATGGCCGGCTCGTCCTCCGCGCCTTTCAAGAAGACCTTCAGGTCCTCGCGGCCGATGTCCATGCGCGCCTGGTCCCCGTCGAGCTGGTTCAACTGGTCGTTGCGCGGCTTGTACTGCATGGCCGCGTAGTTGATTGAAAAAACGCCAATGAAGTCCTCCGCGTATTCGGCGATGGCCACCACCGACTCCGGCTGGTCCACGCCCGCCTTGTGCGGCTCGCCCGCCGACGCGTTCACCGCCAAGGGATAGCCTGCGCCCATGAGCATGTGTATGCCGTCGAAGACGTGCGCTCCCTGGTCCGCCAGGATTCCACCGGCATAATCCGAGTAATAACGCCACTCGCGGAAACGGTTGGCATCGAACGGACGCCGCGGCGCCGGGCCTTGCCACTGTTCCCAATCCAGCGCCCCATCCAGCTTGCTGGCCTGTCCGCCGCCCAGATAATTGTTCAGCCACCAGCATCGCACCATCCGCACCGCGCCCAGCTTCCCGGAAGCCACTATATCCCTGCCGTCCAGATAGAGGTCGTAGCTGCGCCGCTGCATGCCCACCTGGATAATGCTCTTGGTCTTCTCCTCGGCCTCCACCAGTCTGGCGCCTTCCTCCGGGGTGTGGCATAGAGGCTTCTCGACATACACGTCCTTGCCCGCCGCCAGGGCGTCCAGCACCATCTGCGCGTGCCAGTGCTCGGGTGTGGCGATCAGCACGGCCTGAATGTCTTTGTCGGCCAGCAGCTCCTTGTAATTGCGATAAACCTTGGGATGCGTGCCCGGCGTCCTTGACGCGGTGGATACGGCGCGTTCCAGGTTCGGCTCGTACACATCGCAAATCGCGCCCACGCGCAACGCCGGGTCCTTCTGAAAAACGGTCATTACCACCGTGCCCCGGCCTCCGCTGCCGATCACGCCCAAGACAATCTGGTCCGACGGCGCCGCGGCATGCGCCATCAGCGCGCCGCCCCCGGCCAGAAAAAAGGTTCTGCGATTGACGTCCATGCCTGCCCCCTACAATATGGTAATAGTCATGCAACCCAAAGTCTCTCGCCGTTCTCTTCTGGCTGGCGGAGCCGTGATGCTCAACCAGGCTCTGCCCGCTGGCGCCGCGCCCCACAAGTTGAAAGTGGCCATCTTCTCCAAGCACCTGCAATTTCTTGCCGGAGAAGAAATGGCCCAAGCCGCCGCCGATATGGGATTCGACGCAGTCGACATCACCGTTCGCAAAGGCGGGCACGTCGAGCCGGAACGCGCGCGCCAGGACCTGCCCCCGCTGGTTGGCATCATCCGGAAACACGGGCTCGAAGTGCCCATGATCACCACGGATATCGTCGATACCCAGACGCCGTTCACCGAAGACATTCTCCAGACCATGGCGTCGCTGGGCATTCGCCACTACCGCTGGGGCGGCCTTCGGTACGTGGAAGGCCAGCCGTATGCCGCGCAGCTTGACCGGATGAAGCCGCGCATCGCCAGGCTGGCGGCGCTGAATTCGCGCTACCAGGTCTGCGCCATGTACCACACCCATTCGGGCCCCGAGGTGGTGGGTGCGTCGATTTGGGATCTCTACGTCCTGCTCAAGGATTTCGACCCCCACGCCGTCGGGGTGAATTACGACGCCGGCCACGCCGTCGTTGAGGGAGGCCTCGGCGGCTGGATCAACAGCTTCCGCATCACCGAGCCGCGCTTGCGCGGCATCGCCGTCAAAGACTTCATCTGGGCCAAGGACGCCCGCGGCGACTGGCAGCCGCAATGGCTGCCTCTAGGTGAAGGCATGGTCCACTTCCCCCAGTTTTTCACGATGGTTGCCGGTTCCGGCTTCTCGGGCCCGCTGCAACTCCACTTCGAATATCCCCTCGGCGGCGCAAACGATGGCAAGGCGACGCTCGCCAACATCACCAGGGAACAGGTTTTCGCCGCCATGAAGCGGGACCTCGGGAAACTGCGCCGATATCTGGCGCAGGCCCGCCTATAGCTTCGCGCGATACAATCGAATCGGCCCATGCTTCGGTTTCTGTTCCCCGCGCTTCTCGCCGCGGCGGCCTTCGCTGCCGACCCGCTCTTCGATCTCTCCGGCCAACTCCGGCCGCCAGCGCGGGCTACCGTCTCCATATTCGCCACCAAGACTCCTTTCACCGCCGTAACCGCCAGCGACGCCGCCGGCCGCTTCAGCTTCAAGAAACTCCGCGCCGACGATTACACCGTCGCCGTGTTCATCCCGGGCCGCGGAGAAGCGCGCCGCACGGTGGAAGTGGGCCCCGCCGTAGCCGGCTCCAACCGGCGGGTTTCCCTCATTTTTGATTTGAAGGATTCCGACTTCCAGCTCGCCAGCGCCGTACCCGAGCGCTCCGTCTCGACTACCCAATTGGCCATCCCGAAAGCGGCCCTGCGCCAATACCAGCAGGCCCAGAAGGACCTGTCGAGGCACGATCCCGATGCCGCCGTGAAGCGCCTTGAGAACGCTGTCGAGATGGCCCCTCAGTTCGCCATGGCCTGGAACGAGCTGGGAACCATTGCCTACCAGACGCGCAAGTTCGACCGTGCCGAGGAATGTTTCCGCCAGGCTCTCGAGCAGGACCCGCGCGCCTTCGAGCCTCTGGTCAATCTCGGAGGCGTGCTGGTGACCCTGCACAAGCTCGACCAGGCTGCGGACTATAATTTGCGAGCCGTGCTCGCCCGCCCCAACGATGCCCTCGCCAACTCGCAGCTTGGCCTCACCTATTTTGAGCTCGCGCGCCTGGACCTCGCCCAGAAGTATCTCGAGCGCGCCTGCCAGATCGACCCCGCCCACTTCTCCCATCCCCAGCTTGTGCTGGCCGAGATTCACCTGCGCCGCGGCCAGCGCCGCCAAGCCGCCGCCGTGCTCGAGGAATTCCTCAAGTATCACCCCGACTGGCCCCAGGCCGCCAAGATGCGCCAAACCATCGCCCAATTGCGGCAATAATGGAATTGCTTGCGTCTCCCCATCGACCCCCTCATTCCCGAAATCCTCAACCACACGCGTGGTGCGCCCCTCCGTTGACCTCGCGGTCTGCTATATATAGTAGGTTTCCAAACCATATGCCCCATTTTTTTGGAAGATTGCACAGTGTCCGTACCCGCCTTGCCTCCGCCGAGCCGGACGCAGGCAGCCGTGTACGGCGCGGGTGCGCTCCCACTCATCAGGAGATCGCGCGCCTGGCCTATTCTTATTGGGAAGCCCGTGGATGCCGGGGCGGCTCGCCCTGGGAAGATTGGTTTCGCGCCGAGGGTGAGCTGAGGTCCAATGACTCCTGAAGAATTCCGCCTCTACGGCCACCGGGCCGTCGATTGGATCGCCGAATATCTTGCCCATCCCGAGCGCTATCCCGTGCTGCCGCCCGTCAAGCCCGGCCAGCTCGCCGCCGCTCTGCCCGCCCACGGCCCCCAGCGCGGCGAGCCTATGTCGGCCATCCTCGCCGATTTCGAGCGGCTCATTGTGCCCGCCATGACGCACTGGAACCATCCCGGTTTCCTGGCCTATTTCGCCAATTCCGCCACCCCCGAGGGCATCCTCGGCGAGCTGCTCACTGCCGCCCTCAATGGCAACGGCATGTTATGGAAAACCTCGCCCGCCATAACCGAGCTCGAACAAGTGACCCTCCGCTGGCTGCGCCACTGGAGCGGATTGCCCGAGGACTGGTTCGGCCTCATCTATGACACCGCTTCCACCAGCAGCATGCACGCCATCGCCGCGGCGCGCCAGGCCGCCGCCCCGGAGTCGCGTTCCCAGGGCGTGGCCCGCGGTCTGGTGGTCTACACCTCCGAGCAGGCCCACTCTTCCATCGCCAAGGGAGCCATCGCCGTCGGCATCGGCCACGACAACGTTCGCCTCGTGCCCGTCGACGCCGAATTTCGCATGTTGCCGGACGCGTTGCGCGAAATGATCGAGCGCGATCTCGCCGCCGGCCTGCGCCCCTGCTGCGTCGCCGCCACCGTCGGCACCACTTCCACTACCAGCGTCGACCCCGTCCCGGCCATCGCCGCCATTTGCGAGCGCCATAACCTGTGGCTTCACGTCGACGCCGCTTACGCCGGCTCGGCCGCCGTGGCGCCGGAGTTTCGCTGGGCCCTCGCCGGGTGCGAACGCGCCGATTCCCTCGTCACGAATCCACACAAGTGGCTCCTCACCCCCATGGATTGCAGTGTTTTCTTTACGCGCCGCCCGGATGTGTTGCGCCGCGCCTTCTCCCTGGTTCCGGAGTACCTGCGCACCGAGCCAGACCCGCTCGCCGTCAACCTCATGGACTACGGCGTGCCTCTCGGGCGCCGCTTCCGCGCCCTGAAGTTGTGGTTCATACTGCGCTCGTACGGCCGAGA
The DNA here is from genome assembly GCA_963768385.1 of Bryobacterales bacterium. Classification (GTDB taxonomy): domain Bacteria; phylum Acidobacteriota; class Terriglobia; order Bryobacterales; family Bryobacteraceae; genus Fen-178. Next base: position 511,706 of record CAVYHQ010000006.1, read on the forward strand.
GGGCCTCGCCGCCGTCATTCGCGAGCACGTGCGTCTGGCGCAGGAATTCGCCCGCGCGATCGAGGCCCATCCGCGCTTCGAGCTGGCCGCGCCCGTCCCCTTTTCCGTGGTGAACTTCCGCTACCAAGGCACGGACGACGAAAACCGCCGCATCCTCGATCATGTGAATGCCGCGGGCGACGTCTTTATCTCCAGCACCGTCCTGAACGGCCGTTTCACCTTGCACCTGGCGATTGGCAACTATGCCACCACCAGCGCGCACGTAGACCGCGCCTGGCAGTTACTGCAAGACTCGCTAGCGTAGCGCGTCGCTGCAAAGCGGGGACTGGAAGCTGTGAAATAATCGAACATTTCTCTTGCAAAATGTTTTGGCGTGCGTAGACTGGATGCGTGGAATACAACGAACAACCCCGCTTCGAGCCGATCAACCGCAAGCAGGTTGTGCTCGAACCTCTCGATATCGAGCAACTCATCCCGGAAGACCATCCGGCCCGCAGCATCTGGGCAATCCTGGGCCGTTTGGATCTGAGCCGGTTTATGGGGGACGTGAAGTCGGTGGAAGGGCACGCCGGGCGCAACGTCTGGGAGCCGCGTCTGCTGATCGCGATGTGGATCTACGCCTACTCGCGGGGGATCTCCTCGGCGCGAGAGATCGAGCGGCAATGTGCGTATGAACCGGCACTGCGGTGGCTGACGGGGCTGAAGGTGGTCAATCACCATACGCTCTCGGATTTCCGCGTGGAATACGGCGCGGCATTGCAGGACCTGTTCGTGCAGGTGCTGGGCCTGCTGGCGATGGAGAAGCTCATCACGTTGGAGCGCGTGACGGTAGATGGGACCAAAGTGCGGGCCTGCGTGAACAAGAAGACGTTTTCGCGGGCGAACAAGATCCGCGAGCATCTGAAGTTGGCGCGCGAGCACGTGGAGAGGTTGCAGAAGGAAGAGGCCGAGCAGGAGAAACGGACGAGGCAGGCGTCGGCGCGGCGGCGCGCGGCGCGCGAACGTCTGGAGCGGCTGGAGGCGGCCAGCGCCGAGGTCGAGCGGCTACAGGCGGAGAAAAAGTGGGAGCGGGAAAAGCCGTGCCAGGCGTTGACCACCGACCCGGACGCGCAGTTCATGCGGACTTCCGATCATGGTCTGGCGCCGGCCTACAACGTACAACTGGCCACGGATGCGGAGCACAAGCTGATCGTGGACGTGGAGATCAGCAAGCAGCCCTCGGACTCGCTCCACCTCCTACCGGCGCTCGACCGGGTTCAAGAACGGCTGGGCGCGTTTCCGCGGGAGGCCGTGGCCGACGGCGACTACACCACGCGGGAAGCTGTCGTGGGCTCCGCCGAACGCGGGGTGGACTATTACGGCAGTTGGAATGAAATCCGAGAACCACGGATGGGGCACGGCATCGATGCGGCCTACCATCCGGGCGCGTTTCAGTACCACGAACGACGGGACCAAATGGTCTGCCCGGAGGGTCGGCGGTTAGCGTTGCGGCACACACAACAACGGCCCGGCGACCTGCAGGTCCATGTTTACGCTGCGGACAGAAACGATTGCCAGCGGTGCCCGAAGCGGGGGCTGTGCACGCCGCAGAACGCCATGCAAAAGCACGGACGCACGGTGAGCGTGAGAATGGAGCCGGAGGCGCTCACACGTTATCACGTCAAGATGCAGACGGACCGAGCGAAAGCCATATACAAACGGCGTGCGCCGGTGGCGGAGTTTCCGAACGCGTGGTTGAAGGACAAATTGAAATGGGTCAGGTTGCGCTGTCGCGGAGTCGTCAAAGCGCAAGCGGAAGCTCTGTGGGCATGCCTGACGTACAACCTTCAGCGCTACTTCAAACTGAGGCAACCGCAAACCGCGTAAAAAGGGCGCCGCGCCGGGCGCGCAGGCGCAAATCAGAGGAAAGCTCAGCAGCCCGGCACACGGAAACGCCGACATCTATCCGCTACACGAAAGCATCGGGAGGCATCTACGCTCAGACGGGTTTATTTCACAGCTTCCTGCCACCAATTCCGCCTTTTGGAATTGGATGGCTGTACCCTGTTTGCCCCCGCCTGCCCTCCGCTGTCCCGGTTATCCTAATAGATGATGCCCTCTCGCGCGATCAGAATTCTGCCCCTGCTGCCGCTGCTGCTCCTGGCGCAGCCGGCTCAAGACCCCGCCGCTCTCGGCAGAAAGGCGCTCAACCTGCTGCTTGCCGGCAACTACCCCGATCTCTCCCAAATGTTCACCACCGACATGAAGAAGGCGCTTCCCCAAGACGCCCTGGGTAAGATCGGCGCTCAGATCAAGTCCTGGGGCGCCGTCGAAAAGATCGGCGACCCATCCCCGCGCAAGGTCGGTCTCAACACCATCGAGGACTTCCCGGTCAAGGCCGCCTCGCAGAATGTCATTGTTCGGTTCACCATCGACCGCGACGGCCTGGTGGCGGGAATGTTCTTCCTTCCCGGCGAAGTGCCCTGGCAGCGGCCGCCCTACAGCCACCCGGACTCCTTCCGCGAACGTGACGTGACCGTCGGCGACGGCCAGTGGAAGCTCCCCGGTACCCTCACCGTGCCGGCCGGACAAGGACCCTTCCCCGGCATCGTGCTGGTGCACGGCTCCGGTCCCAACGACCGGGACGAAACCGTTGGTGGAACCAAAGTCTTCAAGGATCTGGCCGAAGGCCTGGCGTCTCGCGGCGTGGTGGTCTTGCGGTATGAAAAACGGACCAGGCAATATAGCGCCGCCATGGCCGCGCTGGCCAGCTTCACGGTCGAGCAGGAAACCGAGGAAGACGCCGTCAAAGCCGCGGCCCTCTTGCGCGCGCAGCCGGAAGTCAACCCCAAGCGTGTCTTCGTGCTCGGTCACGCCCTCGGCGGCTATGTGGCGCCGCGCATCGCCGAGCAGGATGGCAAGCTCGCCGGCCTCATCGTCCTCGCCGCTAATGTGCGCCCGGCGGAAGACCTGGTCGTGGAACAAGCCGAGTATGTGGGCGTGACCGCCGACAACCTGAAAACGGTCAAGGCGGTGGCCGCCAAGATCAAGAGTCTCGAACCCGGCGACGAGGATTCTCCCCCCGTAATGGGCGTGCCCGTCGCCTATTGGCTCGATCTCAAAGGATACGATCCCGCCGCCCTGGCCAAGAAACTGGCGCTCCCTATGCTGATTTTGCAAGGCGAGCGGGACTTCCAGGTCACTATGAAAGACTTCGCTCTCTGGAAGGCGGCCGTGGGCGCAAGCAAGGGCGTTACCATGCGCAGCTACCCCGCGCTCAACCACCTTTTCGTCGCCGGCGAAGGCAAGAGCAGCGAGGCCGAGTATCGTAAGCCCGGCCACGTGGCGCCCGAAGTCATCGACGACATCGCCAGGTTCGTGAATCCGTGACAGCCCTTACCATTCCACCGTTTCCCCGGGTTCCAGCGCCCAAACCTCCGTCTCCAGGTCCGCCACCAGCTCGCTCAACTGCTCCGGCCGCCCCGTGAGCGCCGGGAACGTGCCGAAATGCATCGGGATAACCTTGCGCGCGCGAAGCAGTTTCGCCGCCACCGCGGCCTCGCGCGGGCTCATGGTGAACAGGTCGCCGATCGGCAGAAACGCCAGCTCCGCATGGTAGAGCTGTTCGATCAGGTGCATGTCCGAAAACACGTTGGTGTCGCCCGCGAAGTACAGCGCGCGGCCATCGGCGAAGCGCAGCACGTAGCCCGCCGCCTCGCCGCCGTAGATGATCTTGCCGTCATCCAGAATCCCGCAGCTATGCACCGCGTGGGTCATGGTCGCCGTCACCTCGCCCACTTGCTGCGAGCCGCCCTTGTTCATCGGACGGATGTTGGCCACGCCCTTTGACTGGAGCCAGTTGCAGGTCTCGAAAATAGCCACCACTTCCGGAGAAAAACGCTGTGCCAGCGGTATGGCGTCGTGTATGTGGTCGAAGTGGCCGTGCGTGATGCAGATCGTATCCACGCGCTCGATCTGGTACCCGTTCGGGTACGCCGGGTTGCCCTCGGTCCACGGGTCCATCAGGATGACTTGCCCCGAGGGAAGCCGGAATAGAAATGTGCCATGTCCAAGCCAGGTGATTTCCATACCTGCGATTATGCCACGCGCTATATTCGAGTATCAGCCAAGGAGCTGATCCACATGCGCGTCAATCATACCCGCGAGCGGCTCGCCAAGGGCGAGACGGTCCTCGGCTGCTCTATACAAAGTTACCGGTCCCCGGAAATCGCCCGCACTTTCGCCGCGGCCGGCTTCGATTACGTCTTCATCGACATGGAGCACGGTTCCTTCAGTCTCGAAACCGTGCAGGACATGATCACCGCTGCCTCCGAGGCCGGCATCACTCCCATCGTCCGCGTGGCGGAGCTTCTCTATTCTCTGGTCGCCAGGCTTCTCGATGCCAGCGCGCAGGGCATCATTCTGCCGCGCGTCGAAGACCCCAGGCTCCTCGAAGAGGCCCTGAGCTGGTTGCGATTTCCGCCCCAAGGCAAGCGCGGCTTCGGCGTGAACGCCACCATGATCGATTACGAATCCCGCACTTTCCCTGAGATCATCGAGCATCTGAACCGCAATACTCTGGCGGTGGTGCAGTTCGAAACCACTACCGCCATGGAGCGCGCCGACGAGTTGCTCTCCATCAAAGGCGTGGATATCGCCATGGTCGGCCCCGCTGATCTGTCGATTTCGCTCGGTATCCCCGGTGAGACGGAGCATCCGCTGCTGATCTCGACGGTGGAGCGCCTCGTCGAAAAATGCAACCGGCATGGCGTGGTTCCCGGCATCCAGACGCGCGGCGTGGCCGCGTCCAAGGCGTGGATCGAGCGCGGCATGCGCTTTGTGGGCGCCGGAGCCGAGCACGTCCTCCTGCTGGAGAAGGCCTGCGAAGCCGTCTCCGTGCTCCGCGCGGCCACTCACCCCGCCCGCCACCCGCTGGGATAGAATATCCAAGGAGACTATCGCCGTGAACCGATCTATCGTAATGTTTCTCGCTGCCGCCCTCGCCGGCGGCTGCGCGCTGCAGGCCCAGATCCCCAGTCCTCTGATCGCGGAGTCCAAGCAGGCCTATACCGCCATCAAGACCAACCTTACCAAGGCCGCCGACAAGATGTCGGAGGAGAATTACAGTTTCAAACCCTCGCCCGAAATTCGCACCTTCGGTGCGCTCATCGCCCACATCGCCGATACTCAAATGCGCACCTGCGCCGCCGTCAAGGGCGAGCAGAAACAGGCCGACGCCGCCTCCAAGACCGCCAAGGCCGACCTGGTGGCCGCCCTCAAGGCGTCATTCGATGAATGCGACGCCGCCTGGGACAGCATCACCGACGCCACTGCCGCGGAGAAGCTGGCCGGCCGCGGCCAGCGTTCCAAGCTGGGCGCGCTCATCGGCATCACCATGCACGACAACGAGGAGTACGGCTACCTGGCCGTCTATATGCGCCTCAAGGGTGTCGTGCCGCCCTCCAGCGAAGGCCGCCCGCCCATGTAAGGTGGGGCAGGCTTCAGCCTGTCAAATGTTGTGCATCACAACATTCTGTGTATATTTCTTGCCGAATCTGCCATAATGGCAACAGTGGCACCGGGGCTTGTCATGCAAGGGAGTGGGTATTACTGTGACTCAACCGGTGCTCCAACGCCACTTGGGGGGGAACATGATTTCCACAAGGCTGGTTCAACTGATTGAAGTGAATTGGGAGGAAATAGCCAGACGGCTCATCCGTTCCATTCGGGAAAACCCAGAAACACAGAGCCTGGCAGCGCGGCCCGAGGCAGAAATCAAGCAGTGGTGCCGGGACATTCTTGAGAACTTGAGTCATCTCCTCTTGGCAAAAAGGGACCAGGAAACCCACCGCCGCTTTCAAGTCCTGGGCCATATGCGCTTCGAAGAGAACATTCCATTGCACGAGGCCGTGCTCCGGATGCAAATGCTGAAAGGCAAAATCCTAGGCTTTGTGCACGAGGAGGCCATCTCCATGACCGTGATCCAGGTGTATGCCCAAGAGGAGCTGGAGCATCGCATTGGCCAGTTCTTCGATGCCCTGGTTTATCACGTGGTGTGCGGCTATGAGAACGCCAGCGCCCGCGCTTACCGCGTGGCCTAGCCCGCATTTCTCACGGCCTCGCACCCCCGGAACGAATGGTCTGCGAAAACCTGGGGACTGACGAATGTGTCCCAAGGCGCGCGCCATTCCTCGCCCAATATAGAGTGTCGGCGCACCGCCGCGTGGACGCATCCGTCAGTCCCCTGGTTTTCGCCCCTTGGCGGAAAGCCTCGGTCTCGGTGTGTGAGAAGTGCGGGCTAGCGGCCCATCTCAAAATCCCACCCCGCACCGTGACAATTCCGCTACAGCTCCGTCTAATCTTATAGGCAAGTGGTATGGGAGCCGGCAGGACGTTACACTAGCCTGGTTTATGGCTCAGGATGCAGCCGGAGCGGTAGGCGCCCGATTGGGTCCCCAGATCGATTCGCTCATCCGGGCGGCCCAGCGCGGCGACCAGGACGCCTTCGAGCAACTGGTCCGCGCTCACGACCAAAGTGTGCTTCGGCTCGCCATGAACTTGCTGCGGTCCCCGGAAGACGCGCGCGATGTCTACCAGGAAGCGTTTCTGCGAGTCTACCGAAACCTCCATTCGTTCCGGTTCGATTGCAGCTTTCCTACCTGGCTCTACCGCATCGTGACCAACATCTGCCTGGATCAACTGCGCAAGCGGAAGGTCCGCAAAGAGGAGTCCGCGGTGGTGGAAACGTCGGATGGGCCGGTCGACCGCATGGAAGCTTTTGAAGAGGAAGCCGCGCACGCCAACCCGGAACGCACCTTGTGGAACAGGGAGTTGCAGCGGCGCATCGAGAATGCGATCCAGGGCCTCACCCCGCGCGAGCGCATGGTTTTCGAGCTCCGGCACTACCAGGGACTGCGGTTGCGGAATATCGGTGAAGTGCTGGGCACCACCGAAGAGGCCGCCAAGAACTGCCTCTTTCGGGCCACCCAGAAAATGCGTGTGGTATTGGGAGATTGCATATGACTTGCGATTCGGTTGCCAGGCTGATTCCCCTCTATTTCTACGGCGAGTTGATGCCGGAAGAGGAAGACCGCCTGGAAGAACACCTGCACGCGTGTGCCGGCTGCACGCGCGAAATGGAGCGGCAGCGCGCCCTGGCGGCGGCGCTCCACCGGCGCCAGGCCGAGGTTCCGCCCATGCTGCTCGCCTCCTGCCGCGCCGATCTGCGGGCCGCCATCCAGGGCGGCGCGCCGCGCTTCGTCAAACCGGCCAAGGGCCCGTGGACCCTGTTTCTGGAGGCCCTGGCAGCCACGCTCTCGGGGTTCAACCGCTACCGTACGCCCGTGGGCGCGGTGGCGCTCGTGGCTGTGGGCTTCTTCGCCGCGCGCTTCACTGGCGCCGGGCTGCCGGCGTCTTCGCTTTCCCCGGACGGCGAAGTCTTCTCCACGGTCCGTTCCGTCGAGGCCGGCAACTCCGGCCACGTGCAAATTGCCTTCGATGAAACGCGGCGCCGCGTGGTCTCTGGAGCGGCCGGCGATCGCGACATCCAGAGGCTCCTGCTGGCCGCCGCGCGCGAAGACAATCCCGCCGTGCGCGTGGAATCCGTCGGCCTCCTCAGGAGCCGCGCGGACTCCGGCGAAGTGCGCGATGCCCTGCTTACTGCCGTGGCCCACGACTCCAACGCCGGCGTGCGCCTGAAGGCTCTGGATGGCTTGAAGCCCCTGGCCGGCGATCCCCAGGTTCGCCAGACCCTCGCCCAGGTGCTCCTGGCCGACGACAACCCCGCCGTCCGCATGCAGGTGGTCAACCTGCTCGTGTTGCACCGCGACGATTCCATGGTGGGAGTTCTCCAGAACCTGGTGCAGAAGGAAGACAACAACTATGTGCGCCTCAAGTGCGAGAAGGCGCTCAAGGATATGAATGCCTCGATCGGGACTTTTTAGCGCTCGGCTGGCTCTCGCGTTGCTGCCCCTGCTGGCCTCCGCGCAGCAGGAACTCACGCGCGAAGGCGACTCTTGGGTGCGCACGTTCTCCGGCGCCGGCCCCGCCGCGCCCCGTTTGCGGGTGAACGCGCACGGCCCGGTGACCCTCGAAGGCGGGGTTTCGCTCAACGTGTCCTACCAGGTGAAGGTCAGCGTGACGGCGCGCACCGCCGCCGAGGCGCTCCGCATCCTCGAGCGATATGCCGTGCGATTATCTCCGCAAGGCGACTGGCTGGTATTGACGGCGCCAGGTGGCCCCTTCCTGTCCGCTGTTTCGGTGAAGGCGCCGCGCCTCTCCGCCGCCGCCGTCTCCACCTCCGGCGGCGCGGTCGATGTGCGCGGCGTCGATGGCGCGCTGGTGGTCTCGACCGGCGGCGGCGAGTTGTCTGTGGACCGCATTCGCGGCGATTGCAGGCTCTCTACCGTTGGCGGCGACGTGCGCGTCGGCGAAGTGGATGGATCGCTCGAGTGCGCCTCTGGCGCCGGACGCATCACCGTGGGTACGGTGCGCGGACAAGCCGTCCTCACCACCCAGGGTGGCGATATCGTGGCCACCGAAGTGGACGGGCCGGTGCGCGCCCAAACGCTCGGCGGTGGCATACACATTGCCAAGGCGGGCGGGGCCGTCACCGCCACCACCGGCGGAGGCCGCATCATGGTCGATTCCGCCAATGGGGTCGTCATTGCCCACAACATCGCGGGACCCGTCGAAGTGGGCGCCGCCGCTGGTGTCGAGTGCGAATCCGGCGCCGGCGGTGTTCGCCTCGGCAATATCCTCGGCAGCATGACGGTCTCCACCATGATGGGCAGCATCCTGGCCGATCTCGTGGGCGGCAAGCCGGCCGATTCCTTCCTGGCCACCGGCGATGGTGACATTACCGTGCTCATCCCGTCTAACGTGGGTGTGACCATCCGGGCCGAAAGCCAGATGGCCGATACCCTCCGCCGGATCGTCTCCGAGTTCCCTGGAATCCCGGTGCGGAGACTGGGGACCGGAATCGTAGCGGAGGGGCCGGTAAACGGCGGAGGACCGTTGCTGAGGATCTCCGCCACTCAAGGGACGATTTTCATCAAACGTCAACGATAGAGGCTTTTATATGAGACTGAGTTTCGGAATTGCCATGGCGTTTCTGGCGGTAAGTCTATCCGCGCAAGTCAGGGTGCAAGTAGGTGGCTCGAGCTACCTGGGAATCGGCGTCGCCGATATCACCGCCGAGCGCGCCAAGGCCCTCAACCTGAAAGAGCAGCGCGGCGCGGAAGTGACCAACATGACTCCGGACAGCCCCGCTTCCAAGGCTGGTATCAAAGAAGGCGACGTCGTGCTCGAGTACGACGGCACTGCCGTTCAGGGCGTCGAACAGCTCACCCGCTTGGTGCGCGAGACTCCCGTCGGCCGCCAGGTGAAGATTTCCGTCTGGCGAAACGGCGCGGCGCAGACGCTGACTGCCACCATCGAGGCGCGAAAGGGTACCGTGATCCAGTCCGACGGCTTCGATATAGCGGTTCCAACTTTCCGCCTGCCGGCGATCAATGGGCCGTTCCGGTTGACTTGGCAGACCCCGGTGCTGGGAATCGAGGGCGAATCACTGCGCTCCGAGCAGCAGCTTGCGGAGTTCTTCGGCGTCAAGGATGGCGTGCTGGTGAAGTCGGTGGGCAAGAATTCGGCCGCCGAGAAAGCCGGCGTCAAGGCCGGCGACGTAGTCGTCAAGGTGGACGATACCACGGTCTCCAGCTCGCAGGAGATCACCAGGGCGTTGCGCGCGTTAGGGTCGAAAAGGACCTTCACGGTGACCGTGGTACGCAACAAGAAGGAGATGCCCCTCACCGTCACCATGGAAGAAAGGGGCGGCGGGATGCGGGCCGGCGATCCCGCGCTACAGTGCGAATAGGGGCCTGGTCGCCGGCGCCCCGCTTACGGCCTCCCCCGCAACTTCCCCATCCGCCGTGGGTTATAGTGGTTTACCGATGTCCGTACTGCGGCCCCTATTGGTGTGTGTATTGAGCGTCTTGCCCTCTTGGGGCGCGACCTTCGGCACGGTGGTTCCGCATACCCAGCCGATTGCGGACCTGGTTCTGGACGCGGCCCGCAAGCGCATTTACCTGGTGGACACCTACTCCAACCAGGTGGATGTTTACAACACCGCCAGCAATCCGCCCGCGCTGGTCGCCACCATTAATACCAGCGCGACGCCGCTGGCGATTGCCATGTCGCGATCGGGCAACTTTCTCTACGTGGCTTGCTACACCGCCTCGACGCTGGACATCATCGACCTCACTTCGGCCACCTTCTCCAGGACGTCGGTGAGCCTGGGGGCCAACCCGGAAGGCGTCGCGGTCGGTTACAACGAGCTGGTCCTCATCAGTACCATCGGAACGGGAACGGGGCAGGCGGTGCTGACTACCTACAACCCCTCGGCTTCCGCCTCGAGCGCGCTGCAGGCCATCGTGGTAGCGCCCACGGCGCCCGCCACGCCCCAAATGCCGCCCCCCAACGGCCTCATGTATTTCGCCAGCAAGAGCCAGCTTCAAGCCACACCCGACGGCGCCAGGATCATCGGCGTGAACCAACAGGCCAGCACGCGCACGGTTTTCGTCTTCGATGTGGCGTCCTCCACCGTCCTTGCCAGCCGCACCATCGCGGCCACTTCGCCCATTCTGGCGGTTTCCCCGGATGGCTCCGAGTTCCTGTCCGGGTCCATGCTGTTCGAGACTTCCACCCTGCTGGTGCTGGCGCAACAGAGCGCCGCCAACTCCCCGTTCGTGTTCCCCTCCGGCGCCAGTTTCACCACCCAGACCAACCAGGGCGGAGCGGTGTTCCTGCCCGACGGCTCGGAGCTGCTCACCTCCTACAATCTTGTTCCGGTCCAGAACCCCGCCGCCAAGTCCAACACCAGTCAGTTGCTCATCAACACTCCCGATAGTCTCCTGATCCAGTTGGGGGTGATGCTTCCCGAGAACCTGGGTGGGAAGCTCGTGATCACTTCCGACGGCGCCACCATGTATGCCATCTCCCAGTCGGGTTTCCTGGTGGCCGCGACGGCGGGACTGAAGGCCTCTCCGATTGCCGTTCCCGACACCAACGTGGCGCTGCTGGCCAACGACCAATGCGGCGTAACCGCCGCCCAGAACTCGGCCGTGATTCCGGTCCGCAACCAGGGCGGCGGTAAGCTCACCGTGACGGCGCAGGTGTTGACCTCGGTCTCCACCTCGGCCCAGGTAAGAGTGGCGGCCAAGAGCTATGGGGGCAACGTCACCGCCCAGTACAACACCGCGGCCACGGCGCGCGGGCTCGGCTCCGTCGCTCCCGACCAGCTTCTGATTCAAGCCGCGGAAGCCATCAACATCGTTCCCAACGTGCGCGTATTCCAGAACAATCGCAACGCCGAGGCCCTCGGAACCATCATCCCCGTGGATACCGGGGCCAGCACTACGGGACTGGCCGACATGCTGGCCGATACTGCGCGGCAGAGGCTCTATATCGCCAATCCGGGGAAGAACCGGATTGAGATCTTCGACATGAAGCAGCAGCAGTTCCTGGCCCCCATCACCGTGGGTCAACTGCCGCAGTCGATCGCGTTTGGCGGAGACGCAAATACGCTGTACGTGGCCAACAGCGGCAGCGAATACCTCAGCGTCGTAGATTTGAACAAAGGGGCGGCGAGCGGAAGAGTGCGCTTGCCGCCGATCCCCTTTAACGCCTCGTTTGCGCTGCTCACGCCGTCCGTGATTGCCTCCAGCCAGCGCGGGCCGCAGGTGCTCATGTCGAACGGCACGCTGTGGATGATCGTGGGTTCCACCGTGGTGCCGCGCACGCTGAATACCGACGTTTTTGGAACGGCGACCTCGATCCCGGCGCCTCAGAGCATGGCCTCCAGCCCGGAAGGCAGCTTCGTCCTGCTGCTGGGGGGCAACGGCTCAGCCTATCTCTATAGCGCGGCTGTCAACGATTTTGTGGCCGCGCGGCAGGTGATTCCGACTCCGATTCAAGGCTATTACGGACCCATCGCCGCGGGACCGGGTGGCCAGTATTACCTGGTGAACAACCAGGTGCTCAACCAGGCGCTGACGCCCATCGGCACCCCGCCGGCCGCGCGGCCGGTCTCGGCCGTGGCCGCGGTGGACGCACAGCGCTTCGTCCGGTTCTCCATGCCGGTGAGCGCCAGCGCCACTGCGGTTGCCACCGATGCGGGTCTCATCGAGGTGGTGAATGCAACGTCGCAGCAGACCACCACCGCGGCCAATGCGCTCGAAGGGCCGCTGACCGTGGTCACCGGAACCGGGCGCGCCAACATCAACGGCCGCACCATGGCGCTCGATCCGTCGGGCGCCACGGTGTACGTGCTGACCGCCTCCGGACTCCAGATCATCCCGTTCGATACCACGGGGACTCAGAACATTCCGCAAGCGCCGGCCAACGGAGTGGTGAACACCGCCAACTACATGCCCAACCTGGCCTCGGGCGGGTTGGTCTCGATCTTCGGGCAGCGGCTGGCTTCCGCCGCCTCCGCCGGCAGCACCCCGCTGCCTGCCGTTCTGGGCGGCACTTGCGTGACGCTCAACAACGCCCCTCTGCCGCTGCTGGCCGCCTTTCCCAACCAGATCAATGCGCAGTTGCCGCCCACGCTGGCGGCCGGCAGATATCCATTGGTGGTGCGCTCCATCGCCAGCCACGAAGCCTCCAGCAGCGTCACCGTCGCGGTTTCCAAGTACGCGCCGGCGGTGTTTGTGGATGCCGATGGGCCGGCTATCTTCCATCAGGACGGCACGCGCCTGGACCGGTACAATCCTGGCCACCGGGATGAGGAGCTTACCATCTATGCCACCGGGCTGGGGCCTACCATCGGCGGCAAGGTGACGGCGGGGGTTCCGGCTCCTTTGAGCCCGCTGGCGGTGACCGGCCCGGTCCAGGTGTTCTTTGGCGATCCCACCATCTCGGACGCGCAGGAAATTGTGGATTGGAGCGGCCTCGCTCCCGGGTTGATCGGCGTCTACCAGATCAATTGCCGCATACCAGGCACCCACTTGAAAGGCAGCGCGCTGCCCGTGACCCTGCGAATCGGCGGCGTGAGCAGCCCGGTCACGGGGCCCAACGTGCCCACCGTTTACGTGGAGTAGTAGCGCTCCGGCCCCTGGCCCCCGGCCCCCAAACCCTTCCATCGATACTAGTACTGCTATAATATCTCCGGGGTGCTTTTCCATGACCTTGGCCATGGAATTTGAAACAAAAGTGTAAGAGAATCAATCTGAGGAAGTTATGCGTTCCACACGTCTAGTCGCGATTATTGTAACAGCGGTTTTAGCGCTGGTATCGTGCAGCCGCGATCCCAACGTCGCCAAGAGGCGTTATCTCGAAAGCGGAAACAAGTACTTCGACAGAGGCAAGTACAAAGAAGCGCGCATCATGTACCTCAACGCCAAGGCCAAGGACCAGCGTTGGGGGCCGGTGTACTACAGGCTGGGCCTGACCGCTCTCAAGCTGGGTTCCGTAACCGAGGCGGTGAACGCGTTCCGCCGCGCGGTCGAGCTGCTGCCGCCGAGCGAGGCCGATCACTGGGACGCGGCGGTTAAGCTTTCGGAGATTTACCTCGTGGCGACGCGCGACAAAACCTTACTGGCCGAAGTTGAAAGCTATTGCAAAGATCTGCTGAAGCGCGACCCGAATTCGTTCGACGGGCACCGGCTCACTGGCGATCTGGACTACGTGCGGGCCGGCGAACAGTTCAGGGTCGCCAATAAGGACGAGGGGCAGAGGTTGCTCAACCAGTCCATCGCCGAGTATCGCAAAGCCGACGCCATCAAGCCCGGGCAGGTCGGCGTTGTCATGCCGTTGGCCAAGGCCTTGGCGGTGGAAACCCAGTCCCCCGAAGCGGAAAAGCTTTATCGCGGTGCCATCGAAAAGGACAAGACGTTTCAATACGCCTACACCGAGCTTTACAAGCTGCTCATGTCGCAAGGGAGGCCCGCCGACGCCGAGCAGGTCTTGAAGCTGGGAGCCCAGAACAATCCTAAACAGTTCGATTACCTCACCGTGCTGGCCATGCATTACTACAGGCAGAACCAGCGTGACAACATGCTGGGTGTCCTCAATCAGATCAAATCCCACGCCAAGGAATACGAGCAGGCATACCTCACCGTGGGCGATTTCTATCTGCGCATGGGAGACGGAGACTCCGCCGTACGCGAGTATCGCGAGGGCATGTCAAAGGACCTCAAGAGGAAGGCCACCTACGAGAAGCGCATCATCGAAGCGCTCATGCGGCAGGGCAAGCGCACCGAGGCGGCCGAATTGAATTCGCAGATTCTGAAGGACGATCCCAAGGACAACGACGCGCGCGGCCTGGCGGCCACCTTCATGCTGGATAAAGGCGACGTTTCCAGCGCGCTGTCGGAGTTGCAGTCTGTCGTGACGCAATCGCCGAACAACCCCGTTGCGCACTTCAACCTGGGCCGCGCGCACGCCGCGCGCCGCGAGTGGGAGCAGGCGCGCCAGCATTTCCAGAAGGCCATAGATCTGCGGCCGGACTACATGCAGCCGCGGCTGGCCCTGGCGCAGTTGCAGGTCACCCTCGGGGACTACGACGCCGCCCTGAAAAGCGCCCAGGAGGTGCTCGCCATCGACCGCAACAGCACCAACGCGCGGCTCATCGCCTCGGCGGCTCTCATGGGCCAGAAGAAGTTTGCCGACTCGCGCCAACTGCTGGACTCCATGCTCAAGGTCAACCCCAGTTCTCCCGACGTGCTGTTCCAGTTGGGCGTCGCCAACTTGGCGGAGAACAAGTACAAGGAAGCCGCAGACGCCTTTCGGCGCGCCTACGAGCTGAACCCCGCCAACTCGCGTGGCTTGATGGGCATGGTCGAGACAGAGATGGCCCAGAACCATCCCGACCAGGCCATGCAACTGTTGCAGAACGAATCCGCCAAGGCTCCCAATCGTATGGACCTCATTCTGGCCCTGGGCAACACCGCGGTCCGCTCCGGCAAGTATGATGAGGCCATCTCCTATTTCGACAAGGTGTCGGCGTCGCTCGCGAAAGGACCGAAAGAAGCGCAAGGAAAAATCTTCTTCAGCATCGGCGAAACGTACCGGCGCAAGGGCGATCTCAGCAACGCCATCGTGGCGCTGCAAAAGGCCCGCGAGTTCCTCCCCGAGGACGGCGACCTGCTCGGCACCCTGGCGCTGGTGCTGGACGCTGCGGGGCGCTGGACCGAAGCCCGGCAGGTGTATGAATTGGTGATCAAGCTGAATCCCAACAACGGCGTGGCGCTGAACAACCTGGCATTCCTGCTTTGCGAGCACGGCGGCGATCTGGACGACGCCCTCACCAAGGCGACACGGGCCAAGCAATTGCTGCCGAACCTGAGCGAAGTCTCCGACACGCTGGGCTGGATCTACCTCAAGAAGAACCTGACCGACAACGCCATTGACATTTTCAAGGACCTGGTCAGCAAAGTGCCCGCCCAGGCGACTTTCCGGTATCACCTGGGAATGGCGTATTCGCAAAAGGGCGACAAGACGCGGGCGCTCAAGGAGCTGCAAGACGCGCTCAAGTACAATCCCACCAAGGGGGACCGCGACAAGATTCAGGAGTTGATCACGAGACTCGGATAGCAGGGCTGCGCCGCGCGCTCAGAATGCCCGGCCGGGACGGTAGCCGGGGCGCGAATGCACGCGGTATTTCTTGCCGGGGTCGCTCACGATTTCTACCGTGATTTTGCGGAAACCCTCGTTGGGGTTGGGCTGCGGGTAGTAGGTGATGGTGTAGGAGTTGCTCATGTCCTCGCGGATGTCCTCGAACGCCTCCACCTGCTTCTGCCAGGTCTTGGCCCAGTAGGACTTGCCCCCGCTGCGCTGCGCCATGCGGCGGAAAACCCCGCTGGAGATGGGGTCCCTGTTCACCTCGCTGGTGGAAATGACGTAAATGGGGATGCCTTCGTCTTCGGCCACCGCGCGCACGTCGTCGGGGGCCACCATGCTGGCATTGTCGGGACCGTTGGAGAACACGATGATCACCTTGCGGCCGGGGATCTTGGCGGCGTCGCGGAGGGTGAGCAGCAGGCAATTGTAAAGCGCCGCGTCGTCGCCGGCCACGGCTGTGCGCAGGCCGGAAATGGCTTCGCTCTTATCGCGCGTGAGGCCGGCGGCGCGAGAGAGATTGCGGCTGAACGTATAGACCGCGACCGAATCGGCGCGGTCCAGGCCGCGCACGAAATCGGCAATGGCGTCCTCGGCGTAGACGAACCCGCGATACATGTAGTTGCTGGTATCGAACAGCACGAAGACGTTGCTGCCGACGAAAGCGTCGGGGCGGTCGAGGCCCGGCAGGGCGTCTTTCTTGGCTTCCAGCAGCGGGCGGGTGGCGCCGTTGTCGGCCACCGCCACGGGCGCCTTGGCGCCTTCCGCGAAAGTCGAGACCTTCTGCAGGATGCCGTCTTCGTAGATGCGGAAGTCGCTCGGTTTGAGGCCGTTGATGTAGTGGTTCTTGCTGTCCGTCACCTGGAAGCTGAGCACCACCATGTCCACCTTCACCCGAAAGACCGGCCGCTGGCCGATCTCCTGGCCGCGGAGCAGCAGCCCGCCCGCAGCCATCCCCATGAATCCTCGCCGCGAAATCGTCATGATGGTTTATCCCGTTTCAAAATTCCTCGATGCCGGGTTTCTCGCCGGCGGCGGCCGCGCGGGTGCGCGCCCGCACATCGTCACCCACCAGCAGCAGCGACTTGAGCACCGCGGGCCAATCTTCCAGGTGCGAGGCGAAGATGCGCTCGACCAGTTTCTCGGTCCACTCCGGAATGCGCAGGTTGAGCTGCGCCGGCGAGAGGCTGAGCTCGTCGGCCAGGTCCGCCCAGTATAAGGTGTTCGATTCCCAGCTTTCCGCCATAACGCGGCTCGAGTATCCCATCAAAGTGGGGAAGGTGCGCAGGTTGAGCAGCTCCGGCTCGTAGGAATTGGCGAGGGTGGGCTTGGGCGTGCCGAAGGCGCGGGATATGGCCGCGTAGTTCACTTCCTTGGGCGATGCCTGGGCGAGCTGGCGCAGTTCCTCGAGGATGCAGGAGTTATCGGCGAAGCCCTGGCGCGAGGCCATGTCGCGCGCCAGCGAGAACAGCTCCGAGGGAGTAACCCGCTCGACGGCATCCTTCACAGCGCCCCGCTCAATCAAGCCCCCCACCTGGTGGGTGCGCGCGGGCGAGGCCAGCAGCGATAACGAATCCAGCACTTGTGCGCGCAGCTCCGCATCGAAAGCCGATTCCGCCAGCAGCTCGCGGCCATAGCGCAGGTGCAGCCCCACCCAGTGGACTTGCGCGGGGGTGACGTTCCACCAGCGCGGGATCTTGGCGCTCAGAATCATTTGCGGCGTCAGGTCGCCCCAGATGAGCGCCTGGGTATGCTCGGGAATCAGGAAGTTCTGCTCGGCTTCGGCCAGCGCGTAGGGCAGAGTCGCGAGCGAACCGACCAGCCGGCCGCCGCCGTTCGAGGGCCAGCCGGTGCCGAACAGTTCCGTGGACCGCCAGGTGCGGCTCGAGCCCTGGGCCCCGATGAAATCGTGGCTGCGCACAAAGACGGGGTTGGTGTAAAGGATCTGGGCTCCCGGCGGCGCGTAGTGCGCGTAGTTGAAGGCCAGCAGCGTGTCGCGCAGCAGCGGCGCCATCAGGCCGCGGCTGTCTTTGAGCTTTTCGGGATCCCCCGCCGCCTTTTCAATGGCGGCGCGCAGGTTGAGCTTGCGTTCGGCTTCGATGTGTCTCTCGGTCCAATAGCCGAATCCCAGGGCGTTCTTTTCCGGGGCGGTCAGGGAAGCGCGCGGAAGCTGAATTTCGCCGATGCCGGCGGCCAGCCGGTTCACCAGCGCCGTGTTGAGCTTCTCGCCATGGGAAATGCTCTCCATGTGGTCGGCGAGCTGGAACATGGTGTCGAGCGAGACGATGCGCTGGGCTTCCAGGATGCGGATGATTTCCTGCGCCATCTGCTCGCGCGCCTCGGTGTCGCCGGCTTGCGGCGCGCCGGCCAGCAGGTCCACCAGCCGCTCGTGGGAATTGGAGGACCGGGCGGGCGCCGCCGGCCCGGAGGCCGCCGCGGCCAGGAGCAGCTTCACTCCGTTCCGGCCGGCATCGAAGAGCTCCCGGTTATTGCGGAGCTGGAGGAAAGAGCCGGCGATACCGGAAAACACCGAGTCGGCCTGGCTTTCCGGGATAGATTGCTGCCGGACCAGGATCTGCCACAGGCCGACCAGCGCCTGGAAGGAGCCTGCCACGTCCGAGAAAAACAGCGGGTCCCTGAGGCGATTGATGCTCTCAATCGCATCCAGATACTGGTTGACGGATTGGTCGCTGATGGTGCGCGATTCGCTGAAGATGGCAAACTGGCTGCCGTACTCGTGGTAGGCGCGCGCCAGGCGGTTGACGGTGGCCGCCTGCAGAGAGACAGCGCGATTGCGGTCCACGTCGGTGATGGCCATGAAGATCTTCAACGGCTCGTTTTCCACGGACTTGCGGCATAACGCAAAAAGGGCCTCGAGAACGTCGTCGGGCTCTTTCCAGCCGGTGGCGGAACGGGTGAGTTTGCCGTCGTACTTGCCCTGCGGGTGACTCACGAAGAGGTTCTTCCAGACGTCCAGGCTGCCGGGGATGTGGGGCCTTCCGCCGGCGTCGAGCTGCAGCCGCGTGGTCAGCAGCATCATATCCGCATTGGAGCGGAACACCGGCCGCGCAGGCCCCGGACTGGTGATGCGGCCGCGCACGGCCATATAGAAACGCTTCATGCGGGCGGGCTCCGTGAGATAGTCGCGCACGGGGCCGTGGATGCGGGCCAGAGCGTCGTAGAGGCTGGCCATCCAGCCGTCATCCTTGGCGATGAGCTTGTCGAAAAAGGTGGCGCCCTGGTCGGGTGAGGCTCCCACCAACTCGGCCCACGCGCCCGCGGAGCGCTGACCGCCGGGAGTGACGGCCTTGCCGCCGCGAAGCTCGAACATGCCGCCGAAGAAATCGAGCACGTGCGAATAGGCCTTGAGACGCGTAAACGAAACCGTTTTATGGAGGCTCTCGGCGGTCTCGCGGTTGAGCTTGGAAAGACCCAGATAGAGCCGGCAGACCGACGGGTCGGAGATAAAACTCTCGATGAAATCGGCCGGGGTCTTTTCCTTCAAACCGGTCATCCAGTACTCCCACCCGAAGAGCACCGGCGCCTGGGCGGGGTGAAAATCGCAAGAGAAGGGGCGGTTGCTGCGCAGCGCCTGCTCGAGGTCGTTGAGGGGGAAGCCGGAGTCGGTAGAGAGGAAGGCGCGGGCGGCGTTTACGGTCTCCAGCACCACATCCGAGCCGCAGCCGCCACGCATGCGGTAGCCGAGGATGCGAAGCAAGTCGGCCACGTTGGGCGAATCGCAGCTTTCGATCCTGATGACCTTCTGATCGCCGGCCAGCTTATCCAGTTCGCGCGCCTGCGAAAGATAGCGGTGGACCAGTTTCAGGTACTCGGTTGGCTCGAGGGCCTCATTGCTATGCGACGCCTGGTAGCCGTTGGTCACCACGTTGCGCGCCAGGGCGGGAAGCAAATCGTCGGCGCCGCTTTCCGGAGAAATGGCCGCCATGCGGGCGAACGGGCGCATGGGCCCGGGGATGGGGACAGTGGGCCAGTTCTCCGCGGGCGCGGGAGTTGCGGACCAGGAGGCCAGACTCTTGCCGGTAGCCGCGCGGTAGGCCTCGAGGTCGCGCGCGGCGGCGGCGCTGTCGCCGGCCAGGAGGTCGATGGCGGCCAGCCGCCTGGCGACGACTCCGGCGCGCGCCGTGTCGGGCGTATCACGGAGAGCCTCCAACAGCCTGGCGTAGGCTTCGCGGCAAGCTGGATCACCGTAACGTTCCAGGAACTCGGCGTAGCCGGTCAACGCGGAAACATCGTGGGGATTGTTCTGTGCGGCGCGGGCGAGCGCGGCACGCGCGCCGGCAGTGTCGCCCGAAGCCTCCGTTTGGGCTCCGGCGCGAGCCGGCGAGAGGAGAGTCACGACAGCTAACGTAAAAACCGGCAACCATTTCATACAGCCCTCCGCCTCTGGTGAATCACTGTACCACGTTCTGGCGTGGTCTGGCGAGTCTGAATCAAACTGAAAGTGGAATACAACCGTGGGGATGTTAAAATGCCGTGGGAGGATTCAGGAAACAGCATACATGCGCCCCAAAGAGAGCCGAGAGCCGTGGATCCAGGGTGCGGGAATGTTGGTGGGCGCGATAGCCGCCGTCAAACTGCTCCTGCACTTGTATGCCGGCCGCCATTACGGCTACTTCGTCGACGAGCTCTACTACCTGGCGTGCGCCGACCATCTGGCTTGGGGTTACGTGGACCAGCCGCCGCTGATCGCTCTCGTCGCCAGGATCGCGCGCGTGCTGTTGGGCGATTCCCTCGCGGCCATCCGTTTCTTTCCCGCTTTGGCCGGCGCGGGCGCCGTGCTGCTGACGGGCCTGCTGGCCCGCGAGTTGGGCGGAAAGCGCTTTGCCCAGGGCTTGGCGGCCCTCTGCGCCCTGGCTGCGCCCGGCTTCCTGGCGCTCGACCATTTTCTTTCCATGAACGCGTTTGAGCCTTTGTTCTGGATGGGCTGCGCCTGGGTGGTGATTCGCATCGTCAAGACGGGGAACCAGAGGCTCTGGTTGTGGTTCGGCCTGCTGGCGGGAATCGGGCTGGAGAACAAGTACTCCATGCTGATCTTCGGCTTCGGGATTGTGGCCGGATTGCTGCTGACTCCCCAACGCCGCTTCCTCCACACGAAGTGGCTCTGGATCGGCGGTCTGGTCGCATTCCTGATATTCCTGCCCAACCTGCTGTGGAATGTTCAACACCATTTCCCGTTCCTGGAATTGCAGGCCAACATCCGGCGCAGCGGACGGAACGTGGATCTGACGCCGTGGGCGTTTCTGGGCCAGGAGATTCTGGCAATGCTTCCGCTGAGCGCGCCCATCTGGCTGGCAGGCCTGTGGTATTTCTTCTTTCGCCGCGAGGGAAAGCCGTTCCGCGCACTCGGCTGGGCATGGCTGACCTCGGCGGCGTTGATCCTGGCGCTCGACCCGCGCATTTATTACCTGTTTCCCGCTTTTCCGGTGCTGTTCGCCGGCGGCAGCGTGCTGTGGGAGCAGTGGCTCACTGGCTCTCGCGTACAGTGGATCAAGCCGGCCTATGCGTCCCTGATAGTCCTGATGGCCGCGGTGCTGGCGCCGACGATGGTTCCGCTGCTGCCGGTCGAGACCTACATCCGCTATTCGGCGGCCATGCATCTTCAGCAACCGCGAATCGAGACGCACAAACTCGGCCCGCTGCCGCAGCTTTTTGCCGATCAGTTCGGCTGGGAGGAGATGGTGGCCACGGTGGCGCGCGTGTATAACGGTTTGCCCGCGGACGTGCGAGCCAGGACCGCCATCTACGGGCAGAACTATGGCCAAGCCGGCGCCGTGGACCTGTTTGGCCCCAAGTACGGCCTGCCCAAGGCTATCAGCGGACACCAGAGTTACTACTTGTGGGGACCGCGCGACTATACCGGCGAGAGCGTGATCGTCATGGAGGGCCGGCAGGAAGATCTCGAGATGCGATTCCAGGTAGTCCACAAAGTGGCCCGGGTCGAGCACCCTTACTCCATGCCCTACGAACATTTCGACGTGTTCTATTGCCGCGGATTGAGGGTGCCACTGAAGGAATTGTGGCCGCAAGTGAAGAACTGGGATTAGGTCCGCGGGCGCTACGGAGCGGGCAGCGAAAAGGGCACGCGACGCTCGCGGTTCAGTTGCAGGCTGAGATCGCGGTCCACGGTGTCGAGCGGCGCCTGCTTCTGTTCCTTCTCGAGCGTGACGTAGTGGAGCGTCTTGCCGTCCACCCAGTACGCCGCGGCCGCGCGAATCGTGTGGTCGGTGAACGCCAGCAGATAGATGGGCGCGCCGCCGCCGGAGGGCTTGATCTCCTGGCCATACTGATCGTATTCTCCGACGACGGGATTGGCGCGCTCCGCGTACCCCGTGCTGGGAGCGGCCTGGGCCGGCGCCGGATAGATCACCGTCACGTTGGGTGACGGATCGTAGCTATACGGATAGTAAGCGTAGGGGGAGTAATCGTAATATCCCGGCCAGTAGGAGTAGCCAGAATTCCAACCGGGCCAGTAGGAGTACCCGTAATGGCCGCCGTAGCCGTAGGAACGGTAGCCGAATCCGCCGCGGAAGCCACCTACCGCACCGCCGCCGTGGAAGCCACCGGGCCCGGAGGACGCCACACCGCCGCCGTGAAAGCCGCCCCCGCCGCCATGCCCGCCGCCTCGCTGTGCCGCGGCGCCCGCCGCCACCAGGCAAGCACATAAAGCAATTCGCAGAAGAACCCTCATAAAATGTCCCTCTACTAGGGAGGTTACTCCCGGGGGCTGGGGCGCCGCAACTCTCTCACCCACCGGCCGTAATCCGTCGATAGCGGCGGGAACCGTTAGTCCCCCGCCTTCGTTCCGCTCCAAGTTGGGTATTCCGCTCGGTCCCGGCGACAAGTAGGGCGTTGCAAAGGGCCAAGCAAGCATCTGCACTGATTGCGCACTGGGTAATGGCCTTCTTGGCACACACCTCCGGCCGGCCGTTTCCAAAAGGGGTTCTATAATCCGTCCGTAAGAAGAGCGACGCTTACACTCGGAGGGGCAGCAGCCGCATCGTCTCGATCCACTCGGCCAACTGGTCTCTGAGGCGTCGCACCCGCAGCCAGATCTGCCGCGCGTGAGAAACCAGTTTACCGGGCGAGCAGAAGATCTGAAACCGCAGCCGCTTCGGTCGTGCGGTCAGCCACTTTTCCGGCAGCGCCAGGCGCTTCAGCGCGGTGAGCACGTTGTGCGTCATCACGGCCAACCGGAACCATGCTGCATTGGCTCCCAGCCGGCCACACGGCATCACGCCCGCTCCCAACTCGTTTTTCAGCACGTCGTGCAGCGCCTCAATCGTGCCCGCTTTCTCGCGTTGCCAATCCAACAATCGCTCCGCAGCCCAATCCCACTGGTTGCTCGCCACCGCGAAATGTTTCACTTCGCTCCCATCGGCGAACAACTGCCCTTGCCGTTTGCGCACGCGGATCGCCAGGTACCGCAACGCTCCCGCGCCTTCCGGCCGGCCTTCGTCCTCGGGCCAGTAGTTCAGCACGTCCGCGCATTCCCGCACCGCTTCGGAATCCTCCCGATACGGCTTCCATAGAGAGTCCGGCAGACGCTCGATGTGCTTCTTCAGATTGGGCGTCATGCGCACGCTGATCCCGAAGGTGATGAGGCCCTGCGGGCCGTCGGCGCGCTTTTCATCGCGCAGCCAATTCAGCAGGTCCTTTTCCCAACACGCCGAGTCGCCCCGAAAGTAGTATTCCTGCACGGTCGGCGGCAGGCATTGAAATGCTCGCTGCGCCACGCGCAGCGGTTCCTTCTGGGCGGGCACGTTGCCGTCGCGAAACTCGTCGGCCAGCGCCAAGTTCATCTCCGCCCATAGAGCCAACATCGGCTGATATCCGCTGCCGCCTTGATAGGTCGGCTGCGCCTCTCGCTTGTAGCTCTCGATAATCGTCGCATCCAGATCGACAGTGGCAATCTTCTGCTCCGGGCACCGCCGTCCCACTTCCCGCACCATCTCCTGGTTGACCTGCGCCAAAGCTCGCAGTGGGGCGCTCTCCTCGGCGATATAACTCACCTGCCCTATAGGCAACTCCTTCTGCGCCTGCTCCAGTTTGGATTCATCGTGAAACTCGTAGAGAAACTTGCGCGCCGCCGCGCAACTCGGAATGTCGTGCCCCAGCATCTCCACCAGACCTTCGTCCTCCCGCAAGCGTTCGAAATCCTCGATGCAATCTCCGCCCAGCGCATTCAAAACCAGGAAACTCTCTACATACCCGGCTTCATCCAAACCTCGGTCCCGCTGCTTAATCTGCAAGTGCTGATTCACAAGCCTCGGCACTTCCAGCGAGCGCGCAGCTTGCAGGAACAACGGAATGCCGGCGTACGCGGTGACGCATTCTTCCAATGGCTCTGGATCGAGCTGAAACAGAAACTCGCCTGCGGCGGGCGACGGTTTCTGCTTGCGGGCAATTCCCATCACGCATCCCGTAGCAATTCTGCACCCAAATGGTGCAAACCCATACCCGCTGCTCGCTCCGTCTAATGGTATTGCGGCTCGACTCCGAAATAGCCTACGGACGGATCAGGGACCGGCGGCCAAGGCGCAGCGCCCCCTTCCTGCATCTGGTGCATACTATAACGGAAAGGCGTAGCTCTATATGAGACGTGTTCAAGCGAGAGATTGGAGCCGGCGCGCGATGTTGTGCCGGGCCGCAATCGCCAGTGGTTTGGGCGGGATCTTT
Organism: Bryobacterales bacterium; assembly: GCA_963768385.1. Lineage (GTDB taxonomy): Bacteria > Acidobacteriota > Terriglobia > Bryobacterales > Bryobacteraceae > Fen-178. The sequence continues at coordinate 535,997 of CAVYHQ010000006.1, forward strand.
ACCATGTCCGCCTCGGGGCAGCAGGGCACCCCCGGCCGAGTGCCGACTGGCGGCCAGCAGGGGATGGGCGGAGGCGGGCGCGGCGGCGCGCCGGTACACTATGGGCCAATCAACAAGTTCTCCTCGCCCAGCGACTTGAAGATCACGGACATACGGGCGCTCAGGGTGGCGGCCAATTTCGACTACCCCATAATCAAAATATTCACCAACCAGGATGTCTATGGCCTGGGAGAAGTGCGCGACGCGGGCAACGAGAACCTGGCCCTGGCGATGAAACCCCTCCTGGTGGGAAGGAATCCCCTGGACATATCAGGGATTCTCCAAAGCGTGCGTCCGTACGCAGGCCCCGGACGCCAGGGTGGCGGCTTCAGCGCCATCGATATCGCCCTGCACGACATTACGGGCAAGGTCTACGGCGTGCCGGTCTGGCGGTTGCTGGGCGATAAGAAACGCGATCGCGCGCGGATGTATTGCGACACGACCGGGACCTCCGACCCCAAGAAGTATGGGGAACGCATGGTGGCGCGCATGAAGATAGGGTTCACCTTCTTCAAGATGGATGTGACCACCAACTTCGTGGGCGTCAAGCCGGGCTACCTGGATACCGCGGGTGTGCCGACGGACAAAGGGCTGGAGTACGGAGGCGAGTTGATCGGGGCCGTGCGGGATGCCATCGGCTGGGATAAGCCGCTGGCGGTGGACGCCTCGAGCCTGCGGTGCGGAACGGTCCCCGACGGGATTCGCGCCGCCAAAGCGTTTGAGAAGTACCGTCTGGCCTGGTTGGAGGATCTGTTTTACACGGGCGGTTTCTGGCGATGGAAGGACTTCAAGGAGATCAAGGCTCATACCAGCACGCCGTTGCTGACTGGCGAGGATGGTTTCGGGCTGGAGGAAGGGTTCCAGGGGCTGATCGACAATCGGGCCGTGGATATTATCCATCTGGATCACGGCACCTCGGGAGGATGCCGCGAGACGAAGCGGATTGCCGATTACGCCTACGACCGGGAGCGGATTCCGACGGCCATTCACATGGCGGGGTCGCCGCTGGCCACCATCGCCGCGGTTCATACGGCCGCCACGCTGGAGTCGTACATTGCGATGGAATGCCATGCGGTGGATTTTCTCGTGTGGTGGCAGCAACTGGTCACGGGAGTTTCACAGCCGCTGATCAACGCCGGCTACATCACGGTTCCGGATGCCCCGGGCCTGGGCGTGGAACTGAACGAACCGGTAGTGAAAGAGCACCTGCGGAAGCCCGGCTACTTCGACCCGAGCACGAAGTGGGACGACAGCTTCGTCGGACGAGGCGAAGGCGGACCGTGGCCGCACTTCAACGTGGACGGTGTCTGGGTGAACGAGCGGACCTCGGACTACTGATTCTTGGAGAGACTATGGGCAGCATATTGAGTATCAAGAAAGCAGCCATTCTCTTGGCCGTGTCGAGCTGCCTGTTGGCCGCGGATCCGATCTTTCTGCGGCGGCAGGTATCGGACGTCAAGCCGCAACCGGACGATCTGACCGCGGCTAGCTCCAAGGCGGCTTCCTACAAACCGCTGTTCGGCATCGGCGACCAGGATGCGGATCAACTCCAGGGCGTGGCCCGGTATGGCGAACTGACTGTCGGTCCCGGCGGGACCAGCGCGATGGTGAGTTACCCGGCCGAGGAGCAGATTTATTTCGTCGAGGAGGGCAGCGGGACACTGTTGTATGGCGATGAGAAGGCGCCCATCAAGGCGAATGACTTCATGTACCTTCCTATGGGGGTCAAGCACGGCGTTGCCAATTCATCGAGCGCGCCGGTGAAGGTGATGGTGATGGGATACAAGATCCCCGCGGACATGAAGGTGCAGCCGACGCCGAAGCTCATGCTGGCCAGTGCGGACGACGTACATCTCCAGATTCTGAGTGGGCATGGCCCGACCTCGCAGTTCAAGCTGATGATGGGCACCACTTCCAGCCAGCGCGATAAACTAGCCGCGGCGTACCTGATGGACAGCCTGTTCATCATGGACTTCGCGCCGGGCGGGACGAACATTCCGCACCATCACCCGGAGGAGGAGGAGATCTACTTTCTGCTGAGAGGGTCGGGCGAGATGGTGGCGGGACTCGACGCGAACGGGAAAGAGGTGCGCCACCCGGTGACGCAAGGCGCCGCCTTTTTCTTCAAGCCGGGCACGCAAGTGGGGTACTACAGCAACGCGAAGGAAGGCCAGCCGCACGATCTGATGCTGGCCGTGCGGTCGCGGATTCCGGGCAAGCGGCAACCATAGGACCCGCACGGGCTAATCCCGGATCTTCCCGGATATCTCTTTCAGATGGTGCATGGAGTAATCGACCAGGCCTCGCAGGGCAGTGACTTCGAGCCTGGAGAGGATGCGCACGGCCATGCGCGCCATTTCCTCGAAGCAGGAATCGAGGCGTGACTGGAGACTGGAGATGCCGGGCGAGGCGAGGGCCTCGGCTTGCTGCTTAACCTGCTGGAGTTCGGCGCGCATGCGGTGGACAGCCTGGCGAATGCGGACGGAGTTTTCGGGAACGATGGAGACCATCTCGCCGCCGATATCGATCTGTTCGCCTTCGATTTTGGGAACCATCCGGCGGTAGGTTTCCGGGGAGATGCGAACGATTTCGGACAAACGGAAGTAAGTCGCGCCGAACTCTTCAAGGTTCTGGATCAAGACGTCCACTCGCGGACGAGTAAGGCCGGCGTAGGTGGGGCAAAACTCCTCCCAGGTGAGGCCGAGCAACTTGTAAGAGCCGGATTCGCGAATGCTGCGGAGGCACTCCGCGTGCGCGGCCGAGCACTGATTGGCGACCATGCCGAACGCCTGTCCCCTGCCGAGCCACGCGCCCAATTCGACACTTTCCGAGGTGTCCCGATCCATGGAATTCCTCAAAACCGTAAGGATGCTTACGGATTGTGCGACAGGTTTGACGGCAACAAGAGACTTAAGCAACGCCGGCCGTAAGGATCCTTTCGGTTTCAGACCCGAACCGGCCGGCGAAGTGCGTGCCGCGCAAACCGGAAACGATCTTCCGATTTCAGCTTGGCACGGGACGCCGGCAATTTCGGGTCAATTCTGGGAATGCCTATTGAAAACACTGGAAATATAAATTTTCAGGTTTGGTGACCGTTAAGCGGCCTGCATTGCGCCGAAAGGCGCGGTGGATTACACTGATCGCGCATGTGGTATTGCTGCGCATTCGCCATGGCCGTAGGGGCGATGGCGCACCCGGCAGGGGCGCAAATCCGGTTCGAAGAGATCGCCAAAAAGGTCGGCCTGGACTTCCGCTTGAAGAATGGCGCGAGCGGCCAGTTCTCACAGGTGGAACTGATGCCCGGGGGCGTGGCGGCGTTCGACTATGACAACGACGGCTGGCTCGACCTTCTCATCTCCAACTATGTGGCATGGGACCCGGCCACCGAACCGGTGTGCGGCGCTCCGGGAAAGCGGTTTTATTGTCATCCGAAGGAGTACCCGGGGCTGCCCAACCAACTCTTCCACAACAACCGCGACGGCACTTTCACGGACGTTTCGGAGCGCTCGGGAATCGCCGGGCAGATCGGCAAGGGAATGGGAGTCGCCTTCGCCGATTTCGATGGGGACGGATTCACCGACGTGTTCGTGGCCAACGATTCGGTGCGGCATTTTCTGTTCCGCAACCAGGGCGATGGGACCTTTCGCGAAATCGGCCTGGAAGCCGGCGTGGCACTGCGCGACGACGGCGCCGCCATCGCGGGCATGGGAGTGGACTTCCGCGACTTCGACAACGACGGACTACCCGACCTGGTGGTCTCGGGCATGATCAACGACGGCTTCCTCCTGTTCCGCAACCTCGGCCAGCGATCGCTTTTCGAGGACTTCGCACAATGCCGGCATTGGATCGATCGCGCCTTGAAGCTGGCGCCGAACTCCCGCGACCCCCACTTCGAATCCGCCCGGCTCTTGCTGAAGACGGGGGATGCCGCGGGCGCCGCGAAAGAAGGTGAGATCGCATTGCCACTGCACACCGGTGAGGTGACCGATCTCCAGGTGCACTTCCTGCTGGTCCAGGCCTACCAGTCGGGCGGCCGGGAGCAGGACGCCGAGCGACACGCGGCGGCTATTCGCGCGCTAGAGGAGCGCGAGAGAAAGTAGAGATCGCCCCATTTACCGTGGGCGACCGGGCCGGGGCCTATTGATCCAGCGAAAAAGCGCGGCGAAGAACCTTTCTCAGTGCGGTTCGATCGGCCCCTGTTAAACAGAGCGTCATAACCGATTGCGGTTGGCGAACAGCAAATACGCCGTGTTTGGTCCACCAAGGCGGCGCACAATTTCGTCCTTTGCCAAAAGCGAGCGGTCTACCCGGTACAAAATGAAGGTCGGGACATTAATCATCCCAGAGGCGTTCACTTTTGTGACCCGGCGAACAGTGTCTTCTCCTGCCGGATATTCCCTAATCATCCAGATATTCGAGGACCAGGATCACCGCGGAAGTACCTCAGCCCTCGTCGCGAAGCGTCGTGACGGGATCGACGTGTGCCGCACGGTGGGCCGGGATGAATACAGCCATCAGTGCCACTAGCATCATCGAACCGCATGCAATCGCAAATACAATCGGGTCGAGCGGCGAAACCTGAAACAGGAGGCCCTTCACAAGACCTGTGACCGCAAATGCCCCGGCCAACCCGATGGCAAGCCCCACCGCGACCATTGCCGCGGCATTCCGCACTACGCCTGCGACAATTTCTCCGGAGCTGGCGCCCAGCGCCATTCGGATTCCAATCTCCCGGCGCTGCTGGGTGACTGCCTGCGCGAGAACGCCGTACAGTCCGAACGCGGCCAGCAGCGCGGCGATTCCCGCGAAGGCCCCGATAGTCCAGGTGGATTGCGTGGTACCGGTGAAGCTGCGTTCCTTCACCTGTTCCATCGTTCTCATGGCTCCCAGCGGCAGGTGCGGATCCATCTGCCGGACAGCTTCGCGAATGCCACGCATCGCGGCGGACAAGTCTCCCTGTGCGCGCACGATCAGCTTGATCCTGGGAGTTGGCTGCTGTGCAAACGGCGCGTATGCTACAGGCCGGCCGGGATCCTGCGGACTGCCGACCCGCTCGCTACGGATCACACCGACGACTTCGACATCCGCCATCTCGGCTGACGATTTCACGTAGTCGCCAACGGAAAGGTGGACGACCTTCCCAACCGGATCGGCCTCTCCAGGAGATGCCGACAGGAGCTTGGCCAATTCCTGATTCACCACGACGACTCGAGGCGCGCCTTTGCGGTCCCGGCCGCTGATCCCGCGGCCGGATAGAACGGGAATGCCGAGCGTGCTGCAATAGTTCTGATCCACGTGCTTGAGGTTGACGTTAAAGCGACGATCGAACCGGGGCGTCAGAATCACATCCGTTTCATTAACGCCCTCAAGCGGCACATCGCTCGCCACCGCCGCCTGCTTCACCCCTGGCAAGGCCTGAAGGCGCTCCACTGCGGCTTGGGCGAATTGAACAGCGCTTTCTGCGCTTGGGTATGCCAGCAAAGGAAGTTCGACCCGAGTCGCGATCACGTTCGCGATGCGCACGCCCGCGTCCACGTTCTGGAGGTTGAGCAGGCTGCGGAACATCAGCAGGGCGCCGCAGACCAACACCAGGGAAACCGCGACTTCGCCCGCCACGATCGCGCGACGAAGCATGGCGCGCGAACCCGACGATCCCCGCGCCGCCTGGTTCATGGACGCGCTCAGGCCGCCGGACGAAATCCGCAGAGCCGGAAGCAGACCGATCAGCAGCGTGACTCCCACAACCACGACTCCGGCAAATGCGAACACGCGAAGATCCAGCCCGACCTCGGCGGTGGGTGGCAGAGACAGGGATGCGGCGGGAAGCACAGCCCGAAGCAGCAGCCAGGCCAAAGCCACGCCGGTGGCGCCTCCCAGAAGGCACACCGCCAGGTTTTCCGTCAGCAACTGGCCGATCAGGCGGCCACGGCCGGCCCCCAACGCGGCTCGTACGGCGATTTCCTTTTGTCGCGCCGCGCCTCTGGCCAGCAGCAGGTTCGCTACATTCGAACAGGCGATGAGCAGCACCATGACGACCGCGCCGAACGCCACGAAGATCGACTGGCGCAGGCGGTTGCCCACAATGTTACGTCCAAAGGGACCGAGGACGACGCTCCAACCCTTCTTCCAGGGCGGATTGACGTTCGCAAGACTCGCGGCCACTTGGCGCATCTCTTCCTGGGCCTGCTCCGGACTCACGCCGGCTCGCAGCCTGCCCACCACGTTCAGCCACATGCTTTCGCGCGTAAGCTCCGCCGGCGTGAAAACCAGCGGTTTCCAGAACACCGATTCGTCGCGATCGAAGCTGCCCGCCGCCAGGACGCCGATGATGCGATAAGATTCGCCACTTAGGAGCAGGTCGCGGCCCAGAATATCGGCCGCCCCGCCGAATCGCTCTCTCCACGCCGCGTGACTCAGCACGACCACGCGGGCCGCCGCCGGCTGGTCCTCCCCAGGTGCGAACGTGCGGCCGATCTGAGCTCTCGCGCCAAACACCTTGAAGTAGTCGGCTGACACACGTTGACCCAGCCAACGCTCCGGTTCGCGGCCCACCATGACTGCGTCGCTTGTGGGACTCGCCGCCGACAGCGCCTCAAACGATGTGCTCAGCCGCTTCCAATCGACGAAATTCAGGGCGCTGGCGCCGTACCGGGTGGTGGCGTTCTCAGCTTCGTCCAACGTCACCAACCGCTCCGGCTCGGGGAAAGGGAGAGGCTTTAGCAGGACGGCGTCCACCACGCTGAACATGGCCGTATTGGCGCCGATGCCGAGGGCCAGGACGCCGACGGCCACAACTGCGAAGCCGGGGTTCCGCGCGAGCGAGGCAAGCCCGTGGCGGAAATCTCGCACCAGCGAATCGAGCCACACGAGCAGCCGGGCGTCACGGCTCTCCTCGCGCCGGATCAGGGCGGGACCGAAGGCGCGGCGGGCCTCGGCGGGGTCGCGGCCTTCCTCAATCGCGTCCGCGATGTGAGACTGAAGTTCCTCGTCGATTTCGCGGGTCAGGCGGCCGGCGCGAAAGACATTTTCAAGACGGGACCACAAAGACATATCGAACCATCCTCAGAACACGATTGGCAGCGGATATCACCGCGCCAATCAGCCCTCGTCGCGAAGCACCTTCATGGGATCGACCCGCGCCGCCCGGCTCGCCGGAACCCAGGCCGCGAGCATGCCAACCAACGTCATCGAGACGCAGGCGACGCTCAGCGCGACGGGGTCGAGCGCGGACACATTGAACAAGAGACTCTTCAGGACGCGCGTCAGCGCAAAGGCACCAGCCAGTCCGCCGGCAAGTCCCACGATGAGCATGGAGAAGGCGCTGCGCAAAACGTGCGATAGCACGTCGCCCTGCCCCGCGCCCAACGCCATGCGGATGCCAATCTCGCGGCGCTGCTCGGTTACCGCATGCGCCAGAACGCCGTAAAGTCCGAGCGCGGCCAACAGAGCCGCAACCCCGGCGAAGGCTCCCACCACCCAGGTGGGCTGCTTCGCCCAGAGCATGCTCCGCTCCTTCACCTGTTCCATGGTCATCACGTCCCCCAGGGGCAGGTGGGGATCGACCTGCCGCACCGCCTCCCGAATGCCGGACATTACCGCCGACGGCTCGCTCCGTGTGCGAACCACGAGTTTGATGTCCTGCCGCGGGACCTGGGCCAAAGGCACATAGGCCACCATATCCTGCGGCGCGTGCAATCCGCCGGTACGCTCGTTGTGAATCACGCCCACGATCTGCGGGTTCGCCCTGGACTCCGGGATTGGGCCGTAGCCAGGCAAGTCGATGTTAACGGTTCGTCCGACCGGATTCGCCATTCCGAATGTGCTCGACAAATGCCGGGCCAACTCCCGGTTGACGACCATAACTGGCGGAGCGCCCGCGCGATCCCGATCTTCAATTCCGCGCCCGGACTCGACGGGAATTTGCAGCGTGCCAAAATACCGGGAATCGACAAGCTTTACACGAACCAGGAGAGATCCCTTCACTCCGGGTAAGCCCATCCCCTCGCCGTAATGCACACCTTGCAGAGGCAAGTCCAGCGAGACGGATGCCTGCTCGACTCCAGGCACGGCTCGGAGCCGTTGAACGACGGCTTCATAGAATCTTGCGGCGCTTTCCGCAGCCGGGTATGCCGTCGATGGAAGATCGGCTGACATGGTAATCACGTGATCGATTCTTACTCCGGCATCCACTTGCTGAAGTTGCGCCAAGCTCTTGAACAGGAGCGCCGCGCCGCAGATCAGCACGACGGAAACCGCAACTTCACCGACGACGATCATCCGGCGCACCGCTGCGCTCGAACCCGACGATCCACGTGCCGCCTGATTCAACGAGTTTGACAGCTTGCTGAAGGAAAGCTGCAAGGAAGGAAGCAGGCCGGCGAGAATCAAAACCGCCATTGCGGCTGCTGCGGCGAATCCCAGGACGCGCAGATCCAGGCTGAGATCGGCCGTAAACGGCAGCGATGCCGCTACCAGCGGGGCCGCGGCATGAAGTAGCAGTGCGGCCACGGCAACACCCGCGGCGCCTCCCAGAAGACACAGGACCAGGCTCTCGGTAAGCAACTGCGCGATCAAACGGCCGCGGCTGGCCCCCAAAGCGGCCCTGAGCGCCATCTCCTTCCGCCGGGTTGCTCCTTTAGCCAGCGCCAGGTTCGCCACATTCGCGCAGGCGATGAGCAACACCAGCAGAACCGCTCCGAACGCCAGGTAGATCGAGCGGCGCAGGGTGTCGCCAACCAGCATCTGCGCGAACGGATCCACCGCGAAGCCCCAGTCCTTTTTCCACGACGGCATGACCCCGGCAAGACTGGCTCTCAACATGTTCATCTTGGCTTGCGCCTGATCGAGGCTCACACCGGCGCGCAGCCGCCCAACGCCGACCAGCCAGTGCGGACCGCGATTCAGTTGATCCGGCGCGAAGATCAGCGGCTTCCAGAACACAGCCTCGTGCCGATCGAAACTGCCCGCGGGCAAGACCCCGATGATCCTGTGCGGTTCCCCGTCGAGCGCCAGATCGCGTTTCAGAACGTCCGGATCGCCCCCGAATTGCGTTTGCCAGAACGAGTAGCTCAGCACCACCACCGGGGCTGCTCCCGGCTGATCCTCCCCCGGTGCGAAGGTGCGCCCGATTCGAGCCTGCACGCCAAACACCTGGAAGTAATCGGCCGACACTAAGTTGCCCGGAAAGCGCGCCGGATCGCCGCCAGTCGCCACCGCGGCTCTGGTGGGGAGCTCGACCGACAACGCCTCGAAGATAGTGTCCTGCCGCTTCCAGTCCAGAAAGGTCAGTGTGGTGGTGGCGTTGCGCGGCCAATTTGACGGAGCTTCCCACACCCTCACCATGCGCTCCGGCTCGGGGAAAGGAAGCGGCTTCAACAGGACCGCGTTGACGATGCTGAACATTGCGGTGTTGGCGCCAATGCCGAGCGCCAGAACTCCGACGACGGCGATGGCGAAACCGGGGTTACGCCGGAGGGAAGCGAGGCCATAGCGAAAATCCCGCAGTGCGGAATCGAGCCACACGAGCAACCGGGCATCGCGGCTCTCTTCGCGACGGATCAGCACGGGACCGAAGGCGCGGCGGGCTTCGGCGGGGTCGCGGCCTTCCTCAATCGCGTCCGCGATGTGAGACTGAAGCTCCTCGTCGATTTCGCGGGTCAGGCGGCCGGCGCGAAACACATTTTCAAGACGTGACCACAACGACATATCAAGCCGTCCTCAAAACACGATTTACAGCCGAAGTCACCGCCTGCCAGCGCGATTCCTCGGCGTCAAGCTGCTTTTTGCCCGCTGTCGTCAATTCGTAGATGCGCGCTCTTCGTCCGGCCGCCTTGGTAACCCATTTGGCGCGAATCCAGCCGGCCTCCTCCATCCGGTGCAGCGCCGGATACAGCGTGCCTTCTTCGGCGCGGAGCACGTCGTCCGACCAACCCCTGATTGCGGACATGATGGCGTAGCCATGCAGGCCAGGCCGTCTCAAGAGGATCTTCAGGACGAGAAGGTCGAGCGAGCCTTGGAGGGAATCTGTTTTGGGCATATTCAGACTTCGTAGTATTAAGACGACTGAGTATCGAAAAGGTCCCGCGAAACTTTCGCGTCGTCTGGGAGGAGGAGAAAAGGGGGCTAGCAGATTTGGACTGGTTATTGTTCGCCACCCGGAAGTTGGAGGTCGCCGGAGAAATTGCTACCCGCGTGTAGTCGCCCAGCGTTTAGGAATCTCGCAGAAGCGCGCGCACCGCGAGGGCGCTCGCTGGTGCTGAGTTCCAACGCCACATCATCAGGGAAGGCGCTGGGGCGTGAACGCGGGCATTCCGTACACCAGCGACGGGCAAGGGCATAACACTCGCGCCCGTGAAAGGCGCTTCGATGGCGGCCGGACCCGGCCAAGCGGCCGGGCCTATTTTGCTCGCAGCAGCGAGATGCCGTTCTCGTTGTTCTTTCGGGTTAACGGTGGTCCTGTGTACTTGATTAACGTCAGTTCGGCGAGGTAGAGTACCCGGCAGCCTTTTTCCAGGTGGCCTCCAAAACCCCCGTGTCCATTGTGGGAAAGCGCGATATGGATGTGCGGTTCTCCGTCCGCAATAATTCCCGAGGCGCCCAGGATCTCGAAAGGCCCCTTGACCGTTTTGAATATATTCTTGGCTTTCATGGCGGTCGTCCCCACGTAGTGGTAGGTGCACTCTTGTACCGAGCCTGCGGAGACGAGGACCTCGCCGTCCTGAATATTCTTCTGCTGGATGATGTCGATGACGGATTCGAGCAGAAGAGCGTCACGGTCGAGCAGGACGCGATAGACTTCCTGCACCTGGGCGCCTCCGAATACCCGTGGCTCTGGTGGCTTAACGTCAGCGGCGCGGCCGGCCACTACGGTCAGGAGAGCCGCCAGTACCGTGGCGGCACAGATGGCGATCTTGAGTTGCCCCGCGCGCTGCGGCGCGGCTGAGGTCTGAGGCAAGGCGGCGGACGCCGCCAGGGGCAGGCCCCCAAGTAGTGTTCTTCTGTCAATTTGGCTCACCGAACCTCCATCCTATGGCGTAATCTACCACAGAGGCGGCGGCGAGATTTCCGGCCAGGGCTGGAATTGCGGGCGGTGGAATAGCGCTTGTATTTCAGTCGCGGTGGTCCTATGATTGCTGATGTCGCCGTAGTACTTCACTTCCCGTTTCGGTGGGGATTCCTGGGCGGCGCCGATTCCGCCCTTGCCAACCCGGTGGGCGATCATGCACCTCTACTGAAGGCCGGGAGTGGAAGAAGGAGCTCTTATGAAGCCTAGGTTTGCATCAACAAAGCCAGAGATTTCCCAGAGAACCAGGTTTTACCTAATCGCCATTGCCACGCTTTCAGCGTTGTCCCTTCTATTCGCCTGTGGTCCCGCCGCGCCACGGGAAGGGACGCCAGCCTTTTTCTGGGCTGCCGCTCGAGAAACTTACGCGGCCGGGGACTACATGAAAACCATGGACCACCTGGACAGGATTCTGCAAAGCGACAATGAGTACACGGCGCGGGCCATGCCGTGGTCGCTACTGGTAACGTCCGGGCTGGCGAGTGGCTATATGGAGCTGGTCAACAAATATGAGGCCGGAGCCAAAGCCAACAAAGAGACGCCCGGCAGTTTCTACAAGTACGCCGCGAGTTACCGGCCCTTTGCGAACCGCCTGACGCTGCACTTTGCCGATACGTTCGCCACGTTCGACAAGACGAAAGACGATCCCGTGACTTTGGACTTCCCCTTCCCGCCCGGCACCGCCGCTGCGGTGCCGCAGCTGGCGGCCGTGGCTCAGGGGAATCTTCTGCCGGTGGCGGCTGCCGACGCTGCGGAGAAGCGCACTCTGGAACGGGGCGTGCTGTTGGCCACGTGCCGCGCGGTGGGCGCCGCGGGCGACCCCGCCAAAGCCGAGCAGATTCTCAAATCCAGCGGGGGCAAAATACCGCGGGCCACTTTTTCCCTGGCCATGGCCAGGACGCTGTTCGAATCGGCGCAGCTCTATTCGCCGACCAAGATGAACGATTCCGAGAAGATGACGATCTTGTGCCAACGGGCCCTGGCTGTGCTCAGCACGCTCCCGGAAACGTTGGAGACGAAGGACCTGGGGGTGTCAATCCGGCTGGCCATGAAAGCGCCGAGGCGGTAAGCGCCCGGCCGCGGCATTTCGTTTACCGCGACCCCAGCGCCAGAAATGCGGCGCGCAGACGGGCGTGGCGCTGCATCAAGCGAAGGTAGCGCGTTTCACTGGTGGCCTGTTTGGCGCGGAGAATCTTGGCCGCGGCGAGTTTCTCTTCCGGCGTCCAATGCGCCAGGTCCGGGATCAGGCTCAGGAGTTGCGCGAGTCCGCCGGAGGGGGCAGGAAAATGCGTCTGACCCCTTTTTCGTTCGACGGCCAGGGCGAGGGTGCGCACGCGGAAGTCGTCCCAGACGCCCTTCTGGGACGAGGGGGCCTCGAAAAGGATGTAGCCTTCGGCGAGCTTCTCGAGGGTCCGCCTGGAGCTCCGGTAGCCTGGGGTTTGGCGCATGCGGCGTTCTTCACGGTCCATCAGCGCGGCGACTTTCGGATCGACCGGACGGAACCCCAACTTGCGGTAGAACCAGAAGGCCCCGGAATCCACGGCTTCGGGATTCTCCAGGCCGATCTGGTAGGGATCTACCGAGAAGCAGGTCACGCCCAGGACCTGGCGGAACAGGCGCAGGAGGCGCGCATAGAGCCAGGCGGATTCGCCCTCGCGAAAGGTGTAGTAGAGGTTGAAACCGACTTCGGCGCACTCGAACAGCGAGAGCATCTCCACGTAGCCGGCCGGCACGCCGTTTTTGAAGAACATGCCGCCATGGTAAGCGCGCAGCGGCAAACGCCATGCGGGCGGGACGCCGAAGAAAAAGATCTCGACGCCACGGCCCGCGTCGGCGTGATAGACCCCGCCTTCGTCGGGGTGGCTGAAGCCGTATAGCTCGCGGTAGCGCATGGCGGAGGTGTCGAGAATGAGATCCAGGATGTGGCGCGCCTCGGGCCGGGCGAGACGCCGCACGGGAAGGGGCGGTGCTTCCAATTCGCGCGCGAGGGAAACGTCGCTGCGCCGTAGCAGCGGCTGCTGGTGGCAGTACAGCTTTCGTCCGGGCAGCCGGAGGCGCGATCGCGAGGTGCGCGTGTTGCCCACGTGCCAGGCGATCGGGAGATCGAGCGTGTCGAAGAGTTCCGGCGAAGCGGCCAGGCGCTCCAACAGCCAGGCTAGGTCGGTCGTGCCCCGGGGCCGCGCCGCCGAGATCCACTGGCGGTAAGGAACGTGCGCTTCGACCGGCCACTCCTCTGCGAGCAGCGGCAGGAAGCGGCTGAGGACCGGACCGAGCCGGTCGATGCCATCGTAACGGTCCCAGCCGATTTCCAGGTTGCGTGGATGGCGGGCGGCGAGACGGCGCGCCACTTCGTAGCTGAAGACCGCGGTGAGCGAGGTGCCGGCGATGCCCGATATCTCCGGTTCCTCGAAGGCGGGAAGGTCGGAGACGCGGCCGGCGAATGAGAAGAGGATGGCGTCGGCCAGGCGCGCCACCTCCGGAGTGCGCGGATAGGCGCGCAGGAACAGCGCGGTTTCGTGAAGACGGATCAGGCTGGCGGCGTCGCGGAAGCGGCAGCGGGCGGCAGCGGCCAGCAGGCGTTCCAGTTGGCCGTCGCCGGTCGGGCCAAAGCGGCTCTTCCATTTTTCGAGTTGGTCCAGCAGCATGTCTTACCTCATCAGTTGGGCGGCGATGGCGGCCTGGCCCAGGGCGATGCCGCCGTCGTTGGGCGGCACTTTGGCGTGCAGAAAGACCTCGAAGCCGGCGTGGCGCAGGGCGGGCACGGCGAGGGCCAGCAGGCGCATGTTCTGAAAGGTGCCGCCGCTGAGGCAGACCCGGGCCAAGCTGGTCTCGCCGCGGATGCGGCGGCAGGTTTCGACGATGGCCTGAGCCAGGGTGTTGTGGAATTTGGCGGAGATGGAAGGGCGGGGCGCGCCTTGCGCGGCCTCGCGCGCGATGCAGGCGATCATGGGGCGGAAATCTACCTGCCAGAGCGGGCCGGCCTCGATCTCAAACGGGTAGAGCGCGGTGTTGCCGTCCTCGGCGATCATTTCCAGCTCGATGGCCGCCTGAGCCTCGAAGTTGACCACCGTGCGCAGGCCGATGATGGCCGCCACGGCGTCAAACAAACGGCCGCAGGAGGACGTTGGCACGGTGTTCACGCCCGACTCGATCATGCGGCGCACTACGCGCACGCGATTCTCGGGGATCCCCTCGATAGGCACACCATAGGCCAGGGCCGCGCGCCAAGGCTGGCGCACGGCCGCGTCGCCGCCGGCCAGCGGGACGTAGCGCAAGTGCGCGCGCCGCTCGAAGCCGGAATAGCGGGCCACCAGGAACTCGCCGCCCCAAATGGCGCCATCCGCGCCGTATCCGGTGCCGTCGAAGGCCACGCCGATGACTTCGCCGGTGAGGCCATTCTCGGCCATGCAGGCGGCGATGTGCGCGTGGTGGTGCTGCACGCCGAATTTGGGCAACCCGGCGAGGCTGAGCGCGTACCTGGTGCTGAGATACTGCGGATGGAGGTCGTAAGCCACGGCGCGCGGCTCTACCCTAAAGAGTTTCTTTAGATTAGCGAGCGTTTCTTCAAAGAAGACCAGGGTTTCGTAGTTCTCAAGTTCGCCGATGTGCTGGCTGAGGATGGCGTGCTGACCCTTGGTGAGGCAGAAGGTGTTCTTCAGCTCCGCGCCGCAGGCCAGCAACTCGGGGACGCGGCGGCCGAGGTCCAGGGTTTGGGGCGCAAAGCCGCGCGACCGGCGGAGCACACGCTCGACGCCTTCGAATGTGCGCACCACGGAGTCGTCGGTGCGCATGTAGATGTCGCGGTTGTGGGTGAGGAACCAGTCGGCTACGCCGGCGAGACGCGTGTGGGCTTCGGCGTTGGATACTACGATGGGTTCCTCGGCGAGGTTGCCGCTGGTCATCACCAGGAGGGAATAGGGGGCGTTGATGAAGAGGAGATGGTGCAGGGGGGTGTAGGGGAGCATGACGCCCAGGGTGCGGTTGCCGGGAGCGACGTGGGGCAGGTCTCCGACCTGCCTGTGGAGGATGATGATTGGCCGGCGCGGGCTGAGTAAGGCGCGGCGATCGGCGTCGGAGACGGCGCAAATGGCCTCTACGGCGGCCAAGTCGCGCGCCATCAATGCGAAGGGCTTGTCGCTGCGCCGCTTGCGGTTGCGCAGACGGCGAACGGCTGCGGGATTGCGGGCATCGCAGGCGAGGTGGAATCCGCCCAGGCCTTTAATGGCGAGGATCTCGCCCGCGGCGAGCCGGCGGCGGGCCTCTTCGATGTCCGCGGAAAGCGATGGGCCACATTCGGCGCAGGCGTTGGGCTGGGCATGAAAGCGGCGATCGCGCGGGTCGTCGTACTCGGCCTGGCAGGCCGCGCACATGTGGAAAGTGGCCATGGTGGTGTGGGGGCGATCATAGGGGATATCGCGGATGATGGTGTAGCGCGGGCCGCAGTTGGTGCAATTGGTGAACGCGTAGCCGAAGCGGCGGTTGGCGGGGTCGGTGAAATCGCGGAAGCAATCGTCGCAGGTGGCCACGTCGGGCGAAACCAGGGCGAACTCGCCGGTTTCGGCAAGGCTGGTGCGGATGGCGAAGGCGGTGTCGCCTGCTGCGGGCAGTTCCTGGACCTCGATTTCCTGAATCCAGGCTAGGGGAGGAGGGTCTTCTTTGATGGCTGCGATGAAGGCGTCTACGGCGGGCGGAGGGCCTTCCACTTCGGTCACCAGGCCGGCGGAAGAGTTCAGGACGTAGCCGGCGAGGTTGAGCTTCAACGCGAGGTTGTGAACGAAGGGGCGGAAGCCGACGCCTTGGACGATGCCGCGGAGACGGACGCGAATGCGGCGGCTAGTGGGCATCGCGTTCCGGAAGGCACGGGAATCGTGGGGCAGCCAATCCTGGCTGCAGCCGGCTTTCAGCCGGCGACAGCGGCTCGCACACCGCGCGAAAAAGCCGCCTGAAAGGCGGCTGCGGGCAAGATTGCCCGCCCCACAACGCAGCAGGCAGGCCGAGTGCCACTCGGCCGCAGGATGCCATCCTGCCCCACAGAATCGTGGCAGGCCGAATCATGAGCATATGAACTCCACGCGCCGGAACCGCTCCTTCAAATGAAACGGGACGGTGCAGTCGAAGATGGTCTTGCAGGTGGTCCCATCCGGGCGGCGCGAAGGATCCAGGGCGGCGCCGCGGACGCCGGGGATGAAGACCGTGTCCGTGTCGCCCTGGTAGCGGAAGGTCATGGCCCAGAGCACGTCGTCGGTGTCGAAAATGTTCACGTCCTCGTCCACCACGATGACATGCTTCAGCTCGGGGAAGGCCGCGAAGGCGGTTAGCGCGGCCTGCCGCTGGCGGCCTTCGTCGGCGGGCGAGCGCTTGCCGATTTGCAGAATGGCGAGGAGCTTTCCGCCGCCGGAGGGGTGCGAGTAGACGCCACGCAGGAGACCGGGCAGGCCGTTCTCGACGGCGCGCAGGATGCTGGCCTCGGTGGGAATGCCAACCAGGTTGGTGTGCTCCCCGCCGGGGCCGACGATGGTCTGGAAAATGGGGTCGTGGCGATGCGTCACGGCGGTCACATGGATGACGGGGAGCGCGGGCTGGGCCACACCCATGCAGCCGGGGAACTCCGGCATGGAGAACCCGGTCAGGGTTTGGGAATCCTCGCGGATGCGGACGCCGGGCAGGATTTCGCCTTCGATCACGATTTCGGCGCGGGCGATGGCCTGGGCGGGCACGGAAACGCAATCCACCAGCTCGACGGGGCGGTGGCGCAGGCCGCCGGCGACGGTCAGCTCGTCGAAGCCCAGCGGCACGGCGGGCGACTCGAAGCAGGCGGCCAGGTAGATGGCGGGGTCCAGGCCGATACTGATGGAAACCGGAAGCGGACGGCCCAGGCGCTCGGCGTGGGCGCGGAACTGGTCGATGTGGCGGCCGGGGACGAAGTAGATGCTGAGCGAATCGGGGCCTTGCAGGCAGAGGCGGTGAATGGTGACGTCGGAGGCGCCGGTTTCGGGGTCGCGGGCGCGGACCAAGCCCGCGGTGATGTACGGGCCGGCGTCGAGGAGGGTGTGGGTGGGGGCCGGGATCAGCCGGCGAAGGTCGAAGGGAGGACGGATGACCACCTCCTGGCAGGGGGCGGTGGCGGCGGTGACGGGCGGGCAGGTGTGGTTCAGCGCGTCAAGGAGGTCGAAGGGGAGGCGCTGGATGGTGCTGCCCATGAGCAGCGCGGTGCGCTCGCGGGTGGCCAGGATTCCGACGACGACCGGGATGGCGTAGCCTTGGACGTTTTCAAAGAGCAAGGCGGGGCCGGCGCCGAGGCGATTGTAGACGGCGGCGAGTTCGGCATGGGGATCGACGGGCTGGCGCGTGGTCGAGAGCTGGCCGGGGATGGCGGCGAGGAACTCCAGGGCGGAGCGAAGATCGGAAATGCTACCAGTATCCATTGGTGAAAACCGATTTTTGGCAGGCGCGGCAGAAGTCGGCGCCTTTGACGTCCAGGCGCTCGACGGCGTGGCTGGAGGTCATGACGCAGCGCCAGTCCGCGCAGTGGCGCAGGCCGAAGGTGTGGCCGAGTTCGTGAGCGGCCTCCTTGAGCAGGCGCTCGCGCAGCAAATCGGGGCGCGGCGGCATGCCGTAGAACTCCTCTTTCAAGCGCGCGGTGGAGACCACGGCGCAATTGCCGTCGAGCTGGGCCTCGCCGAAAACGAACGTCAGGACGGGCACGTAGAGGTCGGAGGCGGTAACGCCCAGCACCCGCGCGTCGGGATCCACGGCGCGCTCCAGGCGCTGGATGATGGCGGTGGAGTAATACTGCTGGCGGCCGGTGTCGAGGGCGAAAGAAAGATCGAAAGTCTCGGGGCGAATCTGGCAGGGGGTGCGGAAGGTGCGTGCCAGCGCGGCGGCGAGATACTCGAGCAGATCCAGTCCCGGCTCCGCGCCGGGCCCATAGGGCATCCCGGGAGGCGCTCCGAGCGGAATGAGATGGATGGGTTTCACCGCAAACCGTAACGGCGGAGCTTGTTGTAGAGAGTGGTGCGGTCGATGTCGAGGATGCGCGCCGCGCGCGAGAGATTGTGCTGGGTTTCGCGGAGGATGCGCTCGATGTGCGAGCGCTCGACATCATCCAGGGTCTTTCCGCCCTTGGTCTCATCGGCCTGGAACTGAAAGGAGAAGTCGGCGGGGCGGATTTCGGAACCGCGGCCGACCACCAGGGCTCGTTCGACGGCGTTCTCGAGTTCGCGGACGTTGCCGGGCCAGTCGTGGCGCATGAGCACCTCGAGGGCTTCGGCGGAGAGCTGGGGCATGGCGCGGCTGGTGGCCATACAGAACTTATTGAGGAAATGGTTGACCAGCAGGGGGATGTCTTCGCGGCGTTCGCGCAGGGGCGGCAGGTCGATGCAAAAGACGTGCAGGCGGTAATACAGGTCGGGGCGGAAAGCGCCCTCTTTGACGAGCGCCTCGAGGTTCTTGTTGGTGGCGGCGATGCAGCGGAAATCCACCTTAATCTGCTGGTTGCCGCCCACGCGGACGATCTCTTTTTCCTGCAGCACGCGCAGCAGGTCGGTTTGGGTCTTGAGACTGATGTCGCTGATCTCGTCGAGGAAGACGCTGCCGCCGTCGGCGATCTCGAACTTGCCTTTCTTGCGGTACTGGGCGCCGGTGAAGGCGCCCTTTTCGTGTCCGAAGAGTTCGCTTTCGAGGAGGGATTCGGTGAGGGCTCCGCAGTGGATGGTGACCATGGGCATGTAGCGGCGCGGGCCGGCGGCGTGGATGGCGCGGGCCACCACCTCCTTGCCGGTGCCGCTTTCGCCGGTGATGAGCACGGTGGCTTCGGTGGGGGCGACCATCTCAATGAGCTCGGTCACCTTCTTCATAGCGGGGCTCTTGCCGATCAGCTCGGTGCTGGGAAAGACCTCCTGGAGGTTCTCGCGGAGGCGCACCACTTCGCGGCGGGCGCGTTTGTGCTCGAGGGCGTTGGCGACCAGGTGGGAGAGCTCATCGGGGTCCACCGGCTTGGTAACGTAGTCGTACGCACCGTGCTTGAGGGCTTGCACGGCGGTCTCGACGGAGGCGTAGCCGGTCATGATGATGACGGTCAGGTCCGGGTCGGCCTCGTGCAGGCGGGACTGGAGTCTCCATGCCGTCCATGCCGGGCATCTTGATATCAATCAGCGCGATATCGAACTCCAGTTGCTGGATGAGCTCGAGGGCTTCGCGCGCGCCTCCGGCCGGGCGGGCGGTATAGCCTTCGCTGGCGAACCACTTAGCGAGCGAATCGCGCACCACCAGTTCGTCATCGACGATCAGGATTTTGCCCCGGGTCTTGGTTGTCGTCGGAACATCTACCGCAGTTGCCATTGATTCCTCCCCGTTCAGTTTGTCTGGTTCCGTCACGATGTCACCCCTGCTGCCATGGCTACAGCCGCCGGCAGCGTCACCGTAAA
The DNA here is from genome assembly GCA_963768385.1 of Bryobacterales bacterium. Lineage (GTDB taxonomy): Bacteria > Acidobacteriota > Terriglobia > Bryobacterales > Bryobacteraceae > Fen-178. Next base: position 555,524 of record CAVYHQ010000006.1, read on the forward strand.
CTCCGCCCCCTCACCGGGCGTGGAACGGACGGCGATGTCGCCCGCGTGCTGCTCCACGATAGTATGCGCCACGGCCAGGCCCAGTCCGGTCCGGTTCTGGTCCTCTTTGGTTGTGAAAAAAGGATCGAAGATGCGCGGCATAACGTCGGCGGGGATGCCGCCTCCGGTGTCTTTCACGCGCAGCGAGCAGTGCTCCGCGCCGGGATCGAGCCGGGTGGAGACTTCGAGCACGCCCCCGTTGGGCATGGCTTCCGATGCGTTGACCATGAGCACCAGGAAGACCTGCTGGATCTGGTTGGCGTCGCACTGGACCGGCGGAAGGCCGGGTGCGAGGTTTTCTTTCAGCTCGATGCTTTGCAGGTCGAGCTTGTGCTTGACCAGCGAAATGGCGCGCTCGACGATGGTATTGAGATCGTTGGGCTCGCGATGGCTGGGCGCCTGGCGGGAGAAGGTGAGCAGGTTCTTCACCAGGTCGCCGCAGCGCTTGCTTTCGCGCTCGATGGTGCGGAGCTGATCGGCCAGCTCGTCGCGCTCGGGGAACTCGTGCTTGAGCAGCCCGCGCAGGACCAAGCGGGCGTAAGTCAGGATGCCGAAGAGCGGATTGTTGATTTCGTGCGCCACGGTGGCGGCCAGCTTGCCGATGGAGGCCATCTTTTCGGATCGCAACAGGGTCTTGTGCACGCGCTCCAGCTCGGCGGTCTTGCGGCGCACCTCCTCTTCGATCTTGGCCTGGATGCCCGCGACCTCGGCGGTCATACGGTTGAAGGAGCGCGCCAGATCGCCCAGCTCGTCGTCGGATCCCGCGGGCAGGCGATAATCGAGGTCTCCGCCGGCCACGCGATGGGTGCCGTCGATCAACTCCTTGACGGGCCGGTGCACGACCACCCAGATGAAGGCCACGGCCGCCAGCGAACCGAAGAGCACGGCACCCACCGTGAACCAGGCCAGGGTGGCCTGGTGCTGGGCGATCTGGGCGTCCACGGTAGCGAGGGAAAGATCGGCGTCGATCACACCCAGCACGAGCTGGCCGGCGGGGTGGACGTGGCAGGCAGCATCGGAACAGGCGGGCGAGTTGTCGATGGGGCGAATGACGGCCAGCAGGTGAGTGCCCTGCTTATCCCAGAACATACGGGCGCGGCCGGGGCGGTTGAGCTTGGTGAGCGGCGCGGATTGCGCATGGCACCCATAGCAGGCCTCGGCGCTCTTGTTGACCACGGTACCGATTTCGCGGGCGTCGGTGGAGAGGGTGATGCGGCCATCCTTATTGAAGATGCGGATGCGCTGGATGCCCGGCTGGCTGCCCAGCTCCTGAATGATGTTGTAGAGCGCCTCGCGGTCGTTGTGCAGCATTTCGTAACGCGTGCTGCGCAGGATCACGTCCGAGATGCGGTCGGCGGACTGCTCGACGAAATCCTGCGAGTGAACGCGCTCGGCGCGCAGGTTGATGAAGCCGAACAAGGCAAAGAAGGCCGCTGTGCTCGCGGTCACCGAGATGGCGAGCTTGGCGGCCAGTCCCAGGCGGAATGTCTTGCCAAGGCTCATCCCACAGCGATTGAATCCGCCTCCTTATCTTTATCTTTCATTTGCTCCGGCGCATGTTCATGCGGGCCCTTGGGGTGCTCCGCTTGGAAAATGGGGAAGTATTGGGCGATAACGCGGAAGATGGCGAAGCCGCAGCCGACGATGCTAAGCGTCACGGCGACCTCAGTCCACTTGGGAATGTAATGCGCGCCGGAGCCGGCTTCCATTCCGGTGATGGCCACGTTCAGCCGGTTGGCGATGAAGCCGAACACCACCATCACGGCGCAGGCGTACAGGGCGTCGGAACTCATGCGGACTTTGCGCTGATAGAGAAGCACGGTGGGCACGGCCATGAGGGCAATCTCAAGGGCGAACAGCCAGGTCTCGGTGCGGTTGCGCAAGAGGAGCCCGAAGGCGTGCTGGTGGGCCAGGTCGAGGAACCGGATCCACAGGTAAGTGCTCATGAGCACGGCCAGGACGCGCGCCAGGCTGGCCAGCAGCGGCAGCTCGAGAGAGCGGCCGAAGGCGCGGCTGCTATGCCAGGATTCGAAGATGGTCATGGCCAGCCCCACGCCGATAGCAGAGATATAGAACGACAGCGGCAGGATGGGGCTGTACCAGAGCGGATAGAGCTTTTCGGGCACAATTAGATACAGCGACCCGAGCGAGCTTTGGTGGAGGGTGGAGAGCAGCACGCCGGCAATCATGAGGGGCACGGAGATGTTGTGAATCCATCCCAGCGCTTTGTGCCAGCCGAATTTTTCGAACACCACAGGGATGAACTCGAGGAACAGGACCGTGGTATACAGTGTGACGCACCAGGCCACCTCGAACATGACCGAATGGGGGTTCCACATGATGAGCGGGTGCCAGATGCGGTCGGGGCGGCCGAGGTCGTACAGCAGGGCCACCACCACCAAGCTATAGCCCAGGAACGCGGTGAGGATGGCGGGGCGCAGAATGGGCTTGTAGCGCTCGATGTTGAAGATGTGGACAATAGCCACGAGGGTGAAGCCGCCGGCCGCCAGGCCCACGCCGCAAAGGACGTCGAAGCCGATCCAGAGTCCCCAGGGGAACTGGTCGCTGAGGTTGGTGGCGCCGCCCAGGCCGTAGCGGGCGCGCACGTAGGTGGCGTAAAGGCCACACAACAGGATGACGGCGAAGATGACGCGCCAAACCGTGATTTTCGGAAATTTGAGCTTCACTTCCGCCGGCCCTCCTTTTTGGAGACTTCGTTGCGGCGGTTGGTGATCCACCAGATGCCGCCCAACAGGACGGAGCCGGTGGAGACGATGTCGGGCGTCAGGTCGAGCACGCGCCAGGTAAGATCGGGCAGGGCTTCCTGCGGCACATTGGTGTGCAGGCCGATCTGTTCGAAGGGGACCGCTGAGAGGTAGAGCACAGACGTGCCACCCACCTCCTTCACACCGAAAATCTTTCCGTAGTACTGGCCGGGCTTTTCCGTGATGCGCTGGCGGGCTTCGGCCAGCAGTTGGTCGCGCTCGCCGTTCTTGGTGGCGCCGACCGGGCAGACCTCGGCGCAAACCGTTGGCTTGCCCTGGCTCTGCCGCTCATAGCACATGTCGCACTTCCGCATCTTGGGCAGGCGCTTGTTCCATTCGTAGGTGGGCACCTGGAACGGGCACGCCTGAAGGCAATAGCGGCAACCCATACACTTCTCTGCGTCGTACACCACCGGACCAAGCGAAGTCTTCTGCAGTGCTCCCACTGGGCAGACGGAGGCGCACGTCGGTTCCGCACAGTGCATGCACAGCCGGCGACTGTATCGCTCGCCGTGCGTTTCGATGGTGGTCAGCTTGTGGGCCGAGATTCTTTCCTCGGCGGCGATTTTGTCGTCGTAGGGAAGACCCCAACGTTCGGCACAACCGGCTTCGCATGCCTTGCAACCGATGCAGAGGGTGCTGTCGTATAGAATCGCTCTCGACATAAGTAGACCCTCTACTCCTTTTTAGCAGATTTCGAGGCTCAATGTGTAGTAAATCTTTACAAGTTTGTTATGTAGTGAGGAAGAACTCGCCGGTCAGTTCCTTCCAATTGGCATCGGGCAGGGTCGCCAGGAGGTCTTCGGCCGGGCGTCCGCCATCGGCGGCAACGGCACCGGCGAGGGCCGGCTGCCGGGCGTAAAGGCGCTCGACGGCATCCCGCATCCACTCGCGAACCAAGCTCTTGGGGACCAGATTGCGTCCAGTGCTCTCCTCATCCGGCACGTGGACCGTCACCAGCCAGCCCTTGCCATAGGGATCCTGGCGCAGCGTGGAGGGGTTCTTAACGACTTCCGCATTGACCTCCATGACTTCACCTTCGGTGGGTGAAACCATCTCGGTCTTTTCACCACCGCGGTAGAAAGAGAGGACTTTCTGTCCCTGACGGATCCACTGGCCAGGTTTGGGAAGCTCGATGTGGTCGATCTTGCCCACGAGGGCGGCGGCAAACTCGTCGGTACCCATGCGGACGACGTTCTTGCGCTCCCTGACCAGCCAAGTGTGGCCGGAGTGATAGGAAACGGTAGCAGGAACCAGGAAACCATCGACGTAGTCTCCGGCAAACATGGAGGAGACTGCTTTCGGTGCCAGCGCCGTGGCCGTGTGGACGGCCTTGCGGCGATTGAGGGCGTAATCCAACACGATAAAAACCAGGAACGTTGCGAGAACCAGAATGACTGTCATAAGCTTTCCAACCTTTCAGACTTCTATAAGGGCACGGGTATGGCCAAAAGGCGGTGTTTTTCGCAACTCTATCTGTTGTGGTTTCATGCAGGTAGAGGGGCATGGCTTTTGAAGCCTGGGTGACATGTTGGAATGTTCAACGGCAAGACGTGGAGAAATGCAATGATTTGGCATGGAATCAAGGGGTTGAGAGCGGTGATGGGAAAAACGACGGTCATGTTTGGAAAATCAACGTTGAAGGCCACAAAAACCGCTCCCTAACGGTCGCGGCTCGGATCGAGATCACTTTCAGAGCCGCGATCGTCAGGAGCGGTGGGAAACTAGAGGGATGGAAAACCAGAATTACGCTAATCACAGACAGGTCGTCCCCATGTACCACTGGGTTCTGTTGCCCTTGCTGGTGCTCACGCTGATCGGTTCTGGCGTGAACCTCTATGAATCCAGGGGCGACCACAGCCGGCTGTATAGCGCTTCGCTGATCGTGGTGTTAACCATCTGCGTGCTCATGCTGACGTTCTTGTGCCGGATCTTCGCCCTGAAGGCGCAGGACCGGGCCATTCGCGCGGAGGAGAATCTGCGGCATTTTGTCTTGACCGGAAAACTGCTGGATGCGAGGCTTACCATCCGCCAGATTATCGCGCTGCGGTTCGCAGGGGACGATGAATTTGTGGCACTGGCCAAGGAGGCGGCGGAAAAAAACTTGGACCCGGATGCAATCAAGAAAGCGGTCAAGAAGTGGAGGGCCGATACCTATAGAGTCTGATCCCTAGAAGGAAGAGGGCGAGCGAAATCCACTGGGAAGCGTCGAGGGGTCCGCCGAAGGGATTGGCCTGTTCGTGGTAGCGGAAGAACTCGACCACGAATCGCGCGGTGGAATAGAGCATCAGGTAGAGGCTGATGATGGTGCCGGGGGGATGAGGCTTGCGAATTCGCCAGTAGAGCACGCCGAAGATGAAGAATCCGGCGAGAGATTCGTAAAGCTGGGTGGGGTGCAGCGGGACGCCTAACGGCACTCCGACGAGCTGGTTTGCCACTGGGTTGGTGAACGTCACGGCCCAGGGCAGGTGGCACTCGAGGCCCCAGCAGCAGCCGGCCGAAAGGCAGCCGAGGCGGCCGATGCCGTAGCCGAGGGCGATACCGGGCGCGAACACATCGGCCGTTTTCAGGACGGGCTGGCGGGTCTTGCGCATGTACCACCAGGAGACGGCCAGGGCGGCGATGAGGCCGCCATAGAATACGCCGCCGGCTCGCAGAGTGGCAAGAGTGAAGATTTCGGAGGGGTTGCGGACATAGTAGGGAAGGTCCACCAGGAACATCATGAGCTTGCCGCCGGCGATGGCGGACAAGGCGCAGTAGATTCCCAGGTTGACCACCGCGTCGACGTTCAGGCCGGCGGGTTTAGCGAGCCGCGTAGCCATCCACAGGCCGGCCATAAATGCCAGCGCCACCAGCACGCCGTAGGTGTGGAGAAACGGAATATGCAGAAACTCAGGATACATTGGCCGCCTGCCGCTGGGGACGGAGCATATCGAGGAGCAACAGTCCGCAGCCGACCACGAGGGCCGAATCCGCCACGTTGAAAGCGGGCCAGTGGTAGTCGCGGATGTAAAAATCCAGGAAATCGGTGACGCGTCCCCAGAGAATGCGATCAAACAGGTTGCCGCCGGCGCCGCCCAGAATCAGTGCGAAGCCCCAGAGAGAGAGCCGGTCGAGCCGCCGCGCTTTCCAGATGACCGCGCTCACCACGACCACGGCCGCCAGGGAAACGAGCACCAGCAGGGTGGTACGCCACTGGAAAGGGGATTCGTTGAACAGCCCGAAAGCCACGCCGCGGTTTTGCGCGCGCACGATGTCGAAGAAGCCGGGGATGACGGTGCAGGTATCGGCAAACGAGAGGCGCATTTCGACGATCCACTTGGCGAGGCGATCGAGGGCGAACACGGCGGCGGCGGCGCCGTAGGCTCTCAGCCTAATGCCGGTCATGGCAGACAGGGGCCGGGGGCCGGGGGTCAGGGGCCGGGGATTCAGCCTAATGCCGGTCATGGCAGATCTCTACAACGGCCGCGGCGCAGGGACCGCAGATGGTGGGAAACCGGGCGTCGACGCCGACGTCGATGGTGTACTTCCAGCAGCGCTCGCACTTCCGGCCAGCGGCGCGCTCGACCTGGACAGACAGGGTATCGGCGCGGTCGAGCGCGACTTGGGAGACGATGAACAGCGCCGGCAGTTCACAGGCATATTGCTCAAGCAGCGGGTAGAGAACGCCGTCAGCCGAGAGGCGCACGCGGGCTTCGAGCGGCGCGCCAATGAGCTTCTCATTGCGCGCGGTTTCCAAGCTTTTCAGGACAGCGTCCCTCACTTGCATGAGACGTTCCCAGTCCTGCGCGCGTTTCCGCGCGGCGTCGTCGAGGCCTACCGTCAGTTTCGAAGGTTCGGGGAAGCAGGCGACATGCACGCTTTCCGGGCGGCCCATGTGGCCCCAGACCTCTTCGGCGGTAAAACTCATGAGCGGGGCCATCAGCCGCACCAGCGCGTCGAGCAAGCGGTAGAGCGCGGTCTGGGCGCTGCGCCGAGCCTGGGATTTGGTGGCCGCGGTGTACAGCCGGTCCTTGAGGATGTCGAAATACACGGCGCTGAGGTCCACAGTGGCGAAGGCGTAGACCGAGTGATAGACCTTGTGGAACTCGAAATTCTCGTACCACACGCGGCAGCGGGCGGCCAGGTCTTCGGCGCGCAGCAGGATCCACTGGTCGATGCCGGCAAGGTCGGAGCCCGGCACGGCGTCCTGAAGGGGATCGAAATCCGAGAGGTTGCCGAGCAGGTAGCGGAAGGTGTTGCGCAGCTTGCGGTAGGCATCCACCAGGCGCGTGAGGATGGTTTCGGAGAGGCGGACGTCTTCGTTGAACTCGACCGAAGCGGTCCACAGGCGCAGCATCTCGGCGCCGTGGCGGCGGATGATCTCGTCGGGATCGATGACGTTGCCCAGCGACTTGTGCATGGCGCGGCCTTCGCCATCGAGCACCCAGCCGTTGAGCACGCAGAAGCGATAGGGCGAGCCGCCCTTGATGCCGGTTCCGACCAGCAGCGAGCTGTGGAACCAGCCGCGGTACTGGTCGCCGCCTTCCATGTAGACGTCCGCGGGCCAGGTGAGCCCGAAACGCTCATTGAGCACCGCCAGGTGGCTGGAGCCGGAATCGAACCAGACATCCAGAATGTCGTTCTCCTGGCTGAATTCGGAGCCGCCGCATTTGGAGCACTTGGTGCTGGCGGGCAACAGTTCCGCGGCGGTGCGCTGATACCAGATGTCGGCGCCGTGCCGGCGGAAGAGCTCGACGATGCCCTCGAGGATCTTGCGGTCGGTGAGAGGTTCGCGGCACTGCTCGCAATAGAAGATGATAATGGGGACGCCCCAGGCGCGCTGGCGCGAGATGCACCAGTCGGGGCGGGCGGCGATCATATTGGAGATGCGCTCCTCGCCCCAGGTGGGCATCCAGCGGGTCTGATGGACGACTGCGAGCGCGCGCTGGCGGAAATTGTTGCGGTCCATGCCGATGAACCACTGTTCGGTGGCGCGGAAAATGACGGGTTGGTGGCAGCGCCAGCAGTTCGGATAGGAATGCACCAGTTTTTCCAGGCCGAGCAGCGCGCCCGCCGATTTCAGAATCTCGATTACGACGGGGTTGGCTTCCCAGACCGTTTTGCCGATCAATTCTTCGGGCAGGCGGCCGGCGGCTCCTTCGGCGTGGAAAAAACGGCCGCCGGCATCCACAGGACAATAGATTTCGATACCATACTGCCGGCCGATGACGTAGTCTTCCTGGCCGTGGCCAGGCGCGGTATGAACGGCGCCGGTGCCTTGTTCGAGAGTGACGTGATCGGCGAGAATGCCGAGCGAATCGCGCTCGAGAAAGGGATGGCGGAAGACGGCGTGCTCGATGGCTGCGCCGGGGAAGGTGGCGATGGTGTGGTAATCAACCCAGCCGCATTTTTCGGCGGTGACCGGGAGCAAGTCTGCGGCCACGATGTAGACGGCGCCGGCGACATCGACGGCGACGTACTCGAACTTGGGGTGGTAGGCGATGGCCATGTTGGCGGGGATGGTCCACGGGGTGGTGGTCCAGATGAGGCCGTAGACGTTGCGGCCGGCGAGGGCGGGGTGGATCTGGGCGGGGTCGGAGGTGAGCCTGAAGCGCACCCAGATACTGGGACTGGTGTGGTCCTGGTATTCGACTTCGGCCTCCGCCAGCGCGGTACGGTCCCGGATGCACCAGTGGACCGGTTTGAGTCCCTTGTACACGTACCCCTGGTCCAGAAACTCGACGAAAGCGCCGGCGATGACGGACTCGTAGTAGGCGCTCATGGTGAGGTAGGGATGGTCCCACTGGCCCAAAACTCCCAGGCGCTTGAAATCCTGGCGCTGCAAGTTGACGTACTTTTCCGCGTACTTGCGGCAGGCAGTGCGGATCTCCATCTTCGACATCGTGGCCTTCTTCGGGCCCAGGTCGTTATCCACGTTGAATTCGATAGGCAGGCCATGGCAATCCCATCCCGGCACGTAGGGCGAGTCGAAGCCCGCCATGGTTTTGGACTTGACGATGAAGTCCTTGAGGATTTTGTTGAAGGCGGTGCCCAGGTGGATGCGGCCGTTGGCATAGGGCGGGCCGTCGTGGAGGATGAAGGTGGGACGGCCGGCGCGGGAGGCGCGAATGCGCTGGTAGAGGTTCTCTTTCTCCCACCGATCGAGCATCTTGGGCTCGGTGTGCGGCAGGTTGGCCTTCATGGAGAAAGCGGTTTTCGGCAGATTGACGGTCTGCTTCAGGTCGACGTTTTGCGGATCCATTGTTGGGAGTCAATACTATGGTAGCAAGCTGATTTCGACGGGGGCACTCCGATGTTCTTCACAGAACCCGGTTCAGGACCAGGGTCTCAAATAGATCGACGCGCTCAAAGACGGGATCGTTGGTGACCAAACCCGTCACGCGAGACCGGACGGCAGTCGCGGCCTGCAGATCCGTGCGGATAGAGGCCGCGGGCGATCCCGCTGATTGCCTTCTGATGGCTTTTCGGTTTCTGCAGGACGATGACCACATCTCCACGCACCACCACTAGCAGCTTGTCGCCGGCCTTCACGTCCAGAGCTTCGCGGGGAACCACGATCTGGTTCTTCCGCGAAAGAGTAGCCTGTGCCATCGCTTTACATCTTAGCAGAAAGTAAAGGGGCGGGGCCGGCTTCTTACGGGTGCTTAACCGTTTTGGGGCACACGGCGACGATGGGGCGCATCCTGTCGGGCAAACCGGGGACAGACAGCGAATTTCCGGCAAACTGCGCCGGAAATCCATGTCTGGCCCCAGTTTGCGGCGCATTCCTGGCCAGCCTTCCCCCAAGACGGTTAAGCACCCGCTTCCTACCTCTGTGCGGCCTTGCGGCCCAGCACACGCCGCACCGCCGCGACGATGTCGCCCACGCTCATACCGTACTTATCCAGCAGTTCCGGATAAGGCCCGCTTTCGGCGAAGGTGTCGTTGACGCCCACGCGCTCGAGCGGGGTGGGACAGGCGCCGGCCAGACACTCGGCCACCGCGCCCCCCAATCCCCCGATCACCGAGTGCTCCTCGACTGTGACCACAGCTCGCGTCTCTCTGGCGCACTTCTCCACCAGGGCCGTATCGAGCGGCTTGATGGTATGCATCTCCACCAACCGCGCCACGACGCCGAGCGCCCGAAGCTCCTGTACGGCCAGTAAACTGCGGGCCACCAGCACGCCGCACGCGATGACGGTGAGGTCCTCGCCCTCCGACAGCACGATTCCCTTGCCGATCTCGGGCGCATACTGTTCCGTGAAGATCTGCGGCGCCTCGTTGCGGGACAGCCGGAAGAACACCGGGCCGGGGAAGGCGGCCACCTGCGGCAGCAGCAGCCGGATGGCCAGCGGGTCGGCGGGCACCACGACGGTCATGCCCGGCAGGCTGCGCAGGATGGCCAGATCGGTGATGGAGTGGTGAGTGGGCCCGTCGAACGAATCGGAAAGCCCCGCATAAGCGCCGGCCAGCTTCACGTTGGCCCCGCCAAAGCACAAATGGGTGCGGACCATCTCCACCGCCCGCGTCGCGAACAGAAACGCGAAGGTATTGGCGATGGGCACGAAGCCGCTGTTGGCCAGGCCCACCGCGACATCCACCAGCGCAGGCTCGGCGATCCCCACGTTGAAGAAGCGCTCGGGGAAAGCGGCCTCGAACATGAAGCTGAAATCGGAGTTGGAGACATCGGCCGACAGCACCACCACGTCCTGGCGTGCGCGCCCCAGCTCCACCAAGGCCTCACCGTAAGCCTTTCGCATCAGGAAGGGAGCGCCGAACGGCTCCCGGATCATGCTGCCCATAGCCGCGCCCCCTGTTCGAGTTCCGCCAGCGCGGCTTCAAATTGCGGCGGCGTGGGGATGCCGCCATGCCAGTGCGGCGAATCTTCCATGAAGCTGACTCCCTTGCCCTTGGTGGTGCGCGCCACAATGGCCACCGGGCGGCCGTGGATTTCGTCGGCCCGGTCCAGCGCGTTCAGAACCTCGGCCATGTTGTGGCCGTGGATTTCGATCACGTGCCAATGGAACGTCGCCAGCTTGGCCGCGATCGGCTCAGTGGGCAGCACGTGGGCGGTGGAGCCGGTCTGCTGCACCCCGTTGTAATCGATGATCACCTTCAGATTGTTCAGGCCGAACTTGGAGCCCACCAGCAGGCCCTCCCAGATCACGCCCGAATCCAGTTCGCCGTCGCCTACAATGACGTAAATCTTGCGCCGCGACTCCGCCAGGCGCGCGCCCAACGCCATCCCCACGCCGATGGCCACGCCGTGGCCCAGCGGCCCGGCGGGCACTTCCACGCCGGGGGTCTTGCGAGGCTCCGGGTGACCTTGCAGGCGGCTGTTCAAGGCGCGGAACGTGGGCAGCTCCTCCACCGGAAAAAAGCCGCGATGCGCCAGCACCGTGTACAGCATGGCGCAGCCGTGGCCCTTGGAGAAAACCAGCCGGTCCCGGTCTTCCCACAGCGGGTTGGCGGGGTCGATGCGCAGTTGGTGAAAGTAGAGCGCCGTGAGAATCTCGGCGGCGGAGAAAGCGCCCCCGAGGTGCCCCGATCCGCGCCCGAATATCATGCGCAGCACTTGCGCGCGATATTCGTACGCGCGGCGGGAAAGGTCGGCGATCATTTCCGGAGTGTGCCGGACGCCGTACGGGTACACGCGGCGCACGATGGGGATGTCGCTGCTGCCCGGCGCCTTTTGCGGCTCGCTCATATTGATACGATCTCCTGGTACGGGTCTTGTGCGAGTCTAATCAGCACCTCGGTGATGTGTTGTTGCTTGGCTTCGCCCGCTTTCGTAGTCCAATCGTAGAATCCGTGACCTGTTTTCTTACCCAGGTCGCCCGTCTCGAGTTTCTCGGTGAGCAAAGGGCTCATCTCCGTGGAACGGTCCAGATCGGGGTACAGCTTCGAAAACGCGGCCACGATGATATCCCAGCCTGCTATATCGGAAACCTCGAACACGCCTGCCACGGCGAGGCGTCGTCCGAAGCTGTTTCTGATCAGGGTATCCACATCCTGCGGGCTGGCGATGCCATGGGAGACGATTGAGGCAGCCTCGCGAAGCAACGCCGCCTGGAGCCGGACAGCGATAAAGCCTGGTGTTTCCCGGATCACGACGGGCCGCTTGCCCGCCCTCTTCAGAAGCTCACAGATGGTGGTCACGGCTTCATCCGATGTCTGTTCACTCCTGACCACCTCGACGCCCGGCAGCAGGTGTGGGGGATTGAAATGATGCGCCACCAGGACCATGCCGGGCCGCTTGGTTGCGGCGGCCAGTTGGCTCGGCATGAAGCTGGAAGTGTTGGATGCCAGAATCGTGCCGGGAGGACAGAGCCTGTCGAGTGCGCGAAAGATATCCTGCTTCACGGACAGATTCTCGACCGCAGATTCTACGACGACCTGGCTGCCCGAGACAACCGCATCCAGTTGGGTGCCGCCGCGGATTCTGTTATAAGCAGGCTCGACACGATCCTGCGATATCAGCCCGGCTGCCGCCATCATTCGAAGACTGGCCTGGATTCTGTCGAGACCAGCCTGAACTCGTTCCTCTGCGATGTCGTGGAGACCGACATCGCATCCTGCAAGGGCAAACTCCATTGCGAGGCCGTGCCCCATCAATCCCGCACCGACAACCGCAACTCGGTTGACTTCGTTCACCTTCATGGGTTCTCCTTTTGACTGTTTGTCTCGCAGCCGGGACCTGCGGGCCGGCGCTAGTCAGCGTCCGCGAAAGCGTCATCTGCGTACATGATGTAATCGTCAGGCTTGGTCGGAGCGGAGAAGATCGATGCAGTTCTGAGCGGGTTCCCACCGGTGTTGCGCACCTGGTGCCGCGAATTAGCCGGGAACAACACCGCGTCGCCTTTCCTGAAGAAAGCGCGATCGCCGTCCACCCAGGCCTCTCCTTCGCCGTCCAGGATGAGAATGACCTCTTCGATATCACGATGCGCGTGCATGGGACGAACTACGGAATGAGGATGACAGTTCATGATCGCGATCGAGAGCCTTTCTGCGCCAACAGTCTCGGGTGTCACCAGCCACCTTAGCTCCCGGCCGGCCAACTCGATGGGCGCGATGTTTTCCACACTGGCTACCTTAACGGACATGGTTTTCTCCTAGTCTACAAATAGCACGGAACATGCTGCGGTGCGGCTGGTAAGCGCGGGGCTCCCAGCGGGCCGCGATTGATGCGCGGGCGAGTGTTGGGCAGCGCGCCTTGCGGGCCGCGGGCTCGAGAGCGAACGTAGTAGAGCGAAGAGTCGTTGGAATCGAGGATCTGGTCGGGCATTCAGTTTGATGGTGGCAGTGCGGGGCTACCCGGTTTCAGAGCAACGCATCCAGGTTGCGAGCTCCGTGCAAAATTCGCAAAATGACCAGCGGCCGGGGCTCCGGCCTATATGCGACCACGTAAGAACCGACCGGCCAGAACAACACCGGCTCGCTGGTATGCACGTCCGCGCGTTTGTGGCCCGTCTTGGGAAAGCGGGCCAGCAGCCGGAAAGCCGCTTCCATGCGGTCCGCCAGGCGGTCGGCGGCGCGAATATTGTCGCGCGCGATGAACTCCCAGATGGACAGAAGGTCGTATCGCGCCTGTGGCGTCAGCTTGTAGCGGCGCTTCACTTCCGGACCTTGACAGCCGCGCGCCGTGCGGCGCTCAGGTCCTTCAGCTCTTGCATGACGGCTTCGCCATCGAGCAGGTCGCCGCGCCGCGCCGACTCGAGGCCCTCCTCAATCTGCCGTTGCACTTCCCGAAGCGCTTCGTCCCGCCTTTCCCGCAGGGCCTCCCGTACGACTTCGCTGGCGCTGGTGTAGCGGCCGCTCTTCACCGCCGCCTTTACGAACTGGTAGAGATCGCGGCTCAAGTTTACGTTCATGGTGCTGTCCGACGGCATGCGCTGGCCTCACCACAATCATACGCTCTTCCGGAACAGGTTGCCAACTGTTGGCAACTTGTGCGGTCACGGCAGTTAGGCCGCACTCACCATGGGCAGCACGTGCTGCAGTTCAACCCCCGGCGACTGCGGGTCTTTGAGCAGGCGGCTTGCGTCCAGCACCTCGATGCCAACCAGTTCTTCATCGGCCGCAACGTCGAGGGCAATATCGTCCGTGGTCCTCCTCCTGGCCCCGAACACGCCGCCGCAAGTTGATGAACTGCTGCAACTGACCGAGGCTGATCACGCAGATTTCCTTCGCCTCGATGCACACGAGGACAACAAACACCTTGGTGCAGTGCTCGCACAGGTTTGCCAGTTCCTCGAGGTGGAGTTTCGTGAAGGTGAAGATGTATTCTTTTGCTAGACCGCGCGGAGTGCCGGCGTACTTGATGTAGATCCCCGTTGTGTCGTTAATTCGGAACGCACAGTTACAGGTGCCGTTCCAGAAAGCGGATGGCGGCGCGGTAGGCTTCCAGCCAGCTCTTGTGCAGCAGGAAGTCGTGGACCTCGTCGGGGAATACCAACTCTTGGACCTCGACCTTTTGTTGGCGCAGCGCGCCGGCCAGCATCACGGTCTGGTTGAATTGCACGTTGCGGTCGTCGTCACCCTGAATCAACAGCACCGGCGAGCGCCAGCCCTTGATATAAGCCATGGGCGAAGATTCGAAGGCCACGCGATAGTCGGGCTCGGTGGGGGGTATGTTGAGCTCGGTGGCCCAATTGTGGACGCCGTGGAAATCGACTCCGGCGCGGAAGAGATCGGAAGCGCGAGCCAGGGCCATGGCGGTGAGGTAGCCGCCGTAGGAGCCGCCCCAGGCGCCGATGCGGGCGGGATCGACATCGCTGCGGGATCGCAGATAGACGCCGGCGCCTTGCACGTCGTTGTACTCGGCGCCGCCGGAAGCGCCGTAGTTCAACGCTTCGCGGAAATCCAAACCGTAGCCGGTGCCGCTGCGATAATTGACGGAAAGCACCACGTAACCGCTGTTGGCAAGGTACTGGTTGAGGGCGTAGGCGTTGGAATAGTAGTACATGTAATGCCAGCCCAGCAGCATCTGGCGGCGCGATCCGCCGTGGAAGAAGACCATGGCCGGCGCGGGCTTGAGCGGCTTGTTGGGGGGCAGGAAAAGCTGTCCGTGAATGGGGAGGCCGTCGGCGGCGGAGAAGACCACCGGCTGCGGCGAGACCATGTGCCGGAGCGGGAAATCGGAGGGAATGGCGGCGGGGTCGAGGTCGCGGAAGCCGGTGTCGAGGCGGATGGCGGGGTGGGCGGGATGCTGGGCGTCGGAGCGAAGGAAAGCGTTGGCGGCGGGGGACCACTCTATGCCTTGCCCGGATGTGAGGGCAATGGGGGACCCACCGGCAACCGCGACTCTCCAGAGGTGACGGCGGTCAATGTCGCCCTGGTTGGAGGAGAACACGACCTCGCGCTTGCCGGCGGGAAGGTTGACATCTTCTACTTCGAAAGCGCCGGGGGTGAGGAGCGTGGGTTTTCCGCCTTCAGCGGGAATGGAATAAAGATGGGTCCAGGTGTCGCCCTCCCAGGGGAAGACGATGCGGCCGCCATCGGCCCACAGCAACTGGTTTCTGGCGGTGACTTCGCGGAATACGCTGCCGGGACCGGCGGAGGCGCGCCAGATTTCGCGGCCCGCGCCGGTCTCAACCGAGGCCACGCGGATGGACCACGGCTCGCCCGAGCGGCGAGCCTCGCGAACGGCCCGCATTCCGCTGCTGGGGATTCGAATGAAGGCGATGGCGCGGCTATCGGGCGACCATTCGGGCTGGCTGTCGGAATCGGTGGCGGGGTCGAGATAGCGTAGCGACTGCGCGGCCGGGTCGTAGACGCCGATGAGGCTGTGATCGTTGCGGCCGCTCACGAAAGCGAGGCGCGCGCCATCGGGAGACCAGACCGGTCCCGAGCACTGGCCGCGTGTCTTGAAAGCCTGCGCCGGCGCGACTTTGCCATCGACGGAGGCCCACCAGAGCTGGCCCTTCCGAACGAATGCGATGCGGTCTCCGCGGGGCGAGACGGCGGGCGAGTTGCCCTCGCCGATCTTGCGGGGCGCAGAGCCGTCCAGTGCGACGATCCACAGGTCCTGCTCGGCGCCGTTCGGGTCGAGGGCCGGATTGGGGTATTCGCCGGCGCGATTGGCGCTGTCGCCACGCACGTAAACGATGGCGGATGCATCCGGGGTCCAGGCGAGAATCCCGATTTCCTGGCCGTCGTCGGCGGTGTACGCGGTGATCTTGCGGGCCTGATAACCGGGAGGCTCGGCCAGCATGATGTTGCGGACACCTTGGGCATTGGAGACCCAGGCCAGCTTGCCGCCGGCGGGCGCGGCGGTCAATCCCGTGGGAAAGGCAGAGCTGAGAACCTGGTCGAGGGTGAAAGGCGGCGGTTGCGCGGATGCGGCGAGCGAAATCGTGAAGGCGGCGAGGAGTCGCATGTAATCAATGTTACGCGACGGACACTTTAAATCAAGGTCCAACCGCCGCCGGCGCCCGCCGTTGGGAACCGCGGATATAGTCCCCAGTTAACCTTCGGCAGCTTGATGCATGGCTGCCGACCTTGTTATCCACAGATAAGGGGAAGCCTCTGAGTGGGGCTTCTTGGCTGGCGCCATGATTCTGGCGGGGAGTGCGGGGCAAGAGGTTGGAGGCCAGGTGCAATGACACAGATTGAGCCACGGGCCGGAGCGAAGAGCGGACGCCGGTCCCGAGCCTTTCGTTCGAGGGGTGCGGAGCCGCTGGAATTCACGTTGGTGTTGCTGCCTCTGCTGGCGATGGTCACGGTCCTGGTGGATACTTCGTGGGCGGTTTTCGCGAAGGCCACGTTGCAGCGGGCCGTCCGGGTCGGCGTGCGCACCGGGATCACCCTTACTTCTACACAACTGGCGCAAGGGGCGTGTCTCACCGACACGGTGAAAAGCACGGTTCAAGCCAACGCCATGGGCCTGCTGGCCGGCAGCTCCGGTCTGGCCCTGATACAGGTTCACTACTTTCAGCCGCCGCCGGCGAATTCCAACAGCGCGGCTACCGATGTTTCCGCCAACTCCGACGGGGACCAACCGGGGAATATCATGCAAGTCTCGGTTCAAAACTTCTCCCTGAACCCCTTGCTACCGCGAATTTTCTCCTGGAAAACCCAAGCGGACAGCAATCCGCTGGTGATACAGGGTGTGTACTCCGCCGATCTGATCGAGCCGGCGTCGAGCGTGGTCCGGCCGTGCATTGGGACGGCGCCCTAGGAGCATGGTTATGAGAGGCACGAGCTTGCGAGGATCGGCCTGCATTGAATTCGCCTTTATCACGATGGTACTGGTGCCATTACTGTTGGGCACGGGGGCGGCCGGAATCAACATGATCGCCACGCTGCAGACCATCCAGCTCGCCCGGGATGCGGGGCACATGTACGCGCGCGGCCTGGATTTTTCGCAACCGGGCAATCAAACCATTCTGGCGAACGTCGGCTCGACCCTGGGATTGAGCACCACTGCCGGCCAGGGTTCCGCGGTGGTGATTCTGTCGAAATTAACCTACGTGGACGTCGCCGCGTGTGCCGCGGCGGGGGCGGTGGATGGACACGGCAACCCGAGTGGATGCACGAACCTGGGCCAATGGGTCTTTACGCAGCGGCTGGAGATCGGGAATGCGAGCGTCCGCACGAGCAATATGGGCAGTCCGCTGACCAGCGGCCCGTCGGGCGTGACGGTCAACCCGATCACGGGAAACATCTCGCTTTCGGATTATGTAAAGAAGGCGGGCGCGGTGGCTACATTCAGCTCCATCAACCCATATTCCAACGTGAACGGGGTTGTATCCGGCTTGCCATCCGGCCAAATGCTGTATGTGGCCGAGGCCGCGGCAAAGGCATTCAGCATGCCTCCTTACATAGGGCTGCATGCGACGTATTCCTATGGGTTGTTCTGACGTTTCGAGAGGAGGAACCATGCGTGCAAGTTTCCATCGCGGAGGCCGCCGGCGGGGGTCGGCCATCATCCTGTTCACGACGATGGTGCCGGCGTTGCTCGTTCCGCTCGTGGGCCTGGCAATCGATGCGAGCATGCTGTACATTGTGCAGGCGAAACTGTCGAGCGCGGTGGACGGGGCCGCGCTGGGCGCGGGACGCCTGCTGGGCACCAACGCGAATACCACGGAGATCGCCGGGGAGTTCTTGAACGCGAACTTCCCCACCGGCTTCTGGGGCACCACCAATCTTACTCCGAACATTTCGTTCACGAAGACGTTCACCTCCAATACGATCACGGTCTCGGCGACGGTCGATGTGCCGCTCCTGTTCATGCGAATTCTGGGGCAAAGTCAAACTTTAGTGGCGGCCAGCGCCGTCGCCACCCGCAAGGAGACGCGCGTGGAACTGGTGCTCGACCGTTCCGGTTCCATGCAGGATGAGCTAGCCTCGCTTAAGGGCTTGGCGGAGCAATTCACGAACGGTTTCATAGCGGGATACGACGAGTTGGGTCTGGTGGTCTACAGCGACAGCGGCGTGGTGGGATACCCCACTACCAGACCTTACAATTCCAGTCCCACCAGCTTGGGCGGCCCCGATACCAACTTCGCGACGGAACAGGCCGGTGGCGACATGCTGGATATGATCGGCGACCTCAAGTCAGGCGGCGCTACGAACATGGCCGAAGGGCTGTGGCTAGCTTACCTGGAACTGCAGAAGGCCAACAACATAGACAAGGATCCTACCAGGCTCAATGCGATTGTTCTGTTCACGGATGGCGTGCCGACGGGGATGTCCGCAAACCTGAACGATCCCAGCAACCTGCCGGACAGCAACTCACTCAAGCCGTGCAGCCTCAGCGCCGGAGTATGCACGCAGTGCAAGTGCACCTACAACCCGGGGACGGTGGGCGACACCACCACTCAAATGATTGGCTGGCTCGGGGCATGGGGGATGCCTAGTGACCTGGGGTATGGATCGGGCCTTTATCAACTGGCCAACTCCCCTAACGACAGCAATACCGCGGCCTACTGGATGCAACACCCGACCGGTGACATGGATCTGATTAACCCGAGCAAGCCAGTCGATGGCTGCAAATACCTGCAAGCGACGCAAAGCAACGGTGATCTGAACGACCTCCGGCAGATCCCACCGCAGGATTACTGGGGCAACAGCACGAGCGAAGGCACAGCCTACCAGGCCTCGGTAGCCTACGCCAACTTCCACACCGCCTACAGTGCAACCAATCTCAGCAACGGGTATCACCTCGCGATTGCGTGCTGGAACGCCACGGATAATGCGGCCCAGAGAATCCTGGCCGACACCAACATGAACGTGACGATCTACACCATCGGCTATACCGGCAACGGCGGCGTAGACACAGCTTTGCTGAAGAGGATGGCCAACACGAAGGATTCCGGCAACCATAATGCAAACTGGCAGACCGGCCTATATGAGTCTGCCGCCGACACCAACGGATTGGCCCTTGCATTCCAAACCGTGGCCTCGGCAATCTTGCGCCTGGCGCAGTGATCCCGCGCGCTGCCGGGACCGGTGGCATAATATGGCACTAGGTCCCGAATGGCCAACCTGAAAACGCAAGGCCTCCAGCCCGGGCTGCTTCGGCAACTGGGCTTCTTCAGCGCGACCGCGCTGGTGATCTCGAACATGGTGGGGACGGGCATCTTCGCCACCACTGGTTTCATGGCGGGCGATCTGGGCAGCGCCAGCTTGATTCTGGCCTGCTGGGGCGTGGGCGCCTTGTTCGCCTTTGCAGGCGCGCTGAGCTATTC
Organism: Bryobacterales bacterium; assembly: GCA_963768385.1. Classification (GTDB taxonomy): domain Bacteria; phylum Acidobacteriota; class Terriglobia; order Bryobacterales; family Bryobacteraceae; genus Fen-178. The sequence goes on from CAVYHQ010000006.1 coordinate 575,001, forward strand.
CGAGCTGGGCATTAACTTCCCCAGCTCCGGCGGAGAGTACGTTTACCTGACCCATGCCTTCGGCCCGGAGTGGGGCTTCATGAGCGGCTGGGTCTCGTTCTTCGCGGGCTTTTCAGCGCCGATTGCGGCCGCGGCACTGGCGTTCTCCGACTACCTGGGATACTTCTTCCCCAGCCTGAGACAGGCTAACGCGACGCTGGTGATCGGCTCGGGGGCGTTTTCGCTGCGCCTGGGCGGAGGCCAACTGGCGGCCTGCGGGCTGATTGCCGCCTTCACCATGCTGAACTGCTTGGGCGTGGGCCGCACGGCCAAAGTGCAGAACGTGCTCACTTCCACCAAGCTGATGGTGATCGCCGGCTTTGTGCTGCTGGGGTTCGCCGCGGGCACGGGGAGTTGGAGCCACTTCTCCGAGCCCGCCGTTCGCACCTCCACGGTGAGCTTGCCGGCGCAGTTCATTGTGAGCCTGCTGTGGGTGATGTTCGGTTACAGCGGATGGAACGCCGCCACCTACGTGGCGGAGGAAGTGCGCCGGCCGGAGCGAACGCTGCCGGCGGCACTGGCCGCGGGCACTGCCATCGTGGCGGCGCTGTACCTGGGGCTGAACATGGTTTTCATTTACGCCACGCGGCTCGAAAGCATGAAAGGCGTGATCGCCATCGGCGCGCTTTCCGCCTCGAACCTGTTCGGGGCCAAAATAGCGGGCACTTTTTCCGCGCTGATGGCGCTTTCGATCGTCTCCACAGTGAACGCCATGGTGACCATCGGTCCGCGAGTGTACTACGCGATGGCCAAGAACAAGGCGTTCTTCCGCGCGGCGGCGGTGGTGGACCCGCACTGGCACACGCCGGTCAACGCCATCTTGAGCCAGGGCCTATGCGCCATGGTCATTACGCTCACACCGTTTCCCCAACTGGTGAGTTACATCGGATTCAGCCTGACGCTGTTCACGGTGTTGTCCGTAGCTTCGGTGTTCGTGTTCCGGCGCAGGCGTCCGGGATGGCAGCGGCTGCGCGCGCTCCAGTTTGCCTGGCCGCTGATTCCGGCCTCTTATATCCTGGTGGGGATGTGCATGATGGTCTACGGCGTGATCTGGCAGCCGGCGGCGTCGCTGACCGCGCTGGCGACGGTGGGGGCGGGTGCGCTGGTGTACCACTTTGGGGTTGGCGCGCGGCGGGTGTAAGGAGCGGTCAGCGGTCACGCGCGGCGTGGCGCGTCACAAAGAGCGAGACCAGGGCGGCGGTGAGCATAGCCGCGGCCAGCGCCAGCAGAGCCAGCGTCATGCTGTGGGTTTTGTCGCGAATGACGCCCACCGCGTGGGGGCTGGCATAGCCGGCCAAGTTGCCCACGGAATTGATCCAGGCGATTCCGGCGGCCGCGGCGGTGCCCGAGAACAGCGCGGTGGGCAGCGACCAGAACACCGTGAAGCCGCACAGGACCCCGGCATTGGCCAGAGTCAGCGCGGCAAAGCCCAGGGGTCCGGGAATCCCCGGGATGGCGCTGGCCGCGAAGGCGCACGCTCCCAGAATGCAGGACAACGCGAAATGCCAGCGCCTCTCGCCGGTAGCGTCGGAATGCCGTCCGACGAAGAAGATCGCGACGACCGTCACCGCCGAGGGAATCGTGAACAGCCAGCCGATGGCCACGGGGTCTTGGGTGAGGGTGTCCTTCATTACCTGCGGCAGCCAGAAGCCGATGCCGTAGTTGCCCGCGGTGATTCCGAAATAGACCAGGCAAAGCAGCCAGACGGCCGGGCTGCGAAAGGCGTCCCCCAGCTTGTGGCTTCGCTGGCCGGTCTTGGTTTGCTCTTCTTCGTGGAGGCGCGCCAGCACCATCTTTTTTTCGTCGGCGCTCAGCCAATGGGCCTGCGCAGGTTCGTCAGTGAGGAAGAACAGGGTCACCAGGCCGGCAATGGAAGAGGGGAGGCCCGTCATCAGAAACAGCCACTGCCACCCCGCCAGGTTATGGACCCCTTGGAGGTCTTTCAAGATCCAGCCGCAGAGCGGACCCGCCAGCAGGCCGGAGATCGGAACGGCGCTCATGAAAATGGCCATCATGCGCGCGCGGTGCTGGGCCGCATACCAGAACGTGAGGAACAGAATCACACCCGGAAAGAAGCCCGATTCCACGGCGCCCAGCAGAAAGCGGAGCACGTAGTAGCTGGTGGCCCCCTTGGCGAACATGGTGGCGGCCGATACCAGGCCCCACAAAATCATGATGGGCCCCAGCAAGAACCTTGCGCCGATCTTGCGCAGCACCACGTTGCTGGGCACTTCGAACAGGAAATAACCGATAAAGAAGATGCCCGCGCCGAGACCGTACACGGCGTCGGACATCTTCAGGTCCTGCTGCATCTGGATCTTGGCGAAACCCACGTTCACGCGGTTCACGTAGGCGAGAATGTAGCAGACGAAAAGGTAGGGCATCAGGCGCCAGGTAATCCTGCTGTAGGTGGCGGCTTCGGTCGCGGGCGAAGGCGGCGCGCTCATCGGTGTCTCCTTGGATGCGAGTGTAAACCTGGAGTCTAGCAACGGGCTGGGCGGGCGTCAAAACGGAAATGCGGGATCGCATGGGTTGGCCCTGCCCGTGCACGAATCTCCGCTGCGATCCGGGGGAGTCCCGGATGTGCTTGCGAAGGATGGAACTTGGGGGGTGCCGGCGTGCGAATTACGCACGGGGTGTGGCGATGGGGCATCACTGGCGAAAGGGGAAACGGCGGCGGCGGCGCTTGCTATAATCGATAATTACAATCCGCATCGTTACGCATCCATTGATATTGCGCATGAAGTGCATCTCGGTAATGATTCTCTGCGCGGCGGCCATGAGCGCCGCCGATTTCAGTACAGGGCAAGCCGCGAGGTTGGTGATCGGGCAGACCACGTTCACCAGCCAGGATCCGAATTCGAGCGACACCGTTGTGGGGGGCGTGAGCGGCCTGGCGTATGCCGCCGACACTCTGTTCGTGGCGGACTCGAACTATGTAGGCGCCGCCCCGTCGAACCACCGGGTTCTGCTGTTTGGGGGCCTCTCCAGCCAACTGCCCAGCCCCACGGCGGCGCTGTCGTACAATCGCAAGTGCCCGGTCTGCCTGGGCCAGGCCACGGTGGTGCTGGGGCAACCGGATTTCACCACGACCACGGAGAACCTCACGGCCTCGCAGAACAATTTACGTTTGCCCACCGCGGTAGCTTCCGACGGCGTTCACCTGGTGGTGGCCGATACCGACCATAACCGCGTCCTGATCTGGAACCGAATCCCGACCACGAATGACGCGCCCGCCGACGTAGTGGTGGGGCAGCCGGATTTCGTCAGCTCGGGCCTGCCGCCCAACGATACTCCCACCGCGAAATCCATGCGCGGGCCGCAGGGGGTGTGGATTCAAAATGGGAAGCTGTACGTGGCGGACACGCAGAACAACCGCGTCCTGATCTACAACCAGATTCCCACCTCCAACGGAGCGGCCGCCGACGTGGTACTAGGAGAGCCGAATTTCACCACTGCCATCCAGCCAAACCTGGCCGCACAGACCACCTCGGCGACGGCGAGCAACCTGCTGAACCCGGTGGCGGTGTCCTCGGACGGGGTGCATCTGTTCGTGACGGACCTGGGCTACAACCGCGTCCTCATCTGGAATAGCATTCCCACGGCCAACGCTGCGCCCGCGGACGTGGAAATCGGCCAGCCGGATATGGTGAGCTCGGTAGCCAACAACGCGTACAGCGGGACGGCAGCCACCTCCACCAGCGACACCACCGACAAAGAGACGGCGGTGTTGTGCACCGTTTCCAATGGCGTGGACGGCGACAACAACCCGACCTACCCCAACTACTGCAACTACACCGTGAGCTTCCCGCGCTTCGCGCTGGCCGCCGCCAACCGGTTGTTCATCGCCGATGGCGGCAACGACCGGCTGCTGGTGTTCAACCAGATTCCGACGCAGAACGCCCAGGCGGCGGATTTAATCATCGGCCAGATCGGCGGCACGGTGAACCAGGCATCGGACGCGGCGGATTCGCTGCGCACGCCGATGTCGCTGGCCTGGGACGGGACCAACCTCTACGTCAGCGACGCGTACAACCGGCGGATCACGGTCTACTCGATGGGCGCGAACACGGTTCCCTACCAGGGTGTGGTGAACGCCGCCAGCCTGGCCATTTATGCCAACGGAAGCGTGACGGTCAGCGGGTCGATCCAGGCGGGCGACGTGGTGACCATCAACGTCGGCGGCACGGCCAGCACCGACTCGGCGGGCAACGCGACCACCATAGGCGGCGCGAATTACACGTACACGGTTAAATCGACCGACTCGTTCACCGACACGATTGGCGGTGTGGTGGTGAACGACGTGATTGCCGGCCTGGTTGCCGCCATTATCAGCTCCAACAACGGGGCGGGCGATCCCAACGTGCTGGTCAGCGCGGATACGCCCGACGGGACGATACTGTTGACCGCCCGGACGTTGGGACCGAACGGGAACAACGTCACCTATTTCGCGTCGGCCACGCCTTCTTCGGCCAACAGCGCCGCCCAGATCAGCGCGACCGCGGCGGGCGCGAACCTGACCGGTGGCGGAGACGCGGCCAGTGTGGCGGCGGGGACGGTGGTGTCGATCATGGGCACCAACCTGTCGGCGGGGAGCGCGTCGGCGGACCCGACGCAGACCCAGTTACCCAACGAGTTGGCGGGCACCGAGGTGTATTTCAATGGCATTCATGCGCCGCTGTTCTCGGTTACGCCCACGCAGATCACGGCGCAGGTTCCGTGGGAAGTGAACGATACCACCAGCGTGAATGCTTTTGTGCGATCGGTCCAGAGCGATGGCAGCGTAGTGGCGACGACGCCGGTGGCGGTCACCATCGTGGGGCAGAATCCCGGGATTTACGCGCAATCAGGGAAGCCGGACCCGGTGCTTCCTTCAGCCACGTTGGGATTGGTTTACCATGGCTCCAATGTGGCCACCGGGGTGATTTCGGTGGACGGCACGGCCAACGCGGGCGACGCCGCCACGGTGACGATCGAGGAGCGCTCCTACACGTACACGGTGCAGAGCGGCGACACGCTGGACAGCATCCGGGACGCCCTGGTGTACCTCATTAACCAGGATCCCAAGGTGACGGCCAGCCGTGCGGGAGTGTTCGACCGCATCCTTCTGACGGCCCGGGTTCAGGGTCCGGAGGGGGATAATATTCCGTTTGCGGTCAGTTCCAGCGACGGCTCCAGCGTGATCATGACGGCCATCGGGAGCACGCTGTGCTGCTCGAATGTGGCGGGGACTCCGGTGACCCTCCAAAACCCGGCGCTGGCCGGAGAGATGGTTTACGTGTATGCCACAGGGCTAGGCTTGCCAGTGGGCACGGATGCCACCAAGAATCTCATCCAGACGGGCATGGAGTACCCGCCGGGCAGCCCGAATACGGTACCAGTGAGCTTTGTCTCCTCGCTGGCGGGCGGCAGCACGGCGGACGTGCTCTCGGCCTCGCTGCTGCCGGGATCGGTGGGAATCTTTCAGGTGGTTCTGCACTTGAACTCGGGCCTGGGAACCAACGCGGATACCACGCTGACCATCGCGCAGGACGTGTACGTCAGCAACGTGGTGACGTTTCCGGTGAGCGGCAACTAAACCGTGGCGCACGCACTCGTGCGTGCCGCCACAGACACGAAGGGCGCGAGCTCTCTCGCGCCCTGGGATGGTCCGGTACGTCAGGCAGCGTTGGCTAGGAGCTGGTCCAACGTTTCGGCCGACTCGGACTCGAATTCGTGGCGGTCGGCAGCCTCCTGGCAGCGGATGCAGTACTTGGTCCACGGCACGGCATCCAGGCGCTTGGGTTTGATCTCCTCTTCGCAATGCAGGCAGATCCCGTAACTGCCGTCGGCGATGCGGGCCAGGGCGCCTCTCACGCTGCGAAGCAGGCTGGATTCACGGTCCAGATTGCGGATGGCCAGCTCGCGCTCTCCCGCGAGCTGCACTTCATCCAAGGCGTCGGGGGTCTTTTCGATGGCGATGTCGGCTCGGTTCCTGAGGCCCACAGACAGTTCCGCCCGCTTGGCCTCGAGTACGGCTTTATGTTTTTCAAGTTCGGTCTTGTTCATTTCCCATCTCCTTATTCGACGCGACCTTGTCTTTTGATTTGTTGTCTTTGCGCGTCGCTCCCAGTAACTGTATAGACGAAATATCGCACTGAAAGTTTCACCTCCGAGGCTCCCTCGAAAGGGCCATTTCGCCCGCCGTGCAACAACCCAGCGACGGTCATACGAGACGACCCAGTGCAATTATCATGCCAAAGCCAGAGAGGCTGAAAAAACTCTCGATTTCGCTCGAAGTCCCGCATGTTCCACCCTCTCATCGGCTGGATGCTACCATCTCTCTTGCAATTCGCAAAAGAATTATGAGTGGTCATCCTCACAGAGTGTATGGCAGCCTGTGGGCTGGGGCCGCCTGCCTGTATTTCTTCCTCGCGGGGCGGGCCTTGGTCCCGCACCTGGGCGTTCAAAATGACGAAGCCCTGTTCGCCTCGGCCCTGTACGAGCCTCGCGCGGTGGCCTTCATGCTGCACATTGGGCACTCCCGGGTGGCGCTCATGCAGATGAGCTACCTGGGGACCCTGAAAGCCTGGATCTATAGCCCGATATTCCGCGCCTTCGGCACGGGGGTTTCGGCGCTGCGCGATCCGGTGCTGCTGGCCGGCGTAGCCAGTGTCTGGCTATTCTTCCTGCTGCTGCGCAGGGTGGCCGGCGCGCGCGCCGCTATTATTGGATGCGGTTTGCTGGCTGTGGATTCGCTATATCTGCTCACCACCTGCTTCGACTGGGGGCCGGTGGCGCTGCAACATCTGCTGCTGGTGGCAGGACTGCTCCTGCTAATCCGATTCTACCAGACGAGTAAAGACCTGGCCCTGGCGGGGGGGTTCTTCCTCCTGGGCCTGGCAATGTGGGATAAAGCCTTGGCAGCATGGATGTTAACAGGAATAGGAGTGGCCGGAATTCTGACTTTTCGACGCCAAATATTGGGCGTGACTACGATTCGGCGGGTGGCGACGGGCGCGCTGGCTTTCGCTGTGGGGGCTCTGCCGCTCATTATTTACAACATCGATGAGAAACTGGTGACGTTTCGCTCCAACATGGTGCGCGATACCAGCGACATTCCCCTCAAGGCCCGGCAACTCATGAACACAGCGAATGGCCAGGGGTTGTTCGGCTGGCTGGTGAACGAAGACTGGCAAACGCCCGCGCCCCACCAACCGGAAGGCGGGCTGCAGAAGGCTTCTGTCCAAATTTCGTCACTGGCTGGTCATCCACGGCATAACCTGATGCTGTACGCCTTCGCGCTAGCGCTTCTGCTGGCACCGCTGGCGCGTGGCCAGGCGTTACGGACCATCCTGTTCGCGCTCATCGCCATGGCGGTGGCGTGGGCGCAGATGGCGGTCACCGCCAACGCCGGAGGCAGCGTACACCACGCCATTCTTTTGTGGCCGTTCCCGGAGATGGTGATCGCGGTGTCCTTCGCGGCGGCGTCGAGAAGGCTGGGCCGCGCCGGAATTCCATCAGTGGCCGCGGTGCTGGTGGTGCTGATGGTTTCCGGGGCCCTGGTAACGAATGAATACTATGTCCTCATGCTGCGAAACGGCGGCACGCAGAACTGGACGGACGCCATTTTCACGCTTTCGGACTACATGAAAGGGGTCCCGTCCAAAGGCATATTCTGCGCGGATTGGGGCATTATGGACAGCCTACGCTTGCTCAACCGTGGCAAACTGCCGCTCAACATGGGCACGGACCCCATCAGGAAACCCGAGCTAAGCCGGGAGGACCGCGACTACCTCAAGCGCGTGATCGCGGAGCCGAGCCACGTCTTCATCGCGCACACCAAGGATTACGAATTCTTCCAGGGCGTGAACGGCAAGCTGCTGAAGTACGCGGCGGATTCGGGTTACGAGCGCGAGATGATGGCCGTCATTCCCGACGGATGGGGCCGGCCGGTATACGAGGTGTACCGTTTCGTGGGGCCAGGCTACGAAATACGGAACGGAATGCGATCCCGATTCCCCGGCGATTTCTCCAGGAGGGGCACGATGACGCCCAGTTCACGAACATCCCCACCGGCGGGCGAGTAGCTGCTCTCCACCGTGAAATCGAGCCGGATGGCGCGTCTTGTGGACAGGTTCGGGAATCGGCCGCGAAACTCCAGGGTCTCCGCCTTCGTACAGGTTACCGCCCCCGCTGGAACGCCTTCTATCATGCAAGTCACTCGCACCCGGCGTTCCACTTCCAGGAGCCGCTCAGGGACCTCGAACCGCAACGCAAATTCCGACAGGGCGCCGTCCGCCGGAGGCACGACTTCGAGGGCGAAAGTCTTCGCGGTCCATCGCCATCGATCGTTTTCCGGCGCATACCAGCCGTGCAATGCGCGGACGAGCAGGCCGGGGTGCCGGGGCCGGCTCTTGAGCAAAACAAACATCCGCTCATCGGCCTCTGGGTGGATGGGATCGGAATTCAGTCTCTGTCCGATGCGTTCGTGACTGAACACGGTCCATCCCGCCCGGGATAGAAGCCGAAGCAATCCAGCCGGGGAGAATATCCAGTAATTGGTGGGATCGTTGTTGGCTTCCCGGGCATCGAGCAGATAAGCGACGGGCTCTTCTTCAATTTGGGTCTGGTGCGGCGTCACTTGAGCGATCCTGGTGCTCAAGACACACCAGTCGGCGTGCGATGCCAGGTTCTCGAGCACGTAGTAGGGGTTCTTGAGGTGATACAGCGTGCCCAAAAAGAACACGAATTTGTAATCGGGGCGGGGAAGGTGAAAGGGCCCGTCGAGGTCGATGTCATGAACGTCTAATGATATGCCCAGCGCCTCCCGGAGAACATCAATGCCACGCATTTGATTGAAGCTGCTCTCCAGATGGTCGATGGCGTCCACCTGCCCACCGAGGCGCGCACAGAAGAGACCCAGGTCCCCGTCGGCACAGCCAAGGTCGGCGACCGGACCCGAGGAAAGGGCCTCGGCAACGTCTTCGAAGACCGGCTCAATCAGCCTGGTCAATATCCCCAGTGCGGAAAGCGAATCGTAGGGGTACCATCCATAATCGGGCACAGTCAGGCAATGTTTGAGAGCCTGCAACTGGGCGCGAAACATCTCGCCTCGCTGCAGGAACTCATTGGCACTTCGAGGAAAGTCGCAGTGCATCCACACATCACTTTACCATCGGCCGGCCGCCTCAGGCCGGGGGCGTAGGGCATAATCAGGAGGGGAGATTGGATTGCAGGCGTTTGCCATTCTGTTCGGTGCGCTGTTCACCGTGGCGGTGGCCGTAGGATGTGGCCGTCTCCTCATGGGGCCCAGTTGCGACGGCTGGGCCACGGCTTTCGTGAGCGGCGCGGCGGTGCTGAGCGCAGGCATATTTGCGCTCTCGATTCTGAAGCTGGCCTATGCGCCGGTTTTCCTTGCAGCGGGGCTGGTGGTTTTGGTTCTCGGCCGGCATGGGTCATCCACGGAGTCTCAGGCGATCATGGGAAGCCGATGGCTGATGGGAGTGTTTTTTCTGATATTTGGATGTTATTTTATTCTGTATTTTTTCAACTCCATGGCTCCGGAGGTGAGTCCCGACGGGGCGGCCTATCACCTCGGTTTAGTGAGCCGCTATCTGCGGGAGCACGGGTTCACTCGCATTACATGGAATATGTATGCCAGCCTTTCCCAGGGTGTCGAGATGCTTTTTCTGTTGGCTTTTGCCTTCGGGAAGCATTCGGCGGCGGCGATGACGCATTTCGCCTTTCTGCTGGCGCTAGTGTGGCAGATGTTCCGCTACGGGCAGCGCGAAGGGTTTCCGCTTATGGCCGCCTGCGCGGGATTGATAGTCTTCGCAAGTCCCGTAGTGGGAATCGACGGCACCAGCGCGTACAACGATGTGGCCCTGGCGGCCGCCGGCTTCACACTATTTGCCATGCTGCAGCGTTGGGATCGCGAGCGGCAGGAACGGCTCCTGTTAGTCATCGGACTACTGGCTGGCTTCTGCTATGCGATTAAGTACATGGCGGCGCTAGCTGTGCCGTACGCGCTGGCATTCGTGGGGTGGAAGAGCCGGCGAGTGCGGGATGTCGCGGCGGTGGCTTTGTGCGCCTCTCTCATGGTGGTTCCATGGATGGCGAAGAACTGGGTCTGGGTTGACAATCCGGTCTCGCCATTCTTCAACAGGCTGTTTCCGAATCCTTACATCATGCCCGCGGCTGAAGACGAGTACATGCAGCACTTCGCGATGTACAACCTGAAGAGCCGTTGGCAGATTCCCATGGAAGTGACGGTCCGCGGTTCGCTGTCCGGATTGGCCGGACCGGTGTTCTTACTTTCGCCCGTGGCACTGCTGGCTCTCTGGAATCGCCAGGGACGGCGACTGCTGGCCGCGGCAGTGGTATTCGGGGCTTTTTACTTCAGCAATATCGGGACTCGATTCTTGATCCCACCGCTGCCCTTCCTGGCATTGGCCATGATGCTGGCATTGCGGCGCGTTCCCGCGCTGGCGATCGCGGTGGCGGTGGCGCACAGCGTAATCTCCTGGCCGGCTGTCATTCCCAGGTACAGCCAGCCAGGAGCATGGCGCTTGAACTCGATTCCCTGGAAAGAAGCGCTGCGGATCGAACCTGAAGAGGAGTATCTCGAAAGACGCCTGCCCAATTATGGCGTGGCACGCATGGTGGAACGGACCACGCCGCCCGGGGCGACGATTTTTGCATTTTCAGCCCCTCCGGAAGCCTACACCTCGCGCAAGATGTTAGTGGCGTACCAATCGGCCGAGAACCGTGTCAGCGGCGGCATCCTGTGGACCGCATACGTGCCCCAATCGGCGCCCACGATCGAAATGCGGTTTTCCTTTCCGCGGCAGCCGTTGAGGGTTCTAAGAGTGACGCAAACCAATTACGGCACGGATCTTTGGCACATTCACGAGCTTCGTGTGTATGATGGCCCTAACCAAATACCGCGTGGGCCGGAGTGGCGCGTGCGTGCCCACCCGTATTCTTGGGGAATCGACCAGGCATTCGACAATTCCCTGGTCACGTTCTGGATCTGCGGTGAAACGATCACGCCGGGGCAGTGGGTGGAAGTCGACTTTGGTCATCCCAGGCAGGCTGACGCCCTGGTAATTCAGACCGCCCCGGACCAGCCCGGAATCCGCCTGCGGCTGGAAGGCCGCGACGCTTCCGGCAGGTGGAAGCTGCTCGCTCAGGCTCCGCAGATGAGCGTGACCGAGCGGCCAATCGGCCTCCGAGCAGCGGCAGCCGCCGAGCTGAAGCGGCGGGGAATCGATTACGTCCTGGCATTCGACGGCGAGATCGGCGCCGACGATCTACAGCGCAACGCGGCCGAATGGGGAATCCGTGAGGTTGGTAAACAAGGGGGGGCGCATCTCTACAGCTTGCCCTGAGTTTCGCCCGAATTCGTGGCAGCGAGGCGTGGTGGCGACGGTCGCACTGGTCTCCATTGCCGCGTTCTTCCTGTGCTTTGCCGGGGATGGACTGGGCGCCTATTTCACCGGGGACGATGTGATGAACATCCGGCATCTCCACGGCTACTTTACCGAGCCGCTGTCTAAAGTCATCCTGGATATCTTCAAGCCAATGACCGCGGCGTATCGTCCCATGGGTGGCGCGTTTTATCGCACGCTGTACCAGATCTTCGGCTTCAATCCATTACCCTTTCGTTACGCCTGCTTTGTGGTTCTGCTGGCGAACTTGATTCTGTCCTATGGTATGCTGTCGAGGCTATCGGGCTCGATGGAAGCAGCTCTGCTCGGAACGCTGGGCCTTGCCTATAACGCCGAGATGTCCGACTTATACTTCAACACTGGCACGATCTACGACATACTGTGCTACACATTCTTCCTGCTGGCGCTCAGCCTCTACATCAAATTCCGAACTCGCGACGGGGGGCTGCCGGCGATGGCGCTGGTTGGTCTGCTGGTGATGACTCTGTTCGCGCTTCAATCCAAGGAGATGGCATGCACGATCCCCGTGGTGCTGGCCCTTTATGAAGTGTGCTTCCAGCCGTTTCAAGGCGGCTGGCGCCGTCTGGCGAATCGCCTGCTTCCGCTCTTTTTGACGGCACTGCTGACCGCGGCATCGCTTTCGTACCGCGTGTTTGGGCGGAACGTTATGAGCGATAATCCGCTCTATCAGCCGACGCTTTCGCTGAGCTACTATTTGAGGTCCTGTGCAAGATACCAGGGCATGTTGCTTTACTCGCCGGACCTGTTCAGTGTACCGGGGTTGCTCTGTCTTTGGGCGGCGATGGCCCTACTGGCGGCACTGCTTCGCAGTCGAGCCATGGTGTTCGGTTTATGCTTTTGGATTGTGACTCTTATTCCAGTGGGGGTACTTCCAGCGCGCTCGGGCTTCGTTTTGTACCTACCCATGTTGGGGATGGCTCTATACGGCGGTGTGCTCATGGCGCGAGTGAGCGCGGCTCTGGCGCGGCGGCAGCCGGCACTTGTCCGGCTAGAGCAAGTTCTGGTCTTTGGCCTGACTATGGCCGGACTGGCGTGGGCGCACGAATCCAGACGCGCGGTTGTTCTGCCGGACCTTCTCAGAGCCAACCAGGACTGGCGAGGGGTGGTGACGGAGGTCAGGCGCCTGTACCCCAGCATGCCGCCCAAAGCGCAGATCCTGTTTGTCGACGATCCATTCGCCGGGGATCAGTGGTTTCTTCCGTTCGCGCTCCAGCTGTTGTACAACGACGCCGGAATTCGGGTTGACTCGGCCAGGAATCGCCCTCATGCTCGCGCTTACACTCACGTTTTCAGCTACCTTGGCGGGAAACTCGCCGAACTGCCGCGGCCGCCCGATCCCTGCCCCCCGCCGGTCTCCGTGCCGGGCGTAATCGATGATTCGAGTTCGCAACTGTGCTGGGCAGGAGACTGGCAATCGCAGCGTTTCCCACAGGCCATCGAGAGCACCATCACTTACACAAACGAAGCCGATGCGTCGGTGACAATTGCTTTTGAAGGATCGGGGCTGAAATATGTCTATACCAGGGCCCACAACCGAGGTATTGCCGAGATCATCATCGATGAGTCAAGCCGGGGAACAATCGACCTGTATAATCCTGAAGTGAACTGGCAGGCAAGTACTACGTTCACCGGACTGGGCAGCGGCAGACACATCGCGGTGGTGCGTGTGCTGAATAAGCGCCATCCTTCGGCGACAGACTCCATCGTGGATGTGGATGCCTTCATGCCGATGCGGTGAATGCTATTTCACTTCAACGCCAGGCCGGCGCTCAGCACCACCACGCCGAGGTCGCGCAGGTCGGCGGCGCTGGGCGGCATGGATTTGTCCAGTTGGAAATCCACGCGCACGGCTTCGCCCGCGAGAAGCGCCGGGGCCACGTCGCGCGTGTACGTATAGTCTCCAGGCTGGGTGTAGGTTTCGGGCGAAAGCGTGCTGCCGCCGATGGTGGCGGAGAGCGAAATAGTCTTCAGCTTTTCGATGATCACAGGCGGCACCGTCAGCCGCAATTGCAAAGTGGCGCCTTTCTGCACCGCGCCGGACGGCGGAGCGAGCGCCAGGCTGAAGCGCCGCCCGGTCCAGCGCCAGGCGTCCTGCTCGATTCCGTAAAAGCCGCTGATGAGCTGGGTGGCGGTCTTGGGGTCTCCCATGTGAATGGTCAACGCCATGCGCGGCGCCTGTTTGCCGGCCGGTTGGACAACGGTCTGCTTGCGCTTGCAGCCCAGCGGCGCAAAGGCCAGCGCCACTAAGAGCACGGAGCAGCACCAGCGCAAGGCGCGGCGAGGCTCCGGAGGAAATGCGTTAGTCATTTAGGGCACCGTTTCATAAATGCAGTTAAGAGGGCAAGCTAAAGCATGCCCCACCTCTCCACCTGAACCAGGCAACTGTAAAATGTAGGGCCGCCGCCGGCGTCGGTAAGCCGCTCGGAGGTCAGCGCGTTCACGTTGCGCTTTCCGGGCGAGCGCTTGCCCCAGCGGACGGAGGGGGCGCAAACCACGCCCGGCCGCACGGTATCGTCCACGCGCGCCAGCAGCAGGCAGGAACCGCGATCGTTGTACACACGCACCTGGTCGGAGGTGCGGATGCCCAGCCGCGCGGCATCGGCGGCGGCGAGGTGCAGCGCGGCGGTCTGGAGGTCCACCGCGTCGCGATGGCCGAAGGTGGAATTCATGCTGTCGTCGTTTTTCGGGGAAATCAGCTCGAGCGGGTATTTCCGCCGCAGGGCTGGGTCGCCATGCCGCGATTCCTGGGGCGGCGCGTAGTCCAGCGTCTCAGCGTGGAAATGGCATTTTCCGCCGGGCCAGAGGGCACCCCCCCGAAGCCGCCGGAGGCGAAGGGCAGGAACGGTTGGGGGATGTGCAGCCGGACGAACCGCTGGCGCTCGAGCTCTTCGAGCGTGATGCCGCGCACAAACGGATGGGGGGAATCGAGGAGTGTGCGGATCATGTCGTCTTCGGTGTCGCGGAAGCACGGGTCGTCGAACCCCATGCGCTCGGCCAGCAGGCGGAAGATCTCGACGTTGGACTTGGCCTCGCCGGGCGCGGGCAGCGCGGGGCGCGCGAGCTGCAAGTAATAGTGGCCGTATGCCAAGTAGAGGTCTGTATGCTCCAGGAAGGTGGTCACCGGCAGCAGGTAGTCGGCGTAGTCGGCGGTATCGTTCTGGAACTGCTCGAGGACCACCGTAAACAGATCGGTGCGCCGCAATCCGCTGAGCACGGCGTTCTGGTTGGGAGCGATGGCGGCTGGATTCGAATTGTAGACCACCAGCGCTTGCACGGTTTCACTCAAGGCGCGCCCCAGTTCCGTCATGTTCACCAGGCGCGCCTCGCGGCCGAGCGCTATCTGCTGGAGGTCGGCGCGCTCCAATCCGGCGCGGTTCAGATGGAACGCCTGGGAGGTGGAAAGCTGCATGCCCCCACCGATTTCTTTCCAGGATCCGACCAGCACGGGAAGCAGCGCCACCGCCCGCACCGCCATGGCGCCGCGCTCGCTGCGCTGTATGCCGTAGTTGAGCCGGATGGCGGCGGGCCGGGTGGTGGCGTATTCCCGCGCCAGCCCGACAATCTCTTCCGCCGCCAGGCCGGTCAGCTCCGCGGCCCGCTGAGGGGTCCATTCCCGGACCCGGCGGCGGAGTTCCTCAAAGCCCTCGGTATGGCGCGCCACATAATCGGCATCGTGCAGGTTCTCGCCGGCGATGACGTGCATCATGGCGAGGGCCAGGGCGGCGTCGCTGCCGGGGTTGATGAAGAAGTGCTTGTCGGCGGCGGCGCCGGTGCGGTTGCGGCGCGGATCGATGGTGTAAAGTTCGACTCCCTGGCGCCGCGCCTCCATCACGAACGGCCACAGGTGCACGTTGGTCCCGAGAATGTTGGCGCCCCAAGCGATAATCAGGCGGGAATGGCGGAACTGCTCGGGCTCGGTGCCGTAGCGCAGGCCCAGCGCTTGGGTCAGGCCCGCGCCGCCCGCCGACGAGCAGATGGTGCGGTCGAGCCGCGAAGCGCCCAGGCGGTGAAAGAACCGCCGGTCCATACCGGCGCCGTTGAGCAGGCCCATGGTTCCGGCGTAACTGTAGGGCAGAATGGCCTCCGGGCCGAACTCGGCGGCTACGGCCTTGAGGCGGAGAGCGATGGCATCCAGCGCCTGGTCCCAGGAGATCCGCTGGAAGCGGCCTTCGCCTTTCGCGCCCACGCGGCGTTGCGGGTAGGGCAAGCGCGCCGGCGAGTATTCGCGTTCCAGATACTGCGCCACCTTGCCGCACAGAAAACCGCGCGTGACAGGATGCGCCGGGTCGCCGCGCAGCTTGGCGCCGCGTCCATTCTCGACCGTGACCAGCAGGGAACAGCAGTCCGGGCAATCGAGGGCGCACACGGAGTGGCGGGTCTCAGGCATTCCATCGATTATATCGAGAACGAAAAGACAGGATTGTTCAGTATTTAATGCGCCTGCTCCGCCAAGTTCACGGGATAGTGTGGGGCAGTTTTGTGGAACCACGCAAAAGTACTGGTACTTTTCCGGTCTGGAATCCTCAGAATGTTGTTGAATTCAGCACTGAGGATGTGCATAATTACATCTCAGGAGGGATTTCAAGTGAAGTTACGATCTGCATTTGCATTGTCTGTGCTGCTCTGTGTAGCGACAATTCCGCTGTCTGCCGGCACCAGCATTTGTGACGCTGTATCGGGTAACCTGGTGGCCAACTGCGGTTTTGAAACCGGAGATTTCACAGATTGGAGTTGGACAGGCAACACCGGAGCCACGGCCGTTACTGGTGGCTACGCCTATTCCGGCAACTACGGTGCGCAGCTCGGACCCGTCGGCTCGGATGGCTATCTCACTCAGACGCTGGCGACGGTCGCCGGGACAGTTGACGTGTCGTTTTGGCTGTCGAGTGATGGCGGCACGCCCAACGATTTCACCGTATTCTGGGATGGGGTCGATGTTGGGCCCTCCCTTGTGGATGAGGGTGCTTTTCCGTACACCTATTACTCTGGTATTCTGGCCAGCGTGGGCAGCGACACGATTCAATTCCAATACCGGCAAGATCCGGCGTACTGGGGGCTGGATGACGTTGTCGTGACCCAGGCATCGTCTTCAGTTCCCGAACCGGGCACCATGGGCATGCTGTTCGCTGGGCTTGGCTTAGTCGTCGCGGGGCTCCGCCGCCGCCGGGCCTGACCCTGGGGCGCAGACCAGCATTCGCCGGGGCGTGAAGCGGTAGCGGATCAAGGTCCAGAGAGCTTCGAAACCATCGCGCAGGCGGATCTTCTTGCCTTCCGCAATACCTCGTGCGTTGTAAGCGATGGGCACCTCGCGGATGCGGTGACCCAAACGGCGGGCTTTGGCGGTGACTTCCGGGCAGAACTCGAAGCGCCGGCATTCGAGATGGATCTGGCGGAGGATGGAGGTGCGGAACGCCTTGTAGGCGGTGGCCTCGTCGGTAAGCCGGGCGCCATAGAGGAGATTCGCCGCGGCGGTGAGGATCCGATTGGCGATCCGGTTCTGCATGGCCATCCCCGCCGGCTGGCCGAGAAAGCGGGAGCCGTAGACGATGTCCGCTTCGCCCTTCACGATGGGTTCGAGGATGCGCGCGTAATCGTTGGGGTCGTATTCGAGGTCGCCGTCCTGAATCAGCACAATGTCGCCGGACGCCAGCATGATGCCGGTGCGGATGGCGGCGCCCTTGCCGTAATTCCGCGTCGAGTGATGCCCCACAACCACGCCCTCCCGCGCATGTTCGCCGAGCATCTCGGTGGTTCCGTCGGTGGATCCGTCATCCACCACCACAATCTCTTTGGAGCAGCCCTGGGGCAGAGGCGCCTGGCGGACGCGCTCCAGAACCTGGTTGAAGGTGCGGAATTCGTTATACACGGGAATGATGACGGAAATCTTCATGGCTTCTCGAGGACCACGAACAGCGACTGGCCGAAGGGTGGGCGTGCGAGGCCTTCCAGACGCGACAGGAGCGGGACCAGGTAGCGGTCGAAGATCTCGATCTGCCTTTCCGACTGGGCGCGGCGTTTGAGAATGTGAGAGTTCACCCACCAACCGAAGAAGCCGAGGGCGTTCATGTAGTGGGCCTTCCTGATGCGCAGGCCGGTGGATTCGGCCAGCTTGGCGATGGAGCCGCGGCTGTAGCGCCGGTAATGGCCGAGGTTGCTGTCGATGGGGCCATAGAGCGCCGGAAAGGCGGGTACGAGCAGGACGATGACTCCGCCGGGCGAGAGAAGGGACGCCATGCCGTGGAGGGCCTGGCGGTCGTCCTGGATGTGCTCGAGTGCGTTCAGACAGACGCAGGAGTCGGGGTGGAACCTGGCCAGGCCGGAGAACGCGGGGCTGCCGGCGTCGCAGGCGAAGGCGTGCAGGTTGTTCCGGTCCGGGTAGCGTTCCATGAGCCGCTGGATGCAATCGGGCTCGCGGTCAACCGCAATGACGGCCTCGCGGTCGAGCAGCATTCCAGTGAAGTTCCCGAGGCCGCAGCCAACCTCCACTACCCGGCGCCCCAATTCGCGCGTAACGAGGCGGCTCTGCCAGGCGAAATAGTTCTCCGCCCTGGACATGCGTTCCTGATCTTCGAGCGTGTAAGCCGACCGATGCACGCGCCCCCTCGGTATTGTACCCGGTCTGGGAGAATAGGAACGTCGCATGTTTCTGTTCGACGTTTTTCGCTCTTTTTTGCCGCTGAATAATCCCATCGGCTTTGGCCCGGGCGATTTCATCGAGCTGGCGCTGGCAGCCCTGCTGGTTCTGATGGCGCTGGTGTGGCGCCCCTGGATTCAGCCGTACGCCCTCAAGCTGGCGCAGAGGACCGGCTGGTCGATGTTGGTGCTGGCCCTGCTGCCGGTGGTGCTGCGGCTGGCGCTGCTGGCGCACCATCCGGTGCCCTCGCCGGACGTTTACGATGAGTTCGGCCACCTGCTGGAGGCGGATACGCTGCGGCACTTCCGCCTGGCGAGTCCGCCGCATCCGCTGCCGCAATTCTTCGAGACGTTCTTTGTGCTGCAAGAGCCGGCTTATAGTTCCATCTACCCGGTGGGCCAAGGGCTGGCGCTGGCGATCGGCTGGACCCTATTTGGCCTGCCGTGGGCCGGGGTGGTGCTTTCGGTGGCGGCTTTCTGCGCGCTGTGCTACTGGATGCTGCGGGCCTGGACCACGCCGGGGTGGGCGCTGGTGGGCGGGGTGCTGGCGGTAATGGAATTCGGCCCTCTGAACCAGTGGATGAACAGCTATTGGGGCGGGGCACTGGCCGCCGCCGCGGGGTGCCTGGTGTTCGGAGCACTGCCCCGGCTGCGCAATGGACCGCGCACGCGGGATGCGGTTCTGTTGGGCGTTGGCCTGGGGATGCACCTGCTCACGCGCCCGTATGAATCTATTTTTCTATTCCTTGCTGTGGTCCTGTTCTTCATCCCGGCTTTGCGCCAGCGGGACGAGCTGCGGAAACTGGCGAGAGTGGCGCCGGATGTGGTCCTGGTCTTGATTCCAGCCGTCGCCATCATGCTGTTCCAGAACAAGGCGGTCACCGGCAGTTGGACGACGCTCCCGGAGATGCTCAGCCAGTATCAGTACGGCGTGCCGGCGGCGCTCACCGTGCAACCGAGCCCAGTGCCCCACCGCGAGCTGACCAGGGAGCAAGCGCTGGATTATAAGATGCAGCTTTCGTTTCACACCGGTCCCGAGACGGTGCGAAGCTACCTGGAGCGGCTCGAATACCGCGTGCGTTATTACCGTTTTTTCTTTCTGGCGCCGCTCTACCTGGCGCTGGCGGTCTTTCTGGTAACCATCCGCGAGCTGCGATTTGTCTGGGTGGCGCTCACTTTGCTGCTGTTCAGCCTGGGCGTGAATTTCTTTCCGGCATTTCAACTGCATTACATCGCCGCGGTCACGTGCCTGTTTGTCCTGATGAGCGTGACGGGACTGGAGCGGATGAGCCGCGAGGCCGCCCCGGTGATTATTTTTCTGTGCGCCGCGCACTTCCTGTTCTGGTATGGTGTGCACGTATTCGACAATTCAGAGGTCTCGATGGCGATGCGGCCATACGAGACCTGGGACGCCATCAACCACGGAAATCCGGAACGGCGGATCTACGTCAATCGCCAGCTTGCCGGGATGCCAGGCAAGCTACTGGTGTTCGTTCGTTACTATCCGCAACACATCTTCCAGGATGAGTGGGTCTACAACGCCGCCGATATTGATGGCGCACGGGTGGTCTGGGCTCGCGACCTGGGCGAGGCTGAAGATGAGAAACTGCGCAGCTATTATCCCGACCGCGCCGTCTGGCTGCTGGAGCCGGACTTCCGGCCGCCGAGGCTGACGCCTTTCGATCCCAGCCCGGAGGGCGTCAGAAAGTAGCCCATGGCGCGAGCCATGGGAAGAAGTGTGAAGCAACCAAGCCCCGGCAGGGGCGAAAGAACGCCGGCGAGCAGCTCTTCTTACGCCCCGAACCGGGGCTGGCGGACTCCGTGAACGGGGCCCCCAGCGCTCACGCGCTGGGCTACTTTCTGGCGCCCCTGCGGGGCTGAGCCGCCCGGTCCGGTGCAGAGTATTCTGAAACAAGCGGGGTTGAAATGAAGTATCTCGTGATCTACGAAAGGACCGCTACCGGTTACAGGACTATATCATTGCGGCGTAGCTTGGGTCACCTGCGCTGATCTTCCCCCTGCCACGCTATAATCGTCATCGAATGGACGTTTACGAGGAACTGGTGCGGCTCCGCAACCTGGGGCAGAAGTGCGCGCTCGCGACCATCGTCGAGGTGCGCGGGTCCATCCCCAGCTATGAGACCGCCAAGCTTCTGGTGCGCGAGGACGGGTCCATGATCGGCACCATCGGCGGCGGGTGCGTCGAAGCCGAGGTGTGGAACGCCGCCCGGGAGGTCATGCAAACGGAAAAGCCCAAGCACCTCACCTTCAACCTGGGCCAGGACGCAGCCTACGATAACGGCCTCATCTGCGGCGGCCAGCTCGATGTCTTCGTCGAGCCGGTGCTGCCGGTGCCGCGCGCCTTCATCTTCGGGGCGGGGCATATCTCGAAGAGCCTCTCGAAGGTCGCCACGCTGGCGGGTTTTGCCACCGTGGTGATCGATAACCGCGAGACTTTCGCCAACCGCGAGCGCTTCCCCGAAGCCGCCGAGGTGCACGCCGCGGAGTACGAGGAGGTTTTCCCCAACCTCCAGATTAACGAGACCAGTTACATCATCATTGTCACGCGCGGCCATCGCGACGACATGCGCATGCTGAAGCTGGCCATTGCCACTCCCGCGCGTTATGTCGCCATGATCGGCAGCAAACGCAAAGTGCTGAACGTCATCCGCGAACTGGAGAAGGAAGGGATTCCGCGCGCGGCTTTCGAACGCATTCACGCCCCCATGGGCCTGAATATCGGCGCGGTTTCTCCCGAGGAGATCGCCATTTCGGTGGCCGCGGAGATGATCGCGGTGCGCCGCGGCGCGGCGTCCAACTGGCGCTCGCTTTCGATGTCGGTGTTCGCCGATGAATCGCTGCGGGCCGTGCTGGCGAAGTGAGCGCGGGCCTCATTTTGGCGGCCGGCGAATCACGCCGCATGGGTTTTCCGAAAGCTCTGTTGCGATACGGCGAGGAAACGTTTCTCGATCGGCTAGCCGGCCTGTTCGCCGCGCGCTGTTCTCCGGTGATTGTGGTGCTGGGCGCCGAGGCGGATCGGATTCGCGCCGCTGGGCACCCGGCCGCCACTTTCGTCGTGAACCCGGACTGGGCGCGCGGCCAGACCACCTCCATGCAGTGCGGGCTCGGCGCCCTACCGCCCGAGGCCGATGGCGTGCTCTTTACGCTGGTGGACCACCCCGCGGTCCGTCCGGCCACCATCGATGCCTTGCTGGCCAGGCCGCACGCCACGCCGCTGCGCGTGCCGCGATACCACGGACGCCGCGGCCATCCCATCTGGTTTTCGCGCGAGCTCATCCCCGAGTTCCTGGCGCTCTCTGAAACCGGCGCGGCGCGCGATGTGGTGCGCAGCCACGCCGCGCAAACGGAGTTTCTCGAGGTGGACGACCCCGGCATCCTGGCCGATATCGACGATCCGGAAGCCTACCGCGGCCTCATGGGAGGGAGCGCATGAAGATCCGGCCGGGTACGGTTCTGAAACTCGCCGGCGCGGCGCTGGCGCTGCTGCTCGTGGTGGGGATTGTGGCCCCCTACCTGGGCGCCGATCAATACGGCCAGCGCCTCCGCGGATCGCTGGAGCGCGCGCTCGGACGCCGCGTCGAGTTTCTCGGCCCCGTGCGGTTCAGTCTTTTCAAAGGCCCCGGGTTCTCGGTGGAGAACGTGGTGATTCACGAGGACCCCTCCATCGGGATCGAGCCCATGGCCTACATGGACCGCATAGATGTCACGCCGGGCTTCTGGGCGCTCTTCGGCGGCAAGTTCGTGATTGCTTCCATCCGGCTGGAAGGCGCCAGCATCAACCTGGCCAAGTCCGGTCCGGCTTCCGAGTGGGGCCGCTGGAATTTCTCTTCGCTGGTGAACCCTTCCGTGATGCGCGCCGCCCCCGCCATCCATGTTCGCAACAGCAGCTTGCGCGACAGCCGCATCAACTTCAAGTTCGGCGACGTGAAATCGGTCTTCTACCTCACCCAAACAGATCTGGACGTCTCGCCGCCCGGTTCGCGCGGGGGCGGCTGGAGGGTCTCCGGCGCCGCCAAACTGGCCCGCACCGACCGTCCCGCGCAGGGTCTCGGTTCCTTCACCGTGAAGGGGCGCTGGTACGTGGCGCCGGAGCGCGTCGATCTGGATGTCGAGCTCGACCGCACCGGGCTGGGCGAAATCACGGCGCTGATGCGCGGCCAGGCCGGCAGCGTACACGGCACCGTCTCGGCGCGGTTGCACCTGGGCGGGCCTATCGACAACATCGGCATACTGGGACGGCTCAACATCGAAGACGTGCACCGTTGGGACCTGCTTCCGCCGCAAGGGCAGGGCTGGCCGCTGGATATTCGCGGCCGCCTGAACCTCGTCGCGCAGCAACTCGAGTTGCAGTCCAATTCCCCCGGCAACGCACCGCTGCCGCTGTGGGTGCGGTTCCGGGTTAACGATTACCTCTCGCAGCCGCGCTGGGCGGTGACCGTGAACTGGAACCAGTTTCCGCTGGCGCCGCTGATGGAACTGGCGCGGCATATGGGCGCGCCCTTCCCGCCCAAGCTGAAGCTGAGCGGAAGCATGGATGGCGCCATAGGCTATTCCGGGGAAGGCAGCTTCCAGGGTCAGTTGGCGTTCCACGATACGGCCTTGACCATTCCCGATTCGCCGCCCATCCGTTTCGATCAAGCCTACATGGTGG
This sequence comes from Bryobacterales bacterium, assembly GCA_963768385.1. GTDB lineage: Bacteria > Acidobacteriota > Terriglobia > Bryobacterales > Bryobacteraceae > Fen-178. The sequence continues at coordinate 597,798 of CAVYHQ010000006.1, forward strand.
TGGACCACGGCCACGTGCGCCTCTCGCCGGCGGTGGTGCGCACCGCCGACCAGGAACAGGCGCAGATCGAAGCCGACTACGCCATGGATCAGGAGACCCTCGATCTTTCGATCTCCGCCGAGGCGATGAAGGTGGCATCGCTGCGCGCGCAGGTGGCCCTGGCCGCGGTGCCCTGGCTGGAGCAGGTCCGATCCGGCCAATGGAGCGGCCAATTGCACTACCGCCTGACGCCCGCCAAAGCCGGCTGGACCGGCCGTCTTGAGCTGGGCGACGCCCAGATGGCCGTGCCGGGCCTGGCCAATCCGCTCGAGATCGCGTTCGCGCGCGCGCAGATCGATGGCGCGCGCATCGTGCTCGACCGGCTGGAAGCGCAGGCCGGCAAAGTCGCCTTTACCGGAGAGTACCGCTACGAGCCTGGCGCCGCGCGGCCGCACCGCCTGCGGCTGCGCGCCCAAGAGGTGGATGCCGCCGATCTCGAGGCGGAATTGGGCCCCACGTTGAACCGCAGCACCAGCCTGATCGCCCGCGCCCTGGGCCGCGCTCCGGTGCCCGCCTGGCTCGCTGAGCGCGCCGTCGATGGCACGGTGCAGATTGACGATCTGCTGCTGGCCGGCTGCCACCTGGAGAACGTCCGCGCGCGCCTGCTGTGGGACGTCACGCACGTGGAATTGGATGGCATCCAAGCCAAACTCGATCGCGCCGCCCTCACCGGCAAACTGGCCGTGAGCCTGCGCACTGCGCGGCCCTCCTATAAGCTCACAGCCAAGGTGAAGGGCTTGGACTGGCAGGCGGGCAAGCTGGATGCCGATGGCACGCTGGAGACCTCGGGAACCGGCAGCCAGTTGCTGGCCAACCTGACGTCGGAGGGAAACTTCGCGGGCACAGATCTGGATTTCGGCACGCCGGACCCATGGCGCAGCGTCTCAGGCAGCTACAACCTGGCGTGGCGGCAAACCAGCCCGCGCTTGCGCCTCACGGCCCTGAATCTGCGCACCGAAGACGAGATCTATACCGGCCGCGGCGCCACCCAGGACGACGGTCAACTGGTGATCGTGCTCACAAATGGCAGCAAGGAAATGCGCATGAGCGGCACGCTGGCGAAGCTGAAGGTGGAGGAGGCATCACCGCCGAGATAGCTCGCGGGTCAGCCAGGCTTTAGCCAGCTTCCAGTCCCGCTTCACGCTCGGAGCGGAGATGTTCAGTTCCTCGGCGGTCTGCTCCACGCTCAAGCCGGCGAAAAAGCGCAGTTCGACCACGCGGGCCTTGCGGGGGTCCATTTCTTCCAGGGCATGGAGGGCATCATCCAGGGCGATCAGGTCCTCGCTGCTTTGCGGGGAGGCATCCACGGAGTCATCCAGGTAGACGTGCGGCAAGCGCCCGCCGCGCTTGTCGGCGAGGTGCGCTCGGGCGGAATCCACCAGAATGCGCCGCATGATCTGCGCCGAGACGGCAAAGAAGTGGGTGCGATCCTGCCAGCGCACACCCTCGACATCCACCAAACGAAGATAGGCCTCGTTGACCAGCGCCGTGGTCTGGAGGGTTTGCCCGGGAAGCTGCTGGCGCATGTGCCGGTGGGCGATCTGGTGCAGTTCCGTGTAGACCAACGGCGTCAGTTGGTTGAGGGCCGCCTGGTCGCCATCACCCCAGGCGCGCAACAGCCGGGATATTTCCACCGAAGAGGACGGCACAGTAGTTCAAGCCAATTATACTTCCGGGCTTGATCCAAATTGCTGCGCGGTATAATTGCGTGCGGAGTACTCCATGCGCCCGGATCGTTGGCGGCAGGTCGAGTCGCTCTACCACTCCGCTCTGGAGCGGGAGGGGCCGGCGCGGGATGAGTTTCTGCAAGAGGCCTGCCGGGAAGACGAGGAACTGCGCTGCGAGGTCCGGTCTCTCCTCGATCAGACCGAAAGCGGTCTGCTCAATCGTCCTTTGCAGTTAGGCCCCTATCAAATCGTAGGCGTCATCGGCGCGGGCGGGATGGGCACGGTCTACCAAGCCCGGGACACGCGCCTCAACCGCATGGTCGCCATCAAAGTCTCCGAGGCGCGGTTCAACGCCCGCTTTGAGCGCGAAGCCCGCGCGGTGGCCGCGCTGAACCATCCGCACATTTGCACGCTCTACGACGTCGGTCCGAACTACCTGGTGATGGAGTATGTGGAAGGCCAGCCCTTGCATGGTCCGATGCCGTTGGCGCAGGCGCTTCGGCTGGCCATTCAGATGGCGGATGCCCTGGAGGCGGCGCATCGCAAGGGGATCGTGCACCGGGACCTGAAACCCGGCAATGTGCTGGTGACCGGGCCCAGAGGGCACCCCGGGGTGAAGGTTCTGGATTTCGGCCTGGCCAAGATGGAGGAACCTGCCTCGAGCGAGGAAGAACAGGCCCGCACCGTCAGGCCGCGGACGGAAGAGGGCATGATCGTCGGCACTACCGCCTACATGTCGCCCGAGCAGGCCGAGGGCAAGCCGGTGGATGCGCGCAGCGACATTTTCTCTTTTGGCGCCGTGCTGTACGAAATGCTGACGGGCAAGCGCGCCTTTCGCGGCGACAGCAAGCTTTCGATTCTCTCGGCGATCCTGAAGGAGGAGCCGGAGCCGGCCACCTCGGTGCGCAAAGAGATCCCGCATGAGCTGGAACGGATCATCACGCGATGCCTGCGCAAGAACCCCGAGCGGCGCTTCCAGCACATGGATGACCTTAAGGTCGCGCTGGAAGAAGTGAAGGAGGAGTCGGATTCGGGCGCGGTGGCCATGAAGGCGGCGCCGCCGCGCAGGCGCTGGGTTTGGGCGGCCGCGCTGCCAGTGCTGCTGGCTGCGGGTTTTTTCGCGTGGCGGATGTGGTGGCCGCCGCCATCGGCGAAGCCGCTTCAGGCCGTCGCGCTCACCACCTATCCCGGTGCCAAAAGCTCTCCCTCGTTTTCCCCCGACGGCAACTACGTAGCATTCGCGTGGAGCGGGTCCCGGCAGGATAACCTCGACATCTACGTACAACAGATCGGCATCGGCTCTCCCTTGCGGCTGACCACCGACCCACGTAGAGACTACAACCCGGTCTGGTCGCCCGACGGCCGGTGGATCGCCTTCCTCCGCAGTGAGTCGTCGTCGCTGGCATCTGGGTTCAATGGAGCCATGCCGCAAGTCGGGACAAGCGAATTACGGTTGATTCCCCCTCTGGGCGGGCCGGAACGCAAGCTGGCCGAGATCCGGACAGGCCAGAACTACTATTTCGCGACGTTTCTTGCCTGGTGTCCGGACAGCGACTGCGTGGTGGTGACGGATTCCCCGGGCCAGGGGAAGCCCGACGCGCTTTTCGTGGTTTCACTCGAAACCGGAGAGAAGAGGCAGTTGACCAGTCCCCAGCCACCCGTGGCCGGCGATACCCACCCGGCGGCTTCGCCCGACGGCCGTTGGCTGGTCTTCGAGCGCGAGTATGCTGCCCCTAGCGCCGAGCTTTACCTGCTTCCGCTGGGAAAGAACCTGACGGCCGGCGGCGAAATCAAGCGGTTCCCGTTTGCCCTGTTCAACCGGGATTACGCGACGTGGATGCCCGACAGCAAAGAGATTCTCTTTTCAAGCGAGGGAGGCCTCTGGAGAGCGGCCATCATGGACGACCACGCGCCGGCGCGAGTCCCCTTCGTAGGCGAGAACGGGACCATGCCCCTGGTCTCGCGCCCGCAGCCCGGCCGACTGTCCCGGCTGGTCTATGTTCGCAGCATTATCGTCCAGAATATCTGGCGCGTCGAGGCCTCCACTCCCGGCGCTCCGGCGTCGTCTCCGCCCAGCGCGGCTATCGCCTCCACGCGAGCAGAGGACAACCCCCAGTTTTCCCCCGACGGCCGCCGCGTCACCTTTGCTTCAGATCGCTCGGGACCAGAAGAGATTTGGCTCGCCGATCCCGACGGCTCGAACGCCGTCCAGCTTACGTCAATGGCCGCCACGATGGGTGCCCGCTGGTTGGGCAGCCCCCGCTGGTCGCCCGACGGCCAACTGATTGTGTTCGACTGCCTGCTCGAAGGCCATTACGAGATCTATGTGATCCCCGCCGCGGGCGGCAAACCTCGCCGACCCACCTCCCATCCGGCCGGCAACTACGTCCCCAGTTTCTCCCGGGACGGTAAGTGGATCTACTTCGGCTCGAACCGGACCGGCGAGTATCAAATCTGGAAGGTCGCCGTGGCTGGTGGCGAGGCGTTCCAGGTCACGCACAATATCGGGTTCGACGCGTTGGAGTCGCCAAACGGTGCCTACGTCTACTACACGCAGACGGAGGGCGTCGCAAGTGCCTTGTGGCGCCTTCCGACCTCCGGTGGCCAGCCCGTCAAGGTGCTGGAGGGAGTCATTCAGCGGGCGTTCACGGTGCTCGAAAAGGGCATCTACTATATCGACCAGCCCGAGGGCGAGGCACGGCTCCAGTTCTACGACTTCGCCACCGGCAGGTCCACTACCGCAGCTCGAAATCTGGGCGTAGTGGGACTCGGTCTCACGGCCTCCCCCGACGGCCGCACCATTCTGTTTTCCAAGGTGACCTCCTCCGTCAACGACCTGATGCTGGTGGAAAACTTCCGCTGAGGGCCGTGATTCCGGTTTCTGCCGGCTTACTGCCGCACGAAGCCGTGATACGCGCCGTTGTTGTCCACGTAAAACCCGACGATGCTGCCCGCCGGGTTGTTGGTCATGGGGAAGGTGCCCTGACCGCTGCCCGTGCCCGCCGCCGGAGCGTCGAAGAAAGTGTACGTGCCGTCAACCGCGCGCACGAAACCATGAGACACATTGTTCGCGCCCGTGTAATATCCAACGACTACGCCTGATGGGTTGATGCCCTCGCCCTGGGTACCTTGGCCGGCGCCCGTGCCCGCGGCCGGAATGTCGAATATAGTGATCTTGCCGTCGGCCGTGCGCAGCAAGCCGTGATAGACACCGTTGTTATCCTGGGAGATCCCCACGATTGTCCCCGCCGGGTTGATGCCCACGGCGTAAGTACCCTGGCCGGAGCCTGTGCCCGCGCCCGGAGCGTCGAAGGTTGCGATAGTACCGTCAGGAGCGCGCACGTAGCCGTGAGCCGCACCGTTCTGGTCAAAGTAAATTCCCGTCATCGCGCCAGCCGGGTTGACGCACTGGGCCCATTCAGTCGACGTGCCCAGGCCAGGGCCGGTGGCGGCGGCTGGGACATCGAACTCGGTGACGGCGCCGTTCGAAGCGCGCAGGAAGCCGTGATTCATGCCGGTGGCGTCAACGTACTGACCCGCAATCAATTCCCCCGACATGCTCATGTTCCCGGCAAAGGTGCCCTGGCCGTTGGCAGTGCCAGCGTGCGGAACGTCGAACAGAGTGAGTGTGCCGTCAGCAGCTCGCAAGTAGCCGTGGGCCACATCGCGCGAGTCAATGACATATCCCGTGACCAGCCCGCACGCGTCGCCGGCAACGGCGTAGGTGCCCGGGCCGGCCCCAGAGGTGGGGAAGGGGATTGCCCCGCCCATGAAGCTCACGTCCGGGGCGTCGAACGTGGTGATCTTGCCGTCGGTAGTGCGCACGTAGGCGTGCATCACATTGCTATAGTCTGCGTAGAACCCCGCGATTTGGCCCGCCGGGCAGATGGCGATGGCCTCTGTGCCATAGCCCTTGATAGCGCCTGCGTGCGGAGCGTCGATGGTGGTGATGGTGGGCTGTTGAGCCATGGCAGAGACGCCCAACACTAACATGCAGATGGCCGGGGAAAGCATCCCGGTAAACCGCACAAAGCTGTTTCGCGTTTTCATGGTTTTCTCCTTTGGGGAGGATGCTCATCGTCTCCTCCCTCACAGGGCTAACCGGAAAATCGAGGCAGAAAGGATAATCGATTGGAAGTTTTTTTGGCGTGCCCCTACCGCGTGGAACCGCAAACCTGCTTAATCGACACCCGGCGCTACTATTTCAGCGCCGCGTTCAACACCGCCGCCAGCCGGGCGCCGGCCTTCTCGATCTGCTCCCGGATCAGCGGGTCCGCCCTTTTCTCATAGGCCGCGTCTATCGGAACCGGCGCGCCCGCCGCCACTTTCGGCAGCCGGCCGTAGACCACCTTCTGCGCCGCCTTGTGCGACTGCTCCGCCCAATCTTCCACCGTGCCCTTCGACCACCTCTTGGCGCGGCGGGCGGACTCCGCCGAGAGCGGGCCGAATAACTGGTCTTCGGTTCCCATCCGGCCCAGCAAACCGCTGTCCCAGACGCTGTGCAGGTTCATCGGCCGGCCGAAGAACTCCACGTGCACGTCGTTGCCGCCCCTGTCCTTGTTATCCGCGCAGTGCAGCGGCTGGTGCATGTCGCCGATGAAGTGGACCAGAAACATGAGATCCTCGCGGCGCTCGGCCGGCGCGATGGCGGGGTCGTTCAGCGCTTTCCGGAATTCGTCGATCTTGGCGATGACGCAATCGCCCTGGGGACAATCGCGGGCCATGTCGAGGTGCGGCTGATCGATGGGAATGTCGATGAAGTGCCACGGCGCGGTAGCGGGGCGCGACGGGCGAACCTGATCGGCCCAAGTGGAAATGGAAGCCATGGTGGTGTCCGGTCCCAGGATGGCGGCCACCCGCGCGCGCGCCGCGGGGGTAAGCTGGGCGTCGGCGATGCGGGCCACCAGGCTGTGCCCCTCGGGCCCCCATGCAAAGGTCGGCAGGCAGCCTGCGATAACGGCGATTACGGCGAACTTTCGCATAAAAGCTCAAACGCGTCCGCAGGGCGGCGCCATGATCGCCGAAGTCATGCTGCTGTCCTGCTGGTCGTCTTCCTCGTCGCTTTCCAGGTACAGGTGGCAGTAATAGCTGGCCAGGCCGCAGCCCACCAGCAACGCCACCATGATCCCCAGCCACTTCAGCGTCCGGCCGTTCCACGCGTGCTCGTGCGCAACGGCGGCCGCCGTGGCCTTCACCACGGCGAATGCCGCCCCTGCCCCGAAAGCCAGCTTCAGGTACCAGGGCATCAAATCCAGGTGGCTCTGGCCGCCCACCTGGCTCCACAACACAAATACGGCAATCAGCGCGATCAGGAATTGCGTAGCGTAGGCGAGGCGCAGCGTAGGCATTGGTGGTGCCGAACCTACATCATACGTTATCCTCAATACAGATGGCCCAATCCGGCCAGGGGTTTTCCCGCTCCTGGCATCAATTCCAAAACGCATTTTGGCTAGCGATGGATTCCATCCGCGGGCACAAGCTGCGGAGCTTCCTCACGCTGCTGGGGGTGATTATCGGGGTGGCCAGCGTCATCATGGTGGGCGCCGCCATCGAAGGGCTGAGCGTATACGCCGACGAGAGCACTGCCAAGGCTTTCGGCTCGGAATCGTTTCTGGTGGCGCAGATCGTAGCAACCGGCCGCCTGAGCCGCCGCGAGTACTTCGACAAGGTGAAGCGCAACAAGCCCATTCGCACGGAGGACTACCGCTTCCTCGAAGCGGTGAACGGGGATAGCGTGCTATACAGCCCTTACCGCAACCACGTCTCCGACGTCAAGCGGGAAAACCTGATCTGCGAGGACACCACCATCTTCGGGGTGGCCGCCGACATGGCCAGTATCCGCGATATCGGCGTCGTGGATGGCCGCTTTTTCACCGATCAGGAAGAGCGTTCCCGGGCCTTCGTCGCGGTCATCGGCGATACCGTCCGGACCACGCTGTTTCCCGGGGATGCCTCGCCGCTCATGCAGATCGTGCGCATCGAAGGCATCGAATTCACGGTCATCGGCGTCCAGGAGCGGCTCGGCTCCGCCTTCGGCCGCGACCAGGACAAGTCCATCTACATTCCCATCACCGCCTTCAATCGTATGTACGGTCCCGGCACCGGTTTCGCGCTGTTCGGCCGCCCCAAGCCCGGCAGTGGCCTTACGCTCGAGGGCGCGCTGGATGAAACGCGGGTCGCCCTGCGCACGCGCTTCCATGCGCGTCCCGGCCAGGAGGACAATTTCGACACGCTCACGCCCGATGCCATCCGCGGCTTCATCGACCAGTTGCTGAGCATGGTGGCTGCGGTGGTGGTGCCAGTCACCTGCATCTCGCTGGTGGTGGGCGGCATCGTCATCATGAACATCATGCTGGTGAGCGTGACGGAGCGCACGAGGGAAATCGGCATCCGCAAGGCGGTGGGCGGGCGCCGGAGCGACGTCATGCTCCAGATCCTCATCGAGGCCGTGGTGCTGGCGACTTTGGGCGGCGCTTTCGGCGTGGGTCTGGGCGCGCTGGCCACCATGCTGCTGGGCCGCATCTTCGACCTATCGCTCAATATCACCTTGGGCTACGTGGCGCTGTCGCTGGCGGTCTCCAGCATTGTGGGCATCGCTTCCGGCTGGTATCCGGCGGCGCGCGCGGCCAGGCTCGATCCCGTGGTGGCCCTGCGGGCGGAGTGAACGGTGAACATCAGCGTATCGGAGAACATGCACATGGCTGTGGGCGCGGTGTGGACCCACCGCTTCCGGTCGCTGCTCACCATCCTGGGCATCGTCATCGGCATCACCACCGTGGTGACGGTGGCTTCGCTGCTCACCGGCTTGCGCCAGGGGGTGGTGACCTTCTTCCAGGAACTCGGCCCCGACAACATCTTCCTCTTCAAGAGCTCCGGCGACCCGAACATGAATCCTTCTCCCAAGGAGCGCAAGCGGCGCGCCCTGAAGCCCGAGTACGCCGAGTACATCAAGCGCTGGTGCAGCTCCGTGGAAGACACCGGCCTGGTGCTCTACATCCCGCCGGTGGTGGATGAGAAACCCATCACCGCACGCGTCCCGGGCTACGAGTCCGACACCATCAATGTCTCGGGCCTGTCTGCCAACATGGCTGAGATTTCGCCGCGCGATCTGGACGCGGGCCGCTTCTTCACGCCCGAGGAAGACCAGCGTACCGCCCATGTGGCCGTCATCGGAGCCAGCGTGGCCGAGGCCCTTTTCCCGAACGGGAAGGTGGTGGATCGCACGTTCATGATGGATGGCGCCGAGTACACCATCGTGGGCGTCTACGCCAAGGCCAAGGGCGGATTCTTCGGCGAGAACGGCATGGACAACGCGGTCGATATTCCGCTGCGGACCGCCGAAAGCCGTTACCCGCAGGTGGACCGTTTCATGATCACCGCCAAGGCCCGGCCCGGCATGCGCCAGGAGGCCTTCCAGGAGGTGGAAGGCGTGATGCGCCGCATTCGCCGTCTGCCCACCGGCGCGGAAGACGATTTCGCCATCTCGACGCCCGACCAGATCATCCAGCAGTTCGACAACATCACCAGCCTGATCGGCTTGGTGGCCATCGCGATTTCGGGTCTGGGGCTGCTGGTGGGCGGCATCGGCGTCATGAACATCATGCTGGTGAGCGTGACGGAGCGCACGCGGGAAATCGGCGTGCGCAAGGCCGTGGGCGCCCGCCGCCGCGACATCATTGGCCAGTTCCTGGTGGAAGCCATGACGCTCACCGGCGCCGGCGGCCTGCTGGGCATAGCAATCTCAATCCTCATCACCATGCTGGTGGGCGCGCTGGTGCCTTCGCTGCCTTCCGCGGTGCCCCTATGGGCGCTTATCGCCGGATTCACGGTCTCAGTGGCGATCGGCGTCTTCTTCGGCGTCTGGCCGGCGGTGAAGGCCGCGCAACTCGATCCCGTCGAGGCGCTGAGATACGAATAGATGGCCGCACCCTCTTTCGCGACCTGAGCTTCACCCTCACGCCCCCGCGATCGTTCAGCCGCTGGCGTTTGGCAATTTCGTAGCCTCTGTCCCTGAAACTACCCTGTATGAAGACCAGACACGGTATGATGTCCTTGGGAATCTCGAGATGAGGCTGCGAATTCTCGTCGCGGAGTCCAAGACGTGGCGTTGGCTAGAACGCATCGCGCTTTCAGTGTTGGGGCTCGCGATCCTCCTGAGTATTACTGGGATCGTACTAACGGAGACCAGGCACCCTGCGAGCCGCCGCCCCACGTCAGCCGTGCCCGCGAGCAATCCGCCGCGCCATGAGGCAAGCCTGCCCGCGGCCTCCCCTGCGGCGCATGCGGTTACGGTCCCGGAGCAAAACGCCAAAGCATCGGTCGCAACTGCAAGGGTAGTGCAAAGTGTGCTGACTCCACCGCGAGGCACTGGCAAACCTCGCCGGGGGGCTGGCGAGCCCGTACGGCCGGCACCCGCCCCTGCCCCACCCGGACGGGCGCCAACCGGCCAAGCGGCTGCGCCGAAGGCCGCCCCGCCTGTCGCGCCGGACCGCGAAGCGGAGCCACCGCATGGCATGCCGGCTGCACAGGATGGAATCACACGCCGCGTGCTCCCCAACATTCCCGCCAAAGCCCGGAATACGGTTCACGGCACGGCCGCGGTGGTCGTCAGGGTTGCGGTGGATCCATCAGGGAATGTAACAGAGGCCACGCTGGAGCGCGGTGGCTCGCCTTATTTTGGGAAGCTGGCGCGGGAAGCGGCCCGGCATTGGCAATTCGCCCCGGTGGAGGGTGCGGGACCGCGGAACTGGGTCCTGCGTTTTCAGATCAGGCGAACCACGACGCAGGTCATCCCTCTCAGGGCAGGCCGGGAATAGCTCACACACTGGTGCGGCGTAGTCCGCGAGTGGGAGCGGATGGAGACGTGCGCCCGAGGTCGTCGCGGACGGCCCGCGTTTGCCAAGCTGCAATACGCGCGGCGAGGTTTGGGGGTTTCGTAGCCTGGAAGCTGTGAAATAAACCCGTCTGAGCGTAGATGCGTCCCGATGCTTTCGTGTAGCGGATAGATGTCGGCGTTTCCGTGTGCCGGGCTGCTGAGCTTTCCTCTGATTTGCGCCTGCGCGCCCGGCGCGGCGCCCTTTTTACGCGGTTTGCGGTTGCCTCAGTTTGAAGTAGCGCTGAAGGTTGTACGTCAGGCATGCCCACAGAGCTTCCGCTTGCGCTTTGACGACTCCGCGGCAGCGCAACCTGACCCATTTCAATTTGTCCTTCAACCACGCGTTCGGAAACTCCGCCACCGGCGCACGCCGTTTGTATATGGCTTTCGCTCGGTCCGTCTGCATCTTGACGTGATAACGTGTGAGCGCCTCCGGCTCCATTCTCACGCTCACCGTGCGTCCGTGCTTTTGCATGGCGTTCTGCGGCGTGCACAGCCCCCGCTTCGGGCACCGCTGGCAATCGTTTCTGTCCGCAGCGTAAACATGGACCTGCAGGTCGCCGGGCCGTTGTTGTGTGTGCCGCAACGCTAACCGCCGACCCTCCGGGCAGACCATTTGGTCCCGTCGTTCGTGGTACTGAAACGCGCCCGGATGGTAGGCCGCATCGATGCCGTGCCCCATCCGTGGTTCTCGGATTTCATTCCAACTGCCGTAATAGTCCACCCCGCGTTCGGCGGCGCCCACGACAGCTTCCCGCGTGGTGTAGTCGCCGTCGGCCACGGCCTCCCGCGGAAACGCGCCCAGCCGTTCTTGAACCCGGTCGAGCGCCGGTAGGAGGTGGAGCGAGTCCGAGGGCTGCTTGCTGACCTCCACGTCCACGATCAACTTGTGCTCCGCATCCGTGGCCAGTTGTACGTTGTAGGCCGGCGCCAGACCATGATCGGAAGTCCGCATGAACTGCGCGTCCGGGTCGGTGGTCAACGCCTGGCACGGCTTTTCCCGCTCCCACTTTTTCTCCGCCTGTAGCCGCTCGACCTCGGCGCTGGCCGCCTCCAGCCGCTCCAGACGTTCGCGCGCCGCGCGCCGCCGCGCCGACGCCTGCCTCGTCCGTTTCTCCTGCTCGGCCTCTTCCTTCTGCAACCTCTCCACGTGCTCGCGCGCCAACTTCAGATGCTCGCGGATCTTGTTCGCCCGCGAAAACGTCTTCTTGTTCACGCAGGCCCGCACTTTGGTCCCATCTACCGTCACGCGCTCCAACGTGATGAGCTTCTCCATCGCCAGCAGGCCCAGCACCTGCACGAACAGGTCCTGCAATGCCGCGCCGTATTCCACGCGGAAATCCGAGAGCGTATGGTGATTGACCACCTTCAGCCCCGTCAGCCACCGCAGTGCCGGTTCATACGCACATTGCCGCTCGATCTCTCGCGCCGAGGAGATCCCCCGCGAGTAGGCGTAGATCCACATCGCGATCAGCAGACGCGGCTCCCAGACGTTGCGCCCGGCGTGCCCTTCCACCGACTTCACGTCCCCCATAAACCGGCTCAGATCCAAACGGCCCAGGATTGCCCAGATGCTGCGGGCCGGATGGTCTTCCGGGATGAGTTGCTCGATATCGAGAGGTTCGAGCACAACCTGCTTGCGGTTGATCGGCTCGAAGCGGGGTTGTTCGTTGTATTCCACGCATCCAGTCTACGCACGCCAAAACATTTTGCAAGAGAAATGTTCGATTATTTCACAGCTTCCTGTCCCTGAAATAGAAATACGAATTCGCGGTACTAGGTGTCCTATAACATGGGACTAATGGGACCAAAGCCTAAGTCATGTAAATAGAGTTGGTTAACAAGAAAAACAAAGGGGGATTAATAATTTGATAATAACCAATCGGACCTTGTTCACCACCGTCGGTTGGTGTGATTCTGCGTGTGTACCATGATGAGAGGCAAACTAATTCTTCGGCACACCGCGCCATGGCTTCTGCTGGCGCTGGGCAGTCTCCCGGCCGGCGGCGGCACGGGGACTGCAACCGAGACCCTCTCCGCGACCGTGAGTCCGGTTGGCGCGCTGAGCACCCCCGCTACCGCGACTCTGACTACGAGCTCGACCACTTTTCAGCCTTTTACGGCGACCGTCCCGGTGAACTACCAGGTGCGAACTACGCCCACGGGCGGCGGCGGCTCCATCACACTTAAGGTCGCCAACGATTTCTCGCCAACGGGAGGACCCACGGCGGCAAGCGGCGCGCTGACCTACGTCTGTAGCGGCGCCAACCTGGGCACGGCGTGCTCGGGAACGCAAACCGCATCCACTACGACTTCAACCCCTGTGCTGACCGTGCCGGCTTCGGCATGCACGGGAGGGGGCGGCTCGTGCAGTAGCCAGAATCCGAACTCGATGAGCCTGACGTTCACCCTGATCGATAGTCCTGTCTATTCCACCGGCACGTATTCGGCAAACATCACATTCACGATTAGCGCAATGTGAAGGAGGAGACGACGCATGACAAAGAAGACAACCCTGATTATCCTAGCCTGCGCACTGCTGGCCACGGCCGGTCTGGCGCAGGCTCAGAGCACTGGGACCACGACGCTTTCGGTCACAGTGGGACCGGAGGCGGCGCTGACTATCACCACCGGTACGACCAACCTCACCACGGGCAGTACAACTTTCGGCACCGCGTTTACCGGGACAACCAGCCTGAGTTACTTTATTCGCACCACCAAAACGACCGGCACCGGCACGCTGACACTGAAGGTGACCTCCGACTTCGCAGGCTCGGGTGGCCCGTCGGTGGGGACGCCGCCTTCCTCGGGCGACGCTTTGACCTACAATTGCACAGTGAGCGCGCCTGGCACGGCCTGCACTGGGTCACAGACGGCAAGTACGACAGCGTCAACCCCATTTGGCACGTGGGGCGCGGGCTCCAGTTCAACCAAGGCCGGGAATTCGGCTTCGGTAGCGTGGTCTCTAACCGACGATCCGGTATACGCCACCGGAACCTACACGGCGACGACGACGTTCACCATCAGCGCCACCTAAAGCGATGACCGGCTGGCTTTCCATTGCGTTGCTGGCGGCCCTGGCGGCAAGGCCCCTTGTCGTTCCGGTGCGGAAATCCCCCGCCCTGGACGTTCAGCCGGACGCTGGCCCCAACTTTACGCTGACTGTCAGCCCGGCGACGATCACTTTCAGCGCCACCAATCCGAACACGCTTCCCGTGGTTACGGGCAGTTCCGCGGCGACAGCTACGTGGTGGGCCAGCGGGTCCGGCAATACCCATACCTGGACCCTGAAGGTCCAGGCAGCCGCCTCGACATTTGCGCACTGTTCGACCGTGCCCGTTTCAGCGGTCACGGTAACCTGCTCGTCGGCGAGCGTGACAGCGGGGTACGGAGCAACGGCAGGGTGCGCCGGGGCCTTCCCACTTTCGACCACGGCGCAGACGGTGGCCAGCGGCTCGGATGCCACCAGCACTCTGCATTACTCGGCTACCATCAGCTTCACTCTCGCCGACAACTGGAAATATATCGCGGAAACGAGTCCTGCATGTACGATTTCACTTACTTATACAGCCAACGTTCCATAACGATTCTCGGCTTATTCACCGCCCTGGCACTGCCCGGCGCTGTGCGCGCGCAGATGGGCCTGGGTCTGGCGCCCATGCGTGAAGAGCTCAAGCTGGCGCCGGGAGCGGCGCATTCCGGGGCTCTGAGCCTGGCTAACACCACCGAAGAGAAGGTCCGGGTAGTGGCCGAGGCGCTGGATTTCTACCTTGACTCGACCACCACGCCGCAATTCGGGCCGGAATACAAACAGGAAGCCGAATTCTCCTGCCGGCAGTGGCTGGTGGCCAATCCCATGGAGATCGAATTGAATGGCAAAGCGCAGATTCCGGTGCGCTACACAGTGCGCGTGCCGCCGGCGGCGACGGCGCGCAGCTACCATTGCGCCATCGGTTTTACCACCCAGCCGACGGCCGACAATACCAACGCCATCGGTCTGCGGACGGCGGTCCAGATTGTGGCCGCCATCTACGTCACGGTGGGGCAACCGGCGCTCGAGGGCACGATCAAGGACCTGAAGCTGGAGTATGTGCCCGACCCCAAGAATCCGATCTGGCGCGCGGTGGTGACCATCAACAATGCCGGGCTTATGCACTTCAGGCCGCAAGGCGACCTGGATGTGCTGAACGAAAACGGGGTGGTGGTGGAGACGGCCCATTTCGTCCCCATGCCCGTGCTGCCCAAGCGCGACCAGAACTTCCTGTTCCCACTGAAGCTGGCCGCTGAAGGCCAGTACACTTTGCGGGCGCGGGTGGACTTGGGCGGCAACGAAATCCAGGAGGCTACCGCGCATGTTGTGGCCGCAAAAACACCACCGTAGCCGCACCAGGCGGTCCGTCGGCGCCGCGGCCATCCTGCTGATGGCCGGGGCCGCCGCCTACGGCCAATCGAGCGGCGCGCCTTCGGGGAGTCCCGGCGGACAGGGCGATATCGCTTTCCAAGGCTACTACCTGGGCGGTAATCAGCAGGACCTTCTGAATACCACCGGCACGGCCTTTCACTTTCAGGAGTTCCTGCCGGGGCTCGGCTTCCTCTCGGGAAGCCTCGAGGGTTACGGCGCACAAGGCCGTTTCCAGACCGGCTACAACTTCCTGGAATTGCGGGGCACTCCATGGATGGGCCATTACTGGACGTTCACGGGCGGCGATTTTCGCGTGGCCGCCAACCTGGTTCAGTTTCCTTTTAACAACATCTATACTCCCGAGATCAATGGCCGCGGCGTCAAGGTGCAGGCGGTCCACGGCGACACCCAATACATGTTCTTTTACGGTGAGGCGACGCTGACCGCCGGCCCGCGCGTGGCCTATCTGATTACCACGCCCCAAACCGTGATGGGCGCTTCGGCGGTGCGCAAGGTGGCGCCCCATTGGCTGATAGGGGCGCGCGTCATGCAGTTCTCCACCAGCCCGCAGTCCATCGCCGACAACCCTTACCTGTTCCCGGCGGGACGCACGACGCCGCTGGTGCGCACCATGGCGATGCAGTCGTCGTACACGCCGGTCAAGCGGCTGAAGATCTACGCCGAAGTTTCGCGGCCCACGGCTGACGTCGCGCGTACGTCAACCTCCGTTCTCGCGGGAGCCTCCTGGGAAGGCACGGCTGTTACCGTGCGCGCCAACTACACCTCCCAGGGCACGCTCTACTACCCGTTGGCGGGGTATTATGCCGGCGACCGCCAAGGCCCGTTCGCGGAAGTGCGATTGCGTCCCTGGAAAGGGCTGGAACTCTACGGTTCCGCCAGCCAATACCGGAACAACCTGGAGCACGATGCGAGCCTGCCGCTACTCAACAGCACCAGCACTGCGCTGGGCATTTCCACCCTGCTGCCGGGGAAGGTCTCGGCCAACGCCCAGCTCTCCACGGTGGCCTATTCCGACCAAACGCCGGGGCAGAACACGGTAACGTCCAACAACCGGCAGATCAGCGCGGCTCTCTCGCGAACGGTCGGGCATCAGACCATTCAGGTCAACTGGCGCGAGATTCGCATGGACATGCTGCCCAGCCCGCAGCGCCAGCGATCGAGCGAGGCGGGCGACAGCTATCAGTTCCGGCATTTTACGGTGGGCGGTTCGGTCCGGTACCAGCAGATGACGGGAAGCCAGCGGCTGAACTCGCTCTTCTTCCGCGGACTGGGGCAAGCCAACCTGGGACCTTTCAGCGCCTTCGCCAACGTGGAAATGGGCAACGACATGGCAAACCAGACTGTGTTTTCCACGGAGGCCTACCGCACTTCGGTGATCGGAGTCGCGGTGCGGCTGAAGCGCGGCTGGAATTTCCAGGCCGAGATGTTCCGCAACAGCCTGAACTTCACGATGAACCCGGAAAACATTTTCCTGCTGGAAAACGGCGCGGCTCTGGCAGGGGTCAGCCCGGCAGCCGTGAGCCTGGGCGCCATGAGCCAATGGAGCTTCTTCTTCCGCTTCTCGAAGCAAATCCGCTGGGGCGGCGGCTTGCCGGCGGAGAATCCCGACCAGCTTATCGCCAACGCCGCGCCGCTGGTGGGAACCGTCGAAGGCGTAGTGAAGTTGAAGACGCTGGCCGCCGCTTCCTATGCGCCAGGCATTCCGGTGAGCCTGGATGGCAGCCAGACCGAATTCACCGGACCCGATGGTCACTACTACTTCAAGAACATACCGGAAGGGCCGCACGAAGTGGCGCTGGCGCTGGCGCAACTGCCCGCGGATTTCGATCCTGGCGACGCGCAGAAATCCCGAGTGCTGGTTCAGCCGCGGCGCCCTACGCGAGCCGATTTTGAGGTGTTGCCGCTGGTGACGATCCAAGGCAGGGTACACGGACCCGAGAAGGCGCCGCTCGATAACATTGTCATCCGGCTGTTGCCGGGCACTCGCTACACCACCACCAACAAGCAGGGAGGTTTCACGTTCTACAACGTCCGCGAGGGCGATTTTGAACTGGCGCTGGAACCCAAAACCTTGCCGGAAGGCGGCGCCGTGAGACTCGCCTGTCCCCGTTCCGGTTGCGGTCCGGGTGGGAAAGGCGACAGCACCGCTGGAATTCACCTTTGTTGTCAACACCACGCAGAAACCTATCCGCAAAGTACTGGACCGAAAGTAAGCCAACCGCAGTACATTTCCAACGAATTGATTCTTGCTCGTAACCCTCAGGACTGGTAGTATCTGGCCGATGAGGGGTTATGCCGGGTAAGACGACGGCGGTTGCATTGCTGGTGCTGGCGTGCCTGGTCAGCCTGGGCGGCGCGCAGCGGAGCGGAACTACAGCGCTGGTGGTACAGGTAAACCAGGAGGCTCGTCTCGACCCGCAGCAAGTCGCGCTCAACTTCCGGGTGTCCGCCGACGGCGCTTCCAACGTCACCAGTCAAACCACCAGTGTAGGGGCGTGGGTGAGAGCGTTGCCCGGCCAGCAGATTCGAGTCACCGCGCAACTCGTCAGCCTCAACGGCCCGAATGGCCCGGTGCCGGTTACCCAGGTTGGCTGGGCGGGATCGACGACCCGTGCCACCGGGGGGGGCCAGGCGGCTACTTGTTCCAGCGGCACTTTCCAGCCGGACGCCACCCAGGACCTGGTGCTGGGATGGCAGCGGTCGGGAATCCTGACCTGCGCGGTGAATTTCGCACTGGCCGCGCCACGGAATCTTTCGCCCGGCCTGTACTCGGGTACAGTGAACCTGGCGCTGGCCACGCGCTAGCTGCTCTTGACTTCCTTTTCAACCGCCTGGCTGAAGAAGTCGATGTCCCGCAGCGTGCTGTAAATGTGGGGTGTAATGCGCAGCCCGGTGTACTCCGCGTGGGGCATATAGGCCGTCAGAATGTTGTACTTGGACCATAGGGCATCGTGAATCTTCAAGGCATCCGCCCCGTTGAAGCTCAGGAATCCGATGCCGCACGACTGCTCCGGATCCTGGCTGTGGAGCGTCCGGCACTTGGGGTTTTGCGCCAGCCGGTTGGCCCAACGGTCGCGCAGGTAGCGCAGCCGCGCCGCCTTGCGGTGGATCCCGATATTCTCGTTGAAAACCAGGGCTTCGCTGATGGCGTCGTGGTTGGCCGCGGGGTGCGTTCCGATCTCTTCGAACTTGCGGATGTCGTTGGTCTGGCTCTGGTCGCAGGCCATCAGCGGCCAGGTGCTCGCAATGCGCGACTTGCGGACATATAGAAACCCCGTCCCGACGGGAGCGCAAGTCCACTTGTGCAGGCTCACCCCGTAGTAGTCGCACTCCAGATCGGAGATCCGGAACGGGAAGTGGCTGAAAGCGTGCGCCCCGTCGACAATTACCGGGATATTCCGCGCGTGCGCCATCCGGCAGATCCGCTGGACCGGAAAAATCTGCCCGGTGCGGTTGGTGATATGGCAGACCAGGATCATTCTGGTCTTGGGCGTTACGGCCCGTTCGAACCGCTGGTAAAGATCGTCCATGCTGGGGGGCGGCACAGGGAAGGAGATGGTCTTCAACACGATTCCCTCGCGCAGTTCCCGCTGCCGGAAGGTGGTGAGCATGCGCGGATAGTCCTGATTGGTGGTGAGCACTTCATCGCCCGGCTTCAGGTCGATGCCGTACTGCACGTTCTCGAGGGACTCGCTGGCGTTGCGGGTGATGGCCATCTCTTCGGGGTCACAGCCGGCGGCCTCGGCCAGCCTGCGCCGGACCGCCTCCGCCTGGCGCTCCAGAACATTGATCATGGTGTGCCACGGCCCCATGTCGCTGTACTCGAGGTAGCGCCGCATGGCCTCCTGCACCACGCGCGGCGCGGGGCTGACATGGCCGTTGTTCAGGTTGACGATGTTGCGGTCGATGGTAAACGCGTTACGGATCTCGGCCCAGTAATCTTCATCGGCCGCGACTTCCTCCGGCGTCCGCCCCTCAACGGCGGCTGAGGCGCGCGCGATGGCGTTGTCCTGGAAGGCGGCCACGGCCGTTCCCGCGGCCAACTCGAAGAAGCTTCTGCGATTCATGAAGATGCCTCCGGTGCCATGATGCTATAGCAAGGGAGCCGGGTCAAGCGGAATTGGGGGAAACCGGGGATTTCAGCGTGAATCCAGCGCTGCGAGGCCCTGCGCCGTGCAGTTGGACGGCCTGGCGACGGGGTTGCAGCGTGCAATGGTACCTTCCGGAAAGCTCACGGCGTAACCCGTCCAGGTGGCCCGCTGCTGGAAGGGGAAGTCGGTGCTCAGGATCTGGGCTCCGCTCGAGAGCGCGGTGTCTCTTTGCTTCACGTCTCCGGAGCGGGCCTGCTCCAGCTCGGCGTCGGTTCTGGTCCGCACCAGGTATCCCTTGCGCACCAGGCTCGGAATCAGAGCCGGGTCTTTCAACGGGTCATTGACTTCCACAAACGCCGCGTCGGGCGATCCCGGTTCGGCATTGGTGAAGATCACGCGACCCTCGAGGGAGGGATGACCTTCGAGATAGGCGGGGCCGGCTTTTCGCTGGTCGAGGAGAAAAACGAACTTGCCGCGGGCCGACTCCAGGCTGGGCCAGCCGCTGGTGAGGATGGCCTCTTCGAGCGTGGCATGGCTGCCGCGCACGTCGTCCGGGGTAATGATCGCCGAGCGCGGGAACACCGAGCGGATCTCCTGGTCGACAGCATCGAAGACCGCCGGGGTAAAGGCCTCGGGAACCACCTGGAAGTCGCGGTCCGTTCCCTCCTTGCTCTCGATGAGAATGAATATGGGCAGGTGCCCGGGATGCGCTTTGGACCAGCCAAGAATGACGCCCAGGCACGCCGTGAAGGGCTGGCAATTGCTGCGGTAATCGATGTCTTGCATGTGCAGGACCTTGAACCCGGGCTTCTTCATGATCCCTTCCGGATCATAAGGAGGATCGGCCGGCAGCCCGGCTTGCGCAACCATTCGGAGACCGGCAGGGTTGGCGTATCGCCCGCCTTTGGAATCCGCGAAGATGTCCAGCTCCAGTTGCCGGACTCCGTTGGCAAGCTGAACGTCGAGGGCGGGATGGCGATAGTCGAGGTTGGCCGCCGTTTGCGGGTCGGATTTCCGCAGCAGAACGGCCTCGCTGGGAGCCAAACCGGCATGATAGCTGTTATGGCTTCCGATCACCTGGATCTGGTTGAGGCGGATCTGGTCCGGCGTGGAACGCCAGTTCGCGCCCATCCATTCGATCAGGTAGTCCTGCGATTTCTCGGGGAGACGGTTGTAGTCCCAGGGCTCGTACAACTCCAGTTTGCCGGAAGCGCCGTAGAGCGAGTAGACCTTTCGGGCTTGCTCGACGGCGGCGTGAACGTCGGCGGGCGTGGCGTCGCGATCGAGTTGCGGCTGCATCACCAGCACCGGACGCGGCGCAATGGCGGCCAACAATTCGTTGAAGTCGTAAGGAATCTGGGATTCGTGGCCGACAAAAAAGCCGAGGCGTGGAATCAGGCCGTCCTGGACGCTGTAGCGCGCCACTCCACCAGTGCCGCGCGCGGCGGTGTCAGTGCGCATGGGCGTGAATCCGCAAATCGAAACCACGCCTTTCACCCGCGGGTCGAGCGCGGCTGTATACAGGCCCACCGCCCCGCCCACGGAGTAGCCGAAGAGATAAATGCGCTGCGCATCCACCAGGCTGTCTTTCTCCAGAGCGTCGATGGCGGCGCGCGTGTCTTCCACCATCCGGCCCATCCGCGACCAGCGCGGGTAACGGTCGTAGAACGGTCCGGTCTCGCTCATCCTGCTGCCGAAGCCGCTCTGATCGTAGGCCAGCACGGCGTAGCCGGCCCGCACCAGCGCCAGGATCGGGTGCAGGTCATTGTGGTAGACCCACATATAGCCGAGCTGATAGCTGTATCCGTGCAGCCAGATCACGGTGGGCAGCTTGGCGCCCTCGGGGGTGTTGGCGGGATAGTAGAGGTCGCCCCGAACGTTGAACCCGAAGCTCACCGGGCGGGAAGCGGTCCGACTCTTCTGCGGCTCCAGCCAGCCAAATGAACCGCCGCCTCGCTGGATGACCCAATTGACCAGGTCGGGCGTAGTCTGGCCGGGGTTTGCGGCGCCGCGTCCGACAAACCCGCCACGTCCGCCGGCCGGCGGCGGCATCATGGGCGGCTCATCGCCGAGCATCCACTCGACAGACTGGCGGATGCCGGCCGCTTTCTTCTCCCAGTCGGCCGTCGATGCCACCGAGAAAACCTCGTCCGAGGTACGCCGCGGATAGCGAGTCAAATCCACGGTTACCTTGCTGTTGGCGCGCCACGTGTCGAAGTCCCACGGGAAAAGCAGGTTGTTGTTCCATGTTCGGGTTGATCGGCCGAACTGGATGTCCAGCCAATCCAGGCAGGCCTCCTGGTCGTTGGCGCCGTGAAAACCCGGCACGCGCAGCAGCCCCAGCCGGCCGGGCTGGCCCAGCAGCGTGTAAACCTTCAGGGCGGAGTCGTACACCTGCTCCAGCGCCCAGGAGTTGGATACTTCGTCGTTCAGCCCGTACTCGATGAGGGCGGCGCGCGGCGCGATCATGGCCGCCAGCAGGTTGCCATCCACGGGCAGGCGGTCCTCGCGGCCCGAGAAGAACCGCAGGCGCGGTACGAACCACGTGGGGAAGCTGCGGGTGGTGGTCTCGATTCCCTCGCCAAAGCCGCGCTCGCCCGAGAGGCGCCACGGCAGCAGGCCGCCCACGCCCGTGCTGCCGGCGATCACCGCGCCGATGCGCTCATCCATGGCCATGGCAATGGCCGCCATCTTGCCATCGCGCGAGTACCCAAACATGGCCACATGCTTCATATCCACCTGGGGCAGCGTCTCCAGGTAATCCAGCACCATGCTCACCGCCCAGGCCCGGCGCGGCAGCGTCGCAAAATCGTATTCGGGATAGACCCCGGCCAGCGCGGCTTCGTCATCCATGCCGTCATTGCCGGCGTATCCGCAGGAGATGTAACCCCGGCGCAGCAGGGACGGCGCCCATCCCGCCAGGTTCGGGCTGATCAGCACCGGAAACGGCCCTTTGCCCTCGGGGATCATCACCTGCACGCGGGTCGATCCCTTGCTCCCGGGGCCGTACTCCAGACGCACATTACGCACCGTGTACCCCTTACCGGGCGTCTCATCGAGCGCCACCACGCGGTCCAGCTTGGGCTTGGGCGGGAACGTGCCAATATCGTACTTCTCATAGAGTCGCCAGATTTCGGTGCGGCGCGCTCTCCATTCCGCAGCCGTGCGCACCGGGCGGCCATCCAGGAATTTCAACGGATCGGGGAGGCCATTGACCTTCGGAAGCGCGTCGAAGTCGGGCGGCAATTCGCCGGTCTTCTGAAGCCACTGCGTGAATGAGGGGACATTCGGCAGCGTTTCGAGAAGCTTCTCGAGATACTGGCGGCGTTCCGCCTCGGTCATCGACCGGGCCGGGCGGCTGAGCGCCAAAAGTGCAAGTGTCAGGCAAGCCAGGTAGCGCATCATGGTTGTAGCGTGTCAGAAGCCGCGGCCCCGCGCAAGAGGAAAAGGGGACAGACGCATTTTTGCCAAACCCGCAAAAATGCGTCTGTCCCCTTTTCACACCCTTTCCACCCGGTCCATCTCCAGAAACTCGCGGATGTGAGGATGCTCCGACTTCTCCAGGTCGCCCGTGGGTCCGGAGAAAATCACCCCGCCGTCGTAAAGGAAAACCACGCGGTCGGCCACCTTGTACATCAGGTCCAGATCGTGCGTCACCACCACCGATGTCAGCTTCAACTGTTTTTTTAGGCGCAGCATCAGGTCGCTCAGGCGGTCGGACATGATGGGGTCCACCATGGTGGTCGGCTCGTCGTAAAGGACGCACTGCGGCTGGGCAGCCAGGGCGCGGGCAATGGCTACGGCGCGCTTGTAGCCGGTGGAGAGATCGGATGGGTAGGCGTCCTTGGCCCCCTCGATGTCCACCATGCGCAGCAGGCCGTCCACCACGTCTTCCTTGTTCTGCTCGTTGTAATCCTCGCGCAGCTCCAGCGAAAACAGCACGTTTTCGCCGACCGTCAGCGAATCAAACAGGGCCCCCGACTGGAACACCATGGTCACCTTTCTGCGGATGCGGCGCAGCTCCCCCTCCGAGAAGTCGGTGATGTCCTCGTTCGCCACGATCACCCGGCCGCTGTCGGGCTTCAAAAAGCCCATGATGTGCGACAGACAGACCGACTTGCCGACGCCGCTGCGGCCGATGATGGCCACCGTCTCGCCCGGATCCACGCCGAAACTGACATCGACCAAGACGGGCTTGTCGAACGTCTTATAGACATGCCGGAACTCGATGTAATGCGGATAAGGGTCACTTTGCGGCATAGGCGGCCCAGTCTTCGGGAGTGTTAACGTTTTGAAAAGGCGTGACTTCCGGTACGGAAACGAAGGCAACGCGGAGGTCTTCGAGGGCCCCTCTCACGGAGCGGATGCCGCGTCCCAGGGCGCGCCCCAGCGCCGCGCGCGAACCGCGGTGATACACGGCGCACAGCGGCTCGGGCCGGCCGGATGGTCCCATGGGAACCACCGCATCGGCAGCCGAGCCCTTGGTGGCCTCCACAAGGAGCCTCAGGAATTCCCCCGACAATTCGGGCATGTCGCAGGCCGCCACCAGGTTCCAATCCGCGGAAGTGTGGTGCAAAGCGGTCAGGATTGCGCCCAGCGGGCCTGCTCCGGGGTAAAGGTCGGGAATGACCCGGTAGCCAAGATGTTGGTAAAGCCGCGGATTGCCCACCAGGACGGCGCTGCCGGCGGCCCGCCCGACGGCGCGCGCCACGGATTCCACCAGCCGGCCGCCGCGAAACGGCAGCAGGGCCTTGTCGCAGCCCATCCGGGAACTGCGGCCCCCTGCCAGCACATACCCCGCATGGCTCACAGAGAAATGATAACATTGGGTTTCGTGTTTCCGGGCTGGGAAGTGCGCGATATGCCTCCAGCCTCTGGAAAAAACCGACAGTCTCGTGTATACTGGGGAGTAAAACATTTTGATAAGATTATGTTTTAATCTTGCGTGGGCAGCCGGGCTGGCCTCAGTGGCGTTGTGGGCGGCCGAACCCGTGGATACGGAAACCGCCGCGCCACGGCGGATCACCACTGTGATCCGTCCGGACCTGCGCACCGGGAGACTGGTGAGAAGCGTGATCGTGACTTCGAAACCCGTAGCGGGACAGAGGGTGTTTGAGGCCCTGTTCGCGCCGCGTGTGGTTTCCGCGGTGATGGTGGCCCCGGAGACCAAAGCGCCTCCAGCCACGGGCATCGATGAAGCTATCGAGCAAATTGCCGCCCAGGTCTCGCTCCCCGCGCAGGTCATTCATTCCGTCATCAAAGTCGAGAGCAATTACAATCCGTTCGCAATTTCGCCTAAAGGCGCGCAGGGGCTGATGCAGCTCATTCCCTCCACGGCTCGCCGTTTCGGCGTTGCCAATGTGTTTAACCCGGCGGAGAACATCGAGGGCGGGTCAAGGTACCTGAAGTATTTGCTGGATCTGTTTGGGGGAAATTACGCGCTGGCGCTGGCGGCGTACAATGCCGGCGAGGCGGCGGTGGCCACGTATGGCGGCGTGCCGCCGTTCCCCGAGACGCGGAATTATTTGATTCTGGTGGAAAGGCAGCTCGAAGAGGCCAAGAAGGCCGAGGCTGCCAAACAGAAGGTGATAGCGGCCGGGCAGACCCGGCCCCAAGCGGAGACCAAGCCCGCTGGTCCGAACCACATTCAGGAAGTTGTGGAGGCCGACGGCAGCGTGCGCTACGTTTCCACCCAATGACCTCCGTATGAAGCTGATTGCGGCGCTGGCGGTTTCGGGTTCCTTGCTAGTTGCGCAAACCGAGCGCCCCGCGCTGCATTCGGTGACCGCCGTTCGCCACTGGTCCCTCAGCGGCGTAACGCGGGTGGCCATCGAGGTTTCCGGCGATTTTCGATTCCGCAGCGACCACCTGCACAATCCCGAGAGAATCTACTTCGACATCCTGGACGCGCGCCCGCGCCTGGATTCGCGGCGTTTCTATTCCGAGGATCTCGACGACAAGCTGGTGAAGCGCATTCGCGCGGCGGAGACCGTGCCCGGCATCACTCGCGTGGTGCTGGAGCTGAGCGGAGATGTGGAAGCCAGCACTTCGCAGCTCGCCAATCCCAACCGGCTCATCGTCGAATTGCGGAGCGTGGCGCCGGGTCCCGCGACTCCTCCCCCCACAGCGCCCGCCCTTCCGGCGGTGATCGAGCCGTCCCTGCCAAAGGTGGAACCGCCGGCGCCAAAGGTAGAAGCGCCGGCGCTAAAGGTAGAACCGCCGGCGCCCGCCGCGGTGGCCCCTGCGCCTCCGGTTTCGCCCGTCGAGATCCCCAAGGCCGCTAAGCATACCAGCACGGGCAAGAATTCGCTGACGCGCGCGCTAGGGCTCAAGTTGGAGCGCATCGTCATCGACGCCGGGCACGGTGGCCAGGACCAGGGTACGCAAGGACCCAAGGGGTTGCTGGAAAAGGATCTGGTTCTGGATGTCGCCACGCGGCTGGGAAAACTAGTCGGGGACCGCATGGGTGCGGAGGTGATCTACACACGCACCGACGACACCTTCGTCCCCCTCAAGCAACGGACCGCCCTGGCCAACGACAAGAAGGCCGATCTGTTCCTTTCCATTCACGCCAACTCTTCGTCGTACCCGCGCATCGCCGGAGTGGAGACCTATTACCTGAATTTCACGGACTCCAAGGAAGCGCTGGACGTGGCCTCGCGCGAAAACGCCAGTTCGGAAAAATCCATTTTCGAGTTGCAGGACATCATACAGAAGATCACCCTGCACGATAAGGCGGAGGAATCCAAGGAATTCGCCGGCCGCGTTCAGGCGGCGCTCTATGCGTTTTCGGCGCGCAACGTCCCGGGGGAAAAGAACCGGGGCGTCAGGAAAGCTCCGTTTGTGGTGCTGATCGGCGCCAGCATGCCTTCCGTGCTGGCGGAGATCGGATTCCTCAGCAACCCGCGCGAGGAGGCCCTTCTGAAGAAGCCGGATTACCGTCAGAAACTGGCCGAAGCGCTCTTCCGCGGCGTGACGCGCTACGCCGAGAGCCTCAGCCATTTTCAGGTGGCGCAGAAGTAGGCAGGGAGCGGCCGGCCCCCGTTCAGTTACCGATGGACACGGTCTGCGACAATGGCAGGCTCCGGGACGAACCTCCCGCCCAGATCTTGTAGTCGCCGCCGGCCACCGCAAAGCTGTTCTTACCCTCGTTAAAGACGGAAAGGTACAGCGGATCGATGGTGATGTTGACGGTCTTGCTCTCACCCGCCGCCAGCTCCACCTTCTGCCAGCCGATCAGCCTTTTGGGTGGCTCGCCGGCGCTCGCCGGAAGCGTTGCGTATACCTCCGCGATTTCCTTGCCGGCGCGCTTGCCGGCATTCTTGACAACGAAAGACGCGGTCACGCTGTGGCCCGCGGCGGCAGCGTGCAGCTCGGAATACGCAAAGGTGGTGTAGGACAACCCGTGGCCAAACGCGAACAGGGGATCCTTGTTCTCAGCGTCAAACCACTTGTAGCCGACTTTCAGCTTCTCGGTATACGGCACGTCGAACGGCGGCATCGCGCCCCTGCCGCCGCCACCGCCGGCGCCTCGGCCCGCCGCGCCCGGTGGCGGCATCAGGTTCAGCCCAGGTATCTGCGGATGCGGCAGATCGGTGTCGCTCTTGGCGAAGGTCACCGGCAGCTTGGCCGACGGGTTGACGTCGCCAAACAGAATGTTGGCGATCGCCTGGCCGCCGCCGATCCCCGGGAACCACGCTTCCAGAATGCCGCTCACCTGGCCGGCCCATGGCATACTCACCGGGCCGCCGGTCTCGGCTACCACAATGGTGTGCGGATTGGCCGCGGCTACCGCGCTCACCAGGTCGTCCTGCTTGTCGGGCAGCGTCAGGGTGGCCGCATCCCGCCCTTCGCTCATGGGCTGGTTGACGAACACGATGGCGACCTGCGAAGCCTTCGCCAGCGCCGCCGCTGCGGCCGGGTCGCTGCCGTCGTTGTACTCCACCTTGGCGCCCGGCGCCTTGGCCCGGATATACTTCAGCGGCGGCGAGGGGAAGTATTGCGAGCCGCCCCGTCCTCCACCGCCAAAGCCGCCACCCGGGCCCGCCTGCTGGCCCTGCGCCGCCGGCGGCGCTGCCGCATTGCCGCCCGGCGGATCCACCTGCGCCGATCCGCCGCCGGATGGCACACCCACGTCGGCATGCGATCCGATGACAGCGATCGACTTGACCGCCGCCGCGCTCAGCGGCAACTGGTTCCCGGCGTTCTTCAACAAGACAATGCTCTCTTGCGCGATCTTCTGCGCGTCTTCCAGGCCCTTGAAGACGTCCACTACGCGGCGTCGATTGGGTGGATTGTCCCACACCCCCACCGCAAACAGGCTGCGCAGAATCCTGTGTACCGCATCGTTGACCCGCGTCAGCGGGACTTCGCCGCTCGCCACCGCCTTCTTCAGCGCATCGCCAAAGAACCCGCTCCCCGGCTGCTCCTGGTCCAATCCGGCCATGATGGCCTTGGTGGTCGAGTGCGTCCCGCCCCAGTCCGACATCACCCAGCCCTTGAATCCAAGATCTTTCTTCAGGACCTGGTTCAGCAGATAGTCGTTCTCGCAATCCCAGTCGCCGTTGACCTTGTTATACCCGCACATGAAACCCGCCGCGTCCGAGATCTTGTACGCAATCTGGTAGGCCAGCAGATCGCTCTCGCGCATCGAACGGTTGTCGAGAATCACGTTGCCGATGTTGCGGCCGGTCTCCTGGTCGTTCAGCGCATAATGCTTCAGATCGCCCATGATCTGCTGCGACTGCACGCCCTTCATCACCGTGCCCACGGTAGTCCCGGCCAGGATGGGATCCTCGCCGGCATATTCGAAATTGCGCCCGTTGCGTGGCTCGCGGGTGATATTGACGCCACCGCCGATCGACATGTTGTAGCCTTGATCGCGCAGCTCCCTGCCGATTACCTGGCCATACAACAGCGCCAGGTCCGGGTTCCAACTGGCCGCGGCCCCTAATGCAGATGGCAGCAGCGTGGAGTACCGGCTCTCCGCCGCGCCACGCGTCACGCCCACTGCCGAATCCGCCATGTTGATATCCGGAATACCCAGCCGCTCAATTCCCGGGACCCATCCGGCGCCGCCATTGGAGCGGCTCGTCGTCGGGGCCGGGGGTGGCGCTCCTCGTCCGCCCTGGCTCCCATGCAGAAGCTGGATCTTCTCATCCAGCGTCATTTGCCCGATCAGCAAATCCGCGCGCTGGTCCGGTGACAGGCTCTTGTCCGACCACGGACCCGTAACCGCCGGCGTTCCGCCGCGGCCGCCTGGCCCTTGCGCCGAAGCCGCAAGGCAAAGCGCGAATAGTACGGCCGTAACGACTACGACGGCCTTCGAAGGGTGCAGCATATGAATACTCCTTTTCTCCTGGAAAATCGCAATCATTGCGGATAAACCCATGGTTCTCACTCAGTGTATCGCCACTGGGAGAATGCGTCCAGTTTGCGCCCCAGTGTACTTGCCGAGAGGGATGCTCCTGGTCATCGCGGCATTCCAGTTACGGATGCGCGCGGGCGGACGAACCCTGGCAGGATTGAGGCACCTGTCCCGTTAGCGTTATCGGTGGGCAGGCGGGGCAACTTGCCCCTAAACCCTTAGAAATCTGTGGACATCCCCGTCGATTTGTGATATTACGATAACCGGGTCTTACTCTCCGGCACACGGGCGGAGAGAGAAAAACGGTCCCGCGCCCAAGACAGAGGCGGGACCGGGGGTGAGTTCAACAATTGGAAAGTGAGGTTTGCACAATGTCAGTGCGAAAGCCAATGCAGTTGTTGTGTGCCTTGGCGCTTCTTTGCGGAATCGCCTACGGCCAGGCGATTTCGGGAAGCATAGTAGGGATTGTGGTGGACCCTGGCAATGCCGTTGTCCCGGGTGTGGAAGTCCAGATCAAGGACATGGCCACCGGGACAGTCCATACGTTCACGACCGTAACCGAAGGAATTTTCCGTTTTAACGACCTCGCGCCGGGGACGTATGCCCTGACGGCGAGAATGAAGGGGTTCAAGACCTTTGCACAAGAGGACATCAACCTGGCCGCCGCAGAGACGCGCGACCTGGGAACCATCCGTCTGACGCTGGGCGCGGTGACCGAAGAGGTGTCGGTGATCGCCACCGCCACCGCGGTGCAGACCGGATCCAGCGAAAAGTCCTCCCTGGTGGATGGTAATCAGCTTTCCCAAATCGCCATCAAGGGCCGCGACCTGATGGCCATGTTGAACCTGGTCCCAGGCGTAGTCAGCTACAGCGCGGGCGAAGCCGCCAGTGAGAACTCCATCGGCGGTGTCAACATCAACGGCGCCGGCTCCAGCCGTGTCAATTTCACGGTGGACGGCATCGTAGACCTGGATACCGGGTCCAACGGCACCACGCACTTCAACCCCAACATGGACGCGGTGGCCGAGGTCCGGGTGCTGACTTCGAACTTCCAGGCGGAGTTCGGGCGCATGGCCAGTGGCGCCATCAGCGTCATCACCAAGGGCGGCGGCCAGTCCTTCCATGGCAGCGGCTGGTGGACCTGGCGCCATGAGCAGTTCAACGCCAAGAACTTCTTCGACAACGTCAACAACCAGCCGAAGAGCATTTACCGGTACCATGTTCGCGGCTTCAGCGTGGGAGGCCCGGTATACATTCCCAAGGTGTGGAACACGGCCAAGAACAAGCTGTTCTTCTTCATCTCGCAGGAGTACACCAAGCAGAAGCCGGCCACGCAGATCGGCTACTCCAACATGCCGACGGCGCTGGAACGCGCGGGCGACTTCTCGCAGAGCGTGGACCAGAACGGCAAACTGATCCAGTTGCTGGATCCGACCTCACGCAACCCGATTCCCGGAAACCTCATACCCAAGTCGCAGATCAGTGCGGCCGGCCTGGCGTTTCTGAACTACCTGCCGCTTCCCAACCGCTGCGGCGCTTCCGGCGCCGGTTCGGATTGCTGGAACGAGGCCGATCCGACGCAGCTCAACCGCCGCAACTTCCGCTCGGTCTTCAACGAAGTTCACCCGCACCGCAACGACGTGGCCCGCATCGACTTCAACCCCACGCCCAAACTGCTCACATTTGTGCGCTACGTCAACGACTACGACTTCGATCAGACGGCCAACGGCAACTACGTGAACCTGCTGGATTCGAACAACAAGTGGACTCCGTATTCGGAAGACCATCCGAACCCGGGGCACGGCTACGGAGTTGGCATCACTTATACCGTAAACCCGACTACCGTCAACGAGTTCGTTTTCGGCAAGAGCTACAATACCTGGGACTGGTATCCGCACGATCCGGCGCAGCTCGACCGCTCCAAGATCGGCGATCCGCCGCACTGGTTCGACGAGAAGGATACGAGTTTCACGGGTGACCAGAACCTGGCGCGTCCGGGCTTGTCTCCTGGCAATCAGAATTTCGCATTCTGGGCTCCCGGGTTCTCCTTTGGCGGTGGATCCACGGTGGGGCAGTTCAGCATGAGTCCCCAACGGCCCTACACCAATTACAACGACATCTACACCTTCAACGACAACGTCAGCGTGGTTCGCAGGGCCCACAGCTTCAAATTCGGCCTGGCCTATGAACGCACCGGGAAGGTGCAGCAGGCGGGCACCGGATCCTATCTGGGCTATTACACGTTCGGCAGCAGTTCTTCGATGCCGATGGACACCAACAACGGTTACGCCAACGCGCTGGTGGGCAACTTCCAGAATTATGCCGAAGGCAAGCGCGTGATCGGCGATTACTGGTTCACGAATATCGAATTCTACCTGCAAGACAGTTGGAGGGTCAGCCGCCGCGTCACAGTAGACGTCGGGGTGCGGTTCTACCATATGCCGTCGCAGGAGAACCTGAACAAGAACTCGGCGGTGTTCCTGCAATCGGCCTACGATGCCTCCAAGGCGGCGCGCCTGTACTACCCGGCTTGCACCATCACGCCGGCGGTGGGCGCGGCCTGCCCGTCGGCCAACCAGGTGGCCAAGGACCTGGTGACCGGTTACACCACGTTCCCGGCGCTGGCCGGCACCCTGGTGCCGTATTCGGTGGGCGGCTACTCCACGCAGCCGAACGACTTCGACGGCATGGTGGTGGCGGATGGCTCCAACCCGGCCGTGCCCATGACTCTGTTCACGGTGCCGGCCTGGAAACCGGCCTTCCGCATCGGCATGGCCTGGGACGTGTTCGGCACCGGCAACACGGCGGTCCGCCTCGGTTTCGGCCAGTACTACAACCGCGGCGACGGCAACATTCCCATGGCTTACGGCGGCGCGCCGCCGATCGCGTATAACCGGCAAGTCTACTACTCCGGTATCAGCACAATTCCGAGTTACGCCAACAGCGCCGCGGTGTCGCCCATTTCGAATGGCGGCATTACCGGCAACCAGCCGCTGGAGACCGTGATGAACGGCAGTATCGGGATACAGCAGAACGTGGGGTTCGGCACGGTCGTGGAAGCCTCGTATGTGGGCTCCCTGCACCAGCACCAGGACCAAACTAACGGCAGCGGCAATGGCGCGGCGGGCACGCAGTACATCAACGTCGTCCCCATGTTCTCGGAGTACAACCCCAACTACTACAGCGCCTGGACCGGCAACCTGTACGACAACGCTTCCGGCAAGGCACTGAGCGACAATTACTTCCGTCCGATGCCCGGCCTTGGCAACATGAGCCGGGTGGACTTCCGGGCCACATCCAACTACCACGCGCTGCAGGTGTCGATCCGGCGCGCCAACCGTCACGGCTTGTCCTACGGCTTGGCATATACCTTTTCCAAGACCATGATATATAGCGGTTTCCCGTATTACCCGGGCAACCCCTTCTTCAAGAAGTGGTACTACGGGGCGTCCTGGAACAACAGCGGCGCACCGCAAGTGCTGACGGCCAACTACATTTACGAGATCCCCGGGCTCGGCAAGCGGTTCAATATCCGGCCGCTGGGCTGGGTGACGGACCACTGGTCGTTGTCGGGCATCTGGGCCTGGCAGAGCCACGGCATGTACGGCGCACCGAGCATCTCCATGACGGGCACCAGCAGCAGCAACCCCGCGCCGAACTGGACCGGTTCGGCCGAAGGCGCGCGGTTGGTGGTGGTCGGGAACCCGACGGTCTCGAACCCCACCTTCTACAACAACATCAACGCCGCCGCCTTCCAGCTTCCGGTGGCCTGCAGCGCGACGCGCCAGACCATGGACTGCTTCGGCAATGCCGGGAGTGGCAGCACCTTCTCGGTGCCGATCTGGATGAACAACCTGGACATGTCGCTGATTAAGAACATCCCGATCAAGAGCGAGAAACGCATGCTCACGTTCCGGGCGGAGTTCTACAACCTGCCGAACCACACCCAGTTCAGCACCATCAACAATACGCTGCAGTTTGACCTTGGCTCGTACCAGAACTGGATCGCGGGCAAGGGTTCCCTGGTACAGAGCAACACCCAATTCGGGCGTTATACAGCCGCCCGCAATCCGCGCCAAGTCGCGCTGACCCTCCGCTTCCAGTTCTGAAGCGCGGCGTTATCGCCGAATGGAACCGGGCCGGCCCGCGGGATCACACGGGCGGCCCGGTTTCGTTTTTGGGGACCGGACCGGGCAACCGTATGGCAGGGCTACGGTTCGCCAGCAGAGTACTTGCCACCCTGCGGCTGATAGTTGTTACACTACGCGCGTCATGGACATTCGGCGCCCGCCGGCGGCGAGAGTGCAGGATGCGGCGTTCTTAGCGGCTTGCCTGGCTTACGTTTGGGCAGGCATCGACCCCCGGCTCATCTACCACTGGCAGCGGCCCGTCTTCTACACCTCCCCGGGGTTCCTCGACGAGTTCCTGAGGTATCCCGGCGGACCGGCGGACTACCTATACGCCCTGGTGGCGCAAGCCTACGCTTTCGCGGGGTGGGGAGCCATCGTCGTGACGGCTCAGGTGGCGGCTGTGTTGGCCCTCACCGAGGTTTATTTCACCACGCTGGCCGGTGGCGCGCTGCCGCTGGTGCGCTATGTTCCGGCGGTCCTGCTGGTATCTGAAGTCAATCTTTATCACGACCGCACCCCGATGGCGCTGGCTTTGTCGCTGGGGCTGGCTCTGGCAATCCTGTTCGTCCGCCTCTCCCGGCGGTGGAGCAACGGGACGGCGCTGCTGGCGGCGTTCGCCGCCATGCTCGTGGCGGCCTACTACCTGGCGGGTGTGGCTATGGTGTTCTTCGCGCCGGCGGCAGCTATGGTGCTCATCGCCCGCCGGCCGACCCGCCTTCCGGGGATCGCCTGTCTGCTTCTGGCGGCGGCGCTGCCGGCTGCGGCGGAGTGGCTGCGGCTGGCCAGCGCCCCTGTCTCCGTGCGCGCTTGGTTCACGGACGCGGACGTGCGACGGGTGGTGGTATGGTGGGGCCTGTACGGGTTTTACGCGCTGGGGACGGCCATGGTGCTCGGTGTGGCGCACGCACTCCTGCGTGCCGTGCCGGCACGCCGTGCGGCCGCCAAGCGTCGAGAAGAGTCTCGACGCGGCACGCAGGAGTGCGTGGGCCACGGTTCGGCACTTGCGGGCCCCGCAAGCGGCGGCTGGCAGCCGGCCTGGCCACCGCCCTCCCGCTGCTGGGTCTGGGCTCCGTGGCGGCTGTGTCGTACCATCTCAACACCCACGACCGTAATCTGGCCGCGCTGGACTACTACTGTTCCCGTGAGGATTGGCCGGCGGTCATCGACACCTCGCGGCGCCTGGAGAGCGACGATTTCAATTCGCTGACGCGCTACGAGATCAACCTGGCTTTGTATGAGATGAACCGGCTGGGCGACGACATGTTCCACTTCCCGCAGGCCGGCTCCCTGGTCCCGGAATTGCGCACCGACCGGGTGTTGCCGCACATGCTCCGGATCACCGACCTGTGCCTGCGCCTGGGGCGGGTGAACGATGCCGAGCGCTTCGGCAGCGAGGCCATGGTCCTGGGCAAGGACGATCCGCGGATCTACCGATTGATGGCCGGCGTCAACCTGGTCAAGGGCCAGACCGGCGTAGCCCGCAAGTTCCTCACAGCCCTTTCGTATGAAGTGGGCTCCGGCGCATGGGCCCGTCAGCGCCTGCGCGACCTGGACCGGGATCCGCAACTGAATGGGGACGCGGATGTGCAACTGCTTCGCCGGCGAATGCTTCGGCAGGACGACGTGTTGCCGGTCTGGCAGCGCGTTGGCAAGCCCGACGGGGACATGGAGCGCCTGCTGCTGGACCAGTTGGAGCAGGACCCGTCCAACCGCATGGCGTTCGAGTTCCTGATGGGCTCCTACCTGGTGGCGCGCAACATGGCCGCTATCGGCACCGCCATGCCGCGCATCAAGGGGATTTCCGGCCCGGCGTACATCGGCCCCGACGGCCGGCGCCGCACGCCGCGGCATTTCCAGGAGGCCATGGCGATGTATGCCGACGCCACCGGCCTGCCGGTGAATATCGACGGGTTCGAAATCCAGCCGGAGACGATGGCCCGCATGGCCGTCTTCAAGCGGCTCATGACGCAGAGCCCCACCAGGGAAGCGGCTCGAGAGGTGGCCTGGAGCAGTTTTCGCGACAGTTACTTTTTCTACGTCGTGTTCGGCCCGGGGGACTACCGATGAGGCGGGGGAAGCGAACTCTGGTGTGGGCGCTGTTGCCTGCGGCGGCGGCCGCGATCTGGGGCTTCCGGCCTGGCGCGGAAAGCCTGCAAGCGTGTGCCGAAGCCCATCGGCAGGCCGCCACGTACCCGGACTACTCGGGCATCGTCATCCCGCCCAACGTGGCGCCTTTGAACCTGAAGGTTCAGGAGAGCGGCCGAAAGTTCTGTCTCCGGCTGGCGGGCCAGGCGGGCCGGCCGGTAGAGCTCTTCAGTGCCAGCCCGAATATTTCGATCCCCCTCGCCCCATGGCGCCGCCTGCTGGAGGCTAACGCCGGCGGCGAACTGCGCATGGACATCTACGTCAAGGGCGAGGGCGGCTGGACACACTTCGACACCGTGCACAACCGCATCGCGGCCGAGGAGATCGATCCCTACGTGGTCTACCGCTACCTCCCGCCGGTCTACGACAGGTGGGGCCAGATCTCCCTGCGCGAGCGCGACCTCCGCGGCTTCGACGAGCGCGTCCTGCTCGACAACAGAAGCGCCGGCGGCGCCTGTTTCAACTGCCACACCTTCCTTAACCACGGCACCGGCCAGATGCTGCTGCACAGCCGGCCCGGATCGGGAAGCGGCCAGATTCCCGCCATGATCCTAGTGCGGCAGGGGCGGGCCGAAAAAGTGGATACCCGAGTGGCCGGCAAGGGTGCGGCCGCCTATATCGCCTGGCACCCCGGAGGGAAGCTGCTGGCGTTCTCGCGGAACAGCCTGGTGCAGATGTTCCACACGGCGGGTGTAGAGGTGCGTGACGTGGTGGACAGGGACTCCGACCTGGGGCTCTACGCGGTGGATACCGGCAAGGTGTACACGGTCCCCCAGATCAGCCGGTCCGACCGTCTGGAGACCTTCCCTACATGGTCGCCCGACGGGCGCTACCTGTACTTCTGCTCGGCGCCGGCGTTGGCGGACCCAAGGAGCCTCCTGTTGCAGTACGACAAGATACAGTACGACCTGGTGCGAATCGCCTACGACGCGGCTGGCGGCCGATGGGGCCAAGTGGAAACGGTGGTGGGCGCCGCCCGGTTGGGCAAGAGCATCTCGTTGCCGCAGATCTCGCCCGACGGGCGATTCCTGATGTTCTGCGGTCACGACTACGGCAGCTTTCCCATTTTTCAACCCAGCAGCGACCTGTACCTGCTGGACTTGAGCCTGGTTGGGACACCCGGCGGGGCCACCCCGCGAAGGCTCGACGAGATCAACTCGCCGCGCAGCGATTCCTATCACACGTGGTCCAGCAATGGCCGCTGGGTGCTGTTCTCCTCCAAGCGGGAAGACGGCCTGTTCGCCAGGCTGTACATCGCTCACCTGGAAGCTGGGGGCCGTTTCGGCAAGCCCTTCGTGCTGCCGCAGAAGGACCCCGAGTTTTACGGCCGGTGCCTAATGACTTACAACCGGCCGGAGCTGGTGGCGGAGGCGGTGACGGTGAGCACCGGCGAATTAGCGCGGGCCATTAATTCCGCGGTGGGCTCCGCCGGGCCGGCAGCAGCGTCGGGCGAACCCTGGCAGCCGTTGAAGTAGACCGGGCCGCGGCTTACTTCGCCGCGCGAGTCAGACTCTGCCGTGGCCCCCTGAATCGCCTCGCCGGCATTTTCCAGCACCTTGCCCACCCGCACGATCTGTTCATCGGCCAGTCGCCACTGCTTTTGCTCGATGCTCTCCCGCACCGCCGGCAGCGTCTTTACCCCGTAGCCGGTGTAGAAGCCGGGCGCATAGATCTGGTGCTTAAACCATGGCCGGTTGGGAAGCCCGTCGTCGAGGGTGAGGGCCCGCTCCACCGCGATCAGCCGCGCATTGGCTTCCTGCAAGGCGGCGTGAGCCAGAGCGGCGCCTCCGTTCTCCGCGGCTCGGGCCAGCGCCTGGTCGTAAAGCTCGGTGGCGCGCTGGAGCGCCGCCAGTCCGTTTTCGAGCGGCGCGAAGTTGAGGAATGGCGGAACCGCTTCTTTGGGCGGGGGCACGGTCTTCTCGCGCGGATCTGCGGTGGCCCCAAACAGGCCTTCGTCGATCTGGCGGTTGCGCTCGACGACCTGGTCCCGCTTCTCCCGGGCGAGTCTCGAGATCTCTTCGATGTAGCGGCGGATGGTATCGGTGAAGTCGTCGAAATCGTAGGGCAGCAACTCGGCCCCCGCCAGGCGCATGACCGCCGTGCCGGCCGTCTGGGCCAGCGCGCGCCCGTAGACGAAGTCTGTGTCCGAAAAATGCGTGTACCAGTAGAAATTGTCATAGATGGAGTGATAGATGCCGCCGCGGTCCTCTCCTGCGTAGCCCAGGTTCAGCGAGGCGATGCCCAGGTGGTCGAGGAAGGCCGTGTAATCCGAGCCTGAGCCGAGCGCTCCGATGCGCAGGTCCGCCCGCTGCCGCGGTTCCTGGCTGTCGGGCGCAGCCGCAGGGGCGCCCCCTGGGCCCGCGGGGTTAGCTATGCGCCCGAGCTGCATGCGCTTCCACACGGGCAGCTTGGTTTCGGGATCTTCCACGTCGCGCGCCACGCCGTTGATGAACCGTTCCAGCGTGTGCGAGCCTTCCACGCTCAAGTAGCCCCGGCCGTTGGAGTCCGAGTTGATATAGACGGCGGCGTTGCG
Organism: Bryobacterales bacterium; assembly: GCA_963768385.1. Classification (GTDB taxonomy): domain Bacteria; phylum Acidobacteriota; class Terriglobia; order Bryobacterales; family Bryobacteraceae; genus Fen-178. The sequence continues at coordinate 635,068 of CAVYHQ010000006.1, forward strand.
GCGCAACTCCTCGGCGTGGTCTTCGGCCCATTCGGTAGAGCCCAGCAGCCCCTCTTCTTCGCCGTCCCAGACGCACAGGACGATGGTGCGTTTGGGCTTCCATCCCTGGCGGGCCAGGGCGGCCAGGCCGCGTGCCTCTTCCAGCAAGGCGCTGGTCCCGGAAACCGGATCCTCCGCTCCGTTGACCCATGCGTCGTGATGGTTGCCGCGGATGATCCATTGGTCGGGATAGGCGCCGCCCGGAATGCGGGCAATCACGTCGTAAAGAGTCTTCGTGTCCCAGTTGAACATGGCTCTCAGATGCACCCTGGCGCGGCCGGGACCGACATGGTAGGTGATGGGCAGCGCGCCGCGCCAGCGCTCGGGCGCCACCGGGCCTTTGAGCGCCGCCAGCAGCGGCTGGGCGTCCCCATAGGAAATGGGCAATACTGGAATCTTAGTGAGGGTGGCGGCTTCGCTCAGCGGCAGGCGCCGGGCGTCCTTGGTGGCGCCGACGCCGGGGGTGAGCGGGTCGCCGGGATAAATGGGCATGTCCATCACGCTGCCGCGCTGCACGCCATCCACCGGACGGAAGGGGCCGTTGGGGAAAGTATCGCCCTGGTAGTAGCCGTCGTCGCGCGGGTCCGAATAGATCAAACAGCCGATAGCGCCATGCTCGGCGGCGACCTTGGGCTTGATGCCACGCCACGATCCCCCATAGCGCGCAATCACGATGGCCCCCTTGACCGAGATCCCCAACCGGTCGAGCACCTCGTAATCCTCCGGCACTCCGTAGTTGACGTACACCAACGGCCCCATCACGTCGCCATCTATGGAATAGGCGTTGTAGCTGGGGAGTTGCTCCGCGTGTTGCGAGGAAGTCGGGTCGCCCGCCACCGCCGGCTCTTCCAGTTTGGCGGTGAAGCGCGTAGGTTCGAGCAGCTCCAGCGCGCGCTCTTTAGGGGTCGGGAAAAGCACATCGTAGGTTTCAATCCTGGCGTCCAGACCCCACTCTTTGAACTGGGAGAGAATCCATTCGGCATTCTCCCTGTCGTAGGCCGACCCGACGTGGTGTGGCCTGGCGCTGAGGCGCTGCATGTAAGCGCGCAGCGCGGCGGGGTCCGGGATGGCGCGGAACTTGGCTTCCCACTCACGCTCGGCGCGGGCGGAATCCGCGGAGTACCCCCGTAGCGGGGTGCCCTCTGGGCCCGGTTCGGCCGTCCGCACCTGGGGAGCCAAAAAAACCATGCCAATGATGGAAATAACTAATTGTTTCATCGCATTAAACCATATTTATTAAACTATTACTTGAAACGGTGCCGACGATCCTTGGTGGCCGTTTGGTAGTGCCGGAATTCAACATTGTACCGCGCGCCGCACCCACCACGGCGCCGCCCGGCGGCCCGCTCACTCGGGCGGCGCTTTCGAAAAAGCGAACCGGAAAACGACGACATAACGGTGGCAGCACCGGTGGCACCGGTAAATGGGGATTTCGAAATTGGTGAGGAAAGACTCGAATTTCGTGCGTGCTTGCGATTCATGGACCCGGCGGCTGCCGCACTTGGGGCATCTTTCGACCCGCGAGGGCGCGCGATTGTCGATTTCGCTGGCGTGGTCCGGACCGCCGTCCAGTTCCGGTTCGTGCAATTCGGCGTCGGCTTCGTAGGGCGCCAGCCCGGGGACGGGTTTACGGGACAGCATGGCGCTGACGGACTCTTTGGCCGGCTCACCGTTCGCAAAGGTCCCGGCGGGCGCGCGCTGTGGCGGCGCGGGCGCCGGCGATTCGTCCCCCAACTGCCGCGCGAGCACGTTCAAAAGGCGCACTTCCGTGACTACCATCTGGATGGTGGGCGCCTGGTCCGGCGGTGTGGCGAGGCACTGCGCGGTCAGCCGCGTGGCGGCCGCGCGAAGGCCCCTGGGACTGGTGCGAAGCGCACACTCCGCCGGGGCCGCGAGGAAACCGCCGGGTGGAAGTTTCCTGCCGGTGAGCATCTGGTACAGGACGGCGCCGAAGGCCGCCACATCGGCGCCGGAATCGCCCTCCGTTACGAGGCCGTTCGGGGGAAGCAGTACCGCCCCAGAGGGGCGCAGCACGACGGAAGCCGGGGATACTTCGCCGTGCACGCGACCGGCCTGATGCAGTTCGCGCAGAGCCGCGGCCACATCCGTAGCGCAACGCAAAGCCAGGGGTAAGGGCAGGGGGCCCTGCGCCAGTCTGCTGGCGAGGGACTCCTCAGGCACCCCGTCATTGCTACTGGTTCCGCTCGGCATATCCTTACAAACCAAACTATACCCGTCCGTCGGCTGAAGTAAAGAGGGCACGGCGCCTGGTCAGTTCATGGTCACCGCCCGGTCCTCGCGCGGCACCAGGCCAGCGGACTGGAGCGATTCAAGAGCTTCCACGACGCGCTCCACCAGGTTGTCGGTTTGGGCCATGGCGGTGCGCGCCGATTCGATTGCGGCGGCCTGCGACTTGAGGCCGTGCTCGAATGCCAGGAAATCTTCGGCCACACTCTCGTGCAATCGCTCCGCGAGTCGGGGGGATGGCCTTCGAGCAATTCCGGCGCGGTGTAAGGCGTGATTATGCCTTCCGCGTGCGGAACGGGAGCCAGTTCCAATCCCCAGCCGGTCAGCATGATCGAGGCGGCCGAGACGCCGCCGTGTACCTGTCCGGCATCGTGGATCCTGCGGAGAGCTTCAGCCAGAATCCTGGCATAGCGTTCCGCTTCCGGCGCCGGAATCTCTCTTTGCGCCAGACGTTGGGCCAGAGTTCGTGGACCGTTCGTGGGTGCTGTGGTGTTAGTGGTCATGGCGATCCGCCGGTGACTCTGAGGCCGGACAAGCCAAGCCCCGCACCCTGAGTTAATCAGGTCCGGGAGGCGGCGCGCAAGTCCTGGGAAGGAAAAAGGGGTTCCAGTCCAGTACCAGCAGTACAGGGATTGAGATTCCAGCCAGTTTCCCGCCGGTCCGGGCTGCCGGTCAAATCCTCGCGGTCGAGCCACTGTCTGTCCGGCGAAAACCCCTGGTTCACCGCCCCGCAACCTCCCGGAAAAAGAGCAGGGACTGCGCGGCGCATGCCTCCCAGCGAAAGGCTCGGGCACGGGAGCGGCCCCTGGCGGCCAGTTCCGCGCGCCGAGTGGGCGAGAGCAGCAGGCGGCTGAGGGCGTCGCGGAGTTCGGTGAGACTTCGGGGATCGATGAGCAATGCGGCATCGCCGGTGATTTCGGGCAGCGATGAGAGGTTGGAGGTGATCACGGGCGTCCCCGCGGCCATGGCCTGCGCCACCGGGAATCCGAAACCTTCGTAGAGCGAGGGATAGGCGAAGACTGTGGCGGCGGCGGTGAGCGGCGCGATGTCCGGCTCCGGAATGTATCCCAGGTAGCGTACGCTGCGTACGCGCGCGGCGGTCTCCGCCGGCGCCCAGCCCATGGGCCCGGCCACCACCAGGTCGAATTCCTGGCGCAGTGATGCCGGCAGGGCTTCGAAGGCGTCCAGGAGCATGTCGATGTTCTTGCGCGGCTCGATGGTGCCGATGAACAGGACGAAAGGACGGTTGAGGCTGTACCGGGCGCGGACCGCGTCGATGGCCTGAGCGCTCGGATCGAAAAACGGCGCGGCGATGCCGGAGTGAATGACCGTGATCTTCTCCGGCCGAAGGCCCAGAACGCGGACCGCGTCCCTCTTGGTGCTCTCGGAGACCGCGATGAGGCCATCGGCGTGCCGCAGGATTCTCTCGAAATTGCGGTCGGCGCGGAGATTGGCGGCGGGATGCAGTTCCGGCATGAGCCAGCACGTCATGTCGTGAATGGTGGCGGTGAGGCGGGGACGGCGCGGCGGATGACGGGTCAGGTCCGTCGAGTGGAAGACATCGGCGCCAGCGGTGAGCCAGTCGAGCACCGGCAACGGAGTGTAGTTGGCCAAAGCCAGCGCGGCTAGACCAGTCCCGGTGCGCCACCCGCCGGCGATGGAGGCATTGTGCCGGAGCGGGCCGAAACCGCGCAGGGCGGGGAAGGTGGCGATGATGTCGGGCCCAGAGGGCACCCCGGCGGCGCGACGCAGATGCTGGATCCAGTGATAGAGGTAGTTCTTGACCCCGGCGCTCCGGATGAGCAGAGGCACGGCATCGATGACTACGCGCATTCTTTCCAGTATGTGCTATATTGGCAGTTTATGAGCGCAACCACCGTTGCCCGGCATCATCGTCACCATCATGCCTCGACGCGACGGGTGGTGTTCTGATTTCACTGAAATCGAATTGGAAGGGACGCCCGCCGCAGTAGTAGTGGCGGGCTTTTTTATTGCAGCGACATGAAGCTGGATTTTCAAAAATCGGACGGCCTCATCACGGCGGTGGTTCAAGACTACGCCACCGGGCGCGTCCTGATGGTGGGCTACATCAACGAAGCAGCCTTCCGCCAGACGGTGGAGACCGGCTTCGCCACCTTCTACAGCCGTTCGCGGCGCAAACTGTGGTTGAAGGGCGAAAGCTCCGGGCACCGGCTGGTGGTGAAAGAAATCTCGGCCGATTGCGACGGCGATGCGGTGCTGGTGAAGGTCGAGCCGCTCGGTCCCGGGGTGTGCCACGAAGGTTATCGCAGTTGCTTCTTCCGGCGCCTCGAAAACGGCGAGTGGAAGGTCGCCGAGGAGCGCACCTACGACCCCGATGCGGTGTACGGAGACAAAGCATGAAACTCAAGCTGGGAATACCCAAGGGGAGCCTCGAGAACGCCACCATCGACCTGTTCCGGCGCGCGGGATTCGCGATTACCACCAGCAGCCGGTCGTATTTCCCGGGGATCGACGATCCGGATATCGAATGCATGCTGATCCGCGCGCAGGAAATGGCGCGCTACGTGGAGGACGGCATCCTCGACGCGGGCCTCACCGGGCGCGACTGGATCATAGAGAACGAGGCCGACGTGGTGGCCGTCGCGGACCTGATCTACGCCAAGCAGAGCTTCGGCACGGTGCGCTGGGTGCTGGCCGTGCCCGAATCGTCCAGCTTTCGCTCGGTCGAAGACCTCGAAGGGAAGATCATCGCCACGGAACTGGTGGCCACCACCAGGCGCTATCTAGCCGCCCACGGGGTTGCCGCCAAGGTGGAATTCAGTTGGGGCGCCACCGAGGTGAAACCGCCGGTGCTGGCCGATGCCATTGTGGAGGTGACGGAGACGGGGTCGTCGCTGCGCGCCAACAAGCTCAAGATCATCGACACCGTGCTCGAGTCCAACACGCAGTTGATCGCCAACCAGCAATCGTGGCTGGACGAGTGGAAGCGGCGCAAGCTCGAGGACATGAAGATGCTGCTCGAAGGCGCCATCAACGCGCTGGGGAAGGTGGGGCTGATGCTCAACGTGCACCAGGATAACCTGGAGGCGGTTCTGGCCGTGCTGCCGGCGCTGAAGCGGCCCACCGTCTCGCACCTGAGCGACCGGGAGTGGCTGGCGGTGAATACCATCCTGGACGAGTCCACGGTGCGCACTATCATTCCCCGGCTGAAGGAGGCGGGCGGGCAAGGAATTGTCGAGTACCCGCTGAACAAGATCGTGCTGTGATTCGAATTCTCGAGAGTAAAGACATCGGTGGTTTGCTGGCGCGCCGTGGAGCGCGGTTGATCGAAGCGGAAGCCGTGGTGCGTCCGATTTTGGAAGCCGTCCGCAAGCGCGGCGACCGGGCGTTGCTCGAATACGCGCGCCAGTTCGATGGCTTCGAGCGGAAATCCGTGCGCGTGCCCGAGGCGGAGCTGCGCGCGGCGCGCCGCAAGCTCACTCCCGAATTTTGCCGCGCGGTGGAGACGGCGGCGGCCAACATTCGCGCCTACGCCCGGCGGCAAATGCCGCGCGAATGGTCGCGCGAAATCGAGCCGGGGCTGCGCCTGGGACAGATCGTGCGGCCGCTCGAGACCGTGGCGGCCTACATTCCCTCGGGGCGTTATCCGCTGTTTTCGACGCTCATGATGACGGTGATTCCGGCGCAGGTGGCGGGCGTGCCCAACATCTGTGCGGCGTCTCCGGGGCGCCCTTTGGGCCCGGTGACGGAAGTTTTCGGCACGGCGGCGCTGCTGGGCGTTCGCCAGGTTTTTCAAATGGGCGGGGCGCAGGCCATTGCGGCGTTGGCGTTCGGAACCCGGACGGTGCCGCGGGCGGACCGGATCGTGGGCCCCGGCAACATCTACGTGGCGGCGGCCAAGAAGCTGCTGGCGGGCGAGGTGGGGATCGATTTCATCGCCGGTCCCACGGAGATCCTGATCATTGCGGCCGAGGGCGATCCGCGGCGTCTGGCGGCGGACCTGCTGGCGCAAGCCGAGCACGACGTGGATGCCTCGGCGATATTGCTGACCACGTCGAAACGGCTGGCGGCAGCGGTGGCCCGGGAAGTCGACCGCCAGCTTGCGCTGTTGCCGGCGCCGGAGGTGGCGGCCAAGTCGATTGCCAAGAATTCGGCGGTGATTCGAGTGCCCTCGCTCGAGCGGGCAATAGCGATTGCCAACCAGTTCGCGCCGGAGCACCTGAGCATTCCGGATGACCGCCTGCTCGCCCAGGTGAAGCACGCCGGAAGCGTGTTCGTGGGGCCGTTCAGTCCGGAGGCGGCCGGGGATTATGCTTCGGGACCCAACCACGTGCTGCCCACCAGCGGCGCCGCCCGGCAGCGCGGCGGCTTGGCGGTGACGGATTTTCTCAAAGTGATTTCGGTGCAGCAGTTAAGCGCCGCGGCGCTCCAGCGGCTGGCGCCGGCCATTACCACGCTGGCGCGGGCCGAAGGCCTCGAGGCGCACGCGCGATCCGTGGAGGTGCGCCGTGGGGACTAAGCTGCCCAAGGGCGCCGTCAAACCCCGGCCGGCGGTGGTCGCGATGACGCCGTATTCTCCCCCTACCGCCGGGCGTGCGGACAAGCTGCGGCTCGATTTCAACGAGAACACCGTGGGCTCGTCGCCCCACGTCGTCAAAGCGCTGAAGGAGCGGCTTGACGCCGGGCGGCTGGCGGTCTATCCGGAATACGGTGAGGCCAAAGAGGTCATCGCCGCCTACTTCGGCGTGAAGCCGGACCAGTTTGTCTTCACCAACGGCACCGACGAGGCCATCCAGGTGTTCGTCAACACTTACGTGGACGATGGCCAGGAAGTGCTGTTGCTCAAGCCTTCCTACGCCATGTACGGCTTCTACGCGGAGGTGGCGGGCGCGAAGATCACCCAGATCGAGTACCGGCCGCCGCATATGGAGTTTCCGCTCCAGGACGTGCTGGATGCCATCACGCCGCGGACGCGCGCCATCCTGCTGGCCAATCCCAACAATCCCACCGGCACGGGCGTCTCCCTGCTGGGGATCAAGCGCATCCTGCACCGCGCGCGCAAGGCGGTGGTCATGGTGGATGAGGCTTACTACGAGTTTTCGGGCGTTACCGCGCTCACCGAGATCGAGCGCGTGCCGAACCTGTTTGTAAGCCGCACGTTTTCGAAAGTTTTCGGCATGGCGGCGATGCGGCTAGGGTGCCTGTTCTCGCATGCCGCCAACATCGCGTTTCTGCGCAAGGCGCAATCCCCCTACAGCGTGAATTCGCTGGCGGTGGAGGCGGCGCAAGCGGCGGTAGAGGATACGGCGTACGTTCAGAACTACGTCGCCGAGGTCCTGGCGGCGCGCGAGTTGCTGTGTCTCGGGCTGGAGAAGCTGGGCATCCGCTACGTGCCGAGCTCCGCGAATTTCGTGCTGGGACAATTCGGTAACCGCGCCATCGAGGTGCGCGACGCCCTGCGCGGCGAGGGAATCCTGGTGCGCGATCGAAGCTATGAAGCGCCGGGATGCGTGCGGATCACGGTGGGAACGCGCGCCCAGACGCGCCGGCTGCTGGCGGCGCTGGCCGAGGCCTGGAAGAAATGAGCCGGCCGATTCTGGTTTTCGATATGGACGGGGTGCTGGTGGACGTCACCGAATCGTACCGCGAGACCATCGCGCGCACGGTGGCGCACTTCACCGGCGTCGAAATCGCCCCCGAGCAGATCCAGGATTACAAGAACCGCGGCGGCTTCAACAACGACTGGAAGCTTTCCCATCACATGATCGCCAGCGCCGGCGTGAGCGTGCCCTTCGACGAAGTGGTGGAGCATTTCCAGAAACTCTTTCTCGGCAATGGGGCGGACGGGCTGATCCTGCGGGAGCGATGGGTTGCGCGACCGGGCGTGCTGGAGAAGCTCAACCAACGGTTCCGCTTCGCGATTTTCACCGGCCGCCCGAAGGCAGAGGTCGAGCTGACCTTGAATCGCTTTGCGCCGCGGCTGGTGTTCCATCCGATTGTGGGCATGTACGAAGTGGCGAACCACAAACCAGCGCCCGATGGCCTCGTCGAAATCCGCGACGCCAGCGCCGGTTCCAAGCTGTACTACATCGGCGACACGCCGGACGACGCGCGCTGCGCGCGGGCGGCTGGGGTGCCGTTCATCGGCGTCACGGCGCCGTCGAATCCACGCTATCTCGACCTGGTGTTCCTGTTCCAGGCGGAGGGCGCGTTCGCCATTGTGGACGACATCAATCATTTGGAAGAGGTGTTCTCGTCATGAGAACCGCAACTGTTCGGCGCGAGACCAAGGAGACGCGGATTTCGGGCGCACTCAAGATCGAAGGCCGCGGCAGGCACGAGATCTCAACCGGCATCCGCTTCTTGGACCACATGCTGGAGCTGTTCGCCAGGCACGGCGGCTTCGATCTGACGCTGCGCGCCGAGGGCGATCTGGACGTGGACCAGCATCACACCGTGGAAGACGTGGGCATCGTGCTCGGACAACTGTTCTCGAAGGCCCTGGGCGACCGCAAGGGTATCAACCGCGCGGGCTACTTCGCGATGCCCATGGACGAAACGCTGGCGGTGGTGGCGCTGGACCTCGGTGGCCGGCCGGCGCTGGTCTACCGGGACCTGGTGAAGGTGCGGCTGGTAGGCGATTTGCAGGCCGAGCTGGTGGAGGATTTCTTCAGCGGCTTTGTAAACCACGCGGGCGCGAATCTGCACGCTAGGGTGCTCTACGGGCGTTCCAGCCACCACAAGATCGAAGCTGTTTTCAAGTGCTTCGCGCGGGCCATGAAGTACGCCTGCTCGAAGGACGCGCGGCTGAAGGACCAGCTTCCCTCCACCAAGGGGCTGTTGTGATTGCGGTTTTCGATTACGGCGCGGGCAACTTGCGGTCGGTCGAGAATACGCTCGGCGAGCTGGGATCGGCGTACACGTTGGTCCGGGATTCCGAAGGGCTGCGCGCGGCATCCAAGATCATTCTGCCGGGAGTGGGCCATTTCGGGCAGATGATGCGCGCGCTGGATGCGCTGGCGGTGCGGGAGACGTTTCTGGAGCGTATCGGCGCGGGCGTGCCGTTCCTGGGCATCTGCCTGGGGTTGCAGGCCCTGTTCGAGGCCAGCGAGGAGGCTCCCGAGGCCCGCGGGCTGGGTCTTTACGAAGGTGTGGTGCGGCGGTTCCCGCTGGGCGCGCGCGTTCCGCACATGGGTTGGAACGAGTTGGAAGTGCGCCAGGCTTCGCGACTGTTGCGCGGCCTGGATTCCCGACCGTTCGTGTATTTTGCGCACAGTTACTATGTGCCGGAGAATGCCCGTGCGGCGGCGACGTGCACCTACGAGGTGCCGTACACCGCGGCGCTGGAGGCCGGCAACGTGTTCGGCGTGCAGTTCCATCCGGAGAAGTCCGGGCCGGTGGGCTTGAAGATTGTGCGGAACTTTGTGGAGCTGCCGTGTTAGCCAAGCGCATCATCCCCTGCCTGGATGTCGCCGCCGGGCGGGTGGTGAAGGGCGTCCATTTCGTCAATTTGCGGGATGCCGGCGATCCCGTCGAGTTGGCGGACCGCTATAACCGCGACGGCGCGGATGAGCTGGTGTTCCTCGACATTACGGCCTCCAGCGATGCGCGCGAAATCATGGCGGATGTAGTGGCGCGGACGGCCCGAAAAGTCTTTATTCCGCTGGCGGTGGGCGGCGGCATCCGCACCGTGGCGGATGCGCGGCGCATCTTGATGGCGGGCGCCGACAAGGTATCGGTGAACACGGCGGCGGTGCGCCGGCCGGAGCTGATTACGGAGTTGAGCCAGGAGTTCGGCGCGCAGGCGGTGGTGCTGGCCATCGACGCGCGGCGGCACGGGGCGGGGAAGTGGCACGTGTACACGCGCGGCGGCCGCGACGATGAAGGCATCGACGCAGTAGAGTGGGCGGCGCGCGGCGAGTCGCTCGGCGCCGGCGAGATCCTGCTCACCTCCATGGATACGGACGGCGTACAGGACGGCTTCGATTGCGCGCTGACCCGGACGGTGTCGCGGGCCACGCACATTCCTATCATTGCCAGCGGCGGGGCGGGCAAGCCGGAGCATTTCGTCCGCGTCCTGACGGACGGCTGCGCCGACGCGGCCCTGGCGGCCTCCATCTTCCACTATGGAACCTTCACCGTGAACCAGTTGAAAGAAGAGCTGGACAAGCGCGGCATCCCGGTGAGGCCTGTGGGGCAGGTCCCCGACCTGCCCAGCCCAGAACTTCAACACGGCAGGTCGGGGACCTGCCCCACATGATCTTCCCGTGCATCGACCTGATGGAGGGCAAAGTAGTGCAGTTGGTCCAGGGGCGCGAGAAAGCGCTCGAGGGCGGCTCCCCGGACGAGATGCTGCGGAAATTCGCGGCTTTTCCGGAAATTCAGGTGATCGATCTCGATGCCGCCATGGGCCGCGGCTCGAACGACGATGTGGTGCGGATGCTGGCGTCGAAAGCCGTCACGCGCGTGGGCGGCGGCGTGCGCACCTTCGAGCGCGCGCGGGCGTTGATCGGGCAGGGCGCGCACAGGGTGATCGTGGGAACGTCCGCGTTCACCAAGACTGGCGTCCATGAGCCGTTCCTGGCAGCGCTGCGGGATGCGGTAGGCCGAGAGCGCCTCATCGTCGCGGTGGACTCCAAGAACGGGCGCATCGTGGTGAAGGGATGGCGGGAGGCCACGGAGTTCACGGCGGAAGAAGTACTGCGCTCGCTCGAACCCTACTGTTCCGGCTTTCTGTGCACCTATGTAGACAAGGAAGGCATGCTCGAAGGCACGGACCTCGATTGGTTCCGCCGGCTGCGCGCGGCAACCGGCCTGGAGCTAACGGCGGCCGGCGGCATCACCACCATGGACGAAGTGCGCGCGCTGCTGGCGATGGACATCCACGTGGCGTTAGGAATGGCGATCTATACGGGGCGGCTGCGGCTTGAGGAACTGGCGTCACTCGTACCGTAGCGCCCGCGTCGGATCTACCCGCGCCGCACGCCAGGCCGGCAGCAGGCAAGCGGCAAAGCCACTGGTGGCGAGAACGGTCACCACTGCCGCGAAGGTCCACGGATCGGTGGCGGAAACACCCCACAGCTCACTGGCGATCAGCCGCGTCAGGGCGGCGCTGGCGACAAGACCGATGCCGACGCCGGCGGCGATCAGTCCCAGTCCGTTGCGAAGCACCATGCCCAGAATCTGGCCTTGGTGCGCGCCCAGCGCCATGCGGACGCCGATTTCGTGCGTGCGCCGGCCCACCGAGTAGGACACCACGCCATAGATGCCGATCAACCCCAGAATCAGCGCCAGTGCGGCGAATGCCACCACCAGCAGCATGTTCACGCGCCGCGGTGCGAGCGATCCCGCCCGGCGCTCGTCCAGGGTCTTCACGTCATACGGGGGTTGGGATTTGTCGACCAGCCCGATCTGGCTGCGCACGGCCGCGGCCAGCTTCATGGGGTCACCCGCCGTGCGGATTGCCAGGTACATTTCAGCTCCCATTTCCGTCATCCTGAGATGCACCTGTTCGCCCTGCAAGTAAGAGACGTACATCTCCGGAGCCGCCGCCTCCTCCGGCCGGGGGCGAATATCACGCACCACACCCAAGATGGTCATCCAGTCGGTCTTCCGGTCGGGGTTCTGGATTCTTCTGCCCAGGCAGTTCTCACCCGGGAAAAAACGGCGGGCGAAGGATTCATTCACCATGACCACGCTGGGCGCGCCTTCCCGGTCGGAATCGCCGAAGTAACGCCCCTGCACCAGGGGGATGGCCAAGGTCCGCAAATAATCCGGGCTTACCATCACCAGATAAACCGCGGTGTCGGCATCCGGCTTCCCTTCGATGCTCAGTCCCGTTACAGTCATCTCGTAACCTCCCAGGGGAAGGGAAGTGCCCGCGCCCACCGCTTGCACGCCCGGGAGAACTCTGATCCGCTCGATCGCCTGTTGAAAGAACCTGGTCTGGTCCAACGGTATGGGATATTGGGAATGGGTAAGGTCAACGTTCAACGTGAGGATGCGGTCCGACCGGAAGCCCGGGTCGATGCCGCGCAGGCGCAGGAAACTCCTGAAGAGCAAACCGGCACCGCACAGGAGCACCATGGCGAGCGCCACCTCGAAAACCACCAGCAGGTTGCGCAGGCGGTGGCCCGAGCGCCCCTCGGCGGCGCTGCGGCCCGCTTCCTTGAGCGATTCGTTCAACTGAACCTGGGATGCCTGAAGCGCCGGCGCCAGCCCGAAAGCCACGCCAGTGAGCAGCCCTAGCCCCAGGTTGAAGGCCAGAACGCGGTAGTCCAGACGGATGGGTTCGAGCACCGGCAAGTTGCGCGAGATCCACGCAAGCAGAAGGTTCTTGCCCCAGAATGCCAGCGCCAGGCCCACCGTTCCTCCCAACAATCCCAGCAGCGTGCTCTCCGTGAGAAGTTGCCCGAGGACGCGGCCCTTCCCCGCGCCCAGGGCGCGCCGCACGGCCATCTCTTTGTCGCGGGCAGCGGCGCGTGAGAGCAGCAGATTGGCGACATTGACGCAGGCGATCAGAAGCACGAAGCTCACCGCACACAGGAAGATGAGTAGCGAACGCCGGGCGCCGCCCGCCACCCTTTCGTGCCAGTCCGACACGATTGTTCTCTTCGTCATACCCCTGCGGACCTGGTACACGAGCGCGCCCAGGTCGGCGTGCGCAGCGTTGATTCCGACGCCGGGTTTGAGCCGGCCGACCACCTGCGCCAGAATCGACTTCGCCTTCCCGGTCTCGCTGATCGCAAAGGGCACCCACAGGTCATAATCGGATTCATGCCGGTCGGGAATCAGGAACGTCGCCGGAAGTACGCCGACCACGGTATAAGTGTCCGCATCCAGAGTCAGAGCCTTGCCAATGACCGAGGGGTCGCCAGCGAAACGGCGCTTCCAGAAAGCGTGGCTCAAGATTGCAGCCGGCGGACCGCCGGGGCGGTCTTCCTCGGGAAGGAAAGTCCGCCCCATCATGGGTTGAACACCCAGCAGCGGAAAGAGGGACATGGTCGCATAGCCGCCGGTGACCCGTTCCGCCTCGCCTCCGCCAGTGAAGTTGGCCGTGAATGTCATGTAGCCCGCAATCTGGCTCAAGGTCCGGCTGTGGTTCCTCCAGGCGGCATAATCCGCGGTATAAGCGAAGTCACTGTCTCCCGAGGCGCGCCAGTTGCTGGCGATATAGACCAGGCGATCCGGGTCGGGATAGGGCAGGGGACGCAGGAGCACGGCATTGACCACGGTGAAGATGGCGGTGGTAGCGCCGATGCCCAAGCCGAGCGTAAGCACTACCGTTGCCGCGAATCCGGGATTGCGGCGCAGCATTCGTGCGGCGTAGGCGAGGTCCCGCGCCAGTGTCTCCAGAAATGGGATGCCGCGGCGGTCGCGGTGGCGCTCCTTGGTCGGTTCAATGCCACCGAGTTTGACGATCGCCGCTCGCCGGGCCTCGGAGAGGGTAAGGCCGGAGCGGATTCCGTCTTCCACGTGGAGTTGAAGGTGGGATTCCAGCTCCTCGGCGAACTCGCGGTCTCGCCGGTTCTTGCCGAACAAGCTCCAGACGCGGACCAGCCAGGCGCGCAGTTGTCTCATGAGGCCTCCTTGGCAGGGGAGAGGAAGCGGTCCATGATGGTGGTTGCCTGTTTCCACTGGTGCGCTTCCCTGGCAAGCTGCTTCCTGCCGGCGCGAGTCAGCTTGTAGTATTTGGCCTTGCGATTGTTTTCCGACACGCCCCACTCCGAGCGGATGTAGCCTTCCTGCTCGAGCTTGAGCAGCGCCGGGTAGATTGTTCCGTAATTCACGGAGAGCAGGTCGCCGCTGGTCTGCTCGATGCGGCGGGCGATTCCGTAGCCGTGAAGCGGCCCCATGGCATCCAGCGTCTTGAGCACCATCAGGGCCAGGGTTCCTTGCCAGACATCGGCCTTTTCGGTCATAGGTCTCCTATTGGTATCCCATATTACCACCAATCTATGGGAATGCAATAGGAAAACTGTGGGTGAGAATCTGTTACCTTTCAACCCACTATCCTGTAATGGCTTTCTATCGAAGCAAACCAGGTTTTGGGCCGACAGGGACTGCCCTTCTGGCAGGATGAGTCCTTCGATCACTGGGTACGGGATGCCAAGGAGTTCAACCGAATCGTGCGCTACATCGAGTCGAACCCCGTGGATGCCGGTTTGGCGAGCCGGATCGAAGACTGGGCATGGTCAAGTGGATCTGCAAGATTTTTGGCGGGGCAGGTCGGGGACCTGCCCCACGATGTGGGGCAGGTCCCCGACCTGCCCTGCCATGAATTCAGCAGATCCGCGGCAACTGGTCGCCGGACAGCATGTCGACAATGCGGCTGGGGCCGAGCAGGGTGCGCATGGTCACCATGCCCGGGTGCGCGGCCGTGACGATGCCAATCACGCACGCATCGCGGCCCAGCGGGTGGCTGCGCATGGCGGCCAGCACCGCGCCGGCGGCGGCGGCGTCCACCATGGCGATCAGCTTGCCTTCGTTGGCCACATAGAGCGGATCCAGGCCGAGCAGCTCGCAGGCGCCGCGCACCGCGTCGCACACCGGGATGGCGCTCTCCTCGATCTCAATTCCCACGCCGGACTGTCCGGCGATTTCGTTCAATGAGCTCGAGACGCCGCCGCGCGTGGGGTCGCGCAGCGTGCGAATCCGGCGGTCGGCCGCGAGCATGGCGGCCACCAGCGTATCGAGCGCGGCCGAGTCACTCTCGAGCGGAGTTTCGAACTCCAGGCCTTCGCGCTCGGAAAGAATCGCTATGCCGTGCTCACCGATGGACCCGCTCAGGATCACACGATCACCGGGGCGCGCGGCGCCGGCGGATAGCTCGATGCCCTCAGGCACCAGGCCAATGCCGGTGGTGTTGATGAAGATGCCGTCGCCGCTGCCTTTTTCCACCACCTTGGTGTCGCCGGTAATGATCTGGACGCCGGCCGCGCGCGCGGCCGCGGCGAGGGAATCCACCACGCGGCGCAAGGTGTCCATGGGCAAACCTTCTTCGAGAATGAACGCCACCGTGAGGAAGAGGGGGCGCGCTCCGCCCATGGCCAGATCGTTGACCGTACCGTGGACGGCGAGCGAGCCGATGTCGCCGCCACGGAAGAAAAGAGGCTTGACCACGAACGAGTCCGTGGTGACGGCCAGACGCGAGCCGTTTACGGTCACCACGCCCTGGTCGTCCAGACGCGCCAGCACGGGGTTCCGAAACGCGGGAAGGAAAATGCTCTCAATCAAATCGGCGCTGAGTTTGCCGCCGCTGCCGTGGCCGAGCAGGATCTTGTCTGTGGTAACCAGGGGCGCCGGGCACATCATGACGATTTCACGGTATCACGCCGGTACTGATAATACGCGGCGCAGGCGCCTTCCGCCGAAACCATGGGCGCTCCCAGCGGGTTCTCGGGCGTGCAGCGGACGCCAAAGGCGGGGCAATCGACGGGCTTCTTCAGGCCTTGCAGGACTTGCGCGCTGATGCACTCGGCCGGCTCTTCTACCACGGTGTCCGCCAGGCCGAAGATTCTCTCGGCGTCGTATTCGGCGAACTCGGAGCGCAGGCGGAAGCCGCTTTGCGGGATCGTCCCGATGCCGCGCCACTTGCGGTCGGCCACCTCGAAAACCTCCAACAAAACCTTCTGAGCGATGCGGTTGCCTTCCAACGTGACCGAACGCACGTACTGATTTTCGGCCTCGGCGCGCCCTTCCTCGAGCTGCGCCACCAGCATGCCGATGGCCTCGATCAAATCCACCGGCTCAAATCCGCCCACCACGATGGGGACCCGGTATTGCCGGCTGAGCGCCTGGTATTCCCAATAGCCCATCACCGCGCACACGTGGCCCGGGGCGATGAATCCCTGGACGCGATTGGCGGGCGATTCGAGCAGCAGGCGGATGGCGGGCGGCACCAGAACATGGGAGACGAGCATGGAGAAGTTCCGCAGGCTCTCGCGTTTGGCCTGGAGGACCGCCATGGCGTTGGCGGGAGCCGTGGTTTCGAAACCGATTCCGAAGAAGACCACGCGCCGCTCCGGGTTGGCGCGCGCGATTTTGACGGCCTCCATGGGTGAATAGGCGATGCGCACGTCGCCGCCCGAGGCCTTGACCCGGAGCAGGTCGGTGGTGGAGCCGGGCACGCGCAGCATGTCGCCGTAAGAAACGAAGATCACGTCCGGTTGCGAGGCGATTTGAATGGCCTTCTCGACCACTTCGAGCGGCGTCACGCAAACCGGACAGCCGGGGCCGTGGACCAGCTCGATCTGAGACGGAATCAGGGTGTCTATGCCGTATCGCATCAAGGTGTGGGTCTGCCCGCCGCAGATTTCCATGAGGACCCACGGCCGCGTCGTCTTCCGTTCCAGCGCGGCGAGCAGGGCGCTCGCAATCTTCGCGTCGCGATACTCGTCGATGTACTTCATGGGTCTTCTTCCAGTTGGTGGGGCATGCTTTAGCTTGCCCTGCTTCCTCCAGCTTACCGCGGGTTACTCCGGAAGCATGACCAGACGGACTGCCGTGGGACTTCTGGGAGGGGCGAACCCCGCGTTCACTGCAGCCGCAGCAACCGGAGATTGCCATAGCGCCGGGACCTTTCCAGTCTCTATGCCGTCGTGACGGCCTGGGCGGAACGGGAGGCCGTCATTAAGTCTCTGGCGGCGCCCGGCAAGATCGCGAACGTCATGGGTCTTGTAGGACCTTCCCCGCCAACTCCCCCCTCGCCGCTTCCACCGCCTCGCCCACAGCCTTGGCCACCGCTTCCGAAACCCCCATCCCCGTGGCGATCCGCGCCGGCTCGATTCCGATCACCGTCACCTGCTCCGGGCATTCGCCCAGCAGCGTAGACGCCTGGAGTAACTCAGCTACATTGCTTTCATGTGCGGTCGAAGCTCGCTCGCCGGCGTGCTTCCACCCGCGCAGAACATGGACCGTTCCCGGCTCCGCTCCCAGCGCCACGGCGTCCAGAACCAGCAACGCGCGGCGGCTGGCGATGCGGTCCAGCAGCGCCAGCCCCTGCGTACCCCCATCCAGGAATTCCACCCGGTCGCCCCATTTTTCCGCGTCTCGCTCCAACTCGGCGAGCACCAGAAGGCCCGCGCCATCGTCCCCTAGCAGCGCGTTCCCTACCCCCAGAACCAGCACCGGGCGCTCAACTGAGCCAGGTGTCATGGTCCAGATCGCCCTCCTGGTAGAACTTGTAGCCCGAGATCATCGAGGAGGTCAGGCCGTTGCGATACTGGTGCGAATCGAACAGGACCACATACAGGTGGACCACCGCGAACACGATGAAGGCCCACGAGAACATGTGGTGCCACATATGCGTGCGGAACGAGCCGCCGAGAAACGGAATCACCCATCCCACCAGGTGGTCCCAGAAGCCGCCGGGGTTGGATTCGGAATAGAGCGCGAGGCCAGTGAAGATCTGGCACCAGCCCAGCCCGATCACCCAAATGGTGTACGTCAGCCCGGCCAGCGCGTTGTGGCCCAGGTGCACGTGGCCGCGATGGAGCGAGAGATAATCACGCGCCTGGCTGACCAGGTCGCGCCACCATGCTGCGCGCCACACAAATGGGAAACCCGAGCGCGCATAATTGTTGCCCATCCAGAACCAGTAGATACGCCACAGAAAGCTGATCAGGAAGACGAACGCGAACGCGAAATGGAGCTCGCGCATCCGCCCCATCACGAAGTGCTGAAAGGGTTCGCCGGAGGGCGCAAGCCGCGGGTGCGCGATGTACTCGCCGGTGAGGAAGAGCGCCACCACCGAGATCACGTTGATCCAGTGGGAGAGCCGTACCGGCCATTGCCAGACATAGCGCCGGCGATAGAATCCGCGCGGCCACGGCAGGCCGAGAGATTTGATGGGAGTAGCCATGAGGTCCTCCTACCGCACCACCACCTCGGCCAGCTTGCGGCCGTCGGGGCCGATCACGTGCGAGGCGCAAGCCAGGCAGGGATCGAAGGAATGGATGGTCCGCAGGATTTCAATGGGGCGTTGCGGATCGGCCATGGGAGTATTCAGCAAGGCCGCCTCGTAAGCGCCGTGCTGTCCTTTGCCGTCCTTGGGCGAAGCGTTCCACGTGGAGGGCACCACGATCTGGTAATTGGCGATCTTGCCGTCTTTGATGTGCACCCAGTGGCCCAGCGCGCCGCGCGGCGCTTCGGTAAACCCGAAGCCCTTGGCCTCGGCCGGCCAGGTAGCCGGCTCCCATGACGTGGTGTTGGCCGTGGCGCTGTCGCCGGCCTGGAGGTTGGCGACCAGGCGCTCGTATTCCGACAGCAGCCAGCGCACTGCCAGCCGTGTCTCCAGCCCGCGCGCGGCCGTCCGCCCCAGCGTCGAGAACAGTGCCGTGGCGGGAACCTTCAGCCGGCTCAACGCCTCGCTGACTACGTCTTTGAACTCGGCGCGTCCGCTGGCATACCCCACCAACATGCGCGCCAGCGGGCCTACCTCCATGGCATGTCCCTGCCAGCGCGGTGCTTTGAGCCAGGAGTACTTGCCGTTTTCGTCGAGCTGGTGGTAGGGCGGCTTGGGCCCTGAGTAGTGCGGCTCGGTGACCCCTTCCCAGGGATGCAGGGCGTCCTTGCCCGCCGGGTAGTCGTACCACGAATGCGCGATTTCTTCGCGCACCTGGTTCATGTCGGTCGGATCTACCGGCAAAACCTTCGAAAGGTCGCGGTCCAGGATGATGCCGGGCGGGAAGCGGAACTTCGACGCATCGCCGATTCCGTTCTGCGGGATATCGCCGTAGACCATGTAATTGCCAAGGCCGCCGCCGATCTGGGTCCACTCGGGGTAGAAAGACGCCACCGCCATCAGGTCGGGAATATACAGCTCTTCCACCACGCGCAGGGCCCCGGTGATGAGGCCGCGCACATAGTTGAGGCGCTCCATGTTAATGGCGCTGTCACCCTGCATGTTGATGGCGCAAGCCATCCCGCCCACCAGGTAATTGGGGTGCGGGTTCTTGCCGCCGAAAACAGTGTGAATCTTGATGATTTCCTTCTGCCACTGGAGGGCTTCCAGAAAGTGCGCCACCGCCATGAGGTTGGCTTCCGGCGGCAGCTTGTAGGCCGGGTGTCCCCAATAGGCGTTGGCGAAAATCCCGAGCTGCCCGGAGTCCACGAATTTCTTGAGGGTGGCCTGCGTGTCGCGGAAGTACCCGGGAGAGGAAGTGGGCCAGCCCGGCGAGACTTTCTGCGCCAGCGCCGCCGTGCCCGCCGGATCGGCCTTGAGCGCCGACACCACGTCCACCCAGTCGAGCGCGTGCAGATGGTAGAAGTGAATCACGTGGTCCTGCACCATCTGCGTCAGGAACATCATGTTGCGGATGATATCGGCGTTCTGCGGAACGCGGATGTTGAGCGCATTCTCGACGGAGCGAACCGAAGCCAGCGCGTGCACGGTGGTGCACACGCCGCAGATGCGCTCGCAAAAGGCCCAGGCGTCGCGCGGGTCGCGGCCCTGCAAGATGACTTCGATGCCGCGCCACATGGTCCCCGACGACATGGCGTCGTGAATGACTCCCCGGTCGTCCAGCATGGCTTCGATGCGGAGATGGCCTTCGATGCGCGTAATTGGGTCCACTACCACTCGTCTCGCCATGGGTTATTCTCCTTTCTCGGCGCTGGGCGCGGAGTGCTTGAGTTTTTGGGCGCCCTTGCGCACCAGGTAGGACGTCAGGTGTGCGGCCACGCCCACGCCCGCGACGGCGGTGAGTGTCCTGCCGATCTGGTCGGGGGTGGATTCGATGCCGGGCACTGGTATGGATGTCAGCCGCTGGTAGAACGGGCCGTTGTCCCAGAAGTTGGCCTCGCTGCACCCGATGCATCCATGCCCCGATCCGATGGGGAACGACACGCCGTTATTCCACTTGAACGTGGAGCAGGAATTGTAGGTCGTCGGCCCGCGGCAGCCCATCTTGTACAGGCACCAGCCCTTGCGCGCTCCGTCGTCGTCCCACGCCTCCACGAACTGCCCGGCGTCGAAGAAGGCCCGCCGGTAGCACTTATCGTGAATGCGCTGGCCATAGAACATCTTGGGCCGGCCATAGCGGTCCAGGTCGGGCAGGGTCCCAAAGGTGAGGATGTAGGTGAGCACGCCGGTCATCACCTCGGCAATCGGCGGACATCCGGGCACATTGATGACACCGCCATGCGGAATGAGCTGCGAGATGGGTTTGGCGCCGGTGGGATTGGGATGGGCCGCTTGCACGCATCCATTGGAGGCGCACGAACCCCAGGCAATCACCGCTTTGGCGTGCGCGGCGGTCTCCAGCAGAACGTTGAGAAACGTCTCGCCTCCCACCGTGCAGTAGACCCCTCCATCCTTGGTGGGCGCGTTGCCTTCCACCGCCAGAATGTACTCCCCGGGGTGGTCCTTGACGAGTTTCTTGCGGATCTCCTCCACCTGGAAACCGGCGGCGGCTTGCAGGGTGTCGTCGTAATCCAGGGAGATCATGTTGAGCACCACATCCTGGGCCACCGGGTGCGACGACCGGATGAAGGATTCGCTGCAACAGGTGCATTCCAGCCCGTGCAGCCAAATCACCGGGATGCGGGGTTTGGTTTCCATGGCGGCCACGACGCGGGGAACCATGGTGGCTTCCAACCCCATGGCCGCCGCGGTCGCGGTGCAGAATTTGAGGAAGTCCCTTCGATCTATGCCGTGCGCTCGAAGGACCTCGTAAGTCGACGGCTGACGTTCCGTTTTGCCCATAACCACCTCCTGGGGCGGCATGAACCCTTGGCACCGCTTCAGGGCGGTGACGGCAAGATTGTTGGGAGGATAAGCAATCGATGGACCGAATTGCTCCAACTACGCCACTATACGGCAATTGTTGAAGACAACCACGAAATGCATCGAGGCCCTTGGGGCCAATAGCGCCATAACGCACAATTGTGGGTGAAAGCAACCACCCTACATTCGGGATGCTGATCTGGCTAGCCAGACCCCGCAACGCCGCGAGAGAAACAGACGCGTAGCCGACTGATCAGTAACCGCGAGCTTTGTCCACCACGTTCATCAGCGGCAAGCCGTGCGCGTAACGGCGGACGTTCTCCGCCAGCAGCCCTATATGACGGGTCTGGCGTTCAGGTGAGAACCCACCGCTATGTTGAGTGAAGATCATGTTCGGGCAACCCCAAAGGACGCCCGTGGGGAGATACGGCTCGACGGGCCCTGGGTCTGAACCGGCGCCGGCGATCCGTCCTTCCTTCAGGGCGGAGGCGAGCGCGTTCTCGTCCATCAGCGGTCCGCGGGAGATGTTGATGAAGTACGCCGATTTCTTCATTGCCCGGATCACCTTATCGCTGATCATCCCCCGGCTGACCGGTGTGAGGGGGCAGCAGCAGACCAGTACGTCCACCTGCGGGGTCATCTCCATGAGCCACTCCGGCTCGCGCAGCGTGTCGACGAACACCGGTTTGGCCATCGGTTTGACATCCACGGCCAGGATTTTCATGTCAAAGCCGTAGTGTGCGATCTTAGCCGTGGCCTGCCCCAAGCCGCCCAGGGCCACGATGCCCATGGTCTTGCCCTGGATCTCCACCAAATCCCGTGCCGGCTTCCACTCCTTCCTCTCGTACATCGGAATGTAGTACCGCTGGAGCCCGCGTGTCAGAGCCAACAGCATCGCCATGGCTGTCTCCCCGAGGGCCGGCGCGTACATCCGCGCCATGTTGGTCATGGCGCAAGGATGCGCGACCAGCTCTGGAAACATCTCCCTCTCCAGGCCGGCTTCCAGGTTCTGGACCCACTGCAAGTTCTTGGCCTTCGCCAGCGTGGCCGCGTTGAGCTGGCCGAAAACCACGTCGCACTCGGGCAGCAGCTTGTTCATTTCCTCCTGGTTGGCGGGCATAAAGATCTCAACGTTGCCCTTGCCCCCGGCCTTGAGCTGTTCGATCTCCGCCGGCGTGAAGCTGGCTGTGAGTCCGACCCGTGTACACAAGATCCGGATCCGGGTGGGTGGCGGGTCGAATATCCTGATTCTGTCCGAGGTGTCCGCGGCCAGCGCCGCCGGAGCCGCAGCCGCGGCTGCCATAAACAACCTTCGCGATACCGAATTATCGGTCATAATCGTCTCCTTCTGTTTACATCGGTCGCGGTCTCCGCGACTTCCAAGAACAACAGTTCCGAGAACACCCTGTCGAGCGTCTGGCCCCGTCGCGTCAGGCGAACCAGCTCAGCCGCGCCATGGGGCGCCACGGATGCGCGCCGCGGTCACTTCTTCTTGCTGGCGGCGGGGGCGTTGCGGACCCACTTCTGCACGCGCAGGTTCTTAATCTCAGCGACGTAGATGCTGCCTTCCGAATCGACGGCGATGTCGTGCGCAAAATCAAGTTTGCCCGGCGCCTTGCCCCAGGAGCTCATTACCCCCAGGACCTTGCCTTCCAGGTTCAGCTTCGAAATGCGGTTGTACAAACCGTCGCACATGTAGATCACGTTTTCCTTGGGGACGTAGTAGACGGCCCAGGGCTGACCGACGTCGGTCCACTTGGTGATGAATTTGCCGGTGGCGTCGAAGACCTGCACGCGCGAGTTGGCGCGGTCGGCGACGTACACGATCCCCTTGGAGTCAACCGTTACGGCGTGCGGCAGGTTGAACTGGCCGTCGCCGGTGCCGTGGGTTCCCCAGTGCCGCACGTATACGCCGTCGGGGGTGAACTCAATTATGCGCGAGTTGCCATAACCGTCCGAGACGTAGAAATGACGGTTGGGCAGAAACCAAAGGTTGGTCGGCCGGTTGAAACCCACCTGGCTGTCGTTGTTGCTGGCTGTACCCTGACGCGTGCCGAGCACCATCAGGCGCCGCCCCTCCGTGTTGTACTTGTGGAGGAGGTGGCCGTCGACGTCCACCAGCCAGATGTTGCCATCCGGGTCCACGCGAAGCCCGTGGGCGCCGGTGCCGTGGTTGTTCGATGGCGTCAGGCGAACCGTGTCCTCGTTCCACGCTTGCAGGAACTTGCCAGTTTTGTCGAATTCCATGATGGGCCAGGCCCCGCGGTTGGCTATCCACACGTTGTCCTGCTTGTCAACATCGACCCCGGAGGACTCGCCGAAGTTGTAGCCCTTCGGCAGGTTCGGCCAGTTGGCCACCAGGTGGTACGGCAACGGCGGACCGGACTGATGCTTCTGGGCGAGCTCTGCGGCCAATTCTGACGGGGGCCGGTCGGGCCGGATCGCCGGGGCGGCCCCTGGTTGTTGCCCCACTGCGGGAGGCTGTGCCAGCGGCGATGCGAAGATTAACACCAGCGTTAAAACGATGACGGAAAATCGTATTTTCATAAGGCGCCTTTCCTTACGCAAGGATGTCGTCATGTTGCTCCTGCTTATCCGCCCCAGTGTACCAGCTTGGGGGCATACCGGGTCAGGCAGCGTGTCCGGTTCCTGGCCGAAGCGGATCAGTAACCGCGCTGTTTGTCCACCACGTTCATCAGCGGTAAGCCACTGGTGTAACGCCGTACGTTTTCGGCCAGCAGCTCCACCAGGCGGATCTGGCGTTGTGGCGCGTATCCGGAGGTGTGGCAAGTCATGATCAGGTTCGGGCAATCCCAGTATGCGCCAGTGGGTGGATACGGCTCGGGGTACACTACGTCCAGCCCGGCGCCGGCGATCCAGCCTTCCTTCAGTGCCTGGACGAGCGCTGTCTCTTCCACCAGCTCTCCCCGCGAGATATTGATGAAATACGCCGTCTTCTTCATCGCCCGGAACACCTTCTCATGGAACATCTTCCTGGTTTCCTTGGTGTAGGGCGCCGCACATACCACTACGTCGGCCTGCGGAATCATCTCCATCAGCCACCCCGGCTCGCGGACCGTGTCCACGAAGATCGGTTTGGCCATGGGTTTCGCATCCGTGGCCAGAATCCGCATGTTGAAGCCGTAGTGTGCGCGCACAGCCGTGGCCGACCCCAGGCCGCCCAAGCCGACGATCCCCATGGTCATGCCATCGATCTCCACCAGGTTCCGCTCGGCATTCCACGTCCGCTTCTGGAACTGCGGAATGTAGTACTTATTGAACCCGCGCGTCAAGCTCAAGAGCATCCCCATGGCCGTCTCCGAGATGGGCGGCGCGAACACCCGCGCCATGTTGGTCACCACCACATCACTCTGGATCAGCTCCGGAAACAGCACTGAGTCCACACCCCCTTCGGTGGCCTGCAGCCACCGCAAGTTCTTGGCCTTGGCCAGCATCTCGGCGCTGATCGCGCCGAAAATGACGTTGGCCTCGAGCAGCAGTTTGTTCAATTCACCGGCGTTGGCTGGCACCGTGATCTGAATGTCCTTGCCCTGGGACTGGATCTGTTGAATCTCCGCCGCCGTGTACGTGGGGGGCGGGACTACGTATGAGGCCGCTGCCGTCACGATTCGGACCCGCTGGGGTGGCGGATCGAAGATCGCAATTCTGTCCGAGGCAACCAGGACGGGCGCTGCCGGAGCTGCCGCTACGGCGGACAGGAACAATCGACGAGATACCGAATAACCGGTCATAATCTTCTCCTTTTCTGTACATCGGTCGCGCCTTTCGGGCTCATGACCGGGCGGCGCACCAAAAACCTCGGCGATATCCAAAGCTCAGTTTTCCGCGGATGCGACCTACCATATAGTAACCGGGATACACCGCTGGAGCCACCGCCCCGGCGTGTTGGCCCCGGCCCTGTCCCATGACGGCTCCCGCCACCGCGTGTCACCCTTGAACTCCGGTCGCCCCGGTCTTGGCGAAGGAAAGGCCAATTGACACCTCAATGCCACTTCGTTTTCGTGAAACCGACATTCTGCATAGATCGTGGGGCGGACCCCCTGGTCCGCGGCCGACGCCCCCGTCGGCCTCTCCAGATTCGGAAACTTCCTGGTCTCATTCGGGTTAGGGCGGGTCCGCGGGACCCGCGCGGACCAGGGGTCCGCCCCACAAATTGTGCAGGATTCCCAGTTCTGAGAAAACTAAGTGACATTGGATTGACAACCCGCTCGGCCTGCGATACCATGTCCCTCTCTCAGGTGTGCGGAGCCGTAATGCGCTTCGCAGCAGCCGGAACGTGCGGCTTGGAAATCTCAAGTCTAATAGCACAAAGACTAAGGTGGTGACTTGTGACAAACAGACGAAATTGCACCAGGACGGGAACCGAGCCTGGGCTTTCAACTACGACGGGCGGGACAGCCTGCAAACTTCCAAAAGTGAGGATACTGTATCTTCTACTCGGCGCGTTATTTCTGTTGTTCCTGGCAGGGCCATATGCCTGGGCGCAACCTGGAAGGGCCGCAGGCCCTCAGGGCACTCCTCTACCACAGGGCCAGAACCCCAATGGTATGCATATATTTCTTTGGGGCGGTCTCAAGTCCCATGGGCTGGGCCAGCATGACTACCCGCAGTTTCTGGCTGACTGGAGCAAGATTCTGACGGAGCATGGGGCCGTCGTCGATGGCGCCTTACATGCCCCCAGCAGCGCCGACCTGGAACGTACCGACGTGGTCATAATTTACAAAGGCGACGCCGGCTTCCTGAGCGATAGCGAAAGAGCTACGCTCGATGCTTACGTCAAACGGGGCGGCGGCCTGGTTAGTTTTCATGACTCCTTGTGCGGTCCGGATCCGGCCTACATGGCGTCGCTCGTGGGTGGCGGAAAGAAGCATGGTGAGGTGAACTTCACTTTGGATGCGCCAGTCCCTTACAACATCGTGGACAAATCGAACCCTATCATGCAGGGTATGTCCGACATCACGATTTGGGATGAAGCCTTTTACCTGATGACGTGGGCGAAAGATCCCCCCGTCCACGTGCTGGCGACCGCGGTGATGGCGCCAACTCCCAGCGCTGGCAACCACAAGGGCGAGGTCGTGCCGCAGATCTGGACCTGGGAACACACAGTCCCCGGTGGTCAGCCGTCTAGAGCGTTCGTCTGGATGCAGGGCCACACCTACGCCAATTTCACGAATTACCAAATTGAGCGGATGTTGCTTCGTGGCATCGCGTGGGCCGGGAAGAGGCCGGTCGATGAGCTTTTGGACTACGTGCCTCCTGCCCGTCCCGCTGGCAGGGGAATGGCTCCGGGCGGCAGGGGGCAATAAGCGGCCAAGAAGAAGGTCGGCGGCTCCCAGACGGTCACATACCCAGAGCGGTAGCGACGGTCTTCGACCACTCGAAGAAGACGGTCTTCTGCCCTTCGCGGTTGCGCCACCAGGAATCGGGGCGAAAAAACTCGTCGGGGGCCGCCACCGTGCGCATGATGGGACCGCCCCCCATGGCGCGCTCGGCGGCCAGGAAAGTGCGCCGCGCGCGGGCGCTGTGGTAATCGCTGGTGACCAGCAGGAAACTCCGCACGTGGCGGCGCCGCAGCTCGCCAAGCACGACGAAGGCTTCCTCCCGGGTGCTGAGAGCCGAATGCGGCAACGCGATGAACCATGACGCGGGGAAGCCCTGGCGGACGGCGTACGCAATTGCGTAATCGCTCTCGTGCCAGCCATAGAAGCCGGAGGGACCGCTAATCAGCGCGGCGGGAACATAACCCTCGCGGACCAACTCGGCGGCTTTCCCGATGCGATGGCCCAGATAGTCGCCAGCCAGCACCACGGCGATGTCGGCCTTCGCCGGGCCGTCGTCGTGGACCAGGGCGTAACCCAGCACCGGGAGCCACAGCGAACGGCCAAGCAGAACCGCGGCCCCCAGAACCAGGCACGCGGCCACCCGCTTGAGGGGGAAAAAACGAGGGCGGACCACGAACTATTTCTCGTCCGTGGAGTTCTTTTTCTGATCGAGATGACCGACGGTTTTGAGGCGCTGGTACAGCCACTCGACCTCCGCCTCGTCCTCGGGCTTGAGGATTCGATAGCGGGGCGGTGGCGCCGGTTTACGCTCCGCACCGGCGGCCAGCACTTCACCCCAATACTGGCGGTACGGGATGCCGTCGATGAGAGCATCGCGCGAAAGGCGCCGCAGATGCCGCAGCAGGCCGGTGCAGGAATCCAGATCGCCGGGATGGACCAGCACCAGGCGCGAATCGTCGAACAGGGTGATCCGGACAATCAGCGGCGAGATCCAACCGGTGCGGTCAAGGCGCCGGATGTCCATCCAGGGAATAATGCGCCTGCCGATGGAAAGGTAGCCTTCGTGAATCTCGACGGCCGGGCGAGATGCCATGAGGAACAGGAATGCGGCGGTCAGCAGGAAGAGGACTGTGGGTATGAACGCCAGCGGCGATTCCCATCCCACCCATCCGGAGAAGACGGCGAGCACGACGGCGGTGATTCCCAGCCAGAGGTAATGTCGCGCCGGCAAGTAGCGAGTCATCGCAAACCCCGTCCCATTATTAGACTACTCCCCCGCGAACACCTCGTCAATGCGCTCGAGCAACTTGAATCGTGCGCCAGGTGTAGTGGATTCCGCTCCAGATGGTGAAAGCCGCGCAGGGCCAAAGCATTACCCGAGCTTGGCCCACGTTTCCGGCCATGCAGGCCACCGCTGTAACAATCTGGACAAAGGTGGATACCTTCCCCCAGATACTAGGAGGGAATCTCCTGACGGATGTGAGCAACATCACCGTTGCAGCCCCGGCCAGGATGTAGAAATCGCGGCCGAAGATAATGACCACCAACCACCATGGCACCGTGCCGGCGCCGGCCAGGGCCAGAAAGACTCCGCTCAGCAGGCACTTGTCCGCAACGGGGTCGAGCCAGGCGCCCGCCGGCGTGGCGAGGCGAAAGCGGCGGGCCACGGCGCCATCCAGGAGGTCAGTGAGGGCGGCGCCGGCAAACAGCGCCAGCGCCAGGGTGTGACGGCCCTCCAAAATGGCAAGGATGACGAAGGGAATCAGGACAAGCCGAAGCAAAGTGAGCAGATTAGCGGCGTTGATCCAGCGCGTCATCTGAAACGAGTGTAGCGCGGGAGCCGCGGAGTCCTACAGGGCGGGGCATTGAAATAGAGCTTGCCCCGCCATGGAGGACATTCTCATGTGTTTGCTTATGTAGTCGGATGGAGAGCGGAATCGTCTCAGAATTCTTCGCTGTCCTTTACTTCGCCGGCGCCGGCCGAAGGCCGGCACGCGTAGACTCGCGGCGCCGTCTGGAACTGCCGCTGGTAGGCGCGGGCCATCTCTTCGCCAAAGCGCTCGACCGCATGGGGACGAAGCATGGTCACGGTGCAGCCGCCAAAGCCGCCGCCGGTCATGCGCGATCCGAGAACGCCATCGATGGCGAGCGCCGTGTCCACCAGGAAATCCAGCTCGGCGCAGCTCACTTCGTAGTCGTATTGCAGGCTGCGGTGAGACTCCACTAGCAACTTGCCCATGAGGGCGAGATCACCGCGAGCGCTGGCTTCCACGAAACCGCCCACGCGCGCGTCTTCGGTCACTACGTGGCGGGCGCGGCGCGCCACCACCGCGGGCAGGGAAGGCGCCACCGATTCGAGCTGTTCGGGGGACACGTCGCGCAGGCTCTCGACGCCCGGAAACTCCTCCTGGATGCCGGCGACGGCGGCGGCGCACTCCGCCACGCGCTCCTTGTAAGCCGAACCGGCCAGCGCGTGCTTCACCATGGTGTTGACGGCGACGAAGGTGATGCCCGCCGGCAGCTCGACAAAGCGGTGGCCCAGGCTGCGGCAATCGATTTCCACGGCCGAGTGCTCGCGGCCGAAGACCGAAATGTACTGGTCCATGATGCCGCAGGGCATGCCCACGAAGTTGCGCTCCGCGCGCTGGCAGAGGCGCGCGAGCGACAGCGGATCGAGCGAGCGGCCAGCCAGAAAGGCGAGCGCGGCGGAGACTTCCAGCGCGGCCGAGGAGCTCAGGCCGGACCCTTCCGGCACGGTGCTGCGGATGAGCAGGTTGGCGGGCTCGATGGCGAAGCCCGCGCCAAGCAGTTCCTGGGCCACGCCGATGGGGTAATCGGTCCAATGCCGCGCCGGCGTGAGCGCGCCGATCTCGGCCACGTTCCACTCCCGCATCTCCTTCCGGAATTCGGAATAAATGCGCAGCTTGCCGGGCCGGAGGGCACCCCCGAAGGCGCCGTGGCGATATAGGTGGCCAGATCCAGCGCCACCGGTAACACGAACCCGAGGTTGTAATCGGTGTGCTCGCCGATCAGGTTCACGCGGCCCGGCGCGCGAAAGACGCGCATCCCTTCCGCCGAGCCATAGAGCTTGCGGAAGTCCGCCTTCAAGACGCTCTCCGCGAGGCCCGCCATGCCAGCAACAGCATGAACAGCCCGAACACCAGCATGGAGAGACCGCTGTACAGGTTGACATTGGCATTGCTCAGCGCCGCGCGCGTGTCGGGCGCGAAGATCCCCATCCCCAGCAGGATGAGACCAAGCAAAGTGAAAAACCAGCCCGAAGGCACTCTTAAGTCCAGCATGTCAGGCAAACCAAATATTCAATACCAACAAGATCGCAATTACGGTCACGGCCAGGGGAGCGGGGCGCTGATACCAACTGCCGCGGTCCTCCGGGATCTTGGTCAGGCCATAGACCAGCCCCTCGAGATCCTTCTCGGGGCGCGGCCTGGTCGCCAGGCTGACCAGAAGCGTCACCAGGAAGCAACTGGTGAAGGCCATCAGGGCGATCCAGAAACTCTGCGCCATGGCGGAGGGGAAAGTGTGAACGGTGCCCAGGATGCCGCCCTTGCCCTCGGCCACGGTCAGGCACCAGGTGAGCGCAGCAGCCACCGTCCCGGTGACCAACCCGGAAAATGCGGCGTGGCCGGTGCCGCGCTTCCAGAACATGCCCAACAGGAAGGTGGCGAACAGCGGCGCGTTGACAAACCCGAAGACCAACTGCAAGAGGTCCATGATGTTGTCGTAGCGCGTGGCGACGTAAGCGGCGCCGATGGAAAGCAGCACGCCGACGACGGTGGTGGCGCGTCCCACGTGGAGATAGTGCCGGTCGGGCGCGTTCTTCCGGATATAGGTCTGGTAGATGTCGTAAGTCCAGACCGTGTTGAAAGCGGTGACGTTTCCCGCCATGCCCGACATGAACGACGCCACCAGGCCGGTCAGCCCGACGCCCAACATGCCGGCGGGATAGAACTTGGCCATCAGGGTGGTGATGACCAGGTTGTAGTTGGGAGCACCGTTGGCGTCCACCGGGATGCTGTAGCCGACGCCCATCCTGGCGAGCGCCACGGCGGCAATGCCGGGCACGATGACGATGAACGGGATGAACATCTTAGGGAAGGCTCCGATGAGCGGCGTGCGGCGCGCCGAATTCATGGAATCGGCCGCCATGGCGCGCTGCACCACCAGGAAGTTCGTGCACCAGTAGCCGAACGAGAGCACAAACCCGAGCCCCGCCACCATCCCGAACAGCTCCACGCCCATGGGATTGGATTGCGGGCTTCCCATGTAAGTCCAGGCGTGCGTCATGACCCTCCCGGACATGCCGCCGGCCAGCGTCATGGCGCTCAGGCGCGCCTCGATGCCCTGCCAGCCTCCGGCCTTGGAGACTGCCAGAATAGCCAGGGGAGAGAAACCGGCCACGATCAACAGAAACTGGATAACTTCGTTGTAGATGGCGCTGGTGAGCCCACCGAGGAAGGTATAGACCAAGACGATGGCGGCCGAGACCAGGATCGAGGCGTTGAAGTCCCACCCCAGCACCAATTGCAGCAGCTTGCCCAGCGCATACATGGAGATTCCCGAGGAGAAGATGGTCATGATGGCGAACGAGAAGGCGTTGTACGTGCGCGTCTTCTCGTCGTAGCGCATCTTGAGGTACTCGGGAACGGAGCGGGCTTTGCTGCCGTAGTAAAACGGCATCATGAAGATTCCCACAAACAGGATGGCCGGAATGGCGCCGATCCAATAGAAATGGGCGGTCATGATGCCGTACTTGGCGCCCGAGGCGGACATGCCAACCAGTTCTTGCGCGCCCAGGTTGGCCGCGATAAATGCCAGGCTGGTGATCCACACGGGAACCGACCGCCCGGAAAGAAGGAAATCGCCGCTGGTGGACATCTTCTTCCGAAGCATCCACCCGATGCCTAGAACAAAGGCAAAATAAACGGCCAGAATGGTGTAGTCGACCGGAGCGAGTTTCAAGCGAAGAGCCTCTCCATTCTCCGAAGTTTCAGATCTGGAACACCGAGTTTATCACAGGAGGTTTGGTGCTGCTGCTACCCCGCTCCGTCTTGCACCCGCCCCTTCCACATACCGCCCGCGCCGCGCCAATAGCAAACCGCGGAATGGATGGTGGCGCCCAGATAGAAGGCCGCGATGGCCGGCAGCAGCGGCGCCCACAGAGGCGAGCGGCGGTAAAACCGCAGGGCGGGGAAGTAGGCAATGCTCATCAATAACCATCCGCCAGCGCCCAGCGCGGCTGCCGGCGTGGGCGCGGCGAGCGCCAACGCCGGCGGGACCATGTACGTCAGCGCCAGTCCCAGCACGGTACCAATCAACAGCCAAACAGAATGATGGAGCTGCGCGAACGCGGTACGCGAAATCATGCGGCCGATTTCACTCCAGGTGGCGTATTCGCGGACGCTGCGGGTGGCGGCGCTCAGGCCCATCCATACGCGGCCGCCCCGCCGCCGGACCGCGCGGGCCAGGGCGCAATCGTCAATCACTTCGCCGCGTATGACCGCCAGGCCGCCCACACGCTCGAGCATTTCACGGCGGATGAGGATGCATCCGCCGGCGGCGGCCGCCGTGCTGCGCCGCAAGCTGCCAATCCACGCCGGCGGATACAGCATCAAAAAGAAGAATACGAAAGCGGGAATGAGCGCTCGCTCGGCCCATGTCTGGCATTCCAGTGTCGCCATGAAAGAGACTATGTCGTAACCGCAAGACCCGGCGCGCGCCACCAGCGCGGACAGGTTCTCCGGCGGATGCACGATATCGGCGTCGGTGAGCAGCAGGTATTCGGCCTGGAAACGCTGGGCGGCGCGAATGCCTTCCGCGGAGGCCCACAGTTTGCCGGTCCAGCCTTGGGGCACACGGCCGGCCCGGACCACCTCGAGTAGCGCGGCCGGAGCCGCGCCGCGCGCGGTGCCGGCCGTGCCATCGGTGCTGTCGTCGTCCACCAGCACCATGTGGAACCCACCCGGATACCGCTGCCGGGCCAGCGAGCCAACCGCGCGCGCCACCACCAGCGCCTCGTTACGCGCCGGAATCACCGCCACAACTCCAGGCGCCACGGCAGGCAGGGCGCCTGCGGGTGGAGCGTCGCGCATGCGCCAGAATCCGCCGCGCCCGAGCAGCAGGTAAATCCAGACGGCCAGCGCCGCCGCGCCCGCCAGTTGCAGAAGCATAGATTCGCATTATCGCGCGCGTAGCGCCGGAAGTTCGAGCGCTCGCCTGGTAGTGGGACCGTGTCTTAAATTAACTGGTTGTCTCAGCCGAGCGGGTCACCCCACAGGGGCTTGGCCTATCCCCGCAGTTTCGACGTTTTCCGATGAGAAATCGAACACTGGCGGTCTACTACCCAGATAATGCTCACTCACCGGTTCTTAATCCAACGAGGCTTCAGGGCAAAATGAAAAACGCGATCCCTCTCTTGTTCGCAGTCACGGCTGGCTTCGCAACTGCCGAACTCGCTGCCAGTACCCTTTACCAATCGACGGTTCTGGCTGTCGATTCGCCGACCAATGCGCATGATGAGGCATATGAAGGGACTTCGACATTGAGCGTTCCGGAATTGAACACCCCATTCACGATCGAAGCTTGGCTACAACCGATCGACGATTACGACGCATCCGGGGCGCGGGGCGTGCTGGGCCAAGCGGCTATTCACGACTACGCGCTGAGGCCGGCACAGGTAGCATCTCAGCACC
Organism: Bryobacterales bacterium; assembly: GCA_963768385.1. Classification (GTDB taxonomy): domain Bacteria; phylum Acidobacteriota; class Terriglobia; order Bryobacterales; family Bryobacteraceae; genus Fen-178. Next base: position 668,079 of record CAVYHQ010000006.1, read on the forward strand.
AGGCTGATAGGGCGTCTGAGACAAACAGGTTCATATTATTAGGGCTGGTCCTGATCATGTTCGGATTACTTCCCCGAGAGTGGCGCAGCCCCCTGAAATTCCGCGGCGGCAATGCGGGCCTTTCGCGCGCCAGAATCTTCCAGGTTGGCGGGGTGAAGCTGCGGAGACGTTCGGAGACCGAGCTGAACTCATTTTCAGCGTGCTATGCAACCACCAGAGTGCAAGCAGAAGCCCCTCTTGCAGGTCGCGGAGTCACCGTGGCGTTCCAGCGCTCAAGAACCGCCGCCGGAGCAGGCTGAAGTCGAATGCAGCGCGGTTGCCGGGCGAGCGAGCCAATCGCGCGCGGGGCCGGACCGGCGGGGAGCAACCCGTTACACTTGCTACTGATGCGAAGACGATGGATCGGCATCCGGGCCAGCGTTGTGCTCGCGATTCTCGGCAGCGTGGCTACGCTGGGCACCCCCTTGCCACCGGTGCTTTTGCATCTCTCTTACTTCCGCTACGATCTCATCAGTATGCGGAAACCCTCTTTCGATCCCGGCTTGACCCAGCAGTTTTCGGCCCCCTTTCGGCGGGTCATCAATAAGGATGGCAGCTTCAACGTGCACCGCCGCGGCGCCTCGTGGCGCGACTTTCACCCTTACCTGCACCTGATCGACATGGGTTGGCTCAGCTTCCTGTTGACGCTGTTCGCAGGTTACCTGGTGGCCAACACGCTGTTCGCCGCCGCATATTACTCGTTGGGAGCGGGTCAGCTCCTGGGGGCCGATGCGCCCACTGCCTGGGGACGTTTCCTCAATGACTTCTTCTTCAGCTCGCACACGCTCAGCACTGTGGGGTACGGCAATATCTCGCCCAAAGGCACGGCTGCCAACCTGGTGGCTTCGTTCGAAGCATTGGTGGGAGTCCTGGGTTTCGCGGTGGCCACGGGCCTGCTGTTCGGGCGCGTCTCGCGGCCCTCGGCGAAAATCGGATTCAGCGCGAGCATGGTGGTCGCCCCCTACCAGGAGGGCACCGGCCTGGAATTCCGCGTGGTCAACCGCCGCGCCAATTCGCTGATGGAGCTGCAAGCGCGTCTGGTGCTGATGACCGTGGAGACCGATAACGGCCGGCAACGCCGCAGCTATCACCCGTTGCAGCTCGAGCGCGAGCAGGTGCTGTTCCTTCCTCTCACCTGGACCATCGTGCACCCCATCGACGCCGAAAGCCCCCTTTGGGGCAAGTCCGCCCAGGACCTCGAACGGCTTCAGGCGGAGGTCCTGATCCTCATCAAAGGGTACGACGACACCTTTAGTCAGACGGTGCTGGCGCGCCACTCCTACCGGCACGACGAGATCGTGTGGGGCAATCGGTTCGCCCCGGCCTTCTTCGTGGATGGCCAAGGCGACCTGGTGCTCGAGCTGCGCAAAGTGGGAGAACTGGCGTCGTAGCGTGGAAGAGTCGGAACCAACGCCGGTCTCGTGCGTATTTACAGATGATGCGCAACGAGATCCGCTACGCCATTCGCGCCCTTTCGCGGGACCGGGCTTTCGCCGCCATAGTAGTGCTCAGTCTCGCCGTGGGAATCGGCGCCAACACCGCCATCTTTTCCCTGGTCAACGGGGTTCTGCTGCGCGCCCCGGCGTACCGCGATCCGGACCGCCTGGTGGCCATCGACCTGATCGTGCCCAAGTTTACGAAACTGTACCCCGCGCTCCCGGTCAACATTGCCATTCTCCTCGAATGGCGGAAGCAGGCGACGTTTTTCGAGAGCATCGGCGTCATGGAGCCGGCCTCGGTGAACCTCACCGGAGCGGGAGAGCCGGAACTGCTCTCAGGCGCCCGTGTTTCGGCCAACATATTCGCCGTACTGGGCGTCCAGCCGCGCCTGGGCCGGTCTTTTTTGGAAGGTGAGGATCCGGCTGGCCATGACCGCGTCGCCATCCTGGCCGATTCCCTCTGGCGGCGCCGCTTTCATTCCGACCCCGCCATCGTGGGCCGCAAGATCCTGCTCAACGGCACTCCCCACGAGGTGGTCGGCGTGCTTCCGCCATCTTTTCGATTTCCCGTGGGCACCGGGTTTGCAGGGCTCTCGACCGCCGCCAAGACCGAAGTCTTCAGGCCCCTGGGCTACGAAAACGACGACCTGCAACTGCATTTTGGCGATCTCAACTACTGGGTGACGGCGCGGCTTCGTCCGGGAGTCTCCATTGTGAAAGCGCGGGCGGAGTTGAACGTGGTGCAAGCGCGGATTTCCGCCACGCTTCCCGACAATCTGGACCTGCACGCCAGAGTTGTGCCGCTCCAGGACTACATGGTCGGCGACGTGCGTCAGGGCTTGGTGCTGTTGATGGCCGCCGTGGGAGCCGTGCTGCTGATCCTGTGGGTCAACCTCGCCAACCTTTCGCTGGTCCGCGCGGCGGGGCGGGCGCGCGATGCCGCCATCCGGACGGCGCTGGGAGCCAGCCGCGGCCGCCTGGTGCGCCAGTCCCTGGTCGAGAGCTTGCTGCTGGCGCTCACCGGCGGCGCGCTCGGAGTGGCCCTGGCCTACGCGGGCCTGCGGGCGCTCCTGGCGGCCGCGCCCATCGACTTGCCGCGCCTCAACGAGGTGCATGTGGACCTGCGTGTGCTCCTCTTTGCGCTGGCCGTGTCGCTCGCGGCGGGCGCCGTTTTGGGCATTCTCCCGGCACTGCGGAGCGCCGCGGTGGCGCCCTACGAGAGCTTGAAATCCGGCAGCCGCACCAGCACCGAAGGCCGCCGCGGCCTGCGTATCCGCGACCTTTTAGTGAGCCTTGAGGTGGGCCTCAGCGCCACCCTGCTGGTGACCGCCGGCCTGCTGATTGCGAGCTTCGTGCGAGTCATGACCGTAGATAAGGGCTTCGACGTGGAACGGGTGATTGCGCTCGACATGTCTCTTCCCGCAACCCGGTATCCCACGGACGCGCCGCGCGCCGCCTTTTTCCGCCAGGTGTTGGACAAGGCGGCGGCCATGCCCGGTGTTCAGTCGGTCGCCTTCGTCTCAGCCTTGCCACTGGAAGGGGAAACCTGGATCGATATCGTGGGAACTGAACACGATCCGCGCCCGTTGTTGGAGAAGCCTTCCACCAACGTGCGATTCATCAGTCCCGGATACTTCCGGACGCTTCGGATTCCGCTCCGCGATGGCCGCGATTTCGACGAGCAGGATCAGAAACGCAAGGTCACCATCCTCTCCGCCGGTTTGGCGCAGCGCGTATGGCCCGGGCAAAACCCCCTTGGCCGAAAACTCGATAATGGCCGCGATGTGCTTGAAACGGTCGGCATAACTCCCGACATCCACAGCACCAGCCTGGACCACGACCCGGTCAACATGATGTACATCCCCTACTGGCAACGGGCGCAGCGCAACGGTTCGCTGCTGGTGCGCACCGCCATGGACCCACGCGGAATCGCGGCGGCCCTGCGCAGCGCCATCTGGGCCGTGGATTCCGATGTGCCCATACCCGAGGTCCGAACTCTCGATCAGGTGATGGCGAAATCCGTCGCCCAGCGCCGCTTCCAGGTGATGCTCGTGATGTTGTTTGCCGCCGCCGCACTGGCGCTGGCGGCCTTCGGCACCTATGGTGTGGTCTCCTACGCAGTCGCCCGCCGCAGGGCCGAAATGGGAATCCGCATGGCGCTGGGCGCAAAGCGAAGCGATGTCCTGAAGATGGTCCTTCGTCAGGGCATGATGCCGGTGCTTGCCGGCCTGGCTGCCGGCGGCGTTGCGGCCCTGGCCATTGGCCGTTCTGTGGCTAGCCTGTTGTTCCAGGTGAGCCCGCGCGATCCCATGGCTTTCACCGCCGCCGCCGCGGTGTTGCTGCTGGTCTCAGTCGCCGCGTGTCTAATTCCGGCCAGGCGCGCCACCCAGGTGGACCCCACCGAAGCCCTCCGCTTCGAATGATCTCTACAGCAGCTCCGCCGTACTGAAGAAGAACCGCAGTTCTGTCTCCGCCGTCTCCGGCGCGTCGGAACCATGCACGCAGTTGCGCTCCATGCTCGTGGCGAACCGCTGGCGGATGGTGCCCTCGGCGGCGTTGGCCGGGTTGGTGGCGCCCATGGTCTCGCGCCACTTCCGGATGGCGTCCTCGCGCTCCAGCGCCATCACCACGATGGGACCTTCGGTCATGAACTTCACCAGCCCGGCGAAGAATGGCTTCTCGCCATGCACCGCATAGAATCCCTTGGCCTGGGGTTCGGTGAGGCGCGTCATGCGCAGCGCGAGAATCCGGAAACCGGCCTTCTCGATGATGGCGAGAATCTCGCCCGCCTGCCTGGCGGCCACCGCGTCGGGCTTGATAATGGACAAGGTGCGTTCCAAACTCATAAGCGGCTCTGCACCTTCTCGCCTATTTCGGCCGGCGTGGAGCACACTGTGATGCCCGCCTCCCGCATGGCCTCGATCTTGTCCGACGCCTTGCCCGAGCCGCCCGCGATGATGGCGCCGGCGTGGCCCATGCGGCGTCCCGGCGGCGCCGTCTGGCCCGCCACGAACCCGATCACCGGCTTGCGCACGTTGGCCTTCACGAAAGCCGCCGCGGTCTCCTCGGCGTTACCGCCGATTTCGCCGATCATGACGATGGCCTCGGTCTCCGGGTCCTGGTTGAACAGCATTAGCGCGTCCACGAAATTCGTCCCGATGATGGGATCTCCGCCGATCCCGATGCAGGTCGATTGCCCGATCCCCAGCCTGGTCAACTGGCCCACCGCCTCGTAGGTCAGGGTGCCCGAGCGCGACACCACGCCGACGTTTCCTTCTTTGTGGATGTGTCCCGGCATGATCCCGATCTTGCACTTGCCGGGCGAAATGATGCCCGGGCAGTTGGGCCCGATCAGGCGCGTCCGCCGGCCTTGCAGGAACTGCCACACGTTCACCATGTCCAGCGTGGGAATTCCTTCCGTAATGCACACTACCAGCGGCAGCCCTGCGTCGGCGGCTTCCATGATGGCATCCGCGGCGAAGGGCGGCGGCACAAAAATCACCGATGCATTGGCGCCCGTCTCTTTTACTGCCTGCTCCACCGTGTCGAAAACCGGCAAACCCAGGTGCCTGGTGCCGCCTTTGCCGGGCGTTACGCCGCCCACCACGTTGGTGCCGTAAGCCACGGCTTGCTGGGTGTGGAAAGTGCCTTCCTTACCCGTGAATCCTTGCACGATCAGTCGAGTATTCCGGTCTACAAGTACGCTCATTTTACGCCGCCAGCTTGACCACTTTTTGCGCCGCGTCGCGCATATCCGACCCCACCGTAAAGTTCAGCCCGGATTCCAGCAGGATCTGCCGGCCCATCTCCACGTTGGTGCCTTCCATGCGCACCACGATGGGCACCTGGAGGTTGAGATCGCGCGCCGCCGCCACCACCCCCGTGGCCAGCGTGTCGCAGCGCAGGATGCCGCCGAAGATATTGATCAGCACGGCCTTCACGTTCTTGTCCGTGAGCAGGATGCGGAACGCGTTCCTGACCTGCTCGGCGCTGGCGCCGCCGCCCACGTCGAGAAAGTTGGCCGGCTCTCCGCCAGCATGCTTGATGATGTCCATGGTGGACATGGCCAGGCCGGCGCCGTTCACCATGCAGCCCACTGTGCCGTCCAGCTTGATGTAGTTCAGCCCGAACCGCGAGGCCTCCACTTCCAGCGGGTCTTCCTCATTCAAGTCGCGGAGGTTCAACAGCTCCTTGTGCCGGTAGAGGGCGTTGTCGTCGAAATTGATTTTGGCGTCGAGCGCGTACACTTTGCCGTCGGTGGTGAGGATGAAGGGATTGATTTCGGCCAGCGATGCATCCATCGCCAGGTACGCCTTGGCCAGCGCCACCATGGCCGCTGCGGCGGCGTTGGCGCTGGCCGCGGGAATCCCTATTCCGAACGTCAGCTTGCGCGCCTGGTAGGGCGCCAGGCCCACGCCCGGCTGCAAAGTCTCTTTCAGAATCAGCTCGGGCGTCCTGGCGGCCACGTCTTCGATCTCCATGCCGCCCGCCGCCGAGGCCATGAACACCGGCTTGCCCTGCACACGGTCGAGCACGATCCCGAGATACAACTCGCGCTCGATGGGCAGCGTCTCTTCCACCAGCAGCCGCTGGACGATGCGCCCTTCCGGCCCCGTCTGGCGCGTGACCAGCCGCATGCCGATCATCTGGCGCGCGAATTCGGCGGCCTCCGTCGAGTTCTTGGCCACCTTTACCCCGCCGCCCTTGCCCCGTCCGCCGGCGTGGATCTGGGCCTTCACCACCACGCTGCCGCCGATGTGCTTGGCCGCGGCTTCCGCCTCCTCGGCTGTGTATGCCACGTCGCCGCGCGGCACGGGAACGTTGTAATGGGCCAGGATGGCCTTGGCTTGATACTCGTGAATTTTCATGGAAGTCTGCTTGTGCTAGTATGGCGAGAAAGCCAAACCTTTCAATATATCATGTCCCTTTTGCCGTACCTCGAGCGTGTCGCTGATCGCGAGAATCTGTCGTCCGCCGATGCGCTGGCGGCCATGCAAACCATCCTCGGCGGCCAGGCCACCCATGCCCAGATCGCGGCTTTCCTGATCGCCTTGCGCATGAAGGGCGAGACCGTGGACGAGCTGGTGGGCTTCGCGCGCGCCATGCGCCAGATGGCCGAGCCCATCGACCACCAGCTTGGGGCCGAGCCCCTGCTCGATACCTGCGGCACGGGCGGCGACTGTGCCGGCACATTCAACATCTCCACTATCGCCGCGTTTGTGGTTGCGGGCGCGGGCGTGCGCGTGGCCAAGCACGGCAACCGTTCCATAACGAGCGAGTGCGGCAGCGCCGATCTGCTGGAATCTTTGGGCATCGGCATCGCGTTTTCGCCCCGCCAGGCGGCTCGCGCCATCCGCGAGATCGGCATCGGTTTTCTCTTCGCCCCGGCCGTCCACACCGCCATGAAACACGCCCATCCCGTGCGCGTCAACCTCAAAATGCGCACGGTTTTCAACCTGCTCGGCCCTCTCACCAATCCCGCCGGCGCCACCGCCCAGTTGGCCGGCGCGCCGTCGCCCAAGGCCGCCGAGCTGATCGCGGGGGCCTTGGCGGCTTTGGGACTGCGCCGCGGTTTCGTGGTTCACGGCTCCGACGGTCTGGATGAAATCACCACTACCGGCCCCACGCTGGTGTTTGAGATCCGCGATGGCGCAGTGGAGCGCCGTACGCTCGAGCCGGCGGACTTCGCGGTCCCCACCGCCGTCCCCGAGGACTTGAAGGGCGGCGACAAGACCCGCAACGCGGCCATCGCCAATGCCGTTCTATGCGGCCAGCGCGGCCCTCAGCGCGACATCGTTCTAGTCAACGCCGCCGCCGCCCTGGTGGCTGCCGGAAGGGTGTCCACGTTCCTGGAAGGGGTCGCGATTGCCGCCGTCTCCATCGACGCCGGCGCGGCCCGCGGCAAGGTCGAAGCCCTGGCCCGCTTCACGCCGCATGCCGCCTGAAGATCTGGGGCATGTTCTGCGAGAACTGCGATCGCGCCAGCACCATGTTGCATCCAGCCTCGCGGGCCTGCTGCTTCAGTTCTCCCTGCACGTGGGACAGGTACCCGATCAAGCTGATCGCCTTGGTTTCCGAATCTCCCTTCAGCTTCGAAATCACCTTCAGCGGCTGAGCCGCCTCGAAGTTCAGGTCGAAAATGATGAGTGACGGCCGCTGCCTGGCCTTGGCCAGGACTTCCTTGGACTCTTTGACGAATTCCAGCGCCAGCCCCGCGCGCTTGGCGGCATCGGCCAGCTTGACCGAGAAGAACAGGTCGCTGACTACTGCTAGGACTCTCTTAGGTTCCTGCTGCTGCATATAGATGTGTTTAGTTACCCGTGTCTCTGAAATGGAGTAGGAGGGGACTCTTGAATTCTATCACGAACCCGGCAACCTCCCCCGGTGCAGTGGGACAGACCATCGCCTTCCGTGGTCTGTCAAGCCTCGCTGGAGCAGGGCCCTTGACAGACGACACAAACCGATCGTCTGTCCCACATGCCATACTGGCTGCTGATGCGCTCGGTTCTCATAGCCGGTGGCGGCCTGGCCGGCCTCGCCGCGGCAGCCGCTTTGGGCGGCGCCGGTTTCGAAGTGGACCTTTTCGAGGCGCGTCCCTTTCTGGGCGGCCGCGCCACCTCTTACCCTGTTCCCGGCCCGAACGGGGATTCCGCGGAAACCATCGATAACTGCCAGCACCTTCTGCTGCGCTGCTGCGTCAACCTCCTGGATTTCTATGAGCGCCTGGGAGTCCGCGACCGCATCCGTTTCTATCGCGAGGTCTACTTTCTGGAGCCCGGAGGCCGCCTCTCGGTCCTGCGCCGCGGCCGGCTGCCCGCGCCCTTTCACTTCACCGGCTCATTTCTGCGGATGCGCTGCCTCGGCCGCGCCGACAAGTTCGCCATCGCGCGCGCGCTGCTGGCGATCCGCCGTGAACATGCCTGCCGCACCGATCTCGACCGCATCAGCATGTTGGATTGGCTCCTCCAGAAACGCCAGACGCCGCGCGCCATCGACCGTTTCTGGCGCCAAGTCCTGGTCGGCGCCGTCAATGAGGACCTGGACCGCATGGCTGCCGTGCACGGGTTCCAGGTCATCTGGCTGGGCTTTCTGGCGCGCGCCGATTCCTACGAGCTGGGAATCCCCAGCGTTCCCCTCGCCCAACTCTATGCCGCCGGGGCTTGGCAGCGCCTGGCCAGCGTGCGCATTCACCTGCGCTCCCCCGTCGAGCGCATCGATGGCTCCGGCTTCATGGTGGCCGGCGAGCGCCGCGCCGCCGATCACTACATCTGCGCGCTGCCTTTTGAGCGTATGGAAGCCGTCGGGCTGCGGGCCCCCGCGTTCGACCACTCGCCCATCACCGGCGTTCACCTGTGGTTCGACCGCGAAGTCACCACGCTGCCCCATGCCACTCTGCTGGGCCGCACCATGCAGTGGATGTTCAATAAGGATCGCGGCCGTTACCTGCTACTGGTGGTCAGCGCCTCGCGGGACCTGACCGGCGTTCCGCGCAACGAGATCGTGGATATCGCCATCGGCGACCTGCGCCTGTACTTTCCCCGCGTCCACGAGGCCAACCTGGTGAAGGCCCACGTGGTCAAGGAGCAGCGCGCCACATTCTCCGCGGCCCCAGGAACCGAATCCCTTCGGCCCACCGCTCAATCCGGCCCTCCCAACGTCTTTCTGGCCGGCGATTGGACCCGCACCGGCTGGCCCGCCACCATGGAAGGCGCGGTCCGCAGCGGCTACCTGGCTGCCGAAGCGGTGGCGCAAAAGGCGGGCACTCCCGCCCGCTTTCTGCTGCCGGACGTGGCCTGAAGGCCAGTGTCACCTAAAAGTTGACGCGCGACGCCTTTTTCTCGGCTTGACAGCGGCCGAAAAATGCGAAAAACTATGAGGATTGCTTCTCGGGATCGGTTTGGATGCCGGGTGTGACCCGTTTACGTGGTTTTTGGGGTGGTACCGTGATCTGGCAGGCAAGCTGAGATTCCGGGCGAATGTCGGTTTCGAACTTTCTGTGAAGGAAGGAATATCGTAATGCAGCGAAAGCTATGGATGTGTGCACGTGTTCTTTTTGTCCTTGCGTTTCTGGCGGCTCTTTGCTTCGCACAAACGCAAACGGCTCGGCTCGTAGGCACGGTTAAAGACGCCACGGGGGCGCTGATACCGAATGCAAAGGTCAACGCGGTCCACAACGAAACCAGAACCAGGACCGACACCACCAGCAACGTCAACGGTGAGTTCGTGTTGCCGGCATTGCAACCCGGAAGCTACACGCTGAATGTGGAAGCCTCGGGATTCCGCAAGGCCGTCATATCCGACATTACGTTGGACGTCGCCGCCGAAGTGGCGGAAAACGTCGTTCTGGAAGTCGGCCAGCTTACCGAAACCGTGGAGGTGCGCGCCAACACGTTGGCGGTGCAGACCACCGAGTCGCAGGTGTCGCAAGTCGTCACTCTGTCGGATATCGCAACGCTGCCGCAGTTGGCACGCACGCCCATTACGTTGGCCGTTTTCCAGCCCGGCGTACAAATCAACCCGCAAGCTAACGGATCGTCGAGTGGCGCCGATTTTAGTTTCGCGCACGTCAATGGACTGCGGCAGGGCAGCAACAATAACACCCTGGACGGTATCAACGTCAACGATTCGGTGGCGCCGCGCATCGGACTTTCCATGACCGCTAACAATACCGATTCGGTGGAAGAGGCCCGCGTGCTGACCGGCGGCGGCAAGGCCGAAAACGGCCGTAGCGCAGGCGCACAGGTGCAACTGGTCACCCGCTCGGGCACCAACCAGTTCCACGGTAATGCGTTCGACTACTTGCGGAACAGGGACCTGAACGCCAACGACTTCTTTAACAACGGCGCCGGCGTTCCCATTCCCGTGCTCATTCAGAATCTGTTCGGCGGTTCGTTCGGCGGGCCCATCAAGCACAACAAGCTGTTCTTCTTCGGCAACTACCAGGGCCGCCGCACGCACGCACAGGGCATTCAGAACACCGTGGTTCCCACCGACACCATAAAGCAGGGCATCTATGAGTGGATTCCCCCGGGGACGAGCACCGTTCAACAGTACAACATCTTGAACGCCGACCCGCTCAAGAAAGGCATCGACCCCACGGTAGCCGCGCTGCTTAAACTCTATCCCGCACCCAACAACAACACCAACTGTTCGGGCACGGATGGGCTCAACTCCTCCTGCTACACGTTCAACTTCCCGAACGGCAGCCTGGAGGACCAGTTCACCATCAAGGTGGACTACAACCTGACGAGCAGGATGCACGTTTTCGAGCGCACAAGCTGGCAGCGCAATACAGCCATCGACTCGCTGAATGGCGCTCAGAACGTGGTTCCCGGTCAGACGCCCGGCAGCCAGGGCGGCAGGCGATGGGGAGTAGCGGGCGGCTGGGATTGGACGATTTCGTCGACCATGGTCAACGAGTTCCGCTATGGCCATCAGAGCGCCGGGGTGGATTTCGTTCGCCCCGAACGCATTGCCGGTCCCATGACCAGTTTCAATACCTGGACCACCCCGATTCTGACGGCCTTTCCGCAAGGCCGCAACTCGCCCGTCAATCAGTACACCGACAACCTGACCAAGATTAAAGGGGACCACACGTTCAAGTTCGGCGGGCAACTGCGGTTCACCACCCAGTACGGGTACAACGACGCGGGCATTTATCCCAATATCTCGCTCAGCACCGCCAACAGCAACGTGCCGCCAACTAGCGTCAACCCTCCCGGCTCGATTGCATCGGCCGACCTCACGATATTCCAGGGAATGTACAATAACCTGCTGGGCCGTGTTTCCTCTGTCACCGAAACGTACTACAGCGATCTGAAGACCTGGCAGGCCGCCGGCACGCCGCGCGTGCGCAACTTCATATTCCACGAGTACGGTTTCTTCGCGCAGGACGATTGGAGAGTCACGCGCAACCTGACCCTCAATCTTGGCCTTCGATGGGAATTCTTCCCCGTGCCCTACGACACGAATGGGCAGCAGGGAATCATCACTCCGGCGAGCGTGCTCAACATGGCCGGTTTTACCGACAGCCTGACGCTACAGCAATCCACCAAGTGGTGGGCCAACAATTGGAAGGATTTTGCGCCGCGCTTCGGGTTCGCCTGGGACCCGTGGGGTGACGGCAAAACGTCGATCCGCGGTGGCATCGGCATTTTCAACGACCGCATTATCGGCGCCGCCACCAGTTCCATCGATAGCGCCACGCCCGGCTTTTCGCAGGCAGTGACGAATTTCCCCAATTCCACTGCCGGCAGCGATGTCCGCATTGCCACCGCTCCGTTGCCTGCGCAACCGGCAGCCCCGTTACTCACCCCGCTCGCCAACCGCCAGACCGCGTTGGATGCCACCGTCCCCAACCTCAAGACCGGTTACGTGGAACAATGGAACTTCAATGTTCAGCGCCAGTTCGGCAAGGGCACGGTGCTCGATGTCGGATACGTCGCCAATCGCGGTGTGAAGCTGTTCTATCAAGTCAACTTGGATCAGTCGCACATCTATGGCAACGGCTTCCTGACGGCTTTCAACCAGATCGCCTCGAACCTCACCAATCTGGCCGCCGTGCCGGCTTCCAATCCGCTGGTTCAGATCTTCGGATCGGCGGCCTCAGCGGTTTCGACCATCGGGTCAACGACCTTTTCCCAGGGACTGGTCGGAACCGCAGCCAACACCGTCGATGTGAACAACTACACGAAGTACGCGGCCGCCGGCATTTCCCAGTACTACCTACGTTACTTTCCGCAGCTTTCGACCTTGCTCCTCGGAACCAACGACGGCCGATCCGAATACAATTCCCTGCAGGTGAGGTTGACCCACCAGTTCGCAGACCTCCGAGTGGCAGGCAACTACACGTGGAGCAAGTCTATCGATAACGACCAGTCGGCGGCCACCGGCGGCGAGGGCAATGGGTTCGCCGCGCCGATCGACAGTTTCAACGAAGCTCTGGCTCGCGGGCGCTCCAACTTCGACATACCGCAGGTCCTCAGCATGACGGCTCTCTACCAGCTCCCCATAGGCAAAGGCAAAATGGCAGGCGGCACTATGCCTGCCTGGCTGGACACTTTCGTGGGCGGATGGAACTTGGGCGGTCTCTGGATCTGGGAGAGCGGCTCGCCATTTACGGTCAGTTCCGGCCGCGCCACCGGTCCCAGCACGGCCGCCACCTGGGGCGACTACACAGGTTCGCGCAACATCGGCAACGTGGCATCGAGCAACAACGGCGTCGGTCCGGGCGTCTACTTCTTCACGCCGCCCGAGATCGCCAGTTTCGCCTTCCCCGCCGCCGGCACCATCGGCACTTCAGGTCGCAATACGTTCCGGGGACCCAGATTCTTCAACATAGACACGTCTCTGGTCAAGCGTTTTGTGATTAAGGAGAGGAAAGCCCTGACCTTCCGCGTTGAGGCTTACAACATCCTAAACCATGCCAACTTTGGCAACCCTTCGGTAACCTTGACCACTCCGCAGACCTTTGGCAAGATCACCAACGTGGTGAGCGCTCCCAGGATTGTCCAGATGGCGCTGCGGTTCGACTTTTAGCAAAGCCGGGCAGGCCGGACCGAACCCCCGGCATCCGGCCTGCCCGCTGCTACTCCGCCGCCGCTTTCTTCACCAGCTTGATCTCGAATAGCTTGGGCCACTTTTTTCCGGTGACGAACAGCCGGTCGCCCTTGGCATCGTAGGCGATTCCGTTGAGCACGTCGCCCTGACCTTCGACGAAGCGTCCATCGGGAGTAGCCAGTCCCGCGAGACTGATCCATCCGGTCACTTTGCCGGTGGCGGCGTCGATGCGAGCGATGCGGTCCTGGCACCAGATGTTGGCGTAGATCTCGCCCTTCACCCACTCCAGTTCGTTCAAGTCTTTCACGGGACGCCCCTGGTCGGTCACCGTAATGCGGCCGAGCTCCTTGAGCGTCTCCGGGTCCCAGAACCGCAGTTGCGGCGTGCCATCGCTCATGATGATCCGCTTGCCGTCCTGGGTCAGCCCCCACCCCTCGCCGGGATACTGGAATTCTCCCCGCGGCGCGAAGGTGCCCAGGTCATAGATGAAGCCCGCCTGCGCTTGCCACGTCAACTCCAGCAGCCGGTCTTTCCAGGCGATGATGCCTTCGCCGAAGTACGGGTCGGGGACATCGCGCTTCTGGAGCACCTCGCCGGTTTCCAGCCGCACCTTGCGAATCGACGACTCGCCGGGCAGTCCGGTGCCTTCGTATAAAAACCCGTTCAGGTAGAAAAGGCCCTGCGTGAAGGCGCCCGGATCGTGAGGATAGGTGTGCACCACTTCATAGCCGTATTCGGGAATCCCGCCGGCCTGCGAAGCCGGACCGCACGCGCACCCCGCCAGCAGCGCCACCACCATCAGAATTCGCATGATTAGCTGTAGGGGCCGGGCATGCCCGGCCCCGGCCCCCTAGAACGGAAAGTCTTTCCTCGGAGTCTGCTGGTAGATGGCGGCGGTTGATAGATACCGACGCGGATTCATGGGAGTGCCGCCCACGCGAACCTCGTAGTGCAGGTGCGGCGCGGTGACGCGCCCCGTGCTCCCCGCGGCGCCCACCAGGTCGCCCCGCCGCACTTCCTGTCCGGCATGCACGTAAATGCGCGAGAGGTGCGCGTAGTAAGTCTGGATGCCGCCGCCGTGGTCCACTACCACCAGCCGGCCGTAACCGCCGGTCACCATCTCGGCCTGAATGACCATGCCGTCCGCGGTTACGTGCACCGCGGTGCCGCTGGGAACGCTGATGTCCACTCCCTTGTGGAACGCTCCTTCCTCCGAGAACGGGTCCGACCGCTTGCCGTACGGTCCCGTAATGAGGCCCTGCACCGGCCACATGCTGGGCTGCGCGCCCGGTGGCCGCAGCCGGCCGGAATTGCGCGTGGGAAGCGCCAGCAGGTTGGTGGTGCGCAGAAAGTCGTAATCCTGCACGCTTTCCGCGAACGTCGGCACCAGCTTGCCTTCGGCGGATATATCCGCCGGCCCTTCCAGCTTCTGCTTAATACCGTATGCCACGGAAACTTCCTTGGCGTAAAGCTGCAGGCTGGCGAGTTGCTCGTTGGTCTGGCTGACCACCTTCTGCAAACTCTGGTAACGCGCGCGAAGGCCATCCGCCTCGCTCTTCAGCGCGTTGTAGTTGGCCACTTTCCACGCCATGCGGGCATAACTGGCGACGAAACCGAAGACCGAGAAACATCCTAGGAAGGCCAAAGCCAGGATGGCGTAAACTGCCTGGTGCGGGATGTTGATGCGTCGGAGCCTGCCGCGTAGCGAATGCGCAAGCACCACAACAAAATATTCCTGTTTCATAGTCTTCTCCGGCCGGATCAGTTGAGATTCGGAACGAACTTCCACTTCCGAGATCCGGTGGGGCTATTTGAACTACCGAATTGGCGAATCTCAAACTGTAGCAATTCGGACATCCTAATGTCAATCCCTTACTTTTCGTTGCAAGTTATTGAAAAAATTGGTATTGTTCAATCGTATTGTGCCCAGGCGAATTCCCGGAGCGTTTTTTCTGCGCAATTTGGTGGAGCGGCGCAGCCTGCTCTTCCAACTGGTGCGCCGCGATTTCGAGCAGCGCTTCGTGGGTTCGGCCATAGGGTGGATCTGGGGGCTCATCCATCCGTTGGCACTGCTCATCAGTTGGATGTTCGTGTTTCAGGTCTGCATGCGAGTGGCGCCGCCTCCGGGTGTCGGGAACTACCCATTGTTCATCTTCGCCGGCATGCTTCCGTGGCTGCTGTTCAGCGAGACCGTGCAGCGCTCGGCCACGAGCCTGTTGGATTCCGCCAACCTCATCACGAAGACCGTGTTTCCGGCGGAGATGATTCCGGTCTCGGTTTTTCTTTCCACGCTTCTGAGTCACTTGCTGGCGCTGGTCCTGATGATCGCCGCTAGCGCGGTTTGGATCAACCAGATCAGCATCTTTCTAATCCTGCTGCCGCTCTATTTCGTGGTCCTCGGACTGCTCGCCGTCGGCATGGGATGGATCGTCTCCAGTCTCCATGTGTTTCTTCGGGACACTGCGCAAGTGGTGAGCGTGGTGCTGATTTTTTGGTTCTGGCTGACGCCCATTTTTATCACCGAAAAGCAGTTCCCCCCCTGGGCGCGCTTTCTGCTGGTGGCCAACCCCCTGTACTACGTGGTTCGCGGGTACCGGACCATTCTGCTCAGCTCCGCCATGCCCGACCTGCAAGATCTCGCCATCGCCACCGCCTACGGCGTCGCGGTGTTCATCGCCGGAGGACTTTTCTTCCGGCACATGAAGCGCGGCTTCGCCGACGTTCTATAGCAGCGGCACGATCTGGGCGGGTGTGCGCGGCGCCACCGCTTCCAGGCTTGCGTAGAGCGCGATGATCGGGTCATCCACCCGGCGAAGGTCGTCCGCCAGGCGTCCCATCCCCAGGGGGTCCAGCGCTACTCGCCCGATGAGCGCGCTCACCGGCAAAAACCACTGCATGCGGTTTTCCTGTCGAATCCGGTTCTGCTTCAGGTAATCCAGCATGGCGCGCACCACCAGTTCGCGATCCGCGCCATCGGAGACCTGGTTCAACAGGCTGCTGTAAGCCGCGGATTCGATCTGGAACTGCTCGGCGGCGGTGGGGCGCGCTCCAGGGGCGCTCTCCTGCCACCGGGACAAGGCCGCGAGAAAGTCCCGCACCTTCGCGCGCCATGCCGGGGTGGATTTCTGGCCGGCCGTGTAGGGGGAGCCGTTGTCGCCGAAGACCAGCCCCCGGTCCTGTTCCGCGATAGCGCGGCATGCGGCGTCCTCACACGTGCGCAGGCCGGTGGCCACCCCTTCCAACCGGGAAGGCGTTGCTTCCTCCTCCGGAATCGGTTGTAGCGGCGCCATGCGGAGGTGTTGATTGAAGAACGCGACAACATCCTGGGCTTCCTGATCGATGGTCTGCCCGGTGAAGAGACCGAAAGATGCGGGGTTGCCCAGCATGGAATCGTCGTCGGCGCATCGCGCCGCGGAGAGGTTGATCACCAGGTAGAGGCGGTAGGCCTCGAGCAGCGGCAGCGGCGACGACTGGCGGCGCTGGCACTCCTCGACCAGCGCCAGGATCTGCTTGCCGGCCGGCATCGAATAGCTAAAGGAGCGGTCGTCTCCCGAGATCTTGCCCAATGCTTCCGCGAACGAGCTCACCAGCGCCCGGAAATCGGCGTCCTCCACGCTCGACGCCGCCAGCATCCGCGCCACCGGCGCCACCTCGACGGGGGACGCGATGGCGCCGGCGAAGCGCTCGAGCAACCGGAACAGGTCGCCTGCCTGAACTTCCTGGGCCGTGAACGACTGGCGCGCAATGCTTCCGAGCGTGTCGTAGAACCTTCCCACGTCGTAAATCAGAAAGTCGTCGCACTTCAGCGGCGGAGTCTTGGGAAGTGGCATCTGGAGGAACAGGTCCCGGGCCTTTTGGGCATCCAGTGGAAGCAGCCCCTCGATGGCCCGCAAGCGAAGCGACATGACATCCAGGTCCAGCCCGTAGGCGCGGTTCAAAAAACCGGATGGGCTGCCCAACCGCACGAAGGTGGCGTGGCGTTTGTAGGGTTGCTGGGCGCCGGAGGCCCTCCGGAACGCCTGCTCGAGCAGTTCGATTCTGCGCGCCTTTTCCAGTTGGTCGAGAGCGGCGATCCGGATCATGGCATCGGCGGCGAACTCCGCCGGCGCCGCACGCGCCGCATCCAGCACCGCATCGATCCCCGCCGGCGCGTCCGCGGCCGCGCACAGCATGGGCAAGAGAATCACAGCAAGGGTCTTCATGTTTCGGGTATGCCCTACTATTCTACCCCTGCTGCGAGGTGCGGCCAAGTGGAAGGGACGTTCTCGCGGTCAACCGCCGCTGGCTGCTGAGTTGGCGGAGACCAGGTCGGAATTCTCCTTGCTCCAGAGGCCGTTCACGTACGGTGTGCCGCTGTAAGCGAACGCGAGGCACGCAACTGCAATGAAGAAGATCACAAGGGCGTACTCGATCAGGTCTTGCCCTCCCTCTTCCAGCCAGAAATTGTACAGCCACTGCACCATTTTGGCCTCCATGCCCATTACACCCTGTGACGCGGTGTGGCGCAAGGGTTAACAGAGAAGTTAGTACTGTCATGGATATGATTTGCAGTCCGGCGTCAGGCAAATGTTAACCGAACGGAGTATGCCTCCGATAACCCATACCGGCGTTGGCGAGTAATGGAAGGCTATCCAACGATAGTATGTTCCGGATGTGGCGCCGGCCACTGGCGAATGGTTTCATTCGTCGCGGACGGCGATGGCGGGGACGCCGCCGGAGCGTCTTGGGAGCGCGCCGCTGGGCCGTGCCGGCCCCCGTTATTGACCCACGTTTGTAAACGGGGTGGGCGTCCGCCGAGCGCCTTCAGGCTTCTCCCTTGCGGCCAGGCCGCCAGGAGCTTGCACACCAGCGCGTAATGATCGAGTCGGACCCCTATTTTGATGATGTTGGATCAAAATAGGTGGACCGGCGTCGGCATCGCAAACGCGCTCCTGTAGGGATTATCGCACGATCCGGGGGCAAACCGGGGACAGACATGAATTTCCGGCAAACTGCGCCGGAAATTCATGTCTGTCCCCACCGGCGCTTGAATTTCGGACTGAATGGACATAGCATTGATCTCAGAGGACCGGATATTCAGATGAAACTGTCTTTTGTAGTTTCGCTACTCGTGGCCGCGAGCTTCGCAGCCTACGCCCAACAGGCGATGCCCCGGATGATCTCTGTCGATCCCCCCAACGGGAAGAGGGGGGATGTGATCACGGTCACGGGTGAGAACCTGCAGAAGGACCTGGTGTCCAAGGTGTACCTCACCGACCAGAAGATCGATACCATCGTGGAAGTCACCGAACAGACGGACACCTCGATCAAGTTCAAGATCCCCGCCAAGGCCGCGCCCGGCCGTTTGGCGCTCATGATCCTGACCACCGGCAAGGATGCGAAGTATATTGAGCAGCCCGTCAAGGTGACCATCGACCCGGATTGATCCGGGCATTCCGTCGCCGCGCCGCTACATCCGGCGGTAGGGGGTGGAGAGGTACTTTCTCGACTCCTGGGCAGCTTCCGCCTGGGGGGCGTACGCAATGGCCTTCCTGTATGCTTCCACAGCCTCCGCGCGGCGGTGGGTCATGTCGTAAATCTGCCCCATTCGCAGATACGCGTACACGCCCGTGTTGAGGTCCACCTCTGCGGACGCGGCGGCCACTTTCTTCATGTTCTCAAGAGCGCGGTCCAGGTCGTTGTACCAGAACTCGATGGTGCCCTCCTGGAAATAGATCTTCTCCCACGGCACGCGGTCGTAGCCTGGGGCATGGCGGGCCTTCAACTGGGCCACTTCTTCGGCGGCCTCCAACGCGTGAGTCTTGTCGCCCGCCACGCTGTACATCTGCGACAGCTCCAGCCGCAATAGAAAATTCCGCGGAAATCTCCCGATCAGGTCCGCGACCAGCGGGATTGCCTGGCGCGGCTGGTTTTCCCGGCGGTAAAGCGCGCCCAGAAAGATCTCGGCGTCAACGCGGTTGATCTGGCCATTGCGGGCCACGTCCTGGACGGTGCGAATGCCCTTCTCCCGATCGCCGTGGATGCCCACCAGGAACCCCAGCATCCGCCATCCCCATGGCAGGCTGCCCACGATGTAGTCGTGCAACCCCTGCACCAGCCGGGCGTCCACGTTGTTGGGCTCCAGCTCGGTGATGCGATTGTGCAGGCGCCGCGCGGCGGTGGCGTCCCTGAGAGAATCGCGCCACGCCTTCTTCACCACCCAGTAATAATTCGAGCGCAGCCCGTAGGAGATACCCAGCGCGTACATGGCGCCGGTGTCGTTGGGGTTTTTCTTGAGGCGCGCCTCGGAAAGCGCCATGGCTTTGCCGATCTCCTCCAGAAACCGCTTCTCAGTCTCCGGCGCCGGGTTCAGCTTGGGCCGCCGCAGAAAGGAATTCGTGCCCGAAACCAACTCGCTTTCGAGCGCGCCGTCGCGATACATTTCGCGAAACACGATGGTCTGCGCCAGGTGGTTATGCAGGTCGGGCGAATTAGGATTCTGTGCGATGGCCGTCCCGAAATCCGCGATGGCCTGGTCGTATTCCAGGTTGTAGAAGTGGTCGAACCCCTCCGCGACCACGGACTCCTGCGCCCAAAGCCGCGGCGCCAGCGCCATCAGGGCCAGCATCGGCAGTCTCACCCTTCTATCGTAATTGCTCCAACCCCCTTCCGGTTACCCATGGCGATGGCCACGTTGCGCAAGAAGCCCGCGTACCTGGCTCGCGTGACGGGCGTGCCGCCAAACATCGAGCGGAACTCCTCCTCGGTCATCGCGGCCAGTTTTTCCAGCGGCGGTGCGAACTCCCTCGGCTGGAAGGCCGGGTCGCCCGTCACCGGAGCGCGCCGGTTCCACGGACATACGTCCTGGCAGATGTCGCACCCGAAAACGTGCCCGCCCACCGCGGCCCGCTGCTCCGCCGTCATGGCGCCGCGCAGCTCGATGGTAAGGTACGAAATGCATCGCCGGGAATCCACCGCGAACCCCGCGCCGGCCGGCACAATGGCCGCCGTAGGGCAGGCGTCGATGCATCTCCTGCATGTCCCGCACCGGTCGGGCGGCGGACTGTCCACGTCAATTACCAGTGATACCAGCAGCTCTCCCAGGAAAAACCACGATCCCCGCGGCTGGTTGATCAGGCAGGTGTTCTTCCCGATCCACCCCAGTCCCGCCATGCGCGCATAGGAACGCTCCAGCAGCGGCGCCGTATCCACGCATATCTTCGATTCGAATTCCGCGCCCGCACATTCCCGCAGCATGGAGGCCAGCCGCTCCAGGCCCCCGCGCATCACGCCGTGGTAGTCTTCGCCCCAGGCGTAGCGCGAGATCCATGCTCGCTCCCCGGCGTCGAACTGCGTGGAGTAGGGCCACGGTGTGTTATACAGCTTGCCCACGCAAACCACCGACCGCGCCGAGGCCAGCAGGTTCCGTGGATCGTCGCGCGCCGCCGCGCGGTGGCCAGTCAGGTACCGCATCTCGCCGGCGAAACCCGAGGCCACCCACTGGTGATACCAGGCCCGCTCGGGGGCGCCCTCTGGGCCCGGCTCGGCTGCCGCCACTCCGGCCAACTCGAATCCGCATTGGCACGCCAGCTCGCGGATGGTTTCGCCCGTCAAATCTCCAGCCCCACGGAGCGCATCAACTCGATGGCGTTGCTTTTCCGCACCACCCCCGGCCGCATGACGTAATCGAATACCATCCGCCCGTTTTCGATGTGGTCTTCGAAATGCACGTTGGCGGCCCGCTCGCCGAGCGCGCCGGCAATATCTGCCAGCGCCAGGTCGTGGGTGGTGACCAGGCCGATGGCGCCGCGCTCCACCAGCCCGCGCACCAGCGCCTCCGCGCCGATGCGCCGGTCATGCGAGTTGGTGCCTTGCAGGAATTCGTCGATCAGAAACAGGACCGGGGCGCCCTTTGGGCCCGGCTGCGCGGTGGCATCCAGAATCTGCCGCAGCCGCAGAATCTCGACGTAAAACCGCGACACGCCGCCCTGCAAGGAATCCGTGACCCAGATGGACGCGCCCACCGCCAGCGGCGATATGCGCAGCCGCCTGGCCCGCACCGGGGCGCCCGCCTGGGCCAGCACCGCATTCGCTCCCAGCGTTCGCAACAGCGTGCTCTTGCCCGACATGTTCGAGCCGCTTACCACCAGCACCCGCGGCCCAGCGGGGCCCAAAGGGCACGCCGCCCCGCCGATGCGCACATCGTTGCGCACCACGCGGCTTTCCTCGATGAGCGGATGGCCTATCGCCTCCGCTTCCAGCAACGCTCCCTCCGCGCTGAAGACTGGAAACGGATCTTCCGGATGTTCAAAAGCATGGCTCGCCAGCGAGCACAGCGCCTCCATCTCGCCGGTGGCCGTGAGCCATCTGCGGAGCACCGGCCCGGAGTGCCGCCGCCACGCCTCCAGGGCGAAGGCCAGGTGCGTGGTCCACAGCACAAACGGTTCCGCCAGCCGCACCAGCATGTGATCGCGGGAGTCCAGCAGCTCCATCAGCCGGTTGAGGTGGCGGATGCGCTTGGAAGGCGGCTCGCCCTCGGTATCGAGCGAGGCGCGCAGTGCGGCCAGCAGCGGCGAGTGGAAACTCTCGCGTTCCAGCCGCATCAGCACCTCCGAGAGCAGTTTCAGCTCGTGCGCAGCCTCTTCCGCCGCCGCCACCACGGTCGCGATCCGCTTGTGCACGCGATATAGAAAGGTTCCGTTGACCGCCAGCACCACCAGGAAAATGTCGCACAGCAGTATGCAGGTCGGCTCGGATATCCTGACGACTCCCAGGAGGCTCAAAAGGTACGCGATTAGTGCTGAGGCCCCTACCACGCCCAGCGGAGTGAGCGCCAGCGCCGCGGCGTGCAACCGGCCTCCCTCGAGCAACCCCGGCGCCTCGCCCCAGGCCGCCAGCGACACCGGGTCCACTCCCGTCCGGGACTCTTCCGCCAGCACCGCCAGGTCCTCGCGCAAATCCACGCGCGGGCGCAGCTCGTCGACGGCCTCCTGCCGGGCGCGCACGGTTGCCGGGTCGGCGGGCGCCAGTAGCCAACGCGCCAGCGTATCCTCGCCAATGTGCGTCCGCGCGGTGCACAGGAGCTCGAACAGCGACCCCGGCCCAAACAGGTCGAGGTCTCGCGCGTAGGGATGCGCCGGGTCCAGGTACCGGTCGCCCGGCTCCCCGGTTCCAACCCATTTGCCATCCAATCGCGCCAGCGCTCTTTCAAAGAACCGTTGCGCGCGCCGCCGGCGCTCCAACATGCGCAGAAGCTGGTCATGGATCACCACCAGTACGGCGAAGACGACTATCGGGAGGGCGATCCAGACGATCGAGAGTTGGCCGGCCAGCGCCAGCCACACCACCGCCGCCGCGCCGGTGACGGCCGCCAGACGGCTATTCCCGAGAGCCCGGTGGCGCCGCTCACGCGAGGCGATGTCGGCGCACCGCTCGCTCAAGAGCCGGGAGTAAACGACGCGCGGATCGGAAGGCATCGGCCATCCCATTGTCTCTCGGAATCAAGCCGGGAGTCGGGCCGCGCCGTGATGTGAGATAAGTACTAGTACTTTCACGTGAAAAGATTAGAACTATGGCGCTTGTCCAGGATCTTTTGTTCTATAGCTTTTTGCATCCATTTCTGCAACGATAAATCAAGAAATATATGCGCCGACCATATTGCGATTTGAGGGACCGTTTGATCTCATTGAGCATTTGCGTCTGCGGCGTGTTGGCGCTCAGCACCACGCTCTGCGCCAGCAGCACCGTCTTGACGTTAGGGAACGGCTCCCATGACAACCCTAGTCCGACGTACGGAGGCGATTACGTCCCGCCTTACCCGGGTACGTTTGAGGTGAACGGGAACCCGCTGGATCAGTGGATCACAGCGGTCTTCTGCCTCGATCAAAACAGGACTGACTACTGGCAAACCTCATACACAGGAGTCCTGGAGCCACTATCGTCGCTGTCTGGGGATCCGAGCTTTCAATCTATGGAAGAGGCGGCTTTCCTGGCCTCACTGCTGTTGTCTGACGCTCGTCAAGAGCACATCACGATCAGCATTTCGGGTGCGGGTACCAGTGCGATTTTGAACCAGACTGACCACGGGCCTATGCCCATGGCAGACTTCTTGAATGACATTGAAATTCCCATTTCGCTGGCCATCTGGGAGATCATGGGCACAGCGACATCAACGTCGCACGATCCGTTCGTCCTCGGGTTCGAGACGCAGGCGAACAACGAATGGACAAATCTGCTGCACGACCCGTCGAACGCTTACACGCAGTGGTTGGACAGCGCGACCTTCGTCTTCATCCCGAACGGCCGTGACATCGATACTCAGCGCTTCATCACGGTGGTCGTTCCAGAGCCCGGGACTCTGGTTCTGTTGGGGAGCGGAGCTCTGCTGCTGGCTTTGGGATGCACGCGCCGACTGGCGCGCCGACCACGCTGAACGGGCTGGCCGCTGCTTCCACACGCGCGTGGGGAAGCCGTCTCAGCATGTTATAGTGGTCGCATGCCGAGCGGTTATGTCCCCATCATCATCTTTCTGGTCATTGCGATTCTGTTCCCCGTGGTGCTGATTGTGGCGGCCAAGCTGATACGCCCTTCGGCCCCGTTCCGCACCAAGCTGGAGGCGTACGAGTGCGGCATCAAGGCCGCGTCGGATTCGCGCGGGCGCTACACGGTGCGGTTCTACATCATTGCCATCCTGTTTATAATCTTCAACGTCGAAACCATCTTCCTGTTCCCCTGGGCGGTCCGCTACCGGACGCTGGGTTGGTTTGGAGTGGCGGAAGTGGCGGTCTTCCTGGCCATCCTGATTGTCGGGTACATCTGGGCTTACAAGAAAGGGGCCCTGGAGTGGGTCTGATGGCGCGCCGTTTCCTGCGCGCCGCGTTGGTCCCTCTGGGCCTCGCGACGCTCCTACACGCCGCGCCGATGCTGCGCCTGGTGAACACCGCGGTGGTTCCCGTCCCCTTGCCCGTCGGCTCCAACGGAGGGACGCAAATCGTGGAGGCCTACAACGCCGGGGATGGCTCGCTCTCGCTGGCGGGCAATCCCACGTCGTCCGTTTCGTGGATTGCTACATCTTACGGGGCTCCCCGCGCCTGCACCACTACTACGGCCAGCGCCATGTGCCTCCCTCTCCAGTTGGCGCTGAACACATCCACGCTGGCGGCCGGCACGTACACCGCCAGCGTGACCGTGAACGGTGCCGCCAACGTGGTCGACGCTCCGCAGACCATCACGGTGACGGTGCGCATCGGCGGGGTGGATCTGTATGTGGCGCCCGGATCGTCGCGCGACGTTTCGTTCTCTACCCATGGGCTGTTAAATGCGAGCCCCAGCACGCAGGATGGCGGCCGCTGGCTCAGCCTGGCGATGGATGGCACGGGCAGTTTCCAATTCACATTTCCGTACCGCATACACATGGCGCCGCCCGCCGGCATGGGACCGGGCACGTACTACGGATCCCTGGTCACCAGCGGTTCCAGCTTCTCTCCGGACAACCAGACCATTCCCGTCACCATGCGGGTCACCACGCAGCCGATTGCGCAGCCGTTCCCGGACCAGGTTACGGTGCGACTCGCTCAGGGCGCTGCGCCGCTCGCCATGCAGATCTCACTCAACAACCCAGGGCAGGGAAGCGTCACGATTGGAACCGTGAGCGCCACCACCACCGATGGCGGCAAGTGGCTCACGGCCTCGCCCAATTCCGGCGGCTGGGCCGCTATCGCGCTCGACCCCGGCACACTGGCGCCGGGCTATTACACCGGCTCGGTCTCGATCGGTTCGAACGCCGCAAATGGTACTGTCAGCGTCCCCGTGAGTTTCCAGGTGGCCGCCAAGGGCGCGCCAGCTGCCTTTTACAAGGGAGTGGTGGACAATGCCATCTTCGGCGTCAACGGAGGCGCGGTGGCGCGCGGAGATATCGTGGACGTATTTGGCGAGCAGTTTCTGTTCACCAACATCGCTTTCAGCCCCGGAGTGCCTCTGGCCACGCAAATCACGGGCTCCTCGGTGCTGGTGAATGGGCTTGCCGCGCCGCTGTACTTTTCCAGTTACAGCCAGATTGCGTTCCAGGTGCCAATGGAGACTGCGTTGGGGACGGCCCAGGTTCAGGTGCAGCGCGACGGACTCTCCGGCAATACGGTGTCGGTGCAGGTGGCGGCCCGGGCGCCGCGGATTCTGATCATTACGAGGCCGGATGGCAGCGTTCCAGACGGGGTGCATCCGGCCCGGGTGGGCGACACCCTGATCATCTGGGCAATCGGCTTGGGACCCACGAATCCGGCGGTGGGAACCAACGTGCCGGCGCCAGGAGCGGAACCGCTGGCGCGGCTCGTCACCATGCCATCGGTCGAGTTCGGCAGCGGCATCTTCGGGACACTCACGGTCACCCCCGACTACGCCGGGCTGAGCCCGGGCTCGGTGGGCCTGTACCAGGTGAACGCCGTCGTTCCGCAGGGCCTTCGCAGCGGCCTGATCAGCGTGACCCTGATTTTTCCCGATGGCGTCAGCAACACCGTCCAACTCGCCGTTCAGTAGGGGCCAGGCATGCCTGGCCCCTACAAGTCGCCGCCCACGCCCTGGTCCCAGGTCTACCTGTGCGTAGGCCTTACCACCATGGCGACGCTGCTGCTGGAGTTGTCGCTCACGCGCGTCTTCTCGGTGGTCTTCTACTATCATTTTGCTTTCCTGGCGATCTCCATCGCCCTGTTCGGCCTCGGCGCGGGCGGCGTCTTCTCTTACGTGGTAGCCGGCTGGAAGGCTCCGCTGTTCGCTCGTCTGGGCCGTCTCAGCGCTATCAACAGCTTCTTCGTGCTTCTGGCGCTGGTGGTCATCCTGGCGCAGAAGAACAACCCCTCGAATTGGGACCTGGCCCTGATCTACTTCACCACCGCGCTGCCGTTTTTCCTCTCCGGGACAATTGTCTCTCTGGCCATCTCCGAGACCATCGAGCGCGTGAACCGGGTTTACTTTTGCGACCTTCTAGGCGCCGCCAGCGGTTGCCTGCTGCTCGTTCCTCTGCTCAACCAGTTCGGCGGCCCGAGCACCGTGGTCTGCGCCGCCATCACTTTTGCCACCGCGGCCGCCATCTGGCACAGCATGGCCGGCTCGGTGACCGGCCGCGGCGGCTCGGTGGCCCTGGCCCTGGCGCTGGTGGCCTTCCTGGCTTACAACCAGCACGACCCGGTGATTGACATCAGCCACGCCAAGGGCCAGACCCTGGCCCACGAATGGTTCGTCAAGTGGAATAACTTTTCGCGCGTGGCCATTGTGCACAAAGCCGATGAAGGCCGGGACACCATCTTCATCGATGCCGACGCCTCCACCGCCATCGCCGATTTCGATTTCGACCACCTCACGCCGCGCGACCGCCACGACCTGCTCGAGCAAGGCCCCAGCCTTCCCTATGCCGTGCGGCCGGGAGCCAAGACTCTGATCATCGGGCCCGGCGGCGGCTGGGACGTGGCGCGCGCGCTGGCTTCCGGCAGTCACGACATCACCGGCGTCGAGATCAATCCCATCATTGCCACCACCATCATGCGCCAGCGCTTCCCCGCGCTCAGCCGCGGTCTCTACCTGCGCCCCGATGTCCACGTTCTCGTCGAGGACGGCCGCAGCTTCGTGCGCCGCACCACCGATAAGTACCAGGTCTTGCAGGCCACCCTGGTGGATACCTGGGCGGCCACCGCGGCCGGAGCCTTCGCCCTTTCCGAGAACAATCTGTATACCACCGACGCCTTTCGCGATTACCTCTCGCACCTCACTGGCGACGGCATGGTGGCCGTCACCCGCTGGGGCCTCGAGCCGCCGCGGGAATCGCTGCGGCTGGTCGCGCTGGCTATGGAAGCGCTCGGTCAACTGGGTGAAGCCGATGCATGGCGCCATTTCATCATTGGCCGGGAAGGCTCGGCGACCGGCTGGGGCGCGCGCGACACGGTGCTGATTTCCCGAGAGCCTTTCAGCGAGGCCGATATCGGACGCGCGCGCGCGTTGTTGTCGGCCGCCGGCATGGAGACCCTCTACCTTCCCGGCCGCGATGCGCCTAATCCGTTCCACGACCTGCTCCACAGCGCCAATCCGGACGAGTTCGAGCGCAATTACACTTTCGACATCACCCCCATCAGTGACAACCGGCCGTTTTTTTTCTACACGGTGCAGCCGCGCGACTTGTGGACCTTCGTGCGCACCGCCTCGCACGACACCGCCGATTATAAGGTCAACAAAGCCGTGCCGCTGCTGTTCGGCCTGATGGGCGTGAGCCTGGTGGCCACCCTGCTGATCCTGCTGCTGCCGCCGCTGGTGTTGGGCACGCGGCTGCCGCGCCAGCGCGGCGTGCTCGGATTCCTGCTGTACTTCCTGTTCATCGGCGCCGGCTACATCCTCATCGAAGTGGGACTGATTCAGAAATTCGTGCTCTTTTTGGGCCATCCGACCTATGCCCTGACGGTGGTGATCTTCTCCATGCTGGTTTCGAGCGGCGTGGGAAGCGGCTTGAGCCGGCGCGCGTTGGGGAAGGACGAAGGCCGCCTCATCAAAACGCTGGGCTTGGTGGCGCTGCTGGCGGCCCTGTTGGCGCTGGTCGCCTCCTGGTTGCTGGGGGCGCTGGTGTGGCTCCCCATGGCCTTGAAAGTGGTCATCACGGTGCTGCTGATCGCGCCGTTAGGCCTGGTGATGGGCATGCCATTTCCCACCGGGCTCGGGCGGCTGGAAGAGTGGCACGCGCCTTCGGTACGCTGGGCCTGGTCGCTGAATGCGGCTGCCAGCGTGCTGGGTTCGGTAGGGGCGCTGGTGTGCTCCATCTATCTTGGCCTCATCCAGACCTTGATCATCGGCGGCCTGTTCTACCTGGCCGCCCTGGCCGTAGTTGCTCGCGCGCGGCCCGACGCCGTCGCTTCTCCGCCACCGGGCGGGGCCGGCGTGGTGCTGGCCAAGTAGCGAGGATGGGCCGCACCCTACCTGGTTGTCGATCGCACAACTTGCACGGGTCCCAGCAGCCCGGAGGGCAACAGGGGCGAATCGGCGCGGTAGAACTGCTGCGCGGTGTAGGTGTACTTCTTGGGGGCGTCGGGCTGCTGGTCGCCAATCAGCCGGTTGACCCACAAGTTGGTCACCTTGATTTCGATGGCGTTCGCGCCCGGCTTGAATGCGCCCGTTGCATCCACCCGGAACGGCGGCTTCCAGACGATGCCGAGGGGCTTGCCGTTGACCGAAACCTCCGCCAGGTTCTTGACATCGCCGAGGTCCAGCCACAACTGCGCCCCGGTCTTGAACCAATCGGCGGGAGCTTGGATATCCTTTGAGTAGGTTCCAGTGCCGGAGAAATACTTCACGCCGGCATCCGCGTTTTCCGACCACGAACTCAGCTTGTCGAGGCTGATCTTGGCGGGGGCGCCGCGATTGGGCTGGAAGCTGACGTCCCACGGCCCTTCGACGGTGGCCATCGCGGTTTCGACCCGCTCGGGCAGCGTCCGCGAAGGCGCGGCGGCCGCTTTGCGGAACACCACGAACACGGCCTCGTAGGGATCAAGGTGCAGCCGCACCAGGGTGCGTCCGTTGGCAATGCCATAGGAGGCGGGTTCGATCTTCCCAGTGTCGGCATGCCAAAGCTCGGGGGCCTTGCCGGCCACGCGGAATGTCGCGTCCACGGTCTCGGCGCGGTTGTTGCGGTTGTCCACCCAGTAGACTTCGCCATCGGCCACCCGGCGGTGCACGAACAGCAGATTGGTATCGGCTGGCGGCCGCGTGAATTCGAAGTCCGGCGCTACTCCGAGAGCGAACAGCGCCTCGGCCAGCGTCTGGCCGGCGTAAACCTTGCCCTTGCCATAGGTGCGCTCGCCCGTGCCCGAGCCGAAGACCTGATCGGCGATGGTCTTGAACTCCGCCTGGTTGTCGCTCAGGCTGGGGCTATCGACAGGTTTGGCTCCCACCACCACGGCTCCGGCATTCACCAGATCGCGGATCTTCTTCAGGACCGGCAGGGACATGTGCCGGCTGTAAGGATCCAGAGCCAGAACGCGATAGCTCATTCCCGTGGCCGTCACAATCCGGCCATCCTCCACCGAAAGGCGGTTCTTCAGCGCGTCGGCGTTGACGTAGTCGAAACTGTACCCGGCGGGCACATCCGGCGATTTGCTCGCGAACTCGGCCGTGATATTCGAGTCCTCGCCGTAAAAATAGATGACGTCGGCCACGAACTTACCCTGCTGGAGCATGTAGGCGCTGCGGGCGAGGTAAGTGGTCCAGGGCTTGGCCAGCTCCGCCCAAGTCTCGTGACGGGTGAACCATTGGCCGAACGGCCCCAGCCCGAGCCCCGGTATTTTATCCGAGACGGGTTGGTGAACCGACGTGTGGATCACGAAGCGATTGAGGCCCATGGCCAGTTCCTTGTCGGCCGTGGGCTTCAACGTCTCGGGCGACCAGGACCACGCGCCGAAGCTGGCGGTCAGAGATTCGGCGGCAACCAGGTTCTGGCCGTAGATGTGCGCCACGGAGGCGGATTCGCGGATATCGGCGTTGTAGCCGTACTGCTCGTTATTGACGCCCGGCAGTTGGGTCCACATGGCGCTCATGGGAATCGCGGCATTGCGTTTGACTTCCATGCCGTCGGCGATAATGGCCCGGCCCGACTCGTGCGATTCGCTGTAACGGGCCATCCCACGCTCCTTGAGCGACGCCGTGATCTGGTCGTAGTGATTCTCGGCTGTCAGATCGGCGATGGTCCGGCGGAAGTCCCACAGGAAACGGTCGCTGGCCTCGGCGCTCTCCACTACGCGACCCGTGAGGACCGGCAGCCAGGGATGCGGATCATAACCGCGGCGCTTGGTGAACTCGGCGATCATGTCGTCGGTCCAGTTCTCGGCGCCGGCTTCCCAACTATCGGTAACCACGTACTGGAGGCCGCGCTTGCCCATCAGCGGGCCGACCGTGTCCTTGTATTGGTTCAGATAATTGTCGAGATACGCCTTTACGTAAGTGCGGTTGAGCTTGTCCACCTCCAGCCCGGTGGCCTCGGGCGAAGCCGGATGGTTGGTAATGCCGAGCAAGGAATAGCCTAAGCGCAGCACCGTCCAGCTTCCGGCCGGGGGCGTCCAGTCGAGCGTGCCGTCCGGGCGCATTTTCGAAGTCAAGTCGACAACCTCCCCTTTGTGGACGGCATCCTGAGCCGGGACCGGCGGAGTCGCAAACCCGTACAGGTCGGGCGCCGTCACGAAGGCGGCTTTTTCTTCAAACCGGTTCACGCGCGCTCCGGTTTCGAGCACGAGCTCGGCGATTTGGAGCCCGGCGGGCGCCACCGGCGCGCGGCCGCCGCCCGTTCCCGGCATGCCGCCGAAACCGGCCCGGCCCGCCGGCGCTGGTTGCGTGGTAAAACTGACGCGGAAGAACTTGGCGGTCGCAGCCGGGAAGGAAAGGGTGTGCTCCGCCGCCCCGCCAAGCGGGATCTCGACAACCTCGCGGAACTGCCGGCCGTCGTCGCTGGATTCGAGGACTTGGCCGCTATTCCCACCGCCCCTGCCGCCTCGCCCTCCGCCACCGGCCAGTGCAATAGTGAGGGCGCGAATGGTCTGCGGCGCGGCGAATTCGAACTGGATCCACGATTTCTCACCGACGGGAGCCGCCGGCAGAAGACTGGCCTTCACCAGGTCGCCGTCGGTCAGCGCGGCGAGGTCGAAGGAGCCGCCGCTGGATGTTACCTTCGGCTGTAGCCGCGCCATCGGCACGTCGCTTGCGGGCACGCGCCAGGCCACCACTGCGGCGTCGGCGTAAAACTCCTTCGGAGGTGGAGCGGGCTCGCCGTTCGCCCCCATTCCCCGCCCGCCCGTCATGTTCTGGAACGGTCCGGTGGCGGTCGGCGGCTTGGGCAGCGTCCCGCTGAAAGGACGGCCGCCTTCCACACGGGTCTCGCTCCACACGAATTTCTTCATTCCCTGGGAGGGCGGCACCCACGGTCCGCCGCTCTCGCTCCATCCGGGCGAGCCCGCGATGGCCATCTCCAACCCCAACTGATCGGCCAGCGTGGCGGCATAGCGGAAGGCATCCTTCCACTCCGGCGTCATGTAAACCAGCCGCTTTTCGACAATCTGAGGCGTGCTCAAGGCGGCGTCGAAATTCTGGAAGCCGCCGATTCCCACCCGCTTCATCCACTCGAGGTCGAGTTTGATTCCTTCTTTGGTGATGTTGCCGTTCATCCAGTGCCACCAGACACGCGGTTTCGCGCTGTCCGGCGGATTCTGGAAACCGCGCTCCAGCGCATCGCCCGCGCTCTGCGCCGAAACTATCCACGCCCCTAACAGGGCGGCGATGGCGGCGGTTAGAGCGAGCTGTCTCTTGCTCCTGATTATTCTCATGATTCTAGTTTGCTCCCTGTGATGTCATTGGCCGATCACCGTGTCCGCCTGCAACCGCATATCGCGCGAGGACGCGCCGACGTAAACCGTGCGGCTGCCGTCGGCTGTCTCCCAACGTCCGGACGCGACCGACCAGTATTGCAATCGCCTCGGTTCCACGTGCACCGAAACGATCTCGGTTTGACCGGCCGGAATGCCGACGCGGTCGAACTGCGCCAGCGCCCGCACCGCGAATTGGGCGCCGGCCGGCGGGTTCTTGGGCGCTCCCAGATAGACCTGGGGCACTTCGTCACCGGCCACCTTGCCGGTGTTTCTGATGGTGAAACTCACGTCCAAGCCGTGATCCTTCGCGGGCGTGACCTTCAATCCGCTGTACTGAAACGTGGTGTAGGAAAGGCCGTGACCGAACGGGAAGGCCGGTTTGAGGTCTTGCTTGTCGAACCAGCGGTACCCCATGAAGATACCTTCGGAATAGGTGGTCCTGCCGTCAACGCCGGCGTTGGTGCGCTCGGGATGGCCCTCCCGGTCCTGCGCGACCATCTGCTGGAGTTGCCGCGGCCAGGTGATGGGCAGACGGCCCGCCGGATTGGCCTTGCCGATCAATATGTCGGCGGTGGCCGGTCCTCCTTCGTCGCCGGGATACCACATCTCCAGCACTCCTTTGACTCTATCGAGCCAAGGCATAGCCACAGGCAAAGCAGTGTTCAGAACCACTATGGTATTCGGATTCACGGCCGCGATCTCGGCAATGAGTTGATTCTGATCGCCGGGCAAAACAAAAGGCGAGGGCGCCTGGCGGGCCCAGGCGAATACCACCGCTTTGTTGGCCTGCCTGGCAGCGGCGATGGCGGCCGCGCGGTTGGCTTTCTCTTGCTCGGGGGTCACCCATGCCAGGCGCACCTGGACCGGGTAACCGTTCGGTTCTCCGGTGGTGGTTACGGTCAACTGGTGCGGGCCGGCCTTCAGTTCCACCCGCGCCCGCTGGTTGTTGAGGTGGTCCGCCGTGGGCACGATGTTGCCGGAAATCGGATGCTGTCCCTTCAGGCCTGGGAGCGAAGACAGCGGCGGACCGCCCTGACCTCCGCGCCCGCCGCCGGGACCTCCGCGCCCGCCGCCACCGGCCACGCGATTGCCGTCCACCTCGACCTGCCCGGTGGTCCCGCGGGTTTCGAGAGCCAGCATGTAGGCGCCATCCGTGGGAATGTTCAGCGTGCCTTTCCATGTGTACGAAGTCCCCGCCGGCAGCGCCTGGCCGTTCGACAGGGTGAAGTCCAATTGCGAATCGCTCTGCGTCCGGCCATCCGCGGTGTTGGTGCGCTGTAGATTCGAGAGGGCCGGCGCCGGGATGGGCTGGCCGTCGAAATCGTTGGCAACGGCATACCGCAGTTTCTTGCCGGTAATCTTCTCGAGCGAGGGAACCGGCCCCACCTGGTGGTCCGGAAACCCCATGGCCTTCTCTCCGGACATCCCGATAGATACCAGGAGGCCCCCTGTAGGCCCGATGAACGCCGTCGAATCCAGGTCGGCCACCGTCAGCGGCAACATGTGGTCCTGGTTCTTGAGCAGGGTGGCGGCGTCTTCGGCGGTCTGCCGCACGATGGGGGCATTGTAGGCGTAGTCGATCTCGGTGATGTTGTGTTTGGGAGCCTTGTCGAGCAGCCCGAACTTGTCCATCTGCGCCAGCACCCGGCCGAGCGCCAGGTCGATCTGCGCCTCGTGGATCAGACCGTCCTGAACGGCCTTCCGCATGCCGTAAGCCGGCGGATCGCCGCCGCGCCCGCGGCCCCCGCCCCCGCCCGCACCCGGCCCTTGTTCCTCGGGCATGACACCGCCACGGCCACCCGGCATCCCGCCTGGAATGGCCGGCGCCGCTCCGCCCGGTCCAGGCGCCGGCATGCCACCGGCGCCGGGAACCGGCCCCATTGGGGCGGCGCCTCCCTGTCCGGGCACCGCCGCCGTGAATGTGCCTCCGGGCATTTCCATGTCGAGGCCGTTGGCGACGTTCAGCGTTCCGTGAGTGGCGCCCCAGTCCGACGTGTTGAACCCACGGAAGCCCTCTTCCCCGCGGAAGATGATGTTCTGGATCGCATTGTTGTCGCAGGCTTGCAGACCGTTGATCTTGTTGTAGGAACACATGATGGAGGAAACGCCGGCATGGGAGGCGTCCACAAACGGCGCCATGTAGATTTCGCGCAGCGTTTGCGGATCGATGTAGACATCGTTGCCGCCATCGTAGCCGATGAAATGCTTGGCCTGCGACATGATTCCTTCGCTCTGGGTTCCCTGGATCTGCGCGGCGGCGATCTGTCCGGTCAGCAACGGATCTTCGCCAAATGTGTTGTAGGCGCGCCCGAATTCGAAATCGCGCACCATGTTGATGAACGGCTCCAGCACCACGTCCTGCCCGAGCGACTTGGCGTCGCGGCCGATCACGACGCCGTTCTTCCTGGCGTCTTCGCGGCTCCATGTCGCCGCCAAGCCCATGGTGCAAGTCATCCCCGTGGACCAGATCTGCACCGATATTCCGGGCGGCCCGTCCACCAGCCGGAGCGATGGGATGTTCAGCCGCGGCAGTCCCGGCCAGGTGCCGGCCTGGCCGATGCCGCTGGGGGAAGCCTCGGTCCCCCCGTGTAGCAGGTTGATCTTCTCCTCCAAAGTCATTTGGCTGAGAAGACCATCCACCTTCGCATTCCCCGTGACGACGGACGGGTTCGCACTCGAGTTCTGCGCCGGAACGGCCCAGGCTGCCAAAAGGGCGATGGCCAGGGCGGCCCAGCCGAGTGGTTTCAATGCTTCTGTGATTCTCATCCGCGCTTCCCTTCAGCTTTCCAGCGGACGCCGCACCGCCATCCGCAGTCGCACCGGCCCCAACAGGCCCGACGCCAGTAGCGGGGAGTCCTTGGCGAAATGCTTCCAGGTGGCGAAAGTGACCCGCCCGCCGGGCGGCTTGGGCTTCCCTTGGGTATACCAGTCCGGCATCTTCAGTATCCCGCCATTTGGCCCATATTCGTTCTCCGGCGGCAGTTGTTCATCGCCAATGAGCCGGTTCGGCCAGAGGTTCGTGACCCGGACTTCCAGGTCGTTGTTCCCTGCGTGAACCGCATCCGTGATGTCCACTCGGAAAGGCGGCTTCCAGAGTGTACCGAAATCCTTGCCATTCACCTTTACCTCGGCCAGCACCTCCACCCGCCCCAAGTCGAGGTACACCCGCTTGCCGCCCCCCTTGGCGCTGGCGGCGACGGTGAACCTCTTGGTATAGGTTGCCGTGCCCGAGAAATACTTCACGCCAGGTTGGGGGTGCTGATGGAGTGAGATCAACTGCGGAAGCGTGACTTGCGCGGGGCCCCCAGGTTCGGCGAAAAACTGACCCGCCACGGCCCGGCGATCTCCATCGGCTTGCCAAGCCCCGCCACCTCCACCGGCGACATCTTGCCCGTGTTGTCGCGCAACGAGTAGCTGCCCTCCTGCCAAAAGAGCAGTTCTGCTTTCCCGCTGCCGGCCAGTTCGACGGGCGGCGGGTCCTCCGGCTTGGGAACGCCGGCAGCCGCCAGCTTCTGGATGCGATCGTCGTCCAGCACCTCGGCGAACACTTCCGCCTTGGTCTGTTCCCCTTCGAAGTACAGAATCTCCATCCCGGCAGGTTCCCCAACGCCCGGGTGGACAATTTTGCCGGATTTTTCACCTTGGCGAGCGAGTTTGCCGTTTACGTACAGCGTTGGCGCGCCGTCCCGGTAGACCAGGGCCACGTGCGTCCAGCCCGAGAGCGGCATTTCGACCGCCAGCACCGACGGCATCCGGCCCCGCGTCCGCTCGTAGACGCTGAGACCATTGCGGCCCGCCGCGAGCGCACAGGAAGCGTGCCCGTCCCCGTAAACCACATCGCCCTCGGGCGCATAGAACACAAAGCTGGTGGCGGGCAAGACGTCACATTCCGGCTTGACCCAGAGGCTCACGGTGAAACTGTTGGTCACCGCGCGATCGAGGCCGGATGCGGGCGCCGGGAAGGGCTCGGTTCCGGCAACCGCAGTGCCGTCCTTCACCACCGCTTCGAGCCGATGCGCCGCCGGCGCGCGGAACACCACGAATACCGATCCGCATGGATCCAGCCGCAGGGGCATGCGTGTGCGTCCGTCCACGGCCTGATAGATGCCCGCGGGTGCGACCTCGCCGGTGGCGGCATTCCACAATTCCGGCTGTTTGCCATCCACACGAAACGTGCAGACCAGGTCTTCGGAACGGCGCTGCCGGTTAGCTACGAAGTACACCTCGGCCTCGCCCACGCGCTTGTGGATGTAATTCACGGCCGGATCGGTCGAGCGGGCCGTGTATTCGAAATCGGGCTTGACGTTGAGCTTGTCCAGAACCGCCCGCAGCGGTTGGGGCCAAAACACCCTCCCCTTGCCGAACGCCCGTTCCGTGGCGGTGGGGCCGTTCAGGTTGCCCCAGACTTGGTTGGCGACTCCGCGCGCCTCCGCTTCGGTGGCCGGATACCCGCCCAGCGTGGGGGAGTGTTCCGGTTTGGCGCCTACCAGGCACATGCCCTGTTCCACCATGTCTCGAATCTTGCGGAGCACCGGCAGGGTCATGGTCGTGTCCCTGGGGAGCACCATCACTTTGTAGCTCATGCCATCCGGCAGAACGATGCGGCCGTCCTCGACCTTCATGCGCGCCAGCAGCGGCTCCGCGTTGGCGGTGTCGTAGTCGTGGCCCGGCGGCAGTGCGAGGCTCAGATCGCTCGGCTGGGGCGTGGCCAAAGGAGCGTTCTCACCCGTGAAGTAGAGCAGGTCCGCCACCAAGAGCCCCTGCTGGAGCGTCTGCTGGCAGCGCAATACATACTCCAGCCAGGCCGCGCCCTGGTTGAACCAGGTATTGGTGCGGTCGAAATGCCATCCGTGCGGCCCCATAGTCATGCCGGGTATGGCGTCGGGGTGGGGCTGTTGCGCGTAGCGGTGGAAGATGAAGCGGTTCAACCCCTTGGTGTACATCCAGTCGCCTTGCGCCTTCATGGAGTAGGGGAATTCCAGCCACCGCGAAAGCGCGCCGCCCCCGGTGTAGGCCTCCGCCCCCACTACCGCTTTGGCGTTGAGGTGCGCGATGGAAGCCGGCAGCTTGATGCGCCGGACGGCCGCCTGGTCGGGGCGGCGGATCCAGAACTCGCCCATGGGAATGTCCACGCGCGAGCCGGCCTGCATCTGCTCGAATGGTCCGCCGTCGTAAGGTTCCGTGTAAGAGATCATGCCATGCTGGCGGCACAGTTCCGCGAAGCGGCCGTAGTAGTTGTCGGCCATCAGGTCGGCGTTGGTCCGGCGGATATCCCACAGGAAACGGTCCGAGATGCCGGCGCTCGCCACCACGCGGCCGGTCAGCGCCGGCAGGTAGTTGCGGAGATCGTAGCCGCGGCGGCGTTGGAACTCGCGCGGGTAGGCGGGGGTCCAGGTCTGCATGCCGACTTCGTAGCTGTCGATCAACGACCCCGCCTTGTGTTTGGCGATCAGCGGGGCCATGGCCGGGAGCAGTTTGCCGAAGAACTGGTCGAAGTGGAAGTCCATGGCCTCGCGACTGTACTTGTCGCACTCGAGGCCGCCGCCGCCGGCCGGCGCGGGATGGTTGTCAATCCCCACCGAGGTGTGTCCCATGCGGAGAATCGTCCAGTTTCCGGGGGGCGCCTCCCAGTTCAGACGGCCGTCGCGGCCCATGTACTGGCTGATATCGAGAACCGAGGCGGGATCGATGGCCGGTTCGCCGGGCGCCTGTGCCGTAGTGGCGGGCGCCTCCATCATGGTTCCGCCCGACCCGCTGCGGCTGGCGAAGCCGCCCTTCATCGGCCAGTCGGAAATGCGCGCGGCGCCGGAAAGCTGGACTTCGGAGAACCGCCGCGCCTGGTTGGTGACCAGCCGGAAATACTTGGCCCGAACCGCCGGAAAACTGGCCACCGCCGGGACTTCAATTCCGCGGCCCGCGGCCGCATTCAAATCGCATATCTTGCGGAACTCAGCGCCATCATCGGAGGCTTCCAGCGAGACGGGTCCGCCGCCCGGTCCGCCGGCGGCGGTGTATAACACAATCGAGCGCGTTTCAAAGGGATCGGAAAACTCCAATTGGAGATAGGCTGGCTGGCCCGCTCCGGCCGGTCGAACCTCGACTCCCTCCGCCAGGTCGCCATCAGTCAACAGCTTCATGTCCACCGGACCGCTGCTCGAGGTGGCGGCGCGCAGCAGATCCCGCATGGGCCGGCTCTCGCCGGGGAGCGAGGGGAACGCTATTACGTACGTGTCGCGGTAGTAGCCGCGCTTGGTGTACGGCTGCGGCAGCACCGCGCTCACCGTTTGCCCGCCGGCGACGAAGGTTTCGCTCCACACCAGTTGCTGCATGGAGAGCTCCGGCGTAATCCAAGGACCTCCGGTCGACGACCATCCGGGACAGTTGTGCATGTCGAACTCCAGCCCCAACCGGCCGGCCTCCCGAGCCGCGTGTTCGAGCATCTGGAGGTGCTCCGGACTGCCGTACTTCACCGGGCCGGGGACGATTCCATCGTCCACCTGGAAGATCTGGAAGCCCGCCACGCCCACGCGCTTCATGGCTTCCAGGTCGCGCGTGATTCCGTCGGCGGTGATGTTCCCATTCATCCAGTGCCACCAGGTGTAGGGCCCGGCCGCGGCTTGTGGATGACGGAACAGATCTTCCAGAGAACCACTCCCGGCGGCTTGGCCTATCAGCGGGTTGTCGGCCATCAGCGTCAGCGCGCCTCCAGCCAGACCTTGCATGAATGTTCGTCGTTTCATGGAGACACTTCAACTCTAAGTCAATCAAGAGAATGGCCTTGGGGGGAGTGTCCCCCCCAAGGCCAGGAATAACCGGCTGCACGGCGGACAGTCTGCCGTCAGAAACGGATCCTCATCGAAAGCACCATGTGGCGCGCTTGCATCTGCGCGCTCTGAATGGTGCCGAAGGCCGCATTCGTCTGCGCCCCGGTCGTGAAGTTCCAGGTGAGCGAGGTGTTCGGGTTGCTCGGGTTGAAGTGGTTCAGCACGTTGAAGGTCTCGACGCGCAGTTCGAAGGTCGCCTTCTCCCTGATGATGCGGGTTATCTTGGCCAGCGAGAGGTCCAGGTCCCACAGCCAGGGACCGTAGAACAGAGTCATCGGTGTGTTGCCAATGCCCAGCGAGTTCGCTGGCGGAAGCACGAAGTTGGCGGCATTCAGCGGCACTTGCAGCCGCGGGTCTTCCGTCGCCGAGGGGAGCTGGCCGCTGGGAAGGTAGATGTTGCCTCCCATCTGGCAACGGAACGGCATGTAGGCCGTCGGCGTGCCAACCCAGTACTGCGAGGGCTGGCCGGTCGCGGCGCAGGTCACGGTGTACGGTGAGCCGGCGTAGATGGCGCCGTTGCCATTCAGGTGCCAGCCATCCAGCACCACCTTGGCGAACGATTTACCCACATCGGTGCCGAAGTGCTGGCTTGCCTGCGGGAAGTCGTAGCCCATGTTGAAGTTGAACGCGTGCCGGCGATTGGCCACGTTCTTCATCAGGTTGGCGTTGACAAACTGCAAGTACGCTGATGTCCCTTGTGTGCTCGCGTTGTTGAAGACGATGGTACGGGAGAAGGTGTAGTTGAGGTTCCACTGGACGTGGCCGGTGCGCCGGTTCAACTGCGTTTGCAGCGAGTTGTAGTTGTTGGTGTAACCCTCGGTATAGTCGATGACGTTGCCGATGGACTTGTAGCCGACCAAGTTCCGGATCAGGTTGGTGGAGTAGTAGCCGGGGTTGGCCGGGTTGCTGGTCGGGTCGATGAACTGCGACTGCGGGCAGCCGGCCGAAATGCCGCCGACCACGATCGGGCTGGCGCATCCGGAGGGCTTCCAGGTGGTCAGCGGCGCGACTGCGTTGCTGTCGTACGTCTGGCCGTAACCGTTCTTGAGCGCGTTGCCCACGTACGAAATGTCGGCGATCATGCCCCACTTGATTTCGTGCTGGATGCCGAAGCTCCAGTTGTAAGTGGACTGCGGAATCTCGTTGGGATTGCCGCCGATGAGGTTTTGGGGCGTGTAGTACGACTGGGAAGTCGCCAGGGTCTGGAAGTTGGTGTAGACGGCGGTGGGCGAGAGGAAGTAGGGCGGCACCATCAACGGGCCTTGGCCGGCGCTCAGCGCGCCGATCCAGTCCACGTTCCAGTTGCGGCCCACTACGATGCCGAAACCGCCGCGCATGGCGGTCTTGCCGTCGCCGAACACATCCCAGGCGAAGCCCAGGCGCGGTCCGACGCGAATCGGGGGGACGTTGAAAAAGTGGGTGTCGTAAGACTTGATGCCGGTCCACGGATAGGTGCTGTAAGACGCGGTGTCGAATGTGCCCTGCCGGACATAGGGGAAGGTCGCGCCCGTCACCGGGTTGATGGCGATCCGGTTGGCCGTCGGGCAGGTGGTGGTGGTCACCGGAGTGGAGCAGGCCGGGTAGAGCAACTGGCCGGCCTTGGTGGGATCGTACGCGGAAGTGCTGAACAGGCCCAGGTGGTTGCCCACCGAGTTCAGGTCGCCCACCCGGTAGAACCGCAGGCCGTAGTCGAGCGTCAGGCGGCGGCTGGCTTTCCAGGTGTCCTGCACGTACCACTCGAGCTGCGAGTAGTGCGCGTGATTCACCAGTTTCGTGTTGTCGTCGCCGTACGCGAAGATGCTGCCTAGCATGGCGTTCGCGTAAGGGTAGTTGGTGTCGAACGGACTCGCGCGGTCGGAGGCGAAGTAGTAGGTTCCGGCGGCGTTGTAGACGGAGTATACACTCACGTTGCGCGCCATGCGCTCATAGTAGAAGCCGGCCTTTAGGGTGTGCGGACCGGTGACCCAGGTGACTTTGTCCTGCAAGGTCTGCAACTGGTCGGTCCCAGTGAAGGGCCAGCGGCTGTCCAGGCTGAACTGCGGAGCGTTGGTAATGCCTTGGCCGGAGGACTGCTGGCTGAAACCCGTGCTGGGAATACCGAACTGTACCGCCGGCAGCAGGCTAAGGATATTGCTGGTCTGGTTGATGCGTGGCAGGGTGAGCGCGTTGCCGTTGGAGTCTTTGAGTGGCAGCAGGCTCTGATCATAGGTTCTGACACCGCCGTTGTTCTTGTTGCTGCTGGTGTCGGTCAAAGGACCGACGCCCTGCTTGCCGCGGTTGATGCCCCAACTGAGCTCGTTGATCAGCGTCGGGGAGAAGGTGTAGACTATCGTGCCCAAAGCGCCCGCCGACTGCACGTGGTAGCTATCCGGGAACTGCCCCCAGGCCCCGCCCGGAGGTCCCACCGTGGTGTTGTAGCCGTTCTGCGCCTGGTAGTCCTGTAGCAGCCGCCCGTACATCACCGCCTTGGACGAGAGGTTGTAATCGATGCGGAGGATCTTATCATCCAGCGGCCGCAACTGCTGCTGGGGGTACCGGAAGTTGTACCCGCGGTTGCCCGTCGGGTCCAGCGCCAGGCCCAGCGGGTCCGGCAGCGGGAATAGGTTCAGCATGGCCTGTCCCTGGGGGCTGATGCGGCTGGCGGGGATGACGTTGCCTGGAAACACGTTCCCCGTCGTCGGGTCGTAGATCGGTACCATCACGCCGGCAGTGGTCACGGTCTTGGAAAAATCGCCGGCACGCTCCAGCGCCGAGGGCATGGTGTACGTGTTGAAGCTGACGGTATTGTTGAACAGCTTGTCGAACGAGAAAAAGAAGAACAGCTTCTGCCGCGACTTGTTGAACCGCGTGCCCGGGATGATCAGCGGGCCGCCGATGGTGAAGCCCGGATTCTGGTAGCGGTACCGGGGTCTCACCACGTTGGTCTTGTTGTTGAAAAACTCGTTGGCGTCCAGCGATTCGTGCCGGTAGTACCAGTAGCCGGTGCCGTGGAACTGCGACGTGCCCGCCTTGGTGGTCAGGGTCAACTGTCCGGCCGTGCGTCCGCCGTACTCCGCGGTGTAGTTGGTAACCAGCAGCTTGACCTCGCCGATGGCGTCCACACTCGGGTTGATGTAGCCGGGGTTGAGGTTGCCCGAGTCCTGGCTGGCGGCGCCGTCCATGTTCAGGATGATCTGGCCCTGTTGCCCGCCGTTGACGCCGGGAATAGCGCCGCCGTTCCAGCCACGATAGTCGTACGACTGGGGTAAGCCCTGAACACCGGGCAGCGCCAAGATGATGCTTACCGGGTTACGGCCCCGCGTCGGCGTATCGTCGATCTGGTGCAGGTTGATGTCGATCGATCGGTCGGAGCTGTCGGTGGCCACGTGCACGGTAGAGGCGCTGACCTCCACCGAGGTGGTGACATCCCCGACCTCCAGCCGGATCTCATGCAGGTCCACCCTCTCCTGCGCGGCGACGGTGATCGCCTTCTGGTCGTAGGCCTTGAAGCCGGGCTGCACAACACGCAGGCTGTAACTACCCGGCACCAAGCCCGTGAAAATGAACTCTCCATTAGTTTCGGTCGTGAAATCGCGGACCTGCTGCGAAAGATCGTGGGTTAACTGAACTTTGGCGCTGACGACAACGGCGCCGGCCGGATCGGCAACGGTCCCGGAGATCTGGCCGGTAACGCTTTGTGAGAGCGCTGTTGGCGGCACAGCCAGCAGCAGAAACAAGACCAAGACTACGACTGGGATGAAACTTCGTGTAATCGGCCTCATAGACCTTCAACCTCCCAAGAAACTGACGTTTCGACCGCTTTTGGTCCAGATACCATGGTTGGCGCTGGAGGGCAAGGTCTAAATACAGACTTGGCTACGTACTATATTGCATAACGTCCCGTGGCCCTCCGGCAGACAGCTAAACCTCTGTTGATCAAGAGTTTATTACGCTTTTGGAAGGACGCTATAGCATGCCGGCCGGCCGAACCGTCCGCATCGCGAGTTTTGCAATGCGATACACCAATATGCGGTGCCACCTTCTTTGGCAGCCCGCTACAGCAGATCGTGGCGCTCGAGCTTCTCCAGCGCTTTGACGATTTCGCCGACTCGCTGCGCGCGGTCGCGCGCGGCTACCAGCAAGGCGTCCGGCGTGTCCACCACGATCAGATCCTGGACCCCGAGCAGGGCCACGACTTTGCCGCGGGCATTCACGAAATTGTTGTGCGAATCCAAACAGATGGAGTCGGGGGCAGTGACGTTGCCGCAGGCGTCGCGGGGGAGCAACTCGTAGACCGCGTTCCAGCTTCCCACGTCGTTCCAGCCGAAATCGGCGGCGGCGATGCCGCTCACGTGCCCCGCCTTCTCCAGCACCGCGTAATCGATGGAGATGTTGTCGCACCGCGGGAAGGCCTGCTTCAGGGCGGTGGAGAAGCGGCGCGATCCGAAACGGGGCAGGGAAGCCAGCACCGTCGCCGTCCTGGGCAGGTGGCGGCGGAGTTGGTCGAGCAGGACATCGGCGCGCCAGAAGAACATGCCGGAGTTCCAGTAGAAGTTGCCGGCGGCCAGATAGCGCCTGGCGTTGGCCAGCTCGGGCTTCTCGTGGAAACGGCGCACGGGAAGCGCCTCCGTGCCGGACTTGGTTCCGCGCGGGAATTCGATGTAGCCGTAGCCGGTTTCGGGCCAGCGCGGCGGGATGCCCACCACCACCAGGTTGCCGGCGGCGGCGGTTTTCAGAGCGGCTTTCAGCACGGCGCGGTACGCGGCGGGCTTTCCCACCACGTGGTCGGATGGGAACACGCCCATCACCGCATCGGTATCGAGGGAGCGGAGGATGTGCGCCGCCAGGCCGATGGCGGGCGCGGTGTTACGCTGCACGGGCTCGGCCAGAACCTGATTGTGCGGAACTTCGGGAAGCTGGCGGATGATGGTGCGGCGCAGGTACGAATTGGTCAGAATCCACATTCGCTGGGGAGGGATCACGGGGGCCAGCCGCTCCACCGTGGCCTGGATCAGGGAACGCTCTCCCGCCACATCCAGCACCTGCTTGGCGGAGCGCCTGCGGCTCCGCGGCCAGAAGCGCGTTCCGCGTCCGCCGGCGAGGATCAGGCCGTAATAATGAGGGTTCATTTACTTGAGTGGGTAGCCGTGGATGAGCCGGAAGGTCCGGCGCCAGCGGGTCTTGGTAGGGAAGTGCTCAACCAGATCGATGATATGGTCGATCCCGATGGAGGGGTTGGCCAAGGCTTCCGTGGGCGCGTCGTACGACCAGTAGATGATCAGCGGCTTGCCGATGATGTTATCGCGCGGCACGAAGCCCCAGTAACGGCTGTCGAGGGATGAATCGCGGTTATCGCCCATGGCGAAAATGAATCCCGCCGGCACCACCACTTCGCCATTCTGCACGTGATTTTGCAGCATGTCGAGGGCCGAGTCGACCACGTGCACGTTGGGGTCGCTGGGGAAGTTGTCGCGATACGAGTCGATGTACTCGGTCTTGTGATAGACGTATGGCTCAAAGACCGGCTTGCCGTTGAGGATCAGTTGCTTGTTGACCAGGCGGATGTGGTCTCCGGGGATGCCAATGGCGCGCTTTACGAACGTCTGCTGGATATCCACGGGGTAGCGGAACACGATGATATCGCCGCGCCGGAGGTCCTCGTAAGGCAGGACGTGCCTCGAGAGAATGCCGGACGGGGCGTAGGACAGCTTGTCCACCAGGAGGTGGTCGCCGATGAGAAGCGTGTCCTCCATGGAGCCGGTGGGAATGACGAACGCCTGTACCAGGCTGGTGGTGCCGAACAGCAGGAGAATGATGGTGACGGTCCACTCCGCGATGAAGCCGCGTTGGGGCTCGGGCCGGTGGGACGCGGCGGCGTCCTCGCGCCGATCATCCGCAACGATCACATTATCTTGATCCACAGACTTCTTATTCTACCGAAAACCCTGTTATTCTGTTGGAGATTGAACCGCACTGCCGCCAACCTCACCAGCCAAACCGATGGCGCGCGCCGGCGGCCGGTTCTGCTGGTGTTCGGTTGCACCATCCTGGGCGCGGCGGCGCAGATCTTCATGAAGTTCGGCGCCAACCACCTGGCCCACCCCGGGTTGATCGGAATGGCCACCAACCTGCCGTTGTTGTGCGGTCTGGTGCTGTACGGTCTGAGCACGGTGCTGCTGGTGCTGGCGCTTAAGGACGGCGAGCTTTCCCTCCTCTACCCGGTGATCGCGCTGACTTACGCCTGGGTCACGGTGCTCTCGCTCGTCCTTCTCCACGACAAGCCCAACCCATACAAGCTGGTCGGGATTACCCTTATCGTGATTGGCGTATCCGTATTGGGGCGAGGAGGCAAGAAGTGAGCCGCACCCCCGTAAGCTCCATGCTGCTGATGCTGGTGGCCTCGCTCATCGGCTCTTCTGGCGCGGTCCTGCTCAAACTGGGCGCGATGGAGCTGAACAAGGGG
Organism: Bryobacterales bacterium; assembly: GCA_963768385.1. Taxonomy (GTDB): domain Bacteria; phylum Acidobacteriota; class Terriglobia; order Bryobacterales; family Bryobacteraceae; genus Fen-178. The sequence continues at coordinate 712,741 of CAVYHQ010000006.1, forward strand.
TTCTGGCACATCCTGAATATCAAGCTCGCGGCGGGCGTGGCGGTGTACCTGGTGTCCTGGTATTTCTTTGTTCTGGGCATACGGCATGGCGAGCTTTCGGTGCTGTATCCCATGGTGTCGCTGGGGTACGTCTGGACGCTGCTGTGGGCGCGGCTCTTCTTCAAAGAGGCGTTTACGCGCGAGAAGTTTGCGGGGCTGGCGCTGATCCTTCTGGGCGTGTTTTTCGTGGGACTGGGAAGCCAGTAGAGTTAAGATTGGGGATTGCCACGATCGCGCGTCCGCCGAAAACCACATGCGCCGCCCGTCAAGCGAGCCGCCGCCCCTGCGGCACCGTCCGTGTGGCGGCGAGCGGCCCTGCGCATCCGTAAAGCGCGGCCCTACCGTCCGAAACTCGAAGAGATCCGGGGACCGGCGCATTGCGCCCTCAGCCTGCTCATCGCGCTCCCGGCCGTCATGTTGTGGATGGCTTTCGGCCCGTTCGTCATATACCCTACTAAGGGGTTTATCGATCCCTGGTTCTATACGGGGTACTTCACGAACTTCCGCTATCTGGTGTTGCATCGCGGCTTCAGGTACTACGTGTCGCGCCTGCCGTGGATCCTCCCCGGCCGGTTCGCGTTCTCCATCGCCAGCCCCGAGGTGGCGAGCCTGTTGCTCTGCGGCGGCATCGTAGCGGTGAGCGCCGTTTCACTCTATTGGATCGTGCGCTGGTACTATGGCCGCGCCCCCGCCGCGCTCGCCGCCGTGGCGTTGATCACCAATCCGTACTTCATGTCCGCGGCAGTCTGGCAGTACCCCGATGGACCTGCCATCGCTTACGCCATGGCCGGCCTGGCCCTGTATTTGCGGCCCACTGGCAGCCGGAGGTGGAACAGCTTTTGGGCCGCCGCCATGCTGGTGCTCTCCGGAGCCACCAACATGGCCGGAGGGCCGATGATCCTCGCGATCATGGTGGTCCCGCTCTGGCGCTGCCGCCATTCCCTGAAGGAGTTCCTCAAGGAAACGGTTTGTTCGGTGGCCGGCGTGGCCGTGGCCGCGTATGCGCTGACACGGCTGAGCCGGAGCCTGTTCGGGGATCCTCACTTCCTGCGGCCGCAGATCGAGGCGACTGCGTATAACGTGTATACGCCGGGCCAGGGGGTGTGGGGCTGGGCCCCGGGTTTCTTCTGAGCGCGGAGCGTCTCTTCACGCCGGCCTTTTTGCTGGTCTTCGGCTTGGTGCTCCTCGTTGCCATTCGCAAGCCGGCTGCCGCGGCCTGGCCCACATACCTGGCCCTGTTGGTCTGCTGTGCCCTCTACTCGCTTTTGGAATTCGTACTGCACGGCGTCGCCTTGCGGCTCCCCTATCACAGTTCCTACATGCAGGTGGTGGTGTTGGGCTTTGCCGGGGTGGCGCTCGGCGAAATCTGGCGGCGCACCCCAGGAAGGGGGAAGCTCCGCGCCGTCTGCGCGGCCGGGCTCGGCGCCGCTGGAATCGCGCTCTGTCTCGCTTTCAGCGCCGGGCTTCTGGTTGTTCCCGACGCGCGTGGTTGGTCCACGTTGGCCGCCATCGGCGCGGTCTCGACCGGCCTGGCAATCCTGGCGCGTTGGCCGAGTCTGCCGGTGCAACACGTCACCTGCGTTCTCTTGATGGCTGTCGTGTTTCTGGGCCCGGCGCTGGATTCGGGGGCGGTTTGGTATGTCTGGGCCTCGTCGAAACTGGTACATGGGTCGAACCTGACGGCCAATCCCAATGCGGTTGCCTTTCGGCATTTGATGGATCTGGAGAGTTACGTGAAGTCCCACGTGGATACGCCGCGCACTCTGCTGTTTTGGTGGGAAGATGACGAGCCGGATTCCCTGCTGTTCACTTCCGGAGCGGCGCTGTTTGTGTGCGGACACCAGAACGTCAACCAGGAGCTGGCCACCGGCGACTCGGGAATGCTCGGCTACCTCTTTCCGTTCGACAGGACCATCGTTCACCTCACCAGCCATCCCCAACGCATCGCCCAACGGACTGAACTTATGGCTGCTCGCGGCGTCCTCGTGGGTAACGAGCAGCGCACCACGATCGACTACGACGGAAAGCCCTTCACCGTGGTGCTGCAGGATGTAGTTGACAACTCGCGGATGCGCTAATCCGCTGCCGCCGCCACTGCCGGGGCGATTCGCCGCCGCTACCCAGCGGCCGACGTTGAAGGCGGATTCGCATAACGGCAAGTGTCTTGTTCTCAATCCGCGGTCATGGGTGATGATTTTTTCAGCATTCTGCCTAGAATTGCGGCCACGGTTGGCCGATAGAGAAGTAGGGCGAAACTTTGCCCATACATGGTCAAGGAGACCAACATGCCAGCGGTAGACCCGGAGGTCTACAGGGAGGTACTCGAAAGTCTGGCGAACGGAGTGTATCTCGTGGATCGCGATCGCAGGATCTTTCTGTGGAACGATGGCGCCGAGAAGATCACCGGGCACCTCAGACAAGATGTCCTGGGACGAGCCTGCCAGGACGACCTGCTGATGCACTGCGATGCGAATCATACGGTTCTGTGCCATAGTGGCTGTCCGCTGGCGGAAACCATGGGCGACGGCAGAGTGCGGGAGGCCGACGTTTTCCTCCGTCACAAAGACGGGCAGCGCGTTCCCGTGCATTTTCGAGTGACGCCGATCCGCGACGCCAGGGGGGCCATCATCGGCGCGGCGGAGAGCTTCCAGGAACGGATTCTCATGCCGGATCTGTATGTCCATCCCAATGAGCGGGCGGTGCACGACTGCGTGGATCCCCTCACGGGCATTTCCGACCGCCATTCGATGCTATCCCACGTGAGCGCCGGGATTGCGGACTTTAGGGAGAACCACAGTCCATTCGGCGTTTTGGGCGTAGTCGTCAACAACCTGGACGAGATACGGCTATCTCACGGCAACCAAGCGGCTCGGGCGGTGATGCGCGTGGTGGCGCAAACCCTGTACAGGAACCTCCGCCAGACTGACGTGGTGGGCTGCTGGTCCCAGGACGCGTTCATCGCCCTGGTGACGGATTGTCCCGCGGATGGGCTCGCCCGGGTTGCCGAAATATTGAAGCGAGTTGTCAGCTCCGCGTCGGTCCCCTGGTGGGGGGACCGGGTTTCGTTCACCGTGTCCATTGGCGGAGCCGCCGGGCAAGCCGTGGACACGGCGGACTCTCTGCTCGGCCGGGTGGAAGCTGCACTGGCCATCACTCTGCGGGAAGGTTGTGACCATGTGGTCATCTTTTGAACTACGCGGGACGGGATAAAGGCGTCAACGAACATGTTCGCAATCATCGGAATCGTGGTGGTCTTCGGCGCGGTGGTCGCGGGCTACCTCATGGAAAGAGGCAACATCCTGGTTCTGCTGCAGCCGGCCGAGCTGGTGATTATCGCCGGCGCCGCCATGGGCACGATGCTGATCTCGAACCGGCCCCACATTCTGAAAGGAATCGTGAAGGGAATCCGGGGAGTCTTCGGCGAATCCGAATTCAGCACCAGGCGTTACCTGGATTCGCTGAAAATGCTGTACGAGCTGTTCAACCGGGCGCGTCGTGACGGCCTGTCGGCCGTGGAGGGCGACATCGAGCAGCCGGAAAAGAGCAAGTTGTTTGCGGCCTACCCGGCGGTCGTCAAGGACGAGGAGGTCCGCGCATTCATTTGCGACACGCTGCGCACCGCAGCCAGCTCGGTAGTGGACCCCTTCGATCTGGACCAGATGATGGAACTGGACATGGACGTTCGCCACCATGATGCTACCCAGCCGGTCTCTTCGTTGAGCACCGTGGCCGACTCGTTGCCCGGCATCGGTATCGTGGCGGCCGTTCTGGGAGTGGTCGTCACAATGGGGGCTCTGGGGGGGCCGCCGGAAGAGATCGGCCACAAGGTGGCGGCCGCGCTGGTGGGCACATTTCTCGGTATCCTGCTGTGCTATGGCCTGGTGGGCCCATTAGCCGCCAACATGGCCAAGACGGCCGATGAGGAGCGGGCCTACTATTACGTTCTCCGGGTGTGCATCGCGTCCTTTGTGAAAGGCGTGCCGCCGATCATGGCGATCGAGATGGCGCGGCGCGCCATTCCGGGGCATGTCCGGCCTTCTTTCCTGGAGGTGGAGAAAACCTGCCGCACCAAGACCGCGCAGCCCCCGGCCGCGCCCCCGGCCGCGGCCGCGTGATGGGGTTCGATTTCGATGGCTAACGTCCGTCCCATCATCATCAAACGAAAAGCCGCTCACGCGGGCCATCACGGCGGCGCCTGGAAGGTGGCATACGCCGACTTCGTCACGGCCATGATGGCCCTGTTCATTGTGCTGTGGCTGCTGAACAGCAGCAAGCAGATCCGCGAGGCGGTAGGGGGCTATTTCAAAGATCCGACCGGAACCTCCAAGCTGGTGGGCAGCGGGCTAACCGGGGCGGGGGATAGCGTCACCGTGACCAAGGACAACATGGACAAGCTGAAGGATGACCTGCAGAAGTCCGTCCGCGAAATGACCACCTTCGAGAAGTTCAAAGACCAGATCGAGATGACCGTCACTTCGGAAGGATTGCGGATCGAGCTGTTGGAGACTGAAAACGGGATATTCTTCCCCAGCGGGGTGGCGGAGCCGACGGACTACGCCAAGGACCTGCTTATTAAGTTGGCCCAGGAGTTGGGAAAGCTCCCCAATAAGATTTCCATTGAAGGCCACACCGACTCGAAGCCGTTTGCACGCGACCGCAATTACGGGAATTGGGAGCTTTCCTCGGATCGCGCCCACGCCGCCAGACGGTTGATGCAGGAGAACGGACTGGGCCCCAGACAGGTGACCCAGGTTCGGGGCTTTGCGGATCAGCGCTTGCGGAAACCAAAGGAGCCGGAGGATCCGGCCAATCGCCGGATCTCGGTGATCGTGGAGTATCGCAGCAAGGAGGCGGGGCTTGCCGACGGCTCCGCGAAGACGCCGGCTGAATCATCGCCAGCTCCCCACCCGGGAAACGCCAGGGACGAGCCAGACAAATAATCCGCGCGTCTATTTGCCAGTCGAGCCATGACCTGATCACCTCCGGCCCCCGGGCCCCGGCCCCGCCCGCCCCACGCGCACATGCGATATCGTAACAGATAGGTGGCCGATACTTGCATCCGCGCGCGCGACCTTTCCAAGGTATATACCTCGGGCGGTTCCGACCTGGTGGTTTTCTGCGAGTTGAACCTGGATGTCGAACGCGGCGAGATGCTCGCGCTGGTGGGCGAATCGGGCGCGGGTAAGTCCACGCTGCTGCATCTTTTGGGCGGTTTGGACCGGCCTTCGAACGGCACCATATACTACGGCAGCACAGAGATTTCGCGGCTCGGCGACTCGGAACAGGCGGATTTCCGTAATCGGGAAATAGGTTTCGTGTGGCAGATTCACTATCTCCTGCCCGAGTTTACGGCACTGGAGAACGTGATGATGCCGTTGCTGATCCGCGGGTGGCCGCATGCCAGGGCCGCTTCGGAATCGCTGGCGAGGTTGGATGAAGTGGGGCTTGGCGCGCGGGCCTCGCACCGCGCCGGTGAATTATCGGGCGGGGAGCAGCAGCGCGCCGTGCTGGCCCGGGCGTTGGTGGGCTCGCCGTCCGTCCTGCTGGCCGATGAACCTTCGGGGAACCTGGATTTCCGCACCGGGGAGATGATTTTCGAACTCCTCGATGGCCTTCACCGTTCCCATCGGCTCACCTCGGTCCTGGTCACTCACAACCTGTCGTTTGCGCGGCGGTGCGACCGTGTCTTGAGCCTGGAAAAAGGCGGCCTGGCGCCGCTCGGACCGGCGCCGCCCGAAGCAATAAATTCGCATCCTGCCAGCGAGCCGGAGTATCTTTAAGTAAGGGGCCACATTCTATGTTTGAGCGATACACCGAGAAGGCGCGCAGGGTGATCTTCTTCGCGCGCTACGAGGCGAGCCAGTTCGGCAGCCCGTACATCGAGACTGAACACCTGCTCCTCGGCCTCCTGCGGGAAGACAAGGCGCTGGCCAACCGCTTCCTGCGTTCCCACGCCGCCGTCGAGTCCATCCGCAAGCAGATCGAGGGACACACCACCATCCGCGAAAAGGTCTCCACCTCCGTGGATCTCCCGCTCAGCCATGAATGCAAGCGCGTGCTGGCCTACGGCGCCGAGGAGGCCGAGCGCCTCAGCCACAAGCACATCGGCACGGAGCACCTGCTGCTCGGCCTGCTGCGCGAAGAAAAGTGCTTCGCCGCCGAGATTCTGCACGAGCGCGGCCTGCGCCTTTCCACCATCCGGGAAGAGCTGGCGCGGTCGCAGAGTGAGAAAGTGGCCTCCGCACGGCCCAAGGAAAGCTCGCTGCTGGCCGAATTCAGCCGCGACCTCACCCAGTGCGCCATGGATAATACGCTCGACCCGCTCATCGGACGCGACTACGAGCTCGAGCGGGTGGTCCAGATCCTGTGCCGCCGCACCAAGAACAACCCGGTGCTGATCGGCGAACCGGGCGTGGGCAAGACCGCCATCGTGGAGGGCCTGGCGCAGCGCATCGCCGAGGGTGACGTGCCATCCTTCCTGGCCGACAAGCGCATCCTGGCGCTGGACCTTTCCTTGATTGTCGCCGGCACCAAGTACCGCGGCCAGTTTGAAGAGCGGCTCAAGACCATCATGAAGGAGCTGATGGAAAACCAGAATGCCATCATCTTCATCGATGAGCTGCACACGCTGGTGGGGGCCGGCTCGGCCGAAGGCTCGCTGGACGCCGCCAACATCCTGAAGCCGGCGCTTTCGCGCGGCGAAATCCAGTGCATCGGCGCCACCACCCCCTCCGAGTTCCGCAAGTCCATTGAGAAGGATCGCTCGCTTGAGCGCCGCTTCCAGGCCGTCAAGGTCTCGCCGCCCACCGAGGCCGATGCGGTGAAGATCCTGTTCGGCATCAAGGACCGCTACGAGAAGTTCCACGCCGTGGCGTACACCGACGATGCCATCGAAACCGCCGTCTACACCTCCAGCCGTTACATCCCCGACCGCTATCTGCCCGACAAGGCCATCGACCTCATCGACGAAGCCGGCGCGCGCGTGAAGCTGCGCCAGACCACCCTGCCGGCCGACCTGGCCGACATCCAGAAGCGCATCAAGTTCATCGTGCACCGCATGGAAAACGCCATCGCCAACCACGAGTTCGAGAAGGCCCGCTTCTACTCCGACGAGGAGCGCAAAGAGCGCGAGAACATGCGCCAGCTCCGCGAAAAGTACAACCTCGACGACTCCTCCACCGGCTGCGTCACCAAGGACGATATCGAAGACGTGGTGGCCCGCTGGACCGGTGTGCCCATGACCTCCATCAAGGAGGAAGAGATCGCCAAGCTGCTGCGCATCGAGGAAGAGCTGCACAAGCGTATCATCAGCCAGGAGAAGGCCATTTCCGCGCTCTCCCGCGCCATCCGGCGTTCCCGCGCCGGGTTGAAATCGAGCGCCCGCCCGGCCGGCTCGTTCCTGTTTCTGGGCCCCACCGGCGTGGGCAAAACGGAGGTGGCGCGCGCCCTGGCCGCGTTCCTGTTCGGCAGCGAAAAGAGTCTGGTGCGCTTCGACATGTCCGAGTACATGGAGAAGCACTCGGTCTCCAAGCTCATCGGCTCGCCCCCGGGCTACGTGGGCTACGAAGAGGGCGGCCAGCTCACCGAGCGCGTCAAGCGCAACCCGTACTCCATCATCCTGCTGGATGAAATCGAGAAGGCCCACCCCGACGTGTACAACATCCTCTTGCAGGTTTTCGAGGACGGCCAGTTGACCGACGGTCTCGGCAACCAGGTGGATTTCAAAAACACCATCATCATCATGACCTCCAACCTGGGCGCACGCTACCTCGAGAAGCGCAGCAACCTGGGCTTCCAGGCGCCGGCCGGCGAGGGCATCCCTTCCAAGGTTGAGGACATGGTCCGCGCCGAAGTGAAGAAGGCCTTCAATCCCGAGTTCCTGAACCGCCTCGACGAAGTGATCCTGTTCACCTCGCTGACGGAGGAGGACCTGATCAAGATCATCGACCTGATGGTGGAGCAGATCAACGGCAACCTGGTAGCCAAGCAGGTGAAGCTCCGTCTGGCGCCCGACGCCTCCAAGTACATCCTCGAGAAGACCTGCGGCGACCGCAGCTACGGCGCCCGCCCGCTGCGCCGCGCGTTGCAGAAATACATCGAGGACCCGCTGTCCGAATCGCTGATCCAGGGCACGCTGCCGCGGCCCTCCGAGCTGGAGGTTTACCTCGGCGACACCGGCATCTACTACCGGCAACTGAGCGGGGAAGGCGAAGCCGCGGCGGTCACGGCGGGCGGACCGGCGGAGCCGCCGGCGGGAACGCTGCTGTACACGTTCTAAGGCGGCGCGATAGCTCCCGCCAGGTCGCTTCTCGCCTCCAGCACCACCTTTTCTCCCGTCCGGCAGGAGCGGTACACCGCCTCCACCACTTCCAGCGCCTGGTAGCCTTCCTCGCCCGAAACCAGCGGCTGGCGGCCTTTGGCGATGGCGTCGCCGAAATCCAGGAACTGCCGCTCGAATGGCTCGAGGGAAATCGCCATGGGGTCCGACGCCCCGGAGCCCACTGCCTTCGCCACCGGCGCCGGCTCGCCTGAATCGTTGGCCACGTCCCAGGCGGTGAGCTTGTCGCCCGAGACGATCGCCGTCCCCTTGGTGCCGTGGAACTCGATCCGCTCGGTGTATCCCGGCCAGATCGCCGTCGACGCCTGAATCACGCCAGTGGCGCCGCTGGCATACCGCAGCACGGCGTTCACTACATCCTCGGATTCAATCTTGTGCAGCGCGCCCAACTGCCACTCGCCGAACACTTCCGCCACCGGGCCGGCCAGCCAGCGCAGAATGTCGACCTGGTGGATGGCCTGGTTGATCAGGGCGCCGCCGCCCTCGGTCTTCCAGCTCCCCTTGATGGGCCGCGCATAATATTCGGGCGAGCGGTACCACTTCACGTAACAGTCGCACTGCAGCAGTTTGCCCAGGCGGCCCGCCGCCATCGCTTTCGAGAGGAACAGGCTGGCGTCGTCGAACCGATGCTGGCTCACCACGCCCAGCAGGATGCCCCCGCGGCGCGCCGTCTCGATCATCTGACGCGCGGTCTCCAGGTTGGTCGACATGGGCTTCTGCACCTGCACGTGCTTCCCGGTTCGGGCGCAGATTTCAATGGGTTCCAGGCGGAAGTCCGGGAACGTGCACACGTCTACGTAGTCCACATCAGGGTGGCGGCACACCTCCTGGTAGGTGCGGACGAACTCCGCGCCGTGCTGGTCCGCGAACTTGCGTCCCGCGGGTTCGTAGATGTCCGTGCACACCGTCAACTGGTATCCGATGTTCTTGTAGGCCCGCGCGTGCATGTGCGAAATCGCGCCGGTGCCGATCATTCCGACTCGCATAAGGATAACGACCATTTTACCGATTACCAGGTGGCGCGCCACACCCCGCGTGTGCGGTTACAATAGGGATCACGCATGAAGCGCCAATTTGCAGTTCTCGCCGCTGTCCTTGCGGCCTTGCCGCAGTTCTCGTGCCGGCACAAGCCGCCCGCCAACGTCGCGGCCGAAGTGAACAACCACGCCATCACCTACGCTGAACTTGAGAAGACCTACCAATCGCAGTTCCCCCAGGCCGTCGAGGGGACCAACGAAGACCAGGTGATGTCGCAGAAGCTCGAGCTGCTCAGCAGCCTCATCACCAATGAGATCCTGTTGCAGCGCGCCGAGAAAGCGGGCCTCATGGCGGTCGATGCCGACGTCGATACGGAATTCAACAAAATCAAAGCGCCCTACACCAAAGAGGAATTCGAGAGCCAGCTCAAGGCGCGCAACATGACCGTGGACGACTTGAAGAGCCAGCTTCGCCGCGATCTCACCGTCAACAAGCTCATCAACAAGGAAATCACTTCCCACATCACCATCACCGACGCCGACGTGGCCAATTATTACAACGCCAACAAGGCCAGCTTCAACTTGGTCGAGCCGCAGATCCACCTGGCGCAGATCCTGGTGACTCCCTTCGCCAACCCCAACGTCCGCAATCTCAAGAACAGCAAGGCCAAGAACGAAAGCGAGGCCGTGACCAAGATCAACGACATCGTGGCTCGCCTGAAGCGCGGCGAAGATTTCAGTATGCTGGCGCAGAATTACTCCGAGGACCCCGATTCCGCTCCCAATGGCGGCGACATGGGATTTATTCCCGAATCCACTCTGGAGAAGGCCAACCCCGACCTGCGCAAGCTGGTGGCATCGCTCTCACCGGGCAGTTTCTCGCCCATCCACACGCAGGAGGGCTACCGCATCCTGAAGGTGATCGCCAGGGAACCGGCCGGCCAGCGTGAGCTGAACGATCCGCGCGTGCAACAGAACATCCGCGAGACGCTGTTGAACCGCAAAGATCAGCTTTTGAAGAATGCCTACTATGAAATGGCGCGCAACAGCGCCAAGATCGAGAACTACCTCGCGCGCAGCGTCATCGAGAACGCAGGAAAAACCAAGTAGGGGCCAGGCCGCAAAATTCGGTGACAGACACCGCGCCTTACCGCCGCCGTCGCATCTCGTACAGGTAGATGAGGTGCTCCGTTTTGCCGGTCTGCAGGACGATGGCCTCCACCGGCTTCCAGCCTTTGATCGGGAATTCGTAGCAGACTACGCGGGAGCCAGGCTTCAGGTACTTCTCCAGGTTGGGCTTGAGCCGCTCGTTGGAGCTGGTCAGCAGGTACATCGTCACCACGTCGGCGGAGCTCAGGTCCACCCTCAACGCGCTGCCCTCCACCATGCTGACGCGGTCTTCCAGGCCCAGCGACTTGATGCGCTCCCTGGCCTTCTGGCACAGGTCCGGCCGAATCTCCACTCCCACGCCCTTGGCGCCGAACTTCTGCGCCGCCGTGATTACGATGCGGCCGTCGCCGCTGCCCAGATCGTACACCACGTCGCCCGGCTTAACATGGGCGGCCTCGAGCATCCTGTTCAACGGCCTCCTGCGGTGTCGGAATATAAGGCGCCAGGTTCTCGGCAGGCCCAAACTGTTGAGCGCCGACAGGGAGCGTGCCCGCCGCCAGCAGCAGCGCGATGGGGAAAACCCGCATGGGTTACTGTGAGGAGGCGTTTCCGCTAACCGTCCCCCCAACCTTCGATTTTACTATACGGCCGATAATTTCGGCCCACGCAAAAAACAGGTCGCGCGGCCGGGTGATGGTGTACTCGGCGCCTTTCAGGTACCGGACCGTGTTGCCGATTGCGTCCCGCCAGGGATTGGTCTGCGGGTTCAGGTTGTAGTTCATGTAAAACACGGGAAACTTCACATCCCCCAGTTGTTTCAACGCGTCTTGCGGCAGGGCTTCGTCCAGCATCACCTTCGGCCCGGCGAAGATCACAGCGTCCGGCTGCTCCTTTTCATCCTTGATCTCCCGCGTAATGAAGTTAGCCAGAAACTCCGTGTCACCGTGCTTCTGGCTCAGCCGTTTGAGATCCACGGTGCCGAGACTGAGCGTGCCCAGCGCTTCGCCGAGGGCGGGGAAGTCGATTTGCGAAGCCGCCTCCTGCCGGTAGATCACGCGCTGCTCCTGCATGTTGAACGCGACAATCGAAAACTTGCCGATGCGCGGCTCGCGCGCGATATTCCGCAGGATCGAGAGCAGCGCGTTGGTGTCGAGCGGCTGCAAGGTGGCCGATTGCCAGTTCTGCGGCGCGAAATTGACCACCACCTTTACGTTCAGCGGACCCTCATGCTGCTCGCGCTCCACGGGAGGCTCCTGCTTGAACGGCTCGCTGTCGGCCGGCTGCACCACCTCGGGAGCGATGTCCAGCGCCATCTGCTTGTCCCTGGCGGGCAGGCTGGCTTCCATGTCCCAGTTCGAGGAGCACACGCGTTCCGCGCGGTCGCGCATCATCCAGTCGACATGGTATTTTCCTTCCCCAACGTCGACTATGCCTTGCAGAACGGCGTCGCCATGGGCGTCTTCTTCGATGGCCGGCACGGAGACGTGTTGCGAGAAGTAGACCGGTCCATCGGGGCGGTCCTCCGGAACCACGCGGAAGATCATGGTGAGATGGTTCTCCGAGCCGGCCAGATCTCTAAGCGGAATACTGACGTCGTACCCGGCATGAAACTTGAGATCGAAGCCCAGCGACGCCTTGGCGGGTACTACCGTACACGGAAGGTCTTTGCGCGTCTCTTGCGATTCCAGGATGGCGGCATCCGTGCTGAAGAGCCGCACCATGCCTCCCGGTCCGGAAGCCGGCATCAGAACCTGGGCCGAAAGCGCGCTGCCACCCAGAAGGAGCGCACAGATCGCGGACCCCGTTCTTCCCGCGTGACCGCACCCGATCCGGAACCTGAAAACCATTGTCATTGCGGTGAGCACGTCAAGTACCAGCGCCTCCGCCACACAGGCCGCTTCTCCCAGTATTATGGCGCATATTTCGGAAGGTGCATAGAGCTAATTTGTGCGCGCTCTGCCGGAGCGGGTAAAATGAAATCGGAAGGGCACTCGGAGGATGTTCGGAATGGACCGCGCCAAAACCCAGAGCGACAAAATCCCGTCGCCCGACGAACTTTCGCCGGACGTAATCATCAGCCCGGATACACGCCGGAGCCAGCGGCTTCCGCCGGGACAGTCGCGCACCCGGAAATGGCCCGTGCTGGACGCCAGCGGCCCCCCTGCCATCGACCTCGATCAATGGCGTTTCCGGGTGGCGGGCCTGGTGGGCCAAGAGGTCCAGTGGGACTGGCAAGAGTTTACGGCGCTTCCACGAGTCAACGTCTTCGGGGACTTTCATTGTGTGACACGATGGTCCCGGCTCGGAAACCTGTGGCAAGGCGTTTCCACGCGTGAGCTGATCCGACGCGCCGGTGGGGCCCGGCCCGAAGCGCATTACGTGATGGTTCATGGATATGATCAGGGTTGGACGACCAATTTGCCGCTCGAACACTTCCTGGCGGAAGATGCGCTTGTGGCGATCCTCCACGACGGTGAGTCCATTTCGGCGGAGCATGGCGGCCCGGCGCGTCTCATTGTGCCGCGCCTGTACGCGTGGAAGAGCGCCAAGTGGGTGGCCGGGGTGGAACTGGTCGAGCACGACCGGCCCGGATTCTGGGAAGCCAACGGGTACCATATGCGCGGCGACCCCTGGACGGAGGAGCGCTACGGATGGTGAGATTACTGAATCGTCGTCATCCCGGGCTTCACCCGGCGCCGCGCCACGTGGGGTTCCCGCTGGATCTCATCCAACATGCTGGTGGCATGGACGCTGGCCGGTTCGAAGCCGTGTGAATTCAGCGCGTTCCGAACTTCGTCCAGCCGCCCTTCATAGGCCGGGAATTCCACCAGTGTGGCAGTCTGGGTTTCCTCCCGCCCATCGGCGGACAGGTACACCACGGCGGCGTCGTGATAGATCTGCGGGTTGATCGGAAAACTGGTCTGCGCCAGTGCTTCCAGGAGCGACTCCAGGCGGCGCGGGTCCACGTCGATCGAAACAGAAACCAAAGCTCCTTCGCGGCCCGACAGCGAAGGGCTGGCTGGCAATGTCTTGGGCCAGACGCTCATCGATTCCTCCAGCATCCGGCGACGGGGGCCGCCCGAAAACAAAAAACCCTGGAGCCCAAAGGCGCCAGGGTCGAGATGTTATCGAACAGACCGACTCGCCTTTAGCACTTTTTTTTCCGTGGTTGCAATTAGCCAGGCTCGAAGAGCCTTAAATCAATCCACGTCGAATTCAGATTACCACTACCGGGGGTGGCGAAGCAACAGATTTAATGCTAGGCTCAAAGACATCCGGAGGAGACCATGAAGCTGTCCATTCTCTTGGCGGGCGCACTGTTGCCTGCCGCTGTTTTCGCCCAAGCGCCACAAGCCCCGCACACCAACCTGAAGGTGGGTGATACGGCGCCCGATTTTACGCTGCCTTCCACCGCCGGTGGCGCCGTGAAGCTTTCCGATTTCCGCGGCAAGGCCAACGTGGTACTGGCTTTTTTCCCGGCAGCCTTCACAGGTGGTTGAACGAAGGAGTTTCTGGCATACCAGGCTGGTATTGCTAAATTCGATGGCGCGGAGACCAAGGTGTTCGGGATCAGCGCGGATAATACCCCGTCTCAAGCTGAGTTCGCCAAACAGCTAAAGCTTGCCTTCCCGTTGTTGAGCGATTTTGCCAGGCGGGAGGTGATCGCGAAGTATGGCGTGCTCTGGCCCGACCGTGGTTATGCGAACCGGGCTACCTTCGTGGTCGACAAGGAGGGCAAGATCGTACACATTGAGGAGGGTAGTAGCGCCCTCGATCCCACGGGCGCGGAAACCGCTTGTAGTCGGATGGCCCACAAGGCGAATTAGGGGCCAGGGGCCGGGGGCCGGGGGCCAGGAGTATGCTCGGGCGTTACTTCTTGCCGATGCCGAAGAAGTCGGGATCGAGAACCACCGGGCTCTTCTTCTGCAGTTCTGCCAAGGTCTTCTGTGCCTGCTCGGGGCGCATGCGGCGCTCCAGCTCCGGCCGCACCTCCTCGAAGGCCTTGGATTCTCTAGCCTCGACCTTGATCACGTGGTAGCCGAACGGAGATTTCACCGGCTCGCTGAGCTCCCCAGGCTGGAGCGCGAAAGCGGCCTGCTCGAATGAGGGAACCATCTGCCCGTGGCGGAAGAACCCGAGATCGCCGCCATTGGCCGCGGAACCGGTGTCGTCGGATTCCTGACGGGCCAACTGGGCGAAGTCTTCGCCGGCCTGGATCCTCTTTCTCAGATCCTGCGCTTTGGCCAGCGCTTCCGCCTCCGTGAGGTCCTTCTGTCCCGGCCTTACAGCCGCCGGCGAACCCTGTATCCGGATCAGAATGTGGCGCGCGCGCACCTGTTCGAATTCCGCCTGGTGGGCCTCAAAGTACTTGCGCACGTCGGCCTCATCGAGCTTGGTATTCTTGCCGATCTCCTGGTAAGTCATATTGGCCAGGATATTGGCGTCCTCAAACATGGACTGGGTCCGGTAGGCGGAGCTCTCATCCAGTTTCCGGCGCTTGCCCTCCTGCGCCAATACCTCGATACGCACGAGGTTATCGCCAAACTGCTTGCGGCCCGAACCGCGAGCTACGCTGCGGTACTGCTCCGGAAGAGCGTCGATGATCTGGTCGAACTGCGCGGCGGTTATCGTCACGTCCCCAACCGTAACCACCACGCGATCGGGAGGGACCACCGGCATGTTCTTGGGCGCAGGGTTCTCCATCGACAGAGTGACGGTCGGCTGGGGCGCCGGTGCGGGTTGGGGTGGGGTGCCCCCTGGGCCCGCCTGAGCCAGCAGCCACGCCGCCGGGGAAAACAGGAGCACAATGCGGGGAAACGTCATTTGCTCATGATAACAGCGTGGCGCAGCCACAACTATTGCGCCGGTTCGATGACCGCCGACATGGATCCCCGAGACCGGGGAAGCCGCCAATCCGGACCGTAGGAGTGAATCTGATCGCGCGCGAATTCCGCCTGCGGCAGTTCGCAAGCGATCAGAACCGTGCGGCCGCACCGGTCCACTTCTTCGGCGTGCCGGTAGGCCTGATCCAGGGTGAAGACGAAGATCCTCTGGAGCATCTCGATTACGTAGTCGTAGGTGTGATCGTTGTCGTCCAGGAGCACGACCCGGTAGAGCGGAACCAACTGATCCCGTTCTACGACTTCCGTTTCGGGAGAAACCGAAGGCTTCGGCATGCGCGCCGGCCACAGCCGGTATGACCAGTATCCGCTATTGCGCGCCGCCCGACAATAGGATTCCTTTGAGGGTGTGGAAGAAGATGAAGGTATCCAGGGCCAAGGACATGTGCTTGATGTAGTACAGATCGCATTCCAGCGTCGCACCGGCGTCTTCCGGCGCATCGCCCTGGCCGGGTCGGATCTGGGCCCAGCCGGTGATCCCCGGCCGGACGCAATTCCGCTGCCGGTAATACGGAATATGCGCGGTAAGCGCATCGACAAACTCGGGCCGTTCGGGGCTCGGTCCGGCAATCGACATCTCGCCCTTCAAGACGTTGAACAACTGCGGCAGCCGGTCGAACCCAAGCCTGCAAACGATCCGCCCGGCCGGGGTCATTTCGGGGCCCCCGGCGCCGCTCCGCATGGACCGAAACCGGTACAGCGTGAACGGAGCGCCGTCCAGTCCGATGCGGGTCTGCCGCCACAAAACCGGGCCGGACGAGGAGAGCCTCACCGCCAGCGCCGTGAGCAGGAGCACCGGAGACGACAGGGTGACGCCGATCCCCGCCAATACCACGTTCCCCAGGGTTTGAAAGAAAAAAGTCCGCGGCTGCGGATCAAACTCGCCGGAGTAGATGACTTGGGAAGGCCGGAGTTCCCTGAGGCACACCCGCCCACAAACTCTTTCATAGGTGCTGGCGACTTCTTCGATGAGTCGCCCTTCGGATCGAAGTTTCTGCAGCTCGTTCAGCAGCGTCTGGTTGCGCCGGTCAGACATTCCCACCACCACGCGGTGTGGCTGCGTGGTCCGCACAATCTCCCGCAAAGAGCTCGAGTGGGCCTAGTGCTTTGCCCCCGGGAAGCGGCGTGCCTCGCGGCGTGGAGTCGTCCACATACCCGGCCAACACCAGATCCGTGTCCGGATGAGCTTCGATAAAACTGCCGACATCTTTCAGCGTTGGGAGGTCTCCGACCAGCAGCAGACGGTCCTGGCCGGCCATTTGCGGCGCCAGGGCGCTGAACAGAATTCGCCACGCGAAGAGCGCCGCCAGCGCCATGCCGCTGCCCAACAGCATGACCGGGAACGCTACCCGCAGGCCGGGGGCAAAGGAGCCGATCAGGCCCTCCATGAGAAAGGCGAAACCGATCACCACGCAGAGCTGTTGCAGCAGCATCACCCGCGACTTCACGCGAATCTGGGAATACAGATCGCGGAAGTACATTCCCACCAAGATGCAAAGCAGGACCGGAAGAATCCGCTCGAACCCGCCGTCATAAAGCAGAAAGACAGTGGGATCCACCATCAGCTCGAAATAGGTGGCCAGAACAAATGCCGCCGTCACCAGGAGCATCTCCGAGATCAGCAGCACCAGCGTGCCCGTGGGAATGAAGACGCGAAATAGGCGAGCCATCCAATAGGGACCGGAACCAGCCCACATTATACTCGGATTAGACCATGCAGAAGCCGGTCTACCTGGATCATCACGCCACCACCCCGGTGGATCCCCGCGTGCTCGAAGCCATGCTGCCGTTTTTCGGGCCTAAATTCGGCAATGCGGCGAGCCGCGGCCACAGCTTCGGCTGGGAAGCGGAAATAGCCGTGGATCTCGCCCGCAAGCGGGTCGCGGAGCTGGCCGGCGCGGCGCCGCGCGAGTTTGTCTTCACCAGCGGCGCTACCGAGTCCGACAACCTGGCGCTCAAAGGAACCATAGAGGCCTACCGCGCCAAGGGAAACCACCTCGTGACCATGGCCACCGAGCACAAAGCGGTGCTCGACGCGGCCCGGCGCCTGGAGCGGCAAGGCTGCCGCCTCACCGTGCTGCCGCCTCGGCGCGACGGGCTGCTGGACCTCGACCGGCTGCGAGACGCCATACTCCCCGAGACCGTGCTGGTAAGCGTGATGCACGCCAATAACGAGATCGGAGTGATTCAGCCGGTGCGCGAAATCGGCGCTATCTGTCGCGAAAAAGGCGTGCTGTTCCACTGCGATGCGGCCCAGGCCTTCGGCAAGGTTCCCATCCGCGTGGAGGACGACCACATCGACCTCATGTCCGTCAGCGCGCACAAGATGTACGGCCCCAAGGGCATGGGCGCGCTCTACGTGCGCCGGCGGAATCCGCGCGTCGAATTATCGGCCCAGATGGACGGTGGAGGACACGAGTTCGGAATGCGTTCCGGCACTCTGAACGTGCCTGCCATCGTGGGTTTCGGCGAGGCGTGCGCCATTTGCGCGCGCGAGATGGCGGAGGAAGCCGCGCGCTTGGCCGCGCTGCGCGACCGGCTCAAGGCGCAGATCGAAGCTGGACTGGACCGGGTGTCTGTGAACGGCTCCATGGAGCACCGGCTGCCTGGCAACCTGAACATGAGCTTTGCGGGCGCCGACGGCGACTCGCTGCTCATGAGCCTCCCCGACGTGGCGCTCTCCACCGGTTCGGCTTGCACCTCAGCCACCGTGGAACCCAGCTATGTACTGCAGGCGCTGGGTGTGGGCGACGACTTGGCGCATTCTTCCCTGCGCTTTGGCCTGGGCCGTTTCAACACCGCCGAAGAGATGGATTACGTGGCCCGGCGGGTGATCGAGGCAGTGCGGAGACTAAGGGAGATGTCGCCGGTCTGACTTCGGTTAACCCATGACTTGGCGGATGTAAGCCAGGTTCTTGCGCATGTCCGCCTCCACGGTGGATCCCGCATGAGTGTCGGTCTCGAGGTTCGCAGCCCCGGTGAACCCGATATCCCGAATGGCTTCGATCACCCGCGGGAAAGAAATGGTCCCCTCCCCCAGGTAGTGCGAGCCGTCCTTGAAGTGGAACTGACAGATCCGGTCCTTGCCCAGCCAGCGAATCTCCTGCACCACGTCGAAGCCGGCCTGGCTCGAGTTCCCGACATCGTAATACACCGACACGGCCTTCGACTTCGCGCGGTCCATGATCCGGACGTTGTTCTCCGCCGAGATGGTGTCCTCCAGCGCCAGGATAACCCCGGCTTTCTCGGCTTCGGGCGCAACCTCGCGCAGGGCATCGCCCACCGCATTCCCTTCTTCCTGGTTCTGAATGGCCCATTTTCCGAAGAACGGGAGCAGCAGCACCTTGGTCTGCAACGCGCTGGTGAGCCGAATGGAATCGAGCACCCACTTGACGGCCAGTTTGTCGCTCTTCAGCCCGTTATCGTGGAGCTTGTCAACGCAAGTTCCGTTGATCGGAATCTTGTGCTCCTTGGAGAGGCTCAAGTAGCGGGCGATGACCTCGGCATTGTCCAGGGGCAGCTTGTCGTCAACGGTGCGCCTGCCGAACGAAATCTGGATGCCCTCAAAGCCGATTCGCGCCGCCAGCGGCACAGCCTCGGGGTTGGCTCCCAGTCGCAGGTTCCAATCGGTGACGCCGATGGAGAAGTTGCGGACGGCGCCGCGCGCGAGGCGCCCGCCGAGACCGGCCAACGCCACGGATTCGAGCAGAGTGCGACGGTTCATCTTTGCCATAAGGCTCTCCGTTACCACTTGAGTTTCAGGCTGGCTTCCCATTTCTCGGTGGAGGCCATCATTTCCTCCCAACTTACCACCCCTCCGCGGTAAGCCGCCGTCCGGCCAAGGATGCCGGTGAGGTTGCTCTCCACAGCCGTGACGGCATTGTTGATCGCCTTCCCCGTCTGGATGCTCTGAACGAAGTTCTGGATATTCGTGACGCAGCCGGCGGTGAAGGTGTCGTCCTTCTCCACGCCGGTCCAGGTGGTGTCGCGAGCGTCGCTCACGATCCGGACCAGCCCGCCGTAATGCGTGTCCGCGCACCCTTTCAGTCCAAAGCAGCGCACGCACAGATCGGAGAGCCTCCCGGTGAGCTGATGCGAGCTGAAGGTGGCATGCACCTCGTCCGGGTACCAGAAGGTGATGGCGAAGTGATCCCAGGCGTCGCCGGTGTCACTCTTGGTACCCGCCCAACTGGTCCGTCCCCCCGCGCCCGTCGCTCTCAGCGGGTGGCCGCCCAGATACCAGTTCGCCATGTCCAGGACATGGACGTTCTGTTCCACAATGATGTCCCCGCTGATCACTCGATCGCCGATCCAGTTGATTATCCGCTTCTGCCCCGGCTCCATGCCGGGAGTAGAAAGGTCCACCCACGGCCGGTTGGCATAGTAGAACACCTGGGCCATGACGATCTTCCCGATGTCGCCCCGCGCGAGGCGCGCCACCGCTTCCTGAAACACAGGGCGGGCGCGGCTCTGGAAATCGACCCAGAAGCTCAGGCCCTTGCTCTGCGCCCTCCGGCCGCTCGCCAGGAAGCTCTTGCTGTCCGGGACGTCCACCGCCGCCGGTTTGGCGCAGAAGACGTGCCTGCCCGCCTCCACCGCCGCCGCGGCGTGCGCTGGATGGAAATACGGCGGGGTCTCGATCACCACCGCATCGAGCTTGGATTGTGCCAGTTCGCGGTACGCCTCGGGCCCCCAGTACGCGCGGCCCGAATCCACCTGGAGCTTCTCGCGGGTGGCATCCAGCCTGCTCTTGATCACGTCCGCCACCGCCACCACACGGGCGCCGGCATGTTCGCGGAACAAGGGCGCGATCCAGTTGCCGCGTCCTCCGCATCCCACCAATCCCACCTCGACGCTCGAATTGGCTTGCGAGCCGAATACCGTCCGCGGCTCCAGCAACAGCACGCCCCCCGCAGTCTGCAAGAAGCGCCGGCGCGCGGTGGTTGCTTGATCGTCCATGGAAACCTCCGTTCAGGGACTCCTCAGTCCGATTAATTATAATGCCGCCCCGCTGTGCTATAATCCTTAAGTCTCACCTGTTTCAACCGATCCAGGGAATTTTTATGCCGAAGCTCAAGACCCATAAGGGTGCGTCCAAGCGGTTCAAGAAGACCGGCACGGGCAAAGTCATGCGCAGTCACGCCTTTGCACGGCATATCTTGACCTCGAAACCGCACAAGCGCAAGAAAAAACTGCATCAGCGCGTGCTGGCCGATCCGTCTAATCAGCCCGCTCTGAAGCGCATGATCCCCTACTGAAAGGGGTGAGCGATTTGCGCGGACGGAGCGCGTGGCACGTGCCCGATCCGCCAATCGATTCCAACTACTGAAAGGAGATCAAACGTGCCCAGAGTCAAACGAGGTACCCACCGCCGGGCGTCCCGCAAAAAGACGCTCAAACAGGCTTCCGGTTACTTTCTTACCAAGAGCAAGCTGTATCGCGCGGCCCAGGAGGCCGTGGAACGCGGGCTCAAGTTCGCCTACGTCGGCCGCAAGAATAAGAAGCGCGACTTCCGCGCGCTGTGGATCGTCCGCATCAATGCGGCGTGCCGCGAAGCCGGCATATCCTACAGCCAGTTTGTGCACGGGCTGAAGGCCGCCGGGCTGGACCTCAACCGCAAGTCGCTGGCGGATGTCGCCCTGCACGACGACGCCGCGTTCCGCCAGTTGGTGGGGACGGCCAAAGCCGCCCTCGAGAAAGCGTGAGCCAGGTATGAGTCCCGTGGAAACCGAGACCGATTCCCTCGGCAGTTTGGAAGAACGTATCCAGCAGGCCATCCAACAGGTGGCGCGGTTGCGCCAGGAGAGAGACGCCGCGGTGGCGGAAGCTGCCGGCGCCAAGGCCGAGGCGGCGCGCCTGGCGGCCGAAATGAAGACGCTCCAGGCGGAGCGGAAACAGGTCCGCGCCCGCGTGGAGAAACTGCTGGGGCAGATCGACCAACTGGGCGCTGGTTAGCGCACCGCCTTGCGGAGGTCCGGATGGAAAGCAGCACTCCCGAGAGACAGCCCGTTCGCGTCACCATCCTGAGCCGGCCGTATACGTTGCTGGCCACCGGCGATCCCCGCGAAGTGGAGGAAGTGGCGGCCAGCGTGGACGAGTTGATGCTGTCGATCGCCGCTAAAGCTCCCAACGCCGACTCCACGCGCATCGCCGTGCTGGCCTGCCTGCACCTGGCTGACAAACTGCGCACGCTCGAGCGCGACCTGGACCGGCTGAAGCACCGGGTAGACAGCAAGTCCGTCGAGTTTGCGGGAATGCTCGAGCAGTTGATCGCCTCGGCGGGAGAACGCTGATGGCTTGGCGAACGCCACTTGCGCTGCTGGCCGGGGCCGCGCTTTTCGCGGCTTCCACTTACCAGGCCGAAATTGCCCAGTGGCGGCGCGCGCGCGAGGCGGAGTTGCGCCGGGACGGAAGCTGGCTCACGGTGGCCGGATTGTTCTGGCTGCGCGAGGGATCCAACCGTTTCGGCAAGGATGCCTCCAACGACATCGTGCTCCCCGATGGCCCCGCCCGTGCCGGCGCGTTCGAGCTGCGCAACGGCAAAGTGACCGTCACTATGGACGGACACACGCGCCAGCTTTCGCCCGATTCCGGGGACACGGCCACCGTGGGACGGCTGAGCCTGTCTGTAATCCACCGTGGCCCCAAATTCGGCATGCGGTTGAGGGACCCGGCCAGCCAGGCCCGCCGCGATTTCCACGGTCTTGACTACTTTCCCGCGAGCGAAGAGTATCGCGTGACCGCCAGGTTCGTAGCCGAGCCGCGGAAGATCCCCATCGCCAACGTCTTGGGCCAGACCGAGCCGATGGCCAGCCCCGGATACGTCGTGTTCCGCCTGCATGGCCAGGAACTGCGCTTGTATCCGGTTTTTGAAGCGCCCGCCACGAGCCTCTTCTTCATCTTTCGCGACCAGACCAGCGAAAAGGAGACCTACGGCGCAGGCCGGTTCCTGGATACGGACCTGCCGCGCGGCAACCAGGTGGTGCTGGACTTCAACAAGGCCTACAACCCTCCCTGTGCATTCACGCCCTACGCCACATGCCCCCTGCCTCCCCAGGAGAACCGTCTGGCGGTGAGAATCGAAGCGGGGGAAAAGACTTACGGGCATTAGTTACTGCTCCCGAAGCCGCGCGCGTTACTCCCTTACGCGGGGCACATCGGTTGCCTCAAAATCGCTCCCTTTGAACAACAAAGGCTCGCCGGACCATTGCGCCAGAGCATACGATGCGCAGTCTCCAAAGTTAAGTCCCGCGGCGTGACGGCCCTTTCCAAAGCGCCGGAAGGCCATACGAGCCACCATAAGTTGTTCTTGATCGAAAGCCACGGTTTCGATCGAAGCCCTTTGCAGGAACAAGTCCAGGTCGGAGCCGGCGTCGTCGCCCTTTCGGCCCTCCAAAACCATGGCCGCTTCGAGCACGGAAACCGCCGAGATGAGACGGCGGGACAATTGCTCGATCAGCGACACGAACTCAGTCCTCTCGGCCTCATCCTGAAGTACTGCGAGAACCGCGGAGGTGTCCAGAGTCATCGCGTCGGCACTCCTGATTCGTCGTAACCCAGGATCTCATCGGCGCTGAGTGGCGATACGACCGGCCGTTTCGCGCAGCGCAACGCGATGGCATTGAGTTCGCCGGCCAGGGAACGTCCCGAACGGGCGCGGCGGAGCCTGTCGTACCTCTCCGCCACCGCGGCACGAACGGCTTCGGTGAGCGTTTCCCCTGTGAGTTCCGCCAGCTTGCGGGCAAGCATCTCGGTTTGATCGTTCTTAATGCTGATCGGCATAGTAATTCTATCTTTCATTAACTATATCATGAAAGGTAGAATCGGCGATAATGTTCGGCGGCCGAAACGGGTCAGCAGCGTCAATCTGAACACTTTTCGAACCGGACAATGGGCGGCGATCTTGCAGACAACCCGCCCAGGAGTCGGGCATAATGGAGAACGGAACCATGGGCCGCATGCTCCAAATCGGCGACACCCAGGTCAACGATACCGATCTGGGGGATCTCTGCCGGCGGTACTGCGTTCATGCCGGCTGGTCCGTTTTGCGCCCTGTGTTACATTGGGGGAAATCGCTCCCCCAAGAATGAAAACCGATTCCACGGTCGGCGAAAAATTCCAGAAACTGGTCGAAATCATGGCGAGGTTGCGCGCTCCGGGCGGCTGCCCGTGGGACCGCGAACAGACCTTCGATAGCATCAAGCCGTACACCCTCGAAGAAACCTACGAGGTTCTCGACGCCATCGACCGGCGCGAGTGGAAGGATCTCGCCGAAGAGTTGGGCGACTTCCTGCTGCAAGCCGTCTTCTATGCACAGATGGGCTCCGAGCAGGGTCTGTTCGGCATCGAGGATGCGCTCGACGCCATCAATGAAAAGCTCGTCCGGCGCCATCCGCACGTGTTCGGGGAGGAATCGGCGGAATCGGCTGGCGATGTGAAGCGCATCTGGGGCGAGGTGAAGGCGGCGGAAAAGAAAGACCAGGGCAGGGAAGCGGCCGGGCTTCTGGGCACGGTGCCGCGCGCGCTGCCGGCGCTGGTCGAAGCGCAACAAATCGCCTCGCGCGCCGCGGCCGTGGGCTTCGATTGGGAGAATCCCGACCAAGTGCTCGACAAGCTCCAGGAAGAACTGGCCGAGTTCGACGAGGCGCGGCGCAACGCTTCGCAGGAGCAACTCGAAAACGAGCTCGGCGACCTGTTGTTCGTGCTGGTGAACCTGGCGCGATTCGTGAAGGTCGATCCCGAGCAGGCGCTGCGCCGGACCAACGCCAAGTTTCGCGAGCGCTTCGGCTACATGGAGCGCAAGCTGGCGGAGCGCGGCCGGAAGCCGGAAGATGCCAATATCGAGGAAATGGAGGCGCTGTGGCAGGAAGCCAAGCGGTGATCGAGATCCGCCAGTTATATCAGTTCGAGGAATTCGAGGAGGCCGTCCGCCTCCAACAGACCATCTGGGGGTTCGCCGATATCGAGATGCTGCCCCTGCGCTCTTTCGTGGTGTCCCGAAAGGTGGGCGGGCAACTGTTCGGCGCTTACGATGGCGGTGAGATGGTAGGGTTCCTGATAGCCGTGCCGGGCATCAAGCCGGGCCCGCGGCCGTATTTGCACAGCCACATGCTGGGGGTGCTGCCGGCTTACCAGAATGCCGGAATCGGGCGGCGGCTCAAGCTGCGGCAGCGCGAGGAAGCCCTCGAGCGGGGGATCGAGCTGATCGAGTGGACCTTCGATCCGCTGGAGCTCAAGAACGCTTTCTTCAACCTCGAACGGCTGGGAGCCATCGCGCGGCGGTACTCCTTAAACCAGTACGGCGTGACCGACAGCCCGCTGCACGGCGGGCTGCCTACGGACCGTTGCATCGCCGAATGGTGGCTCGATTCGCCGCGCGTGCGCGCCGTCCTGGCAGGCGAAGCGGTGGCGCGACGCGTCAAGGAGCGCATCGTCTTCCCGGCCGATATGGCGCGGATTCGCAGCCAGGACCTTGGCCGCGCGCGTGAAATCCAGAAAACTAACGGCGAGAAATTCCAGCGCGCTTTCGAGCGCGGGCTTGCCGTGACCGGCTTTGAGCGCGGCGAAACGGAGGGAATCTACCTCTTGGAGCCATGGCCATGAAACTCGACCGCATCACCCTGCACCAGATCCGCATGCCGCTGGTGCATTTTTTCGAAACCAGTTTCGGGCGCACCACCGAGCGCCACATCATCCTGGTGGAAGCGCAGGGCGAGGGAGCGTCCGGCTGGGGCGAGGTGACGGCCGGCGAGAGCCCCTTCTACAACGAAGAGTGGACCGGCTCGGCGTGGATGATTCTGCGCGATTACGTGGCGCCGCGCGTGCTCGGCCGCGAGCTCGAGAGCGCCGCGGACGTGTACCCGCTGACGGCCCACATCCGTGGCCACAACATGGCGCGCGGGGGCTTGGAAACGGCCGTCTGGGATCTCGACGCCCGCCTCGATGGCATGCCCCTGTGGAAGGAAATCGGCGGCGGGGCCAGACGCGAGATTCCCTGCGGCGTCTCCATCGGGATTCAAGACACGGTCGAGCAGCTTCTGGAGAAGATCGAGCGCGAGCTGGCCGCGGGCTACCAGCGCATCAAGATCAAGATCAAGCCGGGCTGGGACGTGGAAGTGGTGCGCAGGGTGCGGGAGCGTTTCCCCGCCATCAAGCTGATGGCCGACGCCAACTCGGCTTACACCCTGGCCGACGCGGACCGGCTTCGGCAGCTCGACGACTTCTACCTGATGATGATCGAGCAGCCGCTCAGCCATGACGACATCATCGACCACGCCGAGCTGCAACGAAAGCTCCAAACCCCTATTTGCCTGGACGAATGCATCCGCACCGCGCACCACGCGGAGCAGGCCATCAAGCTGGGGGCTTGCGGCATCATCAACATCAAGCTGGGGCGCGTGGCGGGGTTCAGCCAGGCCAAACGCGTGCACGACGTGGCTCAGGCCGCGGGGATTCCCGTGTGGTGCGGCGGCATGCTCGAGGCGGGCGTGGGGCGCGCGCACAACGTGGCGCTGGCCACGCTGCCGAATTTCGTGCTGCCTGGCGACGTTTCGGCGAGCCAGCGGTACTGGAAGCGCGACATCATCCAGCCGGCCGTCGAGACCACGCCGCGGGGCACTATCGCCATTCGCGACGAGCCGGGCTTCGGCTACGCGCTCGACCACGACTACATCCGCGCCATCACCGTGCGCCAGGAGTCCGTCGGTTGAACGCTTTCGTCTCGCTGCTGCGCGACAACCGCAACTACCGGTACACGTGGGCCGGCCAGGTGGTCAGCGAGATCGGCGACCACTTCAACAACATCGCGGTTTTTAGCCTGGCGGTGGCCCATACCAAGTCGGGGCTGGTGGTGAGCGGGGTGATGCTTTCGCGCGCCATCCCGGCGGTGCTGATTGGGCCGGTGGCGGGGGTGGTGCTGGACCGGCTGAATCGCAAGCAAGTCATGATCGCCAGCGATTTGATCCGCGCGGTGGTGGCCATGGCGTTCATCCTCACGGTAAGGCGCACGGACACGTGGCTGCTGTATGTCCTCAGCGCCTTGCTCATGCTGGCCTCGCCGTTTTTCACCAGCGGCCGCGCGTCTATTCTGCCGTCCATCGCCACCAAAGACGAGCTGCACACCGCCAATTCGCTGACCCAGACCACGCAGTGGACCACGCTCACCATCGGCACGTTCCTGGGTGGGGCCAGCGTGATGCAGTTCGGATACCAGTGGGCGTTCTTCGGCAACTCGCTTTCGTTCCTGGTCTCCGCGCTATGCATATCCCGGCTGTTTCTGCCGGGCCACGGCTTCCGCCCGCCGCGCAGCTCACTGACCGAAGCCGAAGTGGTGCGGCCATGGCACGAGTACAAAGAGGGGCTGCGGTATATGCGCGCCACCCCGCTCATTCTCGGACTCGCCCTGATCAACGTCGGCTGGGCCACTGGCGGCGGCGCGGCGCAGATCCTGTTCACCGTCTTCGGCGAGCTGGTTTTCAATCGCGGCCCGGCCGGTCTCGGCACCATCTGGAGCTTCGCCGGAGTGGGCCTGTTGTGCGGCGGGGCGCTCGCTCATACCATCGGGCGGCGTCTCAACTTCAGCAATTACAAACGCTCCATTGTGATCTGTTACATCGTGCATGGCGGTTCGTATGTCCTGTTCAGCCAGATGCGCAGCTTCACCTGGGCGCTGGTGTTCATAACCCTGTCGCGCGCGGGGGTGGGGTTCAGCTCAGTGATGAACATGTCGCAACTGTTGCGCCACGTTCCCAACGCGTTCCGCGGCCGGGTGTTCGCCACCATGGAATCGACCACCTGGTCTGTCATGATGATCTCGATGATGCTGGCGGGCATTGCTTCCGAGCGTTGGAACCCGCGCACCATCGGCGCCATAGCCGGAGCGCTCAGCTCCACCACCGCGATATTCTGGGCTTGGGCGCATTTCACCGGCCGGCTCCCCGAGCCGGCGTGCGAGGGCGTGGACCCGGAGGAGATCGAAGTTCATGGAGAGCCGACCGTCTGATAGAGGTCTCGCCGGCCGCGTGGTGCTGGTCACCGGCGCGGCCCGGCGAATCGGGCGAGGGATCGCCCTGCGGCTGGCCGAAGAGGGCGCGCGGGTGGCGATCCACTATCACCGCTCGGAAGCCGAAGCGCGCCACACGGCCGAGGAGTGCGGCGGCGCGGCGCTGGTTCGTGCCAACCTGGAGAGCGTGGCCGAGATCGGCCGCATGTTCGCGGAGGTGGAAGAGCGCTTCGGACGGCTGGACGGCCTGGTGAACAACGCCGCGCGCTTCACCCGCCGCCTTCCGCTCGAAATCACCGAGCAGGACTGGGATTTCATTCACTCCGTGAACCTGAAAGCGGTCTTCTTCTGCTGCCAGAACGGCGCGCGGCTCATGAAAAAGACCGGCGGCGGCCGCATCGTCAACATCAGCTCGCTGGG
Source organism: Bryobacterales bacterium (assembly GCA_963768385.1). GTDB lineage: Bacteria > Acidobacteriota > Terriglobia > Bryobacterales > Bryobacteraceae > Fen-178. The sequence continues at coordinate 740,527 of CAVYHQ010000006.1, forward strand.
CGGCATCCGCCCCTGGGCGGAGCACGCGCACTACTGCGCCTCGAAGGCCGGGGTGATCATGCTGACGCGCGCGCTGGCCAAGGCCTTCGCGCCGGAGATTACGGTGAACTCGGTGGCCCCGGGGGTGATTCCGTTCGAGGACATTGACGAGCGCGGCCGGAAGATGATCGCAGCCACTCCGGCCGGGCGCGGCGGCACGCCGGGGGAGATCGCGGACGCCGTGGTTTACTTTCTGAAGGCCTCCAATTTCGTCACCGGGCAGACGCTGGCGGTGGACGGCGGGCTAAGCCAGAAATGAATCGTCTCCGTCCCTGGCGGCGCCAGGCCATCGCAGATCGACTCCGAGCAGCGAAAACCGCCCGGCTGGCATACTATTGGCATACCTCGCCCCACGGTCTCTGGTGCCATCGAGAGGGCATGCGCGGAGCCTCAGGATGATGTAGACTATGAGTAACGATTTGGATGACCGACATCTACTCGCATGAGAAGCGGAGCGCAATCATGTCCCGCATTCGAAGCCGGGACACGCAGCCGGAGAAGCTCGTTCGAGCCACCCTTCACCGTCTCGGGCTCCGTTTCCGCCTGGTTGCTAGCGATCTGCCCGGGAGGCCCGATATCGTGCTCCGAAGCAGGAGGATCGTGGTATTTGTTAATGGTTGCTATTGGCACGGTCACGAGTGCGCCAAAGGCAGGTCGAGGGCGAAGGCGAACTCAGAGTTCTGGGCGAAGAAGATCGGTGACAATGTGAGCCGGGATCGTAAGAACTACGGCTTGCTGAGCGGCCAGGGGTGGCGAGTGGTAGTTGTGTGGGAGTGCGAAACGAAGGATATTGTAAAGTTGGGTTCAAAACTGGCCGAAGAGTTCGGTGTATGAGACGCGAGTACACTTGCATTGATTCGTTTTGTGGTGCTGGGGGCCTTGCACTTGGCCTGCGACGGGCGGGATTTGAGGTTCTGGTTTCTTTCGACGCCAGCGAGTGCGCCGTCGAGACGTTCAGACGCAACCTGTCGGAGCGATGCCTCCGTGCCAACGCAGAGGATCTGACCGGCGCGAAGCTCTTCAAAGAGGCGGGGTTCGACGGCCGCCTGGACCTGTTCGCCGGGGGGCCTCCCTGCCAGGGGTTCTCCAAACAGAAGCGTGGTGCCCACCTCGGTGACGACAGAAACGAGCTGGTGCTTGAGTTTGCAAGGCTGGTGCGCGAGACCGCCCCAAGGTTCTTTCTGCTTGAGAATGTCGATCAACTCGGCAAGAAGCGTGGCAAGGACTTCGTAAGCCGCATTCACACGGAACTCCGGGGTTACGATCTTTACCCTCACTTCTACAACTGCGCCGACTACGGCTTGGCTCAGACCAGGGTGCGCTTCATCATTGTCGGCAAGTCCAGGAGGGTGAAAGTCAGGTTCCAGATCCCGCGGGCAACGGTCGAGAAGTGGGCCACGGTTGGCGAGGCCCTAGACGGAATTCCAGAGCCGCCGATCGACTATTCCGAGCATCCTGAGTACCCCAACCACTATCGGGCGAAGGTAACTCCCATCAACATCGAGCGCTTCTCCCATGTACCGCAAGGCGGCGGGTGGTGGGACATCCCGGAGAAATTGCAGTTGAGATGCCATCAGAAGGTTGATCGAAGATCGGGCGGCTGGCCGGACGTTTACGGCAGGCTCAAACTCGACGGGCAGGCGCCGACTATCACGGCGGGCTTTGACAGCTTCACGCGCGGTCGATACGGCCATCCTTTGCGGGACAGGCCATTGACCCCGCGGGAGGCCGGTCGGCTTCAGGGGTTTCCCGACGACTTTCGCTTCTGCGGTACGCGGTGGGACATTCGCTCCCAGGTTGGCAACGCGGTTCCGCCACCCCTGGGTGAGGCGATCGGCCGCGCCATATGTCACACGCTGATGGTCGAAGATGGCATCGTTCAGCCGGCGGAGGACGATTACCGTGCGGCCCCAGGAGTCGGTCTTCAGGGCGGGCTGGACCTTGTCTTGGAAAGCGGCGCGCCCTCGCCGGTCGGGCCGTGAATCAGAGCGAGGGCGGCTTGATAAGGACTTCCTTCTCTTTGAAGAACGCCCCGAAGGTCTTTACCGGTATGTAAGGGAACACCGTTGCGAGAGCAGCGTACCTGGCAGGAAGGTCCAAGTAGTAGACCCGGTCCATCCTCGCAACGAAGCGCTGGTACACAGCCCACTGGTCGGGGAGGCAAATCTCTACGACCTCCAACTTCTGCAAATCCAGCTTGGTCTCGGCCAGAGCGACCAGAACTCCTTTGAATCGGCCTTCCCCGTAGACGCCGTTCAGCATGCGCTGATGGGCCCAGACCTGCACTACCGTCTCTCGGGTCGAGATCTTGACCGGCACGTGGAACTTCAGTTGGCGCGGGCCGAGGTCGAAGATGAAGTCCGTGGGCAGAGTGGAGCGCTCATCCTCGACAGTCAGCACTTCGACCCGATTGCGGGGCTGGACTCCGAACGTCAGCGCCAGCAGATGGCCGACGAGCAGTTCGAAGTAGGTACCAGGTGTCTTCTTGTCCTGATCGGAGGTCACATCGTTGAAGACGCAGAAGGCCATCGCGAGCGTGTACAGGAACCGGTTGCACTCATCCGCAGGGAGCCAATCCATCGCTGGATTGGCGTTCAGCTTCTCCAGTTGCTGAGACAGGTCCTGTCGATCGGCGATGTATAGATCTTCATTGACCGGGCGCGACGTTCGAGCCTTGGCGTCCTTGTGTCGGAAGGCGAAGTAGCGCTTTCCTTCGACGAGCGATTTCAATGGCAACACCCGAGTCTCGCTCGCCAAGAATGACGCGCACTCACTTACGATCTCGGCGATCAGCACAGTGCCATCGGCGCGCCCGAGCACCCGCTTGAGTCGCTCGTATTTGTCGAGTATGCTCGCGGCGGCGGCAGTCTTACCTTTTCTCGTCTTCTTTTTCGCCATTCGCTTGGTTTCTAGCTGTGAAGACCTCAATCCTTGGCGGTCGAAAAAGATCGACCACGCCTACGCCAAGGCCTTTTGCGATCCTTTGGAGACTCTTGAGGGAAGGGTTACGAAGCCCCCGCTCCACTCCGCCGATGTAGGTTCGGTGGAGGCTCGATCTCTCTGCGAGCATCTCCTGCGAAATGCCCTTGCCCACGCGGAGACTTCTGATGCGCTTACCAACCTGGGCGAGGACCGGATCCCGACTGTGCACGTCTTTCATGATGGGGGTCCGGACACTATGAGTCTACAGACTATGAGTAACACCACCGCTGGATCAGCGGGTCGAGAGCGTGGCCGAAATCGGCCGCATGTTCGCGGAGGTGGAAGAGCGCTTCGGACGGCTCGACGGCCTCGTGAACAGCGCCGCGCGCTTCACCCGTTTCGATCCGCTCGAAATCACCGAGAAAGACTGGAATTGCTCGCTGGGCGGAGCACGCCCAGTACTGCGCCTCGAAGGCCGGTGTGATCATGCTGACGCGCGCGCTAGCGAAGGCCTTCGCGCCGGAGATTACGGTGAACTCGGTGGCGCCGGGCGTGATCCCGTTCGAAGACATCGACGAGCGCGGCAAGAAGATGATCGCAACCACTCCGGCCGGTCGTGGACGCCGTGGTTTACTTTCTGAAGGCGTCCAACTTCATCACCGGGCAAACGCTGGCGGTGGACGGCGGGTTAAGCCAGCGATAAGCCGAATCCCGGTTTCAAGTTGGTACCATCGAAGTGAGATGGCGATCCGCTTCAACACTCGTATCCACCAACTGGAGCTGACCCTGGCGGAGGCTCGCCGGCGACAGCGCATGCGATGCCATCGCGAACAACTCCGCGCGCTGGTCGATTCTCTTCCGGCAATGTCGAACAGCGTGGAATTGATCCGCGAGGACCGTGAACGCGGGCATCGGCGGAGCGTGGCGTCGCCGTAGTCGATGCCAACCCGGCAATCAGGTGGCTGTTGCTGTGCTGCGCGAGAAGGCGTGGAAAAACCAATTTG
>CAVYHQ010000007.1:0-530230 GCA_963768385.1 Bryobacterales bacterium
CATTTCTCGCTCCTTCGGCTCGACTGTAACCCGAAAGCTTAAAATAGTGCAATCGCGGTGGAAGTCTACCAGAACCTCCATTTTTGGGTGCGGCAAACCGGGGACAGACAGCGAATTTCCGGCAAACTGCGCCGGAAATCCGTGTCTGGCCCCAGTTTGCGGTCTAATAAGTTTCGTAAACTGCAATAGCCCTTAAGAGGTTAACTTCAGGGGGCTTGTCTGTTTCGTTCAACGCCGTTTAGGATGGCCCCATGATGGAAGTTTTGAAGAATTTCCTGGCCGACGATAGCGGCCAGGATCTTATCGAATATTCGCTATTGATGGCTTTCGTGGCACTGGCCTCGGCGGCGCTTTTCCTGGGGGCCGGCGGCAGCATCGCCGGCATCTGGAGCACGACAAACAGCCAGTTGGTCGCGGCCAACAGTCAGGCTTCGTAAGGGATTATTGGGACAACGCCGGCGCCTGAAACTTCGAACCCCGCGGCCTCTCCGGCGGCGGTGTCGTAGACCATGAACGTCGACGCCGCGTCCGTTTTGCGGCCGTCGGCTGAGAAGGCCGCGCCCATGATCGCACCGGGATTGATGGCCAGCGTCCGGCCGATGCGCTGGCGGCGATGGCGCGCGCGATGTTGTCGTAGTGGTTCACTGCCACGCGCCGCCGCCAGCTCTCGCGGAACAGCTTGATCGTGATCGTATAGGCGTCGGCGGTGATGCGGTAGAGCTGCGATTCGCATTGCCGCTACTGAATCAGCCGCACGACGATGGTGACGTCGGCGGTCACCTTGACTGTGCCGGTCTGGATGGGCGTGGAGGAGGCCGCGCTGACGCCGGGCGCCACGATCGGCGTCACGGAGGCGCCTTCCTGGGCGGAGATGACCGATCCGGTCTTGGCGCCCAGTCCGGCGGCGATGGCGCTGGCGTGGGCCTGCGCCTGCTTGGCCGCCTGGCCCAGCGCCTGCTCCATGACGGGCTCGGAGTTCTGAAGGCCGAAATTCAGGTTGCCAACGCTGTTCGCGCCGGCCTGGTTGGCGGTATCGATCAGCTTCCCGATGAGCGAGAGATCGGTGGAGGTGACCTCGACGGTGTTGCTGGCCGTGTAACCGATAATCAGGGAAGTCTGCCCCTGAGTGGTGCTGTAACGCGGCGATACGGAGTAGCTGACGGTCTGGATGGTCCCGGCCGTGCCCAGGACGCCTTTGATAGCGTTGAGCACGGTGGTGGTCAGGGTGGCATTCTGCTGCCCCGCGTCCTGGGCGGTGGCCCCCTGCGTCACCACTCCCACGTCGAGTTGGGCTTGGTCCGGGGGGACGGAAATCGTGGCGCTGCCAATCGCCTGGACAGTGCCCTGCGAAACTGTCATTTGCGCGGCGGCCGCGAGCGGCAGGCAGACAAGAAGTGCGAGAAACCTGGGCATGACGTACATCTCCATACTTCAGTGTAGTCTCCAAACGCCGCGTGGCGTGTAGGTTTACGTACTTTTACCAGCGCTGGGCGACCGCATGGAGGACGTGGTACTAGTGACCATGTCGGAGTTCGGCCGCACGGCGCGCGAGAACCGCAACCGCGGCACCGATCATGGCCACGCCAACTGCATGTTCGTAATGGGCGGCGCGGTGAAGGGCGGCCAGGTATACGGCCAGTGGCCCGGTCTCGAAAAGGAGCAGCTTTACGAAGGGCGCGACCTGGCGCTCACCACGGATTTCCGCGACGTGCTGGGCGAACTGGTGTCCCGCCACATGGGCAACCCGTCGTTGCAAGGCATTTTTCCGGGATATGAGCCGAAGTTTTTAGGGCTGGTGTAACGCTAGCGAGTGTTCACCAGCTTGCCATTCTCATCCAGGTGCGGATACGGACCGCCGGTTCGGAATTCGTCGAGAATGTATTTGTCGAACTGCGGCGTGGGCTCGAAGTACCCCGGCACTCGCAGGTGCGCCTTGCACGCTTCTTCGTTCAGTTCCACGCCGATACCCGGCGTGTCGGGCACCTGGATGTAGCCGTTCTGGATGATCGGCTTGGCACGGCCCGGTCACCAGGTCGCCCCACCACGGGATATCCACCGCGTGGTTCTCCATGGCCACGAAATCCTTGATGGTGGCAATCATGTGCACGGATGCCATGCAGCCCACCGGCGAGCCGGCAAAGTGGATGGCGGTGGGGATGCCGTACATGGAGGCGAAATCCGAGATCCGCTTGGTTTCGCGCATGCCGCCCGAGGTCAGCGGGTCGGTATGAATGATATCCACGGCGTTGTTTTCGATCAAGGGGCGGAATCCTTCCTCCAGGCCGAAAAGGCTCTCGCCGGTGTTGATGGGCGTGACGGTCGATTCCTTGATTTCCTTGTAGGCGCGCCAGTTCTTGGGGGCGTCTCCGGAACCGAGCGTGCCCACCTGGAGGAGATCCTCGGCCCAGGCGAGTTCGTACTGCTCGAAAAAGCGGGCGTGGCGGATGGCGTCGTTCACATCGAGCGGGCCGAAGTGGTCCGCCGCCAGGGGCTGGTCCCAGCCGATGGCGTCGCGCACCGCCTGAATATGCTCGCCGTACATTTGCAGCCCTTTGTCGGTGGCCACGCCGCGGGTGTTCAGCCCGCCGGGCCGGTTGCGGATCATCGCGGGCATGATATCCATCTTGAAGAAGGTGAACCCCATCTTCTTGCGGGCGACCATGCGGGCGGCGTAGATTTTGGGATCGGTGCTTTCCGTGGTGTCGCAATAGCAGCGAATGCGGTTGCGGTACTGGGAACCGATCAGCCGCCAGGCCGGCACGCCGTACACCTTGCCCGCGATGTCGTGCAAGGCGATATCCAGGGCGCTGTAGCCGCCGCCGAAGCGGCGCTGGTTGGTGAAGTTGCGAATGCTGTCCAGAATGGGCTCGATGTTCAGCGGGTTCCTGCCCACGATGTGCGGCTTGAGCACCAGCGCCATGCCCTCGTTGCCCGCGTCGCGGACCTCGCCGAGGCCGTAGACGCCCTGGTTGGTGTCGATGCGGATGATCGGATAGTCGTAGTTGGTGGCGATGCGGATGGCCCGCATGTCGGTGATCCGCAACTGGCTGGGCGCGGAGTTCCGGTTGACGCCGCCGGGCTGCGGCGACTGGGCGCCGGCGGGCTGCATCGGCCAGCAACCCGCCGAGAGCGGCCGTGCCGGCCACCATCCCCAACATGTTCCGCCGCTGGATGCCCGTCTTAGAATTCAACATCAGTGTTCTCCTTTGGGTCAACGTTATCGGGCGGCGCTCCGCTTGTCAAATGGGAACGGCGCGTGGCGCGCCAGGCTGGCCCACGCTATAATTCTTTCAGTGCGTGCGGATGTGGCGAAATTGGCAGACGCGCTGGATTTAGGTTCCAGTTCCCGCAAGGGAGTGTAGGTTCAAGTCCTATCATCCGCACCATTGAACCCTGGAATCGGCCTCTCCCGGCTGTCGCCTTCCCATTCCGTGCTTTCCTCGCCCTGGTCGGACAGATGAACCCATAAGCGCCCATCCTGGACTCCGAAGTTCAGATGGAAATACTTTCCACCGGCTTCGAGACCCATCCACCAGTGGTCGTGAGCCATCTGCTCCAAATGAACGAAAGCGCCTTGCGCCACAATTTCGTCAAGTGCGGGCCGTCCATCCGGCAATTGACCCTGGGTCCGAATTTCCAACGAACTGCCTTCCTTCTCCCAAATCATGTTCTCATCATACGAAGAACCGCTGGATCGGTGAACCGCAGACACGCTGGGGACGATCCAATAAGACAAGGCAAGCTCATGCGAATCGTCCGATTCCTTCCCGCGGTGTTGGCGGCGGTTACCGATGTCGTGACTGGCGCCATGGTCTGGACCAACCAACCGGATTATCCCGGCAGGTTCATCGTGTTTCAAATCGCGATGCTAGGGGCGGCTCTGTCGGCGGCGCATCCAAGGATGTGGGTACGGCTCCTGGGACTCCTGATACTGCTGGCCGGGGTGCTGATCTCCGGGGCGTCGGTAGGGTGGTTTTACGTTCCGACCGTCATTGCCGCCGGGTACGTCACGGTGAGAGGTGGGCGGCGGCCGGCTCCGTCATCCCCAAACCAGTAGCATCATACGTTTGGTTTTTTTGTTGAAACCGTTGGCAGGCGGAAGCCCCTGCCCCAAATAGATCTACAGCCTCTTGCGTTTCTTCTCGTACGCCGTGAACTGGCGGCGGTATTTCTCGAAGCCTTCGCGGCCCATCAGGCCGTAGGTGAACCTCTTGCCCAACTCCACGCCTTCCTGGTCGAAGGCGTTGATGTCGAGCAACTCGCCCATGAAGGCCGTCTGAAACTCCATCATTTGCAGAAACGCGCCGAGGTGCTCTTCGTCCACGCGGTCGAGCGTGATGGTGCAGTTGGGGCGGCCGTTCTCCACCAGGGCGGCGGCGGTGGAGCGGCGCTCGGCATCGATCAACTCCGCCAGCGACTGCCCGGCCAGCGCGTCGAACGCGGGCAGGTTGAAGCGGCGCTCGGGAATTCTGCCGGCCGAGGAGAATTTCGCCACGGCCCAGAAGGTGAAGACCTTGTCGTTGGGGCCTTCGATGTACAACTGCACTTGCGAGTGCTGATCGGTGGTGCCCAGCGCGGCCACCGGGGTCTGGCCGGTATGGACCACCTCGCCCGCGCGGTTGCGCGCCTTGCCCAGCGATTCGGCCCAAAGCTGGCGGAACCAGAAGGCCGTGCCCCACAGATGATTGGAGTAAGGGAACGCCACCTGGATGGGCTTGGCTTTGCGGGTCCAGATGAGCCAGTGGCAGAGCGCCGCGCGCAGCGCGATGTTCTCGCCGAGGTCCGGCTGCCAGCAGAGGTGCGTCATGCGCATGGCGCCGCGCGCGAGCTTGCGGATATCGATGCCGATGAGCGCCGCGGGCACCAGGCCGACGGGCGAGAGCACGCTGAAACGGCCGCCCACGTTTTCGGGAATGCCGAAAACGCGGTAGCCTTCGGCCTGCGAGAGCGCAAACAGGTCGCCTTTGCCCTCGGTGGTGACGGCCACAATGCGCCGCGCGGCTTTGCGGCGGCCGAGCGCCTGCTCCAGCCAGTCGCGCACGATCAGGAACGTGGCCACCGTTTCGGCGGTGCCGCCCGATTTCGCGATCACCACCACCAGCGTCCGGCGCGGGTCCATGGAAGCCAGCGCGGCTGCGGTGAACGAGGGATCGACGTTATCGAGAATCACCAGCCGCGGGTGCTCCGGGGTGAAGGCGCCCTGCACGGGATGCGGGCCGCGAATGCCGCAGTCGAGCGCCCATGCGCCCAGCGCGCTGCCGCCGATGCCCGACCACGCACACGGTGTCGAAACTGCCGCGCGCTTCCGCCGCGTACTGGCCGATGGCTTGGATCACGCGCGCCTGGAAAGGGAGGTGCGCAAACCCGTAGCGGCCTTCATCGCTTTGCCGGCGGAAAGACTTCAGGGCCTTCAGAGCCTTCCCTGTGGAGCGCTCGATTTCGGAGCGGCTGATACCGTTGGCTTTGCCAACCATGTCGGCCAGCAGGTTCTTCTCGTCGAATTGGATGTTCATGCTTGCAGGACTCCAGTGCAGTGGGCGCGTAGCGCGGATAATTCCAGTTTACCGCCGGCGGAAAACGTGCGAATCCGATTCGCGGGGCGTCGGGAAGGTGCCGGAAATGTGGTCCGTCCAGGTAAGCCCCTCTTCGTCGGCCAGGCACCACAACAGGCCAACCACCGTCGAGATGCTCAGGCACGCGCCCGCAAAGCGGAGCAGGCGCTGCCCGCCGTCCGGCGGGAAGCCGTCGAAGGTGAGGACCTGCAGACGCGTCCAGCGCATCCCGGCGGTTTCCGTGCCGGCGATGGCGAACAACAGGCCGTAGGTGAAGCCCACCAGCAGCAGCGCGCCGCCAAAGAGCAGCAGATTGGGTCTGCTCAGCACAAAAGCGCCGCCGCCACAGCCAGAACGCCGCCAGGAACAGGCCGTACCCGATGAGAACCATGGTCCAGTCGATGGCGGCGGCCAGGGCGCGGTGCAGAGGCACCGGCGACCGATGCCTCGCAGCAGATGACCGGCTTCCACCGTGGTGCGCAAGGTGCGCGGCTTCGCCGGAATGGCCGGGAGAAGGTCCAGCTTGCCTTGGCCTTCCGGCACGCGCGGAGCCCGGCGAGCCGGCGGCTTCGACACCGGCTTCGAGGCGCTCGCGGGCTTGGGAGGCGGCTTCGGCGGGGCGCCGGGTGAGGGAGCGAAGGAATCGAAAGGAATCACGTTGGAAGCCGATCTTTCCTGAAACAAGGAACCCTGCACCGCGCGCTCCATGTCGGGCTTCCGGTCCGCGACCCGCCTGCGCACCGATGGCTCCGGCGGATCGCTGTGGCCGCCGGCCGCAGCTTGGCGGCCAGCGCGCCGTCCGTGCGCGGCAGAGTAAACTCCCCGGTCAGTGTGTCGCCCGGCCTGCGGCCGCACACGCCGGCACCGATGTTCTCCCTCGCGATTACGCGAACCGCAGTATCCGCACGTCATGCTTCGGCAAAAAAACCCTTACAGCACCCGCAACATGAGCCTCCGGAAGTGTGTTAACTTCAGCGATTGGGGCTCCATCCGAAACGCTCTCACACTCTTCTTAACACAACGGTCGCAAATTTGTCACGAAAAATCTTCTTCGAGTAATACGTATCCTTTCCTCCTTACAGTGTTGGCGGCACTGATCTTATGCGCCGGGGCCGCCGCTCAGAATCCGCCTCCGGCCGCGACCGCCCCACCCCCGGCCGTGCCGCCGAAATCGCATTCCCCTCGGCGAGTGGAACCTGTTGTGCGAGATCTGCGAAACCGACGGCACGGTGCATAAACTGCACGGGCAGCCCGCCGAGATGGAAGACTCCCGGATGCTTTTCCGCGCCGACGATATCGAGTACGACGAGAGCACCGGCGACGTCCACGCCGCGGCCACGTCTACTTCCGCGATTTCGACGCAACGAGCAGATCTGGGCCGACCACCTGGAGTACAACACCGAGGACCAGAAGGGCAAGTTCTACGACGTGCGCGGCGAAATCCACCCGCGCATCGTCGGCGCGTCCCGGCATGCTCACCACCAACAGCCCATTCCATTTTGAGGGCGAGTGGGCCGAGCGCATCGGCGAAAAGTACATCCTCTATAACGGCTGGATCACCAACTGCAAGCTGCCCGACCCGTGGTGGCGGCTGCGCGGTCCCAAGTTCGATATCATCCCCGGCCAGCGCGCCATGGCTTACCGCTGCATGTTCCTGCTGCGCAAGATTCCGCTGTTTTACACGCCTTTCTTCTACCATTCGCTGGAGAAGGAGCCGCGCAAGAGCGGTTTCCTCGCTCCCAACATCGGGCACAGCTCGCAGCGCGGCTTCATGCTGGGGCTCGGCTACTACTGGGCCATCAACCGCAGCTACGATGTGACTTACCGGTTCAGGACTACACCGCCAGGGCTTCGCGCATCACGTGGATTTCCGCGGCAAGCCGCGCGCCGGGCACGGATTTCGACGCCATCCTGTACGGCGTGCAGGACCGCGGCGCGCCCGAACAGCGGGAACCCCCCGCAGAAGTACAGCGGCGTCAGCCTCTACGCGATGGGAAAGTCGGACTTGGGCGACGGCTGGACGGCGCGGGGCGCCATCAACTACATCACCTCCTTCCGGCTTCCGGCAGGAATGGACGCAATCCTACAACGAGGCCGATCGGCTCGGAAATCCATTCGGTCGGCTTCATCAACAAGAACTGGTCGCACTTACACGTTCAACGCGATCTTCGCGCGCCTGCAGAATTTTCAATCCGATCGAAGTGCCGATCACCGATCCGGCCACCGGCAATACGCATTACGTGGCCAACGCGGTGACCATCCGCAAGCTGCCGGAAGCGGAGTTCACCAGCCGCGACCATCGGATCTGGAGCAGCGTGCCGCTGTGGTTTTCCTTCGAGTCCGCCGCCGGGCTGCTGTACCGCTCCGAGCCGATCTTCAACAGCACTACCAACCCGACTGCCCTGATCGACACATATCAAACCGGCCAGTTCATGAACCGCCTGAACCTGGCGCCGCACGTCACCAGCGCGTTGCACTGGTGGAACTTCCACCTGGTGCCCAGCATCGGCATCGACGAGACGTTATTACGGCGAGTCCCAGGCGCCCTATCAGGACCGGTTACCAGGTGGTGGGCACCAACATCGTGCGCAGCGCGCGCGATTTTTCGCTGGACCTGATTTTCCCCTCGCTGGCGCGCGTCTTCAACAAGAAGACCATCTTCGGCGACAAGCTCAAGCACGTGATCGAGCCGCGCGCCACCTACCGTTACGTGACCGGGATCGGAGACGACTTCAACCGCTTCATCCGCTTCGACGAGACCGACCTGCTGTCCAACACCAACGAGCTGGAGCTCTCGCTGACCAACCGGATCTACGCCAAGCGCGGCGATTCGGTGCAGGAGATCTTCACCTGGGAGTTGATGCAGAAACGCTACTTCGATCCGACTTTCGGCGGCGCGCTGGTCGCCCGGCGTGCGCAACGTGTTCGAGAGCACGGCCGATCTGACGGCCTACGCGTTTCTGGTGGGGCCGCGCAGCACCTCGCCGGTGGTTTCACTGCTGCGCATCAGCCCGATCAACGGCCTGGGCATCCAGTGGCAGGCCGACTACGATCCCCGCCAGCACGGCATCGTGGACAGCACGCTTTCGGTGGACTACCGCTGGCAGAAGTACTTCGTTTCGGCGGGAAACAACGAGGTGCACAACGACCCGGCGCTCGCGCCCGCCGCCAACCAGTTCCAGCTCCGGACGGGATTCGGCGACCCCAACCACCGCGGATGGAATGCCGGCGTGATGGCGGTTTACGATTACCGCAAGGCGGTGATCCAGTACTCCACGACGCAGGTGACTTACAACACCGATTGCTGCGGGCTAAGCGTGGAGTATCACCGGTATAATATCGGCGTGCTCGACAGGAGCGAGTGGCGCATGGCGTTTACGGTTGCCAACATCGGCAGCTTCGGAACGCTGAGGAAGCAGGACCGGCTGTTCTGACGGCGCACGCCGCTTCGCATCGCGCCCTGTCTTTGTTAACCTGAACAGTAAGTCCTGGGAATTTATGCGGACATGATCTCGCCCCAATCGCACCTCGGCTGGAAACACCGCGTGAAGAACTGGTCGGACGCGGAGTGGCTTCACCAGCACGAAGATAAAGTCCTTCTCGTCCTGACTCTGATCATCGGCGCCGTGGTTGGCCTGGTGGTCGCGGCCTTCATCTACCTCACCGAGAGTCTCGGTTCCCGGATGTATCCGGCGGGCGGCGCGGCCTGGCGGCGGCTGGTGATCCCGGTCGCCGGCGCGCTCTTCACCGGGTATCTGCTCTGGCGCTATTTTCCCAACGCCCGTGGCAGCGGAATCCCGCAGACCAAAGCCGCCTTGTTCCTCCGCGACGGCTTCATCAGCTTTCGGACGGTGGTCGGCAAGTTCTTCTGCTGTTCGGTCTCGCTGGCATCCGGCATCGCGCTGGGCCGCGAAGGCCCGTCGGTTCAGGTCGGATCGGGTCTGGCATCGGTCTTCGGCCGGCGGCTGGGACTGGGACCGGATAAGATCCGTGCGCTGGTGCCCATCGGAGCTTCGGCGGCTCTGGCGGCTGCCTTCAACACGCCCGTGGCCGCGGTCCTTTTCACGCTTGAGGAGGTGATGGGAGATCTCCACGCGCCGGTGCTGGGTTCCATCGTGCTCAGCTCGGCCACTTCGTGGATCGTGCTCCACCTGCTGCTCGGCGACGAGCCGCTGTTTCACGTCCCCGCCTATCAACTCATTCACCCCGTCGAGTTCCTCTTCTATGCCGCCTTGGGTCTCATCGGCGGCCTCGTTTCCGTGGGCTTCGTCAAGCTGCTGCTCTTCATCCGGCAGCGCTTTATGCAGTTGCCCAAGTGGAGCGAGTGGGCGCAGCCGGCGGTGGGGGGCTTGCTGGTGGGCGTGATGGGATGGTTTGTGCCGCAGGTCCTGGGCGTCGGTTACGGCAATGTCAGCCTGGCCTTGAATGGCCAGATGGCCATCGGGCTGATGGCCCTGCTGGTGCCGCTCAAGCTGATCGCCACCGCATCCTGCTACGGCACGGGCAATGCCGGCGGCATCTTCGGCCCCAGTCTTTTCATTGGGGCCATGATGGGCGGCGCGGCCGGCAGCGTGGCTCACCACCTGCTGCCGGACTATACCGGCAGCGTCGGCGCCTACGCCCTGGTGGGAATGGGAGTGGCCTTCGCGGGCATAGTCCGCGTTCCACTCACTTCCGTGATCATGATCTTCGAGATGACGCGCGATTACTCCATCATCGTGCCGCTCATGATTTCCAACCTCATCAGCTTTTACATCTCCTACCGCCTGCAACGGGAACCGATCTATGAGGCTCTTCAGCACCAGGATGGCATTCACCTGCCCGCGGGAGCCCGCGACCGCCAGGAGATGCCGGTCGTCTGGAGCGCCTTGGCCCCCGCCGAAAACGTTTTTCCCGCCAGTGCCACGGTGGATGAGGCCGCCAGGTCTCTGGATGAAGAGCGAAATGCCGCCCCGGTGGTGGGCGAACAGGGCCTCCTGGGCATGGTGTCCCTGGCTCAATTGCAGAAGCATGTGGCCGAGGGGCACGGCGACTGGACGCTGGCCCAGATTTTGCCCGGCTACGATTCCAGCGCGCCGCTCACCGCCGGGAACTTTCCTCACTTGCACGTGGATCAGCCGCTGGATGCGGCCTTGCGACACATGGCGCAAGCCAAGCTGAACGTGCTGCCGGTAGTGAGCCGGACCAACCTTCGCAACCTGCGGGGCGTGGTCACTCTCAACGGCATCCTGCGCGCCTATGGCGTGACCGGCGAGGAAGAAGCGGTTCCGGAACCGGCGCATTCGGTGACTCGCCGCTCGGGTGGGTTCCTGCCCGGCCTGATTGCCGCCACGCTCGCCGCGCTGCTGCTGGTGGGCTTCCTCGGCTACTACTACCGTTCCGAGCGCGCGGCCCGGGCCGACCGGTACTTCAAGGCGGGCAACGATCTGGTCCTGCATGACCGCAACCAGGAAGCCGTCGAGCAGTTTCGAAACGCGCTTTCCGTGTCACCCGATAACCGCGAATACCGGCTCGCCCTGGGCCTCACGCTGGTGAAAACCGGCCGCCTCGAGGAAGCCTCCGTGTACCTGGAGGAGGTGCTGCGTCGCGACCCCACTAATGGCCCCGCCAATCTCGGGCTGGCCAGAATCGCGGCTCAGCAACAGAGGACGGAGGACGCCGTCACCTGTTACCACCGCGCGATTTACGGCTCCTGGCCCGCCAATCAGGTGGCCAACCAGGTGCAGGCTCGCTTTGAGCTGGCCGCCTTCCTGGAAAAAGCCGGCTTGAAGACCCAGGCCACCGCGGAGTTGCAGGCGATTATTGGTTTTGTTCCACACGATACCGCCGCCAGAAAGCGCGTCGGCCGGCTATTGCTCGATTACGGCTCGCCCCGGCAATCGGCGGACGTATTCCGCGGTCTGGTGCGCGAGAACGATCGCGATGCGGAAGCATACTCCGGCCTGGGAGCGGCCGAATTCGCCGAAGAGCACTACGTCCCCGCGCGCGAGGCCTTTCGCGCCGCCATACGGTTGAACCCTTCCGATGCGGCAACCCAACAGGAGCTGGCGCTTTGCGAGCGGATTTTAGATCTGGATCCGACCATTCGCGGGATAGGCCCGGCGGAACGGTACCGTCGCAGCACCGCGCTGCTGGAGGGCATCCTTGGCCCGGTGGAACAGTGTCTTCCGAAGGTAGCCCAGTCCGCGGACGCTCGGTCTCTGCGGACCTGGGCGGACACCGCGCGCCAGTTGCTGGCCCGCCATCCGGCTCGCCGGTCGTATGACAGTGCCGCCGAGTCCGATCTTTCGTTGGCGGAAGAGCTGTGGGCAGCCAGCCAGAGACTGTGCGGTGCGGCGTCCGGGATCGATCCGGCCACGGACCGCGTACTGGCCGCCCTGTCGCGGTAGGCGCCGGGCATGCCTGGCCCCACACAGGCCCTTACCGCGATGCCATCTCCGCCACGATGTGGATCCGCCGGTTTCTCTGCCAGCAGGCCTCGTCGTGCTCCTCGCACACCGGCCGGTCCTTGCCGTAGCTGATAATCGAAAGCTGGTCGCCGGGGATGCCCACCTGGACCAGGTAGTCCTTGGCGGCCTTCGCCCGGGCATCGCCCAGCGCCAGGTTGTACTCGGCCGAGCGGCGCTCGTCGCAGTGGCCCTCGATGGTCAGCTTGTAATCCGGATAATCCTTCAGGATGTCGCGAAGTTCCGTGGAGTCGGCCTGGAGCGCGTTGATCGCATCGGGACGCAAGGTGTGCTTGTCGTAGTCGAAGTAGGCGTCCTCAATCCTGGCCAGAAGCTGGTCGATACGCGCTCGTGTCGCCGCATTCGGATAGCGCGGAGCGGGCGCGGTTGCCGTCTGGGTCGGCGCGGGGTTGGACCGCATGGGCGTTGCGGCCTGCACAGGAGCGCTCGGAGCCGTAGCGGTGGGCGCCGGCGGCGGCGCCGGTTTCATGGCTTCTTTCTTCTTGCACGCTACGGCGAACATCAAGGATATCGCCGCGATAGCGACTAGTACCACTTCGCGATTCTTCTTCATCTGCAATGTCCCTCCATTACGATTCATACCGTTTTCACCGCGGCAATCCTATCCTGTCCGGACAGGATTCTTTTACGCGCCCGGATTGACTACACTGTGGTTGAAAGGACGCGAGATGCCCGAATGGTCCCGCGTGGGCGGGTTGGAGGGGAGTAGCGGCGGGACTCGACGCTGGCCCGCGTGGCTGGTGCTCTCCCTGGGCTTCGGGGGCTTGCTGGTCTTCATCGTCGCCGCAGCCACCGGCACGCTGGTTGTGCTGGACCGCGTCCGTCACCAGGACACCCAGATCCGCCAGGCATTTCTCCAGCGTCTCAGCGCTCTTGACCAGATCCGCGCCCAGATCTATCTGTCCGGCACATACGTCCGCGACTTTCTTCTGTCTCCGGACACCAGCGGCGCACAAGCGCAGACCCAGCGCCTGACCGCCCTGGAGCGCGATACTCACGCCGCTCTTCAGAGCTACTCGCGGTTCCTGGAGGCCGAGGAGCGCGAGCCCTTCCTGGCCTTGCAGAAGGAAATCGAGGCCTACTGGGGCGTGCTCGACCGCACTGTGGCATGGTCTCCGCAGCAACGCAACCGCCTCCGATACTCGTTCTTTTACGATGAGCTGGTCCCGCGCCGCACCGCCATGCTTCAGATTGCGGACCGCATTGAGGCCGTGAACGAGCGCGGCCTGAGCCGCGCCGAGGAACAATTGGCAGCCTCGTCCGACGGCCTGCGCCGGTCTTTAGTCCTCACTTTTGGGATCACCCTGGCCGGCGGCCTGGTGCTGGCGCTTTTGACCATCGGCTACACCCTCCGTCTCGAACGCGAGCTGGAACGCCGCCTGGAAGAGAATGCCCGCGCTCGCGCCGACTTGCAGGAGCTCTCCGCTCGGCTCCTGCGCGCCCAAGAGAACGAGCGCCGCACGCTCGCCCGCGAACTCCACGACGAAGTCGGCCAGTCGCTGTCGGCCGTTCTCATGGAGGCGGAAAGCGCGGCGTGCTCGGAGGATCCTGGCGAAATGCGCGATCACCTAGCCTCTATCCGGACGCTTGCGGAAAAGACCGTCAACGAGGTGCGCGACCTCGCCCTGCTGCTCCGTCCGTCTATGCTCGACGATTTCGGACTGGTCCCCGCGCTCAACTGGTACGCGCGCGAGATGACCAAGCGTACCGGGCTCGACGTGGTAGTGGAGGCCGATGACGCCGCCAACAATCTGCCCGACGAACACAAGACCTGCATTTACCGCCTGGTGCAGGAGGCCGTGAACAACGCCAGCCGCCACGCCAATGCCCGCACGACCGAGGTGGTGGTCAGACGCGAAAACCATCGGGTGCTTCTCACGGTTCGCGACGACGGCGCGGGTTTTGACACCCGCTTCGTCCGCGGGCTGGGCCTGCTCGGCATGGAGGAACGAGTCCGGCGCCTGGGCGGGAGCTTTCGGATCGACTCGAAACTGGGGCGCGGCACCGTGATTAAAGCCGAGCTGCCGGTGGCCGAGTTCGTGGCGGCGAACTTACATGATGCCTATTCGCATTCTGCTGGCTGACGACCACACCGTGGTGCGCGACGGCTTGCGAGCGTTGCTTGAGCGGCAGCCCGATATGACCGTGGTGGCCGAGGCCGACGACGGCCGCGACAGCGTGCGCCTCGCCGAGGAGCAATCACCCGATGTCGTGGTGATGGACATCACCATGCCGAATATGAACGGCATTGAAGCCACTCGCCGCATTCTCGCGGCCAACCCGCGCACCGCCGTGGTGATCCTCAGCATGCACCAGGACGAGAGCTATGTGCTGCGCTCGTTGAAAGCCGGGGCCAAAGGTTACCTGTTGAAGGACTCGTTGCGCAGCGACATCATCGACGCCGTCCGCGCGGTCTCTCAGGGACGCTCTTTCCTCACCCGAAAAATCAGCCGCATCATGCAGGAAGATTACGTGCGCCAGATGGAACGCCGTGGGGTGGAAGACAGCTACGACCTGCTCACCGATCGCGAACGCGAAATCCTGCAACTGGTCGCCGAAGGTAAAGCCAATAAGGAGGTAGCCGGTCTTCTGAACATCAGCCTCACTACGGTGGAGACGCACCGCACCCACATTTTGCAGAAGCTCGGCCTGCACAGCATTCCGGAGCTGATCCTCTACGCCGTGCGCAAGAGCATCATTTCGTGAGTGGGTTTATGTCATCGCCCGGCACCGGAGCTGTCTGAGACCTTTTCCGCAACCACGATCTCCACCGGCACCCACATCTTCGTGATGGCCGCGTCTCTGATTGAGAACCCGGCATCCTCCAGCGCCCGGCGGACGAAGATCGGCCGGCAGTCGAGAAGGTTGGGAAAGTGCTCGTGCATCCACTCGTACGCTTCGACGGCGAATCCTTCCTGACCCTCTTTGGTGATCGCGACCACTCCGATTCGCCCACCCGCGCGCTGCACGCGCTTGCACTCGGCCAGCACCCGTGGAATTTCAGGCGTATCGAACAGTTCGAGCGTGAAGCTCATCAACACTGCATCCATGCTGCCATCGGGATACGGAAGGTGCGCGGCGTCGCCGCAAGTCAATTCGACGCTGCCGATCAGATGTTCTTTCGCCACTCGCTCTCGCGCCCGCGCCCGCATTCCTTCCGAGAGATCAATGCCGAATACCATGCCCGCCGGCCCAACGGCGGCTGCCAATTGCACCAGGCAACACCCCGTTCCGTAGCCGATCTCAAGAACACGTTCCCCCGCAGTCAGGGCAAGTTTTTCAAGGCCGGCTTGACGGACCGGCCCTTCACTGCGTTCGGCCAGGAGGTCATAGACGCCGCTGATCTTGTCATAAAAGGCGCGGGTCTCGTCCTTCGATTGGAGCACCCGAAGCACGCCGCCTTGATGTTGTCGAGGTTCGTTGGATCGCACCGTGCCGCTTCCGATTCCTCTTGAATCTTACGTCAGCCACAAGAACGCCGGCGTAGGCGCCAAAGTTCCGGGACATCGGTGCCGCATGGGAGGCCCTTTCCGGGGATTTCCGGGGCATCTCCTGGGGCGAGGCATTCCGGGCGCCTAACGTCACGCCTCAGTTTGATTTTGCCCGCCTTGGGTAAAAGGCGAACAGTAGACGAACGTTCGGCCCCTCTTTCTCGTGCTTATTTGGACACTGCGGAACCCGTTAGTTTGTTGTAGAGCCACGCAAATATTCCGCCGCCGATCAGGCCATCGAAAAACGCCCATATCAATCCTATTGCGCTGCCGATGGGAGAGATCGTGTAACCACGGTACAGTCTGCCGATGAGCGTAGGGCCCACTGTGGAGCCGTCAAATGCAATGATCCACCAAGTGAGGAAAAACAGCCCCAGTCCCCAGACTATGCCGCAAGTCAGCGCGAATGCCTTAATGTTGAGCTTCATATGTATCTTCTCCTTTATCTACTTCGAGCCGAACGACGCTGCGCGTCAGCCCTTCGCTGGGGCACGGCGACCGGACGCTGGTCGGAATCCTGCCCGGCTACGATTCCAGCGATCCGCTGACCGCGGAGAACTTTCCTAACGTGCACGTGGAGCGGCTAGTACCACTTCGCGATTCCTCTTCATCTGCAATGTCCCTCCATTACGATTCATATCGTTTTCACGGCGGCAATCCTATCCTGTCCACACAGGATTTTTGGACCTCGGATGGGCTACGTTGTGGTTGAAGCGGTTACCTCTGGCTCTCCAGCCACACCAGGTCTTCCACCAAGTAGTAATCGCCGTAGGTCAGTGTGACGTCCGCCGGACGCGTGCTGCACCCGTGGCGCAAGATGCCGGACGGTGTCAGGTACCGGTCGATCAGCGACTGCACAATGCGCGCGCCCTCGCCGCGGTAGCGCGCCGCGCGGGCGGAATCGGGGGTCAGCTCCGAAAGCCGGAGCAATCCTCCCGCCAGGATGGCGGCCGCGGAAGAATCGCGGTTGCGGAAGAAGACACCCTCGTCGGAGAAATCGTACCAGGGCACGCCATCTTCGGGGAGACGATCCAGCGCGAACGCGGCGGTCTTTTCGGCGGCGGCCAGTAATTGCGGCTCGCGCGTGGCGCGGAACGCCTCCGTGAAGCCGTAGACCGCCCAGGCCTGGCCGCGCGACCACGCGGAATCGGCGGAAAGGCCCTGGTGCGTGTGCGTGAATACGATCTCGCCCGGCGGCGTGTGGTTGGGGAAGTCGATGGGCCCGCTCGAAAAGAACCTCTGGCGATTGTCACCCGGGTTGTAGTGCACCGACTGAATAGTCGAGCCGTCGTCGCGCACCAGCCACGCGGCGGATCGCAGCGCGTGCTGGCGCCCCAGCTCCAGCCACTGCCGGTCGCCGGTTTCCCTCGTTGCCCACCACCAGATCTGGAGATTCATGAGGGTGTCGATAATGGTGTCGTCGCCGTTGACTCCCCAGGAGGCCACAAGCTGTATGAGCGGGTTGTAAAGCTCCTTCAGCCGCCCGGCCGCGCGCAAGCCCCCCGCGCGATATTGGGCGCCCTTGGTGGCTTCATAGGCGAAAACCGAGGAGTAATAGTTCAGGAAGCCGGTGTCGTGGTTCTGCTTGCTCTCATTGCCGATCAGGCGCGAGGTCCACAGCTCGGCCCACTTCCGGTATCGTTCGTCGTGCGTGTAGCCGTAGAGCTTCCAGAGTTCGCCCGGCCAGAAAGAGCCAGTCCAGAAGTAGCCCTTCTGGTCTTTCCACTCGCCCGTCGAGTTGTCGCCCTCGGTGAAGAATCCGCCGCCCGCGGTTTTTTCGGCCGACCCGGGCGTGTTGGCCGCGATTAGCGGCTCGTACCGGCGCGCGGTGCGATCCGCCGCCTGTTCGAGCAGCGCGATGGCCTGCGCGTAAGTGCGATGCGCGGCGGCTTCCAGCGTGTCCGGAGGCGCCGATTGCGGCGCGGCGGCTTTCGATAAGACTTCCATCCGAGCCGGTTGCGCGAGCCGCTCGCTCGTCTGGTTTACGTAAGCCAGGAAGCGCTCGCGGGTGGGCCGCGCGGAATTCACCGGCGCCAGCGTACCGCCCATGGCCCGCTCGGCGGGGGTCCGCCAATTGGCGATGAGTTTCTCGGTGCCTTCCTGGTCCCAGATCGCCGCGGCATACCACTCCGCAACGCCGTTCCGCGGCGCCAGCCGGATCAGGTAATTGGCGGCATCTGTGAGCATCCCGGCCGATTCGTCTTTGCGGATGAAAACCGCCACGCCCAGGTTCTCATCGGGAAGCTCTACCGTCATGGCCTTGGCGCCGGGCGCCACCACCTGGTGCCCCCACGTGGCCACGGCTTCGACGGCCGCACTGGGCGCGGGTTCCAACCGGTCGATGCCCGGTTTCTTGGGCGCGGCGGCCGCCAGCGTCAGGCCTTGGGAATCGCCGATGGCGATGCGGTGGTGGAAACCGTGCTCGCCGGCCCACTGCGTGAAGCGGCTCACCAGGTCCACGGTGCGGCCGCCGATCTTCCACGACTTGTATTCGATCTCTCCCACGGAGCGCACCGGACCGCTCGCCAGGACGCGCCACTTCCGCTCGCCAACGTCCGCCACCGGCTGCGCCTGGCCGTCGATCACCGCGGTAATCGAGCCGATGCCGCGCGTGGGCTCCACTTTGAAGATGTCCCGCCCCAGCGGCGTCTCCAGGTGGTAGACGTACTGCGGAGATGCAAACAGGCCCAGGTACAGGCCGGGCCGGCGCTTGCCATAGAGATCGATGGCGTTGCGCTTGTCGAAATAGATGCGCCAGGCGGTCTCTTCGGATTCCCACCCGAGGCCTTCGTAGCGCGTGGCGAACCTGGCCTCGGTGCGCTGGGGATAGCGGCTGCGCAGCCGCAGAATGGCGGCCTGGTCTCCGTAGGCGACGGTAACGATGCGCGTCTGGTTGGGCGCGAGGTCGATCTGGAAAACCAGCTCGTCGTACTGGCCGTCGCCGTCCAGGTCGTCGGCCTGGGAAGCCAGCTCGATGGTCTGAAGCGTGCGCGCGTCCTCCTCGAGCGTGGCGGCGTTGCTGGTGGTGACGATGGAGTTGCCCGCGTTGAAATCGGGCGCGATGCGCTTGAGGACGGCCACCGGGACCACGATATCTTCGGCGGCGCGCATGTCCGCCGTGGGGTTGGTGACGGAAAGCTTGAGGACTTTGATGGGCGCGGCGGTGGCAGCGGCGCCGGCCAGAAGGGCGAGCGGCCAAATGGCGGTTGCAAGGCGAGGCATGAACATAGTTATCCGCGGATGGTGTGGAGAGCGGTGCGCACTCCTTCGACTGCGGCGCTCAGGACGGCCTCGCCTTTGGCGAGACGCACCCGGATCACCGCGCGGCCGTTGTACATTTCGACCTGGCGGGAGCCGCTGGTGGTGCCCAGGTTTTGGATCAGCTCGCCATCACCGGCAAGTTTGAACCTTATCACGTTGCGCGCGTCCAGGCAGGGCACATTCCGGGCATCCAGCAGGCGTGCTTCGAGCGTGACCACGCCGTTGGCGCGGCCAGTCTCTTCGATCGCAAGCTGCGCCGGCTTGTCCCACTTTTCCGTCTGGTAGCGGAAGCTGATTTCGTCGGCCACCTCGACGCCGCCTTTGCGGGCCACCACGCGCAAGTGATTCTCGCCGGGCTGGAATGTCACCTGCCAGCGCAAGCCGGCGGCCGGGAAGTCCTGGCTGCTGCGCTGCTTTACGCCGTGCGATTTTCCATTGACAAACAATTCGGCGGCGGGGCAGTTGGAATAGACCTTGACCATCCTGCTCTCGCCGGGCTGGCCCCACCGGATGGGCCAGGAATGTCCGTAGATGTGCGCCATGGGTGGGGCTGCCCAGTAAGACTGAAACACGTAGTAGCCTTCCTTGGGGGTGAGGTCGCGTTCCAGCAGGCCCTTCTGGTTCATGCAGGGAACGGGGTTATCGGGGCGGCCGGGAGTGGAGAAATCTTTGAAGATCCACTGGGCGGCGCCGGCCAGCCATTCCATGGTCTCCTGCTCTTTCAGATGCCAATCGAAAAGGTTGCAGATGTAACTCTCCGACCAATCTCCGTCGCGCGACGCGCGCGCTTGTCCGCCGGTGAGCAGGTAGGCGCGGTCCTTTTCTTCCACGCCCTGGCCGGTGGCGATCTGGGCGATGACCCTGTCGGGGTCTTCGGAGTGGCGGCCGGCATGGCTGTCGCCACCCCATTCGATGTGCAGCATACGGTTGACAGCGGCCGCCTCTTTTTGGGCTGAGGCTTTGTACTCAGTGTAGCGGCCGCTGTACCAGCCGGCCCAGATGGAGGGCGAATAGACATCCGGAACATCGCTGGCGAAGGGGCAGCGGCGAATCGAGGTCATGCGCGAGGGATCGGCCTGGTGGGCGATGTCATTCAGCTCTGCCATGAACGCACGGATGGCCTTTTGGTCGAAGACTTCGAAGTCGCCTGGCCAGTCGTTCTCATTGCCGAGACCCCAGAAGACCACTGCGGGATGGTTGCGGTGCTGATCGATCATGTGGCGCAACATGCGGCGCGCCTGCTCCCGATAGGCATCGCCGCCGAGGCCCCCGCGGCACCAGGGGATCTCCTCCCACACCAGGATGCCCAGTTCATCGCACAGGTCGAGCACCAGGCGCGACTGCTGATAGTGCGCCAGGCGGATGAAATTGGCGCCCACGTCCTTGACGAGCTGCATTTCCTTGCGGATGACGCCGTCGGTCATGGCGGCGCCCAGGCCCGCGTGGTCTTCGTGCCGCTGGGTGCCGCGGAGGAACAGCCTCTCGCCGTTCAGATGGAAGACGCCGTGTTTGGGGAACTCGAAATAGCGCAGGCCGAAGCGCTCTTCGACCTGGTGCTCGCCGTGCGGGCTCCGGAGAGTGACGGTGCAGGTATAAAGGTTGGGAGATTTGGGCGACCACAGCGCCGGCGTGGGCACGGGAAACGACGCCATGGGTTGGGCGCCCGTCCAAGGCGCCGGCGATTTCGAGGACGAATGCACTTCCTGGCCCGCGGGATCCATGACGCGCGTCTCGATCCGCAGGTTGTCGCCGAGAGCCGTGGGATTGAACAGGCGTGCTGTGACTGAGACGGTGGCGCTGCCGGAAGCCACGCGGGTGTCGATGAGAACCCGTTCCAGCGAGAGAGCGGGCGCGTAGACCAGGTTGACGTGCCGGTAAAGGCCCCCGTAGCGGTTGAAGTCGCTCTGGTCGGAGGGAATGGTTTCGGTGCTGCGGGAGTTGTCGCACAACACCGCGAGCTGCACCTGGCCCTTGGCGAAGCGCGCCGCCGTCTCGGTGATATCGAACATGAATTCGTCGTATCCGCCAACGTGGCGGCCCACGCTCCGAAGGCCGATGAAGACCTCGCTGTTCTGGCCGGCGCCTTCGAAGTGCAGCAGGGTTCGGCCGTTGGGATAGGGGTTATCCAGCGCGAACGTGGTGCGGTACCAGCCGGGCCCCTGATAATAAGGGCGGTCCGGATCCACCGCGTCCCAGGCGTTGAAGCAGTGCGGCATGGCAACCTTGTCCCAGGCCACGTTGGCGGCCGCGGCTTTGCCGCGCCATACTTCCCAGATGCCCGCCAGCCCGCTGCGATAGTATTCCCAACCGTCGGCCAGACGGCGGACATTGGGGGCCTCGGGAGAGGCTGCGCCGGTTCGCGGGACCAGCGCTGCTCCGGCCAGCGCGGAGGCGGTCTGAAACAACTCGCGGCGCGTCAGCATCCCGGTCAGAATGTCAGCCGCAACCCTAACTGCATCTGCCGCATGGCCGCGGCGCTGCGGATGGTGCCGAATGCCGCCGCATTGAGTGCGGCGTTGGGATTGCTCAGGTTGACCAGGTTGAAAACGTTGGTGAATTCGCCGCGGACCTGCAGCGTCATCCGCTCCTTGAATTTCAAATCGCGGAAAAGGGCCATATCCAGGTTCTTCGTCCCCGGTCCGGTCATGAGATTGCGCGCGGCGGTTCCGTCGGTTCCGTTCGCTCCTTTCCCGAAGGCCGCGATATTGAACCACGCGTTGGATACGTCGTTGCGCGAGCGATGCGGGTCCAGGAACGGATTGCCGATCAGGTTGGCGCGATCACTGGTACTGTTGCCGTCCAGATTGGTATCGGTCCCGGTAGTCGCCGTGAACGGCAACCCGCTCTGCAGAGTGACGATCCCGGAGAGATCCCAGTCGTTGATGATCGCTCGCACGAACGGGTTCACCCGGTTGAAGTAGTCAATCCTCCATATGACCGATCCGCTCGCCACGTTGCGCCGGTCGTTGTCCGAGCGGCCGCGCTCCTCGTTGAGGGCCCGGTAATCCTGCGCGCCGCCATTCACGGTGTTGTTGTCGAGTTGCACGTCTTCCAGGTCCTTGGAGAACGTATAGAATCCCTTGGCGCTCACGTGATGCGAAAACCGCTTCTCGACGGTGACTTGCAGGCCGTTGTACGAGGCCTGCATGACCGACTGCACGGAGTAGATCTGCGAAAGCGTCAGGGCTTCAATGGGACGCCGGTTGTTCACGTTGGACGAAGTCGCGGTGCTGTTGTAGTAGGGATAATTCAAGTCTTCCGCGAAGGGCAGCCGATGTGCGAACGATCCGATGTAGGCGGCCGTTACGGCCAGGCCTTTCCACACCTGGCGCTGCGCCGACAGGTTGAACTGGTAGGTGTAGGGCCACTGGAAGTTCGGCGAAACCCCGTAAATCGACGCCGGCAGAATGAACCTGGGATTGTTGGGATCGTAAGTGAATGGGAAGGGCGATGCGTCGCCCGGTTGATTCAGGTAGGGATCCGTCAGCGTGCCGACATTGGGGAACGTCTGGCGCACCGCGAACGGGTTGTAGTTGGAGGTGGAGTTCCATTCATTGCCGCTCACGCTGCCGTAAAAGATGCCGGCCCCGGCGCGGATGGAGGTCTTTCCGTCGCCGGCCGGGTCCCAGGCCAGTCCCAACCGCGGCGAGACATGATTCCATTTCATGGAGACGATCCCGCGGCCGACGCCGGGATCTCCGGGCACCAACAGGCCGGTGGGAACCTGCGACCCTTTGAGAATCTTCGACTGCACTCCCAGCTCGAAGGTGGATTCCCGGTCGAACGGATCGGTGGGCGGCTGCTGCAATTCATAGCGCAGCCCGAGATTGAGGGTGAGCCGCGGGTGAATGTGAAAATCGTCCTGGAAGAAGAGCGCGCCGGTAAAGAAATCGTCCATGGCGGTGATGGGCGCGTCCTGGTTCATGCTGACCGGAAGACCGGCCAGGAAGTCGGCCAAGGCGTTGCCGGTCTTGGTCCCCGTGAACGAGAACACCCCGTAGTCGTTCAGCAGCGTCTGCTGAATGTCCTTATCGAGCGAGATCTCGCCGCCGAACTTCAGTGTGTGCCGGCCATGGGTCAGGCTGACCTGATTTCGCACCGAGTAGAAATTGGTGCCGGCCACCGGACCGGCGATGGCTTGCGAGAGTGTGAAATATCCGCTGACGGTGATCTGCGGAAGCGCCGCCGGACCCTGGTCGTTAAATCTGGACCCCAGATCGCCGAGCGAAATCTGCGGCGTGTTGAGCCGCCCTCCGAAATTCCGCGTGTAGGTGACCCAGAACTGGTTCACCGCGCTGGGGCTGAGCGTGAGCGTGTCGCTCAGGTTGACGTTCTGCTGGCGCCAGGTGAAGTTCTCCGTGGACCAGGGGATGTTCCCGCCCGGCGAGACGGCCTGCTTGCCGCTGGTCTCGTAGTAGCTGCCGGTCAGGCGATGCCGCTCGCTAAACGAGTGGTCGATCTTCGCCAGGACTTCATCCGTGTTGTACGGGCTGGGAATGCTCCCCTGCCAATAGCTGTTCGGCAGGTTAGCCGCCGGAATGTACTTGTTCAGAATGTTGATCGCCGTGGGGTCCAGCCGGCTGGCGGGAATGATTCCGCCCGGGAACGCTACGTTTCCGTTGTTGGGATCCTTGGGCAAGATCTTCGATTGCGAAAAATTGCCGGTGCGCTCCAGGGCCGTGGGCACCACCGCCGTATTGAGAAACGAACTGGTGATCTGCCGCAACCCGGAATACGTTCCGAAGAAGAACGTCTTATTCCTGCGGATGGGGCCGCCCAACGTGCCGCCGAACTGGTTGCGGTGCAGCGGCGAAGTGGTGAGCGAAAGCCACGGATAGGCGTTCAGGTCGTTGTTGCGGAAAAACTCGAACAGCGAGCCGTGAAACTGGTTGCTGCCCGAGCGCGTGATGATGTTGATCACGCCGCCGGCGAAACGCCCGTATTCGGCGCTGTAGCTGTTGGTGACCACGCGGAACTCGTCCACCGCATCGGGGTTCGGCGCGATGTTGCCCGTGTTTCGCAGGCCCGTCATGTTGGTGCCGCCGTCCAGGTAGTAGTTCACCGAACCGGCGCCGCCGTCCACGCCGCCATTGATCATGGTACGCTGTTCCGGATAGCCCAACACGATGCTGTTGGCGGTGGATTCCACGCCCGGTGTCAGTTGCAGTAGCGTATATATGTTGCGGCCGACAATCGGTAGTGTCGTGATTTCCGCATTCTCGACGGTGCGTCCGATCTGCGCGTCGTCGGTGTTGACCGCCGGTGCGTTGGCGGTGATCTCGATCTGCTCGGTAGTCTCGCCGACATCGAGCGTGGCATCCACGCGCGCCATCACGTTCACGTCCAGCGCGATGCCCTTCTGTACGAACTTCTTGAAACCTTTGGCCGCCACCTCCACCGAATAGCTGCCGATCGGCATAAAATCGAAGCGGTACAGGCCTTCCGCGTTCGTCTGCGTGGTATGCGTCAGATTCGTTCCGATGTTGGCCGCCGTGACTTGCGCGCCGGGCACTACCGCCCCGCTGTTGTCGGTCACGGTGCCATACAGGGTCGTGGTGGTCTGTGCGCGGACCGGAGACACGCTGCCCAAACCCATCAACCCGCCCAGCAAGAACCCTACAACTTTCCTCTTCATGCTGACCTCGTACAAGCCACATTCAGAATCACGCGCATCTCGTTTTATATCAAGTGAATTCACAGTGAATTCACAGCGAAGGCCGAGGGGTGCGATGTCTTCCGCCACAGAAAGAGTAAAATCGAGGAGCGGGCTGTTCTTTGTCGCCATGGCATCCGAGGTTCATTCGCGCTCTCGTGAAGGTCTCGCACACACGGCCGAGGAGTGGGAATTGCTTCACCGGATCGGCGCCAGTGCGGCTTTTCAGAAATCCAATCGCCTGCGGGAATTTCTTCTGTACGTGGGCAAGCGGAAGCTCGAAGATCCGCAGTGCTCCATCCCCGAGCAGGAGATCGGCATTGCGGTTTTCGGCCGGTCTGCCGGCTATGACACGGGCCAGGACAACCTGGTCCGGGTACAGGCCTCGCAACTCAGAAAAAGGCTGCAACAGTACTTTGCCGGAGAGGGAAGGGACGAGCCCATCGTCGTCGAATTGCCGAAGGGCGGTTACGCGCCCGTGTTTCACCCTCGGGCAGCACTGCCAGCCGGGCTTCCATCTCCGGAAGGGCGCCGCTCGATCCGGACATGGGCGGGTTGGGGCCTGGCCGGTGTTTTGGGCCTGGCGCTCCTGCTGCTCCTGGCGCAGGACATCAGCCTGCGGCAGCGTGCCCAGTTGGGGGTGGGCGCACGGCCGGCGGTGGACCGGCTCTGGCGCCAGATGTTCGGCAACGGTCAGCCCATCAGCCTGGTCCTGGCCGATGGCAACCTGGTGGAGTTCGAAAACCAGATTCAGAACCAGATCTCGCTGAGCGACTATGAAAACGCGGCTTTTGCCAAGTTGGCCCAGGCAGGAATCGCGGACCCCGGGTCCGGAGCCTGGCGTTAAGCTTGGTAAGCCGGCGTTATACCAGCGTGGCGGACGTCAAGGCGGCGCTTGCCATGGGGCTGGTATGCGCCTCCAACGGCCTGCCCCTGGAAGTGGTGTTCGCGCGATACGCCACCACCGCGCAGGTGTCCTCCCACAACGCCATCTTGCTCGGCAGCCTGCGCGCCAATCCCTGGGTCGGCCTGTTCGAGGACAAACTGAACTTCCGCACCGTGTTCGAGGAATCGCCCCGCGCGGCGTACTTTGTCAATCGATCGCCGCAGCCCGGCGAGCAGCCGGTGTACAAGGCGCAGTGGGCGGCGCTGGGATTCTGTCGCGTGGCCTATCTGCCCAACCCCAAGGCGACCGGTGATGTGTTGCTGGTTTCGGGCACCGATGTGCAGGTGACCGAGGCGGGCAGCGAGTTCATTACCAGCGAACGCTGGATCCGGACATTGAGGACATCCCTGGGGCTCAAATGGAACGATCCCATGCCGCACTTCGAAGCGCTCCTCCAAGGACAGTTGATCAATGCCACCGTGCCGCAATTCCAAGTCGTGGTGGCGCGCCGGCACTAAAGACGAACGTTCCGACCGGCATCTTGCGCCACGGGCGCAGCGTCCGGCCGGCGGGCGACGCTCACTTCTTTCCGTGCGCGGCTTCCAGGCCGGAGCCGCGCTCCGCGTACTCCGGCTGCACGTTGACCACGCCGAACTGGCGGTCCGCCACTTCGCGGTGCGCCGCCATCATCCACAGGAAACCGATGGTGCCGCCGGGCGCCGCCACGTTGGGATGGTAGCCCGCGGGCATCACCACGACATCCCCTTCGCGCACCGCCACCACCAGTTCCGGCGCCAGCGGATCGGTGTAGACGAGCTGCAGGCCCCAGGAGGGCGCGGGCATATCGATATACAGATAGGCCTCTTCGAGCATGGCGGCATGCTCGTGCGGCGGCCAGGAGGTCCAGTTCCCCGGCTTGCTGAAGGTGACGCCGGCCACGATTCTGCCGGCTTCCACGTTCTTCCCGATCAGGATGTTGAGGTCGCGCTCGTTGGTCGGTCCGCCAGCCAGGAAATGCAGCGTGGGGTTGCTGCGCACGCCGGCGAACGAGACGAATTGCAACGGGTATTGGCCAGTGACCGGCGCCGAAACTTCCGCCAGGTCGCAGCCCCAGTCCAAGGGGGCCACCCGGACCGCGGAGTCTCGCGGAACGTACAAAGCGTCATAGCGGCCCAGTTCGAAGCGCTTCCCCGCCACCTCCACCGCGGCGCGGCCATTCAGGCAGATCAAGCCGGTTTCATGCGTGCCCGTCGAAAACTCGAGCGGGGCGTCGCCGGAATCGAGAATAATCCTGCCGTAATGCAGGTAGCGTACCGCCGTCTTTTCCGGGACCAGCCAGGACGTGCGCCCCTTCTGCTTGTTCGTCCCGCGGACCACGCAACTCTCTTGGCTGATAGCCGGCGCTGCCATATTGATCCAGCCTCCTGATCCACAAGAATAACAATGTGCAGCGTTGCGCCGCCAGCGTGCGGCTGGCCTGATCGTAGATCTGCTGCCTGTTTCACTTCAGGCGGCGGCTTTTTCGTGGAGGAAGGTCGAGTATTTGCGGTCCCAGTCCTGGAAGTGGCCGGCGAGAGAGTTCTCCATTGACTGGAGCAGTTCGATGGACATGGCTGCACGGCCGGCCTTGAAACCAGCCTGAAACTCGAGCATCTTTGCAGCCAGGGCTTCGTGCTCGGCCTGGTGGGCCGCCATGTGCGGGTATCCGTGTGCCCCCATCAGCCGCTCCTCGTGCGCGAAGTGCGTGGCGGTGTATTGAACCAGGCGCTCCACAATGTTAAACGTCAAGGCCCTGCTTTGACCGTTGGACACGGCATTGCACAGTTCGCGGCCAATCGCCAGCAGGCTTCGATGTTGAGCGTCGATGCTTCCAATGTTTACGCTATAGGCAGGATTCCACTCGAACACATCTGACATATCGGCCGCGGCCGGCGGTTCATGAGCCCGCGCGTCGGCATCCGGCGCCTTGCAGGTGCGCGCGTGCCCGCACTGCGGTTATAATCTGGACTGATGAAAGCTTTAATTCTGTTGCTCGTTTCCGGAACCGTGATGCTTGCCCAAGCTCCGCCTCCGGCGCCTGCTGCGACGCCCGCCCCCAACCTGATGAATCCGTCCACGCTGAAAGCCCAGGCTCCGGATTTGTATCGGGTGAAATTCGCCACCACGCATGGCGACTTCGTGGTCGAAGTGCATCGTGCCTGGGCTCCCCTGGGAGCGGACCGCTTCTACAACCTGGTCGTCAACAACTTCTTTACCGACGCGGCCTTCTTCCGGTACGTCCCCGGATTCATCGTGCAGTTTGGCCTTCCGGCCAATCCCGCCATCGGCAGAGTCTGGCAGACCGCCAACATTAAAGACGATCCCGTCAAGCATAGCAACACCAGGGGAACGCTGACTTTCGCCACGGCCGGTCCCAACACGCGGACCACGCAGTTGTTCATCAACCTGAATGACAACGGGCCGCTGGACGGCCAGGGATTCGCGGCGTTTGGATCCGTAACTTCGGGCATGAGCGTGGTCGAGGGCCTCTATAGCGGTTATGGGGAGAAGCCCGACCAGGGTCGCATTACGGCCCAGGGCAAAGCCTATATCGACCAGAATTTCCCAAAGCTGGACAGCATCAAATCCGCCACTGTCGAGGAAGTACCGGAGGGCGGCAAGAAGAAGAAGTAGGAAGGTGGGACAGGCGCTTTCGCCCGTCAACCCAGCGTAGGGAGAGGTGCTATTTGGCCGCCAGCTCCGCCTGCAACTGGCGGTAGGCGGTTTCTTCGTAGTTGGTTTTCAGCCGCTCGCGGGCTTGGGTTCCGGGATCGCCGGGGCGCGGACCTTCCTGTTTCAGCGCGCGGCCTAACATGACGGTGGCTTCGGCATCGTTGGGATTGCGCTCCACCGCCGCGCGGAAGCTCTCGACAGCCGCCGCGTATTGCCCCGATCGCCACAACACACAGCCCAGGTTGAAATGATAATCGGGG
This sequence comes from Bryobacterales bacterium, assembly GCA_963768385.1. GTDB lineage: Bacteria > Acidobacteriota > Terriglobia > Bryobacterales > Bryobacteraceae > Fen-178. The sequence goes on from CAVYHQ010000007.1 coordinate 28,283, forward strand.
TCGGCGCTGTCGCCTTCCAGCGCTTTCCGGAAGCTGGCGCCGGCGGCTGCGGAATCGTTGCGCTGGGCCTGCGCGGCGCCGAGGTTGTTGTAAACCTCGTTCAAAGGCACGGACGCCGCCACAATCTGAAAGGCTTGCTCGGCGCCTTTGAAATCGCCGCCATAGTAGCGGCACAGGCCGAGAAAGAACTGCGCTTCCAGGTAGTGCGGGTCGGAGCGGCTGACACGCTCCAGCCATCCCGCCGCGATCCCATATTCTTTCTGTTCCCAAAAGATTTTCCCCAATTGAAAGCAGGGCTGGGAGTAGTGCGCGTCCAGGCGCGCGGCCTGCGTAAAGAAACGATGACGCTGCTCGGGAGAGGCCGCCAGAAGGCCGCGCACGTAACTTTCCATGGCGTCCAGGCGCACCGGCGGACGAGCTTTGAGGAACTCCTCCTCCGCGGGCGCGGTCTTGGGGCGCAGTTGCTCCAGCGCCCGCCAGCCCAGGCGAACCTCCATGGCGGCCAGGTCTTCCAGCGCGCCCAGTTCGCTGAACAAGGGGCCCTGGCGGGTTCGCCGCAGATCGAGAAGTCGCGCGGTGATGCGCAACGAGCTTTTCGACTGCTCCTTGCCGGCCTCGGCGGGAAGCAGCTCGTAGTAACCGTAGATGACCGTCGAAGCGTCCAGCGACTCCCCGATTTTGATGATGGAGGCGTGCGTGATTTCCGCTCCCGGACGGAGCGACAGGCGGCGGTAGGCCTCCAGCCGGTCTTCGCGATCCAGCACCAGCAGGCCCTCGGAAGAGAGCGAATCGCGCACGGTTTCCGCGACGCTTTCGCCGATCCAATCCAGGTTGTCGGACTGGGAATGGTTGAAGAAGGGCAGAACCAGAACCGTTTCCGCGCGGAGAGCGCCGCCGCAGAGCGCCGCAAGCACCAGAAGCCGCCACATGCGATTCCAGTTTAACAGGCGGGAAAAACCAATTTAGCCATTAATTCTTTTACGCGTGCCAGCGCCGCGGCGCGAGTCTCCGGCGCGTCGCCGAATCCTTTCAACCACTGGAGGCCGGGCTCCCTGCGGAACCACGTGATCTGGCGCTTGGCGTAATTCCGCGTGTTGCGGCGCGCGTAGAAGAGCGCCTCCCGCGGGTTCAACTCTCCCTGGAGCAATTCGAGCGCCTGCCTGTATCCGTGGGACTCGAACGGTTTGGACGCCGGAGGGAAGCCCAGCGACAAAATGTGGCGCACTTCCTCGACGAGGCCGCCCTCGAACATCTGTGCGCAGCGCAGATCGAGCCGCTCGTATAGCGCGTCGCGCTCTGGAAGCAGGCCGATTTTGAGCGTGCGGTAGCCGCGTAGCGCGCCGCGGCCCTGGCGAAACAACTCGCTCACGGGACGCCGCGTCAGCAGAGTGACCTCCAGGGCGCGGGTCACTTTGGGCACGTCGTTGGGATGAATCCTGCGCGCGGCCGCGGCATCGAACCGGGTAAGCAGGCGGTGCAGCGAGCCGGGCCGGCGGACTTCCCTGGCGGCCAGCCGGTCGCGCAGCGCCTGGTCGCGCGTGGGGCCTTCGAACAGGCCGTCCAGAAGAGCGCGGAGGTAGAAGCCGGTGCCTCCCGCGACTATTGGGAGGTGGCCGCGCGCCGCAATATCGGCGATGGCTTGGCGCGCCAGCCGGGCGTATTCACCAGCCGTGAAGAGCTCGTCGGGATTCACGACGTCGATGAGGTGGTGCGGAATGCCGCGCCGCTCTTCCGGCGGCAGTTTGGCGGTTCCGATATCGAAGTGCCGGTAGACCTGAAGCGAATCGCAGTTGACTACTTCGCCGTGGAACGCTTCCGCCATGGCCAGCGCCAGACCGCTTTTGCCGGAGCCCGTCGGACCGGCCACTGCAACCAGTGGGCGCTCCGGCGCATCAGAGCCTACAGAGCCATCCATCTCGTTATACAATGATAAGGTCATCTTCGACGAGGGCAGGGGCTACCAAATCGGTCGAAAGAAAGTAAACACCGCATGATTCGTTCAGCCAAAGCGTTTCTCCTGGTTGTTTCCATGGGTGGCTTGTGCCTCGCGCAGGCGCCGGCCGAAACCGCCAACGCGCCGGACAACAACAAAGCCGGAGCATACTACAACTTTGCCATGGGCCGGCTGTACGCGGAACTGGCAGGGGCCTATACCAACCGGAACGACTACGTTTCCAAGGCCATCCAACACTACCAGGAGGCGTTGAAGCTGGATCCCTCGGCCGGCATCGTTTTCGAAGAGCTGACAGACCTTTATATCCAGACCAACCGTCTGCGCGACGCCGTCACCCAGGCCGAGGATCTGCTCAAGCAGAATCCCGACAACCTGGATGCGCGCCGCATGCTGGGCCGCATCTACACCCGGATGGCCGGTGACAGCCAGGCGGGCAAGGTCAATGAGGACTACCTGAAGCTGGCTATCGAGCAGTACCAGAAGGTCACGGCGAAAGATGCCAAGGATACCGAGAGCTGGGTGGTCCTGGGGCGGCTCTACCGCTTTGCGAACAACTCGGTGGACGCGGAAAAGGCGTACAACGAGGCTATCAAGGCCGACCCGGGCAACGAAGACGCCCTCACCGGCCTGGCACTGTTGTACTCCGACCTGGGAGACACGCGGCGCGCCATCGAGAAATTGAAGGCCGTCACTGACAAGAGCCCCAGCGAGCGGACGCTGGCCCTTTTAGCCCGGTCGTACCGGGAGCTTCGGGATTACAAGAGCGCCGCCGAAGCGCTCCAACGCGCCGTGGAGCTGGCGCCCGACGATACTCGCCTGGCAGCCGAACTGGCGGACAACCTGTTTCTTTCCAATCAGCTTGATGAAGCCCTCCACCTCTACCAGCAGCTTGCGGCGGACGATCCGCACAACGCCATGCTGCCGCTGCGCATCAGCGAAATTTACCGCGTCAAGCGCGATTTTGCGAAGGCGCACGAGGCGCTGAACCAGGCCAAATCGCTCGATCCCGAGAGCCTGGATGTGCGCATTGACGAGATCAACCTGCTGGAAGCCGAGGGCAAGGCCAACGAAGCCATCGCTTCGCTGAAAGGCCTGCTGGACGAGACCGCGCGCAAAACCTACTCGGCCGCCGATGCCGCTAACCGCGCCACCCTCCTCGACCGGCTGGGCGTTTTCTACCGCAACGCGGGCCAATACCCGCAGGCCGTCGAAGCTTTCCGGCAGATCGCCCCGCTGGAGGCGCAAAGCGCGCCGCGCGCGGCGGTGCAAATCATCGAGACCTATCGGGCGGCGAAGGACTTCGAAAGCGCGCGGAGGGAAGCGGATGCGGCCCTGAAGAAGTATCCCGACGAGCGCATGGTGCAGTTGACGCACGCGTCGCTGCTGGCGGACCTGGGCAAGATCGACGAGGCCGCCGCCGCAGTCCGCGGCCTGATGAAGGGTCCGGACGACCGCGATATGCAACTCGAGCTGGCCCAGATCTACGAGAAGGGCAAGCGCTACGCCGACATGGCCCCGCTTCTGGACCAAGCCGAGAAGCTCTCCCTGTCGGACGACGATAAAGCGGGCGTTCACTTCATGCGGGGCGCCATGTACGAGCGCATGAAAAAATTCGACGCCGCCGAAGCGGAATTCCGCAAGGTGCTGGAATTGAACCCCGACAACGCCGGCGCCATGAACTACCTGGGCTACATGCTGGCGGACCGCGCCGTCCGGTTGGATGAGGCATATCAACTCATCAAGAAGGCGGTGGATCTAGACCCGCAGAACGGCGCCTACCTCGACAGCCTGGGATGGGTGTACTACCGCCAGGGGAAACTCAACGAGGCCGAAGGGTTATTGCTGCAAGCGCTCGACCACATCGGCAAGGACCCCACGGTGCACGATCACCTGGGCGATGTGTACTTCAAGCTGGGCAAGACCAAAGACGCCATTACGCAGTGGCAGGCGTCCCTGAAGGAGTTCCAGGCCGGCTCACAGTCCGACAGCGACCCGGAGGAAATCGCCAGCGTCGGCAAGAAGCTGGAAAGCGCGCGAGTCCGGCTGGCGAAAGAGACGAACCAGAAATAAACGCCCCAGTAACGCCGCTCGGATTGCCTCAAAACACCGGCAATAAGGCCCGGAAGGGGGGTTTCAGGCCCTCGCAAAATAACGTTATAAACATTGTAAGCATCTGATAATAAATCGGTTATTACGCTAAAAATCACTCCAAAACCTATCGTTTTGCGTGCTTCTGTGGGATACTCAGTTTAGAACGGATTTTCACTCGGAAATGTCCCTGTTGGACGACGCAGTCGCTAGGTACAACAAACTGCTGGAGAGCGCCCCCTACCGCGATCTCGCGTGGGTGGAGGCGTTGTACGAGCGCATGGAGAGCGGCAGGCTCTCGGCGGGTGGACGGCTGGTCTGTCCTTTTCTGCGGCCCAACTTCATTTCGCGGCGCCAGTACGACTCGCTGGTGAAAACCGGCGAGGCGCTGATCTGCGCCATCGACCGCATGGAACAGATGGTGCTGAGCAACCCGGTGCTGCTGGCGCGGCTGGACCTGCTGCCGGCGGAGAAGATGCTGGCGGCCATCGATCCCGGCTACCAGGCGCTGGAGGTGGCCGCGCGGCTGGACACGCATCTATCCAACGGCAGCTTGCATTTCGTTCAATACAATGCGGATTCTCCCACTGGAGCGGGCTATGCGGACGCGCTGGCCGACTTGTTCCACGACGCCGCCCCCATGAAGGAATTCCGCAAGCGGTACACGCTCACGCGCACCGGCAGCCGGCGGCATCTTCTGCAAGCGCTGCTGAAAGCGTACAAACAATTCGGCGGCACGAAGAAGCCCAACATCGCCATCGTGGAGTTCCGGCCGGCTTACAATTCCGGCCAGAGCGAGTACGAATTGTTCCGCGATTTCTTCCGCGCGGACGGCTACGCGGTGGAGATCGTATCGCCCGAGCAACTCGAGTACCGCAACCGGGTGCTGCGCAAAGGCCCATTCGAAATCGACCTGGTGTACCGGCGCCTGGGCGTGCAGGAGTTTCTGATCCGCTTCGACCTGACGCACCCGCTGGTACATGCCTACCGCGACCACGCGGTGTGCGTGGTCAACAGCTTCCGCTCGGAGCTGGCACACAAGAAGGCCATGTTTGGGCTGCTGACGGATGAGGCCCTGACGGCCAAATTCCCGGCGGCGGAGCGCAAGGCCATCCGCAACCACGTGCCGTGGACGCGCCTGGTGGCGGCGTCCAAGACTACCTATGAAGACCGCGCCATCGACCTGCCCGAGTTCATCGCCAAGAACCGCGAGCGGCTGACGCTCAAGCCCAACGACGACTACAGCGACCTGCACCCGTACTACGGCTGGGAGATGGGCGACGCCGAATGGGGCCGCGCCCTCAAGCAGGCCATGCGCGCGCCGTACGTGGCGCAGGAGCGCGTGGACCCGGTGCATGCGGTGTTCCCGCTCATGAGTTTCGGCCAACTCGAGTTCCGGGAGATGCAGGTGGACGTCCACCCGCATGCCTACCTGGGCAAAGTGCAGGGTTGCTCGAGCTGGCTCTCCACCGGCAAGGCAGGTTTCTCCTCCGCCGCGGGGGTGGTGCCGACGTTCATCCTGGAGCCGAAATCGTAGGGGTCCCCCCGGATGACCTTTGAGGGCAAGCTAAAGCATGCCCCACCTACTTCATTTCCGAGCGCAACACTTCGATGGCCTTCTCCACTTGCCGGTCGTGGCCGGTTAGGAAATCGGCGGGCGTGTTGTCCACCAGCACATCGGGCTGGACGCCGTAGTTCTCCATGTTCTCGCCGCGCGCGGTGAAGACGGCGGAGCCGGGCGTGCGCAGCGCGGAGCCGTCCAGCAGCGTGAAGGAGCCGGTCCCGATCACCGCGCCCATGGTGGGCACGCCGATCACCTTGCCGAGACCCAGCGAGCGGAAGCCATCCGGAAACATCTCGGCGTCGCTGGCGGAGCGCTCATTCTGCAACACCACCATGGGGCCGAAGAACGCCTGGCCGGGACGCTCGACATCGAGCGAATCGCGGTTGCGCGTGGATTGATAGGCTTTGCGCTGGTTCAGGATCTCCAGCAGCTCCTGGTCGATGCCTCCGCCGCCGTTGAAGCGTTCGTCGATGATGAGACCTTTCTTATCCTTGTTCTCCAGCAGATCCACCTGGAACTTGGCGAGTGAAGGCGCATCCATGGCCTTGATATGCAGGTAGCCGATCTGGCCGCCCGAGAGCTTCTCCACCATGGCCTTGCGGTCCGCCACCCATCGGTCGTACTCCAGGTTGCCCTCGGCCGTGGAAGTGAGCGGCTCCAGACTGACGGTCCAGGCGCCGTCGGTGGAAGGCTTCGAGTTCACCAGGAACTCGAACTTCCGCCCTGGAAGAATGTTGAACAGCTTCCAATAGTTTTCGCTGGTCTTCAATTCCTTGTCATTGACCGCCAGAATGTAGTTTCCGGGCGCCAGCTTGACGTAATCGTGATCGGCCGGCCCCTTCTTGTAGATGTAGGCGACCTTGTAGTATCCGGAGGCGTCCGGCTCCAGGTCAAAGCCCGGGTAGCGGGTCTGGATGGGCTCTGCGGGGGCGCGCCCCGGAACGACACCGCCGCCCGAAATGCCGGTGTGCGATGCGTTCATATCGCCGATCATTTCCATGATGAGGTTGTGAAGCTCTTCGGTATCGGCGATGTTCCCGAGCAGCGGTTCGTAGGTGTCTTTCGCCGCGGCCCAGTTGGCGCCGTGCATCCTGGCGTCGTAGAAACGGTTCTTCATCACGCGCCAGGCTTCTTCAAAAACCTGCTTGCGCTCGGCGGCCAGGTCGATTTCCATGCGCACCGTGAAGGTGATGCGCCGCGGCGCGGAACCGGTGGCGGTGGTTTCGGTTCCCGCGGCGGCGCCGCGTCCTCCACGGCCACCCGCGGCGGCGGCCGGCGCAGGTCCGGTATCTCCGGCCGGCGTCGCGGGGATGGCCAGCGAGTAAATGCCGCCGCCTTGCAAAAAGTATATGCTGCGGCCGTCTCTGGCCCATTGGGGTTCGGCGCCCCCGCCAAAGCCAAAGCCGCCGCCGCGCCCCCCGCGCCCGCCGCGGCCGGCGTCCGGCACGGTGGTGTTGAGGCGCGTCAGGCGAGTGCCGTCTTCGGAAATGGTGTACATGGCGGGACCGCCCGCCGGCGCTCCCTCTTCCCCGCCCCCAGGCGCGCCGGCCATGGCCATGAAGAGGTAGGTGCGGCTATCCGGCGCCGGCACCACGGTCGAGACCGAGCCTGCCACGCGGGTAACCTGCGTAATCCTGCGCTCCAGGTCGTCCCATTCGATTTTCACCTGCACGTTCGCTGGAGCTCCGGCTGCCGCGCCACGCCCTCCGCGCCCGCCGGGCCCAGGGGGCGCCCCCGTTTCCCGATCGGCGGCTTCCGCCTGCGCTTCCGTGTTCACGTCGCGATCGGTGGGGTCCTTCTCGATGTGCGTCAGCGCCACGCTGTAGAGTTGCGCCGAGCCGCGGCCCGCCGTGGAAGCGATGCCGGCCACGCCGACGCCGCCCAGCAGCAGCAGCTTCTTCCCGTCGGGAGTCCATTTCGCGCCTCTCGAAATCATGAATTGATCGGAAGCGATCATGGTCTCCTTGCCGGTGGCAAGTTCTTTCACCCACACGTGCGAGCGCAGAAGATTATCGTCCTTCGAGTAGGAGATCCACTTGCCGTCAGGCGAGAATTGCGGTGTGCCGATGTTGCCGGCGTTGCTCGAGACAAGCACTTCTTCCTTGCCGGTGTCGAGGTCGACGCGCCGCAGCTTGTGGTCCGATCCCGACCACATCAAGGACTTCGAGTCCGGCGCCCAGGCGATGGCGGACTTGTCGCAATCCACGTCGCTGAGCTTCTTCTGGTTCTTGCCAAGCTCGTCGGAAATCCACAGTTCCTCGTGTCCCGTGCGGTCCGAGACGAATGCGATCCACTTACCATCAGGCGACCAACGGGGTTCCTGCTCCTTCCAGGACGTTTCGGTCACGCGCTGCGGCTCGCCGCGTTCGGTGGCGATGGTGAAGACCTCGCCGTGCACCACAACGGCCGCGCGCCGGTTGGAAGGCGAAAGGTGGAAGGCTTCGGCCTCGTTGTTGACGGTGGCCAGCTCGGTTTCGTTCTCCTTCACATCGCTCTTGATGTCGATGCGGATTTCAGAGGTCTTGCCGCTGGCGGCATCCAGCTTCCAGATACCGAAGTTGTCTTCGTAGACGATGGTCTTGCCGTCCGCCGAGATGCTGGGGAAGAAGAGGTTGCCGTCCAGGTGGTGCGTCACCTGTGCGGCCTTGCCGCCTTTGTCGGAGATCTTCCAGATATTGTTGACGCTCTTCATGACCTCCGGTGAGCCGGGCTTGATGTTCTTCTCGTTGGGCAGCTCATTGGACACGAAATAGATCTCGCCGTTAAGACCGTACATGGGCCAGAAGCGGTTGCCCTTGTAATCGTCGTCGCCGATTTTGGTGAATTTCCTGGCCGCCACGTCCATGACCCAAATGTCCGCCGCGTAAGCGCCGCGGTAGTGTTTGCGCGACCAGACCGAGGGATGCCGCATGAAGGCGAGCCTGGATCCGTCGGGAGAATAGCTGGCATACGCGCCCCAATCGGTGGGGACGGGCTGCTCGATGCCGCCCTCCAGCGGAACTTCCCAGAGGGTGGCGACCGTGGGGAACGCGCCATTGCCGCGCGTGGAAGAGAACAGGATCTTCTTGCCGTCCGGCGTCCAGCCCACCACGTTATCGTCCGCGGTGTGGAAGGTAAGCTGGCGCGGCATTCCTCCCGTAACCGGGATCGCGAAGACGTCGTAATTGCCTGCGCGGTTCGAGGAAAACGCGATCCATTGCCCGTCGGGCGAGAAACGCGGATAGATCTCGCGCGCCGTGTTATCGGTGAGGCGCTGGAGGTCGGCTCCATTCTCGCTGGCGATCCAGATGTCGCCCAGGTAGCTGAAGGCCACCTTGCCTTTGGAATACGCCGGGTAACGAAGCAGTTTCACTTGCGCCTGCGCGAGGGCGGGCAGCAGCACAGCAACCGCGACGAAGAGAGCTTTTCGGATCATCTCGAACCTCCGGTGTAACGGATAGAAAGATGTTAGCAAAACCCGGGGACAGACGGAACGTTTTCCAGTTTCTTGTCCGGGTCAGGCGGGAAAAACCGGGTAACGTTCCGTCTGTCCCCGGGTTTTCAATCCGCAATCAGGCGGATGGAGCCGATTCCGCCGTGGATATCCAGGTGGATTCTCACCTTTGAGTCTTCGTACGCATCGTTGACCCAGTGGCCGCCTTCGCGGCGCAGGCCTTGCGTTCGGATTTCGCCGATGCCGCCCGATCCTTCGGCGTAGACGCCGGCGCCGGCCGGCAAACGGACGGTGGCTTCCCCGACGCCGCCGCGAATGCGCACGTCATAGTTGTGCTTGGGGTTCCCACGGAGATCCATTTCCAGCTTGCCGACCCCCATCTCGACTTCCACGTCGCGCAGCGACAGGCTCCCCAGGTCCAGCCGCGCCTCACCCGCGCCGAAATGCAGGCTCAGATCCATGGGAACGTCGTTGTTCAATGCCAGGTCCCAATCGCATCTGGTGTGACCTATGTGGGCGTGGCCCTGCCCCGGCTGGCGGATGGTGAGGTCGCCGTGCGTGCCCGTGCTGGTGTACCGCACCTCGGGCTGCCACGACGCTACGTTGTAAGTGAAATCGGCATTCAGCAGTTTCCGCGCTCCACCGCCGACCGTCAGGTTGCCGGCGCCCATGTTGAGGTCCACGTGGACCCTTTCGGAAGCGTCTCGCTCGATGCTGCGGGAGTCGTGCCGCACGGGCCCGGTGGCGGTGTCGATGACGCAACTGCTCAAGCACAATGCCGCGGCGAGCAGAGGCAGACATCTGTTGTTCATGGAGTCTCCTTCCGAGGAGCATACGCAACCGGCGCTGGGAATGTTCCCTACCAGTGGGTGAGGGAGCCGTCCGGGCGCTGGTATATTTGCCGCCGGATGGGCTGGGTGACCTCGCCGATCGGCTTGAGCAGCTTCATTTCGAGCGTGGCTCCCAGTCCGGGACGTTCGTTGGGGTAGACCTTCCCCTGCTTGAAATCCAGGCATTCGGGCAGATAATCAATGGGACGGTCGCCATAGTTGAACTCAAACAGCACCGGGCCGGGGAAGGTGGCGAGGCAATTCACCAGGGCGGCGGTCGCAATGGGCCCGGTGAAGTGCGGAACGATTCCCACGGCGTGCGTTTCGCACATGGCCATGATCTTCAGCATCTCGGTGATGCCGCCGACATTGGGCAGCGTACAGCGGTTGTAGTCGATGTCGTGGTTCTCCACCAAGCGGTTGAAGTTCCATCGCTGCCCCCACTCCTCGCCGGCGGCCAGGGGAACGGTGGTCATCCGCCGCAATTTCGGAATGTCCTCGAGGAACTGCTCGTCGCGGGTGGGGTCTTCCACCAGGTAAGGCTCGTATTCCTCGATCAGCTTGCAGCAGCGCAGGGCGTCGGAATAATCGAACCTCTGGTGCAGGTCGACGCTCCAGTCCCCGCTCTTGCCGACGCCTTCGCGGGCCTCTTTGCACGCCTGCGCCGTCAGGCGGACGCGTTCGTGCGAATTGTAGATATTGTTAACCACGGGTCCGCCAGCGGCGTCGAGGCGGTAGGCGCGGTAACCGGCCTCGATGGTGGCGCGCGCGCTGTCCCGCAGGCTCATGCCCCTACCACCGGGCCCAAAGGGCGCCCCGCCGGTAGGGTAACATTCACAGTAATTGCGCACGGCCCCGCCCAGGATCTGGTGCACCGGCAGCTTCAGCGCCTTTCCCTTGATGTCCCACAGGGCCAGGTCCAGCGCTCCGACGGCGTGGATCTTCTCCCGGCCGGGAGGATAGAACCAGGCCATGTACATCTCCTGCCAAATGGCCTCGATGCGGAAGGGGTCTTTTCCGATCAGCGATCCGGCGGACTGTTCCAGCGTATCCTTGGCGCCGCCTTCGCCGACCCCGGTGATTCCGATGTCCGTCTCCACCGTCACCACCATGTTGCTCTGGTTGAACAACTGGTTGAGGTTGGGAGGCTGGTAAATCCGAACCCGGGTGATTTTCGCTTTGGGAAGCGCGGCTTCCACGCGGCGGGGAAGAGCGGCGCTCGCCACCGATGCGGCCGCGAGCGACCTGATGAAAGATCTTCGATTCATGGCACACCTCCTGGAGACAGTTTATTCTACCCACACTGCGGCGCCGCCGGCAGCCAGGGCAAAGCTGTGTTCGCAGGTGCGGATCTCGTCGAATGATGTCCGGCCGGGAAAGCCCTATCCTTTCTGATATCGGTAGCGCTTCACTCCGGCGAAGCCCAGCAGCGCCAGTGCGCTCACGACGCTCCATGCAGGCTCCGGGGTATCTACGTTCGAGTATTGGAAGCCCCACCATTCGCCGCCATACAGCGTTGCGGTCTTCGTGGTGGTGTTGACTTGCGCGACAAACACCTGGGCTTGCCAATTGACCGAAAGCAAGTAACCATCCGTTCCGCCCAAACAAGTAGGCGAAGGGCCTGCGTTGAGGCCAGGCGCGGAAGGAGTTCCCCTGTTCTCGCACCGGTAAGGAATATCGAACATCCACGGATCGCCGCCCGCCAACGTTCCCGTCACTCCGTTGTAGGACGGATTGGTAGTGCTGCCGGTATCGAACCGGTACGTAGTGAAGGTTCGAAGAATCGGGTTCGCCTCCGTGCCGATATTGATGGTGGTGGTAATGTACAGGGCCTGGATGAAAGAGATATTGGTTGTCGGATCCGTTCCTTGCGGGTAGTAAATCAGGCTGAAGTCCGCGCCGCCGGCGTCCGCGTTGTTGACGGGCCTGGCGCGTTGCGTTCCGCCGGGATCGGAGATGGGATCGTTAGTCACCACCCACGGGTAGTATGCGTCAACATCCAGGTCGGCCGCGGGAACGTTAGTCAAGCCCACGTTTTGGGCAAAATTGAACGTCCAGGTGCTGAAAGGGCTGCCAGGCGCGGCTGCCGCTTGAGCCACCCATGGGCAACCCGTCACATAGATCGCCAGATACGGAGACAATGTGACGTAGTTGATATCGTCCACGCCAACTCCACTGATCGAGGCCCCGCTGAAGCTGGTGTTGGCGCTCAGGATCTGTGGAAAGAGGCCCAACGCCAGGGCGATGCCCGCCAATGCCGCCACCCGCCCCATCGTTATGGAAATGCAGTCACGATGCAGAGACCTCATGGTTCCCTCCTGTTTGGGATCGAGAATATCATTGGAGAACCGCCAGCTTCAAGAAAAAAATCTCAAGTAGCCAGGAGTTCGGTACCAGTACTGCCGTTTGGGGTTCTCCCCCGCGGCTCAGTCACCGAAACGCGTACCGGAACCCGTTCTCCGCGATTCCCCGCATCTCCGCTTCGCTGAACCCGAAGTGCCGCGCCGCCAGGCGGTATTCGCCCGCCAGCGTGCAGCCGAACATGGCCGGGTCATCCGTGTTCAGCACAATCGGCACGCCCGCATCATACAGCCGCCGCAGCGGGTGCTCTTCGAGGTTCTTCACCACGCCGGTCACCAGGTTGCTGGTGAGGCAGATTTCCAGTGGGATGTCATGCTCGCGCAGGTGCCGCATCAACTCTGCGTCCCGCGCCGCGGCGATCCCGTGGCCGATGCGCTCCGCGCCCAGCTTCAGCGCGGCCCACACCGATTCCGGCCCGGTGCTCTCGCCCGCGTGGGCCACCAGCCGCAATCCCGCGCTCTTGGCGAACGCAAACACCTCCGTGAACCGCTCGGCCGGACCGCGCTCTTCGCTGCCGCCGAGACCGAACGCCACCACGCCGCGGTCCATCCGCTCCGCCGCGAGTTCCGCCACCTGCTGGGCTTCCTCGATGCTGAATTGCCGCACGGCGTCCAGAATCCAACGCACCTCCACCGGAGAGCCGGCCGCGGCCTCCCGGATGGCGTCGAAAATCGGCCCGAACTCCTGCCCCTTCCATAACACCACGCCCGCCGCCAGAATGATCTCGGCGTAGCGCACGTTCTCGGCCACCAGCCGCTCCAGCAGCCGCCGCGCAACGAGCGCGTAATCCTCCGGCGTGCGCAGCCGTTTGCCCACCGCGCCGAACGCTTTGAGGAAGTCCTCGAAATCCGCGTAACAGTAGAGCGCGCGGAGTTCTTCGAGCGGCGTCGAGGGGTCGAGTTCATGGAGCGTCTCGGGCTCGACCGAACCTTCCAGGTGCAGGTGCAGCTCCGCCTTGGGCATTTCCAGCAGAAAATCGGCCATACTTGACTATTAGACATGACTGCTGAAGAGATTGAAGCGATTGTGGGCGGATATCACGGGGATGCCTTCCGCATTCTCGGGCCGCACGGCATCCGCAAGAAGGGCGGGCAGGCCCGCTGGGAGGTCCGCGCGTTCCTCCCCCAGGCGGAATCGGCTGAGGTTCTGGTTGACGGACGGCGCTGCGCCATGGCCAAAATGCATGCGCAGGGCTTCTTTTGCGCCACTTTGAACGGCGATCCGCAGCCGTATAGCATTTGCGCCCGCCTGTGGGACGGCCGTGAAGTCGCCATCGACGATCCCTACCGCTTCGGCCCGCAGATCTCCGATGCCGACCTCTACCTGCACACCGAAGGCACGCTCCACGAAGCCTGGCGCACCCTCGGCGCGCACATCGCCGAGGCCGATGGCGTCCCCGGCGTTCGTTTCGCCGTGTGGGCGCCCAACGCCGAAAGCGTCACCGTCACCGGCGAGTTCAACGATTGGGACACCCGCCGCCATCCCATGCGCTGCCGCGATGGCGGCGTCTGGGAAATCTTCCTCCCCGGTCTCGGCCCGGGAGCGGCGTACAAGTACTACATCCGTTCCCGCTTCGCCGGCTATCGGCAACTCAAGGCCGATCCCTACGCCTTCTACTGCGAGACGCCGCCGAAATCCGCCTCGGTGGTCTGGGACATCGCCCGGTACCAGTGGCAGGACGCCGCCTGGATGGAATCGCGCGCCAAGACCGACTGGCTCAAATCGCCCATCGCCTTCTACGAAGTGCACCTGGAATCCTGGCTCCGCGGCCCCATGGGCCAGCCGCTCACCTACCGCGAGCTGGCCGTCAAGCTGGTCGAGTACGTGAAGCTGATGGGTTACACGCACATCGAGCTGCTGCCCATCATGGAGCACCCGTTTTCCGGCTCGTGGGGCTACCAGATCATCGGCTACTTCGCGCCCACCTCGCGTTTCGGCACGCCCGACGATTTCAAGTACTTCGTGGATTGCTGCCACCAGGCGGGCATTGGCGTGTTCGTCAACTGGGTCCCCGCGCATTTCCCCAAGGACGCCCACGGCCTGGCCTTCTTCGACGGCACCGCGCTCTACGAGCATGCCGACCCGCGCAAGGGCGAGCAGCACGAGTGGGGCACGCTGGTCTTCAATTACGGCCGCAACGAAGTGCGCACGTTCCTCATCTCCAACGCCCTGTTCTGGCTGAAGGAGTACCACATCGACGGCTTGCGCGTGGACGCCGTGGCCTCCATGCTGTATCTCGATTACTCGCGCCAGCCCGGCGAGTGGATCCCCAACCGGTACGGCGGCAACGAGAACCTGGAAGCTATCGACTTCCTCCACCGCTTCAACGAGCTCGCCCACACCGTCCCGGGCGCCATGACCGTGGCTGAGGAATCCACCGCTTTCCCCGGCGTCTCCAAGCCCGTCTATCTCAACGGCCTGGGGTTCACCATGAAGTGGAACATGGGCTGGATGCACGACATGCTGGCCTACTTCAGTTACGATCCCATCTACCGCAAGTATCATCACAACGACATCACCTTCAGCCTGCTCTATGCTTTCCAGGAGAACTTCGTGCTGCCCGTCTCGCATGACGAGGTGGTGTACGGCAAAGGCTCGCTGCTCAATAAAATGCCCGGCGACGAGTGGCGCCAGTTCGCCAACGTGCGCGCCTTCCTGGCCTACATGTGGGCCCACCCCGGCAAGAAGCTGCTCTTCATGGGCCAGGAGATCGGCCAGCGCGAGGAGTGGAACAGCAACGCCGGCGTGCGCTGGGAGCTGCTGGAATTCGACTATCACCGCAAGCTCCAGGCCCTCATGCGCGAGCTGAACCGCCTCTACCGCTCGAGCCCCGCGCTCTACCAGGTGGACTTCCACTACACCGGTTTCGAATGGGTGGACTTCCACGACTGGGAGGCCTCCGTCATCGCCTTCCTGCGCCGCGCCGAGGACCCCAGCGACTTCCTTCTCTTCTGCTGCAACTTCACTCCCGTCCCACGCCAGGGCTACGAGTTCGGCGTGCCGGAAGAGGGCTTTTACGAGGAGATACTGAACACCGATTCGGAGCTGTTCGGCGGATCGAACATGGGCAACGGAGGCTGTGTCTCTTCGCGCCCCGTCCCCAAGCACAACCGCCCCTACAGCATCGCGGTGACGCTGCCGCCGTTGGCCGTGCTGGCGTTCCGCAAGAGGTAGCGGCGCCAGCGGGACCTCGTGTATAATTGCTCCCCGGAGGACAAACGGATGTACCTACGATTTTCCATGCTGGTTTCTCTCCTGCTGCTGGCCTTCACCACCGCCTGTACCCAGGCGCCGCCCCCGGATACCCACGACGCCGATGTTCAGGCGCTCAAAGATACGGAAGCGGCTTGGGTCAAGGTGATAGCGGCCAAGGACTTCGAAAAGAGTGTGAGCTATTACGCCGATGATGCATCGGTGCTGATGCCTAACGCGCCGACCATCAACGGCAAGGATGCGATTCGAGCGGCTTTCAAGCCGTTCCTCGATGACCCGAATTTCGCGATGACTTTCCAGGGGTCGCGCTTCGAAGTTGCCAAGTCGGCCGACCTGGGCTACACGCAAGGCACCTACACCATGACCATGACGGACCCCAAAACGAAGAAACCCGTCACCGACAAGGGCAAGTACGTGACGGTCTATAAGAAGCAAGCCGACGGAACCTGGAAAGCCGTGGCTGACATGACCAGTTCCGACATGCCGCTGCCCGCGCCGGGCAAGAAATAGAGCGCGCTGCGCCGCTTATCGGGTGGAGCGAATCTCCGCCAGCCGCCGGCGCAACTCGTTCGGCAGCCTGGCTTCGATCTCCGCCGTGATCAACCCGGCGGTGTCCATGTCCTGGATGTGGACGCGGTCTTTGAGCCGGTAGCTGGTCAGCTTCATGCGTACCAAATCGGCTACCGGCGCAAGCAGCACGCCTTCTCTGGTTTCGACCGGCGGCGAGAAATCCGGCACGGCCTCGGGGTATTCCGGCCGCACCTTCTCGCGTACCATCACCAGGTGCACCGCGCTTCTCGCGCTGGGCTTCACCGCATCCACCAGCATATCGACGCCGGCCACGTGGCGATACTCGAAACCGAACGGCCGCACGGCATCTGCAATTTTGTGGAGGTCGCGGCGGTCCACCGCCATATCGATGTCGCGCGTCATCCGCGCAGCCAACGGGTCCTTTTCGGAAACGTGCAGAAAGGTAGCCACTCCACCAACCACTCGGTACTCGATACCGGCGGCTCGCAAAGCGGATGTGACGCGTTTCAGTACTTCGAAAAGTTGTTCCACGTGCTCGTCGTAAGCAGTTGCGGAGATCACGGGCCTATGGTCTCAGTATAAGGCCCCTACTGCACCACCAGCGCCTGCCGCGGAAACGCGAACTTCCGGCCCACTTCGTCGATCACATTGAGCTGGCACGTGTATCGCCCCGGCGCCAGCCCCTTCAGCGGGACCTGCAACTGGACCGGCACGGCGTTGGGCCGCGTGGACGCCAGTTCCGTGGCCTGGAGCGGGCCGGCTGAGAACGCCTTCGCGCCCTTCTCGTTGAACAGGCTCATGCTCACCGCGATTCGCCGCGCGCGTAAATTGGCCGGGTCCGGCGCCGCATCGTACACGTCGAATGAAATGGTCATATTCTGGTCGCGCCGGAAGACTTTGGTGATGCTGGGCACCACCTTCTCCTCGCCCACCACCAACGGGTTCGGCCTCGCCGTCCTCCTGACCGCCCTCTCCTTCTCCGCCGCGCCCACTGCGGCTTTGAACGGTTCGCGCTGGTTGCTCCAGATCACCGAGCTGGTTTTCAGAACCGCCGAGTCGGCCGCCAGGTCGGGCACCACGAAGCGCATGTCGAACGTGCCCATTTTGCCGCTCAGGTTTTCCCGCACCAGGAACTTCATCCGGTACTTGCCCGGCGACAGCGTAAAGCCGGCGTCGTAATGGAAATTCCGGTGGCTCACTTTGGCGGCCTCGCCCGCCTCGAGCTTGACCTTGATGTAGTCCCGCACGGTGCCTACGGCCACCTTCCGGTCGTCCAGGATCTGGCCCAGAAAGTCGAACTCGGTCTCGCCGCCGCCGCGCTTTTGCGCCAGGTCGATCACCGATCCCGGGACCTTGACCGAAACCGGAACGAAGTACGCCGTCGGCGTGATGCGGAAATAGTCCACTTCGACCGCCAGCGGAATATCCGTCACCGGGTCGCCCGCGTTCATGGCCTCCTGCAACTTCTGCTCTTTGTCCTGGCCGTTGAATTTGCCCCACACCTTGTCGGCGTAGTATCCCTGGCGAAACTCCAGCTTAGCCGACTGGTTGTTGTTGAGCTTCACCGTGATCTTGCGGTACTTGCCGTCCATCGCCAGGTTCGTCGAGTAGTAGCCCAGCACGTAGTAGCTGCGGTACTCCTGCTGTGCCTGCACGATTCCGAGGGAAAGCTCGTTGCTGTCCAGGAAAGCCTTTCCGCCGGTGTCCGACGCCAGGGTAGCCAGCGTCTCCTGCGAATTGTTGATGGAGGCGCGCTGCGAGTTGTATGCCGAGCCGTTGAAGATGCCGGTGCCGCGCGAGGCCGCTTTGCTGGCGCCCCCTCCCGGAGGATCCGCCATCAGTCCCCGCGCATCGATGGGATAAATCGCCACGTTGGCTTTCGCGGCCGCGTTGATGGACGCCTCCAGTTGCGCCTGGTTGTCCACCCCCGTCCTGGCGACGCCGCCCGCGAAGTAGATCAGAGCTTTTTTCTCCGGCAGCGCCGACAGTTTTTTCGCCGCGTCCTCGATGGCCGCCAGCTTGCGGTCGGTGTTGTAAATGTTGAATTCCGTTTCGTCGGCCACGAAGGCCGCGCCGGTGTCTTCTTCGGTGTCGTCGCCCGTGCCCGCCATGTCGGCCAGCTCGCTCAGCTCGCCGATGGGCAACGAATTGATGATGTCCTTCAACTGCGTGCGGTCGGCCGTGAAATCGGTCTTCACCTGGAGAACCGTCGAGTACAGCATGATGGCCACCAGGTCCGCCGTGCTCATCTCGGTGTCGATGAACTTCAGCGCCGCCTCCTGCGCGCGCAACTGCTCGGGAATCCCCATCGACGAAAAATCGAAGAACATCACCATCAGGCGCTTGTCGTGATACTGCACCTTGCCGGGCGTTTCCGTGGTGATGGTGGTCTTGGGAGGCTCCGGGATCGCGTTCACGTCGTCGAGCGTGGGCGGTAGCGCCGGCGGCGCCGGCTCCATGCCGAGCTTCTGAACCTCGAAGACCGCGATCTTCTGCGGCTTGCCGTCTTCGAACACCGTGAAGTCGTTCTGCGTGAGGTTGTCGATGGCCTTGCCGGACTTGTCCTTCACGGTCACGTCCACAATCACCAGGTTGGCGTTCGCCGTGAACGTGACTCTTGCGCGCGGCGGCTGCTGTCCCGCTGCCGATGCCATCATGAGCATCAAGCCGCAAAGCGGGGACTGCCACCAATTCCGCCTTTTGGAATTGGATGGCTGTACCCGGTTTGCCCTCACACTGTCCCCGTGTTTGGCCTGCCTGCTCATACCTAGAAATTAAACCTCAGCGTCAGCGTCACGTTCCGCGTCCCCGACGCCGCCGTCGGCAATCCGTAGTTGGACGCGTTAATCGTGGTGCCGATGTTCGTCACCACCACGTGATTCAGCGCGTTGTTGGCGGCCAGGCGCAACTGGAGCTGGCGCCGGCTGTCTCCGAATCGAAACGCGCGGTTGAGCGAACCGTTCAAACCGATCTGGAACAGGCCGGGGATGGTGTCCCGGCCCGCGTTGCCGTACTGGCCCGCTGGCGGCGTGGTAAAGGCGTTGAGGTTGAAGTAGGGGAAATTGCCGGCGTTGATGTTTTCTCCCGTGGCTTGCGCACGCCCGGCGCCGAACGCGGCGGTTCCTCCCGTGTTGGCCAGGTTGCCCGATACTTTCGCCGTCATCGGCGTGCCGGAAGTGGCGGTGAAGTTGCCGTTCAGCGTCCACCCTGTGAAGGTCTTGGTCTTCCAGCCGCCGTTCCGCCACCAACCATGTATGCCCACCGGCGAAGACAGCATGTAGCCCACGGTCACATGGTGCCGCTGGTCGAAACTCGACAAGCCGCGCTCCAGGCGCAAATCCTGGGGGAACTGGACCACCGTGCCGCCGCCACCCGAAAAACTCGAAGCGTCGTCGATGGATTTGGAGAACGTGTACAGCGCGTTGGCCGACACTCCCCGTCCGAATCGGCGCGTGATCCGCGCCTGTCCAGCGTGGAAAATGGAATCCCCCTGCGAGGTCAGGTAAGAAAACCCGGTGGCGTTGCCGATTTGCAGTTGCTGCTGCGCAGTGAGCGGCGACGATCCCGGCGGCGCGCGGTCGGGCTGCTCGGTAATGGGCAGGCCCGTGCCCTTGGTGCCGATGTATTCCAGCTCCACCAGCAGTCCGTGCGAAAAGGTTTGCTGCAGCGCAAAGCTCCACGTCTGCGCATAGGCCAGCTTGTAATTCTTGTCGATGGCGTAAGTGTTGGTGACGGTCTGCGACGGCTGCGCCGGGAATCCGTTCTGCAACGTGAGAGAATCCGCGGTGCTGGTGGTGAGCGAAGCGTTGGTCGCAAACGGCGGCTGCGCCGCCATACTGGATGCGAACCCGCCGTAGGACGAGCCGCTGAAGAAAATGCTGTAGCCGCCGCGGATCACACGCGCGTGCTTCTGCGAAGGCCGCCACGCGAAGCCTAGCCGCGGCGAGTAATTGTTCTTGTCCGGGTTGATCAGGCTGGATGGATATTGGCCGGAGTAAGGCCCCACGCTATTGGCCGGCGTCACCACCGCCACCGCGTTCATCTGCGGGCTGAGGTCGAGGTTCGCCAGGTGTCCTTGCAACTCCGTGTAGGGAGCGAAGTACTCATATCGCAATCCCACGTTAAACGATAAGCCCGGTCGCACCCGCCAATCGTCCTGCGCGTACCAGTTGGTGGCCCAACTGCGAAAGTAATTGTTGAAGCTGCCCAGCCGCAACGAGCTGGTCTGCGGCAAGCCCAGCAGAAAGTCGGCGAAGTCGAACCCCGTTCCCGCCACCGGCTGGCCATGACTGTCGATTTGGCTGGTCAGCAATCCGCTGAAGCTGAACGACCCGCGCGAATTGGCGTACGACAGGCTGTTCTGCTGCAAGCGCCGATACCCCACCCCGAACGTCAGATTGTGCTTCCGGCGCACCACGTAGGTGATGCTGTCCGTGACGTTGGTGGTCTGGTTGCGGCTCACCGACGCCGACCCATCCGAAAGGCTGCCGAAGTTGGTGAAGGACAGGCTCGGAGGGCCATAGTTGATGGGGTCCTGGGAGGTCCCCGTGATCCCCAGTTCCGCCGCCACGTTGTCGGTGTACGCGAAGTATGGCGCCAGCTTGCTGATATTCCGGCTGAAGGTGATATTCAGGCTGTTGTTGAACCGCGGCTTGAAGCTGTGGCTCCAGCCCGCCGACGCGCTCAAGCCATAGCCGCTGGTGGTGTCCTTGTACCCGAAAAGCTGCTGGCTTTTCGAGTCGTTGTGGCTGTACTGCTCATTGAAATTGAGGCGGTCCTTGTTGGTCAACGGCACGTTAAGCCGCACGCCGAGGCTGTCGCTCACCCTCGGAGTGGACGTCACCAAGTGGTAATTCTGCACGATTCCGGGGTACGTAGGCGCCGGGAAGTACTTCAGCAGCCCCGCCGCCGCCGGGTTGAATCGCGCGGCGGGTATCGCATTGCCCGGGAACGGCGCCCCGCTCAGCGGATCGTAAATCGTGACCGGCGTGGTGGCCATGGCCTGCGAAAAATCGCCGTTACGCTCGGCGAGTGTCGGCACCGACGACGTGAGGCTGTTTCCGCTGCGCGCCCTCTGACCCGTGTAATTCACATAAAGAAGGTATTTGTCCGAGGTAATCAGCTTGGGGATGCGCAGCGGCCCGCCCACATTGAAACCAAACCTGCCCGAGCCGGACGACGGTTTTGGCGCCGCCTGGCCGTTCAGTGAAAACGGCGCTGCGTTCAGCACCGAGTTGGTCACGTCCAGGAATACCGAACCGGTGTACGCCGGTTGCGTGCGCCGCCGGTTGCCGAAGGCCGCGAACTGCCCGTTAAACGGCCCGCGCCGCTGGGCGTTGGCGCCGCCTCTGCCGCCGCGTCCCCCAGCTCCGCCGAAACCACCACCTCCGCGGCCGCCACCGCCGCCGCCGCCGCCGCCGCCTCCGCCGCCGCCGCCTCCGCCTGCGCCTCCGGGACCGCCGCCACCGCCAGGACTGCCCCCGCCCATTCCCGGCGCGCCGCCCAGGCCGTCGCCAAATCCGTTCAAGACTCCGGCGGCGCCGAAGCCGTTCATGCCCAGCGGATCGGCGCTGGCCGCAGTGCTCATGGCCGCCATATCCCCGATGCCGCCACCCATCATTACAGGACCGCCAGGACCGCCGGGGCCACCCGGCCCGCCCCGGCCACCCATCATTTCCATCAGCCGGTCGCGCCTGGCCTGTTCATCCGCGGCCGCTCCCAGGCCGCCGCTCATGCTGCCGTTCACCACGTACGACTCATTGGCGTCGGCATTCGCGCTCAGGTCGGGAGACGGTGCTTCGATGGCAGCCGACGCCAGCGCCTGTGTGCCCTCTTCGGTGGGCGTCACGGACACGTTCTGGAATCCGGGGCCTTGCTGGCTATTCGGTCCCCGCCCTCCGGCTCCCCGCCCTCCGGATGGAGCATTCGCCGCCCGAGAGCCGCCGCCCCGCCCCGCCCACGGACGCTGAGGGGAACCGGGCGCCGGCC
This sequence comes from Bryobacterales bacterium, assembly GCA_963768385.1. Taxonomy (GTDB): domain Bacteria; phylum Acidobacteriota; class Terriglobia; order Bryobacterales; family Bryobacteraceae; genus Fen-178. The sequence goes on from CAVYHQ010000007.1 coordinate 50,245, forward strand.
GGGCCGCCGCAGCGGTTGTGCCGGCTTGCGCCGCTTCTTTCTTCGGCTCGGGTGCGGGCTGTGGCACGGCTGGAACTGGGGGTGCGGGCTTGGCCGCCGCCACCGGAGTTGCCGCTGATCCGAACCGCGGCATCTCCAGTGTCCAGTCTTTGTTGCTCGCCTCGTCCCCTACGGTGATTTCGCCCCGCAGGGTCTGGAACCCGAACATTTCAATTTGGATCTCCCAGACCCCAGGCGTCAGGTCCAGTACGTAACGTCCGGTCGCGTCAGTGTACACTACTACCTTGGCGCCCCCCTGCCGGGCGGTAACCGTGGCTCCGGGGATGAACTGGTCCGCGGCGCGAACCGAACCACTATGCTGGGCCGCGGTAAGGAAGCCGGGGCCCAGCAGGATGGCAGCGACAAAAAAGGAGCGCAGCACGGGACTCTATATCAGTGCTTCCCTCCGGCACGGAGTTAGTTCGCCTTTTTCGCCGTGAACTCGATGGCCGGCGCGTCGGGCATGCCTTCCATGGTGCGGGAGAACTTGATCTCGCTGCCGGAGACCTTCCCTTTGAACACCATCTTCATTTCGTTCCCGCCGAAGTTCCGCACCACCACAAAGGACACGTCGTCGCCGCTGGTCTTTCCGTCGGTGATCTCGACGGGGCCGCCACGGCCGCTATCCATCGTGCCCGTGAGCTTGGCACCGTCCACCTTGAAGACAAAGGTGTTTTCCGTCATGTTGCCGCTGCGTCCCGGAACCTGCGCAGTCCATTTCCCCGTGACGTCGGCAGCCGAAGCTGCCAATGCAAAGACGCCCAGAAGGGCAGTCAACAGTAATGTTCTCATGCAAGCTAAGATGGTTCTCGCCGGGGCGAAAGTTACAGCAAAACGCTGCTTATTAAAGCCCTTTTTTCACCAGAAATGCGATCAGGTCGATCACGCGGCAGGAGTAGCCCCATTCGTTGTCGTACCAGGCGACTACCTTCAGCAGGTTGCCGTCCAGCACCTTGGTCAACTGCCCGTCCACGATGGAACTGTTGGGGTTGTGCAGCATGTCGGTGGACACCACGGGGTCTTCCGTGTAGGCCAGAATGCCCTTCAACGCGCCCTCTGCGGCGGCCTTCAGCGCGGCATTGACTTCCGCGCCGGTGGCCGGCTTCTCCAGCAACGCCACCAAGTCCACGACGGAGACGTCGGGGGTCGGGACGCGCATGGAGTACCCATCCAGCTTGCCCTTTAACTGCGGCATCACCAGCCCGATAGCTTTGGCGGCGCCCGTCGTGGTGGGGATCATGTTCAACGCGGCGGCGCGGGCCCGGCGCAGGTCCCGGTGCGGAAAGTCGAGCACAACCTGATCGTTAGTGTAGCTGTGGATCGTGGTCATCGACCCCTTCTGGATGCCGAACTTGTCGTACAGTACTTTCACCAAAGGCGCCAGGCAGTTGGTGGTGCACGACGCGTTCGAAATGATATGGTGTTTGGCCGGATCGTAAGCGGCGTCGTTCACGCCCAGGACCATGGTGAGGTCTTCATTCTTGGCGGGGGCCGTGATGATGACCTTCTTGACCGGCCCGCGAATGTGTTTGCAGGCTTCTTTGGCGTCGGTGAACTTGCCCGTCGACTCGATCACGATCTCGGCGCCCACCGACGCCCAGTCGAGTAGCGCCGGGTCCTTGCAGGCAAACACCTTGATCCTCTTCCCGCCGACCGTGAGGCTGTCGGCGTCCGAGGTGACGGCCACGCTGAGCGGTCCCAGCACGGAATCGTACTTCAGCAGGTGGGCCAGCGTTTTCGTATCGGTAATATCGTTCACCGCCACGAACTCCATGTCCTTGCGGTCGAAACCGGCGCGGACCACATTCCGGCCAATGCGGCCGAAGCCGTTAATACCAACTTTGACTGCCATTTTTTCTCCTGTTCAGATGAGGGATCGGGTTAACGCTAAGGATATCAGGAGGTGTGTATCCGGAGCAATCACCGTTGGAACACCACTTTCCCGCCCACAATCGTATACACCACGTCCGTGGCCACGATCTCGTCTTCCGGAATGGTCATGATGTCGCGCGAAAGCACCGTGATGTCCGCCAGCTTGCCCGGCTCGAGCGAGCCTTTCAGCTTCTCCTCGAACGCCGCGTACGCGTTCGACCACGTGTACGACCGCAGGGCCTCCTCGCGGCTCATGCGCTGCTCGGGGTAGAACACCGAACCGTCCTTCAGCTTGCGGCTCACCGACGCGTAAAACGACGCCAGCGGGCTGACGTCTTCCACCGGCGCGTCCGTTCCGTTCCCCACCACCGCGCCCGATTGCATGAGCTTCTGCCACACGTAGGCCCCCTCTTCGGCCCTCTCCGGCCCTAACCGCAGGATCACGTAGGGTCCGTCGGACGTGCAATGAATCCCCTGCATGGCGGCCACCACGCCCAGCTTCCCGAAGCGCGGAATGTCGGCCGCGTTCAGGTGCTGCGCGTGCTCCACCCGCCAGCGCAGGTCCTTCTTTTCGGGATGCTCGCGAAACACCTGCTCGTAGATGTCCAGCACCTCGCGGTTGGCCCGGTCGCCGATAGCGTGAATACAAAGTTGATACCCGTGCTGGATGGCCAGCTCCGCGGTCTGGCGGATATCGGCCGGGTCTTCCGTGTTCAATCCGCGGCTGTCCGGCTGGTCGGAGTACGGCGCCAGCAGCCACGCGCCGCGCGACCCCAGTGCGCCGTCCATCTGCCGCTTGATGGCGCGGATGGTGAGATAATTCCCGCCTGCCCCGATGGTGCGGTAGCGGTCCAGGTTGGGCGCGAGTTGCTGGTTCGAAGTGCGCAGCATCACCCACATGCGCAGCGGCAACTCGTGGCTTTCGGCCATGCTGCGGAACACGTCCACCGTCGGAAGCGGCGATCCCGCGTCTTCGAATGTGGTGATGCCCTTGGCGATGCACTCGTTGGCCGCCAGGCTCATTACCTTGCGGAGGTCGGTGGGAGCCGCCCTGTAAACCCGGTTAACGAGCCCCTCGGCCTGCTCGCGCAGCAGTCCGGTCGGGTTGCCTTGCTGATCCTTGAGAATTTCCCCGCCCCGCGGGTTGGGAGTGTCGCGCGTGATGCCCGCCGCCTCCATGGCCTTGGCGTTGACGAACGCCGCGTGCCCGCTGGCATGCGTCAGCAGCACGGGGTTGTTGGGCGAAACCTTGTCGAGGGAGCCGTGCAACGGAAAGCCCTCCACGTTGGGCTCCGGCGCATGGTCCCACTTGGATTGGTGCCATCCGCGCCCCACGATCCACTCGCCCGGCTTGGCTTGCCTGGCGGCGCCCGCCACCTGCGCCACGATCTCGTCCCAAGTGCGCGCCTCCCGCAGGTCCAGCCCCAGGCGAAACTCGCCCACGCCCGTGAAGTGCCCGTGCCCCTCGATGAAGCCCGGGATGGCGAGCATGCCGTGCAGGTCGATGACCTTGGTGCCGGGCCCGATCCATTTCGCCGCGTCCGCGTTGCTGCCCAGCGCCGCGATCCGGTCCCCGCGCACCGCCATGGCCTGGGGGGTGCCCTCTGGGCCCGGCTGAGCGGCGTTCATGGTGACGATCTTTCCGTTCCGCAGCACCAGATCCGCGGGTTGACCGAAGGCCACAGCACAAGCCAAAAACAAAAATGCGCGCATGGACATTAGAATACAATGGGGCAGAATGCCATCGCGCCACGACCCGCTGCACCTCGCCATTCAGGTGGCGGTCTACGTTGCCCTCTATTTCGCCGCCGCGTACTTCTTCTTCGGCCCGATGCTGCTGTGGATCGGTGGATACCTCACCGGCACCATAGCGACTGGCTTGCTGGCCGCGGTGTTCGCCAACTGGCTGGCGTTGCGCATCTACGAAGACCGGCCCTTGAGCGACATCGGCCTGTGGCTGAATCGGGCTTCGGCGGACAACCTCCTGATCGGCCTGGTCGGCGGCGTCGGCTCCGCCTGCCTGGTGCTGGCACCCCCGCTTCTGGCAGGCGCGGCCCACATCGTGCGCACGCCCGCGGAGCAGCCGTCCGCCGGCGCCATGGTCTACCTGATCATTCTCCTGGCCGCCGGCGCCGTGGGCGAGGAACTGTTCTTCCGCGGCTATGGCTTTCAGGTTCTGCTGGCCCGCTGCGGACCCTACGCCACCATCCTGCCGGTGGGCGTCGTCTTCGCCCTGCTGCACTCGGCCAACCCCAACGCCTCCTGGTTCGGCATCGCCAACACCGCCGGTTTTGGCATCCTGTTCGGCTACGCTCTCCTCCGCAGCCGCGACTTGTGGCTGCCCATCGGCCTCCACTTCGGATGGAACTTGACATTGCCGCTGTTCGGCGTGAACGTCAGCGGGCTTAGAATGAAGGTGACGGGTTACGAGATGTCGTGGACCGCCGGCCACCTCTGGAGCGGCGGCGACTACGGCCCGGAAGCCAGCCTGCTGACTTCCGCGGTGCTGTTGGCGCTGTTGGCTTACCTCTGGAAGGCGCCCATTCGCCGGCAGCCCTCGTCGCTCACCGACCCGCCCGCGGAAAGTGCCGTATGCGAGCCTTCGCCACCGCCGCAGTTTTGAGCCTGCTGCCGCCGCTCGCCTGGGCCGGCAACAAGCTGAGCTTTGAAGACCGCGTCGAGCTGACCCGCGGCCTGACGGCCGAGTATGGCACCGCGAAAGTGCTCCTGCCCCGCTCCAGGAAACCGCTCGAATTCGACGCCAAGGCCGGATACGACAAGAACCAGTGGGCGGGCATCGCCAAAGAAAGCGGCCCCGCCGCCCGCACCGGCGACCTGGTTCAGGTCACCAAGGTCGAGCTCGAAGACGACAAGATCGTGCTCCAGATCAATGGCGGCTTCAAGGGCGGCCAAAAGTGGTATCGGAACGTGCAAGTCGTCGGCGTGACCGGCGCCTCGGCCCCCATCTCCCAAGGCGACTCCAACGCGCCCGGCGGCACGTCCATTGCAATCCTCTTTCACCAGCCCCTGGAGCCGGTCAAGGCGGCGGCGATCAAGAAGATGCTGGCGCCGGTAATCGATTTCGAGCGTCACAGCGTTACCGAAATCTATTCCGAGACGCTCCCGCCCGAAGTACAGCAGGCCATCAAGGACAAGCGCGTCACCGAGGGCATGAACCGCGAGCAGGTGATCATGGCGCTGGGCCGTCCGGCCCACAAATCGCGCGAAACCAAGGACGGCCTTGAGTTGGAGGACTGGGTCTACGGCACGCCGCCCGGCAGGATCATCTTCGTGACTTTCACTGGCGACAAAGTGATCAAGGTCAAAGAATCCTACGCCGGCCTGGGAACGCAGGTGGGCGACCCGCCGGTGGTGCGCTAGGAGAAACCAATGGCTAATTCGCGATTCGTTTATGTGACCTACATCCGCACGACGCCCGAGAAACTATGGCAGGCCCTGACCGATCCCGAAATCACCCGCCGATTCTGGCTCGGATGCCGGCAGGAGTCCGAATGGAAAACCGGATCACCCTGGCGGATCCTGCTTCCCGACGGGCGGCTTGCGGACAGCGGCGAGATTCTGGAGATAGACCCGCCACGGCGGCTGGTCGTGTCGTGGCGCAACGAATTCAAACCCGAACTGCGCGAGGAAGGGTATTCGCGCATGACTTATGAACTGGAAAAGCCAGGCGAGTCGGTCAAGCTCACGGTTACCCATGAGATGGATCGACCCGGCTCGAAGTTTATCGAGGCGGTGTCGGGCGGATGGCCCATGATCCTTGCGAGCCTCAAGAGTCTCCTCGAAACTGGTGAGCCGCTCGAAGAAACACGGCAGTGGCCGAAGGGGATGTGAGGTCGAGGCTTCCCGCCGGCTGCCTCTAGAATGCCAACCGCCGCGGGCGCGGCCTGGCCACTCTCCCCTTCAATCTCTCTTCCCGCCTTCGCATCTCTGGCGTGTCCTCGATGGCCAGCGCCCTCCGCGTCATTTCCAGCGCCGTCGCATAATCGCGCTCGCAGTGCTCGTAGTGCTTGGCGAGCTCTTCGAGCGCGCGCACGCGATAGGGGTTGCGCGACCCCGCCAGCTCCGTGACCGCGGCCAGCGCGGCGTCCTCACGGCCCAGGCGCTTCTCTACCACGCCGATGTCCCACAGCGTCTTGAACAGCAGGCTATCCGGCAGACCCATCTCCACCGCGCGGCGAAACAGGCGTAGCGCCTCTTCCTGGCGGCCGCCTTGGAGCAGCCAGCGCGCCAGGCCGATCAGGTCCGCGCCATGACGCAGCGCCACGTCCTCCGGTTGCCGGAACGCGAATGGCACGATGGCGGTCAGACACGCCAGCGAAAGAATATCCAGGGCGTTGTGATGGAAGATCGGGACCAGCCGGAAGGCCTGCTTGGTGCGCAAATACTCGAAGTAGCAATACGGGATCATCTCCCCCGGCAAATCGCCCTGCCGCTCCACTCCCAGGATCTGGTTCTCCAGGTCCACCAGGCGGCAGCTTTCCAGGCGCAGCTTCCATAAGCGGCGCGCGCCGAACAGCAGGTCCAGATGCTGCATGCGGTCGAATGGGTGCGCGGGGGTGCCCCCTGGGCCCCGCGCCATGCGGTAGCGCGTCTCCAGCAGCGGCTGGTCGTATGCCTTGCCGTTATAAGTGATGAGGACGTTCGAACTGCGCCAGGTGCTCCGAAAGACGCCAAAGCAGCGACGCCTCCTCGCCGTAATCGCGCATGAAGAACTGGCGCAGGCGGAATCCCGCGGCGTCGATCGCGCCCACTCCCACCAGAAAAGCATAAGTGCCCGTGCCGCCCGCCAGGCCCGTGGTCTCGGTATCGAGGAAAGCCCATTTCAACGGGTGCGCGCGCTCCACCGTCCCGGCCGAGAGCGGTCCCAGCAGATCTTCCGGCAGCTCCGCCAGGTCGGCGATATCCACGCTGCCGTGGCGGCGGTGACGCTCCCAGACTTTTTCGGTCTCGAAGTGCTCGCCATAGGGCGTGCTCACCACTTCGCCGCTCATCAACTCTTCGATGAAGTAGCGGGAGGGCCGCTCGTCGCGCGGCGCGGGCGCGGCCGGTTCAGCCCCCGCATACTTGCGGTCGATGCGCGCCACGCGCCGGCGGAGAGCGGCGAGCTGTTGCTGGATGTCCTCCATGCTTCGCTTTTTCTTTGCCCAATATACCGCAAAACCTGGGGACTGACGAATCTGTTCCCAAGGCGCAGCCTTTTTTGCGCCGCGCGGACGGATCCGTCTATCCCCTGGTTTTGCTCACTGATATATTCAAGAGGTGATCAAAAGCGCGGTTGTTCCGGTCGCCGGGCAAGGGACGCGGTTGCTGCCGGCCACCAAATCGCAGCCCAAAGAAATGCTCCCCGTGGCCCGCAAGCCCATCGTCCAGTACGTGGTCGAGGAGTTGGTGTCGAACGGCATCCAGCAAATCCTGTTCGTCACCGGCCGTGGAAAGGCCACCATCGAAAATCATTTCGACCACGATCCCGAGCTCGCCCGCACTCTCATCGCGGCCAACAAACAGGACCTGCTCAAAGAATTGGACTTCGAAGCCCTGAAAGCCAATTTCTTTTATACCCGCCAGCGGCTCCAGCAAGGTCTCGGCGACGCCATCCTGTGCGCGGAAAACTTTGCCGGTGAAGAGCCTTTCCTGGTGGCCCTGGGCGATTCCATCCTGGGCCTGCACGCGGTGTCGCGCGCCGTCAGCCGCATGGCGGAGGTCTTCCAATCCAAGCGCGCCAGTTGTGTGATCGCCGTCGAGGAAGTGCCGCGGGAAGAGACCTCGCATTATGGAATCGTGCAGCCCGAAGACGCCGTGGACGACGTTTTCCGCATCGTGAACCTGGTGGAAAAGCCCGCCCCGGAAGATGCGCCCAGCAACCTGGCCATCGCCGGCCGCTATGTTTTCTCGCCGGTGATTTTCGACATGATCCGCCAGGTGAAGCCCGACCAGCGGGGCGAAATTCAACTCACCGACGCCATCCAGTTGATGTGCGAGGAGGGCCGCCGCGTGCTGGCGGTGAAGCTGTCGGCCGAAGAGAAGCGCTACGACATCGGCAACTTCCCCAGCTACTTTGAAAGTTTCGTGGAGTTCGCGCTGGCCGACCCGGACTACGGCGACGAGTTCCGCCGCGTGCTGGAGCGCCTGCTGGCGCGGTCCGCGGCAACGGTTTGAGCAAGACCCGGCTGTTTTTTCTGGCGCTGTTCGCGCTGCTGCTGGCGGCGCGGATGTGCCACGTCGAAATCCTTTGGGAGGGCGATTCCCTGCCCCTGGCGGCGGCCCGGCAGATGCTCGGCGGCAAGACCATCTACCGCGACATCTGGTTCGACAAGCCCCCGCTGGTGCCCTCCGTGTGCCTGCTTTGGGGCGCGCGCGCCGGCTGGCTGCTGCGGCTGGCGGGAGCCATCTATGCGCTGCTGGCGTGCTGGATCGCCTTTCGATTTGCGCGCGATCTGTGGTCCCGGCGCGAAGGCCTCTGGGCCGCCGCCTTGCTGGGCTTCTTTCTCACCTTCGATTTCGCCTCAGCGGTGATTCCTCTGACCTCCGATCTCCTGATGCTGGCGCCGCACCTGGCGGCCGTCTGGCTGGCGTGGAAGCGGCGCCCGTTGTGGAGCGGCGCGCTCGCCGGCGTGGCCTTTCTGATCAGCCCCAAGGGACTGCTGGTGGCCGCGGTCTGCGCCCTCTGGAACCCGGCGGGGGCGCTCTTGATGGCGGCCGGGTTCGCGGTTGTCAGTGGCGCTGCAGCCGCTTGGTTATGGAGCGCCGGCTCACTGGCGGCGTACTGGGACGAGGTGTGGAAGTGGGGACGCCTTTACGCAGGCAGCACTTTCGTGGCGGACCCGCTCCGCAACGGAATCGTCCGGACGCTCGACTGGATGGGGTTTCACGCGGCCTTGATGGTAGCCGGCATAGCCCTTCTGGCCCGTCGCGAAGCTTCGCTGCGATGGATCGGCTGGATTCTGATTTCGCTCGTCGGCGTGGCCGCCGGATTACGTTTCTTTCCCCGCTACTACTTTCAGCTTCTGCCAGTCATGGTGCTGATGGCCGCGCGCGGCTTCACGCTCTTAGGACGCAAGCGCGCCCTGGCCGCCGCTCTATTGCTGCTGGTCCCACTGGTGCGATTCGGCCCGTCGTACCTCACGGCCCTGAGAGGCGCAGAGTGGCGCGACACTGCCATGGACCGCGACAGCCGCGCCGCCGCCGCCCTCACCCGGCAACTGGCCCAGCCCGGCGACACGCTTTTCGTCTGGGGATACCGCCCCGAGATCTACGTCTACACCGAGTTGCCGGCCGCCACCATGTTTCTCGATTCGCAGCCGCTGACGGGTGTGCCGGCCGACCGGCATCTTACCCAATCCGACCCCGTGGAACCCGAAGCCGCGCGCGCGCGCCGCTCCACCCTCGCGCGCTCCCAACCCACATTCGTGGTAGATGGCCTAAGCGCCTACAACCCGCGTCTCGCCATCGCGAATTACCCCGAGCTGCGCCCGTGGTTCGCAAATTACCATGAGGTGGCGCGCACCCGCCAGACGGTGATCTACCGGTGGCTCCTCCAGGACCGCTGACAGGCTTGGTACTAGTATCCCGTGCAACCTTCGCAGCCAACGACGATTTCGTAGGGCGGGACCCCTGGCCCGCGGCCGACCCCTGGTCGGCCTGCCTCGGATGAAGGTATGCGCCCCATTTTGGTTGCGGCTCCGCTGCTCTGTGGGGCAGATTGTCAATCTGCGGCCGATTGTCAATCGGCCTGCTGCTGGGGACCATAGAACCTCTTCCGAGCCCAGCGGGCGCGACGGGCACCCAGCAACCACCGGCCTACACACCGTCAAGCCACTGAGATAGACTCAAGAAAGGAGCGAGCCACACTCCCATGACCCCCGAAGACGCCAACACCATCCGCACCATCGCCCGCGAAGAAATCGCCGCCGCCGAACTGCGCATTGCCGCCGCCGTTACCTCCGCCCAAGACCGCACCATCGAGGCCCTGCGCGACATGCAAAGCGAAATCCGACGCGGCATCGAAGCCTTCGCCCGCGGCAACTTCGCGCGCACGGTCCGCCTGGAAACCGCCGACGCCTCCACCACCGAGCGGCTCGCCGCCATCGAAGAACGCCTGTTGGCCCTCGAGACCCGGCAGCATCCGCCCCAATAAGCAACGCACACCCGCGCGGGGCGCGACATCGTAGCACCGGAAGGCATCCGCCGTGCTGTTGTTTCAATCCACGCGCCCCGCGCGGGGCGCGACGGCCGATCTCGATTTCCTGCACCCGGCCATTGTGTTTCAATCCACGCGCCCCGCGCGGGGCGCGACCCGATTATCTGCGGCGAGACACGCGCGATAAGGTGTTTCAATCCACGCGCCCCGCGCGGGGCGCGACAAGATGGCCGAGGCTATCGCATCTGTGACCCAGGCGTTTCAATCCACGCGCCCCGCGCGGGGCGCGACATCACCGGGATCGCGCAATAACGACAGGCCCATGTTTCAATCCACGCGCCCCGCGCGGGGCGCGACAGCGCGACATGCTCATCCGCAAGTGGGCTGATGTTTCAATCCACGCGCCCCGCGCGGGGCGCGACAGCTAACTCAAGAGCATGTGCAGGCAGCCCGCCGTTTCAATCCACGCGCCCCGCGCGGGGCGCGACTTCGGGAACAAGGCGCAGACGGCGGCGGGGAACTGTTTCAATCCACGCGCCCCGCGCGGGGCGCGACGAGGCGGCGTTGTTTCTATCGTGAAAGGGACCGATGTTTCAATCCACGCGCCCCGCGCGGGGCGCGACTGCAATCTGCTGGTATATCTGCTCGGGAAGTAACCGTTTCAATCCACGCGCCCCGCGCGGGGCGCGACGATATCATCCCAGACGTTCGACGCGCCCGGATTCGGTTTCAATCCACGCGCCCCGCGCGGGGCGCGACTGCCGTACGCTATCTCATTGAGCGCCTACGGCCCTACCTTCAAATCCCGCGAACCCACCTTCCAACAAGCACCCGCAGCCGCACCAAACGGCCCAAACCTGCCGTAAACAACTCTCGGGCAAGTACAAAGTGGGCTGCGCGGACCTCCCCGGAAACTTGCGGTGACTTCACGTCCGCGCATCCTCATACAATCAGCGCACCCTGAGGGTCATAGGACGCCTTCGCCCCCACATGTTCGATTCGGCCCTTCCAATTGTCACCCAAAAAATAAAAACGCAAACTGTCACGGGCTTCGCTGATTTCCGAAACCAGTTGAGCGCGCACGCGGGTCCAACGCGCCGCATCCACCAGACACTCGAAAACCGAGTTCTGCACCCGCTGGCCGCAGTCCTCACAAACGCGAGCCACCCGCCGCAACCGTTTCCGTCCCTCTTCGGATTCCGTGTTCACGTCGTACGCCACCACCACCAGCATCATCGCGTCGTTCCCCTGCGCTTATCTCCAAATGAAGCTTGGGTATCCATCCAGATCGCCCCGGATGAACCTCGCCAGCAGTAAAGCCTGCAGGTGAGGCACCAGCCCATACGCCACCCGCTCCTGCAAGAACGGATGCTGAATCTCTTCCCGCTTCCGCGTTTGATACGCCACCAGCACTTCTTTGCGCGTCGCTTCGTCCATCACCACCCCGCCGCTTTCTGTACGCCGGAATCCGCTCGCTTGCACTTGTCGCCGATTCACCAACGATAATGCGAGCCGGTCCGCAATCACCGGCCTCAGTTCCTCCACCAGGTCCAGACCCAGGCTCGGCCGCCCCGGCCGGTCGCGATGTAAGTACCCCACCGCCGGGTCCAATCCCACGGCCTCCAGCGCCGCCGTTACATCGTGTGTCAGCAGCGTATATACAAACGAAAGCAGCGCGTTCATGTTGTCAAGCGGCGGACGCCGGTTCCTGCCGTGAAAGAAGAAATCCTCCTTGGAGACCGTGATCAGGCGGTCGAAAACCGCGAAGTACACGCGTGCGGCATCGCCTTCGTGCCCCCGGATCTCCTCCAGCCCCTCCGTGGCCGCCAGCGTTTCCAGCAATCGGCCCAACCGGCGGCCCGCCTGTTCCAGTTCCTCCGAGCCTTCGCCATCCGGTTTCTCCCGAAGCGCGCGCAACACCACCGTCCGGCAGTTCGCCACCTTCCCCAGCGTCACCGCTCGCGCCACGGCCGCCGCCCGGTCTGGCCGGTCCGCCCATCGGTACTGTTCCCGCCGCAGCAGCACGTTTCCCGAAACCGGACCCTGAACGCGCGCCAGAAACCGCCCGTTCTCCGTCAGAAACGCCAGTGCCACGCCGCTCTCTCCGCACAGCCCCATCAGGAATGGACTACACGAGACCTGCCCGAAGCAAACGATGCTGCTCAGCGTATGAATGGGCACCCGAAGCTTCGTCTCCTGCTCCACCCGCACTGCTACGGTCTCTCCGTCCCGCGCCAGGTACGCGCCCTGCGTTGTCACATAAAGCGTGTTCAGAAGCTGCTTCACGCGTTCGTCCCCTCGTCGCGGAGTACGCCTGCCAGATACCGCGCCACGGTAGCCCGTTTCGACGTGGCGCGCGGCAGGCACCGGTCATACAACGAGCACTTTTCGCACTTCTTCGAATACACGGCCCGCGGCGTTACCCCGGCGGAGTACAGTTCATGCATCCGCCGCGCAAGCTCCTCGGTCTGCGAGCGCAATTCCCGATCGAACTGCACCTCGCTTCGCCGCCGGCTCTTGCCATAGAACAGCGCCCCGGAGCCAATCGCCACGCCGAACGTCTCTTCCAGGCACATCGCCTGGGCGCAGAGCTGAACTTCGTCGCACGAATCCGCCTTCGGGCGCCCCCGTTTGTACTCCACCAGAAACGGCCGCCACCACCCGCTCCGATCCGGCACTTGCATCGCTCCCTCAGGCTCGCCATCCACCTGGTGAAACTCCACGACATCCGCCTGCCCCGTGAGTCCCAGCCGAAGCGAATGCAGGTGCAACCCGCGCGCCACCACCACCCCCGGCCGCGACTCCGTGCCCGCCTCATGGACGCGGTCGTGCAGGATGCGCCCTTCCGCCGTCAGCCGGTTCTCTTCCCACTGCTGCTCGATATGGATCAGCGCCCACTGCCGTTCGCAGAAATGCAGGTGCTGCAAGCCGGAAATGGGGAGCAATTCGTCTTCGGAGTACAACGTAATCACAGCATCTCGTAGATCATGATACCCGTCGGCAAGTTCTCCTTGTGGATCACCACGTCGTAGTCGGAGAAGGCCCGTGGCGGCGCGGAAGGGTCCTTTCGAGTGATTTTGATCCTGTCGAACAGGTCGTGCGCCGGGGCGCTGCCAAGGGCCGACTCGTGTTCGAAGACGATCAGCTTTCGCGACGCCATTTCCCCGCGCGCGGCTGAACGGTCACTCTCGAACATGAACTTAAGAGCCTGCCACAGCAAATCGAGATCCTCTTGCGAAAAGCCGGTGTCCGCGGCCAGATGCGGCGAAATGAATCCGTGTGCGACATACAGGCCGTACGGCACGATCTCTTTCCGGCCCATGGTCCGCTCTTTTTCAAGATCACGCTCATTGGTGACGGCCATGCGCGTTATCGATTGTTCGAGCGGAGCAATCGGGTCCACCGAGCGCGCGAACGCGACTTGAACCGGCCCGCGAACTTGTCCGCAGTTGATCTCCGTCAACATGACCGCGCCGAACATGCGGATGTCAAAGAACGTCTGGCACATCCACGCGCGCGCCTCATCGATCTGCCCCGCCTTCGCGGCCCCTTTCGCATCAGCCTTGAGCCCGAGGGCGTCATACGCCCTCTGGTGCTGGCGATTCAGCACCGCCTTTTCTTTGACGTAAATGTCATAGCCCGGCTCAGCCGGTTTGGCAAGGCAGACGAAATTGCGAATCTTCCTCTTCAGACAAACATCCGTAACAAGACCATTTCCGGTCTCCGGATCGATGCGGGGCGAGTTGCCGGCGTCCGGATCGCCGTTCGGATTACCGTTGATTACATCGAACAAGAGAGCGAAGTCATAACGCCGTGTAATTGGGTTGCTCATGATTGGTTCTTCCTTTCTACTCCGAGGCCTTTCGATTCCACAGGTACGCCCGCGGCGCATTGGGATAGCGCGCCTCCCACTGCTCGCGTTCCTCGCGATTCATCCAAATCCACTTGCGCATCTGGTGATAACCGAGCACGAACAGTCCCTGCTGCTCGATATCCAAACGCGCCGGAAATCCGTTGTTCTTCGGGTCAAAGCCGTCGGTCAGCTCATCCTTGAGACGCTCCAACCCGACGACCAAGCCCACCGCCGCGGGGTCGTCCATGGCTTTGCGCGCATGGTGTTGCGAATTCTTCAGTAGCCGCACGAACACCGTGCGCGGCGCGGCTGAAGCGCCGCTGAAATACCTGTCGATCACCGATGCGTTTATGTCTTTGAGGGCCGCTTGCTGGATGCGCTCCAGCACCGCCATGAGTTGCCCCAGCAGATAGCCGGGGCTTTCACTGTTCGGATTCATTTCGGGTCTTATCTCCTCATACGAAGTCGTGTCGGGGTGGAATCGCTTCCACCGGTTTAGGAACGCTTTGATCAACGCGGCGCGAGCGTCACGGCGCCACGAATCGATCCACTCCGTCCGCCCGATGTCGGCGCGATAGCGCTCGATCGCCCTCTGCAGGACCGCAACCCGATAGGGCATCCCGCTGAGCGCTGATTCGAGCATCTGCGAGGCCAGCGGCGGCGGGATCTTCTGACTGTCTCCCTCTGGAGCCAGGGACTCCAGCAGCAGGGTCAACGGAAACCCTGGCGGTAGATCCCGCATCTTGGGCTTCGGCGTATTGCGCACGACACTGAGGTCAGCGAAATGCTGGGCCAACCTGCCCGCAACGGAGAAGACGGTCGACTCAAACCAGTCCCGAACGACCGCGCGGCCCTGGGCGCCGGAAATCGTAAGGGCATAGAACGGGCTCAAATCCTCGATCTCTGCCGGTCGCCCCCGCCAGACCGAACGGTACATCTCGCCGACCTGTTCAGGTCTCACCTCGAGGATGGCCTCGAAGACATCGAGAAAGCCCTCTGCGGTCTTCGTAGCCGCCCAATAACAGACAACGGTATCGCCGCTGAGTCGGTAGTTCCGTCGTGGCAGGGACAGCCCCGGTTGAGCGGGGTCTGCCGGAGCGGGGTGCAAGAGGCGGTTGAGCGCGGCTCCGCAGGCTTCGGCGGCGTCTCGACTGATGGGCGCGTTCTCGTTTGCCGACCAACCCTGCGACTCGAACGCACCTTTATTGAATGAAATCAAAGCGGCCCCGGCCGTGTTTCCGCCCGGCAGTTTCATAATCTTGGGGTGTTTGTCGGCCATTGCGCCGGATTCGCCGGAGACTAGGCAGCGCGTACCCGTGCCAGTGCCTTCGTTGGAAGAAGACCTTTGCGCACGCCAGAAGGCTGCGACGGCTGGGCGATCCGAAACCAAGCAGTCGTGATCTGGTTCATAGACGAAGGCGAAAACGTCATTCGAGAGTGTTTCAGGAGGCAATGTCACGCTGATCCGCCCAACGGATAGATCGTCCAGGAATTTCAGAACTGCAAGAAGCCCCTCATCCTTCGTCGCTTCTGCGCAAGCGGCCACGCGGTTACGGAAGCCGACAGCGCGGGCCCTAGCCTTGGCGCTGTCCACGGGCTTGTCCTGCGTTCCGAGCCCGAAAACGAATTGAGCGTTGTCGGCAAGGAACTCCGGTATGGGCTTCGATCCCGACCGACTAGGGAGGCGACGAGGCAGCCGGAAGCTCTTGGGAACGGGGCGAGGCTTCTTCTTGCCACCCTCCGATTCAGGGATGCTATGCGTGCCGACAATCCCCCGGAACTCGCCGCCCACGCCGATGTGAACGAGCCACGCCACGGGCTTGATCTCAAAATCCGGATCGTCAACTAAGTTGTCACTCTGAGCCAACTGATACAACGCCTGGAGTATCATGCGTCCTGCTTTCCCTCCGGCGACTCGGGCACCGAAAGCACGCCGCGCTCCAACTTCGCTTCGAAGAAGACCGCCCGGTTGCCCTTCGGCCCGAACACGATGTCCCACAACATCAGCCCGAGATCCCGCGAATCGTCAATCGCGGGTGGCGCGCCGTCCGCGGGCAGCATTTCCGCGATGAATTCGCGGCAGCCCAGGTATGGCTGATGAAAATGCTGCCCCTTCTCCAGCCGGCGCTCGAAGATCTCGACGAACTTCTGGATATTGTCTGAGGGGCCGGCCCGATCAGTTATTCGGAAGCTCGCTTCGATCAAGTAGTCAACGTCGCGCAGCGCGACCGTGTTCCGTTGCGCCCGGTCTTCGTCCGCGAAAAACGCATCAAGCGAACCTCCGGTCGCCACGACGGCCTGCGACGGCTTCGCGGCGCGGCTGTTCACTTCGTTCCGCCGGAAGGCCGTGAAGCGAATCTCGCTCAAAACATGGATGCGGTGGATACGCCACGCTATCGCCGGTTTCCAGAGAACCGCTTCAATCGCTCCGCGCGCTGCCGAGGGTGTCATCACTGGGTAGGAGACGCGCTCCACCTTCAGTTCGGGACGTGTAAAACAGGCGAACGGTCCGCGAGCCCGGAGCTGTAACACAGGGCTGGATGGCTGCATCAAATCGAACCTCCTGCGTTTCAGACAGTATGGTCTATTATGGCTCTTATATCACGAGCTTGGCTGGGTCAGGAGTCAACTCGGTATTCAGCGTCAGGCCGAACTTTTCGTCGTACAGACGCGCAAAAACAGGCGCAACTGCATAAAGGCCGTCACAGACCTCGTCCAGAGCCCCGGCCTGGCGCAGTTGAATGAAGGCTTGCGGGTAGATGCGCACGGAATAGGGCTGGAGAGATCTGATACCCTCCCGGGTGACAAATCTCCTGACGTCATTGACCCGTCTCTCGGCATCCCCGTAAGGAACGATCACCGATTTCGTGCACTCGTCTTCAATTAGCCGGAACTCTCGTGCGACAGTTGCGAAGTTCAACTCGGCGCGAGCCGACTGAATCCCGTGTTCATCCAGCGAGTTTGCAAAGTAGAACTCGCGAAAGTAATCGCGGCAGACTTCCGGATCCGTGGGGTCAAGCGCGCCGTTCGCAGCCAGCATAGTGTTCATTACGTCAAAACCCCGTCGAAGCACGCCTTGAGGCGGCAGAGTCGGAGCGCGAAACACATAAACCCGTCCCTCGGCAGCGAGGCCCTCGCGGTTGCAGCGCCCAGCCGCTTGGACAATTGAATCCAGACCAGCCAACGCTCGGTACAGGATGGGGAAGTCGATATCAACACCAGCTTCAATCAACTGCGTCGAGACGAGCAAACATGGAAGTTCACTTGCGAGAACCTCGCGAACCCGGTCCAGCACTTCGGACCGGTGCTTCGGACACATTAGAGCGGAAAGGTGAAAGACTGGATCGTCAGGTCGCAACTTCTGCAACAAAGTTGCTAACATGCGCGCATCGTCGCGCCGGTGAACCACCACCAAGGCGCGTGGATGCGCGCGGATTCGATCCGCCAAGGCTTCCCATGTGGTTCCATCCAACGGCCAGTGGTACCGTACACGCTTCAACTGCCGGGCCAGCGAGGACGGATCGGGAACGATCTTTCGCACGTTCCTCAAGCCCTGCGGTAATCCTGATCGTTCCTCCAGCGCGGGCGGCGTGGCCGTTGAAAGTACGATGCTGCAACCGTAGTTCGTTGCGAGTTCGTTCAGGGCATCCACAATCGGCAGCAAGACACCGGGAGGCAAGGTCTGCACCTCGTCCAATACCACCACACTGTTGGCGATGTTATGCAGTTTCCGGCAACGCGACGACCGATTGGCGAACAAAGATTCAAAGAACTGAACCGTTGTCGTAACGATGATTGGCGGGGCCCAATTCTCAGTAGCAAGGTGGTGTCGTGTCGTGTCTTCGGACGCCGAAGGATCATAGTTGCTATGGTGCTCGATCAGGTTTCCGGCCCCGAACACCTTGCGGTAGACCTTAGCGTTCTGTTCAATGATGCTCGTGTAGGGAAGCACCACGATCACCCGGCGCTGGCCGTTGCGCATAGCATGCTCCAGGGCGAATAACATCGCGGCCAGCGTCTTCCCTGCACCAGTCGGAGCAGTCAGCGAGAATAGGCCAGGTGGCCACTCGGCCGCTCGTCTACAGGCTTCCGCGAGGGCGTTCCGCGCCAAATTGATTGGGAGGCACCGCTGTTCAGCAGAGAGACCAGCAGCCTTTTGCGCAAGTTCTGTTTCGAGGAGTGGTAGCAGTTCTCCAAGAGAAAGATACCCGCCACGCGTATTCGCTTTTGCCGGGTCTAGGAAGGCTTCAGTATCCAGATAGTCGGCGTCTGTCAACGCGGAGAACAGAAATCGGACCCAAAACTCTAGCCGCCGCTTCGCTGCGTCTTTCGCTAGGCGGTCGTTGGGAGTAAGTTGCTTCAAGAACGAAGGAGGCCCGGGGAGCCTCCGATCAAGAATCCGCTGCGGAACGACCGCAAGCAGCTTCTCAAGGAGGATTTGGCTCTCCGCGAGACGTTCCTTCAAGGGTTTCGGCCCGTCGGGCACACTCTCTACGTAGTTGGCCAGCCCCGCATGATGTCCCGCGATCACGAACGCAAGGGGCATGAGCGAGGGTGAGCGTCTTGCCGCGAGAGCGGCCCCCGCTCCCGAATGTTGGACGGCGATGTTCTCACCAGCCAGTCGCCTCTGGAATTCAGCCTGGAATTTTCCAAGGTCGTGCCACAGCCCCGCAAGGTATCCCCACTCACCCGAATCAAAAGCCGACGAAAAACCGAGCGCCATCTCGGCGACCGACTCCAAGTGCTCAACGAGAGGATGCCCAGGGTGCGCACAGTAGTTCATGGCAAAGGCACTGTACGCCGAGCCGCACGCCCCAGCCCCTTCCCCGAACCATCCTTCCTATAATGCATCACCTCAAACTCCATTCACCCCACGGTCTCATGCGCCCGCCCGATGGCCCCCGCCGCAGGGGGCCGCGCAGTTGGATCACCGAAAAAATAAAAAATCTCTAGCCTCAATTATCAGTCACTTCCGTGCATTCTGTCCCCCGGTTCTTTGGCCTCGCCTGCTACCCTGAAATTGGATGAGGTTCCTCCTGTAACCCCGGCCGCCGCAACGAATTCCCGACCAAGTCCGCTCCTCACACCCGAACTGCGTCTCCCTCTCAATCAAACTCGCGGCACGCCCCAGGTCTCGCTCCCTGCCGTGCGTCCCGCCCCCAAATTGGCTTCGTTTCGCAACTTCCGGCTCCACCCGGTTTTGGTCTCTCCCGCGCGCCCCAAGCCTCGCTCCCTGCCGTACGCCCAGCCCCCAAATTGGCTTCGTTCCGCAACTTCCGGCTCCGCCTGGCCTTGCTCTCTGCCGCACGCCCCCGGTCCTGCTCTCTGCCGCGCGCCCAGCCCCCAAATTGGCTTCGTTCCGCAACTTCCGGCTCCATCCGGTTCTACCCCCTGCCGCACGCCCCCGGTCCTGCTCCCTGCCGCGCGCCCCCCCAAGATTGGCTTCGTTTCGCAACTTCCCGCTCCAGCACGCCGCCCGACCGCCAGGAACGCCGCCGAGCCCTCCCCCGGGCAGGATGATTGTAATTTAATAATTGGAAGCCGTTTACGGAAGGAACCCACTAACCCATGAAGATCGACCCCGACTACACGCGCGACACCCTCGTCCGCCTCATTCAAACCAACTCCATCAATCCGACGCTGGCGCCGGGGGCGCCGGGCGAGCGCGAGATCGCACAGTGGATTGCGGGATCGCTGCGGGCCGTGGGGCTGAGCGCGGAGATCTTCGAGCCGGCGCCTGGAAGGACCAGCGTCCTCGGCCGGCTGGCGGGCAGCGGCGGCGGGCGCAGCCTGATGCTGAACGCGCACTGCGACACGGTGGATGTCGGCGGCATGGCCGAGCCCTTCTCCGGCGCTATCCGCGACGGCAAGGTTTACGGCCGCGGCGCCTACGATATGAAAGGCAGCCTGGCCGCGTGCCTGGCGGCGGTCAAAGCGCTGGTGGCTTCCGGCGCGCGGCTGCGCGGCGACGTGCTGGTGGCGGCCGTCGCCGACGAAGAATACGCCAGCCTGGGCACCAGCGACCTCATCCAACGCGTGAAGGTGGACGGGGCGATTGTCACCGAACCGACGGGCCTCGAAGTCTGCCTGGCGCACAAGGGGTTTCTCTGGATCGAGGTCGAGATCGCCGGACGCGCCGCACATGGCAGCAGGTTCGACCTGGGCATTGACGCCAACATGAAGATGGGCCACTTCCTCTCCCGGCTCAGCGTACTGGAACGCGAGCTGCGCGCGCGGCCGCCCCACCCTCTGGTTGGCCCGCCTTCGCTGCACGCCGCCCTGCTCAGCGGCGGGACCGGCCTCAGCACCTATGCGCCCTCTTCCACCGTGAAGATTGAGCGCCGCACGGTGCCCGGAGAGACTGAAGCGCAGGCCGTGGCCGAGATTCAGGCGATCGTGGACCGGCTGGCGGCCGAAGATCCGGATTTTCGCGCCGCCGTGCGGCCCTTCTTCGTCCGCCACCCCTTCGAAGTGGCCCCCGATGCGCCCATCGTTCGCGCCGTGGACCGCGCGGCCAGCGCGGTCCTGGGACGGCCCGCCCGGCACATCGGCGACATGGCCTGGATGGACGCGGCGCTGCTCCAGGCGGCTGGCGTCGAGACCGTGGTCTGCGGCGCGGCCGGAGCCGGCGCTCATTCCGACGTCGAATGGGTGGACCTGGAATCGGTAGAGAAACTGGCGGAGATTCTGGCGGAAACCGCCGTGGAGTATTGTTGAGGAGGAGGACCCGTGAATTCACCCACCAACGATCGCCGCAGTTTTCTGAGTCGCCTGGCTGCCGGCGCCGGCCTGGCCGCGGCGTCACCCGCGGCCGCTCAAACCGGGAATCGCAGTGAGGGCCGCCCGGACTTTCCATTTCTGCCCCACTACACGCGGGCGCAGAATTACAAATCGCTCAAGCAATCGAGTTTCGACCGCACCGGCGGCAACCGCGACGCCTGGGCGATTCCCGCCGGCGGCGCGCTGGAAGTTTTCCGCGCCGACGGAGCCGGGGTCATCAGCCACATCTGGTTCACCATCGCCGCGCGCAGCGCCGATCATCTGAAGGAGATCGTGCTGCGCGGCTACTGGGACGGCAACTCAAAGCCCAGCGTGGAAGCGCCTATCGGCGACTTTTTCGGCCTCAACCTGGGCGTTTATCAGGTCTACGAGTCGGCGTATCTGGCCTGTTCGCCGGGCAAGTCGCTCAACTGCTACTTCGCCATGCCGTACCGCCGATCCGCGCGCTTCACGGTCACTAACGAAGGCAGCCAGGATATCGGCTCGTTCTATTCCAACATCGATTACATGACCGTGCCCAGGCTGCCGGACGACGCCCTGTACTTCCACGCGCAGTACCGCCAGAGCGCGCCGTGCGTCCCGGTGACGGGCGACGCGGCCAGGCTCAATCTGGACGGCCGGCTCAACTACGTCTACGTGGAGACGCGCGGCCGGGGGCACCTGATGGGCGTGACGCTGGGAGTGCTGGAAAACGGGAATGGATGGTGGGGCGAGGGGGACGACATGATTTTCATCGACGATGAATCCAAGCCCGCCATCAACGGCACCGGCTCGGAAGACTATTTCCTGGGAAGCTGGGACTTCGGCGGGCGCGACGGCGCGCAGCCCTTCGCCCACTCCATGTACGGGGCGCCCCTGATCGTCAACGCGGAACGCACCGGCGGCCGCTACTGCTGCTATCGCTGGCACGGCGACAACCCGGTCGCGTTCGAGCGTTATCTCAAGCACACCATGGAGCACGGCCACGCCAACAACCGCGGCGACAATTTCTTTTCCACCGCCTACTGGTATCAATCCGCGCCGTACACTGATTTCCCCGCTCTGCCCCCGGTAGCGGCGCGGATTCCGCAGGTGAAAACGGCATGATGGCCGCACTGGTTCGGGAGACTATATGAAGATCTTGGCTGTCCTCTTAGGGGTTTCCATGGCGATACACGCTGCCGTCAAAGTCGAAAAAGTGGAATACAAAGGCTGGCCGAACTGCTACCGCGTAAGCAACGGCGAGGTGGAGATGGTGGTCACCTCCGACGTCGGCCCGCGCGTGATTCGTTTCGGGTTTGTGGGGGGCCAGAACCTTTTCAAGGAGTTCCCGGAGCAGCTCGGCGGGAAGGGCGAAGACCAGTTCCAGTTGCGCGGCGGGCACCGCGTCTGGAAGGCGCCCGAAGATCCGGTTGCCACGTGGGCCCCCGACAATGTTCCGGTCCGGATCGAGATCCGGCCCGACGGTCTGGTGGCGCGCGCACCCGTCGAGCCTCTGACCAAGCTGCAAAAGGAAATTGCCGTCCGGATGGCGCCCTCCGGCACCCAGGTGGAGGTGTTGCATCGCATCGTCAACCAATCGCTCTTCCCGCTCGAATTCGCGGCGTGGGCCATGTCGATGATGGCGCAGGGCGGCATGGCCATCACGGGATTTCCGCCGCGCGGAAGACATCCCATCAACCTCGAAGCCACCAACCCGCTGGTGATGTGGGCCTACACCGATCTTTCCGACAATCGCTGGAAATTCACCAAGAAGTACATGCTGCTTCGTCAAGACCCCAAGATCGCGGACGCCCAGAAACTCGGCCTTTTCAACCCCCACACCTGGGTGGCCTACGTGTTGAATGGAGAAGCCTTCGTCAAGCAGGCGCGCGCCGACGCCGGCAGCGTATATCCCGACTTCGGTTGCTCCTTCGAGACCTTCACCAGTAATGAGTTCCTCGAAATCGAGACCCTCAGCCCGCTGACCAAAGTGCTTCCGACTCGCGCCGTGGAACATACCGAGCACTGGAGCCTCCACCGGAATGTGCGGTTATCGAGCCTCACGGACGAGGAACTGGACCGCGTCATCCTGCCGCTTCTCCAGCCCGCACCCGCGGCGGGCCTATGAGAATCCTTGCGCTCACAGCCGGAGCCGCCCGAATGTATTGCGGCAGTTGCCTCCGCGACAACGCCCTGGCGGCGGAACTCAAGAGGCAGGGTCACGAAGTCATCCTGCTCCCCCTCTATACGCCCATCCGCACGGACGAGCCCAACGTCAGCGAACCCAAGGTGTTTCTGAATGGAATTAGCGTGTGCCTCTGCCAGGAGGCGGCATTCTTCCGCAGGCCGCGCAAACTGCTGGACCGGTTGTGGGATGCGCCCTGGATGCTGAAGCTGGCGTCCCAAACCTCGATCCGGGTCAACCCGCATTCCCTCGGCGCCATGACGGTTTCCATGCTGCGCGGGGAGGCAGGCTATCAGCTCAAGGACATTCGTAAGTTGACCGCCTGGCTCCGCGGTGAAGAACCGCCCGATATCGTGACCTTGCCCAACTCTCTTCTCATCGGGTTGGCGAGGCCCATCCGCGAAGCGCTGAACCGGCCGGTCTGCTGCACCTTGCAGGGCGAAGAGCTCTTCCTCAATCAGTTGCGGGAGCCGTATCGGACCCTGGCGCTGGAACTGATCCGCGCCAAGTGTGAGGATGTGGACGGCTTTATGGCTGTCAGTGAGTTCTGCGCGGACTACTGGCAGCGTCAACTGGGAATTCCCGGCCGCATGTTGCATGTGGTCCCTCTGGGGATTGACCCGGAGGGGTTCGGTCCGCCAGCGCGTCTTCCCGGCGCGCCCTTCAGGGTCGGTTTCCTGGCGCGGGTCGCGCCGGAGAAGGGACTGGAACTTCTGGCCGGGAGCTATGTGCGGCTGCGGCGCGAGAGCGATTTCAGCGGCTCGGTGCTGGAGGTGGCCGGTTATCTGGCGCCGGAGCATCGAGGCTACCTGCGCGGCATAGAGCGGCTCATGAAAAACGCCGGCCTGGCACACGAATTCCACTATCGGGGCGAGCTCGACCGGGCACAGAAGATCGAGTTCCTACGGAGCCTCAATATCCTGAGCGTCCCCAGCACCTGCGATGAGCCGAAGGGGATCTTCCTGCTGGAGGCGATGGCCAGCGGCGTGGCCGTGGTCCAGCCGCGGCGCGGGGCGTTTCCCGAGATCCTGGAGAGAACCGGGGGCGGAGTCATGGTGGATCCCGGCGATGCGGCGAGCCTGGCCGACGGCATCTACCGCCTGTGGAAAGACCCCGAGCTGGCCGCGGAGCTGGGACGCCGGGGCGCCGAGGGCGTTCGCCGGCATTTCAGCGCCTCGCAAATGGCGGCGCGGGCGCTCGACGCATACCAGGCCATCGCCACCACACAGGCCCATGCTTGAAATCTCCAACGTCACCAAGCAGTATCCGACGCCGCGCGGCCCTCTGACCGTGCTCTCGGGGGTGTCGCTCGGGTTGAACCGCGGCGAGGCGGCGGCCATCATGGGGCCATCGGGGTCGGGCAAGAGCACGTTGCTCTACATCGCCGGAGCGCTGGAACCGCCTACCTCCGGCACGGTGACGCTGGGCGGCGTCAATCCTTACACGGTTCCGGAAAAGGAGCTGGCGGCATTTCGCAATCAGTCCATCGGTTTCGTGTTTCAGGACCACTGCCTGCTGCCGCAGTGCTCGGTTCTGGAAAATGTCCTGGTTCCGACGTTGGTGGCGAACGATCGCGCCGGGCCCAGAGGGCACCCCCCGGCGCGCGCGCGGGAACTGCTCCGTCAAGTGGGGCTGGAGGACCGGCTGGATCACCTTCCCGCGGAGCTTTCGGGCGGCGAGAAGCAGCGCGTCGCACTGGCGCGGGCACTGATCCTGCGGCCGAGCCTGCTGCTGTGCGATGAGCCGACCGGCAACCTGGATGAAGCTTCGGCGGAAATGGTGGCGGCGCTTCTGCTGGAACTGCACAGTCGGCAGGAGACCATCCTGATCGTGGTGACCCACAATCCCATGCTGGCCGCGCGATTCCCGAAGCGGTACGAATTGCGACATGCGAACCTGCACCCTGCTGGCGCGTAATCTCACGTGGTACTGGCGCACCAACGCGGCGGTGCTGCTGGGGGTGGCCACGGCCACGGGCGTGCTCGGCGGCGCGGCCCTGGTGGGCGAATCGGTGCGCGCTTCCTTGCGCGGCCTGGTCCTGGAGCGGCTGGGCAACACCGATTCCATCGTGACCCGCGCCGGCTTCTTCCGCCAGGACCTGGCCGCGGCGTTCCAGCCCGCCACGCCAATCATCGCCCTGGAAGGAATTGTCGAGCACGAAGCCGGAGTGGAGGTCTATGGCATGGACACGCCCCAGGTCCTCATCACCCCCGCCCTCGCGCGAGAGCTCGACGCCAAGCCAGGCGACGACATCCTCCTACGCATTCCCAAGCCTTCGGCGATCCCACTCGAATCCCTGCATGGCCGCAAAGACGACGTTGGCAGGACCATCCGGCTCACCGTGGGGCAGGTCTTCGACCTGCCCCCCTTCTCGCTGCGGCCGCAACAAGGCGAAGTCCGCGCGGTGTATGTGCCGCTGGCGCGCCTGCAGCGCGACCTGAATCTGCGGGGAAGAATCAACACGATCCTAGTGAGCCATGCTCCCATCGGCCTGAAGCAGCACTACACCCTCGCCGACGTTGGCCTCCGCTTGCGCATCCTCGAAAAACCCGCCTGCCTTTCGCTCGAAAGCGACAGCGCGCTGATCGGCGACGCGGTGGCCTCCGCCGCCGGATCGCTCGGCTACCGCATCCAGCCGATTCTCACGTACCTGGCCAACGGCATCCGCGTCGGAAAGCGTGAGATCCCCTATTCGCTGGTTACGGCGCTCGACTCCGAATTCGCTCCGGCGCGCGACGACGGCATCACTCTAAACGAGTGGGCCGCCCGCGATCTGGGAGCGAAAGTGGACGATACGGCGACCCTCGAATATTACGTTTGGCGTTCCGATGCGCGCCTGCACACCGAAACCGCGCAATTCCGCGTCGAGCGTATCGTCCCGCTAGCCGAAGATCCTAACCTGGCTCCCGACTATCCCGGCATAACCGAATCCCGTAGCCTCCGCGACTGGGACCCGCCGTTCCCGCTCGACATGGCCCGCATACGCCCGGCCGACGAGCAGTACTGGAATCGGTACCGCACCACTCCCAAAGCTTTCATTCGCCTGGCGCGGGGACGCGAGCTGTGGGGAACGCGCTTCGGCAGCCTGACGTCGATCCGCATCTTCCCACCATCCCCGGCCTTTGGCGAGGCGCTCCGTGCCGCGCTCGACCCCGCGCGAGCCGGTCTGACGGTCGTCCCCGTGAGATCTCAGAGCCTGGAGGCGGCGCGCGGCGCAACGGATTTTGGGGAATACTTCGTTTACTTCAGCTTTTTCCTGATGGTTTCGGCCCTGCTGCTCACGGGCTTGTTCTTCAAGCTCGGAATCGAACAGCGGACGCGCGAAATCGGTGTGCTGCGCTCGCTCGGGTTTTCGGCATCGAAGATCCGAACCCTGTTCCTGCTCGAAGGCGCGGTGCTCGCGGCTGCCGGCGCCGTGGCCGGTGTCGGGGCGGCGCTGTTATACGGCGCGCTCGTGTTGCTGGGCCTGCGCACGTGGTGGTTCGATGCCGTGGGGACCCGGCTCCTTTCCCTGCACGCCTCCATTCCATCGCTGGCTATGGGGGCCGTGGCCGGGGTGTGCACGGGCCTTGGTTCCGTGGCGTGGACCCTGAGCGGCCTGCACGCAGTCACACCCCGTGGTTTGCTGGCGGGTGAGCGGATGAGCAAGCCGGCACGGTGGCGATGGCTCGCGGGCGCAGTCGCCGTTCTTCTAGCCGCGGCATGCGTGGGCGCCGGACAGACCGCCGGTTTCTTCGGCGCGGGCACGCTGCTGCTGGTCGCCGCTCTGCTGTTCCAGTCGGCCTGGCTCCACGCGCGCGGGTTCCGACACATCGGCGGCTTGGTCGCGCTGGGCCTGCGCAGCGTGCGGTATCACCCCGGCCGCAGCGTCCTGTGCATTGCCCTGATCGCCTCGGCGACCTTTGTGATCGCATCGCTCGACGCCTTTCGGCGCGATGGCTCTCCCGCCGGCGACTTTCAGCTCGTTGCGGATTCCGAGTTACCGATCTTTCAGAACATCCCGCCGCTCGAAGGCGTGGAATTCATTCCTTTCCGCGTGCGTCCGGGCGATGACGCCAGTTGTCTGAATCTCTACCAACCCCGGAATCCGCGCATTCTGGCGCCGCCCCCGCGGAATCCCTGGCCGCTGCTCGATTCTCGACTCCCGGGCGGTGCCGTTCCGGCCATCGCCGACGCCAATTCGATGACCTACTCGCTGCACCGCAAGCTGGGCGAGGAGTTCGAACTGGCCGGGGTCCGCTACCGCATTGTGGCGGCGCTCCAGGACAGCGTCTTTCAGGGCGAGCTACTCATCTCCGAAGACAACTTCCTGCGCCTGTTCCCTGACTCCGCAGGTTACCGGTTCTTCCTCTTGCACACCCCGCCCGGAAAAGCGGACGAGGTGGCGCGCACACTGACGGCCGCGCTTTCCGATTACGGATTCGTCGTTCAGCCCACCGCGGCGCGCCTGGCCAGTTTCCACAAAGTGGAGAACACCTACCTTGCGACATTCCGCGCGCTCGGTGGTCTGGGCCTGCTGCTGGGCACCGTGGGATTAGCCGCGGTGCTGATGCGCAATGTGCTGGAGCGGAGAAGAGAGCTGGCCCTGCTGCGCGCGGTGGGGTACCGCCCGCGGCATCTCTTCACGATGGTGCTGGCGGAGAACGTATTCCTCCTCCTGATGGGCTTGGCGACCGGCGCCGCGTGCGCCGCGTTGGCCACAGCGCCGGCGGTTTCCGCGCGCGGCGGTCATGTGCCGCTGGCCTCGTTGGGCGTTCTGCTGGCCCTGGTGGCGGCCACAGGAATCGCGTCGTCTGCGGTGGCTACTGCGGTGGCTCTCCGGTCTCCGGTACTGGACGCGCTGAAGGCGGAGTAGCCTCATCCCCCGAAGCAGTACACCCGCCCATCCTGCGAGCCAATCACCACGCGCCCCGCGGCTATCGCCGGAGAAGCGGAAAGCGGCGCGCCGGCTTCGAAATCCCAAAGCTTTTTTCCGGAGGCCAGATCCAGCACGTAGAAATGGCCGTCGTTGGAACCGATGTACACCCGGCCATCCGCGATGGCGGGAGAGGAATCGACGCGCGCCTTGGTGGCGAACGTCCAGATTGCCTTGCCGGTTCTGGCGTTCAAGCAATGGATCAACTTGTCGCGGCCGCCCACCACAATGCGGTCGCCGGCCGCGGCTGCCGAAGAGTAGAACGGGAACTGGGCGGCCCGCCGCTGGTATCGCCATAGAATGCGCTTCTGACGCACGCTGGCGCCCACCACTTCATTGTTGAAATTGCCGAAATAAGCCCACTCGGCTAGCATCGCCGGAGAAGCGGCGGCCGGGCCGCCCGCGGGGAACTGCACCACCTCTTCCCCGTCCGCCAAGCGGATTCCGTGGAAGACTTCATCGCAACCGGAGACGTAAGCGACGCCGCCCGAAATCGCCGGGGTCCCATGCACGTAGCTGCTGGTGGTGAATTTCCAGATGAGCTTGCCACTCCGCCGCGAGAGGCAGTAGAGGTTACCGTCGTAGGAACCGATCAGAAGCCGGTCGCCCGAGATCACCGGCGACGACCTGATTTCGGCTTCGGTCTTGAATGTCCACAGGCCCTTCCCGTCGGCCGCATTCACGGCGTGCAGGACGCCGGCGAGATCGCCCACATAGACGATGCCCTCGTACACTGCCGGGGAGGATTCGCCGATGGAATCGGTGGCGCGGTATTTCCAGCGCAGCTTCCCGGTGGCGAGGTCTATCGCCAGCAGGTCTTTCGATTCCGACCCCACGTAGACCGTTCCGCCCGCAATCGCGGCGGAGGATTCGATGGATTCGCCGGCGTCATAGGTCCAGAGCAGCTTTAGATTCGCTGGAACGGAACCGGTGGCGACGCCCGTCATTTGCGGGTTTCCCCGGAACTGCGGCCAATCGTCGGCCGCGCCCAGGAGGAAAACAAGGAAAAGGGGACAGACGCATTTTTGCAGATTTCGCAATAAATGCAGGCTTGGCAATAAATGCGTCTGTCCCCTTTTCATGGCGCAATCGCGAAAAGCTGATTCCGGTTCGTCACAAACAAGGTTCCGTTGGCTGGAACCGGCGTGGAGTAGACGTTGCTCCCCATGCTAATCGTCGCGATCAGCTTTTCCTGCTTGCCCGCTTCCATGATCAGCACATCGCCGTCTTCGTCGCCCAGGTACACTTTACCGTCGATCACTATGGGCGAGCCCCATACGGCGGAGAGCGTGTCGTGAGTCCAGTATGGCTGGCCGGTGTTCACATCCAAGCAGTGTAGATAGCCGGTGAAATCGGCGTAGAACAGCAGTCCGTTCGCAATGGCGCCGGTTGAAATCGAGCGCTTGATCTTATCGTAGTGCCAGAGCCGGCCGCTTACCGTGATGTCGCCGCGCCTGGTGGCGTCGATGGCATAGAGATGCCCGGGACCCTGGCCGCTCTCAGGGTCCTGGCCGTTGGCGATGAAGACCTTGTTCTGCCAGATCACCGGCGTGGAGACGATCTCGTTGCGCGTCTTCGGCCAGACCGAATCCTTGGGGTTGGTGTCGAACTCCCACAGCTTCTTGCCGGTGAGCGCCTCATAGCCGCGCACCCAGCCATCGCCTTCGCCCATCACCACTTGCACCACGCCGCCGATGGCGCCCACCGCGGGCGAGGACCATTGCCCGTCCAGGATTCGATCGCCGACGCTATTCACCTGCCACGCCAATTTGCCGGTCTTCTGATCGACCGCGATCATGGACGGCGCTTTGGGCGCGAGTACGCGTCCGCTGTTCTCGTCCCGGCCGTTGGAGGTGCCGACGAAAACCAGGCCGCCGTAGGACGCCGGCGAGGAAGCCGCTTTGTTGCGCGGCGACACGCCGAGATCCTTGATCATGTCGAGCTGCCAGATCAACTTGCCGTGCGCGTCCAGGCACACCAGCTCGCAGCGGTTGGACACATAGTATACGCGGTTGCCTTCCACCAGCGGCGCCGAGCAGACCCCGGTTTCGGGCCAGTCCTGGCTCGAATCCGCGAGCTTCTCGCTGGTGTGCTGCCACAGAAAGCGGCCGTCCGATTCGCGGAAGCACATCAATACACCGCGGTCGCCGCCTTCCTGGGGGTTGAGCGCCAGCGCGTTGTTGGTGCCGACGTACACCTGGCCGCCCGCCACCACCGGATTGCCATATGTTTGCGATCCGAGTTTCGCCACCCACTTGACGTTCTTCTTGGCCTGGATGTCCCAGGAAGTGGGGATTCCCTGCATCCCGGAGACCATATTACGCTCCGGCGTGCCGCCCCACATGGGCCAATCGCCGCCGGGGTCGGACGCCAGCAACAGGCAACCGGCAACTGCGAGAGACAAAAGGACGGCGCGCGTCATGGTTTCTCCGCGATGGCGAACAAATGGTTGGACCCGCGTACGATCAGCAGATCGTCGGCCCATGCCGGGGTGGCCAGGACCGGCTCGCCAATGGTCCGGATCTTTTGCGTGGGGTCGCTGGAGATCGCGGTGGTAACGTATACCCGGTCGCCCCACACTATCGGTGACGAAACAGACAGCCCCGGGATCTCCACCTTCCAGACGACATTGGTTCCCTTCGCCGCGTCCCAGTGAATGGGAGGCTTGCTGACAGCGGCTAGGTCGCCCGTGCGCGAGGCCTCTAGCAGGTCCTCGTTGACGCCCAGGGTTGCCGCGAAAAGCAGGATTGCGACTCGGTACATGCGATCACCTCTTGACGTCGTAACAGTAAAGATTGCGCTGCTCGCGAAGGTAAAACTGGCCATTGGCGACTACCGGCGGGGTCCACGTGTTGTAGGAGCCGCGCGGGATCTCGAACCGTGACAGTTCCTTGTAGGTAGCGGGCGTGGCCTCGATCAGCCCTACCGCACCGTCCTCGCCCATGCAATAGAGGTGTTGGTCGGCATAGGTGCAATTGCCTTTGCCGACGCTGCGATTTTTCCACGCCACCTTCCCCGTTTTGAACTCCATGGCGGTGAGGATTTCACTCGAAAACCCGTACAGGTAGTCCCCCACCAGCACCGAGGTAGTGTAGTGGTTGCGCATGTCCCGGTTGAAATAGACCTCGGCAGTCTTGCCGTCCGGGGTGGGCTTCAGCAGCACGCAACCCGTACCGTAATCGGTGGAGAAAAACACGTATCCGTCGTGCACAATGGGTGTGGCAACGTTGGCGGTCCGGTTGGCGACTCGGGAGTAGCGCCAGAGTAGCGCGCCATCCTTGGCATCCAGCCCGATGGCAGCCTCCGCAGTGAGCAGGGCCAGGGCGTGGGTGCCGCCGATATCCAATGCGACGGCCGAGGAATAGCCGGGCCGGTCGTTCTGCGACTTCCAGAGGAGGTCGCCGGTGTTCTTGTTCAGTGCTACGACAGCCGCCGCAGGCCCGCCAGGTGTGACGATGAGGCGGTCGCCATCCACCAATGGCGATTCGCTGTACGCCCAGTTGGGCGGCCGCCCGCGGAAGCGCTCGACCAGGTTCAGCCCCCAAACCTGTCTGCCGCTGGCGGTTTCGAGGCACACCAGGGTGCCATCGGCGGACAATGCGTACAAGCGTGCGCCGTCCACCGCAGGCGTGCCCCGAGGACCATTCCCGCGATCCCCGATGAAGGACTTGCCGGCCGGCGTTTTCCAAAGCTGCCTGCCGTTATGAACGTCGTAGGCCATGACGAACTCCTGCCCACCCTGCTGGCCCTGAATGTAGAGACGATCGCCTACGATGGCAGGTCCGGAATAACCCTCCCCCACATCCTGCGCCTTCCAGAGCAGGCGCGGTCCGCCCTTGGGCCACGAGTCGAGGAGGCCGGTGTCCGCGGATTTTCCATCGCGGTCAGGCCCGCGCCACTGCGGCCAATCGGCCGCCGGCGCAATGATAGCGAAGGAGATGAGAATCAGAGCGAGACATCGGGACATGTCGAAAGGGTAACGAATTGCGTGCACGTTGCGCAATGAGTGTTAAGGGATGACCCGACCTGACTCAGATCCTTTCCTTCTTCTTGGGAACTCCCTTGGTATGGCAGTCGGCGCACTTCACCCAGTGGATGTTGTGCTTGCTGTCCGTGGATTGGAACGTGGTATCCATTTTCTCCACGTCCAAACCGCAATTGGACATTTTGGGATGGCAGGACGCGCAGGATGCCCTGGTCGGCTCGCCGTGCTGCGCGTGGCACGCCAGGCAACTGATGCCCTCATGGACGCCGAGACCGGTGCGGTCGTCGCCGCTCGCCACCTGCATGTTCGCCACGGGCGCGTGACACTGGTAACACAGGGCCTGGCGCTGATCCCGGCTCATCTTCACGGCGCGGGTCCCTTCCAGCATCACGGGCAGGGGCAGGTCCTCAAGCGGAATGTACAGCCGCGTGCGGCGGTCGAAGAAGGCCAGCGAGGGGCGCGTGATCTCCTGCAACGGGCCGGGAACGCGGCCGGCCACATCGGTCTTCCGCAATTGCGGTCCCTGGCGGTGCATCTGGTGGCAGGTGAGGCAGGGCATGCTCGGCATATTCGCCAATTCCGCGGGCGCCAGGCGCCACGGGCCGGTGCGGCTGATGGGGGAGACCAGGCCGCCGATGCCGCCTTCGAAGAAGGCGCCGTGGCACCGCAGGCAATCGTCCATCAGCATGTTCCCGGTGTTGTGCTTCTGATCGAGAAAGATGCGCGTATAGGTGGCGCTGTGGGGCCCGGCCTGCCAGGAAGCGAACTCCTGGCGGTGGCAGCTCTGGCAGAGCTCCTGGATGGCCTGCACATGTTTATGCGGAAAGCGGACCTGCTCCGGGAGGTCGCCGCGCAGGTGCGCCCAGGCGCGCTCCGCATTGGTCAGGTGAAACGACATTTCGAGGGTGAGCGCCCAGCCATGGCACTTTTCACAGGCGACGCCGCGGTGCGCAGAGGAATGCCATTGGTCGTAGACCTCCTGCATTTCGTGGCAATTGGCGCAGCGCCGGCCGCCGCCCGCTTCGTAATAGAAGCTGGCGCCCGGCGCCAGGAGAACCAACGCCGCGAGGAGGAGCGCGGATATGAGCAGGACCTTCTTCACGAGCGCACCTTCGAGCCTTTCCATGCCTCCAGAAGCTGATGGGACGCGCGATAAGCGTTGGCGAAGATGGTCAGCACCGGGTTGAACCCGCCGTTGGTGACGTGGACACTGGCATCGATGACGTACACGTTATCCACGTCGTGCAGGCGGCAATCCTGGTCGACTACGGAGGTCTTGGGATCGCTGCCCATGCGGCAAGTGCCGGCCTGGTGCTGGCCCCCGCTCAACGACGGGCCGGGTATGCGCCGCCAGGTTTGAACCGCGCCGGCCTCCTGCAACCACGCTTCGGCTTTGCCCACCATGAATCGCGCGATTTCGAGTGTGTGTGGGTGCTTCTTTCCGGACAGGCGCGCGACGGGAATGCCCCAGTAGTCTTTAACTTTCGGATCCACCTCGACGCGGGCGTCGAACATCGGTATCTCCTGCACCGGACCCATGATGCTGACGGTCCGCTTGTAGGCGGTTCGCACAAAATCCTTGTGCGCCTGCCCCCAACGCGGCACCCATGGCGGGACCTGGTTCATGAACTGGTACGGCAGGCGGATGAACTCGTTGGCGAGCATGCCGCCTCCGGCGAGGCCGGGGTTGCCGTGGTTGAAATCGCAGATCGCAATGGAGGCGCCGGGGCCGATGTCGTCGTAGGTGTCGTAGTCGAACAGGCCGGCGGCGGCAGGATAGGTATGGGCGTGCAGATTCCGTCCTACCCAGCCGTTGCGATTGCCGAGGCCGTTGGGGAACAGCCGGTGCCTGGTGTTGAGCAGCAGACGGGCGGATTCGACGGCTCCGCAGGAGACAATCACCAGGTCGGCAGTCTGCCGCTGCAACCGGTTGTTGCGATCGTAGTAGGCCACACCACTAGCTTGGCCGCGGTCGTCGAGAAGAATTTCGCGGGTCATGCAGCCGGTGCGGACCTCGCAATTGCCGGTGGCCAGAGCCGCGGGGATCACCGTGTTGTGGCTGCCGGTGCGGGCATCAACCTCGCAGGCGAAACCCACACACCAGCGGCACCGCATGCAGGCGCACCGGCCGTTGTAAGGCACCGAGTTGCGCAGCATGGGGATATCGAACGGGTGCCAGCCCAGGCGTTTGGCGGCGGGCAGCAGGATCCGATACTCCTGGTTCGGTGAAAGCGGCGGCATGGGGAGGCCCTTGCCGCGGCGCGCCTGGAAGATATTGTTGGAAACATCGCCGGAGACGCCCAACTCCCACTCCGCCTTCTCATAATAGGGTTCGAGATCGGAATAACCGATGGGCCAGTCTTCGAGCGTGCTACCCGCCACCACTCCGTAGGTGGAGCGCATGCGGAAGTCTATTTCCATGTAGCGCCACGCCTGCGCGCCGTAACTGAAGGTGCCGCCGCCCACGCAGGCGGCGTTGTTGCTGTACCCGTTCTCACTAGGCCAAACGATGCCTTCTCCGCGATCGTCCACCAGCACGCGCGGGTTGCGCTCGTCATCGGGACCGAATGCGTTGCCGAGCACGGTAGTTCGCTGGTTGCGGAGGTCGTCTTTGCGGCAATCGGCGGCCGAATACCAGTTGCCGCGCTCCAGCAGCACCACGCTGAGACCGGCGGTAGCCAGCTCCTTGGCCACCACCCCACCTCCGGCGCCGGCGCCCACGATCAGCGCGTTTACGTGTTTCAAAGCCATGGATTCAGCCCACCTTTGGCTGCTCGTAGTGCTCGCGGCCACGGATGGGCGGGAACGGCACGCCGATCATCTTCCAGCTCACCCGGTTGCGGTTGCCGCCGTGGCGCGGGTCGCCGTAGAAGCCCTGGCGGGTGTGGGCCAGAATCAATTCGAAAAACGCGGCTGAGCTTTTCTCGATATCGCTGAGCACTTCGGTCTGCTGCCCGGCAGTCAGTTCCACGAACCGCTTGGCGAACCTCTTGCGGCTGGCGGCATCCACGGCGGCAATGCCCTCACGGTAGGCCTTCCGATATCGCTTGAAGGGCCGGGTGAGCTGGAGATCGATGTAGTTGACGACGCGCGCCTCTTTCGCGCCGGGGTCGCGATCGGCCGGGATGATCCGCTCGCAGGTGGCATCCACGGTCTGGCCTTCGTCGGCAGTGAAGAAGCGCCAAGAGCTGGTACCGGGGTGCCCTCTGGGCCCCGCGCCGCAGGAAATGGCCGATCCGGCCACCGCGGCCGAAAGGCCGGCAGCGAGCGCCGCACCGGACTGCAGGAAAGTTCTACGCGAATTCGACATGAAGGCGATCTCCCTTGGCCTTTAATTCATCAGGTCCGAAGTGGCTCCAGCATATCGGATCTCACGGTCCGGTTCAAGGGGCCGCGAGTCGATGTCGTAGGCGCGGCGCACCTGCCGGGTGAAGGAGACCTGAAGGCCTGTAGAATGTGAATTGAGATATGTGCACTCGGCGTGCTTGGATCATCGGGGGTATTGGCTCACTGGGGGTTTCCACGCTCCTGCCGGCGGCGCCAGGGACAGATTGGCCGCAGTTCCGCGGGCC
Source organism: Bryobacterales bacterium (assembly GCA_963768385.1). GTDB lineage: Bacteria > Acidobacteriota > Terriglobia > Bryobacterales > Bryobacteraceae > Fen-178. The sequence continues at coordinate 85,565 of CAVYHQ010000007.1, forward strand.
GGACCGGAATAATATCTCGAAGGAAACAGGGCTGTTGCGCAAATGGCCCGCGGGCGGACCGAAACGTCTGTGGTCGGTCCCGCTGGAACAGGGGTATGCCGGCGCGGCGATCGTCGGGGGGCGTGTCTACCATCACGACTACGACGTGAAGAAGTCCGAGTGGATTGTGAATTGCCGCGCTCTGGCTGACGGCAAGCAGATCTGGCAGTTCCGGGAAGCGCGCGAGATCCGTCCCAACCACGCCATTACGCGCACGGTTCCGGCGGTGGACGGCAGGTTCGTCATTTCGCTCGATCCCAAAGCGGTGCTGCATTGCCTGGATGCCAGGACGGGGAGACAGATCTGGCGCAAGAGCCTGGTGGCGGAGTATAAGGCCACCATCCCATCGTGGTACAACGGCCAGAATCCGCTCCAGGAAGAAGACCGGGTGATTATCGCCACTGGCGGCGCGGCCATCATGGTGGCGCTCGAAAAAGCCAGCGGCAAGGAGATCTGGCGCACGCCGAATCCAGGGCAACTCCTGATGTCGCACGCTTCCGTGATGCCGGCCGTTCTGGGGGGAGTCAAGCAGTATCTCTATGGAACGCTCGCCGGACCGCTGGGCGTGGCCGCCAAGGACGGCAAGCTGCTGTGGGCGTTCCCGCGCAAGTTTAACGTGGCCGTGGCGCCGTCGCCCATCGCCGTGAACGAGGAATCGGTCTTCATGACCGCCAGCTACGACGCTGGGTGCGTCATGGTGCGAGTGCGGCGCACGGGAGACACATTCAAAGCGGAGAGCGTGTTCGACATGAAGAACAACGAGTGGAACTCCGAGGTGCACACGCCCATCGTGTACAAGGGCCACATGTTCGCGGTGGGGAAGAAGAAGCGCGGCCTGTTCACTTGCCTGAGCTTCGACGGCAAAGAAATCTGGACCAGCGAGGGGAGAGCCTCGTTCGGCCTGGGCAGCTTCCTGCTGGCTGACGGCATGTTCTTCATTCTCGATGGCGACACGGGCAAGCTACATTTGATTGAGGCGAGCACCACGGGATACAACGAACTCGCCAGCGCTCCGGTTCTGGCCGGAGAGGAAGTCTGGGGACCGATGGGATTGTCGGACGGCAAGCTGGTGCTGCGAGACTTGACCAAGATGATATGTCTTAACGTTAGAGGGTAAGGCCATGCAATACCGGCATGTTCAGGTGATAGACGGCAAGGGCGCGGTGCACGGCATCGCGCTGGACAGCCGCGGGCAACTGTATGCCGCCGGCGATTCCGGAATCAGAGTGCTCGGCCGGAACCTGCGATGGCCCACCTCCAAACCGGCGCACTCTGTTGCGGTGGCCAGCGATGGCGCGGTGTACGCCGGCGAACCCGGCCAGATTGAGATCTTCGATGGCGCCGGAAAGCTCCTCAACACCTGGCGGGACGCGAAGCTGCTTGGCCGCGTGACGGCCATCGGCTTCACCCAGGACAGCGTGCTGGCCGGCGACGCGGCGGATCGCGCCATCCGGCGCTTCGACCGCGCCGGCAAGTTCCTCAACAACATCGGCAAAGACAACCCGGTGAACGGCCTGCTGATCCCCAACGGTGTAGTCGATTTCGCCGTGGACGCCCAAGACGTCATCTTTGCGGCCAACCCGGGAAAGCATCGCGTCGAGCGGTATACGCCCGGCGGTAAACTGCTGGGGCATATCGGACGGTTCGACGGCCTCGATCCGGCGGGCTTCACCGGCTGCTGCAACCCGACCAACGTAGCCCTCCGCGACGCCATCATCTACACCACGGAAAAGGCTGGCCCGCGAGTCAAGGCCTACGATCCTAGCGGGAAACTGCTAGCGGTGATCGCCACGGACCTGTTCGACGCCAACTGCAAGAACATGGACATTGCGGTGGATGCGCGCGGCCGCGTCTATGTGGTAGACACGGTGAAGGCGGCGATCCTGGTTTTTGAACAGGTGAAGGTATGAGCGAAGACCTCACAAGACGGACCGTTCTGGCCGTGCTGGCCGGCGGCGCGGGCTTTCTGGTCAAGAAGGCCAACGGCCAGATCGTGTGGCAGGTGAACGCCGCGCGGTGCATCAACAGCCGGCTGGGCGACACAGGCGTGGAGGCCTGCAATCTCTGCACCACGGAGTGCGTGGTGGCGCTGTCGGCGGTCCGCGCAGTGAATGAGTATTCCAAGTGCGGGCGCTGCAACATCTGCCCGGCGTATTTCAACATCTCGAGCGCCGTGAACGAACTGGGGCAGCCCAGCGAGAAGCTGTGTCCGCGCGACGCGATCGCGCGCAAGCCGATCGGCAAGGTGGATCCGGAAGACCCGGCCAACAACTTCTACGAGTACATCATCGACGAAGAGAAGTGCGACGGCTGCGGAAAGTGCGTCATGAAATGCAAGGAGCCGCTGGGCTTGGGGTCGATCACGCTGCGGGTCCGCTACGACCGCTGCGTGAACTGCAACCGCTGCTCCATCTCGCGGGCATGTCCCCAGAACGCTCTGGTGCAACTGCCCATCCACCAGGCCCTATAAACATGAGCCGCGTTCCCCAGGTCCTTGTGCTCCTATTGCTGCTCTCCCAGGCCGCGCCGGCCCAACCGATACCCTACCAGCGTCCCGTGGACACGGCTCCTCAGGCGGATAGTATTGGCGGCGGGTACAAGGTGCCCGCGGTGCAGAAGCCGTTGCCGCGGGACTACTGGCTGCAGGTTGTGGATGTGGTGGCGCTGGCAGCCGCCATGGGGGTCTCGGTTTGGCTGGTTCTCAAGCGCCGCAGCCGAAGATGGCTGACGGCGCTGACCATCGGTTCGCTCGCCTATTTCGGCTTTTACCGCGAGGGCTGCATCTGCCCCATAGGCTCGCTCCAGAATGTGGTGGTGGCGCTGGCGGATCCCAAGTATTCCATCCCCATGGTGGTGACGGCGACCTTCGTTTTGCCGCTGGTGGTGGCGCTCTATTTCGGCCGCGCCTTCTGCGGAGGCGTTTGCGCGCTGGGCGCGATTCAGGAATTGGTCGTCCTGAAGCCGGTCCAGGTGCCGCGCCGGCTCGACCGGGCGCTGAGCCTGTTGAAGTACGTGTACCTGGGGCTGGCGATCCTGTTCGCTGTGAAGCCGGCCCTGACCCGCGATTTTCTGATCTGCCGGTTCGACCCGTTTGTGGGGTTCTTCCGGCGAACCGGCGCGCCGCACATGCTCATCTTAGGCGGGGGATTTCTGGTGGCGGGTATGTTCGTAGGGCGGCCCTATTGCCGCTACCTGTGCCCCTATGGCGGCCTGCTGGCCTGGTGCACGCGCCTGGCCCGCCGCGGCGTCACCATTACACCCAACAAAGAGCTGGATTGCGGTCTCTGCGCCGAGGCCTGCCCTTATGGCGCCATCGAGCAGATGCGGGCCGTCCGCCGGAACTGTCTGTACTGCGCCCGATGCTACGCGTCTTGCCCCCGCGACGGCGAACTGGCGCACGCCAAAGCGGGATTAGTGCAGGTGTCCGGAGTCGCATCATCATGACCGGCGCGCGAATGGGGAGTCTCATCGCGGGATCGCTGGTGGTGTTGTGCGTGGCGATTCTGGGGACGGACTACGTAGTGGCCGACAGACAGCCATTCGCCTCCAGACCGGCCGCCGAGCAGAAAAGAGTGACGGAGGCGCGGCTGGCGCGGAAGAGCAGGGACAACGCCGTGGCATGGGTGTTGATCGCCGCAGCGGCGACTTTCCTCACATTCGCCAAGGGGCTGGTAGAGCCAGAGAAGCCACGGGCGCCGAGCGGAAGGAGCGCGACCTGGGGGTCGCGCGCGGACGAGGGCGTCCGCCCCACTTTGGCTGCGGCGACGGAGCTGGATCTGAGCTTCGTCGAGCAACTGGTGTCGAAGATCGGGCGCGGCAAAGAGGCGGCCATTCCGCTGCTCCAAGCTATTCAGACTCACTACCGCTACTTGCCCGATGAGGCCCTGCGGCGAGTCTGCGAGCTTACCGATATCACGCCCGCGGAGATCGCGGGCACCTCGTCGTTCTATGGCCAGTTCCGCCGCTCGCCGGTGGGCGAGCACATTGTCCGCGTGTGTCACGGCACGGCTTGCCATGTTTCCGGGGCGCGCCAGATCACCGAAGAACTGCGCCGTTATCTGGCCATCCCCGACGGCGAAGATACCGATGCCACGCGCATGTTCACGCTGGATGAAGTAGCCTGCCTGGGTTGTTGCAGCCTGGCGCCGGTGCTCATGGTGGACGGCCACACGGCCGGCAAGCTGACGCCCGCCACGGCGTGCGAGGCGCTGAAGGTGACGGCATGAAGCGCCGCGCTGTCGAAATCCGCATCGGCCTGGGTTCGTGCGGCATCGCCAGCGGCGGTGAAGCGGTTCGAAATGCGCTGGTGAAGGCGGGAGCGACCGTCAAGACGGTGGGCTGCAACGGGATGTGCTATCGCGAGCCGCTGGTGGAAGTGGTGGAGGCGGACGGGCGGGTGGCGACGTATGCGAATGTCACGCCGGAGATGGCACGGGAGATCGTTCGCCGGCATGATGGGCAGGCGGAACCGCCTGCCCCACCAAAACATCAACACCGGATTGTGCTCGAGAACTGCGGGATCATCGACCCGCTGAACATCGACGACTACCTGGCGCGCGGGGGCTATCGCGCGCTGACGATGTCTCCGGACGAAGTGATCGCCGCGATTTCCGATTCCGGCTTGCGCGGGCGCGGCGGCGCGGGTTTTCCCACGGGACGGAAATGGGCGCTCGGGCGCGCGCAACCGGGCGCCGTCAAGTACGTCATCTGCAATGCCGATGAAGGCGATCCGGGCGCCTTCATGGACCGGCTGGTGCTGGAATCCGACCCGCACCGGGTCCTGGAGGGGGTGGCCATCGCGGCGTACGCCATCGGCGCCGCCGAGGGCTACCTGTACATTCGCGCGGAGTACCCGCTGGCAGTGCGCCACACGCGGGCGGCGATCCGGCAAGCCGAGGAGCGCGGCTTCCTGGGGCGGCTGCACCTCGAGGTCCGCGAGGGGGCGGGCGCATTTGTCTGCGGCGAGGAGACCGCGCTGATTCAGTCGCTCGAGGGGAAGCGCGGCGTGCCCAAGCTGCGGCCTCCATACCCCATCGAACGAGGCTTTCGCGGACAACCGACCCTCATCAACAACGTCGAGACGCTAGCCTCGGTGCCCTGGATCATACGCCATGGCGCTGCGGCGTTCGCGGCGCTGGGCACACAGAACAGCCGGGGGACCAAGGTCTTCGCGCTGGCCGGGAAGATCAACCGGGGTGGCCTGATCGAAGTTCCCATGGGGATTACGATACGCGAAGTAGTGGAGGAAATCGGCGGCGGCATTCGGAACGGGCGGGCGTTCAAAGCCGTGCAGCTTGGGGGACCGTCCGGGGGGTGCATCCCGGCGCGGCTGGCCGATACGCCGATTGACTATGAGGCCCTGGCGCAGACCGGCACCATCATGGGATCGGGCGGACTGGTGGTGCTGGACGACCGCGATTGCATGGTGGATATCGCCCGCTTCTTCCTGAAGTTCACGCAGGCCGAATCTTGCGGCAAGTGCACCTTTTGCCGTGTTGGCACGAAGCGCATGCTCGAGATTCTGGAGCGCCTGTGCGAGGGAAAAGGCCGGACGGACGATCTCGAAAAGCTCGAAACGCTGGCCGATTATGTGGGCCGCGCCAGCCTGTGCGGGCTGGGCCAGACCGCGCCCAACCCGGTGCTGACCACGCTCCGGTACTTCCGGGACGAGTATGAAGCGCACCTTCACGAGCGGCGCTGCCCGGCCGGCCGCTGCCCGGCGCTGATCCGGTACCGGGTGACGGCGAATTGCATCGGCTGCACGCTCTGCGCGCAAGCTTGCCCGGTGGGCGCCATCGCTTATCGCCCGTACGAGAAGCACGAGGTGGACGACCAGCTTTGCACGCGTTGCGACATGTGCCGCCAGGCATGCCAGGACGACGCCATCGAGGTGCTATAGGCGGGCCATGGTGAACCTGACGATCGACGGGCGACGGATCGGCGTACCACCGGGGACCACCGTGCTGGACGCGGCCACGTGGCTGGGCATACGCATTCCGACTATGTGCCACGTGCCGGGAATCGAGCCGGGAACGGGGTGCTTCCTCTGCGCGGTCCAGATCGAAGGCCGGCGCACGCTCTCGCCCGCCTGCGGCATGCCCGTCGCGGAGGGCATGGTAGTTGTCACCGGGAGCGAGGACGTCCGCGCGGCGCGCAAGATGGCGCTGGAACTTCTGCTCTCGGATCACGCGGGAGAGTGCGTGGCGCCGTGCGCGGCCCAGTGCCCGGCCGGACTGGACATTCCTGGTTTCGTGTATGGCATCGCGACGGGGGACCATCGCCGCGCAATGGCGGTCATCGCCGAGCGGCTCGCGCTGCCCGGTTCGCTCGGGCGCATATGCCCGCGTTTGTGCGAGCGGCAATGCCGCCGTTCGGACCTCGACCAGGGCCTGGCAATTGGCGCTCTGCACCGTTACGTGGCCGACTCGGATGCGCACTACGCGCCGCCGTGCGGGCCATCCACCGGGAAGCGAGTTGCCATCGTAGGCGCGGGACCAGCGGGCCTGGCCGCGGCTTACTACCTCTCGAAGAACGGCCACGACTGCACGCTGTTCGACGCGCACGCGCTGCCTGGAGGCATGTTGCGCTACGGAATTCCCGCCAACCGCTTGCCGAAGGATGCGCTGGATGCGGAAATCGACGCCATCCGGCGGCTCGGCGCACGGTTCCGTATGGGCGAGCGGTGGGGCGAGCACTTCACGCTGGCCGGCTTGCGCGAGCGGCACGACGCGGTGTTTGTGGCTATCGGGGCGCAGCGCGCCCAGGGGCTTCGCTGCGAAGGCGAGGAACACGCCCTCGCGGGAATCGAGTTCCTGGAGCGCGTGGCCGGCGGGAATCCGGCGCCGCTGGGCGACCATGTCGCGGTGGTGGGCGGCGGCAATACCGCCATGGACTGCGCCCGCTCGGCGGTCCGGCTAGGCGCGCGGAACGTGCGGGTCCTCTATCGCCGCAGCCGGCAGGAGATGCCTTGTCTGATGGAGGAAGTTGAGGCTGCGGAAGCCGAAGGTGTGCACATTGAGTTTCTTGTCGCGCCGGTGCGGCTGGAACGGAACGGTGGAAGCCCGTTGCTGACTTGCCAGCGCATGACGCTGGGCGAACCGGACGCCTCGGGGCGGCGCCGGCCGGTGGCGTTGGATGGCTCCGATTTCACGGTGGAGTGCTCGACCGTGCTCGCGGCCATCGGGCAAACGGTGGATCGATTGCTGGCCGAGCAGGAAGGGCTGGAGGTGACCGCCTGGGGCATCGCCGCCGATGAAAGGACGCTCGCGACAAACCTGCCGGGAGTTTTCGCCGGGGGCGACGGGGTGCTGGGGGCGGATCTGGCCGTTCGCGCGGTGGCCGCGGGGAGAATGGCCGCGGCCGCAATTCACCAGTTCCTGTCGGGCGAACCCGTCACGGGAGAACCTACGATGACTGCCATCGCCATGCGCCCGATAGACGATGCTGAGCGGGCTGCGATGTTTCGCGGCATCGAGCGCCGCATGCGGAGCTTCCACGACCTGGGAAGCGGGCTCTCGGACGAGGATGCCGTCCGCGAGGCTCGCCGGTGCCTCACTTGCGGCTGCCGCAAAGCGGACTGCTGCCTGGTGCGAACGCTGGCCACCGAATACGGCGTGGACGTGTATCGTTTTGCGGGCGCACGCCGGCGCTTCTCGCAGGATCTTTCCCATCCGGAGGTGATCTACGAGCCGGGCAAGTGCATCTGTTGCGACGCGTGCGTGCGCATCGCCGCCGCCGCGGACGAAAAGCCCGGGCTGGCGATGATCGGCCGCGGCTTCGATGTCGCCATGGCAGTGCCCTTCGGCGAGCCGCTCTCGAGCGGGTTGCGCAAAGTAGCGCGGCAATGTGCCGAGGCTTGCCCCACCGGCGCGCTGGCGCTGCGCACGGCGAGATCGTGCGACGCGTGCGGGCTGGGCGGTTAGAAGAGGAGCTTTAACGCAAACTGAATCCGCCTCGGTTCCTGCGCCGAAACCACCTGCCCAAAAGTGGGCGATCCGACGAAATTATCGGGAAGATTGAAATTCGTGCGATTCAAGAGATTAAAGAATTCCGTGCGGAATTGGAGGGTGAGCCGCTCGGTGACGGCATGGTTCTTGACCACCGAGAAGTTCACTGTCCGCAAGCCGGGGCCGTCGAGAATGTCGCGGCCCGCGTTGCCAAAATGCCCGTAGGGCGGGGTCGCGAATGCCGCGGTGTTGAACCACTCCCCAGGCGTGGGATTGGATAGCCGGGGATTGCCCAGCACGTTCGGCCGGTCGTTGGCGCCGAAACCCAACTGCGAGATGCCGGTGTTGGTGTTGTCGTTATCCGGCAGCAGCGCCACGGTGAACGGCTGGCCAGTCTGAAACGTCAGTACGCCGAAACTCTGCCACCCGCCGATCCACCGATGGCCCTTGAAGAGCGGCAGATCGTACGCGTAGCTGAGGGTGAAGCGCCGGCGGATGTCGAAATCGGAGCGGCCCCGTTCCGCGCTCAGATTGTAACTGTTCTGTGGAAAGTTCGGATCTCCGGTGGTGTTGAAGAACCCGGAGGCATCGTCGATGGACTTGGCGTACGTGTAAGACGCCAGCAAAGACAATCCTTGCCAAACGCGCTGCTGGAGCCGCAATTGCAGGCTGTGATAAGTCGAGTTGGCCTGCGACTCGATGATGTCGATTTCGGAGAAATACGGGTTGGGACCGGGGTTCTGTGGATTGACGGAAGGTGGCGGCTGGTTGATATTGCGCGAATCGATCAAATGCGTGCCCTTCGATCCCACGTAGGCAATCTCAAATACCCGCGATTGGCCAAGCTGCCGCTGAACGCCGAAATTCCACTGCTGGATATAAGGAGTATGAAGGTCGCGCTGGAAGGCGATCGCCGATCCTGGATAGGGGGACGGGAAGTTACTCGGGAATGGATTCGTTAGCGACAGGTTGACCAGGCCCTGAACCGGGTAATAGAGATTGAAATTGTAGTAAGGCGCGCTGAAGTAGAGGCCTTCACCGGGCGCCAGCGGGGATTGGTCGTAGTGAATCCCATAGGCCGCGCGGAATGCGGTTGTGTTGCGCCCGCCGGGCGACCACGCCAAACCGATCCGCGGAGCAAGGTTGAGGTAGTCGGGATGGTAGCCGCCCCTCGGAAATCCGCTCTGGCCCAGTTGGACCAGGGAGCCTGTGGTCGGATTATACAGAGCGGCGCGATTGGCGGCATCCACCGCGGGGGAGTTGTACTCGTAACGCAATCCCAGCGTCAGCGCCAGGTCCGGGCGGGCGCGCCAGGTGTCATTCACGAAGAAGTCATAGCTGCGGCTGCGCAGGTGCTGCGGATTGTTTTCCGTGGCTCCGCCGGTCTCCGTGGGAGCGCCGAGCAACAACTCCTCCAGCGGATTGCCCAGCAGGAGACCGGTGAAATTGAAGAATCCGCGGGATTCGATGTCGCGGTAAGCGTTCTGTTGCAGAAGGCGGAGGTCGAATCCAAACTTCGCCAGGTGCCGGCCCCGAGTCCAGGTGGCGTTGCCGGCAATCTGCCAGGTGTTCGTGGTTCCGTGCTCGGGACTGGTAGGTTCATCCCCGATCGGTGAGAAGCCATTCACCGAGATCAGTGTCAATCCCCAGTCGCGTGGATTCGTCGAAAGCTCCGGAAGACCGAGCTGGTGATTGATGCTCGTGCCTTGGCCCTGCGGGAAGTCGCCATTCGAGACTCGATTGAAGGTCAGATGTAATTCACCGACCAGCGCCGGAGTGAAGATGTGCGTCTCGCCGAAGGCGGCGTTTTGCGAGCGGCTCGGAATACGGAGGCCGTAACCCGGCACCGAGGCGTCTCCCGACGAGCCGGCGAACGGATCGAACAAGTTGTCATCCGCGAAGCTGTAGCGTGCGAAGAGATCGTCGGATCGCCTGAAGGAGTGGTCCAGCCGAACGTCGAAATGGTGCACGCTGTCGGTGAGCGGCGGCGAGGATACGAAGTTGGCTCCGGGCATGTTGCGGTCGGGTTGAGGATAGAGAGCCGCAATCGCCAGCCCGATGGGGCTCAAATAATACTGCGGAATTTTGCCGCCGGGGATGGGCTGCCCGGTAGTCGGGTCGATGGCCACCAGGCTGCTTCCCGAAAAATCGCCGGCGCGCTCCCCCAGAGTTGGCACATTGGCGACGAGCGTCTGCCCGGCCGCCATCCGCGTGCCCTCGTAATCGGCGAAGAAGAATGTCCGGTTCCGGACCAGCGGCCCGCCCAGCGTGCCGCCGAGCTGGTTGCGCTGGTACTTTGGGGCCGGCTGATCGGAAGGCGCGAAGAAGTTGTTTCCATCGAGCGCGCCGTTGCGGAAAAACTCGTAAGCAGTGCCGTGGAACTGGTTGCCGCCGGAGCGTGTGACCACGCTGATCTCTCCGCCCGCGTTTCGGCCGAAACTTGTGTCGTAGGTGGAAGCGGCGACTTCGAACTCGCGGATCGCGTCCACCGGCGGCGTCACACCGACGCCGTTCAGCTTGGGATCGCCATTGTAGGCTCCGTCGAGCAGGAAGTTGTTGGCGTCCTCGCGCGCTCCGTTGACACTGATGGAGAAGGCGCCGCGGACCGATCCGGCAGAGCCTTGCGCCGGCGGCACGACCCCTGGCAGCAGCAGGCTGAGCTGGTAGAAATCGCGCCCATCGAGAGGCAGGCCAAGAATCTGCCGGCGGTCGATTACGCCGCCCATGGCCGACGATTCCGTCCGCACCAGCGGCGCGATTCCGGCCACTTCGATGGTTTGGGCGCCCGCCATGGCCAGGCCCATCTCCACGTGCACATCCTGGTCCTGGTTCACCTCCATCATCAACGTCCGGGCGTATTTAAGAAAGCCCTGGTGTTCCGCTTCCAGACGATATTCGCCGGGTGGAACGGCGGTAATCGTGAACTCACCCCGAGCGTCGCTGGCCGCGCTCCGTCGCGCACCGGTTTCCTGGCTGGTCAAGGTAATCGTCGCTCCCGGCACTTGCCCGCCGCTGGGGTCCGCAATCACCCCTCGAACGACGCCCGCGACGGTCTGAGCGCGCGCGGCTGCGGCGAAGACGAAAACGGCGATAGTGAAGCTTAAGCGGTCCATGAGGCAGCAGACAGCTACTTCGAAACATATCACGCGGAGGCGTCTGGATGTATAATCGATGCCGGCACGGAGGTCAGTCCACAATGCTTCGGTTGGTTGGCACGCTATTCCTGCTGAGCGCAGTAACCGCTCGCTGTGAACAGCCGATCCCCATCATTTTCGACACCGACATCGGCAGTGATATCGATGACGCCCTGGCGCTGGCCTTGGCGCTGCAATCGCCTGAATTGGATGTTCGGGCGGTTACCACCGTAACCGACGATACCATCGGCCGCGGCCGTCTGGCCTGGAAAGAACTGGGCCTTTACGGCCGGCATGACATTCCCCTGGCAACCGGCGCGTCGGAGACTCTGGTGGGCCCCGCCTCGACCCAAAGCGCGCCACGGCAGTTCGAGGTGCTCACGGCACAAGATGTCCTGCCCCCGGCTGGCCGCCGCCGCGCCGCGGATCTCATCATCGACACCTTGCTGGCTTCGCCTCAGAAGCTGACGCTGGTGCCGGTTGGCCCGCTCACAAATATCGCGCTGGCCCTGAAGATGGAGCCTCGCATCAAGGAAAAAATCGAGCGCATCGTTCTGATGGGCGGCGCGTTCGGTCTGCTTCGCCCTGAATACAATATCCAGCGGGACTACCTGGCGGCGTCAATCGTGTTCGGTTCTGGTGTGCCGATCACCGCGATCGGGCTGGACGTCACCCTGCGCTGCAAACTGGAAGGGGCCGATCTGGAGCGGTTGCGCGCCGCCGACAACGAGGCATCGCGCTTTCTGGTTCGGTTGATCGAGCTCTGGCAGGGCCGGCAGCCCGACCAGTACCCGGTGCTCCACGACCCGCTCGCCATGGCAGTGGTGTTTCGAGCCTGGCCTGGTGGAGAGCCAATTGGGACGCGTCGAAGTCGAGACCGCAGGCACCGTCGGCAACGGGCTGACCGTGTTCACTCCCGCTGAGCGGCTCCCCAAAGATGTCACGGCCTCGACACTGATCGCCCGGCAGGTGAATGTCCGGGGATTCCTGGACCTGCTGGTCGAGCGACTGGCGGCCCCGCCCCGAGGAAGATGAGCGATGATGGGGATTGCTGAGACTGCTCTTAATCGCGGCACTGCTCCTGCTCTTTGGGGCGAAACTCTTACCCCGTCTGGGCGCATGGCTGGGCGGCCAGTCCAGGAAACCCTTCCGGCAGGCGAAGTGGATGTGGAGTTGGTTCGCCGGAACCGAAGCCGAAGCGATTCAGGCTGAGTACGAATACGGACGTGAGTGCGCCCGGCAGTTCGCCGCACAGTTCTCAGGGAAAGCCCCGCGCGAGAAGCAGGAAGTGGTGGCGGCGGTTGGGTCCAGGCTGGCGGATGCTGTAAAGGACCGGCGTCGCGAGTTTCACTTCAGCCTGGTCCGCGCCAGCTTGGCGAATGCCTATGCGCTGCCGGGCGGCTTCGTCTTCATCACGGAGCCGCTGCTCGATCTGTGTGCGCAAGACCGGGACGAGCTGGCCTTTCTCCTCGGGCACGAAATGGGGCACGTCTTATGCGGCCACGCCAAGAGCCAGCTCACGGCCCGCACGTTCCTGAATGCGGTGACGGCGCGGCTCGCGGGCGCGGGCCTGATGCTTCGGCAACTGCTGAATCAAGGGTATTCGAGGGAACTGGAACTGGAGGCAGATCGCGAAGGCGCACGGCTGGCGGCAGCCGCGGGTTTCGATCCCCGCGCCGCGGCGCGCGCTCTCGGCCGGCTGGCGGGGGTATCGAGCGGCAATGCCGGATTGACGGAGTATTTTTCATCCCACCCCCCGTTGGCAGAGCGGGTTCAGAAACTGGAGCGGGGTTGCTAAACTGACGCCATGGTGAGCAACGTCCGGTGCTCTTTTCTGGAACCCTGCGCGAAGAGCGATAATGGAAATCCTGATTCAAATATGAGGGACAGCGTACGCTTGGTTCTGGGTTTGGCTGCCGCCGTGGGCGCGCTCGCCGTGTTCCTGTGGCTGGCGGACTTTGTCCAGGATAAGGCCGCCGTGCCCTTTGACGCTTCCGTTCGCGGGTGGGTCCACGCCCACTCCAGCCCCACCCTCACCAGCTTCATGCGCCTGATGAGCCTCATCGGCTCGCCCGCCTTCCTGGTCGCCTTCAGCCTCATCGCGTTCCTGATCCTCTTCCGCGTCGCCCACTGGCCTCGCGAAGCCCTGCTCTTCCTCGTCACCATGACGGGCGGGTTGGTGCTCGACTGGGTGCTCAAAGTGGGGTTCCACCGCGCCCGGCCCCCCAGCTATTTCGGCACGCCCGAACCCGCCTCTTACAGCTTCCCGAGCGGCCACGCCCTGTTCTCGGTTTGCCTCTGGGGCTCGCTCGCGCTTCTCGCTGGGCAGCGCGTCCGCGGCGCGGCCGCGCGCGCCGCCATCTTCGCGGGCGCGGTTTTGCTCCCCGGCCTGATCGGCTATTCGCGCATTTACCTGGGCGTGCACTATCCGAGCGACGTCATCGCCGGCTACGCCGCCGCCACCGTCTGGGTCGCCACAGTGGGTTACACGAATCGGCTGATCGAGCGCCGCAGCGAACGCCGCCAGCCTGCCACACGGATGCCGGCGTGACTATCCTGCTGAACCACCGGGCCGGCCGCGCGCAGCGGGCGAGGGTGCGCGAACAACTCGACCGGTGCTTGCGCGAACGCGGAATCGAGGCGGTCGTCCACGAGGTGCGTGCCGGGGAGGAGATCACCTCGCTGGCCCGCCAGGCCGTTCTCAGCGGCGAGCGCACGGTGGTGGCCGCAGGAGGCGATGGCACGGTTGGTGCCGTCGCCGCGGCGCTGGCCGATACCGAAGCCACAATGGCCGTGCTGCCGGTGGGAACGCTCAACCACTTCGCCAAAGAGCTTGACATTCCGCTCGAGCTGGAAGCGGCCGTCGAGATTGCCTTCACCGGCGCTATCCGCGCCATCGACGTGGGTGAAGTAAACGGCCGGGTCTTCGTCAACAACTCCAGCCTGGGGCTCTATCCGGCGATCGTATTCGAGCGCGAGCGCCGCCGCCGGCGGGGTTGGAGCAAGTGGCTGGCGATGGCCTGGGCCAGCTTGAGCGTTCCTCGACGCTTCCCCTCCCTGAGTGTGAGTCTCGAAGCGGGCGGCGGCGAAGCCCGCGTGGTCACGCCCTTTCTCTTCGTCGGCAACAACGAGTACATGGTGGAGGGCTTCCGCTTCGGCCGCCGGCGCTCGCTTGACGAGGGCCGCATTTGGGTCTTCGTGGCGCCGGCCCCCTCCTCACGCTGGAGGGCGATCCGCCTCACGCTCCGGGCGCTCTTCAAACGCGACCGCCGGGACCGCGATTTCAACGTTTTTCAGACTCGCGAGCTGCGAGTCGAAACGACCCAAGAGCAGGTCCGAGTCGCGCTCGACGGCGAGATCTTCAAGGTCCCGCCGCCCCTGCGGTATCGCAGCCGTCCGCTGGCCCTGCGGGTTCGCGTGCCGGCCGGGAAAGGCTGATGCGCACCATCGCCCACCTCTCGGACCTCCATTTCGGCCGCATCGATCCGCTACTGCCCGAACCGCTCGTTGAATCTGTCGAAGCGGTCCGGCCCGACCTGGTGGCCGTCTCCGGCGACCTGACGCAGCGTGCGCGCCGCGAAGAGTTCGAGCAGGCCCGCGCCTTTCTCGACGCCCTCCCCTCGCCGCAGATCGTTGTGCCTGGCAACCACGACGTGCCGCTCTACAATGCCTATCTCCGCTTCTTCGGCGGCCTGCGCCGCTTTCGCCGCTACATCAGCGAGGACCTCGAGCCCACTTATGCCGACGAGGAAATGGCCGTCATCGGCCTCAACTCCGCCCGCTCGCTTGCCTTCAAGGGCGGGCGCATCAACCTCCGGCAGGTGGAGCAGGCTCGCGAGTGGCTATGCCGCTTCCCGCCCAGCGTGGCCAAGATCATCGTCACCCACCACCCGTTCGACCTTCCGCCAGGCCATGGCGGCCACGTGGTCGGGCGGGCGCAGATGGCGATGCACCGGCTGGCCGGCTGTGGCGCCGACCTGTTTCTCTCCGGTCACCTTCATCTGGGCTACACGGGCGACACCAGCATCCGATACGAGATCCAGGGCCTCTCGGCGCTCATCGTTCAGGCCGGCACCGCCACCTCGACGCGCGGCCGCGGCGAAGCGAACTCCTACAACGTGATCCGCATGGAACCGCCGGAGTTCGAGATCGAGCGGATGAGCTGGGACTCCCTGCGCAGGCGCTTTCTACCGGCCCCGCCGGAGCGCTACCGGCGCCCCTGACTGGGATATTCCACATTTCAACGACGGCAAAGGCCGCTTCGGCCCCGGGGCCAAGTTCGAGGATCCGCAGGCCGTCCCTTACTCGATGATCGCCGCCGATTCCAGGGGGCGGATGAGCCGCAGCGCGGGCCGCGTGTTGTATTCCCGGCGATAGCGGCGATGTTCGGCGTCATCCGGGAAATGCTCGCTGGCAGGGTACGGATAGCGGCTCATGGCATGAAACGGCAGCGGCTCCACACTGGCGGAAAATGCGGTGTTGGGGTCGCGATCCTTGGCCCATCCATCCACCTTCAACAGAAAATCGCCGATACCGGATGCCGCCATTGTGCACCGTTGCCAGGTACAGTGGGACCACGTTCTTGGAATTGGGATCGAAGACCATCTCGCCGGTCGCTCCTTTGTAGCCTTCGAGGCCTGCCAGCGCATCGCGGATCTTTCCGCGATTCAATCCGGCGCGGCAGATCGCGTCCAGCAGGATGTTCATGGTGTCGAAGGCCAGGGAGGCAAATACTTCCGGCTGGCGGTCGAACCGCTTGGCGAAACGCGAACGGAAGTTCGTCCACACTGGATCATCGCGCGTCGGGTCGAAGGGATACGGTCGTCTTGAATGGTGCTGAGATACCACGGGATGATGGTTTCCGGAATGGTGGGATCGGTGGCGGCCGAGTTCACGATGGGCACCTCGGTCTTGAGGCTGACGCGCAGCGCGATGTGCGTGGAATCGCCGCCGAGGGACCCCAGCATGGCCCACACCTTCTCGTCGTAAGTCATCTTGACGATCTCGTTGCTGGAGGCGCCCCACAGCGCCTGGTCGTTGTGCACCATCAGGCGGAACGGTTTGCCGCCATACCCTCCGCGCGCATTGGCCTCTTCCACGGCCAGCAGCGCGCCATTCAGCATCATGCTGCCCAACGGCGCGTCAATGTGGTTCTCGACCGCACCCAGGAAGCCGATCCGCACCTCGTCCACGTCCTGAGGCTTCACCGTGGGCACATCCCGCGCCGCGCCGTTGTACTCCACCTGCTTCTGGTAGAACTCGTAGTAAGGCGCGGCGAAATTGCCGTAGGGCCGCAGGTCTTCAGGCGTGTTGGCGTAGGGGCGGACCTCGCGGTCCTTTGGCGGGCCGGGCGGGTTGGCGCCGCAACTACAAACGCCGGCGGACTGGCCCCGCGACGCCACGGCCACCGCCGTCGGCCATCAAAACGCGCCAGATCGGCAGTGACATGGCTACTCCTTCTCTGCGGCAACGATGCGGAAGACCGCGATCGCTTCGATCTCCACCAGCAGATCGGGACGGCACAGGATCGCCTGGACGCCGGTGGAAGCGGGCAGCGGATCGAGTTCCTGCTCGCTATAGAACGCCGTGCGCTCCTCGTTGAAAACGGCGTAGTCGCGCTCGATATCGCGCAGGTAGCAAGTGGTGCGCACAACATCCTTCCAGCTCGCGCCCTCCGACTCCAGCAGGGCCGCAATGTTGGCGAAGGTGCGGCGAGTCTGGGCGCGGAAATCGTCCGGAAAGAGAGTCTCCCCGCGAGCCCCTACGGAGGCTGTTCCCGAGATCAGCAGTACCCCCACGTTTCCGAAGTCCAGCCGCAGGGCGCGCGAAAAGGAACTCGGCCGATCGTAGTCGAAGGCCTCATTGAGGGCGCTAGGGGCGTGAACCGCTCTTTTTTTGATGGCCGTGGCGCTCATCAATTCTGCCAGTGCGTCCGGAATGTCCATTATTTACCTGTCTCCTTTTGCTTCAAGCGGATTCCATGACTGACCCCGTGGGCCGTGGCCACCCAGAGATCGTCGCCCTGAAAGTCCACACCGAGGATGTAATTGTGGGATGGAGCCGAGGTCACCGCAATCTGCGTGATCCTGCCCTGGGCGTCCCGGATGGCGTCCGGAGAAAGCGCGGCATCCGCCGAAACCGCCAGCGAGAGAGCCAGCACGCGGGAGGCGCCGCCCGAGAGCACCTTCACCACCGCGCCCGCGGGAAACCGCTCTCCCCCGCGCAACATGGCCCCGGAATCGTATTGCGGCGCTTCGGTATATAGCAACGCACTCGACGGTGCGGCTGTTCCAGCCGCGAGACCCAATAGAGACAAGATCGCCACCATCGCTGAGCCGACATCAATAGACTAGCAGACCCCGGCGCAACATCGGCTCGCGTGCCGGGGGACGCCGCGCCGCGAATTCACAACGGGACGAGGACGCAGTACCATGGGATCGGGAGTGGTGATGCGCTTCCTGAGTCTTGTGTTCGCCGCGGCCGGTCTGGTTTCAGCCGCGGAAATCCCGGCAGGTACGCACGTGCTGCTGCGCCTGGTCAATTCGATCAGCACGCGGACCGCGCGAGACGGCGACCGTGTCTACATGCGAACCGCCACCCCCATCCTGGTCAGCGGCCAGTTTGTGGTGCCGGTCGAGAGCTATGCGGAAGGGACGGTCGTCCGCGTGGTTCGCAGCGGGCGCGTGAAAGGGCGCGCTGAACTCAGCATCCGCATCGAGAGCTTCACGCTTCCCAGCGGCAAGACCATCCGGGTCTCGCCGCATTTGAGTTCCGTCGATTCCGAGGGCACCGAACAGAAGGTTGGGGCGAAAGAGAACGAGATCCAGCAGGGCGGCACCAAAGGCCAGGATGCCGAGAAAGTGGCCGTGAGGGGTGGCGAGGGCGCCGCGATCGGCGGCATCGTCAACCGCAGATGGAAGGGCGCGGGGATCGGGGCGGGAGCCGGCGGTGCCGTCGGGCTCGCGACAGTGTTGCTCACCCGCGGCCGGGAAGTGGATCTCCAGCACGGCTCGACGCTCGACGTGGTCTTCGACCGTGCCATCCCCATCGATTGATCATCACTTGATTGGTACGAGTCAAACGCGCCGGGGAGCCAATGTCCGAGCGCCTCGGCGTGGCGGAGAAGCTGCGCCGGATGCTTGCGCGCCATCGGCCTCCCAGGCAGCCCAGCCGCTCGCGAGTCCCCAGCAGCCGGAAACCGGCTCGGCGATGCAATAAATGGCACGGACCAAAGGCCAGTCTTCAGGTCCCATGCCGAGGTCCTCGGGCGCTCGATCATCTGTCCCGCTTCACGCGTAGCCCATCACCGGATAGCAGGTGAATGGCTGATCCGCCACCTCCCAGTAGGGCATGTACTCGTGCCTGGCGTCGCCAGCGATGGTGAAGTGCAGCGGCTGGCCGGGCTTGGGCTGGAGGAACCGTGGCAAGTCCGCCTCGGTGATGAGGATGCGCGCCCCGCCCTTATCGTCCACCTCGCCGACCAGCGCCAGCAGGATGGGTCCGTACTCCAGCGCGAATCGCTCCTGGCCCACGGTTCTCTCCTGGCCGGTGTAGGCAGTCAGGCGGAAACCCATGGGCAGCGCGAAGGAGATTGTGTCGCCCTCTTTCCACGTGCGGTCGAGCGCCGTATAACTCCCCGCGCTTCCCGTGGCCACCGTGGCACCGTTCACCCTGATGGGCATGCGGCCGGCGGCCCAGGAAGGCACCCGCACGCGAATCCTGGCGCGCACGGGGCGGGGCGTGGACAGGTGCAGCTCCACCTCCGGCCGCAATGGAAACCCGGTGGCCATGGCCAACTTAACCGTCTGCCCTCCGCAACGCCATCGAATACGGGACGCCGCGAAGAGATTCACGTACAATCCGTCCGGGGCGATGGAGTATATGAACTCCGGCATGGCGCCCAACAGCCGGGTGCCTTGGCCTTCGCAGCAGGTGTTGGTGCGGAACCCCGGGCGTCCCGTGCTCCCCGCCGGCGAACTGCGGTCCTTGCGGCCCACCAGGTACGCCGTGTAGCGGATGCCTTCGGCGCCCACCTGGTTGGCCAGGGCCACGTTGTAGATCGACTTCTCGATCTCGTTCACGTATTTCTCCTGCTCCGGATCGAGCAGGTGAAACCGCTGGCAGTAGAACGACCAGAAGGCGTTGCCGCACAGCTCGCCGGTCTTGGCCTGCAGCCGGTAGGAGCCCGGAGGGTAGATGCCGCTCTCGCAGATGGCGATGGTGCCGCCGACGTGCTCCCACTTGTCGTGATACAGGTCCCAGCCGCCCGTCGCGGCATCCAGGTACCGCGGTTCGCCGGTGGCACGGTAAAGGTCCATGTAGGCTTCCAGGTCGGTGATCAGGTAGCAATGCGGGCGGTCGTAGGGATACTGCCAGATGGCCGCCTCCTCGCGCTTCGCCAACTGCGCCAGCCAGTAGTTTTCCTGGAAGTACCGCTGCACCACCTGCAAGTCCTCGGGCTTGCCAACGGGCGTGAAATACATGCGGGTGTTGGCGATCATGCCCTGGACGCCCTGAATTGCGCCGCGCAGCAGCCGCGGCAGGTACTCACAGCGATCGAACCAGTCGTAGTAGCCGCGCAGCAGGCGGAACGCCTCCTCGTTTCCCGCGTAGCCGGCTTCGATCAGGCCGTGGGTCAGCCAGGCCCGGGTATAAGCGCCCCGCTCGGAGTAGAAGATCGTGTCCTCCGGGTAGGCCATGATGTAGCCGTTCGGCTGGCGGCATTCGGCGATTCCGGCGACCACCTGGTTCAGGCGGCCGCGCAGCTCGCCATGCTCGGTCCAGCGCAGCGAATTCCCGGCGCCCATGAGGAACCGGCCGGCATTGGAACCGGCCAGATCGTCCTGCCAGAATCTCTCCCGAGGGGGCAGATCCGGCGGGCTGGGCTTGCCGGCGCGGTCGCGAAAGTCCTTCAGCAGCTCGGCCACGCTGAATGAGCTGAGCAGGTACCCGATGTTGTTCTCGAAAGCCGTCCGGAGCACGCCGGCTTCGAGCTGCACGCCCCCGCGTGGAACCTGCACCCGGCCGGCAACCGGCTTCCAGCTCGCGGCGGGCGTGACATTGCCCGGATTGTCGGTGACGATGGTCTCGCCTTGCGGGCGGGCCGGGCGAGTCAGCGGCGTGACGCCCAGTTCGCCTTTGCTGGAATCGGCGATAGGCCGCCCCACGGCGATGTCCTCGCGACCGGAAACCACGTCCATCTTCGCCAGCGAGAACCGGTAGCTCGGCGGCCGAGCGGCGCCGGACCGGGGCACCGGGGGAACGGCTCTGAGCCTGGTGGCCGTCACGCGCACGTACCGGCCCTGGGCCCCGTGGGCAGCGAATGTCTGGATGTGATCAATGGGATCGGCCAGGTCGGCGCTGGTGTGGTCGCTGACCGGCGTGGCCGCGGCAAACTGCGGATCGTCGGAGATGTCGATCCGGAAGCGAACCGGGAAGCCGATCCCGCGCGGCGGCGAAGGGTTGAACCTCGGATAGAGCTTCACCGCGTCGATTTTCCGCGACGATCCCAGGTCCACCTGGACCCAGCGGACCTCGTTTTCCGCGGTGGCCACCGGCGCCTCGTATCCGTCTCCGGCCGGCCAGGTCATCCTTTCCTCGCCGCCGCCGTCCGCGGGCCCCTGGGGCACACCCGCCCGGCCCGCCGCTCCGCCGAGGAGCACCGTACCCACAAACTCGCGTCTTCTCATGATCAGGAGACCTGCCAGTACACTGAATCCGAAATTTCCATTTTGGAATCCCGGGTGCCGTTCAGTATACACCCAGCCGCTCCCCCTTAATCCTGCGAGTTGCTCCGAGCTATCCGGCACCGGCCACAGGCTCGCCAGTGCTGGCGAGGGAATTCGAAACCCACTTCGAGAGATGGCACTCCAGCGCCACGGTTTCGAGTTCCCGATCGGCGGCCAGGGTGTATTCGTCGAGAGCCCGCTGGCGGAGTTTTTCGATCAGCCGCAGGCGGTGCCGCTCCGCCAGGAGTTTGTGAGTTTGCTCTGCGAGAGCCTGGACGCGCGTCTGCTTTTCCGCCGCCAGGGTCCGTCCCTGCTTGATCACTTTGAGGCGAAACTCCGCCAGGGCTTTCAGATCCGCAGCGGCGATGATCGGGCGCCTCAACAGCTCGTGCTCGGTGGCCAGGCTGTCGGCCTTCAGTTGCGCGATTCTCTCCTCCGTCTCGGCAATGGCGAACCGGCACAGACGCGTCTTTTCTTCCTCGAGGTGGCAGACTGTCTGTTGCCACTCGAGGACCCGCTCGAGACGAAAGCGGAAGGGCTGCATCAGAGCCTCTCGGCAATGGCCTTCAACTGTGTGTGTGTTTCCTCGAAGGAAGACTTGACGGAGGTGGCCTGGCGCAAAAAGCCGGCGATCTCCGGTTGCATGCGGATGGCGGTGTCGAGTTTGGGATTCTTGCCGGCCACGTAAGCGCCCAGATCGATGAGATCCCGGGATTCCTCCCAAACGGCCAGGGCTTCGCGCATCTTCGTGGCGGAAGCGGCATGAGCGCTGGTGGAAAGCTGAGGAAAGAGCCGGCTCACGGAATGGAGAACATCGATGGCGGGGTAGTGCGAGGCTGTGGCCAGCCGGCGCGAAAGAACGATGTGGCCATCCAGGATGGCACGGGAGGCATCGCAAATCGGCTCGTTGAAATCGTCGCCCTCCACGAGAACCGTGAAGAAGCCGGTGATCGAGCCCTTTTGAAACCGCCCGGCACGCTCCAGGACCTTCGGAAGAAGATTGAAGACCGAGGGCGTGTATCCCTTTTGGCTGGGCGGCTCGCCAGCCGCCAAGCCGATCTCCCGCTGGGCCATGGCCAGGCGCGTGACGGAGTCCATGATGAAAAGGACATCGGCACCTTGATCGCGGAAGTATTCGGCGACTGCGAGGGCCACGAAACAGGCACGCACGCGCAAGGGGGCGGGTTGGTCGGAGGTGGCGCAGACCACAATGGAACGCTGGGCGCCTTCCGGCCCCATGTCGTGCTCGAGAAACGCGCGGACCTCGCGGTTGCGCTCGCCGATCAGGGCGATGACGGTGACGTCGGCGGAGTTGTGGCGGGCCATCGATCCAAGCAGGGTGCTCTTGCCCACGCCGCTGCCGCCGAAGATTCCCATGCGCTGCCCTTTGCCGCAGAGCGTCAGCGCGTCAATGGCCCGAATGCCGGTGACGACCGGCTCGGTGATGTGCTCGCGGTCGAGCGGGCTTTTGGGAGGCTGGTACAGGCGATACTGCGCGCGGGGCTGAATTCTCGGTCCGCGATCGAGGGGACGGCCGAAGCCGTCCAAGACTCGTCCGATCAGGCCGGGACCGACCGCCACGCGCGCTTCATCCTGGCGGGCGACGATGCGATCATGCAACTGCACCCCGTCGATTTCCTCCAGCGGCATGGAGAGCACATGCCCATTTCGAAAGCCGACGACTTGCGTGCGGATGCACCGGCCCGAAGACGTGGTGACCTCGCAGAAGTCTCCCACCGCGACGACCGGCCCCTTGGAAGCGATCAGGATGCCGACAACCTCGGCAACCTCCCCGGTCCACGGCAGAAGCTCGGTATTACGAACATGCGCGATGTAGGGACGCAAATCAAGCGTTTGCGGGCTGGTCATGAGCGCTCTTCCAGGTGGTCGGCCAAGCCGTTCTCAATTTCGCGAAGTTGCGTCTCCACGGAAGCGTCCAAAGAGCCGCGGCTGATCTCAAAGACGGCGCCGCCGCGCGGTTGCGAGGCGTCGCTGATCACCTCGATGTCGGGGTCCCGGCCGATCTGCCGGAGGCAGGCGCGAACCAACTGCTCCTGATCGGGGTGAACCCGCACGCGATAGACTTCCTGCGAGCGCAGTTTTTCCAGCGCGGCCCGGATCAGCGCCTCGAGGGCGGAGGTATCGAGCGAGAGCTCGCGGTGCAGGATGCGGCGCGCAATTTCAATGGAAAGCTGCACGACATCGGCTTCGGCCCGGCGTAGGGCGTCGCTGCGCGTGGCGGCCACTTCAACCACGGTGGCGGCCAGCTTTTCGACGACTTCGCGCACCTGACTCTCGGCGCTTTGCCGGGCAGCGGCTTCGCCTTCCCGGAAGCCGGACTCATAAGCCTGGCGGACCCGCAGTTCGATGGCGGCGTTGAGTTCCTCGCTCCTGGCTTTCCGGGCCTCGGCTTCCGATTCGGACTTGCGTTCGGGGCGCGCCACGGCAACGGCGCCTCCCCGGCCTTGGTTGCGCCAAACAGCCGGTGCGACCTTGGCCTCCGTCTCCGTGAGGACCCTAGACAACATACTCGTCTCCGCCGTCACGGTTCAACGAGACGGTGCCCGCCTGCTGAAGCTGCCGGAGAGCGAGGATCACTTCCTTTTGGGCCGCCGTGACATCGCGAATTCGGACGGGTCCCAGGGCCTCCATATCCTCGGCCAGCATTTCAGAGCTGCGTTGCGATATGGATTGCGTGAAGTGTTCCCTTATCTTGGCGTCGGTGCCTTTGAGAGCCAGGGTGAGAACTTTGCGGTCGAGCTTGGCCACCAGCGCCCGCATGCCATCCTGGTTGATGAAGAGGATGTCTTCGAACACAAACATGAGGCTGCGCACGGAATCGGCCACCGGCTGGTTCTGTTCCTCAACCTTGGCCAGGAGGGCCTTGGCCCGGTCAACGTCCATGCGATTGAGCAGCGCGGCAAGCGCCCGAACACCATCCGTCTTGCCAATCTGGCCAATGCTCCTTAGCTTGCTTCCAATCGCCTCGGTGACCTTTTGGAAGACCTCGGGCGAGACTCTGTCGAGGGAGGCCATACGCAGTGCCACCTGCGCTTGGGTCTCCTCGGGAAAGGACTGTAGCAAACCGCCGGCGACCTCGGGAGAGAGGCTGGAGAGCACTACCGCGATGGTTTGCGGGTGCTCGTTTTTCAGAAACATGGCAAGCTGCTGGGTGTCGGTGCCCTCAAGAAGGCCGGCACCGGTCGTGGAGTCGGAATCCGTGCCGGCCAGAAGCTTTTGAGCGGATCCCGGCCCGAACGCGTGTTCCACCATGCGGCGGGCGCACTCGGCTCCGCCTTTGGCGAAGAGCCGGCCTTCGGCGATGAGCGTCTCAAACTCCCGAAAAACGAAGAGCATCTGCTCCGATCCCACAGCCTTGGTGGCGGCAATCTCGGCGGTGATGCGGCGGACTTCCTCGGGGGCCAGGTGGCGCAAGACTTCCGTACTCACCTGTTCGCCGACACCCATCAGGAACACGGCGGCCTTGCGGGGGCCGGACAGCGAGGCAGGCCGTTCATTGTCAGAAGGGGTCATGACCAGGACTCATTCTCCTGCAGCCAGAGCCGGAGCACATTCGCCGCCAGAGGGAGGTCGCCCTGCGCCAACTGCCGCACGCGGGCGGCAAGTTCGAGGCTCGGGTCCTGCGGCGCTCCAGCAATGGCGGCAGCGGCCGGCTCGCCGGCGAGCCGCGGGGATGGCGCACGGCTGCCCGGCGGCAACTGGGCGGGGAGTTCACCCTCCGGTTCGGGCTTGCGGCGCACAAACAGCCACCTGGCTGCGCGCACGATGGACAAAAGCAAGGCGACTCCCAACGTAACGAGGACGATCAGGTCGCGATTCTGCCTGAAGAACTCAAGCCATGCGGGGACCGGGGCCTCCGGCTTGGTTTTGGGCTTCGGGGCGCTGGCCGGCGGCGGCTCGGCATTGAGAGTGGACTCGAAGGGAAGACTTTCGACAATCAATTGGTCGCCGCGCTCGGCGCTGAAACCAGTGGCGGCGGCAACCAGATCTTTGATGGTCTTGATGGTTTCCGGCGCTGGGGGCACGAGAACACGATGTTTGGCGGCGCCTTCGCCCTCCCACTGGACGGTATGATCGACCAGCACGGAAAGCGACATGCGCCTGATGACGCCTTGCGGGATGTGCGTGTGGCGAATGATCCGGCTGGTCTGGAAGGAGACGTTCTCGGTGCGGCGGGACATTCCTCCCGAGCCGCCGGCGGGCTTCGGCGCCTGGCCTCCCGGCAAATTGGAGGCAGTTCCCGGAATTCCCGAGGTTGCCGAGGCATGTTCGGTGACGTCCTCGCTCTTTTGAGAGACTCAGCATTACCGAATGCGTGGGGTCGAAAGTCTCTTCCTGCTGCTCCCCGCTGGTGAGGTCGCATTCCACCGAGGCCCCCGCCCGGAAGCGGTCAGGCCCGATCAGCGGCTCGAGTGTAGAGTGAATCTTGGCTATGAGGTCGCGCTCCAGTTGCTGCCGGACCTCGAGCGCTTCGCTGGTAACCTGCGAGCTGTCATTGTCACCCTGTCTGCGGGGGCGGTTCAGCAGGTTGCCGTTCATATCCACGACCGAGACAGACTCCGGCCCCAGCCCCTCCACCGCGCTGGCCACCAGGTTGGTGATGGCGAACACATTCTGCGGCGAGATCTGCGCGGCCGGCCGCAATTTCAGCATGACGCTGGCTTTGGCGGGCTCCTGCTTGTCCAGGAAAACGGACTCCTTGGGCAGCGTCAGGTGCACGCGCGCTTCTTCCACCTCGGCCAGAGACATCACGGAACGTTCCAGCTCTCCCTCGAGGGCGCGCTTGTAATTGATGTGCTCGACGAAATCGGTGGCGCCGAAGGCGCTCTTGTCAAACAGCTCGAAGCCGATGCGGCCGGTCTTGGGAAGGCCGGCCGCGGCCAGAGCCAGCCTGGATTCCGCCAGCTTTGACGAAGGCACCAGCACAGTGCCGCCGCTCTCCGAAAGGCGGAAGTCCACTCCGGTTTCGCGCAGCTTCTGGACCACGCCGGCGGCATCTTCCGGGGCCATCGAGGTGTAGAGCGGCCGGAAATCGCTTTCCCGCCTCCATCGAGCAAGCCCGAAGATTCCGGCGCCGGTCAGAATCGCAGCCAGGACGATGGAAATCCGCTGCCGCGTGGAGAGGCCTGAAAAGAGCTTGATCAATTGGTCCATGGGTGGGGGTGGGTTTTACATTTGCATGCGCATGATTTCCTGGTACGCCGAGACCACCTTGTTGCGCACCTGGAGACCCAGATCGAAAGCGATTTCCGCCTTTTGCGCCGCCAGAACGGTAGTATGCAGCTCCTCATTCTCGCCGGTCAGAAACTTCTGCACGGCGTCGGCGGCGTCGTTGTTGACAGATTCCAGCTTTTGAATGGTTCCTTCGAGGACGCTCTGGAACTCGCCTGGTTTTCCGGCCTGTGCGAGAGGCTGCAACGGTTCCAGACCGGAAATGGAACTAATCGCGGAAACGGGGTCCGGCATGTGTTCTCCTCACTTACCGCAACAAATCGATGGAATGCTGAATCATGTCTTTCACGGCCGACATAGCCGAGACATTGGCCTGATAGCTGCGGCTCGCGCCCATGAGGTCGACCATATCTTCGGCCGGGTTGACGCGCGGCATGGCCACGTAACCATCGGCATCGGCGTCCGGGTGCCCAGGCATATAGCGCCGCTCCGGTTCGCTGTTATCCACGGATATGCCGGCGACCTTTACGCCCGTGGCGGAGCCATTGATCTGGGCGTCCAACTCGGAGGCAAACGCCGATGAGACTGGCTCGGTGGAAAAGATGGCATCCTTGCGCCGGTACGGACCGCCTTCCGCGGTGCGGGTGGTTTCCGAGTTGGCAATATTCTCAACGAGCAGCTCGGCACGGGTGCGCTGCGCCGCCATTCCCGAAGCGCTCACCGATAACACCGAGAAGAGGCTCATGAGCTCTTTCCTTCCTGAATCGCTTCTTTCACCATGCGAATTTGCTCTTTAATCAGGCTGGAGGCGAGGTTGAACCGCAATGCGTTCTCCGCCAGCAGACGGGCCTCGCGGTCGAGGCTCACGTTGTTGCCATCATTCTTCACGGGGAGTCCCGCGACTTCCGACGCTTGCGCCTGGCTTCCGGACAGAGCCGACGCAAATTCCGACTGGAAGTCCAGGTCCTTGGTTTTGAAGCCAGGTGTATCGGCGTTGGCGATGTTGGAGGCGACGATCTTCTGGCGCGCGCTGAGAAGATCCATATAGCGTTCGAGACTGCCGGTGACGCTGTCCAACATGGCACCCAACCAGGAGCAAGCCGCGTGCCAACATCGTGGGAGTAAAAGGCCTGAAAATGAAGAAGTTTGGAACCACGGCGGCGCGTCAAATTCGTGACGCGTCAGGAGGCTGACGTTCAGGCCTGGGTCCCAAATCGGTGGGAGGAGCCGGCGGAATTCCGGTAGCGGGCGAGCAGTTGCACCTGTGCCAACTCAGCGGCGGCGTACTGGCGGGAGGCCGACACCATGGCGGTTGCGAACTCGAACAGGAGAATAGTCCGATTCCGCAGCGCGGGCAGTTCTTCCGAGTCCCCCGGCAAGGACCGGATCCGTTGCTCGACTTTGGTTACGTATTCACCGGTCAGAGTCAGAGTTTCCACAAGACAGTCCGCCGCTGCCGCTCTGCGAATGGCGGCCCCGAGAGACTCCAGCACCTCGTCAGAAATCACCATCGTTACTCCGCGGGCAACTTGGCACCGTCTTGGGCATTGCTAATACGACGTGACCCCCGTGCCGTTCGTGCTGCCGTTTATCATCGCCGTGAACAGATTGGTAATGTAGTCCTTCTGATTTTCGAGCGAGGCAATGGCGGCGTCGGCGGCAGCCATTTGCTGCGTGAGGGTGGTTTGCAGATCGGTGATTTTCTTGGTTTCCTGAGTGATCAGGTCGTTCTCGTGGGTGATCTCACCATTGACCGTTTGGATTGCAGATTTTACGGTGCCCGAGGTGGGATCTTCGATGTCATTCAGGGAGTCAGTGGCAGTTTTTAGGAACCCGCCGCCAGTGGCGCTGCCCAGGAACACCTGGAGATCATTGGCGCTGGCCGAGTCAAACTGCGACGCATCGAACGTCAGTTTGCCGGTGTCGTCGAGTTCGACTCCCATCTGGGACAGTAGCGTCAGGCCGCCGGAACTTCCGGTATACTGCGTGATCTGCCGCATTGAATTGCGGAGAGTCAAAAGCGTGCTCTGTCCGGACAGCGCTCCGCCATTTTGACCGACCTGCTGATTCAACGCATCCACAGCCGAATTATAGGCGTCCACGAAGGTCGAAATCGCGCTGGCGACTCCCGACATGTCGCGCGAAACCGTAACCGTGGCCGGCTCGCCGCTGGCAGTTTGCTGGAGCAGGTTGATGGTGACACCGGGCGCCAGCGTCACGGTGCGGGAACTGCTCTGGATGGGTTCGGTTGCGCCGCCCAAGTCGCTTATGTCGTAAGTGGCCGGCGCCCCGGTGGTCAGCGTATCGAGGAGATCCTGCGAGCCGTCGTTCAATTGGAAGGAATCCGGCGCCAGGTTGGTGCTGCGGACGACCAAACGGTACGAGGAGCCGGCGTTGACGATGGAAGCCTGAACACCTGCCGACGCAGAATTGATAGCTTGGGCGAGGTCCATCAGGCTGTTGCCAGCCGGGGTGATGGTGGTCGCGTTGCCGTTGACCGTCAGGGTATACGTGGAGGCGGTACTGATGGATGACGAATTCGGGTCGGTGACCGCCGGCAGCGAGGGGTCGCTGACGGAAGTGCTATAGGAACCAAGGCTGGTTACATCGACCGAATAGGAGCCTTCCAACGCTGCGGAACTGACAGAAGCGCTGATGGCGCTGGACGATGAGGTAGCCGAGTAAGAGCCTGGCCCGAGCGCGGTGCCGATCCCGGCGATGGCGTTCTGCAGCGCCGAAAATGTTGAGTCCAGACCATTTAGCGCGGACTGCTGGTTGCTCAGACTCTGCAGTTGACTCTCCATGAGCTGCAGCGGCATCGAAGCAATAGAGACGGAGCGCGTAATCACTTGCTGCAGGTCACTGGCATAACTGCTGATGCCGGTGAAATAGAGAGAGGATGCTGTGGTGGTCGTGCTCATCTCGATTTCCTATGCAAAAAGCGGGCCGAAGCCGGGGGCTTCGGCCCGCAGGCCACTTGAGAAGTTATGAAGATTACATCTTCAGCAAAGTGAGTACGCCCTGAGGCGCGGCGTTCGCCTGGGCCATGGCGGCCAGCGAAGCCTGCGACAGAACCTGCGCTTTGGTGAGGTTGGCGGCTTCGGCGGCCATGTCGGCATCGCGGATGCGCCCCTCGGCGGCCGAGGTGTTGGCGATCTGCGAATTGGCCAGGCTGGTGGCGTACTGCAGATCGTTCTCACCGGCGCCCACTACGGTCTGGGCTTTGCCGAGGTTACCGATGGCGGTTGCGATCGATGCAATGGCGGTAGTGGCATCGGCGGCCGTGTCAATCGTCGCGCCGGTTAGTCCCAAGCCCGCTACGTCCACTTTGTTCGTGGACATGTCGATGGAGACGGTGGGACTGGCGCCGCCGATGTACACCGACATGTCTGTCTGGCTGATGTTGGAGGCCTCGCGGCCGATTTCAGTCAGAACGCTCTGGAATTCGGCATCGTTGCCCTGGCCGTCGGGCAAGCTGGCCGCTTGGGTTGCCAGAGTCTTCAGGCGATCCAACATGGTGGAAATGTTGTTCATGGCGCCGTCGGCGATCTGAAGGGTACTCAAAGAATTGTTGGCGTTCAGAACACCCTGCGAGAGCTCGGCCACCTGGCTGCGATATAGGTTTGCCTGCACCAGGCCGGCGGCGTCGTCGCCCGACTGGTTGATCCGCAACCCGGAGGTAATCGCCGTAATCGTCTTGGTCTGGAAATCGCTGTTCGCGTTGAAATTCTGTTGCGCAATGAGCGATGCGTAGTTGGTTTGAACCGAAAGCATTGGTAACGTCCTGTTCGGGATACATCCCAGGCGTCATGCCCGAGCCCGGGTTCTCCTATTTTCGGATACCCGAGGTATCTGCCGTTCACTGGTTCATATCGGAGGAGGCCCTGTGCATTTCTATTGTTTTTCTGCGGAAATTCTCAGGGATTTATCGGCGTCAATTCAGGCACCAATCTTAGGGAACCCGTCAACTTCTTGACGGCCGCCGATTTCGCTTAAGCTGGCTTTCGCGGCATCGATAGTTTTTCGCTGAGCCAGGCGATGGTCTGGGGAGGAGCGTTGTGCGAAGCCGCCAGGTTTTCCTCGCGGGTGAGGAGCACCTCTTTTCTGACAATCGGAAGCGCGCTGGGAGCTACAATGCCAATCTTGACTCGTGTCGGGCTTACCTCCAGAATTTCAATTTCAACGTCCGATCCGATGAGGAAACCTTCACCGGCGCGCCGGCGCATTACGAGCATGGGACGAGGTCCTTCTGCGCCGGAAGCGGGTGCTGGACGGAGTAACCCGAGGAAGGCAGGATGACCTGAAAGCCCTTGCGATTCCGCAGGTTCAGGACGACGGGAGCCGCCAGGTTGACGGTCGGATCGGCCTGCTCGGAAACCGTCACCAAGGTCAGGCAGAGGATGTCCGAGCCGATCTGGGGAACAAGTTCGGGAGCCAGCTCGAGCGAGACAGAATCTTCGGGAGTCAGATCGAGACGATAATCGGAATCAACCACAAAGACGGGGACCGTGATGAAGCACAAACCCGGGTTGACGAGGCTTTGCATGAAAACCAGGGGATGCGTTTTCGGCTGCTCGAGAAAAACGAACGCGGTCTGGTCTTCGAAGGCGGGAATCCCTTCGGGGAACTGAAAGACCGCCTCAGTAGAGTAATCCAGTTCTCCGAAGTATTTGCTTACCAATCGCGGCATGGTTCCGGAGAATCACGTCGCAATTTAATGCCCTATTCGGTCCCGGATTTCTGGCCGGCGGACTTGGAGGGGGCGGCTCTGCCTTCCGGGGCTTTCCGGGATCCGGAACCCAATGGCTCGGTGACAATGGCCCGCTGATTCAGGATCACGATGTCCACACGGCGGTTGTGCGCCCGGCCCTCTTCGGTGTCATTGGAATCGAGGGGCGCGGTCTCGGCATAGCCGGCAATTGCCATGCGCTGCCGCGGGATTTCAAAGTGCTCGCTCAACAGCTCCATCATGGCAATGCCGCGGGCAGCCGAAAGTTCCCAATTGCTGCGGAAGCGCGCCGTGTGAATGGGGACCGAATCGGTGTGGCCTTCCAGCCGCACGGAGTTCGGCAGTTCGCGGATAGTTTGCGCGATTTTCTCGATGCTAGGGTAAGTGTTGGGATCGATGCTGTCTTCGCCGGAAGGGAAAAAGGCTGCCTGGCGGAGGCTGACCACCAGACCGCGCGGCTCGAAGTGGAGCTCGATCTTGCCTTGGCGGATTTCGGCTTCGAGTGCTCTGCTTAAGTACTGCATTGACGGCAGTAGCTCGGCTATGGCGGCCGGCTGGCTTGGCGGGAACTTTTCCGTCCCGCCCGGACCCTTCATCTGGGCGTTACCAATGCCCACCTCATCCACCGTGCCACCGAGAATCTCGTGGATGGCGGCCGCCACCCCGCCCTTATCCAGAGCCTCCTTGACGGAATCAGAAACCTGTTGGGCGCGGAACTTGTCCGTCTGGGATGAGGCAAACATCACCACGAAGAAGGCAAACATCAAAGTGATGAAGTCGGCGTAGGAGACAAGCCACCGTTCGTGGTTCTCGTGTTCCGGATGCCGCCGCTTGCGCGCCACATCAACCTTCCACGGAAACTGGTTTGCCGGCAGCCTCCACCTTGGCCTTGGTTTTGCCCTTCTGGCTGGGGGCCGGCTGCTGCCTTTGATAAGCTTCGAGCTTGGTTCTGATCAGTTTCGGATTGAGGCCCTCCACGATGCACAGCACGCCCTCGAGCATCACTTCGCGGATGCGCACAGCTTCCCGGACTCGGGCTTTCAGCTTGTTGGCCGCGGGAAGAAACAGCAGATTGGCCGAGCCCACACCGTAAACCGTGGCCACAAACGCCACGGCGATGCCCCGCCCCACCTCGTCAATGTTGGCGAGGTTCTTCATGACCTGGATCAGGCCCAGCACCGCTCCGATGATTCCAATGGTCGGCGAATAGCCTCCGGCGGACTCAAATACCTTGGCTTCCACCTCGCCGTCCTGCTCCAGGAGAGTGATTTCGAGTTCCATGATGCTGCGGATCTGGCTCATGTCGATGCCGTCCACCGCCAGGTTGAGCGCCTTGCGCAGAAACGGATCCTGAATCGCAGCGGCCTGTTGTTCCAGCGAGACGATGCCCCTCCTGCGCGCCTGCGTGGCGTATTGGATGATCTCTTCGATCACTCCGTCCGGCGTGTAAACCCGATCGAAGAAGATCGATTTTAGCCTGCGCGTGGCACGGATCAGGACTGGCATCGGTGTGGTCAGCATCACTGCGCCAAAGGTGCCCCCGAACACGATGAGCGCGGCGGTGAACTGGGAAACGTCTTTGACCTTGCCACCCTCGAGCAACAGACCCATCAGAACGCCGCCCACGCCCACCACCAAGCCGCCCAAGGACGCCAGATCGGGCCGCTCTGGGGCGGCCTTCTTCGGTTTTTCTGCCTTAGCGTCCGCCATGAGAGCAGCTTTCCGTAGCCATCGTCAAGGCTTGGTCCCCGTAAGATGTAGGGTGATCCCCGGAATCCAAAGGCGCCATAATCGACCGGCGATAATGCACAACGCGAGCGATGATCTCTTCCGCGGTCTCGCGCACCATCAGCTTTTGACCGGTAGTCAGACTGATTACCGTATCGGGGGTGGTCTCGACATATTCGATGAGATCACAATTGAGGACTACGGACGTGTGATTGAGACGGGTCACGTAGATCATCGCAAGCCTCCCTGTTCACATCGGTTACCGGCCGCCGAATTCTAGGAAAACTTCTCTAAACGTACAAAGAAATCCAAGAATTCTTACTGAAACTGCCGATAAGGAATTTTCATGGGCGATCTGTATCCGGGTCCGGTGACGACGCCTGCACGCCTCGCGGGCAACATTCTGAGAGCCTGGGTCTGCCGCGATGAAGCGGCGCTCCGCAAGGAGTTCGCAAAGGGATTGGATCTCTGTTCTTCTCCCCACGGCCTCGCTCTGGAGGAAGAGAATCTGGAGTTGCTCAAAGCGGTTGTGGCGCGGCTGAATGAATGCCGGGCCGTATTGAACGCGGAACCCTCCGATCCTGCAGTTCGACTGTGCATAAACCTGCTGACGCACCTGGCCGGTCAGCGCTACTGGAGCGAATCCTCAGAAGGATCACCGGTGGCCGGCCAGGACCAGACTTGAAATCCCACGGACTTGCCAGTATTGACCAATTCCCCTTGGAGCTTAGCCACTCCGTTCACTTGGCCCTCGATGGGCGAATCTGCCTTGCGGGGGAGTGCCAGAATCGACCCCGGCTTGAGCCGCAGCAGGTCGCGTATCCGAATGTCGCCAGCGCGGAGAACTGCATCGACCTCCAGAGAAGCCGCGTCCAGCGCGTCGAGCAGGGCCTGGCGGTTAGTCGCCGCGGCCACGGTTGCAGATTCCCGAACCTGCTCGGAGGCCAGACGGACCAGAACAGACGGGACAATAAGACCTATGGTGGCGGCCGACTCGCGCAGGGTGATTTCGGCCGTGATGACGAGGACGCTCCGGTCGTCCGGCTGCGCCCCGGCGAATCGTTCCGCGAGATCCGTGGACACCAGCCGCAACGAAGCGCCGCAGGTGGATTGCCAGGCGCCGCGCAGTTCGTCGGCAACTCGCTCCACGAGTCCCTGGACGACATGCAGGTCGACTTCGGTCAGAGACTGACGCGGCGCCCCGCTAACCTCGGCCGGCGCGCCCAGCAGCAACTCCAGCGCCGTGCAGACGAAGTTGTGGCCCAAGGTGAGGTAAACGCTGTTTTGAAAGGAGCTGAGTTCCAGGAACACCGTGCAGGGGCCACTCCCGGCTTCGCTCAGCGCCTGCGTCAGGGGCCGCTGGACCGCGCCGGCAAACCGGATTTCGGCGGGAAGGTACAGGTAGCCGGGAATCAGAATGGCAAGGCTGCCGAGAAACTTTTCAAAAGCCCGGCGCGCCAGTTCAACCTGGCCGGGTAACAGTAGCTCTGGCTGGCACTCCGCGGCCTTCGCCGGGAATTGCCTGCCGCCCTGGATTTGGTCGTCGAGCTGAAGGTCCGTCATCAGATTCTCCGTGAGGGTCAGGCCAGGAAATCAAAGAGGTTGTATTGCGACATCGCGGCGCGCGCGCTCAGGGCAGCCTGCTGCTGAGTATTCAACTGAGTAAGCTGCATGGCGTCGCCGGCCGTATCGGCGTCGCGCAGGCCGCTGAGATTCTGCTGTTCGGTTGTGACCGACTTGGAGGCGGCGGTGGTCGCATCCGTCACCCGGTTTTCCGCGATGCCAATGAGCCCCAACTGCTGGTTGAGATAGTCGTCGGCGGTTTTCAGAGAATCCACGGTCCCAAGAGCCGCCGAGCTGTCGTTGTTTTGGAGAGCGGTCAACAAGCTGTTGACGGCAGCGAAAACATTGCCGGCGGCAGTCGTGCCGTCGGCGTTCCGCGCGTCGAAGATCTGCTGCGCCGTCATGGGCGTCCACAGGGGGTTGCCGTTCGTATCTGTAATCACGAGCGTCAACGTGGGAGGGGCCAGTTGCTGAACGCCGTTCGGTTGTGTTGAGTCGAGCGCGTAGGCAGCCTGCTGGTCGAAATCGCCGCTGAAGATGTAGCGGCCGTTGACGGTGGTGTTGCTCAGGTTGACCAACTGTTCCTGAATACTCTGAACCTGCGCCGCCAGGGTGGCGTTCTGCGTGTCATTGTTGTCCCCGCTGCCGGTCTGCTCGGCCAGGGTAATGGCTTGCTCGATCAACGTGACTGCCTGCTGGAGTGAGGAATCGCCGGTCTGCAGTTCGGTCGAGACCTGGTTCAAATTGGTTTGCGCCTGGTTGTTCCGGGCGATTTCAGATTGCGTTCCCAGGATACAAGGCACCGCGGACGGGTCGTCCGACGCTTGTCCCACGCGGAGGCCGGAGCTCAACTGCCGCTGGACGGTGTTCATGGCCGATTGGATTCGGTCGAGGTCGGTGAGAAACTGTTCACTCGGACCATTGACGGCTGGCAGCATTACGATTCCTTATCTACTCCGTAATCATATTAATGGTTGTGTCCGCAATGTTGTTCAAAGTGGTCAACAGGCGGGCCGTGGCTTCATAACCCTTTTGAAACTGGAGCAGCAGCACCGCCTGGTCGTCCAAAGAAACGCCGGAAACCTGGTCCCGAAGGGCTTCAGTTTGCGATACAACCTGCTGTTGGGACTGCTGGTTGGTACTGGCCGTGGAGCTCTGCTGACCCACGAAAGATGCAATCCCGCTGAAAAAGTCCCCGAAAGTGAGACCGTTCACGCCGCCGGCGGAAGTCGAGTTAGCCAAGGATGCCAACTGGTTGGCGTTGCCGTTGGCGTTTCCCTGGGCGTCAACCGGGGCCAGTTGATCGGGCGTAATAGCCGGGTTCAAGGCGAAACTGCCGGCTGCCGCCGTGGGGTCGGAATTGTCGTAGACAAACAGCGGGGCGCCCTGAGCGGCGCCGGAATCCGGTGAAACCGTCCCCGATTGCAGGATGCCATTCACGGTATCGGCGAATGCCTTGGCGAACTGGTTGAGTGACCCAGCCTGTTGGCCGTCACCCACCAGCGACGCCAGCACATTGTTGTGCACATCCAGCAGGCCACCCAGTTTCCCACCCTGAATCTGGCTGGTGACGTCGTTGCCCTGCGAGTCCAGGATCTGGGCTGAGGGAGGAGATTGCGGGTTGGCCGCGCCGCTGGGTACCGTTTGGCCGCTGGAAATCGAGTATTGGCTGGTGCCCACTAGGAGCGGCGAGCCGCCGTCCATCAGCACGGTGACGGTACCGTCCGGTTGGTTAATCACGCTGACATCCACCAGCTCGGAAAGTTGCTCGAGCGAGGAGTGCAGGTTGGCGTCGGACCCGGGGTCGGACGAACCCTGCCGCAGTCGCTCGAGGTTGTACTGCTGGATGTTGGAAGCGAGCTGGTTGATCTGGGTGACAGTGGAACCGATC
Organism: Bryobacterales bacterium; assembly: GCA_963768385.1. Classification (GTDB taxonomy): domain Bacteria; phylum Acidobacteriota; class Terriglobia; order Bryobacterales; family Bryobacteraceae; genus Fen-178. The sequence goes on from CAVYHQ010000007.1 coordinate 121,516, forward strand.
TGGCCCTCCACATTGCCGGACACCTGGGCCAGCGATGCGGACAGGCTATGGACATCGCTGGCCAAGTTGCCGGCATTGGCGATCACCATCTGCCGCGCGGATGCGCTGTCGGGCGATGTGGCCCAGGCGGAGAAGCTCGAAAACAGGTTGTTCAGGTCGGCCGAAATGCCGCTGGCGCCGGTTACATCGAACAGATTTTCAATGGAAGAAAGTCCGGAGGTCTGGGTTTCGTATTTGCCCAAGGACTGCAATTGACGGCGGACCTCTTCTTCCGCGTACTCGTCGCGCGCGCTGTCCAGGCCTTGCGCGGCGACGCCACCGGCGAGGCCGCTGGCTACATCGAAGGGCTGCGCTACCATGTTCAGGGATTGCGTGGCATACCCCGGAGTGGTGGAGTTGGTGATGTTGTTCTGAACCACGGTGAGGGCTTGTTGGTACACGTCCAGCGCATTTCCCGCCATGGCCATCGATGTCATCAGATTGGACATCAGGCTTCTCTGGGGCTGCAGGCGGATAGTACCGCCTGGGAATCGCCCGGGACCTCGTTGGCGCCGGCGCCGATGCGGAGCGCCAGCCCGCGGCAAAATGCCGTGGATGCATCCACCAGCCGGATCATCACGCCGACATCGGCGCGGAGTTGATACAGCCGCTTCTTCACCGCAACGGATGCAGGCAGGCCGTTTTCCGCGGCCTTCCAGGCGCCTTCCAACTCTCCGATGGCCCTGCGGAGAAGCTCACAACACTCCTCGCAACGAGGCAGGCTGCCGGCGTCCCAGTCGCTCAGAGCGCCATGCACGTGACTTTGCGCACGGCCGACGTGCTCGCCAATCTGGTCCCCGGCAGTCACGCTTCGTCTCCTGCGATGGCCCCGCTGAGAGCGTGCGATACCAGCGCGCGGCTCAGATTCCCGGTGTCCACCTGATACTCGCCACGGGCATAGATAGCGGCCAGCGTGGAGACGCGGCCGGACACGCGGCTTTCCTCCTGTTGGTTGGCCGCCGAGAGCCGCGCGGAAAGGCCCGAGATTTCAACCGAATCCTGGCCACTTTCCACTGCTTTAGGGACACGCTGGCCCTCGCTCTGGCTGGTCAGCGGCGTTTCTTGCGTACGGGATGTTTGTGGGGCAAGTGCGCCCTCCAAACTCTCCCCTTGAATTCTTATATCCATTCCAAACTCCGCTGGACTACATTCCTGCCCAACAAGTAACCATCACATTTCGTGCCATTCGGTACAATACCGAAAAAGATAGCACCCTCTGTTAACTCTCCGGCAACGTTTTAGGGTTGACATCGGAGAATTTCGGGATGCTACCCAAATACGGCCTATAATCGGCATAAGAACCACGAGATAACCAAATCTCTATGCCGCCCACGTTGCTGTGGCTCGCTCCCGACGCGCGCCTCCTTGTTGAAAGCGAACTGCCAGATCTCCCGTCCGAATTCGAGATAAATCAAGTCACGACCCTGTCCCAGGCCACCTATGCGCTCGGATCTGAGGAGATCGACTGCATATTGGTGACCGGACCTATCCTGGATTGCAGCCCGCTCAAAACCCTGGAGGTGCTCCACGGGGCGGATCCCCGAGCGCCGATCGTTTTTATCGACCCGGATATGACTGCTGCCCAGGCAGTCCAGTTGATTCGCAATGGGGCTTATAACTGCTTCGGCATCCGGGACTGCCTGAAGGCTCTTCGGCAATGTTTGCACCAGGCCTGCGACGAGAAAAGACGGCGGGAAAAGCTGCGGGACCGGATTCCGGCGGCCACGGAGTTGGAGCAGTGGCTGGTAGGTGAGAGCCGGCCGATGCAGGACGTTCTGAATACCATCCGTCTCATCGGGCCGCGACGTTGCACGGTGCTCATTACCGGCGAAACCGGAACTGGCAAGGAAATGGCGGCCCGGGCGCTGCACATGGCGAGCCCGCGGGCGCACCTGCCCATGGTGGCGGTGAATTGCAACGCATTGCCCGAGAACCTTCTCGAAGCGGAACTGTTTGGGCATGTGAAGGGCGCCTTTACGGGCGCCACGAATCATCGTACCGGGCGCTTCGAGCAGGCCCACAAGAGCACGCTTTTTCTGGACGAGATCGGCGAAATGCCCATCGAACTGCAAACCAAGCTGTTGCGCGTTCTTCAGGAGCGGGAGATCCAGCGGCTGGGAAGCTCGGAAACCATCCGCATCGATGTCCGCGTGGTGGCCGCCAGCAATTCCGACTTGCTGGAAAGGATCCGTCAAGGCAAGTTCCGCGAGGATTTGTACTATCGTCTCAATGTGGTTCCTCTGGCGATGCCCCCGCTCCGGCAAAGACGCAGCGATATCCCGCTGTTGGTGGATCACTTCGCGGAGAAGATCTGCCGGGGTGAAGGCATTCCCGTGAAGCGCGCAACGCCGGAGACCAAAGAGCGGCTGCGGGCTCTTCCGTGGCCCGGCAATGTCCGCCAGTTGGAAAACACGGTGGAAATGGCCATCGCTCTGAGCGGCGAGCGGGAGACTCTGATCCCCGCGGATCTTGGCCTGACGACGGCCAACTTCAAGGTGGTCCCCATGGAACCGTCGGTGTTGCCCGCTACCCTGCCGGAATCGATGGACTTTGATGCCGTAGTCGGCCATTTCGAACGATCCATTCTGGAGCAGGCCCTGATCAAGACCGGCGGAAATAAGACGGCCGCCGCGGAGCTGCTCGGCTTGAAGCGCACCACCTTGATCATGAAACTGCGCGGCCTCGAAGACTCCCACGCCATGATCGAACGGGCCGGCTAGCCTGCTTGACATTTACCCCCGGTATTGAAGCATGGTCTGGAGCTTCAAAAGCAATTCGATCTCGTTCCGTGGCGCGCTCAACGCGGCCGCGATGGTCTGGACGGATTCTCCACGGCGGTGCATGCGGAGCGCCTGCGCGCGCCTGGTGAGGTTCAAGCCGGGGCCAACCGCGCCAGGCCGTTCTTCAACGTCAGTGACGCTCTGGCGAATGTGCCCCAGCGCCGACTCCATCTCCTGAACCTGAGCAGCCAGGGTATCTCTCGACTCCTGCGTTCTCTGGCTCTCTGTGGAGATTTCCAGCTTCACGGCCAGGAACAGCGCCAGACAGGCGATCAAGCCGGCCGCCAGCATTCCGTACTGCGCCAGCGGATTCAGAATCCAGTCCAGGTGCATCAGTTCTCCACCCCTTCACCGGGGGCCGCATCAACCGTGGAACCGGCGTCCCATGCCTCCCGCGAGGGGGCGATTTCGGAAATGCGCACTCCGTAATTGCCTTCTACCACGATCGCCGAACCACGGGCGACGATTCGTCCGTTCACCAGGACCTCGATCGGGTTTTCCAAGGAGCGGTTGAATTCGATGATCGACCCCGCCGTCAGCTTCAGCAGGTCGCGCAGCAGCATGCGGGTACTGCCAAACCGCACCATCACGGGCAACTCCATGTCCATCAGCAGGTCCATGGTGCCGGTGTTCTGTGCGGCCCGTTCGCCGGAATCCGGCGGCGGTTTCACTCCCGAATCGGGATCGTGGGGTAACGCGGGTGTCATGCTCTTGTCCTTAGTTCTGCCGACCACACTCTCCGCAGATGGCTGCGCAGTCTCAGGATGGCTTGAACGCGCAACTGCGCCACGCGGGAAAGATGCAGTCCGACGATTTTCGAAATCTCGCTCAGGTTCAGCTCTTCGTAATAATAGAGGTTCAGAATGGTGCGTTCCAGCTTGGACATCCTCTCGATGGCCAGCGTCAGAATCCGCTCCAGTTCCGCGCGCTCGACCAAGTGAGAAGGCCAGTTCTCTTCGTCATCGGAAATGAATCTCAGCATGCTGCATTCCTGGCCATCCATGAAGACGCACTCCAGACGTTCCAGGTTAATGGCCTGAATGCCGCTGAGCCACTGTCGGTACTCCGCTGGAGGAAGGTGCAACTCGGAGGCTATTTCCTCCTCTGCCGGCTCCCGCCCGAGACGCTGCTTCACCTGGTGTATCGCCGCCTCGATCACCTTGGCCTTCTTGCGCGTTTCGCGGGGGGCCCAGTCCAGTTCCCGAAGGCTGTCCATGATGGCGCCGCGAATCCGGCGTTCGGCATAGGTCTTAAGCTGGACGTTGAGGGAAGGGTCGAAGTTGTCGACGGCCTCGATCAGGCCAACCACGCCCGTGGAGATCAAATCGTCCAGGCTGATGCGCGGCGGGAGCCGGTCGTGAATGCGCTTGGCGATAAGGCGCACTTGCGGCAAATGCTGCAATACCAAGGCCTCGCGCCGTAATATGCCCTCGTTGTCCAGCGCGAGATACCGCTGTGCCGAACCGGTCGCCATGGGTTTGTCTATGCCACCGCCTCAAATGCCTGGGGCAATTCCCGTACCAGGAATGTGGTGATCCGGGCCTTGGTCGCCGGTTCCATGTCCTCCGGTATCACCTGCCCGGTCGAAAAGAACGAAAGGCGTTTGCCAGTGCGCGCGGCCTCGCAAAACATTGTGCCTGTTGAATCTGTTTCATCCAGCCGGGTAAACAGGAGCTTAGCCGGCTGGAACGCCTCGAACAGGTCGACGGTCCGCTGGAGATCGGCCTGGCGCATGGAAGCTGTCAAAACCAGATGAGTGTCAATATCCTGACGGCCGCGCAGGAAGGATACGAGGTCCTGCCCGGATTCCTCGAGCGACGCCGCGGTATAGCCGGGAGTGTCGATCAGAAGCAGGGTTTTGGACGGAGCCGCATCAATTGCCTGAGCCAGCGCCAGAGTGGTTTCCGCGAGGGTGAAAGGAACGCCCAGAATCGCCGCATAGGTTCGCAATTGTTCCGCGGCGGCAATGCGATAGTGGTCAATCGAGAGCAGGCGAACCGGACGCTGGATCGCCAGCCCGCGCATGATGGCGAGTTTGACCAGAGTGCTGGTCTTTCCCGCGCCGGGAGGCCCCACCAGGGCGGTGATCCGGCCGGTTTCGGGAGCCACTTCAAACCGGCTTTCCAATTCCGCGATGGTTTCCCGGATCAGGTCCTCGGCGCTCCAGGCCGGCATCGATTTCGTACGGCCGATTCGGACCACACCACGACCCCGCAGCCGCTGTTGAACAGCCGAATCAATCTCGGCGGCCAGTGCTTGGGTCAGGCCGGCCTTCGAAAGTTCTTTTCCGATGACAGTGAGGGACTCCGGCTGGTGGTCGCCGGCCGGCGCCAGGCGGCACATCATCTGGCGAAGCTCTTCCATGCATTGCCGCAGATCCACTACCGGATCGATGGCTGCTTCGGGAGTGCCGATGGCAGGCGCCGCCGGCGGCCGCATACCGAACACTACTTCGCACTCGCCCAAGTGACGGGCTTCGGGAGGCGCCTCCCGTATGTTCAGTAGCAGGGCGTCCGAGCCAAGTTCCACGCGGGCGCGTTCCATCGCTTCCCCCATGGAAGCGGCAAAGTAAGACTTGACGTAGAGTCGCGAATTGTTCTCGGTAGATGTCATGGCTACTGAATCACCCCCAGGGACAGGACTTTGGTTTCGATGGGTATCTCGTTATGCGAGAGGAAGTAAACGTTGCGCGTGGTGGGTTCCACAATCTGCCGGAAGAAGTAGCGCGATCCGGAGCTGGCGATCACCGCCACCGGAGTTTCCGGATTGCCGGTCTTCAGATTGATTCGCCGCAGCACGTCGCGAATCGCGGGCGGGCCGAGCGTCAAGTGGCTGTTCTGTTCGCCGTGCTCGACGGCCGATTCCACGGTTTGTTCCAACGAGGCGTCCAGCAGATACGCGGGAAGCTCGCCGCTCGAATTCAGGTAGGGTTTGACCACCTGCCGCCGCAGGGACTGACGCACGTACTCGGTCAGAAGAACCGGGTTTCTGGTGGTGGTGGCGGCTTCGCCCAGCGCCTCCAGAATGGTCACGGTGTCGCGGATGGAAACGCGCTCGCGGAGCAGATTCTGAAGCACGCGCTGCACGGTTGAAAGCGGCAGCAGTTTCGGGACCAGATCCTCTACCGCTCTGGGATGTTCGGCGGACATGCGGTCCAGGATCTTTTTTGTATCCTGGCGTGAAAGCAGCTCGTAGGCGTGACGCCGGATCACCTCGGCCAGATGGGTTCCCAGAACGCTCACGGCGTCCACGACGGTGAAGCCGCTTCGCCGCGCGCGCTCGGCTTGGTCCGCGGGAACCCACCATCCGGTCATTCCGAAGGCGGGATCGCGGGTCTGCCGCCCCTCCGGAGGAGGGTCGACTTTGCCCACTGGGATGGCCAGCTCGCAGCCGGCTGGCAGCTCGTACCGCGCCACCTCGACGCCTTTGAGCAGAATCGTGTATTCGTGCGCCTTCAGCGTCATGTTGTCGACGATGCGCACGGGGCCCAGCAGAAACCCCAGCTCGCTGGCGAGCTGCCGCCGGATTCCTGCAATTCGTTTGATGAGCGGGGACTCCTGGCCGCCGGCGACGAATTTGACCAGGCCCAGGCCCATTTCGACCGCAATAGGTTCCACGCGCAGCAGGCGATCGAGGTTGTCGGCGGCGGTTGCCGGTTTGGCGCCCGCTTCCGATTTGGCGGTGGCAGCTCTCTTTTTCCGCATGTTCCAGGCGACCAACCCCAAACCGGAGCCCATCACCAGGAACGGCAGCATGGGGAGTCCTGGAAAAGTGGAAAGGACCAGCAGCACGCCGCTCGAGAGGAACAGCGGCTGGGGGCTGCCGAAAATCTGCTTCTGAACGTCCGTGCCCAGGCGCTCATCGGTGCTGGCGCGGGTTACAATCAGGCCGCCCGAGATGGAAATCATGAGGGCCGGAATCACCGTCACCAGGCCGTCGCCGATGGTCAGGGTGGTGTAGGTTTCGAGCGCGTGTGGCAGGTCCATGCCATGCTGCAGGACGCCAATCAAGAAGCCGGCGACGATGTTGATGCCGGTAATCAGGATGCTGGCCACCGCGTCTCTCTGTGTGAACCGCGAAGCGCCGTCCATGGCGCCATAGAATTCGGCCTCGTTGGCGAGTTGCTTGCGGCGGCGGCGCGCTTCGTTCTCATCGATCAGCCCGGTGCTGAGGTCGGAGTCGATGGACATCTGTTTGCCGGGGAGGGCATCCAGCGTGAACCGCGCAGTGACTTCCGATATGCGCACGGCGCCGTGGTTGATGACCACATACTGAATGGCGATCAGTACAAGGAAAATGACGGTGCCGATGATATAGTTCCCGCCCACCACGAAATTGCCGAATGCCTGGATCACCTCGCCGGCGGCGGCCGTTCCCGTGTTGCCGTTCATCAGGATCAGCCGAGTGGAGGAAATGTTCAGCGACAGCCGAAACAGGGTCAACAGGAGCAGCGTGGTGGGGAACACGCTGAACTCGACGGGCCTGCGTATGTACATGGCCACCATCATCACGACCACGGACATCATGATGTCCGTGACAATGAGGATGTCCATAGCGAAAGGCGGAAGCGGCGTGATGAGGGCGATTACGATGCCCAGCACCGCCAGCGGCACGCCCATATCCCGCCAGTTGGCGAGATTCATGCCGGACAGTTGTTTCAGCGCCACCGTCTTGCTCTGTGCCAAAGCCGATGCTCCTTTCACTCTTTCCTAGGCAGGCAGCCTGCCGTTCATGAGGCGGTAAATGTATGCCAGAATCTCCGCCACGGCGCGGTAGAATTGCGCCGGAATCTCCTGTCCCACGTCCACGGATTTGTACAACGCCTGGGCCAGCGGCGGATTCTCCACCAGCGGCACCTGGTGGTCGATGGCCTTTTGCCGGATGCGCAGGGCCAGGTAGTTCTTTCCCTTGGCGACCACAGTGGGCGCGCCCGCGGAATGCAGGCTATACTTGAGCGCCACGGCATAGTGCGTGGGGTTGACCACTACGGCCGTGGCGTTGGGAACTTCATGCATCATGCGGCGGCGCGCCATGTCGCGCCGCAGGCGCCGGATGCGCTGTTTCATCAGTGGACTGCCTTCCACTTCCTTGAGCTCATCGCGGATCTCCTGCTTGGTCATGCGAAGATCCTGCTGGTAACGCCGCTTCTGCCGGAACAGATCCACGGCTCCGAAGACCAGGAATACGAACGATGCCTTCCACAGCAGCGTCTGGATGCAAGCGCCCACTTGCGCGGCGCCTGAGGCCACACTCTTGAGGGGCAGGGAAAGGAAGGCCTCGAAATTGTCCCGCATCAGAAAATACACGGCCGATCCGAATACCGGCAGCATGACCAACGCTTGCAACAGGGCGGGAATATTCTGGCGCGGCAACTGGCGGAGCCGGGTGGCCGGATTGAGGCGCTTGGGATCGGGCGCGAGTTTCTTTAAGCTGACACCCAGGCGCGTAACCATCAATTGGGCTACCAACGTGATCGCTACCAGCACGCAGCCCAGGACGGCCAGCGGCAAAAAGGTTCTCTTGATCAGCTCCAGGCTCAGATTCAGGATGAACGCCGGATCGAGGCTCGGCGCCAGGGCGTGATGCAACAACTGGGACATGCTGTCGTGGATAGCAGTGATCCAGGTGCCGCCCCAGGAACGCAGCATTGCCACAAAGGCCAAAAACTGGATTGAGGCGACAAAGACCCGGGCCGACGGGAAGTTTCCTTCCTCCCGCGCCTTTTGCATGCGCCGCAGAGTCGGCTGCTCGGTCTTTTGGTCTTTGTCTGGCATGACTAGCGAACCAGCAGTCCTCTCGCCGTGGTCAGAGCCATGTCCATGTCGTTCCGCATGACCGCCGGCAGCAGCACCAGGATCCAACCGAAAATCGTCAATGCCAGCAGCATCTTGACCGGAAACGCAATGGTGAGCAGTTGCAACTGGGCGTTCACGCGCCCCAGCAAGGCTAGCGAGATGTCCACCATCGCCAGAACCGCGATCACCGGCAACGCCAGCCGAACGCCGGTGGAGAACATGGCGGCGCCGGTTGAAAGGAGGCGTTGCCCCATTCCGCGCGAGAGCACGAACGACCCCGCCGGTAAAATATCCAGACTCCGCGCGAAGATTCGAAGAACCTCCCGGTCGAATCCGGCGCCGAAGAAAAGCAGCCCGGCCGCGAGCTGAGCGAAAATCATCAGGATGCCGGCGTCCGCTTGCGTGTTGGGATCGACCATCGAAGCGAACGCGTAGCCCGCCTGAAGACCCAAGGCCTGCGCCGCTACAACCACTGCTTCGATGACAAATGCCACCGCCAGGCCGATTCCAATGCCCAACGCCGCTTCGGAGATCATCCACACCGCCAGAAGCCCGGCTGATGCTTCGGCGGTCACATGCGGCCAGTGAGGAAAAAGGGCCATGGTGACACTGACCGAGAGGACGATGCGTGCCAGCTCCGTGCCGGATTTCATGCCGGGCAGCGGCAGGAACACGAACACGCCGCTGATACGCGCCAGCGTGACCAGGAAGCCCAGCAGGGTGGCGGTGGAAAGCTGCAGCTCACCGTGCATAGCGGCTCAGGTCCCCCAGGATCGCCACGGTGTACGACATGAGTTTCTGAAGCATCCAGGGCAGCGCCAGGATGAAAGTCGCCAGGAAGGCGCAGAGACGCGGAATGGTGTTGAACCCGCTGTCCTGAATCGAAGTGACAATCTGGATCAGACTGATGACGATGCCCGCCGTGAATCCCACGGCGAGCAGCGGAGCCGCCAGCCAGAAGGCCATCATCAGGGCCTGCCGCAGAATCTGGATCACGAACTCGGGCGTCATGTGTAGAACCCTTTCATGAGGGAGCCGATGACCAGGTTCCACCCATCGGCCAGCACAAACAGAAGGATCTTGAAGGGAGCGGAAATCATGACCGGCGGCAATTGAATCATGCCAATGGACAGGGTCACGGACGCTACCACCAGATCGATGATGAGGAAGGGCAGAAACAGGACGGCACCGATCTGAAATCCGGCCTTCAACTCCGAGAGAATGTACGCCGGAATCAGCACTTGCAGAGGCAATTCATCCGCGTTTCGAGGCGCCGGCAAGTGGGAGATCCCCACAAACAGCGCGACGTCTTTCTCGCGGGCGAAACGTATCATGAAGTTTTTGAGCGGCTTGGTGCCGGCGTCAAACGCCTCTCCCGCGGTGATCTGGTTCTTTTGCAGCGGCTCCCAGCCCTGGTGATACATATCCATGGCTACCGGCTGAATGATCAGCATGGTGAGGAAGAGCGCGATTCCGAGAAGCACCTGGTTGGAAGGAGTCGTCTGGGTGCCCAATGCCTGGCGGAGAAAGTGCAGCACGATGGCAATCCGCAGAAATGGGGTGATCGACATCACCACCGCCGGCAGCAGCGTCAGTAAGGTCAGCAGAATCACGATCTGCATGGGAACGCTGAGCGACTCGCTGCTCTTGCTCATGTTGATGCCGAACAGGGAGTCCGCGGAAGTGGCGGCGGCCGCCAAGGGACCTGCCGCCAACAGCAGCAGCGCAACAACAATTGCGCTCATCCGGCGGATCATCGGAGTGCCATCCTGTCGTCCACGGATTCGACGACGCCATCCAGAATCGAGCAGCCGCCGGGTGAAGCCGCGATGAGCATGGTCCGGCCCGCCACGCGGACCAGGTAGAGCGAGTGCTGCGGCGTGAGCGCCAACCGCTCGACGACCTTCATGGATTTGGTCTTGCTTCCGCCGGGGCCTCTCACGGCAAATTGCGCCAGCCCTTTGCGGCGCAGCCACCATAACGCGCCGCCCAGCAACGCCAGCACCGCGAAAACGCCGAGGACCTGCTGCATGGCTTCCATCAGTCTTCGCTCCCGAAGCGCACCATGCGGATGACCACCCGCTGGCGGTGGCTCGAGAATTCTCCGGCGCCGATGCGCGCGCGCCCGGCAAAAACGGGGATGCTTTCGCCGGCGCGCAGCCCGGTCGAGATCACGCTGCCGACCCGCAATGCGAGAATGTCGCTCACTCGCATTTTGGGTCCCGCCACCGCCGCCTCGATGTCCAGAGGCACGTCATCCAGCAACGAAAGTTGTTCCGGGGCTTTCATGGGCGGTCATCAGCGAATCAGGCCGATCAGGTCCTGTGTCATCTGATCGGCGGTCGTGATCACGCGGGAGTTCGCCTGGTAACTCTGCTGATAAGCCATGAGGTTGGCGAACTCGGTGGCGATGTCGACCGTGGAAGCTTCGAGAGACTGTCCTATGATCTGTCCCCGGCCGCCGCTGTTGGCGGTCCCGATGGCGGGCGCGGAAGTGTCAACGGTGGGCTGCAGATTGTTGTTCCCAACCGAGAGCATGCTTCCAGGATTCTCGATCGAGGCCAGTGCAATCTGTCCGACCGTCGCCTGCTGCCCGTTGGAGTAAGTGGCCACGAGCAATCCACCGTCCGTGATTCCGACTTTAGTGATCTGCCCCGCCTGCACGCCGTCCTGAGAGGTGGCGGAAACCCCGCTGGTTTGCGCGAATTGCGTTACCAAGCCGTTGCCGCTGGTGTCGTACAAGTTCCAGTTGATGGCCATGTCGGATGCGCCGTCCGCCAACCCGGTGATGCTCACGGAAATGGGAGGGTCGGTGGCAGCCGGAGAGGTCAGTTTTCCGGTTCCGTCGAACGTCAGCGTGCCCGAGGCTAGGGGTGTGCCGCCACTGGGCGTCGTGAGATCGGCGTCGGGGATGGTGACAGCGTAATCCCACTGGTTCGAAGCGGTAGCTGATTTGGTGAACGTCACAGTCAGGGTATGCGTGCCTCCCTGTGCATCCACCACCTGGATGGGCGTGGCGTACGTGCCGTTGGTCGCCCCCGCCGTCGCGCTCGCATCCAAATTGACGGTCGCGGACATGTTGGCGGTAGCGGTGGCCGGCGTGACCTTGTTGAGTGGGATGACGATATCGCTCACGGCCGAGTTCGGATTCACCACCCCGGCTACGGCGTTCCACCCTTGTACGTCCTCTCCGCTGGCTGTCTGCAAATGGCCGGTGGGGTCGAGCGTGAAATCGCCGGCCCGGGTGTAGAGAAACTGGTTGTTCGGGCCGCTCACTACAAAGAAGCCGTCGCCTTGAATCGCGGCGTCGTAAGACCCCGTGGTTTGCGTGATCGAGCCCTGTATGAACTGCGGGACCGATTGCGCGCCGCTCACGCCGAGCCCAACCTGGTTGCTGGCCGAGGATGCCCCCAGTTGCTGGCTCATCAAGTCTTGAAACTCGACTGTGTCGGCCTTATACCCCGTGGTGTTCAGATTGGCGAGGTTGTTGCCGACAATGCTGATGGCCGTTGAATTCGCGTTAAGTCCGGAAAGCGCTGTGTCGAATACGGTGAACATGTCATTACTCCTTGTCTCTACGTTTGAGAAGTGGCCGGCGTCGCAGATGTGCCGGTGGTGGTGCTAGCGGTATTCATTTGTGATTCAATGTCGCCGCGGATGCCGATCACCTGCTCCAGTTCGCTGAACTGTGCCAGTTGGGAGACGAACTGGGTGCTGTCGGTCGGATTCATCGGGTCCTGATTCTTAAGCTGGGCCACCAGCAACTGCAAGAACATCTCTTCATTGACTCCGCTATCGAGGGACGAAGTCGCGCTGGAACTGGTCGTGCCCGTGGTGGTCGCGCTGGTGATGGGGTTAATGGCTGAGGCCATGGAATTCTCCTGTCGATCTGTCTCCACCGCCCGCGAGGTTGCCTTCGAGTTCCTCAACCCACTTGGGGCGATTGGATTGGTTGTGGTCACGCTGGCCGCGCTCTTGTTGCGACCAGCCAGGTTGCGATTGCGAATCGGCGTTTCGGGACTCAGACGATCTCGATTGCGCGTGGCTCGACGGCTCCGGCGCGCTTACCACTCCCGCCGGGCGCCAGGCCTCGGCGCGAAAGCCGCCCTGATCGAGGCGGTCCACCAATTCCGGCAGCCCTTGGCGCAGCCCATGCGCCAGGTCGGCATCTCCGGTCCGGACCGCGACGTGCAGCTCACCTTCCCGCTGCATCACCCGAAGTTCTACGCTCTCTTGACTGGACTGCCTCACCTGTACCAAAAGGTCTTTGAGCGGCGCCGCCGTCTTAGGCGCGCTTTCTTCAGCGCGAATGGGTGTGGCCTCCAGGCGCTCCGGGGGGCGGCTGGCCGTCCCGGCGGCGGGTTGCGGTCCGCCGCGCGCAGGGCCTTCACTGAGTGCCCAGAGGCTCGCGCGGGATGTCTCGGTGCGGAGGCTGGTTGCCTCTGGTGCGTCCGCCAAGTCAACCCGCCGAAGCTCCTTGGCCGGCGCGCTCTGACCGCTCGCAGCCGGACTGGTCTGTGCCTTCACCCTGACGGCGACTGCCAAGTCCGCGGGAGCTGGTTCGGCCATGCTTTGTGTCCCCGCCTCCGCGTTTACCACCTGCGGGTCCGGACCACTCACCGTCTGCCCGGGCTTCTCCGCAGGGGAACTCTGCCCCCCCGCGGGCGTGATGCCGGTATCCGAAGGCGCAGCCTGAACAAACGGTATATGAGCAATGGTGGCGGCCGCCTGTGCCTGCGCCTGACTGGCAGTGACTTCTGGCGCCGAGGCCGCGCCGTTGGATGCGTCGGACGCCGGGCTTTGGGATCCATCCTTAATGATTAAGGAGAGTTTGCTCGAGACTGTCGGCGGCTGCGGTGGACGCGGCGGGAACGAGATCGCCGCCAGAGCGGCGGTGTCCGAATTGTCGGCTTCTTGCTTCCCGGCTGAAAATTGAAGCCCGTCCGAGGCAGGCGCGCCACCATCGGATGACTTGCCTCCGCTCTCAGCGGGCGCGGCCGATTCATGAAGATTTTGGACTTGATTCGGAAATGCCGCCTGTCCGAGCCAGGCAACCAGCAGCACATTGGCGATCAGGGCATTCGGATCAGTCGCCGGCCTGGCGTTCTGTCCCACGGCACTCTCGACGCTCTCGGTGAGGCGGTCCCCCTGGATCGCGCCGGACACCCTCGTCCGGCTCGGGCTCGCCGAAGGGCCGATCTTGCCAGGACCCGGCAGGACGCTGGCAGAGGTGGCCAGTCCCGCTGTCGCCATCGCCTGCTCCGGTATCGCAACGGCCTTCGTGGTGGAAGTACTCGGGCGCGCGGAGCGCCCGCTGGTCCCGGCCATCATGCCGACGCCCGGGTCGCTCACCGAGTACGTTGCAGGCTTCGCGAGACGGCCTGTCAAGTGAGCGCTTTCGGAATCCGAACTGTCGGGAGATTTGCCTCCATCTCCGGCGGATCGAGCCAACTCCTGAAAATGCTGAAACTGCTTCGCAAATCCGGGCTGGCCAATGACAACGGACGGATCGGGCGAGAAAACCAGCGGCACTGTGGAAACCGGGCCACTCGGACTAGCAACCGAGGTCGTGGAAGTCACGGGGCCTGGAAATGCAGATCAGGAGCCAAACAACGGACCGTGTTCTTTCAATGGGATAAACTGCGGCGCGAGTGTCGGAGTTTTGACAGTCAGATTCCTTCGTCAAGATGTTGACGAAGAAAGAGTCCTTTAATCCTTTATATCGGCGAAATCTCCCGAAATTTCTTGAGTATTTTCGCGGGTTTTTTTAGGCCCCATACTTGCAACGCTCCTTGCGGGCTTACCTATGGACCCGCTAACCATTGCGGCAGCGAGTGGAATGAAATCCCGAATGGACTCGCTGTCGCTGATGGCCAACAATCTGGCCAACGCGGGGACCAGCGGATATAAGAGCGACCGCCCGTTCTACGGGCTCTATACGTCTCCGGAGGCGAGTGATTCGTTCAGCGAAGTCTCCACGCTGCCGGTTATCGAGCGCCAGTGGACGGATTTTTCGCAAGGCACGCTGGATCCCACGGGCAACCCTTTGGACGTTGCGCTTTCCGGCCCGGGCTTCCTGACGGCCGCTGGCCCTGGTGGTGACCTGTACACGCGAAACGGCAACTTGCATGCTTCCCCCACTGGTGAACTGGTCAACAGTGAAGGATTTCCGATCCGCGGCGTCGGTGGTAACACCATCCGTCTGAGCTCCGGGGCTGCCGTCGAGATCGCAACCGACGGTACAGTGCGGCAGGAAGGCCGCACCCTTGGTCAACTGGCGGTCGTAAACTTCAAATCCACCGATTCCCTGAGAAAGATGGGCGGCACCTGTTTCCAGAACACCGATCCGAAGAACCTTCCGGTGGCGGCCAGCAATGTCCAGGTGCAGCAGGGGAAGCTGGAAGCCTCGAATGTGGGAGTGCCGGAAGCCGCGATGGGGCTGGTCGGCACGATGCGGCAGTTTGAAATGCTGCAAAAAGCGATATCGCTCGGCGTGGAGATGGATAGCAAATCGATTCAAGAGGTCGCCCGCGTTGGTTCGTAGGCGTCTCAGGAGATAACGGCATGATTGAACAAATTTCGCAAAACTCGGGCACTTCGCCAGCCGCGGATCTAACCCAGCAATCGGCAAGCGCCAAGACTCTTTGCCACACGCCTTTCGGCGATGTAATGGTCGATGAGCTGTCGGCCCCCAACCTCGCGGCCACATTCTCAAACGGCTGGTCGGACGCGAAAAGCGCGTCAGCCGTGGCGCAACCCGCGGTCGTAGCGCCCGTAGCGCAGGCCGCGGCGGCGGCCTCCACCGCGCAGGCTGCAGCGGCGGCCTCCACCGCGCAGGCCGCAGCAGCGGCCTCCACCGCGCAGGCCGCAGCAGCGCCGGCCGCGGAGCAGGCCGCGGTGGTGACGTCCATGGCGCAGGCTGCGGTAGCCGCCGATGCTCTGGCGCAGGATTCCGCTCCCACGGCAGAGTCCGTCTTCGGCGCCAATCCGTGGATCACCGACCCCACTGGAACAGCGCCGGACGGCAGCTCATACGGCTACAACCCTTTGTACTTCGCCACCGCCGCCACGGCCGCCCAGGTGGCCGAGATGATGGGAGGGAAAGTCGTGGCCAGCGACCAGCTCGCCAACGCCGGCGGCTTCGTCCAGCAACAGCCGAATGAGATGGTCCAGCTTGCCAACGGCGGGCTCGTCAACGCCGGGCTGGTGGCTTCCTTCTACACCCACGGCTATCCCCAGTCCTATATCGACTCGCTCATCCAGAACGAGATTGAAGGAGCATAATTATGATCCGTGCTCTCTACAGCGCCGCCAGCGGGATGACGGCTCAACAGCTCAATGTTGACAACATCGCGAACAACCTGGCCAACGCCAGCACGACCGGCTACAAGATGCGCCGCGCGCAATTCCAGGACCTGCTGTATCAGAACATGACGCAACCCGGGGCTTCCGCCGGACAGCAGACCACCGTGCCCACCGGCTTGCAGCTCGGCCTGGGCACGCGCGCTGCGTCCAACGAGATCATTTTCACTCAGGGCAACTTCTCCGAGACGGACAACCCTCTCGATGTGGTGATCCAGGGGAACGGCTTCTTTCAGGTGCGGCGCCCCACGGGAGACATTGCTTACACGCGCTCCGGCACATTCCAGCTCGATAAGACGGGCAATATCGTGACCGCCGACGGCGACCCCATCGAGCCGGCAATCACCATCCCTTCCGCCGCCCAGTCCATCACCATCGCGACCGACGGCACGGTCAGTTACGTTCTGCCCGGACAGACCTCGGCACAACGCGCCGGGCAGATCCAAATTGCGGGATTTCAGAATCCCGCGGGGTTGAACAGTCTCGGCCGCAGTCTGTACCAGCCTACGGATGCATCCGGAGAACCTATCGTGGCGAATCCCGGTGGGCAGGAGGGCTTGGGCACGCTGCTACAGGGCTACCAGGAACAGTCCAACGTCAGCATTGTGGAAGAATTCATTAACCTGATCGTGGCGCAGCGCGCCTATGAGGCCAATTCCAAGGTGGTCAAGGCCGCGGACGACATGTATCAGCAGGTCAACAATCTCTCGCGATGACTCGGTTATCGATCGTGCTGCTGGGGTTTGCGTGCTTTGCTCCCGCGCAAACCCCGAAGTGCGTGGAGGTGGAGGGAGACCGCATCCTGGCGCGTGATTTCGCGGTGTCCCTCCCGGGTTTTGGCCGGCTTTCGCCAGAGACCCCGCTCGCCCCGGCGCCTCTGCCTGGAGCGCGCCGGTTCTTCCGCCCCTTTGAGATGGCTTCACTGGCGCAGCGCTATTCCGTGGAAATCGACCCGGACGCCGCTCTCTGCTTCGAGCGGCAAACCGAGATGCTCGACCGGGACCGGGTTCTGGAAGCCATGCGGCTGGCGCTTCCGCTCGCTGGTCTCGAAATCGAAATCGTGGAAACCAGTCTTTATCCGGTTCCGCGGGGCCGGCTTGAGTTTCGCCGCGAGAGCCTCGGAACCCCGGCATCGCCCTCGGCGCGCATCCCGGTCGAGTGGCGCGGCAATGTTATCTACGGCGACAACCGTAGTTTTGGGGTTTGGGCGCGGGTTCTGATATCGGCCCCCATGCCCCGTGTCGTGGCGGCCGAAACTCTCAAAAAGGGAGAGCCGATCGGCGCCAGCCAGGTCCGCGTGGAAACGGCCGACCGTTTTCCGATTGCCGGTGATGTGGCCCAGACGATTGACCAGGTTGTCGGACGAGCGCCCACGCGCGTTGTCGCCTTAGGGACGGAAATCCACCTGGGGCAACTGATGGTGCCGCCGGACGTGAACCGCGGGGAGATGGTCGAGGTGGAGGTGCGCAGCGGGGCGGCGCGTCTCGCCTTCACTGGGAAGGCGGAATCCGCGGGCCGCAGCGGTGACACCATCGTCATTCGCAACCTCTCCAGCAATAAGGTATTTCAGGCGCGCGTCGAGGGGAAGGGCAAGGCCTTTCTCGATGCCGGCCGCGCCTTTGGGAACTGAAATGTGCTTGTCAAATCGAATCCTCGCCTGGCTCCTGGTCCTGTGCGCACCGGGAGCGTCGGTGGCGGCCGACAAGAACGCCAAGAAGCCCCCCGCGCCGAGTGCCCTCGACCGGTACATCCAGGAGGCCCTGGCTCACCCCGGCTCACCGCCCGCGCAGCCCTCACCGGGGTCCCTCTGGTCGCCGGCTTCGCGGCTGGTCGAATTGGGGAGCGATGTGCGCGCCAGCCAGGTGGATGACCTCATCACGATTGTGGTGGTGGAAAACGCCTCCGCCGTGGTGCAGGGCGCCACCAAAACCCAGCGCGCCTCCAGCCTGAGTAGCTCGGTGACCTCTCTCGCCGGAAAAAAGAGTGCCAACGGCGCACTAGCGAATCTCGCTGGCGCCAACACCGCCACTTCACTGGATGGGCAAGGCACCACCAGCCGCTCCGCCACGTTGAACACTACGCTCAGCGCTCGCATCACCCACGTGTTGCCGAATGGCTACCTGGTGGTGCAGGGCAACAAGGAGGTGGTGGTGAACTCCGAACACCAGATGGTTACGGTTCGGGGCGTGGTCCGCCCGGCCGACCTCACCACCGTCAACTCCATCCAATCCAACCAGATCGCCCAGATGGAGATCAAAGTCGATGGCAAAGGCGTGGTCAACGATGCCATACACCGTCCTTTCATCCTGTGGCGCCTGATCATGGGATTGCTTCCTTTTTGAGGGGACACCATGAAACGGATCCTGGCTGTTTCTCTTTTGCTGGCCTGGTATTTCGGAAGCCATGCGGTTGCGGCTACCCGCCTCAAAGAGCTGGTCTCCTTGGAAGGGGTTCGCGACAACCAGCTCATGGGATATGGCTTGGTGGTGGGGCTGAGAGGCACTGGCGACCGGCAGCAAACGCTCTTTTCGGCGCAGAGCCTGACGAATCTCCTGGAACGTATGGGGCTGACCGTGAATCCCACCATGATCCAGGTCAAGAACACGGCGGCGGTCATGGTTACCGCAACCCTGCCTCCCTATGCCCAGCCCGGATCGCGAATCGACGCCACGATTGCGGCCGTCGGCGACGCCCCCAGCCTGCAAGGCGGCATCCTGCTGATGACCGGTCTGAGGGGCCCGGACAACCAAGTCTACGCGGTTGCCCAAGGGCCGGCCATTCTCGGCGGCTACATGGCGGGCGGCGGGGGCAACAGCCAGGTGGTGAATCATCCTACCGTGGGAAGGCTTCCCAACGGCGCCATCATCGAACGGGCGTCCCCCACGGTCAAGATCGGGAAAGACCTTCGTCTGCAACTGCGGCAGGCCGATTTCACTACGGCCGCTCGCATTGCCGAGGCGCTCAACAAACGGTTTGGCGCGGTGGCGCGCGCCGAAAGCTCGGGCGTGGTGGCGGTCGGATTACCAGAGGAATTTCAGAAGAACCCGACCGAGTTCATCGCCGAGATAGAAAAGCTCACCGTGGAGCCCGACAGAGCGGAGCGGATCGTTGTGAATGAGCGCACGGGCACCATCGTCATGGGGAAGAACGTTCGCATTGCGCCGGTGGCCATTATGCAGGGCGACCTCACGGTCGAAATTCAGACTGAGTTCAAAGTGTCGCAACCCAACGCCATGTCAACCGGGACCACGCAGGTGACGCCGCAAGTGTCGATGGGCGTCAAGGAACAGGTCGCTCGCAACCTGATTCTGAAAGAGGGCGCCACGGTTGAAGAACTTGTTCGGGCGCTGAGCGCGATTGGCTCGACGCCGCGAGACATTATTGCGATTCTCCAAAACCTCAAGAGCGCTGGCGCTCTGGATGCGGAACTGGAAGTGATTTAGGAGACCCGATTATGATTGCACCCGTCTCGAGCGCCGCCCCGGATGCGCTGGCCTCATCGGCGCATGGCGCCAACGACGCAGCCAAGATAAAAGACGCGGCGCGCCAGTTTGAGGCGTTGCTCATCGGTCAGATGCTGAAATCGATGCGGGATTCCGAAGGCGGCTGGCTGGCAACGGGCGACGATGAGGCTTCCTCTTCAGCCATGGAGTACGCCCAGGAGATGTTTGCTCAATCGCTTTCCGCCAACGGCGGCCTGGGAATGGCCAGCCTGGTGATGAAGGGCCTCAAGCCTCCCGATCAGCCCTAGGCACTCCACGTATGCGCGCCACCACCACCCGATTCCCGCCATGCCGAGGCCGGAAACGGCACACCAGTCTGCACCGCGAGGGATTGAGGGGCCTGTCGTACGCTTGCGGCCTTCCAGGCTTCGAGGAGCGTGTCCAGCAAGGCCTCCACTTCCGCCAGCGGAGCGTCCTTCTGCAGCATATTCGCCTCGGTCAGGCGCTGCCTCATGTATTGATACAACTCCGCCAGGCTCCGGCTGATAGCCCCGCCTTCGGCGTGATTCAGAGATTCATCGAGCTCCGAAATAGCGCTGATCGCCCGGCAAATCGCCCTCGATCGCGCGACGATGTCGCCGGCCGCCAGATGTTGGCGCGCGTCTCGAACCGAATCGAGCGAGTGCTGATACAGGATACAAATCAGTTCCAGCGGGTTTGCCGAGAGCACCCGGCTTTCAAGATAAGCGTCTTTCCACATTACAGTTTCAACTTATTTATTCACTGGCTTTCCCAAAGACGCCATAATCAGCAGGATTTGTTCGGGGGGGATCTGGTCCACCACGTCGCCACTCTGCTTGTCTACGATCTGTATGACCATTCTCTGCGTCTGGCTGTCGCGCGTAAACTGCAATTGGCGATCGCTGCCCAGCAATTCCGATTTGTTCAAAGCTCGAACCGCCGTGACCACGGCTTGCTGCGCGTCCGCATCTTCACGCGACTTGGGAGCCGGATCGATCGGCATCGTCTGGCTGACTCCGTACATCGAATGGATTTCCATGGCCGGTCCTTTTGGGTAGGGCTTCCTGCCCTTCCATATATCAAATCGACGAAATGCGCTAAGATTCGAGTATATTTTCATGAAAGTACTGCATCCATTTCTAATTCTGCTGGCGGTTGGGGCGCCCGGGCTCGCCCAGGACGCTCCCCAGGCGGCCGATTCGAAGCCAGCCTTGGAGAAACCAGTTGCCATGCAGCGACAATCTGTCGCGGCCATGCAGCCGTCCCTGGCGACCCAGCGGGCCTCGATTGCCAAGCAGGTGGGTGATCGCTCGTCCGAATCGTTTTTCTTGCTCGGGCCGCCCTCCCAGTCCGACCTTGTTCCCGTCCTGGTCTCCGAGAGCGATTGCGAACCGCTTCCGGCTTCCCAGCTTGACCCCCTCATCGAAGGTGCGGCCAAACAGCAGGATCTGCAGCCGGAGTTGCTGCGCAGCATGGTCAACCAGGAGTCGGGCGCGCGGCCGTGCGCCGTCTCTCCTAAGGGGGCCATGGGCCTGATGCAGTTGATGCCGGCCACAGCCGCTCAGTTGGGCGTCAAGGAACCCTTCGATCCCAAGGAGAATCTGAATGCCGGCGCGTGGTTCTTCAAGCAGTTGCTGACCATCTACGACGACCTCCCGCTGGCTCTGGGCGCCTACAACGCCGGTCCCGGCAAGGTAAATGCCATCGACGGGATACCAGCCATTCCCGAGACGAAGGACTATATTCAGAAGATTCTGTCCGCAGTGCCGCCCAAGAAGTAATCCAAGAACGGTTGGAATCTACGCTCCGCTTGCCGATGAGAGTTCCGTGGAAGGTCTATTACGGAATGCGGAGCGGATCCTGGAGACCGCTGTATCAGCCAGGGATGACGGCGCACAGGATTGCACCATCTGCATCACCCACGTTGGCGCCATCCGCATTGTGGCGGAACCGGCCGGCTGGTCGCTTCCGGCCCTCGCGGCCGACCTGGGAGCGGTGGCTTTGTTCCGAGTCGAGCGGCGCGGCGGTGCAGTACGCGTGGAAGGGTGGTCACCCGCGGGCAGTTGCGTGCTGCGGCGCGACTTGTGCGCGCCATGGTGGTCTCGGGATTATGGCGGCCGCGCTCACGCCACTCGCCATGCTCCGGAATGCTGGGCAGTCTCGAAAAACGACCTATCGCCGCAAGTGCGGAATTCGTAACTGCGGAGCCGCAGGACCGTGCCTCGATCGCTGACACCGGAAACACAGCCCCGCACAACCAATTCGAGCGGACAAGTGCCCTGCAGCAGGAAGGGCCACGCAATGTGGGCTTCCACAGCAGTGCCTGCGGGCGGGGGATCATCCGTCAGAAACAGAATTCCGCCCCGGCTCAGCTCGGCGGCTACCCCGCAGCCAACGCGAAGCGCGCCTTCTTCAGTGGTGTAGTGGAAGCGGAGCGGCAACTCAACGTCATAGCGCCGGTTGACTCGCCGATCTCCGTGGATGATCTCGCCCGACATTCATCCTCGATATTGTATGATCGTCCCATTTCAACAAAATGTACAGACCATGGGGTACTGGCTAAAATCTTTAAAAAGTACTACTGAATCTCGTGGAATGGAGTTCATCGACAACTACAGCACGCACAAAAACGCTGCCGTCCATGCGTAAATGGCGGGTTCCAGTTCGTCAACTGAGTGGAATGTGCCGCGGCGAATCATCTTGTCGGTCATGAGTCCAAACCAACGCTCCACCACCGCGGACCCAATCTGGATAAGGTACGCCGGTGCAAAGAAGCGATTGTAAAGAATTAGCCAGGACAGGAGACCGGCATGGAGGTCCGGACGGCCCCTTCGTAGCCTTAAGATAGTGTCAGTGCCATCCGGTTTCGACCCTCTCACCTCCGAATGGTTTGACACCCGCTTCAGCCGCGGCACCGAACCGCAAGTGCGCGGCTGGCCGGAAATCCGCGCAGGGCACGACGTCCTGATCTCCGCGCCCACTGGCTCCGGAAAGACCCTGGCGGCGTTTCTGCTGTCGATCGACAGCCTGGTGCGGCGCGCGCGGCTCGGGCCGCTGCCCGACCAGACCGAAGTGGTGTATGTCTCGCCGCTCAAGGCGCTGAGCAACGACGTCCACAAGAATCTGGAGATCCCGCTGGCGGAGATTTCCGCGCTGGCGGCCGCGCGCGGCGTCGAACTGGCGCCCATCCGCGCGGCCTTGCGCACGGGCGATACGCCGCAGTGGGAGCGGCAGCGCATGACCCGCGAGCGGCCGCACATCCTGGTCACCACGCCGGAATCGCTTTTCATTCTGCTCACGGCGGCCAAGCCGCGCGAGATGCTGGCGCGCGTGCACACCGTCATCGTGGACGAGATCCACGCGGTGGCGGACGATAAACGCGGCTCGCACCTGGCCCTCACGCTGGCGCGGCTCGACCACCTGGTGGAGCAGAATGGCGGCGCCAGGCCGCAGCGAGTAGGGCTCTCCGCCACGGTGAAGCCGGTGGAGGAAGTGGCGGCGTTCCTGAGCGACAGCGCCCGCGTGGTGAACGTCGGCCACCGGCGGGAGATGGAACTTGCCGTGGAGGTGCCGCGGGATGAGCTCGGCTCGGTGGCCAGCACCGAAATGTGGGGCGAAATCTACGACCGCGTGGCCGAGCTGATCCGCCAGAACCGCACCACCCTGGTGTTTGTGAACACGCGGCGGCTGGCCGAGCGCGTGGCGCACCACCTGGGCGAGCGGCTGGGCCCCAACGCCGTTCTGCCGCACCACGGGAGCCTGGTGCGCGCCTTGCGCCTGGACGCGGAAAAGCGGCTCAAGAACGGCGAACTGCGGGCCGTGGTCGCCACCGCCTCGCTCGAACTGGGGATCGATATCGGCACCGTGGACCTGGTCTGTCAGATCGGCTCGCCGCGCTCCATCGCGGTGGCGCTCCAGCGCATCGGGCGCTCCGGACACTGGGTGGGCGCACTGCCCAAGGGCCGCCTGTTCGCCACCACGCGCGACGAGCTGATCGAATGCGCCGCGCTGGTGCGCGCCATGCGCCGCGGCGAGCTGGACCGGCTCGAGATTCCGCGCAACGCGCTCGACATTCTGGCGCAGCAAATGGTGGCCGCCTGCGCTTCGGAAGACTTCGCGGAAGACGATCTCTTCGCCCTCATGCGCCGCGCCTGGCCGTACCGCGCGCTGGCGCGCGAGGATTTCGACGCCGTGCTGGAAACGCTTTGCGAGGGCATCGCCACCGCCCGCGGCCGCAGCGCAGCCTGGCTGCATCGCGATGCCGTGAACCGGCGCGTGCGCGGACGGCGCGGCGCGCGGCTGACCGCCATCACCTCCGGCGGCGCCATCCCCGATACCGCCCAATACCTGGTGGTGGCCGAGCCGGAGGGCGCCACCGTGGGCACGGTGGATGAGGATTTCGCCGCGGAGAGCATGGCGGGCGACGTTTTCCTGCTGGGCACCACCTCGTGGCGCATTCGTCGGATCGAGGCCGGCCGCGTGCGTGTGGAAAACGCCCACGGGGCGGCGCCGGGCATTCCGTTCTGGCGCGGCGAGGCGCCCGGCCGCACCGCCGAGTTGTCGCGCGAGGTGGCGCGGCTGCGGGAAGAGATTACTGGCGTTGAGCTCCTCGAGCGCGAGTGCGGCCTCGACCGCCGCGGCGCCGAGCAGGCCGTCGAGTACATCCGCGCCGGACGCGCCGCCCTGGGCGTCATTCCCTCCGACACCCGAATCGTCGCCGAGCGCTTCTTCGACGAAGGCGGCGGCATGCAGCTTGTGATCCACGCGCCGTTTGGCGCGCGCATCAACCGCGCCTGGGGCCTGGCGCTGCGAAAACGCTTCTGCCGGTCGTTCAACTTCGAGATGCAAGCCGCCGCCACCGATAACGGCATCGTCATTTCGCTGGGAGAGCAGCACTCCTTCCCGCTGGATATTGTCTTCGAGTTCCTGCACCCCGAAACCGTCGAGGAAGTGCTCACCCAGGCCCTGCTGGCGGCGCCCATGTTCACGGCGCGCTGGCGTTGGAATGCTTCGCGGGCGCTGGCCATCCCGCGCTATTCCGGAGGCCGCAAGGTGCCGCCGCCTCTCCAGCGAATGCGCGCCGACGACCTGATGGCCGCGGTCTTCCCCGATCAGGCCGCCTGCGCCGAAAACCTCGAGGGCGACATCCGCATCCCACATCACCCCCTGGTGAAAGAGACCATCGACAACTGCCTCTATGAAGCCATGGATCTGAATGGGCTTCGCGCCGTGCTGGCGGCGATTGCGGAAGGCCGAATTCAGACCGTGGCCATCGACACGCCCGAGCCTTCGCCGTTCTCCCACGAAATCATCAACGCTAACCCATACGCGTATCTCGACGACGCTCCGCTGGAGGAGCGGCGCACCCGCGCCGTGCAGATGCGTCGCACGCTGCCGGCGGATTATGCGGAAGGCGCCGGGGCGCTCGATCCTCAAGCTATTGCGCAGGTGGCCGCCGAGGCCTGGCCGCCCATGCGCGACCCCGATGAGCTGCACGAGGCCCTATGTGGCTTGAGCCTGCTGGCGGAGAGCGCGACCAGGGGGTCGCGCGCGGACGAGGGCGTCCGCCCCACTTTCGCCGAGGGATTGTTCTTGGCGCTGGTGGCAGCCAATCGCGCCACCACCCTCACCATGGCCGGCCGTGACTTCTGGGTCCCCGCCGAGCGGATCGAGCTGGTCCGGTGCGTCTACCCGCACGCCGCTGTCCATCCAATGATCAACGCACCGGCCGGCACGCGACCGATCCCGGAGACGCCCGAAGGTTGCGCCGCTGAGATTTTGCGCGGCTGGTTCGAGTGCTCCGGGCCGCTGCGCGCTTCGGAGCTCGCGCGCAACCTCGAAATGCCACGGGAACTCGTCGACCAGGCTCTGGCGCAACTGGAAGCCGAGGGACAGATTCTGCGCGGCAGCTTCACCGGCACAACGCCGGAACTCGAATGGTGCCACCGGCGCCTGCTGGCGCGCATTCACCGGCTCACCATCGGGCGCCTCCGCCGTGAAATCGAGCCGGTGACCACCACCGAATTCCAGGCGTTTCTCGACCGCTGGCAGCACCTCGCGCCGGGTGGCCAACTGCACGGCGTGGATGGCACGCTCGAAATCATCCGCCAATTGCAGGGCGCCGAATTCGCCGCGGCGGCGTGGGAATCGGAGGTCCTGCCACAGCGCGTGGCCCGCTACAAGCCCGAGTACCTGGACCAGCTCTGCCTGGCCGGCGAGGTGTGCTGGGGCCGTCTTTCGCCCCATCCGGCGTTCGAACGCCCGGAAGACGCGCACCCCCGCCGCCGCGTCCGCCCCACGCGCGTGGCGCCGCTAGCCATTTTTCTGCGCGACGATGCCTCGTGGCTGCTGGCGACACCGGGCCCAGGGGGCGCCCCGCCGCCGCGGGATGCTCTCTCTCACCCCGCGCGCGAGGTGCTGGCGGTGCTCGAGGAGAGCGGCGCTTCCTTCTTTGCCGAACTGGCGCGCGCCACCGGCCGCCTGGCCAGCGAGGTGGAGGATGGGTTGTGGGAACTGGTGGCCGCGGGCCTGGTGACCGCCGACGGTTTTGAAAACCTGCGTGCGCTGCTCGATCCCAAGCGGCGGCGCGGCCAAGGGAAAGGCCGCCGCGCGCGGCCGCGCCATGCGCCTGGAAGATGGGCCTTGCTGCGGCACACCGCCGCTCCGCCGGATGGCCACGCGGAAGCCTTGGCCCGGCAGTTGCTGCTCCGCTGGGGCGTGGTTTTCCGCGATGTCGCGGTGCGCGAGCCGCTGGCGCCGGCCTGGCGCGAGTTGCTGGTGGCGCTGCGGCGCATGGAGTCGCGCGGCGAAATCCGCGGCGGCCGCTTTGTCGCGGCCTTCATCGGAGAGCAGTTTGCCCTCCCAGAAGCGTTGGATTTGCTGCGCGCGATCCGCCGGAGGGCCGCAGATATGAACTGATAACGCTGCTCAAAACCGCGAACTGCGGCTGGCTCGTTAGGCGCAGCCGAGCGCTTGGCGAGGCCGGCGAGTTTGAACTGGCCGCCTTACGGCACAAACCGCCCCGAGCGGTAGTCCTCAATCATGTCTTCGATCAGCCTCACGGCCTCCGGCGGGAAGCGCCACGTGCTTTCCTTCAGCAGGTCCTGGAGCTGGGGGATCACCTCGGCGTCGCGGACGAATTCACTGGTGCGCGCGCGGCGCACGAAAGATTCGCAATCCGGAAGGCGCGTGAAGAACTTGTCCATTCCCTTCGTGCTGTAGTCCTGGCCGTAAATATGAAGCGAGCCGTTTGACTCGCTGTACGGCCCCACCAGCACCTCGCGGCCGGTCTTGACCGCCAGGCGTGCCGCCAGCCGCGCCTGCAGGTTGGTGATGCCGATCATATTGTCGCCCCACGCCTTGAACAAGTCGCGGCTGCGCCAGTTCGCGTGCATGTGCAGCAGCAGCCGCCCGCCCGGATCTTCGATGGCCCGTAACTGCATCTCGCCGAGGCAGGGCATGTCGGACACCATGAAAAGGTCGATCTCGGGCACGCGCGTGGTGGCCACAGCACGGCGCGTAATCGGGTCGCGCGCCAGCTTGTCCAGAATCAACTCGAGCTGGTCCATGGTGCTGCCGTCCGCGCGCGGATAGGCCACCAGTCGCTGATGGTAGCAGTAGGGCCACTCGGTAGCTTCGAACTCCTCGCCGGCGCGTACCTTCCGCAGCAGCTCGCGGTACCGGACCACCAGGTGGTCCTTGGCGCCCAGGAACTCGGCGATGTACTTGCCGCGCTCGCAATAGCTGAGCACGGGATAGCGCGGCTGTGCGAACGGGTCGCGGATGCGGATGGAGACGCGCGCGTCCTTGCCCGGCGGGTCCAGGTACGTGCCGTCCGCGTTCCGGCGGTCATACTGTGTGCGCAGCGTGTAGCCATTGAAATGCACCGCTGCCAGCGCCAGATAGTAGGCTTCGGGAATCGAGTCAGCTTCGATGTGGAAGGCGGGCAGCCGCCCGTCCGTTCCGGAAGGCAGGGTAGTATCGTTCAAGATTGCTCCGAGGGCGCATGGTAGCATACGGGGCACCCGCGCGGGCGAGTTTTGCGGGTGCGGCCTCGAAGAAGAGTTGAAGACATCTTGCCTTCTCGATCATATTGCGGGGCGTCTGCCGCTGCGCGACTACCCTACCGCTGCTGCTTCGGCGGCTGAAACACGTAGTGGTCGTCGGTCTCCACGCGAAGTTCGTCGATCCGCCGGCGCAGATCCCTCGCCAGCCCGGCGTGACGGGCATCGCCGTAAAGGTTGCGAAGTTCGCTGGGGTCTTCCTGGAGATCGTACATCTCGAACTCTTCAGGCGCTTCGTAATAGTGGATGAACTTATATCGGTCCGTGCGCACCCCGCGGTTCTTCGGAACGCTGTGCGATCCGGGGTATTCGTAGTATTCGTACAGCCAATCCTTGCGCCATGTCTTTGGCTGCTCGCCCTTCAGTAAGGGCACCATGCTAAGACCCTGCATCCGCTTGGGGACTGGAATCCCCGCCAACTCGAGGAAAGTCGGCGCGATATCGAGGTTGGTAACCATTTGGTCCGCGGCCGTGCCGGGACGCACCATCCTTGGATAGCGAATCAGCATCGGCGTCCGGATCGAAGGTTCATGCATGAATCTCTTGTCGTACTTGCGCCATTCTCCGAGGAAGAAACCGTGGTCGGCGGAAAACATGATCGCGGTGTCATCCATCTGTCCCATTTCAGTCAGCGTCTGGAACATCTTGCCAACGTTCTCATCCGCGGAGACAATACCGGCATAATAGTCCTTGACCATTTCCTCGAGCGATCGCGCGCAATTGTTTTTGGTTTGAGAGCGCTGCGTATAAGTGCCGATCATGTCGTCGGCTTCGGCGAAGGCCCGGGGCTTGCCGGGATATCCCTTCAGGTCGTCATCGAACGTGGCCGGCTTCGGAACCGGAATGCCGTTATACAGGTCGAGCAGCCGCCGCGGCCGGAAGAAAGGCGCATGAGGAGATTGAAACCAGAATATGAGGCAAAACGGTTTCTCGCGCTTCTGTTTCATCCATTGGATGGCCCTGTCCATCACGATGTCCTCGACATATCCTTCGTGAACCGTCGGGGGCCCAATCTGGCCGTGGGAACGTTCGGTGATCACGGGCCAGAAGTAGTCCGTCGCCGCGCCGGGGTATCCGAAATAATAGTCCCAGCTTCGTTTTGCGAGGTCCTGGACATGAGCCTTGCCGAACAGCCCTACTTCGTAACCGGCCTCTCGCAGAAGGTCGGTGAACATGGGTATGTTCGCGGGTATCGCGCGGTCCTGGTTATCCACGCAGCCGGTATTGTGGCCATACAGGCCGGTGAGGGCGGTGGCCCGCGAAGGAAGACAAAGCGCGTTGGTAACGAAGGAATTCCGGAACTGAATGCCCTCTCTTCCAATGCGGTCGAAATTGGGCGTTTCGAGAATCCGGTTGCCGTTTAGACTGAGGGCATCCGGACGATGACCGTCCGTCGTCATGAAAATGAGATTCGGCCGCGCCGGGCCCCGCGCTCCCTGAACGGCCAGCGGATTCGAACCGAGAGCTACGCTCCCCAGGGCTCCCGCGCCGGCCTTCAAGAAGGAGCGCCGCAATGGATTGTCCACAATATCTGCCACGAGTCCTCCCACGAGTTTGGATTATATCAACATGCCGCGATTACCGAACTGTAGCCGAGCCGCCAGTTTGGCGTCAAGATGATTCTCAATGAGAATCGGCTTCTCCCAGGAGACGCTCTCGTTTCCCGGCCGACAGCACGATCATAGGCGACGGCGACACCATCCTCGGCGTTGGCCCCGCCTTCTTCCGCCACTGCGAGATCCAGTCTGTAGGGCCCTTCACGTGGAGCGAAGTCGAAACGGCGCGCTACTCGACCTTCAGCGCATCCACCGGCGAAACCGAAGCAGCGCGCCTGGCCGGAATGATGGCAGCGACAAAGGCGCAGATCGCGAGCGCGCCTGCTGCAACTGTCAGCGCAACTGGGTCCCAACTGACGACCCCGTATAGTTTGGATGAGATCAAGCGCCCGGCGCCGGCGGCGAGCGGCACCCCGAGTAGCAGTCCGACCAGCACGCGCGTGGACGTGCCGCGCAAAACCAGCCCCACTACCCTCGCGCGGTCCGCGCCTAACGCCATGCGAATTCCAATTTCGTTCTTCCGCTGCGCCACGGCATAGGCCGTGACACCGTACAGGCCAACTGCGGCCAGCAGCAGCGCCACGATGCCGAACAGGCCCGCCAGACTGGCCACCGCGCGCTCCTGATCGAAGCGGAGTGCGACCTGCTCGCGCATCGTCCGGACGCTGTTGATAGTCAGGTTGGGGTCCAGATCGGCCAGTAGCTTCGTCAATACCGATTCGAGCGCACCCGGAGATGCGTTGGCCGTCAGCATGAGCCCGTTAATAAAATGGGAGCGCAACTCGACCCACTGCAGCATGTCGCCGTTCGGATACGCGACATTCTGGGCGAGCGGAACGAAGAACATCGGGAACGCGGGCCGGTTCAGGCCCCAGCCGGCAAACTTGGCATCGCGCACCACCCCCACGATCCGGAAGGTGGCCGCGTATTCCGGCTTATCCATTCCGAAGTGCCGATCGATCGGGTCTTCGCCACTTTTGAAAAAGCGCTTTACGAACGCCTGGTTGACAATAGCCACTGGAGCGGTGGTTTCGCTATCGGAGTCCTGGAAATTACGGCCGCGCAAGAGTGGGATGGCGAAGTTCTGAAGGTACCTGGCGCTGACACGGTCCCACGAGGCGCCCGATTCCCCATCCATCTTGGGTGCGGGGTGGCCGGCCACGTAGATCAGCTCGCCCCAATTATTGGTGAGCGGGTTGTAGAGTGCCAATCCCGATCCCTGCACTCCGGGCAGGCGGTTGAGTTGATCTTCGAGTTGGCGATAGAGCGCGTTCAATTGCGGCAGGGTATAGGTGGAGGGCGGGCTGTTCAGAGCAACCACCACTCGCCCGTTCACCTGATATCCGAAGTCC
Source organism: Bryobacterales bacterium (assembly GCA_963768385.1). Lineage (GTDB taxonomy): Bacteria > Acidobacteriota > Terriglobia > Bryobacterales > Bryobacteraceae > Fen-178. The sequence goes on from CAVYHQ010000007.1 coordinate 151,927, forward strand.
TGGTTCTGGAGCCTGTCGAGGCTGCGGGCCAGCATGGTGGCGCCGGCAACCAGAACCACTGAGAGGCAGGCTTGTACGGCCAGCAGCGCTTTGCTGGCGAACGAAGAATGACCGCTGATGGCGCGACCCGATCCGCGCAGCGCTTCGGCCGGGTCGGTTCGCGTGGCAAACCATGCGGGGGCCGCGCCAAATACGACGCCGGTCGCCAGCGCCACCGCGAACGAGAAAGCCAGTACACCCAAAGACGGTGCGATGCCGATAGGAAGAAAATGCGTGTGCTGAAAGGCCAGCGAAAGGAGCAGACGGGCCGCCGCGGCCGCTACACCGAGTCCGGCGATGCAACCGCCGATTGCCAACAGAACGCTTTCCGTGAGAGCTTGCATGACGATCTGCCGCCCGGTGGCTCCCATGGCAAGGCGCACGGCGGTCTGCGGGCGGCGGGTGACGGAGCGGGCCAGCAGCAGGTTGGCCACGTTGGCACACCCGATCAGCAGCACCATGCCGCAAACCGCCAACAGAATGTTGAGGCTGCTCCCGTACTGTTCCTTCATCTCCGCTACACCGGCTCCCGCGGGAACGACGTTAATAGATTGTTTGGGGAGAGTTCGGATGATGTCCGGCATCCAGTTGGAAGGATAGCCGGCCTCGCTCTGCATCCATTGCCGGAGGATTCCCGTGAGCCGCGGCGCCATTCCGGCGATCGAAGCCCCCGGCCGCAGCCGTCCGATAACGCGAAGCCAGGCGGCAGCGGACTGACGCAGAAGAGCGCCGTCACCCGTGATCACGGCCTCCTGATTGACGGGAATCCAAAGGTCGGCCGGATCGCCGCGGAGGGTTTCGCCAAAGAAACCGGGAGGCGCCACGCCGACGACGGTGAAGGGGTGCCCTTCCACGATTAGGGTCGAACCCACCACCGACCTGTCGCCGCCATAGGTCAGGCTCCAGGCGTGGTGGCTGAGTACGACTGCCGGCGGGGCGGCCGGGGTATCGTCAGCCGCCGTAAGGAGGCGTCCGCCGAACGCTTTGACGCCGAGCGTGGAGAAATAGTTGCCGGTGACGTACTCGGTGCGAAGCGACTTGGCAGCCAGTCCGGCGCCCTCACGCCGCACGCTCAAGCGGCCACCGGCGGCTTGAAAGGCAGCCACTTCTTCGAACTCAGGTGTTTCAGCCTTGAGACGCTGGTAGAGGGGATAGGAGAACATCCCCCAGCGGTCCTGGGGGCCGCTTTGCACACAGCAGTTATCGCCATCGCCGATCCGGTACAGGGTAGCGGGATCCGACACCGGCAGCGAACGGAGCATGACGGCGTCGATCAGAGTAAAAATCGCCGTTGTTCCACCGATCCCCAGGGCGAGAGTGAATATGGCCGCAGCCGTAAATACCGGCGACTGCCGGAATTGCCGGAGAGCGTAACGAAAATTGCCTGGCAGATTCTGCACGTTAGATCTCTGTGTCGTGGCTTGCTGTCAGGCCGCTCACACTGACCCGTTGCCGCGTTTTGGTAATCGCTTGACGCGCCGGGGTACTACGATGCAGGGTGATGAAGGTGTGGCAATTGTCGGTGTCCGGGCGATGGCCTGTCGCATGTCTACTTATACTGCCCGTTTGGGAAAAGGTTACGCGGCGAAGTTGTTTGCCGGAGCGGCTCAACGGATAGCCGTAGCAGCCTGGGGTTCCTTGGCGTTGATCGACTCGCGGATGCGGTTGCCGCTGTCACTTCATGGATTTGTCGAGAAATTCGATCACGGTCTTCCAGGTCGGCGTGCAGGGCGTCGGGTTAACCACTGTGCAGCCGGCCGCGGAGGTGGAACGAATCGTCGCGGCCTCCCGCAAAGAATCGTCAGTGAGAAAGCCGGTCCAGTTCCCGTGCGGGGCTTTGGGAAGGCTGATGAAGATAGCCTCTTTGCATGCCTTGTTGAGTGCCATGTAGAATTGCTCGCCCTGGTTGTGCGGCACGGACTGATCGGAATCGCCGTGCAGGATCATAATCGGCGGATCGGCCGGGGTGATGTAAGTCATGGGACTGGCCGCCTTCACTTTGTCCGGGCAGGTCTGGATCGCGCAGCCGAGCAGTCGAGATTCGGGGGAGTTCTCCGAGTCGTGACAGTTTTGCCCGGCGCACTTGCGGATCGCCCAGGCGTCCATCGTCACAAAGTTCGTCGGAGGATAGAACGCAACCGCGGCCTGGACCGCGCTTGAGACCCCCGTCGTCCCCACCGAGCCTTCCATCTCGGGCGCGTCTCCAGTCACAGCCGCCATGGCGGTGACCCACCCTCCCGAGCTATCGCCGATAATGGCGATGTGATTCGGATCGAAGTTGTATTTGGCCGCATTAGCCCGGAGCCAGCGGATGGCGGCTTTGATATCGTACAATTGGCCAGGGAACTTCACCTGGGAGCTTGACCGGACCGAAACACCCGCCACGGCATAACCGGCCGGATTCAACTGTTCGGCCAGGCGGCCGGCCCCGTTCTTGCCGGTATCCGCAGAAAATGCGGAGCCGGCGGTCCATATCACTACGGGGAGGGGCGTAGTCGCGCCCGACGGAATATAAAGGTCGAGCTTATGGCCGTTGCTCGTGGCGGGCTCGGGCGGCGCATAATCGATGTTGGAGTAAGTCGGCGCAGGACCCTGTGGCGCTCCGCGACCACCGGGTCCACGTCCACCCGCAGGCACTTGTGGAATGGGAGCGTCCTGCGCGTTCAGGGCAAATGCCGCCCCGAGCGTCAGGCAAGTAATGGTTATAAGAAGTGGTTTCATGTTATTCTCTTTTGAGCCTGGAACTTCATTTTACGTAAAAGTCGTGCAGCGCGTTCCGGACCGGCTGCGGCCGACGAGGAACGAATCGTCTTTTCCAGCGCCAAAACAGACAGCGACTCACATTGCGCCCGCATGCCGGCCCGCCCAGGCGTGAGTCGGCCCGGAATAGGTTTCGCGCACGGGGCGGCGCCACAAAGCGTTTATCCGCGGCTGATTTTGCTTGCCGCACGGGGCGGCACCATACTCCAGAGATGGTACGCCGGACCGTTCGTTGTCCCACTGCGGTGTGGGCTCGAAGAAACCTGTCCCGGGCGCCAGGTGCCGCCTGACCGCATCCTCGTTGAGTGTGATCCCAAGCTCGGGCTTATCCGGAACGGTGATGTAGCCTTTGTTGATGATGGGCTTTTCGACGCTGGCCGCCGCGGGCTCGCCGCGGGAAAAGCCGGCAGCGCGGCGGAAGCTGTAGGTAATCGTGCCGATCTGGACTCCGTTGAAACTGGAGTTCGGCTTGGCCAGCCGGGAAGCGCCGAGGAAACTCTCAAGTATTGCCTCGAATGCGGAATCAGTGGGATCGAGCTGATGAGTAACGTGGCAGAGAGCTATGCCGGCTCGCGGGCGCCGGCGGGGCGCGGATTTGGACCCGGCGGGCCTCAAGGTCGCGGACCGGAAGGAACGTCGGCTTTACTGGCCTCTGGATCGAGGACGGCACCTCCAAGAAGTTTAGGACACTACCCGCCTGGCAAAGGCTGGCGGCTGGTGGTATCCTAAAATGCAAAGCTGGGACCCAAAGGCCAAACGATGAAGTCCAGCCACGAACCAGAATTGCCGGGAGAGGCAGGAGCCACCTCAATTAGTGCGCTCAATTGGACGGATGTATTGGACAATTCCGTGTTGCTGGAAGGCCACATGGCGCCGGTCTATCCGCTGGGAGTGAGCGTCGTTCTGGCGCGCGTCGGCGGCGCGGTCTACGCCGTTGCAGGCAAGTGCACGCACATGGCATGTCCGTTGTCCGCGGGAAGGCTGGAGGGCTACATCATCGTGTGCCCCTGCCATGACTGGCGTTTCGATGTTCGAACCGGCAGATTCGTCGATGCGCCGGAGCTCGGCCTCAGCGTATACCCTACAAAGCTCGAGGCGGGCAAATTGTTCGTTAGTCTTGGCGGAAAGGAAATAGCGTGAAAACGGTCAGCATGTATACTCTCTCGACTTGCCCCTGGTGCCGCAAGGCGAAGAAGTTTTTCGCCGAGCGCAACATCCCGTTCACTTACATCGATTATGATCTCGCCGACGAGGCGACACAGGAAAGGATCTCGCAGGAGCTCGATGCAGCGGGCGCCAGTGGTTTTCCGTTCGTCAAGATCGGCGACCAGGTAGTCTCGGGCTATCAGCCGGCCCGTTATTCGAGCTTGCTGAATCTATAGAGCGGTGTCGAATGGATACTGAATCACGGAAGAAGGCGCTTCACTATTTCTTCGAGAAGGTCGTCGATCCGTTGGGCTTCAAGTTCACACCCGACGTGGAGTTGATGGACTTTCTACTCGAACAGGAAGTGATGCTGGAGGGCAGGCACGGCATCCCATTCTGCCCCTGCCAGCCGCTGCGCCACGACCGCGAGCGCGACATGCAGATCGTCTGTCCGTGCATTCCCTTCCACCGGCAACATTTCGACGCGATCAGACGCTGTTGGTGCGGCCTCTTCGTCCACAAGGATGTCATCGACCCGGACAGCCTGCCCCAACTGTCGCCAAAGGACGTGGGCCTTGAGTGACAAGTTCGTCCGTGCAATCCGCACCGATGAGATCGCGCCCGGCGGGATGAAAACCGTCGAGATCGATGGGCACGAGATCGTCGTCTGTAATTGCGGCGGCACTTACTACGCCGTCCAGCGGCGCTGCGGACACATGAATGCGGCGCTTGAATTGGGCACGCTCGACGGCCAGTATCTCACGTGCGCCATGCACTGCGCCCAGTTCGACATCACCACTGGCCGAGCCCTCTCCGGCCCGGTTCCAGCGGATCTGGGCAACGAGATCCCGCCGCCCAAAGTGGCCGCGTTCCTGCAGCACGCCGGCGTGCAGATGAAGCACATCCGCATGGAATCCATCCGCACCTACGAGACGAAAGTCGAAGCCGGTTGGATCCACGTCGCGCCATGATTTCTGACCTGATTGAAGAGCGTTCCTCCGGTGCGCTGGAAGGTTGCTCGGTTAGTGCAACGCCACACTACCCTGGCTCGTCACTTTTTGCGGCTCTGCGCAAGAATCTGTGGAGAGGGCGGTATTCCGGGGTGTTGGGAAACTGTGGGTGCGCCGCAAGCGGGGCAACCGCAGAATCGAGTGTGCCGGTTGTGGCCGGAAGTGCACCCAGATAGCGGGTCCAGTGCCGGGACTGCGGCGTAAAGCGGGAGAAGGTGCCGCTGCTGCCGGAGCAAGGCGCCGTTCTCCGAGCGGTTCGAGGACGCGGTTGCTGAGAACGCCGAAGACCGACATCGGCGCTGTTGGCTGAATGACGATCACGCCGTAAGGAATCAGATCCCACAACCCGAGCGTGCGGCGAAGGCGGGTCTGCTCAGTTGCGGACATTGAGTTTCAATTGTGCCACGGCCTGCGCGGCTGGGAGGAACTGGAACGACTGCGCCACTATGCCGCATACTCCTTGGCGTTGGCCGCCATGGAGAGCAGCACTTTGCTCTGCGGCAAAGAGGCTTTCAGCATTTCGAGTTCGTTCGCACCCGAAAGGAGAGGCAGCGCAACTTGTCCTCCTTGGGCTGCCGATCGGCAAAAGGCCATCATGATTTCAAACCCTTGATAAGCACTGCCAAAATGGCACGGATGGACCTGCCGCTCGTCATCGAGCCAGTCGGCGATGTGTTGGATGTACGGCGGCATGTCGAGATCGTAGTTCATCGAGCCGCCGCCGGAGCAGCAGACCTGCCTGGATATCACGCGCCAGCCGCCGCCGGTCAACACCTCGGCGAAACCTTCGGTGCCCTGGGCGCCGATGCGGCACTTACGCCACCAGTAGTCGACTTCCGGCACATCCGGCGCGCCCGCCCCACATTCGATAATGCCGTGCACGCCGTTCGAGAAGTGAATGAAGCCGGCGATGTAATCGGGTGAAGGATGCACATCGGCCAGCTTTCCTCGCCCCGAGGCCTGCGCCATGACCCATTCCGCCTGGGCTTCGTCATTGAACCAGCGGGTATAGTCGATGAGGTGCGAGAGCATGTGCATCATCCAGCCGGTGGAGGTTCCATAGACGGTGTGAATCCGTCCCAAAGCGCCGCTGGCAACGGCCTCCTTCACCTTCTGATAGTGCTGCCCGTAGCGATGTTGGTGGCTGACGACAGCTTTCACGCCGCTCAATTGCAGCAGGGCGCGGATTTCGAGGCCTTCGGCACTGGTCAGTGCGACGGGCTTCTCCATGGAGATAAGCCGGGCCCCGCTATCGATTCCAATGCGGACCATTCCGGCGCGGATGTTGGGCAGGGTGCAAAAGCAGAACACGTCGGGCCGAACTGCCAGAGCTAACTGGCGGGCATCTTTCGATTTGGCCGCCACGCCCAGTTTGGCGGCCGCTGCGTCCAGCCGAGCCTCATCAATGTCGCAGATACCGGCCAGCTCGAAGCGGGGATTCGCCTGGAAGGCGGCGGCGTGGTGCATCCCCCGCTTGCCCGCGCCGACGACCACTACTCGATATCGGTCTTTCATGCGACACCCACATTGCGGTTCCATTCCAGGACCTTGCCGATCACGTAATCCGCCTCCTGCTCAGTGAGTTCGGGGAACATCGGCAGAGAGATGCAGCAGGCGGCGTTGCGCTCGCATTCATCGCCGGGACCGATCCCGAGCGCCTGGAAGGCGAGCCACAGAGCATCCGTCCCATTGCCCACGCCGACGGCGTATGACATTCCGTGGTACGCGGCGAATTCTTTCTCGAACCGCTTCAGCATGGGCCCCATGACATATTGGCCGGACTCCAGGACTTCCTGAATGTTGGTATCGATTTCGTTCTGAATGTTATGGTATTGGCGGACATGGCCATAAAAAGCGATATTCAAGTGGGCAACTCCTTGGAGAATTTTAGCGCACGCGCGAGCACGCGCGCCACGGGGGCTAAAACGAGTGTCGCACGCAAGAAGCCGGCCAGGGGGCCGGGGGCGCTAAATTAGCGGGGCCCGACGCTCGCGTGGAGCTTCTATGCCTCCGGGGTTCCGTTCGCCGTTACAGGGAGTAAAATGACTTTCTGGTCTAGTTTGCCCGCAGGCCGCGGGCAACGGGAAGGGAAGGAGAGTGTTGTTTGAATTCGTTTGTACTCTGCTAACGATGGCTTTGGGGCTGGCGCCATGCTGCCTCGAGGTGGCCAAGGGCCAGACCGCGCCTGCCGGAAGCAGCTCCAGAATCGAGCTGGCCAAGGGATGGTTGATCCAATCGTCCGCCAAGGTGACGGAGAAGGGCGATGTCATCTCCACCAGCAGTTTTCAACCGCGCGAATGGCACCCTTCGGGCGTCCCTTCGACCGTCGTAGCGGCCCTGGTGAACAACAAGGTCTATCCAGATCCCTACTTCGGAATGAACCTCCGATCCATTCCAGGGACCAGCTACAACATCGGCCAGAACTTCGCCAATTCCCCCATGCCGGCCGATAGCCCGTTCGCGGTCTCGTGGTGGTATCGCGGTGAGTTCAAGCTCCCGGCCGCTGTGAAGGGAAAGAAGCTCTGGTTGAATTTTGACGCCATCAACTACCGCGCCAACATCTGGTTGAACGGGCACCAGGTGGCGAACTCCGGCGAGGCGGTCGGGATGTATCGCATGTTCGAGTTCGACATCACAGCGCTCGCCCTGCCAGGCGCGTCCAATACCCTCGCCGTTGAGGTCATCCCGCCGACGCCGAACGACCTGACGATTACCTACGTGGACTGGAACCCCATGCCTCCCGACAAGGACATGGGACTGGTGCGCGACGTTTACATCCGGATCAGCGGCCCGGTCGCGGTGCGGAACACCCAGGTGGTAACGCACCTCGATAACCCGCCGGATCAGGCACATCTCACCCTCTATGCCGACTTGAAGAACACCACCGGCCAGGCAATCGAGGGCACGCTCAAGGGGACCATCGGGAATATCGCAGTCTCCAAGAAGGTCCGGCTGGCCGCCAACGAATCCGCGCGCGTCGCCATCACGCCGGAAGACAGCCCGCGGCTCCACATCGCGCATCCGAAGCTGTGGTGGCCGTACGGACTTGGGCCGCAGGATCTATACCACCTGAGCATGGAATTCGAGTCGGGCGGGACGGTTTCGGATCGGGAGGACGTGGAGTTCGGTATCCGCGAGTTCACTTCCGAGCTTGACGCGCAGCAGAATCGCCTCTTCAAGATGAACGGCAAAAGAATCCTCATCCGCGGCGGCGGATGGTCGTCCGACATGATGCTGCGCTACGACGACGAACGCGAGGAGAATGAGATCCGTTACACCCGCGACATGCATCTGAACACCATTCGCCTCGAAGGCAAGATGATGAACCAGCACTTCTTCGATACCGCCGACCGCTACGGAGTGCTGGTGATGCCGGGCTGGTGTTGCTGCTCGTATTGGGAGCGGTGGCGGAACTGGAAGCCCGAGGACTACAAGATCGCCGGTGAATCGCTGCGCGATCAGATCCGCCGGCTGCGGAACCACGCGAGCGTCTTCGTTTTCCTGTACGGAAGTGATAACTCGCCGAATGCCGAAGCTGAAAGGGCCTATCTGAAAGTCCTTCAGGAGGAGCACTGGCCAAACCCGTATGTCTCCTTGGCGGCCAAGGCCACCACCGAGGGCGCCGGCCCCACCGGCGTCAAGATGACCGGGCCCTACGAGTATGTGGCGCCCAATTACTGGCTGCTCGACCGGCAACGCGGCGGGGCCTTCGGATTCAATACCGAGACCAGCCCCGGCCCGGCGATTCCGGTGCTGGAGAGCCTGAAGGAGATGTTGCCGAAAGAGCACCTCTGGCCTATCGATGAGTTCTGGAACTTCCACGCCGGCGGCGGGTCTTATCGCAACGTCAACGTCTTTACGGCCGCGCTGCAGGGGCGGTACGGTAAGGCCAGGGACCTGGACGATTACCTGCGGAAGAGCCAGGCGATGACCTACGAAGGCGAGCGCGCCATGTTCGAGGCGTTCGGCCGGAACAAGTACGGAGCTACCGGAGTGGTTCAGTGGATGCTGAACAACGCCTGGCCGTCCATCATCTGGCACCTCTACGACTGGTATCTGCGGCCCGGCGGCGGGTACTTCGGAACCAAGAAGGCCAACGAGCTTCTGCACGTCCAGTACTCTTACGACGATCAGTCGATCGTGGTAGTTAATTCGCATTATCGGGCTTTCCCGGGTTATAAGGTCACGGCGAAGGTCTACAACATGGACCTGGCGGAGAAGTTTTCCAAAACCACGCCGGTCGATATCGCTGAAGACAGTGCCGCCAAGGTCTTCGAGCTGCCGCAAATCGAAGGACTCACTAGGACCTATTTCGTCAAACTGACTCTTCAGGATGCCGCGGGTAAATTAATCAGTTCGAATTTCTACTGGCTCTCGACGCAGCCGGACGTGTCCGACTGGGCCGCTGGGAACGGGCGCTACACGCCGATCAAGACTTATGCCGACCTGACCGGCCTGGAGCAGATGGCGCCTGTCAAGCTCAAAGTCGCATCTCGTACGGAGCAGAAGGGCACGGAGGCGGTCGATCGTGTGACCGTGGAGAATCCAGGCTCGCACCTGGCCTTCATGATCCATTTGACCGTGCGCAAAGGACCGGATGGCGCCGATATACAGCCGGTCTACTGGGAAGACAACTACTTCGAGCTGATGCCGGGCGAGAAGCGCGAAGTCAGTGCTACCTACCAGAGGAAACTGCTGGGGGGCGCGAAATCGCAGATCAAAGTAGACGGATGGAACATTGAGTAGCGCGGTGATCGGTGCAGTCGATATCGGCGATTTGGTCCGCGCACTCTTCAGAGCTTCACGGCGTTCTTCGAGATGAAGTCTTCGACCTTGGCCGGCTCCGGTCCGATGTAGTGATACGCCTCCCCATAGGTCAGACCGAACTTCTTGCCGATTTCCGCGTCCCGGTCCAGCACGAACTGGCGGGTGTATTCCCGGTTCGCCGTTTCGTCATCGTTGCCAAGCAAAGCAAGCCGCAATCCCTGCTCCGTCAGGCGGCGTCGCAGTTGTGCCCCGCGCTGGCCGGCCGGTCCTTGAGCCGCGTTGAGTATATTGATGGCAATCTTCTGGTCCATGAAGTCAGTGATATCCACTACGCGGTTGACATACTGGGGACCGCGCGCAAAGTAATACTTCTCCGTCACCGAGTGGGGCGACAGGCCCGCGTCGAAGTGTTCCGGATAATCCTTGCCCATGCCGGACATCCAGCAAGCCGCCTCAACCGCGCTGGCGGTGACATAGTGGTCCGGATTCTCTTCATAGTGCGCCCATGGATCGTAGCAGACGACCGTGTCCACCTTCAGCAGGCGGAAAAGAAAGATGAGCCGCAGCCGCAGTTCGAGGGGAGACACGCCGTCCAACATGTGGTTGCGGTAGTACAGGTCGTATGCCTTCTTCATCCCCAACTCCCTGGCCACCGCCAGATTGTCACGCTCGTTGGCGAGCACGCCTTCGCCGACACTTCCCGGGCCGGTATGGTCATCGTTGGTGGTGCGGATCAGATAGCCGGTGCACCCTTCGTGGATCAGTTTCAGAACCAGCCCGCCGGCGAAGAGGGGAATATCGTCGGCATGCGGTTGAATCGCAGCGAGCACCTTCCCGGCACGCGGCTTCCCCGGCTGAGCGCGCTCGATTTGAACGTCCGTGGGAGCAAACGGCCCTTCATCCGGCATCGCAACCCCCGCGGAAGCGGCGAATGCGCCTCCCGCAACTCGCGCAATGAACTCGCTGCGCTTCATTGGGTCACCTAAATGCAAGCGATAACGTCGATCTCAACCAGCGAATTGCCCGGAATTCCACCCGCGGCGGCAATGGTAGTGCGCACCGGCGGTTCCGGCCCGAAGCGGCCCAGAAACACTTCGTTCATGGCTGCGTAGTCCTTCAGGTCGTTGAGAAAGACGTTGCACTTCAGGACCTTTTCCATGGATGAGCCGACGCTCTCGAGTTGCTGCTGGATGGAATCAAGCACAAATTTGGTGTGGGCCTTGATATCGCCTTCGAAGTGCGCTCCCACACCGGCGATGAAGAGCAGGTTGCCAAAGGAAACCGTGCTGTTGAAGAGCGGTGTCTTGGCCGGCTTCTTACCATCCCTGTAAAGGACTTTTTTGGCGGGCTTATCGGCCTGCGCCGCGGCGGGCGCCGCCACGGCCGCTGCCGCCACTGCCGTGGCGACCCCGCGTCCCAGGAAATTCCGTCGATTCGTTTGTTTCATACCGTCTCCTTTTGTTTACCCGCGGCGTCCGCCGCCCGTCCGGTACTGGTGCTTCTCCGCCGTCCACCGGGCTTGGCCATACTCACCCAGGGCGACGGTTCCCGACATCTTGCCGCCATCGGCGGTCCCCGAAAACTGGAAAGAAACGCGCGTGCCCTCGGTAGGGAGGGAACTCTGGAAGCGCACCGTATTGGCGGCAACCGTGCCACTGAGATCTCCGGAGGCGAACTCCCCCTGATGGGTCCCCACCAGCCTGGCGCCGTCCTGCTCCAGCACCAGAATGTGATTCGCCGAACCGTAAACGAAATCGAGCCGCACATCCCACTGACCGGCGAGGGCCGCGGACTGGCCCGGCGGCGGGGACGGAGGATTCTCCATCTTCGGCGGGTTCGACAGCAGCGCATAGAGACGGTCGGCCACCACCTTTTCGTCGCCTGGCATCATCTGGTAAGGAACGATGGAGACCGAACTGGCCATATTGCCCGGGCGCGTGCCGCGGGATCCGGCGACTACAATGCGGGGATCCGTGTCGAGCACGATCTTGGCGACTTCCTGCCCGGTGATACCCAGTCTGGCTCCGTCCCACTGTATCTGTAGTTCCGGTGTGCGGTTGGAGAGGTCCGCCGAAGGCTGGTTGATCTGCGCCGTCACGCCGTCCACCCGCTTCACGCTGGCGGCGATGTGGTCGAGCCAGGCTTCCCACTGGGCCCATTCGGCCTTATGATCGCGTTTGACCCACATTTCCACCGCGGCCAGCATCCCCATGATTTCTTCTTTGCCGACCTTCAACGAGCGGCCGAAAGCGTGGTGCGGCGCGCTGTTGATCCAAGCTCCCTGGAGCACACTCTTCTCGCCGAGAAGCAGGCCGGCGGCTTGCGGACCACGGATGCACTTGCCGCCGCTATAGGCCACGGCATGGGCGCCGCGCTCCAGGTGAACGTTGGGCTTCACGGTGAGGATTTCGGCCGCGGCATCCACCAGCACGGGGACATTTTTGCGTCGGGCCACCTCGGCCACCACGCGTGTTCCCAGCGGCCCGTCATCGCCCGGTCCCCCGAGGATGTAGACCATGGCAGTGCGCTCGTTGAAGGCCGCGTCCAACTCGGCCTTGTCATGCACGACGACCAGCTTGACGCCCAGCATGCGGATGGCGTGGTCGTAAACATTGCGCGAGTAGGCGGGAAGGATGGCTTCGCTTTTCAGCCCGGCCAGATTGGGGAGCCGTTGCATGCGTTCCGGATTGCCGCCGGCGAGGGCGGCCGCCGTGAAATGTGTAATGGCGGCGGCGCAACCGGCGGTCACGATTCCCCACTCGGCCCCGGTCAACTCCGCCAGGCGCCGGCTGACGCCATCCATCAGCTCATCCATGTCGACGAAGCCGCGCGATGCCTGATCCATGGCGCGCTTGACTTCAGGGAGAGTCTGCGAACCGGTAATAATGGTGAACGTGCCGCGGGCGTTGATGAGCGGCCGTACGCCGATGGAGCGGTACATGTCGGCGCCCAGCTCCAGAGGGGCCGCCACCGCCTGCCGCACGCTTCCACCCAAGGCTTGCATGGCCGCCAGCAATCCGCCTTGCCGGAACAGGTCCCGGCGGCTATAACCAGCCCAGGGCTCTCTAAGCTTATTCCAGAATGTTTGTGACATAATCTTCACTTCCCAATATTGCGGGCCGGTGGAATCGGTGTGGGTCTTCTTTGCGGCGTGATGCCATCCCATCGCGAATCCCCGGTCTCCCTGTAGTTCTTCGGCAGCTTGTCCCAATCCGGACGGGTGATGCCGTTAAGGTCATAGACCACCTTGCCGTTGCGAACCGTGATCTCGCAGACCAGTTTCTGCGTTCCCTGAAGCCGCGCGCCGTACATGTCGGTGAACCCGAACCGGCCGGTTTCCAGGCTCAGAACCGCTACGTCGGCCGGCGCGCCAACGGACAAGTTGCCGAGTTCTTCGTGCTGGATCTCGCGCGCCGGATTCCAGGTGGAGCGCCGGATCACCTCATCCACGGAGACTCCCATGGCCAGGAACTTATCCATGACGTTCAGCATGTCTTTCATGCCCGCGTTCATGCTGCTTACGTGCAGGTCGGTGGAGATGGAGTCGGGGAGAAAACCTTGTTTGAGCGCCGGCACGGCCACGCGCCAGGCGAAGCTGCCGCCGCCATGGCCCACGTCGAAGATGACGCCGCGCTTGCGCCCTTCCCACATTCCCGGGTTGAGGTTGCCGGATTCATCGAGCTCATGGCGCAGCCCGGAATAGCAGTGCGTGTAGATGTCGCCCGGGCGCAACTTCCTGGTCAGAAGCTCGGCAATCGGCCGCTCCGGCCGGTCGGTTCCAAAATCGACCATGACCGGTATCTTGGCGATCGTGCCCGCTTCCACCGCGTGCTCCACCGGGGTCCACTCGGGTCCGGTGTAGTGCGCCGTCTTGAAGCCCACAATGAGACCCTTGTGGCGCAGCGCCATCTCCGCCGCCGGCGCGGCCTCCATGTCGGCAAGATTGTCCTCGTACTTCGCGCCGCGCATTCCATTTCCCACAATATTCAGGAACGCCAGCACGCGCGTTTTGGAGCGATCGATGATGCGGTCCTTGAAGTCCTCGAAATTGCGCCATCCGGCGCAGCCTGCATCCGCCAGGGTAGTCACGCCGACGCGGAACGTGAAGCCGTCCGGGTAGACGCTCAGATCTCCGGCATAAGACGCGCGCTCCCCAGTGCCGGTGAACACGTGCACGTGGATGTCGACCAATCCCGGCGTGACGTACAGGCCGGTGACATCGACCACCTTCACAGCCGCAGCCGGATCCAGATGCGCGGCTACGGCCGCGATGCGGCCATCTTTGATGGCAACGTCGCGGACCGCGCTGATGCCGTTCTTCGCATCGATGACGTGCCCGCCTTCGAGCAGCAAATCGTAGGCGGGCTGGCTGAACCCATAACCGGCCATGCAGGTCAAGGCCGTCAGACGTGCCATACTTGAAATCAACCTCATAGCTAAACTCACCGCGACAGATCGACTATCGCATACATCTTCAATTCCGGAAGCGTGAACTCGGTGGCGTCGGGCTCCACGCTGTAATCGAGCAGTTCGACGCCCGCGCCGTCCGCGAGCGACAACTGGTGTTTGGGGTACTGGCCGAGCACGCGCACGCGAATCCCCTCCACCTTGCGGGCCGCACCCGCATAATTCAGCAGATGCAGCCGGATGTGCCCGCGCTCGCCGGTAAGCCGAGCCACCACTACTTGGCTGCCATAAATGCGCACCGACCGTTTTTCATCGGTCAAGTTGAAGCGTACCGCATGAGCCACCACACCCGGGTTCTCGGCGTCCTCCAGAGGATACTCCCGCGTGCCGAGTTTCACGTTCAATTTCAGGCGCCGGTCCGGCGCGGTTTCCAACTGAAACAGCAGATTGTCCCGAACCAGAAGATTCATCACTTCGCCGGAGGCCGCGGAGCCATCGTCGATGTACCCGATGTCGGCCACCGGCGGCAACTCTTCTCCCGTGATCGTGCGCAGAAACTCCAGCATCTCCGCCAGAGGTTTGAGCCCGGCCATATCGGTCCGGATCATGGCATTGGCGCCATAACAGAAAGCTTCCGCCGCAGCCAGCGCCGCCTGCTTGCCGGTGACATCGTAATAGAAACGGCCCTCAGGCCGGCGGATAAACCTCCAGCCGTTGGCCACCACCCAGGGAGCGTTGGTCGCCGCTGCCTCATTCATGCGGTAGTCCACGGTGGGCGTCGCCAACTTCACTGCGCCTTCGAGGTCCGCCGCTTCCGCCGCAATGCCGGGAACGCTCTTCCACGATGCCAGGCGCGCCGCCGGCACCAGGATCTGGTGGATTCCGGCGTCGCGTAGCGCAGGCGCGGTGTTCGCCGCCCCATCCCAGAACAGCGCCGGTAAAGCCGCCAGCAGCAGAAGCATCACAGTTCGGTCACCTTGAGCTTGATTCTGGCGGTGTCGAAGACACCCAGTCCGAATTTCGAGGCATACTCGATGTGGCCGGGCTCGCGGATGTAGTGATTGATATTCGGGTTGCTATTGTCCTTCCCGATATGGGACATGGAACGGTCGAAGATGGAAACGGCGCCTTCGGCCTTGCGTTTCTCCTCGATCACTTCGATGAGTTTGTGGTCCATGGCCACCGGGTCCGTGCCGAACATAATCTGTTTGGGATAGAAGCGGAAGCGCGGCATATCGCTGAAGGGGCCGGCGTGCCAGACTCCCATCAAGCCATCCATGATATTCAACACCACGCGGGAGCGCACCGGTTCCACGGCGGCCAGGGTGCCGATAAACGTCCCGAGGTAGGTCTGCGGGGCGTTGTGCCCACGGGCGACGTTGGAAAAGTTGCCGTAAGAGATGTTCTTCAGGCAGCCGGTCACGCCGGACGCCTGGTGCTCCTTCATGTTGGGCACGTTGACGATCTTGGTGAAGGTCTCGGAAACCAGCCGGATCACGTTCGACCGCGTATCCTGTTCGCCGTAGAAACTGGTCTCCACGTAAGTCTTCGGATCGTAGCCCAGAATCGAATTGCGCGAAGTTTCCGCCGCATAAATGTTCACCCCGGCGGGCAGGTACTTGCCGTAGCCCACGCTCTGCAACTGGTTATCAAATCGCTCGTACACGTAGATTTGTTTGGCCGGTACACCCACGGCAATCAGATTCTCGGCGATGACCTTCACTACCTCGGGACTGGAACGGATACGAGGAGCTCCCGAGCAGTTAACCTTGATGCCGACCACGTCTTTGGGAGAGATGAAGCGCGCCCAGGCGTCTTCCTGGCGGGCGTCGCCCGTGAGCGTCTTCATGCCGCTCGAGATCATCTGCTTGACCAGTTCCGGATTCACCTTGCCGGAGCTGGCGTCGATGGAGTTCTCGGAATGGACTCTGACCACCAGGCCCGGATACGGTCCGGGCATCCCTGGGTGCGAAGCGGGTTTATAGGCGGTGACCACACGATAGACTGGTTCGTCCGCCGGATTGGCCAGCAGCGGGGCGGCAGCGGCGAGTTGCAGAAAGGTTCGTCGATCCACGGTGGTTAGTGTATAACACGATTTCAGCCGGGTCAAACCGTTCGCAGGGATCGGGTGCGTGACATGGACCCATGCTCAGCCCCGCAGGGGCATCAGAACGTAGCCCAGCGCGTGAGCGCTCGGGACCCCGTCACGGAATCCGCCAGCCCCGGTCAGGGGCGTAAGATAGGGGCCACGCGCAGCGACCCACGGCGGTCGCGGAAGGCGATCTTGCGCCCCTGCCGGGGCTTGGTCGCTTCACATTCTCTCCCATGGCTGGCGCCATGGGCTACTTTCTGCCGCCCTCCGGGCTGGCCCTCCGCAAATGTTCGACGGGCGCGGCTTTCACTTTTGCGTCGCTCGCTAGCTGCGCAGGCGGAGGATGCCGAACGCCTGGGGAACGTGAAAGGAGGTTGCCCCCGGAGGGCGCCAGGCATAATAGACGCGCTTCTGGCCGGCGCCGGCGATGCGGAACAGACCGATGCGCAGTTCCCTGCCCTCTTGCGGCGGGCGCATATCGATGGCGCGAAATGGGATGCGCATCTCGCCATACCAGACCTTATGCTGCGCATCGATGCGGCCTTTGACCGTGTAACCGGAGTTCCAGAGCATCCCCGCCTGGGTCTTGGGGTTGTCGCGATCAATGTCCAGATCCACCCATTCACTCTGCGGCGATACCTGGAGTTCCTTGTAACGGGCGATGTGCTCGAAGTCGGAGCCGATGAAGGTTTCGGCAACATCCCACTTCCATAACTCGGGGGTCTCGGCGGCGGGATTGGGATCGGGCTTCAGGTTCAATTCGTCATAGGGACAAATGAACAGCAAGTAAAGATATTGACCGCTCCACCGCGAGCGGATTTCGGTGGGCGCCCCGGGGATGGGTTGACCCAGATAGTCGCGGTCCGCCGTGACGTGAGGCGCGGTGGACCACAGTTCCGAATTCGGGTCGGCGGAGAGATCGAAATCGCGGCGGGAGTAAGTGCTTTCGAGCACAGCGGCGGGATCGGCGCCTTTCGTGCCCGGCACCGCGAGAGTTTCGAGCGCCTTCCATTTGACGTCATCCATTCCGCCGTCCGAAAACAGCGATACGCCGGACGCGCCCGCTTTCAGGGCCAATTGCACGGTCTCGGTGAATACCTGCTCCGTCATACCCTGCACGAACAAGCCGCTGTAGACCGGTTGCTTGACGGCCGAGACGCCTTCCCGCGTCTGCTGTTCCACCCACTCCGGGCCGGCGTTGTAGAACTGGTTGTAGAGCATAGGCAAAAACGCGTCGAGGTCCCACTTGCCCCAATCCTGCCGGACCATGGTGCGTGCCAGGCGCGGTCCGGGGAAAACGGCGGCTGTGATGGTCTTGCCCTTGGCGCGCGCGGCCGGCGCCAGGTAGCCGTTCACCAATCCTGTAACCATCTCGCAGCGGAACTCGAGCCACGGCTCCTCCAGTTTGGGGTCCTTCATGGTCATCGGGTCCGCGCCGTACTTCTGCTTGAACTGGTTGCGCTCGTATTCCGAATAGCCGTAGTCGTAGGGCGGATACACTTTGTCTTGAACGATGTTGTATCTCTTCCAGAGGTTGGAAGGCAGAATCGCGTCCGGGTGGCGGATGTAATCCAGGTGGATGCCCGTCAACTCCGAAATATTGGCGAGTTCCTTGACGGTGCCCTGGACGAATTCGCGGACCTCCGGACGGCCGGGATCGAGGAATTTGTAGTAGGGCACGTAGGCCGGCTTGTCAACCGCCGACTCGCCCTTGGCGTTCACGTTGTACCAATCCGGATGGTTCTTGACGACGTCCTCGATCAGGCAGGGCATCGACCACATCCAGGCATGCACCTCGAGCGATTCCGCGCGAGCCAGCGGCAGCAGCGTCTCCAGCCAGTTGGTCTTGACCGGCAGGCGGGTGCTTCCGAAATAAGCGTTCCTGCCATCGTAAATTTCCGGAAGGATGGCGCGAATTCCGGATTCCCGCATGAGCGCGAGGAGGCGCTTCCAATCGTCGGCGGACCGCCGGGTGGCGCTTCCGTTGGGAATCCACACCCAATACTTCATGTCGCCGGCGGAGAAGGCCATGCGGCTTCCAGCCAGGGCCGCTAAACCCGTGCCCGCGGCCTGCACAAAGGCTCGTCTGCTGAGAGGCATATGCCTATGGTATTACCGCGCCTTACGCCTGCGCGAACTGAGACCGTTGGGGCGCTTGGTAGGCGACATTCAGGTGCGGCGTCTCCAGCCGCACGTGGTCGCGGAGTTTCGAGGTGAGGCAGCTTTCCAACATGCCGCTGACCAGCAGCGTGCGATCCACGGGATAGGGCGCCGCACCGCTTTCGATCATCTCCTCCACCTTGTGCATCAGACACGCGGAGTAGGTGACATTCGGCTCCGGAGTCAGCAGGAACTGCGTGGACTGGATCTGCGGGACGCCGCTCAGGCGCGCCGCAAAATTGAAATCCTTGATGGCCCCGTCGAGCATCAGCATGGCCGCCTTGAGGCCGTCGCGATATTCAATGAAGTACGCCGCCGGCTTCTTCGCCAGATTCTGCAACTGACCGGACGCCACCAGATCCTGCGTGCGGCCGTCCTCTACCGTGAGCCCGAGGGGCGTGTCGCTGCGCGAGAGCGCCGACGTCAGCAAGGCCTTGGAGTACCGGCCCTCATCGCCGGCTTTCCAGACGGCGTCGCCTTCCAGCAGTTGCACGGCTTTCACACCCACTTCGCCGCCGCGCCGCCGTTCCACCATGCATTGCAGGCCCTCCAGCGCGTGAAAGTCCATGGCGTCGGACCCGCCTTCACCCACCATCAAGGCTTCCTCGATCCGGCAGCCGAGTGGCAGGTCAATAGCCGGAAGCCGCCAGGTCACCGGAAGGGACGATCCGGCCAGCATCGGAAACCGCAGGCGGCGCGCCGCGTCCACCATCGCCCTGGCTTTTTCGAAGCTGTAGGAGAGGTGCTTGTCGTTGTAGACGGGCACCGCGCGGCCGTCCTGCTCGAACACCCGGATGCACTGCTCGAAGAACTCATAGCGCGGATACAGAATCTGGCCTTTCTCGTTGCGCGGATAGTCGCCGTGTTCGGCGATAATCAGCACCGCATCCACCGCCAGTTGCTTGCCGCCGCAGCGCAGGGCTTCGGAGATGGTGGGATAGACCTGGAAACCGAATTCCAAGGCGCGTGCGCCGCTCAGATCGCCTTCCGGCTTCTGGTCCACGTAAAGCGACACCACCTGCATGTCGGGCTTGTGCCAGACGCCCCCATATGGGTAGCCGACCAGGAAGCGGTCGCCCATGTGCTGGGCGTGCGAAAGCAGCCGGTAGACGGTCGCCAGGATCGCGATGCGCTTCGGCTGGCTCGCGGGAGCCGCAGCGGCCAGCGCGCTGGTCTGAAGAAAGCTGCGTCGCGTCAGCATCGTCATGTTCTCCAGTAGGTGGACTCTTTGGCCGCTTGGTAACGGATGGCGAGATGCGGCGTGTCGTAGCGGGTCTGCTCGCGGAAGAGGCTCTCCACGCCGGCCGCGGTCAGCCCGGTGGTGAGCAGTGTCCGTTCCACCGGATAGGCTGGTTTGCCGGTCAGGTACATGGTCTCGCAGTGATGCACCTGTGGGCTGAAGAAATTGGCCAGCGTGGTCCGGCCATCCGGCATCGGCAGGTACATCTGCGTGGACCACGGCTGGCTCCGGCCGTTCACGTAAGCGGCGAAGTTGAAATCCCGGACCAGCCCGTTCATCAGCAGCACGGCGCACTTCAGGCCATCGGCGTGCTGGTACCGGTACGCCACCGGATCTCTCACCAGCCGGCGCATATCCGCGACCGTCGGGAAGACATGGTTGAAACCCGCCCGCGCCGGCGTCAGCGTGTGGCTGCGGCACAGGGCGGCATCCATCAGCGGCTTGGACCAGACGCCCTCGCTTAGCGCCTCCCAGAATTTGTCGCCGCGATAGGCCTGGAGCCACTGGACCCCGGTCTCCCCGCCGCGCCGCCGCTCCACCATGCACTGGACGGTTTCCAGACCGTGAAAATCGTAGCTGTCCACGCCGCCGTAGCACACGCACAGCGCCTCGCCGATGTGCGCGCCCAGGGGCATCTCGACGGAAGGCGTGCGCCACGTCACCGGCAGACTGGAGCCGGCCATGAAAGCAAATCCCATTTCGCGGGAGGTGTCGTACATCTCACGCGCCCACTCCCAATTCCACGAGAGGTGCTTATCGCTGAAGACCGGCACGGCCCGTCCACTATCCCGAAATACCTTTATCACCTGTTCGAAAAACTCGTAGCGCGGGTATTGCGTCTGGCCTTTTTCGTTGCGCGGGTACTTGCCGTGCTCGCCCACAATCACCACGCCATCCACCGCCAGCTCGTTTCCGCCGGCGGTCAGGGCCTCCGCGATGGTGGGATAGATGCGCATGCCGGGGTGCCGCGACGCGCGCTCGCGGCTCAGGTCATTCGCGCCGGTTTGATCGACGTAAAGCGAAACCAGGTCCATGGGAGGATAATGGTGCGTGCCGTTCCAGCCGTAACCATCCAGCAGGCGGTCTACGATGTGTTGCGCGTGCGAGTACTTGTAATAGGCGGTGACAATGGCAGCGAGTTTTGGACGCATCGGTAGTCACGATTATATTCCAGCGGCGCGCGGATTACTGAGGCTCGCAAAATACGGTGACAGACCGGGGTGTCCACGCGGCGCAAAAGCGGCGCCTTGGGACACTCTTGTCAGTCACCATATTTTGCGAGCCTCAGTGGTTCTTCTGGCGGCCGCCGCGGCCGTGCTGAGCGGGCAGACCGCGGACGGCCCGGCCGTCTCGCAGCGCGCGCGCGCACTGCACGCCAGCGCGCTGGTCTTCGATGGCCACATTCATGCCGTAGACCGCGAGTTTTATCACGGCGGCGACATCGGGCAACGGAAGCCCGACGGCCAGTTCGACCTGCCGCGCGCCAAAGAGGGCGGACTCGGCGCGCTGTTCTTTTCCATTTTCGTGACCGAGGACTACTATCCGGGCCGCCTCGAAACCAAGCAGGCGCTGCGCATGTTGGACAGCGCCATCGACCAGATCGGCCGCAACAGCCAGAGCATCGAAATCGCCCGCACCGCGTCGGACATCGAACGCATTCACGGGAGCGGCAAGATCGCCGCGGTCCTCGACATCGAAGGCAGCTTCGATCTGGATGGCGACCCGGCCGTGATCCGGCAGATGTACCGGCTGGGGATGCGCTCGGTCCAGCTTTCGGCGCACAACTGGACCAGCAACTATGCCGACTCCTGCTGCTCCGTGCCGAAATGGCGCGGGTTGAACGATCGCGGCCGCGAGGTGATTCGCGAAATGAACCGTCTGGGGATGGTGATCGAGGTCTCGCACGCTTCCGACGAGGCCATCTCGGCGGCCATCGATGCCAGCGCCGTCCCGGTGGTGGCCACCCATCACGGACTGCGCGCCGTCAATGACATCCCCCGCAACATGCCGGACTGGCTCCTGAAGAAACTGGCGGCCAAAGGCGGTGTGATCGGCTTCCAACTCGGCAACGAGTTCCACAACCGCAAGGCGTTCGACTGGGTCACCGCGCATGCCGGCAAAGCATTCTGGGACACCAGCGACGTCTTACAGCGCGGCGCCGGGGTTCGGATTTACGAGATCGACAAAATCATCGGGCCGCGGTTTCCCATGCTGCCCGCCGATATTCCGCGGGATATCCGCATGACCGTGGACGAGTGGGTCGGCGTGGTCGACCGCGCCATTCAGTCGGTGGGCGAAGACCACGTCGCCCTGGGCTCCGATTTCGACGGCGGTCCGCCGCTGCCGCGCGGCATGCGCGACATACGCGATCTGCCTATGATCACCGACGCCATGCTGCGCCGGGGCTACTCCGAAGAGCGGATCCGCAAATTCCTGGGCGGCAACCTGCTCCGCGTGTTCCGCGAAATCACGGACAAACGGCGGTAGCGGTTCCGGCCCGATCAGAAGTAGAATTTGCCGACGATCTGCATTTGGCGTGAACCTTCCGCGCTACGGATCTGGCCGAACAAAGCGGACGTGATGGTCTGCGACGCCGGGCTGAGGAAGATCGGCGTATTGAACAGGTTGAAGGCCTCGCCGCGGAGCTCGAAGAATCTTCTCTCGGTCATGTGGAACTGCTTGCTGAGCGAGAAGTCGACGCGGGTCATGCCGGGACCGCGCTCGGTGCCGGTGCCGATATTGCCGTAGGTCCCGTGCGACGGAGCGATATAGGCGCCGACCGCGCCGTTAGCACCAGGCTGGTTGCCGAGGTATTGCTCGCCCGGCCCGATCTGGTGAGGATCACTAGGCGTGCCGACCACATTGACGCGATAGCTGCGCTGGCCGGTACCGGAAGTATCGGAGCCGTACTTGATGGTGAGCGGGAAGCCGGTATGGGCGGTCCAGACGCCGCCGAGCTGCCAGCCGCCGATGAGCGCATCCACCGGCTTGCCCCAGGCTGAACCGAAGTGGCGGTTCCGGCCGAAGGGAAGCTGGTAGGTGAAGGACGGAACAAACATGAACTTGGCGTCGAAGTAGGTCGGTCCCATTTCACAGGCCTGGCAATAGAGATACTGCCAGTAAGCGGATTGGCCGCCGGCTTGGCCGCCCTGGCCGTAGTAGCCGATGGAATCCGACATGCCATGCGAATAGGTGAAGGCCACCTGGTATTCCAAGCCCTGCGCGAAGCGTCTGCGCAGGGTGGCCTGCAGCGATTGGTAACCCTGCTTGCCGATGGAGGCGGTGCCGGAAATCTGCGAGATCTCACTGCGCAGGGCCGGGTTGCCGGAGAGGTACGGGCCTTGCGTCACCACGCCATTGGTCACGATGTTTTGCAGAAAGGGCATCGCGACCATGAGGTGATCGCCATGCTGACCGACATAGCCGAGGGTCA
Source organism: Bryobacterales bacterium (assembly GCA_963768385.1). Lineage (GTDB taxonomy): Bacteria > Acidobacteriota > Terriglobia > Bryobacterales > Bryobacteraceae > Fen-178. The sequence continues at coordinate 174,981 of CAVYHQ010000007.1, forward strand.
GGACGTTTTGGGCCGGCACCTGCATGTCCATGGAGAAGTTCCACTGCTGGACATCGGCGGGCCGGTCGAGCGGATCCCAGAGGCGGATGGTGGCGCCGGCATAGGGGTTCTTGGGATTGAGGCCGTACAGGCCCTGGTCGAGCGTACTGCCCGGGAACAGGTACTGGCCCGCGATGTTATAGCGGGTTTCGAATTCCTGCTCGAAGGGCGGATTGAGCGGCGTGCGGAGGTTGGTGCCGGTTCCTTCCAGGTAGGAAGAAATGGTGTAGGCGCCGCGGAACACGATCTTCTTGTTGAGGAAATCGGGCGTGTAGGCGAAGCCGATGCGCGGCTGGAAGTCCTTCTTATACGGCTGGTAGAGACCGGCGTTGCTGTAAATGATGGGCGACGGTCCGGGAGCCGCGACCAAGCCGGCCGTCAGCGGAGCAGCCAATTCCAGCGTGCCGGACCACTCGTCGAAGTTGGCCTGGCGGTTTTCGACTTCACCCCAAGGCGAATGGTATTCCCAACGCAGCCCGAGGTTGAGGGTAAGGTTGTTGGTGGCGCGCCAGTCGTCCTGGAAGTAGATGCCCCAGACGTTGGAGCGCTGGCCCCAGGTGCCGGATTGCAGGCCGCGGCCGTAGTCGTTGGGCAGGCCAAGCATGAAGTCGGCCTCGCCGATCTGGGTTCCGGACGGAGCGAACCCATTCGCCGCCGTGAACTGGCCGCTGAAGTTGAGGAAGCCGCTGCGGCCGTTGTTGCCGGAATAGAAGACGTTGATCCACTCGCGGAGGAGCTGGAAGCCCATCTTCATCATGTGGCGTCCGCGGGTGATGGTCAGGTTATCGGTGTACTGCCAGGTGGTGTTGGCGAACAACTGCTGGACACCGACATTGGCGCTGCCCATAGCGCCGATATAGCCGAACCCTGTACCGCTGTTGCCGAGGGCCCCACCCAGCGACAGGAGGCCGGTGCCGGCATTGTTGATGCCGACCGACTGCGCCAGGTTGCCGAGTCCTTCGTCGGCGCCGCCGTTGTCCAGCATGACGTTGTTGACGCCGAAGCGGAACTCGTTGACCATGCGCGGGTTGATGGTGCGGGTCCAGTTGATGACGCCGTTCTGGAACGGTGAAGTGTTGAAGCTGCCGTAGTAGATCGGCATGGTGTTGAGGCCGGGGGCGTCCTGGCGGCCCTTGGAGATGCGGACGGTGAAGTAATCCTTCTGGTTGGGGCGCCAATCGAGCTTCATATCGCCCTGGTCGCTATAGAGATGGCTGAAGGAAGAATAGTAGTAGTTGGCGGTGGTGAAGCGGTTCAGCGACGGCTGGGGATAGAACGAGCTGCTCATCAGCTTCACGGCAGCCGGGTTGAGCAGGCTCTGGGGAATCACGTTATTGGGGAAGGGAGCGCGGACGCACGGGCTCAGATTAGCGGCGGTGCAAACCGTGCTCTGGGGAACCGAATAAGGATTGTACAACTGGATGACCTTGCCGCCGGTCTGGGTGGGATCGAGCAGCGCGGAGAAATCGCCGGTGCGCCAAGCCGTGGGCATGACTACGGTGGAAGAGGTGGAAGGCGGAGTGTCATTGCGCAGGCTCTGCTCGTCGATGAAGAAGAACAGCTTGTCCTTGAAGATGGGCCCGCCGAAAGTGCCGCCAAACTGGTTCCAGCGGAGGGCGGCGCGGGGCACGGGCACACCCGGAGCGGAACCGCTCCAGTTGGCGGCCCAGGAGTTGGAGTTCAGCTTGTCGTTGCGGAAATACTCGAACACGTCGCCGTGGTAGTGGTTGGTGCCGGACTTCATGATCACGTTGATAATGCCGCCCTGAAAGCTGCCGAACTCGGCCGAGGCGTTGTTGGTGATCAGGCGGAACTCTTCGATCGCATCCGGATTGGGCTGGTAGGAAACCAGGTTGTCGGAGGTGAAGTTGTTGTCCACGCCGTCCAGCATGAAGTTGTTGGATTCCTCGCGGTTGCCGTTGACGTAGGGACGCCCGCCGCTGGTGGAACGCTGGCCGTTGTTGAAGCTGTTCGGATCGGGATTGGTGACGCCGGCGCTGAGCAGGGCCAGGGCGACCGGGTTGCGGCTGATGAGCGGTGTATGATCGATCTGGCTGGAGTCGACGGTGGCGCCGACCTGCGTGGTTTCGGTTTGCAGCAGGGCAGCCTGGCCGGTGACTTGGATACTCTCGGTGATGGCGCCGACCTGCAAGGTGACGTCAATACGCGCGCGCTGGTTGACTTCCAGGGCCAACTCCGGATTGACGTAAGTCTTAAAGCCCGTAGCTGCCACGGTCAGCGAGTACCGGCCGTTGGGAATGCGCGGAAAAGCGTAAATACCATCCTCGTTGGTCGAGGTGGGCCACTCGGTGCCACGGTCCAAATCCTTGGCCCTCACGCTGGCACCTACGATTGCACTGTCGGTGGGATCGGTCACACGACCGGTGATTCCGGCGCTGGTCTCCTGCCCGGTCAGCGGGATAGAGGCCAGTAAAGGAATCAGGAACAGAAATGACGCGAGACGTCTCATATTTCCTCCAGATGTAGGTTAGACCCGAAATTCTCGTGTTGCAATAGCGGTACGCGCACAAAAGACCATCATTGCAATTTCTAAAGATTATGTCATTCTAAACTTAAGATGTCAATAGCAGGCTTCCTCGACAGAAATCTGGCGGCGCCGCTGTACCATCAGCTTCAAGCCGTGCTGAAAACGGAGCTGGAATCCGGCAAGTGGCGGGCCGGCGAACAGCTACCCAGCGAAACCAAACTCGCGGAGTTGTACCAGGTCAGCAAGATCACCGTGCGGCAGGCGCTCGAGGAACTGGCCGAGCTCGGCTACATCCGCCGGGAGCACGGGCGCGGCACTTTCGTGGAGCGGCGCAAGTTCGACGAGGGCCCTCGGGAATTGACGAGTTTCACGGAGGAAATGCGGCGGCACCAACTGGCGGCCACTTCGCGCGTGCTCTGGCAGCGGCGCGTGGAGGCCGATGCCAAGGTTGCCGACGCGCTGCGGCTGCCGGCGAAATCCAGCGTGTACGTACTGAAACGCCTGCGCCTGGCGGCCGGCGAACCGATGAGCATTCAGACCGCGCACATTCCGGCGGCCTTCGTGCCCGGGCTGGAAGTGACTGAAAACGTGTCGCTTTATGAGGTTCTGCAGCGCCGTTACCACTTATATTCGGCGCGGGCGCGGGAGACGTATTTTTCGGCTGCGGCAGATCCCGAGGCGGCAGGGCTATTGGGAATTCCAGCGGGCACGCCGGTGTTCACGGTGGAACGGGTGACGCTGCTGGCGAACGAGAAGCCGTTCGAGTTTGTGCAGTCGGTGGTCAGGGGAGACCGGTATTCCATCGTGTTGGATCTGGTGAAGCACGACGGCGGAAAGCGCGTGCTGACTCTGCGATCGGTGACCCAACCGCGCGGGCGCAGACGCGAGCTGCTGCCGTGAAGACTCTTCAGCGATTCGTCCCTATAATCAGGGCGATGCCCGCGCGCATCACGTTTTGTGGAGATCGTAATCGAAGCGCTCATCCAGCATATGGAGGGCGGGTTCGTTTTCCCGCGGAAGGTAGATGGTCTTGAGCGGCGTGCGGGGAAAGTCTGTCAGCTTGCGGGCAACCGGGCCGCTCTCGGTCCATTCGTACAGCGGAATTTCCCACGGATTGAACGTGTCGCTCAGGCCGCGCTCCTTGGCAATGCGGTATAGATGCACGTTTCCCGGCTCGTGCCCGCCAAGCCAGAGGCCGATCACATCCACCCGACACTTGTCCTGGCCGAAGATCACCATGTTGGCGAGGTGATCGTCGCCCACGTAGAACCCGTCGCCGTCGCGTCCGTAGATGCCTTCCACCAAGGCAAGGCCGGTCTTGAGCGTGCTCATGTTGTCGCAGGTCTTGTGCGCCCAGATCTCCTGCTCGATCGGCCCGATCCCCAACCGGCCCCGGTGCGATCCCCGGGTGTCGTAGCGGCAGTAACCCAGTTGGCAGTGGCGCTCGAAGAAGTCGTTCACGGTTTTCTCGGCCCGGGGATTGATGTCCGACTTCATGTCGTCGCTTACGCCCAGCACGGCGTTCCAGCCGCCGCAAAAATTTGTGAACGGGTGGATTACCAGGCCCTGTTCGTTCTTCACCGTCTGGGTCAGCCCCATGCTGTGCCCTTTCCACTTGGCGATGTTCAACAGCCAGGTGTCCGGTTCGTTCACCGGGGCATAATGCGGGATGCGCTTGAAGATTACACCGTCCGGCACGGTGCTCCAGTTGGTCCTCCAACCCTCCCGCAGATGCCGCACGCGGCGCTCGGGATCCTCGGTGACCACGCCCAGACAGTCGTTGATGTCCAGGAATCCACGAATGTTCCAATCCGCATACGACGTGGAATCGATCATGTGGAAGCGGCTCACGCCGAGTTGCTGCAAGCCCAGCACCAGCCCTTCGTAGAATTGCGGGTCCGTGCCGGTGCCCCACAGCTCCTCGGCGGTCCGCGACGGGCTGGTCAGGCTGGTAACGTTGGGTTTCAGGACCACACGGTGCGTCACGGGCACGCCCGCATCCTCGCGTCCCACGAAGATCTGTTGCGCCAGCCACAGGCCTTCCCGACGCTTGGCGTCCGCATCCATCTTGTGAGGCACGTGGCTGCGGCGGACGAACACCGCCTTGGGATTGCGCTCGAGGAACGGGTGCAGGCTGAAATACGGCCGGGCCCATGGGGCGTCCGGACGCGCGGCCGCGCGCATTCCGAGCGCGGGAACGATCGCTCCGCTGAGGGCCGCAACGCCACCGCGGAACAGGTCTCGACGGGTCAGATCCATAATGTCGACTTCTCCATAGGGCTCATTCGAAAACCACACTCGCCACGCGGCTCAAGGCGGGCAGCACCACCTCCGTGCTGCCGCCCCGCCGGTACGTGCGCAAGCCGGTGGCAGCGTCCTCCGGCCGCAGCAGAGTCGCCGAACGGAACACGCCGTCCCGGCGGACCAGTATGTCGGCCCGCGCAGGCGAGCCGTAGTTAATGACATGCAAGACCGCCGGGGCGCCGGCGCCGGCCTGTCCGGCCATGGCGATGCCGGCGGGACAATTCCAGATGCGCGCGGGCCGCCGGTCGCCGGCCAGGTCGATGACGTCCAGCGCGAACTCGCCGGGATCGACAATTTCCGCCTGGTAGACCACGATGCGGCCCGCGCCCGCGGCGTAGAATTCCCGGTCTTCGAAAGCGCGCGTCAGTTTCAAACCCGGCGTTCGCCACCACGCGTCTTTTTCCGACGCATCGGCGACCACGGTGGCGCCCGCATAAGCGTGTGCCAGCAGAACTCTGCGCAGATCCGCCGAAGGAGCGCCGATGCCCGCCGCCACCACCACCCGCCGGCGGGCCGCATCCGGCGCCGGCACGCGTGCGCTCGATACCAGGTCCGGCGAGGCGCTCTGGCGGAACATGAGATTGGCTATTTCCGCGGTGGCATCGCCGGGCTCCACCAGCACCGTGATCGTGCCCATGGGCGGCTGGAGGAACAGGGGCCGGTGCGCCTTCAACCAGCGCGCCGTGCGGCCCATCCGCGTCCACGCCGCCAGAGCCCCCTTGTCGCCACCCAGGAGCGCATCCCGGTAAGCGGCATCCGGCGAGAGGATATAGTTGCCGCCCGTGCTCCAGGCATCGACCAGGGCCAGTTCCAGGGAATCGAACGCCACCACCCGTGTGGCGGCCACTCCCGCCTCACTGCCGGGTGTATACCCGAGTACCGGCGGTTGCTGCGGATAGAGCGCTCGCAGCCAGGCGATGAGGTAGCCGTTGGCCGTCACCCACGCGTGCCGCGTGGCTCCCGCCACGAAGGCGTCACCGCCGCCCCGCTCGCTGGCCTGTGCGCCCGGCCACCTACCGGCCGCGACCGCAACGGTCTCCGAGGCCGGCGCGCGGCCCAACTCCTCCAACCTGGCCAGGCGGATGGCCTCGGGCGGAAGCACCTCCGCGCCCGCCGCCCGGCATGCCGCCGCCACCCGATCCGCGCTGGTCCGCAGCCATACGGCATCCACGCCACCGGCCCCCAGAAGCGCGGCGCAATCCGCGGTGGAATCCCAGCGCAACACGATTCCCTCGGATAGATCGGCCCGCATGATTGCATCGTAGCAGGAAGGCCAAACCCCAGCACTTGCTTGGGAAGCGGTTTCCGGTGGGAATCCTCGTTGCCAAGAAGGCTCCGGCGATTGCGCCCAGGGTAGTGGCAATATGGCAGAGACCGCTGGCGTCGGCATCCTGCATGGAATTCGGGTTTCATGTCAGCACGGCAGCTCGCGACAGCGGCGCTGGAGAACAGAGCGGCGCTTCGCGAACGGAGAGGGCAATCTTGTACAGCACCGTCAGGATCAGCGACCCGGCGGCCCAGATCCCCAGCGAAATGAGGCTTTCCGGCAGGGTTGGGGTGTATTCGGTGACGGCGCCAAGCGGCGAGGGCACGAAAGCGGCGACGATCAGGCCAATGCCCTTATCGATCCAGAGCGAGAGAAAAACCATGGCGCAGGCCGCGGCGAGCAACTTCTCGTTGTGGCGATACCGCGGCACCAGCAGCAACACCAGCGAGGCGGCGGCCAGGATCATGGAAGTCCACATCCACGGCGCCAGCCGGGCGTGGCCATCCAGACCCACAAACATGTACCGCAGCGATTCCGTGTGTTCGGGAATCTGGCTATAGAACGCCGTGAAGAACTCCATCAGGACGAAGAACACACTGATCACCATGGCGTACGTGACGATGATCGCCAGCTTCTGAACGGCTTCGCGGCCGGGGGCAAACCGGCTGAGCCGAGAGATGAGCAGGCACAGGAGGATCAGAAGCGCGGGACCTGAGGCGAAGGCCGATGCCAAAAAGCGCGGGGCCAGGATGGCGGTGAGCCAGAGCGACCGGCCGGGCAGTCCGCTGTACGGGAAAGCCGTGATCGTGAGGATGCCGACCGCCCAGGGGATGGAGAGGATGATTACTGGCTTGATCCAGCGCGGCGGGGCGGCGCCTTCGCGCTCGGCGCGCAGCGTCGCCAGCGCGATGACGGCGTTCAAGATCAAGTAGCCGCCGAGCGAGATCATGTCCCAGAACATCATGGAGTGCGGTGTGGGATAGAGCAGAAGGTTGAGCACGCGGGCCGGCTGCCCCAGGTCCACGAAGATGAAGAGCATGCCCATGATGACGGCGGCGATGGCCAGGAATTCGCCCAGTATGGCGATGCGCGCGAACGCCTTGAAGTTGTGCAGGTAGTACGGGAGGACCACCATCACGGCGGACGCCGCCACTCCCACCAGAAAAGTGAACTGCGCAATGTACAGCCCCCACGCGATATCCCGGCTGAGGCCCGTAATGACCAGGCCGAGGCTCAGTTGCCGCAGGTAGCAGGTGAAGCCGATCCCCATGACAATCGCCAGACCGCAGATCCAGAGCCAGTATCTTCGGCTGCCGGCAACTGCCTTTTCAAACATGAACATGGCGGGTCCTCACACGATATAAAAGACGCCGGGGCTGGTCCCCAGCTCGGGCCTTCGCCGGACATGGCGCCGCGCAGCCAGCAGCTCGCGGATCGGGGAATGGGGATCGGCCAGGTTGCCGAAGACCAGCGCCTTCTCCGGGCATGCCTCGACGCACGCCGGCGGGCGGCCCGCCGAGAGGCGCTCGGTGCAAAACGAACACTTCTCCACCACGCCCTTGGTGCGAGTCGGGAATTCGGGATTGGGATTGCGGATGTACGGGCGCGGGTCCATCCAGTTGAAGCTGCGCGAACCGTAGGGGCACGCCGCCATGCAGTAGCGGCAGCCGATACAGCGGTGCCAGTCCATGGCGACGATGCCGTCTTCCCGCTTCCAGGTGGCCTGAGTGGGGCACACACGCACACAAGGGGGATTCTCGCAATGATTGCAGAGCATCATCGCGGGCGCCGCGCGCAAGGGAGAATACTCGTCGACCTGCCCGGGGAAGGCGTGCTCCATGGATTCCTTCCAGATCCAGCGGATCTCGTGGCTGCGGTCGGGAATGGACGGAACGTTGTGTGCCTGGTTGCAGGCGGCGATGCACTTGGTGCAGTTCTCCTGCTTGAGGCACTTGGCCACGTCGATGGCCATGGCCCAGCGCGTGCCGGTGATGGCGCCGATCGCGCTTCGCGCCGCGGCGGCGAGAAGAGAAAGGCCGGTCATGCGCAAGAAGGCTTTTCTCGAGAGGGTCATCTTGCGCTCCTCAGCACCGGCTTGGAATCGAGATGGCAGTTCCAGCACGGAGGCGAGACACCCGCGTAGTTATGGCAGCGGTCGCAAAAATCGGCTTTGGCGCCGTGGCATTGTTCGAGGCATGTCGGCGTCAGGCTCATGTTGTAGTGTTTACCGTCGAACGCGGTGAAGTCTCGGGCGCCGGCGCGGACGACCTTCTCGCGCCAGTCTATGAGAAGACTCATGTGAGAAGTCCTCATGTACTCCAGCGGGGCAACGCACTGTTTTTCGCGCGCTGGGAGCCGGACATCCGGTCCCTTGGCGGTCACGTGGGCGAAGAGGTTGTGCCAGGCCGGGAAGGTCGCCAGCACCAGGAAGATGGCCAAGCCGGAGTAGATCGGGCCACGGTCATGCATGGGCTACCTCCGTCACCGCGAGCGGTTCGCCGCGCAGGTCGGTGGAGCGCGCCTTTTCGCCGCGCATCATGAGCGCGTTGCCCACCAGTTCGTGAACGCCGGCGACTTCCACGCCCGGCACCCAGTATTCAAGCAAGGGCGGTAGCGTGGCCTTGTCTATGGCGCAGATGCAAGCCAGAAGGTTCACGCCGTATTCTTCCTTGACGTATTTGACGGCGTTGGCGCGCGGCAGGCCGCCGCGCATGCGCATTTCGAAATTCTCGTCCGTGCCCAGCCCCGAACCGCTGCCGCAACAGAAGGTCTGTTCGCGGATGGTGTTCTCGGGCATTTCGTGAAATTGGTTGCAAACGTTGCGGAGGATGTAGCGCGGCTCTTCGAGCAGTCCCATGGCCCGCGCCGGATTGCAGGAATCGTGGAAGGTCACGTTCCAGCGATCGTTGCGGGCGGGATCGAGGCGGAGCTTGCCGTTATGGATCAGGTCCGCGGTGAATTCGCAGATGTGGACCATTTTGGTGGAGCGGGCATTTTCAAACCGCGTGCCTGTGACCGGCGAGACTGGTTCCTCCAGAAAGTCGGCAGGCCCATTCATCGTGTCCATGTACTGGTGAAGGACGCGCCACATGTGGCCACATTCGCCGCCCAGGATCCACTTCACTTTGAGGCGTTTGGCTTCGGCATAGACCTTGGCGTTGAGCCGTTTCATCATCTCGTGCGAGTTGAACAGTCCGAAGTTGCCGCCCTCCGAGGCATAGGCGCTGAACGTGTAGTCGACACCCATCTCGTGCAGAAGCGCCAGGTAGCCGAGGAACGTGTAGTAGTGCGGCGTCCCGAAGTAGTCCGCCGAGGGCACGATGAACAGGATTTCGGCTCCCTTGCGATTGATGGAGGCGTCGACATGAACGCCGGTCAGCTCCTCCAGTTCGTCCACGGCGAAATCGACGCTGTCCTTGAATCCGTGGGGCTGCACGCCGAGGTGGTTGCCGGTGCGGAAGCAGTTGGCAGCAGGCTCCAGGACCCAGTTGATGTTGCAGCCGATCAGGTTCAGCAGCTCGCGGGCGATCATGGTGATCTCCGCGGTGTCGATTCCGTACGGGCAGAAGACTGAACAGCGGCGGCATTCAGTGCACTGGTAGAAGTAGTAGAACCACTCCTTGATCACGTCCTCGGTGAGGTCCCGCGCGCCGGCCAGACGGCCGAACAGGCGGCCGCTGAGAGTGAAATACCGGCGATAGACGGAGCGGATCAATTCGGCGCGCAGGACGGGCATGTTCTTGGGATCACCAGACCCGATGTAGAAGTGGCACTTGTCCGCGCACGCGCCGCATCGGACGCAGATATCCATGAACAGGCGGAAGGAGCGGAACTTCCGGAGCCGGTCTCTCATTCCGTCCAGGATGATGCGCTTCCAGTCCGCCGGCAGTTTCCAATCGGCGTCGAACGGCTGCCATTCGCGCGGATTGGGCAGGCCGAGATACTTGAGGTTCTTGGCCAGCGCGCTGTAGCAGAAGGTTCCTTTGCGGAACTCGACCGCCGGGTCCATCCAATCCCTGGACGGGGGTTGATACTGGATTTGTACGAGTTCTTCCGGTTTCGGGTTGGACATGGATTAGCGCCTTTCAACCGGCAATCCGGCCGCCTCCATCTTCTCCCGGAACTCGTCCTCCCACTCTTCGTAGGTGTGGACCTTGACCGGATAATTCCACGGGTTCACGTGCCGTTTCATGCGGCTGTTGTTGGCCAAGTTGCGCGTGGGGCTGAGAAAGACGCCGCCCACGTGCATCAGCTTGCTGAACGGCAGGTAGGCGGCGAGGGTGCTGACCAGCGTAAGATGCGCGAAAAACCACGCATTCAGGTTCTTCGGCAGGGACGGCGAGAGGATCGTCAGAGAAAGCGCGAGTTGTTTCACGGCCACGGCATCGACTCTGGCGAAGTAGCGCATCCAGACACCCGAGAGCGCGATTCCGAGAAGGAGAAACAGCGCGAAGTAGTCGGTGAACAGCGAGATGAAGCGGATTTGGGGTTCGCGCAGGCGCCGCTGCAGCAGGTAGAGCAGCGCGGCGAGCATCACGATGTCGGTAGCATAAAGTACCGGCGCGCCGACCTGGAAGAAACCATCGACGCTCTCCAGGAACAGTGCCAGTTTGGGCACCGGCTCCACCAGGAACCGTAAATGACGAAGCAGCACGATGAGCAGCGACCAATGGAAGGCCAGCGCGCCCAGCCAGAGCCACTTGGCCTCGTCGTAGATCAGCTTGGGGCCCTCCTGGAGCCGTAAGCGCGTGTTGCGGAACAGGCTGCGAAACAGAAGGACTTCGAGACCCATCCTGGCGATCACGCCTGGCGTTGAGTACGGGCTTTCGAGCCAACCTGGCTTTATCCAGGGCAGTGACTTCTGCTGGCCGCACACCGTGGGGATGCGGAACGGCACGGGCGAAAGCGACCAGCGGATTACGCGCCAGCTCAGGCCGATTAGAAGAATCGCCAGTGCGCTGTAGGGAACGACGATTGCGATAAACGGTTTGATCCCGTCCACCCGGCTCGCCACGCCCGCCAGCAGCGCAATTCCGGTCACGACGATCAACGCGGCAAAGGCCTTTCTCAAGTTCCACCTCGCTCTTGCCAGTCCGGGTCCTCACTAGGCATCAGCCTGCGTTCCAGAACCAAGACGCGGCGGCGGGCCTCGTTGGCCTTCGCCTGGTAAGTTCTCTCCCGGTATTTCACGTAAAGGTCGAACGCCAGCAGAGCCAACTCGTCGATGCGGCCGTCCAGGAGATCTCTATCTGCTCCCGAGACCTGATGGTGCAGGATATCCTTGAGTTGGAACAGAAACTCCAAAGCCCGGCTCGGCGGCAAGTCCTCGATAGCCCGGATTTGCATGATGGAATCGAGCGCCGCGGTGATGCGAGTTCTGTCCATACCGAGGAGCAGTTCGTCGAGTAGAATGCCAAGTGCCCGCCGAATTGTGCTGCCCACCGGGTTGCGAAACGGGTCGCGCTCACTGGCCAAGAACTCCACGCTCTGAGCCGGATACGAGCGCAGCACGCGCCGCAGCCAGAGTTCGGCGATGTCTTCTCTGTTTTGTACCGCCACTCGCGCCTCCTGCCTACACGCAGCCGGTGGGTTTGGGAAGACCGGCAAGCTTGCAGGCACCCTTGGCTGGACCAGACGGGAACATCTGGTAGATCTCGCTGAGTTTGAAGCCCGTCTCTTTGCACAGCTTCCGGACCATGGGAGCGATGCCGAACTGAAGGTAATAATTCCTCAGATAGTTGATGACCTTCCAATGGTTCTCGGTGAGCTCCGTTACTCCTTCGGACGTCGCAAAATCGCGGGCGACATCCTGGTTCCAGACCTCCGGTTCCTGCAGGAAACCATCCTCATCGACATCGTATTTCTGGCCATTGACTTCAAATATTGACACCGTCTAATACCTCCAGATCTTAGGGCAAGCTAAAGCATGCCCCACCTAATTCATTTCAATGTAACCGCAGGGGCAGGCGTCGGCACACTTCTTGCAGCCGTTGCACAGCTCCATCTTGACTTTGTAATGTTCGCCCTTGGGCAGCTTGGCGAAGCAGTTGGGAGTGCAGTACATCCAGCAGGTTTCGCAGTCCATGCACATGCCACAGGACATGCACCGTTTGGCTTCGTCGAGCGCCTCTGCTTTTGCCAACGCCAACTGGACCTCGGTGTCGGGGGAACGTTGCTCTACCGGCACGTGCGGGCGCTCGTGACGCTCGGCCGGCTTGTACCAATCGAGTTTCACGCGGTCCGTGCCGATCGAAGGCGCCGGAACCGGCCGGTCGATGGTCCTGCCGTCAATCCAGGCGTCGATGGCTTCGGCGGCGAAGCGGCCCTGGGCGATGGCGGTGGTCACCAGCCCCAACTCCACTCCGTCGCCGCCGGCGAAGACACCTTCCATCGCGGGAATGGCAGCGTTCTGCGTCTCGATCCACTGCGCCCCGTTGCGGACAACGTCGAGGCCATTCAAATTCGGTTGCTGGCTGATGGCGGCGATAATCGTGGTCGCCTCCAGGTTGAACTCGGAGCCGGCGCGCGGCACCGGCCTCGGCCGGCCGGAGGCGTCCGGCGCACCTAAGTCCATCGAGATGCAGCGGAGGCCTACCGCCTGGCCGTTCTGCCGGAGGACCTCGACCGGGGCCGTGAGAAACCGGATGTCAACGCCCTCTTCCAGCGCGCCGTCGATTTCCGGCTTGATAGCGGGCATCTCGGACCGGGACCGGCGGTACAGGATGGCGACATCGGCCCCGAGGCGTTTGCTGACACGGGCGGAATCGATGGCAGTGTCACCGCCGCCGATCACCAGCACCTTACCGCTGACACGAACTTCTTCGCCGCTGTTGACACGGTTGAGGAATTCCGTTCCGGTGTAGACATTCGGCGCGTCCTCCCCGGGGATCCGCAACTGGACTCCGCGGTGCGCGCCGATACCCACAAACACGGCCTTGTACTCGCCGCGCAATTGCTTCAGTGACACGTTTGACCCGATGACCGCGTTGCACTGCAACACTACGCCGAGATCCAGGATGCGTTGAATCTCGGCATCCAGGACGTCCCGGGGCAGGTGGTACTTGGGAATTCCGTAGCGCAGCATCCCGCCGGGCCGGCTGAAGGCTTCGAAAACGGTGACCGGATACCCGCGGCGCGCGAGTTGGCAGGCACAGGAAAGCCCAGCCGGCCCGGCGCCGATCACGGCGATGCTTTCGGTGCGTCTTTCGCTGGTGAGCCGGGAGAGTTTCAGCCCGTGGGCAATTCCGAAATCGCCGATGAACTGTTCGAGCGCATTGATGGCGACGGCGCCGTCCTTCTGATGCCGGTTGCAAGCATCCTCGCAAAGGTGCGGGCATACGCGGCCGCAGACGGCGGGAAACGGATTGCGTTCCGTGATGATGCCCCACGCGATGCGGCAGGCGTCCTCGTCGGTGCGGCCGTACGCTTCGGCTTGCGCGATGGTGGTGAGCCAACCCCGGATATCGGCGCCGCTGGGACAGCCGCCGCTGCAAGGCGGCGCCTTGGCCACGTACGCAGGCCGAAGCGGACTGATCTCCGCTCCGGCCGCCGCAGCCGCCTTGATCACCGGTTTCTTGACTTCCTTGAACAGCGGCATGGCCTCCTCAGAATCGAATGTGCGCCGAGCGCGCGTAGGTCAGACCCGCGTGCCTGAAATCGTCGATGTGGTAGCGGGTGAATTCGATGCCGGTCAACTGGAAGAATCTCGGCCAGCCGATGCGCTCGATCCATTCGCCCAGACGTTCGTACTTCCGAGCGTGGGCTGCGTAGACGTCCACAATGTTCACGACAGCGTCCACGACTTCGGGCCAGCGAGGCGGGTTATTGGGCAGGAAAGGAATGGCCAGCTTGGTGAACTTCGGCGTGGTGCGGGCGTTGCTCACTTTGCCACCCACCCAGATGGAAATCCCGTCGTTCTCCGGATCGTTCATCGGCATGGCGGGGCAGACTGTGTAGCAGTTGCCGCAGAACATGCACTGCTCTTCAATCACTTCAACGGACGGTTTGCCGGCCACCGTGGTGGGCCGGATCGCACCCGTGGGGCACGATGCAATGAGCGTGGGCACCTCGCAGATTTTGGGCAGGATGTCGTGACGAACCTTGGGTGGCTTTCGGTGTATGCCGAGTACGGCGATGTCCGAGCAGTGCACCGCTCCGCACATGTTCAGGCAGCAGGCCACCGCCAGGCGGAGCTTGGCCGGGAGCTTTTCCTCCACGAAGTAGGGGAACAGCGCATCCATCATGGACTTCACCAGGCCGGAGGCATCGGTGGCGGAGGAGTGGCAATGCACCCAACCCTGGGTGTGAACGACATTGCTGATGCTGTTGTTCGTTCCGCCTACCGGGTAGCCCGCCTTTTGCAGATCCTGTTTCAGGGGCTCGATATTGGCGGGATCGGTAAGCAGAAACTCCACGTTGTTGCGGCTGGTGAAGCGAAGAAAGCCACCGCAGTACTTGTCGGCGAGATCGGCGAAAAGGCGGATAGTATGCACGCTCAGCAGGCGCGGCGAACCGGCCCGCACGGTATAAAGCTTTTCGCCGGACTCGGCGACATGGCAGAGCACTCCGGGAGCGAGGCTCTCATGGTACTTCCACTGCCCGTAGTTCCTCTTGACGACCGGCGGCAAGAACTTCTCGTAATTCGGCGGGCCGATGTCCGTGATTCGTTTCGGTGTCGGTGTCGGTGTCATTTCGCCTCCTCACTGGTTTCCTTTGTGTCTTGGAAATAGATGTAGGGGTTGTCGCGCGGCGCCGTGACCATCTCCGGCACCGGATCGAGACCGATGGCGTCCAGAAAACTGGCCATGCCGAGTCGCTGGATGAGTTCGCCGACCCTCTCGCGGTTCTGGCCGTACTCGTCCCAGAACTCCCACACGCGCTTGATCAACTCTTGCAGTGTTTCGAGCAGTTCCGCCTCGGGAACGAAGGGCACCAGCACGGACGACAACAGGGCCCCTTGCACGATGGGGGCCTTGGAACCGATGAGAAGGGCCGCTCCGCGCTCCTTGCCCGGCCGCAGGGCCTTGGGCATGACGTTGATGCAGTGCATACAGCGGACGCACTCGCTGTTTTCGATGGCCAGTTGCTTGCCATCCCAGCTCATCGCGCGGCTGGGGCAGCGGTCGCAGACATCCTTCTGGATGTCCAGGCCCGCCGCGGCGTACTCGGCCACTGCCGCATCGTCCTGCTGGATTTCGTCCTTCCATATGCCGATGACCGAGAGGTCCGCCCGCGCCACCGACGCGACGCAGTCGTTGGGACACCCGGCGCACTTGATCTTGAACTTGTATGGGAACGGGGGGCGGTGCAGCTCGTCCTGATACGCCTGGGTCAGGTCGTTGCACAGCTTCAAGGTGTCGTAACAGGCCCACTCGCACCGGGCTGGCCCCACGCAGCAGGAGGGCGTCCGCATGCACGATCCGGAGCCGCCCAGGTCGAAACCGGCCGCAGTGAGTTCCGCGAAGGCTGGTTCCAGTTGGTCGGTTCTGGTCCCCAGGAAGATGATGTCCCCGGTGGAACCGTGCATATTGGTCAGGCCGGAACCGTGCCTTTCCCAGATGCCGCACAGGGTCCGCAGTGCGTCGCTGGTGTAGAACCAGCCGGAGGGCTGGTTGACGCGCATGGTGTGGAAGTGGGCCACCTGCGGGAACTGCTCGGGGATGTCGCTGTAGCGGCCGATCACTCCGCCCCCATAACCGAGCACGCCCACCATGCCGCCGTGCTTCCAGTGGCCCTTCTTTTCCTCGTAGGAGAGTTCGAGCTGCCCCAGCAGATCGTCGCACATGGGGCTGACGTCGCTGGTCTTCTTGATTTCCGTCACGAAGCTTGGCCAGGGGCCTTTTTCCAGCTCGTCCAGCAGCGTTGTGTTCGGCTTTCCGTTTTCAGCCATATGTTCTCCCATGAACGCCCATTTTGATTTCCTGAAACTTGCCAGCGCCACCGTGCGGCAGGCAGGGTGCGCGAACAGCCTCGCGCAGTTCACGGACACGCAGCGCAACTCCCACACCAAATGCTAGCAGAGCGAAACCAGAGATGGCGAAGAACAGCGGTTCCAGCACACTCGCCGGAAACAGGCTGCCGGTCACCGCAGGACTCTTGCACTTGACCGCGCGCCAGACACGCCATAGCATTGAGTTGGGTCTTTACATCTGAAATGGGAGGGCTTCATGCCCGTAACAATCGAGGCTCTGGCCGGCGAAATGTATGCCCTGGTTTGCGAGTACGCCGGCAAGAGGAATCTGAAAGCGGGCGACCTGACCAAGGAGATGATCGCCCGGCACGGCGAATCCGCGTGCAGCAAGGCGGATTGCAAGCAGGCGATTCGCATCCTGATCGACTCGGGGCGTTGTGTCTACACTTACCTGGGGGCCTCTTATATCGTGTTGCCGCCTAAAGAGGGGTCCACTCCGGATGCTTGAATGACACTGGATAGCGCCGCGGCCATGGCCGACTTGCCGCGTCTCGTGGTCGCCGGCCTTTCGGGAGAGTCGGGCAAGACTCTCGTCTCACTCGCGTTGTTACTCGAAGCCGGGCGGAGAGGCATCCCCGTCCGGGCATTCAAGAAGGGGCCTGACTACATCGACTCGGCCTGGCTCGAATGGGCCTCCCACAAGCCCGCCAGGAACCTGGATACCTACCTGATGGGGTTCGAGCGCGTCGTCGGTTCCTTCGCGAGCAACGCCGTATCTGGCGGGTTCAACCTGGTCGAAGGCAACCGTGGTCTGTACGACGGTGCGGATGCGCGTGGGACCCACAGTACGGCGGAACTGGCCAAAGCCCTGCAGGCCCCTGTGGTGCTGGTGGTCAACGCCACCAAGGTGACGCGCACGGCGGCCGCATTGGTGCTGGGGTGTCAGCGGCTGGACCCCGATGTCCGCATCGCCGGCGTCGTCGTCAACCAGGTCAGTGGAGCCCGCCACGAACGCATCGTGCGGGAAGCCATCGAATCGGTATGCGACATTCCGGTCCTCGGGGCGATTCCGCGCGCCGGAGGCGGCATGCTCCTCCCCACGCGCCACCTCGGTCTCGTTACCCCTCGCGAGCATCCACACCGTGACGTCTTGGCTCAAGACTTGTTGGGCCTCGTGTCTGGCCGTCTCGATTTCAACCGGCTGATCGCCATTGCGCGCCAGACGCCGCCCATCGCGATGGCGCCCGTTCCGCTCCGCGAACCGCCCGCCGGCGACGGCCTCACCATTGGCTATCTCGACGACGCCGCGTTCAGCTTCTATTACCCTGAGAACCTGGAGGCTCTTCAAGCCGCGGGCGCCAGGCTTGTCGCCATTTCCGCGCTGACCTCAGCCTCGCTTCCGGACGGACTGAATGCTCTGTACATCGGCGGCGGCTTTCCCGAGACCCATGCGGAAACGTTGTCCGGAAACTCGAGTTTTCTCGCTTCGATTCGTCACCGAGCCCGTGCCGGCTTGCCGGTCTATGCGGAGTGCGGAGGGTTGATACTACTGGCGCGCGCCCTAACCTGGCGCGGATCCAAGTACGAAATGTCGGGAGTGCTGGGTTTCGACGTCGAGGTATGCGACGTTCCCCAGGGTCACGGATACACCGAGCTCCTGGTGGATACGGCTAGTCCGTTCTTCCCGATGGGAACCCGCCTCCGGGGCCATGAGTTTCACTACTCGAGAATCGTCCTGGATGGCGACGCGCCTGCGACGGCTTGCGCAGTCCACCGCGGGACAGGGTGTTTCGCCGGCCGTGACGCGGTGGTGACATCCAATGTTTGGGCGTCCTACACGCATCTTCATGCTCTGGGCACACCGCAGTGGGCGCGCGCCATCCTGAGTGCAGCCCGCGGCGCCTAAGTGGTGGTCGGACCACCGCACGGTTCAAAAACAAGCCTTCCAGCAGAGTTCCAACCCCAGCCCGAGAAGCGCCACCGAGAGCGCCACGCGCAGCGGACGCGCCGGCAGAATCGAGGAGAGCCGCGCGCCCAGCAGCACTCCGGCCAGCCCGCCCAGAGCCAGTCCCCGCAGAAGCGTCGCATTGTAATCGCCCGCGGAAAGGTGCCACGCCCCGCCGACACTCGAAACCACCAGACCAAAGCACAGGTCCGTCCCCACCACCTGCGCGGGCGTCAGGCTGGTGAGATTCAGCAGCACCAGCGACCCCAGCGCGCCCGCGCCCGCCGACGAGAACCCCACTTCCGCTCCGATCGGCACGGCCACTGCCGCCACCCACCCGAGGCGGTTGGTTCCCGAGACGGCGCCACCGCGCCGCACCAGCTGGTAGAGGTTGTAGAGCGCCATGCCCGCCACCATCGTCCCCACCAGCAGCAGCACCGCGCGCTGGTAGCGGTGCACGTCGAGATAGGAGAGCAGCAGCGTTCCCGCCAGCACGCCCGGGACGCCGCCGCCGCACATCGCTCCCAGCACGCGCGCATTCACCTGTCGGCGTTGAATGTACAACGGCGTCACCGCCACCTTGATCGCCATGGTGAACACCAGCGCCGTTGCCACCGCCGCGGCGGGCGGCTGGTGGAAAACCAGAATGAGCAGCGGCGCCGTCAGTGTTCCGGCTCCCACCCCCGTCAGACCGACCGCCGCGGCTATGAGGAATCCGAGCAGGAATGTCAAACGTGCTATTATCGCATGCTCGGTTCGGCCCTCATGCGGTTGGCCATTCTTCACTATCACATTTTCAAGAATGCTGGCTCGACCATCGAAGACATTCTGGACCACAGCTTCGGCGAGCGGTTTGCGAACCTGGGCCTGCTCGCGCATTTTCCGGAGGGCGGCGCCGGCGCCGCCAGCCCCCACCCCCTCTTCGATTGCGAAGCCTACTTGAACGCCCATCCCGACGCCGCGGCCCAAGGCATGAACCCCCTGGTGCACTACCTGTTGTCAGATGCCGCCTGTCGCCTCGATCAGATCCGCGCCCAGGCGCATCCCGCGTAGGCGCAATTCACTTGCCGCGATCGAAGCTCACGAGTCCCAACCGGTGTATTGTCTCCCAGACCTTGTCGGCGCTTTGCTCGGGGCTTTCGACGGCTGTGTGGACCGTCACTTCCGGATTCAGCGGCGGTTCGTAAGGGTCCGATACCCCGGTGAACTGCGGAAGTTCTCCAGCCAACGCCTTCTTATAAAGGCCCTTGGCATCGCGCGCAATCAGAACGTCGAGAGGACACTCCACATAGACCTCAACGAAGTTCGGGACTCGGGATCTGATCTCGTCGCGAATCGATCTGTAGGGAGAGATGGCCGCGCCAATGGCGATCACGCCGTTGCGCGAGAGCAGTTCGCACACAAAGCCTATGCGGCGAATGTTGGTATCGCGGTCTTCCTTGGAGAAGCCGAGCCCTTTGGACAGGTGGGTGCGCACTACATCGCCATCCAGGATCTCCACCTTGGCTTCATGCCCCCGCAAACGATCGAAGATGATCGACGAGATGGTGCTCTTGCCCGCACCAGAGAGGCCCGTGAACCAAAGGGTGAAACCTTCATGCATGGAGGGAGGACATCCTTCCGGAATAGAATAACACGAGACTGGCTACAATTACGCATATTCCGGCCCGCTACTCCTGATAAGATCGGTATTCCGTGGCGTGCGCCGGAAATGAGAATAGTCCATGCTGACTGAACGATTCGATTCCGCCCTGCTCTTCGCTTCGCGGCTGCATCGGCATCAGATGCGCAAGGGAGGGGACGTCCCTTACATGAGCCACCTCCTGGGAGTTGCCAGCCTCGTCCTGGTAGACCGCGGAAGCGAGGACGAGGCGATCGCCGCGCTGCTCCACGACTCGATCGAAGATCATGGAGATCGATATCCCGGCGGCCGTGACGCGCTGCGAGCGGAAATCGCCGCTCAGTTTGGCGGGAGAGTTCTGGAAATTGTCGATGCATGCACCGACGATGAAGGATACGACAAGCAAGAAGTTCACGCCTGGAAACCGCGGAAGCAGGCTTACATCAATCGCTTTGCCACGGCGAATGAATCCGTGCGGCGTGTCGCGTGCGCCGACAAGGTAGACAACATCAGGTCAATTCTGGCCGATTACCGGGAGCACGGGGAGCGCCTGTGGGAGCGCTTCCGCACCAAGAGTCGGGGCGACCAGTTCTGGTATTACGATGAACTCTTACGGGTCTTCCAGGAGACACACACCGGCAGGCTCGCGGTGGAACTCGCCTCCGCCCTGTCGCTGTTGCGGACAGCCGCTTCCGGGCCGGCCAGCCCGGTCGGGTCGAGGTAATGGGATGCCGGGCCGTTCAGGCGTGTGCTTCGGCAGGGTCCGGTTCCAGCGTCTGTAAGAGGTTTTTCGGACAGGAGGCGATCGATGAGTAACCTGATTCTTCCACATGGGGGCGGAGAGTTGCGTCCCCTTCTTCTGGAGGGCGAAGCCAGGCGGGAAGAGGTCCTCAAGGCCGAACATCTGAAGAGAGTGCCGATGACCAGCCGGGAAACCGGCGACCTCATCATGATGGGCATTGGCGCGTTCACTCCCCTGGACGGTTTCATGGGGCGCGACGACTGGCATGGCTGCTGCGAGTCCTACCGCATGGCCAGTAAGAATGGACTTTTCTGGCCGATTCCTATTACCTTGTCTGCCGGGGAGGACTATGCCAAGTCCGTTGCCGTCGGCGACGAGGTGGCGCTGTGGGATGTCGAGACCGAGACCATCATGGGCACCATGAAGATCGCCGAGAAGTACGCGATCGACAAGGAGTACGAATGCCAGCAGGTGTTCCGGACGGCGGACCCGGCGCATCCTGGCGTGCAAAAGGTGCTGGAGCAGGGAGCCGTCAATCTCGCGGGTCCCGTGAAGGTGGTCTCCGAATCCTTCTTTCCCGAGATGTTCAAGGGCATCTACCAACGTCCGGCCGAGGCTCGCCAGGCGTTCGCTGAGCGTGGCTGGACCACCGTCGCGGCGCTCCAACTTCGCAATCCGATGCATAATTCCCACGCCTATCTGGCCTGGATTGCCATCGAAGTATGTGACGGTGTCTACATCCATCAGCTTGTTGGCAAGCTCAAGCCCGGCGACATCCCCGCCGAAACCCGCGTCAAGGCTATCGACGCGCTGGTGAACAAGTATTTCCGCAAGGATCGCGTAATCCAGGGAGGCTACCCGATGGAGATGCGCTACGCGGGGCCGCGCGAAGCCCTCCTGCACGCCGTGTTCCGCCAGAACTACGGATGCACGCACCTCATCGTGGGCCGCGATCACGCCGGGGTCGGCGATTATTACGGCCCCTTCGACGCGCAGAAAATCTTCAACGAAATCCCGCCCGGCGCGCTGCTGCTCCAGCCGCTGTGCATGGACTGGACCTTCTACTGCTACGAGTGCGGCACCATGGCCTCCATGAAGACTTGCCCGCACTCGAGCAAAGCGGTGATCGACGAGGCCGGAAACTACAAAGGCGGCGCGCGCCTGCTGCTCTCCGGAACGCTCCTGCGCAAGCTCATGAGCGCGGGCAAGCCCGTGCCGGCCGAGTTCTCCAAGCCCGAAGTCATTGCCATTCTCAAGGAGTACTACGATACCCTGGAGAAGAAGGTCGAAGTGAAGCTGCACGGGGCTGCCACCGGCAGTTCCTCCAAATCCTGAACGGGGGCGTGTTTCCCATGGGCGCCATCCTCCTGTACTGGCTTGTGTATGCCGGCGGGATCGCGTTTCTCGCCGGCTGCATCGTTCGAGCCATACGTTACTCCAGACAGCCGCTGCATCTCCGGTGGGAGATCTACCCGGTTCCGCATGGCTCATCCGGCGAGCTGAGAATCATGGTCCCGGAGATCCTGTTTCTGAAGGGGTTGTGGGAATTCAACCGGCCGATGTGGTTCGTTTCCTTTCCATTCCACTTTGGCCTTTACCTGCTCGCCGCAGGGGTGGTGCTTCTCGGCTGTGCTGCCGTGGCGCCCGTTACGTTATTCGCTGCCCTGCACCCCATCTACGTAGTCTGCGGAACTGCGGGCGCTGTCCTGGCCTTGGCTGGAGCGCTGGGTCTGTTGGTAAGGCGTCTGGCCGTCCCTGAACTCAGACGGTACTCGAGCCTTGGCGATTTCCTGAATCTCGTATTTTTCGTCGCGACCCTCGCCTTGTTACTCGCCGGCCAGTTGTTGCGGCCCGCCGGTTCTCCCGGCCCGCTGGCCATCCTGCGCGGCGTGGCGACATTCGATACCAATGTGAAATTGCCCGTTGTCTTGGCAGCCGGAATGGCGGCTGGCGCGGTCCTGTTGACCTACATTCCCATGACCCACATGGCCCACTTCATCGCTAAGTACTTCACCTATCACCGGGTGCGCTGGGATGAAAGAGCCAACGTCCCAGGCGGAAGCATCGAGAGGCGCATGGCCGAATACCTGATGTACCGGCCCACCTGGTCGGCGCCCCATATCGCCGCTGGCGGTCGTACGTGGGCGGAGATCGCCACGTCGAATCCGGCCAAAGGAGCGGCCAAATGAGACCCCCGGTCAGCCTCTCCGACATGTCCCGGCCCGGCTGGGATCCGCTGGTCCATCTCGAAAACGCGGAACTCATGCGGCTTCCGCCGCCGCTCGAAGACCCAGCCAAAGACCACGCATTTCTCCCCCTCTCCGCCCAGGCTCGCGAGCGCTATGAATGCGGACTCGACGACACGTGCGCCCTAAGTTTTCCGCAGCCGAAGAGCGCCGCCGAGGAACGCGAGTTGGTCGGCAGATTCCTTTCGGGCCTCGACAAGCTCTTTTCGCGTGAGAATAACTGGACCTTCTTGCAGCCACTGCTTTTGACCATGGAGCATTGTGCCCGGTGTCAGACCTGCTCGGATGCCTGCCATGTTTTCGAAGCCAGCGGGAACAACGAGCTGTACCGCCCCACGTTTCGCTCCGAGATCATGCGCCGCCTGTATTTCAAGTACGTGCGCCGCGGCGGCCTGCTTTCCGCCTGGCAGCACGGCGAGATCGACTTGAACTGGCCGTTGGTCGCGCGCTTAGCCGAATTGGCATACCGCTGCAATCTCTGCCGCCGGTGCGCCCAAACCTGCCCCATCGGTGCAGACAACGGCTTGGTAGCCCACGAACTTCGCAAGCTCTTCAGCCAGGAGATGGGCATCGCGCCCAAGGAGCTTCACGACAACGGCTCGATGCTCCAGTTGAGGGTGGGCTCGTCTACCGGCATGAACGCTGAGGCGGTGAAAGACAACATCGCCTTCATCGACGAAGACACCAGCGAGAAGACCGGCGTCGAAGTCAAGACGCCGTGGGATGTGGAAGGCGCCAACGTCCTGCTGATCCACAACGCTGGGGAGATTCTTGCGTGGCCGGAGAACCCCGGGGCGTTTGCCCTCATTTTCAACGCCGCGGGTATTTCCTGGACCATGTCTTCCGAACTGGCGGCCTACGATTCCATCAACTACGGTCTGTGGTACGACGACGCCCAGTTCGCGCGCGTGGCCCTCAGGCACGCCGAGGCCGCCCGCAAGCTCAAGGTCAAGCGCATTGTGCTGGGCGAGTGCGGCCACGCACATAAAGCCCTGGCGGTGGTAGCCGATCGCATCTTGGGCGGGGACCTCAACATGCCGCGCGTCAGTTCTCTGACTCTGCTCCGCGATATCGTCGCCAGCGGCCGCCTGCGGCTAGATCCCGCGCGCAACAACTTCCCGGTCACCTTGCATGATCCTTGCAACTTAGTGCGGCTCATGGGAGTGGTGGAGCCTCAACGCGAAATTCTGCGGGCGATCTGCCCCCAGTTCCGCGAGATGGAACCCCACGGCGTCGATAACTACTGCTGCGGCGGCGGAAGCGGGTTCGCCATCATGAGTGGACACAATTTCCCGGATTGGCGATTTCACGTCTCGGGGCGCAAGAAGCTCGAGCAGGTGCTGAACGCGTTTCAGGACTCTCTCGACCCGTCAATCCCGAAATACCTTTGCGCACCTTGCAGCAACTGCAAGGGCCAGTTCCGCGACATGCTGGCATATTATGGACTGTGGGAGAACCACCGAATCCTGTACGGAGGCCTGGTGGAGCTCATCGTCAACGCCATGACCGCGGTGAAGCCCGGATTCATCGAGTGGGAGTGGCGCTGATGGCTAACGCGGCGATCGAGGATGTTGAAAGAGCCTGTGCCGGGGGAGGATGTGCCAGCGCCATGGTTGATGCCCCTGCGCACCGATGCGCCAAGCCGTCAGCTACCAATTGCGACAGGTCGTCCGGTTCCACCGGCTTGGTGACATAGGCGAAGGCCCCAGGTTTGAACGCCTGCACTTCCGTATCTTCCGATGTCAAGCCGATTGTCCCCGAGTTGCCGGTCCAGTTCGTTCCCACACGCGACGAATTCTGGACCATATAATGGAAGTCCGATGCAGCGAAAGGAATTGGAGCATCATTCATGAGCAGGTTCACACTCGCCCTTGTATTCGGGGCCGCGGCCTTCGCGCAGCAGGGCACCCGTCGCATCGCCTCGCCGGAGGTGCTCCCCGACCATCGCATCACCTTCCGAATCAGCGCGCCAAAAGCCACGGAGGCCGTCTTGCGGTTTAGCGAAGGCAACCCGCAAACGCACCCCATGACGAAGGGTGAGGACGGTGTCTGGAGCGTCACCATTGGTCCGGTCGAGCCCGAGATCTACACTTACTCGTTCCTGGTCGATGGCACTAAGATGATCGATCTGGCAAACCCGGTGGTGAAGGTGGGGGCGTCGATCGATGCCAGCGTGGTAGAAGTCCCTGGCGATCCGCCCCGCTTCGACCAGGTACAGGAGGTGCCGCACGGTTCGATCGACGTTCATACCTATGCGTCTGGCGTAAGCAAGACGCAACGCGGGCTCTACATCTACGTTCCGCCCGATTACTACAGCCAGCCCGTGAAGCGCTTCCCGGTGCTGTACCTTTGGCACGGGGGCGGCGGCGCCGAGCAGGACTGGAGCCGCGACGGCCGTGCGGGCGTGATCCTGGACAACCTGATCGCACAGAAGAAGGCGGTGCCGATGCTGATCGTCATGCCGAATAACGTGCCCGGAACGCCTGCACCGGGTGTGACGGCGGCCGCAGGCGCTTCACCGCCTCCCGCGACGGGCGCCGGCGGAGCGAACTACCCGCTGCTCCAGCGCGAACTCCTCGAAGACATCATCCCGTTCGTGTCCAGGCACTACCGGACCATCGAGAACCGTGAGAGCCGGGCGATCGCCGGGCTCTCGGCGGGCGGCGGAACCACGCTGAACGTGGGGCTCGGCAGCCTGGAGACGTTCGCCTGGATCGCCGAGTTCAGCTCCGGCATCTTCGGCGGCGTCACCGGGTACGGGCAGTTCGATATCGAGAAGATTTCGCCGGGCTTCTACAAGAATCCGGCGGCAACCAACAAAAAGCTCAAGCTGTTCTACATGTCGTGCGGCACGGAAGATCCGCGCATGCCCTTCCAGAAGAAAGCGCTCGAGGACTTCCAAAGCCACAAGATTAATGTGACGTTCGCGGCGTTTCCCGGAGCGCACGAATGGAAGGTGTGGCGGCACTCGCTGGCCGATCTGGCGCCCAAGCTATTCCGTTAGGAGAAATCATGTTCCGAACTCTCATGCTCGCGACCCTGTTAGTGGCCGCGACATTCGCCCAGCCGCCCGGCGGGCAGCCGAATCCCAACCTCAACCTGAAATCGACGGAGGTCCTGCCCGATCACCGGGTGGTGTTCCGCATCTACGCGCCAAAAGCCAGCGCGGTGACGCTGACCGGCGATTTCGTAACGCAAGGCCGCGGGACAGCCGGTCCCATGCAGAAGGACGATGAGAGAATCTGGTCGCTCACTGTCGGGCCGCTCGTGCCCGATTTCTACAGCTACTCCTTCAACGTGGACGGCGTGCGCACCATCGACCCGAGGAACCCGATGGTCAAGCAGGGTGTCTCCAGCCTCGACAGTATGTTCCTGGTGCCGGGACCGGAAGCGGCATACGAAGACGTGCAGCCGGTACCGCACGGCGAGGTCCGCGCCGTCTGGTACGACTCGAAGACGCTCGGCGGACCGCGCCGCATGCACGTCTACACGCCCCCGGGGTACGAGCGTGGCAGCGCGGAGTATCCCGTGCTCTATCTGATACACGGCGGCGGCGACGAGGATTCGGGCTGGAGCACCATCGGCTGCGCAGGCTTCATCCTGGACAATCTGCTGGCGGTGGGGAAGATCAAGCCAATGATCGTGGTCATGCCCAACGGCAGCATTACCCTGCCCGGAGTGACCAATCCCATGGGAGGCGGCGGGCCCGGAGGGCGTGGTGCGGCCACGCCGGAGGCGATCGCGGCGCGCATTGCGACCATCTCCAAACTGCACGATGCCTTCGTCAGCGATCTGCTCACCGGCATTATCCCGCACGTGGAATCCACCTACCGTGTTCTGGCCACCCGCGAGAATCGCGCCATCGCGGGCCTTTCCATGGGTGGGGCGGAGACGCTGCGCGCGGCGCCCTCCAACCTCGACAAGTTCGCCTGGATCGGCGTATTCAGTATGGGACTGCAGGAAGGCGTCAACGCCGGCGTGAACTCCGATTTCGTCGAGCGCAACGCGGCCTTCTTTGCCAATCCCGAGAAGACCAACAAGCAGGTGAATCTCTTCTGGATCGGCGTCGGCAAAGACGATCGCACCGTGGGCGATGGACCTAAGCGGCTCTCGGACACGCTGAAGGCGCACAACATTCGCCATGAGTATCACGAAACGGAGGGCGGCCATACCTGGATCAACTGGCGGCTTTATCTGAGGGACTTCACGCAGTTGCTCTTCCGTTAGGATGGGAATTATGCGCATTACCTGTTTGAGCCTGGCTGGGCTTCTGGCATTGCCGCTCTTGGGCGCGATTCAGGAGCCCATCAAGATTGAAGGCGGGCTGATCTCCGGCACACCAGGATGGGGCTGGGGGATCCGCGAGTACCTCGGCATTCCATTCGCTGCGCCTCCGGTCGGTAGCCTGCGATGGCGTCCGCCGCAGCCGGTTGCCCCGTGGCGAGGCGTTCGCGCGGCCGACCGGTTTTCTCCCGCCTGCATGCAGCGCGCACAGAGCCCCAACAGCGGCTCATGGAATCGCGGCCTGATCAACAGCAGCGAGGATTGCCTGTATCTCAATGTGTGGACTCCGGCGTCGTCGGCCAGTGAAAGGCTTCCCGTGCTGGTCTGGATCTACGGCGGCGGGGGCGTATCCGGGTCAACCGCTGAGCCCATATACGACGGCAACGCCATCGCGAAGAAGGGCGTGGTGGTGGTCAGCATGAACTACCGCGTCAACGTGTTCGGCTGGTTCGCACATCCCGAACTGGCGAAGGAATCGCCGCATCACACCGCGGGGAACTACGGGTCGCTCGACCAACTGGCCGGCATTCAGTGGGTGAAGAACAATATCGCGCAGTTCGGCGGCGATCCCTCCAAAATCACGATCTGGGGAGAATCGGGCGGGAGCCGCAGCGTGAACTTCCTGGCCGCGTCGCCGTTGCTGAAGGGGTTGGTTCGCGGGGTGATCGCCGAGTCGCACACTACGTTCGGCCGCGTGCTCACCCTCGCCGAGGCGGAGTCCAACGGCGTGGAGTTTGCGAACAGCATCGGCAAGACATCCCTCGCCGCGCTCCGCGCCGCGCCCGCCGAGGAACTGCTCGAAGCTTCAATCAAGACCCCGCAAGGTTTGAACGGCGCGATTGTCAACGGCTGGTTCCTCCCTCAAGACCTTTACACAACCTATTCGCAGGGGAAGCAGAACGACATTGCTCTGATCACCGGCGCGACCAACGACGAGGGCGGCAACATCAGCGGTATCGGCGCCGCGGCCCCGCCCGGTGGGGGCGGACGAGGGGCCGCGCCCGATTCGCTCGCCACTTACGTTGCGTGGGCCAGACAGACCTTTGGCGACAAGGCCGATACGCTGTTGAAGCTCTATCCGGCTCGCGACGATGCCCAGGCGAAGCAGGCCTACCACGACGTCTACCGCGACATCAACTTCGCCGGCCATCGCACGTGGGCTAGGCTACAGTCCACCACCGGAAAGATGCCGGCGTGGATCTACCTCTTCAGCCATGTGCCGCCCCATCCGGAGGGCAATGGCAACAACCCGCGTGCACCAGTAGGGGCGGTGCACTTCTCGGAGGTGATCTACGTTTTCAACAACCTCCGCATGAAGGACTACCCGTGGACCGAACTGGACCGTAAGGTCGCCGATACGCTCTCTACCTACTGGACCAACTTCGCCAAGGCGGGCAACCCGAACGGTCCGGGGCTGACCAACTGGCCGGTGTACAACCCCAAGGACGAGTTCTGGCTGAATATCGGCGACAGCGTTCGCCTGGAGCGATTCAACTCGGCGGGCGTCGATTTCATCGCCGGCGTTCAGGAAGATCTGCGCCGCGCCCGCTGATCCTGCTCATTTCAAGAGGTTCATATGAAACATTCAGCCGGCATGGCAAGCTCGACCCCAAGGTCGCCGACAACTTCGAGCCCCGTCGCGTGACAACCACTGTGACGCCTGGCACATCGAAGTCGAACCCAAAAGCCTAGAAATCGCCACTAGAGGAACCGACCAGCGGTCTTCTCTGCGCACAACACGGTAGCATTCGAATCGCTAGGCCTCGTGCACCCCAGGCAGGAGGTGGCCGTCCTTTGGCTCCATAGACTTGCCGTGATTTCAATAGCTTACATCAAATCAGGGCATCTCTATCCGCTCACCGCAGATGGCGCTAAGGGCGATTTCTTCCACGTTTTTCGCACGGTCACCTTCTGCTTCTTCCAGCTCGCCAGGAAACCGGCAAACCCGACGCAAGCGCTTCTTCCACCAAAACCTGACTTCAATCTCACGACCGCAACCCTCAAGTCCGATATCCTCACTTTAGCTATCGTAAGCAGGTATCTGGGCTTCGAGCCTTATTGAAAGGAAGAGGGTATCAAGATGGGTTGCAACAGCGTCATCGTTTTGGATCGAGAGGAGGCGAACTCGTTCCGCCGATCTTCGCATAGCCTTGCGGTCCTGCCGTCCAAGGCGACACCCAGGGACTACGGCTCTGCCATTCCGATCGAGCCGTTAGTTGCGCCAGAGCACTCTGCAACCAAAGAAGGAGACGGTTTTGAGGATATCGTAGGACGCAGCACGGCTCTGAGCGAAGTCTTGCATCACGTTCGAACTGTGGCGCCGACGGACTCCACAGTTCTCATCGAAGGAGAAACCGGGACCGGCAAAGAACTGATCGCACGTGCCATTCACCTCCACAGCAGGCGGCGGGCTGGCGCTTTCGTGAAAATGAACTGCGCCGCCATACCTCGGGAACTGCTCGAAAGTGAGATCTTCGGACACGAAAAAGGCGCCTTCACGGGGGCTGTGATGCGAAAAATCGGCCGTTTCGAGGCGGCCGACCAGGGCACGCTGTTTATGGATGAGATCGGCGATATGCCGCTCGAGCTCCAGGCGAAGCTGCTGCGAGTCTTGCAGGAGCAGGAGTTCGAAAGACTTGGTGGCACAATCACGCAACATGTTAGCGTGCGGGTGGTGGCCGCCACGAATCAAGACCTGGACCGCCTGGTTTCTGAAAAGCTGTTCCGGCGGGATCTTTATTACCGGCTCAAGGTGTTTCCAATTCTCATTCCCCCCCTGCGCGACAGGCGTGAAGACATTCCGTTGCTGGTGGCACACTTCGTAAGCACCTACGCACAGCGGATGAACAAGCATATCGAGAAGATTCCCCCGGAGGCCATGAAGGCGCTGTTGCAATATGACTGGCCGGGGAACATTCGCGAATTGCAGAACTTTGTGGAACGCTCGGTTATCCTGACCACTGGCCGCGTCCTGAATCCGCCGGTACCGGAACTGTTTAAGAAAAGGAGTGTCGCCGGACCGACGACGCTGAAGGAATGCGAACGCGAACATATTCTGAAGGCCATTCAGAAAGCCAATTGGGTAATCGCCGGACCGCATGGCGCAGCCGCGCGCCTCGGAGTTGCCCGGTCGACACTCATGTACAAGATGCGGAAGTTCGCGATAGTGAAGGACCGGCCTTTGTCCGTTTCATAGGAATCAATCGGTGTTCGGTCGCAATTGAAGCCGAAACTCCCGCACGAGCGCTGCCAAAATGGAGACTATGACAGGTCCCAGCAAAATGCCCAGCGCTCCAAAAGCATTCGTGGCCCCCAACACAGAGAGCGCAATGAGCAGTGGAGGCTGGCGGAGCCGAGTGCCTACTATTCGCGGAACCAGCAACAGCGCCACCGCCTGTTGCCCGGCGAAGCACACTACACCCACCAGCGCCGCTTTAACATAGGTTCCGTGAATCGCCAATGTGACCGTAACAGGCAGCCAGACAGCTGCGGCGCCTATGAGGGGAATCATGGATGCGAGTCCAGCGAGGGCGCCCCACATGGCGGGCAAGCCGATGCCTGCAATCCAAAAGATGATTCCGAACAGAATGGCCTCTACGACGCTCATAGCGAGAATACCGTCCACGTTCGCCACGATCGCGTCGCGGATGGTGGCAAGGATTCTATTGGTCACAGAGGTGTCAAGTGGAAGCATCGCCGCCAACTGCGATACCCAGCCTTTTCCGTATACCAGCACCACGTAGAGAAACACCACCGCCAATGCACCCGTGAAAAGACCTCCCGCAACCCGGGTGAGGTCCGCCACCGCTTGTTGAATGGCGTGACGATCGATCGAAGCGCCCGCGGTCAGCCCCTCCGCTGCGCGCAAAATGGCGTCAAAGGCACCGGATTTGATTTCACGGGTGATCGCCGTACCGGCGAGCAGAATGACTGTCACGATCGGTCCCACAGCCACCAGGGTCGTGATCAAGGCTGCCACCGAAGGGCGCTTTACGAGGCGACTGGCTCGCTTTTGCAGTGGATCAAGAACTACGGCCAGAATTGCGGCTAGCACGAATGCGGTTAGGAATGGTCGCGCCATCCGATACGCGGCAGGCAACAAGGCCGCTATGGCGATGCCGAGGACCAGCAGGCCAACCCTGCGGCTATCTCTCCAACTCGCCGGTTCGAGTGGGCTTCGATTCGGAGGTGTCACCGGTACCGAGGGAGTCATCGAATCCGAACCTAATTAGCATGCAACTAGCGTCAAACCGAGATCTTTTCCGCATAATCGCGGCGGACCTCGGCGATTCGCGCCTCCTGGCGCCGGCGGATTTCTCCCTTTGACTGATCGGCCTTCGTTTTCAGGGCCTGGATCTTAGCGTCCCGCTGCTGCTGGCGCAATTGCATCTTGACGCGCTTGCGCTCAATGGCGTTTTCCAGTTTTGTGCGCAAGCTGTCGATCTTGGCGTCGATTTTCGCCAGCCGGTCTGCCCTTGCCTGCGCCCTTTCGGCCTTGAGTTGTTCCAGCTCAGCCCGATGAGCGGCCGCATCGCGGTCGTCCTGAAGGTTCTTCACCAGAGTGCGAGCCCGCCGGAACACCACGCCTCCAATCTCTTCCATCCGCGTGTCCAGAGGCGTCACCCACTCCTCGGTGATGTCCGCAACCACGGCGACCTTACCGGGTGTCATCGCTGTCGTTACGTCGCCGACGAACTCGTCAGTCACGCCCGCGTGTTCCATATCGCCGACGGAACCGATCAATGCGCCTGCGGCAGCGCCAACCAGCGCGCCGGCCGGCCCGCCGAGAAGCCCCACGAGGGCGCCCACTGCGGTGCCGCCGCCAATCAGCGGGAAAGCCAGATCATCGGGATTGTCGATGAGCCGCACAGCGCCGCTTGGTTCCTTGGCGACAATTTGCTCCTCGTAAACCGAGATCTCGCCGTCACGGTCCAACTCCCTGAGGGCGTGCAAACCCTCGAAGGCCTTCGCTTGGTTGTCAAACACGACTACGATCATTTTTTCCATGGGGGTTCCTCCTCTACGAAGCGGCGGCCATGTCCGCGCGAGCATGCTGCAGCGCGGTCTTGACTTCGGCGATGGCGGCTTGCACTCCGCGGTGCATCTCGCCGAAAGCCGCCGTGTTCGCCTGCTTCAGGGCGTGCAATTTCTTCTGGGCCGCCTCGTGCTTGGCGTGCAGGTCTGCCACCTTCGCCTGAATGGCGGCCGTCGCGGCTGCCTTCTTCCCGGCCGCCACATCAAAGGCGGTGCTGATGCGCGCCTTGCATTCGACGAGTTCTGCCTCCAGACTTGCGGTCAGGGCGCGCCGCGCAGAGTCGTATTCTTCGCGGACAACTTTCGCCTTCGCTTCCGCCGCAACCTTTCCCTCTGCAGTCGCGTGCTTGAGTTCCGCGTTGAGGGAGTCGATGTCGGTGTGGAATTTCTTCAGGCGCGCTTCGATCTGGACCTGTTGCTCTTTGCGTGTCGCATCGAGGCTCTTGGTCAATTCTTCGACACGAGCCATGGTTTTGGTCTTGGCCTCGCCGGTCTGTGTTTTCAACTCGGCGCGGAGTTTGTTGACCTCCGCGGTGGTGGCGTCGATTTGGCTTTGGGCCTTCGCCATCGCGTCATGAAAGGCCTTCTTATCGCTCTCAAAATCGGCAGACACTTTGTCCTTCAATTGCTGGCTTTCGGGAATCATGAGATGCTCCTTCGTGTTTGCTATAGAGCAACTCGCAGGCCAAATCCCGATGCCGACCCAAAATTCATCTAACCTGCTGCGAGTAAAGTACTTCCAAGATGTGATAGTGTTGGGCATTGGCCGACCGGCACAGAGCGAACCCGCTTCTGGACTCGGTGTCCAACACTTTGTCACCTCATGGAACTGTAAGCCGAACCCCCCTCGTCCCGATCTCGCTCCTGGGATTGCGGGGGCTTATTTTGGCGGCCCCAACGGCATCCCCCTACGCGAGAGCAGTGGCTGGGCGGGATTTGTGAGAATGGAGAGAGTTTATGAATGTTCTTGTGCTCAACGCGGGCAGTTCCAGTTTGAAGTTTCAGGTGATTGCGACCGACCTCGAACGCATCCGGCGGGACGCCGATGGACGGTTGTGCCGGGGCTATGTGGAACGGATCGGCGGTGAGGCCATCATTACGATTGAGACGCCCTCCGGCCCGCGGCAAAAAGTCACGGCTCCTATTCGCAACATCTCGGCGGCGCTTGATTATGTGCTACGGTGGCTGGCTTCGGAGAAGTCGGGGGTGGCGGAAATCGGCAGCTTGAGCGATGTGCACGCGGTGGGACATCGCGTGGTGCATGGCGGAGAGTCGTTTCGCGAGTCGGCGATCGTCACCGACGAGGTGTTGAAGCGGATTGAAGACTGCATCGACCTGGCGCCCCTGCACAATCCCAACAACGTAAAGGGCATCCTGGCGGTGCGCGAGGTATTTGGCCGCGGCATGCAGCAAGTGGCGGTGTTCGATACGGCGTTTCACACTTCGCTTCCCGATCATGCATTCTTGTACGCATTGCCGTACCATTTGTACGCGCGGCACCGCATCCGGCGTTATGGGTTCCATGGGACTTCGAACCGGTACGTGGCGTACCGCTATCGGACGCTTCGGCGGCTCGCGCG
This sequence comes from Bryobacterales bacterium, assembly GCA_963768385.1. Lineage (GTDB taxonomy): Bacteria > Acidobacteriota > Terriglobia > Bryobacterales > Bryobacteraceae > Fen-178. The sequence goes on from CAVYHQ010000007.1 coordinate 208,441, forward strand.
GGAGCACACCGACGTTGTCACGCTGCACCTGGGCAATGGCTGTTCCGCCACAGCGGTCCGTGGCGGCCGGCCGGTGGACACGTCGATGGGCATGACGCCGCTGGAAGGCCTGGTGATGGGGACCCGGTCCGGCGACCTCGACCCGGCGATCCTGAGCCTGGTTGCCACCAAGGAAGGACTCTCCCCCACTGAAGTGGAATCGCTGCTCAATACCCAATCCGGGTTACTGGGAATCTCCGGCGTCACCAACGACATGAAAGTGCTGCAGCAGGAACTCCGCGAGCACGACAACCGGCGCATCCGCCTGGCGATTGAGATCTTCTGCTACAGGGCGCGGAAGTACATCGGAGCGTTGTTGGCGGGCATGGGCGGAGCGGACGCGGTGATTTTCACAGGAGGCATCGGGGAGAACGCACCGGAGATTCGCGCGCGCATCTGCGAAGGCCTCGAGTGGGCGGGGCTGACCATCGATCCAAATCAAAACGCGCAGACCATCGGGTGCGAAGGGCAAATTAGTTCGGCCGATTCCAGGCTGCAGGCCTGGGTGATTCCGACCGACGAAGAACTGCTGATCGCTCGCGATACGGTGCGCTGCATCCTGGGCGAGCCGCACCCCGCCTAGCTGGCTATTGTTCAGCGACGGGTCTCTGTTCCCGGCTGCTCCCGCATGTCGCGGAAGGGCATCCGGAGCTTTCGGGCGATCTCAGGCCAAAACTCCCGGAGCACGTCGAAACCCACATCCTGGATGACGGAAAAACCGACTTGCCTCATGGCTGGGGCGAATCTATGCTCATCACCGGGATGGTAGGCGCTGGTGACAACGACGGCACTAACTGTTCCCAGCCATTCGGAAAAATTGAACATGTACTTGCCGCTATCGCGATACGCGACGAGGGCATGCGCCGCCGCATGAAACAGGCGTTTCCCGCGGCTTCCGTGGCCCAGGCGGTAGTAACGAGGATCCTCCGAAAACACTGTTGGGTAAGCGAAATCCTTGAAGAATCTCCAGGTCGTCTGCGCGGCGAAGTCAACGCCGAAGCGTTTCCCATATCCTGTAGCGCCCTGTCCGAAGGTGGGGTCCCGGTCGGCAGCCTGATCCATAGTCGCGTTGAAGCCGGCAGAAAAGAATGAGGCGGGATCGAACGTATCATGGATGAGCAGTTTGAACTTGTCTTTCACTTCAAACGAGCAAAGCAACGTGCCCGGTCTGTAGTGTGGCTGGTGTACCGATTTGCGTTCCAACTTCCGGGCGAAGATTCCCACCCCCTTCCGGAACGGCCCTTGATAATCACTCCACTTCATTAGCGGCGGCGGCTCCAGGCATGGGACTACCGCATTCTGCCTGGTTACCTCCGGCAGTGCGCCGGCGGATGCGGGCTGTTGCGCTTCCATCACACTGCTCCGCGCCAGCACCATCAGGATGCACGTCCTTGCCCAACGGCGAAAGCGCGTTTGGCCTCCCATAGCGAAGAACCGGTAGCTGCCCGCAAAACCGGACCCCAGTTCGAATTCATCACTACAGCCATCAGGTCTGGGCGCAGGACGCTAACCCAGGGCTTTGCTCTCCTCATAATCGCGATGGAGCTCGGCGATTCGGGCCTCCTGGCGCCGGCGGATTTCTCCTTCGGACTGATCGGCCTTCTTTTGCAGAGCCTGGATCTTGGCTTCCCGCTGTTGCTGGCGCACATGCATCTTGAGGCGCTTGCGCTCAATGGCGCTTTCCAGTTTTGCGCGCAGGTTATCGATTTTGGCGTCGATCTTCGCCAGCCGGTCTGCCCTCGCCTGCGCCCGTTCCGCCTTGAGCTGTTCCATCTCGGCCCGGTGCGCGGCCTCATCGCGGTCGTCCTGCGTGTCCTTCACCAGAGTTCGGGCCCGCCGGAACACCACGCCTCCAATCTGTTCCATGCGCGCGTCCAGAGGTGTCACCCGCTCTTCGGAAATGTCGGCTATTAAAGCGACCTTGCCGCGCGTCAGCGTTGTCGTGACATCGTTGACGAACTCGTCAGTCACTCCCGACTCTTCCACATCGGCGAAGGTACCGATCACCGCTCCTGCGGTGGCACCAACAAGCGCGCCGGCCGGCCCAGCGAGGACCCCTATGAGGGCGCCCACCGCGGTGCCGCCGCCGATCATCGGAAGACTTGACATATCCGGATTGTCGATCAGCCGCACAGCGCCGGTTGGTTCCTTGCCGACAATTTGCTCCGCGTAAATGGAGATGTCGCCTTCGCGGTCCAAGTCCCAGAGGGCTTGTAAACCCTCAAGGGCCTTCGATTCGTTGTCAAAGACCACCACGATCATTTTTTCCATGGAAATTTCGCCTCTACAAAGCAGCAGCAATGTCCGCGCGGGCATGCTGCAGCGCGGTCTTGACTTCGGCGATGGCGGTTTGCACTCCGCGGTGCATCTCGCCGAAAGCCGCCGTGTTCGCCTGCTTCAGGGCGTGCAATTTCTTCTGGGCTGCCTCATGCCTGGCGTGCAGATCCGCAATCTTGGCTTGCACGGCGGCCTTCGCCGCCACCTTCTTCTCGGCCGCTGCATCAACCGCGGCGCCGATGCGGGCCTTTAATTCGGCGAGTTCCGCATCCAGACTCGCCGTCAGGGCGCGCCGCGCGGAGTCATATTCTTCGCGAACAACTTTGCCCTTCGCTTCCGCGGCTACCTTCCCCTCCGCAGTCGCATGCTTCAGCTCCGCGTTGATGGATTCGATGTTCGTATGGAGTTCCTTCAGGCGCGCTTCGATCTGGGCCTGTTGCTCTTTGCGTGCCGCATCGAGGTTCTTCGTCAGTTCGTCAACGCGAGCCATGGTTTTGGCCTTGACCTCGACGGTCTGTGTTTTCAACTCGGCGCGGAGCTTGTGGATCTCCGCGGTGGTGGCGTCGATTTGGCTCTGGGCCTTCGTCATCGCGTCATGAAAGGCCTTTTTGCCGGCCTCAAGATCGGCAGTCATTTTGTCTTTCAATTCGTCAGGTTTGGAAGTCATGGGTTGATCCTTTCGCGCTGTTTCAAAGCAATTCGCAGGCCAAACCACATGCAGGGTCAGGATTCCAATTCGTCGATGTGCCGGAAACCCTCGAAGAGCCGCCCGGTAACCGCCCCAAAGATGAAGCCGCCAACGTGGGCCATATAAGCGACGCCACCCGTCTGCACATCTGCCACGGTGCCAACCCCACTGAAGAACTGGATGAGAAACCAGAGGCCGATCAAGAGGGCCGCGGGAATAAAAGTAATGCGGTAGAACCACCCAAAGAAAAGCACCGTCTTTATCTGATCACGCGGGTAGGTGATCAGAAAGGCGCCCATCACACCCGCAATCGCGCCACTGGCGCCCAGATTGGGAACCGTGGAACCGGGCATGGCTGCGATCTGCGCCAGCGAAGCAGCCAGACCGCTAAGCAGGTAAAATGCCAGATAGCGCAGCCGCGGCATGGCATCTTCGACCTCCGGGCCAAATGCCCATAGGAACACCATGTTGCCCAAAATGTGCATCCAGCCGGCGTGCATGAACATCGCCGTCAAGATGGTGATCCAATGCCGGCCTGCGACGATATCGGCGGGGACCACCGACCACTGCTTTACAAATGCGTCACCACCCATCAGCTCCAATAGGAAAACGAACGCATTCACGGCAATGATTGTGGCCGTGACGACGGCGAAACGTCTGGGCCGCCGAGATGCATCCGACAGTGGGATCATGCCGCCCATGGCGTTTTCCTCCGATTCTCCGGACAAACATCCGCCTCAGCTAGACGCTGCCACGGACTTGTTCGTCGTTCATAGCTCCGCACTGGATTCTCCCAGCTCAATCCTTCGTTCAGCAACACGCCTTCCCGGCAGGTACTCGACGGTGGGGAAACGGCGCACTGGCTGGGGATAGAGCGTCATCAGTTCCAAAACCTCGGGCGGCATCTCGGAGCTCACGTGCAATCCCAGCGCTTTGGCGTAATCGAAGGTAATGGGAAAATCGTGTGTCCACCTGCCTTCCGAGAGCGTGGCCGCCAGGTTGTCCACAACCGGATCAGGGTATTTGCCGTGAAGTAGTTCCCGGACCGTTTCTTGAACTTGAGCAATAGCCTTCTGCGCCTGGTCCGCAAGAATCAAAGTTTCGTCATGGATCCTATCCTTTGATTTTTGTTCCACTGCCTTCAACAGCGATACGGCCGGATATTGTCCCAGTTGGGGATCGACCGGCCCGAGCACAGCATGGTCACTGATTACGATTTCATCCGCCGCAAGTGCGATCAGCGTGCCGCCGGACATAGCGTAGTGCGGCACAATGGCCGTCACTTTTCCCTTTCGCCGGTTTATGGCGTTTGCAATTTGTGTCGCGGCCAACACGAGACCGCCTGGAGTGTGCAGCACAATGTCAATCGGAACACTCGGGTCGGTCAGGCGAATGGCGCGAATGACTTCCTCCGAATCATTGAGGTCGATGTACCGCATCAGCGGGAAGCCGAGAAAACTCATGGTCTCCTGCCGATGCGCGAGTAGAATCACTCGCGATCCACGTTTCCGTTCAATCCGAGCGATCAGCCTCCGCCGTGACGCCTCAAGCCAGCGCTGCTTCATCACCGGCTGCAGTGAGGTCAGCATGAGAAATATCCAGAACACGTCCATAGGGCCTATGTTCATCGCTGCGGTCATCTTGGCCTCCGTAGAAGCTGCATACAGCAAGTTGTCGGCCAAACGCCGATGACGGCATATTTCCGGCTTGCAGTTGGGAGCGGCTTTGGCCGTCGCACGCCGGGCTAACCCACTTTTGGACTCCGTGTCCAACACCCTCTGAATTGCACCTAATGCCTGTGCCCGCGACTGAGCAGCACGTTCACCAGCCCGAAGGCGCCAATGGCAATCCCAGCCACATGGTTCATCCAGCGCATGGTATGATCGGTAATCCTGCCGCGCAGACGGTTCGCCGTACTCACCAGAATGGTCCACCAGGTCATCGACCCGCAGAATATGCCGGCGATCAGAAGCGAGGTCTGCCATAGCGATTGCTGCCGTCCCAGGCCGAGCGCGGCCAAGACCGCCAGATAAGAGAGCACCGTTGTAGGGTTGGTCACGTTCAGCAGGAACGCGGAGGCAAAATCCGAATTGGCGGAGGAGTCGTCGGCGCCTGCGTGTAGCGAGCGTGATGGCTTACGGTAGTACACCACTCCGATGCCCATCAAGAAAACCCCGCCGATCATGCGGATCCAGAACTCTTCGCGGATCAGAAGCTGAACCACCAAGCTGATGCCGAAGCCGGCGATGGCGCCGTACAGCGTGTCCGCGAGCGCCGCGCCCAAACCCGAAACGATGCCCGATTTCCAGCCCTTCTCGAGGGTCCGCCGAATGCAGAGGAGGTTGACCGGGCCGACCGGCGCTGCGATGATCAGGCCCGCAACCAGGCCGCGGACGGGCAATTCAAGGTCCACCGCCATAGCATCTCCGGATTGCAATCGGGCCTGGCGTTGGCCGTCGGACACGGGGCGCCCCTTTTCTGGACTTGGTGTCCAACACGGTGCCCAATATCTGTCACCTTGTCGAGCCGCAAGCCGGTCCTCATATGACGAACTCCATGATCTCCGCTGGTTGCAAAAGCAATTGCGCTGCCATCATGCCAGTGCCGAATTTCTTCCGCGGGAGCCGTGGTACTCGAAGTGCTGTAATACGCCTCAGTTGAACGAAAGTTCTGGAGGCGTACCATGCGACTATCGCCATTGAATAATGCACTGACGGTGATTCTCTTCGTCAGCGCGGTGAACATAGGACTTGCGCGCAATCCTGGAGATCCGCTCAAGCCAGGCTTCAATCTGTACTCGAAGCAACAGGATATCGAACTTGGCAAGCAAGCGGCTTCGAGGATTTTGCAGCAATACCAGCAAGTGCAGAGCCGGGACTTGCAGGCATACGTCAAGAAGATCGGTGAGCGGCTCGCAAAAACGCCAAGTGCTTCGAGTTCCGGATTTCCGTTCAGTTTCACCCTTTTGAACTATAAAGAGATCAACGCCTTCGCGTTGCCCGGTGGGCCAACCTTCATCTTCACTGGCTTAGTGAAGGCGGCGGACAGTGAAGGGGATCTGGCCGGCGTGTTGTCGCATGAACTTTCACACGTTGTGTTGAGACATGGCACGCAGCAGGCGTCCAAACAGAACATCATTGAGCGCCCGGCTCTGCTCATTGGAGCCCTAAACAGCCTCACGTTGTTAGGCCGTCTTATCAATGTGGGACTTGGCTTGGGTCTCAACGGAATCTTTCTCAAGTACTCGCGAACGGATGAAAGCGAAGCCGACGCGCTCGGCACGCACATTATGTCCGAGGCCGGGTACGATCCGGTGAATCTCGCCCGGTTCTTCGAGAAGCTCGAGGCGCACGGGGGCGCCGGAGTGCCCGAGTTTCTTTCCGATCACCCCAGTCCCGGCAATCGGGTCGAGGCTGTCGAGGCGGAGGCGCGGACCTTGCCGCATCGAGTCTACACCGCGGACAACCGTGAATTTGACGGTGTGAAACTCGCTATCGCCAAACTTCCTCCGCCGCCGGATCTGCGGCCGAAGGATATCGGAATAGCAAGTGCCAACGCAGCGGGATACAACAAGCTGAACACGCAGCAATTCTCGATCGAGTACGCGTCCACCTGGCGCGCTCATGGCGATACCGAGTCAGCCGTACTCGCGCTTGCCCCCAGCGAAGGAATAGTCATTGGCACAAACGGCGAGCCGGCTATCGGATACGGTGTAGTCCTCAGCTACTTCTTCACGGACCCAGGCCGATCGTCTCTGAGCGACGCAACCGACGACCTGATACAACACTTGCGCACGGTAGACCCAGGGATACGCCGCTCAGGCGACCAGAAGCGCACCGAGGTGGACAAGCAGCCAGCTCTAACCACACAACTCGCCAGCAGCTCCCCGTTCGGCGGGGATGAAATAGATATGCTGGTCACAGTGGCACGGCCGGAAGGTCTGTTCCACCTGATTTTTATCTCACCGGAGCGCGACTGGAACGAGGCCCATCTCACGTTCGAGCATATGGTTCAGTCCATCCATTTTGCTCGTTAGCTTTAGCGCCCTCATCAAGCTTTCCGAGCCGGCCTCCTTGCACCCGGCGCAGTGGGCTCTGGCTGTGGGAGCGGCGTTTGCCGGCACATTCTGGATCGAAGTTCGTAAGCTCGCACGCTCATGGCGCTGGCGACAATGAATCCCGCAAAATGATAATCTGGATTTTGTGCTTCAGGTCGAGAGTTTCTTTGGCACTACCTGTGCACGTGTTTATCCATAAAAAACGAAAGGACCCATAAACGCCCTGCCAGAACTGACCAGGTGGCTGCTCAGTATCAGCTTGGTTTTGATGGCGATAGCAATAGTTCCTTTGCCTGGGCAATTGCCACGTCGCTGAACGTGACCGTTTGTAAAGTGTGACGACGAAAATGCCTATTCAAATCGCAAGCTCCACCGCGCCTGATGCGCTGATCTCCGGACTGCGCGGGAACGTCGATCCGGCGTTTGTGGTGTACTTTGCCTCAACCTGCTATTCTCTCACCTCGCTGAGCGCCTCGATGAAAGCGGCCTTCCCGCGCGCGGTCAGCATCGGTTGCACTACCGCGGGCGAGATTTCGTCGGGCAAGATGACGACCTGTTCCATGGTCGCCATGGCGCTTCCCCCCGAGATTGTCAGCGCCGCCGCCACGGCCGTGGTGGAGGACCTGAGGAGTCCGTTGGCCGTCTCCGCCGCTCTGGAGAGCCTGTCCGCTCAGATGGGCGCTCCGCTTTCGGAACTCGACCTCAACACGCACGTGGGGCTGATCCTTGCCGATGGCATGTCGGGCGCTGAGGAGGCGGTCATGGAACGGATTCGCGATTTGACGAATATTCCGTTCGTCGGTGGATCGGCCGGTGACGACCTGGCGTTTCGCGCCACGCTGGTTGCCGCCAATGGCCGCACGTTCGAACATGCCGCCGTTCTCGCGCTGTTGCGCCTGCCAGCCGGCTACAGGATTATCAAGACCCAGAGCTTCCGCTCACTGGGGAAAGTGCTGACCGCCACTGAAGTGGACGAAGCCGCTCGCACTGTGCGCCGCTTCAATGGCATGCCCGCCGTGGAGGCGTACGCGCAGGCGCTCGGCATCGACAGTGCCAGCGTAGCCGGCCGCTTCATGAGCAACCCGGTGGGCGTGATGGTGGGCGGCGAACCATTCGTGCGCAGCCCGCAGCGCGTTCTGAAAGACGGCAGCATCGTATTCTACAGCCAGATTCGGGAAGGCACGGAGCTGGAGCTGCTCGAATCCACCGATATCATCGTAGACACGGGTAGGGCGTTGGAGGGTTCCCATCGCGCTCTGATCGTGTTCAACTGTATTTGGCGGACGCTACAACTTCAGGAAGAGGGCCAGTGCGAGGCCTTCGGTGCCCTGTTCGCAAGTACCCCCTCGGTGGGCTTCAGTACGTACGGCGAGGCGTATATGGGACATGTCAACCAGACGGCGACGATGCTCGCGTTCCGCTGATGCTCGGCGTCAAGCTTCTGGCGCGCGACCTTGGAGTTTCGGCATGGCCGAAGATTTTGCGAACCATCGGCGCCGAGAGGAATATCTGTCGAAGCGGTTCTTCCGCGGGCAGGGAATTTGCCAGCTTCATAATGGTCTCGCGGCTGAGTGCCCGGTGGCGTTCCGCCAGATCCCGATCGCCTGAGTTCTGATGGAGTTCGGAGGCGGTCGCGTGAACGCGCCAGGCCGCCAGAGGCACTTCAAAACCTTCCATTACCAACAATCCCTTGGCGATGCAGTTTTCTGCTCTCGTGAGGTCAAGTTCCGCCATAGCTACGCGGGCGTTCGCTTCCCAAGCCAGAGCCTGCCACGTGTGTTCCGCAGTCGCCAACGTGATCGCCAGAAAACTTTCTGCCTGCGGCCGCGCTTGGGCTAGATCGCCTTTCGCCAGCCAAAGTTCGGTGAGAGTAGACTCGAGTGGCATGCGCGACCACCAGTCCAAAATAACCGGCCTTCGATCCATGTCAGCCCGCGCGGCCAACAAGTACTCCAGCGCACTTTCATAGTTTCCCAACCCCGTCGCCGCTGAGCCCATCAGAGACAGGGACATGCGGAAATGTGGTGGATACGGAACTGGCGAATCGGGAGCGGGGCGAAGCTCGGGATCCCGGACCAAGGGGAGCGCCGAGTTGCACATCCCCAACACGCCGGCGAAGTCCATTGCGTGCAGATGCACGAAGGCCCGGACGAGGCGCATTCGCTGCCCCCAAAAATAGTCGGCATTCTTGTCCAACAGGGCAACTGCGTCTTTGATCTCCCGCAGCGCTTCGCCCCACTCCCCAAGAAACAGAAGATTGAGGGGCAGGACGATGTGTTGACCTGCCAGATACGGGAAAACGACATAGGGGATCTCTTCCACTGTCTCGAACCGGATGGCGCGGCTCTCGATCAAGCTGCGGCGCGCCTCGCGGTATTCGGAGGAGATCCACCTGACGAAGCCACAGCCGGCCAAATAAGGGGCAAGTATGCGGCGCTCATGGGCGTTGAGAATCTCCGCGAATGCATGGCGGAACTCCTCCGCACTCTGAGGACTCCACTCTTGCCACAAGCGCAGCACGAAGCAGCGCGCGCGCGTTCTTGCCCGAAGGAGGGGATTCTCCTGCCGGGCGCTGAGGCGGAGCACCCGTTCCAGGACCTCGAGCGAACGCTGAGAACTGGTCCATGACACCGGCACCGCCATGTCGAGGCGCGCGCGCACCTCCACATCGATCAGGCCACTGCGAGCCGCACGTGCAGCCAGAGCCTCATAGTTTTCGATCGCATGCATGTCGTCGCCGAGCATCACGTAGATCGTAGCCAGCTTCTCCAGAATGGAGATTTCGCTCCCCGCTCGCTCCGCCTCTGGCAGTCTGCCCGCCACTTCGAGGGCGTGGTCGAGAATCGCGGCGGCTTCCCGAAAAGCAAACCGCCTGCCGGCCGTGTCCGCCGCCAGATGAAAATACTTGATGGCACGCGGCCAATCTCCGCTGAGTTCGAAGTGGCCCGCCAATTCAGCCGCTGCTTGGCTTTCATGCTTGCTGAAAAGCTGCTCCAGCCGCTCTGCGACTCGCAGGTGCAGCTTCGCCCGGCGCCCGGGCGTCTGCCGGTGGTAGAAGACCTCCCGGTACAACGCGTGCGTAAACTCGTAGCGCACAGAGACGTTCCCGTCCGGGAACTGACGCGATCCCGCCCAGCGCACCATGTGGTGGCGGCGCGCCAGCTCGTCGCAGAGCTCTTCAAACTTCTCCTCATCCAGAGCCGCAGGGATGGCAGTGACGCTCGCCGAAAACAAAACACCGTTCACGCTGGCCCCTTCCAGCGCCCGCTGCTGTTCGCTGGTAAGGTGATCGATTTGGGATTCGATCATCTGACGTAGAGTCTCCGGCACCTCGAGGCCGACTTTCTCGAGCGGAATTCTCAGGCGCCACCTCCCGTTCTCGCGCGAGATCTGGCCGTGCCCGGTCATGTGCTCCAGTATTGCGATCATGAACAACGGATTGCCCTCCGAGTGCCGATGGATCAACTCGGCAAAACGCTCCGGCAGGCTGCCTCCCGGCGACTCCGCTCCCAGGTATTCGGCTACGTCTGCTTTCTCAAGCGGCGTGAGAGTCATTTCCTGACACAGGTGATGTACCAGCAGATCCTGCTTGAGCCTCTTCAGCGGATGCTCGGGAGCTACCATGTCCACCGGCCGCATGGTGATGATCACCATTGCCTTCGCTGCCCTCCGCTGGCGGGCGAGAGCGGAGATGAGATCGACCGTCGAAGGATCCACCCATTGCAGATCCTCGAATACCCACAGCAGGGGAGCTTCCAGGTTCAGCGTGTCTAACGCCTCCCGGATCTCGCGCAGCATGCGTGCCCGGGTCCCCCCCTGGATCTCCCGTTGCAGCACCTGGCGCTGGTCGCGGTTCAGGACCGCCGGGAACTGCACCAGCCAGGTGGGCGCTTGCGCGGCCAGAATCTCAACCACCCGTTTTCCCCCCGAACCATGGCACAACTGCCCCACTGCTTCCAGCACCGGGTAATACGGCTCCGCGCCTCCGTAACCTTCCACGCATTGTCCGCGGGCGATCCGGAGGCTTGGTTCCCCGGCAGCGGCCCGGCGCTGGAATTCGTCCACCAGGGCGGTCTTTCCAATTCCCGGCTCCCCCGTGATGAAGACGATCTGGCGCTGGCCCTTCAAGGCCCTTCGGAGGCAGGCTCGCAACGCACCAAGCTCGCGTTCTCTGCCCACCAGTCTGCCGCGATCCGGGATCGCCGGCGCCAAGGCTTCCGCCGTCCCGGCTTCCCGCACCGTGGCCACAAACCGATACCCGCGCCGGGGCAGGGTCTCGATAAAAAGAGAATTCCTGGCGCGGTCCCCCAGCGTGCCCCGGATGTCGGCGATCTGGTACTTCAGGACCTCCGGTTGGACGAAGGTGTCGGGCCACACCGCCTCCAGGAGCTCATCCTGGGTCACCAGGCGGCCGGCGCGCTCCACCAGATAACTTAGGACGGCGAACGCTTTGGGAGTCAGCATGACGCGCTGGTCGCCCGGGCCATCCCCGCGGCGCCAAAGGCACTGATTTTCAGTGTCCAGCCGGAATGGAGGAAATTCCTTCATACCCACTCAATATGCTAGGGTGCCGAGTTGTGGAGCGCAATCCCCTCGGTTGCACGCGAAAGGGGGTATTCAGCTAGGCGACTTCCCCCAGCGGCTCCAACGCGATTTCGCGGCATAGATGGCGAATCAACAGATCTGGCTTGAGCGCCTTCATGGGATGTCCCGAAATCGCTACGTCCACCTGGCGGTAGGTGCCGACGAGCATCAGTTTGGCCGGCGTCCGGCTGCGCGCAACCGCGGAGATCAGATCCACCGTAAAGGGATCCGCCCACTGGAGATCCTCCAACACCAGCAGCAGCGGACTTCCCGACGCGATCGCGTTCAGAGCGTCGCCGATCTCGCGCAGCATCCGTTGACGAGTGGCGCCCAGGATTTCCTGTTGCAGCAGTTCGCGGTGTTCGCGTGTCACCAGACCGGGAAACTGAACCAGCCAGGTGGGTGCTTGCGCGGCCAAAGCTCTAACCACCGAGTTTCCCCCAAAGCCATGGCACAACTGACCTAGGGCTTCGAGCATCGGGTAGTAGGCTTCCTTGCTGCCATAGCCCTCCAAGCATTGCCCGCGCGCGACCCGAATGCCCGGCATGTTCGCAGCAGCCTGATGCTGGAATTCGTCGGCCACGTTAGCCTTACCGATACCCGGCTCCGTCGCGATAAACACGATCTGCCGCTCGCCGTGGAACGCCCGCCGCAGGCAATCCCACAACTCACCCATCACTCGATCGCTTCCTGCCACGCCGCTTGGCTCCAGTTTCGCGGCAGTGCCATCGTGGACGGCGGCGATGAACTGGTACCCGCGCCGGGGCAGAGTCTGAATGAAAAGAGGACTCTTGGGGTTGTCGCCCAGCGTGCTCCTGATGTCGGCGATCTGATACTTCAGAACTTCCGGTTGGACGAAGGTATCGGGCCACACCGCATCCAGGAGCTCATTCTGCGTCACCAGGCGGCCGGCGTGCTCCACCAGGTAGCTCAGGACGGCGAACGCTTTGGGAGTCAATAGGACGCGCTCTTCCTCACCCGCCTCCCCGCGGCGCCACAGGCACTGGTTCATTGGGTCCAGCCGGAATGGCGGAAACTCCTTCGTATTGGCGCCTGTCAAAACGTCGCGGCCAGCCGCCGGACTCGGCCGTTTGATCCGATCCCCGATACCGGGCTGGAAACCCTGAACGGATTCTGTACACTTCCGGACGGCATTCAACAGTTCTTCATCGTCGAAAGGCTTGGTCAGGAAGTTTGCCGCGCCTGCTTTGAGTGCGCGAACGGTCATTGGGATGTCGCCGTGGCCTGTGAGGAATATGATGGGGACCCGGACACCGGATTTTGCAAGCTCCCCTTGAAGTTCGAGTCCGTTCAGCCCAGGGAGATTCACATCCAGCACCAGACAACTCGGCATTTTGGGCCGGGGAGCAGCCAGGAACTCCTCCCCCGACGCAAACGTCCTGGCCATCAGTCCGGCGGAGCGAATCAGTCCCGCTACTCCTTCGCGCGCGGACGCATCGTCATCAACCACGTAAACCAAAGCTCCTGTGTCGCTCATGGGATCTCCTTGGTTTGACTGTCTTGGTTTGGCGGCCTCCATTTCAAAGCCGCGTTGACGGCATCAAGTAATTCATCCTCACTGAATGGTTTGGTCAAGTAGGCAACCGTCCAATCCGAGGCCGCTTGTGACCTCGCACGGTCGTCGGATGCATGTGCCGTAATGAAAACAACCGGCACTTTATAATTGCGGGCCACCAGGTGGTGGTGGAGCTCGATTCCGCTCATCCCCGGCAGGCGCACGTCCAGGACGAGGCAGTCCGGCTTGCGAGGATAGGGTGGGTTCAAGAACTCTTCCGCGGAGGCGAACACTCTCGCCTCCAGGCCTGTGGACCGGATCAAGCTCTCCAGCGATTCCCGGACCGAAATGTCATCGTCAACCACTGCAACCAAGGGGGCCATTGGTATTTAAATAGCAGCGGGGGGAAAAGAAATCTATTACACCTTGGTGTTACATGGCGTCTTTACTGTTTGCGTGCCAACCGCTCTCTTACGTTCGCGGCTCAGTACGGGGCCTCATTCCGAGCCGCGAATGTTAGAGAGCGGATGCTTACTCGCTCTCTTCGAGCCGCATCGAGATCCGCAAGTTGTTGATTCTAGGTCTGGTTGGATCGCTTAAGCGAGCGGATCCCCAGGTTCTCCGCCATCCGCACCAGATCCGCCACAGAATCTGCATTCATTTTTCGCATGACGTGTCCGCGATGAATCTTGACCGTGAACTCGGTTATGTTCAGTTCGGCCGCAATCTGCTTATTGAGAAGGCCGGACACCACCTGCTGCATGACCTGCTGCTCGCGCGCGGTCAACGATTCGTAGCGGCCCCGCAACTCACGCATCTCTTCGTGCTGCTGTCGGGTGCGCCGGTCGCGTTCGATGGCCTCTTGAATCGCCTGTAACAGCTCCTGTTCATCGAACGGCTTAGTCAGGAATTCAACCGCTCCCGCCTTCATGGCCTGCACCGACGCTGGGATATTGCCATGGCCGGTAAGGAAAACGATGGGGATCTCCAGCCCGACCTGAACCATCCGCTTCTGCAGGTCGAGCCCGCTGAGCCCCGGCAGTTGCAGGTCCAGCACCAGGCAACCTGGCGCCTTGGCGCCGGGACGGGCCAGGAATTCCTGCGCGGACGCGAAGACTTCGACCTGCAAACCCGCAGACCGAATCAGGCTACTGAGTCCCTCCCGCGCCGAAAGGTCGTCGTCCACAACCGCGATGACTGCGTCAGATTCCCGCGGCTTCGGCATTTGATCCTTCTTCGTGGTACTTCGGAAGCGTAAAGTGGAAGATTGTGCCCCGGCCGTCACTGGCCGTAGCCCATATCCGGCCTCCATGCGCCTGAAGGATGGAACGGCAAATGGAAAGTCCCATGCCCATGCCGCCCGGCTTCGTGGTGTAGAAAGAGTCGAAGATCCTGTCTATGATCTGGGGGTCGATACCTGCCCCCGAGTCTTGAACCGTTACCTGCACCTGGTCGGGGTCGATGTTCCGCGTGCTGATCGCCAGTTCTCGTGCCCGCTCATCGACAACGCTCATCGCTTCGATAGCATTCATAACGAGGTTCAGCACCACCTGCTGCAACTGAACCCGATCGCCTGAAACTAGCGAAAGGTCATCCGCAAACTGCGTTCGGATGATCACGCTCTTTCTTCTCGCTTCGTCCCCGATGAGCGCCAGGACTTCGTCAATTGTTTCATTCAGATCCAGCTTCTCTGTAGGCGTCGCAGCCTTTCTCGTCAGCGCCCGAATTCGGGCGATCACTTCGCCGGCCCGTTTCCCGTCGCGGACGATGCGGCGCAGACCCTCCCGCGCTTCCTCCAGATTAGGCACGTCTCCGGCCAGCCAGCGCAGGCCGGCGCTGGCGTTACTCACGACCCCCGACAGCGGTTGGTTGACCTCATGCGCGACCGACGCGGCCAGTTCCCCCATCATGCTCACCCGGTTGATGTGCGCGAGATCTGCCTCGAGCTGGCGCAGCTTGTCGCGCTGTTCTTCGGCCCGCAAGCGGTCACTGATGTCCCGCGCGACCTTCAGCAGCAAGCGGCGCCCGCCATACCAGAAAACGCTGGTCTGAATTTCCACCGGGAACAGCGACCCGTCCTTTCGCCGATGCCAGTGTCTGTCGAACAACACCGTCTCGCCCGCCGCCGCCCGCTCCGCCATGGATTCGAGGGTCGCTCGATCCAGATCCACGTCGAAGTCCATCGGGTTCATCCCGATCAATTCCTCCCGGGTATAGCCAAGGCTCTCGCAAGCGCACCGGTTCACATCAATAATGGTCCCTTGCTCGAAATCCAACATGAAAAAGGCATCCGCCGCGTGGTCCACAAAGGTGCGGAAGCGCATCTCGCTCTCGCGCAGCCCTTCCTCGGCCCGCTTGCGCCCGGTGATGTCGCGAGCGGCGGCAAATACACCCGAGACTTGGTCCGATTCGTCCCGATAGACCGAGGCATTGTACAACACCGACATCACACGCCCGTCCCGATGCCGCAGCTCCAAGGGATAATCTCGCACCAGACCTTCCCGGAACGCCTGCTCGTAACCGGCACGGGCTTGGGCAGGCTCGGTGAAGTAATCGCAGAAATCGGTCCCGATGAGTTCGCTACGCGAGCGGCCCGTGGCCGCCTCGGTCGCGGCATTGACGTCGGTGACCTTCCCATCCGGCCCGATCGTCACCAACGGATCGAGGCTGGTTTCAATGAGGCTGCGGTTATAGGCGTTGGACAGCCGCAGGGCCTCTTCGGCGCGCTTGCGTTCCGTCACATCGATCACGGTACCCACCAGCTCAACAACGTCTCCCGCATCATTCAAGATGGGGTGCCGGATCGCCTGAATATGTTTGACCGTTCCGTTGGGCAGCGCGATCCTGTACTCGTTCGTAATATCTACATTTTCGCGGAGTTGCTTCTCAAAGCTCCCGTTCACACTGTCCCAATCCTCCGGGTGGATTCGCCGGGAAACGGCTTCCCTGTTCGGTAGACCTTCTTGCGCATCCAATCCAAAAATTCGGGAGAATTCCTCCGAAACGTAGATGTACTTGTTGCTGGCCACATCGAAAGCCCAACTGCCTGTGTGGGTCAGCCGTTGCGTTTCCGCCAGGTACGCCTCACTCTGCCGCAGAGCCTCTTCAGCGCGCCTGCGCTCGGTGATGTCCTGCACGGTGCCAATTCCTCTGACTGCGTTCCCCTGCGCATCGAATTCGACTTCAGCCCTCTCCCGAACCCATTTCAATTCGTCCCCGGCCAAAATGCGGTGCTCGAAGTCATAGGGCGCTCCTTGGAGGGCGGCCGCCCACGCGCGATCGAGACCTTCCCGGTCTTCGCAATAGACCATATCGAGAAAAGCTTCATAAGTAAGAGCTTCGTCTCTCGGTCTGCCAAATATACGATATACTTCGTTTGACCAGGTGAGTTGGTCACGGGCGGTGTCCAGATGCCAGCTCCCGATGTGCGCGATCTCCTGCGCCCGATTGAGATTGCCCTCGCTATCCTGCAAGGCCTGCTCTGCCCGCTTGCGTTCCGTAATATCGACCGAGGTGCCGACCAATTTGACGAGATCTCCGGCTTCATTCAGGATAGGGTGACGGATCATGTGAATATATTTGACCGTTCCGTCGGGCAGCGCGATCCTGTACTCGTCATTGGTATCCACTTTTTCGCGGCGCGACTTCTGAAAGCTCTCTTCCACCCTGTTCCGATCCTCTGGGAGGATTTGTTGGAAGACTGCCTCCCTGGTCGGTAAACCCTCCTGCGGATCGAATGCAAAAATTCGGAACATTTCCTCGGACCAGTGGGCATACGCGTCCGTGCCCGGGTCCCAAGCCCAACTACCAGTGTGGGCCAGCCTCTGCGCTTCCGCCAGGTAAGCCTCGCTCTGCCGCAGAGCTTGCTCGCCTTCACGCAGGCTGCGGAGCATCAGCAGACCGGTGAGCGAGTCCGTCACCCGCCGGGCGATCTCCTCCAGCAGCTTCTTTTCGTCTGGCGTCCAGACGCGCGCGTAGGAGTACTGGTGCATCGCTAACACCCACGGCTTGCCGGTTTTCGGATATAAGGCGATCCCAATTGAGGACTTGTGGCCGAAACGGTTTACGAAGTCTCCTATCAGGGGGTGGTCGCACCCGGGACCGAATGTTACAACTCCCTCTGACGCGCGGACTATTTGAAAGCCCCTGGCCGTATCCGGAGTCATGGGAATCACGCCTCTTGCTCCCGGATACTCCAGCCGGGTCCGATCCATGACCACCTCAAATGAAGGGGCATTCGGATCGCACGGGTAGTACAGAAAGGCCCGTTCGCTATCGAAAATGGACAGCATGGCCTCGACGACATCGCCCGTCATCTGCTCGAGATCATTCGTCCCCTGCATGGCCCGGTTGATCCTGTCCATGCTTTCCAGAAACCAGACCTGCGCCTGGCGCTCCTCCTCGGCTCGCTTGCGGTCTTCTATATCGGTCGCCGTGAGATACCAGCGCATGACGCGTCCATGTTCGTCGCGCAGGGGATTATCGCGGAACAAAAACCATCGATACGCTCCATCCCTTCTCCGCAGGCGTGCTTCGAATTCGTGCGGAACGTCGCTAGCGGGTCCGGTGTACACATCTCTCGCTACGCGTTCCCGGTCATCCGCATGAAAAAACCAGAAACGATCGGAGATACTCTGCCACTCCTCAAGGCTTACACCGAAGTAATCGAGGGCGGGCCGGTTGGCATAGAGACGCTCCCTGCCGGTCCCAAACACGGCGACCAACTGTGGCGTAATATCCAGCATCTGCTGCAGCTCCATCTGCTGCTGCTGAATTCTCTCTTCGGCCCGCTTGCGCTCAGTGATGTCGTTGCTGGTCTCCAGGATGGCGACTGGCGCACCCCGCTCGCCTCGCTGCAGAGCCCAACGGCTCGCTACCACCAACTGAGTTCCGTCTTTTTTTGTGTGCAGAATCTCGCCTTCCCAGCGGCCGGTACGCGTCAACTTCGCTTTGATCTCCTCAAGCGGCGCCGGGAAGACTGTCTTGAGCAGGTCGTGAACACCTCTGCCCAGCGCTTGCTCGGCGGTCCACCCGTACTGTTCCTCGGCGCCACGATTCCAGTACTTGATAACCCCCTCCATATCCATCACAAGAACTGTGTCGTGCGTGAGATTGAGGAGCGCTGCCTGCTCGCGCAGATCTGCTTCGACGCGACGCCGGATCGCGCCGAACCAGGACAGCAGCGCAGCGAAGGATACAAAAGCGATGAAGTACGGGATCTCGGACGAGTAGATGTGGATGGTGCGGACCGGCTCCATGAAGTACCAGTAGAAGGCGATTATGGACAGGATCGCCGCCAACACGGCAGGCCCTCGCCCTCCATACCAGGAACTCAGGGCCACGGCAAACAGCAGCAGAAGTGCCGAAGGGACGCGGAAGTGGAAATACTCGAGGAGTAACGCCACCCCCAATGCAATGCTTACGGAAAGAACCGCAAGCCCATAGCGTTGAAGATGGGTCAAACGCGGCGGCCTCAATGATAGATAGGCCGCGGATTCGTTCGCATCGAGAGCCGGTGGCTTCATCTGGGTCCCCCGGGCAACGATTTTAACCCGGATTTCCTTTTTGCTGTTCCGGTTGAGAACCAGCATACATCAAAATCAGCTTTCCAGGTTGTATTCTCCCGAAATTCCTCATTCCGCGCTTGGGTGTTTCCGTTGTCAAACAGAAAGGTGCCGTGAACTGTGTCGTTGTTCCCCAGATGCATAAGCAAGGCTCGCTCGCCTCCGGAGTCAGCATGACGCGCTGGTCGTCCGGAGCGTCCCCGCGGCGCCAAAGACACTGATTTTCGGTGTCCAGCCGGAATGGATGGAACTCCTTCATACCCACTTCAATATGCTAGGGTGCCGAGTTGTGGCGCGCAATCCCCTCGGTGGCACGCGAAGCGGGATATCCGGCTACGCGGCTTCCCCCACCGGCTTCAAAGCGATTTCGCGGCACAGATGATGAATCAACAGATCCGGCTTGAGCGCCTTCAGTGGATGATCGGAGACTCGTTACGTCCGGCTGGCGGTAGGTGCAGACCAGCATCAGTTTGGCCGGCGTCCGGCTGCGCGCAACGGCGGAGATCAGATCCACTGTAAAGGGATCCGCCCACTGGAGATCCTCCAACACCAGCAGCAGCGGACTTCCCGACGCGATCGCGTTCAGCGCGTCGCCGATCTCGCGGAGCATGCGTTGACGAGTGGCGCCCAGGATTTCCTGCTGCAGCATCTCGCGGTGTTCGCGCTTCACCAGAGCGGGCAATTGAACCAGCCAGGTGGGCGCATGCGCCGCCAGGGTTTCAACGGCGGAAGCTCCTCCGAAACCACGGCACAACTGACCCAGCGCTTCCAGCATCGGATAGTAAGCTTCCTTGCTTCCATAGCCCTCCACGCATTGTCCGCGCGCGGCGCGAATGCCCGGCACGTTCACGGCAGCCTGATGCTGAAATTCGTCGGCCACAGTGGCCTTACCAACGCCTGGCTCCGTCGCGATAAACACGATCTGCCGCTCGCCGTCGAACGCCCTCCGCAGGCAATCCCACAACTCACCCGGCACTCGATCGCTTCCTGCCGGCGCACTGGGCTCCGGTTTCGCGGCAGCGCTGTCGTGGACGGCGGCGATGAACTGGTACCCGCGCCGGGGCAGGGTCTCAATGAAACGGGGACTCTTTCGGTCATCCCCCAGCGTGCTCCGGATGTCGGCGATCTGATACTTCAGGACCTCCGGTTGGACGAACGTATCGGGCCACACCGCCTCCAGGAGTTGATCCTGGGTTACCAGGCGGCCGGCGTGCTCCACCAGGTCGCCCAAAACAGCAAACGCCTTGGGGGTCAGCAGGATGCGCTTGTCGTCCCCGGTGTCCCCGCGGCGCCACAAACACTGGTTTACGGGGTCCAGCCGGAATGGGGGAAACTCCTTAGCGCTTGCACTTACCATGCGAGGGTGGCGAGTGGCGGGGCGCGCTCGCCTCGGTTGCTCGCGGAAAACCGAGTGGAAACCAGGGAGGGAATAGCTGACGGCTGCGCTCATTGGTTGCCGGTTCCTTTCGTTCTCTCTGGCTGATTATGGAACCAGTTCCGCCCGCCGCCAACCCTAATTGGGAGCGCGCCTAGTCCCCTGCATAGTTATGGAGAGGGATGCTACTTTAGGGGGGTAAATCAGCGCCCCCGAGTGCGATCCCGAATACCGAGCCGCCGCCGCCCAAAGAGGCGGGAATCCACGGACCACGCGCCCGGTCCGAGCATCGCCAGACCGGCGCCCAGAACCGCCAACAGAAGGTGAATCGACGGATCGCTCTTCGCCAGGACGGCGATCCATAGCTCCATGATCGCCACCACCGTTCCAGCAATGGGCGTCCACAAGCCGGCGAGCAGAAGGATTCCAGCAACGGCCGCGATTACGTCCGATGCGACTGTGAGCGGTCCCCCGGGCGCCTCTCCCGACAGGGCCGAAACTCCATAGTATATTAAAGCGATGCCCGCGCCAACCCGCAGGCACAAAAGACCTAATCCGGGCGGACCGTCAGGAAATGTTGAGAATAGACGTTGCAAAAACCCATCCTGTCTTCATCGTAGGGAATCCGTAACATGATTCGACAGCCTAGAAAATGGGATTGGGCGACCCCTCTTTCGAGGGGTTAGGGTGGTTATAGCTCGATGATCCCGCGCTTTAGCCCGATGGTGACGGCGTGGGTCCGGTCGTTCGCGCCGAGTTTGGCCAGGATGTTCTTGACATGGCCCTTCACCGTTTCCTCGGTGATCGAGAGCTGAGCCGCGATCTCCTTGTTGGCGTTCCCGCCGGCGATCAGCCGGAGGACGTTGATTTCCCGTGAGGTCAAGGCATCGTCGGTGGCATGGCCGGCAATTTCGGAGGCGACCTCAGGCGGCAAACGCTTTTGTCCGGAATGGACCGCGCGGATCGTCTCCAGCAGTTCCTTCCGCAGGAGGCCCTTCAACAAGTAAGCCCGCGCGCCCGCTTTGAGCGCGCGCATCACCTGGACATCGCCCGAATACGTGGTCAGGACAATGATGCGCGCTTCGGGGAACTCGGCGCGAATCGCGCCCATGGCGTCAACGCCGTTCATCTCCGGCATCTGCAAGTCCATGAGCGTAACATCCGGGCGGTGCTTGCGAAATTGTTCGATGGCCTCGCGCCCGTTGGAGGCCTCCGCGGCCAGATCCATATCCGGCTGACTGGCGACCAGCGCCGCGATGCCTTCGCGCAGGAGGGGATGGTCGTCCACGCAGAGTACTCGAATCATAGGTTTATCCCTCCTTCCGGCGGAATAGCCAAAAGCTGGTGCGGGCCGGCGAAGTCCCGTAGGCAATCGCGCCGGGAATGCTCAACTCGATCTCCGTGCCGGCGCCGGCTCCGCTCCAGATATTCAGTTGCGCGCCGATCTGTGTGGCCCGCTCGCGCATTCCAGGCAGACCATAATGGCCGCCAAGTCCTCCTTCCACGATTCCAGGATCCATGCCCTTTCCATCATCTCGTATGCGGAGCCGGAACAGGTGGTCGCCATACGTGATTTCGGCTTCGATCCGGCGCGCCTGCGCGTGGCGGAAGGCATTCCGAACCGCCTCGCGGGCAATCCGGTAGATTTCGTCCCGCACGATCGGACGCACGTTGCGGGGCGGGCCTTCCACCGTCAAACTGAAGGTTGCGGAGTCCTGGGAGGCCAGCTCGTCGCCCAGGGCCGCGACCGCCGACCCCAGATCGTGGCCGATGACGGTCAAGGAGCGCAAATCGTGTATCGCATCCCGGCCCTCGGCGATCGCCTGGTCCCCCCGTTCGAGGGCCTCTTCCAATTCTTCCTTGGCTTTGCCCGCGGGAAGCAGTTCGTCCACTATCTGAAAGCGGAGCATCAACCCCTGAAAACTCTGCAGCAGCGTGTCGTGCAGCTCGCGGGCGATGCGCGTCCGCTCGTGGACGCGCTCTTCCAGGCGCACGTTGAACTCCTGCGCGATCTGATGGAGCCGGAATTGATAAAACGTCCCGAGTAAGACCAGAATCAAGCCGGCACAAATTGCCCGGAACGGCCCGGTGCTCCACCAGGGAGGCAGAATCCGGATGCGAACAGTCGCGCCGCGCTCGTTCCAGACGCCGCGGTTGTTGCTGCCCTGCACGCGAAATACGTAATCGCCGGGCGCGAGCGTCGTGTAGGTGACAAAGCGGCGATTGCTGTCTGTCTCGTTCCACTGGGTCTCTAGTTTTTCCAACCTGTACCGATAGCGATTTCTCTCCGGGCTGGTGTAGCTGAGCGCCGAGAATTCGAATGAGAAGATGCTCTGCGCATGGGACAGAGTGAGCGAACTGGTCAGCGGAATCGACTGTTTCAGCGGCGAGTCCCCCCCAATGGGGACCGGCCTGCCGAATATCTGGAAATCGGTGAGAACCACGGGAGGGACATACGGATTGTCAACCACGTTGTCCGGGAAGAAGGCTGTCAATCCGCCGTACGAGCCGAAGAACATCTCTCCGCGCGGGCTCTTCCAGGGGGTGTTGTAACCATAGAACTCATTTCCCAGCAGGCCGTCGGCGGCGGAGTAGTTCCGGAACGTCTTGTCGCGTGGATTGAAGCGCGACAGGCCGTTGTTAGTGCTCAGCCACAAGTTGCCCCGTTCATCCTCCAGGATGCCGGTCAAGTTGTCGTTGGGCAGACCATCGCGCTCAGTGTAAGCCGTAAACGTGCGGGTCGCACGATCAAATCGATTCAGCCCGCTGTGCGTCCCTGCCCAGATGGTTCCCGTGCGATCGATACAGATAGCATCCACCTCGTCGCTGCTCAAGCTGCCGGGCCTGTCCGAATGCCGGTACACGGTAAATCGCCCGGTGGCGGGATCAAAGTGGTGAACACCGGCGTCCCAGGTGGCGAGCCACAGGGTTCCGTCCGAATCTTCCTCTATGTCACGATAGCGATTCCGTTCCGCCGCGCTCGCCTTGTAGACGCGGAAGCCTCCCGTCTCCGGATCGAAGGCGCTGAGACCGTCCTCCGTTCCGGCCCACAATGTGCCCTTGTGGTCGATGAAGAGGTTCAGCACGGTGTCGTGGCTCAAACTGTGAGCATCGGCCGGATCGTGACGGTAAACCTTGAAGCGTCCGGTCCGCCGGTCGAACCGATTGAGTCCGGCGCCGAAAGTGCCGAACCAGAGGTATCCGGAGTGGTCTTCGATGATTGATATCACAAAGGTGCTGGAGAGGTAGCCGGGGCCGCCGGCTCTTCGATAAAAAGCAAACCGTCCCGTCTGGCGGTCGATCCGGCATAGTGATCTTCTGGTTCCGACCCACAGCACGCCACGGCTGTCCTCATAAACGGAAGAAACAGAATTGCTGTCGAAGCTGTTAGGATTGCCGGGCTCGTGCCGGTACCGCTTGAAGGCCGGAGTGCCAGAGGCCAACTGGTTCACCCCGCCCCCCTGTCTCCCGATCCAGATGTTCCCTTCCTGCGTTTCAAAGACCGCCAGCACCTCGTCCGTGCTCAGGCTGTCAGCGTCGCTGGGATTGTTCCGATAGCGGACGAGCTTCTTGCGATCGGGGCCGAGTTTGAGGAGCCCGCTGTTATTGGTTCCCAGCCACAACGTATCCTGCCGGTCCTCGAGGATCGACAGCACTCCCGAAGCCGGGGAGTTGTCTGGCCCAGCGCCCTGGAACGAATACTCCTTGAGGTTGTTTGCCCGGCGGTCCACAACTGCCAGGCCGTCCCCGGAAGAGAAAATCACCCAGAGAATGCCCGCGTGGTCCTCGAAGAGGTAAATCATCGCATCAACCGCGCTCAGACGACTCCCGCCGGATGCCTCGCGCAGGGGCAAGTGCCTTGTGACCTTTCCCGTCCGGCGGTCCAGAATGTCCAGGCTCTCAGTCGTCGCGACCCAGAATGTCCCGTCTTTTTCTTCGAACGTGGACCTGACCAGACTGCTGCCAAGGCTGGCCGGATCGTTGGGATTGTGCTGGTAGCGTACCGTCTGTCCGGACGCCGGATCCAGCCGATTCAGGCCATGGCTCGTGGCCACCCAAATTGTTCCTTGACGGTCCTGGCCGATGTGGGAGACCGCTCCCTCGACTTGCCCGGATCGATAATGCATGAAGATCTCCGTGGCCGGATCGTAGCGGTCGAGGTACTGGTCGGAGGCGATCCAGAGCTTCCCGGAGCTATCTTTGAAAAGCGCGTTGATATAGCTGCCGCTCAGACTGTTTGGGTTCCCGGGATCATGCCGGTACTCGCGAAAGCGGTAGCCGTCGTAGCGCTTCAGGCCATCCTGCGTGCCAAACCACAGGAAACCCTGATCGTCTTGCACGATGTGGCTGACCCTGCTGCGAGATGGCCCCTCTCCGACGGATAGGTGATTGAAACGGAGGTCGGTTCCTTCAACAATTGGCACCCTGGCGGGGGTACCCGCCGGGATCTGAGCCGATGCTCCAAAACCAGAGCACATGAGCAGCAACCCGAGGCTGAGGTGACGGCTCGCCCAGTGTAGAAAGTCTTCGCACATCGCCCTCGGAGGATCGCGACGCTTGCCATGGAACATAGGTTTCCAGGTGGTAAGCTTATGGATTATAGCAGACAGACGCCCTTACGCGGTTGTGCTGCTGATTCCCTTTCATTCTAGGATCTGAATCTGCCAGTAATTTCGGAATGGAATTCAGCCCTTTCCCCGCCCGCCATTTTCGATTATTCTGATTTCCTGCCCTGGGGAGACCGAGTCGGATGATGAAACTGTTCCATGACATCTTGCGCCTCGGCTCTATCGCCGGGTTGGCTCTGGCCTGTGCCCAGCCTGCCAGCAGCCAAGAGAGTATGGCGGACATTTTGGGTGCGCTGGGCAACGGAGACCAGAGTAGCGGCCTCAATCCGCTGTATCAAATCGGCGGCCCGCGCTCGGCGCAACTGGCCCTGAAGCTGCAGTTCTGAGCTTTTCCAGTCACAGACCCTGAAAATTTCCTTCAATTTATTGATTTTGAAAGACTTAAGTCCGTTTCGAAGCCTCCGCGAAGAGCCGTTTTGGGGAGCCGCCTGCTGCTCCCGCCCAGCCGTCGTTCCAATTTTACCGGCGTCTTTCACGCCCGCCGGCGTTACAACCGTTCCTTCCACCAAAACCTGACCGCAACCTCACGACTGCAATCCTCACTTCCCATAATCTCGGATCAGGAGAAGGAGACACAATGTCACAAACCATCGAGAATCCACTTATCGCCGGCATGGACGAGATCCGCGGATCTTGGGGCTGGTTCCTGTTCCTTGGAATCTTGTTCATTGCTCTTGGCGTGGCCTGCATTGTATTTAACGTAACCGCTACCTTCACTACTGTGTTGGTTTTCGGCTGGTTGCTTCTGATCGGCGGCGTCGTCGCGCTGATCCAATCGTTCACCACAGGGACCTGGAGCGGATTCTTCCTGTATCTGCTTAGTGCGCTGTTACGGGGATTCACCGGATATTTGCTGGTTCGGTATCCGATGATGGGAGCTGAAGCCCTGACCCTGGTGATGGGTTCGTTCTTCATTGTCGGCGGACTGTTCCGCGCCATCGGCTCGGGAATGGCGAAGTTCCCTCGCTGGGGATGGGGTGTCTTTTCCGGGGTCGTCTCAGTCGCATTGGGGATCCTGATTTTTTGGCAAATGCCGACTATCGGCGTCTGGTTCATCGGGCTCGCCATCGGTATCGACCTCATTGTAGACGGTGTGGCGATAACCAGTTTCGCCTTCGCGATACACCGTTTGCCGTAGGGGATGGCTTGCGAAGCTGCGTAAACATCAATAGGAGGAGGCATCTCAATGGAACGAATGCTGGTTGTAGTTTTTAACGACGAACCGAAAGCCTACGAGGGATCGCATGCCCTCAAGCAACTCGATACGGAAGGAAGCATCGCCATTCACGCGGAAGCGGTGATCAAGAAGAACGCCGATGGCACGGTCACCGTCAAGCAGTCGGACGATGACTTCCCTATCCGCACCCTCGCCGGAACGGCCATTGGCAGCCTGATCGGCCTGCTCGAGGGACCGGTTGGCTTGGCTGTCGGCGCTACGGCCGGCTGGCTGGCCGGCGGCATCGGCGACTTGCACGTGGCGGGAGTTAACGCCGAATTCGTCGACGATGTTGCCGCCACGCTGACACCCGGCAAGTGTGCGCTGATCGCGGACATCAGCGAGGAGTGGATCACTCCGGTCGATACCAGAATGGAAGCCTTGGGCGGAACCGTATTTCGCAAAGCCAGAAAGCTCGCCGAGGACGACGAACGGGCCAGAGATGTGGCGGCGCTTCGGGCGGAAATCGATCAATTGAAGGCTGAGCAGGCTCGCGCCCGGGGCGAACGCAAAGCGAAGCTCCAGGCCAAGATCGACAAGCTCAATGCCAAGCTCGAAGCCAAGTCGAATCAGGCCAAGCAGAGGGCGGAGCAAATCAAGAGCGAAACCGACGCCAAGGTGCAGGCCCTCCAGAAAAAGGCCGAAAAAACCCAGGGTGAGATCAAGGCCACCTTCGAGGCACGCGTGAAACAGATCCGCGACGATTACGAAGAGTCGCAGAAGAAGCTGAAGCACATGCTCGCCGGGCACTTGAAGGAAGCAGCCGCGCGGCTGGAGAAGTAAGAACGCCGCGCGCGACAGCGCAAACAAGATACGGGTGACGCGGGACGCACACTCGACGAACAGACTTGTCTCCTTTGCGGAAGCTTTTCCGCTGCTGCGAAGGAGACCGTGAGAGAAGAAAACCAATATCGATAAAGGAAGGATTTCAACAATGGCACAACTGATTGTGGTTGGATTTAAACAGGACATGTACCGGGCTTCAGAGGTTCTCAACAAGCTCACTGCCATGGATGATGATTGGGTGGTCGATCTTCGCGACGCCGTGGCGGTCTATCGGGACTATAGCGGCAAGCTGAGGGTGGACCAGAGCTACCAGATGACCACCGGCGAAGGCGCCGGGTGGGGTCTCTTTTGGGGGGCCTTGATTGGAGCGCTGATTGCGATCCCCTTCACCGCCGGGGCCAGCGGCGCGGTGCTGGCTGGCACGCTGGCCGCCGGTGCCGTGGGCGGCGGTGCCCTCGGCGCGACGGGCGGTGCGCTTGACGCCAGTTGGTGGAAGGACGAGTTCGGCATCCCGGAAGCGTTCGTAAAAGGCACCGGAGCCATGGTCCAGCCTGGCGACTCGGCGATCCTCGCGATGCTGCGCACAGTTGACCCGGTTAAGGTGGCTGAGCAGTTCCGCGGCTACGGCGGCACGGTCCTCCAGACGACGCTCACCAAGGAGCAGTCCACCAAGGTGCAGGCCATTCTGGATGGCAGCGATCGCCGGTTCGCGAAGGCGAGCTAGTGTTTTGCCGCCGGTGAGGCCACATTGCGCGCGGACTCGCCAAAGGCCTCCGAGAGGTGAACGGTGCCAAAGTGCCTGATGATATCCATGCCGCAAGCGGTGGTTCCGGGGTGGGAGACAAGGTTGCCATCCACGGCCGGATCACCATCGAAACGTCGGGCGAGATGCGCAGAATGCTGTCTGACGCCTTGCGTGCCAAGCCGGCCAGCGTATCCGTCGATCTGTCGGATGTCTCGTACATCGACACCTCCGGATTAGCCACGCTGGTGGAGGCGCTCCGGACTGCACGCAAGCAAGGCACGCGGCTGATCCTGGGCGGGATGACCCACGATCAGCCGCGCTACCTTTTCGAGATCACGCATCTCGATCGCCTGTTCGACATGGCTGGACAGGAGGCCAATAAGTGAACGTACTGGAAGCCGTCGGCGACGCCGCCATCCGCGGACTCGCCTACATTGGCGGACTTACCATGCAAGGCTGGTTCGGTTTGCGCGCCACACCCCGCGTGCTGCCGCTCGTGGGCAAGCGTGGACGCTGGCGAGCGGCTGTCGGACAGATGGCGGCCATCGGCGTCGATGCGCTGCCGATGGTCGCCATCATGTCCCTGTGTGCGGGATTCATCCTGGCCATGCAAGCCGGAGTCGAACTCCGCAGGTTCGGGGCGCTCCAGTACGTGATGGATACCGTGGCCATCGGGTTCACGCGCGAGCTGGGTCCGCTGTTGACCGCCTTCGTGGTGAGCGGCCGGTCGGGATCGGCATTTTCAGCCGAAATCGGAACCATGGTGGTCACCAGCGAGATCGACGCGCTCCGCACCATGGCCATCGATCCCATCGAGTTTGTGCTGGCGCCGAAGTACCTCGCGGCGATCATCACGATCCCCTGCCTGAGCATCATGAGCAACGCGTTCGGCATCCTGGCGGGCTTCGGGTTTATGTACATCACCACGAGGTATACGTTCGGGATGTATCTGCGATATGTCGCCAACTCGATCGAACTGCGCGACGTTTTCACGGGACTGCTGAAGAGCCTGGTGTTCGCGATTATCATCGTCAACGTCGGGTGCCTGGAAGGTTTCAGAACGCGAGGGGGACCGGACGCAGTGGGGCGGTCGGCAACTTCCGCTGTGGTCTGGTCAACCTTTTTTGTGATCCTGGCCGACGTGTTTTTCACGGCCATCTACTATCTGGTGCACAAGAGTTAGCATATGGCAGACCCCGCGATCTCAGTCGAGAACTTGACGGTCCAATACGGGGACCATCGTGTGCTCGATGGCGTGAACCTGAACATCGAAGCGGGCGAAGTGATGGCGCTGCTCGGCGGCAGCGGCTCCGGCAAAACCACCATTTTGCGGCACATCATCGGACTGGAGCGGCCCACCTCCGGCACGGTCCGCATCCGGGGCGTCGATATCAATCGCTGCTCGCCGAAAGAACTCAAGGACATCCGGCGCACCATGGGCGTGGCCTTCCAGGAGTGTGCGTTATTCAATTCAATGTCCATCGAAGAAAATGTCTCCCTGCCTCTGCACGAACTGACCAACCTGGCCAACCCCGTCATCGACATCATGACCTACATGAAACTCGTCGCCGTGGGTTTGGGCGAAGCCGGCAAACAGATGCCCCAGGAACTGTCCGGGGGCATGAAAAAGCGCGCGGCCGTCGCTCGGGCTACGGCACTCGACCCCGAGATTCTGGTCTTCGATGAGCCGTCGGCGGGCCTGGATCCCATTGTCGCGGCCGGGTTGGACGAAGTGATCCTGGCATTCAAGCGCGCCTTCCACATGACCATCCTGGTCGTGACGCATGAGTTGGCGAGTGCCTTCCGCGTGGCCGACCGTTTAGCCATGCTGTACAAGGGATCGCTCATCGCCGTGGACAGCAAAGATTCGTTCCAGAAGAGCACCCAGCCACGCATCCGGCAATTTCTAGACCGTGTTCCCGATCCCATTGGGGAAGGCACGGCCGTTCAGGACCACTTTCTGGAATTAGCGGGAATGGCAGGAGGGCGAAAATGAAAACGGAAGCCATAGTCGGCGCCTTCGTTTTAGTCTGCGCGGCGATATTCCTCGCAACCGTCTATCACGTGAGCAGCGCGCAGGTCAAGGGAGCGCGCACACCCTACCGGACGTACCTGCGCTATGCGGGCGGGTTGCAGGAGGGAGCGGACGTCCTGTTTGGCGGCATCAAGGTGGGCCAGGTGACCGCCGTGCGGCCCGACCCGCAGGACCCCACCCGGATTGAGATTCTGCTGGATGTCAAGCAGGGCACGCCGCTGAACGCCAAGTCCGTGGCCAAGCTGGGATCGGTAACCGTGATTACCAGTCCGTGCATCTCCATCAGCATGGGATCGAATGACGCGCCCCGGTTGCCGGCCAATAGCGAGATCCCGTCGCTCGAAACCATCAGCCTGGACGACACCTTTCGCAAGGTCTCGGCCCTCGCCGATTCGGCGCAGACACTGCTGGAGGCGGTACATACGGACGTGAACGAGGTCACGGTCAACGGCCGGCAACTGATCGCCAATCTGAACGAGGTCACGGGCAAACCGAATCAGCAGCACGTATCGGAGATTCTGACCAACGCGGATGCCATGATCACGCGCATCTCGCCGAAGATCGATCAGATCACCGATCAGGTCGCAAAGCTGACCGATGACGCAAACGGCCTGATGGCCAAGATGGGTCCCGCCGTGGACAACGTGAACGCAACCGTGTCCAATGCGAACCAGACGATCACTGCGGTCCGCGATCCCCTGCAGACGGATCTTGCCGAAGCGCAGAAGACGCTCGATCAGGCCCGTAGCCTGATCGCCGATCTCCAGGCGGCGATGCGGGCGAAGGACCAAGGCCTTACCGACACGCTCGAGAACGTCCGCATGGCTACCGACAACCTGAACGACCTGACCGAGTCCGTGAAGGAGCGTCCATGGAGTTTGATACGGATCAAGCAGCCAAAGGACCGGAAAGTTCCCAAATGACGAGGACCCCATGAACACGAAGTGTCTGGCAAGCGCGAGCGCCTGCGCGGTAACGCTGTTGTTGGCCGGTTGCGGAGGCAAGATCCTGTATCCCAACTACTATGCGCTGGAAATTCCTCCGGCGCCCAGGCCGGCGGTGAGTGATGCGCGTCTGCCGGCCACGCTGGCGGTGCGCCGGTTCGAAACTCCGCCGTACCTGCGGCAGGGGCGGATTGTGTACCGGCAATCTCCGGCGGAAATCGGTTTTTACGAGTATCATCGGTGGGCCGCTGATCCCGCTGCGACGGTGACGACGGCCGTGATCGATTCACTCCGCTCCTCGCAACTGTTCTCGTTCGTAAAGCCATACGATGGCCAGAGCCAGCAGGACTACCTCATGAGCGGCCGGCTGGAACGGCTGGAAGAGATCGATTCCAGTGGCAGTGTCCAGGTGGAAGCGAAGCTGTCGGCCGAAGTGGTGAATCTGCGAACCAACGCCACTGTGTGGACTGGTGATGCAGATGAGACCTTGAGAGTTGACACCCACAATGTGGCATCGGTGGTTGTGGAAATGAGTCATGCTGTCCAAAAGAGCATTGATAGGCTCGTGACGAGCTTGGACCAGAAACTCCGTACGCAGTGACAGGTGACCTGAGTCAAGCGGATACCCACCTTTCGTTTTTTACAACTTCTCCACTTTCCAGCCCCGCCTGCGAATCCGCGCTGTGCGCGAGCGCCTGCAGATAATCGTGGATAGCCCGCGTTGTCTGCCCGCTGAGCGCGGATGCGGTTCATCTCCGCGTCACATGGAGTAAGTCACGTACCGGTGTTGACACGGGTTGCCGGCCGCCACGTGCATGCGCCGCCGTGCCGGTTCGGAAATCATCGAGGCCACTGTGCGCATGCGGCTATCGTGGCGGCAGATGCTCGTCGGGTAACCGGAGTGGTCGCTGAGAAAACGCTTGATATCGTCCACCTCGAGCGAGCCGTAGCGCGATTTGATCAGCGAGTTAATTCGATCCAGCCGCGGGAACGAATCCACCAAGCTTCGCTTGAAATTCGCCGCGATCGCGTTCGGCTGGCAGAGATAGTGGTTGGTATGGGCAAGATATCCGGCGCCCTGATCGCGGAGGATTTCAGGACCCTCGGTAGTCGCCTCCACATCGGCGATGTTGCCCCGGCCGTCGCAAAGGACGTAGTTCGCGTTGGACGCCAGCGGCATCTTCCCCAGCAGATCGATTACCTGCTCCAGGCGGTCGCACTCCAGCATCATGCGCTCGACCGGATAATGAGGCATGCCGAACCGGTTGCGTGGACCGCCGCCCAATGCATTCTCGAAATGCGCTACGCCGGCGCTGTTCAGGCCGTGGTAGCCGAGCATGCCTCCGAACGTCCACATGAGCACTTCCGGTTTCCCTTGGGGCTGTAGGTGCAGCACGTAGGCCAGCGGGATGACCTCGGACCCCATGTCGCTGTTTTGGCCGGCGATGACCTGGCGCTCCGCGGCGCCGCGGCGCCCGATCACATACGCCGTGCAGCCTTCTTCACGCGCGTTGCGCAGTTCGCCGCGAATGCTGCATGCCATCGCGTCTTCGAGTGTGACTCCGGCGCCTTCGGCCAGACCACGCATTTCTTCCAGCAGGTGCGGGCAATGGCGGTCGAACATTGGCTGGAACTGCGCCGCGCGGCGCCTCAACTGCTCCCGCGAGAGTCTCTGCCCGGCGCACATCACCTCGACATGCGCCTTGATCTGGAGGGTGGCTTGTTCGCCGTGTTGCCGCCCCAGTTCACGATTAGCGCCGCGCGCCCTGTAAAGCGGGTATTCAGCCGGTTCGCTGGAGGGATCCGGGGCGGCGCCAAGCACTGCCGCGGTTGCGGCCAAGCCAAGCAGCCGCCTGCGAGAAAGGTCGTCGAGTTTCAAGACGCCCCCCAGTAACTTTCTCATTGTTTCACCTCTTGTGTCAAGACTCGATAGAATGTTCCCAATTCCTCATAACCCCGCATTTCCGTTTTAGGTAGTTACTCATTACCTCTGGACGGCCTCCGACGCCGCGGCACATCAATGCCGATGATCTTCTGGGCGCCGAGTTTGCGGCAGAGCGCTCCGGCCGCCAAGTCAACCGGGCCAAGTCCGGTAATCAGCACGGCATCGTTGCCGCTGATGCCCATCTTCTCCAGCCTACTGGGTGAGCCGGCGCATCCAGATGTTGCGGAATTTCATAATCGTATCCGGAGCGCCCACCTCGATCCCCGGGTTCTCTGCGATTTTCCGGCCTACCTCACGACCGTGGTCCTGGAGCACTAAGGGTCCCTCGTCCTCGCAACCACGCCCCCGCACCGGTACATGGTCCTGGACCAGCACGCCATTGTGCAGCAACGTGAGGCTGCCCGGCTCCGGGGCGGCGCTACCGGGTGCGCAGTGCGGCGCATGAAAAATGATGTCGTAGCTCTGCCACTCGGTGGGCCGCCGGCAAGCGTTCACCAGCGGCGCCGATTGTCCATAGAGCGCACCGCAGGAACCGTTGGCGTAAGTCGCGTTCTGGTAGGAGTCCAGAATCTGGATCTCGTATCGGTTTTGGAGCACGATGCCGCTGTTCGCGCGCGCCTGGCCCTTCGCGTCGGGCTCGTACGGAACGTTGAACTCCACATGGATCTGCGCATCGCGGAATTTCTCGGTACTCTGGGTATCGAGGGCGCCGGTGCGGCAGGTCATCACGCCGTCCGCGACCGTGCAATGCGACGGCGTCCCGTCCATCCTGGTCCAACCGGTATTGTCCCGGCCGTTAAACAACACGACGGCGTCCGACGGCGCCTTGCCCGGACCGCCTGGATCCACCACCGGTGGTTGCGGCCCAATCACCCTCTGGGCGTATGCGATGCCCGCGGCAAGAACGAACATTGCGAATACACACTCTTTTTTCATTCTCACATCTCCTAGGCTTGTCTTCTGTCGTACCTGCTATAAAGCTACTTCCACACTCACCCGCCTGATCGGTCATCGCCTTGGTCCTATCACCTTGACCGAGTCTCTGACCGGGCGGGCGAAGATTCCGTGGCCTGCTACGGGGCCCCAGAAAATAGAGTGCCGCCTGGTCTTCCTCCTCGCAGCTCTACGGGCGCCGAAGGATCAGCGCCGCAAGTTCTGAAGCCGCCTCAAGCCACCCCTTTCACACCCCAGGGCCCACGCATCGGCCGCTTAATCATCTTCTTTGCCTCGTCGTTGCCCATGATTGTTTCCTTCTTCGGATCCCATCGAACCGGCTTTCCGGTGAGGATACAGAGCTGCGAGAGTTGGCTGATCAGGTCCGACCGGTAGGCGCTCTCGATGGGAGACGCCACGGGGCTGCCGGTGCGAATGGCGCGTATCCAGTTCTGATGGTGGCCCGCCGTCAAAGTCTCCTGGAAGCCCTTGGGCAGGTTGGCGGGAATCGTCTCCAGCGCGCTGTCAAGGATGTGAATCTCGTTCGGCCCGATGACCGACTGCATCAGCGAAGCCGGTTGGGTGACAACCGCGCCGTTGTTACCGTAGCTCACAAGCACCCAGCCTTCCGAGCCGATGAAGACCACGCCGTTCGGAACTCCGGGGCGTGGCGGGTTAATGATAGGTTTAGGGACGTCGGGCAGATCACGATAGGTGTTGGCGTCCATGAAGTCCAGCACCAGACCATCCGCCCACGTGCATTGCACCTTCCACTGCGTGGCGCAGTCGAAAAGCCCCTCTTTGGGAAACGTTCCGGAGCCTTCGTAGTGGACCGGAGGGTCTTTGCGGCCGGACGCGTCCGCCCAACGCTGCATCTGGTCGAGCAGATGAGCGCCCCAGTTGTTGATCATGCCCAGACAGTAGTCGGAAATGTCAAAGATGCCCGCGCGGTCGGGCCTCAGGCAGCGGTCGTAGCAGAACGGTTTCACCGGCGCCGGCCCAAGCCAGGCATCGTAATTGAATCCGTCGGGAACCGGCAGCACCGGAGTCGCCGAACCGCCGGCCCTGCTCGCAGGAGCGGTCACGTAGATCTTCTGCACCTTGCCGATGCGGCCGTTGAGCACCAGTTCTATGCCTTTTCTAGCGGCGGGGTAGGCGCGTAACTCGGTGCCGTACTGGCAAACCTGCTTACGGTGCATGCGCACGGCCTTCACGGCCGCTAGATCCTGCTCGACGCTGACGCCCAGCGGCTTTTCGACATGGACGTGCTTGCCCGCCTTCAGACTGTAAAGCAGCATGGAGACGTGCCAGTGGTCGGGCGCCACGTTGTAGACGGCATCGATGTCCTTCTGCGCCAGCAGCTCCCGGAAGTCGTCGTACATGCGGATTCCGCGGTTTGGGCGCTCGGGCTGCTTCAAAGCGTACTGCTTTTCGAGCTTGTCCTTGGCGTCCTGCAAATGGCTCCGCACCGCGTCCGACGCAGCGACGATCACGACGTTGTCGAAAGAGGGATATTGGAGCGTTTCGAAAACGGCCCGTTGGCCGCTCCCGTTGATGCCGACCGTAATCCGGTCGCTGGGCGGCGTGGCGCCCCGGCCCAAAGCCGAAGCCGGCACGATCATCGGCGCCGCGAGCAGCCCCGTCAGGGTTCCTGCACTTCTCTTCAGGAAGTCTCGGCGGCTTCCTTCTGCACTCTTTTCCATTCGTTGCCTCCAGAACTCAAGAATATGACGACGTTCACACTGACTTCTCTCTTAGACTCCACTGTCCGATACGGCGTAAACCCCGACTCCAACCGCTGATCTCACCAGCTTGTGGTGTCCGCCGCCGGAACCACCGTACAATGGACCTCCCGCACCTTGCCGATGACGCCAGCTTTCACCCACTCCACCATGCCGCGCAACTCGTCGAACGCATTACGTCTCCAAACCTTGCGCGCGCATGCCCACCGAGCGGCCTACGCCAGAGGCTCGGCGCCGTGGCCGTTCCAGGCGATGGTCTTGCCGCCGCTCCGGATCGAGAGGCCGGCCATCAGGGTAGGAATGGTGGAGAAGGCGCCGATCTCGATATCGCACACCGGCCGCTCCCGGCTCTTAAGGCACGCCAGGAAGTTCAGGATATGCCTGCCGGAGTCGGAGTCGAAGGACGCCTGGTAGTTCGGCGGTTCATCGTGCAACGCTACCTTTATCTCTTCAAACGGCGGTTTCCCGCCGGTGCTGCGCCAGTTGCTGCTCACCGGCCGCACGCTGTAGCCGTACCGGTTGACGAACAGCACGCCTGCGTCGCCCCACAGATACGTGCCGAGAACGTCCGAACGCGAGCTATAGTTGGCGACGAACTTCGGATACTGCCAGGACACGTCAGTCGTGTCCGGGACCCGCTCGTCCTGCGGCCGGCTGAACCAGCCATACACCGCGGCCGCCGTGCGCGAAGGCTCGGTGACGCCCAAGTACCAATGCGCGATGTCGAGGAGATGCACGCCCCAGTCGGAGAGCGGGCCGCAGCCGTACTCCCAATAGCTGCGCCAATTGCGCTGGCGCATGGAGCTGTACGGCCGGCGCGGCGCCGGGCCTTGGAACATCTCCCAGTCCAGGTCGGGAGGAGGAACAGAAGACTCGGCCGTCGCTCCGCCGCCGCCGGGTCCGCCGCGTCCCGCCGCGCCCTGG
Source organism: Bryobacterales bacterium (assembly GCA_963768385.1). Lineage (GTDB taxonomy): Bacteria > Acidobacteriota > Terriglobia > Bryobacterales > Bryobacteraceae > Fen-178. Next base: position 244,439 of record CAVYHQ010000007.1, read on the forward strand.
CCTCCTCGAGGCGCCGAACCGCCGGGGTTTATCACCACAACGTGACGGACATTGCCGAGAATGCCGCTCTGGACGACCTTATAAGCTTCCATGAACGGCGCGCTGCTGCGCTGCATCAAGCCGACCTGCACGACGCGTTTGTACTGCCTGGCAGCCGCCACCGCCTTGAGGCACACGTCGATGTCATTCGAGACCGGCTTCTCCAAATAAATGTCCTTGCCCGCCTCGCAGGCCTCGATGACCATGGGGCAGTGCCAGTGGTCGGGCGTCGCTATCACCACCACGTCGATGTCCTTGCGGTCGAGCACGCGCCGGTAGTCGCCGTAGGTGTCTACGTTATCGCCCACGAAGGTGACGGCCTGCGCCAGGTTAGGTTTGTATACGTCGCACAGCGCGGCGATGCGGAAGCCGGGGTTGAACTTGAATTGCGGAATCAGGGCCGCATTGGCGCGGATGCCGGTGCCGATAAATCCGACCACGAACTGGTCGGAGGCGGCCGGAGCGGAAGAAACTCCGGCCGCGGCCACTCCCAGGGCTGCCCTGGTCAAGAATGATCGTCGGTTTTCCATCTTTCTTCAAACACTCCTTCTGAAAAGAGACCCGTGCGCTATGGAGCCAGCCGGCGCATCCAGATGTTACGGTATTTCATGTCCGTTTCCGGCGCGGGCCCGTTGATGGGTCCCTCCTCTATTTCGATGTTCCGGCCGACGCTACGGCTGTGGTCCTGGAGCACTAAGGGCCCGTCGGCGACGCAACTGCGCCCCCGCACGGGCACATGGTCCTGGACCAGCACGCCATTTTGCAGCAGCGTCAGGCTGCCGGGCTCCTGTACGGTTCCATCGGGACCGCATTTCGGAGCGTGAAAGACGATGTCGTACGACTGCCACTGGTTGGGCGGCCGGCAAGCGTTCACTAGCGGCGGCGCTTGCCGATACAGCGCGCCGCACTGGCTATCGGGGGCCACCGGGTTTTGGTAACTGTCCAAAATCTGGATCTCATACACGTTCTGGAGGATGACGCCGCCGTTCGCCTTCCCGTAGCCGTTCTCCTTGGGCTCGCTCGGAACCATGAACTCCAGATGGATCTGCGCGTCGTGGAATTTCTCAATCGTCTGGACATCGCCATCCCCGGTTTTGCAGGTCATGACGCCGTCCGCGACCGTGCACTTCGACGGCTTCCCTTCATCGTGATAGCTGCCTGGGCGCGCGGGTACAGGGGAATCGTCCAGTATGGTCCACTGGGAAGTGTCCCGCCCGTTAAACAGCACGATGGCGTCCGACGGTGGTTTGCCCGGACCGCCTGGATCCACGACCGGCGGTTGCGGTCCAAGCACCCTCTGCTGAGCGTATGCGACTCCCACGGCAAGGAGGCACATCGCGAACATATATTGTCTCTTCATCCTCGCAGGGCCTCGACTCGTATTTCTCTTTATATTGCCAGGTTTCCTTGTACTGCCAGGCGTCTCAAATCCCGACGCATTGACTTTACCGGGCGCACACGGTGTGCGCCCGATCATCGGTGACTCACTGCGCGCCCGTCAGAAGGTGATGTGTCCGCTCCAGTACACCCGTCGCGGGGCGCTATTCTCCGTAGTGCATTGGCCAAAAGTGGCGCTAGTCGGAGAGGTGACGGGGGCGCCCAACCACACGTGGTTGGTTGCGTTCAGGAACTCCCACCGCATCTCAGCCTTTACCCTTTCGGTGATCCTGAACTGCTTCATTCCCGAGAGGTCCAAATCGTTCAACGCCATGCCCCTGATATAGGAGAACCTGGCAGGCAGCGTGATCAGGTTGTTGGCCAGTTGTTGGCTTGCGTTGGTGTTGAAGCACGACGTGTTGAACCATTCGTATACGTTGCGCTGACTCTTCGGCAGAGCGATCGACGCCAAAGTGGGGCACGTGCCGTTCAGAAGGGCGTCGCCGAAGCCAATGGGCGGGCCCGATTGATACCGGTACACTCCTTGAATCTGCCATCCTCCCAGGAGGAGATTCACGGTCTTGGAACTGCTGCCGAGCAGCCTATGCCCGTGTCCAATGGGCAACTCATAAATGGCACTGGCGGAGAGGAACACTGGGAAGTCCGTGGTAGCGGGCAGTTTTTCGGGAAGCGGATCGCCGGCGTTCAAGAAGCTCGTTGCTTCCATGTCGTTCTGCCAGGTAAAGCCAAACGTCCCCGTGAACCCGTTCGCGAACCGTCTCTCGGCGTTCACCTGCAGCGAGTTGTACATGTTATAACCTTGCTGGGTGTTATACGTGACGCCGGTGAATAGCGGATAGGGGGTAAGCAGCGACGAGCGGGCAATCGTCGTGTTCGAGTAGAGGCTCGTTCCCGCCGGCACCAGTTGGTAAAACGGATTGGGCAGGTTGGTGGTCAGATAGTTGATCGTGGTTGTGTCGCGGGTCGGCAAAGTGCTCAGGTACTGGTTCGGCAGGGCGTCCAGGTTCTTGCTTGTATTCAGATGCGTACCCCGGTCGCCGGTATAAGAGATCGAAACCACGACTCGCTCCGGGAGCTCGCGCTGCACGCCGAACGTCCACTTTTGCACGTACAAATCCGCGGGATTTTGCTTAACCACGGAAATGCTGCCGCCCACGCTGGTGTCGGCCCCCAGGCCGGCGCCCACTGCTGGCAGCGGGGGCGCCGGGAACGGGTTGGTTAGAGAGTAGGGGTAAGTCAGGCCGTTGTCCAACGAGCCGTTGTATGTTGTCGTCCGGCTGAAGCCCGCTTGACTCACCGCCTGGTACAAATCCCCCATGGGGCCGAAAAAGATTCCATAGCCGCCGTGAATGACCGTCTTGTGGTCCAGGCTGTAGGAGAACCCAAACCGGGGCATGAAGTCGTGCTCGTTGGCTTGCCACAGCCCATGCGTCCCGCCGTTGGCAGCGCCCGCGAAGGTGAGGCCTCCCGTCAGGGGGAGTGCGCTCACTTCAGGGGTGCGGTTCTGGAGATAGGCAGCCTCGACCGCCGCCGCATACGTGTGCGTCGCCAATGGGTTCCAGCCCTGAGTGCTGCGGTTGTAGCGCTCCGAGGTTGGACCCCAGTACTCCCAGCGTAGGCCCAGGTTTAAAGTCAGCCGCTGGCTCACGCGCCAGTCCTCCTGGTAATAGAGGGCATGGGAAATGGACTGAGCCGCGGCACTCGGCGTCACGGTGATCGCGAAGCTATAGGGCAACCCGTACTCCATCTGCGCCAGCCCCTGCCCGATCGGCGCGCTCGCCGAATTATCCAGCGGCCCTACCATGTAGGAGCCGTTGAAATTGATACTCCCGGTGGCCGTCAACCCGGGGAGGTATGCGTTGTCCCTTCTCATCAGCATGTCCCACCCGAAGTTCATCGTGTGCGTTCCATGGGTCTTGGTGAAATGCACCGAAGGCTCGTAGGTGTAGCTGTCATTCCACGTGAGGTTCGCTCCGGGAGGAATCCCGGTATCGCCCGAAGGGCTGATGGAGGGCATGCGCTCGATTGACGGGCTGATATAACTGTCCAGGTAGGATGGGAATCCGTTGGCCGCGTACCGCCAGTTCAGAACGGCCGACCCCAAACTCGTGACCAGCTTGTCGTAATCGTCGAACCCTAGGCGCGTATCCATGACAAAACTCGGGCTGAACACGTGCACTTCGTCTATAACACCACCGCGCGGGTGTATTTTCCACGAATCTCCGCTGACGTTATTCTGGAAAATGTTGTAGTCTTGATTGTTCCGGTCGTAGCGGTGCATCGACCCGTAGAAGCGGTCCTTATCGCCAAAGTTCTGGTCGATGCGAAGGTCCATCCCCCAATACTGATTGCTCTGGCCGCTCTGGTTGCAGTACCAGTTGTTCGTGCCGTTCGCCGTTGCGCCCTGGGCGGCGGTGGCGTTCGGCAGCGGCCAATATTGGAGCAGGCCCATGCCGATTTTGGAGGCCGGCGTCGCCAGCACCGAGGCCGGAACGATGTTATTCGGAATGGGGGCGGAACTGACCCTTCCGTTCGCAGCGGGCTGCCGCGAGAACGGATCGTAGATTACATAGCTGGATCCCAAGGGCAACAGAGCGGAGAAATCGCCGCTCCGCTCTGCAACCGTGGGAACGGTGAAGGATTGGGTTAAGACCTGTGTCCGGTCGAGATTCGTGAAGCCAAAGTACCAAAAGGTCTTCTTCCGGCCATCATAGACTTTTGGTATATACACCGGGCCGCCAACACCGATCTCCGTACGCCTGTATGGGCCGGTGGGTATATGTGGTAACCCCTTGATCATGGCCAAATAATTGTTCGCAATAAGGCGTCCATCCCCCCCTCCGTAGCGGGCAATCCCGCCGTGGATCGTGTTGGTCCCGGACTTGAGGCTAACGCTTACGTCGGCGCCGTTACCCCATCCCTGCTCGGCACTGTAGCTGGATGTCAGCACCCGAAACTCGCCCACCGAATACTCCGGGGGGCTGAAGGAGGGCGAGATGGAGCCGCCGGAAAACCCTCCGGTAACCGCGCCATCAACGATGATCAGGTTGTTGCTGGCGCTTTGGCCCCCTATCGAATACGAAATGATCGTTCCGTCATACGGGTTCTCGTCGAGCATATTGGTGCCCGTCTTGACCAGACCCGGGGTCATGGCCATCAGGTGGTAGGGAACCCCCTGCTGAATGGGAAGTTCCACAACCCTTTTGTCGTCAACCGTCTCCCCCTGGTTGGCGCTCGCCATGTCCAGCAGGGGCGTCGTCGCCTCGACATTCACGGTTTCCGTGGCGCTTCCAAGCTCCAGTTGCGCGTCAACTTGCACGGCCTGATTGATACGGACTTCTATCGGGGTCCGTTCGAAGGCCTTGAAACCCACGTGCTCCGCGCGCAAGCTGTACGTCCCTGGCTGGAGGTAGGGGATCGTGTAGGCTCCCTCCGCATTTGTGTCCGCCGTGAAGTGAACACCGGTGTCGGTATTGGTCACAATCACGTGCGCGGCTGGAACAGCGGCGCCGCTCGGGTCCAACACACGACCCGACATCGATCCACGGTATTCCTGGCCGAACAGCCCTACCGCAGCCAGGAACAGGGCGAGGACCGAAACTATCGATATTCGAAGTCTCATTACCATTCTCCGTGACAACCGGAAATCCGGCTCTCTCAATAAACCCGGTTATTACTTTGGGCAAATCGTCAACGCCTTAAGCCTGTTCGCTTTCAGGATAGTCAGGCGCGCCAACGAAGTCCCACATCTGGCGCCTTTCTGGCGTACTCGAAGCTACGCTCCAGATCGACGCGTTGTTGCGCTAGTAAGGCTGCGCAATACTCAGGCGGCTGATTCTGGCCACGGCCGCCGATGAGCATAGGGGCCTGCAAGGGATGGCTCTTCTTCGCGAGTTCCACGAAGCGCACGAAGTCGGCCGCCAGCATGTTGGGATACGGTTTCCAGAACGCCGGACCGGTATCCTTGTGGTCCGGCACACGCCTGTAATCGCCATAGGAGGCCGCCTTGCCTCCAGTCTTGGCTGCAGCCGCCGCGAGTTTACTCTTGGATACCTCGCAGACAGCGACGATGGAGCAGTCCTCGTCCGCGACGAACCGGCCCATATCATCCGTGCCGCGGGCGCCCACGCCGATGACCCCTAACTGCACTCTGCCGTTGGCGCCGAGGATGCTCTTGGAAGCCACCATCGCGGCGGCGGAGGTGCGCGAGAAGTGACGTCGGCTTTCCATTCCTTCTTCTGGTCTATAACGCGTGTGTCCAACGGGATTCGGTCCCTGCATACTGATATTGCAATTTGAAGAATACGACGATACACATTGAATGTCAAGGGCCAAAAACGCGAAACGCGCCCGATACCGCCATACCCTGCTTGTCGGCCCGGGAGACCCATCGCAAAGCTGATTTCGCTGTGACGTGGGGTCTGAGTCTACCACCGCAACTGCCCCGGCCGATGGCGATGGCTCCTTGCCGGCGGCCCTCTGCGCGATCCTTTCATTCGTGGTCAGTTGTCTTGTTTTGACAGGTTGCGGCGAAATCCCTTCGCGGGGTCGGGATGGCGTTGGTCAACATTCGTAACATGTTTATTATAAGCTATTTATAAAAGACGTCGGAACATTTCCAGCCCTCCAGAACCGGTTTACCGCAACCCGTTAAAACGACCGTGCAACTCGCGCAGGCTTTGCATTTGCAAGGGATCAGGACCGGACCGGGGGGCCGGCGTCGAATGCTGGAATTCAAATCAGTTGCCCCTCTCAGGGTATGGCCTTTGGGGACTTCTGCTGTCCCGGCTGTCGGACCCAAGTAGCCTCAAGTACCCACTACAGATCCGGAATTCCGCTCAAAAGACTTCTTGACAGTCCTTCCTGAGGAGATTATGATCGATTGCAATATCAGTTTCGATGGTCTGGAATGGTCTGACCACGCGATCCTGATCTCATTTTGAGGCTGACATGGTAAAAGGCAAAGCCAAACATGCAGCGGGCAGGCGCACGGAGGCCTAATGAATCGGCGGAAGCGAGGTGCGCCGCACCCGGGCGGAGAATTGGGCCGGCGGTTTGGCCGGTGAAGGCAGAGTAATATGGAGCTGAAGAAGCACAAGCCTGGTAATGGGCTTGGTGGAAGGGAGACGTGAGCATGGACCGAAGACAGTTCCTTACAAATTCAGGAGCGGCGCTGGGTTCCTTGGTATTGGCTGAAGGCGCTCGGCACGCGCTGGGGCAGGACCAAGCAGCGGCCCGGGGCAATAACGCGCCAGCAAACATTAGGCGGCCGGTTCGGGCAGTGAGCATCGCCTTTAAACCGGGCCTCCCCTTGGAGCAGATCGCCGGCTGGGTCGACAAAGAGGGGGCGCGCGGCGCGGACATTATCGCGCTGCCGGAAACCTGCCGGGGGCAGAACAGCAGGAGCCAAGAGGGTTTGGACGGCCCCACGATAACGGCCATCGGCGCCTTGGCCAGTAAACATCGAACCTACATCGTCTGTCCCATCGATCGGAGGGATGGCGATCGGCGTTTCAATTCCGCGGTCCTGCTCGACCGGCGAGGCCAGGTAGCCGCCGTTTACAACAAGATATATCCCTATTGGTCGGAGTTCGCCCAGAACCAGATCCCCCCCGTTCAGCCCGGTGAGACGGTTGTCGTTGTCCCGACCGACTTCGGCCGCGTCGGCCTCGCGATCTGCTTCGACGTGAATTGGGCGTCGTTGTGGCAGCGCCTGGCGGATTTCAAGGCGGAGCTGGTAATCTGGCCCAGCGCTTACTCGGCCGGCAGGTCGCTTCAAGCGCGGGCGACTGACAACAACTACTATGTCATGAGCTCAACGCAGGTTCCCGATTGTGTGGTGTTTGACATCGACGGCGAACAGCTTGTCTACGACCATAACAATGTGTCCGACAACATTAACGTGACCCGTTTCACGTTCGACCTGGACCGCTGCGTTTTTCACCAGGACTTCAACCTGCCTACGAAGCTCGCGAACCTGCTCAAGGAGCACGGAGACGACGTCGAACGTGAAAAATGGCTTCCGAGGGAAGGATGGTTCGTGCTCAGAGCGAAGCGGCCGGGAGTCAGCGCGCGCGAGTTGGCCAAGAAATATGGATTGGAAGAACGGCGGCCCTATATCAACCGGAGCCGCTGCGAGCTCGATAGGTTACGAGGGTGGCAATTCTCCTAACCCTGGCAGCGGAGCTGCTCGTGGGCGACGCGACAACCACCCCGGGCGCTCTTTGGCTGGAGAAAGGGTGAAACCGGTCTGGCCGGCCGGAAGGACGTGGTGAAGAAGGTGCAGAGCTGAATATATGCAACGGCGCTTGGCCCAGGAGGAGTTTCACCCGGGTTTGGATCAGACAACGTTCCGCCGGGCCGAAGCGAGACGCCCTGGCTCAGACTCGCGTGGATCGGGGGGCCTGACAATGATGATCGCCTGCGAACCGACGAGGACGCAATGAAACTGGAAGGAAAGGTTTGCCTGATCACGGGAGGGAGCAGCGGCATAGGCGCAGCGACGGCCCGCGAGTTCGCGTCTCGCGGGGCGGATATCGCGGTGTGCGGCCTCCCCGCTGATGACGCGCTCGCCCAAGGCGTGAAACGGGACTTGGAAGCCCTAGATCACAGAGCCCTCACCATCGTGGCTGATGTAGCGGATCCCGCCGAAGCAGCTCGTTGTGTGCAGCAGACGGTCGCTTCATTTGGGAGGCTGGATGTGCTCGTCCATTGTGCGGGCGGTCCGGCGCAAGGCGCCTTGCTCGAAGTGGACGCCCGCACTTGGTACAGGGCCTTCGACATCCACGTTCACGCAGTCTATCATCTCGCCCGGGCGGCTGTTCCGCACATGATCAAGAGCGGCGGGGGCGCGATCCTGCTGATTTCTTCGGCAGCCGGGACCCGGGGTTGCGCTGGCGCGATTGCCTACGGCGTGGCGAAGGGAGCCATACCGCAATTCACGCGTGCGTTGGCGCGCGAGCTGGCCGATTTCGATATCCGCGTAAATTGTGTTTCTCCCGGCATCATTCGAACGCGATTTCAGGATTACCTCACTGCCGAACAGGTGGAAAACAACACGCGGAACCGCATACCCCTGCATCGCGAAGGACGGCCTGAAGAAGTGGCGGCGGCGCTTGCCGCTCTGGCCGAAAATGATTTCATCACGGGCGCCGAAATCCCGGTCGATGGGGGCATGGCTATGCGAATGGTTTGAGGCCCGGACGATCCGCCGTTTGCCAGAGCGGCGCAGCAGGGGCCGTCGTTGAGAGGTTCTGCATTCTGTTAGAACAGCCGTGGCGGAAGGCGAGAACAGCGAAGCGACGTGAGATTGCTTTTGTAACTGAGTAACTGGCAAGCAAACGCTGCAAAGCGCATGGAGGTGTGTGTAATGAACCGTCGATTATTCCTGACCAGCGGCTTCGCTGGAGCCGCGGCTCTGCGGGGGTCGCGCGCCGCCAGCGCGCGCGTCGATCATCATCTTCCCACGAGCGATACGCATTATCGAAACACGCAATCGTACGTCGAGGAGGTTCCCGTCCCGGAGTACCGCTGGGCCTCCGACGCCGCGTACGAGAGATTCCGCGACATCAAGTACGGGGTGCGATTGCACTGGGGACTCTACTCGATCCTCGGCGGACCGAACGAGTCCTGGCCGTTCCTGCCGATGTCCTTTGCGGATCGGCAGCGCTATCAATCGTTCTACAAAACATGGAATCCGCGCGGTTTCAACGCCGATGAGTGGATGGATCTGTTCGCCGCCTGCGGTATGAAGATGTTCGCTTTTACCTCCAAGCATCACGAAGGCTTTTCCATGTTCGACACGCATACCCGCGTCCGCAGTCGTGCGAACTGGACGGCCCCGGGCGGGCCGAAGATAGAGGCCTGCGACCTTGCGTACAGTATCATGGAGACGCCCTTCCGCCGTGATGTGGTGAAGGAACTGTGCGAGGCGGCCCGCAAACGAGATATCAAGATCGACCTCTATTTTTCACACCCCGACTGGTATGACGCAGACTTCCGGCCCTACTCCTGCCATCCTCTGCAAGTGCCTTCCTCAGATGTCATGACCACCGATTATCGGTCCGCCAAGAGCAGGCTTGGCGACAAACTGGTGATTGTCCCGGATCCCAGCCCGGCTGAAGTCAGCCGTATGATGGCCCGGCATCGCGCTCAATTAACCGAGATCTTGACGCGTTATGGAAACATCGACATGCTTTGTTTGGATATGTACCTGGGTCCGAAGGTATGGCCCCAGCTTCGGGAGACGATTCTCCATCTGCGAAAACTACAACCGGACGTGATGCTGCGAGCTCGTGGTATTGGTAATTATGGCGATTACTACACTCCCGAAGGGTTTGTACCGGGCGCTAAGAGCAATACGGATACGCCCTGGTTCGTCATTTATCCACTCGGAACCTCCTTCTCCTATGAGCGGGTGCAAGAGAATCACAAAGGAGCCGCATGGGTGGTGCGGAACCTGGTAGATACCGCAGCGAAAGGAGGTAACTTCATGGTGGGGATTGGCCCCGACGGCGACGGTCGATTCCATCCCACCGCGATCAGCCAGTTGAAGGAAGTCGGCGAATGGCTAAAGGTCAATGGCGAGGGTATTTATTCCACCCGCGCCCGCGACGGCGACCTGTGGTCCGAGGGTGGCGATATCCGGTTCACCCGGACCAAGGATAAGAGAACAGTCTATGCCTTTGCGTTGACATGGCCCGGCGAGAGACTACTGCTCCGTTCGGTCCGGCCGGTCGCAGGCTCGCCTATTCAGATGCTGGGAACCGGCACACTGCTGAACTGGCGCGCGACAGACGGCGGCGTGGAAGTGCAGATTCCGGCTGGAACGCAGAATGAGTCCCAACGTCCATGCCGTTTTGCCTGGGGCTTTAAGATCCGCGCGGAGACCGCGTAAGGCTCGGGGATCGTAAGTAGGGAGTTCCAGCAGGTCCATAAAGGGCACCTTGATCGTGTCACGAACAGAGAGCGCCAGCCTCGGAGCGGAGATCGTTATCGTGAACGCAGCCTCGCGATATCGCTGGGTCATGATCAGTCTGGTGTTTCTCGCCACAGTCATAAACTATTTGGATCGTCAAACTCTTTCCGTAGCAGCGCCGGTTATTACCGAGCAGTTTCACATGAGCAATGTGGCCTACTCGCGGGTAATCTTCGCGTTCATGCTGGCATATACCGTCATGAACGGCGTTTCCGGTCCGATTGTAGATCGACTCGGCACAAAGCTCGGCTATGCCCTCTTCATTGCCTGGTGGAGTATTGCCGCTATGCTGCATTCGCTCGCTCGAGGAGCGTACAGTTTCGGTGTATTTCGCTTTCTATTGGGTATGGGCGAGGCCGGCAACTGGCCAGCGGGGGTCAAGGTGGTTGCCGAGTGGTTTCCGGTGAAAGAGCGCGCGCTCGCGTCGGGTATCTTCAATAGTGGCTCTTCCATCGGGGCCATCGTCGCGCCGCCGCTTGTAGCCTGGGTCATTATTCAATCAGGGTGGCGAAGCGCGTTTTTGCTGGTCGGCGGGGTCGGTCTGATCTGGCTCCTGGTCTGGCTATTGGTTTACCATGCTCCCACAGACGCGGGGCCGGATGTCGTCAACCAGCCGATCTCAGTTTGGAGGCTTTTGCGGATGCGCTGGGTCTGCACCTTTACAGCGTCCAAAATCTTTAGCGACCCGGTCTGGTACTTTTACATCTTTTGGTTTCCGCAGTACTTGAAGAGCGCTCGGGGATTCGACCTTGCGTCTATCGGTAAGTTCGCCTGGATTCCGTTTTTCACGGGTGGTGCGGGCAATCTGATTGGAGGCGCGTGCGCTGCCGCCCTGCTGAGCCGTGGGGTTCCTGTGTCGTGGGCGCGCAAGATGTCCGTCACGTTGTTCGCCGTGCTCATGACCTCGGCGATTCCTGCGGTGCATGTGTCGAACGGGGCCATCTCGATTGCGTTGATTTCGATCGCAACGCTGGGATATACAGGAGCGCTTTCGAACATGTTGGCGATGCCGGCCGACAGGTTCCCTAAGAACACTCTGGGTTCCGTTTGGGGCCTCGCGAGCATGGGCTCGGGCTTCGGTGGAATGGTGTTCAGCTTGGCGACCGGTTGGGTTGTGGACCACTATTCGTACGTGCCGGTGTTCATGGGATTTGGGATTCTGCCGATAATCTCGGCGGCAATCGTCTGGACGCTGCCTGACGCCAGTGAGACGGAGCGCGGAAAGATGAGAGCTTAGACTATCATGCGAGCGTTATTACTAAAAGAATATAAGAGGTTGGAGGTAACTGATCTGCCCGAGCCGGCTGTCGGGCCGGACGATGTGCTCGTGCGTGTAAAGGCCTGCGGCATCTGTGGAAGCGATGTCCACGGATACGATGGAAGTACGGGGCGGCGAATCCCCCCCGTGGTGATGGGGCATGAAGCTTCCGGAGTGGTGGCCGAAACCGGCAAGAGAGCGGGGCAATTTCGGGTTGGAGATCGCGTCACGTTCGATTCGACTGTCTACTGCGGACGTTGTTATTTTTGCCGGCGGGGGGAGGTCAACCTTTGTGACGATCGCCAGGTACTCGGCGCCTCGGTAGGCGACTATCGGCGCAACGGCGCATTTGCGGAGTTGGTGGCCGTTCCGGAGCGCATAGTCTATGCCCTTCCCGATGCCCTTACGTTTGAGCATGCGGCGATGATCGAACCTGTATCGGTGGCGATCCACGCAGTGGGATTGACGCCTATCAGACTGGGTGACGCCGCGGTGGTCGTCGGCGCGGGGATGATTGGCTTGTTGGCAATCCAGGCGCTACGGTTGGCCGGCTGCCGTCGGATCGTCGCGGTAGACCTGAGCGAAAACAGGCTGAAGCTTGCCGCGGAATGTGGCGCCGAACTCTGCCTTGACGCCGCCGCTTGCGACGTTCCGGCCGAGGTGCGGAAGTACACCTCCGGTCGAGGGGCCGATGTCGGGCTGGAGGTTGTCGGGACCACGGCGAGCGTGCAGTCCGCAGTGGCCAGCCTTCGGAAGGGCGGCGCTTTGACGCTGGTTGGCAATTACTCGCCGAGCGTAGAGTTGCCGCTGCAGTGGGTCGTGACACGACAAGTCCGCATCATGGGATCATGCGCCTCGGCGGGCGAGTACCCGATCTGCATCGATCTGGTTGCGCGCAACGCCATCCGCGTTGATCGTCTGATCAGCGCAATCGCGCCCTTGGAGGAGGGGCAGGTCTGGTTCGACCGCTTGTCTTGCTCAGAACCGAATCTAATGAAAGTGATCTTGCACCCGTAGGTAACCGAACATGAATTACGGCATATTCGACCTGTCAGGAAAAGTCGCAATGATCACGGGCGCGAGCCGGGGACTGGGTCAGTACTTCGGGCGGGCGTTGGCCCGCGCCGGCGCGGATTTGGTGGTCACCGCTCGCAAGCTCGAATCCCTGGAGCCGTTTCAACGTGAAATTGAAAACGCCGGGCGCCGGGCGGCGCCACTCGAACTAGACCTCCGCAATTGCGACAGTATCCACAAGACGGCCGACGCTGCCCAGGCGGCATTTGGCAAGATCGATATCCTGGTCAACAATGCTGGATGCAACATACGCAAGGCGGCGATGGATGTCAGTTGGGACGACTGGAACACGGTTTTGGACACGAACCTGCGGGGAACGTTCTTTGTCGCCCAGGCCATCGCCAGAAAGATGATCCCTCGCAAGTACGGACGCATCATCAACATCGGCTCCGTGACGAGTGTTTTCGGTTATGCGGGCCTGGCGCCTTACTGCGCTAGTCGCGGTGGCGTGAAGCAATTGACCATGAGCCTAGCCGACGACTGGGGCCCGTTCGGGATTACCGTGAACTGCCTGGCGCCTGGATGGTTTAAGACGAAGCAGAACGAAGCTCTTTATGCAAACCAAGCCTGGGTGCAGTACTTATGCGATCGAATCCCACTGAAGCGCCCAGGTAACCCCGGCGATCTGGATGGAGCCATCGTGTTTCTGGCTTCAGACGCCTCTCAATATATTACTGGGCAGACACTGCTCGTAGATGGCGGTATATCCACGGGCGCGACTAAAGCGACCTTAACTTGAAATGGATAAACAGGAGGGAATCAACGACATTGGAACGGCTTGACAACTCAGGCATACTCAACTAAACTGAATATTGCGACGTTAGCCCTCGGGTGCCTGAAACCCACAGAGCCGGTTCAGCGGCGTCCAGAATCATGTCACAGGACCTCATTGCAGCGGGGCGGTTCTACTCTACAGAGAGTCTGTCGGAGCGGGCCTACCAGTTGATTCGCGCTAAGATCCTTCGGGGTCAGTATCCTCTCGGTGCCGCTCTGTCAAGACGTCAGCTGGCGAAAGAGCTTCGCATGAGCTTCGTGCCGGTGTCCCATGCGCTGCAGCACCTCGAGATGGACGGCTTGGTGGAGAGCAAGCCACGCGTGGGTACTAGGGTCCGGACACCGACGCGAGAGGAGATCATCGAGCGGTATGCGCTGCGGGAGGCTCTGGAAACGCAAGCGGCGCGGCTGTGTGCCGAACACGCGGATAAGAGAGGCAAGCAGGAGCTCCTTAGGATGGGCTATCACCTGGACCAGTTGTATGCTTCCAGCGCCGGTGCCGACGAAGACTTTTTGTATTCAGTCCACAGTTACCACATGCGTTTTCACCTGCGCCTCGCCGAGGTCGGCGGCAATTCGCTGCTGCGGGCAGCAATCGAACGTGAACAAGTCTTAGTGTTCAATTGGCTGTTTGATACGGCCTCCGATCGACGCAGCCTTCCACCGAATTTTCATGCCGACCTCGCGGCGGCCATGGGCGGGCCTACAGTGGTAGCCGCAGACCATGCGATGCGCGCTCATATTCGATATGGAATGGCGCAAGTTCTGGAGATGATGCAACCGTCCGGCGCCGAGAACGGATGGAGAGTACCCCGCAAAGCCAGCGCCCGCGGCGTGACCCCCGGAAAATCGCGCTAGTGGCCGCCCAGCAACGGGCTCAAACGGACCCATGCTGGACATCACGCCGCCGAGCGCACTCTTGGCACCCTGCAACGGATTCTCGATAGAAACGGCCTCCGGTAAACGTTGGAGACGGACGGGGCTGGCGGGTCAAGAAGGACGTGGGCGAAACGGAGAGAGGAAGAACGCGCGAAACGTCGGCCAGTTGTGCACTTCGGCTCTTGATCAAAAACGGGGGCAGACCGTAATCCTAGGATTGGTAAAACAATCTTGGGAGATAACGTTTTGACCGAATCCGCGATGATCTTGGGCCTGCCCGATCTCCAGATTACCGACATTCAGCCCCAAGGGGGAATGATGAGGATTTCGGCCCGGTATACCGGGCCGAAATCCTGTGCGCACTGCGGCGGCGTCCGATTGCGCAACAAAGGCTGGGTCCGCCGGTCGATCCGCCACGAAGACTGGGGCCTGCGCCATTGCCTGCTGGAGGTCCAGGTCCCCAAGTCGAAATGTCTCGGCTGCGGGCGGCGCTCCCGCCAACTGCTGCCCGGCATCCTGCGCTGCCAGCGTGCCAGCGAGGCGTTCCAGAAGGCCATCTACCAGCAGCATCTGGAGGGCATCAACCGCAGTCGTCTGGGCCGCAGAGAAGGCATCGGCGCCGCCACTGTCGAGCGCTATTTCCGCCGCGGCCTCCAGCGCCAATTCGCCCAGTGGCATCCGCCCCGCTGCCCGCAGTTTCTGGGCATCGACGAGCACTTCTTCACCCGACGGAAGGGCTACGCCACCACCCTGTGCGACCTGAAGAACCACAAGGTCTACGACGTGGTTCTGGGACGCTCAGAGACCGCCCTGGAGGCCTATTTTCAACGGTTGGAAGGCAAAGAAGATGTCCTGCTGGTGTGCATGGACCTGTCCTCTCCCTACCGCGCCTTGGTCCGCCGATTCTTCCCCAACGCGCGCATTGTGGCCGACCGCTTTCATGTCATTCGCATTGTCAACCACCACTTCCTGGCCTGTTGGCGGGACATAGACCCGACCGGCAGCAGGAACCGCGGTCTGCTCTCGCTCATGCGCCGCCATCGCCACAACCTCAACCCCGTTCAGCAGGAGAAGCTCAGCGCCTACTGGCTCGCCTATCCCGCCCTGGAGGTGATCTACCGCTTCAAACAGCGCCTCTGCTATCTGCTGTTGAAAAAGCATCGCAACCGCAAGCAATGCGAGGCCTTGGTCCCCCGGTTTCTCGGCGCGGTGTACCAACTGCGCCAAGCCGGCCTGGCGCAGTTGGTGCAGCTCGGGGAAACCCTAAACAGTTGGCCCGAGGAGATCGTCGCCATGTGGCGCTTCACCCGCAACAACGGGATCACCGAGGGATTCCACAACAAAATGGAGTTGATCAGCCGACAAGCTTATGGTTTCCGCAACTTCGAAAACTACAGACTTCGAGTGAAAGTGTTATGTTCTTAGAAAGGTTTGGGATTGGGGTCCGCCCCCGTTGTTGGCGTAGAGCCCCCCCGTTGTTGGCGTAGAGCCAAAAGGTTTGGCTCCTCAGGTAGGACTCGAACCTACAACCCTTCGGTTGACAGCCGAAACAGATGTCATTTGCCGCGTCTTGCCTCCCGTTGCTTTCAGTTGCTAATTTGAGCCTATCCTCCTTCCGGCCAGAAGGTTGCGGGTTGCTTGTAGTTGCCTTGGCTTGTCCGACATTGCCGCCTGTTGGTGCGCAGGATAGGCAAGAAATAGGCAAACCCTCGGCACCCTTGAACAACGAGAATCGTCGCGAATTGAGGGGCCAAGATACTCGGAATTTCCCGGTCCTTGCCGAAACATCGTTCCAGGCCGGTACGCCGACCGGGATTGCGTGATTCACGGCAAGAGGTATCATCGCCATAGAAAATGTTCAGGCTCCGCTGTGGAGCCCCACACCCCCCGAAGTGTCAGCATAACGGGTCGCTTGAAACCGGCCAAGTCGGTAGCTGAGGGTTTCATTAGCGATACGGCTGGATCCTCGGTGTTGCCGGACTTCCAGAATCTCGCTCCGGCCTTGGCGAGAACGATGCACGGATGTCGGGAACTCGCTCTAATGTGCCCTTTCTGGAGGCTCAGGGGACGGAGTCAAATGACTGGAACCGATCCACAAAGGGGCAAACATTCTCGGTATTTCTCTGTCCAAAACCTTTGATGTCTGACACCGGAAATGTGCCTCGACAGAACGTCTCCTTCTGCCCGGGACGCTGCCCGATTCTCGTGCGGCAGACCATCGTCTAAGGGCGGACGCAGGTACCCGGGTAGGGGCGCGGGCAAGTCCGGAAGATGGCCGCGGAAACGCCGGGCTCAAGGGAAATGCTGGGGAACCGGCGCGGCTCTTCTTGGGAGTCGGGTTGACGGTGTTCGGTGGTTCGGCGGCGCTGCGGCATTCGTCGAGCAATCCTTAGCGGCGGCCGCCAAGCTGGCTCCGATCATCGGCTATGAGCAAGCCGCCGCGCTGACTAAGGAAGCTTCGGGAAGTCGCCCGCGAAGCGCAGAGACATTCCGCCCGCCGACCTAGAGCGATTGCTCGACCCTCACAGCCAACTTGAAGGAACTATGTCCCGCTCTTCATTCGATAACGCAAGTACAGGTGGTCGCCTCTATAGTTGGCGCTCACCAACTTGAACCAGGGCGCCCCTTCCGGCAGGAATGCCACACCAGCCACCATGCCGGGTCGCGGGCGCTCGCTCGTGCGACCGGCGACCTGCGGAGCCAGGGTGAGGACGACCTCGTCAACCAGCCCTTGCGCCATGAAGTGCCCGAAGAGAGCCGCGCCCCCTTCATGCAGCACGATTCGCACGCCGTATTCATCATGCAGAAGCGTAAGAATCGCGGAAGGGTCGATCAAACCGCCAGTATCGCCGAGTGCAACCACTTTCGTTGAATCAAGTGCGCTTACGCCGGCACTTGCCAGTTCCTGGCTGCCGGCTTTCGTGGTGATGATCAAGACTCTGGCGCCGGGCGCGTGGAAGATGGCTCTCCCCAAGTCCAGTCTGCCGCGTCCGCTGACAACGACGAGCAGCGGGCGCCCCAACTTTTTGAGGGACCTTTGCCTGTAGCCGGCATAGGAATCTTTGGCCTTGGGGTAGGTGGATTCCGCGATCCAAAGGTGGTTCGGGCTTACCTGGCTAACGGTTCCCGCAGCGACGACGACGGCATCCACCGAGGCTCGGAGCAATCCCATGACGAAACTATCGGCTTCGTCAGAACCGCTGATTGTGCTCCCGCCCGAATGGCCAGGGATCTCAAAGCTGATGACTCCGTCGAGAGTCAACACGAAGTTCCCGACCACGTATGGGCGCCGGGCCGAGGATGCCTGGAACCTCAGATCGCCGCCATACAGTACCCTGAGATCATCGGGCAGCGATGGTCCTGGTGAAGCGTCCTGCTGGTCAATGAGTGTTCTTATCGCTTTCATGAGCAGGCTCAGCGTAGCGCTTGACGGACGCCCGGCGTCCCAAAGACCGGAGTCGTCAGCCCACCCACATTGTATCGTTCGCCTAAACTCTATGATGAAGATAGCCCGAGGCGCCGGACAGCACTGAGGAGGTCCGATAAAGTTCGATGAGCGGGGATAACGTGCCTGTCACCCTGCCGACGGTTTTCACGATCGGCCATTCGACGAGAGTTCTTGACACCTTCATCCAAATGCTCCGCGTTCACGGCGTGACACACCTGGTGGATGTGCGGACCATCCCGCGCTCTCGTCACAACCCGCAGTTCAATCGTGACACCCTGCCGGAAGCACTTCGGCTCGCAGGAATCGCCTATACCCACCTGGAGCAGCTAGGCGGACTGCGCCACGCACGCCCAGACTCCCCGAACACCGGCTGGCACAACTCCTCGTTCCGGGGTTTCGCCGATTACATGCAAACGCAGGAATTCGAGGCCGGTCTGGAGAGGCTCATTCAACTCGCGTTATGCGAGCAGGTCGTAATTATGTGCGCCGAGGCAGTACCCTGGCGCTGTCATCGGTCACTGATAGCGGACGCACTGAAGGTACGTGGCATGCAGGTCCAGAATATCGTGGGCGCAGGCCGGACACAGCTGCACTTGCTTACTCCCTTCGCAAAGGTCTCGGGCATCCATATCACCTATCCTCACGAGACAAGGTGACGTCAGGAAATGCCGCTCTGAGCCAGCTCGATCGCTTTTCGGCTTGGTCACTCCACTTGGGACTGCGGACTAAGCAGGGAGTTCAGGTGCTCTTCCGGAATTCCAGACCGTTCACGCGCTACCTCGCGAATCGTGCGGCCGGTGGCATAGGCTTCTTTCACGAGAGCGGCGGCCTTCTCGTAGCCAATCTCGCGAGTCAGGGCTGTGCCCAGCGCGAGCGACTGTTCGACAAAGCCCTCGGCACGTGGCCGGTCGGCCTCCAATCCATCTACGAGTTTTTCCGCGAAGTTTCTGGTACCAGCGGCGAGCAGTTCGATGGAATCGAGCAGGTCATATGCCATCACGGGCATCATCGCGTTGAGCTCGAGATTCCCCGCCGCGGAACACCACGCGATCGCGGCGTCATAGCCGATCACCTGCGCGCAGGTCATCAGTAGGCTCTCGGCGATTACCGGGTTGACTTTGCCCGGCATTATGCTCGATCCGGGCTGGACTGCTGGCAGCTTCAATTCTCCCAATCCACAGCGTGGCCCGGAACCCAGCCAACGGATGTCGTTCGCAATCTTGGTCAGCGCCACTGCGTAGGCGCGCAGGGCGCCGCTCAGGAAGCAGGCTGCATCGCGCGCGGCCTGTGCTTCGAAGTGGTTGCGAGCTTCGACAAACGGTAGTCCGGTTCGGTGCGCGATCTCAACAATGGCGCCCTGGGCGAACCCAGGCGGCGCATTCAAGCCGGTGCCCACCGCCGTTCCGCCGAGTGGCAATTCATAAATGCCGTCCAGCGCGGATTCAATGCGTTCACGCGCCGCTTCCACCTGACGGGCATAGCCGCTGAATTCCTGACCCATACGGATGGGTACCGCATCCTGCAAGTGAGTTCGCCCGATCTTGATGATGTCGTGGAACTCCGCAGTCTTGCGTTCCAACGATGCACCGAGTTGTCGCATGGCCGGCAACAACCGCGCGACCAGAGATTCTGCAACCGCGATGTGCATGGCGGTGGGGATCACATCGTTGCTCGATTGCCCTCGATTCACGTGATCGTTGGGGTGGGCACCTGCGAGATGGCCGATCACCTCATTGGCGTTCATGTTCGTGGAAGTGCCGCTGCCGGTTTGGTAGATGTCGATAGGGAATTCATCGTCGTATCGCCCTTCCACGACCTCTTCTGCCGCGGCTTCGATCGATGCCGCCAGAGCCGGCGGCAGGTGACCCATGCGGCCGTTCACGGTTGCGGCGGCGCTTTTGATCATTCCCAACGCACGGATAAACGATCGCGGGAAGCGCTTACCGCTGATTGGGAAATTCTGAACAGCTCTCGCTGTCTGCGGCCCGTACAGTGCCGTGGTGGGCACCTGCATGTCTCCCATAGTGTCGCGTTCGATTCGGAAAGAGTCCCTCATGATCCCATTGTGAGGCCTTGCAGAAGTTTTGCGGGCGCGCACCGTGCTCGACGACCATAACAGACGTTCCGGGTCGCATGACAAACAGATCATTGCGGATCCCCACCCAAAAGTTCAGCATGGAAAGTAGAAGAGGGAACTATGTCTACCGCGGCGAACTCGCCCGGACACATGCTGAAATTGATTAGCCGTCGCGAGGTTGCGGACCGCACACTGGCCTTCGAATTCGACAAGCCGTCCGGGTTTGTGTTCAAAGCAGGCCAGTTTGCGGAAATCGCCTGGGTCGATCCTCCGGAAACCGACGCCGAGGGAAACGCACGCGCATTTTCCATTGCGAGTGCTCCTCACGAAGAGCCCCTGGTGTTTACTACCCGCCTGCGGGACACAGCTTTCAAGCGCGTGCTGCAGAAAACGCCGATTGGAACCCTCGCGAAGTTGGAAGGACCCTTCGGCGATCTGACACTCCACAACAACGTGAGCCGTCCCGCGATCCTGATGGCCGGGGGCATTGGAATTACTCCGTTTCGCAGCATCATCCGGCGCGCTGCGCACGAAAAGCTAGCGCATAAGATCTTCCTCTTCTATCGTAAGTGGCCCGGAGAGACCGGACGCTTTAGCGCGGAGATGCTCACGCGGCACATGAAGAAGATTTCTGCTCCGGAGTTCTATGTCGCAGGCCCTATCTATTACGTTGCCGGGCCACCGGCGATGGTGAAGGGGGTGCGAACCATACTCAATGATGCAGGCATCGATGATGATGACATTCGCACGGAGGAGTTCGGGGGCTATTAAGGACTGCTCCTGCCCGGCTGAGCGTTGGCGTCGATGTCTCATTTCGGCGTGACGTCGGCGTGGAGGAGGATCCTGTGCAATTGCAGCGCCGCGTGACTATAGTCACTGATAAGGCCCGGCGGTGGGCCCATCATCAAGTCAGAAGGAAGGAAATGTTAATGACAACAACCACAACGTTGGCCGATGTGGCCGCCACCTCGCTTAGCGCCGTGCGCACACTGGAGGGTCACGGTCTGGACTATTGCTGCGGTGGGAAGCAATTGTTCGACGAGGCGTGTGCCGCCAAAGGACTCAAACCGGAATCCGTCATGCAGGAGATCGAGCGGGCTCAAGGGCCCGGTGGGTCGGAACGAGACTGGCAGACTGCGCCGCTAGATGAAATCGTGAAGCACATCGTCGGCACGCACCACGAGTATCTCAAGCTCGAACTGCCAGCCCTGGGCAACCGCATGAACAAGGTGCTCGCAGTCCATGGCCCCAAAGATCAGCAGGCACTCAGCCGATTGGCGGACGTGTTCGGCTCTCTGCGCGCCGAGATTGAGACGCACATGCACAAGGAAGAATTGATGCTCTTTCCCTTCCTGGAGCAGTACGGCCGCGCCGAAACCTTGGGTCAACCTCTACCGCCGGTTCCCTTCGGATCCGTCGCCAACCCCATCGGGGTGATGGAACGCGAACATGAGGGCGCTGGTGGGGCGCTCCTGGAGATCCGCGAGCTCACTCGCGGCTTTGAATACCCGTCCTACGCCTGCAGCACCGTCCGTGCTCTCTTCGATGGACTGAAGGCGTTGGAGGCGGACTTGCATGTGCACATTCACCTGGAGAACAACATCCTGTTTCCGCGTGCTATCGCGCTGGAGCAAAAATAGAGGCTACGCATCCTCCGATTGACCACCCGCGCTGAAACGGAGGGCTATCTCCCATGGCCGACACGAGTCCGGCAGCGATCGAAATCGCATTACAGCGGCTTCTGACAACCTACGTCTTCACTGGCCTGCTATTCCTGTTGCTGCCAGGGACCTTTCTGGGAGTCTGGAATCTGGTTTCGATCAGCGGCCGGCATTCCCTCGCGGGCCTTTCACCGGCTTGGCTCCAGGCCCACGGGCACGCCCAGATATTCGGCTGGATTGGCACCTTCATCATCGGGATCGGCTATTACTCCTTGGCGAAGATGGGCCGGCTCATGCCCTTTGCCGTCAGCCGCGGCTGGGCAAGTTGGGCTCTGTGGACCGCCGGCGTTACCCTGCGATGGGTGGCCAACATCAGCGAGTGGAACTGGCGCGTCCTGCTGCCGGCATCGGCAGCACTCCAACTGATAGGATGCCTGATTTTTTTTGCGACAGTGAGTGGCCATCAGTCCAGACCCACTTCGGAGGCTGACAGAGCCGCGTCAACGCCTCGAACCGGGATCGAGGCGTGGATGAAGCTCGTCATCGCTTCCACCGTCGGTTTCTTGCTTGCGCTGCTGATGAACCAGTTCGAGACCATCCATCTGGCTGTTACCAGCACACATCCGGAGATACCGCACTGGCTGGACCAGCGCTACCTGTTCCTCGTTGCCTGGGGGTTCCCTGTCCTGGCGGTGTGGGGCTTCAATGCCAGGTGGTTGCCCGTCTTTCTGGGCCTTCGGAAGCCCTCCGGGGGTGGTCTCATGGCGGCGCTATGCGCTTGCGGCTCGGGAATCGCAGTGGCGCTTTTCGGGCGATTCCGGCTGGCGACGGCCTTACTGCTTACCGCCTGCATCGTCGCCTCCATCGCCCTGAGAGTCTTCCAACGGTCGGAAAAACCGGCGAAGACTCGAGGGGTCTCCGCATCTTTTCCGTATTTCGTGCGTGGTGCCTACGTCTGGCTTCTTGTCGCGGCCGCCCTCGGCGTTTACGCGGCAGAATTCGATGCGAACGGTGGCATCTGGGGAGCTTCGCGCCACGCTCTGACGGTCGGGTTCCTGGCCACCATGGTGTTTGCGATCGGCCAGAGGGTCCTGCCCGCGTTTAGCGGAATGCGGTTGCTCTACAGCAAGAAGCTAATGTTCGCATCGTTGGCCCTCCTGAATTTTGGCTGCCTGCTTCGCGTGGCCTCTGAGATCCCAGCTTACGAGGCGAATCTGCATGCGGCGTGGACAACTCTGCCGTTTTCGGCTTTGACCGAATTGACAGCGGTGACTCTATTCGCTCTCAATCTCGGCGTTACGTTGGTGCTGCCACCCCCGTACCCTGCTGTTTTGACACAAAGCCCATAGCTGCGTCGCTCCGAGCCGGGGGCAAACGCAAGGCCGGAGCATCCTACTCGCGCGGGGCGCTATCGTTTCTATGCCCTTCGGAACGCACGATTCTCTCAATGCAGGTGTTACCCCAGCAATGTTGTTCAAGGCCTCCGTTCCTGGCCAGGCGGCGTGCTGGCCGACTGCGATCAAGCCAGACGGACACGCGGCCAGGGCAGGCACATCATCCGGATGCCTCCTTGGGTATGGGGTTGTGCCAACCGCCGGCTGAAGCGATAATCGCGTCAGCCTCTTTCGGCCCCCAACTTCCGCGCCTGTAGGGGCGAGCTTTGTGGTGCCTCTTAAGGACCGGGTCGACCACCGCCCAGGCGGCTTCCACCGCGTCCTCACGAGTGAAGAGGGCTCCATCGCCCGCCAGGGCGTCGCCCAAGAGCCGCTCGTAGGGCGCTTCCTCTCCCGTCCGTTCCTCGAACAGGTAGAGTTCTCGTTGCTCCCCGACGAACTCCTTCCCGGCGACTTTAACGCGAGCTGCGATGGCGATGGCCGAGTCGGGGGAGACCCGGAAGCGCAGATAGTTGGCCGGGCCGGCGGGCGGCGCTGAGTCGGCGAAAAGCCTCTGCGGCGGCGGCTTCAACTCCACCACGACCTCGGTCGCGGTTTCGGCGAGGTACTTGCCGGAGCGCAGGTACCACGGCACTCCCTCCCAGCGCCACGAGTCAATGAAGAGCCGCATGGCGCAGAACGTTTCGACGTCGGAGTTCTTCGCCACGCCTTGCTCCTTCCGGTAGCCGGCATACTGGCCGCGCACCAGGTCGTCGCGCTTGAGAGGGCGCATGGCTCGAAAGACTTTGGCTTTTTCGGTTTGTACGGCTCCAAAATCCCTATCCGACGGCGGCTCCATGGCGAGCAGCGCGACGACCTGGAAGAGGTGGTTCTCGACCACGTCGCGCAGACAGCCGGCGGTTTCGTAAAACGACCCGCGGCTCCCGACGCCGAAATCCTCGGATAGGGTTACCTGGATGCTGGCCACGTAGTTGCGGTTCCAGATCGGCTCCAGGAAGGAGTTGGCGAAGCGGAAATAGAGGATATTCATGATCGCCTCCTTTCCGAGGAAATGGTCGATGCGGAAGATCGAGTCTTCCGGGAACACCGCCCGCGCGACGCCATTGAGCTCCCGCGCGGATGCCAGGTCGCGTCCAAACGGTTTTTCGACAATGACGCGCGCATGCGCGGCCAAATTCGCAGCACCGAGTCCTTTGATCACCATCTCGAAGAGCGAGGGCGGGATAGCGAGGTAATGCGCCGGGCGCCGGGCCCTGCCCAGAGCGCTCTTTATCGCCGTGAACGTCTTCGGATCATCATAATCCCCGCTCACGTACTTGAGCAGGGACAGAAGATGGTGGAGGGCACGTTGGTTGTCGACCCCGCATGATCGTTCTATGCTTTCCGTCACGCGCTTGTGCAGACGGGCCAGGCTCCACTTCGGGAGAGCGACGCCGATTACCGGGACCTTGAGGGCACCGCGCTTCACCATCGCATAAAGCGCCGGAAAGATCATCTTGTGGGCGAGATCGCCCGTCACCCCGAAGAGTACCAGCGCGTCCGAGCGGGAGGCTCTCATCAGTCATCTCCTTCTCTTGGCGGTAGGCTTTTTCTCGTTGCCACCGAACGGCTGGGTCTTCCTCTCCCAGAGGCGAGAGCCGCCCACAAACGCGTTCCGGTTGTCACCCATGCGAGTGTCCGGCGGCAGATCCTTGATGTGTCTGGCATTTCCTCCGCCCAACACTACGTATTCGGGCTCCAGTGCCTGCTTGAGACGTTCCACCACATCGGCCACGTGGCGGCGCCAGGTCTTCTTCCCAAGTCGCTTCAGACCGCGAACACCAACGTAGTCCTCATATGTTTTCCCGTTCTTGTAAGGAAGATGAGCCAACTCCATCGGCTCAAGTATCCCGTCAACGATCATGGCCGACCCGAGCCCCGCGCCGAGGCCCAAAAACAGCATCCGGCCCCCCTGGTAGCTTCCGAGAGCCTGCATAGCGGCGTCATTGATAACCTCAACGGGACGGTCGAAGGCCTTGCCGAAATTGAATCCGACCCAGCCGCCGCCGAGATTGTAGGGCTCGTGGACGGGGTGCCCATGAATGACGGGACCCGGATAGCCGATCGATACGCAGTCATACTGCCAGCCCTTGGCGAGGCGCTTGACATCCCGCACCATTTTGGCTGCGGTCATCTTGGAGCCGGATGGAATCCTGCGTTCCTCGCGTTGTCCGGTTGTCATCACCTTGACATGGGTTCCTCCGACATCGATCACCAGGACCCTATTGACGTTCCGGGAGGCAGCTCTCATTGCTTCTTCTCGATGTGACCACCGAACTCGAATCGCATGGCAGAGAGCAGCTTGTCTCCGAAGTCCTCTTCGCCTCTCGATGCGAACCGCTGGTACAGCGCGGCGCTCAAGACCGGAGCGGGAGCCCCTTCGTCGATGGCGGCGGTAATAGTCCACCGGCCTTCCCCAGAGTCGGACACCCGGCCCGAGAACTTGGAGAGATCGGGCTGCCCGAATAACGCGATAGCGGTCAGGTCCAGCAGCCACGAGGCGACCACACTACCACGACGCCAAACCTCCGCGATGTCGCCTAGATTGAAGTCATATTGATAGAGCTCCGGGTTGCGTAGGGGCGTCGTCTCGGCATCGGCAGTCCGGCTGTTCTTGCCGACGTTGGCTTGCCGCAGAATGTTCAGTCCTTCGGAGTAGGCAGCCATCAATCCGTATTCAATCCCGTTATGAACCATCTTGACGAAATGGCCGGCGCCGGAAGGCCCGCAATGGAGATAACCCTCTTCGACCGTGCCACGAACCTTATCCCGTCCAGGTGTGCGCGGGATATGGCCGCGTCCCGGAGCGAGCGTCTTGAAGATTGGATCGAGGTGCAATACGGCATCGCCCTCACCTCCGATCATGAGACAATAACCGCGCTCGATCCCCCACACGCCGCCGCTCGTCCCCACATCGACATAGCGAATACCCTTGGCCCTCAGTTCCTTGGCTCGCCGGATATCATCAACATAGTAAGAATTGCCTCCATCAATGACGATGTCTCCTGGCTGCATCTGGGCGGCAAGGTCCTGCACAGTGACCTCTACCGCCGCCGCGGGCACCATCAACCAGACAGCGCGCGGCGGCTTCAGCTTGGCCATGAAATCGTCGAGCGAAGTGGCCCCCGTTGCGCCTTTACTTGCCAAGTCCTTGACGCTTTCAGGCTTCATGTCGAAGACCACGCATTGATGGCCGCCCTGCAATAGGCGGCTCACCATACTGGCGCCCATCCTCCCCAGACCGATCATTCCCAGTTGCACTTTCGCGCTCCTTTCTTCGATAAGGATACTGCATATTTCGCCCATCTCAGCCGCCAGCTTTGAGCGCGGTGTGCTTCGAGCCGATGCGGTCGAGCAGGTCTTTCCAGGATTTGACAAAGGACTCAGCACCTTCGCGCTGTAGATCGGCGGCCAGTTGGTCATCGTCGATGCCGGCCTTGGCGAATGCCGCGATCACCTTCTCGGCGTCGCCGCCATCTAACCTCAGGAGCTCACCCGGTGCGCCGTGATTGGCGAACGCGAGCAACGTCTTCTCGGGAATCGTATTGATGGTGTCCGGCGCGCCGAGCGCCGTGATGTAAAGTACATCGGAGGCGTCCGGGTCTTTTGTGCCCGTGCTCGCCCAGAGCAGGCGCTGTGGCTGAGCGCCGGCAGCAGCGGCTTTCTGCCAGCGCGGTGAAGCGAGGAACTCCCGGTACGCTTTGTAAGTACGCTTCGCGATCGCAATGCCCAGACGGTTTTGAAGATCCTTTGGGACCTTCCCCATTATCGCTTTGTCCCAGCGGCTGACAAACATCGATGCCACGGAGCGAACCTTCGGATCGAGCCCCGCGGCGATCCGCCGCTCGATCCCACGCAGGTACGCTTCGGCGGCAGCGATGTATTGGCCGCTCGAGAATAGAAGTGTAACGTTCACTGGTACCCCTGCGAAGATGGCGTCCTCAATCGCAGTTCTTCCTTCGCTGGTCCCAGGAATCTTGATGAAGAGATTGAGCCTTTGTGCCCGAGCTTTGAGCTGAACGGCCTCTTTGACCGTGCTGGCTGCATCGTACGCCAACAGCGGTGACACCTCCAAGGATACCCAGCCATCGAGGCCGCCGGTTCTGTCATGGACCGGCCGAAAGAGATCGGCGGCCTGTCGCAGGTCGTCGATGGCAAGCTCGAAGAAGAGGACTTCGCCTGATTTGCCTTCCTTCCTCTTCTGGCGGATGGCGTCGTCGTAGAGGTTCGAATCCTTGATCGCCACGTCGAAGATCGAGGGATTCGAAGTGAGCCCGGTGATCGAGAGATCGTCGATGTAGCGGCGCAGCGTCCCGCTCGTCAGCAGCGCGCGCGTGATGTTGTCCAGCCAGAGACTCTGGCCGAGGTTGTGGAGTTGTTGCGTCGGTTTCATATTCCCCTCCTGAAGGTCAAGCTTGATCTCGCCATTCACGGCACTGGTCATTTGACGGACACCGTATAGTCGCGCCCTTCCCAACGGCCGTCAGCCGTCCAGAAAAAAGTGAAGTGTATCGGCGCCTGCTGCGCAGCCAGAATCGGAATGTCTACAAAGTCAACTCCCAACGTGGTGGTGGATGAGGGAGTGTCCTTCACGGTTTGCCATTCGTCGCCCGACCAGTGCAGCCGGAAAGAAGCCGGCGCTTGGATGCGAAGCACATAGCCGCGTTTGGCGCTCCGCACCTGCCGGGTAAACTTCCAGACTTCGAACAATTGACGGTCCGCCCGCGCGCGAAGGTACCGTTTAGCAACCTCGACAATCAGATCGGACACCTTTCCATCGCGTACGGAGCGAAGGAGCTTGATGTACTCTGCGTGCGCCCACATCAGCGGCATGGCCGAGCCCGTTGGCCGTCCGCAGTACATGTAGACTTCGGGCTGATCCGGGCGGTCCCATGCCTGCTCGGGCAAAAGGCCGGTGCATGAGGCCAAGCCTTCCATGGCCCGAATGAATGGCTTCGCGTCGTGCCCGGCAGCCAACTCGTAGTGACCTCGTTCGCCTGTGAGCAGCGGCCAGGCACGTCCCCGGCCCCAGCCCGCGTAGGGGCCGCCGTCGTCCCGTTGTCCATATCCATCGTGGTTATAGCGGCGCCAGCAAGGGCCGAAGGGAGTCTCCACCTTCAATACGGCGTCTACCACCTTGAGGGAATCCACAATAATCGGATCGTCGGGCCTGCGGACTCCGTGCCGGACGAGTTCCAGAAAACCCGCATCCACGATTTCTTTGGCTGGAAAGACGCTCTGCGCGCCGGGTGGGCGGTTCGCAATGGTGATGTTTCCCTGGTTCGGATTCTCCTCAGGGGTGGGATTATCTACCCGTTCCGGAAGGACCCGCAAGTAATGTCGAGCAACCCCTGGGAGCAGGGTCCCTTCCGTTGTGACAGTCCAGCTCTCGACATGACATTCCAGGAAGTCGGCGTATTCCTCCAGGTATTTTGCTGTCGGGTCATCACCTCTTTCGCGAGCAAAGCAGGCGGCGCAGATCAGAGCGGCAATGTTGGACGCCAGCGTGGAGGGGGAATAGCCGCTGATCTCCTCCCAGCGCTCCTGCGGAGTCAGAGGGCCATGGCGAACGAGGTAAGCAGCCGCCCGCGAGACCATGGGACACGGGTCAAAGTCCTGCAGGGCATTCTCGCATCTGAGCCGCCAGGCGAGCAGAATGGGAAAAGCCACTTCATCGAGTTGGACTCCCCGCCAGTAGGGCGTACCGTCAATCCAGAAGTTCTGGGCGAAACCTCCGTTCTCCTGCTGAGAAACACTAAGATAGATCAGTGCTCTCAAGGGTGTGACACGATCTCCGGCGGCCAGCATCGCATTCGCGCTGTTGACCATGTCCCGCGTCCATACCAGGTGGTAACCACCCTGGTCCTCATCGCCTACCACCTCTCCCCAGGGAATTGAGAGCGAGGCGATAAACGCGCCAGGATACGATTTGTCTTCGTGAGCACGGAGCAAAGTGAAGCTCGTGCGGTATAAGTTACCGCCATCGCCCGAGGCCTTCTCCAGTGGGAGAATGTCTGCGCTCGATCGCGCCCACTGTTCCGCGTACCGCTTGCAGTGCTCCGCGAAAGAGGTACTCAGCGCCTGAAAGAGCGTGGAGACGGCGTGGTGCTGGCTACTGCCGAACGCCAGTCCCAAGGTGAATTCACGGGTGCCGCTTAGGTCCAATTCCCCCGTGAGTGCGATGTTACCGTCGGGGGCGCGATCGAACTCCCAGTCCAGTTGGAAATTGCCGGCCAGGTCGGTCCAGCCGTCGCTCCTCCCAACGTAGCCACACGAAACACGGGAAAAAGGAACCGTGGCCGCCAGCGCCAGCCACGTCCCTTTTCGTTCGGCAATCAGGACGTTTCGGCCCGCCACCCGTGCCACATAGCCACTGTTGCCCCAGCCTCCTACCTCAAGATGAGGTGCGCAAAGGGCGTAGAGCCGCAGCTTGGACACGAACGATTCGTCACCGGTTAGCTTGGTGTGCTGAAGAACGCAGGCCAGGTGCGGATCGGCGATGATCTCTTTAACAATGGCATACTGCCCGGCTGGATCCGAATTCGTGCAGCGGTATCCCAAGCCGTGGTCCGAAAGATGTTCCAGTGTGGACTCTAGATGACGCTTTTCCTCGTGGAAAAAGCTCTTGCCATCGGTGATGAGATACTGAAGGTCCCGAAGCTGTGGCCGGTCCACCGTCGGATAATAGACTTCGGTGATGATGCCGTTCCAGAAGGTAAACCAGACCCGGCTGGACGCTGCATAGGCGGTTCCCACCCCATCCTTTCCTCCATGCGTCCATCTGGGCTCGATGCCCGGCCATCCAAAGGCCTTCATCTCATTGGATTTGTTGATTAGTTTCATTGCCTGATTCGCTTGCCTTGATCTTCTTGCCGGATCGTGGTTGGGAAGTGGGTAGCCGCCTTCTAGGTCCCGATATAAACAGCCATGGCCAAGCCTGCGGGAGACATTTCAAACCCAAACCGGTACAGTTTCTCCTTCGACTTTGCGACATCGACTCGCAGATCGCAAATGAGCCTTTTGTCACATACCCAGCAACGGTCCGTTCTGGCCGAAGACTGCACGGGTGTCTGAGAACCTCCTTTTTCATACTCTCCGGCATTTGAGGGACCATCACAATGAGCCGTTTGTCACGTACCCAGGAACGTCCGTTCTGGCCGAAGACCCCCAGGCGTCTGAGCAGCTTCGTGGGCCTCGCTGCAGATAGCGCAGGTCTGGTTCGTCATGGCTCGGGAGAGACGATCCGGTCAGCGCTCCAATCCTGAGGTGTGTTCAGGTTCCGGAATGCCTCGGCCGAGGACATCGGCAACAAAACCGCGCCGAGTTGCGGAATTGCATCGCGCATCTTCCGTTCACCGCGGCCCAGCAACGCGCTGACCGTATCGAGACAGCACCGGCGATAGAGGGCACACAGAGGCTGAAGGCGCCCGTCCGGGGAGACTGGCACAAGACAATCCCCGGTGCATTCCCGCGCGGCGTCCAGGAGCGACTCCAACAATTCGACGGTGATCAAGGGCATGTCACACGCCACGACGAGGTTCCACTCGGCGCTGGAGGCGCACAGAGCCGCCTGAATGCCGCCGAGGGGCCCCTGCTCGGGCAGGGCGTCCTCAATCGCGGGATATGGCAGCGCACGATAGCGTTCCGGGCAGCCCACCAGAACAACCGAACCGCACGCCCGCTCCACCACGCGCGCGATGTGCTCGAGCAGGGTGTGGTCCCCGTACGGTATCAAGGCTTTGTCGCGCCCCATGCGCGAGCTGCGGCCGCCGGCGAGCACGAATCCAGCGACACTCGCAGGCCCGCGCCATCCCATAAGCAAATCATAACATTGGCTCTGAACGGTACTCGGGGGGCGGGCCGGAAGGTGCAGGATGCGTTGCGTCATGGTGGAGTCGCCAACGTCCGCGCGGGTCTACCATCAGAGCTGAGAGGTAAGATGGGAATAAGAAGGGCACGGAGAAGACATAGCCTTCATTATGGCTGGACGACCAGAAGACGGTTTTGGAATCAACAGCGGGTTTGAGGCTGAGCTGTATCAGCGCTTCCTGCATAACCGCAAGGAAGTCGATGAAAGCTGGCAGCGTTATTTCGACTCGCTCTCTCCGTCTTCTCGTTCTCCTGTCCCCCCGTCCCCGGGCCGCGTTGCCTCACCGCCGCCAGTCGAGGCCGGCCCTGACGATGAAGTGGTGCCGCTGCGCGGTGCCGCCGCACGCATCGTCAACAACATGACTGCCAGCCTGGCGATCCCGATGGCCACATCGCAGCGCATCATTCCTGTCAAGGTCATCGACGAGAACCGCCGGATCATCAACCTGCACCGTGACCTCCAGGGGGGCACCAAGGTCAGCTACACTCACCTGATCGCGTGGGGCATCCTGAAGGCGATCGAGGCTTTCGCAGTTCTGAACTCCGCCTACGCGGAAAAAGACGGCGAGGCTGCTCGCATCCAGCACAAGCGGATCAACTTGGGGATTGCGATCGACTTGCCGGGGAGGAGCGGATCACGGTCCTTGGTGGTTCCCAACCTCAAGGATGCCGGCAGCCTGAACTTCCAGCAATTCCTGACGGCCTACGACGAATTGATCGCCCGCGCCCGCGCCGGACATCTCGCGGTGGAAGACTTCCAGGGCACGACAATCTCCCTCACCAACCCCGGCACTGTCGGGACTGTGGGCTCCGTTCCGCGCCTGATGCCGGGCTGGGCATCGGGAAGGTCATGATGATCACCCACAGGCGTAACGGATGCTGGCCCTGCATTGAATTCAAACGAAGCCGAGCCTCCATTGAAGGTCGGCGCCTATCCGGGTTCGATTGCACTCCAGGCCTGAAAGTGATTGTGTTTTCAGTTACATACAGCGGGTAAATCCGATCCCGAAGTGCGTAGGTGCGCTGGCTGCAGGAAGTTCTCGGATCCGAAGTACCGACGCTTCCATTCCAGCCAATACCGACCGCTCTTGGTCGGGCGATTCCCAAGGGCGCATGGCCAAGAGCCCATCGGGGCTCATGCATGACAGCGTACAGCGATGCTTGCCGGACTTGGTTGAATCTTCATCAGCGAGCCAGACGGCCGCGGCATACAATAAGAGTTTAGAGAGGGTAATCTCAGTTGGAACCTGTTCTAGCCTCCGAAAGCATCGGACACGTGGCGCCCATTGTTCCAATTTCCGTGCAGGAGGTTCGCGTCCTCGTGCTGTCTGCAAAGTTTTAGAACTGGTTCGGATCGCTCGCGAGATGACCTAGATCAGGGCCAGCCTGTTAGCGGGCCGCTACGAGTCCGTCCTATTTGGGACATCAGTAAAGGGCCTTTCGGTCTTGAATACTAACCGACACTTCGGGTTGTCGGGCGCCTCCTGTCCATGCAGTACCTGCACCAACTCCCATCCCTTCTGTCCGTATTCTTGAAGAATTTTCTCAAGCTGAGCATCCGGCTCCGCGTCCGGCTTGAGCTCGATGCGTTCAATTCGATACTGCCATTCAGCCACTGTGAACCTCCATACAATTGCTATCCATGATTGGGATCGAAACGACCGTGTGGCGACGGATCTCCTGAACGTCAAGCGTGATCTCATCATTCACGGAATTAGTCATTTGACGGGCACCATGTAGTCGCGCCCTTCCCGACTGCCCACTTGCAGGGCTATCTGCCGCTATTTCCGGCGCGTTGCTCGCGCTCCGCCGCATGTACTGCAACCGCCACTGGGTGCGTCATCTGCATGATGTTCTTAGCCCTGGCTACCTCGTCCGCAGTGCCATGAGCCAGAAGGAGGAACTTGTCGGACTTGAGTGCCGACTCGTATTTCACGACGCTGTCCTTGGGGATACCAATGCTGTACAGTCCCGCCCCGAGCGCACTCAATCCGCCCACCACAACGGCGCCTTCAAGTGCGCCGATGATCCAGGCGACAAGCGGACCGGCTACCAATACGGGTCCGATACCCGGAATGGCAAAGAAAGCCGCTCCGAACAACATCCCCCAGATACCGCCCCAAAAGGCGCCCTGCTTGCCCCAGTACTTCATGCGGTCGCCGGTGTTATAGTATCCGACAACATGCTCGTCAGTGTGATAATCCTTGCCGACGATGGACATCTTCTTCATGTCAAACCCAGACCTCTGCAGCTCCTTCACTGCTTCCTCTGCTTGGGAGTGGGTTTCGTAAATGGCTACAACCGAGTTCGTTTCAGACATGACCTAAGTTCCTTTCTTTCCAGACTGTGTTCGGCCTTGCGGCGGATTCTCGATCAATGTGTTGACTCCTCTTCCACACTCTCGGGCTTGTGAGCGAAGAGCACAATAAACCGTTTGTCACATACCCAGGAACATCCGTATGGCCGAAGGCGCCAGATGGAGAAGGACGCCGTACCCCTAAACGTCATCGACCTGCGCTCAGTCGTACCTTTGGAAGTGGACCTCAGGGGAGCACGAGCGTGCAGGGTCGGCGGCTTAGGCAATTGCACGCGGTGTCGTGAGGCGAGGAAGGCCAGCAGTGATGCGAGATCCTCGGGCTTCAGATTTCCGCGATAGGACGGCATGTTCTCGGCTCCGCTAAAGATCCGGGTGGCCATTTGAGCGGAACTCATCCGATCTCCAGCATCGGAGAGGTCCGGCCCGCGAATACCGCCATAGCCCGACACGGTGTGGCAATACTCGCAGCCTTTGTCATAGAAGACCCTGGCTCCGTCCGCGATGGGACCGCTGGCCACTCCGACTACTGAGGCCGGCAACGGCGGCGCTTCCAGGCGCGGGGACCACGGCGCGCGGATGCCCACCATCCAATAATGCGCAATCACAAAGACAACGAAGGCGATGATCAGGATCGACCATGGACGACGCAGAGGACTGCGCTCCCCCCGGCCGCCTAGCAGCGGCACCAGAATCAAGAAAAGGCCGAAGACAAGAGGGCCCAGGACGATCACCCACCTCTCCGACCATTTTGGGATCAATGACAGGAGGGCGAAATACCACATGAAGTACCAGTCAGGGCGCGGAGAAGCGGAGATGATCGTCGGATCGGGCGGCTTCCCCAACTCCGGCGGACCAACGGCGAGTGCCAGCGCGAATATCGCCAGGACCACAACAGCGCCAAACAGCACGTCACGCCAGGCGGCCTGAGGCCAAAATGGAATCCCTTCGCGTTCGAGCAGCGAATGATACCAATGCCGATACGTCCGCGGGTCGACCGGCCTGCCGGCTTTGGGCGGCTCGGAAATGCCATTGAAAATGACTAGATACAGGTGCACAGCGATAAAGAGAAACATCAGCGCCGGGATGAAGAACACGTGCGCCGCAAAGAAGCGGCTCAGAGTGGCTCCTCCCACCGTGTTGCCCGCCAGAAGGAAGTGGCCCAACCAATTGCCGATCAGCGGTGCACGTCCGGCCTGTTCCGCAGCGACGACCGCTGTCCAGAATCCCATCTGGTCCCAGCGCAGAAGTTGCCCGGTGAATGCCATCAGCAGAGTAAAGAGCAGCAGTCCAGCGCCGGTCAGCCAGTTCATCTGACGCGGGTATTTGTACGCCCCCATTAGGTACACCCGAATGGTGTGCAGACCGATGAGGATGATCATGGCCGAGGCGCCAAAGTAGTGGATGCCGCGAATGATCCGGCCTATGGGGGAACTGGTAATGAAGCGGAGGCTGTCATAAGCCTGCCCGGAGCCCGTTACGTAAGCGCTGGAGAGCGCAATTCCCGTTACTACCTGCACCAGGAAAGCAATGAGGGTCGCACTGCCGGACACATAAAACCACCTGGTCTTGCGGGCCTGTGGCACGGGATGCGCCATTATGGGGCCGAGTGATTGGGAGAACCCCGTGAGGTCGTCAAACCAGCGCCAGATTTGCTTCAGTATCCGCACGGGATCTATTTCCTTAAATACTCGTGATCGGCAGGGGGCTGGTGAGGATCTCGACCATTCCGTCCCGCACTCGCACCGGATAAGTGACCAGCGGCTTGGGAGGCGGGCCTGAAGCCACCGTGCCATCCTTATAAAACACTCCGCCGTGGCACGGACACATGAACAGGTCGGCGTTAGGTAGCCAGCGCACCGGACAGCCGAGATGCGTACAATTGATGGCGAAAGCGATGAACTGCTGGTCGCTCTCTCTGCGCAGCCAGGCAGCGGTCCGGGCGGTCACGCCCGACCAAGGCAGGGGAGAGGAATCCAGAAACGATACCTCCACTGTCTGGCCGACCTGAAAACTGTCGGCGGCGCCGAGACCCCGCCAGACTTCGGGGGCTCTTCGCAGGCCTAGTAGAAATGCGATGCTCGGTACGCCGACTATGGCGGCGCTAACGGAACCCGCCAGTATGCTGAGCCTGACCAGCAACCGGCGGCGGTCCAGGTCGTTCGGTGCCGGCGGCATCGGCATACTGACAGTGGTTGAAGTTGTCAGCGTCGACGATACAGGCTGGCGCGGATCCCGGTTCCAAATGACCACCTGATAGGGCCGCCACAAATATTCGATCGGAATGGCAAAAATGTGCACCAGCCTGGTGAAAGGAAACAACAGGATCACTACTAAGCCGCTGATCAAGTGGGACTGTACGAACACCGGGAGCCCGGTCACGGTACTCGCGTCCGGGTGCAGCCGCACAAGGGACCATAGCCACGGCACAGCAGTGCTCAGATACCATGCGGATCCCCACCGATCAAAGAGCGCAATGCCGACGCCGCTCAGAACCTGGAATGCGAGTACCAGCAGTAGAATCCAATCCATGGGCGATGTAACCGCACGCGCACGAGAATCATTGGGGAGCCGCCGGGCGATCAGCACGATAATGCCGAACACACAGTAAAAACCCAGCGCCAAGCCGGTCAACTCCAAAACGAAGAGGCGCGTGGGATCGCCAAGCACCGCCGCCGCCCCCGGAAACAACCAAGGCAATACATGTGCGACCAGGATCAGGGTGATGCCGTAATGCCAGGAGACGGATCCCCAAAACAGATGGCGATTTTCCAAAAGCTGCGAGGAGAGACTGGAGTAGGTAAAACGGTGCGAGAAATACCGGTACAGGCCAATTCCAACGGCCAGAATCAGGGCAATATAGGGAAAAGCGATGAAGAAGAAGGTCTGCATGAGAGATCCTCAGTTTCCGTCTCGCCGTCGCGCCCAGCGCCGAGATATAGTAACAGCGCGCGCACGACGTTCCCGTAGGGGGTCTTCTTCCCCTCTATTGCCCGGAGCACTTTGTGAAGCGCCGGAGCAATGCAATCGCCGATCAATTCCTCCTTTTCCGGACCGGGCTGCTCCACCTCTAAGAACCGCAGTATGACGCTCGCGTGGTCCGGCAGTTCCGCACCGCACGAAAACCGGCATTCCTGGTATCTTTCCTTGAGACAGGCCATAAAAGTGCCCCGGCGCCAGTCTTCACCAAACAGTTGGTGGCCGATGTAGAGCGCAGCCTCGGCCTGCATTTCGAATACCTGGATGTAGGTTTCCTCCAGGCCGTCTTGCCCCAACTCCCTGGCGACTTCGCGAAAGTGTTCGAGCAGGGTAGCTGCTTCGGGGACTTCCGGCGCAAGCGCCTGAATGCAGCCGTCCAACGCCCGGAAAAGTCCTGCGTCGGGGTAGCTCACGAGACTGGCCAGGTGCTGATACATGGCCTAGAGTCCCCTACGCGGCTCGTGCAAGAAGCCCATCCCGCCTCCCTCCTGATGGGTTTGCGTAATCTGCGCCAACCCGATGGCCGCCTCCCGGGAGAATGGAGGAATGACAAATCGCTCGTCGAATCCGGCAAGCGAGGTTAGCTGGTAGATCTCTTCAACTTCTTCGGGTGTCGTGTGTGCTTCGACGAGAATCTGTGCGGCCTTTTCCGTCGAGACATCGCCTACGGTCTGCGCCCTCTTGAAGAGCCGCCCTGCCATCAGCTTCTTGTAGACAGCGACCACCTGATCCTCATCGCCGGCGGTGAAAAGGCTGGCCATGTAACGAATCGGCAGGCGCGCGCTTTCGAGCGAGCTGAAGAAATCGGGAGCACTCTCGTACAAACCGTCGTCATTCGTGGACCCGGTCACAGGCAGCAATGGCGGCACATAGAAGAGCATGGGCAGCGTTCGGAACTCGGGGTGTAGTGGGAGTGCAATCTTCCACTTCTTCACGTATTTGAACACCGGCGAGTTCCGGGCCGATTCGAGGACGGCATCGCCGATCCCGTCATTCCTAGCCTGGCGAACCACCTCCGGATCGAACGGATCGAGGATCATTTCCCGCTGGGCATCCACGAGTTCATGGTCCGGCCGCATGGCCGTAGCGTGGATGCGGTCCGCATCATACAGCAATAGTCCGAGGTAGCGGATGCGTCCCACACAGGAATGCATACACGCCGGCGCCTGCCCGGTTTCAAGCCGGGGGTAGCACAGGATGCACTTCTCCGACTTGCCGGTCTCCCAGTTGTAGTAGACCTTCTTGTACGGACAGCCTGAGACGCACATTCGCCAGCCCATGCACTTTTCCTGGCTGACCAGCACGATGCCATCCTCGCCACGCTTGTAGATGGCGCCCGCAGGACATGCCGCTACGCAGCTCGGATTCGCGCAGTGATTGCAGATGCGCGGGAGGTAGAAGTATACGATCCGTTCAACGTCCAGCAGACGTTCTTTTTCTTCATCGCTCAGTGATTTGAGATTCGGATCGTTGGCCGCGTAGATGCCCGAGCCCCCCAAATCGTCATCCCAGTTTGGACCGGCTTCGATCTCCATTTCCTTGCCGGTTACCAGCGAAATCGGAGTGAAAACAGGTTGATCCTCCTGGAGTGGTGCGTCGATCAAGTCTCCGTAGGTGTAGGTCCACGGCTCGTAATAGTCGTCCAGTGCGGGCAGGTGCGGGTTATACGAAATGTTCAGGAGTTCTCGCGCCCGGGTATTCAGCTTCAGCCGCAGTTCGCCGTCTTTGACTTCCCAGCCGCCCCGATACTGCTCCTGGTCCTCGTAGAGCGTTGGGTAGCCAGTGCCAGGTTTGGTCTCCACATTGTTCCACCACATGTATTCGGCGCCGGGACGGCTGGTCCAGAGATTCTTACAGGCGAGACTACAGGTGTGGCACCCGATGCATTTATCCAGGTGAAACACCATCGAAACTTGGGACCGCACGTTCATTTGCGACTCCTTTTTCGGGTCACCATTTTGGTTTCCCCGGCAGCTTGTGGACAATCACGTAGGTGTCGCGGTCCGAAGCCGCGGGGCCATAATCGTTGAAGCGATAGCAATGTTGCGCGTACCCCCCGACCATCAGCACCGGCTTCAGCCGCAGGCGCGTGATGCTGTTGGTTCCACCGCCGCGCCGGTTCTTGCGCATGGGCGATTTGGGGAAGGCGATGGTCCGCTCGGGAGCGTGATAGAAGAACCCGAGACCGGTGGGGATGCGCGCACTCACCACTGCCCGAGTTACGATGACGCCGTTGTCGTTATAGGCTTCGATCCAGTCGTTGTCCTCAACGCCGATCTCGACCGCATCCTTGTCGTTGAGCCAGAACGGTTCGATGCCGCGAGAGAGCGTCAGCATGCGCAGATCGTCGGAGTACGTGCTGTGAATGTGCCACTTTCCGTGCGGCGTCAGGCAGTTCAGCACGATGGACTTGCCTTCACGCACGCTGTTCACGAGGTTCAATGAAGCCTCCAGCGTGATCCTCGGCTTAAAGGTGGGCAGGTTTTCACCGAAAGCCAAGTACCCTTCGTGATCAAGGTACAGATGCTGTCGACCTGTGAGGGTGCGCCAGGGGATCAGCCTCTCGGTGTTCTGACAATACGCGGTGTATGGCCGGCCGCCATTGGTGATACCTGACCAACACGGACTAGTCAGAATCCTGCGCGGCTGAGCTTTCAGCGCCTCGAAGTCGTAGCGAACTCCGCGATTGTCTTCCGCGAGATCGACCAGTTTGAGTCCTGTCTCCCGTTCCCGGGATTCAAAAGCGCGGTACGCGACTTCGCCATTCGTCTCCGGCGCGAAATACAGGACCATATTCGCCGCGTCGAGGGCGTCCACCAGCGACGGATACGTCCGGCCACCCCATTCATAGGCCGGCGCCGAGGCGGCGAACCGGTCGTAGAGGTCGGCGACCGGGATGTGGATGCCGCGGTCCTCCACGCCTTCCTCCTTCAGACGAGGGCCTAGAGAGCAGAACTTGTGATGCAGATTCGCGTAATCCCTTTCGACCACCGTAAGGTGCGGCATGGTTTTGCCGGGGATTGGCTCGCACTCACCCGTGTACCAGTTCTTCACCTGCGGTTGGGCCAGGTCATCCGGAGTATCGTGCAGCAGGGGGGTAGACACGATATCGCGGAAAGGAGCCGGGAAATGGGGTGCGCTGAGAGCGCTGACTTTCTCGGAAAGAGCCTTGAAAATATCCCAGTCGGTCTTCGATTCCCAGCAAGGCGGTACGGCCGCTCCCAGCGGGTGAATGTAGGAATGCAGGTCGGTGGTGTTCAGGTCGTTTTTCTCGTACCAGGTGGCTGAGGGCAGCACGACATCGGAGTACAGGGCGGAGGTGTCCATCCGGAAGTTCAAGTCCACCACCAGGTCCATCTTTCCGGTGCGCGTCGGCTCGCGCCAGACAACGTCTTCGACGGATCCCTTGGCGACTTCGTCCGCGATGGCATTGTCATGAACACCAAGGTAGTGCTTAAGGAAGTACTCGTGCCCCTTGGCGCTCGACAGAATGGCATTGGCCCGCCAGATGATCCAGATCCGCGGCCAGTTTTCAGAGGCGTCAGGATCTTCCACCGCAAACCGCAGCCTTCTGTTCTTCAGTTGAGTAACCACCCATTGGGTGATTTCCTCATCCGTGGTCGCACCGTCCTGGGCCGCCCGCTTCACTAGTTCGATTGGGCTCACGTCGAACTGAGGGTAGAACGGCAGCCATCCCATGCGCACCGCATCCGCCTGCAGGTCCATGACGTGCCTCGCAAATCGGCCTTCTGCGGGCTGCGTCTCTAACGGGCCCTTTTCATATCTCCACTGATCGCTGTGAACATAGTGGAACGAAGGCCCATTCTGAAGCCTGGGCGGAGCCGTCCAATCGAGCGCCATGGCTAGCGTGGCCCAGGACGCCGCGGGCACCAGCTTTTCCTGACCCGTGTAATGATTTAACCCGCCGCCATTGACTCCGATACAGCCGCACAGCATCAAGGCAGCGATGGAAGCGCGGTAGTGCAGGTTGCTGTGATACCAGTGGTTTACGCCGGAGCCGACAATTACCGTGCATTTGCCCCCGGTTTTCTCGGCGGTGGAAGCAAACTCGCGGGCAAATTGGATCACGGTGTTGCGGCTTATACCGGTGAATTTCTCCTGCCAGGCCGGCGTGTACGGCGCATTCGAGTCGCTGTAATCTTGCGGATACTCGCCCGCTAGCCCGCGGGGGATGCCATATTGCGCCATGAGGAGGTCATAGACCGTAGTTACAGCGATCCGCCCGTCGGCGGCTTCGATGTACTTCACTGGAACGGTGCGCTGGAACGTCAGGTTATTGGCGGAATCCGCAAAGGTCACGGGGAGTTCGGCATCGCGGTTTTCCAGAAGGGTCAAAAGCGGGTCGATGTCCGTACCGTCCAGATCGTCCTTGAGTTCCAGGTTCCATCGCCCCTGCTGAGCCTGCCAACGGCTTCCAATGGCGCCGCGGGGCATGCGCGGCTCGCCCGTCTTTGCATCAAAGACCAGAAACTTCCAATCGCCGTTCTCCACGCTCCCATATCGCGCGAGGCGTCCCGCACGGAGGAAGCGCCCCGCCGTGTAGCCCTTTTCCGACTCGTCCAAGGCCACCAGGAAAGGACTGTCGGAAAAGCGCTTGAGATAATTTACGAAATAGGGGACCTGTCGTGCCGCGTGGAATTCCTGCAGAATGACGTGGTCCACGGCCATCCAGAAGGCCGCATCCATGCCGGAGTGCACCGGGATCCACCAATCGGCGTAGCGCGCCACTTCGCTGAAATCGGGCGACAGCACGACCAGTTTTGAACCGTTGTTGCGCGCCTCGGCGACGAAGTGTACGTCTGGCGTGCGCGTCATGTTGAGGTTGCTGCCCGTGGTAACGATGTATTTGCTGTTGTACCAGTCGGCGCTTTCGGCGACGTCCGTTTTTTCTCCCCACGTCTCCGGCGATGCCGGAGGGAAGTCCGCATAGAGATCGTAGAAGCTCAGCAGGGCTGCCCCAAACAGTTGGAGGAACCGGGAGCCGGCCGCATAGCTAAGCATCGACATAGCGGGAATCGGGGAGAAGCCCGCCACCCGGTCCGGCCCGTATTTCTTCGCGGTGTATAGCAGCGAGGCGGCCACGATCTCCAGTGACTCATCCCAACTGGTCCTCCGGAAGCCGCCCCTCCCCCTGGCAGCCTGATATTGCCGGCGCGCCTCGGCATTGTCCATAATCTCAGTCCAGGCTTCCAATGGATCCGCATGCCTGGAGCGCGCTTCTCGCCACGTATCCAGCAGCACTCCCCGGACGTATGGATACTTGATCCGAAGCGGGCTATAGATGTACCAGGAGAAAACGATGCCACGCGGGCATCCGCGCGGCTCGTACCCCGGCAAGCCAGCTTCGAGTTTGGGGTAATCCGTCGCCTGCATCTCCCAGGTGACGATGCCGTCTTTGACGTAGATCATCCAGGAGCAACTGCCGGTACAGTTGACGCCGTGCGTGCTGCGAACTACCCGGTCGTGCTGCCAGCGATTCCGGTAGAACTCTTCCCAGGTGCGGGCA
Source organism: Bryobacterales bacterium (assembly GCA_963768385.1). GTDB lineage: Bacteria > Acidobacteriota > Terriglobia > Bryobacterales > Bryobacteraceae > Fen-178. The sequence goes on from CAVYHQ010000007.1 coordinate 286,146, forward strand.
TTCGGATTGATGAGGTCCCGTATCCAGCTCATGGGCTCGCCCCCGTGCGAACTCGTGCCCTTTCGAGCAGCGCCCTCCGGACCGATCGAACCCGGTGCCGCCCCACAACTCCAGTTACCGCGATGAGGATGAAGAAGCCGGCCAGAGAAATCCCACCGATAGCCGGAGTAGGTGTTGCGGGCTGTTGCCGATCAACGCTTTCGAAAAGTGCTGCCAGGTCGCGCCGTTCGTTTGATGTCAGAGGACGGTAACGGAACAAAGGGGTCATGGCCGGGAAAAAGAGCGTTTCCAGCGCTGAGTTCAAGCCTTCCGGACCCATTTTGGAAAAGACTCTGGTAAGGTTTGGCCCCATGGTGCCGCCTTCGGGAAACGGCAGGCCCGCCACGCCGTGACACGCCGAGCAGGCGGGGCCCCCATTCTGGAAGCGGACGGTGCCGAGAAACAGAGCTCGACCGGCGGCCACCGAGCCCGGTTCGGATCCCACAGCAGCACTGGGTTGCGCCATCAACGGCACGGTGAGCAGCAGGCTGAGGACGAAAGCCCCTGGAGTCGATCCGGCACCGTTTTGGCCTCGGTAAATCCTCACCACGACGAATTCTCCAAAACGCCGGCGCGTGGAAAGAGGATGTGATCTTCCAGATGGACATGGAGCCGCATGTCCGACTCCAGAGCCTCAAGCCTCTCAAAAAGGGAATGAAATGCATTGGCGGTTTCCGCTGGACCAGTGTAATTGCCTGCGAACACCAGCATCTTTTGCATCTGCCGCCGTTCCGCATCGTGGTCCTCCTCCATGATGCCGATGGGATTGGCTATGGAACCAAACGGAAACCGGGGTAGTTTAGCGCCGGATTTCGAAGCCGTTTCGAGTTGCCGGATTAGTGGAAAGAGGACCTCTTCCTCTCTCCTCAAGTGGTTTTCCAATTCGCGCTTGAAAAAGCGGAATACCTTCTCCAGCGGCGCCAGCGTATTGGCGTCTGCCCGGCCACGAGCCTCACGCGCACGGGCTAGAAGCCTCTCCATCAGAGGCAGTTCCTTCCGGAGATAGGCGTGATGCCGGACGACAATGTGCTGCGTGAGAACATCCAGGTCGGCAGTGTTCCAATCGGCCTGCTCTGCCCTCCGCTGTGTGAGTGCCAGCCGCATCTCGGACAGTACGGTTTCCAACGGAATGCCGGCTTCGGCGGCTGCGGATTCGAGCGATTTGTCACCAGCCCAGCAAAAATCGAGACGATACTTTTCTAGAACGCCAATCATTGCCGGCGATTCCACAGCGATTTGCCGCATCGTTTTGGAACCTGGATCGGTCATTGGGTTCCATCGGCTCAAATTAGGATTCTACTCGACAACCGAAATTCCGTAACCATGACGTTTGTATCCCCGAATGTGACAAACGCCTATTGGCAGAATCTCTGAATCGATGGAGAGTTGAATCATTGACAGAGATCATTCGATGACCGCTGTGGAACGGCTGGCTGAGTTCGCTGTGAGTGCGCCGTACGAGGAACTTTCAGAAACGGCGCGTCAGCAGTTGAAGATCCGAATTCTCGACGCTCTAGGTTGCGCTATCGGAGCCCTAGATGCCGTGCCCCCTCAAATCATTCGTAAGAACATCGCCGCATTCGATGCCAACGGAAAATGCACACTGCTGGCCGGAGGACGGGCAAGTCCGGAACATGCGGCATTTCACAATGGAGCTGCGATCCGCTACCTGGACTTCAATGACAGCTATCTGGCGAAAGGCGAAACCTGCCATCCCAGCGACAATCTGGCGCCCATTTTGGCGGCGGCGGAGTATGCGGGCGCAAGCGGCCGGGACTTGATGGCGGCCCTCGCGGTCGCCTACCAGGTGCAGTGCCGATTGAGCGATGTTGCCGCCGTCCGCGCCGCGGGGTTCGATCACACCGTACAGGGAGCTTATGCCGTGGCCGCGGGAGTCGCGCGCATATTGGGCCTCGACGTCACCAGGACCGCCAATGCCATCGCCATCAGTGGCACCGCCCTGAATGGGCTCCGCGTCACGCGGACCGGGAAGCTTTCCCACTGGAAAGGTCTCGCCTATCCCCACATGGCCTCTTGCTCCACTGCCATAGTCTTTTTGGCCCGCCGGGGAATTACGGGCCCGCTGGAGGTCATTGAGGGTGAGAAGGGGCTGATGGATGCGATCACCGGTCTTTTCGAGATCGATTGGTCGCGCGAAGACCTGGAGCGAGTGAAACGCACCATCTTGAAGAAGTACAACGCCGAGATCCACTCACAGACGGCTATCGACGGCGTGCTCGCATTGAAACAACGCCACCAGTTCCAGGCTGACGAAGTCGAACAGGTAAATCTCGAGATCTTCGACGTCGCCTATCACATTATTGGCGGGGGAGATGAGGGCGACAAGACTACGGGCGTCGACACGAAAGAGCAGGCCGACCACAGCCTGCCGTATATCCTCGCTGTAGCCATTCTGGATGGCAAAGTAACGCCGGACCAGTACCGCATCGACCGGGTCCACCGACCCGATGTGCAAAACATGTTGCGCCGCGTGTTCATAAGCCCGAACGCAGCCTATTCGGAGCGCTTCCCGAACGAAATGCCTTGTCGTATCGGAATCCGGCTCCGCGATGGCCGAATGCTGACCAAGGAAATGCGCGATTACCCTGGCTTCTTCACGCAGCCGATGACATGGGACATGGCTTTTGCCAAATTCGATGGCCTGGCCGAACCCTATTCCACTCCCGTGGAACGCCGGGCGATAGCGGAAGCGGTCTCCGAATTGGAGAATACGCAAGTCTCCGACCTTATGCGGTTGCTGGCAGGCATCCGAATGCCTAATGGATGCGAAGGGAGTTCCTGTGGCTGACCGGGCGTTCTCATTCTTAAAGACCAACCAGCGGCAGGCGAAGCCGCGTTCCCTCGGTCTTACTGAGATCCGCGGCCCCTATTACACTCCGATGGGGAAGCGCTACCTCGAAGATGTCCTCGAGACGATGAGCGAGTATGTCGACTCCCTCAAGTTCGCCGGTGGATCGTTCACACTCATGCCTCGGCCGGTGCTGGTTGAACTGCTGAATCTCTGCCACGAACATAACGTACTCGTCTCAACAGGGGGGTTCCTGGAGTACGTTCTCACGCAGGGAGCGGAGGCGGTGGACCATTATGTACGGGAATGTCGGGATGTGGGCTTCGACATCATCGAGATTTCGTGCGGGTTCATCACCATTCCCACTGACGACTGGCTGCGGCTCATCGAGAAAGTGCAGAAGGCCGGTTTGAAAGCGAAACCCGAGGTCGGCATTCAGTTTGGCGCAGGAGGAGCTACAAAAGCCGAAGAACTGGAAGCGGAAGGCACTCGGGATCCACAGTGGTGCATCAAACTGGCCCAGCGCTTTGTCGACGCCGGCGCCTACCTCATCATGATCGAATCCGAAGGCATCACAGAAAGCGTCCGGACCTGGCGCACGGATGTCCCTGCACGAATTGCCGATGCCCTGGGACTCGAGAAGGTGATGTTTGAGGCAGCCGACCCGGAAGTTTTCTCCTGGTATATCCGGAACTATGGACCCGAGGTCAATTTGTTCGTGGACCACAGCCAAATTGTGCAACTCGAATGCCTGCGCTCAGGTATCTGGGGAACGGCGGCCACGTGGGGCCGGGTACTGACGTATAAAGGCGAGGCGAAGAAACCCGAATGACAAACACCCAACACATGCAGCCATGGCGGGATTACGCGAGAGCCGGATCCTGTCAGCCCGCGGTTTCGTCGCGAGCCAGGGAGGCGTGAAATGCTCGCCCTGAAACGCGTCTACGACAAGGCGGCTCCGGAAGACGGCGTACGGTTCCTGGTAGAGCGGCTCTGGCCGCGAGGTATCAAGAAGACCGACCTGCGGCTTGATGCATGGCTTAAGGATGTCGCGCCCAGCGCCGCACTTCGCCGGTGGTTCTCGCACGACCCCAAAAAGTGGACCGAGTTCCAAAAACGCTATTTCGCAGAGTTGGACAGCCATTCGGAGGCGTACGCCCCGATTCGCACCGCCGCACGGCATGGCCGCGTCACACTCGTCTACAGTTCGCACGATACCGAACATAACAACGCCGTGGCGTTGGAGGAATACCTGAGTGCCCGAAAGGGCAAGAAAAGGAGGGTCAATCATGCCTGAACCCGAACAATCTCGTGGCGCCGCACGCGCGTCGGAGCCGACGGAAGGGCCATCTCTCACCTTCGACCTCACCGAACAAATCTCCACTCTTCGCCAGGAGCCCTACTGGCAAAGCGGTCGAAACTCCAAAACGATCGTCAAGTATCCGGACTTCCGTGTTGTCCTGACAGCGATGCAGGCGAAAACTACGATTCACGAGCACCACGCTGCCGGCCGCATCTCGGTGCAAACGGTGCAAGGTCATCTACGAATGCATGCCGGCGGAAAGGAGTTTGATCTGCCGGCTGGACGGGTGCTTGTGCTGGATCGCGTCATGCCTCACGATGTCGTGGCTATCGAGGACAGCGCATTCCTGCTGACCATCGCGTGGCCCGAGGGGGAGGAGCACTAACCGTACATGTGGCCTCTGGGCGTATATTTCGCGCTGGTGTTGCTCTTGGTCGCCGGCATGCTCGTCTTCTCGTACCTGCTTGGCCAGCGGCATCACCAACGGGCGACGGGCGCCCCCTATGAGGGGGGCATTCTGTCGGAGGGCTCGGCGCGCGCACGCCTCTCGGCCAAGTTCTACCTGGTGGCGATGTTCTTCGTCATCTTTGACCTGGAAGCGGTGTTTCTGTTTGCCTGGGCCGTCGCGGCACGCTCTCTGGGCTGGCCCGCATTCTGGGAAGTGGTGATATTTGTCGGAATCCTCGCCGCCGCCTTACTGTATCTCTGGCGTGTCGGCGCACTGGATTGGAGCAGTACCTCTAAACAAAGGGAGTAGGCGAAAATGCGGTGGTCCATTACCAAACCGGGCAAAGTTCCGGAGGAGTCGAAGCAGGAACGGAGCACCTTCGACGACGCGGTACGCCGCAACGTGATTCTGTCGCGCTTGCAGGATCTGGTGTCCTGGGGACGCAAGAATTCGATCTGGCCCTTCAATTTCGGCCTTTCCTGCTGCTATGTCGAAATGGCCACCAGCATCACGAGCAAGTACGACGTGGCGCGCTTCGGGGCTGAAGTAATTCGCGGCACTCCGCGCGAAGCCGATCTCATGGTCATTGTCGGCACCGTGTTCATCAAGATGGCGCCGGTTATCCAGCGCCTCTACGAGCAGATGATGGAGCCTCGCTGGGTGATCTCGATGGGCTCCTGCGCGAATTCCGGGGGAATGTACGACATCTACAGCGTGGTGCAGGGCGTAGACAAGTTTCTGCCTGTCGATGTATACGTGCCAGGTTGCCCGCCGCGGCCAGATGCGTTTCTGGAAGGGTTGACGCTCTTGCAGACGGCTGTCGGCACCGAGCGGCGACCGTTGAGTTGGGTGATTGGGCCGCAGGGTGTCGAACGCCCAGCCATGCCATCCATGCGCGATCTCAAGCGCCCTCTCCGCCAGCAAGCCACGGATCTGCGCACTCAGGATCGGGTGTGAGCATCACCGCAACCACCAATCCGATCGATTCGCTGCAGGAGCAGTATGGCAGCGATGTGGCGCCACAATTTACCTGTGACGGGATACCTACTTTTTGGGCCCCGCGCGAGCGTGTGCGCGAAATTTTGGGATATCTCAAGGGCCAAATCGATCGGCCGTACGCCATGCTCTACGACCTGACAGCCACCGACGACAGGATGCGGGCGAATCGACACGGGTTGCCACCCTCTGATTTCACAGTCGTCTATCACCTGTTTTCGTTCGAGCGTAATGAGTATATCCGCATAAAGACCGCTCTACACGCTGATTCCCTATCGATCGACAGCATCACGTCCCTTTGGCCGGCGGCGAATTGGTACGAGCGCGAAGTGTGGGATATGTTCGGGATTTCTTTTTCAGGGCACCCTCACCTGCAACGCATCCTGATGCCTAAGAGTTGGACAGGACATCCGCTGCGAAAGGACCATCCCGCGCGCGCCACAGAGATGGGGCCGTTCCACCTTTCCGAAGAGAAGGAGGAGGTCGAACAGGAGTTGTTGCGCTTCCGCCCCGAAGAGTGGGGCATGCAGCGCAGCCGTGACGACAGCGATTTCATTTTTCTGAACCTCGGTCCGCAACACCCGGGCACGCACGGTGTCCTGCGGATTGTGGTGCAACTCGACGGTGAGGAGATCGTCGATGCCGTGCCCGAGATCGGATTCCATCATCGCGGCGCAGAGAAGATGGGGGAGCGCCAGTCCTGGCATACCTATATTCCGTACACCGATCGCGTGGATTACCTGGGCGGCGTGATGAACAACCTCGCTTACCTCACGGCCGTAGAGAAACTGGCGGGAATCACTGTTCCGCCGCGCGCCCAGGTGATTCGCGTGATGCTCTCCGAATTGTTTCGGATCATCAGCCATCTGGTCTGGTACGGCACGTTCGCGCAGGACTTGGGGCAGCTTTCCCCCGTGTTCTACACATTCAACGACCGGGAACGCGCCTTTGGCATCATCGAAGCCATTTGCGGGGCGCGCATGCATCCAAACTGGTTTCGCATCGGCGGCGTCGCGGCGGACCTGCCGGAGGGTTGGGACGGCATGTTCCGCGATTTCATCCGCTACTTCCCGCCCCGCCTGGCCGAATACGACCGCGAAGTACTGCGCAACCGCATCTTTCAGGCACGCACCAAGGGAATCGGCAGCTTCACTAAGGAAGAGGCCATCGAGTGGGGCGTCACGGGACCGGGGCTGCGGGCCTGCGATTTCGAATGGGACTTTCGCAAGAAGCAGCCCTATTCTGGCTACGAGCACTTCGAATTCGATATTCCCACCGCCGCCCATGGCGACTGCTACGACCGTGCGCTGGTCCGCGTGGAGGAAATGCGGCAGAGCCTGCGCATCATCGAACAGTGCGTGAACGGTATGCCGGATGGACCGTACAAGTCGGATCATCCCCTGGCGACTCCCCCAGTGAAGGATCGCACCATGCACGACATCGAAACTCTCATTACGCATTTTTTGGGCGTCGGGTGGGGACCGGTGATACCACCCGGTGAAGCATTGGGCGCCATCGAGGCCACCAAGGGCAACAACGGTTATTACCTGGTGAGCGATGGCAGCACGGTCTCCTACCGCACACGCATTCGGACGCCTTCGTTTGCCCATATGCAGATGCTGCCGCAACTCTGCCGTGGGAGGATGATCCCCGACCTGCTGGCGGTTCTGGGGGCAATGGATTTCGTACTGGCGGACATCGATCGATGAGGAGCGATTATGTTGGCGCCTGAAGAGCGGGCCGAGATCGAAGCCGAGTTCCCGCACTATCCGAACAGGAAGGCCGTCTGCATCGATGCCATGAAGATCGTGCAGAAGCACCGCGGCTGGGTGTCGGATGAGGCGCTCCACGACATCGGCGAATTGCTTGGGATGTCGGACGCCGACCTGGATGGCATCGCCACATTCTACAACCTGATCTTCCGCCGGCCGGTGGGCCGCCACGTGATTTATCTCTGCGACAGCGTCAGTTGCTGGATCATGGGCGCCGACCAGCAGTGCCGTCATGCTTCCGAACGACTCGGCATTCAGCAGGGTGAGACCACCGCCGACGAGCGTTTTACGCTGCTTCCAATCGTCTGCCTGGGAGCGTGTGACCACGCACCCGTCATGATGATCGACGACGACCTCCACCTCGATCTGACTCCTGAAAAGATCGACCAGATACTGGGGGGCTACAAGTAATGCCGACGGAGAGGCCGCTCACCGAAAACATGCGACCGGATCGTGAGGCACTGGACCGCGATGCCTACGAGCGAGTCGGCGGCTACCGTGCGCTGCGCAAGGCGGTACAGAGCATGACGCCGGAAGCGGTCACCGAGGAAGTGAAGTCCTCGAACTTGCGAGGCCGCGGCGGTGCGGGATTCCCCACGGGGCTGAAGTGGACCCTCGTCCCAAAGGGCGCTCCGCACCCGAGATACCTGGTCGCTGACGCCGACGAGATGGAGCCTGGCACATTCAAGGATCGGGTGCTCCTGGAAGGCGATCCGCACCAGTTGATCGAAGGCATGGCTCTCGCGGGCTATGCGACTGGAACCGACATCGCTTACATTTTCCTGCGCGGCGAATACAAGCTTGCGGCCCGGCGGATTGAGAAGGCCATAGCGGAAGCTTATCGGGCCGGCTATCTAGGGAAGAACATTCTTGGCTCCGGCTACAGCCTCGAGTTGTACTTACACCTCAGCGCTGGCCGTTACATGTGCGGCGAAGAGACCGGGATGCTGAACGCCCTCGAAGGCAAACGCGCCAACCCGCGCGCCAAGCCGCCGTTCCCACTGGTTTCGGGACTCTTTGGGAAACCGACCACGGTCAACAACGTGGAGACACTCTGCAACGTGCCGCACATTATCAACAACGGCGCGGCGTGGTTCAGAAGCCTGAGCCGCAGCAAGGATGGCGGGACCAAGCTCTACGGCGCCAGCGGGAAGGTGAAACGTCCAGGCATCTGGGAATTGCCCATGGGCGTCACGATCCGGGAGTTGTTGGAGGGCCACGCGGGGGGAATGTGCGACGGCGTTCGCTTTCGCGGTCTGCTCCCCGGGGGCGCTTCCACGGACTTTCTCGTGGAACAGCATCTCGACGTCGCCATGGACTATACGGAAGTGCAGAAGGCGGGCAGCCGCATGGGCACCGGCACCATGATCGTGCTTGACGACCAAACCTGCCCCGTGGGCATGGTTTGGAACCTGGAACGCTTTTTCGCGCAGGAATCCTGCGGCTGGTGCACACCGTGCTGGAGCGGCCTGGGATGGGTGGAGCGCATTCTGAGGGCGATGGAAGAAGGACACGGCCAACCCGGAGACCTCGACAAGTTGGCGTTTCAAACAAGGTTTTGGACGCCTGGTCACACCTTTTGCGCGCTTGCGCCTGGCGCCGCCGAGCCGCTACAGAGCGCGTTGAAATACTTCCGCGCTGATTTCGAGCGCCACATCAACGAGAAGCGCTGCCCGTGGAGATGACATGGCGACCGTGTATGTGGACAACCAACCGTACCAGATGGACCCCAAGCAGAACCTGCTACACGGTTGCCTGTCGTTGGGCATGAACCTGCCGTATTTTTGCTGGCACCCCGCACTCGGTTCGGTCGGCGCCTGCCGCCAGTGCGCCGTCAAGCAGTTTAAGGATGAAGCGGACAGGCACGGCAAGATCGTGATGGCCTGCATGACGCCTGCCGCCAAAGGCACCCGCATCTCGATTCAGGATCCGGAGGCAGCCGAATTCCGGGCGGCCATTATTGAAGGCCTGATGCTGAACCATCCCCACGACTGCCCAGTGTGCGATGAAGGCGGCGAGTGCCACTTGCAGGACATGACCGTGATGACGGGCCATGACTATCGCCGCTACACATTCGAAAAGCGGACGTTTCGGAACCAGTACCTGGGCCCCTTCGTGAACCACGAAATGAACCGCTGCATCCAGTGCTACCGGTGTGTGCGTTTCTACCGCGAGTACGCGGGAGGAAACGATCTGAACGCATTTGCTTTGCGGGACATCGTTTTCTTCGGCCGCGACCGTGACGGAGTGCTCGAGAGCGAATTCGCCGGGAATCTGGTTGAAGTATGCCCCACAGGCGTCTTCACCGATGCCACTCTGAAGCGGCACTATACGCGCAAGTGGGACCTGCAAATGGCCCCATCGGTGTGCGTGCATTGCGCTCTCGGATGCAACATCACCGCGGCCGAACGCTACGGAATGTTGCGGCGGTTGGTGAACCGTTACAACGGTGAGGTCAACGGCTACTTTCTCTGCGACCGCGGACGGTTTGGCTATGAGTTTGTGAACAGCGAACGGCGAATTCGGCAGCCGATGCTACTGGGTAGGGCCGCTAGTGCCGAAGAAGCAGTCGGCTATTTGCGAGATCTTGCGTCGGGGAAGGTGATCGGAATCGGCTCACCGCGCGCATCGCTCGAGAGCAACTTCGCGTTGCGGTCGCTTGTTGGTGAGGGCCGGTTCTATGCCGGCATTCCCGCCACCGAATCCCGTTTGCTGAATCTGATGTTGGACATTCTGCGCAACGGTCCCGCGCATACCCCGTCGCTGCGCGAAGTGGAATCCGCCGATGCCGTGCTCATCCTGGGAGAAGATGTCACCAACGTTGCTCCTCGAATGGCGCTGAGCCTGCGACAGTCAGTGCGCCAGCGGCCCATGCAGATCGCCGAGCGACTCCACATTCCGCTTTGGATGGACTATGGGGTGCGCGAGGCGGTGCAGGATGAAAATGGGCCCCTGTTCATCGCCAGTACCGGCGCCACGCGTCTGGATGACATCGCCACGCGCACGTATCGCGCTGCACCCGACGACCAGGCGCGCCTTGGCTTCGCGGTGGCGAATGCGTTGGATCCACGTGCGCCTGTACTCCAGAGTGTTTCCGAACCGATGCTGACGCTGGCGGCGGAAATCGCCCAGGCTCTCAAGACCGCCAAACGTCCCCTCGTCATCTCAGGTCCAAGTAACCGCAGTGAGGCAGTTATCCAGGCTGCGGCGAATGTGGCGTGCGCATTGCCTGGCGCCTCGCTGGCATTCACCGCGCCGGAGTGCAATAGCCTCGGCCTCGCGCTGATGGATGCTCCTAAGCTGGATGCGGCGCTCGAAGCCGAGGCCGACACCGTCATCATTCTGGAAAACGACCTCTACCGGCGGCTCCCCGCCCCGGTTGTAGACACGTTTCTGGCACGCTTTCAGCACGTGGTGGCTCTCGACCATCTGGAAACCGCGACCACGGCGAAGGCGGAACTGGTTCTGCCGGCGGCCACCTTCGCCGAAGGAGATGGCACTCTGGTGAGCAGCGAAGGGCGCGCACAGCGTTTCTTCCGCGTTTTCCTGCCGCCCGCTCCAATTCAGGAAAGCTGGCGCTGGCTGGGATCGTGGCAAACGCTGGACGACGTCGTCGTGGCGCTCGCTGCCGGGCTGCCGCAACTGGCCGCTGTCACCCGCGCGGCGCCCTCCGCCGGCTTCCGCATGGCGGACGCGAAGGTCCCGCGCGAGCCGCATCGCTACAGCGGGCGCACTTCCATGCTGGCCAATATCAGCGTCCACGAACCGAAGCCACCCGATGACCCCGATTCGCCCCTCTCGTTTTCCATGGAAGGAAACCCGGACCAGCCGCCTTCTGCCCTGCTCCCGTTCTTCTGGACGCCCGGATGGAACTCCATTCAGGCGGTGAACAAGTTTCAGGCAGAAATCGGGGGGCCTCTGCGGCAGGGCGACCCGGGGGTACGGATCATCGAGCGGGGCGAAACCGAGTTCCGTTTCTTTGGGCAACTGCCCCCTGCGTTCGAAACGCGGGAAGACGAATGGCTGGTGGTTCCGTTCTATCACATCTTCGGCTCTGAGGAACTGAGCCGCTCGGCGCCGGCCATCGCGGAACTGTTGCCTGAACCGTATGTCGCGCTGAACCCGGAAGAGGCCTCCAACTTCGGCAAGGAAGTGGAACTGTTCGGCCAACGTCTTCCGGTGAAGACCGCGGCAGATTTGCCGAAAGGTTTAGCCGGAGTCCCGGCGGGAATGCCGCCATTTGCCGGCCTGGATCTGCCAGTGTGGAGCAGGATCTCCCGAGTCCCATGACCAGCCCTCATCCCATCCTTTCCATCGTCGGGGTCCTGGCGGTGGCACTCACGCTGGCGGCCGGGCTGATCTGGCTCGAACGCCGGCTCCTGGCATTGTGGCAGGACCGATACGGACCGAATCGCGTTGGTCCCTTTGGTTTGCTTCAAGTGGTGGCGGATATGATCAAAATCTTCTTCAAAGAGGATTGGATCCCGCCGTTTGCCGACAAAGCCGTCTTCGTTCTCGCACCGGCAGTGATCGCCGTAACGGTGCTCATGTCCTTCGCCGTGTTGCCGATCGCGCCGGGCATTATCGTCAGCGATTTGAATGTCGGCCTGCTGTTCGTGCTGGCGATGTCCTCTCTCGGAGTCTACGGCGTGGTACTGGCTGGCTGGTCCTCGGACAACAAGTACTCGCTGCTCGGAGGACTGCGGGCCGCCGCCCAAATGCTCAGTTACGAAGTGTTCATGGGGTTGTCGCTTATGGGCGTAGTCCTGCTTGCCGGCTCCTTCGACTTGTCGGCGATTGTCGAAGCGCAACGGCATCTCTGGTTCGTGGTGCCGCAGTTTCTCGGCTTCCTCCTGTTCCTCATCGCCGGTGTGGCCGAGACCCGGCGGCTGCCGTTCGACTTGCCCGAAGCGGAAAGTGAGTTGGTTGCCGGCTTCCACTCCGAATATTCCGGCATGAAATTCGGTATGTTCTTCGTCGGCGAGTATCTCGGGGTGATCCTGATTTCGTCGCTGATCGGCATTCTCTTCTTTGGTGGCTGGCTGGGGCCCGTACTTCCTCCCATAGTCTGGTTCCTGCTCAAGACGTTCTTCTTCATATCCTTTTTCATCCTGCTGCGGGCATCTCTGCCGCGGCCACGCTTTGACCAGTTGATGTCCTGGGGCTGGAAAGTGATGTTACCCCTGTCATTGGCCAACCTGTTAGTCACGGGCGCTGTAGCGCTCGCATGGAGCAAATGAAATGTTCAGCATCATCCGAACCGTCTGGTACGTGCTTCTGCACATGTTTCACAAACGGGTAACGGTTCAGTATCCCGAACAGAAGCCATACCTGTCGCCCCGGTACCGCGGTCGCATCATTCTTTCGCGCGATCCGGACGGCGGCGAGCGCTGTGTGGCCTGCTATCTTTGTGCGGTGGTTTGTCCCGTGGATTGCATCGCCCTGCAGGCCACGGAAGATCCCACCGGCAGGCGCTACCCGGAATTCTTCCGCATCAATTTCTCGCGCTGCATTTTCTGCGGCCTCTGTGAGGAGGCGTGCCCCACGTATGCGATCCAACTGACTCCCGATTTCGAAATGGGCGAGTACCATCGGCAAAACATGGTTTACGAAAAACAAGATTTGCTGATTAGCGGTCCCGGCAAATACCCCGGATACAACTATTGGCGCGTGGCCGGCGTCCAGATCGGCGGAAAGGATAAAGGCGAGGCTGAAAACGAGGGCCGTCCCGTGGACCTCCACAGCCTCCTGCCGTGAGCAGCCTATGACGATCGTGTTTTACGTCGCGAGCGTGGTGGCGACTCTCTCCACGGCCCTGATGATCACCCGCCTCCATGCGGTACACGCGCTGCTGTACCTGATCGTTTCGCTGTTGGCCGTCTCGGTGGTCTTCTACACGCTCGGCGCGCCGTTCATCGCCGCGCTGGAGGTGATCGTCTATGCCGGCGCCATCATGGTGCTGTTCGTGTTCGTAGTCATGCTGCTGAACCTGGGTGAACAGGCCGCCCGCGCGGAGCGCGCGCTCCTCAAACCCTCGATGTGGACGGGGCCTTTGATCCTTGCGGCCGTCCTGATGGCGGAGCTCGTCTATCTGCTGGCCGCGAGCTCCGGCGGAAGTTCCGGAGGGGCAATGACTGGGCCGCGCGATGTGGGAGCGGCACTGTTCGGACCGTACCTGATCGGCGTTGAGCTGGCCTCGATGCTGCTGCTCGGTGGCCTCGTGGGAGCGTATCACCTGGGATGGCGAAAAGCCCCAAAACCGGAGGTCAGGTGATGGAACTGATTCCCATGCGCGATGGTTTCATACTCGCCGCAGCCCTCTTTGCATTGGGCCTGATCGGGGTTCTGGTGCGGAGAAATGTGATCTTTATTTTGATGTCGATCGAGGTCATGCTGAACGCCGCCGGGCTGGCCTTTGTAGTAGCCGGCGCACGATGGCGCCAGCCAGATGGCCAGGTGGTGTTCCTGTTCATTCTGGCGATGGCGGCAGCGGAGGTGTCGGTGGGCCTGGCGTTGGTGCTGGAACTCTATCACCAGTACAAGTCGCTGGATACCGACGCCATAAGCAGGATGAAGGGTTGAGATGCTCGAGTTGCTCTGGTTGGTCCCGGCAATCCCCTTCGCAGGCGCTCTGGTGCTTGCGGTCCTCGGGGCGCGGATGTCTCACAAGAGCGTCACGACAGTGGGAGTAGGGACCGTCGCCGCATCTGCCATCATTTCCATCCTCATCGCCGCCGCGTTCCTGAGCGTGCCGCCAGGGGCGCCCTCTGGGCCCGGTGCGTACTCGCAGTTTCTCTGGACGTGGATCGACGTCGGTTCATTCCGCCCGCAGATCGCCTTCTATCTGGATGCGCTCTCACTGGTGATGATGCTGGTGGTCACGTTCGTGAGCTTCCTGATCCACCTGTATTCCGCGGAATTCATGCGAACCGATGAGGGTTACAGCCGCTTCTTCGCCTACATGAACCTGTTCGTGGCCTGCATGGTGACGCTGCTGCTGGCAGATAACCTCCTGCTCCTGTACCTCGGTTGGGAGGGCGTCGGGCTGTGCAGTTATCTGCTCATCGGTTTCTGGTACCGGGATCCGGTGAACGGGCGCGCGGGGCGAAAAGCCTTCATCGTGACACGCGTGGGCGATACCGCCATGGCAATCGGGTTGTTTCTGTTGTTCCATAGCCTGGGGACGCTCCACATCCAGGATCTGCTGCACGCAGCACAAGTCCAGTGGTCCACTGGATCCGCGTACGCGGTCGCGGCGGCGGCGCTGCTGCTTGGTGGGGCGGTGGGAAAATCGGCGCAACTCCCACTGCAAACCTGGTTGCCGGATGCGATGGCCGGTCCCACCCCGACCAGCGCCCTGATTCATGCGGCCACCATGGTGACAGCGGGCGTCTACCTCATCGCGCGCACACATGTCCTCTTTGAATTGGCGCCGCCAGTCCAGTTCGCGGTCGCTGCGATCGGCGCCGCCACGCTTCTGATGGCAGGCTTCAGTGCGCTGACGCAAAATGACATCAAGCGCGTCCTCGCGTATTCCACGATCAGCCAGATCGGTTATATGTTCCTGGCGCTGGGCGTCGGCGCATGGGGCGCCGCCATCTTCCACTTCATGACGCACGCGTTCTTTAAGGCCCTGCTGTTCCTGGCAGCCGGCATCATCATCGAGGCGCTGCACCACGAGCACAACATCTTTCGTATGGGCGGGCTTCGCAAGGAGCTTCCAGTCGCCTTCTGGACCTTCCTCATCGCGGGATGCTCTTTGGCCGGCCTCCCGCTGATCACCGCTGGTTACTACAGCAAGGACCTCATCCTGTGGAGCGCCGGCAGTTCCGCCGCCGGCAGCATAGGCCTGTGGGCAGCAGGAATCGCGGGCGTCATATTGACGTCCCTGTACACGTTCCGGCTCATCTTCCTGGTCTTCTTCGGACCAGTGCGGACTCCCGTCAACAGTCGGCCCGGCCTCGCCATGACGATTCCGGTCTGTGTGCTGGCGGTCCTGTCGATTGTCGGCGGTTTCGACAAAGCGCTGTTCGCAAGGTTCATCGCGAGGGCGCTCCCCACGCTGCCGGAGGCAGTTGGGGGCATCACCGAAACCTCATCAGGCTTGGCCGCGGCCCTCGCCTTTCTATGCGGTCTTCTGGGCGCCTGGTTCGTCTATCAGCGCAATCCCGCCCTGGCCACGGCGATGGTCGAAAACCCGGCGGGCCGGGTGTTACACCGCTTCTGGTTCTCGGATTGGGGAATGGACTGGCTCTACGATCGGCTCTTCGTGCGGCCGGTGGTTTGGATAGCGCGCGTGAACAAAGCGGATGTGGTCGATTCCATTTACGATGGCCTGGCGAGCCTGACCACCGTCTGCTATCGCGTTCTCAGCCTTACGGAAACGGGCAAACTGCGCTGGTACGCCGCATGGATTGCCGGCGGCACCGTGGCATTTGTCGCGATCGTGATGTTCTTATGATTTTGCTCTGGCTCATCCTGATTCCGCTGATCGCCGGCGTCCTGGCGTGGGCCGTGGCGCGCTGGAGCGCCTCGGCCACTCGCTGGATCGCACTGATCGCCGTGCTGATCGATTTCGTTCTCGCGTTGTCGCTGTGGATAGGCAATTTCCACGCGGGCCTCCATACCTGGTTCGCGCAGGCCGATTGGGCGTGGATTCCGCAGTTCGGCATCCGTTTTCACCTTGCCCTCGATGGCCTGAGCCTCCTGCTCCTGATGCTCACGTTCTTCCTTGGCATCCTCTCCGTGCTGGCATCCTGGAACGAAATCACGGAGGCCGTCGGCTTCTTCCACCTGAATCTGCTCTGGATACTGGCCGGTATCACCGGCGTTTTTCTCGCTGTCAATCTCTTCCTGTTCTACTTCGCGTGGGAACTGATGCTGGTCCCGATGTACTTCCTGATCTCCATCTGGGGACACGAGAACCGTGTGTACGCTGCCGTGAAGTTCTTCCTCTTCACGCAACTCAGCGGGCTGTTGATGTTGATTGCCATCCTGGCCCTGTTCTTCCTGCACTACCGCGCCACCGGTGTCTACACGTTCGAGTACGAGGAGTTGCTGGGGACGGCCATGTCTCCGACTGCCGAAATGTGGATCATGCTCGGCTTCTTCGTCGCCTTCGCCGTGAAACTACCGGTGGTAGTGCTACACACCTGGTTACCCGATGCCCACACCGAAGCGCCCACCGCCGGCAGCGTAATACTCGCCGGCCTCCTGTTGAAGACCGGTGCTTACGGAATGCTGCGGTTCGTGGTGCCGCTTTTTCCCCGTGCCGCCCACACGTTCGCTCCCGTGGCCATGGCGCTGGGAGCGGCTGGAATTCTATACGGCGCAATCCTGGCCTTGGGACAGACAGACCTGAAGCGCCTGGTCGCGTACACCAGCGTCAGCCACCTGGGCTTCGTCCTTCTTGGCATCTTCGCCTGGAATGACCTGGCACTTCAGGGAGCTGTGATGACCATGATCTGCCACGGCATCAGCACGGGTGCTCTGTTCATTCTGGCGGGCGCGTTGCAGCAGCGCATTCATTCCCGGGAAATGGACCGCATGGGCGGCCTCTGGAGTACCGCTCCCCGCCTGAGCGGCGCGACCCTGTTTTTCGCACTCGCATCCCTGGGGCTTCCCGGTCTTGGGGATTTCGTGGGGGAGTTCCTGGTTCTGCTGGGTACCTACCGGCAGAGCATCGTTCTGACCGCGTTGGCCACGGTGGGAGTCCTGTTCGCCACGTTTTACGCATTGCGGCTGGTACAGAGCGCCTTCCACGGACCCAATACGCACGACTGGCGGATTGCGGACCTGGTGCCGCGTGAGGGTCTGGTGGTAGCGCTAATGGTCGTGACCCTGCTCTGGTTGGGCCTGTACCCGCGGCCCGTCCTCGATACCTTCCAGCCGGCCATGGCGCGGTTGGAGCAACTGGCTTCGGGGAGATGAGCGTGAGCGCAAACGAATTGATCGCATTGCTGCCGTTGCTGATCGTCGCCGGTACGTCGATCGTTGTCATACTTGCGCTCGCGGTGCATCGGGACCATAGGCTCTCTGCCTCCCTGACGTTCACCGGCCTGGCAGCGGCCTTCGCATCCTTGTGGATCGCCGCGCCAGTAGTGCCGCTCCAGGTCACGCCGCTGCTGATGCTCGACCGCTATGCCCTGTTCTACATCGGCTTGATCGTCGCCGCCAGCATGGCATTCGTGCTGCTGTCGTACGGATATTTTGAGCGATGCGAAGGTGACCGCGACGAACTCTACATCCTGTTGCTCGTGGCTACGCTCGGTTCGACGGTACTCGTGGCCAGCAGCCATTTTGTCTCGCTATTTCTGGGACTCGAACTCCTCAGCGTGGCGTTGTACGGAATGATCGCCTACCGGCATTCAAGGCCACTGCCTCTCGAAGCCGGCATTAAGTACCTCGTGCTGGCTGCGGCTTCTGCCGCCTTCCTCCTGTTCGGAATGGCACTGATCTACGGCGCTCTCGGCGCCATGCAGTTTGCGGAAATCGTAGTACGGCTCGCGCGCGCGGACTTCGATCGCTGGCTCGTTTTGCCCGGCCTGGCCCTGATCGTCACGGGCTTCGGCTTCAAACTCGCGGTGGTTCCCTTTCACCTCTGGACCCCCGATGTGTACCAAGGCGCGCCCGCCCCCGTTACGGCATATATCGCCACCGTTTCAAAAGGCGCCATGTTCGCACTGCTGCTACGCTTCTTTTATCGCTCCGGTGCGCACGATCTCGCGCCCGTCTTCATTGTTTTCAGCATCATCGCGATCGCTTCCATGATCGTGGGCAACCTTCTGGCGCTGCTCCAGAATAACGTGAAGCGCATCCTGGCATATTCTTCCATTGCGCACCTGGGATACCTGCTGGTGGCGTTTCAGGCCGCTGGTGATCTCGGCCCCACTGCCGTCACCTTCTATTTGGTTGCGTATTTTGTGACCACCATGGGCGCCTTCGGTGTGATCACAGTCCTATCGGACGGCTCCAGTGAAGCTGACGACCTGGAGGACTACCGCGGCTTGTTCTTGCGCCGCCCGGCGCTGGCGGCGGTCTTCACCGCGATGCTGCTGTCGTTGGCCGGCATTCCCATCACCGCCGGCTTCATCGGCAAATTCTACGTTGTGGCGGCCGGAGCTTCCTCGGCCATGTGGGCGCTGATAGTCATTCTGGTGATCACGAGCGCAATCGGGCTCTTCTACTATCTGCGCATTCTGGTCGTGATGTATGGGCAGTCATCCGAAAGCCTGGCTCGCCCGCCCAGGCTCGCGCCGGCGGGACGCTTGGTGCTCGCGTTGCTGACCGCTCTCTTAGTCTGGTTTGGCGTGTTTCCTGCGCCATTGCTGAGTCTCATTCGCAACGCGCTAGCCGGGTTGGCTTAAAAGGGAAAAACGATGTTTCCACTCGCGAAGATTCTGTTACCGATTGATTTCTCCGAGCGCTGCCTCGGCGGAGCGCGCTACTCGATTCCCCTGGTCGAACACTTTCACTCAGAGTTGACCCTCCTGCACGTGATCTCCCCGATTGACGACCTCTCGCCGGAAGCACATGCACTGAACGAGAATCGCCGAAAGAAAGCCGCAAAAGAACTGGACGATTTTCTTTGCGCAGCGCTGAATCATCTCGACACTCGACGCATACTACGTGAGGGTGATCCTGCCGAGGTCATCACGGACCAGGCGGTCCAAGACCGCTCGGACCTGATCATGATGCCCACCCATGGCCACGGCCCTTTCCGGCGTCTCCTGTTGGGTTCAGTGACCTCGAAGGTTCTGCACGACACCGCGTGTGCGGTATGGACCGGAGCACACGTCGCGCCGGGCCCTCCTGCGGAGTGGATCAAACTGAGCCACATGGTCTGCGCAGTCAACTTGGGCCCGCATAGTGCGAATGTCCTGCGTTGGGCCGCCAGCTTAGCGTCAGAATTCAAGTCGAGGCTGACGCTACTGCACGTCGTTCCACGGCTCGACTCACCGGGCGAGGGCTACTACACGGACGAATGGCGACGGCGTTTGCTTGCCGATGCCGGCGAGGTAATCGCGAAAGTGCAGCAAAGCGCGGGCATACACGTGGAGGCCGTAGTGGAATCAGGCGACGTTTCCAAAGCCGTACGCGCTGCCGCCGGCCGCCTGAATGCCGATCTGGTGGTTATTGGCCGCGGCGCCGCTGATAACGCGCGTTTGCGCACTCACGCATTCGGCATTATCCGCGAGTCGCCCTGTCCCGTTGTGAGCGTGTGAGCCGCAGTGCTAACAATACCACGGCGAGCCGCCATTTCGGCACCTATCGCGTGGCGGTCGGACGAGGCGAGAGCGTTTGCGGCGAAGGGGAAGACCTCCGTATCCTCCATCGCGATGTGGCGGCGGTATAGCTCTGCAAGCTGGGTGAGCACGGTTGCCAGATGTTCTGCGTCCTGAGTTGACAGCCGGCCATCTGCCAGCCACAATTGGCCCAGATGTTCCACCTCGCGGTGGCTTTTCTCGGCGCATTCGTGATCCTGTTGCAGAGAATTGATTCTCGCAAGGAGCGGATGCAGGTCGGGATGATCGAGTCGGCACAATCTCGGGAACAAGCTTTCTTCTTCATCAGCGGTGTGCTTGGGAGCCGCCTCGCGAAAGTAGCGCAGGCCCGTTGCCAAAGTTGCCTGCTGCTCGTTGGTGAGGGGGCTACCCTTCGCGTCCGTGGCGATCGTCAACAGTGCATTCAGAAAACGTTCTATGCGGCGGTGGCAGTCTCCGAGCATCCCGATAGGATCCGTAAAATCACTTTCGCGCTTTGCGCCGATCACAATTGGCATGACTGTCCTCCTGTTGCGTACTCGCCATCACTCGGCTGGATTGGGATAGGCATCTGGCTCCAACTCGTCCGGTCTCCGCGCCAGGCAACGGAAATCCTTTTCTACCGCTATCTTCAACGCGCCGTGCTGCGCATAAAGCCCCACCTCGTCCGCCGCAGCCCAAAGCGCGACTGACTCGGCTGGAACACGGACTGTAATGGAGTGGTTGCAGAACACGGCATGTAATGGATCCGTGACGCCGAGACTCTGAATCCGGTAGATCAGCGCAATGCCTATTCCGAAGTCCACGGATTCCTCTACGATGCCGGCTTCGCACAAGTACATGACTTCGGAGCGGGTCAGTCGAAGCCGCAACGAATTGCCCTGTAACCTCAGTTTCATCTTGCTGCTCGCTGGCGGCGCCAGGCGGTCCGCTTGCTGGAGCCAGAGCGCGGATAGCCCGTGCCATAGACAATGCCGTCCTCGATCACGATCGTTCTACCGCAAGCACATTTCAAGGTGCGCGCTTCCTTGGAGTTTACTTCGTCTCGTGCAAAGAACCATTTTTCGCCGCATTCACAGACATAAGCCATGGCGTGGTGGACGGGGGGCCTGCCGAAAAGCAAGCGGACTTCTCTCTCTTTGGACTACCATCAGTTCCCACTGTCGCCCTAACGGCGTCGCCTGGCAATGGTTCGTTTGTCATGGGAATCAACCCTTCCGTCATGGGTGCACGTCAAGGCAACGGCCCCAGTTCAGAAAGCCAGTGCTTTTTCAGCCACAAGCCGCAAGCCGGCGACCGAAGGCAGTACAGCCAATTCGAGATTCGGCGCCGAAGGGACGAACGTGTCTTTGGCGGCGACCCGCAACACCGGTCCATCCAGGGAACCGATACAGTTTTCAGCAATGCGCGCCGCCACTTCCGCGCCGAATCCCGCAGTGAGCGTATCTTCGTGGGCGATCATGACACGGCTGGTCTTGCGCACACTCTGGTAAATGAGGCCTTCATCCAAAGGCACGATAGAGCGCAGATCGATGACCTCCAGCGATACGCCATCCTTCTCCATTTGACGCGCCAATTCCAGAGCCATGTAGACGGTGCTGCCCCACGTCACCATGGTCAGGTCCTTGCCTTCACGGCGGATCGCCCCTTTGCCGAAGGGGACGATATAGTCGGCATCCGGTTCGGGACTCTTGGCCTGCACGCGCCGGTAGAGCCCCTTATGTTTCAGGAAGATCACGGGGTCCTTGGAGCGGGCAGCAGCCTTGATCGATCATGTTGACCAGCAGGCACGAGTCCTCCTTCGCCTCCAGGCGGTGTTGCCGGCCAGGCGCCAGCCGGCTTAGTCTACCCGGAACCATGTCGCGGCACTCCGTCCCCTCATAGAAGAGAACGCGACCCTAAACGGAATAGACCGTCACCAGCCCGTTCGCCGCATGCTCGGGCAGAGCCTGCCCGGCGCGTAGCGAAACGAGCACTACGCGCATGACGGGATCCTCCATCAGGATCCGGGGAGAATGTCGCTGGCCAGCCGCCGCGGATAGGACTTAGGTCACGGCGCCGCAGAATTTGGGGCTTTTCGCCCGAGAAGGCGTCGGCGCATTGACGCATAATGGAATTGAAGCCCTCGATACTGAGGCGGGAAGGCTGGGATGCTGGAGGCAGAGTTGTTCGCATTCCTGGAGAGGACGGCAGACGCCGCGTTTGCGGTAACCAGGGAAGGTCAGATCTGCTCGTGGAACCAGGCGGCGGAACGGCTGTTTGGATACTCATCGGCGGACGTGCTGAACCGGGCGTGCTATGAAGTCTTAGACGGTCACGGCGCCCTCGGCACGCAGGTTTGCGTCGGGGACTGCAGCGTTCAGCAATGCGCTGCGCAGAAGCTGGACATTCCCGATTTTGACCTTGAGGTCAAAACACGCTCCGGCGAGAGGCTGTGGGTGAACGTTTCCACCCTCGTTTTTGAAGAACCCCGGCGCAACCGCCGCCTGGTTGTGCACCTGGCTCGAGACATTTCGCGTCGTCGGAGGAGCGAAGAGTTGCTTGCCAAGATGCTGGAGATCTCCAAAGAAATGGTGGCCGTCGCTGATCACAACACTCGGGCGGCGCCCGTCTCGCCGCTTACCGAGCAAGAGCAGCGAATCCTTCGCTTATTCGCGAAAGCCAAGAACTCTTCCGAGATCGCCCGCGAGTTGGGGATCACTCTGCCCACGCTGCGGAATCATCTGCATAGCATCAACGAGAAGCTCCGCACCCATAACCGCTTGGAGGCCGTGATGCACGCCATGCAGCGCGGTCTCATCTAGAAGCGCTCTGTACCGCCTTCGGCCATAACGGATGTACCTAGGTATGTGACAAACGGATTATTGTGATCTTCCCCCAAAGGCCCGAAAGTATAGAAAAGGAGGCAAGAATTGATCGCGAAGACACCGCAAGGCCGAACACAGTGGCTCGTGGAGCACTTGGGAAAGGGTGCGGACTCACGCTCCAGCCTCATGGCGGTACTGCCGACGCGGGAAGACCGGGCCGCATTACAGCGAATCATCGGCCCGTGCAGATGGGAACTGCAATGGACGGGCACCTGCGGGGAAGCAATTGACGTGTTCCGCCGGGCAAGGCCTGCGATCATTATTTGTGACCGCGATTTGGCGGACGGAGATTGGCGCCAACTTTGGGATATCCTCGGTCGCGCGCCCAAGCCGCCGATGTTCATCGCTACTCCCAGGTTGGCGGACGACGCGCTGTGGGCGGAGGTGCTTAACGTCGGCGGATATGATCTGTTGCTGAAACCATTCCGCGCAGAAGAAGTAATCCGCATGGTGCATGCCGCTGCGATGGAACCCCCGTTGGCAAGGCCGAACCCTCTCGCCTGCGACAGGAATGCAGATGAATTCAACCAGACATTCGAGATCGTGTGCCGAGCCGTCTAAGAGCTGCAAACACAGCGCGGTTTCACAATGCTCGATTCACGCGTGTTGCCACCGGATCCCTGCAATGCCGGGAGGCGCGCCTCAAGTCCAACACCAGGTATGACGGCGGGTCCTCACGTGCCGAGTGGCCCGGATGCGGGAAATCATGCTAAGCGTTTGCATAAGGATCTCAGATCTAAAGCGGGCCCAGTCTTCTATGCAGGTGGACTTGTATGTTTTCCTGCATCAGCCAAGGAGAAATGAGCAATGAGCACGGCAACCAAGACAACTCTCAATCCGGCGCAACTGGATCAACTGTCGATCAACACAATCCGCTTCCTGTCGGTTGATGCGGTGCAAAAGGCCAATAGCGGCCATCCGGGCCTACCCCTGGGCGCAGCGCCCATGGCCTATGTCTTGTGGACACGGTTTCTCCGGCACAATCCGATCAATCCGCAATGGCCCAATCGGGACCGTTTCGTCCTGTCGGCCGGGCACGGTTCGATGCTGCTATACAGCTTGCTGCACCTCACTGGCTACAATCTGTCTCTCGACCAGATCAAACAATTCCGCCAATGGGGTAGCATTACGCCTGGTCATCCGGAGCGCGGTGTGACGCCTGGCGTGGAAACCACCACCGGCCCGCTCGGGCAGGGCTTCGGCAACGGCGTGGGCATGGCGATTTCGGAAGCGTCTCTTGCGGCACGCTACAACCGGCCGGGGTTCGAGATCGTCGATCATTTCACTTACTGTTTGGTCAGCGACGGCGACCTGATGGAGGGCGCGGCCTCCGAAGCAGCGTCACTCGCCGGGCAGTTGGAACTTGGCAAGCTGATCTATCTCTTCGATGACAACCATGTGACGCTCTCCGCTGGTACGAACATCGCCTCTCACGAAGACCACGCGCAACGCTTCGAGGCGTATGGTTGGCACACGCAATCGGTGGAGGACGGAAACGATGTGGAGGCGATCGACCTGGCTCTGCGCGCTGCGCGGAACGAAACGAGGCACCCTTCGCTGATTCTCGTCCGCACCCACTTGGGCTACGGCTCCCCGAACAAACAGGACACGTTTGAAGCGCACGGTTCACCGTTGGGAGTAGAAGAGGTTAAGCTGACCAAACGGAACCTCGGTTGGCCTATCGAGCCCCTCTTCCATATTCCACCCGAAGCGCTCGCCATTTTTCGCGAGGCCATACCGCGTGGTCAGCAAGCGGAATCGGAGTGGCAGGATCGATTCTCCTGTTACGCCACGATACAGCCCGACTTGGCCCGGGAGTTTCAAGAAAGGATGCGCGGCGAATTACCCGCCGGTTGGGACGCGGACATTCCCCTTTTTCCGGCGGACCCGAAGGGGATGAAGACCCGCGTGGCTTCTGGATTGGTGATGAACGCGATCGCGCCCAGACTTCCGTCGTTGATGGGCGGTTCGGCGGATTTGGATCCCTCGACCCACACCGCGCTCAAAGGCGCGGGCGATTTTGAATCTTCTGATCGAGACTCGGGCGACACTCAAGGCTCGAGCGGCGGCGGCTGGAGTTACGGCGGGTGCAACTTGCACTTTGGTGTTCGCGAACACGGGATGGGCTCGATTCTGAATGGCATGGCCGTGCATGGCGGAATCATCCCATACGGTGCAACGTTCCTGATTTTCTCCGATTACATGCGCCCACCGATGCGACTCGCGGCGATGATGGAGCAGCGGGTGATCTACGTGTTCACGCACGACAGCATTGGACTGGGCGAAGACGGAACCACCCACCAGCCTGTGGAACAACTCGCCAATCTGCGCGCCATTCCGCGCATGGTCGTGATCCGGCCCTGCGATGCGAACGAAACCGCGTACGCTTGGCGCGTCGCGATTGAGACGCAGGACCATCCAGTCGCGTTGGTCCTGACCCGCCAGGATGTGCCGACCCTCGACCGCAACCGCTACGCTTCCGCCGCTGGGCTGAAACGTGGGGCCTACGTCCTGGCCGAGGCGGCGAACGGCCGGCCCGAAATCATTTTGATCGCGACTGGATCGGAGGTGAGTCTGGTCGCCGAAGCGCAGCGCGAGTTGGAAAAGCAGAATATTCAGGCGCGCCTCGTGTCCATGCCCAGTTGGGAGTTGTTCGATGCGCAAGTGGAGGAATATCGTCGCTCCGTGTTTCCGCCTTCGATCCGCGCTCGGCTTGCTGTGGAAGCAGGAGCGACGCAGGGATGGCATCGCTACGTCGGCGATCTTGGTGACGTGATAGGCCTCGACCACTTCGGGGCCTCCGCGCCCGCACCAGTGCTGATGCGCGAATACGGGTTTACCGTTGAGGACGTCTGCAAGCGAGCGCGGGCCTTGCTGGAGAAGAACAATGCCTGATTCGCATATAGCGCTGCCAGGACACAGAAACGCATAGGTGACTCGAAGTATCTGGTCGGGATGTTGCGTGAGGCTGACTATGAAGTGGTCGACTTTGGCGACAGCCAGTCTGAAACCGGATGAGGAGATGAGGCCAGTGTTGGACGCCAAACCCACGCCCAAGTTTTACGAAGTTATCGAGGCTAGGACAATCATGACGCAGGATTTGGAGCATTGTGTCAAAGCCAAGAGCCCTGTGTTCATGCCGCCCGGGGGATGTCGGCCACCGGGAAAGGAGCGCCCTTGGCTTCGCCGGGGAACGGCAAACGAGAGGACACGCCATGACCGCTTCCTCGGCCTGTGACAACCTCCGAGAGGACCACCGCGAGATGGAGGTGTACCTTGACCGCCTCCTGGCAGCTTTACGGCTGCTCGGCCCTGAACTGATTGCGGGGGCACAGGCAGCCGTCCGAGACATTCGGCGCCTGTCCTCGATTCATTTCGAGAAAGAGGAGGTCATCTTCTACCCGAGCTTACGACCGGCGTTTCCCGATTTGCTGGCCCAAATGGACCAGCAGCATGCCGATGTTCGCGAAGTGGAGCAACACGTTGGGGACCTTTTGTCAGATCCGCCACCGACTCCCGAGTCTCGCTGGCTCGATGACGTGCGGCTGTTCGGCACTGAACTCTACGATCTTATCCAGCACCACATCGTAGAGGAAGAGGATCAGTTGTTCCGCCTCGCTGAGAGCCGCCTCACAACGGAAGACGAGGAACGTCTGACCGTTGAAATGATGAAGGTTCACAGCCGGCTGTCTGCGCCCTGACAGGCACTCTCCACGCAACTATCGTTCGTGCGAGTTCCAACGAATCCAGTTTCCGGTGCCAGCTGATCAAGCTGGCATTCGGGGCAGCAAAGGGAGTCCGGATGCCTGGCGAGAATGGACTTAGCACTCTCGAGTGTATTGCCCTCCATTCGGCGGTGCGTCGGCGCGGGCCTTAGAGCCGTCCACCGGCGTCCGGTTGCGCCGTCTGGGAAACTCTACCGACGCATATGAGTCACTCCCCAAAGCAATGAACGATCTGCCGCGCGTCGATTCCCCTCCGCGAGCGCCGATGAGCATTCGGTGTTCACCGAAAAGGTTGTTCGCGGCCATGGTGTCAACCTTTGAATAATAGACCGAAGTCATGCAGAATCAGCGATCCGACGGGAAAAGGGGCTCGGGCGAGGAACCGGGAGCCGATGCGCGGAATAGGCAAGGAATAGGCAAACCGTAACGGCAACCCTGCGAACGCGCCTGTACACTACTGCAGAATTGGGAGTTGCGCGAGGGAAACATTCTCAAGAACCCGAAGGGTTGTGCTCGCGTAAAATCAATACTTTACGAGTGGATTTCGGTGTCTTAGAACCGTGCTCAGAGTGCTTACCGGCCCGGCTCTTGATCAACAACGGGGGCAGGCCCCGAATCCCAAGGTGGTAAAACATTCTTGGGAGAATACGTTTGACCGACTCTGAGATCGTTTTAGGCCTACCCCAATACGAGATTAGCAACATCGAGCGCAGCGGCGGCACGATTACGATATCGGCCCGGTATTCTGGGCCGATATCGTGTCCCCAGTGCGGAGGCTCGCGGCTGCGAAACAAAGGCTGGTGCCGCCGGCTCGTCCGCCACGACGACTGGGGGTTTCGCCGCGGCCTGATGGATCTGCGGGTGCGCAAGCGGCGCTGCCTGGATTGCGGCCGCTCGTTCCGCCAGCAGTTGCCGGGCGTGCAGCCCCGTCAGAGAGCCAGTGAGAGTTTCCAGCAGATGGTCTATCAGCAGCACCTAGATGGCATCAACCGGAGCTGCCTGGGCAGACGCAAGGGCATCGGCGCCGCCACCGTGCAGCGCTACTTTCTCCGCCACCTCCAGCGGCGGGCTCGCCAGGATCACCCGCCGGCTTGTCCCAGGGTTCTGGGTATCGACGAGCACTTCTTCACGCGTAAGAAGGGTTATGCCACCACCTTCTGCGATCTGAAGAACCACCGCATCTACGATGTCACGCTGGGCCGGTCGGAAGCCGCCTTGGAGTCGTATTTTGTTCGTCTTGAAGGCAAAGAGCAGGTGCGGGTCGTCTGCATGGATCTGGCCGTGGTCTACCGCGCGATCGCCCAAAAGCACTTTCCCAGAGCGGTGATCGTCGCCGACCGCTTCCATGTGATCCGCATCGTAAACCGCCACTTCCTGGCCTGTTGGCGAGAGATGGATCCGACCGGCTCCAAGAACCGCGGCTTGGTCTCATTGATGCGGCGCCACCGCCACAACCTCAAACCCGAGCAGCAACTGCGACTGCTCGCGTACCTGGCCGAGCATCCGGCCTTGGGTGTCATCTACCGCTTCAAGCAACGGCTTTGTTATTTGTTGCTGAAGAAGCACAAAACGCGCAGGCAGTGCCAAAAACTGATCCCCCGTTTCCTGCGGGCCGTCGTCGAGTTGCGCCAGTCCGGACTGGCGCAACTCGTGGCCCTCGGAGACACCCTCCATGCCTGGTCGGAGGAAATTGTGCGCATGTGGCGCTTCACTCGTTCCAACGGCATCACCGAGGGTTTCCATAACAAAATGGAAACTCTCAGCCGACAGGCATACGGGTTCCGCAACTTCGAAAACTACAGGCTTCGGGTGAAGGTGTTATGTTCTTAGAAAGGTTTGGGATTGGGGTTTGCCCCCGTTGTTGGCGTAGAGCCACCGGCCCTTTTTCTTTCCTGTAAGCTATTGATTTCATTTGCTTTGGCTCCTCAGGTAGGACTCGAACCTACAACCCTTCGGTTAACAGCCGGGCCAATGGGTGGGTCCTAGCTGCTTTGGCATCAACAAAAGCTCTTCACAAAGTTGCCACACTGTAGTGGAAACTGTAGTGACCCCAGACCAATTCCCGTCCCCAGGCAGGCTACTCCTCGTCTGCCCGCTGCAAGATGTCCCGCAGTTGGCGAATCACAATCGTTCGGGTACCGCGATTGCTGAGAATGCCCCACGTGCCCCGCTGCCAGTCGATAGCGAAGCCCTCCCCGCCGGTCAGGTTGATCTTTGCGCTGACCAGGGGTTGCATCTGGACTCGGAAATTCTCGTTCGTATACTGCTTGCCGCAGTTCAGGTCGCACCGTTGCTTCACTTGTGAGAACAACCCAAACATGATTTCCAGACCCAAGGGACGGCACAGATTGAACCTCGACACATCTCCCCAGGCGTTCGGCCACAGTTGCGCGATGGCTCCGAGGTAGGCTTTCATGATGATGACTTGTTCCGCCACTGTTCTTGTCCCAAGCGCACCACCACTTGTCAGGAGAAATGCCAGCCATTGCTTTAGGGCAGCATTCTTGACCCACGATTTCTTGTCCGTATCCTTGGTCTTGATGCGTCCTTTGAGCGGTGAGTCGGGATCGCCGCTGAGCCTCATTACCACGTCCATGACGGGGGCATCGTTGGCGGATAGATCCTTAATTTGATAGTAGAGAGCCAACAACTGAACGTCGCTCACTGGCACCTGTTTGCTGTTGATGTCTGCAAAAATCTTCCCGCGCAGTCCGTCGTCAGCAGCGTATATTGCCACCACCGGGAGGTCAAACTGAATACCCCCGCTGTGGTCGAATCCCGCTAGGCGATGCTGCCCGTCTAAGATATAAGCGAATTTTCCCTCCTCATCTGGAAAGTGCAGCGCCTTGACCTCGGATGTCCCGGTTCCGTGAATTTTGACGTGTTCAGTCAGATTCACCACGATAGCGTTGGGCAGTAGAGCATTGGCCTGCTTGAGGTATTCACCAATCTCTCGCGCGCGTCTGGGGACCAGAATCCTCTGAATCTCCTCAGGGTTGTCGTCTGACCTGGGAGTAACATAACAGATGCGCCTCAACCGGGCGCTGTTCATGCCGAAGCAGTAAAGCTCCCGGCCATTCTGCTTCAGGACTATTGCGTTTACGACAAACTCAGCCATGGGCCTGTCACCTCTCGTTGGTTTGATTTCTTCAGGTTGTCCTCTGCGCAGAGAAATTGCAAGTTGTGTCTGCGGGAACTGCCACCCCGTGATGCGGGCACGATGTGGTCAATATGCAGCTTGACGGCGGGCGGCTTCTTATGGCAGTAGGCGCATTGCAGGGGCACCTGCCACAGCAGCTTCAGGAGTTCGCCGTACTCTATCGGCTCTCTGTAGTGGACGGAGGTGTCCGTCTTTACGCGCTCGAACAGGGCATCCGCATCTTCGTGGCTCCAGTTCCGGCCCGTTCTTTCTCTCAACAAGACGATGAAGCGCTTGAGGGCGTCGGGTTGAGAAAAGAATGATGACTGAATCTGAGGTTCCGCGCAGAGTGTAGTCACCAGATGTTCGCAAAGCGCCCACTCCAGAAATTCTTCAAACGAGGTAGGATCGATACCTACAGCCGCGATCAACAACGCGATGCGATTTCGCTTTGCATTTTGTGCGGAAACGGACATTTCGCTCCATTCTACCTTTAATTGCGCCGTGGAGCACTACATGCCTTTGCCGCACTCCGTTTCGATGCCCGGCCACGCGGCCTTGCATTCGGCTTCCCGCGCGCTGATTTCGGAGTCTAGGCCAAGGGAGAAATACGAGTTTTCCACACGCAGCATTTTCAGCATGACAACGTGCGCGGTCATGATCGCCAACCCGCCGTAAAACTCCTGCACCGAGTTATCGAAGAATCGGCCATCCGGCTGTTGCTTCAGGCGGGACGTGACGGCCAAGACAGTGGAATGCGCCTGCTGTGTGGGGATTGCATAGCCGTTGTAGTAGCAATGCTCAAAGCCGTACCCTGCCTTCTTTGCCATCGCGGGCAGGCCCAGCTTTGACCATGACATCGTGGTTCGGGTCAAGTTGCATTGCTTGCACAGCGTTTCCTGAAAGTCATCCTTGACCTTCTGGTATTCGTCTTCAACCGTTTTCATGTGGTCCGGCCCCAGCACCGATTCCAGAAACGCCAGACCGTGAAGTTCCTTCGCGTGGTTTAGGACTTTGCGGTGCGGGATGGGCCAGTATTTCCAGAAACGCTTGCCTTCATCCGGGAACTGCGAAATGTATGCAGCGGTGACAGCGCGTTCATACATCCCCCGCAACGCCTTCAGAGCACCCGTCCCCAAGCCGTTGCCTGCCATCAGCCACACTTCCGTGAAGTCCTCAAACACAAGAGACGCCAGAAAGAACACCGTCTCATCTGCTGCGCTCTTCGGTGTGAAGGTGCGGACGCGGACTTTGTTCATCGTTTCCGCAAGGGCGTCAAACGCTTCCAGGAAGGCTGGGAATCGTTCGTGGAACTTGGCCCATTCATCGGGGAAGCCGAACATGTAATCGCCGTCCTTCATTTGAATGCCGCCCAACTGCATACAGCTTGACTGTAGCAGGCCAGAAGCAGAAATGCCCGGCCATGTTTTCGGGCCGGGCGCGCGGGTTGCGGGGTGGGGACTACTGGACGGGCTGGGCTTTGGTGGGCTTCTCTTCCTGGGTGGGCTGCGCTGGCTGTGGCGCGGGCGCTGGCTTGCTCACGATGGATTCCAGGGCCTTGCGCTTGGCTTCCATACGGATGTGGCTGTAGCGGGCCAGCATCTGGCGTGAGACGTGCCCCGCAATGTCCATGATGGTTTGGTCCCCGGCCCCGCTTTCGGATAGCTCCGTTACCAGGGTGTGGCGCGTATCATGCCACCTGCCTATGATGCCCGCCTTCTTTTTGATGTTGCACCAGACCGTTTTTACCGTGGTCATGGGCCGTGTGGGGTCCAGGTGCTTGGACTTGCCAAACGGGAACAAGTACCACTCTGGCCGCGTCATTCCGAATCGGCGCGTGTACCATCGCGAATGGTTCAGGAGTGCGGGCAACAGGACAGAGTTTAAGGGAATCGTGCGGCCTTCCCCCGCGTCCGTCTTGCTTTTGCCCACGGTCAGAAACTGCTTTTCAAAGTCCACCTGTGCCCACGTCAGGTTGCGGATTTCCGCGTCCCGCATACCTGCGTTCAGGGCCAGAGTCAGGGCCGCGTAGATGCCAGGGGAACCGGACTTCCGCGTGCTGGAATCCTTGGCAAGGGCCAGCATCTTTTCCTTTTCCTCTGGCGTGAAGGCGCGGGCCACGTCCTGGGACACCTTGAGCTTCAGGGCCTTGTCTTTGCGCAGCCGGGCGCGCAATGCTTCCCCAGCGTCCCCCATCAACCGTAACAGGAAGCCCACTTCCTCATTGACGGATTTGGGCGCGGCTGTTTCCTTCAGGCGCGCGGTTTGGTAGCCCCTGACCGTCTTTTCGGAAATGTCGGCCACCATCTTGTCACCCAGCAGCCGGGTGACATGGCCCACGGCGTACTTGGCGAACGTGGCCGCGCGGTGCCTGACCTTGTAGTCTTCCAGGTACGCGGCTGCCAGGGCGCTGATTGTCTGCACACGCGCCTTCCGCCTGTCACCCGTGCCGTTGAATGCCTCTTCCAGTTCACGCCTGCGCTTCTTTTCGGCATCCTTGGCCAGGGTCTTAGATTTGCTCTTCGTGCTCTCCTGGTAGTGCTTGCCTGCAAAATTGAATGAGTACCACCACACATCACCACGCTGATAAACGCCCATTGTTTTCTCTCTTTTCCGTAGTCGCTACCGGGCCGCGCGGCCCGCGTCCTTCAAAATCCGCCCCACCACAGCATCACGCCATTGCCCCCCAGTGCGCGTGGGGATGTTTTCTGCGTTCAGCTTGGCAGCGATTGCGCGGATGCTCATTCCTGATGTTTGCAGCGCCTTCATGCGCTCGATTGCGGCCTGCTCACCCTCATAGTGGCCGAATGGCTTGCGGCCTTCACAGCGGCCTTGCTGCGCTTTCTGCCTTGTGCGCGCGGCCCGTAGCTTAATGACGATTTGGGTTTTCTCGTATTGCGCCACGGCCCCCAGCAGTTGGCGCATCAGTACGCGCGTAGCGTCTGTGGCCATCAGGTCCGGTTCCATGACCGATACCAGCGTGAATCCGTTCTTTCGCAGGTCCGCAATGCAGGCTTCCTGTACCATCAGGTCACGCGCCAGCCGGTCCAACTTCTCAATCAGAATCGTCTTTACGCCGTTCCCGTGTAGCGCGGCCATCATGTCCACCCACGCGGGCCGATCCATGGTTTCCTTGCTGCCCGTGACGCCTTCCTCACGAAACGTTTTCACGATGCGGATGTCATGGTCTTTGGCGTATGCCTTGATCGCTGCCGTTTGACGGGGGAAGCCGTCCCCGTCAACTTGCCCCTTACCACTGACCCGGAGGTATGCAAACGCTTTTATCATCCCCTTCAGTTTGCCAAAGTGCAATTCAGAATGCAAGTAATTCTACAGAAAAAGTTGCGCTGTTGATTCTACAGCAGTTCGGGTCACGCGTCCCGCTTGACCCGCTCAGAGCGCGGCATTCGCAAGATTATCCCTCGAATTGTCGCCGGGCACCAGGATTTCGCGTGCCGCGTGGGAATTCCACGCGCGGTCAAATCACGGGAGATTTCTGTCAAGGTTTGGCCTGCGATATATGCCGCGCGAATTGCTTCCTTGGTGGCTTCATAGGGGTTCGGGGCCAGGAGTGCAACGCCCATAGGTGGCCTGAGAACAGCGCCGTTTCTGTGGCCGGGGTCTTCGGGCACAACGCAAGCCCGCACGCGCCCGTATTGGTTGGTAAAGCACCCTGGACAGCGCGCGCAGTTCGCGTTTACCTCCGGCCACTCTGACAGGGGGTCATCAGTGTTTAGCATGGGTTCTTTCCTGTTCCGGGGGGCCGGGTGTCCGGTCCCCCAGTGATGTTTAAACGCTTACCGCCACGGGCCGCGCTCCGCCTTCTCACGTTCGTCATCCGGCCCGCAGATTCGGGCCGGGGCCTTGGCTCCGTCATCGGGAGCCGGGGCCGGGGGTGCATCCTGGGAAGCAATGAGCAACGCGGCCCGCTGTATGATCTCAACTCCATCAGGAGTGGACATCGCGCGCTCCATTTCGATACACGCCAACTCAAGGCCGTCGTCTTCCCGCGTCGTCACTGCCAGGGCCTGACTTTGCAATTTTGGATACAAGTATGGAAGCGCTTGTGTCCAGCACTCCACGCGGATGCTCAGTAATTGCGTAGTGTCAGCCCCGGTTCGGAGTAACGCTTCCAGCGGGTTGACTTGGCGTCCAAGCTCCGCTTCCAACTGATTCATGACTTCCTGGGCCATCTGTCGGCGCTTGCTGATACTGCCACGGGGACGCCCAACAGGACGCCCGATCTTCTTTAACATACGGATACTCACCTGATGTGTTGCCACGGCCCCTGAGGGTCATGACGCGTGATTCTATAGCCAGGGGATGCCCAAGGCAGCCCCCACCCCGGCTAAGCTCTGCCACAGACCGCCCCTGTCCGGGCGCGGACACGTTTTCTTGACGGGTAACTGAGACTGCGAACCCGCCCGGATACCTTCAGACGATGGCGCAAGGGCACCATCGGGAAGGGGTGAATTGCTTTCCGCTCAGCACTATAAGTAGACCTTATAGTGCCATTAACGGAGCGTAACCTTTTCTCGTGGGTGACGGTTGAACCGTCACCGTTCCCGAACCGTCACCGCCTACCCTACTGACTACAAAGGCCGGGTGACGCTAGTGACGATTATTTTCCGCAAATCCCAGGGGCGAATCAAACAAGAGAATCCGCACGGCCCACCGGGAATGACGGGGATAGGGCCGCTCCGGGTTGTGTTGACAGCGAATCCTGCGCTATCCTCCCGGTATGACGATACAAACTGCGACAGCTTCCCTTAATCCACACGGACCTTCCAGGGTCGAGGAATTATGATGAATACGGTCTACGTCTGGCATGTAGAGTTGGACGGAGAACTATTTCTCGTCTTAGCCCTAAGCAATTCTCCCGAAGATGGGATTGCGCGCATTCTGGACAAGTTCTCTAAGGGCGGCATGCCCCCGGAACGTTTGCTTTCGAGCGAGAAGGCATTGAAGGCTTCGACTCCCCAGCCAATGGACTTTGTAAATGGGGTTGGTATGTTCTCGATTCATCATCTTTGATCGGCCTAGCAGCCCATTCTGCAAAAGCCTCTGCGTCCAACGCCTTCACTATGATTCTGTTGGTTGTCTTCATTTCTTTGCTCTACCTTTCGATTAACCGTGCTAGAACAACGACACCCTTCTGGGCGCACGGCCCGTTAACCAGGGTTGCTGTCGCGGGTGTCACGGGTGTAACGGGTCTGCCCTATTGTTATCTCCTTTTCCTACTCTCCCTGTCCTCTCCTCTTTTCTCAAAACAAAAGGAGCGGTAACTAACAATAGGCGACACCCGTTACACCCGTGACACTCGTGACACCCTGGCCTAAAACAGTCCCCCACCGGGCACCGGGTCATGGGTTAAGAATCCCAGCCCAAGGAACACCCGCGTAGGCTTGCCGTCCACCCGGCGCTGTGCTGGCTGAACCTTTGGCCTCAAGCGTTTTAATGCAGCCGTGAACTGAGTATCCGGCATGATCGGGCGTCCGGCATCCTGGCACGCTTGCCCGTACATGCTACGCATCTTGTCCTTGGGGACCATGGCGTCAGGCCGTTCCACGGTGTTCTGGTCCAACCAAACCGCCAGCGGGTCCGTGGTCCGTCTGAACTCTTCAAGTGCGGCCCGCGTGGAAGCGGATTCCGTAAATCGTCCCTGGCGGATGGCGGGCAGCGCGTCCAATGCCTTGTTGAGTAACCCGGACAGTTCCCCTGGCTGTGACAGTCGGGCGTCTAACACGGCGCGGGGCACGGTGTCCGGGTCCGTCTCATCGAACGTCCGATTAAACGGAATCACCAGCCATCTGCGAAAGAAGCCGTGGGTTGCATCGTCTGAACGCGGAGCACTGTTCGCGGAAAACAGCAGCCGCGCAAATGGCCGAAATTCAAAACTGGATTCAAACTTCCGCTCTGCCGTGATGGTATCCCCGCCCGTCAACGCCTTGAACATGCTGGTACTGGCCAGCGCCACTGTTGGCAGGTCCGTTCCGATGTTACAGAGTTTGCCCACCAGCCTAGACGCTGCGAACTTGTCCGCTTCGATGCGATGCAAGGAAAGCGTGCTTACATTCTCGCGTCCAAGGAAATTCAGCATTAGGTTCAACCAGACGCTTTTCCCGTTGGCCCCTTCACCAAGCGTCAGAATCGCTTTTTGGATGCTGGTGTCTGGGAGCATCAACCACGCGGCCACTTCAAACGGCAGGTGCTGCGTATCGTCTCGGAACACGCCCCTGATGAAGTGCTCAATATCCGGGCACTGGGCAACAGGATCAAAGCTAACGGCAACCTGAACCGGGGACAGGTGCTCTGGCGAATGGTTGCGCAGATTCCGGGTTGGAATGTCCAGCAGGCCATTGCGACAATTCAGCGTATCCAGGGGCGGGCACTCCCAGAGTTCCGGGGCATCCACCAGCAGCCATTCACAGACGCGCGTGGCCAAGTCCGGGCACCATGCTTTGGTCTTTTCCCACGCTTCGCATAGTTCTTTTACCCGGCGTTCAACGAAGCGCTGGCCAGTCGGTCTGTAAACGCCACCTTCCCAGTGATAGAGCAAGCTACCCATATCACGCGCGAATGAGTCCGTCGATGTGATTGCAGTAGCAAGTGCTTTAGTCAGCCCGGCGTCTTCATCCATGGGCGCGGGCTGCTTTTTCCCGATGCTCTTAGCGATACGTTCCACGTCCGCATCAGCAAGCGGGGGCTTGCAGCGTTCCTGATTCATCTGACGCAGTGCAGCCAGGATTTCATCAGGGCTGAAACTGGCCCGGCGCATCTTGCCCGCAGCACTGGTCAACACGGTTTCTCTGCGGCCTTCGGCAATTTCAGCAGGCAGAGTAAAGCCCTTTTTACGGCTACCCTTGGGCGCGGATTCCGGGGCGCTGGGCAAGCGCAGCGGCATGCTGAACCATTCCGGCCCGGTAGCGGCCTTCAGTGCTTCCGCCGCGTCAAGAAACTCACCGATGCTGTAGGTATCACCGGACGGCATCACGGCATATCGCGGGCTTTCCTGGCCCCCATGCCAGGGCATGTTCAACCAGGACCCGCCGCAATCTGTGGGTTTATCCTGCTTCGGGAAAAGCTCGGCGTCAGGGTATCCCAGCGCCTTTGCTAGTTCCGCCAGACGTTGGCGCATCAGCGATGCAGGCACCGGAACCCTGGCCCATAGAAAACCATGTTTCCCACCCGACTTTGACACACACACGATTGCAGGAATGCCCAGCGCCTTGACATGTGCGGCAATTCGGGCCGGGTTAACGTCGTAAACGTCCAGGTCCACGGCACCCCAGACGCAGGTTCCATCTTCCAGCATCGGAACAACGCCTAGCCCGTAAGTACCGCTCAGATGACGTAACCACAATTCCGGGGTAACGGGCGTGTGCTCCGTTTCCACAATGCCTTTTGCCTTGCCGCTTGCATCTACGCCGGTCACATCGTAATGACCGTGCGCAAGTCTATAACCAGCAAATAGTTGGTAAAGGCGTTCTGCTAGTCTCTGCTGCTCCGCTGCTATAATAGGTGCAGCGGGTAACTTTTCGTTCGCCATTCAGGTATTCCATTTTCGTCCTTCACCGTGAATAGTGCTCACCTTCGGGTCAGGGGCGCTGGCAGCGCCCCTAGTTCTTGACCCACTCCCACTCATACCATTGTGACAGTAGCCGTAAGTACGATGTTCTCCGTAACCGCGTCAGTCCATGCGCTACTTAGTTGGTGAACTGTCGTGACTCCCTAGCCTTCCCGTAGGCGCTACAGCGGCCTGGGTCCGTCCCCCCACCAGCTTGCGTCTACCTTCCCCTGCTCGCATACAAGGCGTGGATCGCAAGTGAGGCGCGCGCGAAGGCACTCCGCGCACAGGCAGGCGTGCCGGGGCATTTCCCCGGAGCGCAGCCTGTCCCGCACCGCTTCCAAGCGCGCCATCTGTCCGTCCGCTTGGCGCTGTTTCCGCTCTTGCTCTTCGGTTGCCCAGCGGGTCTTCAAGGCGTCGATTTCTTCGTCAATGTGGTCCATGGCTTTGTCCTCAGACCGTGCGCAGCGCGCGCACAATAGCAAACTGGTACGCCGCACGCTCTTTGCTTGTGAAGGATTTCGGGTCCTGCTTGTCCAGATGTGCAATCCAGTTATCGAAAAGCTGGGATTGTTGATCTTCGGTCAGGCCAGGCGGCGTAGCGTCTGGAAGTGGGAAGCGTTCCGCAGTCGCCTGCTCCGCGCGGGTGTAGGCTGTGTATTTGTCCCGCAGTTGATCTGTACTCAAATTGTCGAACATGATGTGTTGTGTTAATCCTTTTTCGTGCTTTGTGAAAGTTCCAAGGCGGCAAACACGGCGTCGGCCCGCGTAATCTGGCCGTCCGCGTGCCGCTGCTGGGTCCGCGCAAGCCGGGCCGCGCGGAAAGCAGCGAGTTCAGCATCTGCCTGTTGAGCCAGCCTGTGGCATTCTGTGGTCACCAATTTCAAGCGCTCAACAGTTTCCGAATAGGCAATAATTCTGCCGTGGGACTGGGGAAGGTTGGCGCGCTCCAGTTTCTCTAGAAGTGTCGAGTGGGTCCAGGCACAATGCAGCCCGGATTCCAAGTGTTCACCCCGTCGTAGGTCACATCCTGTTTCAAGCTTCCGGTCCTGCGCAGCCGGGGACAAAACGAACTCAATGCAATCGTTGATGCTTTGCAGTAGATCCGCTTTGCGATCCAGGGAAAAGTCTTGCATCGCAAGGGAACCGATATCCGCTGCTGAACACGAAACCCCTTCGTGAATATGCGCAGCGTAGTGTTCGTTCTGCTCCCGCCTGACTTCGGCAAGTTCTGCGGCGCGCTCCCTTTTGACTTGGGCCAGAGTATTGCACTCTTCGCACGCCGTCTGATACGCGGAAGTCAGCCGCTTGACTTCGGAGCTAACATCGGTCAGGAGTATTTCAATGCCTTCCCGGTCCCCGCCCGTGATCTTATCGAAGGAAAGTGCATTGAATGTTTCGGTCAAGCATTGAAGGTCGGTCATTTGCGTCCTTCCTTCCCAGCCATGAGCGCCGCGAACCGCTGGCGTGCGTCTTTCAGGCTATTCAGCAGGGGAGTGGTAGCGCGATTCATTGCCTGACCCGCATAGAACGCGTCCCGCTCTTCCTTGGACGCGAGCCTATGGGTACCTGCCACCAGTAGCGTGGCTGCCAGTTGGACTGGAGCTTCGCAAGTGCAGCCTTTGGAAGCAATCAAGCAGTCGCCTGAAGGAAACTGACCGGCAAGCTCCGCGCGAACTCGTCTGATGGATGCGTAATACTCGGAAAATTGGCTCGTAGTTTACCTTTTGCGTTTAAACGCAGGTTGTGATTATTGTTCCTGCTGGCGCATGAATTCTCGCAGGCTCTGGACGGAAAATAGCCGGGCACGCCCCAGCCGGGTTGAAGGTGGTGCCTGACCTTTTCGCAGGAGGTTCTGCAAGTGCGGGCGCGATATGCCAAGGAACGCAGCGGTATCTTGCAGCCGCAGGAATTCTGCCGGTACGGTTGGCGCAGCGGTTTGCTGCATAGGGAACTTCCTTTGGAGGGTATTACAACGTGAGTGAAGGCCGGGCGCGTTGCCCTACCTTCTAATTGGATATTATCATACGCCTAGAACGCTACAGAGCAGTTTGTGCGTATTTAAAGGGAAATATCGCGACGAATAGCTGTGACTGAAGGTTTGGAGGGTCACGTTTCGGCGCGCCGCCGTTACATCGCGTGGTCCTGGGCCTGGGCTTCTTCCAGCCGACAATCCTTTCGGGCTACATCATTTATCAAACGAAAGAGCCCGGTGCATCTCTGGCCCGATGACCTGATGACTACCTTGACCAGATAGCGACCTGGGGGCAGTCTATAATCTGGATTACGCCATGGGGTTGCACAGAAGTACGTTTCGTTGTTCCAGCCATAGCATTCCGGGTCATCATCAAAGCGGCCAGCCAGGTCAAGCAACTCACTTTCGCCTTCGCCGGGATAAACATCGATCCGGGACTCAAGGGTTATCCTCAGTGGGTCGAAGATTTGAATAGCGACCCCGGTTTGAGTAACCGCGTGGATCGGTACCGGCTCCGGGGAGCCAGCCCAGCGCGCCGCCGACGAGAAGCGCCAGCAGGAAATCGAACGGCAGTAGCCGGTTGCGGTGGGCTCCCCATCAGCGGTGGTTCACTAATAGCCAGAGGCAGACGTTCAAAGAACGCGCGCCCAAGGCCCAGACCGAACGACGACCAGATGCCTTGACCTAAAACAAGCCGGATATGTGCTGCTCGATCTTGAACAATCTATTCTTGGCGACGATGAGCTTGTCCTCTCCAAAACTGGGAATCTCGTACCGCGCTGCCCTGCTCAGATCCTTGAGGCGACGATAATCGTTGAAAACGGCGGAGAGGGACCCGTTGTTCTCGACTTCATCGTCCCTGATTTGGTGAGTCGCGGGATGGAAGTTCTTGCCGGCCAAATATGCATCGATCCAATGAAGGGCAGAGTAAAAGAGCATCGTTATAGCCCAATCGATACAGACGCCAGACTTTCGATTGAGGGCCAGTGCTAGTGCTTCGTTTTCTGTAGCCCTGGTTAGATGCTGTTCGCGTTGGGGCACGGGTCGGATTCACGCCTTTGCCAGACTGGCGCGCCAAAACTCAGAATCTCAGGAATGGAACGGCCACGGCGGGCTATGACGTTGAAATCAAAATGGAAATCCCGGAACTGTCTGATTATCGAGCGCTCCCGGTCATAGATCAGGTCAAACGCGCTTTCGTCGTCATCTTCCACAATCGTGAAGACGTTCAGCAGTTCCCCACGCTGGAATACGTGAACTCTCTCCACGGCCGGAATGTCAGAGAACGCACGGCCAATACTCTGTTCAACGGTCAAAGTAGCCATACACGTCCCTGCCATCATAGATGTCCACTATAACGCCACGGTTGCGATAATGCAATTCCCTGGGTACTGTTGCACTCATTCTATGGGACTTATCGGTAAGCATAGCTGGTTTTTTACTGAAATCCCTCCATTTAAGCGTTTTCCCTGCCCCACGATAATGGTGCGCTGAATTGCCCGACAATCTCAGGGTTTTTTCCGCACGGAAGGGCCGGACAGTCCGTGGACGAATAGTCACCACCGCGCATGAGGCACGGCACGCCGGCTCCCGGCACGGGACGCCATCCGGCGCCGCGCGGCGCAAGGTGCCCGTAGCGTCTGGCCACTCGGCGCGGTACCGGATTGCCCGGCGCGCGCATCACGCCGCTGTCTTCACTCTCGATTGCTCTACGAATCTGTCCAGTTCTTGCAGCGAATACCGGACGGCCTTGTTGAGGTACTTGACGTACACCGGCCCCACGCGGCGAAACCTCCAATCGCGCAATGTGGTGACATCCACACCCAGGAATTCGGCGGCTTCGTACTCATTTACATGCTTGTTGGCGAAAACGTGCTTCATTCTCAGTCCTCAATCGCTACGCTACCGCGCTGGTGTCCAGTGCCCGCGCCAACTTCGGCCAGTTTCGGCCCTATGTGGCTTGCTTTCCTGGAGTTGAGGAATCTGCGAAACCGTGTGACCGTGGTTTGTCCGCAAATTGTTGATTTAACATGCTGTTTTGTGTCAGGCATGGTGCGTTTAAACGCACGTATACGGACGGGGCGCGGGTTCTGGAAGCCGGGTTCTGGACTGTAGTGGAAAGTGTAGCAGGCAATCAGCAAAAACGGCCTAAAACCGCCATAAATAGCCTAAATCTTTGGGGTGCCTGGGAAGGGCCTAAATCCTGTAGATTGTTGATTTTAATTGGCTCCTCAGGTAGGACTCGAACCTACAACCCTTCGGTTAACAGCCGAATGCTCTACCATTGAGCTACTGAGGAGCAGTGGTGTACTCTCATTAAAACAGACGCTCGGAGGAAGTGTCAAATCTCGCGCGCCGCGTCAAATCATTTCGTTGAGCAGCTCGGGACGCGGGCGCGGGATCACCACCTTGTTCACCAGCAGGCCCTTCTGGCCCACCACCTGCGCGGCGGCGTCCACCGCGGCCTCGACCGCCGCCACGTCGCCCGTCAAGGTCACGAAGGCCTTCCCGCCTAGCGCCATCGCCAGGCGGATTTCAATCAGTTGGACATGGGCCGCCTTCACCGCGGCGTCCGCGCCTTCAATCAGCGAGGCCACCGAGAAAGATTCCACTATGCCGAGCGCTTCCAGCGCTTCAATCTCTGTCGCGCCGGCGATGGCCGGGAATACCGATTCGTGCAGGTTCGGGATCACGAACGAGTCGATCACCGAAAAATGACCGGCGCTCACACCCGCCGAAACAGCCGCCTGCACCGCGCCCACCTCGCCCCGCACCATCACCATGTACTTGCCGGAGCAAATCGAACGCGCCAGGATCATGTCCACGGCTGCCGCCTTGAGCATGGCATCGCTCGCCTGGATTCCGGCGGCGATGCTGCTCAGCTCGATCAAACCGATTGAATTGTTCGCCATCGCTTATGCCACAATCTCGACGCACTCGGGCGTCACCTTCCGCACTTTGCCGTCGATGCTTGAGTGCACGTGCGCGCCCAGCTTGGAATCTTCCACGCGCCCCACCACCTGTCCCCGCTTCACTTTTCCGCCTTCCTCGACCACCGGCACGGCGGGCTGTCCCGTATGCTGGAGCATCTGGATGCGCACCATCGCGGGGCGGCATTCCACTTCCTGGAACGGAGCGGCCTTCTCGTATTCTTCAATCTGCAACCGGCGCCGCAATTGTGAAAGCGGCACCCGCCGGTGCTCCTTCATGGGGTGCACCTCCACCGGCCTGGTCTGCACAAACTTCAGCCCGGCCGCGCGCCGGTCCTGTTTGCCCTGGTCGCACGCCTCCTTCGGATATAGATCCTCGGGACAGGCATAGAGCGTGCACAGCCCGCACGCGCAGCACAGTTCGGCCCACTGGTTCCAGATGTCCCCGCCGGTCATGGTGAAACCCAGGCTGCGCATCACCTTGTGCGGCTGCACCTCGTAACCGAGCAGGTATCGCGGGCAGAATTCGGTGCAGTAGCTGCACTGGTCGCAGGCCGATTTGCCAATGCGGTTCATCTCCTGCCGCGGCCGCGTGCGGCGGGTGATGAGGTAATGGTCGCGCGGAAGAACGATCAGGCCGCCGGTGGTCTTGGTCAGCACGTCGTCCAGATCGAACGTCAGCGTCCCCATCATGACGCCGCTCACGAAAACCCCGAACTCGTCCACGGTGGCGCCGCCGGCCAGGGCCAGCAGGTCGCGAAACGGCGTCCCCACCGGCGCCCAAAACGATTTCGGCTCGTTCACCGCGCCGCAGACGGAGAGAAACTTCCGCGTGACCGGCGCGCCTTGCTCCGCCAGGTGCACGTTATAGAGCGTTTCCACGTTGTTCACCAGGCAGCCCACCTGGAGCGGAATCCCCCCCGGCGGAATCAGGCGGCCGGTAGCGGTGTAGACCAGCTCGTACTCGTCGCCGGAGGGGTAGAAGTCGCCCAGCGTCACGAACTCGATCCGGTCCGATTTCAGGTTGTGCTGGAGCGCCTCCAGCGACTCCGCGTGCTTGGTCTTGACTCCGAACTTGCCGATCTTCGCGCCGGTCGCGTCCATCATCGAGTTCATGCCCGCCAGAATGCCCGCCGGAAAATGCTTCATCAGCTCGGCGTCCTTATGGATGAGCGGCTCGCATTCGGCGCCGTTGGCGATCACATACTCCACTTGAGACTGCGCCTTAACGTAGGTTGGGAAGCCGGCCCCGCCGGCGCCCACTACGCCGCACTCGCGCAGTTTCTCACTGAGCATAAATCAAAGGATAGCGTATCCGGCCACCGGCATCCGGCCGCCGCACGCTATCATCGAGGTGGCGCAATGATTTCGCTCACCGGCGTCTCCAAACACTACGACGGCCAACGGCGGGTGGTGGCCCTCGACTCCATCGACCTGCGGATTGAACGCGGCGAGATGGTTTCCATCGCCGGCCCTTCCGGCTCGGGAAAATCGACGCTGCTTAACCTGATCGGCGGTCTCGACCGGCCCACCTCGGGCGAGATCCGCATCGACGGCCAGTCCCTCGCCTCGCTCTCCGATGACGATCTGGCCCGCCTGCGCCGCGACAAGATCGGTTTCATCTTCCAGTTCTTCAACCTGTTGCCCAGCCTTACCTGCGTGGAAAACGTGGCTCTGCCGCTGCACCTGAAAGGCCTGCCGCGGAACGAAATCGA
Organism: Bryobacterales bacterium; assembly: GCA_963768385.1. Lineage (GTDB taxonomy): Bacteria > Acidobacteriota > Terriglobia > Bryobacterales > Bryobacteraceae > Fen-178. Next base: position 329,694 of record CAVYHQ010000007.1, read on the forward strand.
CCAACGCGCGCGCGACTTGTTGGCACTGGTCGAGCTTGGCCACCGCTTCCAGCATCTCCCCGAGGAACTCTCCGGCGGCGAGCGGCAGCGCGTGGCCATCGCCCGCGCGCTGGCCTTCTATCCGCCGGTGCTGCTCGCCGATGAGCCCACCGGCAACCTCGATACCCACACCGGCGCGGAGATCCTGAGCCTCATCCGCGGCCTGCACCAGCGCCTGAACACCACCATCCTGATGGTCACGCACGACGCCAGCGTCGCGGAGATCTGCGCGCGGACCGTGACGCTCCGCGACGCGCGCATTGCCGGAGACGTCCGGCGGTGATGGAACCCGTCCTCTACTTTTTTTCCGGTTCCCCGACTATGTAGACCTTCTCGCCCGGATGCACGAGCTTCAGACGCTGGCGGATTTCCATCTCCTGCTCGGCCGGGTTGCCGGCGAGACGCTTGATATGCTCCCGTTTCTGCTCGATTTCGCGCGCCAATGCGGTGTTGCGCTTTTCCGTTTCCTGGATCTGGCGCTGTCTCTCGAGCAGACCGGGTATGCCTTTCGGACCGCGTAACGTGAAAAAGGCATAACCGATCACCATGAGGAATGCCAGGACGTAAGCCAATCGGGTCAGCGGCGCTTTCATGTTATGCGGCCCTGGAACATAATAGTAGCATTGCTTGGCTGATGCGCTCCGCGATTTTTTTTCGATGACCGATAAAATTGTCGTTCTCAGCACGTGCGCCACCCAGGAAGAGGCCGAAAAGCTCGCCCGCGCCCTGCTCGACGAACGCCTGGCCGCGTGCGTCAACGTGGTTCCGCGCATCCGCAGCTACTACCGTTGGAAGGGCGTCATTGAATCCGCCGATGAGTGCCTGCTGGTCGTCAAGTCCTCGCGCGAGCTTTTCAGCTCGCTCAGCGCAGTCCTGGAGAAGGAGCACTCCTATGAGGTTCCGGAACTGGTCGCGCTTCCCGTTGTGGAAGGGGCCACGAACTACCTGAACTGGCTTCTGGCCAACCTGCGGAGCGGTCCTGAAGGCGAATAGTGTGCGATTAGATACAATCGGGATTGAGCGTCCGACCGGAAACCGGCAGGAGGGTTAGGAGACGTTGTACTACTTTCGGCTACTTGCCGGATATGGAACTGTCGATAGATAATCTTTGGGGCGGAAATCCGGAGCCATGATTGCGGGCCCAATAACGGGCGGTCTGAGGTGTGGGCGGGTGGCGGCGGTGTTTGCGGCGCTGCTTTCCCTCCCCGCGGCCGCGCAGAAACAGCTTACGCTAGAAGAGGTTAGCGCTCGCAAACTGCCCGATTACGGCCCTGCTCATGGCGGCGAGACGGTGACCGTGCGAGGCGTCGTCTCCGCTCCCGCCTATCACTTTCCGGGTTATACCTTGCTGGCGATCGATGACGGCCGCTTCGGCGCCATAGTCGCCGCGCTCCAGGCGCCGCAACCCGATACCCGGCTTGACGGCCTCCATCCCGGCGAGGAAATCGAGGTGGTCGGTACGGTTTCTTCCATGGCCGGGCTGGTCACGATTCGGCCGGAGCGCATCACCATCACCGGTCGAAAGGAGCCGCCCGCTCCAGCCGAGGCTGCTGTCCGGGATCTCGAAGGCTTCCGCTACCTCGGGCGCCTGGTCCATACCAAAGGACGAGTGGTGGAAATCGGCGACACTACCGCCGGGGACTACGCCTTGATCGCCGCTCCGGCAGCGGCCGATTACAGGATTTTCTTTCCCCGCGCGCCGAATCAGCCGCCCTTGGGATCACCGGGATACAAGGTGGGCGACACCGTGCAAGCCACCGGCGTGGCTCTCCAATACTGTCCGTATCCTCCGTACAATCAGCGGTTCGAGCTGTTGGCGGCTGATCCGGTAGAAATTGTCATCGTGGCGCGGAGTTGGTCTATCCCGCCGCTGGTGCTGGCCGCCGCGATCGGCGTGGTGCTGGGCGTCTCTTTCCTGCTGTGGACTCACGATCACCGCCTTCGCAAGCAGCGCAAACGCCTGCGGAAGACCTATCAGCTTGTCGAAGAGATCTTGGGCGCCCCTTCAACCGCTACTATTCTGAAACGCATCACGGAGGCGTTGCCGAGTATCCTGGGGGTCACCCGGGTCCAGTTGTACATCTATAACCGCGGCGCCAAGACCCTGGACGCCGTAGCTGGCGAGGCAGGAGAGCCGGTTTCGATTCCCCTGGCTTCTCCTCCGGGCGGAGCGCGGGCCGGCGCGGTGGCTTGCTTTCACTACCGCACGTTGCTGGTGATTCCGGATATCGTCCGCAGCCCGTTTCCGATGGCCGCGAGAGACGGCGCCGGCTCTCCCAAGTCGCTGCTGTTCGTCCCCATGCTGGCGCAAGGCGAGGTGATCGGTGTTCTCGAGCTGGATCAGGACGACCGCCTCCGCGACTTTACCGCGGACGAGCAGGCTTTGGCGCAGCACCTGGGGAATCAGATCGGCGTCGCCGTCCGGCTGCTGGATCAGCGCTCGGTGCAGGAACAGCTTTCCCGAACCGAGAAACTGGCCGCCATCGGCCGGTTGATTTCGGGCGTCGTCAATGAACTGCAGACGCCCCTGTCTTCCATCTCGGACCTGGCGGCCAGAGCGCAGGATAAGGGGCTCATTGGCCCCGCCGAACGCGAGGTTTCGGCGATTGCCGCCGAAGCCCAAAAGGCCGCCTCCATGGTGGCGCGGCTGGTTTCGTTCGCCGCGGCCGAGCAGTTGGAAGCGCGTCCCCTCTGCATCACCACTTTGCTGCGAAACCTCATCGAGTTTCGCGAGGGCGAGTGGAAGGCGTCTGGCATTCGCGTCCGCGATCTGATCAGCCGTGAGCCGCTCTACGTGTTGGGATCCCAGGGCCAATTGGAACAGGTTTTTCTCAACCTGTTCGTGCATGCCGAGCAGTCGCTGGCCGACGCCCCGCAGAAAGCCATTACCATTCGCACCAGTGTGCTGGCCAAACGGCTGGTGGTGGAGGTGGCGTTTACAGCCTCTCCCGGATCGCGCAAGCCCGAGGAGAACGCCGCCGCGGTGGGGGTCACGCGCAGTGTGATTGCCGGCCACGGTGGAGAGGTGCGGCTCATCGAAAGCAGCCATGCAGACCCGCATTTCGAAGTCGAACTGCCCACCACATCGAAAGAGCGGGTGGGCGCGGGATCTGGGTCCTGGAACGCACCGGCGCGCGATTTTTCCCGCCGCATGACCGCGCTGGTCATCGAGCCGGACGAGACAGCCCAGCGGCAGATGCTGGGATTGCTGGCGGCGCGCGGACTCCGCGTGGTCCCCATCGCCAATGCCGATACCGGCCTGGAACTGTCGCAGCGCTTGCGGTTCGACGCGGCTTTCTGCTCCGTCCACGCCCCCGGCCTGAACTGGGTGGAGCTATCGGAGCGGATGCAGTCCCGCGTGGGCGCGTTCATTCTGCTATCGGACCACTACGATGCGGAGTTGTGCACGGATTTCGAGGGCGATGGCCGCTTCGTGCTGTCCAAGCCCCTGCAAGACTTGGAGCTGGAGCACGTACTCCGAGCGCTCGAGCCGCAGGCCCCCGCGACGGTGATTCCCATCAACAAGAGCGGCGCGGCGTAGCACAGAAGCCTCCAGCGGTCAGCGCCGCGGCCCGGATCTGGAAGGCCATTCACGGACTCGACGGCACCGCACCGGAAACGGCCACCGCCGCCCACGAAGCCGCTACCCCCGCGCCTAAGGCGCCCAAGGGGCGGCCTTTCCCGCTTCAAGTCATACGCTTGACATGTATACGTGGATAGCGTACCATTGTCACGTAATGGCGGCGATAGAAAGTCCGATGGTGGTGGTCGAGACAGACACCTTCTTGGCGAGCGCCACACGCCTCGGGGTTAGCGAGAAGGAACGCACCGCGTTGATTATCTACCTCGCCACTAACCCGGAAGTTGGCCGGCTCGTGCCCGAGACCGGCGGGGTCCGGAGACTCCGATGGGCGATTCCCGGAAGAGGCAAGTCCGGCGGCGCGCGAGTGGTCTACTACTACCACAACCAATCGATCCCTCTGTACGCACTGGACATCTACGCCAAGAACCAGAAAGCAAACCTATCCGCCGCCGAGAAAAAGGCGGCGCGCAAAACGATTGCAGCGATCCGAGTCGAACACAGCAGGAGGAAATAGCCGTTATGACAAAGGAATCCAAACCCAAAACCAAGAAGCGGACGCCGAAGAGCACAGCCGCCGGCCGCTCCCTTCTAACCAGCCTCGGCCAAGCCCTCGCCTACGCCAGAGGCGAGCACGTTCCAGGACTCCGCGTCACCCGCGTCCAGGTAGATCGTCCTGCTCCGGTCAACCTGCTGGCTATTCGACGGAACCTCGGCCTCAGCCAGTCGCGGTTTGCGACGCGATTCGGATTCACTGCCGCCACAATAAGAAACTGGGAACAGGGGCGAACACGGCCAGATGGCCCGGCGCGCGTTCTTTTAGCGGTCATCGCACATCATCCCGATGCCGTAGAAGACGCGCGGCGGCGTTGAGCGCAGCTTGTTGTCGGCCAGCACGAACGCCTGTCGCTGCGACTCGGTCAGATGGTCGAGAACACTTACGGGGACCTCTGCCATGCCGAGCTTGCGGGCGGCCAGCAACCGGGCGTGGCCGGCAATGATTACGCCGTCCGCGCCGACCAGGATCGGATTCGTCCAGCCGAACTCGACGATGCTGGCGGCGACTTGCGCCACCTGCTCGTCGGAGTGCGTCCGCGCGTTTAGCTGAAAGCTGATCGCTGATCGCTGATCGCTGATAGCGCCCTCACCCAATCGTCAACTCCGCCGGCGCTCCCGTTTCGCAGCCGATCATCCTGGCTGCCGATCCCTGACCCACCGAGACCTCCAGATATCCCGAGCTCCCCACAACCACAAACAGCTCACCAGGACCGCATTCGGCGTAGTTGTGCGCCATTACCCCGACCTGCCGCGGGCCGATAGCCAGCGAGAAGTTCTTGCGGTCCAGGTCCGGGAACTCGCTCACATGGAAGTTGGTAACGATGTTGCCGAAGCGGTCGATTCTCAGAATCCGGCCGGTCCACGTGCGCTTTCCGGTGCGCCGCGGCTTCTCAAAGGACGGCCGCAGGTAGTCCTGAATGAGTTTGCCCATGCGCGACGGCGGAACGCCGGCCGCCAGGTGAGCCGCCACCGGCGAGAAAATATCGCGGCCGTGAAACGTCCGGCTCACCGGCTTGCGGAAGTACCGGTCGTTCGAGATCAGCCGGACCTTGTGCTCCTCGCGCGAGTAGATCATGGAAAGAACGCCGTTATCCGGCCCCACAAAGTACTGCCCGGCGGCTTCCAGCAGGATCGGCCGGCGCGCCGTGCCCACGCCCGGGTCCACCACCACCACGTGCACCGTTTTCGGTGGGAAGCAGGGGTACGCCTGCGCGATCAGATAGGCGCCCTCGGCAATCTGGAAGGGGCTTATCCCGTGACTGATGTCTACAATCCGCGCTAGCGGGCAGATGCTCAGAATTACGCCTTTCATGGCGGCCACGTAATGGTCCGAGAGGCCGAAATCCGAGGTGAGCGTGAGGATGTGTGCAGGCATTGGTAAAATGAATGTCGGTGCAACGCTTCTATTTCGATCACAACGCCACCACTCCCCTCGCTCCCGAGGTTCTGGAGACGCTGACGTCGTGTCTCGGTCAAGTGTATGGTAACGCTTCCAGCATCCATCATTTTGGCCAGGCCGCCAAACAGCGGCTGGAAGCGGCCCGCCGGCAGCTTGCGGTCGCGATCCACGCGAACCCAGCCGAAGTGGTCTTTACCAGCGGCGGCACGGAGGCCGACAACATGGCGGTGTTGGGGGTGGCGCGGGCGGCCGCCGGCCCGACGAAGCACGTCATCACCACCGCCGTCGAACATCCGGCGGTGCTGGGACCGTGCGACCAGCTCGAACGCGAGGGCGTGGCCGTCACCCGGCTGCGCGTGGGTTCCGACGGCGTGGTGGATCCCGACGACGTGCGCCGCGCGCTGCGGCCCGATACGGTTCTGGTCTCGGTCATGCACGCCAATAACGAGCTGGGCACAATCCAGCCGGTGGAGGAGATTGCGCGCATCGCCGGGAGGGCCGGCGTTCCTTTTCACGTGGATGGCGTGCAGGCGCTGGGCAAGATCCCGGTGGACGTCGAGGCCGCGGGGATCGATCTCTACAGCGTCAGCGGCCACAAGGTTTACGCTCCCAAGGGCGTGGGCGCCCTGTACGTGCGCGGGGGCACCAGGCTCGCGCCCATCGCTTTCGGCGGCCATCACGAACGCGACCGGCGCCCCGGCACGGAGAACGTTCCCGGCATCGTGGCATTCGGAGCGGCGGCCGAAGCGGCCGGGCGCAACCTGGTGAGCGAGGGCGAGCGGCTCACCGCGCTCCGCGACCGCCTGGAGAACGCGGTCTCGAGCCGTATCTCCGGCGCCACCATCAACGGCGCGCGCTGGAAGCGCACGCCCAACACCTCCAACATGTGTTTCGAGGGCATCGAAGGCGAGGCCCTGGTGATTGCGCTGGACCTCCGCGGCTTCGCCGTTTCCACCGGCGCGGCCTGCTCCAGCGGCGCCGTGGCTCCATCCCACGTCCTCACGGCCATCGGCCTTCCGCCCGAACGCGCGCGCGCCAGCATGCGTTTTTCGCTCGGCCGGGGCAACACCGCCGAGCAGGTGGACGCCCTGGTGGACGCGCTGGAGGGCGCGGTGGCGCACCTCCGCCGAATCTCCGTACATGCCTGAGCCGCCCATTGCCGTCGCCATGAGCGGCGGCGTCGATAGCTCCACCGTGGCCGCGCTCCTGGTGCGCCAGGGTTATCGCGTGGTGGGGCTGACCATGCAGCTTTGGAACCAGCGGCGACTACCGGAGCTTTTTTCAGAGCGTGCTACGGGGCGCTGCTGTTCGCTGGATGACGTTTACGATGCCCGCCGGGTGGCCGAGCAGATCGGCATTCCCTACTACGTGGTGAACTTCGAGCGGCAGTTCGAGGAGCAGGTGGTGAAGCCGTTCGTGGAAGAGTACCTGGCCGGCCGCACGCCCATTCCCTGCACGCTGTGCAATAACTACATCAAGTTCGACCGTTTTCTGGAAATGGCCGAGGCCGTGGGCGCGCGCCAGATGGCCACCGGCCACTACGCGCGCATCCGCCGGGACGAAGCTTCCGGCCGCTGGCAGTTGCTGCTCGCGGTGGACGATTCAAAGGACCAGACCTACTTCCTGTTCGGCCTCACCCAGGAGCAGCTCTCCCGCACCATGTTTCCGCTCGGCGAGCTGACCAAGCCCGAAGTCCGCGAGCTGGCCCGCTCGATGAACCTGGCGGTGGCCGGCAAGGGCGACAGCCAGGAGATCTGCTTCGTTCCCAACGGCGATTACGCGGCCTTTCTGCGCGCTTACCTGGAGGAGAGCGGCGTCCCCAAGGAGCGTACGCGCGGCGCCATCGTCTCGACCGATGGCCGGACGCTGGGCGAGCATGAGGGCGTCCACCACTTCACCGTCGGCCAGCGCCGCGGCCTGGGCGTGGCCACCGGCGAGCCGCTCTATGTGATTGCGACCGACGCCGAGCGGCAGCGCGTCATCGTTGGCGGCAATGACGAGCTTCTGCGCGCGCGCTTCTTCGCCAAAGCCGTGAACTGGATCTCCGTCGCCGGCCTGGCCGCGCCCATGCACGCACAGGTGAAGATCCGCAACAAGCACCTGGCCGCGCCCGCCACGCTCCATGCCACTGGCGACGCCACGCGCGTCGAGGTGATCTTCGACAAGCCGCAGCGCGCCGTAACCCCCGGCCAGGGCGCGGTCTTCTACGATGGCGACCTGGTGCTGGGCGGGGGATGGATCGAGTAGATTAGATTTACAATACTGGAGGAGGCAATTGATGTTCTCGGTGTTGGCAATCGTTCTCGACGCGTTGGCGGTGCTCATTCCCATTTATCTGCTGTACCGATTTCGTTCCCAGGCCTGGTACTGGCACCTGCTGGCGGTAATCGTGGCGCTGGTGATTGGACTGATGCCGGGAACAGCGCTGTTACAGACGGAAGGCGGTAGTCTGCTGTACGGCTTTTGGTTCGTCTTTCTGATGGTTTGGGGCATCGGCGGGCTGATTCCGTACAGGTGGCGCCGCGCGAAGCACGCGTAGTGAGCACCCGCGGCAGGGTTCGGAACGGGATCGAATATGCGATCGCCCTGGGCGTCGTGAAGTCGCTGGAATGGGCGCCGGCGCCACTGGCTCACGGGATGGCTCGCGGCTACGCGCGGCTTCTCGATCTGGCGATTCCCCGGTTGCGGCGGGTAGCAAAGCAAAACCTGTCGATGGCGCTGCCGGGGGCCGATCATTCTGCCATCATCGACGGCGTATTCCGGTCCATCGCGCGGCTGCTGGTGGTGTTTGCCAAATTCCCTTCCATCCGCCGCGAGAACGTCGAGCGGTGGATCCGCTGGGAAGGCCGCGAGCACTATGACGACGCCATGCATGCGGGGCGCGGGGTGCTGTTCGCCACGGCCCACCTGGGCAACTGGGAACTGAGCGCCTACGCGCACGCGCTGCTGGCGGAGCCCATGCACGTGGTGGTGCGGCCGCTCGACAATCCGCTGATCGACGCGCTGGTGGAGCGCCGCCGGGCGCTCTCCGGCAACCGTCCGATTTTCAAGAAGGATTTTGCGCGCGCCATTCTGAAAGCGCTGGCGGCGAACGAGGCGGTGGGCATCCTGGCGGACCAGAACGCATCGCTCGACTCGGGGGTCTTCGTCAACTTCTTCGGAGTGCCGGCCTGCGCGGGCACGGGGTTCGCCAAGCTGGCGGCGCACAGCGGCGCGGCCGTCATTCCCGGATTTGCGCTGTGGTCGGAAAGTGAGCGCCGGTATGTCCTGCGGTTTTACCCGCCGGTCCCCATGACGGGCGACGTGACGCGCGACACACAGGCGGTGCAGAAACGAATCGAGGACGCGATCCGGGAGTACCCCGACCAGTGGTTGTGGATTCACCGGAGGTGGAAGACGCGGCCCAAGACCGCTCCCTGACGGTCGCGGCTCCGAGCGAGGCACACTGCTGCACACCGAGCCGCGACCGTCAGGGAGCGGTCCTCTTCGGCAGAGGCAGGATGAGAGTTCTCGCCGCGTCGCCAAACGGAACAAAGCCTTGGTGCAGACAGAAGCTCTCCGCCTGTTCATCCTTAGCATCAACGACAATCGCGTAAACGGCGACTTCGGACCGGCTCGCACGCCCTACTGCATCCCACAACATAGCGCCTCCGAGTTTCCGGCCATGATAGGCGCCCGCGACGGCAAGGCGCCCCAGGCGTGCGACGGGTACCGCGGGATAGCGTGGCAGACGTTTGGCGAGCCGGACCGGCATCTGCGCGAGGAGAATCGCGCCCGCAGCCAATGTGTAGAACCCGGCGATCCGATTTGTGGCGATCTCGCGGGCCACAAAACACGCCGTGGCGCGGCGGCGCACATCCCGGCCGGCCTGCTCCCGAAAATAGCGATCGAGAGCATCCACCCCGCACGTTGGGTGATGATCTTCTCCTCGGTGGAACGGCTCTTCTTCATCTCGAAGCTCCTTTCCTTTCGGGAGCTTCTCAATCATCCCTGGTAGAGTTCTTGGGGAGCAGGTCACTTCACAGTCTGTCGTCCGCGCTTCAGCGGCGTTTTTTCAGAGTAAGACCGATGCCAATGGTCTGCTGGCCCAGGAAGATCGAATCAAGGTTCGGATCTGTAGTCACAGCTGTGAAATAATCCGGCATTTGCCTGCCTGAGTTGGTGGTATTGTGAGCCAAGATCATCCCACCTGAGCGCACAAGCGGCAACAGTTTCTTTAAATAGTCGGCATAGCCCGGTTTGTCCGCATCGATGAAGAGAATGTCGATCGGCTCCTTGAGTCTTGTGACCGTCTCATGAGCATCGCCTTCAACAATGGTGACCAGGTTTTCCACTCCGGCCTTCTTGAAGTTCTCTTGTGCCATGGCGATATTCTTGGGACTTATCTCGTGGGTCGTTATTTTGCCGCCGGTATGGCGAAGAGCCAGGCAAAACCACAAAGCTGAATAACCGACATAGGTTCCAATCTCAACAACATTCTTGGCTCCCGTCGTCTCCGCCAGCATTCGCAGCAGTCTTCCATCCCCCAGTGGGACCAGTAGATTTGAATTGTCAGTCTGGGCGATCTCTTCGAGCAACTTCAGTATCTTTTCTTCAGTGGGATCACCCGCCAAAGGCCGCTTGTCTAGATTTGAATCATCGAAAATCCATCGACCTTGATTCGGGCGGCCTTGACCCCGCCCGCCCGGTCGATCTTGCTGGGCTTCGAGTGTGCCAACTGCCGACAGCAATGCGAGAACTACCAGAATCGATAATACAAACGTCTTAAGCACCTTTACCCTCCTATGTAGGAAACCGTCACAAGACGACACCCAATGGGTGAGAAACAGAACCGGCCGTTTCAGCCAGGATTTCCATTTTGGACTTCCAAGCCCAAAATTGAGTATAAGCCAAATCGCCACTCTTTGGTCTTGCACGCTTCGTTCTTTCCTCCGGGAGATGTCTTCGCCCCCGGCAAGGCGGGGGTATCGTCTTGCCGGGAGAATCCAAGAACCGGGAAATCCGCCTTTTCAGCGCAGGCTAAACCGCCGCAATTATGGTGATCTCTATGTGCGCGCCGCCAGGTAGTGCAGCCACCTCGACCGTGGTGCGGCCGGGGGGCGCTTCATGGAAGTACTCGGCGTAGACCCTGTTCATGTCCCCGAATTCCTTCAAATCGGTCATATGGACCGTTGAGGACACGGCATCGTCCAGCGTGGCGCCGGCTTGCTCCAGGATAGCCTTGACGTTCTCAAACGTCTGCCGCGTCTCGGCCATGATTCCGCCCGGGACAACCTTGCCCGTCTTTGGATCAATGCCCTTCTCCCCGGCTACGAAAATGAGATTGCCAATCTGGATCCCCTGCGAGTATGGCCCGATCGGCAACGCCGCTTTGGAACTGGTCAGGACTTTCTTCTTCATGTTTCTAACCTCCCCACCACGTTTCGCCCGGCGCCAGGTGCGCCCTGGCGACGTCGGGGTTCAACTCGATTCCGTAACCGGGCTTGTCCTGAATGGTGAAATAGCCGTCCTGCCAGAACGGGCCTTCGCGCACCACCAGGTCCGGCCACCAGTCCACCCAGTTGGCCAGCTCGTGGATGCGGAACTCGCGCATGGCCGCGGCGGCGTGGCACGACGCGACGGTTCCCACGGGGCTGGCGGGGTTGTGGCAGGCCGTCCAGATGTAGTACATCTCCGCGAGGTCGGAGATCCTCTTGGATTCCAGCAGGCCGCCGGACTTGGGAATATCGATGTGCACGCCGGAGCACGCCTGCAGCTCGATCAGCCGGCGGAAGCCCTGCCGCCTGTACAGGTTTTCGCCCGTGCAGACCGGGATATTGATGGCCCGGGTCACGCGCGCCATGGCCTCGATGTTGTCGGGCGGAACCGGGTCTTCCAGCCACATGGGCCTCACCGGCTCCAGCTCGTGCCCCAGGCGGATGACGTCTTCCGTATCGTAGTGCCAGTGGCATTCGACGGCGAAATCGGCATCGGGGCCGAGCGTTTCCCTCACCGTCTCCATGGCCTTCACGATGCGGCGATAATCCTTGTTGGTGAGGTTGCGGGCGTAGGGGTCGTGCCCGGGCTCCTGGTACTGGGGATCGGCCCGGGGCGGGATCCCGTCGCCCTGAAACTTGAAAGCGGTCCAGCCCCACTTTTCGGCGCGGGTCTTGACCGCCAGCTCGCGCCACGCCGCCGGGTCTTCCACGTCGCGCACCGCCTGCGTGGTGCGATAGAAGCGGATGCGGTCGCGGAAACGGCCGCCCAAGAGGTTGCAGACGGGCGTTTCGAGAATGCGCCCGCACAGATCCCAGAGCGCGATCTCAATGCCGCTGGCGGCTGAGACCGTGACGCCCGCGATGGCGCCGGCGCCCGCGCTCTGCATTAGCATCTTGGTGTAGAGCTTGTCGACGTTGAGCGGGTCCTCGCCCACAATAATGCCCTTCATCTTGTTCAGGACCAGGTCCTTGACGCCCCAGCCCCAGTAAGCCTCGCCGATGCCGTACAGGCCGGAATCGGTTTCGACTTTGATGAGATTCCAGTCCCACGTGCCTCGGACGATCATGCATTTGACATCCGTGATCTTGACTTTCTTGCGGACCGCCGCGGCGGCGCGCTCGAAGGGCGCGGCGAACACGCACCCCGCCGCGCCGGCGGAGAAAAGAAATTGACGGCGATTCATTGGGAATCTCCTTTGGGCCATGTGGGCCGGCATCCATTGTACTAGCCGCCGATGGAATACATGGGGCGCGGCGGCGCCACGAACTTGGCGGAGTTGATCTCGTGGCCTTCCCACTTGCCCGCCAGGTTGCGGCGGATGAGCGCGGCAATCTCCTCGTCGGAGGCGCCCGAGCGCATCAGGCTCTTGACGTCGTCTTCCTGGATGGCGAAGAGGCAGTAGCGCAGCTTGCCGTCGGCGGTGAGCCGTATGCGGTTGCAGTTCAGACAGAAGGGGCGGCTCACCGAGGCGATGAATCCGACGCGGCCGATGCCATCGGCAAAGTTGTACTCCGAAGCCGGCGCGCGGGGGTCGGGATCGGGCACCGGCACAAGTGGCGCGATTTCCTTCGAGAGCGTGTCGATGATCTCATCCGCCAGCAGCACCTTGCCGCGGTCCCACAGATTCTGCGCGTCCAACGGCATGAACTCGATGTAGCGCACTTCAAATCCGTTGTCGCGCGCGTAGCGCGCCAGCGGCACGATATCGGGCTCGACAAGGTTCTTCACCGCCACGGCGTTGAGCTTGATCCTGGAATAGCCGAGGCGCTTGCAGAGATCCAGGCCGGCGAGGATTCTGTTGATCTCGTCGCGGCGCGTGATTTGGATGAATCGCGCGCGATCGAGGGTGTCGAGGTGGACATTGATGCGGCGCAGCCCGGCCTCATAGAGCGGCTCCGCCAGATCGGGCAGCAGCACGCCGTTGGTGGTGAGGGCCAGGTCGCGGATGCCGGGGATGGCGGCCAGGCGCCGGATCAGCTCCGGCAGGTCGCGCCGCACCAGCGGCTCGCCCCCGGTGACCCTCAGCTTGACGATCCCCAGCGCGACGGCGATGCGCACGAAGCGCTCGATCTCCTCGAAATCCAGAATCTCGGCGCGCTTGACGAACTCGACCTCGTGCTCGGGCATGCAGTAGAAGCAGCGGATGTTGCAGCGGTCGGTGACACTGACGCGCAGGTTGTCGTGGAGGCGGCCGTAGCTATCGACGAGCGGCGCGGGTGGCATTTACTTGAGAGCCAGCATGCGCTCGAGCGGGACCAGGGCGCGCCGCGCGATGCCGTCGGGCAGTTCCACGCGGGGGCCGAGCGCGAGCAGGCAATCCCGCAGCTTCTCCAGCGTGTTCAGCTTCATGTACGGGCACTCGCTGCAATTGCAGTTCTCATTGGCCACGAAGTAGAAGCGCTTGCCCGGCGCCACCTTCTGGAGTGAGAAGCGGATGCCGCTTTCGGTCATCACGATGAACTCGGCGGCGCGGCTGGCGGCGCACCATTCGACGATGGCCGAGGTAGAACCGACGAAATCGGCCATGGCCAGCACCGAAGCGGGGCATTCCGGATGCGCCACCACCGCGGCGCCGGGATGTTCCGCCTTGGCCTCAGCCAGCCGCCGCGCCGGAAACGTGGCGTGCACGATGCACGTGCCTTGCCAGATCTTCATGTTCTCCCGCCCGGTCTGCTTCCGGACATAATCGCCCAGGTGGCTGTCGGGCAGGAAGAGGATAGGCTTCTCCCGCGGAATGGAGTTCACCACCTGCACAGCGTTGCGCGAGGTGCAGAGGATGTCGCTCTCGGCCTTCACCTCAATGGAGGTGTTGATGTAGCTGACGATGACGTAGCCGGGGTTCCGGCGCCGGAACTCGCGGACCGGCCCGACCGGACAGCTTTCCACCAGGCTGCACGTGGCCTCGCGGTCGGGGACCACCACAATGCGCTTGGGGTTCACCGCTTTGGCGGTTTCGGCCATGAACCACACGCCGCAGAAGGCGATCACGTCGCCCGCGAAGTCGCGGGCCTTACGCGCCAGCTCGAGGCTGTCGCCGACCACATCGGCCAGTTCCTGGATCTCGGGATCCTGGTAGTGGTGGGCGAGCAGAATGGCCTTCCGCTGTTTTTTTAGATCCAGGATCTCGTCGGCAATGGTGGTCGCGGCGAACATTGGGGCGATGAAGGAATAGTCTTCATCTTATCAAAGCCACGCGGAACGAAGCCAATTTGACGATGCCACGGGAGCCCCCGGCGCCGCTACTAAGATCCCCGCTACCAGCGTTTGCGTCCGAAGCCGCCACCACCGCTTGAGCGCTCCGCTTTCGGACGCGCCTCGTTAACGTTCAGGGCGCGGCCAGCAAGTTCCGTGCCGTTCACGGCAGCAATGGCTTTCTCGCCCTCGCCATCGTTGGCCATCTCCACGAAGCCAAAGCCACGCGGTTGGCCCGTGTCGCGATCCGTGACGATGTTGACACGGCCGACAGTGCCGTGGGTTTCAAACAACGCACGGACAGATTCTTCCGAAGCCTCATAGCTGAGGTTTCCAACGTAAATATTCTTCACTTTAGTTTTCCTTTTCCGATTTGAAGGCGGCAAATTTGGAAGGTGGACGAAGGTAGCGGAAACAACGCTAAAGAGGTCAGCCTTGAATTGGCAGGAGCATCAAACCACATTCATTATAGCACGGGCGCAAGTATGTTAGACAGGGGGGCACCGGCGCCTCGCATGGTGCTTCTAGTCTATGATGGCCTGCATCACGGCGTTTTCGAAATCGCGCTGCAACTGCGGCGTCTGGGTTTGCATCATGAGCACCCGGACGATTTTGTCCTTGGGGTCGGCCCAGAAGATGGTGCCGAAGGCGCCGTCCCAGCCGAAGGTGCCGTTGGCCAGCCGCATGCCCGAGGTCACGTTGTCCAGAATCACATCCATCAGGAAACCGAAACCCATGCCCTGGGCCGGACGCCCAAGCTTCCCGTTGAACATGTCACCGACGTGATTGGCGGACATCAGTTCGACGGTTCGCGGGCCGAGGTAGCGCTTACCGTTCAGTTCGCCGCCATTGGTCAGCATCTGCGCAAACTGGAGGTAGTCCTCCGCCGTGCTCATCAGACCGGCGCCCCCGGAGAAATAGGTCTTGGTGGAGAATCCATCTTGGTTCGGGTTCTTCTCCAAGCCCTTTGGGGTCCGTTGATAGAGGGTGACCAGGCGCGGGCGGGCTGAGTCGGGGGGGTAGAAGAACGTATCCTTCATGCCCAGCGGGTCGAACAGCCTCTGCTTGAGGAACTGGTCGTAGGTGAGGCCGCTGACGATTTCGACGATGCGCCCCAGCACGTCCGGCCCGGCGGTGCCGCTATAGGCCCACTGCGAGCCGGGCTGGAAGTCCAGCGGGACGGTGGCCAAGCGGGGAATGTAGGTTGCCAGGCTCTCGTCCGGTTGCCGGGGAGCCAGCTTGTTGACCATCCGCGAACCAATTCCGCCGCTGGCGAGGCCCGAAGTGTGCGTCAGCATGTCTTGTATCGTGACCTCGCGGTTGGCCGGCACGACGTAGTACTCGGGGTCGCGCGGGGGCTGTCCCGGCATCATCATGGCCGTCATGGCCGGGCTGGCTTGGCGGCCGATGGCCACCTTGGCATCCTTGAACTCGGGCACGAACTTGGAGACCGGGTCGTTCAAGCGGATCTTTCCCTCTTCGACGAGCATCATGACGGCTACGGCGGTAACCGGCTTGGTCATCGAAGCCAGGCGGAAGATCGTGTCCTTGGCCATAGGCCGCTTGGATTCAACGTCCGCCAGGCCTTGAGCCTCAAAGTGCGCGATTCGGCCCTTGCGGGCAACCAGCGTAACGGCGCCAGTGACGTTACCGGCGTCGATGTGACGCTGGACGGTTTCGCGGATCCGGCCGAGACGCTCCGATGAGAGGCCCACCTCCTCGGGTCTTGCCGAAGGGATGGAGCCGGCCGCCAGCGGCGCGGCCGTGAGCATGGAGAAGCAGGCAAATCGCAGGATTGTATGCATAGGTCCTCTCGGATAGTGTACTGCCACTTGAGTTGACCTTGGATGCGCAATCGGCGACACTCAACTGTTGGTTCAAAACGGAAATCTCAGATGAGGCCTCCCATGCGCTTTCTCTTCCCAGCCATCGTCATTTACACCGCCGCGGTATTGCCGGCCTTCGCCGCCGACCGCGTCAAGACCGCCAACGGCATTCTCGAATCCACCGCCGCGCCCAAAGACGGCGTGCGCACCTTCAAGGGCATCCCGTTCGCCCAGCCGCCCGTCGGCGACCTGCGCTGGCGCGAGCCGCAGCCAGTCAAAAACTGGTCGGGCGTCCGCAACGCCGGCCAGTTCGGCCCAGCGTGCATGCAGCGCCTCTCCCCCGGCGCCGACTACTGGCTCCGCGGCAACGGCATGAGCGAAGATTGCCTCTACCTCAACGTCTGGACTCCCGCCAAAACGGGCAAGCAGAAGCTCCCGGTTCTCGTTTACATCTTCGGCGGCGGCTTCCAGAACGGCGACGGCTCGGAGCCCCGCTACGACGGCGAGAACATGGCCCGCCAGGGCATGGTCGCGGTCTCCGTCAACTACCGCACCAACATCTTCGGCTTCTTCGTCCATCCCGAGCTGACGAAGGAGTCCCCGCACCACGCCGCCGGCAATTACGGTCTGTTGGACCAGGTGGCCGCCCTCCAGTGGGTGCAGCGGAACATCGCGGCCTTCGGCGGCGACCCCAAGCGCGTCACCATCGCCGGCGAATCGGCCGGATCGATCTCCGTCAGCGCGCTCATGGCTTCGCCGCTTTCCAGGAACCTGATCGCCGGCGCCATCGGCGAGAGCGGCGCCGCCATCTCCAGCCTGCCGCCCCAGCCTCTTGCCGAGGCCGAACAGAACGGCGTCAAATTCGCTGCCGCCGCCGGCGTCAACACACTTGCCGCCCTTCGCGCCATGACCGCCCAGCAGATTCAGGACGCCGCCGCCAAAGCCCAGGGCGTCCGCTTCAGCACAGCCATGGACGGCTATTTCCTTTCGAAGTCCTTGACCGCGACCTTCGAAGCGGGCGAGCAGGCCAAGGTCCCTCTGCTGGCGGGGTCGAACACCCAGGAGCAGGCGGCGCGCTCCGTTCTGGGCGCCGGCGGCCCCACCCCCGAAACCCTCGCCAACGCCATCGCCAAGTTCTACGGCGATAAGGCCGGCCCGGTACTGAAGGCCTACGCCGCTACCACCACCGATGGAGTTTACGAAGCCGCCGCGCACTTGGCCAGCGCCCGCTTCATCTCGTACGGCACCTGGAAGTGGACCGAACTCCAGATGAAGACCGGCGGCAAGCCCGTGTATCGCTACCTGTACGCCCATCCGCGCCCGGCTTATCTCGGCATGCCGGGCCAGCCCGCTCCTGCCGTGCCGGCGGCCGGCAGGCGCGGCAACACGGCTGCCGGGGTGCCCTCGGGCCCGGCGCGGAGCAACCCCCGGCCCCCCGCGGCGCGGCGCATTCCGCCGAGATCCAATACGCCATGGGCAACCTGGATCTCGACAAGCGCTACGCCTGGGAGCCTGGCGACTACGAAGTATCCAAAACGATGCAGGCCTACTTCGTGAATTTCATCAAGACTGGCAACCCGAACGGCCCCGGCCTGCCCAACTGGCCGGCCTACCGCGCCGACGATAATTACCAGCGTATGCGCATCGACGTGAAGTCCCAAGCCGAACCCGAAGGGGACCGCGACCGGTATCTCGCGCTTGAGGCGGCAACGGCGACGCGGTAACCGGCGCCCTGTGACAAGGCTTTAAAACGCGAGCGGGATAGACGCAGGCGATCAAATCGACAGGGAGTTGCAAACCACTGCGTCGGATTGGCGATCACGTTCGCGGCAAAGCTAACGGGGCAAGACCACCGGCGGTTGGCAGGCGAGCACCGCCTGCCCCACCTGCGGCGCCAGGGCGCGCGGATCGTCGATCCAGAAGTCGGGGGCGAAACGGGCCAGGTCTTCGGGCTTGCCGTAGCCGTAACGGACGGCGCAGGTCTTCACGCCGGCGCGCTTGCCGGCTTCCATGTCGGCGGGGGAATCGCCCACCATCAGGCAGTCCTCGGGACGGGCGCCGAGCGCGGCCAGGGCGGTCAGAATCACATCGGGCGCGGGCTTGTACGGGAAACCGTCGGTGCCTTGCACGTGGTCGAAATACTGGATCAGGCCGAATTGCTCGAGGACGGCGCGGGCCGCGGAAGTGCCCTTGGTGGTGGCGGTGGATTTGCGGCCGGCCAGCGCGCCTAGCGCCTCGGGAACGCCGGGGTAAACGCGCGTCAGCTTGTGGCCGCGCGCCGGATAGAAGGCGCGGTACTGGCGTATGAGCTCGTCGATCTGTGGGGAATTGTAGTCCGGAAAAATGTCGCCGAAGAGATCGCCCAGGTGCCGGCCGATGTAGCCTTTCAGGAAATCGAAATCGACTGCGGTGGGGCGTTGGTTGGCGGCAAGCACCTCCTGGATGGCGCCGCAGATGTCGGCGGCAGAATCCACCAGGGTGCCGTCGAGGTCGAACACGTAGACCGGGAACAGCGGGATCACGCGGGCTGGGGACGCTCCCCTTCCGAGAGCCCCGGAACGCGGCGGCCGCCTTCGGGGCGGAGCACTTGCTGGACGTGTTCTTCGGCGTCCTTGCCGCCGCCGGAAGCCGTGAACGGCGCCAGCGGCTCGCCTCTGATGATCTGCATGACCTCGTCGCCATCCAGGATCTCGCGCTCGAGCAGCGTCTCGGCGATCTTGGTGAGCGCGTCGGCCCGCTCCTCGATGACAGTGGCGGCGGTGTCGTAGCAGCCCTGCACCAGCTTCTTCACCTGCTCGTCGATGCGGATGGCGGTTTCTTCGCTGTAATCGCGGTGCTGGGAGATTTCGCGGCCGAGGAAGATCTGCTCTTCCTTCTTGCCGAAGCTCAGCGGCCCGAGATCGCTCATGCCCCACTCGCAGACCATTTTTCGGACCAGGTCGCTGGCGCGCTCGATATCGTTGCCGGCGCCGGTGGTCATGTGGTGCATGAATTTCTCTTCGGCGATACGGCCGGCCATGAGGATGGCGACCTGGGCCAGCAGGTAGTCCTTGCTGTAGGAGTGCTTGTCGTCGATGGGCAACTGCATGGTGACGCCCAGCGCCATGCCGCGCGGGATGATGGTGACCTTGTGCAGCGGATCGGCCTCGGGCAGCACGGCGGCCACCAGCGCGTGGCCGGCTTCGTGGTAGGCCGTGTTGCGCTTCTCGGCGTCGCTGAGGATCAGCGACTTGCGCTCGGCGCCCATGAGGATCTTGTCCTTGGCCGTCTCGAAGTCGAACATGGTGACGACCTTGCGGTTCTGGCGCGCGGCGTTGAGCGCGGCCTCGTTCACCAGGTTGGCGAGGTCGGCTCCGGCCAGGCCCGGCGTGCCACGCCCAAGCACCGAAAGATCGACGTTGTCGCTCAGCGGAATCTTCTTGGTGTGCACGCGCAGGATGGCCTCGCGGCCCTGCACGTCGGGGCGGCCCACCACCACGCGGCGGTCGAAACGGCCGGGGCGCAGCAGGGCGGGGTCGAGCACGTCGGGGCGGTTGGTGGCGGCCACCAGGATCACGCCCTCGTTGGACTCGAAACCGTCCATCTCCACCAGCAACTGGTTGAGGGTCTGCTCGCGCTCATCGTGCCCGCCGCCGAGGCCGGCGCCGCGATGGCGTCCCACGGCGTCGATTTCATCGATGAAAATGATGCAGGGGGCGTTCTTCTTGCCCTGCTCGAAGAGATCGCGCACGCGGCTGGCGCCCACGCCCACGAACATTTCCACGAAATCCGATCCGGAAATGGAGAAGAAGGGCACGCTGGCTTCGCCGGCGATGGCGCGCGCCAGCAGGGTTTTGCCGGTGCCTGGAGGGCCGATCAGCAGAACGCCCTTGGGAATGCGGCCGCCCAGCTTCTGAAACTTCTGCGGTTCGCGGAGAAACTCGATGATCTCCTGCAGCTCTTCCTTGGCTTCTTCCACGCCGGCCACGTCCTTGAAGGTGACCTTCTTCTGCTGCGTGGAGTGCAGCCGCGCGCGGCTCTTGCCGAAGCTAAGAGCCTTGTTGCCGCCGCTCTGCATCTGCCGCATCATGAAGATCCAGAAGGCGAAAATCACAATGAACGGGGAGAGGTTTACGAGGATCGAAACCCAGTTGCCGGAAGAGCTGTCCTTGATTTCGACGTTCACGCTATGGTCCTGAAGCTGCTTGTACAGATCCGGGTAGTTGACAGGAACGTAGGTGTGCAGCCCCAGACTGGGGTTCTGGTAAACTCCGTGGACTTCACTTCCGTTGATGGTGACTTCCTTGACCTGTCCTTCCTGTACCTTGTTCAGGAATTCGGTGAAGGTGATCTGCTGCTCGCGGCGCCCCTGGCCGGTTCGGACCACGGCCAGCAACAAGACGATCAAGCAAATGATGACCACCCAAAAGACCAACGTCTTGATGTTAGAATTCACGAAACCTCCGCACCGGCGCTCTCACCTTTATAGACGCTGATCTGGCCCATCCCGATTCCTATTTCGCTCATACGGCGTCTTCCCGGATCTTGAGAATCACCTTGGCATCCTGCTCCGCCACGAGTCCGGCAGCCGGCCCGAAGCGCAGCGCCCATACGATGCAAGGGCCGTCCGTGAGGACCGGCCAATGCCGGCGCTCCCACAGTGGGATACGGGCCTGTTGAAAGAGGGTCTTGATCTTCTCCTGGCCGGTGCAACCCACAGGCTGGTACTGATCGCCCGGCCTCCAGTTCCGCAATTCCAGGGAACCAGAGAGGCGTTGCCAATCTAAGCAACCCACCTGACTATTATATACCAAAGGCCCCGATTTATCAATCAGTTCCAGAGAAAGTGCGAGATTGGTGCCGGGCACCCGGATGGTCCCCGGCACGACCAGCGCCAGGCGGTAATTGCGGGCTTCCAGGCGGCCCGCGCCCGGCTGGCCGAAACGCAGCCACTCGAATGAACGGAAGATGTCGAGCCCGGGCGCCTGGAGCCGTCCATGCCCTTCGGTGCTTTGTGCCATCTCCATTACCGCGGCGATGTGCCCGAAATCGATCCCGCGAAGGTCGCCCTTGGCCAGTTCCATGGCGCGCCGCACCAGGCGGCGGGCGACCGCCAGGGGCAGCGCGGCAAGGAGGCCGGAGCGGAGCAGAATCGCGCCATCTGTTGTGGTGAAGTGCTGGGAAGCCAGGCGGTCGATTTCGGCGTCCCACCAGGCCTCTTCGGCCAACGCCCAATCGGCGGTGTTGGCCAGGGTTTCGCCGATGGCCGGGTTCCATTCGCGTGCGATTTGCGGCAGCAATTCGTGACGGATGCGGTTGCGCGCAAACTGGAGGCTGCGATTGGTGGAGTCTTCGCGCCAGGCGATGCCACGCTCGACGAGGAACTGCTGGACCTCGGAGCGCTCGAGCTCGATCAGCGGCCGGACGATTCCTTCGGACGTTACGGGCCGAATGCCGGCCAGCCCGGCGGTCCCGGCGCCGCGCAGGAAACGGAAGAGGACGGTTTCGGCCTGGTCGGAGCGGGTGTGGCCGGTGGCGATGCGCTGGACCGCGCCGCTGGAGATAGCTTCGCGGAAGAAGGCCAGCCGGGCCTCGCGGGCGGCCTGCTCCAGGTTGTCCGGCGATTGGGCGACAGGAGTCTCGCGGAGGGAGAGCGGCAGGCCCAGTTGATCCGCCAGACCCCGCACGAACTCAGCGTCCTGGCGGGATTCCTCGCCGCGCAGGCCGTGGTCGAGGTGGAGAACGCTCAAACGGAGGTCCCATTGGGGAGCGAGTTCCAGGAGGACATAGAGAAGGCAGACGGAGTCGGCGCCGCCCGAGACGGCGACACCGACCTTCTGGGCGGGCTCCAACATGCGGTGGCGGGCGATGGTCTGAGCAATGCGATCGAGCAAGGGGGACACCGCTTTCATTGTACGGCGCGCTCCGCTCCCTGACGGTCGCGGCTCCGTTGGAACGCGCGCGCCGCATGTTATAAAAGAGATTGACATCTGGAATAGACAGAGCGAGATCATGGAACAGACGGCAGATATTGCGTTGATCGGTCTGGCAGTCATGGGCCAGAACCTGATTTTGAATATGAACGACCACGGGTATACCGTGGTGGCCTACAACCGGACGGTGTCCAAGGTGGACGAATTCCTGAACGACGCCGCCAAGGGCCGGAAAACGGTCATCGGAGCGCACTCCATCGAAGAGATGGTGGCTCTGCTGAAGCGGCCGCGCAAGATCATGCTGATGGTGAAGGCGGGCCAGGCCGTAGACGATTTCATCGAGCTGTTGCTCCCGCACCTGGAACCCGGCGACCTCATCATCGACGGCGGCAACTCGCACTTCCCGGACACCATCCGCCGGACCAAGTACCTGGAAAGCCAAGGGCTGCTGTACGTGGGGACGGGCGTGTCGGGCGGCGAGGAAGGCGCGCGCTTCGGTCCTTCGATGATGCCCGGCGGAAGCCCCCAGGCGTGGCCTCTGGTGAAGGACATCTTCCAGGCCATCTGCGCCAAGACGCCGGACGGCTCGCCGTGCTGCGACTGGATGGGCGAGGACGGCGCCGGCCACTTCGTCAAGATGGTCCACAACGGCATCGAATACGGAGACATTCAGCTCATCTGCGAGGCCTACCAGCTCCTCAAGGAGAGCCTGGGCATGAGCAACGAGGAGATGCACGCGGTCTTCGCCGAGTGGAACAAAGGCGAGCTGGACAGCTACCTGATTGAGATCACACGCGACATTCTGGGCTACAAGGACGAGAACGGCGAGTACGTAGTTGAACAAGATTCTGGACACCGCCGGGCAGAAAGGCACGGGGAAGTGGACCAGCATCAGCTCGCTGGACCTGGGGATTCCGCTGACGCTGATCGGCGAGGCGGTTTACGCGCGCTGCCTCAGCGCCATGAAGGCCGACCGTGTGACCGCTTCTAAGATCCTGAAGGGACCGAAGATCAAGTTCGAGGGCGACAAGCAGGCTTTCGTGGAGGACATTCGCCAGGCGCTGCTGGCCTCCAAGATCATTTCCTATGCGCAAGGCTTCATGCTGCTGCGCGAAGCGGCCAAAGAGTACCACTGGAATCTGAATTACGGCGGCATCGCGCTGGTGTGGCGGGCCGGGTGCATCATCCGCTCGGCGTTCCTGGGCAAGATCAAAGAAGCCTTCGACGCCAATCCCAGCCTCAGCAACCTGCTGCTCGATCAGTATTTCTGCGGCGTGATCGAGCGCTGCCAGGCGTCCTGGCGCCGCGTGGTGGCCAGGGCCGTGGAGGCGGGCGTTCCCATCCCGGCGTTCTCCACGGCGCTGGAGTTCTACGATGGCTACCGCAGCGCGCGGCTGCCCGCCAACCTGCTCCAGGCCCAGCGCGATTATTTCGGCGCCCACACCTACGAGCGGGTGGACCGGCCCCGCGGCCAGTTCTTCCACACCAACTGGACGGGGAAGGGCGGCCACGTTGCGGCGGGCCAGTACGTAGTGTAGGGCGGGAAGGGCCAGGAGAACCTTTTGGGAGCAGACGCAACGCAACTGGCATCGAAAATCCGCTTGCTGCTGATGGACGTGGATGGCGTCCTCACCGATGGCAAGCTCTACCATGTCCCTGGTCCCGATGGCGCTATTTTCGAAACCAAGGGCTTCGACTCGCAAGACGGCATCGGGCTGCAATGGCTGGCGCGGGTGGGAATCCTGACCGGCGTGATCAGCGGGCGGTTGTCGCCGGCGACGGCGGAGCGCGCGCGGCAGTGCAAGATGAAGTACGTTTACCAGGGGCACACCGAGAAGATCCCCATCGTCAACGAGATTCTGGCGGACGCCAAGATCGACGCCAGTGAAGTAGCCTACATCGGGGACGATCTCACCGATGTGGTGGTAATGCGGCGCGTGGGCCTGGCCGTCGCCACGGCCAATGCGAGGCCGGAGGTGAAGGCCATCGCTCACCACGTGACGCGCAACGCGGGCGGCCAGGGGGCCGTGCGGGAAGTGGTGGAGCTGCTTCTGAAGGCGCAGGACCTCTGGCCGGAAATCCTGAAGCACTACGAAGCTTCAGAGTAGACAAGATAGGAGGACAAAATGAGTCATGGTCTGAAGATCCGTCCGGATGGTGCGCTGGACTTCGTGTCCGTGGGCGCCCTGGTGCACCGTCTGGATCCCGGAATCATCCCGTTCCGGAAGGCCACCGAATGTAAGATCCACGTCAGCGGCGGCGAGTTCAACTGCGCCGCCAACCTGGCGGACTGCTTCCGTATGCAGACCGGCATTGCCACCGCCATGGTGGATTATCCCATCGGCGATCTGATTGCGGAGCGGGTGCGGGCGATGGGCGTGAAACCGTTCTACAAACGGTTCAAGCACGATGGAGTGCGCGGCCCCAACATGGCCACGGTATACAGCGACCGCGGCCACGGCATGCGCGCGCCGGTGGTGTTCTATAACCGCTGCAATGAAGCCGGGGCGCTGCTCAAGCCAGGCGACTTCGACTGGAAAGCGATCTTCTCCGGCGGCGTGCGCTGGTTCCACAGCGGCGGTATTTTCGCAGCCCTCTCGCCGACCACCTCCGAGGTAATTATCGAAGGCATGCAGGCGGCCAAAGAAGCCGGCGCGGTGGTTTCCTTCGATCTGAACTATCGGGCGAAGCTGTGGAGCATCTCCGGCGGCGAGGAGCGTGCGGTAGCGGTGCTGGACCGCATCGTGAAGAACGCCGACGTGCTGGTAGGCAACGAGGAGGACTTGCAGAAGGGCCTGGGGATACCCGGGCCGGAGGTTGCCGCCAAGTCCAAGCTCGATCCGAGCGCCTTTTTCGGGATGATCGACCAGGTGGTGAAGAAGCATCCGCAGGTGAAGATTGTGGCCACGACGCTGCGCGAGGTGCGCTCCACCAACCACCACAGTTGGAGCGCGGTGGCATGGATCAACGGTCAAACCTACCAGGCGCCGACCGCGGAGCTGGACGTTTTCGACCGCGTCGGCGGCGGCGATGGCTTCGCCTCCGGCTTCTTCTATGGTTTGCTCACGAATGAGCCGCCCGAAGAGTGCGTGAAGCTAGGCTGGGCTCACGGCGCGCTATTGACGACGTTTCCCGGCGACACCAGCATGGCCACGGTAGAACAAGTACGGGCCTTCGCCCAGGGCGGCTCCGCGCGGATTCAGAGGTAAGATCCCGGCGGGCCCGGGGACCGGGTAATCACCGCGAACACGTTCTTCAACCGTGGCCGTTACTGCCGACGAGTTGCGCCAACCGCTTCACCATATCCTTCAGACTCTCCGATTGTGCGCTCAATTCCTCGCTGGCGGCGGCGGCTTCCTCAGCGCTGGCAGCAGATTTCTGCGTGACTTCCTGCATCTGGCCGATCGCGTCCGCGATGTGCTCCGTCCCGCGCGCCTGCTCCAGGCTGCTGGCGTGTACCTGCTCCATCAGCGCCTTGACGGTTTTCGCGCTGTCCGTGATTGACTGAATCGACTCCGCCACGTTGGTGAGCTTGGTGATCCCCTGGGTCAACGTCGCGATGGACTCCTCGATCAGTGCGGCCGTCTCCGAAGCGGCTTGCGCGCTGCGCTGCGCCAGATTGCGAACCTCGTCGGCGACCACGGCGAACCCCGCGCCCGCCTCACCCGCCCGCGCCGCCTCCACGGCTGCATTGAGTGCCAGAATATTGGTCTGAAACGCGATGGCGTCGCTGGCTTTGATGATCTTCGAAATCTTGTCGCTGGAAGCCTTAATGTCGCGCATGGCGGCCATCAGTTGGTCCAGTCTGCGGTTCGTCTCCGTGATGCTCGCCTCTACCTGGTTAACCAGTTCGGACGATTCCTTCGTGCTGCCGCTGTTCTGTTGCGCGGTCGCGTTGATCTGTTTGCCCGAGCTGGAGGTCTCGTCCAACGAGGCGGCCTGCTCCGACGCACCCTGCGCCAGCGCCTGGCTGGTTCTGGAGATCTGGGCGGCCGCGCTGGCCACCTGTTCCGCCCCGCGGTCCAGTTGGCCCGCCAGGTCGTGGAACACGCCCGCCGTCTGCCGGAGCACCAGGAAGACTAACCCGCCGACCATGAAGCTCAAGGCCATCAGAATGTACGCCGTCCAGCGTGCCGTCGAGACGCTCTTGGCCGCCTCCTGGTTGGCTTGGGAGAGAGACTCCTGCTGCTGATTAGCGATCGCCTTTACCACTTTGTCGGTGTCACTGAGAAGGGGAAGCATCTTGTCGCGCAACAGCGCGTGAGCCTCCTCGAAGCGATCGCGGCCGGCTTCCTGAATGTACTGCTGGTCGAGCCGCACGAATTCCGCAATGGCCGAGTCGATGGACTCGAGCTGGGGATCCGTACCCCCGACGTTCAGCAGGACGCGAAGCTGGTTGATCTCGCCCCGCAGCCGGGTCGCCGTCGCGGCCACTTGGTCCCGGCTCGCTCCCGAGTCGGACAGCGTGTGGCACATGGAACAGGTCTTGATGCTGGCGGCGTTCCCGACGCCATTCACCTTGCTGATGATATAGCCGATCTGCATCTTTTGCGCCTCGCTGGTCATCTCTTGAAAACCGGCCCGGATGGAGCCGGCGATCTCCAGCCTGCGCGCGGTTACGTTGACGGCGGTATCCAGCGATCCGCCCAGTTTCGAGATCGTGTGTAAAGCGGAGCAGCTCACCGCCACGATCAATCCAAGCAGGGTCCCGAAGTTTATCATCTGCTTTTTAGTGATAGTCATCTGCAACTCCCTCACTACGGGACTGGCGCGAAACACAGTGCCCGCGATTTGTCTTATCGGCAAAGGACCGCTGGAATCTAAGAATTCTTTACGGTTGCACCAAGGTGCTTACCGTATTGCAACCGCTGAAAAAGGCTCGATAAGCAGGGCAAGCCGCCGATAAGGTACTTCGGGACCGGTGTTACCCCGTGTTCACTTGGTCTTGCCGCACCGCCTGTGTCGGCGGGTCGGTGCGCGAGCCGGCTCCAGAAAGGCGTTTCTATGACCGCTACGGCTGGAATTGCCTCCATCGACAAGGCTGCGCCGCGGTTGTCCAGGACGGGCAAGTACCTCACGTTCCGGCTCGACCGCGAAGAGTTCGGCATTGAAGTCAAGAAGGTGCGGGAGATCGTCGGGCTGCAACACATCACTCCCGTCCCTCACGCACCGCACTACCTCCGGGGTGTTATTAACCTTCGGGGTAAGGTGATCCCCGTAATCGATCTCCGGCAGAGATTTGACCTGGCCGACGTAACCTACGGCGAGCGCACTTGCATTATCGTGGTCTGGGCGCAAATCGCCGCCGGGCCGGTGCTCGGCGGTTTGATCGTCGATTCGGTCTCCGAAGTCCTGCATCTCGACGAATCGGACGTGGAAGACACGCCCGATCTGGGTACGCGCGGCCCATTGAATTGCTTCATCGGACTATCCAAGGCTAAGGAACACGTCAAGATCCTCCTCGACGTAGACCAGATCCTTGCCATCGATCAAATGCTCGGAAAACCGGCTTGAGGAGCGAGCGGAGGCGCACGTGGGTAACGTCGCAGTCAATCGCCCCGCTTCCCTGCAAGAGCAGGTGGAGGCCATCGCCATGGAGTCGGTGGTCTTCCATGCCGATGCGGACCCGGTCGAGAGCCTTATGCCGCAACTGGATCTGCTGCGCGCGGAAGCCGAAATGGCCGCGCGGCAGGATGTAGCATCAATAGCAGCCGAACTCATTGAAGGGATCGCCAAAGGTCAATCCGCGGCATCCGCCGAAGAACAACTGCACGCCGGAATCGAACGCCTGCGCGGCATCCTTGCCAATCCCGGCGCGCCGCCGCCGGAAGAGCCGCGGACAATCTCGTTCGCGCAGGATCCGGAATTGGTCTCTGAGTTCCTTGTCGAAACTCGCGAGCACATGGCAAACGTGGAAAAGCAACTGCTCGTGCTGGAGCAGAATTCCGCCGATACTGAGGCCGTGCACGCCGTATTCCGGGCTTTTCACTCCACCAAAGGCGTGGCGGGCTTTTTGGAATTGAGAAACGTCGGCGAGTTCTGCCAGGAAGTGGAAACCGTGCTGGACCGGGTTCGCACGGGCGCCATGACGGCCACGCCCGAGGTGGTCGATCTCATCTTGGAAGCAACGGATTGGGTGAGACAGGCCGCCACGCAGATTGAACAAAGCCAGCCGGACGGCCGCGCCGCCCCGGAGCTGCTCGCCCGGATTCGCAGCCTCGCCGGCCGCGGCCAACTAGCCATCGCGCTCCCCGCGCCGCCAGAGGCCTTCGCGCCGCCGCCAGACGCCTCAGCGCCGCCCCGCGTGACCCCGGCCAACAGTCCCAGAGCCGTCAAAATCGATACGGCCAAGCTCGACTACCTGGTTGAAATGGCCGGCGAGCTGGTCATCGCCCACTCCATGGTGCAACATAATCCTGCCCTGACGGAAATTGCCGAGCCAGGTCTGCTGCAAGGGCTAGCGCAACTCAGCCGCGTCACCACAGAGGTGCAGCGCACCGTTATGGGAATGCGAATGGTGCCCATATCCACCCTGTTCGATCGCATGGAGCGCCTGGTCCGGGAACTGACGCGCAAGAGCGGCAAGAAGGCCGAACTGCAGGTCACCGGCGGCGAGACGGAACTTGATCGGAACATTGTCGAAGAGTCTGTCCGAGCCTCTCGTGCACATGATCCGCAACGCTCTCAACCATGGCATCGAATCCCCCGCGGAGCGCGTAGCCTCCGGCAAAAGCCCCATCGGACACGTCGGGTTGTCGGCGTCGCATCTCGCCGGTCAGATCCTGGTGGGAATCTCCGATGACGGGCGCGGGCTGGACCGGGACAAAATTCTCCAAAAGGCAATTGCGCGCGGCCTGGCTTCCGCCGGCGCCGAACTCTCCGACGAAGAGGTTTTTGAGTTTATCTTCCACCCGGGTTTCTCCACCGCGGATCGCGTGACCGAAGTTTCCGGCCGCGGCGTCGGCATGGATGTGGTCCGTAAGAAACTTCAGGCGCTGCGCGGGCGGATGCACATCGAATCCACGCGCGGCAACGGCACCCGGCTCCTCGCCAAGCTGCCGCTCACCTTAGCCATAATCGACGGCATGCTGATCGGCGTCGGGACCGAACGTTATGTGGTGCCTGTCTCCGCGGTCCGAGAGGTGCTGCGGCCAGTCCCGGAAGCTTGTCACACATTGCGGGGTGGCGAATTCGTCATCATTCGCGGGTCCGCGCTGCCCTTGGTGAGACTGGCGCGCACGTTTGAAGTCCCTGGGGCGGTGGAAGATCCCTGTGCCGGTCTGTTGATTGTCGTTGAGTCGGGCCTGGAGAAGCGATGCCTGTTGGCCGACCGGCTGATTGGGATACAGGAGATTGTCATCAAGAGCCTGGCTGAATCGGTTAAACACATTCCCGGCATAAGCGGGAGCGCCATCCTCGGCGACGGTCACGTCTCCCTGATCTTGGATATCGATGGATTATTAGGACATGAAGTTACCTATTAAAACCGGAAGCCATGGCGGGCCCCCCTGGTTGCTTACGCTCGGGGCGCCCGAATTTCAGGCGATCGTCGGTCTCGCCCGGGAGCGTTTTGGCTTGAACCTGGAGCCGGGTAGGGAGGAGTTCGTGACGGCGCGGCTTTTGCGGCACGCGCACGAAGGTGGTTTTCAATCGTTTCGGGACTATTACGCGCACGTGCAAAGCGAACCCACCGGCGCCGCCCTCGCCGAGATGATTCACGCGCTGACCACACATTTCACCTTCTTTTTCCGGGAGAACAGGCACTTCGAACTGCTGCGCAAAATCCTGGCCGGAGAGATGCGCAACCAGCAGTCCGTGAGGGTATGGTGCGCTGCGGCCGCAACCGGCGAAGAAGCCTATTCCCTGGCGTTGACCATCCTGGACTCGCTCCCCCTTCTGCCGCCGGCCGCCGTCAACATCTTGGGCACCGATATTTCGGCAAGGTCTCTGGCTGTAGCCAACGCTGGGGTCTACCCGGCGTCCGCGGTGGCGGTGTTGCCGCCACACCTGATTCAGAGGTACTGGATCCGCGACAACCGCCAGAGTTGCTACGCTGCGCGCCCGGAGCTGCGGCGGACGTTAGAGTTCCGCGTGGCCAACCTGGTCAACCCCGCCACATATTGCGGGAGATATCGAATCATCTTCTGCCGCAACGTCATGATCTACTTTCCCAGACCCATAAGACAGAAGGTGGTTCTCGGGTTGGCCCGTTGTCTCGAACCCGGAGGATATCTGTTCATTGGACATGCCGAGAGTTTCACGGGCCTGGAGACTTCGCTCGAATATGTCTGCCCCGCCGTTTACAGGAAGCCGGCCGAGCGATCTCGCAACATGGGTGGCATGCGATGACGCGCTCGCTGGTGGTAGGTGTCGGTGACTGCCGGATCAGCAACGATCCCGACACGGAACTGGTGACCTATGCGCTCGGCTCCTGCGTGGCCGTCGCGATTCACGATGTCCGGTCCCACACCGGCGGTCTGCTGCATGTCATGCTGCCGGATTCCGCGCTCAACCCTCTTAGAGCCCGGCGGATGCCGGGGACATTCGCCGACACCGGCGTGCGGAAGCTCCTGCAACTGGCGGAGAGGGCTGGAGCGGATCGACACCGCCTTCTGGTGTGGCTCGCTGGAGGCGGATGCGTGGGGGACGGCGCCCAAGCCGCCAAAATTGGATGTGAGAATTACAGCGCGGTGCGGCGGGCGCTGGAATATGCCGGTTTGGTCATATTCAAGGAAGAAACGGGCGGCAACACGCCTCGCACCCTGCGCTTGCACGTAGGCAGCGGCAAAGTCGTGACAGGCAGCGCTGGACAGGATCGATGAACCGTAACATGATTCGCGTACTCGTGGTAGACGATTCCGCCATCGTCCGTAGATTGATCACCGAGGTCTTGAGCGCGTCGCCCGACATCTCGGTGGTCGGGAACGCTGCAGATGCGTCGATCGCATTCGAAGCCGTGCGCGCTCTGCGCCCCGACGTGCTGGCACTGGATATCGACATGCCTGGAATTGACGGGCTGACCTTTTTGCGCCGTCTGATGCGACAGCATCCCATGCCGGTCGTCGTGATCAGTTCTGCTTTGACGGAGGGATCGGATCTGGCCCTGGAGGCGCTCCGGCTTGGCGCCGTGGACGTCATCCCGAAGCCGGGAGGACCGCATTCGATTGAAGAAATCCGATTTAGGCTGCCGGAGAAGATCCGCACTGCCGCGGTGGCCCGGATTAAGAGCCACGTCGGTCATGGCGGGTGGACAGCCGGAAAGGCTGTTTATGGGGCCCTGGCGGACCGCGGGGCCCTGATCGCGATTGGGGCTTCGACTGGAGGCACCGAAGCCATTCTTGCGGTCCTCAGGCAACTTCCGCCGGACTCGCCGCCCATCGTTGTGGTGCAGCACATCCCGCCGCTTTTTTCGGCCAGGTTCGCCGACCGGCTCAATGAGACTTGCCGGATAGCCGTCAGGGAAGCGCGGGATGGGGATCCCCTGACACCGGGGCTTGCGCTGATTGCGCCCGGTGACCAGCACCTGTTGGTGAGGGGGTCGCCCGGCCAGTTCCGCGCCTGCCTTCGGGGCGGTCCGCAGGTGAATTATACGAGGCCCTCGGTCAACGTGCTCTTCGCGTCCGTTGCCGAGTGTGCCGGGCCACATGCGGCCGGCGTAATTCTGACTGGCATGGGATCGGATGGTGCGGCTGGACTCCTGAGGATGAGACAGGCAGGAGCCTACACCATTGCCGAAGATGAGTCTACCTGTGTGGTCTTCGGGATGCCCCGGGAGGCGATTCGCCTGAACGCCGCCTGCGTCGTCGCCCCGTTGCATAATTGCGCTTCGATACTCATGAAACATCTGGCGCAGAATGGCGCCATTAAGGAACAACAGCAATGCAAATAATGATCGTCGATGACAGCAAGGCCATGCGGATGATTATCCGTCGCGCTTTGCGACAAGCCGGATACGGGGATGCCGAGGTAGTCGAGGCCTCCAACGGTGCCGAAGGCCTCGCATCCATCCGGGCTGCCAAACCGGACCTCGTTCTCTGCGACTGGAACATGCCCGAGATGTCCGGATTGAGCGTCCTGCAGAATTTGGCGAAAGACGGACGCGACGTGAAGTTCGGGTTCGTAACCTCCGAGTCAACCCCTGCGATGCGGGATCAGGCGCTGGGGGCCGGAGCCCTGTTCCTGATTTCCAAGCCGTTTACCGGGGAAAGCTTTGAGACGGCCTTGCGGCCGATTCTGGGGTAACCATCGATGATCCGGATTCCAGCCTTCTCGAGCATTGCTGGGCTGCTGACTCAGCTACTCGGACGTACTGTGGTCGTGCGCAAAGAACCCTCGTCGCGTCTGACGCCGGCCCCCAATGTGATGACCGCCGTCTACACGGGGGATAACGGGAGTCCGGCCGTCGCCTGCGTCTGTGAACTCGCGTTGGCGGCATACGCCGGCGCCGCCCTGACTGCGATACCTCCCGGCGCCGTCAAGGAAGCCGTGGCGGCCAACAACATCGAGCTCGACATGTCGGACAACTTCCGGGAAATCCTCAATATCTGCAGCCACCTGTTCAATGACATCTCCACGGAACATGTCGCGCTGCTGGAGGTCTCCTATGGGACGGAACTCGGCGCTGCCGTGAAGGCGTCGGCTTCGAAATCCGAGTTTCTGGTGGAAATTCCTGGATACGGAGGGGGACGGATGCTCTTTTGCGTTCTCTCCCAACAAACGCAAGCGCAGCCCATGTCGAGAGTCTGACCGAACCGCTCACTCCCATTCCGCCAAAAGCAGCGGCGGCGATGGCTTCGCCTCGGGCTTCTTCTATGGCTTGCTCACGAATGAGCCGCCCGAAGAGTGCGTGAAGCTGGGCTGGGCTCACGGCGCGCTCTTGACGACGTTCCCCGGCGACACCACCATGGCGACGTTAGACCAGGTGCGGGCCTTCGCCAAAGGCGGGTCGGCGCGGATACAACGGTAGGGGTGCCGCATTCAGTAACCCGAGTAGAGGTTCGGATAGCACGGAGCCGGATGCCAATAACCGTATCCGTCATAGTAGCCGCAACCGTAACCCGAATAGTAGCCCCAGCCAAACGGAATGCCGATCCCGATGCCAAAGTAAGGACGCGCCCAGAAGCGTCCACCGTAGTAATAGCCTCGGCCGGCGTAGAACCGGCCAGGGTAGTATCCGCCGCGGTAGTAGCTTCGCCCGCCGGCATAGCTGCGGCCCGCGTAAGGGGCGGCATAGCTGCGCCCACCGCCGGAATAACTACGGCCCGAGTAGGACGGGGCGGAATAGCTGCGTCCCCCGCCGCCTGAGAACGAACGGCCGGAAAAACTGCCGCCGGAGTGCCCGCCACGTCCCCCGCCGCCGCGCTGGGCCAATGCGGCCGTAGGGCCAAGCAACATCAGGACCGCGCCCAGAGCAAGCACCGGCATCGCCGATTTGAGCGATATTTTCTGCATTGTCCGATTCATGAGAACCTCCAGTACTTCCGGCTCTGTATCGAGCAAACCACGCGCCAATCCCAAGTATTAGGAAATAGATGACTTATGTAAAAGCAAGCGTGGAACTCCTGGCTGAAAACCACCGCTTGAGGTGCACCTCAGCCATGCGACGAGGCAGGTGCTCTTTTCGCTAGTGGGGCTTGGTGGCTGGCAGGCCGTACCCGCCCACCGGAGTTGTAATCACCTGGTTGCCAAAAGCCGAAATCATTGGTTTCGCCGCGGAGATGGCCTTCCTCACGGACGGCAAGGAGAGTGATGCATCGTGACTTTCTTTGCTGTCCCAGACCTCGGTGATCCAGATTGTGCTCTCATCCTTTGCGTCCTTGGCCACGACGTAACTCAGACAGCCGGGCATGTTAGATACCGCCTCAGTCAGGATCGCGATCAGATCATCGCGCCGGCCCGGCGCGGCGCTCATGCTGCCGATGAGTCCGTACATTTGCCGTGCCTCCTCGGGCGCTGCCGGCGCCACGCGGCCAAGGACAATGGCCACCGCACCGGATACGAGTTCTCGGCGCCCTATCTCCATGACAACGAGAATAGCGCAGAAAGTCGGACGCGGAAGTCACCGCCAATAGAGCACGCAGAACACCACCGTTAAAAGAACTGCGGCGCCGGATCACTCCGGCGCCGTTGCTATTTGTGTGGGCTGGCGTTGTTACTGCTTCCCGTGCTTCAGCTTTTCCCGCTGTTCCTTGAGCACAGCTTTGCGGCTCAGCTTGATCTTGTTGCCCTCGAGCGCCAGCACCTTCACCAGGATCTGGTCGCCTTCCTTCAGCTCGTCGCGGACGTCGCGGATGCGGTTTTCCGCGATTTCGCTGATGTGCAGCAGGCCGTCCGTCCCGGGAAAGATCTCGACGAACGCGCCGAAATCCACCAGGCGCACGACTTTGCCCAAGTAGGTCTTGCCCACCTCGGCCGTGGCCGTGAGATCGGAAATGATCTGGATCGCCTTGTTGGCCGAAGCTTCGTCGGCCGATGCCACGTGAACCGTGCCATCGTCTTCGACGTCGATCTTGACGCCGGTTTGCTCGATGATCCCGCGGATGACTTTGCCGCCGGGTCCGATCACGTCGCGGATTTTGTCGGTCGGAATATGCAGGGTGTAAATGCGCGGCGCGTACGGGGAGATGCTGGCATTGGCCTTGGGCAGCGCTTCGTACATTTTGCCGAGGATGAAGAGGCGGCCG
This sequence comes from Bryobacterales bacterium, assembly GCA_963768385.1. Taxonomy (GTDB): domain Bacteria; phylum Acidobacteriota; class Terriglobia; order Bryobacterales; family Bryobacteraceae; genus Fen-178. The sequence continues at coordinate 364,361 of CAVYHQ010000007.1, forward strand.
TGGCGCGCCTGCTCCAGCGCTTGCTTCATGATGGCCGTAGTCACGTTGGGAATCTTGATATCCATCTGCAGCGCGGTGATGCCCTCGCGCGTGCCGGCCACCTTGAAATCCATGTCGCCATAGTGGTCTTCGGCGCCGGCGATGTCGCTGAGGATAACGTAATCCTTGTCTTCCATGACCAGGCCCATGGCGATGCCGCCCACGTGAGCGGCCAGCGGCACGCCGGCATCCATCAGCGCCAGCGATGCGCCGCACACCGTGGCCTGGGAGCTGGAACCGTTGGATTCGAGGATGTCGCTGACCACGCGCATGGTATAGGGGAAGGCCTCTTCGGTGGGGATCAGCGGGGTGAGCGCGCGCTCGGCGAGCGCCCCGTGGCCGATTTCGCGGCGGCCCGGACCGCGCATAAAGCCGGTTTCGCCCACGCTGAACGGCGGGAAGTTGTAATGCAGCATGAAGCGCTTGGAAGCGGATTCGCCGGGCTCCAGCAACTCCAGGCGCTGCTCGTCTTCCTTGGTGCCCAGCGTGATGGTGACCAGCGCCTGGGTCTCGCCGCGGGTAAAGAGCGCCGAGCCGTGCGTTCGCGGCAGGGCCCCGGTTTCGATAGTGATGGGACGGATCTCATCGAAGGCGCGGCCATCCGGACGGCGATGACTCAGGATCATTTCGTCGCGGAAAATGCGCTCCCTGAGAGCCTCTAAGCACTTGGCGGCCTCCGCCTGCTGCTCTTCGGGCTGGGCTTCCATCACGCGCTTTTTCACGGCCGCCACCAGCGTGTGGCTTTCGGTCTTGTCATGCTTTTCAGTATTCAGGGCGTCGGTCAGCTCCGCGCGGACTTCCTTCGAGATGCGATCGTAGAGCGCCTGGTCGAGCACCGGCGCCGCGAACTCGCGTTTGGGCTTGCCCGCCAGCTTGATCAATTGGCGAATGCCGACGATGATCTTGTTGCAGCACTGGTGGCCGAACTCGATGGCGCCGAGGACGTCCGCCTCGGAGACCTGTTGCGCGCCGGCTTCCACCATCACGATGCCGTATTCGGTGCCGGCGACGATGATATTCAGCTTGGATTCGCGGCCCTCGGTGTAAGTGGGGTTGGCCACGTACTGGCCGTCTTTCATGCCCACGCGAACGCCGGCCAGAACGTGGGGGAAGGGGATATCGGAAATGGCCAGCGCGGCGGCCGCGCCGACAATCGCCAGGGAGTTGGGATCCTGCTCGGGATCGGCCGAAAGGACCATGGCGATGATCTGCGTTTCGTAAAGGAAACCTTCGGGAAACAGCGGCCGGACCGGACGATCGATCAGGCGGCTGGTGAGAACTTCTTTTTCGGAGGGACGCCCCTCGCGTTTGATAAAGCCGCCCGGGATCTTGCCGGCGGCGTAGGTGTACTCGCGATAGTCAACGGTGAGCGGGAAAAAACCGGCTCCCGGTTTGGGCTCATCGGCCATACAAGCGGTGACCAGGACCACCGAGTCACCGGAGCGAACGACAACGGCGCCGTTCGCCTGTTTGGCCACTTTACCGGTTTCAAGGGTAATCTTGTGGCCATTCAAATCAATTTCAACGGTGTGCAACATTCTTCTTTAAAAACCTCCAACGTCGGCCCGGAACCAGTCCGGTGGCCGTTTGAGACTAAAGTTGACAGGGTGAGTAGCCCAGGCCGGATCGAGGCAACGCGCCTCAGCTCCGTCCGGGCCAAACTGGCATGAATCGGAAGCACCTGCTTCCCGGAATGGACTAGCGGCGAATGCCCAGCCGCTGCAGAACCGCTTTGTAGCGCTCTGGATCCGTATCGCGCAGGTAAGTCAGAAGCCGGCGACGCTTGGCAACCAGGGTCAACAGCCCCTTGCGGGAACCATGGTCCTTTTTGTGCGCCTGGAAGTGCTCCTGCAGCAGCGAGAGTCGCTGGCTCAACAGGGCAATCTGTACTTCTGGTGACCCGGTGTCGGACTTGTGGCGCTGATTGGTTGCGAAAACTTGCCGCTTTGCTTCAATCGCCAGTGCCATTCTAGAGGTAATGCTCCTTGTCTTCTCTTAATCTCGTTTTGGTACTTTTCCAGAATACCACACACGGAGGAAAAGGTAACGCCCGGGGTCTGACCGTAATCCGTCGATAAGAATCTACCGCTGAGATGCCGAGACGCAGAGGAACACCAGGTCAAGCAGCTCCGACCATTGCTATGGCAGAGCCCAATACCCCTCGCGCGTCTTTACCTGAAGCTCCGGCCGGTTCTTCACCGCGACCCGAATCGCATGGAACTGCCCCGGCTCGCCGCCCTTGGGCTCGAAGCTCAGGATGTACTGACGATGCAGCTCTTCTCCCACCAGTTGAATGGCCTGCTCCAAGGCTTTCTTCTTCAGGAAATCCAGAGCGCGCCCGCCGGTGGTGTTGGTGAACAGGCGGGAAAGATCCGGCTGGTGCAAGCGAATCAACTCGCCCAACCCATAGATCAAACCACCCGGTCCCAAATCGGCCGGCACCGGGGTGTCGTCGGGGGGCGGGCAGAGAGCGCACTGCTTGATCTTGATCCGCTCCGCCTCCGGTTTCAGATCCTCGGCGGTCTTGGGCTTTACCGTGAACGGCTCGAGGAAGGGCGACCAGGTCAGCCAATAAACCGTGGCATTGAGCCGCTGGATCAGTTCCACCACCTCCGGCAGCTTGGCGGCGCTGGAACGATCGCGCCTTTCCGCAATCACGAGGATGATTCGCCGGCGTCCCGCCGGCCGCCGCTCCAGCATCAGCAGCGCCTGGCGCAAGGCATCCAGCATCCTCGCGCCGCCGCCTTCCTTGCGCAGCATGCGCAGCGCGTGGATCACGAAATCCGGGTTGGCGGTGAAATCCTGGTGCACTCTCACCCGGTCGCTGAACGAAATCACCGCCGTTTCTCCGGCATCCGCCGCCAGTAATTGTGTAAACAGAATGCCGCTGCCGCCCAGCTTATCGACGACGGCCCCGGAATTCGAGCTCGCCTGGATCGCAACCACGAGAGAGATGGGATACGTCATCCAATCCATCTGTATCGCCTGCGGCACATTGTTGTCGTAGAGAATCAGATCTTGGGGCGTCAGCCCGTCAACGTATCGCCCCTTGGAATCGGTGACGGTGGTGGGCGCCATTACCAGCGGAACCGTGCTTCTGAACTGCGCCCAGCCGGAGCAGGCCAGCACGAGGGCAGCGGCGGCGACACGCATTGGGAATAGCGTAGCAGCTTATGGGCCAAGAACGGCTCCGCCCGCCTTGCAGGGCGCGCGCGCCGGCACTAGAATAAACGAGGATCGGCTCCGATTCTATTCGCGGGAGAACTGGATGATGGATCGTCGGTACTTTCTAACCACCGCCGGCATGGGCGTAGCGGGCGCGATGGCGGGCAACCTGCTTGGAGCGGACGCAGTCACTCCGGTGGAAATCGATGCCGGGCGGGTGACGGGTGCGTTTCCTCATTATTGGGAGAAGTGCGTTGGGTCGGATCGCACCATGGTGGCGTTTCGCGAGCCATGGGTGCGCGATCTGATCCGGGTCCGGCGCGATGCCGGGGTCGAGGCCGTGCGCTGCCACGGGCTCTTCAACGATGAAATGGGTGTGTGTACCAGGGACGCCTCGGGCTACCGGTACAACTTCCTGTATATCGACCAGATCTACGACCGGATGCTGGAACTGGGCGTGCGGCCTTTCGTGGAACTGAGCTTCATGCCGTCGCCGATGGCCAGCGGCCACAGCACGATCTTCTTCTACCGCGGCAATGTGACGCCGCCGGTGCGCATGGAAGACTGGGGCGAACTGATGCGCCTGTTCGCGGATCACGTGGTGAAGCGATATGGGATGGCGGAGGTCGGCCAGTGGAAGTTCGAGGTGTGGAACGAGCCCAATATCAATTTCTGGGCCGGCACCCAGGAAGAGTACTTCGAGATGTATCGCCAGTCGGCCATTGCGATCAAATCCGTCAACCGGCGTTTGCAGGTGGGCGGGCCGTCCACCGCGGCGCTGAAATGGGCGCCGGAGTTCCTGAAGTATTGCGCGGCCAAGGACGTGCCGGTGGATTTTGTGAGCACCCACGTGTACCCCACCGATGCCCAGGCGCCGCTGTTCGGCAAGGAGAGGGCCCATAAGTTCGAGGACGTCATGCCGGTTGGTATCCGCGCCGTCAAACAGCAGGTGGAGGCCTCGCACAAGCCCAATCTGCCGCTCTGGATTACCGAGTGGGCCGCGCAGAACCCGGCCTTTATCGCGGACACGACGAAGCGGCTGACCGGGGTGCTGGAGGCCATGTCGTACTGGACCTTCAGACTCGGTATTCGAGGAGAATGGCGTACCGGGGAGAATCTTCGGCCAGACGTTCGGGATGCTCGATCAGTGGAACATTCCCCGTCCCTCGCTCCACACCTTCGCGTTGATGCACCGGCTGGGCGACCAGGAGCTTGCCTCGAACGACGCGCCGGTAATGGCGACGCGCCGCGCGGACGGCTCCCTCGCCGTGCTGGTATGGAACCTGATTCCGAGGGACCCGGCCATCAACCCGGAGCGCGTGAATTACCTTTCGAACGAAGGGGCGTGCCTGATGTTGGACGGGCCGCGACGCACCTTCCAGTTCAAATTCCAGGGCCTCAACGGACGGAAGTCGGCTCGGGTCACGTATGTGGACGACAAACGCGGGTGCGCCGTTCCGGCATGGAGAGCCATGGGCAGCCCGCAGTATCCCACCAGGGAGCAGATCCACCAGCTTCGCGCGGCGGGCGAGCTGCAGCCGGCCGAAGTGCTTCCGATCACTCAGGGCAACCCGGCGGAGCTGACGCTGGAGCTGCCGCCGGAAGGAATCGCGCTGTTGGAGTTCGATCGTTAAGATCCGCGGGAGGCAAAGGAAAAGTCATGCGCAGGCTATTTGTCATCTGGTTGGCGGCTACGGTCCTCGCGGCGGCGGGCTACGCGCAGAGGGGCACCGACCTCAGCGGGACCTGGAAGCTGAATCTCAAGCAGAGCTACTTCGGAATGATGCACTCGACGGGCCAGGTCGGACAGACGCTGACCATCGAGCAGAAGGGATTGAACGTCAAGGAGACGAGGGTCATGGAGCAGGCGGTGGCGTCCGGCTACCTCCGCAACGCGGAGTCCAGGGAATCGACGCGCTCGCTGGTCGCGGACGGGAAGCCGCAGCCGCTTCCGCCGCCCGACCCGAACAACCGCCAGTCGCTCACCGGACTTCGCGCCTACTGGCAGGGCGGATGTTTGATTGTGCTGGAGCAGGCCGGCATGTCGAAAACCAGGCGGACCTATTTCCTTTCCGAAGACGGAACGCAACTGACGGTTCTGGTGGAAAGCTCCAGCAACTCCATGGAGTCGGAACAGAAGCTGATCTTCGACAAGCAGTAGGCGGGGGAGCGGACTGGGCGCTCTGCGATTGGTTATCAGCAGATGGGCTGCCATTTGCCGGCAGGCACGCGCAGGCGGTGGAGAACCAAACCACGGGCGTCTCGAAGCGATTGGACAAGAACCGGAGGGTACAAGGGTGTGGAAATACACGCCCTGGAGTGGTATAGGGAGACTATGCCCAAAATCTACGAGGAAGCCGTTTTATCCTGTTCCAGGGAAGAAGCGTTTGCCCAGATGAAGGTTGTTGATTTCATAAAGAAAAGCCAGCCGGATGTGGGCATTGAATTTGAAGCGACATTCAAAAGCGAGCGGTTGACCCGGTACAAAATGAAGGTCGGGACATGGGAACTTGAGTCGGAGAAGGTAATCATCCCAGAGGCGTTCACTTTTGTGACCCGGCGAACAGTGTCTTCTCCTGCCGGATATTCCCTAATCATCCAGATATTCGAGGACCACGAAAAGGGAACCTTGCTGAAGCACATAGAAGACTTCGAACCCCACGAGGGTGAGGAGCGCTTGTCGGACTTGAAGCGCAAAGTGAACCAATATCTTCAAGGGGTGCAAAGGTATTTTGGGCGTGATCACCGCGAAAGTATCTTACGGGTAGAAGATAAGTCGTGAGCCTCAGGCGAGGCTTGCGCATGGGTCCGGCAGCCCTATAATGTGCTCACTTTAGCGTACCTGTCGCCCGAGCAGGCTCGCGCCGATCTGGACGCCCGGGGACCTGTTCTCGTTGGGAGAAGTTCTGGCGATATCCGGGATCACGTTCCGTGAATGCCGTTCTTTTAACGGCGCCTGTTGCCGGGGGTGTTGCGGATGGAGTAGAGGTGATTCTCGGTGCGCAGGATCAGGCGATCGCCGATGAGGGCCGGCGTGGCCAGCGCCATTTCGCCGAGGTTGTTGGAGCCCAGCAGTTCGTATTTGTCGCCGGCGCGGATCACGAACGTCCTGCCTTCTTCGTTCATACAAAAAATCTCGCCGTTGTAGCCCCAGGGCGATGAGGTGAAATCGCCACCTTCCCCGATGCGAGATCTGTAAGATTGCACGCCAGTCTTAGCGTCAAATCGCGTGAGGATGCCGGTGTGGCTGAGGACATAGAGCCCTCCGTCGTAGGCCAGTTCGGTTGGCAGATAAGTTCCGGCCTTGGGCTGAAGCCAGGCAACAAAATCGTTGAGTTTGGCGCCGTCCGGTGTGGTGACGTCGCCGCTCGCGCCGGGTTTGATCGCGGCTAGGGCTTTCGCGGTCCCACCGTTCAGATACAAAAGGCCATCGTAGGCGAAAGGACTGGGGATGGGCATGGCGGACATCCCGCCGAGGCGCCAAAGTTCTTTGCCTTCGAGATCGTAACTGATGGCGAGGCCAGGGCCAATGGTGACGATTTCGGTGCGCTCTGAGTTCTTCCAAATGTAGGGGCTCGACCAGCCGGTCTGGCGATCGGAGCCTGGGACGTGGATCAAGCGATTTGTGCGCCAGACTTGCCTGCCGGTATGCTTGTCGAATGCCGCGATGAATTGCTGTTTCTCGTTGTCGTTAACGATGATGACGGAGTCATGGACCAGAGTGGGTGAAGAGGCCGTGCCGAAATCGAGAATAGTCGGGAAGTTTTCGAGCGGGGTGTTCCAGACTTTGTTGCCGTCCAGATCGTAGGCGAAGAGGCCGAGGTTGTTGATGTAGACGTAAACACGGCTGCCGTCGGTGACAGGGGTTTCCGAGCAGAAGCTGTTCTTGCGGTGACGGCCCCCGGGAGGGCGACCTGAATGGAATTCGCGTGTCCAGTTGATCTTGCCGGAGTAGAGATCGATGGAATAGAGGAAATAATGTAGTGCGACTTCGTTAGGGAATTCGAAATCGCGCGCGTTCAAGCGGTCCAGAACTTCCTTGTCTTTCAAACCCTGCTTCGAGAGTTCGGCGACGTAATCGTTGGAATAGTTGGTGCCGACTTGCGGCTGTTTCGCTTTGCCGTCGGTGGTGACGGTTGTGAGGAAGATGTTCCTGCCGGCGACTATCGGAGAAGACCAGCCGAGGCCAGGGAGAGTCGCGGTCCATTCGATATTGGACGTTTTCGACCATTTATCGCGGAGATCGGAGTTGATGGTGGAGGGGTTGGAGGAGGGTCCGCGGAAACCAGGCCATTCGGGGTCGCCGGCGAACGCGCAAGCGGCAAGGACGAGTAATGCGATGACCCTGCTCATGATTCTATTGGACTATAAATGCCGTGAAACGTCACTGATGACGCCTCATGGTCCCATCGAGCCCACCAACTGGTGAAGCCGTCGAATGCAAAGGGCGGGGGAGGCTCCCCACGGGCAGTTCACGCCGTCACCTACCGCCCCTGATTCTTCGTCCGCACGGCATACAATCCATGCCGCGCAGCGATGAAGAGGGTTTGGCCGTCCTCGCCGCCGAACATCAGATTGGTGGGGCGCTCGGGGACTTCGATGGTATCGATCTGCTGGCCGGCTGAATTGTAGACGAAGATCTGGCCCGCCGCCACGTAGATGTTGCCCGCCGCGTCTACGGCCTGCCCGACTTCGGCTTCCTCCGCCACCACCTTCGGATCCGTCAGCGTGCCGTCCGGGTTCACCGTGAACGCGATGGTGCGCTGGTTGAACTCGTCGGCCATGTAGTAAGGTTTGCCGGGGACCGCCGGCGCCACGCCGAAACCGCGCATCAGGTCGCTGGTCCCATTTCCCCGCACGGGGATGAAGACCGATTGGTCCGGCGAAATGTAATTGGCCGTGTAGGGCCGGGCGTTGAAGTCGTTAAAATCGTGGCCGTCGCGCCAGCGGCCCACGGCGAGAATCGGGATCATGCCGGGACGCGGTGCGGCGGGCTCGGGCTTCAGAAACACGATCTCGTCGTCCTTGCCCTCCGGACGAATCGCGTACACGCCGGCGGTCCGTGAGATCACCAGCAGATCGCCGGATTTGTCGAACGCCAGCGCCACCGGCTCCAGCGGCGCGTCGCGCACCAGTGTCAGGTCGCGGTTCTCCACGCCGTAGCGCCAGATGCGTTGGAACCGCGAGTCCACGAAGTAGTAGTTGCCGGCGGCATCCACGGCGCCGCCATCGATGCTGTTGAAGATGCCGGCCAGCTTTTCCACCCTGGCGCCGGCCGCCACCACCGGCGACACGTGTGCGGCCTTGGGGGCCGGAGCGTTGCCCGAGAGCGTCATGTAGGCGATCTCACGCGTCCGGATGGTCGCGTTATGCGTGGTATCGAGGAACGTGTCGTCGTAGTTGTACTTGCTGGGACCATACAGGTGCACGTTGCGGAACCTCAGGTTGGTGGAGTCGTTGATCCGTACGGCATAGGCCACCGGATTGACGCCGCCTACGCGGAACAGGTACAGGTTGGCGAACAGCAGGTCCTGGCTGTGCTCGATGTCAACGGCGTAGGTGTCCGGACCCTCGCCGCGCTCCTCTTCAAACTGCATGGCGTAGAACTTCCAGTTGGCGATATGGCGAAGCTTCATTTCGTTGCGGACGTGATGCTCGCTCGAAAGCTGGTAGACGCGGCCTTCGGTGGTGGTGTCGGAAACGAAAATGCCGGCCTGCGCAAAGGTGTCGGGAGTCCAGATATCGAAGAACGTCCCGCCGCCGCCGTCGGTGATCCACAGGCTGGAATACTCGGAGTCCCAGCGCCGCAGCGGGTTCCCATCGCCGGTGCGGTTGGCGTTATAGTTCTGCGCCGGCTCGCCGTTCGGTCCCATGGTGCCGTGACCGCCCAGGAAGCGGACGTCGTTCATCAGCGAATTGGCGCCGGCCATCCACTTTACGCCCACCGCGCGCGGGTTGATGCCGCCGGCGTCGATGCCGATCCCCATCATGATGTTGGCGCCGCCCTTGGGCGCTTCGACCAGAGGCTTGGGCAGGCCCACGCCCTGGAACGCCGGCGTGGAATCCGGCAGGATGAATTGAGTGGCGATGGGGTTCAAGCCGATCAGCACCGTGTCGGGCCGCAGCGTGATGGTGTCGGTGATCTTATAACCGCCCGAGGGGAAGTACAGGGTGCGGTTCCTGGCGATGGCGTCGCGGATCGCGGCGGTGTCATCGGTAGTGGCATCACCCTTCACCCCGACGGTCTTCACGTTCACCCAGGTATCCGCCGGAGGGAGCGGCAGCAGGTCGGACACCGGCAGTGGCGGCAGCGCGGAAAGCGCCGCGGTCTCCACCGTGGTTTTCACCACCGGGGTTGCGCCCATATCGGCGATGTGCACGCCCAGGGCGAATACTTTGACGCGGTAAATCGCGCCCGTGCCGGCGATCTCGTTGCCGCTGTCGCGCATCTTCGCCAGCACCGGGACGTTCCGGCAGGAAACGTTCTGCAGGTTGATCTCGGGCCGCGTGCTGATCTCATCGCTGATGATCAGCGCCGGACCGGAGATATCTTCCATCAGGGAATCTTCCATCCACAGTTGCTCGGCGCGGCTGGGATTGATCTCGATGACCGTCGGCGCCTGTTTGAAGTGGTTGCGGATGAGCGTCAATCCGCCTTCCTCGGTGCGGATCGCGGCCAACCGCTGGCCCTCGAACCAGGCGTCGAGCAATGCGAACGGCCAACTGGGCGAGGGCTTGGTGGTGATGATGCCATAATCGCCGCCGTAGAATTTCAGGTCCTCGGCCGCGTTGCCGACCTCTTCGATTCCGGCGCGGCCCTGCCCGATGCGCAAGTCCATATGGGCCAGGAAGCAGTGCTGCGCGTAATGCGAGCGCACACCGACGGCGATCGGGTTGCCGGCCTTGATCTCGATATCGATATTGCTCATCGCCGAGTAGAACGTGCCCGGGTTGGCATCGCGAACGCCTGGCGGAAGACCGCTGGCCGCCCGTCCGCCGCGCCCGCCGCGGCCGCCGAAACCACCGCGGTCGCTCACAAACTGCACCATGTATTTCGGCGCGCCTTCCTGGTAGCCAGGCGTGTTTTCCCCAAGCACCAAGACGGGCCGTCTGGCGCCGTACCCGATGAGGCGCACGCCAGCATAGACATAGATGGTCCTGCTGATCCGGTACTGTCCTTCCGGAACGAAGATCACGCCCTTGCGCAGCGGCGTTTCGCTCAATTTGTCGATGGCCTTCTGAATGCCCTCGGTGTCGTCGGCAACGCCATCGCCTTTGACTCCGAACTGGCCGGGCGTCAAGTAGAGCGCCCTGTCGTCCTGCAGGCGTTGTGTATAGTAGGAGGCGCCCCACAATACCGTTGCGGCGGGGATTGTGAGGAGAATCGCAAGAGCGCGTTTCAACATGACTCGGTCTCCGGCTCGAACGATCAGGATACACCACGATTGTCAGAGATTCTCGTCTTCGACTTCGATGGCGGACAGGATAGCGTAATCCAGAATGGGAACAAATGAAAGCACCAGCTTGTTTTGGGCGTTGGGTTTCAGACCCCGGTAGCTCAATTCCAAGGCCCGGTTCTCACCACCCGCGTCCTTGTAAATATCGAGTCTGTTTACCAGCGCCTTTCCGTTGCAGTACACATCGAACAACCGGCCGTTGTTCCCGCCCGAGGCGCTCGATCGCCAGTAAGTCTCGGCGAATCTCAAGGTTAGTCGGTACGTGCCGTCGGCAACTGGAATGGCATACGTAAAATGACCCCAGCGATTGTGGCTGTAGAGGCCCGGGTCTTCCGCTCCACGCACCGGACCGATCCCCTGGTCCGGGCGCCCTCCCGAGAAGTACCGGTCTGCCCGCCACAGGCGCCCCCTGTGATCGTAGTATGCGCGAGGTCCGCAGACGATCCGGATCGGCAGGGCTTTGCCTGGAATCCCGGGGAGAATTTCGACCCCGTTCAGGCTGGCGCCGTTTCTCTTGGTCGAGAATCCCAAGTGAAGGAAACCGTCCTGGGCTGGAGAGACGTCTTTGAAGACCTTCTCATCGGCGGTGTTCGGACCCCCGGCGTCTCTGGTCATATCAAAACCCGACAGGAGTGGCGCGCCGTTGAGCGAGAACGTCGAACAGGCGCAGTTTCTCCGCGCCGTTGGTCCGAATCTGTCCGTAGTTGGTCTCGGCGAAATGCAGGTGTAATTCATAGACTCCGGGATTCAACGGGATTGCGTAGCTGAAGTCCCCTTCCCGGCCGGTCTGATAGAGAGATTGATCGAAGGTCCGGTCAATCTGTCTGTCGGGGCGGCTGAATACCGTTCCGCCGCTGAAATAGGAGTCATTGAGCCACGATGCCCCCGAGGTGTCGAGGAACCGGGAGACTGAAGAACCTGCGTGGATCCGGATCTCCCGCAATTCGCCGGAACCGGGCGGGACGCGCGAAGGCTGGACCCGGGAAGCTGGAACCAGCCGGCTCCGGAGGTAGGCTCTGGCGAAAAGGCCGATTCCGAGGAATCCCGCTATCACCAGAGCTACGGCCGCCGCCATCCGCCAATGCTGGCGTGGAGCTGCTGCCTGGTCTTGCGCTTCGTTACCCGCGGTGGCGCGGACGGGCTCGGATTCGAGCGCGGCATCCGGGAGCGCAGGGGCGTCCAGCGCCTCCCTGGGGGCGACTGTGACGAACCGGGGCGCGTATCCCACTTCGGCAACCCGCAACTGCAGTGTGCTTCCGGCGCCTTCTGTCGCATAGTACTGCTCGAGATGCTTCCGCAGGCGGGCGGCCTCGACCCTGACGATGCTGTCGCCCCCCGAGTCGAAGTCCGGGCCGCGGCCCAGTGCCTCCACTGCAATGTTGTATTCCTTGATGCGATCCGCCTGGCCCTTAAAGTGCATCTCGCAGATATAGGCGAGCATCTTGGATAAGGTTGGGGCGCGCAAGAACAGGCGTGACGCAAGGATCTTCCCGAGTTCAGCCTTCTCGAGATCGTGAGCGAATAGGATCGGTACCCTGCGCATAGACCAACCCGCTTGCCACCCAGAAAATCACTAGTGATATTATCCCCGCCAGCCGCGGCGGCGTCAAGGCAAACCAGCGGAAACAGCAGCAACCGAGGCTGTCACGCACGCCGCCGGGAAGCTTGGGGCGAAGATCAGTAACGGTGACTCTTTTAACCGTTACTGCCGAGCAACCGGTTGAATAATAAGGATTTGTGATAAGTCCACAGGGAGTCGATATTAACGGCTTTTACCTATGCGCCACCCTGTGGCCCCGCTAAAATATGCCTGAGCTACTGGGGTCGAGGGCAGATTTTGCTCGGGTCGATTCTCAAGAGTGCCGTGACGAGGTTTAAGACGAGGTTTGAGACGATGCCCAAAAGAAAAGCCATTCAGTTTGCATGTGTTTTCGCGCTGCTCTGCGCGACGGCTTTTGGCCAGAACACTACCGGTTCCGTGATGGGAACTGTGATTGACCCTGCGAGCGCCGCGATTCCTGGCGTGCAGGTTCAACTCACCAGCCAGGGAACCGGCGCGGCCCGTACCGAAACCACCGACAACGTTGGGTTGTTCCGGTTTCTGAATCTCCCGCCGGGTCTTTACACATTAGCTATGAAGGCCGCCGGTTTCAAGGCTTTTTCCTCGGTAGGTATCGACCTGTCCGCCGGGGAAAACCGCGATATGGGCAAGATCGCTTTAGAAATTGGCAATATGACGGAGCAGGTGGAAGTCACCGCGGCGGCTACCCCTGTGCAGGTTGCCAGCAGCGAGAAGTCCGCTCTCGTCGATGGCCACCAGCTCAATAACCTTGGTCTCAAAGGCCGCGATGCGTTTACCTTTATGGGACTGCTCCCGGGAGTGCTTGACACGTCCAACCGGGATATGATCACCACCAGCGGCGACGGCGGCATCTCGGTAAACGGCAACACCACCAGCATGACCAACATGATCGACGGCATTACGGATCGGGATGTCGGCGCGGCTTCTGGCGTTCACTTTGTGCCCAACATGGACGCTATCTCGGAGGTCAGGCTCCTCGCTTCCAACTACCAGGCGGAATACGGCCGGAACGCGGGCGGCGTCGTCACCATGCTGACTAAGAGCGGCGGCCGGGATTTCCACGGGTCGGGGTGGTGGGTGCACCGGCATGAGGGCCTTAACGCCGACGGGTATTTCAATAACCTCGCTGGCAAGGCCATTCCGCCGTACCGGTACAACGTTGAAGGCTGGAGCCTCGGCGGTCCCATTTACATTCCGAAAAAGGTCAACCGGAACAAAAACAAGCTCTTCTTCTTCGCGTCGCAGGAATTCGTCAGGCTGTTTGTCCCCGTGACCATACAAAAGAGGACCATGCCGACGGCGGCGGAGCGCGGCGGCGATTTCTCGAACAGCCTCACCGCCGCGGGCGCGCTGATCGTCATCAACGATCCCACCACCTCAGCGCCTTTCCCGGGCAACAAGATACCGGCATCGCGGATCAGTCCCGTGGGCCAAGCTATTCTCAACTTCTTGCCCACGCCAAACTATGCCCCGTCCCCCGGCAGCCCCGACTATCGCAATTACAACTTCACCGACAACGGCAGCGCTCCGCGCCCCATCTCCGACACCGTGGCGCGTGGCGACGTGTATATAACGTCCAAGTTATCGGGTTATTTCCGGCTGGTCTCCAACACGGATACCAGCGAAGCTCTTTACCAAGGTGTGCAGTGGTCCAAGTCTACTACGCAAGCGGGAGTGCCCATGACCCAGAAGCATACCAACCCGGGGTCGGGGCAAGCGGCGTCGGCTACCTATGTCTTTACGCCGACGATGGTCAACCAATTCACGTATGGACATAGCCACAACAATTGGACTTACGTAATTGACGACCCGACGCTGCAGGATCGTTCGCTTTTTGGCAATATGCCGTGGTTGTACCCGGCCAAGGCGCTGGTGGCCGATACTACAGCCGATCTGACGGCCATCAACCAGATGCACAGCTTCTATCCGAGTGTGACTTTCGGCGGCGGCACCGTTCCCAATCCGGGCACCATCGGCTTGGGCAGTTACTGGGGCGCGTACTACAATTGGAACGATATCTATGTCTTCCAGGACAATTTCAGCAAGATCGTGGGCAAACATAGTTTCAAGGCGGGCGTCTACGCGGAGAAAAGCATTAAGACTCAGCCCGTCAACAACAACTGGAGCGGCGCTCTTGACTTCACGGTGGACGCCAACAACCCGCTGAACACCGGCGACACCTTCGCCAACGGCCTGTTGGGGAACTTCACAAGCTACAACGAGGCCAATTTCCGGCCTCTCCTCAACGCGGTGTTTTGGGATCTGGATTTCTACATTCAGGACAGTTGGCGCGTAACCCCCAGGCTGACGATCGATGCGGGCGTGCGCCTGGTGCACCAAATGACCCCGTACGATAAGCTCGGGACGTTCACGGTGTTCAACCAGTCGCTTTATTCGGCCGCGGCCATGCCGCGAATGTATGTGCCATACTGCAACGTCACGGTGACCGGGGCCTGTCCGGGGGCCAGCCGTTTTGCGCGGGACCCGGTCACCGGCAACCTGGCGCCAGCCAACGCGATTGGCCTGTTTGTTCCCGGAACCGGCAACCCGGCCACCGGCATGCAGGTGCTGGGCCAAAACGGAGTGTCGAAGTACGCCTACACGATGAGAGCCATTGCTCCCGGTCCGCGAATCGGCTTTGCCTGGGACGTGTTCGGCGACGGCAAGATGGCCATGCGGGGTGGTTTCGGCATTGTGTACGACCGGCTGGAGGGCAACCAGGTGTACAACATGTCCGGCGTACCGCCGCTCACCTACATTCCATACGTGTATTACAGCAACATCAGCTCACTGTCCGGCGCTGCGTCGAGCGCCTTGGTCGGCCCCACCAGCATCAGCCCCGCCCTTTACGGAAACGTCCCGTTTACCCGCGTGCAGAACGCGAGTCTGATGGTTCAGCGCTCCCTCCCAGGCAGCATGGTTGTAGAAGTGGGCTACGTCGGCAATTGGGGCTACAACCTGAATATGTCGGGAGGCACCAACCTCAATGCGATCCCGCTGGGAGCGAGATTCAACAATATCGATCCTACAACGGGCAAAACGCTGACCGACAATTTGTTGCGCGTGAACCTTCCCGGCTATGGCAACAACTATCGGGATATAACCCAGGGCTTTAGCAACTACAATGGCTTTCAGATGTCGCTACAACGTCGGTTTTCGAATGGCCTCATGTTCGGGGGGTCGTACACCTTCTCGAAGTCCTTGGGTGTCACCGCTTTCAACAATCTGGTTCCGAACAACACCTCGTGGTTCTACGGGCCGAACAGCAACTACCGCAAGAACCTTCTCGCGATCAACTACTCGTACGACCTTTCGAACCTTGGAAAACGGTTCAACAGCAAGCTGCTGGGCATTTTCACGGACAACTATACGCTGTCCGGAATCACGCTGGCCCAGAGCGGGCCGCCGATCACTCCTGCCTGCGGCAGTTCAACGGGCGCGGAGATCACCGGCTCGTCCAATTTGACGCCCCGCTGCATCATGGTCGGCGATCCCATGGCCAATATCCCGGTGGGACGAGGACGGATCATCAACCCGGCGGCCTTCGCGCTGCCCTTCCCGGGCAGCATTGGGAATATGGGCAATAACGCCATCATGGGCACGGGGTTCAGCAATTGGGACGTGACTTTCACCAAGGCCATCCCCGTGGGCAAGAGCGAAAGGCGGGCGTTCAAGCTCGCGCTTCAGGCGTACAACGTCTTCAACCAGGTTGAGTTCAGCGGATGGCAGACCAGTCCCAACTTCAGCGCCAGCGGCGACCCCACCAAGATGGTCAACACGGACATTGGTATGCCGAACGCCACGCGGCCGGCGCGCATCCTGGCAACGTCGCTTCGGTTTGAGTTCTGATTCGATGCCGTAGAGACCCGATATAACATACAAAGTGAGGTTGACTTATGTCTGAGCGAATCAATCGCCGGGAGTTTGCCGGCCTGGTGGCAGGCGGAGTAACGGCGCTGTCCGGGGTAGCGCCGGCTTGGGCGCAGCCGGCAGGCGCCATAGCCGTCCGGCAAACGGCGGATACGAAGAGGTTTGCGGAGGAGCCGGCCCTGAAATGGCAGCCGGCTGAAGGATCGTCGAACGAGGCCATCGTGCTCGACCCCTCCAGGACGTACCAGGACATGCTGGGCTTCGGCGGCGCGCTCACGGACGCTTCCGCGTACATGATCAACCAGCTCGATGCCCCTTCGCGCGAGAAGTTCCTGCGCGAGCTGTACGATCCCTCCGAGCTGGGCCTGGAAGTGACGCGCATTTGCGTCGGGTCGAGCGACTACGCCGCCACCATGTACAGCTACGACGAGGGCGATCCTGACCCCGACATGCAACGCTTCTCGATCGATCACGATAAAGCGTACATCCTTCCGCAGTTGCGGACCGCGCGCAAGTACAACCCGGGTCTGTTCCTGTTTGCTTCGCCATGGAGCCCTCCGGGTTGGATGAAGGCCAACGGAACCATGTTGGGCGGCTCGCTCAAGCCCAGGAACTTCCCCGCGTATGCCAAGTACCTGGTGAAGTTCCTACAGAGCTACCAGGCCGAGGGCGTACCGGTCGACGCAATCTCGCCTCAGAATGAGGCCGACACCGATCAGGACGGGCGCATGCCCGCGTGCGTCTGGGCGCAGGAACACGAGATCGTGTTCGTTAGCCAGCATCTCGGCCCGGCCCTCGAGCAGAGCAAGATCCCCACCAAGATCTGGATACTGGATCATAACTTCAATCTCTGGGGCCGGGTAATGAATGAGCTCGAGAACCCCTTGGTCAGCCGCTACACCGATGGTGTGGCGTGGCATCCGTATGTGGGTTCGGTCACCGCGGTGAGCCGGGTGCACGACCTGTTCCCGGACAAGAACATGTATTCGACCGAAGGCGGCTTTGAAGCCACGTTCTCGCTGGTCGGCCCCATGACATTTGGAGCCGGCGCTCCCGGCGGCGCCGGTCCCGAGCCTGCCGGCGGAACCGGCGGCCGGCGGCCGGCGGCCTCGCCGCGATCCGCAGTCCGCGGAGGCCATTGCGCGCGCCGGCGTGGGCGCCGCCAATGCCGTGCGCAACTGGCTGAAGTGCATCATTGTCTGGAACCTGGTGCTCGACGAAAACGGCAAACCGAACATTGGGCCGTTCAGCGGCCGCGGCTTTATTACCATCGATTCCAAGACCAAAGAAATCACCCGCAGCGGCAGCTATTGGGCCATGAAGCACTATACCCACGCGGCGCACCGCGGATCGAAGCGCTTCGATACGCAGGGCGCCCTGGAAGGAGTCGCGCACGCGGCATTCGTCAACCCGGACGATACCAAGACCTTGGTTGTGAGCAACACTGGCGCCGCGCGCAAGACACAGTTACGGCTGGGAAACCTGATGACCGAGGTTTCCCTGCCGGCCAACTCCATTACCAACCTGAGTTGGATGTAACCCCATGTCTAAGGAGAGAAAAATGGCGAATACTTCACGCAGAGGATTTTTCAAGGCAGCTTCGGCAACCGCGGCTGCATTGGCAGTATCGAGCCGGGTTCAGGCCTGGGCCGATAACGCAGGGCCGGTGCGGATTTGGGGCACTTTCCGGGACCGGCGGCATGTGCTGGGCGACCCGCTCGCGTGGAAGCCCGTGACTGAGGTCGCCTCCGATGCGATCGCGCTCGATCCGGCGACCACCCGGCAGGAGATGCTGGGCTTTGGCGCGGCGCTGACGGATGCGTCTTGCTGGGTGCTGAGCCAGCTTCCCGGCGACCAGCGGGCGGCCTTGATGCACGAGCTTTTCGCTCCCGGCGAGATGGCCATGAACGTCTGCCGGACGTGCACCGGGTCGAGCGACTATGCGAGGACGGTCTACAGCTTCGACGACAGCGATCAGGACGATCCGGAGCTGAAGAAGTTCTCGATCGATCACGACAAAGCCTACATTCTTCCCGTGCTCAGGGATGCGCGCAAGCTGAATCCGGATTTATTCCTTTTCTCATCGCCTTGGAGTCCGCCGGGATGGATGAAGTTCAACCGTTCCATGCTGGGTGGGACGATACGAAAGAGCACCTTGGAGCCGTATTCACGGTATGTGCTGAAGTTCCTCGAGGCGTACAAGGCTGAAGGCGTCGCCATGGACGCCATCACGATCCAGAACGAGGTCGATACCACCGTGGATGGCCGGTATCCCTCCTGCCTGTGGGCGCAGGAGGATGAAATATTGTTTGTGAGGGCGTACCTGGGTCCTCTGTTCCGCAAGGCCAACTGCCCGACCAAAATCTGGGTTCTGGATCACAATTTTTCCCTGTGGGGCCGCGCCATCGCCGAACTCAGCGACCCGGAGGTCTATGAGTACGCTGACGGCGTAGCCTGGCACGGGTATGCGGGCGAGGTCACGGCGATGACGCAGGTGCACAATGCGTTTCCTCAAAAGCACGCCTATTTTACCGAGGGTGGACCGCGGCGGGCTCCGGGGCAGGCCAACCCATCGGGCGGCGACCAGATGACGGCTTGGGCTCCGTGGGCGGAATGGGCCAACAGCGTTTTCAGAAACTGGTGCCAGTCGATCACCATGTGGAATATCGCGCTCGACGAGTATGGAACTCCGTATATCGGCCGCCGGGAAGGGGCGGGGGGAATGGCAGACTCCGGCAGCGGAGCAGGCACGGGTGCGCAGGATGGGGGCTGGCGTAATCACCGTGGAGAATGACACCCACAAGGTAACGCGCAGCGCGCGGTTTTGGGCGCTGGCGCACTACTCGAAACACGTGAAGCGCGGAGCCAAGGTCTTCGGCACCGACGGACTGGCCGACAGCGCGGCCGAAACCTCCACGGGCGCCGTCTCGCATGCCGGATTCCGCAATCCGGATGGGAGCCTGGTGGTGGTGCTCTCCAATCGCGGTCCGGAGAAGCGCATTCAGTTGCTTCTGGGATCAAGCGCTCTGGATGTGGATTTACCGGCCGATTCCGTGCATACATTGCAGTGGGAGGACAGGAAGTGAATGACATGACGAACACGCAAACCACCCGGCGCGGTTTCATGTGGTGGTGGTGGGCACCCAGCGCCGCCACGGCGCGGGAGTTGCGGGAGCCAAGAAGATCGTCGAGAGCGGGGTGCTCGGAAAGATCAGCCTGGTGCGCAGGGTGGAGGCGCGCAACATCTATCCGGGATTCGGCAAAACGCCCGTCCAGGACCCGCCCGCCGACCTGGACTACGACATGTGGCTGGGGCCGGCGCCCAAGAAACCCTTCATCGCAAACCAAGCCCACGCCGCAGGGGGAGGACACCATGGCGCTGAACAAACGCGACTGGATCGACTGCATTCGATCCCGCAAGCGGCCGCTGTGCGAAGTGGAAGACGGCCATCACGTCGCAGTCGCGTGCAATCTCGCCAACATATCCCTTCGTCTCGGGCGCGCCGTTCGTTGGGACCCCGACAAGCAGGAGGTCATCGGCGACAAGGAAGCTGCCGCCATGTGCTACCGGCCGTACCGCGAGCCTTGGGACAAGGTGCTCAGGAGCATCGTCAAGGTGTAGCGGGCTCGTGCGAGCAGACCGTTATATGCGATAATAGACTCCGAATTCACGGCGACCATGCGCATCACGGTCTTATCGCTGATTCTTTTTCTTGCCGGCGCCGCCGGCGCCGCCGGCAAGGACACCTGCTTCGAGTGTCATAGCGTCATCGAAGGCATGAGCGAGGTCTTCAAGGACGACGTCCACTATCAGAATGGGCAGAGCTGCGACGCCTGCCATGGCGGCGATTCCCAAGAGGAGGACCCAAACATCTCGATGAACGCCAGCCGCGGCTTCCAGGTCCGGGTCACGCGCGCCGGGATACCCGACTACTGCGGGCGTTGCCACAGCGACCAGCTCTCCGTGTACCGGACCAGCGTGCATGCCGCCCGGCTGGCGGCGAACAGCCCGCACGCGGCGGAGTGCGTGGATTGCCATGGCGTTCACAACATCCGGGCGGCCAGCGATCCGCTCTCGCCCGTGCAACCGTCGCACGTCGTGGAGCTGTGTGCGAAATGCCACGCGGCCGGATCCGCGGGGGCCAGAACCGCGGCCGAATTGGCCAAGCTGATGTCGGGTCTGGAGACGGCCGCCCGAGGGGCCAACCGCTCCGAGGCCCAGCGCAAGGCCATCAACGAAAGCTTGCAGAAGGCACGGCTGGCCGTTCACGCCGTCAGCGTCGCTGCCGTGAAGATCCCGGTGGATGCCGGGATGGCCGCCACGAAGCAGTAAGGCTTATGATATTGTTACTGGATACCGGGAGATAGCCATGCAGCAAACGAATCGACGTGAATTCTTTAAGCATAGTCTGGCGTTAGGAGCCGCGGCGGCTTTCCCCGCGGCGGCGTGGCCGGCGGCTCCGCTCCACGCCAACAACGTCATCGAACTCGGCCCCGCCAAAGTGAGAGTCTCGCGACTGGCCATGGGCACCGGCACCTTCGGCGGCGGACACAGCTCCAACCAGATGCGCAAGCTGGGCGCCGATGGCGTTGCGGACCTCTGGTGGGACGGCTTCGACAACGGCCTGTTCTACTGGGACTGCGCCGATTCCTATGGCAGCCACGCCGCCATAAAGTTGGCGTTGAAGAAGATCCCGCGGGAGAAGGTCACTATCCAGACTAAGGCCACGGCCCGCACCGCCGACGCCATGAAGGCCGATCTGGACCGCTTCCGCCAGGAGATGGGAACGGACTACATCGACATCCTCCTGTTGCATTCCCGCATGAGCCCCAAGTGGGATGAGCTGGATAAGGGCCCCATGGAGGTGCTGTCCGAAGCCAAGGAAAAGAAGATCGTGCGCACCATGGGCATCAGTTGCCACTCCGTCGGCGCCATGGAGATCGCCATCAAAAGCCCCTGGCTGGAGGTCTGCCAGGCGCGCATCAATTCCATGAGCAGCCGCATGGATACCTCCACGCCGGACATGCTCAAGCTGTTGGCGCGGCTGAGGGCCGCGGGGAAGGGCATCATCGGCATGAAGATCCTGGCGGAGGGGCAGATGCGCGATCGCGTGGACGAAGCGCTCCGCTTCACCCTGAGCCAGGGCGCCGTGGACGCCTTCACCATCGGGATGGAGAGCCGAGCGGAGCTCAAGGACATTCGGGAGCGCATCGTCAAGAATTCGCAGCCAGCTTAACTGCAAAGCGGGGACTGCCACCAATTCCGCCTTTTGGAATTGGATGGCTGTACCCGGTTTGCCCACACTAGAACACCTGAAAACAGAAGACCTGGTTGGAGCCTTCCGGGCTGAGCGAGTATTCGCCGGGCTCCAGGCTTTCGTCCACCTCGATTCGATACAGGTCGGAGCCGAGACGCGTCACCTCGACGCGGATGGCCTTGGGCGGGTGCTTGGGCGAGAACAGGATCTCGCGGCGGTCGCTTTTGGAATCGAGCTTGAAGAGCTGGAGGCGTTCGGGGACCAGCTTGGCGGCCAGCAACAGGAAGATGGGCGAGGCCAGCGGCGTCCTGGCGGAGGAGTTGGCGCCATCGATGACGTAGAGGATATCGTCCTTCTTCTTCTCCTCCTTGGCCTCGGCGGCTTCGGTGGGAATGAGGTTCTCGGCGTGCTTCAGATAGGGGAGGTCCGCCTTGGGAGGGCGCGGGCCGGCGTACTTCTGGGCCGTAGCCGTCAGAACCACGGCGAAGGCCAGCAGCAAGGTTCGGCGCAGCATAGCGGTTCGGATCTATCTTAATCCAAAATTCCGGCGCGGTTCGTCTATATTGCACGGCCGTTCGTCCATAATGATAAAGGTGATTACCCAAGCAGCATCCGAAAGCCGGGCGGCCAAGACGATTTGGGGGGCCTTCCAGTCCGGCCGGCCACTCACGTACATCCGCACCGCCGAAGAACAGCGGGTCGCAAGGGTGCTGCGAGAGGTGGCCGTGGGGCTATTCGCCTCGCCGGTGCCCGTTTGGACCTGGAGTCTCACGGATGGTCTCCGCCGCGATCACGAAGCAGCCGAGGCCGGCACCGAGGCTCCTCGCCAGGCTCTGGACTTCATCGCCGCACACCACGGCGCCGCTATCTTCCACCTCAAGGACTTCCATGAACCGCTGAGGGAATCTCCAGAGGTCCGGCGCCGTCTGCGGGACGTCTACGAAAGCTGTTTGGACCAGCGGAAGTTCGTGGTGATTACCTCCCCGGTGGCATTCATTCCGGAGGAAATCGAGCGGAGTGTGGTGTTTCTGGAGCTTCGGCCGCCTGATCGGGTCGAGCTAGTCGAGGTGCTGCGGGAAGAGGCTCGCGGCTCTATCGACGAGGCGGCACTCGACCAGGTAGCGGGCGCACTGCTGGGGCTGACGCTCGATGAAGCTCGTTTCGCGTTGCGCCGGGCCCTCGCCGCGCACGGACATCTGGGACCTGAGTCCCTGCCGCTCTTACTGGAAGAAAAACGCCTCCTGGTGAGCCGGAGCGGGGTGATCGAGTATATTTCAGAAGGTGCGGGCATCGGGGACATTGGCGGCCTCGAGGAGCTGAAGAAATGGCTGCTGGAGCGCCGGGAGCTGTTTCGAATGCGCGACAGCCTGACCAATGAAATTGTGCCCAAGGGGGTTCTCCTCATGGGTATTCCAGGCTGCGGCAAGAGCCTCGCAGTCAAAGCCATTGCGTCCGCGTTCAATATCCCGCTCTATCGGATAGACATGGTCGAAGTCTTCTCCGGGAGACATGGCAAGCCCGAAGGCGCATTCGTGGAGGCGTGCCGATTGCTGGAGGATATGGCGCCGGCGGTGCTTTGGTTCGACGAGATCGAGTCGGGGCTCTCGACCACCGATTCCGGCGGGGAGCAGGGCAGGATTTTCGCGTTCTTTCTCACCTGGATGCAGGAGAAGGCCCACGGGCTGTTCGTGGCCGCCACCGCCAACCGGATCGACCTTCTCCCCGCGGAAATGATTCGCAAGGGACGTTTCGACGAAGTGTTCTTCGTGGACCTGCCGCGCGAGGACGAACGGATCGAGACCTTCAAGATTCACCTCCTCCGCCGGGGGGTGGATGTGGCCGGATTCGACCTCGAAAAACTGACGCAGTTCACGGGTGGCTGGGCTGGAGCCGAGATCGAGCAGTGTGTGGTGTCGGCCCTGACCAAAGCACGGCTCGCAGGCCGGCCGGTGAGCGAGGAGGATCTGATCCGCACCGCCGTGAAGATGGTGCCGCTCTCGCGCACCATGAACGAGCAGATCAATCACATCCGCGCCTGGGCCTTCGAGCGCGCCGTGCGGGCGTCTCTGCGCGAGTGAGGCCTCATTCCGAGCCGCGACCGTCAGGGAGCGGTTGAGACGTAGAAACTCATTGCGTTGTCTCCTAGTTCCACATCTGCCTGCCTAGCGCAGGCGATTGAGTAGAAACCGTAGCGGGTGAAGAGCCAGATGTGTTTGGAATACACTCAACACAGCGATGCGCTCTTTGAAAGGGCCCTCAGCTCATTCGGCAAAGTGCCAAAAACCGAGTTACAATCAGCGCTCCGAGGATCGATCCCGCGACACGCCGATCACGGCCGGTGACGAGGACGATCCCGAATATCGGGAAGAGATGTTCAAGTCGTTCGAGTACGACAAGGTGAACCCAGACCACATCCGTGATAAGAAAATGCGGGCTGACTACGTGAAGTGGCTGGAGGCCACGGGCAGGAAGAGGTAGGCGAAGTGAGGTCAGGGCCACACCCGCCACTCGATGGGACCGAGAGCGGCCGTTCATCGGCAGATCGTTCAGCCCGTCCGCGAATCGCGGAGTGGGCGTGCTAGAAGGCGGGCCCGGCGGGTGTGGCCGGGGAACCCCGGAGGATCATGACGTACACGTTGGCACCTTCCCAGAAGCTGCGGCGAGTTCGGGGATGAAGGGCTGTCCACGCCGAAGTGAGGGTCCCCGTGGGTGAAGCGTCATAGGCCATGAGACAGGCGTAGTCGTAGTTCCATTCCGGGTGCCCCTTGGCCGCGGCGAGCCGAGGCAGGCCACGGTAGAAGAAGGCCTGATAGATATCCGTGACCAGTCTGTCGTTGGGCAAATTCCAGCGAGCCGCGTGGGAAGTATTTCCCCTCGAACAAGATAGAATGCGGGAACGGATCGCGGAGGGAGAAATCCGGACACTCTCTGTCAACGCGCCACCCTTATCAGGGCTCGCCCAACCCTGGTAAATGTCGCTGGCGCGGGCGCCTAGAATCTTTCGAAAAGGATGACGCTCCCACCTAATCGGCGACTGCCGAGCGAGGTTCGGTGTCGATCTGTGGTATTCACTGAGCAACGCCTGTTGCGCCTGTTCACCTGACAATCGAGCATAGGATATGAGTAGGTCAAAAAGTACCGGAAGAGCCTGCCCATTGAGAAAGGCGGCCTCCGGAAGGCGTAAATGCTTCTGCCCATTGTCAGTCTTCGCCGCTGCGACCGTACGGCGGATCCAAGACTCCATGTCGGCGGGGCCGAGCAGCTTGCCATTCAGTGTCTTTTCTAGCTCTTTGAGAAACTCTAGCGCATGATCCTTGATCGTGGCGTCCACGCAGGGACCTCCATTTTTTATTGTCCCACAGTCCGACGCCCGCCTTTTTAGAGCTGCGATCCGCCATAAGTCCTGATAGGTCTCCTTCCGCTGAGACGTCGAACGGTGGTTCGGCGCTTGAACACGAGCAGGCGCGCGACGGAGTATACTGGAGACATAAACATGACCATCCCTGCAAAATACGAGAATGGCGTTTTCAGGCCCCTTCAGGATGTACCGATCAAGGAGGGCACGGTGGTTGAGGTGTACGTGCCAGTAGAAACGCCCTCGGGGAGGCCGCGCTCAATTGGCGATTCGCCCTTCGCCGGCATGTGGAAAGATCGTGAAGACATGGCCGATAGTGTCGAATACATAAATCGCCTTCGCCGCGAACTCCACGGCTGATTCCTGGCGTGCACAAAACGAACATATGCCGCTCCTGATCGACAGCAATGTCCTGATTGACGTTTCACGAGGCAACGCGGGCGCAATCAAGTTCGTTGATCGTCTTGCCGAGCCATGGTCGATTTCACAAGTGACCGCGATGGAACTTATCGTCGGCGCTCGAGACAAGCGGGACCTCGCGACGATTGACGGATTCCTGTCGCTGTACCCAGTCATACCGCTCAGCGGCAGCATCGGAACAGGAGCTTACCGGCTCCTGAGGACCTACGCAAAATCACACGGCCTCCACGTGTTCGATTCCCTGGTCGCGGCGACCGCAATGGAGGGGGCGCTCACCCTGGTCACCCTCAATCGAAAACACTATCAGATGATCGAAGGCCTCAAACTCAAAGTGCCCGATTACTAAAACGCCGATGTACGTCCGGGAGTGTGCCACTTGGGGGCCCGGCCGCGAAGGCCTGAGAGTGCAGTAGTGCATTAGCTCTCAAGAACTGCATCCGCCACATAAAAGCTCAGCGCGTTGTCTCCCTGCTTCACGATGCGTGCGCGCCGCAGCACTCCATAAACGTCGCCCAGCGCGAGCCGCACGGAGTGCTGCACCACCAAGATCTTTGGCGGAGTCTCGGAGAGCAGTTCCAGCACCGCGGCGTATTCGCGCTCCAGACCGTAGGGCGGATCGAGGAAAACGATGTCGGCGTGGTACTTGGGGAGGGTTAGAAGCACCGGGCCGGCGACCACCGTGGCGCGCGGCTCCAGTCTCAGCGATGCAAGGTTTTCCCGGATTGCTTCCAGCGCCGCACGATTACGCTCCAGAAAAAATGCGTGGGCAGCGCCGCGGCTGAGGGCTTCGATGCCGACGGCGCCCGTCCCCGCGTACGCGTCCAGGAACGTCGCGCCGGCGATGCGCGGCCCGAGGATGTCGAACAGGGTCTCGCGCAGGCGGTCGGGCGTGGGGCGCGTGGCGGAGCCATGGATGCTCTTCAGGCGGCGCGAACGGAACTCTCCCGCGATGATCCGCATCAGCCCACCGTCACCAGGCCGTAGCGGCGCTGCCAGTGGTCGCGGATGTAGGCGACGGCGCGGCGGAGCTCGTCGGGCGAAGGCGGACGCGCGATGAAATCCACGGCCTCGCGGCGCGCCACCTCCAGGATTTCGGCGTCGCGCAGGATGTTGGCCACCCGCAGCGACGGAAGGCCCGATTGTTTGGTTCCGAAGAACTCGCCGGGGCCGCGCAGCTTGAGGTCCATTTCGGAGATGTAGAAGCCGTCGGTGGAGTCCACCAGTGTGCGTATGCGCTCGCGCGCGGCGTCGTTCATTTTCTCGGTTACCAGGATGCAATAGCTCTGGGCGGCGCCGCGGCCCACCCTTCCGCGAAGCTGGTGCAACTGGGCCAGGCCGTAGCGCTCGGCCTGCTCCACCACCATGACGCTGGCGTTTGCAACATCCATGCCGACTTCGATCACGGTGGTGGAAACCAGGATCTTGATGAGGCCCTCTTTGAAACGCTGCATGACGGCTTCTTTTTCATCGCCGCCGAGACGGCCGTGCATGAGGCCCACGGAGATATCGGGGAACACTTCGCGCGAGAGGTGCTCATACATCTTCTGAGCGGCTTTCATGGCCTGGGTTTCGGATTCTTCGATCACCGGGTAGACCACGTACGCCTGGCGGCCTGCGTCGATCTGCCGTTTCATGAAACTGTAGACCTGTTCGACCAGGTCGGCGGTGGCGTGTTTGGTGACGATGGGCTTTCTACCAGGCGGCATTTCGTCGATGACGGAGACGTCCAGGTCACCATATATGGTCATGGCGAGCGTGCGGGGAATGGGCGTCGCGGTCATCACCAGCACGTCGGGATGGACGCCCTTTTCGACCAGGCCAAGGCGCTGGAGGACGCCGAAACGGTGCTGCTCGTCGATGATCGCGAGGCCCAGCTTGTGGAACTCGACGTCTTTTTCGAGCAGCGCGTGGGTGCCGATGACCACGTGCGCCAGGCCCTCGGCCACCAGCTTCTTGAGCTGCGCCTTTTCGCGGCTGGTGAACGAGCCGGTGAGCAGCACCGTCACATAGCCCAGCTTGGAGAGGATCTGCTTGAAGTAGTAGCCATGCTGCGCGGCCAGGATTTCGGTGGGGGCCAGAACGGCCACCTGGTAGCCGTTCTCGATGGCGATCACCGCGGCTTCCGCGGCTACGATGGTCTTGCCGCTGCCCACGTCGCCTTGCAGCAGGCGGTTCATGGGGTGCGGCTCCTTCATGTCGCCAGCGATTTCCTGGATGACGCGCTTCTGCGCCCCGGTGGGTTTGAAGGGCAGCATGGCCTTGACGCGTTCGCGCACGCGGTGGTCGATTGCGAAGGCGATGCCGGGCAGCGCGCGGGCCTTGCCGCGCTTCAGCGCCACGCCGCACTCCAGCCAGAAGAACTCTTCGAAAATGAGGCGGAACTGGGCGGGCGAGCGGAAAGCGTTGAACAGGCGGAGGTCGGAATCGGGCGGCGGAAAGTGGATCTGCCGGATGGCGGTCCAGCGGTCGGGCATTTTGAGACGCTGGCGCAGATACTGCGGGAGCTGGTCTTCCACGGGCGCGAGCGATTCCAGCACGCGGTGCGTGAAGACCCGCAATATGCGCGTGGTGAGCTTCGAAATTCCTTCGTAGATGGGGACGATGCGGCCGACGTGGAGCGTGGCTTCGCCGTCCTCATCGTCGCCCGAGAGGATTTCGAACTCGGGGTGCAGCATGGTCAGGTCCCCCGAGTAGCTGTCGAATTCCACCTTGCCGTAGAGCGCCACCTTCATGCCGGCGGAAAACACGTTGGCCAGATAGCCGCCGTGAAACCACTTGCCCGCCAGCGTGGCGCGCGAGGCGTCGGTGAAGCGCACCTCGAACAGGCCGAGGTTGCGGCGGCGGAATCCGGAGAGCCTGGCCGAGCTGACATCCGCGATGACCGTGGCCATTTCGCCCGGAGCGAGCTGGGCGATGGTCTTCATGTTGCTGCGGTCCTCGTAGCGGAAGGGCACGTAGCCCAGCAGGTCTTCGACGGTGACGAGACCCTTGGCCCCCAGCATGGCCGCGCGGGCCGGGCCGATTCCTTTCACATAGGTGAGCGGGGTGGTGAGGTCCATGCGGTCTCGAACCCAGTGTAATGCAAAAGAAGCTTTCAGCTATCAGCTTTCAGCCATGGGGGTTACGGGGCGTGGGAGATCAGCGTCAGGCCCGCCACGCCGAGATAGTCGTTCCTGTTGTTGGTGAGCAGCGGCGCGTCATGCAGCAGTGCTGTGGCGGCGATCCAGGCATCGGCGCTCTCGATCCTGCGGCCGGCCGCTTGTGCCGTTACCATTACCTCAGCCCACTTGCGGCAGAGGTCCGGACTTGACGGCACCACAGTGAACCGTTGGAGGAATGTGCGGAGCAATTGAATTCGCTGTTTGCCCCACCGGTATTGAAGCACCCATCGCTCGATTTCGGCAACGGTCATGAACGAGATTAACGTGATGTGACCGGCAAGTTCTGCATCGTAACGGGAACCGAAAGGATGATTCTTGAAGACGTATGAAACGACGTCTGTATCGGCGACGACTTTGATCATGCGGACGGGTCAGTTCGCTTGTGGCCGCGCCATTCGCGGATCGTCGCCACGAATTCTTCGACGGATTCCTCTTCCGGCCAAAAGTCCCCGTGAAGCACGGACACGTCAGCGATAGGCCCCGTGCCCTGCTCAGCCATCAATTGTTCGATTGAAGGGTGCCCGGAGGAGGCATAGGGAACCGTCGCCGGACGGTTCTCCGGCTCGCCGTCCTTTTGCTGGCGATTCACTTGGGCCACCGCTTCACCTCCACTACGAGTATACCAGCAGGACCTGAGACCATGAGCGATTACAATGCCGCGCGGGCCGGGCCGATTCCTTTCACATAGGTGAGCGGGGTGGTGAGGTCCATGCGGTCTCGAACCCAGTGTACAATGCCCTACGTGAGACCAACTCTGATTCTGCTGGCTGCGCTCGGCGCCTCGGCCGCCGATTTCCGGCTGGGCGTCATCGGAACGGACACGTCGCATGTTCCGGCCTTCACCAAGTTGCTGAACGAAGACCCGGGCGCACCCGACCACGTGGCGGGAGCGCGCGTGGTGGCCGCATACAAGGGCGGCAGCAAGGATATCGAGAGCAGCATCACGCGCGTGGACCAGTACGCCGAAGACATCCGGACCAAGTGGGGCGTGGAGATTGTGGCCGATATCCCCGCGCTGCTGGCGAAGGTGGACGGCGTGCTGCTGTCGAGCGTGGATGGCCGCGTCCACCTGGAGCAGGCGCGGCCGGTGATCGCGGCGCGCAAGCCGCTGTTCATCGATAAGCCGCTGGCCGCGACGCTCGAAGACGCGCGCGAGATCGCGCGGTTGGCCAAAGAGGCTGGCGTGGCGTGGTTCAGCTCGTCGAGCCTGCGCTATGGCGCGATCGGCGCCGCCATGAAATTTCCGGACGCCACAGGCGCCGCCACCTGGGGGCCGGGGCCGTTCGAGCCGCATCACTACCTGGACCTCTCGTGGTATGCGATCCATCCCGTCGAGGTTCTCTATACGTTGCTGGGCCCGGGCTGCGAGACCGTCAGCCGGACTTCCGGGCCGGATGCCGACCTAGTAGTGGGCCGCTGGAAAGACGGAAGGATCGGCACGGTGCGGGCCATCCGGCCATACAGCGATTACGGCGCGGTGGTATTCCGCGCGAAAGAGGTGGTGGAGAGCCATCCGAAAGCCGCGGAGGCGGCCGACTATCGCCCGCTGGTGATGGAGATTGTGAAATTCTTCCAGACCGGCAAGCCTCCGGTGGCGAATGACGAGACGCTCGAGATGTTCGCGTTCATGGACGCGGCCCAGCGGAGCAAGGAGCAGGGCGGAAGACCAGTGGCGCTGCGGTAGACTTAGAGTTTCATGTCCAAGCTGTTGGAGGGCAAACTCGACCGGAAGTGGATCCATTGGCCACCAGAGCGACCACCTGCGTATCGCTCCAGCTTTGTACCACGCCATTGGCGGTGCCAAGCCGAGCCTGGCCGCAGCCCTGGGAGGCGCCGAAGCCCGAACCCGCGATCGTCACCGGGGTTCCGGGCACGCCGCTGGCCGGCGTAACGCTGAAAATCGTCGCGGTACTTACGTTGAAAGCCACGGCATTGGACCAGGCTCCACCCTGTTGCACCTGGGCAGTTCCGGACGTGGAATTGGAGGCGACCGTGGCCACAACCCGCGTGTCACTCCAACTCACCACCGTGCTATAGGTGCTGCCCAGCCACACGGCCCCCGTATCTCGCGCCGATCCGAAACCCGTACCGGAAATGATGACCTGCACGCCCGCCGCGCCCGATGTCGGCGACAGACTGGTAACGCTGGGTGTCGCGTGCGGCGTGCTCGTGTAGGTCGCCCGCACCATGCCGCTGTTCCTACGACCGCTCGCGTAGGTGATCGCCGCAGCTTCACTTTGGCTGTTGGTATGGATACTTTATCTTGTCCCTATGAACGGCGAAACGTCCTCGGACATACGTCTGTCCCCCATCCTTCTCAGTATACATTCCGATCCTCGCTCTTTCCGGGTAGAAAGCGAGGCTCCAGTCATTATCTTGGGGGCCTGGCGTATCGCTGCCCTCAACCCCTAGATGCACCCTCAGACCGGTCTCGTCCGCCATCCACAGGGCCGGCTTCCCGTATTCGCTGAGGTCGAGACTTGCCCGTGTCTTCCCGTCTGTTCCCCGCAAACTCAGAAACGGGCTATCGTTGACCACTCCGATTGCAGCCCGCTGGTTGTCCGGATCGTCGAGTGCGAGGGGCGGACGGTCGGGAACGGCACCTCCGCCTCGCGGTGTTTTGGGCCAATGACTTCCGAAAGCCAGGACGGCGTTCTGACGTTTGTCAATACCCCAAAACGACACCACCCGTCCGGACTCGTCTGCAAGCTCGAAGCTGCGGGCCCGAATCGGCTGCCCCGGGTGCGCCTGTTCACCGGAGCGCATTACAAGGGCGCCGAGAATACCGCCGATGAAGCCGGCGAGCAGAGCCGCCGCAACAAGAACGATTCGGTTCATAATTCCCCCTTTCACCATATCGCTGTGTTTGCCTGGCACGCCAGGACCGCCACCTGGTAGCCGTTCTCGATGGCGATCACCGCGGCTTCCGCAGCCACGATGGTCTTGCCGCTGCCCACGTCGCCTTGCAGCAAGCGATTCATGGGATGCGGCTCCTTCATATCGCCGGCGATCTCCTGGATGACGCGCTTCTGCGCCCCGGTGGGCTTGAAGGGCAGCATGGCCTTGACCCGTTCGCGCACCCGGTGGTCGATTTGGAAGGCGATGCCGGGCAGCGTGCGGGCCTTGCCGCGCTTGAGCGCCACGCCGCACTCCAGCCAGAAGAACTCTTCGAAGATGAGGCGGAACTGCGCGGGCGAGCGGAAAGCGTTGAACAGGCGCAGGTCGGAATCGGGCGGCGGAAAGTGGATCTGCTGGATGGCGGTCCAGCGGTCGGGCATTTTGAGGCGCTGGCGCAGATACTTGGGGAGCGGGTCTTCCAGGGGCGCGAGCGCTTCCAGCACGCGGTGCGTGAAGATCCGCAGGATGCGCGTGGTGAGCTTCGAAACGCCTTCGTAGATGGGGACGATGCGGCCGACGTGGAGCGTGGCTTCGCCGTCCTCATCGTCGCCCGAGAGGATTTCGAACTCGGGATGCAGCATGGTCAGGTCCCCCGAGTAGCTGTCGAATTCGACCTTGCCGTAGAGCGCCACCTTCATGCCGGCGGAGAACACATTGGCCAGATAGCCGCCGTGAAACCACTTGCCCGCCAGCGTGGCGCGCGAGGCGTCGGTGAAGCGCACCTCGAACAGGCCCAGGTTGCGGCGACGGAAGCCAGAGAGCCTGGCCGAGCTTACATCCGCGATGACCGTGGCCATTTCGCCCGGAGCGAGCTGGGCGATGGTCTTCATGTTGCTGCGGTCCTCGTAGCGGAAGGGCACGTAGCCCAGCAGGTCTTCGACGGTGACGAGACCCTTGGCCCCCATGGCCGCGCGGGCCGGGCCGATTCCTTTCACATAGGTGAGCGGGGTGGTGAGGTCCATGCGGTCTCGAACCCAGTGTACAATGCCCTACGTGAGACCAACTCTCATTCTGCTGGCTGCGCTCGGCGCCTCGGCCGCCGATTTCCGGCTGGGCGTCATCGGAACGGACACGTCGCATGTTCCGGCCTTCACCAAGTTGCTGAACGAAGACCCGGGCGCGCCGGACCATGTGGCGGGAGCGCGCGTGGTGGCCGCATACAAGGGCGGCAGCAAGGATATCGAGAGTAGCATCACGCGCGTGGACCAGTACGCCGAAGACATCCGGACCAAGTGGGGCGTGGAGATTGTGGCCGATATCCCCGCGCTGCTGGCGAAGGTGGACGGCGTGCTGCTGTCGAGCGTGGATGGCCGCGTCCACCTGGAGCAGGCGCGGCCGGTGATCGCGGCGCGCAAGCCGCTGTTCATCGATAAGCCGCTGGCCGCGACGCTCGAAGACGCGCGCGAGATCGCGCGGCTGGCCAAAGAGGCCGGCGTGACGTGGTTCAGCTCGTCGAGCCTGCGCTATGGCGCGATCGGCGCCGCCATGAAATTTCCGGACGCCACGGGCGCCGCCACCTGGGGGCCGGGGCCGTTCGAGCCGCATCACTACCTGGACCTCTCGTGGTATGCGATCCATCCCGTCGAGGTTCTCTATACGTTGCTGGGCCCGGGCTGCGAGACCGTCAGCCGGACTTCCGGGCCGGATGCCGACCTAGTAGTGGGCCGCTGGAAAGACGGAAGGATCGGCACGGTGCGGGCCATCCGGCCGTACAGCGATTACGGTGCGGTGGTGTTCCGGGCGAAGGAGGTGGTGGAGAGCCATCCAAAAGCGGCGGAGGCGGCCGACTATCGCCCGCTGGTGATGGAGATTGTGAAATTTTTCCAGACCGGCAAGCCTCCGGTGGCGAATGACGAGACGCTCGAGATGTTCGCGTTCATGGACGCGGCCCAGCGGAGCAAGGAGCAGGGCGGAAGACCAGTGGCGCTGCGGTAGACTGAGAGATTCATGTCCAAGCTGTTGGAGGGCAAACTGGCCCTCATTCTGGGTATTGCGAACAAGTGGAGCCTGGCGTATTCCATCGCCCAGGCGTTTTCGAGGGAAGGCGCCACCCTGGCGCTGACCTATCTGGGCGACCGCCAGAAGGAGGCCATCGCAGAGTTGTCCACGGACTTGAACGTGGCGGCCATTCTGCCGTGCGATGTCACCCGGGATGAGGAACTGGCGGCGCTCGCGGAATCGCTGGGCGCGCTCGGCCGCCCGCTCGACGCGGTGGTGCACAGCCTGGCATTCGCCAACCGCGAGGACCTGACGCGGCCGTTTCTGGAGACCGGGCGCGCGGGCTTTCTGCTGGCGCAGGAGGTGAGCGCTTATTCGCTGGTGGCGGTGGCGCGCTCGACCGCGCCGCTCATGCGGGACGGCGGCTCGCTGAGCACGCTGACCTACCTGGGCGCGACGCGCGTGCTTCCCGGCTACAACGTGATGGGCGTGGCGAAAGCTTCGCTGGAAGCCGCCATGCGATACCTGGCGAGCGAGCTGGGGGCGCGGAAGATCCGCGTGAACGCGATTTCCGCGGGGCCTATCAAGACGGTCTCGGCCCGCGCCATCAAGGATTTCTCGGCCGTTCTGGACGCCGTCCCGAGCCGCGCCCCGCTGCGGCGCAACACTGAGCCGGCGGAAGTCGCCGATGCCGCGGTGTTTCTGGCCAGCGATCTGGGACGCGGCGTCACCGGCAATATTCTGTTCGTGGACGCGGGCCTGCAAGTGATGGGGCTGTAGCCTGTCATAACCCTGTCATAATAGTGGTGGTTCTTTATGAAAGTAGAAGTCGTCCTCTCGGAAACGGACATCGCAGAGGAATTCGCGGAGGCCATCCAGGCTCGCGACCTGCCGGAGAAGTTTTTCTTCTGGTTTCCTCGTTCAGCCATGGCGTGGGCAACTTTGAGCCAGGACCCCGACATGTATGGCGGGCTGCGGGAGACCTGGCAGGAGCTTTCGGCGGACGTCCCCGCCATGGTGAAGCCATTCGGCACGCGGATTCCGGTGATCAGCTTCGGCGCCGGGGATGGAGCGCGCGACCGGGTGCTGATGGGCGCTTTGAAAGACGCCGGATTCGAGTGCCTGTATTTCCCCGTGGATGCCAGCCAGGCGCTGCTCGAAATGGCCTGCGCCGGAGCCGACGACGAGGATATTGAAACCGTGGGGATCAAGGCCGACATCTCGAGCCCCGTGCACCTGGTCTACGCGGCCGACGCCGCCGAGCCGCCGCGGCTATTCATCATGTCGGGCAACACCATGGGCGCGTTCGATCCGCTGGGGGAAATCCGCTATCTGGCGCAGTGCATGAAGCCGGAGGACCGGCTGATTATCGATGGCGAGCTGTACGACGAGCAGAAGTCCTTGGCCTACCGCGACCGCCCGGCGACGCGGAATTTCGCATCGGCGTTGTTCGCCAACCTGGGGATCGGCCGCGACGATGGCGAATTCCGGTTCAACCACAAGCGCGACGAGCGCCACGAGGGACTGCACCTGATCACGCGGCACTTTCGCGCGGGCCGGGACCTTTCGGCGACCGTCGCGGGCCAGGAGATTCCCATGGAGCGTGGCGAGCGCATTGGAATGAACTTCGCGTACGTCTACACGCCGCAAGCCTTCCGCTGGCTGCTGCACGAGCAGGGGGGCCTCGAGATCCTGAAGGAATACCGCAGCCCCGACGCGCGGTTTCTGACGGCGGTGTGCCGGAAGTAGGGTCTCCAAGAGAGATGCCGGACTCCGCCATACTCTTGATTCATTGCCCCGACCGCAAAGGAATTGTCGCTGGGATCTCCAGTTTTCTGTACGCGCAAGGAGCGAATATTCTCCACGCCGATCAGCACCAGGACAACGATCTGGGCCTGTTCTTCATGCGCGTCGAGTGGGACCTGGCGGATTTCGCCCTGGACGACGCGGGATTCCGCAAGGATTTTCAACCGCTGGCCGATCGCTTTCAGATGGATTGGCGGCTGGCATATTCGGCGGCCCGGCCCGCCACCGCCATTTTCGTTTCTCAGCACCAGCATTGCCTGTTGGACCTGCTGTACCGGCACGCCATCGGAGAGTTGCGCTGCCACATTCCCCTCATCGTGGGCAACCACGCCACCGCCCGCGAGCTGGCCGGTTTCTACGGTATCCCGTTCCATTACGTGCCCGTGGATGCGGCCAGTAAAGCGCAGGCGGAGCAAGCCCAACTGGCGCTGCTGGAAGAGCATGGAATCGAGTTGATCGTGCTGGCGCGTTACATGCAGGTGCTCTCGCCGGCGTTCGTGGCGCGGTATCCGCAACGCATCATCAACGTGCATCATTCGTTTCTTCCGGCGTTCAGCGGCGCGCGTCCCTACCAGGCGGCGTATCACCGGGGCGTCAAGTTGATTGGAGCGACCAGCCATTACGTGACGGAGGTCCTGGACGACGGTCCCATCATCGAGCAGGACGTCGTCCGCGTGTCGCACCGCGACCAGGTAGGCGACCTGGTCCAGAAGGGCCGCGACCTGGAGCGCATGGTGCTCTCGCGCGCCGTGCGCTGGCACCTGGAGCACCGGATTCTACACTACGCCGGCAAGACCGTCATCTTCGATTAGCCCTCCCGACAATGATCGCGGTGACCACAAACGCCACGATCAACACCTGCCCCAGGAAAGGTTTCTGCAAGACCAGCAGCAGCACCGGCGCGGATGAGAGCAGCACAACGGCCCAGACCTTCAGCCAGGGCGGCACACCTGGCCGCTGGATGGTCAGGACCGAGAGCGGAATCAGGAGCGCGCAATCGCCCGCATAAGCATGGGGCCCGAGGAGGAGACCGCACGCGGCCGCCGCCGCGCCGGACATCCCCAGATCGGTGCTGCCCCGGCACACCGCCCAAAGGAGCAGCACGATGGCAACCGCGCCGGCAATCTCCGCTGCCGCCGGCCATGGGAGCCAGGAAGCTATGCCGTAGAGGCTTGGCATCCGCTGGGACGCAGGCGAGAATTCCGGCATTTGCGAGATCTTCGCGTACTGGAGCGGCCATCCGGGCCCTTCGATCAGAAAGCAAAGGGCGATCAACGCCGAAACAGCCAGGGCCCCGGCGATCAGCGTTTTCCAACGCTTCTGAGCCGCCAGCATGACGGGAATCCCCAATGCGAGGTGAAACTTCGAGATGCAGAGCGAGAACACAACGCCGGCGCTCCAGGGTCTCTTTCTCTCCATCAACAGCAGACCGGCGGTGAAGAACATCAGCCAAAAGGGGACATCCTGGCCATACAGAAGGCCCAGGGTTGCGGGCATGGACCATGCCAGCGCAACCATCATGAGCAGTCGCCGGGCGCCGGGCCAGGCGGCGGCGAAAACCATCAGGGCCGCGATACCGCCGGCCATCCATATGGCTCGCGCCACGGCGTAGGGGAGGCTGCCGAGAATCTTGTGTCCGTAAAGCACCACGGGCAGCCGGCCGGTCGGCACTTCGAAGCCATTCTCGGCCTCGACCTTCCGCAAGGCGTCCCAATCGTAAAGATGGCCTGTACCGGCGAGACGGCTGGCGGCGTAGAACTGGTTGAAGTCGACACCCCAACCACGCCGGTTGAGCACTGCAAACCAAATGTTGAACGCCAATCCCAGAGTAATGACAACGGCAACAATAATGGCGGCTGGTGTCTTCTTGCGGCGAAGCGCTTCGCGGAATGAGATGTTTGGTGTCAGATTGCCAGATCTCCATTGTAGTGCGGCGCCGCGGGATCGGGTTTCCCGCCGGGGAGGTCACTCCCCGTAGCTGATTTCCAGTTGCCGCGCGGAAATGGCGGAGTACACCAGCAGGATCAGCGCTACCGCCAGCAATCCCGGCACCGCGATCCAGAAGGGGGTGGGGTCGGCCTCGACTACCATCACGTTGAAGGGCGGCGGGATGGGGACCTCCACCGGGCAAAGATTCTTCAAGTAGAAGATCACGCTGATCTTTTTCAGCAGCGTGGGAAGGAACGGATTCAGGTTTTCCCAGACCCACACCGCCGCGGCCGCGATCATGGGGTTGCGGAAAAGGATGCCACACATCAGAAAGACCGCGCCGTAACCTATGCACGCCAGCGCCGTCACCAGTGCGTACGAGCCGAGCTGGCTCAGACCGGGGCCGTGTAACAGGTAGTCGGTCCAGGCCGGGCCGAAGTGGCGGCCGATCAGGAGGAACGACAACGCCGTGCTGCCCACGAACAGCACCAGCGCGGAAGCCAGGCCCGCCACGTACTTGCCGGCTACCAATAACTCGCGGCGCAAGGGCGTGAGGTAGTAGTAGTGCAGCGTCTTTTCCAGCATCTCGCCGCGGAACAGGTTCGAGAAAATGCCCATGCAGCCGAAAAAGATTCCGCAGCGGAGAAAGTAAAAGTGGTACAGGGCGGCAAACACCACGCTGTCTTCGCCTATGCTGTGGCGGGCGGAGTGGTAGTTGATCTCCACCAGCCAGTGCATCAGAGAGAGAAACACGGGTGCGACCGCCAGAAGGTAGATCCACCAGCCGCGCTTGGAAAGGAAGGTCTTCTTCAACTCGATGCGCAGCACCGCGCCGATCTGGTTCATACCGCGCTCCCTTCGCCGCCGATCAGGTACTGATAGACCGAGTTCACGTCGTCATCCGCGGGCGCCACGGATTCCACTTCCAGGCCGGAATCCAGAATCACGCGGTTCAGCAGCAGGTAGAAGCTGTCGGCGTCTTTGGTGCGCAGCAGCAGGCCTTTACCATCGGCGTGGATCTTGGCTTCCACCACGTGGTCCTGCTGAAAGAGGCGCGCGGCCAGCATACTGGGCCGGTCGCAGCGGACCAGGATCTGCATGGGTTGGTCCTTCACCTCGCTGCGGACGCCCTGGATCTGGCCTTCGGCAACCACGTAACCCTGGCTGAGCAGAATCACCTGGTCGGAGATCTGGTCCACTTCGTGCAGGATGTGGCTGGAGACGATCACGTGGCGGCCCTTCTCGCCCCACTGGCGGAACAGCGCGATGGCTTCCGAGCGCGCCAGCGGATCGAGGCCGTTCAGCGGCTCATCGAGCACCATCACCTGCGGATCGTGGGCGATGGCCTGCGCCAGCTTGATGCGCTGCCGCATGCCTTTGCTGTAGGCGGCCACGGTGCGCTGGGCGGCGTCGGACAAGCCCACGAGCTGCAAGGCGGACAAGGTGCGCTGGTCGCACTCGGCGTGGCTCATGCCGAACACGCGAAGGTAGGAGTAGAGGAACTGATATCCGGTGAGGCCTTTGGGGAACGCGTCGTACTGGGTGCAGTAGCCTGCCACGCGGCAAAGCTTCTCGGGATGGTCGGGGGCGATGCC
This sequence comes from Bryobacterales bacterium, assembly GCA_963768385.1. Lineage (GTDB taxonomy): Bacteria > Acidobacteriota > Terriglobia > Bryobacterales > Bryobacteraceae > Fen-178. Next base: position 402,834 of record CAVYHQ010000007.1, read on the forward strand.
CAGCACGCGAATCTCGCCTTCGGTGGGGCGGATCAAGCCGGTCATGAGGTTCATGAGGGTGGTTTTGCCCGATCCGTTGGGGCCTACCAGGCTGGTGATGCCGGGCGGAATCGTCAAGCTCACATTGTTGATGCCCAGCACCTCGCCGTAGAAGCGCGAGACGTTGCTGAAGGTGACCAGCGACTCACTCACCGCACCACCTCCACGCCGCGGATCTTGCGGGCCAGCATATACAGGCATACCAGGCAGAGCGCGGCCAGCGAGATCCAGCAACACCACAGAGGAAGTTCTTCGCCTTGCGCCACGCGGAAGAAGACCGCGCCATTGGTGGTGTGGGCGTCGCCCTCGAACAGATGCAGCCAGATGTTGCCGATCAGGTGGCTGACATTGAGCAGGTTGCCCCACCTGGTGCGCTGCACGCCGTTGACCGCCGCGCCGAACCCGGCGGCCACGAAAAAGACGCCGAACATCAGGGCGCCGGCCACGGGCTTCCATTTCACCCAGGCGGAAAGCGCCAGCGCCAGCAGAGCCAGCACCACGATCCAGATCCACGCGCCGACGAAGAGGCCGAAGGCCAGGCGCGCGTTGTCCGCGATCCAGCTCCAGCCTTCCAGGTAGCCCTGGAGCCCGAACAGCAGCAGGCCGGGCACCCAGGTCATCAGCGACATCAGGATTACCAGGACGGAGAGCTTGCCCAACACGTATTCGAGCCGCGAAAAGGGCCGCGCCAGGTAAAGCGAGAGCGCGTTGTTGGCCAAGTCGGGCGACACCTGGCCGGGACCGATGAAGGCCGCCAGAAACAGCGCTAACATGCTCTGCCATCCGAGCAACGACATGAAGAACGTCACGTTGATGGAGATCAGCCGGTTGGCGCCCTGCACGCCCAGCAGGCCCAGCGCGCTGACGTTGTGCTGAACGTATATGATGAGCGCGCAAATCAGGGGGTAGATGAAGCTGGCGATAAAGAAAGTGGTGAGGAAGCGCGAGCGGTACAGGTCCTCGAAGGCGTAGCGCGGAATCACCAGGAAGCGCGTCCACGACGACGTGAGCCCGCCGTCGTACGGCCGGTAGGTCTTCTTATAAACGGCCATTGGCGGTCTCCATGGCTTTGAGGAAGATGTCCTCGAGCGAATCGCGCTTGTGGCTGAGGCGGCGGATTTGCACGTTCTGCTCCGCGGCCACCTGGTAGAGGCGGCGGACCTCGAGGCCGTCGGGCAGAATCAGCTTGACGCGGCCTTGCGCGCCAGGAGCGGTCTCGCAGCCCAGCTTTTCCATGGCTTCGAGGAAGCTGCCGTTGGCTTCGCCGCGCGTCTCGATTTCCAAAAAGCGGCGGTTGGCGCGGCGCTCCTCCTCCAGGTTGCAGAGCGCTGCGACCTTGCCGTCCTTGAGGATCAGCACCTCGTCGCAGCACTCTTCAACGTCGCGCAGCAGGTGCGACGAGAGGATCAGGTGCAAGTCGCCGCGGTCGCGGATCTCCTGAATGAGCTGGATCATGCGCACGCGGGCGGGCGGGTCGAGCCCGTTGGTAGGCTCATCCAGAAACAGCAGTTTGGGACCGTGGGCGATGGCCTGCGCCAGCTTGGCGGCCTGCTTCATGCCCAGCGAATAGGTGCCCAGGGCGCGGTAGCGCACTTCGCCCAGGCCGACGTAGAAGAACGCTTCGTGGGCGCGCTCGAGGGCGTGCTCGCGCGGCAGACCCGCCAACTCGGCCATCAACCGCACAAAGTGCACGCCGCTCATGCCGGCGATGTAAGCATCGTTCTCGGGCATGTAGCCCACCAGCGAGCGCACTTCGCGGGCATGCGTGCGGATATCACGCCCGAAGATGCACGCGGTCCCCGCAGCCGGCTTGTGAAAGCCCAGCAGCGTGTTAATGAGGGTGGACTTCCCTGCCCCGTTCGGCCCCAGCAGGCCGATGGAGCGCCCGGTGAGCACGGCTTTCAGCCGATTGAGGATGACACGATCGCCGAAGCGAACTTCGAGGCCGTCCAGTTCGATGACCGGGTCCATGAATCTATCTAAACGCAGGTTGGGGCCGGCGTGTTCCCTGCAATTGGGAGAAGGGCAGGGCGCCTCCGGCTATGCCGAGCAGGTTTCCGCTCAGAAGGTCGGTCACGCTCTTGCCCAGCACATTTCCGTTACTGGCTACCGTAATCCGGTCCGGCTCGCCGTAGGCGGCGATCAGGCTGGGCTTGAGGTTGCCGAGATCCTGGAGCGGATTCTGCCGGCCGGGCCGGAGGGCACCCCCGCGCCGCCAAAAGCGCTCAGAAGCCCGGCCAGCGGGGCCAGCGTGGTGCCCAGGTTCTGGTAGACGACGGCGGAGAAGTTGACATGGCCGTCGCGCGGTTCCATGGAAAGGAATTTGGCCGAGCGCGCAATCGAAATCCCCGCGGCCTTCACCTGGAGCGCGCGGGCCACCAGCGCCCGCGTCGGCCCGGCGATCAGATAGCCGTCGGCGAAGGTGTAATGCGCCTCCGTCAGCGGGTTGGGGACGGCAGCGGCAATCATGTACCAGGTGCGGCCGTCGGCGGTCTCTTGCGAAGTGCGCAGGTGGTACGCCTCAGCCACCTTCTGCACGGTAGCTTGGAAGCGGTCGGGGTCGTAAACCTCAGCCACCAGCTTCCACGAGGGCACCGGGAAGGCGGGGCCGTCAAGCACTACGGCGAATTCGCCGCCGAGGCTGGCGGCCAGGTCGGCGCGCACATCGAAGCCGGCCTGCTGGCGGGCGTCGGCGAGGGCTTTCTCGGCGGCCGCCGGCGAGCGCTGCTCAAGCGCCAGCGTTTGATTCACAATATCGGCCGGATTCTTCACCACGAAGGCGGCGACCAGGGTGGCGTCCGGCGATACGTAGTCGAGCGCGCCCATGGGCGAGGGATCGGCCAGCCACGCGGCGATTCCGGTGCGTGGACCGTCGAAGCCCATGTCCGCGTGAGCCTCCATATGGTGATTGATTTCCTTCTGCTCGGCGATGATGTAGCGGACGCCATTGAGCTGCGGCGGCGGCGAAGGCAGCCGCGCCAGGTCGGCGCACAGCAGCAGGCCGGCGCCTTCGCCATACCGCTGGGCGATGCGAGCGTAGAGACCGGTGTTCTGGAAACCCGAATCCAGCGCCGCCGCGAACGCCTCCACCGCGCCGCCGGGCGGGCCGAAGACCACCAGGCCGGGCCGCGTTTCAATGGCGAGCGGCAATCCCTGCCGCTTTAGAAACTCGGGAAAGCCCTCGCGCTTCACTTCCGCGAAGACCACCGGGCCGAGCATCTTGCCATCCGGGCCGGCAAAGGCGGTGACTATGATCTCCTCGCCGAGATATTCGCTGGCGGCGCGCAGTTTCTCGATCAGCGGCTCAACTTTGAGGCCGGCTCCGGTCCACCAAGTGTTCTGCTGCAATGTGGTTTGCACTTCGCCCAAATACTGCGCCAGGTTCGGAATGCTCACCACAAAAGCCGTGGACGCCGGCAAGCGGCCGGCGAGGCGGCTGTTATAGCGAAGATCGGGCAGGTGCAACTTGTCGATACTGGTGCGTAGGGCGTCCAACTGCTTCAGCATGCGCTCCCGGTTGCGGCTCCAGGAGATGTCGTCGCGTACCGAAAGCGGCTCCAGGCTGGCGTTGGTCACGGCCTGCTCGCCGGGATGGAGCACCTTTTCCCGGTTGTCTTCGCTCACTCGCACTTCGCCCTGAATCACGGAGACGCGCGACCCGTTCACTCCGGCGCTCACGCTGAACACCGTGCCGGTGACGGCCACGCGGCAATCGGCGGTGGCCACGAACAGGTGGCCGGAGCGCCGTTTGGCGGCCTCGACGATGATGCTGCCGCGGTCCAGGTGAATGGTGAGATCGTTGCCGGCCTGCGAAGCCGAGTAGCCGGAGCGCTCGCGCAATTCCACCACCGAGCCGTCGCGCAGTTGGAGCATGGCGTCGGAATCCTTGGCGGTGCGGATCTCGACGTTATCGGGAAGCTCCTGGCCCGCCGCCAGCACGCGGATTCCCGCCGGCGTGATCTCGTAGAGCGTGCCGGTCGCGGTCTGGACGATGGCGCGTCCGGTGCGCCCTCCGAATTGATCCACGGCCACCCAAATGGAGAGGCCCGCGGCTGCCACCACCACCGCGGCCACGGCCCAGCGGACGGTGTGAACCGTGCGGCGCGCGGGGCGCGGGGCGGGGAATGCGACCACTTTGCCTTCGAAAACGTGGCGGCAGGCCACGCACTGATGGAGATGGTCCTGTAGCAGCATGGCGCGCGCCGCGGTGAGACGGCCGGCGCGGTATTCGGGAATCAGCGATTGAAAATCGGCGCAGCCGCGAATGTGGTGTTCAGAGGCCCCCGCCAGCCGCGCCCAGACGCGGGCGGCGGCGGCTTCGACAACGGCATCGTCAATGGTTTCGTCGCGGATTTCAGTCACAGCTTGTTCCAAGGCGCTATTGTCTTCAGTCATGCCACGCCTCCCAAATACGCACGGTACTCTTTCTCCAGCCTGTCGCGCGTGCGCGACAACGTCACGGCCACGGTGCCGGGCGTGGTGTTGAGCAGGCGCGCGATCTCCGGGTTCTCTTTTCCTTCGAAGAACCGCAGGACGAACATTTGGGCGATCCGCGGATTCAGCCGGGCCATGGCGCCGCGCAACCATTCGCGGATCTCGCCGGACCCGTGAACGCGGTCCGGACGGCGGTAGGCAGGTTCGGCCAGCACCGGTTCCAGCTCATCCAGCGGCACGCTGCGGACATTTTGCCGCGCGCGGACCAGGTCCAGCGCGGCATTCACCGCCGAGCGGTGGAGGAAGCTGGGCATATTGCCCACCGGCTCCGCGCCAGGGTCGCGCTTGAGCATCCGGAGAAAGACGGTTTGCAGGACATCCTCCGCGTCGGTGGGGTTGCCGGTGATGCGGTAGGCCGCCCGGAACACCATGGCATGGTGTTCGCGGAAGATCGGTTCCAGGTCCGCCGGGGACAGGTCAGCCGGTTCCATGGGTGCAGCCATCAGCGCTTTCATCCTATCAGGCTCTTCCAATGAAGGGACGGGCGGGGAGGGTAGGGATTAGCGGGGGGTGCCGGGGGCCGGGGGCCGGGGGCCAGGGGCCAGGGGCCGGGGCCGGGGCGCCGAGGGTCCGAAAGTAAGGATGACGAAACAAACCCAATTGGGACGTAAACTCCAATGAATCAAAGGCTCGGAGGCCCCTTGGACAGCTTCCCGAACGGACCACTACCTGTCACCAAGGTAGCACGCGGCGAATCGGAGTTGCGTCTAAGTGGCTGAAACGGTTGGGGAAAGAGCTTGCGAATGCCCCATTGCGGGTTGCCACAACGGGGTATGAAACGGGCGCTGGCGGGCGTATGCTGCGCTTGTCGCGAGCGTGACAGGAAGCCGATCACCGTCTGGCGCTACGTGCCCGTTTGTGAATGTGGTCCGGACGCTATGCAGCAGTTGTGCGTGGCACAACGGATTGCTCTATGTGTACGCCGGGGAGGCGCCAGGGTTGGTGGCGGGGATGATGCAGCTCAACGTGCAGATCCCGGCGAATGCGCCGTCGGGTGACTTGCCGATTCTGGCGTCAATTGGCGGGAACACGAGCCAGAAATGCGTGACGGTGTCGGTGCAGTAAGGAGTTGTTACAGAATAAGTGTTACGGGTTAGATTGTGGGATAGGAAAGTGTGAAGGGATGGGTTGGCAGGCGGAAGCGCCTGCCCCACAAAAGGTATGGACCGGGCACATCGGTGACACGTTCGCGGCGACCCCCAGGCGGCCTTTTCCTGCGCTCACATTGTACGCGGGAAGAGGAAGAGGCCGCTCCGCACTTGGCCGGATCAAAGTGTCACTCATGTTCCAGGTTGTTCAAAACCAACGTGGGACAGACGCTTCCGTCTGTCAACCCCGCGCGCGCGCTCGACCAAAGCCAGTCGTGAGGATTCCTTGCCAGGCCAGCGCTTACTGGGTTGTGCTCCACATAGCGAACGATACGGTCCAGTTCCACTTCATCGCGGACACGATGGTCGAACGACTCATCTTGCCAGAATGACTCTCCGGTTCGACCCAGGATCAGGTTGGCTTGGCGCGCAGTCGAGCCCTTCAGCCAGCGGGTGACCACTGGCATGGAAGTCATGGGCCGTAGCAGTACGTGCACGTGATTGGGCATGATCACCCAGGCTCGGAGCCGATAGAAATGCCTTCCGGCTTCGCCGTGCAGAAGAGCGTCAGCCACCACACGTGCTACACGGTCATCCCGCAGCCAAACGGGGCCGAAAGCAGCTTTATCCACTTCGCGGTCAAAGGCGAGGAATACCCGGCCGGGGGATAGGGTTGGAGTTGTGGGGCGGGAGGTTTCGCCTGCCAACCGTTGTAATAGTTGGGTCCGCGGCATGGAACCGGCAAGGCGCCAAGTGACGAATAGGAAGGCTGCCTCGGCGATGTCGGGATGCCAGTGGGGGAGCTTTCGGCGGTAGAACATCGGAGTTGGCAGGCGAAAGCGCCTGCCCCACAATGCATATAGTGCGTGGAAGGGGCGGAAAATCTCTACCGCAACTCTTCCATCACTTCATCCAGCGCGGCTTTCGGGGGGCGGGTTCGGGATTGCGGGAGGGTGCCGACTGGGTCGTCTACCATGTTCAATAGATCGATGAAGGTGGGCTTCGCGGTGTTCACGTATAACACGCCGGTGACTACCTCGCCTTTGGCGTCGGCTGATTCCAGCATGTTCAGGGCGGCCTGGCGGTCGGTCGGGTCGAAATCGCGAGCGAGCTTGCGGATGCGCAGGTGGGAACCGTCGTGCATCCGGACCTCCATCACCGCGCCATCCGGGATCTCTACTGAAATATCCTCGAATGACGGCACGAAATCCAGCTCTTGCAGGACTTCTTCGTGCTCCTTCACATAGCTGTAGCTCTTGGTGGAACCCTCGTGGTCGTTGAAGGTGACGCAGGGCGAAATCACGTCGACCACGGAGAGGCCGCGATGCGCGATGGCGGTTTTGAGAATGGCCTGAAGCTGTTTCTTGTCGCCGCTGAAAGAACGCGCCACGAAGGTTGCGCCCCATCGCATAGCCAGGGCGCAGCAATCGAACGGCGGTAGATCGTTGTGCACGCCGGTCTTGAGTGTCGAGCCCAGGTCGGCGGTGGCCGAAAATTGGCCCTTGGTCAAGCCGTATACGCCGTTGTCTTCGATGACGTAGATCATGGGCATGTTGCGGCGCACCAGGTGCATGAACTGGCCGATGCCGATGGAAGCCGTGTCGCCGTCGCCGGTGACGCCCAGGCCCAGAAGGTTGCGGTTGGCCAGGAGCGCGCCGGTGGCGATGGCAGGCATGCGGCCGTGCACGCTGTTGAAACCGTGCGAGAGGCCCAGGAAATAGGCGGGGGACTTGGAGGAGCAGCCGATGCCAGAGAACTTGGCGACGGTCCACGGCTCGACGCCGAGCTCGTAGAAACATTCGATGAGGCGCTCGGAAATGGCATTGTGGCCGCAGCCCGCGCACAAGGTGGTCCTGGCGCCTTTATAGTTGATAACCTCCAGCCCGATGTGGTTGACCTTCGTGCTCATTTGCCCTCCTGTCCGGCGACATCTTCGGTGACCGTGCGCGCGTCCAACGGCAGGCCGCCGTAGTAGCATACGCTGCGCAGTTTGGCGATCAAATCCGCGTCCAGTTCCAGGCGCATCAGGCCCAGCAACTGGGCGTCGCGATTCTGATCCACCACGTAGACCCGCTCGTGGCGGCGGATGAAATCCTGCAAGTGCGGAGTGAACGGATACGCCTTTAAGCGCAGGTAGCTGGCCTCGATATCGTATTCGTTCTGCAATTGGTCGCAGGCTTCGCGCACGGCGTAATCCGACGTTCCCACGGCAATGAAGCCGATTTTGGCCCGCGGGCGGATCTCGACCACCGGCGCGGGAACGTGCTGGCGCATGGTTTCGAACTTGTGCGCCAGGCGATCCATGTTGTTGATGTAATCGTTCTCGCGCTCGCTGTACTGAGCCTTGTCGTTGTGGCCGCTGCCGCGCGTGAAATAGGCCGCGGCCGGGTGATTGGTGCCGGGAAGCGTGCGATAGCCGACGCCATCGCCGTCCACGTCCCGGTAGCGCGCGAAACCGCCCAGCTTCTGGAGATCTTCGGCGGTCAATACCTTGCCGCGCTGGATGGGTTGTTCGGGGTACCGGAACGGGTCGGCCATCCAGTTGTTCATGCCCAGGTCGAGGTCGGTCATGACGAAGACCGGGGTCTGGAACCGCTCGGCCAGGTCGAAGGCTTCAATCGCCATGGAAAAACACTCTTCGGGCGAGCACGGGAAGAGCATGGGGTGCCGGGTGTCGCCGTGCGAGAGAATGGCGGTGGTCAAAATGTCGCCCTGCTGGGTGCGCGTCGGCAGGCCGGTGGAGGGGCCGACGCGCTCGACATCGAAGACGACGGCGGGCATCTCGGCGTAGTAGCCCAAGCCGACGAATTCCGACATGAGCGAGATGCCTGGACCGGCCGTGGCCGTCATGGAGCGCGCCCCCGCCCAACCCGCGCCCAGCGCCATGCCAATGGAAGCCAGCTCGTCTTCCGCCTGCACGATGGCGTAGGTAGCTTTTCCGGTTTCGGGATCGCGCCGGAACCGCTTCATGTAGCCGATCAGCGATTCCACCAGCGACGACGAGGGAGTGATGGGATACCAGGTCACCACCGTTACTCCCGCGAACATGGCGCCCAGGGCGCAGGCCGAGTTGCCGTCGATGATGATCTTGCCGGCGGTTTCGTTCATGCGCTCGACGCGGTAGGGATCGGTCTTGGTGAAGGTCCCGGCGGCGTAATCGAAACCCGCCTGGCACGCGCCCCAGTTCATATCGGCGGCCTTCGCCTTGCGCTTGCCGAATTGCTTCACCAGCGCGGTGCGGACCTGGTCCATTTCGATGGAGAGCAACTGCGCCAGCACGCCGTCGTAGATCATGTTGCGGACCAGCTTGCGCAGCCTGGGTTCGGGACAGACCGGCGCCACGAGTTTGTCGAAGGGGACGGGATAGAAGTGGAGATCGCTGCGCAGCTCGTTGAGCTTCAAGGGCGCATCATAGACCACGGCGGCGCCGCTCGCGAGCTGCATGACGTCTTCCCGCGCGGTTTCGGGATTCATGGCCACCAGGAAGTCCACTTCCTTGCGGCGGCCGATGTACCCGTGCTTGCTGGCGCGGATGGTAAACCATGTAGGCAGCCCGGCGATATTGGAGGGGAACATGTTCTTCCCGGAGACGGGGATGCCCATTTGGAAGATGGCGCGCATGAGGACGGTATTGGCAGTCTGGCTGCCGGAGCCGTTCACGGTGGCGACCTGGATGCTGAAATCGTTGATGACCGGTTGGCTCGCTTGGCCTGAAACAGGCGCAAGGGGCGAGACCTCTAGCGTTGACATCGATGGAGATTCCTTCGACTGTATGATGAATGTTTGCACCGCTTGGTTGCAACCGCTGCTACTGCTCGTGCACATCTTCCAGGTAGGTGTACCCGTGCAGGCCCTCTTCATAGAAATGCAGCAGCGCGCCGCTTTCCTCGTAAGTCAGACGGCCCTCGCGCAGGGCGGCTTCCACATCCCGCCGCAGCTTCGTCACCAGCGAATCTGAGGAAAACTGCACGTAGTTCAGCACCTCGCGGACGGTGTCGCCCTTGATCACCGAATCCAGTATCACATCGCCGGTGGGCCCCAGGCGGACATGCACGGCGTTGGTGTCGCCGAACAGGTTGTGCAGGTCGCCCAGGATTTCCTGGTAAGCGCCCAGCAGGAACGCCCCCAGGTAGTAATCGCCGCCATTGAAGGTGTGCAGCAAGAGCGTGCGCTTCACGTCGCGGCGGTCGATGAACGCGTCCACTTTGCCATCCGAGTCGCAGGTGATGTCGCCCAGGACGGCGGGGCGTGACGGCTCTTCCTCCAGCCGGTGAATCGGCATGATGGGGAAAAGCTGGTTGATGGCCCAGCTATCAGGCATGCTCTGGAACAGCGAGAAGTTGCAGAAGTAAGTGTCCGAGAGCATGGCGTCGATGCCCTCGAGCTCCTCGGGGAAATAATCCAGCTCGCGCGCCATCTTCTGGATCTTCCGCGAAATCGCCCAGTAGAGGTTCTCGGCGATCGAGCGCTGGTCCAGCGAGAGGTAGCCAAGGCTGAACAGGTTGAGCGCCTGGTCGAGCGCCTGCTGCGCATCGTGGTAGCTCTCCAGCAGGTTTTTCGCGGTGAGCGAGCGGTAGGTTTCCTGCAAGTCGATGAGCGGCTGCTCGGCCTCCGGCGGCGGCTCGGGCGGCACGTCGGTGTCGCCCATGCCGGCCACCCCGAGCACGTTGAACACCAGCACGCTGTGATAGGCGGCGATGGCCCGGCCGCTCTCGGTAACGATGGTGGGGTGCGCCACCCCTACCTCATCGCACACGTTCTGCACGTGGTAGATGATGTCGTTGGCGTATTCCTGGAGGGTGTAATTGACGCTCGATTCGAAATCCGTCTGGGAGCCGTCGTAATCCACCCCCAGGCCGCCGCCCACGTCCAGGTACTTCAAACCGCCGCCGGCGCGCGCCAGGTCCACGTACACGCGCACCGATTCGTTCACCGCCGCCTTGATCTGGCGGATGTTGGTAATCTGGCTGCCCAGGTGGAAGTGCAGCAGGTTGAGGCAGTCGGCCATGCCGAGGTCCTTCAACTCCTGGAGCGCGCGCATGGCCTCGGTGGCGGAGAGGCCGAACTTGGACCGGTACCCGCCCGAGGATTTCCACCGCCCCGAGCCGCGGCTGGCCAGCTTGACGCGTATCCCGATGGAGGGCCGCACTCCCACCCGCTGGCTGTACTTCAGGATCAGGTGCAGCTCGGTATACTTTTCCACCACCGGGACGATCTGGCGGCCCACTTTCTGCGCCAGCATGGCCATCTCGATGTATTCATCGTCCTTGAAGCCGTTGCAAATGATGGGGGTGCCATTATCGGCCAGCGCCATCACCGCCATCAGCTCGGCCTTGGAGCCGGCTTCCAGCCCGAAATGGAACGGCTTGCCGAATTCCAGCACCTCTTCCACCACCTGCCGCTGCTGGTTGACCTTGATGGGGTACACGCAACAGTAGCCGCCCTGATACTTGTGCTCCGCGATGGCCGTGTCGAATGCGCCATGAAGCTCGCTCAGGCGGTGTTTCAGGATATCCGCGAAGCGGATGAGGATGGGGAGGCCGATGCCGCGCAGCACCAGCGTATCCACCAGTTCCTTGAGGTCGATCGACCGGGCGGGGTCCTTTTCCGGGTGAACCCGGACATGCCCGGCGTCGCTTACTGAGAAGTAGCCCTTGCCCCAGCTCGCGACATCGTAGAGGTCGCTGGCCACCTGGGGTGTCCACCGCTCCGCCGGCTCCATCACCAGCGAGCCTTTGCGCCCGTTTCGTTCCAACGCGGCATCTCCTTAAACCACAGTGTCCTTCGAAATGGCGAAATGAGCAAGGAAAAACAAAGGACAAGCTAAAGCATGTCCTACCGCGCCGTAAAGCGCGTCCAGGGGCGCGCGGGCATGTCTCGCAGAATGTCCTTCTGCCAGGCGAAATCGGGATGCTGCGCCAGGTGCCGCGCCGCTTTGAAGCCCGTGCCACAGGCGTGGCCCAACGCGGCGGTCAGCGACATCTTCTCGGCTCCGGCGGCATCTGTCACCTTATTTTGAACGGCGCCCGAGGGCGCGTAGGGCAGCTCCCAGGTCCCCATCCCGCGCGGCGAAAGCTCGATATGCCCGCAAAGGGTGCGCTCGCTGGCATGGACCTTGCCTTCGTAGGCGTCGAAGTGGTCCGCCAGGAACTTCTGCCCCGCGGCTACGTCGATGCGGCCCTTGTTCTGCTCCATCAGCGTCAGCCAGCGCTGATGCCGCGCGCTCTGGCTGGTGGTTTGGTCCGCCGGATCGAAGGTCGTCTCCTCTTTGGCCAGGTTCGGATTCACAGGGAAATTCGCGCCCACGAAAAAACCGTCCCGGGTGCGCTCCAGCGTCACATTTTTCAGCCCCAATTCGAGGTCGGCGACCTCATTGGTCTTGCGGTCGGCCACCAGCCAGTTGTTGGCATACCCGCCGTTGTTGCCGTCCTTCATGATGCGCGCGAAATCGTCGATGGAAGCGGCGTACTGCATGGCCTTGCGCGCCCGCACGAATTCCGGAACGCCGCCGGGGTCGAACCCGCTGAAATTGCTGATGGTGGTCTCGGTGATGATGATGCCGGCCGCGTTCACTCCGAAATCGTCGCCGCTGTGAATCAGCCCCGGCATGCCATCCATGAGGATCCGGCTGCCTTTGGCCGGCGCGATGTCGAAAATGATGTTCCAGCGCTCGCCCGAGGCGTAGCTCGTCCAATTGTTGTGCCCGATCACCACGCGCCCGTCCTTGGTGTAGCTACCCGTGGCTGCGAACGCGCTGCAATGGTCTCCCGGGCCGGCGGTGGCAGACGGTTTGCCCTTGTCGAGCCACTTGTCGTAATAGGGCAGCTCGAGCCACGCGTTCAGCGCCACCACGTCCCATACGTCCAGCGTCGCGCCGCGCGCCTTCAGCCCCTCAGCGATACCCGCCAGCTCATCCCGATACTCCTGCTCGATGTGCGGCCAGAAGACCTCCTGCGCCGTCTTGCGGAAGAACTCCCAGGGCTTCTTCTCATCGTGCGTCATCTCGGCGGAGATGTCCTGGAACGTGTCCTTGATTTCGGGCGCCAGCAGGTAGCCGTGCTGGAAACCAATTTCGCCCGGCGCCCCCTCCAGGTGCACCTGGATCCAGCCGTTTCGCTCGCCGGCGCGGGACGCCCTCTTCAGGCGCGGGTCGGTTTGCGGCTCCTGTGAAACCAGCGTGAAAGCCAATCCCAGAAGCAAGACAGAGGAGAGAATTGAAGTGTATCTCATCCCCGTTATTATAGTAAGGACGATTGCATGGGCGATACTACGCAGCTTCGCAAACTGACGGCCCACGTGAAGGCCGCGGGTTGAGCGTCCAAGCTGAGTCCAAAGTTGTTGGACCAAGTCTTGGCCACCGTGCCCCGCTGGGCCGATGAAAACGTGCTGATCGGGTTTGACACCGCCGACGATGCCGGGGTGTACAAGCTGACGCCGGAGTGCGCCCTGGTGCAGACCGTGGATTTCTTCACCCCCATTGTGGACGATCCCTATACTTTCGGCGCCATTGCCGCCGCCAACGCCCTGAGCGACGTCTATGCCATGGGCGGCCGCCCCATCTCCTCGCTCTCCATCGTGGCCTGGCCGGCGAAAGGCGATCTGTCGGATCTCGAGCAGATTCTAAAAGGCGGCGCCGAGAAGATGCACGAGGCCGGCTGCTCCATCCTGGGCGGCCACAGCGTGGCCGACGACGAAATCAAGTTCGGCTATGCGGTGACGGGCGTGGTTCATCCCGCGCGCGTCATAGCCAACACCGGCGCGCGCCCCGGCGATGCCCTGGTCCTCACCAAGCGCCTCGGGACCGGAGTGATTTCCACCGCTCTCAAGCGCGGCATCGCGAAACCAGAGGATGTGGAGACGTCGATTGAATCCATGCTCACGCTGAACCGCCGCGCCTGCGACGAGATGCTGCGCTTCGACGTCCACGGCTGCACCGATGTCTCCGGCTTCGGACTGATCGGCCACGCGCGCGAGATGGCGCTCGCCAGCCAGGTCACGCTCGAGATCGCCGTGGACCAGCTTCGCTTTCTGCCCGGCGCATTGGAGTACGCCCGCCAGGGCGCACTGCCCGGCGGATTGCAGAATAACCGTGAATTCGCGGCCTGTGCCGTGGAGACGCTTCGGGAACTGCCGCGCGAGATCGAAGATCTGCTCTACGACCCGCAGACCTCCGGGGGCCTGCTGATCGCGCTGAGTGAAGCGGACGCGGCGCAACTAGAGTGCGCCTACCATGTCGGCCGCGTCCTTGCGCCTCAGGAGAAGCCCATCCGCCTCGTATGAAATCCAATCCCATCATTGTCGCCCTGGATGTTGAATCGGCCGCGGAAGCGCGCGAGTTGGTCGCGCGGCTCGGCGGGAGCGTCAGCTTCTACAAAGTCGGCCTGGAACTCTACGCCGCCGCCGGCATGGATTTCGTCCGCGAGCTACTCGGCCAAGGCAAAGACGTTTTCCTCGACCTGAAGTTCTACGACATTCCCGAGACCGTGAAGCGGGCCGTGGCGCAGGTGGCGCGCACGGGCGTTCGGTTCCTCACCGTGCATGCCGTCGGCTCGCTGATGCGCGCGGCGGTCGCGGGCAGGGCCGCGAGCGGTCTGAACCTGCTGGCCGTCACTGTGCTGACGAGTTTCGGCCGCGCGGACCTGGATGACCTGGGCTACGCCTGTGAGGTCTCCGACCTGGTGGAGCAGCGCGCGCGCCAGGCGATGGAAGCCGGCATGGACGGCATCGTGGCCTCCCCGCTCGAAGCCGCGGCCCTGCGCCGGATGGTGGGTCCGAAAGCCATCCTGGTGACGCCGGGCGTCCGCTCCGCCGGCGCTAGCAAAGGCGACCAGAAGCGCGTGGCCACGCCCGCCGAAGCCATTCGTGCCGGCGCCGATTACCTGGTGATGGGGCGCCAGATCACGCGCGCGGCCGACCCCGCCGCCGAGCTGGAGCGGGTGCTGGAAGAGATTTCACGCTGAGGCTCCAAGTGGCCCTCCGGCTCCCACAATGATGTCAAGGCGAGAGATAATGAAGTCGTGCCGTACATCCCGACAGGATTCGTTAATCAGCAGGAGATCGAGGCCGCCGTTCAACGCGCGGAGCAAGCTCTCGCTCCTACCGTTGTGCGAATTCGTTACAACCTGGGTGCCGATTGGACAGGCGATCCATCGATCTTCTTTCGGATCGTGATTTCTGATGAATTCGCGAAGAAACCGAAGCTGAGCGATATTGCGCAGAAGGTTGCGTTGAAGCTCATGAACGAGGTCAAGACCGACGAATTCGGGCTGCACGCTTATTTCAATTTTCGCAGTCGGTCCGAGCAGGCGCACCTTAATGAACCGGCTTGGGCATGAGCGAAGATGCCATATCCCGATCAACTACTTGAGCAGGCCAAACATCTCGCTAATCGGGAAAAGAAAAGACCGCGCCAAGCAAGTCTCCGACGCGCGGTTTCGACCGCCTATTATGCACTCTTTCATCTTCTGGTTCACGAAGCAACCTTGAATTGGAAGAGAGTCGATCAACGCTCACTACTCGCCCGCTTCTTCGATCATGGCAAGATGAAATCGGCCTCCGAGAAGCAGAAGGGCGAGAGCAACGACTATTTGAAAAAACATCCCGCTCCATGTCCACAAGTGGACTGTGCCAATCACCTGAGGCGCGTCGCAGATACCTTCTCTCAGGCACAGCAACAGCGGCACACCGCGGATTATGACAACTCGAAGACTTGGACGCGAACGGACGTGATGGCCCTAATCGATCTCGTTGATTCCGCTTTTCAGAGCTGGCATCAGGTTCGCAATGAGCCCACCGCACAAGCCTACCTGATTTCTCTTCTGGGAAATCCTAAGGCCACATAACCGCACCACGGAACTGAGGCGGGCTATGGAAGACATGAAGAAGCGAGTGCCTGAGTTTCGGTCGGAGGATCGAGAGCGGGAATTCTGGGCGACCCAGGATTCCACCAAGCACACGGACTGGTCTCAGGCCAAGCCGCGGAAGCTCGCGAACCTCAAACCATCCTTGCGCGGCCTGGCGGAGCGCCTGGAACAAGAGCGCCGCGGGGCGTAGCCCGCACCCCTACTCCGCCGGCTCCTGCTGAGTCAGGCAGTGCAGCGTGCCGAAGCCCAGCACCAAATCGATGGCATGGATCCCCACCACCATGCGGTCCTTGAAGAGTTCCCCGAGTATGCCCAGCGCCACCCGGTCGTTGGGGTCGTTGAAGGTCGGGACTAACACGGCCGCATTCGAGATGTAGAAGTTGGCGTAGCTCGCCGGCAGGCGATCACCGTCGAAGAATAGCGGCCCCGGCATGGGCAGCGCCACCACCTCGGGCTTCGAGCCGTTTTCGAGCCGGAGATCCTGGATCCGCTCCCAGTTCTCCGCCAGCGGACGAAAGTTGATGTCCTTGGGGTCGTCTTCCTTGATGAGTACCAGCGTCCTGGCGTTCACGAAGCGGCAGATGTCATCGACGTGCCCATGAGTGTCGTCGCCGGCCACGCCGCTAGCCAGCCAGAAGATGTTGGTCGCACCGAGGTAGTCCCGTAGAGTCTCCTCGAATTCCTTCCGGCCCAGGCCCGGGTTGCGAACCTGCGTCTTGGCATCCCCGTAGCATTCCTCTGTGGTGAGCAAGGTGCCGCGGCCGTTCACTTCGATGCCGCCGCCTTCGAGCACCAACGGGCGTCCTTTCCATTGGGCGTGGAACAATCGTTTGCCGAGCCGTTTGGCCGCGGTGTCGGGCACTCGGCGGTCCTTACGCCAGTCGGGATACTTGGCCCACGCGTTGAAATGGAAATGCACGATGGCGGTTTCGAGGCGGCGGGCAATGTTGCGGCGCACAAACGCCGGCCCGCTATCGCGAGTCCAGCCGCGATTGGTCGGGTGGACGATGAACTCCACGCCCCGCGCATCGACGCCCGCACGGCTCAGATAGCGGCGGGCCAGTTTCTCTTCACTTCTGGAGTTGACCAACATGCGGATGGCCTCACCCGGCAAAATCCTGCGCGCCATCTCGGTGTAGACCCACCGAATGGTATCGAGCTTGTCCGGCCAATCTGTCGGATTATGAGGCCATGCCAGCCAGGTGGCTTCGTGCGTCTCCCATTCCGCGGGCATTGAGAACCCCAGCGAGGCGGGCGTCTTTTCGATCGGTGCGGCCATAATCCGATTGTGCGCTAAAATCGTTGGCTTACCAACCATGGCCAAGAAAACTCCGCACTCCAACCGCCGCTACCGCGAAGACCTGTCCGAAATGCCGGACTGGCTCAAGAAGAAGACGTGCCCCAACCGCGACCAGTACCTCTCCGGCCAACGCATCCTGCCCAAGAACCTCACGGGCAAGGAGAAGCTGGCCGACCTCATCGATCACGCGTTCCTGGCCTACAACGCCGCGCGGCTGAAAGAAGGGTGCCAGCTTTTCGTCGAAAAGATGCTGGAACCCGATGTGACCGTCGGCATGAGCCTTTCCGGCGCGCTCACTCCGGCGGGCCTCGGCTGCTCCTCCATCGTCCCGCTCATCAAGGCCGGTTTTGTGGACTGGATCGTCTCCACCGGCGCCATCCTCTATCATGACCTGCACTTCGCGCTGAACTACCCCGTGCGTGTGGGCAGCTTCAAGATGGACGACACCGAGCTGCGCGACAACGACATCGTGCGCGTCTACGACGTGCTGCTCGGTTACAGCGATTGTCTGATGGCTACCGACGAAATCCTGCGCGGAATTCTCATCCAGCCCGAATTTCAGAAAGAGATGGGCACGGCCGAGTTGCATCACCTGCTCGGAAAATACGCCGCCGAGTGGGAGCGGAAGGCCGGGGTCAAGGATGTCTCCGTGCTGGCCGCCGCATATCGCGCCGGGGTGCCCTGCTACACCTCTTCGCCGGGCGATTCCACCATCGGCATGAATGTGGCCGGCGTGGAGCTGCGCGGCAACAAGCTGCGCCTCAATCCCTCCATCAACGTCAACAAGACCACCGCTTTCGTGCTGGCCGCCAAACGCGCGGGCGGCAAGAGCGGAGTGGTGCTGTGGGGTGGCGGCAGCCCCAAGAATTTCACGCTCCAGACCGAGCCGCAGATTCAGGAAGTGCTGCGCATCAAGGAATACGGCCAGGATTATTTCCTGCAGGTGACCGACGCGCGCCCCGACACCGGCGGCCTGAGCGGCGCCACGCCCAGCGAGGCCGTGAGCTGGGGCAAGGTGGATCCGGACCGCCTCCCCGACGCCGTGGTCTGCTACACCGACACCACCATCGCCATGCCGCTCCTCACCCACTACGCGCTCGCCCGGCACAAGCCCCGCAAGCTGCGCCGCCTTTACGATCAGCGTGCCAAGATGATGCAGGCGCTGACCAAGGAGTATTTCCTCCATACCAAACTGAAAATGGTGGACGGCTCCGACCCGGTTGTGGACTGACCGATGACGAAAAGGCAACTGCAAGCCATCGCGAAACGGTATGGCACCCCCGTGGTGGTGATCGACCACGACGCCATCCGCCGCAACTACGCCACCTTCCAGAGACGTTTGCCGAAAGTGCAGGCGTACTACGCCGTAAAAGCCAATCCCGCGCCGGAAATCATCCGCACGCTCTACCGCGCCGGCGCCAGCTTCGATGTCGCCTCTTTCCCGGAGTTTATGCTGGTCTACGAGAACATCCAGCACCTTCCGCCCAAGGAGCGGCAGGACTTCATCTGGGACAAAATCATCTACGCCAACCCCATCAAGCCCAAGGCGACGCTCGAAGCACTCGACGAGTACAAGCCACTCCTCACCTACGACAACCTGGATGAGCTGCGCAAAATTAAACGGTACGCGCCCCATGCCGGCCTGGTATTGCGGTTGCGCGTTCCCAACACCGGCTCGATGGTGGAGCTGTCGAGCAAGTTCGGCTGCGACACCGGTGAGGCCGTGGACCTGATCCTCGAAGCCTTCCGCATCGGGCTGGTGGTGGAGGGCCTGAGCTTCCACGTGGGCAGCCAGTGCACCAATTTCGACAACTTCGTGCAAGCCCTGAACATCGCCGCGGCGGTGATGCAGGAAGCCCGGTCGCGCGGGCACGAGATCAAGATCCTCGACATCGGCGGCGGCTTCCCGGTGCCTTACGACGCGCGCGTGAAGCCCTTTCCGGTGCTCGCCAGGAAGATCAATACGGAAATCGGCCGGCTGTTCGCCAAAGACATCGAGATTCTGGCGGAGCCGGGACGGTTCCTGGTGGCCACCGCCGCCACCGCCGTCGCGCGCATCATCGGCAAGGCCTTCCGCGACGGCAAGACCTGCTACTACATCGACGACAGCGTGTATCACACGTTTTCCGGCATCGTATTCGACCACTGCCAGTATCGACTCAAGGCGTTCAAGAAGGGCGACACCGAAATCTGCACGGTATTCGGCCAGACCTGCGACGGCATGGACGCCATCGTTCAATCCGAGGAATTGCCCAAGCTCGAGATCGACGATCTGCTCTACTCAGAAGACATTGGCGCTTACAGCAACGCCTCCGCGACACGCTTCAACGGCTTCGATCCGGCGCAAGTGGTGCACGTGAACGAGTAAGTTGTGGCGCAGACACTCGCTCAGACAACTCGGAACAGTTCGCGGCTGCCAGTAATCCACAGGTCGGTGTAGCCCTTCGCCTTCTCGCGAATCTGGGGGTCCGAGGTGTACCTCTTGAACATCTCTTCGAAGCCCGCCGCTGACTCCACTTCGAATTCCATCACGACGCGATTGAATTCGCCGGTAACGTCGGTGAGAACACGGTGATTCGGGAGTTTCCCAGCGGCGGCCATCTCCTTCAGTTGAGCGGCCAGCTTGCTGGCCTGGCCCGGCTTGGCAATGAAACTGTTGCGTACGATGATCATGGACTGAAAGCCCTCCTCTGAACCAATCTTACCATCGAGACACGCGCCAGAAAGGCAGACTGTCGCCGCCGGGGACTCTTGGACCTACCCGCCGCCTTCCCCCGCCACCGCGTACATCAGCGATTGCACGCGCTCGCTCGATCCCGTAAACAGGTTCCACGGCGGCCGGCGGTAGCTCAACATCTGGCGGTAAATGAAATCTTCCAGGCTGGAGTTGATGCCCCATCCGGCCAGGTATTGCAGCCGCAGGTCTCCATCGCGGTTGATCTCCGCGCCCGCATACCACGGCCCCAGGTCGGACTTCTGGCCGGCGTAGGTGGCCAGCAAATCTACGGCCGAGCGAATCCCGATTTCGTGGAGCGATTGCGCCACCGGCGCATAATCCGGACGGTTCAGCCGCTGTTCGATCTCGTCCAGATTGATCTTCAGCGGTTCGGCCTGCCCCAGAAAGACCATGTCATAGCCTTGTCCACTGAGGGTGTTGGCCCATACCGTTCCGTAGGGGAAAACCTCCATAAACGTGGCCAGCTCGCTCTTCACCGTCCTCACGTCGCTCTCATACAGAGGCACATACAGGGTGAACATGCCGCCCGGATTCAAGTGTTGCTTGACCACCTCGAAGTACTCTTTCGAATACAGAGCGGCGGTGCCTTTGACAAACACATCCAGCGGATCGGAGGCGATGATGTCGAACTTCTCGGGCGTCGTCAGCACATAATGGCGCGCGTCGTCGTAGACGATTCGCGTGCGCGGGTTGTGCAGCACATCGTAATCCTCGCGGGCGAAGTAGCGCGTGGAGATGGACGGGATGATCGGCTCGATCTCGCAGACGGTGATTGTCTTGATGCTGGGATAAGTGGTGAATGTGCCGGCGGAAACTCCCGCGCCGAATCCGATTCCCAGCACCGACTGCGGATGCGGATGGAGCAGCGCCGGAAGGTGCCCCACGGTGCGCTGCAGCTTCATATCGTACGGCTCCGTGGTCGCCTCCACGTGGCCATTGACGTCCACCTCAGTGGCGCCGTCGTTCCACTGCGAAATGGCCACCGAGGAATTCCTTCCCTCGGCCGTATAGAGGATCCTCGCTTTGCCGGCCGAGATGGCCATGCGGCGTCCGTATGCGATCAGCTCGCCGGGAACCGGGTCCACCCTCCAGGCCAGCAGGCCCGCCACCAGCATGGATGCAGCGAGGCCGGCCGCCAGCGCCTGCGAGCGGCGCTTGCGCGCGTGCGGCGCCAGCACCAACAGTGCGCTCAGGGCCGAAACCACCAGCAGCACGCGCTGGGAATTGCGTGTGCCGATCCAGGGAATCAGCACCAGGCTGACACTGAGAGCCCCCACGATGGCGCCCAGGGTATTGGCCGCATAGATGCCGCCCACCAGCCGCCCCGGGTCCTCGCCTGGCGCAGCCACCGCCGCCAGCGCCAGCGGGAAGCTCGCGCCCCACAGAATGGCCGGCGGCAGGATGGCCCACAGGCATCGCACCATGTCGAGCTGGAAGGTGTGCCAGGGGCTGACGGTCAGCAAAGGGTTGATGGGCCAATACGGCAGCGAGTCGGCGATCATCCAGGCGGTCCAGGCGATCCCCAGCGTGAGCAGAACCTGGCACCAGCCCAGCGCCAGCCGGGCCCCCGAGGCGCCACGCAGGGCGCGCACCAGCCACGCCCCCCCGCCGCTGCCCATCGCCAGCCCGATCAGGAACACCGCCAGGATGATGGAGAACACGTACACCGTGGAGCCTAGCATCATCCCCATCAACCGCGTCCAAACCACCTCCGCGCCCAATGCGCACGCGCCGGACAGCGCGATGGTGACGTAAACCGCTCCCTGACGGTCGCGGCTCGGTACGAAGCCTCGATCCGAGCCGCGACCGTCAGGGAGCGCGGCCGCCTGGGCCGGCGTCCGGGCCGCCAACGCAAAGCTCACCACCGCCACAACCACGTTGATGGCCGCGGCGACATACGTGGCCGTGGCCGTGTTGTAGATTCGCAGCAGATAGAATCCCGCGAACAGGCAACCAAAGACGGCCCCCGCCGTGTTCCCGCCGTATAACAATCCCCACCACGATACGCCGCGCGGCGTGGATTCGACCCAGCGCACGATGGCCGGCAGCGACGCTCCCATGAGCACCGTGGGCGGCAGCAGGCATACGGCACAAATCAGCCCGCGCAGCAGCATACCCGGCAGACCGTGCTCCGCCCCGGCTACGTAAACGCGATCGATGTACGGAATTCCAACCAGCACCAGGAGGCCGCAGAGAGCGATCCCCAACTCCAGGACGGCGTAAATCCGCAAAGGATGCCGGCGCGCCAAAGCGAGGCGCGGCAGACCGATACTGCCCACGCATAAGCCGCCCATGAAGGTCGCCAGCAATACGCCCAGCGACACCGCCGTCGAGCCGATGGCCAGTTGCAGCAGTTGATACCAGACAATTTCATAAATCAGCGCGGAGCAGCCGCTGCCCGCGAACAGAAGCAACAGCAAAGGAAGGAAACGCGAGGCGTCGAAACTCGCCGGTTTGGTTTGGTCCATAGTTACACCGTCTCGCCGCGCACCAGGTCTTCGAAGGTTTCGCGCCGGCGAATCACACGATAAGCGGCGCCTTCCACCAGCACCTCCGCCGCGCGCGGACGCGAATTGTAATTCGAGGAAAGCACGAAGCCGTAAGCCCCGGCCGCGCAGACCGCCAGGAAATCGCCGGGCATGGCGTTGGCCATCCGCCGGCCGCGCGCCAGGAAATCGCCGGTCTCGCAGATGGGACCCACCACGTCCGCGGTCACCGGCGGAAGCGCGTTCTTGCGCACCGGGATGATCTCGTGGTGCGCGTGGTAGAGCGACGGCCGGATCAGGTCGTTCATGGCCGCGTCCACCACCACGAATTCTTTGGGGCCGTTCTTCTTGCGGTAGAGCACGCGCGTCAGCAGCACGCCGGCCGGCCCCACGATGGAACGTCCCGGTTCGACCATCACGCGCAGGCCGCTCTCACCGAGCCGCGCGCGCAGGCTCTCGATGAATTCGCGAATGGCCGGCGCCTTTTCGCCGGCGTGATACGCAATGCCCAGGCCTCCGCCGAGGTCCAGGTGCTGGATGCCAAGCGTGGCAACCAGCGCGAGTAGTTTGTCCACGGCTTCCAGAATCGGCGCGGGATCGAGGATCTGCGAGCCGATGTGGCAGCTCACTCCTTCGGCCGTGAGATTCTTCAACCCGCGCGCGCGCTCGTAAACCGCCAGCGCTTCCGACATGGCGATGCCGAACTTGTGCTGGCTGAGCCCGGTGGAGATGTAGGCATGGGTGGAGGCGTCCACGTCGGGGTTCACGCGAATGGAGAAGCCCGCCTGCACTCCCCGCCGCGCGGCCATGGCGTCGATGAGCGCCAGCTCCGCTTCCGATTCGCAGTTGAAGCTATGAATCCCGCTGGCCAGCGCGTATTCCACCTCGTCCGCGGTCTTGCCCACCCCGGAGAAAACCACCTTCGACGGGTCCCCGCCGGCCTGGAGCACGCGGAACAATTCGCCGCCGGAAACGATGTCGAAGCCCGCTCCGGCTTTGGCCAGCAGTCCGAGGACCGCCAGCGACGAGTTGGCCTTCACGGCGTAGCAAACCGAGTGCGGAAGATCGCCGAAAGCTTCGTCATAGGCGCGAAAATTCGCCAGAATCGCCTGGCTGGAATAGACGTAGGCCGGAGTGCCGACACCATGAGCCAAGTCCGCCAGCGCGACCTGCTCGCAGTAAAGATCGTCTTGGGAATATGCAAACATCTTGGTGATTGGGACCAGTATGCCATGTTATTTCGGTGACAGGCTACGAAACCCCGAAATTCGGCGGGCATTCGATTTCGGGGTTTCGTAGCCTGTCACCGAAATAGGCGTGTGTCCCGCATCACGATGCTCGGTGACGCGGGACACGCCGGTTGGCTTCGCTAACCGCCAGCGAAAGTTGCCAGTTGCGCGTCCAGATCCTGCAGGGCCTTGTTCAACTGGGCCTTGTAGCGCGGATTCTGCACGGACTTCAGATCCCGGACCACTCTGATCCGGGAGAGGAGGATGGTTTCCTTCTTGCGGATCAATTCTAGCGTTTCAGGAGCGGGTATGTTTTCTGGAACGGCGCTTCGAAGGGACTCGGCCTCGTCGATCTGCGCCCCGACCGACTTGCTTTCCCAACCTCGGGCCATATCTCTATTGTACGCGCACGCGGCGCCAATGGAAAGCGCGCCTCAGCGCATGGACCGGGCCACGCGGTCCACCTCGGCCATCAATCGCAGGGTGTTTTCGCCGTATATCTTGCGGATTTCGGCGGCGGTGTATCCCTCTTCCAGCAGCGCGCGCGTCAGGTTGGGCCATTTATCGACGCCATCGAGGCCCGCGGGAGCGCAGGAAATGCCGTCGAAATCGCTGCCCAGGCCCACCGCGCCGACCCCGCCAATCGAGACCACGTGGTCGATGTGCAGGACCACGTCGGCCAGGGTGGCGCGCGGCTTGGCCGCCGTCAAAAAGTCGCACGAGAAGTTGATCTGCACCACGCCGCCCTTTTTGGCGAGCGCCGCGATCATTTCGTCGGTCATGTTGCGCGGCACGGGCGAAATGGCCCGGCAGGACGAATGCGACGCGAAAATGGGCGCTTTGCTGGTTTCGAGCGCGTCCCAAAAGGTCTTATCGGAAACGTGCGAGATGTCCACCATCATGCCCAGCCGGTTCATTTCGGCAACCACTTCCTTGCCGAACGGGGAGAGCCCGTGGTTGGGCTGGTTCCGATCGCCCGAAGAGTCCGCCCAATGGTTGCTGTTGACGTGGGTGAGGGTCATGTAGCGAACGCCCTCGTCATAGTAGCGGCGCAGCAGGCGCAGGCTGTCTTCGATGGCATGGCCGCCCTCGATGCCCAGCAAGGCGGCGATCTTGTGCTGTTTGTGCGCGCGGCGGATATCGGCGGCGGTGGTGGCGAAAAGGAAATCGTTGGGGTATTTCTCGATGATGTCGTGCCGCACCGTGTCGATCATCTGCAAGGTGCGGTTGGCGGCGTGGTTGCCCTCGACGTAGCTGGCGGCTACGTAGACCGCGAAGAACTGCGCGCCCATGCCGCCCTTTTTCATGCGCGGCAGATCGGTCATGCGATTGGCGTTCGGCTGGCCGATATCGAGCCCGGCCACGGTGGCGCTGGTGATGTCGTTATGGGTGTCGATCAGGATGACGGACCGGTGGACGCGCATGACTTCGGCGTCGCTGACGGTCCGCTTCTGGCGGCCCGGGGCCTGGGCGAGCAGGGTGGCCGCGGCGACGGCGGCGGCGAGAGCGACTCGGACGATTTGGTTCATCGGGGGTTGAGTATAACACGCAACCATCGCCGTTTAGGGGCGGATTTTGGGAAGCGTGCCCCGTTTGCGATGCATCTCTTAGTTGGAGCATGCGCGATTACATCGAACTGACCAAGCCGCGAATCACCTGGCTCATCCTCATGAGCACCGGGATCGGTTACTTCTTCGGACTGCCCCGTGCGGCCAATTGGTGGGCCTTCCTCCAGAGCGTTCCTCTGCTCTCGCTGCTCCATACCCTCGTCGGGACGGGTCTCATCGCCTCCGGCACGGCGGCGCTCAATCAGTGGTATGAGCGCGAGGCCGATAGCAAAATGCGGCGCACGGCGCACCGGCCGCTGCCCTCCGGAAGGCTGCTGGCGCCGCGTGCGCTGGCCTTCGGAGCGGCGCTTTCGGTGGCCGGGTTCCTGGAATTATGGCTGGGGGTGAACCTGCTGTCGGCTTTGATCGGAGCATTCACCCTGGGTAGTTATCTCTTCATCTATACCCCGTTGAAGCAGCGTACCTGGTGGTCCACCACCATTGGCGCCATCCCTGGGGCCATGCCCCCGGTGATCGGCTATGCCGCCGCGGCGGGAACCCTCACGCCCCAATCGTGCGTCCTGTTCGCGATCCTGTTTTTGTGGCAGTTCCCGCACTTCTATTCCATCGCCTGGATGTACAAGGAAGACTACGCGCGCGCCGGCATCCGCATGTTGCCGGTGGTCGAGCCGGACTGCCGCTCGACGGCCCGGCAAATCCTGCTCTACGGCCTGGTTCTCATCCCCGTGAGCCTGGTTCCGGGCATCCTGGGGATGTCGGGCCGCATCTATCTGGTCGGAGCGTTGCTGCTCGGCTTGTGTTACCTGTATTCGGGCGTGCGGGTCACGCTGGAACGCACTCTCAGCCGCGCGCGCGGTGTGCTGGTGACCTCCGTGCTTTACCTTCCGCTCATTTACGGGCTTATGCTCTTAGACAGGCCTGGTTTGTGATCCAAGTTCAGAATCTGACCCATCGCTACGGCGACCGCACAGCGCTTTCGAACGTCAGTTTCAAAGTGCGCAAGGGCGAAATCTTCGGCTTGCTGGGTCCCAATGGCGGCGGCAAGTCCACGCTTTTCCGCATCCTCTCCACCATGATGGTCCCCACCGCCGGCCGCGCCCTGATTGCCGGGCACGATGTCGTGCGCGACCCCGCCGCGGTGCGCCGCCACGTGGGCGTGGTCTTCCAGACGCAGAGCCTCGATAAGGCGCTGACCGTGGAAGAGAACCTGCGCGCTCAAGGCCATCTGCACGGCCTGCGCGGCGTGGTGCTCAATGAGCGCATGGAGCGCGCCATGGAACGCCTGGGCCTGGCGGACCGCCGCCGCGACCTGGTCGAGACGCTTTCCGGCGGCCTTCGCCGCCGCGTGGAAATCGCCAAAGCACTCTTGCATGAGCCGCAGGTGCTGCTGATGGACGAGGCCTCCACCGGCCTCGATCCCTCCGCCCGCCGCGATCTTTCCCGGCACATCGAGAGCCTGCGCTCGGGCGATGGCGTCACCATTTTGCTGACCACCCACATTCTCGAGGAAGCCGGCCGCTGCGACCGGCTGGTGCTGCTGCACCAGGGAAACATGGTTGCCGAAGGCACTCCCGCCGAGTTGCGGGCGCGCATCGGCGGCGATGTGGTGGTGCTTCAGACCGCCGATACCGCGCTGCTGGCTTCGAAGATCGAGCAGCGGTTCGGCGTGCGTCCCGTGGCGCGGGATGGCCAGGTGCGCGTCGAGATCGCCAACGGCCACCGCTTCATCGCCGAAGTGGTGGAGGCTTTTCCGGGTGCTATCGAATCCGTGGGCCTGCACAAGCCCACGCTCGAAGACGTATTCGTGGACCAGACGGGAGCTTCCATTGAGTAATTTCTTCCTGCCCGCCGCAACCCTCTGGCAGCGCGAGTTGGTGCGCTTCTGGCGCCAGAAAAGCCGTGTGCTGGGCGTAGTGGCGTCGCCCTTGGTATTCTGGCTCTTGATCGGGTACGGTTCCAACGACCTGGCGCGCTTCTATTCCGGCGCGCTGGTTCTCACCGTGATGTTTTCCGCCATCTTCTCGACCATCTCCATCATCGAAGATCGCAGGGAAGGTTTTCTGCTTTCCATGCTGGTGTCGCCCGCGCCCCGCTCCAGCATGGTGTTAGGCAAGATACTGGGCGCCGCTACACTGGCATGGATTCAAGGACTAATTTTCCTGGTATTCGCGCCGCTGGCCGGGGTGAGCATCCGCCCGCTGGAGCTGGTTCCGGTAGCCGCCGCCATTTTTCTGATTTCGTTCACGCTCACCGGCCTGGGTTTTGTGATCGCCTGGAGAATGGAATCCACCTCCGGCTTCCACGCCATCATGAATCTGCTGCTGGTGCCGATGTGGATGGTCTCGGGATCGCTCTTCCCCATGTCCACCGCGCATGGATGGGTGAAAGCCCTCATGTGGGTGAACCCGCTGACCTACTCCATCGCGCTGCTGAACCACACGCTCCGCTTCGCCAGCGCTGCCCCCGGCGGGATGGAGAGCCTGGTGGTCACGGCTGTATTCGGCCTGGTGCTCTTTCTGGCCTCCGGCATAATGGCCGCGCAGAAGGCCACACGAAGCGCGGCATGATTGTTGTTGCTCTCATTGCTGTACTGTTGGCCGCTTGCGCCGTGCCCAAGCCGCTGCCGGTTCTGGGCCAGGTCCCTCCGTTCCAACTCACCGCTCAGACCGGTCAGCCCTTCGACAGTCAGTTTCTCGACGGCCATATCTGGGTGGCTGACTTCATCTACACCACCTGCAACGGTCCGTGCCCCATGATGAGCTCGCGCATGCGCCGCCTGCAGATCTCGACCGCCGGAACGCCTGATGTGAACCTGGTTTCCTTTACGGTCGATCCCCAGCACGACACCCCGCCCGTCCTCGCCGACTACGCCAAACACTTCACCGCCGATCCCGCGCGCTGGCATTTCCTGACCGGCGACCCGAGCCGCCTCACTGACCTTGGCCTCAACGCTTTCAAGCTCAACAGCGTAGATGGCAGCCTGACTCACAGCACGCGCTTCGTTCTGGTGGATGGCGCCCGCCGCATCCGCGGCTACTACCTCGACACGCCTCAATTGCTCCACGACATCCGCCAACTGGAGCGCGAAAAACCGTGACCCAGGTCCTGCCCTCAGTGAATGCCGCGCTGAACGCCACCGCCGCCGTCCTGTTGGTGTGGGGGTACACGCTGATTCGCCGCCGGCGCATCGCGCAGCACCGCAAAGTGATGCAGACCGCGTTCGTAGTTTCGTGCCTGTTCCTGGTGTGCTACCTGGTCTATCACTATCAGGTGGGCACGGTGCGGTTTCAGAAGACCGGCGCCATCAAGACGCTCTACCTGGGCATTCTCGGGACCCACACGCTATTGGCGGCCGCCGTTCCAGTGCTGGCCATAGTGACGCTCCGCCGCGGCTTATCCGCGCGCTACGACAAGCACCGCCGCATCGCCCGCTGGACGCTCCCCATCTGGCTCTACGTGAGCGTCACCGGCGTAGTAGTGTACCTGATGCTGTACCACCTTTAGGCGCCGGACTATCGGCTGTGGAATGGCCTGCCAGCGGCCGGCTACTTACCAGGGATATCACATTATGATTAACCGATTGGGATTGGTCTAAAGCCCGGAAACCTCTTATCATTGATTTGGCTGAGCCCTGCAGGTTCTCTTCACGGAGAGACGGGCGCACCGGAACCGGTGGTAAGGGAGGGACCTTTGGAGTTAATTGTCACGATCCTTTGCGCGATGAGTGGAGCCCTGATCGGCACCGCCGTTGGCATTCTGTTGATGTTCCGCAAGGTCCGGCCGCCCTCACAAGCGGAGCTGGACAGGTTGCGAGGCAACCTGCAAACCGCCGAGTCTTCACTGGCCGCAGCAACCACGGCTTTGGAGAGTCTGCGAAAGCAGATCGCGGAACGGGACCGAAGCATTCAAGAGAGCAGCGAGGAACTGAACGAGAAACAGCGGCAAATGGCTTTCGCGATAGCGGAAGCGGAGAAGGCCGCAGCCCAACGTTCGGCGGCCGAGCAGAAAGCCCAGGAACTGAGCGCCGAGGCGGCCGCCATGACGGAGCGACGCGCGGAGTTGGAGGCCAGGCTACAGGAAGAGAGAAACCGTGTCGTTGAACAGGCGGGTCAGATGGTTGCATCATACGAGGCGCGACTCGATGCTGACAGGCTGCAGATTCAGGAGCTTGGCGGAGAAGTTGCCCGCCTCACCATGGAATGCGCCGAACTTAAGGCCCAACTCGGCACGGAACTGGAACGGAACGGGCAACTGGCCGGCCAGATCGCGGAACTGCAAAGCGACAGGCAGTCCGCAGCCAAGGGGATCGAACTGCTGCTGATGGCCCAGCAGAACCTGTCCCGCTTGCTTAAGCCCGTCTGCAAGGGTGATCCGAACGGCGCCGACGGCCGGGTGCCCGTCGAGGCTGCAACGAGCAGCCACCTACAGACTTCTTAAGCTGAACCCGCCGTCCACGTTCAGAACCTGCCCCGTCGAGTAATCCAGCAGCCCGTCGGCGATGGCCCTGACCGCCTTCGCCACGTCGGCGCCTTCGCCCATGCGGCCCTGTGGCAACAGGCCGCCGGCGATCCTTTCCTCGTACGCCCTTTCCACTTTGGCGATCATGTCCGTGCGGATAATCCCCGGCCGGATCTCGAAAACCTTCACCCCAATTTCCGCCAGGCGCTGCGCGTAGAGCGCCGCCGACATGCTCAGCCCCGCCTTCGAAATGCAGTATTCGCCGCGATTCACCGAAGCCGCGTAGGAGGAGATCGAGGTCACGAACACGATGCGTCCCTCGCCGCGCTCCGCCATCCAGCGCGCCGCCTGCTGCGTGAGAAAGTACGGGCCTTTCAGATTGACGGCCATCACCTCGTCGAAGCTCTCCTCGGTGGCTTCCAGGATGTCGCGGCGCTCACGCGGTCCCATGCCCGCATTGTTCACCAGCAGATCGAGGCGTTGGAATCGCTCGCGCGCGAAGCCGATCAGCGCCTCGCGGTCCGCGCGCGATGCCAGGTCGCACTGGAAGATCTCGCACCCGGTCTCATCGCGCAACCGCTCGGCGGCGTCGCGGCGGCTGCGGTACGTCCCAATCACGTTGTGCGTCTTGGCCAGCTCCACCGCGATGGCGCGGCCGATGCCGCGGCTGGCGCCGGTCACGATGCTATTTGGCTTGGGCAAGAGCGTCGTCGATTCCCTTCGAGATTTCCTCGAACGTGAAGACTTCGATGAAGGGCGTACCGTTCACCAACGCGGTGGGAGTGTGAACTATCCCGCGGCCCACGCCTTCCTGGTAGTCCTTCTCTACCAGCTCGGCGTAGCGCGGATTGTCCAGCGCCGCCAGCGCTTCTGCGGGTTGGATGCCGTGCTGGCGCGCGAATTCCGCCACCCGGTCCTTGAAATTGTCCACGGTGGTCTGGCCACGGGTCGCCATGGTATGGCGCCGGTATTCCAGGCCAAGTTGGGGGTCCTTCTCGGTGAAGAATCGCGCCGCAATGGCCGCGCGCCGCGCCCAGGCGTGCTTGGCCAGCGGAAAATCGCGGTGGATGAATTCCACCCGGTCGCCGTATTTGGGAAGGAGCTGCTGGTCCATCATGACCCGGAAATTGGCGCAGTCCGGGCATTGCAGGTCCTCGTAGATGATGACACGCACCGGACTGCCGGCGCGGCCTTCGACGAGGCCCTGCGCCGCGAGTCCGATGCTGGAAAGCAGCAAAGCAGCCCCCAGACGATTGGTCATATGGAAATAGCAGTATCCAAAACGAAAGTCAAACGGGTCTCCGACGGCACCTTCACGCGCTGTCCCTGGGAGACCGACTCGGCTCCGGCCCCGGCCGCGCCCCCGGCACCCGCGCCGATCACCGCGCCCTTGCCGCCGCCCGCGATGGCGCCGATGATCGCGCCCACCGCCGCTCCTCCGCCCGCGACCTTGGCGGTTTTCTGGCCGCGCGAATCGCTCTCTCGCGAAATGCTCTGCGTGTTGATATCCACTACCTTCCCGTTCACCTTCACCGACATCAAAGCGAGCGTCAGCTCCGCGCGCCCGGTCAGCTTGCCGGATTGCCGGGCATCCACCAGCTTGACCACCACGTCCGCTCCGCGCGGGATGACGGTCTCGCCGCCCAGCGTTACCGGTTGATCCATGCTGGCGGCGAAGGTCTGCCCCACGCGGTTGACTTCCGAATCCACGCCATCGATCATCCGCACCACCAGGTTCGTGCCCGCCGGAAGCTCAACCGGGGCGCGTGGCGCCGGTGCGGGCGCTGCCGTCGCCGGCGGAGGGTCGTCATCGGGCCGCAAGATGGTGGGCTGCGAGCTGGGCTGCGCGCGCCGCAGCCTCGGCCGCCCGTCGTCGGACGATGCGGCGGGCGCGGGCGCGGAATCGCCGAACTCGATGCGAACGATATCCGTCACATCCAGGGTCTCGACGCGGTCTCCCGTATCCACCCTCAACTGCCGGGCCGTGCCGCCCAGGTAGGTGCCATGAATCACCCGGCCACTCTTGAGCGTCACAGTGTCCGCGAACCCGGCCGTTGCCAGGACCAACGCGATGGCAAAATGCATCAGGCGCATAACTCTCCTCAATTGTACGACGCACGATGGCGGGATGACGTTTACACCTTGTCGCGCAACGCTTCCACGATGGCCTTCCCGCGCTCGAAGGCCGCCTGGTACACCTCCTCGCGCTGCGCGCGCGTGTAGGGCGCGCCGGCGTGGTGGTAATGCTCCAGGCCCTTGCCGACGACGAAGGTTCCGGCGTAGGCGATGGCGCCCTTGGGAATGATGCCTCCGCCTAACGGGATCTTGCCCGCCAGCTCGCGCGCCAGAGCGCGCCACCCGAACGCGCTGCCCACAATCGAGAGGATCTCGGCGGCCCGCTGCGAATACCCGGTTTCCTTGCCGCACGCCGCGGCAATCAGAAACGCCATGCGCACCTGGTTTACCGTCAGGAATGCCGTGTCGGAGGCGAACTCGCCGAACGCCCAGGGCAGCTCGATGAAGCTTGGGACTAGGTTGGGCAGCGCCGTGGCCACCGCGAACACGGCGTTCTCGCGCGACACCGCGTGGATGATGCGCTCCACCACCGGCTTCTGAAATGGCGCAAACCGGCGCGCCAGCGCCAGCTCCAGGTCGTCATGGTCGCGCAGAATCTCCGCGATGGTGGCCGCGGGGTCGTCGAATCTGAGGAGGTACGCGTCTTGCGGACAGGGGATTCCCTGCTGGTACAAGACCAGGTCCACCTTGCCAGGCACCCCCGGATCGCCGGCGCGATACACCTGCTCGAGGAGCTTCAGCCGCGATTCGCGCGGCATGGCGGCCGGCGCCAGGAAGTCTTCCATGGCGGCGTAGCCGGCGCTATCGAAGGCCACCAGCCCGATGCTGACCGGCTGCCGCGCGCGGCGGCGGACTTCATCGGGATTCAACAGCCCAACCGCGGCGCGCGCCTGCTTGATGGCTTTTAACATAACGGATCACCGGGGCCGTATCTCAGGCCAACAATTCCTGAGCGCGGAGCACCCGGTCACGCACCTGCACGCCGTGGGGACAGTGAACCGAGCAGGAGCCGCAGTCGGCGCACCGGATGCCGCGGACCTGTTCGGGCAGCTCCAGAAACTTTTCCCGAGCCAGGGCGAATTGCCCGTAGCCCTCGACGTAGGTCAGGAAGCGCAGCACGTCCGGCACCGGAACCCCCTTGTCGCAGACGCCGCCGCAGGCCCCGCACATGCGGCAGTACATGGGGCTGATGAAGGCCAGTTGCTGGTTCAGGAGCTTCTCGTCATTGTCCGTGTATGGCTCGGCCATGGCACGCAGATTCTCATCGAGCTGGTCGTGATCGGTCATGCAGACAATGGCCGTATCCAGGGACTGGTTCTTGAGGGCCCACTTGATGGCCGCCAGTGGCGCGCCCTCCCGGCTGATGGTCTTCGCGA
This sequence comes from Bryobacterales bacterium, assembly GCA_963768385.1. Classification (GTDB taxonomy): domain Bacteria; phylum Acidobacteriota; class Terriglobia; order Bryobacterales; family Bryobacteraceae; genus Fen-178. The sequence continues at coordinate 435,548 of CAVYHQ010000007.1, forward strand.
CCGTGTCCTTAGCCACCCCGTAGAGCCTGTCGCCCCGCGAGACCCGGCTGAGCCCCCCGCCAAAGTCTTCATGGCCACGATTCCCATGCCGGCCTTTCGTGCCGCCTGGATGGCCGCGGTCATGTCCGCCACCCGCGCCGGTTGATCGTCCATGGCCACGTTCTTCATAGAGAAGTTGTAAGTGGTCAGGACCACGTCGGTCTGCCCCAGTTTGACCAGGTACGCCAGCATCTGATCCATGTTGAAGTGCGTGCTGATGCCGGCGAACCGGATCTTCCCGGCCTTCCTGGCGCTGCGCTGGGCTTCCAGCAGATCGTCGGTCACCTCCGCCGGCGTGCTCTTGTTGTGCAGATACCAGATGTCGAGGTAGTCGGTACCCAGCTCCTTCAGGCTGGTGTCCAGTTCGGCCAGAGCCTCTTTCCCGGTCTTGGCAATACTCTTGCTGGAGATGACCAACTGCGTTCGCTTGCCCTTCAACGCCGCGCCCACCATCCGCTCGTTGTTTCCGGACTGGTAGCTGCGCGCCGAGTCGAAGTGGATGATGCCGATGTCGGCCGCCCTCTCGATCACGGATGGGTCCGACGCGGTCATGCACCCAAAAGACAGCGAGGTCACCTTCAGACCGGTCTTCCCCAACGTCCGATAGGTGAGTTTCACCTTCTCCGGCGCTTTCTTTGCAGAGGCTTGCGCAGGCAGCGCAGAGGCGGCGGGCTTCGCCAGCCCGGCGGCGGGCAGAGCCAGCCCGGCAGCCAGGAAATCGCGACGCGACGACTCAGGTTTCATACAGACTCCTTCCTTCCAGTAGCGATTATAGCGTCCAGCCGCCCCCATGGGAGCCGTGGGGGGAAAAGGGGTCAGACGCATTTTTCATAAGGAAGCCCGGGCTGCGGACCGGGACGGCCTGCAAGACGGTCTGGAAAATGCGTCTGTCCCCTTTTTCCTATCAAGCGAAGGGGTTTATGACTCGCACGCGTCCATATCGCCGCCCATGACTCAAGTCTTCGGAGTAGACGGTGTCAGCTCCCAGCGCCTCGGCGGCGGCGAGGATCGCCGCGTCCCAATAGGAAATTCTGAATCTCTCGGATTGCTCGATAGCGATTCGCACTAGCTGATGATCAATGGCCTGACAGGGAAACGCCGTCCACTGCTCAATCCACTCCAAGGCTTGCGCGGCGGAGATGGGGCGTGATGCCTTCTTTACTACGGTCACAAAGAATTCTTGCAACACTTGCGCCGAGGTCCCGAAGTCCATCGATTCGACAAGCTCCATGGCGCGCCTTCTCTTGGGTTCGTCTCCTACCGCCGCGTAGACCAGAATATTGGTGTCGAAAAACGCCTTAACGGTCATGCAAATCTTCCCGCGTCCATGTTTTCTTGCCGAGTTGCCCTTGAGATTGCGCGCTTAACTGCCGCAAGCGCGTTCGGGCGCGCTTCGCCCGATCCTCATGCGCGGCGATGCGGGTCAAGTACTGACGCACCAGGGCGTTAACAGTGGAGCTGCGTTCGGCGGCATGGCGGCGAACCGTGGCCAGGATATTCTCGTCCACGCTGAGCGTGATATTCTTCATAACCACAGTATATGTGTAACTGTGTTACAGCGCAACTCGGCAATCTGAGAGTTTGACGACGCGAGGATCCACTGGTGGCGATGACAAGGGTTGGCTCTTGATCAACAACGGGGGCAGGCCCCGAATCCCAAGGTGGTAAAACATTCTTGGGAGAATACGTTTGACCGACTCTGAGATCGTTTTAGGCCTACCCCAATACGAGATTAGCAACATCGAGCGCAGCGGCGGCACGATTACGATATCGGCCCGGTATTCTGGGCCGATATCGTGTCCCCAGTGCGGAGGCTCGCGGCTGCGAAACAAAGGCTGGTGCCGCCGGCTCGTCCGCCACGACGACTGGGGGTTTCGCCGCGGCCTGATGGATCTGCGGGTGCGCAAGCGGCGCTGCCTGGATTGCGGCCGCTCGTTCCGCCAGCAGTTGCCGGGCGTGCAGCCCCGTCAGAGAGCCAGTGAGAGTTTCCAGCAGATGGTCTATCAGCAGCACCTAGATGGCATCAACCGGAGCTGCCTGGGCAGACGCAAGGGCATCGGCGCCGCCACCGTGCAGCGCTACTTTCTCCGCCACCTCCAGCGGCGGGCTCGCCAGGATCACCCGCCGGCTTGTCCCAGGGTTCTGGGTATCGACGAGCACTTCTTCACGCGTAAGAAAGGGTTATGCCACCACCTTCTGCGATCTGAAGAACCACCGCATCTACGATGTCACGCTGGGCCGGTCGGAAGCCGCCTTGGAGTCGTATTTTGTTCGTCTTGAAGGCAAAGAGCAGGTGCGGGTCGTCTGCATGGATCTGGCCGTGGTCTACCGCGCGATCGCCCAAAAGCACTTTCCCAGAGCGGTGATCGTCGCCGACCGCTTCCATGTGATCCGCATCGTAAACCGCCACTTCCTGGCCTGTTGGCGAGAGATGGATCCGACCGGCTCCAAGAACCGCGGCTTGGTCTCATTGATGCGGCGCCACCGCCACAACCTCAAACCCGAGCAGCAACTGCGACTGCTCGCGTACCTGGCCGAGCATCCGGCCTTGGGTGTCATCTACCGCTTCAAGCAACGGCTTTGTTATTTGTTGCTGAAGAAGCACAAAACGCGCAGGCAGTGCCAAAAACTGATCCCCCGTTTCCTGCGGGCCGTCGTCGAGTTGCGCCAGTCCGGACTGGCGCAACTCGTGGCCCTCGGAGACACCCTCCATGCCTGGTCGGAGGAAATTGCGCGCATGTGGCGCTTCACTCGTTCCAACGGCATCACCGAGGGTTTCCATAACAAAATGGAAACTCTCAGCCGACAGGCATACGGGTTCCGCAACTTCGAAAACTACAGGCTTCGGGTGAAGGTGTTATGTTCTTAGAAAGGTTTGGGATTGGGGTTTGCCCCCGTTGTTGGCGTAGAGCCCAAGGGTTCAGCCGGAAGGATTGGTTGCGGGGGGTGGATTTGAACCACCGACCTTTGGGTTATGAGCCCAACGAGCTACCAGACTGCTCCACCCCGCAATTCCATCGTACTCCACGGTGCGTCGCCGCGCAAGGCTACAATGGTTGTGTGCCCCGCTTCGTGGTTCCGGCTGTCTTCGCGCTAGCCACGGCTCTCGCCGCGCAAACCGGCTTCTTTCCCTTGCAGGACGTCAAGCCCGGCATGCGCGGCATCGGCAAGACCGTCTTTTCGGGCAGCCAGGTCGACGAATTCCAGGTCGAGATCCTGGGCGTGCTGGATAACGTCGGCCCCAAGGAATCGCTGATCCTGGCGCGGCTCTCGGGCGGGCCGCTCGAACATACCGGGGTCATGCAGGGCATGAGCGGCAGCCCGGTCTATATCGATGGCCGGCTGGTGGGCGCGGTGGCCATGGCGTTTCCGTTCGCCAAAGATCCTATCGCCGGCATCCGGCCCATCCAGGACATGATGCGGCCCGCCACGGCATTACCATCCGCCTCCGGGCCGGTCCAGCGCGCCGCCATCGCGCTGGCGGACCGGGATCTCACGCGCGTTTTGCCTAGGCCCGAGCCAGGGGTGCCCTCTGGGCCCGCCGGCGAAGCGCGCATGGTGGATATCGCCACCCCCGTCTCCTTCGGCGGGTTCAGCCGCGCCACGCTGGAGGCCTTCGCACCACAATTGCGCGCGCTGGGCCTGGAGCCGCGCCAAGGCATCACGGCGGGCGGAAAAGTCGAGCCCGGCATGGGCAACGCCGCCGATCTCAAGCCCGGTTCCATGATCAGCGTCGAGTTGATGGCCGGAGACCTCAGCGTGGGCGCCGATGGCACCGTCACCCACATCGACGGCAATCGCATGTGGGCCTTCGGGCACCGGTTCCTGGCCGTCGGCGCCACCGCGCTGCCCTTTGCCCGCGCCGATGTCATCACGCTGCTGCCCAACCTCAACACGTCCTTCAAACTGGCCTCGGCCCGGGAGTGGATGGGCACCATCTCCCAGGATCACGACACCGCCATAGCCGGCGAACTGGGCAAGCGCGCGGCCCTGGTGCCGGTCTCGATCGGCGTATCGCGGGCGGGCCGCTCCGTCGAGTCTTACCGGGTGCAGATGGTCAACGACCCGCTGCTTTCGCCGCTGCTTCTCCAGATGGCCGTCTACTCCGCCATTGACGCCACCGAGCGCACCGTGGGCGCCTCCAGCATCCGCGTCACCGGAGAAGTCGAATTCCAGAATGCGCCCGCGCCGGTGCGGCTTGAGAACATGTACGCCGCGGATAACGGCTCGGCCATGCTGGTTTCGCTTTCCGCCGCCGTCCCCGTGGCCTACGTGATGCAAAGCGGCTTCAGCTCGCTCGAGCTGAAGAAGGTGGCGATCAATATCGAAGCTTTCGCCCAGAAGAAGCAACTGACCATCGATGGCATCTCGGTTTCTCGGCGCGAAGCGCGGCCGGGCGACAAAGTGGTGTTGAACGTCGTGCTGGCGGGCGAGAACGGGGCCGAGACCACGCGCCAGGTGGAATACCAGGTGCCCATCGGCGCCGAACCTGGACCGCTGTACTTCACGGTGGCCGACGCCAACACCGCCAACCTCGCGGATTTCCGCCAGATCCTCGCCACCAGCCCGCGGAGCGCCGGCCAGTTGATCGCCACGGTGAACAACCTGCACCCCAACACCAAGGCTTACATCCGGGTGTGGCGCGCCGACCCCGCGTTTCAATTAGAAGGGGCCGACCTGCCGGATCCGCCGGCCTCCGTGGCTCTCATTCTGGCGGGATCGCAATCGAGCCTGGCCGGCATCACCCAGACCCGCAACTCAAAGGTCGTGGGGATGGAGGTGGACGCGGGCGACATGGTGGTCACCGGCTCCAAGACCATCCAAGTGGAGATCAAGGAATGATGGTTGCCATGCGCTATTCCGCCCGCACCGCCGCGCTCGCCGCCGCGCTCGCGGTGGCTCCCAACGCGCTCGCCAGCGGCACCCAGGCCTGGGAGATGAGCTCGTACAGCGATTTCGTGCGCGGCCGTTTCGATGGCATCTCGCTCAGCCGCGAGGGCCGCCTCTCACTCGCGCCGAAAATGGAGACGGTCTTCACATCGGACCAGCCGGTGATCTGGAGCGTGGCGGAAGCCCCCGATGGAACGCTCTACGCGGGCACCGGCCACCGCGGCCGGGTCTATCGCATCGACCGCTCCGGCAAAGGCTCGCTGCTGTGGACCGCCGAGCAGCCCGAAGTCTTTGCCGTCGCGGTAGGCCCGAGCGGCGCGGTTTACGCCGGCACCTCGCCGGATGGCAAGGTTTACCGTATCGAAGACGGCCAGGCCACGGAATATTTCGCGCCCCAGACGCGCTACATCTGGTCGCTGGCAGCGGGGTCCGACGGCGCGCTTTACGTGGGCACGGGTGACCAGGGCAAGGTCTTCCGCGTAACCGGCGCGGGCCGCGGCGAACTGTATTACGATACCGGCCAGTCGCACATCACCGGCCTGGCCGTGGATGCGCAAGGCCGGGTGCTGGCGGGCACCGAGCCCAACGGCATTCTTTACCGCATTTCCGCCAAGGACAAGGCCTTCGTGCTGTACGATGCGAGCCTGCCGGAAATCCGCGCCATCGTTCCCATGCCGGATGGCACGGTGTACGCGGCCGCGCTGGGCGGCTCGGTGGCCAAACGGGCGCAAAGCGCGGCGCAGGCCGCGCAGGGCATGGCCGGCGGCGCCAATGCGACCACGGCCACCACTACCATCACGGTGGAAGCCCAGAACACCGGCCCGGGTGAAATCAAGCCGCCCGAGCCCGCCAAGCCGCAGCCGCAATCACCCACCGCGGCTTCCACTCCTCAAGTGAGCACTCAGTTCACGCCTGTGGCGGAGGTGAGCGGCGTCGACAAATCCGCCGTCTATCGCATCAATCCCGACAACACCGTCGAGACGCTGTGGAGTTCCAAAGAGGAGAACGTCTACGATTTGCTGGCGCTGGAAAGGCAGATTCTTTTCTCCACCGACAACAACGGCCGCATCTATGGCCTGGCGCCGGACCGCCGCATCACACTGGTGGCGCAGACCAACGAGGGCGAGACCACGCGCCTGCTGCCGTCGGAACATTCGGTGCTGGCCGCCACCAGCAACATGGGCCGCATCTTCCGTCTCGGGGAAACGCCCGGGGCGGGCGGCTCTTACGAAGCCCCCGTGCACGATTCCGGCACGGCGTCGCGCTGGGGCAGTCTGAATTGGCGCGCGGACTTGCCCGTCGGCTGCTCCGTGCGCTTCCGCACGCGCTCCGGCAATTCGGCCAAGCCCGACCGCACCTGGAGCGATTGGTCCGAGCCGCTGGCCGACGCATCCGGCTCACGCATCACCAGCCCCAACGCGCGCTACATCCAATGGAAGGCGGAACTGGCGGGCGGAGGGCCGGGCCCGGAGGCCACCACGCCGGTGCTGGACGGCGTCACTCTGGCCTACTTGCCGCAGAATTCGCCGCCGGTGGTGAAGAGCATCAACGTCGTCACCCAGTCCGTGGCGGCTTCGCAGACCGCCAGGCCGGCAGCCAGTTCGCCTTCGGCGGCCTACAGCGTCACGGTGAGCGACACCGGAGACGTCACCGGTTCGGCCCCCGCCGGCACCCCCACGCAGACGCTGCCGCGCGCCGCCTCGCAGCAGATCACGGTCACCTGGCAGGCCGAGGATCCCGATGGCGACCGGCTGGTCTATAACATTTACTTCCGCGGCGAAGACGAGACCCAGTGGAAGCTGCTCCGCGGCGACACGCACGACAATTCCGTCACCTTCGATGCCGACGTGCTGGCCGACGGCAAGTACTTTTTCCGCGTGGTGGCCTCCGATCGTGAAGCCAACCCGCCGGCCACCGCGCGCGAAGGGCAACTGCTGAGCGCCCCGGTGATGATCGACAACACGCCGCCGGTGGTGACCATCGGCGTGGTGCTCCACTCCGGCGGCGCCGCGCACATTGAGTTCGAAGCCGCCGACGCTGCCTCTCCCTTGCGGCGCTGCGAATACTCTCTGGACGCCGCAAGCTGGGTGCCTGTGGCGGCCGCCGACGGCGTGATCGATTCGCTGCGCGAGAAATTCGTGCTCGACCTCACTGGCCTGGCGCCCGGCGAGCACCTGCTGGTGATCCGCGCCGCCGACAGCGCCAACAACACCGGCGTGACCAAGGTGATACTCAAATGATGGAAGCTGCCAACCGGCTGGCGCGGATACTGGGATCGGTTCCGCCCCGCCTATGCAACATTTCCGAAAGCGATGCCGCGCGCCGTTCTGCGCCCGGCCGCTGGTCGAAGAAGGAAATCCTCGGCCACCTGATCGATTCCGCCGGCAACAATCACCAGCGATTTGTGCGCGCGCAGTTTGTGCCGGTTCTCGAGTTCCCCGGCTATGAGCAGGAGGCCTGGGTGGCCGCCCAGTCCTACGCCACCGAACCGTGGCCGGACCTGGTGAATCTCTGGCTCCTCTTGAACCGCCACCTGGTGCACATCGTCGAGGCCATGCCGGAAGCCAGTTTCGCGCATGAGTGCGCGATCGGCGCCAACGCACCCGTGACGCTATCCTTCCTGATCACCGACTACCTGAGACACCTCGAGCACCACCTCGACCAGATTTTTACGGCGGGCTGATCGTTCGGCAGGATGCCGCAATGAGCAAGCTAAAGCATGCCCCACCACAGAACCTGCTTGGTGGGGCATGCTTTAGCTTGCCAATCTCTTCATGGTCGAAAGGCTAGGCGACTTTCTGAACCTTGCCGGAACGGATGCACGAGGTGCAGGCGCGGATGCGGCGGCTGGCGCCGTTCACCATCGCGTGAACCGTCTGCAAGTTCAGGTTCCAGCGCCGCTTGGTGACGTTATGGGCGTGACTGATCCGGTTGCCGAACTGAGGTCCGCGGCCGCACACTTCGCAAACTCGTGCCATAAAGACGGGAATCTCCTGCCGATTTCGTAAGAACGATTATAGCAGTGCGGGGGCGGGCGTGGCAATCGCGGGTAGCGTTACCATTATGAGTGCAAGGGGAAAGATTCCATGAATTCAGTCTGCCATTCCTGGATGGGCTTGCTGACGCTGTCCGTCCTGTTCGGGTGCGGGTTATCGGCGCAGTCCAAGCCTTCCGTTGCCGGAGATTATGCCGGCGTCCTCGCAGGCGCGCTGCACTTGAAGCTGCACATTACCACTGCGCCGGATGGCTCGCTGAACGGCACGCTCGATAGCGTCGATCAGGGCGCCATCGGGATTCCCTGCGCCGATTTCCAAATCGATGGCAACACGCTCGGCTTCCGTGTGCCCGCGGTCAGCGGCACATGGAAGGGCACTGTCAGCGCCGATGGCGCATCGCTCACAGGCACGTGGAGCCAGGGAACCCCCATGGCCCTCAACTTCGCGCGCGATGCCTTCGTGCCCGCCGAAAAGCCGTCTGCCGTCGATGGCATCTGGCTGGGCGCCGTCGAGGCCGGCGGCCTTTCCCTGCGCGCACAGATCAAGGTGAAGAGCGACCGCTCCGGCCGTGAGTTCTGCACCTTCGATAGCCTCGACCAGGGCGCGTTCGATTGGGAATGCGCCAATGTGAGCCTGAACGGAACCGATTTCTCGTTCGAAGTTCCAAAGGTTCACGGCCGCTGGAGCGGCAAGCTCTCGGCCGATAACCAGGCTCTCACGGGTTCGTGGACTCAGGCCGGCACATTGGCGCTTAATTTCTCCAGGCAGACCGCTGCCGTGAAGGGTGCGCCACTGGCCACGGACGCGGCCATGCCGCCCGTGAAGGCCGCCGACCTCGAATCCGTTCTGGATCGCGACCTGGCCGCTACGCGCACGCCGATCTTCCGCCCCGGCGCGCTCTCCGAAGGGACCGGCGCGGGCGTCGCCATCGGCGTGGTTCAGGGTGGTGTTCGCCGTGTTTTCACTTTCGGCGCCGCCAAGCCCGGTTCCATCTTCGAAATCGGTTCCATCTCGAAAACCTTTACCGGCCTGTTGCTCGCGCGGCTGGCCGCGGAAGGCAAAGTGAAGTTCGACGACCCTGTCCGCGAGCTATTGCCGGATGGCGCGGTGCCCAAACCCGAGGGCGCGGAAATTACATTGCTGGATCTCGCCATCCAACACTCCGGCCTCCCGCGCATGCCTGACAATTTCCATCCCGCCGATCCCCAGAATCCTTACGCGGACTATCGCCCCGCCGATCTCTATCGTTTCCTGGCTTCCCACGGCGTGGCCAAACCGGCCGCTCCGCAATTCCTGTACAGCAACCTCGGTGTGGGACTGTTGGGCCAGGCGCTGGCCAACCGGGCCGGCAAGAGCTACGCGGCTCTCTTGCAGCAGGAGATCGCCGGCCCGCTGGGGCTGAAGGACACCGTCGTGTCCCTTTCCCAGGAACAGCAGACCCGCTTCATTCAGGGGCATGACGCGGAGCACCATCCGGCCCATGCATGGGACCTGGACGCGCTGGCCGGCGCCGGAGCCATTCGCTCCACGGCCGCCGACATGCTCGCCTACCTCGAAGCTCAACTGCACCCGGAGAAGTTCCCGGCGCTCGCCGCAGCCATCGCGCAAACCCATGAGCTGCGTGCGGAAGCCGGGCCCGGCATGCGCATCGGCCTCGCCTGGCTGCATATGGACAAGAGCGCATACTATTGGCACAACGGCGGCACGGGCGGTTACAGCAGCTACGTCTTCTTCGATCCGCAAAACGATTGCGCCGGCGTCGTTCTCTTCAACACCACGGTAGGCGACAGCTTCGTCGACCTTCTGGGGGTCCACCTGCGCCAGCGCCTGGTGGGAGAAGCGCCGATCTCACTGCACTGAGGCTACGCCGGGAACGGCCACACCCGCTCGACGGTCTTGCTGAGCATCCAGCTTTTGTCGTCGGCGTTGAGGAACTTCATGTCGTCGCGGACCAGGGTGAGAGCCTGCTCATATTTCGCGTTCGAGTTCTCGATGATGGGCCAGTCGGTGCCCCACATCAGCCGCCGCGGGCCATAGGCGTCGTAGAGGCGCTTCACCAGTTCCTGCGAATCCAGCCACGGATACGGCTGCCGCGAAAGCGACCAGGTGTGCGAAATCTTGACAAACACATTGGGGAAGCGCTTCAGCGCGATCAGCTTTTCGAGCTCCTGCGGCTGGCTCACCGGGCAATCGGCCATGTGGTCGATCACCAGCGTCAAATCGGGCACCTTCTCTATCAACTGGCCCACCTGCGGCATGCGCCCGATGGCGGCCAGCACCGTCATGGGCACTTTCAGGTCCAGACAGCGCTTCCACAGCGGGGGCATCAGCGGCCCTGTGATCCAGTCGCCGGAAGCGCCGCCCCCGGGGCTGAGGCGCACTCCGCTGAATCCCTGCTCGGTGAGCTGCGAAAGCTGGTCCGGCGCTGCCGGGTCCAGCGGGTCCACGCGGCACACACCCTTGAAAGTCCCGGGATAGTGCCGCAGCACGTGCGCCAGAAAACGGTTGTCGTAACCGTAGTGAATCACCTGGATGATGACGGTTTTCGAAACCCCGTTGGCCTTCATCAGGTCCAGCAGGGTCTCCGGCGCGGCGTCGCGCGCAGGGACATTCGCCCCCTGTGCGAACGGAAACTCGGGGTCGTGTTTCCACGTGTGGACGTGGGAATCGATAATGCGATAGTCGGCGGCCGCCAGTGTGGTCATGGCGAGCGTGGTTCCGATGAAGGTGCGGCGGGAAACATCAGACATAAATCGACTCCAGTTTGCTGACTACGTAAGCTCCGCACCGCTCGTAGCTGACGCGGGGGCCTTTGCGGGCCACGTCCAGATCGACGATGAGCCAGAGCTTGAGCGAAGCCGACTTGAGCACGCGATGGCAGGCCGGGAAATCCACGTCTCCGTCGCCCAAGTCGTAGATATTCTGGAGGAAGCCGCCGGGACCCCGCTTGGCGTCTTTGTAGTCCGCCAGCATCAGCCGGTCCTTGTACCGCTCCAGGATCTTGGCCGCGTCCATGCCGGCCAGGTGGAGGTGCGCGGTATCGGGCGACAGCCAGAACAGCTTGGGATCGGTCATCTGCATGCACCGGTCCAGCTCGTCTTCGTTCTGCACCATCTGGCCCATGTGATTGTGCAGGCCCGCCTTGAAGCCCATGTCGCCGGCCACTTCGCCCAGTTGGTTATAGCACTCGCACATGGTTTTGAAAGCGTCCGGGGCCGCGCCCGCGTTCCGCCCCGGCGAGAACACCACCAGCCGCTCCGCGCCGAAATTCTTGAGGAAGGTCATGGCCACCTTGGCGCTGTCCAGGATCTCTTTGCGTCTGGACGGGTCCTGCGCCTGGCCGTTGAACGAAATCGTCACCACGTGCAGCCCGCGCTTGGAAACTTCGGCTTCCATTTGTTCCGTAGTGATGTCGTAGGTCTTCAGAATCTGTGGGAACTGCGTCAACCGGAGGCCGATAAACCCGGTGTCGCGCATCACGTCGAGGATGTCCGTGAACTTCGATCCCTTGAAGGAGTTCCAGAGATTCGACCCCAATCCCCACTTCACGTTCCGGTTGGCGGGAAGCCGGCCGGCCGCCCGTCCCAGGGCGCCTGCCAAGACCCCCAGGGTCCCTAACACATCGCGCCGTGTCATCATAGTGCTCATCGTACACTGGTTGCGGGTCCTCATGAAGCGCAATTTCCGGCGGTCGCTGGTGGCGGTCCTGGCGGGCAACATTATCTACTTCGGCGTGGAGCGGTTCCTGCCGCCGGGGGCGCAGCACCGGCTTTATCAAATCGATTGGGGGCTGGCGGTGGATTTTGGGATCTGCCTGGCCTGTTACGGGCTGATACGGCTCATCCGCTGAACTCTATTTCAGCTTTTGCAGCTTTTTGCGAATCTCGGCGGCATTCTTGGCGTCGGAGGCCAGCGCCAGGTACTTGGTATATGCTTCCTTGGCGGCCTTGGGATCCTTCAACTTCTCCTCGGTTTCACCCAGCCGCAGCCAAGCGTCGCTGTAGCCGTCGTTCCACTTGGTGGCTTCGCGGAACCGCATGGCCGCGGACCGGTACTTGCCCGTCTTGAAGTAGAAGTTCCCAATCTGCAGTTCCTTCTCGGCCTGGAGGGGATTGAAGGAATACTCTTTCACCACCAGCGATGTATCCTCTTCCGGAGGGACCTCCTGCTGGCCGGATGCGGCCGGCTTCGACCGGTCCTTTTTCAGTTGGCCGGGCTGATCTTGTGCGTGGACGAGCGCCACCGAAACCGCGAGCAGCGCCAGAACCCAGCGTGACATAATTCAATTATAGCTTCCCCTCCCATGGAACTCCGCGACAAGGCAGGCCAGCTTCCGCTGGTTCCCGGCGTATATCTGTACAAGGACGCCGGAGGCCGGGTAATCTACGTCGGCAAGGCCAAGAGCCTGCGCAACCGCGTCCGCAGCTACTTTTCCGAGGACAAGCTGGCCGACGCCAAGACCGGAACGCTGATCGCGGAAGCGCGGGACATCGATTACATTCTGGTGGATAACGAAAAGGAGGCGCTGGCGCTCGAGAACAACCTGATCAAGCAGTACCAGCCACGCTTCAACGTCCTGCTGCGCGACGACAAGACCTACCCGTACATCAAGCTCACGCATGAGAAGTACCCGCGGGTCTACGTGACACGCCGGCTGCGCAAGGACGGGTCCACATACTTTGGCCCTTACTTTCCGGCCAACCTGGCGCACCGACTGGTGCATTTCATCCACCGGCATTTCCAGGTGCCATCGTGCAAGGTCGACCTCACGCGCTACCATCCCAAGCCGTGCCTGCAATATCACATTCATCGCTGCCTGGGACCTTGCGTCGAAGGTCTGACCACCGGCGATGCCTACGCCGGCGCAGTGCGCGACGTGAAGCTGTTCCTCGAGGGCCGGCACGGCGACCTGGCACGCGGCCTTCGCGCGCGCATGGAAGTGGCCTCCGGCGAGACGCGCTTCGAAGAAGCCGCGTCGCTGCGCGACCTGCTGGCCACGGTGGAAGAGATCGGGGAGCGGCAGAAAATGGCCGCAGCCACGGGCGACGATGTGGACATCTTCGCCTGCTACGCCGAGCCGCCCCTGGTGGCCCTGAACCTCTTCCACCTGCGCCACGGCCAGATCGTGGACCGCCGCGAGTTCTTCTGGGAAGACCAGCCGGATTTCGACGAGCCGCAGTTCTTCTCTGCGCTGCTGAAACAGCTCTACCTGGACCAGCAGTACATCCCGGCGGAGATCCACGTGCCCGAGGAGTTCGAGGACCGCGAGGCCCTGGAGGAGCTGCTTTCGGAGAAACGGAACCATCGCGTGGAGATCCGCACGCCCCAGCGCGGGCAGAAGAAAGCCCTGCTCGACCTGGTCCGGAACAACGCCAGGCACAGCTTCGACACGCGGTTTCGCGTGCTGAAACCCTCGTCGCGCGCTATTCAGGAAGCACTCGAAGACGCTCTCAACCTGCCCGCGGCGCCGGCCCGTATCGAGTGTTTCGACGTCTCCCACATCCAGGGCACCGATAAGGTGGCCAGCCTGGTGGTGTGGGAGGACGGCCGGATGAAGAAATCGGACTACCGCAAATTCATCATCAAGACGGTCATCGGCACCGACGATTTCGCCAGCATGCGCGAGGTGGTGGCGCGGCGCTATTCCCGCCTCCAGGAAGAGAAGCAGCCCATGCCCGGGCTGGTGCTGATCGATGGCGGAATCGGGCAGTTGCACGCGGCGGCCGAGGCGCTCGAAGCGGTCGGAATCGCCGACCAGCCGCTGGCCTCCATCGCCAAACGCGAGGAGATCATATACGTCTACGGGCAGGAGGACGAGCCAGTGGTGCTGGACCGCTTCTCGCCCATCCTGCACCTGATTCAGTCCATCCGCGACGAGGCGCACCGTTTCGCGGTGACGTTCCACCGTTCGCGGCGCAACGCGCGGCAGCTCACTAGCGAGCTGGACGCCATTCAGGGCGTGGGAGGCAGGACGGTGCAGAAGCTGCTGAAGGAGTTCGGCAGCTCGGATCTGGTGCGCGCCGCCTCCGAGGACCAGTTAGCCGCGGTGGTGGGCCGCGCCGCCGCGCGCAGGGTGAAGTCACACTATACTGCGTAACACCACACGTAAGCACCGATCCTGTCTACCTCCGCCGTCTTCAGCGAACTTCAGCGATCCGGCGCTGAAAAACAAGGGCCTCCCGAGTTATCCGGAGAAACCTACGCCAAATTCTTTCTCAAATTTCTTCTTGACAGCGATAATAAACATTGACATGCTCCATTTGATATGAAGAGATACCAAAAGGAATTTGGCTCATTGAGGAAGACTCTCCACGTGGGCGCTGTCTGCGCCATGCTCTTGGGCATCTTCGCCCCTCTCCGAGCTCAGGGCTGGGAGTGCGATATGGTATCGTATGGGACACAGATAGATTGCTATTGCAGCGCATGCGGCGGCAGCTACGGAATATTCTTCTGCGTCAACGGAGACGACTTCTATATGTATGAGGAGGACAGTTGCTCCCTGGTAGCGTAAGATAAGGTGGAAAATGACAGGAATTAAAAGCGTCCTCAGCGCAGCAGCGTTCGGTTTGCTCGTGGCTTCTGCGCCTGCTACTGCCCAAGTCGTACCCGTGGCCGCAGATGTGATTCGAACGACCTACAGGGTGAACGATACTGGCGCACGAGTCGTCGAAAAGGAAGAACGAGGAACATTTCTTCGATCAGGCACGGGATCGGAAATCACGAAGTTTAGAGTGATGCAAAACGGTCAGCCGGTGGGTGAGGGGCTGGGATTGTTGCGCGTCGCCGAAGCAGGGCAGACCTACGCCATTGACTATGATCGGAAACAGTTCCGCGCAGGAGGCGATGCCGTCCCCTCCTTCCTCGACCGGTTCTCGGGAGCACTCCGAAAAGCGGCCGGCAAATCCGGCACGCAGGTCGTCAACGGGCTGAATTGTCTAGTTATTCCAATTCACGGCAAGGACCAGCGAACCATCGGGACAGCCTTGATCGCGGTCGATTACGCGCTGGTCGTAAAAATGGAGTTCTCCACGCAGGGGGGTAAGGCTGTCATTTCTCAGGAGTTGTCCAACATTCAAACAGGCGTTCAGCCGGATGCTGGCGCTTTCGCGATCCCTCAAGGATTCGTACAATCGCAGACGGTTCCTTGTAGCAAGTGTGCCTCGCACTAGGTCCTTAGTCTTTGAAGGTTCCGCCTGTTCTCCGGATGGCCCTTCTGAACCGCCGGAGCGTAGTGGGCAAACCCGAGAGGTATTCAACTTCGCGATTGCGACGGTGTCCTTCCAGCCCACACTGCACTCTTCGGATATCGGCGGAATTTCGTTAACCCTGCATGGAAATCGCTCCGTTACCAATCACATCGACGGCCCTGTTACCACTCATGCCGGTTGGTACGACTTGTGGGGCAGGATTTTCAGCCTGCGGACCCGCTTTCCAGCGGGTCCAGCCGGCCGGAAGGCCGGCTGGCGGGCAGGATTGCCCGCCGCACAATCCATGCAGAATATCGATTTCACGAAAACTAAGTGGCATTGGGCACGAGTGCCTGCGCCACCGATTTGTGCCACACTTTCAACATGAGAAGATCGATTGTGTTAGCTGTGGCGTTCTTGTCCCTGGCCGCCGCGCAAGAGACCCGCAGGGAGATCACCAACAATGCCGCCACGCCCGCCGCGGACGCCAAAGCGAACAGCGACCAGGTGCCGGATGTCTATGCGGTCACCAGCCAGTTTCAACGCGTGCTGATTTTCCGCTTCAAATACCAGGCCGATCTTCTGGCCGGATTGCAGCAGATGGTGAAGGAAAACAAGATCCGCAACGCCGTGATTCTGGCGGGCGCCGGCTCGGTGCGAGGTTACCAGGTGCACCAGGTGAGCAATCGCACCATGCCATCCAAGAACATGTTCGTGAAGGACCCCACCGGACCAGCCGACATGATCGGCATGAACGGCTACATCATGAACGGGAAAATCCACGCGCATGTGACTCTGGCGAATCCGGACAAAGCTTTCGGCGGCCACCTGGAGCCGGGCACCGAAGTTTTCACCTTCGCGATTGTCACGGTGGGGGTGCTGCCGGACGACCTGGATCTCACCAAGCTGGACGACAAGACCTATCGGTAACCTGGGCGCCCGCCGCACGTCATGAGAAGATAAGGATACGTATGCGTTACCGTCTTCTGGCTGGCGTGTTCGCGGTCTGCCTCGTCGCAGCGGCTCAGCCTCTGTCCGTGGAGAAGTTGGTCGGCTTTATTCAGTCGTCCCAACAGCTCATCAAGGAAGGAAAGCAGACCGATGGCGAAGTGGCGAAATTCCTCTCCAAGGTAACCCTCACGGAACGGCTGGACGACCGCACCATCGAGGAGTTGCAGGGCTACGGTATCGGGGCCAAGACCTTGCAGGCGCTGCAGGCGTTGCGCGACCGGACGAAGGACCTGATGGCAGCCAAGCCCATCGTGCCCGAAGCCCGGCCCACGCCCAAGCCGCCGCCTTCTTCCGAGGAACAGGCCGCTATCCTCTCGGATGTGCGCGAGTACGCGCTGAACTACAGCAAGAACCTGCCCGACTTCATTTGTACGCAGGTGACGCGGCGGTATGCGGCGCCCATGCCCGGCACCAGGTGGGGCGGCAGCGCCCTCAGCGAGCCTTCCTGGCAGGCGCAAGACGTTCTGCAGATACGTCTGAGCTACTTCGAGCAGAAGGAGAAGTACACGGTGGTGCTGGCCAACAACGCCATCGTCAACAAGGACTACGAACAGATGGGCGGCAGCAAGTCGTTCGGCGAGTTCGGCAGCATGTTGCGCGAGATCTTCGAGCCCTCCACCGAAGCCCGTTTCGAATGGGACCATTGGGGCACTCTGCGCGGCAAGCCGGTCATGGCGTTCTCATACCATGTGTCGCAATCCCGCTCGCAGTACCGCCTGGTGGTGGAGGATGCCAAGCTCAGCATCATCACGGCTTACCGGGGGCTGGTGGAAGTGGACCCCGACACGCATGTAGTGATGCGGGTGTCGACCATCGCCGAGAACATTCCGCCGGACTTCCCCATCCGCAAGGCCGACGACGTCCTGGATTACGATTACCAGGACATCTCGGGACACACTTTTCTGTTGCCGCTCAAGTCGCAGGTCTACATGAGCGGCGGCGAGGTTCTGACAAGACTGGACGAGGAGTTCCGCCTGTACCGCAAGTACTCGGCGGAAGCCGAAATCAAGTACGACACCGATCCCATACCGCCGCTGCCGGACGACAAGACCAAGGAGACCACTGCCACCGACTGCAAGGACCCGAAGAACAAGAATCTGAAAGAGTGCAAAGAGTCGAAGCCCAACAAGAAGTAGCCTGCCTCAGTAGCTCTTTTCGTACTTGTTGCGGCTGTTGTAAACGGTGAACGTTCCGTCCTTCCGCACGGTCGCGCGAATCCACTTGCCTTCGCAGATCTCGTCCACGTTGGCGATGAACGGATCGGGCGAGTTGTGGTCCTTGCCGGCGGCCACGGCATAGTGCAGTTGCCAGAGGTCCAGCAAGCCGGGCGAGGTATGAATCGTCTGCCAGATTTCAGGCGCGCCGCCCTTGCGCGCGCCGTTGTTCATGATGGCCACACGGGGGTGGAGCGCATGCACCAGTTGCGGCGAGCCGGACATGTCCATGCCGTGGTGAGAGACCAGGTACAGGTCCACGGCGCCGATCTTGTTGGCGGGGCACACCAGGTCGTACTCCTTGTTCCAGGTGAGATCCGCCAGGTCGATCATGCGGAAGCCGCCGTAGGCGATCAGCAGGCCCACGGACTGCGCGTTTTCGGTGGTGTCCACCTCATGCCGCTGGAAGCTGGCGCACTCCGCATCGGGCTGGCCCGCGCCGGGAAGCGGGGACGCGAGCAGGTCGCCGGCCGAGGAAAGCACTTTCACCTCGATACCTTTGATCGGGATGACGTCGCCGGGCTTGACCTGGATGTGATTGCCCTTGTCGCGAAACGCGATATAGGCGTTGTACAGCACCTGGGCATCGCGGGTGGTTTCGGTTTGGGCTCCGTGATCCACGAAGTTGCGAATGGGCAGCTTTTCGGCAAGCTGCGGCACGCCGCCTACATGGTCGGCATGATAGTGAGTGATCACCAGGTAGTCGATCCTCTTCGCACCGGCGGCTTTGGCCGCGGCGGCGATGCGTCCGGCATCGCGGTGGTTGAATCCGGCCCAGCCCGTATCCACCAGCATGGATTCGCCGGACGGCGAAACGAATAACGTGGCTTGTCCGCCTTCCACGTCGATGAAGTAGATTTCGAGGTTCCTGGCGGCCGGCAAAGCGGCCGCGCAGGCCAGGAACAGGATGCCTGGAAACAGCTTTTGCATGGCGAAATATTAGCACGGTCCGCGCCGGCGTGCTTGCCGGAACAACCCGCGTTCGCATAACGTATCAGATAGCAGATGCCGTTTTGCAGCCAGTGCGGGAACCAGGTGGGCGCAACCGAGGCGTATTGCCGCCAGTGCGGTGCAAGCCAGCCGGTGGGGCCGGCCACGTCTCCATCCGGCACCGACCCGCTGGCGGGCATCCCGCCGCGAACCGCGTCGATCTTCTGCTATATCCCCGGGATTGGCTGGATCGCTTCCATCATCGTCCTGGCATCGGAGAAGTTCCGCCGCAACCGCACGGTCCGGTTCCACGCCTTCCAAGGCCTGTACCTTTTCGTGGCCTGGCTGATGGAGGATTGGGTATTGCGGCCCATGTTCCGGATGGCGCCCGAGCTGCATATCCACGGGATCATCCAGGCGTTATTGCTGGGCATGTCTATCTTCATGATGGTGAAAGCCGCCCACGAGGAGGCCTACCCCCTGCCTCTGTTCGGGGAACTGGCGCGGCGCTCGGTGGCGGAAGACTGAGCGTCCGGCCGGCGTCACTTAATATTCTTGCCGAAGTTGAAGCACGGGCCAACCGAGAAGCGCACGGTCCAGCGGCCATCCGCCAGCACATCGTTGAACAGGTGATCGTGCACCAAGTCGGCCTGGGTGCGTATGCCGACGTGCTGGGAGAAAAGGATGTCGAAGCCGCCGCCGAACCCATAGAATCCTTGCCAGTCCGTCTTCTTGCCGGATGGCGCCAGTTGCGCCGCGATGGAAGTGGCGAAGGCATCGCCGGGGTGCGGAACGGCGACTTCGTGGATGGCCCCGAGCGAGGGCCGGATAAACAGCGTCAGGTGCGAAAAGTGGCGATAGGCAAGCTGCGGGCCGACAGCGAAGGTCTGCGATGTCGAATGAGCCGGCACGGCCAAGACATACCCGGCAGGGAGCTGGTGCGCGGCTATCAGTTGGGTGATCGCTCCTAGTATCGGCTGCGACAACGCGGTCGGCAGCAGGTCCGGTGTAAGCGTTAGATCACCGGCGGAATGGCTGTAGTCGAAGCCCAGTGAGACCCAGGTTTTCGGCCGATAGCCGAACTGCGCCTGAAAACCGTTCTCAAATAGACTGATGTGGGGGCTGTCGAGGAAGGCGTATCCCGCGTAAGCATCAAACTGGCTCACATAGGTCTGCTGGGCGGCAACAGGCGAGGCAGCCAAAAGCAGGGCGATGGGCACTACGATCAGCAGCGTTCGCAGTGCGGAGGCACATTGCATTGATTTCTCCTTAAGCTATCCGATCCGATGACAAAGGGCTATTGTAGCTTCTCTGGCGAGAAAAACAAGGCAAAACCCGAAAATAGTTACGGTTTGGGGAATAGAATGGGCAGCGCCGGCTCGGCAGTGAACATACAACGCGCGTTGTGGCCGCAGAGCGGAACCACGACGGTGTGGTGGTGGGCGCCGTATATCTGGTTCACATATTTGCCAAACGCCTGGCCGCGCGCCAGACGCGTGGGGCCCTGGGCCATGGCGGGGCAGGAACTATCGAAGCCGCCTAACGGCAAAATGTCGATTTCACCGAGGAGGTAAGTGACAGGGCGGGCGGCGAGCTGCTTCTTCAACTGGTCGCCGGTGAGTTGGGCGGCGTAGCCGGTGCGGCCCTGGAGCCCGTAAGGCCAGCGATCATACGTGGTGCAGTTGCGGGCATCGGAGAAGGCGCGGAACTCGGAAGCGGCGGTGTCTGGAGCGCCGGCGGCGGGAGCCGGAGAAGGAGCCTCCGAGGCTCCGGCGGGGGCGGGGCGCGCCGGGTCCGGATAGGCGTAGCTCGAAGGGTTGGAAACCACGTAGGTCACGGGGACCCCGAGCGTGTCGTGGATCTGGTTGGCCATCTCGTAGCGGGTGACGAACTGGCCGCCGGCGGAGTGGCCGGCCACCACGATGACCTTCAGGTTGGGAAAGATTTCTTGGCGGGCCAGCTTGCGGAGGATGGCGTCGGCGAAATCGTAGGACGTTAGTTTGGGGTTGTTGGCGGCCACGCCGCCGGAGCGCCAACTGTCTCCGGAGCAGCTCCAACTGACTTCGTCCTGGGCGAGGGTGTCGCGGCAGCCCCGGCCGTCATTGGAGGCAAAGCGCGGAGCGACGACCTCAGTGTCCTCCAGGGCCCCGGCCAGAAAGGCCGCGCCCAGCGAGGTGCGGAAATAATTGTCGGCGTCGCGCCCCTGGCCGTGGACCACGATCAGCGCGCGGGTGATCTGCTCGTTCCTCGCGTCCAGAGAGTAGGTGCGATAGATGAGCGAGCGCGACGGCCCGCCCGCCAGAACGACCCACTCGGTACAGTTGGGCGCGGCAGTGGTACAGGGCGCGGCGTAAGCCACCGCGGAGATCAGAAAGAGAAATGCGGGTTTCATGGTTGAGGTCTCCAGGCCTGGTTGACCAGGACCACCACGGATCGCGGCTGCACGTTGTACGTGTTTCCGGTGACTGGCGGCTCGGCGCCGGGGTCGGCGATGTCATGGGGGGGCGTCTGGGCCGTGTCCACGGCGATGAGCCAGCGCCGGCCGGGCACCGCGGGCAACTCGAATTCCAGGCTGTCCCAATGCATGTTGAGCATCACATAGAGGTCGGGGTCGCCGTGGAAGCCGGCCAGCGTCATGGCCAGCGCCCGCGCTTCCGGATCGGACCACCCCGGAGCGCCGAGCATGGTCCCGTGCCAGGCCACGTCCGCCAGCCCGCGCTGGTTCACCGCGCCGGTAAAGAACTGCCCCTGGCATAGCGCAGCATGCCTCCTGCGAAACTCGATCATGCGTTTCCAGAAGCGCAGCAGATCGCGGTTGCGGTCCACCAGCGTCCAGTCGAACCAACTGGTCTCGTTATCCTGGCAGTAGGGATTGTTATTGCCCTGCTGGGTGCGGCGCACCTCGTCGCCGGCGGCGAACATGGGGACGCCGCGCGAGAGCAGCAGCAGGGCCGCGAAGTTGCGCGCCTGCCGGTTGCGAAGCGCCTCGATGGCCGGATCGCCGGGGTCGCCCTCGACACCGCAATTCCAGCTCAGGTTATCGTCGATACCGTCGTGGTTGCCTTCGCCGTTGGCCTGGTTGTGCTTATCGTTATATGAAACCAGGTCGTTGAGGGTGAAGCCATCGTGGCAGGTTACGAAGTTGATGCTGTTGACCGGCAACTGTCCCCGCTCCTGGTAGAGATCGGAACTGCCGGCCAGGCGGGAAGCCACGGCGCCCACCACTCCCGGATCACCCTTGACAAAGCGGCGGATATCGTCGCGATAGCGTCCGTTCCATTCCGCCCAGCGATCCCCTGGAAAATGCCCGATCTGGTACAGGCCGGCGGCGTCCCAAGCCTCGGCGATCACTTTGATATCGGCCAGCTCGTCATCCAGCTCGATCTGCCACACCACCGGCGGATGGGCACTGGGCATCCCATCCTCGCCGCGCGCCAGGATGGAACCTTCGTCAAAGCGGAAGCCATCCACGTGGGCCTCCCGCACCCAGTAGCGCAGACATTCGACGATGAGCTTCTGGGCGATGGGGTGGTTGCAGTTGAAAGTGTTTCCGCAGCCGGAGAAGTCCATGTAATACTGCAAGTCCCCGGGCACCAGGAAGTAGTAAGTGCGGTTGTCGATCCCTTTGAACGAGAAGGCTGGACCCAGGTGATTCCCTTCGTCGGTGTGATTGAACACCACGTCCAGAATCACTCCGATGCCGGCGCGGTGCAGCGCCTTCACCATGTCGCGGAATTCGCGTAAGTGGTCGCCCGCCTGGGGGCTGACGCAGTAGGCGGACTGAGGCGCGAAAAAGCCCATGGTGCTGTAACCCCAGTAGTTCGGCAGCGGGTGGCTGTCGACCACGCGCAAGACATCGGTTTCATCGAAGTCGAAGACCGGCAGCAGCTCGACGGTGGTCACACCCAGGTCTTTCAGGTAGGGGACCTTCTCAATGATTCCAGCGAACGTTCCGGGGTGCTGGACGCCGGAGGAAGGCGATTGAGTAAATCCCCTGACGTGCATTTCATAGATGATGAGGTTCTCCATGGGACGCTCGAGCGACCGGTCGCCCTCCCAGTCGTAGGCGGAGGTGTCGATGACCACCGAGCGCATGGAAGCGGCCACGTTGTCATCCGGCCCGCAGGCGCCGGCGCGTTTCCAGAGGTTGTTGGTGTTGCCCCGCGCGTAGGGGTCGATGAGGACCCTGTTCTTGTTGAACCGGTGGCCGGCGCCGGGGTTGAAAGGGCCATCCACGCGGTAAGCGTAATGGGCCCCCGCCTGCAGCCCGCGCACGAAGACATGCCAGAAGTGAAAGCTCTTGTTGACATACGGGTCCAGAGGGATCGTCTGAAACGGCTGCGGAGCGTCATGCGTGGAGAAGAGGAGGAGTTCGACGCCGGTGGCATTCTCAGAAAAGAGCGAGAAATTGACGCCCTCCGGCCCTGGGGTGGCCCCCAGGGGGTGCGGCGAACCTTTTTCGGCGATAAAGGAAATGGGCGGAGCAGGGGTGGCCATCATAGTTTTATGCTACTGCACGTCGCCCTTGGGCAATGAATTCGATATGAACTCGCTGACGTCGTGCTTCAGCTTGGTGTGCGAATCGCCGTCGATATACAACATGTGACCCGCCTGGTAGAAATTCCAGGTAATGTTCTTGTGCATGTCAGGATGCAGTCCCATGTGGTTGAAGGTGTACTCGACCGCGTAATAGGGCGTGGCGAGGTCAAAGTAGCCGGCGGCGACCATGACCTTCATGTAAGGGTTCTTGGTCATGGCGTTGCGCAGGAGGCTGGTGGTATCGCCGAAACCGTTCTGGACGCCGTAGTCCCAGGGTTGAATGCCCCCGGTGGGGTAATAGTACAGGTCGGTCTTGTATCCCAGCTCGTTGCGCACGTAGTTGGTGAAGATGGCGGTGAAGGGCGGAGTGATGAGCGAACTGGAAGGGTCAAACTCGCTGGTCTCGCCGACATTCAGGGAGGATGGCCCGACGAGGCGTCCATCGTAACGCCCGATGGTCTGGCGCCGGTCGCGGAGGAGTTGCCGCGCGAAGTGCTGCACATCGAAACGCAGGTTGCTTTCGTCGATGTAGCGGGCCTCCAGTCCGGTATAACGCGCCAGTTTGTCGATGACGGCTTTGCGCTCGGCGGCGGGGAGATCGTCCCCTTTGCTCAGGGCCGCGGCATATTCGCCGGTGGCAAAGCTCTCCACTTCCTTGAGCAACGATTTCAGGTCCTTGCGCTGGAGGTCCGGCGCGGTCTTCTTGTGGTACCAGGCATCCGCGGCATAGGTGGGCAATTCCAGCTCATAGACGAGGTCGTCGCTGCGGCTCCAGATGGTCTCCAGGTTGAGAGTGGTTCCGATCAGCACCACTCCGTTGAAAGCGATCCCACGGTCGATGAGGTAGCCTGCCAGGCCCGCCGCGCGGAAGGTGCCATAACTTTCGCCGGCGATAAACAGCGGCGAGATTTCGCGGTTGTTGCGCACCAGGTACATCCTTATGAACTCGCCCACCGATTGGATGTCGCCCTGCACGCCGTTCATGCGGCGCGCCACCTCGACGGTCTTGGCGCGGCTGTACCCGGTGCCCACCGGGTCGATAAACACCAGGTCGGTCCGATCCAGCCAGGTGTCCTGGTTATCTTTCATCTCGTACGGCGGAGGCGGCATGCCGCCGTTGGGCAGCAGCTTGGGACTGCGCGGCCCCATGCCGCCCATGTGCACCCACATGGACGCCGAACCGGGACCGCCGTTGAAGCAGAAGGTGAGCGGACGCCGGGCAGGATCGGTGACGCCGTCCAACGTGTACGCCATATAAAAGATATGGGCTTCGGTTTCGCCGGCGGGGTTCTTCAACGGCATCTGCGCGACGGTCGCCGTGTAGTTGAGGGCCTTGCCGTCAACGGTCACGGAGTGGTGCGTCACGATCGGGGTTTCATCGACATCTCCTCCGACCGCCGGTCCGGGACCCGCGATTCCTCCGCGACCGCCGCGGCCTCCGGGCGTCACCTGAGGCTGGGTAGGCGGAGTTGTCGCCGGCATTGTCGCCGGCGTTGGCGTTTGTGGTTGGCTCTGCCGGCCCTGGGCACGAGCCTGCGGTGGTTGTTGCGCGAGCAACAGGGTGAGAAGCAAGGGAATCATGGTTATTCCACATCTGAGATGAAAATCGGCCATTTGGGTGAATGATAACCCAAAAAGCGGTGTAGAATAGAATTGCGATGCGGAGGGTTTGCAGTTCGTTGATGGCGGCGCTGATCGTTGTGGCGCTGTTCTGGGGAAACTGCCTCTCCTGTCCGCAGATGCTGCTCACAGTAGCAACGCACCAACCGGCGCACAACTGCTGCCACCGGACGAAATCGGCGGGCACGAGCTGCCAATCCCAGGGATTGCAGCATTTTCTGAAAGCCGGGCCGGAGGTGCAGACGCCGGCCGTCGCGGTGGTGGCGGCGGTGGCGCCGGCGATCGTGGTTTCTCTGCCGCAAGGCGCGCTGGTTACGCCCGTCGAGGTGGAACACGCGCCGCCTGATTTACTCTCCTTACACTCCGTTTTTAGAATCTAGCCGTTTCCTTTCCAGTATTGCTTCCGAGCGGTAGTGTCACTGGTCAAAGGAAATGAACATACGATACTTGGTTTGTGTTTTGGCGTTTGCTGCGCCGGCGGGCGCGCAGCCGCTGCCGTCGCTGGTGGAAGAGGCGCTGCGGAATAATCGCGAGATCCTGGCGGCGCAAAAGCGGTACGAGGCGGCGCGCCAGCGGCCCAGCCAGGCCAGCAGCCTGCCCGACCCGACGGTGTCGGTGGGTTATACATCCAACGGCGGGCCGTGGCCCGTGGCGGGCATCGGGCGCGAGGCCACCAGCAACGCCGGCCTCACCGTCTCGCAGGAGATGCCGTTCCCGGGCAAGCGCAAACTGCGGGGCGAGATCGCCGCCAAAGAGGCCGGCGCCGAATTCGAGCAATATCTGTCGGTGCGCCTCAGCGTGGTCTCGCGGCTCAAGCAGGCATACCACGAACTGCACCACGCGACGGTGGGCATCGCGTTCATCAAGCGCTACCAGGACGTGCTCCGGAATATCTTGCGCATATCCGAAGCCCGCTACGCGGTGGGGCGCGCGGCGCAACAGGACATCTTCAAGGCGCAGACGCAGTTCTCCATCTTCGAGACGCAGTTGTTGCGGTACGAACAGGAACGCGACAGCAAGGAGATCGAGATCGGCGCGCTGCTCAACCGGCCCGCCGCGGGGCGCATCGAAGTGCCGGAGGACATGGCGCCGGGCGAGTTGACAGTGACGCTCGAGGAGATGCTGGCGCACGCGCGCACCCAAGCGCCGGCGCTGGCGCGCGAGCAGAAAGTGGTCGAGCGGGACGAGCTGGCGGCCAGCCTGGCGCGCAAGAGCTACTACCCGGACTACACCGTTTCGGGCGGCTACTTCAACCAGGGGGGCCTCCCTCCCATGTGGCAGTTCCGCGTGGATTTCAAGCTGCCGGCCTGGTTCTGGACGAAACAGCGCGCGGCGGTCAACGAGCAGGTCTTCACGGTGAGCCAGGCGCGGCACGACTACGAAGCCGCGGACGTTGGAATTCAGGCGAGTATTCGCGAAGAGTACACGCTGGCGGCCACGGCGCGGAAGCTGATCGACTTGTACCAAAAATCGGTGATCCCAGAAGCGCAATTGGCCCTGGAATCGTCCATAGCCAGTTACCAGACGGGGGCGCTCGATTTTCTGTCGCTGTTTTCGAATTTCATGAACGTGGTGGATTACGAGCTGATGGACCACGAGGAAGTCATGCAGTTCCACGTGGCGCTGGCCAAGCTGGAGGATCTGACCGGCATGGAGATCGAGCCATGAAAACACTTGCCATTGTATTCTTAATCGCCGCCGCTTACCTGGGCGGCTACGGGTATGGCCGCTGGTATGCCAAACCGACCGCTGCCGCCGCGCGGAAGCCTCTCTATTGGGTAGACCCCATGCATCCCTGGTACAAGTCCGACAAGCCGGGGATCGCGCCGGATTGCGGCATGAAGCTGGTGCCGGTCTATGCTGGCGAAGAGAAGAAACCCACCATGCCGCCGGGCACCGTCGAGATCACGCCGGAGAAGCAGCAGCTCATCGGCGTCGAGTATGGCACGGCCGAATATGCAACCGCCACCGGCTCCATCCGCGCGGCGGCGCGCGTGACGCTGGATGAAACCAAAATCGCCAAGGTCCAGACCAAGCTGGAAGGCTGGATCGACCAGGTGTCCGTCGACTTCACCGGCAAGCTCGTCCAAAAGGGCGATCCGCTGCTGACCATCTACAGCCCGGAGGCGCTCGCCACCCAGCAGGAATACCTGCTGGCGGCGAAAGCGCAGCGCCTGATCGAGGACAATCCCGTGCGCGAGATGCTGGGCAGCACGAAGAACCTGGTGGCGGCGGCCAGGAAACGCCTCGAACTCTGGGACATCAGCGACCCGCAAATCGACGAAATCTCACGCACCGGGCAAACCCTCAAGAACCTGACGCTCTATTCGCCCATTTCGGGTTTCGTGATGGAGCGCAACGCGTTTCCCAGCCAGCGCGTCACGCCGGACACGGTGCTCTACACGGTGGCCGACCTCTCCACCGTGTGGGTGATAGCGGATGTCTTCGAGTACGAAGCCGCCAACATCCACCTGAACCAGCCGGCCACTCTGACGCTGGCCTATTTGCCGGGGCGCGCGTTCCACGGGCGGGTGAGCTACATCCTGCCCCAACTGGACCCCGCGACCCGCACGCTCAAAGTGCGGATCGAGTTCGCGAACCCAGGCTACGCGCTGAAGCCCGAGATGTACGGCAACGTCGAATTCCAGACGGGCGGCGCGCGCAGGCTGGTGGTTCCGCAATCGGCGGTGCTGAATTCGGGCGACCACCAAACCGTCTTCGTCGATCGTGGAAACGGCTACTTCGAGCCGCGCGCAGTGAAGATCGGTGAGCAACTGGACGGCCGCATCGAGATCTTGAGCGGCCTGAAAGCCGGCGAGCGCATCGTCACCTCGGGCAATTTCCTCATGGATTCGGAGAGCCGGCTGAAATGATCGACCGTATCATTGAATTCTCAGCCAGCCACCGTTTCGTCGTGTTTCTGTTCGTCGCGGCGGCGGTGGCCGCGGGATGGTGGGCCATGAACAGCATCCCGCTGGACGCCATCCCCGACCTCAGCGACACGCAGGTGATCATTTACTCGCGCTGGGACCGCAGCCCCGACATCATGGAGGACCAGGTCACCTATCCCATTGTGAGCGCCATGCTGGGCGCCCCCAAGGTGAAGGACGTGCGCGGCTTCTCGGACTTCGGCTACTCCTACGTCTACATCATTTTCGAGGACGGAACGGATCTCTACTGGGCGCGTTCGCGCACCCTCGAGTACCTTTCGAAAATCCTGCCGCGGCTGCCACAGGGCGTCAACACCGAGCTTGGGCCGGACGCCACCGGTGTGGGCTGGGTCTTTCAGTACGCACTGGTGGATAGCGGGGGGCATGACCTGGCGCAGTTACGCTCCGTCCAGGACTGGTACCTGCGGTATCACCTGCAGTCGGTCGCGGGCGTAGCGGAAGTGGCGCCGCTGGGAGGCTTCGTGCGGCAGTACCAGGTCAACGTCGATCCTAACCGGCTGGCGGCGTACGGCGTGCCGATCTCCAAAGTGGTGGCGGCGGTGCGCGGCGGAAACAACGACGTGGGCGGGCGACTGGTGGAGTTTACGGGCCGCGAATACATGGTGCGCGGGCGCGGATACGCGCGCTCCATCGCGGACCTGGAGAACATCGCGCTGGCGGCCAGCCCCTCGGGCGTACCCATCCTGGTGCGCAACGTGGGAACGGTGACGCTCGGCCCGGACATGCGCCGCGGCGTGGCCGATCTCAATGGCACCGGCGAGGTGGTCTCCGGCATCGTCGTCATGCGGCAGGGCGAGAACGCGCTGCGCGTCATCGACCGCGTGAAGGCCAAGCTCAAAGAGATCGAGCCGGGGCTGCCGCCGGGAGTGAAGCTTGTCACCGCGTACGACCGCTCGGAGCTGATCCTGGCCTCGATCGACAACCTGAAACACACGCTCATCGAGGAACTGGCGGTGGTGGCGATCGTGATCCTCATTTTCCTCTGGCACATTCCTAGCGCCATCATCCCCATCCTGACGATTCCCATCGCGGTGGTGATTTCCTTTCTGCCCATGCGGCTGATGGGGATGAGCGCGAATATCATGTCGCTGGGCGGGATTGCCATCGCCGTGGGCGCCATGGTGGATGCCGCCATCGTGGTGGTGGAGCAGACCCACAAGAAGCTGGAAGGGGCTCATCCGAGCTGGACGGCCGCCGATTACCAGCGCGCCATTGTAGACGCGGTGAAGGAAGTGGGCGGGCCGAGCTTCTTCGCGCTGCTCGTTATCGCGGTCTCGTTTCTGCCCGTCCTGACGCTGGAGGCGCAGGAGGGCCGCCTGTTCAAGCCGCTGGCCTATACCAAGACCTTCGCCATGGTTGTGGCAGCGGTGCTGGCCCTAACGCTCGACCCGGCCCTGCGGCTGCTCTTCTTCCGCAAGGAAAACTTCCGGCTGCGGGGTGCCCTTTGGGCCCGCTGGCTGGCGGCGATGGTCAATGGGGTGATGGTGGGCAAGATCCATTCCGAGGAGAAGCACCCCTTAAGCCGCGTGCTGATGCGCCTCTACGAGCCGGTGGTTCGCTGGACCCTGCGCTGGAAGTGGCTCATTATCGGGGGCGCGCTGGCGCTGGTGGCGGTGACCGTTCCGGTGTACCAGAAGCTGGGCTCGGAGTTCATGCCGCCGCTCGACGAAGGCACGCTGTTGTTCATGCCTACCACGCTGCCGGGCATCTCGGTGGCGGAAGCGCAGAGGCTGATGCAGGTGCAAGACCGCATCCTGATGCGGTTTCCAGAAGTGGAGCGGGTGCTGGGCAAAGCCGGCCGCGCGGAAACCTCCACCGATCCTGCGCCCTTCTCCATGATGGAGACCGTCATCCTGCTGAAGCCGAAGGCCCAATGGCGCAAGATTTCGACCGACCAGCTTGTCACCGAAATGGACGATGCGCTGCGCATCCCCGGAGTCTCAAACGCCTGGACCATGCCCATCAAGAACCGCATCGACATGCTCACCACGGGCGTGCGCACTCCGGTAGGGATCAAAGTTTACGGCCCGGACCTGGCGGGCATCGAACGCTTGGGGAAGCAGATCGAGCGGGTGCTGCCGCAAGTCGCCGGCACGCGCAACGTTTTCGCCGAACGTGTGGGCGGAGGCTACTTCCTGGATTTCGATCTCAAGCGCGACCAGCTTGCGCGCTACGGCCTGAGCGTGGACGACGCCCAGACGGTGGTCACCAATGCCATCGGCGGGGAGAACGTGAGCACAACCATCGAGGGCCGCGAACGCTACCCCATCGACGTGCGCTACTACCGCGATTACCGCAGCTCGCTCGAGAGCCTGGGGCGCGCGCTGGTGCCCGCCCTGGATGGCAAGATCGAGATCCCGCTGGCGCAGATTGCGACTTTGAAGCTGGTCACCGGCCCCGCCATGCTGCGCAATGAAAACGGCATGTTGAACGGCTATGTGTATGTGGACGTGGCCGGGCGCGACATTGGTGGCTACGTGGCGGAGGCCAAGCGCGTGGTGAGCGAAAACGTGCAGCTTCCGCCGGGATACACGCTGGCGTGGAGCGGGCAGTACGAAGCCATGGAGCGCGTCCGCGAGCGCCTGAAGGTGGTGCTCCCGCTGACGCTGTTCCTGATTTTCCTGCTGCTGTATCTGAACACCAAGTCCACGGCGAAAACCATGCTGATTCTGCTTGCCGTGCCCTTCTCGGCGGTAGGCGCCATCTGGCTGCTGTACCTGCTGGGCTACAACATGAGCATCGGGGTGTGGGTAGGGCTGATCGCCTTGATGGGCGTGGATGCGGAGACCGGCGTCTTCATGCTGTTATACCTCGACCTCGCCTACGAGGAACGGCGCCTGGCGGGGCACATGCGCAGCGTGGCGGATCTGCGGGAAGCCATTGTTCATGGCGCGGTGAAACGCATCCGGCCGAAGTTCATGACGGTGGCGACAATGTTCGTGGGACTGGCGCCCATCATGTGGTCCACGGGGGCCGGGGCGGACGTGATGAAGCGCATCGCGGCGCCCATGATCGGCGGAATTTTCACTTCTTTCATTCTGGAGCTGGTGGTGTACCCGGCAATCTATGAGGTCTGGAAATGGCATTCGGTAAAGCGGCAAGTTGCTTAATTCTCGGGGCGGCCCTAGCGTCGGCCGCGCAGTTCACGGTGCGGCACGAGCACCTGCGAAAGGGTTGCGCCGGCGTGATGACGGTGGATGAGAACGGCGTTTCGTTCACCGGCGCCAAGAAGCACGTCTGGAGGTGGAAGTACGAGGACATTCAGGAACTGAGGCTGGCGCCCGGCGGCATTCACATCCTGACCTATAAGGACAGCAAACTGCGGCCGGGTAGAGACCGTGAGTACAATTTCACCGGGAAGGTGCCGGCCGAGGAACTGTACGCACTCTTGAGGGACCGGATGGACCAGCGTTTCGTGGCGGCCGTGGGGCAGGTCCCCGACCTGCCCTCCTGGTCTCTTCCCGCAAAGCACCTTCGGCCGATCGTCGGCTCCGAGGGAACCCTCTCCTTCACCGCGGACGCCATCGTGTACTCGACTCCCGCCAAAGACGAATCCCGCACGTGGCGCTACACGGACATCGAAAACATCGCCAGCTCCGGTCCATTTCAATTGACCATCACAACTTTGGAAAAGGGTTTCAACTTTCAGTTAAAGCAACCAATCACGGAGTCCAGGTACAACGACCTGTGGCTTCAAATCGAAAAGAAGAACGGGAGAATTCAATGAAGAAGCAGATTGCGATTACCATTGCGGCGGCGGCCCTGATGTTGGCGGCGCCGGCCAATCAGACGTTCACCGGTGTCATCACCGACAGCATGTGCACCAACGCCGATCACAAGGCCATGAATATGGGCGCGGACGCCAAGTGCGTCGCCGCGTGCGTGAAGGCGGGTGCGAAGTACGTCCTGTACGACGGCAAGGAGGCTTACACGCTGAGCGACCAGAAAACCCCGGAGAAATTCGCCGCCAAGAAGGTGACGGTGACGGGCACGCTGGACGAGAAGACCAAGACCATACAGGTGGAATCGATGACGGCGGCGAAGTAGGGGGCTTTGCCCGAGGCGACTTTCAGAGCCGCGACTGTCAACGCAGGCGGAACCGCCTGCGCCACCACAACAACAAGTCCTACATTTTCAGAGGTGGGGCAGGCGGTGCCGCCTGCCTCGCCCGCTTGCGAGCGATTTTTCGCGACTCTTGCAACTTTGCATTTGGAATGCAAAATTGCATGGAGCGGAATTGTGAGGGCAGGGCCGATAATAGCCGTATGGCCCAATCCGACGAGACCCCCGCCGAGTTCTACTGCCCCACTTGCGCTCAGCCGGCCGCCGACCCGCTGGTGTGCGGCGATTGCCACGCGCTGATTTGCCGCCAGTGCGGCACGCCGCTGGAGCGGATCGACGAGTTGGGGATCGGGTGATTCGATGGCCGCTTTCTTGAACTGGCAGGAGGCCTACGAAGCCGGCGCCGCGGTCTGCGGCGGTAAGGGCTACAACCTGGCGCGGCTGGCGCGCTATGGCTTCCGTGTGCCCCGTGGCGGCGTGCTGCCGGCCGGCGCGCCGCTTTCCGAGATCCGGGACGGCCTCGAGCGGTTGGGCCTGCTGGAGGCCAAGGTCGCTGTGCGGTCGAGCGCTACCGGGGAAGACTCCGCACGCGCTTCCTTCGCAGGCGTTCATCGCAGCTTCCTCAATGTGAGCGGCGTTGAGGCTGTCGAGGAGGCCGCACAGGGTTGTATCGACTCGCTCGAGACGCCGGAGGCCATTGCCTATCGGCGCCGCATGGGCTTCCGCGACGAAGAAGTGCAGTGCGCGGTGGTCGTCTGCGAGATGGTGGATGCCCGCTCGGCCGGCGTGGCGTTCTCCTGCGACCCGGCGACGGGCCGCCGCGATCTGATCTTGATCGACGCGGCGGAAGGCCTGGGCGAAGCGGTAGTGAGCGGGCGCGTGAATCCGGAATGCATGATCTGGCGCAACCGGTGCGGAGTGCTTTCGCGCCAGAGCGGCGGGGTGCCCGCTGGGCCCGGGCGCGCGTGCTTGCCGGCGCCGATCGAAGAGGAACTCGTGCACCTGGTCCAGCGCGTGCACTGGGCTCTGGGCGACGGGCAGGAGCCGCAGGACATCGAATGGGCTTACGACGGAGAGCGCCTCTGGCTGCTTCAGGCACGCCCTGTCACCACGTTGCCGCGAGCGGGCTGGCCGGAGACAGCCGCGCTGCCTCACTACTGGTCCACTGCCAACCTCAAGGATTCGTTGCCCGGCGTGATATGCGAGCTCTCCTGGAGCATCCTCAGCGATATCGTGGGCGAGGTGCTGTGGGCCGCGTTGAAGGCCGTGGGATACCAGATGCCGCCCGGCGTGGAAGTGGTTCGCCGCTTTCAGGGTCGCGGTTTCTTCGATCTCACCACGATGCAGTGGGCGTTTTATGACGCCTTGGGAATCCTGCCGGCCGAGGTGGTGAAGACGATCGGCGGCCACCAGCCGGAGATCCCGGTCCCGCCCAGCCCGCTCAAGGGGCCGATGGGGCGCCGCCGAATCCTGGCGGTCCTGCGGCTGCTGCGCCAGGTCTGGAACTACCCGGCGAAGGCGCAAGCTCCCATGGAGAGGCTGTGGAACTACCAGCGCAACCTGCAGCAAGCCGACTGGGCCGGTTTTTCGCGCGCGGAGCTGGAGCGCACCATGGAGCAGATCGTTAGGGCGCAGAACTCGTTTCTGCCGGTGGCCGGACTCGCCAACGGCAGTTCCGGTCCCTGGCAACTGGCGCTCGATGGGCTGGTGAAGGATGCCGGTCTGATCGCTCGCTTGCAGGCCGGCACCGGAGAAGTGGCCAGCGCGGAGCCGGGGTATCGCCTGTATGAAATCGCTAAAGGCAAATCCACGCTGGAGGAGTTTTTGCGTGATTTCGGACACCGCGGCGTCTACGACTGCCACGGGCTGAACCCGCGCTGGGCGGAAGACCCGTCGTGGATTCTGGAACAGGTCCAGAGGATCCGCGAGAACCCGCCGGCGCAAGACCCGCGAGAGACGGCCGCGGAGGTGCGGCGGCAAGCGGAGCGGGAATTGAAACGCCGCTTCGGTTGGCGAACCCCGTTACTGCTCTGGCTGGTGCGCAGGCTGCGGGCCGCCATTGCTGTCCGGGAGGGCGCCAAATCCGCCCTGATTTCCCTGATGTTACCAACGCGCCGCATGGTGCTGGAGATCGGCCGCCGGCTGGTAGCGGCGGGCCAAATGGATTCGCCGGAGCAGACGTTCGATTTCGCGTTCACCGATCTCTCATGCTGGCTGCGAGGATACTGGGATGGCACGGGCGCGCGCGAACTTGCGCGAGACCGCTGGCAACGCCGCCAGCGGTGGCTCGCCGAGACTGCGCCGGACCTGATTACTGAAGAGCCGGACGGCCGGCTCGCCACGTCGGCACATCCACCAGTCAGCTTGCCTGAGTCCGGCGTGTGGAGCGGCATCTCCGTCTCGCCGGGTACGGCCAGTGGGGCTGCCCGCATTGTGCACAGTCCAACGGGCGCGGCTCATTTGCAGCAGGGCGACATCCTGGTGGCGCCATCGACGGACCCCGGCTGGACCCCGCTCTTCCTGAGAGCGTCGGCCATTGTTATGGAGACGGGCGGCTTTCTGAGCCACGGCGCGATTGTCGCTCGCGAGTATGGCATCCCGGCGGTTGCCAATGTTCCGGGTATCCTGAAAGCGCTTCAGGACGGCGAGACCATCACGGTCGATGGTTCTGCGGGCCGGGTTATCCATCACCGCGGCAGGTAGGTCCGCAGTCATGCGGGGGTGGACCGTCCACGGTGTCTGTGGGCGAAGAAAGCACAGGAAGAGTTGACGGGACACTGATCGCATTTTGGATGGCAGCCATTCAGCGGCGTCGCGCCAGCCTCACCGCGGCACGTAGGTCCGCAGAAAGCGCGCGTTGGTTCCCGCGCGCAGCGCGGGCTGCCGGCCCATTTCGGGGAACAGCCATGTCTCGCCCGGCTGGAAAGGCTCTCCTTCGATTGCGCCGCGGCCCTCCACGCAAATCCACATCTGGCACTCCTCAGGCGTAGGCGTGTGCCGCGCGCCGGGCGCCAGCCGCACTAGCTCGGTCACGAAATGCCGGCAGCGCACCAGTTCGTCGCGGCCTTCGGAAATGGGCCTCGCGCGCACGGCGCCCGGGTGCACACCCAGATCCGAGATCGCCACGGCTTCGTCCACGTGGAGCTGGCGCGGACGGCCGTAATCCCACAAGCGATAGGTCACGTCCGAATTCCGCTGGATTTCGCACAGTACGATGCCACCGCCGATGGCGTGCACCGTGTGGGCCGGCGTGAAGTAAGTCTCACCGGGCTTCACCGGAAACCAGTTGATGAGCCGCTCGATCTCACCCGTGGCCGCGGATTCCAGCAACCGCTGGCGCGTGATGGGCTGGCGGAACCCGAGCGCGATGGCGGCGCCCGGCTCGGCGTCCAGGATGTACGACATTTCGGTCTTGCTATCCGGATGCACCTGCACCGAGAGCTTCTCGGAAGTGAAGATCAGCTTGACCAGAAGGGGGAGTTGGCGATCGGCGAGGTACCAAGCTTCGCCGATGGGTCTTTCCGAATCCGGAAACCAGGGCGCCAGGTGGGTCTTGCCCCACACTTTCTCGCGGAGAGAAGGCGTGAGGCGGATGGGTTTCTCCATACTTATGAGTTCTTGACGATGAACTGGTGGATGCGGTCGAGGCCCCGCGCCAGGTCCTTCATGGAAGCGGCATAGGAGATGCGGATGTGGCGAGCTGCGCCGAACGCCTCACCGGGGACCACCGCCACATGCGCCTCCGCCAGCAGCCGCTCCGAAAGTTCGACCGCCGTTTGGATGCCGTTCTTACCCAGCGCCGCCGACACGTTCGGAAACGCGTAGAACGCGCCCCGCGGCTGGGCGCATTTCACACCGGGAATGGCGCGCAGGCGTTGGATTACAAAATCGCGGCGGCGGCGGTACTCGGCGAGCATGGCGGCCACGGAATCCTGCGGAGCGCTTAGCGCTTCCACCGCGGCCTTTTGGGAGATGGAACAGGGATTCGACGTTGAGTGGCTCTGCAACTTGGTCATGGCGGTCACGATGGGCGCGGGCACCAGGCCATAGCCGATGCGCCACCCCGTCATGGCGTAGGTCTTGGAAAGCGTTCCCGCCACCAGCACCCACTCTTTGGCTCCGGGCAGCGCCGCCACGGAGAACGGCTCGCTGTCATAGAGAAACTTCGAGTAGCACTCGTCGGTCATCAGGTAGATGCCGCGCGCAGACGTCAGCTTGAAGAGCTTTTCGAACTCGCCCAAATCCATCACCGCACCGCTGGGATTGCAGGGCGAGTTGACGATCACCATCTTGGTGCGCGCGGTAAGGTGCGGCTCAATCGTCGAGGCGGTGAGCGCGAAGCCCTGCTCCTCGTCGGTATCGACGAAGACGCACGTGCCGCCGGCGTAGTGGACGACGTCTTGATACGTCACCCAGTAAGGCACCGGGATGACGACCTCGTCGCCGGGGTCGACCAGCGCCTGCGTGAGGTTGAAAACGAGATGCTTGCCACCCACGGTGATGATGCATTCGCTGGGCTGGTAATCGGTCCCGAAGTCCCCGTTGTGGCGGTCGCAGACGGCCTGCCTCAGCTCGGCGGTGCCGGCCGCCGGCGTGTACTTGGTGAAGTTCCCCTCGATGGCGCGAATGGCGGCCCGCTTGATGTGATCGGGCGTGGGGAAATCCGGCTCGCCGGCCCCGAAATCCACCACGTCTACGCCTTGGGCGCGAAGCCTTTCGGCGTCGGCCGCCACTTTCATGGTGGAAGACACGCTGATAGAAGAGATACGTTGCGCAATTCGGCCTGTTACTGCCTGCATGCCCTTCTAAACCCCTCTCCGTTTGATCTTAGACAGCCGGCGGTGCAGCCGCGCTTCCACCGCAGGCGGTACCAGTCCGGTGATGTCCCCTCCCAGGCTGAAGACTTCTTTTACCAGGCGGGAGCTGATAAAAGAATAGGCTTCGTTGGCCATCATGAAGACCGTTTCAATTTCAGGGCGCAGCCGCCGGTTCATGAGGGCCATCTGCAACTCGTATTCGTAATCCGAAATCGCGCGGATGCCGCGCAGCAGCACGGTAGCCGAGTGCGCGGCCGCATGATCCACCAGGAGTCCGTCGAACGAATCCACCCCCACATTGGGGTAGACGTGCACCACCTCGCGCAACATTTCCATGCGCTCTTCCACCGAAAAGAGCGGTTCCTTGGTCTCATTTCGCAAAATGGAGACGATCAGGCGGTCGAACATTCGCGAGCCGCGCTGGATCAGGTCGAGGTGCCCATAGGTGATGGGATCGAACGATCCGGCATAGATGGCGATGACGTTACGTGGCTTTCGAGACAATGTAACAATTCTAGCGGAAACCGCGGGGCGCCGGGGTGTGGTCATTTTTTCTTCGGGGCGGGCGGAGGTTCGGGAACGGGGGCGCCGAAATGGATGGTGGATTCGCTGCTGTATTCGCGGCAGCCGGTGAACTCGATCGCGTTTTTCCTCTCGACACCGTGGAAGTCGGTAAGCACGGTCACCGCGGATTGCGGCAGGAGCGGATTCGAGGAACCAATACGCGTGCGCGCATAGACAATGGAGGTGGTGAGGCCGCGCACGAGAAGAATGGGCGGTATATCGACAGCCTGCTGCTCGATGCGCACCAGATCGAGGGTTTGCGGATCCACCCAAAACGTGCCCCGCAGGCCAACCTGGCCTTTGTTTCGGCCGTATTGAACCACGAAATCGACGGTCAGCGCCGACTCTTCGAAATGGAACCCGAGCGTCGCCCCGGTGGAGATTTCCCCTTGCGGGAGCGGGGTGATCCGCGCCACGTCCCGTACAAAGAGGTTGAGCGGCGCCGCGGAAAAGTCGCCGGAGCTGATGACGCCTTCGCTGATGAAGGCGTGCAAGTCCCCGTCTCCAAACCGCGCCGCGCCCTGCCGCGCGAATACCTCCTTGCCGCCCACCGAGGCCACTTCCAGGTGCAACGTATCGACCGGTCTGAAAGATACGCCGTAGCGGGGCTTCTCGAAGCGGTTGACGGTTTCCAGGCAGGCGTAGTCGGGAATGTGCTCGAAAGTGGCGCGCCCGTGCTGTTTTACGCGCGCCAGCAGCAGCAGCCACGGCGGCAGGTCCTGGCCGGGCAGGGCGGCCGTCAGGAGAACGGCCAAGGCAACGCCGATGGACAGCGGCTTCACTTCGGCCCGCTCCCCGGCTCCCGGCAGCCGGTGAACTCGAGCGTGGTCTTCTTTTGCCCGCCCCGGGGATCGGAGAAAACCGTTTCCGCGGATTGCGGCAAAAGCGCGTCGGAAGAGCCGATGCGCGTCCGGCCGTAAGTGATGGCGATGGCGATGTCGCGGATGCCAAGGCGCCAAGAAAACCCTTCCGCGTGCTCCTCGATGCGCAGCGGATCGAGCGTTTCGGCATCCACCCAGAAGGTCCCGCTCACAGCGGAGGTGACTTCCCGCTCGCGCCCCCGCACGGTAAAACCACTAAGTGCCTCGGTCATTTCGAACTCGTAACGGAGCGCCGGTTTTCCGAGGACCCGCTCTTCTCCCGAGGGTGTGATGAAGGCATTGCCATACACGAAAATATTGCGAACCAGGGCAGGGGAAGCGCCGGCGGCGGGGAAACCGTGGTCGGCAACCACCACCTCGTCCGGATCACAGAGCCTTGATACCATCGCCAGTAAGAGCGAGCCCCGCTCGCCTCCCGAAGCCACTTCCAGGCTCTCGCCGCCGGCCGGCTTGAAGGCAGAAGCGTTGCGCGGTTTCTCGAAACGCTTGACGGTCTGCCGGCACACATAGTCGGGAATGTGCTCGAAGCTGGCGCGCCCGTGCTGCTTGACGCGAGTCAACAAGTCAGGTAGCGGCGGACCCTGGGCGGGCTGGGTGGGCCCGGCGGACTCCCGGCAGCCGGAGAACTCAACCAGGCTTCTCCGCTGGGCGCCGGAAGAATCGGTGACGATCAGTTCCGACGAGCCCGGCAACAGCACATCCGAGGAGCCGATGCGCATCCGGCCATAGATGGTGGTTCTGACGACATCGCGGGCTTCAAAGTCCGGCGGAAGATCCACGGTGTGTTCCTCGATGCGCAGCAAATCCAGGGATTGCGAATCCACCCAGAACGTACCTCGCACGCCGACCATTGTCTTGCTTCCACC
The DNA here is from genome assembly GCA_963768385.1 of Bryobacterales bacterium. Lineage (GTDB taxonomy): Bacteria > Acidobacteriota > Terriglobia > Bryobacterales > Bryobacteraceae > Fen-178. Next base: position 474,115 of record CAVYHQ010000007.1, read on the forward strand.
GGACTGGACCTGGTAAGCGCCAGCCAGTGCCGACACCTCAAAATCGAACCGAAACATGGTTCCGTCGCGCAGGTCCGCTTCCGAGGACACTCTAATTCGCCCGGCGTCATGCACGAAGAGGTTGAGTGGCGTGGCGGAGATTTCGCCGGAGACGATCAGGCTCTCGCTGGAAAGGGCGGCCGGCTGGACCGGTGTGAAGGACTGGGAACCGAGGGGCTTCACGGAGCGACTGACGGTCTGCCGGCACGTGCAGTCGGGAATGTGCTCGAAAGTGGCGCGCCCGTGCTGTTCGACGCGCGCCAGCAGCACGACCCATGGCGGCAGATCCTGGGCCGGCATAGCAACCGTCAGCAGAACGGCCAAGGCAACGCCGATGGGCGGCGGCTTCACTTCTTCTTCCCCTTCGAAACGCCTGCGGACGGCCCACTGGCGTACTCCCGGCAGCCGGTGAACTCCATCACGTTTTTCTTGGCGCTGCCGGAATCATCGGTGACCACCAGTTCCGCGGATTGCGGCAACAGCAAGTCCGAGGAGCCGATACGCACGCGCGCATAGTCGATGTTCGTGGCAAGATCGCGCATTCTCGTCTCGCGCGGCAGGCCGGCGGCATGCTCCTCGATGTGCAGCAAATCCAGAGTTTGCGGGTCCACCCAGAAGGTCCCCCGCGATCCCACCGTCACACGGGTTTCCCCGGACTGCACCTCGTAAGCGCCCCGCACCGCCGATATTTCAAAATCGAACCGCAGGGTCATCCCCTGGAATATCCCCGCTTCTTCCGGGGAAGCCGTGACCCGTGCGGCGTCACGCACGAAGAGGTTGCGCGGCGTCGCGGAGATGGCACCGGAGCCGATGACGCCCTCGCTGACGACGCCCGTTACATCGCCGCCCTCAAATCGCGCTGCCCCTTTTCGCGCATATAGTTCCCGGCCGCCCACCGAGGCCACTTCGAGGTGTAACGTATCGATCGGCCTGAAAGGTGCGTCCTTGCGAGACCTTTCAAAGCGGTTGACGGTTTCCTGGCAGGCGTAGTCGGGAATGTGCTCGAAGCTGGCGCGCAAATGCTGCTTGACCCGCGCCAGCGTCAGGACCCACGGCGGCAGGTCCTGGCCGGGCAGGCCGGCCGCCAGCAGAACGGTCAACGCCACACCTCTGGACAGCAGCTTCATTTCTTCTTCCCCGCGATTTGCCACTCGGTGAATGGCGAACGCACACCGCGGATCTTCACGTTCAGGCAATAGGGCACGCCGGAGGCAAAAGCGCGCTGGACGGCGGGGCGAATCTCCTCGAGGCGCTCGACGGTTTCACCGCCGCCGCCGAACCCCTTCATGATGACGTCGTAGGGCGTCAACTGCAGCTCGCAGGCAACCGTGACGCCGCCGAAGGCGAAAGATTGCAGCTCACGTTCCAGACCCCAGCCCGCGTCGTTGCCCACAATGACGACGATGGGCAGTTTGTGCCGCACGGCGGTGTCCATTTCGGCGATGTAGAAGCCCAGCGCGCCGTCGCCGGTGATGACGGCCACGGGCCGTCCGGGATGCGCCAGTTGCAGGGCCAGACCGTTGGGGAGCGAGGAGCCGATGGTGCCCAGCGGGCCGAGGCGCAGCCAGCCGCCGGACTCGCGCGCGGGGAGCAGGGCGCGGGCCCAATGCACGAAGTCGCCGCCATCCCAGGAGTACAGCACGTCGCGCGGCAACGCCTGTCTCAATTCGCGGCCGAGAGCGGCGGGGTGCATCGGCGCGGCGGCATCGGAGGCAGCCTGCGCGAGCCTGGCTTCCCAATCGCAGCGAAGCGCGCGCAGGCGGCCAAGCCAGGGACGTGCGGGCCACGGCTTCGGACCGGCGGCACCGGCCAGGGCTTCGAGCGCCAGGCGGGCATCGGCACAGATGGCCACGTCGAGCTTGCGATTCAGGCCCAGTTCCTGGGGGTGGATATCGATCTGGATGAATTGGGCTTCCGGCGGAAACAGGCGCGCCCCGCCCATCGCCAGGCGGTAGTCGATGCGTTTGCCGACGATGAGGAACAGGTCGGCTTCGCGGAAGGCGGTGTGAACGGCGTAGTTGAGCGCCGGGTCGGCGTAGCCCATGACGAGCGGGTGGTCGTCGGAAACCGTGCCACGCCCCATGGTGATGGTGTAGAGGGGGATTTGAGTCAGGTCGATGAAGCGGTGGAGGGCCTCTTCCGCGCGCGCCCACCAGATGCCGCTGCCGGCGATCAGGATGGGGCGCTCGGCGGCGCGGAGAAGGGCGATGGCGCGGTCAATGTCGCCCGAGTGGGACAGGCCCCTTGGCCTGTCAACCGGTGGGCATGTCAGTAAACCCGTCCCCCCAGCGCTGTCCGTGAACAGATCCACTGGAATGGTCAGATGCACGGCCCCTTTGCGGCCGCTATCGGCTGTGGCGTAAGCGCGCTCCAGGTACGACGGGATCTGGGCGGCAGCGGGCACTTCGGCGGCCCATTTCACCACCGGGCGGGCCATGGCCACCTGGTCGATGTCCTGAAAAGCCTGGCGGCCAGCCAGCGTGCTGGGGCGGCTGCCGCTCACGGCAATCAACGGACTGCCGGCGAGGTTGGCGGTGGCTATACCGGTGAGTGAGTTGGTGTGGCCGGGGCCGCCGGTCACCAGCGAGAGCGCCGGTTTGCGGTGAATCCGCGCCCAAGCATCGGCGGCGTGGGTGACGCCGGATTCGTGCCGCATGTCGAGGATGCGGATGCCGCGGCGGGCGGCGGCGGCCAGCACTTCGTTCAGGTGATCGCCGACCAGCGTGAAGATGGTATCGATGCCCAACCGCGCAACCGCTTCGACAAACAACTCCGCTCCGCTTGGCATAGAAGTATTCTAGATCTTGTGGACCCACGCAGAATCCTGGTTACGGGCGGCGCCGGATACATCGGCGCGCACACCGTGCGCCTGCTGCTCGAGCAGGGGCACAACGTCACGGTAGTCGATAATCTTTCCAAGGGGTATCGGCACAACGTGCCCGCCGGCCGGCTCGATGTGCTGGATCTGGCCGATACCAGCGCTCTGGCGCAACTCATGCGCGAGAAGCGGCCGGAGGCGGTGATCCACTTCGCGGCCTTCATTGCGGTAGGCGAATCCATGCGCGAGCCGGAGCGGTATTTCGCCAACAACGTGGGCGGCTCGCTATCGCTCCTCACCGCCATGGTGCAGGCGGGCGTCAAGCACATGGTCTTCTCGTCCACGGCGGCGGTGTACGGAAATCCGCATACCAACCCCATTCTGGAGACATTTCCCATCCAGCCGGTGAGCCCCTACGGTGAATCCAAGGTGATGGTGGAGACGCTGCTCGGATGGTTCGACCGCATCCACCAGCTCACCAGCGTCTCTCTGCGCTACTTCAACGCCTCGGGCGCCGATCCTGGAGGCCAGTTGGGCGAAGAACACAAGCCCGAGACGCACCTGATCCCCCTGCTGCTGCGCGCGGTGCTGACCGGCGTCCCCATCACGGTTTTCGGGGACGATTACGACACGCCCGACGGCACCTGCATTCGCGACTACATCCACGTGAACGACCTGGCGCAGGCGCACATCCTGGCCGTGGAGTACCTGCTGGACGGCGGCGCAACCGACCAGTTCAACGTGGGCACCGGGACGGGCCACACGGTAATGGAGATGATCCGGGTGGTGGAGGAAGTGACCGGCAAGAAGGTTCCGTACGGGATAGGCCCGCGCCGGGAAGGCGATGCGCTGAGCCTGGTGGCAGCCGCAGGCAAGCTGCGGACCAAGCTGGGCTGGCGGCCGCAATACACGGACCTGCGGACGATCGTCGAGCACGCGTGGAACTTCGCGCGTCAACACGCCACATTCACCAGGTCTTCGTAACCGGGCGGAGGATCGCGATCCCGATCTTCCCGTGCAGATTCTCATCCGGTGACGCCACGTCGCCGCCGCCGAACCAGACGCGGATGACGCCGCCATTCACCTCCACCGTGGGGTCGCAGACCACCTTCGCATCCCACGGCTGGCTGCCGGCGAAGACCACCGGAAGCTTCCGCCAGTGGACGCCGTCGGTGGAGCGCGCCAGGCCCAGGCGGCGGTTCTCGGTGGCGTCGCGGCCGGTGTAGAGCATCCAATAGAAACCGTGCGAATTCCATACGGCTGGCTCGCCCAGGCCGTTTTCGTCGAACGCGCCGGGGTCGCCCAGCTCCAGGACCGGGTTGGCGCGGAGCTTCTCCCAGCGGACGCCGTCCGTGGAACGCGCGACGCCGAGGCGCTGGCGGCGGGCGCGGTCCTGGCCGAGATAGAAGAGGTAGAAATACGGCTCGATGCGGACCACACAGGGATCGGCCACGCCGTACTCGTCCCAGCTTCCGTAGGGGCCCGGCTCGAGCACGGGTTTCGGCTCTTTGCGCCAGGAGAGGGTATCCAAGGCGCGAGCCAGGCCGATGCGGGGCCTCTCCCTCGGACCAGCCTGATACCAATACCAGAATTGGTTTTCATGGAAGAGCGCCGAGCCGTTGGCGACGATGTAAGAGCCTTCCCAGGTCCGCGGATCGGGGGAGAGGATCACACCTTGTTTTTGCCAGTGAGTACCGTCGTCAGAGACGGCGAGGCCCGTGCGCCAGGTGTGGCCGTCGAAGCCGGAGTACAAGAGCAGGGGCCAGGGGCCGGGGGCCGGGGGCCAGGGGGCGGAGATTACCGATGGGTTGAGGACGTCGTGCGATTCCCAGCCGTCTCCGCCTATAAGCACAGGCTCTGCCTGCGCTTCAAAAGCGAACGTCATGTTGGGATCGCCGCCCGAAACCGGCGGCAGCGTGAAATCGGCGTAGCGGCCACAACCCGAAAAGGCGAGAAGTCCGAGGAGCAGACAAATGCCGGCCTTCCCTGGCCCCCGGCCCCCGGCCCCCGGCCCCCTCATTGCAGCGGTATCCGAAACTTCAAACCCGCCCCGCGGCCGGGGTGCGATTCCAATTGCAGGTCCGCGTTCAGAGAGCGCGCGCGCCGTTTGAGACTGGCGGGGCCCAGCCGCAGCATCTCGAGCTCTTCCAGCGTGTACGTTCCGGCGAAGTTGAAACCGTGGCCGTTGTCGTCCACCGATATCTCCAGGCTGCGATCGGTCTTCTCCATGGTCACGGCCACGCGCGTAGCGCCGGCATGCTTCTGCACGTTGTGCAGCGCTTCGCGAAGTATCTGCAATGCCTCGGCGGTCATTTCCTGCGGCAGCCCGACGGGGGTGTCGGTTCCTAGAAATGTCACCGGTATGCCGCTTTCCTTTTGGAAAGTTTCGGCGGTGCGCCGGGCCGTGGCCACCAGGCTGGCGCCATCCAGGTCCACCGGACGCATGCTGTGGAGGAATACCCGCAGGTCGCGGACCTGGGATTGCGCCAGCGTTTGCAGATCCATGAGGTCCTGCATGCCCGCATGGAAGTCGCGATCGAGAAGCTTGCGCAGAATCTCCAGGCGCATTTGCATACTGATGAAGCTTTGCAGCGGGCCATCGTGAAAGTCCGACGCGATTCGCTGGCGCTCCGCCTCGCGGGCCTTCTCCGCATCCTTTTGCGCTTCTTCCAACTTTTCCTTCAATTGCTCGATGCGGGCGTTCCGGCGGCGTTTGTGCACCGCGTAACCACAGGTCAGGGCGCCGGCCACCAGTACGGCAGGCTCCAGACCGCGGGTCCCGGTGTAAGGGAGCACGGCGCAGAAGACCACGCCGACGGCCGCCACCATCACCACTTCCACCGGCCCGTAAAACGCCAAAGCTTCCGCCAGGAGATACAAGAAGAAGACGGAAGCCAGCCATGGGCGGCCGGCGCCGAAGCTGGCAAGCACCAAGAAGTAAACCGCGTCGCCGAACAGGGCCAGCAGGCCCAGCAGGCCGCCTGGCTTGGTGCCGCGGCCCGCCACCACGAGGCTGAGGACCAGGTACAGCACCAGCAAGCCATAGAAGAAGAAGGGAAGCGGAACCACCGGCAGGGGGTAGAAGTAGCTGACGCCCAGGGTGGCGGCCGCCAGCAGGACCCGCACCCATGCAATCTGACGCGGCCAGTCGAACTTCAGCGGAAACGGCACGTAATCACTTCCGATAGAGATACAGCGTGTGGCTGCGGCCCTCACCATCGTCGGCGATGTTTTCGACCTTCTCGGGCGTCCAGTTCCGGAACTCGAAATCGTGAGCCACTACACGAGCGCCTTTCTTCAATTGCCTGTCCAGCAGCGGCTGGACTTTGGTATTGACCGGGTCCGGCAAGAGGTAAACCGTGACCAGGTCCGCGGAGCTGTAGTTTTGCTTCAAAAGATCGCCATTGACGATGTGAGCGTTCTTTTCCAGCCCGAGTTTGCGGATCTTGTCGGTGCTCTGCCTCCAGAGGTCCGCGTCCAACTCCACGCCCACGGCCTCGGCATGGAACTTCTGGGCTGCCATGATGACGATGCGGCCGTCGCCGGAGCCCAAGTCGAACACCTTCTCACCCGCCTTGAGGCCGCCCAGCCGGAGCATCTTCTCGACGATGGTTTCCGGCGTGGGATAGTAAGGCGCGAGCTTCTCGGCGTCGGGGTCCTGCGCCACCAGCGGGGCGCAGCAGAGCATTGCAAGCAGGCAAAGTCTTGGCATAACTCTTACGTCAGTCGGACCCTAAACAATTTACCACCTTCTCGAACCACCGGCGCTCCCACTTTTCCACGCGATTGTGGAAAAGCCTGTGAAAATGGGCCCTGTCAGCAGGCCAAGTCTTCGCTCTATAACGGGTTTGAGACATTCTGCACCGAAATTCAGCAATTGGGCATTCAAATCCAGACCTTTTCCAGGGGCAGACCGCGCTTGCAAAGCGCACACTCGGCGCCGGCGGAATAGTATCTGGCCTCCAGTTTGGCCAGATAGTACAGCGGGAGAGAGCCGAAATTGAGGGTCTGCGGCGTCGGCTGGTAGATAATCACCGCCAGCCCAACCACGGTGGCTCCATACGACTCCAGAAGCGTCTTCAGCTCCGCCAGTTTGTTGCCGGTGCGCAGGATATCGTCCACGATAACCACCTGCTCACCGGCCTTGGGCTCGAGGTACTGGCGGAAACGGAGCGGCTCGATATCGTGCTGGCGTTCGGCCCAATAGACCTGTCTGGCGCGCATCGCCTCGCACACGCCGTAGGCCACCGGCAGGCCGCCGGTCATCGGCGTGACGATGGAGAGCTGCGGCACGATGGCCCGGATTTCCGGGTTGGCGCGCAACAGCCGGCTCAACCCCACCGACAACATACGCTGATACTGGTAGTAGCGCATGGCCAGCGGGACCTGGAGATACTCGTTGGAATGCAAGCCTGTAGGGTATTCGAAATGACCGTCGCGCAGCGCGCCGGTTTCGCGCAGCACGGTTACGACTTCCTCTTGAGTCGGAATGAGGTGCATAAGTGACCCTTTCAGTGGGCGCCGTGCCCCATGAGCACATTGGGGATGGTGCGCAGCAGAATTTTCCAATCCAGCGCCAGCGACCAATTATCAATGTACTGCATATCCAGCTTCATCCAGGTTTCGAAATCCACGTTATCGCGTCCGGAAATGGCCCACAGGCAGGTGAGACCGGGGCGCATACGCAGCCGGCGGAGCTGCCAGCGCTGGTACCGCTCCACTTCGCTGGGAACCGCCGGGCGCGGTCCCACCAGCGACATGTCTCCGCGCAGCACGTTCCACAACTGCGGCCACTCGTCGATGGAAAACTTCCGCAGGTAGCGGCCAATGGACGTGAGCCGCGGGTCATGCGGGATCTTGAAGACCGTCTCGCGGGTGTTGAGGTGCTCGAGCGCGGGCCGGAGCTCCTCGGCGTTTTGGCACATGGAGCGGAACTTGTAGAACAGGAAGCGGCGGCCATTCAAGCCGCAGCGCACCTGGCGAAAAATCACGGGACCGGGCGAAGTCAGCCGGATCAGAATGGCGATTGCCGCCATGAAGGGCCCCAGCACTACCAGCCCGGCGGCGGCCATGGCGATGTCGGTGAGGCGCTTCACCAGCAGGCGGATCTCGTCGTAGGGGGCCGCCGTAAAGGTCAGCAGGGGCGTGGCGCCGAAGCGGTCCAGCGAGACCGTGCTGTTGACGTGCGGAAAGAAATCCACCGCCACGCGCGTGCGCACGCCTTCCTCATCGCAGAGCAGGAAAACCTCTTCCAGGTTGGCGAGGCTCTCGCTGCCCACGGCGAAGATGATCTCGTCGACCACGTGCTGCCGCAGAATGGAGGGCAACTCGCCGATGGGCTGGACTTGGTATAGCGCGCCGAGAGCGATTTCAGCGGGCGGGGGGACCTCCGGACCCTGTGGCTGCTCGCTCAGAAAGCCGCGCAACCGGACGCCGTATTCCGCCGATTGTTCCAGCGCCTCCGCCATGCGGATGGCCCGCTCCCCGGTTCCCACCACCATCACGTAATGCGGCGCGGCGAACTCGCGGCGGATCATTCCCACCACGCGCCCGGCCGTGAGCCGGAACAGCAACAGCAGAACCCAGGCGTAGGCCGAGAACAGGCCCAGGAAGAAGCGGCTCAGGTCCAGGCGCAGGACGTACTCGAACAACACCAGGCACAGGGCGCCATAAGCGCACTGGCGCGCCGTATCGCGCAGAATCACGCGGGGGGGGCCGGAATCGAGCTTCTCGTAAACCTCGAGCCACAGCCCGATAGTGACCCAGGCGACCAGCGCGAACCCCAAAACCAGGGCCTTGCGCTCGACGGTCAGATAGAATGCGTGTTGGAGGTGCAGCACAGCGCGTGTCCGGTAAGCCGCCTCGAACGCCAGCGTAACTAGGACGATGTCGGATAGTCCGAACAAAACACGGGCTTTACGCGGGCGAGTGAACATCCGCAGTTAGCATAGCATGGGGTGGGGTCGGAAGCGTGCGGCGGGCTGCGCCAGCGGGGTGGTATCGTACATAGAAGGCATAGACATGAACCGATTTACTCGCAGGTCCTTGGTGAAGAGTTCACTGCTGCCGCTGACCGGCATCTTGGGATTACCTTCCATCTCCGCGGCGGTCGAGCAAGCCAGCTCGCCGTACCGGCGGCCCAAGCTGAAGATCACGGAAATCCGCACCGCGGAAGTCCGCGTACACGGATACCAGGTGCACGTGCGCGTGTACACCGACCAGGGCATCGTCGGCCAGGGCGAAACCACGGATGCGGCCACGGGCAACGTCCCGCTGATCCAGTCCTTCGGGCGCATGCTGATGGGCGCGGACCCGCTGAACATCGAGGCGGCCTTCGAGCGCATCCGCACCAACGGGATCTTCGCGGGCGCGCAGGGCGGCCAGTACATCACGGCGCTGACGGGTGTCGAAATCGCGCTGTGGGATATCGCGGGCAAGGCCCTGGGCCTGCCGGTTTACCAGTTGCTGGGCGGCAAGGTGCGCGACCGGGTGCGGATCTACTGCGATTCCGGGGAGCGTGAGATGGTCCCGGGAAACGAAGGGTCGAAGGCCCGGATCAAGGAAATCCAGGATATGGGCTTCACCGCCGCCAAAATCGACATCGACGACGCCCGCGATCCGGCGCGGTTCGACCGCGTGAACTGGACCGCCTCAAACGGCGAGATCGAGCGCATGGTGGCGGCGGTGGCTTTCACCCGGCAGTCCTATCCCAAGAACTTCGATCTGGCGGTGGACATGCACGGACGCTACGATGCCGGCACGGCCAAGCGCGTGGCCAAGGAGCTGGAGCCGTTCAAGCTGATGTGGCTGGAGGAGCCGGTGCCGCCGGAGAATATCGACGCCATGCGCGACGTGCGCGCCTCCACCAACACACCCATCTGCTGCGGCGAGAACATTTTTTTGCGGCACGGCTTCCGCGAGCTATTCGAGAAACGAGCGGTGGACATCATCATGCCGGATTTTCAGAAATGCGGCGGCCTGCTGGAAGCCCGCAAGATCGCCGACATGGCGCACACCTATTACATTCCGGTAGCGCCCCACGCGGTGACTTCGCCCATCGGCATGATGGCCACCGCGCACGTGTGCGCCGCCATTCCCAACTTCCTGGTGCAGGAATGGCACTGGATCGATTCCCCGGTGCTATGGAAGAACTGGGTGAAGGAGGGCGAGATCATCCAGAAGGGTTATATCACCTTGCCGGACCGCGCGGGCATCGGCGTGGAGATGAACGATGACGGCGCGCGCAAAGCTCAGGTACCGGGCACGCCCTGGTTCGAGCCGGTCAAGAGAGGTTGAGCGGGGGGCAACTGGCGCGGGTCAGACGACGTACTGGGGATGACAGGCCATCAGATCCCGATCAGCGACGGCGAGGAGGTCGGCGATTTCCTGCCGGCTCGTTTTGTGCTCCTTGAGCCATCCGAACTTGTGCCAGTCTTGTAAGCTCACCTTCATCGCCTATCAGGAAGATCTTCGGGCCGGCCACAACACTCGAAAGGAAGTGGTGGCCTCCAGCCAGTTTACGACAGAACTCCTCGGTGCGGCTCGGGCGAATCGTGGTCACATTTGCTCAAAATTCTCGCCCGGCGGTCTATAGTTTTTTCTGAAGCAGCCGATCAGGTACTTGAAGACGCTCACCACCTGGTGGGCTTGGATGACGCAATGGACTATACAGCCAAAAGGGCGGCGCGGTTCCGCCACATGCTGACGTTCGCGGCGCTGGCTCTCCAGTGCGCGAATCTCGCCCACGCAACTGCTCCAGACATCTCCTTCACCCCAGCCACACTTGACTTCAGGTACCAGGCCGGAACCGCGTTACCCGCGTCACAAACACTGCAGATCAAGAGCACCGGGGCTGCACTGACCTTTACGTTGTCGATCAGCGCCACGGGGCCTTATCTTGCGCAGTGGCTCAGCCTCTCTGGCAATTCCGGCACCACCTCCACGAGTTTCAAAGTCTATGTGAACCCCACGGGGCTTCCTTCGGGGGCTTACAGCGGCACCATCATGGTCAGCGCAACCGGCGCGGCGGCCTCTCCCTACAGCTTCCCCGTGACCCTGGAGGTGTCGGACGCGCCCTCTACCCTGATCTCCAGTGCGGCAACCCTGACGTTTAACTATATGACTGGCGGCACCGTGCCGGCCCCACAAGCTATTGTGCTGATGAGCAGCGGCGATGCGCTCTCGGCCAGCATTACGGTTTCGGGCGGATCCTGGCTGCAGGCCTCACCCACCGGAAGCATTACGCTGGTGGGCCTGCCGGGAACCGTCACGGTGACAGTCTATCCCACCGGTCTGCCGCCGGGCGTCTACACCGGCAAGGTCACCTTCGCCTCGCCCACGGCGGTCAACAAGAGCCTCATCGTCAATGTGACCTTGAATATCAGCGCCGGCACGCCCACCGTCAGTGGGGTGTGGCCACCCGGAGTTCTGATCAATTCCACCACGGCAGTCATCGCGACGCTCACGGGCACCAATTACTTCCCAACATCCGTCGCTTCCATTACGGTTGGGGCGACTACCACCGCGCTGGTTACCACCGTGCTCAGCCCCACGGCCATGCTGGTGACCATTCCAGCGACGCTGCTGACCACCCTCGGAAATCTCTCGATTATCGTCACCACCCCGACGGCGGCAGCCCCCTCGGCGGCGGCCACCTTCGCCGTGTATGGTCCCGGACCGCAACTCTGGGCGGTAGCCGACGCCGCCAGTTACGCAGTTTCGAACGTGTCTCCAGGCGAGATTATCACCATCTTCGGCATCGGTCTGGGGCCGGCCGCCTTGACCATGTACCCTGGTACGAGTCCGCTGCCCGCCTTCTTGCCGGCCACTGGACCGGCTACCTCGGTCAGCATCGACGGAAACACGGCCCCTATCCTGTATACCAGCGCCAGCCAAGTCAGTTGCATAGTGCCGTACAGTCTGGTGGGCGACATCGGCACTGCGGTGAACCTCGTGCTGACGTACAACAGCATCGCGTCAACGCCATTCCCGGTCAACGTGGTGGCTACCGACCCCGGCGCATTCTCGATGGACGCATCCGGAGCCGGTCAGGGCGCTATTCTGAACTTCAACAGCACGACCGGGGACTACACGGTAAACAGACTCTTCGAACGCCGCCCTTAAGGGTTCCATCGTCGTGATCTACGCTACCGGCTTCGGACAGACCAGCCCCGCCGGCGACGAGACCTCGCTGATCACCGCAGTCGGGGGACCGGTGACGCCGGTCGCTACGGTAACCGTCAGCATCGGCGGCCAGAATGCCCCCGTGATGGCGGCCCAGGCGCCGCTTGGATCGGTGCCGGGCGTTTTGCAAATTAATGCCACCGTGCCCACTACCGGCCTGACCTCGGGCAATACTGTGCCCGTGCTGGTAACCGTGGGCACCGCGACCAGCCAGGCGCGCGTGACCATGGCCGTGAAGTAATACCTGAATCTGACAAATCTGCGGGGGGAGTTGTGGCGGCCGGGAAAAGCTACTTCTTCTGCTTCTCCGCCATCTTCTTTTCCAGCGCCTTCATCAGACGCGCCTCCACGTCAAGCGGGATCGGATACGGCTCCATGCCTTTATAGATCTGTATGGTCTTCCTGGTGGTGTCGGCGATTACCCAGCAATTCGGGCACTCGGTGATGTGCTTCTCCAGCTTGGTCCGAACTTCCACATCCAGACATTCGTCCAGGTAGTCGGTCAACTCGCTCAGAAAGTCTTTACAGGTAAGCAAAGGCGTCGTCTCCTTTTCGTTTGAAGAAACGCGTTAGCTTCTCGCGCAACTGCAGCCGGGCCCGCAACAGCCTGCTTTTCACGGCCGGCACGGAGAGGCCCAGCACGTCCGCCGTCTCCTCCGTCGAAAGCTCGTCGATGTCGCGCAGCACGAAAACCGAGCGGTATGGCGGATCGAGACTCTGAATCGCCGAATCCAGGATGCCGCCGAGTTCCTCCCGCGAAAAGCGCTGCTCGGGGTCCTCACCCCAGGCTGCGATTTCCCGTACTACGGTGTCTTCGCCGGTATCGATGGTCTCATCGAGCGAAACCGACCGGTCGGTTTTCCGGCGGCGCAGCTTCATCAGTGCCTGGTTGACCGCAATGCGGACAATCCAGGTGTAGAACTTCGAGTTGCCCTGAAATTGGTCCAGGTGCTCGTAGGCTTTCATGAACGTCTCTTGCAGCACATCTTCCGCATCCTCGCGGTTCTGCGTCACGTGCTGGGCCAGCCGGAAAATCTTGCTTTCGTAATGCTTTACCAACTCCCCGAAGGCCCGGGCATTGCCTTCGCGGGCCTGCGCGACCAGCGTGGTTTCGTCGATCCCGGCTGCACTGGAGACGATCATAAGCCTTTATTTATGATAGCGCAGCCCCGTTCCCGGCGCTCCGCGTCCTGGCCCGCCCGTAATCCATCCGCAAGGGCAAAGACTTTCTAGCGCCGAGGCGTTGAGACATCGGGAATCTAGAGTTTCTCGGCGCTCTCGGCCTCCTCCGCGCTCTCTGTAACCCGGCGAAGACGCACCATCCCCTGACCCACGTGTTCCTTTTTGCCTTTGTCTTCCTCTGCGTCTTTGCGTCTCCGCGGTGAATCCTCGTTCAACGGATTACGAGCGCGGAACGCCACTCATCCCGCCGCGCGTGTTACGCTGAAAATTCCCTATGAGCAACATCGAGATCACTCTGCCCGACGGCAGCAAACAGCCGGTCGCGGCGGGGACGCGTCCCATCGATATCGCCCAATCCATCAGCCCTCGCCTCGCGGACGCAGCCATCGCCGCCCGGGTCAACGGAGAGCTGTACGACCTGACCCGCCCTCTTGAAAAGGACGCCAGCCTTCAAATCCTCACGGCCAAGGATCCCGAGTCGCTCGACGTGTACCGCCATTCGGCCGCCCATCTTCTGGCCGCGGCCGTGCTCGAGCTCTATCCCGAAACCAAGCTGGGCATCGGGCCGCCCATCGAAAACGGATTCTACTACGACTTCGACCGCGCCGTGCCGTTCACGCCCGAAGACCTCGAGAAGATCGAAAAGAAAATGTGGGAGATCCAATCGCGCGACCTCCCCTACGAGCGCATCTATACGCGGAAAGACGAAGGCCTCAAGAAGTATTCCGATGCCTGGATGAAATGCGAGCTGATCGAGGAGCGCGCGGGCGAGGTCTTCACCGAGTACACCCTGGGACCGAAGTTCATCGATTTCTGCCGCGGCCCGCACCTGCCGAGCACCTCCAGGATCAAGGCCTTCAAGCTGCTCTCCATCGCCGGCGCCTATTGGAAAGGCGACGAGCACAACAAGCAGTTGCAGCGCATTTACGGCACGGCCTTTTTCACTCAAAAGGAGCTGGAAGAGTATCTCAAGCAGGTCGAAGAGGCCAAAAAGCGCGACCACCGCAAGCTGGGCAAGGAGCTGGACCTGTTCAGCATCCAGGAGCTGGCCGGTCCGGGCCTCATCTTCTTCCACCCCAAGGGCGGCATCATCCGCAAGCTGCTTGAGGACTGGATGCGCGACCAGTACCTGAAGCGTGGCTACTCGCTGGTCTACACCCCGCACGTGGCGCGATACGACTTGTGGAAGACGTCGGGCCACGCCGGTTTCTACGCGCAGAACATGTTTGCCCGCATGGAGCTGGACGATGCCGAATACCAGCTCAAGCCCATGAACTGCCCTGGCCATATCCTGATCTACGCGGACCGGCAGCGGAGTTACCGCGACCTGCCGGTCCGGCTGGGCGAGCTCGGCACGGTCTATCGCTACGAGCGCTCGGGCGTGCTCAACGGGCTGTTCCGGGTGCGCGGTTTTACCCAAGACGATGCCCATATTTTTTGCACGCCGGAACAGATCGAAGACGAAGTCGTGTATTGTCTCCAGTTCGCGATTGACACGCTGACGGCCTATGGCTTCACCGAGTACGAGGCCGACCTTTCCACCTGGGACGGCGGCGCCAGCGGCAAGTACGATGGCTCGCCCGACCAATGGCAGCTCGGAGAGAACGCGCTGCGCCGGGCGACCGAACGAGTGAACATGAAGGTCAAATTCGTACCCGACGAAGCGGCGTTCTACGGGCCCAAGGTCAACGTCAAGCTGGTGGACGCCATCGGACGGCCCTGGCAGCTTTCCACCGTGCAATTCGATTTCACGCTGCCGCGCCGCTTCGAGCTGGAATATATCGGGGAGGACGGCAAGGCGCACCAGCCGCTGATGGTGCACCGTGCGCTCTACGGCTCCATCGAGCGCTTCTTCGGCATCCTCATCGAGCACTATGCCGGCGCCTTCCCGGTATGGCTGGCGCCGGTCCAAGCCATCGTGCTGCCGATTACCGACCGTCAGGCCGCGTACGCGCGCGAGGTGCGGAAGCAGCTCGACGCCGCCGGCATTCGCGCCACCGTGGACGAGCGCAGCGAGAAGGTCAACCTGAAGATTCGCGACGCGCAGTTGCAGAAGATTCCGTACATGCTGGTGGTCGGCGACCGCGAACAGCAGAGCGGGAAGGTAGCCGTGCGCAACCGCAAACGCGGCGACCAGGGAGCCCAGCCGCTCGCCGATTTCATCGCCGCCGTTCGTAAGTTGATCGACGACAAAGCGGCGTCGGAGTAGCGGTGATTGAAGTCACCGGCGACCTCGCATCTTTGGACGCCGCCATCGAAGCGCTGCCCAACAGCCCGGCGGTCTTCGCGCTGTGGCCCAGGGAAGGCGATCCGTATCTCTCCAAGACCGCCCTCCTGCGCCGCCGCTTGCTGCGCCTCCTGAAGGAACGCGAGAAGCCATCGCGCCTGCTGAACCTGCGGCACACCGTCCGGCAGATCGAGTACTGGCTGACCGGCTCAGCGTTCGAATCGAGCGTGGTGCTCTATGAGCAGGCGCGGCGCCACTTCCCCGAATCCTATCTCGACCTGCTCAAGCTGCGGATGCCACCCTATCTCAAACTCGTCCTCAACAACCAGTTTCCGCGCAGCCGCATCACCACTCACCTCACCCGCACAGGCGGCCTGTATTTCGGGCCGTTCCGCTCGCGCGCATCCGCCGAGAAGTTCGAAGCCCAATTTCTGGACCTGTTCCAACTGCGGCGCTGCCAGGAAGACCTGGTCCCTTCCACCGCGCACCCCGGCTGCATCTACGGCGAAATGGGCATGTGCCTGCGCCCCTGCCAGTTGGTGGTGGGCGCCGCGGAGTACGCCCACGAAGTCGCCCGCCTGGTCGAGTTTCTGCGCACCGATGGCCGCTCGCTCGCCGACGCCATCGCGCATTCCCGCGACCGGCTCAGCGACACGATGCAGTTCGAGGAGGCGGCGCGCCAGCACAAGCGTCTGGAAAAGGTGGAGGACGTGCTGAAGCTGCGCGACGAGCTGGCGCGCGATGTGGACCGCCTGAACGGCGTCGCGATCACCCGCTCCCTGGCGCCGTTCGCCGTCGAGATGTGGTTCGTGCGCGAAGGGAACTGGCAGGAGCCGCAGCGCTTTGGTTTCGAGGTGCAGGAAGGCAAAACGGTCTCGCTCGACCACCGCCTGCGCGAGACGTTCGCCGCCGTCACACCGCGAAAGCTCGGAGTCCGCGACCGCCAGGAGTATTTGGCGCTGCTGGCGCGCTGGTACTACTCCAGTTGGCGCGAAGGCGAATGGCTGAGCTTCGACACTTACGACGACATCCCGTACCGCAAGCTGGTCAACGCGGTCTCGCGCGTGAGCCACCGGGATTCCGGCACATAATTGGGCACGGCTGGTATCGCACTCGTGGCTCTCTTTGTTGCCCGGTGGTAGAATGCACCGCATATGGACACAAACACCGCTCAAGCGGCTCTGGCGTACTGCTCCATTGCCGTTACTATCCTAACCCTCATTACCGCGGCGGCTTTGATCTGGTACACGATTGAGACTTCTGGGTTGCGGAGGGCGACGCAGAAGTTGTTGAAGGAAGCTCAGATTCAGAACGAACACTCAATCCGGCCAATCGTCATGCTTGAACCTGCGAACGATCTTCACATCTTAGAAAAGGGTGCCAACATGCCAGCCGTCCAGACAGTGATCCGCAATCTCGGCTCGGGAGCGGCCTTCAACATAAGCGTTGAACCCCTGCGTGGTCCCAACACGACAATTCGATTTGTGCACACGATGTCGCTAGGGGCGGGACAACGGGAACCGGTTTCGCTGGTCCGTACCGAAAACAGCGAGCAAGTGGTGAGCGGCGCTTATGAGCTTATCCAACGCATGTTCCACAACAATGAGTTGGACGAAGGTGCTCGAAGTATCGTGCGCTATGTCAATGTGAATGGTAAGCCATACCTGACGACCTTAACATACCACTACGACAGACAGTCACGAGAGATTACGACGAGATTTGAGAAAAGCGAACCAGATACCTGAGATATCTGAAGAACAGAAGAATCACGTAAAAGATGATACACCTGCACCTGTAGGTTGGACTGATGACCTCTGACGAGCGTGATGAGCGAAACCCATATGCGATCAAGGACCCAGAAATCGACACCGGGCGAATCTTACAGGTTGATGAAAGTTGGCTTCTCAACCCGCAGTGTACCGCTTCCATCACTCTCCTGGGTTCCACATGCGAGACCGCCCAAGCCGAAAAACGCGTGCTGGAGCAATCGTATAACGACCAAACCGATTCCGTGGAGCAACTCGCCGTCCTGATCGGAACGCATGGACTTATCTTTAAAAAGCTCATCAGCGTCTTTCAATCAGGACTTCACGTTTGATTCTGCCTATCGTGGCGGATACAGGCCCAACGCCTGACACGCCCTGACCTGTTGCTCTTCACCAACGGTCAGACTACTGACTGTCTTGTCTACGGTGTTCTCGTAGATGCCAGAGCAAGCGGCTCTAACCCTTCGTCGCTCTTCGGCCTTTTCCTTTGCTAAACGTGCGTCCAATTCGGCATCCTTCTTTTTCTGTTCTGCCGCCAGCCGCTTCCGGCGAACCGCTTCAGCCGCATCCTTCTTGGCTTGTTCTTCAGCGGCTTTTTGTTCCGCTTCGTTTAGAAGTCGCTTGTCTTCGGGAGATAAAAACGAGTTTGGTAGTGAGAATTCAATAGACTCAAAAGTCTCCGGTGTGTATGCCCAGGGCTTCGAGAAGGTGTGTGTCGCCTTGGACGTGGCATCCATTCGGAGGTCACACACACTACAGATACCAGCGGCTCTGATTTGAAAATCCGTTGTAGTCCCGTCCTTCAAATGAATCGTCACAATGAGTGGAACAGTATGTAAATCCTGACCGGACGTGTTTGTGACTACGGCTTCAAAGTCGGGTATGTCCTCTTTGAAATAGTCAGAGTGCCGGAACAGCTTCACCTTGCCAATCGTCACTACCGGGATGCCGTGCTGGTCCTTCACTTCATACGTCTGTCCGAAGGACAGGCTGGTGGAGACGAATACAAACAACAAGAATCGCATTGTCAACCTTCCTACGCTTGCGTCTGGAACTACATCCCTGCCCACAGAACCAACGTAGCATATCCGAAACTCTGCTAGCGGCTTGGGTGCCACGACAGAATCATGCCGCAACCACCGATAGCAGATTTGCTCCGATCACACGCCGAACTCAGGGCCGCTGGAAGAGCACCTGTTGATCTGCCAGTCATGCCGGGATCGGCTGACGGCGACGGATGAGTACATTGCGCCGATGCGTTCGGCGGCGCGGAAGATCACGGAGAGCGGAACCAGCGAGTAGGGGCGCTGTGGGCGCTGCCGTGTTCCGGCCACCCCTGAAGTCCAACCCGGCGTTGTCGAGCGATTCTGAGTGGCGCTCTGCGCTTGTGCGGGGGTTTTCTGACGGCTGGTTCGCCGTGGTGTATTGAGATGCCGCCCGGAGAGTTCGGGCCGTGAAATTTCGGGTAGGGAACCTCTTACTTCCGCTTTTTGAGGAATCGGGTGGACTCCTGCCGCTGTGCATTCGGCGTTCCGGTGGTAAAATCGGAACGATCCGGCCCTGTAGCTCAGTTTGGTTAGAGCGTCGGTTTTACACACCGAAGGTCCACAGTTCGATCCAGTGCGGGGCCACCAGTTTTCAGAGCGCATACTTTACAATTGGTGGACTGAGAAAACCTCCGTTAAGTTGCTGATAATAAACGGAAGTACCAAAAAAACCAGACAGCCTGCCTTACAAGCACGTGATCTACTCCACCGTCACGCTCTTGGCTAGATTGCGCGGTTGATCAACGTCGCAGCCGCGGCGGACCGCGATGTGATAGGCCAGCAATTGCAGCGGCACAATCTCCAGAATGGGCGTCAGCAGCTCCGCCGTCGGGGGAATTTCGATGATGTGATCGGCGCCGGTCTTGGGGACGGCCGTATCGCCCTCGGTCGCCAGCACCACCACAATGCCCTCGCGCGCCTTGACCTCCTGGATGTTCGACAGCGTCTTCTCGTACAGCAAGCGGCTCTCCGCGCTGGTGGGATCGTGAGTCGCCAGCACCACCACTGGAAGCTTCTCGTCGATCAGCGCGTTGGGCCCGTGCTTCATCTCGCCGGCCGGATAGCCTTCGGCGTGGATATATGAGATCTCCTTCAACTTGAGCGCTCCTTCGAGGGCGATCGGAAAATGCACCCCGCGGCCCAGGAAGAGAAAATTGGTGGCGCGGTGGAGATCGCGGCCCAGCGCCTCGTAAACCGGGTCGTGCGAAAGCACGGTTTCGAGCTTGCCGGGAATCCGCACCATCTCCTGCATCAGGCCGCGCGACGTGCTCTCATTCAGGCGCTGGTTGGCTTGACCCAGGTGCATGGCCAGGATGAACAGCGCGGTCAATTGGCTCGTGAAAGCCTTGGTGGAGGCCACACCGATCTCCGGCCCCGCGTGCGTGTAGATGGTGCCGGCGGCCTCGCGCGTCACCATGGAACCCACCACGTTGCAGATGGCCAGCGTCTTCGAGCCTTTTTGCTTGGCCTCGCGCTGCGCCGCCAGCGTATCGGCGGTTTCCCCCGACTGCGAAATCACCACCGTGAGCGTATCTTCGCTCACAATCGGGTCGCGGTAGCGAAACTCGCTGCCGTAATCCACCTCCACTGGAAGCCGCGCCAGCTTCTCGATCATGAACTTGCCCACCAGGGCCGCGTGCCAGCTCGTGCCGCAGGCGATGATCTTCACCTGGCGGAAGCGCGCGAATTCGGCCGGCGCGATGTCCATCTCGTCCAGGAAAACATGGCCCGTTTCCTGCCCCACACGCCCCAAGGTGGTGTCGCGCACGGCGCGCGGCTGCTCGTAGATTTCCTTGAGCATGAAATGCTTGTAGCCGCCCTTTTCCGCCATGATGGGGTCCCACAGGATGTGCGAAACCTGGCGGTTCACCGGGCGCCCGTCGAAATCGCTGAGCCGCACGCCTTCGGGTGTGAGGATGGCCATGTCGCCGTCGGCCAGGAAAAACATGTCGCGCGTGTGGCTGAGGATGGCCGGCACGTCCGACGCCACAAAGTACTCGTTGTCGCCGATCCCGATCACCACTGGCGGTCCCGAGCGCGCCGCCACGATCTTATAGGGATCGGACCGCGAAATCACCGCCAGCGCGAACACGCCTGTGAGGTCCTTGACGGCCGCGCGCACGGCTTCTTCGAGATTGCCGTTGAAGTGTTTCTCCACCAGGTGCGCGATCACTTCCGTGTCGGTCTCGGTCTTGAAAACATGGCCCTCCGACTGGAGGAGCTGCTTCAGGGGCAGATAGTTCTCGACGATCCCGTTGTGAACCACCACCACGTCGCCATGGCAGTCGCGGTGCGGGTGCGCGTTCTCTTCGGTGGGCCGCCCGTGGGTGGCCCAGCGGGTGTGCCCGATGCCGTACGTCCCATCCACCGGGTTCATGCGGATGGCGTCCTCGAGGTTGCGCAGCTTGCCTTTGGCGCGGCGGACGGCGAGCTGGTTGTCGTCGCCGTAAACCGCCAGCCCCGCGGAATCGTATCCCCGGTACTCGAGGCGTCTCAAACCTTCCAGAATGATCGGAACGGCCTTCTGGTCTCCGATGTAACCTACAATTCCGCACATAGTTCAATTATAGGCGCTCAGTCGAGGAGCTCGACGCGATACTCTTCGATCACGGGATTGGCGAGAACTTCTTGCGCGATGGTTTCGACGTCTTTCCGCGCCTGCTCGCGGGTGATCCCGCCGGCGATGGCGATGTCGAAGACCTTGCCTTGGCGCACGTCCGAAATGCCCGGATAACCGAGCCCATTCAGCGCCGCACGGACGGTCTGGCCCTGCGGATCGAGGACCGTGGACTTCAAGAAAACGAAGACGCGAGCTTTCATCTGGAACCCCGATTATCGCACGTGGCGCAGCGGAATTTCCTAGTTCAACAACCTGCCTTGACGCACATACGCCGGCGTTTCAAGTTCGTCCGAGTCCGCCAGCCGCTCCGTGTCCGCCATCAGCGCCGGCTCCGGCTCCACCACCGGAACCGGTTCCGGGGCGATCACTGGGACCGGCTGCGGCACACGCGGCTGTATCCTGATCTCTGGCGCGCTCCTCCGGTCCGCGACGGGCGCGTGCTCCGGCTGGAACCCCGTGGCGATCACCGTGATCTTCACGGCGTCCGCCATCGACTCGTTCAGAATGACGCCGAAATTGATCTGCACGTCGTCGCAATCCGCCGCCTCCCGGATGATGGAGCACGCTTCGTTCACCTCGTGCAGCCCCAGCCGGCTCGATCCCGTGATGTTGATCAGGATGCCGCGCGAACCGGCGATCCGCGTGTCTTCCAGAAGCGGACAACTGATGGCCTGCCGGGCTGCTTCCACGGCCGCCTTTTCGCCGCGTCCCACGGCCGTCCCCATCATGGCGTAACCCATGCCGGTCATGGTGGCCTTGATGTCGGAAAAATCGCGATTGATCAGCCCCGGCGTGACGATGATGTCACTGATGCCCTGCACGGCCTGACGCAGCAGGTCGTCCGCCGTCCTGAACGCCTCGAAGAAGCTGGTGCCGCGCGGCGCCAGCGCCAGCAGCCGGTCATTGGGAATGGCAATTACCGTGTCCACAATGGATGCCAGCCTGCCCAGCCCGTCTTCCGCCAGCTTCATGCGCCGCGACCCTTCGAAGCTGAACGGCTTGGTGACGACCGCCACCGCCAGCGCGTCCAGCTCCTTGGCCAGCGACGCGATCACCGGAGCCGCGCCGGTTCCCGTGCCGCCGCCCAGTCCCGCCGTGACGAAGACCATGTCGGCGCCTTGCAGCACTTCGATGATGAGGTCGGTGTTTTCCAGCGCCGCCTGCCGCCCGATTTCAGGGTTCGACCCGGCGCCCAGCCCCTGCGTGATCTGCGCGCCCAACTGCAGTTTGTTGGGCACTTGGCACGCGTTGAGCGCCTGAAGGTCGGTGTTCATGGCATAGAACTCCACTCCTTCGAGGCCTTCCTGCACCATCCGGGCCACCGCGTTACAGCCGCCGCCGCCCACGCCGATCACCTTGATTCGCGTGCCGGTGCGCGCCTCTTCTTCCATTTCATACTTCAGATCGTCCAGCCCCATGGGCACCTCTCTCGGGCCGGGCATGCCCGGCCCCTACTTCAGAATCTTTCCCAGCCAGCCGGCGATTTCCCGCTGATGCTCGGCTTTGGCCTTCAACTTGGCCGAATACATGGCGAGCCCCGCTGCCGTGGTCCACTCCGGATCGTTCATTTCCTCCGGCCAATCCAGAATCCCGATCGCCAGGCCGTACCGCACCTGGCATTCGAGCACGCGCTCCGCGACGTCGCAGAGGCCCGGCAGCTTGGCCGCCCCACCCGCCAGAAACACGCCGCCGACCAGCGCGCGGTCCATCCCCACGCGGGCGAACTCGGAGCGCACAAATCGGAACAGCTCCACGGCGCGCGCCTCCAGAATCCGGCTGACCACCTTCCAACGCTCTTCACGAGGCTCGCGGTCTTCCGGCGCGGGAAGCTCCACCAGCACGTTCCCCGAGCAGCCTGTCGCAAGCGCACAGCCGTACTCCATCTTCACCCGCTCGGCGTCCTCGAAACTCAGGCGCAACCCCTTGGCCAGGTCGCGCGTGAAATGGTCGCCGCAAACCCGCACGGTGGAGGCCAGGTGCATGGCATCGCCGTAATACACCACCAGCTCGCTCGACTCCGATCCAATGTCTGCCAGTGCGATGCCCTCGCGCCGGTCCTCCGGCAGGACGGCCGCATAGGACGCGGCCAGCGCCTCGAAAACGGTTTCCTCCACCACCAGGTGCGCCTGGTTCACCGCGCCGACCAGTGAGTTATGCTCCTGCACCGAAGCCGTCACCAGGTGGACGTTGATTTCCAACTGCGATGCCAGCATTTTTCGGGGGTCGCAGTGGCCCGGGTGGCCATCCACCACGAAATCCTGCGGGAACAGTTGCAGAATCATACGGTCCGGCTGCAACTGCACGCGGCAGGCGCGGTCCACCACGCGGTTCACGTCGCGCGGTTCAATCTCTCGCAGGTGTCCGAGCTCCACCAGGCCGCGGCCGCTGGCGCCACGCACCGTCTGGCCGCCCATCCCCACCACCACCGAATCCACGGAAACTCCGGCATTGGCCTCTGCCTCGTGCAGCGCCGCCCGGATCGTATCCGCCACCGCTCTCTGGTCGGCGATCCTCCCCTTCAGCCAGCCTTGCGACCCGATGGCGGCGCATCCCAAAAGGCGCACACGGCCTCTCTCCAGAACGCAGATCACCAGCCGTGTCTTGCGGCTGCCCGCGTCGAGTCCCGCTGCGTAAATCGGTTTCTCTGCCATAAAGCCGTCAATCCTTGGCCGTGATTTGGCCCTCCAGCCTCAAGTCGAACGTTTTCACGCTCGGCGACCGCTTCCCGATCTCCGCATAGTGCTCGAGAAAATTCTGATAGCGCCGGGCGAAATTGCCGTCGCCCATGATCAATTCCACCGCGCGGTTCTCCACCTGCGCCACGATGCGGATATTGTCGGGATCGGCGGCATTCACCTCGGAAACGTCCTTCGCCATGTATCCCATGTCTTCCTGGAGCCGCAACAGGGCGTGCACGCGCTCGCGGCGCTGGTCTTCCGTCTCGCCTTCCCGGACGCCGCTGAGCACCGGGAACGCGAACTGCGCCTGCGCCGGAGGATCCAGCAGAACGCCGTGAGCGTCGATCAGCAGCACACCCGAGCGGAAGAGCACGAACGCCACCGGTTTCCGCTCGCGAATCCGCACCAACAGCCGGTCCGGCCAGATGCGCGAAACCGAGGCGTCTTCCACCCAGTCGATGGCCAGCAGCCGCCGCCGGCGCGCCTCCAGTGGAACGGAGAAGATGCTGTGCTCGAAGTCCCCGGTGAATACCTGCTGCACCTTCGTTCGCGGCGTGTAATTCAACCCCTGAATCGTGAGCGCATCCTGGCGGTCGCGCGAGAGCATGAACTGCGGGTCCGTGAGGGCGTACTGGCGCACTCGGAAACCCGCCACCGCGGTGGAGACGCCCGCCACGCCAAGCGCCACAACCACCAGCCACAGCCGCCAGTTGAACCCACGCGCGATCTTCTTCGCCTCCCTCGCCATATCAGCCGCCCCCCGGCCCCCGGCCCCCGGCCCCTGGCCCCCGAACGGCCCCCGCTCGCAGCCGCGCCAGCAGCTTCTCGCCCGCCTGCGACACATTGCCGGCCCCTAGCGTCAGGACCGCGTCGCCTTCGCCGGCAACCTCGAGCAGCGCATCCACGCCGCGGTCCATCGTGCCTGCGTACTCGGCTCCACGATGCCCGAACTGCCGGATGCGATCGACCAGCGCTTCCGCGGTGATCCCCGCGATGGGTTTCTCCGAGGCCGCGTAAATATCCATCACGAACACACTATCGGCCTGGTGGAACGCGCGCGCGAACTCTTCCATCAGGTAAAACGTCCGCGTGAACCGGTGTGGCTGAAACAACACGTGGATGCGCCGGAAGCCGCACAGCCGGGCGCTGTCAAGCGTGGCCCGGATCTCCGTGGGATGGTGGCCGTAATCGTCGATGACGGTGATGCCGCGCTCCTTCCCTCGCACCTGGAACCGCCGGTCGACGCCGCTGAACGCGGCCAGCGCTTCCCGAATCACCTCCGGGGGAACTTCCAGCTCCATCGCCACCGCCACCGCCGCCATGGCGTTCAAGACGTTGTGCCTGCCCGGAACGCGAAGGTGGAACCGGCCGAGATCCTCGCTGCGATACCGCAAGCGGAAGTCGCTGGCGAAAGGCTCGCAGCCGATCTCGCTGGCCTCCACATCAGCCTGGGCCGTGGCGCCGTAGGTGACGGTCCGCCGCTTGATCGAAGGCAGGATGCCCTGCACGTTGGCGTCGTCCAGGCAGACGATTACGGCGCCATAGAACGGAACCTTGTTTACGAACTCGATAAACGCCGCCTGGATGGCCTCGAGCGACGGGTAGTGATCCAGGTGCTCCCGATCGATATTCGTGACCACCGCGATGATCGGCGCCAGCTTCAGAAACGAGCCGTCGCTTTCGTCCGATTCCGCCACCAGAAAATCGCTGTGCCCCACGCGGGCGTTCGCGCCGCCCATGGTCCCCACCCGCCCGCCCACCACCACCGTGGGGTCGAGCCCCGCGTGGTTCAAGACGGTGGCGGTCATGGAAGTAGCGGTGGTCTTGCCGTGGCTTCCGGCCACCGCAATCCCGTACTTCAACCGCATCAGCTCGGCCAGCATCTCGCCGCGCGGGATCACCGGGATCTGGAGACGCCGCGCCTCCTGCACCTCGGGATTCTGTTCGTCCACCGCCGAACTCACCACCAGCGCCCGCGCCCCGGCGACGTTGGCGGCCGCGTGGCCTTCGTAGATTCGGGCCCCCATCCCGGCCAGCCGCTCGGTGATAGGAGAAAGCCTCGCGTCGGACCCGCTGATCTGGTATCCGAGGTTCAGCAGCACCTCGGCGATGCCGCTCATCCCGATGCCGCCGATACCCGTAAAATGCAAGTGCTGTGGACGAAAAAACATTTCCTTATGATATTGTTTCGGCTTGCGGCGCAACTGTCAATGGAAATCTCGCGCTGCGCCCGCCACCTCCTCCAGAATTTCCGCCGCCCGCCGCGCCGCGCCCGGCCGGGCCAACCGCCGCGCCGCTTCTCCCATCCGCTCCAGCGCCCCCGAAGAACCGGCCAGCTCCGCCACTACGGCAACCAGTTTCTCGCCATTCATCTGGTCATCCCGGACCAGCCGGGCCGCTCCGGCGCGCTCGATGGCTTCCGCATTTCGTGTCTGGTGATCGTTCGCCGCGAACGGAAACGGCGCCAGGATGGACGGCTTCCCCGCCGCCGCCAGCTCCGATACCGCGCCCGCACCCGACCGGCACACCACCAGATCGGCGGCGGCAAAGACCGCGGGCATATCGGCGATAAACGGCACCACCTCGCCTTCCAGTCCCGACCCGGAAAACTCTTCCCGCAGTTGCTCGAACTCGCCCGGTCCGCTCTGGTGCACGATCCTCACCGGCAGCCCGGTTTTGCGGAAAAGAGGCCAACTCTGTCTCCCCGCCTGGTTGAGCCTGCGCGACCCCTGGCTGCCGCCAGTGATCAGAAGGTTGAGCGTGCCGCCCCGGGGCTTGGGAACAATGCGAAAAAACTCCTCGCGGACCGGCAGTCCGGTAGTTTCCGTCCGCCCCCTGGGGAAATAGGCGGCCGTCTCCGGGAACGAGACCAGCGCCCGCGACACCAACCGCCCGATCGCCCGATTGGTAAATCCGGGAACCGCGTTGGGCTCCATCACCACCACTGGAACGCGCCTTAGAAGCGCCGCCATCACCGGCGGCCCGGCGGCATATCCACCCATGCTGAAAACCGCCGAGGCTTCGCGCACCAGCTTCGCGCAACCGAGCGTAGTGAAGGGCAACTGAATCAGTGTGGCAAGTTTCTGGCGCAGTCCCACGCGGTTCAATCCACCGATGTCGATCTTTTTCAACTCGAACCCTTCAGCCGGAACCAGCTTCGCCTCTAATCCGCGATCCGTCCCCACAAAGAACACCTGGTGGCCTCTTTGCCGCAATTCCCGCGCCACCGCCAGCGCCGGAATGACGTGCCCGCCTGTGCCGCCGCCGGCCATGAGAAAGGGGCCGGGGGCCGGGGGCCGGGGGCCGGGGATCGGAGGCTCGCTTCGCTCGCTCATATTTTCTTGGCCAGCGCATCGCGAAGCGCATACAACTGCTTGCCCAGCACCGCGGCCTGCTCCAGGACCGCACTCAATTCCGTAGAGGCGAGGTATCCCAACCGCGATGCGATCTCTAGCTGAGTTTCCACTTCCGCCAGAGAAGCCTGGGCCATAGACACATGATTCAAATATTCCTTGGTTGAAGCCCGGGTATGCCCTTCGGCAATATTCGAAGGCACGGAAACCGCCGCGCGCCTGATCTGCCCGGTCAGTCCGTACAATTCAGATTTCGGGAACGCGGCTGAAACTCGATAAACCGCCTCGACGATGTCCATACCGTGCTGCCAAACATGCAGTTCTCGAAAGTGGCTGACCTTAGACATCACTCCCAACCTTCACCGCGCTTCCGGCCCCCGGCCCCCGGCCCCCGGCCCCCGGCCCCCGGCCCCCGTTCTCACCCCGCGTTCTCCGCCACATTCATCAAAATTCCCAGCAGCGCCAGCGTGCTCAGCAGCGAGCTTCCGCCATAGCTGATCATGGGCAGCGGAATGCCCTTGGTCGGTATCATTCCCAGTACCACGCTCATGTTGATGAATCCCTGCACCACCACCACCACCGTCACACCTAGCGCCAGGTATCGTCCGAAATCGTCGCGCATCCGGAACGCGGCGCGCAGGCCCCGCCAGAAGATCACTCCAAAGCCGAGCAGCAACCCCACCGAACCGGCCAGCCCCAGTTCCTCCGCGACCACCGCGTATATGAAGTCGGTATGCGCCTCCGGCAGGTACAGCAGTTTCTGTCTCCCGTTGGTGAGTCCGAGACCCGCTGGGCCGCCGGCGCCCACCGCGATCTGCGACTGCTCCAACTGGTAGTTGGTATCGCGCGTGGCCAGCGACTGTTCCATGCGGCTCCGGATTTTGCCGTGGGGGTCGAACCTGGCGATGATCTTGGATTGGGAATCGAAGAATTGCACCACTCGCACGATACGGTACGGCTCCGCGAGGATGAAGAGTACCACGCCCACAGTGGCCACTGCCGCCGCGATCGCGCCATAGCGCCACTCGAGGCCCGCCACCACAAAGACGGTCGCCGCCGCCACCCCCAAAACCACCGCCGTGCCGAGGTCCGCCACCACCACCGCCAGGATCATGAGCCCCACGGCCAGGGCCGCGGGGATCAGCGTGTACCTCGGATTGTTGATGGCGCGCCCTCTCCACGTCACAAAAAACGCCAGGAAAATCACCAGCGCCGGCTTGGCCAGCTCAGAGGGCTGCACGCCAACGAAGCTCCCCGCTCGCAGCCACCGGTGATGCGCCCCGTCCAGAATATAGACCGCCGCCAGCAGCATGAGGGCGACGCTCATCGCGCCGAAGGCCACGGCGGGACTCTGAAACTTGCGGTAGTGAGTCTTCTTAAGGGTCATCATGACGGCCACTGCCACGGCGGCCCACTCCACCTGGCGCAGAACGAAGTGCCAGCTCCAGCCGTAACGGGGGTCGAGCTGGGCCATGATGGACGATGCGCTGTAGAGAATCAGCACCCCGAACGTCACCATCGCCAGCACGGTGACGAACAAAATCCAGTCGGTCTTGAGCCGTTGTGCCATATCAATAATCCTTGGGTCGTAGTTGGCTGACGATTTGCTTGAAAACCTCGCCGCGGTGCTCGAAGCTCTTGAACTGATCGAAGCTGGCGCACGCCGGCGCCAGCAGAATGGTGTCGCCCGGCTGGCCACTCGCATAGGCGTGCGCCACGGCCGCATCCAGCGTTTTGGCATCCACCAGTGGTGCGGCGCCCTGCAACTGGCTCGAAATTTTGGCCGCGGCGGCGCCGATGAGCAGAACCGCGCGCGCCTTGGCCGCCAGCGGCGCGCGTAGAGGCGAGTAGTCCAGCCCCTTGTCCTTGCCCCCCAGAACCACCCACAGGCCGCCGGAAAACGCGTCCAGCGCCTTGAGCGTGGCGTCCACGCTGGTGGCCTTCGAATCGTTGTAGAAATCGATGCCGCTCACCTTCCGCACGAACTCCAGCCGGTGCTCCACCGCCTGGAACGTGCGCACGGCGGCCGCGATCGCCTCGTGATTCACCCCCGCCCGCGCCGCCGCAATCGACGCCGCCAGCACGTTTTCCAGGTTGTGGCGCCCGCGTATGGGAATCTCGCCGGCCTGCATGAGAAGTTGGCCATCGAGCACCAGGTTGTCGCCGCACAGGCTCGCTCCGGGCGACACTTCGCGCCGGCTGCTGAACCACTGCACCGCGGCCAGGGTGCGATCCGCGTATCGCACGCACACCGGGTCCTCGGCGTTGAGCACGGCGAAGTCTCCACGCCGCTGTGTTTCAAACAGGCGGCCCTTGGCGGCCGCATAAGTCTCGAACGTGTGGTGGCGGTCGAGGTGGTTCTCGGTCACGTTCAGGGCCAGCCCGATATGCGCCCGGAACCCGGAGATGGTTTCGAGTTGAAAACTCGAAAGCTCCAGAACGTTCCAGCCGTCGGCGCGGGAGCTCTCCACCATGGCGGTCACCGGCGTTCCGATATTGCCGCCCACCTGCACCGGCACGCCGGCTTCGCGCAGGATGTGGCCCACCAGGCTGGTGGTGGTGGTCTTGCCATTCGATCCCGTGATGCCGATGGTCTCGCCTTTCAGAAACGGCGCCGCGAGTTCCACTTCGCCGATCACCCGCACTCCTCGCCGGCGGGCCTCTTCGAGCGGCGCCAGATCGGCGGGCACATCCGGCGAAAGCACGATCACGTCGCATCCCTCGAACACTTCCGGTGTCTGCCGCGCGAATGGAATGTCCAGCCGCTCCAGCAGTTCCCGCGCTTCGCCCAACTCCTCCAGTGGTTTCAGATCGGTAGCGCGGACCGTCGCACCGTGGCGCGCCAGTAGCTCCGCCGACGCCATGCCGGACTTCTTCATCCCCACCACCAGCGCCTTGGTTCCTTTCAGGCGCATGTCATCTCAGCTTCAGGGTCGTCAGCGCGAACAGCGCCATCACCAGCCCGGCGATCCAGAAGCGCGCGATGATCTTCGATTCCGCCCACCCCAGCGCCTCGAAATGATGGTGCAGCGGGGCCATCCTGAAAATCCGTTTACCGCGCAGCTTGAAGCTGCCCACCTGGAGGATGACGGAGACCGCCTCCACCACGAAAACGCCGCCGATGAACACCAGCAGCACTTCCTGCTTGATGAGCACCGCGACCACCGCCATGGCGCCGCCCAGCCCCAGCGCCCCCACGTCGCCCATGAAGATCTCCGCCGGATGCGCGTTGTACCAAAGGAAGCCCAGGCTGGCGCCGGTCATCGACCCGCAAAAGATGGTCAGTTCCGACGTGCGCGGATTGCGCGCCAGTTGCAGGTATTCGGCCAGTTGCGCATGTCCGCCGGCGTACGCGAGCACGGTGAGCGCGCCCGCGGCAATCACCATCAGGCCGATGGCGAGGCCGTCCAACCCGTCTGTCAGGTTCACCGCATTGGACGCGAAGACCACCACCAGCGCGACTAGAATGCAGAACGGCGCCACGCCGAGTGCGTACGTCCACGGATTCCTCATGAGCGATTCGATCAGCAGCGACGGGTTGAACTGTTTGACGAACGGGATGTTCATGGCGGTGGAATAGTCGCCGTAGAGGCGCATCACCAGGAGAATCGCGGCGAATGCGAACCCCATGCTGAACTGGTACACCAGCTTGCGCCGTACCGTCAGCCCCAGGTTGCGCTGGTGGGTCACCTTCGCGTAGTCGTCCAGGAACCCGATCCAGCCATAACCGAGGAGCGCGGCGATCGCGATCCACACGTACAGGTACCGCAGGTCCGCCCACAACAGCGTCGGAATCACGATGGAGATGATGATGAGAACGCCGCCCATGGTGGGTGTGCCGGCCTTCTTCTGGTGGGATTTCGGGCCTTCCTCGCGAATGTACTGGCCGATCTGGAATTGCCGCAGTTTGTCGATGAGCCAAGGCCCCAGCGCAATACACAGGAACAACGCCGTGAGGCTCGCGAATGCCGTCCGGAAAGTTGTGTAGCGGAAAACGCGGAGCGGGCTGAAGTATCGTTGGAGCTGTTCGTAGAGTAGATAATAGAGCATCGGAGTTAAGCCAAAAACCTTTCCATCGCCCGCTCCACGCGCACGCCGCGGGAACCCTTGAAGAGAACCGCGTCCCCCGGCCGCGCCGTCCGCCGCACGAATTCCCCCGCCTCGGCGGGATCTTCGAAGAAGTGCGCCCGGCCGCGCGCAAGCCCGGCGGCGACTGCCGCCTCCACCATCGAGCGGGCATGCCCGCGAATGCCGATCAGCCAATCGATCCCGTGTTCCGCCGCATACCGCCCCACCTGCCGGTGCAACTCTTCCGCCGCCCGCCCCAATTCCAGCATCTCACCCAGGACGGCAATGCGCTTCGCCGCGGGCGTCTGGCGCAATACGTCGATCATCGACTGCGCCGCCTCGGGGTTCGAGTTGTAACAGTCGTTCCAGACTAAGACGCCGTTGTGCTCACTGCGTTGGCCGCGCATGTCGCCGGCGGCGAAGGTCCGAACCGGCTCCCGCAAACGCTCCGGCGCGATCCCGAATACGCGCGCCACCGCAATCGCCGCCAGCAGGTTCATGACCGCGTGCCGGCCCGCCAGTCCCGTCTCGAAATCCACTCCCACGGCTCGAAAGCGGGAGCCATCGGCGCCGTATTCCGCCGCCTCGGCCCGCACGTCCGCGCATTCCGATAAGCCGAATGTGACCGAGCGGCCGGGGTGCGCGTCCCGGAATCCCAGCACGCGCGGGTCATCGGCATTCAGCACCGCCACGCCGTCGCGCGGCAACGCCTCGATCAACTCGCGCTTGGCCGCCGCTACACCCTCGATGGAGCCGAAATACTCGGAGTGCGCGTAGCCCACGTTGGTCACCACCCCCACATCCGGCTTCGCGATGGCGGCCAGCGAGCGGATCTCGCCCGCGTGATTCATTCCGATTTCCAGAACGGCGGCGCGGCAGCCGTCGTCGAGCGACAGGATTGATAGCGGCACCCCCACGTGATTATTGAAGTTTCCGGCCGTCTTC
The DNA here is from genome assembly GCA_963768385.1 of Bryobacterales bacterium. GTDB lineage: Bacteria > Acidobacteriota > Terriglobia > Bryobacterales > Bryobacteraceae > Fen-178. The sequence continues at coordinate 506,040 of CAVYHQ010000007.1, forward strand.
CCCACCGGCAACTCCACTGCCAGCAGATGCGCAATGGCATCCTTGGTGGTGGTCTTCCCCGCACTGCCGGTCACTCCTACCACGGTCCCACCCCATGTCGCGCGCGCCCACGCCGCCAGCTCTTGCAGAGCTTCCAGCGTATCGCTCACAACTAATTCGTTGGGCGCGCCAGTGCTCCGCTCTACCACCACCCCGGCCGCGCCTCTGGCCGCCGCGGAGCCCGCGAAATCGTGGCCGTCGTGGTGGGGACCGCGCAGAGCGAAATACAGATCGCCTGGATTTTGTGTCCGCGTATCCACGCTCCAACCCCTCACTTTGAGCGGCGGTGGGTTCCCCGCCGCGCGCATCGCGCGCGCAACTTCTTGTAAATCCAGGGTCATGGTTCACTCGCTCTGGCGATACCCATAACCCCTGAGCACTTCTCTCGCCACCGTTCGGTCGTCGAACGGAATGGTCTTATCCCTCAGAACCTGGTAGCTCTCATGGCCCTTGCCGGCCAGGATCACGAGGTCGCCCTCGCGCGCCTCCTTCAGCGCCCGGGCAATGGCGGCGGCGCGGTCCGGCTCGACAACGTGCGGCACGTCCACGCGCCGGATTCCCACCAGCGCGTCGTTCATGATCGCCAGCGGATCTTCGGACCGCGGGTTGTCGCTGGTCAGCACGACAAAGTCGCTGGCTTCCGCAGCCGCCTGGCCCATCAGCGGGCGCTTGGCCCGGTCGCGGTCCCCGCCGCAGCCGAACAGCGTAATCACCCTCTTGGGATCGAGGCCCCGCGCCACCGCAATCACGTTGCGCAGCGCGTCATCGGTATGCGCGTAGTCCACCACTACCACGAACGGCTGGCCTTCGTCGACTCGCTCGAATCGCCCCGGTACGGCACCGAGGCCGGCAATCCCTTGCGCGATGCTCTCCGGCGCGATGCCGTAGGAAAGACCCGCGCCACACGCCGCCAGAATGTTGTACACGTTGATCCTTCCGACGAGCGGCGACTCCACTGCGAAGCGCAGCTTGCCGTACCGGATATCGAACCGCAGCCCGTGGAACCCCGATGAGACATCCAGCGCGCGCAGGTCCCGCCCGTGGCTCAAGCCATACCAGAGGACTTTCGTTTTCGGATTCACCTTCAGCTTGCGCGCGTATTTGTCATCGCGGTTCAGGACCGCGAATCGGGGCGGAGGTCCCCCGGCCCCCTGGAACAGCGCCTGCTTGGCCGCGAAGTAAGCCTCCATGGAGCCGTGGAAATCCAGGTGGTCGCGCGTCAGATTCGTGAAAACGGCGGTATGAAATTGAAGCCCGTAAACCCGGCCCAGTGCTAGCGCATGGGACGAAACTTCCAAGGTGGCGTGGGTGCCGCCGGCGCGCTCCAGCTCCCACAACAGCCGCACCAGGTCCAGCGATTCCGGCGTGGTATTCACGGCCGGCAGCACCCGCCACGCCAGATGGTACTCAATGGTGCTGATCAGCCCCGTGGTGTGGCCCGTCGCCCGCAATATCGAATCGACCAGATATGCGGTGGTGGTCTTGCCGTTCGTCCCCGTGATGCCCGTCAGCCCGAGGCGCTCGTCCGGTTTGCGATAATAGTTGCGCGCCGCCAATGCCAGTGCGTGCCGGCCGTGCTCCACCTGAATCCAGCGCGTGGCCCAAGGCGCGTCCGGCGGTTCCGATTCGCTGGCCACCGCCACCGCGCCGCGCGCCAGTGCGTTCTCGGCGAATTGGCGCCCGTCGGCGCGGCTGCCCGGAAAAGCGAAAAACAGGAAGCCCTGTCCCACGCGCCTCGAATCGTACTCCAGTCCGCTGATGTTGGCGCCGGCAAGCTCCGGCGAGATTGGCCGCCTCAACCGAACGCCCGAGAGTATCTCGCCCAGCGTCATCTTGCAAACTGTACGCGAATGCGCTCTCCCTCGTGCAGAGTCGAACCCGGCGGCGGATACTGAACTCGGGCAACGCCACTCCCATCCGGCAGCACTCTCAATCCTTTCGCCGCCGCTTCCGCCAGGACGGCGCGCATGGTCATACCGCGGAAGTTCGGAACCGTGGGGCCGACAGGCTGGTCGGGAACGCCGGAGGGGCCTTCCGCCTGCCCCACCGCGGGCTGATCTTCATCGTCGGCGTCTTCCAGAATGTTGGGCTGGCCCCCCCCGATGTCCGCAATCGCCAGGTCGCTCGGCTCTTCTTTCGAGGCTGCCAGCGTCCGGGTGGGCGTCTGGTCCGGCAGGTCCTTGGGGACATCCAACACGCGCAACGCTTCCGTGACCACCGCATGAAACACCGGCGCCGAGGCTTGCCCGCCGAAACCCGCCGAACCGTGGGTCCCATTCAGCGCCACCACTGTCACCATGGCCGGATTGGTAAGGGGCGCGAAGCCCATGAACGAGCCGTTGTACGTATGCGTGAAGTGTTTGACGACCGGGTCGTAGATCTGCGCGGAACCGGTCTTCCCGCCGCTGGTATAGCCTTCCAGCCTGGCCCTGGTCCCGGTGCCGCCGGGCAGCACGACGCCTTCCATCATCTGCCGCATGGTGATGGCCGTCTCGGGCTTCAGCACCCGCACCGGCTGCTCCATCGGCACGGTCCGGTTTCCCTTCTTCAAAACCAGCCGCGGCTTCACCAGCAAGCCGCCGTTGGCAATCACCGCCGCCGCCTGCGCCAGTTGCAGCGTGGTGACACTGATTTCCTGCCCCATCGAAATGGAAGGAAGGGAAGCCTTGGTCCAGCGTGCCGGCTTTCTCACCTTTCCGGCGGATTCCCCCGGCAGCGGGATGCCGGTCTTCTGTCCAAAACCGAACTTCCGCACATACTGGTGCATGTTGGCCTGGCCTACGCGCAGACCGATCTGGATGGCGCCAATGTTGCTTGACTTGGCCAGTACCAGCGCCATGGAAATGGTCCCATATCCGCTGTGGGCTTCGTGAATAGTGAGCCCGAAGAGCGTGATCGCTCCCCGCCCGCAGTTAATCATGCTGCCCGGCCGCAGGTCGGTGGTTTCCAGAGCTGCCGAAAGCGTAACCACCTTGAATACCGATCCCGGTTCAAAAGGCACCGAAATGGCGTGGTTTTGCCGGCCGGCGCTGTCCTCCCCAGGTTGCGGAGGCAGATTCGGATCGTACGTGGGATAGCTCGCGAGAGCCAGGATTTCTCCGTTGTACGGGTTCATCACCACCACGCTGCCGCTCTTGGCGTGGTGGGCTTCCACGGCCGCCGCCATCTCGCGCTCCGCCACAAATTGCAGCCGCTCGTCGATGGTGAGAGTGATCGGCGTGCCCGGCCTCGCGTCCGAAGCGGACTCGGAATCGATGCCGCGCCGCTTCACGTCCGTCAGCATCCGCGCCTGGCCCGACTGGCCGCGCAGTTCGGCATCCAGGGTCTTCTCGATTCCGGCGTTGCCTCTCTCTTCGAAATCCACCGACCCCAGAACATGCGCCGCCAGCGTCCCTTTCGGGTAGTGGCGTTGGCTCTCGTCTTGGATGTGAATCCATTCCAGCCGCAGATTGCGCAGATTCTGCCCTTCCTGGTAGCTGATCTTGCGCTTGACCCACAGAAACCCGTGGTGGTTGTCGTGCGCCCACTTCATCTTGCCGTAGAGAGCCGTACGGTCCATGTGTAGCACCAGCGCCAGCAGTTCGGAAGCCACTCCCAGGTCCGGCGCCCGCAGCGGGTCGATGGAAACGGACTCCGTCGGCACGCTCATGGCCAGCGGCTGGCCGGTGCGGTCGAAGATCGTGCCGCGAGGCGCAGGAATCTCCACTGCCACCACTTGGCGCTCCGTCGCCAGTTGCGCGTACTCCTGGTGATGAATGACTTCGAGCGAGATCAAGTTGAACAGGATGGCCACGCCCCAGATGAGGACGATCCCGGCGAGCCATGCCAGACGACGATCCACCATCCCACGCTCCGTGACCAGGTCACGCCTCCGATTTCGTCACTTCACCATCGCCACCGCGCTGTCGCCTTTGGCGTTCAGGCGCACAACCTGCCCAGGAAATGGCGTGACCAGATTCTGCCCTTGGGCGAGCCTCTCCAGCCGTTGGGGACTCAGCAGCTCCGCTTCTTTGAGCTCCAGCGTCCGCTTCTCGTCCAGCAACTGCCGCTCCTCCACGCGAAGGGCCTGCAGTTTGTAGCCCGCCAGCGTGCTGGCGACGTTGGGGACCAGCACGCTGGTCAGCACAGCCAGCAGAAAACAGGCCGCTCCTATGGCCGACCAGCACGCGCCGTGCGCTTGCGGATCGGGCTCGCGGACCAAACGCGAGTTGTCGATTTTCTTGCAATAAAATAATACGTCTTCCTGTGGGAGCGCGCGCAATTGGAACGGGTCCCGCTCCGGCTGGGTATCGGACAAGGCCGGGAGAACGGCCTCACTGGTCCTTCGGAAAAATGCTGGCAGCGTCGCCATGGTCTTTCGTTCCCTTTCTGGTAACTACGCTATTTCCAGCGCCCGCAGCTTGGCGCTGCGCGAAGCCGGGTTCTGCGATGTCTCTTCTTCGCTGGGCTGGAGCGGGTGTTTCGTAAGAATGGTCGCACGCCCTTCCCGCGCCAGCGCTCTGAACTCTTGTTTCACCTTCCGGTCGTCGATGGACATGAAGCTGATTACCACCATCCGCCCACCGCTCTTCAACAGCTCGGGACCAATCTCGAGCAGCCGGCCCAATTCGCCCGGCTCGTCGTTGACCGCCATTCGCAAGGCCATGAACGTTCTTGTGGCCGGGTGCAAACGGCCCGTCCTGGGCACGGCCCGCTCCACTACACCGGCCAGGTGCAGTGTGCTCCGTATGGGCCGTGCCTGGACGATTGCTCTGGCTGCCTTCCGCGCCCTCCTTTCTTCGCCTAATTGAAAAATCAAGTCGGCGAGCGCCTTTTCGGCGGTGTGATTGACGAGATCGGCCGCCGTCATGCCCGTGGACTGATCCATGCGCATGTCCAGCGGTCCATCCGCCATGAACGAAAATCCTCTCTCCGGCGCCGTGAGCTGGTAGCGGCTCACACCCAGATCCGCCAGCAGTCCGTCCACCTTCTCGAATCCCGCCTCCGCCACCGCTTCCGCCAGCTTGCCGAAGGGACCCCGATGAAAACGAATGCGCCCGGCCCACTCCGCGGTGTTGCGCCGCGCTGTTTCTAGCGACTCCGCGTCGCGATCGTTGGCAATCACCAGTCCCGTGGTCAGCCGCCGCGCGATGAGGCCCGTATGTCCCCCCAGGCCGGCTGTGGCATCCAGGTAAATTCCCTCGGGACGAACCGCCAGCAGCGAGAGCGATTCTTCGGCCATGACGGAATAATGCATACCTCATCAGTTCAGCCCCGCCGCCTCCAGCTTCGCTAGGTCGTCCACCGGGCTCACGGAAGCCTCGCTCTTGCGTTCCTGGTAGATCTTGTCGCTTAAGACTTCGATCCGGCTGCGATAGGCGTACAGCCGCACCGGCTGGTTCTCGATTCCGAGTTCGCGGCGCAGTTCGGCGGAGAACAGGATCCGGCCCTGACCGTCTATGTCGGCCTCCGCGCCCAGGTCGGCCGCATTGAAGGCTATGTTCCGCGCCGCTTTCGGATCCTCGCGGTAGCCGGCGAGAAACTTTTCGTTTTCCCTCCAGGCCGGAATGGTGTAGATTTGAGCTATGCGCCGGTCCAGGCTGGTCACGAAAAACCGCGTTTCCCCCAAGGCGCCAAAATACTGCTGGAAGTCCGCCGGCAATTTTACGCGGCCGCGGTCGTCCAGCCGCCCAGGGTACATTCCCAGCGGTGGTTCGGGCTTCGGCGGCTGCTCGACAGTGTCAACCATTTCTTATCCAACTAGGGCCATTTCTGGCCACAACTAATGGTGCCACACTAATTCCGCCTTAGCAAGAATTTTTTTCAGGAACTTACTGACAGGCTAGGAGTTACCACAATACCAGCAGATCTACACTGATCGCGCAACACACAACATCTAGTCTTTTAGGCGAAGAAGAAGCGAAGAAGAGTGGGGCCGAGTTTCCCCGGCCCCACGGAATGAACTTACGCGATGGGTATCTTGGCGGTGGCGCTGTAAATCGGTGTGCTGCTGCCGGCTGGTATCACTCCTATCGAAAAGGAGACGTTGTTTCCGGTGGCCGCATCCGAGGGTACTTCGAACGGAATCTCGAACACGCCGATCAGGTCTGGCGCTATCCGCGCGCTGCTCACGCGGACACCTTCGCCTTGGCCCGCAGTGTTGGTCACGCCCATGACTACGATGCCTTGCACAACGGCGTCGGCACCGGGGATAGCGGTCGCATTCGTGCCCACCGTTGGGGAAGTCACCCCCAGACCGGTGGCATACGCCCGGACGACCTCACCGCGGCGAGCCGGGTTTGCCAGGCTCACAAACGATCCATCCGGCCGGACGATCACCGCCCGAAGCACGCCATCGGACATCGTCGTCTGGAAAATGCCGGGGCTGGCCGCCAACACCGGCACATTCACCGTGGCTGGCGGCGCGGAGCCCACCGTCACCGTCACGGGAACGGAAGCGGCCGGAGCCACTTCGCATGGAACCTGGACTGTGATCTGCTGCTGGCCACTGACGTTGGCAACGTTAAAGATGGGAGCCGAAGTGCCGTTGAACGATACGGCATCGGATGCTAACAGGTACGGCAAAGGACCAAACAAGCTGCCCGGAGTCACGACGCCCTGAATACCCGGCGCCAGTCCCGGAGCAATGATGGTGGCGATGCTGCATGGCGAAATGGAGCCGGCCTGGAAATCGGCGCCATTATAGAAGTTGCTCGCCGCGAGAGTCGGGCCCGGCGGCATAACCGTCAGACTGAAGGTCTGGGTGAAACTGCTCACGGTGACCGTGACCGTTACCGAGCCGGCCGTGGCGCCGCCCTGAACCGAGACTTGCGCGCGCCCGTTGGAATCGGTATTCACAGTGCTCGAGGACAGCGAAGCCGGTCCGGTCACCGAGAACTGCACACCGACGTTGGCGGCGGGCTGCCCATTGCTGCCGTTCACCTGCACCACCAGGGGCAGGGCGAAAACTGCGTTCACGAGAGCGGTCTGGTTGTTGCCGGAGACGATCTGCAGGCCGCTGAGGGTCACAATAGGAACCGCTGTGACGCTGAATGTGTAGGTCTTGATCGACGCGCAAGCGGAGCACGTCGCTGTGATTTGGACGGCGCCCGAAGCGTTACTGGAGAATGTCGCGGTGACCAACGTCCGGCCGGTCGCGTCCGTTGAACGAGGTGCTGCTCGAAAGATTCACGGCGCCGGCGGGAATCACCGTCCAGTTGACCGACTGCCCTGCCACCGGGGACCCCGACGCCGTATCCACTTCTACCTGGAGCGGGGATGCCAGGGTTTGGCCAGGGGCGGCGGATTGGCCGTTGCCCTGGATGACTTTGATCAATCCAGGCTGCGCCGGTGTGACGGTCAGATTCAAGTTGCCGATTATCCAATTGGCGAACGGAGGAACAGTCGGGTCGGATGGCGCCAGGCCTCCCGCCCCCACCAAGATATAAAACTGGCCTCTCCCGGGGACGCCGCCGAAAACCGGCGAGCATGTGGCCAGACCGTTGGCGTCCGTCAGCACCGTATTCGCTTCTCCGCCGGCGGCTCCCGCGCACTTCACGACCGGACTCTGGTTCAGGTAGTTCACCAGTTGAACGCTGACGTTGGCAATCCCACCGCCTCTCGAGCCCATAACTGTGACCTGGAGCGGTGTGCTGCCCGTCGAGCCCGCCTGCCCTGTCAAAACATCCCCGGCCAGCAGAGTCTGGACATAGGGTCCACCCATAACGCTCACAGCCATAAGCTGCGGATTAGACGGGTCGTACAGCGCTTGGTAAAGACTGAACGTCGCAGTGGCATTGGTGGGGGTGCTGGCCACCACCGTAGTCGGCGCGTACTGCACGAATGCCGAGCCTTGCGGCCCTACGCCGTTGTAGACAAAGGTATTCGATGCCGTGCCGTCGGATACGGTTATGGTGGTAGCCCCGTTAATAAGCGTTCCGCCGTAACCGCCTGAAGGGACGGCCCAGTTCACCGTCACGTTGGGTTGCCCAATACCATTAGAATCGGTTACCTGCACGTACATGGGCGTGAAGGCAAAGCACGTCTGGCAGATCAATTGTCCGTTTCCGGACACGATCGAAATGTTCTGCGCGGACGCTGGATAGGCGCAGAAAAGCCCGGTGAACGCCGCCACCAAAACCATAACTGTAGATTTGTTCAAGATTACCTCCTCCTTCGATGCATGAACACGGTTGGATTGGGATGGACGCGGATGAGAATTATATTGTACCACCTCTCGCTCGAATGCGTGAGCGTGGCGCGGCAAAAAAAAGAGGGGAGCGAATGCTCCCCTCTTTCAAAAACATCAAGCTAAACCTTAGTTCTCCAGGATTTCGGGCACGGTCGTGCGCTTGCTGATACCGTTGGTGAGAATCAGCGCCAGATACCCGTGCGCCAGCCTCTGCGCACCAAGATCGCTGACGAACGCATACCCGTGAGCCAACTGGAAGTTGCAGACCGCGATCATGTAGCCCTGGAAGTTCGGAGCGGCTGTGCTAGCCAGGAAGGAGTAGCTCTGCCCAGAAGCGATGACCGGTGACGGAGGAACCGTCGGAACATTCTGCCCGTACCAACTGAATGTGCAGATGCCCTGTTGCGGTGAAGTGCCGAACGGATCTGACGTCGTGTTCATAATCGCAATACCGGTATCCCATCCGGGAATCGCGGTTACGAACGGGAACAACAGATTCGTCGAACACTGGATAACGGAAAAGAGGTAGAGGCCCGTCAACGTGTCCGCAAATCGCGGCACCGTTATCGACGGCAAGCCCGAAGCGTTGATGAGTGTAGAAGTACTAACACCCGGGAACGACGCCGGAATCGGAGCGTAACTCAGATTCACAGTGGCCGTCCCAATGGGCGGAGAGCCGGCGTTCGCGTTGGCGGTGTAGCTTAAATACACGCCAAAGGCGAAGTTCTCGGGGGTCAACGGGTTGGTGTTCAAAACTTCCCAAACCGCCGTGGGGACCCCGTTCACAACCGGGACCGGGGCAAAGCCCTGAACCTGCGTCACACTACCCGAGGGGACAATGTAACCGGTATTCGGAATATTGGCAACGCTCCCGTTGCCATCGATAACCGTATCGGTAAGTACTAACTCGGCAAACGAGACACCCGCCGTGGTCACCGGATCGACCGAGGCGGTGTTAGCTAGCCCGCCAGACCCGGCCAGTCCGGTCAGGTTGACAACGTTCGTCGTCGTCACGTAGAGTGTGACCCCAGTCGGAACGTTGTTAAATGTGGCCTTCAGACGGGTACCGTAATCGGCCAGACCGGCAACCGAGCCGCCAACCGTGGTAAGCGCGGTGAATACGAAGCCGGATTCAGAGTTGTAGGCCTGACCCGGAACGTTTTGGGCTGGCGACGGGGTCGACGACTGTCCGTTGGTGGTGCCGGTCGGAGCGACACGCGTCTTAAATGCGGTGCCGAAGTTCTCCGAGAACTGCACAATCCCAACAGGGGTAGGCGACGACGAGCTGCCTGAGCTGCTGCACTGGTTGTACGGTGTCGTGCTGATGCCGCCAGTGTTGCCGACGTTTCTGGTCCCGGTACCGGAGCCGAGACCGAACTCCACGAAGCCGGCGGTAATGACCGGGTTGTTGATCGGCAGCGAGGTGGGGCCGCTGATAGAGACCGATGCGATCACCGACGCCTCACCGGCCAGCGAGCCGCCGAATGCATTCGCATTGATCCGAATGTTGGTCATGCGGAATACGCGTGCCACTGTGCTGCTCGTCGGGGGCATGATCGGAATGCCGTAGAACGTAACCTGGTTGGAACTCACGATGCCCGCGAACACGTTGGCGCCGGCCACGGGAGTGCTGGCCGAACTGGACATCACGTAGTCGCCGTTGCCGAGCTGTTGAGCATACTCGGTACAGCCGCCAACGCCCGCGCCGACAATCGAGTAGGGCACGCCGCCGGAGGCGCACAGCAACTGGGCAGCGCCCGGTCCCCAACCCGGAACCGGGGTACCGCCCATCGGGAGACCCGAACCCGGCTCATCGATCAGCAGCAAGGCTTCCGATGTGTTGGTGTTCGCGAGGGTGGTGTTAAGGGACGACGTCGTCAACAGCCGGCTGGTCACGTTTGCGCCGAAACTGACCGTGAAGTTGGCGGTCCCAATCATAGCGCCCACTGTAGGCGCCGGACCCCCCTGGCAGGTCAGCACGATGTCGCCAACCTGTTCCGTCATACCTTCATATCGTAAAATGGGAGGGACAGCCACGCTAGCGGTGCACTGCAATGCGCCTGTGCCTGCACCGCTACTGTACACCTGCGCACTGGCCAGCCCCGCGAAGAGGGCCAGCACAGCTAGCGCAGTAATCCATCTGCGAAAATTCATTTCTTTCTCCTTGTGAATTGCGAAATTTGAATCGGTCGAAGTTCTCTTCCCAACCTGAGCCTCAAAGTCAAGCCTCAAACCGTTCAGTCAACCTAGGGAACTTCTCCGTGTCGGGCGGAGAGCCAATTTGCCAGCGGCCGTCAAGTCGACCGCCGGGTCTTACTGAAGTCTAACCCGGGGCACATGCTCCTTGTTGTCTTGTCTTCCGTGCTCGCCGGAAACAAACGCAAGATTGCACACCAAAACCAGACGCGGTAAACATATTCATAACCCATTGCCCGCCCCATGTCAAGAGAAATTCCTTCCCTTCCCCCCATGGGGCCTCTACCGCCTTAAGTCCTTTGCTATTCAAGCTCGCCCGATTAAACCACGCCGGGCGCCCCCGCGTCAATAGTTTCGGCCCGAATGGCCTCATTTTTTCTTCATTGGAGCGCCACGGCCACCGTATTGCTGAGCTGCCCCCCCTCTTTGAGGGTAAGGGAAACACCTAGCCCCGGGGGCGTGGCCGCCGGAATCGGCACGTTCACCTGATATAAACCGACATAGCCCGGCGCCAGTCCCGCGAATTGCACCGGCAATTCCTGGCCGCTGACCACCGCGGTGACCGCAGCAGTGGTAACCGAAAGTTGTCCTTGCTTGGTAACCGCCCCCAGGCCGGTTGCGTACACCACCAGCCACTGCCCGCGAGGTAACGGGTTGGCCGGCCCATTCAAGCTGTAATCCGAGTTCAACACCGCGCCCGCCGATGGACTGCCAATCAGAAAGATCGCCGGTGCCACCGCGGATACACTGACGGATTGCTGCGCGACCCCATAGAGCGAACTCACGCGCAATGTATGGACCCCCGCCGCCATGCCCGGCGGAACTTGGGCGTTGATCTGGAAAGGAGAGGCCCAGAGCACGGCGGCCGGCGTGCCATCCATATCCACCGTGGTGGCGGGCCCAGAGGACACCCCCGGCGCGGAGAGCCCCGTGCCAAAGATCGCCATCATGCCGCCTGGCGCGATGCCGTTGGTGAAGGTAGCGGCGTTGACCACCGCGCCGGCCGTGAAGCTCACATCCTGCGGAACTACCGCCAGGGCCAGCAACGGCCGGGTGGCTTTGTAGGTGGCCGCCGCGTTCCCGGAAATATCCATCGACGACCCGCCCGAGGCCAGGTCCGTCACGAAAGCGCGGTAAAGCTGAGCGGCGCCCACGGCGATCTGGTAGGCCGGCTGGCTGCCGTCGCACACGTCGATGCGCGAAATCAGGGGCCCGCCGGCGGCGGGTTCCCCGAAGAGTCAACCGCGTCCAGCAGATCCAGCGGCAACCCGCACGAGCCCGCCGCGGAATTCACCGCTAGCGCCAAATTCTGCATCAGGCTGGCTGGTTGCGAAAGCGCCCCCACCATGAACCGCGTGCCGCTGGGACTGCGTACAGCGAACCGCACCACGCCCCGCAAGCCGGCCGTCCATTTTCCGGCGCCAACCGTAAAGCCATTCAGGTAATCGTTCAGATTGGTGCGCGCGAACAGAGGGCTGGGGTCCTGAATCACGATGGACCCGTCCGCCGCTATTCCGATAGCCACCACGAAGTGGCCGCCGGCCAGCGTGCCGTTCAGAGAAAGTCCCAGCGACAGCAGCAGCGGCTCGCCTTGCTCCACCAGGTCCGCGATGGTGGCGAGAGCGGGATTCTGCGCCGTGACATCCACGCCGCCGGTGAATTCCGCCGCGCGCCAGAGATTCACGATCTGCTCGCCGGAAGCGGGATTCGAAAGGAAGCCGTCGCAGAGCTGGTTGCCCATCGACTCCGCCACGCAGTAGGCCTGCAAGAATTGGTCGAGCGCGTCCGGATCGGCCATGCCGTTGGGCGACGGCAGCTCGCCGCGGTTCTGGTGATACCGCAGAATCGACGCCACCGCCGTCAGCAGCGCGCCTTTCTGACCGATGGTCGCCGTTCCATTGCCAACCGGCGTGCTTCCGGCTGCCTGCAGTTGCGGGAAGCCCGGCAAAGTCGATGCCGCCGACAGCGCGCCAAACGTCACCGGATTCTGCGCGATCGACGGCGAATTGGCGGTCACCAGAGTCACGCCCAGGGAAGCCGGCAAGCGCACGAATGTTTCCGCCTGCCCGGAACTGTCGGTGGATGCGGTGGTGAGGGAAAGCTGCGCTCCCGGCGACCCCTGGAATACTACGGGCGCGCCCATCACCGGAGTGCCGGACGAATCCAGCAGGGCGATTCTCAACGACAGCGGCAGCAACGCCCCCGGTGAGCCGGTCTGGTTGTCGCCCTGCACCTTGGCAATGGAGATCCGGTTACTCGCCAGATCAAAGCCTTTGATGGCGAGCGTGCCGTTGGCTGTCGAGGTTCCCCCGGTGTCCGCCGCGTGGACGCTCACCGTCCCGCTCTTCGACGACAACGGAATGAACATGTCCCAACTGTAAGCCCCATCCGCTGTCGTCGCCAGAAAGTCGGGCTGTCCCGAAACCGACACGCGGATCGTGCTGTTGTTGGGGAACCCGATGATGGCCAGGTGCGCGCGGCCGCCCGCCGCCATCGAGGTGGGTGTAATCACCACTCCCGGAGGGGCCTTGGGCGACGGATGCTCCACCGCGGCGGCGTCGCCGGCCGAGTAGGTGATGTTGCCGCCCTCGAAGTTCTGCTGGTGCAAGCTCCCGGTGACAATTTCGTCGCTCACCGGCATGCCAAAGCTGCCCGCCGCCCCGCCGATGGCGTTGTAACGCGCCAGAATCAGGCCGCTCACGAAATACGCCTGCCCCGCCCGAGGCCCGCCCGTCGCCCCATAGATAACGCCGTTGGCGAAGATTTGCGTCGCACCCGAGTTGGCGCCCAAGGTCGAGAAGGTGGTCGCTTCCGACAACGGAGCCCCCGCGGCCCCGGTCTCGTAATTCAGTAGCGCCCATTTCGAAAGGATGATCCCGCTCACCAGCCGCACCGGATTGCCCGCCAGCGCGGCGCTGTTTTGAAACTGCTGGGTGCCCCCCGCGGACTGGTCGCTGGTGGGATACCCCAGGGCGCCGGCCGGACCACCCAAACTCTGGTACCGAGTGAGCACGGCGCCGCCCACCACGTACGCCGCCCCCGTCTGGTCCGCTTCGGCGAGCATGTACACGGCGGCATTCGCGCCGCTCGATTCGACCATCTGCACGTAACCGCTGCCGGCCCGGACGGCGGGACCTGCCACCGGTACTTCGACCGATATCTTATTGCGCGCGAGCGCGGCCTGGAACGCTTGCTGAACCGCCGCTGGGGCGCCATCGCCCACCAGGCAGCAGGTCATGGTTACCGCCACCTTGAAGGTGGGGCTTTTCACTCCTTCGCTGGACGCCACCACGCTGGCCGCCCCGGCCCCCACGGCTGTGAGCACCGCCGTCGCCCCAGTCGAGCCAGTCGCCTGAATGGCAATTACGCGGCCATTGCTGGTGCTCCAGGTGACCACCCGGTCGGTCAGCGGAGTGTTGGTCGGATCGAGCGGCGTCGCCGTCAGCGTCAAGGTATCGCCCAGCTTGAGGGTGTCGGTTTGGCCCATGGGCGCGCCCGCCAGAGCCACCGACGCCACCGGCTGCCGCACAACAGGAGGGCTGCCCGGCACGTATTCCAGAGCGCCGCCCTCAAACGTTTGCCGGTAGTCCCCGCTGGAGGCGACCAGCAGCGCCTCCGACGTGGGCAGACCGAGGAATCCGCCCGCCCCTCCCTGGGCAACATACAAATCGTAAATCGGCTCCTTAACGCCGAAAACCTTGCTCTTGTTCGGCCCTGACGTGACGCTGTAAATCGCCCCGTCGGCGTACGTCTGCATGCTGGCGGTGGTGCCCGTCGGCGCCGTAATGGCGGTGGGCGCGGTCAGCGGACGTCCCGGCCCCCCGGCGGCGCCGCCGAGACCCGTCCACTCCGTGTAGAAGCCCCCCGAGATGGTGAAGTTCTGCCCGGCCGGCAGGGGAATCGCATAGGCAAAGAGCGCGTAGCCCTTGTCGAAGGAATCATAGGTGCAGGCGTTGACGGTGTCGAAAGACGGGCAGAATTGCGTGTCCGTCAAAGGATACCCGGCGGTGGTCACGCCAATCGATGTGTAGTAGGCATACACGCCGGCCAAGAGTTGAACCACCGTGCTGGCGTCGGCAGCGCTCAGGGCAGCCACTGTGGAACTCACCGTGGCCAGCGCCAGTTTCCCGCCGGATGTGCCGTTGGCAGCAACAAACTCCTGCACGTAGCCGGTGGTTCCCAACGCCTTCACCGCTCCCAGCGGCGGCAGTGAAACCAAGCTGCTGAACCCGCCCCGGTAGAACGCGTTGATAAACTGCGCCTGGAGCACCGAACTGGGCGCGCCTTCGCCCACGCCGATCAGGTGGCTCAGCGCGATGCTGGCGGTCGCCGACTTGGTGCTGTCAGCCACGCTCGTGGCCGTAACCGTGACGTTCGCAGATGCGCTGATCGGCGACGGAGCCGTATAAGAACCGCCGCTGGTGATGGTCCCCAACTGCGGGCTGATGGACCAGGTGACGGCGGTGTTGGTGCTGTTGCTCACGGTCGCGGTGAACTGTTGCGACTGGCCGTCGCTCAGAGAAACCGAAGTTGGGGAGATACTGATCGTGACTGCCGCGGGCGCCTGAAGCGTGATGCTGGCGGTCCCCGTGACAGTGGAATCGAAAACACTGGTGGCCGTGACGGTGACCTTCTGGCTGGTGGTGATGGAGGCGGGCGCGGTATACAGGCCGGCATTGGGATCGATGGTGCCCACCCCCGGCGGGTTGATGCTCCACGTTACGCCTGTACTGCTGATGCCCAACACGGTCGCCGAAAACTGCTGCGTCTGTCCGGCAGTCAGGGTGACGCTGGAAGGGCTGACCAGGACGGTGATCGCAATCGGCGTGAGCTGAATCTGCCGGGAGGCGGCCTGCGTTGGATCGGCCACGCTGGTGGCCGTGATGGTGATCGTTTGCGCGCTGGAAATGACGGTTGGCGCCGTATAGGTATTGGTGGACAGGCCGCCCGCATTCGGACCGCTGCCGGGGCCGAGAGTCCCCACGTTGGGGCTGAAGCTCCAGGTCACAGCCGTATTGGGGGCCCCAGTCACCAGGGCCGTAAGAGTTGCCGTCTGATTGCTCTGCAGAGTGTTCGCCGTGGTGCTCAGCGAAACCAGCACCTGCGCATGCAAAGCAGCAGCCGTCAGACACAGCGGCAGCACCCGAAGAAACCTGGAGAAGGACCGATCAGGGCACACGGCAAACCACTTATCTTAATATGCCTTAAACCCCGCTCCAGGGCCGGAGTTGCAAGCGCGGGCAGTTCCCGCCTCTTCCAGATGTTAGATTCGAATTATATGCCTGCAAGGCGGCGAAAGCGCCAGGTAGCCGTCAAACCCGCCCAAGTTGCCAGTCCACCCGCCCTCCCCACAATCGCCTTCTTGGAGCGCCATGCCCGGTCCGCTGTTCTGGTCCTGATTCTGGTTGCCTCCGTCCGCATCGTCTCCACCTACACGGTTTTCAACCACACCTCCGACGAGCCCAACCACGTCGCCTGCGGCATGGAATGGCTCGACAGGGGGACTTACACCTATGAAGCGCAGCATCCCCCTTTGGCGCGGGTGGCAGCGGCCCTGGGCCCCTATCTGTTGGGTATCCGATCGCAGGGGTCCCCTAAGCCGGACACTCTGGAGGTGCCCCAGGAAGGCGCCAAAATCCTCTATCGTGATCGCCATTACGACCTGACGCTGGCGCTGGCGCGTCTCGGAATCCTGCCGTTCTTCTGGATCGCCTGCCTGGCGATGTACTGGTGGGGCAAGCGCTATTTCGGCGCCACGGGGTGCCCTCTGGGCCCGGTGGTCACCGTGTTTCTGTTCAGCTTTCTGCCGCCGGTGCTGGCGCACGCGGCGCTGGCCACCACCGATATGGCGTTGACCGCTTTCCTGGGCGCTGCGTTCGTTTCCGCCTTGGCTTGGCTGGAACAGCCCGGCCCGCTCGGCGGCGTGCTCTTTGGCGCGTCGACCGCCCTGGCCGTGCTTTCGAAGTTTTCCGTCGTGGCGTTCCTTCCAGCTTCCCTGGCGGTGGCGCTCGTTTGGTTTCTCTGCGCCGAGCGGCCCACACGGAGCTGGCTGGCCGCCGCCGTGAAACGCCGCCTCCCGTCGTTTGGCTTGGCCGTGCTGGTTGGGCTGCTGGTGATTTGGGCCGGCTACCGGTTCTCGTTTGGAGCACCCGATTTCACCAGCCTCCGCCTGCCGGCGCCGGAAGTTTTCAGCGGCATCCGAGCGGTGCTGCGGCACAACGCGACCGGCCATCCCACCTATTTGCTGGGCCAGCGCAATCTCACCGGCTTCTGGTATTTCTACCCCCTAGTGCTGGCGGTGAAAACGCCGCTCGCCTTCCTGTTGCTACTGGGGTATGGAGTGGTCCTGGCGCTTCGCCAACGAAGCCCCTATCGGCGCGCCTGGATTCCGGTGAGCTTTGCGGCCGGCATCCTCCTGGTCGGCTTGGAGAGCCACATCAATATCGGGGTGCGTCACATCCTGCCGATCTACATGGCGTTTTCCATTCTGGCGGCCATCGCGGTGTTGCGCCTGCTCGAACTATCGCGGGCGCGCAGGTGGATGAGGATCGGCCTGGCGCTGCTGGTGGCTTGGTTCGCCGGCTCTTCCTTGCTGGCCCACCCGGACTACCTGCCGTATTTTAACGAGCTGGCCGGAAGCCAGCCGGAAAAAATCGTGGTGGACTCCGACCTCGACTGGGGCCAGGACATGAAGCGGCTGGCCAAGCGGTTGCACCAGGCCGGCGCCCGCGAACTGACGTTTAACCAGCTCTTCATTGCCGACCTGGAACATCAGCACGGCTTCCCTCCGATCCGCGAGATGAATGTCGCGAACCCCTCTCCCGGCTGGAATGCGGTCAGCCTGACTTACCTCAAATGGGCGCGCCTCGGTCTCTGGAACGCCTATCCGCAACTTCGGCTTTGGCCGGATTACGTCAGGCCGGCCGAGAGGGTCGGCAAAGGCATTCTGCTTTGGTATTTCCCCTACCCGGAGGACAGAGGCCCGTAGGTGTTTATTTGCCTTCACCCCCGATTCGGGATGAAGATCACGAACCGGAAGTCTCGATATGCCGGCCGGTAATCCTTGAAAAGCCGCTGCATGAACGCTTCCGAGAATCGCATCCTCTGGGACGGCCGCAAGGGCTCATTGGCACTGAAGTCGATTTCGATGGCTCCGTACTGGTGCTGGTCCAGCGACTCGAGGATCGGCCCTTCCGCGAGACGCCCGGTCTTCACCCGTTGGTCTACAATGAACGCGTCCCAAACCCACGGCTTGCCGGCCTCATAGCACAGCAGCATACTCTCACACAGCGCCGCTCCCGTCTGAGATCTCACGAACCGGGTCGCAGAGGCAAATTCCGCCTCCGTTCTCGCGATTCCTTTGTACCAGCCCACGTCGTCCGGAATCCGTTGCGGAAGAATCACGGTCGAACTGAGAAAGAACGGGACCAGGAGCAGGACCGCCAGAAAGGTTCGTGCCAGGCGCGTTCCCTCGCTAATCCGCTCCAAGACGGGCAGGGAGACGCCCACTATCAGGGCGGTCGAGATCAGCGCGTCAAATAGATGGTTGGTGCCCGCGCCACTCTCACTGCAAATCACGGCCCCCATCACATGCGCCAGGGCAAATCCCCAGATTAGAACGCTCGCGGGCCCCAACGTCTTGCTCCGGAACGCCCAGATCAGCGCGGCGGCGAAAGCCGTCTGAAAGAACCACAAGTACGCGCCGACGCTGGTCGCGAGGTCCGTCCAGGAATAGGTGCGGGGCGGCATCATATGGTCCAAAAAGTATGGGCCTTCGGCTAGCAGCGTAAGAATCAGCAGGATCCCGCACGCCGACACCACCGTAGAGAGCCAGATGGCCAGACGTTTCCTGGAACTCAAGAACAGTTGGATGCCCACCGCCGCCGGAAACGCCAAAAGGCTCTGCTTGGTGAAAACGCTGATCGCGAACACCACCGCCGATAGGCGCAGCCAACGGGCCGATTCGGGGTTCCTCACGAAGCAATACATTCCCGCCAGGTTCAAGGCGATTCCCAGCAGGTGCGGATCGTTAAACCCGATACGCGTCGGGTCGAAGGCGGCCAGCCAAATCAGCCAGCACAGTCCGGCATACACGCCAAAGCGCCGGCAGTCGGTGAGGCGCTGCACGATCATCGCCATGAATACGGCAATCAGGAAATAGGAGGCAACCGAAACCCATCTGCCGGCCACATTCATGTCGTGGGTGAATTTCCCCAACCCCGCGATCAGATAAAACGAAAGCGGCGGGTAAGCCGCGTTGATGTACGTCGGGGGTGAGCTGTAGAGCCTCGTCCCGTTGGCCACAGCCTGCTCGCTATACGAATTGCTTCCCTCGTTCCAACCCATCTCATAATGCGCCGTGGTCCTGGTCAGCGGAAACCAGACCAGGGTCGCCAGCAGGATCGCCAGAACGCCGAAGGTCACAGCCCACGAGACAGCCGGAATTCCAGCGGTTGTGCGCCTCTCCAACTCCTCCGATCCGGGCCGCCTGTCTGAGGGCGGTTCGACTTGGCGGGCCCTGGCTTTCTTCTTCATCTGATCTAAGGTAACGCGCCCTTGCGCCGATTCCCAAAGTTTTGGATTACGAAGTGGCGGCGATCTATTCCGCCTGAGAACTTAGATCGTCATGGCGGTGTACCCGCCATCCACGCTTATGATGGCTCCCGTCACAAAGGAAGACGCCCGTGGCGATGCCAGGTAGACCGCCGCTCCCACCAGCTCGGAACTTTCCCCGAACCGCTTCATCGGCGTGTGTCCCATGATGCTGGCGACGCGGTCCTCGGTGAGAATCTTGCGGTTCTGTTCGGCGGGGAAGAACCCGGGTCGGATGGCGTTCACCCGGACGTTGTACGGCGCAAACTCCCGCCCCAGGAACTGCGTGATCTGGTTCACCCCCCCCTTGGTCACCGAGTAGGTGAACACCTTCGACAGCGGCGGTCCGGACGAAGCCGACGAAATGTTTATGATGGAGCCGCCATGGCCCGCATCCACCATGACCTTGCCGAACACCTGGCAGGCCAGAAAAACGCTCTTTAAATTGATATCCAGGATGCGCTGCCACTCTTGTTCGGAGATCTCGAAAAACGGCGTGCTGGAGTTCACCCCCGCCGCGTTAATCAGAGTATCCACGTGCCCGAAGCGCGCCAGCACCGTATCCAGGGCCTTCTCCAGATCGGCCTTGCTGGTGGCGTCGCACTGGATGCCGATGGCCTGCCGGCCCAGCGCCGCGATGGCTGTGGCGCGGGCTTCCGCGGCTTCCCGGAACACATCCAGGATCGCGATATCGGACCCGGCCTCCGCCAGCCCCGTAGCCATTGCGCCGGCCAGGACACCGCCTCCTCCGATCACTACGGCTACCTGGCCGGCTAGAGAAAAAAGTGCGCCTTCAGACATGTCTAAATGTTATCAGAGTGGGACAGACGATCGCCTTTTGTCGTCTGTCAACCGCCGTCCGCCAAAGCGTCCGCTAAATGAGGTTGATAAACACAGCGCGGGTCCTCAGCCAGGAAATCCCCGGTCAAAGCGTAGGCCCGCGAGCGCGACCCGCCGCAAATGTTCCGGTATTCGCAGATGCCGCACTTGCCGTGGCGTTGGCTGGTATCGCGCAGAGCCAGGAACAGGTCGGAGTTCCTGTAAACATCGGTGAGCGAATCGTCGAGCACGTTGCCGCCGCTTACCGGAAAAAATCCGCTGGGAAAGATCTCGCCGGTGTGTGAGACGAACACGAAGCCCTTGCCGTCGCTCACGCCCGCGGTTCGCCACGCCACGCCCTTGGCGTTTGGGTTTTCGGTGACCCCGTGCTCGGCCTTGATGCGCTGCGCCACATAGCGGCGGTAATGCATGGCTTCGGTGGTCTTCACCCCGAAAGGCGCGGTCTTGGAAAGCTCGTACATGAACTCGAAGACCTGCTCGTATTCCGGCGCCAGCAGATCGTCGCCTTCCTCCGCGCGGCCGGTCACGATGAGGAAGAACAGGCTCCACATCCTGGTCCGCACCTCCTTGGCGATCTCGGCCACCTCCGCCAGGCGCGCCATGTTCCGCCGCGTCACGGTGGTCTGAAGCTGCGTGTCGAGCCCGATGTCGCGCGCGTGCCGCAGGGCGAACATGGCCCGGTCGAAAGTGCCCGGGATGCCGCGGAACTCGTCGTGCGTGGCGGCGTCCGGCCCGTCGAGGCTGATGGCCATGCGGGCGATGCCGGCCGCCTGGAAGCCCTCGATGGCTTCCGCCGTCAGCAACGGCGTGGCGCTGGGAGTCACGTTGGTGCGCAACCCGATCTTCACGCTGTAGCGAATCAGATCGTACAGGTCCGGCCGCTTGAGCGGGTCGCCCCCGGTGAAGACCATCATGGGTTCCCCAAAGGAACGAATCTCATCCAGCAGCCGGTATCCTTGTTCCGTGCTCAGTTCTCCCGGACTGCGCTCCGGTTGCGCCGAGGCCCGGCAATGCACGCACGCCAGGTCGCACGCCTGCGTCACTTCCCAGATCACGAGCATCGGGGCTTGATCGAAGTTCATCCAGTTTCCAGTTTAGCATCCGCCCTCGCCGCGGTTACCTCCTGCACTGAATAGCTTGGATAATGAGTAAGTGATCGCCGATGAAGAACCGCCGGCAAAAGAAAAGACCTCACGTCACGCCGGCACCAGCCGCCGTTGATAGCCGCGAAGTCTGGCGGCGCCGCGCGCTTCTCTTACTGGCGCTGTGGGCGTTCGTACTCCTCGCCTATTCCAATTCCTTCCGGGCCGGCTTTGCGCTGGACAATGCCGCCGTGATTTTGCGGGATTCCCGAATCAGGGCCGCGACCCCGGAGAATCTCCACCTCATCCTGACCGGGGAGTATTGGTACAACCGGATGAGCACTGGGCTTTACCGCCCGCTGTGCACGTTCTCTTACCTCTTGAATTACGCCATCCTCGGTAACGGCGCCCATCCGGCCGGCTATCATTGGGTCAATTTCGCGCTGCACGCCGTCAACATCGCACTGGTCTACCTGTTGGGCCTGCTGCTGTTCCAGGAAACCAGGCAGAAAGAGAGCCTCGCCTTTGCGCTGGCCGCGGTCTGGGCCCTGCATCCGGTCCTCACCGAATCCGTCACCAACATCGTGGGCCGCGCCGATCTGCTGGCCGCGTTCGGCGTGCTCGCGGGCCTGCTTTGCCACGTCCACGCCGCGGCTGCTTCCCTCTGGCGCAAACTCGCCTGGCTGGCTGCCCTGGCGCTGGCCACCACCATCGCGCTGTTCTCGAAGGAAAGCGCCGTAGTGGTGCTGGCCGCCATGCTGATTTACGATTTCGCATTCCCCCAGCCCTGGCGCGCCCGCGTCCCCGGATACCTCGCGCTGGCGGTATCGTTTTTGGTCTTCTTCTACGTCCGCGGTCAGGTGCTCGCCAGGCTTCCCGCCGGACTGGTTTCGTTCGGCGACAACCCCTTGATAGGCGCCGGCTTCTGGACCGCCCGGCTCACCGCCATCAAGGTCATCGGAAAGTACCTGTGGCTGTTGCTCTGGCCCAGCCGCCTCTCCTGCGACTACTCCTACAACCAGATCCCGCTGTTCACCTGGGGCGACTGGAAAACGCTGGCCGCCGTGGCGGCATGCCTGGCTCTCGCAGCCGTGGCGATGGCTTGCTACCGCCGCAGCAAACCGTTGTTTTTCTTCATTGCGTTTTTCTTTGCCGCCCTGGCGCCCACCTCCAACCTCGTGATCCTTATCGGCGCTATCATGGCGGAGCGCTTCCTGTACTTGCCCTCCATCGGATTCGCCGGCTGTCTGGTAGTGGCCGCATATGCCGTTTGCCGGCGCCTTCCCCGAGTCGCGCTGGTGGCGCTGGCCTTGGTCTGCGTGGCCTTCGCCGCCCGCACTTACACGCGCAATTTGGACTGGTTCGACGATCGAAGCCTCTGGACCAGCGCCGTCAAAGTGTGCCCCGACAGCTATAAGACACACTCCGGCCTGGCGACTGTTTTGACCGGCGCCAAAGGGGCGGACCTGGATGGCGCCGTCAGCCAAGCCGACCGGTCCCTGGCAATCCTCGACCCCCTCCCCGACCAGCGAAACATCGCCGCGGTATATGCCACCGCCGGCTCTTGCTATCGCGTGAAGGGCGACGCGCTCCCCGCGCCGCAGAGCCACTACTGGTACCGGAAATCGCTCGACGCGTTGTTGCGCGGGGAAAGAATCGACGTCGTCTCCGGCCAGGAAATCCGCCGCCAGAATGCGGCGCAGGGCAAGATAATTGCCAGATCCGGCTGGATTCCCTTGTACCTGGAGCTGGGCCGCACCTATCTCCGCCTGTCGGAACCGCGCCAGGCCCTGGAAGCACTCGCATTCGGCCGTACACTCCGGCCGGACCCGGATTTCTTCGAGGAGATGTCGGCCGCTTACCGCGCCATGGGCGACCCGCAACAGGCCGCCATCACCCTGATGGAGGGCCTCGTCGTAGATCCGAGTCACACCCAGTTCGCCTCCGAGCTGGTGAACCTCTACCAACAGACGGAACCGCGGAGTTGCGCCGTCCGGTATGCGGGGGGATCGGTCAGTTTGAACCTGGATTGCCCCCTGGTGCACAGCCAGCTCTGCACGGCCTCCCGGAACGTGGCGCTCCTGTACCGTCAAAAGGGTCAAGAACCTCTGGCCGCCAGTACCGCACGAAGCGCCATACAGGACCTGGGCTGCCCGGTGGAGTTATTCCGATAGTTACAATGGAAGGTTCCCATGGCCACCCGCGGTCTGTTCATCACCTTCGAGGGCATGGATGGTTCCGGCAAAACCACCCAGATGCACCGCCTGGCCGCCCGCTTGCGCGGCCTGGGCCGGACCGTGCTGGAAACCGCCGAGCCCGGCGGCACGCCTATCGGCATGAAGATCCGCCGCATCCTGCTGGATGCCGCCAACCAGGAACTCAGCCCCACCACCGAAGTGCTGCTCTATTTCGCCTCGCGATCGCAGAATGTGGATGAGTGGATCGCATCCGCGCTGGACCGCGGCGAGATCGTGCTCGCCGACCGTTTCACGGATTCCTCGCTGGTTTACCAGGGCTGCGGCCGCAACCTCGGAGTGGATACCATCGTCACCCTCGAACGCATCGCCTGCCGCGGCCTCAAGCCCAATCTCACGCTGCTGGTGGATATCGACGCCGAAACCAGCCTGGCCCGCGCCCGCGCCCGCAATCTGGCGCAACCGCACTGCGAAACTCGCATGGACGACCAATCCATCGAATTCCACCGCAAGGTTTACGAGGCCTACCACGCGCTGGCCGCGCGCGAGCCGGAGCGCGTCAAGGTGGTCGACGGGCGCGCCGATGCCGACGCCATCGAGCGCCAGGTCTGGAGCATCGTCAGCGCCTATGTTTGACAACTTCTGGGGCAACCCGCACGTCACGCACGCGCTGGAGCGGATGATGGCGCACGAGCGCCTCGCGCAGACCTTGCTCTTCTCCGGTCCCGAGGGCGTGGGGAAAGCCACGTTGGCCCGCCGCCTGGGCGCGCGCCTGCTGGGCCACCCCGAGCGGATCGAACAGGACGATCTGAGCCTGCCGCGCAACCTCGAGACCATCGCCGCGCGCGAGAAATGGCCCGCCGACAAGCGCAACGAGGACCCGCTGCTCTTCTCCACGCACCCCGATTTCGTCACCTTTGCGCCCGACGGGCCGCTGCGCCAGATCTCCATCCAGCAGACCCGCTTGCTCAAAGAACGCGCCCAGTACCTGCCCCACAAGGGCAGCCGGCGCGTTTTCCTGATCGATCGCGTGGACCGCGCCAACGATCAGGCCGCCAATTCCCTGCTCAAGACGCT
>CAVYHQ010000008.1:0-309266 GCA_963768385.1 Bryobacterales bacterium
GCTTGGCCACGGGCTTCCAAAGCGGAGTGTACAACCCCATCACCGATTTCTGGCTGGTGCGCGCCTCCGACGCGCACGCCTGGGTGGAGGCCTGGATTCCCGGTCATGGCTGGACCACCTTCGATCCCACGCCGCCCGATCCCAACCGCCGCAGCTTCGCCCTGCTGACGAAACTCGGGTTGTATCTGGATGCGGCCGGGACCTTCTGGCAGGAGTGGGTGGTGAGCTACGACATCAGCCGGCAGGGCACGCTCGCCGACCGCTTGGAACTGGGTGCACGCAGCCTGGGCATCCGCTGGTTCGACTCCCTTTCCGGACTGGACTGGAGTTGGCATCTGCGCGTGGTGGCGTGGTTCCGGCGCTACGGCGTCCGCATCCTGATGATGCTGGCGCTGGGAGTCGCAATCCGGGTGCTCGGGCCGCGGCTGGTACGCTTGCTGCGCATCCGCAGCCGCGTCGAGCGCGTCCGCCGCGGCCAGGCCACGGTGGGGGACGCCACCCTGCTTTACGGGCGCATGCTCGACCTGTTGAAACGCCGCGGTTACCAGAAGCCTGCGTGGTTCACGCCCACCGAGTTCGCCCAATCGCTGCCGCCAGGCCAACTGGGGACAGCCGTGACGGAGTTCACCGTCAAGTACAACGCTCTGCGTTTTGGCCGCCGCACCGGGGTGGCGCCGCGCTTGTCGATGCTTCTGGATGAACTCGGGCGGCAATAATGCGACCCTGGGAGCATGTTGAAGAAGTTGCTGCCGGCCGCCGCGGTCTGCGCCGGGCTGCTGCTGGCCCTGGCCAAGGTCCCCTTTCAGGCGCAATCCGCCTCCACTATCTCCTATAGCGTCGAAGGCGACGGCGAAACCGTCGAAATCCATAACGTAGCTTGGCAATATACGGGAACCCAAGTACCCGGCCGGCCCGCCGATGAGCGCCTCCTGCTGCGCACCACCGCGCACGAGAAGAACTTCGTCGGCGATATACCCGAGCCAGGCGCCATGACGCTGGAAGCGTGGCCGCTCGGGGTCGATCCGAAGCAGAAGCCTCTCTACTCGGTGAAGCTCGAAGCCAGTGACGCTCGCACGCTCGACAATTGCCTCTGGGTGATCGACCGCGGCTACGTCGACATGCCGATGTGGTCCATTCACCGCCTGGGCGACGGCCGCCACTTATTCGACACGCATGTGGAGTTGGTCCGCTTCACGGTATCGAGGGCCGACGGCACCCCCAGATACGCCGGTCTGGACGTGCCGGCCGACGACACCACCGATGCGCACCTCAGAGATCCGCACGTGGTGGCGGTGCTGGTCTACGCCGCGGAAGATCGCGTCCTGCGCGAAGCCCTGATCACGCATGACAAGCCGGCGGAGGCGCGGCAGATGCGCTCCCTTGCGGACGAGACGCAGCAGGTCGCGTTCATCGAAACCCCCGCGCGCCACCTCAAGATCGCCTTCAGCCACAACTACCCGGACGCTCCTGCCACGGTGGAAGCAAGCATCCCGCTGACCAAGGACGACCTGGACCTATCCCACGCCCAGCTTCCGCCCGGCATGCACATCGCAGCGTGGCGCAGATAGTTTCGGTGACAGGCTACGCAACCTCGAAACGCCTTCCGATCATGGTCCGCACTTCGCTCATCGAGCGTCGGGCGGCCGCCTCTTGTGCGGATACCAATCACCGCCCCATGTCGTCTGCATCCGCTTCTCGAACCCGGGCGGGTGCATCTCCGATAGCCGTTCCAGTGAACCAGTGCGCTCACACTGGCGCACGAGGGCCGCGAACTCCTTCACGTCCGCAAGGGTCCTGCCAACAGCGGTGAACCCTCGGTAGAAGCCGGGAGCCTCAATCCCCGACTGTGCCGTCCATGGGAAGCCCCCCTTGTCGTGGTTGCGTTTGAATGTGAACCGTTTGACGAGCATCAATGCTCCATTTCCTCACCCCACGTACCGCGCGTACAAACTCCGCGTCACTTCGGCACGGGCCGCTGTTTGGAGAAGGGGCCGACGATCACGACACCACAGGAACCGCACATTCCCCTGGCAGATGTACCGGGACCGAAGTCGACGGACATACTCGGTGACGCCAACTCACACTGGAGGCCGTTTATAGGCCCGACGCCAGCGTCGGATGGCATTCGGAAAGCCGTCTGGTAGATGCCGATCATACCTGGCGCCATCCCCGCGAACAACAGCTCAGCCGGCTTCGTCTGGGGCAGGAACTGGCATCTCAAGTCCCATTGAATCGGATTCACTTTGGCAAGCGATGCGGGCACCCCGGTTTCTTCGGGCGCCTGTGGAGGTCCCAAACCGGTCATGTAGATGTAAACGATATCTCCCGGCAACGGCGGGCTGGTGACCAGTCCACTCCAATCGCCCTTGACGATCTTGCTTTCGAAGAGGCTGGAAGCGCCCGGATCGGCGGGGATTATCGCTGGAGCGCCTTCCCATACGTTCAGTGGTTGACTCGCTTGAAAGGGAGAGTCGCTTGGGACATTGAGCGAGAGGGTGGGCGGAGTGAAATCGTCCCACTGCCAGGGTATCTGGATGCCGATGGCACCGGGATTGGCGTAGAGAACGGGAAGTGGTTGGTCTTCATAAAGGACCTGACCTTGCAGAGATCCTAACGAAGCCGTGAACGAGCATTTGAGCGGCACCATCGATCCGGCGGCGACCGCACCCGGATCGTCGCAGTACGGGGTTCCCGGAAAAAGCGCCGAGGCCGTCCCAGCCTGCACGGAGAACTTCACGATCCGGGAGTGGGTCGTTGCCAAAAACGCAAAGTCGCCGGCGTCGCTCAGGGTTCCGCCGGTGGCGAGCTCGCCATCGGCTAATGGGACTGGGATGGATGCGCCACTGGCGGAATCCCAGACATACGCTGGTCCGTTAGTCGTATACGGGGCAGCCGCTATCCGATCATTGCTGTCCAAATTAGCGGGCTAACTGCTGGCCGAAGCGAAGGGTGTCGCTGGCGGCCCGCTGGCGAGTGAGAGGCTGAGTCCCTGATACGCTGGATTGGGTTCCAGACAAGAACCAATTCAACCTCAGGAGACTCAACCTAATGAAAGTATGCAGCATTTTTTCGCAGGTGTTGAAGCTGTTTTCACGCGGGGATTTCGAGAAGGCCGTCAAGGAGCACAAAGCCGAACGGCACGCGCGGGGTTTCACCAGTTGGGGCCAGTTCCTGGCCATGCTGTTTTGCCAGTTGGGACGCGCGCATTCGTTGCGCGAGATTTGCGGCGGTCTGGCGTGCTGCGAGGGGCAGTTGAAGCACCTGGGAGTTCCGGTGGCGCCGAAGAGGTCCACGCTGGCCTATGCCAATGAGAACCGGCCGTGGGAGCTCTACCAGGCAGTGTTCGAGCAGACGCTGTTCAAATGCCAGGAACTGGTGCGCAGCCAGGGCGGGCGGAAGAAGTTGCGTTTCAAGAACAAGCTGATGAGCCTGGATGGGAGCATCATCGATCTGTCGGTGAGCATGTTCGACTGGGCGAAATACCGGCGGACGAAGGGCGCCATCAAGCTGCACCTGCTGCTGGACCACGATGGCTACCTGCCGTCGTTCGCCGTGGTGACGGAAGGCAAGACCAGCGAGATCAAGGTGGCGCGCACGCTGCGGTTCGCGCCGGGCACGATCCTGGCGATCGACCGCGGCTACATCGATTACGTGTGGTTTCGGGAACTGACGCAGGAGGAAGTGTACTTCGTGACACGGATGAAGGAGAGGGCCGTGTACGAGGTGCAGGAAGAATTGCAGGTTCCGCAAAACAGTAACGTGGTGCGCGACCAGATCATCTGCTTTCCCCGGTTGGGGCGGGAGGGCGAAGATCCCGTGCTGTTCCGGCGGGTAGAGATTTGGGACGCGGAGAAACAGGAGGCCATCGTGTTCCTCTCGAACCTGCTGGCCTTCGGCGCGACGACCATCGCGGCCATCTACAAGGAGCGCTGGCAGGTGGAATTGTTCTTCAAGGCGCTGAAGCAGACGTTGAAGATCAAGACGTTCGTGGGGACCAGCGCCAACGCGGTTCGGACCCAGGTGTGGACGGCGCTGATCGCCATGCTGGTGCTGAAGTACCTGCAGTTGAAATCGACGTTCTCCTGGTCGTTGTCGAACCTGGCCGCTCTGCTGCGGCAGCAACTGTTCTTCTATCGCGATCTGTGGGTGTGGCTGGACGATCCATTTCAGGCTCCGCCGGCTCTGGCCGGCGTGCACGACGATGCGCAACAGCTTGAAATCACGTGGTAGGCGGCAATTGGACAGCAGAAAACGGGCCAAAGGAAGCAACATTGATTTCAGGGGGGATGTGACGCAGGTAATTCGGACAGCAACGTGACAAGACCGCGGGAGGCACTTACTTCGGCCTGGGTCGAAGCGCAGACGCGCGTCCAGGCTCAGAGTCGGGCTATGCCCAACGTTCTCAATGCGGGAAATGCGGTCAAACAGCTAATTTGGACGCGAGTGCTATCCGATAGACTACCCGCCTGCCGTTGTTGCTGGCCGCCATAAAGACCGGGTTCTGCGTGGAGTCTTTCGGCTGGAACACGACCGTGGCCTTCCCGGAGGCGAGATCCATGGCGGCTATCTGATTCTGATAGGGGGGATATCGATAGCCGATGATGGTGCTCGCGTCATCGCTCAACGCGGTTGGCACGAACGAGGCACCCGGCGGGGACTGAATGGGCGTGACCTTCCCCTGCTTCCAGAGACTGTAGACGAGGGCCTTGGCGCCGGTACTTGCATCGGTGACTATCGAGGAAATCAGCACCGTACCATCGGACGCGAGCGAATACGGACTCAGGCCGCCATAAGACAACATCGAGGGATCATAGGGTGCATAGGGAACGGACATGCGCTGGCCAGTCGTGAGATCCAGCAGCGCGTAGGTCCAGGGATCGCTGAGTATGCTGACGCTGGAATCGTAGAGCGCAATCAGAACCCATCGTCCGTTCTTGCTCAGTTGCACGGTCCCCGGGCCAAGATCGAGAGTCTGGCTGCCGCGTAGCTCGGCCTCATTCGTGACTTCGACACAATCCGGAATCGTGGAACACACGCCATTGAAGGTGAACGCCACGAGACTTCCATCGCCGGAGACGCTTGGATTGGAGACGCCGTCGCTGCCGCTGAAACTGCTTTCCGGTGCCAGCGGGCCTCTTTCGGCGAACAAGGTCACGCCGTCCGGCCCGAAACGGTAGAGCCTCGATTCGGGCCACGGCGATGATGATGGCGCCGCTCCCTTCAGAAGCATTTGCGAAGTGAAGTAGAGTTGCTTCCCATCGTCGGTTGCCGCCAGTTGGGAGAACTGGCAGTAAACCGGAGAAGCCAGCAGCAGCAAGCACGCGCCAACCCGGCTCGGCAGCTTTTGGGACATCTGCTCAATGGTACCGCCGCGCGCGATCCGGCCTCACCCCACGTACCGCGCGTACAAACTGCGCGCCACGCCGGTGTCGCTGGTCCCCTTGACGATCGCGCGGCCGTCGGGGAAGACCGTCATCTCATACGGCGCGACGAAGAAGCGTAGCGCAAACTCGTTGGCGCGGACTTCGCCCAGCGGCTCCAGACGCGCTTTCAACGCCACCAGGTCAATGGGGCGCTCGCGGTCGTGGATCTGTACCGCGTTCCGGCCGCACAGGGTGGCCGGCGGGCGCGGCGATTCTTCCAGGTAGGGGAACTCGTGGCGGGCGCACGCGGGGCACTCCGCATCCCTCGGCGGTCCTTCGATCTGCCGGATGCCTCCGTCCCATACGTCGATCGTGGTGAGGCGCGCGCGCACCAGGCCGGCATTACCGGAGAGAATTTTCAGCGCATCCGCCACCTGGAGCGACGCCACCGCGGAGACAATCGCGTTCAGCACGCCGGCGGTCTCGCAGGTGGGCTGGACGCCCGCAGGCGGATCGGGATAGACGCAGCGCAGGCACGCCGTGCGTCCCGGGATCACCGGCATGGTCAGGCCGTAACTGCCCACGGCCGCTCCGTAGATCCACGGAATCCCGCGGCTGACCGCGAAATCGTTGATCAGGTAGCGCGTTTCAAAGTTGTCGGTGCCGTCCAGAATGAGGTCCGCGCCGCCCAGCAACTCCGCCACGTTGGAGGGCGTGAGGTCCGCCACCACGCCGCGCGCATGAACGCTGGAATTGATGCGTCCGACACGCCGCTCGGCTGCCGCGGCCTTGGGAAGGGACTCGGCGGCGTCGGATTCCTCGAACAGCCACTGGCGATGCAGGTTGCTCGGCTCGACGTAATCGCGATCCACGATGGTGAGGGCGCCGACCCCCGCCCTGGCCAGCGCCGAGACGTGAAAACTTCCCAGCGCGCCGCAGCCCACCACCGCCGCGTGCGACCGCAACAGCGCCTCCTGTCCCTCTTCTCCGATTCCGGAAAACAGGATCTGCCGCGAATAGCGCTGGCGCTCTGCCGCGTCCATCAACCCTTACGCTATCATGATCTTGGTGCGATCGCTGCTCGCCTACTTTCCTTGCCTGGTTGTCTGTCTGGCGGTTGCGCACCCCACAACTCTCCTGGCGCAATACCAGAAGTATGAAGGCAAGGAAGTGCTCACCATTCAGTTCGATCCGGTCGAGCAGCCTCTGGACCCCTCCGAGCTGTACGAAATCCTGCCGCTCAAGATCCACCAGCCGCTCGCTATGGCCGCCGTCCGCGTCTCCATCGAACGGCTGTTTGCCACCGGAAGATACGCCGACATCCAGGTGGATGCGCAGTCCTACCAGAACGGCGTGATTATCCGCTTCCTCACGAAAAACAGTTGGTTCATCGGCAACGTGTCGGTGGCGGGCGGCCTGTCCAACCCCAACCCCGGGCAACTGGAGAACGCCACGCGGCTCGATCTGGGCCAGCCTTACACCGATGCCAAGCTCCAGGAGGCCGTGGCCGGCCAGCAACGGCTTCTGGAAAGCAACGGTCTTTACCGGAGCGCCATCCACCCGGTATTGGATTACGACCGCGCCCACCAGCAGGTGAATCTCCGCTTCGAAGTCGACGGTGGGAGACGTGCGCATTTCGCCCCACCGGTGCTGACCGGCGACCTGAAAATGGACCCCGGGAAGATCGTCGGCGCCACCAAATTCCGGCGCTGGATCATCCGCACCTGGAAGCCGGTCACGCAGGTGCGCGTCACGCAGGGCATTGACGGAGTCCGCGCGCTGTATCAAAAGGACAATCGTCTGGAAGCCAGGGTCGCGCTGGATTCCCTGAAGTACGATCCCCAGACCAACAGCGCGCTTCCCACGCTCCGCATCGACGCGGGACCGCGCATTGAGGTGCGCACCACCGGCGCCAAGGTCTCCCAAAGAAAGCTGCGGCGCTACGTTCCGGTCTTCGAGGAGCACGCCGTGGATCACGACCTGCTGGTCGAAGGCGCGCGCAACCTGCGCGATTATTTCCAGTCGGACGGCTATTTCGACGCCCAGGTGGAGTTCCAGGAACAGGGCGTCGTCAACGATAAGTCCTCCATCGATTACGTGGTCTCGACCGGCAACCGCCACAAGCTGGTGGCCATCGAAATCCGCGGGAACCGGTACTTCGACGCGGAAACGATTCGCGAGCGCATGTTTCTCCAGAAGGCCTCGTTCCTGCAGTTTCCGCACGGGCGCTATAGCGAGAGCCTCCTCAGCCGCGATGAAGATTCCATCGTCAATCTGTACCAGTCGAACGGCTTTCGGGACGTGCGGGTGACGCACCGGCTGGAGGACAACTATCGCGGCCAGGCCGGCGACATGGCGGTCTCTCTGAGCATCGACGAAGGGCCGCAGTACTTCGTCAACAGCCTGGAGGTCGAGGGCATCCACAGGTTGGACCAGGCCGCTATCCTCTCCCTGCTCAACTGCACCCAGGACCAGCCTTTCAGTGAATTCAACGTGGCGGTGGACCGCGATACCATCCTGGCGCAATACTTCGACAACGGGTTCCCCAATGCCACCTTCGAGTGGAGCTCCAAGCCGGCCGGGAAGCCGAACCGGGTGGACCTGCGTTTCACCGTCGGCGAAGGCAAAGAGGAATCCGTGAAGGAGGTGCTCATCAACCAGGGCGCGCTCAAGACCACGCGTCCCGGCCTGATCTATCGAAGCCTCCATCTGAATCCAGGCGACCCGCTTTCCCCCACGGCGATTACCGAAACCCAGCGCCGGCTCTACGATCTTGGGGTCCTTTCACGCGTGGATACCGCCATCCAGAATCCCGACGGCGAGACCAGCAGCAAGTACGTGCTCTATGAGATGGAAGAAGCGCGGCGCTACTCTTTCGCGGGGGGCGTGGGGGCGCAGTTGACGCGCATCGGGGGGTGCACAACCTGCCTGGATGCGCCCGCCGGCCAGACCGGCTTCTCCCCGCGCGTCTCGCTCGATTTCACCCGGTCCAACCTGTGGGGCCTGGCCCACAGCATCAGCCTGCGCACCCGCGTTTCCACGCTGGAACGCCGCGGACTGCTCACCTACACCTGGCCGCGCTTCCGCACCCGGGACCGCCTCAACATCTCGTTCACCGGCCTCTATGAGGATGAGAACGACATCCGCACTTTCTCCTATAAGCGCGAAGAAGGCTCGGCGCAATTGTCGCAGCGCATTTCCAAAGCCACCACGCTGTTCTACCGCTACACCTATCGCCGCGTCAGCATCGACCAGGCAACCCTCAAGATCACGCCGTTTCTGATTCCGCTTCTCTCACAGCCGGTGCGCCTGGGGCTGATCTCCGGCGGCTTGATCCAGGACCGCCGCGACGACCCCGTGGATCCGCATAGAGGAATCTACAACACGCTGGATGTGGGGCTGGCGGAGCACGTCGTCGGTTCGCAGCGCAACTTCCTGCGCTTTCTGGCGCGCAATGCGACATACCATCCCATCGGCAAGAAGCTGGTGCTGGCGCGCAGCACGGAATTCGGCGACATCTACGCGTTCCGCTACAGCGGCGACCTGCTCGCAGCCATCCCCCTGCCGGAACGCTTTTTTGGCGGTGGCGGCACTTCGCAGCGCGGCTTTCCCGAAAACCAAGCCGGACCTCGCGACCTGGAGACCGGCTTCCCGCTGGGGGGCACGGCGGTCCTGTTCAATCAGACCGAGCTGCGCTTCCCGCTGGTCGGCGAGAATATCGGCGGCGTCCTGTTTCATGACGCCGGAAACGCCTATTCCAGCCTCGGCAATCTCTCCTTCCGCGTGAGCCAGCGCAACCTTCAGGATTTCGATTACATGGTCCACGCCGTGGGCTTCGGGATTCGCTACCGCACGCCCGTCGGTCCCATCCGCGTCGACCTGGCGTACAGCATCAATCCGCCGCGTTTTTTTGGCTTCAAAGGAACCGAGCAGGACCTGATCAACGCGGGCGTGAACCCCTGCGCCGGCGTCCCCAGCCAGTGCGTGGCGCAGGGCGTGAGCCACTTTCAATACTTCTTCTCCATAGGACAGACGTTTTGACGCGGGTGCTTCCCATTCCGACCGTGGCGCACGCACTCGTGCGTGCCGCGTCGAGACTCTTCTCGACGCTTGGCGGCCGCACAGCGTGCCTGCACGGCACGCAAGACTGCGTGCGCCACATCGGGGGCCAGGGGCTTTAACCGTTCTGGGGAAGCCGCTTCCCGGCTCGCGTCGCAAGACGCGGGAACCCCAAGCTCCCCGGCAATCCGGCCAATCCGCCAATGGCGTGTCAGACGACCACCAACTGCAGCTCCGGAGCGATTCCTCTGAGATCGTCGGCGCCGCTGGTTACCACGAAGCAGCTTGAAGAAACTTGCGCACCGGTCGCGGCCGGAGCGGTGCAGATCTGAATGCCCG
The DNA here is from genome assembly GCA_963768385.1 of Bryobacterales bacterium. Taxonomy (GTDB): domain Bacteria; phylum Acidobacteriota; class Terriglobia; order Bryobacterales; family Bryobacteraceae; genus Fen-178. The sequence continues at coordinate 9,762 of CAVYHQ010000008.1, forward strand.
AGATCTCCTCCCACCGCTGTCCGGCCCTCAAGGTGTGCCATTTCGCGGTTTGGCGACCATGCGCTCATGTGGATTTCCTCCGAGTTGCGACCATCTGGCTGGAGCCGGCAGTCAGCTCCCGACGCGGGCGGAGGCTAGCCGGTAAAACTCGTATCCGCGCGGCTCCGAACACGATCTTCCGGCACGCTGCCATACGGCGGAGGCGCTCACGTCTTTGAGTAAATCGAAACGTCGCGTCGCCAGATACGACCCAACTTCCCCAGGATCGAGCCCAAAGGTCCACGGCTCACCGTAAGATCTGAGCCTTTCGATCAGCTTCCGTGCACCGAAGAATTTCTCCGGGTTGTCCAGAACGGCGACGGATTTCAGCCAACGTCCAGCGCACACGGGTGCGCGCCCGGCCGGCACCGGGAACCGTAGGCGACATCTCGCTCCTGTGAATTGCTTCTGGATGGCCGAACCGCCTGTGGGATACAATTGCTGAGTGCGCGTGCGTCTACCCGATCCGGAGTACCTCAAACTCCTCCTGCCTTACGGTGAAGTGATTCAAGAGCTCGCACTGGCAGCGCGGAACCTGATCCTCGAAGAGGCTCCGGAAGCCAACGAGTTCGTCTACGAGGTATACACCATTGCCGACCACTTCACGTTCACGGAGCGGCCGAGCGACGCGTTCGTCTTCACCACCACTCATGTCAATTGGGTGAACCTCGGCTTTAACTTTGGCTCGCTGCTGCCCGATCCGGACGGCCTGCTGCGTGGCGAGGGCAAACTGATTCGGCACGTCCGGATCGCGCAGGCGACGGATCTGAACGCCACCGGTGTTCGGAAGTTGGTAAGAGCCGCCATCGCGCAAGCGGAGCGGCCTGAAGGCGAAGCGGGGAAGCCTCGTACCGTTGTACGCACGGCTCAATCCGCCAGGAAGCACTCAGCTCCGAGTCGGCGACGCACCTGATATCTTGGCGCCTGGCGACCAATCCGTCTGGCGGCCGGACTTTGCCGTCGCGGGTCAAGCCCCTTCGTCAGCGTTTGTTGCTTTTCTTCTTTGTTGGTCTGCCGAGGTGCACAGCTGCGGAGCGCTTCTTCCCGCCCGCCTTTGCGTTTTTCTCAAGCCGGAGCTTCCACGCAGTGCGCAAAGCACCGGCAAGAAGATCCTCGTTCGCTTGGGCAAGCCGAACATGGGTCGCGCCCATCCTGCCCCATCCGCCCGCAATGGGCACGAAAATCTCGGGCTGCTCCGTAACGAACTCCACCTGCTGTTCAGGCGTGAGCATGAGGTTGCCGTAGCCCTGGTCTTGCGAGGCGAGCGTCGCGAAGATTCTGCCTCCGACACGGAAGTCGGGCGAGCCCATGTGCGAGCCCTCTTCCGCACCGTTCAGGCTCAACGCAATTCGTCGGAAGTCCGATGTATTCATCGCGCGTTGCTCCGTTTCCGAAGATACCTCCACGAGACAGCGACCATACGTCAAATCGATCCAGCTCAGGGCGGTTCCAGACTCGCGAATGCCATGACTTGTCATGCAGAAAGGCGCTAAAATGCCCGCATCTAAGCAACGAAGAGGACTCCATGCCGAAGTGGCGTGTGCCGTGGTGGATGTACGTCCTATCAGCGGTGTTTGCACTTACCTTCCTCTTTAACGCGCGACAGGAAGCGTTGGGGCCAGCGAACACGGGATGGATATCGTCGTGGCCGCTATCCCGAGTGGCTGGCATTACACCGGGCGGACCGATGGAGAAAGCAGGCCTACAGGTAGGCAACGTCCTGAAAGAGGCGAACGGGCTGCCTATAACGGGGATGCCAGACTGGTTCGTGGCGCGAGCGCACTTTGAACGTGGAGTCCCCATAGCTCTTAAGATCCAGCGCGCGAAGCAAGACCTCTCACTACAGGTGTTGATCACCGCACCAGCTTGGCGCACGTGGCAACGTCCTCACCTTGTGGGTGAGTCGGTCTTCTATTGCGCGCGCTTCATTCTCCTCTCGTTGGCGATCCTGGTTGCATTCAGGCGACCCGAGAGGTTCCGCGCTCGTGTTGCCGCCCTGATGTTTGCAGTTGGAGCTGTTGCGGAAGGGTATCCAAGTTCCGGATGGGCGGCTGCCCTTCGCCACCTGCCGGCAGTGCTGGCAATTCCTATCTGTCTGGCCACAACTTCCTGCTTATTAGCGCCGCTGATCTGGCTGGTCTTCTTTGCGAGCTTTCATCGGTCCTGGCCTTCAACGCGACGGCAATCGGTGCTCTTGTTAGTGCCGGGGGCGATTTTCGGCGTTCCCATAATAGCCTCGACCATCGCCATGATCTACGCACCTTGGATTTTGGCGCGGCCGTGGGCGCAGGTGCTGTCGGCAGCCCCGGTGCGCCTAGTTCAGGATATTGCTGGCGTCTCGCCACTGCTTTTCCTCAATGTGTTGCCAGCGTATCGACCGCTTGCTCAGGTTATGCTCCTGACCCTGTGGCTTACCATGACCGTCGTGTACTTCGCGGCGGGCTTCCTGCTCCTGGCGGATCGATATCGCAAACTCAAGGATGCGCGTGAACGGCGAGGGGTGGGCTTGGTTTGCTTCGTAGTGGTGATCTTTGGAATCGTCGCCGCCCACAACATCCTTACACGGAATTGGACTGCCTGGTTCGTCGGGTCGCGACCGGCGTTCCTTTCCTCGACGGCATCAGTGGTTGCAAACGTTTCGTTTTTGATTGTGCCTTTGGTTCTGGCTTATTTCGTTCTGAACGAAACGGACATGGTGGAGAGATCCGACCACAGCGTAGAGACGGACAACTCCAACTGACGCGGCCGGACAGAAGGCCGAGGTGTCGGGCAGGCGAACTTTCGGAATCAATCACTTACGCTTCTTACTCTACCCCACCGTTGTACACTGTGGACAGGAGCGAATCCGCCTTGGTCGTTAGCCGAAATTGGTTTTGTTCCGCATCTCGCGTGCAGCAGCCGCTACGGCCCGTTTCCGGGATCCCGGCGTCCCGTATTTTGGCTTTGTTCCGCCCTCTTGGTAAAGCGGCCAGTGTCGGGCCGCGATTGCTGCCAGGTCAGTTGCTCTCCGGATCCAAAATGCCGCTCTCCGTAAGCACGCTTACGGTTCTGCATGGTGAAGCCCTTTATTCTCAACAGCCCGCCAATCGAAAAAGAAAGCTTCTCTACGCTTTGGTTCCGGTTGCCTGCAACCAACAGAAAAAGAATGGCTTACAACGGCATAGATAACAACTCCACACACCCGAGCGAGATGCGTCACCCGCATGGGGCGCTGGGCCAGTCTGCGGAAGCCGGTCCCAGGTTTCTACAGGTGGTTAGAGTGCCATGACCACCTGTGCGGCCGGCCGGCAGATTTCGCGTCTCGGCCCCGAAATCCCCAAAACTGTTCAGCACCCCCAGGGGCCGGGTGGGGTACCCGCCGCTTCTGCGGCTCGGCACGAGGCTGCACTCAGAGCCGCGACCGTTAGGGAGCGGTGGGCTAGGCTGGCGGTCGCCCTGCTGGTGGTGGCCGCGATCGCCCGCGCCGAGATCATCGATCGCATCGCCGTCTCCGTGGGCAATCGCGTGATCGCCGAAAGCGACCTCAATCGGGAAATCCGGGTGGCCGCTTTTCTGAACGGGGTGAAGCCGGATTTCAGCCCGGCCGGGAAGCGGGCTACCGCCGAGCGCATGGTCGAGCAACTCCTCATCCGCCGCGAATTGGAAATCAGCCGCTACCCCGTCCCCACCGCCGCCGAGGTGGCGCCTGTTCTAGAGGCGTTCCGCAAGCAGCACTATCCCACCGGCGCCGAATACCAGCGCGCCCTGGCGGATTACGGCATCACCGATCAGGATGTCAAGGATCTGCTGCTGTGGCAGCGCACGCTGCTGTTGTTCATCGAGGTGCGCTTTCAATCCGGGGTCCAGGTGACCGGCCAGGACGTTCAGGAGTACTTCGACAAGGTGGTGAAGCCGGCGGCGGAAGCCGCCCACCCCGGCCAGCGCATCGCGCTCGAAGACCATCGCGACCGCATCGAGCAGACGCTCACCGGCCAGCAAGCCGATCGGGAGATGAATTCCTGGCTCAAAGAGACCCGCAATCGCACCGAGATCGTGTTTCACGAAGAGGTGTTCCAATGACGCGCAAGCGCATCGGGTGGATTGCCGCGGGCGGGCTCGCGGGCCTTGTCCTCGGCAGCGCCGCGGCGGCTGTCCTGGTGCTCCGCAGCGCCTGGTTCAACGAAAAGGTGCGTGAGCGGCTGGTGAGCACGGTGGAGACGGCCACCGGCGGCCGCGTCGAAGCCGGCTCGTTTCAGTTCGATTGGAAGCGGCTTCGGGCCGAGGTCGGGATGTTCACGATCCACGGCACGGAGCCTTCCGGCAAGCCTCCGCTCTTCCGCGCTCGAACCGTCGCCGTGGGTCTGAAGATCATTTCGATTCTCGAGCGCCGCGTCAACATTCAGTACCTCGAGGTGGTCGATCCGCGCGTCTACCTGACCATCGATTCCGATGGCCGCACCAACCTGCCGGCGCCGAAGATCCGCGGCGGGCGCACCGCGGCGGAGACCATCCTCAACCTGGCGATTGGCCGCTTCAGCCTGCAAAACGGAGTGTTCGAGATCGAATCGCGCGGGCAGGTCCCCTTCGACGCGCGCGGCCGGAACCTGAACGCGAAGTTCCTGTACGAGCGGGCCGGGCCGCGCTACCGCGGCGATGTCGGGATGCAGCCGCTCGAAGTTGCGTGGGGCGGCTACGGGCCCGTGCCGTTGGATGTCGCCATGGCGGTGACGTTCGAGAAAGACCGCATCGGCATCACCTCCGCGAAGATCGCGACGGGCGATTCCCGCATCGATTTCTCCGGCGTGGTCGAAGACCTGGTCTCGCCCCGCGGCTCTTTACGATACGACCTGCGCGCGTCCATCGCCGACGTGGCCCGGATCTTTCGCGTGGAGGAACTGCGGCGCGGCGCCGCCGAAGTCACCGGAAACGCCGTTTGGGCGGGATCTTCCGACTACTCCGCCACCGGCCGCCTGCACGCGTACGGCGTGGGGTACCGCGACTCTTTCGTGCGCCTGCAAGGTTTCCACGTCGATGGCGCGCTGGCGGCTGGAAAGGAGGGAATCCTGCTGAGCGCTGTCCGGCTCTCGGGCAACGAGGTCAACCTCACCAGCCAGGTTCCCGCGGAAGCCAGCATCTACACCGCCGGTTTACGCGGCCGCGATCTCGAATTCCACGGCGTGGCGGTCAACACGCTGGGCGGCAGCTTCCGCGGCGAGGTGCTGGTTCGCAATCTGGATCGCTACACGGTCACCGGCGAGGTTGCGGGTTTCGAAGCCCGCCGCGTGGCGGCCCTGTACACCGCCGAACGGCTGCCGTGGGACACCTTGGCGTCGGGCCAGGCGAGCCTGGAAGGCTCGCTGCTGCGGCCGATTGAACTGCGCGTTTCTACCAACCTGGAACTGGCGCCCGCGGGGACCGAAGGCCCGCCGGTCCACGGGCAGATTGCCGCCAGCTACGAGGCGCGCAGCGGCATACTGGATCTGGGCCGCTCCTCCGTCACGCTGCCTTCTTCGCGCGCCGTCTTCTCCGGCGCTGTTGGCCGCGAGATGCGCGTTCAGCTTGAAACCCGCGATCTCGACGATCTTCTGCCCGCACTGGGCCAGAGCGCCGCCGGGCTGCCGGCGAAGCTCGCCAGCGGCGGCGCCGTGGTATTCGATGGCACGGTCGCCGGCAAGCTGGATAACCCGCGGATCGCCGGGCATCTGCGCGCCACCCGCTTCTCATACGGGACAGTGGGCTTCGACTCCCTCGACGCGGACGTGACCGCATCGCCGGAGAACCTGGGCCTGCGGAATGCCGCCCTCGCCCGCGGCCCTTCACGCGCGCAATTCGAACTGGCGGTGGGTCTGAACCAGTGGAAGACGGGCGACGGCAGCCTGATCTTTGGGAACGGAACCATCCGCGACGTTCCCTTGGCCGACCTCGCGGCGCCCGTCACGGGCACGCTCAATGCAACCGCGCAGTCGACCGGGACTATCGGAAATCCGCTGGTCATCGCCGATGTCAACGTGGTCAAAGGCGCATTCCGCGACGAACCTTTCGACCACTTCACGGCGCGCCTGAGCTACCGCGGCCACACCGTGGAGCTGGCCGCAGGGCAACTCACCGCGGGCGCCAAGCAGGTCCGGTTGAGCGCCACCTTCGATCACGCGCCGGATCGCTTCGACACCGGCCGCCTGCGCTTTCAGGTGACCAGCAACGCCATGCCGCTGGAGCAGATCCGAACGCTTCAGGAGGCTCGCCCGGGCCTTAACGGGACCATTCAGGTAACCGCCGGCGGAGATCTCGAACTGGGGCAGCCGAGTTTCCGCATCTCCGGTCTCCACGCCGATGTTTGGTTGCGCCGCCTGCAATGGACGGGCGAGCCGCTCCGCGACATCCACCTCACCGCCAATTCCGAGGGGCCGGTGCTGCGAGCGCACCTGGACTCCGACGTCGCGGACTCTACCGTACGGGGCGATGGGGAGTGGCGTCTGGAAGGCGATTACCCCGGCAGCGCCACGGTCGCCTTTTCCAGTCTGGACTTGGCCCGATTGCGCGTTTGGATGGCGCCTTCGGTTGCCGGTGCCGCCTCGCGGTTCGCGGGTTCCGTGGAAGGCCAGCTTCGCATCGATGGTCCCGCGCTCAAGCCGCAACTGATGAAGGCCGAATTGCGCCTTTCGAAATTCGAAATCGGCCCGGCGCCGGATGCCGGCCTGCCAGCCGCCGCGCTGACTCTCCACAACTCCGGCCCCCTGGTGGCCACCATGGCCAATTCCGTCATTACGGTGGAGAGCGCCCGCCTAGTAGGACGGTCGTCCGAGATCGGCGTCACTGGCAAGTTGGCGTTGGACCGGAAAGGCGCATTGGATCTTCGGGTGAGCGGCCACGTCGATCTGGCTCTCGTACGGGAATTCAGTCGCGATTTCAACGCTTCCGGCACGCTCACCGCCGACGCCACCGTGCGCGGGCCCTTCGACGCGCCCCAGGTCAACGGGCGCGTGGAGTTCCACGACGCGGCGATGGATATCGCCGATCTCCCCAACGGCATATCGAGGGCCAGCGGCGTGGTCCTGTTCACCGGCGACCGCGCCACCATCCAGAGCTTGAGCGGCGAGACCGGCGGCGGCAAGATCGAAATCTCCGGGTTCGCCGGCTACGGCGGCGGTCCGGTCATTTTCCGGCTGCACGCGCAAGCCCGGCAGGTGCGCGTGCGTTATCCCGAAGGTGTGAGCACCATCGCGGACGCCAGCTTGAATCTGACCGGGACGTCGGATCGCAGCATGATCGCGGGAACCATCACCATCCGCCGTGCCGGCTTCAATCCGGAAACGGATGTCAGCTCGCTGCTGGCGAAATCCGCCGAGCCCGTCCGCACGCCATCCGCCCGGACCGGCCTGCTGGGGGGCCTGAATTTCGATGTCCAGATCAACACCGCTTTCGACACCCAGTTCGAAACCTCTCTCACCGAGAACCTCCAGGCCGAAGCCAACCTGCGCTTGCGCGGCACCGCCAGCAATCCCGCTCTGATCGGCCGCATCAACATTACGCAAGGGCAACTGTTGTTCTTCGGCACCAGGTTCGCCATCAACCAGGGTTCCATCGCGTTCTATAACCCCTTAAGAGTGGAGCCTGTTCTGGACGTCGATCTCGAAACCAAGGCGCGCGGGATCGATGTCATGCTCACGGTCTCCGGGCCGGTGGACAAGCTGAACCTGACGCCGCGTTCCGATCCGCCGCTCCAGTTCAACGAGATTGTGGCGCTGCTGGCTACCGGCCGCACCCCGACCTCCGACCCCACGCTCCTCGCCGCGCAGAGCACCACGCCGCAATCCTGGGAGCAGATGGGCGCATCCGCGCTGTTGGGTCAGGCCATTGCCAGCCCCGTGGCGGGCCGCCTGCAACGGTTTTTCGGCGTGAGCAACCTGCGGATCGATCCAACGGTGCCGGGTGTGGAGAACAACCCCCAGGCGCGCCTCACGCTGGAGCAGCAGGTGACGCCCGACATCATTTTCACCTACATCACCAACGTCACCACCAGCAATCCCCAGGTGGTGCAAGTGGAATGGTCGTTCAGCAAGCAGTGGTCCGCCGTGGCCCTGCGCGAGGAGAACGGCCTGTTCGGCCTGGATTTCTTCTACAAGCGGCGCTTCAAATGACATTTAATTCGGTGACAGGCTACGCAATCACCGCGGGCGCCGCGGCCGCCTTCATGGCCTGGGCCGTGCGGGGCCGCTCCTCGATCGTCTTCGGGCCTTCCGTGTGGCGCGGGCCGCGCCACCGCCGCGCCGTGGCGCTCACTTTCGACGACGGCCCCAGCGAGAGCACTCCGCAAATCCTCGAAATCCTCGCCCGCCACAATGTGCCCGCCACCTTCTTCCAGTGCGGCGCCAACGTGGAGCGCCTCCCTGCCGTGGCGCGCGCGGTGGGCGAAGCCGGCCACGACATCGGCAACCACAGCCACACCCATCCGCTGTTCTGCTTTCGCTCGCGCCGCTTCATCGAACAGGACCTGGAACGCGCCCAGGCCGCCATCGAATCCCACACCGGCATCCGGCCCGCCTGGTTCCGCCCTCCCTTCGGCGCGCGCTGGTTCGGGCTGGGCCGGGCGCAGCGGCGGCTCGACCTGACCGGCGTCATGTGGACTGTAATCGGCTATGATTGGAATCTGAAGGTGGAGGCGGTTGTCGAGCGCATGGCGCGGCGCGTCTCGAATGGCGCTATCCTGTGCCTTCACGACGGACACGAGCTTTGCGCCAGGCCGGATATCGGCGTGACCGTGGAAGCCGTCCGGCGCCTGGTTCCCATGTTGCTGGACCGGGGCTATAAGTTTGAAACGGTAAGCCGATTGCTATGTCCGACGAATTGATCCAACGGGTTCTGAAGGTGATCGCCACCTCCAAGCGCATTCCCCTTCAGACGGTCACGATCGGGAGCGATTTCCAGCAGTTGGGGATCGATTCCATGGATGCCGTCGAAATCCTCTTCGCCCTCGAAAATGAATTCGATATCAGCATTCCCGACGAGGAGGTGCGCAACGTGCGCAACGTCCGCCAGATGTGCGAGGGCGTCGAGAAGCTGATCGCCGCCAAGGCTGACGGCGCGAAGGCCGGCCAGTAACGCATGCGGCGCGTGGCCATCACCGGAATGGGCGCGATCTGCGCTGTGGGCCGGAATATCGCGGAATTCACGGAGGCGCTTCGCCAGGGCCGCTCCGGCATCGCCCCCATTGAATCCACGGACCGCTCCCACCTCCGCTTCCAGAATGGCGCCGAGGTGCGGGGTTACAGCCATCGGCCATACTTTGACGACCGCCGTGCCGACTTCATGGACCGCTTCGCGCAGTTCGCCGTGATCGCCGCCCGCGAGGCCGTCGCTGACGCCGGAGTTTCGTGGACACCCGCGCTTCGCGAGACCGCCGCCATCATCACGGGATCGTGCGTGGGCGGCCAGAGCACCGAAGATATAGGCTTTCAAGAAGTGTACAAGCTGGGCCACAACCGCGTGCACCCGCTGACCATTCCCAAGACCATGGCCAACGCGGGCGCCAGCCACATCTCCATGGAGTTCGGCGTCACCGGCCCCAGTTTCACCATTTCCACCGCCTGCTCTTCCGCCGGCCACGCCATCGGCCAGGCCTTCTGGATGGTGCGCGCGGGCTCGACCAACCTGGCCATCGCGGGCGGCAGCGAAGCGCCCTTCAGCTTCGGGATTCTGAAAGCCTGGGAGGCCATGCGCGTGGTTTCACCGGAGACCTGCCGCCCGTTTTCCAGGGACCGCCGGGGGATGATCCTGGGCGAAGGCGGCGCCATGCTGGTGCTGGAACCGCTGGAAGCCGCCCGCTCCCGGGGTGCGCGCATCCACGCGGAAATCGTGGGGTTCGGCATGTCCGCCGACGCCTGCCATATCACGCAGCCTTCGGCCGAAGGCGCCGCGCGGTCCATGCGGGCGGCCTTGCGCGATGCCGGCCTGGCGCCCGAGCAGATCGGCTACATCAACGCCCACGGCACCGCCACGTCCGCCAACGATCCCACCGAGGTGGCGGCCATCCGCTCCGTTTTCGGCGGGCACGCGGAGCGGCTGGCGATCAGCTCGACGAAGTCCATGCACGGGCACGCGCTGGGCGCGGCGGCCGCCCTGGAGTGTCTGGCCACGGCGCTGGCGCTCCGCGACGGCGTGCTCCCTCCCACCGCCAACTTCAGTGAGCCCGATCCCCAGTGCGACCTGGACGTAATTCCCAACCACGCCCGGCGCGCGCAGGTGGAGTGCGCGCTCTCCAATTCATTCGCGTTCGGTGGATTGAACGCCGTGCTGGCGCTGCGGGGCGCGGGGTTTTAGCCGGCCGCGGCGCCGGCCGGCTTAATCCAGCTCGAAGGCCTCGGAGTAATTCCGCTTGAGGGCGGGGGCTTGGTCTTCTTTCCGCAGGAAGCAGTTCTCCACAGCCAGCGATTCCATTTCGGTGCCCATGAAGCAGCGGAAGGCGTCTTCGGGACAGCCGACCATCGGCTCGCCACGCACGTTGAAGCTGGTATTCACGATCACGGGGCAGCCGGTGCGTTGCTGGAACGCGGTCAACAGGGCGTGATAGCGGCGATTCGTATCCTGCTGAACAGTCTGAATGCGCGCCGAGTAATCCACGTGAGTGACGGCCGGGATTTCGGAACGTGGCACTTTCAACTTCTCCATGCCGAAAAGCTCTTCCTGTTCGACGGTGATGGGCTTGCGGCGGCTGGCCGCGACGCCGGCCACCAGCAGCATGTAGGGGCTGTCGGCATCCAGTTCGAACCATTCGGTGAGTTGTTCGCGCAAGACGGAAGGAGCGAAGGGACGAAAGGATTCGCGATACTTGACTTTCAGATTCAAGACGGATTGCATGGCGGGGGAACGGGCGTCGGCCAGGATCGAGCGGGCTCCCAGGGCGCGCGGGCCAAATTCCATGCGGCCCTGAAACCACCCGAGCGCCTGGCCGCCGACGAGGCTATCCACGCAAGAACTGAGCAGCTCGCGATCGCCCAGAACGGTGAATCTGGCGCCCGCGGCGCGCAACCGCTTCTCTACTTCATCCTGCGCGAATCGGGGGCCGAGGAAGGCGCCTTTCATGCTGTCGTTGCGACCGTCCGCCTTCCGCGGCCGGCCGCCATAGAGGTGGTAAGCTGCCAGTGCGGCGCCCAGAGCCCCACCGGCGTCGCCGGCAGCGGGCTGAATCCAGATGCGGTCGAAGCTGCGATCGCGCAAGATCTTGCCGTTGGCGACACAATTGAGGGCGACGCCCCCGGCCAGACAGAGATTCCGGGAAGATGTCTCGGCGGCGAGCGCGCGCGTGAGCTTCAGAATGATCGTCTCGAGGACCGCCTGGATCGACGCAGCCAGATCCATGTGGCGTTGAGCGAGGCGCTCCTCCGGTTTGCGCGGGGCGCCTCCAAAAAGCCGGTGAAACTTCTTCGAGGTCATCTGCAACCCGGCACAGTAATCGAAATACTCCAGGTTCAGATGAAACGATCCATCGGGTTTCACATCCACCAGGTTGTCGAGAATGGCCTGTACGTACTTCGGCTGGCCATAGGGCGCCAGGCCCATGAGCTTGTATTCGCCGGAATTTACCTTGAAGCCGGTGTAGTAAGTAAACGCCGAGTAGAGCAGGCCCAGCGAGTGCGGGAAATGGATCTCCTTCAGTATCCGAAGCCGGTTGCCCTGGCCGTGGGCCACCGACGTAGTGGCCCACTCGCCCACGCCATCCATGGTGAGAATCGCCGACTCCTCGAACGGCGAGCAGAAGAAGGCGCTGGCCGCGTGGCTCTGATGGTGTTCGGTGAACAGAAGTCGCCGGAGATCGAACGAACCGTGCATTCCCAACTCTTTTCCGAGGATGTCTTTCTGGAAAAGCTTCTCGCGGATCCAAAGCGGGATGGCCATGCGAAAGGAGCGCAAGCCGCGCGGCGCAAAGGCGAGATAGGTTTCCACCAACCGTTCGAATTTCAGGAACGGCTTGTCATAGAACACAACCTGATCGATGTTCGCCAGCGAAACACCGCCTTCGGCCAGGCAGTAATCGACTGCGCGATGAGGAAAGCCGGGATCGTGTTTCTTGCGGGTAAACCGTTCTTCCTGAGCGGCTGCCAGGATCTCCCCATCCTTGACCAACGCGGCGGCACTGTCGTGATAGAAGGCGGAGATGCCCAGGATCAGCACTTAGTATTACAACGTTAAGTGCTACGGACTCCGCGAATGGTCCACTGCGGCTCCGCAGTAGGCACAGTTGCCCGTCCATGTGAAGAGCAAGTATTGGATTTCACGACGGGTCCTCGGCAGGGTCCACCCAGAAGTTTTTTTTACTGCGCAAGGTCTCGAGGGTCAAGAAGGAGTATGCCAACATCACCAGCGTCACATGATGGTGCCAGCCATTCCAGCTTCTTCCTTCGTAGTGATCCAAGCCGAGTTCTTCCTTGAGTTGGTGGTAGTCTTGTTCGATTTTCCAGCGGCACTTGGCGATACGCACCAGCCGGCGCAGGGTGTAGCTCGCCGGCAGATCGCAGAAGAAGTATTTGGCCGGTTCCTTCTCTTCCTCCGGCCACTCCACCAGCAGCCAGGTTTCCTTGTGTGGTGGATGCCCATGGACGAATCCGTGGGAGGGCTGTACCCGCATAGTCAGGAAGCGTGACTCCAGCCAGCCCTTCGACCCCTCCCGCCAACGAACCTTTTTCCAACCTTTGGCCTTCAGCGCCAAGTCTTTTACCGAACTCGGCCGTTGGTCCCCATAGTCCCATTTCTTCGGCGGAGCGCCACGCCCGCTATATTCCGGCACTTTGATCTTGGGTGGTTTGATCCACGCTCCGACTTGCGGCGCGATGCCAACCGCGTAGCGGAGACCTCGCTCCTCCAACGCGTCGCGAAACTCCGTTGCCTCTCCGTATCCCGCATCGGCAAGCACAACCCGGTCCGGCACGCCCCAATCCCTTACTTCATCGATCAGATCCAGCGCCAACTCCCACTTCTTCTTAAAGACCACTTCTTCGGGAACCCCGGCCGCCTGGCGACGCTCCATATCCTTGGTCCAAGTCTCCGGCAGATACAATCGCCAGCCCAGAACCGCATTCCCCTGCTCGCCCACATGATGGAGACTCACCGCCACCTGGCAACTGCCCGTTTTGCCCAGCGTTCCGGAATACTGCCGATCTACCCCCACTGAATCCTCGCCCTGTTTGGGAAATCCGGTGTCGTCCACCACCCAGGCGGAATCGGGTTCCAACTCCGCTGTCATCCGCTTTCCCAACCGCGCCCAAACTTCCTGCCACTCCCAAGGGCTCTGCCCGACGAACTGCTGCATCGCCTGTACATTCCCATCCGGTAAGCGGGCGGCCATCGGCTCGATCGACTTTCGTTCGCCGTCCTGCAGCAGACCCCGCACATACAGTTCTCCCCAATGCCGCCGCTCGCTGCGACCGATTGGCTCCAGCAAGTCGAGTAAGAATCGCTCCAGCCGCTGCCGGCACTTGACGATCTGGTTCTCGGTCATGCCCGAGCGTACCAGGCTCAAAATCAAAAGTCAATACTTAACGTTGTAATATTAGAACACCGTGTAAATAAAGGGCGCGACGGCTGAACTCTTGGCTAACACCAGCAGGACCGCAACCAGGAGCGTGATCACGAAGATCGGCACCAGCCAGTACTTCTTCCGAACCCGGAGAAAAAGCGTGAATTCACGCAAAAAAGAAAGCATCTCAAAACCTCATGTCTCAGAACTGGTGAATCATGGTTTCCGGCGGCGGCCCTGGTGGATCGCGAGGAATCCAGTATGAATCGGCGTGGGGGCTGCGCCGCAAGCGGAGGAGGTCTTTTCCAAACGCCCGCAAGAGAAAACCCATGGGTGTAAACGCGAGAAAGAACACCAGCGCCATGGCCGCCGGACTAACGATATGGTGCAACAGCACGGCCAGTTTGGCCCACAGCAGATTGAGTGGATGGAGCACGCGGGGGGCCGCCAGCGCGCTGCAGAGGAACAGCAGGCTCACGCCGAGCGCCCACCAGCGGACAGAGTGGCCGCGCAGCATCGGCAGAATGCATACCAGGGCGAAAAACGCGGAGAACACCACGCCAAGACCGCGGTCGGAAGAGACCTTGACTATGGCCTCAGAAGAAGTCAGAATGTTCGTGGTGTGCCCCCGAATCCGGGCGGACGCGCATCATCTTGACCTTTACGAGAACACGCATTATAACAGCATGGCCATCCTAGGTACTGCCCGCCGCTTATAATGGTGGGTCCCGTGATCGATCGGAAATCGCTTCTGCTGGCTGTAGTGTCGACTGTTGCGGCATTGCTGTTGTGTGAAGGCGGATTGCGGGCGCTGGCGCGGTTTCGCCCGAAACTGCCCGCCGTGGCCACCGCACCGGAGACTCCGGACGAGTTGAGCAACGCCATCCGTCGCGTCGCCGAGCTTCCCGCTTTCGCGGATACGGACCGCCGTTGGTTTCTGGAGGACCCGCCTCCGCTCACCAACCGAACCATGCCTGCGCCAGCGGCGATGGACCGCTACCGGGACTTCGAGCGCCGGGGCATCTATCCGTCACAGGCGGAGTATGTCTGGAACCGGAAGTATATCGAGAGCGAGGCGTGCCGCGCCAACGGCGTTTTCAAGAACTATCCCGACACCGTAACCGCATTCGATCCGCCCGCCGGAAGCAGGCATCCTATCTACCGGTTCCCGATCGGCAGCACCCTGCCGTCGGGACTGGTGACGAACCAGTTCGGCCTGAGGGGCCCGGAGATCGCCCTGGTGAAGCCGCCCAAGACGATTCGTGTCGCATTTGCGGGTGCTTCCACCACCATCACCAACCTTCGCATTTTCGTCGGGAGAACGCGTGGTGTTCTGGCTGAATCGGTATGCCCAGGCCCATGGCGACGACGTGCATTTCGAAGTCCTGAACGCGGGCCGCGAGGGCATCAATTCGGAAGACATCGCCGCCATCGTGCGCGACGAACTGGCGGCGCTCGACCCCGACCTGGTGGTCTACTACGAAGGCTCCAATCAGTTCACGGCTGTCAACCTGGTAGCCTGGCGCCCGGGCAGCATGCTGCTGCACAATGCGTTGGAACTGTTTCGTACGCGCTCGGCGATTGGAGATCTGATAGCGCGGGCAACCATGACGGCCGGCGGCGAACCACGGAAGCCCTGGCACTATCTGAAGTGGCCCGACGGGGTGGACCAACAGGCGCCCGACGTCGACAGCCCCAACCTGCCGCTCAATTTGCCCACCATCGTGCACGACCTGGACAGCATTCGCGAGGCGCTCCGTCCGGGCGGCGGCCGGCTGCTGCTGTGCTCGTTCACGCGGCTGGCCAGCGAAGAACTGGTCCTCTCACCGGTGGCCCACCAGAACATTTATGTGGAGTTGAACCGGAAGTTTTGGCCGCTGCGCTACGGCGAGATCCGTCGTCTGACCGACTTTCAGAACCTGGTGTACCGCCGCTACGCGGCGAGCCGCGGTATTCCCTTCCTGGATGTAGCCGGGGTGTTGCCGCGGGACCCGGATCTGTTTTGGGACACCGTCCACTTGACGAGGATCGGCGAAAGTGTGAAGGCGTGGGTGATGTTCCAGCAGTTGGCGCCCGTGGTGCGGCAAGAGATCGAGAGCGGCCGTCTGCCGCGTCGCAGACCACCGCCCAAGCTGCCGCCGCCCGCCTCCTACAAGACCGCCGAGATGTCCGTGCGCTGCCGCCAGGGCTGATTGCTTTCGCCTTTCTTCAGCGTCCGTAAATCAGCAGGCGGAACGTTCCGGGAATCGGCCTGGGCTGCTGTTTGGCGGCGGCGTCGGCCGGGCCAAAATCCGACGTGTCCACGAAGAGGTTGTGCGTCTTCGAATCGAGGCCCATGGTCTTGGCTCCGAACTCGGTCTTGACGGTCTCGACCAGAGTGACCTTGTCGGGAGAGTCTTCGTGGAAGACGTGGATGGTGCCCTCGCGCGTGGAGCAGGCCACTACGCCGGTTTCGGCGTCAAAGACGTTGGTGTCCACACGGTCGCCGATGGGAAACGGCGGGCCGACGATTTTTCCATTGTCGGCATCCATGACCACGAAGAGCTTGGGGTTGCGGCCTCCGATGAAAAGCCGCCGGTGCTGCCGGTCCATGGCCATGGATACGGGCTGTCCGGCGGGCGCCACCGGCCAGCGCGATTTGATCTGAAGCGTGCGCGAATCAATCGCGATCACCTCATTGGTGTCTTCGAGATTGTCGTAGATCATTCCCTTGCCATCGGCGACGGCCTGCTCCGGAGAGCCGCCGAGCGCGATGGTCGTCACCACGGTTCCCTTGGCGGGATCGATCACGGTGCAGCTCTTGGGGTCGCCGTTGAAGACAAATATGCGCTTGGAGGCGGGGTCGTAAATAATGGAATCCGCATCGTGATCGGCTTTCACCTGGCCGATGGTCTCGAGCGTCTTGAGATCGAAGATGACCGCTTGTCCGGCATCTCCGTCACTGATGAATCCGCGGCCAAGCTCGGGGACCAGGGCAACTCCGTGGTCGCGCTTCAAACCGGTAATGTTGCCCACCACGGCCCCGCTATCGGCATCGAGCACTTTAACTTCCGTGCCGTGCGACAGGTAGAGGCGGCGCGCGGCGGCATCCACGGTAATGTAATCGAAGTACTCGCCGCCACCCGGCGCCGCGCTCAAAGGGATCTTCTTGAGCAGGTGGTAACCGCCCGGCGGCGGGGTCGCGAAGACGTAAGCGCCGAGCCATAGAAAGCACAGGCAAACTGGCCAACGGCCGAGATCGGAACGTTTCATGCAAGCGATTATAGCCGATCTGAGGGATAAAGGCCTTTGGTCAGGGTTCGATGCGCGTGCCCAGAACCCGCAGGAATTGTGAGAGCCAGGCGGGATGCGCAGGCCAGGCCGGCGCGGTGACGAGCTTGCCGCAGGTGTGCGCCTGGTCGATGGCGACCTCGGCATACGTTCCGCCCGCGGCGGTGACATCGGGCGCTACCGCGGGGTAGCAACTGCACGATCTTCCAGCCAGCACGCCCGCCGCCGCCAGCACCTGCGCGGCGTGACAGATGGCGGCGATGGGCTTATCGGAATCGGCGAAATGGCGCACGATCTCCAGCACGCGGGGGTTGAGCCGGATGTACTCCGGCGCGCGTCCGCCGGGGATGATGAGCGCGTCGTAATCCTCGGGGCGAATCTCGTCGAACGTGGCATTTAACGCGAAGTTGTGACCCCGCTTTTCGCTGTAGGTCTGGTCGCCCTCGAAATCGTGGATGGCCGTGCGCACGGAATCGCCAGCCCGCTTGTTGGGGCAGACCGCATGGACGAAATGCCCCACCATGAGGAGCGCCTGGAAGGGAACCATCACTTCGTAGTCTTCAACGTAATCGCCGACCAGCATGAGCAGTTTCTTGGCAGCCATAATGACATCTCTCCCGAGCCTATGGTCGCACGGGAGTGCCCCTTACACGTTCGATATGATCTCTCTATATAATTGAAATATATGAAGCCGCTCCTGGTCCAACTGGACGAACAGACGTTGAATGCGCTGAACCGCGTAGCGGAACCCGGTAAACGACAACGATCGGAGTTTGTTCGCCGGGCAATACGCAAGGCAGTCCGCCAGGCCGAGTACCGCGCGATGCGTGATGCGTACCGCAAACAGCCGGATTCGGCATTGGACGCCGACGACTGGTCTGCGCCCGAGGAGTTCAAGGCGTGAGACAGTTCGAAATCTGGTGGGCGAATTTGCCGGCTTCGGCGGGCCGACGGCCCGTGTTGCTGTTGAGCCGCAACGACGCCTACCAATACCTCAGCAAGTTCGTGGTCGCAGAGATTACCACGACGATCCGGGCGATTCCCGTGGAAGTCCGACTGGGCAGCCGGGAGGGCTTGTCGTCGCCGTGTGTCGCAAACCTGGATAATCTCCGCACCGCGGCGCGGCAATGGCTGGATTGCCGCGCAGGCTCTCTGGCACCATCGCGGCACAGGGAGGTGAAGCGCGCTTTGGGATATGCTCTTGGCTGGGACGAACTGATTGATTTGGGCTCGAAGTGACGCTATTCGTACCGCAGAATTTCGGCGGGTACGATGCGGGTGGCGTTGCGGGCGGGGTAGATGGTGGCCAGGAAACTCACCAGGATGGCCGCCGCCGCCACCCACACGCCATCCACCCAGCGTGGCTCGAAGGGGACGAAGCTCAGCGAGTAAACCGTCTCATCCAGCCGGACCCAGCGATATTTGTCGGCGAAGTAGCAGAGCGTGTAACCCACGCCGAGACCGATGGTGCTGCCGACGATTCCGATGAGCACGCCTTGCAGCATGAAGATGCGGCGGATCTGGGGGCGGCGCGCGCCCATGGACATGAGGATTGCTATATCCCGATACTTTTCCATCACCATCATCACCAGCACGATCAGGATGTTGAGCGCGGCCACCAGCTCGATCAGCCCAATGGTGATGATGGTCACGGCGCGCTCCATCCGTAGCGCATTCAGCAACTGGCGGTTGCGCTCCATCCAGGTGGTGGTGGTGTAGCGCGGGCCGGCGGCCTTTTCCACGTCGCGGGCGATTTCCGGCGCGCGGTTCAAATCGTCCACCTTGAGCTCGATCTGGTTGACAACGTCCTGGAGCGAGAGCGCCTTCTGCGCGGCTTCGATGGAGGTGAAAACCCAATTGTCGTCGATGTCGTAGAACCCGGTTTCAAACGTGCCGGCGACGCGGAACGGGCGGATGTTCGGCCGCACGCCGAAGGGCGTCAGCTCGCCCTGCGGGCTCACTACGTTGATGCGCGAATCGAGCACCATGCCGGTGTCCTCGACCATGCGCGAGCCGAGGATGATGCCGGGAGGCGAAGCGCCGGGGTCCCGCAAGCGGCCGAGCGAGCCGGCTTTGAGATGGCGCAGCGTGTCGCTGATGGCCAGCTCGGAATTCAGGTCGATGCCCTTGAGCACCGCGCCCTTGGATTGCAGCGGGCCGGAGAGGAAAACAGGAGCGTACAGCGCGGGTGAGACGGCCGTGACGTGCGGCAGCTTACGCAGGCGCGCCACCATCCCGCGCCAGTCTTCGATGCCGCTGCCGGGATCTTTCTCGAGCACGTTGATGTGGGCCATCGCGCCCAGGAGGTTGCGCTGGAGGGTGTTGTGGAAGCCGTTGTTGACGGCCATGGCGACAATGAGAGCCATCACGCCCGCAGCCACGCCGACGATGGAGATGGCGGTGATGACGGAGATCACCGCCTCTTTGCGGCGGGCCCGCAGATAGCGGGCGGCGATGAAGATCTCGAAGCGAGAGTTCACAGGCTGTCGAGCTCGCGCAGCATGGCGGCCAAGCCGATGGGGCCTTCCGGCCGCAGCAGCGGGAACAGGATCACATCGCGGATGGAGCGGCATCCGGTCAGGATCATGGTGAGGCGGTCTATGCCTATCCCTTCGCCCCCGGTGGGCGGCATGGCGTAAGCCAGCGCGCGCACGTAATCCTCGTCCATCTGGTGGGCTTCTTCGTCGCCGCGCTCGCGCATGGCGATCTGCATTTCGAAGCGGCGCCGCTGTTCCTGGGGATCGTTCAGCTCGGTGTAGGCGTTGCCGATCTCCATGCCGGCGGCATAGATTTCGAAGCGCTCGACGAAAGCCGGGTCCTCGGGTTTGTTCTTGGAGAGCGGCGAGGTTTCCACGGGGTAATCGTAGATGATGGTGGGCTGGATAAGCTGGGCCTCGACGCGGCGCTCGAACAGATCGGCGAGGGCCTCGCCGGGGGTGGGCCGGTCGGAATGGCGGAGGAGCCAGTCGGGGTCGGCAACGTCCTCCAGGGTGGGGCGGCCGTCCCCTTCCCAGAAGTGCACTATGGCTTCGCGCATGCTGTAGCGCACGAGTCGGCTGAAATCGAGCTGGTGCCCCTCGTATTCCACGGCGCACGCGCCGATGGCGTCGCGGGCCGCCTGCGCCAGCAACTCCTCGGAAAAATCCATCAGGCCGCGGTAATCGGTGTAGGCCTGGTAGAACTCGAGCATGGTGAACTCGGGGTTGTGCTGGGTGGACAGGCCCTCGTTGCGGAAATTGCGGTTGATTTCGTAGACGCGATCGAGGCCGCCCACCACCAGGCGCTTCAGGTAAAGCTCGGGTGCAATGCGCAGGTAGAGGTCGATATCCAGCGTGTTGTGGTGGGTGACAAAGGGGCGTGCGGTGGCGCCGCCGTAGAGCGGCTGCATCATGGGGGTTTCGACTTCGATGAAGCCGCGGCCCTCGAGCTGGCGGCGCAGGGAGCTGATAAGCCGCGCGCGCTTGACGAACACCTGGCGCACCTCGGGATTGGCGATGAGGTCGAGATAGCGCTGCCGGTAGCGCAGTTCAACGTCCTCCAGGCCGTGCCACTTTTCGGGCATCGAGAGCAGGGTCTTGGAGAGGAACTCGAGTTTTTCTGCGTGAACCGTCAGCTCGCCGGTGCGGGTGCGGAACAGATAGCCCTCCACGCCGATGATGTCGCCGATATCGACCAGCTTGAAAAGCTGGAAATCGCGCTCACCCACCGCGTCCTTCTTCACGTAGATCTGAAGGCGCTCTCCGTTCTGTTGCAGGTGGGCGAAGCCCGCCTTGCCCATATGGCGGAGCGTCATGAGGCGGCCGGCGACGCGGACGCGCACCTCGGGCGAAAGCTCTTCCGCGGTCTTCCCGCCATAGCCGGAGACGATCTCGGGGATGGCCTCAGTGAATTCGAAACGGCGGCCGTAGGCGTGGTATCCCAGCGCCTCGATCTCGCGGATCCGCGACAGGCGCTGCTTGAGAAGCTCATCTTCCAGCGACAAATACGTCTCCTTTGCGGGAACTACGATAATATAAGATTTCCTTTGCGACGATCCATTTCCATTATCATTCCCGCCTACAACGAAGCGCAGCGGCTGCCGGACACAATGCGGAAGGTGCTGGAGTACCTGGGCCGTTCCGCGTGGGAGTTTGCGGAAATCGTGGTGGTGGACGACGGCTCGCGCGACGGCACGGCGGAGGCGGCGCGCGCGGCGGGCGCGCGGGTGCTCGAGAACCCCGGCAACCGCGGCAAGGGATATACCGTGCGCCACGGCATGATTGAGGCCAAAGGCGAGTGGGCGCTGTTCACGGATGCCGACCTTTCCGCGCCCATTGAGGAACTGGATAAGCTGTGGAGCGCAGCCGCCAGCGCGCAGGCGCAGGTGGCGATCGGCTCGCGCGCCGTGGACCGCTCGCTCATCGGCGTGCGCCAGCCGTTCTTCCGCGAGACCATGGGGCGCTTCTTCAACCTGGTGGTGCGCCTGATTACGGGGCTGCCGTTCCGGGACACACAGTGCGGATTCAAGCTGTTTGAAGCGCGCGCGGCGCGGGAGATCTTCGGGCGGCAGCGACTGGAGGGGTTCGGGTTCGACGTCGAAGTGCTGTACATCGCGCGGTGGCTGGGTTACCGCGCCGTGGAAGTGCCGGTGCGATGGAACGACGTGGCCGGCACCAAGGTGAGCCTGTGGCGTGGGATGACGGCGTTTCTAGACCCGCTAAAGGTGCGCTGGAACGGCGTGACGGGCAAGTACCGGTGAGGCGGAGCTGGCTTAAGCGGTCTCAGAGAAGTTGGCGGAATTGCTGCGGCGTAAGGCCGGCATCCTGGACAATACCACCCATCGTGAGCGCGTCCACGGGGTCGTGCCTTGGGATGGTCACGATCCGCCTGCCGTCGGTCATGACGATGTGCTTGCCTTGCCTCGCGACTTGAAAGCCGGCCTTTTCAAGCGCCCTGACAGCCGAAGGTGGGGGATCCCAGGTATCTTCGGCACGCGCTACGCCGGGATTTCCACTTCCCTCAGGTTCTGCCGGCCCGCCAGTTCTTTAGCGACTGCGAGATATTCGCGAATCGCGTCCTGAATGTTGGCCAACGCTTCCTCTTCCGTCGCGCCTTGCGACCAGCACCCGGGCAGACCGGGGCAAGAGACGCTGTACCCTTCTTCGGTTGGCATCAGAGCAACTGGGTACTTCATACCTCCAACTCTAACACTCCGGTCACTGCACCGACACTGTGACGCCGTTCTGGCTGGTGTTGCCGCCAATCGACACTGTGATCGACAGGTTGCCCGATGGCGCGTTTGACGGGATCTGCACGTTGAGTTGCATCAGCCCGGCCACCTGTCCCGGCGCCTCGCCGTGACGTCCAACCGCAGGACCGTGTTCTGATTCGCGAGAAAGAGGTCTGGCCCCACGCGGTCCAGGACAAAACCGGGACGAGAAGAACAACGGGCAGTAGACGTATTTTAGAAAGATCTCCTTCGCGCTATCAGCGTCCGCCATCATAGCGCCACTCGAAGCGGAATTGAAGCGGTCCCCCGTTGCTGGAACGAAGAACCGCTCCCTTGGTACACGGTTTCCCGGATTCACTCACGGATGGGAAGACCGCTCCCTGACGGTCGCGGCTCAGAATGGGGCATCGTACTGAGCCGCGACCGTCAGGGAGCGGTGGGCCGGAATGCGCGCCCGAACCTCTGAAATGGCGTACTACGCCTTGATAATCACTTCCCTCAGCCGCTCCCGGGTCAGGAAGAACTTCTGGGATTCAAAGCGCCCGAAGAGTTTCTCGAGACTCCGGTTGTTGAACAACTGCGCGGGACGGCGCATACCGTGCTGCACCACTTCGATCGCGTTCATCTGCCGAATGCGAAAGGTGTACGATGGCACGGCTTCGAGCTTGTCGTCGGAGTGGAAGAAGGCCAGCATGTAGCTCTTGGGGCGCACGGTTTTGTGGAGCCGCTCGACCACGGCGTTCAGCAAGGCGGGCGCGAGATACTCCAGGACGTCCCAGATCAAGACGCCATCGAAGTGGGCGCGGGGATGATCCAGCGCCTGGCGGAGGAAGTAGTCGATGCGGCCGGGGTTGGATTGATCGGCGGCGCTGTCTTCGCCGAAGGTGTCGCTCAGAATCCAGAGGAAGTCCTCGGAGTAGAGGCGGTGGCCCAGGCCGGTGATGAAACTGACGTTCTGCTGGCTGGCGCCTCCGAGATCGAGAATGGTGAGGCCCGATTGGCCGCGGATGTAGCCGAAGAACTCCTCCAGACCCCGGCTGGGCCGCACGGCGTTGGCCGTGCCGCCGTCCGGGCGCCACGAAGAATCGAGCGGGCGGCCGGGCCCCGAGGGCACCCCGGCGGGATTGGCCGGCCCGTTCGCGGACGGCGCACCGCGGGGTCCGCCCATCATTCCCTTCAGCGGCCCTGGAAGCTCCATCGAGGTCCTCGGCGGCTTACCGCTTGACTTCCGGAGCGCCGAACGGCAGCGCCGCCGGGCTGGCGGCAGCGGCCGGCGCGGGGGCGGCCGCCGGCTTGGCCGGCGCTTTGGCCGGTTCGGGCTTCACGATATCGATGCTGCCCTTGAAATAGGCGCCGTCCTCGATGATGATGCGGGAGGTGCGGATATTGCCGACCAGCTTGGCCTCCTTGTGAATCTCGATTTTGTCGGAAGCTTCCACGTCGCCCTGGATGTTGCCGAGGGCCACCACCTCGCGCGCCTTGATGCCGGCGTGCACGGTGCCGTGGGGCCCGATGGTAAGCTTGTGCTCCAGGGCTTCCACCGTGCCTTCGATTTCACCATCGACGTACAGGTCTTCCTTGCTGAAAATATTGCCCACAATCTTGACGGCCTTGCCGACGGTGGCCGCGCTCACGCGATTCTCCGGCTCGAATCTCCCGATGGGCGTGCTCGACACAGGTGTAACCTCCTTCTTCGCTTCTATGGGGTTTGGCGCCACTGGGGCTGGACTCGGCGGGATAAAAGGCCTTGGCTGTTCCTCTTCCCGGCGTTTATTCCACATATGGCCACCCTCCTGAATTGGATATAGAAAAGTCCATGATACTGCTACTCCAGTCTAAAGGCGAGGGCCGGGAAAAGGCAAACGCAAACTGTCAGCGTTGCCGGGACGCGCCCTTGGCTCGCGTCTCCAGCGAGATGGGAGTGCCGCGAAAACCAAAGCGCCGCCGGAGCTGGTTGACCAGGTAGCGCTGGTGCGAGAAGTGCAGCAGCCCGCCGCGATCGGTGAACACCACGAACGCAGGCGGCCGGATGGAGTGCTGCGTGATGTAAAAGATCTTGCGCTCTTCGAAGCGCAGATTCTCCAGGAAGCGGTTCAATTCGCCGGTGGAGATACGCCGCGAAGCCGATTCGAATACCTCGCGGATCAGCCGGAATAGCGGCGCCACGCCCGCGCCGGTCCGGGCGGAGAGGAACACCACCGGCGCGTAATCCAGGAACTTGAACTGGTCCCGGACCGCGCGCTCGAACTCGCGCTTCTTTTGGCCCGCCTGCCCCTTGATCTGGTCCCACTTGTTGACGCAGATGATCAGCGCGCGGCCGCCCTCGTGGGCATACCCGGCGATGGTGGAGTCGAGCCCCACCACGCCCTCGGTGGCGTCCAACACCAGCAGCACCACGTGCGCCATGCGGATGTGGCGCCGGGCCATGACCACGCTCATCTTCTCGGCCATGAGCCTGGTCTTGCCCTTGCGGCGGATGCCGGCGGTATCGATGAACACGTACTCCGTGCCCTCGTGCGTCACCTTCTCATCCACCGCGTCGCGGGTGGTGCCGGGGATGGGCGAAACGATGGCGCGCTCCTGGCCGGTGAGGGCGTTCAGCAGCGTCGATTTGCCCACGTTGGGACGCCCGATGATGGCGACTTTGATGGCCTCGCCGGGCAGGTCGGGGACCTGCCCCACGGGGAAGCCAGCGGTGACATGGTCGAGCAGGGCGTCGATGCCGATGCCGTGCTCGGAGGAAACCGGGAACACATCCGCGATTCCCAGGCGGTGGAACTCGTAGGCCAGGTTGTCGCGCTCGGCGGTGTCGATCTTGTTGACCGCCAGGGTGACCGGCTTGCCGAGGCGCTGGAGCATCTGGGCCAGGTCGCGGTCGGCGCCGGTGATTTCGCCACGGCCGTCCACCAGGAAAATGATGTGACAGGCCTGGTTGAGCGCCACCTCGGCCTGGCGGAGGATCTGCGCCGGTATGTACTCCTGGTCATGGACCACGATGCCGCCGGTGTCGATCACCTCGAAGCGGAGGCCGTGGTGCTCGGCAAACCCATGCATGCGGTCGCGCGTGATGCCTGGCTCGTCGCCGACGATGGCACGCCGCTCGCCCGTGATGCGATTAAAAAGGGTGGACTTTCCTACGTTGGGCCTGCCCACAATGACCACTGTGGGAACGGCCCGTCCCGCGGTCATGGCTGCTCCCGTTCTGTCTCGGCCGCGGGGCGGTTGCGAGCCGGGTCGATGACGCTCAGCGATGGGAACAGCTTTCGATAGAAGCCGCGGTCGCGTGAAACCAACCTGTTCGCCTGTGTCATGGCGTGTGCCCCAATGAGAAAGTCCGCCAGGATTTGCGGACGTGGCCCGCCTCGCCTCCGATACGAGAGCCAGATCCTGCTGGCCAGAAAGTGGGCAGCCCGGCTGAGCGGCTCGACGCGAATCTCATTGCTTTCCAAAAAGTCGTCGCATCCACGCTGGGTGGTGAACTGAACACAAAGCTCGGCGTAGACCACGTCGCAGACCACCAAGGATCCCTCGCCCGCCGCTTCCTCGATGGCACGCAGCGAAAGCTCAAAGAACTTCTCGTTGGGAATCAGGACATCCAGCAGTACGTTGGTGTCTATTGCCGTGATCATCGGCCACGAACATCATCGATAAATTCGTCCACGGACGAATACCCGAGAGCTGAAAAGTTCTCCTTGCAGCGCCCTTTCCACTTCCTGAGCGCCAGCTTCCGCGGCGCCTTCTTGAGAACGATCGACCCGCCGACCAGGTGGAACTCCACCTCCGCATTGGGGCGCAGCCCGAAGCGGTCCCTGATTTCCTTCGGTATGGTGACCTGTCCACGCTCGCCGACTTTCATATCTACCAGTATGAGTCACAATCCATACTTTGGCAACCGGGCGGGTAGGGCGCTACAGCTTGAATTCGGCGTGGACCACCTCGTCGTCCGGCGAGTGCTTCAGTGAGAACCCGAGCTTTTCGCAGATCCGCAGCACATTGCGATTGTCCGGCAAAATATCGGCGGTAAGTCTGGTCAGCTTCTCATTGGCGCCTATGATGAGCAGCCGGGCCAGCAGCTCCTTGCCGAGCCCGCGGCCCTGGTAGCGGTCGCTCACCAGCACGGCGACTTCCGCCTCGGTGGTTCCGTGGATCTTGCTCAGGCGGCCCACTCCCAGGATTTCGGACTCGCCGCTCTCGGGGTTGCGGCGCTCCACCACCAGCGCCATTTCGCGATCGTAGTCGATAAAGCAGATGCGCGTCAGGCGCTCGTGGGTGATGCGCTGCTCGAGGTTCATGAAATGGAAATAGCGCAGGTACACGCTGCGCTCGGAGAGCGTTTCGTGGAACCGCGCCATGGCCGGCTCATCCTCCGGCCGGATGGGACGGATGGTCACCTGGCCGCCGTCCTTCATGGTCCAGGACGAGACGTAGCGGGAGGGATAGGCGCGAATCGCGGTCTTCGGAATCTCGTCTTGAGAGACCTCGGGGCCGTACACCACCACGCGCGCGTCCAGCGCGATCAGCCCGTCGGGAGACGCCAGCAGCGGGTTGATGTCGATTTCCTTGATCCAGCGTTGCTCGGCCACCAGCGCGCTGAACCGCACCATCAGCACCTCCAGCGCCGCCAGGTCCACCGGCTTCCGCCCGCGCACGCCCTTCAGCGCTGTGTAGATCTTGGTCTGCTCCATCATGCGGCGTGCCAGCGTGGTATTCAGCGGCGGCAGGCCGAGTGCGCGGTCCTTGAACACTTCCACGAGCTGGCCGCCGGTGCCGAACAACAGCACCGGCCCGAACTGCGGGTCGAGGCTGGAGCCGATAATCAGCTCGTAGGCGTCCTTGAGCCTGATCATGGGCTGCACCGTCACGCCCTGAAAATGCTGCGCGCCGACTTTGTCGGTGACGGAGGTCTGGATGGCGCGAAAGGCTCGCTCGACGGCCTCGGCGCTGCCCAAGTTCAACTGTACGCCGCCCACATCCGTCTTGTGCGTGATGGTTTCGGAGTACAGCTTCAGCACCACCGGGTAGCCGATTTCGCCGGCGGCCTGGACCGCGGCACCGGCGTCGGCGGCGATGATGGTCTTGACGGTGGGAATGCCGTAAGCGGCGAGCACCTGCTTGGATTCGAATTCCGTCAGGATGGTGCGCCCTTCGCCTCGCGTCTTCTGGATGATTTCACCGGTGAGCTTGCGGTCGGGAGTCCAATCGGCGGAATCTTCCGGCATGGCCGGCGTTTCGTACAGGGCCCTCAGGTTGTAGCTGTATTGCCACATGTAGTTGAAGGCCTTGGCGGCGGTATCGGGGTACGCGAAGGTGGGAATGTTGGCGCGGTTGAGGATTTCCTCGCCCGCCGCCACGTCCACGCCGCCCATCCAGCTTGCCAGCAGCGGCTTGCCTTCCTGCTTGGCCAGCGGCTTGAGCTGCTCGGCGATTTGCGTGGGATCGGTCATGGCCTGCGGGGTGAGGATCACCAGCATGCCGTCGCTGTTGGGGTCTTTGCCGGCAATCTCGAGGGCCTTGGCATAACGCTCGGGGGAAGCGTCGCCGATGATATCGACGGGGTTATTGTGGCTCCACGTGGCCGGCAGCACGGCGTTGTACGCTTCCATCGTTTCGGGCGTCAGCTCGGCCAGCTCGCCGCCGCCGGTGATGAGGGCGTCGGTGGCCAGCACGCCCGGGCCTCCGGCGTTGGTGACGATGGTCAGCCGCGGCCCCTTGGGGCTGGGCTGTTTGGAGAGAACTTCGGCCATGTGGAAGAGGTCGGAGACGTTGTTGACCCGCAGCACGCCGCTGCGCCGGAAGGCGGCTTCCAGCACTTCATCGCTGCCCGTGAGCGACCCGGTGTGCGAGGCGGCGGCCTTGGCGGCGGCAGCCGTGCGGCCGGGCTTGATGACGATGATGGGCTTGTTGAGCGCCACTTCGCGCGCGGCCGAGAGAAAAGCCCGCGCATTGCCGATGGTTTCCATGTAGATGACAATCGAGCGGGTCTTGGGGTCGTTGCCCAGGTGGTAGATCAGGTCGCCCCAGCCCACGTCCACCATCGATCCGATGGAGACGAACGCGCTGAAGCCCACCATTTCCTTGAGGCTCCAGTCCAGAACCGCGGTGCAAAGCGCGCCGCTCTGGCTGATAAACCCCACCGAGCCGGGACGCGCAATGGTGGTGGCGAAGGTGGCGTTCATGCCCGTGAGCGGGGCCATCACGCCCAGGCAATTGGGGCCGATCACCCGGACCTTGCCCGCCTGCGCCTCTTCCAGCACGCGCCGCTCGAGGGCCGCGCCTTCGGGGCCGATCTCCTTGAATCCGGCCGAAATGACAATCGCGGCGCGAACACCGTTTTCGCCGCACTCGCGGATGAGCCCGGGCACCGACGGAGGCGGGGTGACAATCACCGCCAGATCGACTTGCTCCGGAATCTCGGTGATGGATTTGTGAGCTTTCACGCCCAAAACACTGGGCCGCTTGGGATTGACCGGGTACACCGTGCCGCCAAACGGGCTGGTGACCAGGTTCCAGAGCAGCGTCCGGCCGACGCTGTTTTGAGTTTCCGTGGCGCCGACCACGGCGACGCTGCTCGGTGAAAAAAACACGTCCAGAGGCTGGGTCCTCTGGTTCATTTTCTTGCGAGAGGGCTTAGTTGCCTGCATGCTTTTCGATATCCGCCTTTGGTTCGGACGCAGCCTCGTGTAACGCCTCCACCACGTCCGGAGTATTGAGTCTTAAACCAGTATAATGGTGCACCCCGCCTTCCAAAGAACTACGTAATGTTATCAATAAGTTAGAGCTAGTCTGGTGGCGTTTCTGGGTGATATCGCGCAGTCCGTAGTCACCACGCCTCATCGATAAGGCACCTGTGCGATGATGTTGGACTTATGCCGAATACGCCGCACGTTGAAAAACACTTTCAAGCCTCGGAGACAGTCCGGGACGTGGTGATCGGGATGTCGGACGGCCTGACGGTTCCGTTCGCCCTGGCCGCGGGACTTTCCGGGGCGGTCGCATCCACCGGCATTGTGGTCATCGCCGGGCTGGCGGAGATTGCCGCCGGATCGATCGCCATGGGCCTGGGCGGCTATCTGGCGGCGCGCACGGAGCGGGACCATTACCAATCCGAGCGCCAGCGCGAGATCCGCGAGACCATCGAATTGCCCGAACGAGAAACCGAGGAGGTGGCCGACGTTTTCCGCGGTTACGGCATGTCGGAGCAGGACATCGCCCCGGTGGTCCAGGCCGTCTGCACCGACCAGAAGCGCTGGGTCGATTTCATGATGCGCTTCGAGCTGGGCCTCGAAGAGCCCGATCCCAGCCGCGCGCGCAACAGCGCGGCGACCATCGCGATTTCCTACATCCTCGGCGGCCTGGTGCCGCTCGCCCCGTACATGCTGGTCCGCCAACTCTACTCGGCGCTCTCCGTTTCGGTGGTGGTGACGCTGATGGCGCTCTTCGTCTTCGGCTACGTCAAAGGCAAGCTGACGGGCATCTCGGCCTTGCGCGGCGGCTTGCAGACGGTGACCATCGGGGGGCTGGCTTCGGCCGCCGCATTCGGCCTGGCGCGGTGGATCAGCTGAGCTGTTCGTCTTGATCCCTGGTAGGATTGACAACAGAGGCGACCATGACGCTCGACGAGTTGCGCGCCACCAAACGCGATGCGATCCTGGCGATTGCCGCCAGGCACGGCGTGAGCGGAATTCGTGTCTTCGGTTCCTTCGCTCGGGGAGAGGCCCGGAATGACAGCGACCTCAACCTGCTGATCGAGGCGGGACCAGCCCGAACCCCCTTTTTCCCGGGCGGCTTCCTTGCCGACCTGGAGGATGAATTAGGCCGTCGCGTAGACGTAGCGGAGGAGTGCGCCCTGCACAAGCTGATTCGCGACCAGGTGTTGAAGGAGGCCGTGCCTCTGTGAAGAGCGACCGGCTTTACGTTGAGCACATTCTGGAATGCATCGAACGAATACAGCGCTATTGCCAGCGTGGAGGCCCTTCGTTCCTTGAGCAGGATCTGATCCAGGATGCCGTCTTGCTGAATTTGGCGACAAGAGGCGGAAAGAAATCTCGCAGGTGGATGTCGCTACCGAGCGCGCGATGGCAGAGGCCGTGCCGCTCTGAGTAGTCCACGAGATCCTGGCGACCCCGTGAATCGGGTTGCGCGCGCCCGCTTCACGCGCAGGTAGACTAAACTAGTACCTATATGTGGATGCGAGCGCTCCGCTGGGGAGCCGTTCTGGGCTTTCTACCCTTATTGCAGGCTTCCGCGCCGCAGCCCTCCGACTGGGTTCCGATGCGCTGGCCGTGGTCCGACCCGGCATCCCTCGAGCTGCTCTCTGGCACCCCCATCAATTGCCTCCTGCTGAAGACGGTGCTCCCCGATTTCGTGCAGGCGGCAGCGGCGCGCGGCGTGGTGACGCTGGCGGTGCTCGCTCCGCGCGGTGATGTGGCTGGCGCCGCGCGGCGCGCCATGGCCGCCAAAGTCAACGGCATCGTGATCGAGGGCGATTGGCCGGAGGGCGCTGCCGCCGGTGTGAGGGAGGCTGCCGGGGGTGCACCGGTGATCGAACTGACGGCGCGCAGCCGCATGCCGCTCGGTTCGGGCGCCCCCATCCTCGGCACCTACCAGGGCGTGTGGCCCGGCATCGCGGTGGAAGAAGACGGCGCCAAGAAGGCCGCCCCCTCCGGCTCGGTATGGATCGACACCAATACCGGTTTCATCCGCGCGGTGCGCGCGTGGGGCGACGCCACGCTGTGGATGGCCAACCAACCACCGCCCAAGACCGTGGTAACGGGCGCGCGGTACCTGCAAGTTATTGCCGACGCCGCCATCTCCGGCGCCCGCTGGGTGCTGGCTCTGGACGACGATTTCGCCGCGCGCCTGGCCCGCCGTGAACCCAAAACCATGGCGGAGTGGAAGCGCATCGCCGATCTGCTCCGCTACTTCGAACAGCACCCCGAATGGCGCCGCATGCAGGAGTACGGAAAGCTCGCTATTGTGCAGGACCCCGCCAAGGGAGGACTGCTGTCGGGCGGCATCCTGGACATGATCGCGGCCAAACACACGCCGGTGCGGCAGGTTCCCCGCCAGCGCCTCACCCCGGAAGCGCTGGCCGGCGCCACCATGGCGGTGAACGTGGACGCCGACGATCTCACTCCCGAACAGAAAGAGGTGCTGCGCAATTTCACGCGCTCCGGCGGAATGCTTCTCACTGGCCCGCCCGGCTGGAAAGATCAAAGCCCCCAGGGCGACCAGATCACGCTCGACAAGGCCGAGCTCGAACGCCTCAACGATATCTGGCGCGACGTGAATTCCATGGTTGGGCGCAAGGACATGGGGGTGCGCCTGTTTAATGTTTCCTCGATGCTTTCCAACCTGCTGGCCGCCGCAGACGGCAAAACCGCGGTCGTCCACCTGGTGAACTATTCGGATTATCCTGTGGAGAACGTGGCGGTGCATTTTCCGGCCGAGTACAAGCGCGCCACGCTCACCACGCCGGAAGGCGTCGAAAAATCCCTGGAAGTATACCCCACCGAGGAAGGCGGGGGCGTGGACATCGACAAGGTTTTGGTCTGCGCCACCATCAAATTGGAGAAATAGTATGACCCGTAGAGAATGGCTCGCTCTGATCAGTGCGGCGCCTCTGCTGAAAGCCGCGGATGCGCCCGCCGGGGGCCTCGGGCCCGTTTCCATCGCCAGGTGCGCCTCCTATGACGAGGATGTCACCGCCAAGCTGGCAACCCTCTTCGCCCAGTTGGGCGGAATCGATGGCCTGGTGCGAAACAAGACGGTGACCGTCAAGCTCAACATGACGGGCAGCCCGGGGATTCGATTTCAGGGCCAGGCGCCCGGCCTGACGCATTACGTCCATCCCAAGCTGGTGGGCGCCACGGCTTACCTGCTGGGCCGGGCCGGCGCGCGGCGCATCCGTTTTGTGGAGAGCCCCTGGGCCACCGCCGGACCGCTCGAAGACGTGATGCTCGATTCGGGATGGAACGTGCGCTCCCTCGAATCGGCAGCGGCCGGCGTGGAATTCGAAAACACCAACGCGCTCGGAAAGAGCAAGGCTTACTCGCGGTTCAAGGTGCCGGGCAACCCCTACATGTTTCCAGCCTACGATCTCAACCGTGCCTACGAGGACACGGATGTCTTCGTCAGCCTGGCGAAGCTCAAGAACCATGACACCTGCGGGGTGACGCTCTCGCTCAAGAACTGCTTCGGGACGGCGCCGGCCTCGATTTACGGCGACGACGCGGGCGTGGATGAGCCGAACGAGAAACCAACCTCGGGCCGCGAGGCGGTGTTGCACAATGGCAAGCGCCAGCCGGCGAGATCGGCGCCGCCGGAGTTGCATCCCGACTCGAATCACGACCCGGGATACCGCGTCCCGCACATTGTGGCGGACCTGGTGGCCGCGCGCCCCATACACCTGGCCATCATCGACGGCGTCGAGTCCATCGCGGGAGGCGAAGGGCCGTGGATCCGGCGCATCCGGATCGTCAAGCCGGGCGTGCTGATCGCGGGCCTCAACCCGGTTTCGACCGATGCGGTGGCCACCGCCGTCATGGGCTACAGTCCGCGCGCCGTCCGCGGGACCGCGCCCTTCCGCGCGTGCGACAACACGCTGCTGCTGGCGGAAGCCCACGGCATAGGCACGACGGACCTCAGGCGCATCGAGGTGCGGGGCCTTCCCATCGAGCAGGCCCTGTACCGCTACGATACATAGTAGATGGCGACTCGTAAACGGACCCGGCGGTCCTACCGCGTCTTCCGGCTGGAATCCTGGGAGGCGTTTCTCGGGCTGATTGTCAATCCGCCGTATTCGAACTGGGCGTTTCGCGGCGAGCGCGACGAACGCTGGCCGCTCTACAGCTCGCTCTCCCGCTATTTCCGGAATTTCGGCGTGGCGCGCGCCGCTTGGCCGGAACAAGAGGGCCGCATTCTGCGCATCTTCAAGCGCAAGGCGCACCAGTTTCTGGAAAAGCCGCCCGACCCCGACGACGACTTCCAGTGGCTGGCTCTCATGCAGCACCACGGAGCGCCCACGCGCCTGATCGATTTCACCTGGTCCCCGTATGTCGCGGCGTTCTTCGCCCTCGAGCGAACCCTGGCCGACGGCGTGGTATGGGCCATGAACCCCGCGCACATCGACAGCAGCCGCGCCGACAGACCGGTGCGCATGGACCCGCGCGCCAAAGGGAACTTCCGCCGCTATTTTCTGAAGGGCAATCATCGGTTCATCTGGATGGGCGAGCCCCACACCATGAACCGGCGCTTGATCGCGCAATCCGGCACTTTCGCGGTGCCGGGCGTTCTCGGCATGCCCATCGAGGAGATTCTGAGTGGCGCCGACCAGGAAAATATCCTGGCCAAGTTCATTTTGACGAACGCCGTGCGCGAGGTGGGAATGCGCGAGCTGTACCGCATGAACATCACCTACGCGACGCTCTTCCCCGATCTGGACGGCCTGGCGAAATCCCTGGCCTACGAGCTGGAGTTCCACTGGGCCTATAACCCGCGGACCATGGAACGGTATCACACATAGGCGGCGGGCAAGGCGGAAGAAGCTCGCTTGCGACCGCGACAGGCAGAGCGGATTGCGCCGCACTCGGCGCGGCAGTACACTCAATCAGATTCCGCCATTGGGCTTCTGGAGGCATTCAGCGGTGGTCGGGCGCAGCATTTCGCATTATGAAGTAATCGAGAAGCTGGGAGAGGGCGGGATGGGTGTCGTCTACAAAGCCCGCGACACTCGCCTCAATCGTCTTGTAGCCATCAAGGTGCTGCCGCCGGAGAGGGTCGCCGACCCGGAGCGCAAGCGGCGATTCGTTCAGGAGGCCAAGTCAGCCTCGGCGCTCAACCATCCGCACATCATTACGATCCACGACATCGGCTCGGAGAACGGAACTGACTTCATCGCTATGGAGTATCTGGAGGGCAAGACGCTCGGCCAGATGATCCCGCCCAAAGGGATGGCCCCGCGAGAAGCCCTGAACTACGCTGTGCAGATTGCCGATGCACTGGCGGCGGCGCACTCCAAGGGGATCGTCCACCGCGACGTGAAGCCGGGCAATGTGATGGTGACACAAAGCGGCGTGGCGAAGGTGCTGGATTTCGGCCTGGCTAAGCTGACGGAATGGAGTGCCGGCGAAGAGGTCTCCACGCGCACGATGTTGGAGCGGACGGCAGACGGCGTGGTAGTCGGGACGGTCGCCTACATGTCCCCGGAGCAGGCCGAGGGCAGACCTGCCGACGCGCGGTCGGACATCTTCTCCTTCGGCGTGGTGCTGTACCAGATGCTCACGGGACGGCAGCCGTTCCACGGCAAGAGCCCACTATCGACCATTGCGGCCATCCTGCGCGACGAGCCTCTGGCGCCGGCGAGCATCAATGCGGAGGTGCCCGCCGAGGTGGAGCGGGTGGTCGCGCGCTGTCTCGAGAAGGACCCGGCGCGGCGTTTTCAGAATGCAGCCAACCTGAAGATCGTGCTGGAATGGCTGACTCGAGACGTTGGGGCCGAAAAGGGGGGAACAGCCGAACCGGCAACCCGCGCCCGCGGGTGGAAGCGCGCCGTGGGAGCCTCCCTTGCAACCCTGGCGGCTGCAGGGGCGATTGCCGCGGCAGTCCATTGGCTGCGGCAGCCGGCGGCCGCGCCA
Source organism: Bryobacterales bacterium (assembly GCA_963768385.1). Taxonomy (GTDB): domain Bacteria; phylum Acidobacteriota; class Terriglobia; order Bryobacterales; family Bryobacteraceae; genus Fen-178. Next base: position 44,404 of record CAVYHQ010000008.1, read on the forward strand.
CCGTCGAACATTGTGAGGGTCACCACCAATCTCGGCCTGACCTGCACCCCGGCGTTGTCTCCCGACGGCAGGCTGCTGGCCTATGCTTCGGACCGGGGCGGCGTCGGGAATCTCCACATCTGGGTGCAGCAACTTCCTAACGGCCAGCCAATGCAAAAGACGCGCGACATGGCCGACGAAGCGTCGCCGCGTTTTTCACCCGACGGCAGCAGTATTGTGTTCGAGCGAAGAGGCGTCGGGATATTTGCCATCCCGACGCTTGGCGATCGCGAGAGGCTGATCGCACCAGGCGGCCTCGATCCGCAGTTCTCACCAGACGGAACGCAGATCACCTACTGGGTGGGCGATCCGGATAGTTCTGTGACCTCCGGGGCGATTTTTGTCACGCCATTCGTCCAGTACGCGCCCAAGCGGCTGGCCGCCGAGTTCGTCAACGCGCGGTTCCCGTTCTTCGCGCCGGATGGGAGGCACGTGCTCTTTCAGGGCGTCCAATCTCCACGGGCCCGGCCGGAATGGTGGGTCACTCCGATCGATGGGGGACCCGCGGTCAATACGGGCATTCTGGCCGCCCTGCGCGGCCGCCAGGTGTCGCCGATGCCGGGTCCCGGAGACTGGAAGGGAAATGACCTGGTGTTCTCCGCTGCCGACCCGCAGTCCAGGCACATCTGGCGCGTGGCGCTCAAGATGCCAGGGTGGCGTCTCGCCGGCCCTGCCGAGCAACTGACCGGCGGACCTGGCGCCGACACCGAGCCTGCCCTGGGGTCCGACGGACGAGTCGCTTTTTCGATCTGGAACTACCATGACAACCTCTGGCGGCTGCCATTGCGGGACGGAGAACCCACGCAGGCGAATGTCGAGCTGCTCTCGGAAACGGGGGCCGCGCAATCGCGTCCCTCAATCTCCGCGAACGGGCGGACCCTGGCATTTCTCTCGGGCAAGCCAGGCGGCCGCCAGGTCTGGGTTCGCGACCTGGAGCGCGGCACGGAGAGCGAACTCACCTTCGGGCCGGGGGACAAATCCGCGCCGGTGGTGGCAGCCGACGGGTCCACGGTGGCCTATTCGGTAGTCGAGAACCGCAGGCCGTCGATCTACCTCGTCCCGGCAACGGGTTCGGATTCCGGGGTTGCCAGGAAAGTCTGCGAGGATTGCGGAGAGCCATCGGACTGGACCCACACGGGAGGGAAGATTTTGTGCTCTGGCGGCCAGCCACAGATGGTTTCCCTGCTCGACCCGACTTCGGGCGCCAGCGTCCCCATTCTCCGCCATCCGGTCTACGACCTCGATCAGCCACACATCTCGCCCGACGACGGGTGGATCGTGTTCGTGGCCAGCCGCGACCCGAATCCCACCCGTATCTACATCTCGCCTTTTCTTAACGGAGCGGCGGCGGGCCCCAGCGAGTGGATTCCTGTAACCGACGGCAAGGCATGGGATGACAAACCCCGCTGGCTCGACGATGGCTCAATCGTCTATTACTCCAACCGGGATGGCTTTGGCTGCCTGTGGAAGCAAAGGCTGCGGCCGGACACCAAGCAGCCTGCCGGGGCGCCATCCGCGGTGCACCACTTTCATAGGCTGGGGCAATCGCCTCGAATGCTCTTTCGTACGGGTTTCCAGATCGCCGTTACGCGGGACATCTTGATCCTCAACCTCGTGGATGTGACCGGCGATATCTGGATGATCGACGCTCCGCGGCGCCGGTAAGCGAAGGCCTTTGCCGGCCCGGTGCGACTAGCCCGAAGAAATCGACAATTCCCGCCGAATTCCCGTTGTAAATCGAACCGACACCTCCTATACTTGATGTGATCTTCAAGGTGCATCATGGACGGAATCAAAACAGCGAAGTTCAAAGTTAGTTTTCCGGATCCGGGGCTAACGCCTGAACAGCAGCAGCAACTCACGGACGCGCTGAAGTCCGCCGTTGTGAGCGTGCTTACGGAACGGATCAGGGGCCAGGTTAACGTGCAGCCAAAAGTCAACGACTGGTCGGAGGACCGGGCTACCAAATGATCTGCCCGCCGGCGCGGGGCTAGTTCGATCCGCGCCGGTCGATGGAGCCTCGCGAGAGGGGGGCAAGGCGCCGTGGTGTGCCTGATCAGCGCGCCCACTATCACGGAGTTCGAGGGCACAGTGACGAGCCGGGGCCAAGCGTCGCGCCTCAGCGCCGACTACCCTCCCCTGGGGATCTTGAGCCTCGCTGCCGTGTTGGAAGAGAAGGGGATTGGTCACCAGATCTTCGACCTCAACCGGCTATTCTACGAGTGGGTCTGCGGCGAGAGCGCCGGGCGCGAGGGTGGCTTCTTTCCCCTGGCGGTACGCGAGCTTCTGGGCTTGCGCGCCAATGTCTACGGGTTCGGCACGATTTCCAGCACTTACCCGCTGACAGTCCGGCTGGCGCGTGAGATGAAGCGCGCCCACCCGCATGCCGCGATCGTGTTTGGCGGTCCGCAGGCATCGGCGGTAGATGTCGAGACCCTGGAGGCGTTCCCGTTTGTAGATGCCATAGTGCGGGGCGAGGCCGAGGAGATCCTGCCTGAGTTGCTAGCCGCGCTGGGGCGCGCGGACGGCCTGGCTGGCGTAGCGGGCATCACGTTCCGCTGCAACGGGAGCGTGGCGCGCACACCCGACGCGCCGGCCCTGCCCGATCTCGACCGGCTCCCGATGCCCGCCTATCACCTGTGGCCGGGCATGGAAAAGCGCCAAGCCATTCCCCTGGAGGTGGGCCGCGGCTGCCCCTTCGCTTGCACGTTCTGCTCCACCAGCCAGTTCTTCCGCCGGCGTTTCCGGCTCAAGACTCCGGCACGCGTGATCGAGCAGATGAAGGCCCTCCAGCAGGCCTACGGGACGGCAACGTTCCACCTGGTCCACGATTCGTTCACCGCGGTCCGCGCACAGGTTGTCGATTTCTGCCAGGCCCTGGTGGGGTGCGGCTGCGAATTCGAGTGGACGTGCAGCGCGCGCACGGATTGCGTTGACGAAGAACTGCTTGCCCTCATGGCGAAGGCGGGTTGTACGGGGATCTACTTCGGTGTTGAGACCGGATCGGCCCGCATGCAGCGCGCCATCGGCAAGAGCCTGGATCTGGATCATGCGTCCGCCGCGATCCGTGGCGCAGGCAATCATCGCATGCGCGCCACCATTTCGCTGATTACGGGATTCCCCGACGAGACGCCGGAGGACTTGCGCGGCTCGGTTGAATTCATCATGGATTCACTGCGCTTTGACCACATTCAGCCACAGTTCCACCTGCTGGCGCCGCTGGCCGGGACGGCCATCGACCAGGAGTTTCGCGGACGCCTGAAATGGGATGGCGTCTTTTCCGACATGGCCTTCCAAGGCTGGCGGCAGGATTCGGCCGACCGCGCGCTGATTCTGGAGCATCCGGAGATCTTTTCGAACTTCTACGCGGTCCCCACCGCCCACCTCGACCGGAGCTACCTCATGGAGTTGCGCGACTTCCTGATGTACGGGGTGGCGCGGTTTCGATGGCTGGTGGTTGCGTTGGACCGGCACAGTGGAATCCTGGCGGTGTTCGATCGCTGGCGGGCTTGGCGCACGGGGCATCGGCCGCTGGTGCGGGGGGACGGCGAATACCACGCGAGCGATGCGTTCCGCAGCGATTTCCTGGAATTTGTGGCTTCAGAATACCTGGCCGAGGAGGACGTGGAGTTGCTGGCAGTCGCCACACTCCTGGAATACGAAACTCAGTTCGAGCGGCTGCACCAGCGCGGGACCGCTCTGCCGCCGGCCTGTCCGCCAGCGCCCGAAGACGCGTCCCCGGCGGCGGACCTGGAAGCAGTGCCGCGCGTCGCTCCCGGTGTGGTCCTCCTGCACCTCAGCGCGGACTATGAGCGCGTGATCGACTGCCTCAGGAGCAACCGATCCCTTAGGGATGTGCCCCGGCACCCGGTCGTCGTGGCGGATCGGCAGTTGCCGGGCGGGCGTGTCGAAGTACTCCAGCTCAGCCCGCTTTCTGCGGCGTTGATCGAACTGTGCGACGGTGTGCGAACGGTCCGAGACATTGCCACCCTTTTTCCGCGTCTCGGCGAGGGCCTGGACCGGTTCCCGGCGGAGCAGGCCTGCTGCTTTGCGTTGAATGAACTGGTACAGCAAGGGATGCTGGTGTTTCCACCGGCGGCGGCTTGACTGCTCTGGAGAATTGGCAGTTCGCGACAGAATCCGCCCCCCAAGGGGTAAGGTTTACGATCCATCGGCGGACGCGCCCAGCGGGCTATACTATAAGGAGTCAGACTAGTCTGACTAGAAAGAAATCGCGTGCCCAAATCTCTCCATCGTCTGAAAACAGCCGGCCAACCCTGGCAACTGCAAACGGCCAAGGCCCGGTTTAGCGAAGTGTTCCGGAAGGCCCGAACCGAAGGGCCGCAACTCATCACGCGGCAGGGCAAGGAAGGCGTTGTCATGATGCCGGTCGAGCAATTCGATCGACTGGCTGTCCGGGCGCGCCAACCGAAAAGCCTGGTACAGTTCTTCCGGGAATCTCCTCTGGTCGGACTCGAACTGGATTTTGAGCGAGACAAAGACACCGGGCGGGACGTTGAGTTGTGAGCGGCTTTCTGCTAGACACCAACTGCGTCTCCGAGATGGTCCGCGTCAAGCCCGAACCGCGTGTGCTGGAGTGGATGGAAGCCGCCGATGAAAGCCTGCTCCATTTGAGTGTCCTGACGCTGGGGGAGATCCGCAAGGGTCTGGCCGCTCTTCCCCAGGGCCGGCGGCGGACGCGGTTGGAGGCCTGGCTGGAGGTTGACCTGCGCGACCGTTTCTCCAGCAGGATACTGCCTGTCGATGCAGCGGTGGCGGATCGTTGGGGATTGCTTGCCGCCCAAGCCAGACGCAACGGAGCACCCCTGCCGATCATCGATGGGCTGCTGGCCGCGACCGCTCTGCATCACAATCTGACCCTGGTCTCGCGCAACGTCTCCGACTTCGCGGCTGCGCAAGTGCTGGTCCTCAATCCGTGGGAGGCCTCGTGATCCCGGCGCTGCGACACCCGCGCCGATCCCACTGCATGGGAGCGGCCTCCCAGAGCGCCGTTTGGAGCCCACAAGGAGAACAAGGGCCGGATTACGCGCCTTCGGGGCCGGGCACCCAAAGAGAAGACCCCTGTAAAAACTGGCGGGCCCGCGCGAGCCGAATCCACTCTAGTACGCCCTGGTAATCACGGGGTTCAAGCTCCCAGCGATGTCTTGTGAAGAAGGTCATGGCGTCCCGCGTGAATGTGGAAGTCGTCGCCAGGAACGCCTTTGTCGCTCTCTCGTCATCTCTGACGCCGTATAAGGCGCGTACGAACCGGACGCCGATCCTATACTGAGGGTCGTAACGTTTGCACTCAATAAGATAGCGGACCTCTGCTTCTGCCCGCCTGACTGCAATGACATCTCTGCCACCGTCCCTCGTTCGGACCGTGAGTTCCACGGTATAGCCAAGCCGCGCAAAAATGTCCGCTATCAACTCTTCGAACTGCCTCGAAGACAATGCCCACAAAGCCGCGCGCTCAAGCTTGGGTTCATCAATTAGTCGCTGTGTTGCAAGCCGGACCTCAGCGATCTCCGAGGGCTCTGGTAGTTGGATCAGCGCCCGTAGTCTGCGATGCCGAGCCAGCTCACGCTTGTAGTCGGCCCCCAGTAGATCCCGCATGGCGGCGTTCGCCTCGTTGATCACCTCCTTCGTGTGCCGACGGGAGTAGTTATGTCGATCCTGAAACTCCTGGAGGATTTCCCACCGAAGATGCGGCCGCTCACAACCGATTCCGTAGGCCATCCGCAACGCCTTCTCCTGTGCTGGGGTCAAAGTTCTCAGTGCGAGGTTGAGAGCTTGGGCATCCAGCGGCACGTCATTCATTTGTGGCATCTCACAGGGGACGCGGGCGGCCTCGTTCGCCTGCCTGTTCACGTGTGAGGTATCGGCAGTCCCTGTCGAGATTCTCCACGCGCCCTCGCCCAGAAGGCCCTTCGTGGGGACACCCAGAACGGGAGCGGTGGCCGGACACGTAGGCAAATCCGAAAGACTCTACGGCCGCCAATTCTCTCCCCGCCCGCTCTGCCCGATATCGAGCCGGAAATATTGAAGGTTGCCGCAGTGATCGCAGACGAGGAGGAGCGGAATACCGATTCGGTTCACGCCTAGAAGCGCTCGCGCCACATCCCTCATTGTTGCGTACCTGCTTCGCTCAGGAGATGACTGGTCGTCCGGCTTCCTACGCTCCTCGATTGGCGGGGACCTTGATTCCGCCACGTAACTTCCGGTGGAAGCCTGGTCATGAGCAGGACGGTAGTGCCCCTAGGCGCAGTACAAACAGCGTTGTGGAATCCGAAGGTCCAGCACCCGGCCACCGGCTTCAATCCTTTCCGCCGTTCGTTGAACGCGGTCGAAGAGTTCGGCGGCACTTGAGATCCGCCGCGAGGGATTCCGTCGCACGGTCGTAGACTTCCCCCGTAAAGAGAAAATACAATACCTTCCCAAGGGAGTAGACATCCGCGGCCGGCAGCGGAAGGTCACCACTTATCTTTGGCCCCCTAAGTTCCGGAGGGCAGTAGTACATCGAGCCCCGCGGGCCCTCTTTGGACACGGTGACCTGTCCGTCCTCGATGAAACAGATGCCCCAGTCACCTACCACGGGGACGCCGCCTTTCAAAAGGATGTTTTCTGGCTTGAGGTCGAGATGGTAGATCGGGGGCTCGTGCGAGTGCGCGTGAGCGACCCCCGCGACAATCTGCTGGAAAAATCGTAGCCCGTCGCCGGGTTCGCTGAACCTGGCTGCAGTTTCGAGAGAACCGCCTGCGCAGTATTCCGTCACCAGATAAGGCTTGCCTTTGGGCGTCTGCCCGTGCTCTAAGACCCTCAGGACGTTCGGATGATCCAGCGTCCTGCAAGCTTGGATCTCCCGTTCGAAGTAGTCCGCGCGCTTAGGATTCTTGAGACGTTTCAAAACATATCGGGCGGAATCGGATCCGCCGGAACGCCGGACCACGAAGGTGTGACCTTGTCCGCCTTCAGGCAGCTCATGGACCCACTCCCACTCCGGCGGGAAATCGCCCATGTCGGTAATAAGCTCCTTAAATACATTGTAGCTCGCGCTTCGCCCGCAGCCATGCTGGCTGGCGAGACGTGCCAAAAGCTCACGGGGTGCCCGATCGTGAGTGTTCCGGTGATCCGGACCGTCCCAAGATCTGCACCTCCCACGTTGAACGCCAGAACCTCACGATCCGGATGCGGATGCGCCGCATGACGTGGCTGGCGAACGCCTTTAGTAAGAAGTGGGAAAACCTCTGGGCTGCGTATTGCCTGTGGTTCGCGTTTTCGGAATGGGTCTAGGCGGGCCGGGGGGTGCCAAAAAGCCCCTCCAGATGCGTCACCCAATCTCAAGCCGCCGCCGCAACCCATTGAAAAAGAGGACCTTATAACCCCACAAATTAGAATCCACATACCAGGGAAAATGCGTCACCCAGGCAGGCTGCTTCACCGGCTTGGCGAAGCCGGCCTTCGGCCCGCACGGGTGCGGCTGTCACCCCTCCGCCACGACTAATTTTCATCTGTGTTACTCTGAAGCTTCCACGTGTGCCAGCGCGTGTCAGCGAAGCTCTCGTTCTGCGTACTTACCCGCTGAAAGAAGCCGACCTTGTGGTCAGCTTTCTCACCAGGGATCAGGGGAAGTTGCGGGGCGTGGCCAAGCGGGCGCGCCGTCCGAAGAACCCTTTCGGCGCGGGGCTGGAGCGGTTATCGCACGTGCGGATGGCGTACTTCCAGCGCGAAACCCGCGAGCTGGTAAACCTGGATTCCTGCGAATTGATCCGTTCCCAATTCGGTCTGGTTTCCGATTACTGGGCGGGCGTGGCGCTGGACTACTTCGCGGAGGTCTCCGAGCAGTTGCTCCCCGCCGCGGAGCCGAATGAGAGGTTTTTCCGCCTCTTGCTGGCTGTGCTGGACGACCTTCAGCCGGAGAGCGGGGTGTGGCGGGCGGTGACGTACTTTTCGTTGTGGGCGCTGCGGCTTTCCGGATGGATGCCCGAAATGGGAAGCGCCCCGAAATTGAGCTCGGGATCCAGGGCGATTGCCCTGGAGATGCTGCGGACCCCGGTGGCGCAGCTTTCGAAGACGGATTGGGACCAGGGAACGGCAGCGGATTTGCGCCGCTTCCTGGTGCGGCAGATCGAAGCGCACATCGAGCGGCGATTAGTGACGGCGCCGTTGCTGGAAGAAGTGTCGAGTTAGCGGATGCAATCTTTTCAAGAGATCATCTTCAAGCTGAAGCAGTACTGGGCCGACCGCGGCTCGATCATCCAGGAACCTTATGACGTGGAAGTCGGCGCCGGCACCATGTGCCCCGAGACCTTCCTGCGCGTGCTCGGCCCGCAGCCCTACCGCGTCGCCTATGTCCAGCCCAGCCGCCGTCCCGCCGACGGCCGCTACGGCGACAATCCCAACCGCCTCTACAAGCATTCCCAGCTTCAGGTGATCCTGAAACCCTCGCCCGACGACATCATGGAGCAGTACCTGGCCAGCCTCGAGGCCATCGGTATCGACCTGCGCCAGCACGACATCAAGTTCGAAGAGGACAACTGGGAAGCCCCCACGCTGGGCGCCTGGGGAATCGGCTGGCAGGTCATGCTGGACGGCCTCGAGATTACCCAGTTCACCTATTTCCAGCAGTGCGGCGGCATCGATCTGGACCTGGTTCCCGCCGAGCTCACCTACGGGCTGGAGCGCCTAACGGCCTTCCTCCAGGTGAAGGACAGCGTTTACGACATCGAGTGGGCCAAGGGCTTTTCCTATGGCGATGTGCGCCGCCGGGAGGAGTTGCAATATTCGGTCTACAACTTCGAGATGGCCGATATTCCCACGCTGTGGAAGCTGTTCGGCCTGCACGAAGGCGAAGCCGCGCGGCTGCTCAAGGCCTACGACCCGAAATCCGCCGAAAAGAAGCGGTTCCCGATTTTGCCCGCGTATGATCATGTGCTGAAATGTTCGAACCTCTTCAACACGCTGGATTCGCGCGGCGCCATCAGCGTCACCGAGCGCGTGGGCGTGATCCAGCGCGTGCGCCGGCTCGCGGTGGGCGTGGCGCAAGCCTGGCTGGATCAACAACTAGTCGGGCGGGAGGTGGCCCAATGAAGGCCCCGATGCTGGATGACGTGGTCGAAGCCCCGCCCCTCGATCCGCCCACCCGCACCCAGATGGAGCGGACCGTCAACACCGCCATCGCCGAGGCCAGCGGCCTGGGCCAAGCCTTCCTGCTCGAAATCGGCACCGAGGAGGTCCCCGACTGGATGATCCCTTCGGCGCTCGAAAGCTTGCGCCTCCTCTTCGAAAAAACCGGTCTACCCTACGACTCCGTCCAGCTCGACGCCACTCCGCGCCGCCTCGTGCTGCGCGCGCAGGGCTTCCCTCTGCGTCTGCCCGATCACACCGAGCGCGTGCAGGGTCCGGCCAAGGGTTCTCCCGCACAGGCCGTCGCCGGCTTCGCGCGCAAACATGGCGTCACCCCTGAAGACCTGATCCTGGAAGTCACCGCCAAGGGCGAGTATTACGCCTACCTCAAGCGCGTACCCGGCAGCTCCACCAAGGAGATCCTCGCTGAGGCCCTCCCAGGCATTATCCTGGGCATCTACTTCCCCAAGACCATGTACTGGACCGGCAAGAGCGGCCCGCGTTTTATCCGCCCCATTCGCTGGATCGTGGCCATGCTCGGCGACCAGATCGTGCCCTTCGAGCTGGCCGGCGTACGCTCGGGCGCGTTGACCTCCGGCCACCGCCGGCTGGGAGCGAAAGAGATCGCCGTCACGCCCGCCGATTACGTCGAGCGGCTGCGAGATCATTACGTCATTCTCTCGGCCGAGGAACGGCGCAACCGCATCCGCGACGGGCTGGCGGGCGTCCGCGTGAAGCCCGATCCGGCCCTGCTCGAAACCCTGGTCTACCTCACCGAATACCCCACGCCCATCGTGGGCAGCTTCGACCCGCAGTTCCTCGAGCTTCCCGAAGAGGTGCTGATCACGGTGATGCGGCATCACCAGAAGTATTTTTCCGTGGAGGACGCCCAGGGCAAGCTGGCGCCCCAATTTGCGACGGTCATGAACATCGATGCCGATCCCGAAGGCTTCGTCCGCCACGGCAACGAGCGTGTATTGCGCGCGCGCTTCAACGACGCCCGCTTCTTCTGGGAAACCGACCAGAAAAAGAAGCTCGCCGACCGGCTGCCCGATCTGGCGCACGTCACCTTTCAGGCCAAACTTGGTTCCTACCGCGACAAGACCAGACGCATAATGGCGCTGGTGAAGGAACTCGGCGGCAAGAGGCTGGCCGTGCGCGCCGCCAGGCTGTCGAAGTGCGATCTCTCGACTGAACTGGTGAAGGAGTTCACCGAGCTTCAAGGCGTGGTGGGCGGCCTCTATGCGCGCGCACAAGGCGAGCGTGCCGAGGTCTGGCAAGCGATCTACGATCACTACAAGCCGGAAAGCATGGAGGATGCCATCCCCCGCAACCTGGCCGGCCGGCAGGTTTCCCTGGCCGATAAGCTCGACACCTTGCGCGGCTGCTTTCGCGTGGGCCTGCTTCCCACCGGCTCGCGCGATCCCTTCGGGTTGAGGAGGGCCGCACAGGGCATTGTGAGGATCCTGGTCGAGGGCAAAATCGGAGTGCCGCTCCTCGATCTGCTGGAGGGGAACCAGCAACTGGTTGCCTTTTTTGAAGACCGCGTGAAGTTCTATTTCAAAGATCACCGCGGCTTCAAGTACGACGAAGTGAACGCCGCCATGGCCGCCGGTTGGAGCAACCTCGTGGACCTTGAGGCCCGGCTCGTGCGCATCCAGAAACTTCGCCCCACGCCGGATTTCGAGCCTCTCGCCGCCAGCTTCAAGCGCATCCGCAACATTCTGGTACAGGCGGGCTTCACGGGCGGCGGGGCCATTGACCAGAGCCTGCTCGAGCCGGGGCCGGAGCTGGAGCTTTACGAGGAGTTCACCAAAATCGCCGGCCAGCCCATCGAGAACGTGATCTCGAAACTGCGGCCCAGAGTCGACCTGTTCTTCGACAAAGTGCTGGTGAATGCGCCGGACGCGAACGTCCGGCAAAACCGTTTGACGCTGCTCGACACGCTGTTGGCGGAATTTTCCACCATGGCGGATTTTTCTGAAATCGTTACTAATTCATAGGAGCAAAGCATGAAGAAATTTGTCTATTCGTTCGGCAACGGAACCGCCGACGGTGATGGAACCATGAAAGATACGCTCGGCGGCAAAGGCGCCGGGCTGGCCGAAATGTGCCGGGCCAAGCTGCCGGTGCCCCCCGGCTTCACCATTTCCACCGAGGTCTGCAACATTTACTTTCAGAACCACAACTGTGTCCCGGCGGAGATCCACGAGCAGATGCTGGAAGCGCTCAAGATCCTCGAAGAGCGCATGGGACAGAAGCTGGGCGACGTCGAGAACCCGCTGCTGGTCAGCGTTCGTTCCGGCGCCAAATTTTCCATGCCGGGCATGATGGACACCATCCTCAATCTCGGCCTCAACGACCAGACCGTCAAGACGCTGGAAGGCAAGAGCAACAATCCGCGGTTCGCCTACGATTGCTACCGCCGCTTTATCCAGATGTACGGGAACGTGGTCCTCGACATCCCCAAGGACGAGTTCGAGAAGATCTTCGACGGCCAGAAGAAAAAGGCCAAGGTGAAGCTCGATACCGGCCTGACCGCGGAAGACCTGAAGCAGGTCATCGTGGGTTATAAGAAGCTGATCGAGAAGAAGACCGGCAAACCCTTCCCACAGGATGCCCTGGAACAGCTCCAGGGCGCGCGCGACGCCGTGTTCCGCTCCTGGTTCAACGCCCGCGCCATCACTTACCGCAGGATGAACCAGATTCCCGACGACCTGGGCACGGCCGTCAGCGTGCAGGCCATGGTGTTCGGCAACCTGGGCGAAACCTCGGCCACGGGCGTGGGCTTCACCCGCAATCCGGCCACCGGCGAGAAGGCCTTCTACGGCGAGTTCCTCGAGAACGCGCAAGGCGAAGACGTGGTGTCCGGCGTTCGCACGCCGCACCCCTTCTCCGACCTGTTGAAGTGGAATCCCGCGGTCTACAACCAGCTCCGCGACATCACCACCATGCTCGAGAAACACTACCGCGACGTCCAGGACTTCGAGTTCACCGTCCAGGACGGCAAACTCTACATGCTCCAGACCCGCAACGGCAAGCGCACCGGACCGGCGGCGGTTCGAATCGCCGTGGACATGGTGGGTGAAGGCCTTATCAGCAAGCAGGAGGCCGTCCTGCGCGTCGACCCGCAGCAGCTCGATCAGCTTCTGCACCCGGTGCTCGATCCGGCCTCCAAGAAATCGCTCGCCAAGCTGGCCACCGGCCTGCCGGCCTCGCCCGGCGCGGCGGTCGGAACCATCGTTTTCACCGCCGATGCCGCCGTCGAGAAGGCTAAGCTGGCGCCCGTCATCCTGGTCCGCAAAGAGACGGTTCCGGACGACATCCACGGCATGGAAGTGGCCAAGGGTATCCTCACCTCGCGCGGCGGCATGACCAGCCACGCGGCGGTGGTGTGCCGCGGCATGGGCACCCCCTGCGTGGCCGGCGCCGAAGGCATCGCCGTCTCCGAAACCAAGAAGGAAGTCGGCGTCATGGTAGGCGGCAAATCCATCACCCTCAGAGAAGGCGATTGGTTGTCGCTGGACGGCTCTACGGGCGAAGTTTACGGCGGCAAGGCCAACACCCTCGATGCCGACCCCTCCTCCGGCGTGCTCAAGTCCTTCATGGAATGGGCCGACGAATTCCGCGGCAAGTTCGGCGTGCGCGCCAACGCCGACATCCCCCGCGATGCCAAGGCGGCCCGCCGGTTTGGCGCCGAGGGCATCGGCCTGTGCCGCACCGAGCACATGTTCTTCGCCGAGGACCGCATCGCCCACATGCAGGCCATGATCCTGGCGCGCGACGAGAAGACCCGCCGCAAGGCGCTGGCCAAACTCCTGCCCATGCAGCGCAGGGATTTCGTGGGCCTCTTCGAAGTCATGAACGGCTTGCCGGTGGTGATTCGCACCCTCGATCCGCCGCTGCACGAATTCCTGCCCAAGCGCGAGGACCTGATGGTGGACATCGCCATCCTGCCCTACGCCGATATCAAAAAGAAAAGGGAACTGGCGGCCACCTATCAGCGCTTGGGCGCCGATGTCAGGAACCTCAAGACCGTGCTGCCGGAGCTGCTCAAGCGCGTCGAAGAATTGCACGAGTTCAACCCCATGCTGGGTCTCCGCGGCTGCCGTCTCGGCATCACCTATCCCGAGATCACCGAGATGCAGGCGCGCGCCATCTTCGAAGCTGTCGTCCAGGTGGCCAAGAGGGGCGTGAAGGTGATTCCCGAAGTCATGATCCCGCTCATCGGCGGCGTCAAGGAGTTCGAGAACCAGAAGAACATCGTGGTCCGGGTGGCCGAGGAAGTTCTCGGCAAGGCCGGCCGGAAGGACCTGAAGTATATGGTCGGCACCATGATCGAGATCCCGCGCGCCGCCCTCACCGCCTGCGACGTGGCCAAAGAGGCCGACTTCTTCAGCTTCGGCACCAACGACCTCACCCAGACCACCATGGGCCTCTCCCGCGACGATTACACCCAGTTCCAGAAGGTCTACCAAGACCGCAAAATCTTCGCCAACGATCCCTTCGCCGTTCTGGATCAGGAAGGCGTCGGCCAACTGGTGAAGATGGGCGTGGAACGGGGCCGCAAGGGCAATCCCAAGCTGGAAATCGGCATCTGCGGCGAGCACGGCGGCGAGCCCAGTTCGGTGCAGTTCTGCTATCGCATAGGCATGGACTACGTTTCCTGTTCCCCGTACCGCGTGCCCATCGCCCGCCTGGCGGCCGCCCAGGCAGCCATCTCGGGCGATAAGTCGGAAACCATGCGGACGGCCTAGCACCGCGACCGCAAACCATCGAGGCCGGGGCTCGGTCCCCGGCCTTGATCTCGTATTGGTCTCGTGAACCTGCTCCTTCGAAAACGCCCGGATCCAATGGCCATCGGTGCCGTGCTGCTGGTCGCCTTCGCGGTGATCCGGATCGTTGCCACGTACCCGGTTCTCAACCAGACCTTCGACGAGCCCGCGCACATCGCCGGCGGAATGGCATGGCTCGATCTGGGACAGAGCGACTACGACCATCCGCCGCTGGCCCGTGTGGCGGCCGCCCTGGGCCCCTACCTCACGGGAACCCGCTCTTCCGGGCTGAAATCGGTCTACGACGAAGGCAACAGGATCCTTTATGCCGGAGACCACTACTTTCGAAACTTGGCGCTGGCCAGGATGGGAATTCTGCCGTTCCTGGTGATCGCCTGCGCCTTAGTGTGGTCGTGGAGCCGCCGCCTTTTCGGAACTGGGGCGGCGCTGGCATCCACCCTGCTCTTCACCATGCTCCCCCCCATCCTGGCCCACTCCGGGTTGGCGACCACGGACATGGCGTGCGCCACGTTTGTATTCGCTGCCACTTACGCGTTCAGCCGCTGGCTGGAGCGTCCTGCCTGGCGGCAGAGTCTTCTCCTGGGCGCAACCACGGCCTTGGCGGCGATTTCCAAATTCTCGTCGCTGGTCTTTCTCCCGGCTTGCATGTTGGCGGTCCTGCTCTTGTACTGGTTCATCGAGCGCCCACCGCTCGCGGCCTTCAGGCGAGAGGCTCGCCGCAGGACGGTATCCCTGATCTTCGCAGCGGCGGCTCTTTTCCTGGTGATCTGGGCCGGCTATCGTTTCTCAGTGGGGCGCGTGAAGGCGGAGGACCGGCCCTATGAAACCATCGATCGGTTCCTGCCCAAAACCAGCCTGCCGGCCTGGCAGTTCTTCAATGGAATCGCGGAAACCGAGTATCACGGCGCCAGGGGCCACGAATCCTGGCTCCTGGGCGAATACCGCACGGATGGTTGGTGGTATTTTTTCCCCGTGGTCGTCGCCGTCAAAACCCCAATCGCGTTTCTGCTCCTCTGCTGCATCGGCTATTTCCGGCTGGCACTCCAATCCGTCGCGAAGATTCGCTGGCAAGAGTGGGTTCCTGGAATATGCGTCCCCGTGATCCTGCTGATCTGCATGACCAGCAGGATTGATATGGGGGTAAGGCACATCTTACCGATTTACCCGCTGCTGGCGATGGTTGCGGGCCTGGGACTGGCCCGCCTTTTTCAGGCTGGCCGTGCGAGAAAGGCCGCGGCCGCCTGGGGCCTGGTGCTGGCGTTTTGGCTGGTGGTGTCCTCCGTGTGGGCCCACCCCGATTATCTGGCGTACTTCAATGAATTGGCCAGCGGCAAACCTGAATGGGTCCTGGCCGAATCCGACCTCGATTGGGGACAGGACTTGCAGCGCCTGAGCAACAAGCTGAAAGAACTGGGCGTCAAGGAAGTTTCCCTGGCTTATTTTGGGACAGTCGATCTCACCCGGCACGGACTGCCCGCCATCAAGAGATTGCCGGCCTACCGGCGCACCACCGGATGGGTGGCCATAAGCCTCCACGTGATGACCATCAGTGCTGCCGCCATCCAGAAGGCTCAACGCACCCCCATGTCTCCGGTGTCCTGGCTGGGCGAGGAAACACCCGTCACCCGGGTCGGCAAGTCCATCGACCTCTATTACGTGCGGTAGCGCCGGCCATGTTGCGCTAGACTGTGGCATGGCGTTACTCGACGACCGCCGCTATCCCCAGCGCCCGCTCATCGGCGTGGGCGCGCTCATTTTGAAACGCGACCGCATCCTCATGGCGCAGCGCGGCAAGCAGCCGCTGATCGGCTGGTGGTCTCTGCCCGGCGGCGCGTTGGAAACTGGCGAGGCACTGGCGGACGCCGTCCGCCGCGAGGTGCGTGAGGAGACCGGCCTGGACATCCGTCCGCTCGGCGTGCTGGAAATCTTCGAGCGCATCATGCGCGATGCCTCCGGCGCGCCCGAGTATCACTACGTGCTCATCGATTACATGTGCCGCGTCATGGGTGGAACGCTCGCCCCCGGTGACAACGTCTGCGCGGTGGGATGGGTGCGCCGCCGCGATCTGCCCAAGCTGCAGATCACGGAGGGGACCCTGGCGGTGATTGAAAAGGCCTTCCGCAAACGCCGAGAATATAGATAGCCCTTTGAAAACCAGCGCCGCCGTTCTAGAATTCGAATCCCTCCGCCAGTTGTTGGGCCGTTACATCTCCAGCCCGCTGGGCCGCCGCGAGCTGGAAAAAGTCGCTCCCCACGCCGACCGCGCGCGCCTCGCCGATGACCTCGCCGAAGCCGGGGAGGCCGTCGAGTATCTGCGCGCGGCCACGCGCCCGCAGCCCGCCGGGCCCAGAGGGCGCCCCGGCGCCGCGATTCGCATCGATTTCTCGGGCCTCCCCGATGTCGAACCGGCAGTCCACAAGCTGCGCATCGAGGGCGCCAGCCTCGACCCCAAGGAAATCTTCGATCTCTTCCTGCTGCTCGACCGCGCCGCCGACGCCAAATCGCTGCTCACCGCCGCCGCCGAGCGTTTTCCCCGCCTTGGCCGCCGCGCGCAAACCATCGGCGATTTCCGCGCCCTGCTGAAGGACCTCGAGGGCAAGATCCTGCCGGATGGCACGGTGGCCGATCATGCCAGCGTGGCGCTCGCCCGGCTGCGCCGCGACATCGAGCGCCAGAAGAAGGCCATTCAGGAATCCCTGGAGCGCTTCCTGCGCGCGCACCGCGAGGAAGGCGTCCTCCAGGAGGAGTTCGTCACCATCCGCAACGAGCGCTTCGTGGTGCCGGTCATCGCCGGCCAGCGGCGCAAGCTGGATGGAGTGATCCACGCCGCCAGCTCCAGCGGGCACACCCTGTTCGTCGAGCCGCTCGAAACCATCGACCTCAACAACGAGCTGGTGCGGCTCGCCGAGGAAGAGACGCGCGAGGTTCACCGCATTCTGCTCGAAATGACCGACCGCCTGCGCGCCGACGCCGGCTCGATTCGCGAGACGCTCGTCGCCATGGCGGAGTTGGAGCTGATCTTCGCCAAGGCGCGCTTTGCCGCCGAGTTCCATTGCGTCATCCCCACGTTCGGCGACCGCCTCCTGCTCAAAGACGCCCGTCATCCGCTGCTCGAGGACGTACTGCGCCGCCGCCGGAAAACGGCCGTGCCGGTCACCCTGGAGCTCACCCGCGACCGCCGCACGCTGCTGATCAGCGGCCCCAACACGGGCGGCAAGACCGTCACGCTCAAGACGGTCGGCCTGCTCAGCCTCATGGCGCAATCGGCCCTGCCGGTGCCCGCCGCCGAGGCCGAGTTCCCGCTCTTCGACCAGGTGCTAGCCGATATCGGCGACTATCAATCCATTCAGGAAAACCTCAGCACGTTTT
Organism: Bryobacterales bacterium; assembly: GCA_963768385.1. Classification (GTDB taxonomy): domain Bacteria; phylum Acidobacteriota; class Terriglobia; order Bryobacterales; family Bryobacteraceae; genus Fen-178. Next base: position 61,734 of record CAVYHQ010000008.1, read on the forward strand.
CCGCGCACGTCTCCAACATCCGCGAGATGGCGCTCGATGTCACCCCCGATTCCCTGGTGCTCTTGGACGAGCTGGGCGCCGCCACCGATCCTGAAGAGGGCGGCGCCCTGGCTGTGGCTATCGTCGAGCATTTCCGCGCGGCCGGCGCTTACACCCTGGTATCGACGCATCTCTTAACCCTCAAGATCTACGGCGCCGGAACCGAGGGTGTGGTCAATGGCTCCATGGGCTTCGATGAAGAGACCCTCGAGCCGACCTATCGCCTGAGTCTGGGCCTGCCGGGCAAATCGGCTGGCCTCGAAATCGCCACGCGGCTCGGCATGCCCGAGGACATCATGCGCCGCGCCCGCCAGTCCATGAGCGGCCGCGAGCGCGACGTCACCCGATTCCTGGCTGAGCTGCACCGCCGCGTCGACGAGACCCAGGCACTCGAGCGGAGCCTGCGCGATAAGCTGGCGGAGCTGGAGAAGCGCGAACGGGAGCTGGCGCGCGAATGGGAAAAACGCGAAACCGCCAAGCTCAAGGAGCTCGAACGCCGCACCGAGCAGGCGCTGGCCCGCTTCGAAGAGCAGGCCCAGGAGACCATCGGCAAGATGGCGCAGACCGCCGACCGCCGCAAGGCCGAACAGGAGGCGCAGCGCCGCGTCTCCAAGGCCAAACGCGAGATGCGGGAAGATTTCCAGACCACCGTGCTCGCCACCCAGGACGATTCCCGGCAGGACCGCATCCGGCCGCTGCGCATCGAAGAAGGCGTGCGCGTGCGGTTGAAGGACATGCGCGAGCCGGCGCGCGTGCGCCGCAAGCTGGGCGCGGACCGCATTGAAGTGGAGGCCGGCTTCCTGAAGATGCAGGTTTCGATCGACGACGTCGTCGAAGTCCTGCCCGAGGCCGGCGCCGCCACCACCGGCAAGTTACCCCAGGGTGTGAGCTACAAGCCCGCGCCGGAGCTGGCGCCCTTGCACCAGGAGATCAATGTAATCGGCCAGCGCGCCGAGGAGGCGCGCGACGCCGTGGATGAATTCCTGGACCGCGCCGTAATGGCCACCGCCAGCCGCGTCCGCATCGTGCACGGCCACGGCATGGGGGTCCTCAAGAAGGTCATTGCCGAGCTGCTCAGCAGCCACCCGCACGTGGCCAGGTTCTACCCGGCCCCCCAGCAGGAAGGCGGCACCGGCGCCACCATCGTCGAGTTAAAAGAGTAGGGATTGAGCAGGGTGCGCGACGCAAAAATGGAGGGTCCGGTTTCGCAGGACTGGGTGGCGCTGGCTGGCGAGATCAAAGGGCAAGCTAAAGCATGCCCCACCAAGAATGGGTGGGGTATGCTTTAGCTTGCCCAGACCACAGGAAGGTGTGTGCATTCCACTTTTATGTCGCACCCCCGTCAATTCGCGCGATAATGAATTCGGAGGCGAAGGTATGAAGCGAGCCGAGAGCATTAATCTGCTGAACAAAGCGGTTGCCGACGAGTTGCAGGCGGTGCACCAGTACATGTATTTTCACTTTCACCTGACGGATCAGGGCTTCGGGCCGCTGGCGATGCTGCTCAAGCAGACCGCCATCCAGGAAATGGGCCACGTCGAGCTGCTGGCCGAGCGGATTCTGTTTCTGAAGGGCGACGTGGAGATGGTTGCGGCCGGCCCGGTGGAGAAGATCGTCGAACCGGAGGCCATCGTGGTCAAGGGTATGGCCATGGAAGACGGGAGCGCCCGGGATTACAACGCGGCGGCGCTCAAGTGCTCGGCCAACGCCGATTCCGCCTCCAAGCAGATCTTCGAGCAGTTGGTGAACGACGAGGAACGCCACTTCGACCAGTTCGAGAAGCAGCGCGACAATATCCAGCGTTTCGGCCCGAGCTACCTGGCGCTTCAGTCCTTCGGCGGAGGAACGCCGGCCGTCACAGGTTAGCCAGCACTTCCGCCGCATGCCCCTCGGCCTTGACCTTGGCGTAGATCTTCTCGATCCTGCCGTCCGGCCCGATGACGAAGGTGCTGCGCTCGATGCCCATCACCTTCTTGCCGTACATGTTCTTCTCTTTCCACACGCCGTAGGCCTGGGCCGCGGCCCGGTCTTCATCCGCCAGCAGTGTGAACGGCAGATCGAACTTGGCTTTGAAACTGGCCTGCGCCGCCGGTTTGTCGGGCGAGACGCCCACCACCGTTGCGCCCTTCTTCGTAAACGCCTGGATGCCGTCGCGAAACTCGCAGGCCTCCGTGGTGCAGCCCGGTGTATTGGCCCGCGGGTAGAAGTACAGCACCACGCGCTTTCCCTTCAGGTCCGACAGCCGGAAATCGCCGCCCGTGTCGGTGTGAACGCGAATATCGGGAGCTTTGTCGCCAACCTTCAACATGCATCACCCCAGCTTCTGCTTGAATAACTCGGTTACCAGCGCCACGTTGGCCTGTCCCCGCGTGGCCCTCATCGCCTGGCCCACCAGGAAGTTGATCACCGTGGTCTTCCCGCCCTTGTACTGCTCCACCTGCTTGGGGTTGCCGGCGATCACATCCGCGATGATCTTCTCGAGCGCCCCCGTGTCGCTGATCTGCCGCAGACCTTCGCGTTCCACAATGACGCCGGGCGCGTTGTACCTGGATCTCCGCCGCCAACTGCAGCGCTATACCATCGGCCTCTATCCGCACGAGATCCTTGCAGCGGCTCGCAGCGGTATCCTGTACGAGGTTCGAAAGGGCACGGATCTTTGGATTTGCCCGGAAGGGTTCTACGATCAGAAGCTTGGATTGGTGACGGAACCATCGGCCAGCCAAATCGTTGTATAGGCATTAGGCGGGCTCCGGGAGTCCCGCCCAGTCCCCAATTTTCCAAAGACATTGTTTCAATCCGCTCCTAAGCCGCTGCCAACAAAGGATAAAATTCTTATTTACAATTCTTATTACCGAGAGTATACAGTAATAGTATATGGCTGGAAATTGGTCTACTTAAGTTACTATATGCAGGAGGTCAGGGACATGAAAGTTCGATGGGCGAATTGGATTTTGCTTCTGCTGGCGCCAGGTCTGCTGGCAGCGCAGGCGCCGGCGCCACGTGGATTGGTGGCAACCCAAGGAGATTCCGCCTTCCTGTATCCGTTGATTGGTCATATGCGCTGGACGAGCAACCGGTTGGCGGGATGCGACTACTGCACGAGCCAGCCCATTCTTTGGGCCGTGGACCGCCAGGGCTATCGGGAGGCGGTCGCCTTCGCGATTCCCGGGGCGGATTATACAAGCATATGGGATGTGGCCTCCGGACCGGACGGAAGCTTGGTGGCTGTAGGGTTCGCGATTAGCGGCGACGACCGCATGGGCACTTTCATCGTCTGGATCTCACCGGATACGACTCGTCAGGTGGTTACCCGGGTATGGCCTTATGCCCCAAATGTGGTCACCGTAGCTCCTGATGGCACAATCTGGACTGTTGGTCCCGTGATGACCGATCACAGCGGGCCGAAGTATACCAACGTGCTTCGCCGTTATGCGCCGTCAGGCCAGTTGTTGGCATCGACCATCGTCAGAGGCGTCCGGAAGAACAACGGCGGCACGTACGTAGTCTCCGAGGTATCGGCGTTGATGGCGTCGCAGGATCGAATCGGCTGGCTCACCCAGGCCTGCCAGTATTTAGAGTTTTCGTTCGAGGCCGTGCAACTAGGGAGCTATGCCTGCCCGAACGGGTATAGGAGGATCAACGACGTCAGCGGGGTCGCGCTCAGTTCCGCGGACGATTTGCTGGTTGGCGGTGAATGGCTCGCACCGCTTGCGCCCCTGGAACTGGATCGAGCGGCCGATACGTGGAAGCCGGTGCCGGTGTATCAGGATTCAGGCAAGACGCAAATGCTTTTGGGTTTCGATGGACCCACCTTGGTTACTTCGGCGATGTCCTCTTCGATGCGCCGGTACACATGGTCTGGCGGATCGTCCGCCGGCGGCCGGTAATCTGCCTTGCGCAGGCAGGGAGGCAGCTCTCGCAGGTGGGACATTGCCTTCCTTAGCGGGATTCACCGGATTTTCCGGATCCCAGCGTCGCCCTTAACATCTGCGGAAGAGGAAAGTGAGGATAATCGTGCTCAAGAAAGGAAAGGTAGTGCTTGCGTCCTTGGGACTTGTGTCCTTGGGACTATGCGTCCTCATCGCTTTGCGGCCGGGTGGTGATTTTCTGAGGCACTTGACGGCGCGGCACGTCAGGGAAACAGTCTTTGTTTCGGCGGGTAACCGTCGGCTCGCCGGGTTCTTTGATGGCGTAGCGCCCGATCCGCACTGGGATGCCAGAAAGGCGCTCCAAGTCGCGCGCGCAGTTCCGCGGTGCGGCGCTAACCGCGGAGGAGGGTTGTTCGCCCGGTTGGCCGCGCTGGTTGAGCGTACCGCTCACGCCCAGCCCCCTGAATGTCAGAACCTCCCATGCGGCGGCTGCTATTATCAGACGGCCTCGGCCACCTGCCCCGACTGTTCGCCGTGGTTCTATCCATCGAGCGGTACCAACCAGTGCCAAGGCAGCCAACAGGACGGTTCGAATGGCTGCGCCGGCTTTGCCCCAAACTGCACAAACCAATACAACAGCGATAATTGCGACAACGGCGACCATTGCGGTTGTAGCGGGGGCGGCGGCTGCACTCCGGATTGGAGATCATGCACATTCGACGAGGATTGCTGTTCGAACGATTGCTTCCAGGGAACCTGCCAAAGCATCCAATGATCGGGAGGCGCAAGTGAACCGGACGGCAGTTGTAGCTTATGCAGCTTTGCTGATGGGCGGAGTGACTGCAGGGGCGGCATTGTCCCGGTGGACTCCCGGTCGATGCGCATCGCCTGCCGAGGCGGACAAGGCCCGGCTGATAAGCTTTGTTCGCATCAAGTACAGGGTGCCCCCCGGAGTCGAGATCGGATTCGCCGACGGAGGCGTTGCATTCGGCTCTTGTTTCCGAAAACTAGTCTTCGCGAGTCTTAGGGGTTCCCCCTTTCGTGCCGAGTTGTTTGTTTCGCCCGATTTCCGGTTTTTGACAAACGGGCTCTTGGACGCCCGACCTGACCCCAAGGCGGCGGCAGAACAGCAGCGACAGACGGCCGAGTCGTTGGTCCGCGGCAACGTGCCGGTGCGCGGGACCGGCCAAGCGCCGGTTACCGTCGCCGTATTCTCGGATTTCCAGTGCCCCTTCTGTGCTGGCATGGCGAAAGTCCTGAACGGACTTGCCGATTCCGAGGGCGACAGGCTGCGCGTGATCTATCATTACTTTCCCCTCCCTATCCACCCATGGGCGAGGAAAGCGGCAGCCGCTGCGGCTTGTGCTCAGCGCCAGAGCAATGCTGCCTTTTGGAGCCTACACGACTTCTTGTTTGCTCACCAGCGTGGATTGTCGGCGGACAACCTCGGGCAGCGCGTCGCCGATTGGGCGCGGATGACGCCGAATCTGGACTCGAAGCGATTTGAGAGGTGCATCGATGAGGGTTTAACCTCCGGCCAGATCGAGCAGGATGTCGCGCTCGGAGAAGAACTCGGGGTAGGCGGCACGCCAGCGCTGTTTCTGAACGGCGGACCCGTTGACGGGCTGTCCGCCGGCGAGCTCAGAGCCCCTGGTGCGGCGCGTTGCGGGTGCGCGTTGATACCGGGCTAATCCAGGGCTGATCCAGCCAGATTGACTCTCACAGGCCACGAATCTGGGTTGAGTTCCACACGAGGCCGCTGGAACTCTGGGATGCCGCAGCTATGTTCACCAGCTCGGTGCACCAACGGCCCGGATGACGACACCAATTTCCCAAAAGGAGCGTCAGATCCGAATTAGCATGAGCCGCAAGGGTAAGCCAATGCGCCTCCAAAACCGAGGAGGCCGTTTCCCAGTGAAGTGATTCCAGCCGCTACAGCCCCGCCAGCACTTCCGCCGCGTGCCCTTTGGCCTTGACCTTGGCGTAGATCTTCTCGATCTTGCCGTCCGGCCCGATGACGAAGGTGCTGCGCTCGATGCCCATCGCCTTCTTGCCGTACATGTTCTTCTCTTTCCACACGCCGTAGGCCTGGGCCGCGGCTCGGTCTTCATCCGCCAGCAGCGTGAACGGCAGATCGAACTTGGCTTTGAAACTGGCCTGCGCGGCGGGCTTGTCGGGAGACACGCCCACCACCGCCGCACCCTTCTTCGCAAACGCCTGGATGCCGTCTCGAAACTCGCAGGCCTCCACCGTGCAGCCCGGTGTATTGGCCCGCGGGTAAAAGTACAGCACCACGCGTTTTCCCTTCAGGTCCGACAGCCGGAAATCGCCGCCCGTGTCGGTGTGAACGCGAATATCGGGAGCTTTGTCGCCAACCTTCAACATCGATCACCCCAGTCTTTGCTTGAATAAATCGGTCACCAGGGCCACGTTTGCCTGTCCCCGCGTGGCCCTCATCGCCTGGCCCACCAGGAAGTTGATCACGGTGGTCTTCCCACCCTTGTACTGCTCCACCTGCTTGGGGTTGCCGGCGATCACATCCGCGATAATCTTCTCCAGCGCACCCGTGTCGCTGATCTGCCGCAGCCCTTCGCGTTCCACGATGACGCCGGCCGGCTGGCCGGTGGAGAACATCCTCGGGAACACTTCCTTGGCCAGCTTTCCGGAAAGTTCGCCCTGGGCGATCAGCTTCACCAATTCGCCCAGGTTCTCGGGACTGACGGGCGATTCCGCAATCTCTCTCCCCTCGGCCTTGAGCAGGCCCATCAGGTCCCCCATCACCCAGTTGGCCGCGGTCTTCGGGTCGCCCGAGACCTTGGCCACCGTCTCGTAATACTCGCTCACCGCCCGCGTGGCCGTCAGGACTTCGGCGTCGTATTCCCTAAGCCCGTACTCCCCGATGAACCGCGCGCGCTTGCGGGCGGGCAACTCGGGCATCTTGGACCGCACCTCCGCCAGCCACTGCTCGCTGATGCGCAGCGGAACCAGATCCGGCTCGGGAAAGTAACGGTAGTCGTGCGCCTGCTCCTTGCTGCGCATGCCGGCCGTCTCGCCCAGATCCGGATTGTAAAGCCGCGTTTCCTGCTCCACTTTGCCGCCGCTCTCGATCACCGCTACCTGCCGCGCGATTTCGTAATCCAGCGCCTGCTTCAGAAAGCGGAACGAATTGAGGTTCTTGATTTCCGCCTTGGTGCCGAACTTCTCGGCGCCTTTGATCCGCACGGAGACGTTGGCATCGCAGCGCAGGTGCCCCTTCTCCATGTCGCAGGTGGAAACCTCGACGAATTGCAGCACCTGCTTCAACTCGGTGAGGAAGGCATAAGCTTCCTCCGAGCTGCGCATATCGGGCTCGGTGACGATTTCGGCCAGAGGCGTGCCGGAACGGTTGAGGTCCACGTAGGAATAGCGATCCGAATCGCGGAAGCCGTCGTGGATGCTCTTCCCCGCGTCGTCTTCCATGTGGACGCGCGTCACTCCGATGCGCCGGGCGACGCCCTCCACTACGATATCGACCCACCCGTGCTCGCCCACCGGCTCGTCGTATTGCGAGATCTGGTAGCCCTTGGGCAGGTCCGGATAAAAGTAGTTCTTGCGTGCGAAGCGCGACTTGGGGTTGATCCGGCAGTTCAGCGCCAGCGCCCCCTTGATAGCCAGTTCCACCGCCTCGCGGCTCAGCACCGGCAACGCCCCCGGCAGCCCCAGGCACACGGGGCAGACGTTGGTATTGGGCGGCGCGCCGAAGCTGGTGGGGCATCCGCAAAAAATCTTGGTCGCGGTGGCAAGCTGCACGTGCACTTCGAGGCCGATGACCGGCTCGTAGCGCGCAATGGCCTCGGGTGTCGCCACAGCGGTTGCGGAAGAGGACATGGTGTCTTCCTATTATACGGAGCTTTGTCGCAGCCGCTTCTCCAACTCCCGCACGAACTCCTGAAGCGCTCTCCGGTCCGCCTGTTGCCACTTCACCACCACGAAATACCGCCCCTGATTGAAGAACACCGTATCCGCCGAGGGCCGCCAGCGCTGCGCCAGGTCCAGCCCCACGCCCGGCGAGCTCAGCTCGTACACGCGCGCCTCGAGCTTCCCGGGGCCTTCGTAGGAAGCTAGCTGGAGACGCTCCACGCTGGTGCGCGGCACCGGGTCCGGCGCTTCCGAAACTGCCGGGTTCCGCACCGCCGCGCGGCGCCAGACGTGGGCTACCGTTTCCGGGAAAAGGTCCGCGGGCAGCGGGGCGTTGCTCCCGCAGGCGCCGAGCGCGAGGGCCAGCCACATCCAGTTGCGGCGCGACATCAGCTTCAATTCTGGCATGCCGCTAACGGTCGCGGTGATACCATCGCAGTTATGGCGAAGTTCAAGCCGGCGAAAGGAAAAGGCAGGAAGACTCACGCTCCGCAGGGCGGCGTCCCCTGCGTCATTCTGGTCATCTCCGGCATGTTGCTGGTCGGCCTGTTCCTCTACTACGTGATGACACATGCGTACCGATAACCGCCAGCCCGGCGAGATGCGCCCGGTCGAGATCGTCACCGGCTGCCTCATGACCGCGGAAGGCTCCGCGCTGATCAAGGTCGGGAACACCCACGTGCTCTGCGCCGCCACCGTGGAAGATACCGTGCCGCACTTCCTCCGCAACAGCGGCAAAGGGTGGGTGACCGCCGAATACTCGATGCTGCCCCGGGCCACGGTCAAGCGCACGCCGCGCGAGGTCACCAAGGGCCGGCCCTCCGGCAGAACTCACGAGATCCAGCGCCTGATTGGCCGCTCCATGCGCTCGGTGGTCGATATGGCGGCTCTGGGCGAACGCACCGTGGTGCTGGATTGCGACGTGCTCCAGGCCGACGGTGGCACCCGCACCGCCTCCATCACCGGAGCGTTTGTGGCGCTGGCGCTGGCGCTGCGGCAGCTCGTCGATTTCGGCCGGCTCAAGACCATGCCGATCCTCGATTTCGTCGCCGCCACCAGCGTGGGCCTGGTGGACGGCGTCCCCATGTTGGATCTCTGCTACGACGAAGATTCCCGCGCGGGCGTGGACATGAACGTCGTCATGACCGGCGCCGGCAGGTTCGTCGAGGTGCAGGCCACCGCCGAGCACACCCTCTTCGACGACCAGCAGATGGCGCAGCTTGTGACCCTGGCGCGCGCCGGCATCGCCCAGATCATCGAGATTCAGAAGAAGGTGGCGCGCATTTGATCAGGCTCTTCTGCGCCACCGGCAATCCCGGAAAGCTGCGCGAATTCCAAAGCCACAGCCCCATCCCCATCGAGGCCCTCCCCGACTTCCGCCGGATTCCCCCCTGCGTCGAGGACGGCGACACCTTCGAAAAGAACGCCATCGTCAAAGCGCGCCACTACGCCCCCTATGCATCCGGCTTGCTTTTCGCCGACGATTCGGGACTGGAAGTGGACGCGCTCGGCGGCGCGCCCGGCGTGCATTCCGCTCGCTTCTCCGGCCCGCACTCCAGCGACGAAACCAACAACCGCCTGCTGCTCGAAAAGCTGCGCGGCGTGGCCAACCGGACCGCGCGTTTCGTCTGCGTAATCGCGCTGGTCGAAGGCGAACGTCTCCGTGGCGTCTTTCGCGGCGCGGTGGCCGGCGTCATCCTCGACGAGCCGCGCGGCTCCTCCGGCTTCGGATACGATCCGCTCTTCTACTGTCCGGCACTCGGCCTCACTTTCGGAGAAGCCTCCGCCGACCAGAAGTTCTCCCTCAGCCATCGCGGACAGGCGCTCCGCGCCATGCTGGCGGCCCTCTAAGCGGTACCATAAAACTATGCTCGAGACTCTCACCATTGCCGGTCGCGAATTCCGCTCGCGCCTGATAGTAGGAACCGGGAAGTATCGCAGTTTCCTGGAGATGCAGCGGTGCCACGAGGCCTCGGGCGCGGAGATGGCGACCGTCGCCGTGCGTCGTGTAAACCTCACCGACCGCTCCCAGGAATCGCTCCTCGATTACATCGACCGCTTGCGCATCTTCATCCTCCCCAACACCGCCGGCTGCTACACCGCCGACGACGCCGTGCGCACCGCCATGCTGGCGCGCGAGGTGGGCCTCTCCCACTGGATCAAGCTCGAGGTGATCGGCGACGAGAAGACCCTGTTTCCGGACAACGCCGGACTGCTGGAAGCCACCCGCATTTTGGTCAAGGAAGGTTTCGTGGTGTTGCCCTACACCAATGACGACGTGGTGAACGCGCGCAAGCTGATCGACGCCGGCGCCGCCGCCGTCATGCCACTGGCCGCGCCCATCGGCTCCGGCTTGGGCGTGCAAAACCCCGCCAACCTGCGCATCCTGCGAGAGATGATCACGCAGGTGCCGATGATCGTGGACGCCGGCGTGGGCACCGCCTCCGACGCCGCCATCGCCATGGAACTGGGCGCCGACGGCGTCCTCATGAACACCGCCATTGCCGCCGCCGAAGACTCCGTCAAAATGGCACGCGCTATGAAGTTAGCCGTGGAAGCCGGCCGCTTGGCCTACGAATCCGGCCGCATGCCCAGGAAACTCTACGCCTCCGCCAGCAGCCCACTGGCGGGAGTAGTGGGTTCGTAGCTAACCTGCCGCGGCAACGGCCACTCCGTTACTGCCCCGCGTCTTGAACTCGTAGCGCTCAATCCGCACAGCCGCCTTGGTGGCTTCCGAACGCACCACCTTGCCCACCGCTACAAATTGCAGTGGACAGGCGCCGCCCAGCCGCACGGGCCAGTTCACCGCGACCTCTACCAGGCGTCCCATCGGGAGCCTCTCCTCCGTGGTGAACAGGATTCCTCCGCTGCCCATGTCCAGCGTCCTCCCGACTCCACTGGTTGGCAGCCCCTTGGCACACAGCACACGGTATCTGACTTCCTGCAGGACCGGAAACCGGCTGGTCTCCCTCCGATCAGTCCCGCTTCTAAAATTCGCCCCTGAATTGTATGTGCTTGTCCCCATGCTCATCCCCATCATGAGGGAAATGCGCGTGCTTCAACAATAGGCTAAGAGCACTAAACAGCCCAATTATCTTTAGTACTTTCGTTAACCTTCGGCGCGTTACAATTTGAGCCTCCGATGCCGCTAGAACGGGCGCGATCGCGCATTCTGGTATTCTGGCCTCATGGACCAAGACCAACTCCGGTCGTTGTTCGAGCAGGTGCGAAGCGGCATTGTGGACATTGATGCCGCCATTGTCCGCATGCGCCATATGCCCTTCGAAGACCTGGGTTTCGCCAAAGTCGACCATCATCGCGCCTTGCGTCACGGCATGCCTGAGGTGGTCTTCGCCAAGGGTAAGACCCCGGAGCAGGTGGTGGCCATCGCGGAGCGCTTACTGGAGAATTCGCAGAACGTGCTGATCACGCGGGCAGACCGGGAGTGCGGGGCTGCCGTCACCGGAAAGCTGGCAAGCGGCGAGTATTTTCCGCTTTCCGGAGTGATTCGTTTCTGGCGCGACCGAACCATCCGCGGCAAGGGCAAAATCGCCGTGGTCTGCGCCGGCACCAGCGACATGCCCGTGGCCGAGGAGGCGCAACTTACAGCCGAGGCGATGGGCAACGAAGTGGATACCATCCACGATATCGGGGTGGCCGGGATTCACCGGCTGATGAGCAATCGCGAGCGCCTCACTGAGGCCCGCGTCATCGTGGTCTGCGCGGGTATGGAGGGTGCGCTGCCCAGCGCGGTCGGCGGGCTGGTCTCATGCCCCGTCATCGCGGTCCCCACCAGCGTAGGTTACGGAGCCAGCTTTAACGGCCTGGCGGCGCTGCTCGGCATGTTGAACAGTTGCGCCAGTAACGTCACGGTGGTCAACATCGATAACGGCTTCGGCGCGGGCTACGTGGCCAGCCTGATCAACCGGCCGTGAGGTCCGGGATTTCCACCCACGCGCGCTTGCGCCAGGATTCCAGGCCTTTCTCCGCGAGTTGCACGCCCTTGGCGCCTTCCAGCAATCCCCACCGGAACGGATCGCCCTTCACCACGTGCCGCAGAAACAGCTCCCACTGGCGCTTGAACGCGTTATCGAACGCCGCCTGCTCCGGCACTTTCTGCCAGCCGTCGAAGTAGTTCAGCGGGCTTTCGATATCGGGATTCCACACCGGGCGCGGCGTGGCGCCATACGGCTGAATCCAGCAGTGGCGCAGGCCGGCCACCGCGCTGCCCTTGGCGCCCTCCACCTGGATGGTCAGCAGATCGTCGCGGCGCACACGCACGCACCAGGAAGAATTGAAGTGCGCCACAATGCCGCCCTCCAGCTCGAACGTGGCGTACGCCGAATCTTCGGCCGTGCAATCATAGGGCTCGCCGGCCTCATTCCAGCGCCTGGGAATATGGGTCGCGCCCAGGCAGGATACGGCCTTGACCGCGCCGAACAGGTTGTCGAGCACGTAGCGCCAATGGCAGAGCATGTCCATGATAATGCCGCCGCCGTCTTCCTTGCGGTAATTCCACGATGGACGCTGCGCCGGAACGGTGTCGCCTTCGAAGACCCAGTATCCGAATTCGCCTCGGACGGAGAGAATGCGCCCGAAGAATCCCGATTGCTTCAGAGTTTCCAGCTTCAGTAATCCCGGCAGCCACAGCTTGTCCTGCACTACTCCATGCTTGACACCGGCCTTCTCCGCCAGCTTCCACAGATCGAGCGCCGCTTCCAGGCTGTCCGCAACCGGTTTTTCGCAATAGACGTGCTTCCCCGCAGCGATGGCCCGGCGGATGGCGTCCGCGCGCCGGTCGGTGGTCTGCGCGTCGAAGTAGATGGAGTATTCGGGGTTGGCCAGCGCGGCATCCAGGTCGGTGGTCCAGGGCAACCCGCCGCACTCCGCCGAAATGGCTTCGAGCTTGGCCGGGTTGCGCCCCACCAGCAGCGCGCGCGGCACGACGGTTTCACTATCGCTCAGCCTGACCCCGCCTTGCTGGACGATGGCGAGGATGGACCGCCGCAAGTGCTGATTCAGCCCCATGCGGCCGGTCACGCCGTTCATGACGATGCCAACGGTGTGGGTGGTCACGGCTTCTCCGTCGACTGCGGCCACGCCCCCGCGGGCAGCGGCGGCGCTTCCACCCCCGCGCGCGGCAGCGTCCCGTCCAGTTCCTGGCGCCAGTGGGCCACGTCGCCCGCCGGTCCGTAGCAGTAGATCATCCGCATGGGCGCCGCGCCGGTATTGGTCAACTGGTGGAACACGCGCTGAGGAATGTAAACCGCCTGACCCGCGCGTACGGCGGCCCTTTCCTCGCCCAGACACATTTCGCCGGCGCCTTCCACAATGAAGTAAACCTCCTCCTGCTCCTGGTTGTGCCATGGCACCTGCCCGCCGTTCGGTTCCAGCGTCACATAGCCCATGGAAAAGTTGGCAGCCTGGATGGGGCTGGCGCCCCCTACCAGGTTCTGCGTCCGGCGTCGGGCCGGATAGGTGCGCCCGGCGATTTGGGAAAGATCAGCGATGATCATGCATGCGCTCGTTCAAGAAATAGCATACAACTCCGGCTGCGATCAGCAGCGCGCCGAATTCGAGGGCATTGATCGGCCCCATGGGTTCCGCAACATTGCGCATCACCGTCAGAACCAGCAGCGCCAGCGGCGGGAGGCCCACGGCGATGGCGCCGAAAAGACCGCCAGGAACGCAATATGGCCTCTCTAGGCCCGGCTCGCGGATGCGCAGCGCCACCAGCGCGGCAAACTCCAGCAGAATACTGAGGCCCGTCAGCAGCACATCCAGCACGATCAGTTTTACGAAGCTGAACCCCAGGCACAGCGCCCATGCGGCTGAGCAGGCAAAGATCGCCACCCAGGGAGCACCCGTCTTGGGACGGCACTTGGCGAATACGGCCGGAAGAAATCCGTCTTCGGCCATCGCCGCCGGCAGCCGCGAATAGGCCATCGTAAGGGTGTTCAGGGTGCCCACCGCGCCCAACATGCCGCCGATGGTGATGGCCACCGCCAGTACGCCGCCGGCGGCGCCGCCTCCGACGACCGCCCGCGCCACATCCGCCCAGCCGCCAGTGGACCAACGGTTGGCGTCGAGCCCCGTCATGGCAACTGCGGCGATGGGCACAACGTAGGTCACCGCCACCAGCGCCACCGCGCCGCCCATCGCCAGCGGATAGGTGCGTTGCGGCCGGTCCACCTCACTGGCGATGGTCGAAGCATTGTCCCATCCCATGTAATTCCACATGGAGACGAGTATGCCTCCCAGAATGTCGACATCATGGAGTGGAACCGCCGCCGCGCCGGGCGCCGCGCGGTGGAAGCCGGCATATCCGGCCAGAACCGCGAATGGAGCCAGCAGCACTATGGTCATCACCAGCGAGCTTCCGCCCACCGTCTTCGCGCCCAGCAGATTCCATAGCGCGCACATGGCGATCAGGGCGACGCCGATCCAGATCCCTCTGCCCCCGGCCGTCAGTGTGGGGGCGAAGTGGCCGAGATATTCCACGAACAGCGTCGGGTAAATGGCCATGTCGAAGACGCTGCCGGCCAGCGACAGCCAGGCCTCCTGGAACCCCCAGAAGCGGCCCATGGCGCGCGTCACCCAGACGTAGTAGCCGCCTTCTTTCGGCAGGGCGCTCGCCAGCTCGCTCACCATGAGCGCCGTGGGAAGACTCCACACGGCCGGCGTCACCAGCAGGATGACAATGGCTCCCGCGTAGCCCGATTTGGAGACGATGTCCTCCAAACCGAAGGGCCCGCCGGCCACCATCAGGTAGATGGCGGCGATCAGCGGGAAGAGGGTGACTTTGCGCGGCACCGAAAAGGGGTCAGACGCATTTTCTCCAGACTGCTTCATTGGGAAGTTGCGTCTACGCGCCAGAGAAAATGCGTCTGACCCCTTTTCGGTCTGCCAACAGCCGCGCGGCGTTGCCGCCGAAGATCGCAGCCCTATCCGGCTCGGAGACATCCAGCCCGCGAATGCTTTCCAGCATGCGCGGGATGCTGCCGATCTGGTGCGGATAGTCGCTGCCCGCCAGCATATGCTCCACCCCCGCGAACGCGATCCCCAACCGAAGCGCGTGCCCATCGAAGTTGACGGTGTCGTAATAGAACCGCTTCAAATAGTCGCTGGGCGGCCGCGGGATGTTGGCGCGGCATTCGCTGAACGCGTAGAAGCCCCGGTCCAGCCGCTCCGCCAGGTAGGGAATGGCGCCGCCCAGATGGCACAGCGCCCATTGGATGCGGGGGAAGCGCTCCGCAACGCCGGCGAATACCAGTTTGGCCGCCGCCAGCGTCGTGTCCATCAGGAACCCCACCAGCGGCATGAGCCAGAAGTCCGTCATGGCCTCCACGCCTACCGGATGTGTGGGGTGAATGTAGAGCACCGCGCCGAGATGGTCGGCCGCTTCATACAGGGGCCAGAACCGCTGGTCGTCGAGACCAACTCCGTTCACGTTGCTGAACAGCATGGCGCCGCGGAAGCCCAGCTCGCGGCAGGCCCTCTCGAGTTCTTTAACCGATGCCGCGGGGTCGTTCAAGGGCAAGGTGGCCAGCGCGGTGAACCGGCCGCGCTTGCTTTGCACCACCGTCGCAAATTCGTCGTTCACCAGGGCGGCGAACCGCACGGCGGTGGCCGGAGCCTCCACGTGTGTGCCCGGTGTGGTCAGCGTGAGCACCTGGGTATCGACTCCATGCTCGATGAGAACCCGCTCGCGGTATTCGATGTCGCGGTGGCCCGGAACGGCGATGTTGTAGTCGCCGGGATAGTAGATGCGCGGATTCCCGTCGCCGTCGATGGTCACCTGGACCGCGCTCGAGCCGGAGCGCAGCGCCTCCAGGTAGGCCGGCGGGTAGTAGT
Source organism: Bryobacterales bacterium (assembly GCA_963768385.1). Classification (GTDB taxonomy): domain Bacteria; phylum Acidobacteriota; class Terriglobia; order Bryobacterales; family Bryobacteraceae; genus Fen-178. The sequence goes on from CAVYHQ010000008.1 coordinate 77,393, forward strand.
GGTTGTGAAAGTCAATGATGCGCATGATGTCTCCGCACCCACAGGTAGTAAACTGGCAATCCTAACACGACCAGCGCCAGCCCCGTAGCGGCCTGAAGCGGATCGGCGGCGATTTGAATCACGGCCACCAGAATGGCCGCCCCGATGAACGCCAGCGGAACCAAAGGATAGCCCCACGCTCGGTACGGAGGCGAGTAGCCGGCGCGGCCATGCAAGCGCACCAGCCCGATGGTCATGAGCGCAAAGAACAGCCACTCGGTGTAAATGACGCGCGTGAACAGTGCGCGATAGGTTCCCGTGGCCACCAGCACCGACGACCACAGCGCCTGAACCAGAATTGCGCGGTGCGGCGTATGGAAACGCGGATGAATGCCGGCCAGCCATCTCAAGGCCAGGCCTTCCTCGGCCATGGCGAAGTAAGTCCGCGGTCCCGCCAGAATGACGCCGTTGAGAACCCCGGCGGCCGAGAGAATCACCAGCGCCGAAATGGCGGCGGCGCCTCGCGGTCCCGCCAGCGCGAAAGCGGCCTCGGCGGCCACGCGCGTCGAAGAGATCGCCCGGTCCAGGGGAAGCAGGTACAGATAGGCAGCATTGAGCGCGACATAACACGTGGTGACCAGCAGCGACCCGATCAACAGCGCCCGCGGAATGGTTTTCTCCGGGTCGCGCGTCTCCCCCGCGGTGTACGTAACCATGTGCCAGCCGCCGAACGCGAACAGCGCGGCGCTGATTGCCAGCACGAACTCGCGAAAAGAAATGGGGGGCGCAGTAGCCTCCGGCGCCGGCCGGCCGCCCGGAGAGCCGAATGCCACCACCATCGCCAGCAGCAGGACAATCGCCGCCACCTTGGCCGTGGTGACGATGGTTTGCAGAAGGCTCCCTTGGCGGACGCCCAGGTAGTTGATGAACGACAGCGCCAGGATGCCGCCCATAGCCGCGGCGCGGATCCCGAAATCGTCCAGCGGAATGAAGAACGCGATGTACCGCGCCATGATGACCGAGGTGGCCGCGATAATCCCCGAGTGCGCGCTCCAGAACATGGCCCAGCCCCACAGGAATCCGCACGCCGGCGAGAGTGTCTCCTTCAGAAAGACGTAGACGCCGCCGGTCCGGGGAAATGTCGAGGAGAGTTCCGCGCACACCAGCGAGCCGCATAGCGTCAGGAGTCCGGCGGCTATCCACACCGAAAGCACGCCCGGAACACTGGGCACGTGCCGGTTGATTTCCGCCGGCTGAACGAAAACCGAAGCGCCGATCATGATGCCCGTCACCATGGCCGTCGCGTGCAGCAGGCCGATGGGGCGTTCGAGGGTCGGGCGGCTCGCAGGGGGCGTCAAGATGGGCCAGTGTAGCACGGGAGCGGCTCGAACCCGCACTCGCATCCCACGCGCCGGAAGTGCTATCGCGCGGTCCAATACTGCCGAAGAGAGATTTGAGGAAGAGCGTGTCGCCACAATCGGGAAACGCGGCCAGCCGGCCAAAAGCGCCGGGACGAAGCCTCATCTCCCTGATTCTACTTGGCTTATGTCTGACCGGCGGGGGCAACGCTCAACGTTATTCCTTCAAAGACTATGGCCCGGACTATGGGCTCCGGAACGTGGCCGTAAACAGCATCGCCCAGGATTCCGCGGGCTACATCTGGGTGGGAACGCAAGCCGGGCTGTACCGTTACGATGGGTTCCGCTTTTACCAGGTAGGCGGCGCTCGCGCTCTCCCCAGCCGTGACGTACAGGCCTTGGCGGCGGCTCCGGATGGGTCGGTGTGGGTGGGCACGCGGCGGGGTATCGCCAGCGTACACGGGAAGAAGGTGGAACGGCTCGAAACCGGAACGCAGTTCGAGATTTCCGGCAACTCCAGCCTGGCTCTGGATCGCCAGGGCCGCCTGTATGCCGCTTCGGCATTCGGCCTGCTCCGCGTCGATCGCGATCCCCAAGGGCGTATGCGCCAGAAGTGGATCAGCCAGGCGGCGTCCACCGGGGTGTACGTCCAGGCCGAAAACACGGTGTGGTTCGGGTGCGGCCTCGACCTGTGCCGTTTGGAGGGCGGCGTAACCATCGTTCGGCTCGGCTCCCGTCTAGGCCTGCCGTCGGACTCATGGAACAGCATTCTTGTGGATGACCGTGGCGACACCTGGATCCGTAGCGCCCGGCGTCTGTACGTTTGGCGCCGCGGCGCCGCTCGAGCCGTACTCATCGACGGCGGTTTGCCATACTCCAACGTCGCACCCGCCCGCTTGGAGTTGCTCCCCGGAGGCGAGGTGGCGGTCCCCACTGACGGTGGTTTGGCCTTGTTCGACGGCAGTCGGCGGAGAATGGTCACGTCAACGAAGGGTCTTGCGAACGAATCTGTTGCCGGGTTGTTGGTGGATCGCGAAGGGTCGGTCTGGATCGCGACCCGAGGCGCAGGCGTGTCCCGATGGCTCGGATACGGCGAGTAGGAGGCCTGGACAAAATCCAACGGGCTGCTGAACGACATCATCTGGGCCGTGCGCCGTGACCGTTTCGGCGGCCTCTGGGTGGGCTCCAGTGCCGGAGTCAGTCTGCTCCCCCAAGGATCGTCGAAATGGCGCAACATCTCGCCGAAGGACGGTCTGCCTGGCGCCCGGGCGCGAGCCATCGCCGCTGGCCGGAACGGCAACGTCTGGGTCGGAACCAGCCCGGGCGGCTTAACCCGCTTCGACCGGTACGGCCACTTGCTGGCATCCTACGGTCCGGAATCCGGGCTGACACTCACCGTCATCCAGGGAATCCTCGAGGACCGCGACGGTGCGCTGTGGGTTAGCTCCCTGGGGGGCCTCTTCCACGGCGACACTTCCTCCGGACGGTTGCTATTTGCGCGCCTGGAGGTGCCGGAGAGCGACCCGCACGAGCGATTCTACCAGGGAATCGCGGACCGAAAAGGGCGCATCTGGATTCCAGCCTCGAGAGGCCTGCTGCTCTACGACCGGGGCCGTTGGCAACGGTTTGGCACTCCCGATGGCTTGCGCGATCGCGACACACTCGCCGTGGTCGAAGGTCCCGACTGCTATTGGGTTTCCTACGCGGAACCATACGGCGTATCCCGGTTCGTCGAGTCCGGCGGCCACCTCCAGGTTCGGCACTTCGACACCCGCAGCGGACTGCACTCGGATAAGGTGTACTCCATCGGCGTCGATCAGCGAGGCTGGTTTTGGGCGGGGACGGATGCCGGTGTGGACGTCCTGCGCGACGGCGCATGGACCCACTTCGGAAGACCTGCTGGATTGGTGTGGGAAGACTGCGAAACCAACGGCTTGATGGCGGATCCCGATGGGAGCGTCTGGATCGGCACGAGTGGCGGTCTCGCGCATTACCTTCCGCCCTCGGGGAATCCGCATGCGCAGCCTCTCCACACCATTCTGACCTCGGCCCAACTCGGAGGCCGGAGCTGGGAACCGGACGAGACCCCGCGCGTCTCCCACCGGGAAGCGGCCTTTGTGGCAAGCTTCAGCGCGCTCAGCTTCCGGCGCGAGGATGACATCGGCTTCCGCTACCGCGTGCTGGGGCTGGACAATGCCTGGCTCGAAACCGATCAGCGGCAAGTAGAGTATGCGAATTTGCCGCCCGGCCACTACAGATTTGAAGTCGAGGCCATCCCCCGCCATGGTCCCCTGGTTTCGGACCGCGCCCATTTCGCCTTTTCGGTGGCCCCGCCGTGGTGGCTGACCTGGTGGGCGCTCAGCCTGTCGGCAGCCGCCTTGGCGGCTTTCACGTGGCTACTCTGGAAATGGCGCCTCGGTCTGCTGCTGGCCCGCCAGCGCGCCCTTGAGGAAGCCATCGAGGAACGCACGCGCCAACTGGCGCAAGCCAAAGAGCGGGCCGAGCAAATCAGCCGGTTCAAGAGCGAGTTTCTGGCCAACATGAGCCACGAGATCCGCACCCCCATGAACGGCATCCTCGGGATGACCCAACTGGCTCTCGCAACTCCGCTGAACACAGAGCAGCAGGAGTATCTGGAGGCTTCGCACAGTTCCGCCCGAGGACTGTTGACGCTGCTCAACGACATTCTGGACTTTTCGAAGATCGAGGCCGGACACCTGGATCTCGACCAGCAGGACTTCTCCGTGAGAGAGTGTGTAAACGAAGTCGCTACACTGCTGGAGTTCAGCGCGCTTGGGAAAGGGTTGACGCTGTCGGTGGAAGTGAGCGCATCCGTGCCCGCGCGGGTGCGAGGCGACCCGGCGCGGCTGCGGCAGGTCCTCATTAACCTGGTGGGTAACGCCGTGAAATTTACCCGCCAGGGCGGAGTTCGCGTCGAGCTCGAGTGTCGCGCCAGAGCCGGCCAGTGCGCCGGGGAGCACGGTCCTCCGGTTCTCGGTGGAAGACAGCGGAATCGGTATTCCCGAAGACAAGCGCGACCTGATTTTCGAATCCTTCCGGCAAGCCGACGGATCGATCACCCGCGAGTATGGAGGAAGCGGACTGGGGTTGGCGATCTGCCGAAAGCTGGTCGAATTGATGAACGGCCGCATCTGGGTCGAGAGCGAGGTGGGGCGCGGCAGCCGGTTCCAGTTCACCGCCGAGTTTGCGGAGCCCACTGAAATCGTCGCGCGGTCTCCGGAGCCACAGCCCGAAGGGATGGCGCCCGGTGAGGCGGTCCGCGTCCAACGGCCCCACGTCCTGCTGGCCGAAGACAACGCCATCAACCAGCGTGTTGCGGCGCGGCTGCTGGAAAAGCACGGATTCACGGTCGAGACGGCCGAGGACGGCCAGGCGGCCGTCGAGGCCTGGCAACGCGGCCGTTTCGATCTCGTCCTCATGGATATTCAGATGCCCATCCTGGATGGATATCAGGCAACCGCGAAAATCCGGGAACTCGAGCGGCAAGCGGGAATCCGCACGCCCATCCTGGCGCTCACGGCGAACGCCATGCCCGAGGATCGCGCGCGCTGCCTCAAGGCTGGGATGGATGGTTACATAGCCAAGCCGATTCAGGGCCGGGAACTGATCGCCGCGGTCACCAACCTGCTGCCACCGCTTACTCTTCTCCCGCCGGTTACCCGCGGGTAGCCGCTGCCTGGCCCCTACTTAGCTGTCCGCACGTTCACCTTCACCGAGGAGGCCGCGTTCGCGTAGCGGTAAACCCGCTCTGTGGCTTTCACAAAGTCGGCGGCCTTGGCGCTGTAGATATCCTCGAACTTCTGCGGGTTGCGGTCCACCAGCGGAAACCAGGAGCTCTGCACCTGGACCATGATCCGGTGGCCCTTGCGGAAACAGTGGTTGATATCGGGCATCGCCCATTCCACTTTTTCCATCTTGCCGGGCACAAATGGCTCGGGCTTCGAATAGCTGTTGCGAAACTTCCCGCGCATGGCCTCGCCGCGGATCAATTGCTGGTATCCGCCCATGTGAACGCCGGCCGGATTCGGATCGGGATTCGGATAATCCTCGGGGTAGACGTCGATCAGCTTCACCACCCAATCGGAATCGGTCCCCGAGGTCGAAACGTACAGCGACGCCGTCAGAGGGCCCGATAGCGTCACGTCGCCGGTGAGTTCGTCGCTCTGATACGTCAGCACGTCGGTCCGGGTGGAGGCGAAACGCTGGTCTTCCACCATGTGCTCGCGTGTCATTCCAGGCGCCTGGCCGTTGATGTACGGAACTGGCTTGTTCGGATCGCTGATGTATTCATCGAAGGCCGTTGCGGCTTCCCCCGGCGGATCGAAGCTCAGCTTTCCATCGGCGCGCAAATAGAGCGCTCGCGGCTGCGCGTCTTTGGGCGGCCAGGCATCCTCCCACCGCCACTGATTAGTGCCGGTTTCGAACACCAGTGCTTCCGGCAGCTTGGGGTCGCTCTTGCCCTTCAGCCAGTATGCGAAGAACGGAAACTCGACCTCGTCCCGGTAAAACTGCGAGGTCCTGGCGCCGAACCGCACGTTGCCCAGCCCGTCTCCCTCGGTGCGCGCCCAGCAGCCGTGGCACCACGGGCCCATGACCAGCGTGTTTTGTGCGCCCGGGCTGTTCTTCTCGATCTCTTGGTACGTATTCAGCGCCCCGAAAAGGTCCTCCGCGTCGAACCAGCCGCCCACCGTCATCACCGCCGGCTTGATGTTCTTCAAGTGCGGGCGCAGGTTGCGGGCCTGCCAGTAGTCGTCGTAAGCGCCGTGCCGTATCATCTCGGTCCAGAACGGAACGTCGTTCTTAAAGTACTTTTCGTTGGCATTCGAAAGCGGGCCGAGCGCCAGAAAGAAGCTATACGCATCCAACTGGGCCGTGGGGTCCGGCGCCCCCGGCTGGGGAAGCGTGGGCACCGGCCGCGGATGGCCGAAGCCGCTAAAAAAGCGGTATGCATGCGGCAGGTACAGCGTGCCGTTGTGATGAAAATCGTCGCCGATGAACCAGTCCGCGATGGGCGCCTGCGGCGAGGCGGCCTTGAGCGCGGGGTGCGCATCGATGATTCCCGCCGCTGTGTAGAACCCCGGATACGAGATCCCCCACATGCCCACCTTCCCGTTGTGATTCGGCACGTTCTGGATCAGCCAGTCGATGGTGTCGTAGGTGTCGGAGCTCTCATCAACGTCCTGGGGCCCGCGCTTCACATCGATCTGCGGCCGCATGTTCACGAATTCGCCTTCCGACAGGTAGCGGCCGCGCACGTCCTGGTACACGAAGATGAATCCATCGCGCGCGAACTTCTCCGATGGCCCCAGGCTGGCCTTGAAGTTGTCAACGCCGTAGGGCGCCACGCTGTAGGGCGTGCGACTGAGCATGATGGGGTACTTCTCGGCGGCATCCTTGGGAACATACACCGAGGTGAATAGCTTTTTCCCGTCGCGCATGGGAACCATGTATTCGTACTTGGTGTAATGGGCCTTGATGTACTCGAGGCCTTGCGCGGAGCAGGCTGAAGCCAGCAGGAAAAGGACCAGCGGGCGAATAGGTTTCATAGTGAGAGTATAGCGAAGGCGAGTCGCCCCGCCACCCACCGTGCTCTCCGTGAAGTTGTACTCTGAGATAGACGAGGCGCACTGGGACCGATGGACTTCTATCGTTTGTTGCCGCCGGAAGGCGCGAAGATCCTGTTGGTCCTGTTCCTCTCCTTTTTGATGGGCTTGGAGCGGGAGGAGCGCCAGACCACGAGCGAGCACTACTCGTTCGGCGGAGTGCGCACCTATCCTTTAATCGGACTCATCGGCTATGCAACGTCCCTTCTTTCGGGAGGGCAGATCCTGCCGGTGATGGTGGGCTTCGCCGTCGTGGGCGGATTCCTGATGTTGGCGTACCAGCATAAAGTGGCGACTTCCGCCCTTTCGGGCGTCACCTCCGAAATGTCGGCGCTGACCATGTACCTGGTGGGGGCGCTGGTGTACCGCGAGCAATTCTGGATCGCCACCACCGTGAGCGTCGCCAGCATGTTGTTGCTGGAATTGAAAGCCGCTTTGGAGGGCTTGACCAAACGGATCGCGCCCGAGGAGATCCTCACCTTCACCAAATTCCTTCTCCTAAGCGCGGTGATTCTGCCGGTCCTGCCCAACCAGGAGTTCGGGCCGTTCCAGATCAACCCCTTCAAGGCCTGGCTGGTGGTGGTAGCCGTGAGCAGCGTGTCCTACGGCAGCTACGTGATCCAGAAGCTGACCAAGGGGCAGGGAGGCGTGATCCTGGCGGCCTTGCTGGGGGGCGCCTACTCATCCACCGTGACCACCGTGGTTATGGCCAAACGAGCCGCGCGCGAGAGCCGCCCGCACCTGTTTGCGGGCGGAATTCTGATGGCCTCCGGCGTGATGTATTTGCGTCTGGCTGGCCTCGTGACGATGTTCAATCGAAACCTTTTGACCACCCTGGGCGTGCCGTTCGCCATTCTGGCGGGCGTGGGGGTGGGCGCAGGCTGGCTCTGGACGCGCATTCCCGATGCCAAAGCCGGCGAGGTCAAACGGGAATTCGAACCCAAGAACCCGCTGGAACTGCACGCGGCCTTTCTCTTCGCCGCAGTGTTTCTGGCCATCCTGGTTGTTACGCACCTGGCGATCACCTATCTCGGCAAGGCCGGCGTGTACACGCTGGCGGCGCTGATGGGGTTCACGGACGTGGACCCCTTCATCATGAGCATGACCCAATCGGCCGGAGGAGTCACTTCCTTGCATGTGGCTTCGGCGGCGATTCTGATTGCCGCGGCCAGCAACAACCTGGTCAAAGGGATCTATTCCTACATCTGGTCCGATCGCCAAACGGGTGTGCAGAGCCTGTGCCTCTTGGCCGGCCTGGCAGTAGCCGGGCTGGCGCCGCTGTTGTGGCTGGCGGTGTGACCGCTAACCCACGCGCCGCAAGAGCGCGGCGGGCTCTACCCACTGGCCAGTTTCGGCGGATCGGAAGATGGCGTCAATCACCGCCATGTTCCGGAGCGCATCTTCGAGCGGCACGGGCGGAGGGCCGCCCTCGCGGATGGCGCGCGAGAACAGATCGCCCTGAATGGTGTACTGGTCGCATGGCGCGAATTCTTCGACCGTCGCGCCCGAGCCGGTGAGATCGCGGCCGTCGTCGATGCGAATGCGGGACGGCCGATCTTCAGGCGGGTTGAACGGAATCTCGATCTCGATGCGCCCCGCGGCTCCATAGAACCGCATGCTCTGTTGCAGCGCCGCCTGCGTGCTGCAAGTGAAGATGCAGTGGCCCGAGGGGTAATCCAGAATGGCGGACGTCAGCATGTCGATGTTGCCGAAGCGCGCATCGCGGACGATGGCGGCCGAGACGCGCAGCGGCTCCTCTCCGAAAACCATTCTCGAGGTCTTGATGGGGTAGCAGCCGATGTCCATCAGCCCGCCGCCGCCGTATTCCCGGATGTTGCGGATATTGTCCGCCTCCAGCTTGAAGTAGCTGAACGAGCCTATAGCTGAGCGGAGCTGGCCAATGCGGCCGCCGCGCACCAGCTCCACGGTCCGCACCCACTGCGGGTGCGACTGAACCATGAATGCTTCGCCCATGGTGACGCCCGTCCGCTCGCGCGCAGCCATGAGTTCCAGCGTCTCCGCCACGTTCATGCCGATGGGTTTCTCACACAGCACGTGCTTGCCGGCCTCGGCGGCGCGGATGGACCACGGGACGTGCAAGTGGTTGGGAAGCGGATTGTAGACGGCTTCGATCTCCGCATCGTCGAGCATCTCCTGGTACGAGCCATAGGCCTTCGGGATGCCCAAACTCCGGGCAGCCTCTTCGGCCTTGGCGCGGTCGCGCGACGCGATGGCGGCGATTTCGCACAACTGGCCGCGCTGCATGGCCGGAATCACCTTCACAGTAGCGATCCTGGAGACGCCCAGGACTCCCCAGCGGACTTTTTGCATGGTTTACGCATTGTATCGCGGACGCCGGGCGGGATGTTTCCCCAGAGCGCTATATTGAGGATTCATGCTGCGTTTCGTGGCTGGAATCCTGCTGGTATTCGCGCTGCGCGCGGAGGGGCGGCAGATCGTGATCTTCGACACCGATTCGGGGCTGTTCGGCGACGATGGCGCGGCGCTGGTCATGCTGCTCCGCAGCCCGGCCCAGGCGGCGATCCAGGGCATCACGGTGACGCCGGGCAACGTTTGGCCGGCGCAGGGCGCGGAGTACATGTTTCACATCCTGGAGCTGCTGAAACGGCCGCAGGTGCCGGTGTTTACGGGCGCGGAAAGGCCTCTGGTGAACAGTGCCGCCATGGCATGGGAAGCTGAGAAGCGCTGGGGCGCTCTGACCTACACCGGCGCCTTCACCCAGGACCCCGCGTCGGTGAAATCCGCGCCCGGAGCCCCACTCACCAACCGAAGACCGCGCCGCGAAAGCGCCGTGGCGTTCCTGATTGCCGAGATCGAGCGCCACCCAGGCGAACTGACCATTCTGGCCATCGGGCCGATGACGAATATCGCGCTGGCCCTGCGGCTGAAACCCGAGGTCGAAACGGAAATCAAGCAGATTGTCTTCATGGGCGGCAACATCCGCGTGGCGGGCAACGCTTCGCCGGCGGCGGAGTTCAACTTCTGGTTCGACCCGGAAGCGGCGCGCATCGTGCTCCGGTCGCGGATTCCAAAGAAGGCGATGTTCGGACTGGATATTTGCAGCCTGGCTGTGCTGAGGAAGGCCGAGTTCGACCAGATCGCGTCGGCCCACACCCCCATCACGGACCTCTTTCGCGACGACCTCGGAAACCGTTATCCGGGTTTCCTGAAGCATCCCGAGGCCACGGCCCACATGTGGGACTCGCTGGCCGCGGCGTACCTGATCGACCCGGGGTTCGTGACGAAATCCGAGACGCGGTACCTGGACGTGCAGACCGCCTGGGGCCAGTTCTACGGCTCGACCACGCCGCTGGACCGCCGCCTGGCGCCCGACGCCACGTCAGTGACTGTGATGCTGGACCTGGACTTCAAGCGCGTCTTCGGGTTGTACAAGGACCGGCTGACGCGGCGAGAGTAGTTGGCGCCCGTTATCGCTTATGAATGCCCGCCGCCGAAGGCTCTAGCCTGCCGCTCCTGGAGCTCTTCGGGCGTCAGGTCCTCCTGGCGCGTGGCGATGGACCAGACGAAGCCGAAGGGGTCGCGCACGTGTCCATAGCGGTCACCCCAGAATTGATCGGCGATCGGCATGAGCACCTCGCAGCCGGCTGCCACAGCCTGGTTCCACGTGGCGTCGGCATCGGGCACGTAGAGGTGAAGATGGAACGGCAAGCGGCCTTGCGCCAGCGGCGGCAGTCCGAATTCGGCAGCAAAGTCGTCGGCGAACATCAGCACAGAGTCGCCGATGCGCATTTCAACGTGCATGAGCTTGCCGCCGGGTCCGGGCGAACGGCGGAGCTCGACGGCGTGGAACGCGCGCTCCAGAAAGTCGATGTAGGCAGCGGCGCCATTGACGCTGAGCTGTGTGGTTAACGAGTGAAAACCGGGCGGAATCGGATTGGCGGGTTTCGGCATGAAGACAGCATAGCTCACTCAAAGTAGAGGACGTCGAAACTCTTGGTGACTTCGCCACGGAACCACTGCCGGATACTCAGGGTTGCCTCGTGAATCTGTTCCTCGTGCTGCCCGAGGCAGACAGGGCATTCCTTGAAGCGGCGACGGGCTGTCCGGATTCTCCGGCCCGCGACGATACCGGCATCGTGGATTTCGGGGCCGGTGGGCCGATCGAAAGCCAGCGACTCTTGCGGCATGGGGCACTCTCCGTCTCGGGCGGCGGCCTCGGTTTCGCCGAACGTTGTGGAGAGGCCGCGCGCCCTGGTTGGTTATCGATCCGAGAGTAACGCTCAGGCGGCCCGGTGAACAAGACCCGCACTGGTAAGCGCCTGGCCGTACACTTTAGTCGAATAGAGCCTGTTATCCCGGGGTTACTCGCCCAACAGCTCACCAACCAGCGCTGACGCGTTGTAGAGCTTGCGCAGCGCTTCGGTCATGGCCGCGGTGTGAACGGCCACGGTGCGGTTGGTGGCGCCGTCGTAGACGAAGTCGCCGATGAGCGATTCGATGTTGCCGTCGAAGACCAGGCCGACGATCTCGGCTTTGCCGTTGATCACCGGCGAGCCCGAGTTGCCGCCGACCACGTCGTTGGTGGTCACGAAGTCGAGGGGGGTCGCGAGGTCCAGCTTGTCGCGGCCCTCGCGGTAGCGCGACGGCAGGCTGAACGGCCCTTCCAGATCGAAGCTCCGCGCCCGGTCGTAGAGCCCGTAGAATGTGGTCTTGTACGGCGCTTTGGTGCCGTTCATGGGGTAGCCTTGCACCTGGCCGTAGGACAACCGCAGCGTGAACGTGGCATCGGGATAGGTGGTCTTGCCGTAGACCGCGAAGCGCGCCTTGCCAAGCTGCTCGCCGGCCCGCTGTAGCACGCTCGAAACGTTGTCCTCGGACCACTTGATGCTCTCGCGCCGCATGGGATCGAGCTTGCGCGCCAGCACGATCATGGCGTCGTCCGAGGCCGCCACCGCCGCTTCGCCGCCGTCCACGAGCTTTCTGCGCAGGGCGGGATCGGCCAGTTTCGTGCCGTTCACCAGCGCCGTGGCGGCTTCCTTGGGGGTGCGCCCCTCCAGCACGATGTTCAGGTATGGATCGTTGGGTCCCAGCTCGGCCAGCGAGTCCTCCAGCGAGCCGGCCAGACGCGCAATCTCAAACGCCGGATAGATTGGCGCCGGTGAAAACATGCGGTACTTCAGCGAATCCAGTTGCGACTCGTGATAGCCCGCCAGCCGCTCGCCATCCGGCTTCTTGACCTCGGCCACATACTGCACCAGGTTCATCGCAATGGTGGCGAATTGCGAGTTGACTGTGCGGAAGAGCTGTTCCCTCCAGCGGGTCGCCGCCTTCTTCTCGGCTGCCGCGATGGCGTCCCAGGCGCCGCCATAAGCCGCCTTCCACTGCGCGTTGCCCATCACCCTGGCCCGGAACTCTTCCTCTTGCTTGCGCTGCTTGGCCATGATGCCGGCGTCCAGCAATCCCTTGTAGCGGCCCTCCGCGAGCTTCAAGCTGTTCTCCAGGCCAAAAATCATGGTGGCCGCCTGGCGGGCCTGCTCGGGGCCCAGCGCCGAATACTGTTTCAGCACCGCAATGCGGCTCTTGAGAGACTTGATGGCGGCCGGCTCGCTCACCTCGCGCAGATACTCGAGTTGCGCCATGGTATCCAGCCGGGCCGTCGAGCCGGGATGGCCGGACACGAACACCAGCTCGTTATCGGCGGCGCCCCGGGGATTCCATTTCAGGTAGTCCTTGGTGTCGAGCGGCTGCCCGTTCTCGTAGACGCGGAACAACGCCATGTCGAGGTCGTAGCGTGGATAGGTGAAGTTGTCGGGATCGCCGCCGAAGAAAGCGGTTTGCTCCTCCGGCGCAAACACCAGCCGCACGTCGTTGTATTTCTTGTAGCGGTAGAGCCAGTACTCGCCGCCGTGATAGAGCGTGACGACATCGGAGCGGAGGCCGGTCTTCTGCTGGCTCTCGCGCTCGATTTCGGCGATCGCCGCCTTGCGCGCGGCGAACTCTTCCTCCGGCGTTTTCGCGGTCTTCAGCGCCGATACCACGCGCGCGGTGACGTTCTCCAGGGAAACCAGCACGTTGACTTCCAGGTCCGGCGACTTCATCTCCTCGCCGGGCGTGGCCGCGTAGAAGCCGTTTTGAATGTAATCGTGCTCTTTGGTCGAGTTCTTCTGCAACTGGCCGCGCGCCACGTGATGGTTGGTCAGCAGCAGGCCGTGCGCGCTGACGAACGATCCCGATCCGCCGTCGTTCAAGCGAACCGAAGACAGGCGGACATGATCGAGCCACGCCTGCGTCGGCGTGAAGTGATACTTCTCCTGCAACTGTTTGAGCGGCGGATTATCGAAGGTCCACATGCCCTCGTCGGCACGGGAGGGAACGCCAGCCAGGAACGCGCCGCACGCGACCAGGGCGGCAAGGGACCGCAGAGAGTCGGATCGATTCATTGTAAGAGGCTCCAAGCTCTTTATAGCTGATTTCGACACGGGTTTGTGGCCGGGTAGCGAACCGCTGGTACTGCCCTTGGTTATTTAGTTAACCATACCAGTCCGGCGCCGGAACCCCCAGTACTTGTTCCCCTCCTCCCGGCAGCGCATTATCGAATTGATGGCACAAGCCACTCCATCCGCGAATCGCTGGGTAGCCGGGGCTTCCCGCCTCCTGAAACGCGGCCTTTTGGCCGCGGCCCGTCTCAGCCGGTCGGAGAACCGGCCGTTGCCATATTGCGACCGCCGCGCCGAACCCAGATTGAGGGTCCATTTCCTGGCTCAGATCTCCGGCGAGTCAGGTTTGCGCTGCATCCGCGGAGTGAACATCAACGGCGGCGGCGCCTTGCTCCTGACTACCCACCCCTTGCCGACCCAGTCGGTGGTTCTCTTCCATGTGAAGAGTCTCGGCCTGATGGGTTTTGCGCAGGTAAGGCACTGCGCCGCACGCGGGGTGAACAGCTATGCCATCGGAATCGGGTTTCCCAGCCCGCTGATGAGGGACGAGATAGGCACCTGGCAGTTCCACCGCGTTCACCAGACGGACAGCGGATGGTCGGTGGAAATGGAAACTTCCATGAACCTCGGCACCACAGTTCGCGCCACTTAGAGGTCAGGGTTTGCGGTGAAAGAATTTCTTCTGAAGATCGGGCCAGAACTCCGACGTGATGTTGCCGATGACGCTGCCCAGCAGGCTGGTGTACAAGCGGCCGGCCATCACCGTGCCTCTGACGCTGGCGGAAGGATAGTAGAGATTCGATGCCGCGATTCCCATCATCATGCCGCCCACTCCGGATGAGTTGAACGCCGAGCGCCCGGAGTCCGTTCGCACGACGGCAATCCGGCTGACTGAGTAGGCCACACGCTTCAGTATCCCGGTGGCAGGCCCCTTGCGGTAATAGCGAGGATCCTGGTGCAACAGGTTGGCCAGCAAGCCGGCGCTGAAGTAGTTCTGCGTCCCGAAATCGGCGAAGGCGGCGCCGACACGCGCGGCGTATGCCGCACCACCCTCTCCGTACTTCGGAGTCTGGTCGCCCCTTTGCGAAAACCCCGCCGCCATCACAACGCTGGCGAAATTAAATGGGGCGACGGTTTCCTTCCAGGCCAGGTCCCACTTCTGTTTAGCGGTGAGCGGCGCAACCGGGATGCTCGAATCCCTCACCGTCTGGTAATCCGGCATTACCCCGAGAATCCGTTCTTCATTGAAGGGGCTTGCCGGAACAACAGTAGCCGGCGGTGATTCGCTCGAATCGGCCAGAGGCTGTGCCCGCGCACCGGCGCCAAACAACACCCAACCCACAACCGCGGCCGCGCTTCGTCCCGCGAATACACCAAACCCGCGGTGTGATCGGCAGATCAACTTAAAGAGAAGACGCTGGCGTGTGATCCCGCTGTTACTCCAGCCGCATGGCTCTTTCGAGCCATTGGCCCTTTCGGGCCATTCGGAGATGGCCCTGTTTGGGCATACCGGGAAAGTAACACGCGCCGCGAGTGGCAGCGCCTTATCAGCTCAGGGTCCAAGGATGGGGGGGGACAAACCGCGGGCTCGGAGGGGGCCCGCACGGGGGCAGCGTGAACATTTCCGAGACTTTCATTCGGCGCCCGATTGCGACCAGCCTGATCATGGCGGCCGGGGCCTGGCAACGGAAGTGCCCGTCGAAGGGTAAGGGCCCCGCGCTACACTGGAAACGGTGAGAGATACCCGGTACGATCCGGCCCCTCGGCCCCACAAGTAAAGGACGCCATCCATGACCCTGGAACACCCCACTGAGTACCTGCGCGCCCTGCCGGGCGACGACGTCCGGCAGATCTTGTGGCGCTTCTCCAGCCGCTATGACCTGCAGATGCTGGTGCAGTCCGTACGCGCCGTCGCGCGCGGCCCGGTCGCCCGCCTGGTAGCCCAAGGCGCCCGCAACACCCACGAATGGACCCCCGGCAAGCAGGCCCTCCTCGAGGCTTTCGACGAATCCGGCATCACCGGCGTCTTCATGGACCCCGGCCAGGGCGGTTTCATCGAGGGGCCTAAGAACCTGGCCCTGGCGCTGGTGGCCTTCGAGCTGGCCTGGGTGGATGCCGGCGCCGCTACCGGCAGTCTGGCCGGGTGCCTGGCGCTCTCCCCCATCCACGAACGCGGCACCCCCGATCAGCGCGACTACTATATGTCCCGCTGCGCCCCCGCCCAACCCGGCGAGGATCGCCAACCCTGGCGCGGCGCCTTTTGCCTCACCGAGCCAATCCCCTACGTGGGAGTCGAAACCGGCATGCTCGGCGGCAAGGTGAAGGTAGCCGAATGGAACGCCGGCCAGGAGCCCCTCCTGCAGGTCGAAAAGCGCGGCCGATTCATCACCAACATGGGGTTCGCCAACTTCGTCACCGCCGCCGTGGATTCCGACGACCCGCGCATCAAGGGAACCTGCATGATCATCCTGGAGGAGACCGACCCCGGTATCTTCGACCGCGGTACTCCCACCCGCAAGCTGGTCCACCAACTCTCCTCCACCAACGATCCCATCTTCAGCCTGCGCGTTCCCGCCAGCCGGATCATCGGCGGCTATAGCGTTAGGGACGGGCAAATCGTCCCGCGCTACAACCACGGCGAGATCATTGAAGCCGTGTTCCGGCGCACCCGCGTCACTGTCGGCATCATGACCTCGGCCAAGCTGCTCTCCGCGGTCGAGCCCGTGATCCGCTATCACCGCAACAGATTCCGCGGCGGCGGAATCGCCCCCGGCTCGCCGCGCTATGAGCTCGGCCTCCAGCTCAAGCAGGACGCGGTGCACCGGCTGGTGGATGTGTGGGCTACCGGCGAAGCCAGCGCCGCGCTGGGATTCGAGGCCGCTCGCGTGTTCGACCAGCTCGACCCGCTCGAAATCCAGAAGAACGAAATCTTCGCGGCGCGGGGCATCACCGGCGGCACCGCCATGTTCAAAGCCATGCGCCAGGTGCAGAAAGAAGCTATCGAGTACCTGCGCAGTGGGGCCGGCTCCCAACCTGGCCCGCTGGTGCAATTCGCCTTGCTCGATTCCGTCGCCAACGTCCTCTGCCCCGCCTGCAAGCTCTGGAACACCGGCCACGGCGCGCAGATGATGCGCGAGGCCGTTAGCCTGATGGGCGGCTACGGCATCACCGAAGACTGCCCCGGTTTCCTCGGCTACAAGTGGATGGATTCGCAGTTGGAGGCCACTTACGAAGGCCCCGAGGCCGTCCAGCGCCGCCAGCTCAGCGTAACCATGACCGACGAGCTGTTCCTGGCCCAGTTCCGCCAATGGATCCGCGAAATGCGCCTCATCGCCAACGACCGCCCCGGCACCGGCGCCTGCGCCCTCGCCACCGCTATGGAGCTGTGGCTCTGGACCCTCCAGCACCTGCTCAAAGCCACCGATGCCGATGGCGCCAAGCTTTACCAAACCGCCCGCCAGGGAGTCACCTTCCCCTTGGCCGACGCACTCTGCTGGCTGCTCTCCGCGCGCTGCCAGATTCTCGATCTGCTCCAACTCGAAACCCAAGGTCCCGCCAACCCCACCGTCGCCGAAGGACTTCCCGGCCTGCTGGCCTTCCTCACCGACCTCTGCCACGTGCAAGCGGCGCGGTCGGCCGGTGAAGTGGGCCGCGTTTGCGCCGAGCTGGTGTTCGGCTACAACCGCCATCCGGCTTGGGACACCGAGGGTTGCGCCACCTGTTACCAGGCCGGCGACCTGGAAGCCATGGAAAGCCTCATCCCCGGCATAGCAAGCCTGGCGCGCGGCTACACCGATGTCATCGAGCACGATGGCGCGCATCCGCCCAAGGCCGGACCTTGCGTGCGCTTCGAAGGTCTCGACCAATTCTCCCGCCTGCGCGCGCGCATGGATGGCTGCCTCACCGGCTCGCAGCTCGCCAAAGACCGCGCCGCCGAAGCCCTCACCAAAGTCATGATTCCGGAGGCGCCGGATTATCCCGTATGAGCCAGCCGGATGTTGAGCGCCAGACCATGGACGTCGATATCGTCTGCGTGGGCTTCGGCCCGGCTACGGCCGGCTTCCTGACCACGCTCTCCGGGCGGCTCGTGAATCCCGACGGCACCCCTGCCCTGGAAAGTCTTGCCTGCCCCGGCCTGCCGCTCCAGGTGGTGTGCTACGAGCGCGCCGACGATATCGCCTTCGGTGTTTCCGGCGTGGTGACTCGCGCGCGCGGCATCCGCGCCTCGCTGCCCCACCTCGACGCCGCCAGCATTCCCATGGCCGCACCGGTCACCTTGGAAAAGGTCGTCTATCTTCTCGATCCCGCCGGCGCCAGCCGCCGTTCGCCCATGCTGCGGCTTGCGGACTGTCTAGTCCGCGCGCTCGGCTTCGACCGCAACCACGGCGTCGAGCTGCCTTATACTCCGACCTTTCTGCACAAGCACGGCGGGCTGGTGATGTCTCTGGGCCAGTTCATGCAGGTCGTCGGCTCGGAATTGATGGCTTCCGGCACGGTGCAAATCTGGCCGGGGATGCCCGTCGAGCGCGCACTCATCCAAGGTGAGCGCGTGTGCGGCGTGCGTCTGAGCGATCAGGGCGTGGATCGGGAAGGCATTCCGGAAGCCGGTTTCATGCCCGGTATGGATGTTCGCGCGGGCCTTACGGTGGTAGGCGACGGGCCGGTGGGAGCCGTCGGCCGCCAGCTCGATGAGCAATTCGGGCTGCCGCCGGGTCATCACCAGCGCGAGTGGGCCGTGGGCATGAAGATGGTGGTCGATCTGCCGTCCAATTCCCCGCTCGAGCCCGGCACGGTCTTCCACACCTTCGGCTATCCCGAGCCGGAGATCTTCGGCTTCCTTTACGTGCATCCGGACCGCGTGGCCACCGTGGGCATCTTCGTGCCGTCGTGGTTCCGCAGCCCCATGCGCACTTCCTACCGCTACTTGCAACACTTCATGCTGCACCCCTACCTGTGGCGCTACCTCCAGGGCGCGAAGCTGCGGTCATGGGGCGCCAAGTCGCTTCAGGAATCCGGCCGGCGCGGCGAGCCGTTCCTGGCGGGCGATGGCTACGCGCGCATCGGCGAAGGCTCGGGAAGCACCAACGTGCTCACCGGCTCCGGCGTGGACGAAGCCTGGACCACCGGATCGCAGCTCGCCGAGGCCGTCCTCGAGCTGCTCCATCAGAGCCGGCCGCTCACCAAAGAAAACCTGGAGCAGACTTACGTGGCACGCCGCCGCGCGAGCTGGGTCGAGCAGGAAGGCCGCGTGGCCGAGAAAGCTCGCGATGGCTTCCACCGCGGCCTGATTCCCGGCCTGATCGGCATGGCGCTGGCGGGCTTCACCAAAGGTAAGCGCTCCATCGGAGGCGAGCCGCGGCTTCTGCCGGACCTGAAACAGTACTACCGCCGCAAGATCCCCGCCGCCGAGCTCGACCACATCCTCGAGCAATGCCGCGCCAAGGGCGTCAGTTGCCACAATGCCCTGATGGAGCGTTGCGGCTGGCCCGCCATTCCCTACGATGGCCAACTGCTGGTCTCGCACCAGGACGCGCTCTTAATCGGCGGAAAGGTTCAGGCGCCGTCTGGCTTCGCCGATCATGTGCGCTTCATCTATCCCGATTTCTGCGAGCGCTGTGTCGCCAAGATGTGCATCGAGATGTGCTCCGGCCAGGCCATCACGCCCGGTCCCGGCGGCGTCCCCGTCTTCGATCGCGAAAAGTGCGTGCACTGCGGCGCCTGCCTGTGGAACTGTGGCACGCCGCTCGACGACGACCCCCAACACGGCAACATCTCCTTCGGCCCCGGCGCCGGCGGCCTGCACTCCACAGAAAACTGATTCGTCCGGGGCCGACCGGCTAGCTTCCGTATGCCGCCGCCAACTGCTTCGAGTACAGGCAGATCGGCGGCTTGCTTCGCGGTTTCGCGCCGCCGGCTTTGAACTGCGCCGCCGCCCGCCCAGTGCCGCCCGCCGCGGCGGCCAGAAGTTGCCGTCTCGTGAGTCCCATCCTACTCGCGGCGCTTGGGTGCCCGCCGCAATTCCGGGTTCAGGCCTGCCCGCGCGCGATCGGCCCGATCACCGGCAGAATCACCGTCTTCCCCTGGTAGGCCGAGATGATCATGTAAATCCACAGGATGAAGAACGCCAGCCCGACCAGCGGAGACACTAACAACAGCAGGCTGAACATATGCACTGCGAGGAAAACGATGTGGATCACCCACCAGCACAGGATCCACGCGACATTCAGAAAGATCGACTGGAATGCGTGAAACCGTATGGTCTTGTTCTGGTTGTAGGGAGCCAGCACCAGGAACAGAATGCCCGTGATCAGGCCCAGCACGTAGCACAGCGCTGAAGCCGCGTTATCCGACATCCCTGTGGCAGCCGGGGCGAGTTGAGGAGCAGCCCCGCCGGGCGGCGGAGCGGCCGCACCCACGGGCGCACCACATTTCGCACAAAATTTTCCTTCCACTGGGGCACCACAACTTCCACAAAACGCCATTTAGGACCTCCTTCTCGACTCTACCGTGTGAATTCGACCGCAGCAAGCATTATACCTGTTCTTAGCGCGCAAGAGACCCAAATGTACACCTTGGTTAATATCGCTTTTTACCGCAATTCGTTACACTAGCTCACAGTGGCGGTGACGGCTTGGCGCAATAGTCGGAACACCAAGTTGGCTGCACTGGTGCTGACCTGCTCCCTGCACGGGGCTTCCGAGGATTGGCTGGTGGTTCAAGGCCTGGCCGGACGTCCCGGGGGCAGGCTGGTCTTCGCCCAGCGCACCGAGCCGAAAACGCTGAACCCTGTGATTGCAGGGGATAACGCCTCTCGGGAGGTGCTCCACCGGATGATGGCGGACTTGATCCACATCAATCGAGGGTCCCAGCAGACCGAGCCGGCGCTGGCCAAATCCTGGACCGTCTCCACCGACGGTCTCCGCTACGTTCTGGAGCTGCGGCAGGGCCTGCGTTTCTCGGATGGGCACGCTTTCGATGCCGACGACGTGGTGTTCACTTTCCAGGTGATGATGGATGAAAAGGTCAATTCGCCCCAGCGCGATCTGCTGATTCTGGAGGGCAAACCGATCGCCGTTCGCAAGATCGACGCGTACCATGTCGCCTTTGAACTGCCCCAGCCCTATGCCGCCGCCGAACGGTTGTTCGATGGCTTCTCCATTCTGCCTCGTCACCGCCTGGAACGGGCCTGGCGGGCCGGGAAGCTGGCCGAGGCCTGGAGTCTTCGAACACCACCCGCTGAAGTCGCCGGCCTCGGCCCGTTCCGTTTCAAGGAGTACGTTGCCGGACAGCGCATCGTTCTCGAACGCAACCCGTATTACTGGAAGGCGGACCAGGCGGGGAACCGGCTGCCATACCTGGTGGAGGTGGACTTCCTGTTCGCCGGGACCGAGGACATGCAGGTGATGCGGTTTCAATCCGGGGAATCGGACGTGATCAGCCGCGTCAGCGCCAGGAACTATTCCGTCCTGGAAAAGGACCAGCAACGCCGGGGATACTCGCTTCAGAACCTTGGTCCAGGCCTGGAGTACAATTTCCTGTTTTTCAACCTCAACGAGCTGTCCCCGCCGTTCCTTCACCGCCGCAGTTTGCGCCAGGCCGTTTCCCTGGCCATCGACCGCGAGGCCATCGTTCGTCTGGCCTACCTGGGCTTTGCGGCGCCGCTCTCGGGGCCTGTTCCACCGGGCAACAAGGCCTGGATCGACGCCCGACTCCCCCGCCCTGTCCGCTCTCTCTCGCGCGCGCGCGAGCTGTTGGCCGCCGACGGATTCTCGTGGTCGCCGGAAGGGGCTTTGACGGACCCCCAAGGCAGGAGGGTAGAGTTTTCAATCGCAACCAGTTCAGGCAACCCGGAACGGGTACAGATGGCTACCCTGATCCAGGACGATCTGAAGCAACTGGGCATGGATGTCCACGTGGTCCCGCTGGAGTTGCGCAGCCTGCTCGACCGGGTGTTGCGCACCCACGATTATGAAGCCTGCCTGCTCTCGCTGGCCAGCGGCGACGCGGACCCCAATGCGGACATGAACGTGTGGCTTTCGAGCGGCGGAACGCATCTGTGGAATCCCCAGCAGAAGTCGCCCGCCACCGCGTGGGAAGCCGAGATCGATGGCTTGATGCGGCGGCAGATCGTCACGCGGAAATACGCGGAGCGCAAGCCATTGTTCGACCGCGTGCAGGAACTGCTGATGGAGAACCTGCCGCTCATCCCCCTGGTGAGCCCCAACATTCTGGTGGGGGCCAAAAAGGGGCTGGAGAACTTTCGGCCCGCGGTTCTGGAGCACTACACGCTTTGGAATATCGAGGAGCTTTGCTGGCGCGGGCCCGGGGCCGAGGCGCGGAAATGAGCGCGTCCCCGGGGAGCGGCTGGACCAACGCACGCCTGGTCGAGGAGTGTCGGCGAGGAAACCAGCAGGCCTGGCACGTCCTGGTAGACCGCTACAAAAACCTCATCTATTCGATTGCGCTCCGCTACGGCGCCCCGCACCAGGACGCGGCCGACATTTTCCAGCGCGTCTGTCTGGATTTGTACAACGAGATTCCCCGGCTGCGCGATGCGGAAGCCTTGCAGGGCTGGCTGATTCGCGTCACCACTCACATGTGCTACCACTGGAAACGCCGGCAGAGTTCCCGCGAGAGCGCGTGGGACGAAGACGACATGGCAGCCCGGTCGGCAGACGCGGCCGCCCCGCCCGACATGGTGGCTGAGCTGGAGCGGGAACAACTGGTCCAGGATGCGATTGCGCAGCTCCCGCCGCGCTGCCGGGAGATGATCGAGCTTCTCTTTTTCGAGAGCCCTCCATTGCCCTATGCCGACGTGGCGCGGCGGCTCCGCCTGGCTCGGGGATCCATCGGGTTCATTCGCGGGCGGTGTCTGGAGAGGCTGAAGAAGATTCTGGAAGCGAAAGGGTTCTGATGCCCGGCCCGTCCGAGACCCCGGCGAACCTCGAGAGCCTCGTGGAGTTGCTGGCGCTCCAGCCCGACTCGCGCCGGCGCCGCCAGCTTCTTCAAGCCGGGCGTCAGTGGTGGCAACCCGAGACGGTGGCGCGGCTCTACGACGAGGTGGTGCGGCTGGCGCGCGTGGATCTCCGGCAGGCGGAGCAGCTGGCTCGGGCGGCTGCCTGGATTTCCGCACAAATCGGCGACGAAGGCTGCCGGGCAGCCAGCCTGAGGGCCGTGGGACACGTCTTCTACCTCAAACGCCAGTACGAACCGGCGCGCGAGCACTACCAGGCGGCCCTGGCCATCTACGAGCGCCTGGGCAGGGAAGTGGACGTGGGCCGCACGCTCAGCGGCTCGCTTCAGACCCTGATTTACCTGGGCCGGTATGACGAAGCGCTGGCCGGCGCGCAAAGAGCCCAGGACATTTTCCTCAAACACGGCGACCGCCTCCGCCTGGCGCGCCTGGACACCAACATGGGCAACATTCTCCACCGTCAGGACCGCTTTGAGGAGGCCTTGGAACGGTACCAGCGCGCCTACACGACGTTTGCCAGGATCGGCGACGACCCCCAGAACGTGGCCATCACCCTGCAAAACATGGCCACCTGCCGGATCAGCCTGAACGAGTTCCGCGAGGCGCTGGAGACGTATCACGAAGTGCGGGCCTACTCGGTGAGCCACCACATGCCGTTGCTGGTGGCCAATGCCGATTACAACATTGCCTATCTGTATTACCTGCGAGGCGAATACACCCGCGCCATGGAGCTCTATCGCGCTACGCGGGAGCACTGCCACACGCTGGGGGACGCCTATCACCAGGGGCTGTGCGACCTGGACCAGTCGGAAATGTACCTCGAGTTGAACCTGAGCGAGGAAGGCGCGCACCTGGCCCGGCGGGCTTTCGACACCTTTCAGCAGCTCGGGATGGGCTACGAAATGGCCAAGGCCGTGACCAATCTCGCGATCGCTTCCAGCCATCACGGCGATACCCGGTTTGCACTGGACCTGTTCCGCAAGGCTCGGGACCTGTTCACCCGCGAGCAGAACCACGCCTTGACTGCGACCATCGATTTGTACCAGGCCCTGGTGTTCTACCAGGAAGGGCGCCTGGCGGAGGCCCGGTCGCTTTGTGAAAGCGCGTTTCAGTTCTTCTCCGTATCCCCGCTGGGCGGAAAGGCCGCGTTGTGCCAGCTCCTGCTGGCGCGCATTCACCTGACCTCCGGGCACGGCGAGGAGGCCAGGCGCGTGTGCCTGGCGGCGCTCCAGAAACTGGAGCAGGCGGAAACGCCCGCGCTAAGCTGCCAGGCATACTTCGTCCTGGGGTTGATCGAAGAGGCGCTGGGTGCGCCGGAGGCCGCCTACGAGGCGTACCTCAAGGCGCATGAACGGTTGGAGAATCTCAGGAGCCATCTGCAAGCGGAGGAGATGAAGATCGCGTTTCTCAAAGACAAGCTGGCGGTCTACGAATCCCTGGTCCGGATGTGCCTGGGCCGCGGGCCGTCCGCAGCCACCCAGGAAGCCGCCTTCGCCTACATCGAACAGGCCAAGTCCCGAAGCCTGGCCGATCTCATCGCCTTCCGCGCGCACCGGCTTCCAGCTTCCCGGAAGACGCACAGCGCGCTGGTGGAGCAGGTGGACAGTCTCCGCGGAGAACTCAACTGGCACAGCCGCACGATTCAACTTCTGGAAGGCCAGTCCGCCGACCTCAGGGTCCCGCGCCTGGAAAAACTCCGGCGCGCCGCGCGCGACTGCGAGCAGCGCCTGGTGGAAGCCCTGGCGAATTTGCGGGTGGAAGATCGGGAGTTCGCCAACCTCGAAGCCGCCGGTTCCATCGGCCTGGAAACCATCCGCTCCGCCCTGCCGGAGGATGCCATGCTGGTGGAATACTATCGCGTCGGCGACGCCTTCTACGTGTGCCTCCTCTCCCGCGGCATCTTGAAGATCGTCGAACTGGGACCAGTATTGGCGCTGCGCCGCGTTCTCCGGTTGCTGCGCTTCCAACTGTCGAAGTTCCGGCTCGGGCCGGAATACGTGCGCACCTTCCAACAGCAACTGCTGGAAGCCGCCAACGAGCACCTGCGCGAGTTCTACCGGCAGTTGATCGCGCCCATCGAGCGCCACCTCCAGGCGGCCCATCTCATCATTGCTCCACATGGCTTTCTGCACTACCTGCCGTTCCATGCGCTGTTCGATGGGGAGCGCTACCTGAGCGACCGCTTTTCGATTTCCTACACCCCCAGCGCCAGCGTCTACCATCTGTGCAGCACCAAGCCGGCGCCACCGCCGGCGGGCGCCCTGATCTTGGGGGTTCCCGATCCCTCGGCGCCGTATATTCTGGACGAGGTCAAGGCGGTCTCTTCCGTGCTTCCGAACGCGGAAGTATTCACCGGCGCGGAAGCCACCCTGGAAGTGCTCCGCGAGAAAGGTCCCGAGTGCCGGTTGGTCCACATTGCCACCCACGGCTGGTTCCGCCAGGACAATCCCATGTTCTCCTCCATCAGCCTGGGGAACTCGCAACTGAGCCTGTTTGACCTCTACCAGCTCAACCTTCCCGCGGAGCTGGTGACGCTGAGCGGTTGTGGAACCGGTCTGAACGTGGTGGTGGGGGGCGACGAGCTCTTGGGGCTGGTGCGCGGGTTGCTCTACGCGGGCGCCCAAGGGGTGCTGGTGACGCTTTGGGATGTCCACGACCAGAGCACCGCCGAGTTCATGAAGCTGTTTTACGAGCATCTCAAGACCAACCCCAACAAGGCCCAGGCGGTGCAGCACGCCACGGCCGAGATCCGCAAGAAGTACGCGCATCCATTCTACTGGGCGCCGTTTGTGCTGGTGGGGAAGTACGCGTAGGGGTCACTCATCGCGAAGCGCTTGAGCCGCGTCGATGCGGGAAGCCTGGAGCGCCGGAATCCCGCAAGTGAGCACGTTGAACGCCAGCGGCAGGGAGTTCGTCACGGCCGCCTGCCCCACTCCGGGGATGGTTTTCAATCGCTCAATCCACGCTCGAGCAGGCGGGCCGCATTGGGATCCTACAGCAACGGAGCCGGTCCGCGCGTTCCGCGTCGCGGAAAGCGCCACCGTCGCAAAAAGCGACGGACCGGATCGGGGGCGCGCGCCGGCGCACCAGGCGCAACTCTTTGCGTTACTACTCGTTGGCTCTGCCGCGGAGGCGCGACGGCTCTGGAAATCGGCGTGCACGTGCGAAGCCCAAATCGCATGAACGCGGCAATCACGGACGAAGAAGCAATCGGGCGCGTCAGGAGGGGTGAGACCTCGTCGTATGAGGTTCTCGCCACGCGCTATCACCGGCGCCTGTATCGGCTGGCGCAGAAGTTCTTGCGCAGCGAAGCCGACGCGGAAGACGCCGTGCAAGGAGCGCACCTGCTGGCTCTGAGACATATCGACCAGTATGCGGGGCGCTCCAGCTATCTTACTTGGATGAGCTCCATCACCGTCAATGAGGCACTGAGCCAGATGCGCCGAAAGAAGGGAGTGGTCGAGACCGGCGAAGAACAGATCGGCTCGATCCGCTCGCCGATGCGCGATCCGGAGCAGCAGGCCATCGACCGGGACTTCGATGGCATCCTGGCGGCTGCCTTGGAACGCCTGCCACCGGCCTACGGCGAGGTATTCCGCCTGCGCGAGATGGAGACACTGAGCACAGCCGAAACGGGGGAGCGGCTGGGACTGACGGAGGCATGCGTGAAAACTCGGCTGGTTCGGGCCAAAGGTCTGTTGCGGAGGAGGCTTACACGGACCTTCAGGAGCGCGGAGCTGCCGCGCTACGCGCGCAACCCCGGGATGGCGAACCCGGAACCCGAACCAGCCGAGTGCCGGGTCAACTGAAACCGCGACCCGCCGGCATTATCCAGGGATGTCTGTGCACGGTGCGGCGAGGCGCACTCCTCGCCGCACGGTTCAAGGTCCGGCGGCCTTGATTTCCTCGGGATCGAACTCCTCGATCAGGCGGTAGAGGGTGGCCCGGTGCAGCCCGAGAATGCGCGCGGCTTCGGCCTTGTTGCCGTGGACCGCGGCCAGCACCCGTAACGCATGGCGCTTGTGCACTTCGGCCATGGGCAGCAGGCCCTCGTCGCCGGTTGTGGCGTGGCACGCCGGGGCTGTCAAATGTTCCGGCAGGTCCGGCATGTCGATGGTATCGCTTTCGCACATCATGCAGGCATGGGCGAGGACGTTTTCCAATTCGCGCACGTTCCCCGGCCAGGAGTAGCGCGCGAACAAGATCTGGACTCGCGGGGCGATGCCGCGGATCGGTTTCCCGTACTCGGCGGCCAGGCGTTCGATAAAGTGGCGTTCGAGCAGCGGCAAATCCTCTTTGCGCTCGGCCAATCGCGGCAGTTTGAGCTCGACCATCGACAGCCGGTAGAACAGGTCTTCTCGAAACTCCTTCTTGTCGATCATCTCGCGCAGATCGCGATTGGTGGCGGCCACCACCCGGACATCCGTTTTCCGCGGGGCGGGCGAGCCGACGCGCTGGAACTCCCTGGTTTCGAGCACGCGCAGCAGCTTGGTCTGGGTAGCCAGCGGCAGGTCGCCAATCTCGTCCAGGAACACGGTGCCGCCGGCGGCGTATTCGAACAGCCCCATCTTGTCCTGAGTGGCGCCGGTGAAGGCGCCCTTCACGTGCCCGAAGAGCTCGCTTTCAAAGAGGGTTTCGACAATCGCGGAGGAGTTGCAGACGGCGAACCGGGCGGAAGCGGCGGGACCCAGCCGGTGAAGCGCCCTGGCCACCAGCTCTTTGCCAGTGCCGGTGGCGCCGGTTACCAAGGCCGTCTTGAAGTGGGGCGCCGCGCGGCGAATCCGGGCGAAGATCTCCAGCATCAGCGGGCTGCGTCCCACCATGCCCTCGAACCGGCAGGTTTTCAACATCTCACCGTCCAGTTGCAGGGCGCGCTGGCGCTGGCGATGTTCTGCGATCAGGGTTCCCACGCGCTGCCGCAGGCGGGTGATCGAGAGCGGCTTGGTCAGATAATCGCTGGCTCCCTTGCGAATGGCTTCCACGGCCGATTCGGCGGAGTAGTGCCCGGTGATGAGGATCACTTCCGTGGTGGGCGCGGCGGCGAGAATCCGCTCCAGAACGCTGATACCATCGATGCCTGGCATAACCAGGTCCAGAAGCACGATTTCGGGGCGCCGCTCGAGCGCCAGTTCCAACCCGGCGGCGGGGTCGATGGAGGTCAGGATGGTCAGATCGTCGCGTGAAAGAGCGTCCCGGATCAACTCCAGGCTCTTGGGGTCGTCGTCAATCGCCAGCAGCGTTACGCCCGGTCTATCGGCGTCGCTCATGGGCCTTCTCCTTTTCGGGATGAGGCAACAGCTCATCCACGAGTTCTCGCAACTTCGCAACATCGACGGGCTTGGTGATGCACGCGTCGAAGCCGGCGGTCGCGATGCGGTCGCGATCCAGTTGCATGGCTTTGGCCGTCACCGCCATAACCGGTATGCCTGAAAACCGGGGATTCTTGCGGATCTCGACCAAGGCGGCGAAACCGTCCTTGACCGGCATTTCGAGATCGAGGAGCACGAGGTCGGGGCTGGCGGCTTCGAGACGCTCAAGGGCTTCCTGGCCGTTGGCGGCCTCGACCACCCGGCAATCGGCGCTTTCGAAAACGTCGCGAACCAGCTCGCGGCTCAATCGGTTGTCGTCGGCAACCAGGAGCGTCCGCATGGGTCAACACTCCCTCTGCGCCATGGCCGCGGGCTCGAGGCTGCCCGGACCCAGCGAGAAAAAGAAGCGGCTGCCCTGGCCCGGAGCGCTTTCGACCCAGATCGTCCCGCCGTGCAGATCCACCAGCCGTTTGGTGATGGCCAGCCCCAGCCCGGTTCCTTCCTTGACCGCTCCAGGCGGGGCGCCCACCTGGTGAAACTCGTCGAAAATAGCTTCGAGCTCGGCGCTGGGAATACCGATTCCGGTGTCCCCGACACAGAAGCCGGCGATGTTCTCGCGCTTCGATTCGGCAATCCAAACGCTGCCATTTTCGGGCGTGAACTTCACGGCATTGCTCAGCAGGTTGTAGAGGATCTGCTTGAAGCGCGTCCGGTCCGCGTGGATATTTGTGCCGGGCGGGAGTTGATTCTCGACGGCGATGTTCTTGATCCTGGCCAGCGGCGTAATGACGGAGAGCACCTCTTCCAGGGCGCCGGCGGGGTGGAACTCTTCGCGGTTCAGGTCGATGCGGCCGGCTTCGATCTTGGAAAGGTCCAGAAGATCGTTGACCATGTGCAGCAGGTGCCGGGCGCCCTCCTGGATGTTGGCGACAAAACGCTTGTAGGTGGGAGGCAGCGGGCCGGCTGCCTCTTCGCCCAGGAGGTCGGAATACCCCACGATGGCGTTCAGGGGAGTGCGCAATTCGTGGCTCATGCGCGCCAGAAACTCGGTCTTCATGCGATTGGCGCGCTCCAGCTCGGTGGTGCGTCCGGCCACGCGGCTCTCGAGGTCCTCGTTCAGAGACCGCAGATCCTCTTCCGCCTGGCGGCGCCGCGCCTCGCGGTCCATACTCTCGAGCGCGAAGGAGATCTCCGAAGCCGCTTCGCTCAGCACGGCCGCGACCTCGTCGTTGAAGAATCCGGGCTCCGCGGCATAGACCGTAAACACCCCCACCACCGAGTCCCCGAACTGAATGGGAAAAGCGGCCGAGGAACGGTAGCCGCGCGCCAGGGCTTCGTCGCGCCACGGCAGGACCCGTGGATCGCCGGCGATATCGGCGCACACGAAGTGACGGCGCTCGCGCAAGGCTTGCCCGGTGGGGCCTCGTCCTTCAGGGGTGTCGGTGGTGGCGATGTGAATTCGCCCCAGGTAGCCGTCTTCGAACCCGGCGAAGGCCGCTGGTTCGATAGCCCCGGTCCGCGGATTGGCCGTCCCCACCCAGGCCATGCGGAAGAGCCCGTCTTCCACGGCGATCCGGCAGACCGCCCGAAATAGAGCATCCCGCTCGCGGATGTGTGAAATCGACTGGCTGGTGCGGCTGAGCACGGCGTAGAGCCGGTTCAATTGCAGCACCTTCCGCTCCGACTGGCGCCGCCTGGCTATCTCCCGGTCCAAATTCAGATACACCAGAAGCAGGATGCCGAAGCTCAACCCAAAACCCACCACCAAGGTAAGGATGGACCGATCCGATACGCGCCGCGCCGCCGCGGTCCGGTCACGCAAGACGCGATCCTGTTCATCCATCAGGGCGTGCACGCGATCGCGAACCTCGTTCATGAGCGCGTATCCTTTGCCGGTAAGGAAGAGCTGAAGACCAGCCTGCTCCCCGCTATTGCGCCGCAGCTCGATCATGCGGCGGTGGAAAGCGAGCTTCTCCGCGACCAGCCGATTGATCGATTCGAGCTGCTGCCGCTGTTTGGGGTCATCGCTCAGCAGGGTCCGCAACCGGGCGATGGTGGCGTCCACTTGGGTGGTGACGTAATACGGATCGAGAAAGAACTTCTCCCCCGCTATCACGAAGCCGCGTGCCGCGCTCTCCGCTTCGAGGACCTCGACGAGCAATTCGTCGAGCCCGTGTATGACCTCCTGGCCGCGGAAGATGGCGTCCTCGTTTTCGACCAGGCTCCTGTTGCTCTGATAGGAAAGCACCCCAATCAGGACCAGGATGGCAAGCGCCAATGCAAAACCGCCCCGGGCCGGAGATGGAATGACCATTTTCATGGACGTCTCAGATAACGGGACATTCATCTCTTATATACCATTTGAATTCGCAAAAGTGTACATCTTGTCGCAATTCTCGTCTCGTCGCCGGAACCTTCCGAGCATTCGACTGGCCTTTTCGGGTGGCTGTCCAGTTGCATCGGTAGAGACGGCACCCCCATGCAGCCAGCAGTTGCGGCGCAGAATGCAACAGTTGCAGTCCTCGATTCACACCGTCAGGTGGAAGAGAGCGTTCAACGACTCCGCCAGTCGGGCTTCGACCTGAGCAAACTCTCGGTGGTGGCAAAGGATCATCCGGAACAGCAAGTTGTCGCCCATTACGGTGCGGGTGGACAAGCCGTGTATTGGGGTGAATTCGGCAGGTTCTGGACCGGAATGTGGGCATCGTTGTCCGGATGGGCATGCATTGTCATCCCCGACACGGGACCGATCCTGGTGGCCGGACCGCTGGGCGGTTGGATTGTGGCGGCGCTCGAGAACGAGGCGGTCTTCGGTGGCCTGAGTGCGCTGGGAGCAGCGCTCTACGGTCTAGGGATTCCGAAAGACGCAGTGTTACGAAACGAAGCAGCCGTCCGAATGGACAAACTGCTGCTAATCGCTCACGGCGCCGTCGACGAAGTGGGGAAGGCCAGAGAGATCCTGGACGCCGCAATCCCCTCCCTGGACTGACCATACCCCAAGAAAAAGGCCCGCTGCCTATATCTGACAGGCAGCGGCAATACCCTCTTGTACTAGAGAACATGCTCATGCCGCCGAACCTGGACAGAAATCAGACGGGAGGGGTTAGAGGAAGGATATGAAACACTACGGGATTGCCCGTTGGGTGGACTACGCGCGAGGGTTGACGCCGGAACAAGAGGGAAACACGATGCGAGAACACCTCGCAAGCGGTTGCCCTGAGTGCCGACAGGCTCTCGGCTTCTGCGAGAAATTGGCCCGTGTTTGTCTTGCTATGGCGCCGCGTCGGGCGCCGGAGGCTGCCGTGCGCAATGCGCGGGCGATTTTCCCGGTCCGGTGGCCGGATGGTCCCCAGCGGGCCGTCCGCATTCCGATCGAGTTGGTTTATGACAGCTTTCTGGTTCCGGCGCCGGCGGGGATGCGCGCCAGTTGGCAGGTTGGCTGGCAAGCGCTCTACCGCGCCGGCGATTGCTCGCTGGATCTGAGAATCGAGCCGGATCTGCAGTCGTCCCGGGCAGCGGTGATCGGCCAGATCTCCAATCACAGGGTTCCGGAAGTGGAGATGGCGAACATTCCAATTTGTCTCAGATCGGGAAGGCTGGTGGTGGCGGAAACGGTCAGTAATCGGTTTGGCGAGTTTCAGATGGAGTACGAGCAGCAGGGGCGGCTCCAGCTTTGCGTATACCTGGATGGCGGCGCCAGGCGCATGCAGGTGCCTCTCAAGAAACTGGTAGCCGACAAGCACGCGGGAAGGGATCGCCTGAACATGGGGACGGCGCCGGGGAAGAGGCGCCCAGGAGTGGACCATCAGTAGCCGAATAGAGGAGCTGAAATGGACAAAAGAATTCGCATGTTGGCGCGGGCCGGTTTCTTGGTTATGGCGTTCCTGTTGCGAGCCTCCGCACAGGATCGCTACCTGGTTCGCGCGCCCAGCTCGGAGATCGGCAACATTGCCGCCCGTCATCATCTCACTGTGATTCGCTCGTTTGAAGGCTCGGCTGGGAATCTTCATTTGGTGGCTGCGCCCGCTGGGGCGGATCTCCAGCGCACCCTTCGGGACCTTCACGCGGACGCGTCAGTCCAAGGAGTGGAACCAGACTTCCGAGTCAGCCTTCCCGAGACGTCCGCAAGGGCGCCGCTTCGCCAGATGGGTCTCCCCGACCCCGCCCCTGTCTCCGACCACGCGCTGGTCGAATACTACGGAACGTCCGCCTGGGACGCCTACGTCAATCAGCCCGCGGCCTTCGTCATCAAGGTGGCTCAGGCACACGCTTTCGCCACCGGCTCGGGCACGGTCGTCGCCGTTCTCGACACTGGGGCGGATTTCGGCCAGCCGGTGCTTGCGAACTCCCTGGTGGCGGGCTATGACTTCACGCGCAGCATTGCCGGCGGCTCTGAGATGGTGGACGTCGATCAGTCCACGGACTCGATCCTGGATCAATCCACCGATTCGATTCTGGACCAGAAGGCGGCGCTTGTCCTGAATGAGTTGACGACCGCCATCCTGGACCAATCCACCGACTCCATCCTGGATCAGAATCGATCCAAGCTTCCCTCGGCGTTCGGCCATGGAACCATGGTCGCGGGGCTGATCCACCTGGTGGCGCCGACGGCCAAGCTCATGCCCGTCAAAGTTTTCACCGGCGCCGGCACGTCGACTCTCTCCAGCATTGTGAGCGGCATCTACTGGGCCGTCGATCATGGCGCCGACGTGATCAACATGAGCTTCAGCTCGATGCAATCCTCTCCAGAGCTGCAAGCGGCCATCAATTACGCACACTCAAAGGGTGTCATCTGCGTGGCTGCGGCGGGGAACGACGGGAAGCAGATTATGGTATATCCGGCGGGGTACCACTCTTTTGTTATGGGAGTGGCCTCGACGGACAATCAAGACATCCGAAGCAGCTTCTCCAACTACGGCAACAACCTCGTCACCGTGGCCGCACCCGGGGAAGGGGTGGTGACGCTCTATCCGGGGAACAACTACGCCGAGGGTTGGGGCACATCTTTCAGCGCGCCGCTGGTAGCGGGAGGCGCGGCATTGCTGGTTCAGCTTGGAGGAAATCATATCAGCGAGGCGCAGGCGGTCCAAGCGATTTCGCAAGCCGTTCCGACGGGCCAGGGGTTGGGAGCCGGCGAGCTGGACTTGCTCCAGGCGAGCTCTTATGAGCTCTTTCGCGGTGGCGGGAGATGAGGACCATGACCGCCAGCTTCAGAGTGGCCGGGCGAGTTCGCGTGATTGGCGACCACGCGCCGCCGGCCAGAACGAACCGCGGCACCAAGACCGGATTCGTGCGCAGGTCCGTTCCGCGCAGCGTTGAGCTGGGATGCGAGCGGCCGGCGGGCGATCCGCTTCCGATCTGGCTTGCGGCTCTGGCTGCCGCCCGTTGCCAGGTGAACAGGAATGGCAAGGACCATGCCGTTCGCTGGAGTTGCGTTTCGGGCAGGGCGCTATATACCAATGCGGGCGCGGACGCGGAGTTGATTCAGCCGCTAGGGGTGCGCCTGCAAGGGGGACAGACGCTGGCAGTGTACTGGCTGCCGGGGGAAACAGATTACACCGTGGAGGTGTACAGGCAAGACGAGATGTGCGCATGACTTCAGGACCGTCTTTTCGCACGGGCTTGCGACGCGGCGGTCAAAAAAGTATGGAGCAGAGGTCCAGATGAAACGAGAACACGATGATTCTCTGACGAAGGCATTGGCGCTGCTCGAACGAACCGTGCCTGGCGAGGTTCGCACGGTAACGGAATCGTCCGGCTCTCCCGTTTCTTGCGATATCGGCGAGCTGTTTCTGGCCGAACTTCAGGCCAGGCGCGAACGCCTCCGACACTGGATCAGCCTGCTGAGCGAGGAGGCGCGCTTAAGCGGCGGACGCGCCCCGGTGGTCCGCGGGTCGCGTCACAAATGCAGAGCGCTGGAGCTTTCTCCCCGGGCGGACAGGCGATTGGGCGCGCGGCGCCGTTCCACGGCGGCTTAAGGGCAAATGCTCCCTAACGGTCGCGGCTCGGGAGCGGTGTAACCCACCGCCCGGATGCGGCGTAGAATCGTTATGGTGTCCGTATGAAGAGTGTCGCGCTTTTTCTTTTTTCGGCGGCCGCGGTATTGGGCCAAACGGTTCCGGGACGGTACGTGGTGGAGCTGGCCGGCGATCCGGCGGCCATCGCGACGGCCAAACAAGGGTCGCGATTCGCCGCGCGGGAAGCCGGCTTCGCCGCGCGGCGGGCGGCGGTGCGCCGGAGCCAGACGGATGCCCGAACCAGGATTGGGGAGCTTGGCGGAACCGTCCTCGACAGCATGGATACCGTGGTCAACGCCCTAATTGTGAGCATTCCGGAGGCGCGAGCCGCGGAGCTTTCGAAGGTTCCGGGGGTAGTGAAAGTGCACCCGGTTGACCGCGTGAGGGCGTTGCTCAATCACGCGCTGCCGATACACCAAGTGCCGGAGGCCTGGAACACGCTGCCGCTGGGTCAAAGCAGCGCGGGGGCCGGGATCAAGATTGGCATGATCGACAGCGGAATCGACGTGAACAATGCGGCGTTCAGCGATCCGCTTCCGCCGGTGGCCGGATTTCCGATGGTGCTGGCCAACAGCGATTTGCAATTCACGAACGCCAAGATCATCGTCGCCAAGAACTACACGCCGCTTCTTCCCGACGGCGGCGATCCGGATGCGAACGATCGCGACGGCCATGGCACCGGCACCTCGATGGCGGCGGCCGGCGGCACGGTCACCAGCCCTTACGGCGCTATCACGGGAGTTGCGCCCAAGGCCTACCTGGGCAATTACAAGGTTCTCGACGCCAACGGCGGCACCTCGGACGTGATTGCGAAAGCCGTTGACGATGCGGTGGCCGATGGGATGGATGTTCTCAACATCAGCCTGGGCTCTTACGTCGCGTCCTATTCGGACATCGATCCGCGCGCGATCGACATAGCCGCAATCGAGGGGGCCACGCAGGCGGGGGTGGTGGTGGCCGTGGCGGCGGGGAACTCCGGGCCGGGAGCCAGCTCGATCTCGAATTATGGCAGCCTGCCGGACGTCATCACGCTGGGCGCGATCATGAACGACCGCGCGCTGAGCTATGCCATCACGGTGAATGGCGTGGCGCCGTATGAGGCGTTCCCCGGCGATGGGCCGGACCCCGGCCAGGCGATCACCGGACCGCTGTTCGACGTCACCAATGTCGATCCGGCCGGCCTGGCGTGTTCGCCGCTCAACTCCGGATCGGTGGCGGGGATGGTGGTACTGATCCTGCGCGGTACCTGCACGTTCGCCAGCAAGATCGACAATGTCGCGGCCGGTGGCGCGCTGGCCGCCATCATCTATAACAACGGCACCACCAGCCCCTTTGCCTTGAACGGCCAGACCGTGGGCGCGGCGACGCTGCCCGCCATGTTTGTGAACCAGGCCGGCGGAGCGGACTTGACCGCGCGAGTCGCGGCCAGCCCCGGACTTCAGGCGACGCTGGACTTCACCAGCGAGACTGCATTCCCAGCCCGAACGGATCTCACGAGCTTCACCAGCCGCGGTCCGAACATCGGCAGCGCCATGAAACCGGACATGGTGGCCGTCGGTGAAGAGATCGTGACCGCCGCGCAGGATTCTTTCACGAGCGGCGAATCCTACGACCCGTCGGGCTTTATCGACACGGCGGGAACCAGCTTTTCAACGCCGCTGGCGGCCGGCGCCGCGGCAGTCCTGAAGGCGGCCCGCCCGGGACTCACCATGCCGCAATACCGCTCGCTTCTGATCAACAGCGCCGGCCCCGCGACATCGGGCCCGGGAGTACCGGCGACGGTTCAGCAGGCCGGGACCGGTGTGCTCGACGTGGCGGCCGCCCTCAGCGGAACCGTGGCCGCATTTCCTACGGCATTGAACTTCGGCATGGGCTCGGGCGCGATTAACAGCACGCTGAACCTGACCTTATCCAACGTCGGTACGGTGAGCGATATGTATTCGATCAGTGTGACGCCCGTAGGTAACAGCCCGGCCCCGGCGCTTTCGACCAATATCGTGCAGCTCGATCCCAACGGCTCGCAGCCGCTCTCGGCGACCGTGAATGCCTCGGGTCTGGCGCCTGGCGAGTACCAAGGATACCTTCAGGTGACCGGCGCCGCGACCTCGAACGTCACGACGATCCCGTATTGGTTCGCGGTCCCCGGCTCTACTCCGGCGGGGATCACGGTGCTATACCAGGATTATTCCGATCCAAGCCTGACGGTGTCTTACGGGGCGGTTGTGTTCCGCATTGTGGACATCGCCGGCTTACCCTATACCGGTCCGCTCACGCCGCAGATCACCATGACCGCGGGCGGGGGCAGCATTCGCAGTGCCTACCGGGCGGGAGACATCCCCGGCACTTATGCCGTGGATATCCGGGCCGGCACCAGTACCATGCAGTTGAATATCTCGATCGCCGGCATGACGCAATCCGTTTTCATCGGGGTCGATTGAGATCGAACGGCCGTGTGACTCGAAAAGCAAGCCTATGAGACTGCTTACTCTAAGTTTGATGTTGTCCTCGATTGTGTTCGCGCAGCCAGTAAGACCGCGTGTCCTGGGGATAGCCCACATGGCGGTCTCTGTCAGCGATCTTGACAAGGCGCGCGCCTATTACAAAGACTTCTTCGGCTTTAGCGAGCCGTTCTCACTCACTAATCCGGATGGTTCCGTGAGCCTGGCTTTTATCAAGGTGAACGATTACCAGTACATTGAGGTTTCTCCCGGCCTTAAGCCCGGTGACGACCGGTTGAAACACATCGCCTTCTACACGGATGATGCGGAGCGTATGCGCGTGTATCTGGCGTCTCGGGGAGTGACGGCCCCAGAGAGCGTGCCCAAAGGCCGGAGCGGCAATCTGAACTTCACGATCAAAGACCCCGACGGGCACACCGTCGAAATGGTTCAATACCTGCCGGACGGCTGGGCCATGCGGGACAAAGGCAAGTTCATGGCGGACGCGCGCATTTCGAAACGCATCGCGCATGTCGGGGTTTTGGTGGGCGACGCCAACGCCGCCCTTCATTTCTACGGCGATATTCTGGGATTTCAGGAGACCTGGCGCGGGAGTTCCACGGGAACGGTCCTATCGTGGATCAACATGCACGTACCCGACGGCGACGATGGTATCGAATTCATGCTCTACAAGGACCTGCCGCCCCCAGACCAGCGAGGGACGGCGCACCATTTATGCCTGGAAGTCCCGAGTGTCTCGGGCGCCCTGGAAACATTGCAGGCCAGGCCGTACGCGAAGACTTACAGCCGTCCGCTGGAGCCGCGAACGGGAATCAATCGCAGGCGTCAACTGAATGTGTACGATCCCGACGGGACCCGCGCGGAGCTGATGGAGCCGTCCACGGTGGACGGAAAGCCGCCGGTGTCGTCTACGGCTCCGCCGCCGCGGTAGGCGCCCAGGTGCTACAGGTCAGAACCGGACTACAAGCTCCCGCTTGCCTTGTGACATAATGTGAGATCTTTCCAGATCCCATGAAAGACATTACGTTCAGCCGGCGGGCCGTGATGCTGGGCGCGGCGGCGCTCCCCATGGTGCGGGCCGCGGACCCCCAGGCGAGCCCCAGGAACATCGTCATCTCGAGCTCCAACGGCGTGGCCGCCTGCGCCAGGGCGATGGAAGTTCTGAAGGCCGGCGGCGATACGCTGGATGCGGTGATCGCCGGTGTCAACATCGTCGAGTTGGATCCCAACGACACCAGCGTGGGGTATGGCGGCCTTCCCAATGAAGACGGCGTGGTCGAGCTGGATGCCAGTTGCATGCACGGGCCCACACGCCGCGGCGGCGCGGTGGGCGCCATACGGGGCATCAAGACGCCTTCGAAAATCGCGCAACTGGTGATGGCGGAGACCGACCACATGATGCTGGTGGGCGAAGGCGCGCTGCGGTTCGCCAAGGCTTACGGCTTCCCGGAAGAAGATCTGCTGACGGACAGATCGCGGCTGGCGTGGCGCATGTGGAAAAGGGAGATGCGCGACCGCAGCGGACATTCCAACTGGGAGTCGGGCATCGACGGGCCGCCCCAGGCCCAGAAGATGGCCGAGTTGAAGAAAGCCTTTCCGGGGTTCGACGAAGAGACCCTGGCGTGGGCTTACGAAGTGGCCACCAACCCACCCCACGGCACCATCAATTGCATGGCGCTGAACGAAAAGGGCGAGATGTCGGCGGTTACCACCACCAGCGGGCTGGCCTGGAAGATTGCCGGCCGCCTGGGGGATTCGCCCATCATCGGCGGCGGCCTGTGGCTGGATCAGGATGTCGGCGGCGCCGGGTCCACAGGCCGCGGAGAAGAAAATCTCCGAGTCTGCGGGGCACATACGATCATCGAAAAGATGCGGCAGGGGATGTCGCCGAAAGAGGCGACGCTGGACGCGCTGAAACGTGTGTCTCGAAACTTCGATAACGATCGGAAGCGCCTGGAAGCGGTCAACCTGAGCTTTTACGCACTGCGTAAAGACGGCGAATACGCGGGCGCCTCGCTGTGGGACAAGCGTTCCGCAACTGCGGCGGGCGGCGCCCAGTTCGCAGTTTGTGCCGCCGATGGCCAGAGCCATCGCGAGAACTCTGTATATCTTTACGAACGCAAGTAAAGGCATGTCCCAGATCTTTCATCACAGCACAAACACTTTTGCGCGGATCGTGATTTTCGGCGCAGTCTTCATTCTGGCGTTCCTGACGTGGGTCTTCGCCGAGCT
The DNA here is from genome assembly GCA_963768385.1 of Bryobacterales bacterium. Classification (GTDB taxonomy): domain Bacteria; phylum Acidobacteriota; class Terriglobia; order Bryobacterales; family Bryobacteraceae; genus Fen-178. The sequence goes on from CAVYHQ010000008.1 coordinate 115,764, forward strand.
GGACCGGTCCCACTACGCTACGCGCGCCATGCAACCGCGGGAACAACCTGTCCCGTTCAGCCATGCGCACCACGTGGGTGGTCTGGGCCTGGATTGCCGCTATTGCCATACCACGGTGGAGACTTCGAGTTTCGCCAACATTCCTCCCACCAGGATCTGCATGAATTGCCATTCGGAGATCTGGCTCACGAGCCCGGCGCTGGAACCGGTGCGCGCCAGTTTCCGCAACAATACCTCGATCCGTTGGACGCGGGTCTACGATCTGCCGGACTTCGTTTATTTCAATCACAGCATTCATATCCACAAGGGAATTGGTTGTGAGAGCTGCCACGGAAGAGTGGACCGGATGCCGCTCACGTGGCAGGAGAACTCGCTCCAGATGGAGTGGTGCCTGGATTGTCACCGCCATCCCGAAAAGCACGTCAGGCCGCGCGAGTTCATTACCACCATGGGTTACCAGCCGGCCGGCAGTCAGGATGAGATGGGACGCCGGCTGGTGCAGGAATACCAGATTCAAGATGCGCGCACACTGACCAGTTGTTCTACTTGCCATCGATGAGCGACTTACACGAAAACGAGTTCCCGCCGCAGGCCATCGGCTGGAGCGAAGACGAAGACCCGGTGGAAGGCCGCCGCAACTTCCTGAAATTGATGGGCGCGTCGCTGGCGCTGGCCGGAATGACGGCCTGCACCCGCCAGCCCACCGAACACATCATGCCGTACGTGCGGCAGCCGGAGGACCTGATTCCGGGCAAGCCCCTGTTCTACGCCACGGCCGTGACGCTGGGCGGCGTGGCCAACGGCGTGCTGGCGGAGAGCCACGAAGGGCGGCCGACCAAGATCGAAGGCAACCCGGAACACCCGGCGACGCTGGGCGCGTGCGACATCTTCTCGCAGGCATCCGTCCTGGGGCTCTACGATCCGGACCGCGCGCAGGCCCTCACTTTGGAAGGCGAAATCAGATCATGGGGCGCGCTGGTGAACGCCCTGCGCGATGCGCTCAACGCGCAGAAGAGCAAGAACGGCGCGGGCATCCGCGTCCTCACTGAGACGGTGACTTCGCCCAGCCTGGCGAGCCAGCTTCGCGCCATCCAGAAGGCCTATCCCGCATCCAAGTGGCACCAGTGGGAGCCGGCCGGACCGCACAGCGCGCGCGCCGGGGCCAGCCTGGCGTTCGGCCAGCCCATCAACACCTACTACAACCTGGCCAACGCCAACACGATTGTTTCGCTGGATTCGGATTTCCTGGCCTCGGGCGCGGCCAGCCTGCGCTACGCGCGGCAGTTTGCGGCGCGGCGCCGGGTGCGCGGGAATCAAACCGCCATGAACCGGCTGTACGTGGTGGAACCAATGCCCACGCCCACCGGCACCAAAGCGGATCACCGGCTGCCGCTGCGCGCCGCCGACATCGAAGTATTCGCCGGAGCGCTGGCCACGGTTCTGGGTGTGGCCAAGGGGCCGACCAACGGCGATAACCACGATATCTATAAGTGGGTCGGCGGGATCGGGCGCGATCTGAAGCGCAACCAGGGCGCCAGCCTGGTGATCGCCGGCGAGTATCAGCCCGCCGCGGTTCACGCGCTGGCGCACGTGATGAACTCCGCGCTGGGCAACGTGGGCAAGACGGTCTTCTATACCGATCCGATTGAAGCCAACCCGGTAGACCAGGTAGCTTCGCTTCAGGACCTGGTGAAAGACCTGGACGCGGGCGCGGTGGACCTGCTGCTGGTGGTTGGTGGAAACCCGGTGTTCACGGCGCCGGTGGATTGGGGGATGCGCGACCGCATCCAGAAGGCCAGGCTGCGGGCGCACCTCAGCCTGTACCACAACGAGACTTCCGAAGTCTGCCAGTGGGTGGTGCCGGAGACGCATTACCTGGAAACGTGGGGCGACGCGCGAGCCGTCGATGGCACCCTCACCATCCAGCAACCACTGATCCAGCCGCTGTACGGCGGCCGCTCCGCCAATCAGTTTCTGCAAATGCTGACGGAAGCGCCCGACACCAGCCCTTACGAGATTGTCAAAGGCTACTGGGCAAGCCAGCACAAGGGCGCGGATTTCGAAGCCTGGTGGCGCCGCGCGGTGCATGATGGCGTGGTGCCGGACACGGCTTTGCCCACCAAGGCGCCGGCGATCCACGGCGAGCGAATCACGGCGCGCGCGCAAGCCCCGCGACTGGGCGGCAAACTGGAAGTGATTTTCCGGCCCGATCCGACCATCTACGACGGCCGGTTTGCCAATAATGGATGGCTCCAGGAGCTGCCTAAGCCGATCACCAAGCTGACCTGGGACAACGCCGCGATTCTGAGCCCGGCGACGGCGCACCGCCTGAAGGCCGGCACGGGCGACCTGGTGCAGTTGATTTACCAGGGCCGGTCGCTGCGCGCGCCGGTGTTCATCCAGCCCGGCCATATCGATGGCGCGGTCACCTTGCACCTGGGTTACGGCCGCACCAGGGCCGGACGCGCGGGTACGGGCATGGGCTTCAACCCTTACGGCCTGCGCACCTCGAAAGCCCTGTGGCACGACACGGGGCTTGAGGCGCGGAAGATTTCCGGCCAGTACGAGTTTGCCACCACTCAGAACGAGCACGCGCTGGATGCCCGGCGCCACATCATTCACAAGGGCGACATCGAGGATTACAAAAAGAATCCGGATTCGGTGCACGAGGGCGCCGAGACGCCGGCGAAGGGACTGACGCTCTATCCCGAGTGGAAATACGAAGGCTACGCGTGGGGCATGGCGATCGATCTGAACGCCTGCACCGGGTGCGGCGCGTGCGTGGCGGCGTGCCAGGCGGAGAACAACATCGCGGTGGTCGGCAAGGACCAGGTGCGCCGCGGCCGCGCCATGCATTGGCTGCGCGTGGACTCGTATTACGAGGGCCAGGCGAACGACCCGGAAATCTACAACCAGCCGGTTCCCTGTATGCACTGCGAGAACGCCCCGTGCGAGCTGGTGTGCCCGGTGCAGGCCACCAATCATAGCGCGGAGGGCCTCAACGACATGGTCTACAACCGCTGCGTGGGCACGCGCTACTGCTCCAACAACTGTCCGTATAAAGTGCGGCGGTTCAATTTCTACCAGTACTCGGATTACGAAACTCCCAGCTTGAAGCTGCTGCACAACCCGGATGTGACGGTGCGCAGCCGCGGCGTCATGGAGAAGTGCACGTACTGTGTGCAGAGAATCAACGCCGCCAAGATCGAGGCGGAAAAGCAGGACCGCAAAGTGCGGGACGGCGAGATCCAGACGGCTTGCCAGGCTACCTGCCCGGCGGAGGCCATCATCTTCGGCAACATCAACGATCCCAACAGCCGCGTATCGAAGATGAAGGCGGAGAAGTCGAACTACGGGCTGCTGGCGGAGTTGAATACGAGACCGAGGACTACGTACTTGGCGACGTTGAGGAATCCGAATTTGGAGATTGAGGAATAAATGGAGGGCAAGCTAAAGCATGCCCCACCAATAATTGCGCCGGGGTATACCTTCGGCACTATCACGGACCAGATCGCCACGGTGGTGCTGACCAAGAAGACCCCGCTCTTCTGGTTTATCGGATTCGGGGTGGGATTCTCGCTGCTGCTGCTGCTGCTGTGGTCGGTGGCGGTCTTGCTGGCGAATGGCGTGGGCGTGTGGGGCATACGCACGCCGGTCATGTGGGGTTTCGCCATCACGAATTTTGTGTGGTGGATCGGAATCGGACACGCCGGGACGCTGATTTCCGCCATTTTGCTGCTGCTCAACCAGCGCTGGCGCAATTCCATCAATCGCTTCGCCGAAGCCATGACGCTGTTCGCGGTGGCCTGCGCGGGCATGTTCCCGCTGCTGCACCTGGGCCGTCCCTGGCTGTTCTACTGGCTGTTCCCCTACCCCAACACCATGAACGTGCAGCCGAATTTCCGCAGCCCGCTGGTGTGGGACGTGTTCGCGGTCTCGACCTACGCCACGGTGTCGCTGCTGTTCTGGTACGTGGGCCTCATGCCCGACCTGGCCACGTTGCGCGACCGCACTCAGAACCGCCTGGCGCGGGTGGTTTACGGGATCATGGCGATGGGCTGGCGCGGCTCGGCGCGGCATTGGAGCGTGTACGAGACCGCCACGCTGCTGCTGGCCGGGCTGGCCACGCCGCTGGTGCTCTCGGTGCACACGGTGGTGAGCTTCGACTTCACCATCGCCATCGTGCCGGGCTGGCACAGCACTTTCTTCCCGCCGTATTTCGTGGCGGGCGCCATTTACTCCGGTTTTGCCATGGTGCTGGCGCTGGCCATTCCGCTGCGCGCTGCTTACGGCTTGCAGGGTCTGATCACCAACAAGCACCTGGACAATTGCGCCAAGGTCATGCTGGCCACCGGTCTGATCGTGGCCTACGCTTACATCCTGGAAACCTTCAGCGCGTGGTACAGCGGCAACGTTTACGAGCAGGCGGCTTTCTGGCATCGCATGACCGGACCCTACGCTTCTTCGTACTGGCTGCTGCTTACTTGCAACATCGCGGCGCCGCAAGCGCTGTGGTTCAAGCGGGTCCGCGGCAACCCCGCGCTGCTGTTCTGCTTCTCGCTGGTGGTGCTGGTGGGTATGTGGCTGGAGCGCTACGTGATCATCGTGAGCAGCCTGGCGCAGGACTTCCTGCCATCTTCGTGGGGCAACTTTCATCCCACCCGCTGGGATTGGGGCACGTATCTCGGCACCATCGGGCTGTTCCTGTTCCTGTTTTTTGTGTTCATTCGTCTGCTGCCCATGATTTCGATCTTCGAAGTCCGCACGCTGCTGCCTCAAGCCAAGGTCGGAGAGGAGGCGCAAGGTTGATCAAGTCCATCTACGGAGTGATGGCCGAGTTCGACAGCCCCACCGCGCTGGTGAACGCGGCGCGCGCGGCGCGCGAGCAGGGCTATCGGAAGCTGGACGCGTATTCGCCCTTCCCCATCGAAGAGCTGAGCGACGCTCTGCACCTGCACCGGAACCGGCTGCCGCTGATCGTGCTGGCCGGGGGCATTGTGGGCGGTCTGGCCGGCTACCTGATGCAGTATTACGTTACGGTATGGGATTTTCCCATCAACGTTGGCGGCCGGCCTTTACATAGCTGGCCCGCGTACATCGTGATCACCTTCGAGCTGACCATTCTGCTGGCGTCGATTTCGGCGATTATGGGGCTGCTGGCGCTGTGCGGTTTGCCCATGTTCTACCATCCGGCGTTCAATGTGCCGCGGTTCGCGCTGGCCTCGCGCAACCGGTTCTTCCTATGCATCGAAGCCACGGACCCGCTGTTCGACGCGCGCGCGACGTCCGAGTTTCTGCAAACACTGGAGCCGAAAGAGGTGTCTGAAGTTGCGTCCTGATCTCAAATTCGGCCTGGTTGTGCTGGCGCTGGCTGCCTCCGGCGCGGCGTGCCGGCAGGATATGCACGACCAGCCAAAATTCATTCCGCTACGGCCCAGCGAGTTCTTCGACGACGGCCGGTCCGCGCGGCCGCTGCCGGAAGGGACGGTGGCCCGCGGCCACCTGAATGACGACACCGCCTTCTACACCGGCAAAGGCCCGGATGGCAAGCCGATCGATGCCTTTCCATTCCCCGTTACCAAAGAAGTGATTGTGCGCGGCCAGGACCGCTTCAACATCTACTGCGCGCCATGCCACGACCACACGGGCTACGGCAACGGCATGATCGTCCGGCGCGGCTACCGGCACCCGCCGTCGTATCACACCGACAAGATCCGGCAGCTTGCCAACGGATTCATTTTCGATGTCATCACCAAGGGATTCGGCGCCATGCCGGACCTCGCCGCACAGATTCCGCCGCCCGACCGCTGGGCCATCGTGGCCTACGTTCGCGCTTTGCAATTGAGCCAGAACGCTTCCATTCACGACGTTCCACCGGAAGCCCGCGCGCAGCTCGGAGGCGGGAAATGACACTTGATGCCGACTTGAAGCGGTGGCGCTCCCGTGCCCTGGCCGCGGGCATCGCTGGCGCAATCCTGTGCGCTGTCGGTCTTTTCAGATCGCCGTTCCAGTTCTACCGTTCCTACCTGTGGTTCTACCTATTTATCGTCGGCGTGAGTGTAGGGTCGCTCGCCTGGCTGATGCTGCAATATCTCACCGGGGGCGCTTGGGGCGTAGTGATCCGGCGGCCGTGCGAGGCGGCGGCGCGGACGCTTCCGCTGGTGGCGCTGATGTTCGTTCCCATAGCGATCGGCATCCCCAATCTGTACCCGTGGTCGCACGCCAAGGTGGTGGCGGCCGACGAAATCCTCCAGCACAAGCAGGTCTATCTGAACGTGCCGTTCTTCCTGATCCGGGCGGCGGCCTATTTTGCCGGATGGATTCTCCTATCGTGGCTTTTCAACCGCTGGTCGGCCAGGGAAGACCGCGAAGGGCCGGCGGAAGTCCATGGGAAAATGGCCGCGCTGGCCGGGCCCGGCCTGATCTTCTGGGGTTTCAGCGTCACGTTCATGGCGGTGGACTGGGTGCTCTCGCTCGATCCGCACTGGTTCTCGACCATGTTCGGAATGCTCTTCATGGCGGGGCAGGCGCTCTCATCGATGGCGTTTCTGATCGCGCTGCTGGTGCTGGTTTCCCGCCGCCGTCCCATGTCGGAGATTCTCACGCCGCGCCATTTGCACGATCTGGGCAAGCTCTTGCTGGCCCTGGTGATGGTCTGGGCCTACTTCTCGTTTTCGCAATTCCTGATCATTTGGGCCGGCAACCTGCCTGACGAGATCCCGTGGTACCTGGACCGGCTGCGCGGCGGCTGGCAGTACGTGGCCTTGGCGCTGGTGCTCGGCCATTTCGCGCTGCCCTTCGCCTTGCTGCTTTCGCGCGACCTCAAGCGCAATTTCAAGCTGCTGGCCGGCATTGCGATCTTCGTCCTGTTCATGCGCATGGTCGACCTCTACTGGCTGGTGGCCCCGGACTTCCGCAAAGGGCGGTTCGGCCTGAGCTGGATGGATTTTGCGGCGCCGATCGGAATGGGCGGAATCTGGCTGGCATACTTCCTCATCCAATTCGGTAGGCGCCCACTGATGCCGGTCGGCGATCCGCGCTTGATCGAGGCTTTAGAACATGGACGAGAATAACCAGCACACTCCCCGAGCCGGACACGAAGAAACCGACATTAACGTGTGGGCGGTGGGCAAGTTCGCCGTCGCGCTGCTGCTGGTTGCCGTGGCCGCGCTCTTTCTGCTGTTCGGGCTGTTCCGTTATATGCTGTCGCGCGAAGGGGGACCGCCGGCGGGGCGTTCCCAGGTGGCGGCCAGCGAACCGGGCAAGGCGTTTCCGCAGCCCCAACTGCAAGAGAGCGAGGTGCTGGATTTGAAAGCCATTCGCGCGGCGGAAGACCAGGTTCTGAACAGCTACGCCTGGATGGACCCGGAAAAAGGGGTGGTGCGGATCCCCATCGATCGCGCCATAGATCTGCTGGCCAAGCGCGGTCTGCCGTCGGGCCCAGAGGGCACCCCGCAAGCCGGAGAAGCGAAATGAAGCTTTTGCTGCTTCTCGCTCTCGCCGGCTCGACCGCATTCGCGCAGCCCGGCCAGCCGGCCCCGGTGCAGCCTTCGTTGACCATGCAGGATTCCAACTTGAAGCCGGCGCTTCCCGGCGCGCTTCTGGGCGTGGGAATCGACCAGAAGCTCGACCAGCAGGTGCCGCTGGATACGGTCTTCCGCGATGAAGCGGGCCGCGCGGTCCCGCTCTCGAGCTTCTTCCAAACCGGGAAGCCCGTGCTTCTGGCGCCCGTTTACTACCGCTGTCCCATGCTGTGTACGCAGATCCTGAACGGCGTCGCCAGCAGCTTGAAAGCAGTCTCGCTCAACCCCGGGCGGGATTTCGAAATCCTCGCCGTCAGCTTCGATCCGAAAGATACCTGGGAACTGGCGGCCGCGAAGAAGCAGACGTATCTGAGACGCTACGGCCGGCCGGATACAGCCAACGGGTGGCACTTCCTTACCGGCGACTCAGCCAACATCAAGGCCCTGATGGACGCCATAGGCTTCCACTACAAGTACGACCCGGCCACCGACCAGTTCGCGCACGCCAGCGGCATCATGATTCTGACGCCCGGCGGCCGGCTCTCGCGCTACTTCTATGGCGTGGAATACGCTCCGCGCGATGTACGCCTGGGCCTGGTGGAGGCTTCGCAGAGCAAGATCGGCAACCCGGTGGACCAGATTCTGCTGTTCTGTTACCACTACGACCCGGCCACGGGCAAGTACGGCGCCGCCGCCGTCAACCTGCTGCGCGCCGCCAGCGCCGGTTTCGTTCTGATCTGCGGGGCTTTTCTGTTCATCGCCTGGCGGCGCGAGCTCCGCCCCGGCCAGCGCACTCCGACGCGGGCTGGATAATTCGACATGGGATTGCCACGTCTATTTCCGGTTCAGGCGTCCACCTTTGCGCCCGAAGTGGACCACCTGCTGTACTTTCTGCTGGCGGTTGCGGTTTTCTTTTCGCTGGCGATTTTCAGCGCCATCTTCTACTTCGCCATCCGCTACCGGCGGCGTTCCGAAAACGAATTGCCGCGCGCGATCCATGGCGGGATGGCACTCGAGATCCTGTGGAGCGTGATCCCCTTGGGACTCACCATGGTGATGTTCACCTGGGGCGCCAGCATCTACTTCAACGAAAGCCGCCCGCCCGACAACGCCCTCGATATCTACGTGGTCGGCAAGCAGTGGATGTGGAAGCTCGAGCACCTGGGGGGCCAGAGGGAAATCAACGAGCTGCACATTCCCGTGGGACGGGCGGTGCGGCTCACCATGACGTTGGAAGACGTCATCCACAGTTTTTTTGTGCCCGCGTTCCGCACCAAGCAGGACGCGGTTCCCGGCCGCTACACCACCACCTGGTTCGAGCCTACCAAGGCGGGCAAGTACCACCTCTTCTGCGCCGAGTATTGCGGAACCAACCATTCGCGCATGACCGGCTGGGTCTACGTGATGCAACCGCGGGACTACGAGGCCTGGCTGAGCGGCGGCACTTCCGGCGGGTCGCTGGCAGAGAATGGACAGAAGCTGTTTGACGAGCTGGCCTGCGGAAACTGCCACAAGTCCGATGGCTCCGGCCGGTGCCCCAGCCTGACCGGACTTTTCGGCAAAACCGTCCAGCTTGCCGGCGGCGCCACCGTGCAGGCGGACGAAGGCTACATCCGCGAATCCATCCTGCAACCTCAGGCCAAGATCGTGGCCGGCTACGGGCCGATCATGCCGACCTTCCAGGGACTGGTTACCGAAGAAGGCGTCATGCAGTTGATCGAATATATCAAGTTACTGGGGCCGCAACCGGCGTTGCCTCGCTAGAAACCTATGATTACCGCGGCGGTACAAGAACGAGAACATTACTTAAACGCCAGTTACGGCCTCAAATCGTGGCTCCTCACCAAGGATCATAAGCGCATCGGGCTGCTATACCTCGCCACGATCAACCTGTTCTTCCTTCTCGGCGGTGTTTTCGCCACGGTGATCCGCATTGAGCTGCTGACCCCGGGGGGCGGCCTGGTCAGTTCGGAGACCTATAACAAGCTCTTCACCATGCACGGCGTGACCATGATCTTTTTCTTCCTGATCCCGTCGATTCCCGCCGTTTTGGGAAACTTTTTCCTTCCGCTGATGATCGGGGCCCGCGACCTGGCTTTTCCGAGAATCAACCTGCTGAGCTGGTACCTGCTGGTGGTGGGCGGCCTGTTCGCCCTGTTCGCCATGCTGGCGGGCGGCGTGGATACCGGCTGGACTTTCTACACACCCTACAGCACTACTTACTCCAACACGTGGGTGATTGCCACCGCGCTGGGCATTTTCGTGGCGGGCTTCTCCTCCATCCTGACGGGACTGAACTTCATCGTGACGGTGCACCGCATGCGCGCCCCAGGCATGACCTGGTTCCGCATGCCGCTGTTCGTGTGGGCGCACTACGCCACCGCCCTGATCCAGGTGCTGGGCACGCCCGTGCTGGCCGTGACCCTGGTTCTGGTGCTCTGCGAGCGCGTCTTGCACATCGGGATTTTCGACCCCGCGCTGGGCGGCGATCCGGTCCTGTTCCAGCACCTTTTCTGGTTCTACTCGCACCCCGCCGTTTACATCATGATTCTGCCGGCCATGGGCGTGGTGTCGGAGCTGGTTTCGACCTTCTCGCGCAAGGCCATCTTTGGCTACCGCGTGGTAGCCTTCTCCAGCGTGGCCATCGCCGTGCTCGGCTTCCTGGTGTGGGGCCACCACATGTTCGTCAGCGGCCAGTCGCTGTTTGCAGGCATGGTGTTCTCGTTCCTGAGCTACTTTGTGGCCATACCGTCGGCCATCAAGGTGTTCAACTGGACGGCCACGCTGTACAAAGGCTCCATCTCGTACGCTACGCCCATGCTCTACGCTTTCGGCTTCATCGGCCTGTTCACCATCGGCGGCCTGACAGGGCTTTTCGTGGCGGCGCTGGGCATTGACGTGCACGTCACCGACACCTATTTCGTGGTGGCGCACTTTCATTACATCATGGTGGGTGGCGCCATCATGGCCTACCTGGGCGGCCTGCACTATTGGTGGCCGAAGATGACGGGGCGCTTATATCCGGAAGCGTGGGCGAAGCTTTCGGCGCTGGTGATCTTCCTGGGTTTCAACCTGACTTTCTTCCCGCAGTTCATTCTCGGGTACCTGGGAATGCCGCGGCGCTACCACACCTATCCGGACGAGTTCCAAATACTGCACGTGCTCTCCACCGCGGGCGCTTCGGTGCTGGCGGTGGGCTACGCGCTCCCCATGATTTACTTCGCCTGGTCGCTGCGCTACGGGAAGGTGGCGGGCGCCAATCCTTGGGGCGCCTCCGGCCTGGAATGGAAGACGGCCTCGCCGCCGCCGGCCCACAATTTCGACAGGATCCCGGTGGTGACGAACGATGCTTACGACTACAGCACGGTAGTCGGGGAGGCGGTCGAAGTTGGCTAGCGTGCTGCAGGAGCAGTTCGACACCGAAGCCCAACAGAAGGACGCCTCCACACTGGGGATGTGGATCTTCCTCATCACCGAGGTCATGTTCTTTGGCGGCATGTTCACCGCTTATACGGTCTACCGCCGGGCCTACTCGGACGCGTTCGCGGTGGCTAGTGCCAGCCTCAACGTGACCATCGGCGCCATCAACACCGCCGTTCTGCTGGTCAGTAGCTTCACCATGGTGATGGCCGTCCGGGCCGCGCAGCTCGGTCAGCGCAGGATGATCGTTCTGTTCCTGGTGGCGACCTTGATCTTCGGCGGCGTCTTCCTGGGCGTGAAAGCTTACGAATGGAATGAAAAGTTCGAGCAGCACCACGTGCCGGGACCTTCGTTCCACTTAGACGGCGTCCCGCAGCAAGGCCACGCCCAGTTATTCTTCTCGCTCTACTTCGCCATGACCGGCCTGCACGCGCTGCACATGGTGGTGGGGGTTGGACTCCTCTCGTGGCTGATCGGCCTGGCGTATAAGGGAAGGTTCACGGCCGAGTACGATACCCCCGTCGATATCGCCGGCCTGTACTGGCACTTTGTCAACATCATCTGGATTTTCCTGTTCCCGCTGCTGTATCTGATTGACCGGCACTTACCGAAATAGTCATGACCGAGCACATCGATTCCATAAGAACCTACGTCCTGGTGCTGCTGGCGCTGCTGGCGCTCACGGCCGTGACCACGCTGGTGGCGTTTGTGGACCTGGGCAATTTCAGCGTGGTGGTGGCGCTGGGGATCGCCGTGTGCAAGGCGCTGCTGGTGGCGCTGTTCTTTATGCACGTGCGCTACAGCACCAAGCTCACGAAGCTGGTGGTGCTGGGCGGGTTGCTATGGCTGATTATCCTCCTCATGCTGACGCTGAGCGATTTCGTCACGCGCGGCTGGATCGGCGTGCCGGGACGGTAGAATGCGCTGCCCCTTTTCCTGCGGTATGATGACTGTCACAGACTAAGGAGGCTCCCCATGCTTACCAGAAGGGCTTTTGCCGCGCGTGCCGGTCTTGGCGCTGCGGCCGTTCGCATGTTGCCGGAGATGGCCTACGCGCAGCGCGAGGCCATCCGGGCCGGCGATCTTCCCCAGGACATGGTGTGGCTGAATGCCAACGAGAATCCCGCCGGTCCGCCGGCGGCGTCGCTGGCCGCCATGCGGGAAGCGCTGCCCACATCGGGGCGGTATCACTACCAGGAATTCGGCGATATCTACGCCGCGGTGGCGAAAAGCGAAGATCTCCAGCCTGGCCAGGCCATTGTCGGCGCCGGCTCCAGCGAAGTGCTTCATTTTGCCATCGACGCGTTCACCTCCCCAACGCGCCCGCTGATCACCGTCACGCCGACCTTTGAAGGCCCCCTGGAAGTGGCGCGCGGGCTGGGCCGGCCGGTGGTCCTCACCAGGCTGCTGCCCGACTACAGCGCCGACGTTCACAGCTTGGCAGAAGAGGCCGGCAAAGCGCATGGCGGCCTGATCTACCTCTGCAACCCCAACAACCCCACCTCCGCCATCACCACACGCAAGGACCTCGAATGGCTGGTGGCCAACCTGCCCGCCAACACTATCCTCGTGGTGGACGAAGCCTATATCCACTTCGGCGAGAGCCCCGACCTGGTGAGCGCGCTGCCCTATGTGCGCCAGGGCAAGGACGTGATTGTGGCGCGGACCTTCTCCAAGATTTACGGAATGGCCGGCCTGCGCGTGGGCTTCGCCGCCGCCAAACGGGAGCTGATTCAGCGCATGACGCCCTTGCGCATGGGCGTGATCTCGATTGTGAGCGCGCGCGCCGTGGTGGCCGCGCTGGCCGACCGGCAGAACATTCTGCCCCAGCGGCGCGCCTCGCTCGTCAAGACCCGCCGCGAGTTGTGCGACTGGCTCCGCGAGCGCAAGCTGAGCTTCATCGAGCCGCACGCCAACTTCGTCATGATCGACGTGGGCCGCAACGCGCGCGAGTTCGTCGACGCCATGCCGCGCCTGGGCGTCGCCCCCGGCCGCCCCTTCCCGCCGCTCGACAACCTGCTGCGCGTGACCGTCGGCACCGACGCCGAGATGGCCAGGTTCCGCGAGGTGTTCTGGAAGGTCTACAAGGGCTGATCGCGCTTGGAGTCCGCCACGGCTCTATCCAGCAGGTCTTCGACCCCCAGCCGCGGGGCCCATGTGCGCAGGTAAGTCGCATCGAGGTCAACGGCCACGGCGAGAATCCCCGCGATGTCGCTCCACTGGCGCTCGGAAACCTCGCCGCCCATGCGGTACCACTGCAGCTTCGCCAGCAGGATATCCTCGGCGCTCGCGACCGGGTACTCGGCTGAATCTCCGAGGAATGGAATGGCCACCTTGGTTGCTCGCTCCAACTGGGAACGGTGAAACTCCTCAGTAGCGGGAAAGACATCGACCTTCTGAGTGAACGGAAGGTAAATGATATTGAAGGCGCGTCCGGCCGCGATTGAGGCGCGCATCTGGTCCGCGTCCGCGTACCAATCCGGGCCGAGAGCGGCAGCCAGGGCATCTGTCTGGCCAACGCCAATGCGCGCCACCACGTCCACATCGAGTGTGGCGCGCACGATGCCGCGAACGGACGAAGCCACAGAGCCGCCGATCGCGTAAGGTATTCCCACGCGCTCCAGCGCGGAGGCGAGCTTGCTGATCGCGTTAGCCAGTGGGTTCATGTTCGCTGAGCGCTTGGCCGAATGCCTTTCGGAATAACTCCGGGCCGAGTGTCATGCGCGCGAAACGCAGACGAATCTCCGCTTCGTCCGCGTTGGGGTAGCGTTGACGCATGCCGGCCTCCGCGAAACGCCGGATCAGGTCGGACCATTCGAGCGTCCGCTGCAACTTCTCCGACGGCGACATTTTGCGTTGCAGGTCAAGAAAGACTTTCCACGCTTCCGGCGATGTGTCGGCGGGGCACATGTCTACATGATCGCCGTGGGCGGCGCCGGCTCGTCCGGACTGCCCGCGTTGCGCAGCGGCACCTGGATCATGTAGACCGCCAGTATCGCCAGCACCGCGAAGCCCAGCAGCACGTTCGGCGATTTGAAGATCTCCGGCAGCTTGACATCCCAGAACTGGCAGGCCGCCAGCACCAGGCCGGTGAGCGCTTCGCCGGCAATCAGTCCCGAGGCCGTCAGCACACCGGCGTTCTCCACGCGCGTCTTCTGAGCGTCGTTAAAGCCGCGGCGCTCGCGCATCGTGTCCGTGAGCCAGCGGAAGACGCCGCCCAGGAAAATCGCGAATGTGGTCTCGAGGTTGATGTACATGCCGACCGCAAAAAGCATGGGGCTGCGCACCTGCACCATAATCAGTGCAAAGCCCATGAAAATGCCCACCACCACCAGCGGCCAGGGCATATTGTGGCCCACGATGCCTTGCGCCAGCATGGCCATGAGGCCGGCTTGCGGCGCGGGCAGTTTGACGTCGCCAAAACCGGTGCCGCCGGCCTTGATGTTGCCGGCGTGCAGAATGAACAGCGGGAAGTAGAGCACCGCGCTGGCCACTATGATGCCCAGAATGTCGCCGATCTCCATGTACCGGGGCGTGCCGCCGAGGATGTACCCCACTTTGAGGTCCTGCAGCATTTCGCCCGCCACCGCGGAGGAGACGCACACCACCGCCGCTACGCCCAGGACCGCCGCCACTCCGGAATTGCCCGACACGCCGATGGACACCATCAGCAGCGCCGCTATGATCAGTGTCGACAGCGTCAGGCCCGACACCGGGTTATTCGACGAGCCGATCATTCCCACCAGGTTCCCCGAAACGGCGGCGAAGAAGAACCCCAGAATGATCATCACCACTGCCGCCACTATCCCGCCCGAGAGCATGCCGGCGTAGTAGGTGTACAGCGCGATCATGCAGAGGAACGTCACGCCCAGCCCGCCGAATACCACCTTGGCGCTGATGTCCCGCTGGGTGCGCAACCCGGATTCGGCCTGCGACCCCGATTTCTTCAGGTCGGAGACGGCCCGCTTCATGCCCACGGCGAGGCTTTTGCGCATGCGGAAGAGCGTATTGCCGGCGCCCACCAGCATGCCGCCCACCGCGATCGGGCGCACGATGAATTTCCAGACCGCCACGTTCATCCCGCCCCAGGACGATTCGGCCGCCCCCGGCGGCAGCAGGTCCTTGAGCTGCGGGCCGAGGAAGTAGATCAGCAGCGGCACCAGCAACCCCCAGGCGACTACACCGCCCGCGAAATTCAGCGCGGCGAGTCTCGGGCCGATAATGTAGCCCACGCCCAGGAACGCCGGGCTCACAGCGGGCGCCGAAATGGCGGTGATTCCGCCCGCGCTCACGGACTGGGCGTTGGCGCCCACGCCGAGTCTCACCCTGGTGCTGCCCAGGCTGCCGATCTTCACCAGAAAGTCGCGGCTCTGGTCATACAGCTTGAGCGCGCCCAGGGCATAGAGAAAGGCGCCGAATCCCATCGCTTTGAACAGCAGGCCCGCGGCCCTGCCGCCCTGCTGCCCCGCTATGTGGATCTCCGAAGCGGCCACCGATTCGGGGAACGGCAGCTCCGGGTCTTCCACCATTACGCGGCGCAGCAAAGTGACAAAGAGAATGCCGAGCACGCCGCCCACCAGCATCAGCACCGTGGATTTCCAGTAGGCCACCCCGAAATCGAATGACTGCCAGGCGCCCGACAAGACAAATGCCGGAATGGTGAAGATGGCGCCCGCGGCCACCGATTCGCCGATCGAACCCACGGTTCGCGCGATGTTCTCTTCCAGCAGCGAACCGCCCATCAGCCGCAGCAGCGCCATGCCGATCACCGCGGCCGGGTAGGTGGCGGCAATCGTCATGCCGGCCTTCAATCCCAGGTACGCATTGGCAGCGCCCAGGACAGCCGTCATCACCAGCCCCAGCAAGACCGCGCGAAAGGTGAACTCGCGCATGTCGGTTTTGTCCGGCACGTAGGACCGGAATTTCTTTTCCGATTCGGGAGGCGTCATTGTAATCTCGACCTCACTTTATCACTCAGCGCTTTGCCGTCCACCGTCTTGCCTTTCAGCCGGGCTTGCGCGGCCTTCATCACCAAGCCCATCTGCTTGAGCGAAGTGACGCCGGTCTCGGCCAGGGCTTCGGCGATGGCGGCCTCGATCTCCTGCTCCGTCGCGGCGGCGGGCAGGTAGCTTTCGATCAGCGCGCGCTCGGCCTCTTCCTTTTCCGCCTGTTCCGCGCGGCCGGCCTTGCGGAACGCCTCGGCGGCGTCGATGCGCTGCTTGACCAGCGACTTGAGCACCTGCATTTCCGCCGCTTCGTCGAGCGGCTGGGGCGAATCCACTTTCTGTTTCATGAGCGCGGCCTTGATCATGCGAAGCGCGCTGAGCCGCGCCTCGTCCCGGCTTTTCATGGCCGCCACCATGGCTTGCGAGACCTGGTCGATAAGGGGCATGATTCTGATATTCTAGAAGACTAGCCAGCCCAATGTACATCCGAAAACAACGTTTGTTAACGCCTGGCCCGACGCCTCTCTATCCGCCGGCCCTCCACGCCATGATGGCGTCGGACATTCATCACCGCACCGAGGACTTCCGCAAGGTCTATCGCTCGTGCCTGGCGGATCTCAAGGAGGTGATGGGAACCTCCCATGACCTCCTCATGTTCGCCGCCTCGGGCACCGGCGCCATGGATGCCGCCGTCTCCAACCTTTTCTCCAAAGGCGACAAGGTGGTTGTGTGCTCCGCCGGAAAATTCGGCGAGCGCTGGGCCGAGATCGCCAAGGCCTACGGGCTCGACGCCACCGTCCTGACCGCGCCCTACGGCGAGGTGGTGGCTGCGCAACGGGTGGAAGCCGCGCTGGCCAGCGAGCCTGCCACCAAGGGCGTTTTTGTGCAGGCGTCGGAAACCTCGACCGGCGCCATGCACGATGTGGAAGCCATGGGCCGCGCCATTTCCAAGACCGGCGCCATTTTCGTGGTGGATGCCATCACCGGCCTGGGCACCATGCCGCTGGACATCGACGGCTGGGGACTGGACGTGACCATCGGCGGCTCGCAAAAGGCCTTCATGATTCCGCCGGGGCTGGCGTTTATGGCGGTCGGCCCGAAAGCCTGGAAACTCGCCGAGACCGCCACGCTGCCGCACTATTACTTCAACCTGAAGAAGGAAAAGAAGAGCGGCGACGCAGGCGAATCGAGATGGACTCCTTCCACTTCCCTGATTCTGGCGCTGGCCGAGGCGCTGCGCTACGTCAAGCAGATCGGCATGCCGCACCTCATCGAGAACGCCCGGTTGCTGGCCCGGGCCACCCGCGCCGCCGCACAAGCGCTGGGCTTGGAACTGTTCGCGCCGGGTTCGCCGGGCTCCTCGGTGACCGCCGTGAAGGCGCCGGCCGGCATGGATTCCGGCATCATCGTCAAGGAATTCCGCAATCGCTTCGGGGCCATCATCGCCAACGGCCAGGGCGTCATGAAGGGCCAGATCTTCCGCATCGCCCACCTCGGCTATTTCGATTTCGCGGACCTGTTTGCCGTGGTCGCCGGGTTGGAAATCATTCTCAACGCCAACGGGTATCCCGTCGAGTATGGAACCGGCGTCGCCGCCGTTGAAGAGATTTACGCGCACGCTGCCGAGCAACCATCATGAATATTCTGATTGCCGAGCCTCTCGCTCCGGCCGGGATCGAGTTATTTCAGTCCCAGCCCGGCTGGAACACCATCGTTTCCAATCCCAAAGAATTTGCCCAGCACTTGCCGCTGGCCGACGCGCTTCTGGTGCGCAGCGCCGTGCAAGTGAACGCGGCGGTGCTGGAAAAAGCGCCCAAACTGCGCGTCATCGGGCGCGCCGGCGTGGGGGTGGATAACGTCGATCTGGACGCCGCCACCGAAGCCGGCGTGCTGGTGATGAACACGCCCGGCGGCAACGCCGTCTCCGTGGCCGAGCACACCCTGGCCCTCATGCTCGCCATGGCGCGCCGTATCCCGCAGGCCAGCGCCTCTACCCGCGCCGGCAAGTGGGAAAAGAAAAAGCTCATGGGCAACGAGCTGCGCGGCAAGACGCTGGGCATCATCGGTCTCGGCAGTATCGGCCGCGAGGTGGTCAAGCGGGCCCGCGCCTTCGAGATGCGCATCGTGGCGCACGATCCCTATGTGACCTCCAAGCTGGCGCAGGACCTGGCCGTCAACCTGGTGAGCTTGCCAGCCCTCTACGGCGCCAGCGATTACATCTCGCTCCACGTGGCCACTACGCCCGAAACGCAGGGGATGCTCTCACACGAGGCCTTCCGCCTGATGAAGCCGGGCGTGCGCATCGTCAACTGCGCGCGCGGCGAGCTGGTGGATGAGGCGGCGCTCCAGGAAGCCGTTCAATCCGGCAAGGTTGCCGGCGTGGCGCTGGACGTGTTTTCGGCCGAGCCGCCGCCCGCCGGATTCCCGCTGTTCGCCTTGGACGCCGTGCTCGCCACGCCGCACATCGGCGGGTCCACCGAGGAGGCGCAGGAGATCGTGGGGGTTCGCATTGCCGAGCAGGTGGTGGAGTACCTGAAGAACGGTTTGGCCATCAACGCCGTCAACATGCCCTCGCTTTCGCCGGAGCAGTATCGCGCTTTGACTCCCTACATCACGCTGGCCAAGCGGCTCGGCAGTTTCGCCTCGCACATCGCCACGGGCAATCCGCGCACGGTGCGGCTGGTGTATTTCGGCAAGATCGCCGACAGCAACACCAGCCTGTTGCGCAACGCCGGACTGGCCGGCGTGCTGAGCCGCTCCACTTCGCAGAAGGCCAACCTGGTCAACGCCTTGCAAATGGCCGAGCACCGCGGCTGGAACGTCTCGGAGACCCACGAGAAGCGCTCCGTCCATACCGATTCCATCCGCCTCGAAGTGGAGACCGACTCGGGCGTCACCACCGTGGAAGGCGTTGTGCTTTTCGAAAAACCGCGCCTGATCCAGGTGGATGGGATTTATTGCGAAGCCGCGCTTTCCGGCTTTCTGATCTTCATGAAGAACCAGGACGTGCCCGGCGTGATCGGCCACGTAGGGACGGTGTTAGGCCGCAACCGCATCAACATCGCGAATTTCTCGCTGGGCCGGCGCGATGCCCCGGCGGCCCCAGGCGAGCCGCTGGAGGCGGTAGCGCTGGTCTCCACCGACGAGCTGGTGCCCGAGCCGGTGCTGGCGCAATTGCGGGAGAACCCGGCGGTGAAGTTCGCGCGGTCCGTGGAGTTCCGGGCGTAGTTTCTGAGTTTTCCGACGACGAATGGAACACTGGCGGCCTACTGTTTTTCTTAAGCCCGAAGGGCGCAACATAGTAGCCCACGGCGTATTAGCCGTGGGCCGGGTCCGCCCCGGCATAGCCCCCGTGGGGGCGTAAGTATTCCGCTGGTGACACTTCTTACGCCCCATTTCCGGGGCTTTCCGCCCGTTCATCCCTTTCCCAAGGCTGACGCCTTGGGCTACTATCTATCGCCCTTCGGGCTGGGAAAATGCCGCCCGCTCCCTACTCGTTGCGCAACGTCTGCGCCGGGTCCTTTAGCCTGCGCGGCTGGCGGCGAGCGCGGTGTCCGGTTGCGGGACGAGGCTGGTCGAAGTCGACGCACGGATGCCGCGTGGGCGGTGGATTTTTTCTGAGAATCCGGCCGGCATCGGGGAACTACTTTGCGAATGTAAGTTTTTTTTGGATGGCCGAGTAGGTCATTCGTCCGGTTTCAAGTGAACCTCTGGTGTGATGAGCTATCCAATAGGAGGCGCACGCCATGGATGATACAGCTCATAAGTGTTCCGTATCCGCCTTGTTCGTAGGCGGATACGAAGACGAACGTTGGTTGGTACAAGAGGTTTTCCGCAATTGCGGCTGGCAGCTCTTCGAGGCGCCCGACCGGCGGCGGGCCACTCAGTATCTGAGACGGTATTCGGTCCAGGTGGTGATCGCCAAGAGCGATATGCCGGACGGGAATTGGCAGAAGATGCTCGGCCACCTGCGCCGTCTGGCACGTCCCCCGCTGCTGATCGTCACCTCCCGCACCGCCGACGAACATCTCTGGGCCGAAGTCTTGAACATCGGCGGCTACGATGTTCTGGCGCAGCCTTTCGAGCGCGATGAAATGGTGCGCGTTATCGCATCCGCCTGCCGCCACTTCGGCCAGCAGCCGGCGCGCGCCGGCGCGCAACCGGCCGAACTGGCCACCAGCATGGCGTAATCCAGGCGCCCCGGAATATCCCCTCTTGAGAGTGGTTCTGTGCGCTTTAGAACACTGGCCCCGTAACCCTAACACACTTCATATAGATAAAGTTCTTAACGTCCCACTATATATTGGGGCACTATTACGAAGGCGATTCCATCAGCAGGAACCCCCAGGAGAACCGGCGCATGGGACAATTGTCCGTGGATTTAAGTGCGAAAATGGAGATATTGAAGAGCAGATCTGCCACCAGAATAAAGACGGGGATTTCCTTCCCGCGTTATTTCACGTCGCGGCTCGAACCCGGCAAGACCCCCTACGACGAGGTCCAATGGGAAACCCGCACCGCCTCCATTGGCAACGATAAGGGCGACATGATCTTCGAGCAGCGCGATGTGGAAGCGCCCATGGACTGGTCGCAGACCGCCACCAACATCGTCGCCTCCAAGTATTTTTATGGCAAACTCGGGTCACCCGAGCGCGAAACCAGTGTGGCGCAACTTGTGCAGCGCGTGGTGGACACCATTGCGGAGTGGGGCAAGCAGGACGGCTACTTCAAGACCGATGAAGACGGCGAGAACTTCCGTTTCGATCTGGCCCACCTGATGCTCGCCCAGAAGGCCTGTTTCAACTCGCCGGTGTGGTTCAACGTGGGCGTCAAGGAGGCGCGGGGCTACGGCTGGATCTACGACAAGAAGGCCGACCGGGTGGCCAGGCTGGAATCCGGCGTGGTGCAGCCGCAGTGCTCGGCGTGCTTCATCGTTTCGGTGAGCGATTCGCTGGAGTCCATTCTCGACCTGGCCAAGACCGAAGGCATGCTGTTCAAATGGGGTTCGGGCACGGGCTCGAATCTTTCCGCGCTGCGCGAGGAGGACGCCGCGCTCTCCGGCGGAGGCCGCGCCTCCGGGCCGCTCTCGTTCATGAAGGGCTTCGATGCGTTCGCCGGCGTCATCAAGTCGGGCGGCAAGACGCGGCGCGCGGCCAAGATGGTGATCCTGAACACGGACCACCCCGACATCGAGCAGTTCATCTGGTGCAAGGCCAAGGAAGAAAAGAAGGCCTACACCCTGGTCGAAGCCGGCTACGATGCATCGCTCGATGGCGAAGCCTACAGCTCCATCTTCTTTCAGAACGCCAACAACTCCGTGCGCGCCACCGACGATTTCATGGAAGCCGTGCTGCGCGACGACGATTGGTGGACCAGGTCGGTTTCGACCGGCCAGCCCGTCAACCGCTATAAGGCGCGCGACCTGATGCGGCAGATCGCCGAAGCCACCCACCAGTGCGGCGATCCCGGCATGCAGTTCGACAGCACCGTCAACCGCTGGAACCCGTGCAAGAACACGGCGCGGATCAACGCCTCGAATCCCTGCTCGGAATACATGTTCCTGGATGACTCGGCCTGCAACCTTTCCTCCCTGAACCTCATGAAGTTCGTGGGCCCGGACGGACAGTTCGACGTGGAAGCGTTCCGGCACGCCGTGGATACCCTGATTCTGGCGCAGGAGATTATCGTCGATAACGCCAGCTACCCGACCCAGAAGATCGGCGAGAACTCGCACAGTTTCCGGCCGCTGGGCCTGGGGTTCGCCAATCTGGGCGCGCTGCTCATGTCGATGGGCCTCCCCTACGACAGCGACCAGGGCCGCGACCACGCCGCCGCCATCACCGCCGTGATGTGCGGGCAGGCCTACCTCACCAGTTCCCGCGTGGCCGAAGCCATGGGGCCGTTCGCCGGCTACGCCGTGAACGAGCAGCCCTTCCTGGAAGTGATCCGCATGCATCGCGACGCCGTGAACCGCATCAACCGAAGCCACGTTTCCACGGCGCTCTATCACGGCGCGGAGCAGTGCTGGGAGGACGCTTACGAATCCGGCCTCCGCCACGGCTACCGCAATGCCCAGGTCACGGTGCTCGCTCCCACCGGCACCATCGGTTTCATGATGGATTGCGACACCACCGGCATCGAGCCCGACCTGGCGCTCATCAAGTACAAGAAACTGGTGGGCGGCGGCGTTATTAAGATTGTCAACAACACCGTGCCGCAGGCGCTCATCAAGCTGGGCTACACGCCCGGCCAGGTGGAGCAGATCGTCAGCCACATCGATTCCACCGGCACCATCGAAGGCGCGCCGCACTTGAAGCCCGAGCACCTGGCGGTGTTCGATTGCAGCTTCCGGCCGCAGAACGGCGTGCGTTCCATCCACTACATGGGGCACGTGCGCATGATGGCGGCAGTGCAGCCGTTCATCTCGGGCGCGATTTCGAAGACCATCAACATGCCCGAAGAGTCCACGGTGGAAGACATCGTGAACGCCTACCTCGAGAGCTGGAAGCTGGGGCTGAAGGCGGTGGCCATTTATCGCGACAACTCGAAGAAGGTGCAGCCGCTCAGCTCGGGATCGGGCAAGGGCGAGAAGAAGAGCGCGGCGGCCGCCCCCAGCGGGGCTACGGCTGCGGTGGAGAAGGCGGCTCACGGGCCCAGGCGGCGCAAGCTTCCCGACGAGCGCCGCTCGATCACGCACAAGTTTTCGATCAGCGGCCACGAGGGCTACATCACGGTGGGCATGTACGACGACGGCTCGCCGGGTGAAATCTTCATCACCATGGCCAAGGCAGGCTCGACCATCTCCGGCCTGATGGATGCGTTTGCCACGGCCATCAGTTTCAACCTGCAATACGGCGTGCCGCTGAAGTTCCTGGTGGACAAGTTCGCGCACGTGCGGTTCGAGCCCAGCGGCTGGACCGGCAACCAGCAGATCCCCTATGCGAAGTCCATCATGGATTACATCTTCCGCTGGCTGGGCGCAAAGTTTCTGGGACCCGAGTACGCGGTGACCGAGGCCGGCGAAAGCCCCGATCTTCGTCCCACCGAGGCCAACCCGCAGCAGGAACTGCCGTTTGCGCCCGTGGCGGCCGACGCCCCGCTATGTTCCGAGTGCGGCTCCATCATGACGCGCAACGGAAGCTGCTACAAGTGCGGGAATTGCGGGGGAACCAGCGGGTGTAGTTAGGGGCGCCGCCTCAGCGATTGTTCTTTGCGCTCAAGACGCCAGTGCGTCTAATACCACCTCTCGGTTCTTGGCGATAACCGCGAGGTAAGCGCGCGTCGTTGCGTCGGGTTTTCTCCGTCCCTGCTCCCACTCCTGTAGTGTTCTCGGGTTTATGCAGAATGCGCGCGCAAACTCCGCTTGCGACATTCCCGCCTTGGTCCGGATGCGCTTCACGTCAACCTCGTCTGGCAGCACGATACGCCGTGTAGGCAGTCTCACGTCGCCCTTCACATGAGCCAGAATTTCTTTCGCGCTCTGCTCCAGCGCCATGCCGAACTTGGTTCGACTCTTGGTTCCCGTGTTCAAATTGCGCACGCCCATGTTTATCGCCCCCCTTTTGTTACTTTCTTGATCTGTGCCGCGAGTTTTGCGAGCACGTTCCGATCGGCCGCCGAAAGGGTTTCCTTTCGCGATTTGGCGTAAATCGAAGCCATGTACACCCGCTCCGGCTCGGCCAGGAAGAAATAAACCACCCGCAAGCCGCCGCTCTTCCCCTTGCCTCGTCGCGCCCAGCGAGCCTTGCGGAAACCACCCGCGCCCAGGATGACCGGATGATCTTCCGGCGCACAGGCAATGTAGAACTCCATCGCCATCCGCTCTTCCTCGTCCAGGAGCGCCGAGACCTGAGATTCGTATCCCGACAGGCTTACGATTTCAGCGATCACGTTCCTTACTATACGGCATTGACGTATAGACGGTCAAATGGGTCCGGCGCGTTGGTCGCGTAGGCGACTCATGGCAGTGCCTGTGACCGGTGCGTGGCCGGTGGTTGACGCCCCCCTATGTTCCTGGCCCGGCTCCATCACGACCCGCAACGGGCGCTGCTGCGAGTGCGGGCATTGCGGCGGGACCAGCGGGTGCGGCTAGGAGCCTGGCCGCGGCGCTCCAACGGGGTGGATGTGCGCCGCCCTATCGAATCCGGAACCCCGGCCGTCATAGGATCGTACCTTCTTTTCAGATTGGAATCGCCAATCGGCCAGGACGAGTCCCTATGCTTAGCTTCGCTACCCAACTGCGGCTGGCGGCGCGGCGCCTCGGGCGCGCGCCCGCTTTCACGGCGGTCACCCTGCTCACGCTCGCCATCGGCATCGGCGCGAATACGGCCATTTTCAGCGTCATCGACGCGGTGTTGCTGAAGGCCCTTCCCTATCCCCAGCCCGAAAGACTCGTCGGCGTGTGGCATACCGCCCCCTCCATCGGCATCAAGCTGCTCAATGCTTCCCCGTCCTCCCACTTTACCTACCGCCAGGAGAACCGCGTTTTCGAGGACATTGCCCTATGGAACGATGGCTCCTCCACCGTGACGGGGCAGGGTGAGCCGGAGCGCGTGGATGACCTGTCGGTGACTTGCGCCATGCTTCCGATCCTCCGCGTGCGGCCGGCCGCGGGCCGCATCTTCGGCGCCAAAGACGACGAGATCGATAGCCCGCGGACAGTCATGCTGAGTTACGGGTACTGGCAGCGGAAGTTCGGGGGCGATCGCAGCGCCGTCGGCCGGCGCCTGGTAGTGGATGGCGAGGCGCACGACATTATCGGCGTCCTGCCCCAAGGTTTCCGGTTTCTCAACGTCGATGCGGACCTGGTCCTTCCGATGCGCTTCGATCGCGCCAAGCTGTTCGTGGGCAATTTCAGCTACCAGTCCATCGCCCGGTTGAAGCCCGGCGTCACCATGGCCCAGGCCAACGCCGACGTGGCCCGCATGATGCCCATGGTCATGGACCGGTATCCCATGCCGGCGGGCTTCACCCGGCAGACCTTCGAGAGTGCCAAGATGGGTCCTAACGTCCATCCCCTGAAGGAGGATGTGGTGGGCGATGTCGGCAAGGTGCTCTGGGTGCTGATGGGAACTGTCGGCATCGTGCTGTTGATCGCGTGCGCCAATGTAGCCAACCTGTTTCTGCTCCGTGCGGAGGGCAGGCAGCAGGAATTGACCGTCCGTGCCGCGCTCGGCGCCGGTTGGGGACGGCTCGCCCGCGACCTTCTGTCGGAGTCGGTCGGGCTGGCGATCACCGCCGGCGCGCTTGGCGTGGGGCTCGCTTATGCCGGATTGCGCCTGCTGGTTCATCTGGCGCCCGCCCACCTGCCCCGTCTCGACGATATCGCCATCGACGGCCGCGCGCTGCTGTTCACGCTGGCCGTTTCCGTAGTCGCCGGCGTGCTCTTTGGCCTGATTCCGGTATTCAAGTTCGGCAACGGCAATCTCGGCGTGGCGCTGAGAGAAGGCGGGCGGGCGCTCAGCGAAGGGAAAAGGCGCTACCGTGCACGCAACATTCTGGTGGTGGCGCAAATCGCCCTGGCGCTGATTCTGCTGGTTAGCGCCGGCCTCATGATCCGGACGTTCCAAGCCCTGCGGCAAGTGAATCCGGGGTTCGCACGGCCGTCCGAGATCCTGACATTCAGAATACCGGTGCCGCACCCGAAAACGGTCGCCGCCGACCACATCGCCCAGACGCACCAGCGCATCCTCGATCGCATTCGCCAGATTCCGGGAGTTACCCGCGCGGCTGCGTCATCCAAAGTCGCCATGGACGGCGGCGGCGAGCACGACCCCATCATAGTCGAGCAATTCCCCACGCCGGAGGGCCAACTGCCGGAGCTGCGGAGCTACCGGTTCGTGACGCCCGGGTACTTTGAAACCATGGGCAACCCTCTTCTGACCGGCCGCGACATCGATTGGAACGATATCTACGCCAGACGGCCCGTAGTACTGGTCTCCAAGAACTTTGCGCTCCAGTACTGGAAGAATCCCGCCGATGCGCTCGGCAAGCGCATCCGCAATTCGCCCCAGTCGGCGTGGCGCGAAATTATCGGAGTGGCCGGCGACGAGCATGACGAGGGCGTGGATAAGAAGGCGCCGCAAATCGTGTACTGGCCCTTGATCGTTGAACATATGTGGGGAGACGAACCTTCCTTCAACAGCACTCTGTCGTATGTGGTCCGTAGTTCGAGGGTCGGGACGCCGGCCTTGCTCACCGAGGTCCGCCAGGCCGTGCGGGCCGTGGATTCCAGCCTTCCGGTCACGAGCATCCGCACCATGCAGAAGATCCTCGACCGCTCCATGGCGCAAACGTCGTTCACGCTGGCGATGCTGGGGATCGCGAGCGCCATCGCGCTGCTATTGGGGCTGGTGGGCATATACGGCGCGATCTCCTATTCGGTAGGGCAACGGACGCGGGAGATCGGCATCCGCGTGGCGCTCGGAGCGGAACACGGCGAGGTGCGATGGATGTTCGTGAGGCACGGGCTTGTGTTGACGGTTGCCGGCCTCTCGTTAGGGGCCGGCGCGACCGTGGCGCTGACGCGCTGGATGTCGTCTCTGCTGTTCGGCGTCGCGGCGATAGACCCGCTAACGTACGCCGCCGTTGGGCTGGTCCTGACCTCCGCTGCCCTGCTGGCAAGCTACATGCCTGCCCGCCGGGCAACCACCATAGACCCCGCGAGGGCTCTGAGGGCGGAGTAGCAATCTCAGGACGCCACGTTTGGCGGCGGCGCCAGCGGCTGGCGCTACCATCGCCGGAAGGATGATAGGCTATACAAATGCGGAAGCTCATGTTCCTGGTACCGGCCGTGCTGTTGGCTCAAAGCACGGCTCCCAAGGCGCCCGCGGCCAAGTCGCCGGCCGCGGCTCCGCCGGCCACAACCGCGCCCAAGTCCGTTCCTGCGCCGAAGGCCGCGGCGCCGGTGCTGGAAACCGACGAGGAGAGGACCGTCTACGCTCTGGGCCTCCAGATGTACCGGTCGCTGGCCCAGTTTGACCTCTCACCGGCGGAAATGGAGCTATTCCAGCGCGCCCTTTCCGACGCCGCGGCCGGCAAGCCGGCGGTGGATGTGAACGAATGGGCGCCCAAGTTGCAGCCTTTCAGCCAGGTGCGCTCGGCTCGTGTGACGGAGAAGCAGAAGGCCGCCTCCAAGGCGTATCTCGCCAAGGCGGCCGCGGAGCCAGGCGCGCTCAGGACGGAGTCCGGACTGATCTACATGGACATCCGGCCCGGAACCGGCGCCTCGCCGAAGGCTTCCGATTCGGTGAAGGTGAACTATCGGGGCACGCTCATCGACGGAACCGAGTTCGACAGCTCTTACCGGCGCAATCAACCCGCGCAGTTCCCGCTGAGCGGCGTGATTCGCTGCTGGACCGAAGGCGTGCAGAAGATGCAGGTAGGTGGGAAAGCCCGGCTGGTATGCCCGTCCGAGATCGCCTACGGGGACAACGGCCACCCACCCGCGATTCCAGGCGGAGCCACGCTGATTTTCGAAATCGAGCTGTTGGAGATAGGCGGACGCTGAGTCGCCGGACTAACGCCCGGCGGCGCGCAGGTCGCCCCGTTTTAGCCAGTTGGCCAGGAACAAACCGGCGATGACAAAGGCCGGACCGGCGATCGTGAGAATCCAGATCAGCCTCATTGCCGGGGGCACGGGGCGAGACATGGACACCACCCACGCGACATAGAGCAAGCCGGCGGCCGCATAGAGGGCCGCCCCGATCCACTCCCAGCGCCAAGCCAGCACCAGGGCTGCGATCAACACGAACGACGGAACCAGGTGCATGGTCAGCGCCAGCACCGTCTGCCAGAACCCAAGATGTTCATCGAAAACATCCAGGGCAAAAAGGCTCAAAAAAGCGATGAACGCGATCGACAGAATGCGCGGCGTCCAATACAGCGCCCGCTTCGAGAATTGAGTCATATTACCTCCTTTTCAGAGACTATCCCTGCGCCCCGCAAAAAGTCCTTCCGGATCGCTTACAAAACGCTGACGGAACTCTCGTTCGCCGCACGACCGTAGAGAATTCCGCCACTGGCCTGCGTGATTGACTCGGGCCGTTCGCTGGAGGCTTGTGTCCAGGATAATAATCTCATGAGACTGGTTGCCCTGCTGGTGCTCGGCGTCGTGTCCCTGTGCGCGGAAACCCCCGCTGAACTGGAGAAACTGCTCGCCACCGCGGCCGAACCCGGCATCGTTATGTTGGAGATAGCGCGCCAGTACGCCGTCGCCGGCGACCGGAAGCAGGCGCTGGCGTGGTTCGAAAAGGGCGCGGCGCTCAACCCGGAGTACGATCCGGAGTTTTATCGCGACTTCCAGACGATGGCCGCGCTACCCGAGTTCCAGCCGCTGGTCGAACGCGCGCGCAAGGCCAGCCCGCCGGTGCGCCGCAGCGCGCTGGCATTCACCGTCGCCGAGAGCGACCTCATCCCCGAGGGCCTGGCCTGGGACGCGCGTTCCAACAAGCTCCACCTGGGGAGCGTCAACAAACACAAGATTGTCGAGATCGCATCCGACGGCGCGGTTCGCGATTTCATCGCCGCGGGGCAGGACGGCATCGGCAGCGTGATCGGGATTAAGGTGGACCCGCGCACCAACACGCTCTGGGCCAACAGCCTCAGCAATACCGAAGGCTCGGGCGTGTTCCACTACGATCTGGCCACCGGCCGCCTGATCCAGAAGTACGTGTTGCCCTTGGACGTGCTGTTCAACGACCTGGACGTGACCTCGAAAGGAGACGTGTTCGTTACGGCCACGCGGGCGCAGGCTCTCTACTGGATCTCGGTGAAGACCGGCAAGCTGGAGGAATGGCGGCCGGGCCTCAAGCTGCGCGACGCCAACGGAATCGCGCTCTCCAGCGACCAGAAGCGGCTGTTCGTTGCGACGTTCCCCGACGGTGTGACGGTCATCGATCTCGAATCGGGATCGGTGCGCGGACTCGCTCACGCCGCCAGCGTCACCCTGGCCTCCATCGACGGGCTGTACTTCTATCGCAACAGCCTGATTGCGGTCCAGAACGGTTGCATCGCCCACCGCGTGGCGCGTTTTTTCCTGAATCCCGCGCTCGATAGCGTCGAGAAGGCCGAGGTGCTGGAGCGCGGCAACCCCTTGTTCGATATCCCGACCACGGGCGCTGTGGCCGGCGACACGTTCTACTTCGTCGCCAACAGCCAGCTCCACAACTACGGCGCCAAGGGGATCGTCGATCGCGCCAAGCTGCGCCCCATCTCGATCCTCAAGCTGAAGCTATAGGCCTTTGGCGGTGGCGGCAAACCGCAGAATGCACTACAATGTAGTGCATGAAGAGCGAAGTCTATAGTTGGCGCGTTTCAACCGACCTCAAGACCGGGTTGGAGCGTGCAGCGCGCCGGCGGAAGATATCGGTTTCCGCGGTTCTCGATCTGGCCGCCCGCGACTGGCTTAATAAAGATGGCGCGGAAGTAGAGGGCGATGAACAGCAAGCTCGCCTTCGGAAGGCCGCATCGAAGTGCTTTGGGGCTCTCGCGGGCGGCGATGCTCACCGGTCGGAGAATGCGCGCCAAACTGTGCGTAAGCGTCTGCGGCGGCGCTATGACCGGTAATGCTCTGATCGATACCGGCGCTATTTTGGCGCTGCTGGACAGAACGGATCGCTGGCACCGGAGCTGCGTGGATGCGTTTGAGCAACTCCGGCTGCCGCTGGTAACTTCCGAAGCAGTGCTGACGGAACTGTTTCACCTGGTTGGCGACAGTCGTCATGAAATGGAGGCCGCCTGGCGGCTCGTGCGCTCTGGCGCCATCGTGCTGGCGGCCATCGAGGATTCGGAACTCCCGCAAATACACGCGCTGATGTCGCGCTATGCGGATCGCCCCATGGATTTCGCGGATGCCACTCTCGTGTATCTCGCGAAGCGCGAGGCTCTGTCAACCATCTTCACCGTGGATCATGCGGACTTCGACACGTATCGAATAGAAGGCCGCCGCCGGTTCCGCGTGCTTCCGGCGAGCCGGCCGCTCGAAAACGGGCTGTAACGCAATCGAGTTCTTATCCGGATTACGCAGACCTCCGCGCCCGGACGGCCGCGTTTCAGTTGGGGATGCTCCATTTCCAGTTGCGAATCTCCGGCAGGTCCTCCCCGTATTTGTCGATGTATTGTTTGTGCTCGATGAGCTTGTCCTTGAACCGCTGCTTCAGGTAGATACCCCTGTCACCGGTCTGCGGGAGGCGGTCGATGGCGTCCATTACCAGGTGGAAGCGGTCCAGCTCGTTCAGCACCGTCATATCAAAGGGTGTGGTGATGGTGCCTTCTTCCTTGTAGCCGCGGACGTGGATATTGTCGTGGTTGGTGCGGCGGTAGGTCAGCCGGTGGATCAACCACGGGTAGGCGTGGAAGGCGAAGATGACCGGCTTGTTCTTGGTGAAGAGCTCATCGAAATCCATGTCGCTCAACCCGTGCGGGTGCTCGCTTTGCGGCTGTAGCTTCATCAGGTTGACGACGTTGACCACCCGGATTTTCAGCTCGGGCAAATGCTCGCGCATCAGGGAGACGGCGGCCAGCGTCTCCAGCGTGGGCACGTCGCCACAGCAGGCCATGACCACGTCGGGTGCAACGCCCTGGTCGTTGCTGGCCCACGGCCAGATGGTGATGCCTTGGGTGCAGTGCTTGACGGCGGCGTCCATCGTCAGCCACTGCGGCGCCGGATGCTTACCCGCGACCACCACATTGACGTAATGGCGGCTGCGCAGGCAGTGGTCCATCACCGACAGCAGGCAGTTGGCATCCGGCGGAAGGTAAACGCGCACAACCTCGGCCTTCTTGTTGACGACGTGGTCGAGGAACCCGGGATCCTGGTGGGTGAAGCCGTTGTGATCCTGCCGCCAGACATGCGAGGCCAACAGATAATTTAGCGAGGAAATCTTCCGCCGCCACGGCAGGCCGGATGTAACCTTCAGCCACTTGGCGTGCTGGTTGAACATCGAATCGACGATGTGGATGAACGCTTCGTAGCAATTGAAGAGCCCATGCCGCCCGGTGAGCAGGTAGCCCTCCAGCCAGCCCTCGCATTGGTGCTCGCTGAGCATTTCCATCACACGGCCCGCAGGGGCGAGAAATTCGTCGTTGGGCACGGTGGCGGCATCCCATTGGCGTTTGGTCACTTGAAAGAGGGCTTCCAGGCCGTTGGAGAGTGTCTCGTCCGGGCCAAAGACCCGGAAATTCCGCTGCTCGCCATTCAGCTTCGTCACATCGCGCAGGAAAGGCCCGAGCACATGCGTGTCGCCGATGCCGGGCGCTCCCGGCGAAGGCACATCGGCCGCGTAGTCGCGGAAATCCGGCATCCGCAGGTCGCGCAGCAGTATGCCGCCGTTGGCGTGTGGATTCGCGCCCATGCGCCGTTCGCCCTGGGGCGCGAGTTCGGCCAGTTCCGGTTTCAGGCGGCCCTGATCGTCGAAGAGTTCCTCCGGCCGATAGCTCCTCAACCAGTCTTCCAACTGCTTGAGGTGTTCGGGATGCGTGGCCGGGTCGGAAAGCGGCACCTGGTGCGAACGGAAGGTGCCTTCCACGGGCAAACCATCCACCATTTTCGGCCCCGTCCAGCCCTTGGGAGAGTTGAGGACGATCATCGGCCAGCGCGGGCGCTCGAGGTCGCCATGGACTCGGGCGTCCTCCTGGATTTTCTGGATCTGCTCCACCACCGTGTCCAGCGTCGCGGCCATGGCCTCATGCATCAGCGCGGGCTCGTGCCCCTCGACGAAGTAGGGCGACCACCCGTAGCCGCGGAGCAACTGCTCCAATTCCTCGTGGGTGATCCGCGCCAGGACGGTGGGGTTGGAAATCTTGTAGCCGTTGAGATGCAGGATCGGCAGCACCGCTCCGTCGGTGGCCGGATCGAGAAACTTGTTGGAATGCCACGCCGTGGCCAGCGGTCCGGTTTCCGACTCGCCGTCGCCCACAACGCAGGCGACGATCAGATCGGGATTGTCGAACACTGCCCCGAACGAATGGCTCAGCGAATAGCCCAGCTCGCCGCCTTCGTGGATCGAGCCCGGGCACTCCGGCGACGCATGGCTGGGAATTCCTCCGGGAAACGAAAACTGAATGAAGAGCTTCCGCAGCCCGGGCTCGTCCTGGCTGATGTTGGGATAGATCTCGCTGTAAGTGCCCTCGAGGTAGGTGTTGCCCACGACAGCCGGGCCGCCGTGACCGGGACCGGAGACGTAGATCATGTCGAGGTCGTATTTTTTGATGACCCGGTTCAAGTGCACGTAGATGAAGTTCTGCCCAGGGGTCGTGCCCCAGTGCCCGAGCAGCATGTGCTTCACATCCGCGAGCGTTAGCGGCCGCTTCAGCAGCGGATTGTCATAGAGATAAATCTGGCCTACCGACAGATAGTTGGCGGCGCGCCAGTAGGCATCCATCTTGTGTAGTAGCTCGGGGGAAAGAGTCTGTGTCTTCATGGTTCAATTCTCCTTTTCTCCCCATTCTGCAATCCCAGCGAAGCCAGTTTCGCGCAGCCCGGGTGAATGCTCGCTTTTGGTGGAAGACCACTTCCTTCCCTCGACCGGATTATCGCTGCCACAGGATTCGTGCGTTTTCCAGTGGGATTGCAACACCATCGCAGCGCGGTACCACTCGCGCCGTATAGTCGGTAACCGGACGCGTCGCGGGCACCTGGGCGACATAAGCATGGCCGCTGTCGGCGCCCGCCAATTGGCGGACGCGCGTCATCTCCTCTCGGATTGGACTTCCGCCATTGGTCCCCTCGGCATACAGCTCGACACGCACAGCGTTCGCATCCAGGCCATTGAGAAACACCTCAGCCTCGAAGATGTGCTGGGCCGCATTGGTCTGTACCTTCACCTCGCCAAAGCGAAGGGTGGCCCATTTCTCTTGCAGAGCATGTTCCCAATTGGCGATGTTCTTGCCGGCTGCGCCTTTGTCGGAAGCGCGCTTATGATAGGCGGCTGCAGCCGGCAGATAGTGTTGCTCGGTGTATTCGCTCACGGCGCGGTTTGCGGAAAAGCGCGGCGTCAAGCTCGCCATGCTATTCCTCATCCGCGCTACCCAGGCTGTAGGGATACCTTGTGCGTCGCGGGCATAAAACTCGGGAATCACTTCCCGTTCGAGCAGGTCATAGAGTGCTTCGGCTTCAGCCCCATCCCAAACCGGATCGTCGCCATGCTCCCGGCCGTCCCCCAACGCCCAGCCGACTTCCGGCGTGTAGGCCTCCGCCCACCAGCCATCCAGCTCCGAGAGATTGATGCCGCCATTGACCAGCACCTTCATGCCGCTGGTCCCGCAGGCTTCCCAAGGCCGCCGTGGCGTATTGATCCAGAACGTCCACGCCCTGCACCATCTGCCCGGTCAGGAGCATGTCGTAGTCGCTGAGGAAAATCGCATGGGGACGCGCCTCGGGCTGCCAGATGAAATGCATCCATTCCCGAATCATGGCCTGTCCCGCCTGGTCCGCAGGATGCGCCTTGCCGGCGATGATGAGTTGCACGGGGCGCTGCGGATGGGTCAAGAGACGGAGCAGTCGCGCCGGATCGTGCAGCAGTAAGTTCGGCCGCTTGTAGGTCGCAAAGCGGCGTGCAAAGCCCAGCGTAAGGGCGTTGGGATCGAAGAGATGCTTCGCCGCTTCGACCTCCTCGGGCGGCGCGTGCCTTATCTCCATGTCCAGCGACAATCGATCTCGAACGTACTCCACAAAAGACTTGGTGGCGGCGGTTCGAAATTGCCAGAGCCTGGCGTCGGAAATCTGGCGAACATCCTGTTCCAGGCTTTTCGCCGTCCCCAGCCAGCGTTTCTTTCCACAGGCTTCTGTCCAAAGATCATCGGCCGGAGCCGAATCCCAGGTGGGCACGTGGATTCCGTTGGTCACATGTCCGATGGGGATTTCGTCCTCCGGCCAGCGCGGAAACAGAGGCAGAAAGAGGCGCCGGCTGACTTCCCCGTGCAAGCGGCTTACACCATTCACCGCACCGCTCCCGCGGATGGCCAGATACGCCATATTGAAAGGCTCCGACGAGTCGGCCGGGTTCTGGCGGCCCAGAGCCAGCAAATCGTGAAACCCAATGCCGAGATCCCCTTCGGCATACCCCCTCAGGTGTCGCTCAATGAGGGAAGGGTCGAAACGGTCAAGACCGGCGGCCACGGCCGTGTGGGTGGTGAAGAGATTACCCGCGCGAGTAACCGCCAATGCCACTTCGAAGGGCTGCCCGGTCTCTTCCATGAAACTGCGGGCACGTTCCAGGACGGCGAACGCCGCGTGGCCTTCATTCAAGTGGCAGACCTCCGGTTGGATGCCGAGGGCGCGGAGCAGCCGCCATCCGCCGATCCCCAGGAGTAGTTCCTGCTCGAGGCGCAAATCCGGCCCGCCCCCGTAGAGCTCGCTGGTGATCCCCCGATCGACAGGAAGGTTCGCCGCATCATTGCTGTCCAAAAGGTAAAGCTTCACCCTGCCGACCTGGACCTGCCAGGCGCGCAGCCAGACCGAGTATCCCGGCAACGCAATCTCCAGCCGTAACCACTCCCCGTTCGGTTGCCGCAGGGGCGTGATCGGCAGTTGTCCGGGATCGTTATAGGGATAGAGGGCCTGTTGCGCTCCGTCCTTGTCGATCTCCTGGCGAAAATAGCCCTGCTGGTAGAGCAGGCCCACCCCCACCACCGGCAGACCGAGATCGCTAGCGGCTTTGAGTTGATCGCCGGCCACATTACCCAGCCCGCCCGAGTAGATGGGCAAAGCTTCGCTCACCATGAATTCCATGCTGAAATACGCGGCGCAGGTCAGGGAACTCTGCGCATGATTCTCCTGAAACCACGCGGGCGCCGCCAGCGAGTTCCGCCTGGCCTGCACCCAGCCATCGAGGTTTTTGCGAAAAGCGGGGTCGGCCAATACGCGCTCGATCCGGTCGCGCGAGGCCGTTTGCAGCACCACCCAGGGGTTATGTGTGATCGCCCACAGTTGCGGATCAAGCTGCCGCCACACTTCGTCGGTGGCGTGATTCCACGACCAGCGCAGATTCAGGGCAAGCTCCGCCAGGGAATCGAACCCCTCGATTTCCGTGGGCAGAAGGTTGTACATCGGGTGGCTGACGCGAGTCTGTTCGCTCATGGTTTCTCCTATGATCTGGCGAGGACGTTTCTTCCAGCGGCCTGAAAACGCCGCTCCCATACCGTGCGGGAATGCTCATATCTCAATGATCGTCTCACCGCGCCGCGTCCGGCAGGGCCTCCACCGATGCTACGAGTTCGCCCGTCAGCTTCAGCACGTTCCATTTGGCTTTCTCCAGGGCGTACTGCGCATCGTAGAAGGCAATCCACTTGTGGTTCTCGGCGATGCGCGCCTCCTCTACCTGGCGCAGCATGGCGCGGCCTTCCTGCATCTGGGCCAGGTTCATGGAAAGCTGCTCGCGCGCGACATCCAGATCCAGCGCCGCCACTTCCGCCGCGGTCTCGGCTTTCTTCACATCCCGGAACGATTGCTGAAGGTCCGAGGCCAGGCGGTTGCGCGAATTGCCCAGCTCGATTCTCAAGTGGGAGATCTCGATCTGCGCTTGCGCGATCTGCGCGCTCACGCCTGAGCCGGTGAATAGCGGCAATTGAAACGAAACGCCAAACTGCACGTTGTTGCGCTGGAATTTTTGGAAGAACTCGGCGTAGTTATTGAACTTGGCGAGCATGCCGTACTGCGCCACCAGGTCCATCTTCGGCCACCGTTCCGCCCTCTCGCCGCGCATCTCCAGGCCCTTGGAGACGATCTGCGATTGCAGCTTGCGCAGTTCCTGGTTGGATTCGAGCGCCGCCTGGATGGCCTGCTCTTCGGATGCCGGCAGGGCCGGCGCGCGGCGTTCCTCTTCCACCGCCCGCACGCGCTCGTCGGCGGAGAGGCCGATGGCTATCG
Organism: Bryobacterales bacterium; assembly: GCA_963768385.1. GTDB lineage: Bacteria > Acidobacteriota > Terriglobia > Bryobacterales > Bryobacteraceae > Fen-178. The sequence continues at coordinate 151,520 of CAVYHQ010000008.1, forward strand.
CCAGCGCTGTCTCGGCCGTGGCTTGGTCGGCCTCCAGGCTTTCGGCGGTCTGGCGCGCGCGCGCCACATCCAGGGCTGCCTGCTTTTCCGCCAGCGGCAGGGCGCGGCCTTCCCGCACCAGCGCCCGGACGGTGTCGAGAACCTTCTCCAGGCTTTCGGCGTCCTTTCGCGCCAGAGCACCGATGCGCGCGGAGCGTTCCGCATCCAGGTACAGCGACGCCGTGCGATACGCCACCTCGTCCCGCTTGCTCGCCACGCCTAAGGCAGCCCCGCGCGCATCCTCCTTCGCCTGGGCCACCGCGAAACTCTGCGGCCGGTTGAACAGATCCTGGATGGCGCGCCCCTGCACGATACTCGGCGCCGAGCCTTCGATGCTCATGGGAAAACCGTTGCTGTACGCCAGCCCGCTGCCCACCGTGAGGCGGGGCGTGAAGGGATCCTTGGCCACGCGCACCGCCTGCCGGGCGCTCTCTTCTTCGAGGCGGCTCAGAGCGATATCGGGATTCTGCTTGAGCGCCGTCTCGACGGCCTGCCGCAGCGTCATGGGGCGCACTTCGGCGCGCAGCAGACATGCCAATCCCAGGAGGGAGGCTGCTATTTTACGCATACCTCATTGTAAAAAAAACCCGGCTGCGGGCCCGCCGGCCCGGCGCCGGGTGATGGCTGTCCAGTTTCTCGTTCAGCTCAGTTGTAATGGGCCGCGTTGACCTCGGCGAACCGGGCATGCTCGGCCGGCAGCTCGTCCAGTGCGAACATGGAGTTCGTCGGGCAGACCGGAACGCACGCGCCGCAATCGATGCAGTCCACCGGATTCACGTAAAGCTGGGGGGCCTCTTCAAAGCCGGCCTCGTCCTTCTTGGGGTGGATGCAGTCCACCGGGCAAGCTTCCACGCACAACTCGTCCTTGGTGCAGGTGTCCGTAATTACGTATGCCATGCCTTCCAGGGTGCAATTCCCGGGCCAGCCGTCCGTCATCCTAAATGGCAGAAAACAAGACGTATAATTCCGCACTCCCGGACTCATGGGTGGGTGAATCCACGCAGGTCAGGCGCGGAGGTTGGTCTAATCACCCGAAATCTGAAACAGCGGCCGGCCCCCCAGCGAGGTGCGGAACCCGTAAATCGCGATCAAAGCCACCGCCAGCAGCGGGATCGGCACCAGCCCGATATACCACGCGGTGAGGTCCAGCGTTGGCGGGCATGCGCGCAGCAAGTCCAAGGACGTATACGCGACGATGGCCGCCAGCAGTCCGAACCGCAGCAGCACAAACGCAAGCACGCCGAAGAAGAGCACGTAGCCGGGAATATCCACCCACGGGGTGGCTGATCCAACGGCGAGCATGACCGACATGATAGCGACGAAAGCCGTTGCGGCGACCCATTGCTTTCGCAGCAGCACCTGCAAAAGAAAGAGCATGAGAAAGAAGATCATGCTGGATAAGAGGGCGTCGGGAACCGCGTTCAGCATTTGGGCGACTTCGTAGCGCACTCCCAAGAGCGCATCCAGGGACGGGAATGACGGCTCGCCGCCGCGCAGGGCCGTCTCGAGCACAAAGAGAATACTCCACAGCGCACCGCACCCCGCGCCGTACAACAGATCCCTCCCTACCAGCGGGTCTCGGAACCCCCGGGTCGTGTATCGGGTCCACGAAATCATGGTGTAGGGAAGGCGCCGCCGCACCCATGGCTCCAGCGCCAAATAGAAAACCCAGACGATACCAGCATTGAACAAAGCCACGGCCATCACGTACCAGAACCCCGACCACTCCTGCATGGTCGCGGAGTGGTGCATGACCAGAAAAGCGCTGGCCGCCAGGCAAACAAAATACCATGCTCCCATTCTCACTGCGCCGCGCTGGTCCACCCTCCGCGCCCGGAAGTTATACCACGCAAGCAGGCAGGCGGCCACCAGCACCAGGTAGATCATCACCAGGAACACGACTTGGCTCTGCCCGCTGCCGGGCGGCTCCATGCGCGCGGGAACGGTCCATGGACCGATGATCCGGAACGACACGGGCCGCCCGTGCCACGCCGCGGCTTCCACCCGCAGTTTGGCTCTGGTCTGGGGATCGGCGCCGGTCCACGCCGCGCGCGTGTCCCAGTTTGCCAGCGGGGTCCACTGCGGGTCCACGGGCTGGAACCGTGACTGGTCCAATCCGGCGAATTGAAAGAGCTTGGCCCAATCGAACGCTCCCGAGGGCGGAGTCGCTGCCTCCACCTGCGGAGGGACCGCCTCGAACTCCTGGAGCTTCCCGTCCGGATCGGTCCGCAGCCGCACCATCCCGGACATCTCGAACGGCGGATCTCCATAGGTAACCTCCACATTTTCGCGCCGCACTGCCGGCATGGGCCGAGGGCTCTCGCGATACCAGAAGGCCACCAGCGGCGGCTGGCCGGCCGCCGGGTTCTTCCAGCGCGCGGCCGCTTCCTTGGGGTGCTTCTTCAAATAGTCCCGATAGTCGCCATCGTATTCGAGGTCCCATGCGGTATCGCCCGGCCGCGCGGTGTAACCGAAGCCTTTGATAATCGTCCGCGCGTCGCGGGTCAGCGCCTCCGGCGAATTCTCGAGCGGCAGTCTTGTCGTTACGGCCTGGCCGGGCGCCAACACCGCCAGCGCCACGATCCCCGCCAGCGCCGCCGCCAGCCACGGCACCGCTACCTTCGGCGGCAGCCCTTCGGTTTCTCCGGCCGCCGCCACCAGTTCCGGCGAGGGCGTCTCGCCCGCCGCCAGGGCCGCCGCCAGCGGATCGCCGCCCGGCAATCCCGCCGCCACCGCCAGCGCCGAAGCCGGCCGCTGCCGCGGGTCCGGCTGGAGGCAGCGTTGGATCACGCGCTCGACGGCCGGGTCCAGTTCCTTAACCAGCGTGGTGATGCTGGCCGGGGCCGCGCGCTCCTGCATCTCGATCAGTTCCACCAGCGACGCCGCCTGAAAGGCGCGCTTCCCCGTGAACAGCTCGTACAGCACCAGCCCTAGCGAGTAGATGTCGCTTCTGACGGTGACTTCGGTCCCCGCAAGCTGCTCGGGCGACATGTAGGCCGGCGTTCCGCTGCGAATGTCGCCCTGCAACTGCCCGCTGAAACCCGCCAGCCCGAAGTCCATGATGAGCACCTGGCCGCGGCCATCGATCATGATGTTGGCCGGCTTCAGGTCGCGGTGCAGCACGCCTTTTTCGTGCGCCGCCGCCAGGCCCGCGCACAGCTTGCGCGCGGTTTCGAGCGCCTTATCCACCGGCAGCCGCCCGATGCGCCGGAGCAGGGAACCCAGGTCCTCGCCGTCCACGTACTCCATGGAAATGTAGTGCAGCCCGTCCACCTGGCCGATGTCGTAGACCCGGCACACGTTGGGATGCGCCACCTGGCGCGCGATGCGCACCTCGTTGTAGAAGCGCGCCAGCACGCGTTCGTCGCGGGCCGTGGCTTCCGGCAAAAACTTCAGCGCCACCACCTGTCCCAGCGTCAGGTCGGTGGCGCGATAGACCTCGCCCATGCCGCCCCGCCCCAGCAGCCCGGCGATGCGATAGCGCCCCGCCAGCATGGTACCCGGCACAAAGCGTCCTTCGTCCACGCTGCTGGAGGAGCTCAGCCCGGGCGGCGCCGGTGCCGCCAGCACCTCCGTTTCCGCCGACGTGGCGTCGAGCGGCGCCGCGCACCAGGCGCAGAACCGGCTGTTATCCGCGCATTCGCGCGAGCAGGAAGGGCATTTCCGCATATCAGCAGACCAATCTTAGCGCGCCTTGCAGGGTCGCGGGATGTCCAACCTTTGACTTTTTCGCCGCGATTTGGTGTACACTGAGACTGACAGAACTTGCGCTTGTTTCCTAGCCACACCATTCCGATTCTCGGCCAGAGAGTCTATCCGGGCGCCCAGCCCCTTTCCGTTTGCCTTCGTAATCCTGAAATCGACGCATAACCACAAATGTATCCAGGCAGAAACTTTCCTCCTCGCCGGCAGAATCGCAGAGACAACGTTAATGAGTCCATTCGCGTGCGCGAGGTGCGCGCAGTTTTCCCGGACGGAACCACGGAGGTGATGCCCACCGCGGCTGCCTTGCGCAAAGCGCAGGAATTGGGCCTCGATCTCGTCCTGGTGGCCCCCACCGCCGTTCCGCCCGTCGCCAAAGCCGTGGACTTCGGTCACTACACCTACGAGCAGAAAAAGAAGCAGCACGACGCCAAGAAAAAGCAGCATGTCGTCCAGGTGAAGGAGCTCAAGTTTCGTCCCAATACCGACGATCACGATTACGACTTCAAGATGAAGCATGCCATCCGCTTCCTGGCGGCAGGCAATCGAGTGAAGGCCGTGGTCCAGTTCCGCGGGCGCGAAATCGCGCACGCCGATCTCGGCAAGAAACTACTCATGCGCTTTGCCGGCGACCTTGCCGCCCACGGCAGCGTCGAGGGACAACCGCGCCTGGAGGGCCGCAACGCCCACATTTTGATCAGTCCGGTCAAGGCCGCCGGCAAGAGTTCCTCCGGCGAAAAGCCCCAGCCGCAGGCGCCGCCGTAGGGGCCGGGCATGCCCGGCCCGTACAGCCCCGGCGAGCCACCGGCCGGGCATGCTAAGATGCGATTAGTCCTTCCGGGCAGCCGCTGAATATGTACAAGGCCTTCTTCGGCTTTACCAAGAACCCGTTCAACATCAGCCCGGACCCTTCGTTTCTGTTCCGCAGCGCTCAGCACGAAGAGGCGTTGGCCAACCTCATCTACGGCGTGCAGAGCCGCAAGGGCTTCATCGTGCTCACCGGTGAGGTCGGCACCGGCAAAACCACCATGCTGGAATGCCTGCGCGACTTCCTTAACGCGCAACAGATCGCGTTCGCCTCGCTGTTCAACTCCCGTTTGACTGTCGAGCAGTTCTTCGAGTTGCTGGCCTACGACTTGGACCTTCGGTGCAACCGCCTCTCCAAGACCGAGACCCTGCTTTCCCTCAATAACATGCTGCTCGAGAGAGCCAACGTCGGCCGCACCACAGTGCTGATTGTGGACGAGGCTCACAACCTGGAGTGGGACGTACTAGAGGAAATCCGTCTGCTGGGAAACCTCGAGAACCGGAAGGGCAAATTGCTTCAGATCGTTATCGCCGGCCAGGAGGAATTGGATCGCAAGTTGGATGCCCCGGAATTCCGCCAGCTCAAGCAACGCATTTCCCTGCGGTGCGCCTTGCGGGGCTTCGATCTTGACGAGACCGCGGCCTACGTGAATTCCCGGATGGCCCGTGCCGGGATCAAAGGCCAGACGGTGTTCCCACAGCAACTGCTGGAGGAGATCCACTACCGGGCGCAAGGAATTCCCCGTCTGATCAACGCCATCTGCGACAACCTGTTGCTCACCGCGTTCGCCATGGAGAGCCGAATCGCCACCCTGGCAATGCTCGATGAGGTGACTGCCGACATGCGCCTCGAGTACCCCGGCCAACGCCCCTTCCGTCCAGATGCGGCTTATCCCGAGCGAACTCTGCGTCGCTCCCAAGTACCATAACGGGCTGGATATAGGGTATTTACCCTATTCCTTATCATCCAAAAACACCTAATAGTACTAGGTGTCCCCTTACTTTCGGTGGCCGAATCGACCTAGGGTACGTTACTCTGTGGGATGAGATCACAAAAGGCCAGACCTTTCTTTGGAAATGCAGTTGATTAGAAGGAGAGCTTCTTAATGAGTCGATTAGTCGAAAACAAGTTCATGTTCGCTGCGATTTTTGCCTTGTTCGCACTAGCTTGTGTGTCGAACGCCATCCAGGGTGCCGGTGTGCCTGTTCACAGTCATACACCGCTGGCAGAGCCGGTGAACGTAGCGCATGGGCCGACCATGCCGCCCGATCCATGGGACGGGAACGTGACGATCGCGCACGGGCCGACCATGCCGCCCGATCCGTGGGACGGGAACGTGACGATCGCGCACGGGCCGACCATGCCACCCGATCCGTGGGACGGGAACCTTTCGGTCACTGCATAATTGCCGCACGAAAATCTCGCGACACCGGCCGCCGCACCAGCCTAGAATTGGGAATGGATGCGCTTCGCGCTGCAGGTGTGCGGATGGCTGATCGGGCTTCCTCTGGAACTCCTGATCATCGCTGCCCTGCTGCGCGGTGGTTACCGGCGTTTTCCGTTCATTTTTGTCTACACGATCATCGACTTCCTGACCACGGTGGTTGAACTTCCGTCGGCTGTGGGCTATGTCCGCGGCATGCCGCGGGCCGCGGTTGCTCTGGCCTCGGTTTACTGGCTCGATGAAGTCATTTTGCAGGTTCTGGTTTATGCGGTGGTCATGAGCCTGATCTACCAGGCGACCGGCAAGCTCCGGTCGCGCCGGATCGTGCGCGCTTCGTTAATCGCCGGAGCCATCCTCTTCGCGGGCATTTCGTTCCTGATTCACTGGGATCCGGCGCTGAACGTGGGGTCTTTTATGACGCCCTGGACCCGCGATCTGAACTTCTGCTCGGCCATTCTCGATCTGGCGCTGTGGGCACTGCTAATCGCTTCCCGCGAGAAGGACCACCAACTGCTTATGCTGAGCGGCGGCTTGGGAATCCAGTTCACCGGAGAAGCCATCGGAGAGTCTGTCCGCAACCTCGCGATGCGCAGCCACTCGCGTCCCCTCTCTTTGTTTGGGAACATTCTGATCATGCTGACCAACCTGCTGTTCCTGTACATCTGGTGGCAGGCCTTGCGGACGGCGCCGGTGCGCCAGCAATCCGGCGTTACTCTTTGAGCTTCTCGGTCCAGTTCGTCACCACGGAGACGGGCGCCGCGCTGGACCACTCCAGAGGCAGATTGAGCAGGAACCGCTGGCCGTCGGGGGAGACGTCATAAAGGTTCCAGGTTTCGGGAATCGGACGGGTCTGAAACAACATGTGCGGCTGCTCGAATCGGAAATCGCCGTCGGCCGGGTGCAGCTCAACCGCCATCATGCGCCCACCGGAGGTCATATAGAACATTTCCGCGCCGTCGCCGCGCCAACGAGGCAGGCCGCCACCGCCCGAGGAGACCAGCCAGCGCCGCCTGGTTCCCGCGGTGGCGCCCTGGAAGGGTTGCACGTAAACCTCATTGCGGCCGGACTCGTCGGATTGAAACGCGAGCCATTTCCCGTCCGGCGAGAGCACCGCGGAACCTTCCGAGTAAATCGTATCCAGGATGGGTGCGGCTTTCCGGTCCGCCGTGCTAATCGCCCACACGTCCTCCCGCGTACCTGGGCTCACTACGCCGAACAGAATGTATCGGCCGTCCCGAGACCAGTCGGTAGGGTACTTGGGCCTCGTGCTCTTGCAAAAAAGTTCCGCCCTGCCTTCGTCGTTGACGGGCTTCACATAGATATCGAAGACCCCTTCCGCGTTGCTGAAGAAGGCGATCCTGGAGCCATCCGGGGACCAGACGGGAGAGCCTTCGTGCTTGGACGTGGAAGTAAACCGAGTGGCGTTGCCGACGGCGTCCAGTATCCACAGATCTGCAGTCACACCATCCGGCTTGAGCTTGGCTACCGCCGCGCGGCTGCCATCCGGAGAGATCCTCGGCGGTCCATAATCGCCCGGTTCCGCCACTTGGCCGACCTGCTTCCCGCTGCGGTCCAGCCAGACCAACTGCTTGGTGGGCTTGCCCACGCTCTGGTAGACCAGGATGCCGTTGCCCGAGACCGAGATGGGCGCCAGCGCCATACTCCGCACGGCGCCAATATCATCCGCCAGGGTAAAGGGGTTTCTTTCCATGGCGAGGTTTGAAATGTCGAACGCCTGCTCCATCAAATGGCGGTCGCGGATGAACAGCAGGTAGCCGTTTTTCGACGAGTTGCCCGCGGCGCCGCCCGAGTAAACCGCATTGGTCTCGGAGCTGAACAGGCGGTGGTGTTCCGGCGGATCGAGCGTGCCGGCGTAGACTCCCGTGGTGTCGGACAAGTCGGTCTGCACAAAGAACACGAAATGCTTGTCGTCGGGCAGGAACTGCGGCCAGAGATCGGAACGCTCGTATTTCGAGGAATCCAGCTCCAGGACGAGCTGGGGCTTCCCGCCGTTCTCGGCGACGCGGTAGAGTCCATCGGCCAGGCTGGGTGCGAACAGAATGACGCCGTTGCGGTTCCAGGCGCCGCCGCCAGGCATGGCCTCCGCGCCGCAAACGATCTCCGGAGCGCCACCGCTGGTCCGCACCTTCTTCAACGACCTGTCGGCGAAAAACGCGATGTAATTGCTGTCCGGCGACCAGAATGGCGCGGACCCGCCCTCCGTTCCGGGGATCACGTTGGCGTGCAGCGCGTCCAGCGGCCGCAGCCAGAGCATGCGTTTGCCTTCGGGCCCCAGAGCCGAGAACGTGAGAAAGCGCCCATCCGGCGAAACCGAGGGCGTGCCCGGATAGCTGGTGTGTTCGGGCGGCGACACCGCAAATCTGAGGACCGGAGCCGCGGGCCGCTGGCGCCAGCACAGGACCGCCGCTATGGAGATGACCACTACCGCGATGAACGTCGCTCCTATGGCCCAGAAGCGCCGCTGGAAAACGTCTACGGGAACGGGCGGCTCGGGTATGACATACGCCGGCCTGCGAGGGACCTTGGAATCTCCGGCAGGCGCCGGCGCTGCCGGCTGGGCGACCTCCGCCCTGTGCTGCCACGACCGGCCCACAAGTTTCAGCTCGATCACGGCGTTTTGTATGCGCTGGCGGCGGCAGGATGGATCTTTCTCCAGACATCCGGCGATGACCCCTTCCATGGCCGCATGGATCGCCGATTTCGCCGTCAGTCCTGCCGGCGGCTGCTCGAGTATGGCGCCGTTCAGTTCCGCGCCCTCACCCGGAAACGCCCGCCTCCCGCTGGCCATTTCATACAGCAGCGCGCCATAAGCGAACACGTCGCTGCGCCAGTCCGGCGCCTCGCCCCGCACCTGCTCCGGCGAGCGATAGGGCGCGGCACGCTCGTCGTATTCCGGCAGCGGCTGCAACACCCGCGCACCCGTGCTCGCAATCCGGACGGAGTATGGCGACAGCGCGCCGTGAACCACGCCCAGCGAGTGCGCCCGGCTGAGCGCGGCGCCAATCTCGATGGCGTAACGCAGGGCCTCTTCGGGCGCCAGCCGACCTCGCGCCAGTCGCTCCGCCAGGAGCTCGCCGCCTACGGGTTCGTCGCCGGTAAAGCCCACTTCGCTGTGGCCCGTTTCAATCACGATCTATCCACCCGGCGGCATTTCCCGCAGGCAGCGTATATCGCTGCCGTTAATCAAAATTCTACTATCCGCTGTGCGGAATCACAATGAAGCGGCGTCAAACGCAGTCCCGCCTGTACCGGAAGATGGCGGGCTGGTGGTACCCTTGCGCCCGCCGCGCGGTGTGCGCAACGGCATTTCCCCCGAAAGGAAATGGCGTCTTTGTGTGTTGACCCTATTGACACTGCCGGTGGTGCATGTACAATCCAAAGTGGCACTGATTTCATATACCATAACGGAAGCGGCCTAAAATGTTCAAAGCCAGGAAACCCCGGCCGGTGTCCTCGCCGGAAGCGCAGGGCTATAACAGCAGCGAAGTTGCCCGGATTTGCGGCGTCAGTCTGCGGCAATTGCAGTGGTGGGACGAGCGCAATGTCGTCTCGCCGCGCCAGGACGGTCACAAGCGGATTTATTTGCCGGAGGAAGTGGTGGAGATTTCGGTCATCGCGGAGCTGCGGCGCAAGGGATTCTCCCTGCAGAAAATCCGCCGCGTCCTGCGGTTCCTGCAAAAAGACATGGGCAAGCGCCTGAACGACGCCCTGTCGGCCGCTTCGGACGTTCATCTGCTCACCGACGGCAAATCCATCTTTCTGGAAGAGGCGCCCAACCGCATCATCGAGGTGCTCAAGAACACGTCTCAGCCCATGTTCCTGGTGTGCGTGACGGACCAGGTGAAACGCCTGACCGCGGTGGCCGAGCGCAAGCCGGCGAGGTCCGAAACCGCCCCGGCCGCACGCAAGGTCCGCGCGGTCTGACGTGCTTCGGAATCTCAGCGCGGCGCCGACGCCCTCGAGAAGGCTGCCATGAGGCCGCCCAGCAGTGCTAACGCCACTCCGATGTAGGAGTACGGGCTATACTTGTCCAGTTCGGCCGCTGCCTGGGCAAGCCCATTTAACAGGGTTCCCCGCAACCCGGGAGAGATCATCAGAAAGCCGCTGGTCATTCCAAGAAGTGAGAACGCTCGAAGCATGAAATGCCTGTTCCGCAATTTCTATTTTGACGGGTTTGATATAATTCCAGCAATAGTAACGGTACTAGATAGGTACTAGTAGCTCCGCCGTTGCAACTCGGGTATCATAAAGAACAGAGCCAAGGGAAGGGAGTTTCAACGATACGGACTGCGTATCCCGGCGGCCCGGCGGAACCATGAAAATGAGAAGAACACCGTACCTTGCGCTGATCGCCGCCAGCCTGGCGTTGCTCGTACCGCTCCGGGTTCCCGGAATTCGCGCCCGCGCGGCTTCCACTCCCGATGACGACCTGGCCCGTGGCGTCCACTCGCTGACGGCGGCCTACGCGCTCGTCGAGCACAACTTCGCCGATCCCATCTCCCCGGAGCGCGCCATCTATGAGGGCGCCATACCGGGCATGCTGCGTACCCTGGACCCGCATTCGAACTTCCTCAACCCCTCCGAGTTCGGCGACATGCAGCGGAAACAGCATGCGCAGTATTTCGGCGTAGGCATGCTGATTGGCGCGGAGGGCGGAAAGATTGTGGTCATGGAACCCTTCCCCGATTCGCCCGCGTGGAAAGCCGATCTGCGCCGCGGCGACGCTATCGCCGCCGTGGACGGGCATGACACCGCCGGCATGGACACGGGCGCGGTGGCCGATCTGCTGAGAGGGCCAAAGGGCAGCCAGGTGAGCATCACGGTGCGGCGGGAAGGCGCCGGCGAGCCCCTCTCCGTGACCGTCATCCGGGGAGAGATCCAGACCAGCGCGGTGGATGCCTTCTGGCTGAAATCGGGCACTGCTTATCTGAGCGTCACCAGCTTTGAAGCGCAAAACGTCGGCCGCGATGTGGAGGCCTTGCTCCAGAAATTGGGGGAGCAGTCCGTCACCGGCATGATCCTGGATCTTCGCGGCAATCAGGGCGGCCTGGTGACCGAGGCCGTGACGCTGGCGGGGCGATATCTGCGCGAGGGGCAGGTGGTGGTGAGCCACCGGGGGCGGGCGGAGCAAGAACAGGTTTTCCGCGCCAAGGCGCAGGCCTCGGCGCAGCGCTATCCCATCGTGGTCCTGGTGGACCGCCGGTCGGCTTCGGCGTCCGAGATCGTATCGGGCGCCCTGCAGGATCACGACCGGGCCTGGCTGCTGGGCGAAACCACTTTTGGAAAGGGTTTGGTGCAGGCGCAATTCCCTCTCTCGGAGGGCGCAGCCCTGCTGCTGACCATCGCGCACTACTACACGCCCAGCGGGCGCCTGATTCAGCGCGATTACTCGCACCAGTCGCTTTTCGACTACTATTCCAACCGGGACAACGCTCAGAATCTGCAGGATGTGAAGGCGACGGACAGCGGACGCAAGGTTTACGGCGGCGGCGGGATCAGCCCCGACGAGAGGTACGAATCTCCTCGGGCCAATGCTTTTCAGCGCCGGCTAATCGCACCGGGAGCGTTCTTTCATTTCGGCTCGCGTTACTTCGGCGTGCCGCGGCCTCACCTCCCTGAGGACTGGGTCCCGGATGATCAGACGCTGGGACAATTCGCCGATTATCTGCGATCTCAGCAGATAGCCTTCACCGACGCGGAGTTCGCCGCCAACCGCGACTGGATGCGCGACCAGATTCGTTACGAGCTGTACTTCCGCGCTTTTGACAAGAAGACCGCCGACCGCGCGGCGTTCCACGCAGACCCGGAGGTGCAGCGCGCGGTCGAGAGCCTGCCCAAGGCACAGGCGCTGCTCCAGCAAGCCGAGCGGGTCCTGGCCCGCCGCGCCGCCGCCCGCTGAAGGGTCCATTTACTGGCTGCCGCGGTTCTCACGGGCGCCGGGGCGCGCGTCCTTCTCGGCCATCCAGGCGATCATGCTCATGGCCAGCCTCTCCGCCTGCTCGGAGATCAACAGGCGCGATTCGGGCACCACGAACCGAGTCTCGATCGAGAAAACCAGAGTAGACAGCTCGTCGGCTTCCCCAAGTACGCGCTGGATGTAATCGTGCATGGCCATCTCCGAGCCGGGATTCTCGAGACCTCTCAGAAAGCCTAGAAACGCCACGAACTCGAAGGCCATCTCCGGCCGGATTCTGGCGCGCCGCTGCGCGGGGATCGCCAGGATGACCTCCAACGGACCGCCGGACGATCCCTCGATGTCGAGGAGCGCAAGACCGGCATCGCACAGGTCATGGATGGAAACATGGAAATCGAGCGGCAGTTCCCCCGGCGCTTCCGTGCGAAGCTTGCCGTACCAGGAGCCAGGCATCTCTCGCAACTGGCTCAGAATGCGCCCGCAGCCGCGGAGCGTAAACGTCAGCTCGGTGGGTCCATGCCACGCGCGGGCCAGGGAGTCCCAGCCGTGCAATTCGACAAGCCCTTCGCGCCGCATGATTTCGGACATGCTTCTCTTATATTGTACCGCGAGTCGCGCGGGGACGGCCGGCTAAGACCTGACGCTACCGCAGCAGCGCCGAGGCGCTCCACAAGACCGGCGCCTGGCCGTGAAAGTCGCCGGTCACGCGCGGGCGGGCCAGGTAGTAGGCCAGATCGTTGAGCTTGTTGGTGCCGGCGCAGACACTGGTGACGTCCGCATGCTGGTCTATATAGCCGACCAGCGCGAGCCAGGCGTTGCGAGCCGCGGGGCCGTACGTCCTGGCGTCGAGCCAGCCGTTCTTGACGCCGGTGATCATGGCGAAAGTGAACATGCCCGTGCTGGAGGTTTCGGGCCAAGCCTCCGGATGATCGATCAGTTGACGCCACATGCCGTCCTTGCCCTGGAACTCGAGGAGCGACTGCATCATCTTCCGGTATCCCTCGAGAATGCGGGCGCGCCGCGGATGGTCCTGGGGAAGCGAGCGCAGCAGCTCGGTCATCCCGGCGGCCACCCAACCGTTGCCGCGCCCCCAGTAGAACGGGACATCCGGAGCATGGTAGAACAGCCCGTTGGGCTGCTGGAGCTTGTCGAGGTAAGGCACCATCTCCAGGGCCGCGCGGTCGATGTACCTGGCATCGCCCGTGGCGCGGTAAGCCTGCACTTCGACGGCCGTGATCATGTACATGTCGTCGATCCAGAAGCGGGTCTCGCTGGTCAGCCCATCCGGTGTGGGGTCGCTCCACTGCCGGTCGGCGACGGCCTTGCCCATGTCGAGGTACTTCTGCTCCTTGGTTTCGATGTAAATCTCCAAGGGGACGGTCCCGAAGACTGAAAAGTCCACATGCCGGTCGGTAGGGACCAGGGCGGACTCCACGGGCGTCATCAGCGGATCGAAGCGCTTGATGAGGCGGGCGGAGAGATCCTTGTCGCCCGACAGTTGGGCGAAGGTCAAGGCCCCGTACCAGGCGCAGACTTCCGGGTAGATGATGCGCTTGGGATCCTGGTGCGGGGCCGCCACGAAGTGCTCCGCCACGCGTTTGCCAACTTCGGTGGGCGAAGTTCGCGCGGGCCAGTTGGCGAAGTCGGTGGGTTGCGCCACGCTCGGGCGCGCGGCCGCCAGGATCGTCGTCCCGGCCGCCAATAAAGGTATCAGTGCTCGGTAGCGCATATAGGGATCTCTTCATCTCATTATGCCGATTTTCACGTTCGTGTACTCTTGGAGAGTGCCGGTTCCGCATCTTTTTTTGTTCGAGGACGCCTCCCGCCGGGACCAGGTGCGGGTGGTGCTGCGCCGTCTGCCGCCGATCTCCGGCGCGCCCGTGCGCATCCAAAGCACGCACGCCCTGGGCGGGGTGCCCTCTGGGCCCCGCGGCGCGGTGCACGCCGGAACGTTTGTGCGGGAGCGCCGCATGGCGTTCGATTGCAGCCGGAAGGAGTTCCCGCGCATCTTCGTCCACGAGCTGTTTCACTTCATTTGGGCGAGGTTGGGCAACCCGGCGCGCCGCTCCTATGAGCGTCTGGTGAAAGGTGAATGGCAGGCGGGCGCACGCGGCGAGCTGGGATGGTCGGCAGAGTGGCGCAAACGCGCGCTCGCCGCCGGCGATGTCCGATCCCGCGGCCGCCGCTGGCGGGAGTATTGCTGCGAGAGCTTCTGCGACACCGCGGCGTGGCTGTATTCCGGCGCCCGGCGGCACCATGAGTTTACGCTCGCGGGCGGTCGCCGCACCCGCCGCCGCGCCTGGTTTGCCCAAAGGATTGAGTCCGGACAATTGTCGATATAATTGGATCGGGGAAAGGAATCTGTGTCCGCGCTCCGCCTCTCGTCCGCTCTGGCCATCGCGCTCCTGGTAGGGTGTTTCATATACTTTTCCTCTTCCGGGCCGCATCCGGCAAAAACCGCGCCGGTCAAGCCGGACAAGGACCGCCATCAGGCTCCGGATTTCGCGCTGAAGGATGTGAACGGCAAGACCGTTCGCCTCTCGGATTATCGCGGTAAAGTGGTGCTGCTGGATTTCTGGGCCACCTGGTGCGGTCCGTGCCAGATCGAGATCCCCTGGTTCGTGGACCTGGAGCGCAGGAACAAGGACAAGGGCTTCGCGGTCCTGGGCGTTTCCATGGACGATGAAGGTTGGGAAGTGGTGAAGCCGTTCCTTTCGCAGTTGGGCGTGAACTACCGGGTGGTGATCGGCGACGGCGAAACGGCCCAGCTTTACGGCGGCGTGGATGCGCTGCCGACCACGTTCCTCATCGACCGGGCGGGAAAGATCGCCGCGGTCCACGTGGGCCTTGCGGATCGGAGGGATTTCGAAGATGGTGTCGAACAGCTTTTGCAGTCTCCCGCGCCTGCCGCTGCTAGCCGCGCTGCTCTGCCTGCCTCCTCTCTTCGCTCAGAGTAGCGGTTACCTGACGGTGGGCGAGCCTCAGACCGTGGCCGGCAAACGCCATGCCGCCGTCCAGGCGAAGATCCCGGTGTCCGTCCGCCCGGGGTACCACGTCAACAGCAATACGCCCACGGATGAATATCTTATCCCGCTGAAGCTGACGTGGACCTCCACGGCCGCCCTCGAGGGCGGATCGGTGACCTACCCGAAGCCCTCAATGGAGAAGTACGAGTTTGCGGAGAAGCCGCTCTCGGTCTTCACGGGCAACTTCGAATTGGTGGCGAACTTCAAGGTGGCGGCCAACGCGCCGGCCGGCCCCGGCGCGGCGGTGGGCAAACTGCGCTACCAGGCGTGCAACGACCGGGCCTGCTTCCCGCCCAAGACAGTCGAGGTCACAGTTCCCTATCAGATCCAATAATGCTGTCGGCCGAAGGCTGACCTCTTACCCCCGGCCCCTGGCCCCCGACCCCTGTTCCTTCAGAAACTGCCCGATGGACCGCGTGGCCTGGCGAATGCGGTGCTCGTTTTCCACCAGCGCGAAGCGCACGTGCCCTTCGCCCAGCGGCCCGAAGCCGATACCCGGTGAGACCGCCACCAGCGCCTTCTCCAACAGAAGCTTCGAAAACTCCAGCGAGCCGGTTGCGCGAAACCGCTCCGGCACGGGCGCCCACACGAACATGGATCCCCGCGGTTTCTCCACCGCCCAGCCGGCCCGCTTCAGTCCGGCCACCAGCACGTCACGCCTCTTCTGGTACACGGCGCAGATCTTCCGGGTGTCTTCCTCGCACTCCCGGAGGGCGATGATGGAAGCGATCTGGATGGGCTGGAACACGCCGTAATCCAGGTAGCTCTTGATGCGCGCCAGCGCGGCAATCACCTTCGCGTTCCCCAGGCAGTACCCCACGCGCCACCCCGCCATGTTGTAGCTCTTGGACATGGAGAAGATCTCGACGGCCACTTCCTTGGCGCCTTCCACTTGCAGGATACTGGGCGCCTTGTAGCCGTCGAAGCCCAGGTCGGCGTACGCAAAGTCGTGCACCACGAGCGTGCCGTGCTGGCGCGCCAGGCGCACGATCTGGCGGAAGTAATCCAGGTCCACGCAGGTGGTGGTGGGGTTGTGCGGGAAGGAAATCAGCAGCAGCTTCGGTTTTCGCGGCCCGCTGCGGTAAAGGTCCTCGAGGCCATTCAGAAAGGTGGCCGCGTCGGGCATGGGCAGCATCTCGGCCTGGCCCTCCGCCATGATCACCCCGTACTGGTGGATGGGATAGGCGGGGTTCGGCGAAACCACCACGTCTCCTGGCCCGATGGCGGCAAAAAGCAGGTGCGCCAGCGCATCCTTCGCTCCTATGGTGACGATGGCTTCCTTGTCGGGATCGAGTTCCACGCCATAGTTGGCCTGGTACCGCCGGGTGATCTCCTCGCGCAGCCTGGGAATGCCCCTGGACTGCGAATACCGGTGGTTGCGCGCATTTCGCGCCGCTTCGACCAGCTTGCTCACCACCACGCGCGGGGTGGCGCCGTCGGGGTTCCCCATCCCCAGGTCGATGACGTCGATCTGCGCCGCGCGGGCCCGCGCGCGCATTTCGTTAATGACCGCGAAGACATAAGGCGGCAGCTTCCGGATGCGATAGAACTCCTCGGGATCGGGCATTATGCCCATTTTACGATAGGCCACCGGTAGCGCTGGCAGCGTTACACGGGTCAGCGCCCGTGGGGCATGTTCTCGAGCTTCTGCAATATGGCGGTCTTGTGTTCGCTTCCGTCCACGTCCTGGATGACCAGGTGTCTCCTGGTTACTGCGAACCGCATGGGCACGTGCAGGTCCAGCTTCAGCGGCGCATCGGAAACCACCACGTACCGGGCAGTGCCCCCTCGCACCCGATAGACAAACTGATTCTGGAAGGTGTTGCGGCCGACAGGGACAGTTCTTCTCGAAACCAATACGCCATCCTGCCAGACTCGCTCGTGGGAAGTGGCTCTTGCCGTCCACTGGGTAAGACCCAAGAGGGCGATACCAATTAGCATCCCCCGCCTTGTCATGCTGGTACTCCTTGCTACTTCCGATTCTACGCCATTATCGATGAATCGGCGCTACTATCTTATGGCTATGCGGAGCGGCCCTACTGAACCGGCGGCTTCTTGCGCGGCCGGGAGATGCGCCTCTTGGCGCCGGGTTCGCCGGAGGTCTTGCGTGGCGCCCGGGGGCGTCGCTGAGGCTTGGGCGGGGCCTCGGGAATGGGGATCTCGCCGGTGGCGGTAGGCTGGCCGGGCACCAGGGGCTGCGGCTCGTCCTCTTCTTCTTCCTCGTAGGCCGCGGCTACCGGCTCCGGCTCGGGCGGCGGCGCGGGCGGATGGAATTCGGAGCCGAGGTACACGATCAGACCTCTCTCTTCGTCGGCCTGGTTGCGCACCAGGCCTTTATCCTGGGCATAGTTCAACAGCTCGCTGAACTCCTGGAAACCGTACTCGCGCCAGTCGAAATTGGGTTGCTCCTGGCGCACCCATTCGGCCAGCTCGTCGGCCAGCGAGCCGTTGTCCACTTCGAGGCGGTGCGTTTCCAGCACGTCGCGCAACAGGGGGATGGCCTGCTCGGGTTTGTGGCCGGGCTTTTCAGGGGCCACGCCGCCGCCCTTCATGCGGATCATGTAGCGGCCTTCGCCGCCGGTGACCTCGACAAAGTCGGCCTTCTGCAGCTTCTCGACGAAATCGGTGAATGAGCTGGCCCCGTACGCCTTCTCGTTGAATGTCGAGTCGAGCTGCAGCATGGTGGATTTCAGCAGGCCGAGTTGCGGGCGCACTTCGCGCCGCTCCAGCACGCCCAGCGCGCGCTCGACCAGCGGCATGGACTGGGCCAGATCGAGCGCCACGCGCTTGTGCGGCTGGCGCTGCTGATGCTGCTGTTGTTGTTGCGGTGGCTGCGGCGGCTGTTGCTGCGGCTGTGGTTGTTGCTGTTGCTGCTGGTGTCCGGAAGAGCGCGGCCGGGGCTCGTCGATGATGGATTCGTAAGCCACGAACTCGTGGCAGTTCTTCTGGAGAATGGTGCTGGTGAAGGCGCGGCCGCCGACGACGAAGATACGCTTGTCGTACTGCTTCAGCTTGTTGACCAGCGCGATGAAATCGCTGTCGCCGCTGACGATGGCGAAAGCGTTGATGTGGTCGTGAGTGAAGGCCATCTCGAGCGCGTCGAGGGCCAGGTTGATGTCGGCGCCGTTCTTGTCGCCGCGCGGCGAGGGATCGCGCTGGACCATCTGCACGGCGTGCTCGGAAAGCGCGCGTGTGGCGGATTCCTGCCTTCCCCAGTTGGCGTAAGCGAACTTGGTGACGATTTCCCCGCGTTCTTTTAATGCGTCCAGCACGGCAGCCACGTCGAATTCGCGGTGCAGCGTGGATTTGACGCCGATCTCGATATTGTCAAAATCGATGAACACGGCGATCTTTAGTTTTTGTTCCATTTTGAATTCCTTAAATCCGGCCCCCGGTGCGCCGGACCGCGAGGTCCTGCGCGCCTGGAAGGCCGCGGGCCCGCCGGCGGGCGAACCGTCCGCCGGCGGTGTAGCTACGTTCAATAGCCTCATGCGTAGTTTATCCTAATTCAGCACCTGCCAGTGGCAGAGGCTGGGGCTTATGGGGTCCGCCGCAAGCGGCCCGCCATGGCGGCGCCGCGCTCGAACTCCTCTTGAAGCTGCCGCGTCCGAAGGTTCTCGCGCATGTGCTCCAGCTTTTGAATGTAAACGGCCAAGGCGCGCTCGATGTGCTCGGTGTTGGTCGCCAGAATGTCGCGCCACAGATCATAAGATCCCAGTGCAAGACGGGTCATGTCTTCCAGGCCGGGGCCGGCCATCCGCCAGCGCGGAGAGGCGCCCATGCGCTCCGCTACCGTGGCGGCCAGCGCCGTGGATGCCAGTTGCGGAAGGTGCGAGGTGAGCGCGACAACGCGGTCGTGTTCCTCGGCATCGAGGACCACGATGCGCGCGCCGATGCGCTCGATCCACGAGCGGAAGTCGCGGGCCGCCGGCGTTGCCAGCTCGGATGGTTCATCCGGCGTCAGCGCCCAGGTGCGGCCACGAAAAAGACTACCATCGGCTTCCGCCGCCCCGCGCTTCTCTTTGCCGGCCATGGGGTGGCCGCCCAAGAACTGGCAGCGGGCGATGCTCTGCCGCGCCAGGTCGACGATTTCGCACTTGGTGCTGCCGGCGTCGGTGACGATAGCATCCGGGCGGACAAGAGGATCGAGATGCCGGATGGTGTCGAGAATGCGGCCGATGGTCTGGGCGAGGAAGACCAGATCGGCTTGCGGAACGGCTTCGGCGAGCGGCGCGCCGCGGTCGATGGCCCCTGCGGCCATGGCATCGGCGATGGCGCGCGGGGAGCTGACCCCAGTGATCGCTCCATCGAACCCGGCTTGGCGCAAGGCGAGGCCGAAAGACGAGCCGATCAGCCCGGTGCCGACGATGGCTACACTCTTCATGCGAAAAACCTACGCTCCCTCACGGTCGCGGCTCTGACATGCTGCGTCCCACGGCGGGGGCAATGATCCGTAACTGAGACATCAGCTCTTCGAACTGCTCGGGGCGCAGCGACTGCGCGCCGTCGCTCAGGGCATGGTCCGGATCGGGATGCACTTCGACCAGCAGCCCGTCGGCGCCGGCGGCCACGGCGGCGCGGGCCATGGGCGCCACCTTGTCGCGGCGGCCGGTGCCGTGGGAAGGGTCGGCGATGATCGGCAGGTGCGAGAGCTTCTTCACCACCGGGATGGCGGAAATGTCCATGGTATTGCGCGTGTAGGTCTCGAAGGTGCGGATGCCGCGCTCGCACAGAATCACGTCGTAGTTGCCGCCGGCGAGGATGTATTCGGCCGAGAGCAGCAGCTCTTCAATGGTAGCCGAAATACCGCGCTTCAGCAGCACCGGCTTGCGCTGCCTGCCCAGGTCGCGCAGCAGGTTGAAGTTCTGCATGTTGCGCGCGCCCACTTGCAGGATGTCGGCATACTGCGCCACCAGCGGAATCTGCGTGAGGTCCATCACCTCGCTGACCACCACCAGCCCGTTGCGGTCGGCGGCCTCGCGCAGCATGCGCAAACCGTCTTCCCCGAGGCCCTGGAAGGCGTAGGGCGAACTGCGCGGTTTGAACGCTCCGCCGCGAATCACCTGGGCGCCCAGGCGGGCCACCACTTCCGCCGAGCGCTCGATCTGGTCCCGGCTCTCGACACTGCACGGGCCAGCCATCACCACCACCCGCTGGCCGCCCACATCCACATCGCCGATCCGGACCACCGTGCCCGCCGGACGGAAGCTGCGGCTGGCCAGCTTGTAGGGCGAGGCAATGCGATGCGCTTCCTTGACGCCATCCATCACCTCGAAGATCCCCAGGTCGAATTCTTCCTTGCCGCCCACCCCGCCCAGCACGGTGTGGATCACGCCCGTGGAACGGTGCACATCGAAGCCCATCTCCACCAGGCGGTCGATCACCGCCTGGATTTGCCGCTCCGTGGCGCCCTGCTGCATGACGACTACCATCTATTTCTCTCCATCGGATTCCATCCACACGCGCTGGATGATCCGCATCTCATCGATGATGCGCTCGAAGATGCGGCGCACCGCCTCCTCGGTCAGCGGCCCGTGATTGGTCGCGGTGACATTGGCGAATACCTGGTCTTCGCGTTTGGGCTCATAAATGGGCATTTGCGTCTGGCGCTTCACGCGGCCGATGTCTTCGACCACACGCGTACGCTCGTTGAGGAGCGCCACGATGCGGCGGTCCACCTCATCCACCAGCACGCGGAATTCCTCCAGCTTGTCGCGCGCCTCGTCCGGGGTCATGCGTGCGCTCCAAAGCCGCGTTTCAGCTCGCGGACGAAGGATTCGAGCTGAATCTCGAGCGAGGTGTTGCCGGCGTTGCGCTCGATCAACCGGACCAACGCGCTGCCCACCACCACCGCTTCCACTTGCCGGCCCAGTTCCGCCACGTGCTCCGGCTTGGAGATGCCGAAGCCCACGGCCAGCGGCAGATCGGTGACGGCCCGCACCGCGCGGATGAGCGGGGCGACGGCGTCCGAAAGCGAATCGCGCTCGCCGGTGACGCCAGTCCGTGAAACCAGGTAGACAAACCCGGTGGAATACCGCGCGACCAGTTTCAAGCGGCGCTCGGTGCTGGTGGGCGCGGCCAGGAAGACCGTGTCGAGGCCGTGGCGGTGCATGGCGGCAACATAATCGGACGCCTCTTCCACGGAAGCGTCGGTGAGCAGGCAGCCATCGATGCCGGCCGCGGCGGCGTCCTGCGCGAGACGCTCGAGCCCGTAGCGGATCACCGGGTTCAGGTAGGTGAAGAGCAGCAGCGGAGTTTCCGAACGCTCGCGGATCTGGGCGGCGATCGAGAGCACGGTCTTGAGCGAAGTGCCGGCTTTGAGAGCGCGCTCGCCGGCGCGCTGAATGACGGGGCCGTCGGCGATGGGATCGGAAAACGGCACGCCCAGCTCGATGAGATCGGCGCCGCCGCGCTCCAGCGCCTCCGCTAGCGCGGGGGTGCGGTCCGGCGCCGGGTCGCCGGCCGTGAGATAGGCGATCAGGCCTTTTCGGCCGTCCCGCTTCAAATTGTCGAACATGCGCCCGATGCGCGTCATGGCTCGTCGAGTTCCTTGAAATTCTCGCGGTAGATATCGATGTCCTTGTCGCCGCGGCCGGAGACGTTCACCAGGAAGATTTTTCCTTGGGCGGCGGGGGCGCGCCGGACCGCCTCGGCGACGGCATGCGCCGATTCCAGCGCGGGAATGATGCCTTCCGTGCGCGAGAGCAGGCGCGCGGCCTCCAGCGCTTCCGCGTCGGAAACCGCGGTGTACTGGGCGCGTTTCTGGTCGTGCAGCCAGGCGTGCTCGGGGCCGATCATGGCATAATCCAGGCCGGCGGAAACCGAGTGGGTGAGCGCGATCTGGCCGTCGTCATCCTGCAACACGTAGCTGTAGGCGCCTTGCAGGACGCCCGGCGCTCCGCCGCGAAAGCGCGCGGCATGATCGCCCATGGCGTCGCCGCGGCCACCGGCTTCGACGCCGATCAGCTTCACCGAAGCCTCGGGCAAAAAGGCGTGGAAGATGCCGATGGCGTTCGAGCCGCCGCCCACGCAGGCGAAGATGGCATCGGGCAAACGGCCTTCGGATTCCAGAACCTGGCGGCGCGCTTCCTGCCCGATGATCTTCTGGAAATCGCGCACCATCATGGGGTAGGGATGCGCGCCCAGCGCCGAGCCCAGCAGATAATAGGTGCCGCCGACGTTCGAGACCCAGTCGCGCATGGCTTCGCTGATGGCATCCTTGAGCGTGCGGCTGCCGGTCGAGACGCCCACGACCTTGGCGCCGAGCAGGCGCATGCGGAAGACGTTGAGGCGCTGGCGGCGCATGTCCTCCTCGCCCATGTACACCACGCATTCGAAGCCCAGCAGCGCGCAGACCGTGGCCGTGGCCACGCCGTGCTGGCCCGCGCCGGTCTCGGCGACGATGCGGCGTTTGCCCATGCGCCGCGCCACCAGCGCCTGGCCGAGACAATTGTTGATCTTGTGCGCTCCGGTGTGCAGCAGGTCTTCGCGTTTGAGCCAGAGGCGCGCGCCGCCCAGGGTTTCGGTGAGCCGTTTGGCGAAATAAAGCGGCGTGGGACGGCCGGCGTAGGCCCGCAGCAGATCGGCCAACTCGGACTGAAATGCGGGATCGTCGCGCGCGGCCAGGTAGGCTTGCTCGAGCTCCTCGATGGGCGCCATGAGGACCTCGGGCACGTAGCGCCCGCCGTATGGCCCGAAATGGCCGCCGCAATCGGGCTGCGGAGTCATGCGCCCAGCGCCGCCTTGGCCGCCTCTAGGAATTCGTTCATCTTGCGGTGATCCTTCTTGCCCGGCGCGCTTTCGATGCAGGAGCAGGCATCCACGCCCCAGGGATGGGCCAGCGCCACGGCCTCGGCTACGTTGGAGGCATCCAGGCCTCCGGCGAGGATAACGGGCTTGGGAGCCGGCACAGCCAGCCGCCAGTCGAAGGCCATGCCGGAAGCCGGACCATCCAGCAGCAGAGCTTCAGCCGGGCAATCGCGCCACCGCGAAAGGTCCAGGACTTCTCCCACGCGCACGGCTTTCCACACCGCCAGCGATGCGGGATATTCCGCCGGCGTCTCGTCGCCGTGCAGTTGCGCGACGTCCAGCGAGGCGATGCGGGCGATCTCTTCGACGCGTTCGCGCGCTTCGTCGACGAACACGCCGACGCGGCGAACGCCGGGCGCCGATTGAATCCCGGCGGCACGCTCCGGCGCAAGGTAGCGCGGGCTGCGCCGGTAGAAATTGAAGCCGATGGCGGTGGCGCCGCCTGCGACGGCCGCGGTGGCGTCTTCCTGGTTGGTGATGCCGCAGATCTTGAGGATCATGCCGCCACCAGCTTCCTCAGGGCGGCGGCGGGATCGCCCGATTTCATCAGATGCTCGCCCACCAGAAAGGCGGTGTAACCTGCTTCGCGCAGCGTAGCGATATCGCGCGCGTTGTCGATGCCGCTTTCGCTGACGCGGAGCACGCCGCCGGGAATGTGCTCCGCCAGCCGCAATGACGTTTCGAGAGCGACTTCGAAGGTGGTCAAATCGCGATTATTGACTCCAATGATGTCGCTGCCGGCGGCGATGGCCACATCCAGTTCGCGGCGGTCGTGCACTTCCACCAGCGCGGCCATCCGGTAGCGGGCGGCAGCTTCGCGGAAACTCCGGATTTCGTCCTCGGTGAGAATGGCGGCAATCAGCAGGATGGCGTCGGCGCCATGGGCCGCGGCTTCGACAATCTGCGCGCCCGCGATGGTGAAATCCTTGCGCAGGACGGGAAGCGAGACGGCCGCGCGAGCGCTCTCGAGATCGCCGAGGCCCCCCTGGAAGAAGGTCTCATCGGTGAGCACGGAGAGGGCCGAGGCGCCCCCGCGCTCGTACGCCGAAGCTATGCGCGCGGCGTCGAAATCCGCCGAGAGCACGCCCCTGCTGGGCGAAGCCTTCTTGATTTCCGCGATGATGGCGGGCGTGCGCGCACCCAGGGCCGCGCAAAAGTCGCGGCGCGCAGCGAGACGCAATTCGGCCTCGGCCTCCCACTGGTCGAGCCGCGGGGCGCCGCGGGCAAGCTCTTCGCGCTTCCTGGCGACAATTCGGGCCAGGATGTCTGGAACGGTGCCGGTCAAGGGTGATTCTTAATGGTATCAGACGCCACGCTGGGGCTATTGCTGGCGGTCTTCCAGGTCTTCGATGCGCTGCTCGTGGGCGGCGGCGATGTGCTCGAGCCGCTTGATGGAGTCGAGTACGATTTCGAAGGTTCGGGTGACCTGGGCCATGCGTTCGTCGTTCTTGACCTGGGCGGCGGCGATGAGTTCCATAGTCTGTGCGAGGGCTTCGTGGCGCTCAGTGAGCCGCTCGAGGCGTTCGTCGATGGTCATGGGAGGGTGGCGTCTCCTGTCTTCATGTTACTTCAAGCGGGAGCGGGAAGCACGTCGGGAGTCAGGATGCGCGCGTCCATCCAGCCGGCATCGCGGAACGCGCGCGGCGACGGCGTGAAGACGATCTTGTAGCTGGTGTCGTCCAGCGGCGCTTCCGGGACATTGGCGCTTTGCGGGTAGACCAGGGCCAGGTACTTCAAGATAGTATAGATGTCACCATCCTCGGGCTGCCGGAAATCGAAGCCCTGTGAGCGGAAGTGGATGGCCGCGTCCTGGCTGGAAAGGCGCCACGCCAGGAACGCGCAGCAATCGATAGCGTGCTCGAACCAGGCGTCGAGCGCGGGTCGGATGTCGCGGTCCAGGAATATCTCGACGGCCTGCTCCTGCTCGCGCGCGAATTCCCGGACCTGCAGGGCGCCGGTGTGGGCCGAGGCTTTCCAATCCACGTGGCGGGCGCTCTCGAACGCCTCGTAAGGACGGATCCGGTAAAAGTCCTTGCCCAGGCCGCGGTAGTGCGTTTCGATTTCTCCAGCGATGCCGGCCAGCAGATCGTCGAAGCCGGGCTGCGGGTCGATGGAAGGGTAGATCAGCATTTCGCGGCGCAAGGTGACGCGCGCGGATTTCTCGAGGAAGCCGAAGGGGGAAGAAGTCGAGAACGCGAAGCTGTTCTGGCGATAGGCGCCGCGCTTGGGGAAGCGCACTTCGACCGTCTCTTCGAGTGTGGCGCCGCCGGCGATCAACGGGAAATACATCGATTTCAGCGTGGGGCTGGCCGGGTCTCGAACACCTTCTACCCGGATGGAGAACGAGGGCATGAACCACTTCTGGTTGCGCACGAAGAGCTTGCCGGGAACGGTGCGCCCGGCGGGGACGTGCTCGGGCACCAGGAAGTCCAACTGAAGCGCCGCCAGGCTGAGGCGGCTGACTAGTCCGGAGACCAGCAGCGTGGCCAGCATGGCCGCCGTGATGAGGAACAGCAGGTTGTTGGCGGAAATGACGGCGCCGAAACCCACCAGCAGAATGGCCAAGGCGAACAGCAGACCGGCGCGGGTGATCTTGTGCCGAATGCGGCGGTCCAGAAGGAGGCGGAAGTGGTCCCAAAACTGGAGCACGGGTCGATTCGATTGTACCGCCGCACTGCGACAGTCGGTCATAATGGATGTAATCCGGTGGGAACCGCGCGACCAACCAGAGTCTGGCAATTGGCGTACGTGCCAGCATTGCTCTGCGGGTTCGCCCTGGCGGCGGACCCGCCCCTCGTCCCGCTCAGCGTCTGCGAGATCCTGCACGACCTGCCGTCTTACGAGGGCAAGCCCGTCGCTGTGCTCGGCCGGTACTCCTTCCGCGAAAACGGCCGCTGGATGGGCGAACAAGTCTGCGACGCCACCTCGCCGGGCCCAGGGGGCACCCCGCCTCTGCTCTGGCTGGTGGAGGATTCCAGCGACGGCCCCAAGCCGCCCGGCGCTTTCGAGTTGGACGCTGTGGCTCTCCACCGCAAGCTGGCCCTCATTCAGCAGCACACATCGCTCGGCAAATTCCGCTTCGGCAGTTCGGACTACGACCGTTGGGCGGTAATCTATGGCCGCGTGGAAACGCGCAAGGCCGAGGCCGCCAAGCAGGCCCCCGCGAACCTGGTCTTCCGCGGCAGCGGCGTGGTGGTGTTTCTGGCATTCCAGCAGTAGGGGCCGGGCATGCCCGGCCCACCCAGCTACCGGAACAGCTTCTCCAACCTTCCCAGCGCCTCCTCTAGCCGCTGCGGCCGGTTCAGCACGCCCGCAAACAAGTCCCCCACCTCCCGGAACCTCTCCTGTGCATTCCTGATATGGAACTGCCCTGGCTGCAACCCGTGCTGCACTTCGCGCCACTCCAGCGGAGTGGCCACCGGCGCCCCCGGGTAAGCTCGCAGCACATAGGGCGCGGCGATGGTCTTGGACTTCCCGTTTTGCAGGTAATCGAAATAGACGCGGTTCTTTTGCCGCTTGGCGACCGATCGCGGAGTGGTGAACAGATCGGGCTTCTCGCGGGCCGCCAGCCGCGCGACTAACTCGGCAAACATGCGCGTCTCATCGTAGGTGTATACGGGCTCGACCGGAATATATACGTGCATCCCGTCGCCGCCCGTGGTCTTGGGATAGCCCGCCAGTCCCATCGCATCGAGCAACTGTTTCACCAGCAGGGCGGCATCTACGATCCGGTCGAACAGGCATTCCTGCGGGTCCAGGTCGATTAGCACGAAGTCCGGATTGTCGAGTGTGGGCCAGCGGCTCATCCAAGGGTTGTGATCGATGCACCCCAGGTTCACCAGGTACAGCAGGCTGGCGCGGTCTTCCGCAAACACGTAATGGATCGTGTCGATCAGTTCGGTGCGCAGCCACGGCGCGAACGAGTCCGGCGCGTCCTTCTGAAAGAAAAACGCTTCCTGGATTCCGTTCGGATAGCGCTTCAAGGAAAGCGGCCGGTCCTTCAGATGCGGCAAGATGAGATCGGCCACGCCATCGTAATAGTTGAGAACATCGCGCTTGGTGTACCCTTCGCCGGGATAGAAAACTTTCCGCAAATTGGTGAATTTCAGAGTGTGGCCGTCGATTGCGAGGGCGGCTTCCTTGGCGCCTTCCGCCAGCAACTGGCCTTCCCGCACTACCTGGCCCGGGCTCACATCGTTGCGCAGCCCCAGGAAAACCGGTGCGCGCAGACGGTTGTCCGGCGTCCAGTTGGCAAATTTCACCTGGCAGATCAACTCTGGTTTCACCCAGGTCATGCCGCGGTCCGGCTTGGGGCGCTCGGCAAACGGGCACTTCCGGGTGACCAGCGGCTTGAGCCGCGCGTCGAGGCCGGCCAGGGTTTTCTGGTCGAAGCCGGTGCCGACGTTGCCGGCCCACCGCAGTTTCCCTTCGTCGTATACGCCCAGGACCAGCGCGCCGAAATACTCGCGGCCGCCCTGCGGCTGGGTGAACCCGCCGATCACGAACTCCTGCTCGTTGCCGATTTTGATTTTCAGCCACTCCCGGCTGCGCCTGGATTCATAGCGGCTGGAGGCGCGCTTGGCGACGATCCCTTCCAGGCCGTTCTCCCGCGCCGCTTCCAGCATCTCCTCGCCCGCGCCGGCGAAAGCCTCGGAGATCCGCAGCACCGCTCCGGGCGTTGTCACCTCATGAAGCAGCTCTCTGCGCCGGCTCAGGCTCACGTCGCGAAGATCGTATCCATCCAGGTAAAGCAGGTCGAAGGCAAAGTACACCACCGGGGTGGAGCGTACCAAGTGCGCGATGGCGTGGGGATCGCTGTTGGCGATCCGCGGCTGGATCAGGTGAAACCGCGAGACCCCTTTTTCGTCGAGCACCGCGATTTCGCCGTCGAGCACCGCCTGACGGGCGGCGATGTGGTGATGGATCACGGCCAGCTCGGGGTACTGCCGCTCGCACCGCAGTCCGCTGCGGGATTGGATGCGGACTTCTTCGCGCTCCATGAATGCGATGGCGCGCACCCCATCCCACTTGACTTCGAAGAGCCACTCCTCGCCGCGCGGCGGACGCTCGGCCAGCGTCGCGGTCATCGGCTCGATGGCCGAGGGCATCTCCGCCTGGCGCGCGCCTCTTATGCCGGCAACGTCAATTTTCGTTTTTTTTTAGGGGGAGAGGTTTGACGCGCCGGCAGGTTGCGCGCGATCTCTTCCTGGGTGCGCCCCGAGAGCACGCTGTAAGCGTAGTTCTCCACGTCCCATCCCGGCGCCGCAAATTCGTCGCGCTTCTTGATGAGGAGCCATTCCTGGCCTTTCCCGCGGCCCTTCATGTGGACCAGCGCGAAATCGCCGTTCAGCTTCTCGCCGTGCAGCCGGAATTTCAAATCGCCGCGCGCCAGTTGCTCCGCCCCCGGAACGCCGCCCAAAAGGTCGAACGTGCCGCGGTCCCACAGCATCACACTGCCCGCGCCGTAGTTGCCCGCCGGAATGTTCCCTTCGAAATCGCCATACTCAATGGGGTGGTCTTCCACGTGCGCGGCGAAATGCTTCACCGTGGGGTCGAGCGTCGGCCCCTTCGGCACGGCCCACGACTTTAACACGCCATCCATCTCCAGCCGAAGATCGTAGTGCAGCCGCGTGGCATCGTGCCGTTGCACGCAAAAGAAATGGGTGAGGCTTTGGCTCTTCTGGCTGGCGGGAGGTTCGGGCGTCTTCTCGAAATGGCGTTTGGCGGCGTATTCTTCGAGAGGCATAAGTCCCTTTACATCCTTCCATTTACATCTTATCCGGCTTTGTAGTACTCTGGAATCGGCTCGATTCGGAGGGACATTATGGCATCAAGCGTCTGGAAAGGCCATCTCACTTTTGGATTGGTTTCGTTTCCCATTCGACTCTATTGCGCTGCGCGAAGCGAGACCATCAGCTTCAACCTGCTGCACAAAAGCGACCACTCCCGCATCAAGCAAGTCACCTATTGCCTGTTGGAAGACAAGCCCGTCCCGCGCACCGAGCTCGTCAAAGGCTACGAGTACGAGAAAGAGCACTACGTGGTGATCGAGGACGAGGACATCAAGAAGGTGGCGCCCAAAACCGCCAAGGTGATGGAGATCCTGGAATTCGTCAAGGCCGATCAGGTAGACGCGATCTACCTCGAGAGTTCCTACTACGTGGCGCCCGACGAGGGCGGCGAGAAGCCCTATGCCCTGCTATACGAAGCGCTGCGCCGGTCCAATTACTATGGCGTTGCCAAGGTGGCCATGCACAACCGCGAGGACATCATCATTCTGCGGCCCGGCCCCAAGGGCATTCTTTCCCATACCATGTACTACCAGGATGAAATCCGCCACGTGGATGAGTTCCGCACGGACACCAGCCTGGTGAAGGAGAAGGAGCTGGACCTCGCCAAGATGCTGATCTCGTCGCTCGAAGCCGATTTCGAGCCGCAGAAGTACCACGACAGCTACCGCGACAACCTGCAAAAGATGATCGAGGCCAAGATCGAGGGCAAGAAGGTGGTGGAGACGCCGGCCGAGCACGTGGCCCCCGTCATCGACATCATGGACGCGCTCAAGCGCAGCCTCGCCGAAAAGCGCAAGCCCGCCAAGCTGGCCACCGCCAGCGCCGCCGCCGGCCGGGAAGAGATGCCCATGGAAGCTGCGCCGAAAAGACGCGCGCGCAAGAGCGGGACGGGCTGATTACTCGACATTCACCGCCACCCTGAGGCGCCATGGATTTTGCGGAAGTTCGAAGGCTTGCGATTGTTGCGCTTTTTTCCGACGACCAGCTCTTTGAACAGATCGTGCTCAAGGGCGGAAACGCCTTGAACCTGGTCTACGGTCTGAGCCCTCGGACCTCTCTTGACCTGGACTTCTCGGTTGAGAAGGACTTCAGCGACTTGGACGACACCCGCAACCGCATTTTCCGCGCTGTTAAGGAACGATTTTCCTCGGCCGGCTTTGTGGTCTTTGATGAGAGCTTTGGACCCAAACCCCAGGTCCTCGGCCCCAACCAGCCGACATGGTGGGGCGGTTACGAACTCAAGTTCAAGCTCATCGAAGAGGCCAAGTACAAGGCCATGGGCAGGATTCTTGATACTCTCCGTCGAAATGCCCTCGTGGTAGGCCCAGATCAGCAGCGCAGGTTCTCGGTAGAGGTCAGCAAGTATGAGTATTGCGAAGGCAAGGTCGAGCGAGAGTTGGAGGCTTACACGATCTACGTTTACAGCCCGGAGATGATCGTCGTCGAGAAGCTCCGGGCGATTTGCCAGCAAATGCCGGAGTACCCTCTGCGCAGTCAGCCGAGCCCCAGGGCACGCGATTTTTACGACATATGGCGCGTCATGACGGCAACCGGCCTCAACCTGGCGACGCCCGAGATCATTGAGCTTGCCAGGCACATCTTTGCCGCAAAGAAAGTTCCCTTGGCGTTGCTCGCCAAGGTGACCGATCAGCGCGAGTTCCACAGACCGGACTGGCCGGCAGTTGTGGCTGCGGTTGCCGAGAGCCTGAACGACTTCGACTTCTACTTCGATTTTGTGAACGAACGGCTCGCGGCCCTAAAAACCCTTTGGGTAGAATAGCCGCCAGTCGGCATCGAACGCGATCTCGCGCATATCGTGGGCGAGGTAAAAATTGAACCCCAGCCCAAGCTTCTTCAGGCGGCTATACTGTTTCTCGTCATAGCCAGCGCGCTGCATATAGAAGCCGATGGCTTGATGGTAGGGGTAGACGTAGTCGAGTTTCTTGAGCGTCGCGATCAGGGTGCCGACAGAAAGCCGGTCTTTCGCGTTACGGTAGGCCTCAAGCACCTGGTAGACACCTCCACCGTAGGCCGGGCGCACGGTGATGTCGATGAGCGTGCGCTCCAGTTTCGTCACCTCAAGGGTCTCCCCGTCTACGACCATTGGGCCAACTTCGAGGCGCCCCGTGTGCTTCCCGTTGATGAGCACGAACTTCGAATCTTCGTATTGGATAAAGAAGTTCGACTGCCGCTGTTTTGCAGCAAACGCGCGTTTGATGCCCTCTTGGGTGAGACTGTCACCCCGAGGCTTCTCACTTTGCTCTGAGTTTACGTAGACAGTCTTCGGAAGCTGCTCCGTGAGCGAGTGGAGGAAGACCGCCGTACCGTGGCAGAGGTAGGCGTTGCGCTTAAGCGAGAGCGCAAGCACATAGGGTGAGGCCTTACCCCAGACGTAGCGCACGATCTCCTTCGCCTCAGGGTAGTTCTCCGCTGCAAGACGAACTTCCTTCAGGCGCGTCTTGGCTACCAGGTAGTCAATGAAGCCTCGTGCGTTAGTCGTTTGTGTGAGTCGCCAATTGCTGCGGTGCTGCGCTAGAATGGTTGCAAGTTCCCCCGGCCAGTAGATCTTCTGCGCTGAACTCTCGAAGAGCTTTACGATGTCAGGCTTTGCGATGTCGATCCGAGACGGTCTTGCGCGTGCCATCATGCTCCTTCATTGAGCCGATATGGTATGTATACCATATCGGATCAATGAAGGAGCGGCACGAGCTCAACTCCAAGTGCCTGAAGAGAATGATGTAGGCCGATTGTGCATTCAACGTCTTGTAAAGCGCTTGTAAGGTATATATACCTTACAAGCGATTGTATCGATGGAGCTTTGTCGGCCTCGCGTTCAGTCGTCAGCCCTCATCCCGCCTTCTTCAGCACCATCTCCGCATTCAACGCCCCCTCCGGCGACTCTTCATGCTTGAACATCAAGTACAGATCCCGCCCTGTGGCCAGTAATTCCCTGGCGCGCGCCGCGAGCGCATCCACGTCATCCTCCGTGTACTCCGGCTTGCGTAGACGGTAGTAGACGAAGTCGGCCGTGATCACCTCGGGCACCTCCAGCTTCTCCGATTCCGCCACGCACAGCGATACGTTGCTCCGCCGCAGTTCGTCGTAGATCTCGTCCACCAGCCACGAAGTGTGCCGGAATTCGAACGCATACCGCATTCCTTTCGGCAATAGCCCCAGGTAGTTTCGCAGCAGAGCCGCGTCGCACTTCATCTGCGGCGGCAACTGGAACAGAATCGGGCCCAACCGTCGTGATGTGCGCAGCGGGTCGATGGCCTTCAGAAAAGCCTCCGTCGCCTGCTCCGCGTTTCTCAGCCGCAGAATGTGAGTGATGCGCATGTTCGCCTTCACCGCGAAGACGAAGCTCGCGGGCGTCGCTTCCACCCAGGCCGTCAGCGTGGCGGCCGCCGGCAGCCGTCTGAACGTGTAGTTGATCTCCACACAATTGAGCCGCTCGGCGTAGTGCTTCAGAAACTGGTTGGCCGGCAGCCTGGCCGGATAGAATCCCGGCTTCCAGGCCGGGTACGCAAAACCGGATGTCCCGGCAAATAATGTTGCCATGGCTTATCATTATCTCTAGCCCAAGGTCGAAATGCTGCATCTCATCATAAGCTGGTTCCTGAGCGCTTTGGCGCTCTGGCTCGTGGCGCAGATCATCCCGGGGATCTGGGTCCGCGACTTCGGCGCGGCGCTGATCGCCACCCTCGTGATCGCCATCGTCAATGTCACCGTCGGGCCGGTGCTCAAGTTTCTGACCTTTCCCCTGACGTTTTTGACGCTGGGGCTCTTCCTGCTGGTGCTGAATGCCTTTCTGTTGAAGCTGGCCTCACTCGTTACCCCGGGCTTCAAGGTCCACGGCTTTTGGTCCGCGGTGGCGGGTTCGCTGGTGCTGACCATCCTCACCTCCATTCTGCGTCACATCGTGTTCCTCCCCGGGCACGAGTGGACTCATCCCTTATGGAACACGTTGTAGAAGCGCTGGCGCCAACCACTCCCGCGGAACTCGCCGAGGCGCTCCGCGATGCCGCCGCGCGCGGGCGCACCATGGCGCTCGCGGGGAATTCCAGCAAGCGGCGGATGGCCGGGCCAGTCGAGCCCGCCGACGCCGCCATTACCACCTCGGCGCTGCGACGCGTGATCGAGTACGAGCCGCGCGATCTCACCATCAGCGTGGAGGCCGGGTTGCCCTGGAGCGAGCTGACCGGCATTGTGGCCGCCAACCGGCAGATGATTCCGTTGGATCCCCCATTTGGCGATCGCGCCACCGTGGGCGGCGTCATGGCCTCCAACTCCAGCGGCCCGCGGCGGCTGCTCTACGGCACGGCGCGCGACCTGGTAATCGGGATGCGGTTCGCCACCCTCGAAGGCAAGCTGGTGCAGTCCGGCGGCATGGTGGTCAAGAATGTCGCCGGGCTGGATATGGCCAAGCTCATGATCGGATCGTTCGGCACGCTGGCCGCCATCGCCGTGGTCAATTTCAAGCTCCAGCCGGCGCCTGAAACCGAGCGCAGTTTTCTGCTCCCGTTCGATTCGCTCGCGGGCGCCTTGGCGGCGTGCAACCAGATTCTCGCCAGCGTGCTGCAGCCGGCCGCCATCGATCTTTTGAACCCGGCGGCCGGGATGGCCTTCGGGCAACGCGCCTGGCTGCTGGGGGTCCGCGCCGGCGGCAGCCCGGCCTGCGTAGATCGCTACGGTTACGAGCTGGCGCACATCGCCGGCCGCCTGGCGGTCGAGAACCCCTGCCCGGAGACCCTTTGGCGGGACGTGGAGAGCTTTACACCGCGATTCCTCGACCAGCACGCGGATGGCGCGGTTGTGCGCGCTTCGTGTACGCTGAAGGAGCTGGAAGGCGTCCTGGCATCGTTCGAAGGTCCGGCGCTGGCGCGCGCGGGTTCGGGAGTCTGTTACGGCTACTTCGAGCAGTCGGAAGCCGCCGCAAGCTGGCTTTCCGGCGCCGTCGGGCGCGGATGGAAGACCGTGATTGAGTTTTCGCCGGAAGAGCGCAAACACGCGCTCGAGTTGTGGCCGTCTCCAGGCGGCGATTTGGAAATCATGCGGCGCGTCAAAAACCTGTTTGACCCCGCCAACCTTTTGAACCGTGGCCGACTGTATCGCCGTATCTGAACAAACCGGTGTGGGGCCGAGGCAGTTCGATCTGGACCGCTGCGTCCACTGCGGGCTTTGCCTGAACGCCTGCCCGACGTACCGCGAGCTGGGGCTGGAAATGGATTCGCCGCGCGGCCGCATCTACCAGATGGTGCAGGTGGCCGAAGGCGCGCCCATCACGCCATCCTACATCCGGCACATCGACCTGTGCCTGGCCTGCCGCGGTTGTGAATCCGCCTGTCCCTCGGGCGTGCCGTACGGCCGCATGGTAGAGGACGCGCGGGCGGAAATCGAAGCGCACACCCAACCAGGGCGGTTCGCGAATTTATGGCGCCGCTTCGTCTTCGGTCATTTGCTGGAATCGCGCGCCACCCTGACGGCGGCGGGCACGCTGCTCTACCTGTACCAAGCCAGCGGCATGAAGAGATTAGTGCGCGCCATGGGCTTCCTCAAGCTCCTGGGCCGCCTGGGAGACCTCGAACAAATCGCCCCGTCCGCGGATCCGCCCTTCTTCTTCAGCCAGATCGGCCGGACGTTTCCAGCCGAGGGGCGCCGCCGGTACCGCGTCGCGTTCCTGGCCGGGTGCATTGCCAATGTGTCGTTCGCGCGGCTGAACGAGGCCACGGTGCGGGTGTTGCAGAAGAACGGCTGCGAAGTGGCGATACCCAGCGGCCAGGGATGCTGCGGCGCTTTGCACCTGCATTCGGGCCTGCGCGAAGATGCGCGCCGCCTGGCCCGCCGCAACATCGATGCGGTGCTCTCGGGCGACGGCTTTGACGCCATCATTTCCAACGCCGCCGGATGCGGCTCGACGCTAAAGGAGTATGGCGAGTTGCTCGCAGACGACCCCACGTACGCCGTCAAAGCCCGGGAGTTTTCGAGCCTGATGCGCGACGTCACCGAGTTTCTCGCCTCGATCGAGCTAAACCCCGACATGGCCCCGGTCAACGCCACGGTCACCTACCAGGACTCCTGCCACCTGGCGCACGGCCAGCGCATCCGCACGGCCCCGCGTAAACTCCTGGCCGCGGTGCCCGGGCTGACCTTCCGCGCCATGCCCTTTTCGGATGTATGTTGCGGCAGCGCCGGCATCTACAACGTCGTTCAGAACCCCATGTCCATGCAGATTCTGGCGCACAAGATGGAGGCGGTAAATTCCACCGGCGCCGGCATCATCGCCACTGCCAACCCGGGCTGCATGCTTCAGCTTCAAGCGGGCGTGCGATTACACGGCACCGGCCAGAGGGTGATGCATGTGGTGGAGATCCTGGACGAAGCCTACAGGAGCCGGAAGTTAACTTCGATGGTGGCGGCTACGGTGACGGGCTTGCCGTCCTTGTAGCCGGGCTTGAATTTCCACTGCCGCACGGCCTCGATGGCCTTTTCATCCAGCCCCAGACCCAGGCTGTGCTGCACGCGGATGTTGGTGGCCTTGCCGCTGGGGTCGACTTCGATATACAGCAGCACGGTGCCCTGATACTTGGCTTTGCGGGCCTCTTCCGAATACTCGGGCTCTTTCTTGTAGAGCAGGACCGGCGCCGTAACGCCGCCGCCCACGCGGTATACACCGCCCCCCACCCCGCCGCCTTCACCGGGGCCATAACCACCGCCCTTGCCCGAGCCTACGCCGCCACCCGTACCAGAACCGATTCCGCCGCCAGAACCTGGACCGTTCGAAGGAGGCCCGATCTTGGCCAGCGGGTCGCCATAAACCGACATATTGACCTGCGGCAGGTTCACATCGGGAGGCGCGATGATGGTGGGTTCCATCGCCAGCTTGGGATTCAGATTGTTGTACACGGCCACCGGCGGTGTGAACTGCCGCAGCGACGGCTTGGGCAAGCGGCCCTTGCTGGCCGGCAATGGAGACCGGTCGCCACCACCGCCGCCGCCCTGCATGGTCTGATTCTTCTGGGGCATGTCGGGAGGGGCCAGATCGATCGGGGAAATCAGCGTAAAGGTCTGCTTGACTTTGTCTTGCACCGCCCTGTTGGACGCCAGAATGAACGCTATCGCAACCACCGTAATCTGGAAGCTGGTGGACATCATGAAGGATTTCTTCTGGCGGCCGTAAAGACCCCATATATCCTTGACGGGTAATGGCTTAGACGTCAACACCAGAGGCGGCAGCTTGGGCGGGTCGATGAGATCCTTGACGTTCCGGAACAGGGATCTCCACCACCCCTCTTCCACGTCCTCAACCAACAAGCGCGACAGATGGTCTTCAGCGGTCGTAGGGTGTAAATCGTGGGGTTGTGACAGGTCAGCCATCTTCAATTAGGAGGACGATTTCAGCGATCGCCTCGTTACAGGTTTTAGAGAGCCCGCAGCCGGGAACCGCTTCCTAAGTGTACCACGGATTCTTCCCAACGGGCTTGGCCCGGAATTCTGTAGAATTGAAGCATCCCGATGCCCACCCAGGCCCGAACCGCCGGCGCGCGCCAGTTCTTCTCCCGCCACGGCACGATCACCCGCTCGTGTCGTCACCGGCAATACGTATGCTCACGCAATCCAGAACTCCGGCGGCCGCTGCAACCTATTGCTGAGCCTCCTCGAGAGAGGGAATTTCATCTTCGCCGGGATATCGGAACCGGGCAGCGAACTGGGTCAGATCGAGCGCGGGTTCGACTCCAGTCGCCACGCCAGAGTCGATTGAAACGCACAACCTCAGCAGCACGGCGAGGTCGTGAGTGAGTGGAAACGGTCGTTCGTGCCAGATCAGAAAAGCCTTGAGGGACTTCTCGGCAGCTTGCTGGGCGTGAAAGAGACTCTGGCGCACGCGAGACGGCATTGCCCCCAAGAGAACTCGCGCCGTGTCCAGGTCATCCGCCGCGAACTGCAACCAGGCCGCGGCTTCGTCAGACCGGAACTGGCTGGGCATCGTAGACCAGTCTCCCTTCCCTGATCGCGATAGCTGGAAGAGACATCAGCCAATTTCTTCGCTGCTCGAACCACCGCCGCCTGACGGGCACCACATCCACGGAAACCTCAAGCCCGTACAGGGTACGGTATAGGCCCCGGCAGAACAGTTTCTCGTGCGGCGCATCATCGGGCAGCACAACCAGAAAATCGAGATCGCTGTCGGGGCGGTCTTCACCACGCGCTGTCGAGCCGAAGAGATATACCTTCTCCGGCGCAAAAAAAGCCACGAGCCGTTTCACCGCCTCTTCGGTCTGGACGTTGCGGTTCATCCCTGCTCCCATTATGTATCCGCCAGCCGCCGTTCCGCAGCCGCAGCCATACGCGAAAACCCGCCCGGAATTCTGTAGAATTGAAGCATCCCGATGCCCACCCAGGCCCGAACCGCCGGCGCGCGCCAGTTCTTCTCCCGCCACGGCACGCTCTCCAAGTGGCATCCCAACTACGAGTTCCGCCCCGGGCAGGTGGACATGGCCGAAGCCGTGGAAGCGGCCCTCGCCGATAAGCGCCACCTCATCGTCGAAGCCGGCACGGGCACCGGTAAAACGCTGGCGTATCTCGTCCCAGCGCTGCTCTCCGGCAAGCGCATCGTGGTCTCCACCGGCACCAAGAACCTCCAGGAGCAGCTTTTCTTCAAAGACGTTCCCTTCCTCCAGCAGCACTTCGCGCGGCCCCTGAAGGTCTGCTACATGAAGGGCCGCAACAACTACGCCTGCCGCCAGAAGATCTACGATGCCGAAAAAGAGCCGGTGCTCTCGGGCCTGGAAGAGGTGGCGGATTTCGAAATCATCCAGCAGTGGGAGAAGAGCACGGAGTTGGGCGACCGGGCCGAAATCAAGACCCTGCCCGAAGGCTCCACCGCCTGGGCCAAGATCGACGCGCGCACCGATATGTGCACGGGGCAGAAGTGTCCCAATTTCGAGCGCTGCTTCATCACCCTGATGCACCAGCGGGCGGCCGAGAGCGACATCGTCATTGTCAATCACCACCTGTTCTTCGCGGACCTGTCCCTGAAGGACGAAAACTATGAGGGCGGAATCCTGCCGGAATACGACGCCGTGGTGTTCGACGAAGCCCACGACATCGAAGACGTGGCCGCCCAATACTTCGGCGTTTCCATCAGCAACTACCGTCTTCAGGAGCTGCGGCGCGATATCGCGGCCATGGGCCGCAGCAAGAAGTTCGGCACCCCGGAACTGGGCCGCATTCTCGATCGGCTGGACGAAATGACCATCCAGTTCTTCGGCCTTTTCGGCGACACCGAGCGGCGCGTGGCCTTTCAGGGCCGCGACTCTTTCCGCGAGGAGAATGAAGAGATCTACTCCGACCTGCTGGCCGCGCTGGATCTCATCGGCTCGCATCTCAAGGTAATCCAGAACCCGCCCGACGAGATCGTGCCGCTCGTCCGGCGGACGCTGGAACTCGGCCTGGCGCTGCGCTTCGTGATGGAAGCAGACGACGAGCGGTACGTCTACTGGGTGGAGAAGCGGGGGCGCGGCTGTTTTCTCCAGGCCACCCCCATCGATGTTTCTCCCATCCTGTCCGAGCGGCTCTTTCAGAAGGTGGACTCGGCGATCCTCACTTCGGCGACCCTGGCGGTGGCCGGCGGCTTTGCATACACCGAGAAAAGGCTGGGCCTGGCGGGCGCGCGCGGCCTGGTGGTCCCCGGCCATTTCGACTACCGCAAGCAGGCGCTCCTCTACGTGCCGCAGCACCTGCCAGAGCCGCGCAGCCCGGCGTTCCCTAAAGCCGCCGCTGACGAAGTGGTGCGGATTCTCGAACACAGCCGCGGTCGGGCCTTCGTGCTCTTCACCAGCTACCAGCAGATGCGCCTGGTGTACGAGCAGGTCTCATTCGAAATCGAGTATCCCACGCTGCTCCAAGGCACCGGGCCGAGGACCGCGCTGCTCGAGGAGTTCCGCTCCACGCCCCACTCGGTGCTGTTCGCGACTTCCTCCTTCTGGCAGGGCGTGGACGTGCCGGGCGAGCAGTTAAGCTGCGTTATCATAGATAAGCTGCCTTTTGCGGTGCCCAACGATCCGGTGGTCAACGCGCGCATCGAAAGTATCCGCAAAGCGGGGGGAAATCCGTTCTACGATTACCAGATCCCCCAGGCCGCCATCGCCTTGAAGCAGGGGTTCGGGCGGCTGATTCGCAGCAAGTCGGACCGCGGCGTCCTGGTCCTGCTGGACCACCGCATCACCAGGCAGCGGTACGGACAGGTGTTTTTCGACAGCCTGCCGGATTACCGGTTCAGCACCCGCTTGGAAGACGTGGAGAAGTTTTTCGATGTTTGAAGTCACCATTGAAGAGACATTCGCCGCCGGCCACGCCTTGCGGAACTATCGCGGCAAGTGCGAAAACGTGCACGGCCACAATTACCGCGCGGAGGTGACGCTCCGCGGCGCGGAGCTCGATGCCATCGGGCTGCTGGTGGACTTCGTGGAGCTGAAGAAGGTAGTCCACGCCGTGCTGGACCGCATGGATCACCAGTGGCTCAACGACTTTCCGCCCTTCGACGCGCTCAATCCGTCGGCCGAAAACATGGCCAAATACGTCTATGACGAAGTGAGCGCCGGGCTGAAGGCCAAAGAGGGCGTGCGCGTGGCGTGCGTCAGGCTTTGGGAGACCGACACCGCCAGCGCGGCCTATTTTCCGTAATAGGCGGCGTTCTTGGCGGTGAACTCCGCCCACTTTTCCGGCAGGTCGTCGAGCGCAAAAATCGCCGATACGGGGCACACCGGGACGCAGGCGCCACAGTCGATGCACTCCACCGGGTCGATGTAGAGCATCTCGGCTTCCGCGAAGTTGGCCTCGTCCTTCTTGGGATGGATGCAATCCACCGGGCAGGCGTCCACACAGGCAGTGTCCTTCGTTCCAATGCAAGGTTCCGCGATTACGTATGCCATTGCTGTTGTTTTCCCAGGTATCTATACATACCACAGCCGAACCGGGAAAAACAATTCCGGTGTTGCCAACGGAGCCACCGTGGCACCAAACTGTAGGAGATGCCGGCTAAAATACGAAAAGCTGTTTTTCCCGCCGCCGGGCTGGGCACGCGTTTTCTTCCCGCCACCAAGGCTCAGCCCAAAGAAATGTTGCCGATTGTGGACAAGCCCATCATCCAGTACGGGGTGGAGGAGGCGGTGCACTCGGGCATTCAGAACATCATCATGGTGACGGGCCGCGGAAAGAGCGCCATCGAGGACCACTTCGATGTGAGCTTCGAGCTGGAATACTTGCTGGAGTCGCGCAAGAAGAAGGACCTGCTGGCCATCGTGCGCGGCATAACCGACATGATCAGCGTGTCCTACGTGCGCCAGAAGGAAGCCTTGGGGTTGGGGCACGCGGTATTGCGCGCCATGGAACTGGTGGGCGACGAGCCCTTCGCAGTGGTGCTGGCCGACGACGTGATCGAAGCCGAGACCCCCTGCCTGCGCCAGCTTCTGGACGTGTACAATTTCTTCAGCGCCCCGGTGCTGGCCGTCATGGAGGTGCCGCCGGAGAGCATTTCCGCGTACGGCGCGATTGACGCCGAGCCGGTGGCTTACAACGGCGGCCGCGATCGCGTCTACCGCATCCGCGACCTGGTGGAGAAACCCAAGCCGTCGGAAGCGCCCTCGAACCTCGCCATCATCGGGCGCTACGTGCTCACACCGGAGATTTTCGATTCCCTGCAAGCCATCGAACCCGGCTCCGGTGGCGAGATCCAACTCACCGACGCCTTGAAGCACTTGCTGCGCAAGCACCCCATTTACGGCTATCGCTTCGAGGGCACGCGCTACGACGCGGGGGATAAGCTCGGCTTCCTGAAGGCCACCGTGGAATTCGCCCTGCGGAGGCGGGACTTGGGAGGGCCGTTCCGGGAGTATTTGAAGGGGTTGAAGCTGTGAGCCGAGGACTACACTAAGATCATGCTGCCAACCGGCCTCACGGAACGTATCGCCGCGCTTCTCGGTCCGCCCGGCTATCTCGACCAGCCCGAGGACCTCGCGCTCTACGAATACGACGGCGGCGTCGAAAAACACCGGCCGGATCTGGTGGTGTTTCCCCGCTCCACCGAAGATGTCGCCGCCATCGTGAAGATCGCGCGCGAATTCCAGGTCCCCTTCACCGGCCGCGGCGCGGGAACGGGCCTTTCGGGCGGGGCCATCCCGCGCGAGGGCGGCATCCTGGTAGCCTTTGCGCGCATGAACCGCATCCTGGAAGTCGATCTCGAGAACGAGCGCGCGGTGGTCGAGCCGGGAGTGGTCAACCTGGATATCACGCTGGCCGCCGAGAACCGCGGCTATTTCTTCGCACCCGATCCCTCCAGCCAGAAGGCCTGCACCATCGGCGGCAACGTGGCCGAAAACGCCGGCGGGCCGCACACGCTGGCCTACGGAGTCACCACCAACCACGTCCTCGGGCTGGAGCTGGTGCTGCCCGACGGAACCGTGGTCGAGACCGGCGGCAAGGCGCAGGACCTGCCCGGCTACGACCTCACCGGCCTGCTCACCGGCTCGGAAGGCACCATGGCGCTGGTCACCAAGGCCACCGTGCGGCTGATGCGCAAGGCCGAGACGGTAAAGACCGCCCTGGCCGTCTACGAATCCAACGAGGACGCCGGGCGCACGGTCACCGAGATCACCGCCCGCGGCATCACGCCGGTGGCCGTGGAAATGCTCGACGGCGTGATGCTGCGCATGGTGGAAGAGGCCACCCACGCCGGCTACCCCATGGACGCCGCGGCCGTCCTGCTCATCGAGCTGGAGGGCCTCCATGAAGCGGTAGAGGAGCAGGTGGAGCAGATCCGCGAGGCCTGCCTGCTGTGCGGCGCGCGCGAATTCCGCGTGGCACGCTCTACCGAAGAGCGCGACCTGCTGTGGAAAGGCCGCAAGAACGCCTTCGGCGCCGTAGGCCGCGTCAGCCCCACATATTACGTGAACGATGGCGTAGTGCCCCGCACCAAGATCGCGCCTACGCTCCGCTTCATCGGCGAGGTGGCCCGCAGGCGCGGTCTTACCATCAGCAACATCTTCCACGCCGGCGACGGCAACATGCACCCCATCATCCTGTTTAACCCGCGCATCCCGGGCGATCTCGAAAAGGCGCGCGCCGCCGGTGAAGAGATCCTCACGTATTGCATTGAAGCCGGCGGCTCGATCACCGGCGAGCACGGCGTCGGCATGGAAAAGAACGAGCTGATGGCCAAGCTGTTCACGCCCGAATCGCTGGAGATGATCCGGAAGCTGAAAGTGCTGTTCGATCCGGACAACCGCCTGAACCCCGGAAAGATGCTGCCCACCGGGCGGGGATGTGCGGAGATCCGGCAGCCCGCGCCGGCTGCCGGTTCGCCGTTGTACTAGATTGCCCGCTATTCCGATCGCCGTCCGCGGCGCTTCCGCATTTCGACCGGCTCGACCTGCGCCCACCGGTCGTACAGTTCGAGCGCCCCGGCCGACGGAACAGGCGTTAGAATAACGCCCTCAACGTCAACATCGCAGGCTTGGAGGAGCGCCCCCCTTATTGGCCCTCGAATGTTGCCAGCCTGGCGGTCACATTGGCGCGCAAGTCCTCTTCCGAGGGTGCTGCTTTACGTGCCAGTCGCGGCTTCAGCCGCGACATGGCGTCCTGATAGGAGGGTTGCTGCTGGCACTTGACGGCCGGAAAGCCGATGGCGTCCGCGAGGCTACAGGCTACCTTTACCAGTCGGAGAATCTCGGCATCGTCCGCGTTCGGGGCGTCGTGGTGATGCTCGCAGATTTCGGAAAACTCTTTCGGCAAACACCAGTAGCTGACCAACCACGCGCCGGCGCACGCGTGGTCAACATTGAGCGCCTCCCGCTCAGCCTGGAGAACTTCCTGCATGCTGGTGTACTGGCCGTTCAGGATCGGCGTCATCTCCTTCCCATAGGTTCTGAGAAAACCCAGTCGGCCGATATCGTGCATAAGTCCGGCGGTATAAGCCCAACCGCCGGAGAAATCGAAAATGGCCGAAATCTCTTCGCATATCAGGGCGCAAGCCACGCTGTGCTGCCAGCATCGATGGACCGACGGGGTCTGCGTGCCGAGAAGGCTCCGCATCGCCACCGTCACGCTCAGCGCTTTGATGCGGTCCAATCCCAGCAGAGCGATCGCGTGGTTCAGGGAGTGCATCCGGGACGAGAATCCGAACAGGGACGAATTCGCTAGGAAGAGGATGTCGGCCGCGAAAGCCGGGTCGCTCTCGATCACTCTCGATATCTGCCCCAAGTCGATGTTGGGATCCGCAGTCAAGGCCAGCACCTGGCTCGCTATCGGATTGAATGGAGGGAGATTGCACAGCCTGACTCTTATGGTGACGACATCCGTCTGGAAGCCAGTTTCCGCGGCAGTTTCGTCTGGCAGACTCGCCAGCCTCGACGTTGCGCCCGTGACGGTGGCTTCCACAGGTGTCCTATCGGCGAACGCAAGCAGTTTTCGCTGTTCACTTTGGTTAAGGAAAATCGGAAGCGGACTGGAATCTCGGCACCCTTCGGACCGGTGCACCGAGACATGCCCCAAAAGGAGCGCGCGGTCTCCTAAGGCCTAGGCCCGCCGCCGCATCTCGGCGCGCGCCTCGGCTTCCGCGGTTCGCGCCCGGTCGGCCTCGCGCTTGTCGTACAGCTTCTTGCCCTTCGCCAGCGCCAGTTCGCACTTGATCTTCCCCTTCTTGAGGTAGACCCTGGTGGGGATCAGCGCCAGGCCCTTTTCGCGAGTCTGGCCCAGAAGCTTGTCGATCTCCCGGCGGTGCAGCAGCAGCTTGCGGTTGCGCACGGGAGGGTGGTTCTCGCGGTTTCCGTGCGAGTACTGGCTGATGTGGGCGTTGATGAGCCAGGCCTCGTTGCCGAGCACCGCGCCATAGGCGTCTTTGAGCTGGACCTTGCCGTCTTTGGCGGCCTTCACCTCCGTCCCGGTCAGCACCAGTCCGGCCTCGAACCGCTCCATGAGGAAGTAGTTGTGGCGCGCCTGCCGGTTGTCGCTCAGGATCTTAAGGGAAACGTCTCTATCAGCCAATTGGATCTCAGCCTTTTTGTCTCAACGCGCGAAAGCCCGGCGTCGTCAATGACTTTAGATGATCCCAGACCGGATGATTGCACTTCATTTTAGCATAGGGCTTCCGGAAGGCCGAGAAAGTACGGAAACATGCTTTTTTTCAATCGTTTAACCGCCATCGTGCTGGCTACCATGCTGCTTGCGCCGGGGGGTTTGCTGGAGGCCCGCACCAAGAAGGGCGACAAGTACCTGGCCGAGGGCCGCGCGAGCGAAGCCAAGAAGGAGTGGGACGCCGCCCTGGAGTCTTACGAAAAGGCCCTTTCCGAGGATCCCTCCGACATGGTCTACCAGATGGCCGCCGAGAAGGCCCGCTTCCAGGCCGCGCAAGGGCACGTCGATAAAGGGTTGAAGATCCGCTCCCAGGGCTTGCTGGGTGAGGCTCTGCTGGAATTCCAAAAGAGTTACGCGATGAACCCCGGCTCCGCGGTTGCCGTGCAGGAGATCCGGCGCACCCAGGAAATGATCCAGCGCGAGCGCCAACGAGTGCTGGAAACCGGTAAGGAGGCCCCCGCCCAGGAGCGAGCCCTGACACCGGCGGAGGAGGTAAAGCAAGAGATACGGGACAAGATCGACCGCATGTTGCCCGTCCCCGAGCTCAAGCCTCTCAACCCCGAACCCATCCGCCTCAAGATGAACAGTCAGCCGGTCAAGGTTCTCTTCGAGACGGTGGGCAAGCTGGCCGGCCTCAACGTGGTGTGGGACCCGGATTATCAGTTGCCGGCAAAGAACAGCTTGTCGGTGGAGTTCGATAACGAGACCATCGACCAGGCTCTCG
The DNA here is from genome assembly GCA_963768385.1 of Bryobacterales bacterium. Classification (GTDB taxonomy): domain Bacteria; phylum Acidobacteriota; class Terriglobia; order Bryobacterales; family Bryobacteraceae; genus Fen-178. Next base: position 195,928 of record CAVYHQ010000008.1, read on the forward strand.
ACGCCCTGGCCGTGCTCACCAAGTCTTACTGGAAGGCGCTCTCGCCCAGCACCATCTTTATCACCAACGACACCGTCAACAAGCGGCACGATTACGAAGAGCAGGTGGCTCGGATTTTCTACCTCTCCAACGTCACCGCGGCCACCGATCTCCAGGAGATCATGAACGCGGCGCGCGCCGTGTCGGACTGCCAGCGCATGTTTCCCTACAACGCGCAGAACGCCATCATCGCCAAGTGCGAGGGCGACCGCATGTCCTTCGTGGAGAAGATCATCAACGATCTGGACAAGCCCCGGGCCGAAGTTGTAGTGGACGTTCTGGTGTTGGAAGCCAGCTCGACTTTCAGCCGGCAAATCACCGCGGCTCTGGCTTCCACAGGGATCAACTCTCCCATCGCTTTCACGCCGCGTTCCAGCATACAGGTGCCGATCAGCTCCACCAGTTCCACCTCGACCGCCAGCACTAGCACCAGCACCACCAGCACCACGACCGCCACGACCGGCACCACCGGCACTTCGAGCACGACCGGCTCCTCCATCCCGCTGTCCAACCTCGGGCACCTGGCTAGTTCGGACTTTTCCACTACCCTTCCCGGCGCCCTGTTGCAGGCCACGCTGAGCGACGCGCGGACCAAAGTGCTGCAAGCTCCGCAAGTCCGCTCGGTGGATGGGGTGAAGGCCACGCTCAATATCGGCGATCGCGTGCCCACCGCCAGTGGCAGCTTCCAGCCGGGCATCGGCGGCGTGGGCATCAACCCGCTGGTCAATACGCAGTTCCAGTACATCGATACCGGCGTGAACGTGGAAATGCTGCCGCGCGTGCACGACAACGGCGATGTCACCATTCACGTGGACCTGAATATCAACAGCGTGAGCTCCTACGTCAATCTGGGCGGCATCTCGCAACCCGTCATCAGCCAGAAGAAGATCTCGCACGATATCCGCATGCGCGAAGGCGAAGTTGGCCTCTTGGGAGGCCTTATCAATGTGCAGGAAACCAAAACCGTCACCGGCATTCCGGGCCTTTCCAGCATTCCGCTTCTGAAGCGGCTGTTCAGCGGCGAGAGCTCGGAACACGACCGCAGCGAGCTGATGATTGTGCTGATCCCGCACGTCATACGGCGGCCGGACATCACGCCGGAGAACCTGCGCGCCATCGCGGTTGGCAATTTCGCAACGGTCAAAGTGAACTACGCGCCGAAGCCGGCTGAACCGGGCCCAGGGGGCACCCCCGCGCCGCCAGTCACCGCACCACCGGCCACCGCACCACCGGGCCCAGGGGGCACCCCCGCGCCGCCGGCCACTGCACCACCGGCTACCGCGCCGCCAGCCACCGCGCCGCCGGGCCCAGGGGGCACCCCCGCGCCACCGGCCACTGCGCCGCCTCCGCCGGGCCCAGGGGGAACCCCCGCACCGGCAGGCAGCACCCGCGTTTACTTCGAGCCTCCCCAGGCGACTGCCAACCCGTCGGAACGCATCTCCGTCTCTCTGTTAATAGACGGCGGCGCCAATGTGGTTTCCGCGCCTATCCAGATCCAGTTCGATCCCAAGCTCCTGCGGCTGAACGACGTGCTTCTCGGCGACTTCTTCTCCAAAGACGGCCGGCAGCCGGTCTTCACCAAGAACATTCTGAATGACACCGGCGTGGCCATTATCCAGCTCAACCATCCGCCCGGCTCACCCGGCGTGGGCGGGTCGGGCACGCTGGTAACTTTGAACTTCCAGGCAGTGGCCCGCGGCACCGCCGTCGTCCTGATCCCGCACCTTGCCGTGAGAGACGCCCAGGGGGCGGTCGTTTCAAACTCGACGCCGCAATTCACCATCACTGTGAAGTAGCCAGGTATGAGGCGCCGGAGACAGGGAGGATTGACGCTGATCGAGCTGATCGTGGCCTTTACGATCATGCTCATCCTGACGGCCATGGCAGTCCCCCTGGCGCGCAACAAGGTGCGCGCGGAGCGCGAGCGCGACCTTCGCTACGCCGTGCGCGAAGTGCGGCTGGCCATCGACAAGTTCAAGGACAATTGCGATGCCGGCTACCTCGGCCCCCAGAAGTTGGGCGCGAACTGTTACCCGGAAACCCTGGAGCAGTTGGTGGAGGGCGTGAAGCTGCCGGGGCCCGCAGGCAAGAAGATGCGCTTCCTGCGCCACATCCCGCGCGACCCGTTCACCGGCACCACCGACTGGGGCCTGCGCAGCGATCAGGACGACCCCAAATCCACCAGTTGGGGCGGCCAGGACGTTTTCGACATCTACACCAAGACCACTCAAAAGGCTCCCGATGGAACTTCATACTCCGATTGGTAATCCCGGCGGCCGGCTGGGTGTGCGATGGCGCCTGCGCGGCTTCACCTTCGTCGAGCTGATGGTGGTCATCGCGATTATCGTGATTCTGATCTCGATGGCCATTCCCATTTACAGCCGGTCCATCACGCGCGCCAAGGAGAGCGTGCTCAAGAACAACCTGTTCACCTTGCGCACCGTGATTGACAACTACACCTACGACAAGCAGAAGGCCCCACAGTCTCTTCAGGACCTGGTCACCGACGGCTACCTGCGCGAGATCCCCATCGATCCCATGACCGGCTCCAATCAGACGTGGAAAACCATCATGGAGGACGCCACTCAGAGCGTCAACCAGTCGGAGCCCGGCATTTTCGACGTGCTCAGCGGATCGGATAAAATAGGGCTTAATGGGATACCCTACTCCGATCCTTCTTGGTAAACGGGCCGTCCCGCTGGTTGCCATCCTCGCTCTGGCGATTGGCCCCACCTTCGCCCAACCACAGCTTGTCTCCCCGCAATGCGTGGCTTCCGGTGTGCCTCTTCAGGTGCGCGCGGAGGGACTCACCGAACGCATGGGCGACATTCTGCTGCAATGTTCCACTCCCGGCACGGTATTGTCCGGCAACCTCACCATCTTCCTGCCGGGCAGTATCACCAACCGCGTAGACTCCAACAACCAGACGCAGGACGCGGTGCTCTTCGTGGATTACGGGAGCGGCTTCGTGCCCAGCGGCACTGCCGGTGCCGTGACGGCCGGGAGCATCGCCTTCTACGGCATCAGCTTCACGGTGCCGCCCAGCGGCAACCTCGCCATCAAGATTTCCAACATCCGCGCGGCCGTCGGGGCGGTGGCGTCGGTCACGGCGAATATCAGTTCCTCCATTCCAATCAGCCAATCGCAAGTGGTGGTCGCTTACCCGCGGACGAGCCTGTTCGCTACCTTGTACAGCACCGATATTCCGTGCACCGGCTCGCCGCTGGGTTCCACCACGAGCCTCTCGGCGCTGTTCGCGGCGGGCACCGCTTTCGCTTCCACGCGCATCACCGGAAGTTTCGCCAACGCGTTTGCCACGCGCGCTTCCGGCGACGACACCGGCACCCGCTTCCTGGTCGGCTATTCCGGCTTCCCGGCCAACGCGCACGTCTACATCCCGAACATGGTGGCCGGGTCCACCGCGTTGGTTCCGTCGGCTGGCGGCGACCTGGGCCCGGTGCAGGCGGTGGGCCAGTACGTTCCCGGCAGCGGCACATTGCTGCTGGTGCGCGTCCAGGGCGCCGATGCCACCGGGGCCGGCGGCATCCCGCTTCCGACGCCCTCGGGCAGCGGCCCGGTACTGCTCGATTCCGTGAGCGAAGTGCCACTCACCAACGGCGCGGGCTACGCGGTCTACGAGGTGGCGGACACCAATCCCAATGTGATCGAGAGCGCGCAGTTCCCCACGTTTGTTTCACTTTCCAATGCGACTGCTGGGGCTGTGGCGCAGGAGAGCATCTCTTACGCTCCGGTTTCCGGGGTCGTGAGCGCGTCCATGAGCGCGCCGGTTCCGCGGTTCGCCGCGACAACACCGGCGTCCGATTGCACGATCATGGGCGATTGCCAGGCCGGCTACTTCCCGAAACTGTCGGTCCTTGCCAATCCCGCTCAGCTCACCGCCATCGCCGGCGGCGCCATGACCAGCTCGCCCGGCTACATTCCGGTGCAAAATGGGGGCGGCGGCATCATGAACTGGACCGCCCTGGTCACCTACACGACCGGCTCCGGCTGGCTGACCCTGGATAAGACGTCGGGAGAGAACGACGGCAGCGTGCGGGTCTGGGCCTTGCCGCAAGGCCTCACGGCAGGCACCTATCAGGCCAAGATCGTCATCGATGCCGGGCCGCTCGCGGGGAATGCTACCATTCCCGTGACCTTGACGGTGCAGGCGGCGCCGGTGGTGCCTCCGACACCCACTCCGCCCGCGCCGGTGGCAACGGTGAACGCGGTGGTGAACGCGGCCACTTTCGCGGTGACGCCGCTGGTGCCGGGCTCTTTGGGCACGCTATTGGGCGCCAACCTGTCCGGCAAGCTCGTATCGGTGACCTTCGATGGCAGCCCAGCCACGCTGCTCTACGTGGGAGCCAGCCAGATCAACCTCCAGGTTCCGGCGAGCCTGGGATCCAAGACCTCCGCCACCCTGGTGGTGACGGTGGATGGCTCGAGCAGCGCGCCGCAAGTAGTGGCGCTGGCGCCGGTCTGGCCCGCCATTTTCGCGCATGGCGTACTCAACCAGGACAACGCCGAGAACACCGCTGCCACCCCCGCAAAGGCGGGAAGCGCCCTGCAGATCTTCGCCACCGGCATTCCCACCAGCGCCACGGTGTCGGTGCAGATTGCCGACCGGAAGAACCTGATCCCGCCATACGCAGGCGCGGCCCCGGGCTTTCCGGGCGTGCAGCAGGTCAACGCCACGATCCCGGCCGATCTGGCCGCCGGCGCCACTCAACTGACGGTTTGCGCCACCGCCGGCTCGCAGCAAGCCTGCTCTCCCGCTTACACGGTGGTGATTCAGTAGTCATGCATCGAATTCTCCCCGCGCTGATGGCCGCGGCCGCGCTTCTGACCACCGGCTGCGGTTACACCGGGGATCCTCTGCCCCCGCTGGCCAACATTCCGACCCGTGTCAACGACCTTGCCGCCATCCAGCGCGGTGGCCGCATCATGGTCCAGTTCACGGTGCCACCGCGCACCACCGAAGACAAGGCAATCAAAACGCCCCTGAAGCTGGACCTGCGCATTGGCACCGCGGAGCCGCCTTTCAGTCAAGAGGAATGGGCGGCTCGCGCCACCGAGGTTCCCGAAGGCCCGGTGAACAACGGGGTGGCTCGCTACGAAATCCCCGCGGCGGCATGGACCGACAAGGAGGCCACCCTGGCGGTCCGCGTTTTGAGCGCCAGGGGCAAGACCGTAGGCTGGTCGAACTTCGTGAATCTTCAAGTGGTTGCGCCTCCCGAGAGGCCCGCGGAAGTGCGTGCCGAGGCAACCGCCGAAGGCGTGCGCCTCACCTGGCGGGCGCGCGGTGACACTTTTCGCATCTACCGGCGCTCCGGCAGCGACCATTTCGCGCCGGTGGCCAACGTGCCGCAACCCTCCTGGACCGACTCCGCCGCGGAGTTCGGCAAGCACTACATCTACCAGGTCCAGACCATCGTCAAGCTCCCCAACAATACGGAAGCGGAAAGCGAAGCTTCCGAAGAGGCCGGCATCACCCCGGAAGACCGCTTCCCGCCCGCCGTGCCGGTAGGTCTCAATGCCGCCACCGCGCCGAATTCCATCGAGCTCTCCTGGGAAGGCGACACCGAACCGGACTTGGCCGGCTACCTCGTCTACCGCTCTACCGGCGCCGGTCCGTTCGCGAAGATTGGCGGCCTGGTGTCGGTCCCCAGCTACTCGGACCGCGACGTCGAGCATGGCAAGACGTACCGTTACGCCGTGAGCGCCATCGATAAGTCGGGGAACGAGAGTGCGCGATCGGGGCCGGTGGAGGCCATGCTGCCGTAGTTTGGTGTATACTCATATTTCGATGTCGTACCGCTTCGCCAGCTCGTTTACCTACCGGCTCAGCCGGTAGAGTGGCGTTGGCGGAGACAACATTTGCAAGCCAGCCCACTCGGGAGAGTGGGTTTTTTGTTTTTGGGGGAAACATGATTATCTCGATGCGGCCACATGCCACCAGGGCGGAAATCGACCACGTCTGCGAACGCATTCGCGAGTTCGGCTATAAGGTCCACTCCATCGAAGGCGAGGAACGCGTGGTGATCGGGGCGGTGGGCGTGGGAGACGTCACCGCCTGCCTCGAGTCTCTCGAAGCCACGCCCGGAGTGGAGCGCGCCGTGCGCATCTCGGCGCCGTACAAGTTCGTCAGCAAGGAATTCAAGCAGGGCCGCTCGGTGATCAAGGTGAACGGCCTCGAAATCGGCAGCGGCGAGTTCATCGTGATGGCCGGACCCTGCTCGGTGGAGAGCGAACAGCAGATTATGCGGACCGCCGAAAGCGTGGCGGCGGCGGGGGCGCGCGTGTTGCGCGGCGGGGCCTTCAAACCGCGCACGTCGCCCTATGATTTTCAGGGCCTCGAGCTGGAGGGACTCAAGCTTCTGCGCAAGGCCAAGGACGCCACTGGACTGGGCATTGTCACCGAAATCATGAGCGACCGGGACGTCAACCTGGTGGCCGAGTATGCCGATTGCATGCAAGTGGGCGCGCGCAATATGCAGAACTTTGCGCTGCTGAAGTCGCTCGGTTCCTGCGGCCGCACCGTGCTGCTGAAGCGCGGCATGAGTTCCACCATCAAGGAACTGCTGATGTCCGCCGAATACATAGTGGCCCATGGCAACCCCAACGTGATTCTTTGCGAGCGCGGCATCCGGACCTTCGAGACCGCCACGCGAAACACCTGCGACATCTCCGCCATCCCGGTGCTCAACGAGACTGACGCACCTGCCGGTGGTTCTCGACCCGAGCCATGCCGCCGGCAAGCGCAGCCTGGTCCCGGCCCTGGCGCGCGCCGGCGTGGCGGCGGGGGCGGACGGGTTGCTCGTCGAGGTGCATCCCTGCCCCGAGAAGGCCGTCAGCGACGGAGCGCAGTCCCTGGCGCTCGAAGACTTCCGCGAATTGATGCGCGGTCTCGACCCGTACATACGGTTGTGGAAGGAAGCGCGCGCCGCTGAAAGCGTCGCTGTGTGATACTGCTCTGGTGAGCCATAAAGCGCATTTCTCACGGCTTCATGCCTCCGCCACCCGAATGCTCTGCGAAAACCTGGGGACTGACGAATGCGTCCCAAGGCGCACCCCATCCCTCGCCCAAGCACCGTGTCGGCGCACCGCCGCGTGGACGCATCCGTCTGTCCCCCGGTTTTCGCCCTTCTACGCAATCTCTCCTTCTTGGAGTGTGAGAAATGCGCGCTAAACCTCCTGCATGGCTGATGGTCGTGGGGATCGCCGCCGTCTGCGGCGTTTCGGTCTGGGGAGTGGCGTGGTACCGGGCGCGCTCCTTCGCCACGGCGTCACTGCTCCGGCGGATGCCGGCGGAGGACGCGCTGGTGGCGTATATCGATTTCAGCGAATTGCGCCGCGGCGGAGTTCTGCAACTGCTGGACGGTTCCAAAGCCGGTGAGGACCCCGAGTACCAGAGCTTCGTTCGCCAGACCCAATTCGATTACAAGAAAGATCTGGACGCCGCGCTCGTCGCGTTTGCCCCCACCGGCCGGTTCCTGCTGCTCAAGGGGCGCTTCGATTGGAAGAGCCTGCGCGCTTACGTGGAAAGCCAGAACGGCAAGTGCAACAACTCATTTTGCCGCATGACCGGCAGCGCTCCGGAGCGGCGCATCTCGTTCTTCCCCCTGCGGTCGAACCTGATGGCACTGGCGGTGAGCCCCGACGAATCGGCGGCCCTGCGCCTGGAGAGCGCCGTCTCCGGCCCGGACCTGCAGGTTCCCGCCGCGCCGGTCTGGCTCTCCATTCCCACTTCCGTGCTGAAATCCGGCGACAGCCTTCCTGCCGGCACGCGCATGTTCGCCAGCAGCATGGAGCGGGCCGAAACCGTGACCCTGGCATTCGCCCCCGAAGGCCACGGGCTGGCGGCCAAGCTGGACGTCCGCTGCCGCGATGAGCGGGATGCGGCGGACCTGGCATCTCAACTTACACGCACCACCAGCCTGTTACGGGAGATGATGGAGAAAGAGCACCAGAAACCCAACCCCGCCGATCTGAGCGGCGTCCTGACTTCCGGCGCCTTCCGGAATGAAGGCCGGCGCGTTCTGGGATACTGGCCCATCGAGCGGGCGTTCGTCCAGAACGTGCTGGGCGGAAGCTACTGAGACAGCGTATAATTCACGTCGATCTGAGTCATCACCTCGACCGGCTGGCCATTCAGGAGCGTGGTCTGGTACACCCACTGTCTGACGGCGTCCAGCGCGGACTGAACCAGAACAGGCTCGCCGCTGATCACTTCAAGATTCTGGATGGTGCCGTCTTTCCCGATGATGGCATTGAGCTTGACGACGCCCTGGATGCGCGCCGCCTTGGCTTCCGGAGGATACACCGGGCGCGGCTGGGAAATCAGCTTGGTCTGTTGCACGTTGCCGCCGACCCTGATCCTTGATGGCGGGTTCGCGCTGGTGTCGGCAGAGGCCGCCGGCACAGTCGCCGTCACGATTCCCGCCGCTGTCGATAGTGTCACTGTCCTTGTGCCGCCCAGGATCATGACCTCCAGGGTCGCTTCACTGCTGCCCACGGACGTCACGCCGACCGACAGATGTTCGTCGAATCCCCTGGCCACCCGAGTGACGCTCAGGAGCGATTCGACCGAGAGCGTGTCGCCCTCGTGCACCGGCATTTGTGAGAGCAGATCGGCCCGCGCCTGGTCCGAAAGGCCGGACACAGTGATGCTCGTGAGCGTGCGGCCCACCCAGGCGGGCTGAGGCGTTAACCGCCGACCGTCCGGGGCCAGGACCGGCGTCGCGACGCCGGCGCCCACGCGGTATACACCGCCGGCCACGCCGGCCGCCGCGGCGGGAGGTTGCATGGGGGAGGAAGCCGGCAAGCGGAACGAGATGCTCACCTGCTGCGAACTCCCCGCCAGGTTCTTCATCAAATGCCACTGCAATACGGATTGCAGCGCGGCGTTGCGCAACTCATCCGGCCCGCTCACGACGTGCGCGTCGCCGACGTTGCCGTTGGCATCCAGCTTCACCTCCACCACCACGGTTCCCTGCACGCCCTGCCTGAGCGCTGCCTCCGGATAGGCGACACCCGTCCGGTGCATGACCCCGGCACCACCCAGATCTACCGTCACGCCGGGCGAATCATTCACCACTTCGGGCGCAGCCGCCAGTGGGAAGGCGCCGGTCACGAACCAGCACGCCGCTACCAGAATTGCCAGCCCCGCGGCCAGCGCGGATATCAAACGCGTTCTCGACATACGAACCTCCTTCAAGACTGAAATCACTCTTTGCTTCAAGTGCCGCTTGCGCAGGAACAGCGGCGCCGGGGCCAGGTCGAGCCGCGGCCGGGCGCCCGCGATAGCCAACAGCGCATCCACGTATCCTTCGCGCGACTGGGTCACCTCGACCACCTGGCGATCCACCGCCTGCTCGCGCGCCAGGCCAATCTCGCCCAACAGCCACCAGATGGCCGGATGGAACCAGAAGACGGCGCGCACCAGCTCCTCGACCACCGTGAAAAGCCAGTCGCGGCGCCGCACGTGCAAAACCTCGTGGCAGAGGATGGCTTCCCGCATGTGCGCGTCGAGCTCCGGAAACTGCGCGGGCAGAAGGACCACGGGTCTTCGCACGCCGAAGGTCACGGGGCTGGCCACGTCGCCGGAAATCCGCAGATCGGCCTCCACGCTCCAGGAAGACGCCGGTTCGAGCGGGTGAGAATGCCGCCGGTATTGGCGCAGCTTCCAGAATCCCGCTGCCAGCCAGCCCAGGCGAGCCAGCGCGCCCGCCGCCAGCAGCAGCAAAGCGATCTCGCTGGGTGGAAGGCTTCGCCGCGGCACAGGCTGCGCGGGCACAACCACCGCCACGGAGGTGGAAACCTGCACGGCGCCGGCCGGCTCCTGCTTCCACGGCCGCACCATCGGAAGCAGCAGGCAGGCCGCCAGCAAAACGTGCCAGTAGACCAGCCGGGCGCCCGGCAGGCGCAGCCGCAGCGCCGCCGGAACGAACGCCGCCAGCCCCACCAGCAGCCCGATTTGCAGGCTGTACGCCACCAGGTTGGCCCATATCAGGTTGGCGCTCATGACTTCCTCCGCAGCCGCGCAATCTCTTCCCATTCCTCGCGCGAGAGGTCGTGTTCTTCCACCAGGTGCACCAGCAGCGGCTCGGCCGAGCCGTTGAACACCCGGTTGACGAACTCCCGGACCATGGCGCCGATCACCTGGCGCTGCGGCTGCGCCGGCCGGTAGACGTAGGCCCGGTCCACCTGGCTCTTTTTCAGGTATTTCTTCTGTTCCAGGATCTTCATCATGGTCATGACCGTGGTGTAGGCCACTTTACGCCGCTCCAGCAACGCCTCATAAACGTCGCGGACGGTGGCGCGCTTGCGCTCCCAGACGATCTTCATGATCTCCAGTTCCTGCCCGGTCGGGGTCGAACTCGGTTGCCTCATACTAATTAATTAGTACTAATCGAGACGGATGTCAAGAGAAAAAACGAGCGTGATTTGTCTACCTGGACAAAGTGACGATTCCCCCGACCACAATATCTGGTGTTGACAGGCCTGGCGCCTTCGTCCGCAAGTGATTGAGGCTCAAAGTGAATAGCGTGTGGACGGGGTCGAATCGGAACGCAGATTTCTCTTGAATCGGGCCGAAAATGGCCGTATGCGAGAATTAACGCCGAAGGCGGGTACGCGCTTTTTCTGAAACGTGGTTGCGCATTGGGGAACAACCCGCGTCGGGTAGTACGGGTTCTCGGTCAAACACGAGCGGCCCTGCAGCTCATGCAAAACGCCTGGGGCATCGTTTTGAAACGCTCTGACCTCGGCGTTGGGAGGGTACCGATTGTGAAAACCGGAGGCGGCGGGTTCGAATCCCGTCAGGGCCACCAGCTTTTTAGCTGAGCTTCTTCTCCATGCGGCGCTTCGGGGGCTTCGGCTTCCGCTTGCGCGGTATATCAGCCATTGGCATGGGGGCCGCGCTCAGCAGGCTTCGCACCACCACGTCGAACTGGGTTTTCGGGACTTTGGGGTGTCCACGATTCCATCGTATTGCTCGATGGGGACTATTACCATTGAGCCACTATTCGGCGGGAAGAGTGAAAAGATTCTGCTCAAGTGCCCTCCGCATCTGCGGTTCACGCGGGTTTGCCCGTGCTATTACCATTCGCGAGAATGAGGCAAAGATCCTCCACCCGACCAGGGTTAGAGAGGCAATTCGATTCGAGAGCGCCAAGTCAGCGGATCGAATCTGGCACAGGCCGTCAAACTTGATGGCATTACAGATAACGTCTGGGTCGTCTAAGGGGAGCGCCGGCAAGTACATCGAGTCAGTCCGCATGAACCTTAACAGCACGTTCATTTTTGCTGATACGTCCGGCTCCCCCTCCCGAATCTCCTTTATGCGCAGCAGTGCCGCACATTGTCGTCTGCCGGGCATGAGATCACAGGAGGAACTGAGGACGACGTACTTTGGCGCGCCCGTAACGCGCTCCCCCAGAAAATACGCTGATTCCGTAGAGATCACATCGCCCTGCAAAAACGTGAAATCGTCGTCTGGATCGTTGAACCCGAGGGCCTTGGTCTCCTCCGACAAAATCGGCGAACGCACGATGGCCCCAGAAGCGTTGAGAACGGCTATCCTTTCACGGGAGTCTTTCATCCCGGCCGCAAATTGCTTGATTGCGGTGAGTGCGGCGTCGCTGTGAGATAAAGAACTGAGCCTTTCCTCGAGTTCTCCTAGAGTACGAATTGGCGGAAGGTCTTCACTCACAACTGTGGGCGTGGAATTTCAGAAGCCGGAATATTGAAACCCTCTTCTTTGTGTTCTTCGACTTCTTCTGGCGTGATGTGAAATATATCGTGCCCCTCTCGCTCGGGGAGTATGCTCGATTCGCTCAGTAGCGATGCCGAACGATACAGGAGCTGAATGCTGTCGGGATCGTTGGGATACTTCGCAACGACCCTGGCCGCTGTGACAACAAACGTAATCCCTTGCTTTAGCCGATGCACCTCTGCGGCAAGGCCCACGACACGCTGAAAATCGTCATCCCGCAGTATGCGGAAGACCTTCGATTTGTTGTGCAGGGTTGCGACAGACCCCAGCGTAACGCCATCAAGCGCAGAACTGCCTGCAACCCGGAATTGTTCAAACGAACGCCACTCCGGTCCAGGGACGAGGACCGGAGACCAGTTGGAGACGGCGGTCGTGCTGGAAAGAATCGGCGCAGCCATTAGAGTTCACCTGTAGATAGCATAAAGGAGTTCCAACGAAAAAACAACGAAGATCGTTGTGTCTAGGTACAAAAACCAACGGTGCTACAACAATATCCTATCACGGTGGTGGCCCAGACATAACTATCCAGTATAGCAAGTTTAATACATGTAATGGCTTACGGGGAAAAACTTTTGGTGACCGCCGGCTTTGATGATATAATTTGAGCGGAGGGCGGGGGGATCGGACCCCATGCCCAGGGCAGAGCATTGCGGTTTATAAGGCCGCTCCTAGCGCCAGCTAGACGCCCTCCGATGAAGCCGCAGGCCGTCGCAAGCCAGCCTGCGGGGAGTACGGTTGCAACCACGGCCCAATCCGATGACCCTTTAAGAAAGCGTCGGATTGGGCCTTCCCATTTGGCCCATGCCGCCGGTCCCTGAGGGAACGACATGGGCTTCAACTCTTCTCACGGTTACAGTGTAACTGAGTTTCGGCAGTAGGGCAACACTTTTTATCGGCTTTTTATCGCAGGCTATTGCATACAGACCGGAATAGCGCTAATATCCTATCAGGAGAGATCCGATGACGCCAGATGAGAACGAAAAGGCTCCTGAACAGCAGAAAACTAGGCAACGAAGCCCGAACTATCCGAGCGTGAGCCTGAAGACAGCCATAGAGAAGATCACCCCTTGGTTCAAGGCCGATGGGATCGTCGCTTCACCCAAGGATGCATTGGTAAAGCATATGGGCTACGAAAAGTTCACTGGAGACGCCGGCCGCCTCTTATCGGCCCTGAAGGGTTTCGGACTCCTCGCTGATGTCGATGGGCGGTTCAAGCTGACTCCGCGTGGTGTGGATATCGTTGCGAGGGAACCAGGTGATCCGAAACGCCAGCAGGCCCTCAAAGACGCGGCGACGGGGCCGCAAATCTACCGAGATCTGCTCAAGGAGTATTCCTCTGGCCTACCCTCGGATACAACTCTCAGTTCTGAGTTGATCGCTGGTAAAGGATTCAATCACAAATATGTAAGAGACTTCCTGAAGGACTTTAGGGCCACGTTAGTTTACGCTGGAATATCGCCTTTGAGCGTGGTAGAATCGAATGAAGAGCGCGAAGATCCTGATAGGAAAGTCCAGATCGGTGACTATGTACAGTGGGAAATGCAAGGAATACTACAACTTCCAGAACCCCGCCGCGTTCGGGCATTCTCGGAAGACGGACAATGGGCTTTCCTTGACGGTTCCGAAACCGGCGTGCCGAAACAGGAGTTAAGTGTTGTGGATGCCCCAACTACCGAACAGCCCGCAGAAGGGCCACCTGTGCAGCAGCCCCCCGCCGAAAGCCAAAGGAAACCCGGAGACCTCTCAAAGCAAACGCTAAGGGTCGTGTTGCCACCTAAGATGCGCTCCTACTCGTGGGCATTATCGGGCGATTTCAATGCGAAGCTCGAACTGTTTGGAGAGGCCCAAACCGAGGACGATTTGGATGCACTGGCCGACTACATGGAGATCACCATAAAGGCCCTGAAGCGATCGTTGAAGAAGACGACCCCAGAGGTCGCCAACTAGGATGGAAGAGTACCGGAAGTTTGACGCTTAGAACGGCTCCCCGTCCAACTCCGCTTCCGGCCCGTTGTCCGTCTCGCCTTCCAGCGGTTCGATGAGCTTCTGGTATGGCGGCGCGGCGCATATCACCAGCGCCGCAATCACCTTCGCAACCGCTGAAGCCTGCATTGATTATCTTGAAGCGATGCGCTGGCCGGATGGCGTTACCGTAACAGCGTCGCGCGCCCTCAGGGGTATTATGGCAGAGCGAATCCCAACCGTTGAGGACATTCTTGTTGTGCGCGACCAGGGTCCAGACACCCCCGGCCGGCACAAGTCCTTTTGGGATCGTTAGATCGAGAGATGGCGCGGCATCGCCCGTCCCCTCTTCGATCATTTCTCAGACTCAGCCAATTCACAGGCATCCTACTCGGCAACTGGCGGCGGTCCTGGATCAGTGGGGCGTTGCTCGTCCGCAATAGAATCCATGGCCTGACGCAACACTCCGCTTTCTGCAACCGCGGCACTCTCACGCCATTGGTGGATGATATCCCCAACGGTTTCCCATGCGTCGGCGGCGGACGCCTGAACGCACGCAGTAAGCACTTCCGTAAGCATCGACAAGCGATCTTCCTCGTCAAACGTCTTCACCCAAGTAACGCTCGGCGGAACTGCATCTGGCTGATTCCTCCGAAGCGCGATGGCTCCCTGTGCTAACTGTGTGGCTTCTATCATCTGCGCGAGCCCCTTGACAAGAGAGGCAGCCTGTTCGCGTCTCATGAGCGCGAATCGCTCATTGTTGCGTGCGATTGTAACCGGGGCCCTGCGGGCGTGATTCAAAACCTCTGCCGATCTCCTGTTTAGGTCAGTAGAGCTGAACACCTCGTCGCTGAACAATCCATATCCACGAAAGGCTAGATCGGTGGCAGCCATTTTGATCTCATCTCTCCTCTGCGCTACATATCGGCGCGAACCGTATAATTCTACGTATAATATTACGCATAAAGAGGGATGTGTCAATGGTATCAATCGAAATTACAATCGCCCCAGCACCACCGCCATGGCCTCCATCAGTTGGCCCACCGTGTAGGGCTTTTCCAGAAGACCGGCCATATCTTTCCCGGCGAAATGCCGCGCCGCCTCCATTTCGCCGTAGCCCGTCGATATGATCACCGGAACACCCGGGCGGATGGCTTTCATGCGGTCCAGCGCCTCCTCGCCACCCATAACGGCCATGGTCATGTCCAGGATAACGACGGTGATGTGGTCCTGATTCTCCTGAAATAACCGAACACCCTCGGCGCCATTTTCGGCCAGGAGCACACGCCAGCCGTTGTGCTCGAGCGCCGATTGGGCCAGGCGTCGCAGCGCTTCCTCGTCGTCTATGAAAAGAACCGTGCCGCCGGCGGCGGTTTCGGTGGCCAGCATCCGAGGGCCGTGGTCCGCTGGCTTGGCCGCCACTGCCGGGAACAGGACCTGAAACGAACTCCCGCGGCCGGGGCTGGAGTAGACGCGTATGACGCCCTTTTGGGCCCTCACAATACCGGACACCGCCGCCAGCCCCAGACCCCTGCCCTGGAACTTGGTGGTGAAGAAGGGATCGAAGATCCTGTTCTTGGTGGCCTCATCCATACCCGAGCCGGTATCGCGAACCTCGATGCCGGCATAGGAACCTGGACTAAGTTGATCGTTGGGAAACTCCCTTCGTATCTCCTCCGCGTCCAGATTGCGAGTTTCCGTCCGGATGACCACCGCACCCGGGTTGCGCTCTCCGATGGCCTCCGCGCCATTAATGATCAGATTCATAACCAGTTGCTGAATCTGCCCCGGATCCGCCTCGACGGATGGGAGGCCCGCTTCGAGGTCCAGTTGGATATCCACCATGTTGGGGATGGAAGTATGGATCAGCGGCTCGATTTCCCTGACCAGTTGCGACAGGTCGATTCGCTCCAACACAAACCGGCCCTTGCCCGCGTAGGCCAGCAACTGGCGCGTCAAATCCGCCGCGCGCTCGCTGGCGCTCACAATTTCCCGGAAATATCTCCGGATGGGAGCGGAATCCGGGAGTTCCGTCAATCCCAGACTGGCGTTTCCCATGATCCCGGTGAGCAGGTTATTGAAGTCGTGCGCGATGCCCCCGGCGAGTAAACCCAGGCTTTCCAACTTTTGAGTGTGCTGGAGGTGACGTTCGAACCTTCTGCGGTCGGTAATGTCGCGAATGTTGAACTGGACTACGCTTCGTTCGCCTTCCGCGTACTCGTTAGCCACCAGCTCCACATGCACCGCGCGGTTGCTCTTGGATTTCAGCGGCAGGTCGGCGAAGCGCGCCACGTCTTGCACACGCATCCGCTCGAGCGTGGATTTCACGTCGGGAAGGTCGCGGAGAGGTTCCGTTTCCCACCATCTCCGGCCCACCAGTTCCTCTCGCCGGTAGCCGAACAGAGTCTCGAGGTGCGGGTTTGCATCCGTGACTTCGCCCGTGCCTCGATCCGCTATCAGGATGCCGTCTTTGGCGGCCTCAAACAACCGGCGGTAACGGGCCTCGGCGGCGCGCTTGCGCTCGGTGATGTCCTCGAACGCCAGCAGGATCAGTCCGGCCTCTTCCTGCTCGATGCGGCGCGCGTTCAACAATATCGTCTTGCGGCCAATCCGTTCGAAATTGCGCTCGATCTCAACGTCCTCGATGCTGGAATCCGTTTGCGCTGCGCGATTGAGTAAATCGCGGAGCTTGGGGAAGTCGAACTGGCCTCCGCCCACCTCGTAAATCGGTTTCTTCAGGTTCTCTTCCGGCGACGTACGGAAGGTTTGAAAGAAGGCCCGGTTGGCCGTCTCGATTCTGAGCTCCGGGTCGAGCACGATCAAAGGTTCGCGGACGGTCTCGACGATGGCCGACGCGTAATCCCGCGCGTGCTTGACCTGCTCCAGGGTCTTCTTCAACTCATCGATGTCGATCAACTGGAGGACGGCGCCTTCGATCCGGTTCTCGCTGGTGCGATACGGCCGCACTCGAAGGGAGTACCACCGTCCCTCCCGATCTTGCACCTCCCGCTCGTCGGGAGCGAGTGTAGCGACGACTTGCGAGATAATCTCTTCCAACTGGGGCAAGTTAATCCTGGGCTGGAGGTCGGAAACCGGCCTCCCGATATCGGTCGAGATCAGGTTGAGCAGCTTTTCCGATACTTGCGTGAAGCGCCGGATGCGCAGGGATGCGTCCAACATCAGAATCGGAGTCTGCAGGCTGGCCAGGAGGTTGAGCAGGTCGTCGGTCAGGATCTTCAGTTCCGCGTTGCGGCCCTCCATTTCCGCATTAAGCGTATGCAGCTCCTCGTTAGAGGCCTGCAGCTCCTCCTTGGCGGTCTGCAACTCCTCGTTCGAACTCAGCAATTCTTCATTGGTAGACTGCGCTTCTTCGTTGGCCGAGCGCAGTTCCTCGATGATGGATTGCAGATACCGGCGCGTGGACGTCAATTCCGCTTCCAACTGGGAAATCCGCCCCAGGGAATCGGGCGGAACCTCCGGATTCGCCGCCGCATCCGCCGGGGCCGTCCCTCCCGCGGCGGCTCGCGGATCGTCCTCGAAGGCGATCAGGAAATGCCGCCCTAACTCAGCGGTGGGGAGCGGAGTAACGGCCAATGCGATGGTCCGCTGCCCGCCCAGGGAGACCGGGATGCCTTCCACCCGGATACCCATGTTCTTTTGCCGCGCCTCTTCGACGGCCGCCCCCACATGCAATGCCACATCCTCGCGCAGCATGCGGAACAGACCCAGATCGGCTTCGCCCGCGTGCGGGGCGAGGTACGGCCCCACGTGTCCGCGGAACTCGACAATGCAAAAATTGTCGTCGATCACCACCGAAGGCGGCGCGTATTCGGCCAGCAGCATACGATCCACCTGCTTTTGCAGAGGGCTGAGCGGAGCGCCCTCTCGCACCTTGGATTCGCCGGCCAGCGAGTTTTCGTCCTGCTTGAAAACGGGGAACGTGGCCACGCGGGCGGGCAGCTCGAATCCATGCCGGTCCGCCGCTGGTTTCCGGGCGTAAATCCGGTGCTGGCTATCGAGCGGAGTAAAGTACTCCGCCAGGCTCCCGGGAGTCTCCGTGCTGCCGAGGAGCAGACAGCCGTCGGGCTGCAAGGCGTAGAACAGCGTACTCAAGACGCGTTGCTGCAAGGCCGGTCCCAGATAGATCAATAGATTGCGGCAACTGATCAGATCCATTCGGGAAAACGGAGGGTCGGCGGCCAGGTTATGGACGGCAAAAACACACCGGTCCCTAATCGGGCGGACGATCTGGTATGCGGCGTCCACTTCCACGAAAAAGCGCTTCAACCGCTCGGGAGATATCGCGGCCGAACTACTGGGACTGACAATGCCGGCCCGGGCCTTCTGGATGCTCCTCTCACTGGCATCCGTGCCGAAGATGTGCACCGGGAAGTTCACTCCGGCGTCTTGCATGTATTCGATGAGGCAGATGGCGATGGAATAAACCTCATCGCCCGTCGAGCATCCCGGAACCCAGACCCGGATTGGCTGGCCAGGCTGCCGTTCCCGCACCATCGCGGGGAAGACGCTCTCTTTCAGTGCGTCGAAGACCAGCGGGTCGCGAAAGAACTCGGTGACACTGATGAGAAGGTCCTCGGAGAGCGCCCGGACCTCGGCGGGGTTTTGTTGCAGTATTCGAAAGTAGTGATCCGGATCGCCGGCCTTCTGCAAGACGATCCGCCGCTCCATCCGGCGCAAGAGCGTGTTCGGCTTGTATTGTGAAAAGTCTACTCCGACGGCGGTCTTGAGCAGCCCTAAGATCTTCTGAAACGCATGCGTCTCGTGGAAGCTGGGCGCCGCGCCACCCGTGCGGTATGGATGACGCGCAATCGCGGCCAGCTCCCGGGCAATTTCATCCGGGGGCAACACGAAATCCGCCACCCCGGCCGCGACGGCGTTTCGCGGCATCCCGTCGAACTTGGCGGATTCATCCTGGGCAAACGTGATCCCTCCCTCGGCTTTGATGGCCTTCAGGCCGAGAGTGCCGTCGGTTGCCGCTCCGGACAGAATGACTCCGATAGCCTTGCCCTTCTGATCCTCGGCCAGAGAGCGGAAAAAGAAGTCGATCGGCATGTATCGTTCGCCAGGTTCGGGACGCGGCGTCAGGCTGAGAGCGCCTCGCGCGATGGTCATGTTGGCGTTGGGAGGAATCACGTATATCCGATTGGGACCGACCACCATCCCGTGCGCTACTTCGACCACGGGCAATTCCGTTCGGTGACTGAGCAGCCCGGCCAGCGCGCTCGAGTGCCGCGGGTCGAGATGCTGAACGAGCACGTATGCCATCCCGGTGTCGCTCGGAAGCGCATTCAGCAACTCGCCAAACGCCTCGAAGCCTCCGGCCGAAGCTCCTATCCCGACCACGGGGCATGTCGCGACGGGCGACGAATCGGGGG
Source organism: Bryobacterales bacterium (assembly GCA_963768385.1). Taxonomy (GTDB): domain Bacteria; phylum Acidobacteriota; class Terriglobia; order Bryobacterales; family Bryobacteraceae; genus Fen-178. The sequence goes on from CAVYHQ010000008.1 coordinate 215,101, forward strand.
CGCCGCTGTCGCTCTGGGCAGTCTCATCTCCTGGGGGTTCATCCGTTTGGGCCATGGGGTAGTCTCTTCCGGTCGGGGGGACCGAACGCCATCGTAACGCACCTAACGCCGCCGTGGGTGAGCAGTGGCGCCGGCGGAATCGGACCTGGGCCGCGCCATCGGTTATCGTTGAAGATGCCCCATGTATAAAGCCATCATTTTCGACCTCGGCAGAGTGCTCGTCGATTTCGATTTCCAGCGCGGGTTTCAAGCGCTGGAGGGCGTCTGCCCGTATGACGCGGCGGAGATTCGCCGGCGCATCGCCGCCACCGATCTGGTGGAGCGCTTCGAAACCGGTCTCATCGAGCCGCCAGACTTCGTCGCGCAGATCTCCCGGATTCTCGACCTCGACATAGACTATGCCGGTTTCTGCAAGCTATGGAGCAGCATCTTCACCGATCCTCTGATCCCCGAGGCCATGCTGGAAGGTCTCGCGGCCCGCTACCGGCTGTTGCTGCTCTCCAACACCAACGCCATCCATTTCGAGATGATCCGCGAGAACTACCCCATGTTGCGCCACTTCCACGATTGTGTTCTGTCATACGAGGTGCACGCCATGAAGCCTCGGCGCGAGATTTTTCAGGCGGTCCTGGAACGCTGCGGATGCCGTCCCGAGGAGTGCTTCTACACCGACGACATAGCCGCTTACGTCGAAGCGGCCCGCGGGCTGGGCATGGATGCCGTGCAGTTTGAGTCCCGGGCGCAGTTGGAACGGGAACTGAAGGCGCGCGGCATCTGTTGGTAGACAAAAAGACCGGGCGTCCCGGAGGAGGACGCCCGGTTTAAGAACTCCTGCAACCCGCTCGGAGGATACGGATCGCAGGGGTGGAGGAGCTTGTTACGCCAGCAAACCGCCGTGTCCCAGGCAGGCCACCTCCCAGCCTGTGACGTGATAGCGGGCCAGAAGCGGCGGCAGCACCAGGTCGACCACGTTGGGCTTGGCCGACCGGAAACAGCCGGGCGCTGAAATGATCGGCGCCTCATCTTTGTATGATAGCAGGAGCAAATTCCCCGGCTCCACGGGCGCCAGGAACCGCTCCACCTGGCAGCCAACCTTCAACATGGCCTGGCCGACAACGTCTTCCGGACCGGCCGGCGCCGTGGTGGAAGCCACCAGAATCACGCACGGCTTGGATCGAAGCAGATGTTGCAGACAGCGCGCCACCGAATTCTCATCTTCCGTGCAGGCTAGAACGAAGTTTGCGTTCACACCGAAGCGGTCCAACCGCTGGCGCATGATGTTCTCGAAGAGCTGCCGCGCCCGCTCGCCGCTGATGGGATCTGTGTAGAGGACCCCTACACTCGGCGTCCGGACGGGGCGCGCCTGCAGGATCGGGCCGCGCTCTTTCAAAATCCCGGTGACGGCGTCCAACTGGTCCTTGGAAACCGCGAACGGAGCGCTCTTTACCGTGGCAATCCGTTGACCGGCAACGGCATAACTGAAATTCAACGACGTAGCGATGACCACGCTGGCGGTGCAATTGATCTGTTTCAGCAGTTCGTCGTCCACCAGCACGCAGCAGCTCTCGGTGGCCAGGAGATTGGCCCGGCCGCCCGCCGCCAGGCGGATTTCGAAACTCCCGCATCCCATCTCGCTGGCCACTGCGCAGACCGCATCGTCCTCGCCGATTTCGCCATCCTCCAGCTCGGTGACCCAAATGGTTTCCATGCCTTCGGATGCCAGGACCCGGATGTCTTCATCGCTGATAACATGCCCTTTCGCCAGCAGCTTCTTCCCACCGGGCCGGAAAACAGTGCAACACAGGACCCGACCAGTTGAGGATTTCACGTCAACCGTTTGCGCTCTCATGCATGCCTCACAAGAAGTAGGATCAACGTACTGAATTTTAAGACTTCTCTATCCCAAAAGCAAATTCTACATCCATAATGTTCAGAAAGCGTAGATTTTTTCAGCGGTCTTTTGCGGGGGGTGGCGGAAGTCGCCTTTGGGGGTATCGTCTATGGGTTGCGCGGTGTGGGGATCTGAATGAGCTGGTCGTCGGACGAGCCGAGCGCTTGACCCCAGAACGGTTGCGTTTCCGTCCCGTGCTCCAAGCGCAGGAATCGCAGCACGGCGATCTCATCGCAGGCCTGGAACTTGGGGCAGCGCACGCAATCCTTCCACGCCTTCAGGGGAAGCGCTCCGCGCTCGACGGTGTGGAATCCCACCTTCTGGAAGAACTCCACGACGTAGGTGAAGGCGAACACGGCCTCGAGTTCATACTCCTGGGCCTCCTCGACCAGCGCTTCGACCAGCTTGCGGCCGACGCCATGCGTCTTGGCCCGCTCGTGGACCGCCAGCGAGCGGATTTCGCCGAGCGTAGGGCTGTAAAAATGCAGCGCGCCACAGCCCAGCAAATCGTCGCCGAGCGTCACGGCGGTGAAGTCGCGAATGGCCTCCGACACCTCGAATTCCGTGCGCGGCAGCATGAGGCCCTTAGCCGCATACCCGTTGATGAGGTCGAGGATGGGCGGGATATCGTGCATCACCGCCTTGCGCACCACCAGCCGCCCTCGGGCGGTGGAAGATTCCACAAAAGCGTCCGCGCGCAGCCCGCTGATCATGCGGCGTGTACCTCGCCGAGCGCCACGCGGGTGCCGATGCCGCCACCCGCCAGAACCCGCTCAAGCACGCCCTCGGCCGCGCCCGCGGCAATCCGCACCTGCTCGACGCCGTCCGCGAGCGCCTCGAGCGCGGCCTCCAGTTTGGCCTGCATCCCGCCGGTGGCCACGCCGTCCGCGATCAAGCGCCGGCTCTCGGCTGCGGTCAGCATGGGCTGCGCCCGCCCGGCGCCGTCGAGCACGCCCTCCACGTCCGTCAAAAAGACCAGTTGGCGCGCGCCAAAGGCCGCCGCGCAGGCCACTGCCATCTGGTCGGCGTTCACGTTGTAGACCTGCCCCTGCCGGTCGCCGGCCACGCAGGCTACCACGGGCAGGTAGCCGTGGGCCGTCAGAAGCCGTAGCAGCTCGGGGTTCGATTTGGTCACGCGCCCTACGGCGCCCAGCGCCGGGTCCAGTTGCACGGCTTCCACCAGGAACGCGTCGATGCCGGAAAGTCCCACGGCGAGCGCCCCGGCGCGGTTGAGGCTGGCCACCAGCTCGTGATTGACGCTGCCCGCGAAGACCTTCAGCACCGCGTCCAGCGTTTCGGGATTGGTGACCCGCAGCCCCCCCACAAAGCGGCTTTCGATACCGCGCTCGGCGAGGTACCGCGTCATCTGCTTTCCCCCGCCATGAACCACCACCATCTCAATTCCCCGTCCGCGGGCCGCCGCGATCTGCGCCGCCAGGCGCTCACGGGATTCCGCGCTATCGAGCAGCGTGCCGCCGAGCTTGACCAGCACTTTCACAGCAAGCCCTCGGTTTCGGGACGCCCCAGCATGAGATTCATGTTCTGGACCGCCTGGCCCGCCGCGCCCTTGACCAGATTGTCGATGGCGCTCACCACCATCGCGCGCCCGGTCCTGGCGTCCAACGCGACCCCGATGTCGCAGAAGTTGGTCCGCGCCACGCCGCGCAGGTCGGGCATGTGGCCCGGATTGTACAGCCGGATAAACGGCTCGCCGGCGTACCGCTTCTCGTAGATGGCGAGCAGTTCTTCGGCGCTGGCGATACCCACCGCCCGGAAGTAGATGGTTTCCAAAATGCCGCGGTAGAGCGGCAGGAGCTGCGCGGTGAAGCTCAACTCGCCTTCCTCCAGTCCGCAGATTTCCAGCACCTCCGGAACGTGGCGGTGCTTGAAGATGGAGTAAGCAGAGAAGTTCTCCGTGACCTCGCAGAAGCTGGTTTTAGGACTGGGCTTGCGCCCGGCGCCGCTGACGCCCGACTTGGCGTCGCAGACGATCCCCGCCGCGCGGTCGATAACCCCGGCCTCCACCAGCGGCCGGATGGCGAGGTTGGCGGCCGTCGGATAGCAGCCCGGGTTGGCGACCAGCCGCGCCGCCGGAATGCGCTCGCGGCAGTACTCCGGCAGCCCATAAACGGCCTCCGCCAGCAGCTTGGGCTGGGTATGCGGCTCTTTGTACCAGGCAGTGTAAGTCTCCGGGTTGTGGAACCGGAATGCGCCGCTGAGGTCAACCACTCGTGCGCCTGCCTCCAGCATGGCGGGCGCCAACTCCATGGAAACCGCCTGCGGAGTAGCCAGGAAAACCAACACAACTCCTTCGGCGCGAACGATCTTAGGGTCGCATGGCAAGCTGGACGGCCCTTGGGCGCGGCGCGTGGAGGCGGCGTGGTCTTGGTCGTCGAGGTCCGACCGCAAGAGCGGCTGAACGTGAGGGTGACGTTCCAGAATATGAACGAGTTCCGCCCCGGCGTAGCCGCGATAGCCGACAATACCAACTGGGAGTTGCATTTTGTTTGATTATTCGTTCTTACGAATAAATATACCACAAAGCGCGGGTGCGCTTACAAGTCCCCGCACATCCCGCCGGCGCTACCTCGGCTCACCGATTGCGGCGGGAGACGCCGGGCCCAGACGGGATTCCACCCGGCGCCGGCGGAGGCGCACTCACCACGGGGATGAGACTGTTGCGGCCTTCCATCTCGGGTGGCCGCGCCGTGCGCGCCGCCAGTTCGCGGTTCAAGGACGCGATGAACTGCTGAATCTGGGCCTGCATTTCGCCCATCTTCTCGCGCATGTTGAGAATGATCTCGACGCCCGCCAGGTTGACCCCCAGGTCGCGTGTCAAGTGGAGAATGACTTCCAGGCGCTCAAGGTCGCTATCGGTGTAGAGTCGCGTGTTGCCTTCGCTGCGGGAAGGCTTCAAGAGCCCCTCCCTTTCATATAGCCGCAGCGTCTGCGGATGGATCTCGTATTGGTCCGCCACCGCAGAGATCATGTAAGCCGCTCTGGATCTAGCCTTAGCCATATCAGACCTTGGCCCACATTCCGGCGCGCGGATCTTCGGGATGGAGTTTGGCGAGCTTACGCAGCAACTCGCGCGTATCCTCGTCCCGCGGTTCCGGCGCCTGGATGGCGACCTCGACAATCTGATCGCCGCGCTGATTGGTGCGCGAATTCAGGACGCCCTTCTCGCGCAGCCGGAAGCGCTGGCCGTTGGTGGTTCCCTGGGGAATCTTGAGGAGCGTGCGGCCATCGATGGTGGGCACCTCGATTTTAGCGCCGAGCGCCGCCTCCCACACCGCGATGGGAACCTGGATCTCAATGTTATCGCCCTCGCGGTGGAAGAAGGCGTGCTCCTCCACTTTGGTGGTGATGTAGAGATCCCCCGGGGGCGCTCCCATGGTTCCGGCGTTGCCCTTGCCCGGCACGCGCAGGCGGGAGCCATTGCGCGCGCCCGGGGGGATGCGCGTCTCCACCGTCTCCGTGCGGGTCACGCGGCCCTCGCCGCCGCATTCGGGACACGCGTTCCGCAGCTTCCCCAAACCTCCACAGCGCGGGCAGGTCAGGTTGAACTTCATGGCCCCCGCCATCTGGGAGACGTTGCCGGTCCCCTTGCATTGAGGGCAGGTGACCTCGCCCGTGCCGGACACGCCCGACCCGTGGCACGTTCCGCAGAGATCGTAGCGCGTGATATTCAGGCGCACCTGCGTTCCCTTGATGGCCTGCCAGAAGTCGATGTCCATCACGTATTCGAGGTCGCTGCCCTTTTCCGGTTCCGGTTGCGCCTGCTGGGCCGCGCCGCGGCCCCCAAAAAACTGTGAGAAAACGTCGCGGAAGCCCCCGCCGCCGGCGTCCGTGCGCCTGCCCGCGCCGCCGGCCGGACTTGAGAAGGCATCCGAAAAATCGAAACCGCTGAAATCCATGCCGGGATGGGGGGCTTGGCCTCCCGGACCTCCGGGGCCAGCGCCCGGGAAACCGCTCTCCGAGTAGAAGCCAATCTGGTCGTACATCTGGCGCTTCTTCGGATCGCTCAGCACATCATAGGCTTCCTGTACGTTCTTGAAACGCTCCTCGGCGGATTTGTCCCCGGGATTCAAATCGGGGTGGTACTTTCGCGCCAGTTTCCGGTAAGCTTTGCGGATTTCATCCGCCGCGGCTGTTCGCGGAACGCCCAGCGTGTCGTAGTACTCGTGCTTGGGAGCGGCCATAGGAATCCGGGGCCGGGCCGGGTATACCCGGCCCCTACCGGCTTACTTCTTTTTGTCGTCCACGTTGACGAACTCGGCGTCCACTACATCGTCCTTGCCCTTCTTGCCGTCCCCGCCGCCGGGCTGCTCCGGGGGTGGCGGCTGCTGCGCGCCGGGTTGCCCGGCGGACCTATACATGGCCTCCGCCAGCTTGTGGCTGGCGGTGGTCAGCCGGTCGGTCGCCGAATTGATGCGGGCCGGATCGTTGTCGGCCATGGCTTTCTTGGTCTCTTCCAGGGCTGATTCGATCTCCTTGGCCTCCGCCTCGCCGACCTTGCTGCGATGTTCCTTCAGCGTCTTTTCCACGTTGTAAACCATGGCATCGGCGCGGTTGCGGGCTTCGATGGTGTCGCGCTGCTTGCGGTCTTCGGCCGCGTGCCCCTCGGCGTCCCTCGCCATCTTCTCCACCTCATCCTTGGAAAGGCCCGAAGATGAGGTGATGGTGATCTTCTGCTCGTTGTTGGTGGCGCGGTCCTTGGCGGTCACGTTGAGGATGCCGTTGGCGTCGATATCGAAGGTGACTTCGATCTGCGGAATGCCGCGCGGCGCCGGCGGAATGTTGCCGAGCTGGAACACGCCCAGCAGCCGGTTATCGTGCGCCATGGCGCGCTCGCCCTGGTAGACCTTGATCTCGACCGACGGCTGGCTGTCGGCGGCCGTGGAGAAAACCTCGCTCTTGCGCGTCGGAATGGTGGTGTTGCGCTCGATCAGCCTGGTGAACACGCCGCCCAGCGTTTCGATGCCCAGCGAGAGCGGGGTGACGTCCAGCAGCAGCACGTCCTTGACTTCGCCGCCCAGCACGCCGCCCTGTACGGCGGCGCCCACGGCCACCACTTCGTCCGGGTTCACCCCTTGGTGCGGATCCTTGCCGAACATCTCGCGAACCAGCGCCTGGATGCGCGGCATGCGTGTCTGGCCGCCCACCAGCACCACTTCGTCGATCTGCGAAGGCGTGACGTTGGCGTCCGTCATGGCCTGCTTGCACGGGCCCATGGAACGCTGGATAATGTCCTCCACCATCTGCTCGAAGCGCGCCCGCGTCAGCTTCATTTGCAAGTGCTTGGGGCCCGAGGCGTCGGCCGTGATGAAGGGCAGGTTGATCTCGCTCTCGAGCAGCGTGGAAAGCTCCATCTTGGTCTTTTCGGCGGCTTCCTTGAGGCGCTGCAACGCCATCTGGTCGCGCGCCAGGTCGATGCCGTTCTCTTTCTTGAACTCGCTCACGATCCAGTCGATGATGCGCTGGTCGATGTTGTCGCCGCCCAGGTGCGTGTCGCCGTTGGTGGATTTCACCTCCACCAAACCCTCGCCCACTTCCAGAATGGAAATATCGAAGGTGCCGCCGCCGAAGTCGTACACCGCGATGGTCTCGTTCTTCTTCTTGTCCAACCCATAGGCCAGCGCCGCCGCGGTGGGCTCGTTGATGATGCGCATCACTTCCAGGGCGGCGATCTTGCCGGCGTCCTTGGTGGCCTGCCGCTGCGCGTCGTTGAAGTAGGCCGGGACCGTAATCACCGCCTGCGTGACCTTCTCGCCCAGGTAGGCTTCGGCCGCCTCCTTCAACTTGGTGAGGATCATGGCCGAGATTTCGGGCGGAGAATACTTCTTGCCGCCGATGTCCACGCGCGCGTCGCCATTGTCGCCGCGGGTCACCTTGTAGGGCACCATCTTCATCTCTTCGCTGACTTCGTCGTAGCGGCGCCCCATGAAGCGCTTGATCGAGAACACCGTGTTCTCGGGGTTGGTGATAGCCTGCCGTTTGGCCACCTGGCCCACCAACCGCTCTCCACTCTTGGTGAATGCCACCACCGACGGAGTCGTGCGAGACCCTTCCTGGTTGGCAATCACCGTGGGTTGCCCGGCCTCCATTACGGCGACGCAAGAGTTGGTCGTCCCCAAGTCGATTCCAATGATCTTTCCCATATTGATAACAATCCTCCTGCCACCACGCAAGCGGTGGCGATTTAGTACAAGACCATTATCAATCTTTAGTGCGTTGTTGTCAAGTTCTTTTGAGGCTCATGTGTTCCCGTGGATGTAGGCCCGCATGTGGTGCAGTTCCTCGGTCTTGCTGGCCAATTCGTGCTTCATGAGGTCCCGCATGGAAAGGAACGCGATCACGCGGGAGCCGCGCGTCACCGGAAGGTGCCGGCAGTTGTGCGCGTTCATGACCTCCATGGCTTCTTCCAGGCTGGCGGTTTCATCGATGGTGGCAATGTCGGTGCTCATGACGTCCTTGACCGGCGTCCGCTCGGGATCGAGCTTTTCAAGCACCACGCGCTTCATGAGATCGCGCTCGCTGAATACTCCCCGCAGTTGTTCCCCCTCGAGGACCAGGATGGCTCCGACGCGCCTCTCCGCCATGCGCCGGACCACGCTGGCCACGGTATCGTTCTCCCCCACATGGAAGAGCTCGCGATTCTGCACGATGTCTCGAACTGCGGACATATATTTCCCTCCCGTCACTCAGGTGGAAAAGAATATACCACAAAAGAACAGGAATTCGCACTCTTTACCACGTATGCGTTTCGGCGACGAGGCAGTTCCAGCAGACTGGCCGGTGGGTTTCCAGGACGTGGGGGATGTGCTCCGGCTGGAAGTCCTTCCAGGAACGGATACGTAGATCGGGGCTCATCAGGCACGGCTTGTGTTGCACCCAGTTGATTTCCCCTATTGGCCTGCCGCAGCAGGCGCACTCCTTTTCCAGGTACCACTTCGTCAGGATGGTTCGTAGCAGGCACTCTTCCGGCGCCGCCTCAATCTGCGTCAAGCAGTCTTGACCACAAGGCCCGCGCTCGGACCACCGCGAGCAATCCCGCAGCCGCAGCGCCGGCTCCCCGAAGACAGCCTTCAAAGCCGCGCGCCCCGCCGCCACTTCCACAGCGGCAGGCTGCTTGGTTTCCAGACAAGCCACCACCCTCTTTCCTCGGAACCTGAGGTAAGTGCCTCCAGTTCTCCAGAACACCAGCCCCAACATACCCAGTGCGACAATTCCAGCGACCGCGATACCCATTCCTGTCATAACCTAGGCGCCTTCCCAACCGCCTCAATTATGGGACCCGTTCCGCGCCGCGTCAAGGGCTATCCTCGGAACGTAATTTCGCACGTCCGGATTCTTTTGCCCTGAATTCTGCTACTATGTTTGTTTTCAGGGGGTGTGGTGTTTTTCATCACTCGAAGGAAGCAATTTGGTCCGACGACTTTCCTTTGGGACGTGCACGCGCCGGATGTGGCGCGGGCTGCGCGTCCTGGACATTTCATCATGGCTCGCATCGACGAGCGTGGCGAACGCATTCCGCTCACCGTGGCCGACTTCAACGCCAGCCAAGGCACGGTCACGGTGGTGATTCAAGCGGTGGGTAAGACTACGTTCGAGATGATGACGCTCGGCGAAGGCGACGCCATCCTCGATTTCATCGGTCCGCTGGGGCTGCCAAGCTACATACGGAAACTGAATGGGACCGTGGTGCTGGTGGGCGGGGGACTGGGCGTCGCGCCGGTTTATCCGCAACTGCGCGAGTACAAGAAAGCGGGCAACCGCACTATCTCGATTGTAGGGTTCCGCAACCGTGACTTGATGTTCTGGGAGGAGCAGTTCCGCGAATTCAGCGATGCGCTGATCGTCACTACCGATGACGGCAGCTACGGGCGCAAGGGGTTCGTCTCCCATGCGCTGGCGGACGTTGTGGGCACGGAGAAGGACATCCGCGAGGTGGTGGCCATCGGGCCGCTTCCCATGATGAAGGCGTGCTGCGAGGTGACCCGGCCGCTGGGAATTTCCACCATTGTGAGCTTGAACTCGATCATGGTGGACGGCACGGGAATGTGCGGGTCGTGCCGCGTGACGGTGGGCGGGAAGATGAAGTTCGCGTGCGTGGACGGCGCGGATTTCGACGGGCACCTGGTGAATTTCGACGAGCTGGCGCTGCGGCAGAAGCGCTTCGAGCGCGAGGAGAAGGAGGCGCTGGAACGGTACCGGAGCGAATCGGCGAGACTGGCCAGCCTGAAAATGCCAGCGGAATCCGACGGCCAGCCGGCCTCGACATGCGAGCTGCCGGAACCCGCGCCAGCGGCGCCGGGGCCGCTGGTCCCCAAGAACCTCAAGAGCATACCGCCGGAGCGCGCGCCCATGCCGCAGCAGCCGCCGGAAGTGCGCCGGCACAATTTTAAGGAAGTGGCGCTCGGGTTGGACCTGGAAGCGGCGCTGCACGAGGCCGAGCGCTGCCTGCGCTGCAAGAAACCGCGCTGCATCCCGGGCTGCCCGGTGGGGATCGATATTCCCGGGTTTATCGCGGCCATCCAGCAGAAAGACATCAAGCGCTCGTACCAGATTCTGAAGAGCACCAACGCCTTGCCGGCGGTGTGCGGGCGCGTGTGCCCGCAGGAAACGCAATGCGAGATCACCTGCGTGGTGGGGGCCAAATACCAACCGGTGGCCATCGGAAGGCTGGAGCGGTTCGTGGCCGACTGCGCCATGGGGCGCGGATGGGATGAGTTTCCCGCCATCGATGTGGCTACCCAAAAGAAGGCCGCCATCGTCGGTTCCGGCCCGGCGGGCCTGGCCTGCGCCGGAGAGTTGGCGCGGAACGGCGTCAAGGTGACCATCTTCGAAGCGCTCCACGTGGCCGGCGGGGTGCTGAAATATGGCATCCCGGAGTTCCGGCTGCCGGACATCATCATCGACGCGGAAATCGAAAACCTCAAGAAAATGGGGGTCGAAATCCGGCTCGATACCGTCATTGGCAAGCTGTTCACCATTCCGCAGCTCATGAGCGGGATGGGCTACCAGGCAGCATTCGTGGGGACCGGCGCGGGATCGCCCAAGTTCGCCGAGATTCCGGGCGAGGCTTACAACGGGGTCTTTTCGGCCAACGAATTCCTGACGCGCGTGAACTTGATGCGGGGCTACCGGCAGCCCCTCTACGACACGCCCGTGGGCATGGGCAGGCGGGTGGCGGTGGTAGGGGCGGGCAACACGGCCATGGACGCGTGCCGCGTGTCCCTGCGCATGGGCGCCGAACAGGTGACCTGCGTTTACCGCCGCACGCGCCGCGAATCGCCAGCGCGCATCGAGGAATTGGAGCACGCCATCGAGGAAGGCATCCAGTTCATGTGGCTGACGGCGCCGGTGGAGATCATGGGCGATTCTTCGGGCTGGGTCACGGGGATGCGCTGCCAGAAGATGGAGCTGGGCGAACCCGATGCTTCGGGACGGCGGCGGCCGGTGCCGGTGGCCGGCTCGGAATTCCCCATCGACGTGGATACCGTGGTTTATGCCCTGGGCACCACGGCCAATCCCATCATTGCCCAGACTACGCCGGGGCTGAAGGTCAACAAGTGGGGCTACATCGAAATCGACGAGCGCACCGGAATGACGTCCGTGCCGGGTGTATTCGCGGGCGGCGATATCGTGACCGGCGCGGCCACCGTGATTCTGGCGATGGGAGCCGGCAAGCGCGCCGCGCGTGGCATGCTAGAGTACATGTCAGTTCCCGCCGCGGGGAGCGTTTGATATGCCATCCACTTGTCCCAAGTGCCGCAGAGTTTTGGAAGAAGACGAGGTCTGCTGCGCACAGGTGCGCTATACCTGGCGCTGCAAGAGCTGCTTCAAACTGACCACCGGGTTCGCCATTCCGTATGGCAAGTGCTTCCTGTGCGGCGGCGAGCTGGAGGTGATTCCGGGACGCGACCTGGGCGATTCGATGCGCTTCCGCGCCATCCGGGACGCCGTGCAGTTCGAGCTGGACTCGTTCCACTTTTACAAGCTGGCGCGCGACAAGGCGCGCACCCCGGAGCAACGCGCGGTGCTGGAACGGCTGTACGAAGCCGAGCTGGACCATCTGCACGAGCTGGAGGAGAAGTACCACGCTCACCTGGATCGAGACGTGGTGGAGCTCTCGGCGGACGAGCAAAACCTGCTTTCCAACTGGCTGTTCCGCGGCATCCACTTGACGGAAGACTCGGGGCTAGTGGAGCTATACCAGGCCGCGCTCGAAATGGAACGCCGCACGCGCGACCATTTCAAGAAGCTGGCGCGGGAGTTGCCAACGGGACTCGAAAGAGAGCTGTGCGAAGAGCTGGCGGCCGAGGAAGAGGAGCACGTCGCCATGCTGGAGACGGAGCTCGAGCAGATCGGCTAGCGCGGCGGTGGCGCCGAGGATTTGCGTTTCGAGTGCCAGTCCGGATGCACCGAATGTTGCCGCCGGGAGGGCTTCGTATACCTGACCGAGGCCGACCTGGCGCGGGCCGCCGGGTTCCTGGGGATGACTGCGGCGGCATTTGAACGCCAGTACGTCTACCGCACCCGGAACCGGATGCGCCTGCGAATGCCGCGCAATTCCCTGTGCCGGTTTTTGCGCCATGACGGCTGCTCGATCCACGCGACCAAGCCAACCCAATGCCGCATTTTTCCCTTCTGGCCGGAACTGGTGGAAAGCCGCCGGGAATGGAAGAAGACCGCGCGCTGGTGCCCGGGAATCGGAAAGGGGCCTCTGATTCGGCTTGAAACGGCGCGCCAGCAGGCTCGGGAGATGAGGGAAGGGTACCCGGCGATGTATTAGCGGAGCGGATGGCGATGAGTCTGAGAAGCCGCTTAAAATGAGGCACTTCCAGGATTTTACGTACCCGAAGGAGCCATAGTTGGCACTCCCTGGATAGTTTAAACTACAGAGAACTCCTAAATTCAGATCAGATTATTCTTGCTTTTCGGGTAATAGAGAGTGTATTCTACTTGTTTCTGTTCGTCCATACTGCCCGTACTGGGAAGAATATGCCGATCGCCCTTCCTGCTCCTTCCTCTGCTGAGCGCATCCGCCTGTTGTCCGTGGATGCCAATCGTAGACGAGCGCTGGAACGTCTCTACGAACGGCGAGACGCCGTGGAAGATCTCATCTGGTCGCTTGAGGGTTACAAGCAGTGCCACAAAGCCTGCGCCGCCGCGTGCATTGACTTCAGCGCTGCGCGGAAGTGCTCGTGAGTTTCTCGATGGCAAACTTGACCAGACCGACCAGGTCGTGGATGTTCAGCTTGCGCATCAGGCTGGCACGGTAGGTGTTCACGGTCTTGGGAATGCCCCGGCTGGCGGACCCGGATTCCGGTTCAGCAATATGCGTGGCATACACACATCTGTTCCGGCCTAAAGGTTAGTGGGCCTGGCTCAATTGTTCCGCCGAAAGCCATGCGACGCTGAAGCTCTTGCATGTAGATTTTACAAACGCGCGTCGCCATAGATACGTTCTCCATGAGGTCCGTGCCAATGCTTAGTTGTTCCTGCGTGATTATGTCGGGTGAAGCTGTAGGCATCTATTGGCTCTCCATTCGGAAAAACCACAACAATCCTCAAGCGGGAGAAGCCTGTCGGGCGGCTCGAATTGGGAGAGAAGATCTACTTGTGACTTGGCTGTCGCACCATGCGAAGGTGGCGGAACTCGCCCGCGCACCGTTTGCAATGCTCCAGGTAACCTATGGTTCGGAGGCCGGCGTCATTGTCTCGTTCTGCTTGCTCTTCGTGACCAAACCTAGTAGGGGGCCACGGCCACGCTTGCCTTTGCGCGTCAGGTTTTCAATTTTAACGATCGCCTTTTCAATCAGGTCATGTTCCCCGCGCAATTGCGCCAATATCTTCTCAACATCCATTCGGCACCCCCCTTCTGCCTCAAGGCCAGGTGCGGTTTACTCAGCGCGGAGAGGTTATCGGCCGCCGGTCGTTGCTCAGCCGGCCTCCCTGTAGGTTGGGATTCACTATCTCGTTTTGACTCTATCACTAAATAACCCCGAGTACAAGAAAAATCTGATTTTAATTTAGGATTGTTCTGTAATCTAAATTACCCAGGAAGTGCCGACTCTGGCTCCTTCGGGTACGTGTCCCGTACGAGCGGAAGCCCGTTGTGCTCTCGCCATGCCACGGCAGCGGCTACGAGGAATCGTTAAGCCAGCCACCATCCACCTTCGCCCCGGCCACTTCACACGGTAAACTAGATTCGTGATGACTGTCGGTATCGTTTCCGAAGTATCGCCGGGCGAGCGCCGGGTGGCCATGGTCCCGGGCGCAATCGCCGTTCTCAATAAGACTGGCACGGAGTTCCTGATGGAAGCCGGAGCGGGCCTGCGTGCCGGATTCCCGGATTCCGAATACACCGACAAGGGCGTGCGCATCGCCAACAGCCGCGCGGAGGTGTTCCAGTCGGCCGATGTCGTGGTGCAGGTGCGCTCTCTTGGCGCCAACCCCGAGACTGGCGCCGCCGATCTGGCGCTGCTCCGGCCGGGGCAGGCGCTCATCGGGTTCGGCGAGCCGCTCACCGCACTCGACGCGGCGCGTTCCCTCGCCGAGCGCCGCGTGAGCTTCCTCGCCATGGAGCTGATGCCGCGGATTACGCGCGCCCAAAGCATGGACGCGCTCTCCTCCATGGCCACCGTGGCGGGCTACAAGGCGGTGCTGCTGGCGGCCGATGCCCTGCCCCGCATGTTCCCCATGCTCATGACCGCGGCCGGAACCATTGCCCCGGCGCGCGTGCTGGTGATTGGCGCGGGCGTCGCCGGGCTTCAGGCCATCGCCACCGCCAAGAGGCTGGGCGCCGTGGTTAGCGGCTACGATATTCGCGCCGCGGTAAAGGAGCAGGTGGAGAGCCTGGGCGCGCGCTTTGTGGTGCTGGAAATGGAGGCTGGCGCGGCCGAAGATAAAGGCGGGTATGCGAAGGCCATGGGCGAGGAGTTTTACCGCCGCCAGCGCGAGCTCATGGGCGGCGTCCTGGCCGGCCAGAACGTGGTCATCACCACGGCTGCGGTGCCGGGAAAGAAAGCGCCCATCCTCATCACGCGCGAGATGGTGGAGCGCATGGCACCGGGATCGGTCGTCATGGACATCGCCGCCGAGCGCGGCGGAAACTGCGAATTAACGCGGCCCGGCGAGGTGGTCGAGGCCGGCGGTGTCCAGATCTTCGGCCCCGTGAATCTGCCTTCCACCATTCCCTACCACGCCAGCCAGATGTACGCCAAAAACATCGCGACGTTTTTGAAGTATCTCATTAAAGACGGCCAGCTCACCCTCGACCGGGATGATGAAATCGTGGCCGAAACCCTGGTGACGTACGCCGGAGACGTGGTCCATCCGCGCGTGCGCGAAGCCATGGGACTGGCCGCGCTGCAGACCGTCTGACAGGAGCTTACATGTCCACCGATATCGAGAATACACTGTACATCTTCATGCTGGCGACTTTCCTCGGGTTGGAGGTGATCCGCAAGGTTTCGCCGCTGCTGCACACGCCCCTGATGTCGCTCACCAACGCCATTTCGGCGGTCTCGGTGGTAGGCGCGATTATGATTACCGGCGCGCAGGGGGCAACCACCCTGAGCAAGGTGCTCGGGTTTATCGCCATCACCGCCGCCGTGACTAATATCGTCAGCGGGTTCCTCATCACCGACCGCATGCTCAAGATGTTCAAGAAGCCGGGAGGGAAGAAATAATGTCCCACCTGGTGAGTTACATCTACATCATCTCGAGCGCGCTTTTCATCCTCTCTCTGAAGTGGATGAACTCGCCGGTCACCGCGCGGCGCAGCGTCTTCGCGGGTGAAATCGGCATGGCGATGGCCATCGCCGGCACGCTGCTCGCCTTCAAGGTGTTCAACTGGGAGTGGATCCTGGCGGCGTTCTTTATCGGGACCGCGGCCGGCATACCCATCGCGTATATCATGCCCATGACCGCGGTGCCGCAGCGGACCGCGATGTCCCACGCCTGCGGGGCGCTGGCCGCCGCGCTGGTGGGGACGGCCGAGTTCTACAGGGCCAATTACCTTCACGAGATTCTGCCCGCCTTCGTGATGGTTCCGCTCATGCTTGAAACGCTGCTCGGCTTCCTCACCTTCACCGGCAGCCTGATGGCCATGGGCAAATTGCAGGAGGTGCTGCCCCAGCGCCCCATCACGTACCGCGGCCAGAACCTCACCAACTTCGCGCTGTTTGCGATCGCGGCGGGACTCGGAGTGTGGCTCATCGTCAACCCTGCCGAGACGTGGATCTTCCCCATCTTCGCCGGCCTGTCGCTGGTGTTCGGCGTGCTGCTGATCATTCCCATCGGCGGCGCCGACATGCCCACGGTCATCGCGCTCCTGAACTCGTACGCGGGCCTTTCGGCCTGCGCCATGGGTTTTGTGCTGAACAACAAGCTGCTGGTGATTGCCGGCGCGCTGGACGGCTCCTCCGGCCTGATCCTTTCCATCATCATGTGCAAGGCCATGAATCGCTCGTTCACCAACGTGCTGTTCGGGGCATTCGGGCAGCTCCAGGTGACCCAGGGGCACGCTGAAAAGCGCCCCGTGCACAGCGCCACCCCGGAAGAGGCCGCCTCGATTCTGGATGCCGCCTCGAGCGTGATCATCGTGCCGGGATATGGCCTGGCGGTGGCGCAGGCGCAGCACAAGGTTCGCGAGCTTTTCGACGCGCTCATGCGCCGCGGCGTGGACGTGAAATTCGCCATCCATCCGGTGGCGGGCCGCATGCCGGGCCACATGAACGTGCTGCTGGCGGAGGCCGACATCCCCTACGACCGGCTGTACGAGATGGACGACATCAACTCCGAATTGGCGGAATGCGACGTGGCCCTGGTGATCGGCGCCAACGACGTCACCAACCCCGCGGCGCGCAACGACAAGTCCAGCCCGATCTACGGCATGCCCATTCTGGACGTTGACAAGGCACACACCGTCATGGTGATCAAGCGCTCCATGAGCCCCGGCTTCGCGGGCATCGACAACGAGCTGTACTACATGGACAAGACCCTGATGCTGTTCGGCGATGCCAAAGTGTTCGTGACCGAGATCCTCAAGGAGCTGCCCGCCAGGGCGGCCGCGTAGCCAGGGCCGCGTCGAGGTCCGCCAGCAGGTCTTCGACATCTTCGATGCCCACGGAAATGCGGATGAGGTCCGATGTAATTCCCATCCGCTCCAGCACCTCGGCGGGGACGGAGGCATGCGTCATGGTCACGGGGTGCTCGATCAGCGACTCCACGCCGCCCAGCGACTCGGCAACCGTGAACAGGTGGACGTTCTCCAGCATCCGGAATACCGCGTCCTGACCGCCCTTCAGGCGGAATGAGAAGGTGCCTCCGTAGCCGCGCATCTGCTTCCGGGCCAGCGCGTGCTGCGGGTGCGTCTCCAAGCCGGGATGCAGCACCGCCGCCACTTTCGGATGGCCGCTCAGCCAGCGCGCGATCTGGAGGGCGTTGCGGTTGTGCTCCTCCATGCGCACGGCCAGCGTCTTGATGCCGCGCAGCACCAGGAAACAATCCTGCGGGCCGGCGCAGGTTCCCATGGCGTTTTGCAGGAATCCGATCTTCTCGGCCAGCGCCGGATCTTTGACCACAACGGCGCCGCCCACCACGTCGGAATGGCCGTTGATGTACTTGGTGGTGGAATGGACCACGATGTCCACGCCAAGATCCAGCGGGCGCTGGAAATAGGGCGTGAGGAAGGTGTTGTCGCAAATGGCAATGGCGCCGTGCCGGTGAGCCATGGCGGCCACCGCTTCCAGATCCACCAGATTCATGAGCGGGTTGGTCGGCGATTCGATCCAAACGGCTTTGACGTCCTCGGTGAAATCCACCTGCTCGCGCAGATCGACGTAGCGGGCAGCGATCTGTTTGCCGCGCAGAACGCGTTCGAAGAGCCGGTGCGTGCCGCCGTAGAGGTCGTTGTGAACCAGCACGGCGTCGCCCGCTTCGAACATCATGAGCACGGTAGTTTCGGCGGCCATGCCGGTAGCGAAGGCAAAGCCGGCCGTGCCGCCTTCGAGCGAGGCGAGACAGGTCTCGAGGACCTTGCGCGTCGGGTTGCCGCTTCGGGAATAATCGAAGGGACCGGGCCGATTGACCCCTCGAAAGGCGAAGGTCGAAGTCTGATAAATGGGCGTCATCACGGCGCCCAGATGTTCCTGGGGATCATTCCCCGAGTGGATCGCGAGCGTTCGAAATTTCATGTAGACACCTAGAGGAAGAGATCCGCCGAAACACGAAAGAACTCGGCCAGCTTGCGGATGTGCGCTTTGCTGGGCTCGCGCTTGCCAGCCAGTACATCGGACGCAACGCTTCGGGAACCAAAGACCGGCAGCAGGTCGGCTTGGCGCAGGCCGCGATGCTCCATCAGGATCGCAATCATCTTGTGCGGCGGCACGTCGGGGAGCGAATAGTGCGAGTCGTCGTAGTCCTTGATTAGTTTTTCGAGAAGATCCCGCAGTGCGACTTCTTCCGGCGTCGCATCCGGTTTGCGGTCCAGAGATTCCATCACTTCGACCAAGCGGTCGAACTCTTCATCGGTCTCGATGACTTTCGGCAACACGGTCGCGCAGAGGCGCCCATATTTGGCTGGGTTTAGCGTAGTTACGCCCATTTTTTCCATTCCTCCCGGTCGTATTCCTTGTGCGTGGGCGATCAGCCGATACCGGTTTCCCCGGATGTTGAATACCAGGGCTTCGCCAACCTGATCGGCGTCGGGGAAGGACTGCCGCACATCTTGGATGCTTCCCCAATGCGCCGCTGCCGCGGTCTTGAACCAGGACGCCACCTCTTCGGCCACCTCCGCCGATTTCCCTTTGAGCAGCAGGCTCAAGCCGCGCTTGCTGATCACGTTCACAAGAACATGTTAGCATAATGCGAACAGGCCGGCATAATGCCGACGTCGAATGCCCCTGATCCGTCCGTAGGCTATTTCGGAGTCGAGCCGCAATACCATTAGACGGAGCGAGCAGCGGGTATGGGTTTGCACCATTTGGGTGCAGAATTGCTACGGGATGCGTGATGGGAATTGCCCGCAAGCAGAAACCGTCGCCCGCCGCAGGCGAGTTTCTGTTTCAGCTCGATCCAGAGCCATTGGAAGAATGCGTCACCGCGTACGCCGGCATTCCGTTGTTCCTGCAAGCTGCGCGCTCGCTGGAAGTGCCGAGGCTTGTGAATCAGCACTTGCAGATTAAGCAGCGGGACCGAGGTTTGGATGAAGCCGGGTATGTAGAGAGTTTCCTGGTTTTGAATGCGCTGGGCGGAGATTGCATCGAGGATTTCGAACGCTTGCGGGAGGACGAAGGTCTGGTGGAGATGCTGGGGCACGACATTCCGAGTTGCGCGGCGGCGCGCAAGTTTCTCTACGAGTTTCACGATGAATCCAAACTGGAGCAGGCGCAGAAGGAGTTGCCTATAGGGCAGGTGAGTTATATCGCCGAGGAGAGCGCCCCACTGCGAGCTTTGGCGCAGGTCAACCAGGAGATGGTGCGGGAAGTGGGACGGCGGTGCCCGGAGCAGAAGATTGCCACTGTCGATCTGGATGCGACGATTATCGAGAGCTACAAGCGAGAGGCGCAGCCGACCTATCAAGGCGGCAGCGGATATCAGCCGATGTTGGCTCTATGGGCGGAGATGAACTTGGCGCTGGCCGACGAGTTTCGCGACGGCAACGTGCCCGCCCAGAAGGAACCGCTGCGCGTGGCGCAGCGAGCATTTCAATGCCTGCCGCCGACCGTGCAGGAATACTACTTTCGGGGCGACTCGGCGTGTTGGGAAAAGGACCTGCTGAATTGGCTGCGCGATGAAAAGCGCGCCGACGGCCCGCAGGGCCTCATCACCTTCGGGATCAGCGTGCGCATGACGCCCAATCTGAAGAAGCACATCGAGCGTCTGCCGGACTCTCTATGGAAGCCGTATCGGGAGGATTCCGAAGCGGTGCGGGAATGCGCGGACGTGCTGAACTACTGGCCCGAGGACGAAGGCCGGCCGGAAGGCGCGGGAGCGTTGCGGTACCTGGCGATCCGCGTGCGCAAACGGCAAGGGCAGTTGTTCGCCGATGGGAGCGAAGTGAAACATTTCGCGGTGGCGAGCAACCAGTGGGATTGGGCTGCGGAGCGATTGTTGGATTGGCAACGCGAGAAAGCGGGCACGATTGAGGCGCTGCACGACGTGCTGAAAAACGAGTTGGGAGCGGGCGTGATGCCGTGTGGCCGGCTGGGAGCCAATGCAGCATGGTTCCGGTTGGCCGTGATGACGCACAACGTGCTCACCGCGCTGAAGCGCCTGGCGCTGCCGGAAAAGTGGCTGACCGCACGACCGAAGCGGCTGCGGTTTCAGATCTTCTGCTCGCCCGGTAAACTGGTTTCTCACGCGCGGCAGATCTGGCTGCGGGTGCGACGCCTCAGAGACCAGTTGGCCGAGTGGATCGAGACGATGCGGCTGCTGCCCCTCCGAGTGTAAGCGTCGCTCTTCTTACGGACGGATTATAGAACCCCTTTTGGAAACGGCCGGCCGGAGGTGTGTGCCAAGAAGGCCATTACCCAGTGCGCAATCAGTGCAGATGCTTGCTTGGCCCTTTGCAACGCCCTACTTGTCGCCGGGACCGAGCGGAATACCCAACTTGGAGCGGAACGAAGGCGGGGGACTAACGGTTCCCGCCGCTATCGACGGATTACGGAATGCCCGGTGGCAGGTCGCCAGCCATTTACTTGTTTGCTACAATACGCGCCGTGGACGTGAAAAGCGCCATTTCGGCCGCCAAGACCGCCTTCGATCTGGCCAAGACTCTGCAGAACGGCCTCGCGAAGCAGCAGATCAAGCCCGAAGAGGTTCCTGCACGCCTGATGGAGCTCCAGGCACTTATCCTTGACCTCCAATCGAACCTACACGACCTGGCCGAGGAGAACCGCCAACTTCGCCGGCAATTGGATGAGCAGAGAGCACAGCAACAGCTCGGTGATGACCTGGAGATGGTTGACGATGGGCAGTTCGTAGTGCGGAAATCTGAGCGGCAAGCGGGGAGGCCGATACCATACTGTTCGGTGTGTTGGGGTGTGAACCAGAAGTTGGTACCACTATTGACGAGGTCGGACGAGAGGGTTCTCGAATGTATTGTCCCAATTGTCCATACACCTTGGTTCACAAATAGACCAATTACAAACCAATGGCCGCGCCGATACTGTTTCTGAAAAGCGCGCTACACAATCCCCTCGAACAGCACCGAGCTCAGATACCGTTCCCCGGAATCCGGCAGAATCGCCACGATGGTCTTGCCTTTGAATTCGGGCGCGCGGGCCAGCCGGACGGCCACGGCCACCGCGGCGCCGCACGAGATACCGGAGAGAATGCCCTCTTCGCGGGCCAGCCGGCGGGCGAACTCGATGGATTCCTCGTTACTCACGGTCTCGATGCGGTCCACCACGCTGAGGTCGAGCGTGCCCGGGATGAAGCCCGCGCCGAGTCCCTGAATCTTGTGAGGTCCCGGCTTCAGCGGCTCTCCCTTGAGGGTCTGCGTGATGACGGGGCTGGTTTCCGGTTCCACTCCTACCGAGAGGATGGCCTTCCCACGGACCTTCTTGATGTACCGCGACACTCCCGAGATGGTGCCGCCGGTCCCAATGCCGGAGACCAGCACGTCAATCTGGCCCGCAGTGTCGTCCCAGATCTCCGGACCGGTGGTCTCGAAGTGGATCTGCGGATTGGCGGGGTTCTCGAACTGCTGCAGCAAAACGTAGTGCCCAGGGTCCGAGCGGTGGATCTCTTCCGCCTTGACGATCGCGCCCTTGATGCCCAGCGGGCCTTCCGTGAGCACCAGCCTGGCGCCGAACGCCGCCAGAACCTTGCGCCGTTCGAGTGACATGGTCTCGGGCATGGTGAGCGTGATGGGATAGCCCTTGGCAGCCGCCACGAAGGCCAATGCGATTCCGGTATTGCCGCTGGTGGGCTCGATCAGCTCCTTGCCGGGCTTGAGCACACCGCGCTTCTCGGCATCCCAAACCATGGCCGCGCCGATGCGGCACTTGACTGAGTAGGCCGGGTTGCGGCCTTCGATTTTGGCGAATACGGTGGCGCCGTTGCCGTTTACCAGCCGGTTCAGCTTGACCAGGGGGGTGCGTCCGATACTCAGTGTATTGTCGTCGAATCTCATAGTACAGCCATTGTACCATAGTCGATGTGAATTAGGATGATTGCCAGGCGCGCCGCCAGTGTTAGACTTTCTACTTGATGCCTAAAGCGACGCATTTGGAGTGCAGCCTGTGCCACAGCAGGCTGGACGCAGGCGTGGTTGCCAACCTTTGCACCTGCGGGGGCCCGCTGCTGGTGCGGTATGACCTGGAGAAGATTCGCCATCGCTGGAGGAGGCGGGAAGTGGCCAACGGCCCGTCGAGCATGTGGCGCTATGCGCCGCTTCTGCCGCCGGCCAATGAATCCATCGTCACGCTGGGCGAGGGCTGGACGCCGCTGATCCGCACCGAGCGGCTGGGAGCGCGGATCGGCGCCGATGAACTGTGGGTGAAGGACGAAGGGCTGAATCCCACCGCCTCGTTCAAAGCGCGCGGGCTATCCTGCGCCGTCTCCATGTGCGTGGAGCTGGGCATCCGGAAAGTCGCCATCCCTTCCGCCGGCAATGCCGCCAGCGCCATGGCGGCCTACGCGGCCGCGGCGGGCATCGAGGCCCACATCTTCATGCCGCGCGATGTCCCGCAAGCCAATTACCTGGAGTGCACGGCGTACGGCGCGCACGTGACGCTGGTGGATGGCCTGATCAGCGATTGCGGCCGCATGGTGGCGGAGCGCGGACCAGCGGAAGGCTGGTTCGACGTCAGCACGCTCAAGGAACCCTACCGCATCGAAGGCAAGAAGACCATGGGGTACGAGGTCGCCGAGCAACTGGATTGGGAGTTGCCGGACGCGATTTTCTATCCCACGGGCGGCGGCGTGGGCCTCATCGGGATGTGGAAGGCGTTTGACGAAATGGAGAAGCTGGGCTGGATAGGCGGGCGCCGGCCCAAGATGATCGCCGTGCAGGCCGAAGGCTGCCAGCCGTTGGTGCGCGCTTATGAAGAAAACGAGCCGCGCAGCCGATTCTGGGAAGACGCCCACACGGTGGCCGCGGGCCTGCGGGTGCCCAAGCCTCTGGGCGATTTCCTGGTGCTTCAGGCGGTGCGTCAGAGCGGCGGCACGGCCATCGCGGTGAGCGACGACGCGCTGCTCGAAGCCGGTGTGCGGCTCGCCGCCGATGAGGGCATCTTCGCGGCGCCCGAAGGCGCGGCGTGCGTGGCCGCGCTCGAAAAACTGCTGGCTTCCGGTTTCTTGAAAAGAACCGATCGCATCGTGCTCTACAATACCGGCTCCGGGTTGAAGTATCCGGAGGCCTACTCGGCGCGGTTTCCGCGATGAAAGACCTGGCACTGAGCGCGCTCGACGCCGTGGCGCGGCGCGGCGTCACCTACGCCGACGCCCGCGCCCTCGAGATCCGCGAGCGGGAAGTCACCACCAAGAACGGCAAGGCCGGCCATGTGTCGAGTTCCGAATCCGTGGGGATCGGGATTCGCGTGCTGGCATTCGGCGGTTGGGGGTTCGCCGCCACCGACGATCTCACCAAGGATGGCATTGAATCCGCCGCCGCTCTGGCGCTGGAGATCGCACGCTCAGGCACGGCGGCGCGAAAGCAGGACGTCACGCTCGCTCCCGAGCAGAAGTACGAAGCCACCTGGGTCTCGCCGTTCCAGATCGATCCTTTCTCCATTCCCGTGGACCGCAACCTGGGGGTTCTGCTGGCGGTGGATGCGGAATTGCGCCGCCATCCGGGGGTCAGCCTGGCGGAGGCCTCGATGCACTTCGAGCGGCGGCGCCAGGTCTTCGCATCCACCCTGGGCAGCCTCATCGACCAGACCCGCTGCCTCACGGGCGCCGGTTTTGCGGCCCTCAGTTACAAGGATGGCGAAATCCAGAAGCGCTCCTATCCCAATTCCTTCGGCGGGCAGTACCAGTTGAAGGGCTATGAGCTGGTGGAAGAGCTGCGCCTGCTCGAAAACGCGCCGCGCGTGGCTGAAGAGGCGGTGGCGCTGCACTCCGCCGATCAGTGTCCCGAAGGCGAATTCGACCTGATTCTGGACAGCTCGCAACTCGGTCTGCAGATCCACGAATCCATCGGCCACCCCATCGAGCTGGATCGCGTGCTGGGCAGCGAAGCCAACTACGCCGGCATGAGCTTTCTCACGCTCGACCAGCTCGGCCGGCTGCGCTACGGCTCGGAAATGGTCAACGTGGTGTGCGACGCGCGCCTGGAGCACGGGCCGGGACTCGGAACGTTTGCGTTCGACGACGAAGGCGTGCCGGCGCAGGCCACCGACATCATCCGCGGCGGCCTTTTCGTGGGCTTTATGACCTCGAGGGAAACCGCCGCGGCCATCGGCCAGGCGCGCTCCAACGGCTGTATGCGCGCCGATGGTTGGGAGCGGCTGCCGCTCATCCGCATGACCAATGTCAGCCTGCGGCCGGGCCAGCAGTCGCTCGAAGAGGTTTTAGGCGCCGACCACGGCATCTATATGGAGACCAACCGGAGCTGGTCCATAGACGACAAGCGCTACCATTTTCAGTTCGGGTGCGAAATCGGCTGGGAGATGCGCCATGGCAAGCGCGTCCGCATGCTCAAGAACCCCAGCTACAGCGGCATCACGACCGAATTCTGGAATGCCTGCGCGGCCATTGCCGGGCCGCAACACTGGACCCTGTGGGGGGTGCCGAACTGCGGCAAGGGGCAGCCCGAGCAGGTGATGGGCACCGGCCATGGAGCCAGCCCGGCGCGGTTTCGCAAGATCAAGATCGGGAGCGCCTATGCGGGATGATGCTGAGGTCATCTTCGAGCAGGTTGTGGATGCCGCGCGGGCGTTCGGCGTCACCGAAATCGAAGCCATCGTGGCCGGCTCCAGCGAAGCGCTGACGCGATTTGCCAACAACGCCATTCATCAGAACGTGGCCGAGCGCACCACGCAGCTTTCGGTGCGGCCGGTAATCGATGGGCGTACCGCGCGCGCTTCCACCAACCGGCTAAGCCGCGATGCCATCCGCGAGGTGGTGGCGGAGGCCATCGCCATCGCCAAGCTGACCGAGCCCGACGCGGACCTGCCGCCGCTCGCCGGACCCGCCGATTACCAGGGCGTCGAGCGCTGGTTTGAAGCCACGGCGCGCGCCACGCCGGAAGAGCGCGCGCAGGCGGTGGCGGAGGCCATCGGCGCGGTGGAGGCGGCCGGCCAGACCGCCGCGGGCATCTATTCCACTGGCGAGTCGGTCTTCGCGCTGCTCAATTCGCGCGGCGTTTTGGCGCGCTACACCGAGACCATGGCGCGCTTCTCGATCACCGCCATGGCGGCCGATAGCTCCGGGTGGGCCAAGGCCAGCGCCTGCGATCGCGCCATCCTCAACCCGCTGGAACTGGCCCAGACAGCCGCCCGCAAAGCCGCCGATTCGAGGTCTCCGCGCGATCTGCCGCCGGGCCGCTATACGGTGATTCTGGAGCCGGCCGCCGTGCTCGATCTCACCGGCCAGATGTTCCTCGACTTCAGCGCCACGGCCATCCGCGACGGCCGCAGTTTTCTGAAGGACCGCATCGGCAAGAAGATCTTCGGCGAGAACATCACCATTCATGACGACGCCGGCCACCCCTTGCAATCGGGCGCGCCGTTCGATGGCGAAGGCGTCCCGCGAAAGCGGTTAACGCTGGTGGAGCGCGGCGTGGTGCGTGAGGTCGCCTATAGCCGGCAGGCGGCGGCGCTGGCGGGAACGTCTGCGACCGGCCACGGCTTCCCGCTGCCCAATGAATTCGGCGAAGCGCCCACCAATATCGTGATTGCCGGTGGCGAAACGTCCCTGGAGCAGATGACGGCATCCACCGATCGCGGCATCCTGGTCACGCGGTTCTGGTACATCCGCGAGGTGGACCCCTACCAGAAAATCTTCACCGGCATGACGCGCGACGGCACATTTCTGATCGAAGGTGGACGCGTAACCGCGGGGGTGCGCAATTTCCGCTTCAACCAGGGCCTGATCGAGATGCTCTCCAACGTGGAGGCGCTCTCCCTGCCGGTGCGCGCCTCGGGAGAAGAGACCTTCGACATGGTGGCGCCCGCCATGAAGGTGCGCGAGTTCAACTTCACGGAGACGACGCGCTTCTAAACCGCGTTTGCCCAGCCTAGACTAAGTACTGGATCGGCGGTGCTACGGGAGAACTTTCGGGGTGCCGCGGGGTTAAGCAGGCCATGTACCGAAATCTGGGCTTCTGCTTCGTGCTGATGTGTCTTCAGGCCAGCCAAGCCGTGGCCCAGTGCTCCGCCGCTCCCGCCAGCTTGAGCGCCGTGTGCAACTTGCTCCAGGGCGACCTGGACAGCTTCAACACCACTGTCAGCGCGGGATGGAACGGTGTCAAGACCCCGGTGGCGTTCGGCACCGAGGTGACTACTGCCGACTGCAATCGCGGGCTGGCCACGTTGCTCGCCCCCGGCACCTTTGCCCAGGTCTTGACCCAACTGAACGCCTTTGCCGTGGTGGGCGTCCAGTCCGTCACCACCTGCATTGGGTTCCCCATACTGTATCACCCGTTCTACGAATACATCAGTGACACGAGGGATTACGCAAACGTCGTAGCTTTCTACCGGAATTTTGTGTCGGAAGCCCACAAGCGGGGCTTGAAAGTGGTGATCGAAACATCCGTGATGTTCCCCAGCGTTGCCACCGATCTGCCGCTGACGAATTATTACAAGACCCTTTCGGAGGCGGAGGTGACTGCCGGGCGGGGACAGAACGCGCTGAATATTGCGCAACTGGTGCAGCCGGATTACTTGAACCTGGGTTCCGAGCCCGATACGCAAGCCGCGCTGCTGGGACTTTCGGCCGAGTACACTCCTCAGGAGTATGCCACCGAAATCGCGACGATTACCAGTCAACTCCGCGCCGCGGGGATTAACGGCAAGCCGCTGATTGGGGCCGGTATCGGCGACTGGCAGATCAACGGGAGCGCGTACCTCAGCGCCCTGCTGGGCGCGGGCACGGATTACATCGACCTGCACATCTATTCGGCCAACCTGAATCTTCTCCCCCTGGCGGTGACCTATCTGGACACCGCGCTCGCCGCACGCAAGGACGTGGCCATCTCCGAAGCGTGGTTGAAGAAGGTGACGGACAGCCAGATGCAGGGCAGCGAATATGCCATCATCCAGGCACTCAACGCCGATCCCTACGACAACTTCAGTTTCTGGGAGCCGCTCGATTCGGAGTTTCTGGGCGAGTTGGTCAAACTGTCCTACTGGAAGAACCTGTACTATCTCTCACCCTTCCCCATGGATTGGTTCTTCGCCTATCTGGACTACAACCAGTACGGCAATGCGACCGCCGACCAGCAGACCACCGCTATAAACGCCGCGGCTTCCGCGGCCATGCGCGCCGGACAGTTGAGCGCGGTGGGGCAATCCTACGCCGCGGCAATCGGGCCGGTGAACCGGCCGGTCACGGTTTCGGCGGCCAGCGACCGAGCGCCGGTGGCGCCGGGATCGATCGTCAGCATTTACGGCAGTAACCTCGCCTCCACCGCCGCGCAGGCCGCATCCGTGCCCCTGCCATACACGCTGGGCGGCGCCAGCGTCACCGTCACCGACAACACCGGTTCCCAGGCCGCGATGCCGTTGTTTTATGCCGGGCCGCTGCAGATCAACGCGCAGATCCCGAATGGCCTGCCCACCGGCCTGGCGGTCCTCACCATCACCACGCCGTCGGGCGGCACCGAGAGCACGGTGATGCTGGCAACCGTGGCGCCCGGGTTGATCTCCGCCAACGGCGACGGCAAAGGGGCCCCGGCGGCGCAGGTGGTCACCACCCATGCGGACGGCACACAGACGTTCGGCTATGCGTACAACTATCCCTGCGCGCCGGGAACCTGCACCACGGCGCCGATCAGCTTCGGTAGCCCGAGCGATCAAACGGCGCTGGTGCTCTATGGCACGGGCATTCGCAACCGCACGGCGCTCTCCAATGTGACGGTCCAAATCGGTAGCCAGTCGCTGCCCGCGTTTTACGCCGGCGCGGCTCCCACCTATGTGGGCCTCGATCAGGTGAACGTGCAGTTGCCGCGCAGCCTGGCCGGAAGCGGGACTGTGAGTCTCAGCGTCTCGGTGGCTGGGACGGCTTCGAATGTGTTGATGGTGACCTTCCAGTAAGGCGGCCACCCGGCGCGGTGCGGAATCTACGCATCGATAATAATCACGTCGCCATTGCCAATATTGCCGCCCTTGCCACACGGCTGGTCGCACGAATGCGAGAAATTGATCTGCGCAGCCGCCGTGTTCCGCTTTACGATGAAGGGACCCGCCGGATTCCCGGCTACGACTGCCACCGGATTGACAGGGTCTACAGTGAATACACCCGCGGGCAGACACACCCACCCAGCTACCACCGCGCCAAACCAGATCTCGTGAGGGAAGCCCCCGTCGGTGGACTTGCACACATGGGGCGGGTTCAGCCCTTGATTGTTGGCCAGCGTGCAGTCGCCCAGGATCGTGATCACCAGTCTTGGACCTGGGGCTGGGGCTCTTTTTGTTTTCAGCGATTTGGCGGCCGGGCTTGGCTTGCTCTGCACCTTGACTTGCTTCGAGCTCTTCGATTTTGTTTTCTGCTGCATCATTCGCCTCCTCTGTTGTGCGAGTGTACTATCCGCGCGTCTCCGTGTCCACTCATTTCTTCGACATTTGCTGCCTCAAGTCCAAATCGTCCGCCAGGTGCTTCAATTCCCGATTCCGCTCCAACTGCTGGCGCGTGTAACCCCGCTCCAAAGCGTGCCGGATTGCGCCCACCGCATCGCGGCGCATCCCCAGACGCTCGTAGGTCTCCGCCGCGCGCTTTAGCACCTGGGCATCTTCAGGCGCCTGGACCAGCGCCGACTTCAAGCGAATCAGGGCCTCCCCGCGCCGGCCCAGCCACGCAGCGTATTTGGCCAGGTTGGCCTGCAACACGGCATCCTGGGGCTGCAGCTTCGCCGCCGCTTCCGCCAGCGCCTCGGCGCGCAGAAACATCTTGCTTCCGTTGGTTCCGTCTTCCGAGTAGTAGTATGCCAGCGCCAGGTTGCTCCACAGCCGGTAATCCTTTTCATTCAACTTCAGCGCTTTCTGAAACGTGGCGATTGCATCGGGGTACTTTTCGCGCTCCAGATACACCAGTCCCAGGTTCGAATACAGGGCATAGCTGGGCGCCAGCCGTATGGCCTTTTCGAGCAGCGGTTCCGCCTCGCCGACGGCCCCGGTCTCGATCAGGACCGCCGCGAGGTTGCTCAATCCCGCCGCATTGTCCGGTGTCAGTTCGAGAACCCGTCGAAACTGCCGGGCCGCCTCATCGTATCGCCGCTGGCTCACATAGAAACTTCCCAGGTGGTTGTACCCGGCCCAATAATCGGGCTGTAGCGCCGCCGCGTCCGTGAGCAGCTTCTCGGCGTCCGCCAGACGCCCCATAACCTCGTACGCGCGGGCCAAACCTTGCATCGCATCGGCGCTTCGCGGCGCCAGGTCCAGCGCGTGCCGGAACTCCTGAATCGCCAGCGGAACCTGCCCCGCGCTCACGTGCACCTGCCCCAGCGTGATGTACGCCGGCGTGAGCTGCGCATCGATCTCCGTCGCCCGATTGCAATACTCGGTGGCTTTAGCAAGCAGCGACGCATCGCGCGTGAGCTCGTATTGTTTTTGATACGCCTCCGCCAGTCCCGCGTCAGCCAGGGCGAATCTGCCGTCGGCGTAGAGCGCATCCTGAAATGCCTTGATGGCGAGATCGAGATTGCCCGTCACATCGAAGCGGCGCATGAACCCCAAGCCCTTGAGGTACGATTCGTATGCGGCGCCGGCCGTACCGGTACCCGTGCCGCTGGGCGCCCGCAACCGAAGATCCATCATCCCCGCCAGCTTGGCTACGGCGGCATCCTGGAGCGCCACCAGGTTGGCGGAAGCCTCGTCCAGCACCGCCGAACCGACGATCCGCGGCTGCGCAGTTTCCTGCAGCTCCAGGGTAAGCCGCACCCCTTTGTCCGTGCGCTGCACGCTCCCAGTCACCACCAGGGTGGCCCCGAACTCCAGGCGCGCGGCGCTTCCGTCCGTCACCTTGCGTTGCCGGACATCCCGCGCCGGGACCACCCAAATCGATTCTTCGGTGCTCTGGGAATCCGCGAGCCGGCTGGTCACCGTCTCCGCGAGGCCGTCGCACAGCGCCTCGTTGTTCGGATCGTTCCCCACATTGCGGAACGGCAGCACGGCGATATGCCGCTTCAACCGGCCCGGACCAAACCACCGCGCGATCTCGCGGCGCGCGGGCGAAAACAGAAGAGCCGCCATGAGGACCAGCGCCGCCGCGACCATCACGGCGTGTTTGGGGCGCAACCCTCCCGGACGGCTTGGCCGGGACCTCCGCACCGGCGCCGCCGCCTCTTTCCACACCAGTGTCTGCGTAGCGCCGCTCGACGGCGCCTCGAGCGCGCGCAGGTCCCGCACCACATCCTGCATACTCCCGTAACGCTCCGCAACGTCCCTGGCCAAACACCGTAAAATGACCTGCTCCAGCTCCAGCGGCGCACCGGTCATCGGCGGGGGAGCGTCATGCACGATCTTGTAGAGCACGGCGGGAATGTTGGGCCCGCGGAACGGCTGGGTCCCCGTCACCATCTCGTACAACAGCACCCCCAGAGACCACACATCCGTGCGGCCATCCACCTCCTTTCCGGTCGCCTGTTCCGGAGACATGTAGGCCGCCGTTCCCACGGTCGTGCCCGTTTCCGTCAGAGTCTCCGCGCTGGGAATCTGCGCCAGCCCGAAATCCAGGATCTTCAGCACCCCCTCGTTGGTGATCAGGATGTTCGACGGCTTGACGTCCCGATGGACAATGCCCTTCGCATGCGCCTGCGCCAGCCCCTCCGCGATCTGGACGGCGAACCGCACCGCCGACGCGGGCGCCAGCGGACCTCGGCGCACTCTCTCGGTCAGCGTTTCGCCGTCGTAGTAGGCCATGGCGATGAAGAGTTGGCCGCCGTCCTCTTCAATGCCATAGATGGTCCCGATGCTGACGTGGTCCAAAGTGGAGGCCGCTCGAGCTTCCCGCAGGAGCCGGCTCTTCTCCTGCTCTCCACAGGCCTGCGGCGGCAGAAACTTGAGCGCTACGGGCCGGTCGAGGTTCACGTCCCTGGCCTTGTAAACCACCCCCATCCCGCCCGCACCCAGGCTTGCGACGATCTCATAGTTGCGGATGCGCCGGCCGATCAGGGAGCCGCGGCTCGCGGTTTCGTCCATGTGATTCCGTTTGAATCAGTTTACACCACTGCTGTTACTCGCCGAATGCGCTTCAGGCGAAAAGAGGCGCAGCAAATTCGCCTGCGCGCTTTCTGCGAGAGATTCGTCTCTCTTAATCTAGGGATGTCTCGCGCCGCCTGCCTGCTAATCTGTTGTGCGATCTGCGCCTTCGCCCAGACCGCGCCCATGGCTCTGCTCGAATCCCGGTACGAAATCCGTGCGGGCCAGCCCGCCCGCATCGAGGCGCCGGCGGAAACGCTCGATTTCCTCTTGCATGCCAAGACCCGGCGCGTGTACGTCGAAGGCATGGAAACCAGCAGCCTGGTGGTCGGGCCGGGCTATGCGCGCGATCAAATCCTGCTGGCGCCATCGCTGCGGGCCAAACCGGGCGAATACACCGTCACACTCTCCGCTACCAGCGAAACGGGCGAGGAGCGGCAAACCACTCTGGACGTGGTCGTCGAAGCTCAAGTGACCGTGCCATCCAACTCGACACGCCCCCCCGTGGTGCTCGTGAATGGATGGATGACCGGCTTCACCAACGCGTGTCCCATAGCGACCACCTCCGCGGACACATTTGGCAATCTCGCCTCGTATTTGGTGTCGGATGGCGTCCCCGTCGTGTATCTCTTCGATAACTGCGCCGTGGACCCGGGCAACGCCATCGAGGCTTTAGGCGCCGATTTGGGCGCCTTCCTGAACACCATCAAGTACGACTCGGGCGCACAGGTGCCCCAGATCGACCTGGTGGCCCACAGCATGGGCGGGTTGATCGCCCGGGCATACCTGGCCGGGATTCAGCCCATCAGCGAGACATTCCAGCCGCCGTCACCGACGCTGGTTCGCAAGCTGATCCTGATTGCCACGCCCAACTTTGGCTCGTTTGTCGCCGGGAACTATATATACTCCATTGCGGCGGGAAGCCAATCCGCCGAACTGGTGCCGGGCAGCGCGTTCTTATGGAACCTGGCCACATGGAACCAGTATTACGACGATCTGCGTGGTGTGGACGCCATCGCAGTTGTTGGCAACGCCGGTTCCTACATACCAAACCTGTCGTCCAGCGTTCAGAACAACAGTGCCAGCGATGGGCTGGTAACCCTGACCAGCGCCTCTCTCGGCTTTGCCTATCCACGCTCGTCATTCCTCACGCGCACCCGCGTCGTGCCATATTGCCACATTGATCCAAGCGCATATACAAACCCTCTCTGGGGCACTTTCGCATGCAGTAATGCCGTCGGAATCGCCAATGTCACCGACACGAACCACTTAACCGGCCAGATCGTTCGCTCCTTCCTCGCTGGCACAACGGCCTGGTCTTCTACTGGAAACCCGGCGGCGTCGGACCCTTATTTGACAAAGTATGGGGGAATGTTCTTCGCGCTGGTGAATAGCGCCGCCAGCTACGTCAAGGATATGAGCGCGGTGCAATGGGGAACCGTGCCGCTCAATAATGGCGGCGACGCCGGTACCATCTTCTACATCGACCTTGCTGCGGGCACGGGCACGTTGACGGCTACCAGCACGTCGCAGGGCACCATCAGCTTCAATTCGCTGGGGCTAGCCTTGGGCTACACTTCGGCGGTGCGCGGTAAGATCGGCGCGACCATTTCTTCCGTCGCGCCGCTGGCTAGCTCCAGCCCGCTGGTGCTGACCGCCGGCGCCACCGTCACTCTCAACGGCGGGGGTTTCGGTTCGCAATGCAATGGCTGCCAGGTTCAGGCGACTCCGGCCGGCTCCAGCACGGCGCAGACCCTGACCGTTACATCGTGGACAAGCACCGCCATTTCGGTAAAGCTTCCGGCCAACCTGACGGGCCTGCTGACACTCAAAGTGTTCGGGTCCACGTCATCGGGAAGCGATACCATCGGGATCATGGTGGTCGCGCCCTCCACCATCGCCGTGACTCCGGCGAGTATGCAATTCGCCTATACCGCGGGCGGAACGGTTCCTGCGGCGCAGCTCATCCAGATCAGCAATAGCGGGACCGGGACCGCCGCGCTCTCCTGGACCGCCAAAGCGAGCGATTCTTCCTGGTTGAGCGTATCACCCGCGTCCGGCACGGCTCCGTCGACTCTGTCCGTATCCGTCTCTCCGGCAGCTCTGGCCGCGGGCGCCTACAATGGCTCCATTCAGATCTCGGCTGCGGGCGCATCCAACAGCCCGGTATCGGTGGCCGTGACGCTGACGGTTGCGCCGGCGGCGCCGGCCGCAACTGTTACCGCCGTGGTAAATGCTGGAAGCTACCAGCCCGGCATCGCCTCGGGCACCTGGATCTCCATCTTTGGCGCCGGCCTTTCCCAAAGCACCTATCAGTGGCAGGCCAGCGATATCGTGAACGGGGCGCTGCCCACCCTCTTGCAAGGCGTCTCGGTCACCGTCAACGGCCTGCCCGCGTACGTCGACTACATCAGCCCCACGCAAATCAACGCGCTGGCTCCCGACGACGACACGCTGGGCCCGGTCGCCGTCCAGGTGACCACGGCAGGCCAGACCAGCAACGTAGTGACCGTGCAAAAGAGCGAGTTTGCGCCGGCGTTCCTAACCTTTGACGGCACTCACGTGGCTGCACAACACAGCGACTACAGCCTGGTGGGAGCGCCCAACCTGCTGCCCGGCGCGGTGACCACCCCGGCCCAACCGGGGGAGACCGTCCTCCTGTACGGCGTGGGATTCGGTCCAGCCAGCCCGCCGCAGCCCTCCGGCCAACTGGTCGCTACAGCCACCCCGCTGGCGAACGCCGTTCAAGTCACCATCGGGGGTCAGCCAGCGTCGGTGGCGTACGCTGGCCTGGTGGAATCGGGCCTCTATCAGTTCAACGTGAAGGTGCCCAATCTCCCCAACGGCGCCGCCGCCGTGGCGGCTGCCATTGGCGGTGTTTCCACGCAGACGGGAGTCTCGCTTACGATCCAGCAGTGACGCGCGCTCAGACGTTCAGCGTCTTCAGATAGGCCACGCTCTGCACCGTGAGATCCCAGTTTTGCTCGACGAAGTAGTTCTTGACGCCGCCGGCCTTGGCGGCGGCAAAGACTTTGGCCCAGTTGACGCTGTCCTTCCCCACCGCCAGTTGAGGACCGCCGCGTCCGCCGCGGGCCGCTGAATTCGTCGTGGGCGGGTTCAAATTCACGCCCTGTAAGTGCATCGAGATGAAGCGCCCGGGGTACTTCGTGAAGTACATCACGGGATCGCCGACGGTCCTCATGGAGGACATCTGGAACTGCATCTTCACCAACTTCGGGTCCAGCAGTTCGAACAGAACTTCGTAAACCAGCCGGCCGTCAACGCGGGCCATCTCGAAGCTTTCGTCGTGCAGGAACTGCACCATGCCCGCCTGGGCGGCGGCTTCACCGATCTTGTTATACTCCTCCGCGGCCCGCTTCACGGCATCCATCGTGGCGACGCCGTTTTGCATCTGCCCGCTCAGGCTGGCCGTACCCATCTGCGTCATGCCGATGTCTTTGGCCCAGGCGATCACCTGGTCCTGTTTGGTGCGAAGCTCATTCAGCACGAAGTGGGCGCTCGGGCACTTGAGACCGTGGTCCTCAATGACCTTCCGGGTTTGCTTCCCATCCGTGAGGCTGGCGAACTCGGCGTACCCCGGTGAGCACAGTTCCAGGATGCCCACTCCGAGGTCTGCCATATCCTTGCACAGCCCGGCGAAATCGCCGTCCCGGATCCTCTGGCGATGGGGATAGGTCTGGCTCCCGATCGGCAGGCCTAGCGGATTGGCGTACACTCCCCGTGAGGCGGCGGCCAGGAATCCGGCGGCGGCAGCGCCAGCCGCGGACTTCTCCAGAAACTCTCTTCTCGAAATTGCACGCATGTGCGACTCCTTACGCGCCGGTCAGTTTCCATCCG
Source organism: Bryobacterales bacterium (assembly GCA_963768385.1). GTDB lineage: Bacteria > Acidobacteriota > Terriglobia > Bryobacterales > Bryobacteraceae > Fen-178. The sequence goes on from CAVYHQ010000008.1 coordinate 250,168, forward strand.
TCGCGATACTCGCGCCTCAGGTATTGATTGGCGTCGGGGACATTGGTGAACTTCATGTTCTCCTGATCCCACAACAGCGCCGGGGCGCATGTGCCCGCCTTGAAGATCTTCCCGCTGTACCGCATCGCGGCCCCGGCCAGGGCAATGGCTTCCGAGCAGTGGGCTGCATTCAGGAAGTTGCCCTGTGACGGAGGCCCGCCCTTGAACGCCGCGAGCCACTCGGTCTCGCCGCCATAGCCACCGCCGCTGCGCCCGCCCCGTCCGCCCCGTCCGCCTTGCGGCTCCGGAATCCCCTTGCTGGCGCGGTACTCCCGCATCTTCTTGGCGGGAACCATCTCGTTGTTCAGGATGACACCCTTGTCGCCCACGAATAGGGTGCCGGTTGCGGGAATCGATCTGCCGTCCTCCACCAGCTCGTCGGGGGTAAAGGGACGCATTCCGCCGTCGTACCAGTACAGTTTGATCGCCGGCCACTGCCCGTGGGCCGCGAACTTGAAGCACACGCGGTTGGCGTACGGGAAAGCGAAATCGTTCATCCTGATGGTGCTCACCTGGTCGTCGATTCCGCAACTGAAGCTGGTCTGAACCTCGATGCTGTTCGGAACAGGCAGGTCTAACGCCATGAAAATCGGCCACATGCTGTAGTTGCCCATATCTGCTATGCTGCCGGCGCCGAAATCGTACCAGCCGCGGAATACGGCGTGCGTGTAGTTTGGGTGGTAGGGACGATCTTGCTCGGGTCCCAACCACAGGTTCCAGTCGAAATCGGCCGGAATGGGCGGCCGGTCCGTGGGAATGGCGAATTGCTGGGGCCAATACGGCCGGTCGGTCCAATCGTGGATTTCCTTTAAGTTGCCGATCGCGCCGTCGAGGATCATCTGTCGGACCGCGGTGAGGGGCGCTCTCCAGGCCAGCAGGTGCGTAGCCACTCCCGTCTTGCGGGCCGTATCCACCACCATGCGGACTTCAGCCACTCGATTGGCCAGGGGTTTGTGCACCAGCACGTGTTTGTGCTTCTTCATGGCCGCGATGGCAATGGTGGCGTGCAGGTGATCGGGCGTCATGATCTTGACGGCGTCCAGGTCTTTCTCTTTTTCCAGCAACTCCCGGAAATCCACGTAGGAAGCGACGCCCCTGAAATTCTCCGATCCCCGCTTCTTGGCGTAGTAAGTATCGATGATCTCCTTGGCCATGTCGCGGCCGGCGCGAATGCCGCTAACGCCGGCGCCCCAATCGGGGTTCTCCAGAAGTTTGCGGATGCTATCGCGGATGCCCGTCTTGTCCCAGTCGATGTAGTTCGTGCCGTCCTTGACGGGATCGCAAACGGCCGTAATCTGCACGTCCGGGGTGGCCACCAATCGCAGCATCTCTCGCGTTCCCTGAGTGCCGCAACCGATGTAGGCCAGGGTGATCTTATCGCTTGGCGCGACGTATCCGGGCCCGCCCAGCACGTGTCTCGGAACCAGAGTGAGCGCTATTCCAGCGGCGGCGGGGGCCAGAAATTCTCGACGGTTGATATCCTCTTTGGGAACCATTCTGCATCTCCTAATCTAGGCCAGCATCAATTCTACATCCAACCGCCTCCCGGGGCCCCCTTCCGCTGGATCAAACGGTTGCGGCTAAACGCAGACGGAGGTATGATCATACTGAGAGTATGAAATGGCTGGTGTGGATCGTGTGACTGTCACCCTGCCCAATGAGCTCGTCAGAGACATTGACCGGCGGGAGAAGAACCGCAGCAAGTTCGTGGCGGAGGCCGTCCGCCACGAACTGGATCGTCGCCGCCGTGCGGAGCTTCATCGATCGCTGCGGAATCCCCACCCCGAAATCGCTGGACTCGCTGAGCAGGGGCTCGAGGAATGGGCGCGCAGCTTGCCCGAGGAAGATGCCGAGGCGCTCGTCAACAGCAGCGCCGGCAAGCCGGTTCGGTGGGTCCCCGGCGAGGGCTGGGTGGAGGGGCGCGAGTGAGGCTCGGCCGCGGCGCTGTGGTCGTGGTGGATCTCAACCCCACAATCGGCCATGAACAGCATGGCGAAAGGCCCTGCGTCATGGTGAGCGATCCCGACGTCATTGGCGACCAGCGCTTTCCGCTCGTGTGCGTGGTGCCGGTGACCGGGACTCCGGGCGAAGGTCTCCTTTATCCGCCACTCGCCCCTGGCCAGAGCGGCCTCGCCAAGAGGTCCTTCGCACTGATCGACCATTTGCGCTCGATTGACAAACGAAGGATTCGGCGCGTGTTCGGCGAGCTTGCGCGGGAAGAGATGGCTGCCATCGATGAGGGACTGGCAGCCTTCCTCGGCCTAGGTGACCGGTTTCATGGCCCGGACGCGCCACCGGTCCAGTGACGGTTGTCGGCGAGCGTCAGCGTTTTGCAGTGTTCTGCTTGGCCGGCAACCACGATTCGGAAATCTACGCGGCGCGGGTGAGTGGCTCCCCAGGTAGGACCCGAACCTACAACTCTTCGCCCTGGGGCTTCCCTAATTCGTCTGCCGCGCGCCGGGCTTCTCGTCCCCGCGGCCCATCTTGTCGATCTCGTTGAAGTACACGCGGCGGCCTTCGTCCATCGCCAGGTTGGAGAGAATCACGGCCACGGAATCCGCCAGGCCGATCTCCAGGTCCGCCTTGGGATGCGTCAGGTCGCGGCAACTCTGGAAGAAGCTTTGGAGGCTCGATATCCACCGGGTTGTCCTGTTCTTCCTGCACCAGCACGCCCTTGGCGGTGAGCCACCGCCGCGCGAACTTGGCTTCGCGCGCCAGGAAGCTGGCATTGGGCTTGAAGTCCAGGTCGCTGGTCATGATCGGAATGGGCCCGTTAGCGCCTCCCGACGCCACCATAGTCGCTCCGGCCACGAAGGCTTCCTTCTTTTTGGCGTCCGCGTTGGTCACCGTCGTGGTTTTGGGCGGCTCCAGATACCACCACGCGATGGCCGTGTGCAGGTCGTCGCCCACCGTAATCTCGATGGTGCCATCGGTGCCCATGATGATCTCCCCCATCTCCGGGCGCGCGCCGTTGAACATCGGCAGGAACTGATTGGTGCTGATGGAAGAGTAAGTGAGCTTCTGCCCCTTGGGATAGCGGTAGATCAACTGCACGTTGTCGTAGACGTCACGCCCGTCCTTGAGAGTGTCCAGGCTGCCCAGGCCCATCACGAATTCCGGCGAGGAGCCGAATATCCAATCGGCCACGTCCACCTGGTGCGAGGTCAGCTCGGCCGGCAGACCACCCGACATCGAGCGGTACACCCGCCAGTTGGCGATGTTCGATTCGCCGCCCGGCTTCATGGTCCACAACGCGCTTGGCTTGTTGATCATGTTGCGATGCCACTGCGCGTGGATGTGGTGGACGTCCCCCAGGATCCCCTTGTCCACCATGTTCTTCACCACCTGGTAGAAGTAGCTGTAGCGCCGCTGGAGGCCGGTTTGCAGGATTTGCCGGGGATGTTCCCACGCCAGTCTGCGCAGCGCGTGTACTTCCTCCGGCTTGAAGACCAGGCACTTTTCGCAGAACACGTGTCTGCCCGCCAGCAGGGCATCGCGAGTCAGCGGGAAGTGCACGAACAGCGGCACGATCACGAACACCGCGTCGATATCCTTCTGCGCCAGCAGATCGCGGTAGTCCTTGTACGTTTTCGGATTGCCGCCGATGGTTTGCACCCCATGGTCGAGCGCTTCCGGCAGGATGTCGCACAGCGCCACGCAGCGGCCGCTGTCGATCTTCTTCAGGTGTTTCAGCAGGTAGGTGCCGCGGCTGCCGCAACCGATCATGCCGTATTGCACCTGTTCGTTGGCGGCCTTCACTTTTTGGATGAAAGGGGCTCCTTGAACCGCCGGCAGAGCCGCGGCGGCGGCGGTCACGGCCCCGGCGGCTTTCAATACATCGCGGCGCGAAACGTCATGCTCCTGTGCCATGTGAAGGCAACCTCGCAATGGGAAGTGTTTTCTCCCGCATTGTAGCATGCGGGTTCCGAAGCGCCCTGGTGGGGCATGCTTTAGCTTGCCCTCTCTTTCCCCCGCCACCCCCGCGCATTCTGCGGCACACTTTAGCCCCGAGGCGCTGGGCTATAGTGGGCATCATGGGCCGCATTCGCATTCTTCCCGACCAGGTCGCCAACAAGATCGCCGCCGGAGAAGTGGTCGAGCGGCCCGCGTCGGTGGTCAAGGAGCTTCTGGAAAACTCCCTCGACGCCGGCGCGACCAACCTGCGGGTGGAAGTCGAATCGGGCGGCCGGCGACTCATCCGCGTGCTGGACGACGGCTGCGGCATGCTGCGCGACGACGCGCTCCTGGCCTTCGAGCGCCATGCCACCAGCAAGCTCCGCGATGTCAAGGACCTGCTCTCCATTGCCACCCTCGGGTTCCGCGGTGAGGCGCTGCCCTCCATCGCCTCCGTCTCGCGCCTGCTGCTCGAAACCCGCTCCGCCGAGGAGACCACCGGCACGCGCATCGAGATCGCCGGCGGCAAGATGCTGCGCTGCGAAGAAGCCGCGCTCGGCGGCGGCACTGCCATCACCGTGCGCGACCTCTTCTATAACGTGCCCGCGCGCAGAAAATTCCTGCGCACCGAGCAGACCGAGCTGGCGCACATCGCGTCCCTCGCCACCCACTACAGCCTGGCGCACCCCGACCGGACCTTTCGCCTCTCCAGCGGTCCCACCGAGCTGCTGCACGTCACCCCCGTCGCCACCCTGAAAGAGCGCGTTTACCAGGTTTTCGGCAGCCAGGTGCTGGAGGAGCTGGTGGATATCGGCGTGCGCGAGAAAGAAATATTCCTGCCGCCGCCCAGCGTCCCGCCCTCCGAAGCCATTGCGGAATACCGCCGCGAACCCGGCCCGGACGACGACCCGCCCCTCCGCACCTTCCGCCTAACCGGCTTCTTCTCCCGGCCGCAGGTGCAGAAAGCCAACCGCAATTCGATCTTCATTTTCGTCAACCGCCGCCTCATCCGCGACCGCACCTTGCTGCATGCGCTCTCCTCGGCCTATCACAACCTGATGCCCGCTTCGGCCTATCCTTTCGCCCTGCTGTTTCTGGAATGCGACCCCGGCGAGGTCGATGTCAATGTGCACCCCTCCAAGACCGAGGTGCGTTTCCGGCATGGGTCGTTCGTCCACGATTTCGTGCGCGATACCATTCGCGACCGCTTGATCGAGAGCCGGCCTGCGCCGGCCTTTTCGCCGGCCGTGCAGCCTTCCACAGCCGCGCAGCCGGCCGCGCGGCTTCCCTACTCCGAATTCAGCCAGATGATCGAGAACGAGGCGCCGGCGCCGGTAAGCCTCGCCGAGCCCGAGCCGGCGTTGCCCGAATTCGCCTTGCGGCCCACCGCCGGACCCGCGCCGCGCCTGGATTTCAGCGCGCCGCCGCTTGAAGTCGCGCCCAGTGGTGCCCGCTGGTCCCCGCCTTCCGGCAAGCTCCAGCGCACGCTCGACGCGCACGGCGAATTCCCGCCCGAAACCCTCCCGCCGCCCGAGATATCGCTCTCGGTGCTCTCCGACCTGCGCCCGCTCGGCCAGATCCACGAGAGCTTCATCATAGCCGCCAGCCGCGACGGCCTGTGGATCGTCGATCAGCACGTGGCCCACGAGCGTATCCTCTTCGAGCAGATCATGAAACAGCGCGCCGCCGGCCGCGTCGAGATGCAGCGCCTGCTCATGCCGCTCGTTCTGCAGCTCACCCCCGAGCAGCAGATCGACTATGCCCGCATCGCCGATGAGCTGCACGCCGCCGGCTTCGAAACCGAGCCGTTCGGCCACCGCACCATTGCAGTCAAAGCCGCGCCCGCCGCGGTAGGCGCCGCGGACCTGGACAAGATCCTGTTCGAGATTCTGGAAATCGCCGAAGGCGAGCTCCGCGGCGCCTCCATGGACGACCTGCGCCGCGGCATCTGCGCCTCCATCGCCTGCCGCGCGGCCATTAAGATCAACACTCGCCTCGACGCCGCCAAAATGGAGTGGCTGCTGCGCGCCCTGGCGGCCACCGATTGCCCTATGAGCTGCCCCCACGGCCGCCCCATTGCCATGCACTACTCCACCCGCGAGATTTTGAAGGCCTTCCACAGGATATAGCGGTTTGAGATACTAGACGTTGTCGAGGGGGCAATATGATTCGCAGAATAGCCTTGGTTCTTTCTCTGGTTGCGGTGGCTTCTTTCGCACAAACCCAGACCATGAAGCAACTGGCTCGCGGCACGGAATATGCCGCGGCTTCGATGATGCCGCAGGCCACTCTCACCGCGGAACACGTCCTCCGCTCCGGCGGAAATGCCTTCGATGCCATTGTCGCTGGCCAGGCCGTGCTGGGCGTCGTGCAGCCCAACCTGAACGGCATCGGTGGCGACGCCACCCTGCTCATCTACGACGCCAGACAGAAGAAGGTGCTCTCGCTCAATGCCGAGGGGACCGCGCCCAAACTCGCCACCATCGAATGGTACAAGGCCAACCAGGGAGGCAAGATCCCGGTGGATGATTCGTTGCTCTCGGGCACCGTGCCCGGCGTGGTGGATGCCTGGTACATCCTGCTCTCGCGCTGGGGCACCAGGAGCTTCGCTGAATTGCTGGCGCCCGCCATCGAACTGGCCGAGCGCGGCGTTCCCATCGGTCGCACGCTGAATTCGGCGGCCCTCCAGAAATATCCCACGAGCGCCCGCCTTTACGCCGCTCCCGACGGCCGGAGTTGGAAGGACGGCGAGGTCTTCAAGAACCCGGACCTGGCCCGCACGCTGCGCCGCCTCGTCGAGGCCGAGCAGCAGGCCGCTTCCCAGGGCCGCCAGGCCGCGCTGAAGGCCGCCCGCGACCGTTTCTACAAAGGCGATATCGCCCGTGAGATGGCCACTTTCTCCGAACAGAACGGCGGCCTGTTCCGCTACGAGGATTTCGCCGGTTACACCGCCCAAGTGGAAGAGCCGGTGTCCATCGACTACCGCGGCTACGCGGTCTACAAGAACGCCTCGGCCACCCAGGGACCCGCCGAACTGTTCGCGCTCAAAATGCTCGAGGGCTACGACCTCAAAAAGATGGGACTCAACTCCGCCGATTACATCCACACCTCGGCCGAGGCCATCAAGCTCGCCATGGCCGATCGCGACGCCTTCCTGGGCGACATGGATTTCATCCCCATCCCCTACGCGGGTCTCCTGTCGAACCAGTACGCCGCGGCACGCCGGAAGCTGATCGATCCCGCCAGGGCATCGCTCGAGTTTCGTCCGGGGGATCCCGCGCCATTCACGCCCGGATTCGCGCCGGTCACCCGCCCCAGCGATGTGAACCTGAGCGGGAACGCCGATCACGAGGGCGACACCAGCTACATTGCCGTGGTGGACAAAGAGCGCAACATGATCTCATTCACGCCCAGCCTGCACAGCGCGTTCGGCACCAAGGTGGTGATGGGCAACCTGGGATTCATCTTCAATTGCCGCGGCGATTATTTTTCGCTCGTGCCCGGCCACGCCAATGCGCTCGCGCCCGGCAAACGCCCGCGCAGCACGCTGCAAGGCACGCTGGTGCTCAAGGACGGCAAGCCCTTGCTGGTGACTGGCAGCCCCGGCGCGGACGACCAGTGCATGCGCACCATCGAAACCTTGCTGGACATCGTGGAGTTTGGGATGAACATGCAGCAAGCCATCGAGGCCCCGCGCTGGTCCACGCGCAGTTTTCCCGCCTCGCCCTTCCCCCATACCATGTACCCGGGCGACCTTTCGCTGGAAGGCCGCATCCCCGATGCGGTGCGCGCCGAGTTGGAGCGCCGCGGCCACAAGGTGACCATGCGAGGTCCCTGGTCGATGAATAGCAGCGCGGGCATCCTGGTGGAAGCCGAAACCGGCACGGTCAGCGCCGGCGCCGACCCGCGCACCGCGGCCCTGGCGCTGGCCTGGTGAACTTCCTCAGTCGCGGGAAGTCGCAGAGCGAGGACGTGGACCTGCCGAAGATCAACGCGGAACTGTTCGCCAAGATCCGCACCGGCAAGGATGGCCATCGATGTCAGCCACGGTCCAGCAGGAACTACTGGTTCGGGCGCTGTCCCGCAAAAGGTAAACCGTAGCTACGGCTCAAACCCTCATACGCCGTCCTGGTTTCGTGCATTCACCTGACACCGCTTACGGGACAGGGTGCCGTGCAAGCGGGTCACCTGCGGACTGATGGCGAAGGGATATGCTCGGGCAACAGCGGGCCGCAGGCCGGCCCCATCCCCGTGTTTTGAATAGCGATGACCGAGGACAACTTGGCCCTGTCAATATCGCGAGCCAGGATCGACACCGAAAGCTCAGATTGCGGTCGTACCGCGAAAGTACTGGAAGGATATGTTCGGAAAGCGTTAGCGTCCCCCATGACGACAAAGAACGTCTGCCATAGGATCGCCCCGCTCTCGTCGGACCCGAAACGCAGGAGGCACGTTAACCGTTTCCCCTGGGGAGGGACAGCGATGCTCTCGACGAAGTCTTGGGCAAATTGTGCCAAGTTCTCAGAGAGTTTTCTGCCGATTGGACTGGCCTCTCCCTTTGGCGACGCGCTGGCGCGATACATCATGGCAAGGTCGCTCTTGAGACTGTGGAGCCTGTCCTCTATCTGGGTTGGAATCCAGAATAACAGATGCTCGCGGGAATCCAAAGTCGTCTCTGATTCGAAAGGCTTGGTGGTATGAATGGCCTGGACGGCCTTGTCGCACGCATCGCGATCAGTGGTCGGGAATTTCTCATCCTCTATGCCCTTCGGGATCGTGGGCTTGGTGACCTGAGAAATGCCGTGGGGCGAGAAAAGGAAAAATAGTCCCGCAAGAGCGATTCTGTGCATGGGCCGCACCTCTGAACTCATCGTATGCCGGTGTCTAGAGACGTGCAAGCGATGCCACCTCCAGCGCGAGCGGCCCTGGCGCTGACCTGGTGATGCGCGGACACTGCCGATGCGCGCTCGGTGACTTGCGTGGGCTATAATCGTCATCAAATGGATACTCGGACCTTCACCGCGATTCTGCACAAGGAAGAAGACCTGTGGGTGGCTGAGTGTCCGGAGGTGGGTACCGTTAGCCAGGGGACGGCGGTCGAGGACGCAGTAGCTAATCTGAAGGAAGCCACGGAGCTTTATCTGGAGGAGTTTCCTCTGAACGTGGGTGGGCATCCTCTGCTGACCACGTTCGAAGCACGAGTCACGGTCGAAGAGTTTCTGCAGAGTCTGGGATGACTTGATACTCGAAGACCTGCTCACAGGCGCGCCGAAAACCCGCGCGCTGCGGAAGGCCAGAACCAGCGGCGGGAAATATTTGCCCGCTTTCAGCACCATGATGGTGTGGCGAGTCACGCCCGCCTGGTTCGCCAGTTGACAGACCCCACCCCCATCCTGTAAAAATATAGTGTAGGCGAATAAAAAGCGAAGACAGATGCGCGCGGCGGTCCTCAAAAAACAGTTCGAATCGATGCTTGGCGGCCACCTGGACTGGCAATCCCGGCCCACGCCCGAGCTGGTTCCGAGCGGCATTTCCGGAATCGAACTCCCGCGCGGCTGCCTGACCGAAATAATCGGGCCGGCTTCTTCCGGCCGGACCAGCCTGCTGGTTTCCATCCTGGCCGCGGCCACCGCGCGCGAGGAGGTCTGCGCGCTGGTGGATGCCGAAGATTCTTTCGACCCCGTCTCCGCCGCCGCGGCCGGGGTGAGTTTACCACGCCTGCTCTGGGTGCGTTGCAGCCATAACGCCGAGCACGCGCTCAAGGCGGCCGATCTGTTGATTCAGGGCGGCGGCTTTGGACTGGTGGCGATGGATCTGGGAGATACGCCGCCCAACGCCGCGCGCCGCATCTCGCTCACTTCGTGGTTCCGGCTGCGCCGCGGGGTGGAGCATACCCCCACCGTGCTGCTGACGGTGGCGCGGCAATCGAACGCCAGAACCTGCGCCTCGCTGGTGCTGGAATGCGTGCGCGAACGAGTGACGTGGTCGGGGGCGCGCGGAGCCTCCCGATTGCTGCGCGGCATGAGAGTCCTGACGCGGAGTAAAACATGTTCGCCTGTCTTCACGGCAACGGCAATCTGACGGCGCTGGCGTTTGAATTCTCGCCGGTGGTGGAGCAGACCGCGCCCGATACCGTGACGCTGGACGCTTCCGGCCTCGATCGCCTTTTCGGGTTTCCGCAGGACGTGGCTGCGGCCATGGCGCGCCGGGCCGCCGAAATTCGCGTGAAAATCAATATCGCGCTGGCGGCCAATCCCGATGCGGCCATCTGCGCGGCGCGCGGCTTTGCGGGCGTCAGCATCATTCCTCAAGGCGATGAGGCCAAGTTCCTCGGACCGCTGCCTCTCGCATGGCTGGCCCCATCGCCGGAATTACTGGAAACTCTGGAGCGTTGGGGAATCCGCCGGTTTCGCGACCTGGCCGCTCTTCCGCCGCTGGGCATCGCCGAGCGGCTCGGTCCCGAAGGATTACGGCTGCGTGAATTGGCGCGCGGCGAGGCGGAACGGAAACTTGTGCCGCTGGAGGCGCCGCTCGAGTTTGAAGACCAAATCGAGCTGGAATACCCGGTGGAGCTGCTGGAGCCGCTGGCGTTTCTGCTGGCGCGGCTGCTCAACGGACTGGCGGCGCGGCTGGCCACGCGCGCGCTGGCCACCGACGAGCTGCGGTTGCGGCTGAGCCTCGAAAATCGCGCCACCCACGAGCGCACGTTGCGGCTGCCCGTGCCGTCTCTCGACACCAAAGCATTTCTGAAGCTGTGGCAGCTCGACCTGGCCGCGCATCCGCCCGAGGCGCCCATTGTGCGCGTATGGATGGGGATGAACCCGGTGAAACCGCGCGCCGCGCAGGGCGGCCTGTTCGTGCCGCTTGCGCCCGAGCCGGTGAAGCTGGAGCTGACCCTGGCGCGCATCCGGGCGATCGTGGGGGAAGGCCGGGTAGGGTCGCCGGAACTGGTAGACACGCACCGGCCGGGTTTGGGGTGGGACAGACGATCGCCTTTTGTCGTCTGTCAACTGGCCCTCCGCGTTTTCCGTCCGCCGCGCTCTGCGCGCGTCGCCTTGGCTTCCGGGCAGCCGGGTTTCGTCGCGGCCGATGGCATTCGCGGCAAAGTGCTGGAACTGGCCGGCCCCTGGCGCACTTCGGGCGATTGGTGGACTTCCAACCCCTGGGCGCGCGACGAATGGGACATCGCCCTCAGCGATGGCGCGCTCTACCGCATCTACTGCGAGCCGCGCGGCTGGTTCGTCGAGGGCAGCTATGACTGACGTCTACGTCGAACTTCACGCCCGCTCCGCTTTCAGCTTCCTCGAGGCCGCGTCCGTTCCCGAGGAGCTGGCCGGCGCCTGCGCGGAATTCGGCATGCCCGCCATGGCGCTGGTGGATCGCAACGGCGTCTATGGCGCGCCGCGCTTCCACATGGCCGCCAAGAAGGCGGGCATTCGCGCACACATCGGCTCGGAAATCACCTGCGCCAACGGTCTCACTTATCCCCTGCTGGCCGAAACGCGCGAAGGTTATCAGAACCTGTGCCGACTGGTCACCCGCATGAAGCTGCGCGCCAAGAAAGGCGAGGGCGCGGCCACGCTCGAGGAGTTGGCGGAATTCGCCCGCGGCCTCATCTGTCTCACGCGCCACCCCGAGGCGCGCCTGCTGGAAATTTTCGGCCAGCACAACGTCTACGCCGAGCTTCAGCGCCACCACCATCGCCAGGAGGAAGCGCGCAACCAGGCCATTGTGGAGTGCGCCCGCAGCCTCGGCATACCACTGGTTGCCACCAACAGCGTCGCCTACGCCACGCCTGCCGAACGCGAGTTGCTCGACGTCCTCACCTGCGTGCGCCAAAAAACGACGCTCGCCGCAGCCGGCCGGCTTCTGGAGCGCAACTCCGAGCGCTACGTCAAGACGCCCGCCCAAATGGCGCGCCTCTTCGCCGATCTGCCCGAGGCCATCGCCCACACGCTCGAAATTTCTTCGCGCCTCCAGTTCACCCTGGCCGATCTCGGTTACCAATTCCCGCGCTACCCCGTGCCCGATGGCGAAACGCAGATGTCCTTCCTGCGCCAACGCGTGGATGAAGGCGCGCGCCGCCGCTACCAGCCGTATCACGAGCGCGCCCGCCGCCAGATCGAGCGCGAGCTGGCGCTCATCGAAAAGCTCAAACTGCCCGGCTATTTCCTGATCGTCTGGGACATTGTGCGCTTCTGTAAAGAAAACGCCATCCTGGCGCAGGGACGCGGCTCGGCTGCCAATAGCGCGGTGTGCTACTCGCTCGAAATCACCGCCGTCGATCCCGTAGGCATGGACCTGCTGTTCGAGCGCTTCCTTTCCGAAGAGCGCGGCGAGTGGCCCGACATCGATCTCGACCTCCCCAGCGGCGAAAAGCGCGAGCGCGTCATCCAGTACGTTTACCAGCGGTTTGGAAAGCTTGGCGCCGCCATGACCGCCAACGTCATCACCTACCGCGGCCGCTCCGCCGCGCGCGAAGTGGGCAAGGCGCTGGGTTTCGAGGTCGCCACGCTCGATCGGCTCTCTGGCCTGGTGCGCACGTGGGAATGGAAAGACCCCAAGGACACTACCGAAGTCCAGTTCCGCGACGCCGGCCTGGACCTCAACCATCCGCGCGTGCGCAAATTTTTCGAGTTGTACCGGATGGCGCAGGACCTGCCGCGCCACCTGGGCCAGCATTCCGGCGGCACGGTGGTCTGCCAGGGGCAGCTCGATTCCGTGGTGCCGCTCGAACCCGCCGCCATGCCCGGCCGCGTGGTGGTGCAGTGGGACAAGGAAGACTGCGCCGATATGGGAATCATCAAGGTGGACCTGCTCGGCCTGGGCATGATGGCGGCGATCGAAGACTGCCTCGAAATGGTCCCCGAAGTCGATCTCGCGCGCCTGCCACCGGACGATCCGGCGGTTTTCGAAGCCCTGCAAAAGGCTGACACCATCGGCATGTTTCAGGTGGAGAGCCGCGCGCAGATGTCCGCGCTGCCGCGCATGATGCCGCGCCGTTTTTACGACATCGTGGTGCAGGTGGCCATCATCCGACCCGGCCCCATAGTGGGCAAGATGGTGCACCCGTACCTCAACCGGCGGCAGGGCAGGGAGTCGCCGGATTGCCTGCACCCCTCGCTCGAGCCGGTCCTGAAACGCACGCTGGGAGTGCCCTTGTTCCAGGAGCAGTTGCTGCGCATGGCCATGATCGCGGCCGGATTCACCGGCGGCGAAGCCGAGGAGTTGCGGCGCGCCATGGGCTTCAAGCGCTCGGAGCAGCGCATGGCTGAGGTCGAAGTAAAGCTGCGCGCGGGCATGGAGCGCAACGGCATTCGCGGCCAGGTGCAGGACGATATAGTGCGCTCAATCACTTCATTCGCCCTCTACGGCTTCCCCGAATCGCACGCCGCCAGCTTCGCCCTGCTGGCCTACGCCAGCGCGTATCTGAAGTGCCATCACCTGGCGGCATTCACCTGCGCCATGCTCAACAATCAGCCCATGGGTTTTTATTCGCCCGCCATCCTCATCAAAGACGCGCAGCGCCACGGCCTTCGGGTTTTGCCCGTAGACGTAATGAAATCGGAGTGGGATTGCGCGCTCGATCCCCCTGGCCCCCGGCCCCTGGCCCCCGGCCCCCACCTCCGCCTCGGCCTGCGCTATGCCCGCGGCCTCCGTGAGGAAGCCGCCCGCGCCATCTTGCGGGCGCGGCCATTCAACAGCATCGACGATCTGGCGTTTCGCGTCCGCGAGCTGCGCAAAGACGAACTCAACCGCCTGGCTGAAATCGGCGCATTGAATTCGCTCCGCCAGGTAAATCGCCGCGATGCCCTCTGGCAAGCGCAGCGCGCCATCCTGCCAGTGGGCCCGCTGCTGGCGCCGCTGGAAGAAAACGCCCAGGGCGAGCCTTCCCCGCTGGCCCCCATGAACACCGAAGAGCGCCTCTATGCCGATTATCACGGCACCGGCCTGACCATCGGCCAGCATCCCATGGCTTACCGCCGCGCCGAAATGAGCGCACTGGGTGTGACGCGCGCCATCGACCTGGCGAAGGTCCCCAATGGCCGCCTGGTGCGCATCGCCGGAGCGGTCGTCGTGCGCCAGCGCCCCGGCACGGCCCACGGTTTCGTCTTTATGAGCATGGAAGACGAAACCGGCATCATGAACGCCATCGTCGCGCCCGCCACGTTCGACCGCTACAAATTCGTGGTGCTGGGCGAACGATACCTCATCATCGACGGCGTGCTGCAAAACCTGGACGGGGTGATTTCGGTGAAAGCCGGCCGCATCCAACCGCTACGCGCGGGCGCGGCGCCATCGTCGCACAACTTTCATTGAAGGTTTCGGCAATCCGGCTCCGGGCAGTTTTTCCGCCACGTCGTTTGGTGGCGGCGGGGAGACTCGAACTCCCGACCTACGGATTATGAGACCGTCGCTCTAGCCGGCTGAGCTACACCGCCATCTCGATTCAAGTTTAGCAAACTCGTTCCAGTGGTCGGCAACCACAGGGTTTACCCGGTTGAATTTGTGGAAAAGCGTGGTTTCCACTGGCCACTCCCTTTCACGATTCCGCAACATTCACCCACGATTGTGGTTTAATCGCCTAAGCCATTTTCCGACAAGCATTTGCGGCTACCTGCTGCGATCTGGTTCAATTCGTCATAAGTGCCTCTGTTACGACACTTTAATGATCCCTACTACGCTTTTTCCCACAATTATTTCCACAGTAGCTGTGGATTCTCACTGGCGCCGCTCGAGTCGGCGCTGCAAGGATTCCGGAATCTCGACCTCCAGCTCGCAATACTCCCCGTAGTAACGCGTCTCGAGCACCTGCCCGAACTCGTGTAGCAGTGCCAGGGAAGCTCCGTCTCCGGCGGAAAGCCGAAAAGTGGCGCGCACAATCGGATCGAGAGGGAGAGCCTGGTCGATGGCCGCCAGCAGCTTGTCGATGCCGGCGCCAGTGAGCGCGGAAATCGGCACACCGCGCGTATTGGAGTGGCGGCCAGCTTCGGCGGGCAGCCGGTCTATCTTGTTCATGATGAGGATCTGCGGAATCTCGGCCGCACCGATCTCCGCCAGCACTTGCAGCACGTGCGTGGTGTGCTCGGCGGCCGAGGGCGAGGAGGCGTCCACCACGTGCAGCACCAGCGCCGCCTCCGTCACCTCCTCGAGGGTGGCGCGAAATGCCTTTACCAGGGTGATGGGCAGATTGCGGATAAAGCCCACCGTATCGCTCACCAGAACGCGGCGGCGCGAGGGCAGGACCAGCGGCCGCACGGTGGGATCGAGGGTGGCGAACATGCGCGCATCCACCGGCACGCCGGCCTGGGTGAGCCGGTTGAAGAGCGTCGACTTGCCGGCGTTGGTGTAGCCCGCCAGCGCCAGAGTGGCGAGCGGAACGGCGCTTCGTCTCCGGCGGTGCAGCGCGCGGCCGGCCCGCACTCCCTCGAGGGCGTCGGCAATCTTCTTGATGCGGCGCGCGATCCGGCGGCGGTCGGTTTCGAGCTGCGTTTCGCCAGGCCCGCGCGTCCCGATTCCGCCGCCCAGCCGCGACATCTCGGCGCCACGCCCGGTGAGGCGCGGCAGCAGGTAGTTCAACTGCGCCAACTCGACTTGGAGGCGGCCCTCACGCGTCCGCGCGCGCGATGCAAAAATGTCCAGAATCAGTTGCGTCCGGTCGATGACCTTGGCGTCCAGAGCCTTTTCGAGGTTGCGCTGCTGGGTGGAGAGAGCTCGTGATCGAAGATCACCACGTCGGCGCCGCCGGATCTCACAGCGGCGGCGATCTCTTCCACTTTGCCTTGGCCGATGAGGGTGGCGGCGTCCGGAGCCGGGCGCGATTGCAGCAGTGTTTCGGCAATCTGGGCTCCCGCGCTGGCGGCCAGTTCAGCCAGTTCCTCGAGGGATTCTTCGGGGGAAACGGCTTTGTTGCGGCCGGGCCCGGAGGGCAACCCGCCGCGCGACTTCCACTCCAGCCCGACCAGAATCGCCCGCTCTCGAACGGGGTTGCGGAGTGCCGTGTTTTAAGCCTCCGAAGAGTCTGCGTGGACCGCCGCCCCCGGTGGAATTCCGCCCGCAGCGTTCTGGCCCGTCACCGACGAGTTGCCGGCGTAGGAATGGACAGTCTTCTGCGTGACCACCGTCGAAATGGCATGCTTGAAGATCAGTTGCTCTTGATTGTTGGTCTCCAGGACCAGGGAGTACTTGTCGAAACTCTTGATCCGGCCGGAGAGCTTGACACCGCTCATCAGGTAAATCGTGAGGATAATCTTATCCTTGCGGGCGTTATTTAAAAAACTGTCTTGAATGTTCTGCGCCGGTTTTTCCATGCCAATCCCCCAAACCCCTTTCGGGAAAGCAAAACAGGTGAATCAAATGGCAGAATCATTGTACCCCCATTCCACCTGCCGATGGGGAAGGGTATCCGTCCGTAATCCGTCGAGAAGAAGTCTTTGCGCTTACGGACGGGTTACGGTCCGTTGTCGTGTTCGGAAGCGGCCGCACCTGGCTCTTCAGGCCGGCGAGCTTCATCGATCGGCTTGCTGGTACTCGTCGATGACCTCGCCCTCGGCGATCCGGGCGGCGATGCGCTCCTGGCAGGTCACGCAGTAGCGGGCCCAGGGCACCGCTTCCAACCGCTTGGCCGAAATCGGCTCGTCACACTCGAGGCAGATCCCGTAGTGGTCGTGATCGATGCGGTGCAGCGCGTCGGAAACCTCGCGCAACAGCTTCATATCGATGCTATTGCGGTTCAAGAAGATCCATTCCTCGTGATGCTGCTGGCTGAGGTCTCCCTCATCGGAGGGAACATCCAGGCGCGCCACCACCTGGGCCGCTTTCTGGGCGGACATGCTGCGACGGACTTCTTCGGCTTTCGCCTCCAGCATCTTGCGATACCTGTCGAGATTGGGCTTCTGTCCGTCTTTGTGTACCGTTTTCATGTTCTTTACAAATACCGATCCCAGCCGGCCAGATGCATAAGACGCACGTCCGACAGCAAAGGTTTCAGGCTCTCAAGGGGATCGCTGCGGCGCGGAATGGAAAAGTATAGCTGACCTGGCGTAGAAAAGTCAAACGCAGGGTTATTTTACAAGACCTTACCAGGGCCTGGTGACACTATCTTTCGGCCATAACCCCCCAACGTGCTTTACTATTTGGACCTTTGAAGAGCCTCGACGAGTGCCGGCACCACCTGGAAAAGATCGCCCACAATGGCGTAATCCGCTACGTCGAAGATAGGGGCGTTAGGGTCTTTATTGATGGCCACTACGGTCCGCGATGCCTTCATGCCGACCAGGTGCTGGATGGCGCCGGAAATTCCAATGGCCATGTACATCTTGGGCGCGACGGTCTGACCGGAGCTGCCCACCTGGCGCTGGTTGGGGAGCCAGCCAGCGTCGCAAACGGGGCGCGATGCCCCCAGTTGGGCGCCGAGCGCCTCGGCCAGCTTCTCAATCAGCGGAATGTTGCCGGCTTCCTGGATGCCGCGTCCCACCGACACGATAATCTCCGCCGCCCCCAGGTCCACCGACCGCTGCGATTCGCGGAAAAGCTCGAGCGGCCTGGTGCGGATGTCGGCGGGGGAAATGCGGGGCGCGAACTTCTCGACCGGCGCGGCGGGTTGCGAGGCGCCCTCCGGCGTGCCCTCTGGGCCCAGTTGGTCCGGGGGGTATGCGCCCGCCTGCAAAGACGCGAAGTGGGGGGCGTCGCCGGCAAAGCGCGCGTCCACTCCGACCTTGCCCTGAAAAAGCTGCCGCGCTAGAACCAGCTTCCCGTGGTCAACGCGGTGCGAGATGACGTCGCTCACCGCGACCTTGCCCAGAGAGGCGGCCAGCTTGGGCAGGAAATCGCGAACCTGGTAGGTGTGCGGGAAAAGCACGATGGATGGCTTCGCCTGCTCGAGGAGCTGCCGCAGCGCAATGGTGTAAGCATCGGGCGTGTAGTCCTGGAGCAGCGCGTGCTCCACGGCATAGACTTTCTCGAAAGGCTTCCACGCCAACTCACCGGCGAGGCCGCCGATGGACTGCCCCAGCACCGCGGCGCTGGCGGTAGTGTCCAGGTCCCTGGCGAAGTGGCGGGCCGCGGCCAGGGTCTCGAAGGACATGCGGTTCCAGATCCCCCCCCGCTGCTCCATCACCGCCAGGATGCTCATATGACGCGCGCCTCGAATCTCAGCTTTTCCACGAGTTGGGCGGCCGCCTCCCGGGGACTGCCTTGGAACACCTGGGTGCGCTTGGTGCGCTGGGGAAGGTAGAGCCGATCAACGGTCACGCTGGGCGGCAACGGCCCAACCCCCAGATCGGCCGGCGTGACACGCCGGATCTCCTTGGTCCTGGCCTTCTTGATCCCCATCAGCGTGGCGTAGCGCAGCTTGCTGATGCCGGATTGAATGGTGAGCAGGGCGGGCAATGGCATCTCGACGTGCTGGAACCAGCCGTCCTCGAACTCCCGTTTCACGCGGATACCGCGGTCCAGCTTTTCCACGTGCATGACGATGGTGGCATGCGGCAGGCCCAGCAGTTCCGCCAGCATCGCTCCGGTCTGGCCGTGCCCCAGATCGTCGGATTGCAGTCCCGTGAGGACCAGGTCGGGAGCCTCGCTCCGGAGCGCCGCCGCCAGCAGGCGCGCGGTGGCCAGCGGATCGAGCGCACGCTGGTCTTCCTCTTCGATATGGATGGCGCGGTCCGCGCCCTTGGCCAGCGCCTCCCGGATGGTCTGCGCCACGCGTGCCGGACCCGCGCCCAGCGCCACCACCTCCCCGCCGTGCGCCTCTTTGAGTTGAAGCCCGGCTTCCAGAGCGTAGGCATCCGGCTCGTTGATCTCGTAGGAGAGGTCGGCTTCTTCGATCCACTTTCCCGAGGCTGCGATCGACAAGTGCGAATCGCGCGCCGGAACCTGCTTGATGGCAACGACGATCTTCATGATGGACGCCAGCGCCGCTCCCTTACGGTCGCGGCTCGGTCGGAGGCAGATACCTTTTGAAAATCAGGCACCCGTTGGTGCCCCCGAACCCGAAGCTGTTGGAAAGAGCGTACTCGATCTTCATGGGCCGCGCCTGGTTGGGCACGTAGTCCAGATCGCACAGCGGATCCGGGTTTTCGTAGTTGATGGTCGGCGGCGCGACCTGGTCGCGGATGGCCAGCACGGTGATGCCGGCTTCGACGCCCCCGGCGCCGCCCAGCAGGTGGCCGGTCATGGACTTGGTGGAGCTCACCGCCAACCTGTAGGCGTGTTCGCCAAAGGCGCGCTTGATGGCCACCGTCTCGGCGCGGTCGCCCACTTCCGTGGAGGTGCCGTGCGCGTTGATGTAATCCACCTGGCTCGGCACAATTCCGGCGTCGCGCAGAGCGCTCCGCATCACGCGGAAGGCCCCTCCGCCGTCATCCGGCGGCGCCGTGACGTGGTAAGCATCGCCGCTCATGCCGTAGCCCACAATCTCGGCCAGAATGTGTGCGCCGCGCTGGCGGGCTGCTTCGAGCTCCTCCAGCACCAGGATTCCGGCGCCTTCTCCCACCACGAACCCGTCGCGGTCGCGGTCCCAGGGGCGCGAGGCGCGCTCGGGCTCGTCGTTCCTGGTGGAAAGCGCGCGCATGGCCGCGAATCCCCCGATCCCCATGGGCGTGATGCACGCTTCCGTGCCGCCGCAGATCATCGCTTCGGCGTCGCCGCGGGCGATGATGCGGAACGAATCGCCGATGGAATGCGCGCTGGTGGTGCAAGCCGTGGCCGTGGCCGAATTCGGACCCTGGGCGCCGGAGCGCATGGAGACCTGGCCGGAAGCCAGGTTGACAATCATGGCCGGAATGAAGAACGGGGAAATGCGGCGGGGGCCGTGCTCGAGCAGCGTCTGGTGCTCGCGCTCCATGATCTCGAACCCGCCGATCCCGCTGCCGATGTAAACCCCCACGCGTTCGGCGTTCTCCGGGGTGATCTGCAATCCGGAATCTTTCAGCGCCCACTCCGCCGCCGGGATGGCGAACTGAATGAAGCGCCCCATCTTCTTGATTTCTTTTTTTTCGATGTAGCTGGCGGGGTCGAAGCCTTTGACTTCCCCGGCAATCTGGCAAGGGAAGGCCGACGCGTCGAACTGGGTGATGCGCCCGACTCCGGATTTCCCGGCGCGGACCGCCTCCCAGGTCGCTTCCGTCCCCAACCCCAGCGGCGACACCAGTCCAACGCCGGTCACTACCACTCTTCGCGACAAAACGAGTCTCCCTGGTGAGAAAAGAGGCTACTTCTTGGCAGTCTTGTTCTCGATGTACTCGATGGCGTCCTTGACAGTGGTAATCTTCTCGGCGTCTTCGTCGGGGATCTCCAATTCGAAGGCCTCTTCGAAAGCCATGACCAGCTCCACGATGTCCAACGAATCGGCGCCCAGGTCGTCAACGAACGACGCGTTGTTATCCACCTGGCTTTCATCCACGCCTAGTTGCTCGACAATAATCTGCTTCACCTTCTGCTCAACTGCCATGCTTCCTCCAGGAATATGTGCGAACGCGTTGATTTTAGCGAGCTTGCGGAGTTTCCGCAAGTCAAACTTAGTGGCGCACGCGCGGCCCGGGTGGAACGGGACCGGCGCTACTGGCCGAAATCCACCATCCACGGTGGAATCCGGCCAGCCACGGCGCCGAACCGGCCCCTATTCTTCAATCACTTGCCTTCCTTTCAGCTTTGGCGAACCAAGTGCATACATGCAAGTCGGGAAATGTACAAGGCACCCATTATGACACGAATTCGCTCCTTGACTTTGGTCTTTCTGGCCGCCAGTGGCATCCTGTTCGCGCAAAGCGGATGGCGCCGCTTCGGCGGTCCGCCGCCAGCCCCAGTGGCGCAGCCGGCGCCGGCCGCGGAACCACAGGATCCCACGCAACCCGTGGCCGGCTCCGATTCGCAGGTCCAGAAGCCCGCTCCGAATTCGCCCAACAATCCGCCGCCTTACGGACTGCCTCCGCAACTGACCATCAAGCCCGGCACATTCGTTACGGTGCGGGTGGACCAACTGCTGTCGTCTAACCGAAACCAGCCAGGCGATGTCTTCTCAGCCACCCTGATGCAGCCCATGGTGGTGGATGGCGTGGTGGTGGCGCAGCGCGGGCAGACCGCCATGGGTCGCGTGGCCGAGGCGCAGAAATCCAAAGCCGGCCACGATTCGCGGCTGGCACTGGAGCTGACCGGCCTGACCCTGGCGGATGGCACGCAGGCGACGGTGCATTCGCAGTTGGTGGCCCGCCAGGGACCCACCACGCCGGCCAGCCAGGAAGTGGGTACGGTGGCCACCACCACGGCCGTGGGCGCAGGGGTCGGGGCTGCCGCCGCCTGGGGCACGGGAGCCGCCGTTGGCGCCGGCGCCGGAGCCGCCGCGGGAATCATCGGCGTCCTGCTGACGCACAATCACCCCACCGTGGTTTATCCGGAAACTGCGCTGACGTTTCGCATCGAGACGCCGGTGACCATCAACACCACGCGCGCGCCGCAGGCCTTCCGCTACGTGGATCCGAACGAATACGAGCGCCCGGTGGAGACGCACGCGATGCCAGTGCGGCGGCCGGTTCCGTATTATGGTCCGGGCTACTACTATCCGTATTATCCCTATCCCTACTGGGGTCCGTATTACGGGTTAGGCATGGGAATCGGTTTCGGCCGCGGATACTTCCGCCGCTGGTAGGGGGCTGATTCCACGCTACAATACGATTTCCCGTACGAGTAGCGGAGAATACAGCAAGGCCCCCTATCGCATGACAGCACCCCCAGGGTTTACGACAGCAGTTCTTCTGCTCGCCGCCTTCTGGGGCCCCCCGCTGCCCGTTCCCAGTCGGCTACCACCGGGGGATTAACTGGAACCGTCGCGAATCAGGCCGGCTCTGGCGTGCCAGACGCGACCGTCACGCTGACGAATTCCGCAACCAACCAGACGCAGAGAGCCTCGACCAGCTCGAATGGCGGCTATACCTTCTCCCTGCTTCCTCCAGGCGACTATGTAGTTCAATTTGCTTCACCGGGTTTCAAGACCGCGCGGATGGCACGGTTGGCCGTGAGCGTCTCGGAGGTTCCAGCGCTGGACGCCATCCTGGAGCGGGGAGAGGCGGCCGAGCCGGTGAACTGCGAGTGCCGCATCAGCGTTACCACCTCCTCCACCAGCACCGTGGTTGACGCCAAGACCATCACGGCGGTCCCGCTGACCACCCGCAACTTCACCCAGGTACTCTCCATGTCCTCGGGCTCCGCCGCCGACGTGAACAATGCCGGAACACTGGGCCGCGGCACCAGAAATGTGAATGTGAACGGCAACACCGCCGCCGGCGCGTATACCCTGGACGGCGCTTATGCTCCCAGCGCGGTTCCCAATCCCGACACCATTGCGGAGCTGAAGATTCAGACATCGCAATACGACGCGGTGTACGGCGCCCAGGTTCCCAATACGGCCCTGATCACGAAGAGTGGCGAGAACGATTTTCATGGCGATGCCTGGGAGTTCGTGCGCAACAACGTCTTCAACGCCAACTCGTTCTTCCGGGGTTCCACCGGGCAGCCGAAACCGAATTTGAAGCAGAACCAGTTCGGCGCCACGCTGGGCGGACCCGTGAGGAGACGGAAGCTGTTCTTTTTTGGCTCTTACCAGGGAACGCGCCAGGTGAACGGCGTGGACCCTACCTCAACGTCCAATCCCATCCTGCCGCCGCTTACTTCGGATCGATCGGCGGCGACCTTGGCAGCCCAGTTCTGTCCCGCCAATCACTTGCTGGCGAGCGGCCAGCCCGACCCGCGTTACTTGACGTTTGCCGGAGGGAAGCAGCTCGACTGCGGCAATCAAAGCACGGCCACCACCGCGCCCATCAATCCCGTGGCGCTGCGCCTGCTCCAGATGAAGGAGCCCGACGGCGGGTACTTCATCCCCGTGCCCCAGACGATTCTCACCACCGGCAGCAACACCGGCCTGGGTTTCTCTTCCTATAGCCTTCCCTCCACCTACCGGGAGGACCACTACCTTGTGAACGGCAACTACCTGGTGACGCCCAAGAACACGCTTTCCAGCCGGGTATACCTGACTAACCTGAATCAGTACAGAACATTTGGCTCCCCCCAGGGCTACCCTGGTGCGCCGATTCTTCCCGGGCCGGGTGCGGCCCAGGCGCTCCACGCTCACGACAACGTCGCCAGTCTGAGTCTGACTTCCGAGCTCACCAGGAACCTCGCGAGTGAGGCCCGAATGAGCTTTACGCTGTCCAGGCAGGATGCTCACGGCGTGGGCACCCCATCCGCGACATCCTTGGGGATGACGCCGGCGGATCGGTTCTTCGATCAGTTCCCCGAAACCACCGTCCTGGGCCCGCTGGGGAGTTTTCGCCTCTTTGGCAATTTCGGGAACGACTTTGCCAACGAAAACAAATACTACTCGTGGACCGACAATCTTTCATGGGTTCACGGAAGGCATAAGACCCGGGCCGGGGCCTTCTTCATGACCCAATATAACTGGCGCGACGACCTGGGAAACTCGCGGGGAAAGCTCTACTTTCAGACTTTCAGCGACTTCCTGCTGGGACTGAGCGCAGCCGGCAATCTCAGCCCGTTCGGACGCAGCAACATCCAGAGCATTCAGGCGAATGAAGGCGCGGGACCGAAGGGCGAGCTTCAGTATCATTACCGCAGTTATTACGGCGCCGGCTTCATTCAGGACGACCTCAAGGCGAGCTCGCGTTTGACCGTCAACCTGGGGCTTCGCTGGGAATATATCGGGCCGGCGCTCGACACCACCGGCGCCATTGGCAACGCCTGGCCGTCTCTTCTGCAACAAATGCCCATACCGCCCTCTTCCGGCACGCTCATCGGGAATACCGTGGCCGCAAACTACAACCCCAACCTGGTCAACCCTTACACCGGCCAACCGTTCGGTGCGCCCCCCAACGGTGTTTTGGTTCGATCCACCAACAGCTTTTACCAGAACAACACCCCATTGGACATGTTCGCTCCTCGGGTTGGTTTTGCCTGGCAGCCCCTGGGGACCAACGGCCGGGTTGCGGTGCGCGGCGGTTACGGCTGGTTCTACCAGCCCGCCACATACAGCGCCAACGCCGCCGGAGTTCCTCTGTTCACCGCGCCGCCCTTTGCCCAGGGGTTCACCAACGCGGACTCGAGCAATAATCTCTCCAGCTTCGAAGCGCCCTTCCCTGTCACCACGCTCGGCTTTGTCCCGCGCACGCCCACTTCGCAGCTTTCCGACCGGGTGGCCGGCCCGGAGTACACCGTTCCCAGGCTCTATCAATGGAACCTGAGCGCCCAGTTCCGCTGGTCTCAAACTCTGTCGTTCGACATAGGCTACGTCGGCTCCGAAGGCAAGGATCTATTGATCGGGCGGGGCCTGAATCAGCCGCTCCTCGCCGCGCCCGGCAATCCTGTGAACGGCATCACAACCAACACGGCGGAGAATGCCAACTTGCGGGTGCCCATCCTGGGCGAAACCCCGACCGCACTGACTGACAATGAGTTCACCGGCGCGTCCTCGTACCACAGCCTGCAGGCAACTCTCAGGAAGCAGGCGTCGCGCGCCCTGGCATTTCAAACCACCTACACGTTGTCCAGAGCGGCGAGCAATACAACCATCTACAACGATCCCAGCAATCTGTCTCTGGATTGGGCACGCGCGGCATTCGATCGCACCCACCGGTTCACCACCAACTTCGACTATCGGCTACCCTCCGCTCGGCATGGCGCCATGTTGAAAGGCTGGACGCTGGCGGGCATCATCATCATCCAAAGCGGACTGCCGATGACGCTCACCGATCCCAATGGAGGGGGCGTATACGGCCATGCGGGAACTTCCACCGTGACACTTTGTCCCGGCGCATCGTACGCCAGCCTGGTGACGAGGGGAAGCGTGGGCTCCAAGCTGAACCAGTGGATTGACACAGGGGCGATCTGCGCCCCAGCCGCTGTGGGATCGGACGGTTCGACAGGCTACGGCACCGCGGGACAGAGTATCATGCAGGGGCCGGGCCAGTTCAACACCGATTTTTCTCTCGGCAAGACTACCAAGGTGGGCGGCATTCGAGAGGACGCCATGCTGGCATTCCGCCTGGAATTCTACAACTCTCTGAACCACCCGCAATTCTCTAATCCAGGCACGTCTTTGGGCACGGCGACCTTCGGCGTGATTACACAGAACTCCGTGGCGCCGCGTCTGATTCAGTTCGCCGTGAAGTACCTGTTCTGAAGGAAGAAGAGGGGAGCGAAACCGGCGCAGGCGAAGGTCAGTGCATCATGTCGTTGGTCACGAGCCCCTTGGACCCACGCGGCCGTGGTCGCGATGCTAGTTTAGTTTCGGGTCCAATTATGGGCGTTTGGGAGTATAATCGATGGCGGCCTGGAAGCCGGGACGGAAATCCTGGTGAATAACCCATTTGGGGGCCGGATTGCGGCGGAGGCAGGCATATGATCGAGTTCTTCATCTCGCGCTCGCGGAAGCCAGCAATCAGGCGGTCGTCCGGTTGCGGCACGGTCCGCGCCGCGGGAATCCTCCTGGCTTTGTCCGCCGCTCTGTTTGGGCAGGTTACCATCAACGAGTTCAACGTCCCAACGGCCCTCAGCCAACCCTCGGGGATCACGAGCGGGCCGGATGGCAACCTGTGGTTTGCCGAGGGAAACGGCAACAAGATCGGGCGGATTACCCCCGGTGGCGTGTTTACTGAGTTCCCCATCCCAACGCCCTCGAGCACCCCCATCGGGATCACGAGCGGGCCGGACGGCAACCTGTGGTTTGCCGAGGGAAACGGCAACAAGATCGGTCGGATCACCCCCGGTGGCGTGTTTACTGAGTTCCCCATCCCAACGCCCTTCAGCACCCCCATCGGGATCACTGGCGGACCGGACGGCAACCTGTGGTTCACGGAGCAAATCGGTAACAACGTCGGACGAATTACCACCGGCGGTGTAATCACTGAGTTCGCCCTCCCAGCCGCCTACAGTTTTCCCGTCTGGATTGCGAGTGGACCGGACGGCAACCTGTGGTTCACAGAGCAAAACATCAGGATCGGGCGGATTACCCCCGGTGGCGCGCTTACTGAGTTCACCCTTCCAGAGACCTTTAGCCTCCTCCTCGAAGGCATCACGAGTGGACCGGACGGCAACCTGTGGTTTACGGAGAACGTTGGAAAGAAGATCGGGCGGATTACCACCGGCGGGGTATTTACTGAGTTCCCGATGCCACCCGCCGGCGGCTTCCCCTTTGGGGTCACGAGCGGGCCGGACAGCAACCTCTGGTTTACGGACGTCAGCGGCAACATGATCGGACGGATTACCACCGGTGGCGTATTTACTGAGTTCCCCGTCCCAACAGCCAGTGGCGTGCCCAGGTATGTTACGAGCGGACCGGACGGCAACCTGTGGTTTACGGAGTACAACGGCAACAAGATCGGGCAAGTTGTTCTGCGGCCAGTGGTGGTTCCGCCCGCACTAGCGGTCAGTCAATCAACGCTCAGCTTCGCCTACCAAACAGGGGGCGCGGTTCCGGGCGGACAGAGTGTATCGGTAGGGAGCAGCGGAACAGCCCTGACCTTCAGCACCTCGGCGAATACGACCTCCGGCGGCAACTGGCTTTCTGTTACCCCTACCGGTGCGACAACACCTGCGACACTGCAGGTGTCTGTAGCTCCGGCAGGCTTGCCGCCGGGGACTTACAACGGAACAATCACGATCAGCTCGACGGGAGCCTCCAACAGCCCACAGTCGATCTCGGTCGCGCTGACGGTCTCGGCGGCGCCATTGCTGACAGTCAATCAAGCCGCACTCGGCTTCGCTTACCAACCGGGCGGCGCCATGCCGGGGGGGCAGAGTGTATCGGTAGGGAGCAGCGGGACAGCCCTGACCTTCACCGCCTCGGCCACGACCACCTCTGGCGGTAACTGGCTGTCGGTGACCCCGACCAGCGGCACGACACCGGCCAGCCTCGGCATCTTCGTCAATCCGGCAGGACTGGCGGCGGGAACCTATTTCGGAAACGTCACGATCAGCTCGACGGGAGCCTCCAACAGCCCACGTTCGATCTCGGTCGCGCTGACGGTTTCGGCGGCGTCCGCGCTGACGGTCAGTCAATCAACGCTCGGCTTCGCTTACCAGCCGGGCGGCGCCGTGCCGGGCGGGCAGAGTGTATCGGTGGGGAGCAGGGGGACGGCCCTGACCTTCACCGCCTCGGCCACGACCACCTCTGGCGGTAACTGGCTGTCGGTGACCCCGACCAGCGGTACGGCACCGGCCAGCCTCGGCATCTTCGTCAATCCGGCAGGACTGGCGGCGGGAACCTATTTCGGAAACGTCACGATCAGCTCGACGGGAGCCTCCAACAGCCCACAGTCGATCTCGGTCACGCTGACGGTCTCGGCGGCGCCCGCGCTGACGGTCAGTCAATCAACGCTCAGCTTTTTCTACCAACCGGGCGGCGCCGTGCCGGGCGGGCAGAATGTGTCGGTGGGGAGCAGTGGGACGGCCCTGACCTTCACCGCCTCGGCCACGACCACCTCTGGCGGTAACTGGCTGTCGGTGACCCCGGCCAGCGGCACGGCCCCGGCCAGCCTCGGCATCTCCGTCAATCCGGCGGGACTGGCGGCGGGAACGTATTTCGGAAACGTCACCATCGCCTCGACGGGAGCCTCCAACAGCCCACAGTCGGTCTCGGTCGCGCTGACGGTGACCCGTGCAGCGACGATCAGCGTCAGCCCCAGTCTGCTCAGCTTCGCCTACCAGAGCGGAGGCAACCCGCCACAGGCCCAAGCGGTCACCGTGTCGGCAACTTCGGCGGCGGCATTCACGGCGGCGGCATCCGGCGACAGTTGGCTCTCGGTGAGTCCGGCCAGCGGCCCTACACCTGCGAACCTGAGCGTCTCGGTGAATCCGGCTGGCCTGAATCCTGGAACCTACAACGGCACGATCACGGTGACCGGCGCGAACGGTGCGCAGGGGGTGTCGATCGTCAGCGTGGCCCTCGCGGTGACGGCGCCGCCGCCCACTATCAATGGAGTAACGAACGCAGCGAGTTACGCCACCGGTGCGATTTCCCCAGGCGAATTGATTACCATCTTCGGCACGGCCATCGGACCGCCAACCCCCGCATACGCAATCACGGACCCGGCCACCGGCAAGCTGGCGACGGCCATCGGCGGCGTGCAGGTGTTCTTCAATGGCATCGCCGCTCCCATGATTTACGCCAGCAGCACGCAGGTGTCGGCGGTGGTGCCGTATGAGATGGCGGGCATTGCCACTCCGCTGGTGTGGATCAAGTACGCGGGGCAGACTTCCAACGGGTTCCAGTTGACCTCGGCAACGACGGCGCCGGGGCTGTTCACGCAGAACTCGTCGGGCAGCGGGCCGGGGGCGATCCAACCAGGACAACAGCCTGAACGGGCCGGGCAATCCGGCGGCGACGGGCAGCATCGTGCAAATCTACCTGACGGGCGAGGGCCAGACCAGCCCACCGGGCGTCACGGGCGCGATCACCACCGCGACGTTGCCGCCTCCGCAGGTGACGCCGCCGCCGCTACCGGCGGTCGGGGTACTGATCGACGGCCAGCCTGCTCTCTATGTATACGCCGGGGAAGCGCCGGGCTTGGTGGCGGGGATGATGCAGCTCAACGTGCAGATCCCGGCGAACGCGCAGTCGGGTGACTTGCAGATTCTGGTGTCGATTGGCGAGCACACGAGCCAGAACGGCGTGACCGTCTCGGTGAGGTAGGAGAGGACCGTAGTCCGGGTTAAGGCCGCTGCCGGCCACTGGCTGACGTCCACGCCGCGGCCTTAGTGCGTCATGGCGTACACCACGTAGTTGACGCCGATGCGGATTCCCAGCGCGGAGTACTTCTCCGGGTAGCGCGGATCGTCCGCCCACTCCCAGGAATCGCCGATGTCCGAATTGAAGGACATCGCCACCATGACCCGGCCGTGATCGTCGTAGATGCCCCGCCAGTGCGCCACGGAGCCGTCGTTCCGGTAAGTCGTCCCGCGCGCCAAAGCCCACTCGCCGGGGACCTGGTACCGGTCCTCCAGATCGTAGACGACGTGAAAAATCGGATCGCGGGTTTCCATTTCCACGATCGGCCGGTCGGGGAAAACCAGCCGCATGCTCTCATAGAACCGGTCCCATTCCTCGGTTCCCCAGAAATCGTCCAGCATGAGGAAACCGCCGCGCAGAAGATACTCGCGCAGGGTTTTGGCCTGGGCGGGGGTCAGCTTCCAATCGCCCATCTCGCCGGCATTCATCCACGGCCAGTTGTAAAAATCGTCCAGGTCGTCGGGGTCCACGGGTTGTTCCACCGAGCGCGCGTGAACGCGCGTCAAACGGCGAACGGCGGCCGCAAAGTGGCGGTCCGCCCGGGGATAATCCTGGGTCCAACTGGTGAACCCCTGGCGCCAGTCGAGGGAGCCGCGGAACCGGCCGCCAAAGCGTCCGAAGCGGCCAAAGCGCGCCTCCGGGTGCTGCGGATACATCAGCCGGGCGAACACCCATTCAGCCTTCTCCTGCCAGTCCGGCGGGAGAGGAATGTTGTCATACGGTTCCATGCTGGGGTAGACGCGGAAGGGCCGCTGGAAGGCGTACAACGCGCTCATCAAGACCAAGCCGCATGCCACTCGCCACAGGCCCCTCTGCATGGTCATAAGCCCTGCCGCGCCGGGCTGCCCTCTGGGCCCGGCGCGCCCCTACTACTCTTCTTCCGACGCCAACTCCCCCGCCGCCGCCGCTGCCGGGCCCGCGATCTTCGCCTCTTCGATCAGCCGCCGGGCTTCCATGACCTTGCCGCGCGGCACCAGCACCTGGAAGCCGAGGTTGGGAAACTGCGAGGTTCCCCCCAACAGCAGCGTAGGGATCCCGTTCGAATCCAGCACGCCGCGGATCATGTCCGCTTCCACCTCCGCATCGATGGTCGCTGAATCCCACAGTGCCACCATGTCCAGAGCGTGGGACGTCAGCAACTGGTCCTGATCTCGTTCTTCATCGTCGCGTTCAGGGTCTTGCGCCATGACTCCAGGATATCGCAGAATGTGATTAGGCCGTTCCCACGGAGGCAGCAGAATGTCTGAGAATTGTCAGGATGAGACAGAAGGCACCAGCAGGCTCGCCTGGTTTTTGACCGGCGTCATCATCGGCGCCACGGTGGCCCTCCTACTCGCGCCCAAGAGTGGCAAGGATACCCGCCAGTTTATCTCCGAAAAGACGCAGCAAGGCAAGGACGCCGTCACCGAAACCGGCAAGGACGTGGTGGAAGCCAGCAAGGAAATGTTCGACCGCGGCCGCAAGCTGGTGGAAGACGCCGCCGACCTGTTCGACCGCGGCCGCAAACTGGTCAAGGGCTGATTTCCGGTTGTAACGGCGGCTCGGGGTAGTATGGAGTTTATGACCCCCGCAACCCTCCCCGAGTTCCGGAACGAGCCCTACGCCGATTTTTCCCAGCCCGCCGTTCGCCAGGCTGCGGAAGGAGCCCTGCGCCAGGTGCGCTCCGAATTCGGCCGCGAATACCTCCTGCGCATCGCGGGCGAATGGATCGCCACCGGAGACGCGCTGGTTTCGGTGAACCCTTCCAATCCGCGCGAAGCCGTGGGCATCCATCACAGAGCCACGCCCGAGCTGGCCAACCGCGCCGTGGAAGCCGCGCACGCCTACTTCCCGCAATGGAGCCGCACCCCTGCCGCCGAGCGCGTCCGCATGCTGCTCGAGGCCGCCCGCATCCTGCGCGCCCGCAAGATGGAGTTCGACGCGTGGCTGGTGACGGAGGCCGGCAAGACCTGGCCCGAAGCCGAAGCCGACGTTTCCGAGGGCATCGACTTCTGCGAGTACTACGCCCGCGAAATGCTGCGCATGGCCGGCCCGCAGCGGGTTCACCAGCTTCCCGGCGAGCACGACGAGATGATCTATATCCCGCTGGGCGTGGGGGTGGTGATCGCGCCATGGAACTTCCCGGCAGCCATCCTGATCGGGATGGCGGTGGCCTCGCTGGTGGCGGGCAACACGGCCATTGTCAAGCCGTCGAGCGAGACCCCCACCATTGCCGCGAAATTCGCCGAGGTTCTGCTGGAAGCCGGCTTCCCGGAGGGTTGCTTCACGCTGCTGACGGGCAGCGGATCGACGGTCGGCGACGTGCTTGTCGAGCACCCCAAGACGCGTTTCATCTCCTTCACCGGCTCGCGCGACGTGGGCCTGCGCATCAACGAGCTGGCCGCGCGCCATCGCCCCGGCCAGATCTGGATCAAGCGCGTAGTGGCCGAGATGGGCGGCAAGGACGCCATCATTGTGGACGCCGATGCCGACCTGGACAAAGCCGTGGACGGCGTGGCGGCTTCCGCCTTCGGTTACCAGGGCCAGAAGTGTTCCGCCTGCTCGCGCGCCATTGTGGACGCCCAGGTCTACGATCGATTCCTCGAGAAGCTGGCCGCGAAGGCGAAGAACATCAAAGTCGGCCCCTCCGAGGATTTCGGCAATTACATGGGCCCGGTGATCAGCGAAACCGCGCGCCGGACCATCCTCGAATACATCGAGATCAGCCAGCGGGAGGGCCGCCTGGTGGTTGGGGGAAGAGCCGCCGGGGCGCCCTCTGGGCCCGGCTATTTCATCCCGCCCACCATCATTGCGGATGTCGAGCCGGGCGCCCGAATCTTTCAGGAAGAGATTTTCGGCCCCGTCCTGGCCGTCACCAAAGCGCGCGATTTCGAGCACGCGCTGGCCTTGGCCAACGACTCGCAGTACGGTCTCACTGGCTCGGTTTTCTCAAACAACCCCGACCACGTGCGCCAGGCCAAAGAGCGCTTCCACGTGGGCAACCTGTATTTCAACCGGAAGTGCACCGGCGCCATGGTCGGCGCGCACCCCTTCGGCGGCTTCAACATGTCCGGCACCGATTCCAAAGCCGGCGGGCCGGATTACTTGTTGCTATTCCTGCAAGCGAAAGCGATAGGGGCGAAGTTGGGGTAGGCGGTTCACACCCACTTCTTTTCGCTCCACTGCTGAAACGCCGCCTCGGTCAGCCGCGTCAGCGCGGCGATCAGCTCCGGTTCCGGATCGGTCTTGAAGTTGAAGCACGTCTTGCCTTGCATTCGCTTCTTCAAGGCGGGCGAGATGCTCTTCGCGAGCACCGGACACATGTAGAGCGGCATCAGATGAAAGCTTACGTATGCCTTGCCCAGACGCACCGAGCCGAAGTACAGGGGCTGCCCTTTATGCTGGTGGAAGGGTGACGCGGACTTCGTGACGAGGGTGTACTCAACGGGCGTGTCCGCCTTGACGGCCAGGCGATTCGCATATTTTGCGAGTACAGGTTGCAGTGCGGCGAACACGGCGGCAAAATCGGCAGTCATAAGCCACAGTTTACTCAATGCGGACTTGCGGGAATCCCGACCGCGAGGCCAGCGTCTGCGCGGCGGACCTGAGCCTCTCGGCGGTTTCCGCCCACAACCATACGGTTGCGCCGTCTTGACCGCGAAACACGTCCGCGCCGTTCAGGTGCAGCAGTACCCGCTCGGAAGGCTTTTGTCGCATCGACATGCGGATTACGCAGGAAGGCGAGGCCGGCGCTTGCTGGCCGGCTGCCACGATGTGCACGGGCAATTCGAAAACGCTCGCCAGGGATTCGAACGGCATCGCCGCGTCCGCCATGGCGGGCGAAATGGATGACGCGCCGTCGGCATCCACGGCGATCGTAATCTGGGTTCGTCCCGCGAGTGCACGATCCCAGAACCGCGAGAACGAATCGTTGGATTCCACCTCGCCGCGAATGGCGATCAGCGCCAGAAACACCGCGAACAGGCTCGGCACGGCCAATTGCCACAAGCACATGGGGGGCGGAGCGAGGCTCGATGGGGCGGCGGTTGCCCGTTGTGCCGGGAATGGAACAAATCTGGGCGCGTAAGTCCCGCGGGGAAGCTCTATCCGGATTCCCACTTTCGGCGCCGCCGAATCGTAGTGCGTGGCGAGGCGCTTGCGGACTTCATTGGCGCGGACTCGCACTCCGGAATCCGCGCCCGTATCGTATCCCGGGGCTTTGCCGAGCGCGGCGGCGCCTACGGTCCGCTCCTTGAGCAGATCCCGCCGCCCCGCCAGCGTCTCTTCGACGACAAAGCGCAGAAACGCCGCGCTTCGCGGGCTGCCGCGGAACGATGGGCCCTGCAAAATCGAAATCAGCTCGATTTCCACCGCGGTCGCCAAATCGTCTTCGCCAGCCGCAATGGCCTGCTGCATCCCCACCCGCAATAGCGGTGGTTTGGTGGTCGCAGACAACAGCGCTTCCATCGGTCGAACCCCTGTTCACTCGCAGATTAACTCGATTGCGGCGCGAGTTACCAGAAAAAATTGCGTGACCATATCGTTTCAAAACAGTTACAGCAATCCTCGGCGATCTTCGATGAGTACATGTCATTGCAACCAGTTGGCTGAAAGTTTAACCGTTCAGAACGTAGCCGGCGGAGCCTGAACGCGATAACGTTCAGCTTCACCGGTATGGAATCGAGCGCTACCAGCACACTCACAGCCCCGGCCGAAAGCGAGCGTTCCCTGCGCGCGCGCTGGTTGTACTGGCGCTTCCGCATCTTCGTGGCGGCCTGGGTGCTGTACGCCTGCTATTATTTCTGCCGCAAAAACTTCAGCGTCGTCATGCCGATGATGGCGCGCACCAGCCGTTACAGTAATTTCGATCTGGCACACGCCGTCTTCGTTTTCAGCCTGGCCTACGCCATTGGCCAGTTTATCGCAGGCGCGCTCGGCGACCGCTTCGGCGGGCGTCTGGTGGGCAGCGCCGGTGGATTCGTTTCGGCCGCCTGCACGGCCGCGATGGCGATCCCCTCGAGCTATCAAGCGATCCTGCTGCTGCAGGTCGGCAACGGATTGGGCCAAGGCTGCGGCTGGTCGGCTTGTCTCAAGATGCTAGGCGCCTGGTTCGCGCGCAAGGAGCGAGGAACGGTGATGGCGTGGTGGGGCACGTGCTATGTGCTGGGCGGATTCCTGGCGACCGTCTTCGCCACCTTCGCGGCCACTCAAGTCTTCGTCGCGCCCGCCATGGGATGGCGCCGCGGGTTCCTGTTTCCGGCGATCATCCTGGCCTGCGGCGCGCTCTGGTTCACCCTCCGCACCCGCAACCTGCCCCAAGACGAATCCTTGCCCGCCACCGGGGAGGCCGGGAGCGATGAGGCGCTGGATAACGGGGTTCGGTGGGAAGCGGCGCGCAATCCGGAAGTGTGGATTCTGGCGGGCATGTATTTCTTCCTAAAGATTACACGCTATTCCCTGCTCTTCTGGCTTCCGCTCTACCTGGTGCAGAGAATGCAATACAGCGAGTCGCAAGCCGGGTACACTTCGTCCCTGTTCGAGCTGGTGGGCTTCTCGGGAGCGCTGATCGCCGGATATGTTTCCGACCGCCTGCTGAACGGAAGGCGCTACCCGGTGGGCGCCACAATGCTCTTCGCGCTGGCCGCCGCGCTGCTGATGCACCCGGTGATCGGCCGGCTGGGTCCGGTGGCCATGGCGTGCAGTATTTCGCTGCTGGGCATCCTGGTTTACGGGCCGGACCTGCTGATGTCGGGGCCGGCGAGCGTCGATGCCGTCAGCCCGCGCCACGCCGCGCGCGCGGCGGGAATCGTCAACGGAGTGGGATCGCTCGGGCAGCTTATTTCAGCTTATGTGGTTGCGGTGATTGTGAGCCGTTTCGGTTGGGACCAGCTTTTTACTTTTTTTGTATTGTGCGCCGCCGCCGCGGGAGGCTTGTTGACGCTGAAGTGGAACAAAGGATTGGAAAAGAACGGAACATGAAGTTCCGGATAAGAAGGGAGCAGGTTATGCGAAGAATTTTGGCGATAGTGTTGGTGTGTCTGGCTGGCGTGCTCAACGCGAGCGCGCAAAGCGCCCGCGTAAGTGGACAGGTGGTCAACTCGCGCCAAGGCGTGATCCAGGGGTGCCAGGTCATAATCCGGAACACGGGAACCCAGGCCGAGTTTCGCACCGTGACTACCGACAGGGGAAGCTTTCTGCTGCCGCCCGTTCCACCGGGAACTTACGAGATTACTGCGTCGGCCGCCGGCTTTGCCCCCGAACGCCTCACCGGCCTCACGCTCGATGTGGGCGAGTCCAAGGTGATCGAGCTGGTACTCCAGCCGGCCCCGGTGCACGAGGTGGTGCAAGTGGTGGATACGCCGCCGGAGGTTACCACGGACCGGCCCGACCGCAGCGTTGTGATCGACCGCACCTTTGTGGCGAGCATTCCCCTCAATGTGCGTAATCCGCTGCAACTGATCAATTTCAGCCCGGCTGTGACCAAGGGCGACGACGGTCTCTCCGGCCAAAACGTTACCAGCGAGAGCCGCACCAACACCTGGCGCGTCAATGGGGCCAAAGGCTCGACCACCGATATCGCCATCGACGGCGGCACCGACACCACCGCTTACTACAACCAGGCGGCCGGCATTCCGGGCGTGGATGCCGTGCAGGAGTATCGCGTGTATACCAGCGCCTATGCGCCGGAGTTCGGCCGCACCAGCGGCGGCACGGTATCCTATGCGCTCCGCTCCGGCGGCAACGCGGTTCACTGCTCGCTGTTCGAATATCTGCGCAACAGCGATCTCGACGCCAACGGGTTCAATGCTGACAAGGCGGGCCAGCCGATTGCGGCCTTCCGGCGCAACCAGTTCGGCGGAACATTCGGCGGACCGGTGGAACTGCCCAAGCTGTATCACGGCCGCGACAAGACCTTCTTCTTCGTGTCGTACGAAGGTCTGCGCGATGCCACGGCCGGGTCGTTTACCGGAACCGTCCCCACGGCCCTGGAGCGGGCCGGCAATTTCTCGCAAACCAAGGACGCCAACGGAAACCTGATCGTGATCTACGATCCGAGCACCACGCGCCTCGATCCTTCCGCGCCGGCGGGCACCACCCGGTATATCCGCACAGCGTTTCCCGGCAATCTGGTGCCGGCCAACCTGACCAACCCCATCGGCACGAAGCTGCTCTCCTACTATCCCATGCCGAATCAGGCAGGCGTGGGCCAGAGCAGCACCAACAACTATTTCTCGAACGGGCCGGGCACCAACAACAACGACCGCATCGACGCGCGGCTCGATCAGCGCATCTCCGATCACCAGCTCGTCTATGCGCACCTCGACTGGTTTTCGAATCACATTATCCAGAACAACTACTACGGCAACGGAATGGCCGCCGTGAATTCCAACGACTTCATTCCCGGCTTCAACATCATGCTCCACCACACCTGGTCGATTTCTCCGGCGCTGGTTTTC
Source organism: Bryobacterales bacterium (assembly GCA_963768385.1). Taxonomy (GTDB): domain Bacteria; phylum Acidobacteriota; class Terriglobia; order Bryobacterales; family Bryobacteraceae; genus Fen-178. Next base: position 286,333 of record CAVYHQ010000008.1, read on the forward strand.
GATCATCATTTCTCCTGGGCGCACAGCGAATCGAACCGCACGGCGCCGGTGGAAGTCACCGCCAGCCAGCTCGGGTTCCCCCCCAGCGCGGCCCCGGGCCTCACCAACCAAATGGTGCCTCAGCTTTCCATGACCCGCGCCAGCGGTCTCGGCAACAACTATCCGTTTGAGGACAACGAGTCTTCGGTCTGGCAGTATGCCGGCGATCTTTCCTGGCTCAAGGGCATCCATACGCTCAAGTTCGGATACGACTTCCGCATCTACCCCGTGCAGCTCTACGATCCGCAGCAATTGGCCATCAATGCCACCAGCAATTTCACTGGCGGCCCCAATCCGAACGCGGCCGTGGCGAATTCCGGCAGCGGCATCGCCGACCTGTTATTGGGCGCGGCCGGAGTGACTAGCGGATATGCCCCGGAGACCAAATCGCACCACGATTACATCGGCTTCTACGCTCAGGACGCGGCGCGGCTGACGCCCCGGCTGACCGTGACCTACGGCCTGCGCGTAAATTACGAAACCGGCGACGTGGAAAGCCAGGACCAATTGAATTACATCGACCTGCAGTCTGCTTCACCGCTGGCCGGCAAGGTTCCTGGGTTCCCGAACCTGGTGGGCGGCGTGGGAATACCAGGGCTGAACGGAACCAGCCGCTCGGTGCAGATTCCGCGCGGCGTGCATCTCGATCCGCGCCTGGGCGTGGCCTATCAGTGGAACTCGAAGACCGTGATTCACACGGGCTTCGGTATCTTCCACCATCCGCTGGCGGCCTGGGAACAGTACCCCAACGCGCTCGGCACCACGCGCACCATCAACTCTATCGCCACGCAATCGGACGGCGTCACGCCTTTGTTCAACCTGAGCAATCCCTTTCCGCAGGGCCTTCCCGCGCCTTACGGGAACGCCGCCGGGCTGGCCATCGCCCTCGGCCAGAACATCACCGGACCGCTGCACACGCAGGACATTCCGTATCAAGCCAACTGGTCCTTCGATATCCAGCGCGAGCTGCCACTCCAACTGGTGGTGACGGCAGCCTATGTGGGCAATGTAGGCGTGCACCTCATGTCGCCGATCCAATACAACCAGATTCCCGACTCCGCTCTGGCGCAGGGATCGAAGTTGATCAGCGTGGTCAGCAATCCGTTTTACGGAGTCATCACCGACCCTACCTCCACCCTCAGCCTCGCCACCGTGCAGTACGCGCAACTGCTACGCCCATTTCCACAGTTTCTCAACGTCAAGGCGATCAACGTGGGCGCGGGACATTCCTCCTATGACGCCGCACAGTTGACCGTGGAAAAGCGCCTCTCGCAGGGCCTTGCCGTGCTGCTCGGATACACCTACAGCAAGGCCCTTGACAATGTCGGCGAAATGACCAGCGTGGCCGGCTCGCGCAACGGGTTCCAGGACGACTACTGTTTCGCTTGCGACCGTGCACGTTCCGATCAGCACGAGCCGTTCGCGCTGCGCCTCGCCGTGCGCTACGAGCTGCCCTTCGGGCCGGGCAAGCAGATGCTGAACCACGGTCTCGCCGCAAATGCATTCGGCGGGTGGTCGCTGGGCGGCTTCTACACGCTGGATGCGGGACGTCCCGTGGCCGTTTCCTCGCCCAATAATTCCAATTCGCTGGGAGGCGGCTCGGGAATGCGTCCCAACGCGACAGGCGTTTCGGCGGCATTGGCGGGAGGGCCGCAGATCTGCGATAGCTGCCTCTATTTCAATTCGGCGGCTTTCACCCAGACGCCTCAGTTTGCATTCGGCAACGTGAGCCGGTATCTGTCGAACGTGAATAACCCCACGGCGGCCAACGTGGATACGTCAATTGAGAAGCTGACGCGGATTCACGAGCGGCTCAACCTGGTGTTCCGCGCCGAAATGTTCAACGCCACCAACCACGTCGTCTTTTCCGGGCCGACCACCAGCATCACATCGGCCACCTTTGGGAAAATCATTTTGAGCCAGAGCAACGCGCCGCGGCAGGTGCAGTTCAGCTTGCGCCTGAGATTCTGAGAAGCGAGGGACGTCATGCGTAGCATCTTTTTCTTTCTGCTGGCCGCGTGCGCCGCGTGTGCCGCGGACGCTATCTACGTCAACGGCACAGTAATCACCGTCGATGCGTCGAAGCCTTACGCCGAGGCCTTCGCCGTAACCAACGGGCGCTTCTCAGCCGTGGGAACAACCGCGGAAATCCGCCGCCTCGCCACGCCGGGAACAGAGGTCGTCAACTTGAAAGGTATGACCGTAACGCCTGGGTTTAACGACGTGCACCTGCATCCCACCGGCGTGTACGGAGAAGATTCACCGTATTACGTGCCATGGCTGGGGCCGGAGAAGGTCCACAACATGGACGAGCTGATCGCGGCGCTGAAGGCTAAAGCCGCGAAGACGCCACCCGGACAATTGGTCAGCGGCACACGCTATCAAGACACCAAACTCGGCCGCCACCCGACGCGCTACGATCTCGATAAGGCTTCGACCGAGCACCCCATCAGCATCAGTCATTCCTCGGGCCACATCACCGTGGTGAATACCTACGTGCTGCAGGCTTCGGGCATCACTAAGGACACGCCTGATCCTCCCGGCGGCTCTTTCGACCGCGATCCCGACGGCACGCCCAACGGTGTCATTCGCGAATCCGCCCGCCGGCTGCTCACGCGTCTGAACAACCAGGCCGAACCGCGGGTCCCGTGGGAGGCCCAGGTACAAGGCTATGTGCGCTGCTTCCGCGACTATGCGGCGCGCGGCATCACCAGCGCCGGAATCGCCGGCGGCAGCCCGCAATCGTTCCGCTTATACCAAGCCGTGCGCGATGCCGGAGGCCCGGTCCGCATGGGCTTCATGTACATGGAGGCGCACTATCAGGCTTTGCAGGCCATCGGCCTCAAAAGCGGCTTTGGCGACGACCGGTTGCGCGTCACTTCGATGAAGGTCTTCCACGGCAACTCGTTGAGCGGTCGCACCTGCTGGCTTTCCGAGCCGTATTCCGACCGGCCCGGCTACTACGGCATCCCGCCCGCGCGCTCGCAGGCCGATCTCGACAAGGCCTTCCAGGCCATGCACGACGCGGGCTTCCAGATCGCCACGCATTCCAATGGCGACCGCGAAATCGACATGGTGCTGACCGCCATCGAGCGGGCCCAGGCCAGGAACCCGCGGCCCGACGCGCGCCACCGCATCGAACACGCCAGCGTCATGAACCAGTCCCTGCTGGAGCGCGCCCGGAAGGCCGGTGTGATCCTGGTATTTCACTCCTATATGTGGGAGCACGGCGACAAGCTGGCTTCTTACGGCGAAAAGCGCCTGGCTATGATTCATCCGTACCGCACCGCCATCGATATGGGAATTCACGTCGCCGGACATTCCGATTCCACGGTCTCCGCGGCCGACCCTCTGCTGCGCATTCAGGACATGGTCACGCGCAAGGGCGAAAACGGTGTGGGCTACGGCGTGAATCAGCGCGTCGGCGTGGAGGAGGCCATCAAAGTGTGGACGCTCGACGGTGCCTACGCCACTTTCGAGGAGCACGACAAGGGATCCATCACCCCCGGCAAGCTGGCGGATTTCGCCGTGCTGCGCAAAGATCCACGCAAGGTTCCGCCGGACACGATCAAAGACATCGTGGTCGATGCCACGTACGTCGGCGGGAAGAACGTCTGGCAAGCGCCGCGCAATGCGCCGGCGGCGATTCACCACGACCACCAGTAAACTGCTGTTCACTCCCGGGCCGCTCACCGCCATGGGAGCAGCTCCGGCTGGGGCGCACAACCGTCATCGCCTGGGCGGCTTCTTGCGGGCGGCGCGCTTCAGCGGGTTGGCGGGCTGGTAGTCGAGTTCCTTGGAGAGAATCTCCACCAGACGCGAAAGAATCTTGGTGCGCGCCCAGTACTTGTCGTTGCCTTCCACCAGGCACCAGGGGGCGGTCCGGGTGCTGGTCTTCACCAGCATCTCCTCGACGGCTTCCTCGTAGGAGCCCCACTTCTGGCGGTTGCGCCAGTCCTCGTCGGTGAGCTTCCAGGCTTTGTAGCCGATGGCCTTGCGCTCCTCGAAGCGGCGGAGCTGCTCCTCGCGCGAGACGTGGATCCAGAACTTCGCCAGGATGGTCCCAAAATCCTTTAACTGGCGCTCGAAAGAGTTGATCTCTTTGTAAGCGCGCTTCCATTCCGCCTCGGCGGCGAACCCCTCGACGCGCTCCACCAGCACGCGGCCGTACCAGGTGCGGTCGAAGACGGCGATCTGGCCGCGCTCGGGAAGCCGGCGCCAGAAACGGTAGAGATAATGGCGGGTCTTGTCCTCGCCCTGCGGCGCAGAAATGGAGTAGACCACGTAGCCGCGCGGGTCGAGTTTCTCGGTGATTCTTTTGATGGCGCCGCCCTTGCCGGCGGCATCCCAGCCTTCAAAAAGGATGATTACCGGGCGCTTCTGCAAATAGACCTGGTAGCCCAATTCGCGGAGCTGAATCTGGCGCGCCGTCACCTCGCGGACGTAGGCCTCACGATCGAGCTTGCGGGTCAGATCGAGTGTTTCCAGCATCAGAGCCTCTCTCCCCCGAGCGACTCCATGGCCGCGCGGAGTTCCGCGTCCTTGGCCACTGCGGCGGGGACTTCCACGCGCGGCGGCGCGTCGGCGCCCAGGCGCTTCTCCATGACGGAGACGATGGTCTCGAAGATTTTCTTGCGCGCGTACCATTTCGAGGTTGCTTCGACGATGGTCCACGGCGCGAATTCGGATTCGGTCAGCTCGAGCATCTCCTCGGTGGCGGCCAGATACTGGTTGTACTTCTTGTGGCGGGCCCAATCGGCGCTGGTGACGCGCCAGGCTTCCAGCGGATCGGCTTCGATGGCGCGGAACCGTTCCTTCTGCTCCTTCTTGGAGATGTGCAGGAAGAACTTCAGGATGGCGGCGCCGTCGTCCGCCAGCGTCCGTTCGAACTCGACGATGTCGCGGTAGGCGTCGAGCCACGCCTTCTCCGGGATGGCGCCCTCGACCCGCTCGTCCAGGACGCGAATATACCAACTGCGATCGAGGATGACCATCTCGCCCCGGTTGGGGACTTTCAGCCAGAAGCGCCACAGCCAGGGGCGCTGCTGCTCGTAAGTGCGAGGAGCGGTGATGGGATACAGCTTGAAACCGCGCGGGTCCAGCCGCTGCGTCAGGGCCGCGATCACCGTGCCTTTGCCCGAGGCGTCCCAGCCCTCGAACACGATGAGTGTGGCTACACCGTGGTCCCAACACGCCTTTTCGAGATCGTACAGGCGTTGCTGAATAGAGGGCAAGGCCAGTTTGTACTCCTCGTGCGACAGCTTCCTCTTGAGGTTGATATTTTCCAGCATGGCTCCTCATCAATTCTAGGCGATGTAGCGCCGCCGCGCCGCCCCCCTTGCGCCCGGCCCCCGTTTTCGCAATAATACGGCCAGATCCCGAAAATTGGTATGGTTCATCACCGACAGGAGACCTGCCGTGCGAAGTGCCTTGGTAGCCGCTCTAGTTGCGTGTGCTGATCGTCCTCTGAAACTCAAGGCCCGGCGGTTCTTGACGGGCCTGTCGTCCGACGAGCTTCAATTCATCGCCGAGTTTCTCGGCGCGTGCATCCTGGAATCCATGGAAGAGGGCCGCTGCTCCCGTTCGGAGCTGGCCGAGCGGATCGCGCAGTTCCAGCGCGGACGGCTGCGCTGCCCGCCTGGCTGCTCCGAAGACCAGGACCACAAGATGATTGTGCTGCTCGAATACTTGTGCCGAAGCGGTTCCCCACGGTTTTCGCTCGCCATCGGAGCCGGTCAGGGGGTCTGAATCTCCAACCTGTGCCGCGCCGGATCCCAATTCAGGATCGCCACGCGGCCATTCCGTAAAAGTTGCGCGCCCTCCGGGGAATCGATCGAGGGAACGGTGACCTTCAGCACCCGATAGAAGTACTTCACCCCGGCCTCCGCACTCCAGTTATGAAATGACTCCGGAAACCCTTTGTAGACAAAGTCGTCAACCAGCGGCCGCGTCTTTGCAAACTTGCCCAGCGTGGTAAGCCATTCGCGGGCATCTTGACCCTCCTGTAGGGTCTGGTTGCCTTGCGCATTCAGCCAGTGGATGTCGGCCGGCAGCCAAAGCAGGAAGAATATCGCGATGGCCGCCGGCTTGGCGGTTTCCACAATGCCGGCTATGGCGATGGCAAGACCGGTAAACGGCACATAACAGTAAGCGCTGAAGATCCGCAACGGCAGCCACAAAAGGGGGAAGAGAAAGAGTCCCATCATGGCCAACCCGAACCAGGTGCGCCGGTTCCGCGCCGTGACCGCACCGAGGGGTAGCAGAAATCCCAGATAAGGTGTCAGAAACACTTTCCCGGCATAGAAGGGAGCCGTAGTGGCGATGGTATCGAGCGTGAAGCGGAAGGCGTAGTCGCCGGCCTCGACGGGATGGAGCAGCAGCGCCTGTACCCCGAACCACAGCGATGCCGCCAGAAACGGAGCGAGCCGTAACCAGCGGCGGCCGCCGAACCACAGCTCGTAACACAACAGCACCAGCGGCAGCATCACCGCCAGTTCCTTGGACTTGTATGCCAGCCAGAACGCGAGAAAGCTCAGGATCCAGCGGCCACGCGCCCAGAGCAAAACGCTGGCCACACAAAACGTGCCGCACAGTAAATCGAAGACGTACATCGGCTTCCAAACGGCATCGATCAGCGCCGCATGCAGCGCGAAAAAAACGCACCCGGCGGCCGCGGCCAGCGGCGGGCTCCCCATGCGGCGCATTAACAGCCAGAGGAGCCAGAGGTTCAGCAGGTGAATCGCATGAAGCGCCGCCACGTACATCGGAAAATCCATCCCGAAAGCGCGCCCCAGCGCGTGAAAATAGTAGAAGCCCACCGCACGATAGCTATGCGAGAATATGGGCGTCAAGACCCCCTTGAGATACTCGAATGCGGGGTTCCATCGCGTCCACGCAATGGAGTTGATGTCATCGTCCTGGAAGTAGCCTTGATAGGCTGCACGATTGAGGACCAGAAACACGGCCGCCAGCAACGAAAACAGGAGCAAGCCGGTCCTCTTTGACATTTATGTCATTCTAGCCCATCTGCCGTGTGCGCGCGCGAGTCCTCCGGCATATGCAACTCGGCGGATCAAAAAGATGACGGCTGGGTGTAGGATCGTAATAGCATGATATGCTGCGGCGCCGGCTGAAGAATCATTCCTGGTATCTCTTGCTGCTTGGCTTGCTGGTTCCCATCCTTGTCTATTCCTACGCTGAGGGACCGCCGTCAGCAGTCACGGGCGGGTTTAGCGAGCAAACCTGTGTGCAATGTCACACGGGCACTCCCCTGAACGGCGGAGGGGGGAAGGTGACCATCACCGCTCCGCAATCGTATTCGAGCGGATTCACTTATCCGATTGTGGTGACGGTCTTCGATTCGGCCCAGCGGCGCTGGGGATTCGAACTCAGCGTCCGGACCCAGGCTGGCACACAGGCAGGCACGCTGACGGCCGGTTCGGACGGGTTCACCCAACTTCTGCCTCCTTCTAACGGCATCCGGTACATCAGCCATACCGTATCCGGGACTCGCATCGGCACTACAGACAACGGAAGCGGCGTAAGTTTCAGTTTTACGTGGACAGCGCCGGATGCCTCCGCGGGCCCGGCGGTGTTCAACACCGCCGCAAATGCCGCCAATGGCGATGGCACGCCAGCGTTCGATCACATCTATTCCACGTCGGTGGTATCGCAACCGGGGACGCCGCCACAGCCTTCGGTCAACGCCAACGGAACGGTCAACAACGCCAGCTTCGCTCCCGGAACCAATCCTCTTGCTCCCGGCGCCATCGCCGCCATATTTGGGACCAACCTCAACGACGGGTCGAGTAATCCTTTCTCTGCTTTCGGAAGCGACGGAAAGCTGCTCACTACGCTCGGCGGAGCCAGCGTCACCTTCAACGGGATTCCCGCTCCTCTCTTTTCCTCCTTTCCGGCGCAGCTCAACGTGGAGATCCCTGAGGAACTGACGGGAGCAACCTCGGCCACGGTCCTGGTGACGGTCGGCGGCCGGACCAGCGCTTCCCAGACCGTCCCCCTGGGACCGGACTCGCCTGGCATCTTCACGATCCCGTCCGGCGGTACGGGGCAGGGCGCCGTCCAAATTGCGAACACTGTTATCTTCGCCGCACCCTCGGGCAGCATCCCGGGGGCGCAGGCCCGGCCGGCCAACCCCGGGGATTTCCTAACCATATATTGCACCGGCCTGGGGGCTGTGACAAACCCACCGGCCACCGGCGCGCCCGCGCCCTCCAATCCGCTTTCGACGACCACGGCCACCCCTCAGGTCACCATCGGAGGAATCCCGGCGTACGTTAACTTCTTCGGCTTGGCGCCGGGTTATGTAGGCCTTTACCAGATCAATGCCCAGGTGCCGGCGGGGTCGCCAGCGGGCGGCGCCGTTCCATTGGTGCTGACGATTGGCGGCCGGTCAAGCAACACCGTCTCAGTTGCCATCTCAGCACCGTGAGGAGAGCGCCGCTGGGTTTCTGGTAACCCATGGCTCATGCTAAAAATCAAATAGGTATGCGACTCTGCGCCATTCTGGTTGCGCCTTGCTGCTTAGCGATGGCGATACCCACCTGCGCCCAGGATTGGCCCATGTATCTGGGCGACCTCTCACATGACAGCTCGCGGCCCGGCGAAACCACGATCTACCCGGGAAACGCAGGACAATTGCGGCAGTTGTGGAAGACATCCGTGGGCGCGACGGTCTCCACGGGTGTCACGGTCTCGAGCGGCTCCGTTTATTTCGGGGATTGGAGCGGCAATTTCCACTCCCTGAATGCCCTCACCGGCGCCGCCCAATGGAGCCAGTTCCTGGGCAAGGCGCCGGATCCGGCGAACCCATTGTGCCAACCGCGGGGAATCGGCGTCAGCTCGCAGCCGGCCGTGGCCGGAAACACGGTCTATGTGGGTGGCGGCGATTCCGCGGTGTATGCCATGGACCGCGGCACGGGCGCAATCCTGTGGCGCGTGCCGCTGGCCGACCCGGCGGTCGGATCGTATCTCTGGTCGTCTCCGATGGTCTCTCAGAACGCGCTCTACATCGGCATTGCCTCATTGACCGATTGCCCCACGGTGCGCGGAGGTCTGGCGCGTATTCCTCTGAACGACCCGACGCATCCGCAGATTGTCTATTTCATGCCCGCCAACACACAAGGCGCCGGAGTTTGGGGCACACCGGCGATTGATGAGCAGAACAACCTGGTGTACGTCACCACGGGAAACGCGGCGTCACAGGATGCGCAAGGGGGCGTCTGGGGGAGCGCGCTGCTGGCATTGGACCCGACCACACTGCAGATTCGGTCGCATTTCTTCCTGCCGATTGCGCCCACGGACGATGACGCGGATTGGGGATCGTCTCCCGTTTTGTTCCAAAGCGGCGGGCAGCCGATGGTCGCGGCCAGCGGCAAGACTGGTGTGATGTACGTGCTGCACCGGCCCGATCTGGCGCCGCTCTGGTCCTACAAACTTGCCAGAGACTGCGACTCGCCGGCGTTGGGCTGCGGTTCCATCTCCACGCCCGCCTTTGATGGCAGCGTCCTGGTTACGGGAGCCGGGGAGCCGGACGGTAATGCGCCTCCAGGCATGGTTTATGCGTTCGACCCTACCGCCCAGCAATTGCTCTGGCAGTACGCGGCGTCTGCCACCGTGCTGGGGCCGGTGACATTGACGCCAGGGCTGGTTTTCGTGTCCACCGAAAGCGGCTTGGTGGTGCTCAATGCTGCTACTGGAGCCGCATTGTGGACGGATGGCGGCGTCAGCGGAGGGATGTACGGCCAGCCCGTGGTTTCGAACGGTGTCCTGTACGCCACATACGTCAGCGGCGACGTAATCGCGTGGGGCGTTCCTCCAACCAGCAGCGGCTCATCGGGGTTGGCTGCCTCACAAAGCAACTTGCAGTTCCTCTACACCGGCGGAGGCCCAGCGCCTTCCGCGCAAACCGTGACGGTTTCCTCCAACGCGCCATCCGCGACTTTCACGGTGGCGTCGGATTCGCCGTGGCTGACCACCGATGTTCAGTCAGCGGCGACGCCGGCGATCATTACCGTGCGGGCCAACCCATCCGGGCTGAACCCCGGCGTCTACTCCGGCAGCCTGAACATTTTCGTGCCTGGAACGAGCCCCATCACGGTTCAAGTGGCCCTGGTGGTAAACCCGGCGCTGCCATCTCTGACGGCGGCGGGCATCGTGAATGCCGCCAGCTATCGGAACGGTCTGGCCCCAGGGAGTCTGTTCACCATCTTTGCCGGCAACCTTTCGGGTGGCACGGCCACTGCGGCCAGCGCGTCGTGGGCCACAAGCTGGAACGGCATTTCCGTGAAGATCAATGGCATTGCCGCACCCCTGGACTACGTGAGCCCGACCCAGATCAACGCGCAGGTGCCCTTTGAGATCACACCTGGGACTGCCCAATTGACCACCGGATCGAATGGGACAACGGCCGGTCCCGTCGCTCTGACCATTCAGTCCACGGCACCCGGCATTTTCGTGGATGCCAGCGGCCGGGCGCCGGCTATTAATCAGGATGGCACGTTGAATCGGCCGGGGAACCCGGCGCCGGTCGGCAGCTACATCTCCGTCTACCTCACCGGCCAGGGCTTGGTGGATCAGCCGGTGGCTACCGGCGCCTCTCCGCCCATTCGCACGGTGAGCAATACGCTCGCACGGACCACCGCGACCATCGGAGGGACCCCCGCTACCGTCTCGTTCTCCGGGCTCGCGCCGGGGTTGGTTGGCCTGGGCCAGGTAAACCTGCTGGTTCCGAGCGTGCCGGCCGGAGATCAGCCGGTCATAGTGACCATCGGAGAGGTGGCGTCCAACTCGGCCCTGATTTCCATCACGAAATAAAGACTAAAAGGACAGACTTATGCCAAATCGCCCAGGTTCGGGTGATTTGGCCCACCCGCAATTCACGAGTCGTGGTGATTCTAGACAGATTGTGGATTGGCACGCGGCCTGCACTTCGAATAAAAGCGTTCTGGTGCCGCCACAAGAATGGGTTGCTTCCGACCAGTTTCGGTTCGGGTTGCCTTCCCGGGTCTTCTTTTCTTGGTTTCCGCAGCCACACTTCAGGCCGTCTCCATCGGGGGCAATGCGGGCTTGACGGTCACGGTCTCGTCAGATGGCTCCTATGAGATAGCGGTACCGAACCCGGCGTGGCGATTCGCCGGAAGCCTCGGCGGTTCGCCGTCGAACCTGGCTGTCGTGTCAGGAATCGACGCCACGAGCGGCGCATACAGCGAAATCTCATTCGACTTTTGCACCGACGCCCGGCGGCATGCCGCCATTCGAACCTACTTCGCCTCGCCCGCCGTTGTGTTCACGGTGAGTCTGCCCTCCGGCGGTCCCAACACGTTCTCGTTTCCTGCCCTGACCGTTTACCCGAAAGGCCTCCGCCATATTGCCTTTTCCGGCACATTTGCTTTTCCCACCTTTCAGGGATGGAACGACGAAAGCCCGTGGGTATCCTTCGATTCGGCCATGAACACCGTGATCCTCTCCCCGGCCTCGCACTTCATGGTGGCGCGTACCGGCTGCCTGCCGACCGGTGAATTGGGCAGCGGAATTTCGCAACAAATCACCTCGCTCCCGGCGGGATTCGCGCAGCTAACCCTGCTGGTGATCGAGAACGGGATCAATCGCGCGTTCGATGACTGGGGGAAGCTGCTCACGGGGGTGACCGGTAAGGTGCGTCCGGCCAACGACGCGGATGTTACGCTGAACCGGCTTGGGTATTGGACCGATGCCGGTTCCAGCTACTACTACACCACTGAGCCGGGGCTCGCTTATCCCCAGACCTTGTCGGCCGTGCAAGCCGATTTCGCCAAGCAAGGAATCGCCCTGGGCTATGTCCAATTGGATAGCTGGTTTTATCCGAAAGGCGCGGCAGCCGATTGGACATCGATGACAGACGGGATCTACGAATACGTGGCCGCGTCTCCTCCCTTTGCTTCCAGCCTGGCGACTTTCCAGGGTTCCCTGGGAATTCCACTGGTTGCGCATGCCCGGTGGATCGATCCGGCGAGCCCCTACCAGCAGCGGTACCGGATGTCGGGGACGGTCTCCATCGACCCGCTCTACTGGAGCGCCGTCGCGAGCTTCTTGGGAGATTCCGGCAGCGCGGGCTTCGAACAGGATTGGCTGGCCGACAAGGCCACCACGGCGTATAATCTTACGGACGGGGACGACTTTCTGGGCAACATGGCCAGCGCCCTGGGGCGGCGGAACGTGAACATCCAATACTGCTCGGCCACCGCCCGGCACTTCCTGCAAAGCGCCAAGTACAACAACGTCACCACCATCCGCACCAGCCAGGACCGCTTCGACCAAACTCGCTGGACGAACTTTCTATATGCCTCGCGGCTGGCCAGCGCGGTAGGGGCCTGGCCATTCACGGACGTGTTCATGACCTGCGAGACCGGCAACGTCCTGGTGGCCACGCTCTCCGCTGGTCCCTTGGGGGTGGGCGACCGCATCGGAAAGTTGAATGCAGGAAACCTGCTGCGCGCGGTCCGTACGGATGGAGTGATTGTAAAGCCCGATGTGCCGCTCGCGCCCATCGACAGCAGTTTTTGGAACGATTCCCTGAATGCCCAGGCGCCGATGATCGCCGCCACGTACAGCGATTTCGGCGATTTGCGGGGATGGTATTTCTTCCTCTACGCACAGGGCGCCAATACCCAGGCTCAGTTCCGTCTTTCCGACGCCGGCGTGAACGGGCCGGTTTTCCTGTACGACTACTCGAGCGACACCGGGCGGGTGGTCCAGCCCGATGAACTGTTGAGCGAAGACGCTACGGGGTATCGCTATCTGGTAGCGGCACCCATCGGCAAGTCCGGAATCGCTCTGTTAGGCGACACCGGCCAGTTCGTGACCCTGGGCAAAAAGCGCGTCGCGGCGCTGGCGGACGATGGCGTAGTGCACGTCAGCCTGGCGTTCGCCGCCGGTGAACAGTCGCGCACGCTTCAGGGCTATTCGCCCGATCCTCCAATCGTCACGGCTGGGACTGGAGTGGCGGGCACGCGCAGTTACGATCCCGCCACGGGACGGTTCACGGTGGAGGTTAGGCCCGGGCCAGGTGGGGTTGCGTCGCTCCGGATACGGCGGGCGCGAAACGCGCCGGGCGGCCGGCCTTGTGCAGGGCTTTGCACGTCTTACGTGCGGTGATCGAGCCCAATCCCGCTCGACACGGTTCCCCTCTCACTGCACGATGCCGTCGGCGGACTGCGGCTCCAGCTTGATTTCGCCAAAAGCGGTTTCGTACTGCGTGACGTTCTGCTGGAGTACGCGGAGCAGCGCCTTGGCTTGCTGCGGGCTGACGTATATGCCCTCGAAATTGTGGATGGCGACGTTGTCCGGCGCGGTCTGGTTCACGCGCCCGAACAGGAGAAAGAAATCCCACAGATTCACCCGCACCTGGACGCTGTTGGCGTAGTTCTCCCGGTAGTCGGGCGTGTTCATCAACTGAATCTTGGGAGGGGGGGCTTGAATCATAGTTTTCAGGGTAGCACCAGCCAACCGGCGAGGATTAGCCCGTTCGGGCCACCGCCCGGCGGTTCATTGAAAGAATTTTACGATTTTTATACAACCCGCGCCACTAGTTTTGCGTCGGATGAGGTGAGGGATAGGCCATGAAAGCACTCGGTGAGAATCACATCAAGGGGCAAGTCCATTGTCCGATCTGCACCCATACGGTGCCGGCGGAGATCGACCTGAAGGGCAGGCGCACGCGTGTAGCGCCCGGCCAGAGATGTCCGCGTTGCTCATCATCGCTGGACGTCGCCGTGGTGGTACAGATTCCGGAAGCCGCCTAGTACTTACCACCCGTGGGGTGGATTGTGCGGAGGCGCGGTTTCTGCCATAGTGGGATGGGAAGTGAAGATGAGACGGAAGGCTCAACCCAGACTCGAGCCGGTGGTTCCCAGGGAGATGTTGGAACAGGCTAAGCGTTCCATCTCCCCGGACCGCCTGACGAAGCCCGCCAAGTGCTCGGTCTGTGGCGCCGAGGCCTCCGATGCGGGGGGCGAGCCGCTGTGCTGGGTCTGCCGCCGCCTCAAGATCAGCGCCTGGCACGAGAGCGAGCAGCAGATGCCCGCTCAAGAATAGCAGGGTCAGGAGTTCGCTTCGATCGATTGCGCCACTTCCTCCCACTCCGCCAGCAGCGCTTCCAGATCGGCGCGGCGCGCGTTTAGCAACTCGGTTACGCGCCTGGTCTCCTCGATGCTGACGAAACTGGCGAGGGCGGCCTCGTAGTCTGCGATCTCGACCTCCAGTTTGGTAACCTCGTCTTCGATGGCTTTCCGGCGCTCTCGCATGTGGCGGAGCTTGATGGGGTTCAGCCGCCTTTCGCCCGCTCTGGGTGTGGGGTGCCCTCGGGGCCCCGCGGTCTCCCGGGCCACTGCCTCGGGTTCCACGGCAGCCTCCGCCGGCGGGGTCCCTTCTGGGCCGCCCTGCTTTCGCCACAGGTAGTCTTCGTAATTGCCCGGATAGACCCGAAGCTTGCCGTTCTCCACTTCGAACACGCGCGTGGCCAGCTTGTCGATGAAGTAGCGGTCGTGGGAGACGAACACCACCGTGCCGGTGTATTCCTGAAGCGCCGTCAGCAGCACGTCCTTGGCGCGCATATCGAGGTGGTTGGTGGGCTCGTCGAGCAGCAGGAAATTCGAGGGCATCATCAGCATGCGGGCCAGCGCGTAGCGGTTGCGCTCGCCTCCGGAGAGCACGCCGATGGTCTTGAAGACGTCGTCCTCGGAGAACAGGAAACAGCCCAGGATGCTGCGCAGCTCGGTATTGGTGGCGCGCGGCGCCACCGTGGCCAGGTCGTCGATCAGGCGCGCGTTGGGGTCCAGTTCCTTGTACTGGTCCTGGGCGAAGTAATCGGGCTGGGCGTTGTGCCCGAGGATGTACTCGCCGGCGTTGACCGGCTCCGCGCCGGCCAGGATCTTGATGAGCGTCGATTTGCCGGCGCCGTTGATTCCCACCAGCGCCACCCGGTCGCCGCGCTCGATGATGAAATCCACGTCGGAGAAGACCTGGTGGCCGCCATAACTCTTGGCGACGTTCTTGAGTTCCGCCACCACCCTGCCGCTGGGCTTGGGCTGGGGAAAGCTGAAGTGGATGCTCTTTTCCTGGGGCGGAAGCTCGATCTTCTCGATGCGGTCCAGTTCCTTGATGCGGCTCTGCACCTGCTTGGCCTTGGTGGCCTGGTAGCGGAAGCGATTGATAAAGGCTTCGATCTGGCGGATTCGGTCCTGCTGGTTGTTGTAGGCCGCCTGGAGCTGGGCGCGCCGCTCGGTCTTTTGCGACTCGTAACGCGAGTACCCGCCGGTGTAGAAATACAGGCCCTTGTTCCAGAGCTCGCCAATCTTGCGCACGGTGACATCCAGGAAATAGCGGTCGTGCGACACCAGCACGAAGGCATGGGGGTAGGCGGCGAGGTACTCTTCCAGCCAGTTGCGGGCTTCCAGGTCCAGATGGTTGGTGGGCTCGTCGAGCAAGAGCAGGTTGGGCCGTTCGAGCAGCAGCTTGGCGAGCGCGATGCGCATCTGCCAGCCTCCCGAGAACTCCTCGGTGCGGCGCTTCCAGTCGCGCTGCGGGAATCCCAGGCCCGAGAGCACGCTCCCCACCTGGGCGTCGATGGCATATCCGTCGTGCGCGCGAAACTCGCCTTCCGCGCGATGGAAACGCTCGGCCACCTGGGCGTATTCGGCGCTTTCCGGGTCGAGCTCGGCCATACGGCGCGCGAGCTGCTCCTGCTCCTCTTCGAGCGCGCGCAGGCCCGAGAACACGGTCATGCACTCGGCGAAAACCGAGCGGCCGGAAAGCCACAGGCCCTCCTGCGGCAGATAACCAATGCTGACGCCTTTCTGCGTGGCGATGCCGCCGGAATCCAGGCCTTCGATGCCCGCCAGCACTTTGAGCAGAGACGACTTTCCGGCCCCGTTCGCGCCCACGATTCCGACACGCTCGTGGGGCGTGACCAGCCAGTCCACGTTCTCAAATAGAATTCTGGGGCCGTAGCGCTTTCCCGCCCCCGTCAGTTGAATCATGAATCCAGGTTTCATTCTAACGGGGCTGGGGCTGAGACTGGCAAAGGTGGGACAGACGATCGCCTTTTGTCGTCTGTCACGACTGGCCACATATTTCTGTGATACACTGGAAACTGTGAATAGCTCCGCCCACAAGAACGTCACGCTGAGCTTGCCAGAGGCCCTGCTCCGGCGCTTTCGGATCTACGCGGCCTCCCGGAACCAGTCGATGACCAGCCTGATGGCTGAAGCCATACGCGAGATTATGGATCGGGATGCGAACTCGGTCAAAGCCAAGCGGCGGTTCCTCGACCGCATAGAGCGCGCTCCAGACAGAGGGACCAGGGGAGTGATCCGCTGGAGCCGGGAAGAGCTGCATGAGCGTTGAGTTCGTCGATACCAACGTCCTCATTTACGC
Organism: Bryobacterales bacterium; assembly: GCA_963768385.1. GTDB lineage: Bacteria > Acidobacteriota > Terriglobia > Bryobacterales > Bryobacteraceae > Fen-178. The sequence continues at coordinate 302,803 of CAVYHQ010000008.1, forward strand.
TCACGATGGAGGCGCCGGCAAGAAGTACGAGCAATCGGTCCGACTGTTGAGCCGGCTGGTGGAGGACGGGGCTGGAGCGGTCAGCATTCAGGTGCTCGCGGAGTTCTACGCCGCCGCCACGAAAAAACTCGGCATCACAAGTCGGGAAGCCGAAGAGATTTTGGCGGATCTGGGCGGCTGGATCATTCACCGTCCCGGTCATGCGGATCTGCTGCGAGCCGCGCGCTTCCAGCGCCGTTACACGATGTCCTGGTGGGACGCACTGGTTGTCAACAGCGCCGTCGAATTGGGCTGCAGCGTTATTTGGAGCGAAGATCTGGCCGGCGGCCAGCGGTACGGAAGCGTGATGGTGCGGAGTCCCTTCGTCTAAGCCTCAGGGTTCGGCGGATGGTGCGCCGCAGGATCGCCTCCCGATCAGCGCCTGGCCAGCGGGGAGCCGTCTGGAGAGAGGTAGTACCCCACGCCGCTTTCGATCAGGTGGAGAACACCTGTCTGGAAGTCGTATCGCCCATAGGCGGTGCCTCGCCACGAGAACGGCGTTTGAGTTTCGGGAGTCTCGAACGTTCCAAACGATATGGATACCTGGAACAGACCTGTCTCGGTATTCAGGGTACCAGTCACTGACGGTTGTACCGCCGTGAACGAGAAACCCTTGGCCTCCAGGGTCAAGCCCTCGATGCTGATTTCGAGCACTTCGGGATCCGCCGAGGTGGAGACATGCATCATAGCGGCGCCGCCGGCCAGAGCCGTCGGTTCCCGCAACACCTCCCCAGATGGGAGAAAGGCCGTGGTCTGGTTTACGTCAGGCAGCGGCTCGAACCGGATGGGCACGGCCGTGATAACCCGCTCTCCCTTTTCGGCCCGGTCCCGAGCCGAGGCAAGCAGCGCCGCGGCAGCCCGGTCGAATTGATGCGCGGTGATGGACCCGCCGGTCTTGTTCTTTTTCTCTTCAGCCTTAACCGGAGCCTTACACGCGCAATTGAATCTGCCGCTGCCCGAGGCGGCGTTGGTGCAGACCTTGGTAGCGTCGTTGGCGTCGCATTGCTTGTCGACGGTCTCATCGGTGCACCCGCCCTCGGGTCGTGATGCATCCGGGACGCAGGTGACCACTTGCGCAGTACCCCTCTGCGGAAGGGCAGTAAGGAGCAGGCCAAAACAAGCGAACAGCACAGCATTCTTCATGGTGTTGAATTCCTTTCCCAGCACTCCGGTGCTTGAAGGGATGTTACTCAAAACCGATGGCAGAGTCAACCCCTAACTGGACACTTCGCAATGGCGCTTATCGTCCGATGAGCACGGCCACGGCGGCGGGCCCGACGTCCAGCTTTTCGATGCGGTGCCCCAACTCGAAGGGGCGGCCCACCACGGCGCCGGGATACAGGGGCAGGAGGACATTTTCAATGAGGAAGTCCAGCGTCCGGCCGTCTATGGCGACACCCGAAATCTCCACGCGCTGGAGGTCTATTGTGGCCCGGCCGCCGCCGGAGCGGATGCGCGCCGTGACGCTCACCGGACGGTCGCCATCCAACAGCTTCGACATCAGCCAGCCAGTCTGGTATCCGAGGGCGCGCCGCAGCTTACCGAAATCCACCATGGCGATGCCCGTCGCCATGCCCGGAGCCAGCAACTGGAGGCGCGGGTTCCGCACACCTTCCGGGACCTCGCGCTCGGCATAGGCGTTCAGCTCGCGGACGCTCAGTTCCACGCGCGAACCGGTTCGCAAGCGGCCACTCTCGATCAAGTCGAACTTCTGTTTGGCGGAAAGATACTCGTTGGGAGCGGCGGCCAGCGTCGCGAGGCCCAGCAGCGCAATGGCCCACCAGAGGCGAAACTTCACGCGAGAATAGACGCTCGGCGAGACGCGCCCGTTGCTCCTTAGGGGCAAAGCACCCAGAAGCTGTGGATATGTCCCCAACCAGGAGTGTAGCATCCCGGCCATTGGCGTGGTGCTGTGTTTAGAAACAGCAACTTAGCAGATTGGCCTGAGTGTTGCATTCTTCGCTAGCGGAGTTGGCGTGCCGATTCAGACGGTGGTGGTGGCGATCGCGGTGGTGCTGGGGGCCGTCGCCCTGGGGCGCCTGGCAAACGCCTGGTGGAAGTATCGCGGCCAGCGAGTGATCACCTGTCCCGAGAACCAGAGACCGGCGGGTGTGGTGGTGGACGCCCGGCATGCTGCGGCGACGGCGCTCGGAAAGGCGCCGGAACTGCGGCTGTCTTCGTGCTCCCGCTGGCCGGAGCGCGCGGGTTGCGGGCAGCAATGTCTGAGCCAGATCGAAGCCTCGCCGGAGGGTTGCCTGGTGCGCAACATCCTGACCAAGTGGTACGAGGGCAAAGTTTGCGCGTGGTGCGGCCAACCCTTCGGCGAAATCGACTGGGCCGCGCGCAAGCCGGCGTTGCTCGAAGCCGGCGGCGTTTCCGTGGAATGGAGCGCAGTTCCGGCCGAGAAGGTATATGAGACGCTGGCGGCGGCGTCCCCGGTTTGCTTCGCTTGCCACATGGCCAACACGCTGGTTCGGGAACATCCGGAGCTGGCGGTTGATCGGGCGCGGCCCAAGTAAGGGGCTTTCAACCGGATCGTCAAAATACGCTTGTCCAACCAACCTTTTTCCGCCAAGATCGTAAGTGATGAGGTCCAAATGATGAGCCGCCGATCGTCTTTGTCATTGAGTGCCTCGCCGGTTGTTTCCGCCCTGGCGCAGCCGCCAAGCGGCGCGGCCCCCGTGGCCGCCCCCGCCTCGCCGTTCGCCGATCCGGACTTCGGCTTCACGGCCCGGCTCGCCCTGGGCGGGTCCTACTATGGCGCCGCCGACCCGGGAAAGCTTCTCGCAATCCTGGCCCGCATCCAGCCGGCGGATTTCGATTCCGCCTGGCTGGCCTACCACGAGGCCGGTGCGGAGTCGCGCGTGCTGGCCGAACAGGCCCTGAGCCAGCGCCATAATGTTAGCGCGCGGGAGGCTTATCTCTGGGCGGCCAGCTATCATTCCGCCGCGCTGCGCCTGGTGGACGGCACGAAGAATCCCGAGCGGGCATTGTCCTGCTGGCAGGAATACGCCGCCTGCTGGTCTGCGGCCGCCCGATTGTTCGACCCTCCCGTGGAGCGGATGGAGATTCCGTACCAGGACGCCGCTCTCACCGGCTGGTTCTTCCGGGCCGATAAATCGCGCCGGCGGAAGCCGCTCATCATCCTGAATAATGGCGCGGACGGCCTCGAAAAGAGCATGTATGTACAGGGCGGGGCCGGCGCGCTGGCGCGCGGCTACAACTGCCTCATCTTCAACGGTCCGGGCCAGGGCGATTCGCTGTGGCAGCGCAAACTGTATTTCCGGCCGGATTGGGAAGAAGTGATCACACCGGTGGTTGACGCCATGCTGCGCCACAGCGAGGTCGATTCCAAGCGCATTGCCCTGGTCGGCGTCAGCCAGGGCGGCTATTGGGCGCCGCGCGCGCTGGCTTTCGAGCGGCGCATCGCGGCGGGCGTGGCCGACCCTGGAGTCTGGGATGTATCGGAAGCCTGGCTGAGTAAGGTCCCGAAGTTCCTTCTCGACCTGGTGCGCGAGGGGAAGCGGAGTCAATTCGACTAAATCGTGGAATCCGCGCCCAAGGATCCCCGGGCGGAGGCAACCGGGCGGATGCGCCTGCGCCCGTACGGATTGAAGTCCTACTTCGAAGCGTTTCGCGCCGTGCAGCAGTATAAGCTCGAGGAAGTCGCCAGCCGCATCGCCTGCCCCATGCTCATCACCGACCCGGAGGGCGAGGACTTCTTCCCCGGCCAGGCGCAGAAGCTCTACGACGCGCTACGCTGTCCCAAGAAGCTGATCCGCTTCACCTACCAACAAGGCGCCGGCTATCACTGCGAGGCGGGGGCGCCGGGCCTGCGGGACTACTGCATCTACAACTGGCTGGCTGAGACGCTCGCCTGATTGGACGCGAGAAAACGAAATCGAGCAGGCCCGGCCCCTACGCCCTGGGCGCGTATTTCTCCCGGATCATGAACAAGTAAGAAAGTACGCCCGCCAGCAGCGCCACCAGGACCGCCATCATCGGGGCTTCGTAGCTGCCGGTCTTCTGCAACAGCCACCCAGTCAGGATCGGAGCGACGATCCCGGCGACGCTGCACGCGCAGTTTTGAATCCCGGAGATCCGCCCGATGGCCGCGCCTGGAATCAGCGTTTGCGTGAGCGCCCAGTAGTTGGCCGTGGCCAACCCCAGGCCGGAGAGCGACACCACCGCGAAGATCAGCGCCGTTTCGAGCGATGCGGCGCGCGCGCCGATCAGTTCCGTGCAGGCGACGGAGAAGCCGGCGATGGTGAACCACTTTCGGACCGTCACGGGGTTATGCCCGCGCCCAATCAACAGGTCCGCCGCCCACCCCGCCAGCGTAGCCACCGTGGCCATGCCGCCGAAGCTGAAGAACGTGTAGAGGCCCATCTTTCCGAGGGAGAGGTGACGCCTCTCCATGAAATAGGCCGGCATCCAGGTCATGCAAAAGTAGACGAAGTACATGTAGCAGAACGACGCCACGATGGTGCCCCAGACCACCGGACTGGCCATGATCCTGCCGAACGGGATGGGCTTTGTGCCATCCTTCTTCACGGCCGCCCGCTCGATTTGCCGGTTGTCATTTTTCACCAGCAGGAGCCAGGGCACAAGCCAAATCAGGCCGCCCAGCCCGATCAGCACGAACATCACCCGCCAGTCGTACATGCCGATCAGCCACGCGGCCAGCGGAGCTCCGATAGCCGGCCCGATCTTTGTGCCCGTCATGTACAGACCGACCGCCAGGCCGCGCTCCTTCTCCACGAAGTGATACCGTATCCACCGGTAGCTGGCGGGGGCCACAACCGCCTGACCGGCGCCCAGGACAACCTGCACCAAGATCAACTGCGGGATGGAACGCGTCAGAGCCGTACTCGCAGACGCCAGGCACCAAATGGTGAAGCCCAGAAAATAGGGAAACTTGACGCCGTACCGGTCCACCACCCAGCCGGCCGGTATCTGAAGCACGGCATAGGTCCAGAAGAACGCCGAGTTCAGCACGCCCCTATCGGTGATGGAGAGATGGAAGGACCGGATGAACTCGGGCAGCGCCAGGGGAACCGCCAGGGCGGAACGCGACACGTACGCGATGATCATGCCGAGGCTCAACACCCCGATGACCGCCCAGCGAACCGACGGAGCTTCGCCTGTGCTGCTAGCCATAGAGTTCCGACTCTAGCATGGAGCTATGGTGGGCGTGCCCGGAGCGGAAAAAGCACCGGCGGCAAGACCGCCGGCGCTACTGGTGCGCGACGATTTCGAAAGGCACGGCCGGCAGAGTACCCAAAGAAACGCGCTGGCGATTCGCCGCGGCCTTTCCGTTGGCGGGCTGGGTCACTCTGTCCGCGGAGATGTTGACGATAAGGTTCCCTTTCAAGCCGGGCTTGGCTTTGGCGGCGTCGCATTGGAGCACGATCTCGGTTCCATCCCCGCCCGGCGATGCGCCCCGCAGCGCAATCCCCTCCGGCGGCTCGCTCAGCTCGTAACTGATCCTGGGCGCGAAATTGGCTGGCAGGGTGGGAACTTGAACCTGAAACCGGGCTGTGCCACCGGCGGGAATTTCCAGGGGCTGTTGGGAGACGACTCTGATGGGGGTCCTCAGCGCGGCGCCTCTTCGGACGGCGACCTTCAGGTCACTGGCGGGGACCAGATGGCGGTAAGCGAATGCCTGCATCATGTCTTCCGCCGGAACCGCCAGCCGGCTGACCTCGTGTCCCTGGATGGTCGCGCGGCCTTCCACGCTCAGGCTGAGAGGTTCCGGCTGGGGCTGCGGCGGAACCGTCAGCGTGAGCCGCACCTCGTCCCGGCCAGCCGGCAGCAGGCCGCCGATCAGGGTGAATCCTCTTGGAGCGCCCTTTAGCGCCAGCGCGATGTCGCCGGAGAATCCATCTTTGCGCACGGCATGGACAGTAATGGGAACGGTCATGCCACCGCTCGCGTTGATGCTCGACGGCGTGACCCGCAGATCGAAATCGGGCCGCGGCGCGCCGATGCGCAAGCGATAGGTGTACTCCGGGCCGCCTTTCTGTTGGGCGTCGCCCAGGTAAAGATAGTAGGTTCCGTTGGCGGGCAGAGTGGTCAGAATTCTGGAATCCGCGTGATGCGTTTCCAATCCCGCTCCCGGGTCCTCGTAATCGTCGTTGAACGCCAGTTGTTTGCCCGTGGCGTCGGTCAGCTTGAGCACGGAATCGAGCGGCGAATCGAGCCGCCGCGCATACACTTCGGCAACCATGGCCTGGCCGGCGCGGCCCTGGAAACGGAAGACATCCCAGTCGCCCGGTCGGTCGATGCGCCCGTTCATAATGATGGGAAGCTTGACGCGCTGGGCGGCGGATGGGGAGTTGTTGGGTTCCTTCTCGAAGCCTTCGGGCAGGGTGTCCACCATGAAGACCGCGGGGTTGGCAAGCGGATAGACGCCGGGCGCTCTG
>CAVYHQ010000009.1:0-319199 GCA_963768385.1 Bryobacterales bacterium
CACCCGAACCGCCGAGGTCACCGGCCCACCTGCGTTGCCCGCGGCTGAAGGCGCCATGGCCGCGACGGGCGGTTCGAGAGGCCCGGGCCTGGAGCAGCAGATCGAGTCCAAGCTGGCGGAGCACGAAGCGCTGCAACAGAAGATGGATGCGCAAGCGCTGAATTCGCTGAAGCTGGCGCCGGTGATCACCAAGAAGGCAGAGGTATTCGCCAAGCACCTGCGCGAAAAGATCAAGACCGAACCCGAGGTTTCGGCTCAGATCCTGCACACTTGGATTCGGGAGGAAGAGAACTGATGCCTCACCGGGAGCGCGTCCGATGATCCTGAACACGGCCAAGGAAGAGGCCCTGCCGAGCCTGCGCAAGGCCGCCATGCTGCTGATCGTGCTGGGCGAGCAGACCAGCGCGGAACTGCTGCAACAACTCTCCGAGGATGACGTGCAGAGGGTCAGCCGGGAGGTGGCCAAGATCACCTCGATTGCCTCGGATCAAGCCGAGGGCGTATTGGAAGAGTTTCACCATCTCTCGGCAGCAGGCGATTATGTGGCGCGGGGCGGAATCGACTACGCCCGCAAACTGCTGATGCGGGCATTCCAGCCGGAAATGGCCAAGCGGCTTCTGGATCGGCTGGCCAAGGCGCTGGGCACCGAGGCGGCCTCCTTCGACGCCATCCAGAAGGCCGACCCGGGCAGCTCGCGAAATTCATCCACAGCGAGCACCCGCAAACCATCGGACTGGTGCTGTCGCACCTGAATTCCTCACAGGCGGCCGCTCTGTTGACTTCCTTGCCGGCGGGGCTGCGGGCGGACGTGGCGCTGCGCATGGCCAGCCTGGACCAGATTTCGCCGGAGATCATCCTGAAGATCGCCGGTGTGATCGGCCAGAAGCTGAAGACCCTGGGCGAATTCAGCCGCGAATCCTATGGCGGCGTGCGCGCCGTGGCGGAAATGCTCAACCGCCTGGACTCCGGATCGAGCCGCGAGATCCTGGACCATATCGAGCAGCAAGACACCAACCTGGCGGAGACCATCCGCCACTTGATGTTTGTGTTCGAGGACCTGCTGCTCATCGATCCCATGGGGCTGAAGGAAGTGCTGGGCAAGGCCGACCGCAAGCTGCTGACGGTAGCGCTGAAGGGCACCAGCGAGCAACTCAAGAACCACATTCTAAGCTGCATGTCCCAGCGCGGCGCGGAGATGCTGCGAGAGGACATGGAGGCGCTCGGGCCGATGAAGATCAAGGAAGTGGAATCGGCGCAACAACAGATCATTGCCGTGGTGCGCCAACTCGAATCCGAAGGCGTTTTGAGTCTGAAGGGAGCCGTCGGAGAGCAGTATGTCGTCTAAGGTGCTGGCGCCCGACGACCCGCGGGCCTCCGCCCCATGGTCTGGCAGCAAGTGCCGGCGCCGCCGGAAGGGTTGGGCGGCGCGACGGGGGCGGCGCTGGACTCGGCCGCGGGCACAACGCAAATCGAGCGGCAGTGCGAAGAGCGGATTAGAGAGGCGCATGCGGCGGGATTGCGCGAAGGCGAAGCGGCCGGGCGAAGCCGCGCCGCCGCCGAACTACAGCCGGTCATCGAGCGGCTGACGCGCTCGATCGAGGAACTCGGCCAGATGCGCGCGCGGCTGCGCAGCGAAGCCGAGGCGGACCTGGTCCGGCTGTCGCTGGCCATCGCGCGCCGGGTGCTGCGGCGCGAGCTGTCGATCGATCCGGACGCCCTGCGCGGGTTGGTCATGGCGGCTCTCGAGAAACTGCACTCCCAGGAAATCTGCCGGGTGCGGGTGCATCCCTCGCTTGCGGCAATGGTCGGCGCCTGCCTTCGGGAGGCGGTTGCGGCCTCGGCGCGGAGGTGATCGCAGACCCCTCGCGCCAGCCTGGCGATGTGGTGTTCGAAACCGAGCGCGGCAACCTGGACGCCTCGGTGGATTCGCAATTGCTGGAGATCGAGCGCGGGCTGACGGACCGTCTGCGGAAGCACTCATGACGGAAGGAATCTCTCTCGAACCGTACTTCGCCGAACTGGACCGGGTTTCTCCCTTGCGCTGGACCGGGCAGGTGACCGAGGTGGTCGGCCTGCTGATCGAATCGCGCGGGCCGCACGTGGCGATCGGCGACTTCTGCGAGGTCGAGACCGCCGGCGGACGGCACATCCGCACGCAGGTCATCGGGTTTCGCGACGGCCGGGTGCTCTCCATGCCGCTCGAGGAAACCGACGGCCTGCAACTGGGCGATCGGGTGACGGCGCGCAGCCAGGATGCCCGCGTGGAAGTGGGGCCGGCATTGCTCGGCCGCGTGATCGACGGATTTGGCAAACCCATGGACGGCGGGCCGCCGCTCGAGCCGAGGACGCCTATCCCCTGCACGGCGTGCCGGGCAATCCCCTCGACCGCGAACACATTACCGAGCCGCTGGTCACCGGAATCCGCGCCATCGACAGCCTGCTGCCGTGCGGAAAGGGCCAGCGCATCGGAATCTTCGGCGGCAGCGGCGTGGGTAAGAGCACGCTGCTCGGTTCCATGTCGCGGCACAATTCCGCGGACGTTGCGGTGATCGCCATGATCGGCGAGCGGAACCGCGAGGTGCGCGGATTTCTCGAAAACGAGCTGGGGCCGGAAGGACGCCAGCGCTCGGTGGTGGTGTGGCCACCTCCGAACGGCCCGCGCCGCTGCGCGTGCGCGCGTGTTTCGTGGCGCTGGCGGTGGCCGAGTACTTCCGCGACCAGGGAGCCGACGTACTGCTGGTGATGGATTCGGTGACGCGCCTGGCCATGGCGCAGCGGGAGATCGGGTTGGCCGCGGGCGAGCCTCCCAGCCAGAAAGGATATACGCCGTCGGTCTTCAACCTGCTGCCCAAGGTCCTGGAGCGGGCCGGCAACTTCCCGCGTGGCTCCATCACCGGCTTCTTCACGGTGCTGGTGGAAGGCGACGACTTCAACGAGCCGATCAGCGACGCGTTGCGCGCCATTCTCGACGGCCACATCATTCTTTCGCGGCAGCTGGCGGCGCTGGGGCACTACCCGGCCATCGATATTCTGCACTCCGTCAGCCGGCTTACGTCCGCCATCGCCACGCCGCGCCAGAAGGAGGCCGCCGCCAAGTTGCGGCAGGCGATGGCGGCCTATCGAGACGCCGAAGATCTGATTCAACTGGGCGCGTACGTGGCGGGGACGAACCCCGTGCTCGATGCCAGCATCCGGCTGCGCCCCGAACTGCTGGAATTCCTGCGGCAGGACCACGCCTCGAAGTCCACCCTTCAGGAGACCTTGTCGCGAATGGAGGATCTGGCCGGACGCCTCGACCTGGTTCCCGTCCCCGTCTGCAAGCAAAAGCAATGATTGCGTTCCGATTCCCCTTGCAGAAAGTTCTCGACTGGCGGCGGACGCAACTCGAGCTGGAGGAGATCAAGTTCAAGCGGCAGAGCGCCGCGCTGGCCGAACTGGATCGCGCGCGCGCCGAACTGGAGGCGGCGGGAGTCAAAGCGGAAGTCCAGGTGCGGGACTGGAGTCCGCTGGCGGGCCGCGACCTGGCGGCGTTGGGCGGTTTCCGCCTCTACGTGAAGATGAAAGAGAGGGAAATCGCCACCCGGCGCGCGGAATGCCAGGAAAAACTGGACGCGCAGCAGCGCGTCATGCTGGAGGCCCGGCGCCGCTGCCGCTTGCTCGAGCGGCTGAAAGAGCGCCGGTTCTCGGAATGGGAGCTGGCGCAGAATCGCGAGCTGGAACAACTGGCCGCGGAATCCCACCTGGCGCAGTGGTCCCGGCGGCAGGCGTAGCCCACCCTCCTTATAATGAAGTTCATGGCTTCCGAGATGCCCGCTGTCCCGCTCACGGTCGAAGGCGCCAGCGTGCTGCACCAGATGATGCGGTTCCGCTGGCCTGCCTGGCGCGCGCTTTCCGCCGAAAGCCGCGGCGAAATCCGCGAAGAGGCCGCGCGCGCGCTGGCGGCCTGGGAGCGTTCCGACGGTGGCCGCCAGAGCGCGGTGTATTCGCTGCTGGGCCACAAGGGCGACCTGCTCTTCCTGCACTTCCGGCGCAGCTTCGAGGAGCTGAACCAGGCCCAACTGGAGCTGGCGCGGCTGCGGCTCGGCGATTATCTGGAGCCGACGGCTTCCTACCTTTCCGTGATCGAGCTGGGCCTGTACGAATCCACGGCCAAGGTCTACGGCGGATTGGCCGCCAAGGGTGTCGAGCCGCATTCCGACGAATGGAACCAGGAGATCGAAGCCGTGCTGGCGCGGCAGCGGCAGGCCATGGCGCCGCGGCTCTGGCCGGAAATCCCGGACGCAAAGTATCTCTGCTTTTATCCCATGGACCGGCGCCGCGGCGAATCGGTGAACTGGTATCGCAAGCCCATGGGCGACCGCCAGCGCCTGATGCGCGAGCACGGCCTGGTGGGGCGGCGCTACGCGGGCGAGGTGCGGCAGATCATCACCGGCTCGATCGGATTCGACGATTGGGAATGGGGCGTCGACCTTTTCGCCGCCGATCCGCTGGTGTTCAAGAAACTCATCTACGAGATGCGCTTCGACGAAGTGAGCGCCGTGTATGCCCTCTTTGGCCCGTTCTACGTGGGTCTGCGCGTTCCGGCCGCGGAGCTGAACGGGATGCTGGGGTAGGTGGGACAGACCATCGCCTTTGGTGGTCTGTCATGCCTCGCTAAAGCACGGCAGTTGACAGACGACAAAAGGCGATCGTCTGTCCTACGGCGTCTTGTGCCCGTGCGCGGTGCTGGAGCGCAGGTGGGAGTAGAAACCCAGGTCCGATCCGGTCAGCAGCTTGGTGGCGAAAATGATCTGTCCCGTGTGCAGGGAGAAATGCTCCACCACGTGATAGATCGCTTCCAGAACCGACACCTCGTATTTTTGAATGGTGACGCGCTCGGCCAGGCGTTCCGGCGTGACCACGCCGATCACCGCCGCGGCCTCCGCGACGATTCCCCGCAGGCGCTCCTTCAACTCGGGAATCGAGCTGCCGCCGCGCGCCGAGAATTCACGGTCGCGCTGGCGCGTGTCGGGCGCGCCTCCCACTCCCGAGACGATCCACTGGCGCACATTGCCCGAAAGGTGCAGCACCAGGTTGCCGATGGCATTCTCGTTTTCGCTGCCGCGCGCCCAGACCTGCTCCTCGGTGAGCTTGCCCAGGCACGCCTCGATGCGCGAGAGGCTCTGTTCGAGCCTCCGCACCGAGCAATCCAGAAACAGGCGGTGGAGAGAGTCTTCCATATCTGCAAGTATAAGAGGACGGGGCGTGGTTGTGCGGGAACCCATTCACATCATCGGCGGCGGGCTGGCGGGGTCGGAAGCGGCCTGGCAGATGGCGCGGCGCGGCCTGCGATGCGTGCTGCACGAAATGCGGCCGGCCCGGCCGCACAGCCGCGCACCAGACCGGCCGGCTGGCCGAGCTGGTGTGCAGCAATTCGCTCAAATCCGAGCAGGAATCCACCGCGCCGTGGCTGCTCAAGGAAGAGCTGCGCCGGCTCGATTCGCTGCTGCTCGAGGCGGCGCGGAAGGCGCGCGTGCCCGGCGGCCACGCGCTCACCGTGGATCGCGAAGTCTTTTCCGCGGAAGTCACCGCGGCCATCGCGTCCGAGCCGCTGGTCGAGCTGCGCCGCGAGGAAGTCACCGCCATCCCCGGGGACGCCATCGTCATCGTCGCCACCGGCCCGCTCACCAGCGATGCGCTGGCCCAGGAAATCGCCCGGCTGACCGGGCGAGACCGGCTGTTCTTCTACGACAGCATCAGCCCCATCGTGGAAGCCGATTCGGTGGACATGGAAACCGCGTTCTGGGCCTCGCGCTACGGAAAATCGGCGGATGGCACCGCCGACTACCTGAACTGCCCCTTCGACCGCCAGCAGTACGACAGCTTCGTCGACGAGCTGCTGAAAGCGCAAGCCGTGCCGGCTCACATCGAGGAGGACCGCACGCCGTATTTCGAAGCGTGCCTGCCCATCGAAGAACTGGCGCGCCGCGGCCGCGATACGCTGCGCTTCGGCCCCATGAAACCCGTGGGCCTGGCCGACCCGCGCACCGGGAAGCGGCCCTATGCCGTGGCGCAACTCCGCCAGGAAAACCTGCGCGCCCAGAGCTTCAACCTGGTGGGCTTCCAGAACCACCTGAAGTTCGCCGAGCAGGCGCGCATTCTCCGCATGATTCCAGGGCTGCAAAACGCCGAGTTCCTGCGCTTCGGCCAGATTCATCGCAACACCTACATCAACGCGCCCGCGCTGCTGACGCCCACGCTCCAACTGCGCGCGCGCCCCGAGGTGCTGTTCGCCGGGCAGATCTCGGGCGTGGAAGGGTACGTGGAAGCGATTGCCACGGGGCTGATGGCGGGGCTTCACGCCTCCGCGCTGGCGGCGGGCGGTGCGCCTCGATCGCTGCCGCGCGAGACCGCCCTGGGTTCGCTGTGCCATTACGTCTCCGGCGCCGATACTGGGCGCTACCAGCCGGCCAACATCACCTTCGATCTGCTGCCGCCGCTCGACGAGGCCACGCTCCACAAGCTCGGTCACGACAAGCAAGCGCGCCACGCCGAGGTCTGCCGGCGGGCGCTCGAGGCGTTGGAGGAGTACCGCCGCCGCCATGTCTGAGCTTTCAAGCCAGATCGAACGGTACCTCGAGGAACTGGCCCGCGGCGGCGCTTCGCCCAACACCGTCGCCGCCTACGCCGCCGATCTTCGCCAGTTTCTGGAGTTTCTGTCTCCTCCCGACATGGCACCGCCGGAGCCGGGGGCCATCGATCTCCTCATTCTCCGCGAGTGGCTGGCGGCGTTGTATCGTATGAAACTCGAGGCGGTGACCATCCGCCGCAAGCTGGCCGCGGTGCGCGGCCTCTTCCGTTTTCTGCTGCGCGAAGGCATCGTCCGGATCAACGTCGCGCGCCTGGTGCGCACCCCCAAGGCCCCCAAAAAGCTGCCGGAAGTGATGACGCCCGAGCAGGTCAACACGCTCATTGACGGCGTCGCGGCGGGCAAGCTGGAGCGCCCGTTCCCGGCGCGCGACCGCGCCATTTTCGAGCTGCTGTACGGCTGCGGCGTCCGCGTGAGCGAGCTGGCCGGGCTGAACCTGGAAGACGTGGATCGCGCCGAGCGATGGCTTCGCGTGCGCGGCAAGGGGCGGAAAGAACGGCAGGTGCCGCTGCCCGGCCAAGCCGCCGGCGCACTGGAGCGCTACCTGGCCGAGCGGTCCGTGGTGCGCGGCCGAGGGCACCCCGCACGCGGTTTTTCTGAACCATCGCGGCCGGCGCTTGACGACTCGCGGAATTCGCGGCATCGTCAAACTCTACGCCACCTTCATAAGCGGCGACCCGTCCATCCATCCGCACAGCTTCCGGCACGCCTACGCCACTCACCTACTGGCTGACGGCGCAGACCTGCGCGCCATCCAGGAGCTGCTGGGCCACGCCCGGCTCTCCACCACGCAAAAGTACACCCAGGTTTCTCTCACCGACCTGATGGCCGTGTACGACAAGGCCCACCCCAAGGCGTGAATCCGATGGCAAGTCACGTGACGAACCTGAGGCGGGAGTTTCGCCCCATGCTGCTCATGGCTGTGCCGCTGGCGCTGGCCGAGCTTGGCTGGATGGCCATGGGCGTGGTGGATACTATCATGGCCGGGCGGCTGGGAGCGGCGGCCATCGGCGCAGGCAGTCTGGGCGGCAACCTGTTTTACCCCATCGCCATCTTCGGGACCGGCCTGCTGCTGGGGATGGATACCTTGGTGGCGCAATCGTTCGGCGCCGATGACCCTCGGGATTGCCGCCGCAGCCTGGTGAACGGAGTATGGCTCGCGGCCGGCCTGGCTGCCCCGCTGGCGCTGGTCCTGTGGGCCTTGATTCCGCTGTTGCGGGCGGTGGGGACGAATCCGCGTGTCATGGTTTTGCTCGGTCCCTACCTCAAAGCGCTGTTGTGGGGTATCCTTCCGCTGCTCGCCTACGCTGCCTTACGCCGGTATTTGCAGGCGGTCAACGTGGTTGCGCCCATTACGTTCGCGCTGGTGAGCGCCAACCTCGTCAACTTCGCGGGGAACTGGGCGCTGATGTTCGGACATTGGGGCGCGCCGGCCATGGGCTTGGAAGGCTCGGGATGGTCCACCACCATCGCGCGCGTCTATATGGCGGCGGTGCTGCTGGCAGCCATCGCGTGGCACGAGCGCAAAACCGGCAACCTGCTGTTCCGCATGTCGTGGAGGCCGGACGTCGCACGCCTCCTGCGCCTGCTCGAGCTGGGGCTTCCCGCCGCATTGCAGATCCTGATCGAAGGCGGGTTGTTCGGTGTGATCGCGGTGCTGGCCGCCAGGCTGGACGAGGTTTCGCTCGCCGCCCACGGAATTGCGGTCAACGTTGTGTCCACCACCTACATGGTGCCGCTGGGAATCGGCTCGGCCGCGGCCGTGCGTGTGGGACAGGCGGTGGGCCGCAAGGATCGTTTGGGCGTGGCGACGTCTGGTTGGACGGCGATCCTGTTGGGAACCCTGTTCATGGGTGCCGCGAGCCTGGCGCTATGGATGGCGCCGCGCTGGATTCTCCGTGTCTTCACCGCGGATGCGGCCGTGATCGCCTCGGGAGCGGCGCTGTTGAGGATCGCGGCCCTGTTCGAACTTTTCGACGGCTTTCAGACGGTGGCTACCGGATCTCTGCGCGGATTAGGCGATACGCGCAGCCCCATGCTGGCGCACCTGGCCGGCTACTGGGTGATTGGCCTGCCCATATGCTACGTGCTGTGCTTCCGGCTGGGGTGGGGTGTACGCGGCATCTGGGTGGGCCTGACCACCGCGCTCATCCTGATCGGTGTGGCGCTGGTGTGGGTGTGGAGGGAGAGAGTGCGTTGGCTGGCGGCGGATTCCGGGACTTAGGCCGCCCCGGCACTTTTTGCTTGCGGGTTCACGAACGGATGCGGCATATTGGTCTCGGATGGCAACGGTTTCGATGGCGGACAACCTCCTGTTCTTTACGGAGCTGGTGTCGATGCCCGTGCTCGACGTGCGGGGCCGGCGCATCGGCCGCGTGAAAGACGCCGCCCTGGTTCCCATGGTGAACCCCTCCCGCATCGACCGTGTCCTGGTCGGCGCCGGCTACACCTGGCTTACCGTCCGTTACGATCAGATCCGCTCCGTCGTCCTGGGCAAGGGCATCGTGCTGGACGACGAGCAGCTCACGCCGTATCACGACGACGAGTACATGCTGCGCATCGGGCGCGACCTGCTCGACCAGCAGATCATCGACGTGACCGGCCGGAAGGTGGTGCGCGTAACCGACGTCACCATGGGAATCCAGAATGACGGCGTTCGCGACATTCTCACGGTTCTGGAGGTGGACATCGGCCTCCGCAGCATTTTCCGCCGGCTCTGCCAGGGCCTCGTTTCGCCGCGGTGGATTCGCCGGCTGCAGCGGCCCATTCCACCCAATTCGATTCTGTGGGACCTCTGCAACGTGGTGGAGACCGACCCGCTGCGGCGGCTGCGGCTGAACATTTCGTACGAGAAGCTGGAGCAGATGCACCCGGCCGACCTGGCGGATATCGTGGAAGAGCTGAGCCCCGCCGAACGCGAGGCCATCTTCGAGACCATCGACAGCGAAGCGGCCGCCGACGCGCTGTCGGAAGTGGATCCCAAGATGCAGGCCAGCATCCTCGAAGCCCTCGAGCCGGAGAAAGCCGCAGACATCATGGAAGAGATGGCGCCGGACGAAGCCGCCGACATCCTTTCCGAACTCGAGGAAGAGACTTCCGAGGAGATCATGGACGAAATGGACTCGGCCGAGAAAACCGAAGTCCAGGAGTTGCTCGAATTCGAGGAAGACACGGCCGGCGGCATGATGAACACCGAGTACGTGGCGCTGCACGACAACGCCACGGCGGCGGACGCGCTGGCCGCGCTCAAGGGCAACACCGACCTGCTGGAAAGCTTGAATACGCTGTTCCTGATCGATGCCGAGGAGCGGCTCACCGCGGCCATCCCGCTGGCGCGGCTGTTTATCGCTGCGGGCGATGCCAGGCTCAAGGACCTGGCTGCCGAGACGCTCATCCAGGTAACGGTGGATGAGAAGCAGAACCGCGTCACCGAACTGTTCGACAAATACAACCTGCTGACTTTACCCGTGGTGGACGAAGAAGGCAAACTGGCCGGTGTAATCACGGCCGATGATATTATCTCCGTGTTAAGGCAGAAGTGACGGATGCGGAAACTCCTGAGCCGCTTCCGCTATCACCTGCTGGTCTTCTTCGCGGTCGTCGGGCCGGGATTCATCACCGCCGTCGTCGACAATGATTCGGGCGGCATCTACACGTATTCGGCCGCCGGCGCGAAATACGGCTATCTTCCGCTCTGGACCCTCCTGCCCATCACGGTAGTTCTCATCATCACGCAGGAAATGTGCTCGCGCATGGGGGCGGTTACGGGCAAGGGCCTCTCCGATCTCATCCGCGAGGAGTTCGGCCTGCGCATGACGTTCCTCTTGATGGCTCTGCTGGTTCTGGCCAACCTGACCAACGTCATGGCCGAATTCGCGGGCATCGCCAGCTCGTTGGAGCTGTTTCACATCAGCCGGTATATTTCGGTTCCGCTGGCGGCGGTGGCGGTGTGGTTCCTGGTGGTGAAGGGCAACTACCGGAGCGTCGAGAAGATCTTTCTGTTCGCTTGCGTCTTCTATGTCACGTACGTAATCTCCGGTTTCCTGGTGAAACCCGACTGGAAAGAGGCTGCTATCTACAGCGTGAAGCCGGTGTTGCTGTTGGATTCGGGCTATCTCTACATGCTCATCGGGATGGTCGGCACCACCATCGCCCCGTGGATGCAGTTCTATTTGCAGGCAGCCGTGGTGGAGAAGGGCATCACGGCCAAGGAGTACGCCGAATCGCGCATCGAAGTGATCGTGGGCTGCATGATGACCTCGGTGATTGCCTTCTTCATTATCGTGGCCTGCGCCGGCGCCATCTGGAGCGTGCGGCCGCGGGACATCCAGGATGCTTCGGAGGCGGCGCTGGGGCTGCGGCCCTTCGGCGAGTACGCATTCCTGTTGTTCAGCGCGGGCCTGTTCAATGCGTCGATCTTCGCGGCCTGTATTCTGCCGCTTTCCACGGCCTACTCGGTGTGCGAGGGGCTGGGTTTCGAGGCGGGAGTCAACAAGCGGATGAGCGAAGCCCCGATCTTCTACTTCCTTTACACGCTGCTGATCGTGGCGGGCGCCGGCGTAGTTCTC
The DNA here is from genome assembly GCA_963768385.1 of Bryobacterales bacterium. Classification (GTDB taxonomy): domain Bacteria; phylum Acidobacteriota; class Terriglobia; order Bryobacterales; family Bryobacteraceae; genus Fen-178. The sequence continues at coordinate 11,197 of CAVYHQ010000009.1, forward strand.
ATCCCGGGTTTCCCGCTGGTGCGCATGATTCTGCTTTCGCAGGTTCTGAACGGCGTGCTGCTGCCCTTCGTCCTGATCTTCATGATCCTCCTCATCAACCGGCAGGACTTGATGGGCGAGTGGGTCAACCCCCGCTGGTTCAACCAGGTTTCCTGGATCACCGTGGTCATCATGATCGGCCTGACGCTGGCCCTGGTGGGGATTACGGTGAGGGGCATGCCGTAGGGTCCCCGGCACTATCATGTGGAGGAGGGATGGATGGAGAGAATCACGCTAGAGTCCATTCCGATTGTGGTCGGGCGGGCGGAGGACGGGCGGGCTGCAGCCCGAAGACTTGTAGTAGGCGCCGGGCAGGGTAACCCTGACAAGAACCGGCGGTGAGCGGCGTCAGGGTCCGGGATAGCGACTATACGCTCACGTGGTTTCCGCGGACGGCGAAACTGCTCGACCCGCAAAGATCCCGCTCAGAATAGCGATGAGCGGAGCCACGATGCAAACGGATACAATGGACATCTGATGCGAGATCGGGCCGCCATCGGTCCATCCAGCCGCTCCATAGAAATCGAAAAGGATAAGTGAAGTAAGAACGGCCACTACGGCTCGCTTGACAGCGGAGCTGGGAAAGAGCCATCGCAGCGTGGAGGGCTCGACCCGAAGAAAGAAGTGCCCGAGCGCAAACGTCGTGGGAATGCCGAAAACGACGAGAAGCGTCCAAGGCGACCAACCAAGCCCACGCTCCACCGCGAACATATCCTGATACAAGTCCGTTCCGTCGGTAAAGGTGCGTATGGGCACGTAGTCGATGAGATTTCCAAGGCTTGCCACCGAGACCCAATAACAGAACATGGCCCAACCGCGAGAGGCACGCCGATGCGCCTCCATATACCCCCAGCGGCTGAGAGAATATGTAACCATGCCCATCACGACGCCTGCCGCACTGATCATCGCCGCCTGAGATCCATGTCCACTCGCAAAGATCGGAACCTCATCGACGTTCTGATTGATGCCAAGTTGCACTAGAAGAACGGTCAGCGAAGGATGGGCGTAATTCAATGCAAGTGGGTTTGCCTTCCATCCGAGCATCCACGCCACGAAGGAGTGGGCGTACTCGTGGGGGAAGAAGGCGCACGCATGTGCCGTCCATAGCTGTAAGACCGTAAGCCCTGTAAGTACAAGCCAGTTTCCCTCGTCTTTCCGCTCGATCGCGATGTTCATCGTGCCTTTTGCGCGGGATGTCGCGCGATCAACGACGAATAACCGCTCATTGTGGTGAGAGATCGATTGTAACATGCGGGCTCAGTTCACGGTAGGCTGCGAACCGACGCATAACGCCCAAACCGCGGAAGTGAAGTCATGCGGTCCGGTCCTCTTCTGGGACCTGGAACCAAACATGGGCCCGAGACTGGACCGCGCGGGCCAACGTCACTTGGCAACGGCCTTAATTTAACGGCCACGCCGTAGCGCAGGCGTGACAGACGACAGAAACCGATCGTCTGTCCCACTCACCGCGGAGGCCGCAAGAGTCGGCCGGGCAGCTTCGAAAGGTACGTCAGCCTCTCGATCACCGGCAACAGCCGCCGCACCGTCCGACCATGCAAAATGAGGCTGCCGGCTACCAGCGCCGGATGCGGAATCGTGGTGCAGCAGCGCGAACAGACATCGATTTCACCAGCCCGGCCGGCCGCATGGAGGCGGCGCATCTCCTGCATCGCCTCGGAATTCCAGATGTCCACCAGCGGCTGCTCGCCGATCTTGCCCACGGGGGCGCCATCCAGCATGTAGCTCTGGCAGCAGGGGTACACATCTCCGTTCTGCTTGACGTACATAGGGCCGCGCCACAGGTAATGGCAGGGGTGCTTCCAATCGGCGGCTTGGTGGCCGGCATCGGGACGCATGAGGTTGGTTTCGTCCTCCTTGATGCGGACCTGGTCGATGCCCGGCACGGCGGCCCAGAACCGGATGAAGTCGTCCACCTCCGCCCGATTGCCGTCCATCACGACCATCTGCACCACCACTTGGAGCCGCGACCCGCGCTCGTGTTTCATGCGCGCGAAGCGGACGAAGTTGTCGCGCACCTTTTCGAACTTCGCGCCCTTGCGGTAGAACTCGAAGGTCTCCTTCCTGGCGCCATCGAAGCTCAGCGTGATCTGGTCCAGCGGTGAATCGAGAATCCGGCTGGCGCAGCGCTCGTCAAGAAACGTGCCGTTGGTCGAGAGCAGCGTCGAGATGCTGTGACGGTGGCACAACTCGATGCGCTCGAAAATGTGCGGATCCATGAAAGGCTCGCCCAGACCGATCAGCATCATGTGCTCGGCGGAGTCTCCGGCTTCGCGCACCAGGCGCTCGAAGACCTCGTCCGTCATATCGGCTTTGGGTTGCGGGTGGGTTTCACGCGGGCACATGGGGCAGTAGAGATTGCACTTGGCGGTGGTTTCGACAATGTACTCGACGGGCAGCGCCCCGAGCCTCGCCCGGCGCGCGAGGTAGCCCCACAGAAGCTTGGCCCGGTTCCAGACCCTCATGCGCACCTTCATTGTAATGGGGGCCGGGGGCCAGGGGCCGGGGGCCGGGGAACCGCAGGGCCGGGGGTGCTACGGCTTGTAGACCGTTCCGGCTTTCATGACGAAGCTCACGCGGCGCAGGGCCGAGATGTCGGCGGCGGGGTCGCCATCGACGGCAATGAGATCGGCGAACATGCCGGGTTTGACCGCGCCGATGTTCATGTGCAGAACGCGGCCGGCCACCGAAGTGGCGGCCTTCAGCGCGTCCAGACGGGACATGCCGTAATCGACCATCAGCTCGATCTCTCGCGCGTTCTCGCCGTGCGGGAACACGCCAATGTCGCTGCCGCTAAGGATTGTCACACCGGCGTCGAGCGCCGCCTTGAAACTGGCGCGCTTCTGCACGATGCCCCGCGGCTCGGGCTGCTGGCCCTTCTTCCATCCGGCGTATTGGCTGGTGGCGTCGCCGGCAGCCAGCGTGGGGCAGAGGGCTACATGGCGCTCCACCATGAGCTTGAAGATTTGCGGCGTGCCGCCGTCTCCGTGCTCGATGGTTTCGGCTCCGGCCATGATGGCTCGGAGCATGCCTTCGGGCGTGGTGGTGTGCACGGCCACGGGCACGCCGGCGCTCCGGGCGGTCTCGACAGCCAGCTTCATCTCATCGAGCGAGAAGGTGGGATGGGCGCCTGGAAGCGGGCCCCAGCGGTAGTCGCCGTAGAGCTTGATCCAGTCGGCGCCATGGCCGATCTGATCGCGCACCACGCGCGTGAGCGAATCGACGCCATCGGCTTCTTCAGCGCCCTGCGGGACGCGCCATTCGAGCGCGAATCCCTTGGGGCCGTAAGCGCCGGTGGCGACGATGGCGCGCGTGGAGGTGAGCAGGCGGGGACCGGGAATGATGCCTTCGTTGACGGCCTGCTTGAGCTCGACGTCGGCGTAGCCGGCGCCCTCGGTACCGAGGTCGCGCATGGTGGTGAAGCCGGCCATGAGCGTGGCGCGCAGGTGATTGACGGCGCGCGCGGCGCGCAGAGCGAGGCCCTCATGCAAGACCTGGTCGTTCCAGACGGTCTCGTTGTAGGCGTGGAGGAGAATGTGCGAATGGCCCTCGACGAGGCCCGGCATCAAGGTGGCGCCCGGCAATTCGACGACCTTGGCGCCGGTGGCATCGACGCTGGCTGACGGCCCGGCGGCTTCGACGCGATCGCCGGCCACCCGCACGGCCCAACCTTCATGCATGGCCTCGCCGTCGAAAACGCGCGCCGGCTTCAGCAGCATGGCGGCGGGCGCCTGCGCCTGGGCCGCGAGCGGGGCCAGGGCGAGGAGGAGACAGATGGAGAGGGAACGGCGTACTGACATGGGGTGATTATAAGCCGGATCAATGCGTCATCGCGTACACCACGTAGTTGACGCCGATGCGGATTCCCATGCCTGAGAACTTCTCGGGATATTGCGGATTGTCCGCGTGCTCCCAGGAATCGCCCAGGTCCATGTCGAAGCAGATGGCCACCATGAGGCGGCCTTTGTCGTCATAGATCCCGCGCCAGTGCGGCACGAAGCCGTCGTACTCGTAAGTCCGGCGCGAGCGAATAAACTGCGCGCCGGGCACCTGGAACCGGTCGTCCAGATCGTAGATGGTGTGAAAGATGGGGTCCTTATTATCGATCTCCACGATGGGCCGGTCGGGAAACACCTTCTGCATGCTGTTGGTGAAGACCTCCCACTCTTCCGTTCCGTGGAAATCGTCGCACATGAAGAAGCCACCGCGCAGCAGGTACTCGCGCATGGCCTTGACCTGGGCGTCGGTCAGGTTCCAGTGGCCCACCTCGACGGCGTAGAGCCACGGCCAATCGTACTGGTCGCCTTCGTCCAGGTTGACAGGCTGCTCGACCGAGCGGGCGTGCACCCGCGTCAAGCGCCGCAACGCCTCCGAGAAATGGCGGTCCGACCGCGGATAATCGGTGGTCCAACTGGAGCGCCCTTGCGTCCAGTCGAAGCCGCGGAACCGGCCGAAGCCGCCGAATCCACCGCGCCCGTGGACTCCAGGCATCGGCGGGTACATCAGGCGGGCGTAGGCCCACTCGGTTTTCTCCTGCCAGTCCTTGGGAATCGGGAAGTTACTGTACTCCACACCGGGGTATTCCCGGAACGGCCGCTGGGCGAACAAAGCCCCCAGAAAGACCACTCCGCCAAGCCATAGCCAGCCACCCTTGGGAGAACCCATTTGCCCTTGCCTTGGATAGAGGATACCACGGGCCTACTTGGCGTCCCGCCAGTTGCTTCCTATCCCCACATCCACCACCAACGGCACGTTCAGTTGGCAGGCCCCTTCCATTTCGCGCTTCACCAGTTTCGAGGCCGCCTCCACCTCCTCCGGCGGGCACTCGAACACCAGCTCGTCGTGGACCTGTAGCAGCATGGCGCTCCGGTATCCGCCGGCATCGAGCGCGGCGTCGATGCGCACCATGGCCAGTTTGATCAGATCCGCCGCCGTGCCTTGGAGCGGCGAATTCACCGCCGTCCGCTCCGCGAATCCGCGCGCGTTCGGGTTGCGGCTGTTGATCTCGGGGATGGGCCGCTCGCGCCCGAACAGCGTGCGCGTCACCCCCGTTTGCCGCACTTCGGCGATAGTCGCGTCGATGAATCGCCGCACCCCGGCGTAGCGCGCGAAATAGTTCTTAATGTACTTTTCCGCCTCGCCGCGCGAGATCCCCAACTGGGCCGCCAGTCCGAACGCGCTGATGCCGTAGACGATCCCGAAGTTCACCGCCTTGGCGTCGCGCCGCGCCTCCGGCGTCACCATCAGCGGCGGCACGCCCAGCACCTCCGACGCGGTGCGCGTGTGGATGTCTTCTCCGTTGCGGAATGCCTCCACCAGCAGCGCATCGTCCGACATGTGCGCCAGCAGCCGCAGCTCGATCTGCGAGTAATCCGCCACCAGCAGTTTCCACCCTTCCTTGGGCACGAAGGCCGCGCGGATCTCGCGCCCCAGCTCGGTGCGGATGGGGATGTTCTGCAAGTTGGGATTGGAAGAGGACAGCCGTCCGGTGGCCGCGCCCGTCTGGTTGAAGCTGGTGTGCAGCCGCCCGGTGCGCGGGTCGAGCAGCGCCGGGAGCGCATCCACGTACGTGCCCTTCAGCTTGGTGAGCTGGCGGTACTCGAGCACCTGGCGCACGATTTCGTGGTCCGCCGCCAGCTCCTCCAGCACCTCCGCCGCGGTCGAGCGGGTCTTCCCCTTTCCGTACTTCACCGGCGCCGGCAGCTTCAGGCCGTCGAAGAGCACCTCGCCAAGCTGCTGCGGCGAGCTGATGTTGAACGTCCGGCCGGCGATCCCATGGATCTGGGCCGTCAGGCGCGCGATCTGGCCTTCCATCAGCTCCGACAGCCGCCGCAGCTCGTGGGTGTCGATGCGCACGCCGGCCCGTTCCATGCGTGCCAGCACCCGCGCCAGCGGCAGCTCGATTTCGGCGTACAGCTTCCCCATTCCGCGCGCCTCCACCGCCGGCGCCAGTTGTTTCCAGAGCTCCAGCGTGATGTCGGCATGCTGTTCGGGCGCGGGGCCCAGTTGCACATCGAGGCGCCGCCGCGCCTGCTCCTCCAGCGCGCATCCCGAGGGATCGGCATCCAGCAGAAAGGCGTACAGCATCACATCGTGCTGGAATCCGCGCGCGTCGATGCCCAACCGGCCGAGCGCCAGCAGCGCCGATTTCACGTCGCACGCCACCTTCGCCGCGCCGGCGTCCTCGAGCCACCCTTTGAGGTGCGGCAGGTACTCCGCCGTCACCGCGCGCGCCTCTCCCGCGCGCCACGCGAGGCCGACCGTGTCCAGCGCAAATTCGCCCTCGGCCGATTTCGAAGGCGCCACCGCCACCGGCGCCCCGGCCGCCGCTTCCAGCCACGCCTTCAGCTCGCCGGCCGACTCGACCACGCGGTAGTCCCGCGCGCGCGCGTCTTCGCCCGGCCCGGTTTCCTTCAAGAGACTGTGGAACTCCAGTTCCTTGTAGAGCGCCTTCAACAGCGCCGCGTCGGCCGGCTGCGCTTGCACCGATTCCGGCGAAAACGGGATCGGCACGTCGGTAGCGATGGTGGCCAGCCGCTTGCTCTGCCGCACTTGCTCGGCGTGGTTCCGGAGGCCCTCGCGGTAGGCCTTCCGCTCGACTTCCCCCGCGTGCTCGAGCGCCGCTTCCGCCGACCCGAATCGCTCGATGAGGTCTTTCGCGCCCTTGTCTCCGATCCCCGGCGCGCCCGGAATGTTGTCCACGGCATCGCCCTTCAGCGCCAGCAGGTCGGCCACCTGCTCCGGCCGCACGCCCAGGAATTCCTTCACCTTCTCCGGGTTGTACAATTCGTCGTCTTTGGCCGGATTGAGCATGGAGACGCGCTCGGTCACGAGCTGCATCATGTCCTTATCGCTGGAAACGATCACCACCTCGAAACCGGCCTCTTCCGCGCGCCGCGCCAGCGTGCCGATCACGTCATCGGCTTCGAACCCCGGGTATTCCAGCACCGGAATATTCATGGCCGCCAGCACGCGGCGGACGTAGGGAATCTGCTCCAGCAGATCCGGCGGCGTTTCCTTGCGGTTGGCCTTGTAGGCCGCGAACTCCTGCTCCCGCAGGGTCGGCCCTTCGCTCTCGAAGACCGCCGCGATGTATGACGGTTCATACTGCCTCTCGAGCTTGCGCAACATGTTATTGAAGATGTAGACCGCCTCGGTGGAAAGCCCCGTGCTGGTCCGCATGGGGGGAGCGCCGCTGCGGGCGCGGGCGTGGTAGGCGCGAAAGATAAACCCGAACGCGTCAATCAGGAACAATCGGTGGGGCATGCTTTAGCTTGCCATTGTTTGCATTTCCGCCACAACACCCCTGCAAACCGTGGTATTATAGCCACACCGTAACCAAGCCAAGTCATTGAGCATCAAATGGTTATAGTTGGGCTTCCCAGTTGCTCTCAAGACCAATCTTGAACCTGCGTTTTGAATCTACGGTGCAGCGCCCGGTGGAAGCCAGTGGGGTGGGGCTGCATAGCGGCGTTCCCGTCCAGATCCGCATTCTGCCCGCTCCCGTCTCCACCGGGATTGTCTTCGTGCGCACGGATCTGGAGAACTTCCAGATTCCCGCCAGTTGGCGGCACGTGGCGCGCGTCAGCTACGCTACCAGCCTGATGCGCCAGGGCGTCCTCATCTCCACTACCGAGCATCTCCTCAGCGTTTTCTACTCCATGGGGATCGACAACGTCTACGTGGAAATTGACAACCTGGAAGTTCCCATCCTGGATGGCAGCGGCCTGCCGTTCGTGCGGCTCATCGAGGAGGCCGGCGTTCGTGAGTGCCGCCGCAAGCGCCGCTACCTTCGCATCCGCCGTCCGATTTCGGTGGAAGATCGCGGCAAGCGCATCAGCATCCTCCCCGCCGAGAGATTCCGCCTCACCTGCGATACCGACTATCCGCACCCCGTGGGACGCCATTCCATCGAACTCGAAGTCACGCCCGAGCGCTACGCATCCGAGATCGCTTTCGCCCGAACCTTCGGGTGGAGAGCCGATGAGAGCCAACTGCGCAACATGGGCCTCATCCGCGGGGCCTCGCTCGAGAACTGCATCGGCTTCGACCACGGCGGGGTGCTGAATCCCGAGGGCCTGCGCGCGCCCGACGAGTGCTGCCGCCACAAGGCGCTGGACCTCATCGGCGATCTCGCGCTCCTCGGCCGCCCGTTGTTGGGCCACGTCATTGCCGAGCGCGCCGGCCACGCCATGCACGCCGCCCTGGTGGCGCGCATCATGTCCGACCCCTCGCTGTATGAGATCGTCACCTTCGACCAGCTCGCCCTGCGCGAGGCGCAGGCGCTGGCGTCGTAAGCGGGGTTCCTCCGGTATCGGCCATTGTTGGGCGAGGTGAGCTAAGATCGAATCATGGTACGGAAGCTACAGGCTGTTTATGAAGGCGGCGTTCTGCGGCCTGTGGAACCGCTCCCTCTTGGCGAGCACCAGCTCGTCAGCATCATTGTTCTCGACGACAATCCTCCTGAAGATGACTTGAAGTTTGAGGAGCCTGCGCGCTTTGAGGCTCTTGCAGACCGCAGCGTCTCCCTGGAAACTGTCAGACGGGCGCTGTCGCGGATTCCAGGCTCCTTGGACGCCGACTTCGCGGCAGAGCGGAACGAACGTTAGGTGCCTGGCTGCTTCCTCGACACTAGTGCGCTGGCGAAACTGTATCACTCCGAAGCCGGAAGCGGTCGGATGGAATTGCTCGTTGGAACACCCGGCGTGAGGATGATCATTTCGCAACTTTCTCTGGTGGAGATCGAATCTGTGTTTGCGACGAAGGTCAGAACCGGTGCCATCGAGAGGCTGGCCCTTGAGCAACTGCGTGGGCTCTTCTACGGTGACCTCTCCCAAGGCCGGTTTGAGGTTGTCCTGCTGGCCCGCCGTCACTTCCAAAACGCCGAAACACTCGTTCGGACCTACGCTGTCGATCATGCGCTCCGGACTCTGGACGCTCTCCAGCTTTCGGCAGCGCTGGACCTACGGCGTCGGGGTGCGGTCTCCGAACTGGTGGCCTCCGACAAAGACCTCTGTACGGTGGCCACGCTTGAAGGGCTTTCGGTGATCAACCCCATATTTAGCGTGCCGCCCTCAGCGTAGGGCTTCCACCGCGGGGAACACCCTCGGTGAAGAGCTGCGCCCGTTGCGATGCAGTGTCTCTTGCACACTTGCCCAAGTTTCGGCCTCGACGATGGCTTCGTGCTCGCCATTGTAGAGCTGGCCTTTGAACTCGACGTTGCCGGTGTAAATCGGGTTCCTCAGCAGCCGGTACAGCCGGCTCTTGGTGAATGGTTTGCCGCCCTGGATCTCGCCTCTCTTTGTAACCCATTGCTTGGTATGCCAGCCGCGGCGGTCGATATCGCGTACCACCGGCAGCATTGCATTGTGGTCGAGATACATCTTGAAAATGGCCCGCACTTGCTGGGCTTCGTCACCGTTGAGAAGCAGCCGCCCGCCACGCGGATCGATATCGTAGCCGAGCATCGGGTGGCCCCCTGTCCATTTGCCCTTGCGCCGCGCCGCCGACACCTTGTCGCGCGTCCGCTCGGCTATGATCTCCCGCTCGAACTGCGCGAACGACAGGAGGATGTTCAGGGTGAGGCGGCCGAGCGAGTTTGTGGTGTTGAACTGCTGTGTTACGGACACCAAGCCGACCCTCTGCCGCTCGAAGACTTCGATGATCCGGGCAAAGTCCGGCAGCGACCTGCTGAGCCGGTCCACCTTGTAAACCACGACACAATCGACCTCGCTGCCGCGGATGTCCGCCAGGAGCCGTTGCAGCGCCGGGCGCTCCGGATTGCCGCCCCGGAAGCCACCGTCGTCATAGCGCTCCGGCAAGGCGACAAGCCCCTCACCCCGCTGGCTCAGGATGAAAGCCTCGGCCGCCTCGCGTTGCGCGTCGAGCGAATTGAAGTCCCGATCGAGGCCCTCGCCGGTGGATTTGCGGGTATAGATGGCGCAGCGGACCATCCGGGCGGGAGCCACACAGCTAATGACGAGTGCTATGCTGACCCCGTTGACGTTCGAATTCTATCGCTTCCGCTTTTATTTCCGCTCGGCGGGCAGACTCTATTTCCCCGACTGCAAGTCCGGCAATATCGTGCGCGGAGCGTTCGGCGACATTTTTCGCAAACTGGTCTGCATCCCAGCCTGTCGAGACGCGAGGACGTGCGACATTCGCGCGGACTGCCCGTATGCGCGCGTGTTCGAGCCTCAAGCGGCGCGCGGCGCGGGCCCGAGCGGGTTGCTGGACTGGCCGCGCCCTTTCGTCTTCCGGGCCGCGCATCTGGACGGGCGCACGCTCTTGCCGGAAGAGCCTTTCCACTTCGACGTGCACAATTTCGACGTGCGCGACCCGGCGCTCCCCTATTTCGTGCTGGCATTCGCCCAACTGGCGCGAGAGGGCCTGGGCCCTGGGCGCGGCCGCGCGGAACTGACCTCCGTCGATCAACTGGATCTGAACGAAGCGAGGCTGGCGCAAGTCTTCGACGGCGAGCAGTTCCGGATGCGAGAACTGGCCGCGCCGAACGTCGTGGACCTGGGCGAGACGCCGGAGCGTGTGGACCGGCTGCGGGTGCGATTCGTGACGCCGATGGAACTGAAGGCAGGACACCAGGTGGCGGGCCGCCCGGAATTCGGCATTCTATTCGGCCGGCTGCGCGACCGCATCAGCAACCTGCGCGCACTCTACGGCGCCGGCCCGCTGGAGATCGACTTCAGCGCGATGGGCGAGCGGGCCGCCGCCGTGCGGATGACGCGGTGCGAGTTGCAGCAGACCGAGGTGGACCGGCTTTCATCGCGGACGGGCCAAAGGCACCCGCTGGGCGGGTTCGTGGGTGAGGCGGAGTATGAAGGGGAGCTGGGGGAGTTTCTGCCGTACTTGAGATTGGGTAAGTGGGTGGGGGTGGGAAGACAGACGGTTTGGGGGAAGGGGGAGGTGGAGGTAGTGTAGATGAACGCGCTTTTGGAATCTGAAAAGACTATAATGAGCGGGTTGACTTTTCTCGATTGCGAGTGAATCGAGGACGCCTACGCAGCCGCGACACCAGCACGAAGGCCGGATGCAGGAAACCGCAGGGGCGGAACTGGGGCTGACTGGCAATCCCTTTGTAGACACCGGGCTGGAAGTCCTTGCTGCGCTCGCCGGCCTGGATGATGTCGACCAACTGAATATGGAGGTGGTCAGACGGGTTCACGGTGATGGGTCCAAGATCACCGACTGGAACGGGTCGTTAACGTGCTTCACGATGCTCTTCACGAGCAACTCGCTGCTTACCAACCCTTCAATCAAAGACAAGAGCCACCGGACCAAGCTCTACAAGACGATACTTAACGGGCTCCTTGACAGCATTGGCAACGAGGAAGTTGCGCGGCGTTGCGAAGCCTGCGGGTGCCCTAGATCTCTGGACTTCGCAGAGTTCTCTCGTCACGTCTTATCCGGGGTCGAAGCCAAGGAGGAGGCGCGATTTCTCGGGCGTGATTGGTTTCCTCTTGCGGGAAGCCTTGGGAGCGACGCGCAGGCTCTTCCAGCCGCGTCGCGGCCAGTTTGTCTTTGCGCCAAGTGCCTCTTCGCCGTGCACTATATGCCCCTTGGCGTGCTTCTGGTGGACGGGCTTTTGGGGGCCTTCCAGTGCACGTCCACTTCATTTTCGTACGAGTTGGTACGCGACATCTGCGAAGAAATGCAGAACCGGATTGCCGCAGGGCGCTACGGAGTTCTCGGCGCGAAAGAGGGAAGCTCCGCGTTAGCGCAGCGCTTGTTAGGGCTTTTCGAGAGACTTCAGACGGCTGGTCGAGAGGGAGAAATCGATACTGGTACAGCACTTTACGTGTGGCGCTTCACGAACTCTGGGCAACCGCCGAAGGATGGCATCACATGTCGCATCGAAGAAATTCCAAATTCCGCCCTCAGTTTTTTATGGAGGGCCGTCAGGCAGGGGTTTAGGAAAGAAGTTTCTGTTCTTGCCGGAGGCGAAGGCAGGAAACACCTAACGCTTCTCCGATGCATCGGTGAGGGGCGGGATTTCCCAGGGCTCTATCCGCGGCGTGGACGGCTCGGCGCAAGCCCGCAGCTATTCGCACTGTACCAGAGGGAGGTTCTCGGGAGATCGACCCGCGTCTTGGGTGTCGCGCAAGCGCTAGCCCGCCATGCCAGCGAACGTTCCGCGCCCTGCGAGTTGAAGCGACTTCGGAGAGAAGGAGCGTTGAGTGAATGGTCGGTTCAGACCCAGTTCCGCGGGTGGATCATCGACCTGGCGGAGCACGGCGAATTCACGTATGCCGACTACAGCCAACTGTTCCCGCCCAACAATGACATTGGGTTGTCGGTCCGTCCGGATGGCTGGGAACTGATCGGATATTATCTGCATCACGTGGACGACGCTGAGGAGATGGGCAGTGGTTTGATGGAATACCAGGGCTTGCTCTCGAAGGCAGCGGTGATCGACTATTACGCGCTCTGTTTTTTTGAGGATTACCTGCGAAGGCGGGGGCGGGAGCGGTTTCAAGCCGAGGTTCTGGACCGAATGAGGAGTGGACAGATAGGGCCGTCGTGGCTCCGAATGGGTTTTACGCGGCTGGCTGAAGAGCACCCAGGGTTTACGTATGAGACCTACGAGGTGTTGTGCAAAGGGCGGGGCAGCGCTGGGTCGGTTTGGGAGCTGCTGTTCCAGATGCGGCTGCTCTGGACTGAGTGGATGAGAAAGGAGACGCTTCCAAGCGTTAATGAGCCACTTCTACTAGGCGGCTCTGGTTTACCGGCTCGCGTTGAAGATAGACTGAAGCACGTGATAGTCAAGTATTTAGCGGCGAAGGGCTTGGCGCGCTTTCGCGAGAGCGTTCTCTCGCGGCTGCGCAGGAGAGATGCGGGACTGCAATGGTTTCGGCGGGTACTGGTTACCGAACCGACATCGGTTTTTGAAGGTGTGTCGTTCAGTTCAAGCGACTGGGAAGAGTTCTTGAAGGACGAGGAAGGACGGCCGTCTGCCGGAGAGAGATTGCTTCAAATGCACCTGATGCTGGCAAATCTCTGGCGGGAGGCTAACGAATCGTAGCGAGGAGTATCACCCATGAACGAGGAGAAGCGGATATTGACTCATGTGGCGGGGACGTTCTTGATCCATGCGGACGGAGCCTTTCTCAACGGCGCCGGAATCGACCCGCGGAGAGAGGACCGAAACACGACCCTGCCAAAAACTTACCGTGATGGTTCGGGAAACCGCGTCCCGTACGTCTCGGCGCAGGCTTGGAGGCGTTGGCTGAGAAACACCCTGATCGAAGACAGCGGCTGGCCGGCGAGCCAGATCCGTGCGAGGGACTTGAGCGAGAAGGGAACGACGAACAAGATCGCCGGGGAGCTGAACCCAGTTGACTTTGTCGAAGACGACATCTTTGGTTATATGTGGGCGGCTAAAGGCCAAGGACGGGAGAGTGCTTCGGACCTGGAAGGAGATGCGACGGAAGACGAGTCAGAAAGAGATGCGAAAGTCCGATTCTTTAACGTTGTGACGAAGGACGTAAGGGCGGTTCAAACGGGGAATACAGGAAGGGGAAAGAAAGCGAAAGCACTTAAGGTCGAGGAGAGGCTAAAACTAGCGGGAGACGTGTTGCAGAAGCTGCAGCAGGAACTCGATAAACGTGCCCAGGAAGACGAAGAACTGGATGGGGAATCAATCACTCGTAAGCTGACTGACATCCGTAAAAAGTTGGACACCGCTGAAAACCGAGAAGCCGCGATGAAGGGCTTCCAGCGTGAACTGTCCCAGGTGGTGCAGATCTTTAACCCAGGAAGGATTAAATCGTTGATGCGGGCATCGCCGTTTGCTGCATCGCTGCTGGTCTCGGTGCGACGGAAGGGGTGGGAGGGCCTGGACAAAGGTTTTGTTCACCTCCAGGAAGGAACGCCCCTGCCTTATAACACGGAGTTTTACAACACTCACCTGGAGGGGGTTTTCTGCCTCGACTACAAACGCCTTGGGAGGTTCTGGAATCTGGGTGACCGTATCGAGCTTGACGAAGAGAAAGTGGAGCGGTTTCTTGAAGAGAACCCGCCGAAGATACGGGTTGTAGAGGACAAGGATACTCTCGGCAAGATCTACGAGATGATCGATGCGGGAACGAAACGGAAGGAAAGAGCCGCAGCCCTGTTCAAAGCGCTGGCGGTTCTGCGTGGGGGAGCCAAACAGGCCCAGTTTGGGACCGATGTGGCACCGAAGGTATTGATCCTCGCAGGACTGACCTGCGGGAACCCGATATTCAACCATCTGTTCAGCGACGGTGCGAACGGGCCGGAACTGAAGGTTGGGGCGCTCAAGGAAGTCGTAGCAGACTATGCGGACCGGATCGTGACTCCAGTGCTGATCGGGGTTCGTTCGGGCTACCTAAGCGCGGAAAGCGAAAAGGCGCTCCGGGAGGCGGCCGGACGTTATCGGGTGACGAAGGAAAGGGAACTGGAGGTGGAGGGTCCGGCTGGTGAGCAAGACGAAGCGGCGAAGTATATCGAGATTAAGGTAACGACGCCGCTAGAGTCGGCCCGGTGCCTGGGAGACCTGCTGCCGTGAAGGCCCTCCATGTTCGGTTGGAGGGGTTTACGGCATCTTTTCGGCACCCCCTGGTGTTTACGGGCGTTCAGGTTAGCACCCCAATGCCTGCCTACAGCAATGTGCTCGGGATGATGAGTGCTTGCGCGGGTCGCGCCTTAACGCCGGATGATGTCGGCAGAGTGGGATTCGAGTTTCACTGCGAATCGCAGGATGTGGAGTTGGAGCGGAAGGACCGATGGGAGCTGAAGTCCGAACGTCTTCAGCCAATCGCGAAGAAGAAGGTACCGCGGGTTCTACGGGTTCACAGTCGGAACCGGTTTGATGAGGTGCCGCAGGGCGTTGGGTGGCGGCAAGTGTATTGGAGGCCGGTCTTAGACCTGTATCTGACGGACACCGCCCTGCGCTACGCGCTTGACCGTCCGGCTGCAACTCCCCATTTTGGTCGATCGCAGGACATCGCATGGATACGATCAGTGAGCGAAGTGGATTTGGATCCGAGACCGCAGGGCGCGCTCGGACCAACACTCATTCCGTATCCACAGCGAGGCGTGGCGGGCTTGGTGGTGCGTCTGCCGGAGTGGTTTGAAAACTCAATAGTCGGCGAACCCAGGCGGGCCGGCCCGTTTGGGCATTACCAGGCTATGCTGCCGACTGTTGGGAGACTGCGTTTTGGGATCGAGCGCGCCGATCTCTTCCACCCGTCGGACGCAGAAAAGGAGGAGGATGTGATTTACCTCCACCGTTGGCTGACCAGTTGAGAGAAATCTTGCTGGCGAAGAGCTCTGGGGAAACGATAGAAGCGCACACGCGGTCGTGTCTGGATGCGGCCAGGGCCCTCTTGGCCAGTTTGCCATTGCCGGCTGGGAAAAAGGAGTCGCTCAGGTCGGATGTTTTACTAGCGGTCGCGCTTCATGACGTAGGCAAGGCCGCCGAAGGCTTCCAGAAGATGGTCGGAGGAGAACTGCAGGCCTGGCGAGGGAAACGGCATGAGGCACTTTCCGCGGCGATTGCGTCGTCGTTGTCATGCCCGGAGGCCGTGGTCTTTGCGATTCTGACTCATCACAAGAGCCTGCCTGGCGACGGCGTCACCGCTCACGGACCGGGCTGCTTACCGCTAGAGCAACTTCCTTGGGCGGACGATCCGACACCTGTCTGGCAGGAAATGGTTAGCGAATGGCAGCGAAACAAGCTGGCCCTGATGCCAAGCCTGTTGGCGCTGTTGAAGGCTGTGGGGGTTGAATTGCGCGAGGACGTCAACCTGGAGCCGCAGGCGCTCCACCTGCGGCGGCCGTGGCTGAGCCGGGGCAGAGGTAGGAGCGGGCAGAGAAGGGCGATCCCGTTTGAAGATAGGTTGCACGCTTCGCAGGTTCGAGGACTTACGATGGCGGCGGATCACCTGGGAAGCGCGCACCTGCTGCCACGAGAAATTCCGAATCTCAAGCGGTTTGCTGTGTTGGCGCGAAAGGCCCGGCAGTTTCAAAGGGTGGCTGCGAAGACAGAAGGCTCGGCGATACTGCGTGCACCTACGGGGTCGGGAAAGACCGAGGCTGCTCTGCTATGGGCTCAAAATAACCAGCGCCCTAACGGACGCTTGTTCTACGTGCTCCCATATACCGCAAGCATCAATGCGATGTATTTGAGGCTGGGGCCTGGGCGCACACCGGCAGAACCGGGCACCTTCAGCAGTGGGAATGTTGGGCTTCTACATTCGCGAGCGACCGCTGCATTGTACGCATTGCTAGAGGCTAACGGAGATCTTGCATCGCGCTTGGACACGCAAGAGAATTCCAAGACTCTGAGCGGACTCGCTCGAGAGATGTGGTTTCCGGTCCGGGTATGCACGCCGCACCAAATCCTCCGCTACATGCTGCGTGGGAAGGGGTGGGAGACAATGCTGGTGGAGTTTCCCAACGCCTGCTTGATCTTCGATGAGGTGCACGCCTACGATCCGAGGGTCGTTGGGCTGACGCTGGGCACCGCTCGGCTGCTTGGTCGGTGGGGTGTCCGGTGCCTGTTTGTCTCTGCTACTTTGCCCGAATTCTTGGCTCGGTTGATCGGCGATGCTGTAGGCGAGGTCAAGATTATAGACCCCAACCCGAAGTATCGGAGCGACCGAGAGATCCTGGATAAGAAGCGGCACTCGCTTGAAATCCGGGACGGTACAATCCTGGATCACCTTGAAGGGGTTATCAAAGCGGCGGTTGGGGGTGGCTCGACACTCATCGTCTGCAACCATGTTCGCACCGCTCAGGAGGTGTTTCGCCGGGTCGAAGTCCGTCTTGGAACAGACGTGGTGCTGCTCCACAGCCGCTTTCATCAGGAGGGCAGGAACCGAATCGAAAGGCCCCTACACGGCCGGTCCGTACCTAAGGTGCTTGTAGCGACGCAAGTCATTGAGGTCAGTTTGGACTTGGATTTTGACCGGGCATTCGTAGAGCCCGCACCCGTTGATGCGCTTGTGCAGCGCATGGGAAGGGTAAACCGCGCGGGTGACAGGACTGCACCCTCCTCAATAGTACTCTTCCGTGAGCAGGTGAACCCGTTCCATCTTTACTGTGAGTGTCGAGCTGGCAGCCACAGCGCGGAATGTCGGGTGCGACTTTCTCTGGAAGAACTGGCGAGAATCGGCAACCCGGTGAGCGAGAGCGACCTCGCGGGTGCAGTAAATCGAGTGTACGCAGGTGGCTACATAGGTGATGACCGAAAGTCCTTCGAGGAAGGTCTCAATCACCGTGACATTGCAGGCTTTGAAGGGAGCCTGCTGGCAGGGGCTCACCAGGAGTGGGTCGAGCAGATTATCGAAAGCACGGATGGTACCGTCGAGGTGCTGCCAAAGTCCTTAGTGGGCGAATATCAAGCCAGGCGCAGCCGAGGCTTGTGGATTGAGGCAGAAAGTCTGCTCGTATCAATTCGCGTGAAGTCGTTCATGTCGATAAAAGGAAGAGTAGATACCACAACGGATCCATGGGTTGTGGATTGCGAGTACTCGAACCGGACGGGCCTGGAGTTGTAACTTGACCGGAAGCGGACGCATGTGTGGCGGGGGGCCGCCCGTGGTGATCTCTTGAGCGCATTGGTCAGGCGCATAGTGAGTGTGAGGGTGGTGGTCGGATGGGAATGACGAGTTTGGCCATTGCTGGACCGCAGATGGGAGTTTCCCGTAAACCCCCCGCCTCGGCCCAGTACAACTGGATCACCGGCGTCGTCGATGTCGTACCCGAGCAGCTCGAATTGTCGCTGCCGCCGCTCAATGACGCGGTCCTTCCGGACGACGGGTCGGTCATCCTGCTCGCCACCGAGAACGGCTCGCAGTTGTTCGTCTCCGGCTTCGGGCTGTTCATCGGCAAGAAGAGCGAGCGCGTCGTGGTCCGGCAGGGCAAGTCGGTCTGCGCGCAGGTCCCGCTGATGCGGCTGCAGGAGATCATCGTGGCGTCGCGCGGCGTCAGCTTCTCGTCGGATCTCATCCAGGAACTCTGCGAACGCGGCATCCGAATGGCCTGCCTGACATCCGGCGGAAAACCGTTCGCGCTGATCACATCGCCCATGCTGACCGCGACGGTGGAGACGCGCCGCGCGCAGTTCGCCGCCTACCAGAACGGGCGCGGCGCCGAACTCTGCCGCTGGATCGTCGCCGGCAAGCTCCACAATCAGGAGAAACTGTTGCGCTACTTCGCCAAGAGCCGCGAGGGCGAGAGGAAGAACGCGCTCGAAAAGGGCGCGGCCGCGCTGCGGCGTCTGCGGAGATCGGCCTTGGCGGCGGAGGGGAACACGCCCGACGAAGTCCGCGCGGAAGTCATGGGGCTGGAGGGCACGGGCGGGCGCCTTTACTGGCAACAGATCGGGAACATGCTTCCGGACGAACTCGGGTTCGAAGGACGCAGCCACCAGGGCGCCACCGACGGCGTCAACGCGGCGCTCAACTACGGATACGGCATCCTGACGGCGCACGTGTGGGGCGCGGTGATGAACGCCGGCCTCGAGCCTTTCGCCGGCTTCCTGCATGTGGACCGAAGCGGCAAGCCATCGCTGGTGCTGGACCTGATGGAGGAGTTCCGCCAGCCGGTGGTGGACCGGCCGATCTTTTCCTGGCTCAACAAAGGCGGCGTCCTGACGCTGCAAAAAGGAATGCTCGACGCGGCGTCGAAGGAGAACGTGGCCTCGCGCGTGCTCATGCGGCTGGTGGCGGCGGAACAGCACCGGGGAAAGCAGCACCAGGTTCGCTCCATCGTGCAGATGCAGGCGCGCCTGGCCGCCAGCGCGGTGCGGGGGCTGCGGCCATACCGGTCGTTCTCTTTCAAGTGGTGAGGCATGGCGCAAAAGAACCGCTATACCGGCGTGCTGAAGCCGCTGCCTCTCGGCAAGGGGAGTCCGGAAGTGTCGCTGGTGCTGATCTACGACATCGAGAACGACCGGCTGCGTGCGCGGATCGCCGACGTTTGTCTGGACTACGGGCTGGAGCGGATTCAGTTCAGCGCGTTCTTCGGAAAGCTGAACCGGAACCGGCGGCAGGAGCTGGCGCTGCGCCTGCAGAACGAACTCGGGGGCGAGAGCGGACGGGTGCGGATCATTCCGGTCTGCGAGCAGGACTTGAAGGACATGTGGGTGCTGGACCTGTACCGGCGCGACGCCGATGAGTTGAAGGCGGAGTCGGACCGGGAAAAGCCGAAACTGCGGGTGTTGGCGGCGGAGGATTGAGATGGACCTCATTCCGGTGACGGACCTCAAGCAGTGGGCGTATTGCCCAAGGGTGGTGTACTACCATCGAGTGATGCCGGCGCCGCCGCACCCGACCTACAAGATGAAGGAGGGGCTGGCGGCGCAAGATTTGATCGAGAGCCTGGAAACGCGCCGGAAATTGCGAGAGTATGGGCTGGATGGAGCGCGGCGGCGTTTCGGCCTTTGGCTGGAGAATAAGGAACTGGGACTCGCGGGGAAGATCGACTTGCTGCTGGAAGCGGACGATGAGATTGCGGTCGTGGATTTCAAGCTGACCTCGGGCGAACCGGGGCGGAACCATCGCGTTCAGTTGGCGGGGTACTCGTTGCTCGCGGAGGCTGTATTGGGGTTTCCGGCGCGGCGGGCGTTTTTATACAGGATTCCCGACAACCGCATTTTCGCGGAGTCGGTGACGGAGGAGTTGCGGCAGGCGGTGAAGACGGCGGTTACGGATATCCGGAGGATGGGCGATACCCAGTTTTGCCCCGATCCCACCGAGGTCCGTGGTCGCTGCGTGGAGTGCGAATTCGCAAACTACTGTGCTGACGTGTGGTAAACCAAACCTCGCGGATTGGCGGCCGTTTTCAGCAGAAAGGCAATCTGCGTCGAATCGGCAAATAGCAGTGCATAGAACCCTATACGGGAGTATGATTTATGGAGCGGCCACGGAGGTGTCCCCCTCGTGAAGGGGACTGAAACCTGATAGTCGGGGAAGTTCCCCGTCAGCTTTCGCACGCCACGGAGGTGTCCCCCTCGTGAAGGGGACTGAAACCAGGATCGTATTGCAGTATTGTTTTCTCCCTCGTGTCCGCCACGGAGGTGTCCCCCTCGTGAAGGGGACTGAAACTGACGATATCGATCAATCCGCGTACCAGGAAGGCTTTGCCACGGAGGTGTCCCCCTCGTGAAGGGGACTGAAACTAGTCTAAATCTCCGTCTACAGCGTGATGACGTTGTACCGCCACGGAGGTGTCCCCCTCGTGAAGGGGACTGAAACTTCTTGGTCACCTGCACAATCAGGTCTGCTCCGGTGCCACGGAGGTGTCCCCCTCGTGAAGGGGACTGAAACCTAGCAGGAGCTATTTTCATGCTACCTGTGGCCTGCTAGCCACGGAGGTGTCCCCCTCGTGAAGGGGACTGAAACAGGGTTCACACCATCGTGATGATGGTTGCGCGGCAGGCCACGGAGGTGTCCCCCTCGTGAAGGGGACTGAAACGCGGAGAGAAGGCCGGAGGGCCGGTGTACCGCAAATGCCACGGAGGTGTCCCCCTCGTGAAGGGGACTGAAACTCGCCTTCGTGTCCGGAGCCGCCTTCGAGTTTGGTGGCCACGGAGGTGTCCCCCTCGTGAAGGGGACTGAAACATACTGTACCTCGCGCCCGTCGGACGTGCGCGCACGGCCACGGAGGTGTCCCCCTCGTGAAGGGGACTGAAACGACCTGCGCCTACCAACGCTCCTGTCGGCGCAGTCGCCACGGAGGTGTCCCCCTCGTGAAGGGGACTGAAACAAATTTGAACGTCAAGGTGTGGAATGGGTCGATCTGGCCACGGAGGTGTCCCCCTCGTGAAGGGGACTGAAACCTAACTGCTCCCGCCCCTTGTCCGCTGCCACCTCGAGCCACGGAGGTGTCCCCCTCGTGAAGGGGACTGAAACACTCATGGACTACGCCCGCTTCCGCCAGGTCCACTTTGCCACGGAGGTGTCCCCCTCGTGAAGGGGACTGAAACCGGGACGGCCTGGTATACGACTGGACGCTCATTGGCGCCACGGAGGTGTCCCCCTCGTGAAGGGGACTGAAACTGGGTATATCTTCCGTCTCACGCGCCACTAATAGCGCCACGGAGGTGTCCCCCTCGTGAAGGGGACTGAAACCTAACCCATGTGAAGGGGGGCGGGTGCAAATACGCGCCACGGAGGTGTCCCCCTCGTGAAGGGGACTGAAACCGGTATCGAGCATGTTGGGGTTCGACTCGACGGCGGGCCACGGAGGTGTCCCCCTCGTGAAGGGGACTGAAACGCAGGTGTAGATGATGATCTGCCAGCCAGCCGCCACGCCACGGAGGTGTCCCCCTCGTGAAGGGGACTGAAACTTGGCCCACAACTGGGGACCGTTGATGCCGGAACCGCCACGGAGGTGTCCCCCTCGTGAAGGGGACTGAAACCGATGGTTCTAGCGAGTTCACATTCCCACTGTCGGGCCACGGAGGTGTCCCCCTCGTGAAGGGGACTGAAACCCAAGCAAGACTCCGCATTCGAAGCCGTCTGCGTGGCCACGGAGGTGTCCCCCTCGTGAAGGGGACTGAAACGCGCTGGCGATGACCGGGGAGGCCCTAGGCTCCCCAGGCCACGGAGGTGTCCCCCTCGTGAAGGGGACTGAAACGTGAACTGGACGCTGCCGTAGGTGAAGTCGAATATCGCGCCACGGAGGTGTCCCCCTCGTGAAGGGGACTGAAACCTTGTAAATTCCGTAAGGGTGAATGACGATTGTTGACGCCACGGAGGTGTCCCCCTCGTGAAGGGGACTGAAACTCAGTACCACGCCGACTTGAGCTTTTGTCCCGGCCGCCACGGAGGTGTCCCCCTCGTGAAGGGGACTGAAACATAGATAATTCATCGCCGTACCGTCTTCGCCGCGTCGCCACGGAGGTGTCCCCCTCGTGAAGGGGACTGAAACCATAATTGCGGGGCGCAAGCGGGCCAGTCACCGAGAGGCCACGGAGGTGTCCCCCTCGTGAAGGGGACTGAAACGGGCACCGACGGTGTAGTAGGCGACTGTCCCGGTGCGCCACGGAGGTGTCCCCCTCGTGAAGGGGACTGAAACGGGCGGAAGAGCGCGGGCCCGGAAGCTGCCCAAGGAGCCACGGAGGTGTCCCCCTCGTGAAGGGGACTGAAACCACGAGTGCCTACGTGAATCCGGGCGGGAGCGGCAAGCCACGGAGGTGTCCCCCTCGTGAAGGGGACTGAAACTCGATCCAGCCTTCGTCTGCCAGTTCCCTCTGGAAGCCACGGAGGTGTCCCCCTCGTGAAGGGGACTGAAACTCCATGCTGCTGTCCGGCGGCAGAAACTAAAAGGCGCCACGGAGGTGTCCCCCTCGTGAAGGGGACTGAAACTTTCCAGATGCGCCGATGCCGCTCCAAGCTGAAGTCAGCCACGGAGGTGTCCCCCTCGTGAAGGGGACTGAAACTCGGTATCTCGCTCCATATCGCGTCATCCAGCCACGCCACGGAGGTGTCCCCCTCGTGAAGGGGACTGAAACAACGCAAGGTCTCTAAGGCGCGTTGCTTCTCGGCAAAGCCACGGAGGTGTCCCCCTCGTGAAGGGGACTGAAACGAAGAAGCGGCGCTCGAACTGTCGCCGGAAGAAGCGCCACGGAGGTGTCCCCCTCGTGAAGGGGACTGAAACTCGTTTAAGAATGCATGTTCAAGTAGTTCCTGCCCAAGCCACGGAGGTGTCCCCCTCGTGAAGGGGACTGAAACCGAGGTAGGAGACAACTAAATGGCAGCCGAAAAAGTGCCACGGAGGTGTCCCCCTCGTGAAGGGGACTGAAACGAAACGTCGCCGTAAGCGTTGGCTGTTCCGTTACCGGCCACGGAGGTGTCCCCCTCGTGAAGGGGACTGAAACCCATCAGGATCGTTAGTTGTGGGCCATCCGGGGTCGCCACGGAGGTGTCCCCCTCGTGAAGGGGACTGAAACATCTATTCCATGACGCCCACCACGGTGACGCGCACTGGGGCCACGGAGGTGTCCCCCTCGTGAAGGGGACTGAAACGGCAGGGCAAGGCAAGGGCAGTTTTAGGGGGAAATGGCCACGGAGGTGTCCCCCTCGTGAAGGGGACTGAAACGAATGTACGCATCGCGGCGGCGGCCTGGCTGCTGGCCACGGAGGTGTCCCCCTCGTGAAGGGGACTGAAACCTTCAACGGATCGGAGAGGTGCGCCTCGTCGAGGAACGCCACGGAGGTGTCCCCCTCGTGAAGGGGACTGAAACATGGATTCAGCGATGCAAATCGCAGTTACGTGCGGAGCCACGGAGGTGTCCCCCTCGTGAAGGGGACTGAAACTCAAGGTCTGCTTGTGCGTCCGCCGCACATGGGAAAAGCCACGGAGGTGTCCCCCTCGTGAAGGGGACTGAAACAGCCGATAGCATCGCGGGAGTTAGATCCCTTCCGGGCCACGGAGGTGTCCCCCTCGTGAAGGGGACTGAAACGCCAAAAAGCCGACCGCGCTAGAGGCGGCGCAGGGAGCCACGGAGGTGTCCCCCTCGTGAAGGGGACTGAAACCTGTAGGCTGCAATCCGCCCCTGGTCCGAACCAGTGCCACGGAGGTGTCCCCCTCGTGAAGGGGACTGAAACGGGAGCCTGCGCGAAGGCTGGCGCGGCCGCCAGGATCGCCACGGAGGTGTCCCCCTCGTGAAGGGGACTGAAACCTGTCTGAGGCGAAGATTCTGCTTTCGGTGGCGTGAAGCCACGGAGGTGTCCCCCTCGTGAAGGGGACTGAAACTGATTTGCTGGCGCCGATGGGGGAGATCTACTTTTTGCCACGGAGGTGTCCCCCTCGTGAAGGGGACTGAAACTGTAGTCCACCTTCGCACCCGATGCATCCGACCCGGGCCACGGAGGTGTCCCCCTCGTGAAGGGGACTGAAACAGACGGCCTGTGATCTGCAGCATCGTTCGGCCATCGAAGCCACGGAGGTGTCCCCCTCGTGAAGGGGACTGAAACCTGTGCCCGTGGTCGTCCCCACGTTCAGCAGCGCGCCACGGAGGTGTCCCCCTCGTGAAGGGGACTGAAACACATGATTACCTATTGCAACGCAGCTTGGAACGTGGCGCCACGGAGGTGTCCCCCTCGTGAAGGGGACTGAAACCATGACCGTAGTTCCTCCGGCCACTTCACGCACTTGCCACGGAGGTGTCCCCCTCGTGAAGGGGACTGAAACGGAGTTCTGCCTTACTCAACTTGATCCCCTTCGCCTTGCCACGGAGGTGTCCCCCTCGTGAAGGGGACTGAAACGTCAAGCGCGTGTTGCGCTCGCAGATCAAGACGGCGGGCCACGGAGGTGTCCCCCTCGTGAAGGGGACTGAAACGCTGTCTGGCGTCCGGAACAGTGCGTCGGCGCTGTGGCCACGGAGGTGTCCCCCTCGTGAAGGGGACTGAAACTGCGCGATCAGCACGTCCGTATCCGGGTTCGACGTGCCACGGAGGTGTCCCCCTCGTGAAGGGGACTGAAACTTTCCTTACTTTCATCATTCAGGCCGCACCAGACAGCCACGGAGGTGTCCCCCTCGTGAAGGGGACTGAAACGCCAGGACCGCCGCCGCCGAGCACCCGGAGGAGCAATGCCACGGAGGTGTCCCCCTCGTGAAGGGGACTGAAACGGTTCATATAGACACCCTCACATCTGAGTGTCTGCGCCGCCACGGAGGTGTCCCCCTCGTGAAGGGGACTGAAACGCATGGATTATGCGGCGCATTGGTGCGAGTATGCGCGGCCACGGAGGTGTCCCCCTCGTGAAGGGGACTGAAACTCTGCTTTCACACGATGCAAACGAGGCTCGTCAAGCCACGGAGGTGTCCCCCTCGTGAAGGGGACTGAAACGGGAACGCCGCCGGTGGGAGCGGTGATAGTGCTTCGCCACGGAGGTGTCCCCCTCGTGAAGGGGACTGAAACCACTATGCCGCCCGCTTCCCCTGTACGATGGCCGCGCCACGGAGGTGTCCCCCTCGTGAAGGGGACTGAAACCGGTCAGCTTCAGCAGCCGGGCCATCAGTACTGCCGCCACGGAGGTGTCCCCCTCGTGAAGGGGACTGAAACGCACCAGGGCGGTCGAGCCGAGCGTGGATTCCGCCAGGCCACGGAGGTGTCCCCCTCGTGAAGGGGACTGAAACCTGGCTTCCGTTGGTGCTACCATTGCCATCGGCGTGCCACGGAGGTGTCCCCCTCGTGAAGGGGACTGAAACCGAGCGCGGCGGCGCTTAACGCGTCGAGCGAATCGTTGGCCACGGAGGTGTCCCCCTCGTGAAGGGGACTGAAACCGCTTTAACCTCGCGGACGCAGAACGCGCAGGCGACGCCACGGAGGTGTCCCCCTCGTGAAGGGGACTGAAACAGGTACTTCCCCTTCGCGTCGAACTTCCCGCCGGCCCGCCACGGAGGTGTCCCCCTCGTGAAGGGGACTGAAACCCAGTGATGGGATTGGGATACAGAGTCACTGTCCCCACGCCACGGAGGTGTCCCCCTCGTGAAGGGGACTGAAACCAATCCAGTCCAGAATCTCAGTGTCGGTCATGCGAGCGCCACGGAGGTGTCCCCCTCGTGAAGGGGACTGAAACATGAGGCCGGCAGCGTTCGACCGGAACAGGTCCGGCCACGGAGGTGTCCCCCTCGTGAAGGGGACTGAAACTCTTCGAGCGACGCTTCGGCGTACCTGGTGAAGACCCCGCCACGGAGGTGTCCCCCTCGTGAAGGGGACTGAAACGGCAGATCGGTGTACACCGTCACCGTGAAGTTGCCGCCACGGAGGTGTCCCCCTCGTGAAGGGGACTGAAACGGAAATGGTCACCGAGGGCATGGGCCTGGCCAATCCCGCCACGGAGGTGTCCCCCTCGTGAAGGGGACTGAAACGAATTTCATCGGCGGGACCTTCAGCGTGCCCACCACGCCACGGAGGTGTCCCCCTCGTGAAGGGGACTGAAACAAAGTTTCTGTTGAGGATTCATGCTGCTCCTTTCGTTGCCACGGAGGTGTCCCCCTCGTGAAGGGGACTGAAACGTTGTTGAAAACGGAAGCCGCCACCACTTCGCGGGTGCCACGGAGGTGTCCCCCTCGTGAAGGGGACTGAAACCCAGAGGTAAGAAGGGCCTGCTGGCGGAGTTGCGCGCCACGGAGGTGTCCCCCTCGTGAAGGGGACTGAAACATCACTGGGACTGTGCGAAGTGCCCCACAGTCGCCGCCACGGAGGTGTCCCCCTCGTGAAGGGGACTGAAACTAGGCCCAGATGTCCAGGTCCAATTGCCGAAGCTGCTGCCACGGAGGTGTCCCCCTCGTGAAGGGGACTGAAACTGATGATGCGCGTACCGGTGCGTTCCTCTTTCACCAGGCCACGGAGGTGTCCCCCTCGTGAAGGGGACTGAAACCAACATCCGGGGCGCGTGTCCTCGACCCCGTAGAGGCCACGGAGGTGTCCCCCTCGTGAAGGGGACTGAAACTTGCTCGACGATCTGGTGCGCAACCCGGACCAAATGCCACGGAGGTGTCCCCCTCGTGAAGGGGACTGAAACTCCCTAAGGAATTACTCTGCCCCCTCCAATCCCGTTCACATCAATTATTCGCTGAAACTAAACCACTTACCATACCTACCCCACCCCCTCCGTTGTACCCTATGTATAGGGATGCTATGAGTTCACTCAGACGAATCAATGCTTCGCGCGCCAACGCGGCCCGCTCCCGAGGCCCCATCACCCCTGAGGGCAAGGCGCGCTCTTCCGCCAACGCCATTCGCCACGGTCTCCTGGCTAAGTGCGTTGTGCTGGAAAACGAATCGGGTCAGTGTTTTGAAGACCTCGTGGCCCAGCATACCGAGCGCTTCGCCCCCGCCGATGGCGTCGAGCTTGGCATGATCGAGGAAATGGCCGCCGCCCATTGGCTTATGCGTCGCGCCTGGGCCATCGAAAATCGCTTGATGGAAAAGGCCCTCCGCAATCAGCCGGCCGGCGATGAGGCCGCGCGCATCGCCGCTGCCTTCTCCGAATTGGCCGCTACCCCCGAGTTGAACCTGCTCCATCGTTACGAAGCCCGCCTCCACCGCATCTACCAGCGCGCCTTGTTCAACCTCGCTTTGCTCGGCGAACGTAAATTACCAAAGGAACCTAGTCCCATTTCCGAACACCAGGTCGCGCAGGTCCCCGGCGGCCCTGACCTTCAAATGCTGCCGGCACCGCCCGATTCCGGGGTCGCCGATGTGCTGGTGCTAAACTGTGGCTGACATGGATCTAGCGTTGCACCCGGCCGACAACGCCTCCCAATCCACTGCGGTCGTTTTCAATATCATGCGCTTTTCCACGCAGGATGGGCCGGGAATCCGCACCACCGTCTTTTTCAAGGGTTGTCCGCTCTCCTGCTGGTGGTGCCATAATCCCGAAAGTCAACGGCTGCAACCCGAGCTGCTGTATCTCGAGGAGCGGTGCCGTCAGTGCGGCGATTGCCTGGTGGTCTGTCCGCAACACGCCATCGAGCAAGTGAACGGCACGGTGCGCACCTCCGCTCTCTGCCGCCGTTGCGGCCAATGCACCGAGGTTTGCCAGGCGCAAGCGCGCCAGATCGCGGGCCGGCGGCTGACCGTCGGCGAGCTCATCGCGGAGATCGAGCGCGACCTCATTTTCTTCGAGGAGTCCGGCGGCGGCGTGACGCTTTCGGGAGGCGAACCTCTGGCCCAGCCGCGATTCGTTTCCGCCCTGCTCGGCGCCTGCCGGGACCGGGGCATCGGCACTGTGCTGGAGACCTGCGGCTACGCGCCCAGCGGCGTGTTTTTGACCGTGGCGCCGCTGGCCGACCTGGTGCTGTTCGATCTCAAGCTGATGGACCCCGCCAGGCACAAACAGTACACCGGCGTTTCCAACCGGCGGATTCTCGGTAATCTGAAAGAGTTGGTGGCGCGCGGCCGGCCGGTGACCGTGCGCATTCCCGTCATGCCGGGGATCAACGACGCGGATGACGAGATCCGCCAATTCGCCCGGTACCTGGCGGAGCTTCCGGCGAGCCAGGTCGAGCTGCTGCCCTATCACCACATAGGCGCCGGAAAATATAAGCGGCTGGGATTGACTTACCGGCTGGGGGACGCGCCGCGGCCCGCGGCGGCCGATCTGGCGCGCTTCAGCGACGCTCTGACGGGAGCCGGTTTGAACGTGAGAGTTAGACTGTAGCCATGACGGAACGAGTAGCGAAATTGCGCCAATCGAGCCTCGACACAAGGCCCTGGCTCTCCATCGAGCGCGCGCGGCTTCTGACCGAATTCTATCGGCGGAGCGCGCCTCTGTCGGCGCCCATGCTTCGCGCCAATGCTCTGGCGTACATCATGGAGCATCGCACCATCGCCATCGGCCCCGGCGAGCTGATTATAGGGGAGCGCGGACCCGCGCCCAGGGGCACGCCGACGTTTCCCGAGCTGTGTTGCCACAGCATGAAGGACTTTCGTATCCTCGACTCGCGCGAGAAAATCTCTTACACGGTCAGCGAGGAGGCCCAGCGCGTCCAGCGGGAGGAAATCATCCCTTACTGGCAGGGCCGCAGCATGCGCGACCGCATCTTCGCGGAGATGGAGCCTGCCTGGAAGGACGCTTACGAGGCAGGCATCTACACCGAGTTCATGGAGCAGCGGTCGCCGGGCCACACCGTCCTGGGAGACGTGATTTACCGTAAGGGCCTCGTCGATCTGAAGACCGAGGTGGCCGAAAGCCTGGCCCGCCTGGATTTCTTTAACGATCCGGAGGCCTACGACAAGCAGCAGGAGCTTAAAGCCATGGCGGTGGCCGCGGACGCCGTGATCCGCTTTGCCGAGCGCCATGCGGAGGTGGCAGAGCGCATGGCGGCCTCGGAGACCGACGCGCGCCGCCAATCCGAGCTGGAGGAAATCGCGGAGGTCTGCCGGCGCGTGCCCGCGCACGCGCCCCGTAACTTCCGGGAGGCGCTGCAATCTTACTGGTTCGTCCACCTGGCCGTGGTCACCGAGCTGAACACCTGGGATTCATTCTGCCCCGGCCACCTCGACCAGCATTTGTATCCGTTCTACCAGCGCGAAATCGACGCCGGCACGCTGACCCGGGAACAAGCGCAGGAGCTGCTCCAGTGCTTCTGGGTGAAGGTCAACAACCAGCCGGCTCCGCCCAAGGTGGGCGTCACCGCGGCCGAGAGCGGCACTTACACGGACTTCTGCAACATCAATACCGGCGGCCTCAAACCGGACGGCTCGTCGGCGGTGAACGATCTGACGTACCTCATCCTGGACGTGATCGACGAGATGCGCCTGTTGCAGCCTTCCTCGAACCTGCAATTGAGCAAGAAGAGCCCCGACCGGTTCCTCAAGCGGGGCCTCGAGATTGTCCGCAAGGGCTGGGGCCAGCCGTCGATTTTTAACGCCGACATGGTGGTGGAAGAGCTGCTGCGCCAGGGCAAGTCCATCGAGGACGCGCGCGCCGGCGGCACTTCCGGCTGCGTGGAGACCGGCGCGTTCGGCAAGGAAGCCTACATCCTGACGGGGTACTTCAACCTGCCCAAGGTGCTGGAGATCACGCTCAACAACGGCCTCGATCCGCGCACGGGCAAGCAGATCGGAATCGAGACCGGAGATCCACGCCAGTTCCAAAGCTACCAGGAAGTGTTCGCGGCATTTCGCCAGCAGATGCATCACTTCGTCAATATCAAGATTCGCGGCAACAACGTCATCGAGCGGCTCTACGCGCGCCACATGCCAGCGCCGTTTCTGTCGCTGCTGGTGGACGATTGCATTGCCCAGGGGAAGGACTACCACGACGGCGGCCCGCGCTACAA
This sequence comes from Bryobacterales bacterium, assembly GCA_963768385.1. GTDB lineage: Bacteria > Acidobacteriota > Terriglobia > Bryobacterales > Bryobacteraceae > Fen-178. Next base: position 41,039 of record CAVYHQ010000009.1, read on the forward strand.
TTCCACCTACATCATGGGCGTTGCCCCGGGCACGTGCACGGACAGCCTGGCGGCCATCCGGTACCACGTTTTCGATCGCCGGACGATCGCCATGAGCGATCTGCTGGAAGCGCTCGCCGCCAATTTCGACGGCCGCGAAACCACCCGCCTGATGTTGTGGAACAAGACTCCCAAGTACGGCAACGACGACGACTACGCCGACGCCATTCTGGCGCAAGTCTTCGACGCCTTCTTCGAGGAGGTCAATGGACGGCCCAACACCAAGGGTGGCGCCTACCGCGTGAACTATCTTTCCACCACCTGCCACGTCTACTTCGGCTCCGTGACCGGCGCGACTCCCGACGGCCGCAAGGCCTGGGAGCCGCATTCGGACGGCATTTCACCGGCGCAAGGCGCGGACCGTTGCGGCCCGACGGCGGTCATTAAGTCGGCCTCCAGGATGGACCATGCGCGCACCGGCGGCACGCTCCTGAACCAGAAGTTCACGCCCAAAACCGTGGAAGGCGAAGAGGGCCTCGACAACCTGGCGCACCTGGTGCGCGCATACTTCAAGCTCGACGGCCATCACATCCAGTTCAACGTGGTGACGGCGGAGACGCTGCGCGAGGCGCAAGCGCATCCCGAGAAGCATCGGGACTTGATCGTGCGGGTGGCCGGCTACAGCGACTACTTCTGCGACCTTACCACGGCTCTGCAAGACGAGATCATCGCGCGCACCGAGCAGACGGGGTTCTAGCGGCCGGCCGGCAAAGTGTAGAAGCTGTACGTAGACGTCCAACTGAATTCGGCCCGCGGCTCGATCACAATCGCGACGAAGGGCTCCATGGCAACCACGCTGCGGATCGACCACAAGGATTCGCGCGCCAACGGGCGATCCGAACTGATTTTCATGCCCGCACCCAGCCTGGCGCTCTCGATGCGGATCTCGCTGTCCTTGGGGCTGTCACTGAAGCCCTCCAACGGGGTGGTCACGACATCCCGGCCTTCCAGCGTCTTCAGGTAAACAATCCGATTACCGCGAATCTCGGCCAGTTCCTTGTTGGGAGGGCGTTGGGTTTGAATCTGGAATGGCACAGTGATAACCAGGGGTGCGCCGGGCGGTTGGTTATCCAGCACCAGAAAATTGTGATTGTAGACCGTGGTCCGAATCGGGCGCGTTCCCGTGTTTTTCAAGCTGTGTTCCAAAACCATCTCCGGCTTGCCTTTCACCAGCCGCAGCGCTTTCCGGTAGATATAACCATAGCCGGAAGACGAATCAGTAAGCTCCTGGGTGAAATCGATGGAATCGCGAGATTTCCCGATGGTCCACTTCCCCGGATTGACGATCTCATACAACCGGTAATTGTCGTACCGGTCTTCGTCCCGCCTCACCAGAGCGCCGACGCCGATTTTGATGAATCGGCCGCCGGGCTTGGCCTCCTCCCATCCCACTTGTCCGAACTCATCGACGGGACCGGCGATCGAGCTACAAGGCCCGCCGACGATGTCCGGCCCTTCGTACACAAAGTCGCGAACCTTCGGGTCCGTCCTCTGCACCCACGGTCCGTAATAGTTGTGTCCTTTGTATCGCAGGCTGTAGACGACTCCCGACCAATCGAACCGCGTTCCGCGATAGTATCCGTCTTGCGCGTGCGGCAGGTAGATCTTCGCCCGAATCCGGCCATTCGCGATCTCCGCGCTCGGGAAATCCGCCGCCGGCAGCAGTCCCATGCACACGGCCATGGAAGCCGGAACCAGAAACTTTGCCATCATCGAATGGATTATTGCATGATGGCCGGCGGGCGGCAAACACCCCAAGTACGGCAACGACGACGCCCAACGCTGCGGCCCCACCCGCGGTCGCCAAGCCGGTCTCGAAGATGGACCACGTGAACTAAGCGGAACGGCGGCGGCGAAGCAAGCCTAAAACTGCTCCTCCCAAACCCAAGAGCACCAGCGTACCGGGCTCCGGCGTGGCCGTGGCAGAGACAGTGAAGTCAACGTACGACGAACTGTCAGGAGTCAGCCCCTGCCAATTGACGATGAGGTTGTTCGCGTCCCAACTCCAATCGCTAGTGAAGTTCGAGGAGTAAATAACCCCTGTGATAATCAAGGTCGGGAAATAGAAGTCTTCGCCATTAAAGTTGCCAGGTGCGAAATCGTAACCGATGTTTCCGAAGGTGATGTTAACGTCGTTTCCGCCGATGGTGTTCACCAGATCCGGTCCATACGTCAGCGTGATGACCGTGGCTGGGGCGGTAAATGCATCAGCCGAGAAATGGGTGCCCAAGTCAGGGAAATCATAGTAAAGGGTGCCAGACTGCCCGTCCAGCACGCCGGCCTGGGCCAGGAACGGGAACGTGCAAAGAAGCAACAACACAAACAGCTTATCGAGTTTAGGCATACGATAGTTTCCTCCTCCAGGTTTTCTGGGCGCCGTCGGATGTCAAACATCCTCCCGCGCCGTGACTCTCTCTTGCGCAACAATACCACGAAGGCTGTAAGGCTGCAACCCGAAATAGTACCAGTACCGAAGTACCGTCCTCAATTCCCAGGAACTCTTCGCCCTCGAGCACGCGGCCCCCGCCCCCCGGCGTTTTTTCGGCGACAATGAGTCATGAAACTATTCTGGCCTGTCCTTATCCTGGCGCCGGCCTTGTGGAGTCAAACTACGCCGCTTTATAAGAATCCCGACGCCCCGCTCGAGAAGCGTGTCGAGGACCTGCTCTCCCGCATGACCCTGGAAGAGAAGGTCTCCCAAATGATGAACGCGTCGTCCGCCATCGAGCGGCTCGACGTGCCCGCTTATAACTGGTGGAACGAGTGTCTGCATGGCGTGGCGCGCGCCGGACGCGCCACGGTCTTCCCGGAAACCATCGGCCTGGCCGCCACCTGGGACTCGGACCTGATCTTCCGCACGGCCGCCGCCATCTCCGACGAAGCCCGCGCCAAGCACCATGAGTTCGTGCGGCGCGGGAAGCGGAGCATCTATCAGGGCCTCACGTTTTGGACGCCCAACATCAACCTGGTCCGCGACCCCCGTTGGGGACGCGGTATGGAGACATACGGCGAGGACCCGTACCTCACCGGGCGCATGGCGGTTCAGTTCATCAAGGGATTGCAGGGCGACAACCCGAAGTACCTGAAAGTGGTCGCTACGGCCAAGCACTTCGCGGTTCACAGCGGGCCGGAGTCATCGCGCCATTCCTTCGACGCGCGCGTGGATGACGCCGACCTGAGCGAATCCTATCTGCCGCACTTCGAGGCGGCCATCCGCGAGGGCGGCGCATTTTCCGTAATGTGCGCTTACAACCGCGTGAATGGCGAGCCGGCGTGCGCCAGTCCGAAGCTGTTAGGCGAGATTCTGCGAGGCCAATGGGGCTTCCCCGGATACGTGGTCTCCGATTGCGGCGCGGTGGGCGACATTTACCGGGGCCACAAGGTTGCCGCCAGCATGGAAGAGGCGGCCGCGCGCGCTGTCAAAGCGGGCACCGACCTGGATTGCGGCTCGGAATACTCGGCGCTGGTTCCGGCGGTCCGCCAGAAACTCATTACCGAAGCCGAAATCGACACGTCGCTTCGCCGGCTGCTCACCGCGCGGTTCAGGCTGGGCATGTTCGATCCCCCGGAGAGGGTCCCCTACGCGCAGATTCCGTACTCCGTCAATGACAGCCAGGAGCACCGCGCGCTGGCGCTGGAAGCCGCGCGCAAATCGATCGTGCTGCTGAAGAACGAAAACGGCATGTTGCCCCTGCGCAAGGGAATGAAGACGATTGCCGTCATTGGGCCGAACGCCGACAACATCGACGTGCTGTTGGGAAACTACAACGGCTATCCCACGGAGCCGGTGACGCCGCTCGAAGGAATCCGCCGCAAGGCCGGGCCGCGCACGCAGGTGCTCTACGCGCAGGCCAGCGACCTGGCGGAGAATATGCCGGTGCCTGAAACCGTGCCCTCCTCCGCGCTCTTCACCTCGAATGGCCCGGACCGCAAGAACGGGCTCCAGGCGGAGTACTTCAACACTGCCAGTTTCAACGGCCGGGCCTACCCGGCGCCGGGCAAGCCCGCTGGGGAAATTCCGGCCAATCCCCAGCCGCTGTTCACGCGTATCGATCCGCAAATTGCCTTCCGCTGGTGGGATGGCGCGCCCCGCGCCGATATGGACGACGACAATTTCGGCGTGCGTTGGACCGGATACCTGGCCCCGCCGGTGACCGGCAAGTATCAACTGGGCGCCATTGGCTTGAACGCCTACGAGATCTTCCTCGACGGCAAGCCGCTGGTGAGCGGCAACAGCATTCACGACTCCAACTACCGGTACGAGGACGTGGAGTTGCAGGCCGGGAAGCTGTACCCCATCCGCGTGGAATTCCACGAAATGGTGAACGATGCCGATATGCGGCTGGTGTGGGCGCCGCCGGGCCGGAAGCTCGAAGATGCGGCCATGGACGCGGCTGGGAAGGCTGACGCCGTCGTGCTGTGCCTGGGGCTTTCTCCGCGGCTGGAAGGCGAAGAGCAGAAGGTGCCAGTTCCAGGCTTTGAGGGAGGCGACCGCGTCGACCTCGGGCTTCCGCGAGCGCAGGAGGATCTGCTGCGGAAGATTGCCGCCCTCGACAAGCCGCTGGTGCTGGTGCTTCTGAATGGGAGCGCGCTGGCGGTGGAGTGGGCGCGCGATCACTTCCCCGCTATCGTCGAGGCGTGGTACCCGGGCGAGGCCGGAGGGACCGCCATAGCGGATGTTTTGTTCGGCGATTACAACCCGGCCGGCAGGTTGCCCGTCACGTTTTACAAGTCCGCCGATCAACTGCCGCCGTTCGAAGACTACGACATGAAGGGTCGCACCTACCGTTACTTCCAGGGCGAGCCTTTGTACCCCTTCGGATTTGGACTGAGCTACACCCGGTTCACCTACCGGCTCCTCACCCTGCCAAAGGCGGCATCGGCGAAGCGCGAGGCCAAAATCCAGGTGGAAGTGCAGAATGCCGGGAAGCTGGCCGGCGAGGAGGTGGTCCAGCTCTATTTGAAGCGCCGCGGGGAGCAGGGCGTGGGACCCATCCGCTCGCTCGCAGGGTTCGAGCGCGTCGCACTCCGGCCGGGTGAGAGGAAGATTGTGGAATTCACGCTGACGCCGCGCCAGCTTGCGCCGCCGGGAGTTGTCGACATCGCCATAGGAGGCAAGCAGCCCGGCTTCCATGGAGCGGCGGATGCCTCTACCACGCAAGTGCTCACAGGGAGTTTGACGGTGGCGCCATGATCAGGACCGCGATTGCGATTGCGGCGCTTCTGTGCGCGCCGCTCTGCGCCCAGGTCAAAATCAGCCAGGCGGCGCCCGACCGGATCGTCGTGGAGATCGGCGGCAAGCCTTACACCGCCTTCTATCTCGCCCCCGGAGGCAACAAACCGTATGTATGGCCGCTGAGCACCGCCTCCGGCGCGGTAGTCACACGGCACTTTCCCATGGAGGAGTTCCCCGGCGAGACCAACGATCACCCGCACCAGCGCGGCCTGTTTTTCGCGCACGGCGACATCAACGGCATCAATTTCTGGGCCACCGAGCCTCGGAAGGGGCCGCCCCAGGCCGTGCCTGAGAAAGATCCAGGCACCGGTTTGTGGCAGGGCAGCATGAAGTTGAAGCAGGTGGTGGAAGCCAAGGGCGGAAACAAGTCCGGTACCATTAAGGCCGCATTCGAAGGCCTGGACGCCACTGGCAAACCGATCATGACCGACACCCGCACCATCACCTTCTACTCCGATCCGCGACTGCGGATCATCGATTACAATGTGGTGATCGATCCGCTGGAGAAGCTCACGCTCCGCGACACCAAGGAAGGCACATTCGGCATCCGCCTGGCAACGTCCATGACCGAAGAGAAAGGCGGCGGCCGCATGGTGAACGCCGAAGGCAAGGAAACCGAGAAGAACGTCTGGGGAAAACGCTCCGCGTGGGTGGACTATTGCGGACCGGTGGACGGGCAGACCGTGGGCGTGGCCATTTTCGATAATCCCGCCAACCCTCGGTATCCCACATACTGGCACTCGCGGGGGTACGGCCTGCACGCCGCCAACATTTTCGGCGTACACGATTTCACGGGCGACAAATCGCAGGATGGCAGCATGACCATCGAGCCGGGCAACGAGCTTCACTTCCGCTACCGCGTAGTCATCCACAGCGGGGATACGGCCTCCGCGAAAATCGCGGAATTGTACAAGGAATACGCGGGCACGCAGACGGCGCCGCCGCAGGCGCTGACGATGCCGCTGAAGTGCGCCAATGGCGATTGCTCCCTGCTTCACGGTGCGCCGCAGACGGCGGGGATGCGCAGCGGGTTCGTCCGGCTCAAGCCGGGCGGCTCGGTCGGCTGGCACACCACGGGGCAGAACGAAGAGTCGCTGGTGATCCTGCACGGGCAGGGGGACGCCCTCATCGAAGGCGAGCCCGGGCGATCCTTCGCGGCGCCGGGGTTTGTCTATATCCCTCCGGGAACGCGGCACAACGTCAAGAATACCGGCGGCGAGGTATTGGAATACGTGTACGTGGTGGCGCCGGCAAAGGCGCCGTAGCGGCGGGCGAGATCAAGCGCAGCAAGCGCGGCAGCACCTCCGCCTCAAGCGGCAACATCCCGACCGGCTCGCCGTCGAGTTCCAGCGGCGCGGCGGGTCGGGCTTCGGCGCGCACGCGCGCCGCGCGCCAGTGATGCACTTTCGGGTGCGAGTAAATATCGCCGGAATAGAGGAGCCGCAGGTTGGCGGCAACCTCAGCCAAGCCGACGCTCTCCACCAGCGTGACGTCGATCAGTCCGTCGTCGATGGCGGCTTGGGGCGCAATCAGGATGCCGCCCCCGTGGTAGCACCCGTTGGCGAGGGCCACGGTGGTGGCGTGAAACTCGACCGGGGCGGCATCGTCCAGCCACAGCCGCACGTCGAATCCGCGGCCGGCCGCCAGGGTGGGGAGTGCCGCGGCCAGATAGCGGGCGCGGCCGGGCAGAACGCGGCTCCAGCCGCCCACGCGCAGCGCCGCTTCGGCGCCCAGACCGAAGCTGGCTATGTTGAGAAAGTGACGCTCGCGGACGTCGCCCGCCGGGCCGCGAAAGCGCGCCCGGACCACGTCCACCTTGCGCACCTCGCCGGCGGCCAGCGTTTCGACCGCGTGGCGCGGCCCGGCCAGGCCTATGCTCCGCGCGAAATCGCCGCCTTTGGCCAGTGGCAATATACCGACCCGCACGCCGGAAGCGCTCGACAGAACTCCGTTGACCACCTCGTTCCAGGTTCCATCGCCGCCGGCCGCGATCAGCGGGTCGAAGCCGGCCCCGGCCAGTTGATGAGCGAGAAGAATGGCATGGCCCGGCCCTTCGGTGAAATGCGCCACCACGGGACTGAGGCGCTCCTCGAGCAGGCGGGCAACCACCGGCCAGCGGTGACGGGCTGCTCCAGCGCCGGCGTACAGGTTGACGATCACCGCCGCGGTCATACGGGAGGACCTGCATCAGATCGTAGCACCTCGCCAAAACAGACTGGCGGAATCAGCCACGAGTGCGTCAAAATCTACCAATGAACATCACCATTTCGGGCGCTTCCGGTTTCATCGGGCGGCAGTTGCTGAAGAGCCTCGCCAAGGCCGGCCATGCGCTGCACGTGCTGAGCCGCCACGCGAGGACCAACCTGCCGGCGGGAGTGCGAATATCGGCGTGGGACCCCCTCAAAGGACCGCCTCCGGCGGAGAGTTTGCGCGAGGCCGATGCCATCATCCATTTGGCGGGTGAACCCGTGGCGCAACGCTGGACGGCGGAGGCTAAGCAGCGCATTCGCGAGAGCCGCGTGAGGGGTACGCGCAATTTGGTGAAGGCGCTGGCCGGGCTTCCGCGGAGGCCGGAAGCCCTGATCTGCGCCTCGGCCATCGGGTACTACGGTTCGCGCGGCGATGAGGTTCTCACGGAATCGTCCGCGCCCGGGAGCGGCTTCCTGCCGGAATTGTGCGTGGCGTGGGAGAGAGAAGCGCAGGCCGCGGAGGCGTTCGGCCTGCGCGTGGTGCGCGTGCGGATCGGCCTGGTGCTGGACGCTCACGGCGGCGCGCTTCAGCGCATGTTGCCGCCATTCCGCATGGGCGTGGGCGGCCGACTGGGCAGTGGCCGGCAGTGGATGTCGTGGATCCACCTGGAGGATCTGGCGTCGTTGTTCCAGTTCGCGGTGGAGAGCCAGGTCCGGGGACCACTGAATGGGGTGGCCCCGTCTCCTGTCACCAACTCGGACTTCACTCGTGAACTGGCTCGCGCTCTACGGCGGCCCGCGGTGTTCCCGGTCCCGAGATTCGCGCTGAGGTTGCTGTTTGGCGAAATGGCGGACCTGCTGCTCGACAGCCAGCGGGTAGCGCCGGGCGCGGCCGAGGCCGCCGGATTCCGCTTCCGCTTTCCGCAACTGGCCCCGGCGCTGGCCGGCCTGCTCCACCGATGACGCGGTGGTGCGCGGCGCCTCCAGGGGCGCTAGCCGTCCTGGCAAGCCGACAGAATCATGAGTAGTTGATCCACCTCTTGGCGGCTCATCAGAGCTCGTTTTCCAGAAGCGGGCATTACATCCCTCGAGGTGAGCCTTGTCGAACACCACCACAAAGCCCATCATGAAGACGATCGAAAGCAAAGCAAAGTACCGTGACATAGTTTTTCTCTCTACTCGCCTCCGCGCGGGCCACGCAGGCCCCGCGGATCAGTTTTGCTACATCGCCGCCGACACCGCTGGCTCCGATAGGTGCGCGGCAGCCCCAACTGGCTTGGCGGGCCTCCCGATCACCAGAGAGCGTGGGCAGATCCTGTACTCCGCGCCGTTTTTTGACGCTTCGACGGACAGGTTCTTCAAGCTGAGCAAGGCCAGCTCGAAGCGATCTTTCACGCCGGCTTTTTGGAACAGCCGCGAAAGGTAGACTTTCACGGTGCCCTCCGTAACCATCAGACGAAGAGCGATTTCTTTATTCTTCAAACCTTGAGAGAGGAGGGTCATGAGCTGCCCTTCCCGCGGCGTCAGGGTGACACGGCGCGCCGAGACGAAGTCGTCGACCAGGGCTTTTTCAAACCACAGTTGACCCGCCTGCACTTGTCGCAGACACTTCACCTGGAGTTCGGGCGGCAGCGTCTTGCGCAGGATCCCCCTGATCCCTAACCCCACGGCCTGACAGGCCAGCTCAATGGAGATCGAGTTCATCCAGAGGACAATCTTCGAGCTCGTCGCGCGGTGCATCTCGCTCAAGACGGCAAAGGTCAACTCCGGACCACCATCCAGCAGAATTAGGTCCGGCGTCTTGTGCCCTATCTCCTCCGTTAACTCGGCCAATGTACCGCACAGTGGCAACAAGTCGAACCCCCCGGCCTGGCGAAGCACCGATTCGAGTCCTCTTGCCAGAACGGGATCCTTACTGTAAAGCAAAAGCTGCGTCATAATTAAACCCTTTCCAGAACACCTTTCAGACTCTGTACCAGGACTGTATCGTTTGCAGTATGGCCCGTGGGGGGCGCTGGCGAAAGGTCCAAGAGTACGGTGACGGTACGTGATAGGTATCGGTACCTAACCAAAGTTAACCCGGAACGTGCCCGGGTCCGGTACTGGGCCAGCTTCAAGCCCGGCCATCCATTTTCTGCCGCCGCGGTAGGGGCCGGGCACGTCGCGTCTATACCGCATGCTCGGCGGATTACGGGCTCGGCCCCTGCGGCCTCCAAGAACGCTTCAATCGCGTATAATAAATAAGTAACGGAGAGGATTTGTGTCGTTGCGCGCGTATTTTCGTCTTTTCACCCAGATTCAATTGATGCCCATCATGGAAAACGGCGAGGAGATCCTGGTCGGCGGGCAGGCTGTGCTGGAAGGCGTCATGATGCGCGCTCCCCACAGCTACTGCGTGGCGGTCCGCAAGCCGGATGGCGAAATCGTCACCGAACAGGCGCCGCTCGCCCGCATGTCCGAAAAGCACAAGATCTTCAAGTACCCTGTCTTTCGCGGCGTTGGGACCCTGTGGCAGGCCATGACCCTGGGGCTCAGGGCCCTGCGATTCTCCAGCAACGTGGCGCTCCAGGACCCGCAGCAAGCGGCGGCCAACCAGCCTCCAAAAGAAATTCCCGCCTGGGCCATTGCCGCCAACCTGATTTTCACCTTCGGCATGTTCATTTTCATGTACAAGTTCGTGCCGCTGTTTCTGGTGACCAAGCTGCAGAAACTGTATCCGGTGCTGGGCGGCCGCGTGTTGTTCAACCTCGCCGACGGCTTGATCCGCATGGCCATCTTTCTGGGCTTCCTGTACGCCATCTCGCTGTGGAAGGACATCCGGCGCGTGTTTGAGTATCACGGCGCGGAGCACAAGGTGGTTTTCAATTTTGAATCGGGCCAGCCGGTGACCGTGCCCAACGCGCAGCGGTTTACCACGTACCACCCGCGGTGCGGCACCAGTTTCCTGTTCGTCGTATTGATCCTGTGTATCCCCATCTACACGCTCATCCCCTTCGACGGGTTCCTGCCGAAACTGCTCGCGCGCATCGCGCTGCTGCCGCTCATCGCGGGCCTGAGCTACGAGGTGATCCGCTTCGCGGCCAAGCGGCGCGGTTCGCTGTTGGCCACGCTAGCCGCGCCGGGCCTCTGGCTCCAGCGCATCACCACCAAACCGCCGGCCGACGACCAGACGGCGGTGGCCATCCGCGCGCTGGAAGGCGCCATGGCCCTCGAAGAGGCGCAAGGCGGACAACTGGTCATCGCCTGACCATCCATGCAATTCGTTCCCAAGCTCGATCAGCTCGAAGAACGCTTCGAGGCTCTCACGCGGCAGTTGGCCGATCCCGCGGTGATCGGCGACGCCGATCAGTACCGCAAAGCGGCCAAGGCGCACAGCGAACTGTCGGAGGTGGTCTCCGCGTACCGGGAGTGGAAGAAGACCGAGGATGCGCTGTCGCAGGCGCGCCCCATGCTCCAGGACGGCGACCCCGATTTGCGCGCCATGGCGCAGGAAGAAATCACCAGCCTCGAGCCGGAGCTGGCCCGCCTGGAAGGGCATCTCAAGGTGCTTCTGCTGCCCAAGGATCCCAACGACGACCGCAACGTGGTGCTCGAAATCCGCGCCGGCACGGGCGGCGATGAAGCCACGCTGTTTGCTGCTGAGATCTTCCGCATGTATTCGCGTTACGGGGAAACGCAGGGCTGGAAGATCGAGGTGACCTCCGCCAGCGAGTCCTCCGTGGGCGGGCTGAAGGAAGTCATCGCCCTGGTGAGCGGCGACAACGTCTACAGCAAGCTCAAGTACGAAAGCGGCGTGCACCGCGTGCAGCGCGTGCCGGTCACCGAGCAGCAGGGGCGGGTGCACACTTCCGCCATCACCGTGGCGGTGCTGCCGGAGGCGGACGAAGTCGAGGTCAAGATCGACCCCAAGGATATTCGTATCGATACCTTCTGTTCCTCGGGCCGGGCGGCCAGTCGGTCAACACCACGTACTCGGCCGTGCGCCTGACGCACTTGCCGACGGGCCTGGTGGTCTCCTGCCAGGACGAAAAATCGCAGATCAAGAACCGCTCCAAGGCCGAGCGCGTGCTGCGCTCGCGGCTCTACGAGCTGGAGCTCGAGAAACAGCAGGCGGCGCTGGGCGCGGAGCGGCGCAGCATGGTGGGCACCGGCGATCGCAGCGAAAAGATCCGCACCTACAACTTTCCGCAGAACCGCGTGACGGATCACCGCATCGGCCTGACGCTGCATCAACTGGATTTCGTGATGGAGGGGAAGCTGGATGCCATCGTCGACGCCCTCACCACCTATTACCAGGCCGAAAAACTGAAGCAGCAGACCGAGCAGGGCGTGGTGGTCTGAAGCCCCCATGACGGTCAACACGGCATTGCTCCAGGGCGTCCGCCTGCTGGAGGATGCCAGTATTGCGGCGCCGCGGCTCACCGCGGAGGTGCTGCTGGCGCACGCCATTCGCCAGGAGCGGGTCCATCTCTACGCCCACCCCGAGCGGGAACTGCAAGAGGTGGAGTGGCTGCACTACGGCCGCTATCTGCATGAGCGTCTCAACGGCAAACCCACGCAGTACATCACCGGGCGGCAGGAATTCTACGGGCGCGAGTTTCGGGTGACGCCGGACGTCCTGATTCCGCGCCCGGAGACCGAGCACGTGGTGGAAGTCGCTTTGCAGATCGCGCGGGGGGCCGCGCGCGTGCTCGATGTCGGAACCGGATCGGGCGCGCTGGCGGTGACGCTGCAACTCGAGACCGGCGCCGAGGCATGGGCCGCGGACATCTCGCCGGCGGCCGCCAGCGTTGCCGCCGGGAATGCCCGGCGCCTTGGCGCGCCGGTAAACGTAGTGATCTGCGATCTGATGGAAGCCATCGCCGCCGGCGCCATGGACCTGATCGTCTGCAACCCGCCCTATGTGCCGATCGCCCAGCGGCAGGGCTTGCAGCGGGAGGTCCGGGACTGGGAACCCCAACTAGCGCTCTTCGCCGGCGAGACCGGCTTCGAAATCTACGATCGCATCGTAGCCGATGCCCCGCGGGTGCTGCGCCCCGGCGGTTGGCTCATCCTGGAACTGGGCTTCGGCAGCCGCGACTACGTCGCCAACCTGCTCAGCGGATGGCGGGAAGTGCGGATCGAGCCCGACCTGGCCGGCATTCCACGGGTGATCGCGGCGCGCAGGAAGGGGGACCCACGGGCGCCGGGCCAGTGGCTCAATTGATATACTTCATTTGCTGCCCTGCTATCGTGCAGCAGAACGCAGGAACCCAGCCTGTTTAGGGGTTGGCGCCTGGCGCGCCGGTCATTTTCCTTGACGTTGTGAAGCCCTCATGACCGAAAGGCATCCGATCACAGTGATGATTGTAGACGACCACCCGGTGGTCCGGGACGGTCTCAATGCCATGCTGTCCACCGAGGCCGACATTCAAGTGGTTGGAGAGGCGGGAACCGGAGCCGAGGCGCTCAGTCTTCTGGCGAAATTGCACCCAGAGGTGGTCTTAATGGATCTCTTGCTGCCCGATATCGGTGGCGCGGAAGTCATCAAGCGCGTCTGCTCCGCGCGCTCCGACACGAGCTTCATCGTGCTCACAACCGTGGCCGGCGATGAAGAGATCTATCGGGCCCTGGAAGCGGGCGCCCGCGGGTATCTCTTCAAGGATATGGTCAGGAGAGAGTTAATCCAGGCCATACGGACCGTTCACAGAGGGCAGCGTTATATTCCCGCGCAGGTTGGCAGCCGCATCGCTGAGAATCTTCCGCGGACGGACTTGAGCGCGCGCGAGATCGAAGTGCTCCAACTCGTCGCCGGCGGATTGCGTAACAAAGAGATCGCCCACAAACTCGGGGTGTCCGAAGCCACCGTGAATGCGCACGTGAAACACATTCTGGAGAAGCTGTATGCTTCGGACAGGACCCACGCCGTGACTATCGCATTGCGCCGCGGCATAATCAGGCTGTGAAGACGTGCGGCGACGCCTCCTCCGGGCCGGCTGCCGTCCGCCGGCCGGCGCGGTGCCTGTGCCTGGTTGGATGCCCGTTGTGCCAGAAGTGAGTCCGGAGCTGCGCCGGATTGCGTCAAGCCTAGAGCGCGTCTGTATCTACTTCTTCCTCGAACTCAAACTCCAGTACTGGCCAGTTGCCGTCGAAGTCGGGCCCGATAGGGTCCCCCCCAGAACCACATCCTCGGCATCGCCCACTGGAATCAGCTTGGGTTGTTCGTACATACGGTATTATCTCCTTTTCTTTTTCTGGTTGCGACTCGTTACATGTTTTCGGTTGGGCTTGCACGCCGGCTCGGCGTTCAAAACCGCTCCAGGACGCCCAGTTTCTGCTGGTAGCCGGAGGAATCGTTGACCACACGGCCATTCACCTCCGCCCAGGCATGGCTCGCGAACGGCGCGGCCCGGCACCCGATCACCACTTGCGCCTCGATTCCGTAGTGGCGCAGGAGACGCGCCGCGACCACGGATCTTTGCAGACAAAGTACCGGCTTCCAGTAAAACGAACTCACGGCTGTCACCGTTCGGGGAATTACAATCTCCAGGCCGGAGTGGCTCGAACGGCCCCCGCACGCCAAACCCTGAAGTTTCCGGTGCACACCCCGAAAACCTGACGTGGCAGCGACCAGATCATAGCGGCACAGCTCCCACAACGCCCGCACCGCCAGCAGTATCCGGGCAAACGGCGGCATCATCAACTTCCTGTGGGGCGCGCCAGCAGCCCCTTGGCTTCCAGGTCGGCGGCAAAGGCGGCGGCATCCTGCTGGACCTGCTGACGTGGAACACCGTATTCAACGCTGATATCTGCGGCGATGGATTCCAGACCGTTATGATCGAGCAGTCCCCGCCAGATACGAGCTCCGACGCCGTTCGACGCGAAAACGGCGCCGCTGCCTACGTGGAGAAACACGATGCCATCGTGGTCCATAGACGCCCTTGCATCGGGCGAAATCGTGAACCGCACCGCAGCCCCGTGCTCTGGCTGTTGCCGCGCTGGATCTTTTCTTTTGAAAAACCTATGAATTCGCTGCACTCTTCCAGCCCGCCTTCCGCCGGGATGAACCATCTTTGGTGTTAAATCTCAACGTACGCCCTCTGCTTGTTTTGGCCCACCCGAATTCTTATGATTCTCTTATGGCTTTTCCAGGCGATCGTGGAGTACGCACGGTTGGTTACCACGGAATCTTCGACCCCGAGGCAGATTGAGTGCCTGATGTTATTCTGGGCCCCCCGGTCATGTCTACCCTGAGCAGCACCCGCGGGGCGCCGTCCGGCGCTCAGCGCAATCCGAGGAAAATGGGCGCGGGACCCATCCCCTGCATCGTCCTGCTGATGATCTGCGTGGATTCGCTCTTTGGTTTGGACAGAACTTTCTCTGCGTCTCAGTACCTGCACACCAGTTGGACGCAAGAGGAGGGGGGCGCACTTCCCGCCATCCAGACCATGGCGCAGACTTCAGACGGTTATCTCTGGTTGGGGACGAGCAGTGGCCTGATTCGATTTGACGGGATGCGCTTTGTGCGCTGGGAGGCAGGCTCCGGCGAGGAGTTGCCCGGCAGGAATATCCGATGCCTGCTTTCGTCTGCCCGAGGCGGCCTTTGGATCGGCACGGCTTCCGGCGTTGCCCGGTTGGATCGAGGGCGCCTCATCCGCTATCCGGCCGCGGATCGCACGCTTGGCGCCGTGATCGCCATGGTGGAGGACCCGTCAGGAAGCCTTTGGCTGCTCAACTTGCGGGATACCAACACCAGTCTGGCGGTCCTGCGGCCGGACGGTGCGGTCCGGACCTATGGTCCGGCAGACGGCCTGCCGGATCAGACACTGGCGACGCTTTTTCAAGATAGGGCCGCCAATCTCTGGATGGGCACATTCGGAGGTCTCTGCCGCTGGTCTCCGGGAAACCGGGCGGCGTGTTGGAATGCACCCTCCCGCCAGATGCTCTCGGTGATTGGCGGCAGTTCAGGGGAGTTGTTGGCCATTGACGGCGCCAGGGGCGTCGTGCGATTCCGTGACGGGGAATTCGAACCTTTCGTGGTGGGGCTGGAGAATGTGTCTCTCTCACCGAAAGTCATGCTGCGGGATGGTGACGGCAACCTCTGGATCGGCACTGCCGGCCAGGGATTGTTGCGCCTGCGCGGAGGCCGCATGGAGCGGCTCACACGGAGGGATGGGCTTTCGAGCGATTACATCAGCGCGCTATTGGAGGATCGCGAAGGGAACCTCTGGGCGGGCACCGAAAGAGGGATCGATCAGTTTTCGGTCCCTAAGAGTCTGCATTTTTCTACGCTGGACGGTCTTTCCAGCGATGCGGCCATATCAGTTTGCACGACCCACCAGGGGGCCACTTGGGTGGGAACCGCCGGCGGCGGTCTCAACCGCATCGAAGGGGACCGAATCACCCAATACCGAATGGATTTTGGCTTGCCCAGCACCACCGTGCTCTCTTTATACGCAGACGCCGGCGGACGGCTGTGGGCCGGGACAACCGGTGGACTCGCCTACTTATCCGAAGATCGATTTGTCGAGGTGCGCGCACCCGGCGGCGCTCCCCTGGACCGCGTTTTCGCCATTACGGGAGATCCAAGCGGGACTATATGGCTGGCCGACAGCAAGAACCGATTTCTGGCGATCCGGAATGGCGTCGCCCGGGCTTTATCGATTCCCGGCGCGGAGAATAAGCGGATCTATCAGCTTCAGGCCGACCGCCAGGGCCGCGTGTGGGTGGGCTTCTATCAAGGCGGCGTCGTATCCCTCAAGGGAGGTTCGGCGAAGTTTTACGGGACTCAACAGGGTCTCACAGGGGGCCCGGTGCAAGCCATCTATGAGGACCGGACCGGCGCGATATGGGTGGGCACCGGCGCCGGGCTCAACCGAATTCGCAACGGGTCCTGGACCGCCTGGACTGCGCAGCACGGCTTGCCGGAAGGCGGTGTGCAGGCGATCGTCGAGGACAACCGCGATGGGTTGTGGCTGGCCACGGTCAATGGCTTGTTGCGGCTCAGCATGGAGGGACTGAACCAGACTCCGGACGGTTCCCCAAGGCATCTCACCTTCGCACAGTACGGCCCAAGCGATGGGTTGCGCCTGGCAAATGCCATCAGCATGTATGGGCCGCGGCTGGCCAGATCCGAGGATGGGCGCATTTGGATTCGCACCGACGACGGTATTGCGGTGGTCGATCCAGCCCGCATCCGCAGCAATCCGCTGCCTCCCCCGGTGGTCATCGAACAGATCCTGGTGGATGGCCGGCCGGTAGACATCAATTCAGCTTCTGAAATTGCGTTTCGCGGCCGTGAGGTGCAGATCGCATATACCGGTCTGAGCCTGACGGCTCCGGAAAGAGTCCGCTTCCGGTACAAACTGGACGCTTTTGATCGAACTTGGACGGATGCGGGCACGCGGCGCAATGTCGTGTACGTCAACCTGCCGCCGGGCAGATATCGATTCCACGTGCTTGCCTGCAACAATGACGGCGTCTGGAACACGTCTGGGGCCGGCCTGGCGTTTCGCCTGGCCCCGTACTTTTACCAGACCACCTGGTTCGCGGCGTCATGCGTGGGAGTGCTGACTCTCCTGATCTGGGGATTCCACTGGTTGCGCGTGCAAAGGCTCGTTTCCCGTTTCCAACTGGTGGCCCAGGAACGCGCGCGTGTGACCCGCGAATTGCACGACTCCCTGCTTCAAGGCTTCTCCGGCGTGGTGTACCAACTGGAAGCCGCGGCGCGCCTGTTCGACAGCAATCCCGAGCTGTGCAAGGAACGGCTGGAGCGCGCCATTAACCAGGCGGACCAATCTCTTGGGGAGACTCGCCGCACCATTATGAGCATGCGTCTTCCAGCCCTGGAAGACCACACGCTGCCAGAGGCGTTATCCGCCATTGGCGCCCAGCTCACGAAAGGCAAACCCATTACTTTCCATCTCACCGTAAGAGGCCTCGTCCGGCAACTCAGATACGACGTGCAGGCGAACATTTACCTGATCGGCCGGGAGGCCATAACCAACGCGGTGAACCATGCGGAAGCGCGGCGAATACATGCGCAAATGATGTACTCGGAAAGAGAAGTCCAGCTCACGGTCGAGGACGACGGCTCGGGTTTTGATCCGGAAGCGGCCAAGGAAAAGAAAGATCACTGGGGAGTGGCCGGCATGGGGGAGCGGGCGAAGCAAATCGGCGCCAGCTTCACCTTGGAAAGTGCGCACGGCCGGGGGACCAAGATTGTCGTGAGCGTCGAATCGAAGAAGCAGTGAACGACTCAGTTGATCCAGCTCAAGGAGGCGTCATCCACATGATCGCCGGAGTGCGTCCTGTTTCGAAGCCAGAACTCGAACAGGATCAGTTGCCGCAACTGGGATGCATTGCAGTCCAGGCCATGCATAAACCGCGTCAGGCGGTCCGTGACGCTGCGGCAGTCCACATATCCGAACTCCACCATGCGCATCT
Source organism: Bryobacterales bacterium (assembly GCA_963768385.1). GTDB lineage: Bacteria > Acidobacteriota > Terriglobia > Bryobacterales > Bryobacteraceae > Fen-178. The sequence continues at coordinate 58,928 of CAVYHQ010000009.1, forward strand.
CTCCCGGCCGCTTGAGCAGCTCAGCAGCCATGGGAACCAGGGCCTGGCGGAAGACGCGCTCGTATATGGTTTTCGACTTTCTTTTCAGGATCGCGGGCGGAAGCAGTTCCGCGAAGGCGCGGCGCATCAGGCGCCTCGGTTCGCCCGGCCGGCAAACCACAGCCGGTGGGATGGTCAGCATAAACTCGACCAGCGGACGATGGGCAAAGGGGTGCGTATACGAGACATGTTGTAACGCTTCGGGGGCTTGCAGGAGGCGCGTGGACAGTATCTCATTCAGTGCGCGGAAGCGCCCCCGGCGGCCGGGACTGGCTGCTTGCCAGCGCAGTTCGCCCTGTCGATTGGAGTCGCTGAGGTTGACCCGTTTGCGGAAATCCGGCGCGAGGGAATCGATGCGCTGGTAACGGTCGTACGTGGTTGTGGTGACGCTGGGAGCTGCCCAGGAGGAATAGTTCGTCCGCAGGGCGCGCCATAAAATGGAATAGATCGGCACCCGCAGCGATTGGCTCCACGAAAACGCCTCGCGCGCCGCTTGCAGAAACCGATGCTGGTGAAGGTAGTCTGCAACCTGGTCGGAGTCGTCAACCAGATTCCCCATAATGAAATCTCCAAGCTGACCGGTCATATACACGCTTGAACCGAGCCGAATCATCAGGCGTGCAGTTTCGCGGAAGCGCGGCCCCCACCAAGCCGGAACGGCGCCGCCGGCGCGGTTCGCCGCCACGAATGGATGCTCTTCCAGTTGGAGGTGGATGCTGGAAAGGTTCCAGGCGCGCTCGACCGCCCGGAAGTACTTTTCGTCCGTGCAGCCTTCGTGGGTGTAGCTCAAGGTGATGAGTTCCGGGAAACTGCCGGGAACCGCATTCTTAAGCTGGGCCGCCATCGAGACGACCGACGATGAATCGAGGCCGCCGCTCAGCTCCGCGCATACTGGTCCCTGCGATTTCAACCGGACACTCACCGCCTCCCGGAAAAGGGTCCTCAATTGCTCTTCGTAACATCGGTCATCCTGAAATCGAGTCTCTTGACCGACCGGCAGATCCCAGAATGGTAGTGTCACAATTCGATCCGGCGAAACGCATACCGCGCAGCCTGGAGGCACCGGGTACACCTCTCGGTACGGGGTACGGTGCGCCACACCCCCATAAGTCAGGAAGTTGGCGACGTACTGCTCGTCGAGTTCATGGATGCCGGTCCAGCGGATCAGGTCGGCAAGACAAGATGACCAAAGCAGGCGATCGTCCCCGCGGTAGTAATAGAGCGGGCGTATGCCGGCATAATCGCTGGCCAGCACAACACTGCGCGACTTGCCGTCCCATATGGCGAGGCTCCAGTCCCCGACCAAACAGTGGAAACCGGCGACTCCCTTGCTCCGATAGGCCTTGACGGCCAAATCGCTGCTGGCGGAGGACGGAGGGAAGTCGCAGCCCGAGTCCAGCCGCAGATCCTCGTGGTTATCCAAACGGCCATCCCAGGTGCTGACGCTTCCGTCAGGCAATCGGGAGAATATATCATCCTCGGAAGAACCGGAGTGAGAGCCGGCGACTCCCATGATCAGTCCGTGGCTCTGAAAGCAATGGATCGGCTGCCGATCGAAATCCCCCAGGGCGCGGCAGACATGGGCCTCATCGGCGGCCGAAATGGGACGGCGGTCGAAGTAGTACATGCCGGCCAGTATGCTCATCTTGCCTGGCTCTCGGGTCGCGGCCTGTGCCGGCATGGTCAGATTCCTCTGGCGAACTGGCACGAGCTCCAGATCAGGCTCAACGAGATAGCCAGTTCCTCTCTGTCACGAGGGGCGTAAACCATCACCAACGTTTCGGCCATAACGCCGGCCCGGACCAACGGGTGCTGCTCGGCCCAACCGAGTTGCACGATTCGGTCGCGCAAGGGATTCGGCAGCGTCAGATGGATGCTGCCCTCGGGAAGAGGGTGGAGATGGCAAAACTCGTGATCGTCGATAAAAGCGCTCGCGGGACCGCCCGCGCACCTGTCGGGCAGACACAGGGCGCGGCTTTGCGGAGAAGCCATCCGGCTCTGTTTGGGTCGCACGTCGGGAAGGCTGAGACTCAGCTCGATAAGCTCCGCTGCAATCTCCTCCGGCGGCCACTGATCCAACTGAATGTGAGGAAGAGCCGGCCGTGTCCGGGGGCGAGGCCCCCATCTCGGCGGTGGGGTATGACATATCGCTGCTATGCCTTCCAGAACCTCCATGCGAGACCCTCTCCCTGGGGGCTGAAACCAGCCTACGATAGAATGCCGGCCGCGCAATCGCCCCGGTCAGCAGGCCAGCCATGAACAGATTTGATGATTGGTCAATCGCTAGAAGAGACACGGCAGGAAGCAGCCCGCCCCCCAACCATGGCCGGATTCGGATATACTTGCTATTCTTTGGCTACGAAATGCGCCCGGGCGCAATCCGGGGGCCATATAATGGATCACAACCGACATGGGGATCAATCTGTACAAGGCGATTGGGTACCTCTACGCCCAGAAAGAAAAGCTGGAGCGGGTAATCGCATCGTTGGAGGAACTGCAGCGGAGCGGAGCCCCCGGAGCGGCTGTGGCGCCGTCCGCCGCTAAGCGCCGCGGCCGCAAATCGATGGGTTTCGCAGAGCGCGAGGAAGTTTCCAAACGCATGAAAAAGTATTGGGCAAGTCGCCGAAAACATGAGAATAGCGCCGGATCTATCTAGCCGAGGACGGCTGCGCCCCCGATATTCCACCAAGGACTCGGCCTTCAACATTCTGCCGGTTATGGTTTCAGGAATAGGGTTTGAATTGCGCCGCGGAAGCGCCGAGCTGCCTTCGTGTAGTCTCCCGCTCCTTGTTCGATCGACCTTTGGACCGCCCGCCGCTGCTGGAATAACTGATGCTCCGTGCGTCTTTGGCGGAGACGGCGGCGCAACTTCGCCTCTGCGGCCAAGGCGTCGATCAGTCGCTGTGCAGCCTCCGACATCGCCTTGTGCAAGGCCTCGGGATCAGGGTCACGCGAAGCCATTATTTGAGTGTGGGGCATTCGGGCGATCTTCGGAATGCCAGGTCTTGTTATCCGACAATACCCAGTTTTGATAACACCGCTGTCCGGCCAAGGGACTCAGAATCGCATGCCCCGGTCTCGATGGCTGCGTGGCCCAAAAGGGTTCAAGTGGTCGTCATTCAAGATATTGAGGTCATCAAGGCCATTTCCCCTTATAATGAGTACATGCTTGGAGTGACCGCTAAATACAATGTTTTGAAGCAAAACGGACTGGAAGCGCTCAGGTCGGACGATCCCGAACGCTTTCAATATCGGGCCGAGGGAGGAGCCTACCTTAACCTCAGGGGCCTGCCGCTGGAACCATTGCGGGAAATCGACGAAGACGCGATCGCCAAACTATGCCGTGTCGTGCGCGGGCTTCAGTTTGCGATGGCGGACGGAGCCGAGTCGGGCCATGTCGGTGGCTCATCCTCAAAGACCGAGCAAGTCCTGACGCTGCTGACGAGCGGCGTGGTGGGGTTCGACCCGCTGAATCCGAAGCACCCGGGCAGAGACCGGCTGACCTGGTCGGCGGGCCACACTACGCCCTTGTTTCACGGCGTCGTGTCGCTGATCTATGAATGTCTGCGCAGAAAGGGCGTGGCGCTCTCGCCGGCCGTGCAGAGCTATACGGTTTATCCCGAGCAGTTGGCCCGCTTCCGGCGTTGGGGAGGGCCGAGCGGTCACGTGGAATCGGAGTATGCGCTGGCCGACACCTCGACCGGCTCGTCCGGTCACGGGTTCTCGGCAGGGCTGGGGTTCGCCGTGTTGCACCGCTCCTGCGGTCTCGCCACCAAGGCGTTCGTCATCGCCGGCGACGCCGAGAGCGAGGAAGGGATGAGCTACGAGTTTCGCAACCTGGCCTCGACTCTAGGGGTGCGGAACCTAATCGTCACCCTGGACTACAACAACTTCGGCATCGACGGACCGATCACCGAGGTGCTGCCGTCGGCATACCTGAACCACTGGTTTTTGCAGGGATGGAACATTATCGAGGTGAATGGCCAGAACGTCCGCGAGCTGGCGTACGCTTATCGCCTGGCGGCCGGCGGCTTCGGAGGCGAGAAACCGACTGTGGTGATCTGTCATGCGACGAAAGGCCTCGCGTACGGCAAGCTCGAGAACTCGCCCGACTCCCACGGCGCGGTACTTCCGCACCCGGAATACGTCGAGGCGATGCACAAGCTCGGCTTCCCGATCCCGGGCGTGAAGGGCGACGTGGCGGCCGATATCCGAGTGGTGATGGACGCCTTGGGTGAAGCCGAAAGCGCCTACCTGCTGGAGCGGCTCGAGGCGGACGCGCGGCTGCTCCGGCCGGAGGAGGAGTTGGTGGAGCGCATGAAGACGGCGCTGGCGGGCCGTCCATTTGTGGATTACCGAAAGATCGAGCGCCCGGCCGAGCTGCCGCCGGAGTTAGTGTTCAAGGGCGGCGACTCGGTGGCCATTCGCAAGGCTACGGAAGCATGGTTCGCCTGGGCCATGAAACAGACGGCGTTCTTTTATATCGGCGCCGGCGACCTGATGAAGTCCATTCTCACCGGCAAGGCGGAGAACGTCTACGGAGTGATCAAGCCGGACAACGTGCTGGGGCGCGGCCTTCGTTTCGGAATCGCGGAACAGAACATGGCGATGATGTCGTGCGCCATGTCGCAGGATACGCTGCCGGGAGGGTTCCGGCCCATGACGGCCTTCGCCACCTATGGCGTATTCACGTGCCTGCTGTCGAACGCGGTGCGCATGACCCTCATCAACAGCGACGTCAATCCCAGCGCCTCGGCATTTTTCGTTGTGCTGGCGGCGCACGACGGTCCGGAAACCGGCGAGGATGGGCCTACGCACCAGGGCCTGTTCTGGATGTCGCTGTACACGGCGTATCCGGGGATCAAGGTTTATAAGCCGCTGGACGCCAACGAAGCGGTAGAAATGCTGTTTCACGCGGCGAAGCGCGGCGAACCAGTGGCGTTCTCTTGCACGCGGCCGGGCACCCCGGTCTTGAAGCGGGGCAACGGGGCCCAAGGGGCGCCCCCCGAGGCGCGAGAAGCCATCAACGGCGCTTACGTTTTCAAGCCGTTCCGCGGGAACGGAAAGCCGAAAAAAGTGCTGGCGATCTGCGGCGGGCAGGTGATGCACAACGCGCTCGAGATCCTGCCGGAGATCGAGGAGCAATTCAACGTCAAGATCGTGGCCGTCACGTCGCCGCAGGTTTACGAGGAATTGAGACGAATCGACCCGGCTAAGGCCGCCGCGATTTTGTCCGACGAGGAACGGCAGTACGTGGTTGCCCTGCACAACGGATGGCCGGGATTCCTGTACCCCTTTATTGTGCCGGGGGATTATCAAAGCCGGATCTTCGGCATGGACCATTTCTCCAGGTCCGGGAAGCCGGACGAAATCTACCGGCATGCAGGCTTCGACTCCGCGGGGCTTCGCAGGAAGATCCTGGAGGGTTCGAAATAGTTATTTCTGGCGCAGGTACGAATCGTCGCCTTTGATCCAGTCCTCCCGAATGGGCGAGAAAAGCTCCATGATGACGGTATCTTCGAGAGCTTCGTTGCCGTGTGGGACATCCGGCGGCACGTGGACCATTTGGCCCGCCTTGAGCACAAATTCTTCGTTGCCCACGACCATGCGCACCGCGCCTTTTTCGACAATGGTGACCTGATCGTTGACATGGTGGTGCGACGCCACCTTGTTGCCTTTGTCAAAACGGAAATGCGCCACGGTAATGGCTGTGCCGTGAAGGGCTTTGCGCCCGGCAAGTGGATTCAACTGCTCTTCGGCAATATCGTTCCACGTATAGATCTTCATGGCGTTATTTTAGCATGCGTGCGGAAGGGGCCAACTCGCATCTTCGTGAATCTCAGATATCGGCAGATTCATCTGAATTATGGAAGGGAAATCACAGTGTCCAGCAGAATAGGATTTATCGGTCTCGGCGTAATGGGCAGGCCCATGGCGCGAAACCTCTTGAAGGCGGGTCACAGGCTGGCGGTTTATGATATTTTCCCCGCCGGCGTCAAGGAGTTGGCCGCCGCCGGCGCCGCTTCATGCTCTTCCGCCAAAGGCGTCGCGCAACGATCCGACATCATCATCACCATGCTGCCCGACGGGCCGGACGTGGAGAAGGCGGTCCTTGGCCCGAATGGGGTGCTCGAAGGCGCACGGCCCGGTTCCACCCTGGTGGACATGAGTTCCATCAACCCGATCGTGTCGCAGAAAGTCGGCAAGGCTTGCGCGGAGAAGGGCGTGGAGTTCCTGGATGCGCCGGTGAGCGGTGGCGAGCCCAAAGCCATCGACGGCACTCTGGCGATCATGGTGGGCGGGGACCAAGCGGTTTTCGACAAGCTGTCGCCCATTCTTCACTTGATGGGTTCTTCGGTGACCCTGACCGGTCCGGTGGGCGCCGGCAACATGACCAAGCTGGCCAACCAGATTATCGTGGCCTGTAACATTGCCGCGATGGGGGAAGCCCTGGTGCTGGCCACGCGAGCCGGCCTCGACCCGGAAGTAGTTTTCAACGCCATCAAAGGCGGTCTGGCCGGCAGCGCGGTCCTGAACGCCAAAGCGCCCATGGTGATGGCGCGCAATTTCAAGCCGGGCTTCCGGATTCGCCTCCACCAGAAAGATTTGCGGAATGCCCTGCAGGCGGCCGAAGAATTCAAGGTGCCGCTGCCCCTCACCAGCATGGTTCAGGGACTGATCATGTCGCTGATGAACGAGGGCAAAGGCGACTACGACCACTCCGGCATCGTCACCGCGATTGAAAAGATGGCCGGCATCGAGATCGCCAGGCCGGCTGAATCCGCGGGCCATCTTCGCATCGCCGCCGACTGAGGGCCAAGGCAAGCTGATCGGCGCAGACATTGCGGCGACTTCGCCCGGGCTGAAACCGGCGAACGTTACGGTGATCACCAAGGGGTAACCCTATCGCCGCTTGACCTCCACCACGTACCAGGTCGTCACCGGGTCGTCACGGCGATCCGTGAAGCGCCGGCCAATCGGCAAGCAGGGCCGGAGCCTGAGGATTCCGCTAAAGTAGGAAGCGTCCCCCGCTGATTCATCGTCTGTTCATCTCCTGCTTCCTATACTGGATCTTCCAATGCCGCACATTCCGTTGATTGTGGGGCTGGGTCTGGCCTTGTGCCAGGGCGCGTTTGCGCAAAACCCGCCCGCCGCTTCCCAGAACGCTCCCCTGCGCCTGACTTTCGCAGACGCCCTGGAGCGCGCTCGCGCCAACAGCCCGCAGATCCTCTCCGCCAACTTGGCCGCGCTGTTGGCTCGCGAGGATACCGTGCAGGCCAGGGCCGCCCGGCTGCCGGGCGTGAGCTCGTTCAACCAGTTCATCTACACCCAGCCCAACGGCACGCCTTCCGGCGCGTTCGTCTCCAACGACGGCACGCACGTCTACAACAACCAAGCCATCGTGCATGGCGACATTTTCGATCTTGAGAAGCGCGCCGACTACCGCAAGATGCAGGTGGCGGAAGCGGTGGCGCGCGCCAAAGCGGAAATCGCCGCGCGCGGCCTGGTCGCCACCGTAACGGAGAGCTATTACGGAATGGTGTCGGCCATGCGCAAGTACGCCAATGCCCAGCAGAGCCAGCGCGAGGCCGAACAGTTCCTGGACATCACGCGCAAGCAGGAACGCGGCGGCGAAGTGGCGCACTCCGACTCGGTGAAAGCCGAGATCCAGTTCGTCGGGCGCCAGCGCGACACGGTGGAGGCGCAGCTCGCGCTGGACAAGGCCCGCATCGGGCTGGCGGTTCTCCTGTTCCCGGATTTCCGCCAGGATTTTACGGTGGTCGACGACCTCGATACCCCTCGTCCGCTGCCCGTCTTCCGCGAGATTCAGGCACTGGCCGGCGAGAAAAGTCCGGATATCCGCGCAGCCCAAGCTACCGTGGAGCAGCAGAAGTGGGAAATCAAATCGTCCCGCGCCGCCCTGCTGCCCACGCTATCCGCCGATTATTTTTTCGGCCTCAATGCCAACCAGTTCGCCATCAACAATCCGGAAGGCTACCGCAACCTCGGGTCGGTGGTGCAGGCCCAGTTGAACATTCCGATCTGGAGCTGGGGCGCGGCGCGCAGCCGCGTGAAACAGTCGGAATTGCGCCTCCAGCAAGCCAAGAGCGACCTGAGCCTCACCTATCGCCAACTCCTCGCCAACCTCAACTCGTTCTACCTGGAGGCGGTTGCCGCCAATTCGCAAATCAATTCCCTTCGCCATTCCTGGGACCTTTCCGCCGAGAGCCTCAAGCTGACGCTGCTGCGCTACCAAGCCGGCGAGGTTTCGGTGCTCGAAGTGGTGGACGCACAGACCACGCTGGTGGAGGCGCGCAATGTGTATGACGACGGCATGGTGCGTTACCGTGTCGCCCTGGCGAACCTTCAGACACTCACGGGGGCGTTTTAGCCAATGCAGAAAACCACAGTCCTCCTCATCACCTCCTGCCTGGTAGCCACGTTTGGCTGCTCCAAAAAGGAGGAGAAAGAAGCCGAAGCGCCCGCGCCGGTCCAGGTCACGGCGGTGACCCAGGACACCATCCGCCGCATTGTCAGCGGCGACGGCATGCTCTTCCCGCGGGACCAGGCCAGCGTCATGCCCAAGATCGCCTCGCCGGTGCAGAAGTTTTACGTGAACCGCGGCGACCACGTGAAGCAGGGCCAGCTTCTGGCCGTGCTGGAGAACCGCGATCTCACCGCCCAAGCCGCCGAAGGCAAGGGCGCGATGGACCAGGCGGAATCGAATTTGCGCACCACCTCGGGCGCGTCGATTCCCGAGTCGGTGGTCAAGGCGCAAACCGATGTGGAAGCAGACCGGCAGGCGATGGATGCCGCCAAGAAGGTGCTCGACAGCCGCGAGCAGTTGTTCAAGGAAGGCGCCCTGGCGCGGCGGCAGGTGGATGAAGCCCTGGTGAACTACACGCAGGCAAAGAGCCAGTTCGAAGCCGCCCAGGAGCATCTGAGGGTGCTTCAGGCCGTGGCCAAAGAGGAACAGGTCAAGACCGCCTCCGCGCAGGTGGAAGCCGCCAAGGCGCATCATCAATCCCTGGAGGCCCAGCTCAGTTACGCGCAGATCTTCAGCCCCATCGGCGGGGTGATCGCCGACCGGCCGCTGTACGCCGGTGAAATGGCCACCCCCGGCACGCCGCTCGTCACGGTGATGGATATCTCGCGCGTGGTAGCCCGCGTCAGTGTTCCGCAGAGTCAGGCCGGCATGGTAAAGGTGGGCCACCCGGCGACCATTACTCAGGTGGATAGCGGGCAGGAAGTGCCGGGCAAAGTGATTGTAGTAAGTCCCGCCACGGACCCCGCCAGCACCACCGTGCAGGTCTGGGTGGAGGCCGAGAATCCCGGCGAGCGGCTCAAGCCCGGAGCCAGCGTGCACGTCGCGATTATAACCGAGATGTTCAAAGCCGCGACGGTTGTGCCAATCACCGCCATTCTTCCGGGAGAAGAAAAAGGCACAGCCGTCCTGACGGTCAGCGCGGATTCCATCGCGCACAAGAAGCAGGTCGAGCTAGGCGTCCGCGAAGGCGATAAGGTGCAGATCCTGAGCGGCGTCAGGCCCGGTGAAGAGGTGGTGGTGGTAGGCGGCCTGGGCGTGGACGACAAGGCCAAGGTGAAAATCATCAATACCGCCGTCGAAGAAGAAGCGGATGAGGACGAAACCCCCGCGCCGCCGGAAACCAAAGCGAAATGAGCGACCTTCCAACACCTCCATCCGACACGCTGCTGGACACCGACTCGCCGCACTGGACCGCCCGCCACGGCAAGCCGATCGTCTTCGTCATCCTGACCATGGTCGCCGTGGGCATTTACCTGGCGCTCACCATCCCGGTGGCGGTTTTCCCGGACACTGATTTCCCCCGCATTGTGATCGGGGTCGACAACGGTGTTTTTCCCATCGACCAGATGCTGGTCACAGTGACCAAGCCGCTCGAAGAAGCGGTCAACACCGTGCCAGGACTCGATTACGTCTGGTCCATCACCAGCCGCGGCACGGCCGAGATCGACCTGTTCTTCACCTGGAAAGTGGAGATGTACCGCACGCTGGAGCTGGTGAATGCGGCCATCGCGCGCATTCAGCCTACGCTGCCGCCCACCGCCAAGATTGTCGCCAACCGCCTGACCTTCGCGGCTTTCCCCATCATGGGCTACAGCCTGACCTCCGACACCGTGCCGCAAACCCGCCTCTGGGAGATGGCCACTTACGAGCTCAAGCCGCGGTTGAACCGGCAGGCCGGCGTCTCGTCCATCGTGGTGCAGGGCGGCCAGGTTCCGGAATTCCAGGTCGAGCCCGACCCCGCCAAGCTAATTCAGACCGGCACTACCATCCCGAATGTTCTGGATGCCATCGGGCGCAGTAACATGATCGATTCGCCGGGCCTGATTGAGACCAACCACCAACTGGTGCTCAGCCTGGTGAGCGGCCAGGCGCGGACTCCCGAAGAGATTGCCAACATCGTGGTCAAGACCACGCCCGCAGGCACACCGGTGCGCATCGGCGACATTGCCACCGTCGCTCCTTCGGTGATGCCGGTCTACACCGTGGTGACCGCCAACACCAAGCCCTCGGTGCTGCTCAACGTGTACCGGCAGCCGGACGGCAACACCGTGACAGTGGCCAAGGCCATTCACGCGGAAATCGACCAGATCCGGAAGACATTGCCCAAAGGCATCGAGCTGCGTCCCTTCTACGATCAATCGGAACTGGTCAATGACTCCATCCGCAGCGTGCGCGACGCTATCTTGATAGGACTGGTGCTGGCGTCCCTCATCATGGTGCTGTTCCTGCGGGATTGGGGGACATCGCTGGTGGCCGGCTTGGTGATTCCCGCCACCATCGCGCTCACGTTCATCGGCCTCCGCATCATGGGTGAGAGTTTCAACCTCATGACCCTGGGCGGATTGGCTGCGGCCGTGGGACTGGTGATCGACGACGCCATCGTGGTGGTCGAGAACATCGTGATGCATCGCGATAAGGGCCAGACGCGCGCCGAAGCCATCCGCAGCGCGATCCGCGAGATCCGCGTTCCGCTGGTCGGCTCTACCGTCACCCCCATCGTGGTGTTCCTGCCGCTGATCTCCATCACCGGCGTTACGGGCGTGTTCTTCCGCGCGCTGGCCGTCACCGTGGGCATGGCGCTGCTCACTTCCCTCGCGCTGGCCCTGACCTGGACTCCAACCCTCAGCCACTACTTCATCCGCAAGCGCGCCGGCGGCAATGCCGAGGAACATCGCAGCGTGCCGCGCTGGCTCATGAACTCGTACGAGCGCGTGCTGCGGGTGGCCCTCGAGCATCCGCTGGTGCTGGCGGTTTTCTGCATCCTGCTGATCGGCGGCTCCTACATCTGTTACCGCAATTGCGGGTCCGACCTGCTGCCCGCCATGGACGAAGGTGGCTTTATCCTCGACTACATCATGCCGGCGGGCTCATCGCTGGAAGAGACCAACCGCGTGGTGACTCACGTCGAGCAGATTCTGCGTAACGTCCCGGAGGTGGAGAGCACTTCGCGGCGCACGGGGCTGCAACTCGGCCTGGCCGCGGTCACCGAAGCCAACACCGGCGATATCGCGGTGAAGCTGAAACGCCAGCGCGACCGCGGCGGCGACGAGGTGATCGCCGACGTGCGGGCCAAAGTGAGAAAAGCCGAACCGGTGCTGGACTGCGAGTTCCCGCAACTGCTGCAAGACATGATTGGCGACCTCACCAGCGCGCCAGAACCGGTGGCCATCAAGCTCTTCTCGCAGGACCCCGAACTGCTGCGGGCGTGGGCGCCGAAAATTGGCGACACCATCAAAAAGATTCCGGGAGTGGTGGACGTGCTCGACGGCATCGAGAACACCATCAGCGGTCCGGCCACGCTTTTCAACGTGGATCCGGTGGTCACCGCGCGCGCCGGCTTCTCGCCAGAGGAAGTGGAACTGGACACCAGCGCCATTCTCCAGGGTGAACCCGCCTCGCTCCCCGTAGTGCTCAACGACCGCGCTTACACCATTCGCGTTCGTTTTCCCGAGCAGACGCGCGCGTCGGCGGAGGCCATTCGGAACACGCTGCTGGTCAGTTCGACCGGCAAGACCGCCACCCTCGGCTCGCTGGCCAAAGTAGTCGAGATCCCCGGCCAAACCGAAATACGGCGGGAAAACCTGCAGCGCGACGTCACCGTGACCGCGCGGTTCGAGGGCATGAATCTGGGCGACGGCATGGCCAAGGTCCAGCAGGCCATTGCCGAGGCCAACGTGCCGCCCAGCATTCGCGTGCAGTACGGCGGCCAGTATGAGGAACAGCAGAAGTCGTTCAAGGACCTGGCGTTTGTCCTGCTGCTGGCGATCGTGCTGGTGTTCATCGTCCTGCTGTTCGAATTCGGCGATTTCGCCGCGCCCATCGCGGTGCTGGCCTCCGCGCTGCTCTCCACCTGCGGCGTGTTCCTGGCGTTGCTGGTCACCGGAACCACGTTCAACCTGTCGTCGTTCATGGGCCTGATCATGGTGATCGGCATCGTCGCCAAAAATGGTATCCTGCTGCTGGACGCCGACCAGAAGTTCCGGGCGGCCGGCGTTCCGGCGGAAGAAGCCATGATGCGCGCCGGCGAGCGCCGGCTGCGTCCCATTATGATGACCGCGCTGGCCACCGTGGCCGGCATGCTTCCGCTGGCGCTCGCCCTGGGCGCCGGCTCTCAAATGCTGCAACCTCTGGCCATCGCGGTGATTGGTGGAATCCTCGCCTCGATGGTTCTTTCCCTGGTGGTGACCCCGGCCGTTCGTTACTACATCGGAGGCCGGGACTAACAAAGAAGGAGTAACACAATGAAGAAGCTTCTGATAGCGGGTCTCCTGATAGCCACGGCGTTTGCCGCGGAAGGCTACAAGGTTCTCAGTAAGATCAAAATCGGCGGCACTGGCGGATGGGACTACGTAGCTTTCGACAATGCCAACCGCCGGATTTACGCCTCGCATGGCACGGTCGTCGAGGTAGTCGATGCCGATGCCGGCAAGGTGGTGGGACAGATTACGCAACTGCACGGCGTTCACGGGATCGCCATCGCGCCCGAGCTCAACAAGGGATTCATCAGCAACGGGCAATCCAACAGTGTGACGGCCTTCGATCTCAAGACCCTCGCCAAGCTAGGCGAGCCGGCCACCGGCGCCAACCCCGATGCCATTTGTTACGAGCCGAAGACCCAGAGGGTATTCACCTTCAACGGCCGCTCCAACGATTCCACCGCCATCAATGCCAAGAACAATGAGATCGTGGCCACCTTCCCGCTCGAAGGAAAGCCGGAATTCTGCGCGGTGGATGGCGCCGGCAAGATCTACAACAACCTGGAAGATAAGAGCGAGGTGATCGAGATCGATGCCACCAAGCCGGCCGTCACCCGGCGCGTCTCACTGGCCCCCGCCGAGGGTCCCTCGGGACTGGCGATTGACGTCAAGAACAAGAAGCTCTTCTCGGTGTGCGACAACAAGATGATGGCCGTGACGGACATTGCCACCATGAAGGTGATCGCCACGCCGGCCATCGGCACCGGCCCCGATGCCGCGGGCTTCGATCCGGGCCTCGGCCTGACCTTTAGTTCCAATGGCGAGGGAACTCTGACCATCGTCAAGTTAGTGAACGGCAAGTACGAAGCCGTGGACACGGTGACCACCGAGCGCGGCGCCCGCACCATGACGGTGGATCCGAAGCTACATCGCGTGTATTTGCTGGCGGCGGAGTACGGTCCCGCGCCGGAAGCGAAAGAAGGAAAGAAGGGCCGGCCGCCGGTGCTGCCAGATTCCTTCCACGTGCTGGTGGTGGGGAAGTAAGTCACAAACCGCTCCTTTACAGTCGCGGCTCGGTATGCGGCCACATACCGAGCCGCGACCGTCAGAGAGCGGAAGATCAAGGGCTGTAGTTGATTCCGCCCGCGCTGGGTCTTTGCTATAGGCGCGGAGTCCTACTGAAGGTGCTCGCGCCCCAAAGGTTGAACATGAGGAAGAGTATCTTGAGAGGGGCGCTCCTGCTCGCGGGTGTTTGCATCTTTACGGCGGTGGCCGGGAACCAGGTTCTGCTTCGCAATCTGAATCCCGCCGACGGCACGTCACAAGCCCTCGCCGCCGACCACGGTGGCCATCTTTTTGTCGTTTCGATCCTCGCTGCGGCATCGGGGCAACCACCTTCACGGGTAGTCGAACTGGATCTCGATGGAACCCGGCTGGCGAGCTTAGATATCCCCCAACTGGCGTATCTCGCAGCCGTGACGGACTCCCAAGGTAACCTGATCGTTGCCGGCATGGATTACTCGTCGCAACAGGGGACCATTCTTAAGCTGGATCCGCAGCTCCACGGCACAGTTTTCTCGAGGTCGCTGCCGGCGTCCATAGAAGCCGTGGCTGTGGATGCGTCCGGGAACATTTACGTTACGGGCACTACCTCATCGGCCGCTTTCCCAGTGACCGCAGGTGCATATCAGACGACGCCCCCGGGCGGCGACCACTTCGGCACAGCGGCTTACGCGTTTCTCACCGAGATTTCCGCCGCTAACCAACTGCTCTATTCCACCTATTTTGGTGGCGACTACACTAGTTGCTATGGTGGAAGTGCCTGTGTTGGCGTGTATGGTCAGACGACCGGCAGGGCCATTGCCGTCGATTCGTCCGGCGCATTGGTCATCGCCGGGACCACCGACGCTTATGATTTACCAACCACAGCCGGCGCACTAGCGCCAACCTGCCTTTGCTCGAATAAGAACTACGCTGGGTTCATCGCCAAATTCCAGCCGAGCGCGTCGCAACAGCTCCAATGGTCCACTTTCCTGAACGCTACCGGCGGCCTGCCATATTCCTTCCTTGTGGTGAATACCTTGGCCCTCGACGCGGCGGGCAATGTGATTGTGGGCGGCGGCGCTCCCTCGGGTCTGCCGACCACCGCCGGCACCATCCGGCCGGCAGCCGCTCCTGTCGGAGGGGTCGGCAACAGCGGTTTCCTCGTGAAGCTCCAAAACACCGGCGCAGCAGTGATCTGGGGCACATATTTCGGAAACAGCCCCTTAGGTGACGTCGAGGCCCTTCGTGTGGACGCGCAGGGACACGTGCTGTTCACCGGCGTAACGGCAAATCCGTCCGCGCCATCGCTCCCCGATAACGCGTCGTCCCAGCAGACCTACGTCGCGCGCATGGCAAGCGACGCGACCTCGTTAGCCGACTTCTATCAGGGGCCATCGGGCATTGTCGGCCAGGATCTTGTGCTCACCGCGACCGGTGGATTCGCCGCCTTGGGAGCGTTGGGCACGCTCTGGATCGAGACTGCGACCCCTGGTCCCTCCCTGCTGGCGGTGACCAACAGCGCGAGCGGCCAATACTCCACCGCCGTCGCGCCTTACGAGTTGATCACGCTTTACGGCGTGGGGATTGGCCCGGAAGCTCCTACCAATGGCCAGGTGCAGAATGGTCTATTCACCACGTCCTTGGGAGGATGTCAGGTTCTGTTCGATGGCGTGGCCGCTCCCTTGCTCTATGCCGATTCCGGGCAGATTAACGTCGTCGTTCCTCACGCAGTTTACGTATCCACCCATATCAAGGTCGTGACGCCCACGGGTACCGTTGACGGTCCGACTTTGCTCGTGAGCTATCAGCCGGGCATTTTCCAGAACAGCCAGACCGGCTTGGCCGCCGCTCTGAATCAGGATGGCACCGTCAACTCGCCATCGAACCCAGCCAAAAGCGGGGCGATTGCGACGGTATTCGCAACCGGCGGGGGTGCCGGCTTTTCTTTCGCCGACGGCGCCTTGGTTCCAATGGGAATCTACAACGCGCCCACGACTGTCTGGGCGGGCAACCAACGATCCTTCGAAGTCGTATTTGCGGGAGACGCCCCTGGGTTGGTGGCCGGTGTGATGCAGATTAACTTCCGAGTGCCGGATTCGCTGCCGGCCGGTAAGACGCTCAGCTTCAACCTTATAATCGGCGGAGTTTCAACCAGCCAAAACCAGATCGCCGCTGTACCGTGAGCCGAATCACCGCCTGCCCCCCGGCACCTGATTGCAATACTCCCTCCAGTTCCCCTGCCAGCTTCGCAACCACGGTATTTCCCAAGCGCCAGGCCGCTTCCAGGGCCGGAAGATATCCTGCACGACACGTCCAGCCTTGATGCAAGGCGCAGTAATCGGCCGTGTTGTAGGTGAGTAGCGCTCTTCCGGCGGCCGCAGCGGCGGTCAGATGGTCTTCATCCCGGCGGTTGATGATGTCCGCTTCGGCGGCCGTCAGCACGTCGACGTTACGCGCCCTCAAGCCGAATATGAGGGATCTTCGCATGGCATCTTCGTCGAGATAGAGCCGAACTTGACTCACTGGTGAGTAGGCTTGGACCCGAACTCTTGCTCCCACTGGAGCGCGGCGGCTTGCTCTTGATCGAGATCTGCCTCAATCTCATCCCGATTGACGTGATAATAGGCCAAGGCCGCGTGGACTTGGGCCAGTGTCAAGTGCGAGTACTCCAGGACGATCTCTTCGGGAGTCATGCCCATTTTGTACCAACCCGCGATTCGGCTGATGGTCAAACCGGTACCGGCAACCCTCGGGCGTCCACCGCGAATCTTCGGGTCGCGGTCGATCAGAGATCCGATGTCGGTAACCGACGCCATACCCATAGGTTACCGCATTTCCTGCGGCCTGCCCCCCGGCACATGATCACGATACTCCTTCCAGCCCTCCAGCAGCTTCGCCACCACGGTGTTTCCCACGCGCCAGGCCGCTTCCAGGGCGGGGAGATATCCCGTGTATTGCCCGATCTTGGTTTGCGCCAGGCTTTCGGCGGCGGTCATGCCCGGTCTTGGCTGGTCGAAGTCGCTGGCCGTCCGTAGGACCATCACACGGTTGAGGTCCACGCGCCCGGCTCTGGCGAGGAAGGTCAGAGACTGGAGGGTTCCGGTATCTTCCATCGCGGTGGTTACATAGTTGCCCTTGCCATCCGTGTGGTACCTGACCCAGTCGTTGGCCCACTGGTTGAGTAGCTTCCCGTGCCAGAATGTGGAAGCCGAAAGCTCGTCACCCTTCAGCACCAATGGCGTCCGCCGCGCGTTGGGGGAGTCATACTGGCTTCGCTCCTTCTGCATCACTTCCGTGTCCACCAACTGCACGTTCCTGGTTAGGCCGAAGGCCCAGTCGGCCAGCGCGGCGTTCAAGTGGTAACTCTCGCCTTCAACTGAAACCTGATGCGGCTGCTCGTAGGGCACCGACCTGCGCAGCGGCACATAACCCGTCTTCCAATCCGCGGGGATTTCGCGCGCGTCGATCTCGTGAGCCAGATCGCCATCCACCACCCACTCCGCCCACACCGCCGAGCCAACCGGGCCGTCGGCCGGGTCGATGCCCGCAATCCCCGCGACCAGCCAATACGCTTTTCGCAAGTCAAAACGCGGGTCCAGCCCCAGCGCCATGATGCTGGCCGCGGCCTTCGCCGTTCCGACCCCCGTGACAATCCCCAGCACACCGTCGCGGTTCATGCGCAGGTCATGGTAGCCTTGCGGGAACGAAAGGACACGGTCGAGTTTGTTCCGTTCCACCCAATACTGGAACTCGCCGGGCTCGTCGCCGGTGTCCGCGCCCCGCTCGAACATCGTGACTACCGCCACCTTCACCGCTATGGGCCGCTCCTTGGCCGCGGCGCAAGCTACCGCCAGTGCAGCCATCGTCCACGCCGACGCTCTGGAACGCATTCCGCTATGGTAGCGAAGTCCGCCAGCGTATTGGCACACCGCTCCCTGACGGCCGCGGCCCTGAAAGTCGTCGCCTCGGGCAGAGCCGCGACGAGCAATCCGCGGCAGGGGGCGTTACATCTTCAGATGGCGCGCGAGATGATCTGCCGCAGCTCCTCCGGCGTCAGCACAATCGGGTTCCCCTTCATGCTGCTGGCCTGGGCCGCTTTCTCCACCAGATAGGGGATATCGGCCTCACTCACGCCATACGCGCGCAGGGGGGGAATCTCCAGCCTGCGGCAGATTGCCGCCGTCCAACGGACGCCATCCTCCGCGGTGGCTTGCGAGCGGCCGGTAAGCAGGCGCGCTACTTGGTCGTAGCGCCCGAGCGCCTGGCTGGCTGGCGCCCGCGCGCGCAAGGCCTGAATGTTGACCTCCATCGCGTGCGGCAGCAGCGCCGCACAGGCCGCGCCGTGCGGGGCGGGGAACATGCCGCCGACCGGCGCCGCAAAGCCGTGCACCGCGCCCAGACCGGCGTTGGCCAGCGCCAGTCCTCCCAGCAGGCTGGCCCAAGCCATATCCGTCCGGGCCTGGCGGTCGCCGCCGTCTTCCCAGACGCGCGGCAGGGCGCCGGCGGCGCGGCGGATACCCTCTACGCAGAACAGGTCGGTCATGGGATTGGCCCGCACCCCGACGTAAGGCTCGATCAACTGCGTCAGGGCATCCAGGCCGGTGGACGCGGTGACGCCGCGCGGCAGGCCGAGGGTCAATTCGGGATCCACCACCGCCAGCCTGGGCAGCATGGAACTGCCGCGCAGACTGGCTTTGACGCGGTGCTGGGGCGAAGCCAGCACGGCGTTGCGGGTGACTTCCGAACCCGTGCCCGAGGTTGTGGGGATGGCGATGAAGGGCGCCGAAGCGCACCCCAGCGGCTGGCCGCGGCCGACGACCTCGAGGTAGTCGAGCGGGTCGCCGGGGTTGGCCAGCATGGCGGCCAGCGCCTTGCCGGCATCGATGGCGCTGCCGCCGCCCAGAGCGATCACCAGATCGCAGCGCTCCGCGCGCGCGTATTCGTTCCCGTGGCGGACCAGCTCGATGGTGGGCTCGCCGGCCACCGCCAACGGCAGGCAGGCGACCCCGGCGGCCTCCAGGCCGGCGACGAGCGGCGCCGCGCATTCCGGCGGCACGCCCGTCACCACCAGCGCGCGGCGGCCCATGGCAATGGCGGCCGCCGGCACTTCCCGCACCTTTCCCTCACCGAAGAGAATGCGCGCCGCGGTGGCGAACTCGAATGGCATGGCCATTACCAACCCTGGTCGGCGGGATAGATGTTGGCGTAGACCACGCGGCTGCGCGGCTCGGCCAGCATGTCAGCCACCTTTTCGGCCCAGGCGTGGTAGTGCGCGGTGGCCTTATGATGGGCGGTGGCTTCCGTGTCGCGGTAGGCCTCCAGCAGCACGAACCGCGAGGGGTCGTCGGCCTGCTGGACGACGTCGAAGCGGGCGATGCCCGGCTCCTTCACGCTGCTGCCGGCGTTTTCCATGGTGGCCAGCTTAAAGGCTTCGATGTGTTCCGGTTTGACATGCACGTGCACGTGAACGATCAGCATAGGATGGCTCCATCCAACTATGATAGGGGACAATGAGCCTCGTTAGACCCATCCAAACCGTCACCGTCTACTGCGCTTCGAGCGAGAAGTCGCCGGCTTTGTACCTGGAAGCCGCGGCGCGTCTGGGACGCGCGCTGGCCCGCTCCGGCCTCGCCATCGTGTACGGCGGCGGGTCGCAAGGCTCCATGGGGCGGCTGGCGGCCGGAGCTTTGGGGGCGGGCGGCAAGGTGGTGGTCCTGCCGCGCTTCATGGACGAACTCGAGTGGGGCCACCGCTCGCTCACCGAGCTGCGCGTGGTCGACAGCATGCATGAGCGCAAACAGTTGATGCTGGAACTGGCGGATGCCGTGGTGGCGCTGCCGGGCGGATGCGGAACGCTGGAAGAGTTATTCGAAGCTATCACCTGGAAGCGCCTGGGCTTGTATCTCGGCCCCATCGTGCTGGTGAACGTCAACGGTTTCTTCGATTCCTGTGTCGCGTTGCTCTCGCGCTCGGTGGATGAGCGGTTCATGGACGAGAGGCATCGGGCGATGTGGTCGGTGGTGAAGGAACCCGAGGCGGTGGTCGAGGCCATTGACGCGGCACCCGCATGGACCGCCGCGGCCCGCGACTTCGCGCAAGTCAAGTGACGTTACGCCGGGTAGTACCCTTCGCGGGTCTGCACCACCGTCCCTTTTTGCCTGGTGGTGAGATGGATTCGGCGATATCCGCGGTCCGTGCCCTGCTGGTCGGAGGTGTAGCCGAGGCTGTACTGGCTGCGCAGGTCCTCTTCGATGGCCTCGAAAACCTTGTCGATGGGCCACTTGTGGGAGACCTCGAAGAACCGGCCGCCGGTTTCTCTGGATATCTGTTCCAAAATCTTCTTCCCGTCGGGACGGTTCATCGACGGATATCGGCTGCCGCCTCTGCCTCCGCCCATGCCTCCCCTGCGCCCCATGCGAGGCCCGCCGAAGCCGCCCATATTGTTTCCATAGCCGTTGGGGTCCTCGAATAGAATCGAGTAGACCAGAGTATCGGCCCGCTGCGCGGATTCGACGGCGCTGCCCAGCGTCTCCTTGCTGCCGGTATCGACGCCATCGGAGAGAAGAATCACCGCCTTCCGGCCTTTCTGCTTCCGCATGAGCTCGTCGCCCGCCAGATAGACCGCGTCGTAAAGGTCGGTGCCGCCGCCGCGCCCGCGCCCGCCGCGTTGCCCGCCTTGCCCGCCGCCGGGATAAGGATAATTGCCTCCGCCTTGCTGTCCGCCCTGCTGCTGGCGCTGCAATTGCGGTGTGTCCAACTGGTTCAAAGCCTTCTCGAGCTTTTCGCGCGAGTTGGTGAGGTCTTCGAGCAGCTCCACCTCGAAGTCGAAGTGGATGACGAACGCCTGGTCTTTGTCCGGCCGCATCACCTGCTCGAGAAAGCGGATGCTGGCGCGCCGCTCGTCGGGAATCTCGCGCCGTTCGCTGCCGCTGGTGTCCACCAGCAGCCCCAGCGTAAGGGGAAGGTCGGTCTCGCGTGAGAAGTAAGCGATGGTTTGCGGGCGGCCGTCCTCGTCCAGGAGGAAGTCCTCCTTGGTGAGGTCGCGGACAATTTGACCGTTCTTGTCCCGGACGGTGGCGAGCAGGTTGATCACCTTGACGTCGGCGGAGAAGGTGGTGTTGGCTTGCTGGCCTCGCAGCAGACGCGCTGCCGGCAAGAGGGCGAACGCCGACAGCAGCCCCCGCCGCGAGATCGTGGGTTCGAATCTCATTTTGTTACTGAGATGCATGACGCGGGCGATTGGTTACCCGTACCCGTCCATGGGCCCTCACACCGTCTTCGTATTTCCACCGTCTGCGCTGGCCGGGGTGAAGATCCCATCCGTGGCCTGGAAGCCGGTTACCCTGGTTGGGGACTCGGGGATCCTTTGGCTCCGCTTGCGCGGGTTGCGCGTTGGGCTTCCAAGTGGCAGGAGAGCGGGTTTCCGAAAAGCCCACCCGCCCGGAATGCGGGGACTGGTGGCCGGTACGGCCGCACGAACGCTGCGAGACGTTCTGAGGTAGAATTGATGTTCGCAAGAAAGCGAGAACGGAAATCCTGTTCCACGAGGCACGCAAACCGAGCCGGGGGCCCGGTGCGCCGATAATGCCGTGCGTGTTCCTCACCCTGCGCTGCGTCGCCAGCGACGGATCAGGGGCATCCAACCACAATCACTGGAGGACAAAAATGCGGGCTAAGTGTTTCGGCATCGGATTGGCAGTCTTGTTTTTGGGGTTGATTGGCCTGCTCACGGCGCAACAGTCCGCTCCTCCGGCGGCGCCCGCACAGGGGCCCGTCGTCTATCAGCCTGATAAGCTGGCCGGAGAGAAGGACTTCGTCATCGGCGTCCAGCCGCCTTTCCTGTGGTTTCCGATCGACATCCCGAAACCGAAGGTGCCGGAAGGATTCACACCGATTTTCAACGGGCAGAACCTGACAGGCTGGCATGTCAGTCCAACCAACCATCACGGCACGACCCCGGATTTTCACGTGGTCCACGGCGCCATCGTCGGCACGCAGAGCCCGTTTGGCGATGGCGGGATTCTGCTCACCGACAAGAGCTATCGCAATTTTGATTTCTACATGGAAGTCCGCCCTGACTACGGCTGCGACAGCGGCGTGTTCTTTCGCTCCACTGAGTCGGGCCACGCCTACCAAATCACGATGGACTATCTGCCCGGCGGCAGCATGGGAAGTCTAATCACGGAAAGCATCAACGGCGTCGGCGGCACCGATCGCGCGGCGATCCTCGCTACCCATGGGCAGAACCCGGCGCCACCGCCAACCGCTGGCCGTGGTGGCCGTGCGGGAGCCGGCCGAGGCCCTGGACGAGGTGGCCCGCCCGTTGTTGGCGGCATTCCCCTCGGAATGACTACGCCGCTCGGCGACGCTCCGTGGATGAAAGTCTGGAAGCGGGAAGCCTGGAATTCAGTCCGGATTCGTTCTGAAGGCGATATTCCGCACGTGCAGGTGTGGATCAACGACCAACTGGTCACCGACGCCCACGAAACCACCAACCGGGCCGAGAATGGTATGGTCTCGGGGCCGATCGCGATTCAAATACATGGCGGCAACCGATGGGTGCAGGCGGCGTTCTGGCGCTGGCGGAACATCGGCATCAAAGAGCTGCCCTGATTCTCTTACGAGGAGAGGTTACCGGACCCATCCACGTTCCCGATAATAGCGCATCGCTCCCGGATGCAGGGGGATCACCTTGCTGACGGCGACCGTGTCGGGATCGTAATACCACGGTTCGAGCTGCACCTGAAATAGCTGGCGATGTTCAGCCAGCGCTTTGGCGGCATAACCGGCTTGGTCGCGCCGCCGCTTCGCGCAGCCACGGGGCTTGACTCTCCGGTATAATAAGGGCAGATGGTTTTCAGCCGCCTGCGCGAGCGGGTTGACGAAGCTTCGAACCACTCCGGTTTGGCCGTCCTATTCTGTCGCCGTTTTTCCCGGCTTGGAGGTATTCAGCACCCACTCGATGAAAGCTAGCGTGCGTATCAGCCGAGGCGTCGAAAGCCTCTTTGGCACCCGCGATGAGAACATCCGGTTGTTTGAATCCGGATTGAGCGTCCACACGCAACTGGTGGACAACAATCTTGAAATCGAAGGCGAAACCGAGAACGTAACCCGCGCGGAAAGCATCCTGGAGGACTACGCCGCGCTGGTCCGCGAAGGCCACGTTTTCAATAACGGCGACCTGAACAGCTACCTGCGCGTGGTGACGCTCGATCCGGAAGTGTCTCTGCGCGCCCTGGTCGAGAGCGGGCGGCAGCGCAACTTCGGCAAGAAGGCGCTGGCGCCGAAATCGGTCAACCAGCGCCGCTACCTGGAGGCCATCGAGCGCAATGACATGGTCTTCGGCATTGGTCCGGCGGGCACCGGCAAGACCTACCTGGCCGTGGCCATGGCCATCTCCGCCTTGATGAGCAAGCGCGTGGCGCGCATCATCCTGACCCGCCCCGCGGTGGAAGCCGGCGAGCGGCTGGGCTTTCTGCCGGGCACTTTGCAGGAAAAAGTGGACCCCTATCTGCGCCCGCTCTACGACGCGCTCTATGACATGCTGGATAGCGAGCGCGTGGAAAAGCTGCTGGAGCGCAACGTCATTGAAGTGGCCCCCATCGCCTTCATGCGCGGCCGCACCCTCAACGACAGCTTCATCATTCTGGACGAGGCGCAGAACAGCACCGCCGAGCAGATGAAGATGGTGCTCACCCGCCAGGGCTTCAATTCCAAGATGGTGGTGAATGGCGACGTGACGCAGATCGACCTGCCCACGGGCCGCCGCAGCGGGTTGCTGGAAGCGGTGGACGTGCTCAGGGGCGTGGAAGGCATCAGCTTCGTGCAGTTCGACGAGCGCGACGTGGTGCGTCACAACCTGGTGCAGCGCATCGTCAAAGCCTACGAGCGCTACAACGAAACCGTTGGCGCGGGCCGCCAGCTTACCCTGAAGCTGGCCGAGCCGGACGCGGGCGCCCTCGAGACCGCGCCGGAAGCCTGAGCGCGCGCCATGCCTTCACCCCCAGGCAGTACCGTTACGTTTCGGCGCGTCCCGGCGGATTTCGGCCGCCGGGGCATCGAGCGATTCGCCCGCCGCCTCCAGGTGGAAGTGGCCCAGGGCCGCCCTTTCGACTGCCTGATCGCCGGCGATGCCGAACTGCGCCGCCTGAATCGCCAATTCCTAGGCCACGATTACCCCACGGACGTGCTTTCCTTTCCCGGCGCCGGCCCCCATCTGGGCGACATCGCCATCTCCTTTCCCCGCGCCCGCGCCCAGGCCCGCGCCTTCGGCCACGACACTGGGCAGGAAATCCGGATCCTCATGCTGCACGGCCTGCTGCACCTGATGGGCATGGATCATGCGACCGACGGCGGCCGGATGGCGCGCGTTGAGAAGCGCTGGCGCGCGCGCCTGGGCCTGCCCACTGGCCTCATCGAGCGGGTCCGGTCATGATCCTGGCGGTCGCGCTTGCCACCCTCATTTCGGTGCCCTTGCTCGGTCTGGTCACCTTCGTGCAACTGCTGTACCTGGAGAGCCTGAGGCTGCGCACGCGCGATCTCCGCTCGCTCGAGTTCTTCAAAGAGACGCTGGAAGACAAGCTGGGGCTGAAGACGGAAGATGGCGCCGGCGCATTCTCGCTCATCAAGCACACGCTGCTGGTGCTTCTCGGTATCTTCTACTTCGCCTGGTTTGCCGACGGCCAGCCGTGGCAGGCGGCCGTTTTCTGGCAGGCCGCCCTGGCCGTGTGGCTGACCATGGTCGCGGTATCCTACGCCCTGCCCCAGTTTCTGTACCGCCGCACCAGCGCCCAGTGGCTGGTGCCGCTCGTGCCGCTGCTGCGCGCGCTGGCGTGGATCGCCGGCCCGTGCGTGGCTGTGCTCGGGTTCTTCCAGTCGCTGGTGGATCTCACCGATGGCGCCGCCGCCGTGGAAGAGGCGCCCAGCTCCGCCGAAAACATCGAGGCGCTGATCTCGGCCGGCGCCGAAGAGGGGCTGATCGAAGAGGAGGACCGCGAGTTGATCCAGTCGGTGGTCGAGTTCGGGGACAAGGTGGTGCGGGAAGTCATGACGCCGCGGCCGAACATCGTCGCCATCTCCGCCGATGCCACGCTCGAACAACTGCGCCAGCTCGTCATCAACGAGCAGTTCTCGCGCATTCCGGTGTACGAGCGGAACATCGACCAGATTGCCGGCTTCGTCCACGTTCGCGACATGTTCGAGGTAGAAGAAGAGGAGCGCGAGCACCGCACCGTGCGCGAGCTGGTCCGTAACCTCATATTCGTTCCCGAAACCAAGCCCGTCAGCGACCTCATGCGCCAGATGCAGCAGGAAAATACCCACATGGTGATCGTGGTGGACGAGTACGGGAACACCGCCGGCCTGGCCACCATGGAGGACTTGCTCGAGGTCATCATCGGCGAGATCCGCGACGAGCACGAGCCCGACAGCGACGTCGCCAAAGACGGCCGCGGCGGCTATGTCGTGTCCGGAAGTTTCGACCTGGACCGCGTCGGCGACCTCTTCCCATCGTTCCACCGCGAGGAGGACATCGAATCCACCACGGTGGGCGGCCTGGTGAGCGAGTGGCTGGGACGCGTGCCCAAGGCCGGGGAGGTGGTGGACCGCGACGGAATCCGCGTCGAGGTGCTGGCCAGCGACGATCTGCGTGTCGGCCAGGTTCGCATCGGCAAGTCTCAAACGGTGACGCATGAATAATCGCTTCAGGTCCGGCTTCGTTTCGCTCGTCGGGCGGCCCAACACCGGAAAATCCACGCTGCTCAACGCCCTGGTCGGGCAGAAGATCGCCATCGTCGCGGACCAGCCGCAGACCACTCGTACTTGCATACAAGGCGTGGTCACGCGGCCCGAGGCGCAGATCGTCTTCGTCGACACGCCCGGCGTCCATAAGGCCGATTCACCGCTCAACAAGCGCCTGATGGACACGGTTCGCGCCGCTTTGGAGGAGCGCGACCTGCTGCTCCTGGTGGTGGACGCCGCGCGGCCGCTCGGCGAAGAGGACCGGCGCACGGTGGACCTGGTGCGCAAGAGCGGGACGCCGGTGGTGCTGGTGCTCAACAAGATCGACCTGCTGAAGGAGAAGGCTCGCCTGCTGCCGCTGATCTCCCAGTACAAGGAGATTCACGAATTCGCCGATTACGTTCCTGTTTCCGCGGTGAAGGGCGACGGCCTCGAGGACCTGCGCCAGGTGATTCTGGCGCGCTTGCCCGAGGGGCCGGCCTACTTCCCCGAGGATTACGTCACCGACCAGCCCGAGCGGTACCTGGCCGCCGAGCTGATCCGCGAAAAAGTGCTGCACGCCACCCGAAAGGAAGTGCCGCATGCAGTGGCCGTCATGGTGGACAAGTGGGAAGAGACGGCCAACATCACCCGGATCTACGCCACCATCCGGGTGGAGCGCGAGGGCCAGAAGGCCATCGTCATCGGCACCGGGGGCGCCATGCTCAAGAAGATCGGCACGCTGGCGCGGCAAGAGATGGAGCGGTTGTTGGGAGTGAGAATCTATCTCGACCTGCATGTGCGCGTGGAGCCGGGGTGGCGCGAAAAGCCCTCCTTTCTGAACGCGCTGGACTGGCGTACAATGACCGGTGAAGATGATTTCTAGAATCTGCGGTGCTCTTGTGGTTCTGCTTCTGCTGGCCGGCGTCCGTCTGGCCGCGGATAAACCCATTACCGACGACACCCTCTACAACCAGGTCCGCATCAAGCTGGCCGACGACCCGGTGGTCAAGGGCGGCGGCCTTGAAGTGGACGTGAAGCAGGGCGTGGTGACGCTGAGCGGCACGGTCGAGCTGGAGGTTCAGAGAGAAAAAGCCGCCAGGGTCGCGAAGAAGGTGAAAGGCGTCAAAGAGGTAATCAATCACATCGAGCTGAAGAACAAAAGCGCGGGCAAATGAACCGCTCGGCCCGAACCTGTTTCGCCGCCGCCTTTTTCTATCTCCTCGCTTCCGCGCAGGATTTCTCCGATATCACGTTCAGCAAGCTGGCGGACGGCTACCGCTTCACGGAAGGCCCCGCCTGGTCCAGAGATGGCTACCTGATTTTCAGCGATACCCCCAGCGACCGCCTGCTGAAATGGGCTCCGGGCCATGCCGCCGAAGTCTTTCGCGCGGACGCCCATGGCCCGAGCGGCAATGCCTTCGACGCCGACGGCCGCCTCTACACGTGCGAGACGCGCTTGCGCCGCGTGACCCGCACGGATAAGAAGGGCAAGATCGAAGTTCTGGCGGACCAGTGGGAAGGCAAGCGGCTCAATGCGCCCAGCGATATTGTCGTGAGCCGATCCGGGCACGTCTATTTCACCGATCCCGCATTCGGAGAACAGTCGGATCACCGCGAGCTGGATTTCTACGGCATCTATCATCTTCCGCCGAAGGGTCCCATGAAGCTGGTGGCCACGCCCGCCGGACGTCCCCACGGCATCGCGCTTTCGCCCAACGGCCGCATTCTGTACGTCTCCAATGCGGACGAGCACAACATTCGCGCCTACGACGTGGACCACAATGGCGACATCTCGGGCGAGCGCGTGCCGGTTTCCCGCATTGACGGCGTGCCGGGCGGCATCGGCGTGGACGAGAAGGGCGACCTGTACGTGGCCGCCAAGGGAATCGCCGTCTACAGCCCGGAGGGCCGGCTGATTCACGTCATAGAGATGAAGGAGCAGCCCTCCAATTGCGCGTTTGGGGAGGCGGATGACAAGTCGCTGTTCATTACCGCGCGTGGCGTGGTGTACCGGGTAAGGCCGGAGGCGAAGGGGGCGATGGCGCACTGAACCCTTAAGCCGCGGGTGTTCGTTCCGTACGCGGGCCTGAACCCGCTGCGAGTTGAGTACCGTTGGAAGCAGCGACAAATCGCCAATTCTGCCAACGTGCCCTTACATGAGAAACCGGCTCACCGGCTCCTTTTCTCCTTGACAAGGCCCCCGCGATCGGATATTATTTGAACCGCTAGGTTTCACTTTGGTGGACGTGAATACCGATCACGGGGTCGGGGCTAGCTCTGCGCGCGAGACAACTGTGCCCGCTTGAATTCCGCGGCCTAAACGAGGGGCGGCGGCACACAGCGGACAAGAACAGGATGAGCCGAACGGGGCGCAGATCCGGCCGCGGGGCCGGACAAGCACGTCCGGTATATTCTTCCTCTAAATTCAGCGTCTTGACAGTCATGCGCCGCGGATTGCGCGGCACGGTATCGAGGGGCTGACGACTCGGGTGAGTCGAAACACGACCACGAAGGCCGGTCGTGGGCCGGCTTAAGAGGCTGTGTTTATTTGTGTGAATTCGGCCTGCCGACTGCTACGCCCCGGTTTGGGCGCATCCGGCACAAGGCGGGCGTGAACACAACGGCGATTGGGTGGTTCGAACAGTTGAAAGGCATGAAAAGGAGGAAGCATGAGACGTAGCACTTGCAGCATCGTCGTCGGCCTCGTCGTGGCCTTGTTCCTGCTGGCGCCTTCGGCGCCGGCGCAGGTCACGACCGGCACGGTGATGGGACAGGTCGTTCAACTCAACGGGAGCCGTCGTTCCCGGCGCCCACGTGACCTTGATCAGCGAGGCGCACGGGAGCAGAAGCGCCCCGATCTCCACCAACAGGGAAGGGAACTACGTGTTCCCGGATGTCACGGCTGACACGTACACCGTCGAGGCCAGCGTCCAGTCATTCAAGACCGCGCGGGTAACGGGAATCCTGGTTACCGGCGGCGCTCGCGTGGGCGTTCCGCCCATCCAGCTCGTAGTAGGCGGAACCTCCGAAACGGTTACGGTAACCGCCGAAGCGGCGCTTGTCCAGACCCAGAGCGGTGAACACTCTGCCGCTATCGAACAGGTTGTGATCGAAAGTCTGCCGATCGGCCACTCGAACTTCGCGAATGCGATCGTCTTTGCTCCGGGCGTTACTCTGAACTCGAGCGGCTACTACGGCCGGATCGGCGACCTGAACAACGAGAACAACATCCAGATGAACGGCGTCTCAGCCATGGACACGGGCAACAACGGCCAGATGCTGAACTTGAATATCGAGTCGATCGGTGAGGTGAAAGTCCTCACATCAGGCTTTCAGGCGGAATACGGCAGAGCGAGCGGCATACAAATCACGGCCGTGAGCAAGAGCGGCACGAGCCAATTCCATGGTTCGTTCTACGGTCTTTGGACCAGCTCGAACTGGAATTCCAGGACCTGGGCGAATCAGAAGAACGGCACCCTACAGGCGTATAGCTATTCGGATACCTACGGCTTCACCGTAGGGGGGCCGGTTTACATCCCGCACGTGATCAATGGGAAACAGAAACTGTTCTTCTTCGTCGCCGACGAGTTCCGGCCGTCGACTACAAATGTCAACATAGGCAACTTTTTGCGTTTGCCGACGGCGCTCGAGCGTGCAGGGAACTTTTCCCAGAGCCTCAACAACCAGGGCGCCCCAATTCCTGCCGTCATTGACAATACCAACAACACGCCTTTCCCCGGCAACATCATTCCCGCCTCTCGTCTGTATGCTCCGGGCGTAGCGGTGCTCAACCAATATCCGCTGCCGAATCTGCCGACAACGCCGGGGGTGTCCTACAACTATGCGGAACAGGGGGCCGCGTACGACCAGTTATTGACGCAGCCGGCTGTTCACATCGACTACAATGCGACCTCGAAACTGCGGTTCAACGCCGTGTTCAATGAGCAGACGCAACGCCCGGTGGTGATTCCGGGCCCGATCCCCGGCTTCGACGATTATTACACCCCGATCCCCATCATTTTCAACGTCACCGGTACCGTGGACTGGGTCATTACGCCCTCGTTGGTCTTTGAGGCGACCTACGGCACCATCAAGAACCAGTTGGCAGGCGGCGGGTCGCCCAGCGGCGTCCTCGCGGATCCGGCGGCCAACCACAGCAATACTCTGGGCGCCCTCCCGAACTTGTATCCGAATGCGGGCAAGCTGGCTACCGGTTATTACGCCTACTCGATCATGCAGCAACAAGGAAGCAAGGCCCCGGAATATAGCAACGGCGCCCTTAACATGCCTCCGGCCTGGGGATGGGGAGGCCTAGTCACCGGCGGCCCGCCGAGCCTGCTCTTCCCCAGCTACCTGAACGTCAACCACACGCAGGACGTCTCAGCCAGCTTGACGAAGGTCTGGGGCCAGCACACCATTAAGGCGGGGTTCTATTACAACCACAGTTGGAAGGCGCAGAATACGGGTGCGGGGGGCGGTCTCGCGAACCTGTACTGGCAGGGCTACATCAACTTCGGAAATGACACCAACAACCCCCTGGACAGCGGCTTCGGTTTCTCCAACGCGGTCCTGGGGACCTACGACCAGTATCTGCAGCAATCGTCGTACGTCGAAGGCAGCTGGCTCTACAACACCTACGACGGTTACATCCAGGACAACTGGAAAGTGACGCCCCACCTGACCCTCGATTACGGGATGCGGCTCACACATTTGTCGCCGCAGTACGATCAGTTCGGCCAGATGTCGAACTTCTTCCCCAGCCAATACACAACGGCAGGCGCGCAGGTACTCTACACCACTGGGTGCAGCAACGGCGCTACGGCGTGCTCCGGCAACATCCGCGACGCCAGGAATCCGATCACCGGGCAGGTCATCACGTCGGGCGGCGCGAACTCGCAGGTGTTGATCGGGACCCCGGTTCCGGGCGTGGGCAGTCCGACGGACGGGGTCCTTTCGGCGGGTCACGGGGAAGCATTCACGAACTCCGTCTGGACGCCGTTGGCAGTCGAACCGCGGTTCGGGTTTGCATGGGACGTCAAGGGGAAATCGTCCTGGGTGATCCGCGGCGGCATCGGACTGTACCACGACCGTCCCGATGGGAACACGGTATTCAACACGCCGGGCAACGTGGGCGTGACGTCGGCGACCGGCACAACCGTTACGGATCAGAACCTGTACTACGGGCAATTGCAGACGGTCGGCCAAGTTGGGCTCAGCCCGCTACCGGTCGGGTCGATGGTCGTTATCCAATACAACGCCAAGATCCCGGCGAATCTCCAGTATAATATGGGTGTCCAGAAAATGCTCCCCGGCGGGATCGTCGCCGATGTGTCCTATGTGGGTTACTACGCGTATAACCGCTTTGGGGCGACGCAGGGACAAGGGGTACAACTCGAGAACCAGATACCCCTCGGCACGGCCTATCTGCCGCAGTATCAGGACCCAACGCTCGGCACTTCCACCGTTCCAGGGGCGACGGCTTACACCACGAATCTGCTCCGGCCGTACCAAGGCTTGGGAACAATCTCGGAGAATGCGCCGAAGTTCCATAACGTCTACCACTCGATCCAGTTGAGCCTGAACCGGCGGTTGAGCAACAATGTCTCGTTCATGTTAAATTACACGCGCGGAATCGAGCTCAAGGGCAACACCAGCCTGGTACAACGGTTCGCGTGGCAGAGCGGCGCGCTGGTGCTGCGGTCCGATGAGCAGCAGTACGAGGCGCTGAATTCGACCCTCGATCCGATACCGAACTTCGTGAAGGCCAACATCACCTGGTTCGTCCCGGGGGTCACATCTCAGGGCGCTTTCCTTAAACATCTGACCAAGGACTGGCAGATTTCCTCGGTTCTGACGGCGCAATCGGGATTGGCCTATACTCTCGGTTACTCCTACCAAACTAACGGAGGCAATGTCAACATTACCGGTTCTCCGGATCTTGCGGGCACTCCGATTCTGGGCTCCGGCCTCGGCGACGGGTGTGGCCCCCAGCTTGCCGGGTACAACGAAAACGCTGTAACGGGCCCAGGCTACAACAGCGTCCAATTGGAGTCGGGCCGCAATTACATGCGGTACTGCCGCCAGATCATCCCGGACGTGTCCGTTGTGCGCAGGTTCCACTTCTGGAAATTCAAAGAGTCCAAGACCTTCGAGTTCCGCGCGGACATCTTCAACGCGGTAAACGCCGAGCCCATCACCGGCCGGTCCAATACCGCTACGTTCAACAACCCGACGAGCATGACCCTGGCGAACCCCGAGTACACCAACGGGACCATAAACTCCGGCCGCTCATTGCCGGCGAACGCAGGCTTTGGCGCAGCTACGGCCGCCGCCACTGCCCGCAATATTCTGTTGGAGGTGCGCTTCGGTTGGTGATCGCGAGCTAAATGCTCTTTCAAGCCCGGAGGGGGCTGTGGCATCGTTATATGACGCCACAGCCCCCTTCAAACGACTCAGCTTCGCACCCTCAAGTCCTTCAAGCCGGAAGGGGCGAGCGGAGCTATCGAATCGCTGGCAAGTAGCAAGCTCCCTAAGCACATATAGTTTTTGATCCTCGAACGCTGACTCGATGGTCCATTCAGGAGTGCACCGTCGCCGGGGCGCCAGCGGTATCCTGGTTACCTGAACATCAACCGGGACCTGGACGTGGCGATCAACGTGACGCACGTCCGGGGGCGGCACACGTTCAAGGCCGGGGCCTACCTCAACCACAGCCTTAAGGCGCAGAACGTCGGCGCCGGCGGCGTTGCCAACCTGAGCTTCCAGGGCTACGTGAACTTTGGCAACGACTCGACCAACTCCCTGGACTCCGGGTTCGGCTACGCCAACGCGGCACTGGGGTCTTCACGCAGGACCTGCAGCAGTCGAAGTTCGTCGAAGGCAACTTGCTTTACAACCAGTTGGAGTTCTTCGTTCAGGACACCTGGAAGGTGAACAGGCGCCTGACGCTGGACTACGGGCTGCGGTTTGTGCACCAGCAGCCGCAGTACGACGCCCTGCTCCAGGCGTCGAACTTCTTCCCCGACAAGTGGACCGCGAGCGCGGCGCCGGTGCTGTACAAAACAGGGTGCTCGAACGGCGCCACGGTGTGCTCGGGCAACACTCGCGACGCCATGAATCCGATCACCGGACAGGTGTTGACGATTGCGGGCCTGGCGAACACGCAGGCGGCCATCGCAACGCCTGTTGCCGGCGTGGGCAATCTGCTGAACGGTATTATCCAGGCGGGCAACGGGATCTCGAAATACAACTTCACTTGGCCG
Organism: Bryobacterales bacterium; assembly: GCA_963768385.1. Lineage (GTDB taxonomy): Bacteria > Acidobacteriota > Terriglobia > Bryobacterales > Bryobacteraceae > Fen-178. The sequence goes on from CAVYHQ010000009.1 coordinate 91,738, forward strand.
GCGCTGGTGGTGGCGCCGCGGTTCGGGTTTGCGTACGACCTGACAGGGAAGTCGGACTGGGTGCTGCGCGGCGGCATGGGGCTGTTTTACGACCGGCCGGACGGGAACACCACGTTTTCGGCCCCGGCCAATCCGCCGACCGCAACGGCTACGGACCTCCGCAACGGGCTGTTGTCCACGCTCGTGCAGGGGTTGGTCATGCAGCCGGTGCCGACGCTGGTCACCTTCGAGTACAACGCCAAGATTCCATCCTCGTTGCAGTGGAGTTTGGGCGTCCAGAGACAGTTCGGCGGGGGGTTCGGCGCCGACGGGTCGTATGTCGGCAACCACGGGTGGAACCGCCTGGGGTGCTTCCAGGGCGCGTGCCTTCAGAACCAAAACATGATCGATTTCGGCACGGCGTACCTGCCGCAGTACCAGGACCCGACGCTGGGCACAAGCACGATTCCCGGGGCTAATGCCTACACGGCGAATCTGCTTCGTCCCTACCCCGGTCTCGGCCCGATCAATATGAACGCGCCGGACTTCCACGACACCTATCACTCGCTGCAGTTCAGCCTGACCCGGCGGTTCTCGAAGGGGTTCTCGTTCGGAGCGTTTTACACGTACGGGATCAGCCTCAAGGGCAACACGGGGCTGACGTATCGGTACCAAAACGTCAACGGCCGTACGCGGGCCTGAACCCGCTGCGAGTTGAGTACCGTTGGAAGCAGCGACAAATCGCCAATTCTGCCAACGTGCCCTTACATGAGAAACCGGCTCCATCGGCTCCTTTTCTCCTTGACAAGGCCCCCGCGATCGGATATTATTTGAACCGCTAGGTTTCAGTTTGGTGGACGTGAATACCGATCACGGGGTCGGGGCTAGCTCCGCGCGTGAGACAACCACGCCCGCTTGAATTCCGCGGCCCAAACGAGGGGCGGCGGCACACAGCGGACAAGAACGGGATGAGCCGAACGGGGCGCAGATCCGGTCGCGGGGGCCGGACAAGCACGTCCGGTATATTCTTCCTCTAAATTCAGCGTCTTGACAGTCATGCGCCGCGGATTGCGCGGCACGGTATCGAGGGGCTGACGACTCGGGTGAGTCGAAACACGACCACGAAGGCCGGTCGTGGGCCGGCTTAAGAGGCTGTGTTTATTTGTGTGAATTCGGCCTGCCGACTGCCACGCCCCGGTTTGGGCGCATCCGGCACAAGGCGGGCGTGAACACAACGGCGATTGGGTGGTTCGAACAGTTGAAAGGCATGAAAAGGAGGAAGCATGAGACGTAGCACTTGCAGCATCGTCGTCGGCCTCGTCGTGGCCTTGTTCCTGCTGGCGCCTTCGGTACCGGCGCAGGTCACGACCGGCACGGTGATGGGACGGGTGATAGACTCAACGGGAGCCGTAGTTCCCGGTGCCCACGTGATTCTGATCAGCGAGGCGCGCGGCACGAGGAGCGCCCCGGTCGCCACCAACGACACGGGCGACTACGTGGTCCCGGACTTGACCCCCGACACGTACACCGTCGAGGTCAGCGCCGCGGCGTTCAAGACCACGCGGCGCGCGGGGATCATGGTGACCGGCGGCGACCGTGTCGGCGTGCCGCCGCTGATGCTCGAAGTGGGCGGAACCACCGAATCGGTCACCGTGAACGCCGAAGCGGTGGTCATCCAGACACAGAGCGGCGAGCGGTCGTTCGCCATTGAAAACAAACAGGTTGACGAGTTGCCGTACGCCCGCGGGAACTTCGCAAATGTGCTGGCGTTTGTTCCGGGCGTAAATGGCTTGGACGGAACCTCCGCCGGAGCCACGCGGCTGGGCGGCGCCAGCCAGAACAACCTCATGATGGACGGCATCTCGGCCATGGACACGGGCAACAACGGCCAGATGCTGACCATGAACATCGAATCGATCGGGGAAGTGAAGGTCCTCACCCAGGGGTATCAGGCGGAGTACGGCCGGTCGAGCGGATTGCAGATCACGGCCGTGACCAAAAACGGCACGAACGAGTTGCACGGGTCAGGCTACTCCATCCTCACCAACTCGAACTGGAACGCAAAGTCGTGGGTGCAGCAGACCGAGGGCGACGTGAAGCCGCATACGGACTTGCAAATCTACGGCTACACTGTTGGCGGCCCGGTCTATATTCCGAAGATTATCAACGGGAAGAACAAGCTGTTCTTCTTCTACGCGCACGAGTTCCGGCCGCAGACGGTCCTCCTCCAAAGCACCCCCGTCCGGCTGCGTCTGCCAACCGCGGCCGAGCGCACAGGCGACTTCTCTCAGAGCCGCGACCAGAACGGCAACCTGCTCGCGCCGCTGATGGACTACTCGAACGGGGCGCCCTTCCCGGGCCAACAGATTCCGGCCAGCCGGCTGTATGCCCCCGGCGTGGCGGTGCTCAACCAGTACCCGCTCCCCAACGTGACCCAACTGACGGGGATGAACTACAACTACCAAATCGATCCTCCCAGTTGGCCCCAGTTGACCCAGCAGCCAGCCGTCCGAATCGATTACCAGGCGACGTCGAAGCTGCGGATCACGGCCAAGTACTCCGGGCAGCGGCAGCGGCCCGTGGTGCAACCGGGCGGCAATGCCGGCGGCATTCCGGGCTTCTCGGATGCCTACGTACCGCATCCCTACATCACCAACCTGGGCGCCACGATTGACTACATGATCAGCCCGTCAACGTTCGTGGAGTTTACCTACGGGCAAATCCAAAACGAGCTGGCGGGCGGCAACAACAACGGCGTTCTCACCGACGCAGCGTCTAATCGCCTGACGACTCTCGGCAATTTCCCGGAGCTGTATCCAAATTGGGGCGTGATGAATACGTCGTATTACGGCTACACGATGATGCAGCTAACCAAGCCGCCGTACTGGGACGGCAAGCAACTGCTCCTGCCACCGCTCTTCGGCTGGGGCTCCCTCATCGGGGCGGCGCCGCCTAACCTGCAATATCCCGGCTGGCTGAACATCAACCGGACGCGGGACTTCGCCATTAACATGACGCACATCATGGGCTCTCACACGATCAAGGCCGGGGGTTACCTGAACCACAGCTACAAGGCGCAGAACGTGGGCGCCGGCGGCGTTGCCAACCTGAGCTTCCAGGGCTACGTGAACTTTGGCAACGACTCGACCAACTCCCTGGACTCCGGGTTCGGCTACGCCAACGCGGCGCTGGGGGTCTTCACGCAGGACCTGCAGCAGTCGAAGTTCGTCGAAGGCAACTTGCTTTACAACCAGTTGGAGTTCTTCGTTCAGGATACCTGGAAGGTGAACAGGCGCCTGACGCTGGACTACGGGCTGCGGTTTGTGCACCAGCAGCCGCAGTACGACGCCCTGCTGCAGGCGTCGAACTTCTTCCCCGACAAGTGGACCGCGAGCGCGGCGCCGGTGCTTTACAAAACAGGGTGCACGAACGGCGCCACGGTGTGCTCGGGCAACACTCGCAACGCGATGAATCCGATCACCGGGCAGGTTTTGACGGTGGCGGGCATGGCGAACACGCAGGCGGCCATCGCGACGCCTGTTGCCGGCGTGGGCAATTTGCTGAACGGCATTGTCCAGGCTGGCAACGGGATCTCGAAATACAACTTCACTTGGCCGGCGCTGGCGGTGGGGCCGCGGTTCGGGTTTGCGTACGACCTGACGGGGAAGTCGGAGTGGGTGCTGCGCGGCGGCATGGGGCTGTTCTTCGACCGGCCGGATGGGAACACGGTGTTCTCGGCCCCCGCCAATCCGCCGACCGCAACGGCTACGGACCTCCGCAACGGGCTGTTGTCCACGCTCGGGCAGGGGTTGGTCATGCAGCCGGTGCCGACGCTGGTCACCTTCGAGTACAACGCCAAGATTCCATCCTCGTTGCAGTGGAATGTGGGCGTCCAGAGAGAGTTCCGCGGGGGGTTCGCCGCGGACGTGTCGTATGTCGGCAACCACGGGTGGAACCGCCTGGGGTGCTTCCAGGGCTCATGCCTTCAGAACCAAAACATGATCGACTTCGGCACGGCGTACCTACCGAAGTACCAGGACCCGACGCTGGGCACGAGCACGGTTCCCGGGGCTAATGCCTACCCGGCGAATCTGCTTCGTCCCTACCCCGGTCTCGGCCCGATCAATATGAACGCGCCGGACTTCCACGACACCTATCACTCGCTGCAGTTCAGCCTGACCCGGCGGTTCTCGAAGGGGTTCTCGTTCGGAGCGTTTTACACGTACGGGATCAGCCTCAAGGGCAACACGGGGCTGACGTATCGGTACCAAAACGTCAACGGCGTGCCCACGCTTCGCTCCGATTGGCAGCAGTACGAGGACCTGATGAGCAACCTGATGTCGCAACCCCCGCATTTGATCAAGCTGAACAGCGTGTGGAATATCCCGGGCAGAAAAGACATGGGTTCCATCGTCAAGGCATTGACGAGCGACTGGCAGATTTCCGGTGTGGGGACAATCCAGTCGGGGTCCGCCTACGACCTCGGTTACAGCTACCAAACCAACGGCACCAATGCGATCATCACCGGGTCGCCGGACTGGGCCGGCCGGATGGTCTACGTGAACCCCAGTGCGGTCGGCGGCGGATGCGCGGGTACATCCAACGAATTCGCCCAGTTCAATGGCTCGACCTCGGCGATAACCGGGCCGACCTACAACAGCTTGAGCATGGAGTCAGGCCGTAACGTCCTGCGCAACTGTTGGATCAAGCAACTCGACCTGTCGGTGGTGCGGAGGATTCGCGTGACGGAAAGAGTCCGGCTCGAGGCCCGGGCGGACATTTTCAACGCGCTCAACACCATCATGATCAACGGCCGGAGCACAACTGCGACGTACAGCAACCCGACGAGCATGACGCTGGTGAACAACCAGTTCAATGCCGACGGCAGCCTGAACATGGCTCGGCAGTACCCGAAGAACGCCGGCTTCGGCGGGGCAACCAGCGCCGTGGCGATGCGCAACTTCCAACTGCAGTTCCGCCTCCTGTTCTAAGCTGGAGCGCGATTGGTTCTCGGCGAAGGGCTTTCGCTTTCTTCAAGCCCTTCGCCGGGAAGACCTACAGGGGCCGCATAAGCGTCACGACGATCCGCACGGCGCGGGGGGGAACGCTTCGCCCGGCGCCTCGGCTGTGAGGGGCGGGGCCCGCCGTCGAATCGAAGCTGGCATCGGTGGTTGAGTAGCCTGTCACCGAATTCAGACTGAGTAGCCTGTCACCGAATTGCACACCGAATTGCACCGGTCTGCCCCTATGCCTGCTTCTGCGAAGCCGCGATGGCCTGGTCCAGGTCCCAGATGATGTCTTCCACGTCCTCGATTCCCACAGAGATCCGCACCAGGTCCTTGGTGACGCCGGCTTCGAGCTGCTGCTCGTCGGTCAATTGCTGGTGAGTGGTGGAGGCCGGGTGAATGATCAGGCTCTTGGCGTCGCCCAGATTGGCGAGGTGCGAAAAGAGCTGCACCGAATCGATGAGCTTGCGTCCGGCCGCCAGCCCGCCCTTGATGCCGAAAGTCAGGATGCTGCCCTGGCCCTTGGGCAAATACTTCTGCGCCAGCTTGTAATAGGGGCTGGATTTCAGGCCGGGGTACTTCACCCACGAAACGGCCGGGTTCTTCTCCAGCCAATGGGCCACTGCGAGCGCGTTGCGGCTGTGCTGGTCCATGCGAAACTTCAGGGTCTCGATGCCTTGGAGGAAAAGGAACGAGTTGAAGGGGCTGATACACGGGCCGAAATCGCGCAGGCCTTCCACGCGCGCCTTGATGATGAAGGCCAGGTTGCCGAAGACCTCGGTGAATTTCATGCCGTGGTAGCCGGGGCTGGGCTCGGTGAGCGCGGGGAACTTATCGTTCCACGGGAACTTGCCGCTGTCGATGATGATGCCGCCGATGGAGGTGCCATGGCCGCCCAGGAACTTGGTGGCGGAGTGGAGCACGATATCGGCGCCGTGCTCGATGGGACGGCACAAATAGGGCGATGCCATGGTGTTGTCGATCACCAGCGGCACGCCGGCCTGGTGCGCGATGGCCGCCACCTTTTCGATATCGAACACGTTCATGCGCGGGTTGGCGATGGTCTCGCCGTAGAGCGCGCGCGTCTTCGAAGTGATGGCCTGGCGGAAGTTCTCGGGATCGTCCGGCTCGACGAACTTGACGTTGATGCCGATGCGGCGGAAGCTCACGTCGAACTGCGTGTAGGTGCCGCCGTAGAGCGTGCTGGAGGCCACCAGCTCGTCGCCCTGGCCCATCAGGCTGGTGATGGCCAGAAACTGCGCCGCCTGGCCGCTTGACGTGGCCAGGCCGCCGATGCCGCCTTCGAGCGCCGCCACGCGCTGCTCGAAAACGTCGGTGGTCGGGTTCATGATGCGGGTATAGATATTCCCGAACTGCTGGAGCGCGAACAGGGCGGCGGCATGCGCGGAATCGTCGAAAACGTACGACGTGGTCTGGTAGATAGGCACGGCGCGCGCGCGGCTGGCTTTATCGGGCGTGTGCCCGGCGTGCAGGGAGCGCGTGGAAAAGCCCATGGGGCGGGCGGGAGTGGTGTTTTCAGACATAATTTACCACCATACCATTTCAGTGTGGTTCACTTCCCGATGCAGAACGTGGAGAAGATGCGGTTGAGGATGTCGTCGGCGTTGGTGGCGCCGGTGATGGCGTCGATGGGGCGGAGAGCGGAGTAGAGATCGAGCAGCAGCATCTCGTGCGGAATGCCGGCTTCGACAGCGGCGCCCGCTTTTTCGAGGTACCCGGCGGATTCGCGCAGCAATTGCTCGTGGCGCAGGCTGGTGATGAAACCGGTCTCCTGCTCGAAGGCGCCTTTGGGGGCCAGGGCCTCGAGAATCGCTTCGCGAAGTTGCGCGATACCTTCGCCGGTAAGGGCGGAAACGGAGATGGAAGCAACCGCTCTCTGACGTTCGCGGCTCTGTTTCGGAAGCAGGTCGCACTTGTTGCCGGCTATGAGACAGCGGCCCTGGCGCTCGGCGCGCGCGATCAGCGCCCGGTCCTCATCGTCGAGCGGCTGCGAAACGTCCCACACCACCAGCGTCAGATCGGCCTCGTCCATGGCCTGAAAACTGCGCTCGATTCCCAGCGATTCCACCAGCTCCGCCCCCTGGCGGATGCCGGCAGTGTCGTACAGCTTCACGGGGATGCCACCGATGGAAGCAGTCTCGGAAACCAGGTCGCGCGTGGTGCCGGGCAGGCTGGCGACGATGGCGCGGTCCTGCTCCAGAAGGCGGTTAAAAAGGCTGCTCTTGCCCACGTTGGGGCGGCCCACGATGGCCAGCGTCAGGCCGGCGCGCACCAGCCCGCCGTACTGGAAGCTGGCGGCAAGCCGGCGCACGCCCTCGAGAACCGGCTCGAGGCGGCGTAGAATCTCACCGGCCGTCGCGACGCTCACGTCGTCTTCGGCAAAATCGATGCCCGCTTCGAGCAGCGCGATCAGCTCGATCAGCCGCTCCTTGAGCGGCGCGATGCGGCGCGAGACCGAGCCGCCTGCCTGCTGCGCGGCGATGCGGGCCTGGTAGAGGGTGGTGGCTTCGATCAGGTCGCGAATGGCTTCGGCCCGCGGGAGATCGATGCGGCCGTTGAGAAAGGCGCGCAAGGTGAATTCGCCGGGATCGGCCAGGCGCGCTCCGGCCTCGAGCGCGCGCTCGACGGCGTAGCGCAGCACGACCGGCGAACCATGGCAGGAGATTTCGACCACGTCTTCGGCGGTGTAGGAGTGCGGGGCCTCGAAGAATGCGACCAGCACCTGGTCGACTGGGTTATCCTGGCGATCGGAGAGTTCGGCCATCCGGACACGCCAGGGGCGCCATACCACCTCGCCGGAGAAGCGCAAGATGTGTTCGGCGATGGAGCGGGCTTCGGCGCCAGACAGGCGCACGACGCCCAAGCCGCCTCTGCCGGGGGGAGTGGAAATGGCGACGATGGTGTCTTGAAGGTTCAATCAGCGCCGGAAACCACGGGGACGCGGCGTGTATGGAGGCTCGGAGAGGCTCGCCATGCCGGCGGGGTAGACGACGACCTGCCGCGCGGGGCCCGATCCGAAGCTTTCGCTACGCACCGCGGTTTCGCCGCGCAAGGCTATGTGGATCACGCGGCGCTCGCGGCTGTTCATGGGATTGAAGCGGAATGGCACGCCGGTGCGCTTGACCTTCTCCGCGGCGGTCATGGCGCTCAGCCGCAGCTCCTCGATCCGCAGCAGACGATAGTCGTTGGCGTCGAAGGAAATGCGCGAATGGTCCTCGGAGGGCATCCGCAGCATCTCCATGGTGACGTGCTCCAGCGCCAGCAAGAGTTCGGCGCGGTTGGAAAGCAGCAGGTCCACGTCGGGCCCGGAAAACCTCACCACCATGTCCGGAGTTTCAAAGGCATCGTCCGGCGCCTCCACGTCCTGGGTTTCGTAGTTGACCTTGAAGCCTGCATTGCGGAGGGTGGGCCGCAAAAACTGGTCGATCCGGGAACCGATCGAAGCCACGGAATATTTTCGCTCAGTCACGCGTTATTTCCTGCCGTTCTTCTTCTTGGGCGGCGCCACCGACTGGGCGGCTGCATCCGCCAACGCGGTGTGGTTGAAGAACCACTGCTGCCCGATACTCACCAAATTGCTGGTCAAGTAGTATAACACCAGGCCGCTGGCAAAATTGTAGAACATGAAGCCGAAGATCAGCGGCATGAACATCATCATGCGCTGCTGGTTGGGGTCGCCGGCGGCCTGCGGCGTCATCTTCTGCATGAGGAACTGGCTGGCGATCATGATGATGGGCAGGATGTGGATGGGGAGGGTCTCGGGCTGGGAAAGGTCCGTGACCCACAGCCAGCTCGCGCCGCGCATCTCCACCGAAACATTGAACACCTTGTAAAACGCGATGAAGAACGGAATCTGAATCAGCATGGGGAAACAGCCGCCCATGGGGTTGACGCCGTACTTCTTGTAGAGGGCCATGACCTCCTGGTTCTGGTCGGCTTTTTTCGGATCGCGGATGCTGATGTTCTTGTACTTGGCGTTGATGGCGTCGATCTGCGGTTTGAGCGCCTGCATCTTTTTCATCGACTTCATATTGGAAAGGCGCAAAGGGAACAGAATGAAGTTGATGACGATGGTGACCACCACGATGGACCAGCCGAAATTGTGGATGAAAGCGTCGTTGAACCAGTTGACGATGAGGAAGAGCGGCTTGGCGAGGAAGGACAGCCAGCCGAAGTCCACCACCTGTTCGAGCTTGGGATTGACGCGCTTCAGCAGGTCCACGTCCTTGGGGCCAATGAACAGGGCAAACCGGTTGGTGGCGCCGTCCGAGACGGCGGCGCCGACGAACGGAGCGGGTTTCTCTTCGAACGCCGTACGGACCGTGTCGCTGAAGGTCACCTCCTGCATGGCGGCATTGTTGTCCGGCAGGAAGACCGCGGCGAAGAACTTATCGGCGAGCCCGGCGAACGAGAAATTACCACTGGCCGCCAACGGGCCGTTCTTGGCGGCGCCGGCTCTTTGCTCCACGAGCTTGTTCTGAGCCACGTCGAAGTACAGGGTGCTCTGGTTTCCCACGGCGTTCGCCACGGTCAAGTCGCCGAAGCCTCCGCGCCATTCGATCATGTGCGGGACGGCCTGACCGTCGGTGGTGACCTCACTCGAAACGTGTAGAAGGTAGCTGTCTTTCTGGAAGCGGAAGACCTTGCGGACGGAAGTGTGGCCGTCGGAAAAGGCGTAGGCGACGCCCAGGCCATCGGGGTCGCCCGTCTGCGTGTAGTATGTCCAGTTGACTTTGGCGGTGGGCTGCTTATCGGGGAAATAGAGCGAGAAAGGGTATTCCAGGCCCGCCGCGACGTTCACCAACTCGAGATACTTGCCGTCGTTACCCCGGTATTTCTTGAGACGCCAGCTCCGCACGGTGGCGCCCTGGTTGCTGAAGGCAACCGTGAACAGATCGGTATCGACGACCAAAGCGGGCTCGACCTTTTGCGGGGTGGTGGGGGCGGATGGGACCGTCTTGGAGGATCCCTTCTTGGCCGGGCGTTCCACCTTCGCCTTTTCGGCAACCGGCGCTGCCGGAACGATCTCCGGGGCAGGCTGCGGCGGGGCGCCCACTGGGCCCGGCGCGGCCTGCTCCACTTTCTTGACGGGCGGCGGTGGCGCCGCGGTTTTGAACAAGTAGGGCGTGAGGAACATCACCGCGCCCATCAGGAGGAAGGCGAGCAGGAGCCGCACTTCCATCGACATTTCTTGGGGCGGCTGCTTAGGGTCGCCGCCGCCCTTTACCGATTCGGCCATGCTGACAGATTCCGTTACGAAAATCGCGCGTCACCGGACGGGATCGAAGCCGCCGGCATGAAACGGATGGCATCGCGCCACGCGGCACAACCCCATCCACACGCCCCTTGCCGCGCCATATCGCTCGACGGCCTCGCGCATGTAATCCGAACAGGCTCGGAAGAAAGCGGCACGCCGAGGGCAGCAGAGGGGAGACCCAAAACTTGTATACGCCAAGCGCCCGCACTAAGATCCATTGCAGCGGAGAAACAGCCGCTCCACTTCGCGCTGCAACTCCGTCGCCGGAGCATCCAAGGCCTTGCGGCGCGGATTGATGACGATGGACCACTGCGGGTTCAACCGATCCAGGTGAAAGCGGACGGCCTCGCGGAGGCGCCGCTTGATCCGATTGCGCGCCACGGCATGGCCGAGCGCGCGGGGCACAGTAAAGCCGATTCGAGGCCCATCGGGCTGCGCTTCATGGACGCAAAAGGCCGCGAAGAGAGGGCCGGAGTAGCGCGTTCCCTTTTCATAGACTCTTCGGAAATCTTTCGATCGCAGCAGACGGACACGTTTCGGAAAACCAGTGATGGAGCACTACCTCTCGGAGCTGACCGTGAGCTTCTTGCGGCCCCGCGCCCGGCGGCGCGCCAGCACCGCGCGGCCGTTCTTGGTCTCCATGCGGGAGCGGAACCCGTGAGTCTTCGCACGGTGACGATTATTCGGTTGAAAGGTGCGTTTCGGCATTGTAGTTCAAGTATTCAGTATAGATCAGGGGAAACGCAGCGGCAAATGGGGGTGGTGCTTGAACAGAGCGTTGATTGCAGATTGCAATAGCGCTTGGAGAGATGCGCCGGGTAGTGGGGTTGACTTTCGGTCTTGGAAACCGTCACGACACGGTTGACGGCGGATTCCGCGTAGCACGCGCTGCAGGTCGCGCGGAAGGGGAACGGAATCGCATTCTCTGCTTCCTTAACGTCGGACGGTGGTTCAGCTTGGCCTACTTGCTCTTCGTTTTGGGCGGATGCGGATATAGTGGATGCCTGCCGATCGTAATCGAGATTATGTTCGCAGCCGATGGCTCTCCATCCCAATGGCCGCTCCCTGCCGGTGGTGGAGTACGGGACGGTCCGTCATTATTTTGTAGAAGTACTTCATTGAGGATAGTTTGCAATTCGACCGCAGCATCGCGTGTTCGTTGTGGAGCGTCCGGACGCACTCCTAGAAAGATTGTTTCAGCGGCGCAGCCTGGTATGATTGTTGGGAACCGGAGTAGATCGACCTTCCATCCGGCGTGGATAAGTACCCGCGAGAGGGCGTTTTCCGCCAACATTGCTTCCCCTGGCATTCCTCCTTGGTCAAAGGCTTGCGGCCCACAGACCTCCGTTGCGACTGTTTGTCCAGTGAATGGCTTGAGCCGTTCATTAAAGAGGTCCTGCGCTCCGTACAGGAGGCCGTCTCTTGGCCCTTGCCAGATCAACCGCTTTTCTACCTTGATGCGGGCCGCGGCTTCGTCTTCGGCTTGTTTGCGGGCCGTTTCTGCGGTGGTTTTCAGGGCTTGCGTCGAGTTATCTAGGGTAGCAATCTTGTCTTTTTGTCGTGCGTCCTGTTCGATCGACAGTGCGTCATTTCGCTCGCTATATGGAAATGCGACTATTTCGGCCAGTACTGCTATTCCGAAACACCAGAGGCCAACTCTCTCGAAACATTTAGCTCGCGCAGGATGTTCATCTTCAGAGAGGTGCCCAAGCACATCGAAGAGTACAAGCAGCGCAAAGAAGGCAAGTGCTCCGCCCTCAAGGGCGTTATGCACCTTTCTTACGGATTCTATGGTATTCCAATCCCAAAGGAAAGTGCAGTAATGCACCATCTAACCGTGGCCGTCCTCCTGTTAGGTGTTCTTATGTCCCAAGTTCCTCGAAAAAACATGGACGCACAAAGCAAATGGCGAATCCAGCGGGCCAGCGTAAGCGCTCCCCTGCCTAGAAGGCTCATCATACCCCCATTGCCAGGCCGAGGGGAAGCGCTCCCCTGCCCGGCTGGTTCGCGCTTTACCGCCCAACTCTCCTCAGATCCACCATGCGATGATGCATGCATATTGCAGCAAAACGCATCACTGCGTTAGGATGGAAACATGGCGATGATTCAAGTTCGCAACGTCCCCGGCCATATCTACCGCCGCTTGGCGGAGCAGGCGGAGCGAGAACACCGCAGCCTCGCACAACAGACCCTGGCGGTGCTGTCGCGCGGGCTTGGGGTGGAGATGGATGCCAAGGCCCGTCGCAAGAAAGTGCTGGAGGCCATTGCGGGCATGGATCATTCGCAGACGAAGAAGCTCCCCGACGCCGCACGCTTGATTCGAGAGGACCGTAACCGGTGAGACTGGTCCTGGATGCCGGCGCGGCTTTAGAAGTCGTGCTGAAGCGCGGCCGGGCCGGCGATTTCGTGCGCGCTATTCAAGAGGCAGACACGGTGATGGCGCCGGAGCTGCTGGTTCCCGAAGTGGTTAACGCGATTTGGAAGTATCACCAATTCGATCGCCTGGACCTGAACATTTGTAATGAAGCCTTGGAACTCGCAATCGACCTGGTGGACGATCTGGTATCTTGCAAGGACCTGTGGCGGGAGGCTTTTTTTCTGGCTCGGAGGAACCGGAGGCCGGCGTACGACATGTTCTATATCGCCTTGGCGCGCCGCGAAGACGCAGCGATCCTGACTATGGATAGGGCACTTCGGAAGGAAGCTGAACGCCACGGCATCCAGGTAATCTGAGGCGCGGAGATGACGGAGCGGCCTGGCCGCTTCACCGTCCCTGTGTCGGATTTGCCTGGAAATGTGTCACCGGCCCACATCCGGGGGCGTTTCCACCATGGAAAGAAGCAGGCAAAACACCACTAAAATTGCGAGACCCGTTGCGACCATCATTATAGTGCCCTCATTTCTATGAATTTGTTGAGCAATTCTAATGCCACAGACTTGGCGGGCAGGCTCGGAACCTGCCCACTCTACTCTTCGGCCAATTTGGGAAATCTCTTGATGGAATCGCGCTTCAGGGCTGGCAAGCCCCGAGCTTGACGGCGAATGCGGCCACCGAAACCCAACGCTCGCCCTGGCGGCGCTCGAGGTGGAACGACTGCGTGGGACCATCGGCGCGCGCACGCCACTCGGAGGGCGTCGCCGGCGAGGGATTCAGCTTCAACGGCCGGTCGCTGGTTTCCCGGATCGTCCAGCTTTCGCCGCCGTCGGGAGATTCCCACAGCTCGTAACGGTCGCCTTCGCTTCCCGGCCCCCGGTCGATGATCAGGCTGCCACTGTCCTTGGCGCTGAAATGGAACTGCTGGATAGAGCCGACGCGGCTCTCGCTGAAGATGGCGCGCGCGCGCCATGTCTTGCCGCCATCGGAGGTCAGGAGCAGAAACGGATCCTGGGGAAGAGGGGACAGCACCTGGCCGCTGGTCCAGCCCAGTTCGGCATCCAGAAACTGAATACGGTCCAGGGAGGCGCCGCGGATGCGTTCGTGCGCCTCGCGCCAGGTGTGCCCCCCATCCTCGCTCGCCAGCAGCACGGAGTAGAGCGTCACAGCCGAGGAATGGATGTTGCCGGCCGCGAAAATCCTGCCGGACCCAGGGGGCACCGCCGACTCGACGGCGGCCAGTTCCAGATAGACGGGGCACGGCTCATCCGCCGAGCAGCTCAAGCCGGCCCACTGGACATCGTCTTCGGTGCACCCAAACGGCAGCAGCATGGGCTTGCCGGAGTTCTCCAGCACGGGCGGTGCGGGGGTGGCGGACGGCTGCTCCTGGGCCCAGGCCGCAGCCGCGGCCAGAACCGTCATGAGAACTGTCTCCGGTGGAAACCGCATACCTGCCAAGATTGTAGCTCCCAAGGAGATAGCTCTAAAGGGCTAGCGAAAAATAGCCCTTTTTCTCGACTGAAATCTTTCCCGAAACTTGTAACTTTGACCGAGTGTTTAGTCGTCTAAAAGGTAAATCCCCGTTACGACAGCGGGCGCACTCACCCCTATCACCCAAACGCGCCCGCTTCTTTTTTTTTCTACTCCTCGAACATTCCCTCGAACAGCGCCGTGCTGAGGTAGCGTTCGGCGGCATCGGGTAGCAATACGACCATGGTCTTGCCCGCAAATTCAGGCTCCTTGCCCAGGCGGACCGCCACGGCCACCGCCGCGCCGCCCGAGATGCCGGCCAGGATACCCTCTTCTTTCGACAAGCGCCGCGCCATTTCGATGGCCTCCTCGTTGGTGGCGGGTTCCACGCGGTCCACTACGGAAAGGTCGAGGGTGTCGGGGATGAAACCGGCGCCGATCCCTTGAATCTTGTGCGGGCCGGGCTTCAGGGGCTGTCCCGCGAGGTGCTGGGCGATCACCGGGCTGGCCGACGGCTCAATGCCGACGGTAAGAATCCGCTTGCCTTTTTCCCTCTTGATATAGCGCGAGACGCCGGTGATGGTGCCGCCCGTGCCAATGCCCGAAACGAAGACGTTGATCGAGCCATCGGTGTCTTCCCAGATTTCCGGACCCGTGGTACGGAAATGGATTTCGGGATTGGCGGGGTTTTTGAATTGTTGCAGCAGCACGTACCGCCTGGGATCGGAGGCCACGATTTCTTCGGCTTTGGAGATGGCGCCGGCCATCCCTTCGGGCCCCGGGGTGAGCACCAGGTTGGCCCCCAGCACCCGGAGCAGCTTGCGCCGCTCGAGTGACATAGTCTCGGGCATGGTCAGGGTGATGGAATATCCGCGCGCGGCGGCGACAAACGCCAGCGCAATCCCGGTGTTGCCGCTGGTAGGCTCGATGAGCTCTTTGCCGGGCTTGAGAAGGCCGCGCTTCTCGGCGTCCCATATCATCGACGCGCCGATGCGGCATTTGACGGAAGCGGCGGGATTGCGGCCTTCCACCTTGGCGAGAAGAATGGCTTTGCCGCCGCCGGGAACGCGATTCAGCCGGACCAGCGGCGTGCGGCCGATGCTGAAGGAGTTGTCGTCGTAGATTCGCAACTCAGATCTCCCAATTGAGCACGTACTTGTTTTGCTTCTCGGTCCAGCCGCGCAGCAGGCCCGCGAAAGTGGTCTTGTCGATGATTTCCGAAACCGCGCCGTCCACCTGCCGCCACATGTCCGTGAAGGGCGTCTCAGCCTTGCGCCGCGGCCGGCCCGGGCCCTGCGGCGGGCCGTCGATGGAGCGCAACACCTCTCCCACCGTGAGCGATTCGGCAGGCCGGGCGAGCAGGTAGCCCCCTTCCGCGCCACGGCGGGATTCCACGAAGCCAGCCTGCTTCAATCCCCCCAGGATCAGCTCGAGAAACTTCTGGGGGATCTTTTGGCGGCGGGCAATATCGGCGATCCTCACCGGCTCGCCGGGACGTTGCGAAGCCAGGTCGAAGATGGCCTGCAAGGCGTATTGGCCTTTCACGGAAATGTTCATAACAACTGCACAGCGGGATTCACCCGTATCCCACTAGAGATTGTAGGACATGCCGCGGAACTCGCGCAAACGCCGGGGGCGTGGGGGGCGGAGGGATACAGCGTCAACCCGAAGGGGACGCTTGAAACGTGGCGCGCTACGGCGTGATCTGCCGGAATCGGTTGGCGCGTTGGATAAAATCCTGCGATGGGCGCTGGTTCGGGTCCGGCGGCAGGAATATCTGGCCGAGCGGAGCCGGAACGTGTCCACGCCTCCGGCAAGATCCATCCGTTCCAGCACGTGAAGCTGCCCTTCGTTCAGGCGCATATGATGACGGTCGTCAAGATATATCAGACCTGCATCGAAGGCCCGGTGATAGGTCGGGGAAAGCGCGATACCGTTTCTCACATGATCCGTGCTGCCGTCCGCCCCGACAGGCAGGATATGCGCGGCGTCGACCAGCCGGAGTTGCACGCGGGTCACAGCGCAACGGTTGCCGTAGGCGAATAGAACCTGTTGCCGGAAACTGGCTAGGCGGGACAGGCGGCTCACCTCCTGCACCACCCGCTGCCGCTGTGCAGATAAGACCTTCACGTCTTGGGGTGCTGGCTGCTGAAGACGGGATGCCTGATTCAAGAGCCGAAGCACGTTTGCTTCGCG
The DNA here is from genome assembly GCA_963768385.1 of Bryobacterales bacterium. GTDB lineage: Bacteria > Acidobacteriota > Terriglobia > Bryobacterales > Bryobacteraceae > Fen-178. The sequence goes on from CAVYHQ010000009.1 coordinate 108,041, forward strand.
GCCATAGCGGTGGAGGAGAGAGGCATTGAGGCAGTAAGCCACAAACATATCGGGTCGGATTCCCACCGCGATTTCGTCGTTGCTCTTGCGGTGGAAACTCAAGCCGTCGGTCTCCGCGCGCCGGAGTTCTGTCCTGTCGATCTGCACGGATGACGAGCCGGGCGTGAATGTACGGTGCCGTTCTATGTCGAAGCCCGCAAAGAGTCCCAGGGCCGGCTCGTAGCCGATCAGCACCGTCGGCCCGTCGTCCGCCAGTTGCAACGGAGACTTGACGCTGGTCATCTGAATGCGGTACTCGTTTGCCAAACTGGGCCGTCCGCCGAATGTCAGGGTCCAGGCGTAGACAGAGAGCACTGTGCTGCCCGACGGCCCTATCACCAGAAACCGCCGCGGATGGGTCCTGATGGGTGAAGCCAATTGCCCGGTATACCCGGACTCCCGAATGGCATCCGTGATTGCGGTTATAAGTTGACTAGCCGGTATTGCGGGCACTCAGAATCCGCCTCTTCCCCCCATCCTCCGGCAACGGGTCTTCGTGCCCGTTCCACATCACGCCGGGATGGTGGATCTTATAACTGATCTCCTCTCCGCCAATGTCGAACATCGAACCCTGCTCGGGAGCCACCGGCCGCTCGAATCTCCCCAACGCCCCCTTGAGATAGTCCTCCCGCAATTCCACGCAGGCCCACTTGCGCTTCAGCCGTTCGCAGACCTCGCCCGTGACGCAACTGCCGGCGAACGGGTCCAGGACCATATCACCGCGTTCGGTCAGCATCCGTATGAAGAACTCCGGCAATGTCGCCGGGAAGCGCGCCGGGTGCGGTTTGATCTCATGTTCCGTGCAGTATCGCAGATAGTAGGAATTGCTCTCGGTGTTCGGGATAGCGATAAGGTTCGGCGGGATTGCTGCCCCGTTGTCGCGCGAGAATTTGTCGCTGATGTCGTGCCCGCTCGGGCGGAGCTTCGCCCTGTAGCCGTTCTTCAGGAGACCCCTCATCGCGTTGCTATAGGGCGCGAGGACCCGTCTATTGCTGGCTTTGGGCCACGGGGTCGGAGACAGCCACCAGACGCAGTTGACCGCGTCCTTCGCACGGATGCGCCGGACGGTCACCCATTCCGCGGGACTGGGGAGCTTTGACGGGTTCCACCAGAAGAACTCTTGTGCGAGGTAAAACCCCACCTCCCGACAGAGCATAATTACAAGCTCGAAGTGGTACAGGGACCGGGTGGGCTGGCCAGGAATCCAAGCGCCTCCAATGTCGATGACCAGTGATCCAGACGGCTTCAGGAGGCGTTTGAACTCCACTCCGAACTGCTTGAACCAATCGACGTACTCGTGGCTCTCGACGTTTCCGTAGTCCTTTTTCCGCACTAGGCCGAACGGCGGACTGGTGACGATCAGGTCCACGGATTCCGCGCGTAGACCGGCCATGTACTCCAGCGAATCCCCTAAAACAATCGCACCGCCTTTTGTTTTGTAGTAGGGCTTCACAAGACCCATTGTAGCGCCCGTCTCGGCTTCGTTCACGCTAGATTCCATCCCAGAAACTGCTATCGGCAGGATTGGACAAAAGGGCTAGGCTGCCAGCAGTTGTTTTGTCGAGGCCTCCGCTTTCTCTTCCGCACGCGAGGAATGGGCGGGTCCCCGACCTGCCCCCAACCGCGGATCTAAAAGGGAATCGCCCCGGCTGAGTCCCTTATTTCTTCCGGTCCCAAAAGATGCTGCAGTCGTCCAGGTCCACATGCTGCTGGTACAGTTTCTTCAGCCCGAAGTCGTCGATTTGGTCGTCGTCGCAGCTATAGGCGGTGGCGAACATTCCCGCTTGCACCTGGCGCTTGACCTCGGCTTCGGTGAGGATGTGCATGAGCGCCGCTTCCGCGGGGGGCAGGTTGAGTTTGTGGCTGTAGTACAACTCGAATCCCGGCGGGGGCGTGCGCCTGGTCAAAAAATAGATTGGCTCATCGGCGAACAGGAGTGCGTTGCGCGGCGTCACCTGGTCGACCTTGCGCGCTAACCGTTCGTATGGGCTCCAATTGTATTCCCTTCGTTCATATAGCGATTTGCCCAATCCCAGCGCGAACAGCACCGAAACCAGCACCACTGGCCAGAGCGCACGGTCCGGCTCGAGCACGCGGGAGACGATCGCATACAGCCCCGCCACAGCCAGAATCGTCAGAAACGGCACGGTCAACAGAAAATATCGTGCGAAGGTGGGATGGGCGCGGCCAACCCAGGCGCACAGGGCGGCCGCGAGCCATGCGCACAGGTAGAACTCCGCCTTCAACGCGTGCGGCCAGCGGCTTCTACGCGCAACGTAAAGCAGGCCGAACACCGCCAGCAGGCCGAGCAGCAGGGCCTGCCCGGAGTCGATCCAGGATGTCAGGATTTCCAGGTCGTGGCGCGTCGTCTCGGGCCAATACAGCTTGCGAAAGAAGGCGTGATACTGAACCACGTTGAACCAGGTCTGTCGCGGCCCCAGCCAAAACAGCCGGAACACCGGCGCCCAGGCAATCGCCATTCCGACGCCGAACGCCATGAGCTTCGTCCAGCGGCGGCCCGCGCGATTGTAGAACAGCATCCAGCCAAGCAACACGGGGGCGGCGGCAGCCGACAAGAGCGACGAACCGGCCGCCACGCCGGCGAAGAAGCCGGCTACGGCGGGCAGGAGCGGTCCACTTCGATCGACCGCGCGCACGGAAATCCGGAAGGCCGCAGCCAACGCGAACAGACAGATGCCGTAAGCCTGCGCCAGAGGCCCGTACTCGAACACCATGGCGTTCAGGCCGGTGGCCAGGCCGGCCGTGATGGCGGCGGCCAACCGCCAGCTTCGGACGGGGAAGCGGAGGAACACAAAATCGGCCGTCAACAGGACCGCGCCGATCGTGAACAACGCCGCCAAGGCGTGCGGCACGTGCCAACTCTGGCCCAACAGGCGCATCCACGCCGCGTTCCAGTAGGCGTTCAGAGGCGTCTGCGGGAAACAGAAATCGATGTATGGCGTTCTGCCGGCGCCCATCAATTGCGCCGCCAGCAGATGATAACTTTCATCCCAAGTGAAGGCCCAGGTCTGGGAATAAATCAGGAACACCGCGGCATACAGCGACAGCACACCGCACAGCCACAGATACGGACCCCGGCGGCCGGTATCGGCGTTTTCAAGAGAGGACGGATCCACTATCACGCATTGTGGCACGGTTCCGCCGCCGGCTCACGCGGCATCTGAACTAGAACGAGAAGCGCGTATTCAGCTCGATGCGCCGGTTGTTGGCGGCAGTGCCACCGCCGAAGCCGCCTACACCGCCGCCCGCGCCGCCACCGCCGAAACCGCTGTTCAGCGAGGTGGCTTGGCCAAACTGCGGCGAGGTGAGGATGCCTTGATACCCGCCCGGGTTCACGTGGTTCAGGATGTTGTTGAACATCACCGAGAGAGTCACCGTGTAGCGATGCTCGGAGGTGGCACCCGTGGCTCCCATGCCGCCGCGGCCGCCGCCGCCCATGCGCATACCGCCGCCACCGCGGCCCCCGCCGCCGCCCATGCCGCGGCCGCCACCGCCGCCAAAGCCCCCCCGGCCACCGCCACCGCGGCCGCCGCCCATGCCATCGCTACCGGAACTGACGGCGTTCGGGCGGCGGGGCGGACCGAAGCCGAACGTGCGGCCCACTCGAAGATTGAAGGACACCAGGCCCGCAGCCGTCAGGTAGTCCCGCGGAACCAGATTGAGGCTCGATCCCGGAACCGGATTGGTGTTGAAATAACCGAACGGGGTCGATACAATGTTCGGCCCGGGACCGGTGGCCAGGTCGGGACGGGCATTCCGCAACGTGTCGCCGTACAGATCGCGGCCCAGCGTGACGTTGTACGGACGGCCGGAATTCAAAGTCAGGAACGGGCTGAACTGCACACTGTGCGGCGCCATCACCGAGCCCACCAACTGGAACCGGTGCCGCGTGTCCAGCGTCGACCGCCCCCAGTCCTGCAAGAAATTGAAAGGATTCGACGGCGAACCGGGCAGATCGTTGGCATAGTTGAGCGAGTAGTTTCCGAACAGCGAGACGTTCCTGTTGAACCGCGTGTTGAAGTTGGCCATGAAGATGTTTTGCTTCATGATCCCGCCCGATTCGTACTCGAACAGGTTTCCGGCGGCGGCGCCATAGGGCCGCTGGCCGAGGCCGGGCTGACCCGTGGCGTAAGTGCCCGGTATGGGAGCATTGATGGGCACGGTCTGCTGCAGGTGCAGGGCGCGCGTGTTGGTGTACGTGACGGCGAGCGTGGTGTTCCGGGGCAACTGCCGCTCCACGCCGATGGCGCTCTGCATGCTGTAGCCCGCCCGGAGATTGGGGTCCAGCCGGTAGATGCTGTTCTGCTGCGGGGTGAGCGTCGAGAGCGGCGGCACATTCGGGAAGAAGTCCGGGTTCTGCACCAGGTATGAGAGTTGGTTGACGCCGTTGAGGCGCCAGGCCTGCATGGTGAGGTTCTCATTGATGCGGTCGTAGAACATTCCGAAGCCGCCGCGGACTACGGTTTTCTGCCGCCCGTTCTTGGCGGTGCCGGGGGCCCAGGCGAAGCCCAGGCGCGGCGCCCAATCCCTATGGTCGGAAATGTTGGTCTGGATTTCGTAACGCATCCCCACGCTAAGGGTGAAATTCGGGCGCATGCGCCAGTCGTCCTGGGCAAACGGGCCGGCATCGATCTGCGTGACGCTGGCATAGGGGTTGCCAGTGGAGATGGTGAACTGAGAAGCTCCGCCGCCCAGCGCCCGGATCTGCGCCGGCGTGTCTCCCAGTTGCTGGAACAGTAAGGTGCGGCGGTATTGTTCGATGGAGGTGATCTGGGTGGACTCGGGCAGCCCGGTGGTGGGGTCGATCACCACCTGGTTATTGGCGTCCAGCACCGGCCCGATCCCGCCCAGGAACGAGAACGTGCCACCGTAACCCGACGGGGAGTAGGACTGGCTGCTCTCGCGGCGGAGGCGCAGCCCGAACCGTACGGTATGCGTGCCGCGGGAAAGCGAAGTGTAGTTTTGCACCTCGAAGTGTTTCGCCGTGCTGTAGGAATGCCCATTCTGATTGCCGCCGCCGGTGAATGCGCCGGCCACGCTGAGCTGCGGAATGGAATTGTTACCCAGCGAATTGCTGTAGCTGCGCGTCCATTGGAAGCGGGTTTCGTTCACCGCCCGGGAGTTGAGGATGGCGGTCTCGGTGAGCATCAGGTTCTGGTTATTGCTGGTCGTGTTGTAGCCCAGCGCCGGCAGCGTAGTGCCCCCAATGCCGGTGTTGTCCCGATAGCCCGTTCCATACTCGAAGCGGGCTACCAGGGTGTTGTTCTTGCTCAACTGGTAGTCCACTCGCGGGCCAATGGTGGTGCGCACGTTGGGGGTCACCACGGCGGTATCGATATTGCTTTGAAGCAGCGTGTTGGGATCCAGGAAAATCGCGTGGATAATGGCGTTGTCCTGGATATCCCGCCGGTTGAAGTCCACGTAAAACGAAGAGCGATGGTTGATGGGACCGCCGAAGTTGCCGCCATACATCTGGTTCGAGTAGTCCGGCTTGTTCTGGACAAACGGGTTGCGCGAGTTGAAAACGCCGTTGCTTTCATTGAAGAACACGCTGCCGCGGAAGGTGTCGCTGCCCGGCTTGGTGAGGATTTCGATGCGGCCGAAGCCCAGCCGGTCGTACTCCGCCGAAAAGGGATTCTGGTTGATGCGGATCTCGCGGATGGATTCCTTGGGAGGCAGATTGCCACCGCTGAATCCATCGATATAGATCTGGCCGCCGTTGGGACCGGCGCCGGGACCGGCCAGCGCCTGGAGGGCGTCCGCCAGGTCGTCCGGATCGTCGGGCAACGCGGCGAGGTCCTCGCCCTTCAGTACCAGCGCGGTGGCGTTGTTGTCCGGCTCGACGCTGAGGCTCGGGCCCGCCTCGCCCTGGACCGTCACTTCCTGCTTCTCGGCGGCGCTCACCTTGAGTTGAATGGGAAGCTGCATGGTGCTTCCAGCCGAGATGGCGACCACCCGTTCAAAAGGCGCGAAGCCGGGGAACGTCACCCGCACCGTGTACTGGCCCGTCAGGAGGCCGGCAAACATGTAGCTCCCATCGCCTTGCGTGCGAACCGACTTCTGCACGCCACTGCTCGCGATGGAAACTGTCGCGGCGGGAATGATGGCGCCCGAGTCGTCCGTCAGGACGCCACGCAGGGTCCCGGTTGTCTGTTGGGCCGGCACGCTGAACACCGTCAGTGCGGCTGCCAAAAGCAAGAAGCCGATCGTTCGCGAGTTGAACATGTTACCCTACTGAGCTCCCTCACCGCCGCCGCCCAGGTTCCAGCCGCTCATGATGTCCCGAGTGGCGTTGGGAGAAGCGGTCAGAAGAGGCTCGACTCCCGCCAGGAGCATCACGGCGGTGACGCGACTCGCGTCGCCTCCCTGGGTCGTCGAGACCATGATGGCATCGCCGCGTTTCAGTTCCGAGAGCGGCATCGCTGGCAAGCGATCGAGCATCTGCCCAATGTCGCCGCCACGCGCACCGCCGCGCTGACCTCCGGGCCCAGAGGGCGCCCCGCCCGGACCGGCCTGCACATTGAATTGCCCACCAGCCGGGCCGTACCGCCGGGCGAGCATTTGGGCGGTCACCTCGGGGAGCTTCTTCATGGTGGTATCGGGATTCACGCGGAGGGTCAGGGATTTCTTCGAAGCCAGGTCCTTAATTACGATTTCACCGGTTGCAGCGTTGATGGAGCTGATGGTTGCCGCCAACTGGCGGAAAGTGCCCGACAACACTTTCTCGGCCTTGACAGAAGCGCCGTCCGCGGTCTTGTCGCCCAGAACGAGGACTTGGTCGCCCACCTTGATTTCGGCGAAGGGACCGGGCTTGGCGTCGCTGAACTTTGCTGAATCCGGAGCATAGCGGAGAAATTCGGTCTTTTCCGAGGGCGCGACCGCGATGGACTTCTGTCCGGTCCTGATGGTGAGAGTCTTGGCGGCGGCGTCAATCGCGGCCACCGTTCCGCTGGTGCCGCGCTTCTGCCAGTCCTCCCGCTCCTTCTCCGCAATCACGGCAAAATCCGCTTTGGTGCGGACAACCAGAGAGGTGGCTTCGATGGCCTTCTGATCGGCGGGTCCGCGGTAGAATGCCACCACGCGGTCACCGGCGCCGAGACTGGAAAGGGGAATTTTGGCTCCCTTGGTCACGTCGTTTTCGCCGGGCGGCAGGTGCAGGATGAGGGTCTTCTCGGTGGTGGTTGCGGCGATAGCGTCGCCTTTATCGCTTTTCAAAGAAACTTGATTGGCCTGAGCGTCAACGGCGGTAACCATGCCGGCCACCTGGCTGTGCGGGGCGGCCGTGCTCCGATCGGATTGCGTTTGAGCCAAAACCCCACCGGACAGGGCAGTTAGAAAAGCCAGTACGGCGCGCCCAAAAAACTTCATACGTCTCCCCCAAAGCATGTCTAAAGTGAACACAGGAGGGGCGCTAGGCCATTCTGGAAGGTTACACGCCTGAGGAAACCCGGGGGTCAAAGCAGAAGGGAACGGGGCACACTGAGGGAAACACTTTCGTCACTGGATTGCCGCGTAGGCTGCAAAGCGCTACGCGGCTTCCCAGCGACTCATAACCGGAAACGCGATTAGCGCTCTCAGCCCGTCTTGGTGGTGTCCTTCGGGGGGGCCTTCTTCGCCTTCTTTGCCTTCTTCTTTGTGGTGTCTTCCTTCTTGACGGTGTCCTGCGCAAAAACCACGGCAACGCTGCCGAGAACCAGCGACAGGCCAAGCATCAGCGTCATCAGCTTCTTCATTGCGTATCTCCTTTGGGATGGACGAACTTTTCGTCTGCGGCCATCATAGCGAACCGCACATGAACAGTCGCTTAATCCGTAATTAAAATCAGTTCATATGGCGAATCTAAGCCAGCCCGCCGAGCGAACATGCTCTTGAATCAACGAGTTAACCTCAGCACTCGTTCATGCTTACAAGCTATTTCGCGCTTCACGCAATTCACGAGTCGGCCCGCCGCGAGACGCAACCGGTCCCTACGGTCCGGCGCGGCTCAAATTCCCTCATTGACCTCTTCACTTTGCGACGATTAAGATCATGGGTAGGGGACGTATACTTGAGGTCTATGAGACCAGACGCGCCGCTCACAACGCGGCATCGGGAAATCCTGAGCTCTGTTGTCCGGGAGTACATCGAGACCGGTGAGCCGATTGGATCGCGCACCATCTCCAGGCGCCGGAGCGATGCGCTCAGCCCGGCTTCCATCCGCAACGTGATGGCGGACTTGGCCGATGCGGGCTACCTTTCGCAACCCCACACGTCGGCGGGACGGGTTCCCACGGAGAAGGCATTCCGGTACTATGTCCGCTCTCTGACCGTCAAGCGCGTCGCCTTGGCGGAAGCCGAACGGCTGCGGAACGAGTTCAGCTCACTGGATACGGTCGGGGCTTGCGTCGAACGGTCGAGCCATATCCTGGTGGAGCTGACGAGCAACGTGGGAATCGCGGCCGCCATTCCGGCGCTGGCGCAGGAGCTCGACCAGATCGAGCTGGTGCCGCTGGCCGATCGCCGCGTCCTCATGATCCTGGTCACCCGCGATCACATGGTGCGCAACCGCGTGATGGCGCTGGATGAGCCGGCCTCGCCGGAAGAGCTGGCCTCCATCCGCAATTACGTGAACCACAGTTTTAGCGGCTGGCAGTTGGGCGAGGCGCGGCGGGAGTTGCTGCGCCGCATGGCGGAAGAACGCGCTCTCTATGACGCGCTGATGCGCAAGCTGCAGTGGTTGTGCCAGAAAGGTCTGCTGGAAGTGGACACGCTTCCCGAGGTGCACATGGAAGGCGCTTCCAACCTGCTCGGCCTGGACCTGCACCTGACGCGCGAGAAGACGCGCGAGCTGCTGTGCGCGCTGGAGGAAAAGAAGCGGCTGATCGAGCTGCTCGACCGGTTTCTGGAACAGCCGCCGGGCGAACTGGAAGTGCACGTTGGCCTGGAGGAGGCCCACCCGGCCATGAAGGACTTGGCGCTGATCGGCACGACGGTGCGGATGGTCAGCGGGCTGCCCGCCAAGGTGGCCGTGCTGGGCCCCATGCGCATGCACTACGAGCGCGTGATGGCGGCCGTATGGCAGACCAGCCGGGCGCTGGAAAGCGCGCAGTTATAAGCCCACTGGCTACGGTAAACTAGTAATAGTGGATACCCAGAAGCCCGACTCGAATCTCTCCGACGAGTCTTCCGACGATAACGTCCCAGCCACCACCGTGGAGGGACAACTCGCGGCCGCCACCGCCGAGCGTGATCGGCTGGCGGCGGAAAAAGCCGACCTCTACGACCGGCTGCTGCGGTCCCGCGCCGAGTTCGAGAACGCGCGGCGCCGGACCGAGCGCGAACGCTCGGATTTCCTCCAGTTCGCCGCCATGGACCTGGTGCGGGAGATCCTTCCGGTGCTGGACGATTTCGAGCGCGCGCTGAAGGTGAAAACAACCGATCGCCACTACGCCAAAGGCGTTGAGCTGATCTATCAGAGACTTTACGAGACATTGAAGCGAATGGGACTCGAACCGATCGAAACGGAGGGAAAGCAGTTCGACCCCAACCAGCACGAGGCGGTGCAGCGGGTCCCGACCGAAGAGGCCGAAGACCAGGCGATTCTGGGCGAGTTGCAGAGAGGCTATAATTTCAGAGGAAAGCTTCTCCGGCCCGCGTGGGTCAGGGTCGCGGTCAGGCCGTAACGCAGTGAATCCAGCGTCGAAGAGAGATTATTACGAGGTTCTTGGTGTCGGCAGAGACGCCGGCGAGCAGGAGATCAAAGGCGCTTACCGCAGGCTCGCGCTGCAGCACCATCCCGACCGCAATCCCGACGACCCTTCCGCCGAGGAAAAGTTCAAGGAAGCTTCCGAAGCTTATAGCGTCCTGAGTGACCCCCAAAAGCGCGCGGCGTACGACCGTTACGGCCACGCGGGTTTGCAGGGAGTCGCGGCGGGCGGCTTCAGTCCCGACGTTTTCGCCGACTTCAGCGACATCCTCGGCGATTTCTTCGGTTTCAGCGATCTTTTCGGTGGTGGACGTGCCCGTGGGGCCCGGCGCAGCCGCGCGCAACGCGGCGAGGACATCCGCTACGATCTCGAACTCGGTTTTGAAGAAGCCGTGTTCGGCATGAGCGCCGAAATCCAGATACCGCGGATGGAGCTCTGCGACCGGTGCAACGGGTTGGGATCGGAGCCCGGCAGCGCACCGGCCGCCTGCCCCACGTGCCACGGCCGCGGGGAGATTCTTTACCAGCAGAGCTTTCTTTCGATCCGGCGCCCGTGCAGCACTTGCGCGGGATCGGGAAAGGTAATCCGCCACCCGTGCGCCCAGTGCCGCGGCAACGGCTACCGCCAGGTGCAGCGGAAGCTCAAGGTCAACATCCCCGCCGGAGTGGACGACGGCACTCGCCTGCGGCTTTCGAGCGAAGGCCAGCCGGGGGCGAACAGCGGACCTCCCGGCGATCTCTACGTGTTCCTGAAGGTGAAGGACCACCCCTTCTTCGAGCGCCGCGAGCACGACCTGCACTGCACCATCCCGATCAGCATTGCGCAGGCCGCGCTGGGCGCCGAAATCGATGTGCCCACGCTCGAGCAGCGGCACAAGCTCAAGATCCCGGAGGGCACACAGACCGGAGCCCAATTCCGCCTGCGCGGCAGAGGCGCGCCGGTCCTGAACGGCAGCGGCCGCGGAGATCTCTACATTCACGTCAACGTGAAGGTGCCCACGCGGCTCACCCGCGAACAGCGGAAATTGCTCGAGCAGTTGCGCGACACCCTGCCGGTGGACAACGCCCCCGCCGAAAAGGGGCTGTTCGAGAAGGTGAAAGACTACTTCTCGTAAGGAGCGGCGTCCAGAAGATCGGCCATTACAATGCCTTCCTGGTGCATCAAATTGTGATGCGATGTGCATCGTATTTGTGCTACAGTGAATTCATGACAATTTCCCTCAGGAACCTGCCAAAGGAAGTCGAAAAGGCGATTGTCGAAACAAGCCATCGCGAAGGCATCAGCCTCAATAAGGCCACCCTTCGATTGCTGGAAGCACAGTTGCATAAACCGGCCAAGAACTCCGATTTCGAGGAGTTCTGCGGAACATGGTCGAGTGCGGAGGCGGATGCGTTCGACGCAGCTTTGGTCGAGATGCGTCAAGTCGATCCTGCGGACTGGGAGTCGGCGGAGTGAACGTATTGCTCGACACGTCGGCCTACTCGGCACTGCGGCGGGGACACCGACCTGTTCTCGATGTGCTGCGGCGATCGGAGACCGTTGCTGTTTCAGCCGTCGTGTTAGGCGAGTTGTACAGCGGATTCCGGGCCGGAAATCGGTGGGCGGAGAACACGGCACAGTTGGCGCAATTCTTGAGTAAGCCATCGGTTCGCGTCTTGAACGTAACCGAAGAGACCGCGCTGCGGTACGCGGAGGTGGATGTGTATTTGCGAAAGAAAGGCCGGCCCATTCCACGCAATGATGTCTGGATCGCGGCAGTTGCGCTGGAGCATGGGCTTCACCTCCTCACGCTGGATGATCACTTTCGTGAGATTCCACTGCTTCTGACTCAGCCGTGAAGTCCGACGGAACCCGGGCCGAGTGGCCGCAGCCGGCACGGATAGGGATCTCTGGGCGCCGCCGGCCCTGCTCCCAGTCCTGCAACGAGCGCATAGAGAGAGTCGGTTCGTCACCCCGGTTCCAAACCCTCCGCTGTGTATAATAAATACCAATGACGGCGGCCACCGTGGAGGCGCCTGCTCGCTACCAGTTCAACCCGGGGCTTTACGGCAGCCACGCGCTGCTGTTGAGGGAGTTCCCGTCCCATGGCGATGGGCGTCGCGTTCTCGACATCGGATGCGCGGGCGGTTATCTGGCGGAGATCCTGGCGCAGCGCGGTTTTTCCGTCACCGGCGTCGACTTGCCCGGCACGCCTCCCCGGTCCGGCATTCATTTCGTCGCCGCCGACCTGGATCGGGGTTTGCCTGCATTGGACGCCTCGTTCGACTACATCGTTTGCGCCGACGTGCTGGAGCATCTGCGCGATCCCGGGCGATTGTTGCGCGAATGCCGGGAGCGGCTGGCGCCAGGCGGCGCGCTCATCGCTTCGCTGCCCAACAGCGGCCATGCCTATTTTCGCGGGCAGGTGCTGATGGGGCGCTTTCCTCGGCACGATCGCGGGCTGTTCGATCGCACCCACGTGCAATTCTACACCTGGCATGGCTGGGTGGATCTGCTGGCCCGCGCCGGCTTCCTCATCGAAACGCTACACTGTTCGGGTGTGCCGGTTGGGCTGGCGCTGCCGAAGTGGGCAGGATCGTTCTGGGTGCGCGCCCTGGAGCGTCTCTCCTATGAATCGGCGCGGGTCTGGAAGAACCTTTTTGCCTACCAGTTTATCGTCCGCGCGCGGGCGGAACGCCTGACATGATCCCTTCCAAACCCAAGGTTGTGGTGGTGATGCCGGCCTACAACGCCGCCAAGACTCTGCACCTGACCTATGCCGACCTGCCGCGGGACGTGGTGGACCTGGTGATCGTGGTGGATGACGGCAGCTCGGATGAGACCGCGCGGATCGCCCGCGAGCTGGGCCTGGAGTTGTTCATCCACGACCGCAACTACGGCTACGGCGCCAACCAGAAGACCTGTTATCGCGAAGCGCTGCGAGCCGGCGCCGACATCGTGGCAATGGTGCACCCCGACTATCAATACGATCCTACACTCCTGCCGGAAATCATCCGGCCAATCGTGGCCGGCCAGGCAGACGTCGTGCTGGGGTCGCGTCTCATGGGGATCCATCCCATCCGGCAGGGAATGCCATGGTGGAAATACTATTCCAACCGGTTCCTGACGACGCTGGAAAACCTGGTGTTCGGGCTTCGGCTTTCGGAGTATCACACGGGTTATCGCGCATTCCGGCGGCAAGTCCTGGAATCGGTGAATCTCCAGATGGATTCCGACAAGTTCATCTTCGATCAGGAGATCCTGGCCCAGATCGTCAACCTGAAGATGCGTATTACTGAAGTTCCGGTGCCGACCCGGTACTTCGCCCAGGCGTCCTCCGCGTCGCTCTTCCAGAGTTGCGTCTACGGCGTTTCGGTCCTATGGCTGCTGGTGCGGTACCTGCTCGACCGCGGCGGCATCGTCCACCAGCGCCAGTTCGACAGCCTGGAGCGCCGTTACCACAGCGCCGCCGAAGTCAAGAATCGGGCCGACTGACGTGAAAGTTCCGTTGAAACTGTCCCACCGGAAGGAAATCCTGCTCGATTTCCTGCTCGTGTTTCTATACACCGCGATGCTCATCCGCCCGTACTTCAAGGCCACCTACACGGACAAGTGGGCTTCCATCGAGAGCACGTTTATCGCCGATGCCCGCTTCCTGAGCGAGCACTGGCCGCATCCCCAGTGGCAGCCCCTGTGGTACGCCGGCACGCGTTTCGACTACATTTACCCGCCCGCGGTGCGCTACGGCACCGCCGCAATCTCCAGGGTCACCGGCTATTGGCCAGTGAAGGCCTACCACTTTTACGTGGCATTCTTTTATGCCCTGGGCATCGCCGGAGTCTACCTGCTGATGCGCGTGGGGTCCAAGTCGCGCCCATTCGCCTACCTGGGCGCGCTGGCGACGTCTTTGATGTCGCCGATATTCCTGTTCATGCCGCGGTTCCGGGAAGACTCCTGGATGCTCGAACCGCAGCGGTTGTGCGTGCTCGTCAAGTACGGTGAAGGCCCCCACATGAGCGCGCTGGCGCTGATCCCCATCGCTCTGGCCTTCACGTGGCTGGCGCTGGAGAAACGCCGGCCCTGGGCGGTGGCCCTGGCCGCCCTGTTCTCGGCCGCGGTAGCCGCCAACAATTTCTATGGCGCCGCCGCGCTGGCGGTTTTCTACCCCATCCTGGTCTGGAGTCTGTGGATCACCCGGCAGGAAAAGCGCATTGTCATTCCGGCCATCGCCATTCCCGTCCTGGCCTACGGGTTGACGGCCTTCTGGCTGGTGCCGTCGTACTTCAAGGTCACGGCGGAAAACCTGAAATACGTTTCCGAGCACGGCACCACCTGGTCGATCTGGGTCGCGGTGGTGGTGGCCGTGGCTTTCGCCGTCTCGACCGACAAGTTCGCGCGCGCCAAGCCGGAGCGCGCCTGGGCTGTGTTCATCGCTGGCTGCGTGGTCTTTTTCTCGCTCAACGTGTTGGGCGGTTTCTACTTCAACTTCCGCATTTCCGGCGAACCCATCCGCCTCTTGCCCGAGCTCGATATGATCTATATCATGGCGGCCGTCCTCATCCTGCAGTGGCTATGGGACCGCCCCGGCATCGCCCTCCGCGCCGTCGTGCTGGTCATTGTGATCGCGGCCTTCTGGACCACCAGAGGTTATGTCCGCCACGCGTGGCACATGTTTCCGCTGTGGCCCGATTACCAGAACCGTGTCGAGTACCGCGTCACTGACTGGATTTGGAAAAATATGCCCGATGCACGCGCCTACCCCTCCGGGTCCGTGCGCTTCTGGTTCGACGCCTGGCACGACCTGGCGCAGCTCGGCGGCGGTTCCGACCAGGGCCTGCTGAACGGTGAGTTGGCTCCCGCCCAATGGGAAACCAACCTGGGCGCCAAGCCCGAGCCTTCCATCCTGTGGATGCGATGCATGGGGGTCGACGCGATCTATGTATCGGACCAGCGCTCCCAGGAGGTGTATAAGGATTTCGAGCATCCGCAAAAATTCGCCGGGGTGCTGCCCGTGTTGTACGACGACCGGCAGGGCAACACACTCTACAGAGTGCCCCGGCGCTATGCCGCCAGGGCGCGCGTGGTCGAGACCGGGAAGCTGAATGCCCTCAAGCCGCCGCGCTTCAATGACAACGTCGAGTACCTCGGCGCTTATACGGATGTGATCGAGAAAGGCCCCGATTCGCCTCCCATCCTGACGCGCGACGGAACCGACGCCATGCGGGTACGGGCCAAAGTCGAGCCCGGCCAATCTATCGTGGTGCAGGAAAGCTGGGACCCGGCGTGGCAAGCCTGGGCCGGCGGCAAGCAACTTCCGCTGCGTAAGGATGTCATGGGCTTTATGGTTGTTGACGCGCCGCCGGGCGACCAGGAAATCCGGCTGGCGTTCGTGACGCCTCTCGAAAACCGCGGAGGCAGCCTCGCGACTCTAGCCACGCTCGCGCTGCTCCTTAGCCTGGTGGTGTTCGGCGTGCGCTGGGAGCGGTTCGTGTGAAACTCTCGCGGCGGCGGGAAATCCTGCTCGATAGTTTCCTCCTCTTTGTGCTTACGGCGGTCCTGGTCGCGCCATACTTCAAGGCCAAGTACACGGATAAGTGGAGTTCCATCGAGAGCACATTCATCTCCGATGCGCGGTATCTCGCGGCCCACTGGCCCCATCCGCAGTGGCAGCCGCTGTGGTACACGGGCACGCGCTTCGACTACATCTATCCGCCCGCCCTGCGCTACGGAACGGCGGCCATCTCCAAGGTCACCGGCTTCTGGCCCGTCAAAGCGTACCACTTCTACACCATTTTCTTCTACTGCGTGGGCATCGCCGGGGTGTACCTGCTGATTCGCGCGGCATCGAGATCGCGAGGCGCGGCCTGGCTGGGCGCGGCGGCCACGGCGCTCATGTCGCCGTCGTTTCTGTTCATGAAAAACATGCGGGTGGACTCCGGCCCACTTTTGCCGGTGAGGCTGGGTGTGTTGATCAAGTATGGCGAGGGCCCGCACATGACGGCGCTGGCCCTGATCCCCATCGCCCTGGCCTTCACCTGGCGCGCCCTCGAGAACCGCCGCCCCGGTTCCGTGGCGCTGGCCGCCATATTCTCCGCGGCCGTGGTTTCCAACAATTTCTACGGCGCCACCGCGCTGGCGATGTTCTACGCCATCATGCTGTGGAGCTTCTGGGTTACCCGCCGGGACCTCCGGATGGCGCTTCCGGCCATTGCCATTCCCGCTCTGGCCTACGGGTTGACCGCGTTCTGGCTGGTGCCTTCCTACTTCCGGATCACACTCCGCAACATGAAGTACGTGTCCGAACCCCCGACGGCGTGGTCGTTCTGGGTCGCGGTGGTGGTGGCCGTGGTATTCGCATTCGCCTCCTACCGATTGGCGCGCCACCGGCCGGAGCGGACCTGGGCGGTCTTCGTGGCCGGGTGTGTGGTTTTCTTCTCGCTCGACGTGCTGGGCCACTACTATTTCAATTTCCGCGTGGCCGGTGAGCCGGGGCGGCTGGTGCCGGAACTGGATATGGTCCTCATCCTCGGGGCTTTGGCGGTCCTCGAGTGGTTGTGGCGCTCGCCGCGGCGCGCGCTGCGGGTGGTGGCCGCCGTCTTTGTAGTGGCTGCTTTCGCCACCACGGTCCGCTACATCCGGCAATCCTGGAAACTGGTGCCGCTCTGGCCGAATTACACCGCCCGCGTCGAATACCGGATTACAGACTGGCTGTGGAGGAACATGCCGGACGCGCGCGTCTGCCCATCGGGCTCGGTGCGATTCTGGTTCGACGCCTGGCACGACCTCGCCCAACTGGGAGGCGGATCCGAACAAGGCCTCCTCAACCCCGTGCCCCAGCAAGCACAATGGGAGATCACGGGAGGATCCGATTCCCAACCCGCCATTCTCTGGTTACAGGCCTTGGGCGTGGATGTGATGTATGTGCCCGGTCCAAATTCCGAGGAGCCGTACAAGGACATCCAGCATCCCGGGAGGTTCGCCGGCGTGACGCCGCTCCTCTACGACGACGGCCAGGGCAACGCGCTCTACCGCATTCCGCGCCGTTACCCGGCCCGCGCGCGCGTGGTGGAAGCCGCACGCCTCGATGCGCAGAGACCGGCGCGTACCACCTACGACGCGGAGTACCTGCGCGCCTACGTGGACGTGGTCGAGAACGGGCCGGATTCTCCCGTAGCGCTGGAACGCGAGGGGACCGACGCCATGCGGCTGCGGGCCAAGCTGAGCCCCGGGCAGGCCATCCTGGTGCAGGAGACCTACGACCCGGCATGGCAGGCCTGGTCGAACGGCCAACGCCTGCCTTTGCACGCGGACGCGATGGGATTCATGGTGGTGGAAGCGCCGCCCGGCGAACAGCAGATCCGGCTGGCTTTCGTGATGCCGGTCGAGAACCGGGTGGGTTGGGTGCTGACGGGAATCTCGCTACTGTTTCTCGCGGCGATGGCCGCGGACGGCATGCCGCTGAGGAAGCGCTGATGCGCCGCCAGTCCCTGCGCACGCCGGCGGCTGCCTGCGCGGTGGCGCTGGTCAACGTGGCCCTTGTGTCGCCGCTGTTCCGGGTGGAATACACGGACCAGATGGGGTCCATCGAGGCGGCTTTCATCAGCCTGGCGCGCTACATCCTCGATCATTTCCCCGACCTGCGGTGGTTCCCACTCTGGTACACCGGCACTCCCTACCAGAACACCTACCCGCCGCTGCTCCCGTTGAGCGTGGCCGCGCTGGCGGCGGTGGCGCGCATTCCGCCCGGCCTCGCCTATCATGCGCTCACGGCGGCGCTCTACTGCCTGGGGCCAGTGACGCTGTTCTGGCTGGTTCACCGGTTGTCGGGCAGCCGCACGCAGGCTTTGTTCGCGGGGCTGGCCTGGTCGCTGTTCTCGCCCGCCTACTTTCTGGTTCCCGAGGTGCGCGGCGACGCCAGACACATTTTTGACGGCGCTCGCCGCTTCCAGGTGTTATTCGAATACGGCGAAGGCCCCCATATCGCCTCGATGACGCTGATGCTGGTGGCGCTGGTCTCGCTCGACGCCGCCGTGCGGAAGGGCGGCTTGTGGCGCTGGCTGGTGTGCTCCGCCGCGCTGGGCGCGACCGTGCTCTGCAACTGGATCGGCGGATTCGCCCTGGCCGTGTTCGTCCTCTGCTACCTGCTGGCCCGCGGGCGCGGATGGCTGCGGACGGCCGGCGCCGGCGGCTACGCCTACCTGCTGGTCTCTCCCTGGATTCCGCCGTCCACCATCGCGGTGATCGCTTTCAATGCCCAGTTCGTGCACGGGAGGTTCACCTTCACCGCGCGCCATTGGCTGTACGCCGGGCTTTTTGCGCTGGCCCTGGCCGGGCTGGTGTGGGCGCTCGGCCGCCTGCGCGCTCCGCTTGAAATCCGCTTCGCCGTGCTGCTGGCGGCCAGCTTCACCGGGGTGGTGGTCCCGTGGTACTGCTGGCGCATTGCGGTGGTGCCGCAGCCTTTCCGTTATCAACTCGAGTTCAACCTGGCCATCTGCCTGCTGGCCGCGGCCGTGGGAGAGCGGTTGGCGCGCTTCCTGCCCCCGCGCCTGCGCCTGGTGGTGGGTTCGGCGCTGGCGCTGGCCTGCGTGCCGTTCACTCTGGACTTGCGCGATGTGACGCTGCCATTGGTGAAAGGCATCGACATCCGCCGCACCATCGAGTTTCGCACCGCCCGCTGGACCGGCCAGCATCTGGGCGGCGCGCGCGTGTATGCGCCCGGCTCCATCGCCTTCTGGTTCAACGCATTCAGCGACGTGGCCCAGCTCAGCGGCGGGTTCGACCAGGGAGACCTCCAACCCACCATGCCGGCGGTGCGCTACCAGGTTCTGGCCGGCCCCGATGGCGCCGTGGCGCGGGACTGGCTGCGCATTTACGGCTGCGACGCCGTGATCGTCAGCGGGCCGGCCAGCGAGGAGCAGTTCAAGCCCTACGTCTACCCGCGGAAGTTCGAAGGGGTGCTGCCGGTGCTGTGGCGCGAGAGCGATGTCACGGTATATTCGGTGCCGCGCCGCTCCGCTTCACTGGCCTACGTGGTGCGCCGCGCCGACCTGGCGCCGCGTTTCCCCCCGGATGCCAGCCGGCCAACGGAGTTGCAGCCCTTTCTGACGGCGCTCAACGACTCCGGCCTGCCCGAGGCCACTTTCCAGTGGCTGGGGACTGGCCGGGCGCGCATCGCGGCTGATCTTCGACCCGGTTACCTGATCGCCGTTCAAGTCGCCTATCATAGCGGCTGGAGCGCCCGCGTCAACGGGCAGGCGAGGCGCGTGTGGGGCGATCCTCTGGGGTTGATGATCGTCGAGCCCCGCTGCGACGGGCCGTGTGTCATCGATCTGGCCTACAACGGTGGCGTGGAGATGACGTTCTTTCGAGTGCTGAGCTGGCTCTCTCTGGCGGCCGCGGCCGGCGCGGCGGTGTTTCCACGCTGGAGGCGCTGGCTGTGAAGCGCTTGGCCACGCCGTTGCTGGCGCTGGCCATCTTTGGGGCCAACGTGTGCCTTAACGCGCCGCTCTTCATGCCAGGCGAACTGCCCTTCCGCGGTTCGATTGAAGGCGGCTACGTCGCCATCGCCCGTTTCATTTCCGCGCATCCCAACCCCTGGGGCTGGGACCCGTTCCAATACTGCGGCATCCCCACCCGCTTCCTCTATGTGCCCGCGCTGCCCTACCTCACCGCATTCCTGGCGCACCTGCTGCCGCACATCCCGCTGGCCTTCATCTACCGCGTCATCGTCTCGGCCATGACCTGCCTCGGCCCAGTGACGGCGTTCTTCTTCGCGCTATACTTCACCGGCAGCCGCCGCTGGCCGCTGGCCGCCGCGCTGGTGTATAGCTTCCTCTCGCCGTCCTACTGGCTCTTCCCGGCGGTGGAGCAGGACCGCGGCATCGTGCAGCTTCCCTGGCGCATCCAGGTGCTGGCCAAGTATGGCGAAGGCCCGCACAACACCGCTCTGGCGCTCATGCCGCTGGTGCTGCTAGCCCTCTGGCTGGCCGGCCGGCGCCGCGGCTACCCGGGCATCCTGGTGGCCGCGCTGCTGCTGGCGGTCACCCCGCTGGTCAACTGGGTGGGCGCCTTCGCCCTGGCCATCGCCTGCGTGCTCCTGCTGGTGGCCGCGTGGGGAGAACCCGGCTTCCGCGCCTGGCGTGTATTCGCCGCCGGCGGCCTGGCCTACCTGCTGGCCTGCTTCTGGCTCACGCCCACCTTCATCAGGACCATTGCCTTCAACTGGCCCACGGACTCCTTCGCCTACCAGTTCGGGTCGCCGCAGCGGTGGCTGGTGACCGGCCTGACGTTCAGCGTGCTGCTCATACGGCTGCTGTTCCGCTGGTGGGGCGGCTCGTTCTATCTCCGCTTCGTGACGCTGGCGGCCTTTACCTTTGGCTTCATCGCCACGGTCTTCTACATTTACGGCCTGGATACCATTCCCGAATCGCGCCGCTACGCCATCGAGTTCGAGCTGTTTCTGGCGCTGGCCATGGTCGAAGCCATCCGCCTCGCTGCGCGCCATCCCAACCAGACGGTGCGCCTTTGCGCCATCGGAACCGCGGCAGCCGTGTTGTTGGCGGGCACGCCACAGCTCTGGGCCTACGCCACGCAGGGCTGGAGCCGGTGGGCGCCAACTCCACCCGAGGATTCCATCGAATACCACCTGGCGCGCTGGATGGCAGAGCATCCACCGCAAGGCCGCGTCTTCGCTACCGGCGGGATGCGTTTCCGCATGAACTCCTGGTTCGACATTCCCCAGGTGGGCGGCGGATTCGACACTGGCCTCGAAAACCGCGTGCCCTGGGACCTCGCGTATGCTATCCGCACGGCGAAGGACATGCGCCCGCACCGTGAAACCCAGGACACCCTGCTGGAGCTGAGAGCCATGGGCACGGAATACGTGGTCGTACATGGCCCCAAGTCGCGCGAATATTACCGCGACTTCGTCCGTCCCGAGCGGGTCGCCGCGGCGCTCCCCGCCGCGTATCGCGAAGAGGATGACACCATCTACGCCTTGCCCGCGCGCCCCCTGGCGAACCTGTTAAGCCCCGAGGAGCTCCCCGGCAAGGACGCGCCCGCCCGCCCCGGGGTGCTGGAGCCTTACATCGCGGCGCTGGAAGACCCCGCCCGCCCCGCGCTCCAAACCCGCTGGTTGGGTGCCGATACCCTCGTAATAGACGGCGCTGCGCCGCCCGGCCGCCTGGTGGCCGTGCGGGTCAACGCCGACCCCGGCTGGCGGGCTTTCCAGGACGGCCGCGCCATCCCCATCGAGACCGACAACCTGGGATTCATGGTGTTGCGCCCGGCCGCCGCCGCGGCCACGCACATCGATCTCCACTACCGCGCGACCACCGAGCCGCGCCTCATGGCCGCTTTGAGCGCGCTCTCCTGGATAGCCGCGCTGGCCGCACTCTTTCTATGACGAAGTAAAGCATCACTTGCGGGCGCGCGCCTGGGCCACCATCTCTTTCACGCGCGCCATCAAGGTGGGACCGTGGTAGGGGATGCCGTCCTTAATGGTCCATTCGACGCCGCCGGAGGCTCCGCCCGGATACAGCACTTTCAGATTCTCGAGGGGGTTTCCGTTCACCACGATCAGGTCGGCGGCGAAGCCCGCGCGCACGCGGCCCAGCCGGTCTTCCTGGCCCAGGATCCTGGCATTGTTGCCGGTAATCTGCTGAATGATCCTGAGGGGGTGGAAGCCGGCCTCCTGGTGGAGTTCCAGGTTGCGCAGCAGCCCGAAACCGTACATTTGGTAAATGAAGCCGGCGTCGTCCCCCACGCCGATCAGGCCGCCCAGGCGATCGAACTGGCGTAGGGCCGCCATCCACAGGCGATAGTTCTCTTTCCAGAAAGTCTCGTCGGTCGAGGTCCAGCCGATGAAGTAGGAGCCGTGATTGGCGGGGTTGGGCTTGAAGTACTCCTCGAGCTCCGGGTGCAGGTACTCGGCGAACCACGGCTGCGTTTGCGCGCGCTGGAGGTCGCGGCTGGCCTCGTAGATATCCAGCGTGGGGACCCAAGCCACGTGCGCCTGCACCATGCCTTCGAGCACCTTGGTGAGGCGTTCCGGATTGGCCTCGCGCCACAGATGGCCGGCGTAGCGGAAGCGGTCGGTCTCGTTGTTGTAGTTGTAGCCGGAAGGGAAATTCTGCACGCCGTCTTCGATGGCCGCGTCGGGGATACCGTACCAGTGCTCGATGCTGGTGGTGCCAAACTTGATGTCGTCCCAGGCATTGGTCTCCTCCACGCCGGCGTGATGCGCGATGCGCAGGCCGAGCTTGTGCGCTTCGTCCTCCATGGCGGCCATGGTGTCGCGGTCGATGCCCAGGATCTTGATGCCGTCGGCGCCCATCTCCTTGAGCGAGCGGACGCGCGCGCGAGCCTCCTCCGCGTTGCGCGGGCGGCCGAACATGGGATAGACGAAGATGCGCGGCGCGGCGATCTGGCCTTCCGCGCTCTGGCGGCGCAGCTCCAGGGCGCGCTTGGTGTCGCTGCCCACGTCGCGGACGGTGGTGATTCCGCAGGCCAGCCAGATATTCAGTTCGTACTCGAGCGGCTGCGCGAGGCCGCCGCGCTCCTCCTGGATGTGGGCATGAGCGTTAATCAGGCCGGGGAGAACGTACTTGCCGGTGGCGTCGATGACGGCGTCGGCCCGCGGCGCAGCGGGCCCCGAGGGCGCCGCGCCTCGCCCGAGAGAAACGGCATCCAGCGGGATGACGCCGGCGATGGTATGGTTCTCAATGAGAATATCTTTGGGTCCGCTGGCGGGCGTGCCGTTGCCATCCACCACCATGGCGTTATGGACCAGCAGGCGGCCATAGCGCCTGCCGCTGGCGGGGGTCTGCGCGGCAGCCGCTCCGGCCAGGAGGAGTGCGGCAATCGAAACGAGAAGGTATCTGGGCATCATCGATCGATTGTGACACACCAACACCTTCAGCGGCCGTAACCGAGCCGCGAACGTTAGAGAGCGGTCATGCTATTGGACGTCGCTCACCTTCCCATCCGTGAAGGTGATCTTCAGGTCCTTGTATACGTAGATTTTCTTTGCGCCGAGATCGATAATCTTGTCGGGTTTCCCATTCATCGATTCCACGTCGGCTATACTTTGTCCAAGGGAGATGGTGACCGGCCCGGCTGCATTTCCCTCGGCTGCCGCGCTCTGGCTGACCACGTCCTGCTCCCCTTGGTCGGCTTCCTGCGCCGCCTGGCTGAGCTCGGTGGCAACATTCGCGTCGGGCTTTACCTCGGCGGCGATGGGCGCATCCACCGCGGCGCCCGCGGCGGCGGCTGGCAGTGGTGGCAGCCCACCCTTGCCCTGGCGGGATTGGAGCTCCGCCAGGCCCTGGTCGATGGTCGCCTGCATATGATTCTGCATCTCCTGCAAGTCTTGGAGCTGCACGGAAACCACCGCGCCCCTGCGGCAGTCCCCTAATTTGCTGGCCAGCACCACCGTGTCCGCCACGGCGCCGTTTGACGACCCCGGACGGAGTTGGAGCACATCGCCTTCACTGACCGGGCACCCCGGCCCACGGTCGTCCACCATCAGGCTGCTGGAGACCACGAAAACGTGCGGAATATTGTCGGCGAATATCGGCGCCATATCTGCCGCATTGGACTGGCCTTCCATCCTTTCCAGATCGAGCTGCCGGTGCACTTCATCCGCCACCGCCTGCTTCACATCGGGCGTCAAGCCGACCGGGCCGGCGGCGTAAGCGGAGCCCTGCAGTCCGGCGTCCAACCGTTCCTGGTAGGCTTCCTGCAACGTCATGGCAAACAAATAGTCCGTCAACCAGAACGCGGGGCCCGCGTATACCCGGTACGGCGAAAAGTAGCCCCCGTAGAAACCAAACCAGGGACTGCCGGCCCATCCCCAGCTATAAGACACCGGCGTGACCCATGGGCTATAAGCGTATGCGTAGAACCCGGGCCGGTAGAAACGCACGGGAGTGTACATGTTCAAGGCCACTCCCCGGTAGGTATACGGACGATAGACGCGGGCATAGGCTACCCCGTGCGAGTAATATGTCCGTTGCACGAACGTTTGGTTGCGAACCACGAGCGGACGCTGCGCATAACCGCCGTGCCCTCCCGCGCTGGTGACAATGCGCTGGTTGCCCGCACGCGTTACCTCGACGCGCCGCACGCCGTCCGGCCGATGCGTGATTACCGCTCCTCCCGGCGTGTGGACCTCGCGCACCCGGCCACTCTGATCCCTGTTGACCATTCCGCCGTTGGCGGTGCGGATGGTCTGCGGCCGGCCGTTGGGGTATCTCGTGACTTGCGGTTGCCCGAACTGGCGGCCGCCGGTCTGCGAGCCTGGCTGGCGCGGAGATGTGTTCTGAGGCGTAGCCTGACCGGTGTTCTGACGGCCGAATTGTTGGCCGGTGTTCTGACGGGTGGGCTGACCAGTGTTCGGAGCAGTGGTCTGACCAGGGTTCTGACGGCCGAACTGTTGGCCGGTGTCCGGAGAAGGGGTTTGACCGGTGGTCTGACGAGTCGGCTGAGTGGTGGTCTGATGAGTCGGCTGGCCAGTGTTCGGAGAAGTGGTCTGACCGGTGGTCTGACGAGTCGGCTGAGTCGTGGTCTGATGAGTCGGCGGGCCAGTGTTCGGAGAAGTGGTCTGACCCGTGGTCTGACGAGTTGGCTGGCTTGGGGCCTGATGAGTTGGCTGAGCAGCGGGGGTCTGGCGAGCGGGCTGAGCAGCCGGGGCCTGGTGAGTTGGCTGAGCAGCGGGGGTGGACGATCTGGCTGGCGCGGAGGTCCCCCCGCCTTTTCTCTCTTCTTTCTTGTCTTGGGCGTATAGGGCGGCGGAGGATGCGAACAGCAGCACCACGACTGCTGTCCCAATCCACCTGCGGGAAGCGGCTTTACGCGTTCGAATGTTGTTCATTTGGAATTCTCCACGTTTTGTCACATCGCCTGAAAGGAAGCCGACGGCTGCCTCATTGGACGTCCGAGACTTTGCCGTCCACGAACGTGATTTTCAGGTCCTTGTAAATGTAAATCTTCTTGCCGCCCAGATCGACCACCTTGTCCGGCTGGCCCAGGCCGGCCACCACCTGGTCCGTGGTTTGTCCAAGTTCAATCCTAACCGGTTCCGGCTGCGGCGCCGGAGGTGGCTGCTGGGCGGCCTGCGCGCCGCTGGGCGCCACCGGCTCCGGGTTCGGCTGCGCACCTGCGTTTGGACCACCGGCAAAGGCGAATACCTCGCCGATGGTCTGTTGGATTTGCGCGAAATCGGTAGTATTCCAATACCCTTTGGGATACTGGAACGTGAGCGCCGCCCGGTAGGGCATCTGCGCGAGATCCATGGGGGACCCATCGCACGCGTCGCACGTTTGCACGTTGAAAACAATCCCGGTATCCTTGACCTCGGTCTTCAACAAGTACACTCTGTCCCCGGCCCGAAGGTCCCTGACCGAATTCGCGTTGTGGATTAGCGCGCCTGCCAACGAATGCTTGATTCGCCCGTCCTTGTAAGTGTTGCCGAAGGTAAATTCCGTGACTGGACTCGCGCCCATTCCGTCCCGTTGAATCACCAGGACGGTGCCAAGCTGCGTGAACCTAAGCCGGTCGCCGACGCCGGCCAATTTAGTCGGCATGTAATTCGATTGCAGTCCTCGTTCGATATTGATCTTCCCGCCTTGATCTTGCGGCGCGGCCAACAGAGATGCTGTAGAGTATCCCGCGATCAGGGCCACGGCCAGCGCTAACGCTCGCATGTCTCTCACCACCGTATCCTGGGCAGTTCGAAGGCCTCCGCCAGCCGGTTCAGTTCCCCGCGCACGGCGTTCCATTGACGCTGGACATCGGGATTGAGCCGCCGCCTGCCCATAGTATTCCCGTTACTGGAATGCCGGACAACCCACATGTACACCCGTTCGCCCTCCGTTTGCAAGTTGTTAAGGGTATTAACCTCCCTTTCCCGTCACGCAGAGCTTTGAAGGCGTCCCCGTGCCATGTTAGAGTCTTGGGAGAGACGTTGTTATGGCGCTTCCCTTCCCGGATGAACGTGGAGACGCAGCAACCTATTGAAATCATGGGCGGTTAGCTCAGCCGGTTAGAGCGCCTGCCTTACAAGCAGGAGGTCCGCAGTTCGAGCCTGCGACCGCCCACCATTAAAATCAATAGGTTGCAGAGACTAACGCAAACCTGCGGGGCCTGTTGTATACTGGTTTCATCCCGGGTAGCCAAAGGCAAATCCCGGAATTCTGACCTTTTGAGGGGAAAACAACGATGAAATGCACAGCCGTCCGTGTTCTTGCGGCGGGTCTCTTGCTGTCGGGAGCCACGCTCGTTTACTCACAATCACCGGAGCCGCCTCGCCTCCTGCGGATCTTCCGCGAGGATATCAAGTCCGGTAAGAATTCCGCACACGAAAAGGTGGAGTCGGCTTATGTCCGCGCCTTCTCCAAGAGCGGTTACCCCAGCTATCTTGGCTTGGATAGTGCTACCGGCACGAACCAGGCCTGGTTCCTGGAAAGTTACGATTCCTACGAATCGATGGATAAAGCCATTCACCTGGCCGACACAGAGCCGTTGAAGACCACGCTCGCCCAACTGGATGCCCAGGATGGAGAATTGCGCACCGGTGAGCGCGGCATGATCGCCACCTATCAGAAAGACATGAGCTACCTGCCCGTGCCGTCGAACATGGCCAAGGCACGGTATGTCTCCATCAACACGATCCGGGTGCGTCCGGGTCATGCGGCCGACTTTGCGGAGATGAGGAAACTCGTGAACGCGGCATTTGCCAGGAGCGAAAGCAAACAGCGCCGGGTGGTCTACAGCGTGACCTCCGGCGCGCCCGTCGGAACCTACCTGATATTGGCCGCCATGGATTCGCTCAAGACCATGGACGCGCCGCGGTCAGGCATGACCATGGCCGAAGTCTTCGGCGCGGACAATCTGGCGCGGTACGAGAAGCTGCTGGCGGAGATCGTCATCAGCAACGAAAGTACGATGTTCGCCCTCAACCCGAAGATGAGCAATCCGCCGAAGGAATTCATCGCTGCCGACCCGGAGTTCTGGGCGCCGAAGCCGAAGCCCGCGGCGGCCAAGCCCGCGGCCAAGGCGGCGGGATCGCAATAGCGGCATAACTCAGAACGGCTCCCGCCACCGCAACCCCTCGAACCGCGCGTAGGCGCGGTCCGTGGTGATCCATTCGCAGCCGGATTCGATGGTCTGCTATCGTGCTTGTAGATGCCCACAATCCAGCGCGTACTCATCAGTGTCACGGACAAAACCGGAGTCGTCGAATTCGCCGGCGAGCTGAGCGGCATGGGCGCGGATCTCGTCTCCACCGGCGGAACCGCGCGCTTGATCCGCGAGGCGGGCATTCCCGTCACGGACGTGGCCGAGGTCACCGGCTTCCCCGAGATGCTCGACGGGCGCGTCAAGACGTTGCACCCGAAGATAGCGGGCGCGATTCTGGCCATCCGCTCCAATGCCGCGCACCGGCGCGCCATCGAAGAACACGGGATCGCTCCCATCGACATGGTGGTGGTCAACCTCTACCGCTTTGAAGAGGCCGCGGCGAAAGCCGACGCGCGGCTCGAGGAGCTCATCGAGAACATCGATATCGGCGGCCCGGCCATGATCCGCGCGGCGGCCAAGAATTACCGGGATGTCGCCGTGGTGGTGTCGCCGGCGGATTACGGCGCTGTCATCGAGGAGATGCGGAAGTTGGGTGGCGGGCTGTCGCTCGAGACCCGGTGGCGCCTGGCGAAGAAGGGCTTTCGGACCACCGCGGATTACGATGCCGCCATCGGCGCGCGCCTGGAAAAGCTGGATTCCGCCAACCCCTTGCCGCCCGATCTGAGCCTGCGCGCGCCCAAGCTCATGGACCTGCGATACGGCGAGAATCCGCACCAGGCGGCGGCGCTCTACGGAAGACGCGGCCAGGGCATCGCGGGGGCGGAGCAGTTGCATGGCAAGGAACTCTCGTACAACAACCTGGTGGATCTCGACGCGGCGTGGCAACTGGTAAGCGAGTTTTCGCAGCCGGCGGCGGCCATCATCAAGCACACCAATCCGTGCGGGTGCGCGGAGCAGGATTCGCTGGCGGAGGCCTACCGCAAGGCCTTCGAGTGCGACCCGCTCTCCGCCTACGGCGGAGTGATCGGGTTCAATCGCGCGGTGGATGAAGAGACCGCGCGCGAGGTGTCCAAGACCTTCATCGAGGCGATTGCCGCGCCGGATTACTCGCCGGGAGCGCTGGCGGTGTTGCGGACGAAGAAGAATCTGCGCCTGATGCGCGTGGCGCCGGGCGAGGATCGGCTGGTGGTGAAGTCCATCTCCGGCGGGTTTCTGGCGCAGACCGCCGATGACGCCACCCTCGACCGCGCGGCGGCCGTGGTGAAGACCAAACGCGAGCCGTCGGACGAAGAGTGGCGGGCGCTGGAGTTCGCCTGGAAGGTGGCCAAGCACGTGAAATCGAACGCCATCGTTTACGCGCGGCCGGGGCAGGAGGTCGCAGTGGGCGCCGGCCAGATGAGCCGCGTGGATTCGGTCAAGATCGGCGCCATGAAGGCGGTGCTGCCGCTGGCGGGCACGGTGGTGGCGTCCGACGCTTACTTCCCCTTCCCCGATGGATTGGAGGAAGCGGTCAAACACGGCGCCACGGCGTTCATCCAGCCGGGCGGGTCGATTCGCGATGGGGAAGTGATTGCGGCGGCCGACCGGTTGGGCGTGGCCATGGTGTTCACGGGGGTGCGGCATTTCCGCCATTGACGAACAGTTCATGCGGGAGGCGCTGCGCCTAGCGAGGGAAGGCGCGGACGCCGGAGAAGTGCCGGTGGGCGCGGTGGTCGCCATGGCCGGCGAAATCGTGGGCCGCGGATGGAACTCGCCGGTGGCCCGCAACGATCCCACCGCGCACGCCGAGATTCTGGCGTTGCGCGAAGCTGCCGCGCGGATCGGGAACTACCGGCTGGAAGGCGCCACGCTCTACTCGACGCTCGAGCCGTGCGTGATGTGCGCCGGAGCGCTGGTGACCGCGCGCGTGGGCCGCCTGGTATTCGGCGCCCGCGACCTGCGCTTCGGCGGCGTGCGCAGTAAGTTCCAGATCGCCGATTCGGAGCTGCTCAACCATCGCGTCGAGGTGGTCGAGAACGTGCTCGCGGTGGAATGCGTGGAACTGCTCCAGAAGTTCTTCCGTGGCGCACGCACTCATGCGTGCCGCGTTGACACCCGTGTTGACGCTCCGTCGTAAGCGCCGGCCCGTCTCTCCGCTACTACCGCGCCACCCGCGCCACGGTGTGTGTGCCGATCTCCACCTTGTCGCTCACACTCAGGAACAGAGCGCTCGGGTCTTTCATGCCCCAGTCTGCAACTGCGCGTCGCCGGCCGCGAGGCCTACGGGCACGGCCACATGAAACCTCCAGGAGCGTCGGGGTTTCCTCGGCCCCAGAACCTCCCTGTCCCCGAACCCCCCGGACATCCTCCCAGGGGCGCAGCCCACCTACTTCGCGCGCGCTCGCTGGATGTCCTGGACCGCTTGCCTGAACATGGACAAGTGCTCCCGCTTTGGGAATCCCTCCGGCAGCTTTCCAATTTCACTCGCGAACCGGTCGAGTTCCGCATCGGCGTTCGGAGAATGCATCGAGGCCAGTTGGTTTATGGCCCACCATGTCAGTCTGGTGTTCTCCGGGCCGCTGTCCAGAGCAAGGACCGACCCAAGGGCCTTAGTGCGATCGGGTTCGCGAAACAACACGTGGATTCGCGCCTCACAGAATTGGATCTCGTCCTCGCCACTTTGACCAGACAAGAGCTTTCTGATCGACTGCTGGATTTCGGGAAGTGCTCCTATTGCCCCACGGTCGCATAGTTGGTCAACAGCCCACCCCTCTACCGCTCCATCCGACTTTTGACCCCGCAGCTCTGTTAATGTCCGCTCAAGAAACTCAATCTTCAATTGGGGGTCTGCGATTCTGTTCAGGAACGCCGTCTGCAGCGCAACCTGGGCGGCCGGCCAGAGCTGCCCCGTGGTGTCTGTTCCAAAATCGGCCGGTCTGAGCTTTGCGAGAAAGTCCACTGCCTCGGGCAGGGCGGTCTCTCCTATCTTCCGGAGTGCGCACACGCGAAGAGGAGGAATGCCGAACCGTTTCTGCTTAAGCTCGCCCGGAACCAAGCCAACCTGGGCTTCCGACCCAGTGCTGATACTATCGGTCCGGCCCTCGGCGACACGTTCGAGCAACTCAAGGGCAACGGTGCTTGTTTGAGGTTGTGATACCGCCAGGGTGGCGACTCGATCCAGCAGCGCACAGTACCAGGCGTAGGGGTCGGGTGTGGTCGCCAGGCACAACACCGGAATCGCTAAGCTTAACGGAAGTGCGATTTTGTACTTCATGGGAGTTCTCCTATTGCCCGTGGCTCGATTCGAATACGTACGCATCCATTTCCCAAGCGTAGGACGCATAGTCGGGTTGGTTCGGTTGGTCGAAAACGTTGTCGCCGTGATAGGCAAGCGACAACGTCGTTCCAGGACCGCCAGAGGTGACGTTACACACAGCCCTGGGAGTCGTCGTGTCGAGGAAAATAGTTGTCGGAGCGATGGCGATGCTGACGACAAGGAAGTCGCCGTCCTTGTCGTTACCCGGGATTGCGGCCTGTGAGGCCTGATATGCGTGGCGGGCTTCGTGGAGCAGGGTCTGGGTGAACCATTTCGTGTATGTGTTTCCACAAAAAATGGTGTCGGGAAACGTAGTGTCTGTTCGGCTAACCGAGAAGTACGGATTTAGGACGATCGGCGACTGTGCGGCCCGCTGCCAGTTCGTCACGCCTCCGGTGGGTAGAGCAGCTACTGTGTAGGTGCTGACTGCCGCCAGAACCGTCGCCACGTCACCGGTCGCGGAAGAGAATATGTCCTTCGCCCTCGCTTGGAACCAATCGTATACCTGCCCGCTGGCGTGAGGATCTATCTGCGTCCCCGAGATGATCCACTGAGGGATGGCGAGATCGTTCCCGCCGTAAACTGGATAGTTTGTCGTCTTAATCTGGGCGTCGGTGGGCCTCGCGCCAGCGGCCCCTTCAACCTTGGGTCCGGCCAATGATTTCGCGACAAACGTAGCTGTTCCCCCAGAGGCTATGCTAACCGAAGACGGCAGCGTACCGCCGTTCTGCGAATAGATCAGGGTTCCATCTTCCGCGATGTTTACCGTGCCAACGAAGTCCGAAATGACAGCCCCGGTATCGGGACGCACGGCCGTCACTTGAATCGTTGTGTCCTCCGAATACTTTCCGTCAGTGCTGATGACGGTAGGGCCTAGCTGCTGCAGCTTCATGCTGACGCTCAGACTCTGATTGACGACAACCTGTCCTCGGTTGCTCTGGCTCTGATCAGTGGGATCACCCGGGTTGCCAATGAAGTTGTTTCCGTTTTCTCCGTGCGAATTCACCTCTACATCGTAGATGCCGTTCGCATTCGTTGACGGTGTCAGCAGCGCGTTCACCTGTGCGTCACTCCAGTAACCATACGGCGGCGCACCCGGGTCGGCGGTAATGTCGGGCGTACCGTTACAGGGATTCGCTCCCGAAGTGCACATCGGCAACGTGCCTTGACTCGGGCCGAAATTGGTGCCATAGATTGTGATCCAGAATCTTCCTTGAGAATCCGGCGGGTACTGCTGAACGTAGGTGATTTGGGGGCTGGCATCGTATACATCCACGGCATCGGCCAGCGTCAATGGCACAGACACCCAGGGTCCGCCCTGCCAAGCAGGCCCGTACCACGTCAGGGTGAGGCTGCACGGCCCAGGCCCCGCTGACGGAGCGGCCGTAAACTTCACCGAGATCGAGCTTGAGCTTACAGCGGTGAGTTGGGCGGAAACACCAGAACATGCGGCGAGGCTACTCCCGACAATGTACCGCGCATCACCCTGATCGAGTCTGTAACCCCAGGTCTGAGGTACTCCGTTGTTGTATGCGTAATATCCCTGTTGCGTTTGCGCGGCGGCGGTCGGCGTACCCGATAGGCCAGGCCCGATCATGTAGGTGTAGCCCCGGCTCTGCCAGACACCGGAGATCAGGGAGCTTAAAGTGGCATAGACCGTCTGCTGCTGGCTACTGCCTGGGACCGCCACCGCCGCGCTTTGACACCGGAGCGTTCCGTCCGGACAGTACGCGGTGGCACCGGGACCTGTAGTGGCAAGAGAGTAATCCGAGCCGCCGGGCGCGGATCCGAGAGCAAGCTGGTATTGCGATCCACCCCCACCGGCATCCCACCTAAATGTGTTACTTCCGGCGGCGAGGATGGCCCCAGGAGCCGGGTCGATCATGCTGGCTGGCAAGGGCGCGCTCACCGTCAACAATGCTGCGGTGTGATGGGAGAACGATCCGCCGCTAGCCGTAATCGTGATCGGGGAGAGACCCACTGCCGTTGAACCCGAGGTTACTACCGTGAACGTGCTTGCGCCGGAGCTAGTCAATGTCTGCGGGCTGAAACTTGCTGTCGCCCCAGACGGCAAGCCTGTTGCCGACAAGCTCACATTTCCGCTGAAACCGGTGCTTTCACTCACGGCGACTGAGTAGATAGCTGTCCCACCGGGCCCAACGGTTTGCGAGGGGGGAGACACGGCGACCGAAAAATCCGACGTGCCCTGGATGACCAGCGTGGCCCCCATGCTGTGGTTCAGTGATCCACTCGTACTCCCTATTGTAATCGGATAGACTCCGGGCTGGGTGCCGGCGGCGGCGCTCAACGTCAGCGTTGTCGTGTTGCCCACAGAGTTGAAGCTCGGGCTGACTCCTCCGGGCAGTCCCGACGCGGTGAAGCCCACGGTTCCACTGAAGCCGTTCGCGGGATTGACCGTGATAGTGTAGGTCGCATTGCCGGGGGGCGTCAGGGCGCTTGAAGACGGAGCGACCGTGATGGAATAGTCCGGTGCGGAACCGGTGTTGATGGCCAGGTTAGCCGAGGTGTAGCGATAGGCGTAGGGGGAGATCTGCCCAGTGTGTCCCGATACCTGCACCTGCGGGGTGATCGGGTTGCAGTTCGAGCCAATAAAGGTCGTCACCGTGAGAGTAGTCGTCCCGCTTCCGCTGTACAGGGCAGCCGGAGAATAGGATTCGGAGGTGTTGGTGTATGGGGGCAAGCTGTCGAAGACGATGGCGCCCGAGAACCCATTGATGCTGGTGGCCGTGACGGTGTACTCGGCGCTCCCGTTGCATGGCACGGACTGCGAGGGTGGCGAGATGGATAAACTGAAGTCCTGTACCCGTAAGGTGGCGCTGGCGGTGTGCGTCAGCGAGCCACTGGACGCCGTAATCGTCAACGGATAGTCGCCCGCGGAAAGCCACGGAACCGAGTTGATCCTCAGGCTGGTAGACCCCGACCCGGTGATCGTGGGCGGCAAGAAGCTGGCGCCGGTCCCAGCCGGGAACCCGGAGACCGCGAAATTCACGGTGCCAGTGAAGCTGTTGACTGGCGTAACCGTAAGTGTGTAGGCTGCCGAGGGTGATGTGCCGGCCAGCAAGGATATCGAAGCCGGTGTAGCGCTGAGCGTGAAATCGGGCGGGCCCTGCGTGACCAGCGTCGGATACAGCGTATGAGAAAGCGCGCCGCTGGTGGCGGTCAAGGTCAAAGGGAAGGTTCCTGTTGGGCCTCCGGTGGCCGTTGAGATGGTCAGAGTTGTGGAGCCGGAACCTGTGATGGTTGAGGGGTTAAAGCCCGCGGTCGCGCCGGTGGGTAATCCAGCGATAGTGAAGCCTACGGTCCCGCTGAAGCCGTTCGGGCTGCCGATCGTTACGGTGTAGAGCGCGCTGGAGCCGTTCACGACCGTGGCCGAACCTGGGGCTGTGCCGAGCGTGAAATCGGGCGGCAGGGTGATCGTGTAGGCACCCGAAGCTTCCCCGCTGTCCAGCCACCCGGTCTTGTACGCGATCGCCCTGACGGTCATGCTGCTGCCCACCGTGACGGAGCCGCTGTACACCGTCCCGGCTGTCTCCGTAGGCGCGCTGCCGTCAGTCGTGTAGCGAATCGCAGCCCCCGATGTGGTGCTGCCGATACTGACCGTCTGCACCGAGGTATAAGTCCCCGCCGCCGGACTGAACGTCGGCGTGGCCACCGTGCCCAGCGGGGCCACGACGGCGTAAGTCCCCACCGTCATCCAGCCAGCCCCGTGGCCGCCGCGGTCCCACACCCAGAAATAGTCGGTCTGCGTGGTCCCAAACCACGCCTGGTTGAATGTCACGCTCAGGTTCAATTGCAGTGTGTTGGCGTCCACCACCTGCGTCGAGGACTGCCCCGCATTCACCGTACACTGGCTGTTCTGGATAGTGGTGCCCGACCCCATCTGCGCTTGCTGAATGGTGGAATCCCACTGGCCGGTCGCGTCGCTCATCAGGGTGAGTGCGTTGGTGAACCGGTTGTAGTCCACGTAGCAGGCGTGCGGCGCCGGGTACAGCGAGTACCCCGCAGTGTCGAACACCGCTACCAACTGGGTGAGGTAGCCGTACCCGTTGGGGCTGGAAGCCCGGTAGGTAAACATTCCACCCGGCCCCGGCTGCGCGGGCATTGTCCCGGACACCGTCAAGGGCCCCTGGGAGGTCACCGTGCTGGTGGTCCAGGTGCCCATCTGCTGCCAGGGAGCGTAGCCCCCCTGGTTGTCGCCGACTTGCATCCAGATCTGCTGCGGACCCGGCAAGCCCGCGTAGAACGCCAGCTTCAACGTCACCTTGATCTGGACCGGCGACTCCACGGTCATCGACGAGTGCTCAAGGTCCACGGAGCACTGGCTGTTGGGCGGCGTCGGCTGGGTCTGCCCCAGGTTTCCGATCCACAGCCAGTCGGAGCCGGCATCGTTGCGCAGCGCCACCTGGCCGTTGCCCGGCCAGACTGCCAGGAAGCACGCGCCGGCGCCCACGTTGTAATAATTGAACAACATTTCCGTCCAGCTTAGATCCTGCCAGCCGTTGGGCGAGGAAAACCTGAAATCGAAGCTCGTGGGTGTTCCCAATCCTCCCGACGGCGGCCCTCCCGAGGCCGGCGTAACCGAAACCAGCGATGGAGATCCCGTGACCCAGAAGGACCACGTGGCCGACGCCGGTCCGGTGAGCGAACCGTTGTTCCCCACCACGTACCAGTAGTAGAGCTCGCTGCCTTGCAGCGCGGCGCTTGGTGTGAAGGTGGCGCCGGTGACGGTGTAGTGCTGCTGGGGAGGGTTGATCGTGTCCAGGTAGACGGTGTAGGAGGTGGCGTTGGGAGCCGCCTGCCAAGTCAGCGTAATAAGGGTGGATTGGCCCAACGACTGGTCGGCGGGTGACGACAAAGTCGGCGTACCCATGTTGATGATGGTGTACGTGGCCGACGTCACCGCGCTATCGGCCAGACCGCTCATATAGGCCATCGCCTTGATGGTGGTTGAACTGCCGGAGACCGTGAATGCGCTACTGTACAGGGTCCCGTACGTCTCCGTGGGCGTGCTGCCGTCGTTCGTGTAGTGGATCGTCGCCCCCGGCGTGGTGGTGCTGATACTGACCGTCTGCGCGGAGCCGTACGGGCCGCCCGCCGGCGTGAAAGTGGGCGCCGCCACGGTGAACGTGCTTTCCGGACCCACCGAATAGAACGATGCGGGCGCACCCTGGTTGTTATACTCCGTGTGTATCCAGTCCGCGGAACGGGCGACTCCGATACTGACTCTGGCTTCGTCCATGTTCCCCTGGTAATAGGAGTTGGCGTTGTTAAATCCGAGGTCGAAATTACTTGTGTTATCGGGGCTATAAGCAGTGGCGCCGCCGCTGTCCGCGGTTAGTGCCCGTGAAACCCCATCCACATAAATCGCTATGGCACCGTTCATCCTGGTGCATACGATATGGTGCCAATTGCCGTCGAAAACGTTGTTTGTCGTGTGCCAGCCTTGCCAACTTCCATTATATAAAAACCAGAAGGCTGTCAGTCCAGCTATCGCCTGCCCTCCTGAATTCACGGAGCCAATCCCGAAATCATACTGGGCTCCATCCCTCTTGCCCATCAGCATTGCCCATTGCGGGGTAGCCGGCGCATTCGCCCAAACCTCCAAAGTAACGTCATTCGTCCCTATGTTAAGATTATTGCCCATGGTTATATACTGCGACGAAGCGGACGAGAAGCTTGCTCCCCCGCCAATCTCTCCTGTTATTGCCGCGGGATTATTGACCAGGTTGCCGTTGTAACCGTTGGAGGTGGAATCTTTAGCCATTGAAGCCGAACCATTCGACAGATGCCACACCCCGGCATAGTTCGCGCTCCACGCCCCGCTGCTGTTCTCCAGCGATGCCGAGATGCCAGGGTTTCCGTAAAGCACGTAAATGACCGTATCCGATGTGTGGGACAAGGTCGGAACGCGTACCCACATGTTGATCTGCCCGGTCGCCCCGTTGTAGGTCTCAATTTCGTGGTCCAGCCGCACCGTCCCCTGGCTATCCGCCGCAAACATGATGTCGTAGCCATACGGACTCGCCACCCTGCCGCCACTAGAGACCGTCGCCAGAAAACTGTACGTCCCTGAAATCAGCACCGGGAAGTTGCTCTGATCCGAATTCGGCACCTTGGTGTGGTCAAGCGTGATCGCGCGGCTGTACCCGAATCCGCCCGCGGCGGGTCCGATCAAGTAAACCGCCGAACCCTCTCCGCTGTCCGCCCATCCGCTCTTATAGGCAATCGCCTTGATGGTCGCGGTGCTGCTCACGGTGATCGGGACCGCGTACAGCGTCCCGTACGTCTCCGTGGGCGTGCCGCCGTCAATCGTGTAGCGGATCGTCGCTCCGGACGTGGCCGTGCCGATGGTAACCGTCTGCGCGGAGCTATACATGCCGCCCGCCGGGGTGAAAGTGGGCGCCGCCACGGTGAGCGAGCTTTCCGAACCCACCGAATAGAACGTTGCGGGCGCACTCTGGTTGTTGTACTCGGCTGCGATCCAGTCGCCGCCCCTTGCAACGCTCGAAACCTCCATCTCATCCATCGAACCGTTGAAAAAGCGGCCGGGATCGGCGGAGTTGTACCAATACCCTACTGCCGATGGGTTCGCAACCGGGGCTTGTGTCCCCAAGCCGGATGCCGACCCTTGCGGCACACCATTGACGTAAAGTGTCGCTGTTCCGCCACTATAGGTGACTGCCACATGTTGCCAGGTGTTCAACTGGATAGAGTTGTTGGCCGCCCCGACGTACGTGCTGCCCTCATATCGGAACGTTAATGTATTCACTAATC
Source organism: Bryobacterales bacterium (assembly GCA_963768385.1). Lineage (GTDB taxonomy): Bacteria > Acidobacteriota > Terriglobia > Bryobacterales > Bryobacteraceae > Fen-178. The sequence continues at coordinate 144,935 of CAVYHQ010000009.1, forward strand.
CGGAACATCCGCTTTCAATGGTAAAGTGAGTGCCGATGTAGTAATTCCCGGTACCCTGATAGAACAGGCCGGCGCCATAGCAGTTCAATGGATACGCCCGGAGATAGATCCAGGCGCTGATCGTAAACACATTCGAGGTTATGAGGGAACCGGAACTGATGTAGTTCGTGCTGCCGTTCAAGCTGGCAGCGCCCCCAAGTTTCCCGGCTGTGGCGGTCGCTCCGCTATTCGTCCCGTTGTTGCCGTTGCTGGTGGAATCGCCCGCGCTCAGAACGGTCCCGTTCGGCAGGTGCCAGACACTCTTGTAGTTGCCGTCCCAGACCCCGGTCCGGTTCTCCTGGCTTGTCGTGACCGCGCTGTTGCCGTACCAAATGTAGATCGCCGTATCGGTGGTATGGGAAAGCGTCGGGATCCGAACCCACGCGATGATCGTCCCGTTCGTGGCGCTGTAGCTCTCCAACTCGTGGTCCAGCTTGTTGGTTCCAGCCGCGTCCGACGTGAAGATAATATCGTAGCCATTTGCGTTCTGGGCCTTGCCTCCATTGGCGGCGGTGGCCAGGTACGGGTACGTTCCCGAAAACAGCACCGGGAAATTGCTCTGATCGGTATTCGGAACCTTGGTGTGGTCGATCGTAATCGCGCGGCTGTAGCTGTACCCGCCCTGCGCCGCCAGACTGCCCGCGGAGACAGCCAGTAACAGAACGCGGAAACACCACCGGACGGCGCCGGGCTGCCTCTTGCTGTGTGGAGGATTCATAGCGGACGCTCCTGAGAATGCCGAAGGCTACTTCTTACCCGTCACGCTGAACGTCATGACTTGGGTGGCTGTCCCTGCCGGGATCTGCGCCGTCAGCGTGGATGCCGAAGCCAGGCTGGCCGCCGGCGATCCGGGAACGGCGTTAACCGGCGCCAGGCTCAGCCCTCGACTGTCGGCAATCTGCAGATGGGTGCTGTGGATCTGCACGCGCACGGGCATACCGATCGGGATGGCGACATCGTAAGTCCGCCCCGACGCATCGCTGCTCGCCAGCCGCATCGGTTGGAACAGCGCCTGGGGCAGCAGGATCCCGACGATGATGTCGCCCGCGCTGCTCCCCTTGCCCGTGGCCATGAGTTTTTGCGGGTCGTTGATACGCACCTGCAGCAAGGATCCCTTCACCACCGTCGTGGTTTGATTCGCCGTGGTCACGCCGCTGGCAACCGCGACCAAAGCAGGCCTCGACCAATGGCAAGGGTCGAGTTGCAGTCCGCCCGGCGCCTGGATACAGACCTGGTATTGGCCCGGTTCGAGGCCGATGAAGCTGTACGCACCAGTGGCGGTCGTGGTTACGGTATGAGACTGATGGTTGGAGGTCCCGACCCCCGTGGCGATGGCGTAAGCCCCAGCCACCGGCTTCCCGCCGTCATCCAGGGCGACGCCCCGGATCCCACCCTCAGCCGCTGTCTGGGACAAAGCAGCCAGTACAGCGACACAAAGAACTACAACCGCGCAAATTACACGCCTCATAAGTTTCTGTGCTCCGGCCTTCGCAGTAATTCACCGCGTCACTGCGGGGCGCCGCAATGCGTGTTTGAATCATCGAACTTAAGGTGTGAAATACTGAAAGAAAAGTTACTATGCACCCACGAGGGGAATAAGTCAAGTTATAATTTTGCTTTTTTTCTTACTATATATAACAACACGAATGATCTTAAGATACGAAGCAATATACCACAGAAATCGAAGCGTACTGGCGAGAAGCTCGACAGTACCTACGTCTCGATGTGATCCAGCATGTCGTGAAGCGTGAGCCGCCTGGTATTTCCCGCCCGCGACCTGCGTTTCGGCGGCGTGCGCAGCAAATTCCAGATCGCCGATTCGGACCTGCTCAACCATCGCGTGGAGGTGGTGGAGAACGTGCTCGCGGTGGAATGCGTGGAACTGCTCCGGGAATTCTTCCGTGGCGCACGCACTCATGCGTGCCGCGTCAACACCCGTGTCGACGCTCCGTCGTAAGCGCCGGTCCGTCTCTCCGCTGCTACCGCGCCACCCGCGCGACGGTGTGTATGCCGATCTGCACCTTGTCGCTCACACGCAGGAACAACGTGCTGGGGTTCTTCATGCCCCATTGCACATAGGGCACGGCGAATGCGATGGCGGCGGTGTACTGCCCGTCGTCGTTTTCCACTACCGCCGGCATCGTGATTTCGTGCTCCGCGCCGTGTATCGAGAACATGCCGTGCAGTCTCACGTGCGACGTGCCCTGCAGCGTCACCTTGCCTTCCACGCGGTCGGGGCGGAAGACGATTTCGGGATAGCGGGCGCTCTCCAGAACGTTCTGATGCATGTTCCGGTCGCGCGCGCCGCTGCCGCTCGCGCCGCTGGTGGCGTCCACCACCAGTTCGCCCGAGGCCTCGCCGGTGGCGGCGTCGAAACGGATATTGCCGCGTTTCAGGAGGAAGCTCCCGTGAACCGTGTGCAGCGTAGCGGCCAGCGTGAATTCCACCTTGGATTGCGAGGGATCGATCTGAAGAACCGTATCCTGCGCGGGCATCGAGGACGCCGCCGCCAGCATGGCGGCGCACGCCAATTGCACCGGTCTTGGCATAGAGTCAGCCGACATATCCCCCCTCTGAGTGCTTGATGGACGAATAGTGAGACGCCTCGAATCCGCAGCCCGTTTCGCGAAATATGCTTGCAGAGCCGCGGCCGTCAGGGAGCGGTAGGCCCGCCGGTGGATTCGCGCACGATGAGGGTGGGCTCGATAATCACGGTGCGAGGCTGCCGCCGCCGCTTCGAGCCAATGGACTTCATCAGGATTTCGGCGGCCTGCTGCCCGATGGTGGCGCTGCCCTGGTCGATGGTGGAGAGCGGCACGCGCAGCAGGTCCGAATAGTGCACGTTGCCGACACCGATAACCTTGATCTCTCCGGGGATGCCGACGCCCGCTTCGAGGATGGCCTTCATGGCGCCGGTGGCGGTGGGATCGTTGTAGCCGAAGATGCCGTCCGGGCGCGGATCGAGCCCCAGCAGAAGGCGCGCAGCCTCGTAACCGGTGGCATCGTCGTTGGCGTTCACCACGTATGCATCGGGGAGTGTAAGGCCGGCCTCGGCCAGCGCCTCGCGATAACCTTTCAGGCGGCCCACGCCCGGTGTCAGCGGCGGCCCGGCGATGTGCGCGATCCGGCGGCAGCCCCGTTCCATGAGGTGCGTGGTGGCCAGACGGCCGATGGCTTCATCGTCGGCGCCGACATAGGGCGCGCGCACATTGGCGAATCGCCGGTCGATCAGAACATACGGCACGCCGCGCGCTTCGATGCGATCGAACACGTCGGTCCAGGAAGGCGGCTGCGCGGAAGCCAGGATCAGCCCATCCACCTGCCGCGCCAGGAGCCGGTCGACTTCGCTCGATTCGAAGGCGCAATCCTCTTCCGAATTGCAGATCACCACGTCATAACCGAGCGGGCGAATGGCCGCGGAGATGCCCTTGGCGATTTCCGCGAAGAAGGAGTGCATCAGGTCCGGAACAATGAGCCCGATCATGAAGGTGCGGCGCGCGGCCAGGCTGCGGGCCACCCAGTTGGGCTGATAGTTGAGTTCCTTGATGCGGGCCAGCACGCGTTTGCGTGTTTCCGGCCCGACATCGGCGCACGCGCGGACCACCTTGGAGACGGTCATGACGGATACATTGAGGTCGTGTGCGATATCTTTCAGGCGAACGGGAGATTTAGTAAGAGTCGGCATGATTATGCACGGCGCCCCGCGGCGTCGAAACTGGCAATGTCTTCGACCAGAACGCGAGTATAACAAGTTGCGCGCAGGGGTGGCCCGCTCACGGCGCTGGCGCGGGGGTCGTGGCTGGGTTTACTCGCTGCGCAGGGCGGTGAAGGGGTCGATACGGGTGGCACGGCGGGCGGGGAGGAAGCTGGCGACGGCGGCCACGGCGGCGAGGAAGAGGCTGGCGGCGGCGAATGTCAGCGCGTCGAAGGGGCTGACGCCAACCAGGAAGGCGGCCAGCAGGCGCATCGAAGCCAGCGAGAGCGCCACGCCAATGGCCACGCCGCCGGCGGTGAGCAGCATGCCCTGGCGCACCACGATGCCCAGCACCTCGCGCGGCCTGGCGCCCAGGGCCATGCGGATACCCATCTCCTGTGTGCGCTGGCCGACGGCGTAACTCATCACACCATACAGGTCCACGCCGGCCAGCAGGAATGCGATCGCACCGAGCACGGCCAGCAGGCTCGCGGCCAGCTTCAGCGGGAACAACAGCAGGGCGTTGTACTCGGCCAGGGGCGCCGCGGTGAAGCTGGATGCGTTGGGGTCAACGGCGGCGGCCTCGGTGCGTACGGTCGAAATTGCGGCCTCGGGATCGGCTTTGGTCCGGACAAAGAAAACGATGTGCTGTCCCAGTTGATACGACTGCCGGAAAGGCAGATAGAAATGCGGGCGCGGGGCCTCGGTGAAACTGAAATACTTGCTGTCCCTGACCAGGCCGACCACCGTGAACCATTGCTTCCAGACCATTACCCGGCGCCCCACCGGCGACGCTCCGCCGTAAAATCGCCTGGCAAAAGCCTGGTCGACCATCATCACGAGTTGGGTCTGGCGATCGTCGTTCTCCGTGAAATCGCGTCCTTCCAGCAACGGGATCTTCAGCAGACGGAAATAGCCGGGGGCGACCGAAGTGCGGTGCACCTTCACGTCCTCGGGGTGTCGCGGCACGAAGCCTTCCGGGAACGCCCCGGTGTAAGGACCGTCGCTGAGTGAGGAAGCGGAGTCCGTCATCCACAGGGCCAGCGGCACCCCAACCAGAGCGCCGGCGGCAGCCAGCAGCAGCGTCTCGGTGAAAGATTGCCGCGCCAGGCGCCAGCGACTCGCGCCCAGCGCGACGCGCACCGCGAATTCCCGCAGCCGTCCGACGGAACGGGCCAACAGCAGGTTTGCCACGTTGGCGCAGACAATCGCCAATACGAGCAGGGAGACGGCCATGAGGATCAGCATGGGCTGAAGGAAGGCCGCGCGGCCGTGAAGCTGCGCGCGCCACATGGGCTCGAAGGTGGCGCTGAATCCACGATGCCCGTTGGGGTCGGAGGCGGCGATGCGCTGGGCGATGGCCGGCAGTTCGGCGCGCGCCTCGCCGATGCGGGTTCCGGGAGCCAGTCGCGCGAACATGTAAACGTTGCGGAGAGAAGCATCGCGGAAAGTCTCCTGCTCGACGGCGCCAAGCTCCCGGCCCATGGTGAATGGGACCCATAGGTCGCACTCGATCCCCGCCATTGCGCCGCGAAATTCGGGCGGCGTCACGCCGATGATGGTCAGGTTATGGCGGTTGACGCGGACGGTTTTGCCCAACACGCCGCGGTCGGCCTGGAACTCGTTGGTCCACAGGCGGTGGCTGATGACGGCCACCGGATGGGCCCCCGGCGTGTCGGTGTACTCCTCCGCGGAGAGGACGCGCCCCAGCGCCGCCTTCACGCCCAGCACCTCAAAATAGTTGCCCGAGACCAGCTCGCCCCAGACCGGCCTGGCCTGTTCGTTGAGGCCCAGGTTGAAGGAGGTCTCGTCGTGGGCAGCGACCGCGGCGACGGGGCGCAGGTGCTCGCGGTATTCGCGGAAATCTAGCCAGGAACCGCGCACCATGGAGCCGTCGGGCGCGACGGTTTCGAGTTCCACCAGCCGGCCTGGGTTGGCGGCGCCCGGGAACGCTTTCCAGTACAAGGTGTCCAGGACGCTGAACATGGCGGTCGTGACACTGATGCCCAGGGCCAGCGTGAAAACGGCGATCAGGGTGAATCCGGGGCGGCTTAACAGAAGCCGGAAGCCGAATCGCAGGTCGTCGAGAATGGTGCGCATGGAGCTTAACGCATCCCGCGAGGAGACCGGCCTTCTCATTCCATCTCGGCGGTGGAAAGTCTTTGCGCTTACGGACGGATTACGGTCTTCCCCGGCACAGCCGGCGGACGAGGTTCTGTGTTCTATTGAGATCAGGTTTTGAGAACTCCTCATGCCACGACTCCTGTTGATCACGGCCTCTTCGCCGGAAATCCGGAGAGTGAGAAGGGCGCGGGTTCTCAACTTTCAGCAAATTACCATGCCTTATCTGGCCTCCAGAGTTCCCCGGAGTTGGGACGTGATCCACGTTAACGAAGAAGCGGAAGACATCGACTGGAACATGGCCGCGGATGTGGTCGGAATCACTTTTCATACGCCCAGCGCTTTTCATGCCTATGACATTGCGGCGCGTTTCCGGGCGCGCGGGATATGCGTCGCGATGGGCGGTCCGCATGTAACACTGGTGCCTGAAGAGGCCAGCCGGTATGCCGATGCGATCTTCATTGGAGAAGCGGAGGGTTTATGGGAAGACTTCTTGAAGAGCTTTGAATCGGGAACTTATCGCCATGTGTACCGGCAAACCGGAACGCCGTCCATTGAGAACGTTCCCCAGGCCCGCAGAGACTTATTTCACAGGCGCGACCACACCAATGGCGTCCTGTTCGCGACCCGGGGATGCCCGGGCCGGTGCGATTACTGCACCATCGGGGTGATGTATGGCCGAAAATTGCGCCAGCGGCCGGTAGCCGAGGTGGCAGCGGAGTATGGCTCTTTCAAGGGCAATGTAATTATCTTCTGGGACGATAACCTGGCAGGGGATCTGGAGTATGCAAAGAGACTTTTTCGCGCCATCGCACCATATCGAAAGTGGTGGAGCTGCCAGGCGAGCGTTCATGCCGGCCGGGATGACGAGTTTCTGGAGGCTGCATCCGAGAGCGGATGCAAGCAGTTGTTTCTGGGGCTGGAATCGATCTCCCAGCAAAGCATGGCCGAGGTAAACAAAGGGTTCAATCGAGTGGAGGAGTACGCACAGATTATCGGCCGCATCCATTCGCATGGGATTGCGGTGCAGGCCGGGATTGTGTTTGGCTTCGATCACGATACGCCGGAGATATTCGAGGACACCATCGACTTTTTGGAAAGAGCGGGGGTCCAGAATGCAACGTTCAACATTCTGACGCCATTTCCAGGGACGCCGTTATTTCAGAAGATGGACGCCGAGGGACGTATATTGACGCGCGACTGGCGCAAATACAACAGCCGGGACGATGTGGTCTACGAGCCAAAGCGAATGAGCGCGGCGGAACTGTTGGCCGGCTACCGGTATGCCAACGAGCGTTTTTATTCTCCGAGAAGCACGGCAAGACGGTTATCACGGTCGCCGGTCCAAATATGGTGGACGCTGCCGCTGAACCTGGCGTACGGTTATCGATGGCGAGAGAGATCCCGGGGCACTGTTTAGCCCTTCATGGCCCAGCGCAGCATCTCCGCCAGGCGCGGCGGTTTGCCTTGCATCAGGATGGCCACCCGGAAGATGCGGGCGGCGGCCCAAACGGTGGCGGCCGCGAAGATCAAAACGCCCAGCAGTCCCACCCACGGCTGCCACGCGGGAACGCCGTTGGGCATGGCCTGGCGCAACAGCATGAGGATGGGGGTAAAGGGCGGAACCAGCGACATCACCGTGGCCAGCATACCGTTGGGCTGCCGCAACACGGTCACCAGCATGAACATGGGAATGAGGCAGGGCATGAGGAGCACGATGGCCAGATTCTGCGCGTCCTGCGGGGTGCTGCAGCACGCCCCCAGCGCGGCGGCGAAGGCGCAGAGCATGACCACGTCGGCCAGCAGGTACACGTAGAACCAGAGGATGATGGTGAGCGGCAACAGGCCGGCTACTCCCAGGGCGTTCACGGCCACGGTGCCAGCCAGCACGTACAGCACGGAACTGGTCACCGAAACCCCCACCGAACCCAGCACCTTGCCGGTCATGAGATCGAACGGGGTGGCCGCGCCCAGCAGCGTCTCCACAATGCGCTGGCTTTTATCCTGCGTGACGTTTTGCAGCATGGGCGCCGAGCCCGCCATGACGATCATGGTGAGAATCATGGCCACCGCGAAGGGCACTAAGAAGCCTTCCAGTTGGCTGCGTTTGCGTGCGGCACGCACTTCGCCGGTTTTTTCGTCGCGCTCCACCAGGCTGAGCCCTTCGACGGGAACCGAGGCCGTCAGCCCCTTATTGCGGTTGATGTCGATGCCGATCTGCGCCAGGCGCGCCAGGCGTACGCCGTCGTTGATGGGGCCATTGAGCCAGTTGCGCATCTCGTCGATGCCGCCGGCGTTGGTGTAATAAGAGACGCGGGCGTCGGGGCCGGCCTCTTCGTCGGATTCGTCGCCGGAATCGCCGGCGGGTTCGGGCGGGCGCAGCGCATCCTTGCCGATTTCGAGAAATGCCACGAGTTGCTTGCGGCGGACGCGGCCGGAGAGCGCCAGCAACTGATCCTTGGAGTTGGCGGCCGGCGCGATCACCTCGAAAACATAGCGGGGCGCGATCTGCTGGTGCGTCTTCTTGTCGAAGAGCTCGCGGTCGTTCTTCTCTAGCGCGGCGCTCACCAGGGGGCCGGCCACGACGCCGGTGTGGTCGATGATAGCGACGCGGCGGTCCTTCAGATCCGGTTTGCCCTTGAATAACGACATCGCGATAGATGCGCCGCCAAACACGAGGGGGGCGACCACCAGGCCAAAGACAAACGCCTTGGTGCGAACGGTGGCGATGTAATCGCGCCTGGCAATGGTGAGGACCTTATGCATTCGCATGGTTGGCCTCCTCGGCCGCGGGGCCGGCAATGCGCATGAAGATATCGTGGAGGGAGGGTTTCATGAGGGAGAAACTGGTCACGCGAGCCTGCGCCACCAGGGCCCGCAGAACCTCCTGCGGGTCCGCGCCGCGTGTCAGCCGCAGCTCAACAACCTGTCCCAGGTCGCGGATCCGATCGACTCCGGGAAGCTGCTCGACCGCCGCGGCGCCTCCGTGGGCTGTAACCCGAATGGTGTCCTCGCCGTACCGATCCTGAATGGAGCCGAGGGTGCCGTCCAGCACCTTCCGGCCGCGGAAGATCATGAAGATGTAGTCGCACAGGGTTTCCGCCAGGTGCATGTCGTGGGTGCTGAGGATGACCGTAACGCCGTGCCGGCGGAGATCCAGTATGGCGGAGCGGATGGCCTCCGCGCTCACCGGGTCGAGGCCGCTGAAGGGTTCGTCCAGGAGGAGAAGCTTCGGTTCGGGGATCACGGTGGCGATGAACTGAACCTTTTGGCTCATGCCCCGGCTGAGCGTTTCGACCTTATCGGAGGCGCGGCCGGCGAGGTCCAGTCTTTGGAGCCAGCGCGTGACTTCGGTTTTGACGCTACGGCCGGACCGCAGCTGCCCGTAGAATTCGAGCAGCGCCTGGACGGTCATTCTCTGGTAAAGGCCACGCTCTTCGGGAAGGTATCCGATGAGGTCCGTGCTGTTTTCGGGCCGGCCATCTCCGAAGAGACGGATTTCGCCGCAATCGGGATAGAAGATGTTCACGATCATGCGCATCGTGGTGGTTTTACCCGAGCCATTCGGCCCAATAAACCCGTAGATGGAACCCTGGGGCACGCTGAGGGAGAGGTCGTCTACCGCGGTCACACTCCCGAAGGTTCGGGTTACATGCGAAATCCGTACTGCGTCCATTCGCTGAGATGGTAGCAGATGGAAGAGCGGGGAAGAGATGACAATCCGCCCCAGATGATGTAATCTGATCCGAGAGGGGAAAACTCCATGACTACGAAGATTCGCAAGTTGGTATGGTGCGGCCTCGCCGCGACGGCCTCGCTGGCAGCGGCCGATGCGCCCTATGTCGGCAAGTGGAATTTGAACGTCGCCAAGAGCGATTTCGGCGACACAACCATAACCTTCGCACAAGCGCCGGCCGGCGGGATGCAGATGACCGTGGACGGTCAAACCTACACCTTCAAGACCGACGGCAAGGATTACGACGGCATGTTCGGCAGCAAGATGTCCTGGAAGGCGACCGACGCCGGCGCCTGGGAAGCCACCAACAAGATGGGCGCCAAGGTGCTCAGCACGGATACGTACAAGGTATCCGCGGACGGCAAGAGCCTGAGCCTGGTGTCCAAGGGGACCTCGCCGGCGGGTGCGCCCTTTGAGAATTCGGTCGTGTACCAGCGGGTGTCCGGTACGTCCGGCTTGGCCGGAAAATGGAAGACCAAGAACTTGAAGATGAGCTCGCCGGACACGATTGAGTTGACCGCCTCGGGAGGCGACGGATTGTCGTTCAAGATGCCCGACCAGAAGCTGGTGTGCGATGCCAAGCTCGACGGTAAGTCATATCCGTGCACCGGACCGAACCTGCCGCCGAACACCAGCGTGGTCTTCAAGAAGGCGGGAGCCAACTCCTTCAGCGCCGATATCACCATCGGCGGAAGGCTCGCCTACCAAAGCACTTATACCGGCTCCGCGGATGGCAAGATGCTAACCGAAACCGGCAGCGCGGCCGGCACCGCCGAGAAGTACAAAGCGGTGTACGACCGCCAGTAGAACAACGGTCGATGAATCAGGCTTCGTCCTCGGCCGGGATCTCGAAATTCACGAGCTCGCCGCGGAAGCCGCGGGTTTTCCATGCGCCGAAGACGATGCCAGCCGCCATCCAGATGCTGCCGGCGATCTGCGCCGTGCGGCTGAGATTCAGCCATAACAGCAGGCAGACGGCGAACCCCACTACAGGCGGAAGCAGGTTGCGCCAGCGCTTTTCCTTCTCGCGCACGTAATAACGCACCAGGGCCGCCAGATTGACGCCCATGAAGGCGATCAGCGCCCCGAAGTTCAGCATCTGCGCGCCCAGGTTGTAGTCCAGCAGAAATGCGCCGATGAGGCTGGCCGCTCCCACGAACACCACATTGTTGCGCGGAATGCGCCGCTTGGGCTCGATGACGCCGAAAAAGGATTTCGGCAGCGCATTGCCGCGTCCCATGCCGAACAGCAGGCGCGCGGCGCCGAGCTGCGCTCCCATGCCGGAGCCGAAATTCGCCACCACCAGGGTGAATCCCACAATCGCAAAGAGCGGCGCCCACGTGCGCCCCGCCGCGTAAACAAATGCCGTGGTCTCATCCGGGAACGGCTCAGAAGCGGGCCATACCAGTTGCGCGGCGTACACTTCAAACGCGGAGAGAATGCCGATCACCACGCAGGTGAGCACGGTCGCCAGCAGGATGTTGCGCCGCGGGTTCTCGGCCTCTTCCGACAGGGTCGAGATGCCGTCGAAACCGATATAGGTCAGCACCGCGATGGAAGTGCCTCCGAGCACGGCCCCGGTGTTGAAGGTGGCGGGGTCGTAGAATGGCCGCGTGAAAAACGCCGCGCCGTCGTGCGGGTGTCCGAAGATGAAGCGCGCCGCGCTCACGAAGAAAATCGCGATCACCACGCCCATCGCGGCCGCGAGGCCGGCGTTAATTCTGGCCGACGTGCGAATCCCCAGAATGTTCAGCCCCGTGAACAGCAGCGCCATAAAAACCGCCCAGGCCCAGTAAGGTATAGCCGGAGCGAACACATGGGCTTGCTGGCTGACCCAGACGATGCAGATGATGGGGTTGAGCATGTAATCCATGACCATGCTCCAGCCCGTGATATAGCCCAGCGCGGGATTGATCTCCCGGCCGACATAAGTGAACGCCGAGCCGGCGCTGGGATAGGCGCGCGCCATCCGCCCATAGCTGATGGCGGTGAACAGCATGGCGACCATGGCGATGAGGATAGCGGTGACGACGTGTCCGCGGCCGCGATTACTCAGGACGCCGAAGACCGACATCGGCGCCGTGGGCTGGATCACGATGACGCCGTAAAGGATGAGGTCCCACAGGCTGAGAGCCCGGCGCAGCTTCGCGGTCGAGGATGCGGGAGTGGACACGCTAATGCGGCTGGGCTGCCAGGTAGTTCCCGTAGCCGACGATTGTAGTGGAAGCCACCAGCACGAAAATGCCCGCCGCCAGCCATCCCCGAGTGCGACGGCTGGTGCCTTTCCATTCATGCAAGCCGATCCCCCACAGGCTGCTGAAGATGATGATGCTGGCCATCAGCAGGGTCCAGCAGGAGAACTTGTAGGAGCCCATCTGCGTCTCGCCCATGGTGTAGAAGAAGAACTGGAAATACCAGGTGGTTCCGGCCAGGGCGCAGAGGAGGTAGTTGGCGAGCATCGGAACTCGCGGGGATTCGCGGCCGGCGCTGAAATACTCATGACCGGTCCGGTTCTTGATATTGAGCGCCACGCACCACACGAAATTCGTGAGGAAGCCTCCCACCAGCACCACCGCCAGCTTCGGAAGGCCCTGCCACAGGGTGGAGGTTCCATGCTTCAGAGCCAGCGCGCTTATGGGGTCGCCCGCGGTGAGGCCAAATGAGAAACAGGCGCTCATGACACCGGAGAAGATGGCCACCAGGACGCCCTTCTTGAGATTGAACTCCTTCACGGATGCCTGCTTCTGCTCAGCGGACATTTCCTTCTCTTTGGACGTGCCAGCCCTGCCCACGAAAGCGATGCCGGCCAGACAAACGGCGATGCCCAACAAGGTGACCTGGCCGGAGGCGGTGTGCACAAGGCTGAGGAACCTACCGTCGAAGATGGGCGGCACCAGGGTTCCGACGACCGCGCAGAAACCCATCACGATGGCCATTCCCAGCGACATGCCGAGGTAGCGCATGGTCAACCCGAAGGTCAGGCCTCCGAAGCCCCACATCATGCCCCAGAAGACGCACCAGAAAATGGTCCCACCGGATGTCTCGCCGAGGACTGCGGGAAGGCCGTTGGTCAATAACAGAGCCAGCACCCAGGGAGCGATGATCCAGCTAAAGCAGCCGCCAACCAGCCAGAAGGTTTCCCAGGACCATCGCTTCACGCCGCGGAACGGGACATAGAAACTGCCGGCGGCCAGGCCGGCCAGCCAGAGAAAAATCACGCCAAGAGCAGGATTCGGTGTCATGATTCGATCGATTATTGTACCGCCGGACGAACAGCGAAAGCGCTTGTGTTTTACATATCAAAACTGCTACAACTGTCGGCAAGAGGTCCATGTGAAGACTTCCAACCACGGCCGGTACGTCGTGAAATCTCTGGTGCACGCGTCGCGCGTGATCGAAGCGTTCCAATCGGCGGGGGACGTGCTGCGCCTGCGGGACGTGGTCGTCCGGACCGGCTTCAGTAAAGGGATGTGCTTCCGGTTGCTCTACACCTTGCACCAATGCGGCTTCCTGGACAAGGTGGGCGAGAACCATTACCGCCTGGCTTCGGAGGTGCGCCGGCGGCGGCTGTACCGGATCGGCTATGCCGCGCAGGGTCAGGACAGCTCATTCGACCGCGAGGTAGGTCTCAGCCTGGCGCGGGCCGCCGAGCGGGAGCACGTCGAACTGATCGTGGTGGACAACCGTTATCAGCCCAAGGTCGCTCTGCGCAGCGCCGATTACCTGGTCCGCGAACAGGTGGACCTGGTGATCGAGTTCCAGACCGATGAGCTGATTGCGCCGGCCATCGCCTCGAAGTACCTGGAGGCCAATATCCCCTTCATTGCGATCGATATTCCGCACCCGGGCGCGACGTACTACGGCGCCAACAATTACCAGGCCGGCCTGATGGGGGGGCATTTTCTGGGCCGTTGGGCCAAGAAACACTGGAACGGAGAGGTGGAAGAAATCCTGCTGATCGAGTTGCTGCGGGCGGGCTCGCTGCCCAAAGCGCGCATTCGCGGCCTGGCCTCGGGCATCAGCGAGGTGCTCCGCCTGCCGGCGGCGTGCCGGACGGTCTCGATTGACGGCGACGGGCAGTTTCAAACCTCTCTGGAACGCGTGCGCAAGCACCTGCGGGAATCCAAGTCGAAGCACATCCTGGTGGGCGCCGCGAACGATCCGAGCGCGCTGGGCGCCTTGCGCGCGTTCGAGGAGGGCGGCCGCGCCCAGGAGTGCGCCATCGTGGGGCAGAACGGCGAACCGGAGGCCCGCGCCGAACTCCGCTTGCCGAACACGCGGCTGATCGCCTCAGTGGCTTATTTCCCGGAGAAGTACGGCGACGGTCTGCTGCGCCTGGCGCTGGACATCCTGGCCCGGAAGGTGGCGCCGCCGGCGGTGTTCACCACGCACCAGATCATCACGCCCGAGAACGTCGACCACTTCTACCCCAACGACAGCCTGCTGGCGGCGCCGGCGTAGCGCTGGTCCTACTCCAGGTAGAACACTTCCTTCCACATGGAGAAGCGCTCGCCCGGCTGCTTGTCGGGCACCGGTTCGAAGAGCTTGCTCATGAACACCTGCCAGCGCTGATTCACTGGGTCGCGGTCCATCTCGTCCATAGCCTTGTCGAAGTCATCCACGCGCAGAACCAGCATCAGGTCCTGTCCGCGGCGGAAAATGGAATAGTCGGAAATGCCAACTTCCTTCAGCTTGGCCAACAACTCGGGCCACACGCGCTTGTGCTCGCGCTCATACTCTTCGATGGCGTCCGGCTTGATGCGCAGTCTGTATGCGTAACGGGGCATATGGTTCATCATCCACGGGCATAGAGGCCCAGTCAAATCATTTCGCGACAAATGTGTCCGTTTTATAATGTGGAACTTCGAGTGGCGGGACATGGACACGGAAGTCGCGTGTTGCGGGGTGCTTAGGCAGCGCCGGGACCGTTTCCGGTCGGTCCAGTTCGACAGAGCCTGCGTTTTGGAATTTGAAACCGCGGAAGTTGTGCGAATCCGTTTGGTGGCGGCCTCGCCGCTCGGATAGCATGATAAGTATGCGTCTCAACGTGTACAAGTGTGGCCTCCTGGGCCTCTTCGCAACGGTGTGCCTGCTGGCGGCGGCAGCACTCGCGCCGGCGACCGTGGCGGATCTGCGGCGCGCCTTCGAGCGGCCGCCCGACGATGCCCGCATGATGGTGCGCTGGTGGTGGTTCGGCCCGTCGGTGACCAAGCCCGAGCTGGCGCGCGAGATGCTCTCCATGAAAGAGGGCGGCATCGGCGGATTCGAGGTGCAACCGACTTATCCGCTGGCTCTCGACGATCCTCAGCACAGTTTCCGCAATTTTCCGTACTTGTCCGGCGAGTTCCTCGACGACCTGCGCTTCACCGCGGCGAAGGCGCGCGAGCTCGGGTTGCGCTTTGACCTGACTCTGGGGAGCGGCTGGCCGTTCGGCGGCCCGCACATCCCCATCACCCAGGCGGCCGGGCGGCTGCGGGTGGAACGCGCCAACGTGCCCTCGAATGTCGAGTTGATTCCCCTCCCCAAAATCGCGGAAGGCGAAAAGTTCATTGCGGCCTTTCTCGCGCGCGGAGACCAGCGACAGCCTCCGACCCGCCTCACGGAGATGGACAACGGTGCGGTGCGCGTGCCGGGCGGCGGTCCGGGCGAGGGGCGGACGGTGCTGTTCTTCATCTCCAGCCGGACGCGCCAGACGGTGAAACGCCCGGCCGTGGGCGCCGAAGGCTGGGTGCTCGATCACTACGACCGCGCGGCCATCGATACCCATCTGAAACTGCTCGGCGAACCGCTGTTGAAGGCGGCCGGCAAGAATCCACCGTATGCCATATTCAGCGACAGCCTGGAAGTCTACAACTCGGACTGGACCGGCGACTTTTTGCAGGAGTTTCAGAAGCGCCGCGGATACGATCTGACGCCCTATCTGCCCGCGCTGGCCGGCGACATAGGCGACCAGACCAAGGCCATTCGCCACGATTGGGGCCGGACCCTCACCGAACTCGCCAACGAAAACTACCTCGCGCCAGTGACCGCATGGGCCAAACAGCATGGGACGCGCTTCCGTTCGCAGACCTACGGGATACCGCCGGTGGCGCTTTCCAGCTATGCGCTGGTGGATCTGCCCGAAGGCGAAGGGTCGCAATGGCGTCACTTCACCGCGACGCGATGGGCGGCCTCGGCGAGCCACCTCTACGGCCGTCCGGTCACCTCTTCGGAAACCTGGACCTGGCTGCATTCGCCGGTGTTTCGCGCCACGCCGCTGGACATGAAAGCCGAGGCCGACCTGCATTTCCTGCAAGGCGTCAACCAGCTCGTGGGGCACGGCTATCCCTATTCGCCGCCGGAAGCGGGCGAGCCGGGATGGCACTTCTACGCGGCCGCGGTGTTCAACGATCACAACCCGTGGTGGCTGGTCATGCCGGACATCACGGCCTATCTCCAGCGCGTGAGTTTCCTGTTGCGGCAGGGCCAGCCGGCCAACGATGTGGCGCTGTATCTGCCCACCGACGACGCCTACGCCGGCTTTGCGTTGGGCCGCGATTCCGTCAACCAGGCCATGGATGGGCTGCTGGGGGCCAACGTGATTCCGCAGATCCTGGACGCGGGGTACAACTTCGATTACATCGACGATGGCGCCATTGCGCACGCCGGAGTGCCCTACCGCATCCTGGTTCTGCCGGGCGTGGAGCGGATTCCCCTGGCCACGCTGCAGAAACTCGAGGAGTTTGCCGGCAAGGGCGGAATCCTGGTGGCCACGCGCCGTACGCCCTCGCTGGCTCCGGGGCTGACCGACGCCGAAAGCGAGACGCCCAGGATTCGCGAGTTGTCGCGCGCGCTTTTCGAAGCACCTGGCGCTCGCGGGCGCCTGGTGAACGACGAAACCAAGCTCGGTGCGCAGCTTCACGCCGTATTGGCCGCCAACGTCGCCACCGCGCCGGAGATTGGCTTCGTTCACCGCAAGCTCGCGTTCGCCGACATCTACTTCCTGGCCAACACCAGCAACCATCCGGTCCACAGGCAAGCCACGTTCCGTGTCAGCGGGCTTGAAGCGGCCTGGTGGGACCCGTTCACGGGCAAAGTGACGGGCGCCGGCGGCAACCGCATCGACCTGGATCTCGCGCCCTACGAATCCCGAGTGGTGGTGTTCTCCAAAGAGCGCGTGGCACACCGACCCGCGCCCGCTGGCCCCGTGCCGGCGCCGGTGGACCTCAGATCGGGCTGGAAAGTCACGTTCGCGGGCTCTTCGGAGCCAGTCGTTATGACCGCACTGCGCTCCTGGACCGAGTACAAGACGAGGAAATATTTCTCCGGCCGCGCCACCTACGAAAAGACCGTGACCATCGACCAGGCGATGGCCGCGTCTCAGCACCCGCTCTTCCTGAACTTCGGCGAAGGGACGCCTGTGACCGCGCAGGAACGGCGATCCGGCTCCGGCATGCGGGCCATGCTGGAAGGCCCGGTGCGCGAATCCGCCGTGGTATACGTGAACGGCAAACCGGCCGGCTCGGTGTGGCGTCCCCCTTACGAGGTGGATGTCAGCGGCCTGCTGCACGCCGGTGAGAACACTATCCGCGTGGTCGTGGCCAACCTGGCCATCAACGAGATGGCCAAAGGTCCGCTGTGGGACTACAAGGCGCTCAACGCCAAGTACGGCGAGCGCTTCCAGGACCAGGACACGGCGAATTTGCAGCCACTGCCTTCGGGGCTGCTGGGCCCGGTGCGGCTGATCGCGAAGTGAGCACCATGAAAATCACACGACGCAATGCACTGGGAATTCTGGCGAGCACCGTTTCCACGGCCGCGTTCGAGCAAGATGCGGTCCCCAATGAACCGTTGACAGTCGGCTGGCTAGGCGGGAGTCCTCCGCCGATCGACTGCGGTGTCAGTTGGGGAGTTCCCTGGCCGCGTGGCACGGTGCGCCGGGACCAGAGCTTCACTCTGACCACCGCCGACGGCAAAGCCCTGCCCTTGCAGAACTGGCCGCTGGCGTATTGGCCCGACGGTTCCATGAAGTGGACCGGCTTCGCGACCGTGGCCGGCCCTAGCGCTTCGGGCGCGTTCAAACTGGCGCCGGGCACGGCGGCCACTCCCGCTTCGCCGGTGAAGGTCACCGAGAGCGGTCCGGCTATCGACATCGACACGGGCCGGCTCCAGTGCCGCATCCCCAGGCAGGGCGCGTTCCTGATCGACTCGATGACCATGGAGGGCCGCGTGGTGGCGCGCCAGGGACGCCTCGTCTGTACGCTCGAAGACCGCTCCGATTTCACCAGCAGCATCCGCCAGGTCACGGTGGAACAGACCGGCCCGGTGCGCGTCGTGGTCAAGATCGAAGGTGTTCACAAAGCCGAACCCAGCCCGCGCGAGTGGCTTCCCTTCACCGTGCGCCTGTATTTCTACGCCGGCCTGGAGCAGGTGCGCCTGGTGCACACCATCGTCTTCGATGGCGACGAGCAGAAAGATTTCATCCGCGGCCTCGGCTTGGCCTTCTCCGTGCCGATGCGCGAGCAGGTCCACAATCGCCACGTCCGTTTTTCGGGCGAGGGCGACGGACTGTGGGCCGAGCCGATCGAGCCGGCCAGCGCGCGCCCCCTCATGCTGCCCGGCGGCCGGGGCAACGCCTACCCCGACCAACTGGCAGGCAAGCGCATCCCCAACAAGGAGGCCTTCGACCAGCGCGGGCAGAAGCTGCTCGCGGACTGGGCGGTGTGGGACGCCTACAAGCTGGTGCAGCCCACGGCCGATGGTTTCACCATCCAGAAACGCACCAATCCGCAAAGCTGCTGGCTGGCTGCGGCCGCCGGTCGGCGCGCCTCCGGCCTGGTCTTCATCGGCGATGTCTCGGGCGGCCTGGGCGTCGGCGTGAAGAACTTCTGGCAGTCTTACCCGGCGTCGCTCGAGGTTCAGAAAGCCTCCGGCGAAGCGGCCGATCTGTACATCTGGCTGTGGTCGCCCGACGCCGCCGCCATGGACCTGCGCCACTACGACACCAAGGCCCACGGCCTCGATTCCAGCTATGAAGACGTGCAGCCGGGCTTCAGCACCCCGCACGGCGTGGCGCGCACCAGCGAGATGACGCTCTTCCCCAGCGCCGCCGTCCCGGCCAAGGAAGATATGGTGCGGCGGTCCAAAATTGCCGAAGAGCCGCCCCTGCTGGTGGCCACGCCCCAATATATCCACGCCGCGCGAGTCTTGGGCATCTGGAGCCTGCCAGACCGTTCCACGCCCGCCAAACGGCAGATCGAAGACCAGCTCGACGGCGCCTTCGCCATCTATCGCAAGGAGGTGGAGCAGCGGCACTGGTACGGCTTTTGGGACTATGGCGACGTCATGCACCAGCATGACGCTCAGCGCCACATGTGGCGTTACGACGTGGGCGGCTACGCCTGGGACAACACCGAGTTGGGCACCGACCTGTGGCTGTGGTGCGCCTTCCTGCGCAGCGGCCGGGCCGACATCTTCCGCATGGCCGAAGCCATGACGCGCCACACCACGGAAGTCGACACCTATCACCTGGGACGATTCGCCCCGCTGGGTTCGCGTCACAACGTGCGCCATTGGGGCTGCGGCGCCAAGGAACCGCGCATCAGCCAGGCGGCATTTCGCCGCCATTACTATTACCTCACCACCGATGAGCGCACCGGCGACGTGATGCGCGAGGTGGTGGATGCGGACTACAAGACCGCGGAAATCGATCCCATGCGCCTGGCCTCCCCGCGCACCGGGCCGATTCCCTATCCGGGGCGCGTGCGCGGCGGGCCGGACTGGCTGGCGTTTATCGGCAACTGGATGACTGAGTGGGAGCGCACCGGCGAGACCAAGTACCGCGACAAGATCGTCGCCGGCATGGATTCCATCGCCAAAATGCCCTATTGGTTCATGACGGGGCCGAACAACCTGTACGGCTACGATCCCGCCACCGGCAAGCTCTATCCGCTGGTGGAGGACGGTTTCGGAACCTACAACCTGACCACCATCCAGGGCGGCGCGGAAGTGGTGTTCGAGCTGAATTCGCTGCTCGACCACGCAGGCTGGAAGAAGGCGTGGAACCAACACTGCCGGCTGGTCGGCGCGCCCAAGCAAGTAGTGGCCAAGGATATGACCACAGGGAACGAGGGCGCCGACGCCCAGTATTCGCGCGGTCGCCTGGCGGCCTACGCGTACATGCAGACGAAGAACCCGGCGTTCGCCAAGCGGGCCTTGAGTGGCCTGCGCCTGGCAAGGTTCGCCACCACCAGTTTCAAGGGCCCGGAGGTGTTGAACCCGATTGACGAGGTCCCCGGCCTGGGGACCAACGGCACCGCGCAAGGCTGTCTGGAGGCCATCGAGGTGCTCGAAATGTGCGGGGAGCAGATGTAGCTGTTGGACCAGGGTGTGTTGATGTGTTCTAGAGAAGATCGCGAATTCCCATTAACCGGGCCTGAACTTCGCGCCATTCCGGGTAGGGTCCGTAGCAGAGCATACGGCACTGCGCTTCGTATTCGGCGCGGATCGAGGCTGCCAAATCTGCCGGAGAGAAAAGAGCATCGCTCTTGCCGAAGCACATTCCGTCGGGGCAAAAATAGCTCCGCGGAAAATACTCGCGGCTGATCCGGTCATAGTCTTCTTTGATGACAGCATACTCGGGGGATTTCAACATGGCAATTACATCGTCTTGCGCCGCCAGGTAGTAGAGATCGTAGTAGTGGCGCGCGTAGCTGCCAAGTGCTCGCCCGTCGCGCTTGAATAACTCGACTTTGCCGTGAATGGCGAACATTTTCTCCACAAATGTCCGCCGGAAATGCAGCAACCGCATGGCGAACGGCCCTTCGTCGTCAGCCCCGAGCGACAATCCCCTGCTCCGCAAGAATTGATCGAGGTAGGAACTGATCTCCAGAATTGACGTTGGTTCGCGCCCGCCGGCGGTGCCGGCCTCGAGCAGGACGCGGTTGGCGACTTCTCCAGGACCGCCGGAGCGCTGGCTGTAGGCGAAGCGATCATTGCGTCCGAAACCGCCGATGGTTTGGCTTTCACCCTCCATAAAGGTGAGCGCGGGGTGCGCTGCAACGGCGTCGCGAAGCGTCTTAAGTTGTCGGTCAATGCCGCGCCTGCCGAGCGGCGGTTCAAACGCGAGCGGGTCGAGAAAAATGTCAATGTCCTCCGAAAAGCGCTGAATGAGATTCCAGCCTTTCGACAGGCTCGTCCCGCCCTTGAAGATGATGGTGCTGTTGATGTTCTCGTTGTGCTTGTTGTTGTCGTGCTTGTTGTTGTCGTTGGTGCCCTTGCCGGTCGTGGAAATGCAGATGGCCGCAATGCTGCGCAGGGCTTCAGTTACGTAATAGTCCTTTTCGATAATGGCAGGCCGCAGCCCCTGCCCGGCAAAGTGCTCGGCCGCCTGGATGATCGCCTGTTCAAAATCAGCATGCTCGAAAAGTCTCATGTACGGGGGGACTCCGCTTGCCATAGGTCAGCATGCTGCAGCCCAGCAAGCAAGCCGAAGTCAAAGCGGGAAAACGGATTGAGGGAAGAGCGGAGCCGCTTAATGGCCGCCGGCGGCTTGCCAAGCTGCTGACCGCCCGCGCCAAGCAATGCCCGAACGCGTGGAGGCTCCGTATCGGCAACCTTGAGCAGACGCTCAAAGCGGCCCTTTTCGGAAAGGAGGGCGAGTGTCCGTTGGACGGTCCGTTCCGGGGACAACTCGCTCGTGCGGCCGGCGCGCCTCAAGAAATCGAGGAGCGCCGCATCGATCTCGGGAAGAGTGGCCCAGGCCTCTGGGCGGCGGGTGTGGACGACCGTATCGCGGCCGACGAGTTTCCGGGGCAGGCTGAGTGAACTCGTTGCGATCTCCCGCCGGCCAGCCGTCTGCGTCGTGAATCCAAGGAGATTTGCTGCGGCGACTCCGGATGGGAACACGGTCTTGCGGTTGGATGCGAGCCCTTGGATTTTCGCGGGATTGGGACGGCTCTTGCCGAGGGCTGTTTCCCTCGTTCGATAGTAGATCCCTTTGGTCAGGCGTTCAATCGCGCCTTCGCGCGCTAGGCGTGACAGCGCCTGCGCGACAGCGGTAAAGGGGAGATCGCGAAAGTCCTCAAGACGCCAGACACGCTCGCCGCCTTGTTCGATTTTGCGGCGGATTTTGGCGGTGATCTGTCGCGAGGTAGGCAACGATTTCATCCAGGCCCCCCTATCCAAGTCTGGTTTCTTAAGCCCGATATGTCAAGTTTTTTTGCTAAAAAACTTGACAAAAAAACTCGGTTTATTGACGCCAACCGTATGAATGCAAAGCGCCAATCGGAACGCATCGAGCAACAGGGAGCCGTCCACTTGACGTTCTCCCGATTCTTCCCCGCGCAACTCCCCTATAGCGCCTGCGGTGCCCTGCCGCCGGCGCCGCCAGCCTTAGAAGAACAGCTTTACCCCGAACTGTATGTACCGCGGAGTGCCGTTGTTGTACAGGGTGCCGAAGCTGGTGCTGTACGCCGTCCGCAACTGATAGTACTTATATCCTTGCAGCGTGGTGATTCGGCGCCACCCGCGTTGTTGGGGTAGACGGCGAACCGCATTCCGCGATGAATCCGAAGACCATCTGGGCCTAGCGACGCCGACATCTCGATTGCCGGACCAAGGCCTACTCGTACCGTAGCGCGTGGATGGGGTTGACGGGTCATCGGGAAGTTGACCGGCCGGATGCCGACTCGCGGGTCGTAAACCGGTTCGACTCCTTAAGGATGCGGCCAACTTCCGGAGGGACGACCATGACCGGAACCTCCCGGAACCTATTTCCGCACTCGATTGACACCTTTGACGCCTCCCGGTGGTGATACCGTGTTGCGGATTCTGTAGTACTCTTCAATAATGAGCACTAGGAAGAAAGCCACCGGCAAGAAGCTGACAGCCAAGAAAATTGTGAAAAAGGCCGTCAAGAAGGCGGCTTTCAAGCGAGGAAACGGTGGCACTTCCAGAACTGGTCCACGGCGGACTTCCGGAACTGGTCCACGGCGCAAATAGGAAACGTGGCTGGTTAGGACTGGCCGCACACTTCATGAAGCTTAACGACGCGAAGGCCGCCTACGAAGCCCTGTCCGGCAAAGCGAGCGACATAGTTCGTCAGCTTAGCTTTGCCGGAATCGCTCTGATTTGGCTTTTCCACACCGACTCCAAGGAAGGCACCGCGCTCGATCAGGGGCTATTGCGGGCCGCTTGGTTCATTTTTCTGACGCTCCTTCTGGATTTCCTGCAATATCTCGTTGGTACGGTGATTTGGTTTCTCTATTTTCGGCACAAGGAGAAGTCGGGAACGTCGGAGGACGCTGAATTCCTTGCGCCCGCACGAATAAACTGGCCGATGTGGGTCTTCTTCTTTCTGAAGTCGGCGGCAACTCTAACAGCATACATCTTCTACATTCTGCCGTTTCTCGTGCGCAAATTTGTTGAGTGACATGGGCCGCACGGGAGACCAACGTGGTCGCACCGTGGCCTATCGTTACTGCGATAACCATCATTCCATTGTGCAACGCAAGACCCTACAAAGAGCGCGATCCTAGCCGCGTTGCAGGCGCTGGTTGGTAAATGGAACCTTGCAGACGCCTTTGCGGCCAGTGTGGCCCCTCTTATGAGAAAGGCTGCACCGAGGGCACGCTATCAGTTGGTCGTAGCAAGGAGCATACAGCCCCTTTCTACGCACCCAAGCTGACAGGTGTCGGGGGAAGAAGCAATAGGCTTTCTTCTGTAATCCGACGCAACATGGCATTTCACACTTGCAGTATCCTTCCGACTCGATCTCCTCCGGATAATAGACATTTCCATCACTCAGCGGGATCAATAGTCTCTGGATTGCTACGGCTTCTGGGTGGCCATGACGAAGAAGGACAGGGAGCCTGGTAACCAAGAACTCTTCTGAAATGCAGCAGGTCACGGCTTCGTTGTATGCGGCAGGCACTTCTTGCCCTCTCGCAAGACCCCGATAAAAGCCTCTGCTAAACGCGAAAGCGACCGGGTCCAGCAGTTCGTCCTCGGATGCAACCGTGAAGGGAACGTTCAAGCTGATCAGATAGCCGCCCCTTAGCGAAAAGCAAGCATTTAACACCACGCAACGCACGTCGCTGCGCCCGTCAAGCAAACTGGCAAGCCGCGCCGGACTCACAACAGTATCGTTCCCAGCCTCATCACGAAAATACAAGCCACCGTATTGTCCTCCGTGGCCCGAAAAGTGGATTACGTCATACTTCTTGGAAACCAAGGCCTCTTCGAGATCTTCGAATGTTGCCGCTGGTAGAGGGTCAATGACGACCGCATCGTGCGGACTGCTTTCGCGTGTAGCCAAAGCAATGCGTCGGTGTTCGTATTCCAAGTCTACGGGGTTCGCGCGGCTGTTCGCCGTCGCAAGAAGGACCGTGAGCATAGTACATTGTAGCGTTCGCCGGACCCAGTCTATCGCGCGAACCGACTGGGACCAGGATCTGCGAGGCGGCAACCGCTGGCGGGCCTGGAGATCAGCTCGTGTTTCTGATCACGAATCGTCAACAAGATGTTCCGGCGACCGGCGGTCCGCTTTGCGGGAGTCCGTCTTCAGGGCTGAACAATATCGCAGACGAATGGCCTATCCGGAAGTTGAAACCGGCGGAAAGATAGTCGAACTTCCGTCGCTCCGTGTGAAGGGCCCGGTTGGGAAAGCGGGGCCGCGTCAGGCACGCCGAGTGTCCCAGGCTCCGCCCCTCGACTCCGCCGCATTTTGCCATCTCGCACTATCAACCGCTCACCCGGCCTGTCCCGTGCCACCACGCGTTCTCCCCTGCGGCACCCGCCACCGGCCATCCGAGAGCTAAAATAGGAAACGAGGAAGGAGGCCCTTGTGGATGCGTTGGTCGAAAAGCTAGACGCTCGATTGCGCCAGTGGAAGCCGGGGACGGCAGCCGAAGCGCGCCAGCGCATCGCGGAAGTCATCGAACTGGCGGACCACGATGTCCTGGATCTCGCGCGCTCCCGCGCCGCCGAACAGGAGGTCCTCGACCTGCTCGATGAGCCCACAACCAGGTGAAGTGTGGTTGGCAGATCTCGGTCTGGCCGCAAAGACCCGGCCTGTGGTGATCGTCTCCCGCCCGGATCCGAACCCGCCTCGTGCCCTGGTGCTGTACGTGCCCCTCACCTCCCAGTACAGGTCGAGCGCTTATGAGGTGCCGCTGCCGCGGTTTCCATTCCTCGATCGGGATTCCGTGGCGAACGTCCAGGGACTCGGTTCATTACCGGCCGTTCGGCTCGAACGCAAGATCGGTAGACTCTCAAATGCCGTAATGGCACAGGTCAAGACCGCGCTGGTTTTCGCCCTCGATCTTGAACCGCCGTCCACTTGACGTCCTCCCCGATTCTTCCCCGCGCAACTCCCCTATAGCGCCTGCGGTGCCCTGCCGCCGGCGCCGCCAGCCTCAGAAGAACAGCTTTACCCCGAACTGTACGTACCGCGGCGTGCCGTTGTTGTACAGGGTGCCGAAGCTGGTGCTGTACGCCGTCCGCAACTGATAGTACTTATATCCTTGCAGCGTGGTGATGTCGAACGAGTTGGGCTGCTTCCCATAGAAATTCGCCGGGAGCGGGATGGAGAAGAAATTGGCGGGCAGAACGCCGGCCGCGTTCTTCTGTGCGTTCACCATGGCGACGATTTGGTTGTACAGGGCGGTGCCCGCGGTGGTGCCATAGGCCGGCTGGCCGTTGGCGGTGGCCCAGGAGGTGTAATTTGCCGTGGTGAGGGTCGCCGTGCTGGGGGCGCCCATGAAATCGGCGCCACCCGCGTTGTTGGGGTAGACGGCAAACACCGGGTGGTTGAGAGCGTTGAGCGCATCCATGCGGAACTGAAGGCGCCGCTTGCCACTCTCGCCCAGCCGGAAGCTCTTCTGAATCGACCCGTCAAAGTAATCTTGCCAGGGGCCGCGAGCGCCATCCAGCGTCCGCGGAGCGCTGCCCAGCGCCCCCAGGGCCGGGCGCGCGAACGCCGCGGGGTTCACGTACGGCTGGCAACCCGTCCCTATCGGGCAGGAGGGGTCATAAAGCGGATTCACGATTGGCACGCCGGCGGTCATGTCCGGCCGCGCACTGTGAGTCAGGTCGCCGAGTTGGTTCGTGTCGGAGAGGTAGACCACGTACGGGAATCCGCTGTTGAAGCGGAGCAGGGCGGTGGTTGTCCAGCCTCCGAATACGAAATCGAGCGGCTTCCACATGTTGTTCAGCAACGGGCGTCCCTTGCCGAACGGAAGGTCGTAGATCGCCGAGCCGTGAAGCACGTGCCGCTGGTCATAGGTGGAAACGGAGCGATCGTCGGCGCGCGTCCCGCCGAACACCACCTGGCCGCCCACCTGGCCATTCACGGCCGTCAGGATGTTCTTATCGCCTTCGGCGCTGGAGGCATCGTCAATCGACTTCGAGTAAGTGTAGTTGGCCTCAAAAGTCAGGCCGGTAGCCACGCGGTGCACCACGTTGACGTAGCCCGCGTGCCGAATGCTGTTGGCGGCGGCATCGAACCACTGATACAGGGTCGAAAAGCCGAGGTAGGGGCTGCCGAGACTTCCATTCTGGACGGTCATGGTGGCGCCGGTGAAGGGATTCTTGCGGCCCAACGGGTCGGCGATGGTAGCGGTGGTGCTGACATTGGCGGCAATCTGCGCGGTCAACAGGGCTGAGTCCTTAGGATTGAGGTCCTCCTGTCCCATGAACAGGTGAATGCCCATCGATCCGGTGTAAACCACTTCCACCGTGGTGGTGGGGGTGGCGGCCCAGGAGACCATGAAGCTCCAGTTATTCACTTACGGCGTATGGTAATTCTGCGAAACCGCAAAGGCGCCGATCGACTGGTAGTAAAGGCTGTTCAGGTAGGTCAGCCCGTTGGCCGGCGGGCCGGCCGTGCCGAAAACCACCTGCGAGGGCGTTCCCGGCGTGAGCACCGGCGGGTTCTCGCCCAGCCTCATGACGGAGTTGGGATTCGCCGTCACCGAGGGGACCGTAGTAGCGAAGGTGGAGGTGGCGCTGAAATCGGGTTGTGGCAACTGGGTCCACCCGCCGATGGGGGCATGCGAAAGGCCCCAGCCGCCGCGGATCGACACGTGATGCTCCTGGAGGAACCGGGGTTGCCAGGCGAAGCCCAAGCGCGGCTCGAAGTCGGTATATTGCGGCGAGGTCAGGTACCTCGAGTTTCCGCCGATGCCGCTGAACGCGAACGCCGGCACCTTTACGGAATTGATCACTTCGCCATCCTGAAGCGTCAGCGGGCTCGCCAACGGATACGGCTGCGCCAGATCGGGCCGCAGGACGCCCTGGTCGTTATACTTCTCCGTGCGCGGCATCTGCAAGCTATAACGCAAGCCGATCTGGATAGTCAGGTTGGGCTTGACTTTCCAATCGTCTTGTATGAACGCGGCCCCCGCGTTCCAGCGGTAATAGTAGGGAACCTGCACGTTGCGCATGGTAACGCTGCCGTTGACGACCCCCAGCATGAAACTGGCCCACGGGCTGCCTCCGGTACCGCTGGATGTTCCGGTGGAGTTGGTCTGGGTAGCCGCGAAAGTGTAAACGCCCCCAAACGCGCCGTAAAGCGGCATCACGTTCTGCAGCGAGTGGGAGAGCTCCACCCCGAACTTCAGGCTCATGTTCCCGTGGCTCTTGTAAAGGATATCGTTGATGGCGTAGCGCTCTTCGCGGTCCTCCTCCTGGGTGGAGCTGGCGCCGCCGAAGCCGGTCGCGGTGCTGCTGCCGCCGCCCAGGGACGAGCCGGGGAAGAGGGTGTTGAACGATGGCAATCCGCCCTTGGTGATGGTTGGCAGTCCCAATAGGGTGTTTAGATTCTGGCCGGTGTAGGGATCCCATTGCGGGTCCACGGTCTGGCTGAACCGGCCGCGCGTGTAGCTCAGGCGGAGGTCGTTCAGCAAGGTGGGCGAGATGGTGTGGGTGTCGGCCAGCATGGCTTGCTTGGCCCAGCTATACAGCGCGCTGTTGTTGGTGGGGCTGACCGGCGTACCCTGGATCTTGACGACGGGGGTGGTGGTGAAGCGGCCGTATATCCGGTTCCGGTCGGAGATCGTCTGGTCCACTCGAAACGTATAGCGCGTCTCATCCTGGCTCAGCAGGCGCGGGGAGAAGATGTTGGAGATCGTGTTATTGCTGTTGAGGAAGTAGGTAGAAGGCTCGGCGATGTACGGTAGCGTCTTCAACGCCGTGGCGTCCAACATGCTCTTCGGAATGACATTGCCGGGGAACGGCACATAGGTCGTCGAGCCGGTGGGAATGGTGGCCGCGGTGAACTGGTTTCCCACCATGTTGTACTGGTCGTAAATCACGCTGTCGCTGGCGGTCAGGGCGCTGGCCGGAGCCACCCCCGTGAACTGGTTCACCACGCTCTGCGGCAGCCAGCCGCTGGCCGTGTTCACCAGGCCGCTGAAGTCGCCGTTGCGCATGGCGTCGGTGGGCAGCACGCCGTACTGATCGAGGTGGTCCCGGCGGTAGAAGGGCTCGACGGCGGCGAACCAGAACGTCTTGTTCTTGCCGTTGTACACCTTGGGAATGTAAACCGGGCCGCCCGCCGCCAGCGAGAACTGGTTGTATTTCAGAGTGGCCACCGGCCGGTTGGCGGTAGCCAGCGTAAAGGGCGCGGCCGCGAAAGCGGAATTGCGGTTGTACCACAGCGCCGTGCCACTGAACTGGTTGCTGCCGCTCTTGGTGGTGGCGTTGATCACGCCGCCTCCGGTGAAGCCGTACTCAGCCGAAAAGGTCGAAGTCAGGACGGTGAATTCCTGCACCGTCTCAGGCGTAAAGCTCACCATGGTACGCGCCAGGCTGACGCCCGTATTGTTGGCTCCGTCCGCCAGCATGAGCGTGCTCATGGGCCGGCCACCTCCTATCGTCAAGTTACAGCCCGGGCAGGGGGTCGAGGTGGTGATGACCGGATTCTCGCTGCCGGCATCTCCGCTCACATTGGGCAGCGTCATGGCCAGGTCCAACACGCTGCGGTTGAGCAGCGGAACGTCTTGAATCTGGCGCTCCGTGATGGTGTTGCTGGCGGTGCCGGTTTCCGTGTTCACCAGGGCCACATCGGCGGTCACCGTGACTTTCGTATCGATCGAGCCCGCCGTGAGTGTCACGTTGACGGAGGAATCCGAAGCGGTGTCGACCTTCACGTTCTCCACCACGGCCTTCTGGAAGCCCTGGGACTCCACCTCAACTCGATAGGTGACTGGTTCCAGGTCGGGCACCGAAAAGGTGCCTTCCTGGGAGGTCTTCACTTTCCGCACCTCATTGGTTCCGAGGTTGGTGATGGTCACCGTTGCGCCAGGCAGGACGGCCTGGGTTTGATCGGTGATTGTGCCGGAAATTCCGCCGCGGTTCGTCTGCGCGAACAGGGCGATAGCGCCGAGCGAGAGTATCGCAACCAATCGACTCATAGACGTAACCCCTGTTAAATACTATCACCGAACAGTTGCGGTAGCCATAGACGACACTTAGGGAAGGAGGAACGGATGAAAGATAGCCATCTCAGCCGCCGTGAGGCCCTGCGTCTCGCCGCCGCGACAGACTCTCGGGTCCGCCGTGTCAGCGACGCAGACCGCCCGGCGGGAAGTTCGCGTCTTCAACGTCCGGGACTACGGTGCGATTGGCGACGGAAGCACCCTCGATACCGCCGCCATCCAGCGCGCCATTGACCAGGCTGGGGCGGCGGGGTCGCCCCCTGGGCCCGGCGCGCAGGTGCTCATCCGCGGCGGCAAGAAATATCTCATCGGCACGCTGGTTCTGAAAGGCGGCATCGATTTCCACCTGGCCGACGACGCCGAGTTGCTGGTGAGCACCAACCCCCAGCACTACACCGGCGGCGGCGTCCCGGCATTGAGCCGCACGGCAATCCCGGCTTCAGCATCCGCTACGTGGACAACGTGGTCCTGAAGCATTCGAGCGTCAAATGGGGAGACAAGCGGCCGGACTACTTCACCCGCGCCCTGGAAGCCGAAGCCGTCACCGGCTTGGAACTGACTGCGTTCGCCGGAGAGGCCGCGCATCCGGAGCGGGAGGCGGACATTATAGTTCGTTGAAGGGGGCTACTGAGTCACTGGTTGGCAGGCCACAGAAAACGATGGCCTGCCCCACCTACTTCTCAGCCAGCCCCGTAACGCCCCGGCAGTCTCTCAGCGTGACCACGCTGCCATCCGTGGTCTTGATATGCGTGTTCACGAAGGTCCAGTGATCGGCGTACTCGATGCTGCCGGCCGACTTCGCCTCGATTTCCAGATTCTTGAACTCGAAATTCTCCAGCGGCGAATCCTTGTAGGAACTCACCGAAAAGGCCCGTTGCGCATCCACCGCCTGGATGCCGGAGATCTTGACGTTCCGGAAATGCGGCAGACCCTTTTCGGGAGGCACTGCCTCGGTCAGCACCCTCCAGTAGTCCGGCGGGTTCGTGATCCCCTCCGGCATCTTGGCGTAGCTGTAGCTGGGGTTCCAGTTCAAAGTGATACTGATCGGCGTGGCCACGCCCTGCATGTCGCAATCGCGAATCACAATGTTTTCGATGGTGCCGCCGCGCGTGCTGGCCGACTTGAAAAGAATGCCCGCCGGCACGGGGCGCAGCACATGGATGCGGTATGCTTCCACGTCGCGAATTCCGCCCGAGGTTTCGCTCCCGATGGTGATTCCGGCGGCGCCTCCGCGCACGGTGCAGTCGCGGATTACGATCTTCTCCGTGGGGCGGTTCACCCGCAAACCGTCGGCATCCCTGCCGGCCTTGAGGCAGATGTCGTCGTCGTTGCCATCGATGTCGCAATGTTCCACCAGCACGCCGGAAGAGGAGTCGATGTCGATGCCGTCGGTGCTGGGGCCGCGGCCGCCGATGTTGTCGCGGATCGTGAGGCCATCCACATGCACCCGCTGCGAGTAGCAGATGTGCACCGTCCAGAAGCCGGAGCGCCGCAGCTCCAGGCCCACCAGATCCACGTCCGAGGATTTGTAAATCTGGATGAGGCGGGGCCGCTGGCAATCGTAATCTGCCGCCCACCGCAGGCCTTTCGGCTCATACTCCTTCCGAAGCGCCCAGTACTTGTCCCACCAGATTTTGCCATCGCCGTCGATCACGCCCTTGCCGGAGATCTTCACATGAGATTGTTCATACACGTTGATCAGGGCCGACGGCCACTTCATCTCCACCCCGGCGACGCGCGTCTCGATGACCGGGTAGGCCGCGAGGTCCTGTACGCCGCGGATCTCCACGCCCGCGTCCACGCGCAGTTCGGTGCCCGACTTCAGGAACAACGATCCGGTCAGGTACACTCCAGGCGCAAACACGACCGTGCCGGCCTTCGCGGCTGCGGCGTCGTCGATGGCCTTCTGAATAGCCACTGTATCGGCCGTCTTCCCGTCTCCCTTAGCTCCGTAATTGCCGGCGCGAAACTCGGCCGCATGGGCGGTCCACAGTGTCAAAAGGGCGCAACCAAGCGCGATTCTCAGCGGCATCACTTTCGCTCGACAGTCGAAACCTAGATTACCGTTATAACGAGCACTTGGCAACGAGCGCGCGCCGGCCAATCTACAGAGGAACGTAGCCGTCCTTGCGAATCTTGAGGCGGTAGCCCCATCCGAGCAGCGCCAGCAGGCCGATCTCGGTGGGACTGAGGTAGCGCATCTGCCTGCACAGCCGGCGCAAGATCGAGGGCCAGGAGTAGAAGCGGCAAAGGACGTCATTGTGGCCGTTTTCGAGCTCCGGCACAGTCATGTTCTTGGGCCTGAAGGTTACGTGCCCAAGATCGTAGTGCTCCCAGTTCCGGTCGTGGATCCGGCCCTCCCGCTGGAGGCGGTGAAACAGCGGCGTCCCAGGAAACGGCGTGAGCACGGTCAATTGCAGCGCATCGGCCTGCGCGCCGTCCAGGAACTCCAGGGTGCGCCGAAAAACATCCGGGCTGTCGTGATCGTACCCTACGACGAACGCTGCGACCACAACGATTCCCCTCCGGTGAAGCGCGCGGATACCAGCCTCATATTCCGAGGCCCGGTTAAATCCTTTGCCGGTCTCGAGAAGACTCTCCTGGACGAGGCTCTCGAATCCAATGAAGACGCCGCGGCAGCCGCTGCGGCGCATAAGGTCCAGAAGCTCCGGGTCGCGAGTCACGTTGAAAGCGATCTGGGAATACCAGCGGAGCCGGAGCGGGACCAGTGCCTGCAACAGCGCCTTCAGGTAATCGGGGTCGGCCGCGAGGTTGTCGTCCATGAAGAGTACGCGCTGCTTGCCGCGGGACTGGATCTCCGCCACGACATCCTCCACGGGCTTCTTCTTGAAGGTACGTTCGGCAAAGGCCGACACGGAGCAGAATTCGCACTGGTGGCGGCAGCCGCGCGTGGCCTGCACCACGGAAGCCCACATGTACTCGCGCGAGCGGGGCAGTTCCGGATTGGTGCGCGGCGCGCGGAATTCCGGGTACGGGAGGCGGTAAAACTTTTGCAGCCGCCCATGGCGGTAGTCCTCAATCATGCGGGGCAGATTAGACTCGGCCTCGCCGATGCAGACGGCATCGGCGTGTTCGGCCGCCTCCTCGGGCATCAGCGATGGATGGTAGCCTCCGAAGAAGACGGTCTTGCCGCGCTGGCGAAACTGGCGCGCGATCTCGTACGCCCTCGGGGCGTTGTAGGTCATGAAGGAAACCCCGATGATAGCGGCATCCGTGTCGAAATCGATGGGCCGGACATTCTCGTCGACGACTTCGGCTTCAATGTCCGGAGGCGCGGCCGCGGCCACGCTCAGCGCGCTCAACATAGAGAAGCGGAAGATGCGGGTTCGAAAGGAAGCCATCTGGTCCCGCCGCTCGATACGAAACTGGCTGGCCGCGGGGCAGATGATCTGAAACTTAAGCGGCTCCATCACTGCGATCTCGCGCCTCCTTCACCTGGAAATGCGACAAGCGTGGCGAAATCGGATCACTATCGAAGACCCGTGGTGAGGTACACCTGCGAGAGCACGTTCAAGGGGGAATATGCGTAGGATTGGCAGTCCGGACTGACCCGGATCGGCGTGAGGTCGAGCAAACCCACCGGGTTCGGCGGAGTCAGTTCCTTCCAGAGCGCCAGCTTTCCCGTCTTGATATCCACCTTCCAAAGCTGGGGCGGCGGTTGGTCGTAGCGGTGCAGAACCAGGCGATCATCCGGGCACCATTGCAGGGGTGCAAAGCCGGGCGCCAGGCCGGGCACCGCGCGGGGTTCCCCAGGCGCCGTCGGATACGTCAGCACGCGTCCGTCGTTCCCTACGGCCGCCACGTACCTGCCGTCCGGCGAAACCACCAGGGGGCTGCGCCGTTCGTAATGGATATCCGCGCCGGTGATCGGCCGCGGCGGACCGCCCTGAAGCGATTGCACGTAGTAGCGCAGATTTTCCCCCGGTGGGATGCCGGCGAAGACGAAACTCTTTCCATCCGGGAGCCACGCCGCGCCGACATGGTGAATCTCATCCGCTGCCAGCGGCTTCGGCTCTCCCGGCCCGGCCGGCAGGAGGGTGAGCTGCGCAGGCGATCCGGCGGGATTGGCGATCACCCAGCGGCCGTCCGGCGAGAGCGACAGTGGCAGCCCGATTCCCAAATGGACCGCGGGCGATGAGCCGTCCGCCTTCCGAAGATAGGCATCGTAGTCCTGCCGGGTGGCGTCGCCGCTCTCGGAAAACAGGATCGACCCTCCGTCCCGTGAGATGTCCTGTACCTGCGATTCATCGTGCCAGTACAGGTCCTTCGGATCTCCCACCGAAGGGACGTGGACCATCGATTCCGAGAGCGCGTGGAGCGAGATCAGCACGCGCCGGTCCCGCGAAATGTCTTCCACGCTGACGTATGCCGGGAAGCGCGCGACGATTCGCTCCCGGCCCGACCGGCTCACGGCCCACACCCCCATGTTGGTCCCTTGTTTCGCGGCCGCGAACCATACTTCGCCGCCATCGGGGGACCAGGCGAGGCCGCGCATGGAGTTGAAGCGGCTGGAGAGGACCCGGTAGTTGCCGGCCAGGTCGATCATCGCTACCCAGCCGGCCGAGTCGTCGGGAAGCGGATGGTCCAGAAATGCGATCGCGTCTCCGCGCGGTGACATCCTGAGGGCTTCCATGTAGCCGGTGGAGAGGCGGGACCGGTAAAGTATGCGCCCGGCCGGATATTCGATCTGCGAGCGTTCGTTCTCTACCCGTACCACGGCCAGTTCGGAGCCGTCCGGCGACCAGTCGGCCGACGACACGTTCTCGGCCCGCTCGAGCGGACCGCCGCCTGAGAGCGGCACCCGGGCCAGTCTTCCGATGACTCCATGCTGGGTTCGGCCGGTGGGGATGCACAGCGCCAGGTCGCCCTGCGAGGAGACCGCAAATAGCATCGCATTGGGATGTCCCAGCGGGTGCGACTCGGGGCCGTCGGGACGCGTCGAATAAAGCCGGAAATCGTCGAGATCCCAAGCCGCGGAGTACACGATGGTGTTGCCGTCGGCGGTGAACCGCGCGGCCGAGACGATGCCGCGGCGAAAGGTCAGGCGTTGGAAGGCGGGCGCAGGGGCGGCGCGAAAACCGAATATGGCGAGGAACGCGCCGGCCGCGAGGATGACGGCCGCCGCTGTTCCAAGAAGCCCGCGGCGGACGCGGTTCCGCGCCGGTTTCGGGCCGGCGTGCTCCAGCAACGATTCGAGCGCGAAGGCCAGATCGCGGGCCGACTCGAAGCGATCGTCGGCCTGCTTCGCGAGGCACCGCTGAAGGATTCGGTTCAAGGCTGCCGGGTCTGGGATGCCGGCGAGGCCGGGCGGCAGATCGGGCGCTTCCTGGTGCAGGATCGCATTGGTCTCTTCGATCCACGTCTCCCCTGAGAACGGCCGCTTCCCGGCCAGCATCTCGTAGAGGATCACGCCCAGGCTAAAGATGTCGGCACGGTAGTCGGCGGGTTCGCCCCGCACTTGCTCCGGCGACATGTATCCATACGTTCCCAGGACCATTCCCGGCTCGGTGGGACGCGCCGGCGAAGAGCCGCCCTTCTCCTGGCTTAAATCCGGCAACTTGGCCAAGCCGAAGTCCAGGATTTTTGGTGCGCCCCCTCGAACCAAGAAGATGTTCTCGGGCTTCAAGTCGCGGTGAACGATGCCTCTGGCGTGGGCCGCGCCCAACCCGCGCGCGATTTGGGCCGCGTACGCCACGGCAGCCTTGGGTGTGATATCGGACCTCTCCAGGGACTGGCGTAGCGTTTCTCCCCTGAGAAATTCCGATACGAGATAGGTTACCCCGGTCTGGTGTCCGAAATCGTGGATCGTGAGGATATTGGGATGGTTCAGCGAGCCGGCGGCGCGAGCCTCGCGCTCGAATCGCGAGAGCCGGTCCGGGTTCTGCGCGAAAACGGCGGGGAGCAGTTTGATCGCGACCTCCCGCTCGAATCGGGCATCGCGCGCCCGGTATACCTCTCCCATCCCGCCGGCGCCGATATGTTCAACGACCTCGTACGGCCCAATGCGGCTCCCGGGTTGCAGGTGGCTGGCCGCCTCCACACTTTCGGCCGCCGGCTGTTCGAGGAAACCGGCCGAACTCACATCGTGATTGAGCAGAGATTGAACCTCAGCTTTCAGCTCCGGATCGTCCCGGCAGGCGCTTTCGAGGAATGCGGCTTGCCTGGCAGGGTCGATTTCCAGGGCGGCCTGAAGAATGGTCTTAATCTGCCGGTAACGATCGGGACTCATGCGCTTACGGGGCTCAGCTCGCGGTGCAGCCAGGCCCTGGCCATGCGCCAATCGCGCTTGACCGTGGCCGGTGAGATTCCCAGCACCTGGGCTGTCTCCTCGATACTGAGACCGCCGAAGTAGCGCAATTCGACGATCCGCCGCTGCTGCGAATCGACACGCTCGAGCCCGTCGAGGGCTTCATCCAGAGCCAGCAGGTCCACTTCGCCCACGGCGGCCAATTGGCCGGCGTCCTCGATGCAGATGGGCGCCAGGCCACCGCCCCTCTTGGCCCGGTTGCGCGTGCGGGCATAGTCGATAAGGACCTCGCGCATCAGGTGGGAGGCCACCGCCAGGAATCGAACCCGGTCGTTCCATTCGGGCTGGCTTTGGGCGGCGAGCCGGAGATAAGCCTCGTTCACCAGGGCCGTCGGCTGGAGTGTGTGGTTGGGCCGCTCGCGCCGCAGACAGCCGGCGGCGAGACGGCGGAGTTCCTTATATAGGAGCGTGACCAGAAATTCCGGCGTTTCAGCGCGCTCAGGGGGTCGAAGGTCCGGTTGGGAAGAATCCACGTTACGAACTCCGAAGTACCGATACCTGTGCCACAGAATAGCACGGGGGAAGACTTTTTTCGCAACGGTGAGCCGCTTCGGCACGAATTGTCGCAATTCCGATTGAAGGTATGAAATTCACTTGGGCATTTCTGCTGATAGGTTGCGTAGCCTGGGCCGGTGAGTCTGCCGACCCGCCGCTGAGCGTCAAGGCCAAGTTGCTGTTCCATGCGGAACAGACGGCCAGCCCGGGCTTCGTCGTTGAAATGGCGGCCTACGCCGGGGTCCTGCACTGGATGGACACTCCGCGGGAATGGGGCCAGGGCGGTGCGGCCTATGGCAAGCGGGTGGCATCGGCCGCGGGAGCCACGGCCATTCGCAACGTCTTCGCTTTCGCTTTGGACTCCACTCTGCACGAGGACCCGCGATACAGCCGCTCGGGTCACGGCAACTTCTTCGTGCGGATCGGACACGCGGCTCGCGAGACCTTCGTCACGCGCACCGACGGGGGCCGGACGCGTTTCGCTACCTGGCGATTCGGAAGCGCGCTGGGCGCGGCCTGCCTTTCCAACGTCTGGTATCCGGATCGCCTCAATACCTTCTCCTCGGGGATGGAGCAAGGCGCGGCCACCATCGGCCTGGATCTGTTGGGCAATATCGCCAGCGAGTTCTGGCCGGATGTGAAGCACATAGTTTTCCGCCGTCACTGACGGCAGAATTCATTTCAACGAAAGGAGCAGCAAGATGAGGAACTTAGCCATAGGTGTCGCCATTCTGTCGATTCTTCCCCTGCTGGCGGAAGGAGGCGAGGTGATGCATGTCAAATGGGAAGAGCTGCCGATGATAGTCGGCGAGACCGTGAAGATCGCGCTGCCGGGGGGCGCGGTCATCACAGGAATGGCGGTCGGCATCGAATCAGACGCGCTGGTCTGCAACGTCAAGACAACCACCAACCGGAAGGCTTCCCCGAAAGGCGTGCTACGCGTGCCCCGCGCGACCCTCCACAAGCTCGAGATTCGAACCAGCAGCCGGACAGCCTGGGCGGTGGGAATGGCGGCCGGCACGATTGCCATGGGGCCGATTGGCTGTGCCGTGGGACCCGTAACCGGGTACCTCGCCGGCAGGGCGGGCCTGCGCTGGCGGTGGCACGCCGTCGAAATCCTGCCATAGACAGTATTGATAAACAGTATTGACAAAAGGAGAACTACGATGCGTAACTTCAATCACTCAATCGCAGACGCTCTGTTTCGCCGGATCACTTCGTTCGTTACCGGGGTGGCCGTTCTGTTGATCGTTCCACTTTTGGCGGAAGGCGCCGACCTGCTGCACGTCCGATGGGAAGGCCTGTCGATAGTAGCCGGTAAGACCGTTATGGTCGCCATGCCGGAGGGGCCGCTCATCACTGGAAAAGTCACCGGGGTGGAGCCCGATGGGCTGGTGGTCAAGGTCACGAAGACCACCGATCAGAAAATCTGCCCAAAGGGTGAACTGCGTGTCCCTCGCGCGACGCTCCATGTCTTCCAAATGCGGACCGACGGGAAGGTTTTCCACGTGCTCCTCACCCTGGTTGGGGCGGGCGCGGGCTTTACAGCCGGCGGGTTGGCGGCGATGGCCATTGACTGGCACGGTAACAACGATGCCGCCGTGTGGGCCGCGGTCATTGGGGGCGGCACTGCGGGAACGGTAGCTGGATTCATGGCTGGCAGGGCGGCTGACCGGCGGTGGACCACCGTCGAGATTCTGCCGTAGACAAAAGGCGCGGTGCATGGAAAGGAACACTTATGTCGAGAATCAGGGTTAGCGAAATCGGAATTGTGGGGCTGGCGCTCGGCCTCTGCGCCGTTGCCGGGAGGGCGGCGAATTGGGACCAACTGCAACAGCTTCATCCCGGCGACAAGGTCAGGGTGGAACTTCACGGCAAGCCGGACGTTACAGGGGATTTCGGGGCCGTCACGCCGGACAGCCTGCAACTGGTTCGCCGACAGAAGGACCAGGTAGATCTCAAACGAGCGGATGTCTTCCGGGTGTACCGGAAGCGCTCGCGCGCCCGCTCCGCAGCGCCGTGGATCGGTGCGGCCGCGGGGTTCGGCGCCGGCTTCGCCGGCGGATGGGCGGCAGGATCTGGGCCGGGTTGTTGGTTCGTCTGCGTCTCGAAACCAGCGGCCGGAGCGGTCGTCGGCGTGGTTGGTGCGGGATTGGGGACGCTGGCGGGACGTTTGGTAGCAGGCAAGTCGGGGGAAACACTGGTGTACGCGGTCCGCCGAATCGTTCTCCGCCGTCGCTGACGGCGAATTGTTCACTCAAACCAAAAGGAGATTGAAATGTCAAACTTCATTCGTGTGTCCAAGGCAGCCGCCGTGCGCCTTGGCTGTGTCGCTTTGCTGCTCTGCTGCTGCTGTCTCACCGGCATCGGAGCGGATAGCGCGAACTCGGCCGTCACGGTCATGACCCGCAACGTGGATGCGGGAACCGATCTCGGCTACATCTTCGCGGCCACCGACGAAAGTTCGTTTGTCCAAGGGATGGCCGCCACGCTGGCGGAGTTGCAGGCCAGCAATTTCCAGCAGCGCGCGGCACGCCTGGCGGCTGAAATCGGCGCCAGCATGCCGGATCTGATCGCGCTTCAGGAAGTCACACTGTGGCGGACCGGCCCCATCATGCAGGCGCCGGCGACCACCATCCTGTACGATCAACTGGACCTGATCCTGGCGGAGTTGGGCAAGACCAACCTGCACTACGGCGTGATCGCCGTGCAGGCGGAGCTGGATGCCGAAGCGCCGGTGCCCAGCGCCGGCATTGACCTGCGCATGACAGACCGGGACGTAATCCTGGCCAGGCTGGATTTTCCGCAATCGCAGTTCGATCTCTTCAATGCCCAGACGCACCGCTACCGGGCCGTCTTCAGTTTCGGCAATCCGATTCTCGGGCAGATCTCGGTGCCGTGCGGGTGGATGGCTGTGGACGTGGTGGCGAACGGGGCGAAGTTCCGCTTCGTGAACACACATTTGCAGTCGTCGATTCCGGGCCTGTCACAGGCCGAGCAGGTCCAGCGGGCGCAGGCGGATGAACTCCTCGCGAACCTGGCTTTCGCCGGCCTACCGGTGGTGCTGGCCGGCGATTTCAATTCCAACGCCGAGCCAGGGCCGGAGTACACCGGCACGGCGCAGCGGATCGTGGGCGCGGGGTTTGTCGATACCTGGAAATCCGTCCATCCTGCCGATCCGGGATATACGTGGCCGCTGTTCGGCGAGGATCAAAACAGCGGGCCGGTGACTCCGAATGAGCGAATCGATTTGATTTTCGCCAGCGGCTCGCTGCAATTCTGGTTGGGCCACACCCCCGCCATCGTTACGGCGGTCCGCACCGGCACAACACCGCCGTACGGTTCCGACCATGCCGGCGTAGTCGTCAAATTACAACTGAAATAGAGGTGGTTGCCCGCA
This sequence comes from Bryobacterales bacterium, assembly GCA_963768385.1. Lineage (GTDB taxonomy): Bacteria > Acidobacteriota > Terriglobia > Bryobacterales > Bryobacteraceae > Fen-178. Next base: position 184,166 of record CAVYHQ010000009.1, read on the forward strand.
ATAAGAAAGGCGCGAGTGCTTTGCTCGCGGGATATGAGCAAAACGCCCGCGCCTCAGGATAACTCCGAACTCCTCAATTCAACGAAGGCGAACTATTCGTTGCGGACGAATCTTTTGCGCCTGGCGCGCAACAGAACAGCGGCCGCAAAGGGCAAAACCAGGAGGAACGAAGCAGGTTCGGGAACAGAAGAACCATTCGTGGTGATGTTGTTGAAATCCCCCCAGTCAATAGTCCCACCCCCGGCACCCCCGCCGATACCGAAATTGGCGCTCGCCAGGCCGTTGCTCGACCAGTCACCGGTATCCGTCAGTGCGATTTCGGCATCGGATGGCGCAGCCAAACCCCAGCTAGTCCAACGTCCATTGTTTTGCGTGGTTTGCAGCAGATAGTACTGGCTACCCGCCGTCAGGCTCCAGTTCACCAAAACGGTATTGGAGAAAATTCCAGCGGCGGTCGCCACTTGATCGAGAATGTTGCCGAGCGGATCCACAAGCACCACGGTGTCAGCCGATCCCTGATTCTGAAATATAAACGACGTCAGCGTTGAATTCACGAGGGCGGTGAAACCTAAACCCGAATCCACCCACCCACTATCGTTATTTGTCAGAACCGGGCCTGCAATGACGCCCGCATGCGCCACGCCCGCGCTCAAAACTACGGCAATTGCCACTGCCAGCGCCGCGCCAAATCTGGGACGGCATGCTCTCCGTATCCTTTTAGACATTACAACTCCTCCTCTTTAGAGAATCCAGTCCAGGATTCCCGCCTTGAGCCTCCCAGGTTGTTAACCAAGGTTATCAATCGGGAACTGTTAGGTACATTTTGTATTGTCTGAGGGCCTAGCGCAAGCATTATTTTAAAGTTCAGTACCAAAAAAGTACCGTACTGTGGTGCTTTCCAACAGTAATTCTCGTTTGTATCATTTTCCTCCGGCCACCCCTATCGCCACGCACAATGCCGCGAGATCGCCGATCTGCTCGCCCAACGCGGCCGGCACAATGGAGCAGACCGACGCCGAGCAGCTCAGCGCCTCTCGGTCCAAAATGGCCCGTGCGGGCACGAGGAGATCGTCGCCCAACCGCATCGCCAGGCCGCCTATAACGATTCGTTCAGGATTGAGAATGTCGACCAGGATGGCGAGCGCCTCGCCCAGCCTGCGTCCCGTCCCTCGGATGAGCCGCTTCGCCAGCGCATCGCCAGCGCGTGCAGCCTCGGCGACGTCCCGCGCGGTCAGCGTGTGGTTCCGCGTGAGGGGTTCGGCCAGCAGGGTTTTCTCGCCCCGCCTCCGGGCTGAGGCTACCGCGATCGAGGCCACTTGTGCCAGCCCGCCGCCACTGGCCCATCCCTCCACTGAGCCGGCCTTGTGATATCCGAACGGCCCTGTTCGGGTGAGCCGCACGTGGCCAATCTCGCCGGCCGCATCGTTGGTTCCCCGGTACAGGCGCCCGTCCGCGATAATGCCCGCGCCCAGGCCCGTCCCCATCGTGAGGAACACCATGTTGCGTGTTCCCTTTCCCGCGCCGAATTTGTGCTCCGCTACGGCGCCCGCGTTGGCGTCATTTTCCAGCCGGCACGGCACGCCGAATTCCTTCCCGATGATTGCCGTAATCGGCACGTCCACCCACGTGGAAAGATTCGGCGGAGCCTGGATCACGCCGGCGGCGGAATTGAGCGGCCCTCCGCAGCTTACGCCAACGGCGGTCAACCCGCCGCGATCCAAGCCCTGCTCGGACATCGATTGGTGGATTGCCCGCACAATGGAGCTCAACGCGCATTCCGGTCCCCTCTCGGGATGCGTCGGAAATTCGGTCCGGCAGAGAACCGACGGTGGCTCCGAGGAAAGTACAATGGCGGTCTTGGTCCCACCGATATCCACACCCGCCCAGAAGCCGCCGCTCATCGTGCCTCCTGTTCCAACGCGTTGACCTCGCGGATTTCTCCGGTGCGAGGGTTCAGGCGCAAGGTTCTGATTTCCGAAGGCCGGAAGTGGCCCGACCATTTCCGCTTGGCAAATCGCAAGTCGATGGATGCCGTAGTCGCCTGTCCGGCGGTCTCCACCGAGCGGATGATCAGGTCGTCCCCCGCCTCCGCCTGCTTGATCGCGGCCACGATGACGTCCGGACTATCAACTGCCAGAAACGAATCCGCCTGCGGCCGCGAGCCGGCATGGATTCCCTGATAGACCACTGGCGGCGGCACGGTGAACTCTTCCGCGATTCGCGGCGCGCCGGCATCCCGCCAGTTCCCTTTGTGCGGGACCAGGAGCATCCGGAAGGTCTGCACGCCCTGGTCCTGCCACAGCGGCTCGACATCGGGAGCGAGAACATGGGGAATGTGGTGCGCATAAGGGGCCCCGCGCACAACCGAGATTCGCATGTCGTTCGCGGCCACGCTGTACCCGTACTTGGCGTCGTTGACCACCGTCAGCCCGTAAGGGTTGCCTGCCCGCGTGCCAGTGAGGTCAAGCCAGCGCTGGCCCGGATCTTCATCGCCGTTGGCGCTGCGAGCCAGATGCCCGTAGGGCACCTCGTAGGTCGGAACCGGCGCGCCGGCGTCCACTGGGAATGAGAGTTTCAGGATTTTCCGATGCTCGCGCCAGTCGAGAGCCACTCGCGCTTCGAGCGACCGGACCCCCGCATAGAGCAGCCAGTCTATGGTCAGCGCCGATGCGCCGTACGTGGTCCGGACGCGCACTCTGGCCCGCAGGGGCCCGTTCTCGATGACCTTCACGGTGGCATTCTCGAAAGAGCCAATCTGCTCGGAGTAGGCCTTCACTCCGTGGCTCCAGGTGTCGCTGGGGTCATCCAGCACCAGCGCCCGCGCCCCCGTAGCGCCGCCGGCGAATACCGCCGCCCCGGCGTCCTTATCGAAGATGCCAAGGCCGCCATCCGGCCCGAAGGTCACGGTCAGGTGATCGTTTTCAAGCGTGCGCCCTTGGGCGTGAGCCGCCGCAACCGGAGCCGCCGGCTGAGCTTTGCGGATGCGGATCTGGCGATAACCGAAGGCGGGCAGCGCCGTTCGCGCCAGCAGCGTCTGGCGCCCGTTGACCTCGCTCGATGGCGGATTCGACTGGCTGGCGATCGGCTGGCCCTTCTCGTCTTCCACCTTCACCGGAACGTCCGGCGCGATGCCGATATCGTACTCGACGGCGGCCGTAGTCTCCCAGGCGTGCGGGTTGAACACCAGGAGGTACTGCGAGTCCGGGTCCTCGGCCGGGACCTGCCATGCCAGCTTTTGCGCCGCCAGGTACATCGCCTGGCGGGCGGCATCGAGAGCATGCCCGTAGCCTTCCGGCACGGTGGTCTGGTAATGCACCGGCAGGGCGGTGCCGGCGAGGCTGTCGTGGAATTGCAGAAACAGCACGCGCTTCCAGGCGGTGGTAAGCTCCGGTTTCGGATAGGTTGCGCCCCACGCCACCGAGCCGACCGCGGCGACCTTCTCGGCCGTGACCAGCGCCAGCTCCGCGGCGCGGTTCAGTTTCTTGACCTGCGATTCGGCGGTGTAGCAACCCACCGAATGATGTTGCAGGTCGCCTTCCACCGCGGGAAACTGCGCCGCCGCCGCGCGGATCTCGGCGAAGTACTGCTCCGGCGTACTGTAGAGCAGCCTGGGCGCGCCCGCCTGCTGCTGCAACTCATCGATGGATCGGAGGTTCTCCTTGGTGCCGCCGCCGCCGTGGTCGCCGGCCCCGTAAAACAACATCAGGGTGTGGGTCGGCTCCTTCAGTTCTGCGATCATGCGGCGAAGGCGCGGCTCAACTGAGCCAGTCTCCCCATAGGAGAATGGGATCCGGTAGGTCAGGGTCTTAGTGCCGTCCGGTCCCTGCCACCAGAAAACGTCCGCGGGCAGTTCTTTCTCATTCGGGGCCGGCCGCATGAATACATAAGAATCCATGCCTAGCAGCTTCAGAATCTGCGGGAGCGTGCCCGGATGTCCAAACGAATCGGGGTTGAATCCGACCCGCGCAACCCGGCCGAAGAGCCGTTGAAAAGTCGATTGCCCGTACAGGCCTTGCCGGATCAGCGCTTCGCCGCTGGGCAGGTTGACGTTGGCTCCACCCACCAGCCGCCTACCAAGCCCCACCGGCCCTCCTCGACGCGCTGGCGAATCTCCACCATCATGGCAGGATCGCTGGCTGCCACCCATTCGTAGAACTGCGCGGAGCTGGCGGTGAATTTGAAACCGGGGTTCTCCTTCATCCGGTCCAGCGAAGAGCGGAAGGTGCTATCGACCACCGACACGCCTTCCGGCCATGGCCAGAGCCAGACGGGATCGATGTGCCCGTTCCCGATGGTGTGAATGCGGAAACCGGCGGCGTCGGCCGGCCATTTCGAAGCCGGCTGTCCCGCCAGACACCCGGCCATCAAAAACGCCAAGAGAAGTCGCCGGCCACTCCCGGCCGGAAAGTCGCGCATCGTGCAACCTCCGTGTTCCTCCTTATATTACTTCGATGAGCCAGCACGCCAGCTATGGCAACGCCTTCGCAATCGCCGCTTCGGCCAGGGGGGCCATGAGTTCGTAGCCTTGGGCGTTCGGATGCAGCCCGTCGCCCGAATACCCATCCTTTAACATGCCCTTCTCGTCCACCAGGGCCGAGTAGTAATCCACGTACTCGGCATGGACCTTGGCGGCATACTCGCGCAGCCACGCGTTCAGTTTCAAAATGTCCGCGGGGGGACGCTGCTCACTCTGCTTCCGAGCGGTGTAATCGCTGATCGGCATCACGGAACAAAGGATCGCCTTGACACCGTGCGCGCGGGCCAGGTCCGTCATCGCCTGAATGTTCTCCTCGATCATGGCCAGCGTCTCCGGCCCGGTATTGCGGGCGATGTCGTTGGTGCCGGCCAGCAGGATGAATGCCGCGGGCTCCAGATCGATCACGTCCGGGAACATTCGAACCAGCATCTGCGGAGTGGTCTGCCCGCTAATGCCGCGATTCACATACGGCTTGCCGGGGAACAACTCCGCCAGCCTCCACCCGTCTGTAATGGAGTCGCCGAGGAACACCACGCGCTTCGGCTCCGGCGGCTGCTTCTTCAACGCTTCATTGGCGGCGTGATAGCGGCCAAGCTGGTTCCAGTCCTGGAGCTGATCGGCGAGAGCCTGCGCCGTCGCGGGCAGGCAGCAGTTGGCTCTGGCAGGCCGGTACTCTTCCACCAATCCACCAACTGGCACCGGACGGCGCCGGAGACCAGAAGACCCGCGAAGAGCAAACGAAACGTGTTTCGGTTCATGGATGTTCTCCATTACAATTCTACAGTTGGTAGACCGGCTCCTTCACTGATCCGGGAAAGAGAAGATGGGTCGAATGTCAACCGGGATGTCCGCCGTCGCGGCCAGCGCGCTCTGGAGCTCCGCCGGCATCTTGTCGTACTTGGCGAACCAGGCTTCGGCGCGGGCGCGGTCGCCGGTGGCCTCCGTCTCGAGCAGTTCCCTGGCCAGCCGCGCCAGCGCCGCGGGCAGGCGCGCATAGTCGATGGCATACCGCCCGTCCGCTCGCGCCAGCGCACGCTGCTCCAGCAGATAGTTGAACTCCATCATCTCCGCCCGGCCGTGCGATTCGCCCGTCCCGAAGCGCAGCGCGCGGAAATAATCCGCCACGAAGGAGGCGTAATATCCCTCGAGCCGGTCTTTGGGCAGCTCGCCATGCTCCGCCAGCCACGCCAGGCCGAACATTCCCACGGTGTCGGCTTTGGCCTCCTCGAGTCCTGAAGACACCGGGCCAAGGGCTTCGCGGATGTCCACCTGCTTGCCGTCTTTACGGGCAAACGACGGCCCCAGCCCGTGCGCGATCTCATGCAGAACCGTGCCCGTCAGATATCCCTCGGCCGAGACCTTTTCGGCCTGGCCGGGCTGCATCATTCTCTTCGCCATGGGCAGGATGATATTCTCGACGCGCGCGTCCATGAAGTTCTTGAAGAAGATCTTCTTGCTGCCTTTCTCCTGGTGAACACGCGGATCGTTGGGCAGGTTGTCGGCCACGGCCTGGTACCCGTAGCGCAGATCGCCCGCGCGGTACGGCGCATCCATCACTTCCATGGGGGTGGCGCGGCCGCGCTTCGAGGGACGGTCGGCCCCGTCGAGCGGCAGCGCATCCTGAATGTCCGGCACGTACTTCTGGTAGAGGGCCAGCTTGCGGCTCTCCGCTTCGTTGCGAATCAGAACGGAAGCGCCGTAAGAGGTCTTCACGCCCAGCAGGTCGTCCAGGTAGGTTTCGTAAGGCGCGAAGATGATGTCGAACTTGGGGTCTTTGAGGTCCAGCCAGGCCAGGTCGCTCTGGTAATAGTCGTCGGTGAGAAGCGCGCCGGCGCGCATCCGCAGGAACCTGGCGAAGGCGGCGTCTCCGCTGAGGGCGGCGGCATCGCCCAGCGCCTTCGCCATCGGCTGAAGGAACTGCTTGTACTCCTCGTGGTACGGCACGGCGGCGAGGCGGCCGCCCTGCCATTTGACCACCGTGTACGGGTTGTAGATGGCGGTCCGGTCTTCGGGATGCTTCCGGAGGTACTGCTCGAGGCGGGCGCGCGTGAGGTCGTCGGGATACAAGTCGTGCCCCGGCGGCATCAAGGCTTCCCCGATGAACGGCCGGTTCTGATCCGCCAGGTCCCAGCGGCTGCCCATGATGCCGAACAGGCCTTTCAGTATGGGGTCCCGAGTGCCCTGGTACAGCGCCAATCCTCCCCGATCGCTTTGCCGCCAGAATACGCCGTCGAGCAGCCGGCAGGCCTCCACCAGCTTCTCCACCATCTGGCGCTCGCGCGCGGAAAGGCCGGAGGAATGGAACGGCATCTCGACGGCCTTCCACCTGGCCAGCCGCTCCGCTTCGCTATGGGCCGGCCGGCCGCCCGCATTCGCCAGAAGGGCAATGAGTATCGAAGCTGCTCGCACGCCCTATATTATAGGAAAAGGGAAAAGCGGGCAGACGCATTTTGAAAAATGCGTCTGTCCCCTTTTCCCCACGCTGATACCTTATGCCGCTCTTGCAGGTTGTTGTCCTGGCCGTGGTCCAGGGGCTCACGGAGTTCTTGCCCATCAGCAGCACCGCGCACTTGTACCTCACTTCGTGGCTGCTGGGGTGGCAAACCGAGGCGCTCGATTTCGATATCTCCCTGCACATCGGCACCCTGCTTGCCGTCCTGCTCTATTTCCTGCGCGACTGGCTGCAAATCCTGGCGCAGGGTTTTGGCTTGCGCTATGGCCGCGATGAAGAGCTGAAGCAGAATCGCATGATGCTGTGGCTGCTGGCGATTGGCACCATCCCCGTGGGCGTATTCGGCTACGTCTTCAACCAACAAGCCGAGACCACCTGGCGCAACCCCTACGTCATGGGCGTGATGCTGGTGGCGGTGGCCGTACTGATGTGGCTGGCCGAAAGGGCCGGGCGCATGCGGCGCGACCTCTCTTCCCTCAACCTGCCCGATTCCGTCGCCATCGGCGTGGCGCAGGCCCTGTCCATCGTGCCGGGCACCTCGCGCAGCGGCATCACCATCTCGGCCGGGCTGTTCCGCGATTTCGACCGGCGATCCGCGGCGCGGTTTTCCTTCCTGCTCTCCGCCCCGGCCGTCGCGGCGGCGGCCGGCAAGGCGCTCTTCGACATGCACAAGCACGGCGGCCTCCACGCCATTCTGAATGCGCCGTTTCTCGTGGGCGTGGCTGTGAGCGCGCTCACCGGGTGCGCGGTGATCGCGTGGTTTCTGCATTATCTGCGTCGCAGCAGTTTGCTTCCGTTTGTGTGCTATCGCATTGTTTTTGGCATAATAGTGATTGCTCTGGCTTTCATCCGCCGGCCAGCGTGATGAAGCTCTTATCTCCGACCGAACACAGAAGGCTCAACGAAGTCACCGGTTTCCTGCTTCTGTCGATGGGCCTGGTGATCCTGTTGAGCCTGGTTTCGTACCACACCCAGGATCCTTCCTGGAATACGGCTGCCGGTACGCGCCCTCTCAACCTGGCGGGCTACCCGGGCGCCTGGGTCTCCGACGTGCTGATCCAAACCTTCGGCGCCGCCGCTTTTCTCTTTCCGTTGCTGGCCTTCCTGCTGGCGTGGAAATGGATCCGCTCGGACGAATTGGACGCCGGCGCGGTGAAGATCTTCGGTTCGGTGCTGCTTACCCTGAGTGTGTGCGCCGCGCTTTCTTTTGCGCCGCTGCGCCTGTTCGGCGGCACTGTTCCTATGGGCGGGACGCTGGGGTTGGCCCTGGCGGATTACCTGGTGGATTCGCTGAACCTGGCGGGCGCGCTGGTGGCCACCGCTACCGCGGTAGTGGTTTCCGTCTACCTGGTTTCCACGTTCACGCTGGCCCGGCTCGGCCAGTGGTTCGCAGGCCCCATCGCCTGGTTCCGGCGCCGCGCCGCAGCGCGGCACGCGCGCCAGCGTCAGCGGCCTGAGAGGCTCCCAGCCGCCGATGCTCCGCCGTGGCAGCCGCCCCCAGAGCCGGCGCCCGCCGATCTGGTCGAGGAGCCGGACGAGATCCCCATCTGCCCCATCGAAGACGTCGAACCCGATCTCAGGCCCCTGGCCCCGAGCCCCCGCACCCTGGCCCCCGGCCCCCGGCCCCTGGCCCCCGTCTTCCGTCTGCCCTCCACCGACCTCCTCAACGAAATCCCCGGGCGCAATTCCTACGACGAGCAGGAATTGAAGGACACCGCCGCGCGCATCAAGGCCAAGTTCGACGAGTTCAACGTATTCGGCTCGGTGGTGCAAATCAACCCCGGCCCGGTGGTGACCACCTTCGAGTTCAAACCCGAGGCCGGCATCAAGTACAGCCGCATCACCACCCTGGTGGAAGACCTGTGCCTCGGCCTGCAGGCCGAATCCATCCTGATCGAGCGCATCCCCGGCAAGCCCACCGTGGGAATCGAAGTCCCCAACACCCGGCGTGAGCTGATCGCGCTGCGCCAGATGCTGGAATCCGAGGAGTTCGCGCAGTCGCACTCGCGCCTCACCATTCCGCTGGGCAAAGACATCAACGGCCGCATACGGGTGACCGCCCTCGATGCCATGCCGCACCTGCTGATCGCGGGATCCACCGGCTCCGGCAAGAGCGTCATGATCAACTCCATGATCATGTCGATTCTGTACAAGTCCACGCCCGAGGAGGTTCGCCTGATCCTGGTGGACCCCAAGCGCCTCGAACTGGGGCTGTATGAAGGCATTCCGCACCTGCTCACACCGGTGATCATCGACCTCAAGAAGGCCGCCAACGCACTGCGCAACGCGGTGCTCGAAATGGAGCGGCGGCTGCGCCTGCTGGCGGAGTACGGCGTCCGCAACATCGAGCAGTTCAACAAGAAGATCCACAAGCTGCAGGAGGAGCCGCGCAGCCTCTTCGTGGAGCAGGAAGAGACGGCCGACGAATTGAAGCCGCTGCCCTATATCGTCATCATCATCGACGAACTGGCGGACTTGATGATGATCGAGGGCCGCAACGTGGAAGAGAGCGTCACGCGGCTGGCGCAGATGGCGCGCGCCGTGGGCACCCACCTGGTGCTGGCCACGCAGCGGCCCAGCGTGGACGTCATCACCGGCCTCATCAAGGCCAACTTCCCCGCGCGCGTCAGTTTCCGGGTGGCTACTCGCGTGGACTCGCGCACCATCCTCGACGTGATGGGCGCCGAACACCTGCTGGGCAAGGGTGACATGCTCTTCCTGCCGCCGGGATCCTCGCGCCTCACCCGCGTCCACGGCGCGTTCGTCACCGAGACCGAGATCAACCGCGTGGTGGACTTCTGGAAGGCACAGGCCGCGCCGGAGTACGACCAGTCCTTCCTGATCGCCCCGCCCAGCGACGACGACGGCGAGGGCGCGGCCGATGCCGAACTGCACAGCGACGACCAGGACCCCCTCTACGAAGAGGCCGTGCGCCTGGTGCTGCAAATGGGCAAGGCATCCACCTCCACCTTGCAGCGGCACCTGCGGCTGGGCTACGGCCGCGCCGCGCGCATCCTGGACATGATGCAGCGCGACGGCATCATCGGCCCGCCCGATGGCAGCAAGCCGCGGGAAGTGCTGAAACGCCCCGATTGGCTGCACGAAGTCGAAGTCACGTAAAATGCGGCTATGCACACACTCCGGATTCTCTCCGCCGGTTTTTTCTGCGCCGGCCTGATCGGCGCGCAAAATGCCAAGCCCGCTATCGGCTGCGGCGATTTGCGCAGCCTCACGAGTTACGAGCGCTCGGTTGCCTCCGCCGTGCTGGTGCCCGCCACAGCCGATGCCCCCGAACACTGCCGCGTAAGCGGCCAAGTCCTGCCCCAGGTCGGTTTCGAGGTCAGCCTGCCCACCGCGTGGAATGGCCGCCTCTACATGTTCGGCAATGGCGGCTATGCGGGCGAGGCGCTGGATAACGCGGCGCGCCGTGCTGCCGCGGCACGCGCCATGCGCAACGGATACGCTGCCGCCCAGACCGATACCGGCCACTCGGCTGCCACCGAGCCGCTGGGAACCTTCGCCGCGGACCGCCAGAAGCTGCTGGATTACGCTTTCCGGTCTCTCCACGTCACCGCCGAAGCAGCCAAACTGCTGGTGCGCGCCTACTATGGAGGCCCTCCCACGCGGTCCTACTTCGAAGGCTGTTCCACCGGCGGCCGGCAGGGGCTCATCCTGGCGCAGCGCTTCCCCGCGGATTTCGACGGCATCGTGGTGGGCGCGCCGGTCCTCAACTTCTCGGGAACCATGGTGGCGTACGCCAATGACGTACAGGCTTTGCGCGCCGCCCCCATCCCCGCCGCGAAGCTTCCGCTGCTCGCCGAAAAGATCTACGCGCAGTGCGATGAGAAGGATGGGATCAAAGACGGCCTGATCGACGACCCTCGCCGCTGCGGGTTCCAGCCGTCGCGCGATCTTCCGAAATGCGACGGCGGCGACCAGCCCGGCTGCTTCACCGCCGCGCAGATCGCCGCCCTCGAGAAGATCTACGGCGACGTTGTAAGCCAGGGCCAGCGCATTTTTCCGGGCTGGCCGGTGGGCGCCGAAATCGCCGGCCCCAACGGCCGCAGTGGCTGGGACGGGTGGTTTGTTCGCGACGGTAGCGCCACCACACAAGTGGCTTTCAGCGAGACCTTTTTCCGCTATCTGGCTTCGTCCAAACCGGACCCGGCGTACGATCTGAGCCAGTTCAACCTGGACCGCGATCCGCCGCGCCTGGAAGCCATCCACCAGGTTCTCGACGCCACCGATCCGGACCTTTCCCGCTTCGAGCAGCGGGGCGGCAAGATCCTGATGTACTTCGGCTGGGCCGACCCCGCTCTCAATCCGCTCATGGGCGTGGAGTATTACCAGCAGGTCTCGCAGCGCATGGGCGCCGGCACGGGTGGATTTTTCCGCCTGTTCATGGTGCCCGGCATGTTCCACTGCAACGGCGGCGTGGGCGCCGACACGTTCGACAAGTTAGGACCGCTGGCCGACTGGGTGGAGCACGGCACGGCCCCGGATGCCATCCCGGCGAGCCGGGTCATCGGCGGAAAAGTAGTGCGGACCAGACCGCTCTGTGCCTACCCGGAAGTCGCCCGGTACAAAGGTCCGGGAAGCACCGACGATGCGGCCAACTTCGCGTGCGTGAAACCGTAGGGGCCAGCCTGCTAAACTCAAAAGGACCCATATGGCGAAGAAGGAAAAAGAACCGAAGCAGCCTGTGGTCCCGTTCGGGGTTTGGGCGCCGCCGGTCGGCCTGGCCTGGCTGATCCCCGGAGGAGGCCATCTCCTGCTCAAACGCACGGGACGGGGTGTCCTGCTGATGCTCGCGATCACCGGCATGTTTCTTTGCGGGCTGATGATGCGGGGCGCCATGTTCCAGCCGCAAAGCGGCGACATTCTCACCATCCTCATTAACACCGGCGGATTCATCGGCGACGTGGCTTCCGGGATTCTGTATCTGCTCAGCGTGTGGCTGGGGTACGCGCAGCCGGATGTGGCAGGCGCCGTCCACGATTACGGCACCAAGTTCCTGGTGACCGCCGGGCTGCTGAACGTGCTGGCGATGGTGGATACGTTCGAAATCGCCTCGGGGAGGAAGGGCTGATGCCCAAAATGAATCTCTCGCATTTTGAGGCGGCCCTCCTGTTTGCGCTGTTCACCTCCGTGGTGCTGGGCGTGGTGACCAAGCGCACGGACCGCGATCGCCTGCACTACGGCGTGTACACGTTTGTCTGTTTCGTGATAGCGCTGTTCGGCCTGGGCTGGCTGATGTACTTCGGCCACGGATAGGCGCGGCTACTTCTTCCCGTACATCACCTGTACTTTGGTCTCACCCGACTCGCGGCCCACGATCACCTGCAGGCTGCGCGTGTCGTCGCCCTCGCCGCCGGCCAGGATCATGCCGCCCTGGGCCGCGTGGGTCGCCATTTTGATACTGATCCCCAATTCCTTGCACTTGTCCTGATAGAAAGACATCACCTGTGCGGGCTCGTCCGTGGTGTTGAACGCGAAGGCCCCGCCGTTGCCCTGGCCGCTGTCTGCATTGACGGCGAAGGTGCCCACCGCCTTCGCGCCGGGATAGACGGGAATCCAGGACGGCAGTTTGTCCGCCCCGGCGCCGATCTCCAGGCTGGCGGTCTTGCCGTCGTCGCCTTGCGCGCTGAAGCTGAACTTGCCGTTCTTGGCGTCATCGAAGGTCATGGTGACCACCTTGCCCGTCTTCTTGTCCCGAACGGTGATCTTGCCGGCGCCTTCGTCCGTGCTCAACACGTCCACGTCCGGATTGGCGCTGGCAATCATCTTGGAGATCGCGAGCCCGGGGTTCCGCTTCATCAGCTCGGGATCGAAACCCGCTTGCCGGACCTTGTGGACGAGGAACAGTCCGGTGCCCACCACGCCGATGCCGCCGAGCACGAATAGCCCCAGGATGATGACCAAAACCCAGACCAGGGGGCTCGTCTTTCTCGGTGCCGGAACTGCGCCAGCAGTCGGCTGCGGTGGAGGAACCGGGGCGGGCGGGGCGCTCCCAGCAGCCCTCACCGGCGTGCCACATTGTTTGCAAAACGCGCCCGTTACCTCGGCGCCACAACTCGTGCAAAAAGCCATAAAACCTCCGTTCGTTCCCCTACTGTACTGCAAGCGCCGGAACTTCGCAAACGCGGTGCAGCCGAGTAGAACGTGGTGCGCGCGAGGGCGCGGCGCGCGGCGGGCGTAGGCGTTAAAATGCCCCCTCGACGACGGTCGGCCAGCAGCAGCGCGTAACTTCAGGACTAAGCTACACTTGTATCCAATGAGCTATTCGCACCCGAATCGCGCCAATGGGCGAGGAAGGAGAAGGAGAATATCAGAAGCATGAAGAGCAGTAATGTAAGCAGCAGTAAGCCAGTGAGTCGGCGCGCGCTGATGCAAGGCGCGGCGGCCCTGGCCGGCGGCTCGGCTGCCATAGCCGTTGGCTGCCGGACAGCCCCAAGTGTGAGTTCAGGGCCGGCTGCCGGCCAAGCCATCATCGTCGCGTCGGATTCCAATGCCGTCACCGCGACCACGGCCGGGAAGGTGTGGGGCTTCACCCGAAATGGCATTGAGACCTTCCGAGGCATTCCCTACGCCGCTTCGACCGAAGGCAAGGCGCGCTTCCTTCCGCCCGCCAAGCCGAAACCGTGGACGGAAACGCGCAGCGCCATGTGGTACGGAAAGACCTGCCCGCAAGCCGCACGCGCAGGTTGGGAGAACGACATCGAGTCGTTTCTCTCCCAGTGGGACGACGGTCAGCCGGGCGAGGATTGCCTGCGGGTCAACGTCTGGTCGCCCGCGCTCGATGGCAAGAAGCGGCCCGTGATGTTCTGGATCCACGGTGGCGGCTTTCAGGCCGGATCGGGCCAGGAGCAGCCAGCCTATCGCGGCGAAAATCTGAGCCGGCGCGGCGACGTCGTTGTGGTCAGCGTCAACCACCGCCTCGGCGTCCTGGGCTTTTTGAACCTTGCGGAATACGGCTCGCAGTATGCCGAGTCCGCCAACGTAGGAATGCTGGACCTGGTGGCGGCGCTGGAGTGGGTCCGCGACAATATCGCCAACTTCGGCGGCGATCCGGGCAACGTGACCATCTTCGGCCAATCTGGCGGCGGCGGGAAGGTCGGCACCCTCATGACCATGCCGGCGGCTAAAGGCCTATTCCACAAGGCAGTCGTGCAAAGCGGTTCACTGCTCATGGCCAACAAGCCCGAGGAGTCCGCCAAGCTCGCGGCCGCAGTGATGGCGGAGTTGAGCCTCACCAAAGCGCAAGCCAGCGAACTTCACGAACTGCCGGTCGGGGGTCTCATCGATGCGGGCGTGGCGGCCCTGAGGAAGCTCGCGCCACCGCGTGCGCCGGGCGCGGGCTTCACGCTTCCCAAGTTGATGTGGGCGCCGACGGTGGATGGCAAGGTTCTGCCCTCAGTTCCCTTCGATCCCGCTGCACCGGAGATTTCAGCGGATGTCCCCATGCTGATCGGCACTGCCCTTAACGAGTTCAATCCGGCCATGAGCAACCCAAAGGCGGAATTGATGACCGAAGACGAGCTGAGAAAGCAGGCTGCGGCAGCATACGGCGACAAGGCCAGTTCCATCATCGAGACGTGCCGGAAGATATATCCCAACATTAAGCCGGTGGAAGTCAGTTCGATTCTCTCCGCCATCAACGTCTTCCGGTCTGGCGCAGTTCGGCAGGCGGAGCGCAAAACGGCGCAGGGGAAAGCCCCGGCGTTTTTGTATGAGTTCTGCTGGAAGACGCCGGTTATGGACGGCCGGCCGCGTGCGTTCCACTGCTCCGAAATTCCGTTTGTCTTCTACAATACCAACGTCTCGGCGTTCGCCACGGGCGGAGGCCCGGAGCCGCGGGCGTTGGCTGCCAAAGTCAGCGATGCCTGGATCAACTTCGCGCGCAAGGGTGATCCCAACCATCCCGGTCTGCCAAACTGGCCCAGGTTCGACGCACAGAAGGGTCCTGTAATGATCTTGGACAAGATCTGCGAGGTCAAGGAAGATCCGGAACGGGAGTTGCGCAAGCTGCTTGCGGAAGCAACACAACCTGCCAAGGGCCTATAACGCGCCCGTTGCGGCTACCAACCGCCGCGCAGGATGCCATCCTGTCTGACCTTTATCGATAAACTCCCGCGTGCTATGCTGAACCCTCAGGAGCACAAGCGATGACTCGACGCGATTATCTGCAAATGATGGCCGCCGCCTCCGCGGCCGCGGCTTCCTCCACCACCGCCATGGGGGCGCCCTCTGGGCCCGACCGCGAAGCCCGCATGAAGTGGTGGCACGAAGCCCGCTTCGGCATGTTCATCCACTGGGGCCTCTACAGCGTGCTGGGACGCCACGAGTGGGTGATGGAAAACGAAGGCATCCCCGTGGCGGAGTACGAGCAGCTCGCTAAACGTTTCAAGCCCAAGCCCAACGCCGCGCGCGATTGGGCCAGGCTCGCCAAACAGGCCGGCCAGAAGTACATGGTGATGACCACCAAGCATCACGAAGGCTTTTGCCAGTTCGCTACCAAGCTGACCGATTACTGCGCGCCCAAACAAGGTCCCGGCCGCGACCTGGTGAAGGAGTACGTCGAGGCCGCGCGCGCCGAGGGCCTGCGCGTCGGCTTTTACCACTCGCTCATGGATTGGCACCATCCCGACGGCGCGCGCTGCGCCACCGACGAAGCCGCCCGCCGCCGCTTCGTCGATTACGTCCACGGGCAGATCCGCGAGCTGCTCACCAACTACGGCAAGATCGACATCCTGTGGTACGACGTGGCGTGGCCGCTCGATGCCCAGGGTTGGGAGTCGGAGAAGATGAACGAGATGGTGTTCCAGCTCCAGCCCGAGATCATTGTGAATAACCGCAACAAGCTGGATGGCGATTTCGCCACTCCCGAGCAGAGAATCCAGGCCGAGCAGAAACGCGCCTGGGAATCGTGCATGACCATGAACGACAGTTGGGGCTATCAGGCCACCGACGACAACTGGAAGACGCCCAAGACCATTGTGCGCAACCTGGTCACTTGCGCGCACGGTACCGGCAACTACCTGCTGAACATCGGGCCCAAGGCGGACGGTTCGATCCCTCAGGAATCGGTCGCGATTCTGACCGCCGTCGGCAAGTGGCTGGACAAGAACGGCAAATCCATTTACGACACCGAAGTATGCCAGCCGGGGCGCTCGAATTTCGCCGGTTTCACCCGCAAGGGCAACACACTGTACATGCACGTGCACTTCTGGCCCGGGGAAACCGTGGCGCTGGCCGGCCTCATGAACCAGGTGAAATCCGCGCGCCTGCTGGCCACCGGCGCCCCGGTGAAGTTCGAGCAGGAGAAGTTCCGCGTGCGCTTCACGGGCCTGCCCGGGAAAGCGCCGGACGATCCCGTGACCACCCTCGCCATCGAGTGTGACGGCGAGCCCAAGCAGGACACCGATTTCGTGCGCAATGAGCGGCCCAGACTAAAGGCGTAGGAAGCTATTCGATTACTTTCTTCTTGCGAAACCAATCCACCAACAGGTCGCGCAGCAGCCCGACATCGTGCGGAAACTTCAGGCCGGTGGTCCGCAGGTTTTCCGCGGTGCCCTGGTTCTCGGCGGTGAAGCTGCTCACCGCCAGCGTGTAATCGCGGTCGGGATCCACCTTGCGGTTCCCCACCACTACCGGCGGCAGCTCACTCCCTTTGAATGTGCCGACCACGACCGTGTTGTCGAAGGGCATGATGTCCCAGATGTTGCGGACCTTCAACTCGCCCTGCGGCACGATGTCGCGCACCCCGCCCAGGTTCATGAAGGCGAAGTCGGCGCCGGTTTCGTCGCGCATGGCCTGCTCGATGAGGCGCTTCACCTCGGCCTTTGTGAATTGCCTCTTCGAGACGGCCAAAGGCTGATCCACGCGGGCGGCCACTTCATCCTCCCAGCGCTTCACTTCGCGAGCCACGTCGGCG
Source organism: Bryobacterales bacterium (assembly GCA_963768385.1). Taxonomy (GTDB): domain Bacteria; phylum Acidobacteriota; class Terriglobia; order Bryobacterales; family Bryobacteraceae; genus Fen-178. The sequence goes on from CAVYHQ010000009.1 coordinate 201,029, forward strand.
GCGGGATCGATCTTGGTGGAGTCCACCGGGATGCGCTTCCAGGTCCACGAGACCGGCGCTTTCTTTTCGGTATCCACCTGCAACTCCAGGCGGCCCAGCTCGGCTCCGTAGGCCTTCACGCGCACCAGCACCCGCCCGTCGCGCGACACTGCCTGGTTCAGGCCCGTGTGAACGTGCCCGGTGACGAGCACCGGAATCTCCGGCGCGGTATTCAGGAATTGCCTTTCCTCCTGCCCCGTAATGTGTCCCAGCAGCACGATCAGGTCGGATTTCGCCCGCAGCTCGACCGCGTATTTCCGTGCCGTCTCGACCACCGGCAGCGTGTGCCATTCTCCCAGGAGTTGCGGCTCCGAGATATCGCGCAGGCTATCCATCATGGCGCCGATCACCGCCACGCGCAGCTTGTTGACGTTGAGGATCGTGTACGGCTGGGTGAACAACTGGCCGCCGGCGCCCACCACGTTCGAGGACACCATGGGATACTCCGCCGTCTGGATGAATTTGCGCGCCTGCATCCAGCCGTAGTCGAACTCATGGTTGCCCAGCGTGGCGGCGTCGAAGCCGAACAGGTTGGCGATTTCGTAGACCGGCAGCCCGTGAAAGATGGTGGAAACCGGCGAGCCCTGCACCAGGTCGCCGGCAAACAACAGAATGCAGTCGGTGCAATTGGCGCGCTCGCGCCGGATCGCGGTAGCGACATAGGCGAAGCCGCCCTGCCGGTCCTGCAGCGGCGACAGCCGCGCGTGCAGATCGTTGGTATGGAGAATGGTGAGCGACCGGATCTCGGCCGAAAGAGGCGCGCATGCCAGCAGCGCAAGGGCCCAGAGGGCGCCCAGGGCCCAGCGGGCACCCCGCCTGCTCCAGTTGTGCATAGAACTCGATTGTAGCTTGCTAACTTGCCAGCGCCAGCGCGCCGTAGAGCACGCTGTCGTCGCCCAGCGCGGCGGGCACTACGTCGATGCGCGCCCCGGACCAGCTCGTGATCTGCCGGCGCAGCTCGGCGCGCAGCGGAACGAACAGCCGGTCTCCGGCCTTGGCGATGCCGCCGCCGATGGCGATGCGCTGGGGGTTGAGCAGCATGATGGCCGCCTTCAGCCCCAGCGCCAGGTCCACCACGTAGCGCTCCACGAATGCGGCATCCTGCATCAGCTCTTTGGCGGGCTTGCCGTAATCGCGCTCCAGCCACAGGCCGCAGCACATGCGCTCGAAGCAGCCGCGCGCGCCGCACAGGCACTCGGGGCCGCCGGGCCGGATGGTGAGGTGGCCGATCTCGCCGGCGTAGGAGTCGGCTCCGCGCCACACGCGGCCGTCTGCGTAGATGCCGCCGCCGATGCCCGTCGAGAGCGTCATGTAAAAGAGCGGCGAACAGCCCTTTCCCGCCCCGAATTGGGCCTCTCCGATGGCGCCGGCGTTGGCGTCGTTATCCATCACGGTGGGCGCGCCGGTGAGGTCGCGCACGAAGCCGCACAGGTCGAAATCGCGCCAGCCACCCACGTAGGTCGAGAGCACCACGCGCTGCGCGGCGAAGTCCACGGGACCTCCGAAGCCGATGCCGCAAGCCTCGAAGCGAAAGTCGCGCCGCCATTCGCTCAAGATTTCGCGGATCCGCCCGAGCATCCACTCGCGGCCGCCTTCCGCATCCGTGGCGCGCGATTCGCGGCGCACCATGCGAGCGCCATCGAACACCGCCATCGAGAACTTCGTCCCGCCGATATCGATGGCCAGAATCATCGCAGACCCCGGAGGAACTGCGGGTCGCTCCAGTCCCAGACGCGCCACTGCGCCTGGTCCACGTTGACCGGCAGAGCGCTCCATTGATTGGCGGCGATGGAAGTCCCGCCCCGGCCGTGTACGAAGACTCCCCATGCCGCCAGCAGAAGAAACAGTCCGGCTGCCAGGGTTCGCGCCGGCCCCCGCATCGCCCGCCAATAGAGTATGGCGGGTATCAGAAACAGGATGAACAGGTGCGTCATATCGGCAAAATACCGGGGACCATAGCAGTGCCCGGGCCAGACCGAGGCGATCACGATCGTGTGAAGAAGAATGATCGCAACCAGGTACGGCGCCAGCGGCCAGCACCAGCGCAGACGCCACGCAAGAACGATGCCGGCCACCGAAAACAGGAAGACGGGAGTAAAGATGAGCAGGCCGCGAGAAGGGCTGAAGAGATGCATGGCCACGCCCGGAAGCGCCGGGTAGCGGAGCCGCGACACCCGCAGGTAGAGCGGAATCGGGCTGTGCGTCACCACCAGGCTGTAAGCGAAGAAAGCCGCCGCAGCCGGCAACGCCCAACCCACAAAGCTCATCAGGTAGCGGCGGTAATGGATGGCCACATAGAGCGTGAAGACCGCGGCGGAGACGGCGTTGGACGGGCGAACGGTGAACGCCAGGGCCAACGCCAGCCCGGCGAAACGGATGCGCGACGGCTCCTCGCGTGCGAGCAGGGCCACATACAGCGCCGCGCTCAGCAACAGCAGGGTGAGCCCGTGCGGAAACAGGTTGCGGCTGGCGAGGGACCATTCCGAGGTGCCGAACGCGAACAGGAGCGCGAGCCATACCGCCTGGCGCCAGCGCAGAAACCGGGAAGCGATGCGGTATTGCAGCCAGACGGTGATGGCGCCGAATGTGCTGGCGCACCACAGCTCCGCCAGAGAGTGGCCGCCCACGAAGTCTCCGGAGAAGAAAGCCGCAACCACCGGCTGCGAAAACAGCGGCCCGGTTCTCGGGACCACCGGACCCAAAGCCGCAACCGCGATCTTCATGAGGAAGATCAGCGGCAGCGCAAGGACCGAAACGCCGATGGGGAAGAGGTTGTACCAGTGCCCGCCAGGGCACCCGTTGGCCTGTTCGTAAAGGACCGGCGGTCCCACGGCCGGAACGCATTCCAGCCCGTAGCGCGAATCCACCGGCGCGGATGGGACGAATTCATCCACCGCGGTGCGGCCGTGGCGCATAATGCTGAGAGCGGTGGGAACGCTCCAGTAGGAATCGTACGAGATGAATGGCGGGCAGATGCTGTAGACCAACAGCACGCCCGCGAAGAGCCAGAAGCCAGGTCGGCCGCGCACTTACTGGTACGCGCCCGCGGCTTTGAAGTCGCCGGCTTTCACGATCGAAAGGGCGGCCGGGTCCACATGTTTGCGGAACGCGGCGTTGATCTCGCCGGGGGTGAGCGACCGGATCCTGGCTTCCACTTGCTCGTCCCACTTCATGGTGCGGCCGTATTGTGCTTGCGTGGCCAGAAGCGCCGGCAAAGCGGCGTCCTGCGAACGCGATACCATGCGCGACTCCAGGTAGGCCTTCTTGGCTTCGGCCACTTCGGCGGCGGTGAAGCCCTCCCGCAGTGTCTTGGCTAATTCGTCCTTAAAGCTGGCTTCGACCTTGGGACCGTTCGCCGGGTTGAGGCTCACGGTGCCGGAGAGCAGCGCGGAATCGCCCTCGGCCGGAATGGCCACGCGGGCGTTGGCGCCGTAGCTCAAACCTTCGCGATTGCGGATGCGGTCGGAAACCCGCGAGGTGATGGGGCCGCCGAACATGTAGCCCGCCAGCAGCATGGCCGCATAGTCGGGATCGTCTTCCGACATCTGGAAGCGCACGCCGGCTTCAAACTGGGCGTTGGCCTTGTCGGGCGTCTCGATCTTCTGGTTGATGGGCGCCACCTTCTTGTAACCGGCGGCCATGGGCTTGTAGGCCATCGCGGTGTTCCAGTTGCCGAGCAGGTCCGCGGCGGCTTTCTGAACGGCGGCCTGGTCCACCGGCCCGACTACGGCAAAGACGCCGTAGTTGGCGCCGTAAAACTGGTCGTGAAACTTCTTGACATCGTCGAGCGCCACCTTCTTCATCTCGGCGAGCTGTTCTTCGCGCGTGGCGTTGTACAGCGCATCGCCTTTCACCCAGGGGCTCAGGTGGCGCGTCAGCGTCTCGGTGGCAAGCTGCGTGGGCTCGGTGGGAGGGTTCTCCAGGGCCTTGACGCGCTGCGACAGCACGCGATCGAATTCGTCCGCGGGATAGGCCGGCTCCTTCAACATTTCGACGGCCAGGCGCAACGCGGCCACGAAGTTACCGGCCGGGGCCGAGATGTTGGCGCTGGCGCTGAAGACTTCGCTGCCGCCCCCGAATCCGCCGCGTCCGCCGCCGCCGCGTCCACCGAAACCGCCGCCACCGCCGCCCGTCACCACGATGCGGGCATTCAGCTTCTGCATCTCGTCGGCGAGCTGCTGCCGCGTCTTGCTGCTGGTGCCGCTGTTGATAAGGCTGCCGGCGAACTGCGCCGCGGCATTCCTGCCGACCAGTGTGGTCCCGTCGCCAAAGCGCAGCTCGATGACGGCGGTGACCATGTCGTTGGCGGTCTTCTTCGGGAGCACCACCAGCTTCATGCCATTGGGGAGCTTGCTGCGCACCAGGCGGCTTTCGATATTAGCGGGCGTGGGGTCGAAAGACTCGCCGCGGCTAATCACGACGCTGCTCTTATAGTCTTTCAGTAGCGCTTCGAGGTCGGGCGTCTCCGGAACCACGGTGCGGTCGGGGGCCGCGTCGGGAATGTAGTAGCCGACCGTGCGGTTGGAGGCCTTGAAGTAGGCTTTGGCGACGCGCACGAGATCGGCCGCCTGCACGTCCTTGAGGCGGTCGTGCTGCAAGAACATCAGCCGCCAGTCGCCTTGCGAAATGGCTGTGTTGAGAGCGCCGGTGGCGATGGATTGCGGGTCGGAGAGGCTGTCCTCGAGGTTGCGGAGAAGGCCGGTCCTGACGCGCTCCACCTCTTCCCGGGTGGGAGGATCGCCGGGCACGGCTTCGATGGTCTGTATCAAAGTCTTGCGGGCTTCATCGAGAGATTGGTCTTTGTTCAAGGTGGCTGACAAATAGATCAGCCCGGGATCGTGCAACTGCGCCGCCGACATGCTGGCCGATTCGGCCTTCTTGGTTTCGACCAGCGCCTTGTAGAGACGCCCCTGGCCGCCACCGCCGCCACGCCCGCCGCGCCCGCCGCCGCGCCCGCCTCCTCCGCCGCTCATCACGCCGGCCAGAACCTGGAGCGCGGCCGAATCCGGATGGCCGGTGGCCGGGCCGTGGTACGCCACCACCACTTCACGCCCCTCGCCCACGCGGCGCAGCTCGACGAAGCGCTCGCCATCCTGGGGCGGCTCGACCGTGTACGTCTGATCCAGCTTGCGCGCCGGACGCGGAATCTTTCCCAAAGTATCGGCCACGAAGCCCAGGGTCCTGGATTCATCGAGGCGCCCGGTGATCACCAGCACGGCGTTGTCCGGCTGGTAGAACTTGTGATAGAAGGCCTCAAGGCGGTCGACCGGCACTCTTTCGATGTCGTCTTTGGAGCCGATGGTCGATTTGCCGTAGTTGTGCCAGAGATAGGCGGTAGCCTCGACGCGCTCGCGCAGAATGCTCTGCGGGCTGTTCTCGCCGCGTTCGAACTCATTGCGGACCACGGTCATCTCGGTATCGAGAATCTGCTTGGTGAACTTCACCTTGGTCATGCGGTCGGCTTCGAGACCCAACGCCCACTTCAGGTTTTCGTCGGTGGCGGTGACGGTTTCGAAGTAGTTGGTGCGGTCGTAGGAAGTGGTGCCGTTCCAGACCGCCCCATGGTTGACAATCTCGTTCTTGATCTGCCGGCCGTTGGTGGTTTGGATGAAATCCATGTGCTCCAGCAGGTGCGCCATGCCGGTCTCACCGTAGCCTTCGTGACGGGATCCCACCAGGTAGGTCACGTTGACGGTGACCTTGGGGTTGGCCTGATCGGGATAGAGCAGCACGCGCAACCCGTTGGGGAAAGCATATTCGGTGATGCCTCCCATGGAGGCCTTCTTCTGGACACCGTGGGGCAGGGTCTGGGAAAAAGCGTAAGCCGCCAGAGCCAGAGCAATGGCGGGGACGGCCAGCAGAGCTTTCGCGCGCATAGAGACTACTTTATACCAATGGCTGACAGTTACGCCGATACACCAGCCACGCCGAGGCGATGACCGCGGCCGTGCCCGCCGCCAGCTTGGCCTCGAACAGCCAGACGTTGGCGATCTCGGCGGTGGGCGCCACCGAGCACACAATGGCCAGCGCGGTGATCGCCCATCCGGACGCGGCGCTCAGCCGTCTCCCGGCCTTCCACGCGCTGCCGAAAATGTACAGATACGGCAGAAAGCCGGCGATCACCATCAGCGAAACCAGTTCCTGGTAGGCCGCGCGCATGGTATCGCCAAGCTGCATCGCCACCAGCAGGAACGATGCCACCCCGCCGAATGCCAGGATGGAAATGTGCGGCGTGCCCCAGCGCGGATGCACCTTGGCGAAAGCCGCGGGCAAGAGGTGATCTGTTCCGGCGGCGAACGGCAGGCGCGAAACCGCGGTGCCGATCCCGCCGATCTGTCCCAAAGCGCTGGCCAGCACCAGCAGCGCAATCAGTGGAGAAAGCCAGCCCGCGCCCAGCGCGCGCGAGGCCGCGTCTCCGGTTTCCGCGAGACCGCTCAGCTCGCTGATTTTCTCCGGCCGGAACATGACCAGCAGCGCCATGGTAGTGGCCGAGTAGAACACCGTGACGAAGGCCGAAGCGATCCAGCCCGCGCGGGGCAGCGTGCGCGCGGGGTCGCGAATCTCACTGCCCATCATGCCGGCCAGCTCCAGGCCGCTCATGGCATAGGCGATGGTCGACCAGAAACTGACGGTCCGCCAATCCCACCGGGGGAGAATCTGTATCGGCGTGGCCGCGCCGCGCCGCGTCCAGATGAGGGCCGCGAGTGCTACCAGCAATCCGCCCAGCAGCCAGGTGGCCGCTCCGCCCAGGTTCTCGGTCCACTTGCCGATCTCAACGCCGACCAGGTTGGAACCTAACGCAATCCAGATGGCCGCCAGCGACGCGGCCAGCAGGCACACACGATTGTCGCCCAAGTGCGCGTATGAGGGGCCGAGCGCGTAGAACCCGGCGCTCATGTAGAACATGGCTGCGCTGGGCAGCCAGAATGCCATCCCCATCCAGTAAACCCAGAAGGCCAGAAAACCGTGCCACGGGCCAAAATCGCCGCGCGTCCACACGTACAGGCCGCCCGCCGCTCCCGGATACTTGATCGTAAGCGCCGCCACCGCGATGGCCAGCGGAACCACCAAGAACACCGCCGCCAGCAGCCAAAGCGTGATGGAGCCAGGGCCGGCGTGGGCCGCCGCGGCAATCCAGCGCGTGCTCACGATACAAGCGATGGCGAAGAGGGTGACGTCGCGCAGGCCCAGTTCGCGGCGGAGGCCCGGGGTGGTGGTCGGTGGCGTCACAGGGTGCCAGTATACCCCAGCGCCGCCTGCGGTATCACTGCACGGCAACGGACCGAACCAAGCGCGTGCCGTCATGATCGGCGGCGACAGTGCGTAATCCGCTCTACTTGCCGATTACCGTGCCCGTGGTGGCGTTCACATAAACGGCGTAGCCCGATTTGGTGTCCCCCCAGATGATGAACCACACCGGCGCTGGAAAGCGGGCCGCGCTTCCCAGGGAGAACGCCGCTTTCTTGTCAGGATGCTTCTTTACCCACCCCTCTGCCTTGGCGTATGCGGTCTTATAGGCAGCATCGGAATTGACCACGAATCCGGTGGTCTGAAACGGAATGCTCCTGGGTGTGGCGCCGCTCCAGGGTTCCGCGCCGCCCACGCTGACTCCCTTGTGGATGGTGGCTCCGTCATCCACCACCGAGTAAGTGAAAGTCCGGGCCTCGCGCCGGCTGGGCGAGACGAAGACGGCAGTCCACATCGCAAATTTCCCGTCCCCGCTCTTCATGCTGGGAACTTCGTTGCTGATCAGGCTGAGCGCCAGCAGGTCGGGAGCCCAGGTGCGCGCCGGTTTGTACATTTCATAGAAGGCGGTTTGCGCGGCCACAGGCTCGGGAGGTTTGGGAGTCTCTTTCTTGGTTTCAACCTCCGCTTTCTTCATCTCGGTCGGCGTGGGAGCTTCCGAACACGCCTTCATCGCTGCAACGGCAGCTACCGCGGTGGCAGCTAATAAGAGCTTTTTGTGCATAAATACACCACCTTCATTCTACGCCCTGCACCGGGACCGGGCGGACCGAGGAATTCCCTTGAACAATGCGGCACATTTTCGTAATACTGCATCGTGTATACTACATTCTCAGGGCGAAAACCCCTGAGCACAAGAAGAGACCGGGAGGCATAGAAGCATGGCTCTAAGCGCAGAGTCCGTACCGATGCGATGGCCAGCCGGCCCTTTGGATATCGCACGCGGTGAAAAAACGAAGGGCTTTACGGCGGAGACGGCCGAGGTTCTTCGTAATTGGCAGGATCCGGCTTCACTGGCGGTCGTGCAGGGTGCGCCGGTCAATTGCCTAGTGGTCAGTTGGGCTGCGGGGCTGCCGGCGGATGCTGGCCAGCAACAGGCGTTGAAGCCGCTGATCGAGAAAGGGCGGCAGGCCGGACTTGGGTTCGTCGGCCTGATCGAAGGGGAGGCCAACAAACCAGCCTCTGTGGCGGCCGCCCAATCGGCGGGTCTTTCCGCGGTTGCCATGGAAGGCGACGCGCCCGGAAGCGCCGGTGTTCCAGTCATCCCGTGGAACAAGGCCGCCCAGCTGCGCGCGACTGCCAACTCCCCGGTCCTGGGCGTTTCCGATGGTGTATGGCCGGGGATTCCGCAGGAGCGAACTCCCACCGGCGGCCCCACCAATCTGCCCTGGGTGGATTCCAACGGAGCGGTCCTGCTGATCGCCCGGGCGCTCGCGCCCGACAAGATCGCGTGGATCGACTTCGATCCCCCGCAGCCGGCGAAGCTGGCCGCCGAAGCCTACATGTTGGCCATGGCCGACCCCGCCAGCTACGGGGCCAGGTGGGTGATCTCGCTGGACGATCAGTTGCGCGCAGACCTGAGCGCGAAGAAACAACCGGCCGCGGATACCTGGAAGAAACTCACCGGCATGGTGGCCTTCTTCGAGCAGCACAAACAGTTCCGGACCTATCAGCCCAACGGCCTGCTGGCAGTGATGTCGAATTTCGCCGGGCCCGACTTTGAGGCCGGTGAGGAGGCCATCAACTTGCTTCCCCGGCTGCGCCAGCCCTTCCGGGTGATTGCGCGGTCGCAGGCGGCGGGCGCCTCTTTCGCCGGTCTGCAAGCCATCTATTACGTCGATCGGGAGCCGCCGGACGCCGCATTGCGGCAGAAAATGATGGCTTTCGCGAGCGGTGGCGGCATCCTGTTCGTGCCTTCCAAGTGGCCCGATCCGGAGGGCCCGCCGGCGCCGGCCGAACCGTATCTTCTGTTCAGCCTGCGTGCCGTGGGCAAAGGCCGCCTGGCAGTCTGTAAGGAAGATCAGCCGGACGCCTACGATACCGTCGCGGACATTCAGAATATCATGAGTCACCGGAACGATCTGTTGCGCCTGTATAACGCTCCGTCCGCGAACTTCCTCTACGAAACTTCCGCTCAAGGCGGGCAGGGAGTGATCCACCTGTTGAACTACTCGCGCCGGCCTGGCAGCGACGGAGCTCTCTTCTATGTGAAGGAGCCGCACAAGTCGGCCCGCCTGGTGAGTCCGGAACTCGCCTTGGCGGCGGAGTTGCAATGGGCTCCCCAAGAAGCGGGCGGGGCGGAGTTGTCATTGCCGCGCCTTTCCGTGTATGGCGCCATCGAGCTGGAGAAATAGGAGGCGAAGGAGACCGTCATGAAAAACGATTTGACCAGGAGAGAGTTGCTGGCGGGAGCCGGCGTCGGTGCCCTGCTCGCGCGCCCTGCATGGAGTCGCGCCGTTGCCGCTCCGACGGGGAAGGTCGCGGTGGCCCGATGCAAAACCTATGGAACCGAGTTGGTCCCCGCCATGGAGAAGATGTTCGATCAACTGGGCGGCCTGGGCGGGTTGGTGAAGGGCAAGACGGTCGCGGTGAAGGTGAACTTCATCGGCGTGCGGTGGTCGCGGTTGGGCAACGCATTGATGGAAGACACGTACTGGACGCATCCAGCCGCGATCGGAGCGGCGGTGCACCTTATGGGCAAGGCGGGAGCACGCCGCATCCGCGTGGTGGAAGGCCCCTGGTCAACCTCCGAGTCCCTGCAAGAGGTCATGTATTCCATGAACTGGAAGCCGCAGGATATCCTGAGCGCGGCCGACCACGTGGAATTCGAGAACACCAATTACCTGGGGGAGGGAAAGAAATACTCGCGGTTCATGGTGCCTGGCGGGGGCTTGATATACCCCGGCTACGACCTGAACCATTCCTATGAAGATTGCGACGTTTTCGTCTCGTTCGCCAAAATGAAAGAGCACTCCGCCACGGGCGTCACGCTGTCCATGAAGAACGTGTACGGAGCGACTCCCATCACCATCTATGGCCAGGATGCGGGAGTGGACGAACCGAGCATACGCCCACACGGCGGACGCGGCAATGTGTTTCACTTTGCGACCCGCCTGCCATCCAAGAGCGCGCCGCAGCAGATAGACATGAGTTTGCCTAAAGACGCCGGCTTCCGGCTGCCGCGCATCATTGCCGAACTGAACTCCGCGCGGCCGGTTCACCTGGCGATCATCGACGGCATTAAGACCGCCACCGGCGGAGAGACGGCAGGCGGGGGCTCAAGGCAGCGGTGAACCCCGGAGTGCTCATTGCCGGAACCAATGCGGTGGCCACCGACGCTGTGGCGATGACCGTCATGGGATTCGATCCTCTGGCCGACCGTGGGAAACCGCCGTTTGCCAGGTGCGATAGCACGCTGCGGTTCGGCGAAGAACTGGGAGTCGGCCTGCGCGACCTCAGCCGGAACGAGGTAGTCGGGGTTCCCGTCTCCGATGTTGTGTTCAGCTTCCCAGCCGTGCGTGAGAAGCTTCAGGCCGACCAGAAGAGGGCCTGAGCCGAAACTCTACACCGCAGGCGGGCCGGCCGGCGTGCGTCCCGCCTGCTCCCAGAAGAACTCGGAAGAGTCCAGGGAAGCGATCATGCGAGCTCTGACCTCGTGCCCGTTCCGGATGGTGTCGAGAAGTTGATGATGGCGTTGCGCGCTGCCCAGCAGATCGACCTTGTAATCCAAACGCGTGCGGATCAGAAAGAACGCAAACAGAGGCACCACCAGGGTCTCCAGGCTGCTCGCCAAATAGCGGTTTTGGGACAGCCGCCAAAGCGTTCGGTGAAACTCGAGATCGTTCTGGTAGAAACGCTCGAAATCGCTGGTTTCAGCGGCGCTCTTCATGCCGTCCACGAAGCCCTGCAACATGGCGAGATCGGTGGCCGACATGTGCTCCACAGCCAGTTCCACGGCCAGACCTTCGAGTGCCTTTCTGATCTGGAAGATCTGTTGCGCGTCCTCCAACGTCATCTTGGTGATGAAGCTGCCCTTGTTGGGAATTCGTGTGACTAGGCCGGCCCGTTCCAATTCGAAGAGCGCTTCTCTCACAGCCGTATTTCCGACGCCCAACTGCTTTGCCAACTGCAGCTCGACAACCCGATCTCCGGGGCCGAGATCGCCCGACGTGATTGCTTGCCTGATAATTTCCACGATTCGATGTCTGAGTGTGACCGGCTTAAGCGGCGTTGTGGGGATCTTCATGGCCATTCATAATACATACTGCATCGAAGCGAGCCGCCAGCGCAAGTGCGCCGTTGGCCAGCACCCCCAAGCCCAATCGCCCCCAAAGTGGCGAGACCGAGGCGATCGACATAGCCTGCCGGGTGAGAGATGCCGTGACGATCTCGCTCCAGCCGTACTTCGACCGAGGATAGACCTGTATCAGCGACGTAACGCCGTGTGAGCCACGCTGAAGGGTGAAACCAGGACAACTACTCATGACACAGGCCGATCGAGACTGGTTGGTAACGTTACGAAGAGCCAAGAAAAGATTGATCACGAGGCAGCAGGCTGCCGAAGAGCTGGAGATCACCGCTCGCCAGGTGAGGCGATTACTGCGACAGGAAAGCAATAGGAATGTGCGCAATCGGGCCTGCTTGTGCTAAACTACTGCGCGCTATGGCCCGCTGGCGGGGCAGAAGTCAATGGCTGAGGAATGGACGAGACGATGAACCGCAGACAGTTTGTGATGGCCGGCGGCGCGGCGGCGGCGCTGGCCACGACGGCGTGCAATCGCCGGCCGAAGGCGAGTACTTCCACCGGCGAAGTAAAAACGGGCGGCGCCCGCATGATTCCGATCGATGGCGGAAAATACCGGGTCTGGACCAAACGTGTGGGCGAGGGAAACATCAAGGTTCTGACTCTGCACGGCGGCCCCGGCGGAAATCACATGTACCTGGAGTGCATGGAAGATTTCCTGCCGCGGGAAGGAATCGAATTCTACTACCACGATCAGTTGGGCGGGGGATTCTCCGACAACCCCGACGACCCAAGCCTTTGGACCGTTGCGCGATACACGAATGAAGTGGAGCAGGTCCGGCAAGCGCTCGGACTGAAGGATTTCTATCTGTACGGCCATTCCTTCGGAGGCATGCTGGGCTACGAATACGCGCTCAAGTACGGACAGAACTTGAAGGGACTGGTCATATCGAATATGGTGGCATCCATACCGCAGTACGTCCGGTACGTGAACAAGCTGCGCGACGAGCTGCCGCCGGACGCGATCGCGACCATGCGGAAGTACGAAGCGAAGGGCGAGTACGAAGCGCCGGAGTACCAGAAGATTCTGATGGAACAGGTCTACGCCCGGCATCTGTGCCGCCTGGACCCCTGGCCCGAGCCGGCTGAGCGTTTTCTCCGATACCTCAACACGAAAATCTACAATTACATGCAAGGTCCGACTGAGTTCACGGTTACCGGCACGTTCAAAGACTGGGACCGCAGCGGCGACCTGAAAGACATTCGCACCAGGGCTCTGCTGATCGGCGCCCGCTACGACACCATGGACCCAGAGGAGATGAAGCGCACCGCCTCGACTATGCCCAATGCGCGGGTGGCGATCAGCGAAAAGGGCAGCCACTGCACCCTGTATGACGATCAGCAATGGTATTTCGAAGAGCTGATTCGGTTTTTGAAAGGATGAACGAACTGGTCCGTTGGCGGGAAGCAGGGGTACGGGGCATGGGGGTGTTTCGCCTCCGGGGTCCGTCAGGCGCCGCCGAAGACCGCTGGCGCTACCGCGCGAGGCCGTCTGAAAGGCTGCCTTCGTAGCTCCAAAGGGCTACTTTCCGTACTATGATAGATAGCTTGCCCGTTTCGGATCCTCCTTCAGACCGTGCCACGTTGCCACGGCCGGACGCCGCCGGCCAGCGCGCCACCCTCGCATACATAGCGCCTTTCCTGGTATTTGTCGGCTTCATGGCGATCGAAGCAGCGATCCACTTGCCGGTGCAGTGGTATTACGCCGTGCGGTTTCTGGCGGTGCTGTTGACCATGGGTTTCTTTTCGCGGCCCGTCTTGTCCTTTCGCGCTGCCTTCCCGCTGGCCAGCATCGGGATCGGGATCGCCGTATTCCTGATCTGGATCGGCCCGGACGTCCTGTTGGGGTACCGGCATCACTGGCTGTTTGACAACTCCATCACCGGCGCCCCTGCCAGCTCGATCACTCCCGCCCTGAAACGAAACGTCAACTTCATCTTGTTAAGGGTGGCCTCCTCGGTGGGGTTGGTGCCGGTTCTCGAGGAGCTGTTCTGGCGCGGCTGGCTGATGCGCTGGCTCATCGGTAAAGACTTTCTGAAGGTGCCGCTGGGAACGTATGCGCCCACCGCGTTCTGGATTACGGCTGTGCTGTTTGCCTCCGAGCACGGGCCCTATTGGGAAGTCGGCCTGGCGGCCGGAATCGTTTACAACTGGTGGATCGTCCACACGCGGAACCTGGCGGATTGTATGCTGGCGCACGCGGTGACCAACGGCCTCTTGTCGGTGTACGTGTTGACGATGGATCAGTGGCAATACTGGCTATAACCGGATCCCCTTCCCATGCGTCACACACGATGACAGCCAGAAGTGAGTTTCTTCTCCCTGTCCCGGCCCCGGGCACGCGGCGCGTCGGGCCCCGCGATCCGGGGCCTTTTGACTGTCACCGCGCGCTACTTCCGGTAAAAACGATGATGGCGCCATCCGGATCGGTCACGGAGACGGCTGCGAGAGTGGTCTTCACGGCCAGGCCGCGGCTCCGCAAGTCGCCGGCGGCGCGCTGGAGGTCCGTGACCGCGAAAAACAGGCCGGGTTTGGTGTCGTCGCCAGCCGGTTCGAGTTTCACTTCTTCGCCAGAGCCTCCGGGAAGACGCAGGTAGACTCCGCCGGCACTGTCCTCGCGGGGCTCGAATGCCAGTTTGCCGGTATAGAACGCGCGTGCGGCGGCCAGGTCCTTCACGGCGAGGGTCGCCCCCAGGAGATGTTGCGAAATGCGCTGCTCTCCCAGGTGCTTGCCGTGGTCCTCGAAATGCATCGACCCGGGCATGTACTGGGTGTATTCGATGGTCTGGTTTTCCGGACCACGAACGACCATCAGCATATTGCCGGCCCCGGCTTTTCGGACGGGCGATGGTTTCAGCTCGCGCTTGACGTACTCGGCATACAACGGCTCCAGGTCGCTCGATTCGTAGCAGACGTGCATCAGCCCGCTGGGCTGGGAATTACGGGGGTACAGCTCGATGAACTGGCGATCGCTGATCTTGATGAAGGCTTCGGTGGTCTGGCCGTCTCGAGTCATTTCGAAGGCCTGTTCGAAGCCCAGCTTCTGGTAAAACGCGCGGGCGGTAGCAACGTCGGCAACGCGGAAGGCAACATGCGCGATGCCGCTCAACGCCGGGGACTGCGCCCACGAAAGCGTGGCCCACAAAATTCCCATCCCTACGATTCGCTTGATCATTAGAATCACCGCACCTCACCAAGGACAATCATGCCGGTATTTCCGTTTCGGTGCAAGGCAGTTTGCGCCACAATAGGACCATGGCCAACATCAGGGAACTGGATGTCAACGGAACGCGGCGGCGGATCGATGCAGATGCCGGCCGCACCCTTCTCAGCGTCCTGAGACAAGATCTCGATCTCACCGGCACGAAGTACGGCTGCGGCGAAGGCCAATGCGCGGCCTGCACCGTGCTGATCGACGGCCAGCCGGCGCGGTCGTGCATCACCAAGGTGGGCGCGGTGGCGGGCAAACGCATTGTCACCATCGAAGGGCTGGCGCCGGAAGGCAAGCTGCACCCGGTGCAGGAAGCCTTTCTGGAAGCCGACGCCATGCAGTGCGGCTACTGCACCGCGGGAATGATTCTGGGGGCGGTGGCGCTGCTGCGGAGCAATCCGAACCCCAGCGACGCGGAGATCGTGAGCGGCATGAACGGGCACATCTGCCGGTGCGGGACGTATCCGAGGATCGTCCGCGCGATTCACGCGGCGGCCAGGAAAGGAGGCCGGGCATGAGGCGGCGCGATTTCTTCGCGGCTTTGGGCGGGGGCATTGCCGTGCTGCTGGTGGACGATGCCAGCGCGCAGCAAAGCGGGCGCGGCGGGATGAGCCGGCAGATGCCCCAGGATCTGGGCGCGTGGCTGCACATTGGCGAGGATGGCGTGGTCACGGCCTGCACAGGGAAGGTGGATGTGGGGCAGAACTCGCGAACTTCGCTGACCGCGGCCGTGGCCGAGGAGTTGCGCGTTCCCGTGGCCTCGGTCCGGTTTATCATGGGCGACACCGCCCTGACGCCCTTCGACGGGGGCACGGCCGGCAGCCAGACCACGCCCATGATGTGGCCGCAGATCCGCCGGGCGGCGGCGACTGCACGCGAAATGCTGTTGGACCTGGCAGCACAGAAGTGGAACGTCAACCGCGCATCCATTTCGATGGCCAACGGCAAGGCGACCTCCGGCAGCCACACGGCCGGTTTCGGCGAACTGACGCAGGGACAGAAGCTCATCAAGACGATCCCGGCGAACGTGCCGCTCACGCCGGCGACGGAATGGAAGGTGGCGGGGACCTCGGTGCCGAAGGTCACCGGCCGCGAGATCGTGACCGGCGCGCACAAATACCCGTCCGATACAAAGCGCCCCGGCATGCTGCACGGGAAGATCCTGTACCCGCCGCAATTCGGCGCGAAACTGGCATCGCTGGATCAATCGGCGGCGGAAGCCATTGCGGGGGTGAAGGTGGTGCACGAAGTCCTGGCTTCACCGCGGGCAGGGTTCGGCAGCGACGTGGTAGGGGTGGCAGCGCCCGACGCCGAGACGGCAGCGAAAGCCGTGGCGGCACTGCGCGCGGAATGGACGCCGGCGGCTGGGCAGCCCTCCAGCAACAACGTCTACGCCTATTTCAAGCAGAACGCGGAGAGCGGGGCGGCTTCCGGCGCCGGGCTGACTACCTATACGATTGCCTACCTGGCGCACGTCCCGCTGGAGCCGCGCGCGGCGGTGGCGGAATGGAACAATGGCAAGCTCACGGTCTGGACCGGCACGCAAAGTCCTTTCGGCGTGCGCCGCGAGCTGATGGAGCATTTCCAATTGCCCGAGGAGAGCGTGCACGTGCTGATGCCCGACACGGGGTCGGGCTACGGCGGCAAGCACCAAGGCGACGCCGCCATCGAGGCGGCCATACTGGCCAAGGCCGCGGGCCGGCCGGTACAGCGGAATTGGACGCGGGAAGAGGAAATGACCTGGGCCTATTTCCGCCCGGGCGCGGTCATCGAGGTGGCCGGCAAGGCGAATCCCGATGGCGCCATTGTGGAGTGGGAGTTTCACAACTACAACGCCGGGGCCTCGGCGCTGCGGACGCCGTACCATGTGCCCAACGCGCGCGAGCAGTTCCACCAGACGAAATCGCCGCTGCGGCAAGGGTCCTACCGTTGCCTGGCGGCGACGGCCAACAACTTCGTGCGCGAATCCCACATGGACGATCTGGCCCACTCGATTGGCATGGACCCGCTGGCGTTCCGGCTCAAGAACGCGTCCAACGACGACCGTCTGCGCGCGGTGATGGAAGCCGCCGCGGAGCGGTTCGGATGGGCCAACCGGAAGAAGACGCCCGGCCACGGTTTTGGCATGGCCGCGGGTTTCGAAAAGGGCGGGCATGTGGCTACCTTCGCCGAGATCAGCGTGACGAATGGCGCGGTCAAAGTGCTGCGCGTGGTGGAGGCCTTTGAATGCGGCGCGGTGGTCAACCCGGAGCACCTGCGCAACCAGGTGGAGGGCGCCATCTCCATGGGCTTGGGCGGGGCACTGTTCGAGCGCGTGGAATTCGCCGGCGGAAAGATCACCAGCAATCGGCTGTCGCGCTACCGGGTGCCGCGTTTCGCGGACATGCCGGCGATCGAAAGCGTGCTCGTGGACCGCAAGGATTTGACGTCCGCCGGCGCCGGCGAGTGCCCCATCATAGGGATTGCTCCGGCGGTGGGAAATGCCATTTTCGACGCCACCGGGCAGCGGGTGCGCTCGCTGCCCATGGCGCCGCAAGGGGTGGGGCGTTCCGCGACCGGCGCGGCGTAGGGGCGCGCTCCGCGCCGCCCGTCCGTCGGAGCGTGAGGAACCTTACCGAACCGTGGGAGCGGTTCACCGCGGGGCCGGCTTCGCGCTGCCATGGAAGGGAACCACGACCCTTCGCCCGCCCTTCGCGTAAATCCGATGACTACCCTTGGACCGCAACCAAACGAAACCCGCCCTGAACAACATTGCTTCCGCCTCGGCGGCGGTCAGGCGCGGCAATTTAGGCATGAACTTCGACGGCGGTGGTGAGAATCTCCCGGCTGAGCGCCGCCGAGCGCTCGTCGGCGGTCAGGGTCTCTAGGTACAGTTCGATTGCCTCACGGATGTTGGCAAGAGCCTCCTCGACGGTCTTCCCTTGCGATTGGCATCCCTTCAGTTGCGGGCACCAGGCGTAACATCCGTGCTCGTCCCGTTCGATTACGACACTCACCTTGCGTGTCATCGGGCCGGCCCCCCTCAGCTTCGCATCCGCAGCAGCAGGTACAGCCCCGTCAGCGAGAACACCCCGTCGGGCGACCAGGCGGCGATGGCCGGCGGAAGCAGGTTGACGTCGCCCACCTTCTCGAACAGCGTCCCGATTCCCCAGTAGGCCACCGCCAGCGCAATGCTTACGCCAATCCCCGTCATCGCCCCGCGGTTGCCCACCAGAAAGGCGAACGGCACCGCGATCATGGCCATGATCAGCGCAAACAACGGCACCGAGAACTTGCGGTAGAACTGCACTTGCAGCTTCACCGTGTCGAACCCGCTGCGCTGCAGGTCGCGAATGTAGCGGTCCAGTTGGAAGAAGTTCATCTGCTTGTCCTGCACCGCTTCCTTGAGGAAATAGTCGGGCGGTTCGGTCAACTCGGCGAAGGTCGTGGCCTGCGAAGGAAAGGGGCTATAGGAACTGCAGGCCAGGCCCCTATATCCGCAGCTCCAGCCGTTTTCGAACACCCACGTCTTCAGAGTGGGACTCCAGCGCGCGCGCTCGGCCGATATCCGCCGCGTGAGGCGGAAGGTGTTCGGCTCCAGCTCGAACACGCTTACCCCCACCATCACCTTTTCTGTGGTATCGAAGTACCGGTAGTAGTAAATGCGCGACCCGTAGCCCATGATCCACTTGCGGTCCGGGCGCAAATAGGTCTGCGTGGCGCGGCCCTTGATTTCGTCGCGCAGCGCGTCCTGCTTCCGGTTGGCCCCGGGCACATAGTAGAAGTCGAACAGGAACAGCCCCGCGCAGAACAGCGCGCTTCCGATGAACACCGGCAGGGCCAGCCGGTGGAGGCTCACGCCGCAGGCTTTGAACGCGGTCACCTCGTTCTGCTTGCTGAGCACACCGAAAGCCACCAGCACGGCCACCAGGATGCTGATCGGCAGCGTGTCGTAAATCAGCTTGGGAGTGAGGAAGAACAGGTACGTGAACATCTTGACGAGCGGGATCTTGTTGCGGATCATGTCGCCGATCAGCTCGAAGAAATTGTAGACCAGGGTCATCGATACGAAGCTGGCCAGCAGAACCACCAGGTAGAACAGAAAGTTCGACAGGATGTAGGTATCGACGAGCTGCGGGAGCAATGGCAGTCTCCCGGCGGCCACGCGCGGCCGCTCCGGCTGGCCCGCTCTTTTCGACTTGAGCCTTTCCAACAGCCCGGCGAAGGCTGCTTTCACGCCGCTGAGAAGATCGCTATCCCCGGGCCGCTCCATGCGCGCCAGAAAGATCAGCCCCGCCAGGCCGAAGACCACGTCCGGAAGCCAGATGGCTACCGGGACCGGCAGCGTCCGCTGCCTCGCCAGGCCGATCAGCGAGACCGAAGAAAGGTGGTAGCAGAAGAAAGCCAGGAACAGCCCAATGACGTATCCGGCGGACTTGCCGCCCTTGCGCGTGGCGATGCCCAGAGGGATTCCCACCAGCGCCAGCATGATACAGGCCACCGGAAGCGCGAACCGGCGATGCAGCTCGACCTGGGCTTCAATCTTGTCCGGGCCGGTGTAGCGCATCAACTGGCGCGTGTTCATGGCACTCGAGGCCAGCGGCTTGGGCACCGGCGGCGACGCGTACAGCGCCTGCTCCCAGGCGGGGGAAAAGCTGTCGTTGGCCTTGCTGTCGGTGCCCATTTCGTGCACGGCGCGGTCGCGCATGGAGAGCTGGATGCGGTTGTTCTTGGGATCGGACACGGCGAAGGCTTCCCTCGCCACGGTGATGAGAGGGCCTTCGGCTTTGTCCCGCATGCCGCCGGTGCGCTGCTCGGGCGGGGTGACATCGGCAATGAACACGGGATGCCAGACGGTCACCGGGCCGGGCCGCACATCGCCCACGTAGAGGATGGTGTTGGGGAAATTCTCGTCGAAAACGCGCGGCTGGATTTCGGCGGAAAGCTGCGTCGCCATCAGATCGTTGATAATCCGCGTGCTTTCGCGAATGGAGAGCGGCGTCAGCCGCAGGGAAGCCAGACCGGCCAGTCCGGCGCCGATGGCCGCAAACAGCAGCACCGGCGCGATCACCCGCCGGCTGGAGACGCCCGCCGCCCGCATGGCGGTGATCTCTCCGTCGCTCGCCATGCGGCCCAGCCCGATCAGAATCCCCACCAGCACTCCGAAAGGAATGGTCAGGGGCAGCACCGGGGGCATGGCCAAGGCAAACAGCGTGATTACGGTTTTGAACGCCGCGTTGCCGCTGCCCACCAGCACTTCAAACAGCTTGTCGACGCGCTGCAGGAAGATGACGCAGGTGGCCAACAGTGTGCCGAGCACCGCGCTGGAGAGGATCTCGCGAAAAACATAACGGCCGATCAGGCGCAACCCTACCCCCTCCTCAGTGCACCGGGGTGCCCTCTGGGCCCGGCGCCGGCACCACCGGCAGTTTGGGCAGCTCCTCCTCCACCGGATCGAGCTCCAGATCGTCGATGAGAATGGAGGGCGCCACCACGCACGTTTCGGCCGTGAAGGACGAGGCGCCGATGAGGGCGAACGGCGCCGTGCTGTTCATGAATTCGAACACCGTGCTGTCATCGCCCGCCGCCAGGATGTCCTTCAAAGAACGGGCATTCAACCCACGGAAGCGCAGGCCCCGCACCAGCTCTTCGCGGCCGTCCGTGTAGACCTTGTAAACCAGAATCGGAATGCTGACCGGGCGCGTCGTCCCCTGCGCGCCGGAAAGCAGCCGCCGCACCTCGTCGAGCGGGGCCGAAGAGGGAAAATCCATCTTGCGGACGATGATGCCGTAAGGCTTGTTGCGCGTCCGGCAGAGTTCCATCAGCTTCTCTTTCAACTCTGCGGCCGGGGTGGTCTCCGAAGAGCCGATGAACAGGTTGCTGATACCGGCGGCGCCGGCGCCGTAGTTGCCGGGCATGCGTGCGCGGCCGTTGGATCCTTCAAATCCGCGGACCGGCTGGCGGGTCAGCAGGAATCCTTTGAGCACGCCCTTTTCGACGAGGCGCAGCGGCGCGGCCGCCACGCCCTCGCGGTCCACGTCGTAGCTGCCGAAAAGCGGCCGGCCGCGCCATTCCTTCTGCGTGGGGTCGTCCACCACGTCGAACGAATCGGGCAAAATGCGCGCGCCTATGCGGCCCTCCAGTTCACTGGCCGAAAACCCGCTGCGCCCCTGCTCCATCGCCGGCCGCCGCGCGATCGCCAGGTTCCGGCCCAGCACTTCCGCGAAAATCTGCGCGCCCGCGACGCCCGCAAACAGCACCGGCCCGCTGTAGTCTTCGCCCTTGGGCGCGTGCGCCAGCGCCACCACGTTCTCGGCCAGTGCCGCAACACCCCGGTTCAACTCGGCGTCAGTGGGCATGCGCGCGGCATCCAGCGAGTGAAACGCCACGGCATCGCGCACGGTCATGCCGTCGGGCGCCTGCGCGGTGGCCTGCGCCCGCAGGTAGGTGGCGCTTTCCGGCGCGCGCACCTCGGCGCCCTCGGAATTCACCAGGTAGTAGCCGCCGTCGCCGGATTCCAGCACCACGGTGGAATTCTTCACCTCGGGATACTGCGCGAAAATCGCGGAGAGCGCCCGCACCCGGTTGGTCCATGCTTCCTCATCGATGGCCAGCCGGGATAATGCCCGGATGTAGTGCACCGGCTCGGCATGCGCGAAATCGTCGATCTGCTCGCTGGCCGAGAGGTTGCGCAGAGCCGCACGCTTGCGGGAGATGGCTTCCACGGCCGACTTGTACACCGAATCGGTCTGCAACCAGAAATACCTGCGCAGCACGGGGTAAGCGTCTTCCAGTGGAAACCGTTCCAGGTCGTAGCGCGTGCCGGACGAAAACCCGCTGCCGGCGTAGTTGGTATTGTCGAACTTGTAATCGCCGACGCGCACGCGCACTTCCGGCGAGCGGAAGCGCTCGTGGCGCCGCGCTATCAGGCCACCCAGGCTGGCCGTGACGCTGAAACTCTCCTCCTCGTCCATCAGGTATTCGATGAAATACGGCGCCTCGAGGTTGGAGACCGTCAGCTTGCGTGAGCGCTCCATCTCATCGTGCATGGCCCGGAGCACCGGATCGGGCGCGGGCGCGGGCACCTCCTGGGCGCTCCATGCCATGGCCGCACCCAGCGCCGCGGCGCCCAGCAGCAGGCGCCTCACTTCGAGCCTCCCTTGCTCTCCAGGGACACGGGCTCAGGGAGCAGCGGGGGCCGGTCCTGCGACTTGGCCTTCTTTTCAATCTCGATTTCCGAGACCAGTATCGCGGGCGAGACCGCCGAGACCGGGACGCTGCCCGATTCGGCGCCGCAATATCCGTTGAATACTTCGGGCTTGTCCGAAGTTGCCAGGATCTTGGCGAAGCTCGCCAGCGGTGTGCCCACGATGTCCGCGCCGCGCACCAACTCGTCCGGCCGGCCATCGGCATATACCCGGTAGACGATCACCGGAATCACCTTGAAAGCCTGCAACCCGGCGCGCTGCGTTGTGGTGAAGCCGCCGGTGATGTCGCGGAAGTAGAGGCCGTAGGGCTTGTTCTGCTTCTTGATTTCGCCGATGAGCATCTGGCGCAGCCGGGCTTCACTCACCGCGTTGGACGATTCCACGATCAGGTTGGACTGGCGCGAAACCACCTCAAACCCCGGCTGCCGGCGGCCGTGCCCGTTGGAGTGATCGAAGCCGCGGATGGGCGAACGCGACATCAGGAACGTCTTCAGCACGCCCTTGTTGACCACCGTCACGGGCCGCGCCTTGACGCCCTCATCGTCGTAGTCGTACCAGCCGTTCAAATCCACCGGGCCGACTTTGCGGCGCGTGGGATCGAACACCACCGAGAGGAAGTCCGGCAGGACTTTCGTGCCGACGCTCTTGGTGAACGTCTGGCCTTCGCTTTCGTCCTTTTGCCGGTGCCCTTCGACGCGGTGCCCGAAGATCTCGTGGAAGAACACGCCCGCCGCGCGTCCGGAAAAAATCGCCGGGCCGACAAACGGCTCGGCCTCAGGCGCGCGCAGCAGCGCCGAGACGTCGTTGGCCACGCGGTCGATGGCCGCCAGCAGGGCTTTATCCTCGGGGATCCCGGTCGCATCCACGGCTTCGAATGTCTCGAACGTGCTGAGGTCCGTGCCGTCGGCGGCCTTGGCCGAAGCCGTGATGACCACGCGCGCAAAACCGCGCCCGTGCTCGACGCGCGTGCCCCCGGTGTCAACCAGGTAGCGCGTGTCCGTCTGGCAGAGCACCGCCACGTGCGAGGTCAGCACGCTGGGGTAGTGCTGGAAGCGCGCCGATAGCGTGCGGATGCGGTCGCTCCAGGCCGCTTCGTCGAACTTCAACTTGGGCGGCGCCTGCCGAAACACAGCCGGTTCCTCGGTGGAAAAATCGTCGGAATTGTCCTCTTCCGCCACCTTCACCTGGGTATTCGTCTTGATCCGGATCAGCCGTTCTGCGGCTGTGCGATAAGCGCGATCGGTCTCCAGCCAAAGACGGCGCTTGATGGAGTTGACGTTGTCTTCGTAGGTAAGCGGGGCGCCCGAGGTAAACTGGCCGCGGTCTCCGCGCACTCGGTGATAGTTATCGAGCTGGGGCGAGCCGACGCGCACCGAGACATCCAGAAAGCGTTCCTTTCCGCCGTTGGACGCCGTAATGGTTCCCAGCGTACCTGAAACCGAGCGAACCTCCTGTTCCGTGACCTCGTAGCTCATGAAATACGGCGGCGGGTCGGCTTTCTCCTTCAAAACGCTGAAGTTACGGCTCAACTCCTGGGACATGGCGTCGAGCAGGACGGACGGCTGGGCGAAGGCCATGGAAGCCACCGCACCCAGGAATGTGAGCCGAAGCGAGACTAAGCGGATCAAGTGTTTAGGATAGCATTGCCGCCCAAGCCGCGGCGTTGGGAGCGGGAATCAGCTAATAGAACCGCCCCCTGCACCGACCGCCGCCCCAGCCCCCGCCGCCATCAGGCCCTTGTGCTTCAGCCCCGAAAGCGCCAGGCCGTACCGGCCGCGGATACCGGTCTTTTCGAAAATGTGCTTCACGTGAATCTTGACCGTGCCGGTGCGGATGCCCAGTGCGATGGCGATATCTTTGTTCCGCATCCCGCGCTCCACCAGCTCCATCACTTGCAGTTCGCGCGCGGTGAGGGCGGAGCGGCCAATGTGCACCGGCTGGTCCGGCGCGGCAACCAGATCCTCTTCCATCCAGGTGCATCCGCCAGCCACCTGGCGGATGCAATCCAGCAGCGTGTCCAGTTGGGCGGTCTTATGAACCACTCCGGCGGCGCCGGCTTGCAGCAACCGCATTGCCTCGGCCTCCGACAGTGCCACGCTCCACACCACCGCCGCCGTGCGGCACTCCGCGTCCCGCAGGATCCTGAGGCACTCCAACACCGCTTGGATGCCGAAGGATTTGTCTACGACCAGAACGGCCGGCTGCAACTCGCGCACCGCGTCCATACCATCCGCCAGTGAGGTTTCGGCCGCGACGACACACAGCCCCTCCGCCGATTCCAGCAAGCTTCGGAGCCCTTCCATGGCAACCGGTTCTGTGTCGCAAACCACTACGCTATCCACAGGCCCACCTTTCGCGCACAGTGCGCGACCTTCTATTTCCATATCGGCCGAGAGGTTGTACTACTGTAGTGCCGCCCGGAGGGATACGTCTCAAGAATTCATCCCCACCTGACGGCTACCGTCCCAGCCGATACTCGGCCAGGTCGATCCAGCAATTATCCAGCGTGTTCTGGACAAATACCGTCCGCTCCGCCCGAAACACGCTGCTGCCCCGGTATTCCCGCCATCGCCGCCGGGCGAGTTCGTGAACGGCCCGGACCTCCTGGTGCGGAATCTCCTGCGCCAGAGTGATGTGGGGATAGTACGGAAACGGCTCCTCGAACTCCAACGCGCCGGCGTTCATGGCGGCGTGCATGCACCGCAGTTCCGCGGCTCCTGCGCCGATTTCGAGATAGATCACGTTGGTGACGGGAAAGATCTGAAGCCCGGCTAGTTCAATCTCGAAAGGCGCCCACCCCTCCGTCAAGGCGCGGGCTTGTCCCGCCGCCGCCTGCCATTCCACCGCCAGCGGCCGCGGCGGCAGCACGCTCACGTGCGCGTGGGGATTCGAGTGCGGCGCCAGTTCCCGCCGCAGATCGTCCAGGAAACGTCCCAGCGGGTCGGGAATATAGATCACCAGAGCGAAGACATTGAGCCGCTCCTCGGCCGGGACAGGCCAGGGCGCCCCGTTTTCTTCAGAACCCATGTTCTCTCTATGGTAACCATTTTGCGGCTCTTTTCGCGCACCTGTTACGCTTTATAGAGTGCCGGACCCCAGCCAGCCGAATCCGCTTCTTGCGCTCGAGTTCCGAATCCCCTTCGACCGCATCCGCGCCGAGCACGTCCAGCCCGCCGTCGCGGAACTGCTGCGCGACGCGCGCGCGCGCCTCGAGGCCATCGCCGGCCATCCCGGCGAGCGCACCTTCGAAAACACCATGCGCGCGCTGGACCACCTGACGGAACCGCTGGATCGCGCTATGGGAGTGGTGCAGCACCTCGAAGCGGTGGCCACCTACCCGGAGCTGCGCGCCGCGTTCAATGCCGTGCAGCCGGAGGTCAGCGCGTTCCACTCGGGCATCCCCCTTCAGGAAGGGCTGTGGAAAGGGATCAAGGCGTACGCCGCCACCCCGGAAGGCGCAGGCCTCCAGGGCGAGCGGCGGCGCTTCCTGGCCAAAACCGTGGACGATTTCCGCCGTCACGGTGCCGACCTGAACCTCCCGGGCAAGAAGCGGCTGGAAGAGATCGAACGTCGAGCTGACCCAGCTCACCACCAGGTTTTCGGAAAACGTGCTGGATTCCACCAACGCCTTCGAGCTCCTGATTGCCAACCGGGCGGAGCTGGCCGGACTGCCGGCCACGGCGCTCGCCTCGGCGCGCGAAAGTGCCGTGCGCAAAGGCCGCGATGGCTGGCGTTTCACCCTGCAATCGCCCGATTACTTCGCGGTGATGACGTATCTCGACGATGCCGCCATCCGCCGGCAGGTCTACCTGGCCCACTCGGTGCGCGGGACGGCGGGCGAGTGGGACAACCGCCCGCTGGTCGCCCGCATCCTCGAACTGCGCCGCGAGAAGGCGCGTCTGCTGGGCTTCGCGGATTTCGCGGATCTGGTGCTCGATGATCGCATGGCCCACAACGGCGCCCGCGCCATGGCGTTCCTCGAAGATCTCAAAGCCAGGACCGAGCGGCGTTTCCGGGAAGAGAACCGGGAACTGCTGGAGTTCCGCCGGTCTCTCGAAGGCCCGGACGCTCCCGAACTCCAGCCCTGGGACGTGGCTTACTACGCCGAGAAGCAGCGCGCCGCTCTCTACGACTTCGACGAGGAGGCCCTGCGACCCTACTTCCCGCTCGAGCGCGTGACCGCCGGCCTGTTCGATCTGGTCAACCGTCTCTACGGCATTCGCGTGTCCGAAGTGTCGGGCGTGCCGGTCTGGGACCCGCAGGTTCGCTATTACAATGTGCGCGATGGCGACGGCGCATTCCTCGGCGGCTTCTACACCGACTGGTATCCCCGCGAGAACAAGCGCGACGGCGGATGGATGGACGGTCTGATCACCGGCGGTCCCGCCGACGGCGGATTCCAGCCGCACCTGGGCCTGATTTGCGGAAATCTCACCCCCCCGGTGGGCGGCCGGCCGGCGCTCCTCACGCATCGCGAAGTGGAGACCATCTTCCACGAGTTCGGCCATCTGCTCCACCATTTGCTCAGCCGCGTGGAAATCCGCACGCTGGCTGGCTCCAATGTGGCGTGGGATTTCGTCGAACTGCCCTCGCAGATCATGGAGAACTGGTGCTGGGAACGCCCGGCTCTGGACCTGTTCGCGCGACATTGGGAAACCGCCGAGCCGATTCCCGACGCGCTCTTCCAGAAGATGAAGCGCGCCCGCACCTTTCGCGCCGCCAACGCGCAGATGCGGCAACTCGGCATGGCCTTCGTGGACCTGCTCCTGCACACCCGCTATTCGCCCGAGCGGGATGGAGACGCGGTCGATTACACGCGGGCCCTCTTGCAGGAATTCGTGCCCGCGCCGCTGCCGCCCGAGCACGCCATGATCGCGGCCTTCACCCACCTGTTTGGCAGCCCGGTGGGCTACGGGGCCGGCTACTATTCCTACAAGTGGGCCGAGGTCCTGGATGCCGACGCGTTCACCCGGTTTCGGGACTATGGCATCTTCAGCCGCCAGATCGGGAGTGAGTTCCGCGAGAAAATCCTCTCCCAGGGAGACAGCCAGGACCCAGCGGAGTTATACCGCGGCTTCATGGGACGAGATCCCGATCCGCAGGCGCTGCTGGAAAGATCGGGGCTGGCGTAAGGGGGGCCGGGCATCTCAGGTGGTGCACGCCGCGGTCACGTCCGTTTGACGAAGTCATCGTGAGCATCGCCGCACGCCAGCGCTCCGCCGATGAGAAGCGCAAGAAGGAGGCCGAACAGCGGCAGGTCACGGCGGAAGCCCGGGCAGCAGTGGTCCAGTGTTCTTCTGGGTCGGGTTTGGGCTCTGAATCGCCGTTCCTGCAGGCTGCCGATGAGTTCATCGCCAAGCATCCGGATCTCCTGCAGCGCCTCGCCCAGTGACCCGATATCCCACGGTCGCAGAGACAGTCGCGGTTCACGCACGATTGATTGCACGCCTCGGCGGCTCTCTCGATCAAATCGATTCGCCGTCCAGAGGCCCCGTAGGCCCCGTAGCCCGGAGTCAACAACGGCGCCCGTCCGTCCCTACCGTATCTCCATGATCTCTTTTTCTTTGTTCCTGGCCGCCTGGTCGAGCTTCTCCATGCACGCGTCGGTCAGCCGTTGGATCTCGTCGTGGGCCTTCTTGTCGTCGTCTTCGGTGATCTTCTTGTCCTTCAGTAGCTTCTTCACCGCTTCGTTGCCATCCCGCCGGATGTTGCGCACCGAAACGCGATGGTGCTCGGCCACCCCGTGCAGCTTCTTGACCAGTTCCTTGCGGCGCTCCTCGGTGAGCGGCGGAATCGGCAAGCGGATGATCTTCCCGTCGTTGGCGGGATTCAGACCCAGATCGGAAACCCGGATGGCCCTTTCGATGGGCCCGATCTGCGAAACGTCCCACGGCTGAATGGTGATCAGGGAAGGCTCGGGAACGTGCAGGTTGGCCACCTGGTTGAGCGGGGTGGGCGTTCCGTAGTAATCCACCCGGATATGATCCAGAATCCCCAGTGAGGCGCGCCCGGTCCGTATGGATGCCATCTCGTGCTGCAAATCCGAGACGGCCTTTTCCATCCGCGCCTTCAGGTTGCCCTCGACTTCCTTTACGGAGTTGAAGATTGGACTGCCGGGTGCTGGTTGTTGTTCGGTTTTCATGACGCAGTGTCTCCGAAAAGCGGCTAGTGAATTACCGTGCCGATGGGCTCGCCCATCGACATACGCATTATATTGCCTGGAGTGTTCAAATTAAAGACGATAATCGGCAGCTTGTTGTCGCGGCACATGGCCACCGACGTGGCATCCATTACGCCCAGCCCCCGCGAGAGCACCTCGAGATAGGAGATTTCCCCGTATCTCACCGCCGCTGGAAACTTGAGCGGGTCCTGATCGTACACGCCGTCCACCCGGGTGGCCTTAGCGATCACCTCGGCTTTGATTTCGAGCGCCCGCAGCGTGGCCGCCGTATCCGTGGAAAAGTAAGGATTGGAAGTGCCGGCCGCGAAAATCACGATTCGGCCCTTCTCCAGGTGCCGGATGGCGCGGCGCCGGATGTAAGGCTCGGCCAACTGGCGCATCTCGATGGCG
This sequence comes from Bryobacterales bacterium, assembly GCA_963768385.1. Lineage (GTDB taxonomy): Bacteria > Acidobacteriota > Terriglobia > Bryobacterales > Bryobacteraceae > Fen-178. Next base: position 229,585 of record CAVYHQ010000009.1, read on the forward strand.
GTCATGACGCGCGTCGCAACACCCATCTGCTCGAGCGCGTCGGAAAGCGCCAGGGAGTTGATAACGGTGGCCAGCATGCCCATCTGGTCCGCGGTCACGCGGTCCATCTTCTGGGCTGCCGCGGCCACTCCGCGGAAAATATTGCCGCCGCCCACCACCACGCCCATCTGAACGCCGGCCGCCGCCACGTCGGAGACTTCGCGCCCCAACTCCTTGACCCGTTCGGCGTCGATGCCAAACGTGGCCCCACCCGCCAGAGCTTCTCCGCTCAGCTTGAGCAAAATGCGCTTGTAGCCGGACATTTATTGCGAGACCGGCGCGGGTACCGGGTTCTCGCCACCCGCTTCGGCCGCCGCCACGTCGCCCACCTTGAAGCGGACGAACCGCGCGATGCCGATGTTCTCGCCCAGCTTGGCGATCCTGGTCTTCACCAGTTGCCCCACCGTGAGAGTGGCTTCCTTCACGAACGGCTGGTCCAAAAGACAGACCTCCTCGTAGAACTTGGCGATCCGGCCCTCCACGATCCTGTCGAGAATCTTCTCCGGCTTGCCTTCCAGCACGGCCCGCGCGCGCGCGATATCCTTCTCCTTATCCAGCACGTCCGCCGGAACGTCCTCCTTGCGGATGTAGCGCGGATCGGCCGCCGCGATGTGCATGGCGACATCGTGCACCAGTTCCTTGAAAACATCGGTGCGCGCCACGAAATCGGATTCGCAGTTCACCTCCACCAGCACGCCGAGCTGGCCGCCGTGGTGGATGTAGCTCCCAATGAGACCCTGCCTGGTGGCGCGCGAAGCCTTCTTGCCGGCCGACGCGATGCCCCACTTGCGCAGCAGGACTTCCGCCTCCCCAATATCGCCCTTGGCCGCCACCAGGGCGCGCTTGCACTCCATCATTCCGGCCCCCGTGCGTTCGCGGAGGTCCTTCACTAATGCCGCGGTAATATCCATTGGTCTTCCTGTGCTTATGGCGCACGCACTCGTGCGTGCCGCATCCACACTCGTGTGGATGCTCTTGCTTCTAGTGCCCGCTCTCCGTCACCACCGGCTCGGACGCCGGTTCAGCCGTCTCCGAAGCGGGTCCCTTTCGCGGTGAGACTGGAACCGGTTCATCTTCCATGCTCAGGCTCTCCGCCATGATCTTCTCGGCGTACTTGGGATCCACGTACTCGGTGTACTCCACCATGCCTTCTTCCGCCGGCGCCTCTTCCGAAACAATCTTGTCGGCCGTGAAGTCCTGCTCGGTGGCCAGCGCGCGGCCTTCCACCACCGCGTCCGCGATCTTGCTGGCGAACAGGCGGATGGCGCGCAACGCGTCGTCGTTGCCCGGAATCACGTAGTCCACTTCGTCCGGGTCGCAGTTGGTATCGACGATCGCCACCACCGGGATGCCCAGCCGCCGGGCTTCCTTCACCGCGATGCTTTCCTTGTTGGAATCGATCACGAACAGCACATCCGGCAGCCCCGGCATGTCCTTGATGCCCGACAGGTTCTGATCCAGGTGCTTGCGCTCGCGCTCCAGCCGGATGACTTCTTTCTTGGGCCGGCCGGCATAGCCGCCTTCCAACGACGCCATGGCTTCCAGTTCCTTGAGGCGCTTGATGGACTTCTGCACGGTCAGCATGTTGGTGAGCAGGCCGCCCAGCCAGCGCTGGTTCACGAAGTACATCTGGCAGCGGCGGGCCTCTTCGGCAACGGCCTCCTGCGCCTGGCGCTTGGTGCCCACGAAGAGCACGTTCTTGCCCTGCGCGGCCATCTCGCCCACGAACCGGGCGGCGTCTTTGAACATCTTCAGGGTCTTCTGAAGGTCGATGATGTAGATTCCGTTGCGTTCGCCGAAGATATACTCTTTCATCTTCGGATTCCAGCGCTTGGTCTGGTGCCCGAAATGAACGCCGGCTTCGAGCAATTCCTTCATCGATATTGCGGGCAAACTACCTCCTCAATTTAGTTGAGAGCCATCGGTGTCCCGCCATCCGCCGCGCGGTCCAAAGCGAGATTTGCGCCGCGGAAAACGGAACACAAGGCTGCTGCTTCACGGGGAACCTTATCGTTTGGAGAACTGGAAGCGCTTGCGGGCGCCCTTCTGGCCATACTTCTTCCGTTCGTGCGCGCGCGGGTCGCGGGTCAGAAGGCCGAGCTTTTTCAGCCGGGACCGCAGTTCCGCATTGAACTCCACCAGGGCCCGGGCAATTCCCAGACGGGCTGCACCCGCCTGGCCGGCGACGCCGCCGCCGTCGGCGAGGATCAATATGTCGAACTTCTCCATGGTCTCGGTGGCCTGCAAAGGCTGCCGCACCACGGCGTGCGAACTTTCCGTGGGAAAGTAATCTTCGAACGCGCGGTGGTTGACCTTGATCTCGCCCGTGCCGGGCCGTAAGAACACGCGAGCCACCGAACGTTTGCGGCGGCCCGTACCCAAATGTTGATCTATCGTCGCTGCCACTAAACTTGTACCTTCCGTTTCAGAGCCAACGCGGCCGGTTTCTGCGCCGCGTGCGGATGATGGTCACCCGCGTATACCTTCAGTTTCCGGAACATCTGTTTGCCGAGCTTGGTCTTGGGAAGCATGCCCGCGATGGCCTCTTCCACAATGCGGATGGGTTTCTCCGCGCGTACCCGCTTGAAGCTCTTCTCCACCAGTCCGCCCGGATACCCGGTGAAATGGCGATACACTTTCTTGTCTTCTTTCTGGCCGGTGAGCCGGACTTTGGCCGCATTAATGACGATCACATGATCGCCGGTATCCAGAAACGGCGTGTACGACGGTTTGTGCTTGCCTATCAGCAGCATGGCCGCCTTGCTGGCGAGCTTGCCCAAGACCACGTTCTGGGCGTCGATGACATGCCACTGGCGAACAATGCCGCTCTTGGAGGGGAACTCGGTGCTCATTGACACACTTCTCCAACCCTTTGGGGTGCAAAACATTTAGCTTACGGGTCCGGAGGGGGGAATGTCAAATGGGGTGATCGCGGTGGGGCGGGTCCCATGGTCCGCGCGGGTCCCCTGGACCCGCTCTTTGGCCCAATGATCCCCAACCTGCGGCGGCCGCGCCCACGCCGGCTCAGCCCTTAATTCCGCCAATTCAATCCGGCATCAATACCGGGATCACCTTGTTCCCATGGCGGCGGTAAATGCGAAAATCGGAGTCCAGGGTGAAGACCTCTCCGGCCGTTTCGATCTCCGATAGTCGAACCAGACAGGCATCCGCAAGCGACATGGGCCGGTTGCGGTAGCGACGCATCAGCGCCCGCAGGTCCGCCTGCTGCTCCTCGATGTCGAGCGCGATGCGAATCACTCCCCGCTCCAGTAACTCAAACAGAGGATCGGCTTCGCGGCCTTCCCGTTTCAGCAGAAACGCCGCCTCCGTAAGGACTGGCTCGCACGTCAGCAGCGGCGGGCGAAAGAGCTTCCATTGTTCGCAAGTCCACGAGTGGTGTCTCAGGCCGGAGCCGAGAAAGCTGACCAGCGGGCCGGTGTCGAGCAGGCCCGGACCTTTCTTCACTGGCCAAAACCTTCCATGTATTCCGGGTTGTCGGCCAGATCTTTGGGCAGGCCTTTCACCGTGCCGGCAAGGTCGCGCGCCAGATCGTAACACGAGACTGCTCCGGCCGGCGGTTGCTCGTGCAGGCCCTTTTCGAGGCTTTCCCTCACAAGCTGGGATTTCGTCACCCGCCTCGTCTTGGCCTCTTGGCCGAGCTGAGCGAGGAGATGGTCGGGCAACTTCACCGAGATCGTGCGCATGATCCCAGGGTAATACGCGCCGTTCTCCTGCGCAATACCGCTCTTAGAGGCCGGCCTCCACGAACGGATTGGCAAGATAACTTCGCTCCCGGTAGACGAAGTAATCGAAATCCGCTGCCCGGCGGGTCCCCGCCAGGTCCTGACAACACATCCCGACGAAGGCGCCCGTGAAATTAGGACTTCCAGGAGGTCCCGCTTCATCCGACAGGATGCTGGCGTCCCACTGTCCGGGCAGCCAACACCAGTTCTGGCCGTCTAACCGGTACGCGAAATGAAGCCGCTCGTAGTCCACCTCAACCCGCAGATGCACCGGTATGCCGCTGGGAACTGCGATCGGCGCCGTAAAGACGTCCGACTGAACCTGGTCTGGGAGGCAGGACATGACGCGAATGTGCTTCCCCAAACGAGCGTCATGCGAGACGTACAGGTAGTGAAACTTGCTGCCGTTGTAATAGCAGACCAGGCCAGCCATCTGCTGGAACTGCTCCGGCTCAAAGTCAATCACCGTGGCGGCACTGAAGCAGTGAGCCTGCTGCCGGCGGGCGACCAGCGCCTGGCGAAACAGGCTGCCCAATGTTTCCCGGCCGTACAGACGCAAGTGGCCCGGACGTTCGGTCAGGCTGAAGAGCTCATCCGGCCATGGGGACCGCAGCCACTGGAAGTCCAACGCCAGTTTCGGCTGGTCGAAATCGTCGCGGGCCGGCGGCGCGGGGAACGCGTGAGCCGGGAGTGCCGGGGCGGAAGCCTCGGAGTATGGCAGCCCTTGGCCGTCCATCGTCCGCAGCCAGCCGTCCGCCGACCACACCATGCGCTGGATCGCCGTTTCGCGGCCCAGCGTGCAGCGCCCCCGGTTGCGAATGGGCCGGCCGCACAGGTGCACCATGTAGGTCTCCCCGCTTTGGGTCTCGACCAGATCGGCGTGCCCGGCGCGTTGCAGTTCGATATCCGGGCGGTGGCGAGATGTCAGGATGTACACATCCGGATGGAGTTCATAAGGCCCGGTCAACTCGCGCGACCGCGCCATGGTGACGGCGTGCCCCCATCCCGTTCCTCCCTCCGCCGTCAGCAGGTAGTAGTAACCGCCGCGCTTATATAGATGCGGGCCTTCGGTGAAACCCAGTGGCGTGCCCGTGAAAATCAGATGGGGGCGCCCCACAAGCTTGCGTTCCCGGGGGGAGTATTCCTGCAACGCGATTCCTGCGAAGCGGTTGCCACCCGGCCGATGGTCCCAGACCATGTTGACCAGGTGTTTTCGACCGTCGTCGTCATGGAACAGGGAAGGATCGAAGCCGCTGCTGTTGAGGTAAACCGGGTCCGACCACTCGCCGTCGATGCGCGGGCTGGTCACCAGGTAATTGTGCGTATCCCTCAGCGACGCGCCGGTGGCGCCTCCCTGGGTGGTGCGTCCGTAGCGCTTGACGTCGGTGTAGAGCAGGTAAAAGAGGCCCTCGTCGTAGCTGAGGCATGGCGCCCAGATCCCGCAAGAGTCCGGGTCGCCGAGCATGTTCAGTTGGCTCGAGCGCGTCAGCGGGCGCGTCATCAAACGCCAATGGACCAGATCCCGCGAATGGTGGATCTGGACTCCGGGAAACCACTCGAATGTCGAGGTGGCAATGTAATAGTCGTCGCCGACGCGGATAATCGACGGGTCGGGATTGAACCCCGGCAGAATCGGATTCCGAATTTTCAGAGTATCGTCTGACATAATTAGATCGGTCTTGCCTGCGGCGCCGGCATCTCGCCGCCGATATTGCGCTCGCGAACCAGGCTCCAGACGACCACGGCGCCAATCAGGTCGAGCATACCCAGGCAAATGAAGAACGGCGTGTAGCCGACGGTGGCGACCAAGCCCCCAATCAGCAGAGAGAATATGAGCAGGCCCGCATTGCCAAATGTGCCGGCCATCCCGGCGGCGGTGGCCACCTCATTTCTCTTGAACAGGTCGGACGCCATGGTGATCACGGTCACCGACAGAGTCTGGTGCGCAAAGCCGCCGAGGCTCAGCAGGGCGATGGCCGCATACGGGCTCTCCACGAATCCGACGAACCCCACTCCCAACATCAGGAAAGCGCCCAAGGTGAAAACCGAGCGGCGAGCGTCGATCACGTTGAGGCCGCCGTGTTTTTGAAGCGCCATGGCGACCAGGCCGCCAAACACGCAGCCGAAATCAGCGGCCAGGAATGGGATCCAGGCAAACAGCGCGATGTGCCTCAAGTCCATATGGCGGACGCTGCTCAGATACAGCGGCAGCCAGAAACTGAGCGTGCCCCATGTCGGATCGGCCAGAAAACGCGGCAGGGCGATTCCCCAAAAGTTGCGCTGCTTGAGGATCCTCATCAGGGATGGGCGGGTCCCGTCGCTCCGCAGGCGCTGCTCCTGTCCCGAGGAGATGTAGTTCCTCTCTTCGTTTGAGAGAGCGGGGTGGCTGGCGGGCGATTGATAGAGCAACAACCACAGCACCACCCAAACCAAGCCCAGGCTGCCCGTGATCACGAACGCCGCCCGCCAGTTGTAGCTCAGGATGGCCCAAGCCACCAGCGGAGGGGCCAGCATGGAGCCGACCGAGGCGCCTATGTTGTAGACGCCGCCGGCGAGCCCCCGCTCCTGGGCGGGAAACCACTCGGCAGTGGCCTTCATGCCCGCCGGGTTGGCCGAGCCCTCGCTGAACCCCAGCAGGCCCCGAAGGCCGGCAAATGCCTGCCAACTGTTGGCCAGGCCATGCGCCATGTTCACCAGCGACCAGGCGACGGCGAATATGGCGAAGCCGATTTTGAGGCCGAGCACGTCCAGAACATAGCCGCAAATTGGCTGTGTCATGATGGCGCCCTGGAAAGCGCCGACGATCCAGGAGTATTGTTGCGTGGTGATGTGGAGGTCCTGGAGTACGGTCGGGGCGGCTACCGCAAGAGTGCTGCGTGTCAGGTAGTTGATGATCGAGCCGAGCATGATGAGGCCGATCATCCACCATCGCAGTCCTTTGATTTTGGGCATCGCCGTGTTCTGTGGCCACGCCGGCTCGCGCGAACGGACATCTTATCTTAATTTGGGAGGCGGCCGCATCCCCCCATTCGACCGCCCGGGCACAGCCAGTGTAGGCTAAGTTGAACATATGCTCCTTTCGGAGATCTCCGCGAGCGCCTTGGAAACCTCCAGTCCCAATCCCGAAATCTTCTGCACCACGCCTTCCACCGTGACCCCGTCCACGGACTGCCGGCATAGTCGATTGTTCTTTCCGAAACGGTAACTTACCACTTGTGGCCGGTCTACGCTACGATCGAAGCATCTCAATCGACTGGAAAACCAATCTCCGTGTTGTTCTGGTGGAGACGCGCAACCCCCTGAATATCGGGGCCGCGGCCCGCGCCATGGCGAATTTCGGGTTCGAGCGCCTCAGTGTGGTCAACCCCTACGATGTGGCGTTCCGCGAGGCGCGTTCGGCCGTCGGCGCCGCCCCGCTGCTGCGCGCGGCCGAAGAGTTTTCGACCCTCGCTGGCGCCGTCGCCGATTGCCGCCTGGTGGTGGGCACCACCTCGGTGGGCCATCGCGAATTGCACCACCCCATCCGCCGCCTCGAATACGGCTGCCGTCTCATCCTGCGCGCGCTCCCGCGAGCGCCCGTCGCGCTTCTGTTCGGCTCCGAGAAATTCGGCCTCTCCAATGACGATCTCAGCCACTGCCACTGGCTGATGCGCATCCCCACGGCTGAACCGCACCCTTCCATGAACCTCGGCCAGGCCGTGGCGCTGTGCCTCTACGAATTGGCCCGCGATCCGAAAGCCGTCCAGGCTCGTCCCGAAAGGAGCAAACCCGCCTCCGCGGCGGAGAACGAGCAGATCACCGCCATGCTCATCGAGGTGCTCGGGCAGAGCGGCTATGTCAACCCCGTGACCGCCGCCTCCACGGAGGAAAAAGTGCGCCGCCTGGTGCGCCGGCTCGGTATCGCCGCGCGCGACGCTCCCGTGCTGCTCGGCATGTTGCGGCAGATCCTGTGGAAAGTTGGTGACTCATGAGACTCGTCTTCCTCATTCCAATGGTTGTAATCGCGTCTGCGGCCCAGACCATCGAGACGCCATCAACCAAGGGCGCGAACAGCTACTATGCCGGCAATCGCCCGCCGCTGGCGCCGAACCCAATGGTGAAGCTCCCGTTGGGGAGCGTGCGCCCGGAAGGCTGGCTGCGGCGCCAGTTGGTTCTTGAGTCGAAGGGCTTCTCGGGCAAGCTGGAAGAGATCAGCCAGTTCTGCAAGTTTGAAGGCAACGAATGGACCAGCCCGGCAGGCCAGGGGAAGTTCGGATGGGAAGAGGTGCCGTACTGGCTGCGAGGTTACGTCAACCTCGGTTACGTGCTCCAGGACGAGGCCATCGTCAAGCGCGCCAACCAGTGGCTGAATGCGGTGATCGCCACCCAGCGGCCCAACGGCTATTTCGGCAGCCAGAGCAATATCGATAGCGAACGCGTGAATGGCGTGCGCAGCCGCATGCTCGATTTGTGGCCCAACATGGTGATGCTCTTCCCGCTGCGCTCGCTATATGAAGCCACCGGCGATCCGCGCATCCTACCGTTCCTGACGAAATACTTTCGCTGGCAGATGACCATTCCACTGGAGGACTTGCTTTCGGCAAGCTGGCAGAAGCAGCGCGCGGGCGACAACCTGGATTCCATCTACTGGCTCTACAACCGCACGGGCCAGCCCTGGCTGCTCGACCTGGCCAGGGTGAACCACGAGCGCACGGAGGATTGGTCGGGCGGCATCGCTTCCTGGCACAACGTGAATTTTGCCGAATGCTTCCGCGAGCCGGCGCAGTTCTTCCAGCAGGCCAAAGACGCGCGGTACCTGAAAGCCACCGTGCGCAACTACGATACCATGCGCAGGCTTTACGGCCAGGTCCCCGGTGGCGGATATGCGGCCGACGAGAACGCGCGTCCGGGGTTTAATGGACCGCGTAACGGCACGGAAACGTGCGCCTGGGCCGAGATGATGTTCAGCGACGAGATTCTGGTGGGGATTACCGGCGACCGCACCTGGGCGGACCGGGCCGAGGAGATCGCTTTCAATTCCTTCCCGGCATCCATGACCCCGGATCTCAAGGGGCTGCACTATATCACTAGTCCCAACCAGGTTCAGCTCGACCGCGCCAATAAAGCGCCCATGATTCAGAATAGCGGCGACATGTTCCGTTACAACCCCTACGACTACCGCTGCTGCCAGCACAATGCGGCGTTTGGGTGGCCGTACTTCTCCGAGTACCTGTGGATGGCAACCCGCGACAATGGCCTGGCGGCGGTAATGTACGCGCCCAGCCAGGTGAAAGCCAAGGTGGCCGACGGCACTGAGGTCAAGCTGACGGAGACCACCAATTATCCGTTCGACGAGTCCATTGCGATTGCGGTGGAAACGCCCACGCCCAAGGCGGTCCGGTTCCCGCTCTTGCTGCGCGTGCCCGGATGGTGCACCAACCCCTCCGTCAGTGTGAATGGCAAGCCGCTTCCAGCGCCCAAGGACGCCGCGCGCGGCTGGCTGGTCGTGGACCGCGCGTGGAGCGCCTACGACAAGGTGGTATTGGCGCTGCCCATGAAGATCCGCGTGCAGGTCTGGAAAGAGAATCGCAACACCGTGTCCGTCAGCCGCGGCCCACTCACGTACTCGCTCAAAATCAGTGAGCGTTGGGTCCGTGCAGGCGGCACAGACGAGTTCCCGGCGCAGGAAGTCTACCCGGCCACGCCTTGGAATTACGGGCTGGTCTTGAATATGGAGAAGCCCGAGGAGTCGTTTCAGGTGGTGAAGACGGGCAAAACCGCGGCGCAGCCCTTCGCCGTGGAGGATGTCCCCATCGTATTGCGCGCGCAGGGCCGGCGAATCCCGCAATGGAAACTGGAGCCGAACGGCATGGCCGGCGAAGTCGAGGCCGGACCCGTGAAAAGCAACGAGCCTCTCGAGGAGATCACGCTCATCCCCATGGGCGCGGCGCGGCTGCGCATTTCTTCCTTTCCGCAGATCGGCGACGGCCCCGATGCGCATGTCTGGGACGGCCCCGCGCCCATGCTGCGGGCTTCGGCGAGCTCGCATTTCGAGCCTCCTTCCGCCGTTCTCGATGGTCTGGCGCCGTCCAGTTCGGCCGACCGCTCGATTCCCCGGTTTGTGTGGCCGCAAGGCGGAGGTGGAATGTGGATCGAGTACCGATACTCGGAACCGCGAACCATCGGATCGGCGGAGGTCTACTGGGCGGCGGACGCCGATGGCCGGGGCTGCGCGCTGCCCGCGTCGTGGTGGCTCCAGTGGTGGGACGGTTCGGCATGGAACCCCGTGGAGGGCGTAGCGGCGTATCCCACGGAGAAGGACAAGTTCAACCGGGTTGGCTTTACGCCGGTTCACACCACGGCTATCCGGCTGCAGGCCGCGGCACAAGGCCACCAGACGGCCGGGATCCTGGAGTGGCGCATTGGCGAATGAGGCTGTATGGCGCCGCCATGGCGGACGCGATCTACCCTGGCGTTCCGTTTGCGCCGCATGACCCCGCAAGCCAACGGTGAATCCTAATCCCCCCCGCGGCCCCTTCCCTTCTTCCCCGGCTTCTGTTCCGGATTCTCTCCCGCAAACGTCAGCGTCACGTCGGCCGTGTGCTCCCGATCGTTGATCTTGAACTCGGATTTGGTCTTCCCCAGGTTCTCGAAAAGGCCTTCCTCACGCACGCGGGTCAGGAACAAGTCTGGATAATCCGCGTTGAACGGCCCGCCTTCCTTCATGGTCCAGATCCGCTTGATCTCGAACTCGCCGTTCAGGTCGAGACCCACAATGTTCAGCTTGCCCATGGTGAACCGCGGCCCCGCATCGATGTGCACCGCCACGTCCACGGCCTTCTTGTCATTGTCGATTTTGCGGTCCATGGTGACCTTGGCTTCGAGGTATCCGGCATGCCGCATGGCCAGGCGGATGCGCTCCAGCCCCTGGTTCACGCGGTCGATGTTGGCCACGTCGCCGGTCTTGAAGTCGCCGGCCTTCAACAACACAGCCGACTCGAGCGGGCTGGGTCCTTCGATCCAGACCTTTCCCAGCTCGTAGCTCTGCCCTTCGTCCACCGTAACCGTCACGTTCACTCCCTGGACGTCCTTGGCCGGCTCGGTGCGGATCTCCGGGAACGATACGCGCACCCGGCCGCGCATCTCATACAACGGCCGTATGGCAAGGTTCAGGACCTCACGGAACCGGTCCTCGGTGTACGGCGAGCCAATCGCCACCCCCGCGATGGCCTCTCGCAGCACGTTTTGTGGAATCACGTGGTTGCCCTGAAACGTCACCTGCGCCACCGCGGGCAGGTTGCGCGCCGGCCGGAACACGATGGCAAACTCTCCCGGGGCCGACGCCGTCACGCTGCCGGCAACTTTCTCCGGCACGCCCTTGGACGCCAGAAATTCCTGGATCCACTTCACGTACCGTTCCAGCACCGGTTGAGTCGCGGGCAGCTTGGCCATGGAAAACAGCGGGTCCTTGGCTCCCAGCGCGGCCTCGAGATCCTTTTGCGAGACTCTCAGCTCTTCAAAAATCACCGGGTACATCTGCTCCACCTCGGTCACCTGAAAGGTGGCGGCATAGCCTTTGCCCTGGGTCGCCGCCACGAACTTGTAGCCCACGGTTTCAAACGCGCCGCTGGCCACCAGCTTGTCGCGCGCCGCGTCGAATTCGGGCTTGCCGGCCACCTGCCCGATCTTGAGTCCTGCCACGGCCAGCACCTGCTCCCGCGTATAGTTATGAGTGCCTTCCACCGCCAGGCTCTGGATCGGCCACCGGGCGGGCGGCGGCTCGCCTTTCTTCTTAGCCGCCGGCCGCGACTGCGCGAATCCACACCCCGACGCCAGCATCAGAAGAATCAGCAGCTTCTTCATATCTTTCATGGTAGACGCACCGGCTTCCCTGCTGGTGACGTAGGTAGAATGAAAAAAGTGCCCTACGATCTGATCGTTATCGGGAGTGGCCCCGGCGGCTACGCCGCAGCCATTCGCGCCGGCCAGTACGGCCTCAAGACGGCGCTCGTCGAAAAACAGGCCAAGCTGGGCGGCACCTGCCTCCTGGTGGGGTGCATCCCCACCAAGGCCCTGCTCCACACCGCCGATGTCTGGCAGCGCTTCGTCCACTCGGAACAAGAAGGCATCCACTGCGAAAACCCGCGCCTCGACTACCCCAAGGTGAAGGAGCGCAAGGACGGCATCGTCAACAAGCACTCGAATGGCGTCGCCATGCTGCTCAAACGCGCCAAGGTCGAGCGCATCACCGGCTATGCCATGCTTCAGGGCAACGGCAAGGTGGAAGTCAAGTCGAATTCCGGCGTTCAGACCATCGAGGCCAGGAATATTATCATCGCTACCGGTTCGGAGGCCCGCATGTTGCCCGGCCTCGAGCCCGACCCCGAGTTCATTCTCACGAATGTCGAGATTCTCAACCTCGCCGCCGTTCCCACCCGCCTCATCATCATCGGCGCCGGCGCTGTGGGTGTGGAGTTCGCGTCCATCTTCCACCGCTTCGGCGCCCAGGTCACCCTCATCGAAATGTTGCCGCGCATCGTGCCGGTGGAGGACGAGGACATCTCCAAGGAACTCGATCGCGTCTTCCGCAAGCAAAAGATGCGCGTCGAAACCGGCGCGCACGCCGAGAACATCCGCAAAACCGGCCAGGGTGTGAGCCTCATGCTCACCACCAAGGACGGTAAGCAGGAGCAACTCGAAGCCGAAAAGCTGCTGGTAGCGGTGGGCCGCAAGCCCAACACCGAAAACATCGGTCTCGAGCATACCAAGGTCGCGCTCGATCGCGGTTTCATCCAGGTGAACCCTTACCAGCAGACCGCCGAGCCGGGCGTCTACGCCATCGGCGACGTGGTGGCGGGCACTCCTCAACTGGCGCACGTCGCCACCATGGAAGGCATGGTCGCGGTGGCGCACATGGCCGGCAAGCCCGCCATCCCCATCAACAAGAATCGCATCCCCGCCTGCACTTACACCGAGCCGGGAATCGGCAGCGTGGGGTTAACCGAGGTCCAGGCGCGCGCGCAGGGCTACCAGGTCAAGGTCGGGCGATTCCCCTTCGCCGGCAACAGCCGCGCCACCATCCTGGGCCGTCACGAAGGTTTCGTCAAAGTGGTATCGGACGAGCGGTACGGCGAGATTCTCGGCGTTCATATCATCGGGCCGGAGGGATTTGAGCTGATCGCCGAAGCGGTCGCCGCCATGGAAGCGGAAGCCACCGTGGAAACCATGGTGCACACCATCCACGCCCATCCCACGCTTTACGAGGCGGTGGGCGAGGCGTTCAACGCCGTTTACGGTCTTTCGATCAATGCGTAAGTGTTGTCTGCGGGAACTCGGGCGCACGGATTACGGCACGGCGCTGGAACTGCAACGGCAGCTCATCGCCGAGCGCCAGCAGGGCCTTATCCCCGACCAACTCCTGCTACTCGAACATCCGCATGTCATCACGCTGGGCCGTAACGGCCACGCCAGTAACCTGCTCGCCAGCGGCGAAGTCCTGAGCCGCGCGGGCATCAGTTTCTATCCCACCGATCGCGGTGGCGACGTCACTTACCACGGCCCCGGCCAGCTTGTCGGCTACCCGATTATCGACCTGCGCGAGTGGAAGCGCGACGTGGGCGCTTATGTGCGCGCCGTCGAGCAGGTGATCATCGACACGCTGGCCGATTACGGCATTTCCGCCGGCCGCATTCCCAAGCTCACCGGCGTGTGGGTGGACGATCGCAAGATCGCCGCTATCGGCGTTCACATCAGCCGCTGGGTGACTTCCCACGGCTTCGCCTTGAACGTCTCCACCGATTTGAGCTATTTCCAGTACATCGTTCCCTGCGGATTGACCAAGCCCGTCACCTCCATGGCCGCGCTCGGCGTCGGCGCCAGCTTGCAGGAGGTTGGGCGAACCCTGGCCGCGGATTTCGGCCGCGTTTTTGATTGCGAGATGGGAGAACTTATCTATGACTGACGTAGTGATGCCCCAGATGGGCGAAAGCATTGTGGAAGGCACGTTGACCAAGTGGCTCAAGAAGCCCGGCGAGCGTGTCGAGCGCGATGAGCCTCTATTCGAGATTTCAACCGACAAGGTGGACACCGAGATCCCTTCACCCGCCGCCGGGTTGGTCTCCGAGATCCTGGTGGAAGAAGGCAAGACCGTAGGGATCAACACCGTCGTCGCCCGCATCGAAGAGTCCGGCGTGGTGGCGCCGGGCCCAGAGGGCGCCCCGCCGCCGGTGTCTTCCCCCGAACCACCGGTGTCCTCCCCACCAGAGGCCTCTGCCCCGCTCTCCCCGCTGGTCCGCAAACTGGCCCGCGAGCACAACCTCGATCTCAGCCAGGTGAAAGGCACCGGCGCGGGCGGCCGTATCACCAAGCACGACGTGGAAACCCACCTCGCGCCGGCCACCCCTGCCCCACCCGCTCCCATGCCACCCCTGCCTCCCGCCAGCGGGCCCGGAGGGCATCCCCGGACGCGCATCGAGCCTCTGAGCCCCATGCGGATCAAGATCGCCGAGCACATGGTGCTCTCCAAGCGGACCTCGGCGCACGTCACCACCATCCATCGCGTCGACATGACCAGGGTGGCCAAAATGCGCGAGCGCTACAAGGCCGACTTCCAGGCCAGCTATGGCTTCTCGCTCACCTACCTGCCGTTCCTCACGCGCGCGGCCGCCGTGGCGCTGCGCCACTTCCCCCTGCTCAATGCCTCGCTCGACGGCCACAACATCATCCACCACAACGAGATCAACATCGGAATCGCGGTAGCCCTGGAAAATGGCCTGATCGTCCCCGTGATCCGCGCCGCCGACGAGAAGACCGTGGCCGGCTTGCAACGCGCCATTGTCGACCTCGCCACCCGCGCGCGCTCCCGCCAGCTCAAGCCCGACGAGGTGCAGGGCGGCACCTTCTCCATCACCAATTTCGGCAGTTACGGCAGCCTGGTGGGCACGCCCATCATCAATCAGCCGCAAGTAGCCATCATGGGCGTGGGCACGGTGGAGAAAACCCCCGTGGTGATTGACGACGCCATCGCCATCCGCTCCATCTGTCTTCTTTCGCTAAGCTTCGACCACCGCCTGATCGACGGCGCCCTGGCCGACCAGTTCATGACCAAAGTGAAGCAGGTGCTGGAAGCCTGGTCCGAAGAAGTGCTGTAATCGCTATTGCGAATGGCACTGTCCCGGCAAAGTAGAAATGTCCTCTTTTTCAAGGCGGACAAGACAATCACCGTAGTCGAGTGAAGGCGCACAGGACTGGGAGGTCTAACCCTATGCGCCCGCGGGGGCCTTACACCGGGATGTAGTCGGTGACCGGCCGCACCCAGCCGAGATTCGGCGGCAGTTCTTCCATGGGCCCCATCCACTTCAACTGGAGCTCGATATCGGGGTGCAGGCGGTATTTTTTCTGGACGGCCGCAATCTGCGTGCCCCGGATGTCGATCTTGGACAGGTCCCACTGGCCGACGCCGACTTCGCCGCAGTATTTCATCCAGCCGAGCCAGTTGGCGTTGACGCCCATGACTTCGGCGCCCACGCGGTCGGTGGAGATGAAATCGGTGGAGGCAATCGCCACTCGCGAGGGCACGGGGCTGCCGCCGGCGCCGAATCCGCCCTCGATGCCTTCCATGCCGTCGATCACAGCCGCGCCCCAGAAGGGCTGCATCCTCTGCGCCGTGAGGTAGATGTTGTACAGGCTCTGACGGATGCCGGCATGGTACCGGCGCTTGTCGCTCCATCGCGGAGTTTCTTTCGGCGCCTGATGCAAAGGCGCCCCGAGCACCATGTTTTTCACCGCCAGGCTCACCACGGCGATATTGTGCACCTTCATGACCGCCGACGAAATGATGAACGCATCGGGGTCGAAGCAACGCGCCGCCAGGCGGGCCGGAACCACGTGGAGATCGAAGTCGAGCAGCGGCATGATCACGTACTTGGCTTCCTGGTTGAAGTCCACGAGGGTGATGTTCTGCTGCTTGAACTCGGCAGGCAGGGCCGTGTACTTGAAGTTCTCAAACCCCTGCATGGTCTCGCCGGCGGACGCCTCACCGATGACGACCGGGCCCTTGAACCGGGGAGCGAGGTAGTCCAGAATCCCGCGGATGGCATCGGCGTGCGTCATCCCGAGTTGGCCCACAGTCCCGACATTGTTCGGCTTGATGAGGACGGACTTTTTGGTTTTCAGCTTGGGCTGGATTTGATCGTCAATCGCCAGTAGCGCCTGGTACACGTTCTTGCGCCGGTCCTCTCCGTGGATCAAGCCCACGGCCGAACGCCTCTCGAGAGCCGGGAAAGGATCAGGGTGGGGGGCGATCATGCGAGGCCGCTGGCGCGCCTCCCCCTGCAAGTTCGGTTGAAGCTTCTGCATATCCGGCTGAGTCTGCGCACCGGCACGCCGGCTCGACAGGATGGCGCTGGCTGCCATTCCCGCCAGTTGAAAGACGTTTCTTCGCGATCGATATCCGGACACGATGGTTCCTCCTTGGTCCCACCACAACGGGTATACGTAGGATATCGGATCTCGAATGCTGATTCAAGTGGCAACGAATATACCGGCCAATCTTGCCTATAACCTGCAAGTGCTGCCACCTCTTGTCGAAGATCATCACCGGGCCTTGTTGGGCCCGCTGGCCTCGCCCGGGTTGGAAAACCCGGTAACCTTTCGCATTGCCTGCGCGCCAAATAGTGGCTACTGCCGCAACCGCCGCATCCGGGGTGATGCAGGTTATGTGGAGCAAGCTGATAAACCAGAAAAAAGAGGTGTGCATCGTGAATTCATCGAGTAGACTCAGGACCGGGGCCCGTGCCATAGCGCTCCTGTCCGTACTTGCAGCGTTTTCACAGCAGGCGCCGGCACAGGCGCAGCCGGGACGGGGTGCTCCCGGAAGGGGAGCCGCAGTCCGGCCCCCGGCGTCGCCGGAAATCCATCCGGACAAGACAGTTACGTTCCGGCTTTCCGCTCCCAAGGCCGCTGAGGTCACCTTGAACGGAAGCTGGGAGGGAGCGCGCGATATCAAGATGACCAAAGACGACAATGGCGTCTGGTCGGTAACCGCGGGACCTCTCGGTGAGCAACTGTGGGGCTATTGGTACCTGGTGGACGGGGTGAAGGCCCTTGATCCGGGCAATGGTGAAACACAACGGGACGGCCTCCGCTACGACAACCTCCTGATGATTTCCGGCCCTTACTCCGACATGTGGACGTTCAAGGATGTGCCGCATGGAACCATCCACATCGTTTGGTATCCTTCGCCGACGCTGAAAGAGGACCGCCGCCGGATGTACGTCTACACGCCGGCGGGGTATGAGGCCAACCAAACGCGGTACCCTGTTTTGTACCTGCTGCACGGCGGCGGCGGAGATGAAGACGCCTGGATTACCATGGGCCGTGCGAACATCATCCTGGACAACCTGATCGCAGCGGGCAAGGCCAAGCCGATGATCGTGGTAATGCCCAACGGCAACGCCAACCAGACTGTATCCCAGGGCTACGGCTACGGCCCCACCCCCAGAGCCCAGGCCATCATGGCTCCAGCGCCGCCCCCATTACAGGCGGCGGCTCCCGGTGGCGCCCCAGCGGCGCGCCCGCCGATGCCGGCGCAGCCTTACGCCGGTTCCTATCCGGAAAGCCTGGTCAAGGACGTCATTCCCTTCGTCGAAAAGACCTACCGGGTTGTCGCCGACAAGGACAGCCGCGCCATCGCCGGCCTCTCCATGGGCGGCGGTCACACCCTCACCGCCACCAACAACAATCCGGGTGTCTTCGGATACATCGGCGTGTTCAGCTCCGGACCGCGGACGGTTGACGAGGCGTACGAAAAGCAACTGGAGGCGGTCAAAGCCGGCGGGGTCAAGTTCTACTGGACCGGCGCCGGAACCACCGACATGGCCCGCGAAGGCACGATGAATCTCCACGCGCTGCTGGAGAAGCACGGCTTCAAGACGTCGTATAAGGAAATCCCGGGTTCGCACTATTGGTTCCTGTGGCGCGATTTCCTCGCCGACTACGGTTCCATCCTGTTCCGCTAAGCGCGAGTTCCCGATGCCGCCCTGCCGGCTCAGTTGGCCAGTGCTGAGCCGGCCCGCGCGGTCTAATCCACCGTGGCGTCTTTCTTCAGCCGGATGTCCGCGGAGGAACTGCCGATCTGAATCCCAATCGGCTCCGCCTCCACCTCCCACGCCTTCTGTTTCTCGTTCCACCACGCCAGCGATTGCGCCTTCAGCGCAATCTGCACCGTCTTCTTCTCGCCGGGCTTGAGCGTGATGCGCTGGAAGCCTTTCAGCTCCTTCAAAGGCCGCGCCACTTGCGAGCGGGGATGCTCCACGTACATCTCGACCACTTCGTCGCCCGCGAGCTTGCCCGTGTTCTTCACGTCCACGCTCACCGTGATGGCGCCGTTTTTCGCCAGTTTCGCCGAACTCAACCGCAGGTCGGAATAGTCGAACTTCGTATAACTCAGGCCGTAGCCGAACGGATACAGCGGCTGGCCCTTGAAGTAGAGGTAGGTACGGCCGTGGCGGAGGTCGTAATCCATGATGGGCGGCACCTGGCCGAGCGACTTCGGCCACGTTTGTACCAGGCGCCCGGCGGGGTTGTAGTCGCCGAACAGCACGTCGGCAATCGCCGTCCCCTGCTCCTGCGCAGTGTGGGTGATATGCAGGATCGCGGGCACGTTCTCCTGGCTCCAGTTGATGGCGTAGGGGAAGCTCGCAATCAGCACCACGATGGTCTTCGGATTGGCCGCGTACACCTGCTGAATCAGCTCTTCCGTGGGCAGGTCGATGGCCTCCCGGTCTCGGCCCTCCCTGCCTTCGCTCGGTATGGCGCAAGGCTTCGACGACGCATCGGGGTTGAACATCCCCTGCCCCCTCCCCCCGCAGATCGGATGGTTGCCCACCACCACCACCGCCACGTCCGAAGTCTTGGCCGCATTCACCGCCGCTTCGCCCTCGGCCGCGTAGTTCACCTTGATTGCGCCGCCAACTTTCTCTTTGACGCCTTCGAGCACGCTGATGGCATACGGCGTCGTCCCGCTGTACATGTCGAACAGAACCTCTTCGGCGCGGTTGCCGACCACGGCGATCGACTTCAGGGCCTGCTTGTTCAGCGGCAGCAGTCCGGTGTTCTTCAACAACACCACCGATTCGTGCGCTACCTGCCGGGCCACGCCCTTGTGCTTCTCGCCGTTCCAGGGCTCCGTTTCCCCGGCGGCGCCGATCTTCGTGTAGGGAACCATGGCAGGCGGATCGAGCAGCCCCAGCTTCACGGTGGTCTTCAGTTTTCCCTTAATCGCCTCGCTCAAATCCGCTTCCGTCATTAACTTCTGGTCCAGCGTCGCATGGATGATGTCCGGCGTGCCGCCGCCCAGAAACTGGTTCATCCCCAACTTCACCGCCGCGGCCATCACCTCCTGCGGGGTCTTGAGGTACTTGTGATAATTGATCACGTGCCCCATGGCTCCGGCGTCCGACGAGATGATCCAGTTGGCGCCCCATTCCTTCGCCACCACGTCTTTGAGCACGGGGTTCACCGTCATCGGGATGCCGTTCCACGCGTTGTAGGCCGCCATGTACGACTTGGCGCCGCCTTCGAGGAAGGCCATGCGGAACGGTACCGAGTAATATTCCCGCATCAGCCGCTCGTCGAAGTTGGAGGAGGAGCCGCCGCGCGTGGTCTCGTTGCTGTTCGCCATGAAGTGCTTGAGGAGCGATCCAGCCTGCCAGTACTTCGGGTCGTCGCCCTGAATGCCTTTGACGTAAGCGACTGCCATGGTGCCGGTGAGGAACGGATCTTCGCCGAAGCTCTCGTCGTTTCTGCCCCAGCGCGGGTCGCGAGCCAAGTCCGACGTCGGCCCCCACAGCACCAGCGTCGATCGCTTGTACTTATCGCTCTGCGTGATGTAGCGAGCCTCGTACCCCTCCACCGCGCCCGCTCGCCGGATCAGTTCCGGATCCCACGTCTCGCCCATTCCATAAACCTGGGAGAAGGAGGTAGTGGGGGTAGCCGCCTCGTTGGCGCGCGCCCGGCGCACCAACTGGTGGATGCCCTCCGAGTTGCCGAAGGCGGGGATCTTCAGCCGCGGGACCGCCTGCGTTCCCACGAAAGCGATCTTCTCCTCCAGCGTCATGAGCGACACAATGTTGTCCACCCGCTATTCCATGGACAGGGCTGGATTCTGGAACGGGTATTCGTACTGGGCGAAACCGATGCCCGTGCCGCATAACAGCGCAACCAGCACCGCGAGTGTCCACTGTCTGGTTTTAGTCATATGTCAACCTTAACCGGGATTTCCGTTTTAACCTCCTGGACAGCAGCCATTGTACATCCAGTCACTGCGATGGAAGCCGTTTTTCTCATTCCGACCCAGAGAACATTCGTGCTCAGGCGTCGAGAAGGTTCTTTTTCCACAATTGATACTGCTCCTCCCGGAACACTTCGAGATCGCTCTTCACACGATTCAGCCCCTGCAGCCAAGTCGGCGAAAAGCCGCCGCAGCGGGTGATTGGGACTGATACGCAATCTAGCTTTTCTTGGAGGTAACCGCGGAGAACGCCGCTACCATTTGGGTCACCCGCTTGCCGCCGCAGTGTGGACACACCACACCGCCCTTTTCAAGATCCGCTATGTGAAGAATCCGGGTGAATTCTTGGCTGCAATCCTGACAAAGAAAAACGTAGTGAGGCATGGTCCGTTCCTCCTTGACCCGTCCTGTCTTCACATATAGTAGCGCGCCTGGTTGTCTGTGGAAATCTGGGTCGTTGTCCCCAAATCCGCTTTTGGGAGATCACCATCGGGCGCCGGGCGAGCCGCTAGGTGGTCGCTACCACTTCCTCGGGCCGTGCGGAACTGCTCAGGGTCACACGAAGAAATGGGGGCCGTAAACTAATGAAACTACGTAGTTTAAAATGGTGCGGAGAGGGGGACTTGTTCTCTCGCAGCACATTGAAAACACGTAAGTTATACACAACACAAAGCCCCCAAAATACCAGAAGTGCCAGAAGCACGTCGCCAAGTCACACCACCAGTCACACGGGCCTCCAAAACCACCGCAATATCGCCGGTGGCACCCCATCATGGAGGCCGCGTAGACGAGCAGCTTTCTCGTTCGCTTCGGCATAATCGGAGCCTAGCATTCAGAGCTAAGCAGATGGTTTATCTCACCCCATCCGACATCGCAATCCGGGGAATCCTCGTGTTCGGGAGTGGATTCGTGGTTGTGGCCAACGAAACCTCTGCCATTATGAACCCGAAGAACGTATTCATGTTCGCTCCTAAACCGCTATTCAAGTACCCATCGCGGCTCCATCGGGGCGAGGCGGCTCAGTGACGGGCCGAGCAACGATTCACTAAACCCTCGGGCTGCGCTGCCCGCGCGGCGGTGCTGTAGTGCCTGAAATTGCCTTCAACGCACATTTCAGGCACTACCAAAAAGTGAACTTCTCGACGTAGATGGGACCCCAGACGCTCGAAGCCCCACTGCTGACGATTAGACGGATAGCCGAAATTCAAAAAAAGCCCTACCGTGGGGGGTAGGGCTCTTTGGAGCAACACCGCTGCGGGGACAGCGGGGGTTCTGGTCTTCGCCTGTTTTCATGGTAAGTTGGAAGTGGGTCTAGAACGCAGTCCCAGGAGTACTGTTTGAGTACTAGTACTCCAGCGAAGCCGGTTGAGCCAGCAACACAACCGGACCGCACTACCCAGGGCCGCCACCAGGAGAGGCACACAGATTTAGCGCAGTACCATCAGTTCTGTCGCTCTCGATCCTCCAGGGACGGGGACTTCACGAGGGTCTGGTCTGGAACCGGATGCTTCAGGCCCGAAGATGGCGTCCGGGGTGCGCGCCCGGCCCAAACGTGTCCGGGCTTTTCTGTTTTTCAAATCACTCCCCGCGCGATATAATCGGGGGTGTTATGTACATGCGAACGGGCCTTCCAACGTATCAAATTGCGGGCCTCCCTTTCAGGCCCGGAGATATTTTTGGGCAGACAAATCCGGGGTCAATTATCGAGCACCGCGTCCTGATTGCCTTCGATGGCATCATTGCCCATGTGCCCGGTCCTAGTGACGTATTCCGCTCAGGCTGGCTGCAAGAGATTCTCAACCCTGGCGCACGGATTCGCGTCGTCAATCCGACTAGATCCCTGGAGGAAACCGAGTTCCGATTCGCACGCGCGCGCCGAGGCCAATGCGGCGTTGAAACTGGCCCCGAACCGCGATGTACGGGTGATGGCGGCGTTGGCCCTGGCGCGGGCAGGCGATACAACAGGGGCGGAGAAGCTGGCGGGAGAACTCGACAAGACCTTCCCGCTGGACACGCTGGTCGAGAGGTATTGGCTGCCCACGATCCGAGCGGGGGTCGCCCTGGAACGCAAAGACCCGAACCGGGCCATCGACCTATTGAAGGTGGCGAGCACGATCGAACTTAGCGGCCTGACAGGGAACCTCGCCATATTCATGAGCCCCGCTTATGTGCGTGGGGAAGCCTGTCTCATGCTGCGCGACGGTAACCGGGCGGCGGCGGAATTTCAGAAATTCATTGACCATCGAGGACTGGTGGTGAACTTCCCATGGGGCGCGCTGGCCCGCCTGGGACTGGCGCGCGCTTACGCCTTGCAGGGCGACACGGCCAAAGCCCGCGCCGCGTATCAGAGTTTTCTCACGCTCTGGAAAGACGCCGACCCCGATGTCCCCATCCTGAAGGAAGCCAAGGCGGAATACGCGAAGCTGCAATAACCGTTAGAGTCTGAGTCCCGCGCGTTTCTCAACCAGCGGATAAGGAAGCATTGATCGGCCCTAGCAACGGGGGCTAACTCTCGATAAGTCAACCACTTCCATGTTGGGGGAATGGCCAATGCCAGATAAGTGGGCATCTCGTCCATTGACCTCAGCGATTGCGGACTCCATCGGTCCGCTTTGCCGCCGGAATGTCAAAGGAATTGAAGAGATTCCTGGGCAGCGGACGCGGGCCCCACAATTCACTTCCGCGGCCCCACCACCACATCCTCCGCCACATACAGCACCAGCGCAATCCTCCCCGACCCTTCTAACTGCCGGTACACCAACGCCCCGTCCCCGCCCTTTGCCTGATTGCTCCTCAGCGGCACGTCCACATTGCCCACCTTCAGGTGTACGTGTTCCAGCCGCCACCGAACCGCCTCGCCCGCGCCGCTCATCCCGCCCGCGTAACTTACCTGCCCCTCCGCCATCACCCCCACCTTCGCCACCGTCGCGCCGTCCGCCACAAGGTCGCTCGCCAGCACGAACGTCATCGGCCCCGCGCTCAAGTCCCCCGCCGACACCAGCGGCACCGCTGTCCCCTCCGCCAGCACCTTCCGAAACATCCCCGACCGTTTCCGCGTGTGCGTCGTAAACCTGCGCACCACGAACTGTTCCATCAGATGGTCTTCCGCCCTGCCGCCGAAACCCTCCAGCACGTTATGAAACAGCCGCAGCCACGGCCGCGACGTGTAGGGATAGTACAGCCTCGATACCTGGCTCGCCGCAGCGCCGCCGATCACGTCGGAATAGTCCGGCTGCCAGCGCCCGTTATCGCCCTTGCACACGAACGCCGTCCAGATCGAGTACCACACCCGCGACCTGAAGCTCCCCGTGTCCTTGTAAAAATACCGCGGGTCCTGGTGAAAGACCGCCTGCAGGATCACATGGTGAATCATCACGCCGCTGATGTGGCTGGTATATCGCGCCCCGAACCGCTTCGCGTAGCCTTCCACTCCCTGCCCGAACTCCGGGTATTTGTTCTGCGCCTGCTGGATTCCCGCGTCGATCCCCGTGCCCAGCAGCGTCACCGGATCCACTAAGGTCTTGAACCCTAGGTGAAACTTCTGACCCGCCGTCAGCGGCGCCGCGTTCGGCTCGTACGTCACCAGAAAGTGCGGAAACACACCCAGCACCCGCTGCTTCTCTTCCGACTTCAGTTGCTCCGCCGCCAACTCCTTCGGCGGCGGCGTCACCTCGATCGTCGACGTCACCGGCGCCACCTGCAGCACCGCCGCCACCGGCGCCTGATTCAATACTTCCGCCGTCACGCTCGCCGTCCACACCGCGAACCCGCCCGCCGCGACCGTGACGTTATAACTCCCCGCCGCCACGTCGCCGAAGTGGAAAGCCCCCGCCTGGTCCGTTGCCGTCGTGCGCTGCCCCGCGCCGGCCGCCGTTTCCAGCGTGACGATCGCCCCCGCCACCGCCAGCCCCGCGCCGTCCTTCACGGTCCCGTCGACGGCCACCGCCGCCGTCGTCTGCGCCGGAGCCCATCCCGCTACCAGCGCCGTCAAAACCGCACCCCAGACAAGTAAGCGCATCGTCACCGCCCCATTATCCGCGATCATGTGTATTCTATACCCTTTCACGAAGGTCGCGACCGACCCTTGCGGTCTTGAAGTGGACTCTTCCATTGAACGAATATTGGTTAGCCGGTCAGTCTGAACCGCGCGAG
The DNA here is from genome assembly GCA_963768385.1 of Bryobacterales bacterium. Classification (GTDB taxonomy): domain Bacteria; phylum Acidobacteriota; class Terriglobia; order Bryobacterales; family Bryobacteraceae; genus Fen-178. The sequence continues at coordinate 253,789 of CAVYHQ010000009.1, forward strand.
ACTCGTTTATTTGAAAGCCTGCCAGAAATCAACGCTGGAGCCGAAACGGCTGAAATCAGGAGCCATGATGCGAAGGGAACAACCAGGAACACGAAACCCACTTTCGCCCGGAGATGCCCGAAAGTGACGCCTCCGTAAATGGCCAACGAACTTAGCGTGAGGATCAAAGTGGTGACGTAGAGGGTCACGCGGGCGACGACTGACCAACGCTTCGACACTATGTTCGCCCAGGCGGTGATCACGAAGGGGGAGAGCGTCCAAATCGCGAATGGGAACAGCAGTAGCCTGGATTGTTGACGTTGACCCGCGCGCAGCATCAGGCCGAACGAGCATACGCCCCCGGCCAGCGCGGCGATCAGAGCAGTGCCCCGGAGACGGTCCGGGAACCGACTTACGGGCTCATCGCGGCTTACGTGAGAGGTCATCCCACTACCCCTGGAAACCGGTTTTGAGCGCTCCCCATCATCGCATTTGACAAATACAGCCTCTCAGATGGCGTGAGTCAGTGCAAGCGCGGATAGACCGTGCGAGCAAGTTCTGGTCTTGAAGTGAGCTTCTCTTCCATTAAGGTCGCTGCCGCGCCACCTGTGGCCTTTTCCGACAAGGCCGTCGAAACGTACCAGCCGCCCGCTACTTAGCAGGCGGGGGCGCGGCCACCGTCATGCCATGACGCCGGAAGACGTCCATCATCTTCGCGCGGTCGGGCGGGCCGCCGGCGGCGGCACCGATTACTTCGGCAGCTTCGCGGAAATACGCGGGGCCCATTATCGCAGGGGTTATGACGGCGAGCTGTTTCACATCCTCGCTGCCGAGGTTATCGAAGCGGTGCACCGCGCCTCGGGGGATGCACAGCGCCTGCCCGGGACCAACCTCGATGGGCGTGCCGTCAACCGTCCAGGTAAGGACACCCTCGATACCGTAGAGGATCTCCTCGTAGGCGTCGTTCTTGTGGGCCGGCGCCGCCAGCTTCTGCCTGACGGGGACGAGAACCTCGAACACTGACACGCTGCCGTTGGAATCATCGCCCGTGAGGAGGAACCGGATCCCTAGCGGACCAATCTTGATGGTCTCTTCTGAAGGATTGACTCTGGTCGTATGCTGCTGCATAATCGCCCCCTTTGAGTAAAGTTATATCACACGATAACCGAATCGTGCCATTGAAGTGGGTTGTGGCCCAAAAGTGGGGTTTCCGGAAACTTGCCCTTAGAGGTAATCGCTGGACCGGCGCACAGGGCCGTTGCCCCAGCGGACGTTGCCCGCGGAGTTGGCTACCGATATTGACCCTTAACGCCCGCGCGAACCTTGCGTGGTTCGTGCCGAGGCAAGGGCCATTGTACGGTTTGGCGACTACGGGGCGGCCGGGGATTCCTGCTTGCCTACTGCCGTGACCGGCGTTTACCGGGACCGACGTCAGGATGGGGCTTCCGAGATCCCTCTAAACGCTGGGCGACTCCGCGCGGGCGACCCTGCCTTAGCTGCCGCAGAGCAACTCCACGACAATACGGTCACCCGAAATCGTGGTCAGCGACGCAAGAGCGCTCGCTGGCTCCATGTACCTTCTGGCGCGGATATGTCGAGTTCAAATATTGGGAACTGCGAAGCGGGCTGTCAGAATTCGTGAATCGATTGCCGGTTATCCAGTCGCCAGATTCCTGTGCTAAACTTCTGCTTGCTGAGCCTACAGGTGACGTGGAGGCTAACTATCGAGCGGGTTCTAACGGTGCTCGGCTGGGTATTGGTCGCGATGGCAGCACTGTTTTTTGTGGGCTCGATATATTCCGCCTTTTGGGTCCAGCAGGCAGGTGCGGAACGACTCAGTAAAGCTCTCTCGCTGACCTCTGTAGTACCCGTAGGTGTACTGTTGACCTTGGGCGGGATCCTCCTTGCAAAGGCGCGCGAGGTTGCCGATACCGAGGAGAAACGCTCCCGCTTTTACTTGGACTCATGTGTCGTAGCCTACGAGGAGGCACGGATTCTCCTGGCCGATGAAAACAGCGATCGAGCCACGTGGATTGCGGCAGCGCGTGCTCTAAGGCATGCCCAAATGCTCTCCAACAGGGTGAGCGTAGACGCGCACCTCCGGGTGTTGGAGTTGCACCAACTCAAGTACCGCAGGTTCTTCCATGATAACCTCCAGGCTAGGCCGGCCGCATTCTTCTACGGCGTGCATGACGCCTCCGCCTCGATAGACGCGGCTGCCGCCGCATCGACGGCTCCTGAAGAGAGCGTGGGGGCAACTGTCAGCTCTACCGTCAAGGCGTTGTCCGAGGAATCGTTACACGCGGTCTGGGAGGCTGCGCAGTTCCCGACTGGCTACCGGGATCCCTTGGATATAGGGTTCTCACAGGAAGAACAAGGGCGCCTGCTTGTTCCGTACCCAGGGCTTCATGAATATCTCGAACACAGCCAGCAGCAGGCTTCTGGATCCGGACGACTCTTTCGCCGGGACCAGAACGAGCGCCACTAGGTCACCAGAAGAAGCGCGTCCGCTGAGGCACAGTTCGAATAGTCCGGTACGTCGTTATCACCTTTTACCTGTGCGTTCCCTATGACATCCTGCTCCAATTGGCCGCATAATTTGCCCTCTCCGTAGATGCGGCTGTGGGGGCAGTTTCAGGGACGGGCTACGAGCCCCGGTATACGTGCGGGTGCCCGGACGGGCATCACTTCGCGATCTTCCATCCGCCACCGATATCCCGCTGGTCCGAGGCCTCGCGCCGAAGCTCATCGAGAAACCCTTGGAGCACTCCCGGCCGGGCGCCGCCCGCCTTTTGGACTATGTAGGATAACGCCCCGGACACCGGTATCGCCAGGTTTGACGGCTCAAGGTAAAACCGATCTACGGCGGCTACGAGCTCCTCTACGGGCATCCGCGAGTCGTTCACAGAGGACGCCCCCCTGGACCCGTCGCGGTAGCCGATCAGGAACGCCGCCTTGGCCTGCGGGCTTGAAAGCGACACCCAAACCCGGCCATTTGCACGAGCGGTGCCGTCAGGCGGGTTGTCGGCCGCTCGCGCCGGCGACGTGCCGGTCGTCAAGCGACGCAGGAGTTTCTGCTGCGACTGCATCTCCTCTGGCGAAGGCGGCCGAAATTGGTGGAATGTCTCCACTGACTCACCACTCCCGTCGGTGTATCTCTCCGTAGTGTCAATCGAAAGCACAGAGAACACCGGCTCTAAGGTGCCGAAGATGGCCTGGAAGTACTTCGAGCCGGTCGCCTCGTCGAGATCCACTGCCACGTCTTTCCGGAAGAAGGCTTGCTTGACATGATCGGCTGTTTCGAGCACGACCTTGAAGTCGACGAAGTCCGCCTTGCGGCCGGCTGAGAGCAAGAGCACTCCGAGGGAGTAGAACTTCTCGGTGCCGATGGAAAGCGGCGCGACTGAGTTTATCCATACCGTCGAACAAAGAAACGGGACGTACTCTGGTCGGCAGTTTCGCTCCATGCTCTCATCGGTCCACGACAGCCCCGGAGCCGCGGGAGTTGCCACCACGGGTCCACCTGGTGGCGTTGAAGTTGGCGCAATAGGCCGGCCAGACGGCAGCACAACCGGAGCTTGTTGCGCCTGGTTCTGCTGCTGCATGCTCCGCAACTGCTGAAGCTTGATCAGCATATCCAAGGGATTCTCGATTTGCGGCGGCTTGACGCCGAGAGGGATGGTGGAATCGATGCCCGACGGCGTAGTCGGCGCGCCAACCTGCAACGGTACGCAGGCCCAGGTCCAGTGGCAGTTCAGGCCCGATGCATCGCAGACACACGCTGGGGTGGTATCGGTACAACTGACCGGTGTCAATGGCTTGAGAGGCTTGACAATCCCACAAGTGTTTTGAGCCTCCGCCGGCCAAACCAGTTGGAGCAGCGGGACGATGACAGCGGCGGCACGTGGTATTCGTATTCCCATACTCCAAAGGGTCCCACGAAGTGCGCTTTCGTTCAATACCCCGAAGGTCAACGTTGCGTACCATCGGCTGCCCGCGTCGTCCTCAACTCTTCACAATCGTCAAACGAAAAGCATTCAGAGTCCCAAGAGGCAGCGTTCTGGGCGATCACTCCCGTGACGTCCCCGTCACGTCAATTGGACGGGACTCGCCCAAACCGTAGATCTGCTCGCTCCCTTCCCAAGGGACAAGCTACCGATATTAACGATTAACGGGCCGCAACCGCCGATGAGAGATTTGGCGGAGGACGGGGTTGCCGAGCCACACTCCGTGACTCTTGCGGGACAGCTTACTTGTTCCGGTGCCCCTCATAGGCGTTCCGGATCTCCGCAGCAGCGCCGTCGTAGCGGTCTATAGCAGAAGAGCCGATTCCGTGATCGTCCGCCTCCAGCGGGCGCGCACCTGTCTCGAACTCCAGGCAGACCCGGTTGCCGGCCGCTCCGTTCCACTTGGTGAAGGATTCCTTCACGATTCGGAGAATCGAGCCTCGGTCTTGCGCGACAACCTTCAGCCAGGCCCATGCTCCCTTCGGTGGGAAATAAATCCCGCATGAAGTTTCGGGTCACACCGTTATCGGGGCAATAAAAGAGTATCCTCATCGAGGCGCGACCCGCCGGCACGTCGGCCACCGTGCTTCCATCCGCAGTGAGCCGGTTGCGATTCTGCCGTTCAGCTTCAGTCGTTACCTCCCGCTGTCCAATGCGAAGACTTTCATGGGAAAGTGGGAGGCGATTACCGAGGCCCCTCGGATCTTCGTCTTGCCGTCATGCTAGGCTTCAGAACTGCTCTTGCCCGATCCTGAACTTGCGTGTACCTGGAACTGGGAACGTAAGAAAAACGGCTAGAGAGTTACCGCGTTACCCTTCGGATTTGCCTTTTCTACACGCGGAACAAAGAAATTGTAGAGTACGGCAAACACGTAGCCGCCAACAGCGCCGTCAACGATTCCATACCCGGTGCCGACCAACACGTCGAGTACCGTACGTGAGGCATGAAATCCGGGATAGACGGAGTCCAGCCCGTGCAGAAAATTGACGCCATAGGCTGGAGCGGCTAAGTTGATTAGCCCGACCAACAGTATGCTGGCGCCCCAGAGAATGGCGGAAACAATCGCCACAGCTTTCGCTGAGAGTCGCATCGCGGGGTCTCCTTTCAACTCAAGCATGAACCTTTTCTCTGCGAACCACAACCCCTGTCGAGAAACTCCTCACACGGGCACGGCCATCATGCCAGGCAACCGGGTTGTCAGTCGCCGACGCCACTCGCCGGTTTGAGGTGGAAAACCTCGCCAAGTGCCGGCTCGAACGCGAGGGGCCGAATAACCCTGCGCTCCGTCACCGGAGCGCCTTTTCATCTCCACATCTCCGCGCCCAGATGGTGGTGGTACACTCAATCCGGGAGGCCGCAGCGCACGGCTCACCGGAAGTCTGACGCGTGGCTAATGTCCCCGACGGGATTGCCATAGACCCTCAGACCTGCAGAACGTGTCGGCCGCCGCTCCTGCGGCCTCCCCGCGCACCCTCGCAAAAGGAACTCGACGCTATTTCTTCCCACCCGGGTCCAGAATGCGAGCACCGCGCTCGGCGTCAGGATTTCCAAATCCGCCAGAGGCAGGTGGGGCAGAACGAGGCGCATCTCAACGGGAGGGGAGGAACCGAAGCCGAATTCGGGGCGGCTTTCGCCGCCCCCACCATTCCCGCTCGTTCCCGATTTCAGGATGGGGTGCTCTTGAATCGAGACTTCGGCGGGAGTACCATCTTTCGCAAGAGGAGACGATCATGCCGGATCAAATAAAACGGATCGACTACTACTACGTGACGGTGCCGGATAAGCCCGGCCAAGGCTTACAAGTTTTCGCCGCCCTGCAGAATGCTAACGTCAACCTGATCGGTATCTCAGCATTCCCGCACGGCGCGCGCCGATCCCAATTGGACCTCATCCCGGAGGACAGTGCTGCCTTCGTGAAGGCGGCCAGAGCCGCGGGCCTCAAGCTGAGCAAAAAGAAGAGCGGTTTTCTCATCCAGGGCGAAGACCGGCCTGGCGCAGTGGCCGATGTGGTGAAGAAGCTGGCCGAGGCGAAGATCAATGTCACATCGGCGCAGGTGTTCTGCGCCGGCTCGGGTCGCTATGGAGGGATGCTGTGGGTCAAAGCGCCTGATTTGCGCAAAGCCGCCAAAGCCATCGGCATCGGATAGTCGACCCCGCACAGCTATCCATGCGCTTCGAGAAGTCTGCTTTCGGCTCCATCCGCATCGACGGCGTTACCTACGAGCACGACATAGTGATCGATCGCGGAGAGGTTCGCAAGCGGAAGAAGAAAGCGTCCAAGAAATTCCGCGAGGCCTATGGACACACGCCGCTTTCGCTCGAAGAGGAGATACCGTGGAAATGCAGGCACCTCGTGATCGGCACCGGAGCCGGCGCCCTGCCCGTCATGGAGGAAGTGAAGCGCGAAGCCAAGCGCCGCAAAATCAAGCTCCTAATCTTGCCGACAACCGAGGCAATCGAGGTGCTGAAAGGGAACCCAAAGGAAACGAACGCCATTCTGCACGTGACCTGCTGAAGAACGGCAGCCTCCCTCCGCCATAAGAATTCAAAAAGCAGAACTCGTACCCGCGACCCGACCGGAGACGCCCCGCCCCCAGCCCAACACCAGCACCACCGCGCCGATTCTCTCTGCGCGACGCCACCGAAATCCGCGCCATCCTTCCCGCCGAAATTCGCGTGATCTGGACTCGGCGATCCTGAGCCTGATTGCGACCAAGGAAGGGCTGTCGTCAACCGAAGTGGAGGCGCTGCTCAACATGCAATGCGGGTTGCTGGGAATCTCCGGGGTGACGAACGATATGAAAGTGCTGCTGCAGGAACTGCTTCCGATATCCCCAGATAACGCCGTTTCCAAAGCTGAATCGCGCCAACTGTTCCAGGAATGCCAGGTAGCTGGGAGCCGGGTGGGCCATCCGCCGGAAGTCCCGCTCACCGACGAAGCCAGCTTCCGACAGGACTCTATCTGGTGTGCCACTTGGTGAAGCGCGGCGCTTTGCGAACCGCGACCAGTTCACCACTGGTGCGACCCTCGGCATTCAGAACCACAGCTTGCAATCGCTTGGCAACACGATAAGCACCATCGCGTACAGCGTCTTTACTCAAAGACCCGGCAGCAGCCCCGTCAACGGCGGCGGCCACCGTGTGAAGCGCCGCCGCCCGAGCTATGGCCTCCGCCTGAGCTGCGCGCCCTGCCGCCGCTGCCAAAGCTACGTGAGGTGCCACCGCCGCCGAAGCTATGTCCGCCAGCGCTGTAGCTCGGTGCGGACATTCGCGGCGCAGATTGGTAACGCTGCACTGGAGCCGAGTATCGCCGTGCCGAAGCCGAGTACCGTTGTGCTGGAGCGGAATATCGCTGCGCCGGAGCCTGGTTGCGTTGCGCACCCTGGAAGTGTTGCCACTGCCCCTCGGTTGCGCGACCTGCGCTCTGCGGTGCCGTGCTGCGGATACCCTGGGTCACCGATCGGTTCCCGTACGTCGGCGTCGTCCCTGATCCGAATCGGCTCCAGTTTCCCGCAATGGCCTGGCGGGCCGAATTGAAGTTGCCCGATCTTGCCATCGCGCTCCGCGAAGCGAGGGACGCGGCCTGATACCGGCCAGCGAGTTGACGGTTCGGGTACGAGACTCCCAAACGGTGGCCCGGGTCATGTTGCCACGCCGCTCTGCCGGTAAACCCACTCGCCAATAACCCGCCGCGGAAACCGTAGTGTCGGAAGAAGAGGCCGTTAACGAACACCGAGCGCCCGAACCAGTTCGGCCCCAGCCCCATCCGCCCCAACCGCCGAACCAGAATCCGATGTCGATCCCTGGATAAAATCCAAAGCCGTATCCGCCATAATAGAGCGGCGGATAGTAGCCCCACGCTGGCGGTCCCCAGACATACATTGGGTCGTATGCCGGCACGTAGATCACCTGCGGATCGGCCGGCGCGATTTCAATAGCCGTTTGCCCGCCCTGGCTCTCGGTCGTTACCGTCTGCTGCGGAGTCGAAGAGAGCCTGCCATTGGCTTGTGCCCGCGCGCGCATCCGCTGCACCGCAGTCATAACGTCGGATTGCTGCGCCAGGAACGCATTGCCCAGTGCCGTTGTCCATTCGACATCCTGGTTCAGCTTCGCCAGCACGTCCGGAAGGGCCACCAGGGCTTGGACGCTGGCGTCCCAATTCTGCTGCCGGGCTGCATCCGTCAGTTGCTGGCCCTTCAGATTTCCATTCCGTTGCAGCCATTGCTCCGCCTCCACAACCTCCAGCGGGTAGGTACTCGCCACCAGAACCTGGCTCAGCAGCGGATCGGGATAGAGCGCGATGGGCGCCACCAGGGTGTCCAACTGATCTGGCGAGAGCGGCTGTGCCGGAGCCGAAAGTACCGCGGGCGGCGCGGGCTGCTGCGCCACGAGCGCGCCGGTGGGGAACACGAGCAGGAGCACGACGCAAATGATGCCGAGCGTCTGGCGAACAACCACGTGGAGCCTCGTATCCTTCATTCTTCCACCTCCCTTGCTGCGGTGCCGGTGTCCCAGACACGCGCCTCCGTCTTTGCAGGGGCACGTTCCAGACCAAACTTCAAGTGCTTGACGGCCAGCGACTTACTCCCATCGCCCGGCCGGGCATAGATGGCTGAAAACCACCATCTCTGCTGGATTCCGGCCAATCCTCGACATCCAGCCGACCAACTACAGCAGAAGCACAGCGCTGGTTTCCATCGCCCCAAAGCTCCGGTGCGCGAACGACGGTGCACTTCGGAAGTTGGGCTCGGCACCTGCTCGCGCCGAGGGCACGCTGAGTTAAGGCGCTCTTCGGATCGACCAAGAAGCTCGTCGGTAAAGTGTGGCGGATTGAGACTGTTTCAGTCGTTGGACTCGCTACTTGCGTGGGGCTCCATGAGCTGCCAGATGGCTATTATGGGCTTCCTGTGCATGCGAGACTTGCGCCGGCGTCGGGCCTTGGTGGGGCGCGCGGCTTGCCTCCATTTCGTCACGCGAGGGTTGTGCCTGGATTCCGCGCTTACCGTTGAACGCGTGATTCGGACCCTTTGCCTCCCGCACCACCGTGCGGTCGACATAAGTATTGTGCACGTGGTTGACGTCCACGTTCGAAATGACAGTGTTATGCCGGAAGACGCCCCCCTCCCAACGTCCGCCGGTGAAGCCTGAGCCGAAGTAGCCGTTGCCGTAATTTACGCCGCCGTAGAAGCCGACTTGCGCGCCCCAATACCCTGCGTGCCAAGCGTACCTGCCTCCGGCGAAGCCCCAATAGCCGGGCGTCCAGAGGAGTCCCGCGCTGGGAGGGATAACCCATTGACCCGGTACCCAGTAGTAACCGTAATCACCGTACTGATAGTAGCCAGGCGTCCAAATGTACCCGTCGCCAGGACAGGGGGGCTGATCGAAGACGGCGATGGGGGGCGGCGCGATGTTCACCGAAAACTGGACCCCCGCGAAGGCGTGCGATCCGACGAGGGCGGCCAGCACCAACATCAAAAGCATTGAGAGCTTGTGTTTCATCTTTGTATTCTCCTTCCGGGTATGTTCGTGAAAATACACTCAGCCCGGATTTCCATTTTAGCTGATAACACCAAAAGGATTATACCAGGACTTTGGGTCCCGGTATCCCATTGGTTATCGAGAGTTACGCGGCGTCGTATCTGTTCAAAACAAATCACTTCAGCATTCATCTTCGAGGGGGCATTCAAGCGCTTGAAAACGTGACATGCTCCCCACACCGACCAACGCAAGCGATGCGATGACATGTCGTATGGAACACTCTTCCCGAGGTCCCTACGCCGCGGCTTTCCGGCCATCACTTCTGCGCTTGGACGATCGTTACCTTGTCCGCTTCAATCTTGACTTGCTCTTCGCGCCCTTCTCCGCCACCAACGGGAACGATCTTGACCGCGTACGAGCCGGGGTTTAGCATGAGACCCTGCACCGAATTGTTGAACTCTCCGGCGTGGCCCATGAACTTGCCGTTCACATAAACGGCCGCGAACTTGTCCCCAGAGATAGTTCGCAGGCGCCCAAACGGCGGTTTCGGAAGCGGGAGCGCTTTCATGGTCTCAGCCAGTTTCGTAGTCTTTCCCGCCTGTACAGTAACCTTCGTCACCACATCTTCGTAACGCGGCTCGGATAGCTTGACTTCATGTTCGCCGGCAGCGACCGCGTATTTCCTGCCAACGCCAAAATTCCCGGCCGGCCCCACGTACTTGCCGTCGATGAAGACTCCCGCCCGGCCTGGATCGACCTTCGTCTTCAAATAACCTGTGTTCTGTTGTCCCATAACAGGAATGCTGGTCACCGCGATCAGCAGTACCGCGTTACGTACAAAAGAAGTGATCCGCATAATGGTTGATCTCCTGTCTGAATTTGCCATCTGCGCGCCTCGCGCGCCCGTGTGCACGACGACAGCGGCGCCTGAGCATCGCTCGAAACTCGGGTGGAATGTTGCTAGGGATTGGGAGCGTTTCTTCGTGCTTGCCTTCACCGACCTTGCTGGGTTGTTCACCCCAGAAGTCAGTGCCCTCATCGGACCGGTCTCGAGAGGAAGCTGCCAACAACATTTGCGTAGCCTCGCGCGCCCAACAGGATTATGATATCTGCATACCCGAGACCGCGCAACCCCGAGGTGGTGAGGCCGTGGGCGAGTGGTTCACCGGGTATCGAGAATGACCCTGATCAGGAGGTTGCTTTATGTCTTTGAGCAGAAAAGCGACTGCGGAGTTCATTGGCACGTTTTGGCTCGTTTTCGGGGGATGTGGCAGTGCGGTTCTCGCCGCCGCATTTCCAAGTCTTGGCATTGGTTTTCTGGGCGTGGCTCTGGCATTCGGGCTGACCGTGCTAACCATGGCGTACGCCATCGGCCACGTGTCGGGTTGCCACTTGAACCCCGCGGTTTCGGTGGGCCTGGTAGTCGGCAGACGGTTTCCCGCTTCGAACTTGTTGGCTTATGTCGTCGCGCAGGTCGCGGGGGGAATCACCGCAGCGGCTGTCCTGTTCGTGATAGCTAGCGGCAAAGCGGGATTCGATCTCTCTCGTGGATTCGCCTCCAATGGTTACGCCGCGCATTCACCGGGCGGGTACTCGTTGACGGCGTGCCTGGTTGCCGAAGTGGTCCTGACGTTCATGTTCCTCATGATCATCCTCGGAGCCACGGACCGGCGTGCTCCTCAGGGGTTCGCGCCCATCGCAATTGGCCTGGGCCTGACGCTGATTCACCTGATCGGAATCCCGGTAACAAACACATCGGTGAATCCCGCGCGTAGCACGGGTCCTGCGCTGTTCGTCGGTGGCTGGGCGGTCGAGCAACTCTGGCTATTCTGGCTGGCGCCGATTGTGGGAGCTGCGCTTGCCGGGATCGTTTACCCTCTCGTGATGGGGGAACCAGAGCCAAAGCAGAATGCGGCGGCATGAAATGCTGGAATTGCAGCAGAAAGGAAACGTAGAGACATGTTGAAGGACTTCAAGGAATTCGTATTGCGGGGCAACGTGCTCGATCTTGCCGTTGCCGTGATCATCGGTGCAGCTTTCGGCTCCATCGTTACCTCGATGGTGAATGATATTGTGATGCCTCCCATAGGCCTGGTTCTGGGTCATGTGGACTTCAAGGATCTGTTCATCAGTCTGAACGGCCAGTCCTATCCAACGCTGGCGGCCGCCAAAGCCACCGCGGCGCCCGTCATCGCCTACGGTCAGTTCCTCAATACCGTGATCAATTTCCTGATCGTCGCGTTCGTGATCTTCCTGACCGTGCGGCAAGCGAACAAGCTGCAGAAGAAACCCGCGGCCGCGCCGGCGGCGCCAACCACCAAGGTTTGCCAATTCTGCCGCACGCCAATCCCAATTGCGGCGACGCGCTGCCCGAACTGCACGTCGCAACTGACTTCTTAAGGAGATCACCGCAACATGAAGGACCACAACCTGAGCCGCCGCGTCGCGCCTCGCCTGCGGGTACCCGTCTTGTGGGCGCATGTTATTCCAAATCGGGTGATGACCAGCCCCTGGAGATTCCCCGGCCAGCGTTTTTGGCGACGTGCCCTCGTGATCAGATTGATCCTGTATGCCAGCCTCTTTCTGGGCGCCGCCTGGGCGGATCAGATCGTCATGAAAAACGGCGACCGGGTTACCGGCAGCATCGTCAAGAAGGACGGCAAGAATCTCACCATCAAGACCGACCAATTCGGTATCGTCACCACATCTTGGGACCAGGTGGAGTCGGTACAGGCCGATAAGCCGGTCAACATCGTCCTTTCGGATGGACGAACCGTGCAAGGGACGATTGCTACCACCAACGGGAAAGTGGACGTGACAACCAAGGACACGAAACTCAGCCTGGCGTTGGCGGACATCAGAACCATCCGCAATGACGATGAAGAGAAGACCTATGAGCGGTTGCTGAAACCGAGCCTGGGCACAATTATGGACCGGCGCGGGCACCCTCGGGTTTGCCGGCACCGCCGGGAACGCGGAGACCATGACGTTCACCACCGGGATCACCGCCGCGCGTGTCACCAATACCGACAAGACTTCGCTGTACTTCAACACGATCAAGGCTTCGGCGCTGAGCAACGGCAAGAACACGGATACCGCGCAGGCCGTGCGGGGCGGAATCGCTTACAACCACAATCTCCGCCCGCGTGTGTTTGCAGTCGTTTTCAACGACTATGAATATGACAGGTTTCAGAATCTGAACTTGCGATTCGTGCTCGGCGGTGGTCTCGGGTTTCACGCCATTAAGACTGAGCGGAGTCACCTGGACTTTCTGGGCGGTGCGGATTTTAACCATTCGAGCTTCAGCACGCCGTTGATCCAGAAAACCGCGGAAGGGTACTTTGGCGACGACTACTCGCTGAAGCTCAACGGCGCCACTTCGCTGGTTCAGAACTTTCGGATGTTCGATGACGTGACCAATGGGGGCCAGTATCGCGTGAATTTCGATACCGGTTTGTCCACCAAGATCGCGAAGCGGCTCACCTGGAATATATCTCTGAGCGACCGGTATTTGAATCATCCCGCGGCGGGCCGCAAGACCAACGACTTTCTGTATACTACCGGGCTGGGAATCACGTTTGCCAGGTAGCGAATGCGCCTTGAAGAAGCATGCACACCCTCTAAGAAAATCGCCAGCACCCGGAGATTCTCCCCTACACTTGTTGTGAAGACCGAGCGAGATGTGGGGCTTCTTCTTCGATTCATTCGGAAAGGTGTTTCGCAACGCTCGGTCTTCCGCCAATCGGAACAGAACCGGCTTTGCGCCACCTGCCAGCCTTCCGGCACACCGAAGACGAAAGCCCGGATGTGCTTGTGAGTTGAATAGAGCGCCCTCATCGCTTTCGCCGTATCTTTCGCTATTTCTACCGAAGTGGGAACATCTACTGAGCAGAAGCCGCCTCAGTCGGGCTGGGAGCCGGTGTCGTCCACCGATCCGAGCATCTTCTTAACGGCCATCAAAATCGTTTCCGACACGAATGGCTTCTGAATGAACTCGAAATTCGCAGCCGCTTGTTCCACGGATTCCACGTCAGCGTAACCAGAAATCAGGACCACAGGAATGGCGGGGAACGAATTTCGGACGCAGTAGGCCAGATCAATGCCGTCCATTTCTCCGGGCATTTCAATATCGCTCACGATCAAATCGAGACGGCCACCGAGCTTCTGAATGATTCTCAGAGCTTCGGCAGCATTGTCGGCTTCCAAACTTTCAATTCCTTCCCGCTGTAAGATTTCTCGAAGGTACGCCCTGATCGAAGGCTCATCATCAACAATGAGGCAGATGCGGTCTGACATAGAGTATTGATCCTTAAGGATGCCTTCCCCACACCTTTGCACGCTGCCATTTTCGACGTGGCGCCTACTTTACTGACCGGCAGCTTGCGTTGTGGCCTGTGCAGCAGCCGGAGCCGTCCTGTTCGCGGCAGTCTTCCTGGCAGGTGCACTCTTCTTCGCCGCCTTTGCCGGTGGCGCCTTCACCGCCGCCCTCTTGCCAGCGGCCTTCTTCCGGGCAGCTTTCCTGGCGGCTTTCTCCTGCTGCGCCTTGGCCGCTCTGACCCTTGCCCAACGCTTCCTATTGGCAGCGATGATTCTTGCCATACCTGCTTTGCTGATCCGGCGTTTGGGCTTTGGCGGTTCCGGCGTGGCTAAACGCTCAGACTCTCCCCGGATCTTTGCCCATCTTTTCCGCTGTGCTTCGGCAATCCTTGCCCGGCCAGCGCCACTCATCTTCCGGCGTTTGCGTCTCTTCGGTTCCAGTGTGACGGGTGGTGCAGGGCCACCAGAGAGCATGGCCCGAAGTTCGGCAATCTTGGTGTCTATCCGGGTTTTCTGGAATTCGTAGCCGTCGATTGCGGCAGCGACGATTTCGGTGGTGAGCTTTGGTGTGGGCATGTGATTCGTTCCCTTTTCGAACGTGCTTACATCTTGACACAAAAATGTTCGGGCGAGAACCCGCAGAACTGGCCTGTTTCCCGAGTGCACGCTTTCGAGCAGGCCAGCCAAGCTTCGAGGCCCGCCCGCTGCGCCGGGGGATCGAAAGGTACTTGTGTTGGTCTGCACCAAAAAGACTTCCGCATTCATCCAAAAAAGGGGTGCGCACCCGCGACCAAATGTGTATCCTGCGAAGATTAATACTGATTGGAGTCTGCCAGATGAGACTGTTCGCGAGTGGAGGCGCGGAACGCCCATTGCAGGTTGTGCCTGCGGTGGACCTTGCCCGGTACGCAGGCAAATGGTACGAGATCGCGCGGCTGCCGAACCGCTTTCAGCGCAACTGCGCGTCTGACACGAGCGCGGTGTACACCTTACGCGGCGACGGCAAGGTCACCGTTGCGAACGAGTGTCGAGCGGCGGATGGCCGAATCACATCAGCTAAGGGTACGGCGCACGTCGCATCGAAGACGGGCCCGAATACGAAGCTCAAGGTGACTTTCTTCTGGCCGTTCTACGGCGATTACTGGATTATCGACCTGGACCCTGATTACCGCTGGGCCGTCGTAGGCGAACCGGAGCGCAAATACCTTTGGATTCTGGGCCGCGACCGCCGCATGGAGGAAGGGCTGTTCAACAGCATCGTCGAGCGCATTAAGGCGCAGGATTATGACCTCACAAACCTGGTAAAGACGAGGCATGGCTCCTGAGAGCGGACCAACATGCACGCGAAGCCTACGCCCGAGAACTGGACCCAGAACTGAAGGATAGCGTCGGCCGCCGCCGAGCCACCGACCCAGGTGGCACGCACGATCCACAAGCTGCCGGGTCTTGGGGAACCTCGCAGAAACCATACCGCTCTCGCTCCGCCGGGGTGAAACACAACGACAGGCGGCGCGACAGGCAAAAATCTTCCGGCTATCGGACCTCCAACCAAGGCCCGGGTGTGACGTCAATGTCCGGCGATGTCACGCCGCGGCACCGGCGCATGTTCACAAAAGGCCCATCCGAGGCGCCTCACGGCCGACCCTGCCGCGGTAGCGGTTCGACATCGACGACACGCCGGCGAGCCGCTCAGTGGGCCGCGGGAAATTCCGATGGCATCGGCCGCGCCTCTTGTCCTCGTTCGCCAGCCTTGGGCGCATGTTCCTGTTCTTTCGAAGCTCCGCCCCTGAGCAGCATTCGGCCATCGAATCCCACCACGCCGGGCACTGGACAGGCGACCACTCGTCCATGTGGTTGAAACCCGTGTCTGCAAACTGCCGTGACCGCCGTTTCACGAGATCGGGAAGAAAGTCAGCCTTTTTCGGCGTTTCGCTTGAGGTCCTTGCGGCCCAGAGGTAATGTCCAATTAGCTTCCGATATGGCCCATTATGAGGACCTAAATGACTGATTTGATTGTCGTTCCGCAAACGAACCAATGGCAGAAGCTAAAGGCGCTGGTGCTGGACAGCGTCTCCTCCCCGATCACCAAGCGTGTTTACAATCTCGGGCTGGACGAGTTCATCGCCTGGTATGGCCAAGAACCGCGGCCCGGTTTTACGAAGGCCACCGTAAGCGCCTGGCGCGTCTCCCTTGAGGCTCGCAGCCTCGGCTCGGTCAGCATCAACGTCCGGATCACCGCCGTCCGCAAGCTGGCAGCCGAGGCGGCCGACAACGGGCTGCTGGCGCCGGAACTGGCGGCCGGCATCGCTCGCGTGAAGAGCGCGAAGTCGATGGGCGTGCGCACGGGAAACTGGCTGTCGCTGAAGCAGGCCCAGGCGCTTCTGAACGCGCCGGACATCACGACCTCGAAGGGCCTGCGCGACCGGGCGATCATCGCGGTGCTCCTTGGCTGTGGCCTGCGCCGGTCAGAAGTGGCGGCGCTTACGATGGGCCACATCCAGCAGCGCGATGGCCGTTGGTGCATCGTGGATCTCTTCGGAAAGCACGGGCGCGTGCGGACCGTGCCGATGCCGGTCTGGGTGAAGGTGGCCGTCAACGCCTGGACCGGTCCAGCCGGCGTGGTGGACGGACACGTGTTCCGCCCCGTCAACCGCGGCGACCAGGTCGCGGGCGAGGTGCTGTCCGAAAAGGTGGTCTGGCAAATGCTCCGGCCATACGCCGCCGCCACGGATGTCGGCGGGCTCGCCCCGCATGACCTCAGAAGGACCGCAGCGAAGCTGTGTCGCGCCGCCGGTGGGGAGTTGGAGCAGATTCAACTACTCCTAGGCCACGCGTCGATACAAACGACGGAGCGATACCTGGGCACGAAGCAGGATCTCATCCACGCGCCGAACGATGGCATCAAGCTGAGGGTGGCCGTGTGATTTAGCTCCTTCTTTGAGGAAACCGCTATGCCAGGCTACAAGCCGACTTCCCGTTCCTAATCCCGAATTGGCACTTCTCACTGTAGGCGACTATACGCTCATGTGGTTACCACGTAAATTTTGATGCAACATCTTATAATGGAAATGTTCGAGTTCGACTTGCCCCAAAGCCGGAGGTTTTGTGCGCCATCTAGAAAATCTCCCGAATCGTTTCAATGTTCCTATCAGACCCGACAAAGACGGCTATCTCGGCCGCGAATGCCCGGCCAAGACCTGTCGAGGCTATTTCAAGATCACGCCTGGAACGGGCGTCAAAGGTCCCGCGCCCTGCCACTGCCCCTATTGCGGGCACAGCAGCAAGATGAGCGACTTCGCGACCAGGGCGCAGATCGAGTACGCCAAATCCATCGTGGTCCGGCAGGTAACCGACGCGCTTCACCAGGACCTGAAGGATATGGAGTTCAACCATCCTCCCCGTGGCCCGTTTGGAATCGGCATCAGCATGAAAGTGACGCAGGGCGCGCCGTATCCCATCCGGCACTACAGGGAGAAGGAGCTCGAAACCGAAGTCGTCTGCGACAACTGCACCCTCCGCTATGCGATCTACGGCGTGTTCGGCTGGTGCCCGGATTGCGGGGCGCACAATTCGGTTCAGATTCTGGGCAAGAACCTTGAGCTTGCGAAGAAGGAGCTGGCGCTCGCTCAGTCGCTCGACAAAGACCTGGCCGAGCATCTGATTGGCGATGCGCTGGAGAACATTGTCTCCGCTTTCGATGGTTTCGGCCGCGAAGTCTGCGAGCGCAAGGGAACCGAGATCCGGTTCCAGAGCCTTTCAGCGGCGCGCCGCAGGGTGCAGGAGGTGTTTGGGTTTGACTTTGCGGATGGACTTGCCGCTGGGGAATGGCAAACGGCGTGCCGCGTGTTCCAAAAGCGCCACCTGCTGGCCCACAAGATGGGTGTGATTGACGAGGACTACGTACAAAAGGCCAACGACCCCGGCGCGATCGTCGGCCGGAAGATCCGGCTCGCTGCCGACGAAGTAGGTGCTGCCATCGTCATTATCGAAACCCTTGGCGGAAGGCTTTATGCCGGGGTGCTCCGACCCACTGCATGAGCGGTGGCCCCCAAGCATATCGAACGGCCGCCGCTAACCTCCACTCGAAATCATCCACCTTCGTACGTGCGACAAATCTCAGGACGGTCTGATTGCGGCCCTGCGCTCATGGCTTGAGGGCGCTTGGCCGTATCACGCCCGACGGTTCCCCGTGGCTGGGAGCGTCTGCCTCACTCAGCGCGATGGCGACTCTACGGACACGTGGCTTCCGCGAAGGGTGTTTAGTAACGGTTGCCAGTGGGGCGTTGTACGCCTACTGCATGGACCCACCAAGCTGATGCATAATCGGCTCATATGGCGCAGGGGCCATCGCTGATTTTCGACAAATCGTCGCTGGAGAGCCTCAACCTCGATGAGGCGGTGCTGATGGACAACTTCTACATGTCCACCATCACGCCGCTGTTCTTCGTGGAGTGCCTGGCCGACCTCGAGAAGACCATCCGCAGCAAGAGCACGCCGGAACAACTCGTCGGCTCGCTCGCGGACCGGACGCCGGAATCGCAATCGTATCCCAACGTGCATCACATGACGATCCTGAAGGGCGAATTGAGCCGCCAGTTTGACCTGAAGACCGTTTACGGCCGCGTCGCCATTGCGGGGGGCGAGCCGGTGCAGTTGGGCGAGAAGAAAGGGTTTGTTTTCCGGCAAAGCCCGGAGGCAGAGGCCCTGGCTCGATGGACGAAGCGCGAGTTTCTGGACGTTGAGCGCAACATCGCCAAACACTGGCGCAGATCCCTCACGCAAGTGGATTTCGACTCCATGGTCAAGGCCGTGATGGGCGAGCTGGGGCATTGGCGCAAGCCGAAAACACTGGAAGACGCGAAGCAGATCGCGAACACCATCATCGACAACATGGACCCGGACTGGCTGCTGCGTTTCGGCCTGAACCTGCTCGGCGTTCCAGAGGCAACGGATTGGGTGATTGAGGACTGGGTAGCGCGGCGTCGGCCGCCGCTGCGCGAGCATGTGCCGTACTTCGTCTTCATGCTGACGATCAATATATTCTTCTGCCTCGTGCTGCCGACGCAATTACTGCGGAATGTGAGAGCCAGCCACCACGTCGATCTTGCGTATCTTTATTACCTGCCATTCTGCTCGGTCTTCACGTCGAAGGACAATTTCCACACCCAGATCGTGCCGCTTTTCCTAGGCCCGATGCAGGACTTCGTCAACGGCATCGATTTCAAGGAAGACCTGAAAAAGCTGAATGCGCTCTATTCGGCGCTGCCGGATGAAGTGCTGAGAACCGGCCTCATCAACTTCGCTGCATTCCCACCGGAAGATACAGGTTTCTTCGTGACACGGATGTGGGACAAGTATCTGCCGCGATGGCGCGCGATCAAACCGCAACCCAAGCGCGGGCGCGACCCGGAGGAAGAAAAGCGCGTACTGGAAGAAGTCAGGCAGTTGTCGGAATCACCCGATTTGCAGACGCATGATGAGCGGAATATCGACCGCGTCAACTATGTGAAGGTGGAGCGCAACGTGCATCCGAAAAAGGGTAAGTGGCTGCGATTCTCGGAGGAGCAAATCCAGCGCATGCGCGAGCGCGGTGAAATCCGGTAATCTAGAACGGATTTCCGACCACTCGGGCCTTGTATCGCGTTGGGCGGGAAGTGGGCATATCCTATGGAGCGCCAAAATCGCGGCCTGAATTCCGCTTTTTTAGCGGTTGGTCCTGTGATGTCGGTGTAACGTCAACTTGCCGCGTCACACCCGCCCCGCTGATCTGGTCCCGCGACGGCCCCCGGAAGTCCGGATCTCGGAGCAGTACAGCATTGAGACGGTATCAATCGGGCGCGTGGGTGCTGGGCCGCCCTGATCAGAAAGGGCAGCCCCGAGGCCGCTTCGACGCCCGGCGACTATTGGAGCGGCTCTGAATTCCCGTTTGAGGCTTAGCACATCGCTGTGGCGCGGATTTCACCGAGGCCGGAGTCGGTTCTGCTTCGAGGAGTACTTTATGGGGAGCATGCTGCAGCCAAGGCTCTTCCTTCGCCCAGTCGTGCAAACTCAATGATCGAACGCCCCCACGCAGATAACGCTTGACCTCGGTTTCCGGCCAAGCCAGCCGCTCCAGAAATCCGCGAAAGCGGCGACCGTGGCTCTCTGCGGACTCTGCCCTCGCCAACGACGCCTCGGGCCAGCGAGGGGCGAACTCGGGGCGCCGGTCCAGTCGAATCGCCAAATCGATGTCGCCAACTCGATCCTGATTGCTTATGTAGCTTCCAAAGACGACGACTTTTCCAACGCGGTATAGCAACGTCTTGTCGTCGTTGACGATGCCGACTCGCGTCAGGAACGCGTTCAAAACCCGGTCCGCATGCGCCCGAGAAATCGGCGCTGCCGCGGTTGCATTGGCCAGCGCATTGCCGGCCATGGTGTTGCGCCAGGTGCCAGGCGGCTGCCGCGGCACCACTTCGACATAACCGAGCCTTCGAAGGGCATAGACGAACCGCCGCGCGGTCCCGCCTGGTATATTGAGTACCTGGGCTGCAGTGTTGACCGTCCAGAACTCCCGACTGAGGCGACGAAGCAGCGACCGCACTTGCTTCGCAGGGTGCCCGGCAATATCTTGGTCGCGCGTCAATCTCATGGCGCTCTGTTGACTCCTTTATGAACAATATCGCCACGCGAGGCTGGATGCCATTAGGGAGCCCTCCGTCAGGAACTGGATTGGAGCCTCGCTCGGCCTGGAACGGGCTGCCGGCGAACGCAGAATCGCCCCCTGTGAGATTCGGCCGCTTGGCCCCTTCATTGCGGGCGCTTCATCGTGAAGACTGTCCTCGCTTCGGTGTAATCCGCGGTGTAACCCGCCCGCTTTGCGGAGCACGTATCGCCGCAGCGATGCCGACTTCAAAAGGGTCCCGTTCCGCCGGCCCGCGATTCCGCACCGGGGTACCAAAACAGGTTCGGGCATCCATAAGGTCCGCCCCGGCAGCGGCTTCCCTTCAAGTCGTCCTATCGAAAGTGCCGCGGCCCGAGCTTTCGCATGCTGATCGGCTTTCGCGTCCGCAGCACTCCCGATAGGCCACTAACGACTTCTCGGGAGCGATCTCCTAACGCTGCCTGCTCTGGCCCTGAAAGGCGAAGCGATCGATTGAGATGTTTTCTGCTCCACCTCAAACGAATCGTTCGTTGCAGGCGCAGATTCCCACGCTGATGTGAAACTGTGCCCGGCGTCGCCACACGCTGTTAGCCGCCGAATCGCGCCCATGGTCCGGCAGGAGGAACTGGTACGATTCTGGTACGGGGGTGTAATTGTGGAACTTGTTGAAGTGTATGAAGCCGTCGTCCCGTCGCTCGTCGCGATCATTTCCCGTTTTGCCAAATCCGCACCCGGAAAGACTCCCCTTTTGCCGCCGATCATAGGAACAGGCTTCTTGGTCAGCGATGAGGGCATCGTAGCCACGAATCGCCACGTGGCGGAGGTTATGCATCAACTCCCGTCAAATCCGAGTACCGGCGAAGCAGGATACGCCGCAGTGATGTTCGAAATGACCAAGGAGGAGGGTGGCGGCGTATACATGCGCTGGATGATGCACGAGGTGGCGGCCGTCGGCATGCTGGACAGTTTCAGTTCGGATTCGCAGTGGTTCGGCGAAGCCATCCCCGACATGGCGTTCGCTCAATTGAAGGTTCGCTCCACGCCGAGCCTGAAGCTGGCCGACGACGAGTATTACATCCGTCCGGGCACCCACATCGCGACCGCGGGGTTCCCGCTCGGCAACCTGCCGATGACGATCATGAAGAAGGTGAATCAGGCGGCTCCGTTCATCCGCCGGGGCATCGTGAGCAGCGTCTTCCCGTTCTCGGTACCGAAGCCGCACGGCTTCACGATCGACATCATGCAACAGGGAGGTTCCAGTGGTTCGCCGATCTTCTACGAGAACGAGCCGACCGCGGTCGGCATGATGGCATCCGGTATCCGGGACATAGTGAGCGCCGAGAGCGAGGACGCCATACTGAAGGTCGCTACCAACACGAACATCAGCATTGCCATCTCCTCGCACATGATCAAGCTCGCGCTCCCAACATTCCTGGAGTCGCCCTATCACGTCGATTCGTCTCAGTTCCCGACACTCGATCAGTGGAAAGCATCCCATGCCCCGAAACCGGATCTCGGTTGGGATCAATTCCATATGTGATCTTGCGTGGTGCCTGAGCACGTGCGCAGTTTTATCACACGAGGTCAGGGAGACTGCGTCTGTCGTGCCTCTCGCGTCGCGTTTCCGAGAGCCGCGTTAGCGCCGATACCGTGAGATCCTCGTCCCGGAACGATCAGTAACGACAAACGCGCTAGTATCCGCGAAGATCATCGACCGAATGGCCGCTGGTGCCGCCTCTCCGCCAATGCAGTCGGCCAGCGAGCCCGTGCGACGGGCCATTATTCCGCCATATCGGCACCAAATAGAGGTACGACTCAACCCACCCTGATCAGTTCCGCCTTCAGCCTCGTGTCCTTCCCGATGATGGCACGGTAGGCGAAATCGTCAAAATTCCGTGAAATATTCGTAGAAAATTCGTCAAAAAAAGCGTTGGTTCGTCAAATGTTCCTGCAAACTTCGCCAAATATAGGACTTTTATCATGCCAAGCCCCAGAGCTAATATCGGACTCGTATAAGGAGGGAGTTCTATTATGCCCGAAAGCTTTTATCGGAGTGGTCAGGCCGCCAAGCAGTTGGGAGTCTCTTCCTACCACATCCGGCGCCTGTGTGAAGTGGGCGAGATTACCGCAGAGATCACGGCGGGCCAACAGTGGAGGATTCCGGCATCCGAAATTGCCCGACTGCGCCGAGAAGGCATACCGGATGTTCCCGTCGAGTCGGAGGATGGAGAGGACGACCCTACGCGCACGTCCTACCGTGAGACGGACCCGGACGAACCGCCTGAAGGACTCCTGGCCGCGCCCTCGGAGGAGCTGATCGAGGCAGCGGAGGAAGTCAAGATCGTCGAAAGCCGCTTGAAGAAGCGACGGATTGAAAAGGATGCGGAAGAGGTCGAGGATTGGTTCCGAGACCGGAATCGCCGGCAGGCCGCCCTCGAAGCCGCCGAACGTCAGAAGGCCGAGGCCGCCCAGGCCGAGCAGCGCCGCCGGAAGTGGCTCGACTCGTGGATTCAGTACGCGCTCAATTTGCGGCCCTGGGACGCCCCGCGGGAAACCGAGCTGGAGATCCACCAAGCGGTCCAGACTGTGCTGGCGAGTGTCCCACCGGATCAGTCGCGGCACACTACGCAACGCCTGGTGGAGGCCGCTGTCGAGAAGGTGTTGCGGCCGTGGAAGCGCAAGAAAGAAATCCGTAGCGCCATCGAGTCGTCGCTCAACAGACTGCCTTGGGACCTCAACCATCGCTCTGAGTGGGCTGCGCTGAAACAGCGCGCCTTAGAGGCCGCGGCTGCTGCCATCGGCAAACTTCCAGCCGATGCCACCAGTAGCGAGATGGAAGAGGTCGCCTCGCTCGCGGTGCGGCCGATGGCCAAGGAGTATGCACACTGGCAGAACTGCGAGAACCTTGCCAGGTGGATCACGCTGCCCGGAGGCACGGTCGAGGAGGACCAGCAAGCCCGCCAAGCGGTTAGTGAGGCTCTGGCCCGGTTGCCCGTTGGCACCTCGCAGAAGGAGTTGGAGAAAACCAAGGAAGCCACTCTAGAGCCATTCCGCGCCGCCATTCAGAGG
Organism: Bryobacterales bacterium; assembly: GCA_963768385.1. Classification (GTDB taxonomy): domain Bacteria; phylum Acidobacteriota; class Terriglobia; order Bryobacterales; family Bryobacteraceae; genus Fen-178. The sequence continues at coordinate 277,283 of CAVYHQ010000009.1, forward strand.
CGCAAAGCCGACGCCCAGGAACGTGAGGATAAGGCCCGACGGGCGAGCGAAAAAGCGCGGCAGCGCGCCGACGTCGAACGGCGGGTTGACGGGCGGCTGTCCTCCCACCTTGGGGACTACCTTCGCGAGTTGGGGGAGGACGAGATTGAGTTCGAAGACGCGGCTGACCGTTGGAAGATGGAGACGGGTCTCAAGAAGCGGATTCGGCCGCTACTGTTGTCAGAAGTTCTGGAGGACCCCGAAATGTCGGACCAGGATATCGACGAACTGATCGAAGAGCTGGTTGAGGAACACGTGGAGGAGTTTCTCGATGACTGAGTGAATCGAACCTTCAATTGGCTGTGCCGCGCGGTATAGTGACATTGGCTGTCGTCAATGTCGTGCGGCTCGTCGAGGCGAGTTCCGAGGGAAAGGGAGATAGAGGGCGTTGCAGATCCGATAGTGGGCGTGTGGTCGGATACTCACAAAGTGTCGCCGGAACGGTCTCCGCTCGCGGCAATCGGCTGTGTAGAGGGCGTTGTTATCGCACACTACCTTTGCGGCAGCGATGACCTCGTAGACGGATCGGCTCCGCCCAGACCATTGAGCGGGCATGCGGTGAGAGACTTGCTGGCGGGCTGGGCGGGCGAACTGAGGCTGCTGCTCTCGGGGAGCGGACAAAGAAGAGCCGCCGAGGGGGAACCCCGGTGGCCAGAGGGAACCGAATCCCTGGGCTTCAGCCTTTGACCGAGTAGCGGCGCTCTTCGTCCTCGGCCTTGGTGGAAGTAACCGTCAGCCCCATCTTCTTGCCCAGGGTGCCGGACAGGAACCCACGGACCGAGTGGGCCTGCCAACCGGTGGCTTTCCTGAGTTCCTTCAGGGAGGCGCCGCCGGAGCGTTTCAGCAGGTCGAGGACCTTGGCGGTTTTGCTGCCCTGGCGGGCGCCGGTTGTCTTCTTGGGCGACTTGGCCGACGTCGCGCCTTTGTTGGCCTTCTTCGCCGGGGTGGCCTGCTTGCCCGACCTGGCCTTAGACGGCGCAACGTGGGCCTTCTGTGCCGCAGACCGCGGCTCTTTGGCGGGGGTTGGCTGCTCGGCCGGGGCACCGGCCCCGGTGTTGGCGGTTTCTGCTGGAATGCCGTTCATACTACGTTCTCCTTGGGCGGTGATCACCGCGATCCCATGGATCACTCGGATTCGCCCGATTTGCAAGCTAATTCCGATGGGAATCCATATGGGCGGATGATCGGCGGAAGCGGTGCGGGAGGCGCTGGCGGCGCTAACCATTGGTGTCGAATCAAAGCAGCTTGAGAAGGCCGGAGAAACCGCCCTCGCACCTTATAAACCGGCGGTCGCCACGCGGAAGGGAAAGCCCGGGTGGCGTGGAAAGCCGATTATCGGCTTGACCACATCGCGCGGTACCTCAAAGAGGAATACGAGTTCGACGGCGGACACGGGGAGATGCGCCGCGATGCGGACCGGCTGCGACCGCTGATTCGGGAAGCGCTGATCGACGAGTTACTGGAAAATCCGGACATGAGTGCCGAGGAGATCCGGGAGAGCATCGAAGATCAGATCGAGGACCACCTTTAGACGATTACGAGAAGAGCGGGTCATTGGTTCGGGAATCAAAAACCCCACGGAATCGCAACTTCCGTACGTCGCTCTTCTCCCGTGCGAACTCGCTCTTGCTCCCTCGGTATCGCGCTGCGCGGAGAGCACTCGCCACTTTCTGGCAGCGAGGCTCGCAACAGTAGTGCACACCGCCCCGCGTAATCTGCTTCTTTGGTGCGTACGCCTTACCGCAGTTCGTGCAGTGCACCTCCCCGTCCGCCCTCACGCCGACGAGCGCCAGTTGGACGGCCAACTCACCAAACAGATCCGCACCTGCCCACGTAATCCTCTGGTTTAGGGAGTCGATTCGCGGCCTGACATCTCCCAGTGTCATCCAAGACTCGACGGCATCGGCCCAACAAGCCCGATGACTTTCTAGATCCTGTTTTGGAGAAACGCGGGCGCGTAAAACTATGAACCAATCGTCAGGTTCTCCGAGCGCTACTTGCTGAAGATTAGCCGCAATCCGCAGCAGCGCCTTGGCTTGCCTGGAAAAGAACCGCCAAACCTCCAACGGCTCAGCACCGAGCGGGAAGCATGCGCTGGTCGTCCGTTGCCGACTCGTGAAGGTGGGGTCCTGTGGTGGCAACCGCAAATATTCATGCGGGCTGCCGTGCAAGTACGGGAGGTGATGCTGGCAGAGTCCCAGAACTCCCCACGTTCTGGCGTAGTTCAGGATTGCCGTATCGTCACGTTCGGCCAGTTCTATGAACTCATCCAGAACTCCGCGGCCATCATGTTCGGCCTGCTGCCGTATGTGGATCGCGCGGCGGGCCAGGTTTCCATCATACATAAGTCCGTAACGCACTACTCGCGCCTGCCCCATGCGCCAGATCAACCTCCCTTGCCGGAGTTTGATCTCCTGGATGAAGTTCCAATGTCTCCGAAGATCGGTCGGGCGCGTGAGCACTCCGGAATCCATCCGCAGAGCATCCAAAAAAACGTCACGCGATGTCACGTCAAGTTCCTCGACTCCTCTGACCAGCATAAGACAAAATAAGACAAAAATGTTCTCGGATGGTATGGGCAAGCTGAGACAACGCAGAATCGCAGCACGAACTCCGGGCGACACCTCCTCCCTGGGACGCCCTGCCAAATTCAGAACGGCAGGACTTGTGAGAAATCTGGATATCCAAATCGAGCGCTGGCCCGTGGGTCGACTAATCCCGGGCGACGCTAATCCGCGCACGCACTCCCCCGAGCAGGTGGCGCAGATCGCCGCCTCCATCCAGGCATTCGGCTTCGTAAACCCGATACTCGTTGGGGCGGACGGCGGGCTCATCGCTGGTGACGGGCGCCTGCGGGCGGCCCAGACGCTGGGCATGCGCGAAGTTCCGGTCATTGTCCTGGGGCACCTGTCTGAAGTCGAACGCCGCGCCTTGGCCGTCGCCGATAACCAGCTTGCGATCAGCGGCGCTTCCTGGGACGAAGAGACCTTACGGCTGGAACTGGCGGCCCTCCACGAGGAGAGCTTTGACCTGAGTCTGCTCGGCTTCGACGACCAAGAACTCGCGCGCCTGTTGGCAGCCGCGGACGCCGTCGAAGGACTGACCGACGAAGACGCTGTTCCGGAGGTTGCCGAGGCTTCGGTCACGATGCCCGGCGACCTCTGGCGGCTGGGCAAAGACCACAAACTGCTCGTGGGGGATGCTACGGCTCCCGCTGATATCGCGCGCCTGATGGCCGGCGACTCGGCCGACCTGGTCTTCATCGACCCGCCGTATAACACAGACTACGAAGGCTATACCGAGGATCACCTGACGATCCCAAACGACCGGATGTCCGACAGTCAGTTCAAGCAGTTCCTGGAAGCTGTGTTTCGGTCGTGCCGCGCCGCGATCAAGCTCGGCGCGTCCCTCTACGTGTGCCATTCCTCATCCTGGCAACGCGAGTTTCAGAACGTGCTAGAAGCCGCGGGCTTCGAGGTCTGCTGCCAGATTATCTGGGCTAAGAACACCTTCGCCTGGGGCTTCGGTCGGTACAAATTCCAACATGAGCCGATCTTCTACTGTCACGTGGCGGGCCAAAGCGACGCCTGGTATGGCGACAAATCGCAATCCACGCTGTGGCAGGAAAACAAGCCGGCGGCGAACCGGCTTCACCCAACGATGAAGCCGGTGGAACTGATCGAGCGCGCCCTGGTGAACAGCAGCAAGGCCGGCGATATCTGTGCGGACTTCTGCGCCGGCGCGGGTTCTACCTTGATCGCTTGCGAGCACCGCGGCCGCAAAGCGCGCCTGATAGAAATCGATCCGAAGTACGCCCAAGTCATCATCGTTCGGTGGCAACAGTATTCGGGGAAGTGCGCAACTCTCGACGGCGACGGGCGCACGTTCGACGAAATCGCACGGCAACGCAGCATGAATCGGCCGCTGCCACGCGGAGATTGCCGCCGTCGAAACCCAGAGCCGGGCGCTGCGCGCGCAGATGCCCCCAGATGCCCCCAGGTGCACCCTAAATGAAGGGGCATGGAAGCAAATTCGGGCGCAAGAAGGAGGCGGCCATCGCGGCCTTGCTCGCGGAGAAGAACCAGGCGGAAGCCGCCCGCGTCGTGGGCATTGACCTCAGCACCCTCAAACGCTGGTTGCGGCGGCCGGAGTTCATCGAGGAGTATCGGCGAGCCCGCTGGGAAGTCGTGGAGCAGGCCTACGCCCGCGTCCAGCAGTACACCCCCGCCGCCGCTTCGGTTCTCTTGAAGCTGATGGTAGATCCCGCCACGCCAGCGTCCGGTCGGATACGCGCCGCGTTGGGCACTTTTGGTCTCGCGCGGGAGGCGTTGGATCTGGATATCGAGACACGCCTGGCGGAGCTGGAGCGCGCGGTAGACGCGGCCGAGAGGTCGCGCCAGCGTTCCGCGATTGTGACCTTGTCGAGCACCAAGGCTCTACCCGGTCCGGCCGCTACCCCGGCACAGATATCTCCCGCGCCTCGGCTTCTGCCTGCGGCCAGGGAGGCAGAGATGAACGCTGACACTGACCAGTCTCAGGCATCCGAGCGGGTGGCACCTTTGTCGGACACGGAATTAGAGCTGCGGCCAATTTCGCCTGAGGCCCAGAAAGCGAAACCCAAAGGACCAAACCACGAGTAGAACGCAATGACAGACAGGCAAAACGGGCAACAGTTCGCCCGCGCAATCCGCAATGCGAAGCTCACAAGGGGCTGGCCGTGATTGACCAGGGCAAAGCTCCGCTTGCGGTTTCCCTGCCGCAAGCCTTTGAGGAGCGGCACCATCCCATCGCCTATTGGGCACGCCTCTGGGGATTTAGTCAAAAAACCGTTCGCGAATGGTTCCGGGACGAATACGGTCCTGGCATCCTGCGACAGCCCAACGTCGGCCGTCGCGCCAAGCGCGACTACACCACGATCACGATTTCCGCGAGCGCCGCAGCAAGGGTGTATGCCAAACGCACCACCAAGGACCGAATCCATTGATTTGCTGGGTTTCGAGGTAATGTGAACACCGTGAACGCAGACAGTGGCCTGTACGCATTCCGGCGCCACCTCAAGACCTGCCGATTTTTCGGACCAGGCGGCCGAGAAGTGCGTGCGGATAAGTGCAATTGCCCGTTCCACGTCGATGGTGACCACCATGGGCAGAGGGTACGGCAATCCCTCAAAACGAGGAGCCGGCAGCTTGCTGACCGACGGCTGGCGGAATTGATACGAAACCTCGACGCCCGACTTGTCAGCGAGCATGCAATGGTGGACGCCTGTGAGTTGGGAAACGCGCCGGCAGCAGCCACACTCACGGTCTCGGCGGCAGTGGAGCGCTTCCTGAAGACCCACGGTGAGATCGGCCCGGATGAAAAGTACCGCGGAGATTCCGAACGCGGGACCTGGAAGAAGTATCGCTGTGCCCTGCGACTCCTCGTAGCATTCTGTGAACGTTCGGGTGTCCAGGCGGTGGCAGAGGTCACTGCGGAAGCCCTGGAGGATTTTCGGGGGACCCGAGGCATCGGTAAAGTGACGTGGAAGGTAGAGCGGCAAATGCTGATCACCTTCTTCGGCTTCTGCGCCAGCCGCAAGTGGATCGCCAGCAACCCGGCCAAGGAACTGAAGGCGCCGCGGAATCTCAAGCCGAACGAAGTGGTGCCCTACACGCTTCCGGAAGAGAGTCAAATCCTGGCGGCTTGCGATCAGATCGGGGGCGGAAAGTACCACCGCAGCGGCGCGCGCTACGAGCAGCTTCGGGCGCGGGCCATGATCCTGCTGCTCCGCCACACGGCGCTTCGCGTGTCGGACGTCTGCACACTGCGCAAAGATGCGGTGTCCCGCGACGCCGAGAAGAATACCTGGCGAGTCTTTCTGTACACCCAGAAGACGGGCGATGCGGTGTTCCTGCCGATCCCCGAGAGCGTGAAGCTGGTTCTGGATGCGCTACCGCTGCCGCGGAACGCTGCTCAGGACTGCCCTTACTATTTCTGGAACGGCCAGAGCTCGCGCCGGGCCGTGGTCGGGATCGCGGAACGAACCCTTTCCGCCGTGTTCAAGAAATCAGGGGTGAAGGGCGCCCACGCTCATCGGTATCGGCATACCTTGGCCACCCGCCTACTGGAGCAGGGCGCCACGTTCGAGGAAGTGGCCGACATCCTGGGGAACAGCCCCGAGGTCGTCCGGATGCATTACGGCAAGTGGTCCAAGGGGCGTCAAGCGATTATCGACCGCCTCATGTTCGCGCATTTTGCGAGCGCCGCCGTTACAAACCCAGTCACAAAAAAGTCACACGAAAAAATGGCGCCCGTAAACTAATGAAAACACGTACTAAAAAGTGGTGCGGAGAGGGGGACTTGAACCCCCACGAGATTGCTCCCGCTAGCACCTCAAGCTAGTGCGTCTGCCAATTCCGCCACCTCCGCGTTCCGGGATGCTACTTCTTGGCCGGCGCTGCCGGCGCCTGGGTCGGTGCGCTTTGCTGATTCGGCGGCGGCGGCAAAGGAAGCGGTATCGTCTTTCCGCCCGATGGGGTCGCGTTCGTGGGCCGGCCCGGAACCTGAACCGGAACCGGCGCGCCCTTCACCGGAGCGCTGCCCGCCGGCGTGGCCTCCAGCACCGTCGTGCCTAAGCCCGCATTCCGCGTGGCCAGGATCGAAAGCGACAGCGAGGTAATCATGAAGAGTACCGCCGAGATCGTGGTCGCCTTCGAGAGCAGCGTCGCCGACCCGCGCGGGCCAAAAGCCGTCTGCGAACCCATGCCGCCAAACGCGCCCGCCAGGTCCGCCGCCTTCCCGCTTTGCAGCAACACCACAATAATCAGGAAAATGCACACCACTACATGAACCAGCAAGAACAAAATATACATCGTTGTCCTTTCAGTATAGGCAACCGGCGGACCGCCGGTCAAACCGGAGCGCCGCGGCCCGGCACGTCCGAAGAACTGCCCCGCGGCGGCAACTGCCTGGCGTAGCTCAAGAACAGGTCCATCCCCTGGTATTCGCGCGGGCCCAATTCGTTGACAATTCTCCGCGTCAGGTATTCTTCGACGAAATCGGGCGCGAAACCGCGCCGCGGCGCCTCCGACGCCACAATCTCATCGATGCGCGCGCGCCCGTACCGGCAGGACTCCCGGAACGCCTCGGTCACCTCCGGGGTGACCACGCCTTTGTGGCCAGCCCATACCGCGAACACCATGGGCAGCCCCGTCATCTCCACCCACTCGCCTCCCAAATCGTAAACGTAATAGGGCAGGTGCGCGGTGTCGATGCGCAACGCGGGGTCTCCAATGATCATCGCCGCATCGGCCACACGCAACATCGCTTCCAGATCGGGAGGATGCGAAATCGATACCGGCGCCGCCCCATAGCGCCGTTCCAAAATGATGCGGACCAGCTCCACCGACGTCCGCGAGCTCCAGTCCGCCGCCAGTGTCCGGATTTCCGGCGCCGGGCGCGAGGAAACCAGCAGAATACTCCGCACCCGACCGTGACACGCGATACCAGCGCCCGGAATGACCTCGAGGTCCTGCCGGATCAACTCGAATGAGGGGATGATGCCGATGTCGGCGGCGCCCACGGCCAAGTCGTCGGCGCAGCCCGACGGAATGCGGAAATCCAGGTCGAAAAGACCCGCCTGCGGGCCGTGCAGCATCCCCCAAACCAGCGGTGTTGTATTCAGATAACCGACAGCGGAAACCCGCAGCCTGCGAGCAGTGGTGGGGATCAACCCACAGTGTAGCAGAGGGACTGAAACGTACGGTACCACGCCCGTACTGGCGCGTGTTTGCTCACGCTTGCGTGTTTGCTATCCTTTAGAGAGAGCGCTTTCCGTGTTGCGCTACCCTTGAGGACTCGATGAAAATCCAGCATATTTCCGTCTTTTTCCTGACGTTATTGGGCGCCACCGCGGGTTTCCCACAGGTCACGCTGAGCCCCCTTCCATCCCGCGCCGTCGGCCAGCCCATACTGATTCCCGAGTCCGGCGCCCCGAACTACGTGGACGGCCGCGAATTATACTCGCCAGAGGGTATCGCCGTCGATACCTCCGTCTCGCCGCCCATCGTCTACGTCGCCGACACCGACAACAACCGCGTGCTGGCATGGAAGAACGCCGCCAGTTTCGCCAACGGAGCCTATGCCGACCTCGTGATTGGGCAACCCGACCTGTACAGCACCGTGCCCCAGGGACCGGGTGTCGGTACTTTCCCGGGTGGTTTGTACTACCCCACCGGCCTGGCGGTTTACAATCGCGACCTTTATGTCGTGGACAGCGGCAATAACCGGGTGCTGCGCTACGCCAATCCATTCTCCCAGGTCCCCCTGACCGGCCAGGTGTCTCCGCAAACCTACATCGGCCAATCAGTTCCAAGTTCGAGTTCGAGTTCGAGTACGAATTTCCGCGCGCCGAACTACCCCAGCGGGCTGCCCAGCCCGCAGGGGATCTTCACGGCCGCGCTCAGCACCACCGGGGCCATCACCCAAGCTTTCGTGGCCAGCATTGCCTTTGACGGCTCCGGGAACATGTGGGTGACGGACCCCGGCAACCGGCGCGTGCTGCGATTCCGCATGGCGGATGTCACCACGGCAGGGGGCGGGTATTCGGCCGATATAGAGATCGGCCAGGACTCGTTCACCGCCACCGCGAGTCCTCTGGATGGGACCAATGCCAATAGCTTTGCGGTGACCAACCGGTTCGCGGTTCCAGCGGGGATTGCCGTCGATACGGCGGGGAACCTGTTCGTGTCCGACAGCGGCGGGAGCTCGTCGTGCCTGCCGGGGCGTGTCCTGATTTTCCCCAAGTTGTCCCTCCTCCCCATCTCGACCATAACGGCCGCGCAGATCTTGGGAATGCCGACGCCGTCCGCGGCATGCGGAGGCACCCCCATGACCCAGGCACAGGTCGATCGCACCCTGATGCTCAACCCGCAGGGCATTGTCGTGCTTCCCAGCCTCCCGGGCATCGGGGTGGTGGATACGGGGAGCCATCGTATTTTGCTCTTCGACCCATACTCCATCCTTCAGCAGAGCGCTTCGCCGCAAGCCAAGGCCATCATCGGACAAGCAAATAGTTGCGCGGCCTGGCCGGGGCAAGCGTGCCGCGCCCCTAACAACGGGAACCCGTCGCCCTCCGCCAGCACGCTGTCCGCGCCGGTGGCCGTCGCTCTCGCGGGCACCGACCTGCTCATTGCCGACGCCGGCAACAACCGCGTCATCGGCATGCCGCAGCAAGCCGGCGCCTACACCTCCGCCAACCGGGTCCTGGGGCAGGACCGTATGGACACCTTCTCCATCAACCTGATCGAAGGGCGCGAGTTTGCGTTTTACTCGCAGTTCGTCACGCTGAACGGCTCGCAGAACGTCCAGTTCTCTTGCGCGGATGCGGGGCTGGCCATCGATAGCACCGGCGACACGCCGCACCTCTACGTGTCCGACCCGTGCAACAACCGCGTGCTGGGCTTCAAGGATGCCCGCAGCGTGAAGCCGGGATCCTATGCGGATATTGTCATTGGCCAGCCGGACATGCAAAGGGCGCTGTGCAACTATCCCAGCGGCAATTTGAACCACCCCACGCAATCCAGTCTCTGCAGCCCCGTCGGCCTGGCGGTGGATTCGGGCGGCAACCTCTATGTGGCGGATTCCGGCAACGGGCGCGTGCTGCGGTTTCCCGCGCCCTTCGCGCACCAGGGGAGCTTGCCCGCTGCCGACCGCGTGCTGGGGCAGACCGACTTCTCTTCCACCAACCCCGGGCCCAGCGCATTCTTCATGGCCCAGCCTTATGGGCTGGCATTTTCCGGCGTCAACGGGCTGCTGGTTTCGGATCTGCAGTACAATCGCGTGCTCTATTTCCCGATGGCCAACGGCGACCTCACTTCGCCCCAGGGGGAGTCCGCCTTCAAGGTATTCGGACAGCCGGATTTCGTCACCGTCGTGAAAGGGACCGACTATTACTCCATGAGCGCGCCGCACCACGTCTCGACCGACAGTTACGGCTTCCTGTACGTAGCGGACACCGGCAACAACCGCGTGATGATCTTCGGAGATCCCCACGACCCGGGCACTCCCACCGGCCACGCTCTCGCGCTGCAACCCGTTATCACCCCCCTTAGTGCGCCGCGAGGAATCTATGTCAGCCCGCTCACCGGTGAGATTTGGGTCACCGATACGGGCAACCTCAGAAGCCTGAGGTTCCCCGATTTCGAACACTATTTCCAGACCGGCGGTCCCAACGGCGGCGTCGTGGGATACTACGGTGCGCCGCTGGCGCTGACCGAGGACCAGTACGGCGATCTCTTGGTCGCCGACCTTTCCAACCGTGTGGAATTCTACTACCCTGGCTTGACGGCAGTGAACGGAGCCAGTTTCCTCGCCACCCAGCCGCTTTCTCCGGGAGTCCTCGCCAGCATCTACCCGCTAGGCGTCACATTCGGTTCGGCAACAGCCAGCGCCGGTGACCTGCCCAACCCACTACCCCTCCCAACGCTTCTGGCCGACACCCAGGTGCTGTTCAATGGCCAGCCGGCGCCGCTGTTGTACGTCTCACCGGGCCAGATCAACTTCTTGGTCCCCATGAGCGCACCCACCAGCGCCCCAACGGGCGTGGACGTGCAGGTGGTGCGGCAATCCACCGGCCAGATTCTGGCCGATGGCCTGGTGGCCATGAACACGGTTTCTCCGGCCCTCTTCGTCTCAGCGGCATCGACCTCCTGCTCGCTGGCTGGCGGGAAGTGCCGGCAGGCCGCGGTGATCAACGCTGTGGACGGGACACCCAACAGTCCCGGCAACCCGGCGGCGGCTGGTGCGTACATTTCGATCTACGCCACGGGACAGGGCTTTGTGCAGGGCGCTCCGCCGGACGGAGACATTCCGCGAGGAGGGCTGGTGAAGACTTCGGCACTGCCCCACGTCTGGATCAACGCCTGCGACGTGGACGATTCGAGCTGCACCCAGGAAGCCGGCGTCGAAAACGTCCAGTTCTCCGGACTCGCGCCGCAGTTTCCCGGTGTCTGGCAAATCAACGTGCGTATCCCCAAGAATACGGGGCCGGGAGGACAGGTTCCTGTCTTAGTCCGGATGAACAACTACGCCAGCCAATCTGCTTCCACCGGCTACCAGCCCACCATCGCGGTGAAGAACCAGTAGAGAGCAAACCCGGTGACTGACCAATCTGTCCCAAGGCGCCGGGGTGCCCTCTGGGCCGTGCGCCGCGCGGACTTATCGGTCTGTCACCGGGTTTGCCCGGGAGGCTGTTCCCGCGGAGGTCCGGGGGACCTGGCCCGCGTGCGCTTCAGCGCGTACATGTTGCGGTCCGCCTCGTCCAGCGTCTCGCGCAGGGCCCGGCCGCGCGCGTCGGCGGTTCCCCAACTGAACGAAATCGGCAGGACCCCGTACCCGCGAACCCGAAACTCCCGCAGACGCGCTTCGATGCCGCTCATGCGCGTGCGCGCCACCTCGGCGCGCTGGTTGTGGAACAGGATCACGAATTCGTCGCCGCCCCAGCGGAACGCCTCGTCCTCGTGACGGATGGAAGAGCGCAGCAGGTTGCCGATGTTGCGCAGAATCTCATCGCCCGCCAGGTGGCCGTAGCGGTCGTTGACGTCCTTGAAGTTGTCCATGTCGCAGACCGCTGCCACTCCGTCGAAGTCCGCGGGATCCTCGATCCGTCGCGCCAGCGCGGCCTGGTTTAACAGGCCCGTCAACCGGTCCAGATCGGGGCCCTGCTCGCTTTCGCGGCGCAGGTGGTCCAACTCCGCGCGCAGCTCCCCTATGCGATCGATCTGGCTTTCGCTCCACATCGCCATGGCGGCGAATGCCAGCACGCAATGCAGAGCGAAATCGTAGTATGTCTCATGGTGCAGGTAACGGGCCCATGCCGGCGCGCTGCCGGTGTCATAAAGGTACCAGACCAGAACGGCATGCTCGAGAAACACCACCGCCAGCACCAGCAGCGAAAAGCGGAAGACGCGCGCGCCGACGCCGGCGTTGCGCCGCAGGGTGAAGAAGTTATAGAGGTACACCAGGCTCAGCACCACCGCATGCGAGGCGTAATACGCCTCCACCCGTGAGTACAAGCCGAAGGCCCACACCAGCGCCACGAAAATAGGCAGGATCGAGATCAGCCGGAGCACCGTGCGCCAGTCCTTGATGCCCGAGGCAAAGCCCGCGCGCGCCGCCGCGATCAGCACGATGGCGAAAGCGAATTCGAAGGTGGCGTACGGCGCCAGCCATCCGGAGTGCGCCGTTCTCAGCAGCTCGAATCCGAAAAAGGCGGCCAGTATCCGCAACCCCCAGGCGATGGCCCACAGCCCGAAATAGACCACCCGCGACTGCCGGTACAGGAACAGAAACACCATCCCAAACAGCAGCGCGCCGATTTCCTGAATGTACAGGGCGGTGATATCCGGAAGGGGGCTGGAAGCGTCCATCGGTTCAGTCCCCGGCGATGGCATGGCGCCGGATGGCGCGCGCCTTGCCCGTGGTTTCGTCGACGTCGACGATCACGGCGTGCAACTCGGGGCTCTGCCGCGCCGCCTCCATGCGCACCGGCAAGCCCGTCAGGAAGCGCTCGACCACGATATCGATTTGCACCCCGATCACCGAATGGTACGGCCCGGTCATGCCGCAGTCCGTCTGGTACGCGGCGCCTCCCGGAAGAATGCGGGTGTCCGCCGTGGGCACATGGGTGTGGGTTCCGATCACCGCCGAAACGCGCCCGTCCAGGTACCAGCCCAGGGCGATCTTCTCGCTGGTCGCCTCCGCGTGAAAATCCACGAATCTCACCTTGATGGCGGGATCGAGCGCGCCCAGAATCTGGTCGGCTTTGCGGAACGGGCAATCCGTGGACGCCATGTACGTGCGGCCCTGGAGGTTGATCACCGCGCAATCCACGCCGTTGCGCGCGCGCCACACGATCACCCCCTGGCCTGGAGCTTCGGGATAGTTGGCGGGACGCAGCAGCCGCGGCTGGCGCCGCAGGTAATCGTGCACCTCCCGCTTGTCCCAAACGTGGTTGCCGGACGTCAGCACGTCCAGGCCCAGACCGAATAATTCCTCCGCGATCGCCGGCGTGAGACCGAATCCCCCAGCCGCATTCTCCGCGTTGGCAATGGTCAGGTCGATGCCGTTGGCTTCCACGATGTCCTGGAGATGATCGGCGACGATCCTGCGCCCGGGAGAAGCGAAGATATCCCCGATGAAGAGAATGTTCATTCCTGGATTTCACGTTAACACGCGGAGCGGCCGGGGGCCGGGCGTCACTTTCCGGCCAGGGCGCTGTGCTTGCGTCCGAACGGGAAGTAGATGGCGAAACCGATCGTCAGCCAGACAAAGAACCGCACCCACGTTTCCAGTGGAAGAGCCACCATCAGAACCAGGCAGAAGGCGATCGATATCATCGGCAGCCAGGGTGAGCCGGGAACCCGGAAGCCACGCGCGCGCCCGGGCTGTTTTCGGCGCAGCACAATCACGCCGACTGACACCAGGATGAACGCGAACAGCGTCCCGATGTTGGCCAGGTCCGCGAACGTGCCGATGTCCAGAATGCCCGCCGGAATGCCCACCACCAGCCCCGCCACCCACGTGCTGATATGCGGCGTCTTATGCACCGGGTGCACTTTGGAGAACGCCTTCGGCAGCAGACCGTCGCGCGACATCGCAAACCAGATGCGCGCCTGCCCGTATTGAAATACCAGCAGCGAGGAAATCATCCCCAGAATGGCGCCGATGCTCACCCACCGCCGAATACCGTTGTATCCCAGGGCCTTGAGCGCGTCGGCCACGGGCGCCTGGCCCGTCAGGCTTCTCCACGGAGCGATGCCCGTCAATACCAGCGCCACCGAGATATACAGCACGGCGCAGATCACCAGCGTCATGATGATGCCGAAGGGCAGGTCGCGCTGCGGGTTCCGGCACTCCTCGGCCGCCGTGGAAACCGAATCGAAGCCGATGTAGGTGAAGAAGACGATGGCCGAGCCGGTCAGCACGCCGGAAAAGCCGTTGGGCAGGAAGGGATGCCAGTTGGCGGTGTTCACCGCCCGCGCCGCGCCCAGCACGAAGATCAGAATGGCGGCAATTTTGATGGCCACCATGGCATTGTTGGTCCCCGCGCTCTCACGCACGCCGATCACCAGAATGTAGGTCAGCACCAGCAGGACGATCAGCGCCGGCAGATTGAACCAGGCGCCGGTCAAGTGATCGCCCACAATAGGCGGCGCGGAGAGCTTGGCCGGCAGGTGCCAACCGAAGAGGTTTTCCAGAACGTCTTGCAGATAACCGGAAAACCCCGCCGCCACCGCCATGTTCGAGACGGCGTACTCCAGAATCAGGTCCCAGCCGATGATCCACGCGATCAGCTCGCCCAGTGTGGCATAAGCATAGGTGTAAGCGCTGCCGGCAATGGGGATCATGGATGCCAGCTCGGCGTAGCACAGCGCCGCGAAACTGCACGCGAACGCCGTCAGCAGGAAAGAGAGCGAAATGCCCGGGCCCGCGCCGGGCCGCCCGGTGGTGGCAAGCGTACGCGAGCCATGGAGAATCAAATCCATGACGGGGGCGTGCAGGATGGACTTGTAGCTGAGGGTCTCTCCGGCGGCCGCCGTCCCGGTGAGGATGAAAATGCCCGATCCGATCACCGCGCCGATGCCGAAAGCCGTCAGGCTCCACGGTCCCAGCGTGCGCCGAAGCTTTTTCTCCGGCTCTTCGGAAGCGGCGATCAGTCCATCGATGCTTTTCGTGCGGAACAGGCCCACTGCGCCCCGCCTCGCCCGTTACCGCTTGCGCTGGCCCTGCGCCTGGTGGCGGATCTTCTTCTTCGACGCGCCGCGGGCCACCCCCGCCGCGCGTTTCGCCTTGGGCCCCGCCTTCTTGCGCGCCGCGCGCTTCAGCTTCTTGCGTTCCGTGGTGTCGGTGACGTTCGTCGTGTTCATCAGTTTCTTTTCAGTCCTGCGTATTTTTCGACCAGCTTCTTCACGCCGTAACGAGGGAAGTTAACAGTGATCTTAGCATCTTCGCCATCGCCTTCGCGACGCACCACCGTTCCCGTGCCGTATTTGGGATGTTCCACCGTCATGCCCGCCCGCACGCCCCGGCGATCAGGCGGGGGAGCCACAGTCAGAGGCTTGGCAGGCGTACCCACCAGGCGGGGCGGAACCGGCGGGGTCTTGAGGTCGGGCCGCGGCGGCGCGGCCGGCTGGCCCGGCTTGAAGGGCATTCCCCGATCGCTGAAAAACTCCGAGATGTTCTCCACCGAATTGTAGGTTTTCCCCGTGAACGTGTTGCGCCGCGCCGATTGCCGCACGTCCAGGCGCTCGGTCAGGAGATCCACCTCGCCGGGCTCGTCCCGCGGGCCCAGGTCGGCGATCAGGTGCGCCGGCACTTCGTTCAGAAACCACGACGGCGTAGTCCGCTCCTGCTCTCCGGCGCCGAACCGCCGCCGGTACTTGGCCCACGTCAGGATCAGCCGCTTGCGCGCCCGCGTCATTCCCACGTAACACAGCCGCCGCTCCTCTTCCAGCATTTCCTCGGAATCCATCGACCGGCTGTGCGGGAACAGCCCCATCTCCAGCCCGGACAGGAAGACCAGCGGAAACTCCAGCCCCTTGGCGTTGTGCAGCGTCATCAGGTTCACCGGCGAGGCTTCGTCGAACGCGTCCGCCTCGGACACCAGCGCGGCATGGTCCAGGAAATCCGCAATGGTTTCGCCGCGCTCGCCCGCCTCCGCCGCCGCGTTCACCAGTTCGTCCAGGTTCTCCAGGCGCGTCTCCGATTCCGGCGTCTTCTCGTGTTGCAACATGCGGCGATACCCGGTGCGTTCCAGGATGAACTTCAGCAGGTCCGGCAGCGGCGAATCGCTGGCCACCAGGGAAAGTTCCTGAATCAGGTTGCGGAACGTCACCAACGAGGACTGCGACCGCGTCGAAAGATGCTCATCGTCGATGATGCGGCCGATCGAGTCCCACAGGTTCAGCCCGTGCTCCCGCCCATAGCGCTCGATCTGCTCCACGGTGGTGCGGCCGATGCCCCGCGCCGGTGTGTTGATGACCCTCAGCAGGCTCACCGAATCGGAGTTCGAGGCCGCCAGCTTCAAGTACGCCACCGTGTCTTTGATTTCCGCGCGCTGGTAAAAACTGAAGCCCCCCACGATGTTGTACTTGCGCCCGTAGCGCCGCAGCGCCTCTTCGATCCGCCGCGACTGGGCATGCGTGCGATACAGAATCGCCACGTGATCGCCGGGATTCGCCGCTAGATGTTTTTCCGTGGTGTCGGCGATGAACAGCGCTTCGTTCTCGGCGTCGAAGGCGGCATACAGGCCCACGTGCTCGCCCTCCGCTCCTTCCGTCCACAGTTTCTTCCCCTTGCGCGCCTTGTTGTTCTCCACCACCGCGCCCGCCGCCGCCAGGATGGTCTTCGTCGATCGGTAGTTCTGCTCCAGCCGGATGGTGCGGGCTTTGGGGAAATCGCGCTCGAAATCCAGAATGTTGCGGATGTCCGCGCCGCGCCAGCTATAGATCGACTGATCTTCGTCCCCCACCACGCACACGTTGCGATGCTGCTGGGAGACGAGGCGCATCAGCTCGTACTGGGGGCGATTGGTGTCCTGGTACTCGTCGATCATGAGGTAGCTCAGCCGCTGGTTCCACGCCTCGCGCGTGGCATCGTCGTGGCTGAGCAGGCGGACCGCTTCCAGCAGCAGGTCGTCGAAATCCAGGGCGTTGGCCGCCTGCAGCGCTTTTTCATATTCCTCGAACACGGTGGCCAGCGTCTCGGTTTCCTTGTTGATGGCGCGCTTGAAGATCTCCTGCGGCGTCTCCTTCCGGTTCTTGGCGTGGCTGATCTTGGAGAGCGCCGCGCGGTACTGCATGAAGTCTTTTTCGTCCAGGCCGAGACCGCGGTAGGTGGCCTTGACGATGCCGAGCTGGTCCTCCTCGTCGTAGATGCTGAAACGCCGCGTGAAACCGGGGCGGATGCGCGCCAGCGGATCGCCGTCCCGCCGCAGCATCCGCACGCAGAACGAGTGGAAGGTGCAGATGGTGGGCGGGGAATCGAGCTGCGCGTTGTCGAGCAGCGCGGAGACGCGCTCCCGCATTTCGTTGGCGGCCTTGTTGGTGAAGGTGACCGCCAGCACGGCCGACGGAGGCGCGCGCCGCCCGGTAATGATATACGCAACGCGGTGGGTGATGACGCGGGTTTTACCGCTGCCCGCGCCGGCCAGAATCAGAAGCGGCCCTTCCGTATGCATCACCGCTTCGCGCTGCTGCGCGTTCAGCCCTTTGAGAAAGTCCATGAGATGGCGAACTGATTCGAGTTTAGCAGGGAAAAGAGAAAAAAGGAGAAAAGGGGGACAGCAGTGCGTCTCTCCCCTTTTTCAGACCAGAGCCTTCAAAAGCCGGTATAGGAACTCGACGCTGTCGTAATACGCATCCACGGGGATGCGCTCGTTGGCGCCGTGGGCGTTGCCCACATCCAGTTCGCCAAACGCGCCGTTCACGCCGAAAGTCGCAAAGTCCGCCCGGCGCAGGAAGATTGAGTCGCTGGCCCAGGGGTCCATTACGGGGAAAACGGGCATCCCGGGCCACATCTCCTGGGTGACCTTTTCGACCGCACCCATCACTTCGGGCATCAGCGGCGAGGCCGGAGCCGGACGGCCGGCGGCCATCGTCCTTACGGCTATCCCAGGGTCGGCCAGGACCTCCGTCAGGGCGTTGCGGACAGACTCGACCGTATCGCCCGGGAATAAGCGGCAATTGATCACCGCCGCGGCCGTCTGCGGCAGGGCGTTGCTGGCATGCCCGCCCTCGATTCGGGTGGCCACGCAAGTGGTTCGCAGGATGGCGTTGTAGTATGGCGAGCTGGCCGCGAGGCGCCCGGCAGCCTCCAGATCCGGCGGGTCTTTGGCGACGGCCTTCATATCGGCGGCCACCTGGCCGGTTTCAATCGCCCCCATGCGCTCGAAGTAGAGGCGCGTGGTCTCGTTGAAGCGGAACGGCAGGTCGCGCTCTGAAAGCCGCGCCAGACCCTTGGCCAATTGGTAGATGGCGTTTTCCTTGACTGGCAGGGAGCTATGGCCTCCCTGGTTCTTCGTCTGGGCCTGGAAGCTGACGTTGGTCTTCTCGCTCGTCTGCACGGTCATGCGGAGACGGCGGCCCTTCTCGACCTGGCCGCCGCCGGCGTCCAGGTTCAGGCAGTAGGCGGCGTCGATCCAATCCCGGTGATTGGCCAGCAGCCAGTAGACCCCATTGGCGTTGCCGCCCTCCTCATCCGCGGTGAGCGCGACGATGATGTCGCGGCTGGGAACGAAGCTCTCGGCCCGCAGGCGGATCAGGGTGGCGACGAGTCCCGCCACGCCGTTCTTCATATCGAGGACTCCGCGCCCATAGAAGAAGCCGTCGCGCTCGGTCAGGCGGAACGGGTCGAGTCCGGGGGACCATCCCTCCCTGGGCGCATCGACCACGTCCAGGTGCGCAATCAGGAGGATTGGCATGGCCGCTCCTTTTCCGCGCAGGCGCACAACCAGGTTCTGCTTGTCCGGGGTTGGGCCGGCGAGGATGATGTCGGATTCGGGAAAACCGGCGGAACGAAAACGCGCCGCCATAGCCTTGTCCGCCGCGGTGGAACCGAAGGCCGAGGTGGAATTAATCTCCACCAGCTCCCGCAAAAGATCCCGCGCGAAGGCCGGGACGGACGGCCGGACTTCCTGGCCCGGGAGCACAGGCGCCCCCAGCCCAAACGCCAGTACAACGGTTGCCCACGAGGTGATTCTCATCGGATTGCCTTTCCGTTTTAGCAGATTGCCGCACCCAGCGCCTTGTACAATGGGTAGATTCATATGAAACCCGCTTTAGCTTCTTTCCAGACTCGAATTGGTCTCATGATCGCATTCATTTCCCTGGGGGCGCTGCTCGAGCTCGCAGCCGGCGCCCCGCGAACGGGTAGGTCCGCTGCCGGACGGCGCGTTCCTGCTCAATAGTGGCTGGCGGCTCGCGCCCGTGGGCAAGCAGGTGCCGCTCGACACCTTTCCCATGGCCACGGCGCTCTCGCCGGACGGCAAGTATCTGCTGGTGCTCAACGGCGGCTACCGGCCGCCCTCGGTCAGCGTCATCGAAACGGCGTCGGCGCGGGTGGTGTCAAGGGTGCCGGTGGCCGATGGCTGGCTCGGACTCGCCTTTGCACCCAAGGGCGACCGCGTGTACGTGGGCGGCGGGTCGCGCGCGGCGGTGTTTGAATTCAGCTTTGCCGGCGGGAAGCTGACGCCGGCGCGCACCTTTGCCGTGGTCCCGCCAGAGCAGCGCACGGCGCGCGATTTCATCGGCGACGTGGCGTTTTCGCCCGACGGGCGCCTGCTGTACGCGGCGGACCTGTACCGCGACTCCGTGGTGGTGATCAATCCGCAGTCGGGAATGGCGATCGAGCGCTACAAGACCGGGAGGCGTCCGTATCGCATCCTGTTCCATCCCGACGGCAAGTCCTTCTTCGTGACCCATTGGGCGGATGGCACCCTGGGGCACTATGACACGGCCAGCGGCAGCTTGCTCACCACCGTGCGCATTGGCGCCCACCCCACCGATATGGTCTGGCGGAGCGGCGCCCCTACGGAACCCGCGGAAGGCGAACCCACCTGGATCGCGCGCCTGTTCGTCGCGGCGGCCAATACCAACAACGTGTACGCGGTGGGGGTCAGCTCGGGGAACCAGTTGAGCGTGGTGGAGAGCATCAACGTGTCGATGACGCCGCGGCAGCCTCTGGGGATGACACCCTCGGCGCTGGCGCTCGGCCCCGATGGAAACCGGCTCTACGTGGCCTGCTCAGACGCCAACGCGGCCGCCGTGGTGGATGTCTCCGAAACGCGCAGCCGCGTCGAGGGATTCATTCCCGCCGGCTGGTACCCCACCGCGGTGCGCGCGCTGCCCTCGGGGACGCTGGTGGTGCTGAACGGCAAAGGGCTGCGCTCGTATCCCAATCCCGATGGGCCGAACCCTACCAAGCGTGCGGCGCCCGTCGAGCAGGGCGAACCGGGCGCGCGTCCGGGGTACGGGCCGTACATCCAAACGGGAACGGCCTCGTGGATCGACCCATTCACCAGCGGCCAGCTCGAGTCCTGGACCAGGACCGCCCTCACCAACTCGCCCTACCGGGACTCCAAACTGGAAGAGACCAGCCCGTTGCCGCCCATCGAGCACGTCATCTACATCGTGAAGGAGAACCGCACCTACGACCAGGTGCTGGGCGACATGAAGGAAGGCAATGGCGACGCCTCGCTGGTGCTGTTCGGCGAAAACGTCACGCCCAACCACCACAAACTGGCTCGGGAATTCGTGCTGCTCGACAACTTCTACGTGAATTCGGACGTCAGCGCCGACGGGCACAACTGGTCCACCGCGGCCATCGCGCCGGACTACGTGCAGAAACTGTGGCCCAACGAGTACGCCGGCCGGCGCCGCCTCTACGATTTCGAGGAGCAGGACGCGGCGTCGCTGCCCCCCGCCGGTTACCTGTGGACCAACGCCGCCGCCGCCGGCCTTTCCATTCGGAATTTCGGCTACATGGTCAACAACAAGCCGGGCGCCGCTAACGGGTCGGAACAAATCGCCGCCGTGCGCGACCCGGTGCTGGTGAAAGCGACCAACCGGATGTATCGCGGTTTCGACCTGGAATACCCCGACGTGGAGCGCGCCAGAGTTTTTCTCGGCGAGCTAGCCGAATACGAGAAGTCCGGCAACATGCCGCGCCTCATCGTGATGCGGATGGGCAACGATCACACCAACGGCATCGCGGCCGGGCGGCTCGCGCCGCTTTCCCTGGCGGCGGACAACGACTACGCCATCGGCATGCTGGTGGAGGGCGTCTCGAAATCGCGCTTCTGGGCGTCGAGTGTGATTTGCGTGCTGGAAGACGACGCGCAAAACGGGCCGGACCATGTGGATTCGCACCGCTCGCCGGCGTTTCTGATTTCGCCCTGGGTGAAGCGCCACGCCGTGGATGGCACCATGTATAACACCACCTCGATGCTGCGTACCATCGAATTCCTGCTCGGCCTGCAGCCCATGACGCACTTCGACGCCGGCGCGCACGTCATGACCGCATCGTTCCAGCGTCAGCCCGACCCGGCCCCGTACACCGCCGAGAAGCCGCGCATCCCCCTGGATCAGCGGAATCCCGACGCCCCGGCCGCGCGAGCGTCGGCGCACATGAATTTCGACGAAGCGGACCAGAACGACGACGACGCGCTGAACGATATTTTGTGGCGCGCCATTCGCCGAGACCCGCCGCCCCCTCCGGTGCGCAGCTATTTCAGCCGATAAGAAGGATATGGCGCGAGTCTATTTGTGCTTCCTCTGGCACATGCACCAGCCTTTTTACAAGGACCTGGTGTCCGGCGAGTACAAGCTGCCGTGGACGCGCATGCACGCCCTCAAGGACTACTACGGCATGGCGCGGATTCTGGAGGAGTTTCCAGAAGTTAGGCAGACGTTCAATCTGGTCCCTTCAATGATGGCGCAGGTGGCGGAGTACGCCTCGGGCGATGCCGCGGATCCGTTTCTCCAGGCAGCCCTCAAGCCGGTGGAGAGTCTCACCGAGGCGGACCGCGCATTCCTGCTGCAACACTCCTTCTACTCCGATCCGGAGCGCATGATCTGCCGCTACCCGCGCTACGGCGAGCTGTACGGCTCGTGGCAGGGGCAGAAGCGCTCGGGGTCGCGGAATCTGTTCGGCCCGCAGGATTTTCGCGACCTGCAAATATGGTCGCAGCTTGCCTGGTTCGACGAGGAGTTCCAGGTCCAGGACCCGGAGGTGCGCGAATGGGTCCGGCGCGGGCGCGACTTCACCCCGGCCGACCAGCGACGCATGAGCGAGAAGCAGCGCGAGATGGTGGGCCAGGTGCTCCCGGTGTATCGGAGACTCGCGGCCCAGGGCCAGATCGAGATTTCGACCACCCCGTATTACCATCCCATCCTGCCGCTGCTGTGCGATTCGAACATCGCCAGCGTGGCGCATCCCAACGTGCCGCTTCCGCCGCGGTTCCGCTACCCCGAAGATGCGCGCCGCCAGCTCGTCCTGGCGCGGGAATACATTGAGCGCCATTTCGGCGCGGCGCCGGTGGGGCTGTGGCCCTCCGAGGGTTCCGTCTCCGACGAGGTCTTCGCGATTGCCTCCGAGCTGGGTTTTGAATGGGCCGCGACCGACAGCGGGGTGCTCGACCGGACCTTGGGACGGGCCGTCCCCGTGGATGGTCTCTACCGTCCGTACTGCTGGCGGCAGGGCGGCAAATCGCTGAACGTGATCTTCCGCGACCATTTCCTCAGCGACCTGATCGGATTCGTGTACGCCAAGATGGACGCGGCCCAGGCGGCCGAGGATTTTCTGCGGCGCATCCGTGAAAACTGCGCCGGCCTGGCCGCCGCCGGGCGCGACGCGCTGGTGCCTATCATCCTCGACGGCGAGAATGCGTGGGAATACTACGACCACAACGGCCGGCCTTTTCTGCGCGAGCTGTACCGGAGGATTTCGGAGGACCGGCGGATGCGCGCGGTGACCGTGAGCGAGGCTCTGAAGCTGCTGGCGCCGGAGCCGGTCGATCACATTTTTCCGGGATCGTGGATCGACGCCAATTTCGACGTCTGGATCGGGGCCGAGGAAGATAACCAGGCGTGGACGCAACTGCTGCGGGCGCGGCGGGCGTACGACTCGGCCGCCATGGTCCCCGAAGACCAGCGGCGGCTGGCTCTCGAGGAGCTGATGATCGCGGAAGGCAGCGACTGGTGCTGGTGGTACGGGCCGGAACACCATTCGGCCAACCGCGTGGAATTTGACCAGCTCTATCGCAGCCACCTCGCCAACGTCTACCGTTTTCTGAATCTCGCGCCGCCGGAGGAGCTTTCGCGGCCCATCCTGCGCATCACGCTGCCGGAGGTGCACGTCGCGCCATCGGGGCCGGTCACGCCGGTGATCGATGGCCAGGTGACCTCGTACTTCGAATGGATCGGCGCGGGAATCTATCGCGTGGATGAGCGCTCCGGATCGATGCATGGCAAGAGATTCCTGGTGAAGGAAGTGTATTTCGGCAGCGACGGCGCGAACTTCTATTTACGCGTGGATTTCCATTCGGGATGCGAGCGGGAACTCTCGCGCATGGAGGCGCGATTGACAGTGCAATCGCTGGACGGCGCGCACACCAGCTCGGTCGAGATCGGCTTCGCCAATGGCGTGGCGCAGGCCACCGGGGTGAAGCTGGCGGCGTCTCCGCCGGGCGGCCAGCCGGTCGAATGCGCGTTCGCGCGCGTGCTGGAAGCGCGCATCTCGCTCGAGTCGATGGGCGTGGCCCCAGGCAGCGGCCTGCGGTTCCAGTTCTCGCTGTGGCACGCCGGTTTGCCCATGGATGCCGTGCCGCAGCAAGGCTGGCTGGAAATGCGAACGACTGACCCGCTGGAGATGGCGGTGTAAGTGGGACAGACCATCGCCTTTCGTGGTCTGTCGGGTCTTGCAGAAGGAGGGCCGGCTGACAGACGACAAAAGGCGATCGTCTGTCCCACCATGTCACCATGCTAAACTGATTGCAGTTATGGCAATCCCGAATGTAAAGCGTTTCCGCGCCTTCTGCCCCACCTGCAACGACACTTTCACGTTGATGGCCGTCCTCCCCAAGGACGCCAGCGTGGATCAGTACCTGGCGGACGCCGTGGCGCGCCACGATCACAAGGCGTTCCAGGAGTCCAAGGTGCAGCACTTCAAGATCCGCGTCGGCCAGCAAAAGCAAAGGAAAGCGAAATAACTTAGAATCTGGCCTGCAAGTTCCGCAAGGCTCGCAGTCCTTCCTGCGCCACATCCGCGTCCCGATCGTTGCTGAGCTTCTCAAGATGCGGAATGCTCTCCTGGTCGCCGCTGCGGGCCAGCACGCCCGCCAGGCCGATCTTCTCGTCCTTCGTGCCCGTTTCGAGCGGGCCGTAGAGCGCCTTGCGGACCTGGCCGTCGCGCGCCAGTTCCACCAGGAAAGGAAACGCTTCGCCCTTGTAGGCCGCGGAATTCAACTCGTCGATTAAGTACTGCAACGGACTGAATTCGGCGATTGCGGCCTTTCCGAGCATCACCTGGGCAAAGGCGAGGGAAAGCCGGGGCGGGGTCTTTCCCTCGTCCTGCCACGCTTTTTCGAGCATGGGCAGATCGTCCGGGTTCCGCAGCCGGGCATAGCCTTCCGCCGCCGCCGCCCGCATTTGATCGTCCTTGTCATGCAAATATTGCGCATACAAGTTGCGGCTTTTCTCCGACGGCAGCATGGCGATGGCGGTGAGCGCCGCGCGCTTCACCTTGGCGTCGCGCGCGCGTTTGAGCACGTCGGCCAGCTCTGGAACCGCGTCCATGTCCCGCAACAGCCCGGTGGTTTCGATGGCGGCGATTTGCACCTTTTGGTTGAGGTCGTGCAACAGAAAAATGACGCGCGGCCCGGCCGATTCGTCGCGGATCTTTTGTAACGCCACCAGCGATTCGTACATCACGTCGCTGTTCTTGGAGTGGAGAGCTTCCACCAGGTCGGGAACGGCTTTCTTGCCGCGCAGGATGCCGAGGGCGCGCGCGGCGTTGGCCCGCGCGTCCATGTTCCCGCCGCCGCTCGCCAGTTTGCCGAGCGCGTCGATTACCTCGGGCTGCACCGTGATGTAGGGGTCGATCACCTGGTCGTTGGTGTCGGTGAATCTGCCCTTGATGCTCGAGCCGGCGCGCCGCAGTGACGCGCCGATGCCCGTCCGGACATAGCCGGGAAGGTAGAAATTCACCAGGCCGTCGGTGGCGCGGATCTGCACCTCGGGATCGTTATCCCGGGTGGCCAGAACCAGCGCATCGAGGCTGCGCGCCGTGCCGATTTCCGTGATCTGCTTAACGATTTCGATGCGGACGTCGGTATCCGGATTCTTGAGCAGTTCCTGGAGTTTGGGGATGGCGCTGGAGCCGGCCTTGGCCATCTCCCGGACATCCTTGGGACGCACATCCTGGGCCGGCAGAAGCGTCGCGGAAACAAGCAGGAGCACCACGTGATAGGACCGCATACTCCTACTGTAGCGTGGCTGCCCACGCCGCGGTTCAATTACCGCACGAATTCCACTTCCACGCGTCGCGGCACCAGGCCTGCTTCGAAGCCCAGGTCGAGCAGCTTCTGCGCGGCCTGCGGGACAATGTCGCCGGCGTCCAGCGTGTAGTGGTTGACGTACATGCCGACGAACTTTTCCGCCAGGCGCGGTTCCATGTCGCCCGCGAACTCGAGCGCGTACTCCAGCGCCTCGTCGTGGTTGTCCAGCGCGTATTGAATGCTCTCGCGCATTAGCCGGCAGCACTCGCTCTGAATTTCCGGATCGAGCGACCGTAGCAGCACGTTCGCGCCCAGCGGCAGCGGGAGGCCGAAGCTGGTCTTGAACCACCGCCCCAGATCCACTACGCGATGAAAACCCTCGCGGTCAAACGTCAGTTGCGCCTCGTGAATGATGAGGCCCGCCTCCACGGCGCGCTCCTTGACGGCGTCCGTGATCTTGTCGAAGGGCGTGACCACCGCTTCGAAATCCGGCTGGAGCAGCTTGCACGCCAGGTACGCCGTAGTCATCAGGCCCGGCACGGCGATGCGCTTGCCCTTCAGCTCTTCCGGTTCCATGGGATGGGTGGCGATGATCATGGGACCGTACCCATCGCCGACGCTCGAGCCGCTGGCCATGAGCACGTACTTGTCGGCTACGTATGGATAGGCGTGATAGGAGATGGCGCTGAGCTCGTACAGCCCCTCCAGGGCCTTCCGGTTCAGCGTCTCGATGTCTTCCAGCACGTGGCGGAAGGTAACTCTGGGCGAGCGGACCTTCTTGGTTGCCAGGCCGTAGAACATGAAGGCGTCATCGGAATCCGGACTGTGCGCGCTGACGATTTCCAGGGAAACAGCCGAAGTCATATCTGGGGCGACTCATCCAGTTTACAACAGTGCGGCTCGCCACCTGCCCGACGGAAACCAAAAAAGGGGAGAAAAAGTGAAAGGGCGGTCATCCAGCCGGCGCGTGAACTGGAACCCCTGTTGGCGATCATCCGATTTGCGCATCACGCGCCGTGCGGCCAACCGCCCGCACAAAAATCCGATCGCGCAGAACTTCCCACTACCTTGCTCACCTGCCGCGGATGAGGCCGCCCCCTTCGTAGCCCGGTTCTATCTGTTCTACCTCCCGCCAGCCCCGGCGGGCCGGCCCGATTCCACTTCCAGTTTCACACCGGCTGGTATGCCTGTCAATGGTAGCGAAGGTTCAGTTCGTCTAAGCAAGAAGCCGGAGAACTCTCACTGGGGAGGTCGGGGACCTGCCCCACGGAATTTGCGCACGGCTGGCTGCGGCGCAGAAGTGGCGGATGCAGTCACGGCGCTTCCCACGGGAATCAGGGCCTCGGCTGCGTCTGAGTCCGGCCCCACGATCTCCAGGGTGTTGTCTCCCGCAGTAACGCCGCTGGGCACGGTCACGTTGAGCTGATACAGCCCCGCCAATTGAGGCGCCAGGCCGGAGTAGCCGACGGTCGCCGCTTGTCCGCCGATGTAAACCGCGATGGTGTTGTTCGTCTGGCTGCTGGCCGGCCCGGCCGAGCCGTCCGGAATCACCGGATTCGTGGTGCCCAGTCCCGTCAGGTATACGGCTACCGTCTCACCCACCTGCGCCGGGCTTTGCGCCGTCACCAGTGAATAATCCCCGTGCAGCACGGCGCCATAACCTACCCCGCCGGGAGGCACGGTGAACACGCCCGGCGCCGTCAGGTTCACGAACGTGGTCACCGCATTCGAGAGGACGCCGTTGTTGTTCACCTGGATGCGGGCAATCGAAGACCCGACGGCATACGGCACGATGGCCGAGATCTGCCCCGGGCTCACAAACTGGACCGGCGCCGGAAGGCCGTTGACCGTCACCTGGACGCCGTCTAGCCCCGCTGTCGTGGGGAACGGAACCGTGTAGGCAGTTGCGGCACCGGGCGCAAGGTTGGTGCCGTAAAGGGTGATGAAATCCCCAGGAGCGATGCCGGCCGTGAAGGGCGCCGAACTGGCGGCGTTCACGATCCCCGCCGGATTGAGGAACACACCCGAGCCGCTGAAGCTGGGCGCCGGGAGCGCCACGTTGATGCCCAGGTAAGGACCGATCCCGGACCCGATCCGCACCCCTCCGGTGCCTACTGCATAGCGCATGACGTTGGGATTGCTGTACGTTCCATCCGCGTTCACCGAGTATGCTTCGCTGTAGGTCCAGCCATAGATGTAGCCATCTAACACATCGGCCACCCGCTGGTGGCCCACCGCCAGACCCGCATTCGCGTTGAGCGATCCGTAGTAAGTATCGAAGGCGGAGGCGAGGTCAATGCCGGCCTGGTAGTAAAGGCCCCCAAAGCTGGGCGTGCCGGATGCGGTGCGCACTCCCACCAGGAAATCCCACGATGTGGGCGACCCGCCAAAAACGAAGTTGCCGTCCGGCGAAAAATACAGATACTTTTGCCCGGCGATGAGGGTGGCATTCGATGGGCTCGGAAACGCCACCACGGCGGCGCCGTTGCTGAAGGAGTATTTGACCGCGGTCGCGGTCTGGGTGTACACGGTCGAGCCGTAGCCCTCAATGTATCCCGTGAGGGACACGTTGCCCAGGTTGCCCGCGCCGTCCGGATTCACCTGGAACATCGAGCCGATGCCATTCGCGACATCCATATCCGCCAGCCAGTACGAGCCCTTGAAGGTTGCATTCGTCG
This sequence comes from Bryobacterales bacterium, assembly GCA_963768385.1. Lineage (GTDB taxonomy): Bacteria > Acidobacteriota > Terriglobia > Bryobacterales > Bryobacteraceae > Fen-178. The sequence goes on from CAVYHQ010000009.1 coordinate 305,033, forward strand.
GCATTGGTGTCGCCAGCGGCGCGGCGATGAAAAGATCGTTGAAACCGCTTTCCGTGGTGCTGCCCACAAAAATGCCCTGCTGCGAAACCAGCCCGTAGATGGATGCTCCAGTCGCTACCGGGCTGGAAAGGAATCCGTAGCCGGAGGCCGAGATGGAGTACGTGCCGCTGGTGGTGTAGGTTTGCTGCACGCCGGCCCCAGAATCCATCACCAGGCAATTTATGCTGTAAGTCCCACTGCCGTTGAAGGCAATGTTGCCGTACAGCGCAAGCGCCCGGCTGAGAGATCCGTTGCTCGACACGAAGATCACTTCCCGGAAGTAGTACGTCCCGTTGAGCATGCCGTTGCCGCTGGTATCCCATTGAGCGAACGCCTGCCAGCCGGTGGCGGCCCAAAGAAGTGCCATCAATCGCGCGAGTTTCATGATCTTCCTTGTTGTTTTGACGTTGGGAACCACTTTGGGATTCCAGAAAAAGGTACCATTTCAGATATGTTTAAGGCTTTTGGAATCCTCGTACTTGCCGCTTTCCCGGTCCTGGCCCAAGACGGCTCGATTTCGGCGCAGCGCATTCGCGAGCACACCAGGTTTCTGTCGCTCGATTTGCTGGAGGGCCGCGGCGTCGGCCAGCGAGGCGGGCAGATCGCCACCGAGTACATCGCCACGCAGTTTGCCCTAGCCGGGGCCCAGCCGGCGGGCGACCATGGAAGCTACTTTCAGGAGGTGCCGCTGGTGGGGATTGAGACCACGCCCGATGCCCAGCTTTCGGCCGAGCTTCGGGGAAAGAGCGTGGACTTCCGCTGGCTCGAGGATTTCGTGGGCGTGAGCCAGCGGCAAACGCCGCAGACGCGCTTCGAAGGCGAGGCCATCTTTGTGGGCCACGGCATCACCGCGCCCGAATGGAAATGGGACGACTTCAAGGGTGTGAACGTGAAAGGCAAGGTGCTGGTGCTGTTCACCAACGAGCCCGCCTCCAACGATCCGGCGTTCTTCGACGGCCGGGCGCTCACCTACTACGGCCGCTGGACCTACAAGTACGAAGAAGCGGTGCGGCGGGGCGCGGTGGGCGCCATCATCGTCCACACCACTCCCACCGCGGGCTACGGCTGGGAGGTGGTGCGCAACTCCTGGGGCCGCGAGACGCCCTTCGTGAAGCTGGCCCCAGGCCAGCCGTCGCTGGCCTTTCAGGGCTGGGTCACGCGCCAGGCCGGGGAGAAGTTACTGGCCCTGGCGGGCAAGACCGTCGATGAACTTCTGGCGGCTGCCGAGAAGCGCGACTTCCAGCCGGTTCCGTTGGGAATCCTGATCCGCGGCAGCATGCCCGCCAAGATACGGGAGCTCGATACGCGCAACGTGGCGGCCATCGTGCCGGGCAGCCATCCCAAGCTGAAGGACGAAGTGGTGGTCTTCAGCGCGCATTGGGACCACCTGGGAATCGGCACGCCCGTCAACGGCGATGCCATTTACAACGGCGCCATCGACAACGGAACCGGCTGCGGCATTCTGCTCGAACTGGCGCGCGCCTGGGCCTCCCTGCCGCAGAAGCCCCGGCGCACCGCGCTGTTCCTTTCGGTGACGGCGGAAGAAGGCGGGCTGCGCGGCTCCGAGTATTATGCTGCGCATCCCCTGTACCCGGCCGCCAGGACGGCCATCGACTTGAATTACGACGCGCTGTATCCCTTTGGCCGCGCCAAGGACGTAGTCCTCACCGGCGCCGAGCGCACCACCGTCTGGCCGCTGGCGCAGCAGATCGCCAAACGGCTGAACCTCGAAATTTCGTCCGATGCGCAGCCCGAGCAGGGCCACTACTTCCGCTCCGACCACTTCTCATTTGCGCACGCCGGAATGCCGGCGTTTTCCATCGGTCACGCCACCGAGTTCCTGGGCAAGCCGGCGGGCTACGGGCAGAAGGTGTGGGAAGAGTACAACAGCAAGCACTACCACCAGCCCTCGGACGAATTCCAGGCGGCTTGGGATTTCACGGCCGTCCAGCAGGCGGCCGAGTACGGCTTCGTGCTGGGAATGGAGATCGCCAACCAGGACAAGCTGCCCGACTGGCGGCCAGGGGACCAGTTCCACCGGTAAGGTGCTTTACAAAGGCGGCCGTCACGGGAACCGCACCACGGTGTAATTCCCCAGCGTCAGAGTGTCGCCGGTTTGCGCCAGCATGCCTTGAAAATCGACGGTCAAGCCGCTGGTGTAGGAGTCGGTGGCGCTGCCCACAGTGGCGCTGAAGGGGAGCAGCGTGCCCCACGATTGAGAGTTCAACTGCGCGCCTGCCGCCAGAAGGGCCGCATCGGCCCGCCCGCCGGCGAGCGCGTCCCCGGTGGCGGCGTCGCGACGCACGATGGTGGTCGCGCCCCAATGGATTTCGAAGCTGAAACCCGAAGCCGTGCCCTGGTGCGCGAAATCGAAGCGGATCTCCACTCGGTCGCCGGGCGCCAGGAGTCCCGCCGGGATGGCGCAGGCTCCGATGCTGGTAAGACTGGTGTTGCTGGTGGCCGCGCCCGTCCCGCTGCACAGCACCTGGGGACTGGGGTACATTTGCGGCGTGCCCGAATCCGTCCCGGTAAGGCGGTAGCTGGCCAGCAGGGTATCGCCCGGCTGCGGCGCGGCGGCGACAAACTGAACCGTGCTGGCTGTAAGGGTGTAGTCCTGGACGATTTTTTGGAGTATGCCGTTGCGGTAGACCGCGAGGCTGGTGGCGGGGTTGGGGAGGGCTGAGAGGGTGAACGAGGTGTTCGAGCCGTCCACGATGCCTGCCGGGGAGTCGCCGTCCACGAAGGATGGTTGCGAACCGCCGCACGGTCCCGAAGAGCCATCCACGTGCACGCAATCGGTGGCGCTGCCGGTCGCCGACTCGAGCGCGCCCAGCGCATCGACCACGGCTGTGCGGCCGGCGGCGAAGCCCGGTCCCTTGAGCGGCCGCGCGCCCAGGTCGGCGATCAGCCCCACTATGTCGGATTCCTGAGTCGGAGGGGTCGTCCCGCCAGTATCGGCCGCCACGACATTGGACGGTGTCGCCACCCGCACGTCCCGCACGTGCAGCGGCTGCGCGCTGGACGGCACCGACCAGGTCTCCTCGAACTGAACGCGCCCGTTGCTGTTGTACTTTGCCGAGTAATAAATCGTCGGCGTGCTGGTAGTGGTGGGGACAAGCTGCACGTGCAGGTTGCCGTCCACAATTTTCACGGTGATGCTCTGGGTGGCAATTGTGGAATTGTCCATGGCTTGAAAACTGGTCCAACTGATGGTCACGGTGCCGTTGAAACGCGTGCCATCGGCTTTGTAGAGCACATCCTGAATGGTGGTGAGCGGCGGCCCCGCGAGCGCGGACGAAGCCAGCCACACTGCCGCGAAAAGCAAACGCAAAGTCATGATCCCTCCGGAAAAAGAAAAGCCCGCGCCGGAACGGGCACGGGGGAAAGCTGAACCCTCCTGCTGACTTCAGTTTACCCGGCGGACCCGCGCGGGAACCCCGGTCCGACCCGGGCGCTAGACGCTAACTTGTTAGCAGATAAGCCACTTAAATGGGCTGAAGATTTTTGTGAATGGGTGTGAATGGCCGGGCGTGCCCGGCCCCTACAATGGAATCTCGAAGTAGAACAGTTCCTTGCCGGTAGCGGCTTCGGTGAGGCCGTTCAGATAAATCGTGGCGCCGCGCTGCAGGCCTGTCTGGAAATAGAAGAATCCGCTTGCGGACTGGCTGGCCGGCAGCATTTGGGCCGCGAACGCGCGCCCTTCGATCTCCCAGGCATCCAGCGGGTTCTTCTTGGAAGAGATCTTGCTGATCGGCCCGGGGATCACCCCGGGACGGTTGGGCCCGCGCAGGTAGCGGACATCCTTGGCGGGCGTGGCATCCACGCGGTCGCCGTTGGGACCCGCGTATACGGCCTTCAGCTTGTCGAGCCGGATGGCCTGGCCGCTATCGTTCTGGATCACCGCCAGGACCGGCAGAATGCCGTATTGGTACGGGTCCAGTTTTCCGAACGCGGTCTTCACCTTGTCTGGCGCAACGTACGCGTCCACACCGATGGTGACTTGGCCGTTGGTCTGGCGATGGTCCAGGCCGGTGGCCGGCGGAGGGCGGAACGCGGCCCTATCCTTGTCCGCGGCGAACGCCGCGGCTATACTCATTAAAAGAGCCAAACGTTTGAAAATACGGGGCATGTATTTCCTCTACCGGGTCCTACAGGCGTTCGGGCTGCCTGTCCTCCTATTGTATTTCCTGTTTCGCGGTCTCGGAAACCGCGGCTACTGGCGGAGCTTGCCGCAGCGCTTTGGCTTCCTCCCGCGCTCTTATAGACAGACCGGCCCCGGGGCCATCTGGTTGCACGCAGTTTCGGTCGGCGAAGTCCTGGGGTGCGCGGAATTCCTGCGCCGTTTGCGGGCGGAGTTTCCACACAGCCGGCTTTTCGTCTCCACCTCGACCCTGGCCGGCCGCGCCACCGCCGGCGAGAAGCTGCGCGATCTGGCCGATGGCGTATTCTACGCGCCGGTGGATTACGTGTGGGCGGTGCGGCGCGTGCTGCGGGCGTTGCGCCCCGCGGCCGTGGTGATTGCGGAGACCGAGATCTGGCCCAACCTCTTTCGTGAGGTGCACCGCACCGGCGCGGGCCTGGCGATCGTCAATGGCCGCATCTCCGACCGCGCTTTTCCGCGCTACTTGCCCTTCCAGTGGTTCTTTCGGGGAGTACTGTCCGCGACGGATTCCATCCTGGCGCAAACCGACGCCATGCGCCAGCGGTTTCTGGCGCTCGGGGCGCTTCCCGAGCGCACCCGCACGGGCGGCAATTTCAAGTACGACTTCGAGGCGCGCGCGGCGGCGGACGGCTCCCCGGTGCCCGCTTTGCTCGAACGCGCGCGGCCCGGCAAAGTGTGGATCGCCGCCAGCACCATGCCGCCCGCCGGGCCCAGAGGGCGCCCCGGCGACGTGAACGAAGACGACGCGGTGATTGCGGCGTTCCAGGAACTCGCCACGCGGCATCCGGACCTGCTGCTGATTCTGGCGCCGCGAAGGCCGGAGCGTTTCCAGACGGCGGCGGGGAAACTCGAGGCGGCCGGGATTCCGTACCTGCGCCGCTCGCGCCTGGGCGGCTCCGACACGCTGGCGCTTCCGGCGGTGCTTCTGCTGGATACCATCGGCGAATTGAGCGGCCTGTTTTCCCTGGCGGACGCAGTCTTCATGGGCGGAACGCTGGCCCGGCGCGGCGGCCACAATATTCTCGAGCCGGCGTTTTTCGCCAAGCCGGTGATCATCGGGCCGCACATGGAGAACTTCCAGGCCATTGCGGATGAGTTTCGGGCGGCGGGCGCGTGCGTGGAAATCGCAGACGCCGCCGGATTGGCCGGCGCGGTCGCACGGCTGCTGGAAGCGCCGAAGTTGGCCCGCGAAATGGGGCAGCGCGCGCGCTTGGCGGCGGAGGCTCGCGGCGGGGCCACGGCCCGCGCGGTGGCCCTGGTGCGCGAGTTGTACCGGGTGCCGCGCTACCGCCCAGCGCAGCCGTGGTTCGCCGTAGCCTCGGTGCTGGCGCGGCTGTGGCGATGGGGCGCGCGAAAGAAGCTGCGGCACGACTATGCCCACCGCCAAAAGCTGGCTGCGCCGGTGATCAGCGTCGGTAATATAACCATGGGCGGCACCGGCAAAACGCCGTGCGTGCTGCTGCTGGCGGAACTTCTCAGGCAGCGCGGGCGCAAGCCGGGAATCCTGACGCGCGGCTACGGCCGCCACTCTCCCCGGAAGCACCTGGCGCTCGAGCCCGGCGCGGTTGTGAGCGCCGGGCATTCCGGCGACGAGCCGCAGATATTCGTCCGCTCGGGCCTGGCGCCGGTGGGCATTGGAGCGGACCGTTTTCACACCGGCACACTGCTGCTGCGCGATTTCGGCGCGGACGTGCTGCTGCTGGACGACGGGTTCCAGCACCAGCGCCTGGCGCGCAACGTGGATGTGGTGCTGATCGACGCCCTGGACCCATTTGGCGGCGGCCAGGTCTTTCCGTTGGGCCGCCTGCGCGAGGCGCCCGCGGGTCTGGCGCGTGCCCACCTGATCCTCATCACGCGCAGCGATCTCTCCGACCTGACCGCCGTGATCGAGCGCCAGGTGCGCCGGTGGAACGGCCGCGCGCCGGTTTTTCGCGCGGGCGTCGATCCCCAGGCCTGGGTGGAGCACCGCACCGGCCGGCGGCACGGACCGGCGGAGCGGCCCTTCGAACGCGCCGGCGTGTTCTGCGGGCTGGGCAATCCGGAAGCGTTTCGCCGCACGCTGGAGCGCCTGGGCGTGGAGCCGGCGGGCTGGGTGGATTTCGAAGACCACCACCGCTACCGCCCGCGCGAGCTGCGGCATATCTCGCACCAAATGTGCGCCCGGGGCGCCACCGCGCTGGTGACCACCGAGAAGGATGTCATGAACCTCTGCGAATCGTCCGACGACCTGCTGGCGCCGCTGCCGCTCTACTGGCTCAAGGCCGCCATGACCATCGAGCGCGAGAGCGAATTCGTGAGCGAGATCGAGCGGCGGCTCTAGAAGTTCACGATCGAGGCGAACGACACCGGGTCCAGACTGGCGCCGCCCACCAGAACGCCATCGATTTCCGGCTGCGCCATCAGCGACCTGGTGTTGTCGGGCTTGACGCTACCGCCATACAGAATGCGGATGGCCTCGCCCGCCTCCTTGCCAAACTTGGCCCGCACCTGGCCGCGAATCGCGCGATGCGCGTCAGCCGCGATTTCCGGCGTGGCCGTCTTCCCGGTTCCAATGGCCCACACCGGCTCGTAGGCGATCACGATCCGGGCGAACTGCTGCTCGGACAGGCCGGCGATTCCGTTCTGAAACTGGCGCGTGAGCACGGCTTCGGTGTGGCCGCTTTCCCGTTCCTCGAGGCGCTCTCCCACGCAGACGATGGGGGTGAGGCCGAATTCCAGCGCGGCCAGGGTGCGCTTGAGGACGGTTTCGTCGGTCTCGGCGAAATACTGGCGCCGCTCGCTGTGCCCGACAATGGCATAAGTTGCGCCGGCGGCCACGATCATAGGGCCGGAGATTTCGCCGGTAAAGGCCCCTTCCTTGGCCCAGCCGATGTTCTGCGCGCCAATGTGGATGCGCGTTCCCTGGGCGGCTGCCACGGCCGCGGCGAGGTTCGTGAAGGGGGGACAGATCACCACCTCGCAGTGTTCCGCTTGTCCGGCCAGCGGCCGGAATTTCTCGAAGAATGCGGTGGTTTCCGCGGGCGTCTTGTACATCTTCCAATTGCCCGCCATGACTGGTTTTCTCATAGGATCTCCGTTAGAAAGCTGGCGCCATGCTCGTTGCTCACGCCGAAGTTCGCGGCCACGGTCTGGCCGATATCCGATAACGACCCGCGCAGACCGAGGTTCACGCCGCCGCGGACCCTGGGACCGAAGACCAGCAGCGGCACATACTCGCGCGTGTGATCGGTGCCCGGCGTGGTGGGGTCGCAGCCGTGGTCGGCGGTGAAGATCGCCATGTCGTCTTCCCTCAGGGCGGTCTGGAATTCGGGCAGCCAGGCATCCAACTGCTCGAGGGCGGCGCCGTAGCCCTCGATATCGTTGCGATGGCCGTACTGCTGGTCGAAGTCCACCAGGTTGACGAAGATCAGGCCGCCATCGAGCGAGTTCATGGCCTCGATAATCTTGACCATGCCGTCGGCATTGTTCTTGGTCTTCACCGATTCCCGGATGCCGCGGCCCAGAAATATGTCGAAAATCTTGCCCACGCCGTAGACCGGCACGCCGCGCTCTTCGAGCCGGTCGAGCAGCATGCCCTGGGGCGGCGGCACGGCGTAATCGTGACGATTGGCGGTGCGCGTGAAACTGCCCGGCGCGCCGATAAACGGCCGCGCGATGACGCGCCCCACTTCATACGGCCCGCGCAGAATCTCACGCGCGGTTTCGCAGATGCTGTAAAGCTCCGGGAGCGGGATGACCTCTTCGTGCGCCGCCACCTGGAAAACGCTGTCGGCGGAGGTGTAAACGATGGGCGAGCCGGTGCGCATGTGCTCGGGCCCCAGTTCCTCGATGATTTCGGTGCCGGAGGCCGCCACGTTGCCCAGAGACTTGCGGCCGATGCGCCGCTCGAATTCGCGCATGATTTCCGGCGGGAACCCGTGCGGGTAGAGCGGGAAGGGGCGTGCCAGGTGGATGCCCGCCATTTCCCAGTGGCCGGTGGTTGTGTCCTTGCCGGGCGAGGCCAGCGTGCAGCGCCCATAGGCGCCCTCGGGAGATTCGGCCGGCGCGATGCCCGCCAGCGGCTTGATGTTGCCCAGCCCCAGCCGGGCGAGGTTGGGCACCTTCAGGCCGCGGATGCGGGCGATGTTGCCGAGGGTGTCGGCGCCAGGGGGGTCGCCATACTCGGCGGCGTCCGGCATGGCGCCGATGCCCACACTGTCGAGCACGATCCAGATTACACGGCGGAACACAACATTCGAGGGTAGCACGCGCGACACGAACCCTACTCGCTCCGCAGCGCCAGCGTCGGTTCAACGGACGCCGCTCGCCGCGCGGGAAGGAAACCAGCCAGCGCGCCAGCGGCGAACAGGACGACGGTGGCGCTCACCATGGTCAGCGGGTCCCACGGGTCCAGACCAAACAACCGGCTCTTGATCAGCCGTGTGGCCGCCAGCGCCGCAGGCACGCCCATGGCGGCGCCGGCGGCAAGCAGGAAGAGAGTCTCCTGCATAATCAGCCACAGCACATCGCTTCTTTGCGCGCCCAGGGCCATGCGGACTCCGATTTCGGCGGTGCGGTGCGCCACCCGGTAGGCCACGATTCCGTAGATACCGATGGCGCCCAGGGCCAGCGCCAGCAGCGCAAAGAAGCTTGCCAGCGTGGCGAACATGCGATCCTGGCGCAACTGGCTTCGAATTACCTGCGGCAGGGTTCTCACCTCGCTGATCAGCGCGTCGCCGTCGATCGCCAGGATTTCGCGGCGCAGTGACGGCGCCAACCCGGTGGGTTCGGACACCGTGCGTACGTGCACTACGCCGGAGGCCCTTGCCGGCTCCTGCCACATCGGGTGAAAGACCATCGGCCGGGTCTGCTCGCGGATGGAGCCATACTTGGCATCGCCCACCACGCCTATGATCTCGTACCGGCCGCTCGAAGCCTGGCCGCGATCGCCGAAGCGTTTTCCGATCGGGTTTTCGTTGCCGAAGAATCGCCGCGCGAAGGTCTGATTCACCAGGGCCACGAGTGGCGTGTTCTCGCGGTCTTGTTCCCCAAACTCACGGCCCGTGAGGATGTGAATACCGGCGGTCGCGAAGAATCCGGGACTGACCAGGTTCTCGGACACCATGGCATCCTGAGCGGGCTGGCCCGGGCGGTCGATCCACACCGTCTGGTTCCATCCGCCGTTTCCAAACACGGCATCTCCCGCCAGCGCCACGCTTCGCACCCCTGGCAACCCCGACACGCGCCTGGTCAACTCCATCCAAAACCGTTGCCTGGCCTGGGGGGTGTTCCCAGTCGGGCGAACGTCCATTAAGAGCAGGTTCTCGCGCGCCAGACCCAAGTCCGCAGCGCCCAGGTTCCTCAAGCTGCGCGCGGCCAACCCCGCGCCGATCAGCAGAACCATCGAGAGGCCGATTTGAACCGCCAGGAGCCCCTTGGCGAGTGGCAGGTTCGACACGCCTCTCTGGCTGCCCGGACCGTGCGTGGCACGAATCGCGGGCATCAGTCCGAACAATAACCCGGTCGCAACCGAGAGAGCCAGGCCGAAGCCCAGCAAGCGGTGGTCGAGCCGGAAATCGAGTGCCACGCTCAGCGGATCGCGCACCAGGAACCCCAGCAAGAGACGGTGTCCCCAACCGGCGATCAGCAATCCCAGTGCGCCGCCGGCCAATGCCAAAAGGAGATTCTCGGTCATCAATTGGCGGACCAGCCGCCATCGCCCGGCCCCGAGCGCCAGCCGGATGCCGATTTCGCGCGAGCGGGCGGCCGAGCGGGCCATCAGGAGATTCGCCAGGTTGGCGCACGCGATCAGGAGAACCAGTCCCGTGAGACCGATGAGGATCTTCAGCGTGCTGGAGTACTCCCAATAGGTCCACCTCACGCCCGAGGCGCCCTCGGTGGCGCGATTCACCAGGAGCCTCTGCGCAAGGAACGCCTTGCGCTCCCGCTCGGGCGATAGCTTGAAGTCATCCCGAAGCGATTCCAGCGCCTGCTGGAACAACGGTTCGAGTTGAGCGCGTGCGCGTTCGACCGAAACGCCGGGCCGCAACCGGCCCAGCACCCAAACCTGGCCCGGATCCTGGTCCACCGCGAGAGGAACCCACAGATCCGGAACCATCCCGCGATCCAGACCAAAGAACTCCGGCGGCATTACGCCGACGACGGTGAAGCGCTCGCCGGACAAACGCACATCGGCGCCGAGGGTTGACGGATCTCTTCCGAACCGCCGGCTCCAAAACGCGTAGCTGATTACTGCTACGTGATTGGCTGCGCCAGCCCGGTCATCGTCCGGGCCGAAGGTGCGTCCCATGAGAGCCTGGATTCCCAACGACGGAAAGAAGGAGCCCGAAACTTCGTGCGCCCTGGCGCGTTCCGACATACCGCCGGCTCGGAATACAGGACTCGACGGGCTGATCGCGAAAACGTCCGAGAGCACGCTGTGGTCCCGGCGAAAATAATCGAAGACCGGGTAGGGGAGATTCGTCATCATGTTGCCATCGGGGTGCGCTCGGACGAACTCCACGAGTTCCTGCGGATTCTTTACCGGCAAGGCGCGGAGCAGCATGACATCCATCAGGCTGAAGAGGGCGGTATTGGCCCCGATGCCCAGAGCCAGCGAGAGAACCGCCACCACACTGAACGCCGGCGTTCTGGCCAGCGTGCGGGCCGCATAGCGCAGGTCCTGCCAGAGCGTTTCGAGAGCGGCGAACGTCCACATATGGATTTCCTAAGCGGTATCCATAGATCAGCCTACCGCACCTCGCCCAAGCCATAGAACACGCTCACGGTGGTGGAGAGCCATTGCTGAATCGGCCGCCCGAGATCGCGCCAGGTGCGTATGGTGAAGCCCACGCGGAAGTGCTTGCGACGATCGACCGCTACGGCCGCCCTGCCGGAGTACTGTAGCAGCGAGTCTGTTGAAATAACTGTCGTCAGGCCCGTACCAGATGTAGCCGCCGCCCAGCCCGGCCGACAGTTCCACGCGCCCGGTGGCAACCGAAACGATTCCGCGCAGTCCATAGTCCAGATAGCCGACTTCTCCCCGCGGGTGCTCGCACCCGTACCGGCTACATGAAGTTCCAGGCAGCCAGGAGCCGGTCCATCCAGCCTCCGCCGCAAGGTACTTCTGGAGACGCACTTGGTTGCCCACATGCAGCGCGGGACCAGCGGAATACTCGCTGGCTTTCCAGCCGCTGAGCGGAAACACACCGCCGCCGCCGACTTCCAGGTTGTGGCGCGCCACGCCGTCCTGCGCCGCCAGAATTCCGGCCAACAAGCTCATGAAGACAAGACAACCGGGATACCGTTTCAAGCGACGGGTTTCCTCTACCACCAAGACCCGCCAATCGCCGAAGTCAACTACAGTACCGCCGTGCAAAGGATATAATTGTCTTGATCCTCGGTATCGGAGTCCGTTCATGCAGTCTCGCCGTGTTTTCATGAGCAAAGTGGCCACTGGCCTCGCGGGCACATTGGCCGCCTCCAACGTGCTGGGCGCGAATGATCGCATCCGCCTGGGCATCATCGGACCCGGGGACCGCGGGACCGAGATCCTGCGTGAAGCGCTGGGCTGCGAAAACGTCGAGTGCGCCGGCGCCGCCGACGTTTATACCAAACGGCTGGAAGACGTCAAGAAGATCGCGCCCAACGCCAAGACCTACCTCGACTACCGCCACCTCCTGGAAGATAAGAGTATCGACGCGGTGCTGATCGCCACGCCCCAGCACCTGCACTGCGAGCACTTCGTGGCCTCGCTCGACGCCGGCAAGCACGTCTACCAGGAAAAAACCATGGCGTTCACCGTCGAGCACGCCAAGAAGATGCGCGCGGCCTGGCAGCGGGCCGGCAAGCGCACCGTCCAGATCGGGCACCAGGGGGTCTCCAGCGGCCAGATGCCCGACGCCGCCAGATTTCTGAAGCCCGAGCTGATGGGCAAAATTACCGCCATCCACGCGCACATGTACCGCAACACGCCCCATGGGAAGCCCCAGTGGGCCAGGCCCGTCTATCCCGACATGACGGCGGAAAACATCGTCTGGAAATCGTTCCTGGGAGAAGCGCCGGCGCACGATTTCGACGCCAACCGGTTCATCAACTGGCGCTACTTCTGGGATTACTCCGGCGGCAACGTGTACGAGAACATGTGTCACCAGCTCGCCTTCTGGTACAAGGCCCTGGGACTGAAGATCCCGAAGGCGGTCACCATGACCGGCGGCATCTACCTCTGGAAGGACGGCCGCGAAGTGCCCGACACCATGAACGTCTCCATGGAACACGCGGAGGAGACTCTGTTTTCCTGGGATTCCGGTTTCGGCAACGACCAGTTGAAGGTGACCGAGGACGCGCTCGGTGACAATGGCACCATTTCAAAGGGCCAGCAGATTCGCTATACCCCGCAAAAGGTGAACCGGCCCGACGGCAACGAAATGATGGGCGCCACCCGCAGCATGCCGCACGCCCACATGCGGAATTTCCTCGATTCCATCCGCTCGGGCGAGGAACCCAACTGCCCGTTCGAGCTGGGGTTCCGCGTTTCCATCGCCTGCCGCATGGCGGTCGAGAGCTACCGGCAACAGCGCACCATGCGCTGGGATGCAGCCAGGGAAGAGATCGTCTAAGGCGAAGGGAGCGGAACTTGAAAGCGGAAATCGGAATTATCGGCGGCAGCGGACTCTACTCCATGCCCGGATTTGAAACGCAGGAGCAGGCCGCCATCGAAACGCCCTTCGGGTGGCCTTCGGACAGTTACGTCATCGGCTCGCTGGCGGGCCGGCAGGTGGCATTTCTCGCGCGCCACGGACGCGGGCACCGCTTCTCTCCCTCGGAGCTGAATTTCCGGGCCAACATTTACGGCATGAAATCGCTGGGGGTCGAGCGCATCATCTCGCTCAGCGCGGTGGGCTCGCTCAAGGAAGAGCACCGGCCGCTGGATTTCGTCATCCCCGACCAGTTTTTCGACCGCACCTGCGGCCGCGTTTCCACCTTCTTCGGCGAGGGACTGGTGGCCCATATCAGCTTCGCCGACCCCGTCTGCCCCGAGCTGAGCCAGGTGGTGGCAGCCGCCGGCCGCTCTGCGGGCGTCAACATCAAGAAGGGCGGCACGTACCTTTGCATGGAGGGCCCGGCCTTCTCCACTAAGGCCGAATCCAACGTCTACCGGAGTTGGGGCATGGACGTCGTCGGCATGACCAACCTCCAGGAAGCCAAGCTGGCGCGCGAAGCCGAGATCTGCTACGTGACAGTGGCCATGGTGACGGACTACGACTGCTGGCATCCCCTCCACGATGCCGTGACCGTGAACGACATCATCGCCAATCTCATGAAGAACGCCGAAAACGCCTGCAAGGTGGTGGCCGAGGCGGTCGCCCGGACGCCCGCGGACCGCGGCTGCCAGTGCGGCTCGGCGCTCGCCCACGCCATCATCACGGACCGCCAACTGGTTCCGGAGTCCACGCGCCGGAAGCTGGGGATCCTGATTGACAAGTACTTTGTGTGACGAGATCGCGCGCGAACTCCTGGGCCAGTGTCTCGCCGGCCGGCCCCCCGCGGAATTGCCGCCGGCGCTCGTCGAGGAGCCCGGTGGGCAAGCGCTGTTCGGAATTCTGGTAGAGGGTCTGGCAGACCGCTTCGAACCGGCCCTGTGCGACACCTACGCGCGCCTGTTCTCCCAAGCCGTGGCCCAGGTGGCCGAAAATGTGAACCCCGCTTCGCTGGTAGCCCGGTACCAGCGTGTACGCCGGCCGCGCCCCATTTCCTTCGAGCCGCATGGCGTGTTCGTGCTCTCGCGTGTCACCCTGGGCGCGGACGTGGCCGTCACCAGCGTGCTGCTGGCCGCGGCCAAGCAGCGCTTTCCGTGCGCCGATATCGTCTTTGTGGGGCCGCGCAAGAATTATGAGTGCTTTGCCGGCGACCCGCGTCTCCGCCATGCGGACATCGCCTACCGCCGGGGTGGCCTGCGCCAGCGGTTGGCCGTCTGGGACACGCTCA
>CAVYHQ010000010.1:0-157024 GCA_963768385.1 Bryobacterales bacterium
TGCATCTTCGGAACGCGCCCGGAGGGCATCAAGCTGTGTCCGCTGGTTCACCGGTTGCGCGCGCGGCCGGATGAATTCGCGGTGAAAGTCTGCGTGACGGCACAGCACCGCGACATGCTGGACCAGGTTCTCGCGGCCTTTTCCGTCACCCCCGACTACGATCTCGATCTGATGGAGCCGGGCCAGACGCTGGCCGGCCTCACGGCGCACATTCTGGCGGCGATCGAACCCATCATGGAAACCGAGCATCCGGACCTGGTTGTGGTTCAAGGCGACACGACCACTACGCTGGCGGGCGCGGTAGGGGCTTTCTACCAGCAGATTGCCGGTGGCGCATGTCGAGGCTGGGTTGCGCACCGGCGACATGATGCAGCCATTCCCGGAGGAAATGAATCGCGTTCTGACTTCGCGGATCGCGACATGGCACTTTGCCCCCACGGCCAGGGCCGAGGCGGCGCTGCTCAGCGAGGGTGTCGCCCGTGAGAGAATCTTCGTCACGGGGAACACCGGCATCGATGCCGTGCTGTATGTTCGCGATGCGCTGGACCGGGGCGCCCTGCGCGCGCCCGAATGGCCATGGATGGATCCGGGCAAGCGGCTGGTGCTGGTCACCAGCCATCGCCGCGAGAATTTCGGGCCGGGCTTCGACCGGGCCATGCGCGCGCTGTCGCTGGTGGCCTCGCGCCCCGACGTGCAGATCGTCTACCCGGTCCACCGCAATCCCAACGTGCTCGGCCCCGCGCACCGAATACTGGCCGGCCTTTCCAACGTGGTGCTGCTCGATCCCCTGCCCTACACGGCGTTTGTGGATCTGATGCGCCGTTGCCGGCTGATCGTTACGGACTCCGGCGGCATCCAGGAAGAAGCGCCCTCGCTGGGCAAGCCGGTGCTGGTCTTGCGTGAAAAGACCGAACGCCCCGAAGCGGTGGAGGCCGGCACGGTGAAACTGGTGGGCACCGACGTGGATCGCATCGTGGCGGAAGCCACCCGCCTTCTCGAGGACCAGGACGAATACACGCGCATGACGCGTGTTCACAACCCCTACGGCGACGGCCATGCCTGCGAGCGCATTGCGCGCGCGCTGGCGGATCGGGGGCCGGCAGTGGCGGGGTGAAAGGGACAGGATGCGCTCGCCAGCTTGACACACCTGAGAGTATCGCGTCAGACTTTGGGTTACGGCCTGCGGCAGGCTATTGCCGGAGGCAGAGGGAGGAAGACTCTTTGAATCTGGGACGAGTGCTCGCAATATCGGCCTGGGCAATGCCGGTATTTGCGCAATACGCAGGCCCCGCCATTCTCTCGCGCGGCGAGGCGCCCGCGGCCATGGCGTCGCCACAGATCGATTTTCGTCCGTTCGTCGAGTTGACCGGGGTCTATGACACCGGACTTTCCGGCGTGGCGGTGAATTCGCAGGGCCAGTTGGGGAACGAGGCGAGTGAAGGCCTGGAACTCACGGCCGGCATCAGCGGGGTGCATAGCTGGAGGCACACCAAGATCGGCTTGGACTACCGCGGCTCCGTTCGGCGTTACACGCACGCCACAAGTTACGATTCAACCGATCAATCCCTGATGCTGGGGATTGTGCACCAGTTCTCGCGCCATGTGTCCCTGACGCTGAACGAAAGCGCCGGCTTGTTCTCGCGGAATTTCGGTCATTCCGGGGCTTTCGCAGACCGTGCCCTTCGATCCCTCCACGACTTATGCCCCCACGACGGACTTCTTCGATAACCGCACGGAGTATCTCAGCACGCAGGCCAATTTGGTCGTTCAGAAGACCGCGCGGCTTTCTTTCAGTTTGGGCGGCGACGGTTTTCTGGTCCGCCGCAGCTCGTCCGCGCTCTACGGGGTTACCGGCGCCACCGCTCACGCCGATGTGCAATACCGTTTGACGCGCCGTTCCACCATCGGCGCCAATTACAGTTCACCCACTTCGACTTCATCGGTGTGCTCAGCAGCACGGACATGCATGGCGTGTCCGGCGTATATTCCGTGCGGCTTAGCCGCTGGCTGGAGTTCTCCGGGTCTGCCGGGATGTTTAGAGCCGAGACAAGGTTTATCCAAAACGTGCCCATTGATCCGGCGATTGCGGCCCTGATCGGAACGCCGGAGGGAACCGTGGTGCTCGACCGGATCGACCATGTCGTGAGCTGGGACCGGCCGGCTGTCGCGGACGTTTCCCAAGGGGGTCGCGTACATTTCCGGAGGGCGGGGTATGACGCCCGGCAATGGTCTGTTTCTGACCTCCGTCACGGACACCGCAATGGCGGGATACAACTACACCGGGCTCCGCCGATGGAGCCTCGGCGTCTCCGTGGGATACAACCGCGCCGACTCGATTGGGAATGTCCTCGGCAGTTACGGCGGCACCAGCGGAACATTGTCCGCGAGCCGCCAAATCGTGCGTAACGTCCATGGGGTGGTGACCTTCAGCGCCCGTCAGTACAGCAGCGCCAACTTCGGTCTCTACAACCGGCTCATATACGATGTGCGGGTGGGCGTGGGGTACTCGCCTGGCGACATCCCTC
The DNA here is from genome assembly GCA_963768385.1 of Bryobacterales bacterium. Classification (GTDB taxonomy): domain Bacteria; phylum Acidobacteriota; class Terriglobia; order Bryobacterales; family Bryobacteraceae; genus Fen-178. The sequence goes on from CAVYHQ010000010.1 coordinate 2,526, forward strand.
TTCGCATCTGGTAGAAGCATGCGCTGTTTCGAGCACATCCGGCCCTCTCCAGAGTCATCGCTGGAAAACGACGCGCGCCATATAGCGGTCCGGATCGAGAAGCGCCAGCACCTGATTCTGTGCGCATTCACCATCCTCTACCTCTTGGGAGCCGGGCTGCATGCCCGAAGCAAACCGTTCTGGTACGACGAGGTGATCACGCTGGTGATCGCGAATTCGCCGAACCTGTCCACGGCCTGGAAGGCCGCGCTCGCGTGCGATGCGGCTCCCCCGCTGCCGCACCTCATGGCCCATTTGTGCGTACGGTGGTTCGGCGACGGAGAGATTTCCGTCCGGATACCGGCCATCCTTGGTTTTTGGGTGTTCTGTTTGTGCCTGTTTCGGTTCACGTCGAGGCGCGTGGGCATCTACTATGCGCTGGCGGCGCTGTTGCTTCCCACGGTCATCGAGACCTATTACTATTCGGTGGAGGCGCGCGCGTATGGCCCGGAACTGGCATTTTGCGGTTTGGCGCTGGTGGCGTGGCAAGCGGCAGCAGAGCGCTCCAAACGTTTTCTGGCTCTGCCTGGACTGGCTCTCAGCCTGGCAGCCGCCCTCCTTTGCCACTACTACGCGGTGCTGCTGTACCTGCCCCTGGCCGGGGGAGAAGCGGTTCGGCTCTACCACAACCGAAAGATCGATTGGGGAATATGGGCGGCGCTCGCGGCCGGCGGGGCGCCGATCCTCTGGCGGATCTCCACCGTAGTCGGCGTGGTGAAAGGATTCTCGCATACCTGGGCCGTCCCCTACCCCGAACAGGCCATCGAGTTCTGGGAGAGCGGCCTCCAGCACGCCTCCGGTTTCCTGGCGCTGCTGCTGGCCTTGTTGGCGCTCTCGATCATGGCGACCCGCCAGAGACCGGATACCGCTCAAAGCGCTGTTCCCCCGCTGGCGGACCACGAACTCGCTGCCGGGGTGCTGTTTCTCGCAATCCCGGTGGCCGCGGTGGCGGGAGCGCTTCTGGTCACGCACATGTTCGCGATGCGTTATGCGCTGATTGCGCTGGCCGGCTTCTCGTTCCTGGTCCCCATGGTCGCCGCCCATATGTGTGGGGGGCGGGCGCTGCCCGGATTCCTGCTGATGGCGGCTGTGACCGCGGGCTTCGGCTATTCGTCGATGGAGATCCCGCCGAGCCGAAATCCGTTTGACGGCGAACCCCTTTTGCGAGAGGCCCTCCAGCAAGGGCCGGTGGCGGTGTCGGACGGCCAGTTGTTCTTACAGATGTGGCATTACGCGCCCGAACCGCTGAAATCGCGGCTGCTGTTCCTGGCGGACAACCAGGCAGCGCTCCAGTACATGGGCTTCGATACCATTGACGGTGGCATCCGGGTACTGCGCGACTGGTCGTCGATGCGGGTAGTGGAGTACCAGAGTTTCGCCCGCCCAGGCCGGGAGTTTTTCGTCTATCAGAACACCCTTCGGCCAGGCTGGCTCATCTCTAAAGCTGTGGACGATGGCGCTACGGTCGAGATCCGGAAATACGCGGGCTCTCGCGCGCTGATTCGGGTGCGGCTGAAGTCCTAACGGGAATGGGGTTGGCGTAGCTGGTTTCTCATCCTCTGCATGAGCGTAACGTCGTCCATAACTGAGATCCCCACGTGACGATTCCGAGCAAGAGCCGACGGGCGAGCCCATGGGATCTCTCGTTCGCACGAACCAGGATCGTAGTGTCGAGGACGATCCTCACCGGTGTGGACGATAGCCTGGGCGGCTATTCCGCAGCGCCTCGTTGATGATGTCGTCGGCTTCCCGATCGGAAACAGGCTGGTGTTTCGCGTCCACCTCGGCAAAATACTGCCGGAGCGCCCCAACGATCTCCTGGCGTCGTTGATCGGATATGGCGGGTGGCTGGAAAGCCTGAACGCTGACGGTCTCTTGCTCCGATACGGGCCGCCCGAGCAGGCTTTCGACCGCCATTTTCTGATCGGTCGAGAGGTCTTTCACGTCACGGATCATATGCTGCCCACGAATGCCTTCCCATTACATTATGACGGTTTTGTTGTGCCAATTTGAAATGGCGGATTTTCGGGTAATCGATGAGCGCCCCCTCCACGCAACTGGCCAGGGGCTGACGGCCCACGGCCCGCGCTACTCTAGGAAGGCGCTTTGGGTTCGAGGACGACTTGCCGACGCCGATTTCCGTGACCGGCGTATCACGGGATTTATCGGCGGGTAATCAGGAGATCTTCTGCTTGATGCCCGCTGCCTTCGCCGCTCGAACGGTTCGCAAACCGTATCCTACGGCCTGCGGTCCGCGCGAACCAGCATTCCTTCGGCTCGTCTATACTGCCCCCGCGTGCCGCAGAAAGTCAGCAGGGATCACCTCCCTGTCCCCGCGCCGCCGCGTTAATACATCCCTCAGTCCCTATCTTCGGAATTTGTGAAATCCGTCCTGAGCACGATTTGGACAGCCTCAGTCATATCGCCTGCCGTGAAGTCGGGGTGGCAATCCTGCTCCGCTCCGTAGCCGGTCAGGACCAGGATGGTACGCGTGCCGGCGCGCTGGCCGCATTCGATGTCGGCGCTCTTGTCGCCGATGAAATACGAATGCGCCAGGTCGATGTCATAGTCTGCCGCGGCTTCCAGCACCATGCCCGGCTCAGGCTTGCGCCGGGTGGAAGGCGCCTCCGGCGGATCGGCGCAGAAGTAGGTTGCGTCGATCAGTCCCGCTCCGATCTGGCGCAGCAGTTCCTCTTGAACCGCGCGGTATTGCGCTTCGGTAATCAGGCCGCGCGCGATGCCGCTCTGGTTGGTGATGACGAACGTCAGGAAGCCGGCTTCCTTCAACTTCCGCAACGCCTCGGGAACCCCCGGGAAGACGCGGACTCTGGCGGGATCGCCGCAATACTCGACCTCCTCCATGAGGGTGCCATCGCGGTCGAAGAATACCGCCCTGGCCCGGCTCATAGCTGGGCACAGCCCGCCTGGAGCTCAGCGGCTGTCACGGTAGCGGTGCCAAGCTTACCCACGACGATGCCGCTGGCGCGGTTGGCAAGTTCGGCGGCTTCGGCGGGAGTGGCGCCGGCGGCTAGACCCAGGGTGAGAACCGCCAGGGCCGTATCGCCGGCGCCGGAAACGTCGAATACATCCTTGGCGCGGGTAGGAATAGGGTACGGCTGAGAACCGCTTTGGAACAGCAACATGCCGTGCTCTCCCAGGGTGATCAAGACGCTCCCGGTTTTCCAAAGCTGAAGCAGCCGGTTGCCGGCCTCGAGCAGTGGCTGGTCCGAAAGCACTGGCGCCACGGGATCGGAGGGCGGCAGGCCCGCCGCCATAAACGCCTCAGCCCGGTTCGGCTTGATGGCGGTGGCGCCTTGCCAGGAAAGCGAAGTGTAAGGATGAGGGTCCACGGTCAGGATCTTGCCGTGGGCACGCGCCGTCCGGCAGATATAATCCGCCAGCGGCTGGGTCAGCAAGCCTTTGCCGTAGTCGGCGACGATGATCCCATCCAGGCCCCCGACCGTGCCGTCCAGGTGGTTCATGGCACGCTCAGTCTGTTGGGGAGTCAGCGGCATCCTGCGTTCACGGTCCACGCGCACCACTTGCTGGTTCCGGGCGATGATCCTGGTCTTCACAGTGGTCGAAAAGGAGGCGTCCTGGTGAATCCCGGACGTATCGATACCGGAACCTTCCAACAGATCCAGCAACTGCCGCCCATGAGAGTCCGCCCCCGTGACACCCATGACGGCGACCCTATCGGTGAACTCCCGGACGTTGCGCGCTACATTAGCGGCGCCTCCCGGATAGTAGGATTCTCCCGTGACGTTAACCACGGGAACAGGCGCTTCGGGTGAAATGCGCGACACCCTTCCCCAAATAAACTCGTCCAGCATGAGATCGCCGATCACGAGGATCCGTTTGCCGGCGAACCCGGCCAACAACCGATTGAAGCGGATGATTTCGGATTCAGTTTGCATTCGCTGCGCCGCCCCGCCTGCGGGCCACGAGGATGAGAGAGAGACCCGGCCACGGCATCAGCCCGTCGAGCCGCCTCCAGATCCATACAGTCTTGTCGAAGATTTTCAGCACCAGCTTGTTGATATTCCTGGAACCGAACAGCCGGCTATACGCCCACCATGGCGGCGCACCGACTTTGTTGAAACTGTAAGCGGTCTCCACCGCGAAGCCATGGGATTCGAGCAACTGGCGCGCTTCCCGCGAGCTGTAGCGGCGCTTGTGTCCCAAGCTGCGATCGAGGGTCCCGAACAAACGCGGGCCGCCGGGCACAAGAACCACCAGCACGCCATTTGGCTTCAGGGTGGAGCGCAGAGAATCCAGCACGCGGCCGGGGTCGTCCAGGTACTCGAGCACATTCAGGCAAAGCACCGTATCGAAGCGGCCTTCCAAGCCGGCCAGGTCCGCCGGAACTTCGGGGTCGATGCGCTCGACCGTCACATTTGGCGTGCGCAGAAAGCGATTGCGCAACGCGTGGAGATGAAGCGGATCTTTCTCCGCGGCCATGTAAAGCACGCGTCTCGCCATGAGCCTTCCGGAGATGTTCCCGATTCCCGCACCCACCTCCAGGACTTCGTCGCCCATGTGTGGCCGCAGCTTTCGCGCCAGCCAGCTCAGATACTGGGGCGTGCCCGTGAGATTGTTGAGAACGCCGCGGCCATATGGGGCGGCATAGAGGTCATCGATGAGCCAAAACCTGAAGATGACGGCGAGCGCTCTTAATCCGTCCTTCCAGCCGATCTTTTTGCCTTCTTCATAAGTGCGGCCGTGATAGCTGATGGGCACTTCGTAGATACGCAGCTTGCGCTTGGCGCTCTTCATGACGATTTCCGGCTCGAAGCCGAACCGGTCGGAGCGGATGGGGATGCTCTTGAGGAGGTCCGTGCGAAAGACCTTGTAGCAGGTTTCCATGTCCGTGAGGTTGAGGTTGCAGAACATGTTGGCAACCAGGGTGAGGCCTTTATTGATCATGGAATGCCAGAACAGCAGCACGCGGGTCTGCTCGCCGGCCATGTAGCGGGACCCGAAGACGGCGTCGGCGTGGCCGTCCAGCAGCGGCCGCAGCAGGCGCGAGTATTCGGAGGGATCGTACTCCAGATCGGCATCCTGAATCAGCGAGAAATCACCAGACGCTTCTTGGATGGCGGTACGCACGGCGGCGCCTTTCCCCCGGTTCCGCTCATGCCGGAAGAGGCGGATCTGGGGGAATTTCGCGGCCAGGCGCTCGAGGATATCACTGGTGCCGTCGGTCGAGCAGTCGTCCACGATCACCAGTTCCCGCTCCATGTTCTCGGGCAAGGGAGCAGCCAGAACCTGCGAGATACAGCGTTCCACAACGGTGCGCTCGTTGTAGACCGGCATCAGGATCGACAGCTTCATGAAACTAAGAAGTTTAGCAGGTAGCGCCGGGCCCACCGGCTACCCACGCCGTTGGAAGAGCGCCGCCGGCGCGCAAAGCCATTCGCCCAGGAATCGGAAAGGCTTGGCGGAGTTCAACCGGAGACCCATGGGCAGGCTGGCCAGGTATTTCAGCAAGGAGGGCTCGAGCGGCTGAAAGAACTGGTCGCGCCGGTCCATGCGGTACGCGGTGTACCCGAATACCCAGGAAAACGGGATGTAGCCGTAGTGCCGCTTCAGCAGCCGCATAGAGGCGTGAAAGACGACATCGCGCTCAGCGAGGGTCTTCGCCCCGCGGTGCATCCGCGAGCCCGCCAGGTATTCCGGAATCGAGCGAAAGCGAAAGTTATGCTTGGCCATGCGGATCCAGAGATCGTAATCCAACGGCAGGTCCATGTCCGGATCCAGCCCGCAGCGTTTGTAGGAAGAGGCCCGGATGAAGGAAGCCGGCTGGCAAATGAAGCAGTCGCGCTCCAGGACCTTGGGGTCGAAGGGCAGCGTGGGATATCGCCGGATGACGGCGCCCTGGTCGTCAATCCACCAGGCTTCGCCATAGACCACGTCAACGTCCGGGTGGGCCGTCAGGTATTCCACTGCGGTCCGCACCGCACCTGGGAGATAGATGTCATCGGCATTCAGCCAGGCGAAGATCTCACCTCGGGCTTGGAGGAATCCCCGATGAGTGGCGTCGGAGGGTCCCTTGTCTTTGCCGGTGAGCCACCGGAGGCGATCCTGGTGGAGCTCCAGAATCTCGAGGCTGCCGTCGGTGGACCCGCCGTCCACCACGATGTACTCGATGCGAGGGTAGTCCTGCGACAAGACGCTCTCAATCGTGGCAGGAAGATAGCGCGCCATATTGTACGAAGGCGTGACGATGCTTACCAGCGGCGGCTCGCGGGAATTCACGGTTCAATCCCACTATATCAGCAGCCCCACAAGCACTTCGCATGTTGCTACACTGGCGTAAAGCCTTATACACTTGCAGTTTCAGTTCCGGAAGTCTATTTTGACGAGCGGGTGAATTTCGTTTTGCGAGTAGCGCTTCTCCAAATCAATCCTACCGCGGGCGACCTTAACGGGAACTCCTCGCTGATCATCCGCGGAGCTCGGGCAGCCCAGTCCCAGGGGGCCGGCCTGGTGGTGACACCCGAGCTGGCCCTGATGGGATACCTCCCGCGCGACCTGCTGATGAATCAGGGCTTCGTGCGCCGCAGTTGCGAGATGCTGGGGCGCATCGCCGCCGAGCTGGCCAACGCTCCGCCGCTGCTGGTGGGGGTAGCGACACCCAATCCTTCGGACATGGGCCGCCCCCTGTTCAATAGCGCCGTGCTGCTGAAGAATGGCGCGGTGGGGCCGGCGTTTCATAAGACGCTGCTGCCCACTTACGACGTGTTCGACGAGGACCGCTACTTCGAGCCGGCGCAGGCGCCGCAGATTCTGGAATTGGGGGGCTGGCGTCTAGGCATCAGCATCTGTGAAGACGTCTGGAACGACCGCGACTTCTGGAAGCGCAGGCGCTATCACCAGGACCCCATCGAGGTGCTGTCACAAGCGGGGGCCCAGGCGATCATCAACCTATCGGCTTCGCCTTTCACCGTTGGGAAGCAGCTTCTGCGCGAAGAGATGCTCGGCCACCTGGCTCAGAAGTATAGCCTGCCGCTGGTCTTCGTGAACCAGGTGGGGGGCAACGACGACCTGATCTTCGACGGCCGCAGCGGCGCGTACGATGCGCAGGGCCGCCTGTTCGCGCGGGCCAAAGGTTTCGAGGAAGACGTGGTGGTGGTGGATCTCGCTGCCGGGCCGCTGGTTGGGCCGGAGGCCATCGCCGAGGACGACTTCGAGCCGGAAGCCGAGATCTGGAACGCGCTGGTTCTGGGCGTTCGGGATTACGCGCGTAAGACGCGGTTCAGTAAAGTGCTGCTGGGGCTTTCCGGCGGCATCGATTCGGCGCTTACGGCCGCCATCGCCGCCGATGCCATGGGCCCCGAAAACGTGCTCGGCGTAATGATGCCCTCCTGCTACTCGAGCCGGGGCAGCGTGGACGATTCGGCCGAACTGGCGCGCCATCTCGGAATCCAGACCATCACGCTGCCCATCGCCGGCATCATGCAGACTTACGATGCCGTGCTGGAAGAGTCTTTTCGCGGATTTCCGTCCGACGTGACCGAGGAGAACATTCAATCGCGCATCCGCGGCAACCTGTTAATGGCGCTTTCCAACAAGTACGGTTCGCTGCTGCTGACCACCGGCAACAAGTCTGAGATGTCGGTGGGCTACTGCACGCTGTACGGCGATATGAATGGCGGTCTGGCGGTGATCGCGGACCTGCCGAAGATGATGGTGTACCGGGTTTCGCGATGGCGAAACCGGCGCCGGCCGGACATTCCCGGAGCGATTCTCACCAAGGCGCCTTCGGCCGAATTGCGGCCGGACCAGACCGATCAAGACAGCCTCCCGCCTTACGACGTGCTCGATCAGATTCTGGAGCTGCACGTGGAGCAGTGCCAGTCGGCGGAGGAAATCATCGCCCAGGGCTTCGACGAGCCAACGGTTCGCCGCGTCCTGCGGCTGGTGCGCATTGCGGAGTTCAAGCGAAAACAAGCCGCCCCGGTCCTGAAAGTGACCTCGCGCGCGTTCGGCACCGGCTGGCGGATGCCCATTGTACGACAGGAATAGAGCGCATGAAACTATCGATCATAGGGTTAGGAAAGCTGGGCGCCCCCATGGCCGCGGTGATGGCCCACAAAGGACACATGGTGGTGGGAGTGGATGTGAATCCCGACTATGTGGCCGCGATTCAACAGGGCCACGCGCCCCTGAGGGAGACAGGCCTGGAGGAGATGATCCAGGCCAATCGCGAGCGTCTTTCGGCCACGACGGATTACGAACAGGCGGTTCTGGCAACCGAAGCTACGTTCATCATCGTGCCGACGCCCTCGGATCCCGACGGCACGTTCTCATTGCGCAACGTGATGATCGCGGCGGAGAAGATCGGGGCGGCCCTGCGCAAGAAACAGGATTGGCACCTGGTGGTGCTTTCCAGCACGGTGATGCCGGGGTTGACGGGCGGCAAGCTGCGGCCGGCGCTCGAGGCGTACTCGGGCAAGAAATGCGGCGAAGGATTCGGCTTGTGCTACAACCCCGAATTCATCGCGCTGGGCAGCGTCATTCGGGACATGCTGAACCCGGACATGATCCTCATCGGTGAATCGGACGAGCGGTCGGGCGATATTCTGGAAAGGCTCTACACGGGTGTCTGCGACAGCAACCCGCACATCCGGCGGATGAATCACGTGAATGCCGAACTGACGAAGATTTCGGTGAACACGTTCGTGACCACGAAGATTTCCTACGCCAACATGCTGGCGCAGGTTTGCGAGACGCTGCCGGGCGCCGATGTGGATATGGTGACCTCGGCCATCGGGTGTGACAGCCGGATCGGACAGAAATATTTGAAAGGCGCGCTGGGATATGGCGGCCCCTGCTTTCCCCGCGACAACCTGGCGTTTTCGGCGCTGGCGCGGGGCAACGGTGTGCCGGCAATTTTAGCCGAGGCGACGCACCAGTTGAACCAGCGCCAGGCGCCGCGGTTGGCGGAGATGATTCTCGCGCGGTTGCCCGAAGGAGGCACGGTCGGGGTCATGGGGCTTTCCTATAAACCCAACACCGAAGTGGTTGAAGAATCGCAAGGCCTGGCGCTGGCGAAGCACCTGCTGTCGGTGGGGGTGCCGGTGGTGGTCTACGATCCGGCGGCCATGGAGAATGCCCAGCCGCAACTGGCCGGGAAGGTGACATTCGCCACCAGCGCAGCCGACTGCGCGCGACAGGCAGACGTACTGGCTATCACGACACCATGGGCGGAGTTCCGGAACCTCTCGCCGGGAGAATTCAAGCGGCACAGCACCGTGCTGGACTGCTGGAGGCTGCTGGACAGAGATGCGGTAGGAGCGGTGGTCGAGTACCTGGCGCTGGGATTCGGCGCCCGGCAACCGTAACCATCCCGTGAATCGGTCCTCGCTGAAGTGGAGGGCGCGGCCCCCGTACGCCGGACAGGCAGAACCATGACAAGTGTACAATGAAACCCAGGATGTCGAGACCCACCCTCTCAGTCGTCATCCCAGTCTACAACAGCGAACCTGGCCTGCCGCTGTTGGTGGAGAAACTGGAGCCGGTACTGCGGGCTCACGGCAGCGCATTCGAAGTGATTTTCGTCGAAGACGGCAGCCGCGATGCCAGTTGGAACACGGTCCGCATGCTCACGCATAAGTACTCCTTCGTTAGTGGGATAAAGCTGATGCGTAATTATGGACAACATAATGCCCTTTTATGCGGAATTCGTGCGGCACGCTACGAGGCGATCGTGACTATAGACGACGACCTGCAGAATCCTCCCGACGAGATTCCCCGGCTACTGGAAAAACTCGACGAAGGATACAACGTCGTCTACGGCACGCCCCAAGAGCAGCAACATGGTTTTTGGAGAAGCACAGCATCAACAGTAACCAAGATCGCTTTACAGACCGCCATGGGCGCCGAGACCGCCCGGAGCGTCAGTGCGTTCCGGGCCTTCCGAACCGAGTTGCGGGCCGCCTTTGCGGAGTACCGCGGGCCGTATGTCTCGATTGACGTCCTGCTGACTTGGGGTACGAAACGGTTCGCAGCCCTGGCGGTGCGTCACGACGCCCGGCGGCACGGGCAATCCAATTATACGTTCGCGTTATTGCTTCGGCATGCCATCAACATGATGACAGGTTTCAGCGCCATCCCTTTGCGGGTGGCCAGCTTCGTCGGTTTTGCGTTCACCGTATTTGGCGGAATGTTGTTATTGTTTGTTCTCGGCCGTTATCTGTTGCAGGGAGCGGCGGTGCCAGGCTTCGTCTTCCTGGCCTCTACGATCGCTATTCTTTCGGGAGCGCAGCTCTTTGCGCTCGGAATGATCGGAGAATATCTCGCAAGGATGCATTTTCGAATGATGGACAAACCGACATATGCGGTCATGGCCCGCGCGCTCCCTGGGGAAACGACACTCGAACCGGAATGCAGATGAGCGCCATGGGCGACGCACTCAACATTCTGGTGCTCGGCGTCGGAGGCAATGTCAGTCAAGGAATTCTCAAGGCGCTGGCAATCGGCTCGGTTCCTTGCCGAGTTGTCGGTGCCTGCATCTCCCCCACGGCTTTCGGCCTGTTTACGGTCAACCGCGCAATCCTCTCTCCTCGCGCGGCTGATCCCCAGTTTCTTCCCTGGCTTCTAAACGTCTGCTGGAAGGAGCGGATTGACGCGATTCTGTCCGGGGTGGAACCGATCCTCGATGTCCTCGCCCCGAATGCATCCCTAATTCGGGAAGAGACGGGAGCGATGCCGATTGTGAGTCCTCCGGGCCAGTTGGCGATCGCAAATGATAAGCTGCAGACCTGCGCGTGGCTCAGGGAGCACGGATTCCACTACCCTCCTTTCGCAGCCGCCGATGACCCGGAGGCCGTAGAATGTCTTTCCCTCGCGGTAGGGTATCCACTCATCGCCAAGCCTAGACGCGGGAAGAGTTCACAAGGCGTCATCGTCCTCCGTAACAGAAACGAGTTAGAACAATTCGGAATGCGCAGGGATCATTATGTGATCGAGCAGTATCTTGGTACGCCTGACGAGGAATACACCGCAGCCTGTTTCAGTGATTCAGCGGGAGCGGTGCGCGGCTGTATCACGCTTCGCCGGGAGATCCTCGAAGGCACTAGCGTTTTTGCTGAAGCCGGTGCTTTTCCGGAAGTACGCCAAGAAGCAGTCGCCATTGCCCAGGCGCTTCGGCCGCTCGGCCCCTGCAACGTGCAGATGCGCAAGGTGGGCTCAGACGCCGTGTGCTTCGAGATCAATGCGCGATTCTCCGGCACCACACCGATCCGAGCACGCCTGGGTTTCAACGATGTCGAAGCGTGTCTTCGTCATTATGTATTGAACGAGCCGGCTCACGATCTGCCGCTTGTTGAAACGGGAATCATGACGCGATATTGGAACGAGCTGTACGTTTCCACCGAGGCGGTCGACAGGCTTCGGCAGAACGGTTGCCTCGATTCCCCACGAAGTTTTCCCCGTGCTCTAGAGGACTACGGCAACAACCGATGAAGATCCTAGTTACCGGCATAACGGGATTCATTGGAGGCGCTGTTGGTTCTCACCTCCTTGCTGCCGGACATGAGGTGATCGGGCTGAGCCGCAGACAGGCAGGCGGTGTATGCACGCGGAGCCTGCAAGCGGAATTGGGCGCCGAACCTTTCGTCGAGCAGGTCGCGCGCGCCGTGCCGTCGTGCGACGGCATCGTGCATACCGCGGCATCCCTGGACAGGGACGTGGCCGCACCGGCGATCGCTCTTGTCAATTGCCTTGGAACTCAGCAGATGGTCGCACTCGCCGCCCGATGGGGCGGCATTCGCATCGTTTATATCTCTAGTTTGGCAGTCATCGGGACGCCGCACATTCTGCCGATAACAGAGGATCACCCGACTGCGCCAACAACAAGTTATCACGCTTCCAAGCTCTTCGGCGAGCATCTGATGAGAATTGCCTCGAACCAGGGAATACCGACTGTTTCGCTGCGCGTCACGGCGCCAATTGGCCCGGCTGTGCCGTCGCACCGGATTCTCCCGGTGTTTATTCGCCGTGCACTGGAGAGCAGGCCGATCGAACTCGCCGGGCAAGGGAGTCGACGACAGGATTACGTTGACGTCCGGGACATTGCCGCCTCCGTTGCGGCTTGCCTCGACAAACCGAGGGCTTGTGGCGTCCTGAATGTCGGCTCCGGCCGCAGCATCTCGAACCTTGATCTCGCCAGGCTCTCGATTCGCCTCTGTCGATCGACCTCGGAAATCCGTTTTTCCGGTACTGTCGATCCGGAGGAATCGCTCGCCTGGGATGTGTCGATCGACCGGGCCGCCGAGACCATTGGTTACTCTCCCCGCTATGCGCTGGAAGATACCATACAGGCCATTTTGGATGCATATGCGTGTCGTCATTCTCAGTGATATCCACGCTAATTTTGAAGCGCTGAAGAGACTTGAAAACGTCGTTCAGGATGCGGACCTGCGGATTTGTCTGGGCGACCTGATCGGCTACTACTGTCAGGTAAATGAGGTCCTGGATTTCATCCGCGCGTACGATTTCCAGTGCGTCCGGGGCAACCATGACGACTTCCTCATTACCGGCTGCCCTGGTAATGCGCCTGAAGCAGTTCGCTTTGGTATGGAATACGCCGACCGCATCATAGATTCCGATCACCGCCGGTGGTTGGCGGAATTACCCTTGATCTGGGGCGGCTTTCTGGGCGAAGCAAATTCCGACGCTCGCTGTTCAGTGCTATTGTCCCACGGAGGTCCCTGGCAGCCTCTGGAGGGCTACATTTATGCTGATTCGCGCCTCCTCCCCCGACTCGGGGACTTCTCGTTCGATCTGATTGCCTTCGGGCAGACACACCGGCCGATGGTGATTACGCACGGACCGAGGGTGCTGCTCAACCCCGGCTCTGTCGGGCAATCTCGCCATCGTCCCGCAGTCGCTTGCGCCGCCGTTTTCGAGGTTTCCGGGCGCCTCTCCGTGTCCATGCTTGAGACTCCTTACGATGTGGAAGCCGTGATCCGCATGGCTGTCCGAGCCGGAGCCGGAGAGTGGATTTGTAAACACCTGGTCTCGGAGCCGCGGGCGTGAATCCCAACCCGGCAATGGCCGCATTAACGCCTGCGCGCGGCAACAAGCAACTGGCTTCCGCCGACGGGCATTGCGATTCCTGCCCGGATCAAGGCGCTCTCTATCGCCGATATGCCTCTCAGGCATCGGTTCAAAGCCGGGGGGAGAGCCAGTTCCTGGGTCAAGTCGTACTCTCCGGATTTGCGGCTGCGCCGGCGGGAAAGCCATAGCAGCGGCAGGAGAATCGAGACGAACGAAGTCTTGAAGGTCACCTCAAAGCCGGCTGCCCGAACCTTTGCAGCCAGTTCCCTGGTTTTGTATCTGCGCTCGTGGAATGCCGCTTCATCCACAGGGCCCCACAGAAACATGTGCTGTGGAACCGTGAGTACGACGCCAGCATTCCCCCGCAACGAAAGACGTATTTCATCGAGGACCGCCTCGTCGTCTTCAATATGTTCGAGCACATCGAAAGCACAGACGACGTCGAAGTGCTCCCGGAAGGGGATGTGCCTCGCGTCCATCTGCATCAGATCCAGCCGGTTACCCAGCCGCGCCGCGGCAAATTGCAGCCCCGCGACATGAATATCGCTGCCGTACAGTCTCGCATTCGGGAAAGCCTGCTGTATGGCGCGCATGACGAATCCCGTCCCGACCCCAATCTCCATGATGCGTTCGGCTTCGGGGAAAAACCGGCGCAACGCCCAGACAATCAAGTCGTTTCGGGCCTGGAACCAGAAGCTATTGTCCTCCAGCGCAAACAGAAAACCGAAATGTCTTGGGTCATAGTCGCAATTGTGGTGGGCTAGTTCCGGCTCGAACCGGAGAAAAGCCCCTTCCACGTCCGGGGAGTGTCCACACAAAGGGCAGGTCCACTTTTCGCCCGAGAAGACGCCATTGCATGCCAAACATCTTTTCATGTTTCGTCTCTGTTACTAGCAGCGATTGGACGGACTGCCAAGACGGCCAATCACTTAGGTTTCCTGACGAAACCATCGATGGTACCACAGTTGGACTGACGAAATTAGAAATCCGGACCTCCGGCAGACGCTGAGCCGGGACATTCGATCCTCGCGTAACAACTGTGACCCGGCGGGCACCCTGGGCACCGAACCAGGAAAGCGCCTGGCGCAGTCGGGTCCCCAGTCCGAGACCGCGGCATTTACCGTCAACCGCAACCTCCCCGTCTACGACTTTCTGTGCGGCCATCGAAGGACGGTCGCCGGCGCCCGCAATCCGTAGGCCGCCGATCGAGTGGAATCCGTTCGAAGGAGAGATCGGATTATGGCCCGGCTCCTGCCGGTTTTCCGGGCGCTATACTGAAGAATCCATCCGGGAGTTGAGGTGACGACCAAGGCCATGCTGGAGGGATTTTTTGGTCACTGACGATCGTCGATTACGGAGATTGATTCTGTCCGGGGGTGAGATTCTTCCCCGGGACTGCACGGCGCCACCTTGGGAGAAGATCCGTTGATCAGAATCCCTTTCAACAAAGCGGCCTGCGTGGGCCGGGAGATGGAGTACATACGAGAGGCGATCGCTGCGATGCATATCTCCGGCGATGGCGCTTTCACCAGGAAGGTGCATGCGCTTCTGGAGGAGGCGCTTTCCGTGCCCAAGGCCCTCCTCACGACCTCATGCACGCATGCTCTGGAAATGGCCGCTCTTCTTCTGGACCTAAAACCTGGCGATGAGTTCATTGTCCCTTCATTCACCTTTGTTTCGACTGCCAATGCGTTTGCTTTGCGGGGCGCGCGGCCGGTCTTCGCGGACATCCGGCCGGATACCCTGAACCTGGACGAATCCCTGCTGGAAGGCCTCATCACGCCCCGCACACGGGCGATTGTGGTTGTCCATTACGCCGGGGTCGGGTGCAGCATGGACGCAATTCTTGATATCGCAGGCCGATACGGGATCCCGGTTGTTGAAGACAACGCGCACGGCCTGATGGGAAGTTACCGTGAAAAGCCTCTGGGGACGTTCGGCTGCCTCGCAACGCTGAGCTTTCATGAAACCAAGAATTTCACCTGCGGCGAAGGGGGCGCGCTGCTGATCAATGATCCATCATACATCGAGCGCGCCGAGATTCTGCGGGAGAAGGGAACCAATCGCAGCCGGTTCTTCCGTGGTCAGGTAGACAGGTACAGTTGGATCGACCTGGGATCCAGCTATCTGCCGTCCGACATGCTGGCTGCGTTTCTGTACGCCCAGATGGAAATGCGGGAACAGGTCCAGGGGCGTCGCAGGAAAGTGTGGAATTTCTATTTCGACAGCTTGCAGGAATGGGCGAAGGCGCATTCGGTCCGACTCCCAGTTGTGCCGGGCCACTGCCAGCAGGCTTTCCACATGTTCTATTTGGTCTTACCGAGTTTGGCGGATCGGCAAATGGTAATCGAACATCTCCGCTCCCGGGGCGTGATGAGCGTCTTTCACTACCTGCCGCTGCACTTGTCTGAAATGGGACGGAGGTTCGGGGGCAAGCCGGGTGACTGCCCGGTTACCGAGTATGTCAGCGACCGTCTACTGCGGTTGCCGTTCTACAACGATCTCACGGAAGAGGACCTGAACACTATCGTCGGCGCACTGGAGGATTTCACCGGCTGGAGAGCATCCGCGGTCCAGACTCAGGAGGCGTGAGACTGGCCGCGGGGTGCGTCAGTACGTGCATGTCTCGTTTGAAGCGCAGACCAACATCGCCGGGGAATCGGAAGGCGCCCGATAAGGCCGCTTTGAAGCCGGAAGCCGTACCGGTCCCGGAACTCCCCCGGGCGAACTTGGCTCGGCCCTGGCCGTATGTGCTGGCTGTTCTCCTGCTTCCAGTACTCGTCTTGTGGCGCCAGGACAATGCGCTCTTTACCGGGGTGGGCTTTCTCGATCCATGGTTCTACCTGGGATTTTTCCGAAACCTGGCCAACTTCAAAGGCAGCGCGTTCCCCTTCACGTACTACGGAACCCGGCTTTCCTGGATCCTGCCAGGCGCTCTCATTCACTCCCTTTTCTCTCCCCTCGCCGCCAACTGCATCCTGCACCTGGCGGTTCAGTCGGTCGCTACGGTTTCACTGTTTACGACGCTCCGGATCGCCGCCGGAGCGCGCCGCGCGTTCCTGGCAACCATGGTCTTCTCCGTCAATCCGTGGTTGTGGAACGCAACCGGCTGGGATTACGTGGATGGCGTTGGTATCGCCTATTGCCTGCTCACCATGGCGCTGCTGACGTCAGCCGCGGTGCGGCCCGTCAAGAGATGGACGCTGCTTGCGGCCGGCATGTCGCTCGCGGCGCTGGTCTATTCGAATTTGTTCTGGGTCCTCTTGGCGCCCCTCTTGCCCCTGTATTACATCGCCCTCGCATGGGTGTGGCGCCGCACGCCGGCGATCCGGTCGTGGCTTTCCTTGTGTCTGTGGTTTGGAGCGGGATGTGCGATCGTGACGGGGGCCTTCGGCGGCATCAACCGTTTGTTGGACGGCCATTTCTGGTTCTATGCCCCTTCGGTGTTCACCGCCTTGAACCTGGTGAGCCAGGCCAACCCGTGGTTTCAGAGCATATGGATCGATCATACGCTTGCACCGTGGCTCTGGTTCAGCGTCATAGCGGGAAGCGCCGGACTGACTCTCCTTCTCTATCGGCTGAGAAGACCGCTTACGGGAAGCAACGCAGCCGGAGTGTTGTTCGTGGCGCAATGGTCACTGGCAATTGGCTTGATGGGATACATGCAGAACCGCGGCGGTCCGGTGCTCGGAATTTCCTACTACGCCAGCTACTTGCTTCCCTTTACCTTTCTGGTGATCGGCACTTCGTTCTGGCCCGCGGCGGAGAAGATCAGCCAGGCAAGATATGTGCTGATCTGTTGCGCGGCCGCCGTTGTATTCGGAGCCGTGTGGTATGACTATGCCGGGATCATCCTGCCAATCTGGCCGGCCGCCACTCGGCAGACCGTTCTGGTGGGGGGCTGCCTGCTGGCCTCAGGCTTGGCGCTGCGCCAGCGAACGGCGGGAATCCTGCTGGCCATCACCGGCCTCGCCATTTTCACCTCGCAGGCGTGGTTCCACATGCCCAAAGATCCGCATGCATACCGCCGGCAGTATGAAGCTCTCATGCATGCCAGAGAGCGCATCGAGGCCAATCGGAGGGGCCGCTATGTTCGATTCTGGTTTGACGCACACGACCCCGCCGTCAGAGATTACGACGCCTTAAGCGCCACTTACCTCTGGTCGAACAGCATATGGGGAGACAGGTTTCCGGAGCCGCCCCGAGACGTGGACATACCGCCAGGCACTCTTTTTGTCGTCCTTTCCAGCCAAGGCCACGATTCCGAATTGGCCCGTAAGACGCTGTCGCAGTGTTGGGAGCCGTATGCGATGCGCGCCGCGCTTGTCGAGAACGACATGGTTGAGCGTAGTTCCTATCGATACACCATGGCGCTGCTGACGGCTGAAGTCGATCCTGCCAGGTGGCGCCCGCTCGATGCAGTATTCGACCCCAACGGCAAGGGTCATCTGCAACCGGTGGAGGGCTCCGCGGAGCCGGTGGCTTTCCCGTTGGATTTCTGGACGGGGGTGAACGAGCAATACCTGCAAAGGGTCGCAGGAGGCGTGCGGGTGCGTACGCCCCGCGCCCTGAACACACTCGCGGCGATGTACCCCGCTCTGGTTGCTTCGGCCTCCGGAAGATACCGTTTTGCGCTCAGGTACAAGCTGGAAAATGGAGCACCTGGCTTTGGGGCGTCCATCGGTGACGGCTCACCTTGGCTTACCTTGTCCACCGGGGGGCACCAGGCTGAAAACGATCGCGAGGTGGATTTTTGGGTAGACTTGAAGAGCGGCCAGGAGATCCATCTTGGAATCATGAACGGTGAGGAGGGCCCTCCGGCTTCATTCCTGATGAAAGCGGTCACGGCGGTGGAAGTATTGGATTCAAAGGCGGGAATTGGCGAAAGGCCGCCTCAATAGCCAGTCATGTCGCGCTCCAAACGGACCCGGCCTGCGGTACGGCCAGCAACCGCCTGGCCGCGGTTTGAGCCGTATTTCCTTGCAGTCTTCCTGCTTCCGCTGATTGTCTTATGGCACCAGGACAATACCCTTTTTTCACCGCCGGGACTCGATGCATGGTTCTACCTGGGATTCTTCCGAGACTTGGCCGACTTCAAACGGAATCTGTTTCCGGGCACCTATTACGGAAGCCGGCTCTCTTGGATACTGCCCGGTTATCTCATTCACTCCCTTTTTTCGCCGGTTGTCGCCAATTGTGTCCTGCACTTGACAGTTCATTCGGTTGCGACGTTCTCGCTTTTTTCGATTCTTCGGCTCACCGTGGGAGTTCGTAGCGCCTTTTTGACCGCCATGGTCTTCTCGGTCAACCCTTGGCTTTGGGCCGCAACCGGCTGGGACTATGTGGATGGCGCGGCCATCGCTTACTGCCTGCTCAGCATGGCGCTGCTGACTCGAGCCGCGGTGCGGCCGCCCCGGAAGTGGAGCCTGGTAATAGCGGGAGCCGCGTTGGCGGGATCGATATATGCGAATCTCTTCTGGGTTGCGCTGGCACCGCTGCTGCCGCTGTACTACGTCGCTTTGGCCTGGACCTGGCGCCGTACGCCGCTGATCCGTTCGCTCGTCTTACTATGTCTTTGGGCCGGTTCGGGGTTCTTATTGGTATCGGTAGTACTCGGCGGCATCAACTATCTGCTGGACGGCAATTTCTGGTTCTACGCTCCTTCGGTGCACGCCGCGCAGGGTCTGACGTCCACGAAAAACCCGTGGTTTCAAACTATCTGGTACAACCATGCGCTCGGACCGTGGCTGTGGTTTAGCGCCATCGCGGTTATCACAGCCATCGTTTTGCTTCCGTTTCGCGCGCGAAAAGAAGCCGGCGGGCGCAACGCCGCTGGGCTGCTGTTCTCCGTACAGATGTTACTGGCGGCCGCCATCATGGAGTACGTGCAGGAGAGTGGCACACCGGTGCTCGGACTGCATTACTATGCCAGTTGCCTGTTTCCTTTCGTGTTTCTGACGATCGGCTCCTCGTTCTGGCTGGGCTCCGAGAAAATAGCCCCACGGGCGTTTGCGCTGACCTGTTGCGCCGCGGCTGTGGTTTTTGGGATTTTCTGGTATGACTCCGGGGCACAGCTCCTGTCGCGATGGCCCGTTCCCTTGCGAGAGACAATTGTGTTGGGCGGCGCCTTTCTGGCACTGGCCCTGGTGCTGCGCCGACGGAGTGTGGGAACGCTGCTGGCGCTCGTTGGTTTCGTCATCTTCACCGTGGAATTGGGCACCGGTGGGGGCATTGATCCGCATGTTAACCGCAAGCGTTACGAACGCATCATGCAAGTCAGAGAGCGCGTCGAATACTTACGGGATGGGCACCCGGTGTGGTTTTGGTACAGTGAACGCGATCCGGATGCTCTGGATTACACAGAGTTGAACTCCACGTATCTGTACAGTTGGAGCTGGCTAGGACCAACGCTGGACTTTCCGCAACACGGGTGTGGCCGAACGATCGATCCCGGCACGCTGATCGTGGTCTCCTCGCGCGATAAGCAGGTGGCGGAGGTGGCGCGGACCATTCTTGCCGACTGCTGGCGCGCGTCTTGGATGCGACCCATAGTGGAGGAGGTCGACGTCCTGCAACCAGGCGACAAGCCGTATACGATTGCCATGTTGAAGGCCGACACCGATTTCTCGGTCCTGCGCCCGCTCCGCGCGGTTTTTGATTCGACGGGAAAAGCGGATCTGCAATTGGTCGAGAACCCCGCGGGGCTGGAACCGCTGCCCCTGGACCGCTGGACCGTCGGAAGTGGAGAGAAAGATCTCACCAGCCTGCGCGTCACCTCCGCGGGACTTGCCTTGCGCACACCTCGTGACCCGTATGCCGCCGCGGTCTCGTATGGGCCGCTGATTGCGCCCGACACCGGACGATATCGTTTTGTGCTCAAATACCGGCCCGGATCGGGATATTTTGCATTTGGAGCGCGTCCCCTCGATGAATCGAGATATCTTGCGGAGGACTTTGGGGGACATTCGGCCCGAGACACTGGGGAGGCGGCCTTTTGGCTGGACCTGAAGCGCGGCGAGGCAATCCGTCTTCGAATTGCCAACAATAATTCCCATGATGATGGCGCGGCTTCCTTCCTGATGGAAGAGCTCACGGCAGTTGAGCTTTTGAATTCCGCTGGAACGCAAGAAAGACCTTCCCCATAGCCAACCATGCCTGATTCCAAGCGGATCCCCACTTCGTATGTGATTGCAGTCGTGCTGCTTCCGCTGGTTGTTCTGTGGCGTCAGGACAATACGCTGTTCACTCCGTCGGGCCAGCTCGATCCGTGGTTTTATCTCGGGTTCTTTCGGAACCTGGCCAACTTCAAGCGCGATCTGTTCCCGGGCACTTATTACGGAAGCCGCCTCTCATGGATTTTGCCGGGCTACATAGTACACTCCCTTTTCTCCCCTCTCGTTGCAAACTGTGTCCTTCACCTGGGAGTGCAATTAGTTGCCGTGGCATCGCTTTTTTCGACTCTGCGGTTCACCGTTGGCGTTCGCAGCGCGTTCTTGACGGCTATCGTCTTTTGCGTCAATCCTCAGCTTTGTTATGCAACCGGCTGGGACTATGCGGACGGGGCCGGCATCGCCTATTGCCTGCTCACCATGGCTTTGCTGACTCTGGCCGCGGTGGAACCTGCCAGAAAATGGATCTTGCTCCTGGCGGGCATGGCGCTTGCGGCTGTGGTGTACTCGAACCTGTTCTGGGTGGCGCTTGCGCCGTTGCTACCCCTGTATTACCTAGCCCTGATGTGGGCCTGGCATCGTACTCCGGTGATCCAATTGTGTCTTTCTTCGTGCCTGTGGCTGGGAGCCGGATGCCTGCTCCTTAGCGTCATGCTTGGCGGCGTCAACTGTCTGCTGGACGGCAATTTCTGGTTCTACAGTCCTTCGGTAGCTACTGCGCGCGGATTGGTGGCCCACAGCAACCCGTGGTTTCGGAGTATATGGACCCATGGTCTCGCGCCATGGTTGTGGTTCGCTGCCACAGCAGGAGCTGCCGCAATGATTCTTCTTTGGTCCCAGTTGCGCAGTGCGGCCGCTGGGCGCAATGCGGCCAGTCTGCTGTTTTCGGGGCAACTATTGGCAGCTCTGGCCTTCATGGGGTATGAGCAGAACCGCGGCATGCCGGTGCTGGGGCTATACTATTACTCCAGCCTTCTGCTTCCTTTCGTCTTTCTCGTGATTGGCGCCTCCTTCTGGCCGGCGGCGGAGAAGATCAGTTCGACCGGGTATGTACTGATGTGTTGCGTTGCCCTGGTTGTCTTTGGAGGCATTTGGGGGGACTATGCCGGACGCATCTTGCCGATCTGGCCGGCCGCCATTCGGCAAACCGCGTTGGCCGGCGGCGGCGCATTAGCCATGGCTCTGGTGCTGCGCCGCCGAACTGCAGGCATCGTGCTGGCCCTTGCAGGCTTCGCCGTTCTTACCTCAGAGGCGCGCTTCAGCTCAATAGCGCCCTTTATCTCCGAAATCAGGAATCAGGTGCCTGCTGCGTCTCATGCGTACCATCAGGACTACGAACGCCTCATGCATGCCCGGGAACGGGTGGAATCCATCCGCCACGGCCACGTCATCCGGTTCTGGTATGACTCCCACGAACCGGCTGTCCTGGATTATTTTGCTTTGAACTCGATTTATCTGTACCAATATTCTCTGCTGAGCGCGAACTTTCCGCAGGGCGCCTGCAGCGCGGGGATTGAACCCGGCAGCGTGGTCGTCGTTTTGTCCTCGAAAGAGCGCATGCCGGAAATCGCGCGCAGCGCCCTGGGCGACTGCTGGCGCGGATTTGGGGTGAAGCCCGTGGTTGAGGAGGTCGACGTCCAGAAGCGGGACGACGGGCCGTATCTCATGGCCGTGTTAAAGGCCGAAGCCGATTTCTCAGCGCGGCGCCCTCTTCGTGCTGTTTTCAATTCCGCGGGAAAAGCGGATCTGCAACCCGTCGAGGACTCCCCGGAGCCGGTCCCGTTTCCGCTCGATCGCTGGACCGTGTGCAATCAGAAATCGGATATGCCCGCCATGAAGGCCGCCTCCGGAGGGGTCGCGGTGCGCACACCGCGCCGCCAGTATGGCTTCGCGCTCACGTATGGGCCGTTGGTCGCACCCGAAAACGGACGCTACCGTTTCGCGCTCAAGTACAGACCCGGGTCGGGGCACTTCTGTTTTGGGGCCCGTT
This sequence comes from Bryobacterales bacterium, assembly GCA_963768385.1. Classification (GTDB taxonomy): domain Bacteria; phylum Acidobacteriota; class Terriglobia; order Bryobacterales; family Bryobacteraceae; genus Fen-178. The sequence goes on from CAVYHQ010000010.1 coordinate 24,789, forward strand.
TTGTGGATGAGTCCGGATGGCTTGCCACCGACATCGCGGGGCACCCGGCTGGAAGCGGCCGCGAGTTGGCCTTCTGGGTGGATTTGAAGCGCGGCGAAACGTTCCTTCTTCGCATCGCGAACAATAACGACACAGGCGATGGCGCAGCCTCTTTCCTGATGGAAGAGGTCACGGCAATCAAGCTTTTTAACTCGACTGGCACGCCAGAAAAACGTCCCTAAGTCGAGAGGGATCGGCGACCCTCCCTGGCCCTCCGAATTGCCCGGCAGTATGAGTCGAGATACACTGAGTCGGATGCTCGAGGCTCCGCACGGGGGTATATTTATCCTCCTGCCCGTTTTGAACGAACGGGAAAACATTGCCGAACTGCTGGACCGGATCGAACGGACGTTGCGGCTTGTGCCGCACACTGTCTGCATCGTGGATGACGGCAGCCGCGACGGCACGGCGGAATATGTCGAAGAGCGGATGAGGCGCCCGGGCCACAACCTGCACCTGATCCGTCGCGTGAAGACAATTCGCGGATCGCAGCGCGGCAGCGCGTTGCATGCCGCGCTGCTCTGGGGGCTGGAAAACACCGGTTGCGGGTTCTTTGTGGAGATGGACGGCGACCTGTCGCACCGTCCCGAAGAACTGCCGGAGGGCATCGGCCTGCTCGAACGCGGGGAGTGCGACCTGGCGATTGCGTCCAAGTATGTGGCGGGCAGCCGTGTGACCAATCGGCCTTGGGGCCGGCTGGCTGTGAGCCGTGTGTGCAGCCTCGCGGTAGCCGCCGTCATCACACCGCGCGTGCGCGATTACAGCAACGGCTACCGCTTTTACACCCGCGCCGCGGCAGAAGCCGTGGCCGCCCACGAAATCCGTTACGCCAGCCCCATCTACCTCACCGAAGTGCTGGCGCTGTGGCTGGCTGGCGGTTTCCGCATTCGAGAGTTCTCCACCACCTATATCGGGCGCAATGAGGGCGTTTCCAAGTTGCAATTCGTGGATCTATTCAAAGCCTCGCTGGCTGTTTTTGAGGTGAGCCTGCGGTATCACGTGACCGGGTTCAAGAAGAACGACTGGGTTTCGCAAACGGCGCGGGCCACGACGGGTGGCTCGCCATGAAGGGCCACCGGGAGTGGGCCGTGCTGGCGTTCGCCTGCTTCACGGCGGCGTGGGTCGCCATCCTGGCCTACGGCGTGTTCCGCGGCGGCGGCCCGGACGAACTGGGGCTCTACAACCCCAGCTACATGGTGTCGCACTACGGCCGAGCGACCTATCCGATCTTTTTCCAGTATGACGCCACCATCATCCATCCTCCCGTGCACACCGGAACCATCGGCCTGCTAAACCTCCTGGGCTTTACGTGGTATTACGCGGAGGCCACGCCCGTGGTGCTGTGGTTTTTGCTGGCCATCTGGGTCACGGCGCGTGGCGCTTTTCCGGCGTCCGTCAAGATTGGGCTTCTGTTCGGCATCGCTTTTCTGATGAGTGTGGGCCCGCGGGTCGGCTTTGTGTACTTTGGAACGCGGCCGGAGGGGCACGTGGAAGCCGCATGGCTGGCCGGGCTTCTGCTGCTCGAAGACGGGCGCTTGAAAGAATGGAACACACCCCGGCTTTTCGCGGGCGCCCTGGCGTTGATGTGGGCTTCGTCGGTGCACTATTACGCCAGTGCCGCGATCGCCGGTGTCGTCGTCTACCTGGTTTGGTGTCTGAAGGATGTTGGGTGGCCGGCGGCCCGGCCCCGCGTGCGGGCTTTGATCGCCGGGGCAGCCGTCTTCGCCGTTCCCTATCTGGCGTGGTACGTGCTGCCGCACTTCCGCGAGATCCTGGTTTGGATTCGCAACCAGCAGGGCGGCGGGACCGTGGCGGATTCAATTCGCTCGCACTTCGATCTTTACGCGGCGTGGGCCAAGGGCGCAGCCATGCCGCGGTTGGTGGCGTGGCCCATGGCGCTGGGGATTCCGCTGATGTTGATCTCCACCGCGTTGTTGTTGGCGGTTCGCAGCACCCGCGGCATGGCGCTCGCGGCGCTGCCTCTCGAGGCCACCATCTTCTTGTTTGCCGCGCACAAACAGCCCGGATACCTGATTCACGAGATCGCAATTTTCGGCGCGGCCGTGGGGGTTGGCGTGCTCGTCGGGGCGGAGTGGCTGACCGGCCGGTGGTTACCGGCCAAGTGGCGCGCCGTGGTTCCGCCGGTGGCGGCCATTCTGTTCGGCCTGTATCTGTGGCCTGGGAACTTTCTTGCGGCAACGGGCCCCATCTCCTTCAAGCCGCGGACCAACGAAGCCGAGGTGGCCCGCGCGGCGGCCCGGCGGATTTTGGGCCCGCACGCGCGCGTGGCGGGGCGCTTGTTGCTTTGGTACGCATCCGGGGGCGAAGACTACTACAACGTCCAGATGGACCTGAACTGGGTGCCGGAAATCCGCGTCGATCCGTCGAGTCTGTTTCCGAACTTCGACGCCGTGGCGGAGGATGAGAATTTCAGCGCCGAAACCCACGCGTCTCAGCGCATCACCATCTCGTCCGCGTACGCCGACGGCGCGTTGCGGCTGCGCGGCTTTTATTTCAGCGCCACGGACCCGGATCTGCAATTCGTGCTCCTGTCCGCCCACCCCGTTTCCGCGGTCCAGGGCTACGCCACGCTCGGCGGCCGTTTGCAACGGTTCGATCAACATCCGGACGGCGACTACGAGTTGATCGCAGCGGCATGTCCCAGCCTGCCCGAAACTCCTTTTGAAAAATGGAACTCCCGCTGGCCGGATACGGCATCGGCGGTTCTCTACCTGCCCGGTCCCAGGCCCGACGGAGCAACCAATGTGGTCACCGTCCTGACGCCGAGGAGCCGGCCGCAAGCTTCGGCGGAGATCTCGCGTTCCTGCCGGGAGTTGTTTCGCGCGCGCGGCGGTGTGACGGCTGCGGATCCGGAGGCGCTCATCCGCGAGTTGCGGACCGAAGACACCACCATCCGTTTTGCACGGAACGTGGAGGATGTTCCCGGATTCCGCGGCGTGAGCCCGCCACGGGAGTCGATGCCCCCCGCCGGTTTGGTGCGGGTGGATGGCGTGCTGGATCTCTCCGCCATTCAGCCGGCCGGTCCGCGGTCGCGTTTGGAGCGCCTGCCGCAGGTCAGCGTTACCGTGCCTGCTGGACCTGGACAATTCGGCGCCGCCCTTCCGGTGAGCCACCCTCAATTCATTCCGGGGACTTGTTGGGCGCAGGTGCGGCTCAAGGTGCTGCGCGGCAGGGTCGAGTTGACTTCCTTCCGCGATCCCAACACCTTTCTAGGCGACAGCCCGCAACTCTATCGATCGAGCGAGCCGCAGGACCTTGCACTGAAGCTCTCGAATTTGAGCGGAGTGACCAAAATCCTGGTGCGCAATGCCGGCGGAATTTCCGTGCCTAATCAACCCCAGCGTTTGGAAGTCGAGATCCTCGACGCCGCCGTCTTTGTGGACGCCAAGGACTGGCCCCAGGTAAAGGCCCGGATGGCGGACCAGCCGGCCAACCGTGGCAAGGCGCCCTAGCCACGGCGTTTGCGGCATTTGCCCGGCGCAAACAGATATAATTGTAAACTTGGCGTCCAACCCCGAAGCTGAACCATGACTATGCCCGCGTCTTTTGAAGACACGCCCATCGCCGCAGTCCGCGCATACTGGAATTCGCGCCCGTGCAATATCCGGCATTCCACCAAGCCGGTCGGAACGCGCGAATACTACGACGAGGTGGAGGCTCGCAAATATTTCGTCGAGCCGCACATCCCGCAATTTGCCGAGTTCGACCGCTGGACTGGGAAAAAGGTGCTGGAGATCGGTTGTGGTATCGGCACCGATACTATCAATTTCGCGCGGGCGGGAGCGCAGGTCACGGCCGTCGACCTGACGGAACAATCGCTCGAAGTCGCTCGCCAGCGCGCTAAAGTCTTCGGGTTGGAGCATCGGATTCAGTTCATTCAGGCGGACGCCGAAACGCTCAGCGAAATCGTCCCGGTGGAGCGTTATGACCTGGTTTACTCATTCGGCGTAATTCACCATACGCCCGATCCCAACCGCGTGCTCGATGAAATCCGCAAGTACGTCACCCCCGACAGCACCGTCAAGATCATGGTCTACAATCGTTGGTCCTGGAAGGTATTCTGGATTCTGTTCGCCTACGGGAAGGGGCAGTTCTGGAAGCTGGACCGGCTGGTTGCGGAGTACTCGGAAGCACAGACGGGGTGTCCGGTAACGTACAGTTGTTCGCGCGCCGAAGTCCGCCGGTGGTTTGGGGACCATGGCTTCCGTGTCACGGATGTCATGGTGGATCACATTTTCCCTTACGATATCGCGGAATACGTACAGTACCGCTACAAAGTGGTCTGGTATCTTCGCTGGATGCCCAAGACTCTTTTCCGCGCTCTCGAACGCGCCTTCGGCTGGCACCTTTGCCTGACAGCCAGGCTGAAATAATGCCCGGCACCGGTGAACCGTACCTTTCGGTAGTCGTCACGGCCCGCAATGACGACCATGGCGGCAACCTCCTGAGCCGCATGCAGGCTTTCGTAAATGGCTGGATTGGCCAGGCCAAACGCTACCAGATTCCGTCGGAGCTGATCGTGGTGGAGTGGAATCCACCTCCGGACCGCCCGCGTCTCTGCGAGGCGTTGCATTGGCCGGAGGACCGGGGCCCGTGCGAAATCCGATTCATCGAAGTTCCGCCGGAACTGCACCGGCGCTACGCGCACGCGGAAGCGCTGGCGCTGTACCAGATGATCGCCAAGAATGCGGGCATTCGCAGGGCTCGCGGCCGCTTCGTGCTGGCCACCAACATCGATATTCTGTTCTCGAGCGAGCTGGCTGCATTCTTCGCGGAACAGCGGCTCCAGCCCGGCCGCATGTACCGCATCGATCGTCACGACGCCATGAGCCACGTCCCGGTGGACGCTCCGGTGGAAGGACAATTGGCCTACTGCCGCACCCACCTGATCCGCATCAACACCCGCGAGGGCACGTTCAGCGTCTCCCCCGACGGGCGTCCCTTGCCGGGGCCCGGCGATGTCGCCTCCACCGATTCTGGAATTCTGTTTGGAACGGGCTGGCTTCCGGTGGAACGCTACACCAGGCAGGAACCTTTTCGCTGGGCGGGCCAGCGCGCCGAACTCCTGCTCGAAAACGTGCCGGAGCCGGTATCCGGCTTGTTGGTCGATCTCGAACCCGGGCCAGGGACGGGCGGCGAGCCGCTCGATCTCGAAGTAATTGGAGACGGACATCAAGCTTTGGCGCGCGTGACGATCGCTCGCCGGAGCCGTCTCCGCTTGCCGTTTGCTCCCCCCCTGCCCGCGCGATTATTGTTCCGCGTGCACGGCGGCGGTCTGCCCACCAGCCGGGATCCGCGGGTGTTGGACTTTCGGGTCTTTCGGTTGGAATGGGAGCGGCATCGAAAAGGACGGGGCGCCAGTCGGGCGAGCTTGCGGCCCATCCGCCGGACGAATCGGATCTTGGGGGCCTGGCTCGCGCTGCAACATGTCATCGACCGGCTTGCCAAGGGCGGGCGCCTGGTTACCTTGACCGTCCCGGTTGCGCCGCGCTTGCGGCGGGTTCTCAAGCAGTACATCGAATTCGACGGTTTCGTCGGGCTGGCCCGCCACGCGTTGCCCCACCTCGCCCGGCGACGATCCTTTCAAACCACTACGCCCCCTGGGGCCGATGTTTTCCCAAAGGAGTCCGGCTTGCTCCCGGGGACCGGTTGGCGGCCTCTGGACGATTACCGCGGGGAAACTTTCCGCCTCGCCTCGAGCGGCGCTGAAGTGATCGTGTCGCCATCGGCGCCCGCCTCGAGCGAGATTGGCCTGCAGATCGAGCCGTCTGCGGAGCCGGCGCGCCCGCTCGATCTGCTGCTGGTCGATTCCACCGGGCAAACTGTGGCGCAACAGACTGTGGCGGGGCTCAAGTTCGTTCGGTTTTCGGTGCCCCGCGCCCCAGGGCATACCCAGGTCTTCCGTCTGGAACTGCGCCAGGCCGAGCCGGCGGATATCAAGGTGTTTTGGTGCGGATGGACGGACGCCGGCCGCGCCTCCGGCCCTCCGCTTTCGCAGCCGTGGGGAGCCGGGTGGCATTGGGACGCTGCAACCAGCGCCATGACCGCCAATGGTCCCGCCGAACTGGTTGTGACGGCGTCCGGGCAAGGGGCCGGACCCCTGTTCATGGACTTGGAAACCGCGGCCCCGGCTCAATTCGAGATTCGCGACATCCACGGCCGGGTGCTGGCCGCCTTCACCGCGACTGGCCGCGCGGTACATCGGCTGAATCTGCCGCTGGCCGCGGGGCGCACGCACGTTCTGGAATTAAATGCGTCTGACCCCTTTTTTGCGTACCGGTGCGATTGGACGGAAGCCCCGCGGGCCAACGCCGTCCCGGTTTTCCTGCACACCAATGCCTGCGGCGATTTCACCCTCATGGCCCGCGAGCACTGGTTTGATTTGCGGGGATACCCGGAGTTCGACCTCTTCTCGATGAACCTGGATTCGATCTTCTGCGCCACTGCGCATCACGGCGGGGCGCCCGAGCAGATGCTGGAAGAGCCCCTGCGCATTTATCACATCGAGCACGGCACTGGATCCGGCTGGACACCCGAGGGACAAGCCAAGCTGTTCGAGCGAATCGCCGCCAAGGGACTCTCCTTCGTGGACAACGAGGAAGTTCTGATGTGGACGGCGCAAATGTACCGGCTGAACGCTCCCATGATCTTCAACCACCAGGACTGGGGGCTCGAGGGGTTCGATCTCAAGGAAACCGTGCTGCGATGATTTCCGTGATTCTGTACGGACGCAACGACGCGCACGGCTACAATCTCCCGAAACGCGCCGCCATCAGCCTGAACTGCATCGCCGAAGTGCTTTCCGATCCCGACGACGAGATTCTGTTCGTCGATTACAACACTCCCGACGACCTCCCCACCTATATCGAGGCGGTCTACGACACCCTGACTCCGGCGGCGAAATCGCGGCTGCGGGTGCTTCGCGCACGGCCGCGTCAGATCCCCATCGTCAAGCAGAGTCACCTCTCCGCCCTCGATCCGCAATCCCGGAACATCGCCATCCGGCGGTCGAATCCGAGAAATCGCTGGCTCCTGTTCACCAACTCGGACATGATCTTTCTTCCGCGAGAGGGAGTCGCCGACCTCACCGACGCAGTTCGCGACCTCCACGACGGACTGTATATTCTGCCCCGATTCGAACTGCCCGAGCCATTGTGGGAGTCTTTTCCCAGAAGCGATCCAGCAGCCATCTTGCGAGTTTGCAGGCACCTCGGGCCCGCCCTGCACGTGGATGAAGTTACTCTCGCGCTCCCCGCCAACCGGTTCGATCAGCCCGGCGATTTTCAGCTCGCCCCACGCCAGGCCATGTGGGACATCCATGGATTCGAGGAACGTATGATCCATGGTTGGCACCACGACTCCAACGTGTGCAAACGGCTGTACCTGTACTACGGCAACCGCACGGAAAGTCTCGCTCACCGCCTCAAGGGTTACCACTGCGATCATGTTCGAGTCGCATCGCCCATACATTGGGTCGGCCGGAAGATGGAGAATGACCTCCAGCAATACGTCTTCGGCATCACGGACCCGATAGCCCATCATCAGGCCGATACCTGGGGCGCCCCGGATGAACTCTTCGAGGAGGTAGACTTCGCCGACAGTCCCGCGGCGCGCTACATCGACGCCCTGGAACGAACCTTGGGCGAACCTCAACGCGAAGACACTGTCGCCGACAGCAACGAGGTGCGGAATTACGTCTGCTACAACGAAAAACATGTGCTCGCGCAGCTCGCCGGTAATTTCACGGTCTTCCAGCGCGACGCGCGCTTTGTCTACGCCGGTAACAATCCGCGCATGTTGGCTCTGGTGGTCCGCTGCGTGGCCGAGTTGGGATTCGCCAAACCGCTGCACTTCGTGGCCGATTTGCTTACGGCGGGCGATGCCCCGGCGATTGCCAAGCCGATAACCTCCTCTAATCTGCCCCCGGGCTGTTCCCTGGAAGAATTCCTATTGACCAACTTCGAGGCGCCGATTTTCGATTTCGGCCTCGACCAGACCGGGCTGAACCTGGGCAAGGTCGACAGGGTAACGGACTGGCCGAGAGATCTCCGTTACAGCCTGGGAGCGGTGGCCCGTTTCCTGGTGAGATGCGTCGAGCGCGGCGACGCGCTGCGCGGCGACCTCCCGGAGTTCATCGTCATCAACGCCAATCACCACATCTTCCGGCGTTTTACCGACCAGTTCCTGCTGGCTTCCGATACCCCTTTCGCCACCCATGTTCGAAAGGGCCGGCCGCGAGTCGGCGACGACCGTCTCTACCGCTCGGCTAAATGGAAGTACATCGAAGACGACATGCGTTCGTTCTTCGGGTATGACACCGAGGACGATTCCATTCTTCCCATTGCCGTGGGTGACATCATCGACTTTACTTCCGCGGGACGGTCTACCCGCTACAAGGATGGCCATTGGGGGCTGATGGACTTTACCGGCACCTGGACCGACGGCTACCGCGCCGCGCTGGTATTCGCGCCGCCGCCTTCTCTTGAAGAGGACTTACTGGCCTTTGTGCGCGTCAATGAGGTCTTCATCGGTCCGGAGGGCGACCCCATGCGGGTCGAGGTTCTGCTCGATGGCGAGCCGCTCACCCGCTGGACGTTCTTTACACGTTACGAGATTGTGGTCTGCAAAGTCATATTGCTGGGCCGTATGATGGCGGGTAAGAAAGTTTGCCGGCTCGAGTTTCATGTGGAGAACCCGCAGTCCACGGAGCGCGTAGCGAAGGCTCAGGGCCAGGACGTCATCGGCGAAGATCCGCGTGAGCTGGGCATCAAGATCCAGCGCATTGAATTCGCCCCCAAAGACCGCTTGCGATATTCCCTCGGGAAGGCGCTTGATTTTACGGCAAACGGCGAAGGCTCCGATCATACTGACGAGCGCTGGGGACCTCCGGACAGTTTCGGGGTGTGGACCTTGGGTCCGGATGCCACCTTGACACTCTTGCCCGCCGAACCCGTCGAATCTCCGGTCGCCGCCATCTTTACGGTGAACGATGTTGCCGTCAACCAGGAGAATCCGAATCTGGACGTTGTGGTCGCCGTGAACGGACGGCAGGTGGCCAACTGGATACTCGGCCCCACTCGCGACACGGGTGAGCACCGGGTTCTTCTGCCAGCCGATGCCTGGCGCGCCCGGGAGACTTTGATCGTTTCGTTCCACGTGAAATGCCCGCGATCGCCCGTCGAATTGGGTTGGTCGACCTGGGATAAGAGGCCGCTCGGTCTTCGCTTGAACCAGCTTCGGCTCGCCCCCGCCGGTCCCTCGAAATACCGGTTGGGCGACGTCATCGACCTTACCGACGGAGGGAATTCGATCGCCTTTGTCGGGGACCTCTTGGGAGTCGAATGGGCTCTGCCCGAGCCGTACGGCTCCTGGACGGTGGGAACCGAGGCCGCTTTGAAAGTGCTCTTCGAGGAGCCGCCCAGTACGGCTATACCGGCGGCTTTCGTCATTTCGGATTGCATGGTCTCCGGACGCGCTCCGAACCTCCCTGTGGTGGTGAAGGCCAACGGCCGCGTGGTGGCCGAGTGGACGCTGGACGACCGGAACGTGCACACCCGCTCCGTCAACCTTCCGCCGGAAGTATTCGCTGCCGCTCCGGAACTTACTTTGACCTTTGAGATTCCGGCGCCGCACTCGCCGGCCTCATTCGGCTGGAATGCCGATGACCGGCCGCTGGGATTGCGGCTGGCCCGCGCGGTGATTGGCCGTGGTGACATCGAAATCCCGGTGTTCGAGAAACTGCCGCCGCGCCGCAGCATGATCCGGCGGATTCTCGGGCTGCCGCGATTTGCCGTTCACGTCGCCCGCATCCTCATCCAGAGGTATCTCTGATGCCCGGCCCTCTGACAGGTTTACGGATCGTCGCGACGCTGCCCCCGCATGGGTGGTTCGGCGGCATCGATTATAACTTCGCCGTCGAAATGGCCGAGGAGTTGCGCACGCTGGGTGCGGCGGTGTTCGATCTGGACGTGGCCGGCTTCACCAGCAGCAACGATGTTTACATTCACGGTGCCATTGAGGCGCTGAAAACCTTTCGTCCCGATGTGGCCATCTCGCTGCCCAACGCTCTGTACGCTCTCATCTGCGCCACGAAGGGTCGGAACGTATTTAGGGACATTCTCCAGATTCCCACGTTGATGTTGTGGGACCATGGGCTCCTGCAACTCCCCCGGCAGATTCTGAATCACTGGCCCAATACGCCGGCGGAGGCCATGGGTGGTTGCGTCCGCCGGCTCCGGAAAGCCCTCCATCATCCGCTCTATCTGCACTATTCACCCGACCGCGGACATATCGCCGCGTTGGACAAGCTGGGGGTAATCAAAAGCAGCGAAGTTCGTTTTTTCCTTCAGCCTGCGTATCCCAATTTTGTGCGGCACAGTTGCCGCACGGCTCCGCCCACTGCGTTTCACACGCGCATGTCCTTCGCCGGCAATGTCTATCTGCAGGCCGCGCGGGACTTGCCGTTTCGCCATCAGCCGGTCCTGGCCGGGATCGAGTCACGGGTGCTGGCCGCGAAAAAGAGCCGGCTCACGGAGTGCCTTTGGGACCTCATCATGGCCGAGATCGACGCGCTCGACAGGCCTGTCCGCAAAGACTTCCGCCTGGATGCGAACTCCACCTTCTTCTGGAATTTCATGCACGAGGAAATCGAGGTGGTCGGCAACACCGACGTGCGCCTTTCCGTGCTGACCGGCCTCCAGCGCGAATACGAATTCTTTGGCAATTTTGTGGAGCCGAAAAGCGTTTCAACCCTTCGCGACCAGTACCGCATCCGTTTCCGGAAGTGCCTGGATTACTTTACGGAACTGCCGCTGCTGTTCATGAACAGCGACCTGATTGTGGATGTGATCAATCTGGGCTACAACTCCGGCGTTTCACCCAAGGTGATGGGTTGCTTTGCGTGCGGCGGGCTGATGCTGTTCGATTACAAGGACGATTTCTTTCAAAGCATGGGCGAGATCGGCAACCAGGTGATGTACCGCAACGTGGATCACCTCAACGCCATGGTGGATGAGTTTTTAGGCAATCCGCGCAAGCGCCGCGATGTCTCACGCTATATCCAGCACCGTGTCTGCACGGAATTCAACTTCGGCGCATTGAGCCAAAGGATTCTGATTGAAGAACCGGCGTGGAGGCGTTGAAAAAGCTCAACCCTCCGCGTAAACCCTTGTTTCCGGAAGCGTCATGCCGGGCAGGCCCCAGTCTCTAAGAGTGAAGATCATCGGCGCATTGAACCGGCGCATACGATCAATCCATTCCGTCGCGGTGGCGAATGGGATTTCCGTTACGCCCTTGGCTTCGATGCGGGCGGCGCGCTCTTCCTCGCCTTCCGGACTCCAGCCGGCGGCCGAAAGGTGTTCCGTGTGGTAGACGCGCATCGGTTCGCGCAACACCACTTCGCCGATTCCGGCATGGTGGGCTGCGTAGCAGAACAACAAGTCGATGTTCATGGGCCAGATCGGAAATTCGGCGTAGGCGCGAAGGGCGAACCAATCCTCACGCGAAAGCAGGGTGAAGTCGCCACACGCGTTTGTGTGCAGGTATGCCGCGTTGGCAATGCGATCGGCACCTGAGGTGGGCGCTTGCGGATAAATGGTCCAGTCCACAGGCGCTTCGGTGTCCAGTACTTCCAATAACCAGTTGACGCCGGTGGTGCATTCTCCACCAGCAGAGTCTGTCCGACAGTTTGAAACCGAGGTTGAGCGAGAGGAGGTATTCAGCCTCGTCCCGATTCCCGGACACCGCAGGGAGGCGGTCCCCTGCCCGAAATACAACATTCCCAGCCGGATCGGTCAGGTTGACTTCGAGAGTCTCCAGGCTTGAGTCCGGTCCTGGCCGGATGGCGAGTTGAACCACGCGCGGCTCGGCAGATCGCACAAGGACAGTGGATTCCCGCACGGACTCAGTTCCCCGTGCGAGCGATACTCCCGCCAGCCACGTGGGCAGGACTTCCCATTTCAGTCCGAATACGCGGAGCATCAAGAAACGCGGAGTTCGCGCAAGCGGAAGTTCGCGGCCCTGCAGCCGGAGACGAAGCGTACCGGCAGACAAATGATCCGGAATATGCAGCCGCAGTTTGCACGTTCCGTCAACTCTCGCGGACGTCAACACACGGCCCGCCGGGGAAACCACCTCCACCACGAGCGGCCAGCCCCCGGCGCTGGGGCCTGCCTCCGCGTCAATCAGCAGCCGGGGTGCGGCTTTCGGTGGCCGCTGAAAGACAATCTCCGCCTCGGGCTCCACCCAGCGGTACGGCCGATGGTCCGATTTCTCGATTGCGTGCCAGCCGGTTCCGAGCCAAATCCCCTCTCCCGGCTCGACTATATCTTGGTCCTCAAGAACACGCCGGCCGTTGCCCGCTAACTTCATTACTCCCTCGCGGGCAAAAATCCGACGGATGTGGCTTTCACAGAAAGCGAGCAGTTCATTCACCGTCGCGCCGGCGGGAATATGACTGGCGACGTCGGTCCGATCCATCCGGTACATCTTCCGGTGCTCCAGACGGCGCTCTCCCAGGAACTGCATCAGTTCGGCCGAGAATATGATATCGAGGTTCGTGGCGAGCACGAATTGGCCACGTGCGCGGCGAATGCCGGCGTTCTTGGCGATCATCTGGTGCAACGGTATGGTAGCTGCATTCGGCAGACGATCGTGAACTTCGCGGGGCACCTCGATAAAGCGAACCTCGCACGGACCCATATCTCCCGGCCACCGCAGTTCGTCCTTCAGCCTGGCACGGTCCGCCGGGGGGTTCCATTCCACCACGATGATCTCGGATGAAAGATGGTACCGGCTCGCCTGTCTGATCCAGGAATCGATAAAGGCCTGCATCCGCCCGATCATGTTCCCGCCATGATTATCATTCCTGGCGGCAACCACTACCGAGATGTGAGGCGCGGAGCTTTCCGGGTATGTTGACATGATTCGAATTCCTTCAACGGCCAGTCTCTGCGCCGCATGCGGTTCTCGCCGGCGCGGTTTCCAGAAAAGTAAGCCCGGCCAGACCCCAGTCTCCCATGTTGAAAATCACCGGAGCGTGAAGGCTTCGCATCTGCACAATCAACGCCACCAAGTCTTGATAAGACACACACTGAATGCCTTGTTGCGAGATGCGGGCATAGAGCTTGCCTTCTCCTTCGGGTGTCCACCCGGAGGCATGCTCGATGTGATAGATGCGCATCGGCTCCGCCAGGAGTTGCTCCCGCGCCCCGGCATGGTGCGCGACGTAACACAGGATGGAATCGAGATGCATCGAGAACTGGTCCAGCTCCGCGTAGCCTCGAACGTCGAACCAATGCTCGCGAGCCATCAGAGTAAAGTCGCCGCAAGCGTCTGTGTGCACAGACACGGGCTTGCCCATGTCGGCAATCACCCGCCGGTATTCCTTCAGCTCGGACGCCCAATCGAACTCCGCTGGTCGTGATTCCACGGTTACCGCGGTCCACGGTATGACGGATTCCGGCTGGACCGACATATTCGGAGCGTTTCCGGCGGCGCATCCGCATCCGAAAATCCTGAAGTTGAGGATGCGCGGCTCTCCTGCCACAGGCAATCCCCATTCCTTCGTGGTCAAGAAGAGAGCGGTGACCCTTCCGCGCCACGCTGGAACGGGGACTTTCACGTAGGTCAGTCCATTCACAAGCGCTCGCGCCACCACTTCGCCACTGGAAAGCGCGATCAGAAGGTGGAAGGGCTGGTAGCCTACGCCGGGTCCCGGCTCCACCAGCAAAGCCAGGTCGCGCCTTCCGTCGGTAGTCCGCACCACCAGTTCCGCATCCTGGGATACCCAACGAAATCTTTCGGCGCCCGCACGCTCCAGGTATTGCCATCCTTTGCCCCAGAATTCAACGCCTGGTCCGAAGATGTCGTCCCCCCGCTCGCTCAGCAGGCGCACCGCCGCCCGCAAAATGGCGGGCCCTTTGAAGAGCATTGCCGGAACTCCCAAGCTCGTCATCAGACGCGCCAGCGTCGGGCGAGCCTCCCGGACAACCCGGGCGAACGGCGCGGGCGCAACTCTTGGCATCTGCTCGGCCCAGTCGCAGCGGAAGACCCGGAAATTGAGAATGCGCGGATCGTGGATCACGGGCCGGCCGCCCTCCGGCACGCGCAGGCGGAATGATTGAACACTGTTGTCCGCAGCCGGCGGCAACCACAGTTGCAGCCTGGTTCGCCCCGAGACCCTCCATTCCGCCACCATCGAACCGTTCCCGTCGAACACCTGCAAGGTCTGCGGGGGCGGACCCACACCCGGTCCTGGTTCGACGTCCAGCAACATCGTGGGCCCAACTGCCGGGACGCGGAGCCAGACCTCGGCGTCGTTCTCTATCCAGCGAAATGGCTCTTGCGAAGCATACCGCTCCACCGGAAACCAACCCCTGCCGAAATGAATGCCCGATTCCGCTCGGGTGATGTCCCGTTCCTCGTTCCGCCGAAAGCCGTCCTGAGTCAAGCGGTAAACGCCCTCGCGCGCGCACACCCGGATCAAGTGGCTGCCGCAGTACGCGAGTTGCTCGTCGAGCGTACCATCCACCGGAACGTCGCCCATGGCATCGTGCCGGTCGATCCTGTACATGCGGCCTCTTTCCAGCCGCCGCGACGCCAGAAACTGGACCAACTCGTCGGAAAACACGATGTCGATATTGGTTGCCAGGATGAACTCGCCCCGCGCCCGGCGGATTCCAACATTCTTGGCAATCATTTGGTACAAGGGCAGAGCCGCCGCATGCCGGTAGCGGCTGTGTACTTCGAGCGGCACCTCGATGATTCGTACCTGGCACGGGCTTGTCTCGCTGGGCCAGCGAAGCGCCTTCGCCAGCCGTTCACGCCCGGCCGGCGGATTCCATTCGACGATGATCAGTTCCGAGGAGAGTTTGTGGCGCTTGGCCTGGTTGATCCAGGCATCCACGAAGACCTGCATACGCCCCAGCAGATTGCCGCCATGGTCATCGTTCCGAGCCGCGACAACAACCGATAAATAAGGCGCTTCCTGCGCCCCTGAAGATCCGCCATCGCCCGAACTCTCGTGGGGAGAATACATAAGCTACAGAGTAACGTTATCACTTTTCCATATGCCAGTTGCTCAAGCGGCCCGCCACGAGGGTCTTTCCACTGAAACGTGCCTTGGTTTCAGCGCAACGGGGATTGGGTTGGCCATGACCAACACGAGCTGGTGGGCATCGGTCTCTCCGATGGATATCCAATCATGTTCTCCGCCAAGACCCGCGGCGCGGCGGGCACAGGCAATCCCGTCAGCCGGTCGAATGTGTAGATGAGGTAGTTCTCGCCGTGCAGAAAGGCCAGCAACTCCTGCGGACTGCCGCCTTGGTGCTTCAAGGAACCTTCAGAGACCTCGAAAAGCAGAATCGGCCGGTATTCCCGCAGTGTCTCAACCGCGCCCCGCAGCAGCCGCAGTTCGGCTCCCTCGACATCGATCTTCATGATGTCCAGACGGGCGAGTGGGTTCTCATTCAAAACCTCATCGAGGCGCCGCACCTCCACAAGATCTTTCCTCTCCATCTCGGTCTGGTGGGCGAACGCGCCCAGTGTGTTGTGCCCCGCATGCTCGTATGCGCCCACGCTCAATTCCGCCTGACCGCTGCAATCGGCCAGCGCCAGCGGGAAGATGCGTGCGGTCAGATGATTGAGTTCCAGGTTATGCCGCAAGCGGCTCAATTCCCGCACGCTTGGCTCAAACGCCCAAACCGTTCCCTGCCCGCCCACGCGCTTCGCCGCGAAGACGGTGTAAATGCCATCATTGGCTCCGGCATCGAGGAAAGTCATCCCCGGTTCGAGGACATGGTCGAAAAAGGCGAACTCATTGGGCTCCACGCATCCGGCTACATAGATCTGTCGGCTCATATCATTCCCCAGAAAGAGGCGGAGGCGTGTGCCGTAATGCCAGGGAATCACAATGGGACCTTCGCGCTTTCGATCGTTAAAATACTGCCACAGCCATCGGCGAAACTGGAAGGCCAGGTCCGGGTTCGCTAAGTCCGCATCGAAACGCCACTTCGGATATGGGACCAAGGGGCGCAGGAACGCGACCGACTCCGCCACCGCAATCAATTCGTCTTCCGTCTTGGTTTCCAAAACGCTGGAATCGAGGGCACAACTGTGGGGGGCCTGCCGCAATATGAGTTCGACGGTGTCCGCCAGGGTTGAGATCTGACTGGACACGTCCGCAACCCGCTCGTGCAAGGCCGCCGTGGCGGCGGAAATCCCGGTCACGCCCTCCAGGATTTGGCGCGAAACGTCTGCCTGCGCGGAGAGCTGGCGCCACACCTTCTGGATCTCGGCCTGGCCATCCTGCGCCCGTCGCTGCTCTGCCGCATCTCGTAGCTGGAGTTGATCCCGAACTTGATTCCGAAATTCTTCGAGCTGCCGTTCGATGCCCGCGGCGCGAAGCCAGGTTCTACGAATGAATACCGTGGCCGCTGCGATCATCAGAATGATCAGCCCGAGAGCGGACGCGATCATAAGGCATATTGTCGCACGGAAAGCCCGGCCTGCTACAATAATCACTTCCGGACTTCAGACGCGGGAGTGCCACCAAGAGATCATGCCGAAAGCTTTGATCACCGGCATCACGGGGCAGGACGGATCTTATCTGGCGGAATTCTTGAACGCCAAAGGCTATGAAGTCCATGGCCTGAAGCGGCGGTCGTCCTCGTTCAACACCGATCGTGTGGATCATCTTTATGTGGACTTCCACGATTTCGCCGCCAGGTTCTTCCTCCACTACGCCGACCTGAACGATGCCAGTTCATTAGCCGGTCCTCTGGCGGACATCCAGCCGGACGAGATCTACAACCTGGGGGCCCAGAGCCACGTCAGAGTGAGCTTCGATATTCCGGCGTACACGGCGGATGTCGTGGCCATGGGCACGGTCCGATTGTTGGAAGCCATCCGGCGTGCCGGTCTCCGTTGCCGTTTCTACCAAGCCTCCTCCAGTGAGATGTTCGGCAACACGCCCGCGCCCCAGAGTGAAGCTTCTCCTTTTCATCCTCGCAGTCCGTATGCGTGCGCCAAGGTCTTTGCCCATCAGATCACGGTAAACTACCGCGAGAGCTATGGGCTTCACGCTTCTTGCGGCATTCTCTTCAACCATGAGTCCCCGCGGCGGGGGGAGACGTTCGTCACGCGAAAGATCACGAGGGCTGTGGCCCGAATTAAGTTGGGGCTGCAAGATAAACTCTATCTCGGGAATCTCGATGCGCGGAGGGACTGGGGTTTTGCAGGCGATTACGTGAGGGCCATGTGGGCCATGCTGCAGCAGGACACTCCCGACGATTACGTCATTGGCACCGGGGAAGCCCATTCGGTGCGGGAATTCACTGAAGCTGCTTTCGCGCATGCCGGGCTGGACTGGCAAGATCACGTCCTGATCGACTCCCGGTATTTTCGTCCCGCCGAGGTGTTTGACATGCGAGCCGATGCTCTCAAAGCCCGCCGCGCACTTGGCTGGGAGCCCACCGTCGGTTTCGCGGAACTCGTCCGGATAATGGTTGATGCCGATCTCGCCGATCTGCAGCGCCAGCTCAGGGGCGGTGCCGCGGCTCTCCGGGTGGCTGCCGAGTTGCATCCATAAGGCGGCATTACCGGTCGAAGACATGAGACAGGATCTGAAATCCAAGCGCATCCTGGTTACCGGGGGCGCCGGCCTCCTTGGCTCCCACATTGTGGAACGGCTGCGGCAGATCGGATGTAGCCAAATTGCGGTGCCCCGCCGTAGAGATTATGACCTGACGCGCGACGATGATATCGAAAAGCTGTTTCGCGAGTTTCATCCCGAACTGGTTGTTCACGCGGCCGCTTTGGTTGGCGGCATCGGCGCGAATCGGGACAACCCCGGACGATTCTTCTACGAGAACGCCCTGATGGGAATTCAGTTGATTGAGGGCTGCCGCCGTCATGGAGTAGAAAAAACGGTTGTGCTGGGCACCATCTGTGCCTATCCAAAGTTCACGCCCGTGCCATTCCGCGAGGAAACCCTCTGGGACGGCTACCCCGAAGAAACCAATGCTCCCTACGGCATCGCCAAAAAGGCCCTCTTGGTGCAGTGTCAGGCATACCGGCGGCAATACGGAATGAACGCAGTCTATCTGTTGCCCGTAAACCTGTACGGGCCGCGCGATAATTTCGATCCGGATTCGTCTCACGTCATCCCCGCGTTGATCCGCAAATGTGTCGAGGCCCGTCGGCGCGGAGACGGCGAAATCACCTTGTGGGGCGATGGCTCACCGACACGCGAGTTTCTATACGTTGCCGACGCCGCCGAGGCTATCGTGGCTGCTGCGGAGTCGTACGATGGCGCCGATCCGGTGAATATCGGGAGTGGCGAAGAGATATCGATCCGTGATTTGGCGAACAGGGTCGCGCTGCTAACCACATTTACGGGCCGGATTACGTGGGACGTAAGCAAGCCCAACGGGCAATTGCGCCGGTGCCTCGATGTGAGCCGCGCGGAGCGTGAATTCGGATTCCGGGCGCACACGAACCTGGACGCCGGATTGAAAGCCACGATTGATTGGTATCTGGCGACGCGCGAGACCCTCTCGCGCTAAGCGCGGCACCTAACCTGTAGAGCCGGCATAAGCCTCAAGAACCTGGGCCGGAGGTCCTGCCATCCGCAGGTGGCCATGGTCCAGCCAAATGGCGCGGTCGCAGAGTTGCCGGATCAGGTCGGGACCGTGGGATACAAACAGGAGAGTCTTGCCTGCCTGTTTGAATTGCAGGATTCGGTCGAAGCATTTCGCTTGAAAGTGCTGGTCTCCCACTGCCAGCACTTCATCGATGATCAGGATGTCCGGGTCCACGTGAATCGCCACCGAGAATGCCAGGCGCATGATCATTCCACTGGAGTAGGTTCGAATCGGATCCTGAATGAAGTCGCGGATTTCGGAGAAATCGACGATGCTTTCAAACGCTTCGTCCGTCCTCCTTCGGCTGAGCCCCAGCAACGATGCGTTCAGTCGAACGTTCTCCGCACCAGTAAGGTCGGGGTGGAATCCCGAACCAAGTTCCAGCAGCGCCGCGACACGTCCTCGCACCGCGATGGACCCTTCGGAGGGCGCGCATAGCCCGGCCACCAGGCTGAGCAGTGTGCTCTTACCGGCTCCATTCCCGCCGATGACTGCCAGACTTTCGCTCCGTCCGACCTCAAACGAGACGTCTTTCAAAGCGTAGAACACCTCGTGTTGGCGCCGCCTTCGAAACCTCTCTTCGACGTGCGCGCGCAGCAGTTTGGCCCCGCCGGAATGCATGAATCTTTTCGAGACATGCTCAAACTCAATCACGGCCATGACTAGAGATAATCGTAAAAGCCTTTCTTTAGTTTTCGGAACAGGAGCACACCTGCGAGCAATGTCGCGAACGAACCGAGGGTCAGCTTCACCAGGAGTGTGGGCGCCGGAGCCATTTCCTTCAAAAGAATGTCACGCAAGGCCAACACGAGCGCAGCCACGGGGTTAAACTGGTAAAGCTCTCGAAAACGCTGTGGAACCCGATCAAAATCATAGAAAATCGGGACCAACCAGAACAGCACCGTATTGATGGAGTCCACGATGTAACGCGTATCCCGCACGTAGACATTGACGGCGGATGTAATCAACGCTAGCCCGCAGACAAAGATGATTTCCAATCCCCAAACCACGGGCATCCACAACCAATAGCGGTTTACTCCGTGCCCGAATGCAAGCACAAACGCCAACAAGAGGCCGATCTGGATGATCAGGTGCAAACAGTTTCCCAGAACAGTCGCTATCGGGACCACCTCCCTTGGCACGGGCACGCGCTTTATGATCCCGCTGTTCTCAATCAGCGAGCTGGTGCCCGAACTCCATGCCATCGTGAAAAAGCTGAACGGCACGAGTCCGCAAAGCACAAATACCGGAAAACCCCGGTCGGGGTTGGAGAAGATGATGGTGAAGACGAAGGTCAGCGCAGTCATTGTCACCAAGGGATTCAGCAAGGACCACAGAACTCCAAGGGACATGTTGCGATACCGGACCTTGAAGTCCTTTTGGATCAGGTTGTTGAAAAGGAATCCGTAATCCCCGTTCCACATAATGGCACAAGCGCCGCTCGACTGAGCGACGCTAAGCGATCCATTGTACCGCTGTGATGCTTACGGCACGATCCAGGAGCCCATGTTCTGCCAGCCGCTGTTCTGCGTGGCGTTGTTGGCAAACAGGTAGACAGTCTTGGCCCCGTTGAACGCGTACTTGAAGCTCACCGCGACCGTCATGGTCAGCGTGTTCCCGGACAACGTTACGGTGCTGGCCGAAGCATCGATCGTGCACTGGCTGTTCTGGATGGTGGCGGCGGCGCCTGGTGCCGCGCCTGGGAGCCAGTGAGAAGCGTCGTCGGCGTCGAGGTAGAAGAGGTTGGCAGCCCGGTCATAGCGGAAAAAGCAGGAACTGACCGTGACGAAGCCCGCGCTGAAGAGCGCCCACCCGCCGGCCAGGTCGCTTGCCCCGTTCGAGTCCGAGAACACCATCTGGAAGGTCTGGCTGGCGCCGGAACCCGAGTTAGGCGTTACGGAGATGACAGTGATGCCGGGGAGCGACACGGTGACCGCCCAGGAGCCCATGTTCTGCCAGCCGCTGTTCTGCGTGGCGTTGTTGGCAAACAGGTAGACAGTCTTGGCCCCGTTGAACGCGTACTTGAAGCTCACCGCGACCGTCATGGTCAGCGTGTTCCCGGACAACGTTGCGGTGCTGGCCGAAGCATCGATCGTGCACTGGCTGTTCTGGATGGTGGCGGCGGCGCCTGGTGCCGCGCCTGGGAGCCAGTGAGAAGCATCGTCGGCGTCGAGGTAGAAGAGGTTGGCGGCCCGGTCATAGCGGAAAAAGCAGGAACTGACCGTGACGAAGCCCGCGCTGAAGAGCGCCCACCCGCCGGCCAGGTCGCTTGCCCCGTTCGAGTCCGAGAACACCATCTGGAAGGTCTGGCTGGCGCCGGAACCCGAGTTGGGCGTTACGGAGATGACGGTGACGCCGGGGGGCGGCGGGGGCGACACGGTGACCAGCCAGGAGCCCATGTTCTGCCAGCCACTGTTCTGCGTAGCGTTGTTGGCGAACAGGTAGACAGTCTTGGCCCCGTTGAACGCGTACTTGAAGCTCACCGCGACCGTCATGGTCAGCATGTTCCCGGACAACGTTGCGGTGCTGGCCGAAGCATCGATCGTGCACTGGCTGTTCTGGATGGTGGCGGCGGCGCCTGGTGCCGCGCCTGGGAGCCAGTGAGAAGCGTCGGCGGCGTCGAGGTAGAAGAGGTTGGCAGCCCGGTCATAGCGGAAAAAGCAGGAACTGACCGTGACGAAGCCTGCGCTGAAGAGCGCCCACCCGCCGGCCAGGTCGCTTGCCCCGTTCGAGTCCGAGAACACCATCTGGAAGGTCTGGCTGGCGCCGGAACCCGAGTTGGGCGTTACGGAGATGACGGTGACGCCGGGGGGCGGCGGGGGCGACACGGTGACCAGCCAGGAGCCCATGTTCTGCCAGCCGCTGTTCTGCGTGGCGTTGTTGGCAAACAGGTAGACAGTCTTGGCCCCGTTGAACGCGTACTTGAAGCTCACCGCGACCGTCATGGTCAGCGTGTTCCCGGACAACGTTGCGGTGCTGGCCGAAGCATCGATCGTGCACTGGCTGTTCTGGATGGTGGCGGCGGCGCCTGGTGCCGCGCCTGGGAGCCAGTGAGAAGCGTCGTCGGCGTCGAGGTAGAAGAGGTTGGCAGCCCGGTCATAGCGGAAAAAGCAGGAACTGACCGTGACGAAGCCTGCGCTGAAGAGCGCCCACCCGCCGGCCAGGTCGCTTGCCCCGTTCGAGTCCGAGAACACCATCTGGAAGGTCTGGCTGGCGCCGGAACCCGAGTTAGGCGTTACGGAGATGACGGTGACGCCGGGGGGCGGCGGGGGCGACACGGTGACCAGCCAGGAGCCCATGTTCTGCCAGCCACTGTTCTGCGTGGCGTTGTTGGCAAACAGGTAGACAGTCTTGGCCCCGTTGAACGCGTACTTGAAGCTCACCGCGACCGTCATGGTCAGCGTGTTCCCGGACAACGTTGCGGTGCTGGCCGAGGCATCAATCGTGCACTGGCTGTTCTGGATGGTGGCGGCGGCGCCTGGTGCCGCGCCTGGGAGCCAGTGAGAAGCGTCGTCGGCGTCGAGGTAGAAGAGGTTGGCAGCCCGGTCATAGCGGAAAAAGCAGGAACTGACCGTGACGAAGCCTGCGCTGAAGAGCGCCCACCCGCCGGCCAGGTCGCTTGCCCCGTTCGAGTCCGAGAACACCATCTGGAAGGTCTGGCTGGCGCCGGAACCCGAGTTGGGCGTTACGGAGATGACGGTGACGCCGGAAGCCACCGAAGGCACTGTCCACGTGCCGAGTTGCTGCCAGCCCGTGGAACCGAACGGGCTGGTGGCCCACATGTAGATATTTTTCGCTCCGCTGAACGCCGTCTGGAACGTGAACGCCAGATTCAACGTCAGCACCTTGCCCGCCATTGAGACACTCGATCCGCTTCCGTTCACAACGCACTGGCTGTTCTGCTGGCTGCCGCTGCCGGGCGTGATCGACCCCGCCTCTGCCCCCGCGTCCGTCAGCAGCGACAACGTGTTCTGCGCGCGATTGTACGTCACCGAGCATGCATTCGTAGTGCTCAGGGCCGAGTTGAACAGAACCGAAACGCTCGCCAGGTCGGCGGCGCCGTTGTCGTCGGAAAACTGGAAGCTGAACGTCTGCGAGGCGCCGGATCCGGAGGCCGGACTCACCGAGACCGCGGCAATATTGAATTTCGCCGTCCAGGTCCCTTCCGCCTGCCAGGCGCTCGATCCAGACGGGTTCGTCGCCTGCATGTAAATGTTCTTGTTTCCGTTGAACGCCGGCAGGAACGTGAGCGCCAGATTCAACGTCAGCACCGTGCCCGCCATCGAGACGCTGGACCCGCTTCCATTCAGAACGCACTGGCTGTTCTGCTGGCTGCCGCTGCCGGGCGTGATCGTCCCCGCCGGCGCGGTCCCCGCATCCGTCAACAACGAAAGCGCATTTTGCGCGCGATTGTACGTCACTGAGCATCCGTTCGCCACCGTCAGCGACGCGTTGAACAAAGCTGAAACGCTCGTCAAATCCGATGCGCCGTTAGCGTCGGCAAACTGCAAGCTGAACGTCTGCGAAGCGCCGCTCCCCGAATTCGGCGCAACCCCCACCACCGCCGGCAGCAGGTTGAACATGATCTTGGTCACGAACGCGCCGTAATTCCCCGCGTTGGTGGACTGGTATGGGTTGAACAGCGGGAAGTTCGTCGAGAGCGTCCAGCCCGCCACGTAAGTGTTCCCGGAGTTGTCCAGCGCCACCGCCGTGGCAGTGTCCGAGCTGTTTCCTCCCAGGTAGCTCAGGTAGGCCAGCGAATCTCCCGTCGCGCTTAGTTTCGCCACGAAGGCATCGCAATCGCCGGCATTGGCCGCCTGGAGCGCACTGACCACCGCCAGGTCAGAGGAGTAGCTATACCCCACGACATATGCGCTGCCGCTCGCATCCACCGCAATGGCATTGCCCACCTCCACCCCAGACCCGCCCAGGTACGTGCTGTACACTAAAGTGCCGGAAGCGTTCACTTTGGCCACAAAGGCGTCGGTTGAGCCGTGGAGGGAGGTCTGGACCGCGCCCAGCAGCGGGAAGTTCGCCGAATTGGTCAGGCCGGTGACATAGGCGCTTCCCTGGCTGTCCAACGCAATCCCTTGCCCTGTTTCGGGGTAGGCCGCGATGCCGCCCGTCCCCCCCAGGTACGTGCTGAACAGGAGCGAATTCCCGTCGGCGCTGAGCCTGGCAATGAATGCATCCTGGCCGCCGGCGTTGTGGCTCTGGAATGCGTTCGCCACCGGGAAGTCCGCGGAGTACGTCGAGCCGGTGATGTACGCGCTGCCGCTCGCATCCACCGCGATACCGGCGCCGCGGTCGTCGCTTCCCCCGCCGAGATAGGTGCTGTACAACAGGCGGCTTCCATCCGCGCTGAGCTTGGCGACGAACGCGTCCTGTCCTCCATGGTTGCCTCTTTGCATCCCGGTCGCCGGGAAGTTGATGGACGTCGTGTCGCCCACCACGTACGCGTCTCCTCCCGCATCCACCGCAATCCCGTTCCCGTTGTCGGAGGCATTGCCGCCCAGGTAGGTGCTGAAGACCAGGCTGTTCCCGGCAGGATTCAGCTTCAAGACGAACGCGTTTCGTCCGCCTGAGAGATGGGACTGTAGCGCATGGCGCACCGGGAAATTCCCCGAGATCGTCGATCCCGTCACATAAGCCGATCCGTTCCCATCCACCGCAATTCCGTACGCCCGGTCGTCGGCCGAGCCGCCCACATAGGTGCAGTACACCAGTCCATTTCCAGACTGGTTCAGCTTGGCCACGAAAACATCGTTCCCTCCGGCATTGAAATTCTGCTCGGGGTTGGCGGTCGGAAAATTGTAGGATTCGGTAAATCCCGCAACGTAGGCTGCCCCAGCCGGGTCCACTGCCAGCGCGGTGGCTGTGTCGAAACCCGAGCCGCCCAGCAACGTGCTGTAGGAAAGCAGCGGGTCGATGATCAACGGGCGGGCAACATCGTAGTCCCCTACCAGGAACCTCACGGCGCCATCGCCATCCACGGCGAACCGGCCTTCCACTGCCACTCGCTGGCCGCTCCGTTCCTGGTAGATCGAGGGCGCCTGCTCGCGCAGTTCCCGCCCATCCACCGGAATCGCCAGAGCGCCGCTCTGCTCGACGCGCACGCCGCCGGCGCCCGCGTACCGAACCCGGATGCGCGACGGGTCCGCCCCTGGCGCCACCACGAACTCGGACTTCAGATCTCGTCCCTCGCCGCCGTAAAGCATGTCGATCCCCGGGTACAGTTCCCGGTACACCACGGCCCCATACAGCGGAACATCCGGCCGCCAATCCCGCGGCGCGCCAATCAGAAAATTGGCGTGCCCCGGCAACCGTTCCATCCCCTCGATTCGCGGGGATGGATTGGCCTGTTCGAATTGCATGCGAACGGACCTGCCGGCCACACGAAACAGAGCTTCACCGGGCGAGAAGTACGCGGTCAGTCCGGAGCCTTTGGCCATGAACCGCACCGCCGCCGGCGCCTGCCCGTGATTCGCAATGAAGAACAGCGGGACCGCGTCCTTCACCGGGTTCGCGGCCAGCGCCGCGCCATTCGCAATGACAGCAACCAGTAGATTCCGCATCTTAGGCAACACCTGCTCAAATCGGCGGAATATGCTTGGCGCTTTAGTGGTATGCGCCGGTGGTCTTGCCACCGGTTCTTGTTACACTTGGCGTTGCCGGTCATGCTATGGCATCCCGCCCAGACCTCCAAGCGTCCCTGAACGCCACGCGCGCCGACCGGAGCTTTTTCGGCCATCCGCGCGGGTTGGCGACCCTCTTTTTCACCGAAATGTGGGAGCGCTTCAGCTATTACGGCATGCGCGCGCTCCTCATCCTGTTCATGACCGCGGGCGTCGCCCGTGGCGGCCTGGGCTTCTCCTACGCCAAGGCCGGCGCCATCTACGGGCTCTACACCGGCCTGGTGTACCTGCTGGGCCTGCCGGGCGGCTGGGTGGCGGACCGCATCACCGGCCAGCGCCGGGCTGTGCTCTACGGCGGCATGCTCATCGCCGCCGGACAGTTCTGCCTGGTGGCGCCCACTATCGTGACTTTCTATCTGGGGCTGGTGCTGCTGGTGATGGGAACCGGCCTGCTGAAGCCCAACGTGAGCACCATGGTGGGCCAGCTTTATGCGCCGGGAGATGGGCGCCGCGACGCCGCCTTCTCCATCTTTTACATGGGTATCAACCTCGGCGCGCTCATCTCCCCGTTCGCCTGCGGCTGGGTGGGAGAGAAGATCGGCTGGCGATTGGGTTTCGGCCTGGCGGGTGTGGGCATGATCGCCGGCTTGATTCAATACACGCTGGGAGGCAAGCACCTGGGTGTAGCGGGCCTTCACCCCTCAATCCCCGCCGACCCGGCGACCGATCGCCGGCAGAAGCGCCGCGTGGCCCTGGCCGCAGCCGGCGCGCTGGCGGTGCTGGGGATACTCGGAGCGCTGGCCGCCACCGGCGCGCTGGCGTTCACAGCCGAGCTGATTTCCGACGCGCTCGGGGTGGCCCTGGTAATCCTCTCGGTGTCGGTCTTCTCCTGGCTGCTCCTCGGGCGCGGATGGACCGGGGAGGAGCGCAAACGTTCGGCCGCGATCCTGGTCCTGTTCCTCTCCTCGGCGGTCTTCTGGTTTGCCTTCGAGCAGGCCGGGTCGTCGCTCAATCTTTTCGCCGAGGGCAGCGTCAACCGGTGGGTGCATGGATACCAGTTCCCGGCGAGCTGGTACCAATTGGTGCAGCCGTTCTTCATCATTACGCTGGCGCCGGTGTTCGCGTGGCTGTGGGTCAAGCTGGGGAAGCGCGAGCCTTCCAGCCCCGCTAAGTTCGCTCTCGGCCTGTTCTTCGTCAGCGCTGGATTCATCCTGCTGGTCCCGATTGCGGGCGGCCGGGCAGTCTCGCCTCTCTGGTTGATCGGCACCTATTTCCTGCACACGCTCGGAGAGTTGTCCCTCAGCCCGGTCGGATTGAGCGCCATGACCAAGCTGGCGCCCACGCGCGTGGTCGGAATGATGATGGGTCTCTGGTTCGTCTCGACCGGCGCGGGCAACTACCTGGGAGGCAGGATGGCGTCGCTCTACGGATCGATGACAATCCCGACCCTGTTCGCCATCGACGCCGCTTTCGCCATGGCCGCGGCCATCGCCATGGTCGTGCTCCTCAAGCCGACGGTGCGGATGATGTCGGGGGTGAAGTAACTCGGCAGAGGTGGGACAGACGCTTTCGTCTGTCAATGCTCATCCTAGAACCCTCCCCGCGCGCACGCCGGGAACCGTCTTACCGTTTCTAATCCCACGTTTGGAGGCGCGCTTGCGAATTATATCCAGTTGGATATACTGCGGAAGGATATGAGCAAACCCGAAACCTACGCAAGTGTTTGGGACGCGATCGCGGACACCCCCGAGCAGGCTGCGAATCTGAGAGCGCGGGCCAAACTGATGCACAAGATCGAAGCACACCTGAAGAAACACGACTGGACACAGGCCGAAGCGGCGAGCCGTTGCGGCGTGACGCAGCCCCGGATCAACGATCTGATCCGCGGCCGGATGTCCCGCTTCTCGCTCGACGCGCTGGTCAACATCGCGACGGCACTGGGCTGCCGCGTGCGCGTCGATCTCGACGCTGCCTGAGCCGTGTTCCTCTCTGAGGTACCCGCCTCGCGTAGCCGGATTCAGCGGGCCAAACGGCGCATTGTGCCCGGATCACGGCCATCTGGAGGTTGGCGGACACTGGGCGACTTGAACGAAGTGGCCTACGGCCACGGCCACCGCGGGCGTGTTATCCTCTGATCGAGTGGCAGCCCAGTGCAGAGCGGAATTCCTCTCGCGGAGAGCCATCAACCCTCCTGCAAGTCCCTCATTGCAAAGGGAACCGATAGTAGCTCCATAGCGGGTCGAATCGGCCACCTCCTTCAAGTCGCCCCTATCGAAAGTGCCGCGGCCCGAATTCTCTTCCGTTGTGCGAGGATTTCCGCCCGCGGCACTCCCGATAGGGCGCTAACGACTTCCGAGGACTGATCCGGTCGCGTCCGCTTCTACGACCTGGTGGCGACGCGGATGCGCCTTCGTCCGCATGTCAACTGGTCGGAGATCGACTCGGACTTCGGCGGTAAAGTGCGCGGCTCGCTCAATTTCCTGGTCGGCGACGGATACAATCCACAGTTCTTGTTCAGCAGTGGCCAGCGAAGAGCCGCTGGTTTAGCGTTTCTTCTTGCGGTGCACTTGGCCCGGCCGTGGTGCAACTGGCGATCGTTGCTGCTGGACGACCCCGTTCAACACGTCAACGACTACCGGGCCCTTAATCTTGTCGAGGTGCTAACTGCCATTCGCCGAACGGACCGGCAGGTCGTCGTTGCGGTTGAAGACGTGGCATTGGCGAATGTGCTGTGCCGACGGTTGCGGAGTGCCAGGGGTGGAGGCGGGCGTCACTTCGGGTTGCGTATGTCAAAGACTGGATCGGCCGAGATCGCCGAATCTCAGGACATCTATCCAATGCCACGACTGGTGTTGCGCCCGGCACAGGTATCTTAGTGGGAGGAGGCCGCCCCGCTGATCGCTTTCCTCCAAACATCGGGAGCTACCTCCCTGAGGTTGCGCCGTCTTCCCAACCCACCTGCAAGCTGATGAGACATTGTCTCGAGTGATGGCCTTGCATGTGTCCTCGCCGGAACGCTTCGTTACCCGCCAGTACCGTCGGCTTGACGGCTGGACGGCTGACGCCCAGTCTGTCGTTGGGACACTCGGATTAAGCCCACTTGCTCGATGTTTCAGACAGTTCCGAGCGGGTCCGGGAATCGGGAACGCCACCCCCTTACCGCCGCAGGTGCGGACATCGACCTGTCTGCAGCGCTTTCGCTGGACAGGCTAGAATGGAGGACGAGGACACACCAGGGTGCTACGCCAGTTCGATGTCGTCATTGAGCGCGACGAGGAGGGCTTCTACGTTGCCTCCGTTCCACAGATCCCGGCATGCCACACGCAAGCGCGATCTCTCGACGAGATCACCCAGCGCATTCGCGAAGCCATAGAGTTGTGTCTGGATGTCGAGGGCGCACCGGAACACACTTTGGAGTTCGTTGGGATCCAGCGCGTTACCATCGCCGCATGAGCCGGATTCCGTACGTCACCGGCGCCGACCTCATCGCCGTGCTTGGGAAACGCGGCTTCTCTGTTCTTCGAATCAGAGGCAGCCACCACTTCCTTCGTCACGAGGATGGCCGAAGTACGGTTGTGCCGGCGCACTCGGGCGAGACGGTCGGCCCCGGCTTGCTTCACAAGATTCTTCGGGATTGTCAACTGAGTATCGACGACCTCAGGCAACTATTGTAAAGGCCGTCCGTCCCATCGCGCGCGGTCCGTCGGGAGTGTTGATGTTCCCCCTCAAAACCCTTCCCACACATACGCCGGGAACCGCTTCACGGTTTCGAATCCCACCCGCTCGTAGAGCGTCACGGCGTCTTCGTTGGCGGCCGTTACCGTGAGGCTGGCCGAGCGGCAGCCCGCCTCCCGCAGGGTGGTCAGCGACTGGCGCAGCAGCGCGTGTCCGATGCCCGTTCCCCGCACCGATGGCGTAACGCAGATCTGCGTGATGTGGCCGCACCCCGCCGATACCAGGCTGGCCAGAGAAATGCCGCACAACCGCCCACTCACCGCCTCCAGCGCGACATAGGACGCCGGGCGGAAGAAAACGCCGCAACCGGGCGACTGCGTGATGTTGTAGAGGAACCGGCGCGCGCCTGCGGTGCTGCGGTACTGGTCGTTGATGCGGCCGTCGATGTGGCCCACGTATGCCGCGGCGATGGACTGCGCGGCCGCATTCTGATAATGGTCGGACCACTTCTCGAGGTACATGGGCCGCCGCACGTGGCCTTCCGCCAGCGCCGCGCGGCCCAGGTCCAGCCGCATGAAGTTGCGCTCGTAAACACTCAGGTAATCGGCATAGGGCGCTGCCCGGCCGGGCCCCGGGCCGAGCATCATGAGCTGCGACTCGATGCGCCCGATGAACGAATTCGCCATGAGGGGTTCGAGCGCCGATGCCAGAAGAAGGTGCTGGCGCTCCACCGTGCGCCAGGCGCGGCGCACGTACAGGTCGCCGATGAGCGCCTTGTTCTCCTCCAGCACATAATACGCGTACCCGGCCACTTCCCCGTCTTCGAGGAGCGCGCTCCCGTTCAGCGCCCGCAGATCCACAAAGCGGCGCACCAAGTCGGTCGACTTGTCGAAATCCCATTCCAGCTCGTCGCGCCAGGCGGCCGTCTCTTCCTCGAGCAGGGGTTCCAGGTCCCGCGCGGTAAGCCGCCGCAGATCGACAATCCCGGGCGGCCGGGAAAGAGCCGGATGTAGCCGGGCAGCCATGAGGCGCCTGTTATTGTACCCCGTACATGGCGGCGTAGCTCAATTGCTGCCTGACGAAGTCCCGCGGATACGAAATCCCCACGGCCGTCACCTTGCCCGCCGAATCGAACTTCGGCGCCAGGGTGGCATTGATCCCGCACCAGTAAGTGGGGATGTCCAGTTTCTGGTAGCGCGCCACCACCTGGTCGCGCAGCTTGGGATCGAAGTGCACGGCATACTGGTCTACCAGGGCTTTGATGGCCGCGTAGTCCCCTTCGGCCTTGATGCGCATCAACTCGGCCAGCAGCATGCCCACGCCCTGGCGCATCTTGTCGAAGTCCTTCAGCGCCAGGTAGGTTTTCCCGTTGCGCTCCGTCTTTTGGATGGCGCCGGTCTTGTCCATGATGTAATTCACAATCAACTGCCGGTTCCTCTGGTGGTCCTCCTCGATGGTGTCGCCCTGCGGAATGCGCATCAACTGAGTCAGCGCCGCGCGCACCGCGTCGTAGTACATGGCCTTGCCCACGTCCGAGCTCGAGACCAGCCCAAGCTGCCGCAGCTTAGAGTCGAAGATGTTCCATAGCGCCATCAAGTCCGCGCGCGCCTCTTCCAGGGTGGAGTAGTATTCCTTCAGGTGGCTTTCGGCGCTGCCCTGAAGGCGCGGATTGAGCTTGCCCGAGCCGTGTCCGATCACCTCGTGCAGCGCGGTCATCATGGCCGATGACTCCTCGCCGTACTTTTTGCAGAGGGCGATCTCTTCCTCCGACGCCGCGAATTCTTCCAGCACATGCGGCCCCGTGCCCTGGCGCAGGGTGCGCTGGCTGCCCGTAAACAGGAAGCTCTTGCTGCCGTACTTCTCGTGGATTTCATTCTCGTTGGGCAGGTTGTCGCCCGTGGTGCTCACGTGAAAATCGCCGGTCTCGATCACCGTCTCCACCGCCTTAGCCATGGGCGGCGTGACTCCCTGCTTCTTGTATTGTTGCAACCATGGCGCGCGGTCCTCGAAGTACTGCGCATTGGCCGCCAGCTTCACCATCGGCTGGTTCAGCTTCTCATCGGTGATGCTGACGAAACTCTGCGCCGTGCCCTTGGCGGCACGCGCGTCGCGGTAGACCTCGATGAATCCGTTGGCGAAATCCACCCGCGCGTTGTTCTGCACCCAGGCGGTGCCGAAACGGATCCAGTCGGCCGGGTCGCCCGTCTGGTAATAGCGGATCAGCGCGGCGATCGCCTGGTCCTGCCCCGGCTCGGCGTACGCCTGCGCTTTTTCCAGATACTCGTTGGCCTTCTTCAGGAACTGGGCGTAGCGGCCCGCCGGAATCTTACCGTCCGGAGTTCCGGCGCGGTAAACCTCTTCCACCAGCCTGCCCGAATCGCTCTTCACCAGCCGCGAATTCAGCGGATGCCGGTCGTGAAAGTTCTTCAGGTCCGCCAGGCTGACCCCGTAGTAGAAGTTGTTGGCGCTGGCTTGCAGGATGTCGAGGTTGCCTTGCGGGCTCTTGGCGGTGATGGTCGGCTCGAAATTGGGGTCGAACAGCGATGGGCGAAGCGCCTCCAGTTCGCGATCCAGCTCCACCTGGGACATGCCCTTGAATCCACCGCCGCGGAGCGCCGATGCCGCCGCCGTCTTCAATTCCTCGAACGAAAACTCCGGCAGAAACTTCTGTGCCGTCATTTCGTTGTGGTTACCGCGATTGGCCCAGAACAGCTTGGTGAAGGCTGTGATTTGGGGATTCGCCGGCGCCGCGTGAGTGACGACCGCTTCCAGCAGCCGCTTCTGCCGCAGCCCCCAGATCGAGTTCTGATCGTAGTTGATGGGATCGATGGCGATGGAAGCCTGGCTCAGCCAGTAAGCCAGCGTCTGCTCTTTGAGCGGCAGCTTCCGGAAGCTCTCCGCCTCAAGCTGCACGAACCCGGTGGTCCCCACGCGGTCCACCAGCGCGGAATTGTCAGCCGCAACCGCCGCGCACGCAAAAACGAGAATCAGCGCACTCCGCACGTGTTCACTCCCTCTCCATTATGAACCGCCCCACCCGCACGTGCTCTCCGCGCGGGGCCCACACGGCCGGGTCCGAGGCCGGGCCGAACAGCGCCAGCACCGGCGTGCCCACGGCCGCGGCCAGGTGCGTGATGCCCGAATCGTTGCCGATGTACAACCGCGCGCGCGCCAGCCAGCACGCCAGATCGTAAAGATCATCGATGCGCACCGCGCCTTCGAGCGGCGGATCGTCCGCCCCCGCGCACCAGCGCACCGGCATGCTCCGCTCCAGCTTGCGCGCCAGCTCGCGGAAATTCTCAAGCGGCCAGTTCTTCTTTGGGCCGCCGGAGAACGGATGGACGACGGCGAAGTCCTCGCGCTCAACGTCGCAGCGGATGCGCGGAATTCCATCGCTCGCGCCATGCGCCATCGTGCGCACTTGCTGCAGGTAGAAATCCGTGGCGTGCACCCCCAGCCCGCCGGCGGAATCGCCGGAAGAAACGTGAACGGAAGTTGAAGCGCGCGCACCAATTCGCGAAACTCGCTCCGGTTCGCGCCGTACCACGAGACGATCGAGTCGAATCCACGCAGTTCTTCCAGCAGGCGCGCGGGCGGCTCCGTCACGCCCAGCAGATCGAGCGAGGTGGAGGCGATAGAGCGCACGCGATCCGCGAATCGCACCAGTGGGACATTGGGCGAGGCGGCCCAAACCTCCAGGTATTCGCTTCGCAGGCATTCCAATGCCGGCAGCGAAACGATGAAATCGCCGATCGCGCCGGGCCGGATCACAAGTCTGCGCACTGCCGTTCCAGTATCGCAGAAACAGAAGTTCGAGGTTTCGATTTATCCACAGAAGATGCACCGGAACTTGCCTGTAACCGATTCGAAACAAAGGAAATAAATATTGAGGAAAAAGTGGTTAGAAACCACAAAAGGGGTTGACGAAAAACCCTGGGGAGGGCATATTGGGAGAGGTTCCAAGAGGTTTGAGGAACAGCAAGCCTCCGGAAACGTAGCGGACCAGGAACGATGATCCGCAGCTTTGAAATCTAGTGATAGAAACGGGCTGCGGGGAGCGAGAGGAGATCGGGCGGGTTCGGAAGGCGGGTTTGGCAGGCGGCAAATTCCGCTGAACGCTTTGATCCCGAGGGAGGTAAAAGTCCCAGAGGGGAGCGGAGGGGGGAGGCGCCATCAGCCGGGCTATATGTGGAAGCTGCAACGGGCCAGAAGCGAGGAAGCGGCCGCCGCCGGGGCGAACCGGAAGCGGTAGCGGAGCGGAAGGGTCCAACGGGCAGGGGAAGCAGGTAGCCGGGAGCGAAGTAGCAGGTCGGGACCTTTGACCCCGGAATGGGTTTCGCGGAAGCGGGAGTCGTTGCGGGCGAGGGAAAGGCCGTTACGAGCGACCAGCCCCGAGCGGGAGAGAAGAAAGGCTGCGACGCGCCAGGAAGCATTGATCCGGCGGCTGGAGAAAACGGCTGTTGGGGAGCAGAGAGGCGACGCGTACAGCGCTCCCGGTCGCGATGTTCAGTACCGGGCATGCCGGTGGTGGGCAAGGCTGGGAATCGGATCACTTGGAACCATTTCTTTTTGGGGGCAAGCTAAAAGCACGCCCTACCCCTCGATTTGTGATACGGTAGGTCTTTCACGGGGACTGGAGGACAACCAATGATGGAGGCCCTTGGCCTGATTGAAACGAGGGGTTTGGTGGGTGCCATCGAAGCCGCCGATGCCATGTGTAAGACCGCCAACGTGATCCTGCAAGGCCGGGAATTCGTCGGCGCCGGACTGGTCTGCGTCACCGTCCGCGGCGATGTTGGCGCGGTGAAAGCGGCGACGGACGCGGGTGCGGCCGCGGCCCGGCGCGTCGGCGAGCTGGTCAGCGTCCACGTCATCCCGCGGCCGCATGAGGAGGTGGAAAGGGCCCTCCCCACTGGCGGCCTCAAGAAGTGACGGCCGATGATCGAGGACAAAGACCTTCTTTCGATCCAGGAGGTCCGCACCAAGGTCGAGAAGGCTCATTCCGCCTGGCTCGAATACCGCACCTTTTCCCAAGAGCGCATTGACGCCGTCGTCGAGCGCATGGCCGCGGCCGCGCGCGCCAATGCCAAGCGCTTCGCCGATATGGCTGTCGAAGAGACCGGTTACGGCAACGCCCCGGACAAGTACGTCAAGAATCTGCTGTGCGCCGACCGGCTGCCGCGGCTCATGCGCGGCATGAAAACCGTCGGCGTTCTGCGCGAGCTGCCGGAAGAAAAGGTGGTGGAGATAGGCGTTCCCATGGGCGTGGTGGCGGCCATCCTGCCCACCACCAATCCCACCTCCACGGCTATTTACAAGATCCTGATTTCGCTCAAAGCGGGGAATGCCATTGTGCTCAGCCCGCACCCGCGCGCGCACCAGTCAACCTGCTACACCGCGGGAATTCTGTACCAGGCGGCGGTGGAAGCCGGCGCTCCCGAAGGCATCATCCAGTGCGTCGATAACGCCACGCTGGAAGCCACCAACGCGCTCATGCGGCACGAGCGCACCGGTGTGATCCTTTCCACCGGCGGCGCGGGCATCGTAAGAGCCGCCTATTCCAGCGGCAAGCCGGCCTTCGGCGTGGGCCCCGGCAACGTTCCGGTGCTGATCGATACCTCGGCCGATCTGGAAGAAGCCGTCCCCAAAGTGGTCGCCGGCAAGTCCTTCGACTACGGCACGGTCTGCTCCAGCGAGCAGGCTCTCATCGCGGAAGCCGCGCTGCGCGACCGCATTCTCAGCCTGCTGAAGGCCAACAAGGCCCACATTGCCAGCGACGCCCAGAAGCTGGCGCTGGGCAAGCTGCTGATCATGCCGAACTGGACGGTGAATCCGCAGTGCGTCGGCCAGTCCCCCGCCAAGATCGCCAAGATGGCAGGTTTCGAAGTGCCGCCGGATACCTCCATCCTCTGCGCCGAGATCGAGGGCGTGGGGAAGCAGTATCCGCTGTCCGCCGAGAAACTCTCGCCGGTGCTCTCGCTTTACTTCGTCAAGGACTTTAACGCGGCCCTGGACACCTGCTTCGCGCTGCTGAAGTTCGGCGGCATGGGCCACACCGCGGTGATCTACTCGAAGAACGACCAGCGCACGCGGGAATACGCCATGCGCATGCCGGCCATGCGGGTGCTGGTGAATACGCCCGCGCCGCACGGCTCCGTCGGCGTCACCACCAATCTCTTTCCTTCGATGACGCTGGGTTGCGGCGCCATGGCGGGGAACAGCACCTCCGACAACGTCGGCCCCCTGAACCTGATTAACATCAAGCGGCTGGCTTACAGCGTGCGCCAGCCGCAGGAGGCGTTCGAGATGCCGCTCGATTACCACGCCGCGCCGGACGCCCCCGGCCCCGGCACCATTGAGCGCAGTGCCGTGGCCGCCGCCGTTGAGCGGTATCTGGCGTCCCGCGGAATTCCGGTGGCCGCGCCGGCTGCGAGCGCACCGTCGTCCGCGCCCGCGGCACAGGCGGCCCAGCCGGTGTCTTCCGTGGTCTCCAATGTTGTGGACCGGTATCTGGCGTCCCGGCGAATCCCGGTTGCGGCGCCGCCCGAAGTCTCGTCCGTGGTCCCGAATGTTACGGCCCAGGTTGTGGACCGCTTCCTGGCCCGCCGCGGCGTTTCCGCCTCCAAGACTGAATTTGGCTGACTGACAGGTTCAGGCGCGGTTGCGTCTTGTGCCCTAGCTTCGCCCGCGCCGCAGGCGGAGACGGCATCGCCGGCATCGTCACAGCCCGCGCCTCCACCCAAGCCGGTGGATTTTGTGGCGGAGGCCGACGTGCGCGCCGCCATCCAAGAGAAACGCAAGATCTATATCGGGCTGAAGACGATCATTACGCCCTCCGCCCGCGACCTGGCCGGCCCTTCTGATATTCTGGTGCTGGCTCAGGGCTGAGGCATTTACGTGGATTTGAATCTCGACACACTGAAGCAGGAAGTTCTCGAGTATCTCGAGTCGGCCGGATTCGCCGTCTTCCACGGCCGTCCCGGACGTCTGGAAGGTTCGCCTGTGGTCCTCTGGGACACCGGGCACTACCCCGACTTCCGGATGTTTCTGGAAGTCGCCCGCAAGGCCGGAGTCAACCTCGTGGTGTACGGCACTCGCGAGTTTGAAGCCGCCGACCTGGACGATCTTCTGGCGCAGCTCGACGACTGCGATCTCACCCGCGAAGAGCGCCGCGATTACGAGTCGCGCCTGCGCGAGTTGCGCATCTTCGAAGGCGTCACCTGCTCTCTCGATCTGGCGTTCGATCACCATTCCCGCCTCTACGTCTACGAAGTGCAGCCCGACTGGTACGAAGACTTCCTCAGTGTCGAGGACGAGATCGCATCGCGGATGGCCGATGAAGAAGACCTGAACGAGGGCGACTCCCTGGGCGGCTACTTCTCCAAGAACTAGTGACCAATTCCCGCTGGCTCCTTCCCAACCCCGATCCGCGCGACGTTGACGCGCTCTCATCGGCCCTCCGTATCGCCGCCCCCGCCGCCCGAATTCTGGTCCATCGCGGCCTCCGCGAACCCGCTGCCGCACGCCGCTTCCTCCAACCTTCGCTCGACGACCTCCACGACCCGCTGACTATGCGCGACATGCCGCGGGCCGTCGCGCGCCTGCGGGAAGCCATCCGCGAGGGCCAGAAGATTCTGCTCTACGGCGACTACGACGTGGATGGCGCCACCTCCGTGGTGCTTCTTACCAAGGCCATCGACCTCGCCGGCGGCGCTGCCGGTTACTATGTTCCGCACCGTCTCAAGGATGGCTATGGCATGCGTCCGGAAGTGGTGGAGACCGCTGCCGCCGAGGGTGTGAAGCTCATCGTGAGCGTGGACACCGGAATCCGCGCCGCCGAAGTGGTGCGGCGCGCCAGCGAGTTGGCTGTCGATGTCATTGTCACCGACCATCACCTCCCCGAGACCGAATTGCCGCCCGCGCTGGCCGTGCTCAACCCCAACCGCCCCGACTGCCCATATCCCGACAAGAATCTGTGCGGCGCCGGCGTGGCGTTCAAGCTCGTGCAGGCGCTGCTGGCCACGCTGCCATGGCCGCCGGAGAAGGCGCGGCGCGTTTGCGAATCGTGTCTCAAGCTGGTGGCCATCGCCACGGTGGCCGACGTGGTGCCGCTCACCGGCGAGAACCGCATCATGGTCAAACACGGGCTCGATGGTCTTCGCACCGTCCGCAATCCCGGCCTGCGCGCCCTGCTGGACGTCGCGGGCTTTACTGGCAACACTGTGCCGACAGCCCGACAGGTGGCGTTTCAGATTGCGCCCCGCCTGAATGCCGCCGGCCGCATGGATTCCGCCAAGGCCGCAATCGAGCTGTTCCTCACCGACGACCCCGCGCGGGCCCGCGAGCTGACGCAAAAACTCGATGAGCAAAACACTGGGCGCCGGCAGGTGGAGGACGAGATCCGCGACGCCTGCGAGGGCCTCGCCGTGGACGATTCCTCCGCCGCCTTGGTCTACTATGCCGAGAACTGGCACCGCGGCGTGCTCGGCATCGTCGCGTCACGGCTGGTGGAGCGTCTCCACCGCCCCGTGTTT
The DNA here is from genome assembly GCA_963768385.1 of Bryobacterales bacterium. Lineage (GTDB taxonomy): Bacteria > Acidobacteriota > Terriglobia > Bryobacterales > Bryobacteraceae > Fen-178. The sequence goes on from CAVYHQ010000010.1 coordinate 62,334, forward strand.
GTGATCGGCCGCAACCCCGAGGATGGCCTGGCGCAGGGCTCCGGCCGGAGCATTCCGGCATTTCACTTGCTAGAAGCTATGGAAGCCATGGCCGACCTCTTCGTACGCTTCGGGGGCCACCAGCACGCCGCCGGCGCGACGCTCGAAGCCGCGCGCGTAGAGGAATTCCGCCAGCGCTTCAATGCCTACGCCGCCGCGCGCCTGTGTCCCGAGGATTTCCTGCCGCGGGTGGATGTGGACGCCGTGATCGACCTCGGTGAGATCACGGACCCCGGCATCCGGGAAGTCCTCGCGCTGGCGCCCTTCGGTCACGGCAATCCCCCGCCGCTTCTGGCCGCTCTGGATGTGGAAGTGGCCGGCCAGCCCGTGGTCATGAAGGAGAAACACCTGCGGGTGATGGTGCGCCAGAACGGCCGCGCGCTGGCGCTGAAGGCCTGGAACTTTGCCGGCCGCGCCGGCGAGATGGCGCCCGGCGCCCGCGTGGACATCGCATTTACAGTGGACGAAGACGCGTATTCGGCCGCCCGTGGATATCCCGGCTGGGCGGCGGTTCTGCGCGCTGTCCGCGCCGCGGATTACAATCGTACTTCTAGAGTTTAGGAACGCATGAAATCGACACTTTGTCTATCTCTACTCGCGGTGGTCTGTGCCACGGGCGTGTATGCGCAATCGGTGGCAGGATACGGTGCAGTCACCGGAACCGTGCGCGACGCTAACGGCGAAGGCATACCCGACAGCACCGTGCTCCTGTACAACGACTCGATGGGCATCCGGCGCAGTATGATGTTCAACCGACGACGGCACCTTCGACGCGCCCTCGCTCGTGCCCGCGAAAGGGTACAGCCTGAAGGTGACGAGAAAGGGATTCGTGGACTGGAAATCCACCGGCTTCGATGTCTCCATCGGCCAGACACTGAACTTCACCGTCATGATGCAAGCCGAGGGAGGCTCCGTTCCCGAGGTCGAACCCGCCAGAGCATTGGCTCCGGTGGACGATACCAGGGTCGGCGTTTCCACATTGGTCGGCCGGCCGCAGATCGACGGGCTGCCTACCCGCAACCGCCGCTTGGATGAGCTGGCGCTCCTGGCGCCCACGGTTTCCACCGACAGCGCCCTTGGAGTGATCGCCTTTCAAGGCTTGCCATTTTTCAATTCTTTTCTCATCGACGGCATCTCTACCGCCAATACCTATTATTTCTTGCAGAGGCCCGGGATTGCCAACCAGCTCCCGCAGGACGCCGTGGAAGAGGTGCAAGTGCTGGTCAGCGACGCCTCGTCCGAATTCGGGCGCTACATGGGTGGAACCGTCAACACCGCGACCAGAAGCGGCGCCAACAGTTTTCACGGCGCCGGGTACGGATATCTCGCCAAGCCCTCGCTGAGCGCGGCTGAGCGGTTCGCGCTGGGCCGGAGTCTATTCCAAAAGGAAAACCAGGCTGGCGGCAGCTTGGGCGGGCCCGTTATCCGCGACAAGTTCTTCTTCTTCTTGAATGCCGAAGTCCTGAATGCCCATTTCCAGGACATGAACCGCATCACCAGCCCGATGATCGCCAATTCCACCGGCACCTCCGTTCTAGCCTCGAATTGCAAGGCGGCGGCGGCCATATGCGCCGCCGCAATCAACTTCATCCAGCCGCAAATGAATGTGCTGGCGCCGCTCTCCCAGCGTTGGGCCGCCGGCCTGGCGAAGATCGATTATCGCCGCAGCGACCGCAATACCTTCAGCGTCGAGGCCAACGCCATGAATTCGCGCCTCCCCGAGAGCGCGCAGACCGGGAACGTATCGCCCGATGGGGGACTGCTGGGCCTGGGCAATTCCAGGGACGATACCCGCTACGGAAAGGGTTCCTGGATCAGCGCGCCGGCCGCGACGTCGGTCAACGAAGCGCGCTTCGGCATGTTCGAGGATCGCTTCTCCGATCCCGCCTCGCAATCCAACCTGTCTACCGGCAACGTGGGTATCGACGTGGCGGGAGTGAAGCTCGGCGCGACCCATCCGTACCCTACCGCCTTCACGGAACGGCGGTACCAGTTCGTGGACAACCTCAGTTGGACCGGTTTCTCGCACTCCTTGAAACTCGGCGTGGACGTGTCGCAGACCCGCGACTCCATCAATGAGCTCGCCAACTCCAACGGCACCTTCTTTTATTCGTCGCTGACGGCCTTTGCGCAAGACCTGACCACGGTCAACTCGAGGAACTACTCGTATTTCACGCAGACCTTAGGCGATCCCATCCGGTCGTTGCGCATGAGGGAGGTCCATGTGTACGTCCAGGATACCTGGAAGGCCACGCGGAACTTGACGGTGAGCGGCGGTTTTCTCTGGGAAAAAACGAAAACGTCACAACCCACGGAGGCCGCTGCCAACACCGTCTATTACAATACGGGCAGCATTCCGTCGCGCACCCTGAATCTTACTCCGCGTTTCAGCCTCGCCTATCTGTTCAGCCCCCGCACGGCCTTTCGCGCCAGCTACGGCTGGTATTACGCTCCCTTCACGGGCCAGCTTGTGGATGCGCTGTTTCTCGGCAATGGCCTATACCAGACTAACATCGTGGTGAATCCCAACCAGTCCGGCGCGCTGGTTTTTCCCAAGATATTTGCGCCAACCGCCACGCTTCCGAACGGCACGCCGAACATCATGTATGCCGCGTCCAAATTGCGCCAGCCCTACACCCAACAGACCACCGTGGCGCTGGAGAGGCGATTGACCAAGGACACGGCACTTACGGTCAACCTGATGAACATCCGGGGTTACAAGTTGTGGACGGCGACGGACGGCAATCTGGTGGCTCCAACCATCAATGAAACATACACCGTCGAGAATGCCAGCAACCAGGCGACGAGCACTTTCGCCACCAACGTCTATACCGTCAGGAACGATACCTCCAGGGCGCAGGTTTTCCAGGTCGAGAACGGCGGATCGTCCTGGTATAACGCCGTGGCGGTTCAGTTGCGCAAGCAAGTGGCGCGCACGCTCAGCGTGCAGGCGTCCTACACCTGGTCGCACGCGATCGACGATGTAAGCGGAACGCCGGTGGTTCCGGGGGTCCCTTCGAACTTCACCCCCGGTAGCTACAGCGGCGACAAGGGCAACTCGGAGGCGGACCAGCGGCAGCGGGGGACCTTGAACTGGCTGTGGCAGCCCCGGGTGCTCAAGAGCAATTCCCCCTTCGCGCGGTTCCTGGTGAACGGATGGGAGGTCTCGGGTATCGCCACGCTGGCCTCTCCGCAACACCGGACGCCGGTGATGATGGTGGGCGCCCAGCAGTTTTCCGGCGTCACCATGACGTACACCAACTCGCTGAACGCGTCGGGAGGCTGGAACCGGGTGCCGTTCGAGGGCGTGGGCAGCCTGACCACCGGATCGAACCAGTACACCGTGAACGGACGGTTGACGCGCACCCTGCCCTTCACGGAGCGCGTGAAGGGAATGCTGATGTTCGAGGCATTCAATGTGCTCAACAACCAGTTCATCACCGCGATCAACACCCTGGCGTATACCACGACCACCGGCGTGGTGAAGCCGGCGCCGGGAGTGGGCGTGGGCATCGCCGCCGGCGGTTACCCCTACGGCTCCACCGCGCGCCGGTGCCAGATCGCGTTCCGGCTGGAGTTCTGATCTCACCGCCCGGACGATCCAAACCCGCCCGCCCCGCGCCGCGAATCGGCCAGCTCGCCTTCCTCCCACTCCACCGCCTCGTAGCGCGCCACCACCATCTGGGCGATGCGGTCGCCGGCGTGAAGGGTGTACGGCTCGCGCCCCAGGTTCAGCAGGATCACGCGAACCTCGCCGCGATACCCCGGGTCGATGGTGCCCGGCGCATTGGGCATGGTGATGGCATGGTGGAGCGCCAGCCCGCTGCGCGGCCGCACCTGCGCTTCGCAGCCCTCGGGCGCCTCGATGATCAGGCCCGTGGGAACCAGCCGCGGCACGCCTGGCTCGAGCGTCACGTCCTCCACCGCATGCAGGTCCATGCCGGCGTCCTCTCGCGGTCCGTGGGCATAGGAAGGAAGCATGGCGGCCGGATGAATTCGTTGGATTCGGATGCGCATCTGTTTCCGTTATCATAGCGTTTTGGGCCCCACCAAACGCATAGGGAGTATCTCTGCGTGGTGCGCCGATTCTGCTCACCAGTCGCACGGACTGAACGGCGGAACAGGTAGCGGCCGGATACTCCGGCCAGCAATCCATCGAAAGAGTTTTTCGCGGGCTCAAGGATGGAGAGTGGTTAGGCTGGGGACCCATGCATCACTGGAGCGATCGCAAAATCCGCATCCATGCTTTTTATTGCATGCTGGGGATCTCACTCACGCAGTATGTGCATAAGCAGGCGCAAACCGCTGGGGATGGGATTTCAGTCGAGCCACTGATCGACCCTGGGCTTGGCGCTAGTGGAAATGCGATGTGGGGGGGACACGTTCATCCCGTGGGAGGACCTAACTACCAGTGTTTTCAGTCTCCCCAGCCTCTCGTGTTCCGATTCTCGTTTCACCCTTCGATTCCAGGGAAGCTCCTGTTTTCCTTGTAGGGGCTTCGTCGGGCGGCTGTGGTTTCAGTGCCGGATTAGACCAAAAGTTCCAGTACTATATTGCTGAGCGCTGGGTCTATTAGTACTGAATAATTCTGGCTTTGGAGTCATAATTGACGTTACAATAGCTTAAGTTTTCCGGTAGAAGAGAGGAAGGGAAGGACCATGAACATAATGAGGTCTCGGAAAGGAAAAGAAATCAATAGTACGCCCGGGCAGTCTGATTGTCCATCCCGGCGTAACGAGCGCAGAAGAGGCTTCGGATTCACGGCTGCCGGGGTACTCGTCTGCTTAAGCTTCCTCCCTGCGGCCTCGGCCAGCGTCATAGGGACCCTTAGCGAGGCGAACTGTCCCGGCGGCGGCGCTACGGTTTCGCTGACGACTATGATCTGGTCGCCGCCCGGCACGTTCGTCGGAACGGGTTGTTTCGACACGGGCATCGCGACCAGCCTTTCGTATTCCGGCGGAGTGGTAGGGCCCGCCGCTGTGGGCAACATCATGAATCTGACCGCTGGTGGTGGCTCGGTAGATCAATTCATGACCATCCTGGGGACAACCCTGGATTTCGTGTTAGATGGGTTTATGATACCCACGCCCTCCAATGGCACGAATTGCGCAAGTACAACGTCTGGACAGACATGCGTCGTCTATACAGGGTCTCCGTTCCTTCTGACGAACGGCGGCAGTAGTACTACGTGGGTCGGCTTGACAGCATTCGGTCACATTGCCGACGGCGGCGGTATCAGTGATTGGTATGGAACTTTTACGACCCAATTGACCGAGGCTCCTGGTGCGGTTGAAACCACCATTCTGGGCGGTGGATCTATATCCAGCACGCAGTCCGGTCAATTTGTCGTATCGGTCGTTGTTCCCGAACCGGCCTCGATGACCCTGATCGGAGCGGGGCTGATCGCCATCGCGATGGCCCGCATGAGGCGCAAAGCGCGGGTATAAAATGAGGGGCTAGCAGAGCCCCGGGATGCCTCGCAGACGAGTTCTCTTTCTGGCGGAAGGCGCGACGATGACTCACTTCGTCCGCCCTCTGGCGCTAGCCGAGGCTCTGGACCCAGACCGCTACGAGATTCACTTTTATGCCCCGCCGCGGTTCTCGGGGTATCTGCGGAATAAGCCGTTCGTGGTTGGGGAGTTGGCGAGCATGCCCGGCGAGCAGTTCCTGGCAAACCTCGCCAAGGGTGCGCCTCTGTTCCCCGCCGGCGTCCTCCGCGGATACGTGGAACAGGAGCGCGAGATCTTTGCGAGCATCCGCCCGGACCTGGTGGTTGGGGATATGCGTTTTTCCCTGCCTGTGAGCGCCCGTCTGGATGGAGTGTTACATGCAGTCATAGTGAATGCCTGCTGGAGTCCGTATACCCGCCGCCGCTCCATCCTACCCTCTTTGCCACTGACTCGGGTTATCCCTCCCCGCCTGCTCGGTCCCGTCTTCAGACTGGCCGAGCCCCTGGCTTACGCGGCCCATGTCGGTCCCATCAATCGGGTGAGAAAGGAATTTGGCGTGCCCGCGCTTCCACCCGATATCCGTGTGATGTACACGGAAGGAAGCTATGTTTTGTACGCGGATATCCCCGAGTTCGTGCCGGCTACGAATCTTCCCAAGACTCATCGCTACGTGGGCATCTGCCAGTGGACGCCCGCCGCGTCGAAACCGGAATGGTGGGATCGGATGCGTGCCGATCCGAGGCCGAAGGTGCTCATCAGCCTGGGGAGCTCCGGCCCCCTGCGGGTCTTGCCCGCTCTTCTGCGGGTGTTAGAGAAGATGCCGGTTGCGGTTCTGTTGTCAACATCCGCGCGGGACGTGCCTGAAGTGGCGGCCGGCGTGTATACGGCCGGCCTGCTTCCTTTGGCCGAGACCGCCAGCCAATCGAGTGTGGCCGTCTCTCATGGTGGAAGCGGCGGCTTGTACCCGGCGCTGGCGGCGGGCACTCCGGTGCTGGGAATACCGAGCAACGCAGACCAGCACCTCTCGACAGCGCTGCTCGAAGAAAGCGGCGCGGGACTGGGCGTGCGGGTGGAGTACGCTTCCGAAAAACGTCTGCGGGCCGCATTGGAAAGACTCCTGTTCCAGCCGCAGTACCGTTCCGCGGCGCAGAAATGGGCCGGCGTGTACGCGCGTTATGACAGTGGGGCTTTGTTTCGGGAGTTTGTCGCCGAAGTACTGAGAAAAGAATGATAGCCGCGGATGAACACGGATAACAAGAATCTTAAGATTCTTTGTCTTTGTCTTATTCGTGTTCATCCGTGTTCATCCGTGGCTGAATTGGTTTTTTTCCGGCTGCGAAAAGTCACCAGAATGTTGTCATGGCGTGGCAGAAAGTAACCCACAAATGCCAGCAGCACCATCTCAGGCGAACGCAGGATCAAGGCGATATCGGGGGGTTCTACCGCGGCATCCAGGAGCCCTCCCGTCTTGCGAATATAGCGCCACATGAACCGTGAATTCACTGTGGGAATCAGGCTGTCGTAGAATGAACGCCGGTAAATGTCAACCGGTTCCATGCCTTGTTCCCGGGCCAATGTCAGCAGCATCCTCTCGGATAAGATATGGCGGTGATACGGGACATGCAGGTTGGGATCGTCGCGCCGGGCAGTCGATACATGGTCCGCGTTGGGCGTGCCGACGATGAGGAGACCGCCCGGACGCACTAACCGCCCGGTGGAGCGCAGGAACTCGCGGGGATCGTCCTCATGCTCGATTACGTCATAGGTAACGACGGCGTCATACGATGAGCGGAGAGTCTGGGGATCGGCATAGGCCGGCGCGAAGGGATCGTACCCGAACACATTGGTGTATCCCTGCTGGCGCAGGAAGCTCACATACAAGCCCGCGCCGCAGCCGTAGTCGAGAATGCGGTCCGAAATGCCCACTCCCTGGCGCCGCATCAGCTTCAGACGGTTGCCGTAGCCGATACGTTGGCTGAAGGTAAGCTGCTGTTTTTGTAACGGATACTCCGCATAGTACAAGGGAAGATCGGCATCCTCGAGGCAATGCAGGCACCCGCACCCGGTGCATCGCCAAAGGGTAAATACTTGATCCCTGAACTGGCGGACATTGCAGGGGACTTGCTTTACCTCCGCGGCCTCAGACCAGGCGCCGGGACGTTCACAGAGATTGCATCGCGTACATGCTGCCATCCGCCCGACCTTCGAACTCACCCCGTTACGCGGGTGTGGACCGCTTCCGACGCCACACTTTCCGTGCTCACGTAACGGCCCGGCGCCAGAATCCCCGCGGGGTCCAGCATCTTCTTCATATCCCGCAGCAGATCCGAATAAGCGCCTGGTTGCTCTTTGGCCATCGCCGGCAAGCCTAACCGGTAAGAATAATATCCCTCGGATGCCAACCGCTCGATCAAATCGTGATAGCAGGCCAGGGCGCGCCCGTCCTCGCCGGGCAGCTCGCGGTCGAAGGCGATGGAAACGACGCATGCCAGGGAGCGCTCCGTGATCATGGTCAGAGAGATCATGGGCTCGAACCCGTGATCCAGCAGGATATCGCTCGCCAGCGCGGTCAGCCTGCGGGCGTGATGGCCCTCAGCGGGAGCCACCGGGCTGGCCCAGAGGAGGCCGCAGCCGTCGCGGTCGGGGTCCATGACGGCGGGTGGCGGGGTGCGCTTGCGCCAATAGGTGCTGGCCAGCGGATGCGCCGTGGGAATGCCCTTCATCAAGCCATACACCGGCCGCAACAACGCCAGCGTGCGCTTCAGGTTCCAGCCTGTGACGAGCTCGTACGGCTCGGCAAAAGCGGAGGCGACGCGCAACATTCGATCATCCAAAAACTGAAGCTTGCTCGCGATTCCGCGTAGCGCGCTCCGCAGGATGCGCCGAGCTTCCTTCACCTGCGCCCTGGTCCCGTAGAGCGAGCCCGATCCGTTCCAAGCGCCGATCTTGAGCTCGCGGTGGAATTCCCGCATCAGCGGGCCGGGCAACGGAGTGCGCCCGCCCGCTCTCTCCCATGGGTACTGTTCGAGCGCGGAGAGCACTTTGTAGTCATTGGCGATATGCGAGGCGCTGCGGATGGTATGATCCAGACGCAGAGGGCGCAAGGCGTCAACGATCGCGGAGACATCTTCGGGCTCTTCGCAGCGGAAATAGTAAGCCTGGAAGTATTCCGGCGCGGGCATCAACCACAGGGTCATGCGGGTGATAATGCCGAAGTTGGATTGCGAGAACAGTCCATCGAGCGATGGCCCGACGCCCCAGCGGTAAGCGGGAGCCGCGTTCGCACCGGGAAAGCGCCCGAACCCGGTTTCGACCATCTGCCCGGTAGGAAGCACCACCTCTAGCCCACAGCAGTGCGCGAAGTGATCTCCATAGGGCGTGTGGCCGAAACCTCGTTCCGCGGCGTTGCCGATCAGGCTGCACTCCGGGCTGGCGCCGGTGGCGTCCATCCACAGGTTCGAACTGCGTTCCCGCAGAAAGGCGTAGAGCTGCGCCTGGGTAACGCCGGGTTCCACAGTGACGTAGGCCAGGTCCTCGTTGAAGTCAACGATGCGATTCATCCGCCCCAGGTCGAGCAGGAAGCATCCATCGGCCGCTGGAACGCGGGAGCCGTATCCCCAATTCTTGCCGCTGCTGATCGGGTAGAGGGGCACTCCAAAACGGTTGGCGATGCGCACACATTCCTGCACCTCGCGGCGATCCCCCGGCCGGATGATCCCCGGGACGTGCCGCTCGGTAAGGAAAGTGGCCGTTTCGGCCGCGCGCAACTCGCCGCCATCGGTGATCGCATGCTGCGCACCGACCACGGCCGCCATCTGTGCCAAAGCGGCGTCGTATCCGGCGAGGGCCATTCGGCAAGATCCTTTCGGGAGATCCCATCATCCTGCCGGCAAGGCCGCCGGCTGGAGAGAAGGCAGCGCCCCCGGTTTGGTAGCGCGCAAGTCGATACCGTGCAGCAGGCCGCGCCACTCCGGGACTTTGTCCTCGCGGCAGATCACCGGCGCCAGTTCCATCCAAGAACTCAGTTCATCGATTGCCTGGGCGTACCTGGGACTCGGAAAATCGGAATCGAACCGCAACGCTTCCATTTCGCACCGGTACCGCGGATCGTAGTAGGAGGGCAGTTCCCGACCATCGTCCGTGAGCGGCGTCAGGCCGATGCGGCGGAGGATGGCGGCCGAGCCGTGCCGGACGGTGGCGGTCGCCAGAACCGGCGCATCCGCCCAGCAACCGGAACAGACCGCAGGTGGCCAGCACCATACGCAGCGGGTCGATGGTCCGGCGCCGCTCTTCGGCAACCGCCCAACCGCCCACTTCGCCGAAGCCGATTCCCTTCTGCCGCGCCCGCGCCATTTCCAGTTCGACCGCGCGGCGAAACTTCCTTCCCCATACCGGGCAACGGGCCAGCGCCGAATGCTGAATCCACAATTCATCGAACCGCAACGCCTGCTGTTCTTCCAGATAACGCAAGCAGCCGCTGACACGCCCGCCATCCAACATCAGGATGTGCCAGCTACGCTCGTCAACGGCGAGTTTGTGCCGCCCGTCCGAGGTCAACTCGTCAGCCTGAATGGCGCCATCGTGCAGATAGACCCGTCCACGCAGCCTTTGCATTTCAGCCAGCAGTTGGTCATACCGCCGGCTGTTCCGATCGGTGTTTCTGAAAACCTGTAGGGCAGCGGACCGGGCAGGGGGCAAAACGACAAGTTGTGTTTGTGACGAGGTTATGCGCATCACCTGTTACCTTTCGACAACCACAGCTACTGCTATGTCCTCAGGACTCAAGCGGGGGCGGTAAGAACGGGTCGCCGCACGATCCGCCCGGGATCCCGGCAATACCGTCCCTCCGGCATCACTTCGATTGCAGTATTGTCGTATCCAGGCTACCTGTCAATATCACGAAAGTTATCGGTCGATCACTTTCGGCGAGTGCTAACCTGCTCGCGTCTTTCGGTTGCTTGGAAAGATATCCGAGCAATTGTACTTCAACTGAATAGAGCAAAAGGCCGTATGTCTCTTCACTAAAACCGCTCCAGTTAAGGTGCCATTGTAATATACTTCTTAAGTGTAAAAATCCACAAATCAAGAAAAAATTACTTGAGGGGAAGATCGCCCCTATTTTGGGGGGAAGGCGGGGGCTGTGAGTGGTGGGACTGCTGGATCGAGCCACGGCCGGGCGTGTTTTCAAGCGCCCCACGAGGCGATCCTAGAGCGGCATCCTGGCTCACCTCCCCGACGATCCAAACCCGCCCGCCCCGCGCCGCGATTCGAATGCGCATCTGTTTCCGTTATCATAGCGTCTTGAGCCCCACAAGACGCGTCATCACCGTGGCGCCCATGCCGCCGGAGAAGAGCGCTTACGCGCTGGCCCGCTACAGCCGCTCGCCCGATTCCATTCGCGATTCCATCGAATGGGTGCGCACTCACGATTCGCAAAAATTCCTGGAGAGTTTCTATTTCCAGTACGGCCACGCCTCCATCGCCGACCTCGGCCACACGGTGATGTGCTTCGAGGGCATCTCCGAGCTGGCCGCCACCGAGATCGAAGAGGAACCGCTCTGGGACGGCCAGGCCAGATCGTCGCGCTACCAGGATTTTTCGCGCTCCGGCTTGGTCGCGCCGCCCGAGTTTTCAGCCGGCGACGCCGAAGCCTACCGGAGGGCGGGCGAGGCGCTGCTGGCGGCCTACGGCAAGCTGAGCGAGCTGGCGTTGGCGCGGCTCTCGGAGCGTCTGCCGCGCCCCGAGGCCATGAAGCCGGACGCCTGGCGGCGTAGTATCGCGGCGCGCGCCTTCGACGTGGCGCGGTATCTGCTCTTCTGGGGCGTGCCCACCAACGTGGGCCAGGTGACCACCATCCGCACGCTGGAAAAGCAGATCCGCCGCCTGAAGGCTTCCGAGTATGCGGAAGTGCGTGAGCTGGGCGGCGAGATTGCCCAGGCATGCGCGGCGGAACCGGACTGCCGCTGGGACCTCGCGGCGGCGGCCGAGCCGCTGGCGCCCACCCTGGCGCGCCACGCCGAACCCGACAGGCACGCCGCGCATTCGCGGGAAGACCTGAAGCGCTGGGCGGAACAGAACCTGCCCGGCGGTGCGCCGCGCAGGCCGGCGCCCGAGCGGGTAGACCTGGTGCACCCCACCGACACGCCGGCGGACATCGTCGCCACGCTGCTCTACCCGGTCACAGACCGCCCCTTCCGCGAGTTGTACGAAATGGCCCGCGGATGGAGCGCCGCCCAGCGCGCCGAGGTGATGGATGTGGCGCTTCGCTCGCGCACCCAGCGCGATGAAATCCTGGCCGGCTTCCGCGGCGGCCTTTATGCCTACGATTTCGTCATGGATATCGGCGCCTATCGCGATCTGCACCGGCATCGCCGCTGCCAGAAGTTTCGTCAGGCCTACTCCGGGAACCTGGATTACGACACGCCGAAGTTGGTGGCCGAGTGCGGGGCGGGGGAGCTCTACGATTCCGCCATGCGCCGCGCTTTCGAGACCCTGCGCCTCCTCCCCGCGCCCGGAGCGCACTACCTGCTGCCGTTCGGCGCGCGCGCGCGCTTTCTGTTCAAGATGGATTTCGCCGAAGCCGAGTACATTGTGCGGCTGCGCAGCGGCGTGAAGGGCCACTTCAGCTACCGCGAAATCGCGTGGGAGATGAAGCGCCAGATGGAGCAGATCGAGCCCCAGTTGGGCCGCCTGATGGAAGCCACGCCGCCGTGGGTGGAAGACCCTCTGCGGCGATAGCCGGTTCTGCCATAATTAAGACCTGGAGATGACCACCCGCGCCTGGCGGATACTCGGTTTGGTTTCGCTCGCGGCGCCCGTGCTGGTTGGGCAGCAGGGCGGCGTCGGGGGCCCCGTGGCCGGATATGTCTTCGATAACTCTGCGCGGGCGCTGCGGCCGATCCTGGGAATTCCCAGCGCATGGCTGATGGGAGAACCGGTGGGTTTCGGCGTCGAACTGGCGTCGGCCTACGTGTCGCCGCGCCAGGATTTGGCGATTGTGGTTGGCGCCGATGGCTCGCTCCGCTGGTTTCGTCTCAATTCCGGAGCGGTGCGTGGGCTTACCTCGAATGGCATCACGCTGGTTCCGGAGCGCGTGGCATTCAGCCCGTCGGGAACGGCCGCGGCGCTGGCCGCGGCTGGCCGTGTGCAAGTGGTGACCGGGCTGCCGGACGCTCCCGTGCTCGCGGGCACGGTGGAGGCCGGCGGGGATCGGGGATCGCTGGCCATCAGCGACGATGGCGCTCTTCTCCTGTTTGCCGCGAGGGGTTCCATTCGGCTTGTGGGCATAGCCGGTGAGAGCCGCAAGTTGATGGATGTGGGAGATGGCGCATTGGTGGCTTTCGCTCCCGGCGGTCACGACGCGGCCGTGGCCAACCGTCGGGGAGCGGGTGTGGTGCTCTTCCGCGATGTCGCCGGCGCATCCACCCAGAGTCTGCTCGCGGTTCCAGACGACAGCATGGCTGCCCCTGTGGGGTTGGCATTTTCGCGCGATGGGCGCAAGCTGTATCTCGCCAGCTCCGCCGCGCGATCGGTCACCGTGCTCGACCTGGCAACGGGGGACCGAAGCACCCTCGCGTGCGATTGCACGCCGACGGGCCTCGTCCCCATGGGCAATCTGTTGCGTGTGACCGAGCTCGGCGCCGGCCCGATGTGGTTGCTGGATACCGGCGGGAGGGACCCAAGGATGGTCTTCGTGCCGGCGATGCGGTAGGCTGGCCGCCCCCTAACGCAGATTGAACTTCTTCATCTTGTAGCGCAAGGTGTCGCGGGTGATGCGCAACAGGCGCGCGGCTTGCGTCTGGTTGCCGTTGGTCTTCTCCAGAGCGCGGGCCAGCAGGCTCCGCTCGTTGTCCTCGAGGGAAAGCCCGTCGGTGGGGATGTCCACGCTGGCGGGAACCGCCGGCGCGCCGGCCTCGGGGCGGGAAATGGCGATCGGCAGGCTGGGCGGGGTGATCAGCGACGACTCTTCCAGAATCATGGCGCGCTCGATGGCGTTGCGCAGCTCGCGCACGTTGCCGGGCCAGTCGTGCGAAAGCAGCAGCTTGGCCGCGGCCTCGCTCACGCCTTCAATGTTCCGCTTGAACTTGCGGTTGTAATGCTCGACGAAGAACTTCGTCAGCGGCACGATGTCCTCGGCGCGCTCCCGCAGCGGCGGGATCAGAATCTGGATCACGTTGAGGCGGAAGTACAGGTCCTGGCGGAACGCACCCTCTTTTACCGCCTCGCGCAGGTTCTTGTTGGTGGCCGCCACCACGCGCAGGTCGAGCTTGATGTCCTTCAGGCCGCCCAGCCGCCGGAAGCTCTGCTCCTCCAGCACGCGCAACAGCTTGGCTTGCAGCATCAGGGGGATTTCGGCGATTTCATCCAGAAACAACGTGCCCTTGTCGGCCAGCTCGAAGATCCCGCGCTTCTGCGCGCGCGCATCCGTGAACGCGCCCTTTTCATAGCCGAACAGCTCGCTTTCCAGCAGCGAATCGGGAATGGCCGCGCAGTTGATGGGGATGAACGGCTCGGCCTGCCGCAGGCTCTGGTAGTGCAGCGTCTTGGCGATCAGGTCCTTGCCGGTTCCGTTCTCGCCTTCCAGCAGGATGGTGGTGGCTTCGCTGGCCGCCACCCGGCGCACGAAGTTGAGCACCTCGCGCATGGCCGGCGAATCGGCGATGACTTCGCGCTTCTGCGGCGCCGCCTCCTCGGTAACGTCCTTGATGGTGGCCACCACCCCGGTGAGCTGGCCGCCCCCGTCGAACATCTGCGTGGTGCGCATCACTACCAGCCGCTCCATGCCGTTGCCGGTATGCAGCCGGACCGTGCAGTGCGGCGCCGCCGGCGTCTGGTTCAGTCCCGCCAGGACCCCGCATCCGGGTTCGCACAAGGAGCACTTGAAGACTTCCTGGCAGTGTTTCCCGAGCATCTCCTCGGAGGTCATGCCGAAGAGTTTCTCCGCGGACCGGTTGACTCCTGTTATGTGGAACTCCGGGTCGTACAGAACCAGAGCATCGGAAAGCTGATCGAACACCGATTCTAAGACACTGGTCTTCTGCCAGCCTGGAGTGAGCTTAGACATTATGTGCAACTTGTCTTGATTATAGCAGGGCGTCTGGGTTAATTGGCCCACTGCGCGGCAGTTTGGGGGGGAATTGCCCCCAACCGAACTGGGGAGATCCTCGCCAACCCGCTGGAAAGCAGGGAGTAAGCCCGTGGCGATGCAATTGCTACTTTTGGTCCTGGAGGTCCGATGTCCCATTTGAAAGTCATTTTGCCCGCTGCCATTTTGCTGGGTGGATTCCTGGTCTGCTCGACAGCTTCGTTTGGCAAGCCAGAGTATACCAAGGCAACCAAGAAGGCTTGTGCTTACTGCCATGTCGATTCCAAGGCCAAGCCCAAGGAGTTAACCGACGCCGGCAAGTACTACCACGAGCACAAGAGCCTGGACGGCTATCAGGAGAAGAAGTAGCAGAACCATGGAAGGTGGAGGCGTGGAGTCGGCCGTGATGCAGGCGGTTCAGCTTTCGATGGCCAACGGCGTGTATGCCGCAACTGTGCGGGAAGCGCTGTCGCGCAGTTGCGCGTGGCACGTCGAAACAGTCGATCAGCCGGACCCCTCGCAGAAATGTGTGCTGGTTCTGGACGAAACGGCATTCGCCCGGCTGCCCCTCCCCCTGTCCAATCCGGAGCGGGTTGTTTTGATCACGCGGAAGGATCCCCAACTGCTGGCCCAGGCGTGGGAGGCCGGCATCGTTTCCGTGGTTTCCGAGGAAGATCCCATCAGTACGGTTCTGCTGGCGATCATGGCGGCGGCATTGCGGGTAGCGAAGTCCCACGCCGCCGCTGTCTCCGGTGGAATATCCGCCAGCGACGGTTCCATCGCTGCGCCAATAGCCCCACTTCACCGGACTTCCGGATCAAAACGTTGCAAAACGCAATAGGCTTAGCCCGCCGCAGGTAATGGTTGGCAGGCGGAACCGCCTGCCCCAACAAACGCTTGAGCTTCGAGATTCGATGTGTAAACTTTAGAAGGAGGTATTTTATGCATCTTGATTTACGTCCTTTCCTAGCACTTTGGTTGCTCGTGATTGCGGCCGTGATCGTGGTGGCCTTCTGGCGCCGATCCGTGGCTGTGAACGAAGACGACGCGTTGCACCTGGGAACGACGGAACTCGGTACTGCCGCTCAGCAGGTTGTCATAGCCAGGAAACTCGAGCAAATCGACAAGTGGATCAAGGTCCTGACGGTGATCGCCATCATCTTCGGCATTCTGCTAGCGGCCGGTTACTTGTACAAGGGTTGGGTCTCGGGTCCCGCCGGATTGTAGTGCAATGTTGAACCGGGCACTTTCCTCAACTGGCCGGCGCCTCGGTTCTGCATGGATCGGTCTTCTGCTCGGCGCGGCTTGCGCCAATCTGCTGGCAGCCGCGACCGCGACGAGCGGAGCATGTTCCACCTGCCACGACCAAGGGAAGAAACTGGAGAAGAGCGCGCACGCGGGGCTGCCGTGCGATACCTGTCACGAATCCCACGAGAAGTACCCTCACCCCGCGGGCATTGCCAAGCCCGCGTGTGCCAGTTGCCATCAGGACCAGGCGGGGGACTACGCGCTGGGCGTGCACGGCCAGGCGCGGAAGAACGGGAATGAGGGCGCTCCCGATTGCGCCCTCTGCCACGGAAGCGCGCACGAACTGCTGTCGCCTGAGTCGCAGGCGTTCCGCGCCACCGTGCCGGACACCTGCGGCATGTGCCACAGCGAAGAAGCCGGGCAGTTCCGGGCCAGCGTGCACGGCCAGGCGCTGGCGCACGGCATCACGCAGGCGCCGGTGTGCACCGACTGCCACGGCGAGCACAAGATTCTCAAACCCACCAACCAAGCCTCCTCAGTGAACGCGGCGCACATCCGCGACACCTGCGGGAACTGCCATGGCAACGTCCGCTTGACCAGCAAATTCGGCCTTCCTTCGGACCGTCTGGTGAGCTTCGATTCGTCCTACCACGGCCTGGCCGCCAAGGCTGGATCACAGACCGTCGCCAACTGCGCGAGCTGCCACGGTGTGCACAACATTCTGCCGTCGTCCGACCCGAAGTCCACCATTAACCCCCGGAACCTGTCCAAGACCTGCGGCCAGTGCCACCCCGGCGCCGGCACCCGTTTCGCCATCAGCCAGGTGCACGTGACCGAGGGTAAAGCCGAGCCCGCCGCCCTGCGCTGGGTGCGCCAGTTTTACCTGCTGGTGATCCCGGTGACCATCGGGCTGATGCTGCTCCACAACGGCGGTGATTGGCTCCGCAAGCTCATTCAGCGGCGCTTCAGCGTTCGCCGGAATAACCGCGGGGCCGGGAACTTTTCCGAGCACGGCGAACTTCGCATGCTGCCGTTCGAGCGGGTGCAGCACGCCGTCCTGGCCATCTCGTTTTTCACGCTGGTTTGGACCGGCTTCGCGCTCAAGTATCCCGACCAATGGTGGGCGCAGCCGCTCCTGTTGATGGAGGGGACCTACCCCATGCGCAGCCTCATCCATCGCATCGCCGCCGGTGTTTTCATGGCGGTCACGCTGACCCACATGGTCTCCCTGACCGTCAACAGCAAGCTGCGCGCGCACTGGAAGGAGATGTGGCCGACGGCCAACGACCCGCGCGAGGCGCTCTCCAATTTTGCGTACAACCTGGGCCTCGGTTCGGAGCCTCCGGAGCGCTCTGCGCACAGCTACGTGGAGAAGGCCGAGTACTGGGCGGTGGTGTGGGGCGCGGTGGTGATGATCGCCAGCGGGCTGCTGCTGTGGGCCAACAACCTGGTCCTGAGACTGCTGCCCAAGATCTGGCTGGACGTGGCCACGTCGGTTCATTTTTACGAGGCCGTGCTGGCCACCCTGGCGATTGTGGTCTGGCACTTCTACTCCGTCATTTTCGATCCCGATGTCTACCCGTTGAACACCGCCTTCCTGACCGGTATTACCGTAAGGAAGCAGGAGCACTCCAGGGAGCGCGACTAGAGTCATGACGCCAAACCAATCCGATCGCAGGGACCGGAGCTGGCTGTCCCCGATCATCTATCTCTCCAGCAACTGGGTGAGCCTGACAGGCGTGGTGCTGGTCACCAGCGCTACGGTCTTCTGGCTCTTTTTGCTGCCGGTCACGCTGCGGGGGACCACCGAGAACCCGTACGAAGGGATTCTCGCGTTCCTGGTGCTGCCGGCGCCGTTTTTCCTCGGCCTGATCATGATTCCCCTGGGAATATGGCTCAAGCGCAAGCGCGAGGGTCGAAGCGGCATCTATCCGCCGGAATTCCCGCCGCTCACGTGGCAGAACGCCGAGCTGCGCCGCCTGGTGTATTTTGTCTTCTTCACCACCATGGTCAACCTGGCGATTGCCAGCCAGGTCAGTTACAGCGCCGTGAATTACATGGATTCGGTGACATTTTGCGGCCAGACCTGCCACACCGTGATGCAGCCCGAGTACACGGCCTACCAGAACTCCCCGCATTCACGCGTGGAGTGCGTGAAATGCCACATCGGGCCAGGCGCCTCGTGGTTTGTGAGGAGCAAGCTATCGGGCGTGGGACAGGTGCTGGCGGTGACCTTCCACACCTATTCGACCCCCATCCCCACGCCGGTTCATAACCTGCGTCCCGCGCGGGAGACTTGCGAAGCCTGCCACTGGCCGCAGAAATACGGCGAGGACCGCGTGGTGATCGTCAACAAGTTTGCCGACGACCAGGCCAACACCCTTTCCAAGACCGTGCTGCTGATGAAGATCGGCGGCGGCAACCGTGGCATCGGGATCCATGGGACACACCTGGGCCCCGGCGTGCTGATCCGCTATGCGCACGCCGACGAGGGACGGCAGAACATCCCCTGGATCGAGTACAACGACCCTGGCGGCAAGACTATCTACGCCACGCCGGACGCCAAGCCGGGAGGCGGCGGCCTGCCCATCCGCGACATGGACTGCGTGGACTGCCACAATCGCCCGACTCACGCCTACGAATTGCCGGAGCGGGGCGTGGACCGCGCCCTGAACGCGGGCCAGATTTCGCCGTCGCTGCCGTTTGCCAAGAAGCGCGCCGTGGAGATCCTCAAGGCCAGCTACGGCACCCGCGACGAAGCCGCGCAGAAGATTCCCGCGGCTTTCGAGAGCTACTATCGGGACAACTATCCGGCCATCTGGGCGCAGCGCAGCGCTGAGGTGACCGCCGCGGCCGAGCAGGTGCTGGCGGTTTACGACCGCAACATCTTCCCCGAGATGAAGGTCGCCTGGGGCACCTATCCGAACAACATCGGCCACGCCGATTTCCCCGGCTGCTTTCGCTGCCATGACGGCAACCACGCCGCCAAGGACGGCCGCTCCGTCACCCAGGACTGCAACGCCTGCCACAACCTGCTGGCCATGGATGAGGCCAATCCGAAGGTGCTGACGGAGTTGGGAATCGTGGAGAGCAAGCCGCCGGAACAGAAGTAGCGGTCCAATCGAAAAAGGGGACAGACGCATTTTTTGCCGGACCCGGAAAAATGCGTCCCCTTTTTCCTGTAAAAATGGAATTGGGGGCCATACCAGGCCGCGAGGAGGAGTGCAATGGATCGAAGACATTTTCTGATGGGTTCCCTGGCGTCCGCCGGCGCCGCGCTCCGGTCGAGCGGCCTGGCGAGCCCTAATGACACGGTGCGGGTGGCCTGCGTGGGCGTCCATGGACAGGGGCGCACGCACATCCGGCGCTACAGCGAAATGCAGAACGTGGAGATCGCGGCCATCTGCGATGTGGATGAATCGGTGCTGAATGCGCGCGTGGGCGAACTGGAGAAGGCTGGCAAGAAGCGTCCGGCGGCGTTCACCGATCTTCGAAAACTGCTCGAAGACAAGACCATCGATGCCATCTCGATTGCCACTCCCAACCACCAGCACACTTTGCAGACCGTCTGGGCGTGCCAGGCGGGTAAGGACGTCTACGTGGAGAAGCCCTGCTCGCATGACATGTTCGAGGCGAGGCAGATTGTGGCGGCGGCGCAGAAGTACAACCGCCTGGTGCAGCACGGCACCAACTGCCGCTCGAATATCTCGCGCGAGGCCATCCAGCACATGCGGGACGGCCTGATCGGCGAGGTCTACATGGCGCGCGGCCTGTGTTTCAAGTGGCGCGACACCATCGGCCGCAAGCCCGCGGAGCCGGTGCCCGCGGGAGTGCACTACGACCTGTGGCTCGGTCCGGCGCCCGAGCACGCTTTCACCGAGAACCGTTTTCACTACAACTGGCACTGGTTCTGGGATTACGGCAACGGCGACCTCGGCAACCAGGGAATCCACCAGGTGGACGTGGCGCGCTGGGGTCTCGGCGTGAAGTACCCTACCAAGGTCAGCGCCATGGGCGGCCATTTCATGTTCGATGACGACCAGGAGACGCCCAACACCCTGACGGCCTCCTTCGAATTCGACGACAACGGCAAGAAGAAGATGATGGTCTTCGAGGTGCGGCACTGGATCACCAATCACGAGTCCGGCATCGGCGTGGGCGGCAGCGCCAGCGCGTCGAACACCGTGGGCGCCACCTTCTACGGATCCAAAGGCAACCTGGCCATTTGGGACGAAGACCACGGCCGCTACCAGAGCTTTCTGGGACGCGAGTTGCAGCCTGGACCCTCGGGGCAGGACCTCGGCAACAATTGGGCCAATTTCATCGCGGCGCTGCGCACGCGCAAACACGAAGACCTGAACGCGCCCATCGAAGAAGGAGCGATTTCGACCACGCTGGTGCATCTGGCGAACATCTCGTACCGGCTCGGCCGGACGCTCGATTTCGATGCTGCGAGCTACAGCGTCCGGGGCGATGCGGAGGCTAACCGGATGTTCCGGCGCGAATACCGCGCGCCGTTTGTGGTGCCGGAAAAGGTGTAGAGATAAGGCAGTGAAGGCCACAGTCCCGGCTCTTATTGGCTTCGCCGTGTTCTTATACTGCTGCTGGATGGTCCATCGCAGCCGCCATTCCTACTTCCCGCCGGACACCACCTACAAAGTCGAAGTCACGGTGACCGGGCCGGACGGAAAAATCATCAAGCCGATCGCGCGCGCGCCTCGATGAAGGAACGGCGCAGGCGCCCTATTTCGCCGCCGCGTTGAGCAACCCGCGCACCCGCAGCCAGTCCGCCAGGCGCGCCGGCCAGGTGGAAAGCGCTTCGTCCGTCGGAGCCAGCCCCACGCCGTGCGGACCGCGCTCGTAAATGTGCATCTCGGCCGGGACTCCGGCTTTCCGCAGCGCCATGTAGAACTGGACGCTGTTTTCCACCGGCACGGTGGTGTCCGCAGTGGTGTGGAACAGGAACGTGGGCGGCGTCTGCGGCGTCACCTGCAATTCATTCGAGAGATTTTCCACCAGCTTGGGATCGGGATTGTCGCCCAGCAGCATCCGGAGCGAACCGCGATGCGCGAACTGGCCGAATGAGACCACGGCGTAGCACAGCACCAGGAAATCGGGACGGCTGCTCACGCGGTCGATAGGATCCGCCGCGGTTGAGTTTCCGCCGTCGAAATGCGTGCCGGCCGTGGATGCCAGGTGTCCCCCGGCCGAGAAGCCCATGATGCCGATGCGGTCCGGCAGCACCCCAAGCTCCGCGGCCTTGTAGCGGACCGTGCGGATGGCGCGCTGCGCGTCGCCCAGTTCCACCGGGTGGTGATATTTCGGTCCCAGCCGGTACTTCAGCACGAAGGCCGCGACTCCGATCGAATTCAGCCAGCGCGCCACCTGGTCGCCTTCCGGGACCATCGAAAGGTGGGCATAGCCGCCGCCGGGGCACACGATCACCGCGGTGCCGGTCCCCCGGCCCTGCGGCGCCACATACGGCGCCAGCGTGGGTTGGTCTTCATCCTGAGTGCCCTGGGCGCCGGGCGCAGCGCCGGGCCACAGCGGGTCGGCTTTCGGCATGTTGGGCGGCGCCTGGGCCAGAAGGGCGCCCGCCATCAAGACTAAAGCAAGCGGAATGCGGCTCATGTGTTTTACGGTACCACCCTCAACACAAAAAGCCCCGCCGGCCCTGGCAAACCAGGCGGGCGGGGCTTCCAACGGCCCGCATTACTTCGACGGGTTGGCCGCCGTGGCACCGCTGTTCTTCTTCGGCGCTTTCTTGGACTTTCTGACGTGCTTCGTGGTCTTGGCCGTGGTAGCAGCTTGCGTCCCGCTGCCGCTCGTGGCCGGTTTCGCCGGCGTGGCCTGCGCGAACGTCAAGGGCATGGTGGCTACCGCCAGCGCGATTGCGAGTAAACTCTTTTTCATATTTCCTTCTTTCCGGCGGGCCTCTTGGCCCGCTCACAATTCCATGGTGCGCCGGATGCGCTGGAAACACGATAGCCTGCGCAGGCTAGTGCGCCCCCCGAATTCGCGGTGAAGACGGTTAATCTTTATTAGTATGCTTCCGCGGCAGATCACTCATCAAAACATCTTCCGGGTCCTGATCGCAGGCTTCAGCCTGGTCATTCTGCTCCTTGTGGCGGCGGCCGTCGTGGGGGTCCGCAACATCCGGGCCATCCAGCAAAACGCGGCCAGCCTGGTCCGGGAACAATCCGTCGCCAACCGCCTGGTGGACGAACTGCAAAGCCAGCAAACCAATCTCAGCGAAGTCTATTCGGTATTAGCGCGCGATCCCGATTCAGTGGACTACGACCGCATCATGAGCCAGCTCGACGCCGCCGATCGCGATATCGACCGCATCTCCGCGGAAGGCGCCCAGACCGCCGAGCGCGACCTGTGGGCGCGGCTCAAGCAGTCCTCGCTCGATTTCTCGCGCGAAGCCCGCCGCCTCCTCAGCGTGGAGAGTCCGGAAACTTTTGCCTCCATGGACCTGTTCCGCCATCACGGCGCGTTCGCTTCCGTGGCGGCCCGCCTGATCGAGGCCGAATACCGCAAGGTGAGCGCGGCGCAGGCGCAGATCGACCGCCGCTCGTCGCGCCTGCTCGCCTCCTCGTTCCTGTTCGCCGCTCCCAGCGTGCTTCTGGCCCTGCTCTTCGCGGTGGTCACGGTTCGCATGGTGGGACGGCTCACCCGCGAGATGGAATGGCAGGCCGCCGAACTGGGCCGCGTCTCCTGGCACATGCTGGAAGACCAGGAGGCCACCGCCCGCCGCTTCTCGCACGAGTTGCACGACGAGCTGGGCCAGTCGCTCACCGCCGTCAAGACCAACCTCACCGCGCTGGATGCCGGCGGGCAGGCGGACCACGCGCGTCTGGAAGACTGCCTGCACCTGGTGGAAGAGGCCCTTGGCAACGTGCGGCAACTGTCGCAGCTTCTGCGCCCCACCATCCTCGACGATTTCGGCCTCGAGGCCGGCCTGCGCTGGCTGGTGGAGGGCTTCGCCGCGCGCACCGGCATCCAGGCGACTCTCCGGTCCAGTTATTCCGGCCGCCTTCCGGATGAGACCGAGACGCACCTGTTTCGCATCGCGCAGGAGGCCCTCACCAACGTGGCGCGCCACTCCGGGGCGAAGCGCGTCGAGCTCCAACTGGAATCCAGCGGCGGTGAGATCCGCCTGACGATTCACGACGACGGCCGCGGCCTCGCCGGCGCTCCCGCCGCGGTAGCCCCGCAGGCCGGGCGGCCAGGCCCACTGGGCATGATCGGCATGCGCGCTCGCGCCCGCAGCGCCGGCGGCGATGTCACGGTCCGCTCCCGCTCCGGCGAGGGTGTTTTAATTGAGGTGCGGCTTCCGATTCAGCATGAAACGCATTCGCATCCTGCTGGCTGACGACCACGCCGTGGTGCGCCAGGGCTTCAAGATGATCCTCGACGGCGAGGCCGACATGGAAATTGTAGGCGAGGCCGGCAACGGCCGCCAGGCCGTCGAGCTGGCGGAGCAACTGCGCCCCGACGTGGTGGTGATGGACGTCGCCATGCCGGAGCTCAACGGCATCGAAGCCACGCGCCGCCTGGCGTCGTCGGTCCCGCGCGCGCGTGTGGTCGCACTCAGCATGCACAAGGATTCGGTCTATGTGCGCGAGATCCTGCGCGCCGGCGCGCGCGGCTACCTGCTCAAGGATTCCGGCGCCGCCGACCTGGTGGCGGCCATCCGCGCGGTGGCTTCCGGCGAAAGCTACCTCAGCCCCGCCGTTTCCAACGCCGTGCTCGACGATTACCGCCGCCACGTAACCAACCCCATCGATTTGCTGACCAGCCGCGAGCGCGAGGTCTTGCAACTGCTGGCCGAGGGCAAGACCAACAAGGAAATCGCCGGCGTGCTGAACCTCAGCGTCTACACCGTGGACGCGCACCGCGGCCGCATCATGGAAAAACTGAACCTGCACAGCATCGGCGACCTGGTGCGGTTTGCGGTAAGAAATGGTCTGATCGAGTAGAGGCCGGGCATGCCCGGCCCCTACCGGAGCTTCGATGCCAGCGCCAGCCCATCCCCCATGGTCACCAGGCTCAACGCCACTCGTTCATCGGTGTGCAGCTTGCGGTTGAAGGCTCGTATGGCCTTGGTGTCCACGGTTTGGTCGTTGGGGTCAAGCGGCCTTCCGTGCCACAGCACATTGTCCACCACAATCAGCCCGCCGGTGCGCAGCAACTCGAGCGACCGCTCGTAGTAATTCGTGTAGTTCCCCTTGTCCGCGTCGATGAAGACCAGATCGAAAGTCCCCGCCTGTCCTTCGGCAACCAGCGCGTCCAGGGTTTCGAGCGCCGGCCCGAGCCGCAACTCGATTTTGTCCTCGACGCCAGCCTCGCGCCACGTGCGCCGGGCGCGGGCCATGTACTCCGCGTTGCGGTCGCAAGCCACAACCTTTCCGCCGGGCGGCAGAGCCAGTGCCACCCAAGTAGAGCTGTAGCCCATGAAGACCCCCACCTCGAGCGTCTTCCTGGCGCCCAGAATGCGCGCCAGCAAGTGCAGGAATTGCCCCTGCTCGGGTCCGATCTGCAACATGGAACCGTGCGGGTGGCCCTCCGCCTCCTGGCGCAGCCGCCTCAACACTTCCGGCTCGCGCAGCGTCACGCGGCGAACGTAGTCCGCCAGCTCATCGGTGATGGGCGTGTGATTCAGGGACATGCGGCCAATCCGTCAATGGTGTGTCAGACGACCACCAACTGCAACTCCGGAGCGATTCCCCTGAGATCGCTGGCGTCGCTGGTTACCACGGCCTGCCCGGCCCTCCGCGCACAAATGACGACGTGGGCATCGACGATGTCGGCTGTCGCGGTTCGTGCCAGCAACAGGCCTACGGCCGTCGCCTCCGGTCCGTCCAGCGGAATAAGGTCCGTGCCGGCCTGTCGGATGAGCCGGGACAGGCGAGCCTGCCTGGCAGGGTTCCGGATGGCCTGTGCCAGCGCCGTCGCCGGAATTGTAATACGCATGCCACGCTCTGTCGCGCGCGCGATGAGTGTGAGCACGCGGCGGTCGTTTCGGTCCAGGGCGACCAGCCCGCCAGCGTCGAAAGTGATGCCGCTCACGCCGCCTTTCCTTTTCTGGAAACTCTCTTCTGTCCATGAGGAGAGAGAAGCGCGTCGGCCCAGGCGCGCTCTTTTTTCATTAGCGGGCCGCCCGTTTGCTGCAGCGCATCTTCCAGCATCTCCCTCCATCCTGCCGCATCGAAGAGAGCAACTCCGACCGCATGCTTCACGAAGCCAGAAACGCTCGCTGCCGCTCCGGCCGCGACCAATGCGCGAATCTCTTCAAGCTGCTTATCCTCGAGCGTGATGGTGATCTTCGCCGTGGCCATACCAAAGACCATACCATGCAAAAGGCTCCTATTGAAAGGGGTCTCGGCGCAAACTCCGCACCGTCGGACGCCACTGCTGCCGGTTTTAGGGAGATTGAGCGTGAACGGCGCTAGCGGTGCCGATCTGAATGCCCGAATCTCCTCCAACGCCGTTTGGGGGCGTTTGCGACGGCCGGGCGCTTCTACCAGTCGGCGTTTTCTCCCTGTGGCCTATA
Source organism: Bryobacterales bacterium (assembly GCA_963768385.1). Lineage (GTDB taxonomy): Bacteria > Acidobacteriota > Terriglobia > Bryobacterales > Bryobacteraceae > Fen-178. Next base: position 87,715 of record CAVYHQ010000010.1, read on the forward strand.
ACCAACCGGGCAGAGCCCATTTTCACGGAACGGCGTTTATCAGGATGTATCCGGTCCGCGAGCCACGTGGACGCCCGTCTCGCGGCCCAGGCGAGCCGCTTCGACAATCGAAATGGAGGCCAGAGCATGAACAAGATCACACCGTTTCTGTGGTTCAACGACAACGCCGAAGACGCCGCGCAGTTTTATCTCTCGGTATTTCCGGAAGCGAAGAAGGTGTGCGAGCTGCGTTCGAGCGGCGTGGGGCCCTGGCTCGCCGGAAAGATCGCGACCATCACCATCGAACTTATGGGCCAGCAAATGACGTTCCTCAACGGTGGCCCCGCGCAGGCGCTCACGCCGGCTTTCTCGTACTCCGTCGCGTGCAAGGACCAGGCCGAGATCGACCGCTACTGGGACAAGCTGCTTGAGGGTGGCAAGCCTATGGCCTGCGGCTGGCTGACGGACAAGTTCGGCCTGTGCTGGCAGATCGTGCCGGAGAAGATTGGCGAGATCCTGAAGCACCCCAAAGCGATGGCTGCGATGATGAAGATGGTGAAGTTCGACATCGCCACGCTGGAGGCCGCGGCGAAGGAGTAATGTCCGGCTTTTTCGGGAAGCTAAACACTGCGGCGTCAGGGAGGACGTATTCTCTCAGACGCCAGTTGGCAGCTTCACCTTGAATTCACTGGGCCGTCGGAAGGCGGGGTCCGGTCGGGCTAAAGCTCGAAGGTCTGGTCCACTGTTGGTGGTTTGTTCGTTTTAGGCAGCCGCAATGGGTGGTACTCTTTTGGGTATGCCTGAAACTGCGGCGGATCAACTGAACCGCTTCATCGGCAAGTTCGATCCAGCGATGGCGCAGCTGATTCGCGAATGCAGGGCGGCCATGCGCAAGCGTTTTCCCACTGCGAACGAATTGGTGTACGACAACTACAACTTTTTCGTGATCGGCTATGGGCCCACAGAACGCCCCTCTGATTGCGTAGCATCGCTAGCTGCCAATTCTAAAGGCGTCAATCTCAACTTTTTGTACGGATCGAGGCTTCCCGATCCACACAAGATTCTGCAAGGAGCTGGGGGCCAAAACCGGTTTGTACGCTTGGAAGGAGCGGCGACATTAAGCAACCCGGAAGTGCGGGACCTGCTGGCTGTCGCGGTGGCACAAGCCGAGCCGCCGTTTCCTAAGGCTGGCGGCGGTAAGCTGATCATTCGATCGGTATCCGAAAAACAGCGCCCACGAAGATAGCCAGCCTCAGACTCCTGACTGGTCGCCCAGCCGGTGAACTCCGCGGAACCCGCGGCGCCTGGCGCGCGTAGCTATTCAGAGCAGAGAATCCGTTATAGCGCCCGTCCATCGGAGACCAGCCGCGGCCAGAGCCCGCGTGGCACGAGGAGGCGAGAAAGGCCGCAGCCTATGTCAAGTGAAGCCAGGGCAAGCGAATCCAAGAAGATCCTCATCATCGGCGGAGGCATCGCGGGCCTCTGCGCGGGCGTGTACGCCCGCAAATGCGGCTACCAGGCCGAAGTGCTGGAGATGAATACCTTGCCCGGCGGCCTGGCGATGAGCTGGCGGCGGGGCGAGTACACCTTCGAGACCTGCCTGCACTGGCTGGTCGGCTCCAAACCGGGCGCCGATTTGCGCGACTACTGGGAGGAGCTATTTGACATCTCCGCGCTGCGCTTTGTCGATCCCGAGGAGGTAGCGCGCATCGAGACCGAGAGCGGCGACAGCCTCGCTATCCCCACAGATCCGGACCGGCTGGAGGCTACGCTGCTCGCGCGCTCGCCAGCCGATGCCAAGGCGATCCGCGCCTTTGCCGGCGACGTGCGCCGGCTGGGGCGATTCCGAATGCCCTATCCCGACCAGGGCTGGGCCACCCTGGCCGGCATCCTGCTCCGCGACCTGCCGATCTTCCCGACATTGAGTCGCGTCTCCAAGATGACGTGCGAGGAGTACGGCGCGCGATTTCAGGACCCGCTGATCCGCGCCTACTTCGGCCGAGGCGAGCTGGCGCGGCTCTCGGCCGTCGCCGTGGTCTTTTCGCTGGCGTGGATGAGCGTGCGGAACGCCGGCTATGCCATCGGCGGCGCGCAGGCGATCATCCGCCCGATCGAGAAGCGCCTTAAGGAACTCGGCGGCAGCATCCGCTATGGCGCGCGAGTCGAGCGCATTTTGGTGGAGAACGGCGCCGCCGTGGGCGTCCAACTGGCCGGCGGGGAGACGCTGCGGGGAGATTGGGTCATCTCCGCCGCGGACGGGCATACGACGCTGAATGAAATGCTGGGAGGCGCGTATACCAGTCCGCGGCTCAAGACCGCGTACGAGAAGAACGCTCTGTTTCCCTCCTACCTCCAGGTCTCGCTCGGTGTGGGCATGGATCTCGGCCACATGCCGCACTTCCTGACTTACCTGTTGGACGCGCCGCTCCAAATCGACCCCAAGACGACCGTCGATCTGATCACCTTACGCTTTTTCCACTTCGATCCGACCTTCGCCCCGGCGGGCAAGACCGCTGTCATCTGCTTCCTGCCCACCTACAACGACTCGTACTGGGACGATCTGCGTAAGAGCGATATGCTGGCGTACCGCGCCGAGAAACAGCGCGTGGCGGAGGCGGTGCTCGAGCGGCTGGAGCGGCGCGTTCCCGGCCTGCGGTCGGCCGTCGAAACCGTCAACGTCTCCAGCCCGGCGACGGTCCTTCGCTTTACCGGCAACTGGAAAGGGAGCATGGAGGGCTGGCTGCTGACGCCCGCCATGGGATTCCGTCCGCTGCCCAACAAGCTTCCCGGCCTGCGGCGCTTCCGGATGGTCGGCCAGTGGGTGATGCCCGGAGGTGGATGGCCGTGCGGCCCCTTGAGCGCACGCCCCACCCTCAAAGAGATCTGCCGTGAGGACGGCGTCCCCTTTACGCCGGGGAAGAGGAGCGGCCGCTCCTGAGAGTTCTCGCCACCCCGCCCCGCGCCTACCCGCCGGCCTTCTGCGCCGCTACCACCACCCGCTCGATGGCCCGCGACACCTGGTCCGGCGCCATTCCGCCATCCACGCGGTGGACTGCGGAAGCGCCGTACCACTCCAGGATCGGCCCGGTCAGCTCGTGATAGGCGCGCAGCCGCTGGCGGATCACCGGCTCCTGATCGTCTTCCCGCGCGATCAGGGTGGCGCCGTCGTCGTCGCAGTGGCCCGCTACCTTGGGCGGGAGGCGCCGTCAGCCGCGCCACCAGCAAGTCGTCGGCCACATCCAGGTGAATCACCACGGGGCTGGGCAGCCCTCTCTGCTGCAGCAGGGCCGAAAACGCCGTTCGAATCGCCCTTGTGTAACCTTGCAATTTCACGCGCTTGAGCGTATACTTCCCTAGATGGCTTATGGGAGAGAATACGGATCGTTCTTCGGGTGTTCTGCAGGGCACGCTCGACATGCTGGTGCTGAAGGCTCTGGCGCGCGGGCCGCTGCATGGTTATGACGTGGCGGAGCACATCCTGGCCTGGTCGGGGGATGTCTTCCGCGTAGAAGAGGGCGCTCTGTATCCGGCGCTGCACCGGCTGGAACTGCGCGGCCTGCTGACGAGCGGATGGGGCGTTTCGGCGAACAATCGGCGGGCGAAGTTTTATCGCCTGACTACATCAGGGCGCAAGCAGCTTGCCCAGGAGGCGTCCCGGTGGGGGCGGTTGAGTGGGGCGATCACACGCGTGATGGAGGCGTAAAATGCGCGAGGCTCTCACAAATTTGCGTCTGAAATGCCGCGCCCTGTGGAGGAGGCGACGACTGGAAAGCGATCTGGAGGACGAGTTGGCGTTTCACCTGGCGATGCGGGAGGAGAAGAACCGGCAGGCAGGTGTGACGGAGAGCGCACGGCGGTCATTTGGGAATCCGGCGCTGGTGAAGGAAGAGCTGCGGGACCAATGGACGTTTCCCTCCATTGAGAATCTCTGGAGGGATCTGCGGTACGCGGGGCGGATGCTGCGGCGGAGCCCGGGGTTCACGCTGGTGGCGATTCTGTCGCTGGCGATTGGGATTGGCGGCAGCACCACAACCTTCAGCCTGGTCGATGCGATTCTCTTGAAGTCGCTGCCGGTGAGAGATCCGGAGCAACTGCGGGTGGTGCTATCGACTGGGGAAGGGCCGTACGCCTACCGCGAAGGCTATCGCGTGAAGAACCGGGCGGGTATCTGGGTCTCCAGCCCCTTCCCATACTCCACGTATCGACAGTTCCTGAGCAATGCGCCGCAATTTTCGGATTTCGTCGGATTCGCTTGGGCCCCAGTGACGGTGATCGCGGGCGCCGCCAGCCACTATGCGGACGCGGAGCTCGTAAGCGGGAATTTCTTTACGAGTTTGGGCGTGACAGCCTTGGGCGGAAGGACCCTGACTCCGGAAGACGACCGCTCCAGCGCGCCTCCTCTGGCGGTGATCAGCTATCGCTACTGGGAGCGGCACTTGGGTCTCGATCCCGAAGCAGTGGGACGGGCGATTCTGGTCAACGGGCGGCCGGTGACAGTGGTTGGGATTACGCCGCGGGCGTTTCTTGGGCTCCGGCCGGGAAGCTGTCCGGATCTTTACCTTCCGATAAGCCTCGCGTCGCTGTTTGCACCCAAATGGTACCGCCTCGACGATGAAGATAACGCTTGGGTGGAAGTTATGGGGCGATTGCGGCCCGGCGTTGGCAAACAACAGGCACTGGCCGCGCTCGGGGCGGTCATGCAACGGGTGGCCGCAGCCGCCCAGAGGAAAAGTCCGGGCACGGAAGGGCCGTGGCGGCCAGTGCTGGAAGACGGCGCGGGTGGAATTCTGCCTCTGCGCAATAGCAATAGCGTGTTCAGTGGGCTGCTGGTGTTGAGCAGTGTGGTGGGGATCGTATTGCTGATCGCGTGCGCAAACCTGGCGAATTTGCTGTTGGCGCGAGGTGCATCGCGAAGGCGGGAGATTGCGGTGCGGCTATCGATTGGCGCGGGACGCCTGCGACTGATTCGGCAATTGCTCGCAGAAAGCTTCTTGCTCGCCGGGGTGGGCGCGGCGCTCGGGCTGATGCTGGCTGCTCCTCTGGCAGGACTGATTGTCAGGGTGGTGGGCGGCGACCCGGCTCTGCTCAATGTGTATCTCGATTGGCGCGCCCTGCTGTTTACGGCGGGAGCGGCGCTGGTCACAGTTTTGCTATTTGGGCTGACGCCGGCTTGCCGGGCGACGCGGGTGGATCTCACGCCGGCGCTGAAGGATGGTCCGGGCGGCGTTGCGGCCGGACCAAGGCTGCAAGCGCGCGCCAGCCGGCTGTTGATCGCGGGTCAAGTTGCGCTTTCTACTGTGCTGTTAGCAGGCGCGGGATTGTTTGTTCGCACACTAATGAACCTGTCGAGTGTCGATCCGGGCTTCCAGACTCAGCGGCTGCTGCTCTTCAACGTAGACGGATCGCTGGGCGGGTATCAGGGAGACAAGCTGCAACGGCTTTACGAGCGAATCCGAGAAAAAGTCGAAGTCATTCCTGGCGTCCAATCGGCGACGTTGTCGGATTATGCGTTGATTTCGCGCAGTTATAGCAACATCGACATGACAATTTCCGGATACGCGCCCAAAGACGGCAAATCACCCAGTCCGCTCGTGATGCGTGTGGGTGGCCGCTTCTTTTCGACTATAGGGATCCCGATACTTCTGGGAAGAGGTCTGGATGACCGGGACGGCGCGAAGGCTCCGAAGACCGGGATCGTTAACGAGACGTTCGCGCGCAGCTACCTTGCGGGGCGGAGTCCGATTGGGCAGTATATCTGGTTCGGCGGCGGCAAGAATCCGCCTCCAACGGATAGGATCGAGATAGTCGGGGTGTGCAGAGATGCCAAGTACTATACGCTGAGGAACGAAACCTCTCCGACTGTGTACCTCCCCTACTTGCAGGCCCGGGATTTTAACAAGGGAATGACGTTCGAATTGCGAACGGTGATCCCGCCGATGGCAATTTCGAGCGCCGTGCAACACGTTGTGGCCGAGATAGACCGAAGCCTGCCGGTGGCGGAGATGAGAACCCAGGAAGAGCAGATTCGGCGGACGCTGGGCGCAGAGCGGATGTTCGCGGGTGTCGTGGGTTCATTTGGAATGATCGCGGCACTACTGGCGGCGATTGGGCTGTACGGGGTGATGGCATATGCGGTGACGCGGCGGACGAACGAGATCGGGATCCGGCTGGCGCTGGGAGCGGGCCGTGCGGGTGTGCAGTGGATGGTGCTGCGAGACAGTCTCTGGATGGTGGCAATCGGGCTGGCGGCGGGCATTCCGGCGGCGCTGGCGCTGACCCAAGTGGTGCGGCAGAACCTATACGGGATCAAGCCGAACGACCCCGCTAGCTTCGTCGCGGCGGCAGCGCTGATGGTGGCGGTGGCGGCAGCGGCAGCGTGGATTCCGGCGCGCCGCGCAGCCGGCTTGGACCCGATGCGGGCGTTGCGGTGCGAGTAATTGGAGTAGACGGATCTCAGTTCTTAGCTACCACCACCCGCTCGATGGCCCGCGAGACTTGGTCCGGCGCCATTCCGCCATCCACGCTCCGGACCGCGGAAGCGCCGTACCACTCGATGATCGGCCCGGTCAGCTCGTGATACGTGCGCAGCCGCTGGCGGATCACCGCCTCCCGATCGTCTTCCCGCGCGATCAGGCGGGCGCCGTCGTCATCGCACCGGCCCGCCACCTTGGGCGGCTGCGACAGCAGGTTGTAAATGCGCTTGCATTGGGGGCACTGGCGGCGCGCCGTCAGCCGCGTCACCAGTGCGTCGTCGGGCACATCAATGTGGATCACCACGGGGTCGGGCAGCCCTCTCTGCTGGAGCAGGGCCGAAAACTCCATCGCCTGCAGCACGGTCCGGGGGTAGCCATCCAACAGGAACCCGCCGGCGCAATCCGGCTTGGAAATGCGGCTGGCCACAATGGCGTTCACGATCTCGTCGCCGACCAGGCCGCCCTGCGACATGATCGAAGATGCCAGTTTGCCCAACTCCGTGCCGGCCTGGCACTCGGCTCGGAACATTTCGCCCGTGGAGATGGCCGGAATATGGAACCGCTCGGCAAGGAAAGCAGCCTGCGTGCCTTTGCCACATCCGGGCGGGCCGAAGAGTAGAAGAATCAACATAACCTCCGGGGACTGATTGCAGGCTAACGGCTGGCGGTGGACGGCGTCAAGGGTGATAAATTGGCTCCGGTTTGCGCTCTTCCACGTCGATTCTGCCGTCATGATGCAGCCGCAACTCCCGGTCCCGCCAATACACGGTATGGCCGAAAAGTCCTCCCAGCCAGACCGCAAACCCGAACAGGTCGCGTAGCGGCATCAGCCAGAAATCCTCCACCACGTGACGGTCTTTGAGAACGCTCGCACCCACCACCACCCCGGCCACCATGCGCAGCCCCAGCGCCGCCGCCGCCACCCACCACTGCCCCACGGCCAGCGCCACCAGGGCCCACAAGGTGGCGTGCGTCACCACATACCCGAAGTAGCCCGCCGGGCGCGAAACCCGGATGGTGCGCGACCACCGCAACTGGTGCCGCCACGTCTGCGCCCACGATTCCCCGCCCAAGTCCGTTTCCACCACCATCGCCGCGAACTCGATGCGATAGCCCAGCCCGCTGATGTGCCGCCCGATCTGGTAATCGTCGGGGAGGTAATGCGCGATGGTCTCAAAGCCGCCCATCCGGTGCAGGGCCTCGGCGCGAAACACCATGGTGGATCCGAGCGCAAACTCCGTCTGGCCCAGCAGGCGCGCCACCAGCACGCTGGGCGCGAATTCCGTGGCGATTCCCAGGGCCTCGCAGCGCGACGCCCACGATTCCGCCACCGCGCGATAGAGGCACGTCACCAGCCCCACTTCCGGGTCCCCCAGCGGAGCGGTCACCGCGCGCAGGTATCCCGGCGGCACCACGATGTCGCTGTCGTTCACCAGCAGCAGCGGATACCGGGCGCGCTTGGCCAGCTCCGCCAGGACCCCAACCTTGGCGTTGGGAGCGCCGGTCTCCACAATCACTATTTCGATGCTTCGCTCGGGAAACTCGCGTTTCAGCCGCCTGATATCCTCCAGAGCCGGGTCGTGCGGATCGCTGACGCCGAAGAAAATCTCAAACTCGGGATAATCCTGCGCCGCATGTGAGAAGATGGCCTCGTAGAACCGCGGGTCCCTTCCGTGCACGGGCTTGAGGATCGAGACCGGCAGAGTCCCGTTGCGCAGGCGCTGCGAGGTCATGTGCCTGCGCCACCGCAAGGCCGCCACAAGCGCGAGCAGGTAGTACGCCGCCGCCGCAACCGCCGGAATGGCCAGCCAGATCACAATGACACCAACGCCACTCCACAGATTACCAGCGATGCGCCCACCCAGCGCAGCCAGTTTACATGCTCTTTCAAAACATATTTGGCCAGCACAGTTTCGAGCACGTAGGTGATGGCCGTGGCCGGGACCGCAAAGCTGAGCTCCGCGATGGTCAGCAGGCCCAAGTAGGCAAAGAAGGAAACCGCCATGGCCGCCACCGCCGCGGTCACGAACCGGTTGCGGGCCAGCACCGCCAGGGCGCGCCCGATGCCGCCCGGGCGGAAGTCGCGGATCTCGCCGTGCCGCCGCATGCCCGCTGCCTGGAGCACTTCACCCGCCGTGGTGGCCGCCACAATGATGCCGATGAGCAGCCACCTCATTGGCCCGACCCCGCCTTGGACTTGGGATGCGCGGTCTGTGGAGCGCTGCCGCCGCTCACCAGCGCGACCCCCGCCACGATCAGCCCGATTCCAGCCCAGCGCGTCATGGTGATCTGCTCGTTGAGCAACACCTTCCCCGCCACCGCCACCAGCACGTATCCCACCGACGTCACCGGCAGCACGTAGCTCAGGTCCGCCCAGCTCAACAGAGCCATGCGCGACATCAGCCACACGATGAGCAGCAGGACACCCAGCGCCACCCACGGATGGAACAACACGGTGATGTACTGGAGGGGCGTGGCCAGCGCCGGCGGCATCCCTCGCTTCAGGAAAAAATTGCCGAAAACGTTGCTGAACACCACGATGATGGCGAAACCCCAGGTCTTCAGTCGCAGTCGCGCGTGTTCGTGGGTCATGCGCGGGATTAGTCGCCCGGACCCGCCGGCGCGGGCGCCGGGCCCGCAGGGCGCCCCGCGGCCGCCTTGTGCTCGGCCACAAACTTCTTCCGCTTGGACCGCAGCGCCAGGTACTCCCGGGCTTCCTTCGTCAGGCGTCTCCGCTCTTCCCGGTTGAACACAGCCTTCTTCGCGATGCGCCAGATCACGCGCGGGCGGAAGAAATACTCGCCGTAGAACCGCTCTACCCACTCGACCAACTCCCCGCGGTCCAGCCCCGGATAAACCACGTTGGGAAGCTGGTGCCCGGTCTCATCGGTCATGGAATCGATGGTGATGAGGTTGTTCTTGGTGACGTAATCGTAGAACTCGGTCCCCGGATACGGATGCGCGATGGAAACCTGGATGGTTTCCGTGTCCAGCCGCTTGGCGAAATCGATGGTCCTGCGGATGCTCTCCCGCGTCTCGCCCGGCAGCCCGATAATGTAGTCGCCGTGAACCAGCAGGCCGAGTTTCTTGCAGTTCGCCGTGAAGCGCTGGGCCATCTCCACGGTGGCGCCCTTCTTGATGTTCTTCAGGATCTGCGGGTCGCCCGATTCATACCCCACAATGAGCAGCCGGCAGCCCGCTTCCTTCATGGCTTTCAGGGTCTCGTAATCGGTGGTGACGCGCGAAGTACACGACCACGTGAAGTTCAACGGCTGGAGCTTCCTGGCCAGCTCGATGGTGCGCTCCTTGCGGTAATTGAAGGTGTCGTCGTCGAAGAAGATCTCTTTGATGTTGGGGAACTGCTCGAGCGCATAGCGCACTTCATTGGCCACGTCGCCGGACGAGCGCAGGCGCCAGCGGTGCCCCGAGTGGGTCTGCGGCCACAGGCAGAACGTGCACAGCGCCGGGCAACCGCGCGAAGTGTAAAGCGCCACGAAGGGGTGCAGCAGGAAGGGCACGTTGTAGCGCGTGATGTCGAGGTCGCGCTTGTAAACCCTGGTCACCCAGGGGAGCGCATCCAGGTCTTCGATAGCCGGCCCTTCCGGGTTGTGGACGATGGAGCCGTTCTTGCGGAAACTCACCCCCGGCAATTCCTCGAGCGGCCTGCCGTTGGCGTAGTCCACAATCTGGCGATCGAACTCCCGCCGCACCACGAAATCGATGGCTTGGGCGCCGCGCAGCGTCTTCTCCGGTTCGGTAGTCACGGGCGGCCCTACGAACGCCACCTTCAGCTTGGGGTTGGCGTCCTTCATCATCCCGGCGATTCTCGTGTCCACGTGGAAACCGGGAGTGGAGGTGTAGAGCACGAGCAGCTCGAAATTCTTGGCCATCTCAACCGTCTGCCCGATGGAGATCTTGTGGGGCGGCGCGTCCACCACTTGGCTGTCGGGGAGCATGCCCGCGGGATAGCACAGCCACACCGGATACCAGTACGACTCGATTTCACGCGAGGCCGGCCAGCGGGAGCTGGCGCCGCCGTCGAACCCCTCAAAAGACGGCGGATTCAGAAACAGTGTTCTCATCTGCTCTCTTTGCCGCGCTACTGGTCGCCGGCGTCACCCAGGGCGCCCCGTTTGGCGCTGTCCATCGAGAAATTGCTGAAATCGATGGTCAGCTCCGCCTTGCCCGCCAGCCGGGTATCCACTTCGCTCTGCACTTGCAGGGGAACCGAGATTCCATCCCGAATCTGGTACTTTCTTACGAACGCGACCTTCTTCAGGAAGATGGAAGGATTCTTTACCAGATACCCGGATTCCTGCACGCGCAGATAGGTGCCAGCGTCGATCCAAAGATCGCCCTTGAAGAGGCCCTGGCGTTTCTGACGCGGCGTCACCTGAAAAATATAGACGGCGCGCCCTTGGAGTTGGCTTCGGCTTTTGTACTTGAACTTGTAGTTGGCCGGGGTCACGGCCAGCGAAGGAGCCTGGTTCTGCTGGGTCTCGGCTTCGGCGGTGAGGTACCGCGCGATGACCTGGTTCTTGACCGTGCCGTCGCCCTCGAAGCGCAGCATTTCATAGGTAATGCGGCCCAGTGCGGAGATCCGCCGCAGCGCGTGCAAGCGGCCCTGCTTCTTCAACCTGGGGAGGGATGCCTGAATCTCAACGTCCATCGAGGCGCCGTGGAAGGATTGTTCCTGGCCGCGCGAGGCGGCGCAGTAGTTCTCGACAATGACTTGGGGCGCCTCCGCAGCCGGCTCAGCCACCGTGGAGACGCACACACCAATCAACATCACTAGGACGCGAACCTTCAACTTAAACCCCAAAACCTGAATTGAGACCAGAATGTACAAGTCTAGCAGGATGGGCCGGTGCGGGCAATTCGGGGTGGCGGGTGCTACGCTTGGGTCATGCCGTATCAAATTGAACGCGGGCGCCGGGGCCCCGGCTCCCGAGCCGGCCGCATCGCATTCTTCGTCGTCCTCGCCGTGCTGCTTCTGAGCGCGCGGGTTGTGGCCTTGTACACCATTGAAATTGAATGGTGGAAGGAGTTGGGCCAGTTCCGCACCTGGCTCAGCATGCTCTACTACAACCTGGCGCCGCTCACAGCCGCCACGCTGCTGGCCTTCGCGGTCTTGTGGATCGCGCACGCGCGCGCCCTGAAGTTCGCCGGAACCTCCCTGAGCGAGAACCGCACCTACACGCGTATCAGCGCGCTGGCGCTGCTGCTGGTGGGCTACCTGATTTCCGCCTCGTCGATCGATACCTGGACGGTGGTGCGCTTCGCCGGCTCACGAGGCCTGCCCGCCGCCGCGGCAGGGTGGCGCGACGCCATCTTCCAGAAGCCGCTCTCCTTTTACCTGTTCGACCTGCCTTTCTACCAGCTCCTGCGCAGTTACCTGCTGGCCCTGGTGATCGTCTGCATTCTGATTTACTGGATCGCGGCGCGCGGCTGGCAACTGCGGTACAAGCTCCCGGAGATGCGGGAGGCCCGCGAGTTGGACTTCTCGTTTCTGCGTCTGGAAGGCGGTTTGGAATCCCGCTTCCTGCGCGGCGCCACGGTGGCGCTGCTGCTGGCTGTGGCTCTGCGTTTCTTCCTCGGACGCTATGAGATGCTCTACCACGAGCACGGCACGTTTCTGGTAGGCATCGATTACGTGGATCTGAACTTCGGGCTGCCCCTGCAATGGCTGATGATCGTGGCCTGTCTCGTGGCTGCCGCGCTGGTCTCGGCGGGCCGCTGGATTCTGGCGGCCTGGATGGCGCTGGCGCTGGTGGTCGGCTTCATCGTGCCGCCCGCCGTTTCCGCGCTGTACGTGCGCCCCAACGAAATCTCGCTCCAGCGCCCCTACATCGAGACGCATATCCACGCCACGCGCAGCGCGTTCGGCCTGGAGCAGCGCGTCCGCGAGGTGGAATTCAAGGCCCAGCCCGAGGCCCCCATCGATGTCGCCCACCACAAGCCCACGCTGGACAACGTGCGGCTTTGGGACTGGCACGCCTTCCACGACACGGTTACCCAGATCCAGGCGCTGCGCCCGTACTACGTCTTCCACGACACCGACGTAGACCGGTACACCATCGATGGCCAGTACCGCCAGGTGCTGCTGGCGCCGCGCGAGCTCGACCTGAGCCAGCTTCCCGCGGCGCGCGCCAACTGGATCAACCCAGCCTTCATTTACACCCACGGCTACGGCCTGGTGCTGGCGGGAGTCAGTCAGATCACGCCCGACGGCCTGCCCGTCCTGCTCGTCGATAACGCTCCGCCGGAAGTCAAGACCAAGAGTCTCAAGCTGACGCGGCCCGAAATTTACTACGGCGAAGTGGCCCACGAGCCGGTCTTCGTGGAGACCGCGCAGGCGGAGTTCAACTATCCCTCCGGCGAGAAAAACATGACCTCGCGCTACGAAGGCAAGGGCGGCTTCCCGATATCCTCGTTCTCGATGCGGCTGGCCGCCACCATTACCGAAAGCGAGCCCAACATTCTGCTGACCGCCTATCTCAAGCCCAACAGCCGCATGATGATCCACCGCCGGGTGCGCGAGCGCGTGCAGGAGCTGGCGGGGTTCCTCCAGTGGGACACGGACCCCTACCTGGTGATCACCGACGCCGGGCGGCTGGTGTGGATGATCGACGGCTACACCACTTCCGACGCGCATCCCTACTCGCGGGCGGTGGATGTGCCCGATATGGGCAGCGTCAACTACATCCGCAACGCGGTGAAGGCAACCGTGGACGCCTACGACGGCGAAACGCACCTGTACATCTTCGCGCCCGACGACCCCATCATCAACGCCTATCAGCAACTCTTCCCCGACCTGTTCCGCCCGGCGTCGGCCATGCCGCCGGATTTGCGGGCCCACGCGCGCTATCCCGAGACCCTGTTCCGCGTTCAGGCCGAGATCTATCGCACCTACCACATGCTGGACCCGCAGTCCTTCTATAACAAAGAGGACCTGTGGGACCTGGCGCGCCACACAACCGGCCAAGCCAATGGCGCCGAACCGGTGACGCCGACGTATGTGGTGGCCACACTGCCCAGCCAGGACAAGGCCGAGTTCCTGCTGCTGGTGCCGTTCACCCCGCGCAACAAGGACAACCTCATCGGCCTGATGGTGGCGCGCTGCGACGGCCCCAACCTGGGCGACGTAGTGGTGCTGCTGCTATCGAAGCAGGAGCTGATCTTCGGTCCCATGCAGGTTGGCGCCCGCATCAACCAGGACCAGACCATTTCCAAGGACCTTACGTTGTGGAACCAGCAGGGATCGCAGGTGCTGCGCGGCCAGATCCTGGTGTTGCCGGTGGGCAACACGTTCCTGTACGTGGACCCCATCTATATCCAGGCGACTGAAGCCCGCATGCCGCAGTTGAAGAAAGTGGTGCTGGCGGTGGGGAACCGGCTGATTTATACGGACACCTACGACGAGGCGCTGGCGCAGCTTTCCACCGGGGCCCAGCAGTTGATCCAGCAGGCCGGGACGGGTTCCACGCCGACCCCGGCGCCCGCCGCCGCTGGCGCCACCCCCGCAACTCCCGCCGATGCGCGGATACAGCGCATTCGCGAGCATCTGCGGCGGTACCGCGAACTGGCCGCGCAGGGGCGCTGGTCCGAAGCCGGGAAGGAACTGGAGGCGGTCGAAGCGGAAGCGCGGTAGGACTGCACCGGCCTTTCCCTATCCAATCCGCTGGCGGCGGATGGTTCCGAACAGTACCAGCGCTCCAGTTCCCAAGAGGATCAGAGATCCCGGCTCGGGGACGCTGCTGCTAGCACCGTCGAGCCGCAGGTTCGGCGTGAGATAGTTGCATGGCCCGCAGTGGGACTCCTCTCCGTCGAGCACCGTTACGGGTCCGACCGAGAAGGGCGGGTTGTTGCCGGCGGCGAACTCGAAGTAGTTAACTTGCAGATTCGGATCGTTGAAGCTGTTGAAACTGATACCTATGTCATAGCTCTGGCCATTTTGCAGGGTGAACGAAACCGGCAAGTCGAACCACTGTTCGGTCCCATTCCCAGTGACAATCCCAGACGCACCGACAGCCAATGGAGTGACGCCACTTCCACCCTGATCGTCGTAAACGTAAGCGTTGAAAGTGAGTTGAGCACCGTTCGCGATCAGGGCATCGATTCCGATCGAGGTCAGGGCATAGTCCCCGGTCATGGTAATGATGTCTCCGCGCGTTCCGCCAGCGCCCGTAGCGAGAAAACTACCGGTGGGAGGTGTGAGCGTCAACGGGCCCGCGAATGCGGCAACCGAGCACACGCAGAGCAAGGCAAAAGCTAACATCGAAGTTCGTTGAACCATCTTAATCTCCTTTTGAGGTGCCGACACGCGGATTCGGGCCCGCATGACGAAAATTCAATTCTCGTACTTCTTTGGTCTTAAAATTCCTATAAGCTGAATCTTCTCGGATTTTCCAAATATAGTCAAGGCCAAAGAAGCAGAATGGGCCCTAATATGTACTAGAACAAAGGTACTATTACCCAGGCTTCGGCCACGATTTTCCCCCTTGACAAGTGAAATCATTATGATATCATTGTGATGTCACGTAAGGAGGAAGATTCAATCATGCGGGAAAAGGAAATTAAGGGTCTCTCGGGCTGGCTGATGCTCGTCCTGCTCTCGGCGTTGCTGATCTTGTCCATCGCCATGCTGGTCTCGGCCATCCAAGCCGAGGATGCGTACCAGATCCTGCCATGGATCGTGGTTCTGATCGTCGATATCGGCTGCCTGTGCGGATTCACGGTTGTCAATCCCAATGAGGCCAAGGTGGTCCAGTTGTTCGGCGTGTACAAAGGCTCGATCAAGCAGCAGGGCCTCTGGTGGGTGAACCCGCTGACGCGCCGGCGCCGGGTTTCGCTGCGGATACGCAACTTCGAGAGCAGCAAACTGAAGGTCAACGACCAGGATGGCAACCCCATCGAGATCGCCGCGGTGGTGGTATGGCGGGTGGTGGAAACGGCCGAAGCCATCTTTTGCGTGGACGACTACGAGCATTTCGTCCACGTGCAGAGCGAGTCGGCCGTGCGCAGCCTGGCCACCACCTACCCGTACGATGCGCACGTGGAAGGGCAGATGTCGCTGCGCATGTCAGTGATGGACATCGCCCACCGCATGCGCGACGAGATCCAGGATCGCCTGTCCAAAGCCGGCGTGGAGGTCATCGAGGCCCGCATCACGCACCTGGCGTACGCTCCCGAAATAGCGAGCGCGATGCTTCGGCGGCAGCAGGCCAGCGCCATCATTGCCGCCCGGCAGAAGATAGTCGAGGGCGCGGTGGGCATGGTGGAGATGGCGCTCGAGCAATTGAGCCTCAAGCACGTCGTTGAACTCGACGAGGAGCGAAAGGCCAGTATGGTGAGCAACCTGCTGGTGGTGCTGTGCAGCGACCGCGACGCGCAGCCCATCGTCAACGCGGGCACGCTCTACCAGTAAGAGGCCATGGCGCAGCGGAAAGCATTCCTGCTTCGGCTGGACCCGGCGACGCACGAAGCCCTCGAACGCTGGGCCGATTCCGAGCTGCGCAGCCTCAACGCGCAGATCGAGTTTCTGTTGCGCCGCGCCCTCCAGGACGCAGGGCGTTTGCAGAAGGAGAAGAGGGAATCATGACGAACAACTGGACGCCTCCAGACGGCCTCGGCTATTCCAGCCTGCGCCCGGTTCAGCTCACGGGCGCGGGGATCGCGCTGATGGTGGTGGCAGCGATGATGGCGCTGGGGGCTGTCGCCGCGGGCATCGGCCTTAAAGCAACGGCCAGGCGGCAGGCCGAAGATCACCGCCTGCTGCAAGATCAAGGTGTGAATACGGAAGCCCAAATCACGCGAGTCTGGCGCACTTCAGACAAGGACCAGCAGCACCTGGTGTCTTACCGGTTCACCGTTGAGGAGCGCGCGTATGTAGCGCGCAAAAAGGTCCCTCCGCGGATTTGGCAAACGCTTAAAGCGGGTTCCAGCCTGCCCATACGCTTTCTTCCGTCGAACCCGAAAGTGAACCATCCGATCGGGTGGGACGATACTCCCATGCCCCCCTGGCTCCCGTACCTGGTTTTCGTGGTACTGGCCGCGATCGCTTCGGTCCTCACAATGGTCCTTCGCAGACAGATGCAACTTCTGACGGAAGGGCGTCCCGCCCCGGGCATCGTGACCGGCCAGCGGAGGACCAAGGACGGAACCGTCATTCGGTACGAGTTCCAACTGCTGAACGGGGCCACCGCCAAGGGGCGCGGCCAGAGCCGGCGTCCTCCCGCCATCGGCAGCCAGATTTGCGTGCTCTACGACCCCGAAAACCCGCGCCGGAATACGCCCTATCCGCTCCACCTGGTCAAGTTGACCAAGTCGCTGAAGACCCCGTAGGCCGTCTGCTCCACGGTCGGTTCGATGGAGACCGTGCCGAAGGTGCCCATCAGGTCGGTAAGGAACAGGATCAGGTTCGAAGTCCCCGGCGTCGCGGCCAGGATGTCGCAGCGGTCCAGCACCTCGGCGCGCACGCGCAGCGAGACGCGGCGCCCGGTGCGGCGCGCACGGCTGATCAAGCGCACGGTCTTGCCCCGGCGCGCGATTTCCGCGACCCGCTCCGGCGTCAGCCTGGTAATGCCGCGCGTCGAGACCTGCTGCGGCGTGGTGCGCGCGTCCATCAGCACGTTGGCCAGCGCGGCGGTCTTGGCGGCGGAGTCCCAGCCTTCCACGTCGAACGCGCCATCGGCTTCCGTGATGCCCAGGGCGCGCGCGGCTTTCAAACCGTCCTCGAACGAGCCGCCGCGCTCCATGGCTTCCACCACCACCTTCGAGGTGGAATTCAGCGCGCCGGTGAAGCCCAGAACCTTTACGGCCGGCAGGTTGTGGTGCCACAGGTTGAACACGGGTGCGCCATCCATGGCGACCGATTCGAAGCGGAATCCCACGCCCGCGCGGGCCGCCTGGTCGCGCAATTCGGCGTAAGCGTGGGCGATGGGTCCTTTATTCGCGGTCACCACGTGCATGCGCCGGGCGAAGGCGGCGCGGATGTGCGCAATCGCCGGCTCGCCCGTGGCAGGATTGAGCGTGGTCAGCTCGACCGCGGTATCCGCGCGCGCGGCATCCAGAAACTCCTCGATGGAGGCCGCGCGCGGGCCGAAGGGCGGATCGTCCGGCAAGCCGCCGGAAGATACCGCCGTGCCGTGGCGCAGCGTGTGGATGCCGGTCACTAAAAACGGAAACTCCCGGCGCTTATGCCGAAGCAGGCGCGCCAGTGTGCGGCCCACGCGGCCGTATCCGATGAGAGCGAGCTTCAAAACGCCAGCGCCTCGATCAGCTTGTTGAGCTCGGTTTCCAGCGCCGATTTCTTCTTCTGCAACTCCGCCTGGCGGTCGCGCAAAGCGGCAACCTGCTGCTCGTGCGCATCAAGCTGCCGCGCGTAGTTCTGCACCTGCTGCTGCTGGCCGCTGACGTTGTTGAGGCTGCCGATATTCTGCCGGATGCGCTCTTCGTCGGCGGTCAGGTCGCGCGTCTGCCCCTGAGCTTCTTCGAGCGCCCGGTCGTTCCCGGCAAGCTGCCGCTTTTGATCCGCGATGCGCTGCAACTGCCCGCGGGCCGCGTCGCTGAGCGTTCGGTTGCTTACGTAACTCAGGATCATGTCCGGCGTCAGGCTGGTCACCTGGTAGGTCTGGTCGTACACGCGCTCTTCGGAAACCGGAAACTCCTGCGAGGCATCCGGCGCAAGCTGAATCTCAAACCGGTAGGCGCTGGCCGTTTTCTCCGCCGGCTTCTGATTCAGCAAGGCATAGCCTTGCCGCAGCGGGTGCTCGATGATCAGGGTCTTGGCCTTCTTGTCCACGTTGCGGACAGTATAGGTTCGGGTCTCTTCGGCGGCCAGTTTGGTGGTCAAAACGCCCCGCGCGGCGTGAATCTCGCGGACCATCGCCTGCTTGCTGCCGAAGGCTTCGGTAATGCGGGTGCCGATATCGACGGCGTAACTGATCAGCCGTTTGTCGGCGGCTTTGAGCGTCTCCATGAGGGCTTCGCCGCCATAGGCGCCGCCGTCGTAGACCGTGACAGGGCCGCCGTCGAGGGTCTTGCCGCTGGAGTTGGTCAGCTCGGCGGCGTTGGTGGGATGCTGCGAGCTGTGGTCGGAATAGATCAGCAGCTTGCGGGCTTCGATGGGCTGTTGCAAGAACGGCAGCATGGCGGATTCATCCTTGCGGATGGTCACCGGCTGGGCGATGCGGTACTCGAAGAGCTCGCCCAGCTCGCCGGCGGTAGCGCTCGCCACGATGGAGCTCGGCGCAACCTGTACAGCCTCATTCATGGTTCCCAGCGGCGAAACCGCTTTCTGCATCGGCGCTGCGGCCGGAGCCGCCCGCAGTTGCTGACGCATCATGCCCCCGCCCACGCCGCCCCCAACGCCGGCGAGGGCGTCATAGCCGCCTTCATGCACCACCGGCCTCGCTGCGCGGTCGTCCGCCAGCTCGGCCGTGGGCCGGTCCACATACTTCGGCGCATAGAGCTGGCTCACGAAGGAAATCGGCCGGCCCGAGACCAGCGAGAGCTGCACTCTGGTCCAATCCTCGCCGGTGGTGTTGTCCACGATAGCCCAGCCCTCCAGCACCGGCTGCCCGCTGGCGCCGAAGATCAGACGATAGCTCGACTTCCACACCGGCGCCGGGATCATGTAGCTGGCCACCACCTCGCGCTCTTTGGCGTCGGTGGAATCGATGTACACGCTGCGTTTTTCTTTGGAGCGCGCCGCGGCCACCGCCGCCAGGTAATCGTGGAACTGCTGCTGCAACTGCGGGTCGGTGAAGTGAATGCCGGTGGCCGCACTGAGATCCAAGGTCCGCAGTTCGCCCGAATCCAGCATCAGGGTGAGCTGCTCGCGCTCCGGCTGCTTGTCGCTCGAAGCCACCAGGCGGCCGTTGACGATGGCGCCGGCCACCGTCTCGTTGCCGAACTTCAATTCCAGCCGCGCGCCCTTGAGCTGGTCCAGCATGCCGCTGAGCGGCTGCGCGGCGCCGATCTGGAACGGAAACTCGGCCAGCTTGTGGCCCAGCGGATCCATGGAGTCGTAGCGCAGGCCCGAAATCTTTCCGCCGCCGCGTTCTTCAATCGTCAGCGATTTCAGAACGTCGTTCATCTCCGATGCGTTGAAATCGAGGCGCGCCGTTTCGCCCGGCCCGAGCTTTCCCGAGCGCTCGAAGAACCCCACGCCGTGCTTGTACAGCACCACCTGCTTGACCGGAAGTTCCGCGGCCGCGGCCAGGGCCGCGACCGTAGCCAGCAAAACGAATATGCGTTTCATAATCTCTCCGTGTTCACTCACCCATCACTTTAATGATGACGCGTTTGGAGCGCCGTCCGTCGAATTCGGCGTAATAAACCTGTTGCCACGGGCCGAAGTCGAGCTTGCCGTTGGTCACCGGAACCACCACCTCATGGTGCACCAGCAGGCTCTTGAGGTGAGAATCGCCGTTGGTTTCGCCGGTGCGGTGATGGCGGTAGTCCTGGTGGAACGGCGCCAGTTTTTCGAGCCATTCGTCGATATCGGCGATCAGCCCGTCTTCCGCGTCGTTGACCCATACGCCGGCTGTGATATGCATGGCGGATACCAGAATCATGCCCTCCTGGATGCCGCTTTTGCGCAAGGCGCTTTCCACCCGCGAGGTGATGTTGATATACTCTCGGTGTTTCGCCGTTTTGAAGGTGAGATATTCGGTATAGAACCTCATAGGGCGATCATACAACTGCTGGGTTATGAATCACGCCACCGCACGAATCCTGCTGGTTGACGATGAGCCTTCCTTGTTGAAGATGATGGGCGTCTACCTGGGCCGCCTGGGATACTCCGTGACCATGGCGAACAGCACGGAGAAGGCGTGGGCGGAGGTCGAGGCGGCGCCTTCCGGCTACGACATCGCCGTATTGGACGGAAGCATGGCCGGGCTGAGCATGGAGGACCTGGCGCTGAAAATGCTGCGCGCCAACCCGTCGCTGTGCGTGTTGGCCGCCAGCGGGTATTCCATGGACACGACCGCCATGGAAGCCGCGGCTCCCGGACGCGTGGCTGTTCTGCAAAAGCCGTTCGCTCCGGAGATGCTGGCGGCGGCGGTGCGGAGGATGCTTGCCGCGCAAGAAGAAAAGCTTTGATCTGGCCAAGGAAGTGAAAGCCATGGCGCGGGAGCGGGTGGGCCGGGTGCCCGCCGCGAAAGCCATCCAGCCCAAACCCTCCCGCAAGAAGCCGAAGCACAAGACACGCTTGGAGGAAGAGAGCTAGGTCGCCCCCGCCACATGTTTCTCTTCGACTTCTTCCGCTCTTTTCTGCCGCTTCACAATCCCATCGGCTTCGGCGCCGGGGACTTCATCGAGCTGGCGCTGGCGACGCTGCTGGTCTCACTGGTGCTGCTGCGCGCCCGGATTGAGCCTGGGTTTCAGAGGCTCGCGGCCAGAACCGGCTGGTCGATGCTGCTGCTGGCGGCCCTGCCCGTGGCGCTCCGGCTGTTGCTCCTGCCGCGGCACCCCGTACCAACGCCGGCCGGCGCCGACGGCTTCAGCTACATCCTCCTCGCCGACACCTTGCGGCACTTCCGCCTGGCCAACCCGCCGCATGCGCTGCACCAGTTCTTCGAAACCGTCTTTGTCCTCCAGGATCCCAGTTACAGTTCCATCTATCCACTCGGCCAAGGCCTGGCGCTGGCACTGGGATGGATGATCTTCGGCCATCCCTGGGCGGGCGTGGTTCTTTCGGTGGCGGCCCTGTGCTCGCTGTGCTACTGGATGCTGCGGGGCTGGACCACGCCGGGGTGGGCACTGGTGGGAGGGTTGCTGGCGGTAATCGAATTCGGCCCTCTCAACGAGTGGATGAACATCTACTGGGGCGGCGCGGTCGCCGCTACGGCCGGTTGCCTGGTGTTTGGAGCGCTGCCCAGGCTGCGCCACCAGCCCCGCACGCGCGACGCGGTCTGGCTGGGCCTTGGCCTGGCGATCCATTTGCTGACTCGGCCGTATGAATCCATTTTTCTGCTTTTAAGCGTGATCCTCTTCTTTCTGCCGGCGCTGGGCCAACCCAACCAACGGAGCAGATTGGCGAAAGCGGCGCTGGCGGCGGCGCTGGTGGTGCTGCCGGCCATCGGCCTGACGCTGCTCCACAACCGCGCGGTCACGGGCAGTTGGACCACCATCCCCTATGCCCTCAGCCGCTATCAATACGGCGTGCCCACCACCTTCACGTTCCAGGCCAATCCAATCCCTCACCGGGAGCTGACCGCGCAACAACGACTCACCTACGAAGGACAAGCTGAAGTGCATGGGGAAGACGCCGATACCGTGGCCAAGTATTTCGAACGCTTGGGGAGCCGCGCGGTCTTTTTGCGCTTCTTCCTTCCGGCACCGCTGTACCTGGCTCTGCCGGCCTTTCTCATGTCGCTCCGGGAGTTCCGATTCGGCTGGGTTGCGATCACGCTGCTGATTTTCGGCCTGGGCACCAATTTTTATCCATACTTCTTCCCCCAGTACATCGCCGCCGCCACGTGCCTGCTGGTGCTCATGGGCGTGACGGGCCTCGAGCGGCTGAGCCGGTTGAAACTCCGCGGACTCGCGGTGGGCCAGTTCTCGGCCAGGCTGCTGGTTTTCCTGTGTGCCGCGCACTTCTTGTTCTGGTATGGCATCCACTTGTTGGGCAGTGACAACATCTTGCTGGCAATGGGGCGTTACGAGAGCTGGGACTTCATCAATTACGGCGATTCGGAAGGGCGGATTGCCATCAACCAGCGCCTGGCGCAGGCTCCGGGCCAGCAACTGGTATTCGTTCGCTACGGCCCGCAACATGTGTTTCGCGAGTGGGTCCATAACGCCGCCGACATTGACCGCGCCCCGGTTGTCTGGGCCCTGGACCTGGGCGCGGACGAAGACCAGAAACTGGAACGCTCCTATCCCGACCGCACCGTTTGGCTGGTGGAACCAGACGCCCGGCCGCCCAAGCTGATTTGCATCGCGGGACCCTAGGCGGGGGTTGGGCGCGCCTTCTGGGTAGACTGATTGAATGGGCACCTTGGGGACAGGGAATCGGATGGGGCGCACACCCGAGCGGGCGCGGGCACATAGCCTGCTCGAGGTGGAACTGGAGAAATGGGATCGGGACTTTCGCTTCCTGCTGGGGTGCTTTGAGGCAGCGCTGACCAGGATCGGGGAGGGTGAACTCGCCCGGCTTGTCGAGCAGGCCTTCTCGGTTCCTCCCGAAGAAGGGGCGCGGCTTCCCGAGCGAGGGTCGCAAGCACTCTCCATGGCCTTTCAGCTCCTCAATATGGTGGAAGAGAACACCGTGAACCAGGTGCGCCGGCTGCGGGAGACCGCCGGCGGGCCGGCCAGCGAGCCGGGCACCTGGCCCTCGCAACTGCGGCTGCTGCGCGAGGCGTCCTTCACCGCTGCCGACGTGCGCCGCGCGATGCGGTCGATCCACGTTCAGCCCGTGCTCACGGCCCACCCGACGGAATCCAAGCGGGCTTCCGTGCTGGAGCGCCACCGCGAGGTTTACCTCATGCTGGTGGAGCGCGAGAACCCAACCAGGACTCCCATGGAACAGGAGGCGTTGCGGCAGCGGATCGAGACCGGCCTGGAGCGTCTGTGGCGAACGGGCGAGATCCTGCTGGAGCGTCCCGGCGTGGAATCGGAAATCGGCAACATGCTGCATTACGTTTGGAGTGTGTTTCCGGACGTGCTGGAGCTTCTTTCGGAACGCTTCCGGGGGTCCTGGGAATGGGCGTTTCCGGGAACGGAGGCGCCGGCGGAACCGCGACTGACGTTCGGGAGCTGGGTGGGCGGCGACCGCGACGGCCATCCGCTGGTGACGGCTGAAACCACGCGCCACGCCCTCGAAGCCTTGCGCGCGCAGGCGCTGGCGGTGCTTCGGCGACAACTTCAGAGGCTCGCCGACAGGCTGAGCCTCTCGGATATGATGCAAACGGCGCCGGGCGGACTTTACGAACGCATCTCGTCGTGCTCGGCGATGCTGGGCGAGCGGGCCCAGCGGCTACTCCGCCGGTACCCGGGCGAACCGTGGCGGCAGTGGGTCCACCTGATGCTGGCTCGAGTTCCGGAACCGGGCGAGCCGCGGTCGATGGAATCGAGCTATGGCCGCGCGGAGGAACTCGAGAAGGATCTCGCATTCCTGGCGGGTACGCTCCACCAGGCGGGCGCGGACGCCATCGCCGTGGCGGAAGTGGCGCCGGTCGAGCGGCTCACGGCGGTATACGGCTTCCACGCAGCGGCCCTCGATATGCGGCAGAACAGCGCCTTCCACGGCGTGGCAATAGGGCAACTGCTTACCATCGCGGGCATGGACGGGGTGGACTACCCGGACTGGACGGAGGACCGGAAACGAGAACTGATCGACCGGGAGCTAGGCTCGCCGCGCCCGTTCGCGGTCTCCTCGGCGGCGCTTCCCGCCGAGGCGGAGGCCAGCGTAGCGGTGCTGCGGCTGGCGCGGGAATGGGGCGAAAGGCACGGCAGCGGCGGGGTAGGCCAGTTCATCGTGAGCATGACGCATGCGGCCTCCGATCTGCTCAATGTTTACCTGCTGGCGCGGGAGGCCGGCCTGGTGCGCAACACGCCGCAGGGGCTGGTGTGCGAGATTCCGGTCACGCCTCTGTTCGAGACCATCGAAGACCTGGAGAACAGCGGCCGCGTGCTGGCCGATTTCCTGGCGCACCCCATGACCCTGCGAACGCTCGCGTGCTTGCCGCACCCTGTGCAGGAGGTGATGATCGGTTACAGCGACAGCAATAAGGATGGCGGCATCCTGGCCAGCCACTGGTATCTGCGCAAGGCCCAGGTGCGGCTGGCGGGCGTGGCGCGCGAGGCCGGCGTCGAGCTGCGGTTCTTTCATGGCCGCGGCGGCACCATCGGCCGCGGGGCCGGGCCGACGCACGTGTTCCTGGAATCGCTTGCGCCGGGCACCCTGCGCGGGGAAATACGCGTCACCGAACAGGGCGAGGTGATCGCGCAGAAGTACGCCAATCGCCTGACGGCCGCAACCCACCTGGAGCGCCTGCTGGCGGGCGTGACCCGATGGACGCTGGAGCAGCAGCGGGAGCCGGCGCGTGTCCCGGCGGCAGTGGAGGATCTGTTCGAGGCCGCGGCGCTCACCAGTCGCCGCGTATACCGGGAGCTGATCGAGAGCGATGGCTTTGTGGAATTCTTCTCGCAGGCTACTCCCATCGACGCCATCGAGTGCAGCCATATCGGTTCGCGCCCGGCGCGGCGCACGGGACGGCGGGGCATCGATGACCTGCGGTCGATCCCCTGGGTGTTCAGTTGGAGCCAGGCGCGCTTCAACCTGCCGGGGTGGTATGGCGTGGGCAGCGCATTCCAGCGCTTGCGCGACGGGGAGCCGCAGGCGCGGGACTCGGTGGCCAGGGCGGCGCGGGAATGGCCGTTTTTGTCCTACCTTCTGCACAACGTGGAGTTCAGCGTGGCGGCGGCGGACCCCGGCATCATGACCGAGTACGCCAGCCTGGTGAGCGATGGCGCGCTGCGGGCGCGAGTTCTGGGCCAGATCATCGAGGAATACGAGCGCACGCGGAGCGTTCTGGACGAACTGTTTGGAGACGGGCGGCAACAACGGCGCCCCCGATTGCTGAAAGCGATCGAAATTCGCCGCCATGCCTTGATCCGTCTGCATCGCGAGCAGATCGCGTTGCTGCGGGCGTGGCGGGAGGCGCTGAGGGAGGAACGCACCGGGGATGCCGAGCGCTTACTGACCGCTCTGCTGGTAACCGTGAATGCGATTGCGGGAGGACTGAAGACGACGGGGTAGCGCGGGCGGCGGCGGTTCTTGACCGAGTTATGCGGATGGAGTAGGGAAAAGGGGGAAAAAGGGGTCAGACGCATTTTCCTGGGGGCAATAGCGGCCGGGCGGAGTTCGCGAAAATGCGTCTGACCCCTTTTTACTCCTTTTTACTCGAGGGCACGATCCAGGAATTCCAGGTGACTCTGGTTATCTGGTATCACACCCGTTTCCGCTAGGCCTCGCGGGGCGGGCGAAATAGAAGTGGAAGCCAGGCGGTGCGGCCGGCGTTACTGGATCAACCGCAACCCATTCGCACCGGGGATGGTGCGCACCCAGGAGTTCATCTCTTCTTCGTTCTGCAAGAGGTCGCGCAGAGTGGCCTGGCTGAGAACCTGGTCGACGGCAATTTGCACGGCGCGCCAGAGGGAACGCACGGAGCAATCCACGGAACGGGTGCAGATGGCCGCCTGGCCGGAATGGTCGTCGCAGAATTTGCTCTCGAAGAGACGCCCGCCCAGGGCGCTGATGACGTCGGCGATGACAATCGACTCGGGCGGGCGCGCCAGCGTGTAGCCACCCTCTTTGCCACGCTCGGCCTTGACGAATCCGCCCTTGCGGAGCACGCGCAGGATCTTGGCGGCATAGGCCGGGGAGACGCCTTCGGCCTGGCTCATTTCGGGAATGGTGAGGCTTCCGCCCTTGCCCGCGTAGCCGATGCGGACCAGACAGCGCAAGCCGTACTCTTCGTTGGCGCTGAGCTTCATCTGGGGAGCCTCGCGATGGGGATGAGGTCTTCGATGCCCAGCGCCAGTTTGGCGGCTTGAGACATACGGTCTTTGGACCAGGGCGGATCGAAAGTCAACTCGAGCTGGACGCCGGTTACGCCGGGGACGGCGCGGACGGCGCGCTCGACTTCGGCGGGCAAGCTCCCGGCCACGGGGCAGTTGGGCGCGGTCAGAGTCATGCGGATGGCGGCCTGCCCAGCATCATCCACGGCGACATCATAGATCAGGCCGAGCTCGTAGATGTTGACGGGCATCTCCAGATCGTAGACCGACTTGAGGGCGGCGATGACCTGGTCCTTCAGACTCATTCGGTAGACACCACAGGCTCGCCCGAGTTAGTCAGGGCGGACTTCAGCGTGTGCCATGCCAGGGTGGCGCATTTCACTCGAGCCGGGTAGTCCCGCACGCCACAAAACACCACTAACTTGCCCAATTCCTGAGTCACAGGGGTATCGGTGGTGAGCAGCTCGTGGAACTTATCGAGCAGCTTGAGGGCCTCTTCCCGGGATTTTCCTTTCAGGCTTTCGGTCATCAAGGACGCCGAGGCAGTGGAGATGGCGCAGCCCGAACCGACCCAGCTCACGTCCTTCACGATGTCGTTTTCGATCTTGATGTAAAGCTTCAACTCATCGCCGCAAAGAGGGTTGTAGCCCTCGGCCTTGCGGTTGGCGTCCGCCATCGGATGACAGTTCCGGGGACGCTTGCTGTGGTCGATTATGATTTCCTGGTACAGGTCGTCAACCATCAGGAGAAAATCTCCTTTACTTTTCCGAGGCCGGCCGCCAGCGCGTCGATCTCCGCGGCAGTGTTATAAAACGCCAGCGAGGCGCGAGTGGTGGCGGGCACGCGGAAACGGTCCATCACCGGTTGCGCGCAATGGTGGCCGGTGCGCACGGCAATCCCCTGCCGGTCGAGCACCGTGCCGATATCGTGCGGATGGATGCCATCGATGACGAACGAGAGCACGGCGGCTTTGTCGCGCGCCGTGCCGATCAGGCGAAGGCCCGGAATGCGCGCAAGCGCCTCCGTGCCGTAGACCAGCAATTCGTGTTCGTAGGCGGCGATCTTGTCCAGGCCGATGCGGGTGACGTAATCGAACGCCGCGCCCAGGCCGATGCCGCCGGCGATGTTGGGTGTGCCGGCTTCGAACTTGTAGGGCAGGTCGGCGTAGGTGGTCTTTTCGAAGGTCACGGTCTTGATCATGTCGCCACCGCCCTGGTAAGGCGGCATGGCGTTCAGCAGCTTGGCCTTGCCGTAGAGAATGCCAATGCCGGTGGGCCCGAACACTTTGTGGCCGGAGAAAGCGTAGAAGTCGGCATCCAGCGCCTGCACGTCGATCTTCATGTGGGGCGCCGCCTGCGCGCCATCGATCAGCGCCAGGGCGCCTGCGCGGTGCGCCATCTCGACGATCTGGCGGACGGGATTGATGGTGCCCAGCGCATTGGAGACGTGGCCCACGGCCACCATGCGGGTGCGGGGGCCGAGAAGCTTCTCGTACTCCTCGAGGAGCAGCTCGCCGCGGTCGTCCATGGGAATGACCCGCAGCCGGGCGCCCTTCTCTTCGCAGAGCATTTGCCAGGGCACGATGTTGGAGTGGTGCTCGAGCGCCGAGATGACGATCTCGTCGCCTTCCTTCACGTTCTTGCGGCCCCAACTGGCGGCCACCAGGTTGATGCCTTCGGTTGTGCCGCGCACGAAGATCAGCTCGTTCTTAGTGCGGGCGTTGAGGAACCGCTTGGCCTTCGATCGGGTCTCCTCGTAGGCCGCTGTGGAGCGCTGACTCAGCTCATGCACGCCACGGTGAATGTTGGCGCAATCGACTTCGTAGAACTTGCGGATGGCCTGGATCACCGCGAACGGTTTCTGCGCCGTAGCGGCGTTATCCAGATACACCAGGGGCTTTCCATGGATTCTCTGTTTCAGAACCGGGAAATCCTCCCGGACCTTGTCCACGTCGAAGCCGGCCGAGATCCCGCTAGCGATCACGCTCATGGAATTTCTCGAACAGGATCCGTTCCAGCGAATCCTTCAAGGATTGAACTTTGATGCGGTCGATGATGTCCTGCGCGAACGCGTAGGTTAGCAGGCTGCGCGCATCGTGTTTGCCGATACCGCGCGATTGCAAGTAGAACAAGGATTCGGCATCCAACTGGCCGATGGTGGCGCCATGCGTACAGCGCACGTCGTCGGCGAAGATCTGCAATTCGGGCTTGGTGTCGATTACCGCTTCGTCGGAGAGGACCAGGTTCTTGTTGGTCTGCTTGGAGTCGGTCTTCTGGGCGTCCTTGCGAACCATGATGCGGCCGTTGAAAACGGCGCTGGCCCGGCCGTCGAGAATGCCTTTGTACAACTCGTGGCTGGTGCCGTGGGGCTGGGCGTGGTCGATGGACGTATGATTGTCCACGTGCTGGCTGCCGTTCACCAGGTACAGGCCGTTCAGCGTGGCGTCCGTGCCTTCCGAAAGAACGGCGCTGACTTCGTTGCGGACCAGGGCGCCGCCGAGCGAGATGGAGGTGGCGGAGAAATTGGCGCTGCGGCCCAGGCTGGCGAACATGACGCCGACGTGGAAGGCGGAGGCAGATTCGAGCTGGACCTTGTAGTGATCCACCACCGATCCGCTGCCGGCGACGATTTCGGTGACGGCGTTGGTGAAGTAGGAGCCTGCGCCGGAGTAGGTTTCCACGATGGTGCACTGGGCGTCGGGGCCGACCACGACGAGCGTGCGGGGATGAGCCACGCCGGAAGGGGCCTCATATGCGATTTGGATAGGCTGCTCGACGATTTGGCCGCGCGGGATGTGGATGTAGGTGACATCCTGCATGAAAGCTGTGTTCAGAGCGACGAAGGCGTGGTTTTGGAAGGGGGCGTATTTGGAGAGATACTGTTGGGCTTCGGGAGGGCAATTCACGGCATGGGATGGGCAAGCTAAAGCATGCCCCACCAGGCGGGCTATGGGGGCGACGTTGGTGAAGCGCCATTCTTCATCGTGGGTGGTGGGGAAGCCTAGCTCCTGGAAGCGCTGGAACGCGGTCTCGCGCAACTGTTGTTCCGCAACCGCCGTCATAGCTTGCCGACCGCCTCCTCTTCGTCCACAATGCCCAGGCCGGCGTAACCGCTCTCTTCGAGCTCGAGGGCCAATTCCTTGCCGCCCAATTTCACGATCCGGCCCTCGGCCAGCACATGCACGTAGTCGGGCACGATGTAGTTCAACAGGCGCTGGTAGTGGGTCACCACGATCATGGCGCGCTGGGGCGAGCGCAACGCGTTGACGCCGTTCGCCACGGTGCGCAGGGCGTCGATATCCAGGCCGGAATCGGTCTCATCGAGAATCGCCAGCCGCGGTTCCAGCACGGCCATTTGGAAAATCTCGTTGCGCTTCTTCTCGCCGCCGGAGAAGCCGGTGTTGACGGCGCGGTTCAACAGTTCCTGGTCCATGTCGAGGAGCTTCATCCGCTCCTTAACCAGGGCGAGGAAGTCCATGGCATCCAGCTCGTCGAGGCCGCGGTGCTTGCGGATGGCATTCAGCGCGGCTTTCAGGAAATACATGTTGCTGACGCCGGGGATCTCGACGGGATATTGGAACGCCAGAAACATGCCCTCGCGCGCGCGGTCTTCGGGCGACATGGCCAGCAGATCCTTGCCATCGTAGATCACCTGGCCGGCGGTGACGGCGTACAGGTCGCGCCCCGCCAGCACCTGCGCCAGCGTGCTCTTACCGGAGCCGTTCGGCCCCATGATGGCGTGCACCTCGCCGGAATCAACGGTGAGAGAGATGCCCTTCAGTATTTCGCGATCGCCAACGGTGGCGTGCAAGTCTTTAATCTCGAGCAATGGCATTTGGCCAGTTTTCCTTTTGGGGGCCGGGGGCCAGGGGCCGGGGGCCAGGGAGAACCACCGCGCGTTTCCCCGACCCCCGGCCCCCGACCCCTGGCCCCCGATATCATCCGACGCTTCCTTCGAGACTGACTCCCAGCAGCTTCTGCGCTTCCACGGCGAATTCCATGGGCAGCTCGCGGAACACCTGCTTACAGAAACCGTGCACGATCATGGAGACCGCGTCTTCGGTGGAGATGCCGCGCTGCCGGCAGTAGAAAATCTGGTCTTCCCCGATTTTCGAGGTGGAGGCCTCGTGCTCCACCTGCGAAGAGGTGTTCTTGACCTCGAGATACGGGAACGTGTGGGCGCCACACTTGTCGCCCAGCAGCAGCGAATCGCACTGCGAGTAGTTGCGCGCGCCGGTGGCGGACTTCAGAATCTTGACCCCGCCGCGGTAGGTGTTCTGGCCGTGGCCGGCGGAGATGCCCTTGGAAACGATGGTGCTGGTGGTGTGCTTGCCGATGTGGATCATCTTGGTGCCGGTGTCGGCCTGCTGCCAGTTGTTGGTCAGCGCCACCGAATAGAACTCGCCCACGGAGTGGTCGCCCATCAGCAGGCAGCTCGGATACTTCCAGGTGATGGCCGAGCCGGTCTCCACCTGGGTCCACGAGATCTTGGAATTCACGCCGCGGCACGCGCCACGCTTGGTGACGAAGTTGTAGATGCCGCCCTTGCCCTGCTTGTCGCCGGGATACCAGTTCTGCACGGTGGAGTACTTGATCTGGGCGTTATCCAGCGCCACCAGCTCGACCACCGCCGCGTGCAACTGGTTGGTGTCGCGCATGGGGGCGGTGCAGCCCTCCAGGTAGCTGACGTAAGCGCCTTCATCGGCCACGATCAAGGTGCGCTCGAATTGCCCGGTGTCCTTGGCGTTGATGCGGAAATAGGTGGAAAGCTCCATGGGGCAGCGCACGCCTTTGGGCACGTAGCAGAAGGAGCCGTCGCTGAAGACCGCCGAATTCAGGGCCGCGAAGAAGTTGTCGGAGGAAGGAACCACCGAGCCGAGGTACTGCCGCACCAGGTCGGGGTGCTCGCGGACGGCCTCGGAGAACGAGCCGAAAATGATCCCCATGGCCTTCAGCTTCTCTTGGAAGGTGGTGGCCACCGACACCGAGTCGAACACGGCATCGACCGCGACGCCAGCCAGTATCTCCTGTTCTTTCAGTGGGATGCCTAGCTTGGCGTAAGTCTTCAGAAGCTCCGGCTCGACTTCATCCAGGCTCTTAGGCCCGGCTTTTTTCGATTTGGGCGAGGAATAGTAGATGATGTCCTGGTAATCGATGGGCGGATAGTGCACATTGGCCCAGGTTGGCTCCGTCATGGTCCGCCAGTGGCGGAAGGCCTTGAGCCGCCATTCCAGCAGCCATTCCGGTTCCTGTTTCTTGGCGGAGATCAGGCGGATTACGTCTTCGTTCAGGCCGCGGGGAATGGCATCGGCTTCGATGTCGGTGACAAAACCCCACTTATATTCCTGATTCGCAAAGGTCTCGATGGTGTTCGTAGAATCGCTCACCCGTTATACTCCTAAAGTATGGGCTGATACCAGTTTAGCTAATCTGTACTTCTTAGTCAAGATTACTCAGCTAATGGATGCGCGGGAGGACTGAACGGGTGCGGGAAAGGGGCAAATGAAGAACCGGACCAGCCGTTGCTGCCCTGGCTGAGGCGCTGCTGGATACGGTTCTTGATCGTCTGACGCACATTATGGCGCATCAGATCGGCCTTGGCGCGCTGCTCCGGCGTCAGCGTGCTGTAGAACTTTGCCAGTGCTTCCGCGCGGCTGTTTTAAACCCGAAACGGCCGCGATGGTTGCGTCAGACGTGGTAAATTTTAGCCGTGCACATCTTATTGGTCGACGACGACGCGGAACTCTGCTCGCTGCTGGGGGAGTTCCTGCAGCGCGAAGGCTTTACGGTGGCTTGCGAGCACGAAGGCAACCGGGGCCTGGAAAAGGCACGGGAAGCGGGTGTCAACCTGGTGGTGCTGGATGCGGCTGCGAGCTGAAATACGAGAGGCGCGAGCCGGTGACGGTGGCCGGCGATCCGGAGCTGCTGCGCCGCGCGGTGGAAGTCTCGCTGGCGCACAACAACGGCAAAGCCGCGGTGGGTGTGCGGGACCAGGGCTCGGGCGTGCCGGAAGAGGCCTTGCCGCAGCTGTTCGACGCGTTCTACCGGGTGGAAGGCGACCGCGACCGCGCCAGCGGCGGGAGCGGGCTGGGCCTGTCGATCGCGCGCCGCGCCATCGAACTGCACCGAGGCAGCATCCGCGCCAGGAACGCGCGGCCGGGTCTGGAGGTGGAGATGGAGCTGCCGGTGGCTTAGTGCTCTGTCTCACCCATCTTGCGAAACCCGAACAGAACGTGTGCCGTCAGGAGCAATATGGCGCTCTTCAGAGTTAAATCCGCGTTTCAATGCGTGGCTTGTCTGCTGCTTTCATGGATGGTGGTGGTGCCCGTCCCGGCGCAACCGCCGCCGCCGGGGCCATTCATTCCCAACCAGTACATTCTGCTTCTGGAAGACCCTCCGGTCTCGGCGCGATTTGTGTCGCGGGAGCAGATGCAAACGGCCGCGGCGGCGGCGTACCGGCAGCAGGTCGAGGCGAAGCAGGCGGCGGTGCTGAAGGAGCTTGCGTCCCGCAATATCCAGGTCTTGGGTTCGGTATCGGTGCTGGTGAACGACATTTTCGTGGGCGCTCCGGCGAGCCGGGTGGCGGAACTGCAGAGCATTCCGGGAGTGATCGGGGTGAGGCCGGTGCGGCGCTTCAAACTGGCCTTGAACCGGGCCACGCAACTCATGAACGCACCCGCGGCATGGAACGCGCTCGGGGGAGTGTCCAACGGCGGCAAGGGGATCAAGATTGCCATCCTGGACTCCGGCATCGACCAAACGCATCCCGCGTTTCAGGATTCGTCGCTGACCATGCCGACGGGTTATCCGCTGTGCACCGCCGGCCATCCCGAGGACTGCGCCTACACCACCAACAAAGTGATTGTGGCGCGCAGCTACGTGCGCATGCTGGCCGCGGGCAGCGATCCGAGAAACCCGGCGGCGGATTCCATGCCGGACGACTATTCGCCGCGCGACCGCGATGGGCACGGCACGGCGGTGGCGTCTTGCGCCGCGGCCAATTCAACAACCGCGACCCCGGCAACCACTACCGGCGGCGGTCCGCTGACGATTGTGGGCATGGCGCCTAAGGCTTACCTGGGCAATTACAAGGTGACGGGAAGTCCGGGCGTGCTGGACGGCGCCAGCGACCCGGTTCTGATTCAGGCCATTGAGGACGCCCTAGCGGATCACATGGATATCGCCAGCCTCTCGGTGGTGGGGCCGGCGTTTGGCGGCGCGCTGGATACCGGCGCGATCTGCGGCTTGCCAACTGGACAGTATTGCGATCAGGTTGCCGCGGCATTCGAGGCCGCAGTCCAGAAAGGAATGGTGGTGGTGGCGGCCGCTGGGAACGACGGTTACAACGGCTACGTATCCTACCCGTTGTTCAACAGCATCAATTCACCGGCCACCGCGCCTTCGGTGATCGGCGTCGGGGCCACCGTCAACTCCCATGTGTTCGGCCCGTCCGTGAGCGTGAACGCGCCGGGTGCGCCTTCGACGCTTCAGGGGATCCCGGCTCAGAACAGCGATGCCATTTTCCCGTACGCCAACAACCCTAGCTACGGGGCGGAGGACGCCGTGTTCCCAGCCGTAACAGCGCCGTTGATCGACGTTGCCCAAACCGGCAATAACGGGTATGCCTGCGCATCGCTGCCGGCCGGTTCTCTGAACGGAGCGTTCGCTTTGATTGAGCGCGGGCCGGCAGGCAGTTCGGCTTGCACCTTCAACAGCAAGGTGGCCAATGCGGAAGCGGCAGGCGCCGTAGGTGTGATTCTCTACATGTACGATTCCTCCGCCACAATTAATCCGGAAGGCATGGGGTTCTCTTCCACCAACCCACTCCTCGGGCCGGTGGTCATGATCTCGAACGCCGCCGGCGTGGCTCTTAAGCAGTACATCGATCAGCACCCGGGGCAAGCGGTCACCATTGACACCGCCGGGATCGAAGAGGATATGACCACCTACGATGCGGTTGCCGGCCTCACGGTTGCCGCTAACAACTTTGCAGGGTATTCCTCGATGGGTCCCACCCCGGATGGGGCCATCAAACCGGACCTGGTGGCCACCAGCGGATTCGACACGGACTCCTACGACCTGGGGCCGGACTACAATGACCCGGACCTCCCGGTTCCGGGCGCTCTGTACGCCGCCGCGCAGAACTTCGATCCGAACGGGGAGCTGTTCAGCACCAGCCGTTATGCGGCAATCGGGGCCGGTACGAGCTTCTCCACCCCCATGACCGCCGGCGCGGCCGCGCTGGTAAAGCAGGCTCATCCGAACTTTACCCCGACGCAGATCAAATCGGCCCTGGTGAATGCGGCCGCGCAGAACACCACCACGGATGAATTCGGCGATGCCGTGGATGTCCAGTGGATCGGCGCCGGCAGACTGGATGCGGGCGCGGCCGTGAATGCCTCGGTCACGGCCGAGCCATCCACCATTTCATTCGGTTACGTAAAATCGGGCGGATTGCCCATCGCCAAGTCGATTACCATCACCAACCAGGGATCGAGTTCCATGACCCTGGCGGTGTCGGTTGCCTGCTGTTCCGTCAATACAGCAGCCAGTGCGGTTTCGGGTGTCACCGTAGCGACCAACCAACCAACCCTGACGCTGGCAGCGGGAGCCGCCACGGCGCTTACCGTGACGCTATCCGGCACGGTTCCGGCAGCGAGTGAATACTCGGGAACGGTTACCTTGCAGGGTTCCGGTATTACGCTGCGGATTCCGTTCATGTTTCTGGTGGGCAGCGGCGTGGCAGGCAACCTGAATTTCGTCGCTGGCATGTATTTGGAAGGCGCACCCGGCGAGGACCTGGGAGTGGTCCCCGTGGTTCAGGTGGTGGACGCCTACGGCGTACCGGTTGCGGGTGCGGCGGTGAGATTGTCGGTCAACCAGGCAGGCAGCCTCACATTTCAAAGCGTTCCGGGGGAGCCTGCCTGCTCGCCCAACGCCTCCACCACCGCGATCGCTTGCAACACCGACACCTACGGTTTCGCCTGGGTCGATATGGTACTGGGCGCCCAGGTCGCCTCCCCGACCATCACCGTCACGGCGGCGGGCGTCACCAACCAGATCACTGTCTACATAGTGGCCCCGCCCGCCATTACGGCGGCTGGAGTAGTGAACGCTGCATCCTCCAAGGGCCCCATCGCACCGGGATCCTATATCTCCATATATGGCACGAACCTGGTGGACACAGACTACCTTATCAACCCCAGCGGAGACGGGCCCACGCTCACGACAACCAATGCTCTGCCGCTGGTGATCGATGGCACCACGGTCAGCTTCGACGTGCCTTCGGCCGGTATCAGCGTGCCGGGGTACCTGACCTTCGTGGGTCCCGGCCAGATCAATGTCCAGGTGCCGTGGGAACTGGCCGGTCAATCGTCGGTCGAGATCAAGGTGAGCGTGGATGACGGCTACCTGATGGGAAACGTGGTGACGGTGCCGCTGGCGCAGTACACACCGTCGTTCTTTGTGGGGGGCGGCACCATCGTCGCCCAGGATGCCATCACCGGCGCCCAGATTCTGGCGAGCAACCCGGCCCACGCTGGAGAGATTCTGTCGCTCTATGCCAATGGCCTGGGTCCGGTGACGAACCAGCCCGCAAGCGGTGCTCCGGCGCTTGGCGGCGCCAACCTGGCCAGCACGACCAGCCAGCCGGTGGTGATGATTGGCGGGCAGCAGGCCAATGTCCTGTTCAGCGGGCTGGCGCCGGGCTTCCCGGGGCTGTACCAGATCAACGCGACGGTGCCCTCCGGCCTTACCGGCAACCAGCAGGTTACCGTCTCCGTGGGAGGGCAGACATCGCCGGCCGTGGTTCTTCCCGTCCAGTAGCGGGGGGCTACCTGATATACTCGTCGTTCTCGATATGGCGAACCCGAAATACGCGGTTTCCGATAAGCCGGCGCCGGTGGCGGAGCTGGTGGCTACGCTGAGCGACGGCACCAAGGTCAAGCGGCGCATCCCGCGCATGCGAGCATGCTCCGAGAAGGACGCCAAAGGCAAGCTGTGCGCGGGCCATCTGAAGCGCTGGTACTTCTTCGGCGAGGAAGTGAAGCGGAAATTCGGCGCGGACGCCGAGATCTACCGCTGCGAACACTGCCGGACGCTGTACTTGCCGAATCTGGAAGAAAAGCCGCGGACGGGGACGCTGAGCTATTAGGCCAACCGCTCTCTAACGTTCGCGGCTCGGATGTGCTTTCAGAGCCGCGAACGTAAGAGAGCGGTTGCGGGCGCCACAAAGAAAAACCGCATCGGTTCGGCCCCCAGACTTTTGGGACTGAATCCGATGCGGCTCGCCCAGGTTGGGCTGGAGATCGGGCGTCGGGGTATCTGGCTTCACTGTTTCGGTCCGTTCCTGGTCAGGTCCGCGTCCTATTCTCCCTACCAGAAACGCCAGATAACCACCGCTACCAATGATCCCCGGAGAGATCGTTTGAAGCCGGTTCTATAAAAAAACCCCTCTGCGGCAACCGCCAAGGGAAGAACAGTGAGCTAACACTCATGCAAACATCGGCTCCCGCAAGCACGCTGTCTCTTCGGCTCACCCTTCTTCCGCCTGCCTGTTGCAGCAGAGGGCAGGTTTGAAAGGTTACTTCACCAATTCACAACCATAAATAGCAATCGGACATCCGCGTGTCAATCTCTTTAACCCGTTTTAAATCAAATAATTCATGGAACGGGCCGGCGGGGGGTGGGGGACTCGCGGGCACGGCGGTGTGTCGCTATGACACAATTGGGACTGATGAGGAGAATCTCCGCGGCCCTGGCCGGGGTGCTGCTGGCCCTTGGCTGGCCTGCCAGCGCCGGGCCCAGAGGGCACCCCCAAGCCTCCGACGAGCCGGTCACGGTTTCGAGCGATCATCCACGGCTGTTTCTCCGGCCAGCGCGGCTGCGCTTGCTCAAACGCGAGCGCGAGCGGGCTTCGGCGCGATGGCAGCAGATCGATGCTTTGCTGGCCGGCGACGCTCCCACGCCGGAGCCCGGCTTGGCGCAGGCGCTGTACTATCGGATCTCGGGGAATACCCCAGCGGGATCGGAGGCGGTGGCCTGGGCGCTCGGTCCCGGTGACGACTTGCGGCAACTGGCGCTGGTTTTCGACTGGTGCCAGGATCTGCTGAGCGAGAGGCAACGGCGCGACCTCGCGGCTCGCCTCCAGAAGGGCATGGCCGCGACCGCCGGGAATGACAGCATTGCGGCGGTGCGCTCACGGGTGCTGGCGGCAGTGGCGCTTTTCGATCACGTGCCGCAGGCGCCTCAACGCGAGCTGGAGCGCGTGGTCCGCGACTGGTGGAACGGCAAGATGGCGCCGGCGCTGGAGAACGGCCGCGGCGTGGTGGCGCGCGACGATGCCTACCCTCTATTCGAGCTGCTGCACGCCATGCGCGACAACACCAACCTCGATCTGCGGGAATCCTGCCCGCGCTTCTTCAAGGACTTTCCCATCGAGCACCTGGTGAGCCACTACCCGATGGTCTACGAAGCGCCGGAGAACGAGTACCGCATCGGGCCGCCGCTCAATCCAGACCAGCCGGATCTGCGGCTGGCCGCGCTCTCGCGCGCGGCCGAGCTGGCGATGGTGGCGTATGACGCGAACGCGGCGGAAAGCCAGGTGCTGCAAGGCTGGCTGATGCACGACCATTTCATGCTGCGCGGCACCTTCGGCGCCCCGTACGAATTCCTGTGGGCCAATCCGTATCAACCCGGGTTGAGCTACTACCTGGTTCCGCTGGTCTACCACAATCCGGATTCCGGAAAGCTCTTCATACGGTCGAGTTGGGAGGATGACGCCCGGTGGTTCGGGTATTTCGATGGCGGCGCGCAGATGTTCGCGGACGGCCGCCTCACGGCCATGAATCCGCGGAGCGTGGTGGCGCCGATCCAGGCTCGAGGAGGCGGTGGTTTGCCTGGGGCCGGGCGCCCGCAAGTTCCGGGTAACGCTGAATGAGGAAGAAGCGGCCTTCATCGTGGGACTCGATCCGCGCCGCACCTACCAGGTGGAAATCGACGACGAGGAGGTAGTCGAAGCCGTCACGGACCCCGGCGGAATCCTGGAACTGGACCTCCCGCACGGCAAGGAAGTGGGGGTGCGCATCCGGGAAGCGCCGCCGTTGCCGGTCAACTAATCAGGCGCTCATCCCGGCGGCAACAGCCGGTTCCCAACGAAACGATGCCTGCCGCGCTTCCACCACGCCCAGCCCGCCCGGCAGGTGATAGCCCGCTAGAAGACACCGGTCGGCAGCAGCCCGCTCCAGCAACTGCTTTCGCGTGCGCACTGTTTCCTCCGGAGACAGATCGAAGGCCGAGACCCACTCCGGATGTTCGAATTGCGCCGGATGAACAATGGCGTCACCCACGTAGAGCACTTGCTGCCTTCCCGAGGAAACCAGCACGGCGGCATGCCCGGGTGTGTGGCCCGGCGCGGGAAACACCAGTATGCCCGCCGCGATTTCCGCCGGCCGGTCAAGCAGGCGCAGGCGGTCCCTGGCGGGCGCCACGTGATCCCGAACGGAGGCCGCCATCACAACCTCTAGCGGCCCGAGGCCGTAGATCTCGCAGGCCTCAAGCCGGGCCTGAGTCTCGGCGGACATCCAGAACTCGAACTCCTTCCGCATCATGACCACCGCCGCATTCGGAAACATCTGCACTCCGGCGATGTGGTCCGGATGCGCGTGGGACAGGATCACCGCATGGACATCCTCCGGCAAGAAGCCAGCCGCAGCCAGACTTTCCGGCAGCTTCCCCGTGTTGGGGCCGAGCGCCCCCGCGCCCGTGTCGATCAAAATTCGCGTGGATCCGGTATCGACGAGCACCGCTATATAGGGGGCAGTCAGCTCCGCGGGCGGACGGCCCTGGGGCGGCAGGACAGTCCATCCGGGGTAGGTCAATTCGCCGTCGGCCAGAGTCCAGCACTCATAATCGCCGATGCGAAATCTTCCAGCGCCATTCATGAGATGCTTCCCGCCGAGGCCGCATAGTCCCGGACGGTGGTGAGCGGCCGCGGCATCAAGCCGAGCGTCTCGCGCATGTCCATCGGGGAGCCATGCGCGTATTCGAGCATCAGTGAGGCGAAGCTCCGGCTCATCGGGTCGTTGGCTTCCGCGTACTGTTTCTCCAGAGCTGCTTGCGGAACGTGTTCCACCGTGAAGGACCGCCCGGTCACGTCCTCGAAGATGCGCACCACGCGGAGTGGCGTGAGATTCCCGGGCCCGCCCGCCAGCAGCATGCGGTTGCGCGCCGCGCCGTCGCCGAGCGCATCCACCGCGAATGCCGCAGCGTCGCGGTATGACACCCAGGCCGACGGTTGCTCGCCGCTTCCGTAGACCATGGCCCGGCCATGCGCGTAGTCAAACCCGAGCATCGGATTCAGCCAAACCTCCATGAAGCAGTTCGCCAGCCAGCGCCCGAACCGCATGGCCCGCCGCGCGACAGCGGCGGCTGATTTCACTTCCCAGGAGCCCGGTGGCTCCCACGACCAGAATCATTTCGGCCTCCCGCTAACAGAATGCAGGAACATCTCCCTCAAGACAAGCAATCCGGCGGCAACGCCTGCGTGAACGGGTGCCGGCCGCCCGGGCGACGGCCCGCCGCTTCAGCGGTGAGCCTTGATCCAGTCCAGGATCGGCTGCCAGAGCTTGGTCTCGGCTTCCTTCGCATGGACCGTATCCCCGTGGCCCCAGTCCGACTTGATCTGGTCGTCCGGCAGGGCTTGCACGACGAGCCTGGTGATGTCCTTGCTGGCGGTGAGGGTGGTGGTGTAGTAGCCGGTCTTTCCGATTCCGCCGGCCGCACCGCCGTAGAAAATGGGAAGGGCGATCTGGCGAACACCATCGTCCCATGGCGAGGGGTCCGCGCCGCAGATCAACTGATCGGTCTCGAGATCGATCTGGGCGGGGTAGTGAGGCGGATTGACCTGGAGCACATCCAGCCAGAGTTGTGCGTCGGTGAACCGCAACCCGGTGGGGATGTCGTTGGCGTCGAGAAAGCCGCCCACGAAATGCCAGGGTTGTCCGTTGAACAGCGACGTGGTGGTTCCAAGTGCCTGCGCGGCCTGCAGGTTGGTGAGGCCATCGACCATCGGCGAGGGAGCGCCGGGCGAGGCCACCGCCAGACTGCCAAGGTCCCTCATGAAGAGACCGGTGTCGTTGTTGAAGCCTTGTTTGAGGG
This sequence comes from Bryobacterales bacterium, assembly GCA_963768385.1. GTDB lineage: Bacteria > Acidobacteriota > Terriglobia > Bryobacterales > Bryobacteraceae > Fen-178. The sequence goes on from CAVYHQ010000010.1 coordinate 127,856, forward strand.
CATCCTGGTCGGTGGCGATCATCGAGCAGCTATAGGTGCGCATGGCCTCGTCGCTGAACCTTACGCCCCAGTCGATGGGAATGATGCCCTTGATGTTGCGCTGGAACTGGGGCACTTGGGTCTCGCGGGCGGCGGCCAGGTAGGAGTGCAGGGCGCCATAGCTCAACCCGCCCAGAAAAATCGGGTCCAGACCCTGCCCGGTGAACTCTCGAATCCAGCGGGCAATGGCCACGGCCACGGCGGCGTGCTGGGCGTCCTTTTCGAGACCCCATCCTCTCATGAAGCCGAAATCGGTGGCGGCCTCCGGGACCAGCGACCAAGCCCAGTCCATGCCCCATACATCGACGTTGTTCTTCGCCAGAAATATGGCGATGGAGTGGTCCCAGGCGGTGGACGGAGAGAACAGGGGCGCCATGTAGAGCCCCTCGAAAAAGGTGGGGTTCCCGGGAAGCAGCATCACCGCATCGGGGGTCACCACCAACTGGCCCGGTTGCTGCTCCTTGATGATCCGGTGTATGCGGATCACATCGTAGGGGCCCGACCCAACCACCACATCGAACCGGTAGTGAACGAGACCGCCGTTGAGCGGAATTCGTTCCGACACAAGGGAAGCGCCTGGCGCGGATGCAGCCAGTGCCACCGCCGCCGTGCACGCGACGGCGGAAATCCAACGTGCGAGAGAACTCATCTGAGGTATCCTTTCCGGGAATGGTCTGCCCCGCGGGAAGATCGCATCTCGCAACCCGGTTGTCCGTTGAACTGTGGGAGGGAGCAGATTGCCTTCCCGTTAGAGAGAATGGCTCAGGCCCTCTGCGGGTACAAGTGCTCAGGGGTGATCCATGGGTGAACGCTCACGTGAGCGGCTGTTCGCCAAGCAGGCCCCGGGCGCGCAGAGCGTCGTAGAGCGGCTCGACGGGGACCCATACCGCCCAGCCGGTGCGCTGCTCGTATGCCGTTTCGATCTCACGAATCGCGGCGTCCCAATCGCCCAGCGCTGTAGCCACAACCGCGCGCTCGTGGGCGGTGACGGCGCAATGCGCCTCCAGCCGGCGCAATTCTCCCAATACCTCTTGCGCGGCTTCCGGGTTTCCGCTTGAAGCGTAGGCGAACCCGAGAGTGCCGAGCAGATGGGGCAGGAAGGAGACCCCATCCAACCGGTCGCGTGTTTTCAGACAGGTGTCTACCGACTCCCGATACTTGCCCTGGGCCGCCAGCACCCGCGCGAGCAGAATGTCGGCCCGGTAGAATCCGGGATGCAGAGCGACGGTCTTCCGGCACTGTTCGATGGTGTCGTCAAAGCGCCGGCACCGGTAGAGAACGAACCCGACATCGTTGGAGATGGGCGCCGAAAGCGGGTCGAGCCGTTCCGCTTCCCGGATCTCGTCGAGCGCCTGGTTCATTCGTTGCAGAGGGAGCAGGCCGAGACAGGCGTACCAGTGGTGAGCCGTGGCGTAGGCGGGATCTGAGTCCAGTGACTTACGCCAGTGCTCTTCGGCGGATTCGAACTTGCGATCATACAGGGCAGTTACGGCTGCCAGAGCCGACCATGCCGAGGCCAAGCCTGGGTCCACGGCGAGCGCCGTCAAGGCCGCCTCCCGCGCCTTGGGCATGCAGACGTGCGGCAGCGCGAGGCCATGCATGTTCATGAGCACATGACACTCGGCGATTCCGGACCAGGCCTTGGCGGCGCCGGGGTCGCGCCCGGTGGCGGCGGTGTACAGCTCCAGCGCCCGGCGGAATCCAGTTTCGCTGCGTAGGTTCCAGGCGTGGCGCGCCTGGAGGTAGAGCATGGCGCCCTCGGCATCCGTGGCCGAAACCGCCGGTGGGGTTCCGGAACTCAGCGAGGCCGCGATGGAAGCCGCGATTTCCGCCTCGAGCTCGAGCACATCGCGCGATGTCCGATCGTACCGGGAAGCCCAGATCTCGCAGCCGTCGGCGGTGGAGAGCAGCCGAATTGTGATGCGATAGCGATCACCCGCGCTACGCACGGCGCCCTCGATCAGCAGATCGGCGCCGAGCTGTTGGCCGATCTCGCGAACGTCCGCCTGCACGCCCTTGAATCGGAAGCTCAACGTCCGCGCCACCACCCGTAAACCTTCAGTGCGAGCCAGGAGGTCGATCAGTTCTTCGGCCAAACCATCGCAGAAGTACCCGGCTGCGTTGTCTGTTGTGAGATTCATCAATGGCAGGACGGCGACCGTCCTCTGCGATTTCACGGCTGCCTCATGCGCGGCTGTGAAGGCCGGCAGGTAGCTGCCCGGCCGGTACACGATCCGGCAGGATTCGCCGCTGCCCTCGGCTGCGTAGTAAGCCGCTAATCGCTCCCGCAGCTTGCGCGCCTGAAAACGGACGATGGTATCCAGGTGCGGATCGAACGATGCGGGACGGCCCAGCGCCTCGACGCCGATGGTGTACTCTTTCAGGCTGTCGCCCCTGCCTGCCAGAGCCGCTTCCACCGTATACCGAAGCAGCCGGCGAAGGGATTCCGAAGCGCGAAAACCCGAGCTTGCCAGGATCAGTTCGAGTTGCTCGCGCACCGTCCCCGCCGACGGCGCGCTATCACCCATGGCATATACTGTAGCACCGCAACGTCGGGGCGGCAGTGAATTCCAGACAGCAGCGGTGCGCCTTTGGGGCGCCCTCCATTGAACTCAAGCGCTCATCCCGGCGGCAACAGCCGGTTCCCAACGAAACGATGCCTGCCGCGCTTCCACCACGCCCAGCCCGCCCGGCAGGTGATAGCCCGCTAGAAGACACCGGTCGGCAGCAGCCCGCTCCAGCAACTGCTTTCGCGTGCGCACCGTTTCCGCGGGAGCGAGATCGAAGGCGCAGACCCACTCCGGATGTTCGAATTGCGCCGGATGAACAATGGCGTCGCCCACGTAAAGCAGTTGCTGCCTTCCCGAGGAAACCAGCACGGCGGCATGCCCGGGTGTGTGGCCCGGCGCGGGAAACACCATTATGCCCGCCGCGATTTCCGCCGGCCGGTCGAGCAGGCGCAGGCGGTCCCTCGCGGGCGCCACGTGATCCCGAACGGAGGCCGCCATGGCAACTTCCAGCGGCCCAAGGCCGTAGATCTCGCAGGCCTCAAGCCGGGCCTGCGTCTCGGCGGACATCCAGAACTCGAACTCCTTCCGCATCATGACCACCGCCGCATTCGGAAACATCTGCACTCCGGCAATATGGTCCGGATGCGCGTGGGAGAGGATTATCGTATGGACATCCTCCGGCAAGAAGCCCGCCGCAGCCAGACTTTCCGGCAGCTTTCCCGTGTTGGGGCCGAGCGCCCCCGCGCCCGTGTCGATCAGAATTCGCGTCGAGCCGGTATCGACGAGCACCGCTATGTAGGGGGCAGTCAGCTCCGCGGGCGGACGGCCCTCGGGCGGCAGGACCGTCCATCCGGGATAGGTCAATTCGCCATCGGCCAGAGTCCAGCAGTCATAATCGCCGATGCGGAATCTTTCAGCGCCATTCATGAAATCCTCCCTGCGGTGGCTGCATATTACAGCATGCTCTCGAAATGAGTTTCAGACAAGCAAGGCCTGGCGCGCCCCACCGCCCCTCGCCGGGGAAACAATCGCGACCGGCCTCCTACAACCACCCGACGCCGACCGCGACGCAGGTGCCAACCTCCGCATCTCCAATCGCCGCCTCGGTGCAGGTCATGCCGTGCGGGATCAGGTTCTTGAAGTTGAACTGTTTTCCATTCCATGTGAAGGTACTGCTCGACACCAGTTCCGCCGTGCTAGTGAGGGTGCCCGAGTATCCGTTATCGGCGCTCGGGAAGATCCCTGCTCTCCTGATAAACCTGGCCACGGGTTCCCCCCACGTGCTCCGGTCCGTCCAGTCACGCCAGTCACGAAGATCGGGCCGGTCGGTAAAATAAATGGTGGCACTTCCGGTCGAAACCAGCGCGAGAAAGTTGATGTCCTTGAAGTCCTTACTGGGTGGCAGCACTTGGACGCTGAAGTCCGACACCCAGATGAGGTAAGAATGTTCCTTGTCGAGGACCGGGGTACCGAACACCGGCGTCGCGTACAAGGACGTCAGGTCGAGATCTCCAAACAGAATGGGGTGCCACATGCAGATACCCGTCGTATCCGAGGTGGAAACCGACGTACCCGTGTAGGCGATAGCCACTTGGGAGGCGGGGACGGGGTCGTCGGCCCTCATCGAGGCGAATGACCCCAGGAGCAGAATTCCCAGCAGTACGATGGTTGCGAGTTTCATATAATCTCCTATTCGTTTTGAGTTGGTAGCGATCAGGTCGCGTCTCGCCGGAGCGGAAGGCCTTCGCGGCGAAGAAGCCATTACCTGCCGCTCACAGAATGAGGCATCGACGCCTCTCTCCACAAGACTTCACGGGTGAGCAAGGGGTGAACGTTCACGTGAAGGATGGGGCGGAGGCGAGCAAGCCCCGGGCGCGCAGCGCATCGAATAGAGGCTCGACCGGGACGAATACCGCCAAGCCGGTGCGCTGCTCATGGGCCGTTTCGAGCTCTCGAATCGCCGCGTCCCAATCGCCCAGCGCCGTAGCCACCACAGCGCGCTCGTGGGCGGTGACGACGCCACGCGCCTCCAGATGGCGCAATTCTCCCAGTACCTCCCGCGCGGCTTCCGGGTTTCCGCTTGAAGCGTAGGCGAACCCGAGAGTGCCGAGCAGATGGGGCAGGAAGGAGGCCCCGTCTAGCTGCTCGCGTACTTTCAGGCAGGTGTCTACCGACTCCCGATACCTGCCCTGGGCCGCGTAGACCCTCGCCAGCAGAATGTAGTCCCGGTGGAATCCGGGATTGAGCGCGATGTTCTTGCGGCACTGTTCGATGGCGTCGTCAAAGCGCCGGTTCCAGTAGAGAGCGAACACGACATCGTTGGCGATGGGCGCCGAAAGCGGGTCGAGCCGTTCCGCTTCCCGGACTTCGTCGAGCGCCTGGTCGGTTCTCTGCATGACGATCAGACCGAAAGAGCCGTACCAGTGGTGGGCCGTGGCGTAGGCGGGATCCAATTCCAGCGCTTTGCGCCAGTGTTCTTCGGCGGATTCGAACTTGCGATCGTATAGACAAGTTACGGCTGCCAGAGCCGACCATGCCGAGGCCAGGCCTGGGTCTATGGCGAGCGCCTTCAAGGCCGCTTCCCGCGCTTTGGGCATGCAGACGTGCGGCAGCGCCAGGCCATGCATGTTCATGAGCACATGACACTCGGCGATGCCAGACCAGGCCTTGGCGGCGCCGGGGTCGCGCCCGGTGGCGGCCGTGTACAGCTCCAGCGCCCGCCGGAATCCGGTTTCGGAGCGTTGGTTCCAGGCGTGGCGCGCTTGGAGATAGAGTATAGCGCCCTCGGCATCCGTGGCCGAAACCGCCGGCGGGGTTCCGGAACTCAGCGCGGACGCGATGGAAGCCGCGATTTCCGCCTCGAGCGCGAGCACATCGCGCGATGTCCGATCATACCGGGAGGCCCAGATCTCGCAGCCGTCGGCGGCGGAGAGCAGCCGAATCGTGATGCGATAGCGATCCCCCGCGTTGCGCACCGCGCCCTCGATCAGCAGATCGGCGCTGAGCCGCCGGCCGATCTCGCGAACGTCCGCCTGCACGCCCTTGAATCGAAAGCTCAACGTCCGCGCGACCACACGTAAACCTTCAGTGCGGGCCAGGAGGTCGATCAGTTCTTCGGCCAAACCATCGCAGAAGTACCCGGCTGCGTTGTCCGTTGTGAGATTCATCAACGGCAGGACAGCGACCGTCCTCTGCGATTTCGCGACTGCCTCATGCGCGGCTGTGAAAGCCGGCAGGTAGCTGCCCGGCCGGTACACGATCCGGTAGGATTCGCCGCTGCCCTCGGCTGAGTAGTAAGCCGCCAATCGCTCCCGCAGCTTGCGCGCCTGTACCCGGACAATGGTATCCTGGCGGGGATCGAACGACTCGGCACGGCCTAGCGCCTCGACGGCGAGCGTGTACTCTTTCAGGCTGTCGCCTCTGCCGGCCAGAGCCGCTTCGACCGTATACCGAAGCAACCGGCGAAGGGATTCTGAAGCGCGAAAACCCGAACTTGCCAGGATCAGTTCGAGTTGCTCGCGCACCGTCCCCGCCGACGGCGCGCTATCACCCATGGCATATACTGTAGCACCGCGCTATCAGGGCGGCAGTTAAGAGGTACGCCGCGGCGTTTGGAAGGGCTGTCGGGCTGTCACAATGTCTATCGAAAGGCCAACCACCTCACCTCCGTTAACAATGGTGTTACAACAGGGAGCCACGGTCACGACGGCCCCGGGAAAGAGGTGTGCGGTATAATTCAAACCATAAGGGATGCAAAGGGTGACTCAATCGGATTCCGAACGATGGAAACAAGTTGACGACGTGCTGCAGTCGGTGCTGGGTCGTGCGCCCGAAGAGCGCGACGCGTTTCTGCGATATGCGTGCGCGGGCGACCCGGCGCTGGAGCGGGAAGTCCGTTCCCTGCTGACTTCAGAGGAGCAGGCCGGAAGGTTCCTGCAGAATCCGGCGATAGAGGTGGCCGCCAGGGACCTGGCTCGCCGGCAGAGCGCCGATCAGAGCAACGACGCGCAGGAAGGCGCCAATTTCATGGTCGGCCGGACCATCTCGCATTACCGCATCGTCGAGAAGCTGGGCGGCGGCGGGATGGGTATCGTCTGGAAAGCCCGCGACACGCGCCTGGACCGCTTCGTGGCGCTCAAGTTTCTGCCCGCCGCAAAGATGAGCGATCCCGAGCGCAAGCGGCGCTTCGTCCAGGAAGCCAAGGCCGCCTCCGCGCTCAACCATCCGAACATCATCACCATCTACGATATCGGCCAGGCCGGGCCCGAAGGGCACACCGCCGATTTCATTGCCATGGAGTCCGTGCCCGGCAAGGCGCTGGACCAGTTGATCTCCCGCAAAGGGCTGCGGCTGAACGAGACGCTCGACTACGCGATCCAGGTGGCCGACGCGCTGGCGGCGGCGCACGCGGCGGGTATCGTGCATCGCGACCTGAAACCGGGCAATGTCATGGTCAGCGAGAACGGGTGCGTGAAAGTGCTGGATTTTGGCGTGGCCAAGTTGACCGAGCAGGGCGGAGCGAGCGAGTTCGCGCGCACTGAGACGATGGCCGAGGCGCCCAAGACCGATGAGGGCACGATTGTCGGAACGGTCTCGTACATGTCGCCGGAACAGGCCGAGGGGAAGAAGGTGGATGCGCGGACCGACATTTTCAGTTTCGGCGCGGTGCTGTACGAGATGATCACCGGTAGGCGCGCCTTCGGCGGGAACTCCACCGTTTCCATCTTGTCGGCCATTTTGCGCGACGAGCCCAAGCCGGCGGCGGAGATCGTGCATGGCCTTCCACGCGATCTCGACAAGATGCTTACGCGCTGCCTGCGGAAGGATCCCAACCGGAGGTATCAGCACGCGGGCGACTTGAAGATCGACTTGCAGCGGGTGAAGGAAGATCTGGCTGCCGGTGATTCCGAGATTCACCGGGAGATGCCGGGGAGGCTGAGCGTAGGCCGTTGGTGGCGGCTTGCGGCCGCCGCCGCGTGCGTGGTGGTTTCGTTCGCGGTGGGTTGGCGGCTTCACAGCACTCAAGTCGCGCTACCTCCCTGGAACCTGACCCGGCTCACCAGCGATTCCGGACTCTCGGGCTTTCCGGCGCTGTCGCACGATGGCAAGCTGGTGGCTTACTCTTCCGATCGCAGCCTGGATGGTGAGCGGGATCTCTATATCAAGCTGGTTGCCGGAGGCCAGCCCATCCGCTTGACATCGGATGGCGCAGGCAACACGACGCCGGATTTTTCGCCGGACGGCAGCCGGATTGTATTCCGGTCGAACCGCGATGGCGGTGGCATCTACGAGATTCCGGCGTTTGGCGGAGAGGTCCGGCTATTGGCGCGGGACGGTTTGAATCCCAAGGTTTCTCCGGACGGCTCGCAAGTGGCATATTGGGTTGGCGCGGAAAGCGTAGCCGCCGCGGTACCCGGGAGCGGCACCGTCTGGGTGGTACCGGTGGCCGGCGGCCAGCCGCAGCGGGTGGGGCCGAATTTCACGGCTGCCCGCTACCCGATCTGGTCCCCGGACGGGAAGCACCTGCTAATCATCGGGTACACATCGGCAAAGGCATACGAAAGCTCCGGCCTCGACTGGTGGCTGGTCGCCACAAATGGGGGCGAGGCGGTAAAGACCGGCGCGTACGAAGCGCTGGTCCACGCAAGACTGCGAGCACCCGCCAGCATTGGCGGCCCAAGGCCAGGGTGTTGGTCGGCGGCCAACAACGCAGTTATCGTCTCCATGGCGAGCGGTGACACGCAGAACGTATGGGAAATCGGCGTATCGCCACGAACCGGAAAAGTGAGTGGCGTGCTCCAGAGATTGACAACGGGTGCCGGGAACGAAGTGGATCCGTCCTGCGCGTCCGGCGGCGCCTTGACATTCACAAACGTCGAAACCAGAGGAGACGTCTGGTCGCTGCCTTTCGATTTGGACCATGGAACGCCTAAGGGCGCGCTGGAGCGGATCACACAGAGTCCGGCCAGGCGACAAGATCCATCGCTTTCGAACAATGGACGCTACCTGGCGTTTGCTTCCGATCAGGCGGGACAGTTGAACATCTGGATGCGGGACCTGGCGACCGGGAAAGAGTCGAGTGTGGCCGGCTCGTCGTTTGCGCAACGCTTTCCCGTGATCAATGCATCCGGCGCCAGGATCGCGTTTTCGGTGTACGAAAAGGACAACAAGAGGGTGGTGTACGTGTCCGCACCCGGCGGAGCACCCGAGAAGCTATGTGAAGGGTGCCTGCGAGCTACCGACTGGTCACGCGACGAGAAGACGCTATTGATGTTCGGCGGCAATCCCTATCAGATAAATGTCCTAGACGTCGCTTCGCATCGGCAGACCCCGCTGCTAAAGCATCCCACTTACAATTTGCTGTACGGCCGGTTCTCGCCCGACAATCAGTGGGTCAGCTTTACGGCTCGGATTTCGGCAAATCGCGCGCGCATCGCCATCGCGCCCGTCGATGGGCCGAAGCCGGTTCCCGAAAGCGCCTGGATCACGATCGCGGAGGCGCGGCCTGACGACTGGGCCAACTGGTCGCCCGACGGGGAGACGCTGTACTTTACCTCCCCGAGAGATGGGTATAACTGCCTGTGGGGCCAGCGGATCGAAGCAGGCTCCCACCGCCCGGTGGGCGAGGTCTTCGCTGTGCAGCACCTTCACGGGCGCGTGTCCTTTGGGCATGTGGGTTGGTCGGCGGCCGGCGGCCGAATCGGACTGGCACTCTTCGAGGCTACGGGCAACATTTGGATGATGTCGCGCTCCGGCGCGCGCTGATGGGGTGGCACCCGCAACAAGTAACGCCGTTACCCCTCCCGGCCCCCTCAGTACGCCCAGCGCCAGATGCTGGCGCCGACGGTGTAGCCGGCGCCCACGGCGGTGAAGAGCACGATGTCGCCCTTGCGGAGGCGGCCCTCCTGGATGGCGTCGCGCGTGCCCAGCGGGATGGTGGCGGCGACAGTGTTCCCGTAGCGGTCGATGTTAATGAGGACCTTCTCCGGCGCGATGCCCAAGCGGTCGCTGGCCGCGGTGATAATCCGTTTATTGGCCTGGTGGGGAATCACCACGGCCACGTCGTCGCCGGTGAGGCCGTTGCGCTTGAGCAGATCGCGGCAGGATTCGAACATCTTGCGCACGGCGTACTTGAACACCTGGTTGCCGTCCTGAAAGATGTAGTGGAGGCGCTTATCGACGGTCTCGTGGGAAGCCGGCAGGCGGCTGCCGCCGGCGGGCATTTTGAGGAAATCGCCGCCCGAGCCGTCCACCTCGCCGATGAAATCGATGAAGCCCAAGTGGTCCTCGCCATCGCCGGTAGGCTCGATCAGGAAAGCCCCGGCGGCGTCGCCGAACAGGATGCACGTGGCGCGGTCGGTATAGTCGGTGATGCGGGTCATGGTATCGGCGCCGATGACGAGGACCTTACGGAGCGCGCCGGCGGCCACCAGGTGCGCACCGGTGGTGAGGCCGTATACGAATCCGGAGCAGGCGGCGATGAGATCGAATCCCCAGGCGCCGCGCGCGCCAATGGCGTGCTGCACCAGGCACGCGGTGGAGGGGAAGAAGTAGTCCGGCGTGACCGTGCAGACGATGATGGCGTTGACCTCGGACGCTTCCACGCCGCGCTGCGCGAGGGCGCTTTTGGCGGCCTCAATGGCCATGTCGGAAGTGGCCATCTCGGGCCCCGCGATATGGCGCTCGCGGATTCCGGTGCGGTCTATGATCCACTGGTCGGTGGTCTCGACCATTTTTTCGAGGTCCTGGTTGGTGAGCAAGCGGGGTGGCGTGTAGCACCCCAGGGCGCTGATTTTGGCCTTGGGCAAGGTGGTCCTTTCCTTTAAGAATTCAGAGTAACCCATCCGGGTGCGGAAAGTGCAACCAAAGGAGGCTGCGCGCGGTACCCTGGGTAGGAGATGGACAACACCGCGGGGATGCGCGACATCCAGGGCTTGCAGAGTTCTCTTTTCTTCGAAACGCCGGAAGAGATCTACGCGCGGGTATACCGCGAGATGAGGCCTCGCGCCCCGCTGCCCGATTTGCGCGTGGAGTTCCGCCGGTTTGCCAATGCGGACAGTTTCATCCGGCTGGAAAACGGGCGCCTCGAGGTGCGTATTTCGGATCTGCTGGCGGGCGCGCCGGCGCCGGTCATGGAAGCCCTGGCGCACATCCTGCTGGGCAAACTTTATCGCAAGCCCGTGGCGCGATTGTATGCCCACCGCTACCGCCTCTATTTGAACCGGCGCAACGTCCGGCGCCAGGCGCACCTGGTGCGGCAAATCCGCGGCCGCAAGTTCATCTCGGGGCCGCAGGGCGCGCACCACAACCTGGAGGAGATCTTCGAGCGTTTGAACGGGCAATTCTTCGATGGCTTGCTGGGCCGGCCGCGGTTGGGATGGAGCCGCCAGCCATCGCGCAGCATGCTGGGGCATTTCGACCCGTCACACAACGCGATTATTATCAGCCGCATCCTCGACCAGCCGCGGGCTCCGGCTGCGGCTGTGGCCCTGGAGTACGTAATGTTCCACGAAATGCTGCACCTGCGCTATCCGGTGGACCACCTCGCGTCGCGCCGCAGGGTGCATACGCGGGAATTCCGGGCAGCGGAGAAGAAATTCCCACAATTAAAGGAAGCGAAGGAAATACTCAAGCGGCTCTGAACGGGAAAGCCGCGCTGTCCACAGACAGTATTCGCCGGAAATCCCGGCAGGTTCAGGCGCCCACGGCCGAGGTGGCCGGGACCAACCGCCTCAGCTCCCGGCGCATCAGGTCGAAGGTCCTGACCAGGTCGGCGACATCCACTCCGCACAGTCCGAAACGATAGAGGAACAGCCGGAAACGAACCAAGACCATGCCGCACTCGAACATCAACTGGTGGTGCACGAGCACGCCAGCCAGGTCCGGCCGGTCATAGCGCGAGTGCAACATCAGAATCTTGAGAGCCGCGCACACGCGTTGAAAGTCGGTGCGCAACGAGCGCAGGTATTCACGGAAAACCAAGCACCGCTCGATGCGAAGCCTGGCGGCCATTGCCGGGGTGTATCCGGGTTGGGAGCGGAGAAGCCCCAGATCGCCGGCGTCGAGCAGGTGCATCATCGGCCGATAGCGTTCCACTGAGAGTTCATCAATCCATTCGGCGGTCAGAGGAAGACTGGTATCCGTGACTGCGAGTTTGCGGACCAGGACGACCACCACCGCCAGCGCCAGGCCGATCGGAATTGATAGGACTATCAATAAACCCATCGCGTAAACTTTTAGTGCTAGAAACAGCATACGACATTTTCATGAAAATGCAACACGCTTTAAGGTAATACTAGTACCAATTTAACTGTGGATAACACCCTATTTGTGGGAGACTCTCAAGAGGGTGTCGTTCAGGGAATCCAACTGAAGCAAAATCCGCTCTTCGTCCCCACGACCGAACTGCAGGGTGCTCAGCTGCACTTCCTCGCCTTTGGCATTCAGAAGGACCAGCCACGCAACTATGCAGGCGGAGGATGTCCCCATAAGGAAGAGGTTGACCTGGTCATTGACATGCAGGCCGAAGACACTGCGGAGAAGAATCCCAAGCGTATTGCTCAGAAAAAACACGGAGAAGACCACCGAGTGGACCGCGACGTTCCGGCTCAGCGGCACGGGGTAACGGCTCAAAAAAAACAGAATCAGCAGGATAAAAATGGCCAGGCTGAAATCCACTCCGCGCTCGATTGCCAGGATATAGCCCATGATCCTCGACCGTTGGGGTGTGGCTGGCGCGATGTGCGGAAGAAGGCTCAACAGTGAAAGAGTCACCGCGACGGCAAGGCCGAGGCACATCGCCCACCGGCCGAGGGTGTACAGGCCCTGGTGCTTCTCTAGAATCAATCCGCAAAGTTCAAATACTACAAGGACATAGAGGAGCCAGAACAGGGGTGTGGTGATCGTCCAGAATTTTTGGTACAGACCGGAATTCACATCCAGCACAAGAAGGCAGATACCGTAGGGGACCAGAGAAACCAGGTAAACGAAGAAAAACCGATATCGGCGATATAGTCCGGATGTGAAGAGTTTGAGGCCCGCTAGGCCGGCGCCTAACAGCGAAACCCACTCAAAAAACAAAACCAGCGCGTGGCTCGGCATCACACGGCTCTCAGGCCTGATTCTAACACCGGCCGCCGCGCTGGTTTACCGCTTTCCTCGTAGTTAACGCACCCACGGGCAGGGATCGCAGCCTGGAATCGGACCCTGAATCTTGCCGGTCTGAGCGGTCGCGATAAAGGCGAATACAGCCAAGGCGAGGAGAAGGAGCTTTCTCATGTAATGTCCTTTCTACTGACTTAAAAAACAGTAAGCTGAGTACTATACTAGACCGAACCATACCGTCATAAGGGATTCCACTGAAAGATTTTCTGAAACTGGAACATCACTGAAGATTCATGAATCTACGGAAATCGAGTGACGGTGCACGACAGTGCCGCCAACTTGCTGCCATAGATCGGACGTTCCGGTACTCTTAGGAGATAGAGAACTAGCCGGCTTTCTATGAGGGATTGGGAGACCTGGCTGGCACGGATGAAATTCGGGCGTGGCGGCGTTTTCTCGATTCCAGAAGCATAGCCACGCCGACTACCTGGCCGATGATGTCGATCTCCTTGGGATACTCAAACACCAGCGGCGCCAGGTGTGAGGCCGGATGCGTCTGGACCAGCAGCCGGTTGTCCGATAAAATGCACCAGCCGCACACACAGCCGCCGCGATGCTCGAGAAAATAGATGGGGCGGTCAAATTCATTGGTCCAACCCGAACTGGCGATTCTCCGCCGGTTTTCATCGATCGCCACCAGCGATCCGGGCGGCAAAATCGGATACATCGACCAATCCTCCAGCCCGATAAGACCATAACGGTACTGTCGCAAGTCCAGACCGCTCAGAAAACTAAGCGGCATCCTGCCCCAATTTCGGACTAAATAGCTCAAAAAAGTTGTCTTATGCGAGTCGATTTCGAGATCCAGCGGCTGGGGAACAGTTACGGCGCCGTTCGGCTTAAAGTGGATGGCATGGGTCTCATCCAATCCGACGTGAAGGGCCTCGGACGCCAACTGGTCCAAGGGGACCCCGTACCAACGGAGCACCTCGGTCAAATCCTGCCGGTAGATGGCGCAAAGCGTATAGAGCCGGTAAATGGTCGGCACCGTGCCCTTGTTCTCGATGTCAGCCAGGCGGCTCAAGGCAATCGCAAACTCGTCGCTTGCGCGGCGTTCGGCGATCTGCTGGCTGGCCTTCTCAACGTCGCGGTAGGTCAGCTTGAGCCGCTCGCGAATCCGCTTGAGCTTTTCTCCGGGACGCTCCATGATATGATCCTCGCTGTATGCTTGCGCGAACGATGCATCCCAACGGCATTATATCCCGCGGGGGTAATTCGGGCAAGCGGGAACGCGGATTTTTGTTCCGATTGCGGAACATGGGCGTGTCGAGGAAGGAGGGGTTGACGTGAGAATCGTGGTGGGAATCACGGGAGCCAGCGGGGCGATTTACGGATTGCGCCTGCTGGAACGGCTGCGCAACCGGGAAAGCGCCGAGATCCACCTAATTCTGACAAGCTCCGGCGAGAAGACGCTTTTCCTGGAGACCGGCAAAGCTGTAGCAGACCTAAGGGAATTGGCGGATTTCTGGTATCCGCGGGGAGACATCGCCTGCCGGCTGGCCAGCGGCTCGTACCGCACCGACGCCATGGTGATCGCCCCGTGCTCGATCCACACCATGTCCGCCATCGCCAACGGAATCAGCTCGAACCTGCTGGTGCGGGCCGCGGACGTCACGCTAAAAGAAAAGCGCAAACTGATTCTGCTGGTCCGGGAGAGCCCTTTGCACCTGGGGCATTTGAGAAACATGACCGCTTTAGCCGAAATGGGGGCCATAATCGCTCCCCCAATTCCCGGCTTTTATCATCATCCCCAAACGGTGATGGATATCGTCGATCACAGCATCGATCGCGTTCTGGACCTGATCGGCATGCCCGACGCTCAGGTGCGCAGATGGGAAGGAGCGGAGAAATGAGCGTGAGGAGCAGACCGGCCCAGGGGGCGGCCCAGAGAAGGCCCCCGGCGGCGATTGCCTTTCAGGGCGCACGCGGCGCTTTCAGCGAAGAGGCCGCGCGCAAGTTGCTGGGACCGGGAATCGCCGTTTTGCCGTGCGAACGTTTCGAAGACATCTTCCGCAGCGTGAAGGAGGGCCGCGCGGCCGGAGCGGTGGTGCCCATCGAGAACACGCTGGCGGGGTCGGTGCATGAGAATTACGACCATTTGGTGAATTTCGAACTGCCCATTGTGGCCGAGACCAATGTACGCATCGTGCACAACCTAATCGCTCTAAAAAGCGTGCCATTTTCCGGAATAAAAAGAGTATTTTCGCATCCGGTAGCATTGAATCAGTGCCTGGATTTTTTGGCGCGGAACCCGCGGATCGAGAGAATCCCCTTCTACGACACGGCCGGAAGCGTCAAAATGATAGCGGAGGAGAAGCTGACTGACGCTGCGGCGATCGCTTCCTCGGTGGCCGCGGAGATTTATGGCGCCCGCATTCTCCGAAAATCGATTGAAGACGACCGCCGGAATTTCACCCGGTTTTTCCTTCTCCGAACGCCTGAATATGCGCGCCGACATCCCCTCCGGGTGGACCGGGGCGCGCCCTGGAAAACCTCGCTGGTGTTCAGCACGCGCAACGTTCCCGGGTCGCTGTTCCGCGCGCTGAGCGCTTTTGCTCTGCGCGACCTGAATCTGATCAAGATCGAGTCGCGGCCGCTGCGCGGAAAACCGTGGGAATATCTTTTCTATCTCGATTTCCTGGGCCGCGCGGATTCGCCCAACGAGCGGAATGCGCTGAACCACCTGCGGGAATTAGCGGACTTTTTGCGCGTGTTGGGCTGCTACCCGAAAGGGGCGTAGCACTCGGTTTCGGAGACCTTCATGAGCGCCTTCACGTATCGGATGCTGCTCCTGCAGGGTTTCAGCAGGGCTGATGTCCTCCACAATCCGAACGTCAGCCTGCTGGCCCGATGGACGCCCTTCGCTTGCGGATGTTTTGGCGCCCTGGGGCTCAGCTTGCGGTCACCTGCGTATCTATGGGCGCTCGGAATCCTGACCCTCATCGGCGCCGTGAGTTCGAGAAGCTTCTACTACTATCTCTACCAGTTCTTCCTTCGCCCATTGACTGGTCTGGGGGAGATGCCTCGCCATGGGGCCCCTCGCCGCTTCGGTTGTGCTATCGGCGCCGTTCTTTTCATTCCCAGCGGCACGGGGTTTTACCTGCGGAGCCCAGCGCTGTCCTTTATCCCGGCTCTCATGATCATCCCGTTGGCATTCGGTGCGGCCTTCACCCAATGGTGTTTCGCATCGGCCTTGTACCGCCTCATCTCCGGCAAGACGGCAGACTGCTGCTGATTGCCGTTTCATATTCCTATTTCAGCAGAAAAATCAGAGCACTCGTTGGCCGGCGACCCGCGTATCGTATCCGCCGAGGCCCTCGAGCTCCCGGCGAAAAGTCAACCGGCTCAGAGTGTCGAGCAAATTCCGTATGCGAGGCAATTCCAAATGCCGCCTGCGGATCACGAGATCGTATCGCTCGCTCACCAGCGGAATGAAGTTGAGACCAAACACGCGTGCGACGGCGCGCGTTGCCAGGCAACAATCCACCGCGCCCGTCCGCACCTGCCATGCCGCCGGGAGATGCCCCGGCGCCAATTGGTCGTAACCGCGGACGCTGCCCGATTCCATTCCCGCTCTTTGCATCTGCGAATCCAGCAGAGCCCGGCTGCCTGACCCTTTTTCTCGATTGACGATGGCAACATCCTCCCGGGAAAAATCCTCAATTGCGCGGATGTTCTTCGGGTTGCCTCTGGCGGTCACGATGCCCTCTTCCCAAACAGCAAAAGCGATCACGGCCACTGAGTTCCTCGGGAACAGACGGCCGATCTGCGGCAGATTGGATTCGCCGCTGGCTTCGTCTTTGAGGTGTGTACCGGCCACGTGAATGCAGCCTTCTTTCAGGAGGGACAGGGCCTGTGAACTGTTCCTGTGAGCAAGAACGAGTTCGATGCCGGCGGCCTGCACATGGCGGGAAAGCACGGAAACGCCTGGATCGCATCCCGCCACCAAAATTCGGTTTGTGAAATCATCCTCGTCTTGAAAGACCTGAACCAGCGTCTTGCCGTGGCGCGTTGGCTCGGCAATCACAGCGTCTGTAGCGGGGAAATACCACGGAACAGGAGAGGGGGCGGACGCCATCAGCCGCTTCTCCACCCGGCACAACTGAACACCCTGGCCCTCCTGCACGGTGGCGGAACCGGGCAACAGGGCAGCTTGCTCGGACCGCAGCTTTGGGGCAGGAGGACTGCCGGGGAGGGTAAACAACTCTTCAACGGTTGTTTCGAGCGCCCGCGCCAGGCGCAACGCGACCGCCGTATTCGGAACGTATGTACCGGCTTCCATCGCGTAAATGGTTTGCCTGCTCACACCCACTGTTGCCGCCAGTTGGATGGCGGATAGGCCGCGCTTGCGGCGAAGCGTTCCCAGGCTGGTCTCGATTTCAGGCATATATGTCGTCATTCTAGCCGGAATACGGCTGGGCGGCTGGACCCCCGCGCTTGTCTTGCTAGCGTTACATTGATATTCTTACAAGACATGCGCTCGCATCAAGCCCTTTCCGCTCTCGCCACGCTTGTGGCCTTGCGCTCGTGCTGCTTCGCACAGGCTGGGAAAGCCGAATTGCTCGGCACGATTCAGGATCCGCAGGGTCTCGCGGCGACCCAAGCGAAAGTGACCAGCGAAGGACAGGCCACCGGCGCCCGGTTCAACGTCATAACCGACGACCGAGGAGAGTACCACCTGCTCGGGTTGGCCGCCGGGCAATATGTGCTGACGGTCGAGAAGCCCGGCTTCCGTCCGTACAGGCAGGAGGGCATCACACTACGCATCGGCGACCAGATCCGGCTAAATGTGAAGCTGGAATTGGGGCAGTCCTCGCAGGCCGTGGATGTGAACGCTCGGGCATCGTTGCTGGAAACAGCTAGCGGCTCAGTGGGCTATCACGTCAGCCAGCCGCAGCTCGAAACGCTGCCCCTCGATGGGCGCAATTTCATTCCCCTTGTCGCGCTCTCCCCGGGCGTCGCCTTGCCGGGAGGAGGGTCACTGCTGCCACGGATTAACGGAAGCCGGCCGCGTACCAATGAATACATTTACGACGGCATCAGTGTTCTCGAGCCGAGCCCGGTCAGGTGGCTTTCTATCCGATCATCGACGCCATGGAGGAATTCAAGCTGAACCTCAATGCCTACTCGCCCGAATACGGCAGATCCAACGGCGGAACGGTCATGGTGATCGGGAAATCCGGCAGCAATCAGTTCCACGGGACGCTTTTTGAGTTCTTCCGCAATGAGGATCTGAACGCCCGGAACTATTTTGCGCAGCCAGGCCGGCGGCCGGAATTTCGCAGGAATCAGTACGGGCTGACAGTAGGCGGGCCGATCCGCAGGAATAAGACGTTCTTCTTTGCGGACTGGCAAGGCACCCGGCTGCGGACCGGCATCACCCGCCAGAGCGTGGTGCCCACGGTGGCACAGCGCAGTGGCGTGTTTAGTTCCACGATTTACGACCCGGCAAGCTCGCCCCGAACGCCTTTCCCTAACAATACGATCCCAACCAGCCGCTTCGATCCGCTAGCAGAGCAGGTATGGCAGCATTATCCGCCGCCCAATGCGGCCGCGGCAAACAACTTCATACTCACCGGCGTAGAGCCGGACAAACAGGACCAATTTGACGGCCGCGCCGACCACGTCTTCAACGAAAAGCATCGCGCGTTTGTACGCTACTCGTATCTCCGCGACGACGACAACCCTGTGCCTTTTCTTCCCGATGGCAGCGGCAATCTCAGCAGCGGCGTTATCGGACATGCTATCACGCGCGGAGACGGCCTCGCGTCGGAATACGACTGGACCCTTTCGCCGTCAACGTTAAATCAGGCGCGCTTCGGGTACACGCGGCGGGATGTGAACCAAACATCGCTCCAGGATGGCGGCGTGACCATTCCCGGCGCGCCGGTGAGCGCATTCCCTTCCACGCTCCCGATCTTTACCGTGACGGGTTATCAGCAGATCGGACCGACCACTGCCGCCAACACCAACTTCACAACGTCGGTCACGGAGTTTCTGGATACATTCTCGATGGTTCGCGGACGGCACACGTTCAAGTTCGGAACGGATCTCCGGCGCGAAGCTCTCGACATCGTCAATCCGGCGAATCCCACCGGCTCGTACGCCTTCACCACAACGGGCACTGATTCGTCTGCCGGCGCCAGCGGGAATGCGCTGGCGTCGCTTCTGCTGGGCCAGGTGAACGCGTTCAGCATCGACATTCAAAAACAAGCGCTTCAGGAGCGTGCCCATATCGCGGAGTTCTTTGCCAGCGACGAATGGAAGATCTCGAATCGGCTCACCCTGAATCTCGGCACGCGCTATACTCTGAACTTCCCCTCGACGGAAGCCAACCATCAGGACTCCGTTTTCAACTTGCACACGCAGGTGCTCGATTTCCCGCACACGGCCCGCGAACTGGAGTGCTGCGATTTCGGGCCGCGCGTGGGGCTGGCTTACGGGCTCGGAGAGTCGTGGGTGATTCGTTCGGGTTACGGAATGATCTGGTTCGAACAGACCGGCATCACCACTCCGTTCACGCTACCGCAGTTCCCGTTCGTGCAAACCGTCGGACAACAATCGCAGGATAACATCAACCCGGCGTTTGTCCTCTCGAACGGTCCCACGGTACAGGTCGCGGCGCCGAATCCGAATTCGGGGCTGGGGCAGGGGGTTTTTGGCGTAGACCGCAACGTGGGGTCCGGCTACTCTCAGCAGTGGAATTTCACCGTGCAGAAGACCCTGGGAAGCGATGTGAACTTCGAGATCGGCTATCTGGGATCGAAGAACACGCATCTGGGCTTGCCGGAATCCAACCTCAACCAATTGCCGGCCGCGGACCTTGCGATGGGATCCGCTCTCACGGTGAAGGTCCCCAACCCTTATTACGGGCAGATTCCAACTTCGTCGTCTCTAGGACAGCCAACCATCGCGCAGCAACAACTGTTGCGCGCCTTTCCGCGATTCACGAACGTAGCCCTTTTCCGTGACAATGTGGCCGATTCCGAATACGAAGCGCTGCAGATGAAGCTGGAAAAGCGGTTTTCGCGTGGCTTGACATTCACGTTCGCGTACACATTTTCCAAGCTCATTGACGACGCTTCGACCTACTTTTCTCAGACCATCTTCACCGGACCTGCGCTCACCACAATCGGGGCCGCCGACGCCTTCAATCGGAAGCTCGAAAGAGATGTATCGAGCGGCGACATTCCCCGGGTCTTTTCCGCTGGCTGGGTGTACCGGATTCCGCGATGGTGGAAGATCTCCGGTTGGGAAATCGGCGGCATAGTACGCATGCAGGCGGGAGATGCGGTGCCCGTCACGCAGGCGACGAATACGCTTTCCGCGTTCGGGTACGCCGTTCAGCGGCCCAATCGCACCGGCAACCCGAACGGCTTCGCTACTCGCGGTGCTTCCGAATGGTTTGACAAGTCGGCCTTCACCGCCGCCGGCCAGTACAGCATCGGCAACAGCTCGCGGAATCCAGTGCGAGGGCCGGGCTCCAGGATGCCAACCTGATGATCGGCAAGATGTTTCGGATTTCGGAGCGGGTCAATCTGGAATTCCGGGCGGAAGTCTTCAACGTCAGCAACACTCCGCCGCTGAACGATCCGAACGGCTCATTTGGCAGCGCCGCCTTCGGAACGATCACAAGTGCGGGGAATCCGCGGGATTTCGAGCTTGCCGGCAAGGTACGGTTTTGAAACGGTGAACTTCGCCGGAAACCGGAAAACGTTCCGTCTGTCCCCGGTTTCTCTGTCCCCGGTTTCTCCGTCCCCGGTTTCTCCGGTTTCTATAGCAGCTTCGGCAGTAGTTCTCCCGCCGGGCCCTGCAAAGCGCAATCCACCATCGCCGAAAAGGGCGTGGGCTCGGGGTTGATTTCGATCACCTTCGCCCCGGATTGCCGGGCGTACGGGACCAGGCTGGCGGCCGGGTATACCACGGCCGAAGTGCCGATCACCAGGAAGACCTGGGCGGACCGGGCGGCGTGCTCAGCTTCGTTCATCATGCCGTCGGGCAGAGGCTCGCCGAACCAGACCACCGCGGGCCGCGCCAGACCGCCGCAGCGGCAGTGCGGAGGAATCTTGGGCAACGGCGCGCGGCGGTCCGGCCAATTGGCGCCGCACACGGTGCAGCGCATCCTCCAGATATCGCCGTGGAGCTTGAGGATTCGCCGGCTTCCCGCGCGGTCGTGCAAACCATCCACATTTTGCGTGATGAGGGTAAACCGCGGTTTGCGGGTTTCCAGTTGCGCCAGGGCGAGGTGCGCCGGGTTGGGCGCCGCCTTGGCGATCAGCTCACGCCGCCAGTTGTACCATTCCCACACCAGGCGCGGGTCGCGCGCGAAAGCTTCGGGCGTGGCCAGATCTTCAGGTTTGTAATTCCTCCACAGGCCGCCCTTTCCGCGGAAAGTGGGGATGCCGCTCTCCGCGGAAACGCCGGCACCAGTCAGCACTGCCACGGAGGCCGCCTGGGCCAGCCATTCCCGGGCCTGCCCGATCACTTCGTAGTGGATACCGTGTCTCCCACTTTGGCCGGGGCGGGTCCCGTAAATTTGCCGACGGCCGACGCCTCGTCCACCTCGGTGATGACAATCGAGCCGACCGAATCTTCGATGCTGCGGATCACCTTGCCGGTGCCCGGGTCGCGCACCTCGCGCACCTTTCGCCGGATATCGAGCCGGTCGCCGACTTTGACACCGGCTTTGGAGCCGACATTGATGATCACGGTGCCATCGGGCGAAGCATCCGCCACCAGTCCGCTGATCTGCACCACGGTAGTGGGCAGCGCCCCGGCCTTGGCATCCAACTGTTGGGCCAGATCGGCGACGGCCTTGTTCGTGGCTTCGCCCAGGATGGTGGCGCCAAAATTGCTGGATTTCATGTCGATCCCGCCCCCACCCGCCCCAGCGCCGCTGCCGCCCGCTCCGAGGAGGCCCGTACCGGAGCGCGACGACTCGCCTTTGCCGGAGGCGCTGGCCAGGATTTCAGCGGTGCTGGTGTCGATCATCCGCGCGGTGACCACCACCACGGCGTTGGACTGGCTCTTGCGCACGCCACCGATGCCGAAGCGCCCCGTGACACCGCCCAGCGCCCCGCCGCCGACGTTGGTGCTCTTGTCGTCGCGGCCGAACTGGGTGATGCTGCCGATGATGATGGCGTCCACGCCGAGGATGCGCGCGATCTTGGCCGCGGTGGTGGCGTCGGCGCGGTCGCTATTCGAGAAATTCTGCTCGGCGAGAATCTTATCGAGAGCAGCCCGCTCGATGACGCGGTAGGTGCCGTCCGCGACCAGCTTGTTGACCAGAAGGTCGGTAATTCCCTTTCCGACATCCTGATCGGTACCCCAAATCGACGCCACTTGGCTCCGGACGGTAGCATAATCGAAGTTCATCACTGCCACGCGCTTCTTTTGCTGGGCCTGCACGGTGGTAAGAGCCATCAGAGCCACCAGGAATACCGCTGATTTACGGAACATGGATCACCTCCCTCAACCAAACATATTGAAATCGCCGCACAGAGTCAACTGGCTGCCGCGATGGCCGCTCGGACGCGTTCGAGAGTCTCCAGCGGGTCGGGCCGGTCCACTCGAATCACCGTGGCGCGCTCGCCGGTGGGGCGCCAGCGCTGGAACATCCGCGGGGCGGGAAAACCGGCGAAAATGCTGACCAGTGGCACGCCGCACGCGGCCGCGACGTGCTGCCCTGCGGAATCGTAGCCCACATACAGGCGGCTGGCGATAATGATGGCTGCGAATCCCGCGAAGGAGCCTTCCCAAAACGCGGCCTGGACGCCGGAGCGTTGGACGGCGCGCTCCACGCGCGCAGCTTCCTCTCCGCCGGCGCCTTTGTCGATGGCGAGCGCCGCGCCGGGGGTGCCCTCTGGGCCCGCCAGCAACGCGAGCAGCCGCTCTTCGAACGGATCCGCAATCCGCTTGGCCGGGTTTTCGCCGACTCCCAGGCTCACGGCGGTGTCCAAACCGGGGTGCCCCCTGGGCCCGCCGCGCTCCAGTGCGACGTACGGCTTGGCATCCGGCACGCCGAAGGTTTCTTGGGCCCAGGCCGCGGCAAGCTCGGGGAGCGTGCGGTCCGTCTCGCCGCCGTATCCGCGGCTTTCGAAGAGGTGGTAGCGGTCCTCCGAGCACACCGGCAGCAAGCCGAGTTGCGTGAGGCGGGAATCGGGATCGATCACCACCGAATCCGGCGCGGCCAGCAACGCTTTGAGCGTGTCCCAGACGGCCAACCGCTGGCGCAGGCCACCCCGGCGGTAGGCGATGTCCGCATGGCGGAGACGCGGGTCGCCGGCGAACAGCTCATAATTCTTGCGCGGCCCCACAAAGACGATATCGGCGCACGGAAAGCGCTGCTTGGCCGCGGCCAGCAGCACGCTGGTGACGGCCACGTCCGCGCCCAGGGTGACACGCGAGAGCACGAACACGCCATGCGGCTCGAAGGAAATGGGGCGCGGCCGGCGTACACGCTGGTACCGGGCTACCAGCGAAGCGGGGTTCACATTTTCGGCCACCTGGGCCACGGCTTGGGAGAACAGGCGCGCGTAGGTGTCGCACAGGGCCGGTTCGAAGCGGTCTGCCAGACCCTCTACCAGAATTCCGAACAGCGCTTGCCCACCGGGCTCCTCGACGAGCGCCGGCGGCAATTCCGCGGGGGGCCGGCCGGCGAGACACTGGCCCAGGAGTTCGCGCGCGATCTCGTCACACAAAGTACTTGTCAATCAGGATCCCCAGCTTCCGGCGCGTGGACTCCGGAACCAGTTGGCGGTCCGTGATGATGGCGTGGGCGAGCGCCGAGCCGCACTGGCAGCCGCGGTCCGCGGGCGTCCGGGCGACCGCCTCGGCCACCACCTTGCAGGCGTTTTCGGCGTTCTTCATGAGATTGGCGATGATGTCGTTCACGGTCACGGCATCGTGGAGGGGATGCCAGCAGTCGTAGTCCGTCACCATGGCCACTGTCACGTAGCAGATCTCGGCTTCGCGCGCCAGCTTGGCTTCCTGGAGGTTGGTCATGCCGACGACGTCCATGCCCCAACTCCGGTAGACGTTGGATTCGGCCTTAGTGGAGAAGGCCGGGCCCTCCATGCAAAGGTACGTGCCGCCCTTCTTGATGTTGACGCCCGCAGAGCGGCCGGCGGCTGCCACCACCTGGCTCAGCTCGGGGCAGACGGGGTCGGCGAAGCTGATATGGGCCACCAGTCCCTCGCCGAAGAAGGTGGAAACGCGGCCGCAGGTGCGGTCGAAAAACTGGTCGGGGATGACGAAATCCAGCGGCCGGTGCTCTTCCTTGAGCGAGCCCACCGCGCTGAGCGAGATGATGCGCTCGACCCCCAGCGATTTCATGCCGTAAATGTTGGCCCGGAAATTCAGCTCCGAGGGAGAGAAGCGGTGCCCGCGTCCGTGGCGCGCGAGAAATGCCACCTGCCGGCCCGCCAGCGAGCCGATGACGTAACTGTCCGAAGGCCACCCGAAGGGCGTTTCGATGGCGGCCTGCTCCTGCGTTTCAAATCCGGGCATGGAGTAGAGTCCGCTGCCGCCGATAATTCCGATTTCCGCTTTCAAGTTCCGCTCCCTTCGCCTTAGACGATCTCTTCCCTGGCTGCATCCCAGCGCATGGTGCGCTGTTGCCGGTAGCTCTCGACCGCCATGCGGCAGGCGATGGAAACGCGGAACCCCAGCTCGAACGGGCAGTTGGGTTCCTCGCCCGAGCGGATGGAATCGAGGAAATTCCGCATGTGGGCGTGCGGCATGCTGCGGGTGGCGCCCATCATTTCGTTGCCGTCGGGCCGGTTCACCTTTTGCGGGGTATAGCGAATCTGCTGGCCCTTTGAAATGGTGCCATTGTCACCGAGCGCGTCCTCGGTCACCTTCAACTGGTCGTTGCCGAAACCGGAATCCCAGGAAAACAGAGTCTCCTCCGCGTGTTCCATGGAGACGTTCATGGTGTCGGGCACTTCGCGGCCGTCCTTCCAGAGGTAGATGCCGCCGGTCATGGTGACCGCCTTCGGGATCTTCAGTCCCAGGGCCTTGTACCAGAAGGCGAGCTGGTGACACATGTTCTCGTACACGTTGCCGCCGGAGTAATCCCAGAAGTAGCGCCAGTTGATGAACCGGTTGGCGTCGAAATCGTGCGCCGGCGCTTCTCCCAGGAACGATTTCCAGACGATGTTTTCCGCCGTCATGTCGGGATAGACGGGCCTGGCCCACTGGGGCTTCCCATGGGGCGTGTTGCGGTACATGTGCGCGTGGATGGCGGTAATTTTGCCCATCAGCTCGGGCTTCAGAAATCTGGCGGCGTCGGGCATCTGGCCGCTGGAGACCCCCTGGTGCCCGATCTGGACGGTGCGCTTGCCGGCCCGCTGCCAGGCCGCGCGCATCTTCTTGGCGTGCTCGACGGTGAACGCCATGGTTTTTTCCTGGTAGACGTGCTTGCCGGCGTCGAGCGAGGCCACGAAGTGCTCGCAGTGCAGGTGCTGGGGCGTGGCGATCAGCACCGCGTCGATACTCTTATCTTCCAGGAGGTGGCGGTAGTCGAGGTAGGTCTTGGCGTTGGGCGCGATCTTCTTGACGTCTTCCAGCCGTTTGGTATAGACGTCGGCGGCGCCGGCGCACTCGACGTTTTCGCAGCCCAGCGCTTCACGCAGGATCTCGGTCCCGCGGTCCCCGGGTCCGATGATGCCCAGGCGGATGCGATCATTCGCGCCCAGCACGTTGGAGGCGGCCAATGTGCCCGCGAGGCCAGTGGCCACTTTGCTCATGAAAACACGGCGAGACTGCATGAACGGACTCCGATACCGAGGATCAAGACAATTATATCCTTTGCACGGCGGTACTGTAGTTGACTTCGGCGATTGGCGGGTCTTGGTGGTAGAGGAAACCCGTCGCTTGAAACGGTATCCCGGTTGTCTTGTCTTCATGAGCTTGTTGGCCGGAATTCTGGCGGCGCAGGACGGCGTGGCGCGCCACAACCTGGAAGTCGGCGGCGGCGGTGTGTTTCCGCTCAGCGGCTGGAAAGCCAGCGAGTATTCCGCTGGTCCCGCGCTGCATGTGGGCAACCAAGTGCGTCTCCAGAAGTACCTTGCGGCGGAGGCTGGATGGACCGGCTCCTGGCTGCCTGGAACTTCATGTAGCCGGTACGGGTGCGAGCACCCGCGGGGAGAAGTCGGCTATCTGGACTATGGACTGCGCGGAATCGTTTCGGTTGCCACCGGGCGCGTGGAACTGTCGGCCGGGCTGGGCGGCGGCTACATCTGGTACGGGCCTGACGACAGTTATTTCAACAGCTCGCTGCTACAGTACTCCGGCAGGGCGGCCGTAGCGGTCGATCGTCGCAAGCACTTCCGCGTGGGCTTCACCATACGCACCTGGCGCGATCTCGGGCGGCCGATTCAGCAATGGCTCTCCACCACCGTGAGCGTGTTCTATGGCTTGGGCGAGGTGCGGTAGGCTGATCTATGGATACCGCTTAGGAAATCCATATGTGGACGTTCGCCGCTCTCGAAACGCTCTGGCAGGACCTGCGCTATGCGGCCCGCACGCTGGCCAGAACGCCGGCGTTCAGTGTGGTGGCGGTTCTCTCGCTGGCTCTGGGCATCGGGGCCAATACCGCCCTCTTCAGCCTGATGGATGTCATGCTGCTCCGCGCCTTGCCGGTAAAGAATCCGCAGGAACTCGTGGAGTTCGTCCGAGCGCACCCCGATGGCAACATGATGACGAATCTCCCCTACCCGGTCTTCGATTATTTTCGCCGGGACCACAGCGTGCTCTCGGACGTTTTCGCGATCAGCCCGTCGAGTCCTGTATTCCGAGCCGGCGGTATGTCGGAACGCGCCAGGGCGCACGAAGTTTCGGGCTCCTTCTTTCCGTCGTTGGGAATCCAGGCTCTCATGGGACGCACCTTCGGCCCGGACGATGACCGGGCTGGCGCAGCCAATCACGTAGCAGTAATCAGCTACGCGTTTTGGAGCCGGCGGTTCGGAAGAGATCCGTCAACCCTCGGCGCCGATGTGCGTTTGTCCGGCGAGCGCTTCACCGTCGTCGGCGTAATGCCGCCGGAGTTCTTTGGTCTGGATCGCGGGATGGTTCCGGATCTGTGGGTTCCTCTCGCGGTGGACCAGGATCCGGGCCAGGTTTGGGTGCTGGGCCGGTTGCGGCCCGGCGTTTCGGTCGAACGCGCACGCGCTCAACTCGAACCGTTGTTCCAGCAGGCGCTGGAATCGCTTCGGGATGACTTCAAGCTATCGCCCGAGCGGGAGCGCAAGGCGTTCCTTGCGCAGAGGCTCCTGGTGAATCGCGCCACCGAGGGCGCCTCGGGCGTGAGGTGGACCTATTGGGAGTACTCCAGCACGCTGAAGATCCTCATCGGTCTCACGGGACTGGTTCTCCTGATCGCGTGCGCCAACCTGGCGAATCTCCTGATGGCCCGCTCGGCCGCCCGCTCGCGCGAAATCGGCATCCGGCTGGCGCTCGGGGCCGGGCGATGGCGGCTGGTCCGCCAATTGATGACCGAGAATCTCCTTTTGGCATTGGCCGGCGGCGCACTGGGATTGCTGATCGCCGGTTGGGGACACCGTCTCTTGCTGGGGTTCCTGGTGCGCGATCCGCTGAGCGTGGCACTCGATTTCCGGCTCGACCACCGCTTGCTGGGCTTCGGCCTGGCTCTCTCGGTTGCGACCGGGTTATTGTTCGGACTGATGCCCGCGATTCGTGCCACGCACGGTCCGGGCAGCCAGAGAGGCGTGTCGAACCTGCCACTCGCCAAGGGGCTCCTGGCGGTTCAAATCGGCCTCTCGATGGTTCTGCTGATCGGCGCGGGGTTGGCCGCGCGCAGCTTGAGGAACCTGGGCGCTGCGGACTTGGGTCTGGCGCGCGAGAACCTGCTCTTAATGGACGTTCGCCCGACTGGGAACACCCCCCAGGCCAGGCAACGGTTTTGGATGGAGTTGACCAGGCGCGTGTCGGGGTTGCCAGGGGTGCGAAGCGTGGCGCTGGCGGGAGATGCCGTGTTTGGAAACGGCGGATGGAACCAGACGGTGTGGATCGACCGCCCGGGCCAGCCCGCTCAGGATGCCATGGTGTCCGAGAACCTGGTCAGTCCCGGATTCTTCGCGACCGCCGGTATTCACATCCTCACGGGCCGTGAGTTTGGGGAACAAGACCGCGAGAACACGCCACTCGTGGCCCTGGTGAATCAGACCTTCGCGCGGCGATTCTTCGGCAACGAAAACCCGATCGGAAAACGCTTCGGCGATCGCGGCCAGGCTTCGAGCGGCCGGTACGAGATCATAGGCGTGGTGGGCGATGCCAAGTATGGCTCCATCCGCGAGCAGACCCGGCCGATGGTCTTTCACCCGATGTGGCAGGAGCCGGCAAGGGCCTCCGGCGTAGTGCACGTACGCACGGTGTCCGAACCCACCGGGTTGGCGCCGTCACTGCGCCGCGAAATCCTGGCGATCGACGGCGACGCGCTGATCAGCGAGGTGAGAACCCTGCCGCAGGTAATTCGAAGCCAGTTGCGCCAGGATCGCATGTTCGCCACGCTGGCAAGCTTCTTTGCGCTGCTGGCGCTGGCCCTGGGCGCCATCGGTATCTACGGAATCGTGGCCTACCGGGTGGCGCACCGCACCGCCGAAATCGGAGTCCGCATGGCCCTGGGCGCGCAAAGAAGCGATGTGCTGTGGCTGATTATGCAGGAGACTCTCTTCCTGCTTGCCGCCGGCGCCGCCATGGGCGTGCCTGCGGCGCTGGCGGCCACACGGCTGATCAAGAGCCGGTTGTTTGGTCTGGACCCGTGGGACCCGCTGACCATGGTGAGCGCCACCGTCGTCCTGTTCGCCGCTGGCGCGCTGGCTGGTTTCCTTCCCGCGCGGCGAGCGGCGTCCGTTGAACCGACGCTGGCGCTGCGGAGCGAGTAGGGTTCGTGTCGCGCGTGCTACCCTCGAATGTTGTGTTCCGCCGTGTAATCTGGATCGTGCTCGACAGTGTGGGCATCGGCGCCATGCCGGACGCCGCCGAGTATGGCGACCCCCCTGGCGCCGACACCCTCGGCAACATCGCCCGCATCCGCGGCCTGAAGGTGCCCAACCTCGCCCGGCTGGGGCTGGGCAACATCAAGCCGCTGGCGGGCATCGCGCCGGCCGAATCTCCCGAGGGCGCCTATGGGCGCTGCACGCTGGCCTCGCCCGGCAAGGACACAACCACCGGCCACTGGGAAATGGCGGGCATCCACCTGGCACGCCCCTTCCCGCTCTACCCGCACGGGTTCCCGCCGGAAATCATGCGCGAATTCGAGCGGCGCATCGGCCGCAAGTCTCTGGGCAACGTGGCGGCCTCCGGCACCGAAATCATCGAGGAACTGGGGCCCGAGCACATGCGCACCGGCTCGCCCATCGTTTACACCTCCGCCGACAGCGTTTTCCAGGTGGCGGCGCACGAAGAGGTCATCCCGCTCCCGGAGCTTTACAGC
>CAVYHQ010000011.1:0-462491 GCA_963768385.1 Bryobacterales bacterium
TCCCGAGAACGCCGCGGCCCAGGGCCGCCTGGGCGAGCTGCTGCTCGAAACCAAGGAATACGCCGGCGCCATTCCGCATCTCGAAGAGGCTTACGCCAAGGAGCCTGCCCAGGAAAACCGCGTGGCGCTGGCGATGGCCTATGTTTTTGACAAACAGCTCGACAAGGCGCTGCCGCTGCTCGAAAAGGCGGTGGCGGCGGAGCCTTCCAACTACGACGTGCGCATGATGTACGCCCGCGCCCTCCGCGACAAAAGGCAGTTCCCGCCGGCCGCCACCCAGTTCTACGAGGCTGCCAAGCTCAAGCCCGGCGAAGCCATGACCTGGAGCGAGCTGGGCGGCATGCTGTACATGATGGAGGACTACCCGCAATCGCTCGCGGCCTTTGACCGGGCCCGGGCATTGGGCGAAGACACTCCCGGAAACTGGTTCCTTCGTGCGATCATCTTAGACAAGCTTCATCAAGTGAAGCCCGCCCTGGAAGCCTACCAGCGGTTCCTCTCCATGAGCCAGGGCAAGAATCCGGACCAGGAGTTCCAGGCGCGGCAGAGGGCCAGGATCTTGCAGAGGGAGCTGGAGAAGCAATGATGCGGATCGGATTGCTGCCGGCGGTGCTGATGTTCTTGTGCCCGTGGGCGGGGTCCTTGCGGGCGGACCTCAAACCGGCCCTCGCGGAATCCAACCTGGGAAAGCGCTCCAGACTGGCGCTCGACAACGCCGCCGTGGCTTTCAAGGCTGCGCGGGAAGCGTACGGGAAAGGCGATAACCAGGCGGTCGCCGCGGCTGCCGATGAAATCCAGCAGTCCGTGGACCTCGCCTACGATTCCCTCATGAAAACCGGTAAGAACCCGCGCAACAGTCCGCGATGGTTCAAGCCGGCCGAAATCGCCACGCGCGACCTGTCGAGGAAGCTCGACAGTTTCCAGCGGGACATGGATTTCGCGGACCGGCCGCTGCTGGATAAAGTGAAGGCCCGGGTCCAGCAGGTCCACGACGAGCTGCTGCTGGGATTGATGGAGGGCAAACGAAAGTGAAGACCCTGCTGTGCTGTCTGTTGCTGGCGGCGCCGGGATACTCTCAGGGCCCATCGCACCGCGATTTTCTCACCGCCGACGAGACCGACCAGATCAAGGAGGCGCAAGAGCCCAACCTGCGCCTCAAGCTCTACGCCGGTTTCGCCAGGCAGCGCGCCGAAATGGTCAAGAGCCTGCTCGCCAAGGAAAAAGCCGGCCGCTCGATCCTCATCCACGACGCGCTGGACGATTACTCCCAGATCATCGATGCCATGGACGACGTGGCCGACGAGGCCATCGGGCGCAGGCTGGACATCAAGCCCGGTCTGGCGGCCGTGGCATCCGTCGAGAAGGAAACGCTTCCCCTGTTGCAGAAGGCCCAGGACAGCCATCCGAAGGATCTGGAGCGTTACGGTTTCGTGTTGAAGCAAGCCATCGAAACCACCGCCGACAGCCTCGAGGCGGCCCAGGAGGACCTGGGCCGGCGCACCAAGGATGTCGAAGCCCGCCAGCGGAAGGAAAGGAAGGCGCTCCAAGAGGCCATGACGCCCACCGAGCGCGAGGCCGCGAAGGCCGCCGACCAGAAGGCCGCCGATGACGAGGAAAAGAAGGAGGAGCAGAAGAAGGCAGCCCCCACGCTCTTGCGCCCCGGCGAGAAAAAGCAGTAACGCCTACCACGTCTTCTCCCACACCCGCACCATCGGATATCTTCCCGCGTCGCCGGCGTCACCTCGCCCGCCGCGCTCGAACACCTGATTCATGAATCCCCAGCGCGCCAGGGAATCGGGGGCTTGCGGTTCCAGCATCGACAGAATCAGGCGCGCGCGCCGCTGCTTCATGGGAATCCAGTACGACCCCGCCGGCAATGCGACCTTCTCCCGCACCGGCTTCACCTCGAAATCCACCATCACGCGGCCTTCGAACGAAGCGCCCGCGAACTTCGTCCCCGTGAACCGGTAGGTTTCGAACTCCTGTTCGATGGGCTTCGTGGTGCGCTCCATTTCGATTCCGTGCAGCGCCAGCAGTTCGGCCAGTTCCTTCCACGCTGCGGGAAGCAGGTAGCCCAGCGGCATGCGCGCCTCGACGGTGGTATCGATCTGGTCGTGAATGCGCGTATCGAGATCGTCCGGCTCGCTCTGAAACTGCCCGGTCTTTAGCGCGTGGTACACCAGCGGCCGGCTCTTGTCGCTCACCTTGCCGGCCAGGTAGACGGGCGGCGCCGTCCGCACGCCCGCGCGCGACGCCATCTCGCGGTCCGCCTCCCGCACCGCGCGCCGCAACGCCTGGGGATCGGCCGTAATGATGTCGATGGAGTGCCGCATGATATCGTAGTTCGCCCAGGCGCGCGTTCTTGCCGCCTTCAAACTATGCGTCTCCACCAGCAGCGAGGGGCGGTTCTGCGCCGCGGCGTACAAGTGCGAATAGCGCGGCGAAAACACTTCCATGAAGAATTCGCGCCGGGGTGCCCCCGGGCCCCGGCCGAGCGTAGACTGCCGTAGGGCGCCACCAGGTGGCCGTCCGCGGCCATGCGCCGGTCCAGCTCGGGAATGAACTTCTCTCGCACCCAGGCGCCCGCCGGTTCGGCCAGATCCTGGTTGCGCGCCATGTCCCAGGTCACGTCGTATTGAAAATCCGATCCATCGGTGACGTGGTTGTCGATGAGGAAATCGGGCGTCCACGCGTTGAACAGCCGCAGCCACGCGCGCATCTCGGGCGTGTCCGCCTTGATGTAATCGCGGTTCAGATTGAGCCGTTGCGCGTTGGTCCGCAGCCCCGTGGACTTCGGCCCGTTCTGGCTCGGCCGGTGGTAGGGACTGAAGTTCTCGTGCCCGTCCACGTTGAACACCGGAATGACGACGAAGATGGCATGGTCCAGCCACCCGGCGTAGCGCTTGCCGCCGATCATGTCGCGGACCAGCATCAGCGCCGTATCTTTGCCCTCGATTTCGCCGGCGTGAATGCCGCTTTGGATCATGATGATCGCCTTGTCGGTCTTGGCCGCCGCCGCGGGTGCAAAGGCGCGGTCCTTCGATACCACGATAGCGATCATGGTGCGGCCCTCGGGCGTCGTGCCGATATCCAGCACCTTGACGAACCGCGAGGCGTGCTCGAAGCGGCGGGCCAGTTCCACGGCCTCGGCGTACGGCGCCGTCTCGTTCCAATCCGACTTCTCGCCGGTGGTGAGCAGATCGCGCCGCGCGTCCTTAGTGCTGGCCGTCAGCGAGGCCGCCGCCCTGGCGGCGGGTGGCTCGAAGGCCGAATGCGGCGCCAGGGCATCCTGGGCCAGGCTGAGGGCGGCAAAAGCACACAACCACGCAAGCAAACGAATCATGTGTCGATAGTATCGCGCGGCGCGGCCTCTCAATTAATTCGGTGACAGGCTACGAAACCCCCAAACCAGCGGCGCGGAAGTGCAGTGGTGACTCTTGCCGCTCCCCTCAATCCATCGACGGCCCGAAATACCCTTGCGCCAGCGCCGGCTCGGCTTCCAGCGCTTTGCTCCAGCAGGCGCGCGCTTCCTCGGATCGGCCGTTGGATTCCAGAATGCGGCCCAGGTTGAGCAGCGCCTCGGGCATGTCGGGCTGCTGCGCCAGCGCATCCCGGTACAGGCGGACGGCCTTGTCGAGCTGCCCCGCCTTTTCGTGCATCAGACCGGTGTTGTAGAGCACCTCGGCGGAACGCTCGCCCAGGTCGATCAGGCGTACGTGAAACTCCAGCGCCGTATCGAAATCCGAGGCCTGGATGGCCAGCGCGGCCAACCCGCGGAGGGCATCCACGGACTTCGGATCGTTGTCGAGCATCTTCTCGTATAGGCGCTCGGCGCGGTCGCGGTCGCCCATGCCGCTATAGGCCAGCGCCAGGTTGGCGTACGCTTCCGGCCACTGCGGCCGATATTTTACGCAGCCTTCGAAGGCCTCGGCGGCGCCCCGGTAGTCTTCCCGCTGGAGCCGCAGATAGCCCAGGCGGAAGCGAGCCTCATCCTCCTTGGGAGCCTTCTCCAGCACCTGCTTGTACCAGCGCTCGGCCTCCTCCACCTGCCCGGAGTGCTCCAGCAGCAGCGCCACGTTCCAGACCGGCGCCAGCGCGTCTGGGTTGGCCTTCATAGCGCGGTCGTAGGCGGCGCGGGCGCCGCTGTCGTCGCCGAGTTGCTCGCGTACGATTCCCAGGTTGGTATAGGCCTCGCAGGACTGCGGCCGCAGCTTGAGCGCTTCCTCGTAGGCTTCCGCGGCCTGCTCCCAGCGTCCGGATTTCTGGTGCGCCAGCGCCAGGTTGAACCAGCCTTCGAAATGTCCCGGCACGGCCGAAACCAGCAGCGTGCAGAACTTGGCCGTGAGCCCGTGCTCCCCAGCGGCGCTGGCCCAGGCGGCCAGGCCTTCCAGCGCCACGGTCGATTCCGGATGCAGCTCCAGCAGGCGCTCGGAATGCTCGCGCACCATGTCGAAATTCTCCTTCGACAGGCCGATCAGGATGAGGTTCGAGAGCGATTCCTCGGACTCCGGATTGCGTTTCAAAATGCGCTGGTAAATCTGCGACGCTTCATCCGGACGGCCCAGCGACTGCACGGCGACGGCCTTGCCGAACAGCGCGTCCTCGTGATCCGGCGAGAGTTCCAGGCAGTGCTCGAAAGACGCCAGCGCCGACTTCGGGTCTTCCAGCCGCAGGTAACAGACCCCCAGGCCCAATTGGGCCTCCAGGTGCTTGGGATCAAGCGTGCATGCCTTGTGAAAGGCTTCCGCGGCGCCGTCCCAAACGCTGCTGCGCTCCAGCGAGACCGCCAGGTTGAACCAGCCCATGGCGTACTGGGGCTTCAGTTGCGCCAGCGTGCGATAACTCTTGGCGGACTCTTCGAAGTTGCCCAGCTCGAACTGGATGTGCCCCATGGCGCGGTAGATCTCGGCCGATTTTTCGTTGGCCGCCACGGCGCGCTGTAACTGCTTGAGGGCTTCCTCGCGTTGGCCGGCCAGGTGCAGCGCGACCGCGCGCGCCAGATAACCCGGCCCGGAGGGTCCGGCTGCGCTCTTTTCGGAGCTTTCCGCGGGAGGTGTCCGGAGGCTCGTTACCTTAGCGACGTTTCTGATTACGGTGGTGCTCATTTCTCTTGGTACTCCTTATAGCCAAACGGCGAATTCTGGGGCGCGAAAGGCGCCAATGCCACGTGCGGCGCGCCATTGGCGCGGACCGGCGCGAGCGGCAGGGCCACCAGGCAAGGCGTGGGCATTCCCCGCTCCGCCGCCAGGGACCGCCTCGAATTGGGAAAGTTGGCAAGTCCGGAGACGTTCCAGAGCGGGCCCCACTCGCGGACAGCCGGCGCGGTTCCATTGTAGGGTCTGCGCCTCCCCATCCGCGCCGCGCTGGGCCACTGGATTCCGGTTGCCCCCACGCGCGCCAACAATGACGGATACACTAACTCGTGAGTCGAGAGGCTGAGGCTGGTGGCACGGGGACCAGCGGGACCGTTCCACGTCTTTCGGCCGTACAGGTACTGCCGCGCGGGCGAGGCCAGCGATGCCACCGCCACGCGCGCCTTCAGCGGCCGGGCGCAAGCGGCCCCGCCGCGCGCCGGCCGGCGAAATCCGAAGCCGCGAAACAATCCCTGCATGCCGCCGGTTCTGGGAGGCGCCTCCAGCCCCCGCGGGCGTTGGGTATTCAGAAAGCAGGCTGCGCCCGGCGGTTCCATCCGGGACGGGGCGAGGCCGCCAAACGCGGCGTGCGCGTCAATGTCGGCGTGCCGGAGGGCGCCGAACCCGCGGTGTTCGCTCTCGGTCCCGAGTATGCGATCGCGTAGCAGCGCGGCTCGAGCCCGCGGGATTCGCACCGGCAATGCGGCCCTGAGCGCCGGCGCCAGGGGTGCGGTTTTGCGCCCCGACAAACACAGGAGCGACGAATCCGGCCGCCGCGGCTCGGAAGATCCGCCCCGCCGCGGCAAACGCGGCGGCACGTAGCGCTCGGACACCGGCAAGATCCGCGGCGTCGAAGACACGGCCAGCCGGCGCAACGACGGGAAACGCGTTCCGCCGGCGGCTGGAGTTTTCGCCTCCGGGAAATCGCGGCGCGCGGAGGCGGAATCCAGCGGCATACTCGCGGACGTAATCGGCCTGGGGTTTTCGCGCCGGCGCATCAGGCTCGAGATCTTGTTGGCTTCCGTAAGGCGGTCCATCCCGCGTTTCAACCGGTACTGGTTGCCATGCTCGCGCGAACAAAAATCGTCGCCCGCGCCCACCCAGATCCGACCTAGCGGCTTGCCGCAAAGCAAGCAGGTTCTCGCGCTCATTTTCCGCCTAATTATAAGAAGCTTATTTGAAAATTACTAGAATATATGGCGGGAGTATCCGAACATTATCGAAGGTCACATTCCTTCCATAACTAATGTTATCAATGGCTCAGCGAATAACACGATCGAATGTTAACCTTGGTAAACTATCGAAAAAGAGTAGTCTCAGACAAAGAAAATCGCGTAAAATCATCGTGGGTCGGCGCCGCCCCGAGGGGCGGAGCCGACGGAGGCTATCCCATGGCTGAGTCCACTATGCGTGCTGAACGTTTCGAGCCGCAGTCTTCCGCGCCGCTCTGTTACACCTGGGCCGTTCCGCAAAAGCCGGTATCGGTGCGAATCCCCTTCGCGCTGATCGACCGGCTCGATCGCGAAGCGGTGGAGAGTTTCCGCTCGCTAAGTTCGCGCGGATCGGAAATCGGCGGATTGCTGTTGGGGTACGTGTCGCCGGGAGACCCGGCGGTGGTGTCAATCGAAGATTACGAGCTGGTGGCGTGCGACTATAGCCGCGGACCGCTGTACCGGCTGTCGGATGCCGACATGGGACGGCTCGAACGCGCCGTCGAGCAGCGGCGCGGGGTGCCCTCTGGCCCGGCGGCCTGGTGGTGGCCGGTTTCTTCCGCAGCCACACGCGAAAAGGGCTGGCGCTGGACGCCGAAGATCTGGCCCTGTTCAAGGCGCGCTTCCCAGATCCGCGCCATGTGGCGCTGGTGGTTCGGCCCTTCGCTACCAAGGCCAGCACCGCCGGCATTTTCATCTGGGAACACGGCACCGTGCAGGGCGATGCCAGCTATCTCGAGTTTCCTTTCCGGTCTTCGGAATTGACGCCGTTGACGCCGGTTGAAGTGACCAGCCAGCCCGCCCTGGAGCTTGCCCAGGCGGCTCCTCCCGAGACCGCGGTTCCAAAACCGCCGGTGCGCGCGCAGATCGTTCCGATCGCCTCCCGGCGGGAGATCGCGCCGCCGGTTCCGCCTCCTTTTGTAGAAGTGCCCGCACCGGAAATCGCCCCCGAGAAGAGCCCCGAGCCGGCGGCCGCAGCCCCGGCCCAGGAGAACGACGCTGTGGGCGCCTTGCCGGGCGATCCCATCCCTGATGTGGAAGCGCCGCCGGCGGCCGGGCCGCCGGCCGTGCACCGCAGCGTGAAACTGGCGCGCATGGCGGCGCTCGCCGCGGCCCAGCTCTTGGTGATCGTGCTTCTGTTCGTGTATCCCGGCTTCCTGCATCGCGCCAGCCGGTCTCCCGTTTCCACGCAGCAGGATTCTTCGCCGCTGGCCCTGCGCGTCGAGCACTCGGGGGCGGAACTCATGCTGACATGGAACCGCGAGTCCAATGCCATCAAGAACGCGACGCACGCGGTGCTGTCGATCGCCGACGGCGCGCAGCACGAGAACGTCGATATGGATCTCGCCCTGCTCCGCAGCGGCAGCATCGAGTATTCACCCTCTACCTCCGATGTCGTTTTCCGCATGGAGGTGACGGGAGCCGACCAGACGAGAACCACCAGCGAATCGGTCCGGATATTGCAGACCCGGCCGTCGCCCATGCCCGAACCTGGGCAGAAGGCGCAGGATTCCAAGGGCGCACCGCCGCCAGGTTTGGCTAAGCCCACGGGCGCTTCCACAGGCCCCGCCGCTCCCGATTCCGTGTCCGGCGAGGAGCCCCCGGCCCAGGACGAGGCGCGGCCCAGTGCCACACCCGCCAAACCGTTCAACACCGACTCGCTTTCGCAAAGACTGCGCCCGGTGCGTTCCACGGATTTGCCCGACGCGCCGGACGTGGGCCGCGGCGGCGAGGCGGTGTCGGCGCCGGTCCCCGTCGGTGTGAACAGCATGCCGCCGCCTCTGTTGACGTCCCTTCCGCCGGCGGCCGTGCCGCAGGGTGCTCCCGCCCAGGCGGCGAATGCAGCCAGGACAAACCCCAGCGGCGGACAGGTCCAGCAGGCCCAATTGATTTCTCACAGGGACCCCGAATATCCCTCCATCGCCAAGCAGTCGGGCGCGGGGGGAGAGGTGATCCTCACAGCGGTGATTGGCGTGGATGGCAAGGTCAAAGACGTAAAGGTGTTGCAGGGCCATCCGCTATTGCGGAATGCCGCCATCACGGCGGTGAAGCAGTGGACCTACAGACCCACGCTTCTGAACGGCGTGCCGGTCGAGGCGGAAACCAGGATCTCGCTGAATTTCGTGTCGCGGCGGTAACGCGCGCTCACGCCGGCAGCCGCAGGCGCGCCACGCACCCCGGGCCGTCCGTCCGGTTTTCCAGCGACAGCGCTCCGCCATGGCTCTCCGCGATCTGCCGGCTGAGCACCAGTCCGATTCCCGAGCCTCCCGGCTTGGTGGTAAAGAAGGGCACGAACAGGTTGGCGGTGCCCGACAGTCCGGGACCTTCGTCCTTCACCCAGATTTCCATCATGGTCCCATCGCGCCGCCATCCGATGCGCACCGCGCCGGGCCCAGAGGGCGCCCCGGCCAGCGACGCGTCCGTGGCATTGCGCAGCAGGTTGATCAGCACCTGCTCGAGCTGGTCCGGATCGCCGCGGACGGTCAGCGGAGGACCCGGTTCCACCTCGGCCGCCAGCCGCGTTTCGGAGCTCACCGCGCGTCCTACGCATTCGGCCACGCTGAGCGGCTGCAACTGCGGGCGCGGCAGTTTGGCCAGGCGCGCATAGGCGCCGATGAAGCGGGTGAGGCTATCCGACCGCGAGGTGATGACGTTGAGCCCGCGCCGCATGTCCTCGCGCCAGTCCTCCGGCAGGCGGTCCCGCGCCAGGATGCTCTCGAGGCTGCCGGCGATGGATTTGATGGGCGCCAGCGAGTTGTTGAGCTCGTGGCCCAGCACCCGCACCAGGCGCTGCCAGGCTTCGAGCTCCTGCTCGCTCAAGGCCTGGGTGAGGTCGGAGATGACTACCAGCTCAAGCGGCAGCCCGCGCTCGCGAATCCTGCTCCGGCGCACTCCCCAGCGCCCCGCACCGCCGGGAAACGCGGCCTGCAAAGTGCTCTGCTGCGGGCCTTCCAGGCACGCGGCCAGGCGCAATTCCAAGGCCGTCTGGCCCAGCAGGCGCTCGGCCGTGGAGGCCAGCAGGCGCTCGCCCGCGCGGTTCACCAGCCGTAGCCGCCGGCGCTCGTCGAAGGCGAAAATGGCCACGTCGATTTCGCGCATGACGGTGCGCAGCATGGTGGTGGCTTCCATGGCGCCCAGGCGCTGCTCGCGCAAAGTGCTGCCCAGCGTGTTCACCTCGCGCATCACTTCGCCCAAGGCGTCGTCGGGACGGGGCGAGCGGCCGCGCACCGAAAAGTCGCCCTCGCGCAGGGCGGCCAGCAGGTTGGAGAGCGTTTGCAGCGGAAACACCACCCGCTCCCGCACCGCCATGGCAAAACCCAGCCAGGCGGCCGCGATCAGGATGGTGAGGGTCCACTGCGTTCGGGCGGCGTAGTCGCCGGTCCACAGAATGATCAGAGCGCAGGCCGAACCCGGCAGCCCCGCCAGCAGGGCCAGCAGCACCACCCGTCCTTCATGGCTCAGCGTGACGGATCTGCGGTGGGGGGCCATGGGATTGCCGCGGTCACAATCCGTATCGTTGCAGACGCCGGTACAGGGCGCTGCGGCTCAGCCCCAGGGCATTGGCGGCATGGCTCACATTTCCATTAAAGCGCGCCAGCGCCTTCTTGATGAGCAGCGCCTCCACGTCCTCGAGGCTCATCTCCTCGATGCGGGGCGGGCCTTCGCGGCCGCCGCGCAGCCCCAGGTCGGCCGCGCGGACGGCCTCGCCCTGCGCCATCAGCACGGCGCGCTCGACGGCATGGTCGAGTTCCCGCACGTTGCCCGGCCAGAGGTGCGCCAGCAGCGCCTTGATGGCGCTTTCGTCGAAACCCGTGAGGGGTTTGCGGTAGTGTTCCGCGTGTTGCCGCAAGAAGTGCGACGCCAGCACTGGAATGTCTTCGCGGCGGTCGCGCAGGGGCGGCAGCCGGATCTCGATGGTGTTCAGCCGGAAGAGCAGGTCCTGGCGGAACCGCCCCTCCGCCACCGCCGCGTGCAGGTCGGCGTTGGTGGCCGAAAAAATGCGCACATCCACGCGGCGCGTTTTCGACGACCCCACGCGCTCGAACTCGCCGGCCTCGATGGTGCGCAGCAGCTTGGCTTGCAGGGCCTGCGAGATATTGGCGATCTCGTCCAGAAACAGGGTGCCGCCGTCGGCCATTTCGAAGCGTCCCACACGGTCGACTTTGGCGTCGGTGAAAGCGCCCTTCACATGGCCGAACAGCTCGCTTTCGAAAACCCCCTCGGCTAGCCCGCCCGTGTTGACGGTCACCAGGGGCCGCGTGGAGCGTAGCGAGACCGAGTGCAGGGTCAGCGCCACCAGCCCCTTGCCGGTGCCGTTTTCGCCGGTGATCAGCACGTTGGCATCCGACGGCCCGACCCGCGAAATCACGTCCAGCACCGGCCGCATGGCCGCGGACTGCGCGATCAACTGCGGGAAGCGCTCGGCGCGCAAGGCCCGGTTTTCCGCCTCCAGCCGCTGCCCGTTGCGCAGCGCGCGCCCCAGCTCGATCTGGGTCTTGAGAATGGCCGAGAGCCGCGCGTTGTCCCAGGGCTTCTGAATGAAATCGCGGGCCCCGCGCCGCATGGCTTCCACGGCCAGCTCGACCGACCCCCAGGCCGTCATCACGATCACCGGCAGGTTGCCGTCGAGGGTCTGAATGCGGTTCAGCAGGTCCAGCCCTTCCTGCCCCGAGGTGGTGTCGCGCGTATAGTTGAGGTCCATCAGCACGGCGTCGAAATCGCGCGATTCCACGGCGTCCAAAGCGGCCGCGGGCGAAGTCACGGTCTCCGCCTGGTAACCTTCGCCCTTGATGAGGAAGCGGAGCGCTTCCAGAACATCGGCCTGATCGTCGGCGATCAGTATGGAGGGCGTGTGCGGGTCGGAAGATTTCATCTAGATTCTATTCATAGCGCAAAGCCACGATGGGGTCGATATGCATGGCGCGGCGCGCGGGAATGTAAATGGCCAGCGCGGCCGCGGCAATGAGCGCCAAGGCAATCCCAAGGAAGGTGGCTGGATCGGTGGCGGTCACGCCCCAGACCAGCGACGCCATCAGCCGGGCCAGCACATAGGCCGCGGCCAGACCCGCGGCCAGGCCTGTGGCCGCGGTCAGCATCCCGCGGCGGAAGATCGTGCCGAGCACATTTTCGCGCGGGGCTCCCAGGGCCATACGAATGCCGATTTCATGGGTCTGCTCGGAAACCAGGTACGCCATCACGCCATACACTCCGATGGAGGAAAGCGCCAGCGCCAGCAGGCCGAAAACGCCCATCCAAACGGCCATGTAGTCGATGCCCAGGGCTTCGTTGTGCCGCAGCGTTTCCAGGGTGGACATGGCGGTGATGGGCTGCTCGGGATCCACCGAGCGGATGGCCGCCGTGACCGCCGGCGCCAGGCGCATGGGGTCGGGGTGCCCTTCGGGCCCGGCGCGGACGCCGATATCCATGCCGGTCCTGGGCGCCTGCACGTAGGGGACGTAGACGGTAGCGATCGGTTCGCGGTTGAAAACGCTTTGCGGCGCGTTGCCTACCACTCCCACGATGGTGAGCCATCGCCCGGCCTCCTCGGGAACACCGATCTGGATGCGCCTGCCGACCGGCAGCGCCTCGCCCGGCCACCAGCGCCGCGCCATGCGCTCGCTGATCACCGCCACGCGGGGACGGCTATCGGCGCCGTCGGCCGCGCTCAGCAAACGCCCCGCGAGGAGCGGAATGTGCATGGTATCGAAATAGTTCACGCTCACCGACTGGTAGCCGCCGTTGGGCAGATCGCCCGGTTCCGGCGGCTTGCCCTCGATGGTGAAAATGCGCCAGGGAGGCTGGCCGTTGTAAGGCATCGAGGATACCGCGACGGCGGAGCGCACTCCGGGAATGGCGCTCGTCCGTTCCAGGACCTGGCGATAGAACGCGGCCTGCTGGTAGCCTTCGCGGTACTTGTTCTCGCTGATCTCCAACTCCAGCGTGAGCATGGTGGCCGGTTCGTACCGCGCGCCGCTCGAGGCCAGCGTTTGGAAGCCGCGGACCATCAGGCCCGCCCCCACCAGCAGCACCACGGCCAGCGCGATCTCGGCCGCCACCAGGATGGCCCGCAGGCGGTGCTTGCCGCGCCCCGTGGCCCCGCTGCGGCCGCCTTCCTTGAGCGCTTCGTTGATATTCGTCCGCGAGCCTTGCCACGCCGGCGCCAGGCCGGCCAGGATGCCGCTCAGCACCGCCGCCGCCAGCGTGAAGGCCAGCGCGCGGCTGTCGAGCGAGATGTCTCGCCATCCCAGGACGTGGTGTTCCACTTCGGGCGGCATCGCAGCCCGGTTCAAGTCGAGGCCCCAGCTTGCCACCAGCAGGCCGAGGGCGGCGCCCACCAGCGAGAGCAGAACACTCTCGGTGAGGAGCTGCGCCACCAGCCGCCCGCGGCCGGCTCCCAGCGCCGTGCGCACGGCCACTTCGCGCGTGCGCCCGGTGGCGCGCGCGAATTGCAGGTTGGCGACGTTGGCGCAGGCGATCAGCAGCACGAACAGCACCGCTCCGAAGAGCATGAGGACGTACTGCCCGGTATAAGGGCCAATCAGAAACTGGCGCGCCGGCAGCGCCAGAAAGCGCCGGTTCTTGTTGGTATCCGGGTACTGCCGGGCGAGGCGCGCGGCGATGGCGTCGATTTCCGCCGCGGCCTGCGCCGCCGTGCGGCCCGCTTTCAGCCGGCCCATGGCTTCGAGGCGCCGCTTGGTGCGCGAGTGCGTCTCCTCGGGGTCCAAAGCCAGCGGTGTCCACAGCTCGGCGGTGATGGGGAATTCGGATTTCTCCGGCATGACCCCGACCACCGTGTAATCGTCGTTATCCAGCCGGATGAGTTTGCCGAGAATCTCGGGGTCCGCGCCGAAGCGGCGCTTCCAAAGCCC
This sequence comes from Bryobacterales bacterium, assembly GCA_963768385.1. Classification (GTDB taxonomy): domain Bacteria; phylum Acidobacteriota; class Terriglobia; order Bryobacterales; family Bryobacteraceae; genus Fen-178. The sequence continues at coordinate 13,213 of CAVYHQ010000011.1, forward strand.
GTCGCCGATCACCACCTCGTGCTGCCGGCCCGGCTGGTCCTCGCCGGGTTGAAACGCGCGGCCGCGCGCGGGGGTGACGCCCAGCACGTCGAAGAAATTCGCGGAGACCTGGTAACCCTTGACGCGCTCGGGTTCTCCGCCCGCGCCCACGATGTTGGCGCTCCCGCCCTCCCAAAACGCCATGTCCTGGAAGGAGGTACTTTCGCGGCGGATGTCCGCGGCGTCGGCCGGGGTATTGCTGACCCAATCGTTGGGATCGTCGGGGACTCGTTGCAGCACGATTACCAGTTGGTCCAGGTGGGGCAGTGGCAGCGGCTTCCACAGTACTGCATCGCAGACGCTGAAAGTGGCGGTGGTGGCGCCAATGCCCAGCGCCATGGTGACAACGGCGGTTACGGTGAAGCCGGGCGCTTTGCGCAGCGTGCGTGCGCCGTAGCGGAGGTCTTGCCAGAGGCTCATGTGTTGTCCGCGGAAATGTGTGCACGAGGCCTGCCATCGGCAACTGGTTGAAAAACCGGGCGCTAGCCCGGCCGCGGTGTCCGGTTTTGGGACGCGCCGGCGCGCCGGCGGAACGCGTTGGGCGGCGCCGGCGGTCTATGCCGCCAGCCCGGTGCGGCCAGGAGGCCGGTCTATTCCCACCCTCCTCCGAGTGCCTTGTAGAGCTGGACGACGCTGAGCAACTCGCTCAGCTTGATCCGCGCCAGAGTCAGTTGCGCTTGAAACTGATCTCGATCGGCGTCGAGGGCATTCAGTAGCGTGTCCACGCCACCTCGATACCGCACGTAGGCGAGACGCGTGCGCTCCTCGACCGCCGCCAGCAGCCGCTCCTGTTGCGCGTCGCTCTCGCTCACCTTCTGATGGGCGACAAGCGCGTCAGAGACTTCCGTAAAGGCAGTTTGAATCGCCTTCTCGTACTGCGCCAGTGCGCTCTTCCGCGACGCTTCCGCCAGTCTCACATTCGATTTGATGCGGCCCGCGGTGAAGATGGGCTGGGCGGCTTGCGGGGTGAAGTTCCACACGGCACTGGTCGGGCCGAACAGACTGGAGAGCTGCGTGCTCTGCCCGCCGAGGAATCCAGTCAGGCTGATTTGGGGGAAGTAGGCAGCCCTGGCGACCCCAATTTCGGCATTGGCTGCGATCAGGTTCTGCTCCGCCGCGCGGATGTCGGGCCGGCGCCCCAGCATCGCCGAAGGCAAACCAGCGGGCACGCCGGGTGGCAACTCCTGATCCGTCAGGCTCCGCCCCCGGACCACTTCGCCGGGGTTCTTTCCGAGCATCAAGCTGATCTGGTTCTCGGTTTGCGCAATCTGTTGCTCCATCACTGGAATGGTTTCGGCGGCGCTGTAGACCAGTTCCTCCGCCTGGCGCAGGTCCAGAAGCGTCGCCACCCCGCCACTTTGGCGAGTCTTGATGAGGCTCAGCGATTCTTGTCGCGTAGCTAGCGTCCGTTTGGCGATCTCCAGTTCGGAGTCCAGCTCGCGCAAGCTGAAGTAGGCGGCCGCGACATCGCTCACCAGCGTGGCGACTACCGCCTTGCGGTTTTCTTCCGCGCCCAGCAGATTGGCCCGCGCCGCTTCAGTGGCGCGGCGTAATCGGCCCCAGATATCCACCTCGAACGAGAGCAAATTGAGCGTCACCGAGCCAAAGGTGCGATCTTGCGAAGGCATAAACGATGGCGGTAATGCCATCGAGCCGTTTCGGGAGAGGCGATTGGTGGCGACGTCGCCGGTGGCGTTGAAGTTGGGGAATTGGTCGGCCCGTGTGATGCCCAGACTGGCGCGCGCTGCCTCCACGCGAGCCACCGCCACACGAAGATCGTAGTTTTGCGCCAGCGCCGTCCGGATCAGTTCCGCCAGGCTCTGGTCTTTGAAAACTTCCCACCACTTCAAATCCGCCAGGGACGCTGACTCGGATGCCGCCAGCGTAGTTCCTCGGAACGAATCGGGTGTCTGGACCGCAGGCCGGCGGTAGTTCGGCCCCACCACGCAGCCGGAGAGCCAGCTCGCCGCCAGGACTACCAGGAAGTGACTCCTACGTGACATTGGATTCTCTCCCGGCGCCCGAGGCCCTCTCCACCAAATAAAAGATGACAGGGATGAAGAAGATCCCGATGGCGCTCGCCGCCAGCATGCCTCCGATGACCGTAGTGCCCATGATCTGCCGTGCCACCGACCCAGCGCCGGTGGCCGTCCACAAAGGCACGCAGCCGAAGATAAACGCCAGGGAGGTCATCAGAATCGGCCGCAGACGCAGCCTGGCGCCTTCCAGAGCGGCCTCCACCAGGGGCTTCCCTCTCTCATGTGCGGTCTTGGCAAACTCCACGATCAGAATCGCGTTCTTGGCCGACAGGCCGATCAGCATCACCATGCCGATCTGCGAGTACACGTCATTCTCGATCGCCACCATGTAGGCCGGCGCCACGGCGCTGAGGATGGTCCGGCGCAACCACAAGACCAAAAACGCGCCGAACACGGCCACCGGCGTGCTTAGCAGCACGCTGAACGGCAGCGACCAGCTCTCGTACAGCGCCGCCAGAATGAGGAACACGAACAGCAGCGAGAAACCGAAGATCACCCAGGCCGGCACCCCTTGCTGAGCCTGCTTCTCCTGGAACGACATGCCCATGTAGTCGTAGCCCATTTCGCGCGGCATGGTTTGCGCAAAGACCTCTTCCAGCGCCGCCATCGCCTGCGCGGAACTATAGCCCGGCGCGGCATTGCCGTTGATCTGCGCGCTGCGGTGGAGGTTATAGCGCATCGTGAATTCAGGCCCCAGGCGAGGCTCGATCTTCATCAGGGAGGAGAGCGGCGCCATGCCGCCGTTGTTGTTCCGCACGTAAAACTGGCCCACGTTTTCGGGACGGTTCCGATAGTCGCCTTCGGCCTGGATGTAGACCTGCCACTGGCGGCCGAAGCGGTTGAAGTAGTTGATGAACAGGCCCCCCATGAAAGCTTGGATGGTCTTGTAGACGTCGCTGAGGGCCACACCCTGCTTGATCGCTTTGTCCCGGTCTACGTTGACGAACAGTTGCGGCACGCCCCCCAGGAAGGTAGAGTTCAAGCCGGCTATCTCGGGACGCTGGCGGGCCGCCGTCATGAATGTGTTCAAATTGTTCGCCAGGAAATCGATATCCCGGCCCGCGCGGTCCTCCAGAACGAAGGTGAATCCGCCCGCGGAGCCGACACCGGGAATGGCCGGCGGCGAGAAACTGAAGGCGGTCGCGTCCGGAAGCCTGGCCAGCTCCCGGTTCAAGCGCTGTTCGATTTCGTGATATTGCTCTTCCCTCTTCGTGCGCCCGGCCCATTCCTTGAAGGTGACGGAAAAGAAGCCGCCGAAAGTGTTCCGGACGCCGCTGAGCAGACTGAAGCCGGCCACGGAGGTGTAATACTCCACCCCCCGAACCTGCGCCACGATCTTCTCGATCTTCCGGCACACTTCGTCCGTGCGTTGGAGCGAGGCCGCCTTGGGAAGCTGGAAATTGAGATAAACGTAGCCTTGGTCTTCATCCGGTAAAAAACTCGTCGGCAGTTTGCTGCCGAAGAAACCAGCCGCCACGGCGCAGGCCGCCAGCATCACTACCGCCATCGCGCTCTTCCGGATCAGCCCGCCACACAGACTGACATACGTGCGTGTGCCGCGTGCAAAAAAGCGGTTGAACCCGCCGAAGAACACCCCCAGAGGCCCTTTGGTCGCCTTCCTCGGCCGTAACATCAGCGCGGAAAGAGCCGGGCTGAGGCTGAGGGCGTTGAACGCCGAGAGGATCACCGAGATCGCGGTGGTTACGGCAAATTGCTGGTAAAGCCGGCCGGTGATGCCCGGTATGAAGGCCGTGGGCACAAATACCGCGGAGAGAACCAGCGCAATGCCTATCACCGGGCCGGAGATCTCTTCCATGGCTTTCACCGCCGCCTGTTTGGGAGCCAGCCCCTCGTCGATGTGGCGTGCCACCGCCTCGACGACGATAATGGCATCGTCCACCACCAGCCCGATCGCCAGCACCAGGCCGAACAGAGAGAGCGTGTTGATGGAGAAACCAAACAACGGGAAAACCGCGAACGTGCCGATCAGCGAGACCGGTACGGCCAGCAGTGGGATCAGCGTGGCGCGCCATCCTTGCAGGAAGATGTAGACCACGGCGATCACCAGTGCCAGCGCGATCACTAAAGTCTGTACGATTTCCTTCATGCCTTCGGTGACCGCCCGCGTGGTGTCCAGCGCTACCACGTAGTCGATGTCTTGCGGAAAGCGCCGCTTCGCCTCGGCCATCAGCTTCCTGACGCCGGCAGCCGCCTGGACGGCGTTGGAACCGGGCAATTGGTACAGCGCGATGACGGCGCTCGGCTCCCCATTGAAGCGGCCGATGACGGTGTAGTCCTGAACGCCCAACTCCACGCGGGCCACGTCCTTGACCCGCACGATTCCTCCATCCGGCGCCTCGCGGATCACCACCTGGCCGAATTCCTCCGGGGAAACCAAGCGCCCTTGCGCCAGCACGGAGTAAGTGTATTCCTGGCCCTTCGGTACCGGCTCCCCGCCCACCTTACCCGCCGGGTTCACCGTGTTTTGCGTCTGGATGGCGCTGACAATATCAGGCACGGTGATAGCCAGTTTGGCCAATTGGTCGGGCTTGATCCAGAGCCGCATGGCATACTGGCCCGCGCCGAAAACCTGCACGCTGGCGATGCCGGGCACGCGCAAAAGCTGGTCGTTGAGGTTGATGTAAGAGTAGTTAGCCAAAAACCGCGCGTCATAGGTGCCGTGCGGCGAGTCGAGCGCTACCATCATGAGCGGAGCCGATATCGATTTTTGAACCGTGACCCCATAGTTCGTCACATCCGCCGGAAGCTGAGAGGAGGCCAGCGTTTGGCGCATCTGGGTGAGAATCAAGTCCGTGTTCGGCTCCGTCTTCACATCGAAGTTCACCGTCAATCTCATCTGCCCGCTGGCGGCGGCGTTCAGAGAGTACATGTAGTTCATGTTGTCCACGCCGCTCATTTGCTGCTCGATCGGCGTGGCGACCGACTGCTCGACGGTCTGCGCGTCCGCTCCCACGTAAGTGGCCGATACCTGAACCTCCGGCGGGACAATGTTCGGGAACTGAGCCACCGGCAGAAACACCACCGTGACCGCGCCTATGATCACCATCAGGATGGAGATCACCATGGCCACGATGGGCCGGTTGATGAAGAACTTGGACATGCGCCTTAGGTCCCCTTTGGGTTCACCTGCATCCCCGGACGAACCTTGTCGGCGCCCTCGACCACCACCCGTTCACCCGGCTTCAGCCCCTCATTGATAATCCACATAGCGCCGGCGCGCTCACCGGTCTTGACGGTCCGGATGCTGACCTTGTTTTCTCTGTCCACGACGGCCACCTGGTAAGCGCCTTGCAGTTCCATGACCGCTCGCTGCGGGACGAGCAGGGCGCCCTTTTCGGTTCGAACCACCGCGCGGACCTTGCCGTACTGGCCCGGCCGCAGAATGTTTCCCCGGTTGGGAAACAGTCCGGCCAGCCGGATGGCGCCCGTCCTCGGATCTACCTCGCGGTCCGCGAAGAAGAACTTCCCCTTCTGCGGATAGATTGTCCCATCCGCCAGAATCAGCTCCAGTTGCAGTCGTCTCATCGTGGCTTCGGGATCGGCCCCATCCGAAAACCTCCCGAAGCTGAGATACTCTTGTTCGCTGACGGTGAAGTAGGCCTTGATGGGATCCAGCGTCGAAACCGTGGTCACCGGTCCGCTGCTCGGGCCGACCAGGGCGCCGACCTGCATCTCCGCCGCCCCCGCGATGCCGTCGATGGGCGCAGTGAGCCGGGTGAAACCAAGGTTGACCGTGGCCGTTTGGACCGCGGCTTGGGCCGCCTCAACCGCGGCACTGGCGGCTTGAATCTGAGCCTTGGCTGTTTCGGCTTGGGCCACGGCCGCCTTGACCTGGGCCTTGGCAGACAGGTTGTTTTGCACCGCGTTGTCGAGATCTTGCTGGGTGATGGCTTGTTGCTTCGCCAGCGGCGTATATCGGTCTACATCGAGCTGGGTCCTGACCTGATCCGCCTCGGATTTGGCCAACTGCGCTTGCGACTGCACGAGCTGCGCCTTGGCTTGCGCCAGTTGTCCATTGGCCTGTGCAAGCTGGCCTTGAGCTTGAGCGAGCGCCGCCTCAAACGGCCGCGGATCGATCTCGAACAGCAACTGCCCCTGCCGAACGAACGACCCTTCCCGGTACTCCTGTCTGAGCAGGTAGCCTGTTACTTCCGCGCGGATCGCCGCATTGACCATCCCGTCCAGGGTGCCAATCCATTCCGCGTAAACCGGAACGTCCTTTTGTTGGACCGGCGTCACCACGACCACCGGCGGAGCCGCGGTCTCGCCGGCCGGTGTCACCTTCGAGCAGCCGGCGGCCGCCAGCAAACCTGAAACGGCCAGGCAAATCAGTAAGCCCCTCACTTTAACTTGCTCCAATGCGAAAGCGGTATAAGTTACTCAGATCTGTGCCACTACCGCGCCCAGTTCATCGATCTCCCGCTCAATGCTCTCGCGTCCTTTCTCACGCTCGCCGCCAACCCCTTGGTCCAGGGCGGAAATCACACCGGTCATCCGATGCATGGGGACCGCGACGAGAAGATAGCCCTCGGCAAAGCCCGCCAACCTCCTCGCCCCAAAATCCAAAAGCGATAGTCCGATCTCACCTGTGACCACTGGGTATGCGACCCCGGTCCTGCAGGCCGGGCCAGACAGGCTCAGCCTTCATGGAACCACCTTCCCAGTAGCCCGCGCAAGTGATGAGATGGTGAAGAGAGCCGGGTTTCCCGATGAACACAACCACGTCCGGCAAGACATCGGCATTTGAAAGAGGTGAGAAGAAGACTTGACTCCCCACTCCCACCGGTGGCAAGACAGTCTGCTGACTGCGATACATGGCAACACGGGAGCAGTAGACCCTCTCCTTGTGGATGAGGAAATCCACCAGTTTTTCTTTCCCCTGCGGAGGAGTCTGGCCGAGCCCGAGACTCACCAGGCCGCCGGGGCAGCCGCAGGTCTCCCGGGTGATGACGACGGCCTCGCCGTCGCTCGCTCTCTTCAGGGCTTGGCACACGGACACCTTTTCCTTGGTAGAACTGCTCCCTGACGCCTGTGGACCCGCGAAAGTCACAGCCACGGGGTCCGTGTCGAGGTTCAGTTCCCTCTTCAGTCTCTCAGACCATTTCTGCCAGTACATGTTTTCCTCCAGCACCTGCGCCCGGATTGCACCGCGTTAGCTGCCGGGTGCCGCCCGGGTGCTCGTTTCGGAATCTGCGTTCCCAGGCAGATTATACCCCTGGACGAATGGCCGGTGGCGCCTGCGCCGGCCTTACTGGACCCGAGCCCGGTGCAGATTCGCCAGCAGTTGACATCCGAGAATGATGGCCGCCAGCAGTGCCGCCATCGCCCAGGTCAGGTCGCCCAGAACCGCGTATAGGGCCATCACGCGATCGCTGAAGAACCGCCCCAAAGAGATATACACGGCCGCCCCCGTGAGCTCACCCAGAATGTCCCAGAAGAGAAATCGATGCCACGGGTAGCCGGCCGTGCCGCTGGCCAGATTGACCCAGGGTCCCAGGGGGCTGAGCAGCCAGCGGGTGATATAGATGCCGGGACCGCCCCAGGCTTTCGTCTTGGCTTCCATGGCCTGCAGGCTGGCGCGCTTTCCGAACAGGCCGCTCAGCTTGGTGACGACAGCCGGCCCTCCCCATCGGCCGATGGCGTAGCCGGCCTGATCGCCGAGGATGGAACCTGCGCCGGCCAGGCCAATCGCCCACCAGAGGTTCATGGCGCCTTGCGAAATCATCGAGCCCGCCACAATCAGAAGCAGCGTGATGGGCAGCGGCACGCCGATGGCCGCAATGGTCACGATTCCGAAAAGCGCCGGCGCGCCGTACTGGGAAACCGCCGCCAGGAGCTGATCGTTCATCGCGGGTGGCCGCCAGGTGGCTGCGCGGCGGCATCGATGGCGCGCTGCAGTTGGCCCATCAGGTCGGAAACCGGGCGGTTCAGGTCGTGAGCGATGTGGCGAACCGATCGCCGGTCACGCGGCTCCTGCGGTGAAACCCCAATGGCTTGAAACAGCACGGAGGCGGGGACGTGGTGGGCATGGGCGATGAATGGGACCGACATCCAGGCGCGGATGGGCTCATTTTCCGCGCGCAAATGCCGCACCCGCCGGCCGGCCCTGTAGGCGAAGATGAAAGTACCCGCCATCGCCAGCACGAAAGCCAGCCCCACAGCCAGCGTGCGCCGCCAGGTTTGCCCCACAATTCAATATAGACGGTTCCCGCTCACGGCTGGGCGCGCGGCCCGATTGGTCTTGCCCGCCAGCGCCTTTTCGGCTTCGGGAGCTTCCCAAGGCGTGGGTGCCACGTGTCCCAGCACCACCTTGGCCGCGGCCACCGTATTGCCGCGCATGTGTAGGGGAAACGGGACAGACGCATTTTCCACCTATTCTCCAAAATGTCGGTACTCAACAAACAGGCGGCCTTCCGGCGGGCCGACCTCGTCCGCAGACTCTCGCCCCTTTTGGGCGACTGGCGATTGTTTCCGCGCTGGGTTACCTGATGGGCGACACCTGGAACCCGGCAAGAAGTAGAATGATGTTATGGGCACGGCTCGTTACGTCCACTGGCAGAATGAAGGCATGTGGCTAGGATATTTCGTGGAATTCCCCGATTATCTGACCCAAGGAGACACGCTAGCGGAATTGGAGGAGAACCTCCGTGATCTCTACCGGGACCTCACGAGCGGCGAGATTCCGGGCATCCGCAGAATCGCCGAGCTCAAGGTGGGATGAAGCGGGCAGACCTGATTCGCAAGCTCGAAGCATCAGGGTGCTTCCTCATCCGCCACGGTGGGAGGCACGATTGGTTTCGCAACCCCGAAGACCGGAGTGTCCCAGCCAGTGCCCCGTCACAACGAAGTGAACGAAATCATTGCCAAGCACATCCTGAAGAAGCTCGCTGAATGAAGGCGCGTCCGTCTACAGCCCAGCCTTGCCCGCCTGACCACGCCCTTGCACTCGTCAGGCACAGCCGTCCACAGAGGAAGAGCTTCGAAAAACTCTCAATTGTCTGTGTCTCTGTCCGCTCCGTGCGGGAGAATCCTTGCGGTTATGACGGACTGCGGTTCGCAGCTCCCGGCAGGCCATGGCCCCGCCCCGCCGGTTTAAATCTCTTCGTAACACTTCCGGCTCGGAGTGCACTCGAGCTCGCCGACTGCCTGGCCGTCCGGACCCAGGCACTTGAACGTGTGCTGACACCAGAAGGCGCCATCGTTGCTGTGCTGGATCGTCGGGTCCCACTCGGCTTCGATGAACATGCCCTTCCAGCGCAGCTTCTCGCAGCGGCTGGTTTCAATGTTGGTCAAACCGGATCGTTCCATCATGGTTATGCCTTTACCTTTGCCGCTTCGAGCAGCGCCCGCTTCACCGCCACTTTCGCCAGTTGCACCTTGTAGGCGTTCTGGCTGAGTGGCTGGGCGCCTGAGACGGCGGCCTTTCCGGCCTCTTCGGCGGACTCCGCCGTAATGGTCTTGCCCGCCAGCGCCTTTTCGGCTTCGGCAGCTTCCCAAGGCGTGGGCGCCACGTGTCCCAGCACCACCTTGGCCGCGGCCACCGTATTGCCGCGCATGCGCAAAACCACCGATGCGGTGGCCAGAGGCCAGTCCAGCGCCTCCTTCTGCCGCACCTCGTAGGTGGCGCTGCGCACGGCGGCGGCCGGAACCAGGATCTCGGTGAGAATCTCGTTCGGAAGAAGCGCGATCTCGCGCGTGTTTTCGTCCTTGGGCGCGACGAAGAACTTAGCTGCCGCAACCTCGCGGCTGCCCTTCGCCGAAACCAGTTTCACCCTTGCGCCCAGCGCCACCAGCGCCGGCCCGAGGCTTGACGGGCTCACGAAATAAGCCGGGCCGCCGCCGAAAATGGCGTGGTACTTGTTCTCGCCATCCGGCACCAGCGGCTTGCCGTCCTTCATCGCCAGCAGCCCGAAGCCCTGCCGGTAATACCAGCAGCGGGGGCGCTGGCACAGGTCGCCGCCCACGGTGCCCATGTTGCGGATCTGCGGGCTGGGAATGCCCGCCGCCGCGTCGGCCAGCGATTTGTACCCGGCGCGGACATCGGCATTGGCGGCCAGCTCTTCCATGGTGACTAGCGCGCCGATGCGCAGCCCGGCGTCGCTCTTCTGGATACCTTCGAGTTCCTTGATGTTCTTGATGTTCACCACGCGCTTGGGCGTGTGGAGGTAATCTTTCATGAGGCTGAGGAGGTCCGTGCCGCCGGCCAGGACGTCGGCCTGTCCCCAGCGGGGGCCGAGCAGGCCCACGGCTTCCTGAACGGTCGCCGGATTGGCGAATTCAAAGGACTGCATTATGCGTTCCTCCCTTCCAGCGCGGCCAGCACGCGATCCGGAGTCATGGGGATGTTGGGGACCCGCACTCCAATCGCGTTGGCTACCGCATTTCCAACCGCCGCGCAGATGGCGATGGCCGGCGGCTCACCCAGGCCGATGACGCCGCGCTTGTCGTTTTCCGGCCGGATGTCGAGATGCACGATGATCTCGCCGATATCGTTGATGCCGGCCAGCTTGTAGAACTCCATGTCGGGGTTCAGCATGAGGCCAGTCTGCTGGTCCATGACGCGCTCTTCGAACAGAGCGGTGCTGATCCCCATGATGATCCCGCCGTAGATCTGGCTTTCCGCCAGCCGCGGGTTGATGATCAGGCCGCAATCCTGCACGGCCACATAGCGGTTGATCCTGACCAGCCCCGTCTCCGTATCCACCGAGACGTCCGCAATCTGAATGCCGGCGGCGCCCGAGCTGTTGAGGCCCATGGGATTGCGTTGTTCGTTCACGCCCATCTCGGAGATCTTGGCGATCCCCAGCTTGCGGCACGCGGCCTGCCACGTGAGGCTCTTGCTGGGATTGTCCTTCACGCGGATGTGGCCGTCCACCGCCTCCAACTGTTCGACCTCGGCGCCCAGCGCCGGCGCGGCCGCTTCCAACAGCTTGGCGAGCGCGTTCATGCTCGACTTGCGTGTCGAAGACGAAACGCCGCCCACGGTGGTTGAGCCGCCCGAAGCGCTGTCCGGCGGCAGGTCGCTCGACCCGATCGCCAGTTTGATTGAGCCCATCGGAAGCCCCAGGGTCTCGGCCGCCACCTGGGTGATGATGGTGCGCGTTCCGGTGCCCAGATCCTGGGTGCCGATTTCCACCAGCACCGAGCCATCCGGGTGGATGGTGGTGCGGCACTGGCTCTGGTGTCCTCCGCCGCCCCAGGCGTTGAAGCCGATGCCCAGACCGCGCTTCAGCGGGCCGGAGCCGCCCTGCCCGCGCGGATGCCACAGCTTCTTCCAATCCGCCATCTCGGCGGCCTTCTGCAACTGGTACCGGTATGTCTCCACGCGCGCGCTCGGGGCGTAGGCGACATTCTTCTGAAACACTTCCATCGGGTCCATCCCGATCTTGGCCGCGAAGTCCTCCAGCGCGCTGCACGTCAGGTAGCTGGCTTGCTGGTTATTGGGCGCCCGCCACGCACGGTTAGGCCCGGCGTTCACCGCCACCGACGTGTGATGCAGACGTTGGTTCGGAATCGAGTCGATGATATACGGAAGCGGTGGCGAGCCGCCGCCGGTAAAACCGCCCGTAGCCCACGATTCCGACTGCCACGCTGTGACCGTGCCGTCCTTCTTGCCCGCGATCCGGATCTTGGCGTATGCCGAAGGACGATTGCCCGCGATCATCTGGTCGGTGGCGCGGTCGAGGAACAATTTCACCGGGCGGCCGCCCGCCTTCTTGGACAGGTTGGCTCCCACCTCGCCCCAGGAATCCGGCGAGAATTTGCTGCCGAATCCCCCGCCAATGTGGTCCTGCTTGACGTGGAAATTGGCAATCGGCACCTTGATGTTCGGCGCCAGCGAGCCGGCATAGTGCGTGACATCCTGCACCGAGGGGAACACGTAAACCTGGTCGCCCTGCCACTGGATGACCTGCCCATGCGTCTCCAGGCAGCAGTGGGTAACGACTGGAATGCCGTACTGCCCCTCGCAAACCGCTTCCGCCTCCTGGAAAGCCTTGTCCGGATCGCCCACCAGTTTCTCGCCCGCTGCTTTGGCGCGCTCCCCGGCCTTGCTCAGGTCCGCCTCCTTGACCAGGTGCGGCAGCACTTCATAATCCACCTTGATTTTGCGCACCGCGTCGCGGGCGATCTCTTCGGTGGTGGCCGCCACCGCCGCAATTTCCGTCCCCGCCCACTGGATCTCGGTCCCCGCGGGGGAAACCACGTGCACCGCTTTTACGCCCGCGGTCTTCTCCGCCGCGCTGGTGTCAATGCTGGTAAGGCGCGCATGGGCGTGCGGGCAGGTCAGGTACACCCCGAAAAGCAGGTCCTTGGGACTGAGATCCGAGGAGTATTTGGCGCGCCCGCTGGCTTTCTGCGGCCCGTCTGTGCGTTTATAGGGCTTGCCGATGATACGGCGTTTCTCCATCGGCGGCCAGCTATAGTCCGGAGTGTTAGCCATTCTTTCCTCCCTTCATTTCCTTGGCGGCCTCGAGCACCGCTTGGCGAATCCCCATGTAGGTGCCGCAGCGGCACAGGTTGCCGCCCAGCCCGTGCTTCACGTCTTCCATGGTGGGGTTGGGATGCTTGTCGAGGAAGCCCTTGGCCGCCATCACGAATCCGGAAGTGCAGTATCCGCACTGCTGCGCGTCATGGTTGACGAAGGCCGCGGAAACCGGATGCAGATTGTTCCCGGCGGCGAGACCTTCGATGGTTTCGATATTCTTGCCCTGTGCATCGATGGCCAGGACGTTGCAACTGTACACGGTCTTGCCCGCCATGATGACGGTGCAGGATCCGCACACGCCCCGGTCGCAAACTCTTTTCGCGCCGGTCAGGTTCAGGTAATTACGCATGGCGTCGAGCAGCGTTACGCGCGGCTCGACCGTCACATTGACAGGTTTTCCGTTGATCGTAAGCGTGATCGGCACCGGCCCGGGTCCGGACACATTGGCCGGGGCCGGCGCTGCAACCGCCTCTCGTTCCAGCAGGCCCGTTCCCACCGCGCCGCTGCCCAGGCCCACCCCGCGGACAAATCCGCGTCGGGAGAACCCGGCCTTCAGCCTGGCGGGGGGTTGGGGATCATTTCTTGAACTCACCAGACACCTTCCTTTCGTGCCTTCCTGATGTTGTTAGGATGTTCCAACAGGCCACCTCGCGTCAAGTAGTTCGGAAAATCAGCCAGTAGTGCCGGGGGCGCGGACACCCGCGCCGCGCGTCACATCAACCGCTCCATCAGGGAAATGAGGTATTCCTGGTCGAATGGGCCGGAGCGATAGGTGCGTGTATCGAAGAAACGCCACATCTTCTTATCCTTTTCCAGGGTATAGAAGAGGAGCTGCTCTTCGATCAGGCTCCGATCCAGCAGTTCCTGGTTGAACGCGCGCACGACACCTTGGAGCGTGTATGGAATGCGTAAGTTCTCGGTGGAAATCAGCTCCGGCGCGGCCTCAAATTCGACTTGAAGAATTCTCCCCTGAACGTTGATCTGGAACAAGTTCTTATCATCTTCCTGGTACGCGTCCGGCGGGAATTCGGAGGGATCGAGCACCATCTTCGAGCGGGAAAGCAAACGGTTCAGAGAGTTCACAAAACCGGAGCAGATGGCATACAGGTCGGTGGCCGCACTCCTGCGGAGCGCGGCTATTTCGCGGGCGTGCCGCAGAGAGCTCTCGTCCTTCTCCGCCAGCGCATCGATGCTCTGCGCCAGCCGCTTGAACCGAGCGTCCCGCACCTGCTCCTGACTTCTCAACCGGCTCAATCTCGACGCCTCCCGTGCTCCATTTCAGCATACTGCCGGAGCGGTGGGGAGCGCCGTTGAAAAACTCAACGGCGGTGCTGCCATTCCAGCAGTTCCCCTGGTTCCATGAAATCCAGCAGGTCGAGATGCAGTTGGGTCAGAATCTGGTCCGCCATTTCCAGTGAGAGAAGCCGCTTGCCTTTGAGCACATTGTGCATGTGAGGCTGCGAAACCCCGGTCAGCCGGGCGAGGCTCCGCTCGGTGGCATCCCCGCTACGAACCAGCGCGCGAAGGTGGGCGATGAGCCGCCGCTGTTGTTGGCGAAAGTTCACACCACTCCTGTTTACCCGATTCCCATGGGAAATAGAGTAGTACTGGAACGTATTATACCAGAATTAGAATTCAGGGACTGCGCCGGTTAAACTAGCTCAGCTTCCTTTCGTATACCCCCTGTGGAACCAAGGTGATACACGGTTGCGTGGTAAAATCTCTCGCGATATTTCACCAAAATCCTAATAGAAATACTTGACGTTTTTCTATGTCGCGTTAGATTGGAAAAAGCTGTTGGCGCCGACGCCATTTTACAAAGGCTGGCGCCACAGGAGGACATTCTCAACATGCAGTGGAGCAGATCGAACTCGATAGGGCTGGCAAAGGCGTCATGCACGCATTGCCAGGGCCTCGGTATGTGCCTTGTCCGTGACGGAAAGGAAACGCCCTGCGATTGCGTATTTCGTGCGGTTTTTCGCACCTGTTTCAACCGTTTTCGGGAGTTCGCCGCGGAAGCGGATCACGTCGGCACGGTTTCCCTGGAGTTCTGCCGCGGCCGCGATGGCCGGCGGACCTATTCGCGCAAGCGGGAAGAGTACCTGGCCGACTTTTGCCTCGTCAGCCGCCGGGTGCTGGACGATTACGATCACCGGCTTTTCCGGTTTCACTTTATCCTGGGCGCAGACTGGAGACTCTGTTGCCGCCGACTGCAGATGGATCGCGGCGCCTTCTTTCATTCCGTCTACCGGATCGAGCAGAGACTGGGCCGCGTCTTCGCCGAGCTCCAGCCGTACGCGCTCTACCCGCTGAGTGAATACTTTGGCGGCATGATCCATAAGGAGCCCGGCAGCGCTTTGCTGGCAGTGCCTCTTGAACGGCGCCCCGTGGAGCGGGTGGAGCTGCCGTTATCCGCATAGCCGGTTTTTCCCGCAGGCCGCAGCCGCCGGGGTCCCGTTTCCCCTTACAATAGATAGTCCGGCACCACGGAATGGATACTCTGACCCATACGGCGACCGGCCTGTTCTTGAGCAGGGTCGGACTGGGACGTTGGACCCCGCGAGCCTTGCCGATTCTGCTGCTGGCGGCCAACGCCCCCGATATCGACATCCTGAGCATGGCGGGAGGGCCGCTGAACTACCTGCACTACCACCGGCACCTGACGCACTCGCTGGCGGCCATGCCGGTGATGGCCCTCCTGGCGGTGCTGGTGGTGAGAGTGGCCAGCCGAAAACCGGTCCACTGGCTGGGGGCGTTTTTCGCCGCGCTGATCGCCGTGGCATCGCATCTGCTGCTCGACCTCACCAACGTTTATGGCATCCGCCTGTGGCTGCCCTTTTCCGGGGAATGGCTGCGGCTGGACCTCACCAGCGTGATTGATATTTGGATTTGGGGCGCCTTGCTGTTGGGGATCGCGGGACCATTTGTGGCCCGCCTGGTCGGCTCGGAGGTCAGCTCCGGAACGGTGCGCGAAAAGAATCCTGGCCGCGGGTTCGCCATTTTCGCGCTGGCTTTTCTGTTGTTGTACAACTGTGGCCGCGGCGTTCTGCATGCGCGCGCCGCGGCGGCGCTGGAATCGCGCCTGTATGGAGAATCCATTCCGCAACGCGTCGCGGCCCTGCCCCACCCCGCCAACCCTTGGCACTGGCGGGGCCTGGTGGAAACCAGCGATTTCTACGAGGTGGAAGACCTGAACCTGGCGGGCGAGTTCGACCCCACGCGCGGCATGGTCTTCTACAAACCGGCGCCCAATCCCGCCCTGGAGGCCGCGCGCCGCACCGCGACCATCCAGGAGTTCCTGCGGTTCTCGCAGTTTCCGCTGTGGCGGACGATGCCGGTTCCGGAGCCGGAGAACGGCCAGCGGGTGGAGGTGCTCGATATGCGTTTCGGCACCCCGCTGGCCCCGGGATTCGTGGCCGGCGCGGTCTTGGATTCCAAGCTTCACGTGATCGAGAACGTCCTTCACGTTCGGCGCCGCGCGGCCGCGATGAGGCGATTCGCGGGCCGTTCTACGGTTTTCCGCCGATTCCATGATCGCCCGCGTGCTGCCACAATCAAGTCGTGCAGGTTCCCGACGAAACTATCGTATTGGACCGGGCGCAGCTCCGCGACATCACGCTGGACGACGAAGATCTCATGCGCGAGATTGTGGCCGCGTTGATTGAGGACACCTCGCGGCAGATGCCCATCCTGGAATCCGCAATTCGCGCGGAAGATTCGCAGAGGTGCATGCGGCTGGCGCACTATTCCAAGGGCGCCTGCGCCAACGTGGGGGCCAATGCGGCCGCCGCGGTGCTCAAACAGATCGAGCGCAAAGCGGCCCACCACGAATTCCCCGAGTGCCGCGCGTCGCTGGCCAGCCTGGCGGCGGAAATCGAGCGGCTGCGCCTGGAGGCGTCGGCCATCGAGCCCCCCAATCTTATTCGTAGCGCAGAGCCGCCATGGGGTCCAGCCGCGCCGCGCGGCGAGCCGGCAGGTAGCACGCCACTAGAGCCACGACTGCCAGCAGTCCGGCGGTCAGGACGAGAATCATGGGGTCGGCGGGGGTCACCTCGTGCAGAAAGCTGGCCAGCACGTGTCCCGCCGCAAACGCACCCGCCATGCCGGCCACAAAGCCGATTACCGTCAGGCGCATGCCTTCCCGCATGACTTCGCCTAGCACGCGGCCCCGGCTGGCGCCCAGCGACATCCGGATGCCGATCTCGCGCGTGCGCTGCGTTACCGCGTAGGACAGCACGCCGTAGATTCCCACCGCCGCCAGCACCAGCGCCAGCGCCGCAAACGATCCTACCAGCAGGCTGAGAAACTGCTGGCCCTGGGCGTTGTCGGCGATCACCTGGTCCATGGTGCGGACCGAAAACAGGGGCAGGCTGGAATCGATCTGGCCCAGCGCACGGCGCACCTGCGGCGTCAGGCTGGACGGAGGCAGAGAGGTGTGCAGCACCAGGAACAGGCGCGAATCGCCGTCGAAGGGGTCATATGCCTCCGGCACGGGCTTGTGGGTGAGTCCCGTCTCCCGGACGTCGTTGACCACGCCGATCACCTGTCGCCACGGCCCATGGTCGCTGCCCTGCGAGAACATCTGGCCGAGCGGGTTCTGGTTGGGCCAGAAGAAGCGAGCCATGCTTTCGTTGATCACCGTGGGGGAGACCATGGCGTTGGCTTGGTCGGGAGGCAGCCGCTCGCCGCCTTCGGTGAGCTGCCGCCAGCGCTCCTCCAGCGCCAGGGTCTTGTCCACGTCCTCCGGCGTGAACAGCCGGCCCTGGAGCAGGCGCACTCCCATGGCGCGGAAGTACCCCGGAGAGACGGAATGGTTCTCCACCAGCTTGTTGCTCTTCTGCGACGTCTGCCCGCGAAGCGTGATGTAGTAGTTGCTGCCGCCCTCCAGAGGCAGGTGATCGCCGATGGCGGCAGAGTCCACTCCCGCGAGACGCGCGGATTTCTCCAGCAGCGCTTGCGAGAAACCGAATCTTTGCCGGACGGTTTTGTAGGAAGCCTCGGGCAGCCGGACAGCCGCCGTCCACACGCCCTCCGGGCGCACCCCAATGTCCAGGTTGCGCAGCCGAGCGAAATCCTTCAGCAACAGCCCGGCCGAGACCAGCAGCAGCAGCGACAGCGCCATTTCGGCCATCACCAGCGCGTTGCTCGTGGAACGGCGCCGCCGGCCCGGACTGACGGCGCTTCCGGCGCCGCCTTTCAGTTCCTCGTGGAGATCGGGACGGGACGTGCGCAGCGCCGGAACGATGCCGAACAACACGCCCGTGGCCACCGCCAGCGCGAACGTGAAGGCCAGCACCTCTTCGTTGAGCTGAACGATGGCGAACTGTGGGACGCCGGTAACCCTGGCGCGCGAGAACAGCGCGATGAGGCCCCAGGCCGCCACCACACCAAGAGCCCCGCCCACCAAGGAGAGCAGCAGGCTTTCGGTGAGCAGTTGCCGCAGCAGCCGCGCCCGGGCCGCTCCCAGCGCGCTGCGCACGGCCATCTCCTTGTAGCGCGCGGTGGCCCTGGAAAGCAGCAGATTGGCCACGTTGGCGCAAGCGATCAGCAGAACCAGCCCTACCGCCGACAACATCATGAGCAGGGAACCGCGGGAGTCGCCCACCAGGTCGTCGTGCAGCGGCACGGCGGTGGCGCCGACTTTGTCGTTGGAGTCCGGGTAGGTTTGTTCGAGGCGTTGCGCGATGAGCTTGAGGTCCGCCACGGCCGTCTGGAACGCGACTCCGGGTTTAAGCCTTCCGATGGCGCTGGCCCAGTGATTCCCGCGCGACCCCAGGCCCTTGGCGTCCATGTCCAGCGGTACCCACAACTGCGCCCGGGAGGGATAGCGGAAGCTGGCCGGCATGACGCCGACGATGGTGTGTTTCTCGGAGTTCAGCTCGATGGTGCGTCCGATCGCGCCGGGGTCGCCGGCGAATCGGCTCCGCCACAGGCCGTAGCTGAGAATGGCCACCTGGTCCTTGCCGGGCTGGTCCTCGCCCAGCGCCCAGGTCCGGCCCAGCAACGGGCCGGCGCCCAGCAGGGCAAAGAAGTTGGCTTCGGTGGGGACGCCCAGGACATGGTCCGGTTGTCCCTCGCCGCTGAGGTTGAAATCGCGCTGCCAGCCTAACAGGGTCATGTCCTGGAAGGTCTTGTTCTGGGCTTTCCAGTCCACGAAATCCGGTCCGGCGAAAGGATAGCGCCCGGGCGCGGCTTCGGTCTCGTACAACCGCACCAGTTGTTCGGGGCTGCGAAACGGCAGAGGCCGCAACAAGACGGTGTCGATGATGCTGAAAATGGCGGTGTTGGCGCCGATCCCGATGGTCAGCGTAATCGCCGCAACCGCCGTGAATCCGGGTGACTTCAGCAGGTTGCGGACGGCGTAGCGCAAGTCCTGCAGGCAGGTTCGCATCGGTTCCTTCTTCCGGCCTCCTGAGTTAAGACGGATGATCGCGGAAAAGGTTCGCTTTCAGGAGCAGCTTCACCCCCTCGGCGCAGAGCGCGGCCGCGTGCTGGGATTCGGCGGCCAAACCGCCCACCGCCTGGTCCACGATGGTTGCGTCGAACGCCGCCATCTGGGCGCGCGTCTTGCCCTGGATCCATTCCGTGAGCGCGGAACCGGCGGCGATCGATGCGGTGCAGCCGCGAACCTTGTAGCGCACCTCCACCGCCACATCGGCCTCGAACCGTGCGGAGAGACGCAGAATGTCGCCGCACGCCGGGTTGGACACCTCCACCGTCACCGCCGGCGGCGCCAGTTCACCCACATTGCGCGGATTCTGGAAGTGTTCGATCAGGCGCGCAGGGTACATCTTATGCTCCAATATTGGCATGGTTCAGGTGGTAGCGGCGATTATTGACTAGCCCCCATGCTGTCGGATGTATACTGATTGCGAGCCGGAATGGCCAAAACGAGAATTCACGACAATCGATAAGAGAGTCCAAAACTATGAAATCAAACAGACGCCAGTTTATGCAGACAATGGGGACGAGCGCATCTGGAATTGCCATCGCTACAGCGGCAATGTCCACGGCATGTTCTCGGGCCCCCAACGAAGCCAAGACGGAAGGGCAGATTCTGCTTGTCGGCGACAATATCGCCGCAGCGAATACCCAATACGGAAAAGTCAGAGGATACGTGCTCCGGGGAATCAATTACTTCCTCGGCATGCCCTATGGCGCGGATACCTCCGGGGCAAATCGGTTCATGCCTCCGCGGAAACCCAAACCCTGGACGGATATATACCCGGCGCTCTGGTGGGGCAATTCGGCGCCTCAAAACATGGACAACCGGTATGCCAACAAATATGGTTCATTCCGGGATCATTGGAACTATGACGACGTAAGCGAGGATTGTCTCCGGATCAACGTCTTCACGCCTGCAATCAACGACGGTCAAAAAAGACCTGTGATGTTCTGGATCCACGGCGGCGGGTTCACGAACGGCAACGGGATCGAACAGGATGGGTACAACGGCGAGAACTTCGCCCGGTTGGGTAACGTGGTTTTTTGCTCCATCAATCACCGGCTTGGTCCGCTGGGGTTCTGCAATCTTGCCGGCGTGGGCGGAGAAGACTTCGCCGCCTCTGGGAACGCAGGCATGCTGGATATTGTGGCTGCTCTCGAGTGGGTTCGTGACAACATCGCCAACTTTGGCGGCGATCCCGGGAACGTCACCATTATGGGGCAGTCAGGCGGCGGCGCCAAAGTCTGCATCCTCACCGCGATGCCTTCGGCTAAGGGGTTGTTCCACAAAGCCGTGGTATTAAGCGGGGCATCCCGGAGAGCGGGAGACAAGGCTTATTCCGAGAAGTTGGGCGCCGCAGTGCTGAAAGAAGCCCGGCTGAAGCCCGCTGAGTTGCATAAACTGCAGGCCATGCCCTGGAAAGATTTCTATGCCATTGCTACAAAAACGCAGCAGGCCCTGGCCAAGGAAGCAGGGCCCGGCGGCGGCATGACGCGTGGATTCAGCCCCGTCGTGGACGGCAAGATTCTGCCCCAGCATCCCTACGATCCTGAGGCTGCACCCACGGCAGCCGATGTGCCGATGATCATCAGTTCCGTTCAGAACGAACAGTCGCCCAGTTGGGCTGATTCCTCACTGGAATCGATCACACTGGACCAGGTGGTGGAAAAAGTCAAGGAAAGAGCGGGTTTCGGCGCAGGCTTCGGCGACAAAGCGAAAGACGTCGTCGAGTCCTATGTGAAAGCCTTCCCGGGTAAAAAGCCGGTGGAAATCTGGTCGCTGGTCTCCAGCAACCGGCAAGGCGTGGTGGCGCTGGCGGATGTGAAATCCAAGCAGCCCGCCCCGGTATTTGTCGATTGGTTCGCCTGGCAACCTCCTTTATTCGACAACCGCATGCGCGCGTTCCATTGTGTAGATATCTGTTTCTGGTATTACGACACGGATCTGATGCTGACCCACACGGGCGGCGGCCCCAGACCGAAAGCACTGTCGGCCAAGATGGCCGGTGCTTTGCTGCAATTCATGAAGACCGGCGATCCCAATGGTGGCGGGCTTCCCACCTGGCCCAAGTATTCCTCCGCCAAAGGTGAAATCATGGTCCTCGATGATACCTGCGAGGCGAAGGATGACCCGGACAGGGAGGCCAGAAAAGCGCTGCCGCCATTGGCTTAAACAGAAATCCTCAGCGAATAGGTGTCCATGGTGGCGCACGCACTCGTGCGTGCCGCGTCGCCACTCGTGTCGACGCTCTTCTGGTTCCACTTCGACGACCAGCGATACTCTTCGGCGCGCGATACCAATCCTGCTTTCACCGGATTGTTCTCGATGTAGAACTCAATGCGCCTCCACTCCCGCTCATCCCTTACCCAATGATCGTACGATTCCCGCTGCCAGAATGGCTCTCCGGTCCTGCCCAGCAGACGGTTCGCCTCACGCGCGGTCGATCCCTTCAGCGACTTCATCAAGTTGTTAGACGGAACACATATGTGTTGTCTCAGGAGTGCGTTGATTCACAAAATGCCGGGGAGAGAACCCCAGAAAGTAGACGAACCTGTAGTTAGCTTTCCTCTGTGCGGGTCTTTGTATTGAGAACAGATAATCCGCGACGAGTGCTCCCGATTTGGAGCCGAGATTGCCCGTCTAACGAAGTTGGAGTGGTCTGTTGCGCCCTGAGCCCACGAGCAGCTATGGCTCGGGCGTTCGCCCCGCGTTGTAGGGCACTGGGGCATGAAGCGCCTAACTTTCAACATTTGGGTTCTACGCATAGCCGCAGCCTTCGCACTTGTGTGGTCGGTCTTGCGAGCAGTTCAGCAGGCCATCACACTCGACGAAGCCGATACTTACCTTTGGTTTGCCGGCAGAGAGGCGAAGTGGATCTGGTATCCGTTCCCTAACAATCACCTTCTCAACACGCTGCTGATTTGGCTCAGCACGCATGTCTTCGGACCTTCGGCCCTGACGGTTCGGCTTCCCGCCCTGCTCGGTGCGGCCCTCTACATCTCAGTCGCTTATTTCCTCTGCCGCGCCATTAGCGGCCGATTTGCGCTGCAGTTCGCTACCTTGATTTGCCTGGTGTACAACCCATTCGTCCTGGATTTCTTCGCCACGGCCCGCGGCTACAGTTTAGCCAATGCATTTCTCATGGCGGCGCTCGCGATTCCCTTGTGGCACACGCGGACAGGCCGTAAGTCTGTGCCCGTCTCCAGCGCACTGGCCTCGGCGGCGATTGGCTTCTCATTCGCTTCCAATTTCTCGTACGCTTTTGTTGATCTTGCGGCGCTCCTGGTCATTGTGATTTGGGCGATCCGGCAGCGCGGGCCGGATTCCATGCTCCGCATGATCGGCTGCTGTTCATTGCCCGCCCTGGTTGTCTCGTTCGGCATATGCGGCTACCCGATTGCGCACTACCCGCGGAACGAGCTTTGGTACGGTGCGCGGTCTCTCCGCGAGATGAGGCGAAGCTTGGTGGACGCATCGTTGTACCAGCTATGCGGCCCGCTCAGACATTCCGAAGCCATCAAATCCGTGGAACGATTTCTGCTTCTCGCGTTGTGCGTCCTTTGTACTGGTCAACTGATTCTGGGCAGCCTGAACCGGGAGTTTCGCCAGAATGTGCGGACGCGAATCATGGCAAGCGTGGCGGGAATCCTGATTCTGACGCTGACCGCACATTACCTTGCCTTCCGGCTTGCCAGGCTGCCGCTGCCGATGTCGCGAACGGGGATCTTCTTTCTGCCGCTGTGCACGCTGCTTATCGCTCTTGTCGCCGCGTCACCCGCGAAATCGCTGCTCTCACGTTGGCTGGGTCATGCCATCACTGCGGTGTTTCTGTGCCTGGCAGTACATTGTCTGCTGTGCCTCCGGTACACCTATTTCAGGGAATATGACTGGGACGCGGATTCGAAAGAGGTCTATCGCGTGATCGAACGGCTCAATCGGACTTACGGCGTTCAGGACTTTACAGCAGACGGAAGGTACCGATCGTCGCTGAATCTCTATCGTGCCCTTTCAAAGACCGACAAGTTCCCGCCGCTACCGGGGTATCCCGGGATGGTCCCTCCCGGAAAGGCGGTCTACATCCTCAGCCCGTATTCTTACGGTGCATTCATCGACGAGCACAAACTGGTCGTCGTGTATCGCGGGAGAATGGCGGAAGTCGTCGTCGCCGTTCCACCGGACGGTCCGGTTCCGCCGCTGCCGATCACGCCGTCACCTATGGCCACTTACCTGGTGTCCGATAATGGTAGTTCAGCAGAGTCGCGAATCGCTTTCCCCCGACTTAGGTACAATCGGATTGTAATTCTCGTTACAGGAGGGATCATGGCATCATACCGCGGGTTCAGACGCGCCTGCACTCTCGTCTCTGTCGGCGCACTTGTCCTTACATCCGGTTGCCGTCGGGCAAGCGAGCAGCCGGAGGCCGGCTCCCAGGCGAGCGAGGCTGCTCCTCGGATCGGTGCCGTGAGTCCAATGAGCGGCGCGGGCCATTCGCAGGCTTTTCGCGTGGTTGCCTCGCATCCTGCAGGAGCAGCGGCCATTGCCGACCTGCAAGTTCTCATCGACGAGCAGATGACTCCGACCGGCAGCACGGCCTGCTGGATCGATGTCAAACCGTTCAAATCAGTTGCCCTCCGAAAGGAAGACGGGTCAGACTGGTTGCCTTCCGTTCGCATCGGCTCAGCCGGCACTGCCGTCAATAGCAAGTGCAGTATAGACGCCGGCGGGGTGAAGGTGGAAACCAACGGTACCGAGCTGGCCGTGACTCTTCCCGTCACTTTCGCCGCCGCATTCAAAGGGG
Source organism: Bryobacterales bacterium (assembly GCA_963768385.1). Taxonomy (GTDB): domain Bacteria; phylum Acidobacteriota; class Terriglobia; order Bryobacterales; family Bryobacteraceae; genus Fen-178. The sequence goes on from CAVYHQ010000011.1 coordinate 37,041, forward strand.
CAAAGAACGTCTGGGTGGTTGCTTCAGGGCCTCGCAACCACAGCGGCTGGCAGGAGCGCGGCACCTGGACTGCGAACTGACCCCCCAGGTCCGGTGACAACTTCTCCAACGAAATAATCTGTTTCTTTTCCATCACTTGACCCCGCCAATTTAAGAGTCAAGCCCCCCCTCCTGCAATCCTGAAAGCGGAGGAGTAATTCCATGTCACATACCGTGTCCCCAGAACAACTCGCCGCCAATCGCGCCAACGCCGCCAAGTCTACAGGCCCCCGCACCCCTGAAGGCAAGGCCCGCTCATCCCAAAATGCTCGCAAACATCGCTTCACCGCCTCCTCCTTCGCCGTCGGGGTGCCCTCTGGGCCCCTCGAAGACCTCCAGGAGGTCGCCCGTCTCAAAGATGACCTCGTGGCCCTCTACCAGCCCGGCAACTCCCAGGAACTCTTCGCCCCTCGAACGCATGGCCCTCGCCCAGCACGCCATCCTCCGCGGCGCCCGCCTCGAATCCGGCCTCTTCACTACCTGCCTCAACGAGTCCTTCGACAACACCGGACAACCCATCCGCCTCATGAACTCAACAGTCGCCGGTGACGGGGATATCCAGATCACCCAGGCCCAGCACCGCAACTACCTCATGGGGGAAGGATTCCACCGTCTCTCCCGCCAGTCCAACAGTTGGGGCCTGCTGATGCGCTATCAGGCCCAGGCGGAACGCCACTACCGCCGCGTGGTGGAGGAGTTCGACCGGCTCAAAGCCCTGCGGGAAGTACTGGCAAACGAACCCATCTTTGATGGCATTCTCGAGGCCCAACCCGAACAAAAGGAAGCCCCTTACACGCCTTTTCAAACGGACCCATTTCCCCCCGCAAACCCCGCTCCCGCGCCCGGCCCGCCAATTGTGCCCAGCGTTGCCGAAGGCGAGGCCGGGATCCCGCCGGAACATCCAGGTACGGAACCAGCCGTTCCCCCAGTCCTCGGTTGCGGGTAATGTCCGCGCGGGTTCTGGAAGTGTTCGATCAGGCGTGGAGGGTACATTTATCCGTGTCCCCGGATCTGTGCTCCAATATTGGCATGGTTCAGGTAGTGGCGGCGATTATCGAGCGCCGGGGGCGGATTCTGATCTGCCGGAGAAAGCCCGAGCAGTCCCACCCGCTCAAATGGGAATTTCCGGGAGGCAAAGTCGAGCCCGGTGAAACGCCCGGCCAGGCGCTGGCGCGGGAACTCGAGGAGGAACTCGGCATTCTCGGCGCGGCGGGCCAGGAAATCATCCGCTACCAGCACACCTATCCGGGCAGGGACCCGATACTGCTGATCTTTTTTCGCGTCAGAGAATTCGGAGGTGAGCCGCGCAACGTGGTATTCCATGAAATGCGCTGGGTGCCCACCGCGAAGCTCGCCGAATTCGATTTCGTGGAGGGAGATATCGAGTTCATCCGCGGGATAACCCAATGGCGATCTTGAGCGGCATACATCCCGTGGCGGAGGCCCTGCGGGCCAAGCACCCGCTGGAGCGCCTGCTGGTGGCGCAAGGCGCCGGCGGGCCGCGGCTACAGGAGATCATTGACATGGCGCGGCGCGCTTCCATACCGGTGCGCTTTGAGCCGCGTGCGGCGCTCGACCGGCTGGCGGGCACCTCGGCGCACCAGGGCGTGGTGGCCATGGGCGCCGCTCAGCGGTACGCCGAACTCGACGCCGTGGCCCCATGCGAAATGTTGGTGGTGCTCGACGGCGTCGAAGATCCGCACAACCTGGGCGCCATCATCCGGACGGCCCACGCCGCGGGCGCGGGCGCGGTGGTGATTCCGGAGCGGCGCGCGGCCGGCGTCACCGACGTGGTGGCCAAAGCCGCGGCCGGCGCGCTCGAACACCTGCCGGTGGTGCGCGTCACCAATATCAACCGGGCGCTCGAAGAGACTCAAGCAGCGCGGTTTCTGGATCTACGGCCTGGATGAGCGTGGCGCCGAGACGTACGACCAGGTCGAGTACGCGTCGCCCGCGGCGGTGGTGCTGGGCGGCGAGGGTAAAGGCCTGCACGAGCAGGTGCGCAAGCATTGTGACGCGCTGGTGCGCATCCCCGTGGCGGGCCGGATTTCTTCGCTGAATGTGTCGGTGGCGGCGGGCGTGATGCTCTTCGAATGGCGGAGACGCCGTTCGAAAGGCTGAGAGTACAGTAGAATCGAGGTCTATGGGCCATTTGCTACCCTTGCTGCTGTTGGCGGCCGGCATGACGGGGTGCCCCTTGGGCCGGGCCGCGCAACCGGTGCGCGCGCGCCACGCCATGGTGGTCACGCGGGAGCGCCATGCCACCCAGGCCGGCGTCGAGGTTCTGCGAGCCGGCGGCAATGCGGTTGACGCCGCGGTGGCGGTGGGGTTCGCCCTGGCGGTCACCCATCCCTCGGCCGGAAACATTGGAGGCGGGGGCTTCATGCTGGTGCGCCTGGCCGATGGGCGCACCACGTTCATCGATTTCCGCGAGCGCGCGCCGGCAGCGGCTTCGCGCAACATGTACCTCGACGCCGTCGGCAAGCCAACTGAGGACAGCACCATCGGCTACCGCGCATCGGGCGTGCCAGGCACGGTGCGCGGTCTCGAGTACGCCTCGCAGAAGTACGGCAAGAAGCCGTGGGCGGAGATGCTGCGCCCGGCCATAGAACTGGCATCCAAAGGATTCCCGGTCTCGTACGGGCTGGCGCAGTCGCTGCGGTCGAGCGCGCGAGGATTGGGCCGCTTTCCCGAATCGAAGCGCATTTTTCTGAGAGACGGCAAGTACTACGAGCCGGGCGAAACCTTTGTCCAGCCGGAGTTGGGGCGCACGCTGGAGCGTATCGCGCGCCTGGGCGCGAAGGATTTCTACGAAGGCGAGACCGCGCGCTTGCTGGCCCAGGACATGGCGGAGCACGGCGGGCTGATCACCGCGGCCGATTTGAAGAATTACACCGTCAAGGAGCGCCCGCCGCTCACCGGCAGCTACCGCGGCTATTCGATTGTGACGCTACCGCCGCCCAGTTCCGGCGGGGTGGGCATTCTCCAGATGCTGGGCGTGCTGGAGGGCACGGGGTACGAGAAAGCCGGCGCGGGCTCCGCCGCCGCGGTCCATTACATGACGGAAGCCATGCGCCGCTATTTCGCCGACCGCGCGGAGCACCTGGGCGATGCCGATTTCGTGAAGGTGCCTCTCCGCGGGCTTCTCGATCCGAACTACATTTTGAAGCTGCGGAAATCCATCGATCCGGAACGCGCCACGCCCAGTAGCCAGGTTCACGCCGCCGTGTTCACCGGGCGCGAATCGGCCGAAACCACGCATTACACCATTGCCGATGGCGAGGGCAATATCGCGGCGGTGACCTACACGCTGAACGGCGGTTACGGCGGCAAAGTGACGCCCGCGGGCCTGGGGTTCCTGCTGAACAATGAAATGGACGACTTCGCGCCCAAGCCCGGCGAGGCCAATATGTACGGACTGATCCAGGGCGAAGCCAATGCCATCCAGCCGGGCAAGACGCCGCTCTCCTCGATGACCCCGGGCATCGTGCTGCGCGACGGCAAGCCGTATCTGGCGCTGGGATCGCCGGGCGGACCGACCATCATCAACACCGTGCTCGAAGTGATCGTCAACGTGCTGGATTTCGGCATGAACGTGCAAGACGCTGTGAACTGGCCGCGCTTCCATCACCAGTGGATGCCGGACGAGTTGCGCCTGGAGCCGGGCTACTCGCCGGACACCATCGCGCTGCTGGAAAAGCGCGGCTACACGGTGAAGCTGGTGGGCGCGCAGGGCGAGGTGGCGGCCATCCGGTTCAACAACGGGTGGCTGGAAGGCGCGCCCGATCCGCGCACCGAGGGCACCGCGGAAGGATACTAACCACGAAATGAACCATGCACTCTCCACGCACTTGTTCGTCAATCATCGCCTGACCGTCGCGCTGCTGAGCAGAATCGAGCAGGCGGGCATCCCCGCCGTGGAGATCTTCTGCGCGCGCCAGCACCTGGATTACCGCGACAAGGCACAGGTGGCGGAATTGGGCTACTGGTTTCGAGACTCCCAGATCAAGCTGCACTCGCTGCACGCGCCCATGCATAACGACGAAATCTGGGGCCGCTCCGGCCCGCACGCGGTCATCACCATCACCGAGCCGGTGAAGGGGCGGCGCCTGGAGATGGTGGATGAGATCAAACGCGCGCTGGATATCGCCGAAGTGGTTCCCTTCCGCTACCTGGTCCAGCACATCGGCGTCGCCGGCGAGGAGTTCGACCTGCGCAAGTTCGACGCGGCGTTCGCCGCGCTGGAGGAGCTGAACCTCTTCGCCCGGCAGCGCGGGGTGGAGATTTTGCTGGAGAACACTCCCAACGAGCTGGCCAGCGCAGCGCGGCTTCTGCAATTCGAGGAGCTGACCCACATCGGGTTGAATTACGCCTTCGACCTGGGCCACGCGCACATCAACGAAGGAGTGGAGAAGGCCTTCAACCTCATGCAAGACCGCATCCGTTCCACGCACGTGCACGACAACAACGGAAAGGAAGACAGCCACCTCTTTCCCCTCCTGAGTGAAGGCGGCTCTATCGACTGGAAGAACGCCATGCAACTGCTGCGCAGCCGCGAAGCGCAGTATCCGCTGCTGCTGGAGCTGAAAGAACAGCCCGAGACCGCGCATCCGCTCGACAGCGTGAAGGAAGTGTTCGACCGGCTGGAAGACCAATGAACACGATTCCGCGAATCACCATCGCCGAAGCCGCTCAACACGCCGGCGAAAGCGTCCAGATAGCCGGCTGGCTGTACAACCTGCGCCGCTCGGGAAAGATCGCCTTCCCGATCCTGCGCGACGGCTACGGCCTGATGCAATGCGTGGCCGTGAAGTCCGCCCTGCCGGAGGAATTGTTCGAGACCATCAAGAACCTGACCCAGGAATCCTCCATCATCGTCACCGGCAGGATTCGCGCCGACGAGCGCGCGCCCGGCGGCTTCGAGATGGACCTGGAGAACCTGGAAGTGGTGCAGCGCGTGCCGGAATCGGACCCGTATCCGATCACGCTCAAGGAGCATGGCACCGAGTTTCTGATGGACCATCGCCACCTGTGGCTGCGCAGCCAGCGCCAGCACGCCGTCATCCGCGTGCGCCACGAGGTAATCAAGGCGGTGCGCGACTATTTCGACTCGCACGGCTTCACCCTGGTGGACACTCCCATCTTCACGCCGGCGGCGTGCGAGGGAACCACCACCCTGTTCCAAGTGGATTACTTCGAGGACGACAAGGCCTTCCTCACGCAGTCCGGCCAGCTCTATAACGAAGCCACCGCCATGGCCTTCGGCAAGGTCTACTGCTTTGGACCGACCTTCCGCGCCGAAAAATCCAAGACGCGGCGCCACCTCACGGAATTCTGGATGGTGGAGCCGGAGATGGCCTACGCCACGCTGGAGGACGTGAAGCGCGTGGCGGAGGAGTTGATCGTCTTCATCGTGGGGCGCGTGCTGGAGAACCGGCGCGAGGAACTGAAGCGGCTGGAGCGCGATGTGGCGAAGCTCGAAGCCATCCAGGCGCCGTTTCCGCGCATGAGCTACGACGACGCCATCCGGATTTTGCAATCGAAGGGCAGCGAGATCCAGTGGGGCGGCGATTTCGGCGGCACCGACGAGACGCTGCTCACGGAAGACCGCGACCGGCCCATCATGGTGGACCGCTTTCCGGCCTCGTTCAAAGCGTTCTATTTCCAGCCCGACCCCGAGCGGCCGGACCTGGTGCTGGGCGTGGACGTGCTCGCACCCGAGGGTTACGGGGAAATCATCGGCGGCGGCCAGCGCATTCACGACCCGGAGCTGCTTCTCCAGCGCATCCAGGAGCACAACCTGCCGCGGGAGGCCTTCCAGTGGTACATCGATCTGCGCAAGTACGGCACCGTGCCGCACGGCGGCTTCGGGATGGGCATCGAGCGGTGCGTGGCCTGGATCTGCGGGCTGGAACACATCCGCGAAACCATCGCCTTTCCGCGCATGCTGTATCGGTTGCATCCGTAGGGGGCGGCACGACGGAACAAGGCAGACGCTCCGGGCCGTCGCACTATCCTCCCGCGGACATGGCTTTACGCCAAATTGTGTAACGGCCGAACTCGGCTACCGGGATGTAGTCCTGCCGGATGGCGTCATCCAGAGTGCTCACGCTGCTGCCCACCGAACTTAGATGTGGTTGGTGGGCAGGAGGCGTGCGAAGCAGGACAATGTACTCAATCTGTTCTCGGCGGATGTCCCGCAGGATCTCCGATTGCACGGCAGCGCTGTCCGTGATGCCGGGAACGAACATATCGTAGCGAGTAGCCTGCGGACGATCGGCGAGGAAATAAAACAGAGCGTCGTTGTACCACGCCAGAGCGTGAGTCGCAGCACCCACAAATAAGGGCCTGCCGGATGACAGATGCCGCTGTATGTAGCCGATGGCCTGCCGTTGGTCAACCGCGAGGCGGATGGGACCGGCGCGCTCAATTTCGCTTGGCGCCTCGTTTCCCGAATCTCGTCGCATGTCCACGGGTGAGCTACTACTTTGCACGGCCGCCCTCAGACTCTGTGATCCAACCGATCAGCGGCACCAACCCGTAGCAGAAGAGGGCGCCGGAGAGCAAAAGAAGTGGTAGAAGTCTTCGATTCTCAAGCTGCCATGCAGCGACGCACGCGCAGAGGAGCACGATCGAGAACATGATCGCGGGGTACGCGTGCAGTGTATCCAATCTCTGTGTGGCGAGGGCGGGCGTGAATATGCTGGTCATCAGCAGCAGCACAAGAGTGGGCCTATGGGCAGCGGCTGCCCGCCGGAGGGTGATCGCTGCCGCCACTATGACAGCCAGCGGCAGATAAAAATCAATCCATGCCAGGGTGGACCCGGGGCCAGGCAGTGGGAGGCGTCGAGCAAGCAGGTTCATCCTCGGAAAATCAATAAACGATTGCACCAGCGCATCGTGCGGCACCGAGAACCAGAAGTATAGAGATGGCACCGCCACAACGAGTAGCACGCCAGCCCAGAATACGGCCGGGGACTGAAGCCATCTCCGGTTCCGTTCAGCCATCGCCTGGTAGCAACTCGCTACCGTCACCGCGCCGCACACGCAAGCGGCGAGATCGTGCCGGTACAAAACCGCGGCTCCCGCCGCCATCCCCGAGAAGAACAGCCACCGCACCCCGCGCTGGTTCAGATACAGGACGGCACACCAAACCGCCGCGAGGCACGGCAGCATGCCAGTAATCATTGGATACAAACGCCCGCCGCAGGCGCCCGTGACGAGGCCGCCACAGATCAACAGCAGAGGATGCACTCGTCGCCCCGGTGTCGCCGCCCTCGCCAGAACAATGGCCAATCCGATAATCGCCAGGCGCCACACCGTGTCCCATACTCGCTCAGCAAGGAGGGTCGCGCCAAACACCGAGAAGACGCCGGCGATCGTATAGAACTGTGCCGGAGGATAGCCCGTATTGAAATCCCGGTAAGGCAGTTGACCGTGCAGAATCCGTACAGCGCCGGAGACAATCAGGCCCTCATCATAGACATCGGGCATCTGTGTCAGGAGAGCACCGAAGTATGCAACCGCTAGAACCGACCAAAAGGACGCCCGAATCGTAGCCTTGCTGGTAACTAGAATTTCCGTTTTGGACTCCCGGCTCCTGTTCAGTATACCCCCAGCCGCCATCTCTTGATCCGGCGAGTTCTGATGTGCAAGCTACAGAAACCCAGCGGGCGAATGCTTTCGATGGCACTTTTGGTACCAGTTCGTTGGAATCCCGCATAAAGTACTAGCCGTCCCCCGGGACGGAAACCGGTTTTCAGCACTTTCTGGAGCTGGGCCCCTTGCCACAGAATTAGAGTATGGGCGGACAGGCATTCCTGAATGGGGGGCTGCATGTCAGCATCGGAGCTGCTGTAATCTGGCCAATCGCGGACCTGCGCCACGTGCTGCCTACCGATTTCGGCGTGCGCGCCATCGTGGGGGCGGCGCTTTTCACTTGCTGCGTGGGCATTATTCGCTGCATTCGCACTGCCTTCTGTCGGTAGCGGTCCGGGACAACCGTGATTCGCCGGCTGCGCGCCTCCGGCTATCCCCTGAACTCGGTCCCGCGAAACGCCACCCGGCGCGCAGGGCGGTAGAGTGGTGTTGATCCGTTTCAAGGGGAGGAAGCGCATGAAGCATCTGGTCATTCTCATCGCGGGCGTACTTCCGCTCGCGGCCGCGATCGACGGCGCCGTGCACGTCGACAGCGGAGATATTTCCGGTGTCCCGACATCCACGCCCGGAATCTATGTGTTCCGCGGCATTCCCTATGCGGCGCCTCCGGTCGGCAACCTGCGCTGGAGAGCGCCGCGGCCGGCCGCGAAGTGGGCTGGCGTGCGCAAAATGGACCAGTTCCAGGCGCGGTGCGTGCAGCCGCTGCGCACCAATCCACGGGAGACCCAGGGCAGCGAGGACTGCCTCTACCTCAACGTGTGGACACCCGCGAAATCCGCCGCCGACAAGCTCCCGGTGATGGTATGGATTCACGGCGGGGGCTTCCGCGACGGCACCGGCGCCATGCTCCTTCACGACGGAGAAGAACTGGCGCGGAAGGGCGTGGTGCTGGTCACTATCAATTACCGGCTGGGAGCGCTCGGTTTTCTCGCCTATCCTGAGTTGACCAGAGAATCGGACCGCCATGCGTCGGGCAACTACGGGCTGATGGATGCCATCGCGTCGCTCCAGTGGGTACAACGGAACATCGCGGCATTGGGAGGCGACCCGGCCAAAGTGACCATCTTCGGCCAATCCGCAGGGTCGATGGCGGTGAACTGCCTGCAAGCGTCGCCGTTGGCGAAAGGGCTGTTCCGGGCGGTGATTGGGGAGAGCGGCGCGTCCTTTAATGGCATGTTGAACAACGGGTCGCTGGCCGATGCCGAGGCCAAGGGCGTGAAGTTCGCCGAAACGGTGGGGGCCAAATCGCTGGCGGAGCTGCGCGCCAAGCCGGCCGCAGAATTGATTGCGGCGACATTCACTCCCGGCCCGAACACCGATGGCTACGTGCTGCCCGAGCCGCCGCTGGCCCTTTTTCAGGAGGGCAAACAGAACCACCTGCCGGCGCTGGTAGGGTCGAACTCCGACGAAGGCCGCATGTTCGCGCGCGGCCGAATGAACGCGCAGCAGTTCATCCAACAGGCGCATCAGAGGTTTGGCGACGCGGCCACGGAGTATCTGAAACTGTACCCGGCGGATACCGACGCCCAGGCGGTGGAATCGCGGCAGAGGTCGGCCACCGAGGAGAGTATGGGGCTGAACGTGCGGCTCTGGGCGGAGGCGCAGGCGAAAGCCGGCTCCAAGGCCTACGTTTATTACTTCACGCGCATGACCCCGGGTGGCCCCCCGGCGAACACCCCGGCCGATGTTCCCCGCCTGGGAGCGCCCCACGGGGAAGACTTGGCGTACGTGTTCAACAACATCGGCAAGACTGAAGCGCTGCGAAACAGCGACACCTTCCGCAATGCGCAGCCGGAGGCGTACGATCTGAAGCTGGCCAACGTCGTTTCGTCCTATTGGGTGAACTTCGCCAAGAACCTCGACCCCAATGGCGACGGCCTGCCCCGCTGGTCGCCTTTTGGCCCGACCCGGAGCGACCTGGTGATGGAGCTCGGCGACAAGGTCGGCATGCGGTCGCACCCGGACAACGCCGGCATCGTCTTCCTGGAGAAACATCGTCTGAGCGCAACTGCCGGCATTTAGGCAACCGCAAACGCACGACTCGCCGTATTTGCCCAAGGGTGCACTGCGGCACAAAAGCGTGAGAAGTCAGTTCCCGAAAGCGGGATGAGCGCCTCAATCTCGATTGCAACCCCTCTCTCCGTGTACCAGCACCCATCCACCCTATGCAATTCGACCGTGTCACGTTGGGTGTCGATAGCCACCACCCGCATCCATTCACTATTGGCAGCCAGCAAGACCGCTTCGACCCTGATCCCACTTTGGTATCGAATCATCATCCACATTCCGGTTCCACCTCCCTCTATTTGAGCTGGCTATGCAGCAGAGCGTCACACAAATACGTTGATCTCTTTGGTTATGGACCAAAAGTACTGCGGGACCAATGATACGAAGGAAGCGGCCACCTGATTCCTCATAGCGCGCCGAAGACCACGAGCAGATCGCATTGGCCGTAATCCAGCAGAGATGGTGGTTTTCAGCCATTCATGCCCGGCCGGGCGATGGGAGTAAGTCACTGGCCGTCAAGCACTTGAAGTTTGGTCTGGAACGTGCCTGTTCCAGACCGAGGCGCGTGTTTGGGACATCGGCACCGCCGCAAGGGAGGTAGAAGAATGAAGGATACGAGGCTCCACGTGGGTGTTCGGCAGACGCTCGGCATCATTGGCGTCCTGCTCCTGCTGGTGTTCCCGGCCGGCGCGCTCTTTGCGCAGGAGCCCGTGTCGCCCGCGCAACCTTCGCCTCCGGCACAGCCGTTCTCGCCAGATCAGTTGGACACCCTGGTGGCGCCCATCGCGCTGTATCCCGATCCGCTGCTGAGCCAGGTTCTGGTGGCGAGCACCTATCCGCTAGAGGTTGTGGAAGCGCAGCAGTGGCTGCAGCGGAACGGAGGCCTCAAGGGCCAGGCACTAATGGACGCGGCCCGGCAGCAGAATTGGGACGCCAGCGTTCAGGCCATGGTGGCCTTTCCCAACGTGCTGGCGACGATGAACCAGGATGTCCAATGGACCACCGCGTTGGGCAACGCGTTTCTCGCGCAGCAGCCCGACGTGATGGCCGCCGTGCAGCGGATGCGCGCACGGGCGCAAGCCAATGGCAAGCTCGCTTCCACCCCGCAGCAGACCGTCACCACCGAAACTCAGGGCGGGCAGACGGCCATTGACATCGCGCCAGCCGATCCGCAGGTCATGTACGTGCCGGAGTACAACCCTGCATATGTCTGGGGACCGCCGGCGTGGGGCTATTATCCGCCGCTCGCCTACTATGGATACGGACTTGGATTCTATCCGGGAATCGACATCGGTTTCTGGTTCGGCGGTTGGGGCGGCTGGGGCTGGGGCGGCTGGGGTTGGGGCTGGGGCCCGAACTGGTTCGGCGGCGGCGTGTTCCTTAACGGCGGGTTCTTCAACCGCTACGGCTTCCATAATGGATACCTGGCTGGCGGATTCGGCGGCAGATCGGCGTGGCAGCACGATCCCAGCCACCGTTTGGGAGTTTCCTATCCGAACAGCCGACTATCCTCGCGGTACGGGGCCGCATCGATGGCCTCGCGGAGCGCGATGACCAGGTCGAGCCTCAATTCGGCCCGCGGCACTACTGCGGGGAGTTGGAACCGGTTTGGATCTGGGGCGTCCTCATCGTTTGCGAACCGGTCGGCGGGAATGCAGGGTGCGCGTGGCGCGGCAAGCCAGGGCAGCGTGGCGCGCTCCAGCACAGGGCAGCAGTGGTCGCACTTTCAGGGTGCGCAAGGCCATCCTTCCCCGGTGCAGCGGTCTCAGAGTTATCAGGGCTCGGCGCAGCGATACTCCGCTCCGGCCCAACGGTATTCGGCACCCAGCTACGGCGGTGCGCGCAGTTACAGTTACAGCAGCGGCGCTTCCCGCAGTTACAGCAGCGGCGCTTCCCGCAGTTACAGCAGCGGCGCTTCCCGCAGCTTGGGCGGCGGCGGATCGCGCAGCTTCGGCGGCGGTGGCGGACACAGCTTCGGTGGCGGCGGCGCCCAAAGCCATGGCGGCGGGCACTCCGGCAGCGGGCACAACGGCGGCAGCCGCAGGTGAATTGCCAAGGCCGGCCTAAGACTCCGCGCAGGCTGAAGCTTCCTAACCCGCGTTTGGGGTCCAGCTCATTGAACAAGGCCCTGTATTGCCCGCATCCACCGCTGGATGTCGTCATCTTGCCGGGGCCGGCGGTCGCGCAACACCGCTGAAAGGAATTTCCTGCAGGAGCCGCAACGATGGCCTTGCGAAGTGACCCCGAGGATTTTCAGCCCCGGTACGCGCCTGGCCATCACCTCGGCGAACGAGCATACGTGAGGCACACTGTAGTTAATAATCAGCAAATCGAGCGGCCCAATATGCTCCCGGAGCAAATGCGCCTGTTCCACTGAGTCGGCCGGGATCAGCGAAATCTCAAAGCTCATCAGCCGAACGGCCAGTGCGAACAAGAACGCGAAATCGGCATTGTCCACCACGAGGACAGTACTCATTCGGCCAACGCCAGCCGTTGCGCGGGCTTGGGACGCAACTTGTCCTCGTACCGCAGTATCCATACCGTTGACGCTTTCCGCAACTGGGGAGCGAACTGGCGACTAGTACCGAGTTCGCAGCGGAACGACCGGCTGGCCTGCAACTGGCCTGGTCCGAAACTCGCGGCGCAAGATTTTCACTGCGGCGCACTTCCCCTGAGTCCGCACCGTACGGCCCGTGACATGCAAGGTTAGCCCGGCCATATCGTCCAGACGCGCGGGCCAGGCAATCGCCAGTTCAATCTGCACCCCTTCGGCTACAGCTTGGTCCGACTGGAACAAAACGCCACCGCTGGAGAGATTGATCGTCTTGCCCCGCCCTACTGCCGCAATCCTGCGGTGAATGACCCACTCAAGCGCGGCGTCGATTGGGTATCGGGGCCATGACCTGCGATCACCTTTGCTGTCGCTCCTCGGTTCCATGGTGGCGGGGCAGCTCCCACTCGCATTGTGAAACGGAGATGGGGCCGCACGACAGTACTGTAGGCACCAACCAGGTACTGTCCCGCATTTCTTCGCTCTGGGCCGGCTGCGGCTGGCAACCTCTACAGCTTTCGGCGAAACATCATCCCAGCAAGGCCGAGAACCGCGGTACCAAAGAGGAGCATGCTGGTGGGTTCTGGTACAGCAGCAGCGTTGTAGGTGAAATTGTCCATCAGCCACCAACGAGATTGACCGTCACTCTGAAACACAACTTCGGAAACATTGGCGATGCCAACTCCTACCCAGTTATAGCTGTCGAACGACAACGCCGTCGAGACCGTGCCGAGCAAATTGCTGCCGGCGTCATACATGAACATCGTGATTGTGTTCGAGCCTTCGCCCCACGGACCGTTGTTATCAGCCCAGCCGGTAAAAAAGGCCCCGTCGAACGTAAACGATCCACCGCCGGTCATGGTCACATCCAAGTCACCGAACCCGTTGAAGGCTGCGCCACCCGAAGGCGCACCGTAGGTATTGCCATAGCTCGACATGTAATAGTCGTTGCCGACGGCGTAGAAATCGGAACTCCAGGCAAAACCACCGTAGCCGCCATGAATCTGCGTCTCACACAAACCACTGCAAATCGGCCCGAATCCGAGCACGGTGGCATAACCCGGACTCGGCAACAGCAGCGAGAGAGCCACTGCCAAAACAAACACTGCAACGTGAAGTTTACGCATCTTTGAAATACCGTCCTTCCTCCGAAAACCTCTCCTGAGAACTCTTGGAACCCAGCTAGCCAAAATTTCCATTTGGCTCTTGTCTGTTCCATTCTACACTCAGGCGCTTCAGTTGAGACCACTTTTCTTGCAGTCCATCGCCGCAATTTGTACTAGTACTAATCGGGGATTTCCGTTTTGGCTCCCACACACCGAACCCGAGCTTTCATCCCGGAAGCGAACCTCTGCGGACCAAAGTTTTGGAATGAAGCGGAATGAAACTGCGTTTTGGAAGGTCTGTAAGTTGGTGAAAACATGGTGGCCAGGGACGGAATCGAACCGCCGACGCCAGCCTTTTCAGGGCTGCGCTCTACCGACTGAGCTACCTGGCCGCGGAATTTCAGTGTAGCAACCCGGCTACGCCTTCTGCAATGCTTCCAGCGCTTCGCCGGTCTGCCGCTCAACGTCGGCGTGCAGACTGTTGCCGTGCGCGTCCATGGTCACGATGGCGGCGAAGTCCTTGACGCGGTAGTGCCACATGGCTTCGGGGATGCCGAACTCCATCAAGTAGACGCCGGGCACTTGCTCCACCGTGCGCGCGTAATATTGCGCGGCGCCGCCGATGGCGTTCAGGTAGACGGCGCCGAAATCCTTCAGCGCGGCCAGCGTTTTCGCGCCCATCCCGCCTTTGCCGATTACCGCGCGCACACCGTAACGCCGGATTACATCCGCTTCGTAAGGCTCTTCCCGGCTGCTGGTGGTGGGGCCGGCGGCTTTCACCGTCCAGCGGTCGCCGTCTTTTAACATCACCGGGCCGCAATGGTAGAGCACGGCGCCGTTCAGGTCCACGGGCGGCGGGTTCTTCATCAGGTAGGCGTGGACGTTGTCGCGGCCGGTGAACATATCGCCGCGGATCAGCACCACGTCGCCGACTTTCAGCGCGCGCATCTGCGCTTCGGTCAGCGGCGGCGTCAGGATGACTTCGCGGCCGGTGAGTGTGAAACCCGCCCCGCGCGCCATGCGCTCGACAGGCCGCGACGGATCGCGGTACAGCCACTTGGTGATGGCGCCGGCGGCTGCGTCCAGTCGCACGCCCAGGCGGCGGAAAGCCCAGCAATCGTAAGCCACCGAAACGAAAAAGCTGGCCGGCAGGCGGTTGGCCGCGGTGATCTTGCAGCCGATGAGCGTCGCCTTGCCGCCGAATCCCATGGCGCCCACTCCCAGCTTGTTGGCCTCCTCCATGATTTCGGATTCCAGCTTGGCCAGCACGGGGTTGGGGTTGACATCGTCGAGCGTGCGGAAGAGCTGACCCTTGGCCAGCTCGTAGCCGTGGGCGCGGTCGCTGCCGATGCACACGCCGATGGCCCCGGGCGCGCAGCCTTGCCCCTGCGCCTGCCATACCGCGTGGAGGATGCACTTGCGGACGCCCTCGAGGTTGCGATCGGCGCGGCCCAGGTGGTCGAGAACGCACGGCACCGAATACTGAATGTTCATGTTCTCGCAGCCGCCGCCCTTGAGCAGCAGCCGGATTTCGATCTCATCCTCTTCCCACTGCTCGAAATGCAGCACGGGGGTCTCTGCGCCGAGGTTGTTGCCGCTGTTCTTCCCGGTGATGGAATCCACCGAGTTGGGGCGCAGCTTGCCCAGCCGTGTGGCCTCGGCAATGGCCTCGCGGATGGCCTTCCCGATGCGGATCTGGTTCACGCCGACGGGCGTGCGGATCACAAAAGTCGGCATGCCGGTGTCCTGGCAGACGGCGCCGGTGTCATCGACCGCCATGTCGATGTTCGAAAGGATAATGTCGAACGCCTGGGCGGACTGCGTCGCCGGCGTTTCGATGCTGGCCGCCAGCGACATGGCAGCGCGCACGTCGGGCGGAAGGTTGGTGGATGTTTGAGTGATCAGTTCCAAGAGACTGGTAGCTAAGAATTCCATAACGATCTCCGGTATCTCCATTCTACGGCACGAGGGGGGGCATGCTTTAGCCTGCCCATCCAAAAAACTTTTAAGGGCAAGCTAAAGCATGCCCCACCTAATCCAGCCTCAGGCGCACGTCGGCCAGCATGCCGGGCCGGATGGCGGGGATGGTGCTGTTGAATTCCACCAGCACCTGGTTGCCCTTGATCTCTTTGACATCGCCGGTGATGCCGGCGCTTTGCAGATCGGGGACCAGGACCAGCGCCGGCTGTCCCGGCCGGAGGCGCTTCAGGATGGGTGGTTCGGGCTCGAGGGCCACTTCGAGAGCGTAGGTGTCGGTGGCAATCTGGAACAGGTTGTCGCCGAACTCCTGCGCGGACTTGCCGACTTCCCCGTTGCGCCCCACCAGCAGGCCATCCACGGGAGAGTGCACATCGGCGGCCTCGAAAGCGGCTTGCGAATCCTCCAACCGGCGGTTCTCGTCCGCCAGTATCCTCTGCGCCGAGGCCACTTCCTCCAGCGCGCTCTGGACCCGTTCGGCGGTGGCGCGCGCGGCTTTATCCATCACCGCGAACTCGGTCCGCGCGCTGTCGTATTCGCCCTGCGCCTTCTCATAGACGAGGCGCGGCGCGGCGCCCTGGCTGAAGAGCAACTGCTGGCGCGAAAAGGCGGCTTCCGCGCGCTCCATGGCGAAACGGGCGCGTTGCGCTTCGGCGTCCGCGCGCGATTGTTCCAGGCGCGCGCCGGCCACCGCGGCATCGGCCCGGTCGGCCCGCTGCTGGGCGTGATCCACGGCGCTGGCGGCCGCCGCGCGGGAGCTTTCCAGCCCCTGGCTGCCGATGTGCGCCAGTACTTGCCCCTGGTAGACGTCCTGCCCCACATCCACCAGGAAGGCATCGATGACGCCGTTGAGCTGGGCGCCTACGCCGACGACGTGTTGCGGGCGAATGGCGCCCGAGAGCGTGACCTGATTGGCGGGCAGCACGGCGGGGCCGGCCGCGCGGATCGGGGGCGCCGGCGCCGGACGCCGGTACCGCAGCGAGAGCGCCCCGCCGACGATGCCGGCGAACACCGCCGCCACGGAGAGCAGCGCCCATTTGCCCCGCATACCCAATGATAGAGTAGCACCTATGAAATCTTTTTCCCTCCCGCGAATGATGGGGGTCTTTGGGCGCGTTGGGAATCTGACCTTTGGGGGCGGCGACCCTACCATGGCGGCGCTCTACTCCGAGCTGGTGACCACGCGGCGCTGGCTGGCGCCGGAGACTTACGGGCTGGTATACGCGCTGGCGCGGATCACGCCGGGCACCAACGTGCTGGCGTTCTGCGCCGGGGCCGCCTGGGAGCTGGCGGGATGGGCCGGTGCTCTGCTGGCGGTACTGGCGGCTGCGCTTCCCTCCGCGGTATGCGTGGTCCTGCTGACTCTGGGTTACCAAGCCTGGAAGCAGAACGCGGTCGCCATGGCCGCCATTGCGGGCACGCTGGCGGCAGCCGTGGGGCTGATGGCCACCAGCGCGTGGCAGCTTCTGGCGCCCTCGCTGGCCACGCGCGATTGGCGGCGCACGGCTCGCGCCCTGGCGATAGCGGGGGCGGCGGTGTGGCTTCCACTCCGATTCGGCGTGACCCCGGTCGCGGTCCTCGGCCTGGCCGCGGTGGCGGGTTTTCTGTGGCAGGAGCGGGCACCATGAACCCGCTGCTGGTCTTTGTGCTGCTGTTGAAGGCCTCGGCGACCTCTTTCAGCGGCCTCACTTCTCTGCCGGTGGTGCGGCACGACTTGGTGGAGACGCGCCACCTCATGACGGACCGCCAGCTCAACGCGGCCGTGGCGGCGGGGAGGACGGCGCCGGGGCCGAACGGTATCTACCTGGTCAGCGTGGGCTATTTCGTGGCGGGCTGGCCGGGGGCGTGCGCCGGCTGCGCGGCGTGTCTCACGCCGGCGTTTCTGATCATTCCGATCCTGCACTATCTGGGCCGGCGCGCGGAGCGTCCGCGGGTGAAGAGCGCCATCCAGGCGGTGACGTTGGCGGCGGCCGGCCTGGTGATCGAGGCCACCGTTCCTCTGGCGCGCGACGCCCTGACCGGCTGGATCCCGGTAGCGATTGCGGCGGCGAGCTTCTTGTTCCTGGTGCTGACCGGGCGCGCGACGCTGTGGGTGATGGCAGGGGCGGCGCTGGCGGGGCTGCTGGCGCTGAGGTAGCGGGTAGTATCGTAGGGGGATGACCATGTTGCGAATCTCCCTGCTGGTGGCCGCGGCGGCACTGGCGTACGGGCAGGAACGCGCGGCTGTGGAGACGTGGGTGGCGTCGCACCAGCGGCGGATCATGGGCGATCTCGATGAGCTGCTGCGGATACCCAACGTGGGCGCCGACCGCCCCAATATCCGCCGCAACGCGGAGTTCATCCGCGGCCTGCTGGAGCGCCACGGCATGCGGGCGGAGCTGCTGGAAACGGCGGGCAATCCGCTGGTGTACGCCGAGAAGAACGTGCCGGGCGCCGCGCGCACGGTGCTCTATTACATTCACTACGATGGCCAACCGGTGGACGTGTCGCGCTGGAAGACCGACCCGTTCCGGCCGGTGATGCGCGACGGCGCGAGGGAAATCGCCGATTGGGGCGCGCTTGAGAAATTTCCGGACGATTGGCGTATTTATGCGCGCTCCGCGTCGGACGACAAAGCGCCGATTGTGGCGTTCTGTGCGGCCATGGATGCGCTTGGGGGCAAATTCTCGAGCAACGTCCACGTGGTGATCGACGGCGAGGAGGAAATGGGATCTCCTAGCCTGACAGCGGCCATCGGGCGCTACCGCGACAAGCTGAAGGCCTCGCTGCTGCTCATTCTGGACGGCCCGGTCCACCCCAGCGGGCGGCCCACGCTGGCCTTCGGCGCGCGCGGCATTGTGACCCTCGACCTCACGGTCTACGGGCCGAAGATGGCGCTGCACAGCGGCCATTACGGCAACTGGATTCCCAACCCGGCGATGCGGCTGGCGCAACTGCTGGCGTCCATGAAGGACGAACAGGGCCGCACCACCATCGAGGGCTTCTATGCCGGCGTGCCGCCGCTCACCGCCCAGCAGCGGCGCGTGCTGCGGTCGGTTCCGGACGACGAGCCGGCGCTGCTGAAGCTGTTCGGCGTCGCCAGGCCCGACGCGGTGGGCGAGAGCCTGCAAGAGGCGCTGCAATTCCCCAGCCTGAACGTGCGCGGCATGCGCAGCGGCTACGTGGACGAGCCGCGCACCATCATTCCGGCGGATGCCACCGCGGCCATCGATGTGCGGCTGGTAAAGGAGACGCCGGCGGCGCAGATGGTGGAGAAGGTGCGCGCGCACATCGAAAAGCAGGGTTACCACGTGATCGAAGGCGAGCCGGACGATGCCACGCGCCTGAACTATCCCAAGCTGGCGCGGTTGAAGGCGGGCGAGGTCATGGAGGCCTACCGCACCGAGCCGGAATCGGCGGAGGCCACGGAGGTAACGCGGGCGCTGACGCGCATGTGGGGCGCAGAGCCGGTGCGCATACGGACCATGGGCGGCACGGTCCCCATCGCTCCCTTCATCCGCGAGTTGGGCGTGCCGGCGGTAGGAGTGCCGATTGTGAACTTCGACAACAACCAGCACAGCGACAACGAAAACTTGCGGTTGGGAAACCTGTGGAGTGGGATTGTGACGCTGGCGGCACTGCTGGGGATATGAGCGGCCACTCCGCTACAATTGAACTTAGTCCACATCCACAAGGAATTTCCGTGACAGGTGACGAAATCAGGCAGCGTTTTCTCGACTTCTTTGCCGACCGGGGACACCGCGTGGTGCGCAGCGGGTCGCTGGTTCCGGCCAACGACCCGACCCTGTTGTTCACCAACGCCGGCATGAACCAGTTCAAGGACGTCTTCCTCGGCCGCGAGAAGCGCGATTACACACGCGCCGCCAGCTCGCAGAAGTGTGTGCGCGCGGGCGGCAAGCACAACGATCTCGAGAACGTCGGGTATACCGGGCGGCACCATACTTTCTTCGAGATGCTGGGCAATTTTTCCTTCGGCGATTACTTCAAGGCCGAGGCCATCGAGTTCGCCTGGGACTTGATCGCCAAGGACTACGGCCTGCCCAAAGACAAGCTCTACGTAACGGTGTTCCGCGAGGACGACGAGGCCGAACAGTTGTGGCAGAAGGTGGCCGGCGTTCCCAGGAACCGCATTTTCCGGCTGGACGAGAAAGACAACTTCTGGCAGATGGGCGAGACCGGGCCGTGCGGGCCGTGCTCGGAAATCCATTACGACCTGGGCGTGGAAGCGGCCGAGCCGGGGCACGAGGGCGAGGAGTTCCCCAGTGATGCCGGCGGCCGCTACGTCGAAATCTGGAACCTCGTGTTCATGCAGTTCGACCGCGACGCCGGCGGCGTGCTGACGCCGCTGCCGCGGCCCTCCATCGACACCGGCATGGGCCTCGAGCGCGTCGCGGCGGTGCTCCAGGGGAAGCTTTCGAATTACGATACGGATCTCATCCGGCCGATCATCGATCAGGCCTCCGGCCTGTTCAACGTCGCCTATGGCACGGATGCGCGCGTAGATACCGCCTTGCGCATCGCGGCGGACCACGCGCGCGCGGCGACGTTCCTGATCCATGATGGGGTGCTGCCCTCCAACGACGGGCGCGGCTACGTGCTGCGCAAGATCATGCGGCGCGCCATGCGGCACGCGCGTATGGCCGGCGTCGAAGAGCCGTTCCTGTACAAGCTCACCGGCTTCGTAGCCGGGTTGATGCAATCCGCATACCCGGAGCTGCTTGAAAGCGTCAACCGCGTGGCGCGCGTGGTGAAAGAGGAAGAACACCGCTACGCCACCACGTTCCTGGTGGCCGAGAAGGTCTTTGGCGAGTCTATCAAGTCCGTGGAAGGCCTTACGATTCCCGGCGCCGTTTCGTTCAAGCTGTACGACACTTACGGGCTGGCGCTCGACGAGCAGGAGGAGATGGCGCGCGAGCGTGGCCTGGCGCTCGACCGCGCGGGTTTCGAGCGCGAGATGGAGCAGCAGCGCGAGCGCGCGCGGGCGAGCTGGAAGGGCGCGGAAAAGGCCGCGGTGGTTCCGGCCTACCAGCAACTACTCGGACGGGGGCGCACGCAGTTCCTGGGGTACGAGACGACCCAAGCGGATGCGAGGGTGATTGGCCTCATCGTGGACCAGAATCCGGTGGAGCGGGTGCCTGCCGGCGCCAGGGCGGAACTGGTGCTCGATCGAACGCCGTTCTACGCCGAGTCGGGTGGGCAAGTGGGCGACCAGGGCGAGCTCTATGCGGCTCCCATGAACCAGG
Source organism: Bryobacterales bacterium (assembly GCA_963768385.1). Lineage (GTDB taxonomy): Bacteria > Acidobacteriota > Terriglobia > Bryobacterales > Bryobacteraceae > Fen-178. The sequence goes on from CAVYHQ010000011.1 coordinate 57,623, forward strand.
TGGCGGATGTGGAGTCGGTGTTTTATGGCGTTCCAGGACTGATCGTCCATCGGATCGTCGCCCGCGCCCCTATCGCGGTGGGCGATCCCATCGTCGCGCGGGTGGCGTTGCGCGACGCCACGCGGCGCAACCACACGGCCACGCACCTGTTGCACGCCTCGTTGCGGCAGGTGCTGGGGACCCACGTCAAGCAGGCGGGCAGCGTGGTGGAGCCTGGCCGGCTGCGCTTCGACTTCACCCACTACGCGGCCATGGACCGCGCGGAGATCGAAGAAGTGGAGCGGCTTACCAACGAGCAGATCCTCAAGAACACGCCGGTGGAGACGCGCGTGATGGCGCTCGATGAAGCCATCGCCACCGGGGCCATGGCGCTGTTCGGCGAGAAGTACGGCGAAGAGGTGCGCGTGGTTTCCGTGCCGGGGTTCAGCCGGGAATTGTGCGGAGGCACCCACGTCAGCCGCACCGGCGACATCGGCGTCTGCAAAATCGTTTACGAGGGAAGCATCTCGGCGGGCGTGCGGCGCATCGAAGCCATCACCGGCGAAGCGGCTTTGCGGCAGTACCAGGAATCGACTGACGCATTGCGGCGCATCGCCGGCATGGTGAAGGCGTCGGAACCGGAACTGATCGAGCACGTGGAGAAGCTGCTGGCCGCGGAGCGGGCGCTCGAGAAGCAGGTGGAGCAATTGAAGAACAAGCTGGCGCAATCGGCGGCGGCGGGGATCGGGGCGCAGGCGCGCACCCTGAGGGGAGCTAAGGTGCTGGCGGCGCGCCTGGAGGGCATGGACCGCCAGCAGATGCGGTCGCTGGCCGATTCGCTGCGCAACCAATGGAAGAGCGCCGTGGTGGTGCTGGCCTCGGTGGAAGACGGCAATGTTTCGATTGTCTCGGCGGTGACCAAGGACCTCGCGGCCAAGGTCCACGCGGGAAAGCTGGCGGGCGCCCTGGCGCAGGCGGTGGGCGGCAAGGGCGGCGGCCGGCCGGAGATGGCGGAAGGCGGCGGGAAGGATGCGGCCGCGCTGGACGGCGCGCTGGAGGCGGTTTACCGCGAAGTAGAGAGCAAGTTGTGAGGGAATCCTTCGACGTGGTGGTGGTGGGCGCGGGACCCACCGGTCTGGCTTGCGGAATCGAGCTCCGGCAGCGCGGCCTGAAAACCGTGCTGGTGGAGAAGGGCTGCGTGGTCAATTCCATCTACCACTACCCCACCAACATGACGTTCTTCACCACTCCGGAGCTGCTCGAAATCGGCAACATCCCCATGACCAGCCTGAACGAGAAGCCCACGCGAACCGAAGCGCTGAAGTACTACCGGCGTGTGGCGGATCATTATCAGCTGGATATCCGCCAGTACGAGCGCGTGGACCGGATCGCGGGCGACGACAATGCCTTCCAGGTGTTTACCACCGACCGGCTGGAAGCCCGTCACGTTTACCAGGCGCGCAAAATCGTGCTGGCCACGGGCTATTACGACGTGCCCAACATGCTGAACGTGCCGGGTGAGGAGCTCGACAAAGTCCTGCACTACTACCAGGAGGCGCATCCCTATTACAACCACGATGTGGCGGTGATCGGGGCCAAGAACTCGGCGGCCATCGCGGCGCTGGACTTGTGGTGGACCGGCGCGCGCGTGACCCTGATTCATCGCGGGGCGGGCATCTCGGATTCGGTGAAGTATTGGATCAAACCGAACATCGAAAACCGCATTAAAAACGGCGAGATTCGCGCGTATTTCAGTTCCCGCGTGGTGGAAATCCGGCAGGATTCCATTCGAATTGCGACGCCGGATGGCGAAGTTTCTCTGAAGAACGATTTCGTATTCGCGCTGATCGGCTATCGGCCGGACCTCGCGTTTCTCAACGCCACGGGGATCGGGCTGGAGCCGGATACACGCAGGCCGCGCACCAATCCGGAGACGCTGGAAAGCGAACGGGCGGGAATCTACCTGGCGGGCGTGATTGTGGCGGGGATGCACACCAACGAAATCTTCATTGAGAACGGGCGGTTGCACGGGTGCTTGATTGCACAGTCGATTGCGTCCAAGCTATTAGCCCGATGAAACTCCCGGCTGATCTGAAGTATCTAACCAGATGGAGGGTGACGGGTTATGCTTCAGTCGATTCTCAACGCGTTGTTTGGCTGTGCTCACCAGCGGACCACGTTTCCGCTGACGACCCGGCGAAAGAATGGCGCTTCGCGCACTTATGTCGTGTGTCTGGACTGCGGTCAGGAGTTCGCGTACAACTGGGCCGGCATGCGGATTGGCGAGCCGGTTTCCGCGCGCGTGCTCGCGGCGGAAGCGCAGCCTGCTAGAACGTAGCAGTTCCGAGGCCGGTTGAAGTGGCTTGGGTCCGTCAACTCACGCAACCAGCCAGTTGGTAATGTTCTGAATCGAGCGCTGGATCATGGGGTGAGTCTGGGTCGCGACATTGTGGCCGGGGATGAGGACAGCCACTTTTCCCTTGCCGTAGGTATGGGCCCAGCCCTGAGGGGACCGGCCGTGCTCCGGGGAGTGGCTTTCCATGAACACGGAAGTCTGGCTCTCATCCATCTCCACCTGATACTCTTCATCCGCGCAGGTGAAGGGTGTGATGCCCTCGGTCAATTCCGGCATCTTTCCGGTTAGGGTGACGTTGATGCTGACAATGGCAGGGTGCCGGATGAAGTACGACCTGGCTACTCGGGAAATTCCATTGCCCTTGGGATAAGAGAAGCCGTCGTGATAGAAAAAGATCCGGCCACCGGCGTTGACGTAATCCTCGTACTTCTGCTCCTGCGCAGGCGTGAGCCAGCGGGCCTCTCCGTTGTTGGGCGGATTCCCATCGCGTTCTCGGTAGTACTTGACATACTCGCGTCCCTCCCGGCTCTGGATGATCAGGTCGAACTTGCCGAAATCATCGAAGGGGACAGCGTAGTCCATGATCACGACCGCTTCCCAGCCGCTTTGTCTCAGCCTCCCCACGAGGGCGGAGTCGAGGGGGGCGACGCAGTGATAAGCATCCCCCAATATGGCCAGGACACGCTTTTTACGCGCGCTTGTTTCCTGGGTTGCGCCCCTTCCGAGACCGGCGAGGCCTAACACGGCCGAGCTTTGAAGAATTCGGCGTCGTGTAATGTTCATGCGTTTGTCTCCTGGAAGGCGGCGCGGCCCGCGATCTCGCGCAAATCCCATCCGCGCCGGTACTCGCGCGTCAGGTATTGGTTGGCTTCCCGGCAGTTCGTGATGCGGAACGCCAGCGGATCCCATTCGATGCGGTGACCCACCCGCAAGGCGACGTTGCCCAACTGGTAAGCCTCCGTGAACGGACCGGCGTACCCGAAGTGGCACGGCGCCGGCTTGCCGGCTTTGACGGCCACTACCCAATCCTTGTGGACTTCCTCGCGGCCCCAGTCTCTCTCAGGCGGCGCCGGATACGGCTCCGTCTGCTGGCCGTAGTACGGCCCACGGCCGACCGGCAAACTGCCCTTCGTGCCTATCCAGATAACACCACCCCCGCCTTGCGCCGCTGCCGGCGGCCGCAATGAGCGGGCAATCTCGTCGGGCGGGCGCCTGCCGCCGTCGTACCAGAAGATCTGCAACGGCGGGTGCACGCCGCGCGCGGCATACTCGAAGCGCATGATGGTCCAGTCCGGATACTGGGAATGAGTCATACCGCTGGTATCGACGACTTCGACAGCCGAAGGCGCGCCCAGATCGAGCGCCCAGAAGATCACGTTCATTTGGTGCGGAGCAATGTCGCCCAGCGCGCCGCTGCCAAAGTCAGTCCAGCCCCGCCAAACAAAGGGGTGGTAGACCACGCCTACCGGAGGGACCGGGTCGAGCCCCGCGACCTTGTAGTCGGACTGGTGCCGCTTGTCGGGGGCGGGATTGTAGACCGGATGTCCTTGCGGGTACATGGCTTTGAAGGGCCGGGCCGGCGCCGGGCCGAGCCAGAGATCCCAGTCCAAGGTGGAGGGAACCGCATCCGCACCTTCGGGGCGGTCGTACCCCTGCGGCCAGATCGGGCGGTCGGTCAACAAGTGGATCTCCGTAATCTCGCCCACGACTCCGGATTGGATCAACTCCACGGTGCGGTAGTTGTCCACGGCGGCGCTGCTTTGCGTCCCCATCTGCGTGACGACTTTCGTCTGGGCCGCGACCCGCGCCATCACTCGAGCCTCCTGCACGGTCTGGCACAAGGGCTTCTGGCAGTACACATGCAGGCCGTGTTTCATGGCCCAAACGCTGATGTAGGCGTGGCTGTGGTCGGGCGTGGCGACGACTACGCCGTCGAGCTTCTCCCGTTCGATCATCTTGCGGAAGTCGGTGTATTTCCTGGCGTTCGGGTACTCTTCCACGACTCGCTTGTCGAGCATGGCGGAATCGACGTCGCACAAAGCGGTGATGTTCTCACCCAGCTTGCTCAGCGTTCTGGCGTCGATCGCGCCCACGCCGGACAGTCCGATGACGCCGATGTTCAGCTTCTCATTCGCCGCGTAGGTGCGCGCCGAGCCAGGGGCCAGGATCATGAACGTTCCGGCGATGTCCTTCAGACACTCGCGGCGGGACATGCGGCTGGTCTTTCCTTGAGGCTCCATCTCCTTACCTCCGAATTCAGTGTACGCTCCAAAAGAGGCGGTTGCATGTATAATCGACACTGACGCCATGGAAACCAAGAAAACTAGCGGCAATCTGTCGCGGAGAGCCTTCACCCCGGCGGCGGTGGCGGCGTTCTCGTTGGTGCCCCGGCACGTGCTCGGCGGCATGAACCAAGCGGCCCCCAGCGACAAGCTGAACCTCGCGGCCGTGGGAATCGGCGGCATGGGGCAGAACTACATCAAGGGCTGCGAAGGCCAGAACGTCGCGGCGCTGTGCGACGTCGATGATACGTTCGCCGCGCCGGTGTTCGCGCGCTATCCCCAGGCGAAGCGCTATCGCGACTATCGCGTCATGCTTGAAAAGGAGAAAGGCATCGATGCCGTGATCGTCGGCACCCCCGATCACACCCATGCGGTGGTGGCTTCGGCGGCCATCAAGCTGGGTAAGCACGTCTACTGCGCCAAGCCTATGGCCCGGACCGTTTATGAAGCCCGGCAAATCGCCAAAGCGGCGCGCGAGGCCAAGGTGGCGACGCAGATGAGCACTCAGAGCACCGCCTCGGAAACCGCGTGTTTGACCGAAGAGCTGATCCAGTCCGGGGCCATCGGGCCCGTGCGGGAGGTGCATGTCTGGACGGACCGGCCCGTGTGGCCGCAGGGCCTGAGGCGGCCGACGCACACACCTCGTGTCCCGCCGCACCTGGCGTGGGATTTGTGGATTGGGCCGGCGCCCATGCGCCCCTATGATCCGCTCTACCACCCGTTCAATTTCCGGGGCTGGTACGATTTCGGCACGGGCGCCCTGGGGGACATGGCGCTCCACACATTTCACGTGGTTTTCCGCGCGCTCAGACTGACCAGTCCCACACGCGTGAGTTCCAGCACTACCCTGGTGTGTGAAGTGGCGCCTCCCGGCCAGGCCGATCCGGGATGGAAGACCCGGAGAGTGAAATTCCCCGAAAGCTTTCCCCATTCCGAGATCATCACCTGGGATTTCCCGGCCCGCGGCGGCTCGCCCCCGGTGAGACTCCATTGGTACGACGGCGGATTGAAACCGCCTCGCCCCGTGGACATGGATTTTGGCCAGTCTCTACCGCCCGAGGGATCTTACTACGTGGGAGACAAGGGAACACTGCTGATTATGGGGACCGCAGGCGGACCAAACGACGGCGGACGGCTTCTGCTTCCCGCCGCCAGGTTCAGAGACTTCACGCCTCCTCCCAAGACCGTTCAGCGGACCATCGGCCACTACCAGGAATGGATCGCCGCGGCCAAGGGCGGTCCACCGGCAAACTGCAACTTCGATTTCGCAAGCCTCATAGCGGAGACCGCCCTGATAGGCGTAATCTCCGCCCGGACCGGCAAGCACCTGGCTTGGGACGCTGAGAACATGCGGTTCACCAACGATGCTCAGGCAAACCAGTTCGTGACGCCGGAGTTTCGGACGGGATGGGCGTTGTAGGAAGCAGAAAGGAACGCATGAAGACGACATGGCTACTGACTGCGGCCGCCGTGTGTGTTGGCGTGTGGTGCTTGGCGGCCGACACGCCGGGCGAGCCGGCCAAAGAATTGCTCTTCGTGCCGGTGAAGATCGACGGGCCGGTCCATAACCCGGCTCGGCATACTTACTGGTGGGGGCCGTTCGCCGAATGCTCTTCGGTTCTGGATATTAACGGCGATGGCCTGCTCGACATTGCCGCGGGCAGGAACTACTACATCGCGCCCAAGTGGACCAAGTACGCCGATTTTCGCGAAGGCGCCGCCACCAATGGGCCGGACGTTGACGACAACTTCGAAGGAACGATGGACGTCAATAATGACGGGCGCCCGGACATCATCAGTTCCGGTTGGATGCTCAGGCAAGGCATCTGGTGGTACGAGAACCCAGGCAAGCTTGGCCAGAAGTGGGCGGACCATCAGATGCTCGCGGCCGACGGCCTGGAGGGGATGGTCATCGGGGATCTCTCCGGGCACGGCCCCAAGGACGTGCTGGTGAATTTCTTCGCCAGGAAACCCGGCCGCGGCCTGATCTGGTTCGAGCATCTCAACCAGGCGCCGTGGTTCAAGCAGCACACCCTCGGGCCGGAGAATGTCGGCGTCAGCCATGGCAACGGCATCGGAGACATCAACGGCGATGGCCGGATGGACGTTGTCACGACTAGCGGCTGGTTCGAATCTCCGCCGCATCCGGCGGAAGACCCGTGGATCTGGCACCCCGACTGGCAATTCCAGTCGTACGTGCCGCCCGGGAGTGCCGGTGCGGCTGGCTCCCCCAGCTTGGGCGCCGGACTGCCGATCCTGGTCGCCGATGTAAACGGCGATGGCTTGAACGACGTCATTATCGGCTCGGACCACGGCTATGGCTTGGCTTGGTACGAGCAGAAAATGCAAAACGGCAAGCGCACCTTCGTCAAACATTGGATCGAAACCGAGTTTCCGACGATCCACACCATGGTTCTGGCCGATCTGGATGGGGACGGCAAGCCTGAACTCGTCACCGGCAAGCAGATATTTGCGCATAACGGCCTGGACATGGGGTCGTATGACCCGCAGTTCATCTTCTATTACACGTTCAGCGGCGGCAACGTCCAGCGCCATGTCATCAGCTACACCCCTGTCGCGCAGTATTTCCCGCCGTACGACAACCCCCTCGATTCCAAGCAACCCCCGCCGACCAATGTTCTCGGCCTGGGCATGAGAGTCAACGCGGCGGACATGGATGGCGATGGAAAGATCGATATCATTGTCGCCTGTAAGACCGGCCTGTACATTCTCTACAATAAGGGCTTCACGGCACACGTGCGCCCGACGGCGCCAGGCGGCTACCTGCCGGACCGGGGCACTTATCCCGGGAATGTCATGTGGGAGTCGCCTCCGGGAAAGAAGAAACAGTAAACTCAGCAGGGAGTGATGTCGCCGAGCACCACCACGTGCCTGGCGCCAGTGGCGGAAGGCAGGTTTGACGGCCTCTTGCGCCAGGTCTGATAGGCCAGCACGGCGAACGCAACGGCTTCTTTGGCGTCGGCATCAATGCCATGGTCGGTCGAAGTGGAGATTGCCACGCCGGGCAGGAAGCCGGCGAGATGCGCCATGATCTGAGGATTGTGAACGCCGCCGCCGGAGACGATGAGGTCAGTGGGAAGGACCGCCGGGTGCGCGGCCGACGCCACCGTCGGCCTGGCGGCTTGCGGGTCCGGGGGGACCCGCGCGGACCAGGGGGTCCGCCCCACTATCGCCATCGCCACGGTGGCCGCCGTTAGCACCGTGGCCGTGGCAATGAGGTCCGGCATCGGGAGCCCGGATTTCTTCAAACGCGCGACGAATTCGGCGCCGTATTGCTCCCGGCCTGCGCTCTTGGGCGGACGGCGGCGGTAGTAGGGGTCGGCGAGCAGATCATCCAGTAGCGCTCGATCCACCCGGCCCGAAGCGGCGATCTTTCCCCCGCGGTCGCACGGCAATCCCATCTCCCGCGCCAGAGCGTCGATCACCATGTTGCCAGGTCCGGTATCGAACGCCACCACATCCCCGGGCGCCGCTCCCGCGGGGATCACCGTGATGTTGGCAATGCCGCCGATGTTCAGCGCGATGCGCGCGCGCTTGGGATGGCGGAACAGCAGGTAATCGACATACGGCACCAGCGGCGCGCCCTCGCCGCCGGCGGCGATGTCGCGCGCGCGGAAATTCGAGACCACCGGAACGCCCGTGCGCTCGGCAATGACGGCGGCTTCACCGATCTGCAGCGTGTGGACGCCGCCTTCATGGTAGATGGTCTGGCCATGGCAGCCGATCAGATCGACGGGGCCATACCGCCGGACGGCGCGCAAAACCGCGCGGGCGTACATCTCGCCAAGCTGGAAATTCAGGTGAGAAATGGAAACAGGAGCGAGAATGGCCGAGCGGACCGCTTCGGAGTAGGGCGTGCATGCGAAGCCTATCGTTTCGACCCGCCGGCCGCCAATTTCGACGATCGCCACGTCAATGCCGTCGAGCGACGTCCCGCTCATCACCCCGGCGACTCTCATGAACGCTTCAGCTCCTTCTGCAATTCGCTCAACAATTGCAGCGCCTCTATGGGCCTGAGCTCGTCCACCTTCAGGCTCCGGATGCGCTCCGCGATGCCGTAACCCACGGGCTCGAAGAGCTGGATCTGCACCGGCCCCTCTTCGGATTTCGCCAGCTCCTCGGTGACCACCTGCTCGGTCCGCTCGTGCAGCTTTAATACCTCGCGCGCGCGCTCGATCACGCTAAGCGGCAGGCCGGCCAGCCGCGCGACTTCGATGCCGTAGCTGCGGTCGGCCTTGCCCGGCTCCACTTTGCGCAGGAAGATGATGTGGTCGCCGGCTTCCTTGACTGAGACGCTGAGGTTGCGCACGCCTTCCAGCAGCTCGGCCAGCTCGGTCAGCTCGTGATAGTGCGTGGCGAAGAGGGTCTTGGCGCGCGTGCGGGAGTGGATGTGCTCCACCACCGCCCAGGCCAGCGCCAGGCCGTCGAAGGTCGCGGTGCCGCGGCCGATCTCGTCCAGCACGATGAGGCTGCGCGACGTCGCGGTGTTCAGGATCACAGCCGTCTCGGTCATCTCTACCATGAACGTGGAGCGCCCGCGCGCCAGGTTGTCGGAGGCGCCGATGCGCGTGAAGATGCGGTCGATGATGGGCAGGCTGGCGGAATCGGCCGGCACAAACGACCCCATCTGCGCCAGGATGGCGATGAGCGCGGCCTGGCGGAGGTAGGTGGACTTGCCGCCCATGTTGGGCCCGGTGATGATGGCGACGAGGTCCGCGGAGTCGTTGAGGTACAGGTCGTTGGGGATGAAGCGGCCGGCCTCCTGTTCCGTGAGCCGCTCGATCACAGGGTGGCGGCCGGCCATGATCCGCATCTCGCCGTTCGCCGAGAAGGTGGGGCGCTGGTAGCGGTTTTCCGCGGCCACCTGCGCCAGCGCGGTGGTCACATCGAGCTCCGCCACCGCCGTGGCCGTGGCGCGGACGCGCTGGGCCTGGGCGGCCACGCGCTGGCGCACGCCGGTGAACAGCTCCTTTTCCAGCGTCAGGATCTTCTCTTCGGCGTCCAGCACTTTGCGCTCGTAATCCTTCAGCTCGGGGGTGGTGAAACGCTCCGCGTTGGCCAGCGTCTGCTTGCGTTCGTAATCCGCGGGCGCCAGGTGCAGGTTGGCGCGCGTGATTTCGATGTAGTAGCCGAACACGTTGTTGAACCGCACCTTGAGCGACTGGATGCCGGTGCGCTGCCGCTCGCGCGCTTCGATTTGCGCGATGTACTGGCGCCCGTTCAGGCTGAGGTCGCGCAGCTCGTCGAGCTCGGCGTTGAAGCCGGCGCGGATGGCGCCGCCGTCGGCAATGGAGAAGGGCGGCTCGGCGGCGATGGCCTCCAGAATGAGGTTGGCCACGTCGGGCAACTCGTCCAGGCGCTCGTGAATGGACCGCAAACGGGCGGCCTGCTGGGTATCGAACGAGCGCTTGAGCGCGGGAATCTTGTCGAGCGAGCGGCCGAGAGCCAGCAAATCGCGGGGGCCCGCGGAGCCCAGCGTGACCTTGGCGAGCAGGCGCTCGAGATCGAGAATGCCTTCGAGCTGCTGGCGAAGCTCCGCGCGCAGGATGGTCTGCTGGAGCAGCTCGCCCACGGCCTCGAGGCGCTGCTCGATTTCGGCGCAGTTCATGGCGGGCCGCAGCAGGCGCTGGCGGAGAAGCCGGCCGCCCATGCCGGTCGCGGTCCGGTCGAGGACGCCCAGCAGCGTGGCCTGGGCCTGCCCGCTCGCGTCGGCTGCGAAGAGCGGCTCGATCAATTCGAGATTGCGCACGGTGACGGCGTCGAGCACCATGGAATCGGCGCGGTCGTAGTAAGTGGGCCGGTCGAGATGGTCCAGCGCCGCCCGCTGCGTATCGCGGAGGTAGTGCAGGATGGCGCCCGCTGCGCCCACCGCCGCGGGACGGTTGGCCAGTCCGCAGCCATCGAGCGAGAGCAGCTTGAAATGGTCGCGCAGCGTTCGGCTGGCGTAATCGTGGCTGAAAATCCATTCCTCCAGCTCGGTGCGGACGAAGCGTCGGGCAGGGCGATCTTCGCCGGTGAGCAGCGGAAGGTCGGCCGGGAACAGGACTTCGCGCGCGCCGAGGTGCTCGAGAGCGCCGGCGACTTCGGCGGGCTCCATCTCCGTGACGCGGAATTCGCCGGTGGAGAGATCCACGTGGGCCACGGCCGAGCGGGTGCCCGCCCGCGCCACGGCGGCCAGGTAGTTGTTCTCGCGCGAGCCTACCAGGTTGGCGTCCATGGCGGTGCCCGGCGTCACCACGCGCGTGATCTCGCGCTTCACCAGCGTCTTGGCGAACTTGGGGTTTTCCATCTGGTCGCAGATGGCCACGCGGTAGCCCTTCTGGATCAGGCGCGCGATGTATCCATCGGCCGCGTGGTAGGGCACGCCGCACATGGGAATGGCGGCGCCCTTTTCCTTGTTGCGCGAGGTGAGGGTGATTTCGAGTTCGCGCGCGGCCACCACGGCGTCTTCGAAAAACAGCTCGTAGAAATCGCCCAGCCGGAACATCAGCAGGGCGTTGGGAACCTGCTGCTTGATGCTGTTGTACTGCCGCATCAGCGGCGTGGTGGCATCGGAGGACATCAGCGGACCGTCACGCGTAGATGCCCCGGAGCTTGATGGCCTGTACCACGCGATCCAGAGCCAGCATGTAGGCCGCAATGCGGTTGTTCACGCGGTGCGCTCGGGCGTATTCCACCACCGCGTCGAAGCTCTCCGTCATGATCTCCTCGAGGCGCTGGTTGACAAGCTGCTCGTTCCAGAAGAAGCCCTGGCGGTCCTGCACCCATTCGAAATACGAGACCGTCACGCCGCCCGCGTTGGCTAGAATATCGGGGATCACGAAAATCTTGTTGGCGGCCAGTACCTCGTCGGCCAGCGGAGTGGTGGGACCGTTGGCGCCCTCGCACAGGATCTTGCACCGGATTCGGTCCGCGTTCCCCGAATGGATCACGTTCTCCGTGGCGGCGGGGATCAGCACCTCGCACTCCAGAAACAGAGCTTCGTCTTTGTCCATGTCTTCGCCGCCCGCAAAGCCGGTGATGGAGCCGGTTGCCTTGCGGTGTTTCTGCAGCGCGGCGATGTCCAGACCCATGGGATTATAGACAGCGCCGTCGTATTCGATCATGCAGACGATTTTGAATCCAATGGCGCTCATGAGCTTCGCCGCCATGCCTCCCACGTTGCCGAAGCCCTGAATCACCACTCGGGAATCTCCCGGCTTGAGGCCGAGTTGTTCCAGCGCCTTCAGAATGACGATCATGCAGCCGCGTCCGGTGGCCTCCGGCCGGCCGCGCGATCCGCCTAGAGCCATCGGCTTGCCGGTGACCACGGCCGTCACCGTATGGCGCGCGTGCATCGAGTAGGTGTCCATGATCCACGCCATCACCTTCTCGTTGGTATTGACGTCGGGCGCGGGAACGTCGCGCTCCGGACCGATGAAGTCGATGATCTCGGCGGTGTAGCGGCGCGTGAGCTTTTCCAGTTCGGCGTCGGAAAGCACGTTGGGATCGCAAATGACGCCGCCCTTTCCGCCGCCGAATGGAATATTCACCACGGCGCATTTCCAGGTCATCCAGGAGGCCAGGGCGCGGACCTCGTCGAGGGTCACGTCAGGCCCGAAGCGGATGCCGCCTTTGGCCGGTCCCCGCGCCAGGGAATGCTGCACGCGGTAGCCGGTGAAGACCTCCAGGCGGCCGTCGTCGAGCTGCACCGGAATGTGAACGGTGAGCTCCTTGGCCGGCGAGCGCAGCACCTTGCGCATGCCGTCATCCAGCTTGAGCCGCATGGCGGCCTCATCGAACCGCGTCTCGGCGGCGATCCAGGGATTTTTTTCGTTCTCGAGGGTAATGGGAACAGACAGGGTGTGCGTGGCCACTGTTCATGCCTCCGGTCTCATTATGCCAGAGGCGGGGTAAGCAGGGTCGGTAAGCAAAGAGTTTCCACCGCAGAGACGCCGAGACGCTGAGAAAAGCAAAATGAAACAAAGAAACTGAGAACGCAGAGATAGCAGAGAGCGCAGAGAGACCCTTTTCTGAGTTCTCTGCGTCTCTGCGTCTCTGCGGTGAATCTCGGTTTAGCGCTATTGAAACGCCAACTGCGCCATATTGGTGGCTTGGCCATTCACCGTGACGGTGACCACAAGCTGGCCACGCCCCTTGAGGGTGGCGGGCAGTGTCACATTCACCTGGTCGAGGCCGGCGTAGGCGCCCTGTGCCCCAGCATACGTCACCGGGGCATCGATGTTGCCGATCATGACGCTGACGTTTGACTGGGCAGCACCGCGGATTCCGGTTCCGTAAAGAATCAGGTAAGGCTGCGATGTCACATTGATCGGAATCAGCGCGCAATTGCCGGCGGAGTTGCATTGAGAGGTGTTGGAGTAGGTACGGCCGTTGGTCACTTGAGCGGCGGCGGGCCCCTGCCCGGCCATGTTCGCGGTATACAGGCCCGGGGCCGTGGATGAGATCGTGACCGTGCCCGTCAACGCCGCCTTTCCGTTGGCCAGCGTGATAGTCGCCACCCCGCTGGCCACGCCCTTGGGGACGAGCCAGTTCACTTGGCTCGGCGAGACGTAAAAAAGCGACGCCGGAAATATGCCGCCATTGGCGTCTTTCAGCGCGACCGTGACCCCTCCGAGAGTGGCGGGGAGCGGCTGCGACTGGGCCAACTGCGTCGCCGCCGCCAGATTGGAGCCATAAAGCGATGCGATGGTTTCCGGCGCCAGCGAGTAAGTGCCGTATGCGGAATTCGTGGCGGCCAATGTCCCCGTAGGGTGGGCCACACTCTGAAGAGTGAGCGGATAGGGCGAGCCTTTAGGATTCATCAACACCGGCGGACGCGGCTGCTGGGTGAAATCGAAGGCGTCGGTCATGTCGTTGGCGGTGTTGTCACGGCCCGTCATGGGGTTCTGGCCGAATCGCTCCTCGATGAGCCTGAGCCAGGATTCGAAGGCATAGGTCTTGTGATCCACGTAGCCCTGCCGGGCGTAGGGGCTCACCACCAGGCCGGGAACCCGAATGCCTAACCCGTATTTGTCCACCTTGGGTGGAAACACGTGATCGTAGAATCCGCCCCAGTCATCCCACGCGATGAAGATCGCGGTGGAGTTCCACTGCGGGGAGTTCATGACCGCATTCACCAGGCCGGTGACATAGTCCATACCCGTGGCGACGCTGGCGGGCGGGTGTTCGCTCACGCTACTGTTGGGAATCACCCAGCTCACCTGCGGCAGTGTGCCGTTCTGCGCCGCCGTGTAGAACTGGGCTGCATCGGTGAGGCGGCTGAACTGAGTGGGGTCGTTCTTGACCGCTGGAAATGCGGGGAGCGGATTCCAGTAGGTATAAGTGGTTTCGTCCGAATCTATGTCGGCCGCCCCGCCATCGGCGGCGCCCGCGGGCTTGCCGCGGTTCACGTAGTATCTCCAGTCGATCTTGCCGCTGCCCAGAAGCTCCGTGATTTCGGCAAAAGCGTAAGACTGCGGTTGGGGCTGGCCGTTGCCGGTGTATCCGCCGCTCTGCGCCGCCAGCATATACAGGTGGGCCGGCAGGCTGTAGGAAGTGATGGACTCAAAAAGCCGGTCCTGAAGCACATACAGGCGCGCATAGTTCCAGTAGTTGGGAATCTCACGATAATCGTGCCATCCCATTACATCTCCGGGCTTCTCGGTCGAGCCGGAGATAAAAGCGTCCATCAGCCCCCCGTCGATGCAGTGCACCGCGTTGGCGTACATGTGTGCTCCGCCCTGGTTGACCAGGTCGGCATCGTGGGAAGGCGCGACGCACGGCCCGCCGGCCGGATTGGGAATGCAAATATCGGGAGGAAGGCCTTCCGCCCCGGGATACGTCCCGAAATAGTGATCGAAGCTGCGATTCTCCTGCATGATGAAAACGAAATGCTGGATCTTTTCGAGGCCTGGCGGAGCGGTAGGCGGCGGGGCTGTCTGAGTGGGTGTGCGGCCCGCAACCACCAGCGCCGCCAGGATCACCGGCAACGAGGCGAGGCCGGCGCGGAGACTCCGATTCGCCTGCATCACTCTCGATAACACCGTTACGCAGGCTGTGGTTGCGCTGGCACCCGCGGTTCTGCAACTTCGCGCGAGTCCCAGGGTTTGTTTTTGAGAGTATGCGGACACCTTTCGTCTCGTTCCCCCTGGCATTCTTATCGGCCGGTTTGAGCGCGTTGGCGCAAGTTCCCGCCACTATCAACGTTGACACCACCCGCACCACACCGCTCAACCCCAATTTCAGCGGTTTCAACGACGAGGTTGTTTTTCCGGCGGAGTTCTTCGATTACCGGCTCAACAACCTGGCCGCGCAGGTTTCACCCGGCTGGGTGAGATATCCCAGCGGCAGCTTCAGCGACGCATTCAACTGGCAGACCGGCCTGATGGTTCCCTCCTGGGTGACGCAGTTTCAGGGCACGAATATCGCTACGCTGCTCGCCGAGGCGGTCCCTTGGGTGAACGGAAAAGGAGGCGGTTCTTTTGTTGACGCGGCGAACCGGGCGAACTTCCTGGATGCAAAACTGATCGTCTGCGTCAACGCTTTCACGGATACGCCCCAGTCGGCCGGACAAATGGCTGCGTTCGCCAAGGCCAATCATATCCCGGTTGCCGTGTGGGAGCTGGCCAACGAGCCTTATTTCTACACCGGTTTCTTCCAGTCGGGCGCCGATTACGCCGCCAAAGTAAAGCCATACCGCGAGGCCATCAAGGCGGCGGATTCCAACGCCGTCGTCGCCATCTTTTTCATGGACGCCGGCGACACCAATCCAAGTCCGGCCTGGGACCGGTCGATCGCCGGCTACTCCGACAAATACTGGGACGCGATCACCTACCACCACTATCCCCCGCAGAGCACCGGCGGCTTCAGCCAGTGGATGGCGGACGAGAACGCCGTGCTGGCGTCGAAGTCATCGGCCTATGTCACCGGCTATCTCGCGCCGCTGAATCCGCCCGGAACGAAGTTCCTGATCTCGGAGTTTCTGCCCTCGAACGACGGTCTGGGTGCGGGCACTTCGGTGACCGATGGCACGCTCTACGGCGCCATCTACGCGGCCGAGTACGTCATGCGGATGTCGGCCGTGCCATCCATGCTGTACGTGGGAATGCATGCACTTACCGGTACGCGGGGTGTCAACGCGGCCAATTCCCATTACATCGACGTGCAGAACGCCTATAACCAGGGCGCCACCATCAATACGCTCACGCTGAACTTCGGATATTACCTGACGGCGCAGCCTCTGGGCCTGGCGGTCCTCAACGGCGTTCTGCGGAACGCGACGCAGGTGGACTCGACTACCGTCACCGGCGGCGCGACCGTGCCGGCCACGGGGCTCGGTCAGATTCCCGCGCTCTACGCGCAGGCGTACACCAGCGCCACCGGCCAGCACAGCGTCGTGATCGCGAACAAGGGCGCGACGGGGCAACAGGCGACGCTCCGTCTGAACGGAACAGCGGTTTCGGGCACAATCCCACTCCAGTTCATCGCCGGTTCCGATCCGGCCGCGGTCAACACGGCGGCGAACCCGAATACCGTTTCGGTGCAGGCATCGACCTCGGCGAACCCGGTCCCCGTGCCCGCTTACAGCGTGGTGCGCGTGGATCTGGATTCCCCCGTGGCGACATCGGTGGTCAGCAGCGCAAGTTATGCCGCGGGTCCGGTGGCGCCGCAGGAAATTGTTTCGCTGTTCGGACCGGGTATGGCTTCGCAGATCGTCAACGCGTCGCTGCCGCTTCCCACCACTCTCGGAGGAACTTCGGTTTATATTAGCGGCCAGCCTGCGTTCCTCTTCGCGGTCACCTCCGGACAGGCCAACGTGCTCGTGCCGGCGGGCCTCGCCGCCGGTCCGGCGACGGTCACTGTCATGCACGGCTCGACCACGGCTCTGACCGCATCCATAACCATCGCGGCTTCCGCGCCGGGGCTATACAGCGCGAACGCGGATGGCGCGGGCGTTGCGGCGGCCAATGCCTATCTGGTCACAGCATCCACTCAGAGGGTGAACCAGGCCGTGTATACCTGCAATCCGCCCGCGGCCCGAAGCTGTCTGCCGGCGCCGCTGAGCCTGGGCGGCGCCACCGACACGCTCTACATCGAGCTCTATGGCACGGGAATCCGCGGCGCCGCTTCAATCCAATGCTACGTGGCCGGCCAGAGCGTGCCGGTTCTCTACGCGGGTCCGGTGGCAGCGTATGCGGGGCTGGACCAGGTGAACATCTCGATTCCGAAAAGTCTCGCGGGCACGGGCGATGTGCGGGTGTATGTGGTGGCGGACGGAGTGGCCTCGAACGTGGTGGGGCTGAAGATTCAGTGATGGGGCCCGCGGGGTGTGCCGGAGGTGGGACCACAGGCGATAAGATTAAGATTGCTAAAGTGGATCTCGCCCTATGGGGGTGCATTCCTGAGACAGATCTCCCTGCCGCTCCCTTTTGGACTATTTACAGCGGGTTATTAGGCCGAAAGTACTGGTACTATTACAACATAAACCGACTGATTCCGGCTTGTAAGGGGCACCGTCCGGAGCTAGAATGATAGCTAGATTTCAGCGTGCGCTTGGTCGCGGCTGAATTCGAGTAATGTGATTTCACCGCCAGGGGAGAAGCAACGAGAGTTCCCGGCGAATGGAGAGTGACACATATGAAGAAGACAACGGTTCTGCTGGCTGCCGTGCTGCTGTTTGCCGTCTGCGGCTTCGCCGGCACAGTCTACGACAACTTCACCGGATACAGCGCGTACTGGAACCCGCTTGGGTATCCCAACACCGCCACCTACGGAGAGACCTTCACGGCGCCGACCAATGGTGACAACAGCCTGGGTAGCTTCGGGTTCTACATGGCGGGGCCGATTGTTGCCGGGGACATCATGATGAGCGCCTACATTGCGACCTGGACCGGTAGCAACGCTGGCGCTTTGCTGTTCACCAGCCCATCGGTGGACTATTCCAACACCGGCAACGCCGAACTCACGTTTTCCACCGGGGGGCTCACGCTTACCCCGGGTGCGAGCTACGTGGCATTTCTGAGTATTTCTCAGTATTACGGCCAATCCTCCGGGGAAAGCTACATCTCCCAGGGCGATGCGACGATACCGGGCGGCAACTTCGTTTATTACAACAATGGTGGGGATTTCAGTAGCCTGTTCGCCTCCGCCTGGGATGCAACAGGGATCAAGCCTGACTGGGCTTTCACCGCCTCATTCAGTGGTGGCGTACCTGAGCCCGGCACGCTGGCGCTCCTTGGGGCTGGTCTCCTCGCCCTCGGGGCCATTCGCCGCAAACTATAACCTTGTGAAACAACCCCGGATCGGATGCGATAGGCCGGCGAGTGGCCATGGCAATCCGACTCCTGACTGAATTGTAAGGCCGGACTCGCGCGGAGTGTGCGATCCACCCTCCTACCCTCCCAGCAGCTCCAGCGCCTTCAGGATCACCGGGTCGCGCTGCGCTTCCACCTCGTCGCCTTTCTCCACGCCCAACGCCTGGTCGAAGATTTCGGTTTTGAGGCGATTGAGGACAAATTCCCGCTCCATGGACCATTCGCCGATGCCCGGCTGAATATTGCGGTCCGAAAGAAACACGCGGAACTCGTCCATGATTTGAGGCGTGACCTCGAAGTCTCCGTCGACCTTGTTATTGCGGAGATACTCGGTGGCGAAGTTGGTGAAGGAGCCGCTGGCATCCAGCACCGCGCGCAGACGGTTGGTGGCCGGCGGATAGACCACCATGTCCGGCTGAATACCGCCGCCGCCGGTCACTACGCGCCCCTTGTCCGTACGGAATTCTTTCTGCGTGTTGGGGTGCGCCGTGGTGGCGGCCAGCTCGAACTTCGCGGCGTCCAGCGGTTTCTGGATGGATCGGCCGCTGGGCGTGTAGTACAGCGCGGTGGTCAGCGCCAGGCCGGTGCCTTCGCTCAGCGGAAACACGCTTTGCACCAGCCCTTTTCCGAAGCTCGCCTGCCCGATGATGGTGGCGCGGTCGTGGTCCTGCATGGCGCCGGAGACAATTTCCGAAGCGCTGGCGGTTTTTTCGTTGATCAGAACGGCCAGCTTGAATCCGTACGGCGTGGCGATGGACGGCACAACTTCGGATGTCTCCGGCACGTTGCGGCCGCGCACCGTGACGATCTTCGATGCGGGCTGAAGGAACAGCGAGCAGGTCTCGAGGGCCGCGGTCAGCAGCCCGCCGGGATTATTGCGCAGGTCGAGAACCAGACCGGCAAGCCGGTCGCCCCCCAGTTTTTCGATGGCCTCCTTGAGCTGTCCGCTGGTCTTCTCGTCGAAACTCGCGACCCGGATGTAGCCGATGCCCGCTCCCACGAAGAACGTGCGCTCGACGCTGGGGGACTGCATCTCCTCCGGCGTCAGAACCATGTGCTTTGTGCCGGACGAGCCGGGCCGCCTCACGTCAAGCTGCGCCTGCTGCTGGCGCGACTCGGTGAGGAGCTGGGTGAGCTGGTCCAAGTCGAGCCGGTTGATGACGTATCCGTTGACGGCGACGATCTCGTCGCCCGGCGCCAGCCCCGCCTTGGCGGATGGAGTGCCGGGCAGCGTTTGCAGCACAATCACCCGCCCGGGCAGCAGCGAGACCACGCTGCCAAAACCCTTCTGCGTGGCCGATTCCATTCTCTTGAGCTGCTCGAATTGCCCCGGATCGAAGAAGACCGAGTGCGGATCGAGCCGGCGCAAGAGTCCCGGGATGGCCCCCTGGTAGAAGGCCTGTTCGGAAGTAACCGGATCGGCGGCGTTCTGCTGCACGATGGCATACGCGCCGATGACACTCTTCATCTGCGATTCGAGGTCGTCCGCGGCCAGCAGGGTAGCGGCAGCGCAGAACGCGGCTGCGGTGAGGCGAAGCATCAATCGGGCCAGATCTCGGCGATATGGATTTGGACGCCGGGGAATTGCTTTGGTTCCAGGACGCCCTGAGTGAGGGCCTGCGCGCTGCGCAAGAATCCGCTCTCCAGATACAAGACTTCAACCGTGCGGGCTTCCGGTGAGACCACCCACATTTCCGGAACACCGAGGCTGGCGTAGTCGGCCAGCTTCCTTTCGCGCTCGCGGCGGGTGTTGCCCGGCGAAAGCACTTCCACCACGAGCTGCGGCGCGGAGTGAATGTAGCCGTCCTTTTCGACGATCGTGCTCTTCCGGAAGACGGCCAGATCGGGTACGCGGGAGGTCAGCGGCGCCTTGCGGATCACCAGGCCGAAGACGGCAACCACGACGCGGAATTCGTGTCTGTCCAATTGCGCGACGAGAGCATCGCGCAGGTTCTCTACGATCAGCGTGTGCTCCCACTTATTTGGTGGCATGATCCGAATCTCTCCGTCAACCACTTCCTCGATGGCGTCCGTCACCTCCGGCATGCGAAGCCACTCTTCGTATGTGACCGTCTGCGAATTAGGAAGGCTTGCCATGGCGGCTCCCGATGATTCCTATTCTATCGTGTGAACCGGGTCGCCATCTTGCGTTGGTGCCGGTCGAGCGCCAGCTCGATCAGCCGGTCGATGAGCGCGGAAAAGGAGATGCCGCTGTGCTCCCACATTTTGGGAAACATGCTGATCGAGGTGAACCCGGGGATGGTGTTGATCTCGTTGATATAGATCCGGCCGGTGGCGGCTTCCAGAAGGAAATCGACGCGCGCCATGCCCTCGCATTCCACCGCCCGGTAGCATTCCACGGCCAGCCGTCGCACTTCTTCGGTCTTTTCCGGCGGCAGGTCGGCGGGAACTTGGGTTTGGGCGCGGTCCAGCAGGTACTTGTCCTCGTAGTCGTAGAATTCGCGCGAGGGCAGGATCTCGCAGGGCAGGGAAGCCACGGGCGCCTGGTTGCCCAGCACCGAGCATTCCAGCTCACGGCCGGCGATGCCGCGCTCCACAATGATTTTGCGGTCGTACTGGGCGGCCAGCGCCACGGCGGCTTCCAGCCCCTTCAAGTCGTGCGCTTTGGAAATCCCCACCGACGAGCCCAGGTTCGCCGGCTTGACGAACATCGGGAACGGCAGGCGCGCGCAGGCTTCGGTGACGTCCGGAGTTTCGCGCGTCACCGTCACGTAGTCTACCACCGGCAACATCCGTTCCAGGCAGACACGTTTCATCATCTCCTTGTCCATGGAGACGGAGGAGGCCAGGACGCCCGCGCCCACGTAGGGCAGATCGGCGAGTTCCAGCAGGCCCTGCACCGTGCCGTCCTCGCCGAAGGTGCCGTGCAGCACCGGAAAGACCACGTCGATTTCCGGTTGGGCACCCGGCTCGGGCAGGATGGGCCGCGGCTTCCACTGGCCCTCTTTGTCGATAAAATACTCGATTATCTCGTACTTAGCGGGGTCCATCCGCTGCATAATGGCTTTCGCCGAATTGATGGACACTTCGTGCTCGCCGCTGCGGCCGCCGTAAAGGACGGCTACTCGTAGCTTCATAGAATTCGCTTTCCCAATGCCGACATGACCAGCTCGACGGCCAGATCGGCCGTGCGGTTCACCTCGTCAATCACGGGGTTCACCTCCACCACCTCGAGCGAGACCATTTTCCCGGAATCACAGATCATTTCCATTGCCAAATGCGCCTCGCGGTAGGTGGCGCCGCCGCGCACGGGCGTGCCGACGCCGGGAGCGTCCTGGGGGTCCACGAAATCCATGTCGAGCGAAAGGTGGAAGCCGGCGGTGCCGTTCGAGGCCAGGCGAATGGCTTGGTCCATCACGGAGCGCAGGCCACGCTCGTCGATGTCGCGCATGGTGAAAGCCTTGACGCCCGACTCGCGCACGTGCGGTTTCTCCAGTTGGTCCACGTCTCGCAGCCCCACGATCACCGCGTTGTGGGGAGCGATCTTGGGGCGGTAGCCCAACAGTCCGGCCAATTCCGGCGGGCCCATTCCCAAAATGCACGCCAGGGGCATGCCGTGAACATTGCCGCTGGGGCTGCTGTCGGGCGTGTTCATGTCGGCATGGGCGTCCAGCCAGATCAGGCCGGCGGTTTGATTCCGCCTGCGAAAATACTGCGACACGCCGCTGGCGGTGCCGGCCGCCACCGAGTGGTCGCCGCCCAGCACCAGCGGGACGCTGCCGCGTGAGAGCACCTGCTCCACCAGCGCCGCCAGCCGCCCGCACGCGGCCGTGATTTGCGGCAGGTACTTAGCGCTCGTGTCGCCTTCGGGCAAAGCTTCGACCTGTTCCACCGGCACGTTGCCCAGGTCTTCCACGGTATAACCCAGCGACGCCACGCGCGCGTTCAAATTGGCCACGCGCATGGCGGATGGCCCCATATCCACGCCGCGCCGCCCTTGCCCAAGGTCGAGCGGCGCCCCGATGATGGCGATGTGCGACTGCCGCATGATTGCGCTTTTCCGCCCGCAGCCACCTAGCCGTTGTGGGGCAGGATGGCATCAGGGGGTACCCCGGCCAACCGCCGCGGTCACTGCTTTCGACGAAGCTCCGTAGACCGGTTTACGGACTTCGAACTCCAGTATAAGGTAAGGCGGCAGGCCCCGCCGCGCGGAAGCCGGCTACGTTTACCGGCGGCACCTCCTGGCACCTACCTGCTTGACGATGCCAATGGGCTGCAATAAGGTGGGTCTATGCAACGTCGCCAGTTTCTCCGGTCTGCGCTGGCGCCGGCTGGCATGTCTTTGTGGGCGCAGAAGCGGGCCACGAGGATCGAGGAATCCGATCCCCAAAATGCCAAGCTGTGCCACCGCCTGGACGCCCAAAGCATCACGGATGACGATCTGCGGTTTTTGCAGCAGATCGGGCTGAAATGGGTGAGGCTGGAGTTTGGCGACGGGGAGGTGGCGTGGGATGCGCTGCGAGCGGCGCAGCAGCGGTTTGCGCACTTCGGCATGCGGATCTACTCGGGTGTTCACTATGCGTATCGGTCGCGGAGGATCCAGTTGGGGGAGCCGGGGAGGGATCAGGACATCGAGACTTACCGCCGGTTCCTGCGCGACCTGGGGAAGCTGGAGATTCCGATCGCCTCGTATGACTTCCACCCGGCCAACACCTATACGACGAAGATGGTCGAGCACCGCGGGTACACGGCGCGGGAATTCGATCTCGACGATTTCCGCAACCGGGTGGAGAAGCGGCAATTCGACCGGGAGTATTCGGCAGACGACATTTGGGCCAACTACACCTACTTTCTGAAAGCCGTGCTGCCTGCAGCCGAACAAGCGGGGGTGAAGCTGGCGCTGCATCCCGACGATCCGCCGGTGGCGAAGATGAACGGGGTGGCCAAGCTGTTCACCCATTACGACGGCTACCGGCGCGCGGAAGAGATCGCCGGCCATAGCCGGAACTGGGGGCTCACATTCTGCGTCGGCACGTGGTCGGAGGGCGGAGATAGCATGGGCAAGGACGTCTTCGAAATGATTCGCGATTTCGGTGGGCGCGGGAAGATCTTCGAAGTGCATTTCCGGAACGTGACCGGACCCCTGCCACACTTCATCGAAACGTTCCCGGACGACGGCTATGTGGACATGTACCAGGTGATGAAGGCGTTGCGGCAAGTGCGGTTCAGCGGCAGCGTGGAGCCGGACCATGTGCCGCGGCTGGCCGGCGATAGTGGGTTACTGCGCGCGGGCACCGCCTACTGCATTGCATACATGCGCGCCCTGCTGCGACGGGCCAATGAAGAGGTGGGGTAACAAAGGGGTTCATGATGAAGCAGAAGCCCCGAATTATGAAGACGCTCGCGTTGCTGATCCTCTCCACCGCTTGGGCGCCTGCCGCCGAGAAAGTCGAGATCCTCCGCGATGAATTCGGCGTTCCCCACATCTTCGCCGCCACCGCCGCCGGCGCTGCGTACGCTACCGGATACGCGCAGGCCGAGGACCGCCTCGAAGAGCTGCTCCGCAACTACCGTAAAGCCGAAGGCACCATGTCGGAGGCCTTCGGCCCAGGTTACGTCTTCAACGATTACCGCCAGCGCGTCTGGCGCCACCGCGCCGTGGCCGAGCAGCATTACCAGGAACTCGACCCCAAGATTCGCGCCATCTGCGAGGCCTACCAGGCGGGCGTCAAGAAGTTCATGGCCGAACATCCGGAGCAGGTGCCGGCGTGGGCCCCGAAGCTGGAACCCTGGCAGATCGTGGCCCTCGGCCGCTACATCATTTGGGGCTGGCCGGAAGGAGAAGCTGGGGGCGACCTGCAGCGAGCTGGAATCCAGCCCGACCCCGTCGCCTACCACGGCTCCAACGAAATGCTCCTGGCCCCTTGGCGCACGGCTCTCCACGTTCCCTTCGCGGTCGTCGACCCCCACCTGAGCTGGTACGGGGAGTTCCGCTTTTACGAAATGCGCGTCTACAGCAGGGAAATGAGCTTCTCCGGCGCCGCCATCCTCGGCACCCCCATCCCCGCCCTCGGCCACAATCAGTACCTTTCCATCGCCATGACCACCGGCGGGCCCGACACCTCCGACGCCTACGAAGAAGAGGTCCAGGACGGCAAGTACAGGTTCAAAGGCGAGTGGCGCCCGCTCGACGCTCGCACCGAACGCATCGCCGTGAAGGTGGGCAACGAATTGAAGTACCAGGACGTCCGCATCGAATCCACCCACCACGGCCCCATCGTGGCGCACAAGAACGGCAAGGCCTACTCTCTCGCCATTCCCTACGCCGATCAGTTCCGCCTCATGGAGACGCAGTGGCAGATCGCCATCGCGCACAACCTGACCGAAGCCAAGAAGGCCCTGTCCGGTCTCCAGCTCATGGCGCAAAACATCATGATCGGCACGGTGGATGGCGACATCTACTACGTCCGCAACGGCCGCGTGCCCATTCGCCCCAAAGGCTGCGATAGCTCCCGGCCCATGCCCGGCGCGTCCGGCGACTGCGAGTGGCAGGGCCTGCATACCTTCGACGAACTCGTCCAGATCGCCAATCCGCCGCAGGGCTATATGCAGAACTGCAACGTCTCTCCCTTCGCCATGATGAAGGATTCGCCGCTGGTGCCCGAAAAGTGGGCCGGGCATCCCTATCTCTACAACGACGGCCGCCGCCCCGCCCATCAACGCGCCGCCATGCTAGTCGACCTGCTCGACGCCGCCCACAACGTCACCCCCGAGCAAATGATCGGCATCGCCTTCTCACCCCAGGTCTGGCACGCCGAACTCTGGCTCGACCTCATCCGCAAGGTGGCGCCGGCCAACGCTTTCGCCCAAAAGCTGGCCGGCTGGAACCGGAGGTCCGACGCCGACTCGCAGGCCGCCTTGGCCTACTATCTCTTCAAGACCGCTCTGGGCCAGGACGGACGCGCCACCGAACCGCCGCCCTCCATCACCGAGACCGCCATCCGCCAGGCACTCGACAAAGCCGCACAGCGCTTCCAGTCGGAGTTCTCACCCGATGCTACGTTCGGAACCTTCTTCCGCGTGGGCCGGCAGGACGGCGCCCGCACCTGGCCCGTCAGCGGCGGCACCCTGGCCGAGGCCGGCATGGCCACTCCACGCGCCATCAGCTTCGACCGCCGGGGCAAAGAAATGGTGGGACACAGCGGCCAGACGTCCACCCAGATCGTGATCCTCACCAAGCCGCCGCAGTCCTACATGGTGATTCCGCTGGGCGAAAGCGACCACCCCGAATCCGGCCACTTCGACGACCAGGCCGAAAAGCTCTTCAGCAAAGGCCAGGCGAAGTCCACGTACTTCCTCAACCGTAAAGAGCTGGAAAAGCACGTCACCGCCCGGGAACAATTGACGTACTGACAAGTTGTAATAGGTCCGGCGGCGCCCACGGCGCTAGAATATAGCACATGTTGTTAGATACCAAGGTTGCGCTGGTGACTGGTGCCGGCACGGGCATCGGACAGGAGATTGCGCGGCTGTTTGCCGAGCATGGAGCGCGACTTGTATTACTCGACAGGAATGCGGAAGCGAACCAAGCGACGGCGCATTCTCTTGACCCGTCGGGTCAACGCGCAATCGCCGTCAACATGGATGTGCGCGACCGCCCCGGCATCGACGCGGTCGTCTCCCGAACCATTCAGGAGTGGGGCCAGATTGACGTTTTGGTCAACAATGCCGGGATCTATCCGCGCCAGGACTTCCTGACGATGACCGAGCGGCAGTGGGACGAGATGCACGACATTAATCTGAAGAGCATGTTCCATTTACAGCAAGCCGTGCTTCCCCACATGATCGGCCGCCACCGCGGAAAAATCGTCAACATCTCATCCGTAACGTTTCATCTCGGCACGCCCAACCTCGCGCATTATGTCGCTTCAAAAGGAGGCGTGATCGGGTTGTCGCGTTCCCTCGCCCGTGAGGTTGGCAAGCACAACATACATATCAACTGCATCACTCCCGGCGCTGTTCTGGTCGAAGCGGAAAAAGCAGTTGTATCGGAGGAACAGATCAAAGAGTATGTGGCGGCGCAAAGTCTCCAACGCCGCATTCTGCCCATCGACATCGCCCGTGTGGCGCTCTTCTTGTCCTGTGACCTCAGCGACGGCATGACAGGCCAGACCCTAAACGTCGATGGCGGCTGGATCATGCACTAGATCCGGCGCGCCGGTCCGAGTCTTCGCGAATGCCGCCCATGCTTCCGGCAAGTCACCCAGCCGGCCCGCCTGGCTCCGGGATGACACTCTGCCGCGCCCCTACATCCGTCCGAACAGCCGCACCCTGGGACGCCGGGACCTCCAGTCGGCTTTGCGGTACCAGAACTCCACGCTCTGGATCACGCGCCTATCGCCGGGCAGGTCGATGACGCGCGTCTCCCCGCCCGCCGGAATCACCAGCCGGATGGCAATAGGTTCCGAGCTACCGTTACCGAAATGCACCACCACCCGGTCAAATTCGACGGGGGCCATCTCGACCCGCAGCCGGATGGCCCGGAAGGTGCCCCGCGCTCGGGTCACCGTGATGAGGTCATGATCCACCTGGCCATTCACGTGAGCTTCCCCGAGAAACTCCCAGCGGCCCCGTTGCGCGTAGGCCGCGGTCGCCAGGCCGGCAAGCAAGAGTGCCGCCGCCAGGCTCCACGTTTTAAGTGTCGGCATGCTTTCCTCCAGAGACCGATTATCACCGCGCCGTCCCGCCCGATGTCAAGCCGGGCGGCGGACTTCACCGGCGACGGTCGTCGCCAGTACTGATGCACGCTCACGAGGAGGTTCCGGAGTCAGCGATATCTCGATAGATATCAGGACAATTCCCGAACCCCAATTTTCTCTAGAGTTTACGGCTACCCTGCCGATAAGTTTGTCGAGAGTGGCAAGTGTCCGTCGAACTCGAAGAGTGTCGGCTCACGAAGGATATCGTACTCGCGAACATCCCCGCGTTTCCGCCCATCGTTCTGCGGACGCTCGACTTGCTGTCTAAGGACACGCTTGATGTTTCGGAGGTGGTGCAGGAGATTTCTTCCGACGCGACGCTGTCCGCGCAACTCCTGAAACTGGCAAACTCCCCCCTGTTCGGATTCGTGGCACAGATCGGCACGGTGCACCACTCGGTTGTCGCCCTGGGTCTGATCCGCGTGCGCTCCCTGGTGCTGGCGGTGGCAACCACGAATTATATGAGGAAGGCGCTGGGAACGGAGGCGATGAACAAGTGCTGGCGGCACACTCTGGCATCGGCCATTCTCTGCCGTGAACTGGCACGGGCGGCCAGCATGCCTGGAGATCGCGCCTACAGCTTCGGTTTGCTGCACGACATTGGCCGCCTCGGCCTTCTGGTGGGATATCCGGACGCGTATAATCAAGCCCTCAAAGCGGCGGACCGGGATGCGGTATCGCTTCTGGATCAGGAAAAAAAGCGCTTCGGTATGGATCACTGCGAAGCCGGGCGCCTACTGATGGAGCAGTGGAAGTTGCCGCATGAATTCTGTGTGATCGCGGGCCGGCACCACGACCCGTTTGCCGGCGCACCCTTCGACTTTCTGTCACTGGTCTCCCTGGCCTGCCAACTGGCCGACACGCTGGGGTATTCGGTGGTAACCCCGCTCAAACCGCTCCCGTTTGACGAGCTCCGGCACATGCTGCCCTCGGCGGCACAGCGCGAGCTTCCGGCCGATCCAGCGGTGATGATTGAAATCATCAATGGCATCATCGACGAGCACCACTCCGCTACGGATCTGCCACGGCCGGAGAGCTACCCTCTCCCCGAGAGGGCCGCTTTGCCGGAGCAGCCCAGCGACGACTCCAAGAGCGGTGACGGGACGGAAGAACCTGCTCTCTTCTCCACTCTGACGGCCAGTCCAACTCTGTGGGATGCCACCGTAGTCCTCACCACCACAATCGTGATTATGCTGGTCCTGGTAGCGTCGTATTATCTCTGGAACCGGTGAGCTATACGCTGCTCTCCGTGGGCGGCCGCGCAGTATCTCAGGGCGGGCGCCGCCGACATTCTACAGATCGATACCGACTGGACCGGCGCTGCCGGAGCGCCCCGGTTTCGGCATCGAGCTTGACCCGGCGCGAGTGGAGCGCCGGACTCTGGTGACGGCAAACGGGACTGACTGAAGTGCCCGACCGCTAGAATTGCGGTAAGGTAGATGATGCGAAAGGTTGACATGCCGACACCAAAACTCACACCCGAAATCGTTGCCGCCGCAATCGACGGCTACGAATTGCAGAAGACCCGCATAGACACCAGGATTGCCGAACTCCGGGCCATGCTGTCCGGCGGCCCCGCACCACCCGTCACGCTGGAACCCCAGAAGCGCAAACGCCGGAAAATGAGTGGCGCTGGCCGGGCAAGGATCGCCGAAGCACAGCGGAAAAGATGGGCAAAGATCCGGAGAGAGTCTGAGCCTTTAGCCACGCCGGAACCGCCAAAGCCCAAACGGCGGATCAGCAAAGCGGGTATGGCAAGAATCATCGCCGCCACCAAAGAGCGGTGGGCAAGGGTCAGAGCGGCCAAGGCGCAACAGGAGAAAGCCGCCAGGAAAGCTGCCCGGGAAAAGGCCGCTGTCAAGGAGGCCGCAGCGGCAAATGCGGAGAAGAAGAGTGCGCCGGCCAAGAAAGCGGCGGTGAAGACGGCCCCCGCCCCGGCTGTGTAGCAAACTGCCGGTTAGAGTGGAGCGGAGAACATGCCCACCATGCTTCAAGGTGTTGGTGGGGAGATGGGTATGGGGCGGGTCTTCGTGCACGAGAGTGCCCTGGGCCCCGGAACGGCCCTCGAGGCGATGGACTACGAACGGTCAGGCGAGAACCGCATGTCCGCCCGCCGCCTCGAACGCCGCTCTAGCTTCCGCCTCGCGCCTGAGCACCGCATCCAGGACGTCCTGAAAGTCCGGCAGCCGGGACAGCGGCCGCAGCCATGGATCGCATCGCAAGGCGGTGGAGCAGAAAAACCCCTCCGTTACAAGGTCGCGTATGGTCCTTAAGGCGTCCGCAGGCGCTCCGTCCCGGGCCAATTGCCGCGCCAGGTAGAATGTGACTTCCGGATCCCATACCGGCCGCGCTGCCAGTGCCTGCCTGACAATCTCGAGGCTCCGGGCAGGGTCGCCTTTGAGGAAGCTACGGAGGGACTCGATCATGGCCGGAAATGGTCCGCCCGGACAACTGCGCCGGCCCAGCAACTCCGCGGCCTCGGCCTCCCGCCCGGTCATGGCCAGAACCGCCAGATCCACATAGAAGCGAGCGCCCGGCGGGTACCACTCCAGGGTGCGCTGGTAGTCTCCCAACAGGAAAAACGTGTGGGCCACACTGGTCACGATCCTGGAATCGAGACGCCGCGCATGGTGGTGCGCGCGGATGGATTCGTCCAGCAGGCCGCAGTAACGGCAGGCCTGAACCAGGCCCCCGAACAGTTCGGGATCGTGGGGATGTCTCTCCGCTTGCCCCAGGAGCCGCACCATGGCGTCCTGGGCGTGCCCGGAGTCGGCCTCGATCTGCGTATACAGATTGTGGGCGATGGGCAGGCCGGGACTGAGCGCAAATGCGCGGTGAAAAGCCCATTTCGCCAATTCCAGGCTGTCGGGACCCTCCTGGCCGAACTTTCCCAGGAACCGATAGCACCGTCCCAGACGCGCCCACGCCGGAGCGTAGTCCGGGTCTTCGTCGAGGCATTCGCGGTACAGGTCCCGCGCCATCGACATGTTCTCAAAAGTTCGTTGGCGCTGCACATGATTGGCGCGCAGATAGAATTCGTAGGCTCTGGCGGAAGCTGGCACATTGTGCGCCAGGACCCGCTGCTCGCGCTCGGTCAATCGGAGCATCAGCGATTCCACGATGCCGCGCACCAGGCTGTTCTGAACCTCGATCACGTTATCGCGCCCGGTCTGGCAGACATAAGACCCGACCAGCGTGCCGGTGGGTGCGTGTACAACTTCCGCGCTGATGCGCAGTTCCTCGCCGTCGCACAGAATCGTGCCTGCCAGCAGCATGTCCACGTCCGCTTCCTGGGCGATGTGCCTGGGATCCGGCTGGCCCTCCGCCAGGTGGGCTGCCAGCAGGCTGGAACGAACCGTGAGCGAGCGCAACCCCGCCAGTGAAGCGGAGATCGCCTCTGGCAGGCTGTGACCGAGAAAAGCGATCCGCTGGTCGCCATTCACGATCGGAAACGGAAGCGCGATAAACCGGATGACTCGTTCCGCCGGCGCCTCCTCCGCGGCCTGGATGGGAGTTCCCGCCGCTGGGCCGGAAGCCCAGGTCCGTGTTACCGCGGGGAGAAAGCGGTACCCCAGTTTCGGAACCGTTTGAATATAAGCGCCACCGGCCCCGGCCTGCTTCAGAACCTTGCGCAAGAGCGAGATCTTGCTGGCCAGGCTGACTTCTTCGACAAAGCTGTCGGGCCATAACGCCGTCATCAAATCTTCCTTCCGCATCAGGTGGCCGGGGTTGCGCACCAGCAACAGCAATGTCTCGAAGGCCTTGGGTGGCAGGGGCAGAACCTGGTTGCCGCAGCGCAGAATGCGTTCGCCAGGCACCAGCCGGAACGGGCCGAAGGCATAAGCTTGCGGCTCGGCTGTCTCGGCGCGGGCTTGTGGGCCTCGAGGGACGGCGATTCGACTCGGCAAACTCGGCAACGTCCGTTGAGATTTCATCAAGAAAACATCAAGCTTCCGTCAAGACTTACCCGGTCCTCCCCGGCGATACTGTCTCCGTACTGGTCCGGACCGAAAACAGATTTGCGGATCTGGTTCCGTACCAATTCTAACGTAAACGCAAAGGAGATCGACATGAAATTCGCAACATTCGCACTGCTGGGAATCCTGCTTCTGGGGTCATTGGCCTCGATGACAGCCGCCGAACCCGTGGGCGCTTCCCAAGTGGCTATCGGCTTCACGGGTGGGTCAACCTGGACCTCGGCTTCGACGGGTATCTGCATTTGGTATTTCCCAGTGATTGGGGGTCTCGACCTGGCGACCTTGTTCGCCACGGACTCGTCCGGCAACCCGGTCGTCAACAGGGCACACTCTTATCTCCTCTGGGTGTCGGACTTCAGCGTCCAACCGCTGACGGTCCCCAGTTACTTCCTCGCGCTGGCTCCCGCCGGAGAAGGCATCGTCTATTACAGCAGCAAGCCGACCACCCGTGACTTTAGCGACCTTAGCAAGCGGAGCACCTGGGGGGAACCCGTGGCCACGTTTATCCGGGAGGCATCAATTGTTCGAAGCAGCGATAACCTGGCGACGGACACTTTCATGTTCTCGGCCAACCTGGTAATCAGCAACACCTTCAGTTTAAATGGGATCGCGTTCGACTTCAGCACCCTGATTCCCCATGGAATGACCTGTTTCGAGTGGGGAGCGAACGGGAGCGCGTGGGAGGCCGGCAACTGCCTCGCAATCGGCGCCGCACCCGGCGGCGGCAGACGGTAGAAACGAAAAGGCGGCGGAGCGGGGGCGCATTTTTGCGGGAAATCCTCCTCGCCACGCGAACCGCTCCGGACCGTTCGGGCTATACTGGGAGCGTGGATCTTTCGATTGAGCTCGACCGCGAAGACGATGGCAGGTGGATCGCCGAAGCTCTTGAGCTGCCGGGCGTGATCACGTACGGATCCACCCGTGAGGAAGCCATCAGCAACACCGAGAAACTGGCGATTGAGGTGATCGCCGACCGGATCACGCACGGCGAACTTCCTCATTCGGCGCTGAGCGTGTCGTTTCGGGTGCTCAGTGAGCAACTGGCCGGCGACTAAGGCTAGGCGGGTGCTGGCCGCGTTGGACCGTATCGGCTGGCACGTGAAGCGGCAGAGCGGCTCCCACAGATTCCTCGTTCGCGAAGGGTGGCCGGACTACGAATTTGCCTTCCATGATGGTGAGGAGTTGGGCCGCAGAATCCTGACCCGCATCGCCAGGCACACGGGCCTGCGCCCGGAAGATCTGTGAGAAGCGGCGGTAGGGTTCATGGCAAAGCCTTCTCGGCCTCTGCCAGAAAAACGATTGCTGAAGCGGTCATATGAAGCACGTACGCCACGACGTGCTTGGGCACTTGCACGACCTGAGTGCCTTGGCCGTGGCCGCCGAGTTTGTTTCTGGCAGTCGGGACGCCGGCTTCCAAAGTACTGCGCAGTGCGTGAAAATGGCTACTCCAAAACGTCGGAACCAGGCCGTTATCAAAAAGCAATTCGATGAGGGCTTTAGCCGGCGCATTCGGATCATGGACCCAATTGCGCTTTGCGCAAATAGCCTTCATGACGCTCTCAAATGCCTTGAGACACTCAGCCAAGGCCTCCTTCTCGCGCCCATGCCGGTAATGCTCGTGCGCTGTCAGGAATTCCGCTTGCGCGCCCGCGTACTCAGGCGCCCAAAGGAGAATCAGCGCAGGCTTCACGGCCTCTGCGTGAAGCAATTGGGAATCGACACGGATGATCGTCGGCACGTGCCGACACAAGGTAACCCCATGTCCTGGTTATTCGGTCGATGGCTCTGAACGAAAGCTCGATCGCGTCCAGCGCTTTCTCGGGGTCTCGCTCCGCTAATAGAAAGTTATCGGGATCTAGACAGTAGTTCCTCTCACCATAGGTTTCCTTGCCGCCTAGAAGGAAAACTCCGTATTCCCGGCAAAGCGTCTCGACGATAAACCGGTAGGCTCGTCGGGTCCCCGAGAGCGAATCCGCACAGGCCCTTTGAGATCCGACTGTGTCGTTCCAGATGTGGACGATCTGGACCTTGAGCGGCTGCGGAATGTTGTCGTACGTGTATACGTCCGGAACTTCGCCACGCAGTTTCTTCTGACGCTCCGAAAAAATGTCAAAGACGCCCACGAATTCGCCTCGACGGCCACCTCCTTTCGGATGTGGACCTCTACTATTATACGGAGGCACGGAAACCGAAGGAAATGTTTTTGGCTCGTTTCAGGATCTCAGAGATCACTCGGCCTTTTCCAGCAGCAGGGTGATGGTGCCGATGGCGAACTGCATGCGCACCTGCACCCGCACCGGCAGTTTGCGCCGGTCGTCCGTGAGCCAGACGTAGAGATGCGCCGGGCGGCGGTAGAGAACATCGCTGAAGAGGTGGGCCTCGTAGCGGATGGTCTTGAACGTGCCCTCGGGCGTCTTGACATCCTCGCGCTGTTGCGCCTCCACGTTCGCCATGACGCTCTTCTTCCCGTCGCTGACCGGCACCTCGATGCTCTGGCCGGGCTCGAGGTTCAAGGTGCGGAGAAAGTAGAGCCCTCCGATGACATCGTGCACGCACGGCGGGATATCGATCTCGTGCGCCGCGAGCACGGCATTCTTCACGCGGTCGCGCTCGAGGTAACTGGCCTTGCGGCTGGCGGAATCGAACGTGACCTTGGTTTCGCGCTGCCGGCTGCCCTCATGCGTGGTCATCTGCGAAGATTGCCCGCACAGCGCGGAGTTGAGGTTGGCGCTGTAATCGTCCTCCACTTTGAAAAACTTGGACACCAGCCCGACCGATTCCAGGCGCAGATTGACTTGCGGCCCGGCGGAAGGCTGCAGCTCGGAGATCCACTCGAGCTTGGCCTTCCCGGCCGTGATTAGCCGCCACTCGATGGTGTAGTACAGCGTCTCCCTGGCAGGCAGGCCCTGCAGTGATGCGAGCGGGGCCAAGACCAGGAACGCCAGCAGGGGCTTCACAGGCATGAAACGTCAGTTTCGCAGATGCACGGAGGCAGGCGCAACGCCGGAACATTCTCCGGGGCGCGCGCGTATCGGATAATACAGGACATCTATGTCGTCAGGCGCGTTCTTGCGGCGACCGGCAGTTTTGCTGGCGCTGGCCCTGTGCTCGGTCGCCGCGGTTGTGACCCTGCTGGGACGGCTGGCCAGCGGGCCGCGGGGGGAGCAGAAGCGCGTGGCGCTTTCGAGCGATGCCGGCGCCAACGCCTACCCGGCGTTCCCGGCGGATGGCAAGCGCGTGGCGTACAGCGCGCGCGGCGCGTCCAAGGGGGAGGCGTTTCATTTGTTTGTGCGGGACTTGCCGGCCGGCGCCCCCTTGCAGTTAACCAACGGCGAGTCGAGCGACATCGGCCCGGCATGGTCGCCGGATGGCGCCAGGCTGGCTTTTCTGCGAATTGCCGAAGGGCGCACGGAATACATCGTGATTCCGTCGGACGGAGGCGCGGAGCGCAGGCTGGCGGAGTTTGGCGGGGCTCCCGCCGATACGGCGCAGCCATTGCCCGCGGTGTCGTGGACCCGGGATGGAAAATCGCTGGTGGTGGTGGAGACCGGCGAAAAACAATTACCCGCGATCGCGCTGGTCTCGCTGGCGGATGGCACGGTGCGGCGGATTACCAATCCCCCGGAAGGCTCGGAAGGGGATTCCACCCCCGCGGTTTCGCCCGACGGCAACACCCTGGCCTTCGTGCGAGCGACCGGCCCCGACAGCGCCGACATCTACTTGTGCGACCTGGCGGGCGGCAGCCTGCGCCGGCTTACCTTCGATGACCGCGCCATCCGTGGAATCGCTTGGACACCGGACGGGCAGGACGTGGTCTACGCCGCCAATCGCGCCAACGCGTGGCGGCTGTGGCGCTTGCCTGGGTATGGCGGCAGCCCGCGCGAGATCGCCATTGCCGGCGCGCAGGCACACTTTCCCGCCATCGCGCCGAAGGGACGCCGCCTGGCTTACACCGACAGCCCATCGGTTTCGGGCATCTGGCGGGCGGCGCTGGGCACGCCGGATTCCGACGAGCGCCCCATCATTCGCTCCTTGGGCCGCGAGACCGCGCCCGCGTACTCGCCCGATGGCAAGAGAATCGCGGACGTTTCCGACCAGACCGGCGCGGACGAGATTTGGGTGAGCGACGCGGATGGCGGCAATCGCGTTCAGCTCACCAGCCTGAAGGGGCCGCGCGTGAGCCGCGTGCGCTGGTCGCCGGACGGGCGCTTATTGCTCTTCGAGGCGCGCGCCGATCGCGACGCCGAGGTCTACACTACGCCGGCTGCGGGCGGCAGACCCGACAAGCCCCATCGAGTGCTGGTGGGTGGCGGCGCTTCCTGGTCGCACGATGGAAAGTCGATTTATTTCCAATCGCGCGGCCAGATCTGGAAGGCCGACGCCAACGGCGGCAATCGGCGGCAGCTCACCAATACATTCGGCAGCGTTTCGCCGGAGGAGTCCGCGGACGGCAAGTACGTGTACTACCGCAACTGGCGCACCATCTGGCGCGTCCCCGCGGGCGGCGGCGCGGAGGAACAAGCCATCATTCCGGACCACGACACGCCGTGGGTCGCCATTCAGCCCGCTAAGAAAGGGGTCTACTACCTGGAATTTGCCCGCGGCGCGCGCGCCATGTTGGTTTCGTTCTACGATTTCACGACGCGCCGGAACGAAGAGGCGTTCCGCATGAAAAGCTCGGACTTCTTTCAGGCGATGTCCTTTTCGGTGTCACCGGACGGAAAGTACATCCTGTATCCGCGAGTGGACCAGAGCCAAACCAACCTGATGCTGGTGGAGAATTTCCGGTAACGCGCGGCTGCGGGCGCGGGCGTTAGGGGGTGTCGTCGTCGGGGAATCGGGCACCGATACTCTGGAGGAACCGCTCGTCGTCGGATTGATCAGCGGATGGCGGCTCTTCCTTCCCCATATCCGGCTTCGGGCAGTCCCGCCAGCAGTCGCTAAGGAGCTTGGAAGCGTAGACCACCTTTCTACACCGCAGACACCACCAGTGGATCACGAGTTCGTGTTCGTCTGTAAACCCGACCTCGTCGATTCGATCGGGAGGCTCTCCACAACCGCAGCACAACTCCAGATGGCGGTAGCTCATGGGCTATTTATCGCATGGCGCTCAACCCCAAGCTAGTACTGTTTGCAGTAATTTGTACTGCCGAGGTACCGCACGGGAGTACTATGACTTACTGCTCAGAAAAAATCAAATTAGAGTTCGTCAGTAAATAAGTGTATCAACTTCTGGGGAGTAGACTGTAGTTCCAGTCGCCATGAAAGCGATCTCTCTGCAGGTGGAGTTCCGCCATTTGCTGATCAGAAACCTTGATTCCGGCCGGATAGATGTTGGTGTCGAGTTTGCTTTTCACAGCCAGGCCAGCCGTGGTTGTGGTGGCGGCGATGAGATTGATGATGACCTCGTGGCTAATCAGCGGCTTGCCACGCCAGTTCTGGCTGATGAAGGAGAACAGACGGTGTTCGATCTTGTTCCATTTGCTGGTGCCCGGCGGGAGGTGGCAGACCGAGACCTCCAGGCCGGTTTCGTCCGCCAACTGCTGCAGTTCCCACTTCCATAACCGCACACGGGCGCCGTTGCTGCCTCCGGAGTCGGCGGTGATCAATAGGCGTCTCGCAGTTGGATAGCTCGGGTGTCCCATCCAACGCCACCATCGGCGAATGGTTTCGACCGCAAAGGCCGCCGTGTCGTGATCCACACCGACGCTCACCCAGCCTACGTTCCGCGCCAGGTCGTAGACCCCGTACGGCGCTACCTTGCCCTTGCCCGGCTCACGGATTTCGAAGTCATGAACCAGCACCGGTTCGGGCTCTCCTTGCAACTGCCACTCGCGCCCGCCGTTCTTGAAATCGCCCACCAGTTCCTTCTTCTTGGTGTCCACCGATATCACTGGCTCGCCCTGCTTCAGATATCGCTGCGCCTTCCGGTTGATGTATTCAAACTGCTGATCCCGATCCGCATGCTGGCTTCCCTCCAGCGTCTTTTGGTTCGCCTGCAAACTGTAGTTCATGGCGTGGAGCAACTCGGCCACCGTCTGATAACTGACTGCGTGCCCCTCGTGCTGTAATTCCTCCGCCAACATGCGGACGCTCTTGCAGGTCCACCTCAAAGGGGATTCCGGGTCTCCGCGAGTGACCGGGTCCACCAGCCGATCCAGATCGGCTAGCAGGGTCTGGTCCTTGTCGATGGTTCTCTTTCGGCCGGCGCCCTTCCGCCGGACGCGGGTTTGGTCCGACCGCCTGCCGCGCGCCACCTTCCGCTGGCTCAGCTCCTTAATTCCCTCGGTGATGGCCCTGCGCGACACACCGGTCACGCGCGCTACTGCCGAAATCCCGCCGTAGCCGATGGCCCTGCTCTCGGCGGCCGCGACCAACCGCCGCATCCGCTCGTCCAGGAAGGTTGACAGAGAACGAAACCGCTGCTGGATATCCTTGTGGTTCACCACACCACAAGTATAAAACAAAACTGTATCAACTTGTTCTAGTTATTTCCTGACGAGCTCTTAGCCACGGATGAACACGGATAAGAAATGTTGATCCGTGTCCATCGGTGGCCATAATTCTTTCTCAGAACCCCGTGGGCGTGACCCAAAAGCTCTCTTTCCACTGGCCGCCGGCGGGGATGCTTTGTAACTCCTTGTACACTCCGGCGTGCGCCAGGCTGAAGGCGTTGGTAATCGCCGCCATCGGCTCGAAGCAGACGGAGTCGCTCCGCGCCGGGGCATACACCACCGCTACCGCATACTTTGGTCCATAGGCGACCGTGACCCTTTCCTTCTTACCCTCCACCCAAAACTGAGCGCGCCCGTCCGGTCCGCGGACCAGGTTGCTGAACACGTCGTCAAGATGCACGCCTTGCATGGGAAGCGGATCGGCAAACTCCACCGGCTTGCGCTCGCCCGTCGGCACCAGCAGGTTGGTGAGCACCAGGTGGTCGCGCGCGGCCAGGTGAACCTTCCATTGGTCGCGCGGGGCGTCGTGCACCTGGTAGCAGGGGTGATAGCCGATGGCCACGGGCATCGGATCGGCGGACTGATTCTGGAGGGTGGTCTCCACTTCCAGCGCGCCGTTTGCCAGCCGGTAGGTCATGGTGATGGTGTGGGCGAAGGGGAACTGCGCCATCATCTCGGGGTGTTTCCAGAACTCCAGCCGGCTGG
Organism: Bryobacterales bacterium; assembly: GCA_963768385.1. Classification (GTDB taxonomy): domain Bacteria; phylum Acidobacteriota; class Terriglobia; order Bryobacterales; family Bryobacteraceae; genus Fen-178. The sequence continues at coordinate 95,413 of CAVYHQ010000011.1, forward strand.
TGGAAGAGGCCGAGTGCTTATCCGCACGAACCGAGACCAGGGTCCACGCCGCCGAACGCATGAGAAACCCATGGATAGCCAGATTATTCCTGTCCGGGCGCACATTGCCGAGGCCGGGGTTTAGCAGATACTTCCTGTCATTCAGCCAATACGCATCCGTTTCGATGCGGTTGGCCCACGGAGCCAGGAATGGAATGCTGCAAATCGTTGGCTTCGCCTTGAGTTCGGCGGGGCTGAGGCAGGGAGAGCAGAAGACGTTTTTTCCGCCGGCTTTCATCGCATAGGCCATGTTGCCGACCGAGACTGCGATCGACACCTCGAGGTGGCTCGCGGCGTCGGCGAGCTGCACCACTTCGACGCCGTCTACCACTATTTTCCGGGCGGAGTAGTTGGCAGCCTGCATCATGAGGGGGAAGAGCAGCACCAGCGCTGCGAGCTTCACTTTTGGTCCGGATCGCGCAGCTCCAGCGTGGTCTCCCGCTGGCAGCACACGCAGGGTCCGGGAGTGTAAGAGCGAATGGAACATGTGTCGCACCAATAGGTAATCATCCTGAGCTTAGCACCCTGGCGGACCAGCAAAGCGCGGGTGTGAATCGGGTCGATCAGGAAGCGATCCGGCGCCGTGAAGTGGCCCTTGGCCTCAACGTCAAAGCCGTTCAGCCGATGATCGCCGAGCACCTGGCGGGTAGGCTCGTCTCCATCCAGAATCACGAGCTTGTGCTCCGCCGTTTCCAGAGCCGGCGGCTTGCCGTCGCCGAGCACCAGCTTGCCGCGTAAGGTCTCGGCGGGGTGCGAGTCGGCGGCCAACGCCGAGCCCGCGGCGAACATCAAAAGACACAGACACAACCGCATTGATTCCATTGTAGCCCTACGGGCATTCGCTTACCGGACCCACAAAGTAGCCGCCTCAGTACTCGACGCTCACCAGGAATAGTCCCTTGGCCGGCACCGTGGGCCCGGATTCTGCGGGCAGCACGCTCAAGTCCGCGATGTTGCCCTTGCCCGCTTCGATCAGCGTGCCCACGATGTTGCGCACCATGTGCTTCAGGAACCCGCTGCCACGGATGCCATAGATCAGCCGCGGGCCGCGCCGCTCGAGCGTGGAAGAGAACACCGTTCGTACTCTGGTTTTCCCCTCCGCATCCCGGTCGTCCGACGCGGCGAACGGCGTGAAATCGTGCTCGCCATGGAAAACCGCCGCCAAACGAATCATGCACTCCTCATCCAGCGGATAAGGGTAATGATGCACGTAGGGCCACTCGAAAGGGCTACAGACCTCATGGCGCAGGATGCGGTATTCATAGGTCTTGGCAAGGGCAGCGAAGCGCGGATGGAAATCACGGTGAACCTCTTCGGCCGAGAGCACCCGGATGGCAGGCGGCAGGAGCCGGTTGACGGCGCGCAGCAAGTTGGAGAGCGGGATGGGGTTGGCGATGGTGAAAGCGGCCACCTGCTGGAGGGCGTGCGCTCCGGCGTCGGTGCGGCCCGAGCCGGCTACATCGACCGGCCGGCCTTCCATGTCCGAGAGAATCCGTTCGAGGGTTCCTTGAATGGTGGGCAGGCCGGGCTGGACCTGCCATCCATGAAACGCGCCGCCGTCGTAGGCCAGCTCGATCTTGATGCGGCGCATCATACGGGGCGCGACCCGGGCTTGGCGAGGGGAATGCCGCGCGCGCACAGAGGGCACTCCTCGGAATGATGGGCCGCGATCTGGAGCGTGGCCAGTGCCACGCGTGGCACGCCCACGTCGGCACGCCCACCGCTGCGATCGACGATGGAGCCGGCAGCCACCACCCGGCCGCCGGTCGCGCGCAGAACCTCGATGACGCCGGCGGTGCTGCCGCCGGTGGTGATCACGTCTTCCACCACCACCGCCGTCTCGCCGGGCGCCACGGTGAATCCCCGGCGGAGGGTCATCTTGGCGGTTGCGGCATCGCGTTCAGTGAAGATAAATCGCGTCCCGAGGGCGCGCGCCACCTCGTGGCCGATGATAAGGCCGCCCAGGGCGGGGGAGGCGACCAAGTCGATTTTTCCGGGCGCCAGCATGCGGAGTTCCTGGGCCAGCGACCGGCCGAGCCGTTCCGCGGCTGCCGGATGTTGCAGCACCAGCGCGCATTGCAGGTACTCGGCGCTGTGCAGGCCGCTGGTGAGGCGGAAGTGGCCTTCGAGGTATGCGCCGGTGGACCGGAACAGCTCCAGGACGGACTCAGCTTGCGGCGTCACAGACGCCTACTATACCATTGAATTTAAAGACGCCGGGATCTTAGGAAACATTCATGGACCGTACAAGATCTTATATCGCCTTGCTGTGCACTCTCTGGATGCTGGCCCCCTCGGCCGGCCTGGCCGCCGATCAACCGGGACCAGGGAGCGCTCCGCCTGACCAGAACAACCATCCGCAGCCCGTGTCGACGGGGAGCCATGGTTTTCTGGGTTCGATCACCGGGCCGTACCGGTCGAAGATGCCGCCTCCCATCAATGTGAGCAACTCCACGCGGCTGGAATCGTTATTGCGCGGGGGCAACCTGTACCTTTCGCTGCAGGACGCCGTTGCGCTGGCGCTGGAGAACAACCTGGATCTCGAAATCCAGCGCTACGGACTGCAGGTGGCGGATAACTACCTGTTGCGCGCGCGAGCCGGCGGATACGCTACCCCCGTCTCCACCAGCGTGCTCGCCCCCGCAGCCAGCGTCACCGGCGCTGCGCCATCCTCCGGCCTCCAGACGTATGTCACTGCCGGTTCCACCCAGATCGGGATCGCCCCTGCGAACCTGGATCCCATGCTGACCGGCGCGCTCGGTTTTGCCCACAACACCACGCCCCAAAGCAGTTCGTTCGTCACTGGCACCAGCGCGCTGATCCAGCACCTGGACACTTCGTCTGTTGGCGTCCAGCAGAATCTGCTGAGCGGCACACTGGTGAGCCTGGGGCTCACCAACAGCAACGTGAACAACAACAGCTCGCGCTCTCAGTTCAACCCCGCCACCACCTCCGCTCTCTCACTCACGGTGACCCAGCATCTGCTGCAAGGGTTCGGCCCCGCAGTGAACAACCGCCAGATCCGCATCGCCAAGAACAACCGGGAAGTTTCCGACCTGGTCTTCAAGGCGCAGGTGATCACCACCGTTTCCGCCGTCAAGGATCTGTACTGGGACTTGGTGAGTTACAACGAGAACGTGCGCGTGCAGCGCGATGCGCTGGCTGCCACCGAGAGGCTGCTCGAAGACAATAGGAAGCAGGTTGCGGTGGGCACGCTGGCGCCCATCGAAATCGTGCGGGCGGAAGCGGAAATCGCCGCCGGGCAGCAGGCCGTAACCGTGGCTGAGACCCAGGTGCTCCAACAGGAGACCATCATCAAGAATGCGCTCCGCAGGTCCAGCACGCTGAGTCCCGTGATGGCGAGCGCTCCCATCATCCCCACTGACCGCATTCAGATTCCGGACGTGGAAGCGATAGCGCCGATCCAGGACATGATGGCCCTGGCGGAATCGGCGCGGCCGGAGCTGGCGCAGCTCCGCATTCTGCTTCAGAACCAGGAGATCGCCATCAAGGGGACCAAGAGCGAGCTGCTGCCGACCCTGGATGTGGTGGGGCAGCTCAGCAACAACGCGCTGGCCGGTGAGCTGGGCCCGACGGCTGGCGGCAATGCCTTTTTCATAGGCGGCTATGGCACGGTGCTGTCGCAGCTTTTCGCGCGCAACTTCCCCACCTACTCGATCGCTCTCAATTTGAACGTTCCGTTGCGGAATCGTGCCGCGCAGGCCGACATGATCAATGGCGAGCTGGTTTTGCGCCAGCAGCAGCTCGGTTTGCAGCGTCTTGAGAACCAGGTGCGCGTGGACGTGCGGAACGCGCAGATCGGTTTGCAGCAGGCGCGGGCGCAATACCAGTCGGCCATCAAGCAGCGCGTCCTGCAGCAGCAGACGGTGGATGCGGAGCAGAAGAAGCTGGCGGTGGGCGCCTCCACCACTTACAACGTCATCCTCACGCAACGCGACCTGGTGACCGCCGAGTCGAACGAAGTGGCCGCCATGAGCGCGTATGCCAAAGCCAAGGTGGAGGTGGACCGCGCCACGGGCCAGACGCTATACAACAACAACATTTCGCTGGACGAAGCATTCAAGGGAGTGGTATCGCGGCCGCCCGCCCCGATCCCAGCGACGCCGCCTCCGCCGCCGCCGCGGTAGCGCCGGCGTTCCTTGACACCGGTGGCGGCGATCTCGATTACGATGGTTCTATGGCTAAAGCTATGTTCGAGGTCGAATGTCCGTGCTGCCAGGCGATGCTCAAGGTCAACCCCGAGACGCGCGCGGTGATCGCGCACACGGTGCCGGTGAAACCTCCTCCGATTGAAGACCTGGCGGCCGAGGTCGCCAAGCTGAAAGGCGAAGGCGCGCGCCGCGAGCAGCTCTTCCAGAAGCAGTTCGAAGCCGAGAAGTCGCACGGCAAGGTGCTGGAGAAGAAGTTCGACGAACTCTTCAAACGGGCCAAGGAAGACCCGGACCAGACGCCGCGCAAGCGCGACATCGATCTCGATTAAATTCAATTCGGTGACAGGCAACGAAACCCCCAAACTGCGGGGGTTTCGAGGCCAGCCAGCGAATTGAATTGCGGCGTCGCGCCCACCCCGGCTACCCCACCGTCCCCAGGTGCGGCTTGTACCCGTTGCGGAGCATGACCTCGTGCGCCGCGGGCACCGCGTTTGGAAGCACGTAGAAGAAGGCGCCCACGCGCACGCCGCGAAAGATCACGCCGCCGCGATATTCGTCGGCCTCCACGCCGTAATCCACGCCGGCTGCCGTGAAAATGGATTCCAGGCGCAGGGCGTCCCTCAGCTTCTTCGCGATGTAGATCAGCACCGGCTCCTGGCCTTCGAAAAACGATGGTTCTTGCTTCATGCGCGCGTTCCCCCCAGTGTAACCGGGTTGCGCCGCGGCCGCGCTGCTGTTAGAGTCGAAAGCGGCAAGCAACCCAACCTCATGCCTTCACCTGTCCTCAGCCGGGAAGAGGAACTTCACTGGCTGGCTCTCAAACTGATCCCGGGTCTGGGCGCCAGAACATCGGGAAAACTGCTGGACCGCTTCCGGACTCCGCAGGCCATCTTTCGCGCCTCGCGCACGGAACTGGAGGCGGCCGGGGTGAGCGGCGCGGTGACGCAGTCGATCACGAGTGGATGCACGTTCGAAGACGCGGTGGCGCAGCAGGAGAAGATGGCGGAGAGCGGAACCGTGATGGTGACCATGGGAGACCCGCGCTATCCACAGCCGCTGCGCGAGATCTTCGATCCGCCCATTCTGTTGTTCGCGCGCGGGCGGGTGGAGTTGTTGCAGTCCATCGCGCTGGGAGTGGTGGGGACGCGCCGCCCCACGCCCTACGGGCTGGCGGTCACCGAGCGGCTCGCGGCCGACCTGGCGCACGCGGGCCTGACCATTGCCAGCGGCATGGCGCGCGGCGTCGATTCCGCGGCGCACAAGGGCGCGCTGGCGGCCGGCGGCGACACCATCGCCGTGCTCGGCTGCGGCGCCGATGTGGTGTATCCTTCGGAGAATCGCAAGCTCGCCGCGGAGCTGGTAGTGAAGGGTCTCATTGTTTCGGAATTCCCCATGGGGACCGTGGCCTTTCCGCAGAATTTCCCCATCCGCAACCGCATCATCAGCGGCATCAGCGTCGGGGTGCTGGTGGTGGAAGGCGCGCAGTATAGCGGCTCGGCCATCACCGCCAAGCTGGCGATGGATCAGGGCCGCGAGGTTTTCGCCGTCCCCGGCAACATCACTTCGAAGCTGAGCTGGGGGCCTAACTTGTTGATCAAGCAGGGCGCCCGGCTGGTGCAGGATTGGAACGACGTAATCGCCGAGCTTCCTCCCGAATCCCGCCGGCATCTAATCGATAGAGGGCGGGAACGGATCCTGGCGGAAGGCGGTGCCACTCCCCAGGCGGCGCAGCCGTCCTTATTGGATGGCGCTCCGCCGGAGTTGTGCGACGCCGCCCGGCACGCTCTCGAAATCCTCCAGGTGGACGCTCCCGTGCATCTGGACGATCTGCTCGAGAAGGTGGAAGGCACCTCCGCTTCCGAGCTGATCGCCGCGCTGTTTGAACTGGAGATGATGGGCCTGGTGAAGCAACTGCCGGGCAAGAACTTTGTTAAAGTGTGGTAACGTCGTCCGGGTAATTCGCAATCATTATGCCAAAGGCTTTGGTAATCGTGGAGTCGCCTGCCAAGGCGAAAACCATCAACAAGTACCTGGGTAAGGAGTATGTGGTCAAAGCTTCGCTCGGCCACATCAAGGATCTTCCCAAGCGAGACCTGGCGGTGGACGTCGATCACGGTTTCGAGCCGCGGTATGAGGTCATCGAAGGGAAGAAGAAGCTCATCGCCGATCTCAAACAGACCGCCCGGAAGGTGCAAGAGGTGTACCTGGCGGCCGACCCGGATCGCGAGGGAGAAGCCATCTGCTATCACCTTCAGGAGGAACTCGGGAGTAGCAAGGGCGGCCCGCGTATTTACCGGGTGATGTTCAACGAGATCACCAAGAAGGCCGTCCAGAAAGCCTTCGAAAAGCCGGGGCAGGTGGATATCAACCTGGTGGACGCGCAGCAGGCGCGGCGCGTGCTGGACCGGCTGGTGGGCTACAAGATTTCGCCGCTGCTGTGGGACAAAGTCCGGCGCGGCCTTTCCGCCGGCCGCGTGCAGACGGTGGCGCTGCGGCTGGTGGTGGAGCGCGAGCGCGAAATCCGCGCGTTCCTCAAGAAGGAATACTGGACCATCGATGTGGACCTGGCGGGGAAGAAGCCGCCGCTGCTCACCGCGCGGCTCATCCGGCAGAACGACGAGACACCCGAGATCGGCGCGAAAGAGGCCGCCGACGGCATCGTGGCGCAGCTCGAGGGCGCCGATTACACCGTCCAATCCGTGGTCACGCGCGAGAAAAAGCGCAACCCGGTGGCCCCCTTCATCACTTCCACCTTACAGCAGGAATCTTCGCGCAAGCTGCGCTTCAGCGTGAAGCGCACAATGATGCTGGCGCAGCGGCTGTACGAAGGCGTGGTGATCGGCAAGGAAGGCGCGGTGGGCCTCATCACCTATATGCGCACCGATTCCACGCGCGTCTCCGACGACGCCGTGAGCGACGCGCGGCACTACATCGCGGAACGCTACGGCCGGGAGTTCCTGCCGGATTCGCCCAACATCTACAAATCGAAGAAGGCCGCGCAGGACGCGCACGAGGCCATCCGCCCCACTTCCATGGCGTTGGCGCCGGAAATCGTCGAGAGATATCTGGCCGAGGACGAAATGAAGCTCTACCGGCTGGTCTGGAACCGCTTCGTGGCGTGCCAGATGATGCCGGCGCTGTACGACCAGACCACTATCGACGTGGCGGCCAAGGGAAAGAACGGCGCGGACTACCTGTTCCGCGCCACCGGATCGGTGCTCAAGTTCGAAGGCTTCCTGAAAGCTTACCAGGAAGGCAAGGATCAGGCCGACGAGGAAGACGAGGAGCTGCGGCACCGGCTGCCGGCGGTGGCCGAGGGAGAGCGCCTGCGCTTCCGCACCATCAAGCCCGAGCAGCACTTCACCGAGCCGCCCCCGCGCTACAACGAAGCCACCCTGGTGAAACGGCTGGAGGCCGACGGCGTGGGCCGGCCCTCCACCTACGCTTCCATCCTCTCCACCATTCAGGAGCGCGAGTACGTGGGGAAGGAGGGCGGCCGCTTCGTGCCCAGCGAGCTGGGCATGGTGGTGACGGACCTGCTGCTGGAGAGCTTCGACGACATCTTCGACGTGACTTACACGGCGCGCATGGAAGAAGAGCTGGACGAAATCGAGGAAGGCAAGCTCGACTGGCGCGCCGCCATGGCGGAGTTTTACGAGCGCTTCGACCGCGACCTGAAGCACGCCGAAGAGCACATGACCGACATCAAGCGGATGGAGAAGCCCACCGACTTGACGTGCGAGAAGTGCGGCAAGCCTCTGGTGATCAAGTGGGGCAAGCACGGCAGTTTCATCGCCTGCACCGGCTACCCCGAGTGCACGTACACGCGCGAGCTCACGGTGGACCTGCCGGATGTCGACGGGGCCGATTTGTCGGAGCAGGCCGACGAGGAGTACTGCGAAAACTGCGGCCGCCCGATGGTCCTGAAGAAGGGCCGGTTCGGGACGTTCTACGCGTGCACGGGATACCCCGACTGCAAGACCACCAAGCCCATCGGCGGCCAGCAGAAGAAGCCCGACCAGCCGCTCGACGAGAGATGCCCGCAGTGCGGCAACCAACTGGCGCTGAAGACCGGCCGCTTTGGCGAGTTCACGGCGTGCAGCAACTACCCCACTTGCAAGTACGTGAAGCAGAAAACCATCGGGGTCAAGTGCCCGGAGTGCTCGGAGGGCGAGATCACCGAGCGCCGTTCGCGCAAGGGCAGGACCTTCTACGGCTGCAACCGGTATCCGGAGTGTAAGTTCGTGACATGGGCCAAGCCGGTGGCGGAGAAGTGTTCCCGTTGCGGCAGCCCCTACATGCTGGAGAAGTGGCTCAAGGCCGGCCCCATGTGGCAGTGTCCCAACCCCGAGTGCAAGCACAAGCAGCGCGCGGCGTAGGGGCCGGGCACGCGCGGCCCGGCCTGGGCAAGCTAAAGCATGCCCCACCAATTCAAGCCCTGAAACTCCGAAACTGCGTTAGAATGGAAGGAGTACTTTGGAGGTTGACTGTGCGACTTTTCAAGTGGAGCAAGAGGCACGCGGTGTTTATCCCTGAAATCGACGCCCAACACCAAGACATATTCCGGCTGGCGGACGAGCTGCGCCAGGCCGTTGTGGCTGGCGCGCCAGCGGACCGGGCACAGGCCATTCTGCGGGAATTGATCGCCCGCGGAGAGGATCATTTTGCGCACGAGGAGCGCCTGATGCGTTCCACGAACTACCCTGGCTCGGCGTGGCACAAAAGGCAGCATGACACGGTGCGCAAGAGGGTGAACGAATTCGCGCCGCGCATCGAGGCCGGCGAGAGACAGGCGGCGCTGCTGCTGCTGGATTTCCTTTCCGGCTGGCTCCCGGACCATGTCCGCCAGGCCGATTGCATGATGGCCGCCCACGTGCGGAACTACGAGCGGGCTCACCACAAAGCCGCGATTCAGTGATATAGTAGTGGAGACCCCGACCCCGTCGAGAAGGGGACCAGGAAGTCACCAACACAGGGTCAAACTTGAACGACGCGGCCCGGCGGGACGAAACCTCCCGCCGGGTTTTTTTGTATGCTGGCTTTCTCCGATGTGCAAGTCCTGCCGTCCGGAAGGCAAGAACTGCTGCGCACAAGCAGGCACGTGGGCGAAAGTACCAGTGGTTTTGGGAACGGCCCGCAAAGTGCCTGCTGTTCGGTATGCGCTTAGCATGTCTACTGACGGTGACTGCCTCGATTCTGGCGCTGGCCGCAGCAGGTGCAGCCGGACCGGCGAAAGCTCCTGCTGGTGCGCCGGCCGCCCGGAGTCTTGCTGCCGGCGAAATAGAGGACTCAACCAAGACCGGTGCGGTGGGGCCGGGAGCGACGGGGCCAAGAGTAACGCGGGCGCAGATTCTTCTGGACCGTGCCAGGTTCTCGCCGGGCGAGATTGACGGCGTCTTCGGCGACGATCTCGGGATTGCGGTCAAGGGATATCAGGAAAACCACGGCCTGAAGCCTACCGGCACAATCGATGCGGAGATGTGGCGCCTGCTCGATAGCGACGCCGGCCCTCTTTTGTTGACCTACACGATTACCCCGGCGGATGAGAAAGGCCCATTCCTGCCACTACCGGCCGATGTCCAGGAAAAGGCGAAGATGAAGTGGCTTGGCTTCGAAACCCCGGAGGAAGGACTGGGCGAGAGGTTCCATAGCGCGCCGAAGCTGCTGGCCGAGTTGAATGCCGGGAAGAAACTGGACACGGCGGGGGAGCAAATCACCGTACCGAATGTGCGGCGTACCGTTGTGCGCCTGGCGCTACGCCTGGTGGTGTCCAAGTCCAAACGCACGGTAATCGCCTACGGCGCCGGCGACAAGGAGCTGGCGCAGTATCCGGCCACGATTGGCGACTCGCACGATCAGTTGCCGATTGGTCATTGGACCATCACGGGCATTGTGCACTATCCGTGGTACAACTATGACCCGGAGCACTTCTGGAACTCGGACCCGAAAGCCGCGAAAGCAGTGCTCCCGCCGGGTCCGAACAGCCCCGCCGGCGCAGCGTGGATCGGCCTCTCGATAGCACATTATGGTATCCACGGGACGCCGGATCCGGGCCACGTCCGGCACGGCGAATCGGCCGGGTGCATCCGGATGACGAACTGGGATGTGGATAATCTGTCGCACATGGTTCGGCGGGGCACACCGGTCGTCCTGGAGGAATAGCGTTGAGGCTCAGCGTATCGATTGCCGGGCTTTTCTCAGTGGTCCTGGCGGTTGGCGCGACTTCGTCCATTCTGGAGATGACTCCGCCCATCCGCGGACTCGCGCTGGTGAACCTGCGGGATACGTTCACAGAGGTTCACAACGGGCATCCGCATGAGGCGATCGACATTCTGGAGCCACGAGGGACACCCGTGCGTGCGGTGGTATCCGGAACCGTGCGCAGACTGTTCTTCAGCAAACCGGGCGGCAACACGATATACCAGTTCGACGAAACGGAAGTGTATTGCTACTACTATGCGCACCTGGATGGGTACGCGAAAGGGTTGCATGAGGGCATGCGGGTGGAGCGTGGCAACGTCATCGGTTTTGTGGGATCGACGGGAAACGCGGACGCGCGTGCGCCGCACTTGCATTTTGCGATCTTCGAGTTGGAGCGGGAAAAGCGGTGGTGGAAGGGGAAGGCCGTTGACCCATATCCCGGCTTGGTAGCCGCGGTGAAGCGGGCGGTCCCGGTCCGGCCATAAGTTATCATTAAAGAAATAATGTCCAACCGAGTTGCGTTTGTCACCGGCTCGAGTCGCGGAATCGGCCGGGCCATCGCCCTGTCGCTCAGCCGTGAGGGCTTCCACATCGTGGTCGCTTCGCCCGAAGTCGAAAACAACGAGTTGGTGGCCGGTGAGATTCGCGCCGGCGGCGGAGAGGCGATGACCCTGGACCTGGACATCGGCTCGCCGGAATCCGTCAAGGAAGGCTTCGGCCAGGTGCTGGCGGCGAAGGACCGCGTCAACGTTCTAATCAATAACGCCGGCATCACGCGCGACGGCCTGGCCGTGCGTATGAAGCCGGCCGACTGGGACCTGGTGCTCAAGATCAATCTCAGCGGCGCGTTCTTGGCCGCCCAGCAGGCGCTGCCCGGCATGATGAAGAACCGCTGGGGGCGCATCGTCAATATTTCCTCGGTGGTGGGTCAGGCCGGCAGCCCCGGGCAGGCCAACTACGTCGCCTCGAAGGCGGCCTTGATCGGGTTGACCAAAGCGCTGGCGCAGGAAATGGGCAGCCGCGGCATCACCGTGAACGCGGTCGCGCCGGGCTATATCGAAACCGACATGACCAGGGTTCTGCCGGAGTCAGTGAAGCAGAAATACCTGGCGTCGATACCGCTGGGCCGGGCCGGAACGATAGCCGACGTCGCCAACGCCGTGAAGTTCCTGGTGAGCGACGACGCCAGTTACATCACCGGCCACGTGCTGGCGGTCAACGGCGGCATGTACATGTAATTGTGGTGGGGGCCGCCATCAGAACGTGTAGCTCAGCCCAAACAGCGGCGTGAACTGGTGGAAGATTCCGTGGTCGGTGCCGTTGGCCGCCGGGACGATCAAACGCGTCGGAAACGCCGTGATGTAATCGCGAAAATCGGCGCGCATCAGGATGTGGTCGGTCAAGCGGACCTTCACGCCGCCGCCGACGGTAGCGAGCGCCCTCCATTGGTTCGCGGCGACCAGGCCCGCGATCTTCGGCATGGGCTGCGGCACCGGCGCCGGACCGGTGGTCACGTAGTACTTCGCGCCCACTCCTACCGCGATGTAGGGGCGGATGCGCGCCTGCCGGCCGCGCGCCTGGAACAGCACGTCGTAGTGGAAGGCGTGCGACTGTCCCTGGATATTGCCTCTGGCGGCGCCCGTGGAAAGAAAGGGGTCGCCATCGTGGTAGAGATAGCGCATCTCGCCCGAGACGTGTTCAAAGAGGTTTTCGCAAAACACCACGCCCGTGGCGAAGCGGTTGCGGATTCCGGCGGTAGCCGTTCCGCCCGGCGAAATCACGCTGACGTTGCGATACACGCCGTACCCGAAGGCGCCTCCGAGTTCGTATGGCTGCGCCAGGCACGCGCCGGCGCAAAAAAGACCCGCCAAGACTTTCAAGCCCACATTAGAAGTAGACAACAGCCGGAGGGCGCGCGCAACCTGCGCCGGCGCTACCTACCCCGGCTCGGGGTGCACCGTCACGTCGGCCTGCGGGGCGATCTGCTCGATGGCGGCTTCGATGGTTTCGGTGAGCTGGTGGGCTTGTTTCAGTGTCTGGTCGCCGTCCACCAGGACGTGCAGGTCGATAAACAGCCTGGGGCCGGAGTAGCGGAAGCGGATGTTGTGGCAGTCCAGCACGCCGGGCACGGCTTTCACGGCGGTGGCGATGCGCTGCTCCATACCCGCGGGCGCGCTGTCGAGCAGCACATCGACAGTGCGCCGCCCAAGCTGCCAGCTCACCCACGCCACCAGAACCGAGACGCCCAGCGCGGCCACCGCATCGCCTCCGCTCAGAAACGCGAGACCCGGGAACCACTCGCCGGCCTTCACCGCGATCAGCCCGAGAATCACCACGGCCGAGCTCCAGATGTCCGTCTGGAAGTGCAGGGCATCGGCTTCGAGCGCCTGGCTGTGGTACCTCTTGGCGGTTCGCGAAAGGACGCGTGACCGCGAAGCGTCGATCGCGATCGAGGTCAGCATGACCGCAAACGACCAGAACGTGACCTCGATATCCACTCTGTGAAAGAACAACCGGTGCAGCGCCTCCCGGACGATCCAGGCGCAAGTGGCTAGCAGCAGCACGGTCTCGAATAATGCCGAGAGGTTTTCGATCTTCCCATGCCCATACAGGTGAGTGCGGTCGGCCGGGCGGCCGGAGACGCGCACGGCCAGAAAGGTCATCAGGGCGGCCACCAGGTCGAGCCCGGAGTGGGCAGCTTCGGCCAGAATTCCCAGGCTGCCCGTCAGCATGCCGATCGCGATCTTGAACGCCGTGAGGCCGATGGCGGCGAGGAGCGAGGTCAGCGCGGCGGATTGTTTCTCGCGGTCCTCCCCCGAGTGAAGCGAAGTTGTCACCTCGAAACTCAGGCTATCACGCCCCCGCCAACGTCCGCGCGATCAGTTCCTGCGCCTCCTGCTGGATCTTCCGCAAATGGTCCTGGCCCGCGAAGCTCTCGGCGTACAGCTTGTAGACGTCCTCGGTTCCCGAAGGCCGCGCCGCAAACCATCCACGCGCGGTCACCACCTTCAGCCCTCCCAGCGGAGCGCCGTTTCCCGGCGCGGCCGTGAGCATGGCCTCGATGGGATCTCCTGCCAGCTGGCGCGCGCTCACCTGCTGGGGTGAGAGCCGCTCCAATACGGCCTTCTGCTCCGGGGTGGCGGGCGCGTCGATGCGCTCGTAGACCGGCGCGCCGAACTGCCCGGTCAGAGCGCCGTAGATCTCCCCGGGATCCTTGCCGGTGCGCGCCAGCATCTCAGCCGCCAGCAGCCCCATGATGATGCCGTCCTTATCGCTGGTCCAGACCGTGCCATCGCGGCGCAGGAAGGACGCGCCCGCGCTTTCCTCGCCGCCGAATCCCAGCGACCCGTCCAGCAGACCGTCCACAAACCACTTGAACCCCACGGGCACTTCCAATAGCCGGCGCCCCAGGTGTTTGGCCACACGGTCGATCAGGCTGCTCGAAACCATCGTCTTGCCCACCCCGGCTTCCGCGCGCCAGTTCGGCCGGTTCCGGAAAAGGTACGAAATGGCCACGCACAGGTAGTGGTTGGGATTGAGCAGGCCCGCGCTCCGCGTCACCACCCCATGGCGGTCGTGGTCGGTGTCGCAGGCGAACGCGACATCGAATTTGTCCTTCTGGGCGATCAGCCCCGCCATGGCGTAGGGCGAGGAACAATCCATCCGGATCTTGCCGTCCCAATCCACGGTCATGAAACTGAAGGTGGGGTCCACGTGGTCGTTCACGACCGTGAGGGGAAACTCATATTGCTCGGCGATGCGGCCCCAGTACGCGACACCCGCGCCGCCCAGCGGATCGGCGCAGAGATTGAGACCGGCCCCGCGCACCGCTTCCATGTCCACCACCGATCCGAGGTCGTTCACGTATTCCGAAATGTAGTCGTGACGGTGCGTGGTGGAAGCCGCCAGCGCCCGCGTGTAGCCGCAGCGGCGCACTTCGCGCAAGCCGCCGGCGAGGATCTGGTTGGCGCGGTCCTCGATCCATTGCGTAGCGGCGGTATCGGCCGGCCCGCCCTGAGGCGGGTTGTACTTGAAGCCGCCATCCTCCGGCGGATTGTGCGAGGGTGTGATCACGATGCCATCGGCGAGTCCCGTCTGAAGGCCACGATTGTGCGTAAGGATGGCGTGTGAGAGCGCTGGGGTCGGCGTGAAACCCCAGGCCCGATCGGCCATCACGTCCACCTCATTCCCGGCCAGCACCTCGAGCGCGGTGGCGAATGCCGGCTCGGAGAGCGCGTGCGTATCCTTCGCCAAGAACAGCGGCCCGTCCACGCCGCCCTCTCGCCGGTACTGGCAGATCGCCTGGGTGATGGCCAGGATATGGTCCTCATTGAACGAGCACTCAAACGACGATCCGCGGTGCCCCGAGGTGCCGAAACTCACCTTTTGCGAAGCCACGGAAACGTCCGGATGCCCCGTGTAGTAGGCTGTCACCAGCCGGGGGACATTAACCAGCATCGAGGGCTGGGGAGGTTTGCCTGCGAGCGGATGAAGTACCATCGACTCCAACTTACGCGCCTTGCCCCCCTTCGCGCAATCATGCTAGCGTTAAAAACTAAAGCAATCCAAGGAGAAACACGTGCCATTAGTGTCGATGAGGCAGTTGCTGGATGAAGCGGCCAAGGGCGGCTACGGGGTTGGCGCGTTCAACGTCAACAACATGGAACAGATCCAGGCGATCATGGAGGCGGCCCGTGAAACCAAGTCGCCGGCCATTGTCCAGGCCAGCCGCGGCGCGCGCCAGTACTCGCAGGACCGTTTTCTGTACCACCTGATGTTGGCGGCCACGGAACTCTATCCCGAAATCCCCACGGTTCTGCACCTGGACCACGGCAACAGCGTCGAGACTTGCAAGAGCGCCATCGACATGGGCTTCACCAGCGTGATGATGGATGGCTCCCTGATGCCCGATGGCAAGACGCCGTCCAGCTTCGAATACAATGTGGATGCCACCCGCCAGGTGGTCGCGATGGCGCACGCCAAGGGCATCACGGTGGAGGGCGAGATCGGCTGCCTGGGCGGTATTGAAGACGGCCACGGCGCGGGCCTCGACGGGCTCAGCCACCTCACCGATCCCGACCAGGCGGTGGAGTTCGTCAAGCTCACCGGGCTGGACGCTCTGGCCATCGCCATCGGCACCAGCCACGGCGCTTACAAGTTCAGCCAGAAACCCACCGGCGAGACGCTCAAGATGGGGCGGCTGATCGAGATCCACAACAAACTGCCGAATGTTCACCTGGTGATGCATGGCTCCTCCAGCGTGCCCAAGGAATTGCAGGACATCATCAACCGGTACGGCGGCAAGCTGCGGCCCACCTGGGGCGTGCCGGTCGAGGAGATCCAGCTCGGCATCCGGAACGGCGTGCGCAAGGTCAACGTGGATACCGACAACCGCCTGGCCATGACCGGCGCCATCCGCAAGGTTCTCTGGGAATCGCCGGAGAAGTTCGATCCGCGCGACTACCTCAAGCCCGCGCGCGAGGCCATGAAGAAGGTGGTGGCCGAGCGCATGACGCAATTCGGCCAGGCCGGCCACGCCGGGGACTACGCGCCCATCCCGCTAGAGGAGATGGCCCGCCGCTACCGCGCTTGACCAGATGCGGCCCCGCTCGAATTGCGATAATCTCTGAGAACGAGGTGATTTGATGCTCCTTCGAAGAACGATTCCGTGCTCCTGTCTTGTTGGCGCCATGCTTTTCGCTTCGGCCGCCGCGGCCCAGAACGCCCAGCCGCGGCGTGAGCCGGATGTGCCTTTCGTGCCCACCACCGAAGAGGCGGTGGCGGCCATGCTGAAACTCGCGGACGTGAAAAAGACCGACGTGGTCTACGACCTCGGCTGCGGCGACGGCCGAATCGTCATTGCCGCCGCCAAGACCTATGGGGCTCACGCCGTCGGCATCGACATCAACCCCGTGCGCCTTGCCGAGGCGAATGAGAACCTCAAGAAAGCGGGCCCGGAAGTGGCGAAGTTGGTCCGGTTCGAGGAGAACGACCTGTTCCAGGCCGACATCCACGAGGCCACCGTCGTGACCCTGTTCCTGCTCTCCAGCGTCAACCTGAAACTGCGTCCCAAGCTGCTGGCGGATTTGAAGCCGGGCACGCGGGTGGTTTCCAACACCTTCGACATGGGCGATTGGAAGCCGGACAAGGAGTTCACCGTCGGCAGTCCGGATGAGGAATCCTACCTCAGCCACCACCTCTACTTGTGGATTGTTCCGCAGCGAAAGTGAAGGAGGGCGTTCCTCCTGTTAGAATGAAGGTTATCCACTCCCAGGGAGGAACCGCCTAACTTGAACTCTGCAATTCTCGCCTTGGAAGACGGCACCGTCTTTGAGGGCAGGAGTTTTGGTGCGCCCGCCGAGCGGTCCGGTGAAGTGGTTTTCAATACCGCGCTCACCGGCTACCAGGAAGTCTTCACTGACCCCTCCTATTCCGGCCAGATCGTCATCCTCACCAACCCGCAGATTGGGAACTACGGAACCAGCCGGGACGACAACGAATCCGCCCGTCCCTATATCGAGGGCCTGGTGGTGCGCGAGTTTTCCACCATAGCGAGCAACTGGCGCTCGGATACGGAAGCCGGCGTCTTCCTCAGCCAGGCCGGCATCCCCGTGGTCTCCGATCTCGATACCCGCGCGCTGGTGCGCCACCTGCGCACGCGCGGCGTGATGCGCGGCGTGCTCTCGGCCATTGAGAAAGACGCGCAGAAGCTGGTCGAAAAAGCGCGCGGCATCCCCACCATGGCCGGCCTCGACCTGGCCAGCCGCGTCTCCACGCCCGAGCGTTATGAGTGGGCCAGGCCCGTGGAGCCGAAGCATCACGTGGTGGCCTACGATTACGGCATCAAGCACAACATCCTCCGCCGCCTGGTGCAGGTTGGCTGCCGCGTCACCGTGGTCCCCGCCCTCACCTCCGCCGAAGACGTGCTGGCGCTCAACCCCGATGGCATCTTCCTCTCCAACGGCCCCGGCGACCCCGAGCCGCTCCACACGCAAGTCGCCAACATCCGCAAGCTCATCGGCCGCAAACCCATTTTCGGCATCTGCCTGGGCCACCAGTTGCTGGGCCTGGCGGTGGGCGGCAAGACCTACAAGCTGAAATTCGGCCATCGCGGCGCCAACCACCCGGTGCGCAACGAAATCACGCGGCGGGTGGAGATCACCTCTCACAACCACGGCTTCGCGGTCGATCCGGATTCGCTCAACCTCAACCAGGTGGAGATCACCCACGTCAACCTCAACGACCAGACGCTCGAAGGTTTCCGCCACCGCTCCGATCCCGTATTCTGCGTGCAGTATCACCCCGAGGCCGCCCCTGGCCCACACGATTCCCACTACCTGTTCGACGATTTCGTGAAGCTCATGAGCGGGAAATAGCCGATGCCCCGACGCAGCGACCTCCACCGCATCCTGATCATCGGCTCCGGCCCGATCGTCATCGGCCAGGCCTGCGAGTTCGATTACTCCGGCACCCAGGCGGCCAAGGCCCTGCGCGCCGATGGCTACCAGATCGTGCTGGTGAATTCCAACCCCGCCACCATCATGACCGATCCCGACCTGGCGGACAAAACCTACGTCGAGCCGCTCACCGTGCCGTATCTGGAAGAGATCATCCGCCGCGAGAAGCCCGACGCGCTGCTCTCCACCGTGGGCGGGCAGACCGGCTTGAATCTCTCCGTCGAGCTGGCCGAAGCCGGCGTGCTCGACAAGTACGGGGTGGAGCTGATCGGCGCCAAAATCGACGCCATCAAGAAGGCCGAAGACCGCCTGCTGTTCAAAGACGCCATGCGCAAAATCGGCCTCGAAACGCCGCAGTCGCAGCTCGTCAACAGCATCAAGGCCGGCCAGGAATTCGCCGCGCGCATCGGCTATCCGTGCATCCTGCGCCCCAGCTTCACCCTCGGCGGCACCGGCGGCGGCATCGCCTACAACCAGGAAGAGCTGGCCGAAATCCTCGAGCGCGGCCTCGACCTGTCGCCGGTGCACGAGGTCCTCATCGAAGAGAGCGTGCTCGGCTGGAAAGAATTCGAGCTGGAGGTCATGCGCGACCTCGCCGACAACTGCATCATCGTCTGCTCCATCGAGAATTTCGACGCCATGGGCGTGCACACCGGCGATTCCATCACCGTGGCGCCCGCGCAAACCCTCACCGACCGCGAATACCAACTGATGCGCGATGGCGCCATCCGCTGCCTGCGCGAAATCGGCGTCGATACCGGCGGCTCCAACGTGCAATTCGCCTTCAACCCGCGCGACGGGCGCATGGTGATCATCGAAATGAACCCGCGCGTCTCGCGCAGCTCCGCGCTGGCCTCCAAAGCCACCGGTTTCCCGATCGCCAAGATCGCCGCCAAGCTGGCCGTGGGCTACCGCCTCGACGAAATCCGCAACGACATCACGCGCAAGACGCCCGCCTGCTTCGAGCCCACCATCGATTACGTGGTGGCCAAGATTCCCAAGTGGGCCTTCGAGAAATTCCCCGGCGCCGACAACACCCTGGGCACCCAGATGAAATCCGTCGGCGAAGTGATGGCCATAGGCCGCACGTTCAAAGAGGCGTTGTGGAAGGGCATGCGCAGCCTCGAAACCGGCAAGGCGTTCGGCTCCGAGAAGTTCGACAAGAACCTGATTGCCCAGAAGCTCATCACCCCCACGCCCGACCGCCTCAACTACATCCGCTTCGCCCTGGCCAACGGTTATGGAGTGGAAGAGATCCACGAGCTGACCGCCATCGACCCCTGGTTCCTCTCCCAACTCAAAGAGGTAGTCGCTTTCGAGGCCGAGGTGGCTCAGGCCCTTTGGCCTGGCGTCCCCGCCGAAACTTTCCGCCGCGCCAAACGCTACGGCATCTCCGACGTGCAACTCGCCAAGGCCTGGGGCTCGGATGAAATCTCCGTCCGCACGCGCCGCAAGGAACTCGGCGTGCGCGCCGTCTTCAGCCGCGTGGATACCTGCGCCGCCGAATTCGAAAGCTTCACCCCCTACCTCTATTCCAACTACGAAACCTCGTGCGAGGCCGACCCCGCCGCCGGCAAGAAGGTCATGATTCTGGGCAGCGGCCCCAACCGCATCGGGCAGGGCATCGAATTCGATTATTGCTGCTGCCACGCCTCGTTCGCGCTGCAAGAAATGGGCGTCGAGTCGATCATGGTCAACTGCAACCCCGAGACCGTCTCCACCGACTACGACACCAGCGACCGCCTCTACTTCGAGCCGCTCACGCTGGAAAACGTGCTCAACATCTGCGACACCGAGAAGCCCGACGGCGTCATCGTGCAATTCGGCGGCCAGACCCCGCTCAACCTGGCGCTCCCGCTCAAGCGCCTGGGCGTCCCCATCATCGGCACCGACCCGTCGGACATCGACCTCGCCGAAGACCGCAAGCTTTTCGGAAAGCTGCTCGACCGTCTCGCCATTCCCTGCCCCGCCAACGGCGCCGCCACCAGCATCGAAGAGGCCTGCGAAGTCGCCCGCCGCATCGGTTATCCCGTGCTAGTGCGCCCTAGCTACGTGCTGGGCGGCCGGGCCATGGTGATCGCCTACGACGAGGAGACCGTGCGCCAGTACATGCGCGAGGCCGTCACTTTTTCGCAGGAACGCCCGGTGTTGGTCGATCGATTCCTGGAAGACGCCACCGAAGTCGATGTGGACGCCCTGGCTGACGGCGACGACGTGCTCATAGCGGGCATTATGGAGCACATCGAAGAGGCCGGCGTGCACTCCGGCGACAGCTCCTGCGTGCTGCCCCCGCAATCGCTCGCCGCCGCAAACCTCCGCACCATCGAAGACTATACCGTGCGCCTTGCCAAGGCCCTCCACGTGATCGGCCTCATGAATGTACAGTACGCCATTCAGGCCGGCACGGTCTACGTGCTGGAAGTGAACCCGCGCGCCTCGCGCACCGTGCCCTACGTGAGCAAAGCGACGGGCGTCCCGCTGCCCAAGATCGCGGTGGGCCTGATGTGGGGCCGCAAACTAAGAGACTATGGCCGCGGATCTGGCGTGCTTTCGGTGCCGCAGGATTTCGTCAAATCGCCGGTCTTCCCCTTCAACAAATTCCCCGGCGTGGACCCGGCGCTCGGCCCCGAGATGCGTTCCACCGGCGAAGTGATGGGCGTGGGCATCAACTTCGGCGAAGCGTTCCTGAAAGCCCAGATCAGCGCCGGCACCCCGCTCCCCGAAAAAGGCACGGTCTTCATCAGTGTGAACGACCACCACAAGCCCGAAGCCGTCGAAGTAGCCCGCCGCTTCACCGACCTAGGTTTCCGCCTGGTAGCCACGCGCGGCACCGCCGCCGCCCTACGTGCCGCTGGCCTCACAACAAGGATGGTGTTCAAGGTGAACGAGGGCCGCCCCAACGTGGTGGACCTGCTGAAAGGCGGCGCAATCCAATTAGCCGTCTACACCACCGCCGGCGCCCCAGCGTTCCTCGACGAGAAGGCCATCCGCCGCAGCGCCGTGACGTACCGCGTCCCCTGCATCACCACCATGAGCGGCGCGCGCGCTGCCGCCGACGCCATCGCGGCGCGGGTCCGCGACCCCATCAGGGTTTGGAGCTTGCAAGAGATTCACGCCAAGACGGTGGCATGAGGCGGGGTGAAAAGCCCGCCCCGCGGAGGTCTCCTCTATGCTTCGTCGGCCAGCCTCGACTTCGGGCAAGAAGGGAGGTAAACGTGATGTGTCCTCCGCTCGGGAACCGAGAGTCTGGCTCCTCCAGGTAGGGGTCGAACCTGTAACCCTTCGGTTAACAGCCGTGCTGGTGGGTTGGTCTCACCTGCTTTGCCATCAACAAAAACACTCCGCAGAACTGGCGCACTGTAGTGGAAAGTGTAGTGACTCCTAAGGAGTTGCTGGCGCGTTAACTCGTGAGACCATCAAGTGGAGGTCGGTCTCCCAAAAATTGAAGGGCAAGTCCTGAACGATACTGTGCGCAGGCCCGCTCCTCCTCCGGCATCCCATTCATGAGGTTCTGTTGCGGTATCCTAACCGTGGCAGAATGCCGATTCCTAATTAGTCTTCGTCTTGTTCGATTGCCGCTTGATCACCCAGCCAACAAGCGCACCGACCACTACTCCTACGAGCATGTAGTTGAACGATGTTTCGGCGGCACCCCTCAGAAGTGAGTCAAGCCCGGTAAGGTTCGCCCCTCTGGTGATGACCGTTTCGAATGGCAGCGGCCCAATGAGTGGTACAGAGGGTCTGAGCAGGAACCCCAAAACTCCGCCGATAGCGGCACAAAGAAATATCGGCATAACTGACTTCTCTCCTATTCTGCGGCTTTGCGTTGGTAGAGGAAGGCTATTGAAGTGGCGAACGGCGAGCCAACTCACGGAGTGCAGGGCGAAACCTGCAGCATCCCAGGGCTTTTGACTTTGGAATTAACCGTCTCCATAGTCAACAGGAATGGGCTTTTGGTGAACGCTGAGGGAACGCCCTCCCACTCAATCTGTACTCCAGGTTGCAGCATACCCCTGAGCGGCGTCTGGAGCCTCACGCTTACCTCAGCGTTGGACGCGTCTGAGATTGCCACCAGCAGCTCCTTTGGGTTGCAGGTAGGCCTGCCTCCGACAACCGTGCCCTTCAGTTTGGGAACGGCGGCGTTCTTCAGTGAGGACTCGAAGTACTGTTCGCCGTTTTCAGCGGTCAACCGGTTCTTGATTCCCGTCCAAAGCGTGAATTCCGGCCCACTTCCCCGAACCGTTTCTTGGGCAGCGCTCTTCTTTTTCGCTGTTTTCCCTTGCGTTGGTTGAGGAGACATAGCATTCCGCAGAAGGCTAACGACCTGCTCTGCCAACTCCTGTTGATGCGGATCATTCCCATAGCTTCCGCTGCCACCATATAAACGCTTTTGGGCCAAGCTTAAAGCCGTCTCACCGGCATTGTCCCTCGCGTTCACGTCTGCGCCGATACTCAAAAGGTAGCGGACCTCCTCCACGTGCGGATACCAGTCCCCGGCACTCCTCATCAGGGGCGTGCGGCCGTTATCGTCCCTGCATGTTTTCACGTCGATACCCCGAAACGCATTCTGATAGTCGCCCCAGGGATTGTTGACCGCCATGAATCGTTTGCAAGCTAAGTTCTTTTGTGCGTCCTGCACGTATGTCGTGCCTGAGTCAAATCTCTCGGGCGGCACCTGCGAACAACTGAAAGGCTTGATATCGCTGAAAGGACCGTATGGATCAGGCGCGATGCTCCACACCCCACGACGCTTCTCCATCGCTGCTCTTAGCGTGCCCATGCCAGCACCAGGAGTCCAATCTTGCCAGCCGCCCCCGCTTACGCTCCAAAGCCGCGTGGCCGTCGCCGTCAACGCGGTGGTCCCCCTCCACTCCCAACCATTAAGTTGGTCGGTCGGGCTGAGAGACTGGGGCTGTATCCTAATTTGGCCATTCTTGAACGCTTCGACATTCCCGTCTTTATATCCGACATAGGTGGTATCACCGCATCGAGCGATCCGTTGATTCCAGAAGACGTTTGATTGGTTTTGAGCTTGCTGGTCAAGACTCTGGCCCCGCGACACCAAGGGCAGCCCAAACAATAGGGTGAATAGGGCGAGCATGTACCTAGCCATTAGTTGTCTCCTTAAGTTACATACACCTACGAAGAAGTGATCCCACCCGACGCTGGTGGCGTCGGGAGTTTTTTGCCACCAAACCTGCCGACAAGGACGAGCGCGCCCGCGAGCATGAGCAGACCGCCAAAACATTCCAGAATCAAAAAGCTGTTAGTATTGGGAATGTCCACGCCCCTTGATTGGCCGGGATGCTCTCTTGCCCACGCGTCATTCGCAGCCAGACTTCTCTCAATCTGTTGTTGCGCTGAACGATTTTCCAAGTTCATCGCAATGAATATCGTTGCTGCGCCGAGCACCAGAAGCGCTGCGCCGGTCAGTTTTCGTTTGCTTCGGTCCATGCAGTCTCCTTGAGCGTTTTCTGAATCAGAATTTGACCAATACTATGACCTGATTTCTGGAGCGAGGTTGTCCGTTGTCCTCCATGGTCTACACCTGGGTGGATGCCACAAGGTTCTTCGGCGGCTGTCATGCGCCGTTCCCAACCCGATGGCCAGGGGAACGGTGGTGGCGAGGGCCATACGCATCTCCTCGGCGAAATGTACCGAACAATCAACAATACAATCCCCGCAAAGGTGGCGCAAGTCCCTTTTCAGTTTTCAGGGTCGTCCCCAACATCGCCCGTTTCTGAAGATGAGGGCATTTACGGCGACAATTCGGATCATGAAGGAGCGATTTGGCGTGATCGGAGCCTGCAAGAGATTCACGCCAAGACCGTGGTGTAAGGCTGGAGGAAGAGCCGGCCAGCCTCGACTTCGGGCACGACGGGCGGCAAACATGGCATGTCCTCCGTTCGGAAACCGTAGAGCGAACACCGTGAAGACGCAGTGCCGCTAGCCTTGTGTCCCACCGTATTACGCCACTGCTTGAAGCCCGTTCTTAGCAACCAGAGAGAGCAATTTTAGTGAGGCCCCTTGTGGGCGCTTTTCTCCGCGTTCCCACTGGCTGACCAAGCCCGTGGTCACGTTGAGATGGCGGGCAAAGACTGCCTGGCTGGCGCGTTCCCGCAGACGGAGCGCGCGGATTTCCTTCGGCCTCAGCGGACGTATCGGTGTGAGGCACCGTTCATCGAATTCCCGCATCGTGCGCTTGTCCATGACTCCGGCCGCGTGCAGACCTTCGGCGGTTTCGTGGATCGACGCCATCAGGGGACTACGGTATTGTTTTCTCGTCACAAGTCACCTCTAGCAGCACTCCCGACGCAACCACTCGCGCCATCGTCTTCCCCTCGTTATAGATGGGCGGATGGCATCGAAATAGCTGCGCGGACGCCGGTGCCAGACTCGGCGGGTTCCGTGACCAGCGTGCGGCGGTTATCGTGTGGCATGTTGCCGAAGCCATCGATCCAGCTCATCGAACCGCACTCGGCCGGTCTCGTAGAGGTCCGTTAGGAACAAAAACGCATCGAGATCGTCGAACTCCAGCCGGTAGCCGTTGACTCGCAAGAACGCTGCCGTCACGGTCACCGCAACCCGCTTGTTTCCATCGAGGAACGCGTGGTTCTGCGAGAGGCTCTCCCAGAGAGCAGCCGCCTCCTGAATCAGGTCGCTGTAATACCCGCTGCGGGGTCGAGCCAAGGCCGACTCCAGAGCGCCGTGATCCCGGATACCGTCCGACCCGCCGAAGCGTGCAATCAATCGTGCGTGAACCGCGACTGTCTCTGCGACCGTGGGATACCGGGTCACTGGGCGAGGCGCTGCAGGAGATCCGGATGCTTGGCGATGAACTCATCGGCAGCCTGCAGAAACGGCGATCCAGAGCCGAGCGACACGTCCCGCCCTTTCAGGTAATCGATGAACCGAAGCACCGCATCTTGCTCCTGCGGCGTGAGCGACTGGACAACGTTGGTTAAGCTCTCCGTGGCCATTCTGTGTCCCCAATCGCAGTATACCGCGCACACAAGGTGGTTTTGGACGAAAAACGTGGCGGCGTTATGATGGAAAGGAGGGAGGCCCACGCATGACGACGCGCGAAGCGCTGCACCAACTCGTGGATCAGTTGCCGGAGAACCAGGCGGAGCTTGCGCATGTATGGCTCCTGGACCTCCGCGATGCCGCCGATGAGGACGGGCCGCCGCTTGGCCGGGAGGCGCTCGCCTCTCTGGATCGTGGTCTCGCAGATCTTGCGGCGGGCCGTGTGAAACCTCTCGCCGAATACGAGCGCGAACGCGGCCTGTGAATTTCCGAGTCAGCGTCGTTCACGAGGCCGAGAAGATTCTTGACCGTCTTGATCGGCCGACCGAACAGCGTGTTCGGGCACGCTTCGTGCAACTTGCTGTCGACCCCTTCGATTCGCGCCTGTCTGCTCCGCTCGCCGACAGGCCCGGAATCCGAAAGTCCCGCGTTGGCGGCTGGCGCGTCCTGTTCACTGTGGATCGCGAAGCCAAGGTGATCTATATCCTCACCGTCGATACACGTGGTCAGGTTTACAAGCACTCATAACAAGTTCGTGGGGGCGCCCCTGTTGTGCGCCGGAGCTCAAGTGATGCGACTCCTGATCATGCTGGAGCAGACCGAGACGGGATTTGCGGTGCAGGCGCCCGATTTGGCGATCGCCACTTACGGAGAGAGCATCGAAGCCGCCAAGCGCGCGGCTGGCGAAGCGATTCGGAGCAACCTCGAAGCCTATCGGGAAGCCGGACAACGGGTGCCTGAAGCGCAGGACGTTTCAAACCATTTTGAGAATCCCGAATTTCGGGATTTGTTGTTCGCGTACGTCAACGTAGCCGAGCCTCATGGGAGAATCGCCGCATAGCCTGGCTCAGTCCCAGTCGCCGGCAACCTCGACTTCGGACAAGAGGGGCGGCAAACATGGTGTGTCCTCCGTTCGGAAACCGTAGAGCGAAACAACATGAAGACGCAGTGCCGCTAGCGTCGTGTCCCACCGTATTACGCCACTGCTTGAAGCCCGTTCTTCGCAACCAGAGAGAGCAATTTTAGTGAGGCCCCTCGTGGGCGCTTTTCTCCGCGTTCCCACGGCGCAGCGGCCTCCCCGGATGAAAAAGCAATCCGCCGCGTCTCCCGGTCGTATTACGCGATATGGGGCCCGCCTACCTATTCGAGAGGGTTTGACAGGCGAAGCCCGGAAAACCGGGCAAAATCGCGGTCGTGCGTGCACATGGTAGCGCCGTGCTCGATGGCGAGCGCGGCCAAATGCGCATCCATCACGAGGGGACCACGGCACTGTGCCTGCGGCAAGAGGCCGCGCAGGATGGTCCAATGGCGCTCGCCCGGTGTGGGGACGGTGACAATCGGAAGCGATAGCCAGTCGTCAACAATGGCCACAGCTTCCGGAACGGAGAGAGGATTCTTCCATGCCGCCGGATTTGTTGCGATCCGCAGGAAGGCCAGAATCGAGATCCACGGGAGCAGAACCGGCTCGGCTCCGGAGAACGCGTCTTCCAGCCAGCGCCGCGCCGCCTGGTGCTCGGAGGCGGAAGAGTCGCACGCGTAGAGCAGCAGGTTGGCGTCCACCAGGATCATCGCTGGAGCGGACCTTCCAGTTGTTCCAGCAGCTTCGGGACGCTCTCCAGGGAAAGCCCTTCTCGCAAGCCCATGGGCCGCGCCCGCACCACATACCTGCGGGCCGGTTTCGCTGCCCGGCGGGCATTCAGGCCCAACCTCAAGTAGTGGTTTACCAGTTCCTTGAAGGTCTTCCCGTGGCGGCGCATCTCCTGTTCGAGTTTGGCGTGCACATCGTCATCGAGAGTGAGAGTAGTTCGCACATCTTGATGCTAGCATGGCAGCATCAAGATGCTCAAGCGGCAGGTCGGGCACCCTGGCGTGAGCCGGCGCATTGATACCATACTCATAACGTATGGCCTATCGAGACTTGCGCGACTTCATCCGCGCGCTGGAAGAGAATCGCGAGCTGAAGCGCATCCCGTTTGAGGTCGATCCCATTCTGGAGATCGCCGAATTCGCCGACCGCGCCGTCAAGCAGGGCGGTCCCGCGCTGCTGTTCGAAAAGCCCAAAGGCTGCGCCATCCCGGTGCTCATCAACTCGTTCGCCTCCATGCGCAAGATGGAGATCGCGCTGGAAGTGGCCTCGGTGGAAGAGGTCGCCGCGCGCATCGTCGAGTTTCTCGAAATGCGCATGCCGGAGGGGCTGATCGGCAAGCTCAAAATGCTGCCCAAGCTGGCGGATATGGGCGCTTTCTTTCCGAAAACGGTTGCCAGGGGCGCCTGTCAGGAGGTGGTCCGCACCAGCGGTTTTTCGCTGCTGGATTTCCCCGTGCTCCAATGCTGGCCCGAAGACGGCGGGCGGTTTATCACGCTGCCCATGGTTTTTTCGCGCAATCCCGACACCGGCAAGCGCAACTGCGGCATGTACCGCATGCAGGTGTTCGACGAGCGCACCGCCGGCATGCACTGGCAGACCCACAAGCAGGGCGCCGAGCACTATCGCCGCGCGCAGCACCACGGCAGCCTGCGCATGGACGTGGCGGTGGCCATCGGCTCCGACCCGGCCACCATGTACTCCGCCATCCTGCCGCTGCCGCCGGATCTCGACGAGATGCTGATCGCCGGATTCCTGCGGCAGAGCCCGGTGGAGATGGTGAAGTGCCAGACTTCGGACCTGGAAGTGCCGGCCAATGCGGAAATCGTGCTCGAGGGCTACGTCGAGCTGGGCGAGCTGCGCACCGAGGGACCGTTCGGCGATCACACCGGTTACTATTCGCTGGCCGATGAGTACCCAGTCTTTCACGTTGCTTGCGTCACGCAACGCAAGGAGCCGATCTACGCCACCACCATCGTGGGTCCGCCGCCCATGGAGGACTACTACATGGGCAAGGCCGTCGAGCGCATTTTCCTGCCGCTGATGCGCCTGCAACTGCCCGAGGTGCGCGACATCGCCATGCCGCCCGAAGGCGTGTTCCACAACCTGATCCTGGTCGCGATCCGCAAATCGTACCCTGGCCACGCGCGCAAGGTGATGCACGCCATCTGGGGTCTGGGCCAAGCCATGTTCTCGAAGTGCATCGTGGTGGTGGACGAGGACGTGGACGTGCAGAACTACCGCGAGGTGGCGTGGAAAGCGCTGAACCACATCGACCCCGAGCGCGACATCCAGTTCGTCATGGGCCCGGTGGACTCGCTGGATCATTCCAGCCGCCTGCCGAATTACGGTTCGAAGATGGGCGTCGACGCCACCCGCAAGTGGCCCGGCGAGGGTTTCGCGCGCCCCTGGCCGGGTGAGATCCGCATGTCGGAGGAAGTGAAGCACCGGGTGGACGAGTTGTGGAAGATGGCGGGGTTGTAGCGGGGATTTGCCTGCTTCCGCCTATCGCTTGGCTTGCCATCCTGCTGCTGCAATACCCGCAAAGTCCCGGAATTTGCAGTGCCCGCGACCGCTTGATACGATGGAGAAGATCTCTCACGGTGGGTGTAGCTCAGCCGGTAGAGCGCTGGATTGTGGTTCCAGTGGCCGTGGGTTCGAACCCCACCACCCACCCCAGGCCCCGCACGGTTCGTCGCGGGAAGGTTTGGCTCCCCGAGCACGACATTGCAAGAAATGGAAAATGGCTTGCGCGACTAAAGAGTCCGTAAGCCACCTCAGTAAAATCAAGAAAACGATGGAAATCTATTGACATGCATCAGATTCCGATTTAGCTTTAAGGCGAAGCTATTAAACACGGGAGACCAAATGGAGAATAGACGTACGTTTCTGAAAGCTGCCGCGGCTACAGCGGCGGTTTCGCGCTCCGTTCTGGGGGCGAACGACAGGGTTCAGCTTGGGCTGATCGGCTGCGGAACCCGGGGCACCATGGACTCGGGATTCTTGCTCCGGCATAAAGACTGCGTATTCGTGGCGGCCTGCGATGTGTTCAAGAGCAGGCTCGACCCGGCCATCCCCCGGCTGAGCCAACTGGGCGGCGGCGGCAAGGTGGACGCCTACGGCGACTACCGGCGCATCCTGGAGCGCAAGGACATCGACGCCGTGCTGGTGACCACCCCGGACCATTGGCACAGCCCGATCACCGTGGAGGCATGCTCCGCCGGCAAGGACGTGTATGTTGAGAAGCCCATCTCCAACACCATTCCGGCGGCCCAAAAAATGGTGCAGGCTGCCCGCCAGTACAATCGCGTGGTGCAGATGGGCGTGCAGCAGCGCGAGGGGGAGGCTTTCAAGGAGGCCGCCAAGCTGGTTCAGGATGGCCTGCTGGGTAAAGTAACCCATGTGGAGCTGGTGTACGAGGGTGGATACGCCCGTACCGCCGAGCCGAACCAGGACCCTCCACCCGATCTGGATTGGGAAATGTTCCAGGGTCCGGCTCCGCGGCATCCCTACCGGCCCAGCCGGCAGCGCTCCTGGCGGGCCTACTACGATTACGGCGGGGGCCTGGTTACCGACTGGGGCGTGCACCTGGCCGATGTGGCCAACTGGTACATGAAGAACGACCTTGGGGCACCTCTGCTCACCAGCGCCGCGGCCCAGTATGTCGCGGTACAGGATCCCCAGCACGAGCAGGTTCCGGATGCCACCATGATCGTCTGGCAATACGAGAACTATGTGATGTCGTTTACCAACTCCGTGATCCCCAATCCCGATTTTCCGTTCCACGGCACTTATTTCTTCGGCCCGCGCGGCATGCTGATGGTCAATCGCTCCGGTTATATCATCCGCGCCGGCGCGCGGCGGATGGGGCCCCCGCCCACCGCAATGGCGGGTCGTGGGGGAGTTCCCGGCCGGGGGCCGGGTGGTGCGCCTGGCGGTGCTGCGGCCGGAGCGCAGGGACGGGGCATGCCGCCACAGGAGCCGCCCATCGAGGCTAGGGTTCGGCCGTTCGCCGAAAACTACAACGACGATCCGGACACCATCGCGCACGCGCGCAACTTCCTGGATTGCATCAAGTCGCGGCAACTTCCGGTGGGCGATATCGATATCGGGTTCCATTCGTCGCTGCCGTGTCTGCTGGGGCTGTTGGCGATCCAGCAGGGTCGCACCATCGCCTGGGACGGTAACGCGGCGAAGGCGGTATAGTCTGTGATGCATAAAGGAGGATCCATGACACTACGCAACTCGGCAGCCGTTGTGTTGGCCGTAATGTGCGCATCTCTCGTATCGATGCAGGCTCAGACGCCCGCCGGACAACCGGGGGCGCCAACGGGTCGAGGCGGAGGCGGCCGCGGTGGTGTGGCCGGACCGCTGTTCACGGCTCTCGACACCGACAAGGATAGTTCGCTGACACGCGACGAAATGAAGGCCGTTTTTGATAGATGGTTCGCCGAGGCCGACTCGGCTCATAGCGGCACCATCACTGAGGAACAACTCGTCGCCACGCTGAACAGCGCGATGCCGCCGGTGATTCCCGCCGGCTTCGCGGGGGGCCGCGGCGCGCAGGCGCAGAACCAGGTCCCCAAGCAGTCGGATGTCGACGCCATGATGGCCGTGATGCCCGATAAGGCGCCGGCGAAGCCCATGCGCCCGCGCAAGGTTCTGGTGTTGTGTGTAGCGCGGGGCTTTGTTCATTCCTCGATCCCGCTGGCCGCCAAGATGGTCGAGGCCCTCGGCACCAAGACCGGTGCGTGGTCGACGGTGATCACCTACAACCCCGCCGATATCAATGCCGACAATCTCAAGCAGTACGACGTGATTTTCCTGGACAACACGACCGGCACGTTCCTGGACGATGCGAACGACCCGGCCGTAACCGCTGCCCGCCGGAAAGCGCTTTTGGATTTCGTCCGCAGCGGCAAGGGTCTGGCCGGCATCCACGCCGCCACCGACTCGTACCATGGTGTGCCTCCCGCGCCAGCCGGAACGGCGTCCACCGCGGGCATGGGCGGACGCGGCAGCTTTGTGAACACAGCCCTGGCAGCGGGGATTCTAGCTCAAGCCGGCGGGACCGGCGGGAAGATGACCCGCCAGCAGTTCGACAGCGTGGCGGATTCATGGTACGCCAAGCTCGACACCGGCCATGCGGGCAAAGTCACCCAGGCGGAGTTCATCCAGCGCTTCCCATCGCTCATGCCCGCGGCGGCGCCCAGGCCGCAGGTGAACCAGCCACTCTGGCCGGAATTCAACCACATGATCGGCGGCTACTTCAAATTTCATTGGGTGTATCCGCAACTGATCACGGTCAAGATTGACGATCCGAAGAGCCCGCTCACCGCCATGTTCCATGGCCAGGAATACCAAATCCACGATGAGACCTATACGTTCGCCCAGGATTCATTTTCGCGGAAGAACGTGCATGTGCTGACCAGCATCGATTACGCCAAGATGAGCGACGAGGACAAAGCGAAGGAAACCAACAAGCGGACGGATGGGGATTACGCCCTCAGCTATATCCGCCGCGAAGGCCGAGGTCGCGTCTTCTATGAAGCTCACGGCCACGACGAATCAGTTTACGCCATCAAGCCGTTGCTGGAGCACATGCTGGCGGGTATTCAGTACGCCCTTGGCGATCTCAAGGCCAATGACAGCCCCAGCGTGAAATAGATCGCGCGAGTGGTGCTGAGCCTCGGGAAACTCAAGAGCATTCCCACAAACGAAGTCCGGTGGTTGGCGGATCATTCCGGCACCTTGAATACGCGACCCTCCTCGTGCGCTACCACTGGAGAGCCAGGCCGGTACTATCTCACCACCGCTGATGCACGCCCGCGCGGATCTTGGCGTCGTAGATGCCGCGGATGGCTTCCATGGTGCGGTCGGATAGTGGCGGCAGGTCCGATGCCGCGCAGTTGTCCGCCACCTGCGCGGGGCGCTTGGCGCCCGGGATGGCGCAGGTGACCGCGTCGAACATCAGAATCCAGCGCAGGGCGAACTGCGCCATGCTGACACCCGGCGGCAGCCATTGCCGGATCTCTTCGACGGCCTCCAGCGCGGTCTCGTAATCCACCCCGGAGAAAGTTTCGCCCACGTCGAACGCCTCGCCGTGGCGGTTGAAGTTGCGGTGATCGTCGGCGGCGAACTGCGAATTTCGCGTGAGCTTGCCGGTGAGCATGCCGCTCGCCAGTGGAACCCGCGCCAGAATTCCCACCTGCTTCTTCCGGGCTTGCTCGAAGAACAGGCCCGCGGGCCGCTGGCGGAAACAGTTGAAGATGATCTGCACGGTCTGGACATTGGGAAACTCGATGGCTTTCAGAGCTTCCTCGACGCGCTCCACGCTCACGCCGTAGTAACGGATCTTGCCCGCTTCCACCAGGCGGTCGAGCAGGTCGAATAACTCCGGCCGGTAGTACGCGTCGGTGGGCGGGCAATGCAACTGCAACAGGTCCAGGCAGCCGGTCCCCAGGTTGCGGAGACTGTCTTCGATGAAGGCGGTCAGGTTCTTCTCGTTGTAACCCTCGGTGGTTTGCGCCGCGAGGCGGCGGCCCGCTTTGGTGGCGACGATGATCTCTTCCTTCCGCTTGCGCTTGAGCTGCGCGATGAGGCGCTCGCTGTGGCCCATGCCGTAGACGTTGGCGGTGTCGATGAAGTTCACGCCGCAATCGATAGCCTTCTCGAGCGCGGCGAGCGACTCGGCGTCGTCCACGCTGCCCCAGGCGCTGCCAATGGCCCACGCGCCAAAGCTGATCTCGGATACCTTCCAGCCGGTCCGGCCCAGCGTTCGATAGTGCATGACTTCCCGCTATCTCACGCGAAGGGGTTCTCGTCGGCGCTGGGGCCGTAGATGGAGGGCACCGGCACATCCAGCAGGCGCAGGTAGACGCTGAGCTGGCCGCGGTGGTGGTAGAGATGGTTGAGCAGGATCGAGCGGTACACGCCGATGCGAGGGACGGTCATGATGGGCTTGCCACCCATATGAAACGACCAGTCCTTCATCATGGCGGCGTCATCGGTGGCGCCCAGGTTGGTCTTCGCCTGGGATACGCTGTCCTCAAAGGCGGCCAGGATAGCGCCCGTGCTTTCCAGTTCGGGCGGTTTGGAGAACTTCTCTACGTCGTAGCTGTCAAACCTGGCTATCCCGGAGATGAAACCGGGTATGGTGGCAACGTGCTGGGCGAGCTGGCCCAGGGTCATGGACTTGGGATGCGGCTTCCAAGTGAGTTTGTCGGTAGGAACGCGCTCCAGCACCCTGCGCGTGGTCGGGGCTTCCCGTTCGAGTTCCATAATGAGCGTGTCGGCGATAGGCATAGGTTCACACTCCTCTGAAAAATGATATCAGACTGGGCGCCATGCTAACTTGAGAATTCATGGTCACTGAATGGACGCCGGATTCCTGGCGCCGGCGGCCCATCCTGCAACAGCCGGAGTACCCCGACGCGGCCGCACTGGAGCGGACGCTGGACGAACTGCGGCGGCTGCCGCCCCTGGTGACAAGCTGGGAGATCCTCGATCTGCGGGAGCAACTGGCGGAAGCCGCCGCGGGGCGCCGGTTCGTTCTTCAGGGCGGCGATTGCGCCGAGCGTTTCGAGGGCTGCACGTCTGGGCGCATCACCAACGCGCTGAAGGTCCTCCTGCAAATGAGCCTGGTGCTGGTGGTGGGCGCGAAAAGGCCGGTGACGCGCATCGGCCGGTTCGCCGGCCAATATGCCAAACCGCGCTCCGAGGACTGGGAGACGCGCGGCGACGTGCGGCTTCCCTCCTACCGGGGCGACATCGTCAACCGCGCCGAGTTCACGGCCGAGGCGCGCACGCCCGATCCCCAGCTCCTGTTGCGCGGCTATGAGCGCGCGGCGCTGACGCTGAATTTCATTCGCGCGCTGGTCAAAGGCGGGTTCGCCGATCTGCACCATCCCGAGTACTTCGACCTGGATTGGGTGCGGCACTCGCCGCTGGCCGAGGAATATCACCGCATGGCGGCGACGATTAGCGATGGGCTGCGCTTCATGGAGAACGTGCTGGGAGTGCGGGCGGGCGAGTCGGACCGCATCGACTTCTTCACCGCGCACGAGGCGCTGCACCTGGGCTACGAATCGGCGCAGACCCGCCGCGTGCCACGCCGCCCCGGCTGGTTCAATCTCGCGACGCACTTCCCGTGGGCGGGCTTCCGCACCAACCAACCCGATGGCGCGCACATCGAGTACCTGCGCGGCATCGAGAACCCCGTGGGCGTGAAAGTGGGCGCTCCGGTGGCCCGGGATCAAGTGGCGCGGTGGCTCGATATGCTGGATCCGCGGCGGACGCCGGGGCGGCTGTCGCTGATCCATCGCTTCGGCGCAAGCCGGATCGCCGAGGAGCTGCCCGGGCTGATCGAGAACGTGCGCGCGGAAGGCGGGAAGGTAGTGTGGATCTGCGACGCCATGCACGGTAACACGCAGTTGACGGCCGGAGGGGTGAAGACGCGCCGCTTTGAGGACGTCCGTTCGGAAATCGAGCAGGCTTTCGACATTCACCGGGAGGCGGGCCAGATGTTGGGCGGGGTCCACGTCGAAATGACCGGCGAGAACGTGACCGAATGCATCGGCGGCGCGCGGGGCCTGAGCGAAGAGGACCTGACGCGGGCCTACGACTCCGAGGTGGACCCGCGTCTCAACTACGAGCAATCGCTCGAGCTGGCGTTCCTGATCGCCCGCAAGATGCAGAACGGCGCAGCGGAGTGATAGCATCCGGCTGCTAACCAAGGTCAACTTGTCCGCATCCGGAGCGGGGCGCTACGTTTCAGGTAACGTTCCTTTCTATTGACCCAGGGCCCGTTCGGCGGCGATTTTCCGGCGGGCCCACCCGGAAGCCGGCGGGTGCGCTTCCGTTTCCGCAAGAAATATGAGATTCTGGAATCAGCCCGGCACCATTTTGTTTATGAAGATGGGCGATCGAAGCCGGGCCGGGAAGGCGCACATGTCTCCAGAGTTCCTGCTCCCGGAAACCACGGTTCGCGAAGCCGGAGCCGGGCCGGAAATCAGCCTCGGCAATCAGCAGGGTGAAGCGCTGGTCCTCACCCTCGGCATCATGCGGATCATCGAACAGGAGAGCCTCAACCTCTCCATCTGGGGCTCCCCGGACGGGTCGGATTGGGGCGCCAGGCCGTTGGTGTCATTTCCGCAGAAGTTCTACTGCGGCACGTACCAGACGGTTATCGACCTCTCGCAGCATCCGGACGTGAAATACCTGCAGGCGAAATGGCAGGTGAATCGCTGGGGCAAGGGCGATTCCAAGCCGCTGTTTGGCATCTACCTTTTCATGCAGGCCATGGAACGCCAGATGGCGGCCGTCGGCGCCTGATCAATCCAGCGCTTTTTTGTGCATCGTTAACAGCAGGACAACCGGCGTGTGCGCGGCGATTCCGTGCTGAAGCTTGGGCGGCATGTGCACGAAGCACCCCGCGCCGATTTCGCGGACGTTTTCTCCGAGCGTCAGTTGGGCCTCGCCACGAACGAAGTACAGGGACGCGGCCATGGGAGCCGTATGCGCCGAGAGCTCCTGCCCAGGCGCGAAACCGAAGATCACGACCTTGAGATGATCGTCGTTGTAAAGGGTGCGGCTGAGGATGCCATTTTCCGGGATTTGCACCTCGGCTTCCAGGTTGGGATAGAAGGCGTAGCTCATGAACCCATGATCCCACCGCAGAGACACAGAGACGCAGAGTAAAACAAAGGTAAGAAAGGATGGTCTGGGCAGTGAGAGGTGGCGCGTCTTCCCCGGGGTCGGAGAGAGCGCAGAGGGGGCAGAGAGCGCAGAGAAGATCTTCTTGAATTCTCTGCGGTGGAGAATCTCTGCTATCTTGGAATCTCCAGTATGATCACTCGCGCGGAAGCGCTGGATTTATTCCGGTCGGACGACCTGATCGGCATCGGCATGGAGGCCGATTCCGTCCGCCGCAAGTGGCATCCCGAGGGCATCGTCTCTTACATCATCGATCGCAACATCAACTACACCAACTTCTGCACCGAATATTGCAGCTTCTGCGCGTTCTACCGCCCCATGGGGCACGCGGAAGGGTACGTGCTGCCCAAGGAGACAATCTTCGAAAAAATCCAGGAGACGCTCGACCTGGGCGGGACCGGCGTGCTGATGCAGGGCGGCCTGCACCCCGATCTCAAGATCGAGTGGTACGAGGACCTTTTCCGTGGCATCAAGGAGCGCTTCCCCATCCACCTGCACTGCCTGTCCGCGCCCGAAGTCGCCAATATCGCAGAAGTGAGCGGGCTGAGCCTGCGCGAGACCATCCAGCGGCTGATGGACGCGGGGCTCGATTCCATTCCGGGCGGCGGGGCGGAGATTCTGGACGACGCCGTGCGCCACCGCATCAGCCGCCTCAAGTGCTCGACCCAGGAATGGATTGACGTGCACCGCAGCGCGCACCAGCTTGGCATGCGAACCACGGCGACCATGATGTTCGGCTGCGGCGAAACCATCGAGCAGCGCATGAACCACCTGGAGCTGGTCCGCAATTTGCAGAAGGAGACCGGCGGGTTCACGGCCTTCATCCCGTGGACGTTCCAGCGCGCCCACACCGCGCTGGGCAGCTCTGTGAAGGAAGAAGCCACGGCGGTGGAGTACCTTCAAACGCTGGCGATTTCGCGGATCTACCTGGCGAACATCGAGAACGTGCAATCGTCGTGGGTGACGCAGGGGCTGAAGACCTGCCAGTTGGGGCTGCGCTTCGGCGGCAACGACGTGGGCAGCATCATGATCGAGGAGAACGTGGTGGCGGCGGCCGGGACGCACCACTCGACCACGGAAGAGGAATTGCGGCGCATCATCCGCGACGCGGGGTTCATTCCCAGGCAGCGGGATACGTTGTACCGGACCTACTTTTTGAATTAGCCGGCCGGGCCGCCATGCGGGTGGAACCCTGCCGCTTACTTGCCGAGAAGCCCCTTGTCGCTGCCCACGCCGGTTACGAAATCCCAACCTGTCCTGGCACTGTTGCGTCCCGCCGAGCCAATCGTGATGTCGCGAAAGTCACTAGCATAGTTGCCCGTGCCGATGGTACCGTAAATCGTCCCAAGTTCCGAAGCGGTGCTGGGGGAAAAGCGACCGGCCCGATTGACGATACCCGCCAGAGATGGCGCCGCGACGCTGGTGCCTCCGAAAACCATCCATCCGCTCATCCCGCTGCAGGATGTGGTGTCATAGACGGCCACTCCGGTAGACGGATTGGCGTCAAAGGAGAAGTCCGGAGCGCCGCGGTGCGATCCGACGATGCTTTGAATGACGTTCTGATAGGAAGGCCGTGGCTCATAACTGCTGGGTCCGCCGCCACTCCCGTTCCAGGCGGTCTCGGCGATAAAGGTATTCCCGCTCATGGCGAGCGTTGTGCCTCCGGCGGAAACCGCGTTGGGCGAGACCCCGGGCCAGATGGTCTGGCCCCCGCTGTCTCCACTGGCGGCGAAATAGACAACCCCCGGAGAGGTGAAGTGCGAGTCGTAGCCGGTCTCGCCCGGGAATTCGCTGCCGCCCCAACTCATCGACACCTCACCCTTGCCGCCTCCGGTGCCGACTAGTTTGCCGGCATAGTCCACGGCGGAAAGAAGATCGGAAAAGCCGTTGGTTTTGGCCTCCACCAGCACGATCTTTGCGTAGGGGGCCATGGCGTGGGCCCATTCGATGTCCAGCGCCGCTTCCTGGCTCCAGCCGCAATTCAAGCCCGGGGTTACTCCGGGTGGCGACACTTGCTGAAAGTTCGCGGCAGGCAGACCAAACGTCGAGGAGAACACGCTCAGATCCTGCGCCGCGGTCGGATAATGGTACGCGTCGACAATCGCAATCGTGCCCGATCCGCCCAACGAGGGCCAGGGCAAGCCGTAGGCGCCAGAGATGACTTGCGGCGAGAACCCCCTGGGCGTAGCGGGGCTAACCCCCAATTGGAGAAGGATCAGGTGGTTGGTGTGGGCGCTGACCGCAACGTCCCCGGGTCCCTCGACGCTCGATCCGGGGATCACCACGGCAAAACCGGCGTCCTGGTCTCCGTTGCCTGGAGCATTTCCATTGCCTGGGCCCTGCGCAAATACCGCTGTCGCGCAAGCCAGAACACAGGTGAAAATCGTTAATCTCATGTGATCCCTCCGCTGCTGGCCAGCAGCATAGATTCATACCAGAACTTCCATCTTACCCAGCTGATGCGATCCATTGTACACCAGATTGGTCTTCAAGGCGAGGGCTTTCTCACTAAGTGTCGCGGCCTGCGCGTCTCTGCCCGTGCGCCATGCTTCCGAGCCGGGCCGCCCCTTTTTACGCGTTCAGGTGCGTGTTGATGCGCTCGATGGCCTCGTCGATCTCGGCCGGGCTCTTGTAGCCGGTGGTATCCTGCTCTTTACTTCGCTGCCTGGACCGCGAAATCCCAGATCTGGATGCTCAACTGGCTCTCAGTGTACTCGACCACGGCGTATTCGCCCGGCTCCAGGGGCTGCCTGGGCCAGATCTTGTAGAGGCCATCGGCGAGCTGCTTCTGGAAAGTCTCCACCAGGGTGGGTTCTTCCACTACCTCCTTGGTGACCGGCATGAAGGTGAGGTTCTCGACGATTCGCACGGCGCTCTTGGAGGTGAGCTTGGCGATGCCGAAGCGCTCGGTCTCGGAAAGCTGGATATAAAACTCCTGCTCGGGGTTGGTGAAGACGTTGGGCGAGTGCGCTCCGCTCAATTCCAGCGTGCCTTTGCCGGGGACCATGGGAATGGGCGAGAGGGCTTTCAGGACCGACCGGCCCTTATTGGTGTGGATGGTGGATTGGGCAATTTTGATGACCCTGGCCTGGTTGCCTTCCAGCCAGTAGACGCCGGGGTCTTGTGGGATGCGGCTGGTTTCCCTGGCCAGATCGCGCTCCACCTTTTCCTCTTCGGCAACCGCTTGGGCGTCCTTTTCCAACTGGGTCTGGCGTTCGGCGACCTCGGCTTGGGTGCGCTTGAGGTCCACCAGATCCAGGGGAATGTCTTCCCACTGGCTTCGCTCGAGGCTATAGAAGTGCACGCGGCCGGACTGCACTTGGTACTCGCGGACAATGTGATAGCTGCCATCCTTCAAGTACAGCTTGAGGTTCGCCGCCCAGGCCGTGAAGACCAGCAACAGAAGCGCCAGCAGGTACTTGCGCATATCTCTAGTGACTACTGTAACGCGGGGCGGGCCGGGCATGCCCGGCCCCTACTAATTTTAGGCGCGGCCAGCCGTCATAGAATTTATCGAACGTGCGCCGGGGTTCGCACGTATATCAGCCATAATGGTTTTTTGAGGTTTTTGACGATTATGTCCTTTGCCAGATCAGTTGTCGTAATCCTACTTTGTGGCGCGGCGGCCCTTCCGGGCTGGGCGCAGACGCCGGAGATTACCA
Organism: Bryobacterales bacterium; assembly: GCA_963768385.1. GTDB lineage: Bacteria > Acidobacteriota > Terriglobia > Bryobacterales > Bryobacteraceae > Fen-178. The sequence continues at coordinate 134,549 of CAVYHQ010000011.1, forward strand.
GAGGCCCCAGCCACGGCATCATCGGGTGGTTCGAGGGGAACTACGTGGCTCACCCCATCCCCAAGATCAGCTTGGAAGATTCGCCGCGGATCGACAAGCTGATGCGCGCCGGCAACGTTTACCTGTCGCTGCGCGATGCCATCGCGCTGGCGCTGGAGAACAACCTGGATATCGAATACGCCCGCTACAACCCCAAGCTGGCGGACGCCAACTCGCTGCGCGTCAGCGCCGGCGCGTTGCTGCGCAATGTTTCGAGCAGCATCTCGAGCGGGCCATCCTCGGCGACCCTGGGCGTGGCTGCCCAGTCCTCGCTGGGCTCCGCCGGCACCGCTGCCAGCACCACCAGCGGCGGACAGGGCGGCGTGCTCAGCGGGCTCAGCGTACAGTTGGCCGGCACGGCCATTCCCAACCTGGATCCGGTTCTCTACGTCAGCGGCCAATTCGCACACACCACCCAAATCGAGACTGCCACCAACATCACCGGCACGAACTATCTGGTTTCGCAATATAAATCGGCGACCTATGGAGTCCAGCAGGGTTTCCTGACCGGCACGAGCATTCAGTTGGGCATGGGCGACACGCTGGGCGTCACGCAGAACTCGCCGTACAACATGTTCAGCCCGTATAGCCAATCCACCCTTCAGTTGGCGATTCAGCAGAACCTGTTGCAGGGATTCCGGCCGTCGGTCAACAACCGCGCCATTCGCGTAGCCAAGAACCAGCGGCACATTTCCGACCTCACTTTCAAGAACCAGGTGATGACCAGCGTCGCCAACGTGGTGAGTCTTTACTGGGACCTGGTCACGTTCAATGAAGACCTCAAGGTGAAGCAGCACACCTTCGAATTGAACAAGAAACTGTACGAGGACAACCAGCGCCGCGCGGAGTTGGGGGCCATCGCTCCCATCGACATCATCCAGGCGGAAGCCGAGATGAAGTCGAGCCAGCAGGACGTCACCACGGCCGAATTGCAGGTCTTGCAGCAGGAGATGATCCTCAAGAGCGTGCTCACGCGGAGCGGGATGGACAACCTGGCGGTGGTCGGCGCGCGCATCGTGCCCACCGACCATATCGACGTTCCGGCGCAGGAAGCCGTCCGGCCCATCCAGGACCTGGTGGCGGAGGCCCTGGCCAACCGCCCCGACGTGGAGCAGAGCGCGGTTGGCCTGGAGGATGCGCGTATCACCACCCTGGGCGTCAAGGACGCCATGCTGCCGCAGCTCACCGGGTTTGCGACGTTCAGCAACAGCGGGCTGGCGGGCCAGGTCAACGGTCAGCCGGTCCCGGTCACGCTGGCCAACGGGCAAACCGTGCTGCAGACGCGCACCGCCGCGGATGTGAATCAATACTTCCTGGGCGGTTTTGGCACGGTGCTGGGCCAGGTGTTCGGGCGCAATTTCCCGAACTACAGCGCGGGCGTCTCGCTCACCATGACGCTGCGCAACCGCTCCACCCAGGCGGACCTCATCACCGACCAGTTGAACTATCGCCAGCAGCAGCTCCAGGACAAGCAACTTCACAACAACATCAAGCTGAACGTGATCAACGCCCAAACGGCAGTCCGGCAAGCGCGCGCGGCGTGGGAGACCAGCGTGGAGGCCCGGAGACTGCAAGAGCAGACGCTGGCCGGCACGCAGCGCAAGTACGAGTTGGGCACTTCGACCATTCTCGACGTGGTGATCACGCAGCGCGACACCACCACGCGCCAGTTGGCCGAAGTGGATGCGCGCAACCAGTACAACCGGGCCAGGATCAACCTGCAGAACATCCTGGGCACGATGCTGAAAGACTACGACGTGGACATCGAGCAGGCGAAGACCGGCGTGGTGGGACGCGAGCCGGACCCGATCCCCGTGGTGACCGGCGCCGGGCAGGCCGGTTCCGCGGTGGTTAAGCGGTAGGGCGGGCGGGGCAACCGCTCTCTAACGTTCGCGGCTCGGAACGCGGGCAAGCTGGTATCTTAGGGGTTGGCAAAAATCTATCCGTTCCAACCGTTCCGATACACCGAAAAAGCCGGTCCGTTGGAGAATCTGGTCACGCAGCCTTACGACAAGATTTCTCCGGCGATGGAGAGCCGCTACCTGTCGCTCAGCCCGCACAACCTGGTGCGGGTGATCCTGGGGGAGCGAAGGGCGGCGGATTCCGAGAGCGACAACGTTTACACTCGCGCCGCGCGCTATCTGGACGACTGGATCGCCCGCGGGGTGCTGGCGCGCGACCGCCAGGCCGGCATCTTTCCGTACTTCCAGGAATTCACCGTCCCCGACACGGGGGAGCGGCTGGTGCGCAAGGGGTTCATCGCCCTGGGCGCGGTGGAGGACTACTCCGCCGGCGTGGTGTACCGGCACGAGCAGACGCTCTCGGGACCGAAAAAGGACCGGCTCGAGCTGCTGCGCCACACGCACGCGCACTGCGGGCAGATCTTTATGCTGTATCCCGACCCCGCTGGCGCCATCGACGTGCTGCTGGATGAAGCGGCGGTGCAGGCGCCGATTGCCGAGGTCACGGACGAGTATGGGGCGGTCCACCGCGTGTGGAGAATGGCCGAGGCCGCACGCGTAGGGCAGTTGATGGCGGACAAGAAACTGCTGATCGCCGACGGGCATCACCGCTACGAAACCGCGCTGGCATTCCGCGACGAGACTCCCATCCTGCCGGGCGCGGATCGTGTGATGATGACGCTCGTCAACATGCATTCGCCGGGGCTGAGGATACTGGCCACGCACCGGCTGGTGAATGGACTCGACGAAGGTTTTGCGGACCGGTTCTTGCGGGCCGCGGCGGAGGGCTTCCAAGTGGAGGAGATCGGCTCGCTCGATGGGCTGAAACGGGCGTGGGAGGAAGCTGCGGACCGCACCATTATTGGGGCGGCCATCGGCAGCCGCCTCTATCTGCTGGAGGACCGCCAGGCGCGCGGCGAGCTGGACGTGCGCGTGCTGCACCAGCGCGTGCTGGCCCAGGCGCTGGGCATCGGCGAAGAGGCGGTGCGAGACGAAAAGCACCTGCGCTATGTCCGCGGATTGGACGCGGCCGTGCAAGAGGCGCGCCAGGGCGCGGCGCAGATCGCATTCCTGCTGAAGCCGGTTTCGGTGGAGCAGGTGGCCGCTACGTCGTTCGCAGGCGGGGTGATGCCGCAGAAGTCCACCGACTTCTACCCCAAGCTGCTCTCGGGACTTACGATTTACAGGGTGGGGTAAGGCTCGGAATTCTCGTCTGAAGTGGCAGTCGAGGCTGTGTTATTGCACCAGCCGAACAGCAGGATGTCCGCCCCTCCCAGCCCGGAGGAGCCGGAGGTCTGCGGTTAGAACCGGACAGTCGCGTTCCAGGGCGAGGACGAGATAAACGCAATCCCACAGGGACAATTGGCGTTGAAGAGACAGATCGAGCGCGCGGGAAAGTCGCGGGCGCGTGTCGAACAGCCGAGGCGCGCATTTCGTCATCAATGAGAAAGCCTGGTGAGCTTGGTCCGCCGAAATCTGCTTTCGGCGGTTACGCTTCGCTACCAGACTGGCGAATTCCGCCAGGAGAAGATCGGGAGCTATCAGCAGAACCTCTCCCAACGCATACCTCTCGAACAATCCAAGGGCTGGTGCGCGGCCGGGTTCGGGCAACACCCATTTGGCCGCCACACTGCAGTCCACAACAAATGTGTCCGGCATCCGCTATCTCCCGCGGTCCGCGCGGATCAGAGGCACACTATCGTCGAGCGGCGGCAAGGAGGCGGCAAACCGATCCAATTCCTTCAGCAGGCGACTCAATTGCCGTCGGCGCTGGGCTTCGGCGGCCTCGGTTTCCAGCGCCTGGATGATCTCGGCATTGAGACTACGCCTCATCCTTTTCGCCTCCTGCTTCATCGCCCGATAGACCGGATCCGGAATATTCTTGACGGTAATGTTCATGGAACCATTTTGGAACCATTTACGCCTCTTCCGCAACCGCGAGCCCGAGCCTCCCGGTTCCAAACTGTTCGCCGGGGCGGTTAACACTCGGTATTGCAACAAGCGCGGAAGCGCGCAAGGTGAACGCGGTCGTCACCTTTGCTGGAACGCTCTGAACCTGGAAAACACGGGTTGGTGGAGGGGTTGGGAACGGACGTGGTAGGGGCCGGTTCCTGGCTCAGCGTCCGGTTCCCGACTCATGATAGGATAGAACCCATTGGAGGGCGACAAATGGGTAACTATTCCCGACGCAATTTCTTGAAGACCGGACTCGCCGCGGGTGCACTCGCGGCAACCGGAAGGCTGCCTTTGCGGGCGGCGCGCGGTTCAGCTACGGATTGGGTGACGCTGGGGAAGTCCGGCGTCAAGGTAACGCGACTCGCGTTTGGCACCGGGACGGTTGCCGGGCGAACGCAGCGCGCGCTGGGGCAGGACCAGTTCACGAGGCTGGTGCGCCACGCCTACGACCGGGGCATTCGCTTCTTCGAGACCGCCGAAAGTTACGCCGAGATGCACAAGATGCTGGGCGAGGCGCTGAGGGGCGTTCCGCGCGATACGTACCGGCTGATGACCAAGGTAACGACGCGCGAAGGGGTAAATCCGCAGGAAAAGATCGATGAGCTGCGCAAGCTGGCGAATACCGATTACTTCGACGTGATGCTGTTGCATTACCAGCACGTGGCGACGTGGCCGGCGGACACGGTTCGGTGGCAGGACGGGATTCTGGAAGCGCAGTCGAACAAGGTTGTGGTGGCGCACGGCGCGTCGGTGCACGGGCTGCCGGCGCTGCGCCAGTTTCCGGGAAACAAGTGGCTGGAGATCGCCATGATCCGGATGAACCACAAGGGCACCAGGATGGACGCGGAGGACTACGACACGAACGGGCCAGGGAACGTGAGCGAGGTGGTGGCGCACGTGAAGCAGGTCCGCGCGGAAGGCATGGGCGTGATCAGCATGAAACTGGTGGGCGAAGGTACGTTCACGACCCGTGAGGATCGGCAGGCGTCGATGAAGTTTGCGTTCCACGATGCGGGCGTCGATTGCGTGACAGTTGGTTACAAGAATACGGCCGAGGTTGACGAGGCCATTGAGAATCTGAATCTGGCGCTGGCGTAGCGGGGGCCGCGCCGCGCCCTGGTGTGGGGTACACTGTGGAACGGTGAAAGCGACCGACCTCGCGGCGAAGCGCATGCGGGAACTGGAATTGGAGGAGCAGGACCGGCGCGGCTATCTGGCCCATCCGCAGCGGGAAGAGGAGTTTCGCGTGTGGGAGGATGCCGCGGTGTGGCCCTGCGCTTCTCGCTCGGATGCGGCTGAGGTAGTCAAGGAGGAGTTCGGTAGTGAAAAGACAGATGTTCGATGAACTGCTGGGCAGCGTACGCGAGGCCGGGGCGATTCTGCGCGGCCAGCGGAAGCCTTCGCGGTGGATTGTATTCGGCTCTTCTTCAGGGCGCGCTGACGTTGTCAGCCCGCACGTCTCTTTGCGCCGCGCGGTTCGAAGCTGATGCGCAAGCGCGATCCGGTGGCCTCGGCCAGGCGGTCGAGCGTACGCATCGAGGGGCGCGTCCGCCCGCTTTCCAGCCGGGCGACAACCGGCTGCGTCGTCCCCATTTTCCGGGCCAGTTGCGCTTGCGTAAGACCGGCGCGGTTGCGCACATCCATCACGGCCGAAGCCAGGACAAACTCTTCCTCAAGCGCCTCGTAAGCCTTGCGGTACTTCGGCTCGTTCATCCACTTCTTGTGCATGTCGGATATGCGTGCCATCGCCACACCTCCATCAGCAAATCGATTTCGCGCGGGACAGGGCCAGATCTATCTCCCGGCGCGGTGTTTTCTCCGTCTTCTTCGTGAAAATCCGAACGATCACCACGCGCTGGCCTGCGGCCGTTACGTACAGTGCCCTCGAGATTCCGCTGCGGCCTTGCAGCCGCATCTCCCACAGACGGCCCTCGACATGCTTGACGTGCGGTTCGCCCATACGCTCCAAGCCCTTTTCCTCGATGAGCTTCGCGATACGTGCGAGCCGCGCCCGCATGTCTTCAGGCAAGGCCTCGACCTCTGCGTCAACGGTTTCATTCGAGGTCTGGACCGTCCAGCCCATATCTCAATATACCAAAAACGGCATACGCCGGGTAACCTTGGTTCTGGGGTGCGCACTCCAAGCGTTCGGCGGCGGTGATTGAGCCGCATTGGAAGACCAGGGGCGCGTGTCGCTAATCCCGGACGAACTTCTGGAGGGATTCGTAGCTAGATTTGCCCCACAGGTACCGATCTTTGTCGCGGAGCGTGGTGGCCTCGGCGACGGCAAGGACTTGCGGAAGGAATTGATTGAAATACCGTTCGATCTGGTCTTTCCGGCCGGCAAAGTCCGGTATCCTCAACTGGTCGCGGGTGCGGACATCGTAGACCGTGAAGCAGTCGGGGTACAGGACCGTTAGGATGGCGGTCGCCGTCGGCAAGGCGAATTCCCAATCATTGAGCAGGATGCGGAGCCGGTCGTCGTCGCTCCGGGCCTTGTGGATCGCGCTGGTAAGGTCTTTGACCGCAGCGACCAGGTTGCTGCCGCCCTTGAGAAGCTTTCGCTTGATGAAGGATTTCGCGCGTTCGGCTTTCCAGATCACGATGGCAAAGAACTCCTCGGGGGTGAGATGACCGCGCGTGTGAAACGCTTCCCGTACGTCCGTGAAGAGATAGTCCTCAAGGCAGTAGTATTTCGCGTAGTCCATGTGACAGAGTGTACACCCGCAAAACGAGCAAGCTCAAGGCTCGATTCAGCGTTTACGCGCACAACGGAACGGAGCCAGCGTCGCGTGGCCGCTACGCATGTGCGGTCGCCATTCCGCCAGTGTTACGGCAACTTGACGGCGCGGCCAGATCTGACCGATTCCTTGGCGGCTTCGATGATCTCCACCACGCCGACATTGATGTCGAGCGCGGTGATGCCTTCAATCGGCTTGTGGTTGCGGATGGCGTCCACCATGAAGGCGATGGGGTCGGCGGCTTCCGGCGGCAACGGCGTTAGCGGGACCTCGGTGGTGTCGCGCCCTTTGCGCAATTCCACCTTTTGCTGCGTCATGTAGAGGCTGCCAGTTCTCCCGAAGACCTCCAGGTCCTGGAAACTGCGCGGCAGGTCCCAGCTTCCTTCAAAAATGCCGATGCCGTTCTTGTAGTGCAGCGTCAGGGTGGACGAGTCTTCCACCTTGGGGAAGGTCTCGGGACGCAGATGGATCACCTCGGCGTAGACGCTCTCCGGCCGCCCCATGTACCAGAGCGACCACAGGGCGTTGTAGCAGCCGAAATCCACCAGCGCGCCGGCGCCGTTCTTTTCCGGATCGGTCAGCCAGTCGAAGAAATACTTGCCGGTGCCGGTCGATCCCGGCCCGCCATGGCCCACGATGCCGCGCAAGCGCCACACTTGGCCGACCGCGCCGGCATCGGCCTGCTTCTTGGCGGCGTAATTGGCGGGCCACCAGGCCATCTGGTAGTTGCACATCACCTTGACGCCGGACTTTTTGGCGAGGTCGGCCATCGCCAGCGCGTCCTTATAAGTGGAGGCCAGAGGCTTCTCGTATATCACGTTGATGTGGCGCGGGGCACATTCCTTCAGGATTTCAAGGTGCCGGTTGTTCTCGACGAAGGCCCACACGATATCGGGCTTGGTTTCGTCGAGCATCTTCTTGTAATCGTCATAGAAGGGGACGTCGTCGGCGCCCCGTTGTTTGGCCTCGGCGACCAGGTCGAGGATGGTTTCCGCGATGCCCACCAGCTTCACCTGCTGGCTTTGGGCCATCCGCGGCAGATAGCCCCCATAGTGCGCATGCACCAGTCCGATGACCGCGATCTTGTAGGTTTGCGCCATGACGGGAAGCGCGGTCAGGCAGAACAATGCGGCGACGATCGACTTGGCTTTGAACATGGTCTCATGCTATCACCACGTGCGCGGGCCGGCCAGCCAGGAACTCCCAGATGTTCTCGACCGCCATGCGCAGGCCCGCCTCGAGCGCCTCGGGGGTGATGCCGGCGCAGTGCGGTGTGAGCACCACGTTGGGCAAATTGGCGAGCGGATGGCTCGGCGGCAGCGGCTCGGCGGAGAAAACGTCCAGGCCCGCCCCGGCGATTCGCCCGGCCGCCAGCGCCTCGATCAGAGCGGCTTCGTCCACGATGGCGCCGCGCGCCGTGTTGATGAGGATGGCGGTGGGCTTCATGAGGGCCAACTGGCGCGGGCCGATGAAGCCCTCGGTGGCGGGCGAGAGGCGCAGGTGGATGCTGACGGCGTCGCTTGCGCGGTACAGATCGTCGAGCTCCACGAATTCCACGCCCGGCTCCGGCGTGGGGTGCATGGTCCAGGCGATGACACGCATCCCGATGCCCGCGGCGATGCCGGCAAACCTGCGCCCGATGGCTCCCAGGCCGAGGACGCCGCAGGTTTTCCCGCAGAGCTCGACACTTTCCCCGCGCGGCCACTCGCCGCGGCGCGTGGCGGCGTCCAGATGCGGAATGCGGCGCGCGACGGCCAGGAGCAGGGCCAGCGCATGTTCGGCGATGGAAATGGCCGAGACTCCGGGAGTGTTGGTCACGGTGATGCCGTGGCGGGCGGCGGCCGCCAGGTCCACGTGGTCCGTCCCCGTGCCCCACACGGAGATGAGTCGCAGGCGCGGACAGGCGGCGAGGACCCGCTCCGTGAACTTGGAAGAGGCGCGGATGTTTAACACCACCTCGGCCGCGCCGATCCGTTCAGCGAGCCGTTCTTCGGGGCCGGGAAGGGTATCGTGGTAGTCGAGCTCGGCGCGCGACGCCAGGGCGGGCCACACGGCGCTGGCGCGCAAGACGGGAGGAGCGTCGTCGGGGATGGCGATTCGGGGCATTTGCCTTCAATTGTCGCAAAGGCATGGGCTGGGCAAGCTGAAGCATGCCCCACCCAGTTGCACTGCCCCCGCCAGTTCAGCTATGATGGATTGGTTTCGCGTGTACAGCTTTCTGCTTCTGGCTACCACTCGTCTGTAGGCGGGTCCGGCCAGAGGTAAGGCCCCGAGGTTCCAGCGGTTACGCCGATTGAAACATGGGCCTGTCCGAAAAAGGTAATCCTGGCTGTTGCGACCTGTAGATTTTTTCCGGGACCGCGGTGCGGGTTCTGGCCACTTTTTTTGATTGCATCGCGAAAAGGATGATTCGTGCCGACGTTTAACCAACTTGTGCGTATGGGGCGGAAGCCGCCGCGCTGGAAGACCTCGAGCCCGGCGCTCAATAGCTGCCCGCAGAAGCGCGGAGTATGCACGCGCGTGTACACTTCCACTCCCAAGAAGCCGAATTCGGCGCTGCGAAAGGTGGCGCGCGTGCGGCTGACCAATGGGATCGAAGTGACGACTTATATTCCGGGCGTAGGTCACAACTTGCAGGAGCACTCGATCGTGCTGATTCGCGGCGGCCGCGTGAAGGACCTCCCCGGTGTGCGGTATCACGTGATTCGCGGGGCGCTGGATACGGCCGGCGTGTCGGACCGCAAACAGGGCCGGTCGAAGTACGGGGCCAAGAGGCCCAAATCGTAGGTACGTATGCCACGCAGAAGACGAGCCGTTGTTCGTGAAGTAGTGCCGGATCCGGTCTACAACTCAACCCTGGTGGAGAAGTTCGTGAACTCCCTGATGTGGGAGGGCAAGAAGAACACCGCCCAGGGAATTTTCTATGACGCCATGGACAAGCTGCGGGAGCGCACCAGCGACGATCCGCTCAAGGCCTTCAAGAAGGCGGTGGAAAACGCCAAGCCGCTGCTGGAGGTGAAGACGCGGCGCGTGGGCGGGGCCAACTACCAGGTGCCCATCGAGGTGCCGCAGAACCGGCGCACCTCGCTGGCGATTCGCTGGATCATCACGCAAGCGCGGTCGCGGCCCGAGAAGGGCATGCCGGAAAAGCTGGCGAATGAATTGAACGATGCCGCCAATCTGCGCGGCGGAGCGATCAAGAAGAGAGACGACGTGCACCGCATGGCGGAGGCCAACAAGGCCTTCGCGCATTACCGGTGGTAGGAACTGTATGGCAAGGACAGTCCCGCTCGAAAGGATGAGGAATATCGGCATCGCGGCTCATATCGATGCCGGTAAGACCACTACCACCGAGCGCATCCTTTATTACACGGGCCGTACGCACCGGCTGGGCGAGGTGGATGAGGGCACCGCCATCATGGACTGGATGGAGCAGGAACAGGAGCGCGGCATCACCATCACGTCGGCTGCGACCACCTGCGAGTGGCGCGACATCCAGATCAATATCATCGACACGCCGGGGCACGTGGATTTCACCGCCGAGGTGGAGCGCAGCCTGCGCGTGCTGGACGGGGCGGTGGCGGTTTTCGACGCCGTGGCGGGGGTGCAGCCGCAATCGGAGACGGTGTGGCGGCAGGCGGACAAGTACGCGGTGCCGCGCATCTGCTTCATCAATAAAATGGACCGCGTGGGCGCGGACTTCTTCCACTCCATCGACACCATCGTCACGCGGCTGAAGTGCAAGCCGGTGGCCATCCAGCTTCCGGTCGGCGGCGAGGACCAGTTCAAGGGCGTGGTCGACCTGGTGGAGATGAAGGCCATGCTGTGGCGCGACGAGACGCTGGGCGCCGAGTACGACACGGTGGACATACCCGAGGACCTGGTGGAAAAGGCCAAGGAATACCGCGAAAAGATGATCGAAGCGGTGGCCGAGCACGACGACCGATTGTTTGGAAAATTCATCGAAGCCCAGGCGATTTCGAACGACGAGATCCGCGCCGGCATCCGCCGGGCCACCATCGCGCAGAGGATCTTCCCGGTGATTTGCGGCTCGGCATTCAAGAACAAGGGTGTGCAGACCATGCTGGATGCGGTGGTGGACTACCTGCCGTCGCCGCTGGACGTGCCGCCGATCGAAGGCGCCGACATCGATCACCCGGAAAAGACGCTGGTTCGGCACGCCTCCGACAGCGAGCCCTTCGCCGCGCTGGTGTTCAAGATCATGACCGACGCTTTCGTGGGCCAACTGGCTTTTTTCCGGGTGTATTCGGGCACGCTGAAATCCGGCGACTCGGTGTACAACGTGGCCAAGGGCCGCAAGGAGCGCATCGGACGCCTGCTGCGCATGCACGCCAACAAGCGCGAAGAGATTCAGGAGATCCTGGCGGGCGATATCTGCGCGGCGGTGGGTCTGAGAACGGTTTCGACCGGCGACACGATTTGCGACGACGAGCACCCGATCATCCTGGAATCGATCGATTTCCCCATGCCCGTGATTCAGCTTGCGGTAGAGCCCAAGACCAAGGCCGACCAGGAGAAGCTGGGCATGGCGATTCAAAAACTGGCGCAGGAAGACCCCACATTTCGCGTCAACACGGATCCCGAGACGGGTCAGACGATCCTTTCGGGAATGGGCGAACTGCACCTGGAGATCATCGTGGACCGCATGATGCGCGAGTTCGGAGTGGGCGCCAACGTGGGCAAGCCGCAGGTGGCGTATCGCGAGACCATCCGTAAGAGCGCGGAAGCCGAAGGCCGGCATATCAAGCAGACCGGCGGTCATGGGCAATACGGCCACGTCAAGATCAAGGTAGAGCCTCTGCCGACCGGCGGCGGATTCGAGTTCGTGAACGAAATCACGGGCGGCCGGGTACCCAAGGAATATATCGCGCCGACCGAAACGGGCATCAAGGAAGCGCTCGAAGGCGGAGTTCTGGCGGGCTACCCCATGTCGGATGTGAGAGTGACGCTGTACGACGGCAGCTACCACGACGTAGACTCCTCGGAGATGGCCTTCAAGATCGCTGGTTCGATGGCCATCAAAGAGGCCGCCAGGAAGGCCAAGCCGGTGCTGCTGGAGCCGATCATGGCGGTGGAAGTGGTGGTTCCGGAAGAGTACATGGGCGACGTGATCGGCGATTTGAATTCGCGCCGGGGCCGCATCGAAGGCATGGAGCTGCGCGGGACCACGCAAATCATCAAGTCGATGGTGCCGCTATCGGAAATGTTCGGTTACGCGACCGAGCTTCGGAGCCGGACGCAGGGCCGCGGAAGTTTCACCATGCATTTTGGCAAGTACGAAGAAGTTCCCGGCGGGATCGCCGAGGAGATCGTCAGCAAGGTCCAGGGCAGGATTACGAGATAAGGAGAGAGGCATTTTCTTATGGCAAAGGAAAAATTCGACCGCAGCAAGCCGCATGTGAATATCGGCACGATCGGGCACATCGATCACGGCAAGACCACCCTGACGGCGGCCATCACCAGGGTGCTGGGCAAGAGCAACCCCAAGGTCAAGTTCCGGAGCTTCGAGTCCATCGACAACGCGCCGGAAGAGAAGGCCCGCGGCATCACCATTGCCGTGGCGCACATCGAGTACGAAACGGCCAAGCGGCATTACGCGCACGTGGATTGTCCGGGGCACGCCGATTACATCAAGAACATGATCACCGGGGCGGCGCAGATGGACGGAGCCATTCTGGTGGTGGCGGCCACCGACGGGCCCATGCCGCAGACGCGGGAGCACGTATTGCTGGCGCGGCAGGTGGGAGTGCCGTGCATCGTGGTGTGCCTGAACAAGGTGGACATGGTGGACGATCCGGAGCTGCTGGACCTGGTGGAGCTGGAAGTGCGGGACCTGCTGAAGTTCTACGAGTTTCCGGGGGACGAGATTCCGGTGATACGGGTATCGGCGTTGGGGGCGTTGAACGGAGAGCCGGAGTGGGAGAAGGGGGTGCAGGAGTTGATGGACGCGGTGGACAGCTACGTGCCGATTCCGCAGCGTGTCCTGGACAAGCCGTTTTTGATGCCGATCGAGGACATCTTTTCGATCCAGGGGCGGGGGACGGTGGTGACGGGGCGGGTGGAGCGGGGCAAGTGCAAGGTGGGGGAAGAGATGGAGATTGTGGGTTTCCGCGAGACGCGCAAGACGGTGGTGACGGGCGTGGAAATGTTCAAGAAGCTGCTGGATGAAGGGCTGGCTGGGGACAACATAGGCCTGTTGCTGCGGGGCGTGGAAAAGGACGAAGTGGAGCGCGGGCAAGTGATCGCCAAGCCGGGATCGATCACGCCGCACACCACGTTCCAGGGGCGGGTGTACGTGCTGAGCAAGGAAGAGGGAGGGCGGCACACGCCGTTCTTCAAGGGCTACCGGCCGCAGTTCTACTTCCGGACGACGGACGTGACGGGGGTGGCGGAGTTGCCGGAGGGCACGGAGATGGTGATGCCGGGCGACACGGTGGACCTGAAGGTGGAACTGATCACGCCGGTGGCCATGGACAAGGGGCTGCGCTTTGCGATTCGCGAAGGCGGCCGCACGGTGGGCGCCGGCACGGTGACGGAAATCATTAAGTAGGCAAATCGATGGCGCTGAGAGAACGCATTCGCATTCGCTTGAAAGCATACGATCACCGGGTGCTCGATCAGTCGACGACGGAGATTGTGGACACGGCAAAGAGGACCGGCGCCACGGTGGCCGGTCCCATTCCGCTGCCCACGTCCCGGAGTATCACGACGGTTTTGCGCTCCCCGCACGTGGACAAGAAGTCGCGGGAGCAGTTTGAGATCCGGACGCACAAACGGCTGTTGGACATACTCGAGCCGACGCAGCAGACGGTGGACGCGCTGATGAAGCTCGACCTGCCGGCGGGTGTGGATGTGGAGATCAAGGCGTTCGGCAAGTGAACTTGCCGAACGCGGGGGCCAGGGGTCGGGGGCCAGGGGCCGGTGGTGAGGCCTGGTTCCGATCCCGGGCGGTTTGAGAAGGTTTGAAAGATTTTTTGGGCTTCAGGGTTGGTGGAAGGGTTCGGGGGGTTCCCCGGCCCCTGGCCCCTGACCCCTGGCCCCTGGAGTTGACATGAGTCCAGGAATCCTTGGCAAGAAGATTGGAATGTCGCAGGTGTTCCGGGAAGACGGCCAGGCCGTCCCGGTCACGCTGCTGAAGGCCGGTCCGTGCATGGTGGTGCAGCGCAAGACGCCCACGGCCGATGGCTACGACGCGGTGCAGCTCGGGCTGGTGGAGTTCATCAAGCCGCGGCGCATCAACAAGCCCGCCACCGGCCACCTGAAGAAAGCCGGCGCGGAGGGCGCGAGGTTCATGCGCGAATTCCATTTACGCCCCGGCGACGACGATTTCAAGCCCGGCGACCAGGTGCTGGTGGATCAGTTCAAGCCCAAGGACAAGGTGGATGTCATCGGCATCAGCAAGGGGCGCGGGTTCGCCGGGGTAGTGAAGCGCCACCATTTTCGGGGCGGCGAAGGATCGCACGGCTCCATGTTCCACCGCGCTCCGGGTTCCATCGGGGCGTCGAGCTACCCGTCGCGGGTGCTTCCCGGGATGCGCATGGGGGGCCACATGGGCCACGAGCGCGTGACCGTACGGAATCTCGAGATTATCGACGTAGACACCCAGGACAACGTGCTGGTGGTGAAGGGCGCGGTGCCCGGTCCCAACGGCGGATACGTGGTAGTCCGGAGGGCCAAGAGGTAGCTGCGATGCCCACACTGGATGTAGTGGATTTGAATAACCAGAAGGTCGGCGAGGTGGAACTGGCCGACGAGGTTTTCGGCGCCGAGGTCAACGAAGCGCTGCTCTACGAAGCGGTGAACCAATACACGGCCGGGTTGCGCGCCGGGACGCACAAGACCAAAGTGCGCAGCGAGGTAGCCGGAAGCGGCAAGAAGCTGTGGAAGCAAAAGGGGACGGGCCGCGCGCGCGTGGGGTCCGTCCGGTCGCCGATCTGGCGGCACGGTGGCATAGTTCACGGGCCGCAACCGCGCGATTACAGCTACAAGCTGCCGCGCAAGATGCTGCTGGGCGCGCTGCGCTCGGCGCTTTCGGCGAAGGTGCGGGATGGCGAGCTGAAGGTGGTCCAGGCCTTCACTTTTGCCGACCACAAGACCAAGAACGCCATGGGCGCGCTGGCCAAGCTGGAGACCGGCCGCACGGTGCTGGTGGTGGACAACGGCGAGAACCGCAACCTGGAGCTGGGCATCCGCAATCTGAAGGGCGTCACGCTGGTCCCGACCAAGGAAGTGAATGTTCATCTCCTGCTGGGCCATAAGAGCGTGCTGCTGTCGGAAGCCGCGGCCCGGAAATTCTCGGAGGCACTCGCGAAATGAAACTCTACGACGTGATTCGCCGCCCGCTGGTGACCGAGAAGGGCGTGGAGAAGAAAGACAACGAGCGCACGCTGTGCTTCGAAGTGGCGTTGGAAGCCAACAAGACGCAGGTCAAGACCGCCGTCGAGAAGCTGTTCAAAGTGAAAGTTACGGAAGTGCGGACAGCCACCTTCGATGGAAAGTTGCGGCGCCGGGGAAAATTCGCGGGCTACCGCTCGACGTGGAAAAAGGCCTACGTGAAGTTGAAGAAGGGCGAGAAGACGCCCGATTTCGCGGAGATCTAAGATGCCGATCAAGACTTACAGACCTGTCACCTCGACCCGGCGCTTCCAGACGGTGGTGTCGCGCGAAGACATCACCCGGGAGCGTCCGGAGAAGTCGCTGGTGGAGCCTAAGAAGCGCACCGGCGGGCGCAACAGCACCGGCCACGTCACCTCGCGGTTCATCGGCGGCGGCGCCAAGCAGGCGTACCGGGTGGTGGATTTCAAGCGCGACAAGGCGGCTGTACCGGCGGTGGTGGCGTCGGTGGAATACGATCCCAACCGTTCGTCCCGCATCGCCCTGCTGCACTACGCGGATGGGGAGAAACGCTACATTCTGCAGCCGGACGGGCTGAAGGTGGGGCAGAAAGTGATGTCCGGCCCGGAGGCCGACATCCTGGTGGGCAACGCTCTGCCTTTGAAGAACATACCGGCCGGCACCATCGTCCACAACATCGAGCTGAAGCCCGGCAAGGGCGGCCAGATGGCGCGATCGGCCGGATCGCAGGCGCAGTTGGTTTCCAAGGAAGGCGGCATCGCGCTGCTGAAGCTGCCCTCGGGCGAAGTGCGGCGGGTGCAGCTCGACTGCATGGCGACCATCGGGCAGGTGGGCAATGTGGATCACGAAAATGTATCGCTGGGCAAGGCGGGGCGCAAGCGCTGGCTGGGCAAGACGCCGCACAACCGCGGGGTCTCCATGAACCCGGTGGATCACCCGCACGGTGGCGGCGAGGGCAAGACCTCGGGCGGCCGCCACCCGGTGACGCCGTGGGGCCAGCCGACGCGCGGATTCAAGACGCGCAACAACAAGCGCACCGACCAGTGGATCGTCACGCACAAGAGCAAGAAGAGGTAAGGCAATGGGCAGATCCGTCAAGAAGGGACCGTTCACCGACACCCACCTGGAAGCCAAGCTCGCGGTGGTGGTTGCTACGGGCGAGAAGAAGGTGATCCGCACGTGGTCGCGGCGTTCGACCATACTTCCGGAGTTCGTGGGGCAGACCATCGCGGTGCACAACGGCAAGAAGTTCATCCCGGTGTACATCACCGAGAACATGGTGGGGCACAAGCTGGGCGAGTTTTCGCCCACGCGGACGTTCCGGGGCCATTCGGTGAAGGCGGCTACGGAGAAGACCGCCAAGCCGGCGGCATAGCGAGGAAAGCATGGGAGCCGAGAACAAAGTCAAGGCGGAGGCCAGATACATCCGGGTGTCCCCGCAGAAGGCGCGCCTGGTGGTGGACCTGATCCGGGGCCAGAAGGCGGACGCGGCGCGGATTATGTTGCGCACCGCCAACAAGCGCATCGCGCCGACGGTGCTGAAGGTGCTGGAATCGGCCATCGCCAACGCGACCAACCGGTTCGAAGACCTGGATGTGGACCGGCTTTTCGTGACCGAGGCCTACGTGAACGACGGCCCGCGCATGAAGCGCATCCGGCCGGCGCCGATGGGCCGCGCCTACCGGTATCAGCGCCGGCAGGCGCATATCGTCATCAAGGTGGCGGAGAAAGAAGCATAGATGGGACAGAAAGTTCATCCGTATGGGTTCCGGCTGGGCTTCAACAAGCCCTGGCGGTCGCGGTGGTTCGCCACGCACGGTTATGCCAAGCTGCTGCAGGAGGACCTGGAGCTGAAGGAGAACTTGAGCGAGCGGCTGAAATCGGCGGGCGTGAGCTCGATCGAAGTGGACCGGCCGGGCAACAAGCTGCGGGTCACCATCCGGACTTCGCGGCCGGGCATCATCATCGGGCGCAAGGGCGCGGAGATCGAGAAGCTCAAGCAGGACATGGCCAAGAAGACCAAGCGCGAGGTCTTCATCGACATTCAGGAAGTGCACAAGCCGGAACTGGACGCGCAGCTCGTATCGGAATCGATCGGCCTGCAACTGGAGAAGCGCGTGGCCTTCCGGCGCGCCATGCGCAAAGCGGTGGATTCGGCGCTGCGCTTCGGATGCAAGGGCATCAAGGTGCGGGTCTCGGGCCGTCTGAACGGGGCCGAGATCGCGCGCAGCGAGTGGTACCTGCAAGGCCAGCTTCCGCTGCACACGTTGCGCGCGGATATCGATTATGGTTTTGCCGAGGCGCACACCACTTACGGTGTGATTGGCATCAAGACGTGGATCTACAAAGGCGAGATTCTGGACCTGACCAAGCGGCGCGGGCTGCTTCCCGAACCCGAGCCGCGCCGCGAGATGCGCGATCGGCGCGACCGCGGCGACCGCCCGCGCCGCGAGCGTGGCGAGTACCACGGTCCAGCGGCGACGCCAGGCGGGGTGAGCGCCGCTCCGGCCGCTGAGGTTAGCGGCCCGGCCATGCAGACGCCGCCGGTGGACCTGCCGCGTCCCGCGGTGCGCGCGGCCGTGCCCATCCTGCCGCCGCTGATGTCGCCGCAGCAGCCCGCCTGGAAACAGGAAGTCCGGCAGGAAGCGCAGCCGGAAACGCCGCCGCAACCGGGCCCAGAGGGCACCCCGAAACCAGCCGCCAGCGACCAGCCGGAACCTTCCGGCGAGAACCAGTGAGGATTGAGGGAAAACCGCCATGATGATGCCAAAGAAGGTCAAGTACAGAAAGCAACAGCGCGGGCGCATGGCCGGCAAGGCGTGGCGCGGATCCACCATCTCTTTCGGCGATTTCGGACTCAAAGCGATGGAGTGCGCGTGGATCACCGACCGGGAAATCGAAGCCGCGCGCGTGGCCATGACCCGCTCCATCAAGCGCGGCGGAAAGGTCTGGATCCGGCTGTTTCCGGACAAGCCGATCACCAAGAAGCCCGCCGAAACCCGCATGGGCAAGGGCAAGGGCGCTCCGGAGCAATGGGTGGCGGTGATCCGCCCTGGAAAGATTCTGTTCGAGATGGAAGGCGTGGACCGGCCGACGGCGCACGCCGCCATGCGGCTGGCGGCCCACAAGCTGTCGATCAAGACCAAGTTTGTCAGCCGGGAAGACGCGGAGTAAGGGATATGAAGGCAGACAAGGTTCGCGACCTGGACAGCAACGAGCTGACGCGCCAGTTGGGTGAAATAGACGAGCAGTTGTTTCGTCTGCAGTTTCAGATGTCCATGGGGCAGATGGACGGATTGAAGAAGGTCCGGGCCATAAAGAAAGACCGCGCCCGCATCCACACCGTGCTGCGGGAGAGGGCCCAGAACGAGCCCGCGGCTCAGGAGAAAAAGTGACATGGCCGAAGAGCAAGCCAAGCAGGGAATCAAGAACGAGAAGATCGGCCAGGTGGTTTCCACCAAGATGCAAAAGACCATCGTGGTGGAGGTGAGCCGCCGCGTGCCGCACGCGCTGTACAAGCGCATCATCGGCAAGCGGAAGAAGTTCTACGCGCACGATGAGGAAGGCTCGGCCAAGACGGGCGACGTGGTGCGCATCGTGGAGTGCCGGCCCTTGAGCAAGCTGAAGCGGTGGAAGCTGGCGGAAGTGATCCGGCGGGCGGCGCAGGTGGGGGTGCAGCCGGTGGATCTGGACGTGAAGATCTGACGGGGGCCAGGGGCCAGGGGCCGTGGGCCAGGGAAAGGGTCGCGCTTCGCGCGAACGGTTTTTCCCCGACCCCTGGCCCCCGGCCCCCGGCCCCAGGAGCGTAGCGACTTATGATTGGAATGCGAACGATTCTCGAGGTGGCCGACAACTCCGGCGCGCGCAGGCTGGCGTGCATTCTGCCGCGCGGCGGCGACCTCGGCCTGCGCGCCGGGCTGGGCGACGTGGTCACCGCCAGCGTGAAAGAGGCCGCTCCCGATTCGGCGATCAAGAAGGGGAAGGTGGTGCGCTGCGTGATCGTTCGCATGCGCAAAGAGACCCGGCGCAAGGACGGCACCTACATCCGCTTCGATTCGAACGCCGCGGTTTTGATCAATGAGACGGGCGAGCCGGTGGGCACGCGCGTGTTCGGTCCCGTGGCCAGGGAACTGAGGGACAAGAGGTTCATGAAGATCGTGTCGCTAGCCCCCGAGGTAATCTGATGGCAATCGCAAAGAAGAAGTCCGAGCCGGTCCGCATCGATATCAAGAGGGAAGACACCGTCAGGGTTATCGCCGGGCGCGACAAGGGCAAGACCGGCCGCGTTCTGAGGGTGGACCGCCAGACCGGCAAGATCCTGGTGGAGCACGTGATGATGGCCAAGAAGCACACGCGCCCCAACCCCGGCAAGCAGATCAAGGGCGGCATCGCCGAGCGCGAGAGCCCCATTCCGGCTTCCAACGTCCTGGTGGTGTGTCCGGGCTGCAACAAGGCGGTGCGTATCGCGCACCACATCGATCATGTCGCCGGGGGAAAGACGCGCCGCACGCGAGTCTGCCGCAAGTGCGGGCAGATGATTGGCAGCAAGTGAGGATTCGATGGCAGCACGTTTGAAACAGCACTATCAGAAAAAGGTGGTCCCGGCGCTGGCCCAGGAGTTCGGGTACAAGAACGTCATGGCGGTGCCCAGGATCGACAAGATCTCCATCAATATTGGGCTCGGCGAGGCCACACAGAACGCCAAGCTGATGGACGGCGCGGTCAACGAGTTGGCGCAAATCGCCGGCCAGAAGCCGGTGATCACCAAGGCGACCAAGTCGATCGCCGCCTTCAAGCTGAGGGAAGGCATGTCGATCGGGTGCATGGTGACCCTTAGGGGCGACCGCATGTACGAGTTTTTCGACCGGCTGGTGAACGTGGCGCTGCCTCGCGTGCGCGACTTCCGCGGCGTTTCGACCAAGAGCTTCGACGGAAGGGGCAACTACACGCTGGGGATCAAAGACCAGTTGATCTTCCCGGAAATCGACTACGCCAAGGTGGACAAGACCAAGGGGATGAACGTTTCCATCACCACCACGGCCCGCACCGACGCGGAAGGCGTGGCGCTGCTGCGTCACATGGGGATGCCGTTCCGGCAATAGAGGAGAGAGGGAAAGAACATGGCCACTACCGCCAAAATTGCGAAAGACCTGAAACTGGAAGAGGCCCGGAAGGCCAAGACGCCCAAGCTGCGATGCCGGCACCGCAACCGCTGCTGGCGCTGCGGCCGCCCGCGCGCCTTTCTGCGCAAATTCGGCATCTGCCGCCTGTGTTTCCGCCAGCTCGCGCTGAACGGCGAGATTCCGGGCGTGATCAAGGCGAGCTGGTAAAGGAGGACTATGACGAGCGATCCCATTGCCGACATGCTGACTCGCGTGCGCAACGCGATCCAGGCGCGCCACCCCAAGGTGGATGTGCCGGCCTCCCGGCTGAAAGCGGAAATCGCGCGCATTTTGAAGGAAGAAGGCTACATTGCCAACTTCAAGGTGGCGGAGGAAGGCGCGAAGAAGACCATCAAGATCTACTTGAAATACGGCGCCAACAACTCGCCGGTGATTTCCGAGATCCACCGCGTCTCGCGGCCCGGCTGCCGCGTGTACGTGGGACAGACGGAGATCCCGCGGGTGCTGGGGGGTATGGGAATCAACATCCTGACGACCCCGCGCGGCGTCATGACCGGCCGGGACGCTCACAAGGGGCATCTGGGCGGGGAGATCCTGTGCCGCGTGTGGTAGCGAGGTATTGAGATTATGTCGAGAATTGGTAAGAAGCCGATCCCGCTGCCGAGCGGCGTGAAAGTCCAGATCGGCGGGCAACTGGAAGTGACCGGTCCCAAGGGCAAGCTGACGGTGCCGATTCCGCAAGGGATCAGTATCGAGCAGGGCGGCGGGAAGCTGGAAGTGAAGCGCGCCTCCGACGAGCACGCGGCGCTGCACGGCCTGACGCGCGCGCTCGCGGCCAATGCCGTCCAGGGGGTCTGCACCGGGTTCACCAAGGAACTGGACATTTACGGCGTCGGGTACCGCGCCGACGTCAAGGGAAAGATTGCGACGTTCACCCTGGGCTACTCGCACGCCATCGAGGTCCTGTTGCCGCAGGGCATAGATCTGAAGGTGGAAGCACCCAAATCGAGTGGCCTTCCTTTCCATCTGGTGCTGAGCGGGTACGACCGGCAACTGCTGGGGCAGGTGGCGGCGAACATCCGCGCGCTTCGCAAGCCGGATCCTTACAAGAACAAGGGCGTCCGCTACACCGGCGAAGCGCTGCGGAAGAAGGTCGGCAAGACCGCGGCGGGGGCCAAATGATACGCAAGACCGAGAAAAAACAGGTCCGTAAGACCATTCACGAGCGCATCCGGCGCAAGCTGCGTGGAAGCGCCGCGCGGCCGCGGCTGGCGGTGTTCCGCAGCGTGGCGCACATCTACGCGCAGGTCATCGACGATGCCGAGGGCCAGACGCTGGTGTCGGCGTCCTCGGTGGGCAAGGGCGGGAAGGGGGTACCCTCTGGGTCCGGAGGCAACGTGGCGGCGGCCAAGGCCATTGGCAAACTGGTGGCCGAGCGGGCCAAGGAAAAGGGCATTACCAAAGTGGTTTTCGACCGCGGCGGCTATCAATACCACGGGCGGGTGAAGGCGCTCGCCGACGCGGCGCGCGCGGCGGGACTGGAGTTCTGATTCATGACGACGTCAGCAAAACGCATTGATCCGGCCTCGCTCAACCTCAAAGAGCAGGTGGTCTCCATCAACCGCGTCACCAAGGTGGTGAAGGGCGGCAAGAACCTGAGCTTTTCGGCGCTGGTGGTGATCGGCGATCCCTCCGCCAAAGTGGTGGGCTGGGGCGTGGGAAAGGCCAAGGAAGTGCCTTCCGCGATCCGCAAAGGAATCGAAGCCGGCAAGAAGAACCTGCGCAAGATCCACGTGCTCGAGACCACCATCCCACACCAGACGCTGGGGAAATTCGCCAGTTCGCTGGTGCTGCTCAAGCCGGCCGCGGAAGGCACGGGAGTCATCGCCGGCGGCGCGGTGCGGGCGGTCATCACGGCCTGCGGCATCGCCAACGTGCTCACCAAGTCGATTGGCCGCCGCAACCCGCACAACGTGGTGAAGGCCACCATTGTGGCGCTGGAATCGCTGCGGGAAAGGAACGCCGTGGCCGAAATGCGCGGCTTGGCGGTGGAGAAGCTCTAATGGAAGGTAAGATCCGAATCAAGCTGGTGCACAGCCCCATTTGCACTCCGGAAAAACACAAGAGAATTGTGAAGGGCCTGGGATTACGGAAGGTCAACCAGGTGGTGGAGCGGCCCGATTCGCCGGTTTTTCGCGGCATGG
The DNA here is from genome assembly GCA_963768385.1 of Bryobacterales bacterium. GTDB lineage: Bacteria > Acidobacteriota > Terriglobia > Bryobacterales > Bryobacteraceae > Fen-178. The sequence goes on from CAVYHQ010000011.1 coordinate 156,949, forward strand.
TGAAGAAGATTCCGCATCTGCTGGAAGTGGTGGAATAATGCAGGGGCCGGGGGTCGGGGGCCGGGGGCCAGGGAGTGGGGCCGCACGGTTTCGCTCGGTCGCGGCTCAGAAGGTTGAAGGAGTTTTGGGGTTGCATGGTTGGTGGCAGGGTTCGGGTTTTCCCCGGCCCCTGGCCCCCGGCCCCCGGCCCCCAGGAGAGAGACGATGAACCTCAGCGGATTGAGACCGCCCGCCGGACAGAAGAAGGGTCGCAAGCGCATCGGCCGCGGCATGGGCTCGGGGCACGGCAAGACGGCCACGCGCGGCTCGAAGGGACAGCGCGCCGGCACGGGGTTCGGCCAGAAGCGCGGTTTCGAAGGCGGCCAGATGCCGCTGCACCGCCGGCTGCCCAAGCGCGGATTTACGAACATCTTCAAAAAGCATTACGCCATTGTCAACCTCGGACGGCTGGAGAAGCTGGAAGGCGATGCGTTCACCGCCGACCGCCTGTTCGAGCTGGGCGTCATCAAGAAGTTGGGTGACGGCCTCAAGATCCTGGGCGCCGGGCAGTTGACGCGCCAGATTACGGTGGAGGCCCACCAGTTTTCCAAGTCGGCGGTGGAGAAGATTCAGAAGGCCGGGGGAGCGGCCAAGTGGGTGCCCCCTGGGCACGGCGCAGCCAGCGAGTGAGCGCCGGGAATCGAAGGGTACGATGACCAAGTTCCTAGAAGCGTTCGCGAACATTTTTCGCGTTCCAGACCTTCGCAAGCGGCTCTTGTTCACGCTGGCGATGCTGGCGGTGTATCGGCTGGGCGGCCACATTCCGACGCCGGGCATCAACATCACGCGATGGGAGGAGTTCTTCAGCTCCGCGGCGGGATCGATTTTCGGTTTCTTCGACTTGTTCGCCGGCGGCAATATCCGCCGTCTCACGATCTTCGCCCTGGGCATCATGCCGTACATCACGGCGTCGATCATTCTGCAGTTGCTGACGGTGGTGGTCCCCACTCTCGAAAAACTCTCCAAGGAAGGCGAGCTGGGCCGCCGCAAGATCACACAGTGGACCCGCTACCTGACGATCATCCTTTCGGTGCTGCAGTCGTTCGGCATCGCGCAGGGCCTGCAGACCATGCAGCAGGGCATTGTCATCAGCCCGGGTATCGGTTTCGTGCTGCTGACCATCATCTCGCTGACCACGGGCACGGCGTTCATCATGTGGCTGGGCGAGCAGATCAGCGAGCGCGGCGTGGGCAACGGCATGTCTTTGATCATCTTCACCGGCATTGTGGTGGGGCTGCCGCGCGCCATTCAGAATCTGTATGTCAACACCTTTATCACGCATGAATGGAGCGCGCTCCAGTTGATCGTGGTGCTGGTCATGATGGTGGCGGTGGTGGCGTTCATCGTGCTGGTGGAGCGCGGCGAGCGGCGCATCCCGGTGCAGTACGCCAAGCGGGTGGTGGGCCGGCGGGTGATGGGCGGGCAGTCCACGCACATGCCGCTCAAGGTGAACGCGGGCGGGGTGATCCCGGTAATCTTCGCCTCCTCCATCCTGGCCTTCCCCGCGACCCTCGCCGCGTTGCCGTGGGTGAAGGGCATCGGCTGGCTATCGGCCACACTGAAGAGCATTCAGCACGGCGAGCCGCTGTATTACGTGCTGTTCGTGGCGGGCATCATTTTCTTCTGTTTCTTTTACGTTTCGATTATTTTTAATCCCAACGAAGCGGCCGACAACATGCGCAAGTACGGCGGCTTCATCCCGGGTATTCGTCCGGGACGCAACACGGCCGACTACATGAACACCATCCTGACGAAGATCACGGTGGTGGGCGGCATTTACCTTTCGATCCTCTGTCTGATTCCGGACATCATGATTTCGGGCATCAAGTTGAACCACCTGCCGCTGCTCGGCAACTGGATCGACCGCGTGTGTCCGCGGTTTCTGCTGGAAGGTCTGAACGTGCAGTTTTATTTCGGCGGCACTTCGCTGCTGATCGTGGTGGGCGTCGCCATGGACACCATCAACCAGGTGGAGGCGCAGCTCATCATGCGCCATTATGAAGGATTCACTCCGCGGTCGGGCCGGATTCGCGGCCGGCGGAGCACTTTTTAAGCGGAAAGGACTCGTGCAGGCGGATGATCGTTCGGAAAACCGCCGCTGAACTGGAGAAGATGCGGCGCAGCGGGCTGCTGGTCTGGCAGGTTTTGCAGAAGTTGCAGGAGCTGGCGGTGGAAGGCGCCAGCACCTGGGACCTCGAGGCGGCCGCGGCGCGGATGATCGCGGACGCCGGCGCGCAGCCTGCTTTCAAGGGTTATTACGTGCCGGCGGCGGGCGCGACGTACAAGTTTGTGTTGTGCACTTCGGTGAACGACGAGATCGTCCACGGGATGCCGAATCCGAGACGGCTCCTCAAGAAAGGCGACATCGTTTCGATCGACACCGGGGTGAAGCTGGACGGGTACTATGGCGATTCGGCCATAACCGTTCCGATCGGCGAGGTAAGCGAGCAGACCGGGAAGCTCCTGCGGGTGACGCAGGAAGCCCTGGAGCTGGCCATCGATCGGGTGCGGGCGGGCAACCGGCTGTTTGACATTTGCGGCACGGTGGAGCAGCACGTCAAGTCCAACGGTTTTTCGATTGTGCGGGAGTATGTGGGCCATGGCATCGGCACGCAGCTCCACGAGGAGCCGCAGGTCCCCAATTACGTGGACCGCAAGAACGACAACCCGCGGCTCAAGGAAGGCATGGTACTGGCGGTGGAGCCCATGGTCAACGCGGGGCGGCCGGAATCGGTGGTTCTGAAGGACCGATGGACCGCGGTGACGAAAGACGGCTCCTATTCGGCGCATTTCGAGCACTGCATCGCGGTGACGGAGAACGGGCCGTGGGTGCTGACGAGACCGTGATGGGGGCCAGGTTGGTGACGGCCACGGTGGTTGAAGAGCGGCCCAGTGCTATATATGTGGTAGTGCTGGAGAAGCAGCAAAGGGTTTTGGCCCACGTGGTGGGCGCGGTGAAACGGAATTTCGTTCGGCTGGTACCGGGCGACAGGGTCGAGGTGGAGTTGGCGCCTCACGATCCGACGCGTGGCAGGATCACGCGGAAGATAGGGAAGACAGCATGAAGGTACGAGCGTCGGTGAAGAAGATTTGCGATAAATGCAAGGTGATCCATCGCCAGGGCGTGGTGCGGGTCATCTGCGTGAACCCGAAACATAAACAGAGGCAGGGGTAAGGAGAGGAGAGCTATGGCGCGTATTGCCGGTGTGGATCTGCCGTCCGCGAAAAGGGCCGAGATCGGGCTGACCTATATTTACGGCGTGGGCCGTACCCGTTCCCGCTCGCTCCTGTTCCGGGCCGGCATCGATTTCGACAAGAAGGTTCGCGACCTGACCGAAGATGAGGTCAACCGCGTCCGCCAGATTCTGGAAGAAGAGGGCGCCGTGGAAGGCGACCTGCGCAAGGAAGTCTCGATGAACATCAAGCGTCACATCGAGATGGGCTCGTACCGGGGACAGCGGCACCGCCGCGGGCTGCCGGTGCGCGGGCAGCGCACGCATACCAACGCCCGCACGCGCAAAGGACCGCGCCGCGGCACCGTTGCCAATCGCAAGAAGGCTACTTCGAAGACATAGGAATAGGGTGAGATCTAGCAGGGGCGTATGGCGAAAGCACCAGTAAAAACAGGCAAGAAGAAGAGCTTCAAGAAAAAGGAAAAGCGCGTCGTCCATACGGGCATCGTGCATATCCAGGCCACTTTCAACAACACCATCGTGACCATCGCGGACCAGGAGGGGAACACCATCGCCTGGTCGAGCGCCGGTTCGCTGGGTTTCCGCGGGTCGCGCAAAGGGACGCCGTTCGCCGCGCAGCAGGCGGCTCTGACGGCGGCCAACAAGGCTGGCGAGAGCGGGTTGCGGACGGTGGAAGTTCGGGTCAGCGGACCGGGATCGGGGCGGGAATCGGCGGTGCGGGCGCTGTCCACAGCGGGCATCGAAGTTCGCTCGATTAAGGATGTGACGCCCATGCCGCACAACGGCTGCCGTCCTCCGAAGAAGCGAAGGGTATAAGGAACTAGAAGGTAAGGAGAGCAACTTGGCAAGATACATCGGCCCGGTTTGCCGGCAGTGCCGGCGCGAGGGCATGAAACTTTTTCTCAAAGGGGAGCGCTGCCACAGCGAAAAGTGCGCCATCGAGAAGCGCAACTTCGTTCCCGGGCAGCACGGCAAGGAACGGGCCAAGAAGATCGTCGGCTACGGTCTGCAACTCCGCGAAAAGCAGAAGGTGCGGCGCGTGTACGGCGTGCTGGAAGCGCAGTTCCGCGGCACTTTCGAAAAGGCCGCTCTGGCGAAGGGCATCACCGGCGAAAACCTGATGTCGGCGCTGGAGCGCCGCCTGGATAGCGTCGTTTACCGCATGGGCTTCGGCACCAGCCGCGCCCAGGCGCGCCAGATCGTCCGCCATGGCCATATCGACGTCAACGGGCGCAAGTGCGATATCCCGTCGGCCCAGGTCAAGGTGGGCGACGTGGTGGCCGTCCGCGAAACCAGCAAGAACAATCCGGCCATCCTGGCCGCGCGCGATGCCACGGCTCACGCGCCGGCGCCAAACTGGATCGACGTGGATCGGGAAAGTTTAAAGGGTCGCATTCAGAGCTTGCCCAAGCGCGAGGACCTGGTGCAGATTCAGTTGAACGAGCAGCTCATCGTCGAGCTGTACTCGAAGTAAGAAGCAGGGCCCGGGGGCCGGGGGCCAGGGGCCGGGGGAAGGAAGAACGCCTTTCCCTGGCCCCTGGCCCCCGGCCCCTGGCCCCCGAAAGGAATTTATGTTCAAGGGCTTCCAGAAACCCAAACGATTGGTCGCCAATACCGAGAGCCTTACGGACCGGTATGGCATGTTTACGGCGCAGCCTTTCCAGCGGGGGTTCGGCACCACCATCGGCAACAGTCTGCGCCGCGTGCTGCTGAGCTCGATTGAAGGCGCCGCCATCACCGCGGTCCGCATCGAGGGCGTGGAGCACGAATTCAGCCCGATACCGGGTGTGGTGGAGGACGCCACCGACATCATCCTGAACCTGAAGCAGATTCCGTTCAAGATCATGGGTGAGGGGGTCAAGACCGTAAGCCTCGACGTGGAAAGCCCCGGCGATGTGCGCAGCGCCCAGATCGCCACCGACGCCGACGTCGAAGTGCTGGACCGCGACGTGCACATCGCCACCGTGAGCGAGGGCGGCAAGCTGCATATCGAGATGCGGCTGAGAGGCGGCCGCGGCTACGTCAGCGCGGATAAGAACTTCGACGACGACCTGGCCCTCGGCTACATTCCCATCGATTCGGTCCACTCGCCGGTGCGCAAGGTGAACTTCCAGGTGGAGGCCGCGCGCCTCGGCCAGATGACGGATTACGACAAGCTCACGCTGGAAGTCTGGACCAACGGAGCCGTTTCGCCACAGGACGCCATCGGCTACGCCGCGAAACTGCTGAAAGATCACATGTCGATCTTCATCAACTTCGAGGAAGTGCCGGAGCAGGCCGAAGAGATATCCGAGCGCGGTCTCGACAAGGTGAGCGAAATCCTGAACCGCTCCGTGGAAGAGCTGGAGCTGAGCGTTCGCTCGTACAACTGCCTCAAGAACGCCAATATTCAGACCATCGGCGAGCTGGTGCAGAAGACCGAAGCGGAAATGCTGCGCACCAAGAATTTCGGCCGCAAGTCGCTCAACGAAATCAAGGAGATTCTGGCGAACATGGGCCTGTCTCTGGGAATGCGCATCGATCAGCATGGCCGCCTGGTGGCTCCGCCGCCGCAGTCCAACGCCGGAATGGAGGTCCCTCTCGATGAGGATGGCCAGCAGGAGCCGGCCGGGGAATAGCTCATGAGACACAAGATTGCCGGATTCAAACTGAAACGGGACACGGGCGCCCGCGATTCGCTGCTGCGCAATCTCGCCACCAGCGTAATCCTGCAGGAGCGCATCATCACCACGGTCCCCAAGGCCAAGGCGGTGCGTCCGCTGGTGGAGAAGATGATCACACTGGCCAAGCGGGACACGCTGCATACGCGCCGGCAAGCCGCGGCGGTGCTGCGCACGCCGGCCTCGGTGAAGAAGCTGTTCGATACTTTGGGGACCCGCTTCGGCCAGCGCAGCGGCGGCTACACGCGCATCACGCGTCTGGGCCCGCGCAAGGGCGACGGCGCGGAGCAGGCCATGATCGAGCTGGTGGGTTCCGAACTGGTCAAGCGCGCCGCCGACCGCGCCAAGCGCCGCGAGGAGCGGCTCAAGGCCCGGCAGGAAGGCCGCGAGCCGGAAGAAGAAGAAAAAGAGGAGTAGGAGCCGGACATGCGGTGTCGATGGCGGCGAAGTGAGCGGGTGGCCGCCTTCACACCTCGAACTGAATCCCCTGCGCCAGCGGTAACCCGGTGGACCAGTTGATGGTGTTGGTCTGACGGCGCATGTAAGCCTTCCACGCGTCGCTGCCGGATTCGCGGCCGCCGCCGGTGTCCTTCTCGCCTCCGAAAGCGCCGCCAATTTCAGCGCCGCTGGTGCCGATGTTGATGTTGGCGATTCCACAGTCGCTGCCGCGATGACTCAGGAACGTCTCCGCCGATATCAGGTTGGCGGTGAACATCGCCGAGGAGAGTCCCTGTGGCACGTCGTTGTGCCAGTGGATGGCCTGGTCGAGATCGTCAAATTCGATCAGGTGAAGAACGGGCGCGAAGATCTCTTCTTTCAAGACGGGCATCTCCGGCCGCGCGCGCACCAGCGTGGGCTGGACGAAGCATCCGGTCAGGCGTTGGCCGCCGAACAGGATTTCGCCTCCCTGCCCGCGAATGCGCCCGAGCCCATCCATCATGTCGTCCACCGCGCGGCGGTTGACCAGAGGGCCCATGAGCGTTTCCGGCTCGAGCGGGTCGCCGATCTTGACCTGCCGGTAGGCGGCGATCAGCGCCTCCGTGATCCGAGGCGCGATGCCGCGCTGGAGGAACAGGCGCCGCGTAGTGGTGCAGCGCTGGCCGGCGGTGCCCACCGCGCCGAACAGGACGGCGCGCAGCACCAGGTCGGGGTTGGCGTCGTCCATCACGATGATGCCGTTGTTACCGCCCAGGCTCGAGGATGGCGCGGCTCAGGCGGCGCGCCACCACTTCGGAAACGTGCCGGCCCACCTCGGTCGACCCCGTAAAGCTCACCAGCGGAATGCGCCGGTCGTGGATCAGGGCTTCGGCGATGGAACTGCTCGGCCCGATCACCAGGTTGAACACGCCTTTCAAGCCGTGCCGGTCAAGGACGCGGTTGCAGATGTTCTGCGTCGCAATGGCCGTGAGCGGCGTTTCCGACGATGGCCGCCACAAGACGCAGTCGCCGCACACCGCGGCAACGAGAGCGTTCCACGACCACACCGCCACGGGAAAATTGAAGGCGCTGACCACCCCCACAATTCCCAGCGGGTGCCACTGCTCGTACATGCGGTGGCCGGGCCGCTCGCTGTGCATGGTCAAGCCGTAAAGCTGGCGTGAAAGCCCCGCGGCGAAATCGCCGATGTCGATCATCTCCTGGACCTCGCCCAATCCCTCGGGCAGGATCTTGCCCATTTCCAGGGTGACGAGCGCTCCCAGATCGGCTTTGTGCGCGCGCAGCTCGACGGCGATCTGGCGCACGATCTCGCCACGCTGGGGCGCCGGAACCATGCGCCAGTCCAGGAATGCCTGGCTGGCGCGCGCCATGACGCTTTCGTAATCCGCCAGTCCGGCCATCTTCACCCTGGCCAGCGGTTGGCCGCTGGCGGGGTTGATGGATTCCATTTCGCCGCCCGACGGACTGGCAATCCAATCGCCGTGGCAGGCGCCGGAATTCAGCGGCTCGATGTGGAGTTTCTCAAGGATTTCAGGAATGGGGTCGCTTGTGGTGCGCACGCTTCCATTCTAGCGGTGGCAGGCCAGTGCTAGACTGCCACCGCTTCGCGCACCGGGATCTCCTCCACCCGAACCAGATCCACCGCTTGCGTTCGCGGCTGGAAGCGAAAGAGGGGAGAGGTGTATCGCCGCCCGGACGACTGGAATTCCATGACGTAAACCTCGGATCCAGCCTCGGTTTCGGCGTGGCTGTGACGATGAATCCGGCAAGAACACAGAATCGCGCCCGGTTCAAGCGTGACAGCAGCACCGGCGGCCACGTCCCACGCAGCTAATGGACTGCTAACTTCCCGTATCACCTAATCCCCGTTATATCGAAGTGTGCCCCACAGCGGCACTCACCCCAAAAACTCGGTTGCCGGATCTGAACCCGGCTGCATGGTTCTACCTTAACGCATCGGCAATCGAGTCGAAAGTGTATCTTTTGGACACTCTGTGCATTTTCAAGGGCAAGTACCAGGGCCCACGCCGCGCCTAGAGTTGGTCTTCGTATTGTTCAAACGCCACGCGCACCAATTGGCCCCGCGTCCGCACCCCGGTTTTTTGAAACAGGCTCTGCAAAATGGCTTTGACGTAGCTCTCGGAAATCTGCAAGCGCCAGGCAATCTCCTTGTTGGAGAGCCCCTCGAGCACAAAGCGCAGCACCTTGCGCTGCCGGTCGTTGAATACCGGCGGGTTGGATTGCCCGGCGGCGGCCTCGTCTTCCAGGTGGGTGAAGGAGTCTGTCGAGCCACGCTCCGCCGGAGGCCACAGTGCGGATGGCCTGGCTTAACTCCTTGAGCGGCCCCTGCTTCAGGAAAATGCCGGCGACGCCCTGCCGCAGGAGGCGCCGCGCTTCGGTGTCGCTCACCCAGGCGGTCACCACCAGCACGCGGCCTTCGAATCCGATCTGCCGCGCGGCGGGCAAGAACTGGGAGGCGCGCTCGCTGCCCAGGTCGTGATCCAGCAGCACGAGATCGAATGGGCGCTGCGCGAGCAGTTGCAGCGCCTCCCGAATGCTGGCGCAGTGCTCGATTTGGAGGAGCGATTCCTCCGCGAGAACGCGCGACACGCTCTCCCGGAAAAGAGCGTGATCGTCCACCAGGAGCGCCCGGATCGGTGGTTGATTCCGCTCCATCACCCGTTCACCACATTCTCCGCCGGCCAGAGCTCGACGGCAAAGCAACTCCCGGTCTCCTCCGGTTCGTAGCGCAGGCCTCCGCCGTGAGACCGCAGGATGGCCCGCGAGATGTACAGGCCGAGGCCATGGGAGTGCGCGCCAGGCTGGAACGGCCGGAACAGCTCTTCGGGATGGGCCACGCCGGGACCGCCATCGCGGAACCGGACCACCACCAGGTCTTTCTCGAGGGTCGCCGAGATGCGCAGGTCGCGGCGCTCGCAATTCTCGAGCGCCTGCTGGCTGTTGCGCGCCAGGTTCACGAACACCTGCAAGAGGCTGTGATGGTCGGCCTGGACCAACGGCAGCCCGCCGCTCACTTCCCACGTCACCTGGACGCCGGCTTCGCGCAGAGAAGGCTCGATCACGATACGGGTCTCATCGAGGACGGTGCCAAGGTCCGCGACTACGGCTTCACGGTCGGAAGCCACCCGCAAGCCGGAGGAGGCGATCTTCTCCAATCCGCGGATGAGTGTTCCGAGCACCTGGTACTGCTCGTTGCCCGCCACGTCGCCAATGGTCTCGAGGGCTGCATGCGCCGAAGCCGCCGCCGAAGCCAGGTTGCGGATCTCGTGCGAGATGGCGCCGATGAGCACGCGCGAGGTGGCCATCATGGAATCCAGGCCGGCCCCTTCGCGGTCGCGCAGGTTCTCGGAGGCGTCCCACACCACCGCGGCCAATCCGGGACCGCCCGAGGTACGGTACGTCGAGAGCCAGACGTGCGCCAGGAAGACCTCGCCGTTGCGGCGCTGCCCTTTACACTCCACGTTGGTGCGAATGTTGGCGCCGGACCGGTGGCTGCGCAGCATGCGGCACAGGATGGGAAGATATGGCTCAACGTCCTCGCCTTGCAGCGGCTCCGTCTCGAAGCCCAGCAGTTGCCGCGCGGATTCGTTGGCCAGCAGCACGCGTCCGGCGTGATCGAGCGTGAGAATCGCCAGCGGGCTGGTCTCGATCAGCATGCGCACCTGGAGCTCGGTTTCCTGACGAAAGCGGATTTGCTCCTCGCGTTCCGCCAGATGTTCGGAGAGCAGCCGCCGGCGCCGAGTCAGCTCCGCGACGAAGAACCCGGTCATGGCGAACCCGGCCACCGACACCGCCAGCCTGCCAAACGACCCCGGCACCCACCGGAGAGGATTGAAGGCATGCCACAGCCGCGGCCCGACTGTCAATGGAGCCCCCTGCAAAGGGTCGAAAACCTCCCTCAGGTACCCGCACAGCACCGCCATGACGAGGATTTGCGCGCCGTTCAGCGCCGCTGCGGAAAGCAAAACCGGAACAAGGTACAAGTAGCCGACCGAGGTATCGGGCGACAGCCAATCCACCCAGGCGATCAGCGCGATCAGCGCAATGGCGATAGCGCAAACCATGAGCCGGTTGGATTCGGCGTATGCCAGGAACTTGTCGAGCCTCGTCATCTCTGCCCGACTTTCGCATACCCGGTCGCCGTCCGGCAACTATCTTTCGGAGCATGACGGGCCGGCGATTACCGAGATTCCGGAGGCAAGAGCTTGGCTCAAGCGGACCGAATCCGTACCATCGCCAACTCGGACCCGCAGAGAAGCATTCCGCGTTCCGGTTTCCACCGTGATGGCCACACCGGGCTTCAATCCTAGTCGTGTCATCTCACGCAAAGCCGTGGGATCGCGGTCCGACACGCTGCTAATCACGGCGCGGACGCCGCACGCGCATTTTGATAACAGCACCTCTTCCCGAGCCGGAAAAGCCCCGCTTCGCTCGGGGATCGGGTGCCCATGCGGATCAGTCTCCGGGTCCCCTAATTTCGCGGCGATCCGGTCTTCAAGCCGCTCCGAGATGAAGTGCTCAAGCCGTTCTGCCTCATCGTGAACCTCGTCCCAGGAGTAGTCGAGGAAATCATGGAGGAACCGCTCCAGCAAACGGTGGTGACGAAGGACCTCCAGAGCGCGCGTCTTCCCCGTGGCAGTCAAACGCGCGCCGTGGTGCTTTTCGTATTTCACAAATGGCGGCTTTTGTGCGGCGAGCTTTTGCAGCATTCCAGTGACGGAAGCAGCACGGACACCAAGATGCAGGGCAAGGGCGTTGCTGGTCACCCGTTCCTCTTGGGCGCCGCCCAGCTCCAGTATGGCTTTCAGGTAATCGTCTACCGATTCCGTGTTGTACGGGCCGTGGATTCTAGGTGGCACTAAAATTAAAGGTACCATATTGGGGCTTGACAGGGAAACAATGATCCATTATGATTTAGGCATGGCTAAATTTACGATGGTGGCATTCCTGGCCTGCATGTTCGCGCCGTCGATTCCGGTTATGGCTCAGGGCGAGACGACCAGCGCGATTGTAGGATCGGTTACCGATCCGACCGGCGCGGCGATCCCCGGCGCCACTGTGACCGTCACGAGCACGGAGAATGGCCTCAAACGATCCGTGAAAACAGACGACTCCGGGCGCTTTGGCTTTCCGCAACTCAAGCCCGGCATGTACTCGGTGAAGGCCGAGGCAGACGGTTTTGTGGATCGGGAGCATGATTCCGTGTCCGCGGGACTGGGGCAAAAGCAAACGGTCGATTTCAAGCTCGACATCGCATCTGCAAGCGAAAGCATCGTGGTCCAGGAGCAGGCGCCGCTGATCAACCCGGAGAACCCCAATACCTCGACGACCCTGACTGCCCGATCCATCGAAAATCTTCCGAATCCGGGCGGCGACATGACCTATCCGCTGCAGTTTGCCGCTGGCGCCCTCATCAACACCGCCGGCAGTGGCAATGACTTCGTCGGCGGCACGAATGGTTATGGCAACGTGCAGTTCAATGGTTTGCCATCCCTTTCGAACGGCTACATTGTCGATGGCCTGGAGACCAACGATCCGCTGACGAACCTGAATAGCGGCCTCTCGACCAATCTGGTGCTTGGGTTGAATTCGATTGCCGAGGTGACCGTCAACACGGTTTCCTACGCGGTCGATCAGGGCAGGTATGGAGCTTCTCAGGTCAACTATGTCACGAAATCCGGCACCAACCGCTTTCACGGAAACCTGTACGAGCTTTGGAACGGCTCCAAGTTCAACGCCGCCGATTTCTTTACGAACGCCACCGCCGGAAACCACCAGCCGCGTTCCACGGTGAACCACTTCGGGGGGAGTCTGGGAGGCCCGATTCTCCACGACAAGCTGTTTTTCTTCTTCGATTCCGAATGGGTGCGGATTGCGCTCCCCATCGTCAGTGCCACGACAGTGCCGACGCCGGCCTTTCAGGACTATGTCGTGCAGCAATTGCCGCGCGGGGGCGTGGATTCCATAACCGGATCGACTTATCAGCCGGCCCCCCAACTGGCGCCGTTCTACAAGAAGCTTTTTTCCCTGTACGGCAATACCGCAGGCGTTCCGCTGCCGGTTCTCGGCTGTCCGTTCAACAGCGATGGGACTGCCGCGGGCGGCAACCCGCCCAATGGAAACGGTTGCGCGAACCGCCAGAGCATTTCGCATTCAAGCGACGACCGCGAGCAGGTGCAAACGGCTCGCGTCGACTACAACATCGACCCTAACAACATGGCCTGGTTCCGGTTCCAAGCCGACACGGGACTTCAGGCCGCCTATACCGATGCGATCAATCCGCTGTTCAACGCCATCTCTTCGCAGCCCCTTTATTCATTGGCAGCGGGCTACACGCATGTGTTTTCCGGGCGCCTGGTGAACTACTTCAATCCCGCGTTCTCATGGTATGAAAGCCTGTTCGGGCCAGCCGATTTTCAAAAGACGCTGGCGGCGCTTCCCATCGTCCTCCAGGGCAGCGGCGCCAATGCTCCGTTCACCACGCTGGGAGGGCTCGACAATACGTGGGTGCAGGGGCGGCGCGCCGCACGTTTCTTCATCAACGACAATCTCGCCTGGACGGTAGGATCGCACGAGCTCCGGTTCGGAACGAACAGCCGGATCTTCCGCCTGAACGACTATGATTTCGGTGAGGGCGTGGTGCCGCTGGTCACCTACACCACCCTGCCTCAATTCATCTACGGTATGGCATCGACCGCTTCGAAAGCCTTCCCGCTGGCCAATTCGCAGCCATACAACTTTCTGAATCTGGATTTTTATGCGCAGGACACATGGAAGATCACCCGCACGCTGACCTGGACCTTCGGCTTACGCGACACGTATAACTCAAATCCGCTGAATCCGCATGATGCCGTGGCGCGCCTCGCCGGGTCGTTCGATTCCATTTCTCACGACGTGAATCAGCCACTGAGCCAGGCGATCCAAACGCAGCAGGCGACGATTTTCGCGGCTACGCCCGCTGCGATCCTACAGCCAAGAACCGCCGTAGCGTGGCAGATCGGGCCGCAAACGGTGCTGCGGAGCGGGTTTGGCCTGTTCAGCGACATCCTGCCGGGCAGCGTTGTCGATTCCGTGGGCGCGAATCCACCATACTCAAAGACGTTTCAGGGGGGGCTGCTGGGCAGCGTCGGTGGAACGGCCATTGCGCCGGGAGTACCGAACAGCGCGGTGGACGCGACCTCGAGTGCGAATCAGCTATTCAACTCCGGCTTCGCTCAAGGTCAGCTTTCCTGCGCGTCGGCTCTGTCGAATCCAAATACCTGCCTCCCGCCGATTTCCATCACGGCCGTTCCGGATGGCAAGCTCCATGCACCCTACTTTATGCAGTGGAGTCTGGCCGTGGAGCAGCAAGTCGGCAACGCACTCAATCTGCGGGCTCAGTATGTAGGCACGCGCGCGGTCAACCAGCCCTATGAGACGCAGGTCAACGGGTATCAGACGGTCTGCAACGGCTGTTTCGCGCCGTTCCCATACGGGCAGCCGAAAGATCCGCGCTTTGGGCCAGTGACGCAATTGAACACGGGCGCGAACAGCCACTACAACGGCCTCCAGTTAACGGCCGATAAGCGGCTGGGGCACGGCATTCAGGTCCAGGCCAACTACACATGGAGCCGCTGCATGGACACCGTCTCGAACGGCGGATTCCTGCCGTTCGCCGCAGGAGCCATTCTCTCGCCGCTGCCGGGTGAACTGGGCCGCCAATACGGCCCCTGCGACTATGACGTACGCCACAATTTCACGGCCCAGTACGTTTATCAGTTGCCGATCAAATTCCGGAACCACATGCTGGCCCGAGCGCTGAACGGATGGCAGGTATCCGGCACCGTGTTTTGGCACAGCGGCTTGCCATTTTCGGTTTTGAGCGCACCCTATTCCGCCAACGGAAACGGCATTGTGCAGGGCAGTGGCCCGCAGTACGCCAGCGTGGTTCCCGGCGTGCCGCTGTACGAACATAATCCAATCCCCGGCGTGACTCAGCCGGGAACGATCCAGTGGCTCAACCCCGATGCGTTTGTTTCGGCTGTCGATCCGAGCACGGGGGCCTGTGCCGGCGGCGACAATCCGAAGAATTGCCAGTTCGGCGATCTCGGCCGGAACGCGCTGCGCGGTCCCGATTTCTTCTGGAGCGACCTGTATCTGACCAAGTGGTTCCAGTTGACCGAACGCATGAAGCTGCGCATCGACGGGCAGTTCTTCAACGTCTTCAATCACACGAATTTCGGCCTTCCGGTTTTGGGGTACGCGGGAATTCCGGGCCAGCCTTCCACGCAGACGGGATTCGGAGCGCTCAGCTACCCGACTTCGCCGCCGACCGGACTGCTGGGCGTCGGACTGGGCGGCGACAGTTCGCCTCGGATGATTGCGTTTCAAGCGCGGCTGGAGTTCTGATCTGGCTGCCTAGACTACGAAATGTCGTCCAGGTTCACCTTTCCCGAGAAACTCCGGTACGTGTAGACGAAGTAGCCGATGGCGAGGAGCATGCCGGGAATGAACCACACCAGCCCGACTTTGAGGCCGTAGAGCGGCGCCGCGGCGTTCGAAACCGTCAGCGACAGCGCGGGATCGGAGTTCGAAGGAAGCACGTAGGGATACACGCCGAAGGCGGCGCTGGTGAGCATCCCAATGATAAACAGGCAGGAGCAGAGAAATGCTCCGAGTTCCTGAAGGCGGCTGTTCATGAGCCGGGCGCCCACCAGCCCCGCCAGCGCCAGGATGGGAAAAACGTAGCCCCAGGGCCGCGCCTGAAAGCTGGCCTGCAAGTGCGGCTGGATGCGAAAGCTCACGAGCGTGATCGCGATGACGGAGGCCGCCAGGGCCCACCAGGCGCGCGCGGCGGTGCGGCGGGCGCGGAGTTCGAGATCTCCTTCGGTCTTGAGCGCGATCCAGAGCGCTCCGTGAACTACCAGCGTGAGCAGGGCGGCTATGGCGACCAGGACTGTGTACCAATCCAGAATGCCGGCGTCTTTGCCCACAGTGAAATCGGTCCACAGTGGGAGGAAGAAACCGCCGGCGCGGTCGAGCGGAACGCCCCGAACCACGTTACCGAGAGCCGCGCCGAAGAAGATCGCCAGCAGCGCGCTGGCGAGCGAGAACACGGCGTCCCACAACGGCTGCCATACCAGGCTTTGAACGTGCTCGCGGAACTCGACGGCGATACCGCGCAGGATCAGCAGCCATAAGACCACCATCAAGGGCAGGTAGAATCCGCTGAAGCTCGACGCGTAGAGGGCGGGGAAGGCGAAGTAGAGCGTGCCGCCACCGGCCAGCAGCCAAACTTCGTTGCCATCCCAAACCGGTCCGATGGAACGAAGGACGGCGCGGCGCTCGCCATCCGTGCGCGCCACGAAAAGGTGGACGGCGCCAGCGCCGAGATCGAAGCCATCCAGGACCACGTACATCGCGATCATGACGGCGACCAGGCAGAACCAGATGGTTTCCATGACAGAGCCTCAGATAGCGGGTGAGAGCGGCCCCTCCGGCCGCTCCGGACCCTTTTCGATTTCGCGATAGACCAGAAAGAGAAAGAGAATGGCGAGGATGGTGTAGATTCCCATGAAGCCAATCAGGGTGAACAGGGCGTTGCCGGCGGAGACGTGCGGGGAGGAACCCTCCAGCGTGCGCATCATTCCGTAAATGATCCACGGCTGGCGTCCCACTTCGGCCGTGATCCATCCCGCGGTGTTGGCGATGTAAGGGAACGGCAACATCAGCATGAGGAGCCAGAGCACCGGGCGGGAGCGGTAGAGCACGCCGCGCCAGAGGCTCAGCGAGGCCAGCGCCATCACGACGATGAAGATGGTCCCCAGCCCCACCATGATGTGATAGCTGTAATACAGCAGCGGAATGTTGTCCGGCCAGCGATTCGGTGGAAATGCGTCGAGGCCCTTGACCTCGGCCTTCCAGCGTCGATAGGTGAGGAAGCTGAGCGCGTCGGGAACGGTGAGAGGGTTGTCGAGGCGCCGGCGATCGATGTCCGGCTGGCCGACGATGGCGAGCGGAGCACCCTGTGCGGTGTGGAACAGGCCTTCCATGGCGGCCAGCGTGGCGGGCTGATGAAAGACGATGTTGTGGACCTGTCCGTCGCCGGTGGGGAAGGCCATCAGGATGGCGGAGACCGTGCCCGCGATCACGCCCAGGCGCACGAAGGTGCGGCCGGATTCCTCGTGCCGGCGCGTGAGCAGATAGAACGCGCCCACCGAGGCCATGACGAAGCTGGCGGTGACCACCGATCCGATCATGTTGTGGAGGTACTGCCAGAGCAGCCAGGGATTCAGCAGCAGGCCCCACAAACTGCTCAGCAGAATCTCGCCGTGGCCGCCGATGCGGTAGCCGGTGGGATGCTGCATCCAGGCGTCCGTGGCGACGATGAAGAAGCCGGAGAGCCACGAGCCGGCAAAGACCAGGAAGGCGGAGACCCAGTGGGCCTTCGGACCGAGGCGCTTCTCACCGAACAGGAACACGCCGAGGAAGCTGGATTCGAGGAAAAAGGAAAACACGCCCTCCATGGCCAGAGTCTGCCCGATGACCCCTCCGGCCGCTTTAGAGAAGCGGGCCCAGTTGGTCCCGAACTGAAACTCCATGGGGATGCCGGTGACCACGCCCATGGCGAAATTGACCGCCAATATTCTTGCCCAGAAGCGGGCCGCGCGGTTGTAGCGCTGGTTGCCGGTGCGCAAGGCCATGGTCTTGAGCACCAGGATCAACAGTGCCAGCCCCATGGTCAACTGCGGAAAGAGGTAATGAAAAGTGACGGTGAATGCGAAATGCAGGCGGTGAACGGTTAGGGCGTCCATGGAATTGAATATGGTAGCGCGGGGCGACGCGCGCGGGGCGAAGGACCTGCAGGCGGGCATTCCACGGGCGGTTTCAGCGCACTACGATCATAAGACCGGGCGGATCGTGATACATCTCAGCTCCAAGCTGATTGTGAGCTTCTCGCCGGGCGATGTAGAGGGGTTGGAAGATGCCCGGCCTTCGCAGCTCAGTAAAATCGAGATCAGCCCATCCGGTTTCGGCATCCACTTTCCAGCCGTCGACGCGGATCTCTATGTGCCCGCTCTCTTAGAGGGCTTTTTGGGATCCAAGGCGTGGATGGCGTCCAGGTTAGGTCAACTTGGCGGCCGGTCGAGCACGCTCCGTGGATCGCCGGGAAGCAATTCTAACATGGCATCACTTCGACCCACCTTGGCATAAAGAGCAGCATCACCGCCCCGACGCCGTGGGCACCGTGTAGTGGCCGTTGTGGGAGTCGCCGCTTCGCGCGGTGATAGCCGCATCAGGCCGGCAGTTCGACTTCGATCTCGCGAACAATCGAGGCCGGGGGGCGATCGGTTTGCAGGGTTTCCCAGTAGAGACGGACGGCTTCTTTGGCGCAGGCAGTCAGCGCCTCTATGGATTTCCCGGTGACCAGGATGGTCGGGAGCTCCGGTACGTAGCCGCTATAGCCGGCGTCGTCCCCTTCGATGATCAGGGAGTACTTGCGAATCATTTATCGGCCTCCTTGATACCCGCAAAACGGCGTGATACGTGCCGGGCCGAACGTCGTCCCCAAGCTTCCCCGACACAATCGTGACGCGACTGATCAGATCGCGAATCTTGACCGGCACGAATTCATGGCACGACGTTTACGACGTTGCCGCCTAGCGCCGGTTGCGGTTGGCAGACGACAAAAGGCGATCGTCTGCCCCGCTTGCCAGATCCTACGCGACTTCCACCAGGCGGAGTTCGGGCTCGGCCAGGTCGATGCCCAGGCCGGGGGCGGTGGGCACCGTGTAATGGCCATTGCGGAACGCGACGGGCGAGGTGGAGTACTCGCCGGCGGTCTCCACCAGCCCCGGTGTGTGGGGCACCATGCGGCAATTGGGCGTGGCGGCGGCGAATTGCAGAGTGGCGAATAGCAGCGGGCCGAGGGCGGGCGCGAGATGCGGCACAATCTCCATGCCGGCGCGGTCGGCGGCGCGCGCGATGCGCAACGCTTCGGTGATGCCGCAGCGGCCCAGGTCGGGCTGGACAATGCGCATGGCGCCGGCGCGGAAAAAGGGCGCCATCTCCACATGCGTGCGGTAGCTCTCCCCGATGGCCAGCGGAGTGCGGATGCGGGGGGCGAGTGCGGCATGAGGCGCCGGGTCCTGGGGCGGAAACGGGCACTCCAGCCAGAGCGCGCCGCGGCGGTCCAGCTCCGCACCGAAGGCCGGAGCGGTTTTCGGATCGAGCCGCCACTGCGCGTCCACGGCTATGTTTTCCGGGCCGCAGATGGCGGCCAGCGCGTCGTAAAACTCGAAGAGCTCGCGCTGGCTGGCATTGTGGAAGATCTTGAAACGGCGGCAGCCCGCCTCCCGGTAAGTCCGCGCGCGCGCGAGGCGCTCGACGCAGGTGTCGCCCGCCAGATAGTTGACGTAGCTGGCCAGCTTCGGCTTGGCGGCGCGGCCGAAAATCAAAGCGGCGATGGGGGCGCGATGAATCTTGCCAGCCAGGTCCCACAGAGCAATATCCACGGCGGCGATGGCGTCGAGCATGAAGCCGCCGGTCTGGCCGCGCACGCGCATCTGGCTGTACATGGCGTCCCGGAGCGTTTCAATTTCCAGCCCCGTCCCGCCGAATTCTTTTCCTTTGAGCGCCGGTTTCAAGATGGAGTGAATGATAGCGCCGGCGACTTCGGGGGCGGCCAGAGCCTGCGATTCGCCCCAGCCCGTCAGGCCGGAATCCGTAGTGACGCGCGCCAGCAGGGTTTCCAGCCGGTCGGCACCGCGCTGGTTGCTCGGGATCCGAATGATGAGCGCTTCCAGAGAGACGATTTTCATATCGGTCCTCTACCTGATTTAAGCAGATGGCGCGGACCAGTGGGAAAACGTGGGTATCAATTACCGGATGAGGTGCGCGGCGACGAACGCCCCGGCGTACGCCAGCACGCCCATGTAAGTGAATTGCAGGATGGGCCACTTCCATCCGCCGGTCTCGCGGCGCACCACCGCGATGGTGGAAATGCACTGCATGGCGAACGCAAAGAACACCAGCAGAGCCACGGCGCCGCCGGGCGTGAGATCGTGCTGAAGCGCCTTCTGCAAGCCGAGCTGTTGCGATTTGGGATCCATGCCGTAGATGGCTCCGAGCGTTCCGATGATGGTCTCGCGTGCGGCCAAGGACGTAATCAGCCCGATTCCGATTTTCCAGTTGAAACCCAGCGGCTTGATCACCGGCTCGACGGTGCGGCCGATGGCGCCGGCCAGGCTGTCTCGAATGGCCGGGGCCTTGCCGTTGACGGCCGGCAGATGAGCCATGATCCAGAGGACCACCGTGACCAGCAGGATTACGGTGCCGGCGCGGCGCAGAAAGACCTTGGCGCGGTCGAACAGGCGCAGACCTATGGACTGGAGCGTGGGCCAGCGGTAGGAAGGCATCTCGAGCAGAAACGGCGAGCGGCCGCTTTTCAAAATGGACGATTTCAGCACCCGTGCAGTGACCACCGCGGCGAGGAAGCCTAAAAGGTAAAGGCTGAGCAGGGCGGCGGCGCGCGCGCCCAGAAACGGCCCCAGCACCGGGCGGTTGGGAAGAAAGGCCGCTATGATTAAGGTGTAGACGGGGAGGCGCGCCGCGCAGGTCATGAAAGGCGCGATCAGGATGGTGGCGAAACGGTCGCGCTTGTTCTCAATGGTGCGGGTAGAGAGGATGGCGGGCACCGCGCAAGCGTACGCCGAGAGCAGCGGGATGAAGGATTTGCCCTGGAGGCCGACCCTGGCCATGGTGCGGTCGGCGATGAGCGCGGCGCGGGCCAGGTAGCCGGAGTCCTCCAGAATCCCGATGAACAGAAACAAGAAGAGAACCTGCGGCAGGAAGACCACTACGGAGCCCACACCGCTCCATACGCCCTCAACCAGCAGCGAGCGGAAAATGGAATCGGGAAGCGCAGCCGCAACCCACTTGCCGGTAACTTCAAACAGCCAGCGCAGCCCATCCATGAGTGGAACGGCCGCGGTAAAGATAGTTTGGAAGACCGCGACCACCACCACGGCGAACACCAGAGGGCCGGCCACGGGATGGAGGAAAACCGAATCGAGGCGGCGCGTCCACTTGGGCGGGACGGGCGGCCGGTAGGATGCCTGGCTGCCGACCCGGCCGGCCCACTCGCGGCACTTGGGCACGTCGTGGAGGACAGGCAGCTCCATGGGCGCGGGGGCCGGCATGGCCCTGGCAAGGAATTCGAACACGTCGTCGATGCCTTCGCCCTGCCGCGCGCTGACCAGGGCCACGGGCGCGCCAAGCTGGGCGGAAAGCTGGCGTGTATCTACGTGACCGCCGCGGTTGCGGAGGTCGTCCGCCATGTTCAGAATGATGAGAGTAGGCACGCCCAGAGCCAGGATGGGCGCCGCCAGCATCAGGTGACGGCTAAGATTGGTGGAATCCAGCACCAGCAGGATGGCCTCGGGCCGGGGCGTGTCTCGCCGCCCGCCGGTGAGCACGTCGTGGGCGACCTGTTCGTCCTCGGATTGCGGCGAGAGGCTGTAGAGGCCGGGGAGATCGATGATGCCGACGACGCGGCCATCGGGGAGTTCGGCGATGCCGGTATGCTGTTCGACGGTGACGCCGGGGAAGTTGGCGACCTTCTGGCGGAGGCCGGTGAGCCGGTTGAAGAGCGTGGTCTTTCCGGAATTCGGCGGGCCGGCCAGGGCAACGATTTTGGGAGACTCCAGCGCGGCGGGAAACTCGACTACCGTTGCGGCGCCACAGTCGTGGCAATCGCCGCACCCGCTCATGGCATCCCCGAAGCGTGGCACGTCTGGTCGAGCCGGACCTTGAGGCGCCTGGCGGTTTCGCGCCGCAGAGCGATTTCCGAGCCGTCCACCTGGAAGACGCGCGGATCGCCGCCGGGAGCGCTATGCCCCGCGGTGATTCGGATACCGGGTAGAAAGCCGAGTTCCATGAGACGGCGAGCGTCCTTGCCGGGGAGGTCGATGTGGTCGAGGGTGGCGGCGTCGCCGCGGCGGAGGTCGACCAGGGTCGTGAAGGAGGTTTCCGGCTGGACGTTTTTGCCACTCATTTGCATCTTGATTCAAGTATGGCGGAGTCCGAAATGATTGTCAAGAGGCCCCCGTACACGGTCCGGAGGCTGCGCTTCGCGGACCTGAACCGCATCATGGAGATCGAGCAGGCCAGTTTCGGCGATGAGGCCTATGATCGCAACCTATTTGCAGAGTTTTTCCACAAATGCGGAGAGCTGTTTCTGGTTGCGGAGCGCAACCGAAAAGTCCAGGGATATATGATCGCCTGCATCCGCGGGGCGCAGGCGGAACTGGTCTCGGTAGCAGTGGACCCATCGGCGCGCCGCAGGGGCGCGGGCTCGGCGCTGATGGAGAGCACGTTGCGGCGATTGCGGCGGCGCGGCATCGCGCGCATCGGCCTGATGGTCAGGGTGACCAACGATCAGGCGCGCGCGTTCTATGAGAGGTACGGCTTTGAGAAGGTAAGACGAGCGCCGCGGTACTACGAAGACGGAGGAGACGGGTGGCGGATGGCCAAGAACTTGTGAACGATTGCTGTAACGAGGGGGTCAGAGCGTCGCGTCTAAGTGATTGCTGGAGAATATTCATGCTTGAAGCACGCGGTCCACTGATGCTGAGCCGGAGGCAGGTGTTTCTGCTGATGGGAGGCGGCCTCGCGGTTTGGCGGCCGCTGCATGCGACCACTTCGGGTTTCTGGAACAAGAAGCCGCCGCAGGATTGGAGCTCCGAAGAGATCGACACGCTGATCACGAAATCGCCGTGGGCCAAGGAAGCGTCGGCGCAAGGCGCGGCACCGGAAGGGTACGGATCGCCGACCGGGTCACCCAATGGCACCGGGTATCCGGGCGGGGGCGGGATGGGGATGCCGCGGATCGGAATCCCCGGCATCGGCGGCATCGGCGGCATGGGCGGGGGCCGGCGGATGGGCGGCTCTCAGGGCGGCGGACGGGGTCAGCAGCGCGGCACGTTATACAAAGGCACGGTTCGCTGGGAAAGCGCCAAGCCGGTTTTGGATGCGCTCAAGACGCCATTGCCGGATGCGTTTGCCAACCATTACGTGATTGCCGTGATCGGGTTTCCCCTGCCGGCCAGCCAGCGCCGCTACCAGGACGAGCAGGGGGACAATCCTCCGCGGCGCTCGCAGGAGGACGTGCTTGACAACTTGAAGCAGTTCACCACTCTCCAGCCGAAAGGCAAGGAGCTGGCCCAGGCCGGAGTGGTTCAACAGGAGACCAGTTCGAACTCCAACTTGCTGTTCGGCTTTTCCAAGGATTCGCTGACCTTCACCAAGGAGGATAAGGAAGTGTTATTCTCCACTACGCTGGGGCGGCTGGTCATCAGGGCCAAGTTCAACCCCAAAGAGATGCTGTACCACGGGCAACTGGCGGTGTAATCTCCTGGAGCCGCTCACTTAACCGTGAAAGGCACTGAGGCAATCACGTTCTCCCATTCCAGTTGCAGTTTGCCCTTGTTGCCGCCCTCGCTGGAGAGCGTCATCTTATAGGTCTCAATGGGAGCGGGCGGTTTGCTCATAGTCATGGGCACGCGGCCCAAGTCCTGCTCCTGGTGATATTCCGTTCCGAACTGGCCGGTCTGCTTGTTGACCACCAGCTTCCACTGTTTAGGATCCAGCCAGACGAACAGGGTATAGTCCCCCTTGGGTACGGCGAGGCCGTTGATATCGAGATCGGCATCGGTGTGCAGGGCGGTGGCCTCGTTGGCGCCGGCGCGCCAGATGGTGTTATCGGGCTGGAGCACGTCGCTACCGTTGAAGATTTTCCGGCCGCGCATGGAGGGCGCGCAGTACTTGATGGCGATAGTCTTGCCGTTGATGGTGACGGAAGTATCCGCGGGAGGGCTGGGCTGGGCCTTCTTGGCGGCTTTCTTCTGGTCCTGGGCGAGTCCGAGAGCCGTGGTGACGACGATCAGCAGAACGGTGGTCAATGCGCGTTTCATGGTGTTGGTTGTCCTCTCTCAGCGAGTATATAACGCGGCCGCCTTTGATATCTTCTAAATGATGGCCGTATCAATGGAATTCCTGCGCGGCCTGCTGGGGTTCCTGGGCATGGGCTCCGCGTTCATGGCCGGGCGCTCGGCAGTGGCTGTGCGCAAAGGCTGGCAGAAGCCGTCGAGGCTCTATGGGTGGGTGATCCGCACGGTGGTGTGCGTGGTCGCGGTGGCGTTCCGAAATCCCGTGGACACCGTCGATCTCATCGTCTGGGGGCTGGCGGCGGTGGCGTTCGCCGGGGGCATGCGGAACGCTTTGCGCCAGAAGCCACCGGAGGATCTCACGCACCAGATCTTTCCCGACGAGCCGTAGCGTTATACTCAACTGCTAGGGCGACGGATCGGAATCCACCTATGAATCGGAGAACATTTCTCGGCGTTGCCGCGGGCTTGACCCTGGCGGATGCGGGCGCGCAGACCGCTTCATCCATACCTGTCATCGATACGCACATTCACCTGTTCGATACCGAGCGTCCCGGGGGCGTGCCGTGGCCCAACAAGAACAACCCGGCGCACAAGGTCATGTATATGCCTTCTTTGCCCTCGCGATACCGGAAGGTCGTCGAAGGGCTGGGCATCGTGGGTGCCATTGAGATCGAATGCAGCCCATTGCTGGAGGACAACCAGTGGGTGCTGGACGTCGCCAGAGACGACAACATCATGGTGGGCACCATCGGGCACTTGACGCCCGGCACACCGGAATTCAGGGCGCAGCTCGATAGGTTCCACAAGAACCCGCTCTTCCGGGGTATTCGATATGGGCTGGGCGGGCGGGCAGGCCAGGAAGTTGACCGGCCGGAGTTCATCGCCGACCTGAAAGCCCTGGCCGATGCGGACCTTGTGATGGATACGGCGAATCCCAGCGTGTCGCTGCTGGAAGGTGTGGTGCGCGTGAGCGACCGGGTCCCGAATTTGCGCCTGGTCATCGATCATCTGCCGCAGATGTTGCGGCCCACCGAGGCCGCGGCACAGGCCTCTTATGACGCCAGCATGAAAGCCATCCGGGGCCGGCCGCAGATCTACGTGAAAGTATCGGAGGTGCTGCGCCGGGTGGAAGGCGATAAGATCCCCACGGATACCGAATTCTACCGCCCCCGCATCGACGAAATAGTGGACGTTTTCGGAATGGACCGCGTGCTCTATGGGAGCGACTGGCCGAACGGCGACCAGTGGTTGCCCGTCCCGGTGGGATTCAGGATCGTCCACGAGTACTTCATGGGCAAGGGACAGGCGGCGGCCGAGAAGTACTTCTGGCGAAATTCGACGAAGGCCTACAAGTGGGTCAAACGAACGGCTAGCCAGCGGGTGGCTTGACACCACAGGTTACAATCTTCTCTTACATGTCACTCGTGGTAGTGGGATCCGTGGCCTACGACGGCGTGGAGACGCCACACGGCAAAGTGGACCGCATGCTGGGCGGCTCGGCCACCTATATTTCGCTGGCCGCCGGCTATTTCACTTCGGTCGGAATTGTGGCCGTGGTGGGGGACGATTTCGCGCGGGAAGACGTGGACCTGCTGGCCTCACGCAACATCGACCTTACGGGCCTGGAACGCGTCGAGGGCGGCAGGACGTTCTTCTGGGCGGGCGTCTATTCCGCCGACATGAACGACCGCACCACGCTGCGCACCGACCTCAACGTGTTCGCGGACTTCAACCCGAAACTGCCGCCATCGTATCGCTCGGAACCGTATCTGTTTCTGGGCAACATCCAGCCGGCGCTGCAAAGGAACGTGCGCGCACAGATGAGCCGCATCAAGCTCACGGGCGGCGACACCATGAATTACTGGATCAAGGATTTTCGCGGCGAGCTGCTGGAAACGCTCGAGCAATGGGATTTCCTGCTCATCAACGACAGCGAGGCGCGCCAGCTTTCCGGTGAGCACAACCTGCGGCGCGCGGCGGCGAAAATCCTCGAGATGGGGCCTCACACCGTGGTGATCAAGCGCGGTGAATACGGCGCCATCCTGTTCCGCCGCGACTGCCACTTCATGGCGCCGGGCTATCTGCTGGAAGACGTGTTCGATCCGACCGGCGCCGGGGACAGCTTCGCCGGCGGGTTTATCGGCTACCTCGCGGGGCAGGGAATCGAGGCTTCGGACGGCGATATGGATTTCGCGGAGCTGCGGCGCGCGGTGATTTACGGGTCGGTCATGGGCAGCTTTTGCTGCGAGCAGTTCGGAGTGGATCGCTTTCGCACGCTCACCCGCGAAGAGATTGAGGCACGCTATCGGGAATTCAAGAACTGCACTGCGTTCTAGTGGCGCTTGCCTCTGGCTTGCGCTGGCGCTGGCCGCCTGGAGCGTCGCGGCGGTCTGGTTTTTCTATAGCCGCGGCTGGGTGCTCTACTACGGCGACGCCGAAGCGCACCTCAACATCGCGCGCCGTATTATCGATTCGCAGACTCCGGGATACGACCAGATCGGCACCGCGTGGCTGCCGCTTCCGCACCTGGTGATGCTGCCCTTCGTCCGCGTCAACGAGTGGTGGCGAAGCGGGATTGCCGGGTCCATTTCCGCGGCGGCGTGTTTTGTGGCGGCCGGCGCGTTTCTTTTTGCGGCCGCGCGGCGCGCGTTCGCATCCGCGTCCGCCGCTGTGGCCGCCACGGCGCTTTTCGCGCTGAATCCCAACTTGCTTTATTTGCAATCGACGGCCATGACCGAAGCGGTCTTTTTTGCGGCGTTGATGGCGCTCGCGTACTTCAGCGTGCGGTTTCGCGAGACGCAGGGGTGGGGGGCGGCCGCCGGGGCCGGCATAGCCGCCTGCGCCGGGACGCTGACGCGGTACGAAGGATGGTTTCTCATTCCCTTTGCCGCCCTGTACGTGCTGTGCGTGGCCCGGCGGCGGCGCATGGGCATGGCTTTGCTCTTTTGCGCTCTGGGCGCGCTGGGTCCGCTCTACTGGCTGGCGCACAACTGGCGGCTGTACGGAGATCCGTTGGAGTTCTATCGCGGCCCCTATTCGGCGTGGGCCATCCAAGGCAGCCAGCCGTACCCCGGTAAGGGCGATTGGCCAACCGCCTGGCTCTACTTTCGCACCGCCGCCCAACTATGTGCCGGGCCGGGCCTGGCGCTCATGGCGGTGGCCGGCGCTGCGGCGTCGCTTGCCCGGCGCGTCTTTTGGCCGCTGGCGCTGCTGGCGCTGCCGGGCGTGTTCTACATCTGGAGCGTCCACTCTTCCGCCACCCCCATCTTCGTGCCCACGCTCTGGCCCCACTCGTACTACAACACCCGCTATGGATTAGCGGCGCTGCCTCTGCTGGCGGTGGCTTCCGCGGGGCTGGTGGCGATTGTGCCTTCACGCATGCGCGCCATCACTGCGGCGCTGGTAATCGCGGCCGGAACGGTCCACTGGATGGTGAATCCGCAGCCCCGCAACTGGGTCACCTGGGAGGAATCGCGCGTCAATTCGGAGGCACGCCGCGCCTGGACTCGCGAGGCTGCCGGGTACCTGGCGCCGCGCTACGTGCGCGGTTCCGGTATCATCACCTCGTTCAGCGATTTGACCGGCATCTACCGCCAGATGGGAATCCCCTTGCGCGAGACATTCACCGGGGACAACGGCCTGCCATGGCTGGCCACGGTGAGGCGGCCCGACCTATTCTTGTGGCAGGAATGGGCTGTGGCCATGCGCGGCGACGCCGTGGCGGCGGCGGTGGTACGCGACGGCCGCTACAGTCTGGAAAAGAGCATCATGGTGAAAGGCGCGCCGGCGATCGAGATCTACCGGCGCACTGGACGCACATGAAGATCCCATTTACCAAGGCGCACGGCGCCAAGAACGATTTTCTGCTGACCTGGCGAAGCGACGCGCCCGCGTCCGATCACGCTGGAATCGCCCGCGCCCTGTGCGACCGCCATACCGGGGTGGGCGCGGACGGCTGGATGCTGGTGGCGCCAGACCCGGAAGTGGACGGCTCCATCGAGCTTTATAATTCCGATGGCAGCATGGCCGGGATTTCGGGCAACGGCACGCGCTGCGCGGCGGCGCTGCTCATCCAGCATGGCTGTGCGTCCGCGCCGCTGCGGGTGCGCACCGGCGCGGGCGTCAAGACGCTGCGCCTCGTCGAGCGCGCCGGCTTGCGCTTCGAATTCGAAATGAACATGGGCCGTCCGGAAATGGCCGCCGTGAGTTTCCAATTGCCGCTTTCCACCGGGCCGCGCGACGTGACGCTGTTGTGGGTGGGAAACCCGCAGTGCGCCGTGCCGGTGGACGATTTCTATTTCGACTGGCGGGCCATGGGAGCGGAGATCGAGTCGCATGCGCTCTTTCCCGAGCATACCAACGTCTCCTTTTTCAAAGCCGTGGACGAGCACCTCATCGAAGCGCGGTTTTACGAGCGCGGGGCGGGCGAGACCATGAGTTCGGGGACGGGGTCCACGGGTGTGGCCGCGGCGGCGGTGGCGCGCTGGTTGGTGACATCCCCCGTGCGCGTGCTCACGCCCGCCGGCCCGTTGGATCTTCGGATCGAAGAAGACGTTTACCTTACCGGTCCCGCGGAGATTGTCGCGGAAGGCGAGTTCTTCGTGTAGGGCCTGTGGTGAAACGGCCTCCGCCAAGCCAAAAAACCAGTATCAAGGCGATAAGCAACAGCAACATTGTGAATTTCCTTTCTTGTTCATGACGTTCTTCAGGTTTGGGACCAAACCGGGTTTGGCTCTTCAGGTGCCTTCAAAGTACATCATGCGGATAAATTGGCTGTTCCTCCTGGTTTTGCCTTTGGGTTTGGCTGCGCAGGCCGCCGGCGTCTGCGATCCCGCGGACCTGGTCGGGCCGTATGCGTTTCAGTTGACGGGCTCGACGGATATTTCCGGGACGCCGCAACCCACTGCCAGCCTGGGCCGGCTTGCCTTCGATGGGCGCGGCAGCCTGAGCGGGACGGCCTCCGCCACCTTCCGTGGACTGCTTCTAGGCAACCCGGTGACGGGGAGCTACGAGGCGAAATCGGATTGTTCGGTGATCTGGACGCTGCAGGACGATTCCGGCGGCTTCCAGAATTTCAGCGGCACGCTTTCCACCGATGGAACTCGCGTGCAATTCACACAGACCGACCCGGGCGGCGCCCAGCGCGGCATCATGCAGAAGACATCGGACGCGTGCTCGGCGGCGGATCTCCTGAAGAAATATGACTTTACGGTCTCCGGCAGCACTTCACCGATGCAAGCCGGCGAAGTTGCGCACACGGTGTCCGCCAAGGGGACGCTGGATATAGCCGAGAACGGCAGCTTTCAGTTAGAGAGCGACTGCTCGGTACAGTTCGAATTGACGCTCCCGGATCAGGACGGGCAGGACACCGAAGTTTCGCCCATGGCCATGCTTGGATTTCTGGTCAACGGCGGCAAGGAAATCCTCGCCTTCCAGACCGATCCGGGAGCGATGGTGGCTGCGCGATTCACTTCCAGCGGGAAGTGAAGATGCAAGGCTGGTCACAGAAAGTGCATTTTTTGCTTGTGGTGTCCACGACATAAGGAGAATCTCAATGCCATGCGTTACCGTCGGGAAGGAAAACTCCGGCAACATCGATCTCTACTATGAGGACCACGGCTCGGGTGGGCCGGTTGTCCTGATCCACGGATATCCGCTGAGCGGTGCTTCCTGGGAGAAACAGACCGCGGTGCTTCTGGCCGCGGGTCACCGTGTCATCACCTATGACCGGAGAGGATTCGGCAAGTCCAGCCAGCCGACCGTCGGGTACAACTACGATACCTTCGCCGAGGATCTGCACAAGCTCGTGACGCAGCTCGAATTACGGGACTTCGCGGTGGCCGGGTTCTCGATGGGTGGCGGCGAAGTGGCACGCTACTTCGGGAAGTACGGATCGAAGGGCGTGAGCAGGGCGGTATTCATCTCGTCGGTCCCGCCCTTCCTTCTGAAAACGCCGGACAACCCGGAGGGCGTGGACGGCAGTGTCTTCGACGGAATCGAAAGAGCCGTCGCCGCGGACCGTTACGCGTTCTTCACCGAGTTCTTCAAGGATTTCTACAACACGGATCTCCTGCTGGGGAAGCGCGTCAGCGAACAGACCGTTCAGTCCAGCTGGAACGTCGCAGCAGGCGCCTCCGCCACGGCCAGTCTCGTCTGCGTGCCAGCATGGCACGAGGACTTCCGCAAGAACCTGACCCGTGTCGATGTGCCCACGCTGGTAATTCACGGGGATGCGGACCGGATTGTACCTATCAGCGCTTCGGGAATCCGGACCGCCAAACTGATCGCGGGGGCCCGCTTACTGGTGGTGAAGGACGGGCCGCACTGCATCACCTGGACCCACGCGGACGAGGTGAACCGCGAACTGGTAAACTTCCTTGCTACGACCTCCTGAGGACGTGCACTACGAAAGCAATCACCGCGATTATTAACAGGAGGTGGATGAGCCCGCCGGCAATGTGGAACGCCAAAAAACCCAGCAGCCACACTACCAGCAAAATAACAAACAGCGCTAGAAACATCGAAGTCTCCTTTGTACGTTCAGGGCTTTCGCTCGTCACAGCGTGTCGGCCATTTGGCGTCTGAAGCGAAACTCCTAGAGCACGGGTCATGCCAACCTATCCGCGGCCTCACGGCGGAAATGTGGGAGAATACCAGTTTGATGCCTGAAACACGGCTCGAAATGCCTACAACCGCCGAAATTCTGGAAGAGAAGATCCGCACGCGCCGGGCGCGCGTGGGAGTCGTGGGCCTGGGATACGTAGGGCTACCGCTGGCGGTGGAGTTCGCCAAGGCGGGATTCTGCGTTACCGGGATCGACCTCAGCCCGGAGAAGGCCAGGTGCGTGAACGCCGGAGACTCGTATGTCGGCGACGTTCCCAGCGCCACGCTCGGCCCGCTGGTGGAATCCGGAAAGCTTCGAGCTACCGTCGATTTTTCGGCAGTGCTGGAGCTGGACACTATCAACATCTGCGTGCCCACACCGCTGCGCAAGACCAAAGATCCGGATATGAGCTATATCGTCTCCGCCTGCCAGGAAATCGCCAGGCACTTCCATGCGGGGATGCTCATCATTCTGGAATCCACCACCTACCCCGGGACCACAGATGAGCTGGTGCTCCCCATGCTGTCGAAATCGGGCCTGGAAGTGGGCCGCGATTTCTTCCTGTGCTTCTCCCCGGAGCGCGTGGACCCAGGCAATCCGAAATTCCAGACGGCCAACATTCCCAAGGTGGTGGGGGGCTGCACGCCGGCGTGCACCGGGATGGGCCAGTTGTTCTACTCGCAGGCGCTCGAGTGCGTGGTGCCGGTGAGCTCCACGCAGGTGGCCGAGATGGTCAAGCTGCTGGAGAACACTTTCCGCATGATCAATATCGGGCTGGTGAATGAGATGGCGCTGATGTGCGACCGCATGGGGATCGACGTGTGGGAAGTGATCGACGCCGCGGCCACCAAGCCGTTCGGCTTCATGCCGTTCTATCCCGGCCCGGGTTTGGGCGGGCACTGCATCCCCATCGATCCCTTCTATCTTTCGTGGAAGACCAGGCAGGCCGGGATGGAGGCGCGCTTCATCGAGCTGGCGGGATACATCAACGGCCAGATGCCCCACTTTGTAGCCGACAAGGTGCAGAACGCGCTGAACGACGCGGGCAAGCCGGTAAAAGGATCGCGTATCCATGTCATGGGCGTGGCCTACAAGCGGGACATCGATGACATGAGGGAATCGCCGGCGCTCAACGTCATGCTGCTGCTGAAACAGCGCGGGGCGGTCCTGACCTACAGCGACCCCCACGTCCCCGCAATTCGCGTCGACGGCCTGGACCTCCACGCTGTCCCGGAAGAATCCGCCGCCGACGCCGATTGCGTGGTGATCGTCACGGACCATTCCGCCTTCGACTACCAGGCCCTGCTTCGCCGCGCGCGCCTGGTGGTGGACACGCGTAATGCGCTAAAGGGCTTCAATTCAGACAAGATCGTCCGGCTTTGACGGCCGGGCCCTGAGGGCACCCTAGCCCGAAAGATACAACCGAATCCGGTTGACAAGCGTCTCTATAATGCTCAATCTATAGATAGGCGAGGTGTCTATGAAGCCGGTATGGATAGCGGGGTTCCTGGCGGTAATCCTCGCGTTGAGCGCGATTCCGGCGCTGGCGCAACCTGTGATCTCGGCCAAGTCGGGCCTGATCTCATACGTCGAAGGCAAGGTGTACCTCAGCGACCAGATTGTGGAGCCGTCTCCCACACACTTCCCCGATGTGAAAGAGAACGCCGTGGTGCGCACGGCTGAAGGACGCGCGGAGGTCCTGCTGACCCCGGGCGTGGTTCTACGCCTGGGTGAGAACGGCTCGTTCAAAATGCTCACCAACCGCCTCATCGACACCCGGCTGGAGTTGCTGACAGGCTCGGCCGTGGTGGAAGCCGATGAGATCGCCAAAGACACCAACGTGACGCTGGTCTGCAAAGACGGCACGGTGTCGCTTGGCAAGAAGGGCTTGTACCGCCTCGACACGGCGCCCGCCCGGCTCAAGGTCTTCGAGGGCCTTGCCTCCGTACAGATTGCCGGACAGAACGTGCTGGTGGCGGGAGGCAAGATGCTGGGCCTTGGCGACACGATGGCGTCTGTTGAAAAATTCGACAAAGAAGATACCGACAGCCTGAATAACTGGAGCAGACGGCGCGGCCAATTGGTGGCCATGGCCAACGTCTCCGCGGCCAAACAAGTGCGCGATTCGGGCTGTGGGGGTCTCTCGTTTGTGACGCCGACTTCGACTTCGCAACCGTGCCCGCCAAGCCCGTGCGCGCCCGGCTGGCGCTACAACCCCTGGTATGGGTTGATCACCTACATCCCATGCGGTGGCGGGGCCTGGAGTCCTTACGGATACCAGTATTGGAGCCCGCAGACGGTGACCCGAGCTTATTACGTGCCACCTTCGTTTAATGGCAACCGCGGCTTGGGCGGCACTGGTACCGGGTCAGTGTACCCAACCATGAGTCCCGGGTCTGGCGGATACGCGGGGACGGTTGCTGCCGCCCCGTCGGGCTCCTCGGGACCGTCCATGAGCAGCGGATCCACGGCGGCTTCTTCCGCGGGATCCTCCTCGGCGGGACACGGCTCAACGTCTGGTGGTGGCGGCGGACGCGGACGCTAACCCGCCTGCCGGAGCGGCCGGTAGCGGCGGCTGGCGCGCACCCCGATGAGTTCCGCAACCTCGCCCAGCAGGTTCGGCAGGTTCTCGGTATAGATGGAGATGTGATGTTTGCCTCGCCCGGGGCGGTGCTTCTGGCTGGGCTCGTACGATGTCACCAGGGCCGTTGCCGGCCGGTAGTCTTTGACGCGCGCGTAAGCCAGAACATTGCGGCCGGCCGGGCGCGACCCGAACTCCGCATCGCTGAGGACCAGTGCATACCGTCCTTCATCCAGCTTGCTGATGGCTTCCGCCGGCGTGGCGGCTACGTCCACAGAGTAGCCACCGGCTTGCAATATGGTCCGCAGGGCCAGGCGGGGTGCAAGTTCGCCGTGCACCAGAAGCACG
The DNA here is from genome assembly GCA_963768385.1 of Bryobacterales bacterium. Taxonomy (GTDB): domain Bacteria; phylum Acidobacteriota; class Terriglobia; order Bryobacterales; family Bryobacteraceae; genus Fen-178. The sequence continues at coordinate 189,762 of CAVYHQ010000011.1, forward strand.
CGAGCCAAATCCAAGGCCCGGTTGGTTCCCCTGCTCTCAAGCGAACTGAGCGACGTAGGCATTCTCTCCAAGAATTACTTTAACCGATAAAGTCTTTTTTTCGACCAGCAAATTTTGGCCCTTTTTGCTTAGGCGCTGGCGTTTCCGATACTTACTCGGGTCAAGTACTCATAGTACTTCGAGTAAACCACGGGCCGACACCGCCAATGCGGCGTCATCTTTAATGGTGCATTCGAAGGCATTTTGGTTACACGAAATCTGGATGCGGCGGGTGGGTCCTGGGATGTCAGGTGATGCCGGGCTCGACCAGGGTGGCGCGAGCCGGCGCACAATCGGCGGCGTACTGCGCCATCTGCGGGGCCTCGAGTCGCGCGACGGCGGGCTGCCACTTGCGCACGGTTTGGTGCAAGGCGGCGCGGAAGGCGGGCGAAGCGGACTCCTCCAGCACCAGAACCACCTCGACGCAAGCCGCCAGAATCTCTGGCGGGGGCGTGGCCAGCCGTTTGGTGAACGCGACCAGGACCGGATCAAAACCCGCTGCTAGAGGAGCCTCCGGGTACGGACTGACTATCAGTGCGCGCGGGCGGCCTGAAACGACCTGTCCGGGGAAGACTGCCACGGCGCCGCTGGTGAGTGCCAGAATCAACTCTTCCGAGTACTCCGGCACGCCCGTCGGCCCTCCTTCCAGCGCCATCCGCGCGGCTGTTCTCAGCAGGGCGGGCCGAACCCTCGTCCGCAGTCTTCGGATTGCCTGCCGCCACAGCTTGCGGAACAGCTTCGGGCTGGCCACCGCGCGTACCAGGAACTTCAGGTAATTGGCTTCCAGGATTTCCTCGAGCTGCGCATCGGTGTAATAGCGCGAGGTAGTGGCCCGATGGCGGTGCTCAACCACCGCGCCCGCCACGTACACGCTGGGCCATCCGCGCTGCCAGGCGCGGTAGCCGAGGTCGAGGTCTTCCACGTAGGCCGGCTCGTAGGCCTGATCCACGCCGCCCAGCGCGCGCAACCGGGCGGCGTCGTAGAGCGAGCAGCCGCCGCTGCCGTAGAGCACGTAGCTCAGGTCCTCGCCCGGAAGCGGCTCGTCGCAGCGGATGGGGAAGTCGTCCGGGCGGGATTGCGCCATTACCGCCTTGCCGGTCTCCTCGCGGCGGACGCCCTCGGGGAAGCGGATCTGCGCCGTGGCGCAGAACAGATCGGGCACCTGCTGGAAAGCGCGGACCAGCGCTCCGAAGAAGCCGGGCTCCAGCAGCATGTCGTTGTTGAGCAGGCAGACATGCGAGTACCGCGCGCGCGCCGTGCCGCGGTTCACAGCGCGGGCGAAGGAAAGCGGCGGATGGGACAGCTCGATGCGCACCTGCGGCCAGGCGGCGCGGAGCCACTGGGCGGTGCCATCGTCGGAGCCGTTATCGGCCACAATGATTTCCGCCGTGAACGATTCCAGTTCCCGCGCGATACCGGGCAGTTGCGCTTCCAGCAGCAACTTTCCGTTGCGCGACGGAATGATCACGGAGATGCCGGTTTCTGCGGGGCGCGGCTGGCAGGTCGGGGACCTGCGCCACTTGGGACGCAAGGCCCCGGCCACGCGCGCGGCCGCGTACCAGAAGGCGAGCTGGATTCCCGGTTTCAAGTTCAGATCAGCAGGTGCCGCCAGACCCGTGCTTTTCCGGTGCGGCATTCGTCCCAAAGTTCCAGCGCCTGAAGCGCGAAGGCCGAGGACACCGGGTTCACGTAGGGGAGCCAAGCCCCGGCTTGACGTCCGAAATAAAAACCGCCGCCGGTGGGCAGATCGGAACCGGCGGCCTGAAATTCCGCCAGTCTTTTCGCCTCGAATTGCGCGGCGGCGCGATCCAGCGGCATGACGCCGGCCCCATCGGCATAGAGGCGCATGCGCAGCAACTGGGCGTAAACGTCGGAGCGCTCGAACTCCGGCGCAATCTCGCGAAGCTGATGCGCGACGCGGTCGATTCCATGGCGGATGGCCGCCGCGCCGCGCGGTTCCTGGGCGCTCGGCAGGAGGCCTTCCAGGAAGTAGAGAAAGGCGTGCAGGCGGTCCATGACCTTGGGGTGCTGGACGTGGCCGGGCAGGAAGCCGTCGCAGGCGCCCAGGGAATACTCCCACACGCGCTCATAGGGTTCACGGAATTGCGCATCGCCGGTGGCATGGAGCAGGTCCCACCAAGCCATGGCGGCCTTGAGCTGATAGCATCCCGGACACCGCGACCAGCGCCCGGCATCACGTTCCAGCGGACGCTTGTGGGGAAGCGACAGGACGGGGTGGAAACTGCCGTCCGCGGAGGCGAAGTCGCGGACCATGGACTTGCCCAGCGCGGCCGCCACGTCCAGGAACTCCTCATCGGCGGTGGCGCGCCAGGCCGAGAGCAGGCCCCGAACCACGATGCCGCAATCGAAGAAATAGGTAAAGGCCGGCGGGCCGATTTCAAACGGGATGGTTGCGGATGCGGAGTCCCATGCCGTGCGAGTCAGAAAACGGGCCGCGGAACGAGCGCGGTCGAGGTACCGCGCGTCCTCCGAAATGGAGTGCAGATAGATGAAAGTGCTGGCCGCGTAGCCGGTGATTTCGGTCGAGATCGCGTGGTTGCGCGCCAGGTCTGTGCAGTAATAGCGGGCTACGCCGCCGTTCGGTTGCTGAATGCCGGAGCGCAGAAACCACTCTCCGGCGCGGGACGGATGCGGGGACAACTTGCCAGTTTAACAGAGAGACCCGCCAAGAAGAACCAGCCACACCGCTCCGTACGCCAGCGCCGTGCCGATAGCCGCGCCCGCCAGCACGTCGCTGAGGAAATGCATGCCCAGCAGAATGCGCGAGGCCGCCACGCTGAGAGCGCAAAAAAGCAGGCCGGCGGCCAACTCCGGATAGAAAAGGCTGAGCGACACGGCCACCGCGAAAGCCGTGATGGTGTGGCCCGATGGAAACGAGAATTGATCGGGCGGCAGCAGGGTGGCCCAACAATGGGGTTCCAGCGCGCAGGGGCGCTTGCGGCCGGTGGCCTTCTTCAAGCGGAGGAAGGCCGCGATTCCCACTCCCGCCGCCAGGGCCGCGGCGCCAATTGCGGGGAATCGCTGGCCACCGCCCAACAACAGGATCACCAGGCCCATGGCGTACCACAGCCATCCATCGCCGCCGCGCGTGGCGCAGAGCATCCAGGCGCGAATCCAGCGCGGCGCCGGCCACCGGTTGACGCGCCGCATCAGGGTATGGTCGCGGTGCGAAATAAAGGTCAGCGTGGCGGCCAGCGTCATACACCCAACTTGTAGCCTGGAGACGGCTACAATTCGGTGACATCCGTGAAAAACATGCGTTAATCGATCTGTTTTTTGCCACGAGACTTGTGCAGCGTGGCACAATCGGACTGATGAAGAAGCTCGACTTCATCTTTTTCGACGCCGGCGGCGGACATCGCGCGGCGGCTGACGCCCTGCGCCAGGTGATGGAGCGGCAGAATCGCCCATTTGAGATCCGCATGGTGAATTTGCAGGAGCTGCTCGATTCGCTCAACGTCTTCCGCAAAATCACCGGCTTGCGGCTCCAGGACGTGTACAACCTGATGCTCAAGAAGGGCTGGACGCTGGGGGCCGGGCAGCTTACGGCCGGCATGCACCTGCTGATCCGCATGTTTCACGGGCCGCAGGTGCGCGTGCTCGAACAGTTCTGGCGGGAAAGCCGGCCGGACATGGTGGTGTCGCTGGTCCCCAATTTCAATCGCGCGCTGGGCGAAAGCCTGAAGCGCGTGTTGCCCGGTGCGCCCCTGGTGACCATCCTTACCGATCTGGCGGACTACCCGCCGCACTTCTGGATGGAGCGGCAGGATCAGCATTTCATCTGCGGATCGGACCGGGCTGTGGAACAGGCGCTGGCCCTGGGCCACCCGGAAACCAAGGTGCACCGCGTTTCGGGCATGATTCTGAACCCGCGGTTCTACGACATGGAGCCGCTCCGGCCGGCGGAGCGGGCGGAGGCGCGCGCGAGTTTGGGATTCGATCCGGAGCTGCCGGTGGGGCTGGTTCTGTTCGGCGGCCAGGGCGCGGCGGTAATGCTGGAGATCGCCCGGAGCTTACCGGACCGGCAGCTTCTGTTGATTTGCGGTCACAACCAGAAGCTGGCGTCGCGGCTGGGGACGCTTCCGCGCCAGGCGCCGGTTTTTATCGAAGGCTTCACCAAGGAAGTGCCGCGCTACATGCAGCTCGCGGATTACTTCATCGGCAAGCCGGGGCCGGGCAGCATCAGCGAGGCGGTGGCCATGCGGCTGCCGGTGATTGTGGAGCGCAATGCCTGGACGCTTCCTCAGGAGCGCTACAACGCCGAGTGGGTTCGCGAGCAGGGCGTGGGTGTGGTATTGCCGAACTTCCGGCGGATTGCGCGGGCAGTGGACGAGTTGCTCGAGCCCGCCGCCTACGCGCGGTTCCGCGCCGCCACAGGGCGGCTTCACAACCGCGCAGTGTTCGAGATTCCCGACATTCTGGAGAACATTCTCAAGGGTTGCGCCACGCCAGCAGGCCCAGGCCAAGCGCCGCCAGCAGCGTGATCGCCAGGCCGGGAGCGAAATAATTCGAGCGGAAGCGGAACTCTACTTCGCCATCTCCGGCGGGGACCACCACCCCCATCAGGGCGTGATCCACGCGAACCACCGGCAGTTCCCCGCCGTTCAGGGTAGCCCGCCAGCCGGGATACCAGGCGACGCTCAGTTTCAGCAGACTCGGCGAAGCGGCGTGATAGCGGATGCGGTACGACTGCTCATCATAGGAGATGACGGACGCCGTGGCGGCTGGGTCCTGCCGGATCGGGCTGTGCGGCAGGAGCACCACGGACTGGGTTCTGGGATCGAGCGTTTCCAATGCCTGCCGGGATTCGGCAGGGCTGCTTACGTCCGCCACCGATTTGGGAAAGTAAGCGCGCGGCAGCACGGACGGGTTGGGGTCCAGCGTGCCCGTGGTCATGTTCAGAAAGCGGCTGGCGTTGAGACCGTCGCGCAGCTTGGAATTCCGCTCGATGGCTTCAATGTATTCGTCGTAGACCGCCGGCTCGAGAGCGAAGTACCCATAGGTGGCTTCGAGTTTCAAGTCCAGTGGGTGATCCTGCGGACCTAGCGCGGCCAGGTAGCGCGGTCCGTCGAAACGCGTGAGCGGAGGCTGGCGGGCGGCCACCTGCTGGCGGCCGACTTCTTCCCGCGCGCCGTAAAGCTCCTCAAAGCTGGCGCGGGCGTAGGCCAGCGGGTTGTTGAGCGAGTTCCAGTACCAGACGTCGGCGAAGAGAATGCAGACGACAATGATTCCCAGGTATGGAACGCGCCAGCGCGCGAACAGCCAGTTGCCGCCCGCCGCGGCCAACAGCGCCAATCCGAACGCCACCACGAACCAGCCCTGGATGGGCGCCCGGAACTTGTTCAGGCCCGGCGCCAGCGCCACCAGCCGGTAAAAGCCGCCGGTGGGTCCGAGCATGTACCACGCCGGTGGGACGATGAGCAACAGGCCGGGCAGGCGTGCCCTGGTCTTGACTGCGCCGAGCGCAGCAAGGGGTGGAAGGAGCAGGCCGGCGTAGAAGTAATACTGGGTTATGTCGGGCGGCCCTTGGTAGTTGCCGGAAATGGCGCCCAGCCAGTCCGGCGCCAGCAGCGTCATCAGGGCTGGCGCGTGCAGGATCCCTTCGCTGGCGGTGGAATAGTTGGATGCGGCGCGGATGGAGTGGCCGACCAGTTCCAGACCCGGCAGAATCTGAATGGCCGCACAGGCCAGCGCGCCTGCCAGCATGCCGCCTACGATGGCCGCGGCGCGAAGCCAGCGCCGTCTGTGCCCATCAAGATCGGCGAGGGCGTACAGGCCCAGTCCCAGGAAGCCGTATACCGCCGTCTGGGTATAGCCGGCCAGAATCATGGCGCCGCCCGCCATGCCACCCAGCGCGGTGTAGCGGAGGGCCGCGGAATCGGCCGCGCGCCGGTAGGCCAGCAACAGCCACGGGAACCCCGCGGCGGCCGAAAACAGGCCCACGTGCGAGCTATGGCCCGCGAAGAAGCCCGAAAGCCCGTAGGCCAGTGCGCCCAATACCGCGGCGGCGCGGCTGGTCACGTGTCTCGAGATCAGGAAATAAGCACCCAGGCAAGCCAGGAACGCGTTCAAGGCCAGTTCGAACTGGATAGTGCGGGGAGCGATGCCGGCCAGAAAGAAAGGCCAGTGGGGCGGATACCACGCACCCACTTCGGGATTGGCCAGAATCGGGTAGCCGGAAAACAGATAGGGCGTCCAGAATGGCAACTTGCCCGAGAGGACGCGATCGGAGAAATACTTCTGGAGAGGATAGTGCATGTCGGCGGCATCCCACTGGATGCTGGCCGAGGGCGACGTCATCGGCGCCCAATAGAAAAGCACGGCGCACAGGGCGATCAGCGCTGGCGCCATCCAAACCGGGACCTCACGAGAGGGCACGGCCACCGGCGCTGGCGCCTCTCTGCTCTTCCTCCTTTTTTTCACCGGTGTACCGATGGTAGCACGAGCGATTCGGCAGCTTGCCTGCCATGCCACGCGCTTGCTGCGCCGGCGCTTGGCCTGAAGTCTTGTTTCCGGCGGCTGCAGAACGCCGCCGAGACGGACCCGCTCTGTGGTATAGTGTGGGCGGAGAAGGTCTTGAGCGCCACGGACCGGATGGACGGGAGCCTTGGTCCAGTGGATGGCTGATTTGACAGGAACGCGGGAGTAATTCAGTGGTAGAATGCCAGCTTCCCAAGCTGGACGTCGCGGGTTCGAGTCCCGTCTCCCGCTCCATGTTTTCGATGCCCGCTAAGGCACCAGCGCCTTGAGCAGCGGCTCGGTCCAGTTTTCCGCTCGCGCGTCGAATGCATCGAAGCCGCGGCTCTACGCCAACAACGGGGGCAAACCCCAATCCCAAACCTTTCTAAGAACATAACACCTTCACCCGAAGCCTGTAGTTTTCGAAGTTGCGGAACCCGTATGCCTGTCGGCTGAGAGTTTCCATTTTGTTATGGAAACCCTCGGTGATGCCGTTGGAACGAGTGAAGCGCCACATGCGCGCAATTTCCTCCGACCAGGCATGGAGGGTGTCTCCGAGGGCCACGAGTTGCGCCAGTCCGGACTGGCGCAACTCGACGACGGCCCGCAGGAAACGGGGGATCAGTTTTTGGCACTGCCTGCGCGTTTTGTGCTTCTTCAGCAACAAATAACAAAGCCGTTGCTTGAAGCGGTAGATGACACCCAAGGCCGGATGCTCGGCCAGGTACGCGAGCAGTCGCAGTTGCTGCTCGGGTTTGAGGTTGTGGCGGTGGCGCCGCATCAATGAGACCAAGCCGCGGTTCTTGGAGCCGGTCGGATCCATCTCTCGCCAACAGGCCAGGAAGTGGCGGTTTACGATGCGGATCACATGGAAGCGGTCGGCGACGATCACCGCTCTGGGAAAGTGCTTTTGGGCGATCGCGCGGTAGACCACGGCCAGATCCATGCAGACGACCCGCACCTGCTCTTTGCCTTCAAGACGAACAAAATACGACTCCAAGGCGGCTTCCGACCGGCCCAGCGTGACATCGTAGATGCGGTGGTTCTTCAGATCGCAGAAGGTGGTGGCATAACCCTTCTTACGCGTGAAGAAGTGCTCGTCGATACCCAGAACCCTGGGACAAGCCGGCGGGTGATCCTGGCGAGCCCGCCGCTGGAGGTGGCGGAGAAAGTAGCGCTGCACGGTGGCGGCGCCGATGCCCTTGCGTCTGCCCAGGCAGCTCCGGTTGATGCCATCTAGGTGCTGCTGATAGACCATCTGCTGGAAACTCTCACTGGCTCTCTGACGGGGCTGCACGCCCGGCAACTGCTGGCGGAACGAGCGGCCGCAATCCAGGCAGCGCCGCTTGCGCACCCGCAGATCCATCAGGCCGCGGCGAAACCCCCAGTCGTCGTGGCGGACGAGCCGGCGGCACCAGCCTTTGTTTCGCAGCCGCGAGCCTCCGCACTGGGGACACGATATCGGCCCAGAATACCGGGCCGATATCGTAATCGTGCCGCCGCTGCGCTCGATGTTGCTAATCTCGTATTGGGGTAGGCCTAAAACGATCTCAGAGTCGGTCAAACGTATTCTCCCAAGAATGTTTTACCACCTTGGGATTCGGGGCCTGCCCCCGTTGTTGATCAAGAGCTGAAGCCGCAGCGCCAGAAGCCCCAGTACGACCAGCTCATGGCGTTCTTCTCGGCTGTGCGCGCGACATAGTCCGTCCAGCGGCCGCGCGAAGGCATATCGGCAGCCTGGTATGCGCCGAATTCCCCAAGATACAGCGGGCGGTTGTTTTTCTCGCTAGCCGCGACCACTTCCAAGCAATACTCAAAGCCGCAATCGCCAGCGACAACAGAGACGCAAGAGGTGCGGCAGAACGGCTCATCGAATACCTCGTCGGGCGAGGCGACTTCGAATACCGACAATTACTCTCGTAGCTCGCAGCTATTTGGAGGGGCGCGTCGCGAGGTCGGCGCTCATCAACTCGTAGAAGCCGGGGCCGTCCTCAACCATTGGCTGGTGACGCTCAACCCATGAGTACCACAAGCAGTTCAACCGAAATGCTCCAAGCGCCCGTTGCCCTTCTCGGAGATATGCAGCCGTGTGCTCGGGGTCGATGATGGGAAGGTACACGGTCAGGAGTACGGCTGGCACGATATTTGGAATGACCTCCCATGCAAGGTGGCCAACGCGGAGCGCGTTGGCGACCTGTTCTCCCGTGAACGGGGCACTACCGCCAAGTACTTGGTCGAGGAGGCGATGCACATTGTCATCGGGAACCCCTGCGGTGGTTAAACACCATGGTGCGTCGGCGGCTAGCTTTGCAAAGGACGGGCTGCGAAGGACGTCAATGCTCTGCTCGATTTGCTCGTCGTGGAGTCCGCGGTTGTGCTCTGCTCGCTGCCAGTATTCTTGCCAGAATGCGAGTGCCTCGGCCGCGAGCGCGCGGTGCCGAATGAGCGGGTCGTAGTTGTTTTCGCTGGCGCGTCTTGCGGCGAGGTAGAAGAATCGTTTGCGGTCCTCGCCGCTCATTGCTGCGATATCGCTCTTCGTCCAAGCGCTCGTCCAGTTATATAGTTCGCTTGTGGCCGCCTGCTCGATGGCTTCGTGAAGGACTGTGTGGATGCGGTCGAGATTGTTCCAAATAATGCGGTCAAGGTCGCGCAAATGGAGGATGCCGGTTTCGTCTTCTTGACGCGTTGTGCGTTCGTCGAGTTTGAGGAGTTTGGCGGGTTTGTTTGTGCCGGGTGCAGGCATGCTGGTGAGGAAGATGTAGAACATCATGTTCTGGTTCACGTGTAGCATCCGGTCTAGGTGGTTCTTCGTCAGCTTTCTCGTGTCGGTGGGGAATCCGCGCTCAAGAAGCCATTCCTTCTCGTGGTCCTTCCACTTGCGGTGGACGATGGTGTTTCGCAGGTACTTGATGGCCAGGTAGTCGTCGAACACCTCTGCGTTGACGGCGATGCCGGCACCCTGGAATGCCGCGCATAACGCGGCAACGCGCTCGCCGTTCTTGCGCTCTTCGAAGTACGCATTGAGGATGTCATTGTGGTCTTTCTCACGCCACTGCGAGAGCATGAGTTCAATATTGCCGATCATGAAGACGGCAAGCAGGCGGCATGTCGAGGCGTCGAGGAGTTCCTTTAGCTCAGATCGTAGGGGGTGCGTCAGCAGCGCCGTCCGTCCTTCAAGGAGGTAGATAACGTCATCTGAGTACGTGTCGACGAATTCGTGAATTTCCATTGCGTGATCCTCCGCTGGTTATACCAGATGAATACCAGCAGCGTACAGCCCTGGTGGTTCTAGTGGTGTTTTGGTCTGACGATGACGACGACGTTGAGGGCGACGTGGTCTTTCGTGAGGTCGTTTTCTAGCGCGGTCGGGTTCGTGCATCTCCCACTTGGGTCGTAGACGAAGCAGATGAGGGTTCTGCAGTCCGGGTGTGCTTGGTATCGCAGGATGTCGATGGCGAGCTCGTTCGTGAGCTCTTTTTGATCGAGGTTCTTGCGCGTCATCTTTGCTTCAATGACGACCTGCTCGGGTTTGAGCAAGAAGTCCATGCGGCTGGCGTTCCCGGCGTAGCTGGGCGTCCATTCTTCTGGTCTAACGTCGGCGAAGTGCAGTTTGAGGAGTGCGCCGAGCAAGTCTTGGACGTCATACTCATCCGTCATCAGTATTGTGGTGCGCTGGTCGTGGCGTTGGCACAGCGCGGCCGCGATAATCGGGAACCGGTCACAAATCCTTCGCACGAGTGCTGAGGCAGCGTCGGTATTCCTGGGTGCCTGCCAGGTCTCTTCGATGCGGGATTGTATCGCGCGTTCCACGACGGCTTGTGCGGCGTGGAGGATGAGGCCGGCGTCAGCAAGGTCGTCATACGCATCCTGTGCCGTGAACGCGCGCACCAGGATGGCGGTTGCGAGTTCTTGCTCGGGAATCTTCAGGTTGGTGCTGGTCGCGAGCTGGCGTTGGTTGGTCATCCAGTACAACAAACTCAGGATGGGGAGCGAGAGGTCGTTGATCCGAGGGGTTTGTATCGGCCATGGTGCGCCGAGGTGCCAACCCGCGACGCTACCAACGTAGTACGCGCGGCTTGGTTCCGTGAGTCGGGCGCGTCCTTGTTCGAGGATGCCGCGCAGCCATGATCGGTCTTGCTCGGTCAGCGCGGGGCAGTAGTGTGCGCCGATGCAGATCCCCAGGAGGTCCAGTGGACGAAAGAAGTAGCTTTCTCGGTCGATGGGGAACGCTTGTTTCTGCGCGAGGCGCCGGAAGTGCCGCGCCCAAGTATCGTCGTAGTGTGCTGGTCGCGCGAAGTGGGGGTTCGCGTACTGATACCCGGCGCTGGCGAGCATCGGGGTCTCATCCAGACGGTCGAGGACGGTGGCGCGCTGTGGGGGCTGGATGCCGGTGGTGATGTCGAGGTAGTCGAGAAATCCTGCTTCGGGGCTTGGCCACGCCGCGCTTGCGGTGTCTGCTGCGAGTTTTGCTCGCTCGATGGCGTAGGGGGTGGCGAGGATGTTCATAGGAACCATCTGCTCGCGCGCAACTTCATGTTCAAGATGGCGGGCGTCCAGCCGTCGACATTGCGGAGGCGGCCGAGGAGTCCCGCAATGAGTTCTGAATAGTAGATGCTCACGGGTTTTCTTGCGGGGAGGGCGGAGCGCCAACTGAGCCCGGTGAACTTGAGGACTTGTTCGCTGAGGTACGCGAGGTCGTTGAACGTCAACCCCTTATGAATGTGCACGAGCAGGGGCGCCGGGAGTGATGCGTTTTCGTGTTTGACGAGCATCGGGCCGTTCGTGCACACGAGTCTGGTGTACCGGTCGAGTTGTGTGATGGTACCGCGCTCGGGGACGAGGATTGCTTTCGTGCCGTTCCTTGTGGCCTTGCCGGGTTGCGTTGGGTCGATGACGAGGAATGGGTGCTCCATGGTCACGGTGAGGAACGCAAACTCGATGGTCTGCTCTTTGCCGACGGCGAGTGCTGCTCGTTTCGTGATCTCCGCGATCTCGACGTTCTTGAGCGGTTTGTACGAGTGGAAGATGAGGCGGATGTTGTCGCCGGGATTCCACCCGTTGCGTTGCTTGATGTCTTGGAGGATGCGTTCGGTCGTATCCTGGAGCACGCTGGGGTATTCGTCGTACGTGCAGTCCTTGCTCACGTGGCTGAGGAGGTAATTCCCGTCGCCACGAAAGACGGTCGTAATGCCGACGTACCGTGTCTTCTTGGCAAACCTGTTCTCGCTGATCTCGCTCGTCCCGATTCCGATCACGAGCTCGTCGCTGATTGTCGTGTCCTGGTTGACCGTCCAAGGTGTCCCGTTCATTTTCGCGTAGAGGGCGATTGTGAAGTTTTGCAGGATGTACTGGAGCTCGTAGGGTGACTTGGTGACTTTCAACGTCTTGATCTCCTGTGCGGGAATCCCTGCGAGCATGAGGGTGGCTTTTGCCACGAGGTACGGGCTGCTGTTGTCCGGGAGGTCTGCTTGGGCGTCGTTGAGGACGACGATGGCGGCGTCGGGAGCGTTGGGGTTGGCCGCAAGATACTCTTCAATGGCGCGCCGGTACGCGTTGGCGGGACCGGCAAGATCGTTGACGGGGACTTTGACCATCGTGAACGTGGGGTTGAGGAGGCCGTAGAGTTTGGCGAACCCTCCCTCGTACGGTGATCGTCCGTTCATGGTGATCCCGTCGCGGAGGCAACGGAGGAATGCTTCGGTCGCTCCTTGAGTGTTCTCCGGGAAGACGACGATGATGTGCGGCGAGCGTTTCGGAAACGTGTCTTTGCTAAATGGCCCGTACTGTTGTATGCCTACCCAAGGGTACGGGCTTGCTTTCGTGCGTGCGGGGTTGAAGTAGTACTGGACCGGTGGCGCGACGTGAATGGTCTGGTACGCTGGCGTGTTCGTCAGGGCGAGTTGTTCGTTGATCGTGACCTTGAGTTCATCCGTGATCGTCAAGACCGGGTCTTTTTGGAAGAACTGGTGGAAGTGTTCGAGGAGGCCGTTGATCGCGGGGCCGGCGAGGAACTTGGCTTCTTCCCGTTGTCGTGACTGCTCGAAGAACTCGTAGTCGCGCCCCAGGAGTGTTTTGAGGCATCGTGCGAAACTCGTCTTTGACCCTTCGAGGAAGACGTCGTTCGTGCTGACCGTGGTCTGGTCGTCATATGCCGCTTTGAGCTGGATCGTGTTGCCCGTGACGGACTGGACTTGTCCGACAAGTCGTCGTTCGTCAGGCGCGGGATTGCGGCGGATGACGTAGAGGCCGGCGAGATCGACGCGCGCGGCATTGAGCGCCGCGATGTCCGCGGTGATCTCCCATTTGGTGTTGATGGTGAGAAAGAGGCCGATGTTCGTGTCGTCTGGTGTTGGCTCGATGATCTTTGCTTCGAGCATGAACGTCGGCCGTATCGCGAAGTCGCGGAGTAGCGCCGGTGGTTGCCGAAGGTGTTTGGCGATGTTGCTGACGAGTTCGTCCTTCTTCCCGATGAACGCGAACGGACGGCGCCGGAATGACTCGTACGACGGGAATTTTCGCGGGAGGAGTTCGTCGATGAGCGCTACGAGAAATGGGAGGTGGTCGCTGCAACGGAGTCGTGTGGGCTGGCCGATGGTGGTAGTGGGTTGTGGGACGCGCGCAAGGGCGTACACTGTGCCGTCGCGCCAGGAGAGGAACCAGTCTGGATTCTCGGTGCGTAGTCCTTTGAGTTGACTGTTGTCGGGAAGTGGCAGCGTGTACGCTTCGAACTCGTCGGCAGAAAGCGTGAGCCGAAAGCCGTTCAGGAGCATGCTTGTAAGCTCGCCACCGACCATGCTCTTGGGAGACGCTTCTGGTCCTTTAAAGGTTGTGCTCATGCTGTTTTCTTGCGAGCTCCTGCGCTCGCGTTTGGGAGGTGGTCTGGCCACAGCGTGAGTTGATCGGGGTGAGCGCTGGGTGCATGTCGTGGAGCGACTCGTGGGAGTGTGGTGCGCTGGTGGCATTGCACGATGATCGTGTCGTACGCGGTGATGTTGTGCGCGAGCAGGTCGTCGAGTGGTGCTGTCGGTGGTGTGGGTGTCTCCTGCCAACCGTGCGGCGTGAGGGTGCGGCGGTGCATGGTGCGCATGAACGGGACGGAATCGATGATCGTCCAGTGCGCGAACGTGTGGAGTTGTGCCAGGTGTCTCCTGCCGCCGATGGCGAGGATGTGCAGTGGTCGAGCGAGCCGTTGTTGGAGTTCTTGGAGGCGGCTGATATGCCAAGCGCCGATGATGCTCGCACCGGGGCCGGTTTGGAACTCTTTGCAGACCATCGTGATGTCGTGGTGTTCTCGCAAGAACCCTGCCCAGCGCTCCCAGTCATGCGCGGTGATCCCGGCAAGGTATGGGATGACGCTGAGTCCTGCCGTGCTGAATTCTTCGGCACACAAGAGTGAGCGTTTGATGTTCGCCAGGTTGTCAAATCGTGGTACGTCGCGGAACAGCGAGAAGTTGGGCGCAATGATGTGGGTTGGGTTCGTCGCCGTGATGCCTTCGACGAGCCGTCGGTCGTGGCGCTCGCGCCAGTAGCGCTCCAGCTCCCGGTCGGGCGCAACAGAGGAGAGGATGATGCCGGCAGCGGGTTCGAGTTGGAACTTGGCGCGCATCGCGTGGGGGTCGCGGACCATGTCGTTGGTTCGTCGGTCGTGTCGTGTCACGTCGAACGTGGTGAGTGCTGCAAATGGCGCGTGGAGTGGTGCTGTTCGTCTGTGGCCGTGTTGGATGAGCGGGATGTAATTGGGAAGTGGTTGGGCGTCTTGTCGTAGGGATGTGGTGGTGATGGTGATGCCGTTGGTGTCGCGCCAGACTGCCAGGAAATTCTTGCTGCGCGGGCAGAGGTATGTGCACGTGTCTGGTTTGTCGCAGCAGTAGCACAGGCAGTCGATTCCTGCGGGGTGGTAGAGGCCGCCGCACTCGTCCAGGGCGAAGCAGTCGTGGCACCCGAGTGCGGGCTCGAAGGCGGCGTTGGTGCTCGTGGGTGGGAGCGAGCCCATGTTAGTGCTGGTCCTCGGTGCTGATCGTGAAGTCCAGGTACGTACCGTCGGTTTGCAGTGGGTGAATCTTGAGCATGTTCGCGCTGCCTGGTTGTTCGTCCAAGAGGGTGTTGAGGTCGTGGCAGGGTTCGCCTTCGACCTTGCCGATGACCCGGTGCTCATCCAGGATGTCGATTGTGTGGTCGTCGTGTCGGAGGAGGAGCAGTTGCGCCTCGGGACTGATGGTCGTTGTTGGTTCGAGGAGGCGGCACGGGTAGGCCGTCGTTGTGAGCTCGGGTTGCACGAAAAGGGGGAGGGGAAAGAACCGCCGTTGGACCGCGCGTTGGAGACTGCGTCGGTACGACTTGTCTGTCTTCCTGATGAAATCTTCGCCCATTGGTTATTCCTCCATCGTGATGGGTTCGTAGGCATACTCGCGCCCAATTTTCGTTCTTTGTACGAGGCCTTGCGCGTGGAGGGTGGTGAGTCGTTTGATCCACCCGGTCTGGCCGATCCGTTCTTTGGTTGCTGCGTGCTGGAGTTCTTTCGCTGTGACGCGTCCGCGTTGGGTGACCGCGTCGAGGGTTCTCGCGTACGGCGTGTCGAGTGGCCCGAGGACGCAGAGCGCTCCTGTGGTGGTGCGCACGAGGATGGGGGTGTGCTCGTGGTTGAGGACGTACTCGATCTCGGTTTGGTAGTCCTCGTGTATGCCGCCGATGATGAGGTGCCGATCGAGTGATCCGGTGGCGATCAAGCGGAGGAGTTGGACGATTGTTGCCGCGACGTAGCTTGCCGTGACGTTGGTGATCCCGGTGAAGTCCAGGTAGACGATGGTGCCGGGGGTCGTTCGGAGAATGGCGCCAAGGAGGAGGGGAAAGTGGGCTTGTCCCATGAGCTTCCCCAACAGGGCATCCGTTCCTACGAGGGCGGCAACGTCGAGTCGTTGTTGTTTATTCACCATCTTCACTCACTATAGTGAACCAAGTGGAGTTGTTTGTCAAGGGGGCGCGCCGTTTAGAGGTTGACGGTCGTGGTTGGAGGACTGGTGCCGCATGAGAACGCTACTTGGAGGCCTGGGAGGTTGACGCCGTAGCTTGCGGCGGCGTGCCGGACGTCGCTGGTTCCCTGGAACTCAAGTATGGCTTCGCCCGTCCGGAGTCGTACGCCGCCCCATTGATCGGCGACGGCGCGCAGCACGGTATCGAAACCGTAGCCACGCCCCTCATCGTGGAGTCGAGAGACGCCAACGTCCATGGCTTTTTTCAGCGCTGCCATCGAGCTGGTGAGGGACTGGTATTGTGGGTTGGAGCGGAGGCTAGCGAGGACGCCAATGCCGAGATCTGCGATCCCCACAGCGACGCGTTCGGGGTCGAGTTGGTACGCGAGGAGTGCGGGGCTCGTTGATCGTGCATGCTCCCAGATGTTCGTGATAATTTCGGTGATGGCGCCGGTGAGAGCTTTTGCGGTCATTGGGGTGAACCCGCTGTTCGTGATGCTGGTTCGTAGTTGGGATTCGACGTGGCGGAGCAAGATGAGGTCGTGGTGTGGTGGCAGAATGCAGGTGCCGATATTGCCGTCGACAACGTCGCGTGCGGTTGTCGCGGGCCACTGCGTGGCATCTAGGGTTGCCGAGAGGAAATCGTGGGCGTCGTGCCCATCGTGGTGGGCGTGTGCGGCTCGCCAG
This sequence comes from Bryobacterales bacterium, assembly GCA_963768385.1. GTDB lineage: Bacteria > Acidobacteriota > Terriglobia > Bryobacterales > Bryobacteraceae > Fen-178. The sequence goes on from CAVYHQ010000011.1 coordinate 205,937, forward strand.
ACAAGGTGTTCGATGGCTGCCGTCAGCGTCAAGTCCGTCGGTGCAAGGGGCGATTGTGCGGTTGCTGCTGCGTTGCGATGGAGTTGGACGATTTGTTGGGCGTTCATCGTCGTTTCGGCCCCGCGAACCCCCCTGGCTGCTTGCGTTGATTAGTCGTTGGTGTCGTGCTTACATCTTGTTGTAGCGGGGCCTTTTGCCAGCGTGCGTTTGCTGGTAAGTTTCAATCCGTCCCCGTTCCCAGTCGAGGGCTGTGTCGCGCGTGACGGCCGGGCCGACGACCGTCATGGTCGTGAACCGCTTCCGATCACGCAAGTGTTCTTGGGCGCGATCCACCGCCCCGTTCGTAATACCAAACTGTACGATTTGATGCCCGTCCCGAAGGACGTAGCGGTGCGTATCCCGAGAATTCATAACTAAACTCCAAACTGCGGCAGTAGGCCCACAACACACAGGGCAGAAACCGCCAATAGCTACCATATCTAGGGTAGCACGGCCCCAGAATTACAGAAGACGACTACGCCAACGTCCGCGAGTCCTGCACCGAGAATGATGCCCGACCGCGCAGACCGCATTTCTGCGGGTCGTGACTCCGTTGTGACTCCATTCGGGCGGGGTTCACGCGCAAATCCGGAAACGGCGTGGACTTCGGTGCGTCTCAGGAAACTCGGTGATGCTCAATGCACGATCTTGTAGCGTTTTCCCAAGCTGGACGTCGCGGGTTCGAGTCCCGTCTCCCGCTCCATGTCTTCGATGCCCGCTAAGGCACCAGCCCCTTGAGCAGCGGCTCGGTCCAGTTTTCCGCTCGCGCGTCGAATGCATCGAAGCCGCAGCGCCAGAAGCCCCAGTACGACCAGCTCATGGCGTTCTTCTCGGCTGTGCGCGCGACATAGTCCGTCCAGCGGCCGCGCGAAGGCATATCGGCAGCCTGGTATGCGCCGAATTCCCCAAGATACAGCGGGCGGTTGTTTTTCTCGCTCCACGCCGCTACCTTGGCGAAGGCTCGATCCACCGCGGCCCGCTCTTCCTCCGATGCGGTCCAGTGAATATCTTTGTAGATGCGGTTGCTCGACCAGGACGCCTGCTGATGCGTGAACCTGCCGGGGTCGTAATAATGCACCTCGACGATGGCGTTGCGTTCGCTCTCCGGAATGCGCAGGTCGTCGATCGACCCGAAGCCTCCTCCGTTCGCCGTCTGGATCAGAATGGTGCGATTCGGGTTGGCGCGGCGTATCAGCGGTATGGTTTCGGCAATCAGGCTGTTCCAGGCGTCGGCGCCGAGATTCTGCCGGCTCGGTTCGTTCAGTATGCCGAACATCACTTCCGGTGGCGAGCTCCGGTAGTGTTCGGAGAGCAGTTGCCAGAGAGCCAGGAAACGGGCGCGGTTCGTCCGCGGATCTTGGTTGCTTGTCTCGGTGCCTGTAAAGCTGATCAGCGGGTAGTAATGGAAGTCGAGAACCACGGCCAGCCCCTGGGCCATGCATTGGTCCACGGCCCAGTTGACTTTCTTGAGAAAACCGGCATCGATGGCAAACGGCGGTTCCTGCTGGGAATAGGATGACCAGCGAATCACCAGGCGGACGTTGGTGAAGCCCGCGTCTTTGATCTTCCGGAAGTATTCCGGCTTCATGGGCGGTTCCGGGACCGTTGCCCCGCTGCGATCGAACACCCCGGGGATGTTGATCCCACGCCCCAGCCGCCGGTTCTGCGCGAACGGATCGCTCTGTGGAAAGCCGGCCGCCGCGCTGAGACCCGCCAAGACAGCCAAGGCCAGAAACCGGTTGGATCGCATGCTCTGCTATTCTCCTCGAAGTGGAGTATACACCCGGAAGAGCGCATCATGAAACTCGCCCGAGCCGGGTCTGTCCGCTTGACATACAATAAGCGGGGGAGGCTCGCCGTGCTCGAGCGTCGGCATGACTCACGCCGCGCGCGCATTTTTCACGCCATCCTGGTTCTTCCGCTAACGGGTCTCCTGATCTCGGCTGACCCGTACGCCGCGGATCGTGAACGCATGGTGCGGGAACAGATTGAGAGCCGCGGCATCCGTGGCGCGGAGCTGTTGCGTGTGCTGCGCGCCACTCCGCGTCATCTGTTTGTACCTGTGGCCAACCGGCCGATGGCCTATGACGACCATCCGGTTCCGATCGGCTTCGAGGCCACGATTTCCCAGCCGTACATCGTGGCGCTGATGACCGATCTGCTGGCTCCGCGGAAGACCGACCGCGTGCTGGAGATCGGACCGGGTCGGGCTACCAGGCAGCGGTACTCTCGCAACTGGCGCAACAGGTGTACACGATTGAGATTGTTCCGGAGCTGGCGAAATCGGCGCAGTGCATCCTGAGCGATCTCGGATATCGCAACGTAACAGTGCGTCAAGGGGATGGTTACAAAGGCTGGCCGGAACAAGCGCCATTTGATGGAATCATACTCACGGCGGCGCCGCCGGAGGTCCCGCAGGCGCTCATCGGCCAACTGGCAAATGGAGGGCGCCTGGTGGCGCCGGTTGGCCTCGGGTGGAACCAGGAGTTGGTGCTGATCGAGAAAGATGCGAACGGCCGGCTCCGGCGCCGCTCCGCTGGGGGCGTAGTGTTTGTGCCTATGCGGCCGGGTGGGGCCTAGGAACGCGTGGATATAACGGACTGGCATCCTGCATACGTCCGCCTGGCTGAGAGCGGCGAACTGGCGCACCGGGCGAAAGCCCTGTACTCCTTTTTTCGAAGTTGCCACCTTTGCCCGCGACGGTGCGGAATCAACCGGCTGAAAGGCGAAACGGGCGTGTGCGGAGCTACCTCGCGCGTGAAGGTGGCCTCGGCCCACCCGCATTTCGGAGAGGAGACGCCGCTGGTGGGCCGCCACGGCTCCGGCACGATCTTCTTCAGCCACTGCAATCTCCTATGCGCCTATTGCCAGAACTGGCAGATCAGCCATGGCGGCGACGGCGCACTCCTCAGCGACGAGGGTTTGGGCCGAATCATGCTGCGTCTTCAGGAACTGGGTTGCCACAACATCAACCTGGTGACGCCTACGCATTACGCGCCCAACATCGTGCAGGCTCTGAGGAGCGCCGTGGCTCGGGGGCTGCGTATTCCCCTGGTGTACAACTGCGGCGGCTACGAGCCACTCGAAGTCCTCGAACTGCTGGACGGAATCGTCGATATCTACCTTGCGGATTTTAAGTACACGGACCCGTCCATGGCGGAGGCGTACTCTTGCGGCGCGCGAGATTATCCGGAGGTGGCGGCAGCCGCCATGGCCGAGATGCGCCGCCAGGTCGGGGACCTGACGATTGGCGACAACGGCATCGCACTTCGCGGCCTCATGATCCGCCACCTGGTGCTGCCCAACAACATCGCCGGAACGGACCAGTTCGTGCGCTTTGTGGCGGAAAAACTCGCGCGATCCACCTTCGTCAACCTCATGTCGCAATACCGGCCGGAGCACGAAGCCTTTCAGCGCCCGGAGCTTTGCCGCCGGGTCACCCGTCAGGAGTACTCGCGCGCGCTTCACTGGGCGCGCGAGGCCGGCCTGCAGCCGTCTTGCATTTCCTGACGCCATGTTGTATGTGAGGAGTGGCATGACCTCTCGCGAACGGGTATTGGCCGCGATCGCTCATAAAGAGCCGGATCGTGTTCCGCTCGACCACGGTTCGATGCGATCCACCGGCATCATGGCGATTGCTTACAACCGCCTGAAAGCGCACCTCGGTGTAAGCGAGCCTCCCACCTTGCTGTACGACCTGATCCAGCAACTGGCGCAACCCGACGCCTGGTACCTGGATCGATTCCACGTGGATGTGGTCGATCTCGGCCGGGCGCTCACTACGCCGCAGGACTGGAAACCGTGGACTCTCCCCGATGGATCGCCGGCCATGGCGCCGGCCTGGTTTTGCCCGGAACGCGCCGACGGCGGCCTGCTGGTGCGCGACCCCGGCGGAACCGTCATCGGCAAAATGCCGGCGGGCGCGCTCTTTATCGACCAGTGCTATTGGCCGCTCTCCGCACCCGAAGGTCTCGACAGCTACGAACCTTTGCCCGAAAAGATGAGCCAGGTCACGTGGAGCGCCGTCGGGGCTCCGCCATGGGACCGGCCCGCCACGGATGCGCGGCTGGAAGAAATCGGGCGCGCCGCGCGTCGCCTGCACGACACCACGGAGTACGCCATCTCGCTGGCCGTGGGGTGCAATCTTTTCGAATGGAGCCAGTTCCTCTTTGGCATGGAGAACCTCTACCTGTATCTGGCTTCCGAGAAGCGCAAGCTGGCCCGGTTTCTGGACCGGCTTACGGAATTGCACCTGGAAAACCTCTCCCGGATTCTGCCGAAAGTGCGCGGATCGGTCGAAGTCCTGGTGGTGGGCGACGACCTCGGTATGCAAACCGGACCGCAGATGTCCCGCGCCACGTATCGCGAGCTGTTCCTGCCGCGGCACAAGCGGATTTACAACCACGCGCGCGACCTGAGCGGCGCACACATCTTTCTGCACTGCTGCGGCGGCGTCTACCAGTTGATTCCGGATCTGATCGAAGCGGGCGTCGAGATCCTCAACCCGGTGCAGACGGGAGCGCGCTATATGGAGCCGGAACGGCTGAAGCGCGAGTTCGGCCGCGATCTCACCTTTTGGGGCGGCGGATGCGACACCCAGGGGCTGTTGGCCTCGGGAACGCCCGAGCAGGTGCGCGACGACGTGCGCCGGCGGCTGGAGATCTTCATGCCCGGCGGCGGGTACGTGTGGAACCAGGTGCACAACGTCATGGCCGATGTGCCGCCGGAAAATGTCGTCGCCATGCTGGAAGCGGCCCACGAGTTCGGTTGCTACTAGGCCCGGAATCGTGGTGCGCACCTCTTCCAAATTGTGTTACCCTTTCGCCGGGCCGGGTTTTTTGTGCCGGGTCCGAGGAGTTTCCACTTGTGAAACCGGTTGTGATCGCCGCTGCGCTTGTGTTCGCTTTGGGTGACGGCTGGGCCCAGCCTGCCTCCCTGACCCCGCTGGAGCGACAACGGCTGGTCGCGCACCTGGAGATGACCGGACGCTGGCTAGGCGAGGAGGTATCCGGCCTGTCTCCCGCGCAACTCCAGTTCCGGCCTGCGCCAGAGGCATGGAGCATCCTGGAAGTGGTAGAGCATCTGACAGTCGCCGACCCCATCTATTGGCGGCAGTTGCACGAAGCGATGAAGGCGCCGCCGCGCAGCCAGAGCCAGCCCGCCAGGGACGCAGACGTGCTCTGGTACGGCGTCAACCGGACCCAACGGCAGAAAGCGCTGCCATCGGAAGAGCCAAAGCGGCAATTGCACGATTTGAGAACCGGGTTGGACGCCCTCCGGAAGCTGCATGCCGAGATGCTGCAATACGCCAGAACCACCACCGAAGATCTCCGGAGCCATGTAGTGGAAAGGGAGGGAAGTGACGCGTATCAGTGGCTGCTCCTGATTTCCACTCACGAGCAGCGGCACATTCTGCAGATTCGGGAGATCAAGGCGGATCCGAAATTCCCGAAGAAATAGTGTGGCAAGTTTCTACATTCCGGGATATGAATGTGGTGTATACTGACAAAAGTCAGGAGTTCATGATCGGATTATCTGCTTGAACTAGGAGGCGAACATTATGGGAAAAGGCTTTCCGCGTAGGAGTCTGTTTCAACTGGCCGGAGCCGCGGCGTTGCTGCGTAGCCGCGTCGTGTCGGCCCAACAAGCACCACCCCCCGGCCAGGCGCCGGCCGTTCCGGGCCGGTCCGGGGCAGCCGGACGTGGACGAGGAATGACGACGATGGGGATGGGGGGCAACCCCGAGGCGTTCCCCGAGCTGGAACGTAGGGCTACTGTGGCGCTGACCCAGGGAAACGACCGCCGCAAGAACGTGTACGACGCCCTGATGGCCGTCGATAAGGACCTTCAGCCGAAGCTGAGGGCTCGGAAATACGTGGTCATCAAGCCGAACTTCGTCAGCACGGTGAACCAATTGGCGGGGAGCCATGTCAACGCGGCGCGCGGGATTCTGGACTACCTGTCCGAGCGCTTCAAGGGGCCGGTTGTCATCGCCGAATCGTCGGCGGGGAATACCCAGCAGGGCTACGAAAACTTCAAGTTCACCGCTTTGCCTGCGGAGTACAAAAAGCAGCAGGTGCAACTGATCGATCTGAACGCGGAAGCCAGGTTCGAACGAATCGCGGTGCTCGACAAAGACCTCCATATCGTCCCCATGCGCCTGGCAGCGCGGCTGCTCGACCCGGAGGCCTTCGTGATTTCCTCGGCCATGCTGAAAACCCACAACACCGCCGTCGCTTCGCTGTCGATCAAGAACATGGTATTGGGAGCGCCGCTGCACAATGCGCCGAAGGAAACCGCCTTCTGGAACGAGAAGCGCAAGTTCCACATCGGTCTCCGCCAGACCCACTACAACATGCTCCTGACGGCTCAGCGGCTGGCGCCGAGCTGGGGCGCTTCGGTGATCGATGGCTATGAGGGCATGGAAGGAAACGGTCCCAATTCGGGAACTCCGGTACCCTCACGGCTGGCCATCGCTTCGGCGGATTTCGTCGCCACCGACCGCATTGCCGCTCAATGCATGGGTATCGACCCGGAGTGGCTCGGCTACGTCAAGTACTGCGGCGCGCTCCACCTGGGCCAGTTCGATGACAGCAAGATCGACGTGATCGGCGCGAAAGTCGCGGACGTCAAGAAGGCCTACCGCATGCATGCCGATATCGACAGGGAGCTGCAGTGGCAAGGCCCCATGACGGAGCTGCCCTTCAACCTGGGTTGGGTGACGCCGCAACAGGGCCCCGAAGCGGCCTGACCGTACGCGCGCAGGGCCACCACTTTCGCGAAGGTAAGCAATGCCGGTGCAAACAGGACCTCCTGTGACCAGTTTCGAGACCGCCCAGCAATAATTGGACTGATCCGCTTAAGATGCGAAGTTCTGGTTTCCTGTCCAAGGTCCCATTCAGTTTAGACCAAACCGCCATCCCTTGGTCCTGCGAGTCGCGCACCAGAATGAGGCCGCCGTCCGAAGTGACCCGTGATCCTTGGAAAATCCACCTTGAGGGAGGCGTTGAAGCTCTTTCGCCATCTGGTACGTTTGTGTGAGTTGGTCTTCGTTCATTACGTCAAAGAGTAGCGGAATTGCTTGAATCTTCACAAGGTCCTTCGTCGCTTCAGCTTGCCCCGTTACAATTAGGTGCATGGACTCTACTGGTTTCACCCGCCGAAATTTTCTTGCCGGCGTCGGTTCGACCGCCGCCTTGAGTTGCGGTGCGAAGGGCGCCAACCGGGACGTCTCTTTGGTGGTGAATGCCGAGGACCCGGTAGCGGGCGCGGCGCCCTCGCGCTGGGCCACGGCGCAGTTGCAACAATCTCTGGCCGTGCGCGGCGTGGCCGCTCGCCTGCGAGACCGCATCGCGCAGGCGCCGGCCGGCGACTTGTGCGTGGTCGCCGCGGGCGCCGCTTCTCCCGTGGCCGAGGCCGTCCTCGAGAGCGCGGGCGCCAGCATACCGACGGTTCCCGAAGCCCTCGGATTGCTCGCCGGCAAGGTGGCCGGCCGGTCCGTCCTGCTGGCGGCCGGTCACGATTCCCGGGGATTGGTCTACGCCCTCCTCGAACTTGCCGACCGGGTGCAATTCTCTTCCGACCCCATGGCCGCGCTCAGCATCCCCAGGCCGGTCGTCGAGCAGCCGGCCAACGCCACCCGCAGCATCGCCCGCCTGTTTTGCAGCGACGTGGAAGACAAGCCCTGGTTCCACGACCGCGAGTTCTGGCCGGACTATCTCACCATGCTGGCCGCGCAGCGGTTCAACCGTTTCAGCCTCACGCTGGGGCTGGGCTACGACGGTGGTCAGACGGTCACCGAATCCTATCTCTTTTTCGCCTACCCGTTCCTGGTTTCCGTCCCCGGCTACAATGTCCGGGCCGTGGGATTGCCGGATGCGGAGCGCGACCGGAATCTCGAGATGCTGCGATTCATCGGCGATCAGGCCGCGGCGCGCGGCCTCGAGTTCCAGTTGGGCCTCTGGACGCACGCCTACGAGTGGCCCGACAGCCCTCACCCGAATTACCCCACTGAGGGATTGAACTCCGCCAACCATGCGCCCTATTGCCGCGACGCGCTGGCAGCGGTGCTCAAGGCCTGTCCCGCCATCGGCGGCCTCACCTTTCGCACCCATGGCGAGAGCGGCGTCGCCGAAGGCAGTTACGAGTTTTGGAAAACGGTCTTCGACGGCGTGGTGCGCAGCGGCCGCCGGATCGAGCTCGATCTGCATCCCAAGGGCATCGACCAGACCACCATCGACCTGGCGCTGGCCACCGGTATGCCGGTGAAGCTCTCACCCAAATACTGGGCGGAGCACCGCGGCATGCCGTACCATCAGGCCGACATTCGCGAGCAGGAGATGCCGCGCCAGGGCCGAGCCGGTCAAGGCCTGTTCGCGCTCAGCAGTGGCGAGCGCAGCTTTCTCCGCTACGGTTACGGCGATCTGTTGCGCGAAGACCGCCGCCATGGAGTCATCCATCGCGTCTGGCCGGGATCCCAGCGTCTTCTTCTATGGGGCGATCCGCTCACCGCCGCCGCCGACGCCCGCGCCTTCGGCTTTTGCGGCAGCCACGGCGCGGAGATCATGGAGCCGCTCTCTTTCAAAGGCCGGAAGGGCTCGGGAATCGCGGGCGACCGGTGCGCTTATGCCGACGCCTCTCTCCGCCCGCGTTGGGACTGGCAGAAATACGAGTACACTTACCGGATCACGGGGCGTCTGCTCTACAATCCCGACGCTGACCCGGAGGTCTGGCGCCGTTATTTGCGAGCGCGCTTTCCGGGAGCCGGGGCGGCCACCGAAGGGGCCCTGGCCAGCGCCGGCCGCATTCTGCGAATTGTCACTACGACTCATCTGCCCTCGGCGGCCAACGACACATACTGGCCGGAGATGTACCTCAACCAGCCGATTGTCGATCCGGCCCGGCCGCATCCCTACACCGACACGCCTGCTCCCAGGGTGTTCGGCAACGTCAGCCCCCTCGACCCGCAACTGTTTTCGCGCATTAACGATTTCGCCGCCGAATTGCTGGCGGCGGAGCGCAGCGGCAAGTATTCGCCCATCGAGGTGGCGCAGTGGCTGGAGGATCTTGCCGACGCCTCCGCCAAGAACCTGGAGGAGGCGGAAACTCGCTCTCGCAACAAAAACGGCGCTGAATTCAGGCGGATGTCTGTCGACGTGGCTCTGCAAATCGGGTTGGGCCGCTTCTTCGCCGGCAAATTCCGCAGCGCGGTCTTGTATGCCGTTTACGACCGCACCGGCGACCGCACGGCGCTCGAAGAAGCACTCAAGGCCTGGCGCCATGCCCGGGCCGTCTGGGCCCAACTTGCGGGACGCGCCAAGGGCGCCTATCTTCCCGATGTGACTGTCGGCACCCGGCCGTCTCTACACGGCCACTGGCTGGACCGCCTGCCGGCATTCGACGACGACATCGGCGATATGGCCAAACGCCTCGACCAGGCCAAGGCCGCCGGCGCGCCGCCGGAACGTGTCCGCCAGGCCGTCGCGGAGGCATTGGGCCGCCCGCGGCGTTCCTCGGTCGCCTGCCGCCACACGCCACCGGCCGGATTCCATCCGGGCCAGCCGCTGGATCTCGAACTCGCAGCACCCAAACTGGTCTCCGCCCGAATGTACTACCGGCACGTCAACCACGCCGAGCGCTTCCAGTCCGCGGAGATGCAGCCGCAAGATAACCGCTATCGGGCCGTCATTCCAGCCGGCTACACGCAGTCGCTCTATCCGCTTCAGTATTATTTCGAGTTGAAGAGCGCGCCGGACCAGGCCTGGCTGGTTCCGGGATTAGCCGCCAACCTCTCGAACCAGCCGTACTTCGTGGTGCGACGAACCGCTCTCTAACGTTCGCGGCTCCGATCAGAGCCGCGACCGTAAGGGAGCGATCTTGCCTCACGACTTTCGCTCAGAAAACGAACTTGAGCGCGAATTGCGCGATGCGCGGGTCGCCCGTACTCGTGATGGTCCCAAAGGAGGTGCTGCTGGCAATGGGAGTACTGGTGTTCGGGTTGTTGAGCAGGGTGTGGTTGAGGATGTTAAAGTACTCGGCTCTGAACTGAATGCTCCTCTCGCCAACCAGGAGGAAGGTGCGAGCCAGGGCGGCATGCCAGACTGACTGACCCGGACCGCGAAGAGAACCCTTGACGATATTGCCAAAGCCGGTTCCCGCGGAGCCAATGGAGGTGGGAACCGAGAAGGCGTCTTTGTTCAGCCAGTTGACGCAGGCCTTGCTCCCAGGGCAATCGCCCACATTGTTGGCGTCGCTGGAGTAAGTCGGCTTGGTAAAGTCCTGTATTGCGCGATCCTGGCCCAGACCGGTCAGAGAGTAATCCTGACCAGCGAAGGCGGTCAGACTATCTCCCGATCGGTGCTGGATCAGTCCGGAGAGGCTCCATCCATTCGCAACGTATCTGACGGCCGAATTCCCGTTGCGCAATTTGGGCAGTGCCCACACGTAGGAAACCGATATCGCGATGGGATGATCGATGTCCGACAAGCCGCGGTCAAGCGCCTTGATGTCTGAAACGTACGCCGCCGCCGGTATCCCTGTCGCGCCCTGGGGATACAGAGGATACACCCACGAACAGCCCGCATTCAGATCCTCGGTATTATTGACTCTGGTCGCTTGCGGCATGTCGTCGAATGATTTGGACCAGGTGAAGTTAGCCAATAGCGACAGGCCATGAGACATCCTCTTATCCAAGGTGGCCTGCAACGAGTTGAAATTGGCATTGCCTGCCATGTAGGTCTCGACGATCTGGGCGTAGTTTGCCTTGCAGCCCGTGCCGGATGTGCATGGCCCGACGATGGGAGCCGTATTGTACACACGCCGCTGGTTGGTGCTCAGTCCGGAGCCGGTGTTTACCGATGGGTTGAGTTCCAGGTTGACGAACTGATGGCGCGACCTGGAACCGGCATAAGCCACGCGCATCGCCCAACTGGAAGTGATCTGGCGTTCGAGGGTCATGTTGAAGGCATAGGTCACCGGCACGCTGAAGTTGCCGGACGGATCGTACTCATCCACGAGGAACCCATTCGGGAACGGCTGGTTGGACGCGAACGGCAGCGAGAAGGGGAACGGATTGGGATAGGGTGTTCCCTTTACACCGCAGCCGCCCACGCAATACGGGTTGCTGAATGGCCCTCCGGGGTTGGCGCCGGGAGCAGCCCCGATCATACCCAGGTTGCTCAGCCCGACGGCGATGGTATTGGGCACATTGCCGGCCTGGTTGAGGTTGAAAAAGCCGGGCATGCGGTCCTGATAGAAGATGCCCGCGCCGCCGCGTATCACCGTTTTGGCATTGCCAGCCACATCGTAGGCAAAGCCGAAACGAGGCATGAGCTTCAGCCATTGGTTCTTGGCGCCGTTGGCCGCAATGGCGGAGTCGCCGGGCGTGAGCAACAAGCCCGCGGGCAGGGTGGTGAACCTGGATGTAGTCGTGTTTGACGCGTAGGCGCTGGGAACGAATTCCTGCAACTGTCCGTTGTTGTTGTGCCATGGGGCGAATTCTTCCCAGCGCACGCCGTAGTTCAGTTGCAGCCGGCGACCCACCTTCCAGCTATCCTGGGCATAGAGGCCGGGGAAGTGGTTTCGATCGTTCACCAGCTCGAAGTTTCCCTGCGTAAATGAACTCAGGAAGCCCATCTGGAAATTCGCCATGGCATTGGGATACTGGTATGTGACGCCGCCGATTACGTTGCTTACCGCGCCGAAGCTGAAGCCGCCGTACGACTGATAGACGTTTTGCACGTTGAATTGGCTCATCTCAATGTGCCCGCCGAATGCGAAGTTGTGGTTGCCTTTTACCCAGTGCACGTCGTCGTTGACGGTGTAGTTGCCGCGAATCCAGCCTGCAAACGCCGAGGACCCGGCGCCGAAATAGCCGCTGACCGATGCGGCCAGATAGGGGCCCGTCCCTGGCTGCCATAGGTTTTGCACTCCGAAAGCGGTGATGTCGGGGCTTCCCGGAGCTCCGCCACGGAGAGCGACTTCACGCTGCCAGTTGAGGACCAGGTTATTCAGCAGGTGAGGTGTGAAGATGTGGGTCTCGCCAATCAGCGCGCTGTGGTACCGGGTATTGAAGTACGACCTGTAGCTGGAGAGCGAAGCGGGGTCGTAAACGGCCGGCTGGGTGAACCAGTCCTGGAAGTAGTGGCTGAAGAGGTGATCGGAGGAGCCGAATTGGTGATCCACGCGGGCGATGTACTCGTAGTAGGTGTTAACCGTGGGCTGCGTGTAGTTGATCGGGCCTCCGATCTTCCCGGGAGCCTCCGGGCCGGAGTACGTGGCAAAAGCCTTTTCGTAGGCCACGGAAGCCGGATCGAAGTCGCTGGAAGGTATCCGGTTGAGCGGGTATGCCACGTTGTTGTACGGATTGGTAATCCGTTGGGCCGCGTTCAGGCAGATACCGTTTCCATCGAAGCCGGCGGAGCACAGATTGCCGAAATCGGCATAGGGTTGGCCGGCTCGTCCTTCCTCAGCTAGGGTTGGAACCGTGGTTTGAGAGGCGTTGGAAGCCTGGTGAAACATGGTGTACTGATAGCCGAAGAAGAACTGGGTGCTCTGTCCTTTGGAAATGTGCGGGATTTTGACCGGCCCGCCGATGGTGCCCCCAAACTGGTTGCGGTGGATGTTATCCGGCGTGGTAGCGAAAAAAGGCCTCGCGTTGAAGTAGCCATTGCGCAGGAACTCAAACAAATCGCCATGAAAGCTGCTGCCGCCGGATTTGGTGATGATGTTGACCACCGCGCCGGCGCTTTGACCGTATGCGGCGTCGTAGTTGCTGGTCTGAACGCTGAATTCCTGTACCGCATCGGGGAACGGGAACGGCGCATTGACGTTGGTCATTTCATCCACGTTGTTGCCGCCGTTCAGGAGGTAGTTCGACTGGTTCGGCAGCGTTCCGTTGGCGGTGGTGACGACAGCGGCGGGAAAGGTCTTCCCATTACCCTGGTTGACCCCGTTGCCCTCGTTGGCGGCGTCGACTATGCCGGCAACCAGCGTGATCAGCGAGGCTGCATTTCTGCCGTTCAACGGAAGATCGACGACGCGAGCCTCGTCGATAACCTGAGACAAGGTGCCGGTCTGCGTGTTCACTTGCGGCACTTCGCCCGTAACGGTGACGGTCTCTGTCGCCGCTCCAATTTTCAGTCTGACGTTGGCGGTCAGCTTCTGATCGGCTTGCAGCACGATGTCGGTCTGGGTATAGGACTGAAAACCCGTTGCGGAGACCGACAACGAATAGACGGAGGGTAGCAGAGTCGGGAATACGAAGTCCCCTTGGCTGCCGGATGCGACGACAGTCTCCCGGCCCGTCTGGGTTTGGATTGCTTTTACGGTGGCTGAGACCACCGCGGCGCCGGACGGATCGGTGACCGTTCCGGTGATAGTTCCGTAGCCTTGGCCGTAAAGGCCTGGGGCGGAAAAAGCAATGAACATCATTGCGACCACCGCCCAAGCGACGTTGGGGCGGCGTTCAACGCGAATCGAGTTCAAGTGCAGCATTCAAACCTCCGTTTCGGTTCCAAAGAACCCGTGGGGATATTTTCGTGCGAGAGGGGAAATCGGGCAAGCAGTATTTTCAGATCTGAAGAGGTTATAAGATGTAAAACGTCATCCGATGCGTCGCCGCGCAAAAAGTGCTTTGCTTTTAAGCGATTATGCGAATCAGGCAGTTTTTTCGCAGGCCACGGCCGGAGGACTCGATGTTTCGCATTGCGAAGCACCGCGGCCGGGGCGGATGGGCCGTCGCGTTCGTCCCGGCCGGCCTTGCTCAGAACGTAACCCTGGCGCTGAACTGCAGCTTGCGCGGCGAATTGGCCATCGCGGAGAAAATGCCAAAGGTGGCGGAATCGATACCTAACCCCGGAGCAGCGAAATGAACGGCGTTGTTGACGTTAAACGCGTCCGCCTGGAATGCCAGCCGGATCTTCTCGCGCATAACGAACTCCCGGCGGACGGTGATATCCACATCCGCGTTATGCGGCGTAAACAACCCGTACGGAGCCGTGCGCGGAATGTTGCCTGCCGTGTAAGCCGCCGGGTTGACGAAAGCCGCCTTATTGAGGTAGGACGTGGTGGTTATATTTCCGGTCCCAGGCGTGCCATTCTGCCATACGCTCCCCGAAAAACCCGAGGCATAATTCGGATAGCAAGAGGCGTCGATAATGCCGCCGCCGGTGCATGTGCCGGTGATCGACAAGGGCGCCCCGCCCTGGTACGTGAAGATTCCGGAAAACTGCCAGTGGCTGATCACTGCGTTCAGCGCCCGGGAATCGCTCTTCAGCTTGCCCTCGCCAAACGGCAACCGATAGACAAATGTGGCGCTAACCACGGTCGGGTGATCGATGGCGCCCGGTCCTTTCTCAAGGAAGTCCTTGTTGGGATCGCGCACGCCGGCCAAATCGTCCAGCTCCTTGCTGTAGGCGTAATTGAACATGAATGTCAAGCCGTGCGATAGCCGCTGGTTGAGCGAGATCTGGAGCGAGTTATAAGTCGAGTTTCCAACATCCAGCCAGGGATCGGAGATGCCGCCATATTGCGGGAAGGGCTTCAGTGCCTGGGCGACAGTTCCCGTGAAGTTCGGGAACGGTGTCTTGAAACTGGGGAACATGGCCTGAACCGTTGCCAGGGAGGCTGCGTTCAAAGTTGAGCTCAGGGTCCCTTGCAGCGGAAGATACGTCACCGGAACCTGGTTGGTCATGGGTCCAGCGACGCCGGCGCCAGGCAGCCAGTGGCCCGCGCTGGCGCTATAAGCCAGGCTCACCATCAGGTTCTGGGTAATGGAGTGCTGGATGTTGAAGTGCCAATCCTCGTAATAGGGAGCTTTTCCGCCGAAAGCGGGGTCGCCGTAAGTCATCCCGACAGCCGTGGAGGGGCCGGCCCACGGCGCCCCGGCAGCCAACGCGGCCGCGGCGGTGATATAGCCAGTGCCGTAGCTGGGGTTGATGTAGGGCGGCGGATACGCGATACCCGGGACGCCGTTATCCCAGATATATGCCGGCTGCCCGGTGGCCACCGAGGACTGGGCGTTGGAGCCGTTAAAGCCAACCTGGCTCAGCCCCTGGCGTCCGTTGGTGCGCCCACCCACGCCGCCCGCGTGCGCGTAGAATATGCTGTAGCCCGCCCGGATGACGGTCTTCTCACCCACGCGGTAAGCGATCCCGACGCGAGGCCCGGGGTTCATGTTGTGCCGCTGGACGGGAGTCGCGCAGTTGCAGCCGTCCGGTCCGCTGCCCGCGAATTGCAGCGCTCCCGGAATGCCCCCCGCGACCGGGTTGGCCAGATTTGGATTGAAGAACGACATCCGGTTGGCCACTTCCGAGAACGGACCCCATATGTTCCAGCGAAGGCCCAGATTCAGCGTCAGGCGCGAGCTGACTTTGAAATCGTCCTGAGCATACATGGCATATGTCTTGTAACGCCCGCCGGTTTCGCTAATCGAAGCTTGCGTAACGGTGCTGCTATCCACCATGCCCAACAGATAACTCGCATACCCGAGACCCGTGGTGGCGCTTAGCGCTCCGTTGACAAACTGGGCCGTCTCATTGTTGCTGAAGGTGAAGGCGGCGTTCAAAGCGAAGGTCTCGTTGTCCTGGAGCGACTGCCACTGGAAGCCGAACGTGAGGTTGTGCCTTCCTTTGGTCCACAGGAGATTATCTTGCACGTCCATGGTGTTCTGCGCTTCGTTGTACACATGAGCGTTAGTCTGGCGCCAGCTTACGGGGGCGTTTTGGCCGCTAAAGGCGATGTCCGGGAACGCCACATTGGCGAATCCGGCCGGCAGACCGGTGAGGCCCGCCTTGCCGGGATAGTTGCCGCCGGCGGTGGGGTCCGTCAGAGGGATCCACATGCGGCTCAAAGACAGGCTGGCCTGGTTGACGAGCCTCGGAGTGATCACGTAAGAATCGTGAATCTGTGCTAGGGTGGAGTACTCGATCACGCTTCTTCCGTCCGTATAAGGTTCGGGCAGCGTCGACGTGCTGACCGGTGTCAGGCTGCCGACAATCGGCCAGGCATACTTACCCGTGGAGAACAGGGCGAAAACCCGATGTTTGTCGTTCACGTTGTAGTCCAGCTTATCCGTGGTGCTATCGTTATTGACTGTGCTCGGCAACACGGCCAGGTAATTGTTCGTGATATTGCCATTGGTCGGGGGCGGAAGATAAGACGCAAACGACTGGGAAATCTTTGAGATGCGGCTGGTGGGGATCGCGTTGTTGGGGAACGGTGTCCGCGCCGCGGTCCCGGTGGCGCTGGTGGGATCGTAAATCAGTTGCGGGAACGCGCTGAAGTCGCCCGTCCGCTCGGCCGTGGTCGGTATGCTCTGGTAGCCCACAGGGGTCGTGGCCGAAACCAGGCGGTACCCATCGTAGTTACTGAAGAAGAACAATTTGTTCTTCCGGACAGGGCCGCTGACACTGTCCCCGAATTCGTTCTGATGGTCGGCCGGCAAGACCGCCGCTATGAAGCCTCGGGCGTCGAAATCGGTATTCCGGAAGTATTCGTAGACGCCGCCGTGGAACTGGTTGCCGCCCGACTTGAGAACGTAGTTCTCCACGCCTTGGCCTTCGTACATGGCCTTGGCGCCGGCCGTCTCCACCTGAAACTGCTCCACGGCCTCCACCGAAACTCCGAACGCCAGGTTGCGCGTGTCAGCCTCGGTTCCGGCGCTGGTCAAGGGCAGACCCTCGATGTAGACCTCGTTCTGATAGGTCTGGCCGCCGTTGAAGGAACCGGTGGATGGACCGGCCGCCTGCGTGCTGTAGTTGTCCACACCTACGGCGAGGCCGGCGAATGCCGAAGGATCGCGCGGAGACCCGGCCGCGTTCATCGCCAGCGGCAGGGCGTCGTAGACATTGTTCTGCATGGAGGAGCCAAGTGCAACATCGTCCGTCTTCAGCACGGACGGCGCGGCTTCCACCGTAACGGATTGGTTGGCCGCTCCGATTTGCAGCTCAAGCTTCAAACCCACGACCGCCAGTGCGTCCACCGTCACATGCTCCTGGGTAAGGGCTTGAAACCCGGCCGCGGTGACCGTAACGGTGTACTCGCCGGCCGGAAGAAGCGAGAGCGCCACAAATCCGGCTTCGGTGGTTTTGCGCTCGGTTCGGACTCCGGTGCCAACATTGGTTGCGGTGACGGAAGCGCCGGGCATAGCCGCTCCCGACGGATCAGTGACTGTGCCTTGGATGGTACCAGTGCCGCCCACTTGCGCAGTCGCAGCCGCGACTGTCAGGAGCGCTGCCAACAAGCAGTGCAAAGCTCGCATCGTTATCCTCCCGTAATTCTCGTTCTGCCGTTCCAAAAACCCCGGTGGGAATATTCTCCTGCCAGAGCGGGAATCATGCAAGCGACTTCTTCGGGCTTGAAGAGGTTATAGGCTACAAAACGTCATCCGATGCGCGGTGGTGCCGAAAGTGCTTTGCCCTTAAGCTATTATGCGAGGCAAGCGGTTCCTTCGCAGGCCACGCCCCAAGGACCCCGCGTTTCGCGTTGTGAACCTCAGGCGCTGCCAGCCGCTCCTGCCTCATGCCGCGTGTTACCCTGTTTCGGCTGCGGAGCGTTTGTGAAGCGATTTCCTTTTCTCGACTGGATGCGCGGGCTGGCCGTGGTCATCATGATCCAGTGCCACGTATTCAATTCCTTCGCGCGGATGGACCTGCGCGAGGGCGGCCCCTACGTGCTCTCGCAATTCGTTGGAGGGATGGCCGCGCCCTTGTTCCTTTTCATGGCCGGCATGACGTTCGCCTTTCAGTTGGAGAGCCTGGAGCGCCGCGAGCCGAACCGGTGGCGGCGCTGGCGCATTTCCCTGCGCCGGGCGGCCTATATCCTGGGCATCGCATTCCTGTTCCGCCTCACCAACTGGGCGGCCAGCTTGCCCCATGCCGACCTGGACGAGATCACCAAGGTGGACATCCTGAACTGCATGGGCGTGGGGATGGCGGCGGTCTCCCTGGCGGCGCTGTTCGGGTTCAAGGGGCGCGTGCGCTTCGCCGTGCTGGCGGGGCTGGCCATCGCCGCGGCGGCGCCCATTATGACTAACCTCCCGTGGGGCGGAACGCCGGCGCTCGTCCAGGAATACCTTGTGCCCGGTCCCGGCCGGCCGCGATTTCCGTTCTTCCCGTGCGCGTCCTACGTGGGGTTTGGCCTGGCCACCGGCGCCATCGTAAAGCGCACGGCTGCGGACCGGTTGGACCGCCTCATGCAGTGGTCCGTGCTGATCGGCTCCGCGCTGGTCTTCACCGCGCAGTATTTTTCCAACATCCCCTACTCCATCTACCCCAAGTCCGACTTCTGGAGAGACAGCCCGGCGCTCATCCTGATCCGGGTGGGCATTATGCTTCTTATGATGGCCGGAGCGTACCTCTGGACGGAGTTCTGCATGGGGGTGCCCCCTGGGTCCGGCTGGAGCTGGATGCTGTGCTTCGGGAAGACTTCGCTGATGGTGTACTGGGTGCATGTGATGCTGGTTTACGGGGACTTGGCGAAACCGCTCAAACACGCACTATCGATTCCGCAAACCGCGCTGGCGGCGCTCCTGGTGATGCTGTCGATGGTGGCACTGGCCGCCGGGTGGCTGTGGTGGAAGGCGCGGCGGGCCGCCCCGAGGGCACCCGCGACCACCGTCGCCGGCGCGAACTAAGGAGCGTCGGGGACCGCGCCGTTTCCGCTTCGGGCAGCCACTTCTTTTGCCAGGTGGCCGATGGAGGCGCTCTGCAAAACGCTCAGCATGGCCTCCTGCGCTTCGACCCAAACGCCATGGGCCGGACACGACTCCTGGCGCCCGCAAGCATGATCTGAAGTGAGACAAAGGTTCAGGCGCACAGGACCCTCGATGGCCTGCACCACATCCAGTAGCGACGTGCCGCGATGGGCCTCCAGGAGCTCGAAGCCCCCGGTGTTGCCCCGGTGCGAAATCACCAACCCGGCGCGGGTGAGGCTTTGCAGGACTTTCGAAAGGAACTGCTCGGGACATTCCGCCTCCCGGGCCAGTTCCCCGCGGCTGGCGCGCGTTCCCGGCGGTAGACCAGCCAGGTGAATCATCACCCGTACAGCATAGTCAGCGGCTCTTGTCAGTTGCATATTGGTTATCTCCCCATGCACTCTAAGTGCCACATTCGAAAGGCCTGATTATTCGGACAAGTAGGACAAAGATTGGGTGAAAGGCCGCTTTTCTCGTCCTTAGGCGACCCCCAAGTGGGTGAAATTCGCTGTTGCAAACCTCTACAGTAGCACTCTTACTGACTTCGCACTACTGATAGTGGATCGTGATTGTCGTGCCGCCCGAGGCACTGGCGTCGAATACGGTCTGATTGCCCTGACTCACCGTCACGTGGGAAATCTTGGAGGTGGCGTTGTTGTGCGCCAGGTGTCTGGCAGTGGCCCCGGCGTGGAACGAGCCGAAGTCCGTCATGACCTGCAGCCCTCTACCGTTGTTGCCAGTGGTCACCGTAATATCGGTCGAGGCGTAGCGCACGGCTACCGTGCACCTCTGTCCCGAGAATGTCACCGTCCGGTTATTGCCGGGCATGGCGATCACCACCTGGCTGACGGATTTTCCGGTGTGGGGGTGAATTCTGGTATTCGAGCCGGAGCTGCTGTAACTGGCCCACGGAACCGCGGATTCGATGGTCAGAGATCCGTCCGCAATAATGATGGGCGTATCGCCGCTTTGGGCCCACATGTGGACACACCCGCCGATGGCAACCGCCAGGACCGCTACCAAGACGGCCGTCAGGCTGCGCTGTTTTCGATTGCAACTGAAGTGAGTGGATATCATACCGTCCATTCCCCTCCCGTGAGCCGTATCCAGCGTCATTTCCCCCCCGCGAGCCGGGCAAGCTGGCTGCGCGCGTACTGGATATCGGGCCGGGCTAAGTATGTGCTGTAGCTATCAGAATGCCACTTTTGTCCCAGGCCCGCAAGCAGATTCGAGGCTTGATTGGCATATTCCCGGGATTTTGCGCCGCTGCCCAGGGCGGCTGCCGCCCGCGATGCCACCAGCCAGCAGCGCCACTCCGCCTCCTGGCGGCCCGCTTGCGCCAATCCCGGCTGTGCACCCAGCGCCGTATCGAGCGCTCTGCGGGCATCGCCCTGGGCCAGCAAAGCTTCCGCCTGCGCCAGCCCGGTTTCCGCTATCAACCACGGTTTGCCCGACTTCACGGCCAGCGCCATGGCCTCGCTGGTTGACGCCACGCCATCGCGCCGCGCCCCGGCGGCGGCCAGCGCCAGCCCCAGCACGCTGCCGGTTTCCGCTGCTATCTGGTTGGTCAGTCCCGCTTGCGACAGCAAACGCCGGCCACTCGCCAGGGCCGCCGCGAATTGCCGCTGGCTGAGCGCCATCCGGCAGCGCGCCGCGTCCAGTTGCGCCTGCAAGCCTCGCGACGCGCCGGAGCTCGCCGCCTCCAGTGCCTGTTGCGCTTCCCCGTACCGCCCAAGCTGCCACAGGATTCGGGCCAAATCCAGCAGGCTGTACGCCGTATTCAACTGGTCGCCGGATTGTTTTGCGGCGGCGTATGCCTGCTGGTAATACGATAATGCGTCGGGCCAGCGCTCCTGCGCCTCAAGCACCGTGCCGATCCCCTGCTCGGCCAGCACCATCTGGATTTGGTCTCCCAGCTTGCGCGCAATCTCGAGCTGCTGCTGGAAAGACCGAAGCGCCGCCTGGTAGTCCCCTTTCTCCCGTTGCGCCCGGCCCATCAGGATCAGCGCTTGCGCCGTCTCCTTCTGATATCCTCCGCGCTGGTACCACGCCAGCGCCTGCTCCACAAGGCGCAAACCCTCGCCGGTTTCGCCCCGCTGCAACTCCAGGCTACCTAGCGACAGCAGCGCCCGCGCCTGGTTGCGCGGCGACTTGTAGCGCCGCGCGTACTCCAGGGCTTGTGCGAAGTACTTCCCGGCAGCGTCGTTCTCGCCTTTTACAAAGTAGGCGTTGCCCAGGTCGATCAACCCCCGCGTGGTCAGGTTCTCCAGGCCGTTGGCGCGCGCCAGGTCGACGGCCTCGGCAGCGTAGTCCTGAGCTTTCGCGCCGTTCATCCGGTGCTCCGTGTTGCTCAATTGGAGCAGTGCCAGAATCTGCTGGTGCAGGTTGCCGGTGGTTCGGCACATTTCGAGCGCCTGCTGGAGTTGCGCTTGCGCCTCGCTGCTTTTGCCGAACCGGTTGGCCACCACGGCGCGTTGATACAGAACCTCCGTCACGCCTTCCAGATTGCTCAGGCTGCGATAGAGCGGCTCGGCTTCGCCAAACGCCGCCGCCGCTTTGGCCTGATCCATCTGGCGGCCATACAAAATCGCCAGCCGGAGCCAGGCCGCGGGATTCTGCGGCTGCCGCCGGGTGGCCTCCTGGTAGCTCTCGACGGCCTCTTTCAGCTTTTCGTTTTTCTCGCAAGCCCGGCCCAGATCGACGTACGCGTTGGCCTTATCATCCTCCGGCGTCCGCCGCACGATGTCGCGAAACTTGTCCGCCGCCCCGGCGAAATCGGCCGTCATCGTCAGGTGAAGCGCTTCCAGATACAACTGCTCCACTCCGCTCAGCCGAGAGCCGGCCCCGGGAGGCGCGGCGCGCAGCATCTCTTCCTTGGCTTGGTCGGCATAGTCCAGTTCCAGCCACACCTCCGCCAGGCGTGCGTGGGCCATCGAGAACCGGCCATCGCTGGCGGCCGCGCGCTCCAGTGCCTTGCTGGCCTTGTAGTAGGTTCCGTCGCGCAGGGCCGCCACCCCTTCCCGATACCAGCGGAGCGCGTCCGGCGCCGGCCGATACCGGCCGGCCGGCAGCCACCACCACACCGCCAGCACCGCCGCTGCCAGCAGCGCGAGCACTGCGATGGAGGCCCTCCGGCGGTTGTTGGCAGGCCACGGAAAACGATGGCCTGCCGCACTGGGAACCGCCAGCAGCTCGGTCTCCCGGATCTCCGACTGCGCCAGTGCCGGGCCCAGGGGGCGCCCCGCCGCCCGCAGATCGGCCGCCATCTCATCGGCGGACTGATACCGCGCCTCCGGCTGCTTGGCCAGGGCTTTCAGTGCGATGCGGTCCATCTCCGGAGTTACTTGCGGATTGAACTGCGAGGGCGGCGGAGGATCCACGTGCAGCACGGCCGCCAAAACCTCCACCGAGTTGGCCCCCGAGAAGGCGGGCTGGCCCGCCAGGCACTCATACAGCACCGTTCCCAGCGAGAACAGATCGCTGGCCGGACCCAGGGGCGCGTCCTTGGCCTGTTCCGGCGACATGTACTGAGGCGTGCCCAGAACCGTTCCTTCGATGGTGGCGGAAGTCAAGATGGTGGAGGCGTCCTGGCTCGGCGGAGCCTCCTGCATTTGCTTGGCGAGGCCGAAATCCAGAACCTTCACCTCACCCCGCTCGCCGAGGACGATGTTGGAAGGCTTGATGTCGCGGTGGACGATTCCCTGGCGGTGCGCCTCGCCCAAAGCCTCCGCCACTTCTTCGACAATGCGCAGCGATTGCGCCACTGGCATCGGGCCGCGGCGCAGCACGTGATACAGGTCCTCGCCGCTCACCAGCTCCATGACGATGAAGGGATGCCCGTCGGGGGTTTCTCCATAATCGTAGATACTGGCGATATGCGGATGGTTGAGCGCCGATGCCGCGCGCGCCTCCAGCAGGAATCGTGCGCGAAACTGCGTATTCTCCGGTGAGGCGGTGGAGAACTTGACAGCCACCCGCCGGCCCAGATGAGTGTCTTCGGCGACGTAGACCACTCCCATGCCGCCGTGGCCCAGTTGGCTCAGAATGCGGTAATGGGAAAACGTCTGTCCGATCATACCCAGTTAGATCTATTCTCCGCCAAACCGCACGGGGAACACAAGTTAGGATGGAGTGAGTGTCGCTTTAAGAGATGCTGCCGTGGCACAATGGTCGCATGTGGAATGCGATCCGGATGGGCGCGCTGGTCTGCGCGGTGGTTGCCGGCGGCGTGCGCGCGGCGGACAATCAATTGACTGCCAGAGAGAAGGCCGCCGGCTGGCAACTGCTGTTCGACGGCAAGTCGTTCGCCGGGTGGGAAGATCCCGCCAGGAAATCTCCGCCCGGGGATTCGTTCGTCGTCGAAGACGGATGTCTGAAGGCGGTGGCGCATCCGCGCATCGTGGAAGACCTGTTTGCCAGAGATACATACAGCGATTTCGAATTGAATTTCGACTGGAAGATTTCGCCGGGCGGCAACAGCGGCGTGAAATACCGGATTCAAGACCGCGTGTTTCTGCTCGACCGCCCCGGAATGAAGTTCGAGGACCTGGTGAACCTGACCTTGAAGGACCGTCCCAAGGGGCGGCCGGAGCGCGGGCAGGAATACGTGATCGGGTTCGAATACCAGTTGCTGGACAATGCCCGGAACCCCGATGGGCGCGTTGGTCCGAGCCACCAGGCGGGCGCCCTGTACGACATGTTTCCGCCGTCTCGGGACTCGACGCGCCCGGTGGGCGAGTGGAACCACTCGCGGCTGGTGGCCAGGGGCGAGCACGTGGAGCACTGGCTCAACGGCGAGAAGGTGGTGGATGGCAGGCTGGATGCGCCGGAGGTGGCGCGGGGCACGGGCGCGCGCTGGGGCGCGGGTTCGCCGGTTTACGAGCTGCTGGTGAAGCACCCGCGCAAGATCTGCCAGATGTCGCTCCAGAACCACGACACCGAAGCGTGGTTCCGGAACCTCAAGATCCGGCGGTTGAGACCGTAGTCTGCGCGATATGCGTGCGTTTGCACTGCTCATCCTGGCCGCGGCCTCCGGTTGGTCCGCGGAAGAAGCAGACGGGATCATCAAGCGCCTGGCCGAAGCCCAAAAACAAAACGATTCACTCGCCGGGGAATACACCTACGTGCAGGAGGCCGCTTTCTTCACCTACGACAAAGCGGGGCATCCAAACAAAGACCGTACGGAAGCGCACGACATCATCTTCGTGGAAGGAATGCCGTACAACAAGCTGACGGCGCGAAACGGAGCGCCGCTCAAGCCAGGCGAGGCCGCCAAGGAGGAGAAGAAACTTCAGCAGACGGCGGAGGAGCGGCGCAAGCAGCGGCGCGCCGGCCTGTTTCATTCCACCGTGGACATGGCGTCGGAGGAAGACTTACTGGCGCTCTTCGACAACCGCCTGGTGGGCGAGGAGGAGATCAAGGGGCGCAAGGCATGGGTGATCGAATCGACGCCTCGGCCCGGCCACCCGCCGGCCAACTCCCATGAGAAGCAGGTTCTCAGCTTCCGGAAGAAACTATGGATCGACCAGGCGGACTACGTGATCGTGAAGAAGCTCGACGCCGTCATCGGCGACCAGGTGTTTATGAAACCGGGGTCGACCGTGACGTGGGAGTTCAGCAAGATCGACGGAGCGGCGTGGCTGCCGGTGGCGGGCGTGATCGACGCGCACCTGCAATTTGCCAAGTTCATCAAGCCCTACGTGCGGACGGAGTACGTGAATTCCCAGTTCCACAGGTTCGACGTGCAATCGACGATCACGATGGACCCGCCGAAGTAGTCGCGGCGTGGTGCCACCGCGGCAGCAGCATGAGCGCGGCGCCATAGAGCAACAGGGAGAGGAAGAGCGCGGCTTTGCGGTCCTGGTGGAGGTCTTCCACCACCAGGCGGTACGCGCCGGCGATCATCACCGGGTAGATCAAGCGGGAAAGTTCCAGCCTGTTCCAGCGCGACCCGGCCCAGGCCAGCAGCAGAGCGGCGCCGGCCAGCGCGCCTGTGTGCAGAGTGGCGCAGTAGGCGTGGCTGGCGCCCGCGCCGAACAGAGCGTGATACGCGGTGGTGAGCGCGCCGGCCGCGATTCCGGCCGCGAGCCACACCAGCGCACCGGCTACCACCAGGCGAAACGCCTGCAAGCTCCACGTGCCGCGCTCGCCTGGCGTGTGGCGGACCGCCAGCAGGTAGCAGACTGCGGCCGCCAGCGCGCCCGCGCCAATCGCGGCCGGGTTCTCGCCGGACCACGTGGCTTCGCCCAGAAAGAAGTTCCCGGCCTGTTGCAGTGCGCCCGAGGATACCAGCGCCAGCAAGAGATAGACTGCGCCGTGCACCTGGAGCGTCAGACGGCCGCAGAAACCGCCGGCCCAGATGCAGCCGATGGCCAGGGCCGGCCATGCACCCGATGCAGCGGCGCCTGAAAGCAAAATGCGGCTGCCGGCCAGCGCCAGCAAAATGCCGAACGTCGAGTAGGTGTAGAAATTACGCCCGTGCGAGCCGTCGCGGTCGAGTAGCGCGAACGACACCACGTAGCAGGCTGCGGCACAGCCCAGTGCGAGAGCGCCGACGGCGGTCGACTGGTTCGAGAGACGCAGGCCGCCGCCCACGCCGATCACAAAAGCCAGCGCGCACTGCGCCGTTTCAAAGGCCGTGAAGGTGAAGCCGCGCAACAGCGTCCGGATGATGGTGCTCGAGAGGTAAATGACCAGCAGCAACACCTGGCAAGCCAGCAGCCATGAGTGCGGAATGGGCGCATAGGCCTCCGGCAGGCCGCGCGCATTGGTGACCAGCCAGGTGGCCAGCAGGACGGAGAGATCGGCGGTGGTGGCAGCCAGCCAGCGTTCGCTCAGCCAGTGGTTGAGGCAGGCGGAGGCTTCGACGGCAGCGGCCGTCGCCAGAAACACTAGCGTGAAAGGCAGGACGTCGTGCGTGGCCATCAGCAGGCCCGCGGCGGTGCCGAGTCCCGCCAGGGTGGTGATGGTGGCCACCACCAGCAGGTCCTTGCGCCAGGAGACCGCCAGGCCGAAGACGGTGAACAGCAGCAGGATGGCCCCGGCGGTCCAGGTGGAGATGGCGTGAAAGCGCAGGGTGGCCTCCCACAGCAGAGGCGAGAGCACCAGCACGGAGGTCAGGCTGTAGAGGGCGGTTTCAATGCGGCGCGCGGCGGGCGTGCGCGCGGCCCACACCAGCCAGAGGAGGGCGTAGAGGAGGCCGATGGCGACCCCGGCCTGGGGCGCGAATGTTCCGGATTCGGTGAGGGCGCGAAGGAGGTAGGCGCCAGCGAGACCGAGCAGGGCGCGGCCGAGAACGGGGAGGAGCGCGGTGGTTTCGGGGAGAGGACGTGGGTTGGCAGGGGGAATGGCAGGCGGAACCGCCTGCCCCACCTTTAGCAACTGCTCGAGGTGGGCGACACGACGCGCGAGGTCGCGGACCTCGCGTTCGAGATCGTCCGGCATGACAGCCTCCTCAGGTTTCGCTGCGCTCGGGCCAGGGCGGCAAGAGCTTCGCCAGCACCACGAAAATCACAAGCGGCAGAATCATCAGTCCGACGGCGGTAAACAAGCCCTCGCGCGCGGCGAAGGACACCTTGTAGGTGGTGTATCCCAGAAAACTCTTCGAGAACAACTGGCCGCCGATCACCACGTTCCAGCGCATGGCGAAGATGCCGACCAGGGTGAGCAGCGACGCCGTGAGGTACATGGCCCGCCGCCGGGCCTCGGAGAACTTCCACAACTGGTTGGCCGCCAGCAGTACCAGCGGCACCAGGGTCCCCAGGAGGATCTGCAAGATTATCTGGGAAAACATCAGGCGCGTGTGCACCATGAAATCCAGGCTGTGGAAAGATTCGTCGGCTTCGTAGGTGCGCTGCACCAGGTCCAGCATCTCGAGCGTGAAGTCGATCAGGAAGGTGTAGAAAAGATACTTGCCGATGGTGTCGAGGCAGGGCATGTCGATGGGCATCTTCTTCACCTTCATGGAGGCCATGTACAGCAGCAGCACTGCCGCGATTCCGGAGGTCATGGCGGAAAACAAGAAGACGATGGGCATGAGCGGAGTGGACCACCAGGGGTTGGCCTTCACCGAGCCGAATATGAAGCCGACGTAGCCGTGCAGCAGAAAGGCGGAGGGGATGCCGATAACGGTGACGGTGTATCCCACCTTGTCGTCAATGCGGCGCGCGGCGGGGCTGACGTTCTCCGATCCCAGCGTGAGTGCTTTGTAGACCAGGCGCATGAAGCCCGTGCTGGACTGCGCCATGCGCACGATATCGGCGCGGTAATCCAGCCAGATCTCTAACAGCAGGACCACCGTGAGGTACCAGAGGTAGACAAAGCCGAACATGGCCATGGCCGAAGAGGTGTGGGGCGTGAGATACATCTCGAGGGAACGCTCGGGGTGGCCCAGGTGGAGCTGCAAGGGCAGGGGAGCCACCAGCAGGAACGCCAGGGCGGTGAGCAGCGCCAGCCGGTAGGTAGGGCGAACGGCTTCCACCTTGAACACGCGCTCGAGCGACGCCAGGATGAATGCGCCGGCCACCAGGCCGGTGATGTAGGGGTAGAGCACAATGAGGAGGCTCCATTGCAGCTCGATTTCGTTGGGGTACATGAAACCATCGACGCCGGGTATCATTGTTCGCTCCTCATCTCACCGAGCCGTCCAGGTTCTTGTAATAGAGCTTGGCTCCGGTTGCCATGTAGGGCTTCAACACTTGCACTTTGCTGTGGCGCAGGAGTTCGTGCACGGGATCCTTGGGATTCTTGAAATCCACCAACTGGCGCGCGCCGGTGGGGCAGTTTTCGCAGCACGCGGTGGTGAGCCCCTGCGCGAGGCGGTGGTAGCAGAGCGTGCACTTGTCCACCGTCTTCGTGTCCGGATGCAGGTAGCGGCAGCCGTAAGGGCAAGCCTGCACGCAGTAGCGGCAGCCCAGGCAGTAGTTCTGATCCACCAGCACCACGCCATCGGGGCTGACGAAGGTGGCGCCCACCGGGCAGACCTGCACGCAAGGCGAATGGACGCATTGGTTGCAAAGTTTGGGGACGAAGAAGCTCTTCAAACCGGTGTGAGTGTTGGGCGGGAATCCGTCGATGGCGCCGTTGGGTGAATCCACCATCGGCTGTTGATCTTCTCCCACCTGGTAGCGCTCCACCCAGGTGCGGAAGTAGCCGGCCGGCACGTGGTTCTCGATGGAACAGGCGCGCACGCAGTTGCCGCAGCCGATGCACTTGTCGATATCGATGATCATGCCCCACCAGTGGTCGGCCATCTGGTAGGCTTCGGGGGCAGGCTCGGCTCCGGTGATCTGCTCCAGGGTGGCCCCCACGGATGCCAGAACCAGGAGCTTGCCGCCTGTGGTGAATAAATCTCTTCGACTGATATCCATGCGATTGCTCCTGGCCTCAAAGGTGCGGGTTGTGCGGTTGATGGCACGAATTGCAGGTCATGCCGCCGGAGTGCTCGGCGGTGACCACCTGCGGAAAGTTGGGGGGCTTGGCGGCGTCCTTTTCGTGGCACCGGCGGCAGAGGTTGGCGACCTCGGGCAGCTTGGGGACGTCGGCGGCGGGATCGTTGGCGTGTTGCGCCAGCGGACCGTGGCAGGCTTCGCAGGCGACGTGCGCGTGCTTGCCGGCGGCGCGGGTTTTGGCCTCGTCATCATGGCACAGAACGCACTGGTCCTGGCCGGCGTAAGCTATGGGGCGCTGGCGGATTTCTTCCAGCGCGGCGGGGCGGTAGTGACCATATTGGCCGAAGGCCTTGGGGATAACTAAGGCGCGTACGACAAGGAAGATACCGAGCCCGGCGAGAAGTACAACCGCCGGACGGACGAGGTGTCCCGAATCCCTGAGAATGCGGCGCAAACCATCTCCTTTCCATAGCCGATTGCAACGTAAGGACCAAATGGCCCGTATGTCCGAAAGTGGACTGATTAGGGGTTTTTGCTGACATTTGCAACACTTTGTGGTGGCGGTCGGTTCCTAGAAATGGGTTAAATGACCCAACTTGGGGGAAAGCGGCGCGTCGAGTGGAATCAGAACAGCAGCGGCGCCAACTCCGCCAAATTCCGGCGCCACAGCGGCCAGACGTGCGCGTAGCCCGGGATTTCCAGGTCGGTAAACTGGATGTCCTTCGATTTCAACCAGGCTTTGAACTGGCGGTTGACCGGGTTCAACCCATCGTCCAGGCCGCAGGCAATCCATAGCAGGCGGAGCTGCGAGTTGGTCTTGGACGTGAGGTTGGGGAAGTTCTTCGCGAAATCGGCGTCCTCCATGCGCTGCGGGCCGCGCCCGCCCCTAGCCGATCCAGTCGGTTGCGGGGGCGCGGGGTTGGCGCGCGGCCACATGACAAACGCGCCACTGAAGGAGCCGATATATGCGAACCGGTCCAGATAGGTGAGGCCGGTGTAAAGCGACTCGGCCCCGCCCATGGAGAGACCGGCGATAGCGCGGTGATTGCGGTCCCTGGCCGCGTGATAGCTCTTCTCAACCTGCGGCAGCACCTCTTCCACCAGTGCCTTGGCAAACGTGGGGATCATGGCCGGCCCCATGGCGGTGCGCGGCCCATCGGGTGTCCCGTATCCCAGCGTGTTGACCATGATCATGGGCTTGGCCTTGCCCTGGTTAATGAGATTGTCCAGGATAATGTTGGCGGCTCCGACATTCAGCCATGCGGAAGCATCGTCGCCCAGCCCATGGAGCAGAAACAGGATTGGGTACGGCTGTTTGCGATGGCTGTCGTAGTTGGGCGGCGTGTAGACGTAGTAATCGCGATCGTCGCCGATCAGGGCCGAGTGATACAGATAATGCGTCACGGCGCCGTGCGGACCATCGCCCGGATTCCATACAGCCGGGCCGGGCACGCGCACCATGCTCTGGCCGGCGCTGCCGTACGCAGTCTTGAAGAGCGGGTTGCCGGGATCGTTGAAAGTGGCGCCATCCACCGAAAAGGCGTAGGTGTAAAGATCCGGCTGGAGCGCCTCGGTGGCGGCGGCCCAGACACCCTGGTCGTCTTTCCGCATGGCGAGGGGCTGGCCGATGCCGGTGACCGCAACCTCCTTGGCGTTGGGAGCCAGCAGGCGGAAGGTGACTTTTCCGTCCGGAGAAACTTCCGGCGAGCGCACGGCCGGGCCGCGTCCGGGTTGCGCCCACAGGGTGGCTCCGGCGAGCGTCAAGGAGAGGATCGTAGTTCGAAAGATCATCTGGCGGTTACCTTTCGTCATTATTTACCATATTCGATTTCGCCAGGCGATGCAGCCAAACTGTCCTGCCGTCAACCGCAGCCGGGCGGAATGATACTCTTGAAACGTGAACTTCGTCACTGGCCTCAGGTGCGTATTCTGTGGGACGGTTTATTCGACGCGCCTGCCCTATACCTGCCCGCGGTGCGGCATCTCGGGGATTCTCGACGTTGAGTTCGACTACGCGGCCATCGCCCGCCGCCTGACGCGCCGCCGGCTGGCCGGCCGCTCGGAGCAGTCGCACTGGAGATACCGCGAGCTGCTGCCCATCGGCGCGGAGGCCGCACTGCCGGCTCTCTCGGTGGGGTGGACGCCGCTGACTCCGGCCGCGCCCCTGGCGCGCCGCCTCGGCGTGCGCGCTCTGTTTCTGAAGGACGACGGCCGCAACGCCACCGGCTCGCTGAAGGATCGCGCCAGCTCCGTGGGCGTGGTCAAGGCTCGGGAAAAACGCCGCCAGATCATCGCCTGCGCCAGCACCGGGAATGCGGCATCGTCGTGCGCGGGCATGGCGGCCTCCATGGGGCTGCGCAGCGTCATCTTCGTGCCGGAACGCGCGCCGGAGCCTAAGGTCACGCAGCTCTTGATTTTCGGTGCGACGGTTTTTCGCGTGCGCGGCAGCTATGAGCAGGCTTTCCAGTTGTGCCAGCAGGCCTGCGGGCGCTGGGGCTGGTACAACCGCAATTCCGGCATCAACCCGTACTTGGTCGAGGGCAAGAAGACCGTGGGCCTGGAAATCGGCGAGCAACTCGGCTGGCAGCCCCCCGATTGGGTGGCCGTCTCGGTGGGAGACGGCTGCACCATCGCCGGAGTGTGGAAGGCTTTCCGGGAGATGAAGATTCTGGGGCTGACGGAGCGCACTCCTCGCGTATTGGGTGTGCAGGCAGAAGGCGCCGCTCCCATCACCACGGCTTTTCGCACCGGCGAGCCGATGCGGCCCATCGAACCTCACACGCTCGCCGACAGCATCGCGGTGGGCGTCCCCAGGAACTGGAAGAAGGCCGTGCTGGCGGTGGCGGAATCCGGCGGCGCCATGATTAATGTGAGCGACGAGGAGATTCTCGAGGCCATGCGCTCGACCGGCCGGCTGACGGGCATTTTCGCTGAACCCGCGGCCGCCGCATCTGTGGCCGGCCTGCGCCGCGCGGTGGCGGAGGGTATAGTCGGGCGCCGCGCCAGCGTGGTGGCAGTGATCACGGGGAATGGCTTGAAAGATGTCCAGTCGGCGCGGGCCGCGGTGACACAACCGTTCGACGTTGCGCCGGATGGAGATGGCTTGCCCGATATCCTACGCAGGCAGCACCTGGTTACGTAAATGCCGCGCTCCCTGCTCATCCGCGATATCCACACCCTGGTTCTCATGGACCCGGAGAACACCGTCCTCCGCGACGCGCACCTTTACATCGAAGATGGTGAGATCCGGCAGGTAGGAACACGCCCGGCCAGACTGCCGCACGCGGACCGCACCATCAGCGGTCGTTACGCGGTGGCCGTGCCGGGACTGGTCAACACCCACCATCATCTCTACCAGACGCTTACGCGCGCGTGCCCCGCGGCGGCCGATGCCGAGTTGTTCGATTGGCTGCGAACGCTTTATCCACTGTGGGCGCGGCTGGACGAAGAATCCGTGCACGTGGCGGCGCTGGCGGGAATGGCCGAGCTGCTGCTCTCGGGCTGCACCACCACCACCGATCACCACTACCTTTTCCCGCGTGGGCACAGCCGGCTGATCGATGCGGAAATCGAAGCCGCCCGCCGCATCGGCATCCGTTTCCATCCCACTCGCGGAAGCATGAGCGTGGGCCGCAGTAAGGGCGGCCTGCCGCCCGATTCGGTGGTGCAAAGCGATAGCCGGATCCTGGCGGATTCCGAGCGGTTGATTCGTCAGTATCACGACCCCGCGCCGGGTTCCATGCTGCGTATCGCGCTGGCGCCGTGCTCCCCCTTTTCCGTGTCCCCGGAACTGATGCGCGCGACCGCTGCTCTGGCCGGCCGTTACAACGTCCGGCTGCACACCCATCTGGCCGAGACTCGCGATGAAGAGGCGTATTGCCTGAACCGCTTCGGGAAGCGCCCCCTCGACCTTCTGGAAGATACCGGCTGGCTCAATGCCCATACGTGGCTGGCGCACGGAATCTGGTTCAACCGCCGTGAAGTGGCGCGTCTGGGGCGCGCCGGCGTGGGGATCGCCCATTGTCCCAGCTCGAACATGCGCCTGGGATCGGGCAGCGCCCCCGTGCTGGCTCTGCGCCGCGCCGGCTGCCCGGTAGGACTGGGCGTGGATGGCAGCGCCTCCAACGACAGTTCTCACATGCTGGCCGAAGCCCGCCAGGCCCTGCTGTTGCACCGCTTGATACACGGCGCGGCCGCGCTCAACGTT
The DNA here is from genome assembly GCA_963768385.1 of Bryobacterales bacterium. GTDB lineage: Bacteria > Acidobacteriota > Terriglobia > Bryobacterales > Bryobacteraceae > Fen-178. Next base: position 238,266 of record CAVYHQ010000011.1, read on the forward strand.
GCCGACACCTTGCGCATGGCCACGGTGGAAGGTGCCCGTTGCCTGGGCCGGGACGACATCGGAAGCCTGGAAGCCGGCCAGCGCGGCGATGTGGCGCTCTTCGATCTGCGGGACGTAGGTTACAGCGGCGCCGGTGATGCCGTCTCCGCCCTCCTGCTGTGCGCCCCCACCCGCGTGAGCGCGCTGGTAGTGGAAGGCCGCGTGGTGGTTGAGGATGGCGAGCTGAGGACGATTTCACTCAACCCGGTGCTGGCGCGGCACCGGCGGCTGGCGGCACGCATGCAGGAAGGGGCTGGCGGAGAGGGGGAGATTCGAACTCCCGGTACCCGTAAAGGTACTCCCGCTTTCGAGGCGGGCGCGATCGACCACTCTGCCACCTCTCCGCGTTGAGAATTCCAGTTTAGCATGACGGTGATTTGGCACCTCGAACCGGCCGAACCAACCCTCCGCCGCGCGCTGCTGACCCTCACGCCGCCCGATGCGGCCTGATCCGGTCAGCGATCTCTGGCCCGCGCATGTCCTGCGCCGTTTCGAGATCGTAATTCGCCTGAAGATTCATCCAGAACTGTGGCGTGGTTCCGAAGTAACGGGCGAGGCGGAGTGCTGTGTCTGCCGTGATCGCCCGCTTGCCGCGAGCGATGTCATTGATGCGGGTCACGGGTACCAGCAACTCCATTGCGAGCCGGTTGGCTGTCAGGCCAAGCGGTTTCAGAAAGTCCTCCCGCAAGGTCTCGCCCGGGTGGATCGGCGGCATGATCTTGGTTCTCTTGCCCATAATTCGCGTCCCTCAATGATAGTCCACTATCTCAACCTCAAGAGCATCGGGTTCAACCCAGCGGAAGCAGATCCGCCACTGGTCGTTGATCCGAATGCTGTGCTGCCCAGCCCGATCACCGGCGAGGGTCTCCAGCCGATTCCCTGGAATCGCTCCTAGATCGGAAATGGCCGCCGCCGCATGCACTTGATCGAGCTTTCGCTTCGCCACCGCGGCAATGCGCTGAAACTTCCGGCTGAACTCGCGCCGGAAAACCTTTTCGGTTTCCTTGTCCCGGAACGACCGGATCACAGTTCAAGGATACTACCGCATCGCGTTTAACGCAATACGGTAGAATCATGGCACTCTTTGATGTCAACCCGTGGGCCATGCGCGATGGCGGATAGACGGAATACCCTCGACTTGCAATGTTGATGCATTGTGAGGCATTCTGACTATATATGCCTCACTCGGAAGCAATAGCATCGAAGCGCGGCCGGGATGCCGGTCGGCGCAAGTTCAAGGCGGGTCGTCAGGGCAAGACCGAGCCACGGTACAGCGTCGCCCTTCCGCCCATGGTCGCCAACCAGGTGGAACGGTACGCCGAGACGGTTGACACGAGTATGAGCAAGGCGATCGCCGCGCTCGTCCGCCTGGGCCTTGTGAGTCAGGAGGATCGAAAGCGCGAATTCTTCAAGAGATTGAAGGAAAATCTCGCCAACGACGATCCGCAACATGAAGATCGGCTAGTCGACGACTTCCGCGCTCTGATACTGGGCCGTTGAAGCATGCCGAAAATACAGTGGGAACGGCTGCCCAGAGAGAAGTGGGCTCATCTGCGCGACCGGGCAAAGGAACGGAAGATCTCCGAGGAAGATCTATTCGACCTGGCCGAATGGAAAGCGCAAGATCCCGACGTGCCCGACGGCGACTGGTATAAGGATTTCGGAACCTTCAAACTATGTGGCAATGGGAGGTACCCCAGTACGTTTCTGATGGCCGGACAAGCCGCGCGAGGCACGCGTTTGTGAGGGGCTCGCTGCGCCCGGCGGCGGGGGGTCCGGGCTTGGTCCCGTGAAATTGCAGCCTGTCCACGCGCCCGCCCGCCGGCTTGCTGCGTAGTGCTTAACCGGAGCCGATATGCGATATTCGTATCTCAAGGAGCTTCTTATGAGACCGCAACCACTGGCTGTCGTTCTTCCGCTACTTTTATCCGCCGGCATGGCGCAGGCGCAGGCCGCCGCCGAGCCGTTCCGCGATCCCAACCTGCCGCTCGGCCGGAGAGTGGACGATCTGGTCTCCCGGCTGACTCTCGACGAGAAGATCGGAATGCTGGCGCAAGTCCAGCCGGCCATCCCGCGGTTGGGAATCAAGGCTTTCACCAACTGGACCGAGGGACTGCACGGTTTGGGCTGGGTCCGCGGCGGGAGCGTCACGGCCACCACCTTCCCGCAGTCGGTCGGTCTGGGGGAAACGTGGGACCCCGAGATTCTTCGCGAGGTCGGGGCCGTCGAAGGCTATGAAGCCCGCGTCTATTTCAAGAAGTTCGATGGCGCTCGCGTCGGGCTCGCCATCCGGGCGCCCAACGTGGACCTGGCCCGGGACCCCCGCTGGGGCCGCACCGAAGAGTCGTTCGGAGAAGATCCGTACTTCGTCGGAAAAATGTCGGTTGGTCTCATCCAGGGGCTTCAGGGCGACAACCCCAAGTACCTGCTCTCGGCGTCCACCATGAAACACTTCCTGGCCAACAGCAATGAGGATGGCCGGACTCACTCCTCCTCCGATTTCGACGAGCGGAACCTGCGCGAATACTACCTGGTTCCGTTCCAGATGGGCATCCTGGAGGGGAATGCGCAATCGTTCATGGCGTCGTACAACGCGGTCAACAAGATTCCCGACACCGTGTCTCCGTTCATCCGCGACATCGTGGAGAAGGAATGGAAGTTCGATGGAATGGTGTGCACGGATGCCGGCTCTCTTCCCAACCTCACGCGCCAGTTCCACTATTATGAAGATCCCACAGCCGCGGTGGTCGGGTCCGTCAAGGCCGGCATTACCGTATTTCTCGATCAATACGCCACGCCGCTGAGGGATGCCCTCGAAAAGAAGCTACTCACCGGAGCCGACATCGAACGCAACATCCGGGGCAACCTACGGATGCGTATGCGGCTGGGCGAGTTCGATCCCGCCGAGATGGTGCCCTACAGTAACATCGCGGGGACCGAGGAACCGTGGTATGGCGAGAAGAACAAGGCACTGGCCCGAAAAGTCACTCAGGAATCGATTGTCCTACTCAAGAATGACGGCGGTCTGCTGCCGCTCGACAAGGCCAACGTGAAATCGATCGCGGTGATCGGGCCGGCGGCTAACGACGTATTCATCGACTGGTACGCGGGAACACCGCCTTACACGGTGACGCCCCTCGAAGGCATCCGGAACAAGGTGGGGCCCGGCGTCCGGGTGCGGTACCTGGCGGATAACAGCAACAACAACAGCGCATCCAACCTGGCGGCGGAATCCGACGTGGCCATTGTCTTCGTAGGGAACAACCCAACCTGCAACGGGCCGTTCGGCCGGGGATGCCCGCCCAGCGAAGGCAAGGAGTCCGTGGACCGGAAGGCCATCGAACTGGAGCAAGCGCAGACCCAACTCGTGCAGCGCGTGAAGCAGGCGAATCCCAGGACCATCGTGGTGCTGATTTCCAGCTTTCCCTACGCCATGAGCGCGGTCCAACAGACCGCCCCCGCGATTCTCCACATGACGCACTCCAGCCAGGAGGAAGGCAACGCGTTGGCGGATGTGCTGTTCGGCGACTACAATCCGGCCGGCCGGCTGGTGGCCACGTGGGTCAAGTCGCTGGACGACTTGCCCCCCATGATGGACTATGACATTCGCCAGGGCCGCACCTATATGTATTTCAAAGGGCAGCCGCTGTATCCTTTCGGATTCGGCCTGAGTTACACCACGTTCGAGTATTCCAACCTGCGCACTTCGGCCGATTCACTGAGCGCGGCCGGCGAAGTGGCAGTCAGCGTCAACGTCAAGAATACGGGGACCCGCACTGGCGATGAGGTGGTGCAACTGTACGTCAAGCACCTGAATTCCGCGGTCGCGCGGCCCATAAAGGAACTGCGCGGATTTCAGCGCATCACGCTCCGGCCGAACGAGACGCGGACCGTCCGGCTGCCGCTGAAAGGGGCCGATCTGACTTACTGGGACGCGGACAAGCGAAGCTTCGTGGTGGAACCTGGCAGAGTCAGTATCACGTTGGGCGCGTCTTCCGCCGACGCGCGGCTCGAAAATACCATTGAGGTGAAGGAAAAATGAAACTGAGAGCTCCATTCAGGTTCGCGCTCGCATGCGCGGCGCTGATCGCGGTCCGGTGCTACGGACAGACCGCCTCTGGCATTCCGCACTTGCAAAAGCAAGGCACCGCCACTCAGTTGATTGTGGACGGCGCACCGTTCCTGGCCGTCACGGGAGAACTCGGGAATAACACCGCCACCAGCCTCGAGAACATGCAGCCGATATGGTCCAGACTGGTTTCGGGCAATCTCAACTGCGTGCTGGCGGCCGTACACTGGGCGCAACTGGAGCCGGCCGAGGGCCACTACGAGTTTGCCCTGGTGGATGGTCTCATCCAGGAGGCCCGGCGCAATAACCTGAAGCTGGTGTTTTTGTGGTTTGGCAGTTGGAAAAACGGCCTTTCCAGCTACGCCCCCTACTGGGTCAAGCAGGACTATAAGCGCTTCCCCCGGATTCAGATCAAAGGCGAAAGAAGCATCGAGTTACTCAGTACCTTGAGCGACGCCACGCGGGATGCCGACGCGCGGGCGTACAGGGCCTTGATGCGGCACATCAAAGAGGTGGATGGCCAGCGGCATACCGTGGTCATGATGCAGGTGGAAAACGAAGTGGGCGTCCTGCGGGACTCGCGCGACCGGTCCGCGCCCGCCAACCGGGCCTTTGCCGGTTCCGTGCCGCGGGAACTGATGACCTACCTTCAGCAGCACAAGGATACGCTCAGCCCGGAGTTGCGGGAGGTGTGGGCCGCCAATGGATCTAAGACCTCCGGCACATGGGAAGAGGTTTTCGGCCCCGGCAAGCCCGATAGCATCGATATGCCGATTCAGACCAACAGCCCGCCGTTGGGCCAGGAAGAGTACCAGGCAGGGTGGCGGAAGCTGCACTGGCCGGTGGACGAGATCTTCATGGCCTGGAACTACGCCCGGTTCGTGGGCAAGGTGATTGAGGAGGGCAAGGCGGAATACAACATCCCCATGTACGTGAACGCCTGGCTGCAGCAGCCCAATATGGCGTGGCCCGGCACCTATCCCAGCGGCGGACCGTTGCCCCAGGTGCACGATATCTGGCGGGCCGGAGCACCCGCGGCGGACGTGCTGGCGCCGGATCTCTACCTCCAGTACTTCGACGAAGTCTGCGAGCGGTTCACGCGCAACGGCAACCCCCTGTTCATTCCCGAAACCAGCGCCAACGCGGCCAATGTCATGGCCGCCTTCGGCAAGTACAATGCCATTGGGTTCTCGCCGTTTGGCATCGAGCGGTCGGTGGGGCCGGACACCGAGCTGGCCGCCGCCTATCGCGTCATCTCGCAATTGGCTCCGGCGATCGCGGCGCAGCAAGGAAAAGGGACCATCACCGCCGTTCGCATGAACCGGGGCGATGCTCCGCTGAACGTCAAGTTAGGAGACTACACGCTGAACCTTACGTATACCGGCGCGGGCCGCGTTCCCATCGCGCCGGAGCCCGCCACGGCGGGCCAGCCGCGTCCGCAGGGAGGCGCGGCGCAAGGCCCGCCATCGGTACAGGCGGCGGCCATCCTGATTGCGGCCGGGCCGGACGAATTCTATTTCGGCGCCGCCGCCGGCGGATTTCGGATCGGCTTCACCTCAACCACGCCAGGGCCGCGGATCGTTGGGCTCGGCGACGTGCAGGAAGGCAAGTTCGTGGACGGCGAATGGCGGGTCGTCCGGCAGTTGGGCGGCGACGATACCGGCCAGGGCGAAATTTTGTCGCTGCGCCCCAACACGGTCCTGCGCGTCACAGTCTACCGCTACGAATAGAGGGGACAGGCTTCGAGTTTCGCCGCCTTCGCGAAACTCGCTGCCTGTCCCCGGGTTGCGTCTACGCCCTCAGATAGGGCTTCAGCATCTCCAACGCCGCCCGGACGGTCTTCTCGCCTTCCGCATCGAATGGTCTGCTGGCGCCACGGCGGCCGGCGGCCGTCGCGCCCCCACCGCGCGAGCGTGTGTTCTTGAAAACTCCGCGCGCCACCAGCACGAACTTCGACGGCGCGCCCACCATCTGGGTGATGCTGCCGAAACACAGCACGCGGCCGAACATATCGAAGGCCTCGCTACGCTTGCCCGCATACCACAAATCGAATGCCTGAGCGTAAACGTCGGCCAGGTCGGCCGTCGGGCAGTGGCCTTGCGCTCCCAGCATCAACTCGTTGATCATGTTCCGCACGCCGTTGCCGGTGAAAACCTTGACCCCGTCGTTGGTCCGATTGCGGATCTCCGTGATGCGCGCCAAAGTGTCCCCGGCTTCATCCTTGATCTGCCGGAACGAGGGAATCTCCTTGTACATGCGGACAATCAGGTCCATGCTCATCGGGAAGGGCTGGCTCTGCACGAACAGCGGAAGATCGGTGGCCGTGCCAATCTGCTGGTAATAGTCGAACAGAGCGTTGTCGTCGGTTACGTTGGCCGGAGGCAGCGAACAGATGGCGTCGGCGCCGATCTTGTCCGCGTGTCTGGTATATTCGAGCACCGTAGCCATATCCGGCCCCTGCACCCCAATGGTGATGGCCGTCTTGCCGCCTTTGCCGGCTGCCACCATGGCTTCGGCCCCATCCAGACGCTCCTGTTTTGAGAGGGTGGTCCACTCACTGGCGATTTGCGGCCAGATGACTCCGTGCACGCCTCCTCGATTCAGAAACTTGATTTCCGCCGCCAGACACTCCAGGTCCAGTTGGTTGGAATCGGTGAATGGCGACGACCCGATCGGAAAAAGTCCCCGCATCGGCTTTGAACCGGGCTGAGCAGCCGCGGAGAGTTGGTCGAAGGCCAGTGCGGAGGCCAATGCGCCCCCGCTCAACGCCTTCAGGAAATCGCGCCTGTCCTTGGCTTCCAGCGCGGTTGTAATCTGCCTGGACATAATTCTCTTTACTTCAACATCAGAATCAGGCCGCGCCCACGTGCAGCGACGCCTGGGAGATCACCAGCAGCCCGCCCGCGAAGAGGAGAAACATGAAGACCAACAGCGTCTTGACGCGCAGGTCGGCCCCCTTGAACTCCTTCCACGCCAGAATGCCCCACAGGGCGGCGATGAGCGCGCATCCCAGCGTCAGGAAATAGCCCGCCACCGTATTCACCTGCGTCTCTGCGGGAGCGCTTCCGGCGGCGAGATTCGCCACCGTGCCGGTGCACCACAATGCACCGCCCGCCAGCCCCAGCAGATGCTGCTTGGGGGTGCTCCTGAAGATATCCGGCACCTCCAGCGGTTCGCCTTCCACGGGAAGGTTCATCAGAAACACGTTGAACACGAATGTGGAGAGGAGAACGCCAATAGCGAAGACCGCGGCGACGGCATAGGGGCCGAGACCGACATCGCTCGCTCTGGCATTGTCCACCAGCGGGAGGAACGAACCCAGGAACAGGCCGCTCACCAGCGCCAGCACGATCCCCTTGATCGAACTCGGACGGCGCGTGCTGGCGGTCTTTCCAGTCCGGGCGAGTTTTTCGTGCCTCAGAATGGCTTGAAAACGATAGGCGAACGCGGCGGCGACAATGGCGCTCGCCATGAGCACGCAGCCAGCGAACAGCAGCGCGGGATTTCCCGTCGACTTGGCCGCGTACGCCACGCTGGTCCCCACGATTACTGCGACCCCCATTCCCACCGGGAACGCCACCGCCATGCCCGCCACGGAGATGGCCGACATCAGAATCATGTTGCCCAGGTTGAAGATCACCCCGCCCAGGAACCCGTATAGCCACTGGCGCTTACCGGCATGCATCAGGTCGTCTATAAAGGAGAAGCCATCGTAGCCCAGGTTACCCACTGTGAAGGCATAGAGAAAGGCGGCGATTGTCACTCCCGCTGCGAAACTGAAATAGTAGAGCTCATAGCGCCACTTCCCGGCGAGCTTGTAAGTGTTCGCCCACGAACCCCAGCAAAGCAGGCTGAGGATCATCAGAAACAGAACTGCGGCATGTGTTTGTGGAAGAATCATGGATCACTTCCGGAAAGGGAAGGTTACAACGCCGGGGGTGTGCAGGTCAACCGGAGGGATGCCGGCCGGCAACGCTGCGGCCAGATTGGGCGGCTTGCCGGGAGACTGGCGCACCGACCACGGCCTGGGATCGTCGGAGCATTCCGGCAGCGGCGTGCCGGAGTAGTAATTGAGCCCGTAACGCCAGTTTCGCTCGATTTGGCCGACGCAGACTTCATCCGCGCGGCCGGAAATCTCGCGCCATAACGCTCGCGCGGAAACCGTGCGGTCCAGTTCCGGCGCCGCCGTGCGCTTCAGATAGACGGTCCCCGCCGCGGCGCCGGCGGCGATCGACAGCACCGCGGCCATCCGGCGCGCGCGGCTCTCCAGCAGCCACGCCGCGGCGGCCACTCCGCCGGCCAGCAGCCAGCTTGCCTGAAACGCGGGAAGCGGCGCTTTCAAAAGGCCCGTCGCCAGCGCGGCGGGAAGCATCCGGGCAGCCATCGGGAACGCCGCCAGCAGCACGGCGCAACATGCCAGCCATGGTCCCGCATGGGCGGCGTCGGCTTCATTGAGCGCCAGCCCCACGAGCGCCGCGGCTGCCGGCAACAGCGGCAGCAGATAGCCCGGCAGCTTGTTGGTGGCGGCCGTGAAGAAAATAATTCCGAACACCACCCATGCCAGCAGGAACAGCCGCCGCGGGTCGCGCCAGGCCGCGCGTCGTCCCACCAGAAACAGAAGAGGGAACCAGGGCAGCAGCAAACCGGCCAACACCGGCAGGTAGAACCACCAGGGCTGCGCGTGCATCAGGGCATTGGAGGTGAACCGTTCGAAATTATGCACCACGAAGAAATCATGCAGAAAGACTTTGCCATTGCGGAGATAGCAGAGCAGGTACCAGGGAAGCGCCACCGCCAGGAAGGGCCCCACCACCCGCGGCCGGACCAGGTCGTGCACATTTCGGAAGCGCATGCATAGGGGCGCAGCCAGGACCAGCGCGACCGGTCCTTTGGCCAGCACCGCCAGTCCGAGTAGAGCCGAGGCAGCCGGCAAATACCGCGTGTCGCGCCCGCTGATCCACGGCAGCGCCAGCAGCATGGCGGCGGAAAACGTGGCGGCCATCGGCATGTCGGGGACCCCCACCTGGCTGGATACGATCCACCCACCGCAAGCGCCCAGGATGAGGGTGGCAAACCACGCGGCGCGCGCGCCGAATTCCCGGCGGAGAATCCACCAATAAAACACCAGGAAGCCCGCAGCCATCAAGGCGACCGGCAGCCGCGGCGCCAGGTCCGGCCCGAGGCCCAGGCGGAAGGCCGCGCCCTCCATCCAGTACAGCAGTGGGGGCTTTTCGAACCACGGCTGGCCCCACAGCCGGGGCGTAATCCAATCGCCGGAGCGCGCCATCTCGCGCCCGATGGAAGCGTAGCGCGGCTCATCCGGCCCGACCAGGCCCACCGCGCCCAGATCGTAGAAGTAGAGAAGATATGCCAGCGGCAGGACAATCCACAGCACGCGCGGGATTTTCCGGGGCATTGCTCTCATTCTAACCTGAGGGCGCAACCCACTGATATCACGTTGAATCAGCGGTGCCTGCCGTTGTTCGTGCCCCAGACAGTCCCGGTCCAATGACTGATCGCCGCCATCCACGCCAGCGTGTTTCATCCATCGTTGTGGCCTTCGGCAATGGGCCAGTCACAACCGACTCGCACAAAGAAGTCCCTTTCCTTCCTATCACTTACCGTATCAGAATTTCGGACTCAACCCCCTCCCCGTGCCATCCTCGAATCGGAGGGTAATATTCCCATGTCTCGTACAGCTTCCCCAGAACAACTCGCCGCCAACCGCGCCAACGCCGCCCGGTCCACTGGCCCCCGCACCCCGGAAGGCAAGCTCCGCTCTTCACAAAATGCCCGCAAACACGGCTTCACCGCCTCTGCTTTCGCCGTCGTTCGCCTCGAAGACCTCAACGAGGTCGACCACCTCAGAGAAGACCTCATCGCCGTCCACCAGCCCGTCAACTCCCAGGAACTCTTCGCCCTCGAGCGCGTCGCCCTCGCCCAGCAGGCCATCCTCCGCGCCGCCCGCCTCGAAGCCGGATTCTTCAGCCTATGCCTCGGCGAATCCTTCGATACCAGCGGACAATTCCGCATACCAATGAACTCACAACTCACAGCGGAGATCGAAGTCAGCCAGGCCCAGAACCGCAACTACCTGCTGGCCGATGGCTTCCACCGCCTGGTCCGCCAGACCAATAGCTTTGCCCTGCTGGTGCGCTATCAGGCCCAGGCCGAGCGCCAGTACCGCCGCGCCATCGAGGAATTCGAGCGCCTCAAAGCCCTGCGCGGCGAATTACCGAACCAACCCAATTCTGCGCAACCCGAACCAACTGAACCCACTTGTACTCTCTGCGAAACGAACCCAATTCCCCCCGGAAACCCCGCTCCCGAGCAGGACCCGCCCGCCCCGGTCTCCGGAGCGCGCCCCCCACAGAGCGCCCCCGACCCCCGACCCCCGGCCCCTGGCCCCCGACCCCTGGCCCCCCCGCCACTAGCGCCGCGACACCCGTCTGGAGTAACCTCTACCATGAAGGGATGGGCGCCGTGAAGCAGCTTTCAAGGGTTGTTTGGTCCGAAGGCATGTACCTGGGGCCGCACCATTTCCAGGTCCAGAGCCGCTATTTCGAAGACTCCATCCAATTCGCCGCCTCGGCGCTCCGCTTTGAGGCCTACGGCTTTGTGGGCTTCGGATTGGATGCCGAAGCCCTGCGCAACGGCACCCTGTCGCTGCTCCATGCCCGCGGCATCCTGCCCGACGGGTTGGCGTTCCACATGCCCGAATGCGATCCGCTTCCGCCGGCGCGCAACATTTCCGACCTGTTTCCGCCCACTCGCGACAAACTCACCGTCCTGCTGGCTATCCCCGAGCGAAAAGCCAACGGGGTCAATTGCGTGGCCGCCGGTTCGCTCGACAGTTCGCGCGCCCGCTATGTGGCCGAAGCGCAGCCGCTCTCCGACGAAACCACCGGGCGCGACGAGAAGCCCGTCCAGTTGGGGCGGAAAAACTTTTCGTTGCTCCTCGATACCGAGGCGCAAGAAGGAGTCCTCGGCATGCCGGTGGCGCGCGTGATGCGCGACGGCTCGGGCCATTTCATCTTCGATCCGGACTTCATCCCGCCTTCCACCGTCATCTCGGCCAGCGAACGCTTGATGCAGATTCTCCAGCGGCTCATCGAGATTCTCGACGAGAAGAGCGCCGCGCTTTCCGCCCCGGCGGGGTCGGCGGCGCGCTCCTGGTCGGAGTACTCCACGCGCGACATCGCCCAGTTCTGGCTCCTCCACACGGTCAACTCCGCGCTCGCTCCCTTGCGGCAACTGTACTCGGCGCGGCACATCCACCCGGAGGAGCTCTTCGTCGAGATGCTGCAACTGGGTGGCGCCCTGTGCACCTTCGCCATCGAATCCCATCCCCGCGAGCTGCCGCTCTATGATCACCGCAATCTGGACCTCTCGTTCGGCGCGCTCGACCATCACATCCGCACCCACCTGGAGGCCGTTGTCCCCACCAACGTGGTTTCCGTGCCGTTGCGCAAGATGGCCGACTACCTCTATGAGGGCGAAATCACCGACCAGCGATGCCTCGACCGCGCGCGTTGGGTGTTCTCCATTCGCGCCCCCGTGGGCGAGGTCGACCTCATCGCCAAGACCCCGCAACTGGTCAAGGTCTGCTCCAAGGCTTTCGTGCCCAAACTGGTGGAACGCGCGCTGCCCGGCATGACGCTCATCCACCTCCCCACGCCTCCCGCGTCCATCTCCGCCCGCGTGGACGCGCAGTACTTCGGCGTCAGCAGGTCCGGCCCCTGCTGGGACCACATCGTGCAGAGCCGCCTGGTGGGCGTGTACGTACCAGGCGAGTTGCCGGAACCCGAACTGGAGCTGTCGATCATTCTCGAATCGTAATCGAAGGAGTTTCAACCATGGCACCCCAACCAGGTTCTGCGACGCCCGCGAGGCGCAATGAGAATCTCGCGCTCGCGTTTCAGGAGATCCTTACCGCCGCCGAGCGCTTGCGAACCGGCCGCCAGTCGATTGCCGACGCCGCCGCTTTCCGGTATCAAATCCTGGAAGGTCTGAAGGCCGCCGACCAGCAGGCCCGCACGCACGGCTACCACGCCGACGACATCAAGCTCGCCGTCTTCGCCGTGGTTGCGTTTGTGGACGAATCCGTGCTCAACCTGCGCAGTCCGGCTTTTGCGGATTGGCCCCGCCGCCCTTTGCAGGAAGAACTCTTCGGCCATCACGTGGCGGGTGAAGTCTTCTTCAAGAACCTCCAGGATCTTCTGGGCAAAACCGACTCGCCCGATCTCGCCGACCTGCTCGAGGTCTACCAGTTGTGTCTCCTGCTGGGTTTCGCCGGCCGCTACAGCCTGGGCGGCCGTGGCGAGCTGCGCGCCGTGGGCGAGGCGGTCGCCGAAAAGATCCGGCGCATTCGCGGCGCCGCCGGAGAGATCTCTCCGGCGTGGGCCCTGCCGCCGGATGCCGTCCGCCGGGTTGGAACCGATCCGCTGGTCAAGAAGTTCGGCATCGCCGCCGCGGCCTGCGGTCTGCTGGCGGTGATTCTGTTCGTGGTCTACAAGCTGATTCTCGGCTCCGGCGTCTCCAGCCTCGGGGACCTCGCAGGTAGATTGTGAGGGAGGAGAGATCATGAAACTTTACTTGGGAACAGGCGCAGCTCTGGTGGGCTACCTGGCCCTGGCTTGGCTGGCCGGCAGTGCCCTGCACTTGGATACCAGCCGTTTCTACCTGCTTTTCGGAATCCTCGCCGCCTTGGGCATCGGCGGCGCGGTGGTCTTCATCTGGTTCTGGTCCAAGGTCCGACCCCAGTCCGGCGGCGGGGCGCCCGCTGGGCGCGATGACGAAATCGACTCGCTGGTGCGCGACGCGGAAGGCCGCCTGGCTTCATCCAACCTGGCGCAGGGGGCCAAGTTGAGCAACCTGCCGGTGGTGTTTGTCATCGGCGAGACGGGCTCTACCAAGACCAGCACGCTTCTCCATTCCGGTCTCGACCCGGAGTTGCTGGCCGGCAACGTTTACCAGGACAATGCCGTGGCGCCTACCCGCGTGGCCAATTTCTGGTTCGCGCGCGGCATGGTGTTTGTGGAAGCCGGCGGCAAGCTGCTCTCCGACCCAAAACGCTGGGCGCGCCTGCTCCACCATCTCCGACCCGCCAGGCAGGCGCCGCGCGCCGCATTGCTGTGCTTCGATGCCGAAACCTTCACGCGCGCCGGTTCCGCGGACGCCCTCACCGCGGCCGCGCGGACGTTGCAGGCCCGCTTGGGCGAGGTTTCCCAGCGCTTCGGAATCAGTTTTCCGGTGTATGTTCTCTTTACCAAGATGAACCGGGTGGCGTTTTTCGAGGACTTTGTCCGCAATCTCAGCAACGAGGAAGCCGGCCAGGTTCTGGGCGCCACCTTGCCCATGGCCCAGCCGGGCGCTACCGGCATCTATGCCGAGGTAGAGACGCGGCGGCTGAGCGCGGCTTTCGACGGCCTCTTCTATTCTTTGGCCGATCGCCGTATCGTTTTCCTGCCGCGCGAGAACGATCCGCAAAAAGTCCCCGTGGCCTACGAGTTTCCGCGCGAATTCCGCAAACTTCGCAACGGCCTGGTGCAATTCCTGGTGGACGTCTGCCGCCCCAGCCAGTTGCGCGCCAGTCCTTTTCTGCGTGGATTTTATTTCTCCGGCGTGCGGCCGGTCGTCGTGCACGACACGCCGGTGGAGGCTCCCCGGCCATCGGCACAGCGGTCGCCTTTCGAGGCCGCCGGCGGCGCTACGGGCATCTTCCGGACGGGCCCTGCCGCGCCGGCCGCCGGGGCGCCGCTGGCGCAAGCCGGGGTGCCCTCTGGGCCGGGCGGACGCAAGGTGCCGCAATGGGTTTTTCTGGGCCACCTGTTCAGCGACCTCATTCTGCGCGATGAAACCGCGCTGGGCGCGAGCGGCAGCAGCACCAAAACCAGCATGCTGCGCCGCGTTCTGCTGGCTTCCGCGGCGGCGCTCTGCTTGGTGTTCGCCATTGGATTCACGGTCTCGTTCTTTGGCAACCGCGCGCTCGAAAACCAGGTGCTGGATGCCGCCCGCGCCATTCCTCCAGGGGAAGCCAGCGGCTTGAACCTGCCCACGCCCGAAGCCCTGCAAAAGCTCGACAATTTGCGGGAAGCCCTGGTTCGGCTCACCGAATACGAAGAGCAGGGCGCTCCGCTTGGCCTCCGCTGGTTTCTATATAGCGGCAGCGCCATGTACCCCGACGCGCGGCGCCTCTACTACGCGCGCTTTCACCAGTTGCTCTTCGCCCAGACGCAAGGGGCCATGCTGGCCTCGCTCCAACTGGTTGCACTGCCGCCCGCTCCCACGGATGACTACGGCGCCACCTACGACACGCTGAAGGCCTATCTGATCACCACCTCCGAATGGAAGCGAAGCACGAGTTGGCTTTCTCCGGTTCTGGTGGGGCGTTGGTCCGCGGGCCGGTCGGTGGATAATCTGCTGCCGCTGGCGCGCAAGCAGTTCGATTTCTACAGCGAGGACCTGGTCCGGGGAAATCCCTTCAGCGAACAGAACGACGCCGCGGCCATCGACCGCGCGCGCTTGCACCTCTCGAAGTTTTCCGGCACCGAGCAGATTTATCAGTTCATGCTCGCCGACGCCAGCCGCCGCGTCAAGAAAATCAATTTCAACGAGCAGTTTCCCGGCTCGGCCGAGGTGGTGGTCAACAACCGCGACCTCCTGGGCGCGTTCACCAAGCCGGGTTGGGCCGCCATGCAGGAAAACCTGCGTAAGGCCGACAAGTTCTTCGGCGGCGAGCGCTGGGTCCTGGGCGATTACGCCGCGGCCAAACCGGACGCCGCGCAACTCTCGCAGGAACTCCAGAACCGTTACACCGCAGACTACATCGCGCGCTGGCGCGACTTCCTGCGCAATACCGTGGTGGTCCGCTATAGCAACTTGAAGGACGCCGCCAAGAAGCTGAATGTGCTTTCCGGTGCGCAGACCCCGCTGCTAGCGCTGTTCTGGGTGGCCACGCAGAACACCGCGGTGGATTCGCCCAAGGTGACCGAGGCCTTCGACGCGGTGCAAAAGGTGGTGCCCCCTCCAGCCACCACGGTCCAGTATGTGTGGCCCACCAACCAGGAGTACATGACCTCGCTGGCCGCGCTTCAGACCGCCATCAGCCAGGTGGCCGATGCGCCTGGGCCGGGCGACCCGAATCGCGCCGCATCGGTCCGAACGAGCGCTGACGCGGCCGGCAACGTGGTCAAGAAGATGGGCTACACCTTCAAGATCGACCCGGAAGCCCACCTCGAAACCACCACTCTCAAGCTGTTGCAGGCCCCCATCGATTACGCCGATGCGCTCACCAAAGGAATCGGGGCGGGCGAGATCAATGCCCAGGCGCGCCAGTTCTGCGCCGCGTTCTCCCCCATCGCCGCCAAATTTCCGTTCAACCCCACAGCCTCCGCGGAGGCGAGTTTGCAGGAGCTGGACGCCATCTTCCGCCCGCGCGAAGGCAAATTGTGGACTTTCTACGCCGAGGCTTTGCAGAACTTCCTGCAAAAACAAGGCGCCCAGTACATCCCAAATCCCGCCGGCGGCGTGCAGTTGAACCCGGCCTTTGTGACCTTCTTCAACAACGCCGCGCGCTTCTCCGATGCCATGTACCCGGCGGGCGCGACGGAGCCCAACCTGCACTACGCGCTGACTCCGCAACGCTCCGACCAGATCACCGAGATGACCGTGACCATCGATGGGCAGACCGTCAAATCGTCCGGGCAGGGCGCGGCGCACCAGTATGTCTGGCCGGGCACGGCCACGCGCAACATTCGCATCAGCGCCAAGCTCACCGGCGGCTCGGATTTCGAATTCGAGAACCGCGATGGGCTGTGGTCGCTGTTTCGGTTCTTCGCCGATGCCGACCGCTTCAGTCCCTCCGGCGGCGGAAGCCTGCTCGAGTGGGTGGTGCGGCAGGGCAGGGAAGGCCGCCCCGTGATGGTCGGCGGCAAAGAACTCACTTACCGGTTCCTGGTGGATACCGGCGGCGCGGCGCCCGTGTTCCAAAAAGATTTTCTGAATAGCTTGCGGTGCGTGTCGCAGGCGGCCCGGTAGCAGCGCCATGGAGCTTCCCGCGAACATTGGCAAGTACGAATTGCTGGAATTCCTGGGTGGCGGAATGTCCCATGTCTATCGCGCGCGGGATACCGCCATCGGCCGGCAGGTGGCCATCAAGATCCTCACGCCCGAGGCCTGCCAGGACCCCGAGGCCAAGGCGCGTTTTCTCCAGGAAGCGCGCATGGCCGGCAACATCGAGCACGAGAACATCATCCGCATTCACGATTACGGCGAAGAGCAGGGCCGGCCGTTCATCGTGATGGAGTTCCTGGTGGGCGAGGACCTCCGCCATGCCATCCGCGACAACCATGCCGGCGATGTGGCCAACCGCCTCCGTATCGCGCTCGATATTGCCCGCGCGCTCCAATACATTCACTCCCAGAAGATCATCCACCGCGACATCAAGCCCGACAACGTGCACATCGACGCTTCGGGCAAGGTGAAGCTGATGGATTTCGGCATCGCTAAGGCCGAGGGTCTGCACCTCACGCGCACCGGATTCGCCGTCGGCACTCCCTACTACATGTCACCGGAACAGGTGCGCGGCGAACCGGCCACCGAGTCGATGGACATCTACGCCTTCGGCATTCTCCTCTACGAATTGCTGACCGGCCAGAAACCCGTCGAGGGCGACACGCTGGAGCGGCTGTTTTACGCCATTTTGAACGAGCCCCTGAAGCCCGAGCCGATGGTGCAGGCCGGCGCTCCGGCCTCCGTCGTGGACCTGGTCCTGCGATGCACCGCGAAGAAACCGGAAGGCCGGCCGCGCAGCTTCGCCGAGGTCATCGCCGAACTCACGCCGTCTTCTCCCACCCCCGCACCACGCCGCCCCGTGGCGCTGATCGGCGCCGTGATAGCGGTGGTGCTGTTGGCGGCCGCCGTTGCAGTCTACTTCGTCACCAGGGGATCGCCGCCGCCGCCGGTGCCCATCGTCGTCAAGAAAGAACTCCCCGCCGTGCTCGAAACCGAAACCGGTCAAATGGTGCTAGTGGCCGCCGGCGCATTTCTGGCCGGGGCGGACCGCCATTCCGAAACGCTGCCGGCCTTTTACATCGACCGGACCGAAGTTCCCAACAGTGCCTATGCGCGCTTCTGCCAGGCCAAGGACCGCCCGCTCCCACCGGGCCTTCCCGCCGATCATCCGGACTACCCGGTGGTCGGGATCACCTTCGTCGACGCGCAGGAATTCGCCAAGTGGGCAGGCAAGCGCCTCCCCACCGCGCTCGAATGGGAGAAGGCCGCGCGCGGCACCGACGGCCGCGCATATCCCTGGGGAAACGAAGCCGATCCGGGCCGGGCGAATGTGGCCGAGAGGCAAGCCGGGCTGCTGCCGGTCTCCACCTTCTCGGTTGGCGAGAGCCCGTTCCGGACTCTCAACATGACCGGCAACGTCTGGGAGTTCGTGGACGATCTAAAAACGCCGAGCGCGCAAGCAGTGCGGAGCTTCGCCGCCATTTTGAAACCTCCTCCGACCGCCACGGAGCCCTGGTATGTGATCCGCGGCGGCAGTTTCAAGCGCCCGCTGGCGGACGGCGTGGTCTACGAATGGACCTCCATCCCCGCGCGCTTCTCCGCCCCCGACATCGGTTTCCGCTGCGCGAAGAACGCGGAGTGATTAATTCGGTGACAGGCTACGAAACCCCTAAATTTCGGCGGGCGTCCGATTTCGGGGTTTCGTAGCCTGTCACCGAATTAAAACCGCGTGCGCACTGCGTACAAAGAAGTGTGCGTGAGAATGAAGAGGGTGCGGTGGTCCTTTCCGCCGAAGACCAGTTGGAGCGGACGCTCGGGCACCGGGATGGTATCGAGCAGTTTTCCCGATGAGTTGTACACGAACACCTGTCCGGCGGCAAGATAGACATTCCCTTCGCTATCCTGGGTGAGACTTTCTCCGCCTTGCTCCGCGAATAGCCGGAGGCCCGCAAGAGTCCCATCCGCATTCACGCTGCCGGTGTAAGTCCTCTGTTCCGATTCGTTGGTGACGTAGAACGGCTTTCCCGGAACGGCTTTCATCAGGCCGAACGAATTCAGAATATAAGCGAACTTATATCCAAAGTATGGCGGCCCCTGGATAAGTGCCTCTTCGGCCGGAATAAAAATTGTGCGATCCGGAGAAACGTATTGATAGGGCTTCCGTGTGGATACGACCTTGGAAAACATCTGACTCAAAGAGACATATGCATAAGTCTCGGTCGAAAGCGTATTGGTGAAATCGCCGTTTACCCAGTAGTTCACGGGAAGGACCGCTGTCATGCCCGGACGCTCCGCCGAAGGCTCCGGCTCGAGCACGGTGACCTGATCTTCCGGTCCATCGGGACGGAAGGAATAAACGGTCAGGCCTTTCCCGCCGGAAGAAACAACTATGAGATTGCCCGCTTTGTCGAAAGCCAGATTCACCGGATCCAGCGGATTGTCGCGGACCACACTGAGATCCTTCTGCTCCGGCGACCACCGGTAAATGCGCTGCCAGTGAGCATCCACGAAATACAGTTGGCCGGACGCGTCCACCGCCGCGCCGGAGATGTTGTAGAAACCGGTTGAAAGCTTCTCGACGCGGGACGGCCCGAGAGGTTTGGATGGAGCAGGTTTGCCGGAGGCATCCAGCCACGCGAACTCGCGGTCCCTCACCTCGGCGTGAAGCGTCTGATCGAAAATGCAATTCTCGAAAGAGACTTTACTGGACCTTGTGAACTGGCGGCAGCCCGATTCGTCGCATGAAGTCATGGCACTGTTACTATCCACATGGATATTGCGGAAGCGGATGTCATTCGACTCATACATGTGAATCGCGTACGGAAGAGGGTGATAACTTCTGACCACCCGGTAGCCGTGATAATTCGCAATGGTAATGTTCTTCGACCGATCAATCTCAAGTGACAGCGCCGATGCGCTTTCTTCCCTCTCTCCCTCGGTCTGCAATGCGTAGAGCTCCCAGTTGGCGACCTGGTCGAGCTTGATCTCGGCGCGAACATGATGCTCGCTCGAGAATTCGTATACATGGCCGGGGGTGGTGGTATCGGAAATATAGAGGCCCGCCTGAGCGAACGTATCGGGCGTCCAGATATTGGCGAAGGTGCCACCGCCGCCATGCGTGATCCACAGACTGGCGTACTGCCCGTCCCAACGCCGATGAGGATCCGGATCGGAGAACAGATTGGCGCTATAAGGGTTCACCCTCCTGCCGTCGGGGCCGGTGGTTCCGTGGCCCCCGAGAAAGCGCACGTCATCCATAAGGGAGTCCTTGCCAGCCATCCACATGGCGCCCACGGCACGGCTGTTGATGCCGCCCGTGTAAAGACCGATGCCCGTCACAATGTTGTCTCCGCCGCGCGGGGCTTCCAGCAGCGGCCGGGGCGCGCCCGGTCCTTGAAACCCCGGGGTTGAATCGAGAATATCGAACTGGGTCTGGTCCGGATGGAGACCGACGATCACGGTGTCGGGACGAAGCCTGAGGGTGTCACTGACCACGTAGCGGCCGGAAGGAATGTAAAGGACAGGATGCTCCGCGATCGCTTTCTGAATGACAGCAGTCTCATCGGTCACCCCATCGCCTTTGGCGCCGAGGGTTCGCAGATTGACCCATGTGGCAATGGGAGGGAGGCCCCGGATCGCGTTGGGCGTGGAGGGCGGCAGGGTTTTCAGCGGTGCGGCAATGTAGCTGGTCTTGATTTCTCCGGTTGCGCCCAGCGCCGGGAGAGTCAGTCCATGCGAAAGGACTTTTACCTGGTAGATCTCCCCGGCCCCGGCAAGCTCGCGGCCGCTCTCGCGAAATCGCGCAAAGACAGGCACCTGACGGCAGAGGATGCTCTCGAGATTGATCTGGGTCATGCGGCTGTTCTCATTGCCGATCAGGATGGCAGGGCCGCTGATGTTCTCGAAGCGCGCGTCTTTCACCCAAAGCTGGTCGGAATAATGAGGGTCAATGGAGATGGCGGTGGGAACATTCCGGAACTCATCGTGGACCAGCGTCAGTCCGGCTTCATTCTCCCGGATGGCCGCTTCCCGCTGGCCGTCGAAGGTGGAGTCGATGAGCGTGAATTGCCAGGCAGGCGATGGCTTGCGCGTGAAAATGCCATATCGGCCGCCGTGAAAATGCAAGTCTTCCGCCTCGTTGCCTATATCATGAAGAGCCGCCAGGCCGGATCCAATCTGGAAATCCATGTGGGCCAGATACCCGTGCTGGGCGACGTGAAAACGAATTCCGACGGCCGCGGCGTTGTCGCTGCCGATCTCGAAATCGATATTGCTCATGGCGGAATAGAAGGTGCCGGGGCTCGCATCCGCGATGGCCTGAGGAGGAACAGTCCCGGGGAGCGCCGGCGGCAGCCGAAAAGCCCGTCCGGGCAGCGCCGCGCCGGCCACCCTTTGGTTGGGCCGGAATCCAGCGAAAAAGAACATGTAACCGAGCCTTTGCTGGAACCCCGGTGTGTGATCCGCCAGGACGAATACCGGACGTTTTTCGCCATAGCCGATCAGGCGCACGCCCGGCCAGACAAAAATGGTTCGGGTGACGCGATAGCGGCCCTCCGGAATGAAGAGGATCCCCTCGCCGGTTGTCTCCTGGACTTTGTCAATGGCGGCCTGAATCGCCGCGCTGTCGTCGGCAATGCCGTCGCCGCGCACGGAAAACCGATTCGGCGTCAGGTAAACGGCGTGGGGATCGTCGAGCCGCGCAGGGTAAAACGATGCCCCACGGGAAGGAGAAACGACTCCAAGCAAAATAATCGCGAGCGCTATGAGTTCCCTCATCGATCACTCCAGAACCACTGTTATTGGTTTCAGCCTCATTCTACCTGCTTAGGGCCGGTTTCGGACAGCTCTTCCCATAAGCGGACAGCCAGCGCGTCGAAATCCTGCGTGCCTGCAAGCACTTGCGATTGGAAGGTGAGTTGCAGATGCTAATGTCTCTATGCCCACCGTCATGAAAGACGTCAGGTTCGGGCTGCGGATTCTGCGCCGCAGCCCGTGGTTCACGGCCGTCGCTGTCCTCACGCTCGGCCTGGGGATTGCGGTGAACACCACGGTGTTTAGTTGGATCGATTCGGTCTTGCTGCACCCCTTCCCCGGCGTCGGCGACCCGCAGGAACTCGCCCTCATTGAGACCGTGACCCCTACCGGGGAGTATCTGGTCGGTACGTCCTACCTCGACTACCGCGACTACCGGGACACGCTGCAACTGGTCTCCGGAGTCGCCCAGGGACGCTTCACACCCCTGAGCGTCGGGGCCGACGGAAGAACGGCGCGCGCCTGGGCGGAACTCGTTTCGGCAAACTATTTCGATCTCCTGAAGGTCAAACCCGTGCTGGGCCGCACCTTTCTGCCCGAAGAGGGACGCGAGCAGGAAGGCGGCGCCCCGGTGGCCGTAATCGGCTATGGCATGTGGCACACCCGGTTCGGCGGCGACCCAAAGGTGCTAGGCAAGATTATTCGCCTGAACCGGCACGAGCTGACCATCATCGGCGTAGCGCCCCAGGGGTTCCACGGCACCCTAGCCGGCGTGGTCTTTGACGTTTGGATGCCGGTAACGATGGCCACTGCGATGGGCACCGGAAACGGCACCCTGCACTACCGCGGGACGCGCGACGAAACTTCTACCATTGTGCGGCTGAAGCCCGGCGTAACCATCGAGCAGGCGCGCGCGGAGGTCGCCGCGTTGGGCCGACGGCTGGCGGCGACCTACCCGGCCACCAACCGAGGCGTCAACCTCACGGTGACGCCGCTGTGGCAGGGGCATCTCGGCGCCCAAGGCATGCTGCTCCAGCCGCTGCGGATTCTGATGGCGCTCTCCCTGCTGCTCCTGCTGATTGTCTGCGCCAACGTCGCCAACCTGCTGCTGGCCCGCGCGGTGTCGCGCCAGAGAGAGTTCGGTATCCGGCTGGCGATGGGGGCCGGGCGCTCCCGCCTGGCGACGCAGCTTCTGATCGAGACCCTGGTGCTGGCCGCGGGCGGCGCGGTGGTCGGGGTCACGCTGGTTTTGTGGATGGGGCAATCGCTGCTGTTCCTAATTCCCATCGCCGATGTTCCGTTGGATCTGGGTGGCGGCTTGAACTTGCCGACCCTCGGCTTCACGTTGCTGATCGCGGTGGTCGCGACGTTGCTATCCGGCACGGCACCGGCCCTGCTCACCGCCCGCTCCGGCCTGAATGAAACCCTCAAAGAGGGCGGCCGCAGCGCAGGCTCCGGCGCCGGCTCGCACCGCCTGCGCGGTCTGCTGGTGGTCTCAGAGATGGCCTTGGCCATGGTGGCGCTGATCGGCGCCGGGCTGTTCTACCGCAGCTTCCAGAACGCCAGCGGCATCCAGCCGGGGTTCGACCGGACTAATATCTCCGTGTCGCAGTTTTATCTCTCGTACGCGGGTTACTCGGCCGAGGAGCAGCGGGATTTCTGCCGGATACTCCGTGAGCGGCTGGAGTCGAAACCTGGCGTGATCGGCGTGACCTACTCCGATGTGGTCCCCATGTCGACGGCCTCCGGCACTGGCTCCACGCCCTGGCACCAACTTGACATTGAAGGATACGTTCCCGCGTCCGATGAGCAGATGATGATCCATCGCGCCATGGTTCCACCAGGCTACTTCAATCTGCTCGGCATCCGGATGCTCGAAGGCCGCGACTTCACCGAACGCGATTCGGCCGAGGCGCCCATGGTGATCATTGTCAATGAGACCTTCGCCAGTCGCTTCTTCCACGGCAGAAATCCGATCGGCCGCAAGGTCCGTGTCGAAGGCCGCGAGGCAACCGTGGTTGGGCTGGTCAAGGACAGCAAATACCACACGCCGATCGAGGGCCCGACTCCGTTCTTCTACGTGGCGTTCCGCCAACGGTTCGCGCCCGGTCTCAACTTCGCGGTTTTCATCAAGACCGCTGGCGACCCGCTGCGGATGACCCCCGTCCTGCGCCGGGAAGCCCTGGCGCTCAACCAGGACGCCGTGTTCAGCACCAGGTTGCTCGCCGACGCCACTACCAGCTCGCTATTCGCGCAGCACGTAGCGGCCAGCCTGCTGGGGGTGGTTGGCGGGATCTCGCTGCTGCTGGCAGCCATCGGCCTGTACAGCGTCATGAGTTACGCCGTCAGCCAGCGCACGCAGGAGATGGGCATCCGGATGGCGCTGGGCGCGCAGCCAGGCCAGGTGCTGGGGCTGGTGCTGAGGGAGGGCCTTCGATTGTTCGTTCCGGGCCTCGTGGCCGGAAGCGCGATTGCCCTGGCGGCGTCGCGCATCGTCGGCGGAATGCTGGTGAATGTCGGCGCCTCCGATCCGCTCACGTTTGCGTCCGCGGCGGCATTCCTCGGGCTGGTAGCCGCGCTCGCCAGCTTCCTGCCGGCGTTGCGGGCTGCGCACGTGGAACCCATGGTGGCGTTGCGGAACGAGTAGCGGTTCGCGGCGGGGCAGACCTCCTCAGTTCACGGTTTGCAGCAGCGCATCAATCTTGGCGATGTATTTCTTCGCCCGCTCGGATTCCGCCATGTCTGGGTTGAGGGTGATGGTGTCGGAAAAATGTTTGCGAGCAGGCACCAGCGGCTCCACCGCACCCGACGCCTGCGCCTTGCTGGTGTAGCTCAGGGCCAGCGCGAAATGCGCGTAGGGGTCGGATGGATCGTAAGTGAGCGCCTTCTGGCAGTAGCCGATGGCGGTGTCGAAATTGTTCAGCAGCCGCTGGCTGTCGCATAGCCCGAAATACGCCAGGCTGCGCAGGTCCTGCCAGACATCGCGCTGCGCCGCGCGTTTCTTGCGGCCGAATCCCACCAGAAAACCAAGCACGTAGTAGTTCATCTTGCCGGCGAGTTTGCTGTCGAAATCGCTCAGTCTCAGGTATTGCAGGTAGGCATCGGAGGCGTTTTGATACTTGCCGCTGAGGCGCAGACTCTCCGCCAGCCAGAAATTCGCTTCGGCGTTGGTGGGCGTGAGCGCGATGGCCTTGTGCGCGGCCTCGATGGAATCCGGGTAGAGCTCCTTCATGCGCAGCGCCTCCGCCAGAAGGTACCAGGCCAGCGCGTGCTTGGGGTCGCGCTGTACCACGGCATTCAACTGGCGGATAGATTCGTCAAGCGCTCCCTTATCGAGCAGCATGCCACCCAGGGTGGCGCGCGCCTCCAGATAATCCGGATCGATCTCGATGGCCCGCCGCATCCACTTTTCGGCGTCCTGGTCCTGGAAGAGATCGCGGTACACGCGGCCCAGGTAGAGGGCCGCCTGGCTGTAGTTGGGGTCCGCCTGGAGGGCCGCCTGAAAGCTCTCGACGGCTTTGTGGTAGTTCTCGGGCGTTCCCTTATTGTAAAGTTCCAGTCCCTTGTCGAACTGCTCGACGGCGGCGCGCGGGCGGCGGCGCGCGATCAGAATCTTCAGCGTGACGGTAACCTCCTGCCCCGGATAAACCATTTCCTCGCGCGGGCCGTCGGGCTCATAGCCCATGTGGACCCCCATGACCGTGTGCGCGCCGGGGCGCAATCCCGGCAGGCGCAGGGGCGTCCCCTTGTTCACTACTCCTACCGTCGTGCCGTCAACGGATACCTCGACTCCGTCCATGTTGGTTTCGAAAATCAGAGTGCCCTCTTTGGGCGGCGGAGGCGCGCCCGGACTAGCGCCGTTGGGCAGGTACGCCAGCAGCATGTTGGGGTCGAAACTGCCGCGCTCGGAGGTGGGGTTCTGCTGCGCGTTGGTGGCCTCGCGAACGTTGCGGCGGACATATTCGGCGAGTTCGTCGGCGGTCACAATGCCGTCGCGCGATTCGTCCGCGGCGCCCTCCAGCCCTTTGACCACGTAGTAAGTGAAGATGCCGTGGCCGCCGCCCCAATCGGCGCTCTCGAAGGAACGCTCGCGGTCGCGGCTGGCGGTGAGGGAGAACATGGAGCTGCTCAGATCCAGCAGCGCGCGGCTCACGGCGGCGCGGTCGGCTTCGGGCGTGATGGCGCCGCTGTGGCAGGCGTCGGTGAGCAGCACTTTCCATTTCGCCTTGATGCGCGCGCCCATCACCGAGCCGAGCGTCTCCATGGGGTATCCCGTGCCCGCTATATTGCCCGGATCCAGATCGTAGGGCGCCAGGTAGGCCCGTCCGCTGGAGACGAAACCATGGCCGGCGAAGTAGACCAGCACCCGATCGTCGTCGCGCGCCGCCGCCGGCAGCCACTCTTCGAGCTCGTGCCGCAGGTTGGCCAGCGTGGCTCTGGCTCCCACCAGCTTGTGGACGTTCTCCGCGTGGAAGTTGCCGCCTTCGGGGCTGATGAGAATCGAATACATGGATTCGGCGTCGCGCTCGGAGAACTGCAATTGATCTTTGGCTTGCAAGTTCTTGTAAGTGGCAATCCCCACCACCAGCGCATAGGAGCGCGGAATAGTGACGGCCGCAGGCGGGACGGTAGGCTTGACCTCGGCCGCGCCCGTCTCGTACTTCAGATCGCGTTCCTTCTTCTGTGGCGGCGTCTGCTGCGCCGGCAGCATTCCCGCCGCGAGGGTCAATATCGCCAACGTTCGAAAGCGCATCGCAGTCACCTGTGAGCCACGCGGAACTCGTAGATCACGGGCCCGCTGAGAGGCGCGGGAGACGCGACCACGGAGGAATTCTGTTCACGGATGAACATCAGCTCGCGCGAGGCGGCTCCGGGAACCCCACTCAAATTCTCCGGCAGTTTCTCGGCGGGTTTAACCTCCTTCGGTCCCGCCGAGCCTGTCCACGCACTCGCCGCGAGCTTTGAAGATGGTGTCGTCGCAGCGCGGCGTCAGGCGGGGAGGAACCGGGCCGCTTTTGGGGGGCGGTGGCAGCGGCTGATACTTGGGCTGCGCCCCCAGTGAGAGTGGTGTCACCAGCCAGTAGAGGACGTCGTAGCCCGGAGGCCCGGTGATCCGAAACCAGCCCTGCGTGGCCGGAACCACATACTCCTTACCCCCCTCGATGCGGTTCTGCTCCCCGGTATCCTGGCGCGGGAACAGCGTCTCGTAATTCCCCGAGGTGGCTTGATTCATGACGTAGAGGTAACCCTCGAAGTTGGCGCGGAACCGAAAACGCACGCGGTCGCCGGTGTCGAACACCAGGCCCGGATCCACGGCCCGCCAGTTTCCGTTCTCCTGCCGCTCAAGCGTCAGCTCGATCCGATGCGGCCCCTGCGCGAGGCTCTTGGTCTGGCCGGCGGCGGCTGTGGCCAGCATTGCAAGCGCGGCTATTGCCGCGAATCTACGCTTCATCGATTGCGTACCCCTACTGATGCTTCAGCGTCACATCGGCCACCAGCCGCGACTCGGGGCTGCCGGTGGAATTGACGACGTAGACAGCTTTCTCCTTCTTGTCGCCCGGGGTGGAATCGTCGACTTTCTCAAATACCAGGTCGCGGGCGTAGACCTGGTTGCGCAGGCGGCCCACCAGCGCGTCGTCCACCGGCGCCATGGAGGCGGTGAGCAGGTGCTTGGGCGATTCCTCCGCGGCGGGTGCGGGGCTGCCGCTCCCCAGCGAGTAGATCAGCTTTTCCAGGCTCGGCTCGGGATGGCGCGACAGCACAATGAACAGGCGCTCCTCTCCGGCTTGCTCGTCGAAGGCAAAGCGGCCCGGCGGCGGCGGTATCAGGTACTGCCGGCCGCTGGCGACGCGATTGGAGCCGTCCGCAATCTCGGCGCTGGGGAACAGCACTTTCCACGATCCGCTGGCGCCCTTCATGACGATATACAAGTACCCCTCGTCGTTCGACTGGGCAGCCACGCGGATGCGGTCGCCGGAGCGGAAGACGGTATCGGGGTCGACTTCCCGGTATTCGTCGCCGGCGTTGCGCAGAAAGCTGTACCGCAGTCCCAGCGGTTTTTCCGGAGAATACGCCACCGGAACGATAGCCGTGCGGGCCGGTGGCGGGCCAGCCTTGGGTGGCGGCGTGACGGGATGGGCCGCCTGCTCCGCCGCGGCCGGCTTGGCGGGAACGGGCCGTGGGGCAGGATGGGCCGCAGCGGCCGGCTTGGCGGGCGCCGCCGGCGCGGTCTCGGCGTAAAACAACTCCCGCGCGGAAAGCTCTTTGCCGTTCTGCGGCGCCGTCTGTGCCATGACGGCGGCTGCCATCAGGAAGAACCCGCAAGTCCATCTTCGGGTCTGCATACTTTATCTCCCGGGCACGATCGCTCCTGCCCTATAATGATTATGCTGCATTCCAGGCAAGGAGAGGCCCATGAAAACGCGCTCTCGAGTACCCCGAGCGTCACGTTTATTATGCATGATGCTCGCGGAGATTATCGCCATCCCATACGCCGCGCCGCCAGTACGCGCGCAAGCGCCTGAGCCCAGACAATTGACCATCTCGATCCTGGAGGGCGAAGGCGCCATCAACAACATCCGCCAGCGCACGGCTAGAGAAGCCATCGTGCAAGTGCAAGACGAGAATCATAAGCCGGTAGCAGGCGTGGCGGTCACGTTCTTCCTGGCCGAACACGGCGCCAGCGGGGTTTTCTCCAACGGCAGCCGGAGCCTGACCGTACTGACCGATACCAATGGCCAGGCCGCGATGCGCGGCATGGTGCCGAATAAGGTGGCCGGGAAAATGGAGATTCGCGTTTCCGCCAGACTCGGGAACTTGAATGCCGACGCCGTAATCGCCCAGACCAACGTCGCTGGAGCCGCCGCGGCTGGCGGCGCCGGCGTCTCCGGCAAGGTCATCGCTCTGATCGTAGTCGTCGCCGCCGGAGCGGCAGTGGGCGCCATCGTGGCCACCCGCGGCGGCGGATCCTCAGCTTCCACAATTCCCGCAGGTCCCACCACACCTGCCGTGGTCATCACCCCAGGGACGCCCACGGTGGGGCATCCGTAACAGGCGCTACTGGAAAACGGAGGTATCGAACATGAGACAAGAATGGTTGCTTCAGATGGTAATGGCGGTTGCTCTTGCCGGTGTCGCCGCCGCCCAGGCAGGGACGACTCTGAGCGGTCCCACCTTGGGCCTGGTCTTCGACTCGTCTCAATCGGCCCTGCGGCCCATCCGCGGAATCCCCGGCGCGGCCACCTTGGGCGATGCCGTGAATCCCGGGTTTGCGCTGGCCTCGGCGACGGTCTCACCGCGGCAGGATTACGCTCTCGCATTGAAGGCGGACGATTCCTCTCTGGTGCTGGTGCGCGCCGGCGGCGCGTCCGCTGCCATCCCTGGCGCCCGGCCCGCGCCCGCGCTGGTGGTCTTCAGTCCGGCGGGCACCGCCGCTGCGCTCTATGACTCCGGCGCCGGCCGCGTGCAGATACTGACCGGTCTGCCCGACGCGGCCGCGGTTCAAAGCGACATCGATATTTCGGCCCTGGCCGGCCCGGTGGCCGCCCTGGCGGTGGACGACGCGGGCACTTCGCTTTTGCTGGCGGCGGGCGCAGCGGAAACGGTTTCCCTCTGCCGCATCGCCATGGATGGCGCCTCGCAATTCCTGGCTTCCTTCCGCAGTGTTGCGGCGCTGCGCCTGTCGGGTACCGGGCGCGAGGCTCTGCTGGCGGACTCCGCCGCCGGCGCGGTGTATATCATCCGCGATCTGCGGGGAGCCGGCAATGTCGAGATGATTGCGTCCGGGCGCGACGGCCTGGGCGCACCCATCGCCGTCGAGTCCGATTCCGCGGGGCGGATCTTCGTGGCGGATCAAGCGGGCAATCTGACCATTCTCGACCGCAGGCGCGGCTCCGTCTTGTCCCTCCCTTGCGGGTGCGCGCCGGCGGGCTTGTTCCGGCTCTCGGGAACCGCGACATTCCGGCTCACGGAACCGTCCGACGCGCCCATGTGGGTGCTGGACGCCTCCGGCGCCGATGCGCGCATTGTGGCCATTCCACCCGGCGCGCCGCCAGCCGCGCCGGCGGCAGATAGTGGAGGCCGCCAATGAAACGCCTCTCGTTGCTGCTCCTGCTGCCGCTCGCCAGTGGCGCCCTGTTGGCCCAGGTCGCTGGCCCTGTCATCAATCCGGCGACGCTGCCGAATGGTACTGTTGGCGTCCTATATACGACGACAAATCTGACCCTTTCCAACCTAGCCGTGGCGGCCTGGTCCATCAGCGCCGGGTCGTTTCCTCCCGGCTTGACCCTGAGTCCGCCGGCCACCACGACCAGCGCGGCCGCCATGATCAGCGGCACGCCCACTACCGCCGGAAGCTATACATTCACGGTCCAGGCCGCTATCGGCATCAATAGCGAGGTGACCTATGTGACGCGCGGCTACACCGTCGTGATCGCCGGCCCACAGGTTCCACCCGTCTACATCGCTCAGACGACTCTTCCCAACGGCACGGTCGGGTCGCCCTACTCGCAGACACTGACAGCCGGCGGCGGATATGGCGCGGGAACCTACACGTTCTCGCTGGATCTGTCGAATCCGGGCTCGCTGCCGCCAGGGATCGGAATCTCCACCTCCGGCACCATAAGCGGGACACCCTCTCAGGCAGGGATCTTCATTTTCGCCGTGAAGGTGATCAGCCAATCGGCCAACGGCGCGTTCGTCTCCGCATCCCAGGGCTATTCCATCACGATCACCGGGGCCCCACTGGCTATCGCCACCACGAGCCTGCCCGCCGGGACCGTCGGCACGCCCTACTCGCAGAATCTGACGGCCACCGGAGGAACCCCGCCGTACACCTGGCAATTGACGGGCAGCACTTTGTCTGTCGGCTTGACCCTTTCCACTTCCGGAACCTTCTCCGGCACGCCTGTCACCGCCGGCTCCTTCACCTACCAGGTCGTAGTTACCGATTCTGCGCAAGGTAGTGCCTCCGGCAGTTTCACCATCAGAATCAATCCGGCCCTGGTCATCACGACGACCTCGCTGCCCTCCGGGACCGTGGGGACCTCTTACACAGCTACCACCCTCGCCGCGACCGGCGGGACTCCGCCGTACACCTGGTCGCTGGCCTCGGGTGCGCTTCCGGGTGGCCTCTCCGTCAGCTCCGCCGGCGTCATTTCCGGGACGCCGACCGCCGCCGGAACCTTCTCCGTCACCCTGAAGGTGACCGATTCAGCACAGGCCACAGCCACCCAGTCCTATAGCGTCACCGTGGCCGCGGCAACGGTGCCGCTCTCTGTTACCACCCAGGCTCCGCTCGCGGGCGGCGAAGTCGGCGTGGCCTACACGCAGGCATTTGCCGCCACGGGCGGGACTCCACCGTACCAGTGGACCATCTCCGCCGGCACGGTGCCGCTCGGTTTCACACTGAATCCCACCACGGGCAGCCTGACCGGAACGCCCACGGTAGCTGGGACATCCAACTTCACGGTCCAGGTGGCCGATTCGGCTTCGCACACCGCGACCAAGGCATTCACCATCACGGTGATCGCCGCAGTGAAAATCACCCCGGTTACTCCTCCGGGCGGAGTTACAGGGGTCTCGTATACGCAGCAGTTCGCAGCTACCGGCGGAGTCACTCCTTATGTGTGGAGTATCGCCAGCGGTTCCATCCCGACAGGGCTCAGCTTGAGCACGGCCACCGGCCTGCTCTCCGGCACTCCGACCACTGCCGGAACTTACACCTTCACCATCGCGGTCGCCGATCAAAACGGCGGCAAGGACAGCGCGACTTTCTCCATCACGATTGTTGCGACGCTCGCCATTACCACCCAATATCCGCTCCCGGGGGCCGCGGACGGTATGGTCGGCGTGCCATTCACCCTGGCATTTGCCGCCGCCGGTGGGACTTCACCCTACCAGTGGTCCGTCTCCGCCGGTGCGCTGCCAACCGGTCTCACGCTGAGTGCCGCGGGCAGCCTCACCGGATCGCCCACGGCGACCGGGACATTCAACTTCACGATCCAGGTTACCGATTCGGCCGGGCGCACCGCTACCAAGGCATTCACCATCGTTGTCGTTCAGTTGAGTATCACCACGGCCAGCCCACTGCCCCCCGCCACCGTCGGCACTCCCTATACCCCCCAGACACTGGCCGTGACTGGTTCAGGTGAGCCGTATCTTGTGACGTACACCTGGTCAATTTCCGCGGGGGCGCTGCCGGGTGGAATCACGCTGGATCCATCCGCCGGCTCGCTCAGTGGGACTCCCTCCGCGCCAGGCACATTTACCTTTACGGTGAGTGTGACGGGTGGAGGCCAGACCGCTACGAAGTCGCTCACCATTACGGTGGGAGTGCCGCCTGGACCGTCCGCCACGATTACGGGGTTGCCGGCTACGGCCACGCCCGCCACGCAACCGGCTCTGGGGATCAGCGTCCCGAATGCGTATCCGCTCGCTATCACCGGGCAGGTCACCTTGACCTTCGCCCCCGATTCCCCTTCTCCGGACGACGGCCAGGAAGTGGTGTTTACCACCGGGGGGCGCACCGTCAGTTTCACCGTGCCGGCCAA
Organism: Bryobacterales bacterium; assembly: GCA_963768385.1. Taxonomy (GTDB): domain Bacteria; phylum Acidobacteriota; class Terriglobia; order Bryobacterales; family Bryobacteraceae; genus Fen-178. The sequence continues at coordinate 269,691 of CAVYHQ010000011.1, forward strand.
TACCACCCAGGTGGCATTTAGCGGCGCCACGCCCGGCGTGCAGGTCGGCACCGTTTCCGGGACCATCACGCTCACTCTGAAGCTGACTGCCGCGGGCATCGACATCACGCCTTCGCCGGCGCCCTCCACAAAGCTGACCATCGCCAAGAGCGCGCCGGTGATCAAAACCGCGACGGTCACCCGCACCAGCGCCGGCTTCAACCTGGTGGTGGTGGGGTACGCCACCTCGCGCGAGATGGTTTCGGCCAATGTCACGTTCACGGCGGCTACCGGCGTGACCCTCTCAAGCAGTTCAGCCACGGTTTCGCTGGCGTCGGTTTTCGCGTCCTTTTATCAGAACCCGGATCCGCCGTACGGAAGCCAGTTCTCGCTGACGATGCCTTTCACGATCGCGAATGCCACTAGCACTGTCCCGCTGACCTCCGTCTCGGTGCAACTCACCAACGCGCAAGGCAGCTCGACAACGGCGAACGCCACGTACTAAGCCCTTGCCCGACGCCTACGACGAGGTGCCGTATCCGAGTCTGCCGCGGCCGCAGTCTCACCCCGCGCGCATAGCGGCCCTGGCGGCAATTGCGGGGATGGCGCCGCCGCCAGTCGGCCGATGGCGCGTGCTCGAAATCGGTTGCGGCGATGCGAGCAACCTGGTGCCCCTGGCTTTCGAATACCCGGAGGGCCGCTTCACCGGCGTGGACCGGGCCGCCGTTCCCCTGGCGCGGGGGCGCGACATGGCTGCGAAGCTCGGCCTCGCCAACCTGGAGCTGTGCCAGGCCGATCTGCTGGGCTGGCAGCCCAAGGGCGAGTTCGACTACGGCGAATTTGACTACATCATTGCCCACGGCTTCTATTCGTGGGTGCCTTTCGAGATTCGCGACCGGCTGCTGGAGCTCTGCGCCACGGCGCTTGCCTCCGGCGGCGTCGCCTACATCAGCTACAACGTTCTGCCGGGAAGCCACCTCCGGCGCTACGCATGGGATCTTCTGAAATTTCACACCCGCGGTGCAGCGTCGCCGCGGAGCCGCATCGAAAAGGCGCACGAGCTGGCGCGTCTGATCGCCGCGCGTCCCGCCGACGAGCCCGGCCGCGCCGCCATCCGCAAAGAGATGGAGAATGTGCTCGAGAGAGGCGCCGAAGCCATATTTCACGACGATTTGTCGGAAACCAACGATCCGGTTTATATGATGGATTTCATCGGGCACGCCGCCCGCCATGGCTTGCAGTACCTGGGAGATGCCGAGCCGGTGCGCGACGATGTCCGCGACCTCCCGCTGCCGACGGAGGATTGGTTGGAGGCCCGGCAGTACGGCGATTTTCTAAACTGCCGGAAATTCCGGGAGAGTATCCTCTGCCGGAAGGACATCCGGCTGCGCCGGACCCTTTCGTTGGACCGTTTCCAGGCGCTCGCCGCCGCCTCTCGGGTGAAACCCGCCGAGCCGCAACTGGACGGTGCGCAGAAATTCGAGATTTCGCAGGGCCGAAGCCTGACCACCAACCATCCCCTGGTCAAGAATGTGCTGTGCTTACTGGCTTCCCGCTGGCCGGGCTCCGTTCCGGTAGCCGGCCTTCCGCTCGGCGGGTACCCGCCGCAGGACGCGGCCGATATGCTGATGCGCCTGATCGAGGCCGAGGCCATCGAGCTATGGCAGCAGCCTCCTCGGGTGGCTACGGCGATCGGCGAGCGGCCGGTGGCGAGTCCGCTGGCCCGCTGCCAGCTTTCCCTCGGCCTGACCATGGTCACCAACCAGCGGCATCAAAGCATCGACCTTCCTGACGAGACCGGCCGCGCCCTGGTCTCGCTGCTGGATGGCACGCGCGACCGGGCGGCGCTGGTCGCCGCCATGGGGCGAGTGGCGCCGGGCCCAGAGGGCACCCCAGAGGGCACCCCGGCCGACCCCGCTGCTATCGAGAGATCTCTGGAGGTCAGCCTTCAAGAACTGCTCCGATTGTGCTTGCTGGTGGAGTAGGGTGGCACGGCGTATAATCTAAGAACCAGGGAGGCATTCATGAACTACGAAATCGGGTCCCGCGTTGGCGACTACGAGGTTCTGGAAGTCCTCGGGGCCGGCGGAATGGGGCGTGTTTACAAGGTCCGGAATGTCATTTCCGACCGCGTAGAAGCCATGAAGATCCTGCTTCCCGACCTGGAAGGCGATACCGAGCTGGCGGACCGGTTCATGCGCGAGATCAAGGTCCAGGCGAGCCTCGATCATCCCAACATTGCCGCGTTGCACACCGCGTTGCGGCTGGACAACCAGTTGCTCATGTTGATGGAGTACGTCGAAGGCGTAACCATCGAGGCGGTTCTGCGCTCCGGCCGCATTCCCATGGATAAGGCCATCGATTACAGCGCACAGGTGTTCTCGGCGCTTTCTTACGCGCACGCCCGGGGCGTAGTCCATCGCGACCTCAAACCCGCCAACATGATCGTCACGCCGAGCGGCGTGGTCAAGCTGATGGATTTCGGCATCGCCAAAATGGCGGCGGACCGGAAACTCACGCAGACCGGGCGCACCGTCGGGTCGCTGTATTATATGTCTCCGGAGCAGATCAAAGGCGCGGTGGATCTGGATCCGCGCTCGGATCTTTACTCGATGGGCATCTCGCTCTATGAGATGGTCATCGGCGCCCGGCCGTTCCAGGGCGACAGCGAGTATTCCATCATGGCGGCGCACCTGGAAACCAATCCGCCGCCGCCCATTCAGCTCGATCCGAGCCTGCCTCCCGCGCTCAGCGAAATCATTGTCATGTCCCTGGAGAAAGATCCGGCGCAGCGTTTCCAGACCGCGGACGCGTTTCGAGCGGCCCTTGGGAGTGTGCGAGGGTCTGCGCAGACGGCTGCGGCACCTGCGGCGGTTCCGATGGCGACATCCGCCGGGGCGGCGTTTGCGGTTGCTCCCCCGCCTCCTCCGGCGGCGCGCAGCCACCGCGGACTATATATCGCCCTGGGGTCGCTGGCCACCATCGCGGTGATCATTGCTGCGGTAACGCAGATTCCGAAGTTTCACCGTACGGCCGCGGAGAGCGCGCCGGCTGCCGCGGTGTTAACGCCAGCCCAACCGCCGCCGGCCGAACCGCCGCCGGCTGCGGCGCCTTCCCCGGCTGCGGCGCCGGCTGAGACGCAACCGGCCAGCCAGCCGCCGGTGGCAGCGGCCCCCGCGGCCAAAGCCGCACCGCCCGCGGTTCGCCGCGCGCCGGCCGCGGGCGCGGTCTCGGCGCCGGCCCAGCAAGCCGTCGAGCAGCCGGTTTCGCCGCCACCGCAAGCGCCTCCGCAGCAGGCTGCGCCGCCACCCGCGCCCTCCGCCATGGATGCCGCCAAGGAGGCGCAGTTGGAGAAACTCCGCGAGCAGGGATCGCTGCTCACCATCCGGGCTGGAACTGTCAGGTCCAGCCTGGCATCTCTGCGCAAAGCACAGGCCCGCTCGGGGCTGGGGCTGCGCGCCGACATGGCTGCCTCGGAGCAGCGGATGGACTACCTTCTGAACCAAGCCGATGCCGCCTTGCAGCAGGGCGACGCCGCGGCCGGGCAGAGAAATCTCGACCTGGCAGAGAAGGAAGTTTCGAAGCTCGAGAAGTTCCTGGGTCAATAGCGAGGTCCAGCATGGACGATTTCCGCGTGGGTTCCATTTCTCCCTACGATCCGGACCGGCGCCCCGAGCCTTCCGCCGCGATGAAACGCCGGAGAGAGAAGCGCGCCGAGGACCAGGAGTTGGAGGCGGAAGATATCATCACGGCCTCCGAGTCGTCCGAAGCCGAAGCCGGCGAGGAGCCGGTCGAGGACTACTACGAGCCTTCCGGCCCGGCCAAAGAATCGGAGTGAGGGCCAACCCGAGGGCAAACCCTGGGACAGGCAGCGAATTTCGCAAAGGCGGCGAAATTCGAAGCCAGTCCCTATCGCGCCGAAAAGCGGTAAATCGTGGTGGTGTTATAGCCGACGCCTGGCTTCAGTACCGTGGTGGGGAAGTCCGGCTTGTTGGGCGAATCGGGATAGTGCTGAGTCTCCATGCAGAAGGCGCTGCGGAACGGATACACTTTTCCGCCTTTGCCGCGCACGGAACCGTCCAGGAAGTTGCCGGTGTAAAACTGCATGGCTGGCTCGGTGGTCCACACCTCCATCACGCGCCCGGTCTTCGGCTCGTAGACTTCGGCCGCTTTGGTCAGTCCGCCACGGCCCTTGTTCAGCACCCAGTTGTGGTCGTAGCCGTGGCCGAGCTTCAACTGCTGGTCGCTCTGGCCGATGCGCGCGCCAATGGCGGTGGCGGTGGTGAAATCGAACGGCGTGCCCTTCACGGCGCGAAGCTCTCCGGTGGGGATCAGGCCGGCATCCACGGGCGTGAAGCGGCCGGCATCGATCATGACCTGGTGACCGAGGATGTCGCCTTCGCCCTGCCCGGCCAGGTTGAAGTACGAATGGTTGGTCAGGTTCACCACCGTGTCCTTATCGGTGGTAGCCGTGTAGTCGATCTTAAGCTCGTTGCGGGCGGTAAGGGTGTAGACCACTTTTACCGAAAGGGTTCCCGGGAAACCCTCTTCGCCGTCCTTGCTGACGTAGGTCAGCTCGAGGCTGTGACCTTCCGCGGTGTTGCCGGCCGGAGTGGCTTTCCACACGCGTTTGTCGAAGCCCTGAGGGCCTCCGTGCAAGGTGTTGTCGCCGTCATTTTTCGGCAGAGTGTACGGCTTGCCGTCGAGCTTGAAGGTGCCGTGGCCGATGCGGTTGCCGTAGCGGCCGATGATGGCGCCGAAGAAGTTAGTCTGCTTGAGGTAACCCTCGAGGCTGTCCGCGCCCAGCACCACGTCGGCGAACTTGCCATTACGGTCCGGAGCCGTCAGCGAGACAACGGTTCCGCCATAGGTCATGATGCCCGCTTCCATCCCTTTGGGATTGGAAAGCGTGTAAAGTTCGATGGGGGTGCCGTCCGGCAACTTCCCGAAAGCCTGTTTCTTCACGTCGGATGTTCCTTTCTTCGAGGGCGCCTGCGCCAGGCAGGCGAATGTGAGGGCGCCTAGCGCGACGCCGGCCATCCAGTAGCAATGTCTCATGAACATCATGGTAAGCCAGTGGGGCATGCTTTAGCTTGCCGGCTTTATTTCTTAAACGGCAGCGTCTTCTGTGGCGTTCCCGGCGTGTCGAGCTTCAATTCGCAGCCGCAATCCTCGCCGGCGTTCTTGGCCGTCTTCTGATACTCGATTTCGTAATCGATGATGGCGCGCAGGTTCGGCCAGTCGATCACCTGGGGGATCCGGCGCCCGTTCACGAACAGGGTGGGAGTGGCATTGACGTCGAGTGCGCGGCCCTCGGCCAGGTTCTTATCCACCTCGGCTTCGGTAGCCTTGGTGTCCATGCACTGGCCAAGCTGCAAAACATCGATGTCTTTTTCGCCCTTGGCCCATTCCATTACCTTGTCCTTCAGGTTCGGGGCAGTGATGTCGGCCTGGTGAGCGAAGATCCAGTCGTGGTAGCTCCAGAACGAGCCGGGGTTCTGCCGGAATACGCAGCGGCCGGCCATGGCAGCGGCCTTGGCCCAGGGATGGAGGGACTCGATCGGAAAGTCCTTGAAATACAACCGCACCTGCTTGGGATACGCGGTCAGCAGGTTCTGCCGCAACATGGTGGCCTCATCCTTGCAGTGGGGGCACTCGAAATCGCTGAATACCACCAGCACCACGGTCGCGCCTGGCGTCCCAAAGCTCGGCTGGAATTCGGTCTTCAGTTTGTCCAGATCGGGCTTAAAGGGGTTGGAATTGACGTCATAGACGGTGGCCTGCAGGATCTTCGACCCGTCCTTCGAGATCAGGAAATGGAAGTCCCCGAAGGCTTCCCCCTTCGAGGCATGCACCACCACCTCGACGAAACCCGGCAGTTGCGAGGGCTTGGGATCGGACACCTGCACGCTGACCTCGGAGGTCATCACGTACAGATGGCGGACATAGGCTTCCAGCACGGCCTTGTCGAGGGCGGACTTCTTTTTCTGGTCTTGGGCGGAAACGGGCGGCGCCAACAAGAGGGCAGCCGCCAGAGTAAGGAAAAAAGATCGCGACATGTATCACCTATTGTATCTGTTACATTACCGGGCCGATCCGCCACGGCACAAATTCCCGGTGTCCCAGCCGCTCGGCGCAGGTCTGCCGGCCGGAAGCCACCTCGAGCACAAAATCGAAAATCTCGCGGCCCACCTGCGACACGGTCTTTTCGCCATCGGCGATCGCTCCGGCGTTGATGTCTATGTTGTCCGTCATGCGCCGGTACATGCTGCTGTTGCTCGAGATCTTGATCACCGGGACGGTGGGGAATCCAATGGCGCTGCCACGCCCGGTGGTGAACGCCAGCAGGGTACAGCCGCCCGCCGCCAGGCCCGTTAGGGACACCGGGTCGTAGCCGGGCGTATTCATGAACACGAAACCCGGGGAGGCGATGCGTTCGGCAAAGTCGTAGACCTCGATCAGCGGCGAAGTGCCGCCTTTGGCAACCGCCCCCAGCGATTTCTCGAGAATGTTGCTCAGCCCACCCTGCTTGTTGCCGGGCGACGGATTATCGTCGAAACTGCCCGCAAATCGGCTCAAGTATTCCTTGTATTGTCGGATGTAACTCAATAATTTGTAAGCCACTTGTTTGTTGCGTGCCCGCTTGACAAGCAAATGTTCGGCGCCGAAGATCTCGGGCGTCTCGGCCAGCACCGCAGTGGCGCCTATCTCCGCCAGCAGGTCCGAGCAGTAGCCCAGCGCGGGGTTGGCGGTGATGCCGGAGAAGGAATCCGACCCGCCGCAGTTCAGTCCCAGCACGATCTTCGAAGCCGGGGTTTCGGTGCGCTTTTCCGCCGCCGCCCGCTCGAGGAACCTCGCAATCTCCCGGCGCGCGGCTTCCACCGCGCCGCGCGTGCCACCGCTCGATTGCAGCGTCAGGCCAACGAGCGGCGCGGACCTCCCGGCCTCGCCGGAGAGGTAGTGGTCGATCTGGTTCACTTCGCAGCCGAGCCCGAGGATGATGCCGGCCGACACGTTGGGATGGGCCAACACCCCGGCGACCGTGCGGCGGAGCTGATCGACGTCGGGACCGAAGGCGTGGCCGCAACCCTCGCCGTGCGGAAAGGCCACCACGCCATCCACGTTGGGCGGCAGGGTTTGGCCCTCGAAGCCGCGGGCGACGATCTCGGCGGTGTGCGCCGCGCAGTTGCTGGCCGCCGCCACGGCGATGTAATTGCGCGTCCCCACGCGTCCGTCCGCGCGCTGATAGCCGAGAAAAGTGGGAGCGGCGCCTTGGCTGGGGGTGCCCGCTGGGCCCGGCACCGGCGTTTCGATCGCCGGAAACTCGTAATCGAATGCAAGCTCTTCAAAAGAGAGGTTGTGAGTATGCACGTGACTTCCGGCTTCGATGGGCTGGCTGGCGCGCCCGATGGCCTGCCCGTAGCGCTCGACAAGCTCGCCCGGCCGGATGGCTGCCAGCGCGATCTTGTGGCCCGCGGGAATGGCCTCGCGCGTTACGAGCTGAAGGCCCTCGATGCAAAGCTCGGTCCCCGCCGGAATGGCCACGCGCGCCACCGCGACGTTGTCGGTGGGGTGGAGGCGAATGGCCGAATTCCCGGCCGTCGGCAGCTTGGCGATGTCGAGCAGCATCCGGTTCCCCTAGCGTTCGAGCACCAGCTCGGCGGCCTGGTCTCCCAAGTGCGCGTGCAGCTTGTTTCCCACAGGATGCACCCAGACGCCGGTTCCATCGCGCGGGACGGGGATATCGGCCGGGGAGTCCACCAGCGCGAAGCGGTCGTTTTCCACGCCATCCAGCAGCTTGCCGATGTGGATATGGGCGTGGCACTGCGTGCGGCGCTCTAGTCCGTTCATGGCGAGCCCCCACTGGTCGCCCCACAGCTCGCGAGCCTTGGCGATGGCCGCGGTCCAGTAGGCGGTGCGGTCGGCGCTGGACATACTGGCCAGGTCTTGCGGGCTGACGCCGTGGAACCGCGGTAACGCCAGCCAGCGGTTGGGCTTGGTGGGATTGGCGTCCTTGATAAAGAAAAAGCGCGGCTCCGCGGGCTGAGCCTCGGCCAGGCGGCACAAGGAGCACTCCGTCGCCGCCATAGTTTCGGGCTTGGAGACGTCGCAGGCGCAGCCGCGCACGTCGGCGCGCCCGAGCGGCAGGAGCAGGAGAACGGTTGCGGCCAGAGTCCGAAGGAAGCGCATTTTGATCTGATTATAGCGATACCATGATGGTTCCTGTCGCGGCTGGCATGGGATGTTGACTTGTCTGATCCTGGGGATGACTTACGCTTTCGCTGCCGCCGTGCAGCCCGGACCTCTTCAGACCTACCTCATCTCGCAGACTCTGAGCCATGGCTGGCGCCGCACCCTTCCCGCCGCTTTCTGCCCGCTGATCAGCGATGGACCAGTGATCGTTCTGGTGCTGCTGGTGTTGAGCCGCGTGCCGGCCTGGCTGACGCAAGGTCTGCGGCTGGCGGGCGGAGTATTTGTGTTGTACCTGGCCTGGGGCGCCGTGAAGGCGTGGCGCAGGTACGACGCCAAGGACATGGCGCGAGCGCCCTCGAAGCGGCAAAGTGTGCTGCGAGCGGCCCTGGTGAATGTGCTGAACCCCAGCCCCTACATTAGCTGGAGCCTGGTGCTGGGGCCGCTCCTGCTGAAGGGCTGGCGCGAGGCGCCGGCGCACGGCGTGGCTTTGCTGGCGGGGTTCTACGGCGTGATGGTTCTCAGCCTGGCGGGCACCATCGCGTTGTTTGCCGCAGCCAGGAATCTGGGGCCGAGGGTGAATCGGGTTCTGATAGGGCTGTCGTCGGTGGCGCTGGGGTGTTTTGGGTGCTACCTGCTGTGGTCGGGGGCCGGGGGGCTGTGGGCCGATTGAACCGTCGGCGCACTGGTGCCATTATGAATGGACGGGGCGCGCATGGACTTCTACCAGAAATACGAACTATTGGATCTGTTGAAGGATGAGGGCGTCAAGGTGTTCAACGCCCGCGAGATCTCGACGGGGCGGCGAATCACCGTGTTTCTGTTCGTGGGCGAGCAGGCGCGCCTCAATGCGGACCTTCTGGAGCAACTTCGTACGTCGCCGCGGTCCGACCGCACCGATTTGCTCGAAGTTGGAGATAACCAGGGGACTCCGTTCGTGGCCACCGAGCCACTCGGCGGATTGGCGGACCTGAAACGGATAATTGCAATCTCGCCAGCGCCGCCGGCAGCACCCAAGGCGGGAAGGCCGGCGGACGCGTTCACCAGCGTAGGCGTATGGCACATACCGGCCCCAACCCCACTTGGTGCGCGAGGGGCCACGCCGGTGACGCCGGTGACGCCAGTGCCACCCGCCGCGACTGCGCCGCCGGCGCAGCCCGCACCGGGCGAGTTCACACGAATGTTCCAGGCAGCAGCGCCGCCTCAGCCCATGGGTGAGACCGCTCCACCGGCGGCAAGACCGCCGGCGGCACCTGCGCCGTCCGCGCCGGGTGAGTTCACACGAATGTTCCAGGCAGCAGCGCCGCCTCAGCCCATGGGTGAGGCCGCTCCACCGGCGGCAAGACCGCCGGCGGCACCTGCGCCGTCCGCGCCGGGTGAGTTCACGCGGCAGTTCCAGGCAGCAGCGCCGCCGCCAGTGCCACCGACTCGCGCTCCGCTACCCCCACCTGCTGCGCCGCCCGCGCCGCCGGGAGCCGGCGAGTTCACGCGGTTCTTTCAGTCTCCGGGCCCAATGGGCACCCCGCAGGCGCCGGCCCCTGAACCGGTTTTCCCGCCACCGCCGGCAGGCGCGCCCCAAAAACCGCCGCCCTCGCCACCGGTGGCGCCGCTATCGTCCGCTCCGGGAGAGTTCACCCGGATCTTCGGAAGGGGGGACATGCCTGCAGCTCCAGCGGCTCCTCCCCCGGCAGGGAGCGCCACCCTGAGTTTTCGCGCGCAGCCGGAATTCACGCCGCCGGCCACACCGGCGCCCTCCGCCCGACCGGGGGAATATACGCAGATGTTCTCGGCTGCGCCGGTCCTGCAACCGCAGCCGCCAGCGCCCGCCGTAGCCCAGACCCCGGCTCCAGCGCCCGCGCCCATGGCCGCCAGGAAGGTGCCCTGGCTTATGCTCACGCTCATCGTCGCGGTGGTGGTGCTGCTTGCGGTGGTCTCGATCATGGTCTTCGCCTTGAAGAAGTGAGATGCAAATCGACAGCCTGGGGCGAAGCGGAAAGTTCGACGAATTGCGCGAGTTTCTCCGGTCCGCGGGTTACACCGAGGAGTTCCTCTGCGAACGTTTCCAACTCGAGCGCGCCGAACAGTTCGAGTTGGATCGCGGCAAGCGCGCGCCCCTGCCTGAAGCGGCGTCCGCGGCGGATATTCTGACGGTGTTGTTCCTGGCTGGAGAGTTTGTCTCCCTGGAACAGGCCGAGCGCCTGATGGGCCGCGACAATACAGGCCTGCTGAACGGCATGGGCCTCCTGGCGATTGACCCCGCCGGCGGCCGGTGCCACGGAACCGTGGCGCTCTACCCGCTGGCGGATCTCCACATCGCCTCGGACCGCTGGAGCAATCCCGACGACGCCCCCTTCGAGGCTCCCAGCGATACGGTCTACCCGGCGTTCATCCCCAACACCCGCCTGTTTCTGTCGCATGTCCCGCGGGGCGAATGCGGCAGTTTCCTGGATCTGTGCGCCGGCACGGGAATCGCCGCCATCATCGCGGCCCGGCGCGGCGCCCGCGAGGCTTGGGCGGGCGACATCGCCGAACGATGCACCCGCTTTGCCGAATTCAATGGCCATCTGAACTACGTCGCCAACTTTCACTCCGTGACCAGCGACCTGTATGGGAGCCTGTACCAGGAGACGTTCGACCGGATTGTGGCGCATCCGCCGTACGTTCCGGTGCTCCAGCCGAAGTGGATCTTCTTCAGCGGCGGCGAAGACGGCGAGGAGATTACACGCCGGATTGTCGAAGGCCTGCCGGCGCACCTCAACGACCACGGCGTATTTCTGGCATTGACGATGGGGAGCGACCGGTCGGATGCCCCGTTCGAATTCCGCATCAGGGAATGGCTCGGGGAGGGCGGCCGGGACTTCGACATCGCGCTGATCGTCAGAAGGGTCTTCGAACCGCTCGAGTTCGCCGCCCGCAGCCGCGAGGAATTCGGGGCCTGGAAGAAGCTGTTTGCGCGGCTGGGCGTGGAATCGATGGTATACGGCTTCGTCGTAATCCAGCGGAGGACCGGCGCCCGCCAGACGTTCACCGTGCGGCGGCAGGCCCCCCCAGTCTCCTGCCGCGCGCCGTGGGAGTGGCTGCTGGCCTGGGAGAGCGCGGCCACAGAAGGTCTGACGCGGCTGATCCTCGATAGACCGCTTCACCGGGGCTGCGACGCCGAGTTTCAGGTGCGGCACCGGCTCGAGGGCGGCGGCTGGACGCCTCGACGGTACACGCTTCGAACGGACTGGCCGTTCAGTATGGAATGCGACGCTCACCCCTGGATGGCCAACCTGATCGCGCTGTGCGATGGGCGCGCCACGGGACGCGATCAGCTTCGCGTGCTGGTGGAGAACGAAGTGGTGCCTCGGGGCATTGCGGAAGCGGAGTTCGCCCGCGCGGCGGCCGGCCTGGTTTCCGGCGGGTTTATCGAAGTGGAAGGATTCAGACCGCCTCGGGCAAGAGGATGATCAGCTCCAGTTGCGGAGTCGGGAAATCGCCAGGCACGTAAACGGCGAGGTTGCGCGCCCTTCCGATGGCCTCCCATGCGACGCCCGACTGGCTCAGGCTGAAATACTGGTAGTTCAGCTTCACCGGAATCGAACCGGGCGGCTTGGCCACGTGCGTCAACCCAACGCCCGGCAAAGCCTGCCGCACGAGGTGCTCGATGTGGCTGGCGGAACATACCTTCAGCAGGTAGGGCGCCCTGGAGATCAGGTCGGCCTGGTTCATGTCCGCCCCAATGGCGAGGTACAACCGGGTTCCGGTGAGATACTTGTCATCCGCCAGCGCGGTGGCGTAAATAGAGGGCTGCACCAGCTTGAGGGGGAGGGAAACGAAATTGGCGGGCACCACGGTTTCGAGCAGCGTGCGCACAATTTCGTCGAGCGTTTCGAAACAGCTTGTCAGATCGTCGTGGCGATACACCGGAAGGTCCCGGGGATGGACCTTGGTCGAAAAGGTGGTCAGACAGCCGGCCAGTGAAAGCATGGCTTCGAACAGGCGTTCGGGATGCCCGTGGCGGGTCTCAAAGAGGTGCCGGAATTCCGGGAAATGGAAGTTGATGGTGTAGAGCAGCCAGAAATTGGCAATGTCCGCCGTCCCGAACTCGGCGAGGCTGAGGTTCTTCTGACGGCGGACGCCCGAGAGCATGCTGCTCTTGGTCGCCAGGATCTCAACCAGGCGCCGCGCGATGGCGGCCAGGTAATCGCTGGCCGCGAAGTCGAGCAGCGGCGGCACAAAGTGGGGGTCCAGGTCGAGAGCCCCGGACCCGGTTCGCTGGATGCGGGCCACCGGCAAGGAGGAGCATTCCTGCCGCGAATCGCCTTCCGTCAGCAAGCGATAGTTCTTGCGGGCCACTTGCACGGGCTTTTCAGCCAGCCCGGAGTTTTCGTCGCGCACCGTAACCACCTCGGCCAGGTAGCGGGTGTCGGCGCGCTGATGGGGGATGGAAACATTGATCCCCGAATGGCGGTAATTGGGAATGGTCAGGTACACGTCGAGGGTATTCTGGTCCGGCGCAAAAGACCCGGCCAAGGGTATGGACGGCGGCGCCGGCTCGGAAGCCGGGAAATCGAACAACAGCCCGTCCGGGAAGATTCCGGAGGCTTCCGCAATCCGGAACTCGCCCGCCGCGAGCGCCTCCTGACTGATCTGGAGCGTGACGAAGCCCCAGGGATTGCCGGTGAGGGATTCCATCCGAAACTCGAGAGAACTCTCGACGAAACGATCCTGGGCCTGGAGGTGCTGCGGGCTGAGGAAGGTCCCCTTCATCCAGATTACGGGCTGGAGGCGCCTCATCGGATATCAAGTTAGCAGAACCGCGCGGAATTGGCAAAGGTGGCGTTTTTAGTACTCATTCCCATGGTTCTCTTGGGACCTTGCTTGACTCCCCCTCACGGTCGCGGGTATACTCAGACTCGTATTGCGCGGAGGTTGCGGACGATCGGGGAGGTTGGAGCCGGTCGTCCAGACACACAAGCGGACACGCCGGCGCACGGGGTGCCGGAGTCGTAGCGAGTCTGGTTACCTAAGAGAGGATGGCAATGGCAAAACAAAGCACACAACATAAACTCGACCGGGTGCGCCCGCCTCGCGTGCACGTCACCTACGACGTGGAAGTCGGCGACGCGATCGAGCTCAAGGAACTCCCGTTCGTCATGGGGGTTCTCGGTGATTTCACGGGTCAGCCCGAAGCTCCGCTGCCCAAGCTGAAGGACCGGAAATTCGTGGAAGTGAATCCGGACAATTTCGACAGCGTCCTGGAAGGCATGAAGCCTCACCTGGCGTTTTCCGTGGAGAACAAGCTCAGCGAAGATCCCGAGGCCGGCCAGATAAAGGTAGACCTTCGCTTCAAGAGCCTGGAAGATTTCGAGCCCGAACAGGTGGCCCGCCAGGTGAAGCCGCTGAAGGAGATGCTGGATCTCCGCACCAAGCTGTCGGATTTGCGGGGGTCCCTGCAAGGCAACGACAAGCTCGAAGAATTGCTGCTCGACGCGGTGGGCAATACCGAGAAACTGGACAAGCTGAAGACTGAGCTGGCCAAGGGTGAAGGAGGCTCCAAATGAGCAATCCGCAAAAGGCGGCGCAGAAAGCCGTCGTGGAACAGGTGGCCGAACCAGGGCTGCTGGACCAGATCGTCGAGGAAGGCCGGTTCGCGAAGGACGTCGCCGCCCGGGAGCGCGGCAAGGACCTGGTGAAGGAATTCGTGGCCCAGGTGCTGGACGGAACGATGACGGTTTCCAAGGATGCGGAAGCCATGATCAACGCCCGCATCGCGCAGATCGATCATCTGCTCTCGATCCAGCTCAACGAGGTCCTGCATCACCCCTCGTTCCAAAAACTGGAAGCGACGTGGCGCGGGCTGAAGTACCTGGTGGACCAGAGCGAGACCAGCGATCACCTGAAAATCAAGATCATCAACGCCTCGAAGCGGGAGCTGCTGCGCGACTTGCAGCGGGCGCCGGAGTTCGACCAAAGCGCGCTCTTCAAGAAGGTGTACGAGGAGGAGTTCGGCATCTTCGGCGGAGCGCCGTTCGCCGGGCTGGTGGGCGATTACGAGTTTGGCCGTGGGCCGGAGGATATCGAACTGCTCGAAAAGATCTCTAACGTGGCGGCTGCCGCGCACGCGCCGTTCCTCTCGGCGGCATCGCCCGACATGTTCAATCTCGACAGCTTCGCGCAACTGGATGCGCCGCGCGACATGGGCAAGATATTCGACACCACGGAATACGCCAAGTGGAAGTCGTTCCGCCAGTCGGAAGACTCGCGCTACGTGGCGCTGACGTGCCCCCGCATCCTGATGCGCCTGCCTTACGGCAGGGAGACCAAGCAGGTGGAGGGCTTCGGGTTCGAGGAGCACGTGGACGGCTCGGATCACAACAAGTACCTGTGGGGCAACTCGGCCTTTGCCCTGGCCGCGCGGATGAGCAACGCCTTCGCCTTGTATGGCTGGTGCGCGGCGATTCGCGGCGTCGAGGGCGGCGGCTTGGTGGAGGGCCTGCCGGTGCACAACTTTTACACCGATGAGGGGGACGTGGCCATGAAGTGCCCCACCGAATCCCCCATCACGGACCGCCGGGAAAAGGAGCTGGCGGACCTCGGTTTCGCCCCGCTGGTGCACTGCAAGGGAACGGATTACGCGGCGTTTTTCAGCGTGCAGTCCTGCAACAAGCCGAGGCTGTACGACAGCGACGCGGCCAACGCCAATGCGCGGCTCTCCGCGCAATTGCCGTACATGCTGGCGATTTCGCGGTTCGCGCACTATCTGAAGGCGATGATGCGCGACAAGATCGGCAGTTTCACATCGCGCACGGAATGCGAGCGCTGGCTGAACAAGTGGATCACGAACTACGTGACGCCGGACGACAGCGCGTCGGCGGCGACGAAGGCGCAGTATCCGCTGCGCGATGCCAGGATCGAAGTGGTGGAAGTGGCCGGCAAGCCGGGGGCTTTCCGGGCGGTGGCATTCCTGCGGCCGCACTTCCAGTTGGATGAGTTGTCGGTATCGCTGCGGTTGGTCGCGGATTTGCCGATGTTGACACGCAAGTAACGGGCAAGCTAATGCATGCCCCACCAGGGCGGGGCAGCGTGGAGAAATAGAGAGAGGAGAACTAAAGATGGCAGCAGTCGATTATTTTCTGAAGATTGATGGTATCGAGGGAGAGGCCCAGGACAAGACGCACAAGAACGAGATCCAGCTCGAGAGCTTTTCGTGGGGTGAAACCAATGCCGGCAGCATGGGGGCGGGCGGAGGCGGTGGCTCCGGCAAGGTGGCGATGCAGGACTTTCACTTCGTGATGAAAACCAACAAGGCTTCCCCGAAGCTGATGCTGGCATGCGCCACTGGGGAGCACATCAAGAACGGGGTCCTCACCTGCCGAAAGGCTGGGAAAGAGCAGCAGGAGTACCTGAAGTATACTTTCACCGATCTGCTGATCTCGTCATTTCAAATCGGTGGCGGCGAAATCACACCGACAGAGCAGGTTTCGTTTAACTATTCGCAGGTCCAAATGGACTACAAGGAGCAGAAGGCGGACGGGACCCTCGGCGGCGCGATCTCGACGAAGTACAACGTCAAAACGCAGTCGAGCGCCTAGGCGCCGGGACGCAGCCATCCATGAACTCCCGAGAACTGTACACAGCGGGGCAACTCGACGAGGCGGTGCAGGCGCTGGGCGCCGAACTGCGGAACGACCCAACCGACATCAAGCGCCGCACCTTCCTCTTCGAACTCCTGTGCTTTACGGGAGAGTACGATCGCGCCGAAAAGCAACTCGACATACTCGCCGACTCGGGCAAAGAGGCGGCCATGGGTACGCTGCTGTATCGTTCCGCGTTGCAGGGCGCCAGGACCCGGCGGGACATGTTCGAGAAGAAGACGTTCCCGTTGAACTCCGGGCCAATCGAGGGTACGGCGGGTGGCACACTGAACGGGCAAGCGTTCGAAACCATCGAGGATGCCGATCCGCGCATTGGCGCGCGCCTGGAGGTGTTCGCGGCGGGAGCGTACCTGTGGCTACCGTTCGAACACATCGCATCGGTCCGGATGGAGCCACCCAAGCGCCTGCGGGACTTGATCTGGCTTCCCGCCATCCTTCAAACGGGACCGAAATGCAAAGGGCTCGATCTGGGCGAAGTGCTCTTGCCGGTGCTTACGCCGCTGGCGTCGAAGCATCCCCAGAACAGCGTGCGATTGGGCCGGGAGACGGTCTGGGAGGAAGCCGACGGTGTGACCGTGCCCGCCGGCCAGAAACTGCTTTTGGTGGACGGCGAGGAGATCCCCATACTGGAGGTGCGGAACCTGTTGTTCGCGGCCTCTTCCGCGGCCGCGGAATAGCGCCGCTATCAATCCCGCATGCCCCTGCGCGACGATGTGTTGAACCCTATCCCCGGCGAGAACCCCAGCGGCGAGAGCGTGCGCTACGCCCCGGTCTTCGACAAAATCAAGGAAGCGCGCCGCGCCGACGACGACGCGCCACAAGGCGAGTGGAACTTTGAACGCAAGACCGCCGACTACCCTCTGGTGATCAAACTGGCCGGCGAGGTGCTGGCCACCAAGAGCAAAGACCTTCAGGTGGCGGCGTGGCTGACCGAGGCGATTCTCCGGAAGGAGGGCTTCTCCGGTCTGAAGGCCGGCCTGGAGTTAATCAAGGGACTCATCGAGAACTTCTGGGACACTCTCTACCCGGAGCTCGACGACGGCGACGCCGAGATGCGGGCGGCCCCTCTGGAGTGGCTGGGCACCCGTATGGAGTCGGCGTTGCGCAGCGTGCCGCTGACCCGCAAAGGCGCGAACTGGTTCCAGTTCAAGGAATCGCGCGCGGTGGGTTACGAAGCCACGACGGACACCGACGCCAAGATGGAGGCGCGCAACACCGCCATCGCCGAAGGCAAGATGAGCGGCGAGGAGTGGGACTCGGCCGTCGCCGGGACGCCGAAAGAGTTCTACGCCGGGACGGAAGAGACCCTCGACGGCATTCTGGAAGTGCTGGAGAGTCTCAGCCCCATCGGCGAGGAAAAGTTCGGCGACGTGGCGCCGTCGTTCCGTCCCATGCGGACCACGGTGGAGGAGATCCGGCACACGGTTCACGGCCTGTTGCAGAAGAAGCGGGAGGTGGAACCGGACGAAGGGGCGGAAGCGCCGGCCATCCAGGAATCGGAGGAGGCGCCAGCGGCGGAAACGTCCTGGGAACAACCGGCGGCGGCGAAACCCAAGCCGCGAGGCGGCCCGATCGCGGCGGAGCCGGTCGATCAAGACGACGCGTTTCAGAGGGTGACGGCGGTGGCGGCCTACCTTCGCCGGAACGATCCGTCGAGTCCCCTGCCCTACCTGCTGTTGCGGGGACTGCGGTGGGGCGAGTTGCGCGCGGCCGGCACGGATGTGGATGCCAACCTGCTGGAGGCCCCGCCCACGGGCGCCCGCCAGGCGCTCAAGAAAGCCGCCAACGATTCCGACTGGCAGCAAGTGCTGGAGCTGGGCGAATCGGCCATGGGCCTCCCCTGCGGGCGAGGCTGGCTGGACCTGCAACGCTACGTTTTCCGCGCCGCCAACGAACTGGGGTACTACCAGGTGGCTTCCGCCATCCGGGCGGAGGTGAATGGATTGCTGGCGGATTATCCGGCCCTGCGGCAGGCGGGCCTGCTCGACGACACGCCGGCCGCCAATCCCGAGACTCAGGCCTGGTTGGACGAGATCGCTCCCGCGCCACCCGCCTACGCGCCGCCCGCCATGGAGGATGCCACGGAAGCGTCGTGGGCCTCTCCGGACGGCCAGCCGGAAGCCGTCGATGCCAACGATCTGGCTCTTCAGGCAGCCCGGTCCGGCAGACCGCAAGAGGCCATCGAAATTCTGACGCGCGAAGCCACGGCCGAGAAATCCGGCCGCGGACGGTTTCAGCGCCGACTGCAACTGGCGCAAATGTGTATGGCCATGGGCTACGAGCGGATCGCCCACCCGATTCTGGAACAACTCGCCTCCGAAATCGACAGCCGGGGACTGGAAGGATGGGAAGCCGCGTCAACCGTCGCCCAGCCGCTCGCCTTGCTATACCGCTGCCTGGAGAAACTGAACACCGCGCCGGATCTGAAACAGAAGGTCTACGACCGCATCTGCCGGTTGGATCCTTTGCAGGCCCTGGCCTGCGGGAGGTAAATGATGGCCAAAGCCGACCCCGACGTGGCCGTCACTCCGACGCTGCTCAACCGGCTCATCGATCTGGAACCGAAGGTGGAGGCGGATCCCCCCGCCAGCCGCTCGCAGTCGGTGCGGCAGTTGAAAGCCTCGCTCCGGCGCGACCTGGAGTGGCTGCTGAACACGCGGCGGATTCCCGACGAGGCCCCGGAAACCTTCCGGGAACTGCACCGGTCCCTCTACAACTTCGGCCTGCCCGACGTGACGTCGTTGAGTCTGAACTCGCCGCGAGACCGCCAGAGGCTGCTGCGCCTGGTGGAGCAGACCGTTGCCATATTCGAGCCCCGTCTCACCGCCGTGCGGGTGCGCGCCATCGAAAGCACGGCTTCGGGGCCCAGGGTGCTGCGGTTTCAGATCGAGGCGCTCCTCAAAATGGACCCCGCGCCGGAACAGGTGCTGTTCGATACCTTGCTGCAACTGAACACCGGGGAGTACCAGGTGAAGGGCGAATAGCGTGCGCGACGAATTGCTCCTCTACTATGAGCGCGAACTGACGTTCCTGCGGCAGATGGGCGTGCAATTCGCGGACAAGTACCCGAAAATCGCCTCGCGCCTGAGCCTGGAGCCGGACAAGTGCGAAGACCCGCACGTGGAGCGGCTGCTGGAGGCCTTTGCGTTCCTGGCCGCGCGCGTGCACCTGAAGATCGACGACGAGTTCCCCGAGATCACCGAGGCGCTGCTCAGCATCATCTACCCGCATTTCATCCGGCCCGTGCCGTCGATGACGATCGCCGACTTTCGCGTCAACCCCGAGCAGGGGCAGATCGGCGGGGGGCTGAAGATTCCGCGCGGCTCGGTGCTGTCGTCGCGGCCGGTGGGCGGCGTCCCCTGCAAATTCCGCACCTGTTACGACACGTACGTCTGGCCGTTGAGCGTGGTGGCGGCGGAATGGAAGACGCCGGACCGGCTTCAGCCCGCCATCAAGGCTCCCGAAGCCGCAGCGGCGCTGCGCGTCGAGCTGAAGTGCTGGCCCGATATTACCTTCGAGAAGCTGCATCCGGAGCCGTTGCGTCTTTTCCTGAACGGCGAGAGCGGCCTGATCCACACGCTCTACGAACTGTTGTGCAGCCGGTGCACTGAGATCCTGGTGCGCGACCCGACTCCGGGCTCGCGCCTGCGGCCGGTCCAGCTCCGCCCCGAGGCGCTCCGCCCGCTGGGGTTCGCCGAGGATGAAGGCATGCTGCCGTACCCGCGCCGCTCCTTCACCGGCTACCGGCTGCTGCACGAGTACTTCACGTTTCCGGACAAGTTCTTCTTTGTGGATTTGACGGGACTCGAAGCGGCCCTGGCGGGCGGGTTCAAAGACCGGGCCGAGCTGATCTTTCTGATCGCGCCGTTTGAATTGGCGGACCGGCGCCAGGCCCTCGAGCTGGGTGTCACCGAAAAGACCTTTCGAACCGCCTGCGCGCCCGCGGTGAACCTGTTTGAGCAGACCGCGGAGCCCATCCTGCTCACCGAGCGGCGCTTCGATTACGCCATCGTCCCCGACATCCGCCGGCCCAACGCCACCGAGATTTTTTCCGTGGACGAAGTGGTCAGTGTCCGGCCGGACACGCAGGAACCGGTTCGCTTCGAGCCTTTCTATTCCTTTCGCCACGGCCTGGCGGGCAGCCGCGGGCAGGTCTTTTGGATGGCTTCGCGCCGGGCTTCGGGCCGCCGGGACGATGAAGGCACCGAGATGTTCCTCTCGCTGGTGGATCTGGAGCAGCGGCCAGTGGCCCCGGACGTGGACAGCCTCACGGTGCGGCTGACGTGCAGCAACCGGGATCTTCCCTCGCGCCTGCCGTTCGGGATGGAGTCCGGCGACTTCGAATTGGAGAGCGGAGCGCCGGTCCACTCCATCATGGCGCTCCGGAAGCCCACGCCGGCCCTGCGGCCTCCCACCGGGAAGTCTTCGCTGTGGCACTTGATTTCCCACCTGTCGCTCAATTACCTGTCCCTGGTCGCGGAGGGGCGCGAGGCCCTTCAGGAAATCCTGAAGCTCTACAACTTCACCAACTCTTCGTATTCCGTCAAGCAGATCGAAGGAATCACGGAGCTGAAGAGCCGGCCGCAGTTCGCGCGCATCATATCGGAAAACGGCATCACTTTCGCCCGCGGCACGCGCGTGGACCTGGAACTCGATGAAGATAACTTTGTGGGCGGCGGCGCGTACCTGTTCGCCAGCGTCATCGAACATTTTCTGGGGCTGTATGTCACGCTGGCGAGCTTCAGCCAACTGTGCGCTACGACGCGGCAGCGAAAGGAGGTTCTGAAACTGTGGCCACCCCGGGCCGGCTCCAGGATCCTCCTGTAGAGAACCAGCGGCCGCGATTTGCGGAACTGGAGCGGGTGCTTCGGGAGGATCCGTTCGGTTTCGATTTCTTCCAGGCTGTGCGCCTGCTGGGGCGGATTCTGTCGAACCGGCAGCCCGTCGGGCAGTTCTCCAGCCCGCGCACGGAAGTGGTCCGTTTCGGGACGGGCGCCGATTTCGGGTTTCCCCCCAGCCAGATCGCCGCGCTTGACTGGCCGGTGGACGGCCAGCCGCTGATGCGCGTGAATTTCATGGGCCTGACCGGACCCCACGGCGTGCTGCCGCTATACTACTCGGCACTGCTGCGCGAGCGCCTGCGCGCGCGTGACGCCGCCCTGCGCGAGTTTCTGGACATCTTTAACCACCGGATTGTCTCGCTGTTCTACCAGGCATGGGAGAAGTTCCGTTTCACGGTGGCTTACGAGCGGGGCGACGAAGACCGGCTCTCGCCTCACCTGATGGACTTGCTGGGCCTGGGAACCGCGGGCTTGCCGGACCGCCAGCAGGTTCCCGACGAAGCGCTGGTCTTCCGCTGCGGACTTTTGGCCGCCCAGGCGCGTTCCGCGGCGGCGCTGCGCCTGCTGCTGATGGACTACTTCGAAGTCCCCGTGGAGATTGAGCAGTTCGTGGGCGCGTGGCACTCGCTGGAGGAAGACACGCAGTGCCGCTTCAGCGAAACCGCCTCGTACTCCGAGCAACTGGGAATGGGCGCGGTAGTGGGAGACGAGGTTTGGGATCAGCAATCCACGGTGCGAATTCGCCTGGGTCCGCTGACCTTGGAGCAGTACCGGGATTTTCTCCCGGACGGCAGCGCGCACGCGCCGTTGCGGGCGCTGGTCCGCTTTTTCGCCGGAAATGAACTGGATTTCGAGGTGCAGTTGGTGCTGCGCAAGGAAGAAACGCCGGCCTGCGAACTAGGCAGCGAAGGCGCCGCCGGCCCCCGTCTGGGCTGGCTGACCTGGGCCAAGACCGCGCCCATGGCAAGGAATCCGGATGACGGGATATTGCGGATATGACGGGAAGGCCAATATTACCGCAGAGACGCAGAGAAAGAAACGGCAGGTCTGACGGGGCGTCCGCACGGTTTGTGGCCTTCCACTGTTTCTCGGGTTGGCGCGCAGAGGAAGCAGAGGAAGATGGGGCCGAGGGGGCCGAACCAGGGGGCATTGGCGGCCGGGAAAGTCAAAGGCAATTTTCCTTTATTCTTCTCTGCGTCTCTGCGTCTCTGCGGTGAAATTTTTGGTCTTAGAGATTGAGGAGTCTGGAATGAGCGTAAACCTGAAGTCATTGATCGGAAAACTGAATGCCCCGACGCGAAGCACGCTGGAAGCGGCGGCTGGGCTGTGCCTGTCACGCACACACTACAACATCGAGATCGAGCATTACCTCATGAAGCTGATGGAGGCCAGCGATACCGATGCGGCCCGCATCTTTCGTCACTTCGAGGTGAACCAGTCCCGGCTCGCCGCGGAGTTGACCCGCAGCCTGGATAAACTGAAATCCGGCAACGCGCGCACGCCCGCCATCAGCCCCACAGTGCTCCGCATGTTAACGCAGGCGTGGACCACGGGGTCCATCGATTACGGCGCCTGGCAGGTGCGCAGCGGCTTCACGCTGCTGGCGCTGGTCTCCGACGAAGAACTGGCGAGGATTGTGCGGGAAGTCAGCAAAGAGCTGCAGAAAATCGAGCCGGAGGCGTTGAAGAAGGATTTCGTCGCCCTGGTACACGGCTCGCATGAAGACGAGGTGACGGAAGAGGCGCCCGCACCGGGAGGCGAAGGCGCTGCCCCGCGCCCCGCCGGCGGCAAGACCGCGAACCTCGACCAGTTCACCGTCAACCTGACCGCCAACGCCAAGAGCGGCAAGCTGGACCCGGTGCTGGGCCGCGACACCGAGATCCGGCAGGTGATCGACATCCTGATGCGGCGCCGCCAGAACAACCCCATACTCACGGGCGAGGCGGGCGTGGGGAAGACCGCCGTAGTGGAGGGCTTCGCGCTGCGCATCGCGCAGGGCGACGTCCCGCCGGCCTTGAAAAACGTCACCGTGCGGACCCTCGACCTGGCGCTCTTGCAGGCCGGGGCGGGCATCAAGGGCGAGTTCGAAAACCGGTTGAAGGGGCTCATCGAAGAGGTGAAGTCGTCCCCCACCCCCATCATCCTGTTCATCGACGAGGCCCACACCATGATCGGCGCTGGAGGCCAGGCCGGCCAGGGTGACGCGGCCAATCTGTTGAAACCGGCGCTGGCAAGGGGAGAACTCCGCACCATCGCCGCCACTACCTGGTCCGAATACAAGAAGTATTTCGAGAAGGATCCGGCGCTGGCCCGGCGCTTCCAGGTGGTGAAGGTGGAGGAGCCCGAGGAAAAGCAGTGCATGACCATGCTGCGGGGCATCGCCTCCTCGCTGGAAAAGCACCACAAGGTCCGCATTTTGGACGAAGGAGTCTCCGCGGCGGTCCGGCTCTCCCACCGGTTTTTGGCGGGGCGGCAGTTGCCCGATAAAGCTGTCAGCGTGCTCGATACGGCTTGCGCGCGCCTGGCCCTGGGGCAGAACGCCACCCCTCCGGCCATCGAGGATGCCACCCGGCAGATCGACGATTTCGACGTGCAGGAGCGCGTGCTGGCGCGCGAGTCGGCTGCCGGCGCGGATCACACCGAGCGGCTGGAACAGATCCGGACACAGCGGGCCCAAGTAGCTGCCAAACTGGCCGAATTGAAAGAACGCTTCGAGAAGGAGTCCGCGTTGGTGAACCGGGTCCGCGAGATCCGGGGCCAGTTGGAAGAGGGCACGGGAGAGCAGGAACCCCTGCGCGCGGAACTGGAGAAGCTCAATGCCGAGCTGGCGGCGCTGCAAGGCGAAACGCCGATGATGCGCGTCTCGGTGGACGGGCAGATCGTGGGCGAAGTGATCTCCGCGTGGACCGGCATCCCCACCGGCAAGATGGTGAAGGACGAGGTTCAGACGGTGCTCAAGCTGGAGGGTCACTTGGGCGGCCGCGTCATCGGGCAGGACCATGCTCTGGAAGGCATCGCCCAGCGCATCCGCACCTCGCGCGCCGGCCTCGAAGATCCCAAAAAACCCATCGGCGTGTTTCTGCTGGTCGGCCCCAGCGGCGTGGGCAAGACCGAAACGGCCCTGGCATTGGCGGACCTGATGTACGGCGGCGAGCGCAACCTGATCACCATCAACATGTCGGAGTTCCAGGAGGCCCACACGGTATCCACTCTGAAAGGCTCGCCTCCGGGATACGTCGGCTACGGCGAGGGCGGAGTGCTGACCGAAGCCGTGCGGCGCCATCCCTACTCCGTGGTTCTGCTCGACGAGGTGGAGAAGGCCCACCCCAACGTCCTGGAGCTCTTCTTCCAGGTGTTCGACAAGGGCAGCATGGAAGACGGCGAGGGCCGCGAGATCGATTTCAAGAACACCATCATCCTGCTCACCTCCAACGCCGCCACGGACGCCATGATGAAGCTCTGCGCCGATCCCGAAACCATGCCCACTCCGGAGGGCATCGTGAAAGCCATCAAGCCGGAGCTGAACAAGATTTTCAAACCGGCGTTCCTGGGGCGCCTGGTGGTCATCCCTTATTACCCGGTGCGCGACGAGGCGCTCAAGAAGATCATTATCTTGAAACTCGCCAAGATTCAGAAGCGCATCCACGAGAACCACAAGATCCAGCTTGTGTGCGACGGCGCGCTCATCGATGAAATAGCGCGGCGCTGCACCGAGGTGGAAAGCGGCGCGCGCAACGTGGACAACATTCTCACCAACACATTGCTGCCGGAGATCTCGCGCCAGTTGCTGAGCCGGATCGCGGAAGGGCAGAAGCTGGAATCCATCCGGGTGGACATCGGCGCCGACGGAAATTTCGTGTATTCGTGAGTGCTCAATTGAGCCGACGGAAGGAGGCCGCACATGGCGGACCGGTATCTGGAAGAGAATCGTTTCCTGTACATCAGTTCGAGCTTGGGTCCGGATGAACTGCTGCTCGAGTCGTTCACCGGGGGGGAGGCCATCTCGCACCTGTTTTCGTTCCAGCTCGAGCTGTGGAGCGAAAACGCCGCGATCAAATTCGAGGACATCCTGGGCCAGGGGATCTCCTTCGGCGTCATCGGGCCGTCGGGCTGCGAACCCAGACACATCAACGGCATTGTGACCTCCTTCACACAACTGCCGGGAACCTTCCGTCTCTCCCGCTATCGCGCCACGGTGGCGCCTAAGATCTGGGTGCTGACGCGGACGCAGAACCTGCGCATCTTTCAAGACAAAGATGTGCCCGATATTCTGAAGCAAGTCTTGCAGGGCTTCGATGTCACGTGGGAGTTGCAGAAATCGTATCCCAAGCGGGAGTACTGCGTTCAGTATCGCGAGACGGATTTCAGTTTCATCTCGCGCCTGATGGAGGAAGAAGGCATCTTCTATTTTTTCCGCCATACCGCCAGCGGGCACAAGCTGGTGATTGCCGACGACGCCGTATCGCACCAGGACATCGCCGGCGATGCGACTCTGATCTACGACGAAGTAGTCGGGGGCACCCGCGACGAATTGCGCATCACGGGGTGGATGAAGACCCAGGAACTGGGCTCCGGCAAGAACACATTGCAGGACTACAACTACGGCAAGCCCATGCTCGACATGATGGTGACTCAGCCCATTATGGCCAGCGTACAAGTCGGCAAAGTCACCCACAAGCTGAAGGTGGGCGGAAACGACCAGTTCGAGGTTTACGACTACCCGGGCAATTACGGCATCCGGTACCAGGCGGTGGGAGACAAGTCTACCGGCACCGGTTTAGCCAAGACCGGCATGGAGGAAATGGAGCTCTCGCAGTTTTCGATCCGCGGCCAAAGCAACGTGCACTGCCTGATTCCCGGCTATCGTTTTACGGTTACCAGGCACCCCAACGCCGATGGGACTCATGTGCTCGGCTCGGTGACCCATTCCGCAGTGGAAGGCGACTTTCACTCCGGCGACAAGACGGTGGAGAGCCACTACGAGAATACCTTCACCTGTTTCCCGGTGGCGTTGCGCTACCACCCCGCGCGCACCACCGCGAAAGCCCGCGTTTGGGGCTGCCAGACGGCCGTGGTGGTGGGCCCGGCGGGCGAGGAGATCTACACCGACGACAAAGCGCGCGTGAAAGTGCAGTTTCACTGGGACCGGGAGGGCCAGAACGACGCCGCCAGCTCCTGCTGGATTCGCGTGGCCAGTTTCTGGGCGGGACAAGGGTGGGGCGCCATCCACCTTCCCAGAATCGGTCAGGAAGTGGTGGTCGATTTTCTGGAAGGCGATCCCGACTGCCCGATTATCGTGGGGAGCGTGTATAACGCCGTGAAGACGCCGCCTTACAGCCTGCCCGACAATAAGACGCAGAGCGGCATCAAGTCGCGCAGCTCAAAGGGCGGCGGCACCGCGAATTACAACGAGATCCGTTTCGAGGACAAAAAAGGCAGCGAAGAAATCCTGATTCATGCGGAAAAAGACTTGACCACCGAAGTGGAGCATGACGAAACTCGCACGGTCCAGCACGACCGCAGCGTGACGGTGGGCAACAACGAGACAAAGAAGGTCGGCGCCAAGCAGGATATCACCATCGGTTCCTCGAAAACGGAGCAGGTCGGCTCCGATAAGAGCCTTACCGTCGGCGGTTCCGAGACCCGCACGATCGCGAGCAGCAGGAGCGTCACGATTGCGAGCGACGACTCCCTGACCGCGATGACAATCGAGGTCACGGCAACCTCCATCAGCATCACCGCCCCGAGTATCTCAATCACCGGCAATGTCACGATTGCCGGGACGCTGCTGTGTCCCGCGATCACTACCACCAACCTGACCTCGGCGAGCGTGGTTTCCGCCACCTATTCGCCAGGCGTAGGAAACCTGATCTGATGCCGGACGAGAACCGACTGGCCGCCCTGGGACAACTGATGGCCGCCGATGTGGATCCTTCGCCGCACCTGGCAGATGTCGCGGCAAGCTTGGATCATCCTGAGGCCTCCGTGCGCCAAATGGCGGCTGTGGTACTGGGCAGAATCGGCGCGCCGGCCGTGCGGCCCCTGTGCCGTTGCCTCACCGCCCCCGAAGACGACCTGCGGGCCGTCGCCTCTTTCGCGCTCGCCCGGATCGGACCCGCAGCCGTACCAGCGCTGCGGCTCATGCTGCAGTTCTCCGACCCGCGGACGGTGGCCGGTGCGGTCACCGCCCTCTCCCAAATCGGTCCGGAGGCGCGGGAGTCGCTGACGGATCTGGAAGCCATCGCGCCGCGCGCTCCACTCGCCGTGCAGATGGCTTGTGCAGCGGCGGTGGCTCGCATCAGCGGCGATGCGTCGCGCGGGCTTCCGCTCCTGCTGCGGGCGCTCGACCACGCGGACCCGTCCGTACGTAAGCAGGCGCTGGAGCGCATCACCGAACTGGGGCCTGCGGCGCATCCCGCCATTCCCAGGATTCTCGAATGCGCCGCCGACCCCGCGCCCGAAGTGCGAGCGGCGGCTGCGTTGACCCTGGGCCGGATCCGCACGCCGGCCTCGGAAGTGGTCTCGCCCATGGTGCGTCTGCTGGACGATGCCAGTCTGGAAGTTCGGATGAACGCCATGATCGTTCTGGCAAGCTACGGGGACGCGGCCAGCGCGGCGCTACCGGCGCTTCGCAAATGGACCGGGCACGCCGATGAGAAGACCTCCGTCGCCGCCAGCGCGGCCATCGAGAGAATCTCCGGGAAGGCTCAAGCCAAGGACGAGCCGTCCCATTGATGCTCGGCATCCGGGTAAAACGTCACGCTGGCTCCGGCCAGAGCCACCAACCATCCGCCCGGCACCTTGGCCCGCAGGAGAGCATAGTGGCTCGAGTCCAATGGCTCCCATTGCAGCTTTGACTTACCGGCGACGGGCTGGCTGGGCGGCGCGGTCTGCTGCACGGGAGCGGCCGGAGCGGCCAGGTTCACCGCGTCCACGAAGACTTCGTGGCGGCACGAGTACAGCTCCCCCAGGTAGTGGAACTTCTCCCTATCGCGGTCGCTTTCGACATGCTCGATGATGGCGCCGTAGGGAATCGTCATCTCCGGACCGGTCAGTGGCAGCCCCGTTCTCTGGTTGAGCTTGCGGGCTTCGATCGACTTGTTCAACGATATCTTGGCCAATTTGCCTCCCCCAATCCTCAGGTTGTTGAAAGTATACACCAGAATGCACCGAGCTATACTGATTTCAGACTGCAAGGTTCAAAATACACCATGAAGTGCCCGGCTTTCGCTGCCATACCGACCGTCGTGGGAAGCTTTCCGCATACTGAGCCGCTACCCCTCCTGGACCGGATCTTCAGCCTTTTCCCGGAGATGCCCGCATGGCCCCAACTGCCCGTTCGGGACTGGCGCGAGAGCATGTACGTTCAGTACACCGAGCGGTTGCCGGGGGCCGTGGTGGATCGCGATGCGCAAACCATCTATTTCCGCGGCGATGAGGCGCTGGCGGGCGAGCTGGAGGCGTTCTATCAGGCGCTGGTCGACGAGGATGTCGAGCGCTTCGCCATTTCCCCGGAGTACGCGCTGGGATTGCACCTCTTCCTGGAGAGCGTCCCGCGCCTGGGCGGGCAGCGGCCGAAATGGGTCAAAGGGCAGGTCACCGGCCCCTTCAGCTTCGCCATGACCGTTACCGATGAGAACAAGCGGTCCCTGGCTTACAACCCCGAACTGTACGAAGTGGCCGTCCAGGGAATGGCGATGAAGGCCCGCTGGGTCGCCCGAAAGCTTCGTGAGGTGGCGGAGGGCGTGCTGGTGGTGCTCGATGAGCCTTACCTCTGTGCCTTCGGTTCCGCATTCGTCAACGTGCCGCGAAACAACGTCGTCGCGGCCATCGACGCGGGCGTGGCCGCCATCCACAAGGAAGGAGCGCTGGCCGGGTTGCACTGCTGCGGCAACACCGACTGGTCTCTGGTGTTGAGCACCGACCTGGACGTGGTCAATTTCGACGCCTACGAATACTTTCAGGGGCTGTCGCTCTACCCCGCGGAACTGAGCTCGTTTCTGCGGAAGGGAGGCGTGCTGAGCTGGGGTATAGTCCCCGCCTCTCGCGCCGACGGCAACCTCAACCCGCGTACTTTGCTGGACGCGCTGGACCATCGCGCGGCACAGCTTGCCGCCAAGGGTATGGACCGCGGCGCACTCTACCGGCAGGCGCTCCTCACGCCTTCCTGCGGTCTCGGGACGGAAACTGTGGAAAGCGCGGACCGCCTGATGGACGCTCTGGCCGAGCTGTCCAGTCTGGTGCGAGAGCGGGAAACCGGCCGGTGATCCTCGCGGTCATCGGAAAGGGCGGCGTGGGGAAGACCACGGTTGCATCCCTGCTCCTGCGGCGCCTCGTGGAATCGGGCGAGACGCCCGTGTTGGCTATCGACGCCGACCCTTCGAGCTGCCTGGGCACGGCGCTCGGCGTCGCGGTCGCACGGACGCTGGCCGACATGCGGGAAGAACTGCGGGAGAACGAGCGGCCACGCTCCATGTCGTCCGCCGAATGGCTGGCACTGCGCGCGGAAGAGGCGCTAGTCGAGAATCCGGGTTTCGACCTGCTGACCATGGGACGTCCCGAAGGCAAGGGCTGCTACTGCTATGTGAACAACCTGATTCGCGACCACCTGGACCGTCTGGCGCGCGGGTACCGTCACGTTATGCTGGACTGCGAAGCGGGCATGGAACACCTTTCCCGCCGCACCAGCGGCCGTCCGGACGCGCTCATCTGCGTCACCAATCGCTCCCGCATGGCCGCCGAAACCATCCGGCGATCGCTCGACCTGTTTGTGAGCCTTCACGGCCAGCTTCCACGGCGCGTCCAGCTTGTGCTCAACCAATTCGACGAGGGAGAGCCTCTGGCAGCCCAAATGGCCGCGCTGGCCGGCGGTTCCTTCAGCCGCGTTGTCACCATCCCGCGGGACCCGCAGGTGGCGGCGCTCGAATCAGCGGGAGAATCCCTGCTGACGCTTGGTTCCACCAGCCCCGCCATGGCTGCGCTCGGCGCATGGGAGGTCGGGCTATGAAGGTCGCGGTAGCGGGAAAGGGCGGAGTCGGCAAGACCACCGTCGCCGCGTTTCTGGCGCGTTGCTGGCGGGATCTGGGTTACGAAGTGGTGGCCGTAGACGCGGACCCGGATGCCAACCTAGCCGGAACGCTTGGCTATCGCGGGCCGGACATCACTCCGCTGGTTAAGCTGAAGCGGTTGATCGAGGAGCGGGTTGGCGGCGGCGAGGGCTGGGGCGGCTTCCTCAAGATGAATCCGCGCGTGGACGACATTCCCGGCGAGTTCGGCGTGCTCATCGATGGCGTTCGTGTGCTGGTCATGGGCACCATCGAGCGCGGCCGGCGCGGCTGCGCGTGTCCCGAGAACATTCTGCTTCGTGAAGTGCTGAACCACCTCATGCTGCGGAGCCGGGAACACGTGGTGGTGGACATGGAAGCCGGCGTGGAACACCTGGGCCGCGGCACCGCCGAGGGTGTCGATACGATGCTGGTGGTGGT
The DNA here is from genome assembly GCA_963768385.1 of Bryobacterales bacterium. Lineage (GTDB taxonomy): Bacteria > Acidobacteriota > Terriglobia > Bryobacterales > Bryobacteraceae > Fen-178. The sequence goes on from CAVYHQ010000011.1 coordinate 299,826, forward strand.
CGAGCCGGGCTGGGCAAGCCTGCAAACGGCGGCTCGTGTGGCGGAGCTGGCCCGCGACCTGGGCATACGGCAGGTCCACGCCATCGCCAACAAGATCTCCGGAGACGCCGACCTGGCTTTCGTGCGCGAGAATCTCGCCGGCCCGCCGCTCGTCGGTGTCCTCCCGCTCGACCGCGAACTGGAGCCGGAGACGCGCACCGGAACTACATCCCGCACCCGTCCCTTTTATAAAGAGATGCTGCGAATCGCCAAGGAGGCCCTATGAGCTTCGACAACCGCTCTGTTGACCCTGCCGCCCAGGAGATGCTGGTCCATGCCCGCGATCTGGGCGCGAAAACCGTGTGGGACCGCCACGACGAGATGCAGCCCCTGTGTGGATTCGGAGACCTGGGCCTGTGCTGCGATGTCTGTTACATGGGGCCGTGCCGCATCGATCCTTTCGGCGAACGGTCCCAACTGGGAGCCTGCGGCGCCGATGCCCACCTCATTGTGGCCCGCAACCTGGCACGCGCGGTGGCCTGCGGCGCCGCCGCGCACAGCGACCACGGGCGCGAGGTGGTGGAGGTGCTCCGCGGCGCGACTGCCGTCGCCAACCCCGAGAAGCTGAAAACCCTGGCGGCCGAATGGGGTGTCGCGCCGGACCAGCGTGCTCTGGCGGACCGCATGGCGTCCCAGTTTGGCTCACAGGAAGGCCCGCTCATCCCGCTGCTGCGCGCCCCCGAGGAGCAGCGCCGGCGATGGGAAAAGATGGGCATCACCCCGCGCGGAATCGACCGCGAGATCGTCGAGCTGCTTCACCGCACTCACCACGGCGTGGAATCCGACCCCGTAGCCCTCTTGCGAGCCGCCATGCGCGCCGCGCTGGCCGACGGCTGGGGCGGTTCCATGATCGCCACCGACGTGCAGGATGTGCTCTTCGGCGGCCCGCAGGCCATCCGTTCTCAAGCCAACCTGGGTGTGCTCCAGGAGCGCCAGGTCAATATTCTGGTCCACGGCCACGAACCGGTCCTCAGCGAGATGATTGTGGCCGCCAGCCGCGACGAGGACTTGCTCGCCCTGGCGCGGCAGGCGGGCGCGGAAGGCGTGAATGTGGCCGGCATTTGTTGCACCGCCAATGAGATTCTGATGCGCCAGGGAATGCCCGTCGCCGGCAACTATCTGCACCAGGAGTTGGCCCTGCTCACCGGCGCCGTGGACCTGATGGTGGTGGACGTCCAATGCGTGATGCCCTCGCTCCCCCAGGTGGCCGCATGCCATCACACCAGGATCGTGACCACTTCCTCCAAGGCCCACATCCCCGGTGCGGAGCGCATGGTGCTCGATACGCATAACCCCAAGCAGACCGCGCGGGCCATTGTGAAATCCGCGGTGGAGGCATTCTCGCGGCGCGATCCCGCGCGCGTGACGATTCCGCGCCACAAGATGGACCTGGTGGCCGGTTTCACCAATGAGAACCTGCCGTACTACATGGGCGGCCGTTTCCGCGCCGGTTACCGGCCGCTGAACGACGCGGTGGCGGCGGGCCGCATCCGCGGCATTGTGGGAGTGGTGGGCTGCAACACTCCGCGCGTCGCGCAGGATAGCCACCACCTGGCCCTGGTCCGCAGCCTGCTGGCCGAGGACGTGCTGGTGGTGCAGACCGGATGCAGCGCCATCGCCTCCGCCAAGTTTGGCCTGCTGCGCCCGGAAGCGGCTCTGGAATACGCCGGGCCGGGCCTCCAGGAAGTGTGCGCGGCAGTCGGAATTCCGCCGGTCTTGCACGTCGGAAGCTGCGTTGACAATTCGCGCATTCTTGCGGTGTGCGTGGCCCTCGTCGCCGAGGGTGGAATTGGCGGCGATCTTTCGGAGTTGCCCATCGCGGCAGCCGCCCCCGAGGCCATGAGCGAGAAGGCCATCACCATTGGCCTCTACGCCGTGGCTTCCGGAATCTTCACCGTCTTTACACCGGCGCCGCGCATCGCGGGAAGCCGCGTGGTTCGCCAGTATCTCGAGCAGGACGTGGAGAAGGAGACCGGCGGCAAGTTTCTGTTCGCCAGCGACATGGACGACGCGGCCGAGGGAATCCTGGCGCACCTGGATGCCAGGCGGAAGGCCCTCAAGCTGGCGCACCGCGGAGGTCCGCTGTGTCCGCAATCCTGATCTTCAATCGCGAACGCTGCCTGGCCTGCCGGGCCTGCGAGCTGGCCTGCTCGGTGGCCCATTCCCGCAGCGGGCAACTGGAGACCGCCATCGCCGAAGCTCTTCCGCCGAAACGCCGCGTCACTATCGCCGCCGGAAAGGACGGGGTCGAAGCGCTTCGCTGCGAGCAGTGCGAGGAGCCGTTGTGCGTCTTCAGTTGCAAGAGCGGCGCGCTTCATCGCGACCCCATCAGCGGCTGGATCGCGCTGGAAGAAAGCCGCTGCGTGGGATGTTTCATGTGCCTGATGGTCTGTCCGCACGGCATTCGTCCCGATCCGGCGACGGACCGCGTGGTTCGCTGCGACATCTGCCGCGATCGCGAAATCCCCGCTTGCGTGGCGGCTTGTCCCACCGGCGCGCTCTCCGCCGGGGCGCCGCCGGCCCGCCCGTCGCCCGGTGAATTCAAGGGACATGTGGTGGTGGTGGGCTCCTCCGCGGCCGGGATTGCCGCCTGCGAAGCGGCACGCGAGCACGCCCCGGAGTGCTCCATCACGCTGGTCACGGCGGACGCCTTTCCGCAGTACTCCCGCCCGCTCCTCTCCTATGTCCTCGCCGGCCGAATCGGCCGCCCCGCGATCTACTGGCCCGAGCACGATCTGAACGTCCGGGTGTTGCACAAGGTGGGGCATGCTGTAGCTTGCCAATCTTTGCTTTTTGACGACGGCACCAAGCTTACCTTCAACCGCCTCATCCTGGCCACGGGAGCCCGCGCAGCCACGCTTTCCATTCCCGGCGCCGCCCTCGCCGGCGTCCACGCCCTCCGCAATCTCGAAGACCTCGACCAGATCGAAAAGCAGGCCGCGCCTGGCCGGCGGGCGGTGGTGCTGGGCGGCGGTAACGTCGGTCTCCAGACTTGCGAGGCCCTGCTCTCCCGCGGGGTAGCCGTAACGGTAGTTGTGACCTCTCCGCACCTGCTCTCGCAAATGGTGGATGCCGAAGCCGGCCGCCGCGTCGCGGACCTGTTCATTCGCCACGGCCTCAACGTCCGCACCGGCCGCGACGCCGTCGAGATCGTAGGTGAGGGCCATGTCGAAGGTGTGCGCCTGGATGACGGCGAGCTGATCGCCGCCGATCTCGTGATTGTGGGCAAGGGAATCAAGCCCAACGTCGAGTGGCTGCGCGGCAGCGGCGTCCGCGTGGGCCGCGGGATCGTAGTGGACCTCTGCGGGCGCGCCAGCGTGCCGGGAATCTTCGCCGCCGGAGATTGCGCCGAAGCTATCGACCCGCTGACTGGCCGCTCGGCGGTCAGCGGCATCTGGCCCGTGGCATACGAAATGGGCCGTGCGGCCGGCGCCGCGGCCGTGGGCGTCGAGCGCCCGTCCGCTGGCGCGCTCCGTATGAACGCCTCGCGATTCTTCGGGGAGCCGATTATCTCCATCGGAGAGGTGTACCCGGAGCGGCTGGAAGGCGCAACCGCCGAGGTGCTGGCCAACCGCGACGGAGTCTACCGCAAGTTGGTCCACCACCAGGGCCGTCTGGCCGGAGCGCTGCTCTACGGCGACATCTCCGGCGCGGGAACGTTCTATCGCCTTTACAGGGAAGGAAGTTAGCGAATGTCCAAGATCATCGCAGAGGCGGCCATCCGCGGCGCTTACGCTTGTATGAACCGGGCGGACACCATGTTGTCCGAGGCCATCCACCGTCATGGCCGCGCCACCCGCGTCGCCTTCCCCGACACCGCTTATGCCTTGCCCGTGATCCTGGCACTGGTGGGTAAGAGGGTCGAGAAACTGGGCGATCTGGAGGAGGCCTTGCAGGTGGCGCGCACCTGGCTTCCCGCGCCGCCCACGGAAAAGCTTTGGCTCCCCTATCTTGGCGCAACGCTCGACGCGGGAGCGGCAACCTTAGTGGCGCATGAGGCCGTCGAGGCTATGAAGCCTAGCCTCGCGTTCGATTTCTGGCTGGGCCCCACGCCCGACAGCATCCTGCGCGAACAAGGCATCAAGCTGGTGGACGGGCGCATGCCGGGCTTCGCGGCCTGCGTGGGCGCTCCGCCCAACGATGAGGTGGCTGAGCAACTGGCTCGCGACTTGCAGGAGCGCAACATCCTGGTCTTTATGGGCGCCAATACCGGGGGCGAGACCATGGCCGCGCAACTGAACCGCCGGGGCGTCGAAATGAACTGGGAGACTTTCCTGGTTCCCTATGGGCCCGATACGTCATCCATTGTTCACGCCCTGGGTTTTGCCTGCCGCGCCGCATTCACCTTCGGCGGGCTGCGGCCGGGCGGGCTGAAGGAGACGCGCGAGATTCTGCTCTACAACAAGCGCCGCGTGATGGCCTTTGTCCTGGCGCTGGGTGAGGTGGACGACGAAAAGTTCGCCACCGCCGCGGGCGCCATCAATTTCGGCTTCCCCGTGATCGCCGACACCGATATCCCCGAGATTCTGCCCAGTGGCATCTGCACCTACGAGCATGTGGTGGCCAACGTGCCGCACCGCGGCATGCCGTCCCGGGCGGTCGAAGTGCGCGGGGTGAAGATCCGAACCGTCGAGATCCCCATCCCGGTCCGGCACGGCCCCGCCTTCGAAGGAGAGCGGGTCCGCAAGGAGGATGTTGCGGTCGAGTTCGGCGGCAAGTACACCCGCTGTTTCGAGTATCTCGCCAGCCGTCCCATGGATCGGCTGCAAGACGGGCTCATCCGCGTGGTGGGTCCCGAGATTGCAGACGTGCCGGAGGGCGCGCGCCTGCCGCTGGCCATCTTCGTCGAAGTGGCCGGCCGCAAAATGCAGCCCGAGTTCGAATCCATCCTCGAGCGGCACATTCATTCTTTCCTCTCCGAACCCATGGGCGTGATGCACCTGGGCCAGCGCGATTCAGTCTGGCTCCGCATTTCGAAAAAAGCGCGCGATGCCGGGTTCCGCATCGAGCACCTGGGAACGGTCCTGCTGCACAAGCTCAGAAACGACTTCCCGGCGATCGTCAACAAGGTGCAGGTAACCCTGTTCACCGGCTCCGATGAAGTCGAGAAGCTCTACCCGCAGGCTGCCGCCGCCTACCAGCAGCGCGACGAGCGCATGGGCGCGCTCACCGATGAAAGCGTGGATATCTTCTATTCCTGCGCCCTCTGCCAGAGTTACGCGCCCAATCACGTCTGCATCATCACGCCCGAGCGCCTGGGTCTGTGCGGGGCCTACAACTGGCTGGACGGGAAGGCCGCTTACGAAATCAACCCGCATGGAGGAAATCTTCCGGTTAAGAAAGTGGAAGTGGTTGACCCCGTGCTCGGCCAATGGAAAGGCATCAATGACTTCATTCAGAATGCCTCTAACGGGGCGTTTGTCAAGTTCTCGGCTTACTCGATGATTAACGACCCCATGACCTCGTGCGGCTGCTTCGAATGCATCGCCTGCATTCTGCCGGGCACCGGCGGCATCATGATCGTCGACCGGGAATTTTCGGGGCAGACGCCGGTCGGGATGACCTTCTCCTCTTTGGCGGAGATGACGGGAGGCGGGCAACAGACGCCGGGCTTCATCGGCATCGGCACCCTCTACATTCTGTCGAAGAAGTTCATCAGCGCCGATGGGGGCCTGGCGCGGCTGGTCTGGACCACCACCCGGGTGAAGCAGAAACTGGGAGACAGGCTTCGGCAGCGGTGCGAAGAAATCGGGCAACCGGAACTCTACGGCAAGATCGCCGATGAGACCATCTGCACCGAACTCGAGCCGCTCATCGAGCACCTGGCGGCCGTCGAGCATCCCGCGCTGGCGCTGGGTGAGATGATTTAAGGAAGGGCAAGCTAAAGCATGCCCCACCAAAGTTTGGAACTGAAACCGAAAAAATGGGCCGGCGCCATCCGCGAGGTGACGCTCGGGTCGGGGAGCCGCCAGCCTGTGACGGTCGGCGGCGGCAACGGTCTGCCGCTGCACACCTTCGAAGCCAGCTTCCCGCACCGCCCGGTTTTGGCGCTGGAAATCACCGATGTTGCGCCGCCGCGATGGATCGATACGGTACGGCAGCCGTGGAATGGAGTGCTGGGCCAGCCCGCCGCCGCCGCGCGCCGCGCGGTGGACGAATTCGGCGCGGACCTGGTGATGCTCCATCTTGTGGGCACGCACCCCGACCGGGGGAATCGGTCGCCCGAAGATGCCGCGGCCAACGTCCGTGCGGTCCTCGATAGCGTGCGCGTGCCACTGATCGTCAAAGGGCCGGGCGCCGGTCCCAAGCAGAACGATGTGCTGGCGCGTGTGGCGGAGGAGTGCCAGGGTGAGGGTCTCGCGCTCCACTCGGCTTGCCAGGAAGAATACAAGACCCTGGCCGCTGTCGCCGTGGCCTATGGCCATGTCCTGGTGGCCGAGAGTCCTATTGACATGAACATCGCCAAGCAGCTCAATGTCCTCCTGGCGGATGCGAGTGTGGACTTGCGCCGCACGTTGATCGACCCGCTGACCGGAGGGCTTGGATACGGGCTGGAATACACTTACTCCGTGATGGAGCGGATCAGGCTGGCGGCCCTCGGAGGCGATGCCATGCTGAACTCTCCCATGATCTGCCTGGTGGGCGAGGAAGCCTGGAAGGCCAAAGAAGTCAAGGTTGGCGGCGGCGTCCACTGGGAGGTGGCCACCGCGCTCGCGCTCATTGAAGCGGGCGCGGAGGTGCTGGTGCTGCGGCATCCGGAGTCGCTGGCCCGGCTGCGCAAACAAGTGGACTGCTGGTTCGGAGGTGAAACATGCCGCTGACCGGCCTGCAGGTCTTCAAGCTCCTTCCGAATACCAATTGCCGCGAGTGCGGCTACCCCACCTGCCTGGCGTTCGCCATGAAGCTGGCGGCGGGAAAAGAATCGCTCGAGAAGTGCCCGTATGCCTCCCCCGAGGCCTGCGCGGCCCTGGGCGCAGCCTCCGCACCTCCTATACGCGGAGTGACCATCGGGCGTGGCCCGCGCGCCATCACCGTGGGCGAAGAGACGGTTTTCTTCCGCCACGAGAAGACCTTCGTGCGCCGCCCCGGCCTCTTCCGCGTGTTGATCTCTTCCTCCGATCTGGATGCCTGGCGCGCGCTGCGGCTTGAGCGTGCCGGGGAAGTGTTCCAAGTAGATGGCGTAGCCATTCCAGAATCTTCCGGCTCGCCAGACGCCGCCGCTGCCGCCGCCGAACGCGGTTTCCCCGTGGCGTTGCTGGCCGCCACACCCCAAGGCGCATCGGCCATGGCGGAAAGAATCAAGGACCATCGCCCGTTGCTCGTGCCGCCGGCTGGCGCGGACCTGGGCGCGTACGCGAGCCTGGCCGCGCGCCTCGGCGTGCCACTCGTCGTTTCAGGAAGCGATTTGAACGGCCTCGCCACCGCCGCCATGGATGCCACGCGCACCGGTGTGGCCGACATTTTGCTGGAGCCTCCGGGCGCGGATCTGTGCGCGATCCATCACAGCCTCAGCGCCATCCGACGAGGCGCGCTCGACCGCATCCACCCCGGTCTGGGCCACCCGGTCTTTCTGCGCGCCGGCGCCGGAGAGTTCGAAAAAGCCGTGCTCGGCATCACCAAGTTCGCATCGCTGCTGGCCATCGAGGACCACGGCGGCGAGACCTGGCTCCCTCTCTGGACACTGCGCCAGAACATCTACACCGACCCGCAGAAGCCTCTGCAGATCGAGGCGGGCGTCTACTCGATTGGCGAGCCTGATGCCCGCTCACCGCTGCTGGTCACCAGCAACTTCTCGCTCACTTACTTCATTGTGTCGACGGAGATCGAAGCTACCGGCGTGGCTTGCCATCTGGCGGTGGTAGACGCCGAGGGATTGAGCGTGCTCACCGCCTGGTCCGCCGGCAAGTTCTCCGGCGACCGCGTGGCCAAAGCGCTCCGCACGATGCAGGCCACCGAGCGGGTAAGTCATCGGACGGCCATCATTCCCGGCTACGTTTCGGCCATCTCCGGCGAGCTCGAGGACGCTCTGGGCGATGGCTGGCGTATATTAGTCGGCCCGCAAGAGGCCTCCGACCTCGCTCCCTTCTTTCGAGATGTGTGGCAGCCCGCTCAATGACTCGTCACCAGGTCACTTTCTCGCCCTCCGGACGATCCACACTCGTCCCCGATGGCGGCACCATTCTCCAGGCGGCCGAACTTGCCGCCGAGCCGCTTAGTGCCGAATGCGGCGGTCGCGGCGCATGCGGCCGGTGCATGGTGCGAATCCTGGGCGGCGAGGTACCTGAATACCGCATTCTACAGAGGGAAGCCGGGTGCCCTCATGTGCTGGCGTGCCTCACGCCGGTCCACGGCCGGCTCACGGTCTTGCCGCTCGGCGAAGCGCAGCTTCCGAAACTCATCTCCAGAGATCGGAACACCGGGTTGGCGCCGCTCGACGCCTGGGCGCCGTGGCCCCTGAAGCTCGACCCCATCGTGGAATCCAGTGGCGAAGGGGACCTGGGTGTCGCACTGGATATCGGCACCACCACCTTGCGGCTTTTGCTGATTCGGCTTTCCGACGGCCTCATTACCGGTGAAGCCGGCGCTTACAATCCGCAGATCCCCAGAGGCGCGGACGTCATTTCCCGCATCGTCGCGGCCGAGAAAGGCTTCCTGGGAGAACTGGCATCTTCGATTCGCGGCGCAATTGCGTCGATGATCGCTGAGGCAGCCAGCCTCGGCCGAATCCGCGGATACGTGGTGGCGGGGAATATGACCATGATCCACCTTCTCCTGGCGGCCGATCCTTCGGGGATTCGCCGCGTCCCTTCCGCGCCGCGCGCGCTGGCTTTCCCGCCTGTGGACGCTTCGGAACTGGGGTGGCCCGGCGGGGACGGCACGCCCGTGTACACCGTGCCCGCCGCGGGCGGCTGGGTGGGCGGCGACATCGTGGCAGGCGCGGTGCGCGCCGGTTTCTCGCGTTGCCCGGATGCCATGTCACTCTATGTGGACTTGGGGACCAACGGCGAAATCGTTCTGGGCGGAGCGGACTTTGCGCTGGCGTGTGCCTGTAGCGCCGGACCGGCTTTCGAAGGCGGCGGAATCCGCTGCGGCATGCGCGCGGACCGCGGCGCGGTGGACGGCGCATCGATCAATGCGGAGACCGGCGCGGTTCAACTCTCCGTCATCGGCGGAGGCCGGGTTCGCGGTGTGTGCGGCTCCGGACTGATCACGCTGACGGACGCATTGTTCCGCGCGGGTTGGATTGACCGCAGCGGCCAGTTCACGGATCGCCTGCCTGCCGGCCAGCGCGTCGAAGGCAAGTGGGGAACGGCCCTGGCCCTCTCCGAAGACGGGAAGGTGGCGCTATGGGAGAGAGACCTGGCGAGCCTGATTCGGGCGAAAGCGGCGGTTTTCGCCGGCATACGCTCGCTGCTGGGAGCACTCGGGCCTGGCCCGCACGCCATCGAGCGGGCCATCGTCTCCGGCAATTTCGGCCGCTTCCTCAATCTGCCGGCGGCCCTGGGAATCGGGCTGCTGCCCTCCCTGCCGCTGGGCCGTTATGGCTACGTGGACAATGGCTCGCTGGAAGGCGCAGCCCTCGGCTTGCTCTCGCGCCAGTTCTTCGCGGAGATCGCCGGCTATCTGAGCCGGATTACCTACGTCGATCTCGCCGACCTGCCACACTACATGGATGAGTTCGTCGGCGCCAGTTTTCTTCCCCATACCAGCCCCGAGTTGCTGGGCGTTGGGACGAGTAGGAGGCGGGAATGAAAACGACGACCAACATCCTCAAGCGCCACGCTCAAGAGTTTCGGAATGGCTCACTGCGTGCCGCGCATCCCCATGCTACCCTCGGATTTTATGGCCCACGATAACTTCAACCTGGTGGCGGCGGCGCGCCAGGAAATGATCGACCATGGCTTCTCGCCCGATTTTCCGCCCGAGGCTGAGCGGCAGCTCGAAACCATTCGCCTCCAACCCGATGGCAGCTTGCGCGACCTGACCTCGCTGCTCTGGTCTTCCATCGATAACGACGACTCGCGCGACCTCGATCAAATCGAGTGGGCCGAGCGCGTACCTACCGGCATTCGTGTCTTGGTGGGCGTCGCCAACGTCAATTCGGCGGTCGCCAAGGCCACCGCTATCGATGGCCACGCGGCGCGGGAAGCCACCACGGTTTACGCCGGTGTGTGCACCTTCCCCATGTTGCCCGAGCGGCTCTCCACCGACCTCACTTCGCTCTCGGAAAACCAGGACCGCGCGGGGATTGTGATCGAAATGGTGGTGGCCGCCGACGGCTCCATCGCCTCGAACAGCATCTACCGGGCGCTGCTGCGCAACCGCGCGCAACTGACGTACAGCACGGTCGGCCCCTGGCTCGAAGGGACGGCCGCCCCGCCGCCCAAAGTCGCGGCCTCGGCGGATCTTCAAGCGCAGCTCAAACTTCAGGACGAAGCCGCTCAGGCGCTCCGCGAGGGCCGCCACCGGCTGGGCGCGCTCACTTTCGACCGCCTGGAAGCGCAACCGGTGTTCGCCGCCGGGGAGGTGGTGGGTATCACCGCTCGCGGCCCGAATCGTGCCTCGCAGTTGATCGAAGACTTCATGATCGGCGCCAACGAGGTGATGGCCCGCACGCTGCGCGGCGCCGGCGTTTCCTCCATCCGCCGCGTGGTGAAGGCTCCCGAGCGCTGGCCCCGCATCGTGGAACTGGCGGCGCAATACGGCGAGAAACTGCCCGCGACGCCCGACCCCGCGGCGCTGAGCGCGTTCCTCATGCGGCGCCAACAGGCCGATCCCGTACACTACCCCGATATCTCGCTGGCGGTTCTCAAATTAATGGGCCCCGGCGAGTATGTATTGATGCGCCCCGGCGATCCCGAGCAGGGCCATTTCGGCCTGGCGGCGCACGATTATACGCACTCCACCGCGCCCAATCGCAGGTTCGCCGACCTGGTGACTCAGCGGTTGCTGAAAGCGCTCGAGGCCAAGGTGAACGCAGCCTACTCGGACAGCGAGCTGGATTCCATCGCGCGCAACTGCACCCTGATGGAGGACAACGCGCGCAAGGTGGAGCGCGCCATGGGCAAGCGCATGGCCGCCGTGGCGCTCCGCCCTCGGGTGGGCCAGTCGTTCCCCGCGGTGGTCACGGGCGTGACGCCTCAAGGCGTGTTTGTCCGGGTATTCGATCCCCCAGTGGAGGGCCGGTTGATGCGCGGCGAGCACGGCCTGGATGTGGGAGACCGCCTGCGCGTCACGCTGCTCAGCACCGACCCGCAGCGCGGCTTCATCGATTTTGGGCGGTAGCCGCGAGAGCCTTGACCAGCTCGTAGAGAAAGGTCTGGCCCTCGTAGAAAGACCTTACCATCATGCGTTCATCGCGGCCGTGAGCGCGATTGTCGTCACGCTCGTTGAAGAATCCCTGCACGCCGTAGGTGGGGATGCCCGCCGCACGCAGAGCGCGGCCATCGGTGGCGCCGGTGCTCATGGTCGGCAGTACGATGACGCCCGGCCACATAGTATCGGTGACGCGGGACATGGCGCGCACGAGGTCCGGCCGGAGTGGCGAGCTTGGGGAATTCTCCTCCTGATTCGTGATCGAAATGACCACCTGATCGTCGGCGATCACTTTCTTGAGCGTATCGAGGACGTACTGGAGCGAATCGTCGGGCAGCACGCGGCAGTTCACGTTGGCGGCCGCGAGCTGCGGCAGCGCATTGACGGCATGCCCGCCCTCCAGCATGGTGGCCACGCAGGTGGTGCGCAGCATGGAATTCCAGGCCGGGGAGGCCTCGGCGATGCGTTTCATGGCGGGCACATCGTTGGCCTCGATCTTGGCAAGGTCGGCGCGGGCGCCCGTGGTGTCGATTTTCGCCATGCCCGCGAAATAGGCATGGGTGGCTTCGTTGGTTTTGAGTGGGAAGCCGAACCGGCTGAGGCGCACCAGCGCATTGGACAGGCGATAGATGGCATTGTCGGGCACGGGCAGGGAACTGTGCCCGCCCTTATTGCGCACTTCGAGGCGCACATCCAGATACCACTTCTCGGCTGCCTGGATATCGTTTGAGACGCGCTGGCCGTTGACCATCTGGCCCCGGCCGCCCTCGTTCAGGCAGAACTCGGCATCGATGAGCTGGCGGTGGTTCTTGAGGAGCCAGGCGACGCCGTTCGATGGGCCGCCGCCTTCTTCGTCGGCGGTGAGTGCCACGATGATGTCGCGGTCCGGTTTGTAGCCTTCACGCCGGTAGCGAATCAGGTTGGCGATCCAGACGGCGGCCTGGGCTTTATCGTCGGCGGTGCCGCGGCCGTAGAACCAGCCATCCTTTTCGGTGAACACGAAGGGGTCCATGCTCCAGTCTTCACGCCTGGCTTCGACCACATCGGTGTGGGCCAGCAGCAGAATCGGTTTGAGCCTGCCGGAGCCGTGGAACCGGACCACGAGGTTGGCCTTGGTAGGGATTGCGCCGCCGATGAAGATGTCAGAATCCGGGAACCCGGCGGCGCGCAGACGTTTGGCGACGGCTTGGGCGACGGGCGTGGTGGCCCCCGTGCTGAAACCCGACTTGATTTCGACGATCTCCTTGTAGATGTCGTGAGCCAGGCGCTGGTCGGCTTCGGGCGGCATGGTGGATGCGCCCCAGCAAGCCAGCGGAGCGATGCAGAACAGGACCTTCGGGAACATGCGGCCTATTATGACATGGCGGGACGTACGGATCGAACTCGTGGGACTGGGAGATTGTTGTGGAGTAATCATCATCAATTGCAGTGGTTCGAGCGCAGAGGCCGGTTCCTCGCCACTCTGGTAGAATGCGAGCAGTGAAGTATCGCGTGTATCTGGAACCAGACGAAGACGGGGTGTTTGTAGCAACCTGTCCGGCTTTGCCTGGCTGCGTTTCCCAGGGCCGAACCCGCGCGGAGGCAGCCGAGAACATTCGTGAGGCAATCGAAGGCTACCTGAAAAGCCTCCGGAAGCACGGCGATCCGTTGCCTCCGAGCATTCTCGAAGAGGTCATAGAGGTTGCCGGCGGATGAAGCTGCCGGTTGTTTCCGGCGGCGACGCAGTCAAGGCATTCCGGAAAGCTGGATACGAACTCGATGAGCAGCAATCGCCGCCTTATAGAAGCGGGGCTTGGCCGGCAGCGTCGCGAGGAAGAGTTCGAGTCCCGCTTGGGGTATCGACAATTGCCTCCCCAGTCTGGGCACGTTTCGAACTTTTGCCACCCGGTTGACGCTGTAATCGAACCTGCGGACGGGCATTGTTTTCAGAATGATCCGTGCGAACCGTGTTCCGCTTGATGCCAGCGGCCTTTGACATAATACGGGGATGAGAACCTTCGCCGCCGCATCGCTTATTGTGTTGATTCTCAGGGCCGGGTTTCTGTCCGCGCAGACTGCGAGCTCTACCCCGCCGGCAGCGTTCGTGGAGGTTGACGGATCGCGCCTCTATTACGAGGAATGTGGGACCGGACAGAAAGCGGTGCTCCTGCTCCACGACGGGGTGGTCAATTCGGCTGTCTGGGATGACGTATGGCCGACCTTCTGCAAACAGTTCCATGCCATTCGTTACGACCGGCGAGGGTACGGTCGCTCGCCAGCTACGAAGAAGCCTTATTACGAAGCCGACGATGTTGCGGCACTCCTTCTCGATCGCAAGGTATCGCAGGTCGCTCTCGTGGCCAGTTCGCATGGCGGCAACATTGCTCTTAGCTTTGCGCTGCGCTATCCCGCGCAAGTTAGTGGGCTGGTGCTCATCGGGCCGGAGGCGGAGGGTTTTCCGTACTCTGAGCACTTCGCCATGAGTCAAATGGTGTTCCAGAACGCGAAGGATCCAACCGAAGTCCGAGTTCAGAATACCTACTTCATCGTTCCAGGCAATGACGCTGCGCGCGAGCACCTCCGGAGGCTGCTCAGGGCCTCTCCTCAAGACCATAAGCACAACGATATGCCGTTGCCGGAGAAGCCAGTCTTCCCCTATGTGCGAGACCTAAGGATGCCCACGCTGATTCTCATCGGCTCGGGTGACATTGCAGACAACCAAGCCGTGGCTGGTGCCTTGGTCATGGCGATACCCCGGAGCTGCCCGCGTTGTAGTACCCGATACAGGACACTTGATGTATCTGGAAAAGCCAGAGGTCTTTTCCTCCCTCGTGAGCGGATTCCTGAAATCCCATGGCTTCTGAACAACAGGAACTATGGTGTCCGATTTGTGCGCTTGTGCTATTATGTTGTTGTGCGAACGACGCTCGACATTCCAGACGAGGCTTACCACCTCGCCAAGGCCATCGCCCGGGATCAGAATCGCAGCCTCGGACGAGTGGTTGGCGACCTCATTCTGCAATCGTCGAAAGGGGCGAAAGGCGCATCCATAAAGATGAGCGATTACGGTTTCCCCACTTTCCGTTGCGCCCGGACCGTGACTACGGAGGACGTCAAGGCTCTCTATGACGAAGAGTAAGGTCTACCTGCTCGACTCCAATGTCCTCATTGCACTGGCGACGCCCGAACACAGTCTGAACGTGCGCGCGGCGGCGTGGTTCCGCAAGGGGCACCGGTTTGCAACATGCCCCGTCACACAAGGCGCGCTTTTCCGTTTCCACCTGCGGGCCGGTGTGGAGGCGACGGCGGAATCCGCAAAGTTACTGCTCGAATCCATTTCCTCCCTTCCGCGGCACGAATTCTGGCCGGATGATGTTTCTTATCTGGACATGCCAACCACAGGAATCGCCGGGCATAGGCAGGTCACTGACGCTTACCTTGTGCTGTTGGCGCGGAAACACGGCGGTTCAGTAGCCACTATGGACCAGGCGCTGGCTGCTGTTCACGCAGGAACCACACTCCTCGCATAGCTCCCGGTTGGGGTGTGAGTTCCTCTCCGAGACTGGGAAGGCTACGGCACCAGCACCATCGGCGCGCGCCAGAAAGCGAACTTCTGCGCGGTGGGGTCGAGCACGCTCACCTGGCAGGTGTAACGGCCGGGCTGGAGCTTGGCCATGGGCACGCTGAACCTCACTGGCAGCGCCTTGGACTTGGCGTTCAAGCCTTCGGTCACCTGCAGCGGGGCGGTCTCGAAAGCCTTCGTCCTGCCGCGATAAAAACTCACGGTCGCCACCAGCGGCTGGGTGGTCTCGGCGGTGGGCTCATAGGCCTCCAGGTAAATGTACATGTCCTGGTCCTTCTTGAACACGCGCGTCACGCTGGGAAGCAGCTTCACGCCGTCCTGAACCAGCGGATCGGAGGTGAGCAGCCTGCGGTCCCGTTCGGCAGTGGCGACGGCGGCATCCAGTTTCTCGCGCTGGTTGCTCAGCACCACCGAGCTGATCGGCAGGAGCTTCGGTTCCGTGGTCAGGTCGGGGATGGTGAACTTGGTTTCGAACGTCCCCATCTTGCCGGTTTCGTTGTCGCGCGCCAGGAACTTCAGGGTGTAGGCTCCCGGAGCCAGCGTGAACCCGGTGTCGTATTGCAGCGTGCGTTTGGACAACTGGCTGGCGGTTTCGTCCTTCAACTTGACTTCGATATAGTCGCGGACGTTGCCGGCGATAGTGCCCTTGGCGTCCTTCACCTGGCCGATGAAGTCGAGCCGCGTGCTCTCGGAGCCGCCGTGCTTGGCGAGTTCGATATCGCTGCCCGGAATCTTGACTGCCACGGGGACGAAATAGCTGGTGCGCGCCAGGCGGAAGTAGTCGACCTCCATGGCGATGGAGAGGTCCGTGATGGGATCGCCCAGCAGCAGCGCCTCAGCAAGCTGGCGCTCGCGGTCCGAGGAGTTGAACTGCTTGAACTCTTTGGAAGCGAAGTACCCGGTGCGGTAATCCAGCGGCTTTCCCAACTTGGAGGCCATGGCGGGGTTCAGTTGTATCTTGATGCGGCGGTAATGCCCGTCCAGCGTCTCATTGGTGCTGTAGTAGCCAAGGATGTAGTAGCTGGAGATGTCCTTTTGCGCCTGCACGATACCCAGTCCCAGGTCGTTGTTGTCCAGCAGCGCCTTGCCGCCGGTGTCCGCGGCCAGCGTGAACAGTGTCTCCTGCTGGCCCTGGAAGTTGCTCTGGGCCGAACGCGAGGAGCTGCCGGAATACATGCCCTGGCCGCCCGGCGACCCTTTGGTGGCGTCGCCCAGCGGAGCTTGCGCTACCAGGCCGCGCGCGTCGATGGGATAGAACGCCACGTTGCTGCGGATGGCGGCATTGATGGTGGCTCGCAACTGCGCCTCGTTGTCCAGACCGGTCTTGGCCATGCCGCTGGCGAAGTACACCAGCGCTTTCTTTTCGGACAGCGAGCCCAGCATGCGCACCGCGGTTTCCAGCGCGGCCAGTTGGCGATCGGTATTGAAGATGTTGAACTCGGTGTCGTCTGCGGTGTAAGCGGCGCCGGTGTCTTCCGAGCTGTCGTCGCTGGTGGCGCCGGCGATGTCGGTGCCTTCGCCGATGGACAGGTTCTTGATGTCCTTGGCGAGAAGGTCGTGGTCGTCGGTGAAGTCCTCGACGACCCTGAGGTCGGTGGAGAACGTCATAATGGCCATCAGGTCCGAAGGCGTCATCTGGCTCTGCATGAATTTCAACGCGGCGTTCTGAGAACGCATCTGGTCCTGGATGGGCATTCCCGTCAGGTCGAAGAACATCACCAGCAAGCGGCGGTCCTTGTACTTGATTTCGCCCGGCTTGGCAGGCGCGATTTGGGTGGCGACCACCGGTTTGACCACATTGGCTTCCAGCGCTTTGGCCGGAGCGGCGGGGGTGGCTTCGGGTTTGGGCGCTTCCTTCTTCGGCTCGGGCTTAGGCGTGGGGGCTGGCGCGGGCGCCGGGGCCGCTGTGTCTTCCAGTTCCTGGTATTCGAAGACCTTGACGGTCTGCGGCTTGCCGTCTTCCGTGACGGTGAAATCGGTGGGCTTCAGGCCCTTGATGGGGTTGCCATCCTTGTCCTTGGCCGATATGTTGACGATCACCAACTGGGTGGTGGCTTCAAACTTGAAGCCCCCTCTGGGGGCATTCGGCGCGGGCTGATTCTGCGCGGTCCCATTCTGCCTGGGCGGAGTCTGCCGCGGCGGGTTTTGCGCTGAGACCAGCAGCAGCGCGGTGAGAAATGTAAGAACGGTAGCTCGCATAGTTTAGAACCTGAATCGAAGATTGGCGGTCATTTTACGCATGGCGGAAGCCGCGGTCGGCAGCCCGAACGTAGAGTTATTGATGGTCGTGCCCCAACCGGTAATGGTCGGGTGGTTGAGGGCATTGGTGGCATCGAAGCGCAAGTCGATGCTGCGCCGCTCCCCAATCCGGAAAACGCGGCTCAAGGAACCGTTGAGCGAGAACACGATCGGCCCGGGGACGGTGTCCCGGCCGGCATCTCCCCACAGGCCCGCGGCCGGCGCGGCGAAGGCGCCGGTATCGAAGCCATAGCCGGGAGTCGCGGGGAATAGCGGAAGCCCCGTGGCGTCCGCCCGCACGCTGCCCGTGATGCCGGTTCCAGTGGTGGTGGCGCGATTGCCGCCCGTCATGGCGGTGAGCGGCGAACCGGTTCGGAGGGTGATGCTGTTCTGGAAAGTCCAGTCCTTGAGCAGAGCGCCCTTAAAACCGTTCACCAGGGTTCCGCCGCTAGTGCCAACGGCGGTGCTGTACTGCCATTGCGCGTTCAGTGTGTGCCGCGCATCGAACGACGATAGTCCCCGCTCGGCGGTCAGCAGTTGCCAATTCTGCGCCACCACCGCGCCGCCGCCGGTGGAGGCGTCGTCGATGGATTTCGAGAAGCTATAGACCGCGTTGGCCGAAATCCCGCTGCGGAACCGCCGCATCAATTGGAAGTCCACCGCGTTCATCTCGGAATTGCCGTTCGACTGTTCGTAGATGTAGCCCGCCGGGCCGGTCGCCACTACGCGCGATCCCGGCGGAAGCGAGTCCGGCAGAAACTGCTGATCGAGCCGCGTGCCTTTGGTGCGGCGCAGCGTGATGGTCCCCACCAGGGCATGTCCCAGGTCGTTCTGAACCGAGAGCTGCCAGATCATCGGGTAGCCGATGCGATAGTTCGGGTCAATGGCCCGGGTGTTGGTGACGGTATTGGGCGGGAAGATGAATCCGTTCTGCAGCGTCAGCGGGTTAGCGGAGGAGGAAGCCACCGACAACGTCTGCGCGAACGGGGGCTGTGCCGCCATGTTATTGGCGATTGAGCCGTAAACCGAGGTGTTGTAGTAGATGCCGTATCCACCGCGAACCACGGTGGAATGCTTGGGGAAAGGCCGCCACGCGAACCCGATGCGCGGTGCAATATTGCGTTTGTCCGGATTCACCAGCGACGCCGGATAGGATGTGCCCGTGAGCGTGCCCGTCTGGCCAGGCAAGACCGGCGCGATGGCGGTGAAGCCGGACGCGATATCCAGGTTGACGAGGCGGTTGTACAGCTCGGTGATGGGCGCGGTGTAATCCCAGCGAAGTCCCATGTTGAGGCTCAGCTTGGTGCTAAGGCGCCAGTCGTCGGTCATGTAGACGTCGTACCAGTTGGTACGAAAGTACTTATCGGGGTTGCCATACTGCAAGGAACTGGTGTCCGGCCGGCCCAGCAGGAAGTCGGCGAAATCGAAGCCGGTTCCAGCGCCCGCCGCGCCGTTAACGATCTGGCTGGTGGTCTGACCCGTGAACGTGAAGGCCCCGCGGGCGTTGGCATCCGACAGAGGATTGATCTGCTGCCGCCGGAAATCGCCGCCGAAGGTGAAGTTGTGGGTGTTGTGTACAAAGATAAGGCTCTCGCCCACCGCGCTGGTCTGGTTGCGGCCGAGGCTGGCGGCCCCGTCGGAAAGCCCGTTGATGCCGCTCGTGAACGAAAGGTTGGGCGGTCCCCAATTGATGGCCGCCGTGGACGCGCCGGTGATCCCCAGTGCTCCCTCCACGTTCGTCTTCTCCGAGAAGAATGGCGTCGCCAGGCTGCGAGACCGGCTGAAGGTATAGCGCAGGTTGCTGATCAAGTGGGTGCTGATGGTGTGGGTCCACCCGATATTGGCGTTGACATTGCGGCCGGTCGAGCTGTCGACGAAGCCGAAGAGGTTGGGCGTCGAGCCGTTGCTGCCCATATATCCCATGCCGCCCGAAAGCCGGTCTTTCTTCGTCACCGAGATGTTCATCACCCGCGCATTGATGTTATCGGAGTTGCTCACCCTGGTGATGGGGGCCGAGTAGTTGCGAGTGAAACCAGGGGCGTTAGGCAGCGGATAGTAGCTCGCCAAGCCCAGCGCCGCGGAGTTGATGCGGTTGGCCGGAATCACGTTGCCGGGGAAGGGGGCGCCGCTCAGCGGATCGTAGATGGTGACCGGCCCTTGTGTGATGATAGCTTGCGAAAAATCTCCCGCGCGCTCCGCCGCTGTGGGCATGGTGCCCACCTGACTGGTGCCGTTGCGGCTCCGTCTCAACTGGTAGTTGATGGTGAACATCCCGTGGCTGGTTTTCATCAGCTTGGGAACCATGAGAGGGCCGCCGAACATGACGCTGGCGCTGGAGTTGGCATAGGCCGGCTTCGCCACCTGCTGGCCATTCAAAGAGTAAGTCTGCGCATCCCAAACGGAATTGTCGAGAGTGAAGTTGGCATTGCCGTTGTACTGCATCTGGCGATTTCTGCGGGCATTGCCGAAGGCCGCCACGCCGGCCCGGCCACCGCCCGGACCGCCGCGTCCGCCCGGACCGCCGCGGCCGCCACCGGCAAAGCCGCCACGTCCGCCGAAACCGCCGGCAAAACCACCGCCGCCGCCGGGCCCGCCCATACCGCCGCGGCCACCACCGCCGCCGGGTCCGCCCATGCCGCGTCCCCCGCCGGCATCGCCGCCGCCCGTAGCGCCGCCGGGGTTATCGCCGCCCATTCCCATGCCGCCGGGTCCGCCGG
The DNA here is from genome assembly GCA_963768385.1 of Bryobacterales bacterium. Lineage (GTDB taxonomy): Bacteria > Acidobacteriota > Terriglobia > Bryobacterales > Bryobacteraceae > Fen-178. The sequence continues at coordinate 319,698 of CAVYHQ010000011.1, forward strand.
GTCCGCCCATGCCCATCATGCCGGGGCCACCCATGCCGCCGGGTCCGCCAAACCAGTCGTTCTGTTGCTGCGCGCCCAGGCCGGCGCTGACGCTGCCGTTCACCAGCAGCGAATCGGCGGCGCTCTGGTTGAGATCGGCCGAGGCCAGTTCGTTGCCCATTCCGCTCTCCGCTCCGGAAGCCGCGCCCTCGGTTGCGTTCACGTCCACACGCTGGTACGATGCCATGGCTTGGGTCAGCGACGGACGCCCCCCATTGGCTGCCTGAGTTCCTCTGGCGGGGGTCTGATTGTTGCGGGCCTGCACCTTGGCGGCCGGCGCCGCTTTCGGTGTCGCATTGGCCGCGGGTGCGGCTGGCGCAGTGGTCGCAGGCGCCGGCGTCGCTGGGGCCGGTGCAGCCAGAGCAACCGGAGTGGCTGGGGCCGGTGCAGCGGAAACAGGCGGCGTGGGGGCGAGATTGGCTCCCGGCGGGAGAAGTTTCAGGTCCCACTCGGCGAGGGGGGCATCGGACGCAATCCCCACGTCGCGCGTGAGCTTGGCGAAACCCATCATCTCGACTTCGATGGTCCATGTGCCATCGGCCAGCTCAGGGAACGAATACGCTCCCTGGTCGTCGGTGGTGGTGACGATCTTCTTGTCGCCTTGGGTGGCGGTGATGGTGGCGCCGGGGACGGGTAATCCTCCGGATTTGACAACTCCGTCGTGCTCCGCAGCCATCAGGCCGCTCACGGCGATGCAGGCGACCATGAGGCGCCCAAGAGGTGTGGAAAGGAGATTCGCAGCCATGTGGTTACAATATCAGGGCGATACGGGGCAAAGGAATGTTACCGCCCGGCCCCGGACTCCAGTGGTGGAACACCTCTCAAAAAAAGTGGAACTCTTAGTTTTCTCCGCTTCCTCCGCGAAGTCTCTGCGCCTCCGCATCTCCGCGTCGAAAGAGATCGTCCTGTTTGGTTCCGGCTATGCCGGCTAGGTATGTTAACGTCGCATTTAAGGACTGACCATGACTTCATCCCGTTTGCCGCTTCCCTGGACGTGCGCGTCAAGGTCGGTTGGGTCAAGGGTCTGAACCGCCTTTACTTTTTATTCGAAACGCAATGGTCGTTCAAGGTATTGGACATGAAGCTGAACGTGGAAGGGCTGGCGGGCACTTCGCAAAGGTCGAAGATCTGGGACGTGGTGGTGCGGTGAGGCGGTTTCGAGTTGTTCTCCTGCTACTGGCTGGTGGAACCCTGGCAGCTCAGATCCCCAGCCCAGGCAACGAATTAAACAACCTCCTGGAGCGAAAGACGGACGGCCGTTTCCGGCTGATTTTCGAGTTCCGTGTGCGCGATGAATCGCGCACGGGGAACAACTTCGGGCTGGCGAAGAACCTCGATAGCCCTCTGCTTCGCACGCGCGTCGGCGCGCAGTTCGATGCCGCGGACTGGCTCCTCATCTCGGCCACCGGTCAGGACGCGCGTGCCCCGGATTACGGCGGTGTGGCCCCCACCACCGCGCGCGATTCCATGGATCTGCATGAGGCCTTCCTGGAGTTCTTCGCCCGGCGCAAGACCGGGTTTGGCGCTATCTTTGGCCGGCAGGTCATCGCCCTCGGAGAAGGCCGCGGCCGGCTGATTGGCGATTCGCAATGGACTAACACCTCGCGCAGCTACGATACCGCGCGCCTCTATTACCGCTTGCCGGCCGCGCGCCTGGAGGTGCTCATGGTCTCCGAGGTGAAGATACTGGCGGACAAGTTCAATGTCCCCAATCTTGGCGACCGGGTTTGGGGCACATATGACACCTTCACAAAGATCATCCCCAAGGGGACGGTGGATTTTTACCTGCTCCGTCACGACCAGAACCGGCCCGGTGGCTTCACGGGAGCCGGCCGCCTGGGCACTAACACGCTAGGCGGCCGCGCCGAGGGGCCTCTGCCGGCGTCGTTGAAGTACAGCCTCGAGGCGGCCATCCAAGACGGGAAAACCGGCCTGGTCGAGCATCGCGGATATGCGTGGTTCAGCGGCATTTCGCGCCGCGTTCAACTGGCCTGGCCACTCGATTTGGAAGGGGAATACAAGTATGCATCCGGCAGCCAGAACACGGCCATGCGGGATAACACGTTCGACCAGCTTTACGCGTCTAACCACGACCGGTTTGGCCGTGGCGACCTGTTCGGCTGGCGCAACCTGCACAATTTGCGGTCGCTGGACACGCTGCATGTCACCAAATCGCTGGCCATCAGCGTGATGTATAACAACTGGTGGCTGGCCAGCCCGACGGATGCGCTCTACAACAGCTCGGGGGCGGCAATCGTACGCTCCGCGAAGGGTAACGCTGGAACGCACGTCGGGCAGGAGGCGGACGTATTTGGAACATACCAGGCGTCTGGGTGGACGTTCGGGGCGGGGATGGCGCATGTCTTCACCGGCGATTTCCTGCGCGCCACCACTCCCGGAGTCAACACGCGCTATCTTTTCGTCTTCCAGACTTATACATTTGGACGGGATCTCTGACGGAAGCTATCAGCTTCCTTCAGTCGCCGAAAGCGCCGACTTCTTCCCGGTCCTCAACCGCCTGGGGCGCGACCTCGATGCCGCCAATCTGCACCAGCTCGGGGCCGGGCTGCTCTTTGAGCACGTGCTCGCGGTAGAGCTTCATCATGCGCTCGTGCTCCTGCCGCTCCTTCAGCCGGGCGTCGCGCGCGCGGGTCTTCTCTTCACGAGCGTTCTTGGCGATGCCCAGCCGGTCCAGGTCGTGCTGCTCTTCGGTGGTGACAAGTTCCTGGCGCAGCACCAGCGAGTGCTCCAGGCTGTTCAGCGGGACCGTCTTGCCGCCGGCGAAGATCTCGTGCCGGCCGTGCTCCTCGTACCACTTTGTGAGCGTCGCGGTCATGTGCATCTTCTCGATGATGTTGCGCCAGCCGACGCCCGTGTTGTAGGCGCAGAAAGAAATTTCGCCCTCCTGGGTGGCGTACGGGATGATGCACTGCTCGGTACGGCGGAAATCGTAGTTGAACAGGTCCTGGAACCACATGCCGGCGATGAACAGGAAGTTCCAGCGGTCCCTGCGGCGCTGCTCGATATCGGCGAAAGTGCGGTCTTTGCCCACCTTGCCGTAGCTCTTGCCGGTGGCGCCGAAAGTCTTGTCGAATTTCTTCAGCATGTCGCTGAGATGGAAGTGAGTGGGAGCCTGGAAGGGATCGTAATTGCGCGCCACGGCCAGCGCCATGCCCAGCATCGAGAGCCGTTTGCCGCGCGCGGCGTCGTTGATGCGGGCCACGTCGCGGGCCAGCCGGTCGGCGTTCAAAAACGCCGTCACCGGCGCGGATTCCTTGGTTTCCTTATCCACCATCACGCCCATACCGACACCGCAGTTGGGATGGCAGCCGCAGCTCAACTGGCCCCAATCGGCCTGCGGGCCGTGCACCAGGTCGCTCCAGTCGGAGAAAGTAGAGAGGAAGGAAATCGGGAACCAGTCGCGGGCAGGCTCGCCCAGACCGGTCTGGTTCTTCACGTCATGCGCCAGGTGGGAGAGCGTGTAGCGCTGGGCCGCGCGCCGCTCGTCGGTGACGGCTTCGTCGCGGCCGGTAAAGGAGACCGGCTGAAAAGACAGGAAGGGGATCTTCTTGGGATTGTCGAGCGCAAATTGGACGATGCGGCCCACTTGCTCGTTGTTGATGCCGTTCACAATGGTGATGACCGGGACGATATCGACGCCGTTGGCATACAGATTCTCGATGGCTCGCAGCTTCACGTCGAACAGGTTGCCGACCTTGCGGTGCTGGTTGGCGGCATTGCCGATGCCGTCGAACTGCAGGTAAGCGTAGCGCAGGCCGGCCTCGGCCGCCTGGCGGCAGAACTCGGGGCTCTTGGCGAATTCGATGCCGTTGGTGGCCGCCTGCACCGAGGTGTAGCCCACTTCGCGCGCGTAACGGACGGCGTCCAGGAAGTACGGCGAGAGCGTCGGCTCGCCGCCCGAAAATTGCACCGACATCTGCCGCTTCGGCTTGATGGTGATGGCGTTGTCGAGCAGCGTGCGGATGTCGTCCCAGCTCAGCTCGTGCACGAAGCCCACCTGGTTGGCGTCCATGAAACAGGGGTCGCACATCATGTTGCAGCGGTTGGTGAGGTCGATGGTGAGCACCGAGCCGCGGCCGTGAGTGATGGTGCTGGATCCGTGTTTGTGGAGTGTCGCATCGTTGTGCGCGCGCATGTCCCGGCCGGGGAACACCCGCTCGATGTGCCGGTAGAACGCCGTGTCAACTGACATCACGTCTTCGAAGCGGCCGTGAATGGGGCACTCCTTGACCATCAGGACCTTGCCGTCGCGCTCGATGATTTGCGCCTTGATCTCGCCCGGCTTGTCGGTATAGAGGACTTCCAGCGGAGTCTTGCCGTCGAGAATCTGCTGGCGGATTTCGGGAACGCAGCGGGGGCACAGGGAATCGGTCTCACGGGGCCACCCCAGGGGAGGCTTGACCTTTTCCCACGACTTCAGGAGCGGCTTGTCCGACCATTTCGGCACGAAGCCCGGATTCGGGTGTACAGAATTAAGCTTATCGAAGACAAACCAAGCCGCGCCCGCGGCGTATGTGACGGCTTTTTCAGCGTACTTAATAGGCTTATGCATCCCTTTGATCTCCTTGAGTGATCTGCCTGCAATTATCTGTCCAAAGTGCATACTACCCAGTTCACAGGCGGAAAGACGCGCTTGAAAAGAGTATAAGCAAGACGCAGGACTAAGGGGTAAGGATTGACATTAAAACGTTGAATTTGTTGGTTGTACGGCGAGTGATGCGGTTGAATGGAGACCGGGTCAGGGCGCCTTCTTGACTACGAGATCGCCACTCCAACTGCCGTCATCCAGGCTCATGGTGAAGTGAATCTCGCTGTCCAGGACTTGGCCCTTGAAGACCAGCTTGATGGGCTGGCCCTGGTATTCCCCCATGGCCCAGAAGGACACCGTGTCGCCCTGAATCTTGCCGTCTTGGATCTCGCTACCCCGTGTGGGCTGTCCCATCAGGCCGCTGATGGCGCCGGTCAGGGTGTCGCCGCTGGCTTTAAGGTCGAAGGTCAAGTCGTGGGTTTCGCCGCCCGCCTCGAGCGTTCCTTTCCACTTCCCGGTGGCATCGGCGGAGTAGAGCAGAGTGGCCAGCACCAGCAACAGTCCCGTGAGAATCGGCATGCGTTTCATGCAGCGTATTGTATCATCGCGGGCCGCGCTATGATGAGTAAATGTCGAGCCCTTCCCCCCCGCCGTGGATCAAGCCGCCCAGCAGACGATGGACCTGGAGCGGGAATACGTGTTGCAGAACTACGCCCGTTATCCGCTGGTCCTGGCGCGCGGAAAGGGCTGCTATGTCTACGACCTGGAAGGCCGCCGCTACCTGGATTTCATCGCCGGCATCGGCGTGAATGCGCTGGGACACGCCCATGCGCGGATTCTCGGGGTGATTCGCGAGCAGGCCGGACTGCTGATCCACTCTTCGAACCTCTATTACCACCAGTACCAGGGACCACTGGCCAAGCGCCTGGCGGAAATCAGCGGCCTGCAGCGCACTTTCTTCGCCAATACCGGCACGGAGGCGATGGAAGGCGCGCTCAAGATGGTGCACGCCCACGGCCGCGCCATCCACCCGGAAAAGTACGAGATTATCTCGCTCGAGAATGCCTTCCACGGACGTACGCTGGGGGCGCTCTCAATCACCGGGCAGGCCAAGTACCGGCAGGACTTCGAGCCGCTGATCCCCGGCGTGAAATTCGTTCCGGTGAACGATATCGCGGCCCTGGAGGCGGCCTTCAACGAGCGCACTGCGGGCATCGTCCTGGAGATGATCCAGGGCGAAGGCGGAATCCAGCCGCTCACCCACGAGTTCGTGGCCAAGGCGCGCGAACTGGCGGACCGCCACAACGCGCTCCTGGTGGCCGATGAGATCCAGTGCGGCGTGGGCCGGCCGGGAACCTACTTCGCCTATCAGCGCTCGCATCCCGTGATTCTGCCGGACGTGATGGCGGCGGCCAAGCCGCTGGCTTGCGGGATCCCCCTGGGGGTGATCGTTGCCAATGAGAGAGCCGCGGCCGCCATCAAGCCGGGAATGCACGGCAGCACCTTTGGGGGCGGCGCCCTGGCGTGCCGCGTGGCGCTCGAGTTCCTCGACATCCTGGACGAGCTGTTGCCTTCCATTCAGAGAGTCGGCGGGTATTTCCACGTGGTGCTGAATGAACTGGCCCGCAAGCACGGCTTCGTGAAAGAAGTGCGCGGGTTCGGTCTGATGCTGGGGATGGAGCTGGCCGTTCCCGGCAAGCAACTGGTGCTGGATGCGATGGCTGAGGGTCTGCTTATCAACTGCACCCACGAAACCGTGCTGCGCTTCCTGCCGCCGTACATCGTGACGGAGAAGGAAGTCGACCAGGCGGTGAAGACGCTGGCGAAGCTGTTCGCCAAGGTGAAGTAGGGGCCGGGATGAAAGAGGGCATCTGCCGCCGACGTGGCGCACGCACTCTTGCGTGCCGTGTCGGCACTCGTTCCGACACGCTGTGCGGCCGCCAAGCGTCGAGAAGAGTCTCGACGCGGCACGCACGAGTGCTTGCGCCACACTACCGGCCCCACTCCACATGCAGGCGCAGCGCGCCGATCCATACTGGACCGCGGTCGCGGTTGAAGGCCGGGTTGGTCGCGTGCTGGAGGTCGATGGTGGCAAAGATACCAGGCACCACGCGGGCGTTGTAATAGCTTTCCCAGATGCACTCGGGTCCGTAGCGGAGCGCGCCGTCGCCGATCATGAAATCCAGGCCGCCGCGCTCCAGGTATTGGGCGTGGACCGCGGAAAGTCCGCTCACTGTCAGCGCGCTGGCCGCGGTATCGTGCGGCCGCTTCCATCGCGCGCCGCCCACCGACAGGCCCACGGTGGCCAGCCGGTCGATCGCAGCGAAGGCGAAGCTTTCGGTCTTTCCGTCGTCCCAGCCCAGCCGTCCGAACACGCCGATGTCCTTCGCCACCTCCTGCTCCACGTTCAGGCCGAAGCCGTATTTCAGCGTGCCGGGCCGCCGCGTGGCGGTCACGTCCGGCTTCGTGCCGGTCTCGTCGGCCAGATGAATGGCGTCCGCATAGGTCCCCATTCGGGCGTGGTTCTGGTAGCTCAGAACGCGGACCGTGCCGTCGTGGCCGCGGGGCTTCACGCGCACCTCGCCCTCGAAAGCATCGCCGCGGTCGACCAGCACGCGGCGGTCGAAGCGCAGGCCGTTGGCCACGCGCGGCATGGCCCCGCTGCCGTACCGCAGCGACCAGCGCCGCGTGTGGAACTCATGCACCCAGCCCCAGGTATAGCCGCGGGTATCGGCCGGGTAGTCCCATGCGCCGTTGTACATGATAGCCCAGCCCATGAACTGTGTACGCGGATCGTGTGTGTACTTGTCGTTGTCGAAAAAATCGGTCACCGTAAACCGGCCGATGGTCACCGAATAGCGGGTCATGGGCCGGCTGCCAGCGAGCTGATTCTCGTCGCTCGAAAAGAACTCGCGTGCGTCGCCGAACCCGAAATCCTGGGTCACGTACAGTCGCGCCAGGTAGGGTTTGGGAGTCGCGAGAGCCACACGCGGCATCTCGCCATTGGGGAAGTTGGCGATTCCGTTGGTGCCGCTAAAGGCCCGGCCGCCGGCCAGCTCGGGGTCGAAATAGATTTGCGTGTTGCGCGCCAACTGCCATCCGAAGAACAGCGTGGAGGTGAGTGAAGCTTCGGCTTCGGGATGGCCAGCCAGGCTGAAGGTGCCCGAGTACGGAGAGTTGAAGCCGCCGTGATACTGGCCGATGGAAGTAGCCTGAAAATGCAGGTTCCATTTCTCCGGCTGCACGGGGTCTTGCGCGGCGTCCTGCGCGGACAGTCGCAGAGCGGCGGCAAGGGCCAGGATGGCGGAGATTCGCATGGGAACTTTCATGGTGACAGATTTTCTACAGCGTCGAAAGCACGGCTATGATTAAATTCATATGAAATTTCTATGCTGCGCTGCGCTGGCTGCCGCTTCGCTCTCCGCACAGACCTTCGCCGGCGCGCCGGCGCTGGATGAGATCATCAACCAGGCCATCCAACAAGATCGCTTGCCCGGCGCCGTTCTGCTCGTCGGGCACAACGGCCAGATTGTCTACCGCAAGGCCTACGGCAAGCGTGCACTGGTTCCGCAGCCGGAGACCATGACCCTCGATACCATCTTCGACTGCGCCTCCGTCACGAAAGTCATTGCCACCACGTCGTCTTTGATGAAGCTTTTCGAGCAGGGCAAGTTCCGGCTGAACGACAAGGTTACCGACTACATCCCCGAATTTCAGGGAGGCAAGAGCGACATCACGCTGCGCAACCTGTTCACGCATTTTTCGGGCCTCCAGCCCGACGTGCCGCTCAAACCGGAATGGACGGGCTATGACACGGGCATCCGTCTGGCCTGCGCCACCAAGCCCGCTGGCCCGCCGGGCGTGCGCTTCGTCTATAGCGACATCAATTTCATTCTGCTGGGCGAAATCGTCCACCGGCTTAGCGGCCAACCGCTTTCCGATTACGCGCGGCGGAACATATTCCTGCCGCTGGGCATGCAGGAAACCATGTTCCTGCCGCCGGCTTCGCTGATACCGCGAATTGCGCCCACGGAACGCGTCGACAAAACTTCGCCGCCGTTGCGCGGCGTGGTCCACGACCCCTCTACGCGGGCCATGGGCGGCGTCGCAGGACACGCCGGGATGTTTTCCACCGCCGCCGACCTGGCGCGCTTCGCCCAAATGATGCTCGACGGCGGCTCGCTCGATGGCGTCCGCCTCTTCAGCCCGCTCACGGTGGCCAAGTTCACCGAGCCGCAAAGCCCGCCCGACCAGCCCATCCTGCGTGGCCTGGGCTGGGACATCGACTCGCCCTACTCGGGCAACCGCGGCGAGCTGTTCCCCATCGGTTCGTACGGTCACACCGGCTTTACCGGCACTTCTATCTGGATTGACCCTTCCACCAAAAGCTACGTCATCCTGCTGGCCAACAGCGTGCACCCAGACGCGCGGGCCGCGCTCACGCCGCTGCGCGGCAAGGTGGCCACCATTGTGGCCGCGGCGTTCGGCATCGGCGCCCAGGGTGTCACGGTCACGGGTTACAACGAGACGCTGGCCGGGGCGGGCGCGCGCCGCCAGATCGGCCGCACTGGATCGACGCTCACGGGCCTGGATGTGCTGGTGGCGCGGAAGTTTCAGCCGCTCCAGGGAAAACGCGTCGGCCTCGTCACCAACCAGACCGGCGTGGACCGCCTGGGCCGCCGCAATGTCGACCTGATGCGCCAGGCAGGCGTGGAAGTGGTTGCACTGTTCTCGCCCGAGCACGGGCTCGAGGGCAGGGAAGACCGCCCCGGCCTTTCCGACACTGCCGATCCCGCCTCCGGCATCAAAGTCTTCAGCCTGTTCGGCAAGACGCTGCGGCCAACACCCGAGATGCTGCGCGGCATCGACGCGCTGATCTTCGATATCCAGGACGTTGGCGCGCGCTTCTACACCTACGAGACCACCATGGCCTACGCCATGGAAGCCGCGGCCAAGGCCAGTATTCCATACTACGTGCTCGACCGGCCGAATCCCATCACTGGCACGCACGTGGAAGGCCCGCTGCTGGACGCCGCCAACCAATCGTTCGTCGGCTATTTTCCCGGCCTGCCGGTGCGCCATGGTATGACCATGGGCGAACTCGCGCGCCTCTTCAACGGGGAGAACAAGATCGGCGCCGCGCTCACCGTGATTCCAATGGAGGACTGGAACCGCGGTGACTGGTTCGACGACACGGGCCTGCCGTGGCTCGACCCCTCACCCAATATGCGCAGCTTGAACGCCGCCACGCTGTACCCCGGCCTGTGCCTTCTGGAATCTTCCAAGGGATACTCGGTGGGTCGCGGAACCGATTCCCCCTTCGAGCAGATCGGCGCGGATTTCATTGCCGGGCGCGATCTGGCGGCGTATCTGAATCGCCGCGAAATCCCCGGGGTGCGCGTATATCCGGCGCGCGTGGGCGCCCGGGAGGGTGTGCGATTCGTCATCGTCAACCGCGAGCTGCTGGATGCCACGCGCCTCGGCCTGGAAGTGGCGGCGGCCATCCAGAAGCTCTATCCGGAGAAGATCGACTTGTCGCTGAACAAGCTGCTGATCGGCAGCGCCGCGGCCATCCGCCAGCTCCAGGCAGGCGACGACCCGCGCACGATCCAGCAGGGCTTTCAGGATGCCGTGGCAGCCTTCGTCAAAACGCGGGAGCCGTACCTGCTATATCGCTGAGATCATCCCCCCGGCGAATCGTGCTGGCCGGTCCCGGCCAGGTCCTCGACTTTCGTGCCGATACGGTCGATGCGCTGCGGGATGGTGTCCCGCGTATCCATCTGATCTTCCGTGGCCCCGATGCCGGAAAGCTTCCGTTCGTGGCTCTTCGGTGGCGGCTCTTCTGGCATAGCCGATTATGAGAACACCCATCCGCCGAAGTCAATGGGTGGGGCATGCTTTTAGCTTGCCCTGCACAAGACGCTAAACTCTCTTTGCCACCACCAACGTGATGTCGTCCGCCTGGGGGGCGCCGGCGGCGAATTCTCCCAGCGCGTTGGTGACCGCCGCCACAATGTCGGCCGCGGGTTCGTGGCGATGCTGCTTCAGCACCTCGATAAAGCGGTCTTCGCCGAACTCATCGAAGTTGGCGTTGTGGGCCTCGGTCACGCCGTCGCTGTAGAGCACCAGCATGTCGCCCGGGGCGAGACGCTCGCGCCGCTCGGCGTAGGGCGCAATCGGCAGGATGCCCAGCACGAGGCCGCCGCCTTCCAGCATCTGCGACTCACCCGAAGCGCGAACCACAACCGGCGGATTGTGCCCCGCGTTGGCGAATGCCAGCTCGCCGGTAGCCGCGTCCAGCACCGAGAAGAAGAACGTGATGAACCGGTTGGCGGGGCATTTGGCGCAGGTGGCCTTGTTCAGCCGGGTCATGAAGGAAGCCAGATCCCCCGGATCTTCGGCCAGCACCTGCACGCGCGCGTGCAGGGCCATCATCATGAGGGAAGCCGGCATCCCCTTGCCGGAGACGTCACCCAGCGCCAGGCCGACGCGGCCGCCGGCATACGGGAAAAAGTCGTAGTAGTCTCCGCCCACGGTGCGGCATGCGGCGTTAAACCCGGCCAGGTCGGCGCCCGGCACCCGCGGCGCCTCGTCCGGCAGCATGCGGCGCTGGATCTCGGCGGCCTGCGTGAGGTCGCGCTGCATGATACGATCGGCCTCCTCGACCTCGGCCAGGCGCACATTTTCGATGCGGATGGCGGCCACGTTGGCCATCACGGTGAGCAGGCTCAGATCGTCGGTGGTGAATTCGCGGAGGACGAAAGGCGAGTCCAGGTAGATCAGGCCGATGATCCGCTGCTTGGTCTGCAGCGGCACTGCCATCATGGTGTGGACCTTGTGCTCCACGATGCTCGCGCGACCCTTGAAGGCGTCGTCGAGCTGCGCATCCCGCACCAGGATGGAGGACTTGTCGTTGAGCACGCGATCGCGAACGGCGGTGCTGATGTGAAAACCTTCGCCCTTGTGCGCGCGGGGAACGAGCGTGCCGCCTTCCAAAATGAGAAGCACGCCACGCTGTGCGTTGACCGCCTGGATGGCCAGGTCGAGGATCACCGGGAAGAGGTCCGCCAGCGGCCGGTTCTCGGCCAACTCCTGGCCGGCGCGAAGGAGCGCCTGCATGGGCGCCGAGGCTTTGGGACCGCCGCGTTCGATGGCCATGGTCTGGTTCGAGAGCGCGCCTTCGAGGCTCGTGACCAGGGTCGAGGTGGTGGGGGAAGTGCTCTCGCCGCCCTCGAAAACCACCACGTCGGGGTCGGGGCCGACGGCTTCGGGTGAATAGACGATCACGATATGCCCGGCGGTGACGCGGTCGCCGGGCTTGAGGATGAGCCGGGCTTTGAGCGGAATGTTGTTGACGAAGGTGCCGTTCTTGCTGCCCAGATCCTGCACCGTCCACTCGTCGCCCTCGACCTCGAAGGCGAAGTGCTGGCGAGAAAGGCCGGCGTCTTCCGGAAAGCACAGTTCCGCGGCGCTCGAACGGCCTATCGAAAGCCGCGCGCCGGTGAGCGGAACGGTCTTCATCGAACCATCGGGACACTGGATCAAAAGTTCGCGAGCCATAGCGATGGATCAATTGTAAAACGTTCGGCGCTGCCCGGTGGTACTATAACTAGCACCGAAAGGAAAATCCAGACATGTTTTGGATCGTGTTGATGTTGGCTCAGGCCACCGTTACGCAACAGATCGATCGGGGTGAAGCTCTGTTCTTTGGAACCGCCAACGGGTGCTCGAATTGCCACTTGTTGAAGGGGCGCGGTACGGCGGTCGGGCCGGACCTGAGAGGCATCGGGCGCCTCACGCCGGCGGCGATTGCGATGGCGGTTCATTCCACCGCCGCGCAGTACGTGCAGGACGTCAGGCTCAAGTCCAAGGAGACGTTTCCGGCGATGCCGGGCGCAAAGGACGATAAGACCATCCAGCTCTACGACCTTTCCAAGACGCCGCCGGAACTCCGCAAAATGGACTTGACTGAGATTGAATCGATGACCAATACGGCTACGTGGAAGCACCCGCCGGGGGTCGACAAGCATACCGCCCAGCAACTCGCCGACATCGTCGCCTATATCCGCTACGCCGCCACCGGCAGCCGCCAGGCCGTGGATCCGGCGGAAGTCCAGTAAGCTTGGTGGGGCAGGTGGGCACGCGGTTCCACCCGCCCTCCGACTCTTTTCCCCGTCGGCTCACTCGCCGCGGAATGCGCGACGCAGCTTCTCCCAGGTGACTTCCAGTTCCTCGGGAACCACGCGCGTCTCCCCCACCGTCGTGATGAAGCTGGTGTCGCCCCTCCATCGCGGCAGCACATGCAGATGCACATGTTCCGCGATGCCCGCGCCGGCGCTGCGGCCGAGGTTCATTCCCAGATTCAAGCCTTCCGGACGGTAGACCGTCCGCAGATGCTTCACGCTGTCGCGCGCCAGGCGGATGAATTCCACCAGGGTTTCGTCGGAAAGCTCCTCCAGCGCGGCGGCGTGCTCGTACGGCACGATCATCAGATGCCCGCTGGTGTAAGGGAACCGGTTGAGAATCACGAAACTGCGCGCGGCGCGGTGCACCACCAGGGTATCCTGGTCGTCCGACGCCTGGGCAGCGGCGCAAAAGATGCACTCACCCCCATCCCCTGTCGTCGTGACGTATCGATACCGCCAGGGGGTCCAGAGATAGTCCATGCTATACCGGAACCATGCCTATTGGGGGCTGGGAAGCTGCTCGGGCGGGGGTGGAGGTTCCGCGGGCGGGGTGCCGGGCCCAGCGGGCGCCCCGGCCGGCGCCACGCCTGGCGCGACCGAATTGTTCACCACGTCCTTCAGTTCCTTGCTGGGCTTGAAATAAGGGATCTTTTTCGCGGGCACTTCGACCCGCGCGCCGGTTTTCGGGTTGCGGCCGATCCGGGGTTGCCTCTGGCGAGTGCGGAAACTGCCGAATCCGCGAATCTCGATTTTATCGCCGGAGCGCAGGGAACGAACGATACTGTCGAAAATGGCCTCCACTATGACCTCGGATTCCTTCCGGGTCATTTCCACCACCCGGGAGACTTCTTCAATCAGATCGGCCTTCGTCATCGCACTCTCCTTGGTGTCAATCCGTTATGAAACCGCAGTATCGCTTGAATAAAGGAAATTTGCAAGCTATTCGAGGTTGCGGTCTTTCAGGCTCATGACCTCTTCAATGGTTGTGGTGGCGGCGGCGGCCTGGCGCTGGTAGTCTTCCAGGCGGTTTTTCTCCTCGTCTTCCGTCACGGCGCGGAGACTTAACCCGATTTTTTTCTCCGCTTCGCTCATCTTGACGATCTTGAAATCGAACTCCTGGCCCATCGCCAGCGGTGCTTCCTCCGGCCCGCGCCGGCCCGTATAGCCCGGCACCTCGGAGAAATGACATAATCCTTCCACGCCGTCGGCCAATTCCACGAAACCGCCGAAACTGGCCAGCCGGCAAACGCGGCCATGCACCGTATCGCCCACTTGGTGATTTTGAAAATAGCTTTCCCACGCGTCCGGTTGGAGCTGCTTGATGCCCAGGGAAAGACGGTGCGCCGACGAATCGATATTGAGAATCACAGCCTGCACCAACTGTCCCTTCTTCAGGACCTCGGAGGGGTGCTTGACGCGCTTGGTCCAGGACAGATCCGAAACATGCACCAGGCCGTCGATCCCTTCTTCGATTTCGATGAAGGCTCCAAAGTCGGTCATGTTGCGTACCCGGCCCTCCACCACCGAGCCGACGCTATACCGCGTGTCGACGGTGGTCCACGGGTTGGGTTCGAGCTGCTTCAAGCCGAGCGAGATGCGGCGGTCCTTGGAGTGCACCTCCAGCACCACGGCCTCCACCTGATCGCCGGGCTTGACCACTTTCGACGGATGCTTCATGCGGCGCGACCACGTCATCTCGCTGATGTGGATCAGACCCTCGATGCCGGGCTCCAGCTCGACGAACGCGCCATAATCGGTGACGTTGACCACGCGCCCGATCACCCGGCTGTGGACCGGGTAGCGCGCGGCGACGGCGCCCCAGGGGTCCGGCTCGAGCTGTTTCAAACCCAGCGAGACGCGCTCTTTGGCGCGATCGAATTTGAGAACCTTGACGGTGATTTCCTGGTCCGCGTGCAGCAACTCGGAAGGATGCGCGACGCGGCCGTAGGACATGTCGGTGACGTGCAGCAGGCCGTCAATGCCGCCCAGGTCGATGAAAGCCCCATAGTCGGTGAGGTTCTTGACCAGGCCGGTGACGATGGCGCCTTCCGCCAGGTGGTCGAGCGTGGCGTTCTTGCGGACGTTGATCTCTTCCTCTACCGCTAGTTTGCGCGAAACCACGACGTTGCCGCGGCGGCGGTTGAGCTTGATGATCTTGACCGGGATGTCCTGTCCCGTCAGGGAATCCAGATTATGAACGGGGCGCGGATCGGCCTGGGATCCGGGCATGAAGGCCTTGGTGCCCACATCCACCGCCAGCCCGCCCTTTACCCGGCCGAGCACGCGGCCGGAGATGATGAGCTGCTCCTGATAGGCCTTCTCGAGGTTGTCCCAGATGCGCAGTCGCGCGGCGCGCGTGTGAGACAGCAGCACATACCCTTCCGGCTGCTCCCCGTGCTCGATCATCACATCCACGGCGTCGCCGGCCCGTACCGTAATCTCCCCGCCGGCAGTCTGAAACTGCTCGATGGGGACGATGCCTTCCGACTTGTACCCGAAATCGATGATGACATCCTTGGCGGTGATACTCAGGACCGTGCCCTGCAGGACCTCGTCGGCGGCGGGCGGAGCGAAGTGGCTGTAATCGTCGAGAAGATTCTCGTAGCTTTCCGGGACCCCCTGGTCCACCTGCTCGCTGTCCTCGTCTACGGCCATTACGCCTCCGCCGATCACTGAGTCACCAATGATTGCAGGCACTGGATCGGCCGCGGCAGGCAGCGAGCGGAGGAAAGTCGGCGCGCTTTGTTATCACCGAGCACCATCGTGAACGAGACCATGGGCCAATTACCAGCAAACCACTGAGAGATCAGTATGTTAGCAAATATACGCCGAGTTATTGGGGGTTGTCAACGGGCCAATGGGCCGGAAAAGGCCCTTCACCACTTCTTTCCGATGATGGCGTAGTCCAGGCCGCCGAAGAATGCCTCGCGGAACGCCTCCGGCAGCGAGGCCAGCGCCGGCATCGATTCCACGGCGGGGGCGAGCTTGCGCACCTCTATGACGCCCACACCGAACTCCTCCAGGTAGAAGGCTAGCAGCGGGTGCGGAACGGGGCGCGCGTGCGTGGGGTCGAGGTAGAAGTGCGTGGCGAAAATGGCGAGACACTCCGGGTTCGGCGTCTCGATGGCAATTACGCCGTTGCGCATCAGCCGGCTGGCGCAGAGCTGGATCATCTCCGGCAACCGCTCCGGTGGAAGATGCTCCACTACCTGGGCGCAGAAAATGCCGTCCAGCGACTTCTCCGCAAGGCCCGCCAGGTACGTGAACAAGTCCGCGGTCTCCGCCTCGAGTCCTTTCAGGCGGCAGATTGCGACCGACTCCTGGCTGAGATCGATGCCCGCCGCGGGAATATTCGCCTCGCGCATGATTTCCAGAAATTCGCCGCGCCCGCAGCCGATGTCCAGGACGCTCTGGCATCCTTCAAAACTCGGAAGGTAAAGCCGTTGCCCTGCCTTCACATGCTCCTCGGAGCCCCGGAAGCACTCCGCGAATCGGGCCCAGTCGAGAGCGGGGACAGACTCCATTTTTCGCGCCGTTGGCGAAAAACGGCTGTCTGTCCCCGAATCTTCCCCACGGTCTCTCAGAGCGGCCCGCTGCCGGATGAGGCGCAGTTCGGAATGAATGATGCGCTCGAACTCCGGCCACAGCCGCTTCTGAATATCCTCCGCGCTGCGCTCCAGCGCGGCCGTGAAATCCGCGTGCTGCGCGCGAACCGTCTCGCGGAAGCTCGTGTCCATCAGCGTGGTGCGGTGCTGAAAAGCGCCTTGCAGATCGGCCACGCTGCGCAGAAACTGGATCTCGTTCTGGGCCAGCTTGTATTCCCATCCGGCGCGCCACTCGGCCCAATGCTTGCGGATGTCCGCCAGCTCCGGGCCCAGGCTTTCCTGAACCGCCTGAATCTCTTGGCCGAGGCCTTCCTGGGCCGCCTGGATGTCCTGACCGAGCCTTTCCTGGGCCGCCTGGATATCCCGGCCGAGGCTTTCCTGGGCCGCCTGAATGTCGTGTCCCAGGCTTTCCTGAGCGGCACGCAGATTCTCTTGCGTCCCTCGAATCCGGTTGCCCAACTCGACTAGCGCGCAGTTGTCCTCATTGAGCGCTTCGATGGTGGCATCCACGCATGCCAGCACCTGGCGGTTGAATTCCACCTGCTCGCGGACGTGCCAGTCGAGCACGCGGGCCACCAGCCGCTTCCAGGCCTGGACCAGGGCGTTGGCCGGGCCGCCGGGGCGCGGGTTCACCGTGCCGATAGCGGCCACTTTGCCCAGCGCCGAGTCGCGCGCGCGCACCAGCCCCATGAGGTCGGCTACGGGAACGCCCGCCGAGCCTTCGGATGTCTCCGGCCGCTGCGCGCGCACGCGCTCGCGGACCTCCCGCAGAATGGCGATCAGCTCAGCGCTTTCCACGTTTCCCACTCCAGCTTGCGGTGATCACGCTGCTCAGCCCGCCGCGCGGCGTGAAATCGCCGACTACCGTCGCTCTCACCGGGTTAGCGGCCTTCACCACGTCGCGCAGCACGCGGTTGACCACGTTCTCCTGAAAAATACCGAGATTTCGGTAGGCCAGCAGGTACATCTTGTACGACTTCAGCTCCAGGCAGCGTTTGCCGGGAACATAGCGCAGTGCGATGCTGCCGAAATCGGGAAGACCGGTCTTGGGACAGACGGAAGTGAATTCCGGCATCACAATCTCGATCTCGTAACCCGCGTATTGGTTGGGCCAGGTCTCAATCTCCGGCAGCGCCGTGTGGACGCCGGCGCGCGCATGTTCATCGGTGTAGGCGCGTTTCATAAGGCTTTGGCCAGCAGGTCCAGAAAAAGGCCGACGTCGGCCACCACGCCCACGGCCTGTCCCGTGCCGCGGTCGCTGACCTTGGTGGCCACCGCCGGGTTGATGTCCACGCACACAATTTTGACCCAGCTTGGCAGCATGTTGCCGGTGGCGATGGAGTGCAGCATGGTGCCCAGGCACAGCACCAGGCCCGCGCCTCTCAGTTCGGCGGCATAGGCGTCCTGGGCCGCGTTCATGTCGGTGATGGTCTCGGGCAGCGGGCCGTCGTCGCGCAGGCTGCCGGCCAGCACGAAGGGAACGCCGGCCTGGATGCACTCGTAGAGAATACCCGAGCGCAAGCGGCGGGATTCGACGGCCTGCCGGAGGGATCCCGCACGATAGATCGCGTTGATGGCGCGCATGTGATTGCGATGGCCGTGTTCCTCCTGGCGGCCGTCGGCCAGCCTCACGCCCAGCGAAGTGCCGAACAGGGCGGCCTCGACGTCATGCACGCCCAGAGCGTTGCCGCTAAGCAGGGCCTGCACGCAGCCGTTGCGGATGAGCGCGGAGAGGCCCGCCACGCCACCGGTGTGGACCACCACCGGTCCCGCCACCACCACGACTTTCAGCTTCCGATCAAGGGCGTGGCGCACCAGCGTTGCGGTCTGGCGCACTGCGGTCTCCACCTGGCGCTCGGAGGAGATGCCATTGGCCATGAAGGCGAACGCCAGGCGGTCGCGCTCCTTCGACTCGGGCATGACGCGGATGCCGCGCAGCCCCACCACGATCCGGTCGCCCTGGCGGAGATCGCGCAGCCGCCGGCAAAACGCGCGGCCGTCATGGACCACCACCATGGCATCCATCCGCTGGTTCTCGGCTTCGATCCACTTCTGGCCGTGGCGTACGAACGTTCGGTGATTGGTGGTGGAATAAAAATCTTCCGGCGCGCACCGGTCGCGCTCCACTTCGCGCAGCGCGGCGTCGCCTGTATCGGCGAGAGCGCAGCCCAGCCCCAACAGCTCCTGTAACAGGCGCTCCATGGCCTGCTCGTCGGGCGCCTCGACTTTGAGCCGGAGATAGGAAGGCTCGCTGTTGGTGCGGCCAATGCGGAACTGTTCCACCTCGAACCGGCCGCTGTACTCCACGACCTTATCGAAGATGTTCTCCATCACGTGGGAGTCGATCAAGTGACCTTCGGCTTCCACCACTTCCTGGAATGGCATAGAGACTCTATTGTAGCGGGGAAGGCAGGCTCAACTTGACTCCACCTGCCGGGCGATCCACGTGTAGGTCTTTTCCAGGCCTTCCCGCAGCGGCCGGCTGGGCGCCCATCCCAGCTTCTCGCGGATCAGGCGGTTATCCGAGTTCCGCCCGCGCACGCCGAGAGGCCCGGGAATGTGGCGGATGGCCAGCTTCTTGCCTGCAATTTCCATGACTAACTGCGCCAGCCGGTCGATCGTGACCATCTCTTCCGAGCCGATGTTCACCGGGCCCGTGAAATCGGATTCCACCAGCCGCCGCACGGCTTCGATGCATTCGTCGATGTAGAGAAAGGACCTGGTCTGTTTCCCATCGCCCCAGATTTCGATCTCTCCGCCGTCCGGAGTTTCGGCCACTTTGCGGCACATCGCCGCCGGGGCTTTCTCGCGTCCGCCCCGCCACGTGCCCTCGGGGCCGAAGATGTTGTGGAACCGCGCGATGCGCACCGCGATGCCGCGGTTCCGCATGTATGCCAGGTAGAGACGCTCGCTGAATAGTTTTTCCCACCCATATTCGCTGTCCGGCGCCGCCGGATAAGCCGAGTCTTCCGAACACTTCGGATTGTTCGGGTCGAGCTGGTTGTACTCCGGATACATGCAGGCCGACGAGGAGTAGAAAAATTTCTTCACTCCCGCGCGCGCGCCGAACTCGACGGTGTTCAGGTTGATGGTGGCGGAATTGTGCATGACCGCCGCGTCATGCTCGCCAGTGAAGATATACCCGGCGCCGCCCATGTCGGCGGCGAGCTGATACACCTCATCGATGCCGCTGACGGCGTTCCGAACAACGTCCGGGTCGCGCAGATCGCCCAGAATGAACTCATCCGCCGGAGATTCGGCGAATTCGTGCCGCTTGAGATCCACCACGCGGACCCAGCACCCCTCGGCCTTCAGCCGTTTCACCAGGTGCCCGCCGATGAAACCACCGGCCCCGTTTACGAGGACTCTTTTCATGGTCTTTATATCCCGCCTTCCCGACCATTATGCCGCAGATGGCGGCCACGCATTTAAGCCGGGACATACCGCTTGACTGCGATATCCCGTGCGTGCCGCCGCGTGTTCGCCACGTCGTAGGCGAGCTGCATGCGGAGAAGGTGGTTCATGACGGTCAGGCTCCAGAATCTTGTCATGTCGCCTTTGAGCGGGTGCGGCCTCCATCCTGGGAACCGGCCGAGCTGGTCCAGGGTCTCGGCGGTTTCGAGGGCGAACAGAAGCTTCCGCAGCTTGTCGGCCATCGAGGCCGGATGTCCGCCTGTCCCTGAAATGGACCCACACCCCGGCTTTCCGGGGGAGGGCAGCCCCATCCCATCAGGTCGCCGAAACCGCAGCGTGTTCGCCGCGCTTGAGCCCCCTACTTCACCGCCAGCCACGCCAGGAACAACCCGTCGGGTTCGACGTCTTCCCAATACGAGATGTACCGGCTCGACACCCGGCGGCAATGGCGCCGGAGCAGCCGCTCGAGGCCCTTGCGCGTGAACCATTGCTCCCATTCGGGGGTTTTCAACTTTCCCCATTGCTCCGCGTTCTTATCGATGATGGCGATGCGCCCGCCGGGCTTCACCACCCGGCAGATCTCGCTCACCGCCTTCTCGACCTCCACGGCGTGCTCCAGCGACTCGGTGGCGTAAGCCGCATCGAAAAATCCGTCCTCAAACGGCAGTTCCGTCATGGATCCGGCGCGCGTGTGTATGCCCTCGGGCACGAATCGCAGCATCTCTTCGGAAATGTCCAGCCCCCAGATCTCGGAGGCGGGCTCCTGCTCCTTCAACACGCGCGCGAATCGGCCCTTGCCGCAGCCGGCATCGAGTACGCGCTGGCCGCGAAGATCGCCGAGATGATTGCGGATGAGCTTCACGTGATAGATGCGGGGATCGATGGTGGAAGGGAAGTGCTCTTCGTCGCGCGCGGCTTCGTCGAACGAAGAGCGAATCCGCGCGCGCAGCTCGGGAGTGAGCCGCGTGTCTCGGGACCGGCCTCCAAACAGCCGCTTCCAGTTCAAGCTTATGCCCGCGTCAGGAAGATCGGGAGACCCAGCTTGCGATCGTAGGTCGGCCGGTAACGCTGGGTGTTGTACATGGTGGCCACGTCCACCCGGCGTGGTCCTAGCTTCGGATCAGGAATCGACGCCATCGAGAAGCACCCGTCGCTGATAGCCGTCATGAGGCCGTGCTTGCCCTCCTGGATGGCGTCCATGGCCATGCCTGCGAAGGTGGCGGCCACCATGCGGTTGACGAAGTCCGGGCTGCCGGAGCGCAGCTCGTAAGTCAGGTCGCTGGCGATGGTATCTTCGCCCGTGGCCGCCCTGATTTGACTGCTGAGGTCTTCGGCTACGCTCATCTTCTTGCGATGCCCAAACGCGTCCGGATCGCCGTACTCCTTCACTTGGTAGCCCTCCCACTCGGCGCCCTCGGAGAGGATGGCCAGCGAGTAGCTACTGGGGTTGTTCTTCTTGTCCGTGACCAGCAGCTCGATGAGGTGCTCCAGGTTGACCTTGTACTCCGGGATGCAGCAGCGCACGGAGGTGACGTAGGCCGTGTAGAGCGCGGTGTAGCCGGCGTCGCGTCCGAACACCCGGAAGAGACCGATGCGCTCGTGCGAGCCGACCGTGGTCCGCTGCCGCTCGATGGCCTCCATGGCGCGCGTGATGGCGGTCGAAAAGCCAATGCAGTACTCGGTATTGCGCACGTCGTTGTCCATGGTCTTCGGCACGGCGATGACGTTCACACCCTGCCGGTCCAATGCCGCCGCATAGCTCAGCGTGTCATCGCCGCCGATGGCGATTACGTAATCCAGGTTCAGCGTCTCAATGTTCTTCTGAACCGCCCTGGTCACGTCGAACACGGTGGTGGTGTCGCCCTTCTTGCCGATGGACTTGACCGTTGGGAACTCCTGACCCTTCAGAACCGGCGGGAGCGCCGTCATCTTGGCGGGGTTGGTGCGCGAGGTGTGCAGCCAGGTGCCGCCCGTGCGGTCGATGGTGCGCGTATTCTCGCGGTTCAGCGGCAGGATGTACCGGGTGCGGCTGGCCGGATCTTGTAAGTTGACATGCGTGAGGCCCTCCCAGCCGCGGCGGATGCCGATCACCTCGCAGCCCATCTCGCTTCCATGGTAGACCACCGTCTTGATCACGGAATTCAGCCCCGGTACGTCGCCGCCGCCCGTGAGTATACCGATACGTTTCACGCCCATGAATGCTCCTTGAAAATGTGGGTTTCTTACGGATTGGAAAACTCTATTATAGCTGCCTTACACCCACCAGGCCGCCGCGGGCTGCTCTTTCATGACGATTCCGTTCAGGAACGCCGCCGCTTTGGTGAGGCCTTCTTCCGGCGACAAAAGGCTGTCTTCGTGCTCGATCGAGAGCGCGTAATCGTAGCCGAACATGCGCAGCGTAGAGGCGAATTCCTTCCACCACCCGGCGCCGTGGCCGTAGCCGCAGGTGCGGAAGATCCACGCGCGGTGGCGCTTGTCGGTGTAGCTCTTGGTGTCCAGCACGCCGGTCACAGGCAGGTTGCGCTCGTAGATCTGGGTATCCTTCGCATGGACGTGGAATATGCAGTCGCCCAGCACGCGGATGGCGGCGATCGGGTCGATCGCTTGCCAGAACATGTGGCTCGGGTCGTAGTTGCAGCCGATCGTCGGTCCGGCGATCGACCGTAGCTTCAGCATGGTTTCGGGGCTGTAGACCACGAACCCGGGATGCATCTCGATGGCGATCTTCACACCGTGATTGGCGGCGAACTGCGCCTGCCTGGTCCAATACGGCGCCACTACCTTGTCCCATTGCCACTGGAGGATCTCCAGGTAATCGGGCGGCCACGGGCAGGTCACCCAATTCGGCCATTTGGACTTGGCGGAATCGCCCGGGCACCCGCTGAAGTCCACTACCACCGGCACCCCCAGTTTCTCCGCCAGCCGAATGGTCTTGCGGCTTACTTCCTGGTCGTGTTTCGCGCGCGCTTTGTCGGGATGCAGCGGATTCCCGTGGCAGCTCAGCGCGCTGATGGTGAAACCCTGATCGTTCAGCTTCTGTTTGAATTCGTCGAGCTCCCCCGGTTGTCAAGCATCGAGAGCTTGCAATGGGGATCGCCGGGGTAGTTTCCGGTACCGAGTTCCACGGTATCGATATGGAGGCTTGTCAGCTTCTTGAGAACGTTGTCGAGGGACAACTGCGCCAGCAGGGCTGTGAATACGCCGACTCTCACGCGATCACTCCTTTAGACATAGAGTATACCAAGTAGCGCCGGCGGTCCTGCCGCGGGTGTTCTTCGCCAGCCACAAAGCACCGGCCGCAAGACCGCCGGCGCTACGGCTCGAAGTAGGCTGCCGCCAGCTCCGGCTTCTCCTGGATGGCCCTGCGCCAGCAGGAGCGCGCCTCTTCCGCCTGGCCCGATGCCATCAAGACGTGGCCCAGGTTGAGGAGCGCTTCCAAACGCTGCGGGTCCTCGCCCAGCGCCTGCTGGTAGAACTTCACGGCTTCGTCGGTCCGGCCGAGTTTCTGGCACAGCAGGCCGGCGTTGTAGTACAGCTCGGGCCCGTGCTCGCCCAGTTGAATCAGCCGGCGGTGGAGGTCGTACGCCTTCGCGTAATCCTGGGAATCGAGCGCCAGCGCGGCCAGACCGCGCATCGCGTCTGGAGAATCCGCACGCAGCATGAGGGCCTTCTCGAAGCATCGCCGCGCCGCCTCCGAGTTGCCTGAGCGCGCATATGCGATGCCCGCGTCGAGATACGCTTCCGGCCAATCCGAACGCTTCTTCAGGCAGGCCGCAAACGCCTCGGCGCTGGCCGCGAAATCGGCGCGGAGCAGCCGCAGATAGCCCAGCCGGAAGCACCCGTCGCACCACTCCGGCGCATCCTCGGAAAGCCTGGCATAGAGCTGCTCGGCCTGGTTCCGCTCACCCTGCTGCTCCAGCACCAGCGCCAGGTTCCACAGAACTCCCGGGTGGTCAGGGTCGGTCCGAAGCGCCTTCTCGTAACAGGTGCGCGCGGCGGCGAGGTCGTTCATTTCCTGCCGCACCGCCCCGAGATTCAAATACGCCGGCACCGAATCGGGCTTCCGTGCGATGGCCTCGGTGTACGCGTGCGCAGCTTTCTCGTAGTCGCCCATCGTGTGGTGGGCCACCCCGAGGTTGAACCAGTTTTCGAAACGCTCCGGAACCAGCCTGGACAGACTGTGGCTGTGGCGTGCGGCCGCCGC
Organism: Bryobacterales bacterium; assembly: GCA_963768385.1. Classification (GTDB taxonomy): domain Bacteria; phylum Acidobacteriota; class Terriglobia; order Bryobacterales; family Bryobacteraceae; genus Fen-178. Next base: position 343,695 of record CAVYHQ010000011.1, read on the forward strand.
GCAGTCCCCGTCCTCAAACGCCAGCGCCGCCAGCGCTTCCAAAACGACGGGCGACTCCGGCTGCAGCTCGGCCAGCATCTCCGCATAGCGTCGCGCGGCCTGGTGGTCTTTCTTTTCGAAGAATACACTCACCAGGTTTGCGAGCGCCTCCTCGCACCGCGGATTGCGCGCCAGGACCTTGCGGTAGCGCTCCACGGCTTCGGCGAGCTGGCCAGTCTGTTGCAAGGCTACGGCCTTGCCCAACAGCGCCTGCTCGTCATTGGGGAAGAGATTGAGATACCTGTCGAGCGGTTCCATCGCCTCGCCCGGGCGCCCGCTGTGGATGAGGCAGAGGCCCAACCCCAGCCAAACGTCCGGGCGAGTGGCGTCGGCTGCGGCCGCCCTCCGGAAAGATGCCACCGCGTCTGGCCAACGTTTCAGATGGCCCCGGCAGACCCCCAGGTTAAAATGCGCGATGCGATGCAGCGGCTCCAATTCCGCCAGTTGCTGGTAGATTGCGGCGGCCGATTCATAGTTGCGCATTTCGTAGTGAATTTGGCCCAGCGCCGAGTACAGCGCGGGATCGTGCGCACCCGATTCAATCGCCCGGCTCAACATGCCCGCGGCGCCTTCGAGCTTTCCTTCCAGGTGCAGGGATACGGCCTTGGAAAGCGTGCGGTCCGCGCGCCTCTGCGAGCTGAGGCGGTTGATCGGGGTCACGCCGGGAGGCAGCGATGGCACAACGTCCGGCTTTGTTCGCGCGGGAAACCCCATGATTGAATCCTCCGGTTCCTGAAATCGTGCGGACTGGTTTCCGCCGCTGCCAGGACAACGTCTTCGGGACGCCCCGGCGGCGCGCCTCCCGGGCGGGGCTGCGCCGGATCCGCCGCGGACTCCAGCCGCCGCCATTGCGCGGTTGTCTCGGACCCTGCTTCCGAACCGCCGGAAAGGTAGGCGCAGATTCTCCCCAGGAAGTCGTCGTTCGCCGCCAGCTTCATCCAGTAGAGCCGCGCTCGTTCGCCGGGCTCGCTGAAAAAGCCAACGCCCCCGGATGCCAGCGTGTCATCGATCCATCGATCCACTTCCTGACCTTCGATGGAAGTGATCACCCGGTTGCCCTTGACCTCTACCGCTACATGGTATGGCGTGTCGTTGTGCACCATCACCGAAAGCGGCACTTCCACCCTGTCCCCCTTTTTTCCGCCCACCACGGGATAGTGCACCATGGCGATGATGGGGCGCAGACCGGGATCCACAACCGTGAATTTCATGGCATAGTAGTTCTGCATGTCGCGCGCGCGGACCACCCAACTCATGCTCTTGCTCTCAATCTGGGCAAAGAATTCCAGCCGGTAATTGGAGTAGGCCGCCGAAGGACGGTAGAGAGCCAGTTGGCCCGGGTGGACATATCCGTCGGGATGGCGCGACCAGCCCGGGGCCCAGCTCTGGGGGCGGCATTCCAGGATTCCATCCCGGCCTCGAATGTATCGCCGAAATCCACGGCGGCGCGCCTCGAGATGGCGCTGCGCACCCAATTCAGAGGCCGCTTCGCGACCGCTGTCGAGGGCGCCGGATTAGGCCGCGCTGGCGCCGCGCCAATCGCGGCGGACATCTCCGGGCCTGCCGCCGCCGTCCGAACCGTCCTGGCGGCGCCGGCCCCGAACCACAAGCCCACAGCCACGAACAAGCCTGCGGCGATCGCTTCCACGAGTCGATCCATGGCCGTGCCGCTGGCCCGGCGGGTCTGGGGCGCGGCCTTCCGCGCGACCAGGCCCTCCAGCCGGTCCAGCGCCGGCCGCAGCGCCCACCGCGGCGCCACAGCGGCAATCTCCGGCGCATGCCACTCCAGCCGGTCCACCGGCGCGCCGCGCACATTCTGGCAATGGAAGTCTGGCGGAATGAAACCAGGTTCGGGCATCCCTGCCGCCGCAACAACTTGCGGCCGCGCATCCACGACGGCCGGCTCGCCGCTCGGCGTCCCCGTCGATCTCGCGCCCGCCGCCATCCGCAGCTCCGCCGGCGCGGGGAGCACTCTGAATGGCCCAAGAACCGCCGGTTTGGGCGCCGTGTTTCTATACAGCGCATAAGCCACCGACAGCCGCGCCTCCCTGGCCACCGCCTCTGCGGCGGGGCATGGCATCCAATTGTCGCTGACCTCCGGGGACGGCTCTGGCGCCGCAACCTGGCCCAGGGTTTTCCTCAGACGCTCGCCATACTTGCGGGGAGCGAGACTGCGGAATTCGCGGTCCTGAGGCGGATCGAATGCACCGATATCTTTCCCGCAATACACGCAGACCACCGCCTTCCTCGGTGGATGCTGGCCTGATTATATCGTCAAATAAAGCCAAAAATTCTACCGAATTACAGGATAATTACCATCGATTTAGTTAATACGTATCGATTATCTAAGGTTAATTGCCACTACCACTACCGCAGCCGCAGGCTGTTGGTCACCACCGTCACGCTCGAAAGCGCCATGGCGGCCGCGGCCACCATGGGGGACAGCAGGCCCAAAGCCGCGATGGGGATTCCCAGCGTATTGTAGGCGAAGGCCCAGAACAGGTTCTGGCGGATGATCCGCATGGTGCGGCGCCCCAGTTCCATGGCTTCCGCCACGCCGTTCAGGTCGTCCCGCATGAGGATGATGTCGCCGGCCTCCATGGCAATGTCGGCGCCCGATCCCATAGCCAGCCCCAAGTCGGCCTGCGCCAGCGCCGGCGCGTCGTTGATGCCGTCGCCCACCATGGCCACCCGCTTGCCGGCGGCTTGCAGCTTTTTCACTTCCGCGGCCTTCTGGTCCGGCAGAACCTCGGCCAGCACGCGATCGATGCCGGCCTCGCGAGCCATGGCTTCGGCGATCTCGCGCTTATCGCCGGTGATCATCCAGACTTCCAGGCCCGCCTCGCGCAAGCGGCGCACCGCCTGAGCGGCTTCGGGCTTGATGGTGTCGGCGATTTCAATCTCGCCGGCTGGCGCGCCGTCGATCGCCACACTGGCTCCGGGTCTTTCGATCGTCACATCATGCCCCGCCACGCGCGCGCGCACGCCTTGGCCGGCCAGCGCCGAAAATTCGGTGGCCTCCTCCAGCGCGATGCCGCGCTCCGCGGCGGCTTCCACGATGGCCTTGCCCAGCGGGTGCTCGGAATAGCGCTCGGCCGAAGCCGCCAGCCGCAATAAGTCGCTCTCCGTGCGGCCGGGTGCGGGGTCGACGCCCGTGACCCGCGGTTTGCCGCGTGTGATGGTCCCGGTCTTATCGAGCACAATGGTATCGATGCGGCACGCCATTTCCAGCGCTTCGCCGCCCTTGATCAGGATTCCCTGCTCGGCGCCGCGCCCCGTTCCCACCATGATGGCGGTGGGCGTCGCCAGGCCCAGCGCGCACGGGCAGGCAACGATCAGCACCGCCACCGCGTTCACCATCGCCGTCGCCAACGGCGCGAAAAACAGCCAAGCGACGAACGTCAGCAACGCCGCCAGCAAAACGCCCACGGTGAAATAGCCGCTTACCACGTCGGCCAGCCGCGCCACCGGGGCGCGCGAGCCTTGCGCCTGCTTCACTATCTCGATCATCTGCTGCAACACCGTGCCGCGACCGGCCTTCTTCACTTCAAACCGGAAACCGCCGGAAAGGTTGATAGTGCCCGCAAACACGGAAGCTCCGGCCTGCTTGTCCACGGGCATACTCTCACCGGTCAGCATGGATTCGTCCACCGCCGACTCGCCGTCGAGCACCGTGCCGTCCACGGGGATGCGCTCGCCGGGCCGCGCCACCACCACGTCGCCGGCGCGCACGTCTTCGACCGGCACCTCCACTTCGGCGCCCTTGCGAATCACGCGCGCCGTGGGCGGCTGAAGATCCATCAGACGGCGGATGGCTGCGCCGGCCTGGCTCTGCGCCCGGGCCTCCAAAGTGCGGCCCAGCAGGACCAGCGCGATGATGACAGCCGCGGCTTCGTAGTAAACCTCGTGCCCGCCGCGCAGCGTTTCCCACAGCGAGTACAGGAACGCCGCGCTGGTGCCCAGTGCAATCAACGAGTTCATGTTCGCCGAGAAGTGGCGGAGCGCGCGCCAGGCCGCCGCGTAGATGGGCGCGCCAGAGTAAAGGACCACCGGCAACGTGAGTGCGAGTTGCAGCCACGGCGCGCGATGCGACATGCCCAGGACCAGCACGGGCGCCGCGAAAATGACGGCTACCAGCAATCGCCGCCGGTAAGCCGGCTCCGCGCTGTCGGGTCGCATCGCGGTTTTGGGCACGCCATAGCCCAGGTCCTCGATGGCCTCGATGAAATCCGCAATCTGAACACGGCTGGGGTCATACTCGATGGTGGCCGTGCTGGTGGCGAGATTCACGCGGGCGCGCTCCACCCCGGCGGTGTTTGCGAGAGTCCGCTCGATGGTGCGGGCGCACGCCGCGCAAGTCATTCCGGAAACCGGAAGATCGACTCGTTCCGGCGCTGCCACGCTCATGCCGGCACTTCGTAGCCCAGCGCGCGGACGGCGCCGGCGAGCGTCTCGGGTTTCACCAAGTCGGCGTCGTATTCCACGGTGGCGCTGGCCGCCTCGAGATCGACGGCGGCCTTCCTTACACCGGGCGTGGCGGCGAGCCGGCGCTCCACGCTGCGCGCGCAATGGGCGCAGGTCATGCCCCGCACCGGGAGACTAAGAATTTGAGTTGCCATACATATATGATGATTTCATGGTTTTCGCCGATGCGCTGCTGGCGCGGCGGATTGAAGCCGCCGAGGCGGCCAACGCCCGGGGGTGCAGCCCCCGCGGCGCCAGTGTGCTCGAAGTGGCCGGCGGCTGTGCCATTTTCACGGGCGCGGATTCGCCGCTGACCCATGCCGTGGGTATCGGTCTGAACGGCGCGGTGGGCGAGGCCCAGATCGGCGCCATCGAGACGTTCTTTCGCAGCCGCGGCGCCAAGGCCACTATCGACCTCTGCCCCCTGGCCGACCCCGGCCTGCTCCAGGCGCTAGGCGAGCGGGGCTACCGCCCCACGGAGTTCAACAACGTTTTGGTCAGACGGCTGGCCCGCTCGGAAATCGTGCTCACGCCGCGTGTACGGCGCGCGCTGGCCGGCGAAGACGATCTGTGGTCCTACACCGTGGGCCGCGGCTTCTTCGACCAGCCGGAACTCACCACCGAAGAGATGGACGTGGGCCGCGCCATATTCGCCATGCCCGGAGCCGTGTGCTATCTGGCGGTTGCGGAGACCGGCGCCAGCGCCGGAGGAGCCGCTCTGGCCATTCGCCATGGCTTGGCAACCCTGTTTGCCGACAGCGCCATCGCCCGGTTCCGCTGCCAGGGCCTGCATCGCGAGCTGATTGCCGCGCGGCTCAACGAGGCCATCGCGCAGGGCTGCGATATGGCCACGGCTTCCACCCTGCCCGGCAGCGTGTCGCAGCGTAATTACGAGCGCGCCGGCTTCGAGGTGGTCTACACCAAGGTGACCCTGGTGGCGTAAGCGCTTTTTCTTTGAGAGATTCCCCGGCCCTCCCGTACTACCTTCACTCAGACTCGGGAAATCATAAATCGTGTGGCTCGACCACTGGGTGGCGGCGTGTCTGGTTCCCCTCGCGGCATGGATCCTGCTGAGTGGACTGGATGATCTGTTTATCGACCTGGTCTTTTTCCTAACGGGGCGGAAACAGTTTCGGTGGCCGGCGGAATCGGAGTTGGATCAAGCTCCTCAGCGCCGGATCGCTATTCTTGTGCCTCTGTGGCGCGAATACCGCGTTATCGGGCGGATGCTGGAGCACAATCTCTCGGTCATTCGTTACGAAAACTACGACATATTCGTCGGTGTCTACCCCAATGACGAACTCACGGCACGGGCGGTAGCCGAGACCGAGCGCCGCCACCCCCGCGTCCACCTGGCCCGGTGCCCCCACGATGGCCCCACTTCCAAGGGCGACTGCCTGAATTGGATCTACCGCCGGATGACGGACTACGAAGCCCGCCAGGGAGTCCGTTTCGAGGTGGTGGTCACGCACGATGCCGAGGACCTGATCCACCGGGATTCGTTGCGTCTGATCAACTGGTTCTCGCGCAGCTACGACATGGTGCAAGTTCCGGTGCTGCCCCTGCCCACGGGGCTGGACGAATTCACGCATGGGCTCTACTGCGATGAGTTTGCGGAATACCAGTTGAAAGACATCCCCGTGCGGCAGCAACTCCGCGGGTTCCTGCCCTCCAATGGCGTCGGAACGGGCTTTGCGCGCGCCGCGGTGGAACGGATGGGCGAAGTCCATCAGGGACGCATCTTCGACCCCGAATCCCTGACCGAAGACTACGAAACCGGCTACCGGCTGCATGTTCTTGGGTTTAGCCAGGTGTTTGTCCCCATCCGGCTGGATGCCGCCGCCCCGGCGGCCACACGCGAGTACTTTCCGCGAAACTTCCGCTCGGCCGTCCGCCAGCGCAGCCGATGGGTGGCGGGCATTGCGCTCCAGGGCTGGCAGCGCCACGGATGGCGTCCATGGCGGCAGGTCTACTGGTCTTGGCGAGACCGCAAGGGGCTGGTGGGCAACCTGCTCTCGCCGGCCGCCAACCTGTTCCTCCTGTACGGCGTATCGAATTACCTGCTGATTGCCCGGCCCGGCCAGGCATGGCACTTGGGCGGCTCCATTCCGTGGTGGGTGACCCGCGTTTATGCGATTACGCTGGGGATCTCGCTGCTGCAAGCTGCGGTGCGGATGTATTGCTGCGCGCGCATCTACGGATGTCGATTCGCGGCGGCGTCGCCGCTGAGGATCTTCTGGGGCAACCTGTTGAACTGCGTCGCTACAGTCGCCGCCGTGGAGCAGTTCATGGCCGCGCGCATGAAACACCGCACCCTGGCCTGGAACAAGACCGAGCACGCTTACCCCGCACACCGCACCCCGGAACTGGGAAGGCCGCGGCTGGGTGAGGTTCTGATGGGCATGAACCGTGTGTCAACCGGCCAACTGGAAGCGGCTCTGGGCAGGGCTCCGGACGGCCTCCGGCTGGGAGAATATCTTCTGCAATTACAGCGGATTTCCGAAGAACATCTCTACCAGGCCTTGAGCTTCCAGACCGGAATCCCCTTGGGGCTTCCCAGCAGTGCGGAGGTGAACCGCCTGGCGACCCGTGCGCTGCCCGCGGCAGCCGCGCTGCGCTGGAAGGTATTGCCCTACCGGGTGGATGCGGGCCAGCTTCATCTGGTCACCGCGGACGTCCCCTCGGAAGCCATGATTCGGGAACTGAACCGCCTTTCCGAATTGGAGCTCCGGTTCCACCTCATCCGCCCCAACGAGTTCGCTGATCTGGCCAGAGAGTATCTGCTTGCGCCGCTCTCAGCCAGCCATGCCCTTTTCCCCTGACATCCGCCATTCCCTCTGAGTGTGTGCGCTTCAACCGATTCCTTTTCGCGGCCCGGGACCGGCCCCGCGCGGGGTGCCGGCAGGCTGCGCCGGTACGTACCAGTCCCCTGCCAGTACCTCTGGAACTGTATTTCCTCCGCGGATGGATGCACCATGGAACCTGCGGGCCAAGGGCCAGCAGAAGAGTACGAAACATCCTACTCAGCGCCGGGACGACGCGTCCATCCCGGCGCTTTTTTTTTGGCATTCACGCCGAGAACCGATAGCCCACTCTGCGGACCGTATGAATATGCCTCGGCCTTTGCGGGTTGTCTTCCAGCTTCTGGCGCAACCAGGCGACGTGCACATCTATGGTCCTGGATGAGACGCCGGGCTGATACTCCCAGACGCCTTCCAACAGTTCATCTCGGGAGACCACTTTGCCGCGATGATCGATCAGGTAACGGAGCAGCTCGAGCTCTTTTGCCGCCAAGCCGATGGGCATGCCGTCCTTGCGCACATCGCCCTTCTCGAAATCGACCTCGACGTTCCCGAACTGGAACCGCGCCACCGGAGTGAGCTTTCCCTTATTCACGCGGCGCAGCAAGGCTTCGATTCTGGCCAGCAGCTCCGGCGGCTCGAACGGCTTGGTCAGGTAATCGTCGGCTCCCAGCTTGAGGCCGACCACGCGATCGATGAGCTGCGTCTTGGCCGTCAGCATCAGCACCGCTACGTCCTTTCCCCGCTGCCGCAGTTCGCGGCAGACCTCGAGCCCGTTCTTGCCGGGCAGCATCACATCGAGGACGATCAAATCGAAGCTCTCATTCACCGCCCTGGCCAGCCCCGTGGGTCCGTCGAGGGCGCTCTCGACCGTGTAGCCCTCGGCGCGGAGCAGATCGGACAACGTCAGCACCAGGCCCGGCTCATCCTCCACCAGGAGAATGCGCGAATTCATGTGGATGCTCCGGCGGGGGCCGCGGGAATCCGCACGATGAACTCGGTTCCCTTCATCGGCTCGCTCTTGACGCGTATGCTGCCCCCGTGCGCCTCCACAATCTTCTTCGCCAGGTTCAGCCCCAATCCGGCGCCGTGTATCTGATGCTCGACGGCGCGGCGGCCGCGAAAGAATGGCTCGAAAATGTGTCGCTGCTCGTCCTGGGGGATTCCAGGTCCGCGATCCGCCACTCGAATTTCGACTACCACCTGATCTTTGTCGCGCGTCTGCGACGCAAAGACACCGATCCAGTTGCCCCCTTCCTTTCCGTACTTGGCGGCATTGCCGATGAGGTTTTGAAGAGCGTGCTGGAGCGCCACGGAATCGCCCAGAATGGGAGGAAGCCCGGGATCGAGTCTCTTTTCGACGACGCACTGGGATTCTTGGATCGCGGCCTCGACGACGGCCTCGACCGACAGCGGCTCGGGTTTCTGTATGACCCAGCCGGCTTTGGCGCCGGCGAATTGCAGAACCTGCTCGACCATTTCTTTGAGCCGGCCGCTTTCCCGCTGAATCAAGACTCCGTAGCGTTCCACCTGGCTGGGGTCCTGGGCCACTCCGCCGCGCAGGTTGTATGCGGCGGTGTGGATCACCGCCAGCGGCGTCCGCAACTCGTGGGAAACCCCGGCCACGAAATCCATCTGCAGTTCCGCGAGTTTCTGCGCGCGCCGCGTGAAGCGCACCAAGGCCGCCACGCTCGCCACCATCAGCAAAAGCACGCCGGCGGTAACAGCCAGGTTGCGCCACCGGGCCTGAGCGACCACCGCTTCGAGCGATCCGGAGCGGTGCCGCACAAACATCTGCCAGCGCCCCGAATCGCTCCCCGGGCCTCTGCCGCGTCCGCGTCCGAGCCCGCGCCCGCCCCCGCTTGGCGGTCCCTCCGGGCGAAGGATCTGATCGAATTGCACTTCGAAAAGGCCGACCGATGCGTCCGCGGCACCGGCTATCCGCTGCGACGCATCGGGGTCCGATTGATAGATCACTGATGGCTGACTTGCTCTCGTGACCACTTCCACTTGGTAATCCGACCCGAGATGCCGCTGGATCAGTTCCGGCAGCATGACATCGCGAACATACGGCAAGTTCAGTTCGAAGATCAGGCTACCCGACGGAGGGCCGCGGGGGGACGTACCGGACAAGGGCAGTTCGAACGCCGGACCGTAGTCTTCGGGCGGCGGGCCGGGCGGGCCGCGTCTCCGTTCTCGAATCGCGCTCCACTCGGCGGGCCACTGGGCGGTTTCGAAGGCGCCTGTTTCTAGGTTGAGGCGCCTCAATTGCGGCCGAGCGATGGCGATGGCGCGAAACATCTGGCCGTCGCGGGCGGTTTTCTTCCACTGCTGGTAACGGGCCGCGAATTCCGCCTCTGACGAGCCGGCCGGAACCAGTGCGCGGCATGCCGCGGCGATCTCGGAATTGAAATCCGCGCTGAGCCGGTCGAGGCTCGCCTGCAAGCTGCCACGCAGGCGATCGCGCGCCGCCAGGCTGACCTCGCCGATCCATCGATATTGCAGAACTCCGAGAACTCCACAAAGGACCAGAAGCGCGCCGACAAACAGCCAGGAAAGCACGGCTCGCCGCTGGTTCGGTTCCACGTTCATATGATAGATCGCTCGCAGGGTAAAGAATGTGTTAAGGACGTAAAGCTTTCACCCGCGGAGGAAACAATCAGCGGCGCAATTGCTTCTCTATGGGTGATGGCTAAGAAACGCATTCGTAATTCTCTCGGGCGCCTGGTCGCTGCGTGTATTGCCGTCTCTGCGCTGATGGCTTCGGAATACCACGGTACTGTCAAAGCCGGCGGTCTCGCTTTCCCCGGCGCCAGCGTGACCGCAATCCAGGGTGACAGGAAGATCGTCACCACCACCGATCAACAGGGCGTGTTCTATTTCTCCGAATTGGCGGATGGCACATGGACCATCGAGGTCGAGGTGCTCGGATTCGAGAAGATCGCCCGGCAGGTCGGGGTCGCTTCCGATGCTCCTTCTCCGGACTTCGCGCTGAAGTTCCTGACGGAGGAAGCGCTGGCGGCAGGGCAGGGAGTGCGGAAGCCGGCGAACGCCGAGGCTGAAGCGGTCGGAACCGAAGGCGCAATCACGGCTGAAGAGATCGCCGACCTGACCCCGAGTTCAGCCAATTCATTCATTGTGCAAGGCAGCATGAGCAGCGCTTTGGGGATACAACAGCAGAACGACTGGGGCTTGGGACCTCCCGGCATGGGCGGTCCGGGTGGCCCCGGGATGATAGGCATGGGCGGGCCCGCTGCGGATGGCCCCGTTGGTGCGCAGGCCGGTGCGCGTGGGGCGGCCCCTGGGTCTGGCGGACCGGGGGCGCCCTCTGGGCCCGGCGGGCCTCCTCCCGGTGGAGGTCCTGGGGTGTCCCCTGGGCCCGGCGGACCGCCCGACGGGGGCCCGGGAGGCCCTGGCGGTGCTGGCGGCCCGCCCCCGGGTTGGCAGGGACGCCCCAATGCCACGGCATTCGGCAATGCGCGTCGAGACCCGCGCAATATGTACATGGCGGGCGCGTCCTTCAGCCTCGATAACTCCGTTTGGGATGCCCGGACATTCTCCGTTACCGGCGCCGCGGTGGACAAGCCGGCCTACGCCAACGCGCGCGGCAGTGTCATGCTCGGCGGCCCTTTGCGGATACCCAAGCTGGTGAGCGCGCAGAAGCACATCATGTTCACCTTCGATTTCCAATTCCAGCGCAACCGGACCGGTACAATTTCCGACCCGGTCAACATGCCGACGAGCCTGGAGCGCAGCGGAGATTTCTCGCAAGCATCGACCATTTACGATCCCGCGAGCGGAGCGCCGTTCCCCGGCAACAAGATCCCGGCCAGCCGTATCAGCGCCACGGCAACGGCCCTGCTGAAGTACTTCCCGGAGCCCAATCTGCCGTTCGCCGCGCGCAATTATCAGGCTTCCTGGAGCGGTTTGAACAATTCTCATAACCTGAATTCGCGCGTATCGAACATCAGGATTGGCGCCAAAGACCGGGTGAACTTCGGGCTGGGGTATCAGGGCAGCAACAGTGTTTCGCCGAACCTGTTTCAGTTCACCGACACGGGTTCGGGACGCGGCATCAATGCCAACCTCGGCTGGTCGCGCAACATCACCACGCGGCTCACCAACAACCTCCAATACAGCTTCAGCCGGATGCGCCAGGTGTCCTCGCCGTACTTCGCGAATCGCGAGAATGTGGCCGCCGAGCTCAAGATCGCGGGCACTTCGCAAAACCCCTTGGATTGGGGCCCTCCCAGCCTGAGCTTTACCAACTATGCCGGCCTCACCGACGGCAACGCGTCTCTCAACCGCAACCAGACCAGTTCGGTGGGAGACAACCTCATGTGGGTTCACGGCCTGCACAACTTTACCTTCGGCGGCGACTACCGCCGGCAGCAATTCAACCAGTTCGCCGATTCCAACGGGCGCGGCACCTACACGTTCACCGGGTCCGCCACCAGCCTGCTGGTGAATGGTATCGCTCAAAGCGGCACCGGCTACGATCTGGCCGACTTCCTGCTGGGCATGCCGGCGACCGGTTCCGTCCGCTACGGCCATCCCGACAAGTACTTTCGCGGTTCGGGCTACGACTTTTTTGTGAATGATGACTGGCGCATCGCTCCCCGGTTCAGTCTCATCCTGGGACTGCGCTGGGAGTATGCCACGCCCATGACCGAGTTGTACAACCGCCTGGTGAACCTGGATATCGCGCCCGGCTACTCGGCCGTCACGGCGGTCGAGGCGGAGCCGGCGGCGCGCTCCCTGATCCGTCCGGACCGCAACAACATTTCGCCCAGGCTTGGATTCGCCTGGCGGCCTTTGACGAACGGATCGCTGGTGGTGCGCGGCGGATATGGAGTTTACTACAACACCTCGGTCTACAGCCTCATCGCCGGCAACATGGCGCAGCAACCGCCCTTCGCCCAAGCGTTGAGCGTGTCCAGTTCGGCCGCCAATCCCCTGAGCCTCCAGAACGGCTTCCTCTCCGCGGCCAGCCAGACGCTCACCAATACTTATGCCGTCGATCCGAACTACCGCATCGGCTACGCGCAGACCTGGAGCCTCTCGGTTCAGCACGATTTGCCTTTCTCCTTTTTCGGTACAGCCGGCTACCTCGGCACCAAAGGCACGCGGCTGGATCAGCAGTTCATACCAAACTCGGTTGCGCCCGGAGCGACGGAGTCCGCGCTGCCACACAGCTTCATCTACGAGGCTTCCAACGGCGACTCCATCTACCATGCCGCGCAATTCCAACTGAACCGCCGCTTCCACAGCGGCATCATGGCGCACGCTGCGTACCAGTTTTCGAAATCCATCGACAACGCCGGGACCGGCGGGCGCGGCCAAGGCAATACCCCGGTGGCGCAAGACTGGCTCGACCTGGCCGCTGAGCGTGCGCTTTCCAGCTTCGATGCGCGGCACAATCTCTCCATGCAATTGCAGTACTCGACCGGCATGGGGATGGCCGGCGGCACACTGGTGAACGGCTGGAAGGGCGCGCTCATGAAGGACTGGACCATCAGCGGGAACATCAGCCTTCGCTCAGGATCGCCGTTCACCGCCATCGTCGGCGGGAACCTCTCGCAAGTTGGCGGGACGGCGGTCGCCAATACCGTCCGGGCCAGCGCCACCGGGCTGCCGGTGGAGGTTTCCGGAATGCTGTTCAACACCGCAGCGTTCACGGCGCCGCTAGCTGGGGAGTGGGGAAATGCCGGTAGGAACACCATCCCCGGCCCGACCACATTTTCGCTCGACGGTTCCCTGGGACGGGTTTTCCGGTTTGGCGAGCGGCGCAGCGCCGATCTCCAGTTCCAGGCCCAAAACATTCTGAATCGCGTCACCATCACCAATTGGGGAACCGTGCTGGGCTCCAGCACTTACGGTTTGGCCACCGGCGCCGCCGCTATGCGCAAGCTCACCATTAACTTGAGGTTTCGATTCTAATGCGAGCAATCATAACCACTTTTCTCATCGCCAGCTTGGCCGCGATGGCGCATCAAGGTATCAAGTTCGAAGCCACTACTCAGTTGGTGGTGGTCAATATCTCGGCCAAGGACAAGAACGGCGAGCCGGTGACTGGGCTGAAGGCGTCGGACTTCACCGTCACGGAAGACGGCAAGCCGCAGCAGATCAAGGTATTCGAATACCAGAGGCTGGAAGATGCTGTGCTGGCGGCGCCCGCGGCGGTGAAGCCGGCGGTCGCAACCCAGATCGCCCCAGCCAAGCCCGGCGAGGTCAAGTACAAGGACCGCCGCCTGCTGGTGTTGTTCTTCGACCAGGCGGGCATGGCGGTGGCGGACCAAATCCGCGCGCAGCAGGCGGCGTTGAAATTCCTCGATGCCCGAATGACGCAGTCCGACCTGGTGGCGGTGCTGACGTACTCGACCGATCTGACCGTCCTTCAGGACTTCACCAGCGATCGCGACCGCCTGGCTCAGGTGGTCAAGGGTCTGGCCATCGGCGAGGTTGGGATGACGAACGGCAGCACCGGCGACGACAGCGAGGGCGATACCGGAGCGGCGTACACCGCGGATGACAACGAGTTCAACATCTTCAACACCGATCGCAAGCTGGCCGCGCTGGAATCGGCTGTCAAAATGTTGGCGAGTCTGCCCGAGAAAAAGGCGCTGGTCTATTTCGCCAGCGGGATGAGCCGCACCGGCATCGACAACCAGGCGCAGTTGCGCGCCACCATCAACGCCGCCATCCGCGGCAACGTGGCATTTTATCCGGTGGATGCGCGCGGCCTGGTGGCCACCGCTCCATTGGGCGACGCCACGCAAGCCTCGCCCGGCGGCCAGGGCATGTACTCCGGCAGCTCGCAGCGGACCGCCCAGGAGAACTTCCAGGGCCAGCAGGAAACGCTGTACACGCTGGCATCCGACACCGGCGGCAAGGCGCTGCTCGATCAAAACGACCTCGCGCTGGGCATCATGCAGGCGCAGCAAGACATCTCGAGCTATTACATTCTTGGTTACTACAGCACCAACACCGCGCTGGACGGCCGCTATCGCCGCATCAAGGTGCAGATCAACGGAAATCCGACCGCCAAACTCGACTACCGCAGCGGCTACTTCGCCAGCAAGGAATTCAAGCAGTTCACTGCTTCGGACCGGGAGAGCCAGTTGCAGGAGGCGCTGATGCTGGGCGATCCCGTGACCGACCTCACTGTGGCCCTGGAAGTGAATTACTTCCGGCTGGCGAAGGACCGGTATTTTGTTCCCGTGTCGGTGAAGATCCCGGGCAGCGACATCGAGCTGGCCAGGAAGGGCGGAGCGGAGACGACGCGCCTCGATTTCATCGGCGAAGTGAAGGACGCCAAGGGAGCGCTCGCGGGCAATGTGCGCGACGATATCACGGTCAAACTGAAGGGCGAGACCGCCGGCCAGTTGTCCAAGCACAACCTGGAATACGACACCGGTTTCACGCTCCAGCCTGGGACCTACACTCTGAAATTTCTCGCGAGAGAGAACGAAACCGGGAAAATGGGGACTTTCGAAACCAAGGTTGTAATCCCGGACCTCACCACCGACCAGAGATACCTGCCGATCAGTTCGGTGGTGCTGAGCTATCAGCGCGAGAAGCTCGACACGGCGGTGGCCAGCGCCGAGCGGGACAAGAAGCTGATCGCCGCCAACCCGTTGGTGCGGGACAACCAGAAGCTGATTCCCAGCGTGACGCGGGTGTTCCGCCAGGAACAAGACCTGTACGTGTATCTGGAGGCCTACCAGCCGGCCGCCCAGAAAACGCAACTGATGGTGGCAAGCGTGAGTTTCTATCGCGGCAGGGTGAAGGCGTTCGAAACCGCGCCGCTCAAGATCACGGACGGGCTGAACGCCAAATCGAAAGCGGTGCCGGTGAGCTTCAGCGTGCCTCTGGCGAAGTTGCAGCCGGGCAAGTACACGTGCCAGGTGAGCGTGGTCGAGCCGTCGGCGCAGAAGTTCGCGGTGTGGCGGTCGAATGTGGTGCTGTTGCCGTGACAGAGCACGACCGCCCCCCCACCTGTTGGCCGGTCTGGCGGTAGACTGGAGAAGGGTCAACGAAGCTTTGCGGTTCAGCGAGTTGGTTCGTATGCTCGAAAGCCACGGATTCCGATTGCTCAAGGAAAAGGGTTCCGTCAGGTATTATCGGAAGCCGGGACACGACAGACTGATCCGCGTTGACTACCATGGCCCAAAGGAAATTCCGGCTGGCACATGCCATGCAATCCTGAAGGCCGCCGGAATCAAGCCAGGAGTGGGTGATGATTGACTTGCGCTACTCGCTCGTGATCGAGGCAACCTCGGAGCCCGACTTTTTCTCTTTCTACTCTCCCGACCTGGAGGGCTTCAGTGGGGTGGGACATTCCATCGAAGACTGTCTCTATCAGGCCAAGTGGGGCATGACCGATCACGTGCGGCTGCTGGAGGAGCAGGGTCTGCCCGTTCCACTCCCCAACCCGCGGCCCCGCATCACTGTCGAAAACGCCCCGGCGCTCAGGCGAGCTGGCTGAGGCGGTTACCAACCGCCGCGCAGGATGCCATCCTGCCCCACTGCCGACCTAAAAGTCTTTCACCGGTTCCACCCGCCCCATCAATGCCGTGCCGGCCAGCAGCGCGATGGGCATCAGCAGGCCGAGTCCGATGAAAACGGGTGCATAGCTGTGAGTGGCATCCAGGGTGCGGCCCACTGCCCAGGTGCTGATTACCGAGCCAACGGTGGAACCGGTGCCGCCGATACCGTAAACGGAGGCCACCGCGCGCGGCGGAAAATAGTCGCCCGGCAGGCTGTGTATCGTGATCGACCAGAACATCCAGAAATAAATGGCCACCGAAATCAGGGCGATGGTCCAGAACAGGGAATGTGAGAATACCGCCAGGATGCCGGCGAGAGACAACACCGTCCCCATCACCATCATCGTCTTGCGTGTGCGATTTACGCTCCAGCCGGCGCGCTGCAGGCGCAGCGCCAGATATCCGCCAGAGAAGTTCGAGAGGTCGGCGACCAGGAAGGGAATCCACGCCACGGCGGCGATGCCTGCCAGGTCCAGTCCGCGCTCGCGCGCGAGGAACTCCGGAATCCAGAAGACATAGAAGAACCACAGGGGGTCGGCGAAAAAGCGGCAGAAGAAGACCGCCCAGGTCTGCCGGTAACGAAGCAATTCAACCCAGCGAATGCGGTCGCCGGCCGCGATGGGCTGGCTCTCCGCGCGGGCCATCTGGGGATGGGTCCTGCGAAACAGTTGGAATGCCAGCACCCATAGGAAGCCGAGGCCGCCGGTGGCGATGAAGGCGCCGCGCCAGCCGGCGATGGCCGTGATGCCCACAACCAGGGGAGGAGCGATCATGGCGCCCAGGCTCGATCCGCTGTTGCAGACTCCGATGGCCAGGGTGCGGGCCTCGGAGGGCACCCATGCGGCCGTCGCCTTGGCGAATGCAGGCCAAGCCCCGGCCTCGCCGACGGCCAACAGGCTGCGGAACAAACCCAGACTCAGCGGCCCTCGGGTCAGGGCAGTCAGCATACCGGCGGCGGACCACCAACTCACCGACAGCGTGAGTCCCCGCCCCACGCCCAGACGATCGAGCGCATATCCGGCGCAGGTTAAACCCACCGCGTACGTCGCCATGAACGCGTTGATGATGGCCGCATACTGGCTGTTGCTCAAGTGGAATTCACTCCGCAACGTAGGCGCCAGAACCGAGAGCACCTGGCGATCGATGAAGTTGATGGTGGTTTCGCCGAGCAGCAGGGCAATCAGCAGAAACAGCGCCCTGCGCGTGAAGACGGCGTCCAGTTTCGCGGTTTGACCGGGCGGTTGCGGCATGCGTTCAAAGTAGCACGGTGAAACGCAATATAATCTAGTTATGTCTGAAACCGATGTGCCCCGCAGGGCCTTCCTCCGTGGCGTCACCGCCGCTACGGCGCTTTCCTATTCCCGAGTTTTCGGAGCTAACGACCGGGTGCAACTCGGCGTGGTGGGCTGCGGCGACCGCGGCCGGAGCGACATGGGGAAGTTTATTAAAGCGGGCAACGTCGATGTAGTGGCGCTGTGCGATATCTACGGCGCGCAGATCGACCGCGCCAAGAAAGACGCGCCCAACGCCAGGGACTTCACCGATCACCGCGCGCTGCTGGCTCTGAAAGACGTGGATGCGGTGCTGATCGCGGTTCCCGACCACTGGCACGCGGCCGTAGCCACGGACGCCCTCAACGCGGGCAAAGACGTGTACGTGGAAAAACCGCTCACGCTGAAGATCGAAGAGGGCCCCGGCATAGTCAAGGCCGCGCGCCTCAACAAACGCATTTGCCAGGTGGGCATGCAGCAGCGTTCCGGCAAGCACTACCTGGAGGCCAAACAACTTTACATGGACACGGGCAAGCTGGGCAAGATCACGCTGGCGCGCACCTGGTGGCACGGCAACGGATATCACCTGCGCAAGGCGCCGGCGTCGCTCCAGACGCAGCCCGCGAACCTCGATTGGGCGCACTTCCTGGGCCCCCTGAAGTGGCGCGACTGGGACCCGCAGCAGTACTGGAATTGGCGCGCCTACCTGGATTTCGGCGGCGGGCAGGTGACCGACCTGTTCACCCACTGGATCGACGTGGTTCACATGTTCATGGGCCAGGACAATCCGATTTCGGCGTCGGCGGCGGGCGGCGTGTACAACTACAAGGACGGCCGCACCGCGCCCGACACCATCAACGTGCTGCTGGAGTACCCGTCGCAGTTCACGGCCACGTTCGAAGCCACGCTGGCTCCCGGCATCACGGGGGAGGCCATCGAGATGTGCGGCACCCAGGGCCGGCTGTGGATCGATCGCTCGCGCTACGAGTTTCACCCGCCGGGCCGCAACGCGCAAGCCACCGTAGTACAGGCAGCGAGCGACCTGGACCTGGATCACGTTCAGAATTTCCTCGAGTGCGTCCGCTCACGCAAACTGCCCAACGGAGATGTGCTCATCGGCCACCGCTCAGCGCAAGCGTCGCACCTGGGCAATCTCTCGTACGTGCAGAAGAGGCGCATCGATTTCGACCCGGTCCGCGAAGAGATTCTGCCGTTCTGACGGCTTGCTATACTGAAGTTTCTAAGCCACCACTACTGAGGAGTTTCATGATTTCCGCAACACAACTGCGCCCTGGGATGGTCATCAAGTTCAACAACGAGCTGTACTCGATTTTCAGCGTGAATCACCGTACGCCCGGCAATCTGCGAGGGTTCGTGCAGGTCAGAATGCGCAGCCTGCGCAGCGGCTCCATGACCGAGCACCGCTTCTCTTCCGAGGACCGCGTCGAGAAGGCGCTGTTGGAAGAACATGAAATGCAGTACTTGTACGACGATGGCGAGTACTACTATTTCATGAACACGGAGAACTTCGAGCAGATGCACCTGATGAAGGACCTGCTGGGCGACGCCACCCACTATCTCATTCCGCAGTTGATGGTAAAAGTGGAATTCTACGAAGGCAAAGCCATGAGCGTGGAGCTGCCGGCGACAGTCGATCTGACGGTGATGGAAACCGAGCCGGGCATGAAGGGCGCGACGGTGTCCAACGTCACCAAGCCGGCCAAGCTGGAGACCGGCCTGGTGGTGCAGGTGCCGTCGTTCATCACCGAAGGCGAGAAGATCCGCGTCAACACCGCCGAAGGCACTTACCAGGAACGGGCGTAGCCGGGGCCTCACAACTTTCGCAGCGCCGCCGCCAGTTCTTCCTCTTCTTGTGGAAACACGGTTCTCAAGTCCAGGATGAGCCTTTCGTTTTCGATGCGGGCCACGACCGGCGGATCGCCCGCGCGCAGGCGGTGCTCGGCGTCCGGCAGGTCCGGGCATTGGATGGTGATCAGCCAGGTGGGAATGGATTGCTCCGGCGTGGCCCCACCACCGGCGACGGAGCTTCCGGGGACGAGTTCGGCGCGCATCCCAGGAACGCGCGCCACCAGCGCTTCGGCGCGCGCGCGAATCCGATCGGGGGTCTGGCGGATCAGAGCCAGCGCGGGGACATCGTCCCATCGTTCCAGCAAGAGGTTGCGCAGCGTGTTCCCGAGGGCCTGATAGATGATCTTGTCGAGCCGCAGGGCGCGAAACAGCGGGTTGCGCCGCAGGCGGGCGACGATCTCCGGTTTTCCCGCCAGAATCCCCGCCTGGGGACCGCCCAGCAGCTTGTCGCCGCTGAAGGAGACCAAATCGGCGCCGGCCTTGAGGCTGTCGGAGACCAGCGGTTCTTGGATACCGAAGGCCAGCAGGTCCACCACGCAGCCGCTGCCGAGGTCCTCATACACGGGCACGCCGCGCTCGCGCCCCAAGGCCACCAGCTCGCGCAGCTCGGGCCGCGCGGTGAAGCCCGAGATGCGAAAGTTGCTGGGATGGACGCGCAGCAGCAACCGGGTGCGCTGGTCGATGGCGGCACGGTAGTCGGCGATCACGGTCCGGTTGGTGGCGCCGACTTCGCGGACGGACGCGCCCGACCGCGCCATGATATCGGGAATGCGGAAGCCGTCGCCGATTTCGATCAGCTCGCCGCGCGAGACCACCACTTCGCCGCCGCCGGCCATTTCGTTAAGCGCCAGAAAGACGGCGGCGGCATTGTTATTGACCGCGATGCCGGGCGCGCCCAGTAGCCGCTGGAGCAGGGCAGCGGCATGCACATCGCGCTGGCCGCGGCGCCCGGCGGCCAGATCGTATTCCAGGTTGGAATAGCCGGGCAGGACGTGGATGGGTCCCAAGGGCGCGCGTCCCAGGTTGGTGTGCAGGACGACCCCGGTGGCATTGATGACGCGCCGCAGCGACGGCCGTTCGAGGGCCGCCAGGGCCATTTCGACGCGCGTTTCCACCGGCGGCCCGCCGGCGGCGCGGCCGCCCAGGATTTCCGCCCGGAGTTCATCCAACACGCGGCGGATTTCGGCCACCACCAGCGCGCGCGGGAACCGCGCTAGGGCGGGGAAGAGGCGTTCCAGTACTTCATGCACCGCTGGCAAATCACGCAGCTTTTCGTTTTCGGCCACGAATTCGATAGTACACTGTTGGAAGTATGATGGTGGCTGGCCAGGATGGCAAAACGGAAATCCTGGCTGAGTACAGTTCTTTGCGGAGTGTCGATCTGCCCGAAGCCGAGCTTAATCCGTGGCCACCGCCGCCTCAGCCACAACGTTCCCATCATCAAGTGTGATAATGGCTTGCTGATTGTTCTGGCGCTCCATCCAGGTGCGGAGGTGGTACGCCATTATTCTCTGGGCAGACTGGGACCGAAAAGAGGCTCGCAGCCCAGAACCTAATCGGATGGAGAAGGCGGCCAATCCCGAAATTAGGATCACGAACGATGGAGCAAGCATGTAAGCAGTATGCCATCGCCTTGGCTCCCAAACGAGGCCTGTCGGTACCAGTCGAGTTATGGTACGGATGATGGTCTGGGCACATAGTCTCGCTAGTATTCTTTCGGGGGGAAACCTGTAGCGGCTCTTAGTGTCGAGGGCTTTTCGGGCAGTATGTACGCGGCGTCTTCGAAAAGCGGTAGCCGGAGCTGTGGGCTCCGGCCTAGTCTGCGTGCCTCGTGAACCGACAGGCTTACATCCTGAACTTGCGACGGACCAAGGTAACGCCCAACAGGCCCGCTCCGAGGATGCCCAGGGTCCCGGGCTCAGGGACGGATGCGCTCGGGTTAAAGGTGATGGTATACATCGCGTCGTAGTTCAGAAAAACGTCGAAGAAGCTGACGGGCGTGCCAGAGTAATTGAACGTCGAATTGTATGACCCGATGAAACTGCTGCCGGCGTCATATAGGTTCACAAGGCTCTGGTCGTTCGCCTCCATGATGCCAAATATCGCCGAAGGCACTGTAAACACCCCGTGGATCTGGCCAGCGAAATCGTCAACGTAAGTCTGGTCGGCACCCAGGCAATTGTTAGTCGAGTATCCGCAACCGACATTGAATCCGAGGCCGCCCACGGTGGTTAGGGTGAGACCCATTGACTGCAAGTCGGCCAGCACCGGGCCAATACTCGGCTCGTTGTCCCCGCCGAGGGTGTTCACCAGCGACGACGTTCTGAAGTCAAAGGTAACGGGGCCTGCGTGCAACAGTGTCGCCAGACAGAGGCCCGAGAACATACAAATCACTGAACGTTTCATTTTGCGCTCCTCCTTGACCGGATTTCCATTTTGGCATCCCAAGCTCGCATCAACTACACCCGAGCAATCGGAACCGTTACGAATATTTTGCACAGTTTGAGATCCCGGCGCAAGCAGTATTTGAGAGTTCCGAACCAGAAAAGTACCGGTGCCCTGTCGCGTATTTCTACAGTACTGCCCAAAGAGTGCCCTTGGCGTCTTCCACGGATGCTTTAAAGGGTGGTATACTCGGTACTGCATCAGCCGTTGTTTCTATTTGACCAGAGGCTCTAATCCTCGGTCCCTTCGGCTAAGTGGTTGATTCTTCGGGGCGTGGCTCAGCCTGGCTAGAGCGCCTGGTTCGGGACCAGGAGGTCGGTGGTTCGAATCCACTCGCCCCGACCAAAGCCTTCCTTCTACAAGCCGCGGCCGGCGTGCCTGGATTCCAGATCTTCGATGGCCTTCCGGCAATGCTCGGGGATGGGAACCGTCCTGTTGCGGCCGTAATCGAGGACCACTATGGTGGACTCCACCTCGGCCACTACCGTGTCGAGGGCTTTGCTCACCACCCGATGCTGCAACTGGAAGCTGCGGTTCCCGACGCGCGTCACCCTGGCGCCTGTGTAGATCGTATCGGGGTAAGTCAATGGCCGCTTGTAGTCACACGAAATACTGGCCAGTATCGGCCCGACGCCAGCCGGCGGTAACGCGGGCCACAGGCCGATGCGGATCAGGTATTCGACACGCGCCGTCTCGCACCAGCCCAGGTACACCAGGTTGTTGACGTGCCCGAAAGCGTCCTGGTCCCCCCATAGCAGGGGAATGGTAACCACGACGGGAAAATCGATCAGAGATTCATGGCAATGTTTCATGGGGCAGTCGGTCCAGACTTGAACAGAGCATCATAACCGATTGCGGTGGGCCCAGAGTTAACGATTAGCGTTCTTGGCGATTTCGACCGCGTAAACATGCACCGGACCCAGCATGTTGGACCGGAAAACCACCCATTTCATGTCCGGCGAAAACGTCACGTTGGGCTCCAGCCGGTAGTCGTGCTTCGCCAGATTCACGAGACGCTCGGACTTGAAATAGCCGATGTCAATCAGGTCTTTCTTGTCGCGGAACGAACTGCCCTTTACCATGACCGGCCGGAAAAGGTAGATCCACTGGCCGTTGCCCGGCGGGTTGAGGGTTTCGTTGTCGGGAGACCGGGCGGCGACGCTGCTGGGGCCGCCTCCGTCGCCGGCGAACAGCTTCCCGTCCGCCGAGACATTGTAGTGCACCGACCATTCGTTGCGCTGCAGGTGATACCAGGTGCGATGTCCGGTGGCGATCTCCACGCCGGCCACCCAGAAAACCGTGCTGCGCGGGGTCTGCAGATCGTACCAGACGGTTTTGCCGTCGGCGCTGAAGAACTCATGCCCCGCGATTTCCATGTTCATGGTCCGCTCGTGCATCAATCGCAGGCCCGTGCCATCCGTGCGGATGGTCCACACGCGGTCGTTATAGTGCCACGGTCCTTCATGGCAGAACATGATGAGATGGGGATCGGTGGGAGACAGTTGGAGGTGGTTGGTCCAGTCGTTCTCGGTGTAGATCTTGCGGAACTCTCCCGTCTTGATGTCGATGGTGTAGAGCATCTTCGGCGTGCCCGCCGCCCAGCCCCTCTCCAGGCCTCCGCCCATCCCGCCGGGCGGCGGCGTGCGAGGAACCGTTTTTCCATCGGGATCGGCCGCGATGCCCACCAGCATGGTTTCATCCGCGTTGACGGCGAATGCGCCGCCGCGGCCCGCCTGGACTGGAATCTTCGCCACCTCACGGGTAGCGTGGGTGTCCAGATCGGTGGCGTAAATGGCGCCTTCTTTCGTGTAGTAAATCTGGCCGGTCTTATGGCCAGTCATGAGGATGTTCACACGCCCCTCGACCACCTGATCGATTTCGCGCGTAGCCAGATTGATGGTGGCGATTCCGTGGGAATTGGTGACCACCAGTTTCTTGCCGTCAACCGAGTATGCGTTCTGGTGAAAATAGAGCGAAGCGGTGCCGGGTTCGCGCGAAAGGCGGATCACGCGATGCCCGGTGTCGGGATCGATCCATTCCGTTGGCAGCGCGGTCTGGGCGGACAGCAGCCGCATCCCGGCCAGGATCAGAAACAAAAGACTGCGCATCATGATTCCCCTTTCTTCATGCGCTGCACGAGCAGGATGAGCCCACGGTCCCTCGCGTTGCTGCACGGGGCGTCGCAGGCCTCCAGGTCATTCAAGTAGCGGCAGTGGCCCCGACATTGGGCAGTGCCCATCAGCCTGACCGCCGGGTCGCCCGGCTCCGGTTCGGGCAGGAGGTGGCGCAGCCGCCTGGAGAGGATCGAGATGGAACTGCCGCAGCCGTGCTCGAATACCAGCAGGTTAACATCCGGAAGGGCGATCTCGGACTGAAGGCCCAGCAGGCGCACGGCCGGATCCAGGACGAAGCTGTCCCACGTCGCCCAGGCGCATTTGCAGGAGCCGCAGATCTGGAAGGGCGCGGTCACACAGCCTCCGCTTCATAATCTCGGACCGCCCGAAACATGGCGCGGACGTTCTGATCCGGGGTATCCCGATCCATATTGATCGAGCAGACACCTACGCGCTCACGCCTGCCGGCCGCGCGGAGCAGGCCGCGGGCGTCGTCATAGATCTCCTGTTCGCTCGCCTGCAACATCCGCACCGGGCTGAGGCGAAGATTCAGGAACGCATTTAGAGTGCCGGTCCTGGATTTGACGCAGGCGGCTACAGCGGCCTGCGTACCCGCCACCACGTCCAGGATGTGATCGGCCAGCGCCGCGCTCGGGCTGAAAGCGAGATTGACCGGTACCTGGCTTCGACTATCCACGGAATGATCCTCCGCCAACCTGCGCCGCAAGCTGCGCCTGCATCCGTGCCGCATCGCGCCGCACGAACCCTGTGATCCCCGCAATCAGCAGCGCGCCCGCCGCCACGTACACCGCCGCCGCCATGGCGATGCCCAGGCCCAGGCTGGCGCGCTGGGCGATGTAGCCGATGACGATGGGCGCGGTCCCACCGCCTCCCAGCCACCCCACCATGTTCATGAATCCCGCCGCCGTGCCGCGCGCCTCGGGCCGGATCACGTCAAATACCGAAGCGAAAATATTGGCATCATACAGACCCTTGAACAGCCCCCAGGCGATTAGCGCCACCACCAGCCACGTCACCGAGGTGGTCAGCCCGCACAGCACCACGAATGGCGCGCCGCCCAGCACGCCCACTGCCTGCACCATCATCCGCCCGCCTGGCGTGCGCCTCTGCAGGAAGTCCGCCAGCCAGCCGCCCAGCGGCGATCCGGCGGTGCTCGCCAGTTGCACAAAGATGGTGGCCGTCAGCCCCGCTGCCGCCAGGCTCAGGTGAAACTTATCGTACAGGAATGCCGGCATCCAGGAGAGCAGCACTGCCGCCACAAAATTCGCGCACACGAAGGTGGCCATCAGGATCAGCGCGGTCGGCGTGTTCCACAGGATGCGCAAGAATCGCGCCAAAGGAATCCGCTCCGCGGTCTGGCCGGCCGTGAATTCGGAAGCGCCGCGTTTCGGCTCAATCAGAAACCTGCTCAGGACCAATCCCAGAACCACGCCCAGCCCTCCGAAAACGATGAATGACCACCGCCATCCGTAGTGTTGCCCGATGAGACCCGCAAAGAATGCGCCCGCGATGGTCCCGATATAGACGCTGGTCTGATGGATTCCCAGGGCGCGCGAGCGCGTCTCCTTACCGTGATAATCGCTGATCAATGAGACCGACGCCGGAAAATAGAATGTCTCGCCCAGCCCCCCGGCTGCGCGGAAGAACAGCAGATGGCTGAAGTTGCGCGATACCGCCGTCGCTGCGCAGATGACGCTCCACGCTTCGAGTCCCCCCAGGATCGCCGACTTGCGCCGGACCCGGTCCACGATGTTCCCCGCAAACGGCGCGCACAGCCCATACACCCACGCGAAGGACGAACCCAGCAGTCCCAGTTCGACCGGCGTCAGGTGCAGTTCCTTCTGCAGCAGGGGAAACAGCGAAAAGATCGCCTGGCGGTCCGCGTAATTAAAGAACGCGATCCACCACAGCATCCCGACGACGTACCACTTGTATCGCGGGTTCATGGGTGAGGAGCGGTCATTTCCTGATCAGCCAGACTTCGGCCACCTGGCATCCACGCCCGTTTCCCCCCAGGGCCGGTTCCCGGTACCAGCTCAAGTCCAGCACGCCTGTCCCGGTTGCCTGCTTCGGGATATCGAACTCCAGCGGCCTGGCGGGCGCCGGCTTGGTAATCAACGGATGCACCTCGATGGTGTCATTGGCCAGCAAGCGAATCTTCACGCGGGGGCTGTCGCCGGCATACACGACGCGGATCTTGTATTGGGCGTTGGGATCGAGATCCTGGTAGCGCATGCGGAGCGGAGAGTCGCCCAGCGATTCCGCGTGCGTCCACCATGAGCTGCGCAAGTTCGAGGTCCCCGCAAATCCGACCAGCGGCGATTCCAGGAACGCCGGGTCCTTCTCGTACGCCGCCCCGCGCACCAGGTGCGGCTGCTGGGTCAGATTCCCCAGATCGTCGTAGAACCCGCCCGGACCCGGATCGGTCCAGTGGACAATCTGGTCCAACTCTCTCAGCCGCGCGAATTCATCCGGGGTCTGCCGCAACTCCGCGAACTTCTGCTTCAGCCACACGCGGTTGTTGAGCGGCACGTCCACGGTATCGAGGTTCGCCCCGCGATCCACCGAGATGGCCTTGTACCGCGGGACGCTCAACTGCATCCGGATGCTCTGGAACAGGGCTTCGGCCAGTTCGAAGATGCGCGCGCGCCAGTCCGCCGCCACGCCATCCGTCACCGCGCGATTCAGAATTTCTTCCGCGCGGTTCATAGCCGCCAATGCCCCGGTGGTTCCCGCGTTGCGAAGCTCGGCCATGGCTTGATCTTCGAGTTCGGTTTCATGGAGCAGCCGGCTGCGTGTGTAGGCGTCGTAGTAGGCGCGGTAGAGCGCCTGTTGAAAGCGCCAGTTGGCAAGCACGCCGGGAGCCGCGGTCCGCTCCATCTCCTGAAACTGCTGGAGCGTGGCGTACACGCCGGCATTGGTCGCCAGCGGCCCGCGCCAGTTCCGTTCCAACGCCATCAGCCCCTGCGCGAAGGTGTCGGTGTAGCGGTCGCCGATAAAATACCGGCTGTACTCGCGCAAAATGTCGGTCACTTTCGCACCGGGATTCCAGCCCAGGCCGCTCCACACGATCTTGTTAACGTCATCGTTCGAGCCTTCCGAATAGGTCAGGAAGCCGATGGTGTACGGCTGAAGCAGGTGGAAGATGCTGGCCTCGTCCACCGGGCGCGGATTGATGGTCTCGCGCCCTTCGGTGACCGCGTACGCCACGTCCCAGTCCGGTACCGGATACTGGGAACTACGGCTGTGCGTGATGTCCGGGTAGTGGCGGATGGGATACCGTTTCGGCACCGCCGCGCGCAGCTCCGGCAGGCTCATGCGCACCTGCGGTCCGAATACCACGCCGTCCAGCCAGGCCGGTTGCTGGTTCTTCAAAATGCCCAGGAACTCGTCCATCCATTCCTGGTTGAAGCTCTGCGGTGAGACCCACATCTGTGCCTGCGGATGATACCGGTGCAGCACCCCGGTCTCTTTCTCCAGCAGCGCCATCAAGTACTTCGGCTGGGTGTGGCCCGGATCGCCGCCGGGCACGAAAACCGCGTCGATGCGCGGCAGTTGCCGGAACACCTCGCCCCACTCGTTCAGCGCAAACTCGACCGTTTTCGGATCCGAGTAGTCGCGGTCCATGGCCGGATACCAGATCCACACGCCGAGTCCGTAAGAATCGGCGATGCGCGACATCTCGACCATCATCGGCATGGGCGGCAGCGGAAACAGCGGGCTGTCGGCGGCGTCGTCCGAGCGCGGCGGGATCAGCTCGATGGCGTTGGTGCCGAACACCGCCAGGTCGCGCATGTACTGCTCCCAGACCGGCGCGCTCCAGCCATCGTATGAATTGGTCTTCGGGCGGTACCCAAGCTGGTGGCCGCGCAGCGGATACTGGGGCGCGCTGGCGAGTCTGAGGCCGTCGGGGACCTGCAGCGTGTCGCGGTCCATGCGCAGGTTGCGGAGCAGCGCTCCCACGCCGAACAGCGTGCCGCGAGCGTCGTTGCCCGCCACCAGCACCACGCCGTCTATTACCTGAACCCGGTATCCCTCAGCCCCGGAGACCGCCGGCATGAGACGATCGGCGAACTTCCGGCTGAGGTTGCGCAGCCCGGACTCCTGGCCGATGAGAATGGCAGCCCCGGAGCCGGACCAGCGATCGGTGACCGGCAGGCGGATGCGGGTGCGCTTCTCAATTTCATCGGCCAGCATGCCGGCGGCTTTTTTTTCCGCGGGGGTCAGGCTGGCTGACACGACTACCACTGAGCTTTTCAGGTCGACGGCCAGGGCTGGGGTGGCGGGCAGGCACACAAGAACGGTACAGAAGAGGATGGCTTTCTGAAACGTCACTTCAGCATTATAGAAGTTGTTTGGGTAGATTGTGAATTCGTACTAGGCCGGACCGGGGCCATTCCACTGGTACAGGCGGTACAAAACGGGCGATATTTCCGGCCCCGTAGCGACTACAATTATGGGAGAGAAGCGCCGATAGAGTGACTGGGAAAACTGGATGGCCACGGTTCAAATCTTCATCTACCTGCAACTGCTGGATGTGCTGACCACCCTACTGGGGTTGAAAGTGGGGGCGCACGAAGCCAGCCCGTTCATTCAGATGCTGATGCACTCCGGCCCGGTGGCGGGAGTGGTAGTCTCCAAAATGCTGGCGCTGGGTTTAGGAGGGATCTGCATATATGCCAAGAAGCACCACTTGATCCGGTGGATCAGCTACTGGTACGGCGGACTGGTGGTATGGAACCTGATGGTGCTGCTGGCGGCGCCGGGCCCCTTGGTACACTAGCGGCGAATCAGCCACGACGAGGTCAAGAGCATGGCGAGCAGGATTCCGCCTTCCACCAGTATCCGGCGCCAGGGCACGGCTTCCCGGCGCTCGGGACTCAAGTATGGGGCCGCCGATCCTTGAAGGGTTTCCAATTCGTGCTTCCACATGGGATGCCTGCTGTCACACCTCGAATCACCACACGGTGGGCCGGAGCCGATTGCGCCACGGCGTCTTGCATCCGGTCTTCCAGCGCGTTCATGGCGCGCTCATCCCGGTAGAGGAAAACAAAGAAGATCAGCGCCACTGCAACCAGGGCGCAACGTTCCAACATTCGCGGCTTGGCCGCTCCCAACAGGGCGCAAACGCAAACGCTCACACCGAGCGCCATGCGCTCGGCGATACATACGAGGGCGTGGTCAAAGCCCGGGATGAGCAAGGTAACGGGGAGGAGGAAAACGCCCGCGGCGCCGAGGACGCAAACCTGGAAGGGGACGCTCGAAACCACGCGGCGCGTTCCCCAATGGTGTACCAACTCCAGGAACAGCGCTCCCCAAACCAGCAACAAACCCATCAGCACCAGGTAGTACTTGGCGTCGAAGGTCCAACTCCTGCCGACGTCCAAGGTCATGGAGATCTGCTGCAGTGACGACTGGGCAATCAAGGTGCTGTCGACCAGGGCGCGCAACAGGACCATCGCCAGCAGAGAGACAGCAATCATCCAGGCGCGCGCTCGCGGCGTGGTGCGGTCGGCCAGCCACATGTACGCCAAAAGGCCGGCGGTCCAGACTACGGGCAGCAGGTGGGCGAGATAGGCGAGCGCCAGGACGAGCGCCGCGGCGGCGAGCCGCCGGGGCTTCCATTCCCACGCCAGGGCCAAGGCCCAGAAGCTCAGCCCGAGACTTAGGTAGAAATTGAAGAAGCCCATGTGAAAGACCCAGCCGTAAGCCAGCATGGCGATCGCGGGCATGAGGTACCAGGGGCGGCGGCCGGAGACCGCGGCGATAAACGCAAACGCGCCCCAGACGAAAGTCAGGACCACGAGGGAAACGGAGATGCGCTGGGCCGCCTCCGCGCCCACAAGCTGGAACAACCCGTTCAGAATGAGGTCGAAAAGAAGGTTGGTGGACTGGTGGACGGTCTCCAGCCCTTGTGCCCGCCCGCTCTCGATCAACCGCGCCAGCCAGGAGTTGTAGATATGGCTGGAAAGATCGCCGGCTTCGAGGCGCGGCTGCCAGTGACAGGGGGCCAGCAGCAACAGCGAGACCAGCACATAGATCGCGCGGCCCCGGCTCATGGCGGTGAATCGGGCGCTCCATCCCGGCCGGTTCGGCGGTGCGGTTTGACACGGATCGGCGAGTTGCGCTGGCATCTAACTGTTCTCCATTCGAACCCATCGGAATTCGGGTATCAGTTCAAACGGTGTGGCAACCGCGGAAAGGCTTTCGCCGATCTGGCGGATATTCCGCTCCGTGATGTGCGATTCTCCGCCGCCCGCCAGGCGCAGATATTGTATCTTGAATGGCTCGATCCGCATGATGCGGCAGCAAGTGGCATCCACGGCAGCCCGATCGCGGCCCGCCACCAGCACCCCTGCGGGCTTGGGTGTGCCCTGAATGGGACCGTTGCCTTCCATGCCGACGATGCCGTCCACGATCGCAAACTGACGCGGAAAGATGGCATGCAGGTCGGCGATCGATTCATGGATGCCGGCCCAGTGGAGCACGTTCTTGGGCCATCCATAGATGCCGCCCGGCACCACGCCAAAGAGGTTTTTCATGGCCAGCGTCGCGCCCGCCCAGTGATGGGTCTTCATCTTTGGCATCGAAACCAGCAGGTCCGCGCCCAATGCGGTGTTGGGAAGGTAGAGCGCGCCGAGACGCGCGAACTGGCGGGCGGGGCGCACGCGCGTGACGTCATCCAGGTTGAGATCCACGAAGACGTCTTCGAAGCGCGGCACGGTTTTGAAGTATCCGGCCGCGTCCGCCAGGTCGAGCGTGTTGCGGCGGTGCCCCGGCCCCTCGGCGATGCGCACACTGGCGGCGTCCATCGCCCGGAAGGCTTCGAAGGCGGCATGCACCAGCAGGGGATGCGTATTGATGGTGCTTTCCGGCTCGAACTCGACCAGATTGGGTTTGAGCACGACCTGGCGGCCGCGCACTTCGAGCCGATGCTCTTCCACCATCCGGCGCACCGTCTCATAGAGGCGCTGGTCATAAACCGGCGCGCGCACAATCGAGACGATCGACGCTGCGATCGGCCTTTGCTCGCCGCAGCCGGTGAGCAGCGCGGTCCCCGCCGAGGCTGCCAGCCATTCGCGTCTGGTGAGTGTTGGCGACATGGGTTAAGCCAGCAAGAAGTCCCGCCCTTTTTCCGCCTCGGCGACGAGCAGTCCGAGGGACGTATCCAGAAGCGTGCGGTCCTCGATCCCCGCCGGATGGCAGTAGCCCGCCGGCAGTTGCCCATGCGCCAGCAGGCCCAGCCGCAACCAGTTCAGGGCGTCCGCCGAGCGGCACTCCCCCAGGAAGCGCCGGGCCACCGCCAGGCCGCGCTCGGTGCCGGGCGAGGGGACACCGCGCAGGGCCGCCAGTGCCATTCCGGTGGTTTCCGGGTAAGGGTGGGACTCGTATCCCAGGGCTCGCACCGACCCGTGGTTCCATCCGCCTTCACGGCACATGCGCGCCAGCAGGAACCGCCGGCCGGAATCGATTCGTTCCCGGATCGCCGGCGACGGCCTCTGGCGATACTCCTTATCCAGCGCGAGCACCGCCAGAGAAGTCGGACCAACCCACGCGGCCGCGTCCGGTGTCCACGGCCAGCCTGGAAACTCCTGCTCGGGGGGCCTCGGGTTGCCCAGGAGCCACTCCCGCAACCGGTACGTCAGGGTGGATTCCCTGCCGGTGGTTTCGAGCAGCCAGGCGATGGCGCGAGCATGCGCCCTGACGCCAAGCTGCTGCAGAGGCAGCAGCGCCACCAGCGCGGTCACCCATGTGCTCTGCTCGAGGCCAGGTTGCGGAGGCCAGCCTCCGTCCGGCCGCTGGGCTGCGAGAATCCACCGCAGGCCGCGCTTGGCTGGCTCCGTCTCTCCCGCCGCCAGCAACGCCAGCACGGCGTAGGCCGTGGGTTCGGTCCATGACGAGCCGCGGACGTATGGCCAGCCACCATCCCGATTCTGTTGGCCGACAAGAATCCCAATCGCCATAGGGGGTACAGGGCTGGCGGGAGAATCTGCTTGGCATGCCATCTCCCGCCAGCCGCTGTTCGCGGATACTACCGGAGCACTCGACGCCTGCGCCGACGCGACAACAGCATGATGAGGGTGACACCCGCCCCCAGCCAGATCGCTCCTTGAATCGCGAGGTTCATATCGTTCTCCTTTCATTCGTGATGGCTTGCCGGGGGTGCCCCGCGCCTCGGGGACCACCCCGCAATTCCCCTATTGGTGGGTCCGCCGGGCGCGCCGCCGTCTCATGAAAGTGAACAAGAGGCCGAAAGCTCCCAGCCACATCAAACCTTGAACCACTGTGCCGCTCATCTTCGTTTCTCCTTATCTTCAGCCACCGATTTGTTTCATCATGGGGAACAAATATTTGAAGATTTGTAAAATGCCAGGGCCTGCCGCCACGATCATCATCGACGGCAAAATGAAAAAGAAAATCGGGAATACCAGTTTCACGCCCACCTTGCCGGCGCGCTCTTCAGCCTCCTGCCGCCGGCGGATGCGCAGGAAGTCCGAGTGGTTGCGCAGCGATTCGCCCATGCTCGTGCCGAAGCGATCGTTCTGAATCAGGATGGCCACCAGCTTGCGGATTTCCGGTTCGCCGGTGCGCTCCGCAAGATTGCGCAGGGCCTCGGAGCGCCGCTTGCCGGCGCGCATCTCCAGCGTCACCAGCGACAGCTCTTCGCTGAGCTCCGGGTGGCTCTCCTGCAGTTCGCGCCCCACGTGCTGGATGGCCTGGTCGAGGCCCAAACCCGCTTCCACCGAGACCACCATCAGGTCCAGCGCATCGGGCAGCGAGAGGCGGATAATGTTCTGCCGCTTGGCCACCTTCTTTTCCAGTACGAATCGCGGGAGAATCCACCCCGCGGCCACCCCGGAAGCCATCAGGGCCAGCTTCATGACGGGGTTGGACGGCATGTCGGATTCGAGCATGACGCACGGCACCAGCATCGCCAGGACGGCCACGATCTTCAGGCCGTAGAGCACCATCGGCGCACCCTCGGAACGGTAACCCGCCCGGATCAACTGCGTGCGCAGATCGGCGGTCTCCGCTTTCGACGACGGCACGTGGGCGCCGATCTGGTGCAGCACCGTGATCAGGGTGCTAGCTTCCGGCTCCTCGTCGATGGCCATGGGGTGGCGCGCATCGTCGCCGATCACGGGGCTGCCCAGTTGTTTCAGGAAGCGGCCGGGCTTGTATAACACGCGGTACCCGGCCCACGTCATCACCGACATTAACGCCAGAAATGTAAGAACGGAAAACGCCAGTGGATGTACCATGTCAAACCTTGATGTTGATGATCTTCTTAATGAAAAAATTGCCGAGAATCTGGGCCGCGATGGCGCCGCCGATCATCCACTTGCCGTCGGAATCCGCGGCCATGCCCTGCAAATACCCCGGCGCCACCACCAGCAGGCCCAGCATGGTGCCCACCGGCAGCAAGGTCAAAATGGTGGCGGTGAGCCGCCCGTGGGCGCTGGCCGCCTTCACCTGCCCCTTCAAACGGAAGCGCTCGCGGATGACGTACGCCAGCCGCGTGAGAATCTCGCTCAGGTTGCCGCCGGTCTGCTTTTGCAGCAACACCGATGAAGTGAAGAAGCGCACGTCGAGCAGCGGCACCCGCACGCCGAAATTGCGCAGCGCGACATCCAGCGGCGCGCCCAGGTTCTGCTCGTTGAAGAGCGCGCGGAATTCCTGCCCCAGTGGATCCGCGATCTCCTCGCCCACCATTTCCAGGCTGATGGAGAACGCATGGCCGGCCCGCATCGAACGCGAAAGAAAGTCGAGCGCCTCCGGAAATTGCTCCTCGAGCGTGTCCAGCCGCTTCTGGCGCTTCTGCCGCACGTACAGGTACGGCAGCGTCGAGCAAGCCAGGCCCACGACCACGGCCGTAATGGGGCCGTTCACCAGAAACGGAAGCAGCGTGCCCAAACCCATCCCGAGGGCCGCCGTTATGGCCATGCTGACCAGCAGCCGCGTGGAAGACCAGTTCAAACCCGCCTGTTGGATCTGCTCCTGGGCGCGACGCGTGAAGTGCAACGAGGCGAGCAGGGCTTTGAATCCCGAGGCGCTCTCCGAATTGATCTCCTTGAGCAGGTGCTCGATTGCCACCACCGGCTCGCCGGCGGCCGTGTGCAGCATCTCGGTCATCTGCGTCTTGCGCCGGGTGTCGACGAACTTCAACCCCAGGCTCACTGCCAGCAGGGTGAGCGCGAAGACCACCACGAAGGAGACGATTGCGCCTACAGGCATCAGTTAATCTCCACCACCGTCTGGAACAGTTGGGGCGGCAAGTTGATGCCGCACGCTTTAAGGCGTTCGCAGAAGCGGGGACGGATGCCGGTGGCGCGAAACCGGCCGAGCACCCTTCCGGATTCCACAATCCCCGTCTTCTCGAACAGAAAAATATCCTGGAGCGTGATCATGTCCTGCTCCATGCCGACCACTTCGGTGATGTGCGTCACGCGGCGCGACCCGTCGCTGAAGCGGGCCACCTGCACGAACAGGTTGACGGCCGACGCCACCTGCTGCCGGATGGAGCGCACGCCCATGTTCGCGTTGGCCATGCCGACCATGACTTCGAGGCGGCCCAGAGCGTCGCGGGGCGTGTTGGCGTGAATCGTGGTCAGCGATCCATCGTGGCCCGTGTTCATGGCCTGCAACATGTCCAGCGCCTCTTCCGCGCGAACCTCGCCCACGATGATGCGGTCGGGGCGCATGCGCAGGGCGTTGATGACGAGCTGCCGGATGTGGATGGCGCCCACGCCCTCCACGTTGGCCGGCCGGGTCTCCATGCGCGCCACGTGCGTCTGCTGCAGGCGCAGCTCGGCCGCGTCTTCAATGGTCACGATGCGCTCGTCCTCGGGAATGTAGGAGGAAAGGGCGTTAAGCAGGGTGGTCTTGCCGGAGCCGGTCCCGCCGGAAATCAGGATGTTCAGGCGCGCCTTGACGCAGGCTTTCAACAGTTCCAGCATGCCCTCCGTAAGAGCCAGCTTGGCCGCCAGGTCTTCGCCTCTCATCCCCGTGCGTCCGAAGCGGCGAATGGAAAGCAGGGGCCCGTCCACGGCCACCGGCGGAATCGCGGCGTTCACGCGCGAGCCGTCGGGAAGGCGCGCATCCACCAGCGGCGACGATTCGTCCACCCGGCGCCCCACCCGAGACACCACCTTTTCAATGATGCGCAGCAGGTGTGCGTCGTCCTTGAATTCCACCGGCGTCCGGTACAGTTTGCCGGCGCGCTCCACGTAGACCAGCCGCGGCGTGGTCACCAGAATGTCGCTCACGGTCGGATCTTGAAGCAGCGGCTCGAGCGGCCCCAGGCCGAAGACCTCATCCAGAATCTCCTCGATGACGCGGTCTTTTTCCACCAGGGAAAGGGGCGTCCTCTCTTCTTCCACCAGCTTGGCCACCGCCGCGCGGATCTCCACGCGCACGCGCTCCCCCGCCATGGATGAGAGCGCCTCGAGATTGATCCGGTCCAGCAGCTTTCTGTGCAGCGTGAACTTCAGCTCCTGGTATTCCGGCGTGCACCCTTCGCGGTTGAAGAGACGGTTTACCCAACCCATCTCGCGGCCATCGGCGCTTCTCGTTGCGGCGTCCGGTACGATAGACATGACGTTAGCGGCTCCTTAGCCCAGCCATCCGAAGCGTTTCTTGCTCTTCTGTTCTTCTTGCAGGCTGGCCAGCTTGGTGGCCAGCCTGGCCATCTGCTTGCCCAGCTCCGAGCCGCCGTCCAACATGCGGCCCTCCGCGTATGTTTCGTACAACTGCTGATAGTCGTTCGGTATCATGCAAAAAATGGGAATGCCCAGCATCTTTTCCAGCTCGTCGGCCGTAATATCCAGCCGTTTGGGCGCGCGGTTGAGGATCAGCCGGATGCGGCTCTTGCCATAACCCCCGTCCAGCAGCGTCTGAATAATCTGTTTGGACTGGTGCAGCGCGGGGACCTCCAGCGTGGTCACCAGGCAGGCCTCGTCGATCTCTTCCAACGCGGACATCGAGATGCGGCTCAGGCCCCGGCCCAGGTCTATCAGGCTCCAGTCGTAGTTGGGCCGGGCGAACGCCACAACGTGCCGGATCTGGTCGCCGCTGGGCTGCTGTCTGGAGGCCAGCGCCATCGGCGACGCCATGATCTCCACACCCGGAATGCCATTCGAGGTCAGGGCCTTCCAGTAGTGCATGTCCAGCCGGTGCAGATTGTTGACCGCGTCCAGGACCGAATATACGGACTTGGTCTTGGTGATGAACCCGACCATGCCGGCGTCCATGTCCAGGTCCATCAGCAGAACCTTTTGGTTGAGCCGGCCGAACTCCGCGGCCACGTGGCACACCAGCGTGCTGGCCCCGCATCCGCCTTTCGCAGAGAAGAAGGCAAAGCCTTTGCCGCCGCCCTTGGCGCCCGATTCGCGCCGCCGGCTGCGATCCGCGGAACGTCTCTCCAGCGCTCTCTTGAGCGGGTCGTGAAGCGGAGGAACCAGGTATTCGTTGATTCCCGCACGCAGCGACGCCAGGATCGGATCCGCCTCGGCGCTGATGTTCAAGGCGATGATCATGGGGTCGCCCACCGCGCCCCGGATGGAAGCGGCGAGACCCTCCAACGGCTCCTTCCAGTTGCTGATATCGATCAGAACGACATCCGGCCGCATGCGTTCGAGACGATCGAGAAAATTGGTCACGTCGCCAACGTCCTGATGTTCCACAATGACGCGGAAGGGCAACTCGGAAAGAGCCGCCTGCGCCTGTTCCCAGAGGTCGCGGTTTTCGATCGCCAGTCCAATGGTCAGCGGGTACATGCCGAGCCTCCAGGTCCGCCCATCATTTGTCGTTTCCTCCAGACCCGCCGGCGGGCGGAGGCGCCTGGACCGGATTCGCCGGCGGCGGCCGCACCGGCACGACTTCCTGGTTCGCCGGGGGAGCCATCGCCCCGGGAGCATTGGCGGCGGGAGTGGCCTGTCCCTGCTTCTGCTGCTGCACCAGTTGTTCCACGGGGATGCTTTCCAGGTGCGGCTGCGCCGGCACCGGCCCGGTCTTGTCGATCCCCGGCTGCCGCACCGGCGCCGGGCTATTGCTCTTCAGAAACGGCTGCGGATAGTTCAACTCCGGCGCCGGCTGTCCCACGGGTATCGGCCGCACCACTTCGGGCGTCACGATTACCAGCAACTCGGAGTTGTCCTTGGACCGGGTGCGGGACTGGAACAGCTTCCCCAGCAGCGGAATGTTGGCCAGGCCGGGGATTTTGTTGAGCGTTTCCGTCATCTCGTTGTCCAGCAGTCCGGCAATTACGAAACTCTGGCCGCTCTCCAGCTCCACCTCCGTCTGGACTTTCCGCGTCGTCAATGCCGGAATGGTAAATCCCTCGAAGACCACGGCGTTGGCGTAATCCAGCGCGCTGACCTCCGGAGCCACTTGCAGCCGGATGGTGCCGCGCGGCGTGATGACGGGCAGGAAATTGATTCTGATCCCGTACTCCCGGAACGCGATGGTCACTGCGCCCACGCTGGCGCCGCCCTGTACCATGGGGTATGGAAACTCGCCACCGGACACGAAACTTGCCGGCTTGCCGTTGATCGCCAGCACATTCGGTTCGGCCAGCGTTTCCAGCAGACGTTCGCTTTCCAGAGCCTTGATGGCGGCTCCCAGGTTGAGGTCCTTGCGGAACAGGAAGATGTTCAGCGCATCGGAGAGACTGAACGTGCCGTTCTGGTTGACCTTCAACCCGGTGTATTGCCCGGTCGTGGTCGAGGTGCTCTGGTTCAAGGCGGTGCTGGCAAGGTCCACGCCCAGGTCCGAGCTGGCGCCCCGATCCACGTTAGCGAACCGCACCTTCAGCAAAATCTGGGCCTCCACCGGCGGCACCTCGACGCGCAGCAGGTTCACGGTCTTGCCCAGAGTGGCGACCATCGCCACTACGCGCTCCGCCGCGAGTACGTCTTTCACGGCGCCCCGCACGAAAGCCGTGTCGTTGTCGAAAGTGACGTTGATATCGTAGTCCGGATACTCGCGCGCAATCTGCTCGCGCACCGCCTCCAGTTTGAGAGGGCTCATCCGCACCGTCAGGTCGTACACCAGGCGGTTGCCGTTTTGTTGCCAGACGATCAGCGACGTCTCGCCGGGACCCTTGCCGTTGAGCAGAACTTCCTTGGGGTTCACGGCCACGGCCTCCACCAGGTCGCCATTGGCCACCGAGACGCGCTGGATGTTCAGCGGGCTGTCGATGATCAGCGACTTGCCCACCGTCACGGTGAGCTTCGCGGGCCCGGAAACATTCTCCTGCTGGGCTGGGGGCCCGATTTCGGATGCGCTAACGGGCTGCTCGGAAAGCAGCCACAGCAACGCCGCCGCCAACAGGATGCGTGCCATTTGCCGGATCCGTGCCACTTACTTGCCCTCCCCGCCGTTTTCAAATTTGGCTTCAGCCCTCTTGGTGCCCGAGAGGAGTTCCATGACGAAAGGCGCCTCCTTTTTGGGCGTCTCTTGCACCGCCGGCTTGGGCGCCGGACGCGGACGGGCCGGCCCGTTCTCTCCGAGCTGGGGCACTCCGATTCTGCCGCCCGTGAAGAGTTGCGCCATCGCGGCTCCGGGAGTCTGCGTCGTCTGGCGGTCCAGCGGATTGCGCAGAACGAGCTGGATGGTGGCCTGGTTGCTAGCCAGGCTAAGCTGCTCCGCCTGTTCGGGGGTCACCAGCAGATTCACCACCTGAACCATGATGGGTTTGCCTTCGGCATCCTTTTTAAAGTCCTGGCCCGCCGAAAGCACCTCGATGTTCTGTAAGAGGGTCCTGGTGAGGGTGCCGAGGCCGCCGTTGCCGCCCGGGGAGTTTCCCGAGATCAGAACGTCCACGCGCATTCCCGCCACCACGAATCCTGCCACGCCCACGACTTCATTCACCCGCACCGCCACGGCGCGCATGCCTTGGGGGATCATGGCGGCCAGGCCGCCTCCCGCGCCCTTGGGGGCCAGGCGTGTCTCGATCACCGGTTCCCTGGCGTAAATGGTCGTGGTGACGCCGCGTCCCACCAGGTCCTGCGGGCTCGCGGTCGCCCCCGTGGGGACGGCGCCGGGCCAATCCGCAATCTTGATGTCGTCCTCGCGCAGAATCCGGCCCACTTCCAGGTCTCGCGT
The DNA here is from genome assembly GCA_963768385.1 of Bryobacterales bacterium. Taxonomy (GTDB): domain Bacteria; phylum Acidobacteriota; class Terriglobia; order Bryobacterales; family Bryobacteraceae; genus Fen-178. The sequence goes on from CAVYHQ010000011.1 coordinate 382,373, forward strand.
GGCCAGTGCAATCCGCACCGTGGTCACCGCTGCTTTGGCGGTCTCGGACTGGTGGACCAGCATGCGATAAAACACTGTGCTAATGCCCAATGCCACGATAAACGCGAAGATCAGAACTCCGACAAATCTTTTGTTCATACCTGTTCCCCGTTGCACCACACTGGAAGAACCGGCGCCGGGTGCCGGCAACGATTCCTCGCTTGGCCATCAGCCCCGCCGGCTGACGGTGGGCGCTCCCTTGCGGGTCGGAACTGCGGCCGCAACACGCCTCCTAAGGTCCTGGCGGTATGCGCTGCGGCCATTCGCAGCCCTTCCCATATTCCAGGCCACAGACCTGAGTGGACCACACCGCACCAAGACGGACGCCGCGGCATGCCCCGCCGGGTGTCCTAGCTGGCCTGAGCATTGGCCGCCACAAGCTGGCTGTTGGTGGTCGACCAGATGCCTGAGATGCTCTTGCCGGCGCCCAGAAATAGAGCCGCCGACGCCAGCGCCACAAACGCCATGAGCAGGCTGTACTCGATGAGGTCCTGCCCCTGTTCGTCCTTCCAGAAACTACGCAGATACGTCATGTTGTTTGCTCCTAAGTTATCGGTTTGGTTTTCGTGATCGCCCGATCACGCGCCTCGGTTTTCGTGACCTCTCGATCACGGCCTGTGCCGCCGCCGGTGGCGGCGGAAATCGATTCGCCCGCGGTCTTGTGCGCGGACCGGAACACCAGCGCCACGCCGTCGTCGTAGACTACGCGCCAGCGGCTGGTTTCCTTCAGCGCGCCGGCCAGCGGCACGCTGGGGGGCAGCAAAATCGTGTTGACGCCGAAACCGTTCAAGGTTTTCTGCCAGTCGTATTTCACATTCAGGACGGCGATACACTTCTCTTCAAAATCGTCGCCGTAGAAATCGCTGCGGCCGTCCACAAAGACTTTGGTGCCCGGATAGAGACGGTAAATAAGGTAGTCGCCCCATTGGTCGTAGGTGAAGATGCGCGCCGAAGGGTCGCCGCGCAGCGTCTCGATGGCCGCGGCGGGATACCTTTTCGGATCGAATTCCGCGCGGAACAGCTTGGGCGGCGCGGGCGCATAGAGCAGGGCGGCCACCACCAGGGCGCCTGCCACGCTGGCCAGGTGCCAGCGGCCAATGTCGTCGGTATCGCTCGTTTCGGCGGCCACCAGATTGAATTTCCGCACCGCTTTCCGCAGCCACTCCGCTACGCGCAGCTCCGGCAGGCGCGCCAGCCACTCTTCTATCGCCGCCGCCACCAGGGGCGCCGCCGCGATCATGAAGATGGGAATGTTGCGCGCGGCCAGTAGCGCCGCGTGCCCCCACATGAGAAGCAGCAGGGGCTCGGTGAAGTGGCCCCTCGACACGTACCAGAACGCCGTCGCCGCGCTCAGCATGAGCATGCTCTCGAAGAAAATCGCCGCCGGATGGTGGAAGCTCAGCGTCAGAAACTCCATGATGTGCTGCGACTGGTACGGATCGCGCACGTACTGCCACACGTGCAGGTGCAAGCGATAGAAGTACGGATTGGCCAGGCTGGCCGCCAGGCAGGCCGCCGCCGACAGGAAATACCGGCCGGCTCTCTGCCCCGCCGGCCGCCGCTCGGCGCGGTCCGCTGAGAATGCCGCCTTCAGCAGTTCGCCGGCGCCGTAGGCCGCGATCATCAGAATGCCGACGAAGAATCCGCCGTGCAGGTTCGTCCAGAGAATCGTGGCCACCGGCAGAAGGGCCAGGTACGGCACGCCCGCCAGACGGGTGCGCCCGTCCCGAACCCGTTCGAGCGCCCCGTAAAACAGCACCACGAACAAAAGCGTGAACAAGTGCGGCCGCGCCAGCCAGTGAACCGAAGACGCCGCCGCCGCCACCAGGGTGACCACCAGCGCCACGATGGCGTTCGACTTCCGCCGCGCCAGCCGGAACAGCAGCATGAAAGTCGCCGCGATCAGCAAGATGCTCAACAGCACCACCGCGGCCAGGCCGCCGCGGCTGTTCAGCCAGGCGAACAGCACGTCCGATAACCACTCCCAGGCGTACCAGGGATCGCCGGCTCTGGAAAAGGAAAAGATGTCGCGCGCCGGCACCCCGTGGTGGGCCATGATCCACTCGCCGGCGCGGATATGCCAGCCCGTGTCGCAATCGCTGAGCAGCGTCTTGACCCCTTCCATGCGGACGAACAGGAACACGATGGGCATGAGGAACGCGAAGTCCGCCAGCGAGGGCAGCAGCTTGACCGCGAATTGGGACCGTTGCGCTTCCATAAGCAATCAGGCCATCCAGGAACTCTCCAGTGGCTGCAGCGCCTCGAGCGCGCGAATTCGGTCGTCAAACGAGCGGAAATCCATGTAGTTCACCTGCAAAGCCACGCACGGATAACCTCCATCCGCGGACGAGGTTCGCGTCACCGTCCCCTGGCAATGGATGCACTTCTGGCCGAAGCCATGGTTAGCGGGCAATTCGATTTCCACGGTCACCACTTGACCCACCACCGGCACGCGCACGGGGGCTGCGTCTTCTCCGCGCCAGGCGACCAGGATCCCGCCTCGGCTGATGTTCTCGGTGTACATCGCACTGCGCATCCACAGCGCCGGCGAGGTGACGTGACACCGGAGCTTAATATCGATTCGCGGGCTCTCGCGCCTGTTAATGTTTTTCATTGCCGTGCTTAGACATCCGGAATTTAGCGCGCAAATGCCTGTATATCAATATCGTAAATGGGCTATATCGGGTTGTTGCCAAAGGTTATCACGAAATAATCAAAAGCAAAAGAGCAATTGCCGGCAGGCCCCAAAACCGAAGCTTTCGGAGTCCTAAATAATCGCCACCAGACGATTCTCAATGTATTTTGGAAACGTTATTAGACGGAAATTATCGGCGACTTTCAGGCACGTTCAAAGGCCGGTTTGCAGCATCACCGATAACATCCTAAGCTATTGTTAATAAACCACATAAATAATACGCCTCGCGGATGTCCGATCCCTGAAAATGCAGATTGATCGCGATTAACATCGGATATTCAGATGGCAATTACGATAATTTATCCTTGACAACCGAAGTAAATAAGCCGACAATACTGGAGAAAACAGTCGTCCGAATTGATTGCATGAGAGATCACAAATGAATATATGGATCGGCTGTCCGTAAAAGGTGGAGAATATGACGCGAATTCTTCTATATAGTGATGAACCCATTTTGGCTAAAGGGCTCGAGTTGGTGCTGCGGCAAATCGAGGGTTTCGAACTCCTGCCGACCTGCGGCGCGGTGGCCGGCCTCATGGATCAACTGGCGCAGGGCACCCCGGACCTGGTCCTCATGGATTTGACGCCCGAAATTACCTTCGCCGTGCTCACGGAAATGAAGCACGCCATGACGAACTGCAAGATCGTCCTGTGGGTGAACTCCATTTCCACGGAGCTGGCCTTTCAGGCCATGGGCTTGGGCGTGCGGGGCATCCTTCGGAAAACCTTGCCCGCCGAGCTGCAGGTGAAATGCCTCCAGAAGGTCCAGGCGGGCGAGCTGTGGTTCGAGAAGGCCCTTACCGACAGCTTTCTGTGCGCGCGCCGGGTGGCTCTCACCCAGCGTGAAGGGCAACTCGTGAGCCTGCTTTCCCAGGGCCTCAAGAATAAGGAGATTGCCACCACCCTCATGATCTCCGAGGGCACCGTGAAAGTTTATCTTTCACGGCTGTTTCAGAAGGTCGGGGTCAAGGACCGGTTCGAGTTGGCGCTTTTCGGCTTGAAGAACCTCACCACCGGGCAGATCCCGGTCGGCGACAAGGGTCACCGCGCCGGGGCCATGCCCGGCCTCCGCTCGCTGGTGCTGGACAAGCCGGTCGAGCGCGCCGAAGCGCCCACGCAATTTCCCGGTCCGCTGCGCGCCGTCGCATCGCGGCACTACTGAAAGCGATCGGCGATCAGCTCGTAGGGACCGGGCATGCCCGGCCCCTGCGGGCCGGGCGCTGCTCTCCGCTCACTGAACCGGCAGCAGCACGGTGTTGCTTTGCTGCCCGTTGATGCTGACGCGCAGCGGCGCATTGGTGGCGGTGGGCGCGCCATCGCTTAGCCGGAATTGTACCGCATCCACTGCCACGCGCCCCGGTGCGGCGAGCGCGTTTTCGGCCGCGAGCACGGCGTCCCCCACCAGTACGCTGGCGGCATCCAGCAGAAGGAAAGGCGGCGTCTGCGGCACGGCGAATCCCACCGGCCGCATGGGGTCGGTCGGCCCGAAGCCGGTTCCGTAAGCCGTCAGCAGCTCGCCGCGGCGCGCCGGGGAACTGGGCGTCACTGCCGAGCCATCCTCGTGCTCCGCAACCGCCCAGGATTGGCCGTTCACCGCCTGCTGGAACAGCCCCGGCGCATTCCTCACCACGGTGAAGCTGGCGTGCGCGTCGGGCTGTCCTTGTGCGCTCACCGTGAGCGTCTGCGAGCCCGCGGTGAAATCCGCCGGCAGCTCCGCATTGATCTGCCCGGGTGAGACGAAGAACAGCGGCAGCAGCCGGCCGGCCGCCTGGACCACCGTGCCACTCAGCGTTTGCGCCAGTGGTGTGTCGGGCCCGGTGGCTACCGCGGAGGCCAGGTTCGCGCCAAAAATCGAAATCACCGATCCCGCAGCGACTCCCGGCTGGGGCGTCGAGCCCGCGCCATTTTGCACGCCCGTGGGAGGGATGTACGGCACCGCATCCAACAGCGCGGTCACCGAACGCGGCACGTTCATCAGCACCGTGCCCGAAGGAACCGACCCGCTCAGGTCTCCGCTCCAACCGTGAAAACGATAGCCGGGCTGCGCGGTGACGCTCACTGTGACGGTCGTCTGCGAGTCGTAGTAGCCGTCGGGCGAGCCGGGCTGGACACTCCATGACGCGCTGCCCGCGGGGATCGAGGCGGTCGAAAGACGGTTCATGGTCCGGTAATTGGCGCTGATGACCACCGGGTCGCCGCCCAGTGTTCCGACCCAATCGCCGGTTGGCGCCGGGACGCTACCCGACCATCCGCTCAAGTCGGCGCGCGTGCCATCTCCCAGCGGCACGCTGGCAGGTGCGCTCACACGCACCTGCGTGCCCACTGGGCGCTGGATATCGCAGGGCGTGCTGCAATTTGTGCCGTCCACTGTCACCGTCAGGCCGGGCATCGAGCTGTTCACGGTCAGGTGCCCCACCGGGTTGTACGTGGCCACCAGCCGTACACCCGGGCCGGCCGCGCTGGCAGGCACGGTGAAGCTCTGCGTCGCCGGCCCCCCGTTCGACCAACTGCCAAAAGCCCAGAGCCGGCCCTGCGAATCCGTCTGCTGCGCCGGCGCCTGCAGACTGTGTGTCTCGCCCACGCCCCAAGTGAAATTGTAGCTGAGGGGGTTGCTCTGGCCATCCACCGTGAGGCTCAAGCCCTGCGGCGCCGTGGCCAACGTGATGGTAGCGGCCGGTACAAAGGTCGCCGTGAGCGTGTCCGCCGGAATGGACCCCGCCACCTGATACGCGTGGTTCGCAGCGCCCCCGTCGCTCCAGGAAGAAAACACCCACCAATGCCCCGTGTTGTCCTCTTGCGGCGAGACGGTGCCGACACTGTGAGTGGTGTTCCATCCCCATTCCATTGTCACGGGTGTGGTCACCGGCGAGCGGTCCGCCAGCACCTCCAGACCAGCCGGCACGGTGACCAGGTTAATGCTGCGCGCCACCTCAAACACTGGGTAGGCCGTAACCGGCGCCACCATTTTTACAGTGTTCTGAAACCCCTGAATCACCTGGTTCGGGCCCGGCAGCCAGCCCGTGAATACGAAACCCGGATTGGGGAACGCTACCAGCGTAACGCTGCTCCCCGCTCCTATCCAAATGTCCTGGTCGGAGAGGTACGCAACGCTGTTGACATAAACCACACCGGGGCCAGCCTGACAGGACGCGGGGTCCCCACATGAATAAAACAGCAGGCTCAAGTCGTACTGAGTGTCGAACACGGCTTGATATTCCGGAATGGCGGGGTCGACCGTGATAACCATGAGATTTCCCGAAAAGGCTCCGCCGTTATATTCCCAATCTTTGAAGGTAGATTGCGCTTTGCCCTGGGTCTGGGTGGGCCAGTACACCAGCAACGTATGTTTGCTGCCGTTGGGCCATACGGCACTCATAGGACCTTGATAAAATTGGCCATCCACGCTGAAATAAAGGCCCGATGGCACCGTCGAAACGCGCGTAGCCGTCCCGTCATTTTGCCCCTGACAGCGCGGGATAAGCGCCGCCGATATCATTATGACAGTAGAAATTCGCAAGAATTTCGATATAGAATCTTTCATGGCCGTACATTCCTGATGGCTGCAAACGCCCTGTAAAGGCGGCCGCGCAGCCCAGTCTTCACGCCAGGAGTATACGCGCAAATTCACGAAAATACACGGCTAACTTTGGTAATGCGGCATTTATTAGCCATTTCGATTATTGATTCCGCCGCGGAGCCGGCATTAAATCGGAACTCGGACACTCCTATATGCGCTGGAACACTTTGCTGATCTCGATTGCCTTGGGGGCGGCTCTGGCGAGCGCTCCGGGGCCTCTGGCCGGCGCGACTTTCGGAAACGTGGTGACCGCCGTGGGCGGGCACCCGGCCGATATCGCGCTGGACGAATCCCGCGGCCAGCTTTACATCGCGAACTTCACGGCGCTCGAAATCGACGTGATGTCCACCAAGGACAAGGCGATTCACTCTTCGATTCCGCTGCCGTCGCACCCCAGCGCTCTGGCGCTGTCCCCCGACTCCACCCATCTGGTCGTAACGGAATATCAGAACGGGACTTCGGTGCCGGCGGGCTTCGACGGCGTGACCGTCGTTAACCTCGCTTCGAATACCAGGCAAAACTTCAGCACCGGCGATCCGGCGCTGGGAGTGGCCTTTGTGAACACCGGCCAGGCGCTCGTCGCCACCTCCACCGGCTTTTATCTGCTCGACCCCGTTAGCGGATACCTGCAGTTTGTCACGAGCGTTGCGAATCTGTGTAAGACATTGCCAGTTCCGCAGGCCACCTTCCCCCCACAGATCGTCCAAACGCAAATGACAGCCTCCGCCGACGGGCGGTGGATTTGGGGTGTCGCCGATGGCGGTACCGGCTCGCAATTGATTTTCCGCTATGGTGTCGGCGGCAGTTTCGTCGGGCAAGTTTGGGTGACCACCCCGCCGCTGCTGCCGCGCGTGAGCGTGGCCGCCGATGGGTCCTGGGCCATGATCGGCTGGACCAAGTTTGCACCTACCCAATGCGGCGGCTCTGGTTTCATGATCCCGGCTCGCTATCCGCAAAGTGTGGCCTCCAGCAACGTGACCGGACATGCCGTCAACGCCAAGAACGGCGCGACCGACACCATTTTCGCCCAGATCTTCGATACCACCCAACCCAGTGGCCCACCCTACTATTCGGCCACGCCCCCTCCCACCACGTCAACAGGGACCGCGTCTCCCGCCAAATTCCCGACCCTCTCCATCATGGACGCGGACAATCTGACGGTGCGGGACAGGATCTATCTGCCGGAGAACCTGGTAGGCCGGGCGGTGCTAGATTCGGCGGGCAACAACATGTACGCCATTTCCGACAGCGGCGTGACCGTGCTGCCGGTAGGCTCCCGCTATCCGCGGCTGGTGGCCTCGGTGGAGGACGTCCTGGTGCAGACCAATTTCTGCAACCGCAATCCCCTGACGGCGACGTTCACAATTGCCGATCCCGGAAACAATGGCACCGATTTTTCGATCACCTCCCCGCAAGCCGGCGTGCTGGTCTCGCCCGCTTCCGGCAAGACTCCGGCCACCGTCACGGTGACCGTGCAGCCGGGCGCGATTCCCAACCCCGGCGGGACTCTGGCTGTGCCCCTGACGATCAGTTCGGCCTCGGCCGTGAATGTAGCGCCGGCGGTGCGCCTGCTGATCAGCAACCCGGATCTGGACCAGCGCGGCACGATCGTGGATGTTCCCGGGCAGCTCGTGGATCTGCTGCCGGACCCAGCCGGCCGCAATCGCTTCTATGTGATGCGGCAGGACAAGAACCAAGTGCTGGTCTTCGATGGATCGAATTATGGGCAGATCGCGACCCTGCGCACCGGCACCACGCCGACGGGCATGTCGTTCACCAACGACGGAAAGTCGCTGATCGTGGCCAGCACGGATTCCCAGCTTCTGCAAGTGTTCGACCTGGATAGCTTCCAGCCCCAGCCCCCGATTGAATTGCCTGCATCGCACTACGGCAGATCCGTGGCGGAATCCAACGTCGGAACTTTCGCGCTGATCGAAAACGACGGCGAGCCGGACTGTGCGGGAGGCGTCAAGTGCGCCATCGATCGCCTGGACCTGTATTCGCGGTGCGCCTATTCGCCACCGGCCCTCGGTGTCTACACGAATGATAATGTCGTCCTGCCTCCCACAGCTGTGTTGAGCCCGTCGCCGAATCAGAATTCCATTCTGGTGGCGGCGCCCAACGGCAATGTGATGCTGTACGACGCCTCCAAGGACACCTTCACCCTTTCGCGCAAGGACCTCAGCGCGCTTTCCGGCGCCTATGCGGTCTCCTCCAGCGCCGCCTCTTCGAGCACCGGGCCCCCGTTCGCCACCCGCTATGTGATCGGCGATAACGTCTTCGACGCCTCGCTGGTTCCGCAGGGGACACTGGACACCTCCGTCGGGCACACTTCCGGATTCGCCTTCACGGGAGCGGGAGGATACCGCGTGACCGGCACCACGGCCTCGGCCGCGGGAGTGATCCAGAACCTGGCGGACGTAGTGCAGGCCCGCAACGTGAAGCCGGTCCGCACGATCGAAGCACCCATTCTGAGTTCCACCAGCCAGACGTTCACCCGCACCGTGGCTCCGCTCCCCCCCAACAGCATTGTCCCCAACACCATCGTCCTGCTGACCACTTCGGGCGTTACGGTGTTGGCGCCGAACTACGACGCGGCGGTGGCCCCGCCCAGCATCTCCAGCGTGGTGAGCGCGGCCGACGGCTCGGCCTCGGTCGCCCCCGGCGGGCTGATCAGCGTCTATGGCCAGCAGATGAGTCCCGTGAACATGGCGACCTCGCAGATTCCGCTGCCCACCGCGCTGGCCGGCTCGTGCCTGGCCGTGAACGGCGTGCCAGCGCCATTGCTGTTCGTGTCCAGCCAGCAGGTGAACGCGCAGTTGCCCGCCTCGGCAAGCGGCACCGTGACCTTGAGCATCCACACTCCGGGCGGCGTCAGCGATAGCTTCTTTCTCCCGATTCTGGCCGCGGCGCCCACCGTCTTCCGCAGCGGGACGGCGGGGCCGGAGACCGGGATCGCCACCGTCTTTCGCAACGACAACCTCCAGCTCATCACGCCCACCAATCCCATCCACCCCGGCGATATCATCATCATCTACGCCACCGGCATGGGCCGTACTTCGCCACCGGTGGATTCCGGGATGCCCGCGTCGGCCGATCCGCTGTCCAACACAGTGATCGCGCCGGACGTCACTCTCGGTGGGGTCGCGCTGAACATCCTGTACGCCGGCCTGGTGCCGGGCGAAGTCGGCGTCTACCAGGTCAATGCATCGGTTCCTTGGGACGTGCCGCAAGGCATGGACATTCCGCTGGTAGTCGCCCAGGCGGGCAGTTCGACCGCGCTTAGCGTGCGCGTAGTCAAGTAGAAACGGATACAGGAGATTCACATGAGGACGCTCGGATTATCGATCTTGCTGTTGGCCGCCGCCGGCCGCGCCCAGCAGTGGGAATTCGGAGGCGTTGGCGGCGGCGGGTTCTTGAGCAACGTCGCGGTGGCCGGCCCGGTCGGTACGGCAACCGCCGGTTTCGAGACCGGCGCCGCTTTCGGAGCGTTCTTTGGCCACAACCCCTACGGCCATGCCGGCGGCGAGTTGCACTACGCGTATCTGCAGAGCAATCTGCGGCTCTCGAGCGGCGGCTCGACCGTCTCCTTTGCCGGCACGGCGCACGTGGTGCACTATGACTTGATCCTCCGCACCAGCCCCCGGAGATCGCGCGTGCAGTTCTTCGCCGCCCTCGGCGGCGGCATGAAAGTCTTCCGGGGGACCGGCGCGGAGGCGGCTTATCAGCCCCTCAGCCAGTACGGCTACTTCACCAAGACCCAGGCCCTCAAGCCCATGGCCAGCGTGGGCGGCGGGATAAAGTATTCGATTACGCGCAACGTCTGTCTGCGGACCGAATTCCGCGATTACATCACCGCCTTCCCCAAGGAGTTGATCACTCCGGCTCCCGGCGCGAAGTTTGGCAGCATTCTGCATGATTTCGTGCCCATGGCGGGCCTCAGCTACGCATTCTGACAGCGGGGTGCCCTCTGGGCCCGGCTCCCTTCTTGCTCCGGCTGCGGCGCGATTGCCGCCACAGCCGGATTTCTTTGTGTGAAAGTCGCCTCCGGCGGAGCCGGGAGACACCCATCGGCATACCGCCGTATTTTACGAATAGGTGCACCGATTGGGCGACGCGCAACAGAGGGACAGCCGATGTGCTACTACACTCTCAAGCCTTCGCAGCCTGCGAGGATTTCGCGGGGCGGGATTCGAATCGGGTCTGTAACTCGCTATACTTTTGTTTTGGTCATTTTCGGAAGCGGACCTATGTCAAGTGAAAATCTGCGTCGAGAATTTTTGAAGCGCGCCAGCGCGGGACTGGCCGGAACTGGCCTGGCCTTTCAAGCAGGTCTGGGAATGGCCCACGCAGCCGGGAACCCGCCGGGCACGGGCTTCTTCGACGTGCGTGCGTTTGGGGCCATGGGCGACGGCAAGGCGCTGGACACGCCGGCGATCAACAAGGCCGTCGATGCGGCCAGCGCGGCGGGTGGCGGAACAGTGCGGTTCCCGGCCGGCAATTACCTGTGCTATTCCATCCATCTCAAGAGCGACGTCTCGCTGTACCTGGATCAAGGGGCGACCATCATTGCGGCCGACCCGCCCGCGCAGGGCGCCGGCGGCGGGTTCGACCTGGCCGAGCCCAACGAATGGGATAAATATCAGGATTTCGGCCACAGCCACTTCCACAACAGCCTGATCTGGGGCGAAGGACTGGGCAACATTGCCATTCTCGGCTACGGGCGCATCTGGGGCAGATCTCTGAGCCGGGGCCAGGGCGCGGAGATTCCGGGCGTGGGCAACAAGTCCATCAGCCTCAAGAACTGCCATAACGTGCTGCTGCGCGATTTCTCGATTCTGCATGGCGGGCATTTCGGCATTCTCGCCACCGGCATCGACAACTTTACGCTGGATAATCTGAAAATCGACACCAATCGCGACGGCATGGACGTGGATTGCTGCCGCAACGTGCGGATCTCGAACTGCTACGTGAATTCGCCGGCAGACGATGGTATCTGCCTGAAGGCCGACCACGCGCTGGGCTCGTCCAAGCAGACGGAATTCGTCACCATCACCAACTGCTACGTAAGCGGCTGCTGGGAAGAAGGGACGCTGCTGGACGGCACGTACAAGAGGCGGGCTGCGGGCGGGGGCACGGGGCGCATCAAGTTCGGGACGGAATCGGACGGCGGCTTCCGCAATATCGCCATCTCGAACTGCGTATTCGAAGGGTGCCAGGGGCTGGCGCTGGAAACCGTGGACGGAGCCCTGCTGGAGGATATCACGGTGACCAACATATCGATGCGGGACATCATCAGCGCGCCCATTTTCCTGCGATTGGGGAGGCGCATGCGCACCCTGGAAGGAAGGCCGATCGGGACGCTCAAGCGCGTCATCATCAGCAACGTGGTGTGCTCCGGCTCGGTTTCGGGGCTGGGCTCGATCATCAGCGGGATTCCGGGGCACTACATCGAAGATGTGAAGATCAGCAACGTCCTGGTGCAGCACCGGGGTGGCGGAACGAAAGAGGATGCCGGCTATCAGCCTCCCGAGTACGAGGACATCTACCCCGAGCCGACCATGTTTGTGGCGGGGCCGCGGCCAGGCGGCAATGGCCGGGGTCCGGACGGCACGTTTGTCCCTGAAGGGCAGGGGCGGGGAGGTGCTGGCAGAGGCGCCGCGCCCGGGCGGCAGCCGGGAAGAGGCGCTATGGGCGGGCCGCCGCCGACCCTCCATAGCATGCCTTCACACGGGTTCTACGTCCGGCACGTCAGGGGCATTCAGTTCGACAATATCGAGATTAAGGCCGAGGAGGAAGACCAGCGGCCGATGTTCGTGCTGGACGACGTCCAGGGAGCGGACTTCTTCCGCATCCAGGGGTCCCGCGTGGCTGGCGTGCCGGTATTCGCGCTGCACGATGTCTCGGATTTCGACGTGCACATGTGCGCCGGCGTGCCGGATACGCAACTGGGGAAGGTCGAGCGGAAAACACTGTAGTGACCCCGTGGCAGTCGAGCGAAGTCGGTTGAGAATTGAAGGAGGCCTGCCGCTAAATGGCGATTCCCGTGGAAGTGCCGAAGCTCGGCAACACCGTAGAAGAGTGTCTTATCGCGAAATGGCGTAAGCACAAGGGGGAGACGGTTTCCGCCGGCGAAGTGGTGGCGGAGATCGAGACGGACAAAGCCACCTTCGAGGTGACCGCGCCCGCGGACGGCACGGTGCTGGAGACGTTCTTCGACGAAGGCGCCCTGGTGCCGGTGTTCACCAACCTTTTTGTGATAGGAGAGGCGGGCGAGAACGCCGATGCCTTCCGGCCTCAGCGGGCAGCGGCCCCGGAGGCGATCCCCACCACCACACCCGAGGCGCCCAAGGCCGATCGCCAGGCGGCCCGGCCGGCCCCGGCGGAGCCCTCGGGATCTTTCAGCCCCAGGGCCAGACGATTTGCCCAGGAACACGACTTCCATCCGCCGGCGGTCACCGGTTCCGGCCCCGCCGGCCGGGTTCTCGAAGAGGATCTGCGCCAGGAGTATTTCTCGTCGCCGCGAGTGTCCTCTCTGGCGAAGAAGCAGATGCAGGCCGGCATGCCGCTTTCGAGCGACCTGGTTCCGCCGGCGATCCGCATATCCGGCATCCGCGAGAAGATTGCGCGGCGCATGCGGGAGTCGCTGGCCAGCACCGCGCAGTATACACTGCATACATCGGCCAACGCGGGCGGCCTGCTCCTGTTGCGCGCCAAGATCAAGGCTTCCACGGGCGTGCCGGATATCAACATCAACGACCTGGTGACGTTCTGCGCCATCCAGGCGCTGCTCGAGGTCCCCGACGTGAATGCCGAGTTCATCGACGGCAGGATTTACAAACACCGGGAGATTCATATCGGGTTTGCCTGCGACACACCGCGGGGGTTGTTGGTGCCGGTGGTCAGAGATGCGCATAAGCTCACCGCCGGCGAGCTTTCCCTGAAGATGAAAGAACTGGCCGAGCAGGCGGTTCAAGGGACGATTTCCGTGGATGACTTGTCGGGCGCGACCTTCACCGTCAGCAACATGGGCGGTTTGGGGATCGAGTCCTTCACGCCGCTGCTCAACCCGCCGCAGGTGGCCATTCTGGGCGTGGATGCCATCCAACTAAAGCCCGTCCGCCGGGACGGAAGAATCGAATTCATCGATGCCATCGGCCTGTCGATCACGCTCGACCACCAGGTGATCGATGGCGCGCCGGGCGCGAGATTTCTGAGGCTGGTCAAGGAGAAAATCGAGAACGTGGAGTCGCTATGTACGATTTGATCGTGATCGGGGCTGGTCCGGGAGGATATGAAGCCGCCGCTCACGCCGGCAAAATGGGCAGGAAGGTAGCGCTCATCGAGAAAGGGCGCATGGGAGGCACCTGCCTGAACGTTGGCTGCATTCCCGCCAAGACGTTTCTGCGGTCCTCCAAGCTATTCCATGAATGCCAGCAGGCCGCCAGTTATGGTGTGCGCCTCGGCTCCGTCGAATTCGACATGCCCACAGTGGTGGAGCGCAAGAACCGCCTGGTGGGCACGCTCACCAAGGGTGTCGAGGGTATGCTGAAACGCGCGAGCGTGGAAGTAATTGCCGGCCAGGCGCGGCTGGTGTCGCGCAATGCGGTCGTAGTGGGCGCAGCGCGCTACGAGGCCGCCAACATCCTGCTGGCGACGGGCTCGCGGCCGGCCCGGCCGCCGATTCCCGGAATCGGCTCCGAGGGGGTGCTTGATTCCGACACGGTGTTCGACATCACGCGCGTCCCGAAGAGCATCGCGATCGTCGGCGGCGGCTACATCGGCCTGGAGTTCGCCTGCTTCTTCAAGGAAGTCGGCGCCAAGGTCAGGGTCTATGAAATGCTGCCCCAGATCGCCGCGGGAAGCGATCTCGAAATTTCCAGCCGGCTGCTCGAAATCATGAAGCGGGCGGGGATCGAATTCAACCTTTCGGCGAAAGTGCTGGGGATCGAGGGCCACACGATTCGTTACGCGGCGGCCGGCGGCGCGGAATCCAGCGCTACGGCCGATTGCATCCTGAACGCCACCGGGCGGGCACCGGTAGTGGACGGGCTGGGCCTCGAAGAAGTGGGCGTCGATTTCACTCCCAAAGGTGTGCGAACTTCTGAGCTGGGCAAGACCAATGTCGCCGGCGTTTGGGCTTGCGGAGACGTTACGGGACGGCGCATGTTGGCCCATGCCGCCACGCGCGAAGGCATCGTCGCTGTCAACAACATGTTCGGCAAGAAGGACCGTATTCGCTACCAGGCGATTCCCGCGGTCATCTACACCCATCCCGAAGTGGCCGCAGTGGGCCGGACGGAAGAGGAGCTCAAGACCATGGGGATTGAGTACAAGAAGTCCGTCGTGCCCATGGCGGTCGCCGGAAGGTTTCTGGTGGAGAACGAGGGCGGGAGCGGGTTGGTGAAGGTCCTGGCCGGCGCACGGTTTGGCGAGATTTTGGGAGTTCATGCGATCGGCGACGCCTCCAGCGAGTTCATCATTGCGGCCGCCGTCATGGTCGAAACCGAGATGTGCATATCGGATGTCGGCCAGATCGTGTTCCCGCACCCCACGGTCTCGGAAGCGTTAAAGGAAGCAATTATAGGAATTCATTAGGAGTCGGGCGGAATGCCAAAATCGATCATCATAAAACCGGAAGAAGTATTTGCCAGAGGCGCCATCCATCTATCCGACATACCGGTGAACGCCTATCAGCGGACGGGGGAGGAAGAGCGCGCCACCTATTCTCCCGAGGAGTTCCTGGCCATCTGGCAGCACATGTGCGCCATCCGGCAGTTCGAGACGATTCTGAACGAGATCAAGACCAAGGGGGCGTTTCAAGGCTTGGCTTATAATCACGCCGGCCCGGCCCACCTTTCCATCGGGCAGGAGGCGGCCGCCGTCGGCATGGCGTTCTCACTGACTTCCGACGACCACATCTACGGATCGCACCGCAGCCACGGCGAGATCCTGGCGAAAGGCTTCTCGACCATACGCCAATGGAGCGACGCGCAACTGCTGGAGCTCATGAAAACCTACCGTGACGGCGCTCTGCTCGGCCCCGTCGAGAAGGGATACCAGGGGACCGTGAAGGGCCTCGCCTTGCGGTTCTTCATCTATGGGGCGTACAGCGAAATCTTCGCGCGAGAGACCGGGTTCAACCGCGGCATGGGCGGCTCCATGCACGCCTTCTTCACGCCGTTCGGGATTTACCCCAACAACGCCGTCGTGGGCGGCTCCGGATCCATCGCGCCGGGCGCGGCGCTTTTTAAGCGAGTCAACCGCAAACCGGGCATCGTGGTGTGCAACATCGGCGACGCCTCCTTCGCCTGCGGTCCGGTGTGGGAAGGCATCACCTTCTCCGCCATGGACCAGTACCGCACGTTGTGGGATGCTTCGCTCGGCGGCGGCCTCCCCATCATTTTCAACTGCATGGACAACTTCTATGGAATGGGCGGCCAGCCCTTCGGCGAGACCATGGGGGTGAAGTTCATCGCCCGCATCGGAGCGGGCGTTAACCCCGAGCAGATGCATGCCGAGCGCGTCAACGGCTACGATCCCCTCCCGGTCATCGACGCCTTTCGGCGCAAGCGGCAGGTGCTCGAGGAGGGCCGCGGGCCGGTCCTGCTGGACACGATTACGTACCGCATCAGCGGCCACTCGCCGTCCGACGCGTCGAGCTACCGCTCCAAGGAAGAGATCGAGCTCTGGCGGCAGGCCGATTCCATCCACGCTTTCCGGAACAAGCTGCTGGAGATTGGGGCGGTCGCCGGAGATGTGCTGGACAGCGTCAAGGAGTCCATCGAAACCACGGTTTTCGAAATGTTCCGCCTGGCCGCCGATCTGGAGGCTAGCCCGCGCGTCGGATCCGGCTCCGAGCTGGTCGGCTCCGTCATGTTCTCCAACCGCCGAATCGAGAAGTTCGACGCCCGGCCGCCCGAGTTCTTGCAAGACCTCTCGCAAAATCCCAGGGTGCAGCAGATCAAGGGGAAAGTGCGCACGGCTACCCAGGACGGGAAACCGGTGCCCAAGATGAAGGTGTACAACATTCGGGATGGCATTTTCGAGGCCCTGCTATACCGGTTCGCGATCGATCCCACCATGGTGGCCTTCGGAGAGGAGAATCGCGACTGGGGCGGCGCCTTCGCCGTTTATCGCGGCCTGACCGAGGCATTGCCCTACCATCGCTTGTTCAACGCGCCGATTGCAGAGGCGGGGATTGTCGGTGCGGCCGTGGGATACGCACTCGAAGGCGGCAGGGTGGTGGCGGAGCTGATGTATGCGGATTTCATGGGCCGCGCCGGCGACGAGATCTTCAACCAGCTCTCAAAATGGCAGGCCATGTCGGCGGGACAACTGAACATGCCGGTGGTCCTGCGCATCTCCGTGGGCGCCAAGTACGGCGCGCAACACTCCCAGGATTGGACCGCGCTGGCGCATCACATCCCCGGATTGAAAGTGGTCTATCCGGTGACGCCCTACGATGCCAAAGGGATGATGAACGCCGCGCTGGCCGGCACCGATCCGGTGGTTTTCTTCGAAAGCCAGAAGATTTACGATTACGGCGAGATGTTCGCCGAGGAGGGCGTTCCGGAGGGATACTACGAGATCGATCTGGGCGAGCCATCCATTAAGCGCAAGGGCAAAGATCTGACAATTATGACCTTCGGCCCCGCGCTCTACACGGCTGTGGCGGCGGCGGATGATCTCGAGAAGCGCTTCGGCATTTCGGCCGAGCTGATCGATCTGCGATCAGCCAACCCGCTGAATTACGAGCCGCTGGCGGCGTCCATCAAGAAAACGGGGAAGGTGCTGCTGGTGTGCGATGCGGTGGAGCGGGGATGCGTGATGCAGACCGTAGCCGCGAGCCTGACGCAACTCTGTTTCGACGACTTGGACGCCCCCCCGGTAGTCGTAGGCTCGCGCAATTGGATCACCCCCGCCGCCGAACTGGAGGCCCTGTTCTTCCCGCAACCCGCCTGGCTCCTGGATGCCATTCACGAGCGCATCCTCCCGTTGAAAGGCTATCAGCCGCAGACCAACCAGACGCTGGGCGAGCTGGCGCGGCGCTCCAGGCTCGGGGTATAGGTTTAGTGGGGCGGGCCCCCTGGTCGGCCATCCCGAACACACGAAAAAGCCGGACCAAGGGGTCCGGCGCGGACGAGGGCGTCCGCCCCACATTTTGGGTGCGGCTCTGCTGCTCTGTGGGGCAGGCGGTGCCCGCCTGCCCACTCAACCCGCGTCCTCAGTCGTAGTACTCCAACCCCAAATGCGTAATCAGCTCTTCGCCGCGCAGATATCGCAAGGTGTTCTTCAGCTTCATGACTTGGATGAACACGTCGTGCTCCGGGTACAGTCCTGCTGCCACCTGCGGTCCCTTGAAGTACAGCGACAGCCACTCCTGGATTCCCTTCTTGGCCATTTCGGGGCAGCGCTGAGCCAGGTCCAGGAATAGGACCAGGTCCAGAGCCATGGGAGCCGCCAGAATCGAATCTCTGCACTGGAAGTTGACCTTGATCTGCATGGGGTAGCCCAACCAGCCGAAAATGTCCAGGTTGTCCCAGCTTTCCTTGGCGTCGCCGCGCGGCGGATAGTATTCAATCCTCACCTTATGGTAGTAGCTCCCGTAAAGTTCGGGGTAGATATCGGGTTGAATACAGCGCTCCAGGACCGACGACTTAGTCTCTTCTTTGCTCTTGAAATTCTCCGGGTCGTCCAGGACCTCGCCATCCCGGTTGCCCAGAATGTTAGTCGAGAACCAACCCTTCAGACCGAGTAGTTTCAGCTTCAGGCCGGGGGCCAGCAGGGTCTTCATGAAGGTCTGTCCGGACTTGAAATCCTTGCCGCAGATGGGAATGTGCTTCTCGATCGCCAGGTTCGTGAGGGCCGGGATATCTACCGTCAGATGGGGCGCGCCATTGGCGTACGGGACGCCCATCTTCAGCGCCGCGTAGGCATAGATCATGCTCGGCGAAATATCCGGGTGGTTGGAGCGGAGTCCCTCCTCGAACGTTGCCAGCGTCTGATGCACGGGGTGCGGCTCGGTAAACACTTCGGTGGATGCGCACCAGATAATGACCAGGCGGTCCGCCCCGGAGCGCTTCTTGAACTGCCGGATGTCCTCCATGATCTGCTCGGCCAGATCCATCTTGGTCTTGCCGGTCTTCACATTGTTGGGGTGCAGCCTCTTCACCCATTTCTGCTCGAAAGCGGCGGGCATGGGCTGGATCGTCACCAGAAAATCCCGAAGCTGCTCGAGCAGCCGGGTGTCCAGAACCCCAGCCTTGAGGGCCGCCTCATAGGCATTGTCCACAAAAAGATCCCAGCTTCCAAAAACCAGATCGTCAAGGCTGGCCAGAGGGACGAAGTCCTTGATCTTGGGAACGCGCTTCTCGGTTCGTTTACCGAGCCGAATGGTCCCCATCTGTGTCATGGAGCCAATGGGAAGAGCGAGCCTGCGGCGAACAGCCTCGACCCCCGCGATCATGGTGGTCGCCACGGCCCCCAGGCCCACCGTCAGAACACCTAGTTTCCCTTTAGGCTCTTCAATCGGAATTTCTGTTTTAGCCACTTCTGTTGTGCTCCTGTTAGTAGATTGAACTTAGGTCGATAACTTGCTGAAATGCTCGAACCGCGCGCGCGCGTCCGAGATCGCCAGGCGGCCATCCTCTCCGACGAACCCTGGCTCTCCGCGGCTTACGGCAGCCTGGTGGCCCAGCAGTAGTGCGGTGCTTTGGCGGAACCAGGGCTCGAACTCCGGATCCAGCGCAAACGGGTCGAGCAGCGGGCGAGCTTCGGGTGTGTTGTGTTCTGTTCCGTTGAATACCGGCCACCAGCGGCGGCGCGCGGCCGAGACAATTTCCGCCAGGCGCTCCCGCGTATTGCGGTGCGGTATGACTTCAATCGCATAAAAACCCGATGCTTCCAGGCGATCCAGAAGCGCCCCGACATCGCGCTCGCCGGATGTGACTGGGTTGCCGAGCACCGGATAAGTGGGGATGGCACCGAAAGCCAGAAACATGTCGCGCAGTTCCTCGGAGGAAACGAACGCATCTTCCGTCTCCCGCACGTAGCAAGGGGCGCCGGCTTTGAGTAGCTTCCCGCGGAGAAAGATCTGCAGCGCCGCGTCATCCGCCCCCTCCGGGGGAGCGGCCCCACAACAGCGCTCAATCACCTCCGTCACGGGCACGCCGCGCTCGGCCGCGATCTGCCGCAGCCGGACCAGCGCCGCCCATCCCACGTGCCGCTCGGTGGCATTGCCTCGCGGCGTCAAAGCGCGCACGTCTTCCCACGAGGGACCATCGGCCTCTAACCGCTCACGAAAGAGTCGGTCGACTTTCACCGTCATCTCACGGTGGCGACGCTCCAGGGCCGCCCGCATGTGCGCCAGGCTCTGTGCGGCCATCGAGGAATCCGGCGGAGTCCTGGTGATGCCCTTGGCGCACAGGTAAACGCGGCCGGGGTTATCGGGGTCGTTCAGCAGCAGCTTAGTGGCTTCGGCCGCCCGGTCCATGCCCACAGCTTCCATGGAAAAGGTTGCCTCAATGCCCGCGATTTTGCATGCCCGGCGAAACTCCTCATGCCCCGCCACGGTGTAATGGTCATTGATGCCCAGAACCGCCAGGCCTTCTCGCGCCGCTTGCCAGACCGCCTCGGTGGGCGACCGGAAGACGCTGAAGGATTCGTTGGTATGGATGTGACAGTTAGTGCCCCGGCGGGGCCTAACTCCCGACCGCGCGCAAAGCTGCCGCAAAGCTTCCAGGCGGCTCTCCAGCGTGCCGCCGTACAGGGCTGCTTCGAGTTCACTGTGGTTCATCGCACCATCACCTGTCCGCCGTCCACCACCAGCGTCTGTCCGGTAATGCAGCGCGCCGCGTCGGAGCACAGGAAGACAATCGCCGCCGCCACGTCCGACCGCTTGATCTCGCGCTTCAAAGCAGTCAGCGAAGTGTAGTAGGGAATCACTTCCTCGGGCTGGATGCCCTTCTTGCGCGCGGCGGCCTTGATGTACTCCGGGTTCCAGATCTTGGAGCCTTCAAAAACGTTGCCCGGCGCCACCGCGTTGACGCGAATGCCGTCCGGCCCAAGCTCCAAAGCCCAGCCGCGCATCAGATGTAACTCGCCGGCCTTAGTGGCGTTGTATGCCGAGTTACTCTTCGAGGCGTCGAGGCCGGTCTTGGATGACAGCATGACCATGGATCCGCCGTCTCCCTGCGCGCGCATAATCCGGGCAGCCTCGCGCGCCACCAGGAAATAGCCGGTGAGGTTGATCTCCAGCGCCAGCCGCCACTTGTCCACCGGCATATCGACCAGTTCGTATGGAGGCGCGATGCCGGCCGCGCACACCACGATATCGACGCCGCCCCAATGGCTCACAAGGCGATCGAACGCAGCCCTCACCGATTGCTCGCTGGTCACGTCCATGCGCACGGCCAGCGCACGGCGCGGGTCGGCGGAACTGGCCGCCGCCGTCGTGACGCCCGGCTCGTCGATGTCGCAGAAAGCCACCGCCGCTCCGGCTTCCACCAATCCCAGGGCGATGCCGCAACCCAACCCCGAAGCAGCTCCGGTCACCAGGGCCACGTGGCCGGCCAGAGGCGCCTGCGCCGATCCCAGCAGGCGAGCGCGGTAGTGTTCGGCCTCCCAGTTGATAATGAAGTCGGCGAAGCTGGGGGATAGGTTGTGAGCGCCTCCGCGCCCGGCGGCCAGGCGGATGATTTTGGCTCCGGCGACCGCCAAGTCCTCGGCGGCGTCAAGCTTCGCGGGATCGGCCGCCAGCACGAACGTTCCGACGTTTCTAACTAATGCCACCCGCGGGAATGACTTCTCCGCCAAGGCTGGTTTCAACTTAGCGGGTAACTCGTCCAGTGACTCCGCCACTACGGCATGGGCGCCGGTGTAAACAATGTGGTCCGGCGTGAGTGACCCGGCGGCGAATAAGCCGGCCGCCTCTCCACAAGCTGCTCCAGCCAGTTCCTCATCGCTCGAAAGACGAATGAAAGGCCTTGCTCCGAAAGCCTCGCGCCACACCCGGCGAAGCTCCGCCAACGTCTTACGCAGAATGGCGGAATCGATTTCCAGAGCGGGCCGCACCGGCGGCGCGGCGGGCGAGAAATACCGCTCGCACCGCCCCACCCATTCGTCGTGGAGCGCCAGGCACTCGCGGGCGTCCGATCCCGCCACCAGGATGCCATGATTCTCCATGAAGATGACCGCGGGCACGCAACCGTGCTTTTTGCGATAAGCCTCCGCGGCCGTCTTGACCGCGGTGGCCAGGCACCAGCCCGGGTCGGTATAGGGCACCCACAGCGGCGGCAGTTCGCCCGGAGAGCAGATTTCCGCCAAGGCCTTGATCCCCGGCCCACAGTTCAATGCGTTGGCCGCCACGGCGTGCGTGTGGACCACCACCCGTCCCAGCATGGCATGAAGCGCGGTCTCGACCGATGGGCGCCCGCGGCCGCCCACAGCCGCGGCGTGCAGGCACTCGAGGACACGCGCCTCGCGCTCCTTCACCGGGAGCGCTGCCAGGTCCGTTCGATCCAGAACGCTCAAAACGGCCGCCACGTCCATTTCCACCCAACCGTCCGTCTCGCTCATCAAGGTCAGGGCCGTGCCGCTGGCCTTGATGGCCATCGTCCGGCCGTCGGGCGACTTCACGGAGGTGTTGCCGCCAGCCACTTGCACGTACTCCCGATTGGCTCCCACCACATGGGAGACCTCGATAAGTTGCGCCAGGGAATTCTTGTCCATGACACCCGCCGTCACTCGCAATCGATAACTGTCTTGATGCCTTGTCCCGCCTCGATCACCGCGAAGGCCTTGACCATGTCGTCTAACTTGAACCTATGCGTGACAAACCGGTCCCACGGAAGGTCGTCGCGCCCGATCATCTCCAGCGCCTGGTGGTAATGTTGCAAGTTCGAAGCGAAGCACCCGAAAACCGAGATTTCATTGTAGTGAATGAAGTTAGTGTCGACGGGTAAAACCGGATCGTCTTTCGGTATGCCGGCAAAGAAGCAAACGCGGGCCTTCTTACGCACTAACTTCAAAGCATCGGCCTGAGTAGACTTCACGGAGTTGGCGGTCAGAGCAACGTCAAACCTTTCACCGCCGGCGGCTTCGAGAATCTTCTCGATCGCATTGCCTCCGGCCGTGTTTACCGTCCGGCCCAGGCCGAATTCCACAACGTAGGCCAAGCGTTCGTCGGAGACATCCGTCACAATGACGGGGTCGCAGCCGCGGGCCTTGAGGATGGCGGCGTGCATCATCCCGATCGGGCCGGCGCCGAAAACCAATGCGCGGTCGCCCGGCTGCGCGTTCAGATATTCCTGTCCATTCAGGCAGCAAGAGAGCGGCTCCACCAGCGCGGCGCGCTCCAGGGGCATGGCAGGGGGAACAAAGATGATGTTCCCCTGGGCCACCGCGGCGGCGGGGATCTTGACGTACTCGGCGAATCCGCCGGCGTAATCGTATCCCAGAGCCGTGAAGGAATCGCAGAGATTGTATTGCTTTCGCCGGCAGTAGATGCACTTTCCGCAACCCACCACGGTGGCGACCACTACCTTGCGGCCGATGGCGATCTGGGCGTCCACACCGGAGCCAACCTCATACACCGTCCCCACGATTTCGTGCCCGGTGATGGTCGGCGGGACAACGTTCTTTTGTCCGTGCGTGAAGATGCGCTTGTCCGTACCACACACCGAGCAGCGGAGCACTCGAAGAACCACCTCGCCCGGTCCCGCCGAGGGCCTGGGGACGGTTTCCACGCGAACGTCGCGCGGCCCATGGTAGACTGCTGCTTTCATTTGCGATCTCCTTGCGGTCATTCTTGTGGATAGTGGACTGTGACCAGCGTGGCGACGCCACATGCTACCACGTTTCGCGTCTCGCTTGGTGTTACAATCCCGTTTTAAGGCAGCAAGGAGAGAGTCGCGTGGCTTCCTTCATTCAGAACCAGTTCGAACAGAACTTCATCACCACGTCGGTGGATTACGTGTTCAACTGGGCGCGCAAGTCGTCCATTTGGCCGCTGACCTTCGGATTGGCCTGTTGCGCCATCGAGATGATTGCCGCCAGCACCGCGCGCTTCGACATCGCGCGCTTCGGCGCGGAGGTGTTCCGTCCCAGCCCGCGCCAGTCCAACCTGATGATCGTAGCCGGCACCGTCACCCTCAAGATGGCCCCGGTCCTCAAGCGCATCTGGGACCAGATGCCCGACCCCAAGTGGTGCATCTCCATGGGCGCCTGTTCCAGCGTGGGCGGTCCGTTCAACACCTACGCCGTCCTCCAGGGCGTCGACAAAATCGTGCCCGTCAACGTGTACGTCACCGGGTGCCCACCACGTCCCGAGAACCTCTTCTACGGGTTGCTCATGCTCCAGGACAAGATCGACCGGATGACCACGCTGGTGAAGCGGCCCACCGAGGTGCGGCTCGACGAATCCATGCTCGAGAACTTCAAACAGCAGGTCCGCATCGCCCAGATCCAGAACCCCGCGTAACCGTGTTCTACAAGGATTCGCGCCAGATCTACCGCGTGACGGAGCTCGATTCGCTCCCGTGGCTGGTGCATGGATTCGGCACCCGCCGAGCGCGTGTCCCCTCTCTTTTCGCCAATCTGGCCACGCTCCGGCAGATTCACTCGGCCACCTGCGTGGCGGCCGCCGGGCGCCGCGGGGTGCTCTGCGAAGGCGACGCGCTGCTCGAGAATACGCCCGGCTCGGTAGTGGCGGTCAAAACCGCGGATTGCCTTCCCATTGTGCTCGTAGATGAGCGCCATCGCGCGGTGGCCGCCGTGCATGCCGGCTGGAGGGGGACCGTCGCGGGAATCGCTCAGCGCGCCGTGGAAGCCATGCGCGCGCAGTTCGGCTCGCTGCCGGGGGATCTTCACGCCGCCATCGGCCCGGGCATCGGCCAGTGCTGCTATGAGGTGGGGCCCGAGGTGGCGGCGCAGTTCGGTGAGCAGGGCAGGGCACACGTGGATCTTGCCGAGGCCAACCGCCGGCAGCTCATGGATGCCGGTGTAACGCCGGAGCGCATCTACGCGTCGAATCTGTGCACTATGTGCCGGACGGAGGAATTTCACTCGTACCGGCGCGACAGAGGAGCGGCCGGCCGTTTGTATTCATTCGCCGGAATCCGTCAAGCGGTACAGTAAGATTGAGGCCAGCACATGTTCACGTGGATTTGCCCGCAGTGCGGGCGCGAAGTTCCCCCAGCCTATTCGGAGTGTCCGGGCTGCGCCGCTAAAGCGGCGGCGGCGGGCGCCGCGGCCCCACCGCAGCCGCCGCAACTGCCTCCGACGGCTCAGCCCTACTATCCGCCGCCGCCGCCACCCCCAGCGGGGGGACCTCCGGGTCCGCAGCCCTACTACCCGCCGCCGCCGGCTCAGCCGTATTACCCGGCGCCACAGCCGCCACCGCCTTCTCAGCCGTATTACCCGCCGCCACCTGCTCAGGCGTACTACCCGCCGGCACAGCCCCAGCCACAGCCCCAGCCGCTGCCGCACGCCGTTGGCCCTGGCCGCTTCGTCCTGCCAATCTGGGCGTTGACGGTGGTTTTTGCCCTGGCCTTTGTGGGGCTGGTGGGCGGCATCTATTGGGTGGTGCAGGCCGCGCGCGGGGGCAGCCAGCCGAGCAGGCCATCGACCAGCGTGGAGAGCCCCGCGGCTAAGGCGGGCGTCAAAACCAACCCGTTGCAGAGGTACATCGAGGTGGCGGGTGTGCGGTTCGTCCAGGACGCCAAGAAAAATACGCTGGCCAAGTTTCTGGTGATCAACCACTCCGAAGCCGACTTCAGCGGACTGGCCGGCAACGTGACCATCTGGGGCCGCACCCAGAAATCGGAAGAGGACGCCGAGGGCACTTTTTCATTCACCACCAACCTGGGACCGATGGAGTCCAAGGAGCTCTCCGCGCCGGTCACTACCAAGCTGCAGATCTACGAGTTGCCCGACTGGCAGAATGTTACCTTAGACCTGCAAATCACCGCCCCGGCAGTGGAAGCTTCTCCAGGTTCTGGCGCGCCTCAGTGAGGCCCGGATCCATCCGCAGCGCGCGTTCGAAATCCTGGCGCGCGGCCTCGACTTGCCCCAGTGCGTCGAGCGCCACGCCACGGTTGTTGAAGTTGCGCGCATCCCGCGGATCGAGCGCCAGTGCGCGCCCAAACTCCTCGAGCGCCGCTTCCGCCTGGCCCTCCGACAGCAGAATCTTCCCGGTTTCCGCGGCCACCGCCGGGTCGTAGGGCGCCAGTCTGCGCGCGTCGGCAAGCAGTTCCAGCGCTTCCGCGGCGGGCACCACGCGCGACAACTGGATCTTGGGCCGCACTTTTTTGGGCGCGCGCCGGACGGCCTCGCGCCACAGCCGCTCCTCCGTCATCCACACCTGGGTTCGCCCCATGCTGACGCCTGTCAGCGCCACCACCACCACTGCCGCCAGCGCCACCGTCCGCACTCGCGTCAGAAGCCATCCGGCGGCCGCCGCGAATCCGAGCATGGGAAGGTACATACGCCGGTCCGCCGACAGATCCGCCGCGGGAAAGACGGAGGAACTCGGAATCAGCAGAATCAACCCCGCCAGCAGCCCCGTGGCGCCAGGGTGCCTTCGGTTAAGCCACAAGAACACCGCCAACCCCGCAATCGCGGCCCATGCCACAACTCCCACCCACACCGCCGGTACGCGCATGTCGGGATCCACCGTGAATCCGTAAGGCACAATCAGCAGACGCAAATAACGCAGAATTACCGGCCCCTGTGCCAGCAGGTATTCCCACGGCGATATACCCGCGTGAAGCCCCGCCAGCGCCCCGGGCGTCACCGCGGCGGCATATATCACATGCGCCCCCGCCGCCACGGACAGGCCAAGCATCACGGCGATAGGAGACCGGCCTCGCGGCCTCGCCGGCAGCATGGCCAGCACCAGCGGGAAGGCTGCGCACTCCTCCTTCGCCAGCAGCGCCGCCGCGAACCACGCCACCGCCGCCCATGGCCGGCCCGTAACCCAGCACAGCAGCGCCGCCAGGCACAGTACCGCCGCCAGCACGATGCTGCGGCCCCACACGTAGTCCACGGCTTCGGCCTGAAGCGGGTGCACCGCGAACAACGCCGCCGCCACAAGCGCCGCGCGCTCGGGCAGAAGCCGGTGGAAGCACTCGTACGCCAGCAGTACCGCACCCAGGTGCAGCAGCAGGTTGAGGGCGTGGTACCCGAAAGGGTCCTGCCCGCCGGTCTGATAATTCAGCCAGAAGGTGAGGTAGGTGAGCGGGCGCGTCTGCCGCCAGCCCCAAACCTGGAGCCACCCCCAGGGAGACGTCAGTACCGGGTCCGAGAAAATGGCATAATCGTCAAAATGAAAGCCCGAACCGAGCGAAGCGCCAAAAGCGGCCAACGCCGCGGCGAGCAGAAGCAAGCGAGCTCGCATGACTCTCTACGAGCTTACGCGAAACGCCCGAAAACCGCAGCCCAGCGGCAGGAACGCGTCGCCGAAATCCTGCGCCGCCTGGACCAAATGTACCCGGCAGCCACCTGCGCCCTCCACCATCGCAGCCCGTGGGAACTGCTGGTGGCCACCATTCTTTCCGCCCAGTGCACCGACAAGCGCGTCAACGAAGTGACGCCCGGCCTATTCGCCAAGTACCCCACGCCCGCGGATTTCGCCGCGGTGCGCCCGGAGGTCCTGGCCAACGATATCCGCAGCACCGGTTTCTTCAACAACAAGGCCAAGTCCATCGTGGGCGCGGCGAAAGCGGTGGTTTCCGAGTTCGGCGGCCAAGTGCCGAAGACCATGGAAGAAATGCTGACCATCCCTGGCGTCGCCCGCAAGACCGCCAACGTGGTGCTCGGCACGGCCTACGGCATTGCCTCGGGGGTGGTGGTGGATACCCATGTGCAGCGTATCGCCCAGCGGCTCGATCTCACCGAGAACACCGACCCGGTCAAGATCGAGCAGGACCTCATGCAGGCCATCCCTAAAGACAAGTGGATTCTCTTCGCCCACCAGATCATCCTGCACGGCCGGGCGCTGTGCCAGGCGCGCCACCCCAAGTGCACCGAGTGCGGGCTGAACTCCATCTGTTACGCCAAGGACAAGAGTGTTGTATCCTGATCCGCGAAACGCTTTGCGTCAAAGGAGGCTTTTCATGAAGATAGCTCTTTCCACAGTGATCGTTGCATTACTGCTCATCCCGGCTCTGGTATGGGCACAGCCAACGGCAAAGCCCTGCTTCAGCATCGTGGTGGACCTTCAGATGCACCAAGCTAATGATGCCAACGTCAACGAGACCCATCACCTCGAGATCGTTTACCGACCCGGGATGGTCGGCGACAGCGAAGGCTTCTACACGGCGATGTCGCCGACCGATTGCAATTTCGCCACCATGCGTCCTGGCGAGATTCGCCCGTTCGCCCCGCTCTCCATTCACGGAACGGCAACCGGGCATCAGGGCAACGTCGCTAAGAGTTCCCGCATCGATGACCCCGGCCGCGACAAAGGCCATATTCTGGCGCAACTCACGCGCAAGGCCAACGGCGCAACGCTCTCGTTCAGGATCCGCACCGTGCCTCCGGGAGACGCGGAAGAGTACATCGGCGTATGCGCTGCTCAGGGGTGGGAGCCAAATCCCTCCCAGTTCGACCTGACCAACGATGAACTCGCGCACGTGGGGACGATCCACAAGACGCTCTCGCTTCGTATGCCGAATGGAGAGAATGGCTGCGTCGGCACAGGCACCGCTCTGTTGAACGGCAAGTAATTTTGCGCCGTGTTAATCTCAGGAATCAAACCACTACCTGAGGACCTGATATGTCTCACCTATCGATTCGCGATCTCGATCTGAAAGGGAAACGAGTTTTCATCCGGGTGGATTTCAATGTCCCGCTGCAGAAGAACGAAAAGGGCGACATGGAAATCACCAGCGACCAGCGCATCAAGGCGTCGCTGCCCACCATTCAGTACGCCCTCCAGCAGGGAGCCGCCGTGATTCTGGCTTCGCACCTGGGGCGCCCCAAAGGCAAGCCCAATCCGGACATGAGCCTCAAGCCTGTCGCGGTGCGCCTCCAGGAGCTGCTCGGCAGGCCCGTCAAAATGGCGCCCGATTGCATCGGACCCGAAGTGGAAGCGATGAAGCCGGCGCCCGGCGAAGTGCTGCTGCTCGAGAACCTGCGGTTCCATCCCGAGGAAGAGAAGAACGATCCGGAGTTCGCCAGGAAGCTGGCGGCATTGTGCGACGTCTATGTGAACGACGCCTTCGGCTCCGCGCACCGCGCCCACGCTTCCACCGAGGGCATGATCCGCTTCGTCCCCCAGGCCGCCGCCGGCCTGCTCATGGACAAAGAGTTGAAGTATCTCGGCATGGCCACCACCAACCCGGCCCGGCCCTGCGTGGCGATTCTGGGCGGCGCCAAGGTCTCGGACAAAATCGAAGTCATCGAGAACCTGGGCAAGATCGTGGACCGCTTGCTCATCGGCGGCGCCATGGCTTACACGTTCCTCAAGGCGCAAGGCAAGCCCACCGGCAAATCGCTGGTGGAGGAAGACAAGGTCGAGCTGGCCGGCAAGCTGCTGGCCGATCTGGGCGGCAAGCTCGTGCTGCCGGTGGACCACGTGGTCGTTTCCGAAATCGCGGCGGGTGCGCCCAGCGAAGTGGTCGGTACCATTCCCGAAGGCAAGATCGCCGTGGATATCGGGCCCAAGACCATCGAGGAGTACACGCAGGTGATCGCCGGCGCCAAGACGGTGATCTGGAACGGCCCCATGGGGATCTTCGAAAAACCGCCCTTCGACAAGGGCACGGTGGCGCTGGCCAAGGCCGTGGCCGCTTCCGGCGCCATCTCGGTGGTGGGCGGCGGCGACTCCGAAAAGGCCATCAAGGCCGCCGGTGTGGCCGACAAGATTTCACTCATCTCCACCGGCGGCGGAGCATCGCTGGAATTCCTGGCGGGAATCCAGCTACCCGGAGTGGCGGCCCTGGAGCACTGAGGGCCGAGCGGTCTACCGCTTGCCCCCCCGCTGTGGCGGCCCGCTCAGAACGTGGTGGAACACGTAGGAACTCTGAACCGGGATGCCTTGTTTGAAGGCCACCTTCACCACCGCCTGGAAATACCGGGGGATTTCGCCGGACGGAGTCCGCAGGTGGTGCACCAACTCGCTCGCCCGCAAGGGTTCGGTGAGCCACTCGGCGGCGGCCAGAGTGTCCGGCGAGGCGTTCCCCGCAATCACCAGCAACTCGCCGACCCCGGAGAGACCCGGCGTCCGGCTGATCAGTGCGTGCGTCTCGCCCTCGGCGGGCTTTTCGGGAACAAGATGATCTTGGAGAAACACCGGCTCTCCCCCCTGCGGCTTGTGGTTCCGAATCCCTTCCGGCTCGATGACGATGTCCTGGGCCAGCGCCGCCGCCTGTAATTGAAGATTGAACTTCGGCGGCCCCACAAACACAACGTCATCATCCACCACCTGCTGCCAGGACAGGATACTGCTGCGCGTCAGCAGTATGTTGCGCTTGCGGGTGGAGAGAAGTTTCGACACCAGGAACGCCGCGCTGGCCTCTCCCGCGCCGGTATACGCGTACGACGCAAAGACCCCTTTGCCTCCCAGCGCCTTCCGCACCGCGCTGAAGCGTTCGGATTTCTCGATTTCCTGCCAGTCATTGACCTTGGGATCGCGGAAGAGGCCGAAGTCGGGAAACCGGACAAACATAGGAGTCCCCAGGCACACCATCAAAGGCCGGTTGCTTTGCAAGAAAGGCCCCCAAAGACTTTCCAGTTCGGGAGTCCACCGCTCCGCCATCACCTCCGCGTCACGGTGCTGGCGGACCAGCCCGACGGTGGCAGCCACGGCCCATATGGTTACCACGGCCAGCGCGGTTCCCAGAAGCAGAAACGTCCGTCGCGGATTCCACGGCGCCCCCGGCGCGTGATCCTGCGCGGCGACCGGTTCGAAATTCAGTTTGAAAGCGCCCTTCGGCAGCGTCACCCGGATGGTGTCCCCGGCCGCTTCGGTCTGGTAGTACGCCGCCAGCTTTTGCCGCAGCCGGCCGGCCTGGAGCCGGACTATGGAGTCCTGCTTCGGATCGTAAGTGGGAGGTTTTCCGAAGGCTTCCAGCCCGATGGTGTATTCTTTCAGCCGGTCGGCCTCTCCGGAAATGGATTTCTCGGCGAGGTATTGAAGCAGGCGCCGGTGAGCCTCCGAGGTTTCGAACGTCTTGCTCTGGATCAATCGGCCGACCTGCGCGCGAATGTCCTCTATTTCGACGCTCATCGAATGCTAATGTTAACACCGTTACCTACCAGGTTACTCACCACTACACCACCCCAAGTTATCCCCTAGGCCCTATCGTTGTTTAAGGATCTCGTTGTACCATTTATTCAACGCTTCAACGAGGAGTTGTTCATGACCAAGTTCGTCGCAATTTTCGCATTGCTGTTCTCCGCCGCGTTATTCGCTCAGGAATTTCGCGGCTCCATCAGCGGCGTTGTCACTGATCCCTCCGGCGCCGCTATCCCTGGGGCCAAGCTGACCGTCACGGAAACGCACACGGGTACAAGGATACCCACGGTTTCCGATTCCACCGGCAGATATGTGGCTCCCTTTCTCCTTCCGGGCGACTACGACATCGCCGTGCAGGAGCAGGGCTTTAAGGCCTTTCTTCGCAAGGGAGTGCACGTGGGTGCGGACGATCATCCGGTCATCGACGTGAGGCTCAACGTCGGCGACGTGGCCACGTCGGTGGAAGTGACCGCCGACGCGCCGCTCCTCAACACGGATAATGCCTCCCTGGGCCAAGCCATTACCACCAAGGAAGTCGAAGAACTGCCCATCAACGGCCGAACCCCCATGGTGGCGGCGGCGTTGTCCCTGGGCGTGATTGGTTATGCCCAGCCCACTCTGATTCATCCCTTCGATGCCGGCGGCGCGGCCGGGTGGAGCGTGGGTGGCACCTACACCCAGATGAGCGAGTTGCTGGTGAACGGTTCCCCCAACGCTACCTGGGATGGACGCCTGGCTTACAGCCCGCCGCAGGACGCCGTGCAGGAAGTGCGCGTCAAGGCCTCCGACACCGACGCGGCTTTCGGCCATACCGCCGGTGGAACCCTGAATCAGGTCACCAAAGGCGGCACCAACTCTCTGCATGGTTCGGCGTGGGAATTCAACCAGCCCAATACGCTCACGGCCAATGATTTCT
Source organism: Bryobacterales bacterium (assembly GCA_963768385.1). Classification (GTDB taxonomy): domain Bacteria; phylum Acidobacteriota; class Terriglobia; order Bryobacterales; family Bryobacteraceae; genus Fen-178. The sequence goes on from CAVYHQ010000011.1 coordinate 413,841, forward strand.
TCCTGAACCAGGCGGGCAAGCCGCGCCCGGTCACCCACCTCAATCAGTATGGCGTGACCGCAGGCGGCCCGTTTTACGTTCCCAAGGTCATCGATACACGCAACAAGGTGTTCTGGTTCTTCGCTTTTGAGGGTATGAAGGATGCGCAGCCCAACCCCTACACCACCACGGTTCCCACGGACCCCGAGCGCACCGGCGACTTCTCCCAGATCCTGAGCGCCGACGCGACCATCCTCTATGATCCTTACAGTGCCAAGGTCAGCGGTAGCACCATTACCCGGACGGCTTTCCCCGGCAATAAAATTCCGCAAGCGGCGCCGTACGTCAACGCCGTTTCGCAAGCGCTGCTGAAGTACTTCCCGGAGCCCAATGTTCCGGCGGCCAAGGCGGATGGCCTAAACAATTTCACGGTGGCCCCCAACACCCCGGACGACTTCAGCAACGAGATGGGCCGCATCGATTACAACATGAGCGACAAGAGCCGCCTGTTCTTCGATATCCGCCACACCGGCTACGAGCAGGCGAAGAACAATTACTTCAGCAACGTCTCCACTGGTTCCAATCTGTACCGCACCAACTGGGGTTCTTCGCTGGACGAAGTGTACACCTTGAGCCCCACCAAAATCCTCGATGTGCGCCTGAACTTTACGCGGCTCAACGAGTACCACGACCTGCCCGGCACGGGGTTCGACCCCGCGTCATTGGGCTTCCCGTCGTATATGAAAACCAACTCGCCGTATCTGCAATTCCCGGTAATGTCGTTCGCCAGCAGTTCCTTCCAGAAGCTGGGCAATACCGGGACCGGCGCTGACAGGCTCCCCTCCCAGTCGTTCCAGGCTTTTCCCACCTTCATTGTCCTTAAGGGCGACCACAGCCTGAAGTTTGGCGGCGATATCCGCCAGTACCGGCTGAACACCTTTACGGCCAACAACTCCACCGGCACATTTGCCTTTAGCGCCAACAGTTGGGTGAAGGCGTCCAGCAGTGCGTCCTCCACCGTGGCGTTCGGACAGGACTTGGCGGAGTTTTTGATGGGCCTGCCTACCAGCGGCAGCTACGATATCAACACCTATGCCTCCTGGTATTCGTACTACGCGGCCGGGTTTGTGCAAGACGATTGGAGAGTGAAGCGCAACCTCACTATCAACCTGGGCGTGCGCTTCGATCACGACGGTGTGTACAACGAAGTGTACGGCCGCACGGTGAACGGTTTCGCCACCACCGCTACCAATCCCTTGGCCGCTAACGCTCAGGCCGCCTACGCCAAGAACCCCATCGCGCAGTTGCCGGCCAGTGCATTCAACGTTCTAGGGGGATTGACTTTCCCCGCAGCCGGCCAGACTGCAGTCTATAACAATGACTCTCACCTGGTGAGCCCGCGCGCGGGATTTGCCTGGACTCCCGACTTCTTGCATGGAAAGACGGTGGTTCGCGGCGGCTTCGGTATGTTTGTTTCCCCGGTAGTGATATCCAGCATGGACGTCAATGGCAAGTACTCCACCAGCCCCAACACCAATCAGGAGGGTTTTAGCCAGACCACCACCATGACGGTCACGAACGATAACTATGCGACCCCCGCCACTACGCTGTCCAACCCGTTCCCCAGCGGGTTTCTCCAGGCTACGGGCTCTCAACTGGGTTTGCTGACGTTCGCCGGCCAGGGCGTCACGTTCATGAACCCGGTCGCCAAAAATCCCTACTCACTGCGATGGAACATCGGTATTCAGCAGAGCATTACCAACGACCTGATGTTGGAGTTGGTCTACATTGGCAACCATTCCGTCCACCTGCCCATCGACTTCACGCAGCTCAATGGCATTCCGCGCCAGTTCCTCAGCACGCTGGGCACCCGTGATGCCAACCAGAACTATCTGGCTACCAACACGCCCAATCCGTTCTACGGGTTGGCTTCCAGCGTTGGTACGGCCACGAATACCACCCCGGCGCAGATCCTGGCCCGCTACCCCGAGTTCCCCGTGGGCGACAGCGCCACCGGCTGGCAGGGGAGCGGCGGCGTCCTCGAACAGAATCTCAACGCCGGCGCTTCCTTCTTCGACAGCCTCAACGTGAGAGTGCAGAAGCGGTTTTCGCACGGCATCTCGGCCACGTTCAACTACATCTATTCCCGGCTCATCGAGGAGGTGACGTGGCTGAACGATTCCGATCCGGCTCCGGAAAAGCGGATCTCGGCCATCGACCACCCCAACCGCTTCGTGACATACGTCAGCTATGACGTTCCCATTGGCAAGGGCCGCGCGCTGGACCTGCATTCCCGCCTGGCGAACTCTCTGATCGGCGGATGGGTGCTCAACAGCGTGTACACCTATCAGACCGGCGCGCCCATCAACTGGAACAACGGCAGCACCACCAGCCCGGGTGACTACGTCTACTTCGGCGCACCGATCGTGCTCAACAACCGCATGGCCAACCCCGGCTCCACGGCTTTCAACGTCAGTGCCTTCGATACCAAGTCGGCCGATGCCCTCCAATACCACATCCGCACCTTCCCCTCGATGATTTCCGCCCTCCGCCAGGACGGCATCAACCAGTGGGATCCATCCCTGCTGAAGCGCTTCCAGTTCACCGAGAAGGCATACCTCCAGCTTCGGTTCGAGTTCTTCAACGCGCTCAACCACCCGGTCTTCCCGGCGCCCAACACCACCGCCACCAACGCGCTGTTCGGCACCGTTACGGGCGCACAAGCCAACCGCGCGCGCAGCATCCAGTTAGGCGCGCGCATCGTCTGGTAGTGGCGCACGCACTCATGCGTGCCGTGTCGAGACTCTGCTCGACACCTCTTCGTGTGGGGACTACCACGCCACGTTAACAATGCAATCCTGGTCCGCCTTCACGCGCGCCCGCACCTGCAAGTTCTTCCGCGCCGCATCGTAGAACCACGTGCCGTCGGCCATCGCCTCAAGTGAGGCCACCGGCCGGTATCGCCGCTCGCCGAACCCTACCTCCGCCGGCTTCTCGACGTGGTGCACCACCCACTGGTAATCTCGATCCTTCTTGGCCTCGATCTCCAGCCGCATAACGTCGGCCGCGGGCGCGGCGTGCACTTGCGTGTAATCGCCGATGTCGCTCTCCAGCAGGAAGAATTCGGCCGCCAGGGCAGGGAAGTAGTGCAAGGCGATTTCTCCCGCAGAGTCCAGCGGCACAATCGAGCCATTGCGCGCGAAGACCGGCAGCGATTTGGTTTCCACCGCGATCGTGCGCTTGCCCTGGAAGACTTCGTTGGTCTCGAGGTTCGTCCAAATGCCGCGCGGCAAATAAACCGTGCGCTTGCCGCCGGGCGAGTAAATCGGCGCCACCAGCATCTCGTCGCCCAGCATGAATTCATCGGCGCGGAGCGCCCCTTCCGCATCCTCCGGAAACTGGAACGGCAGCGGGTGCCATGTGGGATGGCCGCGGTCGCGGATCTCCAACGCGTAAACGTCGAAAAAGCTTTCCAACTGTTTACGGAAACTACTCAGGCCCACCGCGCCGGGCGTCACCTTGGGAACCAGCGAACCCAGTTGCCGCGACCGCTCGACTAATTCCGGCGGCGCGTTGGCATAGGGCGTGAGGTCGAATTCGGGCGGGAGCACGGCCGACATGGCGCCATGCACCAGCCGCAGCAGCGAGTCCCGCAACGTGTTCCACGAGCCGAAACGCTCGGAAGAAACCGGCCACGCCTCCGCCGGTGGGCGCACGTTATTGTGTTCTTCGAAAATCTCCTTCGGCGTGGGGCCGTAATAGAAGTAGTAGTCGATCCCCGGCGCCGTAATCCGGTAGCGGTCCGCCGCCGTGAAATCGAAACGGTATGCGCCAGGGATGGGGTGATACTCGCCATACTCCGCCGTCGAAATCAAAAACGGGATCTCGGCTCGCACCGCCTTGCCGCGCAGACCGAAACCCGGGTCGGTGCTGGGACCCAGTCCATAAAACTCCACGCCGGCCAGCGTCTGGCGGTCCCACGTCACGCCGCCGTCTGCCGGTGCCGGCTCAGAGAGATCCGTCATCAGTGCTACGCCATCCATACGCCGCACGCGCACCAGCGCCCCGTGCTTCTGAATGGCGATATCCAGGTATTTCGACCGCATGCGCACGGCGCCGGGTGCGTCGTCGATCTCCACGGGCACTGGCTCCCGATCCGCCGCCTTCACCTCGGCGAGAGGCCCCTCCAGCGTACGGCGGAAGCGGAAAGTGCTGGGCGTCACCCACGCCAGACTCGGCGCTGCCGCGGTCCAACTGCAGTTCGATCCGGTTGCCGTGCGGGACGCACGCGAGCAGTGTCGCCACCGCGGCCAGCGCTTGCGCCGGCATCAGAGCAGCGCCATCTCGCGCTGGATCTCGCCGGTGACCCGCGCCTCGCGCTCGCCCACGAACATGTTGATCTCGGAGCGGACGCCGAACTTCGGCAGATAGATGCCCGGCTCGATGGAGAAGCACGTCCACGGCGTGACGCGGCGCTCGTCATGGGTTTCCAGGTTGTCCATGTTGGCCCCGTTTCCGTGCACTTCCTGGCCAATCGAGTGGCCCGTGCGGTGCGTGAAGTACGACCCGTAACCGTTGCTCTCGATCACGCCGCGCACGGTGTCGTCAACTTCCCAGCCGCACAACGGGTAGCCGGCGGCGATGGCGCTCTCGACCCGCTCAATGCCGGCGTCGCGCGCGCCCGTCACGATGCCGAACACTTTGCGCATTTCCTCCGACGGGTTATCGCCGCAAAAGGCGGTCCAGGTGATGTCATAGTAGACCGCGCCGGGGCGGTCGAGCTTGGCCCACATATCCAGCAGCACCCAATCGCCGGCGCGGATGGGCGAGGTCGCCTCTGCGGTCGGCTCGTAGTGCGGGTTGGACGTGTTGGCATTCACCGCCACGATGGGGCCGTGGTCGGTGACGAGGCCGGCCTTGGCGAACCCCTCGCGCACGAAGCGCTTGACGTCCAGCTCCTGCAGCCGCGCGCCGTTGCGCGTGCGCTCGCGGATCAAGGCGAAGGCTTCGGCGCGCACCCCATCGACGCGCCAGCCCGCTTCCAGGTGTGACTCGAGCGCTTCGGGCGTCCAGCGCGCTTCGAACGCCTGGATCAGTTCCGCCGAGCTGGCCACTTCCACCCCCAGGCTGCGCACCAGCTCCACCGTGCCCGCGTCCACCATCGCCACGTACGGGATGGCGCACAGCGGCGAATACTGCATGGCCACGCGCCGCAGCCCCGCCGTGAGCCGGCGCAGCCCCTCCACCTGTTCGGTCCATCGGGAGTATGGAATTCTCTCTCCGGGCAGCGCGCCCAGCACCCCCCGCTCGATGCGGTGCTCGAGCCCCCGCGGTTCGCCCTCGGCCGGAATCAGGTAATACCAGCGGCGCGTCGGCGTGGCCGCGGGTGCGATGCCGAGCACGCGGTACGCCAGCGGATCGCGCAGGTGGTGATCGAAGAACAGCCAACCGTCGAGCTTCTGATTCCGAATTTCCCGCTGCATGTTTTCGAGATTCATGACTGTGTACCGGCTGCCCTGCTGAATTCTTCCTCGCTGATTCCCTCAATCTCCACAACCTTCGTGCGGCTTGTCAAGCCCATCACAATGCGCACCTGCGCGCGCGGCACGCCCGCCACTTCCGCCAGCAGGCGCACGCACTCTTCGTTGGCCTTGCCCTCCACCGGCGGAGCCGTCAAATCCACCTTCCACGCATCCCCCAGCCGCCCTGTCACCGCCGACCGCCGGGCCCGCGGGTGCACCTTCACCGTGAGACGCGCCATTGCACCTGTGCCCTCAAGTTAGCCACCCCCGCCGCCGCGCGCGTGTCCACCACGTCAAAGGCCACGGCATCGTCCAGCCAGTCGTGGCTCGAGCCGTCGGCATTCTGCGTGGCCACCGTCAGCGTGTACTGCTGCGGCGTCAGCCAGCACTCGACTCCGAAATCGACCTCCAGTTCGTCGCCCGGCTGGAAATCTCCCAGCCGCACGCGTTCCAGTCGGGTGTTGGTGCCATAAACGTCCATGCCGATGCGCGTGCGGATCAGGATTCCCACCATGGGATCCGACTTCGCCTGGTGGAAGCGCGAGCGTACCCGCACCGTGATGGGCTCGCCGCCTGCCACTGCGGTAGTCGCCTCGCCGCGCGCGTTCAGAATCTCGATACCGAGAATCTCGCTGCTCCCGTCGCCATGCCGGAAGCTGGCGCGCAGGCGGTCGTCTTTTTTGGTCTTTGACTCTTCTTTCGCCAGCACCAGCCCGATGTAGCGGTTGATGACGTCGTTGGGCGCGCCCTGCGCCGCGATGCGCCCGTTGAGCAGCAGGATGGCCCGGTCGGAGAGCTGCTTCACCAGCCCCAGGTCGTGGGAAACGAACAGCACCGTGACCTTGCGTTCCCTCAGTTCCTGGAACTTGCGCACGCACCGGTTGGCGAACACCGCATCGCCCACCGCCAGGGCTTCATCCACGATGAGAATTTCGGGGTCCACGTGGATGGCGGTCGAAAACGCCAGCCGCACGTACATGCCGCTCGAGTATTCTTTCACCGGGCGCGCGATGAATTCGCCGATCTCGGCGAAGCTCTCGATGGATGGCATGGCCCTGCCGATCTCAGCGCGGCTCAGCCCCATGATTTCGCCGTTCAGATAGACGTTTTCCCGCCCCGTGAATTCCGGGTTGAACCCGGCCCCCAGCTCCAGCAGCGCCGCGATGCGCCCCCGCGTCACCACGCGCCCCGAGGTGGGCTGCAGGATGCCGCACACAATTTGCAGCAGGGTGCTCTTGCCGCACCCATTAGGCCCCACGAGGCCGAGCGTCTCGCCCTTCTCAACCTCGAATCCGATATCGCGCAGGGCCCAAAAATCCGTATGCCGCCGCCGGCTGCGCGGCAGCATTTCGCGCAACCGGTCCGCCGGCCGCCGGTACAGCCGATACAGCTTGGAGACGTTCTGAACGAGCACCAAATCTGATAGTACCGCCGGCCCTCACGCCAGTGGTGCGATGTTCTGGTTCACGCGGAACAGGTTCCCCGGATCATACCTTGCCTTGACCTGCCCCAGCCGCGCATAATTCCCGCCGTAAGTCGCTGCCACCCGCGCCGCGCCTTCCTCCATCATGAAGTTCACGTAGGCGCCGCCGGCCGAATACGGGTGTACCGCCTCCCAGTACTCTCTGGCCCACTCGACGATCTTGTCCTTGTTCGCCGGGTCCGGATCAACGCCCACGATCACTTCCGCCCATTTTGTGGTGCGATAGCTGAACGCCGTATCCTGTTTCCCGGTGCGATGCACCGCTCCATTGATTGGGTACAGGTGCATCGTCGAAAACATCGAGGGTAACGCCGATCCGTACTTCACGTGTTGCACAATGGCTTCGTTGCTGAGATGGTCCACGAAGTCGGCCTTCCAGTACCACTGGAAACCTGGCGGATACAGTCCGTCAAACAGGCTTTGGAGGGCGGGGAAGGGCATCGGACCGACACCGGCCAGGAGTGGCTTCGGCCATTGTTCGGTAGGCTTCAGGATTTCGGCGGTCCGCGGCGGGTCTGCCGTCGAGCACCACAGCACGGCACAGACGGTTCGCATGTGCAGTTCCCGCGGGAACAAGGGAACGGGGGGCACGGTCATGAACGCGAAGAAGCCATTGACCTCCTCCGGGGCATGCGTGATGAACTGTTCGTACCTCTTCATCACTTCGGCGGCGTCCTCGAGCGGCCAGAACATCGGTCCGGCCGTCACGTTGCGAACCGGATGCAGAAGGAAAGTGAAGGACGTCACCACTCCGAAATTGCCGCCTCCCCCGCGCACTGCCCAGAAGAGATCCTGGTGCTGCCGGTCGCTGGCGGTGACGAAGCTGCCATCGGCGAGGACCATGTCCACTTCCACCAGGTTATCGATGGTCAGGCCGTATTTTCGCGAAAGATGTCCGATGCCGCCACCGAGCGTCAGGCCGCCCACGCCGGTGGTGGAGATGATACCGCTCACCGCCGCCATCCCGAACGCATGCGTCGCGTGATCCACGTCCCCCCACACCGATCCGCCGGCCACCTGGACGGTTTTTGCGGCCGTATTCACCCTCACCCCTCGCATGCGCGACAGATCGATGACCAGGCCATCGTTACAGCTTCCCAGCCCCGGACCGTTATGCCCGCCGCCGCGGATGGCCAGTAGGATTCCGTTTTCGCGGGCGTAGTTTACGCAAGCCATGACATCCGCCACATCGACGCAGCGGGCGATGAGCCCGGGCCTCTTATCGATCATGGCGTTGTAGAGTTTGCGAGCTTCGTCGTAGTTGGCGTCGCCGGGCTGAATCAGATCCCCTCGCAGCTTCGCCTTTAAGTCAGTGTAATCCACTCTTACGTCCCCTCCTTTGATTGATCATTCCTGTCCAACCGGAATGACCATTGGCAATATGATAGTCGAAATTGGCATTCCAGGCAATACGAAAGCACAGATTCTGGCAACGGACTGGACTAGGGCATACCGGCATGGTGGGCGACGCGGCAGCCAACCTGAAACTCTCGCAAACTCGAGTCCAGTCGGTGATCAACGCTTTGGCTGCCAAGTACGGGATTGCCGCCTCACGATTGACTCCCTTCGGCAATGGCCCCTATGCGCCGCCGCGTCGAACTCGTCGAATTCGTAACTCACTGAGGGCATCCTCCTACTCCTCCCTTAGCGCCACCGCCGGATCGATCCTGGTCGCCCTCACCGCCGGGAACCAGCACGCCAGTACCGCCACCAGTGCCAGAATCGAAGGCACCAGCACAAAGGTCGCGGCGTCGCGCGGGCTGGTCGCGAATAGCATGCCTTCCACCGCGCGCGAGCCGACCAGCGCCATCACCAGGCCGGCGGCCACCCCCATCGCCACCAGCCGGATGCCCTCCGTCAGAATCAGTATCTGCACCTCGGCCGGGGTTGCCCCCAGTGCTATGCGCACCCCGATCTCCCGCACGCGCCGGTTCACCGAATAGGAGACCACACCGTAGATTCCAATCGTGGCCAGCACCAGCGCCAAGCCTCCAAACACGCCCAGCAGGCCCGCGGAAAGCCGTTGCGCCCACAGTGACTCACGAATAATGCCGCCAACGCTCTCGGATTGCAGCAGCAGGTTGCGGTCCAGCCGTTGCACCTCGCGGCGCACGGCGGCCGAAACCGCCTCGGGGTCGCCCTCGGTGCGCACGTACAAGACGGCGGTGGGGAAATAGTACTGGATCAGCGAACCATAAATGAGCGCCTGGGGCCGCTCGCCAATGGCCCGATAGTTGGCGTTGCGCGCCACTCCCACCACCTCCGCCGGCGCGTTGTCGCCGAAGAACCGGAGGCGCTTTCCAATAGGGTTCTCGCCCGGCCAATAGGTCATGGCGGCGGCTTCATTGACGATCACCACGCGCGGAGTGGTGGGGGTGTCCAGCAGGCTGAAGTCCCGGCCGCGCAGGATCGGAATCGCCACCGTCCGCAAGTATCCGGGCCACACTACGCTCATCAAGGTGAAACGGCCCTTTCCGGCGGCAGTGTCTTCCTGGCCTTCCAGCAGAACGGTCCGCGCCAGGGAAACGTGGAATGGCACGTCCTTCGCCAGGGTGGCCGAAACCACGCCGGAAACCCTCGCGGCCCGTTCCAGGGCTTGTCGCTCGAATTCGCGCCCGCGGCCCTCGTTGTACCCCTGGTCGCCCACGTTGAAAGCCAGCACACCCAGCCGGGCGGCGGCGAAGCCCGGATCGATGCGGTTGGCATTGCGCAGGCTACGCACGAACAGTCCCGCGCCCACCAAGGCAAGCACCGAGAGCGCCACCTGTCCCATCACCAGCACCGAGCGGATGCGCCGGCCCTTCAAGTAAGATTCGGCCTGCCCCGTGCGTTCTTTGAGATCGCTGGCCAAATCGCCGGTAGTGGCGCGAAGCGCGGGAGCCAGCCCGAAGAGAATACCCGTTAATACCGAAATCGCCAGGGTGTAGGAGAGCACCCGGCCATCCAGATCGAGATGCACCCCGGCATAAGTGAACATGGGCGGCCGCATCGACCACAGGATGTCTCGCGCCCATCGCGCCAGCACCAGACCGGCTGCGCCGCCCAGCAGGGCTAGGAGCGTGCTTTCGGTGAGGAGTTGGCGGACCAGGCGCCAGCGGCTCGCTCCCAGCGCCAGCCGAACCGTGATTTCCTTGCCGCGCGCGGCGGCGCGCGCCAGCAGAAGGTTGGCCACGTTGGCGCAGGCGATCAACAGAACCAGCGCCGAAATAATCATGAGTACGGTCCCGGCACTGGTGATGACCGGCCGGATCTGGGCACTGATGGCGGCCTTGGAGACGGGCTCGAGCTTGACGCGCCGCCCCTGGTTGTCCTGGGGGTACTGCCGTTCCAGGTCTTGCGCGATGCTTTGCATTCCAGCTTCGGCCTGCTGAAGGCTCACCCCGGTCTTCAGCCTTCCCACCACCGAGAACAATAGGAACCGCCGCTGGTTAACCCAGGCCGCGTTGGGATAGACCTCTCGGTACATCATCATGGGAACCCAAACATCCGCCGCGGTCAGTTCGTTGAGGCCCTGAAATGCCGGCGGTGCCACGCCCACAATGTTGTACGCCCGGCCGTTCAGGCTGATGGTCCTGGCGGTCACCCGCGGGTCACGGCCAAACTGCCTGGTCCAGAGCCCGTAACCGATCACCGCCACGGGGTATGCGCCCGGACTGGCATCCTCCTCGGGCAGAAAGCCGCGGCCCACCACGGGGTTCACGCCGAGCGTCGAGAAGTAGTTGCCGGAGACGATTTGTCCTGTGACCAGTTGCGGTTCGCCGAAGCCTGTCAGGTTCAGGGTGATAGCGGAGTAGAGGAGCAGGGAAGAGAAGACTTGGTTGTGGTCCCGATAGTCCTGGTAATTCGGGTAGGAACATGGCCACAGGCCCGGGTTGCGCGGGTCGAGCGTACTGACGGCGACCAACCGCTCTGGCTCCGCGACGGGCAAAGGCCGCAACAGAACGGCGTTGAGGAGCGTGAAGATGGTGGTATTCGCCCCGATGCCCAGTCCGAGCGAAAGCACGGCGGCAACGGTGAAGCCGCGGGCTTTCCCTAACGCCCGCAGACTGTGGCGCAGATCTTCCAAGGCCCCTGTCATCCAGCTTGCACAGTATACAACACCGCTATCGTTGTGACCTTACATTTTACCGCCTCGTGCTCGAACACGGCCAGGGCGGTGGTTTTCAACCACCTCCCCATCTGCGCGTACCTTGTAACCAAGTGATATCAAACGGAATCCCGTTTGGCATTCGCGTTGCCTCATACGCGGTGTAGTTCGGGAGGCTTTGCCATGAAACGCGTACGGTTCTTCGCTTTGACGGGTGCTGCGCTGTTGTCAGCCGGCATGTTCACCCCCGTCCGTGCGCAGGATCCCGACGACCTCAAGCGCGGCGTAGCCCGCATCTCCTTAATGAATGGCGAAGTTTCGGTGCGCCGCGGTGATTCCGGAGATTGGGTGGCGGGCGTGATCAACGCCCCGTTGCTCACCGCCGATCAGATTGCCACCGGGCCGAATTCCCGCGCCGAAGTGCAGTTCGACTCCGCCAACATGCTGCGCATCGGCGGCAGCGCCGAGATCCACATGGCCCAGTTGGAGAACCGCCGCTATCAACTGGAGTTGGCGCGTGGCATGGTAACCTTCCGGGTTCTGCGGGCTTCCGATGCCAATGTTGAAGTGGATACTCCCAGTGTTTCGGTACGGCCTTCGAGGCAGGGAAGTTACCGTATTACGGTAAAGGATACCGGCGAGACCGAAATCACCGTCCGCTCCGGCAATGTCGAGGTCTTTACGCCGCACGGTTCGCAGTGGGTCAATACCGGCCAGACCATGCTGGCGCGTGGTACCACTGCCGATCCCGAGTTCCAGATCGTGGCCGCTATTGCTCCCGACGATTGGGACCGATGGAATGACAGCCGAGACTCTGTATTGACCCGTGCCGTCAGCCCCCGTTATGTGGGCCCAGGTGTGTATGGCACCGAGGATATGGATGCCTATGGCACTTGGGGCAGCGACCCCGACTATGGCCCTGTCTGGCGGCCTGCGGTGGGCGTGGGCGTTGGCTGGGCCCCCTATCAATGCGGCAGTTGGGTCTGGGAGGATTGGTACGGTTGGACGTGGGTAGGCTGTGAACCCTGGGGTTGGGCTCCCTACCATTATGGCCGCTGGTTCTGGCGCACCGGGTTCGGGTGGGGCTGGTATCCGGGATTGATAGGCGTTCGGCACTACTGGTCGCCCGCGCTGGTGGGCTTCTTCGGATTCGGCCGCGGGGGCTTCGGCTTTGGCTTCGGATTCGGCAGCATCGGTTGGGTGCCTCTGGCACCCTATGAGATGTTCTATCCGTGGTGGGGCCGCGGCTACTATGGAGGTTTCAACCGAGGCTTTAATGTTACCAATGTAAATATCACAAATATCTATAGAAATGCGCGCGTTGCCAATGCCATTTCAGGAGTCAACGGAGCCGATTTTCGGGCCGGACGGTTCAACAATATAGGCCATTTTTCGGGTAGCCAGATCAGTCAGGCTGGCTTGGTTCGTGGCGCCATGCCGATCACCCCGACCACCGCCAACCTGCGGTTTTCCAACCGTGCCGTGACCAATGTTCCGCGCTCCAGTGCCAACACGCATTTCTTCACCCATCAGCAGCCCGCCCCCGCGGCGCGGGTCCCCTTCGCCGAGCAGCAACGCGCCATGGAGCGTTCCGGCGCTGGCGTGACTGACCGTTCGACGGCTGCGGCTTCCGGCGCGCGCCAGGAAGCGCCTGCGCAGAATGCCATGCGGTCGCAACAGTCCCAGGCCCCGGCAGCGCCGCGTACCGGCCAGAACGAGGGTGCCGGCGGGTGGCGGCGGTTCGGCGAGCCGGGCGGCAGCCAGCCAGCGCCGCGCAGCCAGGCGACGCCGCAAACCAATCGCGGCTGGACGGGATTTGGCAGTCCGGGTTCATCCAGCGCCGCTCCGCGCCAGCAATATTCCCAGCCTCAATCGGGATATCGCGGCAACAGCGGCTCGAGCACTCCGCAGTCTCTGCGGATTGCGCCCCCGGTTGTCCAGCAGCGCTCCGGCGGTGGCAGCTACAGCGCTCCGCGCAGCTATTCCGGCGGTGGTGGCAGTGCGAGCCGGCCCTCAAGCGGTGGCGGCGGTGGCGGGAGCAGCAGGGGAGGCGGCCGCCGGTAAGAGTCTCCAACCAGGAAAGTGTCAGTTTCTTCCCCTAGGCCCGGTCCTGATTCAGCGGGGACCGGGCCCTTTTTTAGGTCAACACATTCGCGCGGGTCCGTCAGACCCTCCGGGTTACTCCACTAACGGAAGCGGGCATTCGGCAGCATGTGTGGTCGATTCAAGAGATTGTCCTATTCGTAGACACATCCGAAAGGTGGCAGCATAAGGTCTTGGTGTCCTTACTGCTTAGCATAGATCTCCAAATCCCCAGCCGGTATGTCTCCAGAGACATTGATAATCGCATAAGCAGTATGGGCTGCTTTAACTTCCCACATCGGAAACCCGGTACTTGAGAAGGAGACGTTTAACTGCCGGTACGTGGATGGTTTCTTGAAGATAACGAATACCGCCCAATTCGTCGGAACCCTAACGAGCGGTTGCTGTGTCTGGTGTGTGTCCTTGAACGAAACGAGAGCACTGGGGGTCCAGAGCGTATACCAGCTTTCTATATTGTCGCTTTCAAGTTCGACCGGAGCCTCCAGTTTTCCCGAAAAGCGAACCCGCAGCAGGGTCCTTATTCTACTGGCACTCGTCTGCACATCAATTGCTCTCGTGACCAACCAAGAGATTGATGCTACCGCCAGGCACATGCAGACAACAGTTATAAGCGGCAGAGTCCGGGAGCGCCATCGCTGGGGAGAGAGCTGCGAGCCGATATTGCTCAAGCCCCAGGCCAAAGCGACAATGGCGCAAACACTCAGCGAGACCGCTATATACTTGGGCATCTCTATTTCGACTTTGTCCAAGAGCCACGGGAGAAGTCCAATAGCAGCCCCGATGACCAACAGAGCGATATCTTTTGTGATGTCAGCGGAGTCCATTCCCTCACCCTACCACCGGCCAAACCGCTTTGCTGGCACAGGGAGTGCCAGACTTGGCCTGACGCGCTTGCCGCTTTGGGCCAGATTGACCCAGTACCACACAAGTTTACATAATATCCGTTATCGGAAATCGAAATTCAGGCCTCTGCTCCACGAAGCACCACCCCGAAACCATGCCCGTGAGATAATCTAAGGGAGAGCCACCCCTTCCCATGACCATCGACCAACGCCTCGACCGGCTCACCGAGCGCCACGAAGCCCTTACTCAATCCATCGAACTCATGCACCGCGACTGGCAAGAACGCTGGACTGCGGTTGCCGCCGCGCTCCAACAAGACGCCGAGAACATCCGCGCCCTTGCCCGCATCGCCGAAATCCACGAGCAGCGTATCGAACGCCTCGAAGACCAGCAATAGCGCCAAACGAAAATCATTCGACCAGTTCCGGATTCAGCCCCACCGCACGATACGCCTCCAGCAGCGCCCCTTCTGCCGGTCCGTATCTGGGAGGCCCGCAACGGCTCCCCGGCTCCAGTTCCACCAGCGTGCGGAAGTGCTCCAGCACCGTCCGGCTTTGAAACACGCCCCCGATGTATGCCACCTCCACGGCGTCGCCGGGCTTCCACAATTGCGAACGGATGGCCGCCACCAGCATGGCGAGCTCGACTGCCGCGCGGTTCAGGATGACCATCGCCACGGCGTCTCCCTCGGCCGCAGCCGCATCCGCCAGCGCCGCCAGCGCGGCCACGCGCGCCCGTGGCCATTCGGCAGTGTAAAAGAGGTGCAGCACCTCGTTGGCATTCCGCCGCCCGGTGGCCTCCAGCAATGCCTGGCGCAAGCTGGTAGGCGGTCCCCAGCCTTCCTCCATGCGCAGCGCGGCGCGTAATGCCTGCCGGGCGATGTCGAATCCGCCGCCCTCATCGCCGAAGATGTACCCCCAGCCGCCGGCGCGCGCTGTCCGGCCCTCCGCATTGCGGCCGAAGGCAATCGAGCCGGTGCCGGCGATAGCGGCAATCCCCTGCCCTGCGGCGGTGGCTCCCGAAAGCGCGATGGCGGCATCGGTAGTGACCATCAAGTGCTCGGCGCGCAGCATCCCGGCCAGGATCACCTGCTTGTCTTCCGGACCGCCGCTCATGCCCAGGCAGGCGGATTCGAAACAGATTGTGATGGCGTCCAGGCCTGCCCGCGCGCAGGCGGCTTCGAGACCCTCGGTCACCGCGCGCTCGAACCTGGCGCGCCCTTCGGCGGCGCCCGCATGGTTACATGGGCCGGCCTCCCCGGCGCCTAAAACACGGCCGCTCTCGTCACCGATCAGCACCGTGGTGCTGGATTGTCCGCCGTCCACTCCCAGAAACAGTCTCATGGCAGTTGATAGAGCCTCGCTCCTTTATATTCGCCCACCTGGCGGATGCCCCATAAGCCGGCATTGCGCGCCAGGTCATCCGCACCGAATTCGCCGTCGAAGACCAGCAGGTAATCCATGCCGCGGCGCTTCAGTTCTTCCGCCGCCGCGCGACGCAGGCCTGGGGGCACCGGTGCATCGCTGGCTTGGGGCGCAGCGGCCAGAAGCTTCCATTGGCCGGAAGCGTCCTGCCCTTCCAGCTTGAGCCGGATGCCCCACTGGTTCGGCGCCGTTTCAATCAAGACCGAGTCGGCGGGTTGCACCTCACGGAAGTCCACCGCGACGAACTGGCCGGGGTGCAATGGCTCGCCGCATTTCCAAAAGGTGATAAGCTTTCCGTCGAAAGCATCCCCGATGCCCCAAGGGTACGGTTGCGCGTCGAGGCGCCAGCGGGGGTCGCGCGGCAGTTCGCGAGCGCCGTCGAACACGCGGAGTTCATGAATGCTCCAGAGGTCGGCCCCGCTGTTGGTTTGGACCACGCGCACGGCTCCGAGCGGCTGCAGCGGGAACGGAAACCGCAGGCGCCAGGTCGGCTGGTAGTCGGGTGTGAAAGCCGTCCACAGAATCTCGCGGCTCATGACATTTTCAGACGATTGCTGCGCCACCAGGATCGTACACGAGGTGTAGGCGTCGGGGATGGGAGTGAAGGCGAACACCACAGATCCTGGCGCAGCAGTCCGCTCCACCAGGCGGGCCGCGCCGTACAAAGGCAGGTTGGATTCCAGGTAGGCGTCCTCGGGCTTGATGCGCAGCGCTTCGCGCCAAGGCACTTTGCTGAGGTGCCAGGCATCGTAACGGCAGTACTTGACAACCACCGAAGGCCAGGAAATAAGAGCGTGCACCAGCGCCACCGCCATCAGCACCCGAGGCACGCGGCTCAAAACCAGCGCCATAGCGAGCGCCACGAACGGCAGCGGCGGGATGAGAAAACGCGTGCTGATGTTCGTGAAATAGGTGGCGCCGAAAACCAGCGCGGCCAGCAGCAGTTGCCGTCCCTGGCGGCGGCGCAGCGCCAGGAGCGCTATGGGCGAGAGCAGAAATACCGGGCCCAGCAGGCCGGCCAGCGAACCGTAGCTGGTCACCTGCATGGGAATCTGCCAGCGGTTCCCGAGTCCGTACAGGGCCATGTGATGCCGGTATTCCTGTTCGAACGAAACCGTCACGTAGGGGTTCGGAAAGAGGCCATTCAGAAACGGCGAGAACGGGTTGCCCATCCAGATCCAGTTCTTCGCCATCCAGGGCGCGACCAGGACCGCGGCGCACATGGCGACGACAGCCGTCTCGCGAATGCGGCGGCGGCTCTTCCAGGCGACAAATCCCAGTGCATAGACCACCCCCAGACAAGCCGTGTACTTGGCCGCATAGCCGAAGCCCGCCACCAATCCGATGGCCACCAGCAGCCTTGGGGCGCGCACCTCGTCCCAGATTTGCAGCAGGTGAAAGAGCGTAAAGGCGATGGCCGCGACGGCCACATCGTTGTACGCGCTGGTACCGTCGACACCCACCATCGGACTGGCGAATACCAGCAATGCGCCACAGGCGCCCGCCAGCGGCAATCCCATGCGGCGGCCGTAGCGGAACATCTGCCAGACTAGCGCTACCAGGAAGGCCAAATGCACCATCGCCGCGGCCGAGTGCCGGCCGAACGCGAAGGCCCACAGGTAGAGCATCTCGATGCCTTGGGACAGGCTGGCGTACATGTTGTTGGTGATCCTGTGGAAGCCGTGCTCGCGAAGGTAACGGCCCACTAGGGCCAGATGGTAGCGCGAGCCATCGAAGCTGGCTTCCGGCGCCATCGAATTAAAGAAATACAGGATGAAATATAGGCTAAATACCAGAAAGAGAAGGAGGTTGACAAAATCGCCGGCAACCGCTCTCTTACGTTCGCGGCTCAGAAAGCGCATCGGAGCCGCGAACGCAAGAGAGGGGTTGTTTTGTAACAGGGCGGCAATCCCCAGGACGGCGAAGACCAGCGGGTACGCCAACTGTGCGGTGCACAGGCAGAAGACCGCGACGCTCAGCGCGGCCGCGCCGGTGACGAATCGCAACGCCAGGTCTTCACACGAGTCGCGCAGCAGAGACGCACCGAGGGCCGTCGCTACGGCCACGGTGAACAACGCACCCAACAGGATCAATAGCGCCTGCAAGATGGGATTGTAGCAGTGGGCCGCAAGACAGGGGCCGCTATGTCAATCGCGTCCGGCGCCCGTGATGAGCCGCGCGCCACGGTTGCGCGTGAGATAGTTGTAGACCCACTCGACGAACACCAGCAGACGGTTGTCGAACTCCACCAGGTACATCAGGTGAACGAATACCCACACGAACCATGCCAGGAAGCCGGCGATGTGGATCTTGCCGAACTGCGCCACGGCCTTGTTGCGGCCCACCGTGGCCAAGTTGCCCTTGTCGAGATAATGAAACGGCGCTACCGGCTGGCCGCGCAACTGCCGGCGGATGAGATGGGCCACGTAGCGCCCCTGGGCCATGGCCACGGGCGCGACGCCGGCGAGCGGTTGCCCGCCCTGGTGGCTGAAGTTAGCCAGGTCGCCGATTACGTGGATCTCGGGGTGCGCCGGCAGGCTCAAGTCCGGCTCGACGACCACCCGGCCGACGCGGTCGAGGGGCGCGCCGGCGCGGTCCGCCAGCACTTGGCCCAACCGCGATGCCCGCACGCCCGCCGCCCACAACACGGTGCGGGTGGCGATGCGTCGCCCCTGCCCGTCGGCCCGCACGGTCACGCCGTCCGGGCCGATGTCGGTTACCTTTGCGCCGGTCAGCGAGCGCACGCCCAGGCCGATCAGTTGTTTCTCGGCCTTAGCTGAGAGGTCCGGCGGAAACGGCGGCAGCACGCGGTCTTCGCCCTCGATTAGCAGGATTTGCGCTTCTGCGGGATTGATGCGGCGGAAATCGTGGCGCAGGGTGTCGTTGGCGATTTCGCCCAAGGCGCCGGCCAGCTCGACACCGGTCGGGCCGCCGCCCACAATCACGAAGGTCAGCCACGCGCGGCGCTTCTCCAGGTCCGGTTCCCGCTCGGCGCGCTCGAAGGCGGACAGCAGGCGGCTGCGGATTTCGGTGGCGTCCTCGATGGTCTTTAGCCCGGGAGCGAGCGGCGCCCACTGGTTGTTGCCAAAGTAGTGGTGGGTGGCGCCAGTGGCGACGATCAGGTCGTCGTAGCCCGCCTCGCCGTCCCGCAAAATCACCCGTCGGCGTTCGACATCGAGATCGACCACTTCACCGAGCAGCACCTCGGTGTTCCGGTGACGGCGCAGGACGACGCGCAGCGGCGATGCGATCTCACCGGGTGAAAGCCCGCCGGTAGCCACCTGATAGAGCAGCGGTTGAAAAAGGTGGAAGTTGCGCCGGTCGATCAGGGTCACGGCGACGGGCGCCTGGCCCAGCGCTTTGGCTGCGTAGAGGCCGCCGAAACCACCGCCCACAATCACGACCCGATGAAGCGCGCTCATGTGGCATCTCCCGCACACAATGTTATACTGCCGTTGCGGACCAATAGGAGACCCAGCATGACGCAAGCCGCCATACTCATCACGCAGGGAGAAGTGCAGCTCGTTGCCGGCATACTCGCCGTGGTTCTCATCGTTATCGTGCTTCTCAGGCGCAAGGGGAAGAAGAAGTCGGAAGAAGACCAGTTCTAAGCGCTACAGATTGAGCACTTCGTTGAGGGAGCCCTGGCGGTAGCCCTCCAGGTCGAGCGTCACGTAGCGGAAGCCCAGTTCCTTGAAGATCGCGGTGAAACGTTGCGCCATCTTGGGGGTCAGGGCCTTGGGCATTTCGTCCCGCGCAATCTCGATGCGCACGATTTCACCATGAAAGCGCACGCGGAACTGCCGGAAACCGAGCGCTTTGATATGTTCTTCGCCGGTTTCGACGGTCTTCACGGTTTCGATGGTTACGGGGGTCCCGTAGGGAATGCGCGAGCTCGAGGCAGGCTGACGCCGGCCGGTCCCACGTGGGCAGGCCGGCCAAGCGGGAAAGCTCGCGGATCTCCGCCTTGGTGAGCCCGGCGTCCGCCAGCGGCGCCGCCACCTGGTGCTGCTTGGCGGCGTTCTGGCCCGGACGATAATCGCCCAGATCGTCCGCGTTCACCCCGTAGACGATGTGCTCGTAACCGCGCGCGCGGCCCAGCTCCTCGAGACGCGTGAACAGCTCATCCTTGCAGTGGAAGCAGCGGTTGGGATCGTTGCGGGCGTAATCCGGATTGTCGAACTCGGTGGTCCGGACGTACTCGTGGACGAGGCCGAAGCGCTGGACAAACGCCTCGGCGTCGCGCTTGTGGGATTCGGGAAGCGAGGCCGAGTCGGCGGTGATGGCGACGGCGTTGGGACCGAGCACCCGGTGGGCGGCCCACGCCAGGTAGGCCGAATCGGTGCCGCCCGAGAACGCCACAATCATGCGGCCCATGCGCCGCAGATTGGCGAAGAGCCGCTCCTGCTTTTCGAGCAAGCTCGCGGGGTCGGAGAGATTCACCAATGCGGCCATCAGTATCCTACTATTCTACTGAACCGGCGGGGTGCCCCCTGGGCCCTCCTGCCCGTTGCCGTTGCCATTGCCGTTTTCGGTCTCCGGAACCACGGAGGCGGCGGCCACTTTGTCGCCTTCCTCCAGGGTCACCAGCCTGACGCCTTGCGTGGAGCGTCCGGCCTGGCGGATGGTCGAAGATTCGATGCGGATGATCTTGCCGTTCTGGCTCACAATCATCAGGTCGGAGTCTTCTTTCACCGAAAGGATGCCGACCACCTTACCGGTCTTGTGGGTGGTCTTCATGTTAATGACGCCCTTGCCGCCGCGCGCCGTAAGCCGGTAGTTCTCAAGCGGCGTGCGCTTGCCATAGCCGTTTTCCGCGATCGACAGGATGAGACCGTCTTTCTCGACCACCTCCATACCGATCAGGTAGTCGTCCTGGGCCAGGTGCATGGCGCGGACTCCGTGCGCCTGACGGCCCATGGGCCGCACCTGGGTTTCCAGGAAGCGAATCGCCTGCCCCTGGTGAGAACCCAGGAAGACATAGTTGTCGCCGGAGGTGATCTTGGCCGAGATCAGCTCGTCGCCCTCGTCCAGCGTCACCGCGATGATCCCGCGCGACATGGGATTATCGAACTCGGTCAGCTCCGATTTCTTGATCACGCCGTGGCGGGTCACCATCATGATGAACTGATCGGGCACGAAATCCTTCACCGAGAGGAAGGCCTTGGCGGTTTCGTCCGGCTGCAAGGCGATCAGGTTGGAAATGTGCTTGCCCTTCCCTACCGTGGTGGCATCGGGGATCTCGTAAGCCTTCAGCCAATACACGCGGCCGCGGGTGGTGAAGATCAGCAGGTAGCTGTGCGTGGAAGTTATAATCAGGCGCTCAACCAAGTCTTCGGCGCGCGTGCTCATGCCGATTCGGCCCTTGCCGCCGCGCGTCTGGCGGCGGTAGGTGTCCACCGAGGTGCGCTTCAGGTAACCGCCGCGCGTCACGGTGATGGCCACATCCTCCACGGCCACCAGGTCTTCGAGCTTGATCTCGCCGGTGTCTTCGATGATCTCGGTGCGCCGCTCGTCGCCGTAATCCTTCTGGACTTCCTTCAGCTCCTTGACGATCAAGTCGCGGAGAACTTTGTCGGAGCCCAGAATACCCAGGTACTCGGCAATGCGCCGCTCGATTTCGGCCAGCTCGTCCAGGATCTTCTGCTGCTCCATGCCGGTGAGCCGCTGCAATTGCAACTCGATAATGGCCTGGGCCTGTTTTTCGGTGAACTCGAAGCGCGCCACCAGCGATTCGCGGGCTTCCTTGGGCGCCCCGGCCGCGCGGACCAGGCGGATGACTTCATCCAGGTTGCGGAGGGCCTTCTGGAAGCCCAGCAAGATGTGCTCGCGGTCGCGCGCCTTGCGCAGCTCGAACTCGGTGCGCCGCCGCACGACCTCGATGCGGTGGTCGACGAAACACTTGAGGATGTCCACCAGCCCCAGCTCGCGCGGCTGCCCGTTGACGATGGAGAGCATGATGATGCCGAAGCCGACCTGGAGCTGGGTGTGCTTGTAGAGGTTGTTGAGGATGACTTCCGCCTGCTCGCCGCGCTTCAAGGGGAAGACGATGCGCATGCCGTCGCGGTCGCTTTCGTCGCGCGGCTCGTTCATGCCCTCGAGCTTCTTTTCGTTGATGAGGGTGGCCACGTGCTCGATGAGCTTGGCCTTGTTCACCTGGTAAGGAATCTCGGTGACCACAATCTGCTCGTGGTCTTTGCCGGTGCGCTCGATGGCGGCCTTGGCGCGAATCTTGATCTGGCCGCGGCCCTTGGTGTAAGCCTCGATGATGCCCTGGCGCCCGAGGATGAAGCCGCCAGTGGGAAAATCCGGCCCCGGCACCAGCTCCAGAATCTTGGCCAGCGGCGCATGGGGATGCTGGATCAAGTAGATGGCGGCGTCGATGATTTCGGTGAGATTGTGCGGCGGAATATTGGTGGCCATGCCCACGGCGATGCCCGCCGACCCGTTCACCAAAAGGTTGGGCACGCGCGTGGGAAGGACCTCGGGCTCCTGCTCGCTCTCGTCGTAGTTGGGACGGAAATCGACGGTCTCCTTGTCGATGTCCTCCAGCAGCGAAGTGGCGATGCGCGAAAGGCGCGCCTCGGTGTACCGCATGGCGGCGGGCGGGTCGCCGTCCACTGAGCCGAAATTCCCCTGCCCTTCCACCAGCGGATAGCGCATGGTGAATGGCTGGGCCATGCGCACCAACGAGTCATAGATGGGGGAGTCGCCATGGGGATGGTATTTGCCCATCACCTCGCCGGTGATCTTGGCGCATTTGCGCGTGGGCTTGTTGTGCGCCAGCCCCATTTCGTGCATGCCGAAAAGGATGCGGCGATGCACCGGCTTGAGGCCGTCGCGGACATCGGGGAGCGCGCGGCCCACGATGACGCTCATGGCGTAATCGAGATACGAGCGCCGCATCTCGTCTTCGATATTGATGGGAATGAGATTCCTGGCGCCTTCTCCACCGCCTGCCGGGGGCAATGGCGGCGGGCCGGGTGGCGGGGTGCCCCCTGGGCCCGGCGGGCTGGGTGGTGGTAGTTCCTGATCTGCCAACGTAGCTCCTGACGAGTGCTTAAGTTCTATTTTAACAAGCGGGGGCCGGGGATCGGGGGCCGGGGGATTGTTGCGGAAGGCCATTTGATAGTAACCTGACTTTGCATGTATGAATTCCGACTGATCACGCTCGACCCGGGCCATTTTCACGCCGCCCTGATCCAGAAAGAAATGTACTCCGGCGTATCGAAACGCGTCGCCGTCTACGCGCCGCTGGGGCCGGACCTGATGGAGCACCTGAACCGCGTCGCCCGGTTCAACCTCCGCCAAGAGAACCCGACCTCCTGGGAACTGGACATCCACGCCGCGCCGGATTTCCTGGAGCGAATGATCGAGGAGCGCGCGGGCAACATCGTGGTGGTCTCGGGACGCAATCGCGGCAAAATCGACCTCATCCGCGCATCGCTGGATGGGGGGTTCAACGTGCTGGCCGACAAGCCGTGGATCATTCGCGCGGCGGATTTGCCGGCGCTGGAGAAGGCGCTGGCCACTTCCAGCCGCCGAGCTTTGGTGGCATGCGACATCATGACCGAGCGCTACGAAATCACCACCATTTTGCAGCGCGCATTGGTCAACGACGCGGAGACCTTCGGGGAGATCCTGCCGGGCACGGAGCAGGAACCGGCGGTGTACATGGAAAGCGTGCATCATCTGCTGAAGCTGGTGGCGGGCGTGCCCAGCCTGCGGCCGGCCTGGTATTTCGACATCCACGAGCAAGGCGAGGCGCTGGCCGACGTGGGCACGCACCTGGTGGACCTGGTGCAGTGGACGCTCTTCCCCGAGCGCGCGATCGACTATCGCACGGATATCGAGATGCTGGCGGCGAGCCGCTGGCCGACGAGGATCACGGCCGCGCAGTTCCGGCAAGTGACCGGCGGGCCTGGCGAGGGGCTGGACTATTACTGCAATACGCGCGTATCGTACGCGCTGCGCGGCATCCACATCAAGCTGGACGCGCTGTGGCGATGGGAAGCTCCGGCGGGGACCGGCGATACGCACCTGGCGGTGTATCAAGGGTCGAAATCGCGCGTCGAGGTCAGGCAGGGGAAAGAGGAGAACTACCAGCCGGAGTTGTACGTGTTTCCACGCGGCGCGGGGGCACGCTCCGCGCTGGAGAGGAAAGTCAGCGCGCTGGCGAGGCAATATCCGGGGATCGCGACGGAGGACCAGGGGGCGCGAGTGCGTGTGACCATCCCGAACCAGTACCGCGTGGGCCACGAGGCGCACTTCGCCCAGGTGACGAACCAGTTCTTCGAGTACCTGAAGCGCCCGGAAACCTTCCCGGCATGGGAGAACCCCAACATGCTGGCCAAGTATTACGTGAGCACGAAGGGAGTGGAGCTGAGCCATAAAGGGTAGCGGCCGCGGGGGTGAGATTGTTCGGTCACCGTACTGTTCCGGGCGTCAGGGGATGGGGAAGAGGCGGGAAGCCAGGCCAAGACAGGGGCCGGGAGTCGGGGACCGGGTCGAGAGGGGACGGCTGGGGCAGAATTGACGGATCAAAGCCAATTTCGGGGGCAGGCGGGTGATTTGACAGGGGTTCTGGCTCGCTGGGCTGGTCCGGTTGAGGGGCGCAGGATTCGACTCAGGCTGAAGGAACACGCCATTTGATCATGGCGACCTTTACGGCATCGTTCACGCCGAGGCACGCGACCATCGCATAAACAAATACCGCGAGCGTCTGCCACCAAGGCAATGGTATGAGTCCTGGGAGACCTACGAGCGTCAGGAGGGTGCCCGTGAGCGCATCCGCCGCGAGAGCTAACCGGAAAGTCTTGCTAGGCCGTGTCGCCCAGAACCGACTGCGCTCCCGCGCGGACACAACAGAGAATACGGCAAAGTAAAGCAGCAAAAGAAAGCTGAAGGTATAGAGGGCATTGTTGTTGGTTGACAGACCGAAATGCGACCAACCGACCCACAATAGGAGAAGCGTTTCGGCGACCATCGCGACACCGAGCACCACGGATACCGCGACAAAGCCGCCGATGTTCCATGTTTCCGGCTTCTTGGATGGCCGAACATTGTCGGTGGCAAGGGAGATCTTTGCAAAGTCTGTCAAGAAGACCAGCAGCAACATCGCAAAGGCGGAGACAACGAATTTACCTGTTGCCACGAAGGCGATGGCCACGAAGGCAGCCTTTAGGATCGTTCGGCTGATTTTGTTGATGATCCAAGTGAGAATGCGCTGGTAGATCGTCCGCCCCTGCTCAACCAGCGCCACGATGTTCGTCAGCCCCGGTTCGGTCAGGACGACGCTCGCGGCGCCCTTGGCCACGTCGGTCGCGGTGCTGACAGCGATGCCCACTTCGGCCTGGCGGAGGGCGGGCGCATCGTTCACGCCGTCGCCGGTCATCCCGGTCACGTGCCCCGCGGCCTGAAGGTGCTGCACCACGATGTACTTGTCCTCGGGATAGACCTCGGCGAAACCATCAGCGCCTGCCAACAAGTCCACCGCTTTGTTACCGGGCAGAGCGCCCGCCGCCTTCAGGTCCGCAACGCGCCGGATGTTAGGCAAGCCGACTCCTTCGCCAATTTCACGTGCCACCGGCAGTGCGTCGCCGGTTAGCATCTTTACCGGAATGCCCAAGTCCCGGAGTTCGGCGATCAGTTGCTTTGCATCCGGCCGGGGTGGATCATACAGCGACACCAATCCGACCAACGCGGGAGTGGCTGTCTCGGGGCCGCGAGCTACCGCCAGCGTCCGATCCCCCTTCAGTGCCGATTCGCTCACCCGAGCCTCCAACTTCTCGATCGCCGGGGCTCGAGTCCGCAGGCCGCGGCGACGGTGCGCACGGCGCCTTTCATCACGCGCAGCCGCTGCCCGTTCTGCTCGACCACGCCCTCCGTCCGCCGGTTTTTGGCATCGAACGGCGAGAAAGAGACGGGCGTGACCTTGGGAAGGTTATCGAAAATGTGCCGCTCTTTGGCCGCAGCCAGGAACGCGAGGTCAATCGGATCCTGATTGCCTTCCTGCGAGGCGAGCGCGCCGGCGAACAGCACATCCGCTTCCGTCGCGCGCTCCAGTGGGATCACTCCGGCGACGGCGAGTTGGTTCATTGTGATCGTGCCCGTCTTGTTAACGCAAAGCACGTCCATCGTGGCGGCATCCTCCGAGGCGCTAAGGCGGGTGACAAGGACGCCGCGCTTGGCCAACTCCTTCGACCCAACGGCCATGCTGACCGTGAACATGACGGGAAGAGCCACCGGCACCGCGCTCATGAGCAAGACGAGCATGAGCGGGACCATCTCGATCAGCGGAGCGCCGCGGATCAGCGACAGCACGACCACCACGCTTATCAGCACGCCCACGATGACGAAGAGCCAGCGGACGACCTTGGCCACAACGGCTTCGATGTGAAGTTTCGGACGAGCCTCTTGCACAAGCTCCGTGGTACGGCCAAAATAGGTCTTTGCGCCGGTCAGGATCACCACGCCGTTACCTTCGCCCCGCCGGACAACGGACCCGGACGAGAGCACTGCGCCGGGCGCTTTGTCCACGTCTTTCGATTCGCCGGTGAGCGCCGACTCGTCCGCGGTCAAGGCTCCCGCGAGGAGTTTTATGTCCGCCGGAATGATGTCGCCGGGCCGCACGCGAACGATGTCGCCGGGGACCAGCTCCCGGGCGGGAATGACCTGCCAGCTCGAATCGCGCCGGACACGCGCGCTGACGTGCAACTTACGGCGCAGTTCCTCAACGACACCGGCGGCGCGGCGCTCCTGCATAAAGCTCAGCACGGCATTGATAACCAGCAGCGCGCCCACCACAGCGACATCCGCGAATTCCCTGAGCGCCGCCGACAGCGCCATGATCAGTTCGAGCATCCACGCCGAGATTCCCCAGAATTTCCGAAGGAACTGAAGGACGGGGTGCTCTTTTTTTACGGCCACCTCGTTGTAGCCATGCTCCTTCCGGCTGGCGTCCACCTCCGCTTGCGTGAGCCCGGTGTCAGGGTTGACATGGAGCGCCGCGACGGTGTCGAGAATGGACGCGGAGGCGATGTCAGGGGGCCTGGCGCTGGCTGGCTTGGAGGGGTCCATATGACCTTCCGGGTTTCTCGAGGATTTCGTAATGGGAGATCGGACGGGGGAACATGCGACTATCGACTTTGCAACACTTCCGTTTTGGCGGCTAGCACCGCCATCAGGTCATTCCAGGACTTGACGAACGACTTGGCCCCTTCATCCTGAAGCTGGGCGGCCAAAGCGGCGACATCGATCCCGGCCTTGGCGAACTGCGCCAACACTTGCTCGCAGTCGCCACCATCCTCCGGCAGGATGGCGCCTACCTGACCGTGATCGGCGAGCGCTTTCAAGGTCGCCTCCGGCATGGTATTCACGGTGAGAGGCGCAGCCAGGGCATCAATGTAAAGGACGTCGGAGGCCTGGGGATCCTTGGTTCCCGTGCTGGCCCAAAGGAGCCGTTGGGGACGCGCGCCGGCGTTGAAAGCGCGCTGCCAGCGCGGGGAGGCCATCAGCGCGCGGTACGCCCGGTAGGTGCGCCTGGCGATGGCGATGCCGAGCCGATTGCGCAGTGAATCGGGCGCCTTACCCATCACCGCGGTGTCCCAGCGGCTGATAAAGAGCGAAGCGACCGAGCCGACACCGGGCTTGAGGCCGGCATCGATGCGCCGCTCAACGCCGCGCAGGAAGGCCTCGGCGGCCGCCAGGTACTGCTCGCGGGAAAACAAGAGAGTGACGTTGATGGGGACGCCGGCAAAGATGGCCTCTTCGATGGCGGGCAGACCTTCCTTGGTGCCAGGGATCTTGATGAACAGGTTGGGTTGCCCGGCACGCGCGTGGAGATCCCCGGCGGCGGCCAAGGTGCTGGGTGTGTCGTAGGCCAGCAATGGCGAGACCTCCAAGGACACCCAGCCATCCACACCCTCCGTCCGGTCGTGGACGGGTCGAAACAGGGCGGCGGCGCGAGTAAGGTCCTCCAAGGCCAGCTCGAAGAAAAGCGTCTCGCCCGATTGGCCGCGGCTCACCTTCTGGCGAATGGCGGCGTCATAAGCGGCGCTGTTTTTGATGGCGTGGTCGAAAATGGTGGGATTTGAGGTAAGCCCCGTTACCGACAATTCATGGATGTAACGTTCGAGCGTGCCGCTATCCAGCAGGTCGCGTGTGATATTGTCCAGCCAGAGGCTCTGCCCCAGATTGTGAAGCGCTTGTGTCGGCTTCATGGCGATACAACCATTTTACTGCGTGGCGGAGCGCCGTTCCAGGCTGATGGCTTCTTCGAGGGCCTGGCGAGCTTCGATGTCGTCCGGCCGCAAGCGCACAGTGGCGGTGAACTCGCGCACGGCTTCGGGCAGCTTGTCTTGCTGGGCCAGGGCGATTGCGAGGTTGTAATGGGCATCGGCATTGTCGGGCTGAAGGCGAACGGTCTGAGAGAATTCGGCGGCGGCATCGGCGGCGCGGCCGAGCGTGCCGAGCACAGATCCCAATCGAAAGTGAGCCTCGGCACTGTCCGGTTTCAGTGTCACCGCCGCTTGCAATTCCCCAAGAGCTTCCGCGGGCTGGCCCTGCTGGGCGAGCAACTGGCCCAGCTCGGCATGGGCGCTGGCGAAGTAGGGGCGGATGCGAACCGTTTCACGAAGTTGCGCGACAGCCTCGGCGGGACTGCCGCGAGCTTCCAAAACGGAGGCCAGGTTGAAACGCGCCACATAATTGTCCGTGGTCACGTCGATGGCGTGCTGGTAGAGCGAAATGCTATCGCGCCAGTAACCGACCTGGAGCCAGGTGAGCACGAGGCACGCCGAGCACACCACCGCGGCCAGCGCCAGCCGGATGCGGGGCCAGGCTGCGAGGGCATCCGAGGCGCCCCAAACCAGGGCGATGGAGACGCCGATCATGGGGATGTAGGTGAAACGGTCGGCGCGCGCCTGGGCGCCGGCCTGGACCAGGCCGATGACCGGCACGAGAGTCACCAGATACCAGAGCCATCCAACGGTCAGGTACGGCCACCGAGGGAACAGGCGGATCACCAGGACGGTGATGGCGGCTAGAGCAATGCCCGCCGCGGCGGCGGGCGCCACAAGCGACGCCTGCGAGTAGGGGTAGAAGACCGCCAGATTTATGGGCCAAACCATTTTGAAGATGTAGACAGCGTAGGAAACCAGCGCGTTTTCGAAGCGCGCGGCCAGTGGGACCACCTCGAAGGAGGCCAGCGCTCCACCCTTTTGATGCACCAGATAGGTCACCAGCGACACGGCGATGGAGGCAGCGAAGAAGGGGAGCTTTTCGAGGATTCTAAGGCCGCGCCGGAAGGGCCAGCGGTCCAGCAAGAGCAGCACGATGGGCAAGGTGACGAGCATGGGCTTGGCCATCAGGCCGAGACAGAAGAGGAAGAGGGTCAGCAGATACCGGCCGCGGCTTCCTCCAGGCCGCCCAACATAGCCGGCATAGGCCCACAGCGTCAGCACCCAGAACAGGGCGCTCAACACGTCCTTGCGCTCGCAGACCCACGCGACACTCTCGACATGCAGGGGGTGAAGTCCGAACAAGAAAGCCACCAAGGCGCTCTTCCAGCGCGCCGCGGTGATGCGCTTAAGCAGCGCAAACCACAGCAGCGTGCTCAGAGCATGAATCCATACGTTGGTGAAGTGATGCCAACCGCTCGCCAGGCCAAAGAGATCGCAGTCCAGCATATGGGAGAGCCACGTAAGCGGAAACCAACTGCCGGCGGCCGAAGAAGTGAAGGCCCAGGCCGCGCCTGCCAGGCTCAGTCCCGCTTGAACGTGCGGGTTCGCGGTGACGTATTCCGGGTCGTCGAAGGTGACAAATTCGAAGTGCCGCACCTGGCTGTAGGTCAAGAAGACAGCAGCCGCCAGCAGTAGATAGATCCAGAGGTCGCTGGGCGGCCCGAGCGGCTGC
Organism: Bryobacterales bacterium; assembly: GCA_963768385.1. GTDB lineage: Bacteria > Acidobacteriota > Terriglobia > Bryobacterales > Bryobacteraceae > Fen-178. The sequence goes on from CAVYHQ010000011.1 coordinate 443,196, forward strand.
CTGGCGCGGGATTTTCGCTTGGGCATGTGCGCCTCGAAGTATACATCGAGTTGCCGGCGTCGCGGATTCGCACGGCCGGGCGCTCACATCCCGAAAGTCGCCATGCGCCGCCTCACCTGATCGTTGAGCCGGTCGGGCGCAAGCTCGGCCCGTTTTCGCAGGCGTTCCGGCAGCACGGGAGCCAACGCCAAGTCTTGCCGGCGCACCTCCAGGAAGCCCAGTGAGTCGGCTAAACGGCAAGCCGTCTGGATGAGATATTGCGGGTCGGCCAATGTCCCCTCTCTGGATTCGTGGTGGTTGGCCATGTGGGTAATCAAGCTCGCCGGAAATCCCCAGGTCTGCGCCAGGAATGCTCCTGCTTCGCAGTGGGTCATGCCAAAGAGGGCCTTCTCGAGGGCGCTGGCTTCGGCGTGGCCGGTGAACTCCTTGGACATACAGTCCACGTATTTGTCGCCGCCGACGAGGAGTAAGCCCAGACGGCCGAGATCGTGGATCAGGCCTGCCGTATACATTCCCGGCAGACCGTACAGGTTGCCGACCGACTCCGCGATAACCGCGGCGGCGACACTGTGTGCCCACATGCCGCGCAGATCTTTCTTAGGCTGCACTTTCTGAACGTAGAGCTGCAGCGCAATGGTGGAGGCCAAAGCACAAGCCCGGTCCAGACCCAGCAGCGTAAGGGCGTGCCTGACCGTTTCGACCCGCGCGCGAAATCCAAATTCCGCCGAATTGGCTACCAGAAGGAGGTCAATGGTGAGCGCCGGGTCGGAGAGGAAGAGTTTCTCGATATCCGCGAGCGCCGCGCCGTTTTCGGTCGAGAGGATCAGCAGATTCAGGGCCGAGGTATGAAAGTGAGGCAACTTGGACAGGCGCTTGAACGTCGCTGCATGCTGAGCGGTGAGCTGCCCGTCTTGGGCGGCGTCGGGCGGATGCGCTAGCGGTGTCAAAGGCGGTTAAATATCCCTCCCTGCTTCATATCGGAAAGAAGCGACTGGAATTCCAAAGATTATTCGACGGGGGCTTGCCGGTCGCGCCGACGCGGCATAGAGATCCCCCGTGCGTTATCGTAAGATTGTCTCATGAACCGGCTTCTCGGGGCATGCAGCCTGGCGCTCACGCTGCTGTGCCCGCGCGCGCACGCTCAAGTGATCGAGTACGAGTCGAACGGTCTGAAATACCAGACGCTTACGAAATCCGGCGTGACTATCATGTTCGCCGTTCTGCCGTCCCATCTGCACGAGTACACCACCATCCAGGTAGCGGTCTCGAATGGATCCGAGGCGCCCTACGTGATCCGGCCGGAGGATTTCACCTACGTCCGCGGCGGCAATGTCGCCGTTCGGGCGGCGCCGGCGCTGAGGGTGGTTGGCATGTTGCAGCGAAAGGGCAGCGGCAGCGATGTCATCAAGCTGGTAGCCAGCTATGAAGCTGGGGTTTACGGAAACCTGCACCTGAGGTCAACCAACGGGTATGAGCAGCGCCGGCTGGCCGCCCTGTCCATGGGCTCCACGAAGCTGAAGGCGGCGGCGACCGCCAGCGCGCTGGCACTGGTGCAGACCAAACTGGCTCCCGGTGAATCCACCGATGGCGCCGTATTCTTCCCCACCGAGGGCAAGCCGCTGGGTCCCGGCCGCCTGGTGGTCCGGACCAACACCGACGTGTTTGAATTCAACGAGGAGCAATCCGGCGGACACGCGGTTCCGAATTCAGACGTGCCGGCACGCTGATGCCCTACCGGAGCGGGTAGCCGCGGATCAGCCTGAAGGTCCGCGACCAGCGCGTCTTGGTCAGGAAATGCGACACCACATCGATAATGTGATCGATGCCGATATTGCCGTTGGTGAGGTCCTGTGTAGGGGCCTCGAACGACCAGTAAATGATGAGCGGCGTGCCCTCGATGTTCTCGCGCGGGACAAAACCCCAGTAGCGGCTGTCGTCCGAGTCGTCGCGATTATCGCCCATGGCGAAGATGAAACCCGGCGGCACTACCAACTCGCCGTCAACCACGTGGTTTTCGAGCATTTCCGCGGCTTGCGGCCGCAACGGCATATTGGGCGGGGTGGCCGGGAAATTGTCGCGGTACAGATCCGGGTAACTGGCGGAGTGGATGGTGTACGGCTCGTGAACGGCCTTGCCGTTGAGGATGAGCTGCTGGTTCACGAAGCGGATGTGGTCGCCGGGCACGCCGATGGCGCGCTTCACGTAATCCTCTTTGATGTTGAGCGGGTAGCGGAACACGATGATGTCACCCCGCCGTACCTCGCGATACGGCAACGCATGGGGGAAAAGCGCCCCCGCAGGCGCGTAGACGAGTTTGTCCACCAGTACGTGATCGCCGATCAGCAGGGTTGCCACCATGGAGGCGCTCGGAATGACGAAGGCCTGCACCAGCGTGGTGGTGGCGAACAGCAACAGAACGATGGTGACCGTCCATTCCGCGATGAAGCCGCGGTGGACCTCGTGCGTCAGTTCCGAAAAGCTGCGCCACCGGCGGCGCCACCGCTTCTGTTTGTCTGTGTCCACAGCAGTTATTGTAACGAATGAGACGCACCGACCGTTCGAAAGACCGGGGACAGCCGGATCTGTCCGCGCGGCGCAAAAGGCAGCGCCTTGGGACAGATTCGTCAGTCCCCGGCTATAATTCTGGGTTGGCACCCAAAACCGCGTTTCTCTTCCCCGGTCAGGGCTCGCAATACGCGGGCATGGGCAAGGCGCTGGCCGAGACGTACCCCGCCGCGCGCCGCATCTTCGAGGAGGCCGACGACGCGCTCGGCTTCCCCATTTCGCGCGTTTGCTTCGAAGGTCCCGAGGAGCGGCTCAAGCTCACCGAGAACACGCAGCCCGCGCTGCTCAGTGTCTCCATCGCCGCAGTGGAGGTGCTCAGGGAACGGGGCTTTACGCCCGACTTCGTCGCCGGCCACAGCCTGGGCGAGTATTCGGCGCTGGTGGCGGCCGGGAGTCTGCGATTCGCCGACGCCGTCCGGCTGGTCCGCCAGCGCGGCCGGTATATGCAGGAAGCCGTGCCGCCGGGCATGGGCGCCATGGCCGCGCTGCTCAAGCTGCCCGAAGGAAAACTGGACGGGGTTCTCGAGCAGGCCGCCCAGGGCGAGGTGGTGAGCGCCGCGAACCTGAATTCGCCGGACCAGACGGTGATCGCGGGCCATGCGGGCGCCGTCGCCCGCGCCATGGAGCTGGCCAAGGCTGCGGGCGCGCGCCGCGCCGTGCTCTTACCGGTTAGCGCGCCGTTCCACTGCGCGCTCATGAAGCCCGCGCAGGAGCGCCTGCGAGCCGATCTCGACGCCACCGGTTTCCGCGACCTCTCCCGGCCCCTGGTAAACAACTGGCAGGCGCGCGAGATTCGCACCGGCGTCGAAGCCCGCGAGGGACTTTACCAGCAGGTGCCCAATCCGGTGCAATGGTTGGAATCCATTCGCCATTTGGCGGGACAGGGCATCGGGCGCTTCATCGAGGTGGGGGCCGGCGGCGTGCTGACCGGTCTGCTGCGCACGATCGACGCCTCGCTCGCCGGGCTGAAATTCGGCGAGCCGCCCGACCTCGACGCGCTGGGCGCTTCAGGGTGGTTGGCTCCCAATCAGCCATGACAGGGCGCATATGGTTCTGGTAAGCTCACCATAGCGAGGACGGCGGCTACGGATTTCGAGGATACAATCCGGTGTCCGCGCTGCGGCGGCGGGAACGTTCGCCGTTCCATGCATGGCGGATTCAAGGACTCGCTCATGGCGGCGCTGGGAAGGCGTCCGTTCCGCTGCCGCGTGTGCAGGCGCCGCTTTTATAGGAGCGTCCCGCGAGAATCTGGCGAGCCGTCAGACGACGCCGCTGGCCCAGACGATTCCAAGGTCGTCTAGACCCGGCGCACGCGGACCCGGGCCTCGCCGAACAACACCTCAACCGTGCCGAAGTGCTGGTCGTAGTATTCGCTGGAATACTGCGCCATACGTTCCGAGGAAACCACCACCTCCGTAATGCCGGCCTGCACGATGGCGCGGGCGCAATCCATGCACGGCATGATCTCGACGAAAATGGTGCATCCCTCGGTGGCGGTTCCGGCGCGCGCCGCGTTGCAGATGGCGTTACGCTCGGCATGCTCGATCCAAAGGTACTTGGCGGGCCGCACCAGCCGTTCCGGGGCGTCGTCCCGGATTCCACGCGGGAACGAGTTGTAACCGGTGGATCGGATTTCATGGTTCGGCCCCACGATCACGCAGCCGATTTGGGTGTTGGGGTCCTTGCTGCGGCAGGAGACAGCCTTGCAGATATCGAGGTAGTACTGGTCCCAGCCGGGGATAGTTCGCATGGTTTCCCAACAAATGTAACAGAGTTGAGGGCCACGCAGTTGCATTTTTCCTCGCGTTCAGGCAAGCTGATAGGTTTTCCTCAGTTTGCTCATGCTCGAACGCGTGCTGTACCACGACCATTGTTTTGATGGGGCAGCGTCGGCTGCCTTTTTCAGCCGCTTTATCGCGGGCGCGGTCCACCCGGACGCGGAGTTTCGTTACACGGGAATGACGCACCGGGCGTCCCAGACCTTCGATCCGGCGCTGTTCGACGGCGACGAGAACGCCATAGTGGATTTCAAGTACTCCAGCAATCCCCGCCTCACCTGGTGGTTCGACCACCACCAGAGCGCGTTCCTCACGCCGGAAGACGCGGAGCACTTTCGCCGCGATACCAGCGGACGCAAGCTCTACGACGCGAGCTACAAATCCTGCACCGCCTTTATTTGCGCGGTGGCGGGCGAGCGCTTTGGCTTTCACGCACCGGACCTGGCGGACCTGGTGCGCTGGTCGGTGATTATCGACGGAGCCCAGTATCCGGATGCCAGGACGGCCGTCGAGCTGGGTGAGCCGGCCATGAAGCTGACGCTGGTGATCGAAGCGGCCAAAGACTCGGATATCGTACGGAAGATCATCGGCTGGATGCAGTTCCGCCAGCTCCCGGAGATCATCGCCGAACCGGAAGTCCAGGCGCTCTTCGAACCCCTGTACCAGCGCCACCTGGATTCGATGGAGATCATCAAGAACCGGGCGCGCCAAGAAGGCGGCGTGGTTTATTTCGATCTGGCCGGGTACGACATGGAAGGCTACAACAAGTTCATCCCGTACTACCTGTTTCCGGCTTCCACGTACACGGTGTCGGTGAGCCCATCCATCTTCCGTACCAAGATTTCAGTGGGCTCGAATCCCTGGGCTCCGGCAGCGCCGAGGCACAACCTCGCCACCATTTGCGAGCTTTACGGCGGCGGCGGTCACGCGCGCGTGGGCGCCATCAGCCTGGAGCCCGGCGCACTGGAGAAGGCGCGGGCCCTAGCGGCGGAAATCGTTGCCGAACTGAAGTTTTAATGGAGGAAGCATGGCTCTCAACAGAACAACAGGGGCCATCTTTGTAGCGCTCCTGTCGATCCCCGCCACGGCACTTGAGCGGCAGGACGTGACGTTCAAGATATTCCAGTTCCCCGCCAGTATGAAGCCGCGCATTGACGGGAATCCGGACGACTGGAAGATCGTGCCGGACAACTATGCCATCACCATGAGCGAGTTCATGGACACCGAACAGGGCCATGGCTTGAACCACGATCCGAAGAAGATGGATGTGAAGATCAAGGTCGGGTGGGTGAAGGGCGAGAACCGCTTGTACTTCCTTTACGAGGCATACAAAGGCTACTGGGATTTCTCCCTGCCGGGATTGCACAACGACATCTTCGAAGTGGTCGTGGACGGCGATCTTTCGGGCGGGCCGCTGATCGACCAGTACCATCGAGAGATCTTCACTCCCCAAATGGTGGGGAAGCCGGCATCGGTTCTCGACCCCCGGATCGATCGCGAGACAGCTTCGCGGCAGACCCACGGCGTAACGGCGCAGAACTATCACATTTTCACTCCGCCGGGTCCGAACAAGAACTGGGCAATGGAGTGGGGCTGCCCGCAGTACGGCGTCGATCCGCCCTATTCCGAGCACGCATACAATTACAGCTTCAAGCCCGGAGAGTCCGGCAAGCTGATTCTGGAGTTCTATATCACTCCCTTCGACTATTCCGGCTGCGAAGGTCCGTGGCGCGCCCTGGAGACACAATTGACGGAGAACAAGCTCATCGGTATGGGACTAGGCCTGATTGACTGGGAGGGCGCGGATACCAAAACGCGCTATGGTTTCTGGAATCTCTCGCACCAGCAGTTCTGGTACGGAAACGCCTCCCTGCTGGTGGGGTTCCGCCTGATGCCGCTGGAGCCGCAGTTTCTAAAAACGGTCGAGACCAAGTACCCGGTAAGCGGCGAGGGGTTTCCGGTCTCCGGCAACCGGCCGCCGGGCGATGCGCCGAGGCCTCCCGCTCAGGCGAAACCGCCGGGACAGTAAAGTTTGGTGAGTGGGCGTCAGTAGCCGTTTTCGCGCAGCTTGTCGACCGTCAGCGGGGGCTTGACGTCCAGCTTGCGCATAAGCTTCTCGACGTGCTTGGCGAGGATATCGCACTCCAGGTTGACGCGCGCGCCGGGGCGGTAGCCGCCCAGGGTAGTGTTGCGGTAAGTGTGCGGAATGATGGTCACCGAAAGCACGTCGCCTTCGAGCGCCGCGATGGTCAGGCTGATGCCGTCAATGGCGATGGAGCCTTTGTAGACCAGAAACGGGTCTAATTCCGCCGGCACGCGAACTCGCAGCCACCAGTTCTCATCGCCCAGGGCCTCGAGGGAGAGAAACTCGCCCGTGCCGTCGACGTGGCCCTGCACGATGTGGCCGCTCAAGCGGCCGGCCGGCGAGAGCGGCCGCTCCAGGTTCACGCGCGAGCCGGCGCGCAAGTCGCCCAGATTGCTGAGGCGCAGGGTTTCGGGCGCAAGGTCGGCGGAGAACGAATCGGGCCGCGGATCCACGGCGGTGAGGCACACGCCGTTGACCGCAATGCTGGCCCCCACCGTCAGGTCCTCCGCCACAGTTGCGCACCGCACCTTCAGGCGCGCGCCGACCGATTCCACCTCGCCCAGTTCTTCAATAATCCCGGTGAACATCCACGTATCCTTCCACGGCGAACTCGTCCGGCGGAATCTGGTGAATGGTTACGCCCCGGATGCGGATGGCGTCCGCGCGGCGGCGCCGCCCCAGGCCGCCGGCCAGCGGGAGCGCTTCCAAGCCGCCCAGGATCTTGGGTCCGTAATAGAAAAAAATGCGGTCCACGAGGCCGCTTTCGAGGGCTGTCCAATTGACCTTGCTGCCGGCCTCGATCATGAGCGAAAGATAGCGCTGCCGGCCCAGCCAGTCGATGAGGCTGCGGAGGTCCGCCCGCCCGCCGGGGCCGTCGAAGATCAGCACCTGAACGCCGCGGTCTTCGAGCAGCTTGCGCCGCTCGTGGGAAGCAGCCGAAGTGGCCACCGCCACCACATCGCCGGCGGCGCTCGACGCCATCTTCGAATCGAGCGGCAGCCGGAGCTGCGAATCCATCACTATGCGCAGCAGCGGGCGGCAGCGCGGAAGACCGGTGCGGTCGGTCAGCAGGCAATCGTCCGCCAGCACGGTGCCGATGCCGGTGAGAATGGCGTCGTGGTCATGACGCAGCTCCTGCACGTGGGCGCGGGCGCGCTCGCTGGTGATCCAGCCGCGGTTATCGTCGGGCGCCGAGATTTTGCCGTCCAGCGTGATGGCGGTCTTGAGGGTCACCAGCGGGCGCCCGGTGCGCATGAAGTGCAGGAACGGCTCATTCAATTTGTCGGCTTCGGCCGCGAACGAGGCCGCCACTTCCACTTCGACGCCGGCGTTGCGCAGCCGGCGAAATCCCTGGCCCGCCACCAGCGGGTTAGGGTCCTCGATGGGCGCCACCACGCGCGCCACGCCGGCCTGAATCAGGGCGTCGACGCAGGGCGGCGTGCGCCCCTGGTGGGAACACGGCTCGAGGTTCAGGTAGAGCGTGGCCCCGCGCGCCTTGTCACCCGCCTGCGCCAGCGCAATCACCTCGGCATGCTCGACGCCGGCATAGGTATGGAAGCCGCGCCCCACGACTTCTCCATCCCGCACCAGCACGGCTCCCACCAGGGGATTCGGGCTGGCCAGCGACCGTCCCCTTCGCGCCAGGTCGAACGCTTCGTGCATGTATGCGGGGTTCATGTTTCGAACAGCGATTGGATAAACTTTTCGGGGTCGAAGGGCAGCAGGTCGTCGGCCTTCTCGCCGACCCCCACGTAGCGAATGGGCAGGTTCAGCTCGCGCGCGATGGCTACCACGATCCCGCCCTTGGCCGTGCCATCCAGCTTGGCCAGCACGATGCCGGTCACGCCGGATGATTCCGTAAACTTGCGGGCCTGTTCCAGCCCATTCTGCCCGGTGGTGGCGTCGAGCACCAGCAGCACCTCGTGGGGCGCGCCGGGGATCACCTTGCCGGCGGTGCGGGTCATTTTCTGAAGCTCCGCCATGAGGTGCTCCTTGGTTTGCAGGCGGCCCGCCGTGTCTACGATCACGTAATCCACTTTGCGCGCGCGCGCGGCCTGCACCGCGTCGAAGAGCACCGCGCTGGGGTCGCTGCCGCCACGCTGCCGGATCACCTCCGCGCCGGCACGCTGGCCCCAGATCTCAAGCTGCTCGATGGCCGCAGCGCGAAACGTATCGGCCGCGCAGAGCAGCACCGAGCGATGCTCATGGCGGAACCGCTCGGCCAGCTTGCCGATGGTGGTGGTCTTGCCCGAGCCATTTACCCCCACCACCAGGATCACGGCGGGCGGCTCGGCAACGCGCGCCGGCGCCCGCTCGCTGGCCTGCAGAATTTCGAGCAATTGCTCGCGGATGAGGCCCTTCAGCCCGGCGGCGTCGCCCAACTGGCGGCGTTCGACGCTCTGGCGGATGCGCTCAAGGATTTCGTCCGTGGTGCGCACCCCGATATCGGCCGCGATGAGCGTGGATTCCAGCTCCTCGAGCAGGTCCGCATCGATCTCTTTCTTTCCCTGGAGGGCGTCTTCAAGGGCGGAGACCAGCCCCGCGCGCGTCTTCTCGACGCCGCTCTTCAATCTCTCCAGCAGGGATGGCTCTTGCTCGACGGAGCCGAATAGAGTCTGGATCATTTTGCTCTATTCTACCAGTGCTGGAAAAGGTGGAATCCGAGGCGCGCGGCTATACACCTTTGATGTTGCCCCGATCACCCCATGCTTGCTCCTGTCTTGCCGGCGGGGACACGTCCATAGCCCTATCCCCCTCCCGGAAGTGGTGCTCTGTTTCCGCCCTGAATCCGAAGAAGATCACTGCTTTTTATTGAGACAATCGGATTTTTTTGCTTGAAACCGCCGCCGGATTGTGTCAAACTTTTCCACACAGAGTTAAGGTTTCGTCCCGCGCAAACGTTGCGGGTGTGTTTTCATTTGGTCTCATAGAAGATTTTGGGATACGATCCGCCGAACGGGAGGAAGTATGAAGTCAAGGGGTAGTTTTCGGCTTTTTTCTGGACTGCTGGTAGTTTGCCTGGGGATCTGGCTCAGCCTCGGCGCAACCCCAGCCTGGTCGCAGGCAACCTCAAGCAGTACCATCACCGGTGTGGTGACGGACCAGCAAAACGCCTCAATTCCAGGCGTGGAAGTCAAGCTCGCCAACGTCTCGACCAAAACTACGCGGACGACGTTAACCAACGATACGGGCCGGTACATTTTCGTCGACGTGCCGTCCGGAGTCTACAACATCACCTTCAGCAAGACGGGTTTCTCGCAGTCCCGGGCGATGGGACAAGAGGCTGTTGTCGGCTCGACATTGACCATAAACACGGTTCTCGAGGTGGGAGCGACCACCACCACGGTGGAGGTCACGGCCAGTAAGGGCGCCGATCTGCAAACCACCAACGCATCGGTCGGGACGAGCATCACCGGAGACGCCATCCTCGCCCTGCCGAACCTGGGCCGCGACGTCTCGACCCTGGCGGTGTTGCAGCCGGGCGTGACGCTGGGCGGCTACACGGCCGGGGCATACATGGACCAGAACACCTTTATGATCGATGGCGGCAACGCATCCGACGACATGGCCGGCAACACCATCGGGTACCAGACCAACTTCACCGGGCTGGGCGGCACGCAAACCGGCGGCGTACCCTCCGGCGTGGTGCCCACCCCGGTGGAAAGTGTCGAGGAATTCAGGGTCTCAACCTTCGGCCAGACGGCGGATTTCAACAACTCCATTGGCTCCCAAGTGCAGATGGTGACCAAGCGCGGCACCACGGCATTTCATGGCTCGGGCTACTGGTATTATTACGCCACCAACGTGGGCGCCGCCAACTCGTGGGTCAACGACCACACCCCGCAAGTCAGCTCGTCGGGGCAGGTTTTGTCGCCCTTTACGCCGCTGCCTTCCAACCACCGCAACCGCTTCGGCGGCAGCCTGGGCGGGCCGCTGACACCCAAGATCGCGAAGGGGAAGACGTTCTTCTTCGTCAACTACGAGGGTCTGAAATACCCCAACGTCGGCAACTACGAGAGGCCGGTGCCCACCGACACCATGCGCGCGGGCGTGATTTTTGTCCCGGACTCCACAGGGAAGTACCAACCGTATAACCTGAACCCCAACCCGGTGACGGTGAACGGCGTCACGTATCAGCCGGCCACTTGCCCCAACGGCGCTTGCGATCCGCGCGGCCTTGGGATCAATCCCATTGTTTCGAAGATCTGGTCCTACATGCCCGAGCCCAACGACCCGTATTACGCCTCCAACGGCGGTGACGGGTACAACGTTGAAGGGTTCTTATCCACCATCCGGGCGCCACTCACCGAGAATTCCTATGTGGCCCGCGTGGATCACGATTTCGGCGACAAATGGCGCCTGTTTGCCAGCTACCGCTACATGCGGCTGGTCAGCCTGACCACCAACCAGGTGGATATCGGTGGGTTGGTGCCGGGCACTACCAAGGGGCAGCCGGCGGCTGTGGCTCCGCGCCCACAGAATCCTGGTTACCTGGTCCTCGGCATGACTACCAACGTCACGCCCACCACCACCAATGAGTTCCGCTTCAATTACACACGCAATTTCTGGCAGTGGGGCGATTACAACGCTCCTCCGCAGCTCCCTGGCCTGGGCGGCGCGGTCGAAATCGCCAGTGGCTACTCCAATTCCACCGCCGAAAGTAGCACCTGCGCGAACACCCTGATTCCGTATAACGTGGGCACGCAATGCACCCGGCAGCGGTTCTGGGACGGCCAGGACAAGCTGGTTCGCGACGACCTGACCATGATCAAGGGGAACCACCTGTTCCAGTTCGGCGGCAACTACCAGCGCAACTACGATTACCACATGCGCACCGACAACGGCGCGGGCATCAACGACCAGATCGTATACCAGATCGCCAGCACCAACATCAATTTCACCAACTTCTATCCGACCAGCGTCCCGACCAGTTACCAGAGCAATTTCCGCAACCTGTACTCGGAAGTGCTGGGCCTGGTGAGCCAGCCCCAGGTGGTGTATACGCGTTCGGGCAGCAACCTAAGCATAAACCCAGTGGGGCAGCCGGCCTTCGACCAGAGCATCATCCCGTTCTACAACGTGTATTTCAGCGACACCTGGCACATGAAGCCAACCTTTACCATGACCTATAGCATGGGCTGGGCGTTGGAATTGCCGCCATATGAGATCAACGGGAAACAGCCCGAGTTGGTGACCAGTACCGGCCAGATCGTCAACACGGCGGATTACCTGGCGGATCGGAAATCCGCAGCCTTGGCGGGACAGGTCTATGAGCCGATCCTGGGGTATGAAATGATCCAAAACATCGGCTCGGGCCCGAAGTATCCCATGAATACTTTCTGGGGCGCATTCAGCCCGCGCGTCGCAGTCGCCTGGAATCCCAAGTTCGACAGCGGCCTCCTCGGCACGCTTCTCGGCAACGGCAAGACCGTATTGCGCGGCGGCTATGGCCGCATCTGGGGCCGGTTGAACGGCGTCAACCTGGTTCTGGTTCCGCTGCTCGGCCTGGGGCCGCTGCAAGCGGTTACCTGCGCCGGACCCAGCAAGACCGGGCAGTGCCTGGGCGTGAACGGCGTCGACCCTTCGACGGTGTTCCGCATTGGAACGGACGGCATGTCGGCCCCGCTCCCGTCGCCGTCGCAAACCCTGTCCCAACCCTTCTTCCCGGGGTACAACGGCGCCGCCACGGCCGGCGACGTCGACACCATCGATCCCAACTACCGGCCGGAGCGCACCGACAACATCAGCATTTCGCTGCAACGCCAACTGCGGAACAAGATGATGCTGGATGTCGGCTATATCGGCCGGATCATCCGCCACGAGTTGCAAGAGATGAATCTGGATGCCGTGCCGTACATGACGACCTTGGGCGGCCAGAGCTTCGCACAAGGCTATGCGGCCATCTACAACGCGTTGGCCAGTGGCGTGGCTCCGGGATCAATCGCCGCCCAGCCGTTCTTTGAAAACGCGTTGGGCGGCAAGGGAACCTACTGCTCCGGCTACGCCAATTGCACCGACGCAGTGGCCTCGAAGCTGACATCCACCATCAAGACCACGGGGGTCTCGGACATCTGGTCGGCTCTGAACAAGGCCGATTCGTGGACCCTGGGCCGCACCATGATCACCGGGGCGGGCGCAGGCGCAGGCGTTGCCAGCCTCCAGGCCACGTCGGTTGCCCTGACCACCAGCTTGGGGTACGGGAACTACAATGCGCTGTACGCCACGTGGAAAGCCACCGACTTCCACGGCGCAACGGTGGTTTCGAACTTCACCTGGGGCCGTGCGCTGGGCACGGCGCCACTAGCGCAATACAACAGCTCCAACACCGCCCTCGACCCCTGGAACATGCAGGCCCAATACGGCTCGAACGGGTTCGACATCAAGTTGCAATACAACGCTGCCGTATACTATGCTCCGCCGGTGTTCAAAGGCCAGCATGGAGTGGCGGGCCACCTGCTCGGCGGATGGACCATCTCTCCGCTGTTTACGGCACAAAGCGGAGGCGTAACGTGCGCAACATTGACCGAGGGATCCCTGGGCTTGAGCCAGGCTTTTGGCGAATCGAGCTCAGGCAGCATCAGTTCGACGGCCGACTGCGCCGTGGGCGCCGCGCCATACACTGGCGAGGCCAAGGCCTTTTACAATAACAGTGGTGCCAATGCCGTCGGCACCAACAACCCCCAAGCCATCAATATGTTCTCTAACCCAGCCGCGGTCTACAACGAACTCCGCCCGTGTGTGCTGGGCATGGACACGAGCTGCGGCGGTTACGGCAACCTCCGGGGACTGCGCACCTTTAACCTGGATGCGACCGTGCTGAAGGACATCGGTGTCTGGAAAGAGGGGAAAGTTGGCGCCACCCTCAGCTTCCAGTTCACCAACATTCTGAACCACATGCAGCCGAGCACCGGGAGCTTGAACTGGAGTAGCCCGTTAACGTTTGGCAGAATCACCAGTCAGGCCAACACGCCGCGGCAGATGGAATTCGGGCTGCGGCTTCACTTCTAAGACCAATGCTCTCTGGGCGGGGGCCGAGCGATCGGCCCCCGCCATGTTTTTTTCACACGGAACTTTAAGCGGCGCAACGGGTATTACCAGGTATGATTCTGCGTGCGGATCTTCTGAAGGAGATCGCCAAGGCGGGGGTGGAAAAACGCGCCATCACCAATCCCCGGGTCCTCAGCGAGGCTTATGACTACCCCAAACCGAGCTCTTTTTCGCGCGGCATGCGCATCGACTTGAACGGACTGGCCGTCCTGTTGATTTCGGGAACGGCCAGCGTCGATGAGTACGGGCGGAGCATTCACATCGGCGATTTCCGCGCGCAAACCCGCCGCGTGTTCCAGAACATCACCGGCTTGCTCAAGTCGGAAGGCGCCACCTGGAAGGACGTGGTCCGGACCACCTGCTACCTGCGCGACATCCAGCGCGATTACGCCGCCTTCAACCAAGAGCGCACCGCCTTTTACGAGGAGCAGGAACTCGATCCACTCCCGGCTTCAACGGGAATTCAAGCCATTCTCTGTCGGCCCGAGCTGCTGGTTGAAATCGAAGCCATCGCCATGTTCCGGACCTAAGAAACCCGGGTTTTTAGAATGTGTAGTGCAGGCCGAACTGCACGACGCGCGGCATGTAAAACATGGAGCTCACTACGCCGAACGTGGTGCTGTTGATGTTCTGGTCGCCAGACCAGAAGGTGGCGTGGTTCAGAGCGTTGAAGGCATCCATGAGCAGCTCTACCTTCTTGTGCTCGGTGATGTTGACGGTCTTCTTGAGCCGCATGTCGATATCGAAGGTCCATGGGCCGTCGAACATGCGGCGCTGCAAGCCGCCCAGAGTCCCCGCGCCCGGATTGAAAAAGACCTGGCCCGGGAAGGCCGGCTCACCGTCCGTGTTCACGCCGGTTCCGTCGCTGGAATTGATGGCGGATGGGGAAATCATCAGAGGGCCATTTCCGGTCATCTGGAATTTGACCACGCTGGCGAGTCGCGGGCCGGTGAGGGCGGTATCGGCGGTGTTGTAGTAGGAGCGCGATTCGCGGTTGAGCGTTCCCCGCTCCGAGAGGATGGAGAACGGCGCACCGGATTGCCACACCATGGTGCTCCCGAAGATCCAGCCGCCCATGACGCGGTCCAGCGGGCGGTAGTGCAGGCGGTGGCCCTTGCCCAACGGCAACTCGTAGAAGCCGTCGGCTTTGATCATATGGGTAAGATCGAAGTTGGCGCGCGACCGCTCGATCCCGGGATTGTTGATATCGAGAAACTGCTGGATGCGGGATTGGCTGTCGCCATCGGCATCGCTCAGCACCTTGGAAAAGGTGTAATTGGCCTCGAAGCTCAGACCGGAACGCGTCTGGTGGCGCGCCTCGAGCTGCAACGAGTTGTAGCTGGAGCTGGAATAGTTGGTGAGAAAGTCGGTGCCCAGGGCGTCGGGGTTCTGATAGAAATTGATGGAGCCGTTCAGTTTATTGGTCTGCAAGTAGTTGCCCAACTCACCCACCTCGCCGGTCTGAAGGTAATAGAGGACATTGGGATCCCTCACCATGCTGCGGGTGATCTCCGTCAACGGTTGGCTGCCGGGGATGTTGGCATTGTAGAGCGGGTTGAAAACGCCACTGGTTGCCATCGCCAGCCAGCCGTTGTTCTGGGCGCGCAGGAAGTCCGGCAGGAAGCCGTTCTGGTTGATCACCACCTGGTTGAAGTCGAATGCGCGGTAGCCGCCAACCACGTGGTTGCCCACGTAGCGCGCCTCGAAGATGGTGTCCCTGAACTGGTGCTGGATGCCGATGGAATACTGCTCGACGTAAGGATGCTTCAGGTTCGGATCGATCATCCCGACCGTATTGAACGGGTTGCCGGCGTAATTGTCGGCGACCGTCAGGGGAACATGGTAAGTGGGAGGAACGATCACGGGCAGGCCGGTCGAAACGCGATTGGACAGGCCGGTGGTGGAAGCAATGCCTTCGAGGCCGTTGTTGAGCTCGAGCAAGTATTCGGGCGCCAGGATCTCCTGGTCGTTCACGTAGCTGAGAGAATAGCCGCCGCGAACCGCCGTCTTGCCATCGCCGAACACGTCCCATGCCAAGCCGAAGTTGGGAGCGAAATCCTTCCATTCGCGGTGATACCAGGGCCGGCCGGCCGAAGATCCCGCGAAATTCAAAGTGGCGTTGGAGAGCAGGGTCTGCTCGGCGGTGCCTTGGAGCACCGGCGCGAGCTCGAGCGAGTCCGCTTCATCCACCACGCCGGGCAACTGGTAGCGCAGGCCCAGCGTCACCGTGAGATTCGGCAGCAGCTTCCACTTGTCCTGCCCGTAGAAGGAGTAGCTGTTGTCGAGGAAGTGGCGGATAAAGGGGGCGTTGGCGACAAATCCGGACGACCGGCTGGTGACATTGAAGGTCTGGCTGTAGCCATCCACATAGCCGCCCAAGGTTGCCAGCAGCGCGTTGGCGGTGGCGAGATCGGTGCTGCTCACGCCCGCCAGGTCCCTGCTCGAAAGCGCCGGTTGCCCGGACCCCATGGCCAGGCTGTAAGTGGGAACCACCCCGGAGGCGTCGTAAGAGCGCACTCGCGCCTGCTGCATGTGAAAGCCGAACTGGATGTAGTGGCGGCCGCGCTGGTAAGCCGCATCGTCGGACAGGTTGTAGGTGTTGGTGTTGCGGCCTTGCGGTTGGAACTCATTCACGGGATCGGAGAAAAGCATGCCGGTCAGGTAGTAGGAGCCGAACTGCTGCGAGCTGAGGAAGTACCCGTAGGTGAGATTGAAGCCGCCGCGCAGTTCGTTGGTCAGCCGCGCCGTGGGGGTCCAGCGCCACGATATCGCCACTAGGTTGGCGTGCGTCGGATTGGTGATTTTGGGCACGAGCGAGTAGTCGTTTTCCGCGTCGGGCCGGTCGGAGTTGTCGCGGTTCCAGAGGTACGACCCGCTGATGGCGTGGCGGGGGCTGAGGTTGTAATCGATCTTGCCCGTCAGGTTGTCGTTGAGCTGGTTAGCCTGCTGGTTGAAGCGGTAGCCTCCGGTGTTCCGGCCGTCGCCCAGGTCGGCGTTGTTGATCTTGTCGGGAGTGGGCACCTGGGCCAGGAGGGCCTGGATCGCGGGATCGATCGAGGAAAGCAAAGGGACTTTGTGCACGGCGCTGCCGACATTGTAAGTGAAGATGCCGTTGCGGGCGCTGGCCGTCAGGATGGTGTTGTCCTGAGGCGTCTGCTGGTGTGCGCGGATGCCCTCGAAGCTGGCATAGAAGAACAGCTTGTCCTTCCTGATGGGCCCGCCAATCAAGCCGCCGAACTGGTTTTGATTAAGGAAGGGCTGGCCGATGCCCGCCTGGTTATTGAACCAATCGTTGGCGGAGAAAGCCACGTTGCGGTTGTACCAGAAAAGCTCGCCGTGGTTTTCGTTAGTGCCCGAGGGCGTGGAAAACGCGGCTTCGGTGGCGCCGCCGGAAGCCGCCGCGTTGCCGTTCGACGTGACCAGCGTCAGTTGCCGCACCTGGCCGATGCGCAGCTTGTTGGGCGTATAATCCAGCGCGTTGTCGCGGATATAGTTGTCCTGGATGTTGATGCCATCCAGGGTCATGTTGGAATAGGAGGTTCGCAGACCGTTGATCACGGTATAGGAATTACCATTGGAAACCACTCCGGGCTGCGTCTGCAGGATCGAGAGGACGTCGCGGTCCAGGATGGGGAGGTTCTTGATCTGCTCCATGCTCACCGTGTCGGCGACTTCGGCGCCGGCGGTGTCCACGCCCTGAACTTCGGCGGAAACCTCCACGGTCTGGGTGACAGCCGGCAACTGAAGCCTGACTTGCGGCACGGAGGTTTCGCGCGCCGGGTCGACGGAGATGCCGCGCAGCGTAGTCTTCACGAAGCCGGCGGCCTCAACCGTGAGGTCGTAATACGCCGGACGCACGGCCATGAAGTTGTACGAGCCGTCGGTAGAGGTCCTGGCGGTGAGCAGCGGCCTTTGGCCGCCCGCCAGGTACAGTTCCACTTCGGCGCCGGGCACCACGGCGCCGGAAGAATCGACCACGGAACCGGTAACGCGGCCGGAGAACTGAGCGGCCAAGGGGAAAACCGGCAGCAGACCCAGCACAAGCAACCCGCAGGTGTATCGCATAATCCTATTGAACCCTAAATGTGGCCGGACGTTTCAACGACCGCTCTCTGACGGTCGCGGCTCGGTATGCTGCCTCATTCTGAGCCGCGAACGTCAGAGAGCGGTTGGATCGCGGTACGCTGGAGGTTTGTGTGGTGAGCGGGTTATGAAACTTCGTGAAATTGCCGATCGGCTGGGGTGCCGCCTGGAAGGTGACGGGGAACTGGAAATCGCCGGGGTGGCCGGAATAGAGAATGCCGGGCCCGGGCACCTCACGTTTCTGGCCAATCCCAAGTACGCGCCCAAGGTGAAGCACACCAAGGCGGGCGCCATCCTGGTTTCGAATGCGCTGGCGGGCGTCCCCATCGCCTGTCTGGTCTCCACGAACCCGTACCTCGATTTTGCGCGCGCGCTCGAGTTTTTCTACCAGCCGCCGCGGCCCGCCCCCGGCATTCATCCGCTGGCCTCGGTAGCCGCCAGCGCGGTGCTCGGCGAGAACTGCTCGATTGGCCCGTTCGCGGTGGTGGGGGAGCGCGTGCGCATGGGCCGCAATGCGGTGCTCCATCCCCACGTGGTGATTTATGAAGGCGCTGAGATCGGCGACGATTTTCTGGCGCATTCCCACGCCACGGTGCGGGAGTTCTGCCGCATCGGCCACCGCGTGATTTTGCAGAACGGGGTGGTGGTGGGCGGAGACGGCTTCGGGTTCGCCAAGCGCGCCGACGGCACGCACATGAAGATCGTGCAGTCGGGCCGCACGGTGATCGAGGACGACGTCGAAATCCAAAGCCTCACCTCGGTGGATCGCGCCACCATGGGAGAAACGCGCGTAAAACGCGGCGCCAAGATCGACAGCCTGGTGCAAGTGGGGCATGCCTGCACCGTGGGCGAAGACGACATCATCTGCGCGCAGACCGGCCTGGCGGGGAGCACGGTGCTGGAGCCCAACGTGCTGCTGGCGGGACAGGTGGGATCTTCCGGCCACCTGACGGTGCACGAGGGGGCCATCGTCTACGCGCAGAGCGGCATTGGCGGCGACGTGGCGCCCGGCGCGCGCGTTTCGGGATCGCCGGCCTTTGCCGCCAACGAGTGGCTGCGCGCAGTGACCGCCTACCCCAAGCTGCCGGAAATGCTGAAGACCCTAAGGGAATTAAAGAAGAAAGACCGTGCCACGGTTGGTGAAACTCGCGTTAAGCGCAGCACCAAATCGACAGCCTGGTGCAGATCGGCCACGCCTGCGTGGTGGGCGAGGACAACATCATCTGCGCCCAGACCGGTCTCGCCGGCAGCACTACCCTGGAACGAAACGTGCTCCTGGCCGGACAGGCCGGTTCGGCCGGTCACCTCACCGTCCATGAGGGCGCCATCGTCTATGCGCAGAGCGGCCTCGGCGGCGACGTTGCTCCTGGCACGCGCATTTCGGGCTCGCCAGCCTTTGCCGCCAACGAGTGGCTGCGCGCGGGCGGCCGCCTACGCCAAGCTGCCGGAAATGCTTAAGACCCTGCGGGAATTGAAGAAGAAAGTCGATGAATTAGAGAAGCATAGGTCAAATCAGGACGCCAAACCATAGCGACCGGCGCCCGGTCGCGTACATGAATGAGAAGTTCCTGAACAGCCCCTGATGCGCGGCGTTGCGCATCCTATCCGAATTCCTGGAGCCTCTGGCCCATTTCCGCCGGGAGAGGGAGTGCGGGACACTGTGGTGTTCTTCGGCTCGGCGCGGCATGCGGGAGGAACCGGCCCGCTGGCGAAGTACTACCAGGATGCCCGCACGCT
>CAVYHQ010000012.1:0-30182 GCA_963768385.1 Bryobacterales bacterium
CCCTTCTGGGCCGCCCTGCTTTCGCCAAGGTAGTCTTCGTAATTGCCCGGATAGACCCGAAGCTTGCCGTTCTCCACTTCGAACACGCGCGTGGCCAGCTTGTCGATGAAGTAGCGGTCGTGGGAGACGAACACCACCGTGCCGGTGTATTCCTGAAGCGCCGTCAGCAGCACGTCCTTGGCGCGCATATCGAGGTGGTTGGTGGGCTCGTCGAGCAGCAGGAAATTCGAGGGCATCATCAGCATGCGGGCCAGCGCGTAGCGGTTGCGCTCGCCTCCGGAGAGCACGCCGATGGTCTTGAAGACGTCGTCCTCGGAGAACAGGAAACAGCCCAGGATGCTGCGCAGCTCGGTATTGGTGGCGCGCGGCGCCACCGTGGCCAGGTCGTCGATCAGGCGCGCGTTGGGGTCCAGTTCCTTGTACTGGTCCTGGGCGAAGTAATCGGGCTGGGCGTTGTGCCCGAGGATGTACTCGCCGGCGTTGACCGGCTCCGCGCCGGCCAGGATCTTGATGAGCGTCGATTTGCCGGCGCCGTTGATTCCCACCAGCGCCACCCGGTCGCCGCGCTCGATGATGAAATCCACGTCGGAGAAGACCTGGTGGCCGCCATAACTCTTGGCGACGTTCTTGAGTTCCGCCACCACCCTGCCGCTGGGCTTGGGCTGGGGAAAGCTGAAGTGGATGCTCTTTTCCTGGGGCGGAAGCTCGATCTTCTCGATGCGGTCCAGTTCCTTGATGCGGCTCTGCACCTGCTTGGCCTTGGTGGCCTGGTAGCGGAAGCGATTGATAAAGGCTTCGATCTGGCGGATTCGGTCCTGCTGGTTGTTGTAGGCCGCCTGGAGCTGGGCGCGCCGCTCGGTCTTTTGCGACTCGTAACGCGAGTACCCGCCGGTGTAGAAATACAGGCCCTTGTTCCAGAGCTCGCCAATCTTGCGCACGGTGACATCCAGGAAATAGCGGTCGTGCGACACCAGCACGAAGGCATGGGGGTAGGCGGCGAGGTACTCTTCCAGCCAGTTGCGGGCTTCCAGGTCCAGATGGTTGGTGGGCTCGTCGAGCAAGAGCAGGTTGGGCCGTTCGAGCAGCAGCTTGGCGAGCGCGATGCGCATCTGCCAGCCTCCCGAGAACTCCTCGGTGCGGCGCTTCCAGTCGCGCTGCGGGAATCCCAGGCCCGAGAGCACGCTCCCCACCTGGGCGTCGATGGCATATCCGTCGTGCGCGCGAAACTCGCCTTCCGCGCGATGGAAACGCTCGGCCACCTGGGCGTATTCGGCGCTTTCCGGGTCGAGCTCGGCCATACGGCGCGCGAGCTGCTCCTGCTCCTCTTCGAGCGCGCGCAGGCCCGAGAACACGGTCATGCACTCGGCGAAAACCGAGCGGCCGGAAAGCCACAGGCCCTCCTGCGGCAGATAACCAATGCTGACGCCTTTCTGCGTGGCGATGCCGCCGGAATCCAGGCCTTCGATGCCCGCCAGCACTTTGAGCAGAGACGACTTTCCGGCCCCGTTCGCGCCCACGATTCCGACACGCTCGTGGGGCGTGACCAGCCAGTCCACGTTCTCAAATAGAATTCTGGGGCCGTAGCGCTTTCCCGCCCCCGTCAGTTGAATCATGAATCCAGGTTTCATTCTAACGGGGCTGGGGCTGAGACTGGCAAAGGTGGGACAGACGATCGCCTTTTGTCGTCTGTCACGACTGGCCACATATTTCTGTGATACACTGGAAACTGTGAATAGCTCCGCCCACAAGAACGTCACGCTGAGCTTGCCAGAGGCCCTGCTCCGGCGCTTTCGGATCTACGCGGCCTCCCGGAACCAGTCGATGACCAGCCTGATGGCTGAAGCCATACGCGAGATTATGGATCGGGATGCGAACTCGGTCAAAGCCAAGCGGCGGTTCCTCGACCGCATAGAGCGCGCTCCAGACAGAGGGACCAGGGGAGTGATCCGCTGGAGCCGGGAAGAGCTGCATGAGCGTTGAGTTCGTCGATACCAACGTCCTCATTTACGCTCACGATGGAGGCGCCGGCAAGAAGTACGAGCAATCGGTCCGACTGTTGAGCCGGCTGGTGGAGGACGGGGCTGGAGCGGTCAGCATTCAGGTGCTCGCGGAGTTCTACGCCGCCGCCACGAAAAAACTCGGCATCACAAGTCGGGAAGCCGAAGAGATTTTGGCGGATCTGGGCGGCTGGATCATTCACCGTCCCGGTCATGCGGATCTGCTGCGAGCCGCGCGCTTCCAGCGCCGTTACACGATGTCCTGGTGGGACGCACTGGTTGTCAACAGCGCCGTCGAATTGGGCTGCAGCGTTATTTGGAGCGAAGATCTGGCCGGCGGCCAGCGGTACGGAAGCGTGATGGTGCGGAGTCCCTTCGTCTAAGCCTCAGGGTTCGGCGGATGGTGCGCCGCAGGATCGCCTCCCGATCAGCGCCTGGCCAGCGGGGAGCCGTCTGGAGAGAGGTAGTACCCCACGCCGCTTTCGATCAGGTGGAGAACACCTGTCTGGAAGTCGTATCGCCCATAGGCGGTGCCTCGCCACGAGAACGGCGTTTGAGTTTCGGGAGTCTCGAACGTTCCAAACGATATGGATACCTGGAACAGACCTGTCTCGGTATTCAGGGTACCAGTCACTGACGGTTGTACCGCCGTGAACGAGAAACCCTTGGCCTCCAGGGTCAAGCCCTCGATGCTGATTTCGAGCACTTCGGGATCCGCCGAGGTGGAGACATGCATCATAGCGGCGCCGCCGGCCAGAGCCGTCGGTTCCCGCAACACCTCCCCAGATGGGAGAAAGGCCGTGGTCTGGTTTACGTCAGGCAGCGGCTCGAACCGGATGGGCACGGCCGTGATAACCCGCTCTCCCTTTTCGGCCCGGTCCCGAGCCGAGGCAAGCAGCGCCGCGGCAGCCCGGTCGAATTGATGCGCGGTGATGGACCCGCCGGTCTTGTTCTTTTTCTCTTCAGCCTTAACCGGAGCCTTACACGCGCAATTGAATCTGCCGCTGCCCGAGGCGGCGTTGGTGCAGACCTTGGTAGCGTCGTTGGCGTCGCATTGCTTGTTGACGGTCTCATCGGTGCACCCGCCCTCGGGTCGTGATGCATCCGGGACGCAGGTGACCACTTGCGCAGTACCCCTCTGCGGAAGGGCAGTAAGGAGCAGGCCAAAACAAGCGAACAGCACAGCATTCTTCATGGTGTTGAATTCCTTTCCCAGCACTCCGGTGCTTGAAGGGATGTTACTCAAAACCGATGGCAGAGTCAACCCCTAACTGGACACTTCGCAATGGCGCTTATCGTCCGATGAGCACGGCCACGGCGGCGGGCCCAACGTCCAGCTTTTCGATGCGGTGCCCCAACTCGAAGGGGCGGCCCACCACGGCGCCGGGATACAGGGGCAGGAGGACATTTTCAATGAGGAAGTCCAGCGTCCGGCCGTCTATGGCGACACCCGAAATCTCCACGCGCTGGAGGTCTATTGTGGCCCGGCCGCCGCCGGAGCGGATGCGCGCCGTGACGCTCACCGGACGGTCGCCATCCAACAGCTTCGACATCAGCCAGCCAGTCTGGTATCCGAGGGCGCGCCGCAGCTTACCGAAATCCACCATGGCGATGCCCGTCGCCATGCCCGGAGCCAGCAACTGGAGGCGCGGGTTCCGCACACCTTCCGGGACCTCGCGCTCGGCATAGGCGTTCAGCTCGCGGACGCTCAGTTCCACGCGCGAACCGGTTCGCAAGCGGCCACTCTCGATCAAGTCGAACTTCTGTTTGGCGGAAAGATACTCGTTGGGAGCGGCGGCCAGCGTCGCGAGGCCCAGCAGCGCAATGGCCCACCAGAGGCGAAACTTCACGCGAGAATAGACGCTCGGCGAGACGCGCCCGTTGCTCCTTAGGGGCAAAGCACCCAGAAGCTGTGGATATGTCCCCAACCAGGAGTGTAGCATCCCGGCCATTGGCGTGGTGCTGTGTTTAGAAACAGCAACTTAGCAGATTGGCCTGAGTGTTGCATTCTTCGCTAGCGGAGTTGGCGTGCCGATTCAGACGGTGGTGGTGGCGATCGCGGTGGTGCTGGGGGCCGTCGCCCTGGGGCGCCTGGCAAACGCCTGGTGGAAGTATCGCGGCCAGCGAGTGATCACCTGTCCCGAGAACCAGAGACCGGCGGGTGTGGTGGTGGACGCCCGGCATGCTGCGGCGACGGCGCTCGGAAAGGCGCCGGAACTGCGGCTGTCTTCGTGCTCCCGCTGGCCGGAGCGCGCGGGTTGCGGGCAGCAATGTCTGAGCCAGATCGAAGCCTCGCCGGAGGGTTGCCTGGTGCGCAACATCCTGACCAAGTGGTACGAGGGCAAAGTTTGCGCGTGGTGCGGCCAACCCTTCGGCGAAATCGACTG
This sequence comes from Bryobacterales bacterium, assembly GCA_963768385.1. Classification (GTDB taxonomy): domain Bacteria; phylum Acidobacteriota; class Terriglobia; order Bryobacterales; family Bryobacteraceae; genus Fen-178. Next base: position 4,385 of record CAVYHQ010000012.1, read on the forward strand.
GGCCGCGCGCAAGCCGGCGTTGCTCGAAGCCGGCGGCGTTTCCGTGGAATGGAGCGCAGTTCCGGCCGAGAAGGTATATGAGACGCTGGCGGCGGCGTCCCCGGTTTGCTTCGCTTGCCACATGGCCAACACGCTGGTTCGGGAACATCCGGAGCTGGCGGTTGATCGGGCGCGGCCCAAGTAAGGGGCTTTCAACCGGATCGTCAAAATACGCTTGTCCAACCAACCTTTTTCCGCCAAGATCGTAAGTGATGAGGTCCAAATGATGAGCCGCCGATCGTCTTTGTCATTGAGTGCCTCGCCGGTTGTTTCCGCCCTGGCGCAGCCGCCAAGCGGCGCGGCCCCCGTGGCCGCCCCCGCCTCGCCGTTCGCCGATCCGGACTTCGGCTTCACGGCCCGGCTCGCCCTGGGCGGGTCCTACTATGGCGCCGCCGACCCGGGAAAGCTTCTCGCAATCCTGGCCCGCATCCAGCCGGCGGATTTCGATTCCGCCTGGCTGGCCTACCACGAGGCCGGTGCGGAGTCGCGCGTGCTGGCCGAACAGGCCCTGAGCCAGCGCCATAATGTTAGCGCGCGGGAGGCTTATCTCTGGGCGGCCAGCTATCATTCCGCCGCGCTGCGCCTGGTGGACGGCACGAAGAATCCCGAGCGGGCATTGTCCTGCTGGCAGGAATACGCCGCCTGCTGGTCTGCGGCCGCCCGATTGTTCGACCCTCCCGTGGAGCGGATGGAGATTCCGTACCAGGACGCCGCTCTCACCGGCTGGTTCTTCCGGGCCGATAAATCGCGCCGGCGGAAGCCGCTCATCATCCTGAATAATGGCGCGGACGGCCTCGAAAAGAGCATGTATGTACAGGGCGGGGCCGGCGCGCTGGCGCGCGGCTACAACTGCCTCATCTTCAACGGTCCGGGCCAGGGCGATTCGCTGTGGCAGCGCAAACTGTATTTCCGGCCGGATTGGGAAGAAGTGATCACACCGGTGGTCAACGCCATGCTGCGCCACAGCGAGGTCGATTCCAAGCGCATTGCCCTGGTCGGCGTCAGCCAGGGCGGCTATTGGGCGCCGCGCGCGCTGGCTTTCGAGCGGCGCATCGCGGCGGGCGTGGCCGACCCTGGAGTCTGGGATGTATCGGAAGCCTGGCTGAGTAAGGTCCCGAAGTTCCTTCTCGACCTGGTGCGCGAGGGGAAGCGGAGTCAATTCGACTAAATCGTGGAATCCGCGCCCAAGGATCCCCGGGCGGAGGCAACCGGGCGGATGCGCCTGCGCCCGTACGGATTGAAGTCCTACTTCGAAGCGTTTCGCGCCGTGCAGCAGTATAAGCTCGAGGAAGTCGCCAGCCGCATCGCCTGCCCCATGCTCATCACCGACCCGGAGGGCGAGGACTTCTTCCCCGGCCAGGCGCAGAAGCTCTACGACGCGCTACGCTGTCCCAAGAAGCTGATCCGCTTCACCTACCGACAAGGCGCCGGCTATCACTGCGAGGCGGGGGCGCCGGGCCTGCGGGACTACTGCATCTACAACTGGCTGGCTGAGACGCTCGCCTGATTGGACGCGAGAAAACGAAATCGAGCAGGCCCGGCCCCTACGCCCTGGGCGCGTATTTCTCCCGGATCATGAACAAGTAAGAAAGTACGCCCGCCAGCAGCGCCACCAGGACCGCCATCATCGGGGCTTCGTAGCTGCCGGTCTTCTGCAACAGCCACCCAGTCAGGATCGGAGCGACGATCCCGGCGACGCTGCACGCGCAGTTTTGAATCCCGGAGATCCGCCCGATGGCCGCGCCTGGAATCAGCGTTTGCGTGAGCGCCCAGTAGTTGGCCGTGGCCAACCCCAGGCCGGAGAGCGACACCACCGCGAAGATCAGCGCCGTTTCGAGCGATGCGGCGCGCGCGCCGATCAGTTCCGTGCAGGCGACGGAGAAGCCGGCGATGGTGAACCACTTTCGGACCGTCACGGGGTTATGCCCGCGCCCAATCAACAGGTCCGCCGCCCACCCCGCCAGCGTAGCCACCGTGGCCATGCCGCCGAAGCTGAAGAACGTGTAGAGGCCCATCTTTCCGAGGGAGAGGTGACGCCTCTCCATGAAATAGGCCGGCATCCAGGTCATGCAAAAGTAGACGAAGTACATGTAGCAGAACGACGCCACGATGGTGCCCCAGACCACCGGACTGGCCATGATCCTGCCGAACGGGATGGGCTTTGTGCCATCCTTCTTCACGGCCGCCCGCTCAATTTGCCGGTCGTCATTTTTCACCAGCAGGAGCCAGGGCACAAGCCAAATCAGGCCGCCCAGCCCGATCAGCACGAACATCACCCGCCAGTCGTACATGCCGATCAGCCACGCGGCCAGCGGAGCTCCGATAGCCGGCCCGATCTTTGTGCCCGTCATGTACAGACCGACCGCCAGGCCGCGCTCCTTCTCCACGAAGTGATACCGTATCCACCGGTAGCTGGCGGGGGCCACAACCGCCTGACCGGCGCCCAGGACAACCTGCACCAAGATCAACTGCGGGATGGAACGCGTCAGAGCCGTACTCGCAGACGCCAGGCACCAAATGGTGAAGCCCAGAAAATAGGGAAACTTGACGCCGTACCGGTCCACCACCCAGCCGGCCGGTATCTGAAGCACGGCATAGGTCCAGAAGAACGCCGAGTTCAGCACGCCCCTATCGGTGATGGAGAGATGGAAGGACCGGATGAACTCGGGCAGCGCCAGGGGAACCGCCAGGGCGGAACGCGACACGTACGCGATGATCATGCCGAGGCTCAACACCCCGATGACCGCCCAGCGAACCGACGGAGCTTCGCCTGTGCTGCTAGCCATAGAGTTCCGACTCTAGCATGGAGCTATGGTGGGCGTGCCCGGAGCGGAAAAAGCACCGGCGGCAAGACCGCCGGCGCTACTGGTGCGCGACGATTTCGAAAGGCACGGCCGGCAGAGTACCCAAAGAAACGCGCTGGCGATTCGCCGCGGCCTTTCCGTTGGCGGGCTGGGTCACTCTGTCCGCGGAGATGTTGACGATAAGGTTCCCTTTCAAGCCGGGCTTGGCTTTGGCGGCGTCGCATTGGAGCACGATCTCGGTTCCATCCCCGCCCGGCGATGCGCCCCGCAGCGCAATCCCCTCCGGCGGCTCGCTCAGCTCGTAACTGATCCTGGGCGCGAAATTGGCTGGCAGGGTGGGAACTTGAACCTGAAACCGGGCTGTGCCACCGGCGGGAATTTCCAGGGGCTGTTGGGAGACGACTCTGATGGGGGTCCTCAGCGCGGCGCCTCTTCGGACGGCGACCTTCAGGTCACTGGCGGGGACCAGATGGCGGTAAGCGAATGCCTGCATCATGTCTTCCGCCGGAACCGCCAGCCGGCTGACCTCGTGTCCCTGGATGGTCGCGCGGCCTTCCACGCTCAGGCTGAGAGGTTCCGGCTGGGGCTGCGGCGGAACCGTCAGCGTGAGCCGCACCTCGTCCCGGCCAGCCGGCAGCAGGCCGCCGATCAGGGTGAATCCTCTTGGAGCGCCCTTTAGCGCCAGCGCGATGTCGCCGGAGAATCCATCTTTGCGCACGGCATGGACAGTAATGGGAACGGTCATGCCACCGCTCGCGTTGATGCTCGACGGCGTGACCCGCAGATCGAAATCGGGCCGCGGCGCGCCGATGCGCAAGCGATAGGTGTACTCCGGGCCGCCTTTCTGTTGGGCGTCGCCCAGGTAAAGATAGTAGGTTCCGTTGGCGGGCAGAGTGGTCAGAATTCTGGAATCCGCGTGATGCGTTTCCAATCCCGCTCCCGGGTCCTCGTAATCGTCGTTGAACGCCAGTTGTTTGCCCGTGGCGTCGGTCAGCTTGAGCACGGAATCGAGCGGCGAATCGAGCCGCCGCGCATACACTTCGGCAACCATGGCCTGGCCGGCGCGGCCCTGGAAACGGAAGACATCCCAGTCGCCCGGTCGGTCGATGCGCCCGTTCATAATGATGGGAAGCTTGACGCGCTGGGCGGCGGATGGGGAGTTGTTGGGTTCCTTCTCGAAGCCTTCGGGCAGGGTGTCCACCATGAAGACCGCGGGGTTGGCAAGCGGATAGACGCCGGGCGCTCTGCCTTTGGCATTCATCGTCATCTTGTTCACGGGGAGGTTCCAGCCCGTTAGCTGGACGGTGGTTTTCGAGCCGGCGCGGCCGCCCAGCGGGAAGGCGCTGGTCACGAACGGCAGTTCGCCGATGGCGATGCGATATACGAAATCCTCGCGCCCCCGATAGAGGGCGTCCCGGATCTCGATGGTGTATTCACCGTCCTTGGGGACCGTATAGTGAATGACGGGATCGGGATGGAAGCGGTAGTCGTCGTCATACGCCAACTCGTTTCCGTTGGCATCGTAAAGCGTCAGAACGGCCTGAAACCAGCCGGGAACCGCATCGGCCAGATAGGGGATCAATTCGCGCGCGCTGGCTGCAATCACCAACTCCCGGCCTTGATGCGCCTGGAACCAATACCGGTCGGCCTCGCCGGGTGTGAAGGGCTCGCCCGAGCGCGCCTGGGGCTTCGGGAGACCAGGCTTGATCCGTCCGTTTACGGTGGCCGGCAGCGTGATGGGCATGTCGGTGGGAGCCTGGCTGATTTGCACCTGAGCCGGTTGATTGACGTTCGGTCGAACCACGCTGATGGATTCCTTCTCGGTGAATTCAGGCAGTTGGCCGACGCAGAAGACCAGCGGATTCGACAACCCTTGCGGCGTGGCCACCCTTAGCTCACGCTTGCCTGGCGCCGCGCCGGGAGCGATGGCGACCTGGAGCGTAACGGTTTCGGCCAGGACGGGACTGGTGAGCCTCCTGGCATTGAAGGTGAGAAGCTTAACCCTGATATCGACCATTTCCTTCTGGACGGCGGCGTTCATCGGCTGTTTCTGCAACTCCTGCATCCTGTCTCTCAACTGGGTGGCCTGCATCGCATTCATGGGCCTGGCGTAATCGACCACCGTGGCTTGAACGCCGCCGCCGGAGACGTATACCGCGGAAACGTTGGGCAGAAACTGTCCCCCGGCATTGACCTGGAACGTGGTACCTTGCTGGCCGCCGGCAGGCAGGACATAAGCGAGGTGCGGGGCGTTCTGCGCCCACACGGCTGGGACGGCCGCCAGGAAAGCGGCCAGCCAGCAAGTTCGGAGCGTCACATGATCTCCTTCAGACGGCCGCCCATCTTGATGCCGTCGGCAACGGTGGGTGTCAGACGGACGTCGAGTCCTTGGGAATTGGGCAGCTTGCCGTCGGGGTCGATGCCCAACAGCTCATAGATGCTGCCGATGAGATCGCATGGATATACAGGCCGGTCCTTCACCTGTTCCCCTCTGGCGTCCGACGCCCCCACCACGTGGCCTCCTTTGAAGCCACCGCCGGCGACCACGGCCGAGAAAACGTCGCCCCAGTGGCCCCGCCCGCCGTTCCAGGGCGCTTCCCACTCGACCTTGGGTGTTCTGCCAAATTCACCGCTCCACCAGATGATGGTGCGCGAGAGCAGGCCGCGCTCGGAAAAATCCTGGAGCAGGGTGGCCATGCCTTTGTCCATCTGCGGCAGTTTTTGGCGCATGGCCTGAAAATGCTGCCTGTGCGTATCCCAGCCTTCATAGTTGATGGTGATGTAAGGGACGCCGCGCTCCACCAACCGCCGCGCCACCAGGCAGGACTGGCCGAACGTGTTGCGGCCGTAACGGTCTCTCATGGCGTCGGTTTCCTGCGACAGATCGAAGACCTTGCCGGCATCGCCGAGGATCAGTTCATACGCCTGCCGCTCGGTCTCATCCAGAGCTTCGAACGAGGGACCGTTCTTCAGGGCCTTCTCCAGCGTGTTCAGATTGTGAAGCAACTCGCGGCGATCCTTCTGCCGCTGGTCGGAGATGCCCTGGGCGACGACGCCCTCGACGGCGAAGCGGGCCTGCGCCGGGTCGCCTCCAGTAGCGAAGGGCCGGTAGCGCTCCTCCAGGAACCCGTTCTCGGAAAACCGGCCCTGGGGTTGCGTCAACACGATGTAGGGAGGAATCAATCCGCTGTACCCGGCGTTGTAGCCCCGGAGCAGCGAGACCACGGCGCCGGCGCACGGATAGACCAGGCGTTCGCCCGGCCTGCGCCCGGTCTGAACCATGTAAGATGCCGTTTCGTGAGCGAAAAGACCATGCGTCATGCTGCGGATGATGGAATACTTATCGGCCTGTTTGGCCAGCAGCGGAAGCAGTTCGCCGATGATGATTCCATCGACGTTGGTGGGGATCGGCTTGTCTAGCGGACCGCAGTAGTCGTAGCCGGCCGCTGGTTTCGGGTCGAAGGTGTCTAGGTGCGACGGGCCGCCCCACATCCAGATTTGGATGACCGATTTGGCTTTCCCCGGTTGCGCGGTGGCCCGAGCCGGACGACCGGCGGCGCCGGCCAGCAGCAGACTGCCCGCTCCTAAAAGGCCGCGGCGCAACGCCTCACGTCTGGAAATCCATACTGTTGCCATAGTGGTTACTCGCTCAGTGCCGGTACAGAAATTCGGCGCTGTTCATCAATGCCCACGCCAGATCCGCAATGGCCGGCCACTTATTGCCTTGGACGGACTGGTAGTACGCCGCTACGGTCTTCAACTCTTCATCGGTCGGGTAACGCGAAAGCGTTGCCAGGTAGACGCGGTCGATGGGGTCCCGCGGCTTGCCTCCGGGTCGAGCCTGCACCAGCGTCCTCAGCTTGGCGCTCTGTTGGATTTTGAGCTGAATATGACTCGAATTCAGAAGGTGCAGGCTTTGCTCGGCGCTCGGGTTGTTGTTGCGTTCCGATTCGAGGCCCGTGTCGCGGGGCGGGCGGCCGAACATCTCAAGAAAAGCGCTGCTGATGCTGCCATCCGGCAGCGCGGTGGCGCGCTGGCCCTCCGGCAGGAAGGTGAACGGCTCCGGGATGGGGCTAGAATACTCCTCGGTGGTGCCCGTGATCTGGCACACGGCGTCGATCAGCGTCTCGGCGTCGAGGCGGCGCAGCGGATAATACGCGAAATTGGCCGCGCCCAGGGGATCGGCGGTCCGGGGAATCGAAGAGAGCTGATAGACCTGTGAGTTCAGAATCAGACGGTAGACGTGCTTGAGGTCGTAGTGGGCGGCGACTAACTCCCGCTCCAGAAAGGCCAGCAATGCGGGATTAACAGCGGGGTTGTCTGGCCGGATGTCATCCGGTTCCTGAATGATGCCGCGCCCCAGCAGCCAGTACCAGATGCGATTCACGATATTGCGCGCGAACCACGGATTCTCCGGCGCCAGGAGCCAGTTGGCAAAAACTTCGCGCGGGTCCTGGCCTGGGGCAAGGCGAGCCGGGGCGCCATCGGGGAAAACGGTGGCCGCCCCTGGCGCGGCCTTCTGGGGATCGAAGTAGACGATCTCTTCCTTCCATTCCGCGGTGGACTTGTAGCCGATCTGTGAGAAGAACGCCGCCATCCCCTCCAGGCGCGCCTTCGGCCAGTTCCCGGCGCGCGCGCCCATGAAAGTCAACGCCGCTGCTTGCGCGATGGTCTGGGGCTCCTTGCTCTGGACGGCGCGGTAGAAGTTGACTTCGGGCACGCGGAAATTGCTGCCGCTCGAAACCAGCATTTGCCGCACGAAGCGGTCGTACGGCAGGTTGTTCTTGATGCTGGTTCGGATCCAGCGGTAATAGGCCTGCACCGCGTTGGGCCACAGATTGATGGGAAACTCCGACTTGACGCGCAGCAGGTCGCTCCACTTCATCGCCCAGTAGTCCGCGAACTCATTGCGCGCGAGCAGACGGTCGATCAAGGCGCCGCGCTTACTGGGATCCTGGTCCGACAGGAACTGCGACGCCTCCTCCGGCGTGGGCAGAGTGCCGATGACGTCGAGATACACGCGCCGGACAAACACTTCATCGGAGCACGGATTGGCGGGTTGGATACCCAGACGCTTCCACTGATCGAAAGCCAGGTCGTCGATTCTGCCGTGCGAAGCCAGCCCGGCGCGGCTCTCAAAGGGGAGCACCGGCGGCTTGTCGGTGGCCGCACTGGCCAAGGCCGCGGTCAGGATCAGAGTGGAAATGGCGTTCACGGCGGAATCCTCTTATACCAACCCTGGAGCGGCGCGGAAGGCTCGGTGTTCGGAAGCAGGCAGCGCGTCATATTGGCGTAAGAAAGCTTTCTCTTTTTTTTGGCGGGCGGTTGAAACTAAAGGACTTAACCGTGCAAAACCGTAAGTATGCTTACGGAAAGCGGCATTTTTGAGCCGGAGATGACGGAACGAAGCCAAAATGGCCATTCCGCGGCTGGGCAGGTCGGGGACCTGCCCCACGACTTGCTCCACGCGAAATGCGGAACGAAGCCAATTTCGGATAATGACCACAGCGGATTGGCACCCCTGTCCACAGTGTACAATGTCGCGCCAGAGTTGAATGCGTAAGTGATAGATTCTGCTGAGACAATGTGTTGTCACTGAAAAAGGTTTAGGCGGTGGGTGTACGATGCCAGCGGCTTGGTCCACCTGATGGTAACTATCAGAGCCTGATTAACGATGCCCTCCGCCAATTCATAGCGCGCGCCCAAGAGCCTTTGGAGGAGACGCTGCGCCGCGTGGTCCGCGAAGAGATCCGCCGAGCCAGTTAGGACTGGCGGGCGGAGGCACAGCGCCGGACTGGAGCGGACCTGCGGGGAGCAATCCGTGTGGGTGGTAAAATCAACGTCGCGGAATGCCGACGATCAGCAGGTTCTATGGGATCTTGATCCGAATGTTCTTCAATGATCACGCGCCGCCACACTTTCACGCCCGGTACGGTGAGTTCGAAGCCACGATCGAGATCGGCACCTTGGCGATCATCGAGGGGCAACTGCCACGCGTCGCTTTGAACCTGGTTCAGGAATGGGCGATGATACATAGAGAGGAATTGCTTGAAGACTGGCGGCTCTGCCGCGGAAACACGCCCCCAACGAAGATTGAGCCGCTGGCGTGACCGGAATAGCGTTCAATGTACTGGGACGTAGTTGAGGTAAAGCCGGAGCCGGGCTACTGCCTGTTTGTCCGATTCAAAGACGGATTAGCGGGACGTGTGCGGCTGAGGCGAGAAGATCTGACCGGTGCGCTGGCGCCGCTGGCGGATGTGCAGTTTTTCGAACAGGTCCTCATTGATTGCGGCGCGGTTGCGTGGCCCGGTGAGATCGATCTGGCGCCGGATGCAATGTACGCCCAGATCGCCAGCCAACGTAATGGGGAGCAGCAGGCAGAGCCAGTGAAGAGTCGCCGCTGAGCGGAAGCCGACTTGGCGTTCCCAATCCGTCGTCGGCGGCATTTCCACGGTTTGGCGACTGCGCGGCCTTGTGGCCGGCGACTCCTAGGGGTTATATGGTCCAGACGAACCGACGCACCACAAGCCAAGCGCCCTTGGCTCCCCGAATTTGATCGCGGCCGCGATCACTGTCGCCGCCATCCTGGTTTAAGATGGTCGCAAATGGCTCAAAAGAGTAGCACCACCAGCCGGCATGGCAATCCGCCAATGGTCCTCCCTGGGTTAGGGGTGGCCGTCGGATTTCGACCTGAGTTTCTGGATTTTCAGCGCGGAATTCACGTCGGGAATCTGGAAGAGAACGAACGCATCACGCGCATCCTGAAACTGGCGCTGGAGGCCCGGTACGGGCAGCCGTTCGTCACCGAGCGGTGGGGGCGGGGCGTCTATTGGCAGTGGATCGGCTACTTGCCGCGGGCCAATCGCGCCGCCAAGCCTATCTCCGCCGATGTGAGCTTCGGCTGCTCCAAGTTCTTCCTCACGGTGGATACCGGGGAGCAGCTCTTCAAGTGCGGGCTGCAGGTGGAACGCGGCTACGTGAAAGCCCCACCCGAGTCCCGCTACTGCCAGTTGCGCCCGGATTGGGACTGGCATCGGCTGCTCAAGGCGCTCAAGCCCGCCAGCGCCCTGGAAGGGGAACTGGAACGGTTGGTGCTTCACGAAGGGTTCATGCTGCACGCGGGCGGGTGGGAGGAGCAGCCCGTATACTTTGCGCGCGCGGGCTATCCGGGCGTTCGGAAGATTCGGCAAGTGCTTGAATCCGCGCCTAAGAGCGGCTGGGCGGGGTTCCAGCTTTTCTACCCGATGCGGGAGAGCGAAGTGCGCGGCTCGACGGGCCTGGACCTGGTCGAATCGATGCTGGCGGTTTTCCGCGAAGTGACCCCCGCCATGAACCTCTGCATGCAGATCGAACTGGCGGAGCAAGGCGCAACAACCGTCCGGCCGGCGGGTTTGTAGAGATTTAAGGAGGTTTCCCAATGAAGCCGCTCCTCGTAGTTTGTGGCGCATTGATGGTGGCCTGCGCGGCGTTCCTGACCGTCGGTGCGGGCGCTCAACCGGCGATCCTGGCCGGTTCCCAATACGTGACGTTCGGAATGGTGGGCCTCGGCACGGGCCAGACAGCCCGGTTGAACGCCCTCGCCCTTTCCACGGGAGGCCCGATTATTGCGGGCGCATCCTGCCAGGTCACATTCGACTTCTATGACGCCACGGGCAAGTCGCTGAAGACTACCACGCTCCCGGTAGCACAGGGGGCGGCGGTTTCTTACGACCTGCAGCGGACGGAGATCACCGCTTCGGCGGGTCGCGTCGAGATTCGCGGCACCGTTCGCGCGGCTTTCGTCAGCTCGTCCGCGGTCGTCACGCCGGGCATACCGATCACGCCGGTATCCGCGTTCTGCTCGATACTGCCGACGCTGGAGATATTCGATTCGTCGTCCGGACAAACGATGGTGGTGCTGCAACAGACATCGGCATTGCCCCTGGTGATGCCGCTGTAATTGGAGTGGGCAAGCTAAAGCATGCCCCACCAAGACGAGGGGTAGTAGCTTGCCCGTTTCCTACTTTGTGATCGTGCCGCAAGCGATGCGGTCGCCTGCGTTACCCGCGGGGTCCGACTTCATGTCGTCGGCCTTGGCATGGATCACCAGCGCCGTCCCGCCATTGACAAACAGGGAATGGTCGCCGGCGCCCAGGTTCACCCTCGGGTCAACCAGAGAGACTTTCGCCGTGCCGTTGGCCTTGACCGTGAAGTTGGGCATGTCGCCCGCGTGCGGTCCTTGCGGGTTATCCAGGCCATGGTGCTTCTGGTCGGGATTGAAGTGCCCACCCGCCGACGTGAAGGCAGGGCCTTCGCACCTGGCGGCCGAATGGATGTGTATGGCATGGTCGCCGGGCGGCAGGTTCTTGAGGTTCAGCTTGATGGTCACGCCGGATCCGCCCTTGCCCTCGGTCAGCGTGGCGGTTCCGACACTCTGGCCTTTGGCGTCCTTTAGCTCCACGGTCACTGGCTTGCTCGCCGCGTAAACAGCGACGGCACCCACCAGACCGGCAAGGACAACGATGATAGCCCGTTTACTCATATTTGTTTGCCTCCAAGAAGATCGTCGCACAAATTCCAGTGGCCGTGCGCGCCATACTGTTTAAGGAGGAACAGCGTGAGTACCCTGATTCGCAATGGCACGGTGGTGACCGCGCGCGAGACGAAGGCGGCCGACGTCCGGATCGAAGGCGGCCGCATCCAAGAGGTTGGTCCCAGCCTGCCGGCGAACTCCGCGGCCAACGTGATCGACGCCACCGGCATGTACGTGATGCCTGGCGGCATCGACGTGCATACGCACCTCGACATGCCCCTTGGCCGCATTATGTCCGCCGACGATTTCGAAACCGGAACCCGCGCCGCGGCATTCGGCGGGACCACCACGATCGTCGATTTCGCCATCCAGGCGCGCGGCACACGCATGCGCGACGCGCTGGATAGCTGGTGGAAGAAGGCCGAGGGGCGCGCCACCATCGACTACGGCCTGCACATGATCGTCACCGATCTGGGCGGCCCGGGCCTCGAGGACATGGACGACATGGTCAACGAGGGCGTGGCCAGCTTCAAGCTGTTCATGGCGTATCCCAACTCCTTGATGGTGGATGACGGCACCATTTTCAAGGCGCTCTCACAAACCGCCAGGAACGGCGCGCTCATCTGCATGCACGCCGAAAACGGCAGTGTGATCGACGTGCTCATCGCGCGCGCGCTGGCCGGGGGGAAGACCGCTCCCATCTACCACGCGCTGACGCGCCCGCCGCTGGCCGAGGCCGAAGCCGTGCACCGCGCCATCGCCATAGCGGAGATGGCGGGCGCGCCGGTCTACATCGTCCACGTCACTTCGGAAGACGCGCTCAACCAGGTGCGCGAGGCCCGCGACCGCGGCGTTCCGGTCTTCGCGGAGACCTGCCCGCAGTACTTGCTGCTCTCCATCGCAGACCTCGAGCGGCCCGGTTTCGAGGGCGCCAAATACGTGCTCACTCCGCCGCTGCGGCCCAAGGAGCACCAGCCGAAACTGTGGGACGGCCTCAAGCGCGACCAGCTTCAAGTGGTCTCGACCGACCATTGCCCCTTCTGCTTCGCCGACCAGAAGATCCTCGGCAAGGACGATTTCACCAAGATTCCCAATGGCGGGCCGGGCATCGAGAACCGGCTGCAATTGATCTACCACCACGGCGTGAACTCGGGGAAACTCTCGCTGAACCGGTTCGTCGAGATTGTTTCCACCGCGCCCGCCCGCATCTTTGGCCTGTATCCGAAGAAGGGAGAGATTGCGCCCGCGAGCGACGCCGATGTGGTCGTCTGGGATCCCCATGCCGCCCACACCATCAGCGCCAGGACGCATCACATGCGCGTGGATTACTCCATGTTCGAAGGCTTCGAGGTGCGGGGCAATGCGCGCACCGTGCTTTCGCGCGGCGAGGTGATTGTGGATGGCGGCAAGTTTTTGGGGAAGGCCGGGCGCGGCAATTATCTGAAGCGCACCGCGCGCGGGGGGGCCTGGAAGTAGGAGGGAAGAACGATCGCGGCTGCGGAGGGCCAGCGCGTGCAGGCGCCGGGCGGGCGCGCCAACCGTGGTATAGTAACAAGGCGGTGCGACAGCCGACCGCCACTCTCGCGATCACTACCATCTATGAGGCAGAGGTCTTAGAAGCGTATCATCAGAACCTCAAGAAGTTCGGCCACCTAGACCACATACAAGTCGTGGCTATTCCGGATCGTAAGACGCCGCGAGCCGTTTTTGAGCGTGCGCGGTCTCTCTGTGACCGCGGTTTGAAGGTCCACTGCCCCACGCTGGAGGAGCAAGAGGTTTTCCTTCGAAGCGTCGGGTTCCCTCCAGAGTTAGTGCCTTTCGACAGCGACAACCGCCGTAACGTCGGCTATCTGTTGGCCCTTGCCTCCGGCGCGGACTTTCTGATCTCAATCGACGACGACAACCACTGCACGGACGAGGAAGATATCTTCCGACAGCATGCCGTAGTCTGTACGGAGGCGGCCGAGCACACTGTGACGGCATCGGCAACCGGCTTTTTTAACATTTGCTCGCTGCTTGAGTTCGAGAAGCCAGCGCCGGTTTACGCGCGCGGGTTTCCGTATTTCGCGCGGCACAAGGAGGAGAATCCGCTGCTGGCGCGGGAGTCTGTGGCGGTGCGCATGAATGCCGGCTTGTGGACTCTCGATCCCGATGTCAACGGCATTACCTGGCTGGTCACACTGCCACGTGTTACGTCGTTCAAGGGCACTTCCATCGTGCTGGCGCGGGATACCTGGTCGCCGATCAACACGCAGAACACAGCGCTCTGCCGCGACGCGATCCCGGCTTACTACTTCATCAGGATGGGGTATCCCATTGCCGGAATGCCGATTGACCGCTACGGGGATATCTTCTCGGGGTATTTCGCTCAGGCCTGTGTCAAGCATTTGGGCGGCGCCGTGCGGGTGGGTACTCCCGTCGCCGAACACCGGCGAAACAGCCACGACTATCTGCGGGATGCCGCCAACGAACTGGCCTGCATTCTGCTTCTGGAAGAGTTGTTGCCTTGGCTTCGCGAATTGCGTTTATCGGGCGCCACGTTTATCGACGCCTACACATCGCTCAGCTTCGAGATTCAAGCCGCCGTGGAGCGCTTCCACGGCGGTTTGTGGACGGATCCGACACGCGGCTATTTCCACCAGGTGGCTTACTATATGCGGTCCTGGCTGAACGCCTGCCGGCAGATTCTCGGCGGGCAGAACGTAAGATGAAGATCAGCGTCCTGATGCCCGTGTACTCGGAAACCGTCTTATTGCTGGAGTCTCTGGAGCGGCTGGGACAGGCTCTGGGCGAATGGCTGCATGAGACCGTGATTGTGGTGTCCCCTCGTTCGACGAAGGAGTGCCTGGATTTATGCCATAGCCTTGCGAAGAGCGACCCGTCGATCAAAGTGGTGGTGCAAAGCGACCGGCCGGGGATCGGATGGGCGTATCGGGAAGCGATTCCTCATATGACGGGGACCCACGGCTTGATTATTTCCAGCGACCTGGAGACCAACCCGGACGACGCGAAGCGGATGGCGGAAATGGCCCTGAAGACGGATGCCGACATCGTGTGCGCCAGCCGCTGGCTTCGCGGCGGTGGCTTCAGCGGATATGACCCGCTCAAGCTGGCGCTGAACTACGGGTACAACTTGATTTTCCGCACGCTGTACGGCATTTCGATTCACGACATTACTTTTGGCTACCGGCTGATGAAAGCCGATGTCCTGCGAAAGGTGAAATGGGAGTACGGGCGTCACGAGTTTTGCGCGGAAATCCTGCTGAAGCCGGTGCGCCTGGGTTACAAGGCAGTCGAACTGCCGACCAAATGGATCAAGCGGCCTGAAGGCGAGTCGAAAAACTCGTTCAGCCGGAACTTCAAATTCGCCGTGGCGGCCTGGAAGATCCGGTTCGCGCCACCAGCGAGCTTTTGGAATGTGGCCGCCGAAGGCGCGGGAAAGTTCTCATTGAACTGAAAACCATTGGAGAGGCCGTAATCATCGGGGCGGGACCGGCCGGCCTTACCGCCGCTCACTGCCTGTGCGAGGCCGGGCCTTACCGCCGGTAAAGGAAACGGGCATCACGGCCGATAAGAGCAACGGTGTAGTGCGTCGCTGGCGCCAGGCCATTGGCGACCGCTCACGACCCGGGGAGTACCCCGCCACCGCTCGTCGCCATCACAGGATTTGGCGTCAAACCACGAGCGGGGCGACCCTTCGGCGGGGCGTGGTCCGGACCAGCGGCGCACTGCGCCAGAGAGAGTACTACGCGATGACTTGCTTGCTCTTCTTGATCTCCCTGGCTATCCTGGAGTACATTGTTCGCCGCCCGGAGGAGACCCCCAAAACAGACTGGCAACCCCTTGCGAAACAGCGGGTTGAAGACAGGCCCGTGGATTCGGCGACGGCCCTTAACCCGGGGCTGCTCGCCCTGGGCCAGGCTCTCGATCAGTGCGGACGGGGGCAAACGTCTAGTACTGCCACAACGACCCCGGAAGTACCCAATCCTCAAGCGGATAGAGTATGATACTTGCATGCCCGAGCGGACCGTAGTCAGGCTGCGTCGTTTGCCTGATGGCGACTTTCAGGAGGGGGCGGAAGTGGGTTGGCAGGGGCGGGTTCTGGAGGTCGATCTACTGGGCGGACAAGGGGGGTTCTCACTGGGGGCGCCAATCGAAATCGAGTGTGGATCGATGCTGTACCTAGGTGAGTGGCAGCATGGGAGCGGGTCAACCGGCAGGATCCTGGTGGAACATTCTGTGGACCGCGCCAAGCTGGCCTCAATCCAGGATGCTTGGGGGTAATCGCCCAAAGGGCTGCGCGCATGGGTGAACTGCTGTGGTTGGCCGGCAAGGCCTTCTTGATCGCTCTGATCCTGACACCCATCATCCGGGATATTTTCCGCTCCTTTGACGTGGTCGACCGTCCGGGGCAGCGGAAAGTTCACGCCCACCCCATGCCGCGGGTGGGTGGCATCTCAATCGCCATTGCCTACGGGGTTTCCCTGCTCACGATCGCCAGATCGGGCGACCCTATGGCCGCCTCCATTCCGCCGGCGTGGAAGCTCATCCCCGGGGCCTCTCTGGTTTTTTTTACGGGTCTAATGGACGATTTCTTTTCTCTGAAACCCGTCATCAAAATTCTCGGCGTGATGGCGGCCGCCTCGGTCGTGTTCTGGAGCGGGTTAAGTATCGGAGGCGTAGCTGGGGAGTCGCTTCCGGTGTGGCTCAACTACCCGGTCACGGTGTTGTGGCTGCTGCTGACCAGCAATGCTCTGAACCTGATTGACGGACTGGACGGGCTTTGCGCGGGAATGGGCCTGGTGGCCACTCTTACGCTGTTCCTGGCGGCTTTGCTGCACCACAATCTTCCACTGGCGTATGCGACTTTTCCGCTGGCCGGCGCGCTGTTGGGTTTCTTGTGGTACAACCTGAACCCCGCGACGGTCTTCCTGGGCGATTCCGGCGCGCTGCTGATCGGATTCCTGCTGGGTTGCTACGGGATGATCTGGACTCAAAAAGCATCCACTCTTCTGAGTTTTCTGGTGCCGCTGCTGGCGCTCTCCATTCCCCTGCTGGATGTATCCGTGTCGGTTTTGAGGCGCTTCCTTCGCAATCAGCCGATTTTTTCGCCCGACAAGGGCCACATTCACCACCGGCTGCTGGATCTCGGGCTGTCCCCGCGGCAGGCTGTGGGGGTGCTTCTTCTGGTGGCCGCACTGGTGGCGGCATTCGCTCTGCTGGCCAGCTCATCGATCAGCGGCAGTTATCAGGGATTCGTCATCCTTCTGTTCTGCGTCGCGGCTTGGTTCGGAGTCCGCCAGTTGCGATACGCCGAGTTCGACATCGTCGGGCGGCTGCTGTTTCGCGGGGAGTTCCAGCGGGCCATGGATGCCAAGCTGCAATTCGAGCGTCTGACCAGCGCGCTCGAAAACGCCACAACCGATGAGGACTGGTGGAACGCGCTGACGCAGGAAGGGAAAGCATTGGGTTTGGTGGGGATGCGGTGGACCGGCGCTGGCAGCCTGCGCCACGAACTGCTGATGCCGGACACCACGCCCGCCTGGTCATTCCATTTCCCGCTTTCGGAGACGGACTCGATTGAGTTGGAGGGAGCATTCGGCGCGGCCATGGCAGCCAGCGATCTTATTGGTTTTGCAGAGATTATCAGCCGCACTTTTACCGCGAAACGGGGCCGGCAGCAGGCGGTAGTTGAGAAGACAGCGGATGTCCTGCCATGAGCGCGACGGTTCCCAATCGCATCCCATACCGGCTGGCGCTGCTCGATCTGCTGGCATGCGTGGCCGGCTTTGGATTGGCGTCCTGGCTCTATCAAGCCCTGGCTGGCGGAACCGGCGCCGGCGGGCTTTTGGCCATATCGGTTTCGGCGGTGACGTGCTGGCTGGCGATCGCCTTTTCTGCCAGCCTGCCGAGGGGCGGATTCAGTTCGCAGATTGGCCAACTCTTCTCCGCGGCCGGCCTCAACCTGATGCTGCAATATGG
The DNA here is from genome assembly GCA_963768385.1 of Bryobacterales bacterium. Taxonomy (GTDB): domain Bacteria; phylum Acidobacteriota; class Terriglobia; order Bryobacterales; family Bryobacteraceae; genus Fen-178. The sequence continues at coordinate 21,722 of CAVYHQ010000012.1, forward strand.
GCTTGCCTACATCTTTCCGATGACCCCCGCTCCTTTGTGGATGATTCTCTTCGGCACCATCATCACCATTGTGCTGATTGTGCCGCTGGGACGGCGGCTCGACCGGGCGCTGCGGAGCGAGCCGGCGGGGATTCTGCTGGTTGGTTTCGATTCCGCGACACGCGCTCTGGTGCCGACTCTGGGGCCGCGGATCATTGGTGTTCTCAGCGGCGATGCGGCAGAGATCCCTCCGGAATTGCCTTTCTTGGGCGATTCCCCCCGCCTAGCCGAAGCCGTGAACGCCAAGCGTCCGAGCCGCATTGTGGTCAGCGAAAGCGACTGGCGCTCCCGAGTGCCGCCCCGGGTGCTTGTGAATCTGCGGGATTCCGGGATTGCCATCGACGACGGGGCGGCTCTGTACGAAGACATGTTGTGCCGCGTGCGATGGGACCGCCTGCAACCTTTCGACCTGTTGTTCTCATCGTCCATAAACGCCAATCGTTCGGTGATGGCCGTTCAGGCCGTCTACACAAATCTGATCGGCCTGGGCCTGCTGATAGGGTTGTCCCCTGTTCTGGTTGCGATCACGGTTTTGAGCACTCTGTTTTCGGGGAGCGGTCCGGTTCTGGAGCGCATCGAATGCACAGGATTCCAGGGGATACCGTTTCGTGCGCGGCGTTTTCGCACGCGCCGGCCGGACGGCGAATTCTCCTGGATTGGCAAGGCCCTATGCATGCTCCACCTGGTAAATCTCCCGCAGCTCATCAACGTCGTGCGGGGAGAAATGGCCTTGTTCGGGCCGCCACCGGCGCGGAGAGAGTTTGCGGACCGGCTCAGCCAAATCATCCCGGTTTATCCCCACCGGTTCACAGTGAAGCCCGGCATCCTCGGCTGGTCCCAGACGAACCTGCGTGGGGCGGGCACGACGCCGGACGAGGCCATCCGTCTCGAGTATGACCTCTACTATGTGAAGGGGGAGAGCCCTTCGCTCGATTTGGAAATCTTCATCCGGACGATACTCCGGATCCCATTCTCATTCGGAGGTGGGCCGAAGCCCGGGGATGCGGTGGTAAGTTCGTGATGCTGGCCGCGGTTACAAGACTTTGTGGCGGCCCACGCGGGTGAAAGGGCGGCGCCGATGATCCGCATTCTCTGCATTTTCGGAACGCGCCCGGAGGGCATCAAGCTTTGTCCTCTGGTTCAGCGGTTGCGCGCGCGCCCAGACGAATTTGCGGTGAAGGTCTGCGTGACGGCGCAGCACCGCGACATGCTGGATCAGGTTCTCGCGGCCTTTTCCGTCACGCCCGATTACGATCTGGATCTGATGGAGCCGGGCCAGTCGCTGGCCGGTCTTACCGCGCGCATTCTGACGGCGATCGAACCCGTCATGGAAACCGAGCGTCCGGAGCTGGTCCTGGTTCAAGGCGACACCACCACTACGCTGGCGGGCGCGGTCGGGGCTTTCTATCACCAGATTGCGGTGGCGCATGTCGAGGCCGGGTTGCGAACCGGCGACATGATGCAGCCATTCCCGGAGGAGATGAATCGCGTCCTGACTTCGCGAATCACGAGGTGGCACTTTGCCCCCACGGCCAGGGCCGAGGCGGCGCTGGCCGGCGAAGGTGTCGCCCGTGAAAGAATCTTCGTCACCGGGAACACCGGCATCGATGCCGTGCTGTATGTTCGGGATGCGCTGGACCGGGGCGCCCTGCGCGCGCCTCGATGGCCCTGGATGGATGCGGGCAAGCGGCTGGTGCTGGTCACCAGCCATCGCCGCGAGAATTTCGGGCCGGGCTTCGACCGGGCCATGCGGGCGCTGTCGCTGGTGGCCTCGCGCCCCGACGTGCAGATCGTGTACCCTGTGCACCGTAATCCCAACGTCCTCGGCCCCGCGCACCGAATGCTCTCCGGCCTTTCCAACGTGGTGCTGCTCGATCCCCTGCCCTACACGGCGTTTGTGGATCTGATGCGCCGTTGCTGGCTGATCGTTACGGACTCCGGCGGCATCCAGGAAGAAGCGCCCTCGCTGGGCAAGCCGGTGCTGGTCTTGCGTGAAAAGACCGAACGTCCCGAAGCGGTGGAAGCCGGCACAGTGAAACTGGTGGGCACCGACGTGGATCGCATCGTGACGGAAGCCACCCGCCTTCTGGAGGACCAGGACGAATACACGCGCATGACGCGTGTTCACAACCCTTACGGCGACGGCCACGCCTGCGAGCGCATTGCGCGCGCGCTCGCGGAGAACGTCAACCCGGCAGGCTGAATCGCACGGGCGGGGTGAAAGGACAGGATGCACATGATCGCCAACTTGACACACCTGAGAATATCGCGTCAGACTTTGAGTTACGGCCTCCGGCAGGCTGTGGCCGGAGGCAGAGGGAGGAAAACTCTTTGAATCTGGGACGAGTGCTCGCAATATTGGCTTGGGCAACGCCGGTATTCGCGCAATACGCAGGCCCCGCCATTCTCTCGCGCGGCGAGGCGCCCGCGGCCATGGCGTCGCCACAGATCGATTTTCGTCCGTACGTCAACTTGACCGGGGTCTATGACACCGGACTTTCCGGCGTGGCGGTGAATTCGCAGGGCCAGTTGGGGAACGAGGCGAGTTTCGGCCTGGAAGTCGCCGGCGGCATCAGCGGGGTGCATAGCTGGAAGCACACCAAGATCGGCTTGAACTACCGCGGCTCTATCCGGCGTTACCTACACGCCACAAATTTCGATTTAACCGATCAATCCCTGATGCTGGGGATTGAGCACCAGATCTCGCGCCACGTGTCTTTGACACTGAACGAAGCCGTCGGCTTGTACTCGCGAAATTTCGGTCTTCCGGGGCTTTCGCAAACCGTGCCCTTCGATCCGTCCACGACTTATGCCCCGACGACGGACTTCTTCGATAACCGCACGGAGTATCTCAGCACGCAGGCCAATTTGATCCTGCAGAAGACCGCGCGGCTTTCTTTCAGTATGGGCGGCGACGGTTTTCTGGTCCGCCGCAGCTCGTCCGCGCTTTACGGGGTTACGGGCGCCACCGCTCACGCGGATGTGCAATACCGTGTGACGCGCCGTACCACTATCGGCGCCAATTACACATTCACCCACTTCGACTTTATCGGCGTACTCAGCAGCACGGCCATGCATGGAGTGTCCGGCGTATACTCCGTGCGTCTTAGCCGCTGGCTGGAATTCTCCGGGGTTGGCGGATTCTATAGAGCCGAAACAAGGTTTATCCAAAACGTGCCCATTGATCCGGCGGTTGCGGCCCTGATCGGAACGCCGGAGGGAACCGTGGTGCTTGACCGGATCGACCATATCGCGACCGGGACTGGCCGGCTGTCGCGGACGTTTCCCAAGGGGGTCGCGTACATTTCCGGAGGGCGGGGCGTGACGCCCGGCAATGGTTTGTTTCTGACTTCCATCATGACCACGGCAATGGCGGGATACAGCTACACCGGGATCCGCCGATGGAGCCTCGGCATCTCCGGGGGATACAGCCGATCTCAGTCGATCGGGAATGTCCTCGGCACTTACGGCAACATGAGCGGATCATTGTCCGCGAGTCGCCAAATCGCGCGTACGGTTCATGGGATCGTGTCCTTCAGCGTCCGTAAATACAGCAGCGTCAACTTCAGTCTCTATAACCGGCTCATATACGATGTGCGGGTGGGCGTGGGGTACTCGCCTGGCGACATCCCTCTTCGCATCTGGTAAGAGCGGGAAATCGCGGCTGCTGTTCGTGGCGGATACCGCGCGGCCGTCTACTGGTTGGCCGCTTGGCCATTGGCTGGGGTTAGGGTGAAGCCAGTAACCAGGCCTGAACCGTTATAGAGCCCGTTGGTGTTACTGGCGAACAGGGCGCAACTTGTGATAGCCGACCCGGCTATGTCCCGATCGAAGAAACCGAATGGCGTTGCTCGTGGAGCGACTGGCTGCCCAAAGATGCCGATGTCCAGGAGGAGGTTCTTTCCGGCGTTGGGATCAAACAGGAAAGGCGTGGTCCCGGTAATCGTGAAGCTGTCGGAAACATCACCATCAAGAACGCCGGACCAAAAGACGACCGCATCGCGACCCAAGTTCTGGTCTCGATCACGACTCAGGTCGCCTACCCGGGCATCTGTCCTTGCCAGACGGAAGATGTAGGTCGCCGGCGTGATTGTGCCGGGCCGGTCGAGCCGGGCGTAGAAGGTGATGGCCGTGATCAGGATGGGCTGCGTTGCGAACCCGCTGGCATCGTACACCTGTTGAAAGCCCGCGAGCGGAGGGCGTGCCTCCGTGGGCAACCAGGGGCAACCGAATGGCGCACAATTCTGCTGAGACGGCTTGCCCAGAACGAGGACTGGGGCGCTGCCGCCACGGGCAAGCTCGGGAGCATTCAGCGCCGCGGAAGCGGGAGCGGCGCTCCGCTGGAGCCTCCGCAAATCGACTGTCTTTTGGTAGGCCGCCGAGGTATTGGCCGGTTCCACATGGAGGACCGCGTCGAAATCCGCGATGGCTTTGGCGTACTCCTCGCGCCTCTCGAAAAGGTGCGCGCGGTTGAACAGGGCAGTGGTGTACGCGGGATTGAGATCGAGGGCTTTGTTCAGGTCGGCAAGCGCCTCGTCCAGGTGTCCTGTCTCGAGATAAGCCCAGCCGCGGTTATTGTAAGCGCCGGCGAACCCGGGAAGCAATTCGATGGCATGCGTGTAGTCGGGGATCGCCTGGGCGTGCCTTCCGGAGTTGGAATACGCCAGGCCGCGGCCGTCGTAACTGGCAGCCCGCCCTGGGTCGAGCTGGATAGCGCGCTCGAATCCGGCGATGGCCTCATCGTAGAGCTTTCGGTGGTAGAGATTGTCGGCTCGCGTGGCGATCGCGAGGAGCCAGTCGGGGCGCAGCTCCAGGGCGCGGTCCAGGGATTGGATCGCGGCGGCATAATCCTTGCTGTCGTGTTGGCGCACAGCGTCGCGGTAGAAATCCTCGGCGGTGGCGGACGGCGCAGCCGGCGCGGGGCCGCGGGCGGACGAGACCGCGGGCGGGGGCGCGGAGGCTGGCGGGATCAGGGGAAGCCCCGGGGGAGCTCCGGCGCGCGCCTTTTCGATCAATGCCTGCAAACGCGAGGCGCTTTCCGAGCCGCCGCCCACGATGACGTCGGCAACCAGACCGTTCTTGTCGATGGCGAATGTCGTGGGGTAGACATGGACGCTATATCGATCCACCATGTCGGTGCCATCGGCCAACAGCACGGGGAAGGTGAACTTCTCCTTATCGATGTACTGGGCCACGGTTTCGAGCGGCTCGTTCCCGTCGAGCGCCAGCACCACCACGTCCTTGGCGGCGAGTTCGCGATGGATCCTTTGTAATTCCGGCATCTCCTGGCGGCACGGCCCGCACCAGGTGGCCCAGAAATCCAGCAGGACCACCTTGCCTTTGAAATCGCTGAGCGCGACTTCCGTTCCATGGAGGTCCTTGAGCTGGAACTCCGGCGCGGGGCGCCCGACGTACTGGCTGGTGGGGAATGCGTTGGGGTCGAACTTGGGAGTTCCGCCGCTGCGAATTGTGGAGGCCCAGGTATCCAGGCGGCCGTTGTCGTTCTTCCACAGACCCCGCAGGAGGTCCAGATAGGCGAGGACGGAATCGCGGTCGCCGGCGGTGAGCAGTTCCTCGGCCAGGCTCCAATCGTTGGGACCGTAGGAGCCGAGCTGCTGCCCGCTGAGCGCGCGGCCGGCGGCCAGCAGACGGCTCGCGGCCTCCTTGGCATTGCCCTGCCTGAGGGCGATGTGGCCGAGCACGGTGTGCGCCGTAAAGATGGCGTAGCCATTCCGATTGAGTGTGTCCTGGTCGGCGTTCAGTAGTTCATGGGCCGCCTCGGCAGCCTTCGCCGTGTTGCCGGCGCTGAGATATTGCTGCGCAAGCAGGGGCAACACGGAGATTCGCGCCGATGGGTTGGGTGCGGCCGCCAGGGCCTTCTCCAGGAAGGCGATCTTTTCGGCGGGCGCGGCGGTGACAGACGCGAAGCTCCGATAAGCAGAACGTCAGGGTGAGTTTCCAGCGCCCAAAGTTGGGATCGACCTCGTTGGCGTGCTCATACAGATGCACGATGAGCTCTTCGACATTCTGCAGACGCGCGGTCAGATGGCGGGAATTGAGAGGGTACAGTTGCTGTTGCAGGGCGGAGGCCGCACCCTGGATGAGGTTGGGGTCGTCGCTGGTTTCCAGCGCTTTGCGATCGTGCACGGCCTGGCGGCTCCTGGTCTGTGCTTCATCGAACGACGCGGCAAGCCCGTTCAGATCGACGGTTTTCACACCCGCGATCGCATACGCCATGAGCATGCCCATCTTGAGGGAGATACGGGCGTTTCCGGGATAACGCTTCAGACCATCCTTGGCAATCCGGCGCGCCCGCGCCGGATCGGCCGTTCTGTAAAACGCGATGGCATTGGCGAAAGTGTCGAACAGAGGCTTCGGCGCGGCCAATGCCTTCTGCCACGCTGCGCTGCACTCGGCGTAGCCCTCGGGGTCGGCGGACGGATAGCCGGAAGCGTCCATAATGCCGGAATTTTCGCCGAGCACGGATTGCTCCGGGTGGTGTTCAATGAACCAGAGGAGGTGTTTGCGGCGCAGCGGCGTCACCTGGCTGGGAGGCTGCCTGCTCATACCCTGTTGCGTGTAATAGCGGAGCAGTTGCGCGCGGATGTTCACGTCATCGGGATGGGAGTCCAGTTCGGCTTCGAGCTTCTCGGCATCGGCCCAGGAACGAATGGGAGGCGGATTCTGCGCGCACAGGAGAGCGGCAGCGAGGGAGCAGACTAGCAGGAGGCGCGTCAGCATAGGAACCTCTTCTGCGGGGATGGGGGCCCTAAACCGATTATAGGAGGCTGAGCACGATTTGGACAGCCTCAGTCATATCGCCTGCCGTGAAGTCGGGGTGGCAATCCTGCTCCGCTCCGTAGCCGGTCAGGACCAGGATGGTACGCGTGCCGGCGCGCTGGCCGCATTCGATGTCGGCGCTCTTGTCGCCGATGAAATACGAATGCGCCAGGTCGATGTCATAGTCTGCCGCGGCTTCCAGCACCATGCCTGGCTCAGGCTTGCGCCGGGTGGAAGGCGCCTCCGGCGGATCGGCGCAGAAGTAGGTTGCGTCGATCAGTCCCGCTCCGATCTGGCGCAGCAGTTCCTCTTGAACCGCGCGGTATTGCGCTTCGGTAATCAAGCCGCGCGCGATGCCGCTCTGATTGGTGATGACGAACGTCAGGAAGCCGGCTTCCTTCAACTTCCGCAACGCCTCGGGAACCCCCGGCAAGACGCGGACTCTGGCGGGATCGCCGCAATACTCGACCTCCTCCATGAGGGTGCCATCGCGGTCGAAGAATACCGCCCTGGCCCGGCTCATAGCTGGGCACAGCCCGCCTGGAGCTCAGCGGCTGTCACGGTAGCGGTGCCAAGCTTACCCACGACGATGCCGCTGGCGCGGTTGGCAAGTTCGGCGGCTTGGGCGGGAGTGGCGCCGGCGGCTAGACCCAGGGTGAGAACCGCCAGGGCCGTATCGCCGGCGCCGGAAACGTCGAATACATCCTTGGCGCGGGTAGGAATAGGGTACGGCTGAGAACCGCTTTGGAACAGCAACATGCCGTGCTCTCCCAGGGTGATCAAGACGCTCCCGGTTTTCCAAAGCTGAAGCAGCCGGTTGCCGGCCTCGAGCAGTGGCTGGTCCGAAAGCACTGGCGCCACGGGATCGGAGGGCGGCAGGCCCGCCGCCATAAACGCCTCAGCCCGGTTCGGCTTGATGGCGGTGGCGCCTTGCCAGGAAAGCGAAGTGTAAGGATGAGGGTCCACGGTCAGGATCTTGCCGTGGGCACGCGCCGCCCGGCAGATATAATCCGCCAGCGGCTGGGTCAGCAAGCCTTTGCCGTAGTCGGCGACGATGATCCCATCCAGGCCCCCGACCGTGCCGTCCAGGTGGTTCATGGCACGCTCAGTCTGTTGGGGAGTCAGCGGCATCCTGCGTTCACGGTCCACGCGCACCACTTGCTGGTTCCGGGCGATGATCCTGGTCTTCACAGTGGTCGAAAAGGAGGCGTCCTGGTGAATCCCGGACGTATCGATACCGGAACCTTCCAACAGATCCAGCAACTGCCGCCCATGAGAGTCCGCCCCCGTGACACCCATGACGGCGACCCTATCGGTGAACTCCCGGACGTTGCGCGCTACATTAGCGGCGCCTCCCGGATAGTAGGATTCTCCCGTGACGTTAACCACGGGAACAGGCGCTTCGGGTGAAATGCGCGACACCCTTCCCCAAATAAACTCGTCCAGCATGAGATCGCCGATCACGAGGATCCGTTTGCCGGCGAACCCGGCCAACAACCGATTGAAGCGGATGATTTCGGATTCAGTTTGCATTCGCTGCGCCGCCCCGCCTGCGGGCCACGAGGATGAGAGAGAGACCCGGCCACGGCATCAGCCCGTCGAGCCGCCTCCAGATCCATACAGTCTTGTCGAAGATTTTCAG
>CAVYHQ010000013.1:0-105867 GCA_963768385.1 Bryobacterales bacterium
GCGACGGCAACGGGCTGGCTTGTGTTTCGCGGCTTGTAAAACCACGCCTTCGCTGCTTCTGTCGCCGCGATGTATCCAGCGACGATGACGAGAACGGCCCCCATCTGGAGCGCCGACAGCGGCACAAAACCGAACGCAGAGGAAAGGGGCCCAAGGTAGGGGATAGCGAGAGCGACGACACTCACGGCGATACTAGACCACAACAGCATGGCGCTCGGCTTGCTGCGGAACGCGGGCCCGCGCGTTCGAAGGACCAGGACAACGGCGAGTTCCGTCAACAGTGAGATGACGAACCAAGTCGTCTGGAAGACCGCGGCACCGGCATGAAAGACAAGCAGTAGAACTGCGAACGTCAGCATATCGAAGACGGAGCTGATCAGCCCAAAGACGATCATGAAGCGTTTCACGTCCTGGATCTGCCAGCGCTCAGGGCTCTTTACGGTCTCCGGATCGACGTTGTCGGTCGAGATGGTAATGGACGGCAGGTCCGAGAGGAAATTCTCGAGCAGGATTTGCGTGGCGGTCATCGGGAGGAACGGGAGCAGCAGGGTTCCCAACGCCATGCTGACCATGTTGCCGAAACTCGCGCTGTTCGTAATGTTGATGTATTTGAGCGTGTTGGCAAAGGTGCGCCGGCCATCTTCCACGCCGCGGCGCAGGACGTCCAGATCGGGCTTCAAAAGGACGATGTCAGCACTTTCGCGGGCGACATCCACGGCCTGGTCAACCGAGATGCCGACATCGGCTGCATGCAGTGCTGGCGCATCGTTGATGCCATCGCCGAGATACCCGACGGCATGTCCGGTCCGCTGCAAGGCGCGGATAATACGCTCCTTCTGCTGGGGATCGACTTCGACGAAGAGATCGGTGCGCGGCGCGCGCTGCCCGAGCGCCTCATCGTTGAGCTTCGCCAGTTCGCCGCCGGTAATCATCGCCTTGGGATCGAGCCCCACCGCTTCCGCCAGATGCGCCGTAACGTGGCGATTGTCGCCGCTGATGACCTTGACGCGGATGCCGAGGCTGGTCAGATCGCGGATGGTTTGCTGCACATCGGATTTGGGCGGATCGAAGAAGATCAGGAATCCGGCAAATGCCAACCCTTCCTCGTCGTCGTAGTTGTAGCGGTCTTTGGCGGCGATCTTGCGTGTCGCCACGGCCAGGACCCGGAATCCTGCCTCACCCTTGGCCCGGTAGAACGCCTCCAGCCGCTGGCGTGCGTCCGTGGTGAGAGGAACATTCACGCCGTCGTGGTCCACTGAGGTACAGATGGCCAGCACATTGTCGAAGGCGCCCTTGGTGACGATCAGGTGCTGCGATCGATCGCCGTCCGGCGCCAATACGATGGTCAACCGTTTGCGCCGGAAGTCGTAGGGGATTTCATCGATCTTGCGGTAACCACTGGTCGTCAATCCGGCACTTTTGCCAACAGTCAGGAGGGCCGCGTCGAGCGGGTTCTCGATACCGGTCTCGAAGGCCGCGTTGAGAAAGGCGAGTTGCCGGACCGGCGTCGATGTCCGGCCATCTGCGTCTGTAGCTTCCTGAAGAACGATGATGCCCTCGGTCAGCGTGCCGGTCTTGTCCGTGCAGAATATATCCATGCTGCCGAGGTTCTCGATGGCATTCAGGCGGCGGACGATAACACCCTGTTTGGCCATGGCGCGCGCGCCGGCGGACAGTGTCACGCTGATAATGGCGGGCAGTAACTCCGGCGACAGACCGACAGCGAGCGCTATCGCAAATAGCAGCGACTCGATTAACGGCCGGTGAAGAAACAGGTTTACCGTCAGCACAAACAGAACGATGACGATCATCACCCGGACGAGCATATAGCCGAACTGCCCAATGCCGCGCTCGAAATCCGTCTCGGGCGGGCGCGCCTTGAGCCGCTCGACGATGGCGCCGAAGGCGGTCCCGCGCCCCGTTTCGACCGCCAGCATCTTGGCCTTACCGCTCTGGACCGACGCGCCGAGGTAGACTGCGTTGGTACGCCCCTCGATGGGCGTCTCCGGCGGAACGATCCCGGGCTGCTTCTCGACGGGGAAGGATTCGCCGGTCAGGCTGGCTTCGTTGACCATGAAGTCCGTGGCCTCGATCAGGAGCCCATCGGCAGGAATGAGGTTGCCTGCAGAGAGCGCGACGACATCGCCGGGCACGATGGCGCTTACAGGCACAGTTTGCTCAATGCCGTTGCGTACCACACGGCATGTCAACTCCAGACGGCGCTTGAGCTCTTCGACGGCGGCCGATGCCCGGTACTCCTGATAGAAACCAAGTAGCGAGCTGCCGAGCACGATGACTAGAATGATGGTTGCGTCCACCCATTCCCGCAGCCCCAGCGAAATCAGGGCGGCGAAGATGAGAATGAGTACGAGCGGGTTTTCGAATTGCCGCAATAGCAGGCGCAGAGCGCTCAGTTGGCTCGCGGCCTCCATGCTGTTGGGGCCAACCTGGCGAAGCTTCTCAGTGGCTTTTTCGGGCGACAAGCCCCCGGAGCCGAGCCAGAGCAGCGCTCAGCTCGGCAACATCACGACTCCAGTATGGGACATCAGTTTTTTGGCCGGCCATACGCCATTACTCTCATTTGTCAACGCGAGACATCATCCTACTGCCGGAGCTTGCCAGCGTGGCCGGCAGGCGCGTATCGCCAGGCACTTCCGTGACCTCATCAGCGGCGAGATGCTATCCGACTCTCGCGAACCGGCGGTCGCTGCCATCCAGAATCGACTGCACCTTGGCGGACTGCTCCTCGGTGAGCGTCGTCTGGAGGACCGTCCCGCCGTAGCCACGAAACTGCTCGGCCACCTCAACGGGATCGACCGTGCGCAGCACCGCCAGGATCGCCGAGTCGCCCGGCCGGACCATGCCTCCAACGCCTTTTGCGAATTCCTCCGGAATGCCGAATTCATCTTTCCACCAACTGGCTTCGACCGCGCCGCCCGTCGCGCCAAGTACGCCGCCGCCCACAAGTCCCGCGGCCAGCGTGCCGGCTAGGGCTGCGCCACTGGCCCCGCCAGTGAATGGCAGTGCAATCAGCGCTCCAATCAAGGAACCCCAAAAAGCGCCCCATCCGGCGCCTTCGCCGGTGGTCAGCCGGTAGCTCTGATCGACTCTCAGCTTGCCATTATCGTCCCGGTAGACTGCGACGGCATCGCGGAGATCAACCGCCCACTCATCCATTGCACTGAGCCTGTTGAGAACGTCTGAAGCCCGGTACATGTCCTGTTTGAATCCGACTACAATCAGTTGTGCCATTGTAACCTCCATCCTTTCTTGATATTGATCTTCAAATGTCTCTTTGCCGGTGTGCCGGCACTTCCTTCATGCTCCCGCTATGGTCCATCGCAGCCCACGCTGCCATGAACAACCGGGCTTCCATCTCCGGCGCACTACCCCAAGGTCCTGTTTAGACAGCCGTTGAGCTGTTCCTCGGAGCCGTCTTCTCCGTTTTCGGGGCGGTGACCTTCAAGATTCCTTTCTGCAGGCTCGTAGTGACTTTGTCAACATCAATCGGCGCCGGCAAATCGACCTGCCGAAACACGCTCTTCTCCCCGAACTCGCAGAAACGAACACTTCCCTCCGTCTTTTCGTGGTTGTGAGTGTTCTTGGCGCGCACGATCAAGGCGTCCGGTAAGGCACTCACGTTGATATCTTTAGCGTCGAATCCGGGAACTCCAATCTGCAGCTCATATTTGTCATCGCTTTCGACGAGATCTGCCTCCGGAGTCAGCAGCAAACCATTTTCGGCGGTAAGCCAGTCATTGAGAGCCGATCCACCTCGATCGCCGCGCCTTTCGAAAAGCTCGTACGCCCGCAGGCGAATTCGCTCCGTAAGAGCTTCCATATCCTCCAGGATAGAGCGTGACTCTGCTTCGTTTGGACCAAATTTCTGGACTGCGACGTGTGACATTGTGTTTCTCCTCATTGCGCTTGTTGTAATTAGCGGGTACCGGACCAACGTGATCGCCGGCTCCCGCGTCGAGCGCTTCCACGTTGTCATGCTCAGTGGTGTGGAGGGCCATCGGCGGGGAAGCCCTACGCCACGTTCGTCAGTCGGCTGCCGTCTAGAACGGACTGCACCTTGGCGGACTGCTCCTTGGTGAGCGTCGTCTGTAGAACGGTGCCGCCGTAACCGCGGAACTGCTCAGCCACTTGAACCGGGTCAACTGTGCGCAGTAGCGCAAGGATCGCCGAGTCGCCCGGCTGGATCATGCTTCCGGTGCCTTTTGCGAACTCTTCCGGGATGCCGAACTCGTCCTTCCACCAACTGGCGTCGAATGCCCCGCCCGTCGCGCCGAGGGCGCCGCCGCCCAGGGCGCCGGCGGCGAGCGTGCCGGCGAGGACCGCGCCACTGGCCCCGGCAGTGAACGGGATGGCAATCAGCGCTCCAATCAGGGAACCCCAAAGGGCGCCCCACCCGGCGCCTTCGCCAGTGGTCATCTGGTAGCTCTGATCAACCCGCAACTTGCCGCCATAGTCCCGATACACAGCGACGGCATCTTGAAGATCGACCGCCCACTTATCGTCCAATCCAGTGAGCTTGTTGAGAACCTCTGAAGCCCGATACATGTCCCGTTTGAATCCGACCACAATCAGTTGTGACATCGTTAATTACCCTTTCTATGCATTGCTCTCTTCGCCCTTTTCAGCAGCGGCAAGGCTCCTGCGAAGGGGGTATATTCCGTCGAGTACGCCCGCGAATCCGCGTGCGACCAAGTGACCGGCGTTCTTACTTCTCCAGCCGTGCAGCCGCTCTCTTCAATTGCCCGGCCAACAAGTGCTTCATCTTTGCCTCGGACTGTTTGTGCTCTTCGCGGATCCGTTTCACTCGTGCCTCGAGCGTGGCTTTGACATCACCCTGAGCTTTCTCAGCCTTCTTCTGCAGGGCCTGCACCTTAGCTTCGGTCTCGCTCTTGATCTGCTCCGACCGCTTCTTGGCCTGGTCCAACTTGGCTTGCAATTCGGCGTTCAGTTTGTCGATCTGGGCCTGGAGTTTGGCCTTACGTTCGCCCTGTGCTCGAGCGTGCTCGGCCTTCAACTGATCGATTTCCGCCCGAAGCGCCGCCACATCCTGGGCTCTTTGATCGTGCTCGACAGTCTTCTTGGCTGTGCGAAACACGATTCCGCCCAAGGCTTCCATTCTGGTATCCACCGGAGTCACCCATTCCTCGCTGACTTCTGCGATCACCGCGCATTTGCCGGATTTGAGTGCGGTAGCAACTTCGTCGACGAACTCTGCGTCAACTCCAGCCACGTGCAAGTCGCCGATGGCGCCCGCCAAAAAACCTGCCATGGCGCCAACCCCTAAACCAGCGGGTCCCCCGAGGAGTCCGATGAGGCTGCCAATCGCCGTTCCGCCGATGGTGCGGACCGGGAACTCGTCTTCCGACTCCTTTACCGTGACCGTGCCATCGGCGTCTTTCTTGATTACCGATTCAGCGTGAATCGTGATGCTTCCTTCCGAATCGAGTTGCTTGAGGGCATGCGATCCCTCGTACGCCTTCGGTTCGTCGTTAAAGACCACCACCAGCATTCTTTCCATTGAGATGTCTCCTTCTATCGATGTTTATGCGGCTTCGTGAGCCGGCAGCTCGGGCAAATGGTGTATCGCGCTGGCGAAACTGCAAACCGCGACACCGTCTACGATAAGGTCAATGCCGATGGCCAATCCGATGAACCAGACGCCGGTAGCCGGCCACTGCCAAATCACCAAGACCCCCAATGCCACCGAGACGACCCCAGAAAAGACGCCCCAGCCCCAGCTAGGGAACTTCGCCATCCCCGAGCCGATGGCGCGGAACAGTCCGCCCACGATGAAAAACGAAGCAAGCACCAGGGTGAGGGTCTCGGCGCTCATAAGCGGATACCGAACGAGCAAATACCCGGTGAATCCCCGGAGTAGTGCACTGAGCAGATATAGGAAGAATCCGCCCCACGTCCCTGTGCTGAACGATTGAATCAGCGCGACGACGCCGCCGATCAGAAGCAACCAGCCGAAGACCAACACGGTAGTGAAGGTCGCAGTTACGTTGAATACAATGCAGGCCACGCCAAGAATCGTGAGCGCGATTCCTAGGAACAGGAACCAGCCCCAAGATCCGCGGATTTCATCCATGCCGGCAATGAGTGGATTGTAGTCGGTTTGTGACATTGTGTTTTTCTTTCCTCCCGAAACGCGATTACGGAAATTCAGGATCGCACTCATTTAGAGAACGCATCTTGTTTCCCCGCAACTCACGATAAGCAACTCGAGGTCCATGAACTCACGCCCGCCCATTAATAGCTCTTCCGGCCGAAACGAGCGGCGGTCTGGCTGGAGTTCAGACATCAATGATCAGAATTCAGACAGATATGGCATACGATCAATGATGGGTTCCTGTTCCCGGCTAATCCCACCTGTCGCGGAAAGGCATCCGAGCTCTCGGGCGACCTCAGGCCAGAATTCCCGAAGCACGTCGAGATCCACATCTTGGATGGCGGAATAGCCTAGAGCGCCATCGGTTCCAAAACCTTGGCGATGCCGCTGCGCGGCACCTTTTGCTCGGCCTTCGGATTGCACGTATAGGCATGCTTGTGCCAGGTCGCAAGGCACGGATTCGTGATGTGTGTTTGTGTGCCGAGCCGCCTTCCGTACGGGTGGCGAAGCGAAGGTCCAAACAAGTTAGGAGAATACTTATGAACAACGATGAACAATTGAAGTCCGACGTTGAACAGGAACTGCGTTGGGAGCCCAGCGTTCATGCCGAACAGATCGGCGTCTCGGTCAAGAACGGTGTCGTGGAACTCGACGGCCAAGTTAACGCCTACTATGAAAGATGGGCTGCCGAACGCGCCGCAATGCGCGTTTCCAAGGTTAAAGCGGTTGCGAGCGAGATCAAAGTCGAGCTGCCCTTTTCGGCGACCCGTACCGATGAAGACATCGCGCGTACCGCCATGACCCATCTGGAATGGAATTACTCCGTGCCTAATACCGTGAAGGTGCAGGTGGCCGACGGATGGGTAACGCTCCAAGGCACAACCGACTGGCAATATCAGAAGGAAGAGGCGGAGATCGCGGTTCGGCCACTGAAGGGCGTGAAGGGGGTCACCAACGAGATCACAGTCACGCCGAAAATCAGCGCCATCGACGTGAAGATCAAAATCGAAAACGCGTTGAAACGCAACGCGGGGATCGATGCCAACCACATCAAGGTCGAAACGTCCGACGGTAAAGTGACGCTTCGCGGATATGTCCGCTCGTGGGCGGAGCGGGATGAAGCCGAACGTGCTGCGTGGGCAGCTCCGGGCGTTACGAGGGTCGAAAATCTCATCACGATCAGCTAGTTCGGGAGCTCCGAAGATCCTCGCTCAGGCGCGGTTCCCCTTGGGTGATGGGAACCGCGCCTTTCTGTTTTTGAAACTCTGTCTTCTGCGTGTCGCCGTGGCCCAAGCAGGATCAATTCAGATCGTCCCAAGCCGTGGATCCATTTTCACACCGAGTGGGCCCACTTTGTATTGCACGTCTGATCTGTCCAAATATTGGACAGGTTGTATCAGCATTGGGCAAAGTCCTCCGGGATCAAGGTGTTAAACCGATGACGAGACCATGACCCCATATGGTCAGATGGTTGCTGTATAGGAACGGTGTTATGACCGAAATGGCTCCTTCCAAGACTGTAATGTTGGCCATCAGTCCAGATGTGGAGGATCACAAAGTCATCCGCCACATTCTGGCCGGCTCAGAATGGCAAACGCTGGCATGTAAAACGTGTGAGCAAGCCCGGCGATTATTGAGGCAGGCCTCAATGGTCCTGTGCGAGCAGACGCTGCCCGATGCCGACTGGAAACAAGTCCTGAAGGAAATTCAGAACATGCTCGATCCTCCGCTGCTCGTCGTTACGTCCCGCGTGGCAGACTCAGGCTTATGGGCGGAGGTCCTGAACTTGGGCGGGTATGATGTCCTCGCCAAGCCACTTAAAGCAGAAGAAGTGCTTTGGACAATCGCCACGGCGCATCGGTGCCCCAGTGCCCCGAGCCTATCCAAAAAAGAGGGGAATGATCTGCTCAGTGATAGGCGAGGCCAAGAATGCTATCATTGAAACACTTGCTGCTGCCGACGGACTTTTCGCCCCGCACGAAGCGCTGGGCAGCGGAGTTCGCATCAGAGTTTCAAGCCCCATTGATCGTGATCCATGCCGTGCCGACCCTTGACTTCCATCCGGGGACTTATTACAGCGACGCCGAAAGGCGCAAGCGAATTGTCGCTGAAGCTACAAGCGAGGTTGCCAGAATGCTCCCAGGCTGTTGCTCTCCAGGGGCCGAGATTCGGGTTGAGAGCGGCAGCATCCCGAGGGTTGTGCATTCGACGACCGAAGACCAGCGAGCCAATTTGCTCGTTATCGGCCGGGCTTCAACGACGGGAATGTTCGGGCGGCTGCGGACGAATTCATATGCAATCATTCGCGAATCGCCCTGTCCGGTCGTGAGTGTGTAAAGCAAGAAAGGAAGAAGCACACATGGCACGCGCACTGTTTGAAAAGGAAGTTTACATTCGCTTTGCCGACGAGCCGATGGCGTTTGTTTACACGGTAAAATATGGCAGATTCACTGTTAAGTCAGCCCGGATTCTGATTTCGAGCTCGGGTCCGCAATCAGGCACTGTTGATGGGCCAATCGATGATGTGTCGAGCATAGTGAAGCAAGTGCTCCACAAACCAACACCAGATCATAGTGATCGTGCTGCTTGAAGGAATCGGCCCTTCTGTGGCACGTTGTTTCTCATCTATGAGACAAAGGCAAGAAGTCGTTGTCTGCTAGAGTCAATGACGCATCAGACATAGAAATTGACCGAGGCATCGACTATGAGCGGTTTTCCGCTACCTGCCAGCGCGATCCGGAGCCGCAACGAACTGGGCGAACATCACCACCGGCTGTAAATGCTGGTTCATGTTCGTGCAGGCCCCGCATTCGACCGAATAGTCGGGCCACAGTTGCCGCGTCAAAGTGGGAATCGTGTCCGGGTCCGTTCGGCGGTGCTCGAGCGAAATCACCATGCGCGGATGAAACCGTTCGACTGTGTGCACGGCGCCCCGCAGCGCGTTGGGCTCGGCGCCCTCGATATCCATTTTGATAAAGTCCACTCGCTGGAGGCGCAGTTCCGTTACCATCCGGTCAATGGTCGTGAGCGGCACCGCCGCTTGGACTCCGGCCGCTCCAGGGAGCGCCACGGTGGCCGCAGTGCTCGCCATGCCCGGCGGCACGTTGAGCAAGAGCGTATCGTCGTGGTCCCACACACCCTTCGGGAAGACGATCACCCGCCCCGCCCGGATCTCTTCGGGGAAATTCCGCCGCAGGCACTCCAGCGCCCACGGGGCAGGCTCGATCGCCACTACGCGACTCGCCCCGAGCCGCAACGCCTCGTGCGTATAAGCTCCGACATTTGCGCCGCAGTCGAGCACCGTGTCTCCGGGCCGTGCGCCCTTGTTGTCGGTCCCATATTCCTGTTCGCCTTGCTCCGCCAACTCCTCGGCGTAGGCCATTCTGTCGCTGGCGGGGATCCACATGCGTCCGGCAGCAGCCGTCTCCACCAACTCCAGATTTCCGTCCACACGGACCCGGCGCATGTCCCGCTCGATCTTCCGCGCAGCCACAGCTCGATCGGGCACCGCCTCTCGCCACGCGTCCGCCAGCGTGCATCGCCGATCCCGCCCGCGCGCAAAGCCAGGAAACTGAACTGGCCGGTAGACTGCCGCGACGACGCGGGCGCGTGCCCCCCAGGCCCAGTCCTGAAGCGGCGCCAGCACCATCACAGCCGCCACAGCCGCCAGACAGAACACGGCGAGCCAAACTGCCAGCTTAAAAAGCCGGACCAAAAGGTCCTTCACATTGCGGGACAATATGGACTCCTGAGCTTGATTAGATTAAGCCGCGCGGTTGTCACGGCAATCATTCTCACTGATCAGCCGCCAAAATGCTCTGCTGACATATGTTCCAGATGGCCCGCTAACAGAAGTTAGCATTGAGGACTCCCCGGGTGGGGGTTGGGACCGTGCTTGGCCGCGACACACCCTACCTGTCGGGGCTTTGGTTCTCCAAGCGCTTGCGCTGCTGATCCTCGAGGATCTTCTTCACCTCGTCGAGGGACTTCGCGAGCTTTCTGGTGCGCGCCATCTCCGCCGCCAGGTCGGACTTGAGTTTGGCGGCTTCCTGGGCCAGATCGTCTCTTTGCTTGCGGATCTCCGGGTCCTCTGGCGGCGGCTTCCGCTCGGGAAGTTTTCCGAGAAAACTGGCCGTTCCGTGGGCCTGTTGCCCACCGGGCAGGTGAATGGCCAGCTTGAGGTCAACGCGTCCGCCCTGGCGGCCATAAGTGAAAGTGCCGGCACTCAAATGCCGCGCGTCCAACTGGACCTCCTGGCGAACAGGGCCGTCGTCAATCTGCAGGATGGCGTTGGTTGCCTGGCGCACCGTGGGAGAGCTGCCGTCCCACTGGATCTGCAACTGGCCGTCGCTATCGATGGCGTTGAGCCCGATGGAAAGCTGGGGTGCGGGCCAGATCGCAGCCGTCAGGCGAGGCAGCCAGAGCGGCTGGGTCTGATACGCCGCCACCGCAACCGCCAGGGCGATGGCGATCGCCAGCACGGTCACGACCAACCAGCGCGACTTACGCTCGGCGGGCGGCGCCAGGAAGCTCGGAAGCGGCAGCTCGGCCGGTTGCCGCTCGGATGCCTCCGGAGCCAGCGCGGCGGGCGGCGCGGGTCCTTGAGGCGCGGCCTCGGCGGCCACCGTGATGACCGGTCCCCGCGGATCTGGCGCGCGCCGGTGACGCGCGGAAGGCGCCGACTCGGTCGCTGGCGCAACTCCCGCCGGAACCGGACGCACCGGCAATGGCTCCAGCGCGAATTCCTGGTAGCTGGCCGTTCCATGAATCGATCCGTCGGTCTCCCGGAAGAAGAAGCCCGCCCTGGCGGGATGAAAGGTGTGCGGTCTCAGCACCAGGGCCACCTGCCATGGTTCGGGGAAATAGCGGTTATGAAGGTCCTGGTCGGCCTCGGAGAGGAAAATCTCGCTGCGCGTGTGGGAGTGGTACCAGCCGACGGGCTTCAGCCCGTCGGGATTCTGCTCCGCCGACGCCAGCAACTCCGCCAATCTGTCCTGGTCTCGCGGGGAAAGCGCGAACGACGGTCCGAACGCGTGCTCGCAATCGAGAGCCACATAATCCTCGATCACGAGCCGCCGCTTCAAATGCTGTCCGAGCAGAATTCCGCCGATTTCGGCGCCGCCGCGCGGCAGCGAAAAGAATGCATCCATCACCGCCAGGCGGATATCGTCCAGCGCACTGAGCGAATACTCGATGGCGAAGGGGCACTGCGGCGCCTTCCAGGTTGCTACTGCGCTCTCCGGGTCATTCTCCGTCATGCATTCGCGCCCGCTGTATTGATTGTAGACCGCCGGAGCGGCGCGAAGCCAAAGCTATAATGAAGGAGTGCCGAAAGCCAGAGATCTCGAGGGGCGCCTGCAAAGGACCGAGCAGCAGTTGCGCCTGTTCCAGAAGATCAGCCGCTTCATGGTCCGGGAAATGAGCCTGACGGAAGTTCTGCAAGGCATCGTGTCTCTGGTGGTGGAGTTCACCCAGTGCGACTCCTGTCTGGTGTACCTCCTGGACGGCGAGGAACTGGTGCTATGCGCCTCCAACATGCCGCACCCCTCCACCATCGGGAAGCTGCGGATTAAATGGAATGAGGGCCTGACGGGCTGGGTGGCGCGCGAGCGCCGCCTGCTGGCGATTTCGCGCGAGGCATACAAGGATTCACGGTTCAAGAAATTCGGCGAGCTGGAGGAAGACACTTACGAAGCGTTCCTTTCCGCGCCGGTGACCGCCCGCAACCGGGTGGTGGGCGTGATCAACGTGCAGCACCGGCTGCCCCATCAGCATACGGGCGGCGAAATGGAGGTGCTCACCACGGTCGGCGAGCAAGTGGGATGCGTCCTGGTGCTCGCGCGCATGCCCCCTACGGCGGTGGAATCGGCCAATCACGTGGAACTGGTGCTTTCCTCCGGGCCGGTCGCAATGAAACAATAGAAGCAACGTGGATTTTTCATTGGCTCGGTTCCTCTGCGCGCTGGCGGCGCTGGTGGCGTGGGTGACGCCGCTCGACGCCCAACGCTGGCAGGTGCAATACCTTTATGATCGGAACAAGTCTTCCCTGGCTATCGGCGACCTCTCCTTTGCGTCGGCCCTGCGCGGCGTCGCGGTGGGAACCATCCACGAGGGCAGCCGCCAACGGCCCGTGGCGCTGGTGACCTCCGATGGCGGCGCCCACTGGCAACTCGGCCCGCTCAAAGAAGAGCCTCTCTCGCTCTTCTTCCTGAATGAAAACATCGGGTGGATGGTGACGGAGAAAGGCCTGTGGCAGACCACGGAGGCCGGAAAAAGCTGGACCAAGATGCCCCGGGTTCCGGCCCAGATCTTTCGGGTGTACTTCAAGGACGAGAAGAGCGGTTGGGCCGTCGGCGCCAAGAAGACCGTGCTCGAGACCCACGATGGAGGCCGGCAGTGGACGCGCGTGGCCGCGGCCCTTGAACAGCCCGGAAGGGTCGAGAGCTCCGCCTACGGGTGGATCGGGTTTGCCAATCCCCAGCTTGGCGTGATCACCGGTTGGAACCGGCCGCCGGAACGGGCATTTACGTCGGACTTGCCGGCGTGGATCGACCCGGAGACGACCTTGCACCGTCGCGAATGGCCCCATCTCGGGCTGTCGCTCGAGACCCACGATGGCGGCAAGACCTGGAAGTCCTCTTCCTCTTCCGTATTCGGCTTGGTTACGCGCATCCGTTTCGGACCGCCAGGCACGGGCCTGGGGTTGGTCGAGTATTCGGACTCGTTCCTGTTTCCCAGTGAGGTCTACCGCATCAAATGGCCCGTGGGCGGTAGCGAAAGGGTTTACCGGGACAAGAGTTTTGCCGTCACGGATGTGTGGGTGACTCCCGACGGAACGGGCTATCTCTCGGGCATTGCGGTAGCCGGCGAGCTGCGCAGCGTGGTTCCCGGTCGCGTGAAGGTCCTCAAGAGCCGGGACTTTTCCACTTGGACCGACATCGAGGTGGACTACCGCGCAGTGGCCAATCGCACGATCATGGCGGCGGCCGGCGACCGCGACATCTGGCTGGCTACCGACAGCGGCATGATCCTGAAGCTGACGCAGTAGAACAGGATTCTCAGTCGTCGATTTATTCACAGGCAATTCAGGTCACAGTTCCGTAACTGCTTCGAAACATGGTAGAAATAACCTGAGGAAAAGTGCGGCGGCGCATCAAAAAAGAATTGACGAAAGACCCTGGTGAGGGCATAGTGGGAGAGGTTCCAAGAGGTTTGAGGAACAGCAAGCCTCCGGAAACGTAGCGGACCAGGAACGATGATCCGCAGCTTTGAGATCTAGTGATAGAAACGGGCTGCGGGGAGCGAGAGGAGATCGGGCGGGTTCGGAAGGCGGGTTTGGCAGGCGGCAAATTCCGCTGAACGCTTTGATCCCGAGGGAGGTAAAAGTCCCAGAGGGGAGCGGAGGGGGGAGGCGCCATCAGCCGGGCTATATGTGGAAGCTGCAACGGGCCAGAAGCGAGGAAGCGGCCGTCGCCGGGGCGAACCGGAAGCGGTAGCGGAGCGGAAGGGTCCAACGGGCAGGGGAAGCAGGTAGCCGGGAGCGAAGTAGCAGGTCGGGACCTTTGACCCCGGAATGGGTTTCGCGGAAGCGGGAGTCGTTGCGGGCGAGGGAAAGGCCGTTACGAGCGACCAGCCCCGAGCGGGAGAGAAGAAAGGCTGCGACGCGCCAGGAAGCATTGATCCGGCGGCTGGAGAAAACGGCTGTTGGGGAGCAGAGAGGCGACGCGTACAGCGCTCCCGGTTGCGATGTTCAGTACCGGGCATGCCGGTGGTGGGCAAGGCTGGGAATCGGATCACTTGGAACCATTTCTTTTACGCTCCGCCACGTAGCGCTTCACGAACTCGGAGAATACCCGTTCGAGCGCCTGCCGCACGCTGTCTGAGTCTAAGCGGCCCACCTCTTTCTCTTCAATCCGCAGGACCGGCAGCAGGTTGCGCGTGGTGGAAGTGATGAACACCTCGTCGGCGGATTCCAGGTCCGCCGGCATCAGGGTCTTTTCGCCGATCTCGATTCCGGGCAGGTGGATGTCGCTCAGCAGCACCTCGCGGGTGATCCCCGGCAGGCAGCCGGAGCTGAGCGGGGGGGTCCACACCTGGCTGCGGTTGGCGATAAATATGTTGGCCGAAGTGCACTCGGCCACTTCGCCGCGCTCGTTGAGGAGAATGACTTCGTCGAAGCCGCGGGATTGCGCGGATTCGAGCCAGGTCAGGTTCATGGCCCAGGAGAGAATCTTGGTCCCGGTGAAAGGGCATGCGGCGTGCCGGGCGTCCCGGACGTAGGTGAGCTTGACGCCATCGCCCCACTCTTTGGAGTCGGCGGTGAGCGCGATCAGGTCGCTCGGGCGGCCCACGGAGGGGTCCGCCCACATACCCGGGCCGTTGCGGACAATCACCAGCCGGAGGGTGGCGTTGTGCGCGTGGTTGGCCTCCACCAGTTGGAGCAGTTTGCGTCGCACCTCGCCGGCATCCTGCGGAATGGGGATGTGGAATGCCGCGGCGTCCCGGCGGATTCGCGCCCAGTGGCGCTCGAAGGCGAACAGCACGCCATCGGCCACGCGCAAAGTGGTGAAGACGCCCCATCCGGAAAGCAGGCCGGCCTGGCCCGCGGAGAGCGCCGGCTGGGAGACTTCGCGGATGTCGCCGTTGTGAAGGATGTGACGATGAAGCACGTGCCCATTTTACCGCGCTGGAGATTATTTCCAGTTGGGGAAGGGGTCGGTCCGGGCCTGACGGCAGGAGCCGATCAGGTCGGGCAGGCGCTTGCGCCGCTCAAAGAGGCGCTCCAGGAGTTGCTCGAGGGCGTCTTCTTCGCCTTCCACCCAATTCGGGGGAATACGCTTCCAGGCCTGGTCGATCACCTCTTCGGGGAAATCTATGACCTGGCCCAGCCAGGGCTGAAAATCTTCCAGGGAGCGCACCGCCTGGTAGACCAGGCGGCGAGCGTAAACACCCTGCAAGGGCGATTCGGGGAAGTCCCAGTTCGGCCCGTTGAAGGTATAACCGTGGTCGATCATGCGGGCCACAAAACCGGGACGGCCCGGCCCAGCGGGCGCCCCGGGTTCTCCGCGCCGCACCAGTGCGCGGTAGAAGACCGACTGGCGGCCATCGGCGTTGCCCGTCCACTTGTCGAACACCAGGATGGCGCGAAAATCCTCCAGGTTAGCCACCTGGGGCAGCAGCGCGTCGGGGAGGAAGTCGTAAACCGCGGTGCGGCCAGGGTCGCCGGGATAGCGCGAGCCGAAGTGCCACCCGGGTTCGATGGCGATGCGCCGCGTTCCGAGATGCAGATGGACATCCGGGTTGGCGGCGAGGAACGCGGCGCCGACCTGGATCAGGGCGGTCTCGGGGGTGGCAATCTTGAGGTAGTCCAACAGCGTTGCGGAGAGCCGCTCGTTCACCAGGATGCGGCGATGCTGGGGATTATTGCGAAACTTGACGACGTACCAATGGCCGTCATCCGCCTCCAGCAGATGAGACTGGGCGCCTCCTCGCATTTTTCGCACGAGCCGGACGGCGGTAAGCGGCATGGGGAAGAAAGTGCAGTAACCTAGAGTTGTATCACACGGAGGAATGCATCGCAGATGGCCGAACCAGAAGCATCCACCAGTAACACCCCGGATAGCGGGACCGCGCCAGGCGTGGTGCGAAGCCAGGACGAAGTGGCGCTAGAGCTGATGAAGTTCGTCGCGCTGACGACGGGATACGGAAAGGCCTCGCAGTCTTCCGCCGGCTTTTCGGGAAAGCCCGTGGCCCGCTCGGCGGAAGAGCATGCGGAAGCGCTCTTGGAGCTGTTCGAGCGCTGCCGGCGAGTGGTCAAGAACGAGAGTTAAGCACAGCGAGCGCCGGGGGCGCCCGACTCAGCGCTTCTTGGCGGCTTTTTTCGCGGGCTTCTTATGCGGAGGAGCCTTTTTGGCGGGCTTGGCAACGGCCTTAGTGGCCGCTTTCTTAGGCGGCGCTTTCTTAGGCGGCGCCTTCTTGGCGGCTTTCTTGACGGGGGCTTTCTTCCCGGCCTTCTTCGGGGGCGCCTTCTTGGCCACAACCTTCTTCGCGGCGGAAGCCTTCTTCACCGGCTTCTTGGGCACAACCGTTGCGTCCGCGGGAGCCGGCGCGGGCGGAGGTGCGGGTATAGGTTCGGGCGGGGGTATGGGCGGCATATCCATTTCGTCTTCCTCCTCTTCGTCTTCGTCGTCGAGATCGTCGAGCTGAGAATCCAGTTCCGAGTCCTCCTCGTCCTCGTAGTCGGGGAAGTCTTCCATCTCTTCTTCGTCCTTGGGAGCGAATCTTCGGCTATCGAACATGAAACCAGCCTCCTGTATCAAGGCACAATCACCCATAGAATACCCCTTTTTGGTGGTGAGGCAATAGCGAAAATTGCGATTCGGGGAAAATTCGATGCGGCTATCTGGAAGCGGTGTTGGTGAGGACCGGCGGGCTCTTATGCACCGGCTGAGCCGGAGCGGCGGGCTTCGCCGCAGGCGCCTTTGCCGAAGTGCGGTGCACCGGCGTGCGGCGATGCGCCGAGGTACGGGCACCGGAGGTCCGAACCGCGGTGGTCCGCCGGACGGGAGCCTCGACACGCAGGGCGGCCGGAATCAGCAGCCGGTCGCCCTCCGCGGCTTGGGCCGACGACAGGTGGTTGGCGGCCACGATGCTGCTGGGCAAGGCGGCGTAGCGCTTGCCGATGGCGGCCAGCGTTTCCCCGGCGCCCACACGATGCACGCGCCAGGAATTGCGGTGCTCCGCGGGAATGAGCTGCAACGCGGCCAGGAGCTGGTTGCCGCTGCCTTTGGGCACGTGCAGCGGATAGCCCTCGGGAACAATCCCCTTCAAGATGGCAGGGTTGAGGGCGGCCATCTCGGCGCCCGGCGTATCGGTGAGATCGGAAACCAGCGCCAGGCTGGTGGGCGCGGAGACCTCCACCGTGTCGAATGCCAGCGGCGGCTCCAACTGTATGCCATCGAGACCGTACCCGGCGGCGTTCTTCTCCATGATGGTCATGGCGAGGATGACGGGAACGTAGTTGGTGGTCTCGGCCGGCAGAACTCCACGGCTGCGGATTTCCCAGAAATCGGCATAGCCCGTGCGTTCGACGGCTCTTTCCACCACCACCGGTCCGCAATCGTACGCGGCAATGGCGAGGTACCAGTCGCCGAACTCCTGGTACAGGTCGCGCAGGTGGCGGGCGGCGGCGCGTGTGGCCTGTTCAGGATCCATGCGGTCGTCGGTGTAGCGGGTCTGCTGCAAGCCGTACTGGTTGCCGCGCCATTTGAGGAACTGCCACATGCCACCGGCGGCCTTGCGGGATAGCGCGCGCGGGATGAAACCGGATTCGGCCTGGGCCACGTGGATGAGTTCCTGCGGCAGGCCTTCTTCATCGAGGATGCGCTGGATCATGGGCCGGTAGCGGCCCGAGCGCTGCAACCCGCCAACCAGTGTCTTGTGGCCGCGGCCGGAGAAGTAGTGGATGTATCCGAGGACGGCGTCGTTTACGGCGAGGGGCAACTGCGAAACCGTGGCCGCCACCTGCTCTCGCACCTTGTCCTTCAGCCGGGGGTCCACGGGAAAGGTCATTTGCAGGATGTCTTCCAAGGGGGCCTTTTCGAACTGGCCCTCTTCCACGCCGGCCGAGGCGCCCAAGCCCGTCAGATCGAAGCGGTGGATGCCGTCCACCATTTCATCCAACTTGCGCTCGTACTCCTCGCGGTGGGCGGGATTCTGATCCAACGCGTCCAACATCGAGTCGATGGCGGCGTCAAATTCCCGGCGGGCATTCCCGATATCGTTGCTCTGGTAGTACCTCTTACCGGCCTCAAATCTGCGATCGGCTCGTGCGACGAGGGCATCCGCGCGAGTCCGGCGGTCGGAGAACTGCGGATTGGTCAGCAGGAAGGGAGGAACATCCTTCAAGTACAGATTGGGTTGGATGACGGGAGGCTCGGCCAGCTCGATTGCCGGAGGGTTAGCGTGGGAAGCCGGCGGCAGGAACGCCATGCGGAACCTGGACGACTGGTTGAACCCGCATCCGGCGGTGGTAAGGGCTGCGGCGGCCAAGAAGAAGAAGAGCGTTTTCGTTCGAACGTTCATTACTGCCTCGAACTACAAAAAATAAGCTGCTTCAGCGAGCCAGTGCCCGGAGATAGAGACCCTAAAAGGCTACAACGTTTCACCTAGGTAAAGCAAGCGGGACCTCTTTGTCAAGGTTGTTCAAAGCGCATCATTTGAGCGTTGGTCCCGCCCGTAACCGGTTGATTCTGTTCGCGAACGGCATTTTGATGACCGACAGATGCAATACCGCCGCAGGGGAACGATGTGCATACCTTTGCGAACAGCGGGAACGATCCGTTAGAATTCATGACCGTCGGCGTGTCCCGGGATGCCACCAATAATGCTCGATTGCAGCAGATCGAGGGCTTCGACCACACCCTCGACCAGGTTGTCTGTCTGAGTCTGTGCCCTGCGGGCCAACTCGATTGTGGCACCTTGCGCCTTGAGGGTTTCCCGGAGATCGTGGAAATCCGCCACCGCATTCTCCGCGTGAGTAGCGAAGGCCTGCCGGAGGGCGTCCAGGCCCTGCTCGGCATGGGCGACGCGCGACCCGATCGCTTCAATGGTCTGCTCGGCGCTCGAAGCGCCTTGCTCGGTCTGCTCTTGTGCGGCGGCGAACTGGGCGCGCAAGGCGGAAAGCTGTTCTCGCAGCGTGTCCAAGGCTTCGCTGGCAGCGCGCCCCGTGTCGGAGGCGGTCTTTTCGTGCGCCTCGAGCCGCGATGCCAGGCAGGTCTCGATCTGCTGCAATTCGGAGCGGAGAGCGGCCGCGGCTTGTTCGGGGCGGGCGGGGGCTTCGGCGCGCCGCGCGTGGACCGCCAGGAGCTTCAGTTCCAGCAAGAGCTTCTGCATACGCTCGAAACGTGCAGCCGGGTCCTTGGCGAGGCACGTAGCAAGGAAGAGGTCTATTCCCGGGTTGCCGGTTGAAGGTGGCACGGCGTGGGAAATGGCCTCGGCCAGAGCGGTGGGGTTGTCGCCCTGGAAAGCCGGGCGGCCAGTCACCATCTCGTAGACGACCGCGCCGAAAGAGAAGATGTCGCTACGGGCATCCGCAGGGTGTCCTTGCAGCAGTTCCGGCGCGGTGTACGGCGTGGCGCCCCCTGCGGGAGCCGCCGTGGGGCGCAGTTCCAGCCGGGTGCCAGAAACCGTGATGTCAACCGGCGAAACGGCGCCATGCACCTGTCCGGCGTCGTGCATCTGGCGCAGGGCTTCGCCCAGAGTAATGGCGTAACGTAGCGCTTGCGCCGCGGGGATTGCCCCTTCTGCGAGGCGCTGGTCAAGAGTCTGTGAAGTGTTCGTTGCGGATTCGGGAAGGGTCATACTGCCTCTTGGGTCAGGGCGCGACGCGCCCACACCCCAACCCCAGTTTAAGCTGGTTCCCCGGCAGGCGTGCAAGTCTCCTATGGATAACAGCGGAATACTATCGGCAGGTATTCCCGAGAGGCCCCAGTACCGGATCAGTATGGGTGGGACTATGAACTCACGAGACAACTCCGGATAATTGCAGGTGGAGAGAGCAACATGGCGTCGACCGTGGGGATCGCCTTCGAAAGTTCGGGGTATTCGTCTTTCGGTGGACAAAGCTTCGTCGGGCGGCTGCGCAACTCGCTCCGGAGATGCTGGGCATGAGAGGCGGACGCGGTCGGAGTCGCCCACTCGACCGGATATCGAGTGGCATTTACAAGAACGCGGTCAGACTCCACCGGGGAGAGCATCAACAATTGGTCCGCCGGGCAGCGGCACTCCAGCTTCGGGAGAAGCTCGCCGACCTGAAGGAACAGATTGCACAAAACCGGGCCATGCGGACCCAGACTCGTATCGGCATCGACTGTAATAAACCACACATCCTCGCTGCATAAGGCTGCGGCGACTATTATGTGGAAGGGCAATCCGGTCCTGAAGATCGGGGATCTGCTCCACAAGCTATAGATAATGCAGCAGCAGCAGACCGCCGGTGGTGAGCAGGAACGAAGAGGCCAGCGGAATCCGCCAGAGCGAGGTGGCCTTACTGAGCTGCGTGAAGGCCGGCACCGAAGATTCCAAGGGCGGGTCCATCAAGACTTCACGCTCCGCATCGGCAGGCGGGCACACAGGGGCAGGCTCCTCCGGGGCTGCCCGGAGCGAGTCGGCAGTTCCATTGAGCGGCGGCTCGCCTGCAATGAGGGTCCCGGCGGGAGGAGTTTCCAACACTGGGGGAGGCGGCTCGGCAGGCCCAGCGATTCGGTCGGCGGCCTGCCGGCACATCTGGCCAATGCCCAGGATGAGGTCCAGGACGGTGCGGTCGCTGTCCGCCAGCCGCTGCCGCATTTCGGCGATCTCACGACTCCGGGCGTCCAATTCCACCCGCAGGGGCCCGAGTTTCGTCTCGATGGCGGCTTCGGCCGCCGAGCGATCGAAGCTGGATGAGCGGTCAGCCACGCGCCGTATCTCTGCGCGCAGTTCCTCTTCCACAGGCTGGAGCAGCACGCCTACGCGGGACGCAACCTGCTCCTCGACAAGTTTGGCCACCGACTCCGCAAAACCTTGCATATCTTCCTCCATGCGATTGCGGGTAGCGGCGATCTGGGCGCCGAGCTGGCTGCGGACTTCTTCCAGACGGGCCTGGGCCCGGAAGGCCAGCGATTGGTCCTGCTGCTGGAGAGCCTTCAACTCAACCGCGATCCTGGCCTCGAGTTCGGCCGCGCGGCCTTCCATTTGTTTGGCCTGTTCAGTGAGGCGCTCGCTAAGCGCCTGAACCACGGCCTCGATCACTCTCTGGCTGATGCCCGCCGGCCCCGCCGCGGAAGACGCCTCCGGAGCGGCAATGGGGGTGTGCTCGAGGCGTTCGATGCGTTGCTCGAGGCGTTCGAAACGGCCAGCTAAAGGGGTGACGTCGGACTGCGGCGTGCCGGGCCGGCGGGCCGCGGTTTGCGTGAGTTTCATACCCACGCCAAATGCCAGGCCGTCTCCAAAAGCGACGGCGAGGCTCCGCCAGACAGACGAATCAGGGATGTTCTCCATACAACATAATCTACAGCAAATGTTCTGGACTTGAAAGGGAAATCGTTGGCGCCCGGCAGAAACCGCTCTTTCCGCCCGCCGCTATTCCTCTTCCTCTTCTTCGCCCGCTTTGGCGGCCTTGGCGGCGGCGATGATCTTTTCGGACTGCAATTGGGGCACGAAATCGTAGTGGTCGAACTCCATGGTGAAGGAAGCCCGGCCCTGCGTCATGGCGGTCAGGTCGCTTTGGTAGTTCAACATCTCGGCCATGGGCACCTGGGCACGGATGAACTGGCTGCTGCCCTTGGTCTCCATGCCGGAGATACGGCCGCGGCGGCCGTTGAGGTCGCCCATGAGATCGCCGGCGTATTCCACGGGAGCCTGAATTTCGACATTCATGATGGGCTCAAGAAGGGCCGGTTTGGCGTGCTGCATGGCCGCCTTGAAAGCCTTGCGGGCGGCCAGTTTGAAGGCCAGCTCCGAGGAATCAACGTCATGGTAGGAGCCGTCGTAGACGGTCACCTTGAAGTCCACCATGGGGTAGCCCGCCAGGTACCCGTTTTCGGCGGCCTCGATAATGCCCTTCTCCACCGCCGGGATGAAGTTTCTGGGGATAGACCCGCCGAAGATCTCGTTGGCAAACTCGAAGTTGGCGCCGCGCGGCAGGGGCTCCATCTTGATCCAGCAATCGCCGAACTGGCCATGCCCGCCGGTCTGTTTCTTGTGGCGGCCCTGGACGTCGGCCGTGCCGCGGACGGTCTCGCGGTAGGGGATCTTGGGAGCTTTGAGGGCCACGTCCACGCCGTACCGCTTCTTGAGCCGGCTGACCACAATTTCAACGTGCTGCTGGCCGGAGCCGGCCAGGAGGAACTCGCGCGTCTGCGGGTCACGGTAGAAGCGTAGCGACTGGTCCTCTTCCAGGATGCGGTGGACGGCATTGCCCATGCGATCCTCGTCGTTGCGCGACTTGGCTTCGATGGCAAAGGCGATGGAAGGCTCGGGGAGCTTCACCGGCGGGTAGGTAATGTTGAGGCCCTTGTCGGCAAGGGTGTCGCCAGTGAGAGTATCCCTCAGTTTGGCCACGGCGCCAATATCGCCGGCGTGCAGCTCGGTGACGGGTTGCAGGGTCTTGCCCATGGGGCTCGAGATGTGAGCCAGACGCTCGGCCGTGCCGCGGGTCACATTCTGAAGATTGGCATCGTTCTTGACCACGCCGGTATTGACCTTGAAAAAGGTGATGCGGCCGGCGAAGGGGTCGGCCGTGGTCTTGAAAACGTAAAGCGATGGCAGGTCGTTTTCAGCGATCTTGCGGGTGGCCTCGGCGCCGTTGACGGTGGCGGCGATGGCCTCGCGCTCAACCGGGGCGGGCAAATTTTCGACGATGAAATTCAGGATGAGGTCGGACCCGACATTGTGAAACGCGGAGGCGCACATGACCGGGAAAATGCGCATTTCGCGGAGGCCCTGCCTGAGGCCCTCGGCGATCTGGCCGGGCGCCAGCGTGCCTTTATCGAAGAACTCTTCCATGAGGGCGTCGTTGCCCTCGGCCACCATCTCGACGAGCGCCTCATGGGCCTTCTGGGCGGCTGCGGCGATGTCGCCGGGGATGTCGCCCTCCTTGCCCTTGCCGTCGCCGTCGGCGGCGTAGGTGTAGGCTTTCATCCGAACCAGGTCCACGACCCCGGCGAAATCGCGCTCCACCCCGATGGGGATCTGGATGGGAACGGCGAAGCGGCCGAAGGTTGCCTGCACGCTTTCGAGGGCACGGTCGAAATCGGCGCGTTCGCGGTCGAGCTTATTGATGACGACGGCGCGAGGAAGCTTATAATCGGCGGCGAAATACCAGGCCTTTTCGGTCTGGACCTCGACGCCGGCGACGCCGTCAACCAGGACCAGGGCGGCGTCGGCCGCCACCAGGGCCGCGCGGGTGTCGTTAATGAAAATGTTATAACCGGGGGTATCGAGGATATTGATCTTGGTTTTCTTCCACTCGGCCACGGCAATGGCGGTGGAGATGGTGATTTTGCGCTGGATTTCCTCCTCGTCGAAGTCCGTGATCGTGTTGCCTTCATCGACGCGGAGCAAGCGATTGGAGGCTCCGGCGGTGAACAGCAACCCGGCGGTGAGCGTAGTCTTGCCGGAATCGCCGTGGCCCACCACACCGACGTTCCGAATGTCCTTGCTTTCGTAAACTTTCACGGGGTTTGCTCCAGGTTTTAAAACGGAATAGTAACACGCGGGGGGATGCGACGGTTGACGCTGGCGATATTGAGATTCCCGCTTCCCTATCGGACAATCTTGTAAACTGATGATTTGACGCTGAATGCGCCGCATGATGGAGGTGCGGACGCATCGAGAGTCTCACGCGCGCCGGCGACCCGGCGTGAAATGTTAGAATCGAATGCGCGGAAATGCCACGACGATTACGGCCGGCACAGTTCTTTCGGCACCCTACCGCCATTGTAGAGAGCTCCTCGATCGGCCGCGGAACCCGCATCTGGGCGTTTACCCACGTGCTGCCAGGCGCTGTCATCGGCGCGGACTGTAATATTTGCGATCAGACGTTCATCGAGAACGATGTGCGTATCGGCGACCGCGTGACTGTCAAATGCGGTGTGCAGCTCTGGGACGGAATCACCGTCGAAGACGATGTTTTCATTGGCCCCAATGCCACCTTCACCAACGATCCGTATCCCCGCAGCAAGCGTCACCCCCGCCAGCTCGTGCGCACGGTTGTCAGAAAGGGAGCCTCCATAGGCGCGAATGCCACCCTGATGCCGGGAATTACGGTTGGCCAGCAGGCCATGATCGGCGCGGGGTCGGTGGTGACGGGCAACGTCCCCCCGTTGGCAATCGTCACCGGCAACCCCGCGCGCATCGTCGGTTACGAGGGGGCCGGCGAGCCTTCCGCCGAAGCCATTTCGGCTGCTCCCGTCGAGGGCGGCGCCACTCAGACCAGAGTGGCGGGCGTGGCACTCCATCGTTTGCCCCAGGCGCAGGACCTGCGCGGCCTGCTGACTTTTGCGGAAGTGGGCGAGCCGGTTCCTTTTGAGGTGAAACGCTATTTCCTGGTCTCTGGCGTGGCCACCAAGGAAGTTCGCGGCGAGCACGCCCATCGAACGCTGCACCAGTTCCTGGTATGCGTGCACGGGCAGTGCCACATAGTGGCCGATGACGGACGGAACCGCCAGGAATTCGTGCTCGATAGCCCCGCTCTCGCACTATACCTGCCTCCCATGGTATGGGGTATCCAGTACCGGTTCTCTCAGGACGCCGTTTTGCTGGTCCTCTGCTCCGACAAGTACGACAGTGCGGATTACATCCGGGATTACTCGGACTTTCTGCGGCTTGCCCAGGCAGGCTGACATGTACTCTCTTGTCATCCCGGTTTACATGAATGAAGGCAGTCTCGGCCGGCTGCTGGCCGAGCTCATCGAGCTCGGCTCCCGGGTTTCCGGCGAACTCGAAGTCGTCTTCGTGGTGGACGGCAGCCCCGACCGGTCCCTCGAGATTCTTCGGGAGCGGCTTCCGGCATTTCCGCTGGCCACGCAACTGGTTTCACTCAGCCGCAGCTTCGGGTCGTTTTCCGCCATCGCCGCGGGGTTGAAGTGCGCCCGCGGCGAGTTCCTGGCGGTGATGGCCGCGGACCTGCAGGAGCCCCCGACCCTGATCGCCAGCTTTTTCGAGATTCTAAGCAGCCGCCGCGCCGACATCGTATTCGGCGTGCGCAGCGGCCGGAGCGATCCCTGGCTCTCCGAATTAGCGTCGAGGCTTTTCTGGTGGGTATTTCGCCGCTTCGTCGTCGAGGATATGCCACCCGGCGGAGTGGACGTATTCGGATGTTCCCGCCAGGTGTGCGAGCGGCTCCTCCAGCTTCCGGAAATCAACTCCAGTCTGATTGCCTTATTGTTCTGGCTCGGCTACCGCCGCGAATATGTGGTCTACCAGCGCGCGGCCCGGTTGGAGGGAAAGAGTGCGTGGACCAATAGCCAGAAGTTTCGTTACGCCCTGAATAGCATCTTCAGTTTTACGGATCTGCCCATCCGCGTGTTGTTATGCGTTGGATCCATCGCCTTCGTCGCCGCCTGCATCGGAAGCGGCATCGTGATTGTGGCCAAACTTCGCGGCGACATTCCGGTTCCGGGATATACCCCGATGGTGCTGGCCAGCCTGTTCTTCGGCGCCTTGACCAGCTTGGGATTCGGCATCGTCGGGCAGTATCTCTGGCTTGCGCTGCAAAGCTCCCATCGGCGTCCCGACTACATCGTCCGTTGCATCGAAGAGTATGGCCGCTCTCGGACCGAGGCGGCCGGCGATGGTCGCGTCTGAGAAGTCTAATGTCACGCACTGTTCCGTTCCTTCTGTCGTTGGCTTGCCTGGCCGCAGTTCCGCCGGAAGATTGGCTGGCCGCGGCGAAAAAGGGCGACACCGGTCGCGTGCAGGCCCTCCTGAAGGCGGGAGCGGAGCTCGAAGCCAAAGACCCGGACGGGCGCACGGCGCTGATGCTGGCCGCGCAGTACGGGCGCGCCGATACCGTCCGCCTGCTGCTGGCCCAAGGCGCCCATGCGGACGCCCGCGACAAGCGGGGCTGGAACGCTTACATGCTGGCGCTGCTCTCCCCTTCCGGCGGCATCATTCACACCGTCCACGACAATGTGCTGAAACTCCTTCCGCAGCCCCATCTGCGCCTGGCGGTAGAAGCCAGGTGGGCTCCGGGAGCTTCCTTCTTCAGTTCCTGTTTCATGCGTCCGGACGACCTGGCGCGGCACATGGACGGCGTGAGACCGGAAGCCCTGGTCCTGGAGGCCTTCCGGGACTATGCCTTCCGCTCCGGGCGGGGCCTGCTGGAGTTGGTCCAGACGCCGGCCGGCGCGGATGGCGTGCTCAGCCTGCTGGTGGAGCCCGGCGTGACCTGCGTGCAGCAGTTTGATCGTTTGAGCATGGTGATTCATGTTCGTGTGCTTCGCCTGCCGGACGAGTCGCCGCTTCTCGAAAGAGCCTATGGCGGCGGGATGAAGACGGGGATGCGTGGAGAACCGGCCGCCAATCCCGCCCAGTATCCGGCTCTCTACCAGGCGTGGGCGAAATCCCAGGCAGGCCCGATTTACTGGAGTGTGATTGAGGCGCTGATGCGGTCACAGCCGTAGCGGCAGCGGGAACCTTTCCACGGGGGTTTTGCTATGAATAACAAACCCGCATGCGTTTTGAATGTCGGGAGCGCGAGCATCTGATGTAGAATCGTCGTATCCACTGAATTAAAATGGCTTAGCCCGCACCTCGGCCGGGGGGCCAGTTTCGCAAAGTGAAATGGCCAGGCGTCTCTTCGAATTCGTTTGGCCTTGCACGATGCACCGTGCTATGCTCCGAAGCCTAAGGGAGTTTCCTATTATCGCTTCTTCAAAGGAGTAGAGTCACCATGTCCAAAAGGTTGGTTTGCTTGCTTGCGTTCTTGCTGTGCGCGCCGCTGTTCGCACAAGAGTTTCAAGCTGGAATCAGGGGTATCGTGAAGGACTCTCAGGGCGCCGTCGTGCCGGGCGTGCCCATCGAGGCGCAGAACCTCGCCACCAACGAAATCAGCCACGCTACCACGAATGGGGCCGGGACCTATGCGTTCCCGGTGCTGCCCATCGGAACCTATCGGGTGACGGTCACGGCTCCCGGGTTCAAGAAAGCCGTGGAGGACAAGCTGGAGTTGCGCGTGGGCGACCAGGTGCAGCAGGATTTCACGCTGGAAGTCGGGGCCGTGACCGAGCAGGTCACCATTTCCGCGGGAGCCGAACTGCTACAGGAAGTGGCCTCCGAGAAGGGCCAGGTGGTGGGCCAGGAGAACGTGGCCGACCTGCCTTCGCAGGCCCGCAATCCGTTCCTGCTCGGCATCGTGGCCACCGGCGTGCAGTTCGATATCGGCGCCAATCAGTTGAGCCGCTCGGCGCGGCCGTTCGACGCCGGCAACAACGTCGCCGAGAGCATGTCGATCAACGGGGGACGCACGGGAGCCAGCGATCTGCTGCTGGACGGCATCCCCAATACGGGCGTGGAAACCGGCTCCAGCGCTACCAACCAGGCCTTCGTGCCCACTCCGGAGGCGGTGGTGGAATACAAGATCCAGAACAGCAACTACGACGCCCAGTACGGGCGCACCGCGGGCGGCACCATGACGGTGAGCACCAAGGCCGGGAGCAACCAGCTTCACGGGGCCGTCTACTGGTTAAACAAGAACACGATCACCGCCGCCAACACCTTCGATTCGAACCACTCCGGCACCGCGCGGACGCCGTATCACGAGAACAACCCGGGCCTCGAGTTCGACGGGCCGGTCTATATTCCCCATGTTTACGACGGCCGCAACAAGACCTTCTTCATGTATTCCTACGAGATCTGGCGCGACTCCATTCCGACGCCCAGCGTGGAAACGGTGCCGTTGCCGGCAGCGGTGCAGGGGAACTTCAGCACCACGACGCAAAGCAACGGCCAGGGAATCACGATCTACGACCCGCTGACCGTCGCGCAGACGGGGACCAACACGTACACGCGGCAGCCGTTTCCCAGCGACATTATTCCGGCCAACCGCATAAACCCGGTGGCGCTCAAACTGGTCAGCTACATTCCCGCGCCGAACCAGCCCGGTTCACAAAACAACCTGGAAGCCACGCCCAATACGCGGACGGACGCCTACGACGCCCACGTGATACGCATAGACCAGCAGATCAACGAGAAGGAACACTTTTTTTCCCGCTTCGTGCGCGGCTTCCGCACGGAAGTGAATGGCGACTATGGCTGGCCGCAGGTGGCCGCGGCGGGGAACGCCTACACTGACGGGCGCTTGAGCCAGGGCGGCAACGCCGACCTCACCTCTATGCTGTCGCCCTCCACCGTGCTGACCTCACGCGTGGGGTATCTGCGGCACGACTTGTGGATCACCCTGTACGCCAGCGGCTTCAACCCGACGCAGTTGGGTTTCCCGTCGTCGTTACTGAACGTCCTGCCACCCTACTTCCCGACCATCGCACCCAGCAGCTACACCACGTTTGGGGCCGCGCGGAGCGGCGGGAACCAGTTCACCGAGAGCACCGATTGGTCGTGGGCCGAGATCGTGAACCGGACCGTCCGCCGGCACCAGGTGAAGTTCGGCGGGGAATTTCGCGTGATGCAGGACAACGTCAATTCACCCACCACCAACTTTGGCAGTTACTCCTTCAGTGCCGGTTGGACGCAACAGAACGCGCTGAACTCGAACGGCGCCCAGGGCAACTCGATTGCCTCTCTGCTGCTGGGCATGCCGTCGAGCGGCAGCGTCCCCATCAACGTGGCGCTGGCCTATGGCGGTCACTATTATGGCTTCTTCGTGCAGGACGACTGGCGCGTCACCGACAAACTGACCCTCAGCTATGGTCTGCGCTGGGACTATGAATCGCCGCTGACGGAGCGCAACAACCAGATCAATGCGGGCTTCGACTTCACCGCCAACAGCCCCGTGCAGATAGTCGACCCGTTGCAGCCGGGCCTTGCGCTGAAAGGCGGGCTGCTGTTTGCCGGCTCCGGCAACCGGCTGCCCTACCAGCGCGACCTGAACAACTTCCAGCCGCGCGTGGGCGTTGCGTGGCGCCCGTTGGACAAGACCGTGGTGCGCGCCGGGTATGGGTTAAGCTACATCGCCACCTTCACCACGCCGGGCACGCAGGGATTCAGCTATTCGACTCCCTTCGTCGCCAGCAACGACGCCAACGTTGATTTCGCCGGCAACTATCTCAACAATCCCTATCCGGCGGGAATCCTGATGCCCACTGGCAGCAAGGGTGGGCTATCCACATTCCTGGGGCAATCCATCTCCTTTACGGACAAAGATCGCGTGATTCCCAGGGTGCACCAGTTCTCCATCGGCATACAGCGCGAGTTGCCCTCGCGCTCGGTGCTGGAAGTTTCCTACGTGGGCAGCCGCAGCCAGGAGTTGAACGTCTCCCAGAACCTCGACGTTGTGACCATGGCCCAGTTGCTGCAATACGGCGCCAATGCCACGCCCAACTTGACCGATACCTGCTCCGCAAGCTCCGCGCTATGCCCCTACACCAATCCGCTCTATGGCTTGCTGCCTACCGGCCCCGGCACCTCTACCAGCACCACGCGGCAGCAGTTGTTGCTACCCTATCCGCAGTTTACGGGGGTCACCGAGCAGAATATTCCCATGGGGAAGAGTTGGTACAACTCGCTGCAGGTCCGCTTTGACAAGCGGTTGAGCCACGGCTTGAACCTGCTGGTGAGCTACACCCACGCGAAGTGGCTGGACGCCACGTCGTACCTGAACGCGCAGGAACCCATCACCCAGACGCCGGATCGCACGCTCAACGGCCAGGATACGCCGAACCGCATCGTGATCAGCGGCAACTGGGCGATTCCCGTCTTCAGCCACACGAAAGGGGTTGTTGCCGTGTTTTTGAAGGGCTGGCAGGCCAATGGCGTCTTCACGCGGGAGAACGGCTTCCCCTTGGGCGCGCCGAGCGGCTTCATTTCGACGGGGATCAACCCCGCGTTGTCCAACGGAAACGACTCAAAGTTTTTCAATACGTGCACCCAACTGACCAGCGGCGTCATGGCCAACTGCACTTTCAACGGCCAGACCTTGCCGACTGCCTTCATCCAGCAGTACTCCAACTCGGTGCGGACCCTGAGCGGCGAGTTCCCGACCATCCGTCCACCCAAGGTGCCGGGCGTGGACATCTCGATGTTCAAGGCCTTCACCCTGCACGAGCGCTTTAACCTGCAGTTCCGCGCGGAAGCGTTCAACGCCACCAATTCGCCGCAATTCAACACTCCGAACACGGGTCTTAGCGGGACCACGCCAGGACTCGTGACTCTGACGCAGATCAACGATCCGCGCAACATTCAGTTGTCGCTGCGCGTGAGGTTCTAAGGCACACACGTTTAGGGATGCCGCGCCGCCGCGTGACCATACACGAGCCCGCGCAGAGTGCGGCCAGCGCACAGATAGGCAAAGTACAGCCCGGCTGAGAACGCGCGCATCTTGGAATGGCCGGCGCGACGCGGCGCAAACGCCACGGGTATTTCCACGAAACGCAAACCAGCGTCGGCGGCGGCAAAGAACAGATCGAAATCACCCCACCGGCAGGCGCTCGAAGGCATGTTTGACAGCACGTCTTTAGGGAGGGCCTTGAAGCCGCAAAGGACGTCGCCTACTTCGCGATGGAGCAACAGTGAAACCCATGCCGCGAAGAACCGATTACCCGCACGGTGTGCCAAGGACATTGCTCCGCGCGTCATGTTGCCGTGCAATCGCGATCCATAGACAAACACATGAGAATCCGGCGCTTCGAGAACCGACCGGATAGATGCGGGCGCCACAGTCATGTCGGCATCCAAAACAATTAAGAATTCCTCCGAGACAGCGGAGGCGCCGGCCCTGATGGCAGCGTTCTTCCCTACATTTTGAGGCAGCAATAATGCCTTGACACGAGGGGCATGCCGGGCCGCGAGTGCCGCACAGAGCGCGGAACTGCCGTCCCGGGAGCCATCGTCGATCAGCAGGACGGTGTTGACGCCCTCCAGTTCCAGAAGTTGTTCCACACACCCGGCGATGGTGCCGGCTTCGTTGTAGCAGGGGACCAGCACTGCCAGGGATGTCGAGCTCCGACCCGCCGACGCAGGGCTCACGACTCAACCTCGCATACTGTTTGAACTCACGCAACTTCCGATCAATGAGCCCGTAGCCGGTCCACCATTTGCCGCAACTGAGGATCTGGCCTGAGGTGCAGGGCCGCTTCATACTCGGCAATCGCCTCCGGCAACCGGCCGGGCATCCGCGCCAGCGTGTTCGCCAGATTGACGTGCGCTTCCACGAAATCGGGATCGCCGCGCAGGGCCGCCTGGTATTCTGCAATCGCCTCCGGCAGCCGGCCGGGCGTCTGCACCAGCGCGTTTGCCAGGTTGAAGTGAACCTCCGCGCGATCGGGTTCAATCCGCAGGGCCGCCTGGTATTGGGCAATCGCCTCGGGCAGCCGGCCGGACGTTTGCGCCAGGGCGTTCGCCAAGGCATCGTGCGCATCCGCGTCATCGGGTCGAATCCGCAGGGCCGCCTGGTACTCGGCAATCGCCTCCGGCAGCCGCCCGGGCATGCGCGCCAGGGTGTTCGCCAGGTTGTGATGAACCGCCGCCAGATCGGGTCGAATCCGCAGGGCCGCCTGGTATTCGGCAATCGCCTCCGGCAGCCGGCCGGGTGTCTGCGCCAGGGCGTTTGCCAGGTTGTTGCGCGCTTCCGCGAAATCGGGTTCAATCCGCACGGCTGCCTGGTATTCGGCAATCGCCTCCGGTAGCCCGTACGGCAGCCGCTCCAGTGCCAGACCCAGGCTGTAGTGTGCCCTGGCGCTTCCCGGACAAACCTCCACGGTACTGGCCCACAGACTGCGTTCGTCCTGCCAATCGAAGTTGCGGGCGTAGGTTCGCGCCGCGAACGCCAGGCACACCAGCCCTAGCGCCGCCCAGGCAACCCGCACCGCCGCCGGGCGAATCGGGAAACGCCGCTGGCCAAGCGCGTAGATGGCCGCCACCACACAACCGGCAAGGCCCACCGAGGGCAGATACAGAAACCGCTCGGCCATAGTGCTCCCGACGAGGACGATGAGGTTCGAAGTGGGCGCTAGCGCCACGAAAAAAAAGACCAGGAAGAAGAGCAGCGGCTTCCCCGTGCGGCGCCAACGCACGGCCAGTAGGACGGCCAACAGCACGGCCCCCAGGCAAACCGCCAGCGCGACGATCGCCTTGGCATCCTCCCAATTCCACACCCGCCAGCCGAACAACGATATCGAATTGTAGGTATAATCCGCCGACAAGCGGACGGGCCAGACAAACAGCCACAAGTACTTGCCGATCACTTTAACGGCCGTGAGCCGCGTGGTCCAGAAACCGGCAGCCACCAGGGGATTCTCGGTGTACTCGATCACCGCGTGCCAGTGCAAACCGCTGCGCAAATAGAGATAGGCGACAATCGGCAGCGCCGCGGCGGCATAGGCGGCCGCCCGCCGGCGCCACGTCGCGCGCTCCGGCCACGTCAGGTCGTATAGCAGCATGATGCCCGGCAGGACAGCGGCGTTCTCTTTCGAAAACAGCCCCACCGCCTGGGCGGCCGCCAGGCCCGCCAGCCACGCCACCCTGCGCCGACCCGCCGCGTTGGCGCCTTTCATGTGGCACAATAAGCCCGCCAACACGCCGAAGGCGGCCAGCAGGTCGGCCCGCCCCACTATACTGGTGACCGCTTCGGTGAGCAGCGGATGCAATCCCCAGATCGCGGCCAGCGCCCAAGCCGGCGCCGTTTCTCCCAGAACCAGGACGCCCAGCGCATACACCAGCGCCACGTTGACTTCGTGCAGCGCCAGATTCACCCAGTGATAGCCCGCCGGGCGCGGCCCATTGCCGAGAACCGCGTAATTCACCAGGTAGGAGAAAGTGGTGAGCGGCCGGTACCATGGTGAAGTGGCCGCGCGCCCGCTGTCGCCGTACCAATACCTTCCCTTCAGAATGGCCTCGATGTTTTCAGGCGTGCCTTCCCGGATTCGCGGATCTTCCCCGATCGCCGAGGCACTGTCGAACACCAGCGCCGCCTGGAAGGAATTGGAGTAGGCCGCCAGCACGAGGCCCCCAAGCGCCAGCATCCGCCACCCGTGCCGCCACATCCGGCCCGTTCGGCCGCCCACGGGTGACGGCTCGCGCGCCCTCCGCCGCTTATCGATCTTCCCCACTGAACGTGCCAGTATAGCGCTCAACGCTAAGCACGCGCCCGAACCCCCGGGGCTATACAATAGGCCCTGAGGCTTCCAAATGTCACGACCTTCCGTCACCTTCGCGCTGGCCTTGCTTTTCGCTCTGGGAGCGGCCGGGCAACAGCGGCCCGCGGGCGCCGCCGCACCAACCGGGCGCACGCCGGCCATCGACGAACGTACCAGCGGCATGTTGAAGCTGGATGGCTACTTCCCGCTCTATTGGGACGAGCGAACCGGCAGCCTGTGGCTCGAGATCCCGCGCTTCGATACCGATTTTCTTTACGCCACCGGTTTGGCCGCGGGCCTGGGGTCGAACGATATCGGCCTGGATCGCGGCCAGGAGGGCATGGGGAAGATCGTCTCGTTCCAGCGCGTCGGGCCCAAGGTGCTGCTGGTGCAGGGCAATGAGTCGTTCCGTTCCTCGAGCGCCAACCCCGCCGAGCGCCGCTCGGTGGAGGACTCCTTCGCGCGCTCGGTGCTCTGGGGCTTCACGGTGGCGGCCGAGAGCAA
This sequence comes from Bryobacterales bacterium, assembly GCA_963768385.1. GTDB lineage: Bacteria > Acidobacteriota > Terriglobia > Bryobacterales > Bryobacteraceae > Fen-178. Next base: position 33,433 of record CAVYHQ010000013.1, read on the forward strand.
TGGCCGAGTGCTGGTGGATTCCACCGATTTCCTGCTCCGCGACGGCCACGGCGCCGGCAACCAACTGGGCTCGGGCCCGTATCGCGTTGATCGCACCCGCAGCGCCTTCTACCTGCCGCGCACCAAGGCGTTCCCCAAGAACACCGAGATCGAAGTGACGCTGACCTTCACCAACGAGGCCGCCGGCGGCGGCCGCGGAGGCTTCGGAGCCGGGCCGGCCCAGGGACCCCCGCCCATCCAGGTCTCCACCCCTGGCGCTGCTGGAGCCGGCCGTGGCGGGCGCGGCGGAGGAGGCGGTTTCGGCGGCGGCTTATTCTCGGGAACCGTCGCCAGCGTCACGCCTACGGCAGAGGCCGTTACTCTGCGCGAGCACTATTCGCTGGTCGAGCTGCCCGACAACAACTTCCAACCGCGCCTCGACGATCCGCGCGCCGGCTACGGCGGCCTCAGTTTCGTCAACTACAGCGTCCCCATCGGCGAACCGATAGTGCAGCGATACATTCGCCGTCATCGCCTCGAGAAGAAGGACCCCAACGCAACCATTAGCGATCCCGTCAAGCCCATCCAGTATTGGGTGGACCCGGGCGCGCCCGAGGACGTCAGAAAGGCGCTCATCGAGGGCGCAAGCTGGTGGAACCAGGCCTTCGAAGCCGCCGGTTTCCGCAATGCTTTTCAGGTGGCAGTGCTGCCCGAGGGCGCCGACCCCATGGACATCCGCTACAACATGATCAACTGGGTGCACCGCTCGACTCGCGGCTGGAGCTCGGGCGGCACCGTCGCCGATCCGCGCACCGGCGAGATCATCAAGGCCACCGTCACCCTCGGTTCGCTCCGCGACCGGCAGGATTACCTTATCTTCGAAGGCCTACTGTCGCCCTACACCACCGGCAACGAAAAGCCCGATGTGCTGTATCAGGCCGCCCTGGCGCGCATCCGGCAGCTCGCCACGCACGAAGTCGGCCACACCCTCGGCCTGGGCCACAACTACTACGACAGCACCCGCGGATTCATCTCGGTGATGGACTACCCGCATCCCATGGAAAAGCTGCGCGACGATGGGACTATCGATTTGTCCGAGGCCTACCCGGCCCGCATCGGCGATTGGGACAAGGTGGCCATCAACTACGGCTACCACCAATTTCCGCGCGGCGAGGACCCCGCGGCGCTGGCTAAAATCCTCGACGACGCCTGGGCGCTGGATTTGCGCTACATGACCAACCAGGACACCGATATCCATCCGAAAGTCGATCAATGGTCCAACGGCGTGGACCAGGCCGCCGAGCTCAACCGCATCATGAAGGTTCGCCGCGCGGCTCTCAATCGCCTCGGCGAACACACCATCCGCAACGGCGCGCCCATGGCCACCATCGAGGAGCCGCTGGTGCCCATCTTCATGTATCACCGTTACTCGGTGGAATCGGCCGCCTCCATGGTCGCCGGTCAGGATTACATTTATGGCATGCGCGGCGATGGGCGCGCGCCGGTGAAATGGGAGTCCGCCGCCAATCAGCGCAAAGCGCTCGACGCGCTGGCCGCCACGTTGAAGCCCTCCGAGCTGGCGGTGCCCCGGCAGGTTCTCGAGGCCATCCCGCCGCGGCCCCCCGGCTTCGCCCGCCACCGCGAATTATTTCCGCGCACCACCGGCGATGGATTCGACCCGCTCAGCCCGGCGACGGTGGCCGCGGATGTGACCATCGGCTTTGTGCTGGAGCTCGACCGCGCCGCGCGCATGGTGGCGCAGCACGCGGTGGATCAGTCGCTGCCGGGCCTGGAAGAAGTCATCGACCGCCTGACGAAGGCCGTCTTCGACGCCCCGGTGGCGTCGCCCTACGAGGCCGAGATCCGCCGCGCCATGGAGCGCGTGCTGGTGGATCGCATGATGTGGCTGGCCACCGTTGCGCCCAACGGCCAGGTCCGCGCCATCGCCTCGTTCAAGCTGGCGAAGCTGGCGGCGCGGCTGAAGGCCGAGGTCGCCGCGGCGGAAGCCGAACAGGCGCAGCGCGCGCTGCTGGCCGCCGACATCAAGCGCTTCCTCGATCGTCCGGCCGACCCCATGCGTGTGATGCCGGCCCCCGACGCCCCACCCGGCGCCCCCATCGGCGGCGACCCCGGAATGGACTGGCTCGCCCCGGCGCCGGTGTGCACCTGGAGCGGCGCGCATCCCGGGTGGTGGTGAGTCCGATTGGCCGGCGGCCCACTCTTGGTGGGGCGGTCCCCCTGGACCGCGCGGGACGCCCCGTCCCGCTGCCGGACGCGGAGGCAGGGGCCTCCGCGCGGGCGAGGGCGCAGCGCCGCGGCGGCATAGGCGGGCACCAGCCGGGAGGCAACCAGGACGAGGCCGCCTGTCGCCAGCAGCCGCCACGCGTGCCGGCGCCACAGACCTTGTGTGGTGGCCGGGGGTAACACTGCGCGCGACCTCCGGCGCTTTTTGATCTTCCCCACTGAACGTGCCGGTATAGCTCTGAGGCTATGGCTGGGCGTAGTATCCGGATCGCGTGCGCGCCGTTAATCCGGGCTTGTCGATCTTGATGTCGATCGCATGGTACTCGTTGGGACCGTCCCCGGGAAGGCCGTCAAAGGAGAGAACGTAAAAGGCATTCGCGTCCGCCACGCAGGTTGCGATCTCGCCGGCCAGATCGTTACTTGAATTGAGAACCCGGCCTCCACTTTGAGACGCCAGAACCTGTAGTGCCAAGTGTCCCCTCAGCGCCTGCCCCGCCTTCTTCACTGGTTTTGAGAACTGCATGTATTCTGTCGTTCGGAATTGGCCCGCGTCCGCTAACCCCAACGGATCGACATCGTAAAGAGTGATGCGAGCCCGTCGCAGCGCGTCTGAAAAAGCGACAATGGAGTCGAAAAGCTGCTGCTTCTGCTTTGAGGTCAGGTCCATCTCCATGCCCGGGCCGGAAAGAAAGGGCCAACCCGGACTAATCCAAACCATGAGTTTTCGTCCGGGCATGGCCGCTTCATAGTCGGCGAACTGCTTGAGCGCGTTGAGAGACAACTGTATCCGCTCATTGTCGCCGTAGACTCCTTGTGCCCTGTTAATTGTGCGTAGACCGAATTGTTTCTGATTCAGGTCCGTCATTACAGCGTTCCCATCTCGGGAAGATGTGGTCCTGGTCGCTCCCGAATCGGAAAGGAAGACCATCGATACTGGCTGGGCCAGCGCCCCGCCGTTTCGCCGTAGAAACTTCTCGATTTCATTTCGCACGCTGGCTACATTTGTGAATGAAGTGTTGACTTCATCTACGAGCAACACGACTTCCACAGGCGAATCAGCCGTCGCGGCGCCACCCTCTACGGCCTGAAAAGACAGTATCTTCTGCGGCTGTTTGTTGTCCAGGAGCGTAAAGTCCTGCTGCCGCAGGCCGGGGACCGGCTTTCCGGACTTATCGGTCACGACCACATCGAGCGTCATGTCGCGGGCCTGCTGCGCAAATCCGGAAACCAGCGAAAAGCAGAATATATAGATCCAAACGCCGCACCGTGCACTCATGCGATTCACCTCACTCATGTCAACGCTTAATATGTTAGTCCATTCATCCCCTAAACTCTATAGCCTTTAAGAACCCGGCACGTGGCTATAGAGAACGGAACAAGATCGGATTCCTCTCGTATCTAGGGTTGTCAGGAACCCCCTGCGAGGAGTGCCTATGCGCCTTCCAGGTGAATTGCGATATGCCATCCGGTCACTGGCGAAATCGCCCGTCTTCGCCTCGGTAGCGGTCCTCTCCCTGGCGCTCGGCATCGGCGCCAATACCGCGGTGTTTACCATGCTCGACCACGTCCTCCTGCATCGGCTTCCGGTGCCGCATCCGGAGGAATTGGTTCAGCTCAACGAAGTCGGCAGCCATTACGGATCGAACACGGGTATGAATGCGCTTTCCTACCCTATCTACGAAGACTTTCGCGACCAGAACCAGGTCTTCAGCGGAATGCTCTGCCGTCATCAGTTGCCGGTCAGCGTGAGCTATGGGGGCCGCAACGAGCGCTCCATGGGTGAGCTGGTTTCCGGATCCTACTTCCAGGTTTTGGGTGTCCGGCCGGCCCTGGGGCGCCTGTTCACTTCCGAAGAGGACCGCGCCCGCGGCGGCTCGCCCGTTGCGGTGCTGGGATACGACTACTGGCAGACCCGCTTCGCGGGCGACCCTTCCGCGATCGGCAGGCAGATCCTGGTCAACAACCACAGGCTGACCATCGTGGGCGTCGCAGAGCGGGGCTTCGAGGGCGTGGAGCGGCTGTTTTCTACCCAGATCTATATCCCGGTCATGATGGCGCAGCAAATGACCGACGAATACCGGCCATTCGACAATCGCCGCCGCCGATGGCTTCAGGTGTTCGCGCGCTTGAAGCCCGGCGTCACGCTGGCCTACGCCAGGGCCTCGCTTCAACCCATCTTTCATCGCGTGCTGTCGATGGAAGTGCAACAGAAGGAATTCGCCCACGCTTCGCCCTACGCGCGGCAACAATTCCTGAGAATGACCCTGGACGTAAAGCCGGGCGGCAAGGGCCAGAATATGGCGGAGCGGTTCCTGGAGGCGCCGCTGTGGGCCATGATGGCGATGGTCGGGATGGTCCTGCTGATCGCCTGCGCCAACGTCGCAAACTTGATGATCGCCCGCTCCACGGCGCGCCAGAAGGAAGTGGCCGTCCGCCTGGCCTTGGGAGCCACCCGCGGCCGGATCGTCCGCCAGTTTCTGGTGGAGAGCGCACTGCTGTCCCTGGCGGGAGGCGTATTGGGTTTCGCGAGTTCTCCGTGGATTATGCGGCTGCTGGCGGACATCATGCCGCAAATGGACCCGCCCCTCAGATTCCTGGCCGATCCCAATCTGCGCGTGCTGTGTTTCACCCTGGCCGTTACCGCGGCCACGGCCCTCCTCTTCGGTCTGGCGCCGGCCTGGAGAGCCACCCGGCCCGACCTCGCTCCGACTCTCAAGGATCAAGCCGGCGCGGTGGCCGGCGGAGGACAGGCCGGCTGGCGCAAGCTGCTGGTCGCGGCCCAGGTGGGCCTCTCATTGCTGCTGTTGATCGGCGCCGGGCTGCTGGTGCGCAGCCTGCACAACCTGAAAGACCTTAACCCGGGATTCGATGTTGCTAACATGCTTTCGTTCTCGGTCGACGCTACTCTCAGCGGCTACCAACCCGACCGGGCCAAGCTCTTCTACAAACAACTGACGCAGGAGCTGGCTGCGCTTCCCGGCGCCCGCATGGCGGCGCTGTGCGTAGTGCCGCCGCTGACCTTTGACTACTGGAATGACACCCTCACGGTGGAAGGCTACGTTGCCAAGCCCGGTGAGAACATGGACTCCTCTGTGAACTTTGTTTCACCAGGATTCTTCGCCACGCTCAAAATCCCCTTGCACGCCGGCCGCGACTTCACGGAGAGAGACAGCACCGGCGCGCCGAGGGTAGCCGTCGTGAACGAGAAGTTCGCGCGGCATTACTTCGGCCAACGTGGAGCCGTGGGGCGGCACATCGGTTTTGGCTCAGACCCCGGGACGAAAACCGACATCGAGATCATCGGCGTGGTGGGCGACACCAAGTACGAGACCATGCGCCAGGAAGCTCCCCGCCAGGTCTTTTTCCCGTATTTGCAGAATAATTGGGCCGCACAGATGACCGCTTACGTCCGTACCGACCTGGGCCCGGCGCAAATGTTCCCGGCACTGCGGGCCGCCGTGCGCCGGATGGACGCCAACCTGCCCGTCTACCTCATGACCACCGGCGAGCGCCAGCGTGACAGTTCGCTCGCCGTCGAGCGGCTGGCCGCCAGCCTCTCCACGGCATTTGGCGTGCTCGCAACCGTGCTGGCCGCCATCGGCCTCTATGGTGTGATGGCTTTCCTGGTGGCCCGCCGGACGCGCGAGATCGGCATTCGGATCGCGCTCGGGGCCAGGACCGGCAATGTGATCTGGCTGGTGATGCGCGAAGTGCTGCTGCTGGTCGGAATCGGAGTCCTCATCGGGCTTCCGTCGGCCCTGGCCGTGACTCGCCTGCTCGCCAGCCAGCTCTATGACATCACGCCCAACGATCCGGCGACCATCGCTCTGGCCACCCTGGGGATTGCCGCCATTGCAGCCTTGTCCGGCTATCTTCCCACGCGCCACGCCACGCGCATCGACCCGGTCACTTCCCTCCGATATGAATAAAAAACCCTTGCGCCGATATGCTTTCTGATATATCGTAAGATATATCATGCGCAAAGAATATTGGTCACCCCCTGAAGGCCACTCTTGGCCATGGACGGCCTTCGCTTTTGGCCGCCGGGGGCGTTTCTTTGAGTCCGGCGAAATCCGTTTGGCTATCCTGTCGCTGCTTAGCGAAGGGCCCAAACACGGTTACCAGTTGATGAAGGAAATGGCGGAACGGTCGGGCGGTCTCTACCGCGCCAGTGCCGGGAGTGTTTACCCCACCCTTCAGCAGCTCGAAGACGAAGGGCTGATCGAGTCCGATCAGCAGAACGGCAAGCGGGTCTACAAGCTCACCGAAGCCGGCCGGGCGGAGCTCGAAAAGGACCCGGACGGTGTGCGGCGCATCTGGGAGCGGGCGGAGCGCTGCGAGGATTGGGGACAGTTCATGGGTCCCGAAGCTATGATGATGTGGGGACCGCTGGGCGCGGTGATGAAGGCCAGCCTGCGGGCGGCCGGCCGGGTGGGTGCGGAGCGCGTCGGTGAAGTTTTGAACCGCGCGCGCCATGAGTTGGAAGAATTGACAGGGTCACGCGGCGGAGAGGCGCATGGGAATCGGCCTTCGCATTGAGGATCTTCGCAAAGTCTACGATACACCGCCGCCCATGGCGGCCCGGGCGGCGGGCTTCGCCTGGGGTGGCGCGCGCGCCGGGCCCAAGGAGAAGAAAAAGAAGTACGAGGTCAAGGCTCTCGACGGCATTTCGCTCGAGATTCGTCCCGGCGAAGTGTTTGGTCTGCTGGGGCCGAACGGCGCGGGCAAGACCACCACGATCGCCGTCCTGACCACGCGCGTCGAGCCTACTAGCGGGCGCGTCTTCGTGGGTGACCACGATGTCTGGAAGGAGCAGGTGAAGGCCAAGCGGCTCATCGGCGTGGTACCCCAGCGGCCCAACCTGGATTTCGCCCTCACCGCCCGCGAGATCCTGCTGTTTCACGGCGCCTACTTCGGCCAGAGCGCCCGCGAGCGCCAGCGGCGCGCCGGCGAGCTGCTCGACAAGTTCAAGCTGACCGACCGCGCCGACCACATGGTCCGCACCTTCTCGGGAGGCATGATGCAGCGCCTCTCCATCGCCCGCGCCATGATGCACGACCCCGAAGTGCTGTTCCTCGACGAGCCCAGCGCCGGCCTCGATCCGCAGACGCGCCTGCTGCTGTGGGAGATCGTCCGCGATTATAACCGCCTCGGAAAAACCATTGTCATCACCACTCACTACATGGAAGAAGCCGACACCCTGTGCGACCGGCTGGCCATCATCGATCACGGCCGCATCATCGCCCAGGGAACGCCCCAGGAATTGAAGTCGTCGATCCCCGGCGGATATCTGCTGCGCCTGCGCTTCGACCGCGTACCGGACCAGTTGATGGCCGAATTGCGGACGCTGCCCGGCGTGACCGAGGTGCGCTCCGCGGACCACATCGCGGCCGACGTTTACGCGGACCGCGGAGGACCGCTCATCCCCGCCATCGTCAATGCGGCTCAGGCGGCCGGCGCCGATCTCCACGACGTGCACATCCAAGAGCCCAGTCTTGAGACCCTGTTCCTGCATCACACCGGAAGGAGTTTGCGCGATTGAACTGGAAAACGTTTTTCGCCATGCTCTCGCGCGACGGGCATGTGGCCCGGCGCAACCTGTTACCCATGCTGCTGCAAAACCTGTTGCAGCCGCTTCTGTTCGTCTTCGTCTTCGGCCGCATCATGACCACCAGCGGCATCATGCGGCCGGAGTACAAGACCCTGCTACTGCCCGGCATCATGGCCATCTGCATGGTGCTCTCGGGCATCCAGGCGGTGGCCATGCCGCTGATCGCGGAGTTCCAATTCACGCGCGAGATCGAAGACCGCCTGCTGGCGCCCATGGAAATCGGCTGGCTGGCCGTCGAGAAGATAGTGGCAGGCATGATCCAGGCCTTGGTCGCGGGCCTGGTGGTGATTCCGGCCGGATGGCTGCTGATGGGCTCGGGCGTGAACCTCAGTTTCCACCAGCCGTTGGCGTTCGCGGCGCTGTGCCTGCTGGTGGCCTTCTTTTCGGCGGCCGGCGGACTGACACTGGGGTGCAGCGTGGGCCAGACGCAGATCGGCCTCATGTTCAGCCTGGTGCTGGCGCCCATGATGATGTTCGGCTGCGCCTACTACCCGTGGAGCGTCCTGAAGGCCTTTCCGGTGCTGCAAATCGCGGTGCTGGTCAATCCACTGGTCTATGCCAGCGAAGGGTTGAGAGGCGCGCTGGCGCCGCAGGCCCCGCACATGAACATGGCGGTGGTTCTGGGGGCGCTGCTGGTCATCGATGTGGCGCTGCTCGCGGCCGGCCTGAACCGTTTCCATCGCAAGGCCGTAAGCTGAGGAGCGCGGGCGGCTCGAGGATCGGATTCAGGACTGGGCTTTGTAGAACACGAACAGGAATACCGCCACACTCAGGCTTGCCAGCAAGTGAATCAGCGATTTCAACAGCGTTGTCGCAGCAATAGCGCCAGCCGAAAGAACCGATACGTCACGGATGAAGCCCACGGCCAGCAGAACGGTTAGCAGAGTCATGCCGATCAATGCGAAGAACGCCGCACTCTTGAGAGTCATGCCGGGAGTATAACACTTGCCGGTGAGCTGAGAGGCCAACGGCGGCGCGCCGGGTGCTCAGGTGCCGCCGGGCCAGGCGCGATACCATGAATCTCAGCCGTGAGAACTTATTTCCACCTGGACATGGATGCTTTCTTCGTCTCCGTGGAAGAACTGTTCGATCCGTCTCTTAAGGGCAAGCCGGTGGTGGTGGGCGGCCGGCCCAACGAGCGCGGCGTGGTCTCGGCGGCATCCTACGCCGCGCGCAAGTTCGGCGTCCACTCGGCTATGCCGCTGCGCACGGCGCACAAGCTGTGCCCCCAGGCCATCTTCGTCGACGGCCACCCGGAGCGCTACCGCGACTACTCGCACAAGGTGTTCGGCGTGCTGCAATCGTTTTCGCCCCTGGTGGAGATGGCGTCGATTGATGAAGCCTACCTCGACATGACGGGCACCGAGCGCCTGCACGGGCCGCCCTTGCGCGCGGCGCACCTGCTGCACGAGCGCATGAAAGCCGAGACCGGCCTGAACTGTTCCATCGGGATTGCCGCCTCGCGCCTGGTGGCCAAGATCAGCTCCGACCAGGCCAAGCCCAACGGTGTGCTGTGGGTGATACCGGGCGAGGAGCCGGTCTACCTGGCGCCGCTCGACGTGCGCAAAGTTCCGGGCGTGGGCAAAGTGACGGAGAAGAACTTGAACGCTCTCGGTATCCGCAAAGTCGGCGACCTGGCGCGCCTGGACGAAGCCTTCCTGGAGCAGCGCTTCGGCAAGTGGGGCCTGGCGCTGGCCGGCAAGTCGCGCGGCCTGGATGCCGGCGGCTGGTTCGATAGCGAGATCGGCGCCGAAGAAGGGCCGAAATCTATCAGCCACGAGCACACCTTTTCCGAGGACACCACGGACCCGGCGCAGATCGAATCGACCCTGGCGCGCCTGTGCGAAATGGTGGGCCGCCGCTTGCGCGAGCACCGCTTGCACGCGCGCACCATTCAGCTCAAGCTGCGCTACTCCGATTTCTCGACGTTCACGCGCGCGCATTCCATCGCTCGCGCCACCGATCTCGACACCGAGCTGTTTGAGGAGATCCGCGAGCTGTTCCGACGCCATTGGAAAATGGGAGCGGCCGTGCGCCTGCTGGGGGTGCACGTTTCTTCCTGGTCCGAGGGCGATGCGCAGTTGAACCTGATGGGCGAAGAGAAGCACCAGAAATGGAGCCAGGCGCTGGCGGCCGCCGACCGGCTGCGCGACAAGTTCGGAGAGTCGGCCGTATCGCTGGCATCCGGCCTGCGCGGCAGTTTCCGTGAGCGCACGCACGAGAACCCCGCCAGCCTGCCGGGGAAGAAGAAACCCTCCCCGTAACCGTGCTCACCTCCGACAGCCGCATCGGCACTCGATGCTACACTCTGGGAATGGGAAGCGGTGCAAACCTATTCCCGATGTATAGGGATGCTGCTGACGACGCTGGGCCGGCGGTTGGCCCCACGCCGCGCATCAGTTCGCTGCTCATCAAGCCTGCTTCGGCAGTCTGCAACCTCGATTGCGCGTACTGTTTCTACCTGGACCGGGAAGCCGATCCCTACCAGGCGTTGCCGGCCCGCCGCATGACTTTGGAAACGCTCGAGGGCCTCGTCGATACCTATCTCTTCTACTCGTATCCCGAGAGTGTGTTCGCATTTCAGGGGGGCGAGCCGACACTCGCCGGTTTGCCGTTCTTCGCGAAGCTGGTGGAATGGCAGAAGCAGTATGGCCGCGACGGGCAGACGGTGAGCAATTCGCTCCAGACCAACGCTTTGCTGCTGGATGAGAATTGGTGCGACCTCTTCCGCGCCTATGACTGGCTGGTGGGGGTGTCGCTCGATGGGCCCGAAGAACTCAATGATCGGTACCGGGTCAACAAGCAGGGCCGCGGCACTTGGAAGCGCGTCATCCAAAGCGTCGAATTGCTGCAGAAGAACAAACTCGAATTCAATATCCTGTGCGTGCTCAGCCAGGCCAACGTCGGCCGTCCCAAAGAGCTGTACCGGTTCTACCGCGGCCTGGGAATCAGCTACCTCCAGTTCATCCCGCTGGCCGAGTTCGACCAGCAGGGCAATCCCTTGCCCTTCACCATCTCTCCGCAACAGTATGGCCGCTTCCTGTGTGAGCTGTTCGACCTGTGGTGGCCGGACCGGCGCAAGGTGCGCATCCGCTTCTTCGACAACATCGCCGAAGCTCTGGCGGGACAGAAGCCGGGCAACTGCACTATGCATGAGACCTGCGACAGCTACGTCGTCGTGGAATACAACGGCGACGTTTACCCGTGCGACTTTTTCGTCGAGAGCTCCTGGAAACTCGGCAACACGGTCCTCGACTCGTGGCCGGAGATTGCGCGCCGAGCGCGCCGTTACAGCTTCGCTTCCAAAAAGACGCTGGCCCACCCGGAGTGCCAGGCATGCCAGTATCAGTCCATTTGCCGGGGCGGATGCCCGAAGTTCCGCCACGGACCGCACGGCCGGTTCGAAGATCTCGATTACTTCTGCCAGGCTTACAAAATGATCTACGCCCGCAGTGTCGAACCGCTGCGTGCGGAGCTGCGCAAGTTACGGATAGGGGAACCAGCAGGGCTCGATCACCGCTGAAGCGCCGCTGGCTTCCCGGATGCGCGCGATGAGGCGCTGGCGCAGCTCATCAGCGGTCTGGCCGTACGGCATCCGGCCCGCCAGGTTGACCTGCTGGTAAGGGTCGGCGCTATGGTCGTACATGGCGTACTCGACATAGCGGTCGGCCTTGGGAACGGGCTTCCAGCCGGGCCCCTTGGGCGCGGCGGCGGCGTACGTATACTGCGGGGTCCGCAGGCCTCGGCCGGTGACGAATTCCGACATCTCGAAGTAGACCTCGTTGCGCCAGCCCTCGGTGCGGCGGTCCAGCAGACCGAGGAAACTGTGGCCTTGCATGGATGCGGGCACGGCTACGCCCGCGGCTTCCAGCAGGGCCGGCGCCAGGTCCACCTGGCTCACCAATTCGGAAGTCTCCATGGATCGATTGAACCCCGGGCCTTCGATGATGAGAGGGATGTGAATCGAACTCTCGTGAGGGCTGCGCTTGTATTCCGTATTGCGCGTCTTGAAGTGGTTGCCGTGATCGCTCATGAAGACCAGGATGGTGTCGCGGTCCAGTCCGGTTTCCGCCAGCGTCTTGCGGATGCTGCCGGCCGCGTCGTCGATTCTGGCCACGCAGGCGTAGTAGTCGGATAACTGGCTGGGCCACGAACCCGGGAGCGCCCGCAGGTCTTGGGGGATGAACGGATTCGGATAGCGATGGGCGTACTCCTTCGGTGGGTCGTAGGTGTCGCTGTCGTTCTGGTGGTGAACCTCGAGATACGACACCACCAGCAGAAACGGCGATTTCGCCGACCGCAGGAAATGCTGCGCGCGACCGGTCATGAAGTCCACCCGGTACTGGCCGGAGAAGTGGATGGGCTTGCCGTCGTTGTCGTAGAGATTTCCCTCGTAGGCGTGAGAGGTCCACTCCAACGTGTTCGACGCCTCCCACAAATCTTTGAAACCTCCGCGATGGGCCGGCGCCACGGGGCCGCTCACTTCGTCGCGGGGACGTCCTTCGCCCGGCGCCAGGTGCCATTTGCCGATGTAATTCGTCGAATATCCCGCCCGCCCCAGTTCGGTAGCCAGAGTGGTGGCGTTTTCCGCCAGGCCAGGGCCGTTGTGCCAGACCCCGTGGCGGCTGGGGTACTGCCCGGTAAAGATGCTGCCGCGCGCCGGAGCGCACACCGGCTGGTTCGAATAAGCCGATCGGAACAGAACGCCGTGTCCGGCCATGGCGTCGAGGTTGGGCGTCAGGTTCATGGGGTTGAGGCCCATGGCTCCGAGGCAGTCCCAGCGGAACTGGTCCGAGATGATCAGAACAATATTGGGCCGCTTCGCGTTCCCGCCGGTCTGCGCCGGCGCCGTGGAAGAAGCGGACATGGCTGCGGAAACGCCCGTCAGCCACTCTCTGCGTGTGGAGCCGGATGACGAATCGGACTGGACGGCCATAACCGCAGTATCGCTCATCCTCCGCTTGCATTGCCGCCCGCGCTGTTGTCTACTGTAGATCTCAGCCGGAGGTGAAATTGCAGGCCGCCTCACAACCCTCGCCGGTGGCGCGCAACGTCGCGGTGGACGCGTACCGGGGCTTGGTCATGCTGCTCATGATGGCCGAGGTGCTGCAACTGGCGCGCGTCGCTCAAGCCCTTCCGGGGAACTGGTTCTGGAGCTTTCTGGCGTACCACCAGACTCACGTCGACTGGGCCGGTTGCTCGCTGCACGACACCATCCAGCCGGGATTCTCTTTTCTGGTTGGTGTCGCGCTGCCTTATTCGATTTCGAGCCGCCTGGCCAAGGGCGCGACGTTCCGCGGCATGTTGGGGCACGCGCTATGGCGGTCGCTCCTGTTGATCGCGCTCGGTATCTTCCTCCGCTCCCTGCACAGCCCCCGGACGTACTTCACATTCGAAGACACGCTCACACAGATCGGCTTGGCGTATCCGTTTTTGTTTCTGCTGGGGTTTCGTCCTCCGCGCTGGCAGTGGACCGCGCTCGCCGCCATCCTGACCGGCTACTGGCTGGCTTGGGCTCTCTATCCCGCGCCGGGATTCGCCGCCCACTGGTACAAGAACAGCAATCTGGGGAACGCCTTCGACCAGTGGTTCCTCAACCTGTTCCCACGGACCACGCCATTTGTGGCGAACAGCGGAGGATATTTGACCCTCAGTTTCATTCCCACCCTGGGCACCATGATCCTGGGATTGGCCGCCGGGCGCTGGTTGCGTGCCTGCGCGCCGCGCATCCCCATGAAACGCTTGCTGGCGGCTGGCGTCGCCGGCGTGGCTTGCGGTCTGGTGTTGCACGTCGCCGGCGTCTGCCCTATCGTGAAGCGCATCTGGACGCCCAGTTGGACGCTCTTCAGCGGCGGGTTGTGTTTTCTGTTCCTGGCCGGCTTTTGCTGGGTGGTGGAAGTGAAGGGGTGCCGGAAATGGGCTTTTCCGCTGGTGGTCATCGGCATGAATTCGATTGCCGCCTACCTCATGGCGCACCTGTTCGAGCGGTTCATCATCGATTCCTTCCGCATTCACCTGGGGCCGCACGCGTTCCAGATATTCGGGGCTGCGCTGGAACCTTTAGTGCGGGGCGTGATGGTGTTGCTGACGTATTGGCTGATTCTCTTCTGGATGTACCGGCGCAAATTATTCCTGCGCGTATGAGTGCTATACTCCCGACCAATGAGTCTCTCCATGTCCGTTTCTTGTCTGCTGGCTGTTTCCGCGCTGCTGGCCGGTCTGGCCTCCGCGGCCGATACCGATGCCGTCAAACAGGCCGCCGAGCGCGTCCGGCAACTGTCTGAGAAAGCTCCTGGCTCGTTGGGCGCGGAGTTCCGCACCATGGCTGCCAAATCCTTGCAGCCGCGGTATCCCGATCTGGCAAAGCAACTCTCGCCGCCCGCGCCGGCGCCTGCCACTCCGCGGCCCACCGCGCCCGCCGGGGGAACGCGGCCGGCTCCGCCGCCCGAATTGGCCGCTATTCAGAAGCGCATCGGACAGATGCGCGGCCTGCCCACCGACGCCGACCGGGCCAAACTGGCTCTCGAAATCACCGCCGATATCCGTGCCCTGCCGGCCGGCATCGCCAAACTCGGCCCGGCTTCCAGCCTGGGTAACCTGGCCACAGAAGGCGATTTGGGCAAGGACGCGCTCGACGCCGTCGCCGCGACGTTGGCGCTGGCGCTACGCGAAACGCCGGTGAGCGCCGCCGGCTATATCCAGTTAGCCAGGCTGGTGCGCTATGAACATGTGACACCACCGCCGGCCGACCCGGCGCTCGACGCGGCCATGGCCGTGCTGGCGCTGCGCGATGAAATGCTTCAGGACGCCGGATTCACACTGACCGGGCTGGATGGCAAGAGTTACAGCCTGGACGCCCTGCGCGGCCGCGTGGTGTTGCTCAACTTCTGGGCCACCTGGTGCCCGCCATGCCGCAAAGAAATGCCCGACCTGGAGAAGCTTTATCAGCAGTTCCAGAAGAAGGGTCTGGTGGTGCTGGCGGTCTCGGACGAAAAGCGCGAGACGGTCGAGAAGTTCCTCGCGGAACGCCACTACTCGTTTCCCATCCTGCTCGACCCCGATCGCAAGGTGAACGACACCTTCAACGTGGAAGGAATCCCCAAGAGCTTCCTGTTTGACCGCCAGGGCAAGCTGGCAGCGCAGGCCATCGATATGCGCACGGAACGGCAGTTTCTGGAAATGTTCCGGGCCGCCGGTCTGGAATAGCGCCAGCGTCCCGTTGGCCTTACCGGCTCACCGGCGTTTCCCCTTGCCCCCGGTCATCTCCTTGATCAACTCGATCTCCTCGGGCCGGTACGGTTTGCCGTCAAAGTAGAAGATGTCGTGGAACCACATGGCCGGCTCGCGGTCGGCGTAGGGTTTCTGCCAGGAATCCCAAGGCAGGTTGGTCTGTGTTTTGCCAGCAACAAAGCCCCAATTGTAAGCCGCCACCTTGTACTTCTTGGCCACCGGCAGGATTCCCTGGAAGGTGCTCTGGTTGGGACGCGCCATGTACTCGGTGCATAGAATCGGCCGATGGTAAGCCTGCAACCAGCGGACTCGCTTTTCGAACTCTTCCGGCGCATCGTAGTTGTGAAACGAAATCACGTCGGAAAGCTCGATCTGCATTTTTTCCATCGGCGACAGCTTCTCCGGCGCGGACCAGTCGCCCCGCCACAGGCCGCTGGTCAATGGTTGCGTCGGGACCCCCGCGCGGACCCATTCAAATACTGTCGGCAGCACGGCCATAACCGCTTCACGCTCACCGGGGGGCTCGGAGGTTCCATAGCTCGAAGTGTTCGTGTTGTCCGGCTCGTTCCAGACGTCCCAGGCGAGGATTCGCTTGTCATTCGCGAAAGTCCTCACCACGTCTTGTGCGTACTTCAGAAAACGCTCGTGCAGGGCCGGGTCCAGCAGCTCTTTGGCTCCGGGACTCTGCACCCACCCGGAATTGTGCACGCCGGGCCTCGGCGCCGGCTGTCTTCCCGGTTGTGGAAACGGGTCCCAACAGGAATCGAACAGGACCAGTATGGGTCTGATCCCGTGCTTGTCCGCCATCGCCAGAAATCGAGAGATTCGCCTCTCGAAGCCTCCGGCGTCCTGTTGCCACGGCAGATCGTGGAGGAACACCCGCATGGTGTTCATTCCCAGATCTTCCGCCCAGGTCAACTCCAGGTTGATCCTGGCCGGATCGAATGTATCGGCCTGCCACATCTCGAGTTGGTTGATGGCGGTGGCCGGGATGTAGTTGCTGCCTACCAGCCAGGGTTGCTTCCGGTACCAGTCGTTGGCGGTCTTCTCGGACCAGCGCTCGGACTGCGCCATGGCTGCCGTGTTCAGGAATAGCGAAACGGCTATCAGCAAATATCTGTTCGGTGCCGTCATGCTTCTATTTTGAACGCTTCGGGTCGGATTTTGGTAAAATAAAAGTGCCTTTTGGTCGTCCCGCGAAACTTGGCCTGGTCCATTTGCCTTGCGTAGCCCGCACAATCAGAAAGTAGAAGTGAAGGTCGAGGAAACAACGTGAAGAACATATTCGTAGGCAATCTGGATTTCGCGGCGACGGAATCGGCAATTCGGTCGCTGTTTGAAGCTTATGGAGCAGTGGAGCGCGTCAACCTGGTCACCGACCGGGATACCGGGCGCCCCCGCGGCTTTGCATTCGTAGAAATGACGGATTCCGCCGCGGCGGACCGCGCCATTGCGGCCCTCAACGGGACGGAAATGGGCGGGCGAAAGCTCAATATCAACGAGGCCCGGCCCAAGGGCGAAGGGGGCCGGGGCGGCTCTGGCGGAGGCTTCCGCCGCGAAGGCGGCGGACCCAGGCAACGGCGCGAGCCTCGCTGGTAATTCATCTTGCGTCACAGCGCGGCCGGCCTCAAACACCGGCCGCAGATCGGGAGCGGATCTCATGGGTATGCGTTCGGGCACTACATTCAAGAAACGGCAGAAGGAGCTGGCGCGAATGGAAAAGCAGCGCGACAAAGCTGCCAGGAGAATCCAGCGCAAGGCTGAGAAACTCTCCGGCGAGTCCCCGGACACACCGAAGGACGACCTTGGCGGGCCACCCAATGAAGTCTCGGTGCCGGCTGGCGAATAGAGTGGATCCGCATTCCTGGCCGGCTGTGGGGAGCTTACCAGGATGCTCTGGGAGGCAGCCTTGAAGTGGAGAAAGTCATGCAACTACGGTACATGGGGTTCGATCAGACGAAGGCAGTCCGAGTTTACAGGTTTGACAGCATAGTGGACCGGGCGCCAGCCACCCGGTACATCGTCACCGTCGACTTGACGCTCTTCCTCAAGCACCACGTCGGCATACAAGAGGGGCCCTCTCTTTGTGCCCGAAAGCTGGCGGCCGACCTCGAGACGGTCCAGCAGCGCGAGCACACTCTCACCAGCGAGGACTTGCTGGCGTACGTCACCGCGCGGACAGAAGCGGAAGCGCGCAAGGCCGCTGCCAGAAAGCCGGGCGTCCGCCGCCGCGGTCCGGTCCGCCACGATGCCTGGGGAAACCCAGTTGGCGCAGCCGTCAGCGGGGCGCCCTCGGTGCACAACGGAAAGTAGGGGGCAGGGCATGCC
Organism: Bryobacterales bacterium; assembly: GCA_963768385.1. Taxonomy (GTDB): domain Bacteria; phylum Acidobacteriota; class Terriglobia; order Bryobacterales; family Bryobacteraceae; genus Fen-178. The sequence goes on from CAVYHQ010000013.1 coordinate 50,825, forward strand.
CGGCCCCTACAAAGTCGGCTTTGTGAGTCTGGGGTGTCCCAAGAACCTGGTCGATAGTGAAGTCATGATGGGCCAACTGGTGGCCAGGGGCCACCAGTTGACGCCGCACCCCGGCGAAGCCGATATCCTGGTAGTCAACACCTGCAGTTTCATCGATCCCGCCAAAAAGGAATCGGTCGAGACCATCCTCGAGATGGCCGAATACAAGAAGAGCGGACGCGCCCGGAAGCTGATCGTGGCGGGCTGCCTGGTGGAGCGGTATGGCGGCGCCATCCGCCAGGAAGTCCCGGAGGTCGATGCCATTATCGGCACCAATGACCTGGAGAGCATCGTGGCGGTGTGCGAGGGCATGGAGGCGCCGCGGATTCCACCCCAGCCGTACCTGTATCACGACCTCACGCCGCGCGTGCTCTCGACTCCGCGCCACTTCGCTTACATCAAAATCGCGGAAGGCTGCGACCATCCCTGCACCTTCTGCGTGATCCCGCAGTATCGCGGCCATTTCCGCAGCCGCCATCTGGAATCCGTCGTGTGCGAAGCCGCGCGCCTCTTCGATCAGGGTGTCCGCGAAATCAATCTGATCGGGCAAGACACCACCTCCTACGGCGAAGACCTCGGCCTGAGGGATGGGCTGGCCCGCCTGCTCGAACGCCTGGCCCAAATCGAAACGCCGCGCGAAAAATGGATCCGCTTCCTCTACGCGTACCCCAACCGGGTCACGCAGAAGCTGCTGGACACCATGGCCGCACATCCGGCGCTGGTCAAGTACATCGACCTGCCGTTGCAGCACGCGAGCGCTCGCGTCCTCAAGCGCATGAAGCGCGGCGGGTCCGGCGATCTCTTCCTGAAACTGATCGAGCGGATTCGCCGGACGATCCCCGGGGTGGCCATCCGCACGAGTTTCATCACGGGATTTCCGGGCGAGACGGGGGAAGATTTCGAAGAACTTTGCCGGTTCGTGGAGGCCGCGAGGTTCGACAACCTGGGGGTTTTCACTTATTCTGACGAAGACACCAGCGCCAGCTACGCCCTGGATGGCAAAGTGGACGGCCGTACCATCCACAACCGCAAGCGCCACCTCATGGCCATCCAGCGAAAAATCGCCCGCGCCCGTAATCGCATGCTGGTGGGCGCGGAAGTGCCCGTGCTGGTCGAAGGCCGGTCGCCGGAGACCGATCTGCTTTGGACGGCGCGTATGTCCGCACAAGCGCCCGAAATCGACGGCGCCGTTCTGATCAACGACTTCGAAATCGCCGAGCCGCGTGCCGGCGAAATCCGCCGCCTCCGCATCACCGAAGCCCACGATTACGATGTGGTGGGCACGCTTCTTCCCCCCACGGAACCGGCGCCACTCGTAAACATCACGCTATGAAGTGCCCCATCTGCAAGAAAGAAGTCGCTCCCGGCGACCCCGAATTCCCTTTTTGCAGCGAGCGTTGCCGTATCATCGATCTAGGCAACTGGTCAACGGGGAAGTACGTGATCCCGTCGCCCATCCCGAAAGATGAAGAAGAACCGTAACGTGGGGCGGACCCCCCGGTCCGCGGCCGACGCCCCCGTCGGCTGGCGGGTCCAGGGGGACCCGCGCGGACCAGGGGGTCCGCCCCACAAACTCGCCGCTCTGCTCTCCACCTGGTTTGGTTGCGGGTACTCTCCCATGGCCCCCGGCACCGCCGGTTCGCTGGCTGCACTTCTGATCGCCATCGCTTTGCATGCATACGCCGGCTTCGCCGGGTGGCACTTCCTTCTGCTGGCTGCCATCGGCTTGTACCCCGCGGTGTGGGCGGCCGGCGTCACCGCGCGCGCCACGGGCCTCGAAGACCCCGGGTTCGTGGTCATCGACGAGGTGCTCGGGCAGTGGATCGCCCTGGCCGGCGCGCGGCCGTTCAACTGGAAAAGCTGCCTGGGGGCCTTCGCCCTCTTCCGGCTCTTCGACATTTGGAAGCCCCCGCCCGTGCGCCAATTGGAGGCGCTGCCCGGCGGGCTCGGCATCGTCGCGGACGACGTGATGGCGGGCGCGTACGCGGCGCTTGTATTATTCCTGGCAGGATGGTTCAATCTGTATTGAATGCCCCTTCGGAAATCACCCGACCCCCGGCCCCAGATTTCTCGGGTCACACCGCCCGCCGCCATCGCCGGCGGCGAGTTGCAGATTCAGGGAAGGGGCTTCGCGAAATCGGACCGGCCCCAGGTCACCGTCGGTGAAGTCAACGCGCCCGTGATTATCGGCTCGGATTCGTTCGTGATTGCGCGCGTTCCGGAGGGCGCCACGGCCGGAGAAGTGGTGGTCCAAAGCGGCCAGCAGGCCAGCGATCCCTGGGCTTGCGATATCGGCGTTATGGTGGCCGAGAACCTTCACTCCGTGGCCAATCCGGCCATCGATTCGTTCGGCAATATTTACACCACCTTCAGCGGCTCGCGGGGCCAGAAAGTTCCGGTAGCAGTCTACAAGATCGACCTGAACTTCAGCATGAAGCCGTTCATCAACGAGCTCATGAATGCCACTGGCCTGGCTTTCGACTCCCAGGGCATGCTCTACATCTCCAGCCGCTACGACGGTTTCGTGTACCAGGCGACGCCCAACGGCAACATGTCCGTGTTCGTGGAAGGCATGGGGGTTGCCACCGGAATTGCTTTCGACGGCCAGCACAATCTCTATGTTGGCGACCGCAGCGGCACGGTTTTCAAGATCAGCCCCGACCGCCAGATTTTCGTCTTCGCCACGCTCGAGCCTTCCATCGCCGCCTATCACCTGGCGTTCGGCCCCGACGGCTACCTCTACGTCGCCGCTCCCACCACCTCGAGTTTCGATTCCATTCACCGCATTTCGCACAACGGCGAAGTGGAAGTCTTCTATCGCGGCCTCGGCCGTCCGCAAGGCCTGGCCTTCGACGATGAGGGCCGCCTATACGTGGCCGCCTCCATCTCCGGCCGCAAAGGCATCGTCCGGATCGACCCCGACCGGCGCGCCGAGCTGTTCCTCTCCGGGCCTGGAATCGTGGGTCTGGCGTTTACCCCCTCGCGCGCCATGGTGGTCGCTACCACCAATGCCGTCTATCGCGTGGACGTGCAGATCAAGCGCCCCTCGCTCATCTGATGAACGCCGAGATCATTGCCGTCGGCTCCGAAATGCTGACGCCCGAGCGCGTCGATACCAACTCGCTCTATGTCACCGGCGAGCTGAACAACCTGGGCGTCGAAGTAGTTGCCAAATGCGTGGTCGGCGACCACCGCGACCGTCTCGCCGGCGCCGTCCGCCAGGCGCTGGCGCGCTCGGAAATCGTCATTCTCTCCGGTGGCCTCGGCCCCACCGAAGACGACGTCACACGTGAAGCCGTGGCCCAGGCGCTAGGCCGCAAACTTGTTTTTTGTCCCGAGATCGCCGCGGCGCTGGAACGTCGTTTCGCGCTGGCCAAGCGCCAGATGGCGGAGGTCAACAAGCGCCAGGCCTTGGTCGTCGAAGGCGCCGATGTTCTTCCCAACGACCGCGGCACGGCGCCCGGCCAGTGGCTGGAGGAATCCGGCTCGGTGGTGATGCTGTTGCCCGGCCCGCCGCACGAGTTGAAGTCCATGTTCGAGCGGGAATGTTTGCCGCGCCTGAAGCGCCTGGCGCCCGCACAGGCGATTCGTACGGTGGTTCTGCGCGTGGCCGGCATGCCGGAATCGGATCTCGATCAGCTCATCTCGCCGGTCTATAAGAAGTACCAGAACCCGGTCACCACCATCCTGGCGGCCAACGGCGAAATTCAGGTGCACTTGCGCGCCCGCTGCGTCACCGAAGCGGAGGCCGATGCCCTGCTGGCGGAGGTGGCTGGCCCCATCGAGCAACTGCTGGGCGACCGACTTTACTCCTGCAACGGCGACCCGCTGGAGGTGGTGGTTGGCGATCTCTTGCGCGACCGCCGCGCCACCGTCTCGGTGGCTGAAAGCTGCACCGGCGGCATGTTGGGCGAGCGCCTCACATCGGTTCCCGGCAGCTCGGACTACTTTGTGGGCGGTTATATCACCTACTCCAACGCCATGAAGGTGGAACTCCTCGGCGTGCCAACCGAGGTGCTCGAGCGGCACGGCGCCGTGAGCCAGGAGACCGCCGAAGCCATGGCCACGGGCGCGCGCCGCCGCACCGGCTCGACCTACGCGCTTTCCATTACCGGGATAGCGGGTCCCGATGGCGGAAGCGAACTGAAGCCTGTGGGATCCGTTTATATTGCCGTCGCCGATGAGGGCGGCGTACATACGGAGCACCGCCGCTTCCTAGGCGACCGCCAGCGCATCCGGACCTTCACCGTGCAGATGGCGCTCGACCTGCTGCGAAGAAGGATTACGGGACGCTGCGGGTGAGAGTGGGTGTTCTCAACGGAGGACGACTCGAAAGCCTTCTTGTATGAAATGGTGGTCGTTGGTCAGGATTTCCAAAATCCCCTGGCGACGCATCGTCGTCATGGATATGCAGTCCACAAGGCTGTAGCCCTTGTCATTGCGCTGCTCATACAAACGCAGGCCCGCCAGAAAGGATTCACGCGACTGCGCATGAACCGTCACGCGCTGGTCGTCCAGGATCGTACGGGCCGCTCGGGCGGCCGCTTCCCGCAGATGCGTGCCACGCTGAGCCAATCCATCCAGAAGTTCGGTGAGCACCTCGTCGGTCGTAACCAGGTGGACTTCTCCAAGCGCCTCCCGAGCGGAGACTACCTGCGCGCGGTACTGATCGTGCGGATGAAGTGCTGCACCCCAGTAGAGCGTGTCCGCGAAGACCAGCCTCACTTCTTTTTCGGTGCACCGTGGAGGTAATGGTCGAGGTTGGCGAAGTAGTCGGCGGGGACTTTCGCCCACTCTCGGGCCGGCACTGCCTTCCCAATACCTGACAGCTCAGCCTCCAGCGAGCCGGCGGCGAACTCCGCAGCAACGCGCCGGTTCGAGCCGTTCTTCCCTCTCGCCACGGCTGCGGCAGGGCGTCGTGGTTTGATCGCGGTAGCCACTTGTTCTCCTTTAGCCAGTATACTCCGCAGCCGCTCTGCTTTGGCGGGACGGGAACCTGCCCCACATGTCCGTAATCCGTCGATAGCGGCGGGAACCGTTAGTCCCCCGCCTTCGTTCCGCTCCAAGTTGGGTATTCCGCTCGGTCCCGGCGACAAGTAGGGCGTTGCAAAGGGCCAAGCAAGCATCTGCACTGATTGCGCACTGGGTAATGGCCTTCTTGGCACACACCTCCGGCCGGCCGTTTCCAAAAGGGGTTCTATAATCCGTCCGTAAGAAGAGCGACGCTTACACTCGGAGGGGCAGCAGCCGCATCGTCTCGATCCACTCGGCCAACTGGTCTCTGAGGCGTCGCACCCGCAGCCAGATCTGCCGCGCGTGAGAAACCAGTTTACCGGGCGAGCAGAAGATCTGAAACCGCAGCCGCTTCGGTCGTGCGGTCAGCCACTTTTCCGGCAGCGCCAGGCGCTTCAGCGCGGTGAGCACGTTGTGCGTCATCACGGCCAACCGGAACCATGCTGCATTGGCTCCCAGCCGGCCACACGGCATCACGCCCGCTCCCAACTCGTTTTTCAGCACGTCGTGCAGCGCCTCAATCGTGCCCGCTTTCTCGCGTTGCCAATCCAACAATCGCTCCGCAGCCCAATCCCACTGGTTGCTCGCCACCGCGAAATGTTTCACTTCGCTCCCATCGGCGAACAACTGCCCTTGCCGTTTGCGCACGCGGATCGCCAGGTACCGCAACGCTCCCGCGCCTTCCGGCCGGCCTTCGTCCTCGGGCCAGTAGTTCAGCACGTCCGCGCATTCCCGCACCGCTTCGGAATCCTCCCGATACGGCTTCCATAGAGAGTCCGGCAGACGCTCGATGTGCTTCTTCAGATTGGGCGTCATGCGCACGCTGATCCCGAAGGTGATGAGGCCCTGCGGGCCGTCGGCGCGCTTTTCATCGCGCAGCCAATTCAGCAGGTCCTTTTCCCAACACGCCGAGTCGCCCCGAAAGTAGTATTCCTGCACGGTCGGCGGCAGGCATTGAAATGCTCGCTGCGCCACGCGCAGCGGTTCCTTCTGGGCGGGCACGTTGCCGTCGCGAAACTCGTCGGCCAGCGCCAAGTTCATCTCCGCCCATAGAGCCAACATCGGCTGATATCCGCTGCCGCCTTGATAGGTCGGCTGCGCCTCTCGCTTGTAGCTCTCGATAATCGTCGCATCCAGATCGACAGTGGCAATCTTCTGCTCCGGGCACCGCCGTCCCACTTCCCGCACCATCTCCTGGTTGACCTGCGCCAAAGCTCGCAGTGGGGCGCTCTCCTCGGCGATATAACTCACCTGCCCTATAGGCAACTCCTTCTGCGCCTGCTCCAGTTTGGATTCATCGTGAAACTCGTAGAGAAACTTGCGCGCCGCCGCGCAACTCGGAATGTCGTGCCCCAGCATCTCCACCAGACCTTCGTCCTCCCGCAAGCGTTCGAAATCCTCGATGCAATCTCCGCCCAGCGCATTCAAAACCAGGAAACTCTCTACATACCCGGCTTCATCCAAACCTCGGTCCCGCTGCTTAATCTGCAAGTGCTGATTCACAAGCCTCGGCACTTCCAGCGAGCGCGCAGCTTGCAGGAACAACGGAATGCCGGCGTACGCGGTGACGCATTCTTCCAATGGCTCTGGATCGAGCTGAAACAGAAACTCGCCTGCGGCGGGCGACGGTTTCTGCTTGCGGGCAATTCCCATCACGCATCCCGTAGCAATTCTGCACCCAAATGGTGCAAACCCATACCCGCTGCTCGCTCCGTCTAATGGTATTGCGGCTCGACTCCGAAATAGCCTACGGACGGATCAGGGACATGTCTCAAGAACCTTCCCGACGTGCTGGTTGAGCTTGAGCGCAGGCTGGATAACGGAATTACAATCAGATCAAATGAGCGACTTTTGGGCCGGCCTGCTGCTCGGCTTCTTTTTTGGGGTCATCGGCAATGTCCTTGTGACTCATTACGGGGAGCTCGTGGCGCGATTTCGGGCGCATGCCGCGCGGGAGAAAGGACATGACGCGACGGTGCTTCGACATCGGCCTCACCCTACCTCTTGGGCCTGGGGTGCCTGGGTTCATACAGTCCGATCTCGCCTCCACCCGGCAGCCGGATCTTGGTGATGGATCCCCAGCGCTCTTTCATCGCTTCCGCGCATTCGACGCCCTTGGCGCGCAGCGCTGCCATCTCGGCCTTCAGGTCATCGCACATCAGGTAGAGTTCATGCCGATTGTTCTCCTCGGCGGGATGGAAGGCCGACTCCGCCGTCGGCAGGGCGAAGATCAGCCATCCATGACCGGCGTCCACAGACGCGAGTCCAAGGATGTCTCGAAAGAAGGCGCGGTCGGCCTCCGCGTCCTTGGTGTAGATGACAACATGCGCACCGTCGATCATGAAAGCCTATTCCCTCCCCGCGTAGAGCTCGTCGATGTGGGCCTGGCAGTTGGCCAGCGCCTGGGTGCGCCGGATCTTCATGGTGGCGGTCAGTTCGCCCTGCTCGATGGAAAAATCGCGCGCCAGCACACGGTACTTGCGCACCTGCTCAAACGGCGCAAGCTGTTTGTTGACGCGCGCAACCGCTCTGCGGATCTCGGCTAGTACTGGCGGCGCCTGGGCGATTTCGGAAGCCGCACGGCCCTTCCACGGTTCCATCCCTTTCAAGGCATCGGCGGCGGCGGGATTGACCGTGAAAATCGCGGTGAGGAACGGCAGCCGGTCCCCAATCAGAAGCACCTGGCTGACCAGCGGCTCCATCTTGAACAGGTTCTCGACGCGAGCGGGGTAGATTTTCTTCCCGGTGGAAGAGACGATCAACTCTTTCTTGCGGCCGGTGATGAAGATGTAGCCTTCGCTGTCGATGTGGCCCAGGTCGCCGGTGTGCAGCCAGCCGTCGCGTAGCACTTCGGCGGTGGTTTGGGGATCGTTCAGATAGCCGGAGAACAGACAGGGGCTCTTGATGAGCATCTCGCCGTCCTCGAGGAACCGTGCCTCGACGCCCGCCAGCAGCTTCCCGATGCTGCCCGGCTTGGGGCGGTCGAGCGGATTCAGAGTGGCCACGCCGCCCTCGGTCAATCCATAGCCCTCGATGAGCGGCATGCCGATGGCTTCGTAGAACTCGGCCAGGTTCTTGCCTAGCGGCGCCGCGCCCGAAGCAGCTACCCGCAAACGCCCGCCAAAGCGCGCGCGGATCTTGCGGAAGAGGAGCCGGTCGGCCAATTTCAAGGGTGCGCGAATTCGCGCCGGAACCGGCTTGCGCTCGCGGCGGTAGCGCGACGCCGCCAGCGCCAGCCCCAGCGCGCCATAGAACAGCCTGCGCGCCGGAGCGGGGCGCTTGCGCAGTTCCGTGCAGATGGTGGAGTAAATACGCTCCCACATGCGCGGAGGCGCCAGCAGAATGGTGGGCCGCACGCTGCGGATTTCCTGGGGCAGCTTCAGAAGGCTCTCGGCGAAGGTCACCGGCATACCGCAGCGGATCGGCAGGAATTCCATCACCACGCGTTGCGCGATGTGCGCCGAGGGCAGGAAGACCACCGTGGAATCTTCCGGCCCCAGCGGCAGCACCGGCGGACCCATGTCGATGTTGGACACAATGGCCTGGTGGGTCACCAGCGCCATCTTGGGCTCCCCGGTGGCGCCGGAAGTGAGATACAAGACCGCGGGGTCGGAGGGGTCGAGCTCCGAGGATAGCCGCCCGGTCAAGGCCGGATCGAGCTGGAGCGCATTTCGGCCGATTTCGCGGAGGTCCTCTAATGCGAGTGCGCCCGCGGCCCGTCCGGTAAGCAGGATCCACTGCCGGACGGGCGCGGGCCGCAGCGCTTCGAGCATCTCCGGATTCTCGATGAAAGCCGCGCACGCTCCCATGGATTCGATGGTGCGCACCAGGTCCCTGGACGGATAGCTGGGGTACAGGGCCGCCGCCACCGAGCCATTGGCGATGATGCCCAGGTCGGCCAGGTAGAACTCCAGGCGGGTCTCGGAATTGAGCGCCACGATGTCGCCTTTTCCGATTCCCAGAGCGCGCAGTCCGGCGGCGATTTCGTCCACCGCCTGCCGGTACTGGTTCCACGACCAGGGCGGCGAGCCAGGCTGAATGAGCGCAGGCGCATCGCCGTACGTGAGGGCGGCTTCTTCCAGAACCTGATAAAGGGTACGGGATCTCACTCCATGCAATGTACCAAATTAGTTACGACGCCGTGTCTAGCGGTCGTATTCGAGCAGCGAGAAGACGTCGTACCCCGCCAGCTTCCGGCGCCCGTTGAGAAAGGTCAGCTCGATCACGAATGCGATGCCCGCCACCGTGCCACCGGCGTCCCGCACCATGCGCGCCGCCGCCGCGGCGGTGCCGCCGGTGGCCAGCAGGTCATCCATAATCAGCACCCGGTTGCCGTTCCCGACGGCGTCCTTGTGCATCTCGAGCGTATCGGTGCCGTATTCCAGGTCATAGGTGACGCTGACCACCTCGGCGGGCAGTTTCTTGGGCTTGCGCACCGGCACAAAGCCCGCATTCAGGGCATAGGCCAGCGCCGGGGCAAAGATGAACCCGCGCGCCTCGATGCCCAGCACGAGGTCTACCGGCGCGTGGCGATAGTGCCGCTTGAGCCCGTCGATAACGGCGCGCAGCCCCGAGGGGTCCTTGAGGAGCGTGGTGATGTCATAAAAGAGGATGCCGGGTTTAGGAAAGTCGGGCACCTCGCGGATGAGTTTCTTAAGATCTTCCATAAAAAAAACCAGGGACAGACGGAACGTATTCCGGTTCTTCCGGTAGCCCCATGGTAAACGACCCGTATTGTTGCACGCCCGGCGCGACGGGTTCAAGCGGGTTGTGTTCCAGGGGCCGAAGGCCGGGGGCCGGGGCCTGGGCGATCACGGTATGACCGAAGAACTTTGGGAACGGGTGATAACGCTGAACCTCACCAGCGCGTTCTTCCACCGACCAGGCGCGTTTCATTCAGGGACAGGTTATCGAGGTCAACGGCGGATTCCTGATGGTGTAGGGAGCGGTCTCGGTGCGCGTCAACGGAGCGGCCGCGGAGCCCTCAGCCGCGGAGATAGGCGTCGTCGCCGCGGATCCAATCTTCGCGCGCCGGGGAGAACACATCGACCACCACGCTGTCTTCCAGCGCCTCGACGCCGTGAGGCACGTGCGGCGGGATGGCGATGGACTGGCCGGCGCGCACGATCTGCTCCCCGCCTTCGATCAGGAACTTCATGGCGCCCCGATCCACCGTGGCAATCTGTTCGTGCACATGGCTGTGCGCGGGGACCACCGCGCCCTTCCGGATCTCCAGCCGCGCGATGGTCATGTTGGCGCCGTGGATGACTTTGCGGGCTACGCGCGGGTTCAACTGTTCCGGTTCCAGCTTGTTCCAGTCGTAGAGCTGCATGGAACGCATTCTAGCATCCGTGGATGGCGCCCGCGTATTGTATGATGAAGACTGCCTATGAAGGGGATTGTGCTCGCCGGGGGCACGGGAAGCAGGCTCTTCCCGCTGACCAAGATCACCAACAAACATCTGTTGCCCATTTACGACCGGCCCATGATTTACTATCCCATCCAGACGCTGGTGGATGCGGGAATCCGGGACATCCTGATCGTGACCGGCGGCAGGAATTCGGGCGACTTCCTGCGGCTTCTGGCGAACGGGAAGCAGTTCGGGCTGGAACACATCAATTACACGTACCAGGAAGGCGAGGGCGGCATCGCCGACGCTCTGGCGCTGGCGAAACATTTCGCCGACGGTCAGAAGACCTGCGTGATCCTGGGTGATAACATCATCGAGGGCAGTATTCGTGAGGCGGTCGAGCAGTTTACTGCCCAGGCGGAGGGCGCGCACATTCTGCTCAAGGAAGTGCCGGACGCGGAGCGGTTCGGAGTCGCCGAAGTGGCGGATGGAAAGATCGTGGGCATCGAGGAGAAGCCCCAGCGCCCCCAATCGAATTACGCGGTGACGGGGATCTATATGTACGATCCCACCGTGTTCGACAAGATCCGGACGCTGGTGCCTTCGAACCGCGGCGAACTCGAGATCACGGACGTGAACAACGCCTACATTCGCGAAGGCACCATGACCTTTTCGTTTCTGGATGGATGGTGGACCGACGCGGGCACCTTCGATTCGCTGTTGCGGGCGGCCAACCTGGTGGCGCAAATGGCGGCGAAGAAGCAGATGTCCGCGGAACTGGCGGTGGCCGCGGTGGAAGGAGCGGATCGGATCTGATGGCGGGCGAAACGGCTGCTGAGGCGGTGGGACGCCGGCTGGCTTCCGCCGGCGGTCTGGAACTGGCGGTTCCGGAGTGCGCTAAGGGCATCGGCGCGGTGATTGGCGAGGTGGATTCCCCGCACCTGATCGCCGGCGTCCGCGCAGAGCCGTATTCGATTTATCCGGACGACCGTGGATACTTTCTCGAGGTGCAGCGCCTGGGCCGCGGGCTGGCGGCGGAGTTTCCGGCCGCCACCACGCAGATTTCGGCGGCGCTGAACTACCTCGGAACGGTGAAAGCCTTCCATTACCACCTGCACCAGACGGATTGTTGGGTCCCCTTGAAAGGCATGCTGCAGGTAGCGCTGGTGGACCTGCGGCTGGGCTCGCCCACATTCGGCGTGCGCAACACCATGTACCTGGGGGTGCTGCGCCCCTGGCAGGTGCTGATTCCGCCGGGGATCGGACACGGGTACAAGGTGATTGGAAGCGAGGAAGCGCTGCTGGTGTACATGACGGACCGGTTCTACAATCCGCGGGACGAAGGGCGCATACCTTATAACGATGCGTCGATCAATTACGATTGGGAGACGCAGAAAAAGTAGCGCGCCGCGCGGCGGCCTATGAAGATTCTGGTAACGGGCGGGGCGGGGTTCATTGGGTCGGCATTTGTACGCATGCTGATCGGCGAAACCGATTGGCGTGTCGTCAATCTGGACAAGCTGACCTATGCGGGCAATCTCGAGAACCTGGCGGCGGTGGATGGAAACCAGCGCTACCGGTTCGTGCACGGCGACATCTGCGACGCGCAGGCCGTGGATTCCATCCTGAGCGAGGAGAAGCCGGATGCCATCGCGCACTTCGCGGCTGAATCGCATGTCAACCGCAGCATTCTCTCACCGGAGCCGGTGATCCAGACCAACCTTCACGGCACATTCACGCTGCTCGAAGCGGCCAGAAGGCACGGCACGGCGCGCTTCCTGCACGTTTCGACGGACGAAGTGTACGGCAGCGTGGCGGCGCCGCTCGAGGCCACCGAGGAGTTTCCGCTGAACTCCAGCAGCCCGTATTCGGCTTCCAAGGCGGGATCGGATCTGCTGGCGCGGGCGTATTTCGTCACCTACCGGCTGCCCGTGGTGGTCACCCGGGCGTCGAACAATTATGGGCCGTACCAGTTTCCGGAGAAACTGATCCCGCTCATGATCGCCAATGCCATGGAGAATCGCGCGCTGCCCGTCTATGGGGATGGCATGCAGGTGCGGGACTGGCTGTATGTCGAGGATCATTGCCGCGGCATCCGGGCGGCGCTGGAAAAGGGCCAGGATGGCGAGATCTATAACATCGGCGGGAACCGGTCATTGCCTAACCTGGAGGTGGTGCGGAAGGTGCTGTGCCTGGCCGGGAAGCCGGAGAGCCTGATCGAGCACGTGACGGACCGGCCGGGGCACGACCGGCGGTACGCGCTCTCGAGCGAGAAGCTGATGCGCGAAACGGGGTGGCGGCCAGCAATGGAATTCGAGACGGGGCTGAAACGAACCATCGAGTGGTACGCCGCGAATTCGCGTTGGGTGGCGCGGGTGCGGAGCGGCGAGTATCGGGCGTATTACGAAAAGAACTATGGCGGGCGGACAGCGGCGCGCCGAACGGCCCACTGAGACGATACATGCGCGTGGCGATTGAAGCCGCATCGCTGGGCCTTTCGAGCGGCGGATTGGCCCGTTATACCTCCGAGCTCAGCCTGGCGCTGGCGCGGTCGTTTCCGGACGACGAATACTTTCTGATCTCCGATCAGCCGTTCCGAATGCCGGTGGGCTGCCCTCCCAACCTCGAGCGCGGCGGCGGCCCGCGCAATGCCATGGAGCGGCGCTGGTGGCTGTGGGGCATGGCGCGCGAAATGAGCCGGCTGGGCGCGGACCTGGTCCACGGTCCGGATTTCGCGGTGCCTTATATCCCCCGCCGGCCCAGCGTGCTCACGCTTCACGATCTCTCCCCGTGGATGGACGCGGCATGGCGCCCCGCAGCCAGGCGGGTCAGGCGCCGCACCCCCATATTGTTGGATCTGGGGATCGCCACCATGATTGTGACGCCGGGCGAGGCGGTGCGGAAGCAGGCCATCGAGCGGTTCCGATTGCGTCCGGAGCGCGTCGTGGCGGTGCCGGAAGCGGCGGCGGCATGGTTTCGTCCGGTGGCGGGGGTACTGGCAACGCCGTATTTCCTCTTCGTGGGCACGCTGGAGCCGCGCAAGAACCTGCCGGCGCTGGTGGAGGCCTGGCGCGAAGTGCGGCGGCATTACCCCGTTGAGCTGGTGCTGGCCGGGCGGCGGCGCGCGGATTTCCCCGCCCTGGCGGAAGAGCCGGGGCTGCGGGTTATGGGCGAGGTTCCGGATGCCGCGCTGCCCCAGCTTTACTCGGGCGCGCTGGCTCTGGTGTACCCATCGCTGTACGAAGGCTTTGGCCTGCCAGTGCTGGAGGCCATGCAGTGCGGCGCCTGCGTGATTGCCTCGCGCGCGGTGGCGGAAGCGGCCGGCGACGCGGCGGTCTACGCCGAGACGCCACAAGAGCTGGCGCGAGCTATGAGCGAAGCGGCGTCGCGGCCGGAGTGGCGGGCGGAGCTGAGTGCGCGCTCGCTCGACCGCGCGCGGGAGTTTACCTGGGAGCGGACGGCCCGCATGACTCACCAGGTCTACGAGGAGGCCAGGAGGCGTTTTGGCGACTGAAGCGCGGGCATCGGCGCTGGTTCTGGCCGCTGAAACGCCCTACCCTCTGGAGGGTGGCGGAGCGCTGCGGACGGCGTCGCTGCTGCACTACCTGGCGCTCCGGTATGACGTGGACCTGGTGGTTTTCCGCCAGCCTGGCGCTCCCGATCCGGGCGAGAATTTGCTGGCGGGGCTGGTCCGCCGGGTGCGGGTGGTGGATCTGCCGGCGCATGGCCGAAGCTGGGCGGCCCGCGCCCTGCGGAACGCGCTCCGGGTGGGACGCGGAGTGCCGCCGCTGGTGGACCGGTTCGCGGGCTTCGGGCGTGAGATCGGGCGGGCGCTCGAAGGCCGGCGGTACGACATCGGCATTGTGGAGCACTTCTGGTGCGCGCCGTACGGGGAGCAGGTGGCACAAATTTGCGGCCGGACGGTGCTGGATCTGCATAACATCGAGTCGGTGCTGCACCAGCGATGCGCGGAGGTGGAAAGCGGCGCGACGGCGTGGGCCCACCGGGTATTTCGCCGGGCCGCTCTGAAACTGGAGCGAACCTGGCTGCCGCGTTTTTCCGAGGTCCTGGTGGCGTCGGAGAGCGATGCGGAACGCGCACGGGCAATTGCGCCGGGGGCGCGCGTGAGGGTGTACCCAAACGCCCTCCCGTTGACACCTTTGCCGCCCAGAGCCGGCGAGAATGCCATCGTGTTCTCTGGCAACATGGAGTACCATCCCAACATTTCGGCGGTGCGGTTCTTTCGCCGGGAGGTCTGGCCGCTTCTGCGGGAACGCTGGCCGGGGCTGGTGTGGCGGCTGATTGGGAAGAACCCGGAGGCAGTGAGGAGGTTTACTTCCGGCGATACGCGCATCGAGGTCGAGGGGCAGGTGGACGATGCCATCCGGGAACTGGCGCGCGCCAAGGTGGCGGTGGTCCCGGTGCTGGCGGGGAGCGGCACGCGGCTGAAAATCCTGGAGGCGTGGGCCGCCGGGGTGCCCGTGGTATCCACCGCTTTGGGGGCGGAGGGCCTGGGCGCGCGCGACGGCGAAAGCCTCCTGCTGGCAGACAGCGGGCCGGCATTTGCGGAGGCGGTGTCGCGGCTATTGGCGTGCTCGGACCTTCGGGAGAGGGTGGGTATGGCGGGCAGGCTATTGCTGGAAAAGGAGTTTACCTGGGAAACGGCGTGGAAGAAATTGGATTTTTGACGGAGCAGGTTGGGGAGATCATGTAGGATAGGAAGCCGAGGAATGGCCGAGCGGTTGAAGGCGGGGGTTCGAATCCCTCCGTCTCCGCCATTCAAGCCCCGCCGCTCAATTGGGCTCTACGGGCTGGCTCTACGCCATTAATGGGGGCAAAATATCGATCACCATCAATCGATGCAAGCCAATCTGGACACTGGCACGGATTTGTGACGAACGGAGAAGCAATCTAACGGACATCGGGACCAAAGAAATCCGTCACATGCTCGAATATTTCAGAGGCAAACTGCTCCGGTGTATACACCCGTGATCCGTCCGTGAAGCCTTCTGGGGTGTATCCGTAGTTTGGTGAAACTCCGCTGGCCTCTTCCGACCCGCGCTGTCGGCTGACCGACACCGTCACACCCGACCGACCGTAATCCCGGATGACTTCAATTTTCAACAGGGGTTGCACCTGCGTTGAAATCGTCAGATTGTTCGAGTTCAACAGGACGGCCCGCAGGACCTGCGTCTTCGCCCTTGGGAAATTCTCTACGAACTCCGCAACGTCACGCTGGACCGCAGCCACCAGCGCGTCCCAATTGGGGCCCTTATTCAGTTCCGTCCGCAACGCCCGATTACCGCGCGCCTGAAGCTGGCGTTGTTCCGCTTCTGCCCGTTCTTTCAGTTGCTCTGCTGCTTCTTTACCACGGCCCATACTTCTACCTCTGATTCTGTATTTTAGCACGATCTTCGCCTTCTCTTTGCCGCCGCCCGTGGGGCCATACGGGGCAAAGCCCCCCGGCAACCATGGCAAGCATGGCGACCGTGGGGCGGGCCGGTCTCCACGCAGCAGATCGCCCTGATCTGCCTCTTGCGTGTGGTGTGATACGATCCTCGCATGGCCAGCGAATCCGGTTGGAGCGGTTTTTTCGGGTTCATCGACATCCTGAAAGGTCTTCCTACCGTACCGAAGATCATTATGTTCTTGGGGATTGTTATTTTCCTGTCTGGCGTCTTCGGAGGCTCGTTTTCCCTCATCCACAATCCTCGGCTTTCAGCCGGGGTAGCCTTGTTCTTCTTCTCGTTGGGTTGGAGAGATTTTGCACGTGTTCCATCGCACCATAGCAGTGCTTATCGCCGTTCGTCGCCCAATTACGCAAAACTCCTCTCTGGGCTGTTCTGGTTTGCCGTCAGCGCGAGCATGTTCTACGCGGCCTACCGCGCATCGTGAGGCCACCCGTCGGGCAATATGGGGCAATGGCCCTCGGCAGTCATGGGGTCTGTGGCATCCTGGGGAATGTAGAATCCATAACTTGATGGTTCTATTGGCGGAGCTGTGGTTCGAATCCCTCTCTCTCCGCCAAGTTCACCAACCTGACCATGGTATAATGACCATGGTATGCAAAGACAGATCGCCGCGGGCGAGTTCAAGGCGAAATGCCTTCACCTGCTCGATGAAGTCCGCCAGAGCCGCAAGGAAATCGTGATCACCAAGCGTGGCCGGGCGGTGGCGCGGCTGGTGCCGGCGGATGAGGAGCTTCCCCCAGTTTTCGGCCGGATGCGGGGATCCGCTGAGATCCTAGGCGATATCGTTGCGCCCGTGGGCGAAAAGTGGAGCGTGGATGAGTAGTAGCCCAGGGCCGGCGCCTCTGCTTTTGGACACGCACTACTGGATCTGGATGCAGTTGGGTGAGGCCAGCCACTTCACGAAGCGGATGCTCGCGGCCGTCCGCCAGGCTGCGGCCAGTGGCAGCCTCCTGGTTTCGGCGATCTCCGTCTGGGAACTCGGAATGCTTGAAGCCAAGGGCAGGATTCGCCTGAAACCGTCGTGTGAGGAATGGGTGAAAGAAGCTCTCGCTACACCCGGGCTAGCGCTCGCGCCGCTAACGCCGGAAATCGCACTGGAGAGCAGTCGATTGCCCGGACCATTCCACGGCGACCCCGCGGACCGGATCCTCGTGGCGACGGCGAGAAGGATGGGGGCCCGGTTGATGACCCGCGATAAAGAGCTTATTCAATACGGCCGCAAGGGCCATCTCGCGATCTTCTGAGGCGGTCTCGCGGCTATTGGCGTGCACGGATCTTCGGGAGAGGGTGGGTATGGCAGGCAGGCTATTGCTGGAAAAGGAGTTTACCTGGGGAGGCACCTGGAAGAAGTTGGATTTTTGACACAGCATGTGCAGGGATCAAGACTCACCTACCGGTACAAGACCTTGTCTTCACGTTGCCCGAAACGACCTTTCGATAGTGGCCATGGCTAGGAAGGGCCTGCTGGGGTGGTCAAGCAGCGGTATGAATTCGTGGTGCAGGTAGAAGGAACGGGCAGCGTCATCCAATGCCTCCACAACAACCCCAACCGACGCTACTTCCGTCGTGTTTCGCCAACTCCGGTGCAAGGCGTCCATCAAGAGAAATCGTCCGAGCCTCTGGCCGCGGCAGGCAGCGCTAACGGCCAGCCTGCCCAGGAGGGTGGCGGGAATCAGCGGGTACCGCGGAAGTCGTTTGCCGATGACGTTCGGGAGAGCGCCGAGCCGGATACTATAAGCGGAAAGGGTGTAGTAGCCGAGAATGGACCCGTGGATATCAAGCAGGACGAATGGTGCGGCGACTTTCCGCCTTGCGTCCTGGCCGGCCTGGTGGTGAAAATATTCATCGAGTTCCAGAACGCCCGAGCGAAAGGCAGCCCGGTCGTGAGAGGGGCTGAGTGGCTCTATCCGATATTCAGACTCAAGTGGCACGCGTCACCGCATGGCAATCTTTTCGCGGTACTCCCGGGCGGCGCGCCGCAAGATTGGACCTGGGGCGGGCGGTTTCAGAATGGCGGCCGCGAAAGCCTCCGTCTCGCGCGCCGTCAACACCAACATGGCCCGGTTCTCAATCGCCCGCTCCGCGGCGGCTTCGGCGCTGTGGAGGACAAAATCCGTCATGGTACGACCCTCCAAATCCGCCGCGCGCTGAATTAGCAACTTTTGTTCCTCGTTCAGACGGGCATCAAACCGGTACGTTTTCGCCGGGGCTACCCGGCGTGACTGCCTCCGACCCGCCTGTGCGGTCTGTCGCATGGTCCTTCCCAGCCTCTCTCATTAAGTGTACGGTAAATATCCGTACCCGTCAAATCGTATCGCCATGGTGGCGCTACGCACACCCTCTCTCCGCCAGATTCACCAGCCTGACCATGTTGATGACCCGCGATCAAAAGCTGATCCAATACGGCCGCAAGGGCCACCTCGCGATCTTCTGAGCCGGTGCTGGCGGGGAGCGGCCTCGCGGCTATTGGCGTGCATGAAAGAGGGTGGGTGCGGCGGGCAGGCTGTTGCTGGGAAAGGAGTTTACCTGGGAAACCGCCTGGAAAGAGTTGGATTTTTGACACAGCCGAGAGTCGTTGTGGTCCGCTATACTGGTACAATTGATGCGCTTTGCCGTTGATGCTCACGCCATCGGCCGCCACCTCACGGGGAACGAGGTTTATGTTCGGAGTCTCCTGAACGCGTTTGCGGCACAAGACCGGGAGTGTGAGTTCATCGCGTATATCTCGTCGGACAGCGCGTACGAATTCATACCGTCGAACATCCGCACACGTCGCATCGCGGCCAATCCCTTTCTGCGCCTGGGATTCCAGTTGGCGATGAGGATCAGGGAGGACCGGCCGGACCTGCTGCACGTGCAATACACCGCTCCGGTGGGCTGCTCGGTGCCCGTGGTGGTGAGCGTTCACGATGTGAGCTTTCTGGAACACCCGGAGTACTTCACTCGCGACCGCGCCTGGCAGTTGCAGCGGACGGTAGGGCGCACGGTGCGGGGGGCAGCCAGGATTCTGACCGGCAGCGAGTTCTCGCGCAAGTCGATTCTCAAGGTGTACGGCGATCTGGACGAGGACCAGGTGGTGGTGGTGCCCGACGCGGCGGCTTCGGAGTTCCGGCCGATTTCGCGGGAGGCCGCCTCCGCCAACGTGCGCGGACGGTTTGCGATTCCGGCGCCGTTTATTCTCTCGGTGGGCGACCTGCAACCGCGCAAGAACCATATCGGACTGATCCGGGCCTTTGCGCGGCTGGCGCGCGCCCACCCGCAACTCAAGCACCACCTGGTGCTGGCCGGAAAGGAGACGTGGTTTGCGGACCGCATTCACCAGGCGGCGCGTGAATCGGGCGTGGCGGAGCGCATCCATTTCTTCGGGTTCGTCTCGGACCCGGACTTGCTGCAGCTCTATAACGCGTGCGAGCTCTTCGTGTTTCCGTCGTTTTACGAAGGCTTCGGGCTGCCCGTGCTGGAAGCCATGGCCTGTGGACGCGCGGTGGTGTGTTCCTGCACTTCGTCGCTGCCGGAAGTGGCCGACGGCGCGGCCATCCTGTGCGACCCGTATACGGTGGACGAGTTCGTGCGCGGAATTGCCGATCTGCTGCTGGATTCCGAGCTGCGGGCGCGAATGGAGCGGCTGGGAGCGCAGCGGGCGGCGCACTTCAGTTGGCAGAAGACGGCGCAAAGGACGCTGGAAGTTTTTCACGAGGTGGCCGAGCGGTCCAGGGCCGCGGACCAGCCGGTGGGCTCTCCGGCCATAGCTCACCGATGAGACGCATCCGGCATCTCGTTCTGGCGGTCGCGGCGGCGTTGCCGCTGATACCGGCGGCCGTCGCCCAGACGGGCTTCCCATTTCAGGACGAATCTCTGCATTACAACGTCAACTGGCCGAGCGGCCTGAGCCTGGGTGAAGCCACCTTTACGGCCCACCACAAGGGAGGCGCGTGGGAGCTGGCAATGCCACTGGACGCGGGCATCCCCGGGTTTGCGGTTGCGGACAGGATCCGGTCGTCGGTGACGGACGACCTCTGCTCGCTCGAGCTGGAGCGCGACCTCAGCCAGGGCGCCAAGAGGACGCGCGAGAAGGACACGTTCGACCAGAAGAAAGGCGAAGCCACCCGCACCACGGTGTTTCCCGCCGGCGGCGGCACGAGCACGTTCAGTATCCCTGCGTGCGCCCGCGACGCGATGGCGTTCCTGTACTTCGCGCGGCGCGAGCTGGGGCAGGGCCGGGTGCCACCGGCGCAACCAGTGTTCTTCGGGTCGGCCTACGCGGTGCGCATGGATTACACCGGCGCGCAGACCATCACGGTGAGCGATCAATCCTCGGTAACGGACCACCTGGTGGTCAGCGTGAAGGGGCCGAAATCCGGTTTCAGTTTCGAGATGTTCTTCGCGCGCGACGCGGCGCGCACGCCGCTTCTCATACGGGTCCCCTTGAGCGTGGGGACTTTCTCGATGGAGCTGGTGCGCTGAAATGCGCGTGGCTTTCTTTTCCCCGCTGCCGCCGGCGCGCAGCGGGATCGCGGATTATTCCGAAGCCCTCATCCAATCCCTCAAGCCCCTGGTGGAGCTGGAGGCTTTTTCGGATGCCAGCCGGGCATTCGATCCGGCGCGGTTCGACATCGGGCTGTACCAGCTTGGAAACAACGTCCATCACGGCTTCGTCTACGAGACGGCGCTGCGGCATCCGGGCGTGGTGGCGATGCATGAATCCAACCTGCACCACCTGATAGCGGAGCTTACCATCAAACGGGGCGATTGGGACGCCTACATACGCGAGTGTGAATACCACGGCGGCGCGAAAGCGGGCGCGTATGCCGAACGCGTGCGCAAGCTGGAGGTGGGTCCGGATTACGAAGGCGTGGCGATGACGCGCCGTGTCATAGAAAGCGCCCGCGGGCTGGTGGTGCACAGCCGCTACATGCGGGAGGAGATGCGCGCGGCCGGATTCACGGGGCCGGTGGCGGTGATTCCGCACGGCGCGTGGATCCCCGAGGCGGACCGCAATGCCTACCGGCACAGATTGGGCCTGGATGAGATCACCCCCTTGATCGGAGTTTTCGGGTTCTTGAAGCCCTACAAGCGGATTGCGGAATCGCTGCGCGCATTCCGGCGGCTGGTGCGGCTGGTGCCCAACGCCAGGATGATCCTGGTGGGGGAGCCGCATCCCGAGTTTCCGCTGGAAGCGATGATCGGCTCGATGGGCCTTTCGGCGAACGTGCGGGTGTTGGGCTTTGTGCCCATGGAAGAGTTCACCGGCTACCTGGGGGCGTGCGACATCGTGCTCAACCTGCGCTATCCGACGGTGGGAGAGAGTTCGGGCACGCTGCTGCGGTCGCTGGGACTGGGCAAGGCGGTGATGGTTTCGGAGGTCGGCTCGTTTCAGGAATTCCCCGACGATGTGTGTCTCAAGGTGCCGGTGGGGCCGGGTGAGGAGGACCTGATCTTCGAGTACCTGAACCTGCTGGTGTCGCGGCCCGACGTGGCCCAGGCGTTGGGAGCCCGGGCGAAGGACTACGTAGCGCGCGAGTGCAACTGGGCGGCGGTAGCACGGCGGTACGCGGCCTTTCTGGAGGCGGTGGTGGAAGGCCGGGAGTATCGCGAGGAAGCCGCTACTATCCCGCTGGAGGACGCGCCGCCGCCCGAGTTCGGACCCGACTTGCCCGATTACCTGCGAGGATGGGAGGCCAGCAAGCCGGGCCGCGGCTACCTGGAAACGCACCAGACGCGCCTGGTCAAGACCCTCGATATCACTCCGCCTGGCGGCGCTTTGGACCGCATCCTCGAAATGGGGGCATACCTGCAGATCACGCCAGCGCTCGACAGCAAGCTGGGCTATGGCGAAGTGCGCGGATGCTACTATGGCGAGCCAGGCCGCGTGGATCACCGCGTGATGACATCCGCCGAGGGTGAGCCGTTCGAGTGCGACGTCGATCATTTCGACGCCGAGAAGCATCGGTTTCCGTATCCCGACGGGCATTTTTCGACGGTCCTGTGCTGCGAGCTGATCGAGCACCTGTTTGAAGACCCGATGCACCTGATGTGCGAAGTCAACCGCATTCTGAAGCCCGGCGGCCACCTGGTGCTGACCACGCCGAACGTGGCGGGGCTGCGGGGCATCGCGGCGATTCTCCAGGGATATCATCCGGGCTTTTTCCAGGCTTACCTCCGGCCGCCGGACTCGGGCGAGGTGGAAGCGCGGCATAATCGCGAATACACGCCGCGCGAGATCCGCATGTTGCTGGAGAATTCGGGGTTCGAAGTGGCGCGGCTGGAGACCGGCGAATTCCTGGATCTGCCGCGTCCGGAATACGGCTGGGTGGTGCACCTGCTGGAACGCTACCGCCTGGAAACAGATCTGCGCGGAGACGGAATCTACGCGGTGGGGCGAAAGACGGGCCCGGTGAAGGAACGGTACCCCGGGTGGCTGTACGTATGAGCGCCACCTACCTCCTGTCAGGGGCGAGACTGGACCAGGCGGCCCGCACAGTGCATGTCGAGTTCGCGATTCGCAACGACTCCGAAGAGACCTGGCGCGCGGCGGAAGGCTTTGGCATCGGCTATCACCTCTTCGACGCGGAAACCGGCACCCTCATCGTGGACGGGGCGCGCGAGCATCCCGAGGGCGACGTGAGGCCTGGTGAATCGGCGGCCGTCAAGATGGATTTCGAACTGCCGGCCGAGGACGGCCGCTACCAGGTGGTGCTTTCGCCCATGAAGGAAGGCGTGTGCTGGTATTACGACCAAGGCTGGCCATTCCTTCTGGTGGAGTGCGCCGCCAAGGATGGGGTGGTCAAACTGGGACGCGTACGCGTGACCACCAGCGCCACGCTGCGGCGCGAACGGGAGTTGCGCGCCGTGGGCCGGGCCTTTACCTACCCCGTGCTGACCATCTGGCGAAACCGCGGGCTGATTCGCGTCATGGTGCGGCGGGACATTCTGGGGCGCTACCGCGGCTCGTTCGGCGGCGCGTTCTGGACGCTTATCAATCCGCTGCTCCTCATGCTCACGTACTTCTTCGTCTTCGGAGTGGTGCTGCGATCGCGCTTCGGGCAGGACCAGAGCCGCTCGGGGTTCGCGCTGTATTTCCTGGCGGGCATGCTGCCGTGGCTGGCATTCAGCGAGGCGGCCGGGCGCTCGCCGGGGGTGATGCTGGAGCACCGCAATTTTGTGAAGAAGCTGGTGTTCGCGGTGGAAACGCTGCCCGTGAACCTGGTGGCCGCGGGACTGGTGAGCGAGCTGTTCGCGTTGGCGCTGTTCTGCGCGTTCCTGCTGGCGGTCCGCGGCGGAGTGCCGCCGTCGGTGGTATGGCTGCCGACATTATTGATTCCCCAAGTGTTGTTCACCGCGGGTGTGAGCTGGTTTCTGGCGGCCCTGGGAGTCTTCGTGCGGGACCTGGGCCAGGTGATGGGATTCGTGCTGACCATCTGGTTTTTCGTGACGCCGATCTGCTATCCTGAAACCTCTTTGCCGCCGGCCGCCATGGTATTGCTCTCCAAGAACCCGATTTATGTTCTGGTGCGCGGCTACCGTGCGATTCTTCTGGAAAACCACGCGCCGGCGTGGGGTGCGCTGTGGAAACTGTGGGTGGTGGCGGCGGTGGTGTTCGTGCTCGGGCACGCGTGGTTCTACAAGCTGCGGAAGTCGTTCGCGGACATGATCTAAGGCGGGAAATTGCTTTCTAAAATCGTGGCGGCGCTGATTGCATTTGGGCCCTGGGGCGTCTTCCTGCTCGGCTTCATCGATTCGGTGGGCATGCCGCTTCCAGCGACGATGGATGCGTTGCTGATTCTGGTGGCGGTGAAGGCTCCGCAGCGCGCCTACTTCACCGCATTCATGGCGGTGCTGGGCACGGCCGGCGGAAGCATCAGCCTGTTCCTGGCCGTTCGCCATGGCCGCCGGCTATTCTTCAAGGGCGAACCGCCGCTGGGCAGACAGCGGCGCTTCGAGCGGTGGTTCGACCGCTATGGCATGCTGACCGTATTCATCCCGGCCGTGACGCCGGTGCTGCCACTGCCGCTCAAAGTGTTCGTGGTTTCGGCGGGCGCGTTGAAGACCCCGTTCAGCAAGATCCTGGCCGTGATTCTGCTGGCGCGCGTGATCCGCTATTTCGGCGAAGCCTACCTGGGCATACAGCTCGGGGCGGATGCGCAAACGTTCCTGGCGCGCCACGTATGGGTGATTTTGGGGATCGCGGTGGCGCTGGCCGGGATGGCGTATGCGCTGATCCGGACGATCGAACGGCGGCGGGAAACGGTAGTGTGAGGGCGGCCTACCCGCGCCCGGCCAGGGCCGCGTCGATCAGGGGCAGGAAGCGTGGCAGAAGGACGGCGGCCAGAGCCAGCACGGCGGCCCAGCCGATGAAATCCAGGATCTCAGGCAGCGGGGAAGGCCTCTGCAAGTGGATCTCCCGGGCCACGCGCGCGCGCACGGCGGCAGCCATGCCGGGCGGCGCGGAGACGCCCGCGAAAGCCGCCTCGAAGGCGGCATCCACATCGGCCAGGGCATCGAGCAGCGCGCGGCAGTCCTCGCAGTGCGCGGCATGGCCCCCGGCGCCCTCGCGCACCAGATCTTCGAACTCCGGGCAGGCCATTACATCGCTCCTTTCCGGACGCGCTCTCTAGCCAGCTCCTCAGCCAGGCTTTGCCGCGCGCGAAACAGGTACGTCTTCACCGTCCCCAGCGGCAGGCCGAGCATGCGCGCCACTTCATCGTACGACTTTTCCTGCATGTAGAAGAGCGCCACCACGTGCCGGTACCTGGCCGGCAAGCGGTCCAGCAAAGCGCCGGCATCGGGAGACGCAGCCATGGGCCGGCCGGCCGACGCGCGCCTCTCCGCTTGGATCCGTGCAGCCGGCTCCTCGAGCGAAACCGTCGGCGGTCCGCCGCGCGTCCGCGCCGTCAGGCAGGCGTTGCGGGCGATCGCGTAAATCCAGGTGGAGAGCGACGATTCGGCGCGGAAACGGGGCAGCCCTTTCCACACGCGGAACAACACGTCCTGGGTGGTTTCTTCGGCGGCGGTGCGATCTCCCAGCATGGAAAACGCCAGGCGGAAGATCTTGTCCTGGAATTCGCGGACGATCCGCTCGAACTCTTCCGCCATAGCCTATTTAGACCACAGACAGAGGCGCCCATGTTTCGAAACATTCGCTCCCAAAGGCAAGTCTCAATCGGCAAGGAGAAACGAAGATGCGTGAAACCGGTTATTTGCTGGCGCTTCTAGCCTTCCTGATTTTCGTGCTGATCCTGGCCGTGTTGTACCTGCGATACCGCCAGAAACTCATGCTGCACCAGGAGCGCATGTCGGCGCTTGAAAAAGGAACCGCGATCCCGCTGGGGCCGGAGCCCGCCCCGTGGTCGCCCCGCGTCTACCTGCTGCGGGGCTTGATCTGGAGCTTCAGCGGCGCGGCTTTGATCGTCTGCCTGCTCGGCATCTCGTGGTCGTCGCAGCGGCCGCAGTCGGCCGAGTTCGTGGCCATGAGGGCCAGGGACATCAGCCGGTATCTCGAAATCCCCATCGACCAGGCCAGGCAGATTGCCGAGAAAGACGCGGCCACGGAGAAGGCGGGCATGCCGCCGGGTGTAGCTCTGCTTGGGGTGATCCCGCTGGCTGTCGGCCTGGCCTACCTGGTGTTCTATTTCACCGACGACTCGCGGAAACGGTTGACGGCGGAAGGCCCCGGCGACGCTACTGGCCTGAAACCGTGATTCGCACCAGATCGCCAGCAGCGTCCGGCGCTGGCCGGGCTGGCCTCCAGTGCGGCGAGCAACCCGGCGGCATCCTGGCGATCTCCAGCGGGTCTTCGCCGTGAGGCCCTCACTCGAAGCGCAGCGCGACGAGGGGGTCCACCCGACTCGCCCGCCAAGCTGGGATGTAGCTGGCCACCAGCATGACTAAGACCAACAGAACCGCCGAGCCCGCGTAGGTAAGCAAGTCGGTAGCCGTGATGCCGTACAACATACTCGATACTACGCGTGTTCCGGCCAGTGCCGCGACAAGCCCGATGACAACTCCGACACCCGCAAGCTTCGCGCCCTCGCGCACCACCATCATCCGAACGTCCGCAGCCGCAGCTCCCAGCGCCATGCGCACCCCGATCTCCTGCGTGCGCTGCGCCACGATATAGGCCATGGTGGCGTAGAGTCCCAGCGCCGCTAGCAGCAGCGCGGCGCCTGAGAACAATCCGAGAAGCGCCAGGTTGTTCCGCCGGCTCGCCAGGCTGCGGCCAATCAGCGTCTCCATGGACTCCACGCGGGTCACGACTGCGTCGGGCTGGAACTCGGCGACGACCTGACGAATCGTCGGGGCCAGCCCAGCGACATCCCCGGTGGTCCTGACCACCAGCCGTGCTTCGAGAATTGGGAACTGGTCGGCTGGGAAGAAATACTGCGGCATGACCGGCTGGTCGAGGCCGTACTGCCTGGCGTCTCCGACCACGCCCACGATCTTCACGCGACATCCCTTCAGGGATGGCGGCCCGAAGCGGAAGGATTTTCCGATGGGATCCTCGCCGGGCCAGAACCGGCGCGCCATGGTTTCGTTGATCACGGCCACCAACTCAGCCGACTGAATGTACGCAACCACGGAGGACATGTCGCGCTTCAACGGGGGCATGTGGCCGTCGGAGGCGTTGAATAAGCGCCCTCTGCGCAGCGGGATGCCCATGGCCCGGAAGTATCCGGGGGTTGCGGCGGCTTTCATCGCGTTCGGAACCTGACCCGGCGCAGGGACGGGCCGGTCGTCACGGTAGAAATTGGCGTAGGAATCGGGGTTGCTAAACGGAAGGCTGTCGATGGCTCCGGCGGCCTGCACGCCCGAAACGCCCGCAAGCCGCTCCGTCAAGTCCCGCAGGAGCCGCGAGTTTTGGGAAAGGTCTGCACCCTTGCGATCAGGCGGCAGAATCGGGGCGACCACGACACGTTCGGGGCTGAAGCCAGGGTCCGTCTGGAGCACCGCAAATAGGCTGCGCATCAGCAGGCCGGCGCCGATCGAGAGCACTACGGCTAGAGTGACCTGACCGGCCACGAGGAGTTTGCGCGTGTGCAGCCGAATCGCGCCGCGCGTGCCCCGCCCTCCGGATTTCAGTGCCTCCGCCACGCTCGACCGCGCGAGCTGAACCGCCGGGACCAGCCCGAATAGAAGGCTTGTCAGCGCCGCCGCCAACACCGCGAATACCAGCACGCGCAGGTCGATCCCGATGCCCCCCAGGTCTTCGGCGGCAGGGAAGATGCGCTGCAACCCTGCCAGACCGATGCGGGCGAATGCCACACCGGCGGCCGCTCCCGCCAGCGCCAGGAGCAGGCTCTCGGTCAGCAACTGCTGGATGAGCTGGGCTCGGGTGGCTCCGAGCGCGGTGCGGATGGCGACTTCGCGCTGCCGCACCGCCGCTCGCGCCAGCAGCAGTCCCGCCACGTTGGCGCAGGCGATCAGCAGGAGCAGTCCGACGGCGCCGAACATCAGCAGAACGGGTTGACGAATGCCGCCGCCGATATACTCGCGGAGCGGCACAACAACAGCAGCGACGCCGCCGTTGGAGCCGGGATACTTCTTGGCGAGGCGGTCCGCGATGAGCTTCATTTCGGCGCGTGCCTGCTCGATGCTCACGCCGGCCCGCAGGCGCGCCGTCACGCCGGTATTGCTGTGCTGCTCGCGCACGCTGAGGCCCCACTTGTTCTGTGCAAACGCGATCGGCACGGAGACTTCCGGCGTACGCTGGCCTTGAAAGGAAGGGATCACACCGGCAATTGTCCACACCTGATCGTCGAGGGTGAGCGTGCGGCCCATCGCCCCCGGGTCGCTGGCAAAGTGGCTTTGCCAGAAACGCTGAGAGAGCAGCGCGACGGGGGGCGCGGCCGTTCGATCATCGGCCGCGGCGAGCGCACGGCCCACCAGAGGCTTGACGCCGCAAACGACGTGGAATCCCGGCGACACATACGCGACCTGGATGCGCTCGTTCCCACCGGGCCTCTTCAGCGTCTCCTGGAACACTCCCGCGATGCCCATCGATTCGAACGACCGGCTCTGCTTTTCCCAGTCAACGAAATCAGGGTAGGAAACGGGCATGAGCCCACCCTCCGGCGGCGACTCCTGGATCTGAACCAGGCGCTCGGGTTGCGGAAAACGCAGAGGCCGCAGAAACGCGGCATCGACGACCGTGAACATGGCCACGTTGGCGCCGATTCCAATGCCGA
This sequence comes from Bryobacterales bacterium, assembly GCA_963768385.1. Classification (GTDB taxonomy): domain Bacteria; phylum Acidobacteriota; class Terriglobia; order Bryobacterales; family Bryobacteraceae; genus Fen-178. Next base: position 78,880 of record CAVYHQ010000013.1, read on the forward strand.
GAACCGCGACCGCGACGAGCGTCCACGCCAGGCTTTTGCGCAGGCTGCGGATTCCGTAACGCACGTCCCGGTACAGGCCTCCACCCCAGACGGCAGGCTCCGGAGCATGGGTCCGCTCGACGGCTCGCAATTCCCCGGCCAGCAGCTCGTGATCGCTGATTTCTTCCAGCGCGATCCGGCGGGCCTCCGCCTCAGAAGTCCCGCAGCTTTGCAGCTCGCGGTAACGGTCCTCGGCATGTTGGGCTAACTCCTCGACAATCTCGGACTCCCGGGCAGGAGCGAGGTTCAAGTCCGCCAGTTGGCTGCGAATGAGGTCCTTCCAGTCAGGCACTTTCGACTCCTGTGATTCGGCTGATGGCCTGGATAAACGCCTGCCAGCCCTCGCGCTGGGAAGCCAGGATGTGCTCTCCCTGCGCCGTCAGCCGGTAATAGCGCCGGCGCCGCTGTCCGCCTTCTCGACCCAATGGCCTTGAACCCAGCCACGTTTTTCCAGGCGATACAGCAGCGGGTATAGGGACGCTGCGTGAAAGCGGAGCGCGCCATGCGATCGCTGTTCGATCAGCTTGCTGAGTTCATAGCCGTGGCGAGGCGTGGCTTCGAGCAGCGACAGGATGAGCATCTCGGCGCTGCCTTTCTTCCACTCCCGGTCAATCGATGTCGGTTCCATATATGGCACTGCAATATATGTTACAGCGCCCGGAGTGCCTTGTCAAGGGGGATCCCTGAGACCCCTGAACTACGAGAGAAGAGCCTGTCTGACGCGGCAGGGTTTAGATCCAGCTTCGTCCGGGTGGCCGGCCACTCGGAGAGAGCCGGCAAGCGGCATCCCGGCGGATCACTCCTGTGACAAGTCCCGATCACGTCACATTGCCACAAGACGGCCCAACCCGTAGAACTGGATCCAAGAGGGCGTGGCGTCCCCCGTGTGGGAAGTTGGAACCAACCACGGGCCCCAAGACCCGAGCGCGCACCAGAGGTCATTTTTTGCAACCGCCTTGTCCTAACCCCTACTGCCCTGAAACCGTGATCGCGACCAGATTACCGGCGGCGTCCCAGGTATAGACGATGGTGCGTCCGTCGCCCAGGACGGCCCGCGTCAGCCGGTTCAACGAGTCGTAGGTGTAGGCGGCGGTGCTGTTGGCAGTAAATCCGGAGCCGATGAGGGAAACGAGGCCGCTGGAGGCGGATTGCGCGTTGCCGGCGGCGTCGGTGGCGGTGACTTGGATCACAGCCGTGCGGCTGGGCGCGATATTCGGCGGCACGAACCAGTTGTAGGTCTGGGCATTACCGGCCAGACCGCTGGCAATCGCCGTGGCGAAGGTCTGCCCGCCATCCGTCGAAAGCGCAATATTCTGGCTGGCCACACCGACGTTGTCGTCCGACTGCCACTGAATGCGGTACGTGGTGCTGCCGACGATCACTTCGCCGGCGGTGGGCTTGAGCAGAGTCACCACGGGCGGCTCCGTGTCAGCGATGGCGCAGGGGTTATAATCGTCCTGGAAGCTCGCACGATAGCTGCCCAGATTGACTCCGCCGAGGTCGCGGACGAGCAGCGTGTAGGTGCCGGTGGTCAGGATCACGTAAGTAAGCTGCCCGCTCGCAGTGGCGGTGAGCTGGTTGCCGGAGGCGTCGTACAACTCCGCGTAGGGGGAGTAGGCGCCCGAACGCGACGCCAGCTTGATGTCGGCCTGGCCGCCGCGAGTGCCGGCAAACACGAAGATATCGAGCTGGCCGGGGATGGCGACCTGGCGCAACGTTGGCTGGCCGCAGGCCAGAGTCGCGGGTGAGCACGGATTGTTGGGGCGCTGGAAGGCCACCGTGAACGAGCCGGTCGCGCTCGAAGCGGTGGAGGGGCTCACCACCACCAGGTAAGCGCCGCCCGACTTGGCCTTCTGGCTGATAGTGGAAGTGGCTGCGACCCGCGCGCCGGTGGGATCGAACAGCTCGATCTGTGGAGAGAAGTTAGCGGAGATCTTGGTAAAGATCAGCCGGATCAGATCGCCCGCATTGGCGCCGGCGAGGTAATAGCGAAACTCGTTAGCGGCGGAAAGCGAAGCCGTGGTGGAGCCGCCACACTGCAAGGCGGATGTGGCGGCAGGCTTGTTGAGCAACTGCCAGGAAAGCGCGTAGCCGCCGGCCGTGAGCGGGGCGGAAGCGCCCACCACGACGGTGTAGCTGCCAGTTGCGGAGACCGTGCTCGACAGCGCGAAGGTGCTGGAATTAAGGCGGACGCCGGTGGGGTCGTAGAGGTCCATTTGGGCGGCGAAGCCCGGCGTCAGGGAGGCGCTGCGCACCAACAGCGCGTCCCCGTTGGTGGCCGGTACGCTGTAGGAGATGAATGGCTCCGCGCCGTTGATGACGCCGTTCACCGTCTGTCCCTGCGGCGAAGCGGCCGAGCAGGCGTTCCTGGTCCGCAGCAGCTCGATGCCGAAAGGTCCTCCGGCCTGGAGAGGGCCCGCGTCTATGGCGACCACGGTGTAGACGCCGCCCACGGGCTGGGCCACATCCACGCCGGTGACGTTGCCGGAAGTGCTCTGCCCGACGGGGTTGCCCTGCGGGTCGTAGACTTCGAGATCGGGCTGGAGTGCGCCGGTGTAATTCAACATACGGAGGGTGAACGACTCACCCGCGGCAGCGGTGTACGTATAGACGGAGGATGCGAGAGGGCGCGAAAGATTGCCGGCCGCCAGCGTGCCGCAGGCGAGGGTTCCGGCATTGCAGGGCCGGTTCAGCCGCACGAGCGAAAGCGAATATGTGCCGGCTTGGCCGCCGCCGGCGCTGCTGTCCGACACCGACAAGGTATAGGAACCATCCGCGGGAACGGTGAAGTTGAGGCGCGCCAGAGAGTTGGTGTTGATGAACTGAATGGGATTTCCCTGTGGATTGTAGATATCCACGCGGGGCCTAAAGGCGGAACTTGGGCTGGTCTGTTCGAGACGTAACAGGAAGGCGTCATTGGCCTGGGCGGCCACCGAGTAGGCATTCGTCTGCAGCGCTCCGCTGATGGAGCCGTCCACCACGGAGGCGCAGGAAAGCACCTGCGGCGGCGCGCCCCCTGCATTGCAGGGTACGTCGAGCCGCGCGAAGGCAACAGCGTAGCCGCCGGTTTGAAGGTAATTCGAGCTCTCGACAAGAACGGTATAGTTGCCCGCCACGCTCGTCTTGAATGTGGCCGTGGCGACCGACTGGGCGGATGGCACGGCATTCCCCGTGGGATCGTACACTTCCACGACGGGCACCAAGGAGCTGCCGGCGTCGGTGGTCGCGGTGCGAATGGAAATCGTGGCGCCGCCCGATAGGGAAGCACTGTAGGAATCGAAGGTCAGGGGACTGGCGAGCTTCCCCTGACTGGCGGAGCCGCAGGTCAGAGACTTGCTGGTGCACGGACGGTTGAGCGTGGAGCCGGAAATCCCGTAATTGCCGGTGCGGTTGGCCAAGTCGAAAACAATGATGTTGACGATCCCGTCGGGGGGCGCCGGCAGATCCATTCTCGTCTCAACTGCCGGATTGGTCTGCGTCCCGGCGAGTTGGCTGGTGGCGGAATTGAGATACAGCAGGTGTCCGGACGAGTCGTAAGCGAACACGCCGAGGTTGAAACCAGAAGCGAGAGACATCGTCTGGCTGGCGTACTTGGCAGCCCGCACGCTGAGCATGTCGCCGGGGTTGGCTTGAAACTGGTAACTGTTGATCTGCATCCACGGGCTGGCCGGCTGCTGTGGGCTGACTGGCTGAGGCGAGCCGATCTGCTGGTTCAGCGCCGGAACGCCGCAGTTCAGAGGCACCACGCCGCAGGACGGATTGGACGATGGGCACTTGCCCTCCAGGCTGGTGTAGATCAGCAGGAAATCCCCCGCGACCTGGTTCTGGCTGTAAACCGTGATCGTGTAATAGCCTTGGCTGCCGGCGGGAAGATCGTACTCTCCACCGAAGGTGGAGCCAGCGACAGCCGGGCCGAAGGACTGGATGGGCGGAAGGCCCGCAGTCGGGTTGGGGACCGAATAAACATAGCGTTGAATGGTCTGCGGGAACTGAACAATCGGAGAGCCGTAGCTCCACGTGAGAGTGATCTGGAGCGAGTAATCCTGGCTGAGCGTCAGCAGACGGATGAGAACGGCATCACCGGGAGTGGCGCAGAAGCCGAAGGCGGCTTGGGTTTGTTGCCCGACGGACCCTTTCGTGGCGACTCCGGGAGTCAGCACCGGCGTCTGGCCAGCCTGGCCGGACTGGCACTGACCAGACATGGCCCGGCTGAGCGCCAGGGCGGCGCACAGCACGAAGGCGGCCCGGCGCCTCACCGATCCCTCCCGCCAGTAGCGACCAGGCAGTTCGAGACGCCTTGTAAGAAGCAAGCTCCGGCGCCCGGGAATTGCGGCGACAGGCCGGTAGCGGGCGGGGATGGGTCGGCCGTCGCGGGCAGGGTCAGGCGCAATTCCGGAAACTGGTAGAGGCTGTTGGTAAAGACGAGGCCGTTGCCGTCGTCCGTCCAGCCGGCTTCACCGTGCGCGCGGAACATGTTCTCAACGATTTCGTTGGAGGCCACCAAGCGGCCGGTGGGATCGTAACGGTACTGGTTCACCACGCCCCCGGTGGGAGTCGAGAGCGCCACCACGTTGCCGTCGCCATCGAAGTGATAGAAGTACGTCGAGCTGTCGGCAGCCACCTTCCAGAGAAGACCCAGGCCGTAGACGTACCAGGCGATGGGCGTGTAGGAGCCGTCCATCTCCATCACTACGCGCGGCCGCGAACCGGACAGATCGTAGAGGAAAAGGCGGGCCGTTCCATCGACGGTGCGCACCACGCGAAGGCCCGTGGAATCGTAGCCGTAGGTGGTCGAAGTGTCGGCGTTGAAGCTCTGCAAGCGGCCGAAAGCGTCGTAGCCGAGGGTGACGTTGCGGGATCCCTGGATGGCGGTGAGGTTGCCGCGCGAATCGTAGGTGTAGCTCTGGCCGTCGCTGCGGGTGACCGGATGGTTGGCGGCATCGTAGGCGAGCGAGTAGGCAGGGAAGGAAACCGCCGCGGTGAAAGGCTCGAGCGCGCTGACGGCGGTGCGGTTGGCATTGGCGTCAAAGGTGTACCGGTAACCGGCTACGGGCGAACCATCCGGCCCGCTGCTGACGATGGCGCGCAGATTGTGCGCGGCGTCGTACTGATAGATGGCGATGGGGCCGCCGGAGACGGTGACGCTGAGCGGCCATCCGGCGGCATCGTAACGGTAGAGCGCGAAGTTGCCCAGCCAGTCCGAGACCTGGCTCAGCCGGTGGGCGTGATCGTACTGGTAGGTGACGGTGTTCCCTCCGGGCAGCGTCATGCTGATCAATTGGCCGGCGGCGTCGTAGGTATAAGCGACCTGGTTGCCGAAAGAATCGGTGTAGCTCACCAGGCGGTTGAGGCTGTCGCGCTGAATGAGGGAGAAATCGAACGCCACTTGCACGTTGCCGGCTGTAAGCGTGGTGATGCGGTTACCGACGTTGTAGCCGGCCTGGAGCACGGAGCCGCCGGGATCGGTGCGCGACACCGCGCGGGCGGCGCCGTCGTATTGATAGCTCCAGGTGCCGTTAAGGGCGTCTATGAATGTGGCCATGAGGCCGTTGGCGTCGTATTGATAGCTGGTCTTGCTGCCGCGCGCATCGGTGATGCCGGTGATCTGGCCGGAGGCGGAGCGGACGGCGGAGACTGCGCCGCCGGCGGGGTCGGTCACTCCCACGAGGTTTCCGGAAGAGTCGTACTTGAGGGCCCAGATGTTGCCGTTGGGATCGGTAATGTGGGCCGGGCCGGCGGCGGTATAGTCGGCGGACCAGCGGTTGCCCGCGCCGTCGGTGATTCCCACCAGGTTGCCGTTGGCATCGTAAGTGAAGCTGGCGGTGTCACCGTTGCCGTCCACCGTCTTGATGCGCCGGCCGGAGGTGTCGTAAGTGTAAGAGACGGTGTTGCCGGCTGGGTCGGTGGCGGAAAGCAAAAGTCCGGCCGGGTTGGAAACGTAGAGGGTGGCATCGCCATTCCCGTCCGTAACCTGGATCTGGGTGGGGTCGTTGGGAACGCTATAGCGGCGCACGGCGCCGTCAGGCGTGGTGACGCTGGCCACGGAGGTGTACGGAGGATCGCTCAAGTAAGCGATGGCAATTTTGCCGCCGGCGTAGGCGATGGAAACCAGGTTTCCGGAGCCGTCATATTGATACGCGACGGTCTCGCCATCGGCGTTGGTCTGTTGCGCGAGGCGCCCGTCCACAGTATAGGAGTAAGCGATGGACCGCCCGGCGGAATCGGAGATAGAGGTGACGTGGCCGCCAGCGTCGTAGGAGAAGTTGAGCGATCGCCCGCGATAATTAGCGCCTGTCAACCGGTTGGAGGAATCGTAATTCAGCGAAACGCGGGTAGCGCCGGAGTCCTGGATGGCCAGCAGCCGTCCATCGGGGCTGAAAACCCGCATGGTGGTGGAGCCCGGGCTGCTTAGGGTGTACGTGCGGTCGCTGTTCTGGACCAGCGTATCGGTGGTGGAGGTTACCGCGAGGAACGCGCTGGACGATGCAAAGGGCACCCCGGGCGCGAACCGGTCGGTGCGCCCCGAAGCGCGGCGCAGCACGAGGCTGTCGTCGGTATCAGTGGTGAGGCTGTCTCCCAGACTGAAGGACCAACCCGCGCCGAAGGGCCCCGCGTGGGTGTCGCCCATGTTGTAGGAGCGTTCGAACGAGAATGTGGGCGCCGGGCCGCCAAACACAAGATCGGTGACCCGGATGAAGAGGGTCAGATCGGCGCCGTTAACGAAAACTTGGGGGTAACCGGAGTCGCGGCAGACGTCGCCGCGGCAAATGGGATCGTACGCGGTGAAGCGGTTTTCGCCAGGACCTCCGAATCCCGGCTGGGCGCAATCACGGCAGGCGCTCGAAGCCGTGGCGCGCACCATTAACAAAAGACAACCGTATAGCAGGAATCTACGCGTAATGGTGCACCCCTTACAAATCATTAGGATAACAAATTACCGGTGCGGAAACGTTGCGAGGCGGTGTCTGAAATGTGCGTTACAGTGCATTGAACGGCGCATCCGGTGCGGGGGCGGCCGGGCGTTCCCTTGGAGACCAAGGCTTTAGCCCCGCATTCCTGTTAAACTGTTCACGAGTTCCGGGAGATGACTGCTTTCAGGGAGATACGACGAAGCGACAGGGCGCTTACCGAAGACCAGGCTCGGGAGATCCTAGCGCGGGCGGAGCACGGCGTGTTGGCCACCGTGGGCGCCGACGGATGGCCTTATGCCGTCCCCGTGAACCATGTGGTGAGCGGGGACGCGCTCTACATTCACTGCGCCATGGAGGGACACAAACTGGAGAACATCGCTCATGAAGAGCGGGTCTCGTTTTGCGCCGTGGCGGACGCCAGGGTGTTGCCGGCAAAGTTGTCCACGCTCTATGAGAGCGCCGTGGTATTCGGCCGGGCGGCTGCGGTAACCGATCCGGCGGAGAGACGGCGGGCTCTGGAGCTTCTGGCCGTCCGCTTCTGCGGGGCGCTGACGCCCGAGGCGGAAAAAGCTATCGCCGCTTCCGGCTTCCGAACGGCGGTGGTACGCATCCGTATGGAACGAATCGCCGGCAAGGCCCATCGTTCCGACTGAACTCGCGCGATTTCCAGACGATCATTGGGCGGCGGTGGCAGAGTTGCGCGCTTTTATGAAACTTTCCACGTTGCCCTTATCGATGAGGGTGACGCCGGTGTCCACGAACGTGGGGATTGGGGAGAAGGAATCCTGAGGCCAGTTTACGGTCAGGGACTGGAGCGGGTGGTGATGCAGGTCGTCGAGCAGTTTAGCGCCCAGGTAGGCCATGGTAAACGGCTTCTGGCCGATGGCGGCTGTGATGAGGCCCTTCCGGATGCCTTCCAGCGTGCGCTGGTCAGTGTCCATGGCGACGACCAGCTTGCCGGTGACGTTCTTGCGGCCCAAGACTTCGGCGACTTCGGGCCCGGCGATGGAGGTGAGGCAGGCGAAGGCGTCCACTTTGGCGCCTTTTCCACCATTTCCATGGTGCGGTCGAAAACGACGCCGGGATCGCCGTGTTCGTCGATCACCTGGGTGATCTTGATCTGCGGGTGTTCGGCGAAGACATCGGTGTAACCACGCAGGCGGTCTTTCAGATTGGCCTGCTCGGGGATGGTAAAGACGACCACATTGCCCTTGCCGGCGAGACCTTTGGCGAGCATGCGCGCACCCATGACGCCGGCCTGGTAGTTGTCGGTGCCGATGAAGAACAGGCGCTTGCTGCCGGGAGCGTCGGAGTCCATGGCAATCACCGGCACGCCCTGGGCGATGGCGGCATCAATGTCGTTGTTGAGGAGGTCCGGGGCGCTGGCGGAGACGAGGATGCCGGTGGGTTTTTGCTTGAGCACGTCCTGGAACTGCTCGTGCTGGGCCTTGGGGTCATAGGTCTCGGGGCCCACGAATTCGGCATGGACATGCATTTGGGCCGCGGCGCGGTTGAAACCGGCGGCGGCTTCCTGCCAGTAGGGGACTTTGATATTAGCGGAGATGAGAAAGTACTTTTCCTGCACGTCGTGCTGCGAGCCGCCGCAGTCGAGGAGCGGCAGCAACAGAACGGGCGTCAGAAACGAAATGAAGCGCACCATAGACTCCTCCTGAAAAGGAATTATAGCGCCGCGGTTTAGAGGGAGGATGGCTGGATGCGCAGGTTGGCGCGGGCACCACTACAATCGTATTGATGATCGCTTTACTGCGCGGCGTACTGCTGGAGAAGCACCCCAACCAGGCCATCGTCGAGACCGGCGGCGTGGGGTACGATGTCACCATCCCGGTCTCGACGTTCACGCGCCTGCCGGAACCCGGCAAGGAGGTCCGGCTGCGCATCCATACCCACGTGCGGGAGGATGCGCTGGCCCTTTACGGCTTCCTCACCCAGGATGAAAAGGCGCTGTTCGAGAAGCTCATCGGGGTGAGCGGCATCGGGCCGACGCTGGCGGTGAAGATTCTCTCGGGGCTGGCGGCGCCGGACCTCATCAACTTCATCCGGCGCGGGGAAGTGGAGCGGCTGGTGCGGATTCCGGGGGTCGGCAAGAAGACCGCTGAGCGCATGGTGCTGGAACTGCGCGACAAACTGCCCGCGGTTACCGGGGAGGAACCCGGAACGCCCGCCGCGGCCGCGCTTTCGCCCGTCGATCAGGACGTGCTTTCGGCGCTCCTGAACCTGGGCTGCGGGCGGGCGCAGGCCGAGGCGGCGGTGCGCAAGGCCAAGGCGGGCGGCGGGGCACCCGCTGGCTCCGCGGAGTTCGAACCGCTCTTCCGGCGCGCTCTGGAATTGGTACGGTAAGCTGGTAGCACATGCCCGACCGGCAACTGATTTCCGGCGATCGCCAGGCCGAGGATTTGCAGTTCGAAGCGGGCCTCCGCCCGCGCCGCCTGGCCGACTTCACCGGGCAGCCCAAGCTGAAGGAAAACCTGGGAATCGCCATTGAGGCCGCACGCATGCGCGGCGAAGCCATGGACCACGTGCTGCTCTACGGGCCTCCGGGGCTGGGCAAGACCACGCTGGCCTCGATCATCGGGGAGGAACTGGAGGTGGCCTTCACCTCCACCTCCGGGCCGGTGCTTCAGAAGAAGCTCGATCTCACCGGAATTCTTAGCAACATCCGCGCCCGCCAGGTATTCTTCATCGACGAAATCCACCGTCTGCTGCCGGACGTGGAAGAGATGCTCTACGCGGCGCTGGAGGATTTCCGGGTGGATATTCTGGTGGGCGCGGGGCCGGGCGCGCGCACGCATTCGCTGCCCATGCCGAAGTTTACGGCCATTGGCGCCACCACGCGGCAGGGTCTGGTGAGCGCGCCGCTGCGGGGCCGCTTCGGGCTGGTGCTGCGGCTCGATCCCTATCAGGTGGATGAGTTGCGGACGATTGTGAAGCGCTCGGCGCGCCTGCTCGGCGTGGCCATCGAAGAGGGCGCCGCCGAAGAGATCGCGCGCCGCTGCCGGGGGACGCCGCGCATCGCCAATCGCCTGCTGCGGCGCGTCCGCGATTACGCGCAAGTGCGCGCCGACGGTCGCATCACGCAGCCGGTGGCGCAGACCGCGCTCAACCTGCTGGACGTGGACCGCTACGGCCTGGACGAGATCGACCAGAAGATCATGCTGACGATCCTCGAGAAGTACCGCGGCGGGCCGGTGGGCGTGAACACCATTGCGGCGTCCATCTCCGAAGAGCCGGACACCATCGAAGAGGTGTACGAGCCGTACCTGATCCAGCTCGGCTTTTTGAACCGCACGCCGCGCGGGCGCACGGCCACGGAGCTGGCATTCGACTACTTCAACGTGAAACCCAAGCTGCGCAACGGCGACCAGCCGGCGCTGTTTTGAGCGGTGAAGACCATCTATCTCAGCCTCGGCTCCAACCTGGGCGACCGCGAAGCCAACCTGCGGGCGGCCATCAAGCGGCTGGCGGCGCCGGACGTGCGCGTTGTGCGCACCTCGCCGGTGTACGAGACCGAGCCAGTGGACTACACCGGCCAGGGCTGGTTCCTGAACCTGGTGGTGGAAGCCGAGACCGCCCTGTTCCCCATGCAACTGCTGGCCCGCATCGGCACGATCGAGCGAGCGCTGGGGCGTGTCCGCACGGTGGCGAAAGGGCCGCGGACCATCGATATCGATATCCTGCTCTACGGCCATGCCGTGGTGCACAGCGCGGCGCTGGAGATCCCGCACCCGAGGATGGCCGAGCGGCGCTTCGTGCTGGCGCCGCTGGTGGATCTCGCGCCCGGCCTGCGCCACCCCGTGACGCACCAGACGGTGCGCGAGATGCTGGAGGCGGCGCCGGCGCAGAGGGTACGCTTGATACACTCGTAGGTCTACGGTGCCCGACCTCTACGCAGCCCTGAAGAAGTACTGGGGCTACGACTCGTTCCGCCCCATGCAGGAGCGGATCATCCAAAGCCTGATGGCCGGCAACGACGTGGCCGTGATCATGCCGACCGGCGGCGGCAAGTCGTTGTGCTACCAGTTGCCCGCGCTGGCGCTGGGCCAGACCGTGGTGGTGATTTCGCCGCTGATCGCGCTCATGCAGGACCAGGTGGCGCAGCTCGGCGACATGGGGATTCCGGCGGCCGTCCTCAACAGCACGCAGCCGGCCGAAGAGCAGCGCGCGGTGATGCGCGCGGCCGCACAGGGCGCCTTCCGGCTGCTCTACCTTTCACCCGAACGGCTGGCGCGGCAGGATACCATCGATTGGTTGCGCAAGCTGCCGCTGGCGTTCTTCGCCATCGACGAGGCGCACTGCATCTCCGAATGGGGGCACGAGTTCCGCCCCGAGTACCGCCAGCTCAGCTCGCTGCGCGAGAACTTTCCGGATAAGCCCATCGCGGCGTTCACCGCCAGCGCCACCAAGCGCGTCCGCCACGACATTCTGGAACAACTTCGCCTGCGCGAGCCGCACAAGTATATCGCCAGCTTTCACCGCGCCAATCTGCGCTACGTGGCGCACCAGTGCGACAAAGAAACGCACCCGCGCCTGCTGCTGGCGGCCCTGCGCGCCTACCAGGGCGAAAGCGCGATCGTGTACGCCCCCACCATTGCCGCGGTGGAACAGACCGTGGATTTTCTGGCGGATCGGCGCATCGCGGCGGTCCCCTACCACGGCCAGATGGAGACCGCGACCCGCCGCCGTAATCAGGAGCGCTGGATGAACGACGAAGTGCGCGTGCTGGTAGGCACCATCGCCTTCGGGCTGGGGATCAACAAGGCCGCGGTGCGCGCCGTCATCCACACCTCACTGCCGAAATCCATCGAGCAGTTTTATCAGGAGGCGGGCCGCGCCGGGCGCGACGGGTTGCCCGCCGATTGCGCGCTGCTCTGGCAGCCGAAAGATGCGGGACTTCTAGCCTACTTCATCGAGAAGCTGAACGACCGCGACGAGAAGGAGCGCGCCTGGCAGCGGTATCACGCCGTCCGGCGCTTCGTCGAGAGCGCCCGGTGCCGGCATTTGCAGATCTGCACGCACTTCGGCCAGGTGCCCAAGTGGCAGCGCTGCGAGATGTGCGACGTCTGCGGAAACATCCCAGAGTGGCTCACGGCGACACCGGAGGAACCGCTGGCCGTGAAGAAGAAGCGCAAGCCGAAGACGGCGGCTCCGCCTATTCCCGCAAGGGCCGGGCAAGCCCGGCCCGCGGCGCCCCCGGCGCCGAAACCGCCGGATCGTGACCTGCTCGAATTCTTCAAGGAATGGCGCTGGCGCACGGCCCAGCGCGCCGCCGTTCCGGCCTACATCGTGCTCAGCGACGCTGCGCTGGAGGATCTTTGCCGCAAGCAGCCTTCGAATCTGCGTGAGTTGCTGAGCGTCGCCGGGTTCGGCGAGCGCAAGGCGGAATTGTACGGAGGCGAAATCTTCGCCGCCTTCGAGGCTTACCGCAACGGCGCTCGCGCCGCGGCGCGCGAGGTCTCGCAGGTTTCGCCCGCCGAAGAGACCGTGCGCCTGGTGGCGGAGGGCAAGAGCTTCGAAGAGATTGCGCGGATTCGCGGCCGCCAGCTTTCGACGGTAATCAACATGGTAGCCGACCTGGTAGAAAAAGGACGGCTGGAATATCGCATGGAGTGGGTGGGGGAAGCCAACCACCGCCAGATTGAAGAGGTGGTGCGGCGGCTCGGCCCCCAATGGCTGAAGCCGTTACGCGAAGCGCTGCCGGCGGAGATCACCTATGAACAGATTCGGCTGGTGGTGGCATTCGTGCGGCGGGAGGAGGCTAAATAAACATCTCTTCGTCCTGCGTGGCTTGATCGACGGAGGGTTTGCGCGAGTGGTGCACCAGGGTGGAAACTGCGGCCGAAATCCCGGCTGCCAGGCCGTTTACTTCGCGCACCGGCCGCAACACTGCGCGCTTCATGGCGTCGCCCACTTGCCCGACCTGCTCGACGGTGCTCTCGACGGCCTGGTCGATCTGCTCGAGACGGGTGTGGGCGCGATTGCCGGCGTCATGCAGGAGTTCGCCGATGCGCTCGACCTGCTGCCGCGCCGACCTGGCGATCTCGACGGCTTCGCCGGAAAGCTCGGAAATCCGCGGGCGGGTCTCTTCGACGATCTGGTTAGTGTTGGCCAGAACCGTCCCCACTTCATCGACCACCGGCGCCACTTTGCCGGCTACGACTCCGATTTCGTCGATCACCGGCCCAGCCTTCTCGGCCGCAAGTCCGACTTTGCCGGCTACGGCTCCGATTTCGTCGATCGCCGGCCCGGCCTTCTCAGCCGCGAGTCCGATTCTGCCGGCTGCGACTCCGATTCTGTCGGCTGCCGGCCCCACCTGGTCGGCCGCCAGTCCGAGCTTGTCGATCATCGGCCCGAGCTTCTCGATTACGGGCTCGGCCCGGTCCGCCAGCGGCTCGACCTTTCGCTCGATCCTTCGGGCGACGCGGTAGAGAGCGAACGCCACCACGGCCTGCACCACGAAGGCTATGCACGCCAGCGCCACGGCCGCCGCCACCACGATGCGAAACGTGTCTTCAGTCACGCGCGAGGCCCCTTCCCCCAGTTCCTGGTTTACGTCGCCGTGCCTTCGCTGGAGGGCTCGCGCGGGCTAACGGCGTCGCGATAAGCTTGCTTACCGGCCTCCACGGCATCGGAGATGGTATCCTTCTGACGGCCGAGGGCTTCCTTGCCCTTCTCCACCCATTCCGTGGCGGTCTGCTTGATCTCCGAGCTGCGCTGCTTCACATAATCGGTGCCTTCGCCCGCCTTGTCCTTGATGAGTTTGCGGGTCTCCTCTCCGGACTTCGGCGCGAACAGCATGCCGATGCCGACACCCACGCCTAGTCCCAGCAAGAAGCTGGAAAGTCCATTCTTATCCATATTTCCTCCTGGTCAAGCCGACAGCTTGAACCATTTTCCAGTATACTCCCCATGAGAATCCTTATCATGGAGGAGCGCAAGGTACGCCGCCTGGATGGCGGCGCATTGTGGACATACGCCGTCAAGGTGCTCGCGGGGCGGGCCCATTCCACCGGTGAACTGCGGGAAAAGCTGCGCCGCCGGGCCGAGCGCGCCGCCGACGTGGAAGAAGTGCTGGCCCGGCTGAAGGAGGTCGGCTACCTGGACGACCGCCGCTACGCGGAGGGATTCGCCTCCGCGCGTCTAGCCAACGAGAAACTCGGCCGGACGCGCGTGATCCAGGACCTGCGCCGACGCCGCGTGGCGCCGTCCCTGGCCGAACGCACGGTGCAAAGGGTCTACCAGGACGTTGACGAGGAAGCCCTGATCGAAGATTTCATCCGCCGCAAATACCGCCTGGCGCAGCGGGAAGGGCTTTTTCGGGAGGATAAGGACCTCGCCGCCGCTTATCGCCGGCTGCTGCGCGCCGGTTTCCGCTCGGGCGAGATCATCCGCGTGCTCAAACGCTTCGCCAGAAACCCGGACCTGCTGGATACATTCGAGCCGCCGGAAGAGGGAGAGGTTTAGCCGCCCCAGCGGCGGCCACGGCGGCCGTAGGTCCCTGTGTGATAAGCCACCAGCAAGGCCAATCCGACAAGAACCACGATCAAAAAGGTGCTCATATTCAGGATTGTTTGGGTATCACCTATTTTATGCCGGTATTGTGACAGTTTGGTGACAAAGCGAGTTACAGTTCCGTTCACAGCAGCAAGTTCCGCGTTCCCATGGAGTTGTGCCCTCCCTTGAGCGGAGCGGTCAAGAATCCCAGAAACGGCACCATCGCCCGAAAGCGCTTCACGATTTCCCCATAGAGCGCGGGTGTGGCGGCGAGATCCGGCGGAAGCTCCACGTACAGAAAGAGTTGCTTGAATCGTAGCAGGTCCGCCGCGGGATGCTGCGCGCAAAAGCCTTTCGGCACGCGCGAAAGCTGCTGCCCCTGCAACTCGCCGAACAACTGCCGCACTGCGCGGGCGCCGACAATCCGGCGGAACTCCCGGTGCCGCCCGGCGATGTGATGGCGGATGGCCAGCAGGGTTTCCGGCGCGGGCATGTACACGCCGCCGCCAATTCCGACCTCCTTGTGCGAGACGGAAAAATAATAGCCGGCGTCTGAGTGGCCCACCGCGCCGCGGCGGTGAAAGCTGGCCGCAATGTGGTCCTTGTACGGCGTTTTGTCCTGGCTGAAGCGCGTATCGCGATAGATCCGGTAGATGGCCTTGTCGGGATCGGTGATGTATTCCGGGGCGAACCCCATCATGGCCGCGTCCAGCTCCGCCACCAGCTCGCGCATCGGCTGCTTTACCTGGGCTTCAAAAATCGCTTTGCGCGGCAGGAACCAGTCGCGGTTGTTGTTGCGCGCCAAGCCACGGAAGAACTGGATGGCCTCGCTCGGAAAGCCCGGAAATACGGAACGCATGGAATGCCTCCCTTATAATTGAGGTGATGCCGGCCACGGAAGAAACGCGCGCGCGTCTCGCCGAGATTCCCAATTTAACTGTTTCCGCCGGCGTTCCGCTCTCCCGTTACACGCGCTTCGGCATTGGGGGGCCCGCCGATCTTTACGCCGAGACTGGCCATGTCGAGTCCTTCATCGCCGCCCTCTCCGCCGCGCGCGCGAGTGGCATTCCCACCATGGTGATCGGCGGGGGCACCAACCTCGTAGTTTCCGATGGCGGCTTCCGTGGCATCGTGCTGCGCTACCGCGGCGACCGCCTCATAGCCGCCGGCCGGCGCGTCACAGCGGAGGCCGGCGCGGTCTTCGAGGACCTGGTGGATTTCGCCATCGAGAGGGGCCTCCAGGGGCTGGAAACCCTGGCGGGCATTCCCGGCTCTGTCGGCGCGGCGGTCTACGGCAATGCCGGCGCGTATGGCCACTCCCTCTCCGAGCGGGTGGTCAATGTCCGCCTCTACAATGGCCGCGAAATTCGCGTCTTCACCAACGAAGAGTGCCGGTTTCACTATCGGGAGAGCATTTTCAAGCGCCACAAGGACTGGATCATTTTCTCGACCGAGTTGCTGCTGGAGCCTGCCGACGCCGCTCGACTGCGCGAGACCGCCGCCGGGATTCTGAAGGTCCGCAACGAGAAGTTTCCGGTCACCATGAGGTGCGCCGGCAGCATCTTCAAGAACCTGCTGCTCGCGGATCTGCCCCCGGCGGTGGCGGCCGAAGTCCCGGCTTCCGTGGTGCGCGAAGGCAAGGTCCCCGCCGCGTGGTTTCTAGAGCAGGTGGGCGCCAAGGGATGTCGGCACGGCGACATTCACGTGGCCGGCTATCACGCCAACCTGATCTACAACGCCGGTGCGGGAACCGCTTCCGACCTGTGCGCGCTCATCCAGGATTTGAAAGCCCGCGTGCGCGCGCGCTTCGGCCTGGATCTCGAAGAAGAGGTGCAGTACGTAGGGTAGGCCCTAAAGGGACAGCCCGAGATTGCCGATGTGGTGATTGGCCAACATGCCTCTCAGCAGCCGGCTCCTCACCGCCGCGGCCCGCCGTCACGTAGCGCGCATGGTCTGCGCCATCGCTCCCGCCGCCGACCGCCTGGATCGCCGTTTCGCCGCCCTGCTTCGCCAGCGGCGCTATAATGCCGCGCAAGTCCGAGCCTTCCTGGCCATCACACCTGCGGCTGCTTCACGCCTCCGCTCACTCCCCCAATTCCTGGAGCAGGTGGAATACAACGGCCGCCGCCTGGCCAAGCTGAACGTTCCGCCGTCCGCGGTGGACGAAGTTCTGCGGGAGTTCGGCAGCCTGCTTGACCCGGTGCTCGCGGGCCGCTTCGAGCCGCCGCGGGAGCAACTCCAGTTGGCCACCGTCCTCATCCTGAACGACGCCTTCTATCAGGTCCGCGAGGCGGAGAGCCAGGCCTTCTTCGGCCTTTACCACGCCGAAACCGAGGCTGCCGGTCTCGAGGACCTGCTCTGCCGTATCGTGCGCATTCTCACGCCGACATTCCAGGCGAGCGCCGGCCGCCTCTTCCTGCTCGACCGGCCGGCGGCTGGAAAACTCGCGCGCCCGCTCTACATCGAGCGCGGCCAGCCCGATGAGCGGCTCATCGCCGATCCGGGGATGCGCGGCCGCTACGCTTCCTATTGGTCGTACCCCATAGGCTCGGCGGCGCTGGTTCAGTTCGGTTTTCGGGCGCGCTATCCGTGGCTGCCGCGCGAACTGGCGCTGCTGGTGGCGGCGGGCGAGCGTTGCCACGAGGCTCTCGAACGGGCCCGCATGGAGCGTGAAATCCGGCGCCTGGAGGCCGAGGCGCGACGCGCGGAGGAAGAAGAGCGGCGCCGCATCGGCCGCGAGCTTCACGACGAAGCCGGCCAATCCATGCTGCTGCTGCGCCTGCAACTGGAGATGATGGAGCGCGACGCTCCGGCTCCGTTGCGCCCGCGCCTGGCGGAGACCCGCGCCATCGCCGAGCGAGCGATAGCCGAGTTGCGCCGCCTGGTGGCGGCGCTCAGCCCCGCCGTGCTGGAGCGCCTGGGTCTCGAATCCGCGCTCCGCCAACTGGCCGCGCGGTTCCGGAAAATGCACCCAGGCGGCTTGTGCTTGCGGATTTCGACCCTCTCCGAGCAACTTCCCATGCCCACCCAGGAGGTGATTTACCGCGTGGCGCAAGAGTGCCTCCAGAACATTGCCAAACATTCCCGGGCGACTCAAGTAAACATTTCGCTGCGGAGGGCCGATAAGAGTATCAGGCTGAGCATAGCAGATAACGGCGCCGGCTTTTGTGCGGAAACGGCACGGAATCAGCCGATGTCATTCGGCTTGGCGGGCATGCGGGAGCGGGCCGCGCTCCTCGGTGGAACGCTCGCTGTACGAAGCGCGCCGGGAGAGGGCGCCAGAATCACTCTCCAGTTGCCGCGAAGCTCCGCACGAGTGACTCGAAATGGCAAAAATTCGCGTACTCCTGACTGACGATCACACCCTGTTCCGGCAGGGAATCCGAATACTTCTCTCGGCGGAACCCGATCTCGAGGTCATCGGCGAAGCAGCCAACGCCTCCGACGCCGTCGCCATGGCCCGGCAGGTCCGTCCTGACGTGGTCCTGATGGATATCGGGATGACGGGCATGAGCAGCTTTGAAGCCACGCGCCTCATTCGCAAGGAGCGCCCAGAGACCCGTGTCGTGTTCCTGTCCATGTACGACGACGAGGATTACCTGGCCGAATGCGTGGAGATAGGCGCCAGCGGCTACATTCTGAAGGAAAGTCCCGCCGATCAGTTGGTCACCGCCATCCGCGAGGTGCATCGCGGCGGCAGTTGCCTCAGCCCGCGGCTGCTCACCCGCCTGGTGGACGATTTCCGCTTGCACGGCCGGGGCGGGCCGGCGCGCCAGCCGCGGTTCGGCACCCTGACCAAGCGTGAGCGCGAGATACTCAAAATGTTGGCGGAAGGCCAGTCCGTGAAAGAGATCGCCTCCGGCTTCGAGCTCAGCGTCAAGACGGTCGAAGCCCACAAATTCAATCTGATGCGCAAGCTCGACATTCACAACAAAGCCCAGCTTGTGCAGTATGCCATTCAGAAAAAGGTCATCCGCCTCCCCGAACTGGCAATGACGTAATGTGTCCAACAGTTCGACACGTGTTTCATGTGACACAAAGGCGAAGATTGACAAGAGCCTAAGAATCAATTACTTGCGTTTTGGTCCTCTTTTTGCATCTTTCCTCATGTAGAGAGAGGCGACTATGGGAAGCATTCTGGGCTGCGTTCTAATGGTGGCGATCACGTTTCCGGCGGCGTTCTTCATGGCGCGGGGCTGCCTGCGCGGCGTCATCCGCATCATCACCGGGGCAGAGCACCGCGATGTGCTATGATCGCAGCCGTGCAGAGATGGCACGCGATTTTCTGCGCGCTCCTGTCCTTCATCCCACCGGGCGCTCATGCCGCTGAAGACCTGAACGGAGCCGCGCGTGAACTTGCGCGCCAGACCGCCGCTTTCGCCGGTCCAGGCGAGCCGGTCTCGGTGGCGTACGGGAACGCTTCCTCTCTGGGCTCGGCTGGACTGGGCCAGGCGCGTGCCGTATTCGAAGCCGCACTCAAGGAAGCGGGCCTGCGGGTCAGCGACGTGGCGCCAGCAGCCGAAGTCCGCCTCACGCTTTCCGAAAACCAGTCGCAGTACTTGCTGGTGGAAGAAGCGCGCAAGGGCGACGAGCGGCAGGTTTGGATGGCCGCATGGAAGCGAGCCGAACCGGCGGCAGCCGCCCCGCTGGGCATGACGCTCGATAGAAAGCTCCTGTGGGAGCAGGAGGAGCAGATCCTGGACGTAGCCTTCCCCGCCGCCGGCATGCTGGTGCTCTCGCCTTCCAAGGTGACGCTTTACACGCGTCAGAACGCCTCTTGGGAGCCTCGGCGGGCGGTTCCGCTGGCGCCCGGGAAACCGTGGCCGCGCGACCTGCGGGGCCGGCTGCGGGTAACCGGCGCGAGTTTTCAGGCGTTTCTGCCGGGCATGGCGTGCGGCGGCTCGGCGGAGCCTTCGCTCTCCATGGAATGCCAGGCGGGCGACGATCCCTGGGTATTGGAATCCGGCAGCCACGCCACGCTGCTGGCCAATTTCGCCGCCACGCGCAATCACTTCGACGGGCGCGTGGCCACCCAGGCCGGTTTGCGAAAAACGATAGCGCCGTTCTATTCCGCCGCTTCCGTGGAAGAGCAGGGCCGGCCGCTGTGGCTGCTGGCCACGCTGGACGGGCGCACCCAAATCTTCGATGCCTGGCTCGAGCCGGTGGGCGCCGTCGCCTCGTGGGGCAGCGACATCGCCGGCACGGAAGCGGGCTGCGGCGGTGGATCGCAGGTGCTCGCCACGCGGCCCGGCGATGCGGGTGAGCCGGATGCCATCCAGACCTTCGCCATTGTGAACCGCGCCGCCGCGCCTCTCACCGCGCCGGTGGAGTTCGCTGGCCCGGTCACGGCGCTGTGGCCCGCGAGTGCCACCTCGGCTCTGGCGGTGACGAGAGATCCCCTGACAGGCAGATATGCGGCTTATGTCATCACCGTGGTTTGCGGCCTGTAACCTGGCCCTGGCGGCGCTCGCGGCGGTGACCGCGGCGGCCGCCACTCGCCCGCACTACGGCGGCACGCTGCACGTTGAAATACGGCGGTCCTTCGAAACACCCGACCCGCCGACCACCGGTTACGGGATGCCCGACCTGGCGCGAGCCTTCGTCATCACGCGCTGGGAAGCGGGCCGGCGCGCCGTGTACACGGCCGACGAAAACGCCCCAGGCGGCCGTCCGTTTCTGGACACCGTGGAAATCGAGATGGCGCGGCCCTTGCGCAACCAATCCATCGATCTCGAACTTGGCAAGACGGACCTGGTGGAACTTGGTCCCAGCGAGCTGCACCGCCAGCCGGCCGGGCGCAAGGTCTGGTCGTCCGCGCCAGTGCGCCTGGTAGCGCTGGTTTTCGGTCCGCGGGTGGAAGACGCGCGCATCCGTGAGGCGCTGGCGCTGGCGGTGGACCGCGCCGCCATCCACAACGTGCTGCTGCAACGCCAGGGCGAGGTCTCGGCGGCGCTGCTGCCACAGTGGCTCTCGGGTTACGCTTTTCTATTTCCGGCCGCGGCCGATACCGCCAAGGCGCGCACGCTGGTGGCGGGCATTCCGGCCGCGGCGCGAGCCATTTCACTGGGCGTGGAGGACGCCGCGGCGCGGCCCATTGCGGAGCGCATCGCCCTCAACGCGCGCGACGCAGGCCTGGCGGTATCCATGGTTTCGCAGGCCGCCGGCGCCGACGCGCACCTGGTGGAAGTGCGGATTGGGTCGTTGGATCCGGCGCTCGCACTGGCGGGCATCGCCGCCTCGCTGGGCCTTCCCGAGCCGCCGCGGGCCGCTTCTCCGGAGGCGCTCTACGCCGCCGAATGCGCGCTGCTCGAAGGCTACCGCGTCATCCCGCTGTTCCATCTTCCGGATGTCTACGGGGTGAATCCGCGGGTGAAGGGCAGGCCGGGCATCACGCCTCTGGGCGAGTGGAGTTTCGAGAACCTGTGGGTGGAAGGCGGCCGGCCATGACCTTCCGCACCCGCCTGCTGCTGATCTTCACGGTGGCGGTGGTGGCTTCGGTCGCCCTGGTCGAGTGGCTGGTTACCGACAGCACGCGCCAGGCATTCGAGCGCATGGAAACGCAGCGCGTGAACGGGCTGGTGGCGCAGTTCCGCAAGGAGTTCGCGCAACGCGGGCAGGAGGTCGTGCGCGCGGTCAATGGCATTGCGGCTTCCGAAGCCGCCGTCAACATTGCCATCTCCGCCGATTATTCCCCTTACTACAACGAAGCCGCGTCGCTCGCTTCGGCGCATGGGCTCGGCCTGCTGGAGCTGGTGGCGGGCGACGGCACGATTGTTTCCTCCGCGGAATGGCCCGCCCGGTTCGGCTACAAGGAGGACTGGCTTACGGAGCCCGCGGATTGGGAATCGCGCGACGCCTTCTTGAAGCGCGAGGAGCTGCCGGATGGCGTCACGGTGGCGCTGGTGGCGGTGGGCACGGCGAGCGCCGGCGGCCGCAACTTGTATGTCGCCGGCGGACAGCAGCTCGACCGCGAATTCCTCTCCAGCCTGGTGCTGCCGGAAGGCATGCGCGTGCTGCTGTATCGCAACCTGGAACCGGGGTTCTCGCCCGCGGAACTGGTGGGCGGGCAGGCGGACGACCTGCCCCGCGTCCGGCCTCTCATCGAAGAGGTACAACAGCGGAGACGCGAGCTCAGCCGCACGCTGGGGAGTGGTTCCAGCGCGGAGACCTTTCATGCCTTGCCGCTCACGGGTTACCAGGAAGATCTGCTGGGCGTGCTGCTGATTGCGAGCTCGCGGCGCGAGTTGGTGGAGCTCGAGTCGGTCCTCCGCCGGACCGGTATGGGGGTGGCGGCGGCCGGTATCCTGTTGGGAATCGCGCTGAGCTGGTGGGCCACAGCCCGCGTCACGCGCCCGGTGCAACAGCTCGCGGAGAGCGCGGCGCGGGTGGCGGCCGGGGACTGGGGGGCTAGTGTGGAATCGTCTTCCGCCGGCGAAATCGGGCAATTGGCGCGCGCCTTCAATCGTATGACACGCGAATTGGTGGCACAGCGTGAGCGCCTGGTGCAGGCTGAGCGCGTGGCGGCGTGGCGCGAGCTGGCGCGGCGCCTGGCGCACGAGCTCAAAAACCCGCTGTTCCCGCTGCAGATCACCGTCGAGAACATGCAGCGGGCCCGCGAGCGCCACCCCGAACAATTCGACGAAGTTTTCCGCGAAGGCGCCGCCACCCTGCTGGCCGAGCTGGCCAACCTGAAGCAGATCATCGCACGGTTCAGCGATTTCGCCAGGATGCCCGCACCCGAAATGCAGCCGGTGAGCTTCAACGAGCTGGTGAGCGACACTCTGAAGCTGTTCGAGCCGCAGCTCGCCCAAGCGCGGGTGCGGGCCAACGCCGCGCTCGATCCGCGCCTGCGCCCCGTCCAGGCCGACCCGGAGCAGATGACCCGCGTCTTGCGCAACCTGATCCTGAACGCCATCGACGCCATGCCCGAGGGCGGAACTCTCACGGTGCGGACCAGCGCCCTCGAGGGCGGCGTGCGCCTTGAGGTTTCCGATACCGGCCAAGGCCTCACTCCCGAGGAGTCGAGGCGCCTATTCACGCCGTACTACACCACCAAGACGCACGGCACCGGTCTCGGGCTGGCGATTGTGCAATCGGTGGTGAGCGACCACCACGGCCGCGTTTCGGTCGAAAGCGCGCCCGGCAAGGGCACCACGTTCCGAATCGAGCTGGGGTATGCTGGTGAAATCCGATGAAACTCTGCGTATGCATGTTCGCTCTCGCGGCGTTGGCGCCTGGGCAAGTGCCCCACCAGCAGCATCACCCGCCGTCGTCGGCAGACGAGTATGCCAAGGTGCTGGAAGATCCTTCGCGCGATGAATGGCAGAAGCCGCACGATGTGGTGATGGCGCTCGACCTCAAATCGACGGAAACCATCGCCGATATTGGAGCGGGAACCGGCTATTTCGCGCGGCGCTTCGCCCACCATGCGGGCAAGGTCTACGCAGTCGATATCGACGACAAACTGCTCGACATCGTTCGAAAGAACGCCCCGGCGAACCTCGAAGCGGTCCTGGCCTCTCCCGACGACCCACGCCTTCCAGAGCGGTCCATCGACACGATCTTCTTTTGCGATGTCCTGCACCACATCGAGAATCGCTCCGCGTACTACTCCAGGCTCGCCAGGGTGTTGAAGCCTGGTGGGCGCATCGTGGTGGTCAACTTTTTCAAGAAGGAACTGCCGGTCGGGCCGCCGCCATCCATGAAACTCTCCGACGACGAGGTCATTGCGGAGCTCAAGGCGGCGGGGTTCACGCTCACCAAACGGCTCGACATTCTGCCTTATCAGTATTACCTGTTCTTCGCGGGGCCACCGCTCCCTAACGGTCGCGGCTCAGTACGAGACCCCGTTCCGAGCCGCGACCGTTAGGGAGCGTTTTGACCTTCATTCCTTTTCCGGCGAAGTCTCCGCGGGCAGCTCGGTGTGCGCGCTCCAATCCTCCCAGGAGCCGTCGTAGAGCCGGGCGTCGTAACCGAGGTAGCGCGCCACAAAATAGACCACGGTGGCTTGCTGGCCGATGTGGCAGTAGGACACCACGCGATCGCCGGGTTGGATGCCGGCGTCGCGGAACATGGCGGCCAGTACGTCGGGCGGCCTGAACTTGCCGCGTTCGTCGAGCAAGGTGCTGTAGGTCAGGCCGCGTGCTCCCGGAATGTGGCCGGCGCGCTGGCCGTCGCGGTGGCTGGCGCCGGTGTAATACTCCAGGTCGCGCGCGTCCACGATGGCCACGCCGGAGCGATGCAGGTTCGCCCGCACGTAATCGATGCCGGTGATGACGTCATTCTGGGGGCACGGCTCCAGCTTGCCTCTGACTACCAGGCGGCCTTCCGTCGAAACGGGTCTGCCTTCGCTTTGCCAAACCGGGAATCCGCCATCCAGGATGGATGTCTGCGGTCCCAGACCCAGGGCGTCCAACGTCAGGAAGACTCGCGTGGTGGGTGCCACCATATCGTTGTTGAAGTACAGAACGATGTGGGAATCGTTGGTCACGCCGAGCTTTCCAAAGACCTCAACCAGACCCGCCACGGGAGGAAGCTCGAAGGTGAGATTCGCGGGGCTTTTCGCGAGGCGCGTATCGGCGTAATCCAGGTAAAGCGCGCCGGGGATGTGACCACGAACGTATTCGGCCTTTTGGCCGATGGAGAGAATCACCAGGTTGGGATCATGCAGGTGGCCGGCCAGCCAGGCGGTCGAGACCAGCATGCTGTCGCGGGTGCCGTGGCCGCCACACGCCGGAGCGGCGTTGGCCGTTCCGGCCAGTAGGAAGCAAGCCACGTAGAGTGCGGTGGTGCTCACACAAATAGGATACCCTCAAACTTGGCGCATCTTCTGATCGTCGACGACGACGCCAGCACCCTGGCGTCCCTGGCGCGGGCCTTCCGCCTGGCAGGCCATGAGGTCACTGTGTGCGACAACGCCGCGCGCGCACTGGAGCTGCTGAAATCGCAGCCGTTCGATATGCTGCTGTCGGACGTGGTGATGCCCGGCAAGGACGGCCTGGCGCTGCTCGAAGACCTGCGCAACCTGGGGATCTCGCTGCCGGTGGTGATGGTTTCCGGACAGGCCAGCATCGAGATGGCGGTGCGCGCCACGCGGCTGGGCGCCGTCGATTTCCTCGAAAAACCGCTTTCCACGGACAAGCTTCTCCTCACCGTGGACAACGTCCTCAAGCTGAAGCGGCTGGAGGACGAGAACCGCGAGCTGCGGCAGCGCGTGGGCAAGCACGCGATCGTGTACTCGGGCGAGGCCATGCGGCGCGTGATGGCGCAGGTGGACCGCGTGGCGGCCAGCGAAGCGCGGGTGTGCATCATGGGCGAGACGGGCACGGGGAAAGAACTGATTGCGCGCGCGCTGCACCAGCGCAGCCCGCGGCGCGACGGGCCGTTCGTCACACTGAACTGCGCCGCGGTCCCGGGCGAGCTGATCGAATCGGAGTTGTTCGGGCACGAAAAGGGATCGTTCACCGGCGCGGCCTCGCGGCACATCGGCAAGTTCGAGCAGGCCCATCGCGGCACCCTCTTCCTGGACGAAATCGGTGATATGCCGATGGTCATGCAGGCCAAGCTGCTGCGCGTCCTCGAGGAGCGCCAGGTGGAGCGCGTGGGCGGCGACCGTCCAGTCCCAGTCGACGTGCGGGTGATCGTGGCCACGCACCGCGACCTGGACAAATTGGTGACAGCCGGCGGCTTCCGGCCGGACCTGTACCATCGCATCTATGTATTCCCGCTCCTGCTGCCTCCGTTGCGCGAGCGCGTGGAAGACATCCCGCCGCTGGTGGCGCACTTCGCGGCGGAGGTTGCGGAGCAGAACGGCTGGAAGCCCAAGACCTTCGAGCCGGAGGCCATCCAGGAACTGCAGCGCTATTCATGGCCCGGGAACGTGCGGGAACTACGCAACGTGGTGGAGCGATTACTGCTGCTGGCGGATGGGCCGGTGGATCGGGCGGCGGTGCGCCTGGCGCTGCCGCAGGCGGAGAGCGCTGGGCCGGGCGCTGGGCCGGGCATGCCCGTCCCCCACAGGGGTTCGCTGGCCGAGCGCGCGGATTGGTTCGAGCGCGAACAGATTCTGGCGGAACTCAAGCGCCACAACCAGCGTATGAGCGATACTGCCAAGGCGCTGGGGCTCGAGCGCAGCCATCTCTACAAGAAGTGTCAGGCGCTGGGCATCGATCTGCGGGCCCTGCGGAAAGGCGCCGAGGCGCTGAAAGGTGTGTTATGCTGGTAAAAAGTAGAAGGGAGCGAGACTGAGGGAGGTTGTTATGCTTCGCTCGATCTGTCTGGTAACGTTAGTTGGCTTGTTTTCTTGTCCTCTGCGCGCCATCGTGGTAGCCAGCGGCGACCCGAATTCCTCATCGGTGGTGGTGGCGTATAACGAGGTCGTCGACGAGGTCAATCTCAACGGCGTCGTGGAAATAATCAGCAACATAGCGGCAACTATTACGGCTGCTCGGGAAGTTTGTTGTCGGACGGTTAGTCCATCCTCACTGCTGCACACTGCGTCACAGAGCCTTCTAATGCGAGCAGCGTCACTGTGTATTTCCCGGGGCCGAGCGGTTCTGTCTCAGATACGGTGACCAACTACTACGTCGATCCGGGCTGGACGGGAGACTCCACGCAGGGCAACGATCTGGCCGTCCTTCGCCTCAATCAAGCCGCTCCGTCGTCTGCCACAAGATACTCACTTTATACCGGGATTTTTACCACTTCTCCAATCCTGATGGCCGGTTACGGCGATGAGTGGAACCGGTACGACCGGCGAGTGCCACTGGAACGGTACCTATCCAGCGACCTGCAATAGTCAAAGCTATCGTTTGGCACGCTGCGCCAGGGCCAGAACCGCTACGACACAGTCGGGTCGCGGTATGGGTGGTCCGCCAACATGCTGCTGGGCGATTTCGACAACGGGACAACCACCAACGATGCCCTTGGTTACTACTCCCAGGATGCGGGCATCGCCAATCTGGATGCGGACATCCCCAACGAGGTGGATATCGCCCACGGAGATTCGGGCGGGCCTTCGTTTTACGACGGTGAGATCATGGGCGTTCACGATTTGATCGTGTGCTTTTCGGCCGAATAATCCGGATCATTGCACCGTTCCGCCTTCCGTGTCAACGGTCCAACGATTCCTATTTCGGGCAGGTCTTCGCCGATACCAGCGTCTCCGCCAACGCCTCGTGGATCGAATCGGAGGAGGAGCTCCCGAACCGGCTTCGTGCTCACTGGTCGTGCTGGGGCTGGCAGTCGCAGGAATCTTGAGGCGCCGTACCTCCGGCCGGCTTTCGTAACCCTCCGCTCTCACACCATGGCCGCCGGCGGCGTGTGCTAATTTCGGAGTAGCCATGGTCAAGTTTCTCTTCGGCCTGATTACCGGTGTGCTGCTGGTGTTTTTGACATTCTTTCTCCTTGTTTTCATCCTGTTCCAGTTTCGGGAGAAGCCGCCACAGATGGCGGAGAACTCCGTCCTGGTGCTGCGGCTGGAGGGCGACATACCCGAAAAGCCTCCTTTCGAACTGCCTGCTTTCCTGGG
>CAVYHQ010000014.1:0-38229 GCA_963768385.1 Bryobacterales bacterium
ATGCGCGTTCAAGTTGAGCCGAATTATCCAGGGCCATCCCGTGAGGCTGCGGAGACCTCCGCAGTCGGCAGCCAGGCGGGGCAAGCCGCGCTCCAGTTGCCGGACGACCGCGTCCAAGTGATTGAACACTCGGTTCGGAAACTCTTTTTCACGCAATTCATCCCAGACGTGTTCCTGGGGATTCAACTCGGGCGCATACGGCGGCAGCGCCAGCAGCCGGATGTTTTCCGGGATGACCAGTGCCTTGGCTTTGTGCGAACTGGCTCCGTCCAGTACCATCACGATGAGATCTTCCGGGTGAGCCAGGCTGACTTGCGTGAGAAACTCACCCATTCTCACCGTGTTCATCTCGCGGCACAGCATCCAATCCAACTGGCCCTCGAACGGACTGACCGCGCCATATACGTAGACGAACTGCCGCTCGTAGCCGTTGCTGACCACGGGCCGCAGGGGCGCCGGTGCCCAACACCGCCTCGGCCGCACCATGCGTCCAAAGCGGGCCTCGTCTTGAAACATCAGGCGTACCGGACGGCCCGCCCTCGACTCGGCTGTCAGCAAGGCAGCCAGTGTTTCCGGAAGTTTTTTTTCCACTCCGCCTGGGCGGTCGGATCGCTCTTGGGGTGGCGCGTGTCTGGGGCCACCTTGCGCCATCCATGCCGGGCCAACAGACGATACACCACCGAAGCCGCGACCTTCTTCCGGCCTAGTTTCTCGGCCAGAGCAGCCCGCAATGGCGAGACCACCAGCACACCAGCGTCGCGCGCTTGTTCGGCCCACGGCGCAAGGAATGTCTTCTCCTCTTCCAGCGTCATCATGGCCCGTCTGCGGCCACCCCAACTTCCAGAGGGACCAGCCGCAGATTGGAGCCTTTCGCGGAAGCGTTGCTGGAGCCGCGGAACGCTGGCACGGCCTACGCCGAGCAGCGTCGCCGTTTGCTCCAAAGTGGTATGGGCCAAGGCGGGCAGAAGGATGGCTTGGGCAGTCCGTAGTTCCTTCGCGTCGGCGGCTTGGGCGACCGCGGCCCGCGCCTTGGCCACGAGTTCGGGATCGATCCGGCGGGGTCTTGACATGCCCCGATTGTATCAGATTTAGTATCATCTTGAAAGCAAATTAGAATAAGTAGGAGGCACATGGGCGCAGGAAGACTTCGCCCGTGTACTTTTGCGCCTATGTGCCCCTTTTCCCCGGGCTCCTGGGGCTCGCGGTCGCAGTGGCTGGCGGGCTCCTGAGCTTGGGGTGCACTCCTGCCCCCACAACGGCTGCCAAGGCTCAGACGAATCTCGACCCTGCAGGCTTGACAGCAGCCCGCGCCACGTCACTCAATTGCGAAGGCTTTTTTCCGGCCGGTGGTTGCGATCAGGCCGTGGAACTTCAGCTTCTGATTGACGAACAGGCTGAGCGGCTTCTCCACCGGGTAGTCGAATCTCAGCAGGTCACCCTCGTCCAGCTTCAATAACTCCTCGACCGGAAGTGTGGGGCCCTCCAGGCGGGCCTCGAGGCGTATGCGAGCGGACTTCATCAGCCGGAGAATGCGGTTCTGCTCCTCGACGGTGGACTCGGATTTGCGCAAGGACCACTGCTGATCGAACCTTTGCCTCAGCATCTTGACAAAGATCGAGGGCAGGCCGATGTTCATGACCCCCGTGTTATCGCCGAGCCGGATCTCGACGCTGGCTGCCACCACGGCCTCGTTCGGGGAGAGAATCTGTAGAAGGGCCGGCTCGGTCTCATGCTTCTGGATCGTGAAATCGACGTTGGTAACCCCGTGCCAGGCCTCTTTCAGATCGTGCAGGATGATGCGGAATACGCCTTCCAGAATGCTTTGCTCGATTTCCGTGATCTCGCGATCGATCTTGCGAAAAGTCTTGCCGCTGCCGCCCAGCAGCATCTCCAGGATGGGGAAGACCAGCGCCGGGCTGAGCTCCAGGACGGCATTGCCATCGTAAGGCTTCATGGCCAGCGATGCCAGGCACGAGGGAGAGGGCAGGCACTGCGAGAACTCCGCGTAGGACAACTGCTCCACCGAGATCAGGTTCACCATGACGTAGGCGCGCAGATAGGCGGAGAGGCTGGAAGACAGGTTGCGCGCAAAGTTCTCGTGGAGCAGGTGGATGGAACGCATCTGGTCCTTGGCGATGCGGTCCGGCCGCCGGAAGTCGTACGGGACAGCCCTTTTGCCCAGGTCTTCCTGCACGCCCTGCTTGAGGTTGCGGAATACGTTGTCGATTTCCTGCTGCGAGAGTTCGCGGTCCACTACCAAGGGAATCGGCAGGATGGGGAAAAGCTTTAATTCCCCGCTATCCCTCCAGAACCACCTTGAAGCCCAGCAGCGCGCTGACCGCCTCGACGGCCTGCCGGTGATCGCCAAAGAAGGTGACGCGGTGCCAGCCGTAGTCCCAGTCGAGCAGGAGCTTGTTCGCATCCTTGACCTCGGCGGCCAGTTTGCTGCGGCAGGCTTTATCCTCATCAACGTTGCCGACGGTCTTGGCCTGGTGCAGAACCACCTCTTTCCGGCCGGGGATAAACTTCAGGCTCGTCGTCATCGCGCCCACGGGCATAATGGAGCGTATTGCGGCGCCTTTGCGGTCTTCGGAGTGGCTGCGGATCTGGTACGGATTGGTGGTTCCCTTCGGCCCGTACACCTTGTTGGGCGCGACACAGTGGGAGTAAATGATCTGGTTCTTGGATGTGTCGATCACGGGGTCCGAAATATATCCGGGCCGGCCGACCAGGTAACTCATCAACAGCATGCTTACGGTGGATTGCAGATCGGCTTCGCAAGCGCCCACCAGGCCGTCGTTATTGAACTGGAAGAACCCGAGGCACGGGTAGGCCGGCATCTTTCCGGCATAGAACAGGCCCAGGCAGTCGACGGCGATGGCTCGGGATTTCGCCTGCTGCATCAGTTCCTGCATAGCGAAGTAGATTTTGGCTGACTTGACGATCTCCTCACGCGTGGGCTCGACCACCTTCTGCGCGTTCTGAATCCAGGAGGCGGCGCGCTTCTGGGCGTCCGCCAGGTTGACTTTTTCATAGAGGGCGTTCAGCTCTTCCACCGGGACCTGGCGAACCTCAGTGCCCAAATCGTCCTGAATCTGCTTGATGGCGGCAGCCACGTTCCGCGGCGTCACATCGAGGATGACGGAGGAGCGCATCTTCTTGACGCAGTCGAGCGCCTTGACCGCCTGGACCACGTCCTGAAAGCGGCTGGAGGAAACTCCCGCCACCGGGAGCCCCTTTTTCCGCGCCGGGCCGTAAGCGCTCAGGAACTCGCCGGTGCCGCCGAAGAGGTGGTTGACCAAAATGGTTCGGCGCCCGGAGAGGGCGATCGTGCGGCCCGCGCCGCCCGGAATGCCGAGCAGGTAGACGAGGTACCCGTCCACGTCCTGGTCGTTTTCAAGAAGCTTTTTGGCATCGTCGGGAGGCACCACCGTTACGGGTTCGAATTCTGCAAACGGGCAGGATTCACGGAGCCGCGCCGTGAGGTCGCGCTGCATGGTCTCGTAATCGAAGTTGACGTAGGGCCAGCCCTGCCTGTCCTTGGGAGGATGCGAGAAAACCAGGCGGACCTTGACCTTCTCGCCGTTCGCGGCCTCCTGTGGCGCCGGTTCCGCGACCGCAGGGCATAAAGCCCCCGCCGCGCAAGCCGCGCAACCCGCCAGAAAACCGCGTCGTGTTGCATTGCTATGGATCTTGAAGGGCGTCATGTTGGGATAATACGCCCTTGTGGTGCAAAAAGCAAAATCAAAGATATGGCCACGGATGCACACAGATGGACACGGATAAGAAAAATCTTGGTGTATCCGTGTGAATCCGTGTTCATCCGTGGCTAATTCTGTTTCTTTTGCTGCCTACCTCCGCCCCACGAACGTATCCATCGCCCGCCCGCGTTCGGCTTCCAGGCGCGCTAGAGACTCACCTGCGGTGAGACCGTCGTGGACGATGGCGGCGACGGCGGCGGCGACGGCGCGGGGGTCCTCGCGGTGGGCGAAGGTTACGTTGCGGCCGACCATGACGCCGCGGACGTTGGGGGCGGCGCGCATGCCGGCGGCGAAATCTTCGAGCGTGGACGTGGGATTCTCCCTGGCCGGGCCGCCGAGCATCAGGATCGGCAACGTGGTGGCCCGCGCGACGCGGTCGTAGCCTTCCGTGTAGGAGAGCTTCAGGAACATTCGGGAGGAGGATTCGCCTAAGGCCGCGGCCGCGCCGGCGTCCTTGGCGAGCGCTTCGACAGTTTTGACGGTTTCGTAGCCGCCGTCCGGTTTCCGGCGGACGCTCATCGGTTCGAGAAACGCGTAGAGGTCCTCACGATAGAGGTCGGTCACGGCCTGGGCGCAGTCGCTGACGGCTTTGAGGGAGGTAGCGTCGGCGGGATCGAGGCGGTACATGAGCTTGCCGCCATCGAAGTTCATGCGCTTGAGCTGCCGGGCGGTGAAAGAGGTGAAGCGGTCGTCGATCTCGCCCTCGCAGCCGGCGTGGCCGCCGCGGTTCATGCAGCCGATGAGCACCTTGTCGTTCAGGAACGGCTCGCCGCCGGACTCGCGCATAAGCGCGCTGAGGATGAGCAGTTCCTCCATGAAGTCGGTGGTCCCCATGATGCCGTCGCAGCCCGGCGTCAGCAGCACGCGGAGGGCACGGGCAAGGTAGCCGCGGCGGTCGCCCATTCCGAGGGGATCGCCGCCCGAAGCCGTCACCCTGCGCCCGGGATGATCGGTGGCGAGGACCACCAGCCTGCCGTCGAGGCACAGGCGCGCCCGCCGCCGCCGGCGAGCAGCCTCGGCGAGAATGAGGCCGGGGTTATCCACCCGGACGCCGGTGATGGCGTCGAAGAGTTTCTGCGGAAGGAACTCGTCGGGGTTGAAGCAATAATCTCCTACTGCGTATCCAGTTTCGTTCATGACTCCTCCAGAGCTAAGAGCTAAAAGCCAAGAGCTAAGAGCTTTCCAGGCGCGCGTAGCGCACGAGCGGGCCGCCGATGAGAGGCTCGGCGTAGGCGCGGTACATCTCGTTAATGCCGTTGCGATCGCGGGTGAGATACTCGAGCGGCAGCGGGCGTTCGACATTGGCGACGGAATCGAGCGGGACGGCATCGTAGGCGGCGCTGTAGGGGTCGAGGCCGGAGCGGCGGATGGCGGCCATGAATCCGCTGTTGCCCTTCATCGCCCACGCCAGACCGAAGCGGCCGACCTCTTCGGCCTCGCGGCGGTCGACCAGCGAGACCATCGTGGAGCAGGCGCGGCCGCACAGTCCGGGCTTTTCGCTGCGCGCGCGCAGACCGAGCTCGGCGGTGATCAATCCCGCCAGGTTGGTGGCGACATCGCCGGGCAGGGCATGGCCAAATCCGTCTGTGGCCGCGTCCGGCCGCAGCCCGCCCCAGCTCTGCCAGGCGTCGTCGCGGAGCCCTTCCGAGACCGCGACGACGACCCAGCGCTGGCGGTCGTAGACCTCCTTCACGTCGCGCAGAAACTTCTCGGCGGAGAGAGGGACCTCGGGCACGTAAATCAGATGCGGGGCGTCGTCGGGATCACGCTTGGCCAGCACGGTGGCCGCGGTCAGCCAGCCCGCGTTGCGGCCCATTACTTCTAACACGGAAACGGGCGTGGGAAGCGAACGGATATCCACGCCGAGGTCCAGCGCGGATTGCGCGATGTAGCGCGCGGCGCTGCCAAAACCGGGCGAGTGATCCGTGAGCGGCAGGTCGTTGTCAATGGTCTTGGGAATTCCGGCGACGCGCAGCTCGTAGTGCAGCGAGCTGGCGGCGAGGAACATCTTCAGCGCGGTGTCCATCGAGTCGTTGCCGCCGATGTAGAAGAAGGCGTGGATATCCTTGGCCCGCAGGGCGCACACGGCCTGCTCGGCCTCTTCGGGCGAAAGCATCTTGCGGCAGGATCCCAGAGCCGCTCCGGGAGAGACCTTGATTTCCTCCCAAAGCTCGCGGCTGGGCTTCCCGAGATCGAACCAGGAATCATCCAGCACGCCGGTGATGCCGCCACGCGCGCCCCAGACCTGGGCGGAATCGCCGGCGGCGGAGACAATGCCGTAGAGGCTGGCGTTGACGACGGCAGTAGGGCCGCCGCCTTGGGCTATAGCGATGTTAGGCATAAAAACGTAAGAAAGGATTATAGGCCGCCGATGAACGCCGATAAACGCCGATAAGAACAGAAGAAATGTCCGCGTTTAATCGGCGTTTATCGGTGTTCATCGGCGGCCCATAATGATTCTTCTTCATTTTCATTCCGCGATTCTCTGCGCCACGTGGATCAGGGGCAGGGAAGCCGCCAGCTCGGTTAGCGTAACCCGGACGTTAGGGTGCTGCTGCACGAAGGAGCCGGGGCACCACCCGGTCACGGGGCCGAACAGGGCGCGGCGCAGGACTCCGGCGTGCCAGCTTCGCATAAAGGTCAAATGGATCTGCTTGCTCATGAGCAGCTCGTACATTCCGATGGTCACGGCGGATTTTGGGATGATCTCCCAGTTGCCGCCGGTGCCGCCCATGCACATTTGGGCCTGGCTCTCGGGGCAGATCCGCACGGCGCGAGTCCGGCTGTTGCGGACCTGGTGGTCGTCGCAGGACTCATTCGGTGGCGGCGGATCGTTGAAAGCGAAGTGGCCGGTGAGGCCCATGCCGCCGTAGCAGAGGTCGGCGCCGCCGTGCTGTTCGATCAGCATGGTCATCTCGTCGAACGCACCGGGCCGGGGGAAATGAATGTTCTCATCCGGCACCCACGCCTGGCCTTCGAGGCGGCTGAAGAAATTCTCCCGCATGAAGCGGCGAAAGCTAAGCGGGTGGGATTCCTCGATCAGCGAGCCATTCTCGCCGAGGTACTCGTCCATGTTTACGGTAATCAGATTTGCTCCGCTGGTCTGGGCGCGGTTCATGGCATCGGCCCACCAGGCGTAATCCAGCGGCCCGACCGGGCAGATGACCATGAGCTTTCTTCCCTGCCGGGTGGACTGTTCGAGAGCGGCGGTGACCTCCTCGGCAACCAGGCGGTTGAGCGCGGCGGTGTCCGGGACTTTGGTGAATTGCCACGGCTTCAGCTTCCGGAAATCGTCGAAAGGGATAGCGTAGGGAGTCACGGAACCAGTTTAGCGTTGGATGGGCGACGCTGGGGCGCGGCTGCTACTCACCCGAGGCTCCAGTCACGCTTGTAGCCGCGCCCCCATGCCCGCAATCAGGAGTCGAAGAATCCCCGGCCTTCGCATGCCGCGCAGGCCTGCGTTACCAGGTCGTACTGCGGGTGTATCTCAAACATCCTCTCCCAGAGCTTCTGCTGCTTGGTCACCAACTGCGAGTAGCGGCCGGTGCCTCCGCATTTCACGCACTTCTCCCGCACCGCCACCTTATGAACGTGGCTCGGGCTGCACTTCGGGCAAAGCACCTCGTTGCAGCGCCGGCACATCCAGCAGTCATAGCGCGCCATTGTCTCCGAGAAGATGCGCAGGAGCCGCAACCGCTCACCGCAACTCCCGCAGGTCACGGGAAGAGCATCGGCTTCCAGGCTGCTGACGTGCGTGGCGCGGAGCGGAATCCGGTTCTCCGCCAGGGCCCGTCTTAGCAGTTGGTAGATCTCCATGACCAGATCGTCCGTGCTCGCGTTTTCGAACCGGTTCCACGGGTAAAGATATAGCGTCGATAGCCGCGAGTCGCCAGTGGAATCGAAGGCTCTCAAATACCGCGTCGATTGCAGCCCTCCCTCGATCAGGGAGCAGCCGACGTGCGAGCAGGTGGTCACCGTGGTGTCTTCGAGCGCGGTTTTGAGCGCCGGATCGGAACAGTTCAGCTTCTCTAAGAGCAGATCGCGGGCCTTGGTGATGCGCTCCGCGATGGCGTCCTCCGATGCCACGAGGGGAGGGCCGCTGAGCAGTCCGCCGGCGGGATTAACCAAGCTGCTTAGCTGGCTGAAACCGTTCGCCCTGATTTCCATATGTCCGTCTCTAGGATTTACCGAGACGGGCCGCTTGTCAATCGGCAGGCGGGCGTTTGCGAAACTTTGTGTCCAGTAGTTAACGTTAACGTCTACTAAAGTACTGGGCAGTAAGTTTACTCCCCCTACTTGTGCGCCGGATAGTCCTTGGAGAAACCGTTGCGGCTGTTGGACACCACGAAGGAGCCGTCCGGGTTCGCCACCACTTTGATGTACGGCACCTTCTCGCTGCGCTCGCCGAGGTTGGCGATCATGTCGTCTTTCGAGTTGTAGCCCTTCTCGCCGCCGTTGACGATCTTCTCGGTCTGCCACAGGTCGAGGCCCGGGGTTTCCAGCACTGTCTTGATGGCGTCCGAAGTGCCCTTGCCGTGCCCTTCGCGCCCCATGCTGAGCAACGCGGCCCTGGGGTTGAGCCCCCGCACTTCGGCGATCGAGCAGCACGACAGGCCGTGGTAGTACTCGCCCAGCTCGTTCGACATGGCCTGCGCGTGATGGGTGACCAGGTAGACATCCACCGGCCCAATCAGGTTCCTGGGGCAGAACAGCTTGTTGGCCGTGTTCCAGGTAAGATCGCCGAAATAGCTGAACCGGAACTTGCCGTTGGCCACCACTACCCCCGCCGACTGCCCGTCTTCGGCATCGTCCTCGGCGCGCTTATCCACCTGCGAGCAGAACGAATTGGAAGCGCCCCCGCCCTTCAGCGGCTTGGTGATGACCTTCCCCGCCGCGCTCACCACGGTGACGTCAAGCCCCTTGATCGGAACCTTGTCGCCGGCCTTCACGATAATGTGATTCCCCGTGGCGCGCGCCGCCTTGAATTCGTCCATCCGCGCGTCATCCGCCTTGGCCATGCCCGGCCGCGACCATGGCCCGCGCCGCGCGAACCACCACTCGTCGGTCTTGCCGTAGGTCACACTCTCGCCATGATCCACCCAGTTGATGATCGGAACCTTCTTCGACAGTTCCGGCGCCGAACCCATGTGGTCGTTTTCAAAATGGCTGACCA
This sequence comes from Bryobacterales bacterium, assembly GCA_963768385.1. Classification (GTDB taxonomy): domain Bacteria; phylum Acidobacteriota; class Terriglobia; order Bryobacterales; family Bryobacteraceae; genus Fen-178. The sequence goes on from CAVYHQ010000014.1 coordinate 8,935, forward strand.
CCAGATAGTCGATCTTCTTCAGCCCGTTCTGCTGCATGAAGTTGTAGATCCGCTCCGGGGTGTGTGGTGGCCCGCCGCAATCCATCAGCAGGATCTCGCCGGAGGGCGAGACCGAGAAGGCCACATTGCCATGGCCAATATCCACCAGGTAAAACGTCGCCGATTGCGCGCCAAGCGTGCCGGCGCCGGCCAGCGCAAGTATAGAAAGAGATGCCAACAAAAACATTACATTCCGCATGGTGGGAAGTATATCACGCCGCGTAGCACAGGCCTTGCCTGTGTTGCACAGGTTTTGCCTGTGTGTCTTCCAGCAAAAGTCCCTGTTCCCTTGACTGCTTCTGCTCCTAATCAGTACAATCATCTCTGTTAGGCCGCAACTCGACCCGACCGGACGACGCATGCCCACCACACATCGCCTGGGACTGTTGCTCGCCGTAGCAACCCTCCCCTTGGCCGCGCAAGGCGGCTACACAATCACGACCGTAGCCGGAGGTGCCCCGCCACCCACCCCAATGCCAGCGATAGAAGCGTCAATAGGTGGTGTAGCTGGGGTGGCCACGGATACCGCGGGCAACCTATACTTCAGTTCCCTCAACTGCGTTTTCAAGGTGGACTCAGCCGGCGTGATGACCCGTGTTGCTGGGACCTGCCGCATGGGCTATTCGGGGGATGGCGGACCTGCCACCGTGGCCCAATTGGACAATCCCCGCGACGTAGCGGTCGATTCAGCAGGCAACCTCTACATCGCGGATACTTATAACACCCGCGTACGTAAAGTGACTCCAGCAGGAATCATCACGACCGTGGCGGGCACTGGTATCCCTGGTGGCCCAATAGGTAACGGAGATGGCGGCCCAGCCACAAGCGCCGGTTTTGCCAACGAGTTCGGCCTGACGGTGGATTCGGCTGGCAATCTTTACATAGCGGATACCTACACCGGTCGGGTACGCAAAGTCACACCATCCGGTATCATCACAACAGTAGCGGGCACTGGAAAGGCTGGCTACTCTGGCGATGGCGGTCCCGCGACCAGCGCCATGTTGAACTGGCCATTCGGCGTTGCCGTAGATACGGCGGGGAACTTGTATATCGCGGACTCCAGCAATTACCGGGTGCGCAAAGTCACGTCGGATGGGATCATCACGACTGTCGCGGGAAACGGCAGCAACGGCTATTCGGGCGATGGCGGCCCCGCGACTAGCGCCATGCTGGGGTTAACGCAGGGCGTAGTGGTCGACGCGACGGGCAACCTCTACATCGTGGACTCATCGAACAGCCGAGTGCGCCGCGTGTCTCCAGACGGAATCATCACAACGGTGGTGGGGGGCGGCCTCAACTCTCCAGGCGATGGTGGCCCGGGCACAAGTGTTGCGTTGTACTTCCCGGTCGCCGCGGCGACCGATCAGGCCGGCGATCTTTACATCACCGACAGCTACCGCCTTCGCAAAGTCTCTCAAGACGGGACCATCACCACCGTGGCGGGTAATGGCTCGGCCGGTTACTCCGGAGACGGTGGCCCCGCGAACGATGCTCAGCTATCTCTTCCGTATAGCGTCACCGTGGACTCGACAGGCAACATCTACATCGGGGACAACCTAAATCACCGTGTGCGCAAGGTCTCTCCTGGCGGGATCATCACGACTGCCGCGGGCGATGGCAGCGCTGGCTTTTCCGGCGATGGTGGCCCGGCTACGAGCGCCCATTTGTATTACCCGGATTCCGTCGCGGCGGATGCAGCGGGCAACCTCTACATCGCCGAGTGGAGTAACCACGTGCGCAAGGTCTCTCCGGCAGGTATCATTTCCACCGTGGCGGGGAATGGCGGGTCCGGTTACTCGGGCGACGGCGGCTCTGCGACTGCCGCAACACTGTATTCCCCGTCTGGTCTCGCCTTGGATACGGCAGGCAGCCTTTACGTCGCGGACACCTCCAACCACAGGATACGCACCGTGTCTCCGGCGGGGATCATTATCACCGTGGCGGGCACTGGCGAGCACGGCTACTCCGGCGATGGCGGCCCCGCTGTCGAAGCCCAGTTGAACGTCCCGGAAGGTATCGCGCAAGATGCGGTAGGCAATTTGTACATTGCGGATTCAAATAATGCTCGCGTGCGAAAAGTCTCTCCATCCGGGATCATCACGACGGTGGCCGGCAACGGGATCAGTGGTTATTCGGGAGATGGGGGGCCGGCCACTGACGCGCGGCTCAGTTCCCCGGTCGGGGTAGCGGTCAACCTGGCGGCCAATCTCTATATTGCAGACGGTCGTCGCGTGCGCAAAGTCTCTCCTGCAGGAATCATAACGACTGTGGCGGGGAACGGCTCCAGTGGCTACTCGGGAGATGGCGGCCCCGCCACAAGCGCGATGCTCACCTTTCCATTCGGTCTCGCGACGGATGCCTTGGGCAACGTGTATATCGCGGACGCTGCGGCCGGCGCGGTCCGTATGCTCCACCCCCCAGACGCACTCCCGTCTCTGAGCATCTCCGAGTCCCATGTTGGAGATTTCATTCAGGGCCAGAAGGGCGCCACGTATGCGGTCACGGTCGGCAACGCTTCGCGAGCGGGCCCGACCGTCGGCACCGTTTCAGTGACGGCGACGCTTTCATCCGGTCTGGCGCTGGTCTCGATGTCTGGCTCGGGGTGGACCTGCTCGGCAGGCTCCTGCATCTGCAACGACGTTCTCGCCCCCGGCGCGAGCTACCCTGTTATCACCGTGGCGGTGGACGTTTCTGCCAGCGCCAGGTCTCCGCAAGTGAACCAGGTCACCGTGTCCGGCGGTGGATCGAATCCGGCCACGGCCAGCGATCCGGCCGTCATCGCTCGACGACGCCGCGGGCCTGCTCGCTGAACATGACGATTGTGCCGCCAAACCAGTTGATTTACCTGACGGCATGCCAGCGGTTCGGTCTCCGTCTTCGCCACGATCCGACTGACGTGATCATCGACATCAACGGGTTTTTCGGGCCGGGATGCGTGCGGCGCGGGAGCGGGTCCAGGGGGACCCGCGCGAACCAGGGGGTCCGCCCCACAAAAGAGTGAGAAACTGGCTGTATGCCGTTCGTGATCAACCGCCGGGTTTTTCTCCAGGCCGCCCTGGGGGCTGCCGCCTTTGCCCAGCCGCGTGATCGCACCCGCTGGGCGCTGCTCTCCGATACCCACATTCCCGCCAATCCGGAGGAAGAGTATCGCGGGTTTCGCCCGGTGGCGAACTTGAAGAAGGCCGTGCCCAAGGTGCTGGCGTATGCGCCTGAGGGAACTTTGATCAACGGGGACGTCGCGCGCTTGGTCGGCGCCCGCGAGGACTACGACGCGGTGAAGGCCCTTTTGGAGCCTCTGACTTCGCGCATGACCGTGGCCCTCGCGATGGGGAACCACGACGACCGCGAGAACTTCTTCGCGGTCTTCTCCGGCGCCGCGGAAAGCCCGCTCAAGGGCCGGCATGTTGCCGTGGTGGACGCCAAGCCCATGCGCTTTGTGGTGCTCGATTCGCTAGCGAGGCTTCCTGTAGTTAGCGGAAAGCCCGTCGCGAATATAGCCGGTCTGCTGGGGAAGGCCCAGCGTACGTGGCTGGAGGGGTTCCTGGCGTCTTCGGACGCCACGCCGACTATCGTCTTTGTACACCACCCGCCCGATGACGCCGACGGCAACCTGCTTGACAGCGACCGCCTGCTCCGGATGGTCGCCCCGGCGCGCAAGGTGAAGGCGATCGTCTTCGGTCACAGCCACGTCTACAATTACGATCAGGTGAACGGCATTCACCTGATCAACATTCCGGCGATGGGCTACAACTTCACGGATGCCGCACCGGTGGGCTGGGTCGAGGCCGGGATGACTCGCGCGGGCGGCGATTTCACGTTGCGCGTGATTGCCGGCAACGCGTCGCAGGATGGAGCGACCAAGTCCCTTGAATGGAGGGCCGACAGTTGAATCGGCGGACATTTCTCACGGCGGGGGGCGTCGCGTTAGGGCGGGCTGTGTTATCGGCCCAACAGCCGGCCACGGCGGCGTCCTATGCGCAGCAGTATCCTGACATGCTGCTGGCGTACCTCGCCTCGAAGCTCAACGCGCTGAACGAACGGTGGGACCGGGAACGCGCGGCCATCCGCACTCCGGCCGCGCTCGAAGAACGCAATCGCTTTGTACGCTCCAAATTCGTCGAGATGTTAGTGGGGCAGGTCCACGACCTGCCCTGGGCAGGTCGTGGACCTGCCCCACTCGCGGAAAGGACGCCGCTCCGGCCCGTGGTTGTCAAAACGGCCGAGCGGGATGGGTATCGCGTCGAGAACGTGATGTTCGAGAGCCGGCCCAATTTCTTCGTGACCGCCAATCTCTATGTGCCCACGTCCGGGAAGGGGCCGTTTCCCGCCATCATCTCGCCCTGCGGGCACTATCCGCTGGGGCGCATGCAGCCGGACTATCAGTTCGTCTATCTGAACCTGGTCAAAGCGGGCTTCGTGGTTTTGGGCTACGATCCGATCGGGCAGGGCGAGCGCAGGCACTATTGGAATCCGGAGACCGCCGAGACTGAGGCCAACCTCGGCCCGGTCTACGAGCACAGCATGCCGGGACAGCTCCTGCTGCTGGGCGGCGAGAACCTCACGGCCTACATGGTCTGGGACGGCATGCGCGCGATCGACTACCTGCTCACGCGCCCCGAGGTGGATCGTGAGAAGATCGGCTGCGCGGGACACTCCGGCGGCGGCACGCTCACCCTGTTCATCAGCGCGCTGGACGAGCGCGTCCGCTGCGCCGTGGTGAACGAAGGCGGCACCAGCCACCGCTGGCCCATAACGCCGGAGATCGATCGGACCGTCGGATGTCGAGCAGAACCTGTTCCCGTCCGCCCTTTACGGAATCGACCGACTGCGACCTGCATGTCGCCATCGCGCCGCGTCCTCTGCTGGCACTGATCGAGGAGTACACGCCGCGCTTCACGCTCACGGCCGGCCACATCCGCGATCGCTACCGGCAGTTGGGAGTCCCGGAGAAATTCGCCACTGACGAAGCAACCGATCCGCATGCCTATACGCTGAAACTTCGCCAGGCCACTACGCGCTGGTTCTGCCGCTGGTTCTACAACCGCGAGGGGCCGGCCAGCGAGCCCGAATTCGAGCCTGAGCCAGCTCGCAACCTGTACTGCACGCCCCATGGCTCCTTCCGGTACGCCTCGCAAGGGGAGACCATCTTCTCCCTGATCGCGAAGAAGCAGGCGCCGTTGCCGCCGCGCGTGGAGCGCCATGCGGGAGTCCTGGCGGCGCGAGTTTCTGCCCGTGGTCAGGGACGCAATCCGCTACAAGCCTGTGAAGGGGCCGCTGGGCGTGCGCCCCCTGATCACCACCGCGCGCAAGGGATACCGCGTCGAGAAAGTCGAGTTTCTTTCCGAGCCGGGCATCTACGTCCCGACCTGGACCTTCGTGCCGGAGCGCCGGAATGCGGATAAACGGGCTATTTTCTATGTGACCGATACCGGCGTGGCCGAAGAAGGCGCGGATGGGATGGAGTTCAATATCCTGGAGAGGCTGGCGCGCAAGGGCTACCTGGTGGTGGCCGTGGAGCCGCGCGGGACCGGGTTGACCACGCCGCAGCACTTCAAGGAAGCGGCCGAGTCCCACCAATTCGGCTTTCTCTTCAACGTCGAAACGGCGGCGGCCTATATGGCTTGGTTCATGGACCAGTCTTTGTTGGGAATGCGTGTGCTCGACGTGCTGCGCGGCGTCGACTACGCGCTCGGCCGTAATGATGTGGACAAGCGCGGCCTCGCTGCGATCGGCGTCGGCAGGGCCGCCACCTGGCTGCTGTTCGCCGCGGCGCTAGATGATGCCGCGCGCATTCAGGCTGCGGTTTGCGACCGCGGCCTCCTGTCCTACAAGAGCCTCGTCCAGTCGGACCACTACCGCTATGCCGCCGACATGTTCCTCCCCGGCGTGCTGAAGCGCTTCGACCTGCCTCAAGTGGCGGCGGCCGTCGCGGATCGCCCGCTCACGCTGCTGTCTCCGCTCGGCCCGATGAAGCAGACGATAGCCCAACGCGATGCCGAAATCGCTTACGAATGGACCCGCAAGGTCCACACCCGCTTCCGCATCGAACAGCGCAACCCGGACGTGGAATTAGGAGAGCAATATCTGCGCGCATTGGAGTCCTGATCATGAAAAAAACCGGGGACAGACGGAACGTTTCGGGGTTTTCAAGAACCGGGGACAGACGGAACGTTTCGCGAGAAACCACGAAACGTTCCGTCTGTCCCCGGTTTTTGGTTGTGGCTTGCCTACTGGCGGCTGGGTCGGCACAGGCCCAGAGCCTCCCCGAACAATTGGCTCCCATCCTCGCGCAACCCATTCAGTCGCCGGATGTCACGTCGTACCAACTGCGGCAATACGCCATGAAGCGCGTTCCCGCGCTGCCGACTCCGGCGAACGCGCAGGAGTGGACCGCCGAGGCCGCCCGCATCCGCCGGCACCTGCTCGACGACGTGGTGTTTCACGGCTGGCCGAAGGAATGGGTCAACTCCCCGCCGAAGTTCGAGGCGGCGGGAGTCATCGAAGGAAAAGGGTATCGTATCCGAAAGTTTCGGTACGAGATCGTGCCCGGCTTCCAGTCGGCGGCGCTACTCTATGAGCCTGAGCATCTCGGCACGAGCGTTCCGGCCATCCTGAACGTGAATGGCCACGTCGGGCCGGTCGGCAAGGCCGTCGAGTACAAACAGAAGCGGTGCATTAACCAAGCATTGCACGGCATCCTGTCATTGAACCTGGAATGGTTGGCGTTCGGCGAGCTAAACCACCCGCAGAACCTGCACGATTACGCCGCGCACCTCGACCTGGCCGGCATGAACGGAGTGGGGCTGTTCTACCTGGCCATGCGGCGCGGCCTGGACTTTCTCTATCAACATCCCAACGTGGACCGCAACCGCCTTGGCGTGACGGGCCTCTCGGGCGGCGGGTGGCAGACCATCACGCTGAGCGCTCTCGATGAACGCGTGGCCGTATCGGTCCCCGTTGCCGGCTTCTCCGGCATGGTATCGAGCATCGAGCACCCGGAAGACATCGGCAACGACATCGAGCAGAACGCCACGGATTTTCGCGACGGCCAGGATTACACGCACCTTGTGGCCATGCGCGCGCCGCGCCCGACGCTGCTGATCTACAACGCTGAGGACGACTGCTGTTACCGCGGTCCGATCGTGAAGCCGTACATCTTCGACGATGTGCGCCGCTTCTTCGAGCTGTACGGGAAAGCGGACGCGCTTGCCTATTATGAGAACGCCGACCCCGGGACGCACAACTACCAGCTCGACAACCGCCAGCAAGCGTACCGCTTCTTCACCAAGTACTTTGGCCTGCCGCCCCTGGAACGCGAAGTGCCGGTCAACGCCGAGATCAAGAGCTACGACGAGCTGGTAGTCGGTTTGCCGAAGGACAATCTGACCATCCTCGGCCTGGCCAGGCAGCGCGCCCACCTCATCGAGCGCCGTCCGGCAGCGGACAGAAGCAAACTGGCGTCCGTGGTGCGCTACAAGCCCGCTTCGGTGAAGCACGCCTGGGCGGTCGCGAACACAAAGAGCAAAGGGGTGGCGTCGAATTCATTCCAGTTCCAGATGAGCGACGACCTGCCTGCCGCCGGCGTGCTCCTGGCCGCGATCAGCGCTCCCAGTACGGCGCCGGTGACGATTCTCCTGGTCGACAAAGGGAGAAAATCGCTTGCCAGAGACGTCTCCGAACGCGTGAATCGCGGGGAACAGGCGCTGGCACTGGATCTGCTGTTTCGAGGCGATGTCGCTCCTAAAAAGCCCGGCGTGCCGGAATTCACCCAGTTGCTGGCCGCCATCGGCGACCGCCCGCTGGGCATCCAGGCCGCGCATCTGATCGGCATCGCGCACTGGCTGCGCGACCGCGCGGGCGTCCGGCAGGTGCGCCTCGAAAGCACCGGCCCTCGCAGCCAGATCACCGCTCTGGTTGCGGCGGCGCTGGAGCCAACGCTGTTTTCCGGCGTCCATGTTCGCGACGGCATGCGGAGCCTGGGGGAACTGCTGGATCGGCCTGTCACCTACGTAGCCGCCCCGGATCTGTTCTGCCTGGACCTTTACAAAGAATTCGACGTGGACTCCCTGACTGCGCTCGGGAGGCAATAATGAACCGCAATAGAATCCCATTCGCCCTGACCGCCGTCCTAATCGGCGGCCTGCTCTGGTTCACCGTGGCCCGCCGCGGATCGGCGCAAGCTCCCGCGCAGCTCTCGACCGACGGCGCCATCGTGACCGTGAGCGTCAACGAGAACGGGAACCCGGTGAACAACGGTTACCCCAACCTGATTCGTGACCGCCAGGGCAACCTCTGGTGCGCATGGATCAGCGCGCGGCTGCACGATCCTCTCGTCAAACACCCGGGCCCGTACGCGGAGGGCGACATGGTGGTGCTCCGCAAGCGCCAGGCCGGCAAGTGGAGCGACGCCGTTATCCTGAACACCAATTTCGGCGTGAATTTCGCGCCCGTGCTGGCCGAGGACAAAGATGGCAACATCATCGCCGTGTGGGCCAGCCGGCGTGATGGTGTCGACGGCATCTGGTGGCGGCGCGTAAGCCCGGACCTCTCTCTTGGCAGCGAGCTGCGCGTGTCCCCGGCGGGCCGGCTGGAAACGCTGCCCTCGTTGGCCGTTGCGCCGAACGGCAAGGTGTGGCTGGCCTTCCAGTCGTTCCGCAGCGGCAGCTCCGACATCGTCTTCTACGGTCTCGAAGGCTCGGGCTGGCAGCGCATGGCCGATCCCGCGGACACGCCGGACCCCGAATACCGCTCGCGTCTAGCGACGGAGTCCGACGGCGGCATCTGGTGTGCGTGGGACGCTTACACCAAGGGCAACTACCGCGTGATGGTGCGGCGCTACGACCCGCAGGGCGGCGCCTGGAGCGCGCCCGAAGCGGTTCCCGGCGCGGGTCGTTTGGACGCCTACGCTCCCGATCTGGCCGTGGATGCCAAAGGCCGCGTCTGGGTTGCCTACGCACGCAACGAGGTCGCCGAGCACGCCTACGGGCTTCGCGGACCCAAGGCCGGCGAAGCGCCCAAGCCCACCACGCGGCTGGCCGTGCGCGAGCCGTCGGGAGCGTGGTCGTTTGTGGAATCCCCTTCCGGCACCGAGCCGGGTTTTGTGGCCAAAGGCGATTTGCCGCGCATCAGCATCGATTCCGAAGGCGGCGTCTGGGTAGCCTGGCAGATGCTGCGCGACCACGTGGACTGGAAGGTCGGCGCGGCTTACTATCAGGGCGGGCGCTGGGTGGCCTCGGAAGTTTTCGGCCTGGACGAGCCGGTGGCATTGGATGGACCGCCGAAGCGTGCCGACCAGCGAGCATCCATTCTCTCCGATGCACCTGGCCGTCTGGTTTTCGCCTATGAGCGCGGCCGCGGCGTCTTCCGCAACCGCGATATCTACCTGCGCGAGGTGAAGTCCACAGTGCCCGCGCAAGCCGGCGATCCTCGTACGACACGCTTTGATCCGGCCAGCCTCCAGCCGGTGGAGCGGCCAATCCGGCGCGGTCTGCAAAGGCTCGCCGCCCATTCGGTTGCTGGCGAGCGGCGGCGGCTCTTCTTCGGCGATCTGCACAATCACCTCCTGGTGGACGACGGGCACCAGGGATTCGTCGACCAGTTGTTCGCCATCCACCGCGATCGCTTCGGCTCCGATTTCGCCGCCACCACATCGCACGGCGACTCCAACAAGCTGCTGATCTCCGAGCTGGCGCAGAACGACCTCCTCACGGAAGTCAATCTCGATCCCCAGCATTTCATCTCGATTCCCGGCTTCGAGTGGACCCAAGGCGATTTCGTTGTCCCGCGCGCCGGCCATCGCCACGTCATCTACGAGACGCCGGGAGGCCCGCTGTACCGGCCCACCGAAGGTCACAGCGATTCCATCCGCGAGTTCACCGAGCTGATGAGCAAGACCAACGGCCTGTTCTTCGCCCACCACGTTGCCCGCGCCCAGGTGGGCGGCACGGATTGGAGCTACACCAACATCAAGGTCGAGCCCGCGGTCGAGATGTGCTCGAGTTGGGGGCGTTTCGAGTATTATCACAATCCCGGCCACATGGTCGCTGCAGAGGTGCAGAACTCCTCGGTGCAGGACGCCTGGCGGATGGGATGGCGGCTCGGCGTGATCGGCGGCAGCGACGGCCACAACCTGTTCGGCGACCGCATCCAGGGCCTCACCGGCGTCTACGCCACCGAATTGACGCGGCCCGCACTGTTCGAAGCCATCCGCAACCGGCGCTGCTACGCCACCACCGGCGAGCAGATCCAAGTGGATTTTCGCGTCGACGGCCACATGATGGGTTCCGAGATTCAAGCCGCGAGCGGCCCGCTGATCGAGGGCTCGGTCGAGGGAACGGCGAGGCTGATCTCGGTCGAAGTCGTGAAGTTCGAAGCCGGGAAGTACACGGTCGTCTATCGCGCGCCGCTCGATGGATCGCGATCCAAAGTGTGGTGGAGAGATCCGGACTTCCGTGGCAGCGCCTTCTACTACCTTCGCGTCGCGCAGGAAGTTGAGCCGGCTCTGGCCCAGCGCTACGCCAAGCTTCCGGAGAATCGGTTTCCGAGCGAAATGGCGTGGACTTCGCCGGTGTGGGTGGATAAGAAATGACTCGCCGCGACTTCCTGCTCAGCGCAGCGGTGGGGCAGGTCCACGACCTGCCACCGGGCCGCAGGGCAGGTCGTGGACCTGCCCAACTGAGCCTGCCTCTCAGCGATAACACAGGCCTGGCCATCGAAGGTCCGCACCGCTTCACCTCGGTTGCCGGCCGGACGGGCTTCCAGCCTACCAGTCTCCACACCCGAGTCGAGGTAAAGACCAGCCTTCACCGCGCGCCCCAGGGGACTCTGACGCTGTGGTTCTCGCCGCTCGAAGACCTGGCGTTCTTTCCGTCCAACCGGTCGAACTCGAAGGTCGAGTTCAAGTTCCCGCTCGTCGCCGACGTGCATCCGGGCCGCGAGGTGGAGCACGTGAAGTTCGGGGCCTACTTCACCAACATCTATCCGCAGATCGTGGCCAAGTTCGCTGCGGGCGATGTCTTCCCCACGCTCGACCACCAGCTCGCGCCGTTTGTCTATGTGGAAGCGGTGCGATTGCGCCAGGGCGCGTGGTATCACCTCGCGCTCACCTGGGACCGCGCGGCGCGCCGGCTGGCCATCTATCTCAACGGCATGCTGGCCGGCCTGAATCTTGAGGCGGAGAATTTCGAGGAGGCCGCGCCGCAGCTTTACCTGGGCAATCCCATGATGCTCTTGCGTGAGTTGCGCATCGACGACCGCGTGGCGACCCCCGCTGAGATCGGCGCCGAGTACCAGGCCGCGCGGCCAGCCGCCAATCAGGCCGCCGACGCCGACTTGCGCCGTCTGCTCGAACCCGCCTTCGGCCCGCTGCTCGACCTGTACCGCGACGCGTCGTGGAAAGCCGTCTACGAGCGCGCTTTCACGCGGCCGGCCGACCTGGCGGGCTGGCTCCGCCAAGGCCCCGGCGAAGAGTACATGCGCGACTTCCGCATGGAGACTACCTCCGAGGGCCTCCTCATTAAGACGCCGGATAAGATCGAGAACGACACGCGCGTGTACCTGTGGAGCCCCGTGGCCTTCGAGGGCGACCAGTGGATCGAGTTCGACTTCCGCCTGGAATCGCCCCGCGGCCTGGCCTTGTTGGTGGTCTGCGCCTCCGGCATGCAGCGCGAAGATTACATCGCCGACCACGGCCTGCCGTCGAGCGGCGGCATGGGCTTCATCCTGCGCGACCTGCGTAATTACCACTGGGAATTCGTGCGGCGTGTCGAGGCCATGCGGCCCGACGTCGAGACGCAGTACCTGGCCAAGAATCCCTTCGGCCGCCGCCTATACTCCGGCGCGATTCCCCGTCTGGAACAAGGCCGCTGGTACCGCTTGCGCTTCGTCAAAGCAGGTCCGCGCCTGCACGGCTCCATCGATGGCCGCACGGTCTTCGACGTGACCGACAATCCCTACGAGAACAATGGGCCGGTCTACAACTTCGGCCGCATAGCCTTCCGCGAAATGTACCGTACAACTCTGCGCTACCGCAACCTGGCCGTCTTCCAACGGAATCGTCATGAGTAATCGTTTCCTGTTGTGCATGTCGTGTTGGATCATGATGGCGAGTGCCCAGACCGGCTTCCGCCCACCCGCCGTGCCGCTGGTGACGCACGATCCGTATTTCAGCATCTGGTCCACCGCGGACCGGCTGACCGACGAACCGACCCGCCACTGGACTGGCGCCGTGCATTCGCTGGTTGCGCTGGTGCGCGTGGACGGCGAGACCTTGCGCGTGGCCGGGACGCTGCCTCGCGCCCAGTTCGCGCCGCTACCGCAGACCGGCCTCGAAGTGTGGCCTACCCGCACGATCTACCGGTTCGCCGGCCAGGGCATCGCACTCGCGCTGACTTTCCTGACGCCCGCCCTGCCGGCCGATCTCGACATCCTCTCGCGCCCGGCCAGCTACATCGCTTGGAAAGTGAATTCCACCGATGGGCGGCAGCACGATGTATCGCTTTATCTCGACGCCTCCAAAGAACTGGCCGTCAACATTCCGCAGCAACGCGTCGTCTGGGGCCGATTCTTTGTGGGGCGGACCCCCGGTCCGCAGCCGGCCCCCCGGCCGGCTCCGTTCTGCGGATGGGATCGGAGCAGCAACCGATCCTCCAGAAATCGGGCGACGACCTCCGTATCGATTGGGGCTACCTCTACCTGACCGCGCCACCCGCAAGCGGCGTCGCGGAAGCGGCCACCGACCGCCAAACGGCCATTCGTTCATTCGAGCAAAGCGGCCGGATTCCTGACGCCGACGATCTGGAGCCCGACACGGGCACGGAAGACCGCGTCCCCGTGCTGGCGTACAGCGCCAGCCTCGGCAAGGTCGGCCCCACGCCGGTATCCCGGCATGTGGTGCTGGCCTACGACGACCTGTTCCCGGTCGAGTTTCTGCATCGCCAACTGCGCCCCTACTGGCGGCGCAACGGCGCCGGAGCCGGCGACATGCTGCTCGCGGCTCTCTCGGAATACGACGCCTTGTCGGCCCGATGCGCGCGATTCGACGAAGAGCTAATGGCGGATCTGCGCAGCGCAGGCGGCGAGGAGTACGCTCGCCTGTGCGCGCTGGCCTACCGCCAAACGTTGGCCGCGCACAAACTGGCGGCGGGTATCGACGGCGCTCCGCTGATGTTCGCGAAGGAGAACTTCAGCAACGGCTGCATCGGAACGGTGGACGTGATCTATCCGAGCGCCCCGTTCTTCCTGCTCTTCAATCCGAAACTGTTGGAAGCGCAATTACGGCCCCTGTTCGAATACGCGTCGCTCCCGCGCTGGAAATTCCCGTTCGCCCCACACGACTTGGGAACCTATCCGCTAGCCGACGGGCAGGTCTATGGCGGACGGCGAGAAATCGCGAAGACGGCCAGATGCCCGTGGAGGAGAGCGGCAACATGCTGCTGCTGGCGGCCGCGATTGCCGAGAGCGGCGGCGACGCGGCTTCGCCGAAACCTACTGGCCGCTGCTCGACGCGGTGGGCCGAGTACCTGAAGCAGAAGGGACTGGACCCGGAGAACCAGTTGTCCACGGACGATTTCATGGGCCACCTCGCGCACAACGCCAATCTGTCGCTCAAGGCGATCCTGGCGCTGGGCGCGTACGCCGAACTCTGTGCGAGCAGACCGGCCGCCGGACGCGGCCAGGCATACCGCCGCGCCGCTGGCAGAATTGGCCACCCAGTGGGTGAAACTGGCGGACGACGGCGACCATTACCGCCTGGCCTTCGACGAGCCGGGCACCTGGAGCCAGAAGTACAACCTGGTCTGGGACCGCGTGCTGGGCTGGACCTGTTTCCGCCGGAAATTGCGCGCAAGGAGATCGCGTACTAAAAGACAAGCAGACAAGTACGGCCTGCCACTGGACAGCCGGAAGCGCCTACACGAAGCTGGATTGGCTGGTTTGGACCGCGACTCTCACCGAATCCGCCGCCGACTTCCAGGCTTCCTCGACCCCGCGTACACCTTCGTCAACGAAACGCCCAACCGCGTGCCGCTGGCGGACGGTACTGGACCGAGGACGCGCGCAAGGCAAAAGGGCGCAGGCCCGCTCTGTGGTCGGCGGCGTCTTCATCAAGATGCTGGCCACCCCCGCGCTTCGCGACAAGTGGCAGAAGAGGGCTGAAGCGGCTCACCAGCGAGCGATAAGATGAACTTCATGAACGCCGTTCTTGCGTTTGTCATCGTCGCGGCTTTCGCCCAAGTGCAGCCCCGGCGCGAGCCGCAGAAGGTTGTGCCCGCGGTGAATGAAGTTCAGCCATGGCAGGAAGTCGGCCAGCAGCCGTATGAAATGACGTGGACCGAGCGGGGGCAAAACCCGCATACTCTGGTGGATTTCGAGGACCTCCAGGGATGGACGCTGGAGTTGTTCGACGGCGCAGCGGGCGAATTCCGCCGCAGCCGCAAGCAGCAGATGTGGGGCCTTTCCACTGGCGAGTTTCGGTATTCCGCCACTGCCGGCGCCATCGGCGCGGTCATCGCTCGTCCTCTCAAGCCGGTCCCCATTCCAGGCCGCTTCGATTCCGTCGAGATGTGGGGTTACGGCGACCGTTGGAGTTACAACAAGGATGCGAATACGCCGGCGGTGAACGTAGCGGTACTGGTCACGGATGCGCAGGGCAGAGAATTTCGGATTCCGATGGCCTCCGTGGGCTGGAAACAGTGGTGGCTGATTCATTCGCGCGTGCCGCAAAAGACGCTTGACGAAATGGCGCTTCCCGCGGCATTGTCGGGCATCGAAATCGCGGGCATCAAGAACACTGCCGAGCGCTATTTCTATTGCGACTCCCTGGCCTTCTACACTGAGGAACTAAAGCCGCTCAAGTTCAAGCCGCAGCCGAAACGCAACCTCCTGCCGTATCGCGGCCAGATCGCCGGCGTCAACACCAGCCCCGGTGTACTGCCGTTCCCAACCCGCGAGACGACCATCCTTCCCACCAATAAGGAGACCCGTTTCCAGGTTTCGACGCGTGCCACGGCCACCAACAAATTCGACCTGCGGTACGCGGGCAAGGATGCGACCGTAACTTACACCTACGCTCCCGAAAAGGGCACCCTCACCGAGATAACGGTCTCCGTGAATGGCGGGCCGGCATTCCGTCCGCTCGATGGCGGAGGGCTGCGATTCGCGACGATCCCCACACGCGTGCAGCCGAGGGCCAACGGGTCTCGGCATCGGTTCTGAATGGCGTGGTGCGGGCGAAGTTCCGCTTCGGAGTGCGGATCGCGGAATATGCGCTACGGCTTTGGCAGAAATCGCTGGTGCTCGACGTCTGGTGCGACGGCGGAGAAGTTTCCGACCTTTATTTCGGCCAGGTTTCGGGCGTGACCAATCCCCGCTTGATCGAGGTGCCGTACCTGACCTATGGCGCCACCAACCCGCGTGTGCTCCTGTCGGGAACCGCCGCGGCGCCCGTGTTCACTTCCGTCTGGTTCGACTGGTACAGGACCAACGCGTCAGCGCCTGCCTTCGCCGCGCAGCCGAAAGTAGCCGCCGATAGCGCCCAGATCAACGGCGAGATGCGCTACCTGCCCAGGACCGACGGCCGCCGCAACAACGTGTACGAACGCATCTTCGTCACCAACTCTCCGGTTTACGAAGAGACGCTCCCCACCATCGCTAACCCGCCGTCGCTACGCAAGGAGGAAGGCAAACAGGTCGTCTGGACCGTGACCAGCCCGGCGGACTGGAAGGTGGATCACGAGCGCTGCCGCGAGGTTCGCTCCCTCGGGCTGGATAAGGTGATGCAACACAGCCACGAGGTCACCTGGCGCGACGAGGGCGAAAGCTTCACCATGCGGCTACACGCCGCGCCCCAAAAGGGCGGGGACGCCATGCTGCGGTGGTACGTGAAAGCGCAAAACGAGCTGGGCTGGCTCGAGGGCACGTACACCAATTACACCGACTTCTGCCCCGTCAACATAAACTGGAGCCCCGACCGCGTGCAGCGGACGAGCGACGGCGAATGGCGGCGTGGCTGGCCGCGGAACTACGCCCTGAAGCCCGCCTATGCGGTGGAACTGGACGACTACTATGCGCAGCGCATCCAGGAGAAGTTCGGCACGAAGATGTCGTACACCGATGTCCACTCGGCCGTGCCGCCGTGGTCTTACTGCGATTTCGACGCGCGGGTGCCCGGCGCGGGGACTCTGGCGTCTACCTTTTACGCGTATGGCCAGTTACTGCTGAACGATCAGCGGGTCTATGGCCCCACGCAATCGGAAGGCACTTATCAGTGGCTCTACGCAGGCCTGGAGTCCGGCAGTTACGGCTGGGTGTACACGGATTACAACTTACTGACTCAACCGTTGGACGTGGCGTTTCACCTGATGAAGATCCACCCCTTGCAGTGCGATTACGGCATGGGAGACACGCACTATTACCTGGACAAGACTGATCCGAACTGGCGGAAATCCCCCCAGTCGCGGGAAGACATCGACCTGTTTCTGGCCACCACCATCGCGTACGGGAACATGGGCTGGTTGGTCACCGAATTCGGATACCGCGATGTCGAGTTCCTGGCGCGCTCGTATTACATGATGCAGCAGTTGCAGCAGCAGTACGCGTTCGTCGAGCCTCGCGTGATTGAGTATGCTGGCCGCGATGGCAAATTCGTGAGCGCCAGCCAGGCGCACGCGACGGGCGCGATGGCGGACTCCCGGTTGCACGTGGTCTACGCGAACGGCGTCGAGGTTTACGTGAACCGCTCCCTTGCAGGTGCCTGGACCGTTAAGGATGCCAGCGGCAACGCCGTCGATCTGCCCGTCTCCGGATGGCTGGTTTTCAACAGGGCCAATGGTTTCTACGAGGTGTCGGCCAACAGGGACGGAAAGCGCATCGATTACGTCAAAGCACCGGAGTTCGAGTTCCTGGATGGCCGCGGCGCGTTCACCCGGCGCGGGAATCTCGCGGCCAAGGGCAGCGTTGCGCTGCGTAAAAGCGCGCGCGGGCTCGAACTGATCGATATCTACGGCAACGATCGCATCGGCTTGCGCGCCGCGACGCCGGGCGTGCTGAAGGCCTATGGTCCCTCCGGCAATGATCTCGGCACCGTGGAGATGAGCGCCACCGAGAGTGGGTGGTACGAGTTCAAGACCGTCCCCGGCGGCCGAAGATACGTCATCTCCGAGGCGCGGTAGCCTTTGCCGTTGACGCTTTATTTGCGTCCCAAAGTGACTACACTGTAGTCATTCCGCACGTGCCGGAGGCCGGTAGCCATCGGCTTGTTTTATGATTGTTCTCCAAATGTAAGCAGAAATCCCCCTTTAGGCCTTAAGTTTTTTCTCCCTCCGTCCGATCTTAAACACAGGAGACATGATGCCGAATCCCAAGCAGTTCCGGCGAAATCCGGCGCGATTGTCAGAGGCACGGCCATGACAGTTATCAAGCCTAGGACCAGATTGGTTAACTTTCGTTTGACCGAAGAGGAGTACCAGCATTTGACGGCGGCCTGCTCCCTCCGGGGATCCGCAGCCTTTCCGATTTTGCCCGCTCGGCCGTGCTGCGGCTGGCGGATTCTCCCGGGCAGTCCACCGGCTACCTGCAAAGCCACCTGGCGATGCTCGACGACAAAGTCCTGGAATTGGAAAGTTGCATCATGCGCCTGGCCGACACGGTGAGCGCAGGTAGCAACCTGGTTCCGAAGTGCAACTGAAGGTGAAAGGTTCAGCAATGTACAGACTAGCAGCGTTCCTGTTTGGTATGTGCCTGATGGCCCAGACGCGGCCAGCTACCACGGTGAAGACCGGTGGGCCTAATCTGCCTGCCCAGCGCATCGGCGCCAACGATCTGATCGCCATCTCGGTCTACGACTCTCCTGAATTCACCAGAACGGTGCGCATCAGCGCGGAAGGGCAGATCCAACTGCCCATGCTGCGCCGCCGGATCAAGGCCGCAGGGTCGCTGCCGTCAGAGTTGGAGTCAGCCATCGCGGATGCCCTCCGTGCGGAGCAACTACTGGTGGATCCTGTCGTCACCGTGACCGTCGTCGAATATCATAGTCGACCGATCAATGTCGCCGGTGCGGTCAAGAATCCGCTCACGTTTCAGGCTATCGGCCAGGTCACCCTGCTCGATGCCATCACTCGCGCCGGCGGGCTTAGCCCTACCTCCGGGCCGGAGATTCTGGTGAGTAAGGCGCAGCCATCTGGAAATGATGGGGTTACCACGCTGGTCCAACGCATTCCCGTAAAGGGCCTGATCGATGCCGCCGATCCGGAACTGAACCTGAAGCTGGAGGGAGGTGAGGAGGTCCGGGTCCCCGAGGTCGGCAAGATCTTTGTGGTCGGCAACGTGAAAAAGCCGGGGGCCTACGCCGTGCAGGATGGCTCCGAGATGACTGTGCTCCAGGTCCTGGCGCTGGCCGAGGGGCTGACGCCGTTCTCCCAGAAATCCGCTTACATCTACAGGCGGGACGCAGTCTCCGGCTCCAAGCACGAGATTCCCATCGAGCTCCAGCGCATTATGGAGCGCAAAACGCCGGATATCCCCTTGCTGGCGGACGACATTCTATATGTGCCGGACAACAAGAACCGTCGGATGACGGTGGGGGCTCTGGAGAAACTGCTGGGATTCGGGAGTTCCACCGTGTCCGGTGTTCTGATCTGGGGTGCAAGGTAACAGCTTGCGGAAATGACCATGCCTGAGGAAAGAACAGAACTGGCTTTGACCGCGGCACGCGAACCGTACCGCATTGCCTATTTGACGGCTGGCCCCACTCCGGGGCAGGAACCTGTTGAGGCTTCCGTCCCGCTCTCCCATTATCTCTGGATACTGAAGCGGCACCGCTGGAAGATCCTGGCCTTTGTCTTCACCTGTGTCGGGGCGGCGGCCGTTATCTCCTCGCGGCTCACACCGGTTTATGAAGCTACCGCCACGGTGGACATTGACCGGCAAACCCCAACCGGAGTTCTTGGCCAGGAAGCCATGCGCTCCACAACGAATGATGCGGACCAGTTTCTGGCAACTCAGGTCAAGCTGATCCAGTCCGATTCGGTGCTGCGGCCTGTTGCGGCTAAATACAACCTGCTCGAACTGGAGAGAGGATCGTCCGATCCACAGCCGGCCAATGCGGCGCTGGCTCAGGACGCTCCGGTCCTGTTGAAGAAACTGCAAAGTCACCCGGCCGCCCAACACTTACCTCCTGCTGATCAGCTACCGGTCGCCCGACCCGCGATTGGCGGCCGATGTAGCCAACGCCACGCCCAGTCCTATCTCGAGCACACCTACAACATTCGCTACCGATCCTCCGCCAGCCTGTCGTCCTTCATGGAGAAACAACTGGAGGAGCTAAAGGCAAAAATGGAGCGATCCGGCGCGGCGCTGGTGCAGTTCGAGCGGGAGCTCAACGTCATCAGCCCCGAGGAAAAGACCAGCATCCTCTCGGCGCGTCTGCTGCAATTGAATACCGAATACACCAACGCCCAGGCGGATCGCGTGCGCAAGGAAGCGGCCTATAAATCGGTGGCGGATGGGACGTTTGGAGGCCGCCCAGGTCTCCACCCAGGGCGAATCCGTGCGCAAGCTAGCCGAGCGCCTCGACGAAGCGCAGCAGAAGTTCGTGGACGTAAAGACGCACTATCGGCGCCAACCATCCCGAGTACAGGAAGGCGGCGGTCAGCTCGCCGAATTACAGCGGCAGGTGCAACAGGCCAAGGCCAGAACATCGCCCAAAGGGTGGACATCGAGTATCGTGAGGCGCATCAACCGTGAGCCATGCTGCGGAAGGCCGTGACGGAGACCAAGGCCGAGTTTGACCGCCTTAACGCCAGATCGTTCGAGTACCAGGCGCTGAAACGCGAGGCCGAGGCCGACAAGAAGCTCTACGAAGAACTGGTGCGCAAAATCAAGGAAGCGGGAATCAACGCCAGCTTCCAGAACAGCGCCATCCGCATCGCCGACCCCGCGCGGCCCGCCGTGAAGCCGGTTTTCCCGGATCTGCAGTTGAACGTTCTGCTTGGCGTTCCTCTTCTCGACCCTGCTGGCGGTGGGAGCAGCCGTCCTCAGCGACGTGCTGGACAACACCTTGCGCGATCCCGAGCAGGTGGCGCGCACCCTGCAGGCCCAGGTCGTCGGCACCTTGCCCATGGTGAAGGATATCCGCGCGCGCTTGGTCGGCGCCAATGCTTCACCGCTCTGGTACCCATCAGCAACTCGCCGGAGAAGGTGGTCTGACAGCTTCGGCGAAGCCATCCGCACGCTGCGGAACTCCATTCTCCTGACCGATTTCGACCGCCGTTTGCGCTCGCTGCTGGTGACCAGCGCCTCGCCCGGGCGAGGGAAAATCAACCACCGCCATGCACCTGGCGATTGCCCACGCCGAGCAGAGGCAGAAGACCTTGCTGATCGATGGCGACCTGCGCCGGCCAAGCATCCACGGCAACTGCGTATTCCGGGCGCCACCGGTTTGTCCAACGTCCTCTCCTCCGGCGAGCTGTCATGGAAAGAGGCGGCCGTGGAGATCGAGGCCATTCCCGGCCTCAGCGTTCTGCCGGCCGGTCCCCCCTCGCGCAGGGCGGCGGACCTGATCGGGAAAGGGCTGCTGCAGATTCATTGAAGAAGCCTCCCTGGAATACGACCTGATCATTCTGGACGCGCCGCCCTTGCTGGGATTCCCGGAACCGCTCGAGATGGCCACGGTCGTCGACGGAGTGATTGTCATCACCCGCGCGGGCCAGACCAACCGTAAAGCCGTAAGTTCGGTCTTAAACACCCTGACGCGCCTCCGCGCCAACGTGGTGGGGCTGGTGCTGAACGAAGTGCATAAGGAACTCAGCGACAGCTATCACTACTACGGCTACTACGGCAACTACTACAAGCATTACAGACAGCCCAAGGCGAGCTAAATGGTGAAACGAACCATCATTCGGGCGGCTATGCGCTGGCACGGCAGAATGACTCCCTCAACCAACGCCTGGGCGATCGGCGATCAGGCCCTGGTGAGCGGCGCCAACTTCCTCACGGCGGCCCTGCTTATCCGCCGCCTTGGGGCCGACGAATTCGGCGTATTTGCTTTGGCGTGGACTTTGCTGCTGCTCGCCAACAGCGTACAGAATGCGCTAGTGCTGTCGCCAATGCTGACTCTCAGCCCCAAGCTGGCGGCCCAGGGTGCGGCGCCTTACTTCGGAGCCCTGGTCGTTCACCAGCTCGGGTGCGCCACTCTCTCGGCGCTGCCTGATCCTGGCTGCCGCCTCTCTCGTTGAACCGCTCAGTGACACTCTCCGGCTTTCTCGATGCGCCTGGCCGTTGGCCGCTGCCGTCTTCGCATTCCAGTGCCAGGACTTTGTGCGCCGGTGCTTTTACCTGGTGGACCGAACGCCCCTGGCCTTTCTCAGCAACATCATCAGCTACCTGGGCCAACTCGTTTTGTTGGCCACGTTTCCTTTGTTCAAGCCGTTGGATGCCAATTGGGCGCTCGGGATCGTGGCGCTCACTTCGCTCGCAGCCTGCGTGGTCGCGATCCCCCTGGGCAAGGGTTTCGTCTTTTCGAAGGCGCAGTTTTGGACGGTGACCCGCACGCACTACAACTTCTCGAAATGGCTGGCCCTGGCTGCGATTCTGCAGTGGTTTGTCGGCAGCGGATTGATCGCGGCCATGGCTGTGGTGCTGGGTCCGGCTATGGCCGGGTCGCTTAAGGCCGCTCTCAACGTGGTCGGTGTCCTGAACGTGGTGTACATCACCATGCAAAACCTGCTTCCTCTCCGTCTGGCGCGGGAAATCGGGCGTCTGGGCACGGACGCGCTGGCGCCTTACGTGCGCAAAGTCGGCTCGCTACTGTTCCTGCTCGTCCTCTCGATCCTTCTGCTCATCGGCTGGAACGCCCGCTGGCTGGTGCAGTTGCTCTACGGGGCGCGGGCCAATACCGGGCAAATCACTATCTTCACCCAGTGGCTCTGCGCTCAGTATGTTCTCGTGTTCGCTCTGACAATTCTGGATATCGTTACCAGGGTTCTTGAACGTACCCATTTGCTGTTGTGGAACACGGTGATCGGCGCAGCGGCCTCCTGCCTGTACTATCCCATTCTGCGGTCGTACGGCATGTGGGGAGGCATGCTGTGTCTGTCGCTGATCACGACCATGCAGATCACGTTTCTGGCAAGTTGTATCGCGATACGGTTGAAGCCATGGAACTTCGCACACGCATCCGAGTCTTAAAGCTGCGGGCCGGACGCCTGTTCTCACACGCGCCCTTTACCCTCACGAAAGATGTGTATCCCGGCTACGAGATCGGTGACTACACCTATGGTGTCCCGGATATTCTGCCGGGCGCCGTCTCGGGGAAGGTAACCATAGGCAGGTTCTGTTCCTTTGCGACTGGCGTGAAGATCATGCTGGGCGGCGTCCATCACACCAACTTCGTCACCACCTCCCCGCTCTGGCTGTTCGCGGACTTCGTGATCTCCGGCAGGCCTCATCCTCCATGCACCACCACCCGCGGAGACATTCGTATCGGGCACGATGTCTGGGTCGCCACCGACGCGATGATCCTGAGCGGCGTCACGATCGGCAGCGGAGCGGTTGTCGCCGCGCGCTCCGTGGTCACCAGGGACGTGCCGCCCTATGCCGTCATCGCGGGCGCGCCGGCGAGAGTCGTGCGCTACCGGTTTTCCGCCGATGACATCGCGTTTCTCCTTGAACTGGCCTGGTGGGATTGGAGCATTGACAAGATTAGAGAATCTGCGGACTTGCTGCTTTCCGGGGACGGATTGCACGAGCTGAAAAAGGAGTACACGTGCCACTTGTGTCCGTAATTATGTCGGTCTATAACGGGATGCCGTATCTGGAGCGGGCACTGAAGAGTATCTTGGCGCAGACCGTTACGGATATCGAAGCGATCGTGGTGGACGACGGAAGCACCGACGGCAGCAGGGCCCTCGTGGCCGCCTGCGCCGCGGCGGATACCCGCTTGAAATTGCTCGGCAACCGAACCCGGTTGGGCCAAAGCGCCGGGTTGAACAAGGCAGCCGGGGCCGCGAGGGCGCCCTGGCTGGCCGTGCTGGACGCCGATGACGTGGCGCTCGAAAACCGGCTTGAACGCCAAGTGGACTTCATCGCCCGACATCCCGACGTGAAGGCCGCGGGATCGCTGGCCTACTACATCGACGCCGGCGGCCGGAGGATAGGCAAAGCTCAGCACGATCTCGCCACGCTGGAGGTTTTCCGCCGCTACATGGAGCGCGGTGAAGCCATCGGATTCCTTCATTCCGGGGCATTCATCGAGCGCGCCACGCTGGAGCGAGTGGGAGGCTACAGAACGGCTTTCGAGCCAGCCAATGACGGCGAGTTGTGGAACCGCATCAGCGAAATCGGCCCCATCCTCATCCAGCAGGAATACCTGGTGGAGTATCGGGTGCACAGCCAGTCGCTCAGCGCACAGTCGTTTCTCAAAATGCGCATGAAGCACGACTGGATCCGGGCCTCGATGCGCGCCCGGAGACAAGGCGATCCGGAGCCGTCCTGGCAGGAGTTCCTCCGTCAATGGAACGCGGAGCCGGTATACCGGCGCATCAATCGCCGGCGCAAAATCAGCGCCAAGCGTCATTACCGGCAGGCGGGCTTGCACTACGCCTGCGGCAGGCGCGGCCGGGCAGCGCTGGATCTGTTCGCCGCGGTGGTGATGCAGCCCGCCTATGTGCTGCCGCGATTGAAACAGCAATGGTCTCTTCCTCGATGGAGCGAGCGATGATGAAGAACATAGCCGAAGCCGACCTCGCCGAGTTTACCGCCCAGGCTCTCGTCGAACGCCTGGAATCGGGCGGCTGGCGGTATGCGATTCTCCGCAACTACGAACAGTTCCCCAAGGTCTCGCACGACATTGACATGGTCCTGACGGCGCATGACGTTCCGCGCTTTCGTCTTCTGCTGGTCGAGCTGGCGCGCGAACATGGCTGGGACGCGCTTACCGAATGCTTCCACTTCGGTCGCTCCCCGGTCGTCGAGCATAACATCGAGATTTTCCGTTTCTACAGAGTCTCCCCGGAACCTGCGATCTCTTTGCAGGTGGATGTATTCCATGGCTTCGCTATTCTGGGGCTTCCACTCGTTGACGAGGAGGGATTGCTGCAAGGCCGCGTGAAAGCAGCGCACCTCGGCCTGACCCACATCGATCCATCTCTTGAGAACGCCTTGCGGCTCCTGCAGGTGCACCGCCTGATGGGGATCGGTAGCACTGCCCGGAAAGTGGCCGCCTATGTTGCGCGGGTGGTTGGGTTTGCCGGCAAAGCCCAGTTGCGCCGGCGGTGCCGGGCCCTGCTCGGCGACTGGGCCGTCCGGGCGCTCGAAGAACTCGAGCGGGGCAAATGGGGCGCCTTCCGCGATCGGATGGCACTGGCACGCGCGCTGTTTCTGGGGCGCAGATTCCGCCGGAATCCCGTGCAGTCCGGCTTCCAGGTGGCCGCCCGGACCGCCTACATTGCCAGAACCTGGTTCACCGACCCGTGCGGAGAGGCGATCAGGGTGTGCGCTCCCGAGATCGAATCCCTCGGACGGCTGGAGCACGCCTTGGAGCGCCTGTCGGCTTCCCGCGGCGTGTATGCCTGGACAACCGGCCGCGGCGCACGGCGCGTGCTGGAACGGGGGGGCGCCGTTGTGACCCTGGTGCACTCGCGTCCCCAGATCGACGCCCGGGGCTTGAGCGTCGAGGAACTGGAACGGGCCATCCTGGCCCGACTGATAGCGCGTCATCCCCTTCTCTACCTAGCGCCGGAGTCGCCCGCATGTTGATCGCGTTCCTGGGACCCGACGGAAGCGGAAAGAGCACGCTCATCGAGCGCCTGCGAGGGGAAATGTCGCAATTTTTTCCCGCCGTCACCTGCCTTCATTTCCGGCCTGCCGTGCTTGTTCCCAGGAGCCAGTCGGAGGATTGCCCCGCACCGCCCGTTCGCGACCACGTGCGCGGGATCCTCTCCTCACTGGTCCAGCAGATCGCGTGGCTCACCGAGTACTGGCTTTATCTTACGTTCCGTCGCAGGGCCGGCGGACGCCTGGTCATTTTCGACCGGTATTATTATGACATCCTGGTCGATCCCGGCCGGTACCGCTACGGCGGGCCGCGCTGGCTGGTCCGGCTGCTGGCGCGCCTGATCCCGCGTCCCGATGTCTGCATCGTTCTGGAAGCGCCACCGGCGATGATTCTAGGCCGCAAACAGGAGGCCACCAACGAGGAGTTGGAGCGCTTTCTCGCCAGCTACCGGGAACTCGCCAGCCTGCTCCCCAATACTCACCTGATCTCGAGCGCCCGGCCCATCGAAGCGGTGACCGCGGATGCCCGCGAGCTGATTCTCTCGCACATCTGAATGGAACCTGTAACCACATCCTGGGCCCAATTTTTCGAACCCGGCACACCGGTTGTGGCCCTGCCGGACTGGGAAAAGCCGCGCCTCCTTCTGCCGGCAATGGCTGAGCGAGTGTGGAGCAAGACCGCCTTCTACCCCGCATTCCGCCGCTCGGCGCGCCTCTATCGCGCTTACCTGCGATCCCGCGCGGCCCTGGGGCTGCTGAGGACCAGAATCGCAGACTCGGCGTCATGGCTCCTGCCGCCGTTTCTGGCGGGGGCGTTACCCGAAGTGAAAACGGTCGTCGCGCTGGCCGGCGCGCAGAAGACCATCCTCCAACTTTGGGATGCCCAGGGCCGGGTTGCGGGATACCTCAAGTTCGCGCGCAGCCGGATTGCCCGCAGAAGGCTGGCGGCGGAGTATCGCTTACTAAGCTCGGTCCCTGGCGGGCAAGCGCCGCGCGCGCTCAAGTGGGGGCCGCTTGGAGATGGCGACGGC
This sequence comes from Bryobacterales bacterium, assembly GCA_963768385.1. GTDB lineage: Bacteria > Acidobacteriota > Terriglobia > Bryobacterales > Bryobacteraceae > Fen-178. The sequence continues at coordinate 34,773 of CAVYHQ010000014.1, forward strand.
CTGCTCCTCGATCCGGTGACCGGCCATACTCTGCCGGCGTCTCTCCCCGTCCCGCCCGATGTCGATCGGCTCCCAGACGCGCTGGTTGTGTCCGAGGCGGCGCCCATCGACGCTCATCCGTTCGCCGCCAATCTCGCGGGGCAGGGGTCATTCGATCTGGGGTTCCTTCTTGATCGGCTGGGGGGCCGCAGATGGCCGGTGGTGGCGCGGCATGGCGACTACGCTCCTGGAACATTCTCGCTACCCCCCAGAAACGGCTCTGCGCGGTCGATTGGGAGTACGGCTCTCCCGTAGGACTTCCGGGGCTGGACATCGCCTATTACATTCTGCGCGTCGGCGGCCTCATTTACCGCTGGGCCCCCCCGCGCGCGGTCTCTTACGCGGTGTCCCATTTGGAAAAGCGGGCGGGACTCCGCCGGTACGAGGCGGCCGCGCTGGTTCGCCTGGCGGCCTGGCTAGCCTATCGGGATTCCGTAGAAGACGCCGTCATGCGCGACGCCGGGCTGCGAGCTTGGCTTTGCGCGGTTTGGGAAAAGGAGATTGAACCGTGAAAGCGAATAGAGTCCTGGTTTCTGCCTACGCTTGTGAGCCGTGGGCCGGCTCGGAAGCGGGAGTGGGCTGGAACATGGTTTGTGAGCTGGCGCGCCACGCTGAGGTGTGGGTCATCACCAGATCGAACAACCGGGACCGGATCGAGCAGGCCCTCTCGACCGACATACCCGGCTCCCTGCATTTCGTCTACTGCGATCTGCCTGGTTGGGCCAGGTTTTGGAAACGCGGCCCGCGAGGCGTAGAGCTTTACTACGATCCTGGCAGGTTCTGGCTTATTGGACGGCACGGCGGCTCACCACGCGGGTGCAGTTCGACGTCGTCCACCACGTCACCATTGTCAGGTACTGGACGCCGAGCTTTATGCCGCTGCTGCCTCTGCCTTTCGTTTGGGGCCCGGTAGGCGGCGGAGACACCATGCCCCCGGGGCTTTGGAGGGCGTTGGGCGGGCGCGGTTGGCTGGTCGAGGCGCTCCGTGTGCTCGCCATCTGGGCCGGCGAGCATGACCCCTTTGTGCGCCTTGCCGCGAGGCGTTCCGCCCTGGCACTGGCGGTCACTCCGTGTACGGCGGAGCGCTTGCGCAAGCTGGGCGCGCCTTCGGTGGAGATGTTCTCCCAATGCGCCTTGAACGACGAGGAGATCCGGCGCCTGGGCTCTCTGGCGATGCCTCCGCCGGATCCCGTCCGCTTCATCAGCCTCGGCAACCTGGTGCCCTTCAAGGCCGTCGATCTCGGCCTGCGGGCGTTTCAGCGCGCCAGTATTCCCGGCGCAAAGTATTGGATCGTGGGAGAGGGCTTTGAGCGGGTCCGGCTCCAGCGCCTGGCTCGGCAACTGGGCATCACTCGCAGTGTGCGCTTCTTCGGGCGGCTTTCGCGCGAGGATGCGCTGGACCGCCTCGCCCAATGCCACGTCCTGCTGCACCCGAGCCTGCACGACTCCGGGGCGTGGGTCTGCACCGAGGCCATGGCCGCGGGCAGGCCGGTCATTTCGCTCGACTGCGGCGGACCTGGTCTTCAGGTGACCCCTGAAACCGGGATCAAAGTCCGCCCCGGAACGCCGGAGGAGACCGTGGATGCCTTGGCCCAGGCCATGGTCAGGCTGGCGGCCGGAGAGAATCTCCGCGACCGCATGTCCCGCGCCGCAAGAGCGGCTGTCTGCGACGCCTATCGCTGGAGTTCCAAGATCGCCCACCTGAGGGAAGCTCTCAATGTCCGCGTACCGGAGCGAGCCGCATGAAGCAGGTCTCTGTATTACGGATCCCCATACTCTGGCTGTACCTCGGCCCTCCGGTTTTTCGTGCCGTCCACGAAAGAGGAGCGCTCGCCTCGCTCCAGGGAGACATCGACGCCTGGAACATGCTTCGGATCGCCTGGTGGGCAATTCTGGGGAGCGGTTGGAGTATACGAACTGCTGCAAAACCGGGCCAAGGTGGGGAGCGTTCTGCATTCCTCGCGCGTCTTGACCGCGACCACGGCTCTGTGGCTTGCCTCCATCGGACTCTCTGCCCTCTATTCGCCGTCCCGCAGGTTTACGCTCGGCTTGGGGCTTCTGATGCTGGTCCTCATAGGCTGTGCCCTGGATCTGGCGGCGAAGCTCGCGGCCGGGACTGTCAGCCTGGGAGTGGCTCTTCTCCCTATCGCTCGAGGTTTCAGTGGCGCACTTGCTGATTGTGGCGGGATGCCTGATTTGGGCCCCCGACCTGGTCATTCTGTCCTACACTCAAACGCTTGGCGCCCGCATCCTGGGGGCTTCGTCGCGGACGTGGCCCTGATATCTCTTGTGGCGATGTTCCTCAGCATGCAGTCCTATCTCGCCAGCCGGAGCCGGTCGAGGCATCTCTATCTCCTGATTGCGCTGGGGGCATGTGTCCTGCTCGTGTATTCTCAATCGCGCTGGGCGTATCCCGCCCTTCTGGGGGGCATAGCGGTGAGCATCCGGCGATGGGTTACGGCAGGAAGTTCCTACACGAGAAAGGTTGTGGTTGGCGCCGCCACCGTCCTCACGCGTGCCTGATCCTGGGTGTTGCGCTGGCCGCCTACACCACGGGCAGCCCCGTGGGGGACGTAGTGGGGATGATCGAGGATTCCATTATTCGGGACACCGAGACCGTTCGAACCGCCTCCGGACGCGCGACGATTTTCAGCGTGCTCCGGAGTGAGGCGCTGCAATTCCCCCTTGGGATGGGGTACGCTGCGGGTCCCCGCGTGTTCCTGCAGAGAGCGGCGATGCCTTGAGCGCGGATGGGATCTCCGCGCGCGGCATCGGAGAAGCCCATAACATGTACCTGGAAGTCTTCGCCGGAATGGGGTTCGGCGGGATGGCGTCATGGCTTGTGTTCTTGGTCTGCCTGATCTCGCGGTGCCGCCGCCTCTCCACGGAAAGCAAACTGTTGCCGCAAGTGCTGTTGGTTTGTGTGCTGGTACAGGGGTTTGTTTGTTCCAGCGCCGCCCTGCCTTTAACACAGGCCGCGGCACTGTTGTGGATCCTGGCGGCCATCCTGTGGCCGGCGTCGAAGCGTTCAGCCGCCCGCAAACGGGTTCCGGTGTCGATTATGGAGGCCGCTATGACGGAGGGCTTTGTTCTATGACCCATTGCCCGCTTTGCAATACGGAAAGCTTTCGCCGGATGTCCGAAACACCGGCCTTCTGGCGGTGCCCCGGCTGCCAGCTCCTGTTCCGCAGCCCAATGCCCACAGGGCAGAAGCTGGCAGACTACTATCAGAGCGGTTGGGAGCAGCCTGAAAGCCGCACCGAGAAAACTGGCGGCACGAATTTGGAACTGGCCCAAGCGTATGTGCGTCACCTCGGCCGGGAGTTGGGCCTGCGGTCTTTTCGCGGTCTCAGAGTGCTCGACTACGGAGCCGGCAGAGGGGCCCTGGCAGCAATACGATGATTAAAGGCATAAACAT
>CAVYHQ010000015.1:0-147787 GCA_963768385.1 Bryobacterales bacterium
CGCTGGTTCACGCGGAAGCAGATTGCCGAGATGATCCATGACGGGAAGATCGAGGATGCCAAGACCATGATCGGCTTTATGACCTGGCGTCAGCGCCGGTAGCGCGTCATCGCGGCGGGGACACGACTCCAGTCAGGCTGCCAATCAGAACTGCAAGGACTAACAGAGTGATAACAACGTAGGTTCGATCGCGCTGTGCGGCAAAGGCAAAAACGGAGAGTGCCACCCTGGCGATGGGCGTCGCAATCAGCAACAGCAGGCCCAGTTGAATCACGCTGCGGGGCTGCCTCGCAAGCACGCCCTTCCATACGCCCGCCACACTCCGCAGGCCCTGGGGCTCGCCATGGAACGCCCGGTAATTCGGAATCTCGGTGCCGAACCGGGCCAGGTACCAAACGCCGCCGCCCAACACCACCGATGCCGCTGCGATTACTCCCACGCGAAGCACGACGCTGATGGTGCCGTCCAGTTGTTCCTCATTCCGCTGCATGGGTCAAATCTTCCCGCTCAATCCGCCGTAAATCATTTCCAGGCCAAGAACCCCCACCACCACCCTGAAGACAATTCTCAGAACGCGGGGGTCGGCTCCCCGCAGATGTCGCGCGCCCCAAAGGGAACCCGCCGAAACCCCCAGCATCACCGGCATGGCCAGCACCGGGTCGATGTAGCCACGGTTCAAATAGACTCCGGCGCTGGCCGCCGCCGTCACTCCGATCATGAAATTGCTGGTACTGGTCGAGACCTTGAAAGGGATTCGCATGGCGTGGTCCATGGCCAGCACTTTGAACGCGCCGGACCCAATTCCCAGGAGGCCGGAGAGCGCGCCGGCCCCGAACATCGCGCCGAATCCGGTCTTGACGCGCTCCACCCGGTAGGGCTGCCAGCCGTGCGGCGTCGGATAGCTGGAATTCAGCTTGAGCCGCTCGGCCAGCGGATCCGCGGAAGCGCTCTCGTGCGTCTCCAGCTTCGGTTTGGTCGAAAGGAAAGTGGAGCACACCAGCACCAGGCCGAAAATCAAGCCCAGGGCGGAAGTGGGAATCTTCGCCGCCAGAAAGGCGCCGGTGATCGCGCCCAGGGTAGTCGCAATCTCCAGAAACATCCCGATCCGGATGTTCGTGAAGCCTTCTTTCACAAACGCCGAAGCGGCTCCGGACGACGTGGCGATCACTGAAACCAGGGTGGCGCCAATGGCGTAACGGATATCGACGCCGAAGAGCAGCGTCAGCACCGGTGTGATGACGACGCCCCCGCCGAGCCCCGTCAAAGCGCCCAGAAATCCGGCGGCGCCGCCGATCAGAGCAACCACCAGGCTGAATTCGAGAGAGTTCAAGTGGCACCCCCACCGGGCTAACTAATTTCCCGCCGCGCCGATGGTTGCCGTGACCTTGGCCAGTTCCTTGCGAAACAGGGGGTTGTCGGGGTAATCGCGCGCCAGATCGGCCAGCAGATCCCGCGCCTCCTGCAGCTTCTTTTCGCGAAGATCGATGATCCCCAGCAGAATCTTCGCGAACGGCTGGAAATAATGGCCCTCGCGCGCCACCAGGCGAAGATTCTCCACGCCGCGTTCCTTGCTGCCGCTTACGTTGTCGAAGTGCACGAACCAGCGGATGATAAACGGCAGGCTGCCGATCATGTATTCCGAAAATCCCGTGGTGAGGTAGGCATCGTAATACTTCGGATCCAGCTTGAGCAGCCGTTGCGCATAGTTGTTGGAACGCCGCGCCGGTCCAAGACTCGAAAACTGGCGCTTCTCGACCAGTGCCATGTAGTCCGTGGCGACACCCTGCGAGATGCACATCGCAAACAGCGCGGCGCGGTCCTCCGGGTTGGCGCCCAGCGCGGCTTCCGCGCGGCTTCCGGTGTCGTCGAGCGCCTTGTAGAACTGCGCGCGAACGGCGGCGTCGGGAAGCAGCTTCTTCTTCGTCGCGATGCGCTTGTCATTCACCAGGAACTCGCTTTCCAGGATCCCCAGCCGGTCCATTTCGTAAAACAGATCGGCGGCCGCGCGAAACGCATAAGGAAGCGGATCCTGCGGGTGGGCCGCAATGCATTGATTCAGGATCTCGTGGCTGGCCGGAAAATCGAAGTTGTACATCTGCTGGACCGCCGTGTCGATGCTGACCGCGCCGGCGGCGCCTAAAGCCGGAAAGCCCAAGGCAGCCATCCATATACAGAAACGCAGCACTGCAACCTTATGGTACCCCGATCGGCGGCGTTGCGCTACCATGCTGGGGCATGCTTTAGCTTGCCCTAGCCCTCCTGGTGGGGGAACAGGCGCACGTCAAAGTTGTCGGCCGCGTCGATGAGGCGGTCGATGGGACTGCGCGAGAGCCAAATCCGCTGCTCGCGGTTGGTGTGTCCCAGGAACAATTGCGTGACGCGCTGCTCGCGGGCGAACGCGAGGATGGTCTCCACGAAATCCGTTCCCTCCAGGCGGTGCACCTCGGCGCCCAGCTCGCGCGCCAGCGCCAGGTTCGATTCCAGTCTTTCCCGATCGTCCGGGCAAAGCCCCTGCTGTTCCACGTATGCCGCCAGCAGCGCGCCGTGAAACCGCAGCGCGTTCCGCTGGCCGCTGCGCAGCATTTGGGCGGCGTTGCTGCGCGGCGTCAGGCACACCAGTATGCGCTCCTGGGTGCCCCAACGCACGGCCACGCCGTGGGCTGCGAGATACTCGTGCAACTGCCGGTCCACCACGTCGGCTGCCAGCAGGAGCGCCAGTTCGCGCAATTCCGCCAACTGGTGAGCATCCGGCATCTTGCCCTGGCCGCTGCGGTCGAGCAGAGCGTCGGGTGGCGCGTCCACTACTTCGATCTCGTCGGCTCCCCGCAGAAACTCTTCCGGCACGCTTTGCGCCGCACGCTTCCCCGTAATCCGCGCCACCTGGTCCTGCTGCTCCCGAATGTGCTGCACGTTCACGGCGGTGATGACGGCGATGCCGCGGTCCAGCAGCTCCCGGACATCCTGCCAGCGCTGCGGATTGCGGCTGCCGGGAGGATTGTCGTAGGCCAGCTCGTCGATCAGGCACACGCCCGGGTGGCGCCGGAAAAGAGCGGTGAGATCGACGACCTCGTACACGCGGCCCGCGTGCTGCTCGCGGATCGAAGGAACTACTTCGAGGCGGGATACAATCTCCCGGACGTCGGGCGTGACGTTGCCTTGGACCGCCCCCACCACCACGTCCTCCCCGCGCAACTTGCGCCGGCGGCCCTCATCGAACATGCGGAACGACTTGCCGACGCGCGGGGCGTAGCCCAGAAACACTTTGAGCCGGCCGCGCCCGGCCCGCCGCTCTTCCGCCTGGACGCGCCGCAGCAGTTCCTCGGGATCCGGCCTTTGATCGGGTCGATTGGCCACTGTTCTCAGGATAAACCCGGCGCCACGAAGCTGCTCAAGATTGTACAGCACTCACAAGAACGCGCAGGTTTCGGATCTGACACTTGCCGTCCGATCCATCGAAGTGGACATGAAAGACTGGCAGACCGTCGCGGTATACGTCGCCTCCACGTGGAAAGTTGCGCCACGCTGCTCGATTGGGATTGGCTCCTCTCGGACTGAGCGCCGTTCATTCGCACTTGTCCGATTTCCGGAAGATCAGCCAGTAACAGTGTTGGCGCCGACTGTGGTGCGCAACCTTCCACTTCGGATCGATGATCGGTCGCTTGCGGACTTTGATGATGCAATCGCAAGCTGTGAACCCAACCTGGCGGGCGGCCTCGATGAAATCGACGTGCGCCCACTGGTACTGATGATCGTGGATGTAGTCGGCGATCTTGCACAGCAGAATGCCTTCGACTTTCAGAACTCGGTGAGCTTCCCGGACGAAAGCGGGATAGAGGTACGCAAAGCTGTAACCGTGCTCCTTCGGGGATCGCTCGCCAAGGCCGAAGCGGACATGGAAGTCCTTTTGCCTGTCCTTCCCCTGGTTGGGGATGTGAGGCGGGTCGTATACAACCACATCAAAGACCCTGTCGGCGAAGGGCATGGCCGTGTTGTCTCCGACGATCGGCGGCCGGTGAGAGCATTCGATGTCCATGCCAATGACCTTGCGTTTGCTGCCTCTCCAGAATCGACCGCCGTTCAGCGTGGCATCGAGAATTCGTCTAGGTCTCTTCCGCGGATAGAACGTGAGCAAGCGTTCGAGCAATTCGGCGTCCTCTTCGTCCCAGACGGAGGGGAGTGGCGCATACTCCGAGACTGGAGTTGTCTTCTCGGTTTCGACGGCCCACAGCTTAGCCTGCATTACTGGCATCATAGACGGCCTGGCACCTTCCCCACAACCCTCTATCGGCAGAATGTCACCAAGGTCTAGCGCGCGACCATTGGCTACGGCGCCACGAAGCGGTAGCCCACCCAGGGCTCGGTGACGATGTATTTGGGCCGCGCCGGATTCGCCTCGATCTTCTTGCGGACCTGGTTGATGAAGACGCGCAGGTATTCGGGCTCGTCGCCGTAATCGGGTCCCCAAATGGCCTGCAACAATTCGCGGTGCGTCACCGGCTTGCCGGCGTGCGCCACCAAATAGCGCAGCAAGTCGAACTCTTTGGGCGTCAGGCGGACCTCTTTGCCTCCCGCTCGCACGCGGCGAGCGTCGAAATCGATCTCCAGGTCCAACGCGCGAAACGCGTGCGGACCGCCTTCGGGCGACAAGGGTGAACGGCGCAGGGCCGCGCGGATGCGCGCCAGCAATTCTTCGATGCCGAACGGCTTGGTGACGTAATCGTCGGCGCCGGCATCGAGCGCGGCCACCTTGTCCTTCTCGCTGTTGCGGACCGAAAGGATGATCACCGGCGTGTCCAACCCGGCGCGAATGGCCCGGCACGTCTCCAGGCCGCCCATGCCCGGCAGGTTCATATCCAGCAGCACCAGATTGGGCATCTCGTGGGGCAGCATTTCCAGCGCCTCTTCGCCCGTGCGCGCCGCAATGACCTCGTAGCCGTGACCCACCAGCGTGGCCTTCATCACGCGGCGGATCTGCGGATCGTCGTCCACCACCAGGATCTTGCCCGCGCTCAACTTTCGTGGCCTCCGCCGCCGGCGGAAAGCGAGAAGTAAAAGGCGGCGCCCTGCCCCGCCTCGCTTTCCACCCAAATGCGCTCGCCGTGCGCTTCCACAATACCCTTTGCGATCGCCAGACCCATGCCGGTCCCCTTGGTTTCGAAGCGGTGCCGCCTGCCCCGGAAGAACTTGTCGAAGATGCGGGCGCGCTCGTTCTCTTCGATGCCGGGGCCGTGGTCCGCGACCCCGATCACGATTTTCCCACTTCTGAGCGCGGCGGAAATCGAGAGGGGCGAGCCTTCCGGCGAATACTTCAGCGCGTTCTCGACGAACTGTTTGACCACGTGCTGAACCAACTCGAGGTCGGCTTCGCCCGCGGGAAGTCCCGCGGGCACATCGACCGCGACCGGCCGGCCTTTCAGCGCCGGAGCCAGCTCCGAAAGCGCCCCGCCGATGAGGTCCGCCACCGCCACGGACCGCTTCTCGAGATGCAGCTTGCCGGCCTCGATGCGGGCCATCTCAATCACTTCCGCCGCCAGTTGATTCAGCCGGTCGGCCTCTTCGTCGATGATGGTGAGAAGCTCGCTCTCGGCGCCCGTCGGTGGCTGGCTACGAAACCCCCGCAGTTTGGGGGTTTCGTAGCCAGCCACCGAATTGGATGTCAGCAGGCTGGTGACCGCCGCCTTGATGGAGGTGAGTGGTGTCTTGATGTCGTGCGCCAGCGAATCCAGAAGCGCCGATTTCAGCACCTCGCTCTGGCGCGCGGCTTCGGCGTGGCTGGCGTCTTCTAAAGCGCGCGCTTTCTCGATGGTGATGGCCATCAGGTGCATGATGGCGCGCACGGACTGCTCCGAAGGCAGCGGGCCAATGAGCGCCATGCTTCCCAACGGCCGCCCTCCCAGCCGCACCGGCGCCGTGGCGAGCAGGCGTTGGGAATCGATGGACACGTCATCCAGTTCCGCCGCCACGCGAAGGTCGTGGTCGGATACCGGCTGGCTTTCCACGCCCGAGCGAAAGATTTCGTCGGCAGGCCGGTAATAGAACGCCGCGGCGCTGCATCCGAATACCTGCACCACCTTGTTGACGAACTCCCGAATGGTCTTGCGCGCGCTGCCGCTGAGCATCATGGCCTGCACCAGCGCATACAGCCGCTCCATTTCCAGCCGCCGCGCTTCGGCTTCGGCGGCGCGCCGGCGCCCGTGGGCCGAGAGTTGGCTGGCGGTCACGGCGGTCACCAGGAATGCCAGCAGGGCCACCCAGTTCTGGGGGTCCTGGATGGTCAAAGTTCCCACCGGCGGCAGAAACCAGTAATTGAATCCGACCACCGCGACGATCGACGCCACTGTCGCCTCGGCCAGGCCCCACCCCGCCGACATGCCCAAGATGGCCAGCAGCAGCGTCAGCGCGACGGTGGTGTTGTTGACCGGCAGCAGAGTGCGGTACAGCGCGAGAATCGCCGCAATGATGAGGACCGATGCGGCAAATCGCAGAGCTTTCATGAGCGCGGCACCAAGGGTATGGTAGCTCAGCGGCGGGCGGGGACGGGGAGGGCACTTCCATCGGCGGAAATCAGGGGACCTGGAGGGGCCGGCACAGGCGCTGAGATTTGCGAAGTCTCCGACGGTCAGCGATTCCATGCGGGTAGCAAACGAGGTATTCTGTTCAGTGCACGATGACGAAACCGACGCTTCCGAAGAGCTCTTCACGCCCATCAGAGCCACAACGTGAAAGCTCTCGATGGTCGCCGCAGACGTGGATTTCGCTCTCGTCTGCAACGGTTGCGCTGTGCGCCTTGTTTTTCACGGCGCAGCAGTTGCGTCTCCAAAGGGAATACTGGCGGCTCACTGCTCAACCGCGTATGACGATTGGTTTCTACTACAACGATGCCGGGCAAAGGCGCGACTATATCGAGAGACGAACGCAAGGAGAGTGGGGCCAATGAACAAGAAGACACCGCAAATGCCAAGATTCAAGAGCGAAAGCCAGGAGGCGGATTGGTGGGCCAGCAAGGCGGGGCGCGCCTATGTGAAGCAGAAATCCAGTGAGGCCCAATCGAAGGGAACCACCGCCGGGGGATCGAAACTGGTCGCGATGCTGAATAAGAAGAGCAGCGTGCAGATCGCTATCCGCCTGCCGGAAGCTGATCTCGCGCAGGCCCGCAAGATCGCTGGCCGCAAAGGTGTCGGCTATCAGACCCTCCTGAAAATGCTGGTGCACGAGGGCCTCGCACGCGAATCCGCGCGCGGCTGAAATCCGCTTCGGCCTGAACGCCGCAACATCACACCGGCGCTGGCGTCCTCTTGGATGCAGCTATCCGCTCCCGCAGTTTCTCCTTCGTCAACACCTGAGCTTCGCCACTCTTCACAGCGGTAAGCAGTTGTTTGCCATGTATATTGCGGTTCCTATACCACCACTCCGCCTCTTCCGCCTCGGTGGCGAAAGCCGGGATGACGCGCTTGGATTGTCCCTCCATCTGATTTTTCATTGGCGTCTCTCCAGAAAGGCCCTCCGGTCCTTCTGCCGGCGTAGCTGGCGGGTTGCCAACCCGCCGCAGATTGACAATCTGCCCCACTTCACGCGCTTCCGAACAGCCGCTTGAAAAACTCCCGCGTGCGCTGGCGGATCTCGCGCAGCGTGGCATCCAGGCGCTGCTCGTGCAAATGCGGCGGCGTCCACCGTTTCACCAGGTCGGTGAGCACCTCGAATTGCGCCGGGGAGGTGGGCAGGCTGCCCTCCGCGTGGCCCGTCGAGACGCGCTGGCCGTGATCCACGGCGCGGTAGAAGGTGGCCGCCTCGCGCAGGAAGTCGGCGTCTTCCCTGTCCAGGTGCCCCATTTTCTCGATCACGTCGATGCGCTCGGGAGTGTTCAGCACCTTGTAGAAAATGCCCGCGCCCTTTAGCCGGAGGTACATCAAGGCGAAATCGATATCGTAATAACCGCCCTTGCCCGCCTTGAGCGGATTGCGCGGTCCCTGCTCCCGCTCCAGGCGCGCGCGCATCTCGGCCAATTCCTCGCGCGACCGCATGCTCTGGCCGTAGCGCCGCCAGTCCACATCCTGCAATTCGTGCAGGAAGTCGGTGGCGCGTTCCACGTTGCCCGCCACGGCGCGCGATTTCATGTAGGTGATGCCCTCCCAGGCCTCGGCGTGGCTGGCGAAATAGCTTTTGTACGCGGCTTCGGACTGCACCAGGTCGCCTTCGCGGCCGTCCGGGCGCAGGCGCGTATCCACGGTGAACATCACGCCTTCGCCCGTGTAGGAGCTCATGGTCTGGATCATGCGTTCGGCGACGCCCGTCCAGAACGCGTGCTCGCCGGTGTCGGCGTCGGGGATGACGAAGACCAGATCGGCGTCCGAGCCCAGGTCGAACTCGCGCATGCCCAGGCGGCCCAGTGCGATCGCCATCATCTGGTCTCCGGGTGTGTAGGAAGCGCTCGCCGGCGGCGGCGCTTCGGTGAGGGCGATGCGGTAGGCGGCGGCGATCACGTGATCGGCCAGCGCGGAAGTCTTTCCCAGCGTGGTGAAGATAGGGGCGGCTTCCAGAATGCTTTCACCCTGGATGCGCAGCATCTGCCGGCGGTAGAAGCGCCGCACCGACTCGGCGTCTTCCAGCCACTCGCCTTCCAGTTGAAGCGGCAGCCCGATCTCGTCCAGCAGCTCCGGGTAGCGCAGCAGGTCGTCCGCAAAGTAGGAGCTGTGCTCGAAGATATCGAGCACGCTGGCGGCCAGCTTGGGGTCTCCGTCCAGGCGGCTCTGGAGGTCGGCGCCGGTCACGCTCTTCTCCAGGAAGTGCCGGAACCGCTCGATGCCGCGGTGCAGGCCGGCAGTGGCGACGGCCTCCGCCAATTGCGGCGCGCGCTGTTCCAACAGGCGCGCCAGGTTGTCCGCCGGCGCCTGCGGCTCCCCTTCCTCTTGGGGAGCCGCTGGCTCGGGCAGGATGGTGTAGTACATGGGCTTCTGCGCGTGGACCACCCGATCGTAGACCTCCTGGACAGCCGCCAGGTGCTCGTCCAGCTTGGCCTTGAGCGTCTCGCCGGTCAGCACGGCGCCGGTGCTTTCCGACGGCATCTTGCGAGCCAGCAGATCCAACCGGACAGGGTCCGAGGGGAGCGTGTGGGTCTGGCGGTCCTCTTCGATTTGAAGACGGTGCTCCAGATAGCGCAAGAACTGGTACGCGGCCGCCAGACGCGCGTACTCGCCGCCGGAAAGCAGGCCCTTGTCGCGCAGCCGGAAGAGCGCGAACATGGTGCCGCCGTGGCGCACCCACTGGTCGCGGCCGCCGTGCAGCCGCTGCAGGCACTGCGCCAGAAACTCGATGTCGCGAATGCCGCCGGGCGTGAGCTTGATATCGAGGCCGTTCGTCAGGCCGCGCCGGGCGGCCAGCTTCTCGCTGATTCTCTGGCGCGTTTCCGAGACTGCTTCCACCGCGCGGAAATCCAGCGAGCTCTGGTAGATGAGCGGCTCGACAAACTCGAGCAGAGCGGCGCCCGGCTCGGGCTCGCCGGCCGAGATCCGCGCCTTGATCAGCATCTGCTTTTCCCAGTCGCGCGCGCGCTGCTCGTAATAGGTCTTGGCCCCATCTTCGGAGATCGAGATCTCCCCCAGCGTGCCGTCGGGCCGCAGGCGGAGATCCACCCGGTAGCACTGGCCCTCGGCGGTGTAGGTGGAGAGCAGGGAAATGTACTGGTTGGCGACTTTCTTGTAAAACTCCTTGTTGCTCAGGCTCGCCGCGCCGTCGGTCTCGCCGTCACCGCCGTGCACGAACATCAGGTCGATATCGGAGCTGTAGTTCAGCTCTTTGCCCCCCAGCTTGCCCAGCGAAATCACCGAGAAGCCGCACGGCCGCCCGTCGGGAAGGCGCGGCTCACCGTGGCGGGCGACGGCGTCCGCCCGAATTCGCGTGTACGCCACGCTCAGGATGGCGTCGGCCAGGTTGGAAAGCTCCTCGACGACATCGGAAAGCGTGGCCACCCCGAGCACGTCGCGCAGAACGATGCGCAGCAGTTGGCGGCGGCGGAAACGCGCCAGGTCCACCGCCGCGGGCACGCCCAGGTACTCCGAGCCCAGAAACTCGAACAGGCGCTCCTCATATTCGTCCACCGTGAGGACGCGGTAGAAGTTGCCCGAAGCAGCCACTTCCAGGATGCGTTCCGGGTTCTTCAGCACGGCCTCGGAGAGGAAGTGGCTGTAGCAGAACAGACTCACCGCCCACTGGAGCGCGGCCGACGAGTTGCAGATGCGGTCGAAAGCCGAAGGTTGTTCCTGGCGCAGCCGTTCCAGAAAGCGCACGGACGCGTCCGGGTCCGGGGCCCCAGCCAGCAGCAGTTGAATGCGCGTGGCGATGCGCTCCGGAAGCGCCGCCCCCAGCCGGATTGCCATTGCCCCTTCGAGCGAACTCGGCATGCGTCAGGCCAACTTGGCCACGACTGAGATTATATCGTTCGGACGCACCGCGCCGGGCGCCACCACGCTGGTGTAGAAACCGCTCATACCCCAGCGCGGCGAAGTGTGATCGAGCGCCCGCACGCGGTCGTCGGAGATCTCTTCTTTGAGCGATTCGCCGTAAATGTCCAGTGCCGAGCAGGGGTTGCGCGGCCCGGTGATCTCGAGGGTGGCGCCGCCGGCGCGCAATCGATCGCCGATGCGAATGTCGCGGATGGCGATGCCGCGCGTGGTGAGGTTCTCGCCCAGCGCTCCATGGAACAGCGGATACCCGCGCGCAATGAGGTCCTCAATCACCTCGGAAGCAACCATGAGGATGGCTTTACGCGGACCGCCGTGTATGGCGGGATGGGCGTGAAGATCGCCTTCGATGCCCAGCGGAGTGATGAGGCCTTCCGCAATGGCGCGCTTCGGGAGGCCCCCGAGCGAAATACTGACTTGGACGATGGCGCCTTGCACTCCACTAAATATCGTAGTACAGCGCGAACTCGTACGGATGCGGCCTCAATCGCACGGCATCCGCTTCGTTCTTGCGCTTGTAGTCGATGAACGTCTCGATCAGCTCTTCCGTGAATACGTCGCCCCGCAGCAGAAACGCGTGATCTTCCTCCAGGCAGCTCAGCGCTTCTTCCAGCGAGCCCGGCATGGACGGCACGCTCTTCATCTCTTCCGGCGACAAGTCGTATATGTCCTTGTCCAGCGGATCGCCCGGGTCGACCTTGTTCATTACCCCGTCCAGCCCCGCCATCAGCATCGCCGCGAACGCCAGGTACGGGTTCGCCGCCGTGTCCGGCGGCCGGAATTCCACCCGCTTGGCCTTGGGATTCGCCGAGTACATCGGTATCCGGCACGCCGCCGACCGGTTCCGCCGCGAATACGCCAGGTTCACCGGCGCCTCGTACCCCGGCACCAGCCGCTTGTAGCTGTTGGTGGTCGGCGCGATGATCGCCGAGAGCCCCCGCGCGTGCTTCAGCAGTCCCCCGATATAATGCAGCCCGAGCTGGCTGAAACCGGCATAGCCGTCTCCCGCAAACAGCGGCTTGCCCCCACTCCACAGGCTCTGGTGCGTGTGCATCCCGCTGCCGTTATCCGCAAACAGCGGCTTGGGCATGAACGTCGCCGTCTTGCCGTGCTGGTTGGCGACGTTGCGGATGATGTACTTGTACAGCATCATGTTGTCGGCCGATTTCACCAGCTTGTCGAACCGCTGGTCGATTTCCGCCTGCCCGCCCGTGGCCACTTCGTGATGGTGGCACTCGATGTGCATCCCGCACTTGATCATGGTCTGCACCATCTCGCTGCGCAGGTCCTGGTAATGGTCCGTCGGCGGCACCGGGAAGTAGCCTTCCTTGTAGCGCGGCCGGTAGCCCAGGTTGTTCTCCCGCCGCCCCGAATTCCAGCGCCCGTCCTCGGCGTCGATGAAATAGAAACCCGAATGCTGATCCTGATCGAAGCAGATATTGTCGAAAATGAAAAACTCGGCTTCCGCCCCGAAATAGGCGGTGTCGGCAATGCCGCTGTTTTTCAGGTAAAGCTCGGCCTTCTGGCCAATCCAGCGCGGGTCGCGCTCGTAGCGCTGCTTGGTGACCGGGTCCTTCACGTCGCCGATCATCACCAGCGTGGGGATCTGGGCGAAAGGATCCATGATGGCGGTGTCCGGATCGGGGATCAGGAGCATGTCGCTCTCGTGGATCGCCGCCCAGCCGCGGATACTCGATCCATCCATGCCGAAGCCCTCTTCGAAGCTGCTTTCCTCCAGCTCGCCGATGGGGTACGAAACGTGATGCTGCAAGCCAGGGATATCGGTGAACCTCAAATCGATCTGCTTGGCATCGTTCTTCTTGGCAAATTCCAACACTTCGTTAGGACTCACTTGTATCTCCTTAGGATTTCTGCTGACACATGACCCCTTTTCATTCTAGGGAAACGCCTTGCGTTCTTCCAAATAAAAAAAATCGATCGGCGTGATGGACTTTTTGGTTGGGGCTAAGCCGCTCACACCGTTGGATTTACATTAGTCCGAGAGCAGCTTGAAGTAACCCGTTCACGTGGCGCACCACTTCGAACGCGTCGGCGACGTAGAGCACGTCGGCTTTGCCACGCGCCCAGCCGCAGTTGGCGTCCAGGTTGATGGCGCGGCGCTGGTTCACGAAGCGCCAACCCACCACGTGCGGCTCCTCGCCGTGGCAACACGTGGACAGACCTTTGGGATGGCGCGGCGTCGAGCCGGTCTGGCCCACCTGGTTCAGGTGCGTCATGAAGCGCAGCACGGCCTCGCCCTCGCCGCTCAGGTCCACCAGCGACTTGCTGCCGCCAAGGGATGCCTGGGCCGCGCGCAGGAATCCCAGAATCAGGGCTTCCGCCTCGGCCGCGTGCACGGCTCCATCGGATTGCTTCTTGGTCCAGCCCGCGCCCGCCACAAACAGCAGCTTGGCGTCGGGACGAATGGTCTGCTCGTCGGCCTTGGGCGCCCGCACGCCCGTGACCGTGGTGCGCGTCTCCACCGCAGCGACCGTCACGGGTTCCACGGCGGCTGTTCCCGCGGGCCCGCTCGGCTCGCTCCATGGCGCGAAGCAGCCGGAATCGACCAAGATAATCCAGGGCCGCTGCTGGCGCGAAAGCACCGCTTCCATGCGCTGCCGGTAGAACCAGCGGGTGACTGCCGGCGCTCCATTCTCCACCGCCACGCTGGTAGCGTGGGTATCGATGCGGCCGCCCAGGCGATACGCCACGCCGGGGAGCGCGCGCGCCCATCGCGAAGTTGAGGGGGCCATCGCAATCGCGGCGCCGGCCGCGCGGCAAAGCGCTTCGGCGGCGGCGGCGTCGGTCGCGTAGCGCGGCTGCGCGAATGGCTCGCCGGTAACCGCCAGGAATCGCGCGGCGCCGCAGCCGGCGATCTGGCTGGCGGCGGCTTCCACACCGGCGCCCACCAGCCCGACGGTCAGCGGGCCGCCCAAGGCCAGCGCAGCGGTCAGGCATTCCAGCGCCGGTTTGGCCAGCGCGCCATCCGGTTCCGTATGCGCCAGAAGCAGTACGGTTTCCACGTTACTCCTCCGCCATCCAGGCGACGATTTCGCGCGCAATCTCTTCGGCCGGCATGTCCTTTACGATGCGCGTCTCTCGCTGCTGCTTGGGGAGGCTCACCGAGTGAAACGACAGACCAGTGTTGGGGATGGGCGTAGCCTTGGCGCGTTGCAGCGCGGGCATGATGGCGCGCATGTTGGCCATTCCGATCTGCGGATGGTTGCGCGGCTCAGGCAAGTTGCCCGTGGCCCAACCCAGCACCGCCGGCGGCGCCGCGCACACCGAAACCTGGTGCCGGCCGCCTTCGATGCGCTCCAGGATCTCCAGGCCGCCATCTTCGCCGACGGTCACCTGGTCAACGCCCTGGAACTGCTCGGCGATCCCCAGGCGCTCGCCCACCATCTGCAACGTCGAGCCCGCGCCACGCGAAGCCGATTCCCATCCGCCGAACACCAATAACTTCGCGCGGTTCAGTTCCGGAATGGCCGCTATGGCGGCCGCCAGCGCTGCCGCCGTCTCGAAGGAATCGGTGAAGCCCGAAGCCGGTCCATCCAGCGCCACCAGCTCGAAGGGGACCTTCTGCGCCACCGTCATCATCACCTGCTGAAGCTTGGCTTTGGGCGCGAGGCTGACCAGCCAGACCTTGCTTCCCGGCGTTTTCCGCGCAAGCTGCGCCGCTTCGAACAGGGCATGCCCGGCCCAGGGGTCCAGCACCGCCGGCAGCATCATTTCATTTTTGAGGGACGGACCTCCGGGGCCGATGACCGGCTCCAGAGTTTGCAGCGGGTCGGGAACAATGCTTCCACAGACCGCGATTTGGAATGGTGTGCTCATTGGGGCAGAACTCCAGTATAGTCGGGCAAGTTCGGGGACAGGAAGCTGTGAAATAATCGAACATTTCTCTTGCAAAATGTTTTGGCGTGCGTAGACTGGATGCGTGGGATACAACGAACAACCCCGCTTCGAGCCGATCAACCGCAAGCAGGTTGTGCTCGAACCTCTCGATATCGAGCAACTCATCCCGGAAGACCATCCGGCCCGCAGCATCTGGGCAATCCTGGGCCGTTTGGATCTGAGCCGGTTTATGGGGGACGTGAAGTCGGTGGAAGGGCACGCCGGGCGCAACGTCTGGGAGCCGCGTCTGCTGATCGCGATGTGGATCTACGCCTACTCGCGGGGGATCTCCTCGGCGCGAGAGATCGAGCGGCAATGTGCGTATGAACCGGCACTGCGGTGGCTGACGGGGCTGAAGGTGGTCAATCACCATACGCTCTCGGATTTCCGCGTGGAATACGGCGCGGCATTGCAGGACCTGTTCGTGCAGGTGCTGGGCCTGCTGGCGATGGAGAAGCTCATCACGTTGGAGCGCGTGACGGTAGATGGGACCAAAGTGCGGGCCTGCGTGAACAAGAAGACGTTTTCGCGGGCGAACAAGATCCGCGAGCATCTGAAGTTGGCGCGCGAGCACGTGGAGAGGTTGCAGAAGGAAGAGGCCGAGCAGGAGAAACGGACGAGGCAGGCGTCGGCGCGGCGGCGCGCGGCGCGCGAACGTCTGGAGCGGCTGGAGGCGGCCAGCGCCGAGGTCGAGCGGCTACAGGCGGAGAAAAAGTGGGAGCGGGAAAAGCCGTGCCAGGCGTTAACCACCGACCCGGACGCGCAGTTCATGCGGACTTCCGACCATGGTCTGGCGCCGGCCTACAACGTACAACTGGCCACGGATGCGGAGCACAAGCTGATCGTGGACGTGGAGGTCAGCAAGCAGCCCTCGGACTCGCTCCACCTCCTACCGGCGCTCGACCGGGTTCAAGAACGGCTGGGCGCGTTTCCGCGGGAGGCCGTGGCCGACGGCGACTACACCACGCGGGAAGCTGTCGTGGGCTCCGCCGAACGCGGGGTGGACTATTACGGCAGTTGGAATGAAATCCGAGAACCACGGATGGGGCACGGCATCGATGCGGCCTACCATCCGGGCGCGTTTCAGTACGACGAACGACGGGACCAAATGGTCTGCCCGGAGGGTCGGCGGTTAGCGTTGCGGCACACACAACAACGGCCCGGCGACCTGCAGGTCCATGTTTACGCTGCGGACAGAAACGATTGCCAGCGGTGCCCGAAGCGGGGGCTGTGCACGCCGCAGAACGCCATGCAAAAGCACGGACGCACGGTGAGCGTGAGAATGGAGCCGGAGGCGCTCACACGTTATCACGTCAAGATGCAGACGGACCGAGCGAAAGCCATATACAAACGGCGTGCGCCGGTGGCGGAGTTTCCGAACGCGTGGTTGAAGGACAAATTGAAATGGGTCAGGTTGCGCTGCCGCGGAGTCGTCAAAGCGCAAGCGGAAGCTCTGTGGGCATGCCTGACGTACAACCTTCAGCGCTACTTCAAACTGAGGCAACCGCAAACCGCGTAAAAAGGGCGCCGCGCCGGGCGCGCAGGCGCAAATCAGAGGAAAGCTCAGCAGCCCGGCACACTGAAACGCCGACATCTATCCGCTACACGAAAGCATCGGGAGGCATCTACGCTCAGACGGGTTTATTTCACAGCTTCCAGACACCAGCGTCCACGCGGCGCAAAAAGGCTGCGCCTTGGGACGCGGGTGTCTGGCCCCTAATGGGTTCGGCGCGAGGAGTACTTGTTCAGCTCGGCGAGCAGCTTGGCGGCCATCTCCGGCGGTTGTGCGCCGCTGCCGAGGATCTGTTTGCTGGTCCACCGCTGGCCATACATCGCCTGGTTCTCGTCGATGTCGTTGCGCAGCGTGGCGCCGTCCAGCGCGATGCCGGCGAAGGCGCCGCGCGAACGGGACCAGGAGAGAATTTCCGCGTTCATCAGGGCATCCGTCCGGGCAGTGGTGTCGCGGCCCACGGGACCGGCGGCAGCCGTGGCATCCGCCCCGATGGTGAACTTGGTGGTGGTGAGATGCTTCATTCCACGTTCGTTCATGATCAGCAGGACTACATCCGTGGAGGCGACTCCGATCTGGAAGCCGACGCTGCCGCCTTCTACGCGAATGGCGGCCGGCGGTCCCCAACCCAGTCCCTCGGGGTTGCGGCAAATAGAGAAGCCGCGCCCCGCCTCCCCGCCCACGACGAACGCAGCCTTCTTCAAGCCGGGAACCAGCACGACGCAGTAGGACTTGTCCAGCAGGTCCTGCGGAATCGATTTGTCCGGAGCCCCCATGATTTCGGAAAACAGGCTGGCCGCGTCGTCCAGCCTCTCGGCCGTCTTACTCTTGTCGATCTTGGCGGTCAGCGGCGCGCATCCTAGCGCGATGGCAAGTGTGAGTGTGATCCAGCGCATGAGAATATGGTAGCGCGGCTGGGGCTACGGTTTGGCGCCGCCGAGCGCGGCCGTCGCCAGCGTGCCGCCCAACCCCATGGTTTCCACCGCGGAGGAAGGCACAATCACCATCGAGCCTCTCTCCTTGATGGCCTCGTACAGCATGTTCATAGCGCGCAGGTGCAGCGCCACCGGGTTGTTCTGGTAAGTGAGCGCCGCCTGCCCAAACTTCTCGGCAATTTCGGTTTCGGCCTGGCCCAGGATGATGCGGGCCTGGCGCTCACGCTCGGCCTGCGCCTGCCGCGACATGGCATCCTGCAGCGCCGGCGGAATCTGTACGTCGCGGATCTCCACCGATTGCACCGTGATGCCCCAAGACGTGGTCTTCTCGTCCAGAATGCGCTGCAATTCGCGGCCGAGCAACTCGCGCTCCGCCAGCATCTGCGCCAACTCGTGACGCCCGATGGATTCACGCAGCGCGGTCTGCGCGCTGAGAGTGATCGCCTGGGAGTAGTCCTGCACCTCCAGAATGGACTTCTCCGCGCTCCACACCATCCAGAACACGATGGCATCCACGTTCACCGGAACGGTGTCGCGCGTGAGAGTCGATTCCGCCGATACATTGGCCACGCGGACGCGCTGGTCCACGAAGCGGCTGAGCCGGTCCACCACGGGAATGAGGTGGAACATCCCGGGGCCGCGCAACCCGGTGTAGCGTCCGAACCTCAGCACCGCGACCTTCTCCCACTGGTCCGCCACCCGGATGGCGAACAGGAAATACAATCCCACCAGCGCGCCGGCAACCAGCGGCGCCGGCTTGCCGATGGCCGCGGTGATGCCGCCGCCGGCCGCGATACAGACGATCAACAGCGCCACCCCGACATTACTGATCCGATACTGCGACAGATCCGGCCTCATGACGTCATCTCCTGGTTTTTTCAGAATCGCTTTGTAGATCATGTAACTGCTCCAACAAATCCTTGACGGTGAAGCCGGCGGATCCCGCGCGCGATACAAATTCGCCCACGAGCTGGCTCAGACGGCGCTGCCGCTCGACTTCGTCGCGTTTCACCTTCTGATGGCTGATGAATGTGCCGGTGCCTTGCTGGGTCTCCAGCACGCCCCGGATTTCGAGTTCGCGATAAGCGCGGACCACCGTGTTGGGATTGATCGACAGGTCCACCGCGGCCTGACGGACGGTGGGAAGCTGGTCGCCGCCCGCCAGCGTCCCCGCGGCAATGCCGCCCACCACCTGGTCGATGATCTGGCGGTAGACCGGAACGCCGCTGCGGAGGTCCAGCCGGAACTCGAAAGGCCTGCGATGCGCCGTGGTGCTCATCTAGAATTATAGTGTACTAGATGAATGATACATGTCAAGGATTATTTTGGGGGGGGAAGAATGGAGACACTTATCCTGAACGGAAGGGATGAAAAGGACTCGTTGCGGCGGCCGGGGGCTTCGGACTTTCGCCGTGCGTGCCCGGCCGCCAATGATTGGAGCCGCATCTTCGAAGACAGCGGAAGCGCTGGATGGCGCTTCATACCAACTCGATAGCAGGCTCGCTGAAGCTGTTGGGGCTGGTGTCGGTCGGTGACCCAAAGGGTTCGCCCGGCCTCGTCCCCCAGTGTTTCAGGACTAGTCCCAAGATTTCCCCGTCGTCCACCCATCCCCGATTCCCGGGGGTGGATGCCGTTCGGCCGTTCACGGGCCTACGGAGAAGTCAGTACCACCTCAAATGCAACGCTTCCAGGCCTGGAAGAAGACTGTTGGGCCTGCGCGAGTGGCGGCGCAGACCTGTGTCCAATTGCAGAATAGCAGGCGAGGGGCGATGGGGCGGCGGTCAAGAAGGAGTAAGGCGGCTGTAAGTTGCTGATAAGGAGGGGCGAAAATATTTTACGAGTTTGTGTGACCGGGAGTCGGGCAACCGGCGGGAGGGCAGGGTGGGATTCTCTTGATCGTCGTGTCCGGGCCACGCGGCGGAAGTCCGGGACGGCGACAGACCAGCCAAGTGTATTCGTAAGGGTCACGGCGTCAGTCGTGGGTAGTGCGGGTTGAGTGCATTGGGCTGGCGTATCCCGTCAGTGGTGACAAGGACTATCATTAAGAGGGGTGGTAAGTGACGGCTGCAGACGTCAGGGAGTGGCTCCTTGTGGGTTCGGGATGCATTACCCTGCTCTCCGTGGCGATCAGTTCGTGGCTCGCACTCCGGCAGTACAGACTCAAGCTCAAAGAGGAAGAGCGTCTCTCAGTGAGCGCCAGGACTGAGACCGATATCAAGCTTGTGAAGGCCTTCAGCGAACTCATGGACGTCGCGCACGGTCGCAGTGGTCACGTACTCTCGGAGAAAACGGTCGAGTTCCTATTGGCGCACAACTTCTTGGCGGACAAGGAAATGTCTGACGCTTCAGCCGTTGGCCGCAAGCTTGAGGCCGCAGCGATATTTGCGCTGCCAGTAGGCCGAGCGTCTCAAGAGGCGGCAATCGCCGCAATTGCCACCCTCGGAGAACGGCACGAGGTACTTCGCGACCTCGCGCTGCAGGGGCTCCAGAGCTTGGCAATTGTGAGACCAGAACGTCGTACCCAGGTATATCGACCGCCTTGGACGGACAACGTGACCTCGGACCTCGAACCTGAGCCTCAGTCGCGTAGCGTTTCGGAGCCGCCGCGCGCTCCTGTGCGCCACCTGGCCGAATGACGCCCTACGCGCGCATGTGCGCGAGGCTGACGCTGCACTGGCGCCTCTCCATCGCCTGCGCCTCAACGCGATCGGCTCCGTCTGGAGTCGGCGCGCTTGGCAATCTCCGCCAGCGACCGCAACGCGGCGTTGACTGCCGCTGCGTTCGGAAACAGATCGGCAACTTCAGGGTCAAGGACAACAACGTTGGAACTCGTTTGGAGTCGCTCGACGTATTTCCCGCGGACCAGCGTCCCGAAATCCGAGCGCTTATATTCAGAACGAAGTTCGTCCGCAGCAGGGTTTTTAGTCTTCCTCATAGAGTTTCCTCTCTGCCCGCGTTGCCAGGCGAGCGGTGATGATTCGAATGGCGTCGTCATGCTCCGCGTGTGCGACAACGAGCAAGCGCCCCGAGGACGACACGCCAAACGTCAAGAAATGCCTTTCGTCGAGCGAATGATCCGGATCATCGCCCGTTGCCGACAGGGGATCAAAAAACACGCTGGAAGCTTCATCGAATGAGACGCCGTGTTTTCGCAGGTTCGCAACAGCCTTTAGAGCATTCCATTCGAAGCGCACCCGAACGGTTCACCTTCCTTCAGTATAGCCGTCGAGCCGTTCGGTCGCGAGCAGCAGCATCCAGGCGCGATTCGTGTAGCTACGAAAAGAGCTACGGTAGGCATTGGAATACGAATGGGACGAGAGGAAGGCCGGGCAACGGAGGAGATACCATGAAACGCTATCGGCTTGACCCCAACAGGCCCCGGCAACTCACCCCGGCAGAGGCCCGAAGGCTGGACGCCAAGCCGATTGACTATTCCGACATTCCGCCGCTCGGAGATGAATTCTTCAGAAAAGCGACGACCGCATGGCCGCCCACAAAGAAGCAATTGACGATCCGCCTCGATGCCGATGTGCTGGCATGGCTCAAAGGCCACGGCAGAGGCTACCAGACGCGGATCAACCGGATTCTCCGAGTTGTGATGGAGAGCCAGCCGCCCCGCCCCGCCCATCGCTGAAGGGCACCGGTGGCAAGGGGTGCCCTCTGGGCCCGGCATAGGCATTAAAATGAGGCTCTCGACGACAATTTCGCGGACTTGCAGGGCGCGGCGGACTCATGTCTGTGGTCACGGCGTTCTGGTGGGGCATGCTTTAGCTTGCCCGTGCCGCGCTTGACCATGGCCAATCCTGAGGCGTAGCCGCCAGCCCTGCCGACACCGGGTTCTCTTCGATATACGCCACAATCCGGTGGAACTCCCTCTCATTTCTCACCCAGTGATCGTGGCTCTCATCCTGCCAGAACGGCTGGCCCGTTCGTCCTAACAACAGATTCGCCTCCCTGGCCGTTCTGCCTTTGATCCAGTGCGTGATTTGGGATAACGCCGCGTGTGGCAGTATCAACATGTGTACATGGTTGGGCATGACCACCCAAGCCTGCAACTCATAGAACTGCTCCCGGCTCTCGCCGGTGTGAATGGCTGCTACTATTTGCCGCGCGACGCGCGTATCGTTCAGCCAGAGGCGGTCGCGGCCCTGGGCCAGGGCGCGATCTTGTGCCGCGAATGCGTGGCCGGGAGTCGCATAGATGATGCCCGGCGGCGCCACAGGCAAGGAGCCAGCGAGGCGCCACGTCACAAACAGATGAGCGCCGTCCGGATGGAAATGCGGCAACCTTCTTCGATACTCGGCCATAGGGCAGGCAAGAGCGCCGGTGATAGATAGTCCGACGAGTGGCCAGAGTCTCTCACTGTTTTGATGAATTGAGGGCAAGCTAAAGCATGCCCCACCTAACCCAGGTAGCGCTGCAGATCGTCGGTGCGGAAGCAGTGCGCCAGGGCCGTTTCGCGCGTGATGCGGCCGGCGCGCACCAGGTCGGCGAGCGACTGCTCCATGGTCATCATGCCGTCGGCGCGGCCCACCGAGATCTGCGAGCGGAGCTGGTGGTCGTCGCCCTTGCGGATGAGCGCGCGCACGGCGTCGGTCGAGATCATGATTTCGGTCGCCGGCCAGCGCATCACACCGTCCACGCCGGGAACAAGCTGCTGCGCGATCACCGCCGCCAGCGCCAGCGACAATTGCTGGCGAATCTGCGGCTGGTTGGCGGCGGGGAACGCGTCCAGAATGCGGCTCACCGCCTGGATGGCATCGTTGGTGTGCAGCGTGGAAAGCACCAGGTGGCCGGTTTCCGCGGCCGTGAGGGCCGTCGCCATGGTTTCGGCGTCGCGCATTTCACCCACCAGGATGACGTCCGGGGTCTGGCGCATGACGCTGCGCAACGTCACCGCGAAATCGGGGGTATCCCGACCCACTTCAATCTGCTCGATGATGGCGCTGCGGTTGCTGTGCTGGTATTCGACGGGGTCTTCGATGGTGACTACGTGCGCCGCGCGGCGCGTGTTGACCAGGTCGATGAGCGCGGCCAGGGTGGAAGTCTTGCCGCACCCGGTGGGACCCGTCACCAGCACCAGACCCTGCCGGCGTTCGGCCAGCCTGGCAAGCGAAGCCGGCAGGTGCAGCCACTCGAGCGATGGAATGCGCGCGGGCAGCAGCCGGATGCTGGCCGCCAGCGTGCCGCGTTGATGATGAATGTTGATGCGGAAGCGGCCCAGGCCCTCGCGCACGAAGCCCAGGTCCACCGACTTCCTTTCCCGCAACTCCTCCAGTTGCGCCGGCTCCAGCAAGGGCAGCACCAGGCTGCGCACGTCCTCCGCTTCCAGAAGCGATCCCGAAGCCGGCGCCAGGTTGCCGCTGACACGCAGCATGGCCGGCGCGCCGGCAATCAGCAGCACGTCGGAGGCGTTGCGGCTGGCCGCAAACGCGAGCAATTGATCCAGCGACGCGGTGGATTGCGGCAGGCGCGCCGCGGTCTTCTGGCTGGGCGCCGCGCGGTTCAATTCCGCCACGATTTTCGAAAGTTCAGTATCGTATTCGCCCATGATCCTGCGTTACCATTCTCTCATTGAAGCTGCTGATCTTTTCCGACATCCATACTGATTGGAAGACGCTCGAACGCCTCCTCGGCGTGGAGGCGGATTATTACATCGCCGCCGGCGACCTGCTCACCTGGTCCAAAGGCGCCGAGCGCTGCGGCGAGATCCTCGAATCCCGCGGCGACACGGTCTACGTGCTCCCCGGCAACCACGAATCGGCCGACCAGATCTCCGGGATGTGCGCGCGCTACGGGCTCCACAATTTCCACGAGCGCCATTTTCAAGCCGGAAAGTGGCACATCGCGGGGCTGGGCTATTCCAACCCGACGCCCTTCAATACCCCCGGCGAGTACAGCGAGCCGCAGCTTGCCGCCCGCCTCCAGCGCTTTGCCGATCTGGCTCCGCTGGTGCTGGTCTGCCATGCGCCGCCGTACGGCACCGCGCTCGACCAGATCCGCCCCGGCGTTCACGCCGGCTCCAGGGCGATCCGCGATTTCATTCTGAAATACCAGCCCGAGTATTTCTTCTGCGGCCATATACACGAGTCCGAGGGCACCTCCGTCCAGATTGGTAAGACACGCGCCCGCAACGTCGGCAAGGCCGGGTATTTGTTAGAATTGAATTGAATCCCATGACTTTGGAAGAGTTAGACCGCGAGTACCTGTCCCTCCGCGACCAGGCTTTGGCCGTGCGGAGGTATCTTTGACGCCCCCGCGCAGAAACAGAAACTAGCCCAAACCGAACAGCAGATCGCCGCGGCGGACTTCTGGACCCGGCCCGGGAAGAGCCAGCAGGTGATGCGCGACCGCAAGCGGCTGGAAGAGTTCATCGCCAGCGACGGCCGCATCCGCGCCATGACCGACGATCTCGACACGCTCTTCGAGTTGGCGCGCGAAGGCGAGAACGTCGCCGCCGATATCGAGCGCGACATGAAGTCGTATGCCGATCTGCTGGAGCGGATCGAGACCGCCATGCTGCTCTCCGGCGAGAACGACCAGCGCAGCGCCATCGTCACCATCCACCCCGGCGCCGGCGGGACCGAAAGCCAGGACTGGGCCGAGATGCTCTTGCGCATGTACCTGCGCTGGGCCGAGCGCGAGGGCTTCCAGACCGTGGTGACCGACCGCCTGGAGGGCGAAGGCGCGGGCATCAAGTCCGCCACCTTCGAGGTCAACGGCGACAACGCGTACGGACTGCTGCAATCGGAGATCGGCGTGCACCGCCTGGTGCGCATTTCGCCCTTCGACGCCAACGCGCGCCGGCACACCTCTTTCGCCTCGGTGTTCGTCTACCCGCAGGTGGACGACGAGATCAAGATCGACATCAAGCCCGACGACCTCCGCATCGACACCTTCCGCTCCTCCGGCGCCGGCGGCCAGCATGTCAACATGACGGATTCGGCGGTGCGCATCACGCATTTCCCCACCGGCATCGTGGTGCAGTGCCAGAACGAGCGTTCGCAGCACAAGAACCGCGATTTCGCCATGAAGCAGCTTCGCGCGCGGCTCTACGAGCACGAGCTCGAAAAGAAGCGCGAGGAGACGCGCAAGACCGAGGACTCGAAGCTCGAAATCAATTTCGGCAGCCAGATCCGCAGCTACGTGCTGGCGCCCTACCGCATGATCAAGGACCACCGCACCAAGCTCGCCATCGGCGACGTGGACCGCGTGCTGGAAGGCGAGCTCGAGCCGCTAATCCACGCCTACCTGGTCTGGCGCAAGACCGGGAAGATTGCCGGCGACGGCAAAGACGAGGGCCCAGGGGGCACCCCTGAGTGAGCGTTCAGCGCGCCGCCGCCTTGATACGCGCCGGAAAACTGGTGGCGTTTCCCACTGAGACGGTGTACGGCCTGGGCGCCAATGCGCTGGATGCGGCCGCCGTGGAGCGGATCTTCACGTCGAAGGGCCGCCCGCGGACCAGCCCGCTGATCGTGCATGTGGATTCCATCGAGATGGCGCGCGGTTTGGCCGCATGCTGGCCGGCTGCTGCGGAAACGCTCGCGCGCCGTTACTGGCCCGGCCCTTTGACGCTGGTAGTTCCCAAGCGGCCCCAGATTCCGGACATCGTGACCGCGGGCTTGCCCACGGTCGGCCTGCGCATGCCCGCGCACCCACTGGCTTTGGAGCTGATCCGAGCGGCGGGCGTGCCCATCGCCGGCCCCAGCGCCAACCGTTTCAGCGAACTCTCGCCCACCGCCGCCGGCCATGTGCCGGAATCGCTCGCCGACTATGTGCTGGATGGCGGTCCCGCGCGCGTGGGCATCGAATCGACCGTGATCTCCCTGGTGAACGCGCCGGTGCTGCTGCGTCCCGGCGTGATTCCGCTGCCGGAGATTGAAGCGCTGATCGGGCCGGTGGAAATGGCCGCGGCACCCGCCCTCGGCGCGCACGCCTCTCCCGGCCTGCACCCGCGCCACTACCGCCCCGCGACGCCTCTTTATCTGCTCAACCCCGGCGAGCGTCCGCCCCAAGGCATCGGCGCGTGGCTGCGCATCGGCCACGAGATGCCGGCGGACGCGCTGGCATACGCCGCGGTCCTCTATGACACGCTGCACCGCCTGGACGCGCAGCGCCTGGATTGGATTGCCGTGGAGCGTCCCCCTGAAACCCCGGAGTGGGCGGGCGTAGCCGACCGGCTGCGGCGCGCGGCGGGCTGATCACGCCCCAAGGCCGGCGAAGCTGAATGCCGATCTCGAACATGCGGCGGATCCAGGAAGCATGCTCCATCTGCTCCGCGATGACCCGCGAGATGCTCACAGTTCGAACGTCCGACAGCACGTTGACGCCGGCCGCGCGCAGATGCTCGATGGCCACATCGGGACGGTCGAACCGGAAAATCAGGATCGCCCGGTCTTCCCGCCCGAACGTGAAGGCGTACATATATTCGATATTCACGCCGCTCGGCTCGAGCGTTTCCAGCAGGCCGGCCAAGCCGCCGGGACGGTCCTCCACTTCCACGGCCACCACCTCGGTCACGTTGACCACGTAGCCGGCCTCCCGCAGCAGTTCCCGGCCTTTCTCCCAATCGGAAACAATCAGCCGCAGGATTCCGAACTGCTGCGTGTCCGCCAGGGTCAGGGTGCGGATGTTGATCCCCGCGCGGGCCAGCAAGCGGCAGGGTTCCACGGCCTTGCCCGGACTGTTTTCCAGGAAAAGGGAGAGCTGATGGATTGTCATGGTTCCCTCCGGTCGATCACTCTTGTGGCTTTGCCCTCGCTGCGCTGAATGGTGTGGGGCTCTACCAGCCGCACGCTCACGCGCAGCCCCAGGGTGCGGTCCAGTGCCTCCACCAGCCGCGCGTGCAAACCCTCCAGGGCGCCCACCTTGTCGCTGAAGAATTGCGGCGTCACCTCCACCTGGACCTCCATCGCGTCCAGCCCCTTGTGCCGCGTGAGGATGATCTGATAGTGCGGCAGCGTGCCTTCCACTTCGAGCAGGGCGGCTTCAATCTGGGACGGGTATACGTTCACCCCCCGGATGATGAACATATCGTCGCTGCGGCGCGAAATGCGAGCCATCCGCCGCAGCGTGCGGCCGCAGCCGCAGGGCGAGCCGATCAGGCGCGTGATGTCGCGCGTGCGGTAGCGGATCATCGGCATGGCCTGCTTGCTGAGCGTGGTCAGCACCAGTTCGCCCTCCGCGCCGTCCGGCACCGGCTCGCCACTTTCGGGATCGACGATCTCGGGGTAAAAGTGATCTTCAAAAATGTGCAGGCCATCCTGGCAGGAGCACTCGATGGCCACTCCCGGTCCCACGATTTCGGACAGCCCGTAGATGTCGAAAGCTTGAATTCCGGCTTCGGCCTGGATGCGGCGGCGCATGGAATCGGTCCATGGCTCGGCGCCGAAAATGCCCGCGCGCAACGGCAAGTCGCGGATGCTGACACCCAGTTCGGCCGCGCGCTCGATCAAGTGAATGAAGTAGCTCGGGGTGCAGCAGATGGCCGTCACGCGGAAATCGCGCAGCACCATGATCTGGCGGTCGGTATTGCCGCCCGAGATGGGAATCACCGTGGCGCCCAGCGCTTCGGCGCCGTAATGCGCTCCCAGCCCGCCGGTGAACAGGCCGTACCCATAGGCGTTCTGCACCACGTCGCCGCGCGTCAGGCCGCACGCCGCCAAGGCGCGGACCATCACGTTGGTCCATACCTCCAGGTCCTCGCGCGTATACGCCACCACGATCGGTTTTCCGGTGGTGCCGCTGGAAGCATGCAGCCGCACTACTTCGCTCATGGGGCTGGCGAACAGGCCGAAGGGATAGGTGTCCCGCAGATCGGCCTTGGTGGTGAAGGGAAACCGTCCCAGGTCGCTTGGGTCGCAAAGGGACTCCGGAGCGAGACCGCGCTCGTCCATGCGGGTCCGGTAGAGCTTCACATTTTGATAAGCGCGCGCCGCTACCGCGCGCAAGCGCGCAAGCTGCAACTGGCGCATCTGCGCGAGCGGCAGGTAATCGGGCGCGCTGGCCTCGAGAAAACTCATGACCTACCGGCGAAGCAAGATTGTAGCGCCACTCGCTATAATCTTGTGGTATCGGATAAACCTCTTTACTTCTTCTATATGACGCCTACCACCGTCGCTCGGCCGGCCATTTCGCACTTTCGCTGGACGATCTGCGCGCTTCTTTTTTTCGCCACCACCATCAACTACGTGGATCGCCAGGTGCTCAGCCTGCTGGCGAAGACGCTCGAGACCGCCATCGGGTGGAACGATATCGAATACAGCAACATCACCACCGCGTTCGTGGCGGCGTACGCCATCGGCCTGCTGGGGACCGGGCGGATGCTGGACAAGTTCGGCACGCGCATCGGCTTTTCGGTGGCCGTTACGGTGTGGAGCTTCGCAGCCATGGCGCACGCCGCCGCCACTACGGCCTTTACATTCGGAATTGCACGGGCGTTCCTCGGGTTGGGAGAGGCGGCCAATTTCCCGGCTTGCAACAAGACCGTGGCGGAGTGGTTTCCCAAGCGAGAGCGGGCGCTGGCTTTTGGGATTTTCAATTCGGGGGCGAATGTAGGAGCGACCGCGGCGATTCTGGCGGTGCCATTCCTCTACCATCGTTTCGGATGGCAATCGGCTTTCGTCGCCACCGGAGCGCTAGGCTTTATCTGGCTGGCGTTCTGGGTCTTGATATACAGGAAGCCCGAGGCACATCCCGGTGTTTCACAGACCGAGCTGGCGCTGATTCAGAGCGACCCGCCCGACCGAATGGAGAGCGTGCCGTGGCGCCGTCTCCTGCCGCACAGAGCAACGTGGTCTTTCTCGATCGGAAAGTTCATGACCGATGGAGTCTGGTGGTTTTATTTGTTCTGGCTTCCCAAGTACCTTCAGGAGACCTTCGGGCTGACCTTGGATGCCATCGTGATTCCGACGCTGGTGGCCTACAATGCGGCGAGCGTGGGCAGCATTGCAGGCGGCTGGCTGTCCTCGAGTTTGATCGAGAGAGGTTGGAGCGTAAATGCCGCGCGAAAGACGACGATGCTGGCTTGTGCGCTGTCGGTGGCTCCAGTTCTCTACGCGCCGTTTTCGAAGAGCATGTGGCTGGTGGTGGGCCTGGTCAGCCTGGCCATGGCGGCGCACCAGGGCTGGTCCGCCAACGTGTTCACCATGGCGTCGGACATGTTCCCGAGGTCGGCCGTGGGCAGCGTCACAGGGATTGGCGCCACGGCGGGGGCGGTCGGCGGCCTGTTGTTGCAGAAGGCCGCCGGTTACATCGTGACCTGGACCCACAGCTACTTCGCGCTGTTCATGATCTGCGGCTCCGCGTATTTGATTGCGCTGGCGATTATCCAATTGTTGTCGCCCAGGCTGGCCCCGGCGGAGCTGGATTGAGTGGTAACATCGCCTTGACGTGACCATCCAGCCGGCGAGCGACCGCTCGCTCTTCATCTCGTTCGGCGATGAAATCTCGATCGATGCGCACCGCCAGGTGGCGCGCCTCACGCACGCCCTGGAGGGCCAGCGCGGCATTCTGAATCTGCACCCTGCATTCGCGACCGTCCTCATCGATTTCGACCCCCGGCTCCACAGCCACGCGGATATCGATGCTCTGGCGCGGCAGCGCATGGAGGCCGCCCGCGACGAAGCCCGCGAGGCCCGCGTGGTGGAGATCCCCGTCTGCTATGGAGGCGAATTCGGCCCCGACCTGGAGGACGTGGCGCGCCACGCCGGCCTGTCGCCGGAGCGCGTGGCCGAGTTGCACGCCGCGGCGGATTACCTGGTCTACTTCGTGGGGTTTTCCACCTGCTTCCCCTACCTGGGCGGTCTTCCGCCCGAGCTTGCCACGCCGCGGCTTGCCGCGCCGCGGAAACATGTGCCCGCCGGCAGCGTGGCCATCGGCGGCAGCCAGGCCGGCATCTACCCTCTGGCGTCGCCCGGCGGCTGGCGGATCGTAGGGCGCACACCGCTACGCCTGTTCGATCCCCAGGCTTCGCCGCCGCCGCTGCTGCGCATGGGCGACCGCGTGCGCTTCATCCCGACAGCCAACCTGGTTGGCAGGCGGAACCGCCTGCCCCACCAAATCTGTCAACCGGTACCTTCGCACATTCGCGTCCTCTCAGCGGGATTCCAGACCACGGTCCAGGACCTCGGCCGCTTCGGCTACACGCACTTCGGCGTTTCCGCGTCCGGCGCCGCCGATCCCCTGGCGCTGCGCGCGGGCAACCTCCTGGTGGGGAATGCGGAGAACGCCGCGGCGCTCGAAATGACGCTGGTGGGCGGCGCCTTCGAGTTCCAAACGGACGCTGTCATTTCGCTCACCGGCTCCGATTTCGGCGCTGGCCTGCCTCTGTGGACTGCCGTGGAAATTAAGGCCGGGCAAACCGTGCGTTGCGGCGCCACTCGTTCCGGGGCGCGCGGCTACCTGACGGTGCGCGGCGGCATCGGCGTGCCAAGGGTGATGGGCAGCGCTTCCGTCCACGTCGTGACGGGGGTGGGCGGCCGTCCGTTGCGCGCCGGCGACGCGCTGCCTATTGGAGGCGAGGCCATCCGCCGGCCGCGCGCCGTGGGGCCCAGGGGGCGCCCCCGCGCGCCGGAGTACGCGCGCACGGGCCCGCTGCGGGTCACACCGGGACCACAGGCGCACTGGTTTTCCGACGATCTGTACGCTGCCGCGTATCAAGTGGCCGAGGAATCCAACCGCATGGGGCTCCGCCTGCGCGGTCCGGCTATTCCCAGTCCGGCAGGCCACATGCTCACCGAGGGGGTGGCGCTGGGCGCCATCCAAATCCCGCCGGACGGCCAGCCCATCATTCTGTTCGTCGAGCACCAGACCACGGGAGGGTATCCCAAACCCGCCAACGTGATCTCGGCGGATTTTTGGCGTCTCGGACAATTGCGGCCGCGCGACGAGGTGCGCTTCGAGCGCGTCACCCTGGAGCAGGCGTTGGATCTGCTGCGCCAGCAGGAGCAATGGCTGTATGCTTTGGTGTGACGCATGATTGTGGATCTCAATTGCGACATGGGCGAGCTGGATGACGCCCGGCATGAAGCCGCGCTGATGGAGTACGTCACTTCCGCCAACATCGCCTGCGGCGGCCACGCCGGCGACGAGGCCGCCATGGAGCGCACGGCGCGCCTGGCCATGGCCCGGGGCGTGCGCATCGGAGCGCATCCCGGCTATCCCGATCGAGCTAATTTCGGGCGCGTTGAAATCCCCATGCCCGCCGCCGAAATCGAGCGCACGGTGCGCCGGCAGATCGAGCGGCTCGACGCCGTGGTGCGCAGCCTCGGCGGCCGGATCGTTCACGTGAAGCCCCACGGCGCGCTCTACAACGTGGCCGTGCGGAATAGGGAAGTGGCGCGGGCCATCGCCGGCGGAGTGGCGGCCTGGGACCCGCGCGTCACGCTTTTCGGCCTGGCCGGCTCCGCCATGCTGGACGTTTGGCGTGAAATGGGGCTGGAGGTAGCGGCGGAGGCCTTCGCCGACCGGCGTTACGAGCCCGACGGCACGCTGCGCCCGCGCAAGTTCGCCGACGCCCTCATCACCGACCCGCGCGAGGCCGCCCGACAAGCGCTCGGTTTCGCGCGCGAGGGCAAGGCCCAGACCATCTGCGTGCACGGCGATACGCCCGGCGCCGTGGAGATCCTGAAAGCCTGCCGCCAGGCGTTACCATACCAGTGATGAGGCTGTTGCTGCTTTTCGCCGCTGCCGCTCCGCTGTTCGCGCAGAATCCCTGCCCCAGCGGGCTTGCGCCTTCACAGCCGCTTAGCATTCCGGCAGGTCCTTACACAGCAGGCCAGATAAGGGTTTATGCCGATCCCGACTGCACGTGGACCTACAGCACGGATTCCGCTGCGTGGATCACGTTCACGTTCGGACCCGCAAAGGGGATCGGTTCCGGATCCGACTACATTGGCTGGAGTGCGTCAGCCAACGCGACCCCCACCTCGCGCTCGGCCAAGATCCTGGTGGCTGGGGCCGACGCGGCCGGCAACGTCCTGACCTTGACCATCACCCAGGCTGGAGCCGTTTGTGCCATCACCCTGCCGCAGGCTTCCGCCAGTATCGGTGTGAGCGGCGGCAACGGCACTTTTCAGGTGCAGGCGAACTGCGCGTGGAGCGCCGCCTCCACCTTGGGGTGGATCACGGTGCCTTCCGGCACCAGCGGCACAGCGACAGCCAATGGCACTGTCAACTACACCGTGGGGGCCAACCCCTGCGCCACCCAGCGCACTGGCGCTGTCTCCGTAACGAGCTTCACCGCGAAACAGCAATTTCAGATCAGCCAGGACGGCTCCCCGGGCAACTTCACGATCTCCCCTACCAGTTTTGCGGTTCCGCCGGGCGTGACTGGAGGCATCATCAACGTGACTACCGGAACCGGTTGCCCCTGGAGCACCACCGTGGACGTGAGCTGGATCACGATCCTTGCGGGCAAGTCGGGCGCCGGCCCCGGCGGCATCGGCTACAGCGTGCCGGCCAACTCCGGACCGCAGCGCGTCGGCCACGTCACCGTTCAGCCGGGGCCATGGGTGGTCACGATCACCCAAACTGCTTTGCCGCCTCCTGTGCCGCAGTTGAACGCGGTGGTGAACGCCGCCAGCAACGCGGGAGGCGCCGTGTCGCCCGGGGAAATCGTGACGCTCTACGGCGCCAACATCGGCCCCGCCAACGCCGCCGGCTTCCAGGTCAACGCGGACGGCACCTACGCGAAATCGCTGGGCGGCGCGAGCGTGCTGTTTGACGGCGTTGCCACCGGCGTTACCTACACCTCCGCGGTCCAGGTCAATGCCGTGGCGCCGTACGGCCTCACCGCCGGTACCGCAACCCAGGTGCAAGTGCAATATCAGGGCGTGCTCTCCAACGTCATATCCATTCCCGTGCAGGCCGCGCACCCCGGCCTCTTTACGGTGGACTCTTCGGGGTTCGGCGGCGGCGCCATCCTCAACCAGGATTAT
This sequence comes from Bryobacterales bacterium, assembly GCA_963768385.1. GTDB lineage: Bacteria > Acidobacteriota > Terriglobia > Bryobacterales > Bryobacteraceae > Fen-178. Next base: position 31,739 of record CAVYHQ010000015.1, read on the forward strand.
TCCCTCAACCGCGGCCTCAATCCTGCGGCGCGGGGCTCCGTAGTAATGATCTATTGCACCGGCGGCGGCGTTACCAATCCGCCCAGCGTGGACGCGACTATCACGCCTGCGCCTCCACCCCTATATCAACTCAAGACCAGCCCCGTGTCCGTCACCATTGGCGGGATCGCGGCGACGGTCTCCTACAGCGGCGCCGCGCCCTCCCAGATCGCCGGGCTGACTCAAATCAACGCGCAGGTTCCAGCCGGCGTGACTCCGGGGACGACGGTGCCCGTGATGGTGACGATCGGGACTTGGCAGAGCCAAACTGGCGTGACCATGGCCGTGAGATAGCACACAATCCCTAACGTGGCGGCGCGTTCGCCGCTGCCGGTCTGAGCAGCAAGTCCTGAAAATCGAAACTGAAATCGGTCGCCGGCGAAACCGCCGCCATCTTCACCTCGTCAACGGAGCCGTCCGGTTTCAAGGAAAACGTCACGTAGGCGTCGGCCGCCAGCGAGCGGTCGCGCCAGCGGGCCACGAACGTGTCATACTGCCAGTGCTCCAGGTCGCCCGTGAGCTGACGGGTGTGGGTGAAGGAAATCGTCAGCTTGCCGCCGTGCTCCTCAATCGCCACGTCCCCGTACCACGCATCGCGATAGCGCCCGGCATAACCCGCCAGCGGCAGCGAGGGCCGCGAGTTGGCATTCCGTTTGGCGGCCGCTTGTTTCACGGTTTCCTCCGCGCCGGTTTCTCCCATCTTGGCCTGGGCCAGAAACGGGGCCACCCAATCGGTCTGGGGCGCGCCCAGGTAGCGATCCAGAATGGTGTAGGTCACGGCTTGGAAAGCTCCGGTGGCTTCCTGGTTGGTGAGCACCACAATTCCCAGCTTCAAGTCCGGGACCATGGTCACACGCGAGACATATCCCGAAAGGCCGCCCGTATGGGACACGATTTTCTTCCCCCGGTAGTCGTTCAAAAACCAGCCCAGTCCGTAGGCGCTGAAATTGGGGCCCAGCGCCCCCAGGGCCGCCGGCGCACCGATCGGGATGATGGTCTGTGCCGACCACATCTCTTTGGATTGCGCCTCGCTGAACAGCCGCGAGCTTCCCATGTCGCCGCGATTGAGTTGGACCGTCACCCACTTCGCCAGGTCCGCGACACACGAATTGATGGCGCCCGCCGGGGCGTTGTTGTCAACGTCCTCATGCGGCAGCGGCTCCAGTTTGCCGCCGACTTTGGAGTGCGGTAGGGCCACGTCGCCGGCGGCCTCGAGCGCCTGCGTGCTGGCATTCGTCGAGGTCATGCCCAGCGGAATGAAGATGCGCTCCTTCACGAAATCGTCCCAGCTCTTTCCGGTGACTGCCGGAATGAGCTGGCCCGCCACCAGATACAGCAGATTGTCATAGGCGTACCGGCTGCGGAAACTGGTGGCCGGCTTGACGAACCGCAGGCGCCGGACGATCTCTTCGCGGCTCAGGTCGCTGGGCGGGAAGAACATCAGGTCGCCCGCGCCCAGCCCCAGCCCGCTGCGATGCACCAGCAGGTCCCTGACGGTGAGTTCGCGAGTGACGTACGGGTCGTACATCTGGAAGCCCGGCATGTGTTGGATCACAGCGTCGTCCCACCGGAGCTTGCCCTCGTCTACCAGCATGGCCAGCGCCGCTGCCGTGAAGGCCTTGGTATTAGAGGCGATGCGGAAGAGCGAGTGCGGCGTCACCGGCGCCGGCTCGCCCAGCTTCCGCACTCCATAGCCTTTGGCGAGAACCACGTTGCCGTCCTTGACAATGGCCACGGCGATCCCCGGAACCTCAAACTCCTTGCGGGCGCGTTCCACCACCTGGCCGACGTAATCCTGCGCCGGGCAGACCGCCGCGGAGGCCAGCAAGCCGACAAGGACACGCAGGCGGAACCGCCTGCGCCACCTACCTGTCACGCAACAACTTCTCATAGACCTCCCTCTTGGACATCCCGCGCCGCCGCGCCACTTGTTTGATGGCGTCCATGCGCGGCGTTCCCGCCCGCAACAGCGCGTCCACGGCTTCATCCACCGGCGTGTCGTCCGGCGCCGGCCCCGAAGCCCGCCCGATCAGAACCGTCATCTCGCCCTTCACCGCGTCGCGCGCCAACAGTTGCGCGCGAATCTCCGCCGCCGTGCCGCGCAGAAACTCTTCATGGATTTTGGTCAGTTCGCGCGCCACCACCACGGGCCGCGGCCCCAGGGCCTTCGCTATGGTCTCCAATGTTTCCAGAATGCGATGCGGCGCCTCGTAGAAGACGAGTGTGGCGCGCTCTTCCACCAGCGCCTCCAACGTCTTGGCCCGCTGTCCCGGTTTGGGCGGCAAAAATCCGCAGAAACGGAACGTGTCCGCCGGCAGCCCCGAAGCCGCCAGCGCCGCCAGCGCCGCGGAAGCCCCCGGCACCGGCTGCACCGGGACGCCGCTTTCGATGGCCGCCTTCACCAGCCGGTACCCCGGGTCGGATACCAGCGGCATCCCCGCGTCGGAAACCAGCGCAATCGCCGCGCCGGCGCGCAGCCGCGCCGCCAGTTCCGCGGCCCGCTCCACCTCGTTGTGCTCATGGTAGCTGATGGTGGGAGTCCGGATTTCGTAATGTTCCAGCAGCTTGCGTGTCTGCCGCGTGTCCTCGCACGCGATCAGGTCCGCCTCCCTGAGCACCCGCACCGCGCGGTAGGTGATGTCCTCCAGGTTCCCGATGGGCGTCGCCACCAGATAAAGCAGGCCGGCCATTCCTTGAGTATAGAGTCAGACGCCCCGGCCCCTGGCCCCCTGCGCAGATCCACGTCTTCCGGCTCGCTGCTATCCATAGTGAATACGATTCCGCACTCAAACTCCGACTACAATCTGGGGGTGCCCTTCAAGCACCGAATCGTCACGGGTCTTACGGTTGGCGCCATTGTCATGTTCGGACTTCTATATCTTGGGCAGGGACCGGGAGATTTTGGGTGGGCACTCAACCAGGCGAATCTGCTCATCCACGGCAAAGACCCATATTCCGGCGCTGTTGGATTCGATCGGATTCCGTACCCGCTGACTGCGGCACTCTTCGGACTGCCATTTCTCATGTTCAACCCCGTCGTAGCTGGCGCCTTATTCGCCGGAATCAGCTCCGGGTTGTTGGCATTTGGCATTACACAAGGCGGCGGACATCGGCTGCTGGTATTTCTGTCTTACCCATTTTGGTCTGCCATACTCATCGTTCAATGGTCTCCGCTATTGATGGCTGCAGCGTTTCTTCCGTGGCTGTTTCCAGTGGTTATTGCCAAACCGAATCTTGGTATCGCCGTAGTACTTAAGAGCGGGCGACGGGTTGGTTTGATGGTGGCTGGCATACTCGTGGCTGTCACCATTGTGTTACGCCCCAATTGGCCGGTGACGTGGTGGCGGCAGATGGCGGGATACCAGAGCTTTTTGCCGGTTATGAGCGGCCTGGGAGTACTCTTGCTCTTGTTGGTACCGTTCGTCCGCAACCATACAGACGCACGGTTCCTGCTCCTTATGGCATGCGTTCCACAGCGATGGTTTTACGATGCCCTGTTGCTCTGGCTGCTGCCGGAAACCGCCAGTGAGTTTGTGATCACTGGCGTTTTGAGTTGGGGGGGCGCACTGCTGACGCCGCCAGCCAGGACCATCCACCAGGTAGCGGCACTGTCCGTCTGCTTCAACTATCTTCCGATGCTGGTTGTGCTGTTGGTTCGAAGGGCAGTTTGTATGCATGGAAAGATTCATGGAGCGGTGCACTTTCGCCATTATCCACAACTTGACGAAAATTTCATCAGGCATTAAGATGATGTGATCTTCGATTTGAGAAGGAGGCGGAAGGCTCGGACCATGCATCCCGTATCTTCTCAATCAGCGAGCCTCCAGAACGGCGATGGCGTCGTCATCGTTGGCGGTGGGCCGGCCGGTTCATTCTTCGCCATCCATCTTCTTCGGGAAGCCAAACGTCTCGGCCGGCACATCGATGTCGTCATGGTCGAGCAGCATGGCCCCGCCGAGCCGGTCCCCGAGGGCTTTCGGTGCAAAGGATGCAACTTCTGTGCGGGCGGCATCTCGCCGCGGCTGGATGAGGTGCTCCGTGAGCACGGTCTCGCGGTTCCGGAAGAGATCATTCAGGGGCGCATCGACTACGTGTGGATACAGGGCCAGTGGAAGAACTTCCGGCTCCGGGTTCCCGACGACCTGCAAATGTACTCGGTATTCCGCGGCTCGTTGCCCAGCAGAAGGAGTGGCCGGGTGGCGGGGTTCGATGCGTTTCTGCTCGGTGAGGCGGTCAAGGAAGGCGCGCGCATCCTGGATGGAAAAGTCGAGGCCATGGACTATGCCGCATCGGGGATGCCCCGCCTGACGGTGAGAACACAATCCGGAGAGAGGGTCTGGCTGGATGCCGCGTTCGTAGCCATCGCCACCGGAATCAACGGACACTGTGGCCACGATTATCGCGACGATGCCCTGATCGCGTCGGTCCAGCGGTTGAGCCCGGCGTTCGTTCCAGGCAAGTCCCGAAAGGCCTTCATCTTCGAGCTGGACGTGGGCGAGGAATATCTCGAGCGCAACCTGCACCGGGAGATCTACTTCATCGAGTACGGTTCGAAGGCCCTCGCCATCGAGCATGCCGCGCTGGTTCCCAAGGGCAGGTTCCTGACCGTCGCCATGATCGGCCAGTGCATCGACGCAGCGGCGCTGCCGCGAGACAGCCAGCGGATTGTCCACGATTTCCTGACGCTGCCTCAGATCGAGCGCATCCTGCCGGGCATCCAGGCGGCTCCCCTCGCCTGCGCCTGTGCTCCCCGCATGGCCGTGACCCCTGCCAGAAGCCCTTTCGGCGAGCGGTTTGCCATCATCGGCGACGCTGTCGGGGCGCGGTTGAACAAAGACGGTCTCTTCTCCGCCCACGTGACCGCAAGCCGGCTGGCGCAGACCGTGCTCCATGACGGGATCGGGCGGCAGGCCCTGGCCCACGGATACGGGAAGGCCATCCGGTGGCTGGCGGCGGACAATCGCTTCGGACGCATGGTGTTTGGCGTGAGCCGGGTGGCGTTCACCAAGCCGGTGGTCAGCCGCATTACGTATCAGGCCTTCGCCACCGAGTACAAGGCGCGCGACGCCCGCAGCCGGCCCTTGAGCGTGGTGCTGTGGAAGATTGCCAGCGGCACCGCCGACTACCGGGAAGTGTGGCGCGAGATGTGGGGCTACAGCGTGCTGCGATCGGTTCTCGCCGGCGCGGCGGTCACACTGAGGAATGTGGCCTTCGAGGCGCTTTTCGGTCTGAAATGGGGGGAATACGGCAGGTACCCGACAGTGGTTCTCAAGGAGAAACGCGAATGGCTCAAAGAGATCCTGGCGTCGAGCCTGGGAACGGAGATTGGCGAGTCGCCCGAGTTCGAACGCATGTACGTGATCAAGATCCGAGGCGCGGCAGAAGAGGTCATGGAGGAACTGGCCAAGTTCGGCCACCCAGACGCGCCGTTCCTCAACCTTCGATTCGTCGAGGTTCGACGGATTGAGGGCCTGCCCAACCAGGTCGGATCGGTGATTCGATACGGGATACCGGTGGTTGGCTGGGGCGCGGAATTGCGGCTTACACGGAGGATCGGCTGCGAGACCTTGCTCTATCAGATCGACGAGCGGCTGGCGGACCGTGGGAAGCTCATCTTCAACGTGGCGCCCACCAAGGACGGAAACAGCCGGCTATCCATTTACGCGGCATTCGACTACAAGAAGGGTAAAGGCTTCGCGGAACGAGTTCTATGGAAGGGGACCAGGCTGCTGTTTCCGGAATTCGTGCACGACATCGTGTGGAACCATGCTTTGTGCACGATCAAGGAGGAAGTGGAGGCCGGGATTCTGGGCAAGCTAAAGCATGCCCCACCACGGTAAAATTAAAGTTTGGCTGATCTCCTCGTATCGGTGGTGATCCCTACCCTGGCTGCAGATTCGAGGCTATTGGATTGCGTCGAATCCCTCGGGCGGCAAACACGGCACGATTTTGAAGTGATCATCGTGGACAACAGCGGCGAAGGTCTGGTCCGGCGCAAGGGCCTGGCGCCGGGCGCGCGGGTGATCGAGAACCCCGGCAACGCCGGTTTCGGCGCGGCCGTGAACCAGGGCTGGCGCGCTTCCGCCGCCCCCTACGTCGCTACCTTGAATGACGACACAATGGCGCATGCGGGCTGGCTCGAGGCGCTGCTCGCGGTGATGGAGCGGCATCCCGAAGCCGGCATGTGCGCTTCGCAAGTGCGCCTGTTCGGCGAGGATTGCCTGGATTCCGCCGGGATGCTGGTGGCCCGCGACGGCAGCAGCAAGCAGCGCGGCCACGGAAAACCGCCGGAGGACTTCCCCGTAACCGAGGAAACGCTCTTCCCCAGTGCGTCCGCGGCGCTGTACCGGCGCGCCATGCTGGAGGAACTTGGCGGCTTCGACGACGGCTTCTTCCTGTACTGTGAAGATACCGACCTGGGCCTGCGCGCGCGCTGGGCCGGATGGAAATGCCTGTATGTCCCGCGGGCGGTGGTGGAGCATCATTACTCGCACACGGCCGGCCGCGCCTCTCCGTTGAAGGCCTATTACGTGGAACGCAACCGGCTCTTCGTGGTGGCCAAGAACTTCCCGGCGGGCATGCTGCTGGGGGCGCCGTTGGTAGCGCTGTGGCGCTATCTGTGGCACGCGTGGTACATTCTCCAGGGACGCGGAAGCGCGGCCCGATTCCGGGCGGAAGGACATGCCGGGCCGAAAATGATTTGGTACGTCATCCGGGCGCACGCCGCGCTGCTGGCCAATACCCGCCGCTTGTGGCGCCAGCGCCGCCAGATCCGCGCCCGCGCGCGCATCACCCCGGCCGTCTTCCGGCATTTCATCCGCTGTCATTCCATCGGCGCCAGGAGGATGGCCGCGCTTTGACTCCCGCCGCCAATTCCGATTCCTTGCTGGTCATCGTGCCGGCGTTCAACGAGCAAGGCGCCATCGCCGGGGTGGTGCGGTCGGTTCACCAGCACGTGCCCGGCGTCCCGGTTCTGGTGATCGACGACTGCTCCGCCGACGACACCATCCCGGCCGCGCGCCGCGCCGGGGCCGAAGTGCTGGCTCTGCCCCACCACCTGGGGCTGGGCGGTTGCGTGCAGGCCGGGTACAAGCTCGCCTATGAGCTGGGATTCGAATACGTGATCCGCGTGGACGGCGACGGCCAGCACGACCCGTGCGACATTCCGCGCATCTTCGAGAAGCTCAAATCGTCGGGCTGTGAAATGGTGATCGGCTCGCGGTTCGTGGCCGAAAACGGATCGCGCACGGGGGCCGTGCGGTCGCTCGGCATCCGCTTCTTCCGCCTGGTGCTGCGCCCCATTCTGGGCAAGCCGGTGCACGACCCCACCTCCGGTTTCGTGGGCGTGAACCGCAAGGCGCTGGGCGTCTTCAGCCGCACCTTTCCGCTCGAATACCCGGAAATCGAGGCGCTGGTGGTCCTGGAGCGCCGCCGGTTCCGATTCGAAGAGGTGCCCTGCACCATGCACCCGCGCACCACCGGCCGCTCTTCCATCACCGCCCTCAAATCGTTCTATTACATTGCCCACGTGCTCTTGGGTGTATTCGTCAACGTATTGAAATTCGATCGCCGGGCCCTGAGGGCACCCCACCGCCGCTCATCGGGCTCCGGCGCTGGAGAATAGATGGACCGCCTCTTGCATGTCACCACCGGCCTGAGCATTGTGCTGCTCATCATCGTGCTGGTTTCCGTGCGGCGCGCGCACATTCGCGTCGAATACTCAGTAAGCTGGCTGGTGGCCGCCAGCGCCATGCTGGTGCTGTCGCTGGCCCGGCCGGTGCTGGACGCCGCCAGGAGGTTGATCGGCCTGCCGGATACCCCGCTGACCCTTTTTCTGCTCGGGGGCGGCGTGTTCTTGATCATGTTCTTCCGCTTCTCGGTCATCATTTCTCACTTGCGCGACGACAACATCGCCATGGCGCAGCGCGTCGCCATTCTGGACTACCATCTCCAAAGTCTCAGGAACCATGAAAAACAGAAGACGTGAAGTCCGCAAGACCGTGGTGGCGGCGCCGGGCCCAGGGGGCACCCCGCGCTCTGGCGCGTGGCCCTGGGTCCTGGCCGTGGCGGGCGCGGTGGTGGCGGTGTTCTGGGCCTACTCGCCGGCGCTGCACGGCGAGTTTTTGTTCGACGACAACGCTCTTCCCTTCTCGCTGCCGAATGCCGCGGCTCCGTTGAGCGCGTGGATCGGCCAGATCCGGCCGGTGCTCATGTCCACTTATTGGATCAACTCGCGCATCTCGGCGGAAGACCCGTACTCGTATCACATCTTCAACGTCATCCTTCACTGCCTCACCAGCCTGCTGATGTTTCCAATGGTCCGGCGCCTGCTGGAATGGTCGGGCGTCCAGGCATCCCTGCGCAATCTGCTGGCCGGCTTCGCGGCCTTGCTGTTTCTGCTGCACCCCGTTCAAGCCGAATCGGTGGCCTACCTGGCGGGCCGCTCGGAGGCGCTCAGCGTACTGCTGGTTTTCGCGTCCTTCACGGTCTTCCTGTATCGCGGGAAACCGGCGGTGTCCTGGCCCGTGGCGGCCGCGATCCTGGCGCTGTTCGGCCTGGCCGTATTGTCCAAAGAGCACACCGTGGTGTTGCCCGCGCTGCTTCTCCTTACGGATTACTGGTGGAACCCCGGCTTTTCCTTCCAAGGCATCCGGCGCAACTGGAAGCTTTACCTGCCCATGGCCCTCGGCGCGGCCGCGGGGGTGGCTTTTTTCTGGAATCTCATCACCGGAGCCGGTACCGGCGGCACCGCGGGTTTCGGAATCAAGGAATTTACGTGGTATCAGTACTTCTTCACCGAATGCCGCGCCCTGTTCGTGTACATCGGCATGTTCGTGCTGCCCGTGAATCTCACGGCCGACTGGGATTTCCCCATCTCGACGACGATTCTGGATGGCGGCGCCATCTTCGGCCTGCTGGCGCTCCTGGCCCTGGCCGCGGCGGCATGGCGCTATCGCCGCCGTTTCCCGCTGGCGAGCTACGGCTACTTCGTGTTCCTGCTGCTGATGTCGCCGACCTCCTCGATTCTACCCATCAAGGACCCCATCGCCGAGCGCCGCCTCTACTTTTCCATGATCGGTCTGCTGCTGATCCTGGTGGATGTGCTGAGCCGCCTGAAGGTGGACCGCCGGGCGCTGGCCGCGGCCGGCCTGATCGTGGTGCTGGCCGCCGCCGGAGCCACGCGCGCCCGCGCCGCGGTATGGGCCGACCCGGTCTCGCTTTGGGAAGACACCGTGCGCAAGTCGCCCAACAAGCGGCGCGCGCATTTTCAACTGGCCTACGCTTACGACCAGCAGGCCCGTTACGGCCAGGCCCTCGAGGAGTTTCAAAAGACCGCGGAACTGGGGCCGCTCACGCCGGATCTGCTCCTGGACTGGGGCCTGGCGTACGACCACCTCGGCCAGTTCGACCAGGCGCTGGCCAAGTTCCAACAGGCGGCCTTGATGCAACCGAGCGCGCACGTCTACACGCAAATCGGCATGGCCTATGCCCAGCAATCGCGATGGCCGGAGGCTTTGCAGGCTTTGGCAACGGCTGAGAAACTCGACCCGACGTTCCCCGACACTTACGTCTACCGGGGCAAGATCTACCTCAATGCCAACCAGGTGCCGGCCGCCATCCAGGAGTACCAGCGCGCGCTGGCAATCGACCCCACGCTGGAGGACGCGCGCCACGACCTCGCCATAGCCCAAGCCCGCCTGCGCGCGGGCCGTTGATATGCCGCCGCTGCGCATCGGTGTCAACGCGCTGTACCTGATTCCCGGCGGGGTCGGCGGCACCGAGATCTATTTGCGCGGCCTGCTGGCCGGTCTCGCCGGGATGGATGCCGCCAACCAGTACTTCGTTTTCACGAATCGCGAAACCGGTCCCGACCTAGTCCCCCAGCAGCCGAACTTCCAGCGCCTTCCGCAGCCCGTTCGCGCGGTTGTGCGTCCGGCGCGCATTCTTTGGGAGCAGGCCGTGCTGCCGCTGGCCGCGGTGCGCCATTCGCTCGACGTGATGCTGAATCCCGGTTTCACCGCGCCGCTTTTCTGCCCCTGCCCCCAGGTCACGGTCTTTCACGACCTCCAGCACAAGCGCCACCCCGAGTATTTCCGCTGGTTCGACCTGCCGTTCTGGCAGTTTTTCCTGTTCTGGTCCGCGCACGTTTCGCGCCTGTTGGTGGCCGTTTCCGCCACCACCGCCGCCGACCTCCTGAAGTATTACCGTCTTCCCGCGTCCAAGGTGCGGGTAACGAACGAGGGCGTGGATCCGATCTTTTTCGACATCGCGCGCCGGCGCCGTCCCGAACCGTTCCTCCTCGCGGTTTCCACGCTGCATCCGCACAAGAACGTGGACGGCCTGCTGCGCGCCTTCGCCCGCTTCCGCCGGACCCATCCGGAATTCCGCCTGGTGGTGTGCGGGCTGCATGGCCATTCCACCGGCCCGTTGCAGGATCTTCGCGATTTCCTGAACCTACGGGACGCAGTGGAGTTCCCCGGCTGGATTCCGCGCGAGGATCTGCACGACCTCTACGCGCGCGCGTGGGCATTCCTGTACCCGTCGCGGTTCGAGGGTTTTGGCCTGCCGCTGCTGGAGGCGCTGGCCTCCGGCATCCCCACCGCCTGTTCGAAAATCGAGCCGCTTTCGAGCATCGCTGGCGGCGCCGCGGTGGAATTCGACCCGCTGGACACGACCGCGATCGCCGGAGCCATGCTGCGGATTACGGACGACGTAGCTTTGCGGGCGCACCTGGCCGAAGCCGGGCCGCGGCGCGCCGCGCAGTTTTCGTGGCGAGAGACGGCGGAAGGGACGCTGGCGGCGCTGGTGGCGGTGGGGAGGGGGGGGTGAAAAAGCGGGTGCGGGGGCGACCAACGCGGACAAGTGGATCGGCGGCCATAAGGGCGGGAGTGATCCTGGGGCGTGGTTCCCACGCCTATTTGTTGGCGGCAGAGCTGCTTTGCGGGATAGGCGCAGTTTGCGGCTGCTTCAAGCTTTCAGGTTCTTGGCGGCGAAGTCCCAGTTCGCCAGCTCCCAGAAGGCCTCGACGTACTTGGGCCGCTGCTTGCGCGCGCGCCGCGGCCTCAAGAATGCTGCGCCGTCTTCTCCCGCTCGGTGTCCCCGCCGCGCGGGAGGCCGGACTGAAATCACATGGTCGGGGATTTTACTCCGCGATACGGTCCCTGACGCCCCACCAGTAAATGGGGATGCCGGTCAATAGGACGATTACCGCCACCACGAACCCCGGATAGTGCGAGCCGGTTCGCGCGATCAGCAGCCCGGTCGCGAGCGGCGCCACGATCCCCGACAGGTTGCCGGCGAAATTCTGCATACCGCTCCACAGTCCGACTTCGTCTTCCGGCGCCGCCAGTTGCAGTAGCGCCAGAATGTTGCCCGTCGCCAGTCCCACCAGCGCGGCGCCGCCGAGCAGCAGGACCGCGATAAGGTCGTTCGCCACCAGCCCCGCGGGCAGAAGCATCAGGCTCGTCAGAAATGCCACAGTGATCATCGTCTTGCGTGCGCGCGATTCGCGCCAGCCCATGCGGACCAGCAGGTCCGCGAGCCAGCCTCCCAGCGGCTCGGCGATGGTGTACGTGAGGTACGGCACCACGGCGAATCCAGCGGCTTTCTGAATCGGCATGTGCCGCGATTCCACCAGGTAGTCCGGCAACCACGTGACCAGTAGATACCAGTAGTAGCTGTAGCAGATATGCGCGGAGCACAGGGCGAGCAGGTTGCGGTCGAATCGGCCGACGGCCGACCCGTGCTTGCCCTGCGCACTGGCGGCTGGCAACCTGTTGCGGGCCGGGAAGATGAGCAACCAAGGCACCAGCCACACCAGGCTCGAAAAGCCGATCACGAAAAACGCGTTCTTCCAACCCGACCGCACCACCAACCACGCAATGACCGGCGCGCCCACGGCCAGCCCGGCACGGGTCCCGCAGTTCATGATGCCCGATGCCAGCCCGCGCTCCTTGTGCTCGAAAAGCAGGCTGACGATCTTCATGCCGCCGGGGACGTAGATGGACTCGCCGATGCCCAGCACGATGCGCAGCACGATCAGCGTGCCCAAGGCGCCGACAAGACCGGTGAACCCACAAGCCAGCGACCACGCCGCGAAGAAACCCGCATACACCCACCGCAGATCGCAGCGGTCCGCAAGCCAGCCCATCGGTACCTGCATGATGGCGTACGACCAGAAGAACGCCGAAAGAAGCAGGCCTTTGGCCGCGGGACCTAGGTGCAGGTCCTGCGCGATCAACGGAAGCGCCACTGCAACGATGGAGCGGTCCAGGTAGTTAATCAGCCCGGAGGCGAACAGCAGCCCGGCAATGGTCCACCGCCGCGCCATGGAAACCGCCGTGGCCGGACTGCTGACTGAGGCAGGCCTGGTCACATGCCCAACAGGGACCGCAATGCCTCGGTCTCTTTCCGGTCTCTGACGATGATATTCAGAAACAGGCCTCGAGGATCGAGTGAGTCCATGAGTACCCGCATCTCATCGGGTTCGAACGAGCCACGGATCAGCAGCGGCCTGGCCGCGTGCTGAATCTTACGGAAGTGGACGGCCATCTCGCGCACCGGCGGTCCGAGGGCGTCATGATTCACTTCGAAGCACTGGATCTCCTCGCATTCCAAAAAGGCGTCCAGCAGAAACATCGAGGTGGAGTGCAGGTGGATGAAGCTGTTCGCGAAATTCGTCGCCAGCTTTCGGTCCACCGGCTGCACGAATTTGCGGTAGTAAGCCGGCGAGTAGAATGCGGTGGCATCCTCCTGCATGCGAACAATCGGTCCGGGCGCCCACAACGAGTATTGCGCGTCGAAATAGCCGCCGTGAAACAGCGGCAGCCGTATCCACAATTCTTCGGTGAGCTCGCGGAAGATCTCGCCGGTCAATTCCAGAAGTTGCTTCGACCTCTCCGGCTCGTCGGCCAGATCCCACACGCTTTGGGTGTGGCCACGAAGGGCCGCCAGCAGGTCGGTGGGTCCCAGTTCCGCGGCATGGCTCACCGGGAAAGAGGCCGCTGAAAACCGGACCAGTGCGTCCGCGAATTCGAAATACTTGCGGTACCACGGATTCTGGCGATCTAGCCGTACTCTTAACGCCTCTTCCCAATCCAGGTGCCGCTCCTCTCCCAGCACGTTGTGCGGCAGGATCCGCATCCGGCAGCCCAGCATGCCGGGCAGCCACGGAATGGCCACCTGTCCGGGACATGCACCGCGAATGATGTCGTCATCCATCCATTCGCCTTCCCGCAGTATTCGAACGTGATCGGGCAGGAAGGCCTCCGGGTCGATCATATCGGGAGTCAGATACTCGGCGGATGCCCACGGCCGGCACGCCGCGAACTCGTCGAGAGGAAACCAGCCGACCAGCGAAAAACCAACCAGCGGCCGCCGGACGGCTTCTCTCTTCCAAAATGACCGATAGCCGGCGATCTTCGATGGATCGTTTCCGAACGGAGCCGTTTTGGGCGCTGGAGTCACGACTGTCCCAAGTATCATAGCCTGCTGTTCCGCGCGCCGGCAACGGGCAACGCCCTCAGCCTTCGCAGCCAACGAAGGCATCGCCGCTCGCGAAGCGGCGTTTCGGATCGAGCCCCGCGCGCCGCGTGACGACCCAGACCGGAAGGGCGAGCGGCCAGGCGGCCAAGCCGAGTCCGCCAGACGCCCGCGCACGGGCTGGACCCGCTGAAAGCGAGTCCGCAGGCAGGGTTGCCTGCTCCACAAATCGTGGAGTTTTGCGGGCCCAAGACCCATCCCGACAGGCGACAAGAAACGATGGCCTGTCCCACAGAGCAGCAGGGCCGCAACCAAACGTGGGGCGGATGGCCTTGTCCGGCTTTTCCAGCGTTCGAGCAGGCCGACCAGGGGGTCGGCCGCGGGCCGGGGGGCCCGCCCCACGAAAGAGTGCTGTGGTACTGATATATTATTCTTCGTGGAACCTGCTACCGCGCTGCTGGCCGACCCTGTTTTCCGCGAGCACCTGGCGGGGCGCGAACATCCGGAACGGCCTGAGCGGTTCGATGCCGTAGTGCGGGGATTGCGGCAGGCGGGCCTGCTCGAGCGGCTGGCGCGCGTGGACCGGCGCGCCGCCACCGAGGAGGAATTGCTCCTGTGCCACACCCCGGAATACCTGCGAACGGCGAAGCACGACGTGCTCTCCGGACGCCCGTGGCTGAGCACCGGCGATACCGACATCACGCCGAATTCCTGGGACGTCGCGGCGCAGGCGGCGGGCGGCGTGCTGAAGGCCGTCAACGCCGTGGTCACGGGTAAGGCGCGCAACGCCTTCTGCGCGGTGCGGCCGCCCGGCCATCATGCCAGCGCCAGCCGCGGGATGGGATTCTGCTTCTTCAATAACGCGGCTCTCGCGGCCCGGTATGCGCAGCGCCGGCATGGCCTGGGGCGCGTGCTGATTGTGGATTGGGACGTGCACCACGGCAACGGCACCGAGGACATTTTTTACTCCGACCCCACGGTCTTCTACTTCAGCACCCACCAGTGGCCGCTGTACCCCGGGACGGGGCGCGCCGATGAGACCGGCGAAGGCCCGGGCGTTGGGACCACCATGAACTTTCCGTTTCCAGCGGGCTCGGGGCGAAAGGAGATCTTGGGGGCGGTCGAAAATTCGCTGGCGCCGACCGCGGAGCGGTTCCGGCCGGACCTGGTGCTGATCTCGGCGGGGTTCGATTCGCGCCTGGGCGATCCGCTGGGCGGCTTTACCCTCACGGACCGCGATTTCGCGGACCTCACGCGCGCGGTGATGGAGATCGCCGCGCGCCACGCCGGCGGGCGCGTGGTCTCGGTGCTCGAAGGCGGCTACAACCTGGATGGGCTGGCCGCCGCCGCGGCCGCGCACGTCCAAGCGCTGATGCCGGAGTGAGCACGACGATGAGCGCGATGGTAGCATCTGTTCATGGATTTTTCCCGCCGCAAGATGATTCAAGGGTCGGTTGCCACACTGGCCGGTGCGGGCGCGGCGTTGCCGGCGCCGGCGAAGACAACCAAGAAGTCGAACAATAAGGGCTGTTTCTATTTCACGGAATTGCTCGGCGACCCGGCGAGCAGGGATGTGACCATCTGCAAACAGGTGGGCCTCAACTGGGTAATCGCGGGCGGCGGTTTGGCCGGCGTCCGCAAGGAACAGTACCTGGAGGCCCTGCAAAAGCAGAAGGACGCGTTCGCCGCCGTGGGCATGCAGATCGCCGGAGTGGAAGGCCACCCGGTGCCCTTCGAAAACATCAAGCTGGGGACCGAAGGACGGGATGAGGAGATCGAAAACACCAAGTGGGCGATTGAAGCGTTGAGCAAGATCGGCGTCAACATGATCTGCTACAACTTCATGGCCGGGTTGGGCTGGACGCGCACCAGGCAGGACATCAAGGAACGCGGCGGCGCCCTGACCAGCGAATTCGACCTGGCGGCCGCCAAGGCCCAGGGGCCCACGCGCTGGGGCGAGGTGAGCGAAGAGAAGATGTGGCAAAACTGCGAGTACTTCCTCAAGGCGGTCATGCCCGTGGCGGACAAGTTCAAGGTCAAGATGGCGCTTCATCCGGACGATCCGCCCATCAGTCCCCTGCGCGGTATCGCGCGCATCATCATCAGCCGGAAGGCGTACGAGCGCGTCATGGACATGGTTCCCAGCCCGTATAACGGGATCACCTTCTGCCAGGCCAACTTCGTCCTGATGAAGGAGGACATTTATACCCTGGCCAAGGAGTGGTGCAACCGCAACAAGATCTTCTTCGTGCATTTCCGCGACATCGAGGGCGACACGAACCACTTCCACGAAACCTTCCACGACAACGGACCCACCGACATGGTGCGGATGCTCGAGGTCTACAGCAAGGCCGGCTTCGCCGGCCCGATCCGCCCGGACCACGCCCCGGCGCTGGCCGGCGAAGCGCAGAACGGCCGGGCCTCCGGATACACCATCGGCGGCAAAGTGCTCGCATTCGGTTACATGAAGGGCATCATGGACGGACTCGGCCTCAAGTACGCGTAGCGGACGGCCGCACCACGGCGTCCAGTTCCCCCTTAGCCAGGCGCACGTGGATGGCGGAATCCGGTGGCGCGGCGCCGGCGTCCTTCAAGATGCCCGATTGGTTACTAACGATGGCATAGCCGCGCTCCAGAATCCGCAGCGGGCTTAGCGTCGAGAGCTTACCGGCAAGCCGGTCGAGCGCGCCACGGCTACGCGCCAGGCGCAGGCGGACGTCGCAACCCTGGAGACGCGCTTCGAGCGAGCGGCGCGCGCGCGCGCCCGCATCCAGTTGCGCGCGGATGCGCTCGCGCAGGCGGTATTCCCGCTCGTCGATGCTTTGCAGGCCGCGGCCCACCCGGCGGTGGAGCGCGCTGAGGGCGCGATCGATGCCCTGCTGCCGCAGGCGGCGCTCCAGCATGGCCAGGCGATAGCGCACCGCCTGCGTGCTCTGGGCGCGCGCGGCGGCAATGCGGTCGAGCAGTTCCTGGCGCGTGCGGACCACCATCTCGGCGGCGGCCGAGGGAGTGGGCGCGCGCAGGTCGGCCACGAAATCCGCGATGGTGACGTCGGTTTCGTGTCCCACGGCCGAGACCACCGGCACGGAACAGGCGGCGATAGCCCGCGCCACGGCTTCTTCGTTGAAGGTCCACAAATCCTCGAGCGATCCGCCGCCGCGGCCCACGATGATGAGATCCGGCCACCCGGACTGGCTGAAGAACTGGATGCCGCGGCACACTTCTTCGACCGAGCCCTCGCCCTGCACCAGCGCGGGGAAGAGGCGGATGTGCAATCCCGGGAAGCGGCGCGAAAGAATCTGGATGAGGTCCGCAATGGCCGCGCCGCGCGGCGAGGTGACGATTCCGATACGCCGCGGAAAGCGCGGCAGCGGACGCTTGCGCTGGGGAGCGAACAGCCCCTCGGCGGCCAGCTTCCGCTTGAGCTGCTCGAAAGCCAGTTGCAGCGCGCCCACGCCTTGCGGCTCGAGTGTCTCCACCTGCAACTGGTATTCGCCGCGCGGTTCGTAGACATCGATGCGGCCGCGCGCCAGCACCGCCAGGCCGTCCTGGGGCTTGAATTTCCAGTAGCGGTGGGCGGAGCGGAAGGCCACGCACTTCACCTGGGATTCCCGCTCCTTCAGGGTGAAATAGTAGTGGCCGCTGGCGGCCAGCTTGAGGCCGGAGATCTCACCCGAGACCCACACCTCCTGGAACGCCGCATCCAGCGCCGCGCGGATGGCCGCATTCAGCTCGCTGACGGTATAGATGCGACGCTGAGGAGTCAGATCGAATTCGAGCGCGAATTGCTCCACCGAGCCATGGTAACTCGGTCAGAGGATTGCGGCCAGTTTCAGGGCTTTTCGAGCCGTGGTGCTGAGAGGAATTCGAGCGAGCGCCGCAGGGTCGAACCATCGAAACTGGCGGCTGGTTGGGCCCGTCGGGCGCGGTGCGGCGGCGGCCAGCACGGTAAAGGTGTAGTGGTGATGCGTAATGGTGTGGCGGAATTCGCCGAAGCGGGCCCCGGTCCGCGAGCCGGGCAGGTCCTCGGGCGCCGGCAGATCCCAGAAACCGGCCATGTTGCGCGCGCCAGCCTCCCTTTGCCGAAGAAGGATACGCCGGCCCTTCCGCACCAGCAGAAGGGCGCCGGCGATGCGCACCGGCTTGGTCTTAGGGAGCTTGACGGGCAACTCGAGAACGCTGCCCTCCTGCCGTGCGCGGCAGAGGGAGGAGAGCGGGCAAACCGGGCACCGCGGCTTGCCGGGCAGACAGACGGTGGCGCCGAGTTCCATGAGGGCCTGGTTGAAGAGCCCGGGGTGGCGCGGGTCGAGCCAGCCCTGCGCCACGGCGCGGAAGCGCTGGCGGGTCCGCGGCGATGCGATGTCGGAGGCATCGTTTTCCACGCGAGCCACCACGCGCAACACGTTGCCATCCACCACCGCGTAAGGCAGGTGAAACGCCATGCTGGCGATGGCCGCGGCCGTCGAGCCGCCCACGCCGGGGAGCGCGCGGATGCCTTCGTAATGGCGCGGGAACCCTCCCGCGGCCGCCACCTGCCGCGCGGCGCGCAGCAGATTGCGGGCGCGCGCGTAATAGCCCAGGCCGCTCCACAGCGTCAGGACCTCTTCTTCGCCGGCCGATGCCAGGGCCGCAACCGTGGGGAACCGCTCGAGGAAGCGCTGGTAGTAGGGGACGGCCGCCTGCGCCCGGGTCTGCTGGAGCATGACCTCCGAGACCCAGATGCGGTACGGATCGGACACGCGCCGCCAGGGGAGATCGCGGTGGCCCTTACGGTACCAGGCCAGCAGCAGACGGGAGAGCGGCGGTTTCACTCGATGACGCGGAGCCATTCGGCGACTACCGCGAAACCCTCCGGCTCCACGTCCCAGGCCTCGTACTCGGGATTGAGCGGCTCCAGCCGGATCTGTTCGTGATGCCACTGGTCTTCGCCGGCCGAGACCTTCCGGCTGGTGTACTTCTTGACGGTGTAACGGGCGGTCTCATCCAGCACACCGAAGCGCTCGATGAGCAGGATCTTGTTGTGCCGCGAGCCGGCGGGATGGAGGCGGAACAGGTTGAGGCTGCCGTCGGGAATGCGCGGCTCCATGGAGCGGCCCACCACGTGCCCCACGAACATTTCCGGGTCGAGCCGCATGCCTTCGGGCGCGCGCACCCAGTCTTCCGCCAGGGATAGCATTTCTTCACCCAGCCCGCCGGCGGCCGCGCGAAAGCTGTAAAGCGGCACATGCGTGCGGAACGGCTGGACGGCGAGCTTTTCCACGTGTTCGCCGTAGAGGCGGTCGAGCACCCGGGAAAAGGCGTCCACCTTCTCCACGGTTTGCCGCTCGCTGACGCGGACCGCGTTGGAAAGGGAATCCTCGAGCGACCGCAGGTAGGCCTCGGCGCCGGTCTCGGACAGCTTGCGGCGGATGTCTTCTTCGAGCGCTTCCAGAACTTCGGCGTCCTGGGAATCGGCCAGATCGCCGTAGTGCGCGCGCATGCGCACCCAACCCCGGCCGGTGGCCGGGTCAATCAACAGGACGCCGATATTCAACGGCAGCCGTCCCGGCAAGGCGGCCTCCAGGAGCACGTAGGCGCCCTGACGGCGCGCATTGATAGTGGTCACCGTTGCCGGCATTGGTGAATACCGTTCTTATCCTATCCTCTCCTCTTATCGGTTGCAAAGCTATGGCCCCTTAGGCTCCGGGGCCGCTTGAGAATATAATGGAAGAAAATGTTCCGTTTTGTCCTGCTTGCGGTGTTGGCCACGGGGTCGTTTGCCCAGAACGCCGGCGACGCCTTTAACAAACCGCCCGCCGATGTGGACCAGGCGCTGCGTGCGCGCATCAGCGAGTTCTACGGCCTGCACGTGAAGGGCGAATTTCGCAAGGCCGAAGCCCTGGTCGCCGACGACACCAAGGACTTCTACTACAACAGCAACAAGACCCAGTACGTCAGCTTCGAAATCGGGCGCATCGACTATTCCGATAATTTCACGCGCGCCAAAGCGACGGTGCTGTGCGAGCAGTACATCATGCTGCCCGGCTTCATGGGTAAACCCATGAAAGTTCCGACCCCCAGCACCTGGAAGCTGGTGGATGGCACCTGGTATTGGTACGTGGACCCGGAGTCCTTGCGCATGACCCCCTTCGGCAAGATGAATCCCGCTCCGCCAAGTGCACCGGCATCCGCGCCCACATCCATTCCCGTGATTCCCACCACCGTCCCCGACTTCATTTACAAGCAAGTGAAGACGGACAAGGCGTCGGTCACCTTGAAGGCGGGCGAATCCGAGCGGGTGACCATTACCAACAGCGCTCCGGGAGCCATGAACATCTCCCTGACGGGATCCGTCCCCGGCGTGGATGTGAAGCTCGACCGCACCGTCCTGAACACGGGGGAAAAGGCCGTGCTGACGGTGCGGGCCGGCGAGGACGCCAGGCCCGGCGTCCTCAGCATTCAGGTCGAGCAGACCAACCAGGTCATCCCCATTCAAGTTGTCATCCGGTAGGGGCCGGGCATGCCCGGCCGCTACTTCCCAGCGGGAGGCGCCGCCGCGTCGCCCAGGAATGCCGGGTTGGTGATTTCCACTTTGGTATCTTTGTTGGTCTGTTCCAGCCACTGGCCATAGTGCCGCTGTTTCAGTTCCGTGAAGATCTCGTCGCGAACCTGCGAGAGGGGGCGGTAGCCCACCTCGTCGGCGCGGAGAAGGTAAAACCCGTTGGGTTGCCGCACCGGATCGGTCACTTCGCCCTGCTTCAAGGAAAACACGGCCGTGCGGATGGAATCCGGGATGTTGTCATTGCGGCGCAGCGTGGCGAAATCGCCGTCCTTCGCCTTGGAGGTTTCATCGTCCGAGTTCTCTCTGACAAGCTGCACGAAATCGGCGCCGCCGCGAATTTCGGCGAGCAGCTTGGTGGCCTTGGCCCTGGCGTCGTCCTCGGTGCGCGCTTTCCCGCCGGTACCAAACGATACGTAGATCGCCTTGACGCGGACCTCCTTGAAGCGCTCCTTATCGGTGTCGTAGAACTTGACGATTTCCGCCGGTTCCACGGTCATCGAATTCAGGGCCTCGTTCAGCTTGGCCTGGCTCAGGATCATCAGGCGGGAATACTCCAGTTGCTCCCTGGCGGGGGATTCCTGGTCGAGCTTCTGCTTTTCCGCCATTTGGGCGAGTTTCCGCATGAACGCCCACTGTTGCAGAAAGGTCTTGCGGTCGCGCAGCGCCAACGGCTGGTTGTCCGGCGGCAGCGCCGCCAAGAGCTTCTTGAAGTCGGCCATGGTGAGCTTCACGCCATCGTCGAACATGGCGATGGTGGTCTGGTCGGGGATGTCGGGCATCTGAGGAGCCGGGGTGCCGGGCCAGGGGGCACCCCGCCCGGCGCTGGTGCGGTCTGCGCCCACGCAGCGCTGCAGCAGGCAAATAGGAACACACTGAGAACTTTCATAGCAAGATTCGATGTTTCCCCTCAGTTTATCACGTGACGGATCAGCGGCTCGGCGGCTGGCTCGAGTCCGAGCGCGCGTCGCCGCGTTTGATCTGCGCGCGCCGCCGTCCCTTCCGGAGGTTGGCCGCCGCCTTTTCCTTGGCCGCATCGCTGACCTGGATGTGATTGTTGACGGCCAGCGCGCCGCCGGTCTTCGCCAGGCGCGTGGCCACGCCTTTGTGCTGGGTCACGCCGGTGCGGCCCTCGATGGTGGCAACGCCGCCCTGCACATGCACCTGGAACTGGTCCGCATTGATCTTCGACTTGGCGAACTTGGCGCGAATCGCCGCCTCCAGCCGCACATCGGACGGGGCGGGCTTGGCCGGCTGCTGGGCGGCGGGTTTGGGCGCGGCCTCCCGCTGGTGCGGAGGCGCCGGACGCGTCTGGCCGGCGCAAGGGGTTGGGGACGCCCACTGGGCCAAGCCCGCTGAAATCAGCACAACCGCCGCTATTACTCGCGTGCTTCCCATAGAAGATACCGTTGGCCGGGTCCCCCGATGTTCTCAAGATTCTGTGCTAAAGTTAGGGTTTCTCAAGGCTTGTCTGGTTCGATGCCCGAACAGATCCTGCTGCAAGGCAAAATTCTGGGCACGGAAGAGTTCCTTTTGGCCCCTCCCGCCGAAGGACGTTCCGCGCGTACGGCCGGCGAAGACCTTCTCGCCGGACGGTCGCAGTGGATTACGTTGCTGTGCGAAGTGCTGCCGCGGGCGCTGCTGGCGGAACTGGGGCTGGCGCGTATCCTGCTTGGTTCCAGCGGCGGCGGCCAGTTCCTGGTGGTGCTGCCCGGCGAAGCCCGCGAAGCCGCGGAGAGCTTTCTGGGGGCGGCGGCGCGCCAGGTTTCCGAGCTCAGCTCCGGCATCCTGGAACTCATCTGGGGCGTCACCGACAACCTGGGCGATTGGGCCGTCATCCGCAAGCGCCTCAACGACGAGCTGCTGGGCAAACGCAACGCCCCGCTGGCCAATGCCGGCCCCGAAGTGTTCCAGCCGCGCGTGCGCGCGGCGGATGCGGCGGCCGACGCCTATTTTGCGAAGGAACTGGGCGCCAGGCTGCGCGAGGCGTCGCGCGTGGCCTGGTCGCCCGAAACTCCGGGAAAGGTGACGCCGGGAGACGGGAAGCACGCCTGGAGTCTCACTTCCAATCTTTCGCCGGATGGCATCATGCTGGCGCGCCATGCGGCGCCCTCCGACGACGGCAAGTCGGCGGCGCCGGTGCAAACCCTGGCCCGCCGCGCGCAAGGCCGCTCCACCTGGGGCGTGCTGCGCGGCGACGTCGACAACTTCGGCCTGCGCCTCCGCCGCGTCCACAGCATTGAAGAGCACGTACCCCTCTCCGTGCTCTACAAGCAGTTCTTCGCCGGCGAACTGGAAGTCCTGTGCTCGCTGCCGGAGTTCTGGCGCAAGGTCAGCATCATCTATTCCGGCGGCGACGACTTCGCGGTGTACGGCTCCTGGGACGCGCTGATCGCTCTGGCGCGAGAGGTGCAGCGGCTGTTCCACCGCTTCACCGAAGAGAACCTGAAGGACTATCCGGGCGCCGAGGGCAAGACCATTTCCATGGCCCTGGCGCTGGCTCCGGAGACCTACTATCCGCTGGCTTCGGTGTACGAGGAGGCCGGCCGCAACCTGGACCTGGCGAAATCCGCGGACAAGGACTGCATCTACCTGCTGGGCCGCATTTTAGAATGGCGGCGCCTGGCGGACGCCGCGGAGCTCAAGGACACGGTGACCCGCCTGGTCCACGATTTCCGCATGTCGCGGCAGTTCCTGTATCAATTGCGGAGCTTTTACCGGCGGGAAGCCTACGGCGAGGGCGCCGGAGATCTGCAGCACACGTGGCGCTTCCAGCGCCGCTTCAACCGGATTCTCAGCGGCACGCGCGATCGCGAATTCCAGAAGCTGCGCAGCCACCTGATCAGCGAGATGGTGGGACGCCGATCGGCGGAAGTGAAGCTGCGGCCCGCGGGCCTGGTGGCCCTGGAGTGGGCCAGATTGGTGACAGAGGTTTAGCACATGGCACAAGAGCAGGAGCAAAAGAAGGAAACGCGTCCCCCGCGGGAAGGTCGCGGCCCGCAGGGGGCGCCCCATGGGCCCGGACCACGCGGCGATCGCCCGGGCGGCGACCGCGGCCGCCTCGAGGGTCCGCCCGAAATCGAGCTCGAAAAGCTGATCGGCGACAGCCTCTACCTGGACAACCAGGCGCACTCCATCGTCAGCCGCATGCGCGACATGGATTCCGGCACCAAGAGCCAGTTGCGGCGCCTCTACAGCGCCGTGCGCCGCGCCGTCCGCACCCCCGAAGGCGAGCGCCAGCACGAGTTCGTCATGCTGCGCGCGCGCCTGGCCTACACCATCGCGCGCCACGGCTTGCGCAGCCTCGATCAGCTCGAAAGACTGCTGCTCCAGGTGACGCGCAGGAACGATATCCGCGGTTACGAACGCTTCAAGGACCTTTTCGAGGCCATCGTGGCCTACAACGAGTAAAGCATGAGCGCACATACCACCCAAACCGAGTTGAAACTCATCGGCAAGCTGATTCTGGAAGGCGAAATGCGCTGCGAAACCGGCCTGCACGTCGGCGCAGGCAAAGGCTCGCTGGAGATCGGCGGCTCCGATAACCCCGTGGTCAAGGACGCGTTCGGCCGGCCTTACGTGCCGGGCAGTTCGCTGCGCGGCAAGATCCGCTCGCTGCTGGAGCAGACCTCCGGCCTGGCCGTGCCCGCCGAGCTGGTCTACCTTTCGCGCCGCAAGGGGCAGGAAGTGCGCATCCACCAGAGCGACCGTCCCGACGACGAGATCTGCCTGCTGTTCGGCCGCAATCCCGGCCGCATGGAGCGCGTGCAGGGCGAAACGCTCGAGACCACCCAGGCCACGCCGGCGCGGCTGGCGGTGTTCGACGCGCCGCTCGACCCGGACAGCATCACCGCGCAGATGCGCGAGAACCTGGATGACGAGCTCACCGAAGTGAAGAGCGAGAACGCCATCGACCGCATCACCTCGCAGGCCAACCCGCGCACGCTGGAGCGCGTGCCCTCGGGCGCCCGCTTCAAGACGCGCCTGGTGATGGACGTGCTCTGCGAAGAGGACGCGCCGTTGTTCCTGCGCGTGCTCGAAGGCCTGCGGCTGCTGGAGGACGACTCCCTGGGCGGAGGCGGCGCGCGCGGCAGCGGGCGAGTGAGCTTCTCCAATCTGCGGCTGGTCTGGCGCGGCAAGAACTACTACGCGTCGGGCGCTCCGGAAAAGGAAATCGGTGCGGGTCCCACCCTGGCCGTCATCCAGGCCGCCGTGGCCGATTCCGCCTTCTCATTCCTGCGCGAGGAGTAATGAACCCGGGACTGGTGGTCAAACTCCGTCCCGCCGGCCCCTGGCGCATCGGGACCGATTCGGGCGCGCGCAACCGGGTGGACGCGATCTATCACAGCGACACGCTCTACTCGGCGGTGGCGTCGGCCATGGCGCGCCTGGGCACGCTCGACGAGTGGCTGGATGCGACAGCCCGCAGCGGCGCGCCCGCGGTCTCGTTCAGCTCCTGTTTCCCGTTTCTCGACGAAATCGGTTTTGTGGTCCCGCCACGGACCATCTGGCCGCCCACTTCTCCCGCGCTGATGTCGGCGCGCGTGCGATGGAAAAGCGCCCGCTTCGTGCCGCTGGGCGTGGTGCAGGCGATGCTCGCGGGACAGGCGCTGGACGAGAACCATTGGAGCCTGGATGGCCCCAGCGAATGTCTGGTGCCCGCCGGGCGTTCCGGCCCGTTCCGCACCGGCGTCCGCTGGAGCGCCGCAATCGACCGCCTCACCGGCGCCGCCGAGCGCCACTCCATCGCTTGCATCGAATTCCGCCCCGGCGCGGGCCTCTGGAGCATCGTTTCCTTTCAGGACGAAGCCGCCCACAAGCGCTGGCTGGAGCCCATCAAGGCCGCATTCCGCCTCCTGGCCGACACTGGTTTCGGCGGCGAGCGCTCTCGCGGCTGGGGCCGCTCCGAGCCACCCGAGTTTACGGACGGCACCCTGCCGGAGATGGTGCTAGGGGGCCAGGGGCTGAACGGGGGCCAGGGGCTGAACGGGGGCCAGGGGCCAGGGGCCGGGGGCCAGGGAGTCGGGCGCAGCGTGGAACTCAGCCCTCTGGAAGCCCCGCAGGAACCTGCCCCCGAACCGCCGATCGAGCCCGAAGCTCCGATTGCTGCCGAGCCCGTTACGGCCCTTGCTCCCATGTCCCTTGGCCTTTGGCCCCCGGCCCCGCCCGAACCCGAAATTCCGCTTGCTGCCGAGCCTGTTACGGAGCCTGCTTCCCTGGCCCCTGGCCCCCGGCCCCCGGCCCCTGCTCAGCACTGGCTGCTCTCTCTGTTCACTCCCGCGCCGGACGATTCCGTGGACTGGCGTCGCGGTAACTATGTCGTGCTGGTCCGCTCGGGCCGCGTGGACAGCCCCGCCGGTTCGGGCGAGCTCAAAAAGGAAATCCAAATGGTGGCGGAAGGGTCGGTGCTCTGCGCCGCGGCCCCGCCACGCGGGTCGACCGCCGACGTGGCTCCCGACGGCTTCGCCCATCCCGTGTTCCGCGCCGGATTCGCGGTGTCCATCCCGCTGCCCGGCGCTACCGAGGTGAGCTGATGCGCTACCGCCTCAAATGCCTGACCCCCCTGCTGGTCGGTGACGGCCGCAAGCTGAGCCCCATCGACTACATGGTCTGGAAAGACCACGTCAACGTGCTGGACCAGTGGCGTATTTTCCGGCTCCTGGCCAAGGGCCCGCGCCTGGAAGGCTATCTGGCGCAGCTCAAGCGGGCCGATAAGCTCGATTTCGCGTCCTGGGGCGGCTTCGCGCAGAATTTCGCAGGCCGCCGCATCCCGTTCGAAAACGCCGCCTATTCCAATTATTGGAACCGCGCCGCCGGGGACAGCCTGCACATCCCCACCTTCGCCACCGGGGCCGCCGGGCCATATCTGCCCGCGACCGCCATCAAGGGCTCGCTGCGTACCGGCATGGTGTTCGCGCACTGGCGCGACGGCATGTTGCAAGACATGCTGGCCCGCGTGAAGGGCGAACGCGTTCCGCGCCGTCCCGCCGAAATCGTGGAAGAGCACGCGCTCGGCCCCACGGGGTCGAACCGCATGCGCTTCGTCAGCGCCGGAGATTCCGCGCCCATTGCGGCCTCGCGCTTCCAGATTTACCTGCTGCGCACCTCCACGCTCCAGCCGCGCGGCGGCGGTTACGCGCTCGGCTGGAAGCAGAGCCCGCGCGGCGCGGTGGACGGCGCGCGTCCCGAGGACAGTACCCCGACGTTCGCCGAAATGGCCGTTCCCGGCACCACGTTTGAAGGCGATTGGAGCGAGAAGACGTTTTTCCTCGAACCCGAGGTGCGCCGCTCGGTCCGCTGGCCCGAAGCGTTCAATCGCGCCAGGATCTTCGAAGCCGTCAACGTTTACGCCGCGGGCCTGCTGGCGCTACAGCGCCAGTACGCCTCCTGGGCCGGTCTGGGCCTGCTCGACCGGAGTCTGGACGAGCTGGAGCAGTGGCTCGGCGGCGCCCGCCAGAGAGGCTCTTGTCTGCTCTCGCTGGGATGGGGCGCCGGTCTGCCCGCCAAGAGTTCCTGGCTGGATGCCACCAACCCGGACTACCGCCAGATCCTGGAGCAATTCGGGATTTACAATCGCGCGCTGGCTTCCAACCTGCCCTTCCCCAAGACCCGCCGCATCGTTTTCCTGAACAACAAGCCGGCCACGCTTCCGGGTTGGGCGGAACTCAGCATCGAGGGGTGAGGGCCAGACGGCCAGTGACGGAAGGCGTGCTGGCTGTTTCGGCCCACCGCTCGAAGGCTCTGCTGGGCCGATGGGAAGATCACTTTGCCGATTCGAACGCGGAGGGGGTGCGGTGGCGGCGTCCGACATTTTCGGTTAAACTCGAATTTTGCCCGCCACTCGAGGGCGCGTAGCTCAGTTGGTTAGAGCGCCTGCTTCACACGCAGGAGGTCACAGGTTCGAGTCCTGTCGCGCCCACCATTAGAATCAATGAGATACAGACGCCTGGGCGGCTCTACGCGGCTCTACGCCAACAACGGGGGCAAACCCCAATCCCAAACCTTTCTAAGAACATAACACCTTCACCCGAAGCCTGTAGTTTTCGAAGTTGCGGAACCCGTATGCCTGTCGGCTGAGAGTTTCCATTTTGTTATGGAAACCCTCGGTGATGCCGTTGGAACGAGTGAAGCGCCACATGCGCGCAATTTCCTCCGACCAGGCATGGAGGGTGTCTCCGAGGGCCACGAGTTGCGCCAGTCCGGACTGGCGCAACTCGACGACGGCCCGCAGGAAACGGGGGATCAGTTTTTGGCACTGCCTGCGCGTTTTGTGCTTCTTCAGCAACAAATAACAAAGCCGTTGCTTGAAGCGGTAGATGACACCCAAGGCCGGATGCTCGGCCAGGTACGCGAGCAGTCGCAGTTGCTGCTCGGGTTTGAGGTTGTGGCGGTGGCGCCGCATCAATGAGACCAAGCCGCGGTTCTTGGAGCCGGTCGGATCCATCTCTCGCCAACAGGCCAGGAAGTGGCGGTTTACGATGCGGATCACATGGAAGCGGTCGGCGACGATCACCGCTCTGGGAAAGTGCTTTTGGGCGATCGCGCGGTAGACCACGGCCAGATCCATGCAGACGACCCGCACCTGCTCTTTGCCTTCAAGACGAACAAAATACGACTCCAAGGCGGCTTCCGACCGGCCCAGCGTGACATCGTAGATGCGGTGGTTCTTCAGATCGCAGAAGGTGGTGGCATAACCCTTCTTACGCGTGAAGAAGTGCTCGTCGATACCCAGAACCCTGGGACAAGCCGGCGGGTGATCCTGGCGAGCCCGCCGCTGGAGGTGGCGGAGAAAGTAGCGCTGCACGGTGGCGGCGCCGATGCCCTTGCGTCTGCCCAGGCAGCTCCGGTTGATGCCATCTAGGTGCTGCTGATAGACCATCTGCTGGAAACTCTCACTGGCTCTCTGACGGGGCTGCACGCCCGGCAACTGCTGGCGGAACGAGCGGCCGCAATCCAGGCAGCGCCGCTTGCGCACCCGCAGATCCATCAGGCCGCGGCGAAACCCCCAGTCGTCGTGGCGGACGAGCCGGCGGCACCAGCCTTTGTTTCGCAGCCGCGAGCCTCCGCACTGGGGACACGATATCGGCCCAGAATACCGGGCCGATATCGTAATCGTGCCGCCGCTGCGCTCGATGTTGCTAATCTCGTATTGGGGTAGGCCTAAAACGATCTCAGAGTCGGTCAAACGTATTCTCCCAAGAATGTTTTACCACCTTGGGATTCGGGGCCTGCCCCCGTTGTTGATCAAGAGCCGAATCAATGAGATACAGACGCCTAGGCTGACCTCCTACCTACCGCGCAGGTGGGCAGCGAATCCGCACCAATCGTTTCTGCGGCTTACAGGCCGCGCAGTTGCAGAATCGGGCCTGTTGTCCGCCCAAATCCGCCCAAAATTACACTCAGTCATTCAGGAAGCCACTGGGGCGAAGCGATGGTGAGGGATCGAAAGGTCCGGCACGGCTTGTCAACATAGTTCCAACATGGAAAGATATTGACAGAGCTCCCTGCGAGAGTCCAGGAAGACGTCAGATAATGCCGCCTCGCGTTTCGACGAACTTGTAGAACTTGCTGGGGACAACGACGGTCTGGTCACCGCCGAGCAAACCCGATCGGCTGGTTTCACGGATTCGGTCTTGACCCGCCTCGTACAGCGAGGGAGGCTCGAACGAACTTCCAGAGGCGTTTACCGCATTCCGCATTTTCCGCCAGGTCGGTTTTCGCAATACCGGGAAGCCGTGCTATGGGCCAAAGCCAACCGCGGGCCGGACAACCTGGCCATTTCGCATGCGACGGCTCTTGCCGTGTATGGAATCTCGGATGCGAACCCCCATCTGATTCACCTCACGGTCCCTAAATCCGCCAGACTGCGGCGTGAGAAGCATAAGAGCGTCGTCGTACACCGAGCGGACTTCACCAAAGACGACATCACCGTCCACGAGGGCATTCCACTCACAACGATCAGCAGAACCGTGACAGACCTTCTCCGTTCTGGTAGCCGGATCGATCTGCTCCGGCAAACCATCTCCGATGCGCGCCGCGAAGGATATCCGCAATGCCGAGGCGGGGAAACAAGACGCAAGGAGGCGGTCAGAGCCCCAGGATTCCTCGACGGACCTGCCCCCACAATCGGGGCTCACCACAGGCAGGGACGCGCAACCTGCATAAAACACTGCAGCTAGGCGCTACGGCGGCAGCAGGTGCTGGCACAATCAATAGGGAGACGCCCCAATCCGGCTGCGGAACATGTTCCAACCACTGCCAGAACAACTTGCGAACGTCGCGAGAACTTGCTGGCTCACTGATGGTGATATATAAAAGGAGGTGTTCAAAACCACAAATCGCTCAGTAATTCCTAATCCAGGGTGGGCGTTGTTCGAGATGGACGTTTTTGAGCAACCACGATTTCTGCTCAAGGTCCTCGCCGGGGGCCAAGTCATCCAAGTACGGTTGGCCCGAGACCGAGAGGTAGTACGTTTGCTCAGATCACCAGTACGGCGGGTACCGGCGGGGAAGATATCGAGCAGCGTCTGTTTCGTTTCGACCTACGACTCAGCTTTTGAGCCGCTTTCGGATTTCTTTACCGAGCTGGTTTGCCAGGAGCCGAGGAGAACACTATGAGCACTTCTAATCGCAGAGATTTCATGAAAAAGACGGTGGCGGCCGGGGCCTCGGCGTTCAGCCTGGTCCCCCGGCGAGTTCTGGGCGGCCCCGGACAGGTGCCGCCGAGCGAAAAGGTGAATCTGGCCCTCATCGGAATAGGCGGCAGGGGAGCCCACGTCGCGATGCTGGCAGATTGGTGGGAGGTGGACCGCGAGGAGAGGGATCTCGACATACCCGAGCACGAGGCCCTGTCCGGCAAGTGGAATGAGGCCACAAAGTATGAGAGACGCATCAAAGAATCGATGGTGAACATCGTCGCGATGTGCGACGTGGACGCCGTTCGCTCGGCGCCAACGCTGAACCCAAACAACAAGATCTATCCCCCCGGCGACCGCTTTCTGAAAGCGCGTATGTTTAAGGACTACCGTCTCATGCTGGACCAGGTGAAAGGTGACATCGATGGAGTGTTGATAGCCGTTCCGGACCATACCCACTTCCATGCCACCCTCTCGGCTATGCAGTTGGGTCTTCATGTATATACGGAGAAGCCACTGACGCGTTTCGCCAGCGAAGCGCGCCGGCTGACAGAGGCAGCTCGGAAATATGAAAAAGTGGTAACCCAGATGGGCAATCAGGGCCACTCGAGCTGGAGCACGGCCCGCATTCGAGACTGGGTGCTAAACGGGTCTATCGGTCAAGTGCGCGAGGTCGTCGCCTGGAATCCGGGCAACGCCCACGCCCTTAATCCGCGCATCGAAAGCCCCGTGCCCGAGACGCTCAATTACGACCTGTGGGTGAATCGGGAGCCGTTCCGGCCGTATCAGGCGGGTTCGTGGCGCCCCTGGTCCTACTGGTCGTCAGGCACACTGGGCGACTTCGGGTGCCACACACTTGACGCGGCATTCTATGCGTTGGACCTCCGCTATCCGGAGCGGGTGGAGGTGGAGACCGGCGGCGAGTGGCCGGTGCCCGACTCCTTTCCCTCGGAGCAAACGGTGGCGTGGTACGTCCCCGCGCGTGACGGCAAGCCACCCGTGCGGGTTCGCTATTTCATGATGGGCGCCGACGCGTTGGACAAGAGAGTTGTTCCTCTTCTGGAGCACTTGCCTGCCGGCACGTCACTGAAGGACCTATTCAGGTTTGGCAGGGGCGCGGCCATCATCGGGGAGCAGGCTACTATCCTGTACGGTGGTTGGGGTGCCACATCTCGGATCGTTCCTGATGAAAAAGCAAAGGAGATAGGCTTCGCACCCGAGAAATCGCCCCGAGTGGACGGGCACATGCGAAGCTTCCTCAGGGCATGCAAAGGACAGGGCAAAACGCTATCAAGCTTCGACCACGCGGGGCCGCTGGCGGAGATGGTGGCGTTAGGCGATGTTGCCCTACGGTCCAAAGACAAGATGATCAACTGGGATTTCAAGGCCATGAAGGTTACCAACGATTCCCAGGCAAACCAACTTGCCCAGGGTCCACCGCCCCGCCCCGGATGGGAGATATAGCTCCATGTTTCGACGTTCTGATCTGCAGAGCCGGGAAGACACCTGGATCTGTTTTTCGGCGGCCGCAAGATAGCTGTGTACGCCTACGACAACTCAACGGAGTGGGGTATTTACGAGACCATGAAGCTCAAAACCGGCCGAAGCTATTGACAGGAGGTCGGGATCATTACAAGTCCGGATAGCCAGGAGGTTTTTATGCCTAAGGCAGGAAGTTTTCGTTCGATCGCGTTTGCCGCATCGTTGCTGATTCTCCCTTTCGCTGCCCAGCCGGCGCACTCCCAGGTCCTGTACGGCTCCCTGGTGGGGAACGTAACGGACACCAGCAACGCGGGGGTCCTCGGCGCCACCGTCCGGATCACCCACGTGGAGACCAACGAATCCCGGCAGGCCCAGACAAGCGACACCGGCGTATACAGTTTTCCGGCGATCCCCTCCGGAAGGTATACAGTCGAGGTCCAAAAGAGCGGCTTCCAGACGGCGACGCGGCGAGAGGTCGTGGTGAGGGACAACAGCGTGGTGCGCGTCGATGTCACGCTCCAGGTGGGAACGCTCACCGAAAACATTCAGGTGACGGCCGAGGCGGCAGCTTTACAAACCGACGGGGCGGATGTCCGGTCGGAAATGGCCTCCAAGGCATTGCAGGACCTGCCCGTGCCCGCGGGACGGAACTTTCAAAACCTGTTGGTGATGGTGCCCGGCGTGAATCCACCGCAGAACTCCTACGCCATCGACGCCAATCCTTCCCGGGGACTCATATTCCTGGCCGGCGGGACGTCGCGCAGCGGAAACGACATGCGGATCGACGGCGCCACCGCTGAGAACACATGGCTCCAATCGGTGGCCGCATACGTCCCCAGCATAGAAGCGGTAGAGACGGTGAACGTGGTGACCAACAGCTTCGATGCCGCGCAGGGCTTCGCGGGCGGGGCTGCGGTAAACGTTGAGGTGAAGAGTGGCGGCAACCAGATCCACGGGTCCGCGTTCGAGTACAACTTTAACAATGCCATGATCGCAAAGCCCTTCTTTCTGCCGGCCGGCCAGCCAAAGCCAAAATCCATCTTGAACCAGTTTGGCGCAACCGTTGGCGGGCCGATCAAGAAACAGAAGCTTTTCTATTTCGCCAGCTACGATGGCAACTTGACGCGGCAGAATGCCTCGACTTACGGGACGGTTCCGACGGCGGCGATGAATTCGGGAAACATGTCCGGATCTACAACGCCTATCTACGATCCGTCAACCGGCCAGTTGAATGGCACGGGAAGGACCGCTTTCCCCGGCAACCTGATTCCGCAGTCGCGAATCGATCCGATTGTGCAGAAAATCGTGAACCTCACGCCCCCTCCGACCTTCCCGAGCCTGCTCGCAAGCAACTACTACGCCAGCGCTCCATTCTCATTTTCCCGCGATACGACCGATGCCAAGGTGAACTATTACATCAACGATAAGTTGAACATCAGCGTCCGTTTCGGCTGGCTCAAGTACACCATGGATGACCCGCCGATGTTCGGCGCCCTGGGAGGCACGCCAGTGAGTTCGGCGGGCTCGGAAGGCCACGGGCACGGCAACGTGTTCAACGACACCGTTTCCGGAAATTACATGATTTCGAACCGCTTGATCGTCAACGCCTACTTCGGGTACACCCTGATGGACTCGAACACAGAGCCGCCGGGTCTGGACCAGAAGGTCGGGCTGGACGTCCTCGGCATTCCTGGTACCAACGGACCGTCGTTGGCAGAAGGCGGTTGGCCCGCATTTTCCGTCAGCAGCTTCAGCGCGTTGGGCAACCAAAGTACTGTCCCCTCCTACTTTCACAATGGCAACCATCAATACGTTGCCAATGCCAACTGGACCAATGGCACCCACAGTGTTCGGTTCGGTGTGGACACTCTTCGTAAGAACTTGGATATGTTTCAGGGGTCGCAGCAGTTGTCCGGTTCCTTCAGTTTTACCCCTGGAACCACTGGGCTTTCGGGCGGCCCTTCGCAAAATCAGTACAACAGCTATGCGGCCTTCCTTCTCGGACTGCCCTCCACCATCGCTAAGGGCTTGAAGTCGCCCAACAACTTGACGAGCGAATGGTTTTATGCACTATATGTGCAGGACAAGTGGCAGGCCAGCCGCAAGCTCACCCTCTCCTATGGCCTTCGCTGGGACTACTACGCCGTGCCGACGGGCGGCACCCAACGATACAACCCCGTGGACAACACGATATCCCTTTGCGGTGTCGGCTCCGTTCCCAGCGGTTGTGGGACCCATTTCAGCAAGCGGCTTTTTGCTCCGCGCCTGGGTATCGCCTACCGGCCAAGCGAGGGATTCGTCATTCGGGCTGGGTACGGGATCAGTTGGGATCCCTTCTTTATCTCCCAGCAAATGCTGCAGGTTTATCCGAATCAGGTTGCATATTCCCTGTCTGGCGTGAATTCCTACCAACCGGTCGGCCCGCTCAGCGCCGGGATTCCGGCGCTGCTGTCTCTGCCCAGCCTCGGCAACGGTGTCATCAGCATACCGGGAACCTCTTCCCTCAATTCGCTTGGGGACAATTACGTCCGATCGTATGTCCAGAGCTGGAATGTCATGGTGCAAAAACAACTCAAGTGGGGGTTTGTGGCTCAGGCCGGATATGCCGGGACGCGGCAGGTGCATCAGCAGTACGAGCTGAACGTCAATGCCGGGCAGATCCTTGGCGCCGGGCAGGCGGGACAGCCGCTGAACCAACTGTTCGGCCGGACCGCAACGACGAACTTCTTTACGCCACTGGGGCACGGGCACTACGACGCCCTCCAGGCTACCCTGGAACGGCGGTTCGCGGGCGGGTATCAAATTCAGGCTAACTATACGTGGTCTAAGGCGATGAACCTCTGCTGCGCCGACAAGGAGGACGCCGGTCCCCAGATCGCGATTCCAGCTTACATGAATCTGAACCGGGCCGTACTGCCGTACGACCGGACGCAGGTCTTCACTTTCTCCGGAATTGCCGAGCTCCCGTTTGGCCGTGGCAAGAAGCTGTTGAGTCAGGGCGGTCCGGCGTCTGCAATCGCTTCCGGCTGGCAGGTCAACGGCTTGCTCAGCTCCTACACCGGGCTGCCCTTCTCGGTGTCGGGCTCCAGTAGCTCGCTGAACGCTCCGGGAAACACGCAGAGGGCAGACCAGATAAAGCCAAACGTGGCGATCCTGGGCGGTGTTGGCCCCGGCCAGTCCTTTTTCGATCCGCTCGCGTTTGCGTCGGTCACTCAGGTTCGTTTCGGCACGGCCGGCTTCGAGTCGCTCCGAGGGCCTGGCCAGATCAATCTGGATTTCGCACTGTTCCGGAGTTTCCGAGTGAGTGAGCGCGTGCGGGTACAGTTCCGCGCCCAAGCTTTCAACTTTACCAACACGCCCCACTTTGCCAATCCCGGCGCCAATGCTGCCAACCTCGTGTTAAACGCGAACGGGACAATCAACAATCTGGGCGGGTTCACCGTGATCACTGCAACCACCGGCAACGGGCGGGAAGGCATCGACCAACGCGTGTTCCAGTTAGCCTTGCGGTTGACCTTCTAAGCATTGGACACCGAAGCGCACAAGACAGGAACAGACGCTCAGATTTCGGAACTTTGCCAAATGCTGAAAGTTGGCCGCAAGGAGGGCGCTGCCTCATCCAAACCGGCGAAACGGACGCGTAGGTTGAGCGCCGCTGCTCGTCGCCCGTCCCGCCTGCCGGCAGCTCGCAGCCAGGGTCTTCCACAGCACATAGCTCAGGAAGCAAACCAGGATGTGCGCCTGCACGCGGCGCTCTTTCTGAATGACGAATTGGAGTCCGCAAGATCTGTGGCGGGCCTACATCCAGTTGACGGAGGCCGAGGCGGCGTTTCACATTCACAAGTCCAACCTGGCGATCCGCCCAGTGTGGCACCCTGCTGCGCAGCACGTAGCGGCCTTCACTCCACCGCTCGCACTCGCGCCGAGCTTCCACCTTTGACCACCGCAGGCGCGCGAAGCCACTAACTTCCGCCTTCACATCGAACAGCGCGGCCGCGCGCGTGTTGCGGCCCAGCAACCGGCCCACCCGTGTGGCGATCGTCACCGGCTTCTGTTTCTTCTTTTGGCAACTGGTCTGGATCTTCCGCAGGCCTTCCTCAATCCGCTTTTCGAAACGTTCGTGCATGGCCTGCTCCTTGGCCCGCCCGCTCCGCGCTATGGCACAGAATGAAAACCTCCTGACCTCACCAGCGGTCATATCGGCCCCTCGACCACGCGACTGGCACAACGCATTTGATCTGATCTGTCGATCACTTCTTTTCCTGGAAGAATACGCCTATTCTTCCGCTTTGCAGCCCCGGCAGTACCTTGAGGACCGCTTCCCCAAGCACAACGCTCCCTCTGCCAGTCTTGAATACGACTTGGGTCTGGGTGGCCTTGTCCTCCGTGGCAGACTCCCTGTCAAACGGCACTCCAGGGTAAGCACTATTCCACATCACGTCCTTCGCCGCAAGTTCCGCCTCCCACAGAATTCCGCCGTGACCATGTCGTAGAACATAGTGGCCAGGCTCGATGTTGTCGAAGTAGTACCTGTCCGTGCCTTCGAAGATCGCTTTTCTCCCGACTACCTGCCCGCCCTTTAGAAGCTCCAGCTCAACGCCGAGGCCCTGGGTCTTCGTGAAACTTTCCCTGTAGTGGTCCGTCCCGCTGCCGAATGCTTCCACCATAAAATAGTATTCGGCACTCTTGTTCAAGCTGTGCATGTTCAAGCTGCAGTTGTCATAAACCATATAATTGTTGTACAACTTGTCAGGCTCGGTGCCGTACCTCACAATATATCCGTCGGCATTCTCAACTGGTTTCCACATCACGGTTGCGCTGCGCCTGTCTTGCGGATCCCGAACTACGGTTACATTGTCTGCCTGCGAGAACTTTGCCTGTTTTGGATTTCCAAACACTCTAAGATCCTTCACCGCGAAGTTCCCACCGCCGGGCGTGAAGACGTTCGTCAATTTAACGTACCTGGCCATCACGGTTTTGGCCAGCTCAAGGTACTCGTGCGGCGCATCCTTCTTGTTGTTGCTCCTATCGGCAAGCAGCGACCAGCTCCGATTGTCGTTGGAAACATGAATCGTGTACGACTGATACCTCGGGTTTTCTTTGCTCTTCACAAAGTCGGGGCTTGCTCCGTGCATGTCAAAATTCACCTGCAAGGCGTGGATCTCGGCCGTTTTCCCAAGATCAATGACCATGTATTCGCCCGGATCGCCGGACTTCGCCGCCCAATAGGTGAACACATTCTCATCCACGGCGTTCTGAACCTCATGTTCCGGCAAGAAAGAAGAGGCGGTCGCCAACTTGTTCCTGGACAACAACATCCAGCCGGTGAAATTGTTCCTGATCGGATCCTGCTTTATGCCTGGCAGGTACTGCGGATAATCGCCGAATTCGGTAGTGCAATGCAACACGCCGTCGGCATCAACATCGGCGGGAAAAAGACCGACGAGATTTCTAGCGCTGCCCCCGTAGGAAGAGACCATGGTGTCGATGTGCCAGTAATGTCCTTGCTTGTCCTGGAATGTCGAGCCGTGGCCCGCACCCGGTATAAAGCCCGTGGGCTTGAATGAAAAAGGATTGTGATGCGAATACTTGAACGGGCCGAGAGGCTTATCGGACTCATAGATCCCATCCGTGTAGGTTACAAATTGAACCCCTCCCGCGGCGTATTGCAAATAGTACTTGCCGCGATATTTTGACATCCATGGGCCCTCTATCCATGGAGCTTCTTCCGGCAGGAATGTGCGATTGCCTCTACTTGCAAGCGGCAAATCATCGGTTCTTCTTCGTTCCCAACCGTTCTCCATTGGATTGCCCCAAAACAGCGGCACAGGCTGCCCAATTTCCTTGAAGCCATTCTTGGGGTCGAGTTCCACAACAGTGATTGGCTCCAATTGAGACCAGCCATAATACATGTACACTCTGCCGTCGTCATCCAGAAAGAGGTCGGCATCACCGTATCCACGAGCCAGATCGGCTACCTTTTGCCAGACACCCTTTTTCGGCTCGGTTGTCGAATATACCTCGGGCCTGGCGGAGCTGGTGAAGTAGAATGTGTCGCCAATGACGATAACGGATGGCGGGGAGTTCACTATAGGGAGATTGGTCGCCGCAACGAAAGACCATTCCCGCATATCGCCGGAATACCAGTATCCTCCTGCCCCAGATACAAAGAGATAATAGTCGTCCTTGTCAAGAA
The DNA here is from genome assembly GCA_963768385.1 of Bryobacterales bacterium. Lineage (GTDB taxonomy): Bacteria > Acidobacteriota > Terriglobia > Bryobacterales > Bryobacteraceae > Fen-178. The sequence continues at coordinate 69,111 of CAVYHQ010000015.1, forward strand.
TTACGACCGGTTCTCCTCCTCTCCTTGCCCGTCCGGAACCGTAATCCAGGTTCAGCGGATTAGCAAAGGTGGATGGCTTGGCCGCCACCTGGGCAGATAGGGAACCGGCGATCCCTGTGGTCATTACCAGAAGGATGGCGGCCTTCACTGTAGCTGTTTGCATGAGAACGTCCTTATCCTGTTTCTAGCCAACGTCTAGAACCCCATCTCGATCCCAAATCGGTCTGCGTGTCATTTGCGACGTAGTTACTCGACGCCTGCGCGTTTCCGGCCGCGTTGGACGCGCCTCGTGGAGATCGTTCGTGCCGCTCTTCAAAACGACAGTGGCGGTTGCGGCGGGGGAGGGTCCCAGGCGCTCGTCAAACGACGACGTATCCATCTTGAATTCCTGCAATGCGTCGGCCGGCGGAAGGAACGACGCGCCGAATGGCAGCGGAGACTCCGCGATCTCGCGCCGGTCCCTTACGGTACCGCTCGAGGCGGACTCGGTGCTCAACGCAGCGTGGATTCGCCCGTCACCACAATGCTCAACGTCACCGGAGCCGGCTTCAATCGCAAGTTGATTGCCAGCTTGCCGCCTACCTGAACCTGGACGCCACACTGCTCCAGGAAGGCGCACCCAGGCCGCTCCGCGACCCCCGGCCGCACCGGGCGCTTCCGGCTTGCCTCCATAAATCGATTTATTATGCGCCGAATCTAATTTCTTGTCAATGGCGGGGTTTACGCCCTTTACGCCCCTTTGACCGGTTCAGCGGCGCGCGCCGTCAAGGCTTCCGCGCCCGAGGCAGTCTGTTTTGGGGCGGAGATACCTATGCCACCTGCGCGAGGGTATTGTATTTCGTCGTTCACACGTGCGAAACTCCATGAGTGGAGTCCAAACAATCTTCCGTTGCGCGAGCCCGTCAGGGCCGTTTCCAAAAACCAATTAGTCTAAAAGAGCTGGCCCAGCAGTTGAATCTTTCTCCGACTTCCTTGTCCCTCGTGTTGAATGGGTCCCCGGCTGCGGGTTCCATTCCCAAGTGAACCCAGGACGTGATCTTCGCGGCGGCAAAGAAGTTCAACTACCGGCCGAACTTTCTGGCGCGCTCCCTGCGTGTACGGCGCACGTACGCAGTTGGCGTCCTGATGCCGGAGCTCAGCGAGGGCTATTACTCGCTCGTGCTCAGCGGGGTCGAGGAGTTCCTGTCCGGCGTCGGTTACATGTACCTGGCAACGAGTCACCGGCACGAGGAGAAGATGATTGTGGAGAACACTTCGCTGCTGTGGGAGCGTGGTGTGGAAGGTATTATCGCGGTGGACACACCAGTCACCCTGATTCCGCGGTGGCTGCGGATGGTCGCCGTTTCCGGACACGAACCGATTCCGGGCGGAACGAATGTGGTCCTCAATCACGATGCCGCAGCTGACCTGGCGCTCCGGCACCTGAAGGAACTCGGCCATCGCGACATCGCCGTGATCAAAGGGCAGACTTTCAGTTCGGATTCCGAAGTGCGGTTTCAGGCGATCCTGCACGCAGCGGCGGATCTGGGGCTGTCGATCCCATCGTCGCGAGTGTCGCAACTGGAAGGAGCCTCGCCCTCGCCGGGGACCGGCTATGACGCGGCGCGAACGCTGTTACAGAGTGGAGCGCTCTTCACGGCCTTGTTCTCCTTCAACGACAATTCCGCAATCGGTGCAATGCGGGCTCTACAAGATGCCGGTCTGCACGTGCCCCAGGACGTCTCCGTGGTCGGCTTCGATGATGTTTTGAGCGCAGCCTACCACACTCCGTCGCTGACGACGATTCGGCAGCCACTTCGCAAGATGGGCATGATCGCGGCGGAGGCGCTCCTTAAGCGATTGGCCAACGAAGCGGACGAACCCGGAGACTCTATCGAGGTTGAGCCGGAACTGATCGTGCGCGAGTTGACGGGACCGGCTCCGGCAGCGAAACGCAAGCGGCGGTCTCGGTGATCTCAAGGGCGGGATTGCCATCGCTGTGGCATCAGGTTGTTATTAGCCACTTGGCTGGGGTGTTGGCGGGAGCTGGTGCTACGATGCTCGGCCCGATTCTTCCAGTGCTGTCCCGAACCTGGTCGCTGACCGATGCCGGCGCCGGCACGTTGCTCGCATGGGAGTTTGTGGGTGGTTTCTGCGGCGCGATGGCCTCCGGCTGGCTGGGCGCGCGCCAGGCATTGATGACGCTGCTAACGGTGGGGCTCACGCTGCTGGCGCTGGGGCTCGGAGGAGCTGCGCTGATGGCGAGACCATGGATGCCGGTCAGTCTGTTCGGGTGCGGTCTTGGCCTGGGATTCATCAATCCCGTCGCGAATCTCATCGTTGCCAGGGCCAGTCTTCCGTCACCCGCCGCCGCGCTCAACCTGTTCAACTTCTCGTGGGCCGCCGGAGTCTCTTGCGACGCCGTCAGCCATCGCCTTCGTCCTGCGTCTCGAGCCGGCCGCCAACGTGTTTTTGGAGCTGGCCATCCTCGCCGCCTTCGTCGCCGGCCTTGCCGCAATCGGGAACCGCGCCGCGGCCAACATTGAGGTGGCGCCCGGCGCTGCACCGCCGGATCAGCGGACACTCGCAGGGAAGGGCGGGTTCATCACGATCACGGGGGTGCTCCTGTTTCTCTACGTAGGCGTGGAAACCAGCATAAGCGTGTGGTTGCCGACCGGTGCGGCTCGATGGGCAACAGTGACTGCATCCGAAGCCGCGGTGACGCAATCCACTTTTTGGGGAGCGCTCCTACTAGGCAGGCTGCTCGCACCGGTCTGGTTGCGGCGACTCTCGCCACGCTCGCTGATATTCGCAGGACTTCTCTTCGGAGGGGCAGGGATCGGGATGCTTCTGGCCGCGGCCGGCTTCCGGGGCCTGATGACCGGCGCCGTCATGGCGGGTCTCGGGCTGGCACCGGTTGACCCGACCATCGTGGCGGCGTTTGCGACCAGCTTGGGGTCCGCCGCAGCGCGGTGGGCCGGACCTGTTTTCGCTTCCGCCGGTTTGGGCGGGGCGGCGATCCCATGGGTGGTCGGCGCGATTTCCTCTCGGTTTGCCAGTCTCCGCATCGGGTTTGCGGCGCCGCTCCTCTGCATCGGCGGCATGCTTGGCCTGGAGGGTGCCATGGGGGCTAGCGGAACCGGGGCCGCTGATGCCGCTGATCTTCAGGATTGACATCCGCGGTTGATTAAGCATAGAATAAATCGATTTATCAAATATGCTCATCCGCAAGTTGGGGCTGCTGCTGGCCGTCGGCGCCGCGAGCCTCTTCGCAGCGACGCCTGACGAAATCGAAAAGAAGATCGACGTGCTGGTGGCGCGGATGACCATCGAGCAGAAACTCGGGCAGATGTCGCAGGCGCGTTTTCCGCAGGGGCTTCCGGAGCGGGCCAAGGATGAAATCCGCAAGGGACGTTGGGGATCTTTCTTCAACGGCGGCACGCCCCAGGAGAAGGCCGAAGCACAGCGGATCGCGACGAAAGAGAGCCGGCTGGGAATACCTATTATTTTTGGACAGGATGTAATTCACGGCTTCCACACCGTGTTTCCGATCCCGCTTGGGCAGTCCGCGAGCTGGGATCCGGAGCTCGTCCGTCAGGCCGCGCACATCGCTGCGCGGGAGGCGTCCGAGGTGGGGATCCATTGGACCTTCGCCCCCATGATGGATATCGCCCGCGACCCACGCTGGGGGCGCATAGCCGAATCGCTTGGCGAAGATCCGTACCTTGCGGGAGTGCTCGCGGCCGCCATGGTGCGCGGATTTCAGGGGGACGCGCTCGATGCTCACGACTCCATCGCGGCATGCGCCAAACACTACGTGGGTTATGGCGCGGCCGAGGCGGGGCGCGACTACAACACCACCTGGATTCCGGAGACTCTGCTGCGCGATGTGTATCTGAAGCCGTTTCAGGCGGCCCGGCAAGCGGGAGTCGCGACTTACATGTCCGCGTTTAATGCCCTCAACGGCGTTCCAGCCAGTGGAAACGCTTTTACCTTGCGCCAGATCCTGCGGGACGAATGGAAGTTCGCCGGCTTCGTGGTGAGCGACTACACGGCTATCTCCGAGATGATTCCACACGGCTACGCAGCGGATGCGGAGGATGCGGCGTTGAAGGGCTTCGAGGGGGGCGTCAACATGGAAATGGTCAGCTCCAACTACTTCGAGCATGGCAAAGCCCTGATCGATTCCGGAGCATTGAATCCGAAACTAGTGGACCAGGCGGTGCGGAACATTCTGCGCATCAAGTTCCGGCTGGGATTGTTCGACCAGCGGACTCAGCCCAGCGCCAACCCGCCGGTACAGCCCGCAGCCGATGCCCTGGAAATTGCGAAGAAACTGGCCGCCGAGAGTCTGGTCCTGTTGAAGAATCAGAACCGAGTGCTGCCGCTGGCAAAGTCGGTGAGCAAAGTCGCGGTTATCGGTCCCTTGGCGGACAGTGCCGCGGACCAGATGGGCACGTGGGCGCTGGAAGCAGACCGCAACGCCGTGCGCACCCCCTTGGCGGCCATCCGCGAAGCGCTTGGCGAAAGCTGTGTTGCCTGGGCGCCGGGCCTGAAGAATAGCCGCGACACGAGCCATGCCGGGTTCCCTGCCGCGGTTGAGGCAGCGCGCGCAGCCGATGTGGTGATCTTGTTTCTCGGCGAGGAAGCCAGCCTTTCCGGAGAAGCAAGTTCGCGAGCAATTCTGGATCTGCCGGGAGCGCAGGAGGAACTGGTTGCGGAGGTTCTGAGAGCAGGCAAACCGACGATTGCGGTTCTGCTCGCGGGCAGGCCACTTACCTTTCACAGTCTGGCAGGACGAGTGAATGCGGTGTTGTACGCCTGGCATCCGGGCACGATGGGTGGGCCGGCGATTTGCGACGTCCTCTTCGGCGACATGGTGCCGGCCGGCCGGTTAGCCACCACGTTCCCCCGTACTGTTGGACAGGTGCCCATCTACTACAACCACATGAATACCGGCCGTCCCGCCGCGGAGTCGGGGCCTGAAGCGAACAATAAATTCACGTCGAAATACCTTGACGTGAGCTTTACACCCGAGTATCCATTTGGCTTTGGGCTCTCTTACACGACCTTCGAGTATTCCAACGTGAGGCTATCTTCGCCGCAGATACGTCTGGGAGAGAGCCTTACCGCTTGGGCAAACGTCGCAAACAGCGGTACGCGTGAAGCCGATGAGGTAGTGCAGCTCTACACTCGTCAACTGGCAGCCAGCTTGACCAGGCCGGTTCGGGAATTGAAGTCTTTTCGCCGGATTCGCCTTCGGGCGGGCGAGAAACAAACCGTGAAATTCGTTTTAAGCACGGACGATCTGGGCTTTTATAAGGCCGGAGGGCAGTTGACGGTTGAGCCGGGCGCCTTTCAGCTTTGGGTCGCGCCGGATTCGGCGTCCGGACTAAGGGCCGAGTTTCAAGTGGTGCGGTGAATCGAGGGATGATTCTGAGTTGCCGTGGCCCGCTCCCGGCGCCTCCGAATGCGTGAGGAAACTCTTGCTCTCGATCCAGGAGGATCTGACATGGGAAACGAACAGGTAAGCCGTCGCGCCTTTATCGGTGACACCGTCGCTGGGGCGAGTGGGATACTGTCAATTGCTGCGCTCTCGGCCCAGGACTCATCCCGGCAAACCAGCGCCTCGAAGATCCGAAATTACAACGGGAAGATGGAATACCGTCGGTTGGGCAGGACCGGCCTGATGGTTTCCGCCGTCAGCCTGGGCAGCCATTGGAAGCGGCTGGCAACCGTGGTGGGCCCCGAGTTCCATTCCGATGTGGATGTCTACAAGAGTGCCAGCCTGGGTCAAGGCACTGCCCGCACGGTTTCACCCGAGTTCATCAAGAACCGCTATGAAGTCGTCAGCGCGTGCATGGAGGCGGGCATCAATTACGTGGATACCTGCGACATTGGCGAGGTGAAGACGTATGTCCGTGCGCTCGAGGGCCGACGCGACCGGATGTACATGGGTTTTTCCACGTATTGGCAGGAACCCAGGTTTGAAGGATGGCGGACCACCGAGAAGCTCATGCAGGGCTTCGAAAACGGTCTGCGCGAGGCGAAGCTCGAAAACGTGGATCTTTGGCGGATGAGCGTGCGCACCAACGGAGGCGCTACACCACCGGCGGAAGTCGAGGCGATCATCGCCGCGTTGGACAAAGCGAAGCAACAGGGAAAGGCCCGCTTCACGGGGATCGGGACGCACGACTACGAGTGGTCGAAGAAGATGATCGAAACGTATCCGCGGGAGATCGACGTTCTGCTCATTCCCTACACGGCCGGCAGCCGGGAATTGCCCAAGGACAGCCTCTTCGAAACGGTGCGAAAGTACGACGTGGGAGTGTTCGGCATCAAGCCGTTCGCCAACGCGTCGCTGTTTGCGGGCGACAGTTCTCCGAACAGCGTCACTGCGGAGGAAGACAGCCGGCGCGCGCGTCTGGCGATCCGGTATATTCTGGCAAACCCGGCAATCGCGGCGCCGATTCCGGGTCTCATCACGGTCGAGCAAGTGCGGAACATGGTGCAGGCGGTGGCGGAACGGCGTGAACTCGACGCGCAGGATCAGGCGGAACTGAAGAAGGCCGCTAGGGACATGTGGGCGAGGTTGCCGCAGGACTACCAATGGCTACGCAACTGGGAGTGCGTCTAGGAGCGATTTGGAGCGTGGCCGCGATCGCGCTTAGTGGGTCGCTCGTTTGCCGGAGCGGACAGACTTCGACTCAACCGGCGGAGAAGGCCATGCAGGTGGCGTCGGAGAACCGTGCCTGCCTCGTATGCCATGGCAACTATGCAGCGGAACCACTCGCCTTGGATCACGCCAGGGCAGGTGTGGCATGTGCACAGTGTCACGGCAAGTCCATCGAGCACTGCGGAAACGAGGAGAATATCGTTCCTCCAGATATCATGTATCCGAAGGATAAAATCAACTCGTCCTGCAGGAAGTGCCACCCTGTTCACAAGGCCGCGCTCCAGGGCGCGCAGTCCCAGGTTTGTACGGATTGCCACGGAAAACACCGCCTTCGCTTTCGCACCAAGGTATGGGACAAGGCGACAGGCAAACTGCTCAGATCGCAGTAGTAGCAAAGGAGAAAAATGATGACGAACAGCCGGCGTGAATTCATGAAAGGGTCGTTGACCACGATGGCGGCCACCTCACTTTGGAGCGTCGAGGCCCAGCAGACTGCCGGACCCGGCCCCGGACACGACCCGATGCGGGTCTCCGTGTTGTCGTATTCGTTTCGTGGTTTGATGCAGGAAGGCAAGATGGATATCTTCGGATTCATGGAGACCTGCAAGTACCGATATCACCTCAACGCTGCCGATCTGTGGAGCGGGTTTATCCCGAACACAGACGACGACTATTTGAAAAAGGTGAAGGATGGCCTCGACGAGCGCGAGTTGATCGTGCCCAATATCGCAGTGGATGGCGCGCAGGTCTGGGAGGACGCACCGGAGACGCGGCAACAGTGCTACGAAAGAGCGCTGGCGTTTCTGAAAGTGGGGAGGATACTGGGCGCACGATTCGTCCGCGTCGATGCCGGTGGCGGCAGGCAGGCGAAAGAGTGGACCAACGAGCAGTTCGATCACATCGTCAAGCGGTATAAGGAGTATGCCCAATACGCGTATGACCACGGATTCCGAGCGGGGGCCGAGAGTCACTGGGGACCGGAAGACTATTGGCCTTCGATGCAGAAGCTGTATAAGGCCGTGGGCCACCCCGGCTTTGCCATCTGCTGCCACATAAGCTCCTGGCAGGGGACACCCGAAGAGAAAGATGCGGCAGACCGGGAGTCGGCGCCCTGGGTGGCACACACACATATCGCCTGGAACATCACGGAAGGCCCGCTGGTGGAGAAGATGAACAACCTCCGGAACGCTAACTACCAGGGCTACTACAGCGTCGAGCATCACACCGGCAGGGACGAGTACGCCGAAGTGGGTGTTCAGATCGCCAAAGTCCGCGCCGTGCTGCAAAGCTGGCGAAGCGGGGAGACGGGAGCGCCGTCAACGTCGCAGCCTCGACCGCCGGCAGCCAAGAAATAGGCGCCGCCGAGCGTGGCTTGGTTCCTGGCGAGCGCCTGCCCATACGACTAGGGCTGTTTCTTCGGGCCGATTCGATTGAGCGCGTGTGGAATCTCCGGGTTTGCCAGGCATGCGAATACTGATGTGTGAAGATCGGCGAACTGCCGAGATGATGGTGAACTCGCTATATCGGCCCCATCTGGCGGCGAGGAACCCGGATTCGGGACGCCAGCCGTGGGAGAGAATCGGCGGATCGCCATTCAGCATCCACTGAAAGTCTATCCGCCGGTAAATTTCGCTTAGACGAATAATTCCGACATGGCACGCCGGATCTGCCGGTTCCGCATGAACCAGCTCCACACGTTGCCCGTGCGCAGGTTCTCGGCGCTCAGGAGCGTGATCCCTACATCGATGCCGATGACGTCCCGATTCGTCCAGCCATTGGTCGGGTGGAAGGCATCGACGAATCCGTAGCGTTGGTAGATCCGGTCTCCAAACGTGCGCCGCATTTCCATGAGCGCAGGCACGCAGACCTCGGGAGCGACCATAAGCGATCCTCCCGCGGCGCACGGAACCACCGACCCGTCAATTTGTCGCGTGGCCGGAGGACCGCCCCATGCCACATAGCCGCGGGCGCTGTCGGACGCCGTAATGCCCCAAATGTTCTCCGAGTAGCCCGGAAACCGGCTCTTGAGATCGATACAGAACTGCCGGTGAGCCAGCGTGGCTTCCACTGAGTTGTCAAACCAGTTGGTCTGGGGCGGGCGCTTTTCACGGCGCTTCCGAAAATCGATCCAGGCCTGCGAGTATTGATGAACGAACAGGGGCGGCGCACCGCTGATGTACGTGTGGCCGCCATAGGTGACCGTCGGCCGCCGCCAGGCGTACCACGATTCGATGGGCAGCGGAGAGGTGGACGAGGCGATGCCCAACAGGTACATAATGCCCAGCTCGCAGTGATGATCCCAGTGATTTTTCGAGAATCCATCCTCGGGCTTCCAGTGCATGGAGAGGAGCGTCGGGTGGCCGTTCAGCATCCATTGGAAGTCGATGCGGTCCCAAATCTTGCGGGCCAGGCGGACGATCTCCTCATCCTTGTTGAAATACCCCTGCGCGGTGACCACGCCGGCCACTAGCAGGGCTGTGTCGATGGTGGAAAGCTCGGTAGTGCCCCGGCGGGCGCCGGTCGCGGAATCCACGAAATGATAGAACCAGCCGTGTTCGTGAACCGACTTTTCCCCATAGAAGCGAAGCGTGGCTAGGGTGCGCTCGCGTGCCTGGGCGCGCGGAATCCAGCCCCGTTCGGCGGCGATACACAGCCCCGTCAGCCCGAAGCCGGTGGCGGCGCTTGATGCTGCGGCCCGCCGGTCGGGCGTGCCGCTATCGGCCAGCGCGCGGTCGCGAACCAGACCTGTCCCGGGATCCGCCTGTTCCCAAAAGAACAGGAAGGACCGGTGCGACAGGTCTTCAAGGAACTGATCCTGTTTTTTGGTGAGCCGTGGGCCGACCGCCGCCGCGGATAAGACGAGCGGAAGCCCACCCACAAACGCACGCCTCGTCAACATAGTCATCGAGCCGGCACCTCCGCACGGGCCGGTGGCCTGGACGTCGGATCGCCGGTCCCGCCGGTCCGCCAGCTTTGCAGCACCGCGCGAACCTTGGCGAGCTGCACGCCAACCTCCGCGTATTCCGCCTTCCCGGTATGGTGCTCCACGCTGTAATAGCCCCGATATCCGGCGTTCCGCAGGTTCGTCATCTTCTCTACCAGCGGACCCTCCGTGATGTCCCAGGGGATATGCGTGTGACAGACCCAGGGGGCGGCCTCGCGATCGGCCTGATCCTTCTCGGCCCTGGTTCCGGTCCATCCCGCAAAATGACAGCAGATTCCAAAAGCGGGATGGTTCACTGCCTTGTACAGTTTCTGCATCGAGGGCCACCAGGCTTCCGGTCCCCAGTGGTCTTCCGCGCCCACTTTGAATCCATGGTCGTGCGCGAATTGCGCATACTCGCGGTAGCGCTTCACGATATAGTCGAACTGTTCATTCGTCCATTCGTTTTTGCCGCGATCGCCGCCAGCATCGAAGCGGACGAATTTCGCGCCCAGGATGACGTTGGCCTTCAGGTGGGCCAATCCGTTCTGATAGAACTTCTCCCGCTGCGCGGGATCGTTCACCCATAGCTCGGCCCAGTCCACGGCGAGGTCGGCCAGAACGAGTTCGCGCTCGTCCAGGGCGTCTCTTACCTTCCTGATGTAGTCCTCTTCGGTGCTGAGGAGGAAGCCTTTGTTCCCGTTCCAAAGGTCGGCCGCATCGAGATGGTAGCGATACTTGCACGATTCCAGGTAGCCGAATACATCCATCTTGCCTTCGGCCAGAAGGCCGTGGAACGAATAGGCCATGATGGAAAGCCTCATCGGCTCAGTCTCTGCGCCCGCCTGGTATGGCTCTTCCATGGAAGGCGCCGACGCGAGCGCCGCGGTGGCCGTCGAGGCCATCAGGAAAGTGCGTCGATTCATAGCTCCCATCCTTTCCGATATTCCCGGAACAGGTACTGGTTCGCTTCGGGAACGTTCGTGATTGTCATGTTCTCGCTGTCGAACAGAATCTTCTTGCCGGCCCGTAGCGCGACAGCGCCGAGGTTGACAGTATCCGAAATGGCGCCGGCATTCAGGAAACTGCCCGGCGATGGCGGGCCGCCCTTGATGGCATCGAGCCACAATTCGCGGCGCGGTTGATCCGGTGGGCCTCCGGCCCCGCGCCGGGCAGACGGCGGAATTCCCAGTGACTCCGTGCGGCTCTGTGGATAGATCTGCGGATTCTGCCCCGTGAAGCCGGCGACGATCTTTCCCTGATCGCCGACGAACAGAATTCCCTCGATCGGCAGATCCTTGTCTTCCGCCGCCATTTCCTCGGGAACACGCGGCCGCATGCCGCCGTCGTACCAGAACAGGTCCAACGCAGGCATGCTGCCCCGAGCTGCATACTTGAACTGAATCGTGCAGGCAGCCGGGAAGGAGAAGTCATTCTTCACCGGCTTGCTCACCTGGTCCACGATGGAGCAGAAGTGGCTCGGCCATGCCTGGACACTGAGCGGCGCCCCCAGGTTCAATCCCGTGAACACCGGCCAAAGGCTGTAAATGCCCATGTCGGCGATCGAACCGCCGCCAAAATCGTACCAGCCGCGAAATACCGCGTGCGTGTAATGCGGATGATACGGGCGGTCGTGCTCGGGTCCGAGCCAGAGGTCCCACTCGAAATCCTTCGGCACCGGCGGCTGGTCGGTGGGAATCTCGGTATATTGCGGCCACACCGGCCGGTTCGACCAGTTATGCACTTCCCGCAGCTTGCCGATTACTCCATCGTTGATCCGGGGGATGATCAGCCGCATCGCATCTCCGCTGGCGTAAGGCAGAAAGTGGGTGGCGACTTTGGCCTGGCGAGCGGTCTCTATCACCAGTCTTGATTCATAGAGGCGATTGGAGAGGGGTTTGTGTACCAGGACATGGATGCCTTTCTTCATAGCCGCAATCGAGATGGGGGCATGCAGGTGGTCGGGTGTCATGATCTTGACGAGATCAATGCCCTTCTCCTTCTCGAACAGCTCCCGGAAGTCAGCGTACGCTTTGCAGCCATCGTATGGTTCGGTGTTCCTTTCACGCGCGTAGTACGCGTTGACGACGTGCCGCCCGATCTCCCTTCCTCCAGGGCATCCCTTTTCGTTTTCCCTCCAGGTGGGATTCCCCAGAAGTCTCCGAATTCCGTTTCGAACAGAATCCTTCCCCCACTCGACATAATCGCTGCTCTCTTTGTTGGGGTCGCACACGGCGACAATCTGGAGTTCCGGATTCGAAAGCAACCCTCCAAGTTCGTTAAAGCCTTGCGTCCCCATGCCGATGTGGGCCATGGTGATTTTGTCGCTGGGAGGCACGTACCCGATGCCCCCCAGGACATGTCTCGGGACAATCGTGAACGCGCCCGAAACTGCTGCCGTGCGTATGAATTTGCGGCGATCGATATCGAATGGCATAGTAGGTGTACCTCCCTCTGCCTTTTGGGAAAATAAATCGTTTTACCGGATTCAAATATAATCGGCGGCCAAAGAGTGTGTCAAGCCTCAAGAGACCTGCGCGGTTCTGCTGGCTGGATCCCAGGTGACGGTTCGCTCGCGCCTGATCGCTTCCAATCCGAGCAGACACGGCAGCGTGGAATGGAAACCGATCTCGAAATCCGCAACCGGCTTCTGGCGGGACTTGATGCAGTCCAGCCAGTTCCGCACATGCACGACCTCGGATCCTCGTTCTCCGGCGGCCGAATCCTCTATTGTCATCGTCTTGGCATCGATGGGCGGCGGACCTGGCTCGCGCTGCGGTGTGCTCCGGGCGGGCAGGGCCAGTTGCCCTGCGTATACGGGCGTGGAACCCGTCGGCGGCCGGACGATGTAGCCCGAGCGATTCACCAGCAGGTTGCCGCGCGAGCCATGGAACAGCGGGCCGCCTCGCACTGGTTCGGGACTGGACGGCACGACATTCGTGAACGACATCAGGAAACTGTCGTACTTCCAGGTGACCATGAATGCGCCCGGCACCTTCTCCAGGTCCGGCGCATCAGAACCCAGGTACGAGGCCGAGGCCGAGGCTAACAGCGGCGCCTTCAGGTTCGACTTCATACAAAGATGGACGATATCCGTCCAGTGAACTCCCCAGTCGGTGACTAACGCGCCACCATAAGCGTAGTACGATCTCCAACTGCTGTACCGGGAAGATGTGTATGGCCGCCGCTCAGCCGGCCCCTGCCACATCTCCCAGTCCAAGCCTTCGGGGACAACGGTCTCGGGCGGGTGGACAACGGTCTCGGGCGGGCGGGCTGCTCGCGAAGGGGGGCCTCCTCCCCACTGGATGAGGACATAGCTCACATTGCCAATGTCCCCGTCCTGAATCATCCTGGCGCACTCCTGGAAATGCGCCCAACTCCGCTGCTGGGTGCCCACCTGGACCACGCGATTGTACTTCTGGGCTGCTTCCAGCATCTTTACCGCCGCGGGGATGCTGTTGGAAACCGGCTTTTCCACGTACACATCCTTTCCCGCCTCGCACGCCGCCATCATGATGGGCGCGTGCCAGTGGTCCGGCGTCGTGATCACGATCGCGTCGATGTCCTTCCGATCGAGTACGCGCCGGTAGTCGCCGTATGTATCCATTTTCCTGCCGGTTTTGGCAACAAACTGATCCAACCGGCTCTTGTAAACGTCCACGGCGGCAGCCACCGTGCAATCCGGCTGCTTGAAAAACGCATCGCCAAGCAGGCTTATGCGGCCACCCGTTCCTATGATGGCGATCTGCACTCGATCATTGGCGCCCATCACCGAGCGCGCAGCCAACGCCGCCGCTGTAGTCGTTTGTAGAAACCTTCGTCTGCTTTCCATCGCTCCGCTCCTGGCACAAACTCGGGCAGGCCGAAGGGCCGCCCGGCGTAACCATTTAAGCGTTCAACAACGCTCGCGTGTACCTGATGCTTCTTTCCAGATCCCCCAACTCCCGCTGGGGGGTCTCCTCCTTGCTCGGCGGCGCGGCAAGCTCCCGGGGAGTTCCCTTGTTGACGAGGGCGACAAATCGGGCAAACTCCCAGGCCGGTGTGTTCCGAAACCGGGCCCAGAAGGCCGGATCATAGTAGTTGATGATTTGCGGCTTCAAAAAAACGATGATCTCCAGCAGGATTGGCGAACTGGGACACAGCCGGACGAACTGGCGCACGTAATCGTCGATTCCGATGTCCCCGTCGCCCATGCCGATCCACGCTACGGCGGCGCCCCCGGGCGTGTGCCAGACCGCGGTGTCGCGGACGTGACTGGTGAGCACGTAGGGCGCCAGCACCTCCAGGCTCAAGTGAGGATCCTCGATCGTAATCAACGGGTTTCCGGAATCCAGACATGCGCCCACAAAATCGCTCCCGGCCGCCTCAATCAAGGTCTTCAACTCGCGTGCCTGCATGTCGCCGGCGTGGTTCTCGATGGCAATCTTCAGGTTGTTGTCCATCACCAGCGAGCGAACATTGCGCAAGACGCGAACCGTGCTCTCGATATGCGCTTCGATCGGCCCGGAGCGGTCCCCCGAGTTCCCCAGAACCGCGCGGATCAACGGCGACCCGAGCGTGCGGGCCACTCCGGCCATCCGCGCAATCTGTTGTTCCGCGGTGCCGCCCGCCCGGTCGAACAGCCGCGAGGTGGGGCAGATCGACGCAGGCAGCGTGGCCGCCGGCAGAAAAACGGGCCCGATTAGGCCTGGATGTAGGCGCGTCTCTCATCCCGTGGGTTCCCATTTGGCAGTGGGAGAAGCCCCGGCACTTGTCCCGACGGGAGCAAGCCGTGGCACATATAAATCGATTTACTCAAGGAATATACACCGTAACGCGCGGCAGGTCAAGGCCTAATTTCGCTTTTTTGTCCAATGTGGGAAGAGCAAGATGCTTGACATGCATGTGCCTCGCCGTATATAGTCGTATTGAATAAATCGTTTTACTAATCTCTGTCTGGATTGCCGGCAGCACGGTGGATTCGTGCCGCCGCAGACGGATTGGCGCACCTTCAGAGCCTCGGCTGCCTGGCTCCGGCATCGCCGGCTCGGCGCATCCGAGGAACCGGCCGGATCACAAAAGGAGGCTCGACATGATGCCAAACCGCCGTGAGATCATGGGTGGCGCCGCTGCCGCCCTTTTTTCTAGGACAGTTCTTGGCGCAAACGACAGGATCAACTTCGCATTCATTGGTCTCGGCGGGCGCACGAACTTGCTCGACGCGGCTTTCAGGAAGCAACCGGACGGCAACCTCGCGGCCATTTGCGACGTGAACAGGGCCAAAATCGAGACCTACCAGAACAACAAGCTCGCCGATATCAAGGTTGAATCCTACGCGGATTACCGGCGGATTCTGGATCGCAAGGACATCGACGCGTTGCTGGTCGCGGTACCCGACCACTCCCACGCCCCCATCATGATTGCGGCCCTGGAAGCCGGCAAAGACGTGTACGTGGAGAAGCCCTGCTCCAACACCATCGGGGCCGCAGTATCCATGCTCAAAGCCTACCGTTCGCACAAGCAGGTCGTCCAGTTGGGTACGCAACAGCGGAGTTGGGACCACTTCCGCGAGGCTGCCAAGCTGATCTGGGATGGGTACATCGGTACGGTGAACCACGTGCTGGTCGGCCTTGCGGGTGGTGGCGGGGGAACCGCCCGCAGGGTCCAGGCGAACCCGGCGGAACAACCTGTTCCGGAAGGCCTGGACTGGGATGCGTGGCTCGGGCCGGCCAACAGGGTCCCGTACGATCCCCGGAGATATGGCGGCTGGCGCGGCTATTTCGACTACGGCGGAGGGGCGATCACAGACTGGGGAGTCCACTGGCTGGATATCGTCAACCTGGCGATGCAAACCGACATGGGCGCGCCTTCATTCACCTCCGCGGTATCCGCGTACCCAGGGGACGAGAACCCGGACCTGGAAAGGGTGCCGGGCTCGTGGATGATCGAATACAAGTACCCGAAGTACCTCATGAGCATGGTGAGTTTCACGCCGCCCACCACCGAGCCGATTGCCGAAGGGCCGACCTTTCTCGGTACGAAAGCGTGGCTGCGCGTGAGCCGGAGTGGGTTCATCGTCCGGATGAACCGCGGTAGCGGTCCGAGCCGTGCCGGCGGCCCTTCTGCCGCGCGTGGTGGACAAGCCCCCCAAAGCGTGGCAGGTGCCGCGGGAGCAATGGGTGGCGGTGGCGTTGCACAGCAGCAACAGCCGCCGATTGAGGAGAGGTCGTACTTGCTCACGGGCGAGCAGAACGTTGCGCACGAGCGGGCATCTGAAGTTGTGCACGTGCGGAACTTCTTCGACTGCATCAAGTCCAGACAGAAGCCGACGGCCGAATTCGGGATCGGATTTCATTCCACGCTCCCGTGTCTGTTGGGCAGGCAGGCGGTCAAAGAAGGCAGAGCGCTGGTTTGGGACGAAACGCAGCTCACCGCGAAGCCTGTTGCAGGGTAGATGAGCGGGGCGGCACGACCGTGACACCTACCTAGCGCGAAACTTCATGAGAGGTGCACTCATCGCGGTGGCGTTACTTACTGCGAAATACCCTCGAGGGCTTGCGGCCTATCTTCGACGCTAAGACCTTGAAAGGCCAACATCTGAGAGGGACGACTTACCCTGGATTCACCGGCGTCGTGTTCGTCAAGAATGGCCGTTTCCAACAACGGAGCCGCTGAGTATCCACGTTTTTGTCGCAGCGCCCCCGGGTCCGAGGGCGCTGCAACACAGCCCTGCGTTAGCAGGCGCTGCTGGACAAGCTATACTCAATTAGAAGAGCAACTTGAGCGCGAACTGAAACTGCCGTGGCGTCTCGTTCGCTGCAGTTGCGGTTATGCGTCCGAGGGTCGCTGAAGTCAAGTTGGCTGAGGGAGTTCCGAAATTCGGCGTGTTGGTGATGTTGAAGGATTCGGCCCGGAACTGCACGGTCCAGCCTTCCCGCACCGTGAAGTTCTTGAACAACGAAAGATCGATTCGCCGGTCGGGCGGGCCAAACAATGCGTTGCGTCTCTCGTTTCCCGGCGTGCCCGGCGTTTGCGGTGCGAAAGCGGTGATGTCGAACCACTCGTTAAGCGTGGGGTTGGACAGTTTCGGGTTTTTAATCATGTTGGGAAGGTCCGTCGTTTGACCCGGAAGACGAATCTGTGCATTACCATTCGTCACCGAGAACGGTTGGCCGCTTTGCCAGTAAGCCAAGGAGTTTAACTGCCATCCCTTTATCATCGCCCCGGCTGCTCCGCGGGCCGACTTACCGAACGGCAACTGGTAGTTCGCCGAGAACACGATCCGATGGCGAATATCGTAACTGCTGTTCCCATAATCGTACGAAGGATCGTTGACAACCAGCGGGTCGGTTCGCCCTGTCGGGCCACTCGGGCTGTTCGACAAGCCGTGGGCCCAGGTGTAATTGGCATTCATTGTAAGCCCGGCCTGGAAACGGCGCTGGAAGTGCGCCTGCAACGAGTGGTAGTTGGAATACCCCATGTTGGTGTCCCAAACGATTGCTTGCACGAGCGGCAACTGAGTTGCGAAACGAAGCGGTGGTGTCGGATTATTGGCCCCAGGGGGCATAGGCTGGTTATAGTTGGTCTCGTAAAGCAAGTCCCGGCCTAATACCCCGACATAGCCAATCGTGAGAACGTTGGCGCCGAGTTGTCTTTGCAGTTGTGCGTTGACGTGCTCCAATCGGCTAGCATGGAAATCAGGCACCTTCCAGGTAATCGTGAGGCAGGGGGCCGTGGTCGGGCATCCCGAGTTGATGCCCGTAGGACCGGGAAGAGGAAGCGGAAAATTGGATATGGTCGCTCCCGTGGGCAAACAATTCGTGCTGCAACTGTAGCTGTAATAGTACGGCGGGTTCGGGATCTGGATATCGCTTTGCTGTTCATTGCGGTAATAGCTCATGCCGAAACCGCCGCTGAAGACTGTGTTCTTGGCAATCGTGGCTGCAAACCCGACGCGTGGTGAGATGTCCTTGTAATATGTGCTTACCCCAAGGTTATTCGAGATCTTGATGCTCAGCGAAGCCGGGTCGAAGTTTGCAAAGGCGCCATTTACTTCGCTATAGGGAGTGAAGACCTCATACCGCAGGCCGAGGTTCAGAGTAAGCCAACTCGTAGCGCGCCAGTTGTCTTGCGCGTAAAACGAGGGTTCCCAAGTTCGGTAGCCCGGGTGAATGAGCGTGTTGTACCGGGTTTGTGTGACCATCGCTCCAACCAGGAAGTTGGCCATGCTGAGGCCATAGGGAAGCGCGAAACCGCTCGCGGAGTTGTTGAACGTGTATGACCCTTGCGGGGAGCCCTGAGGCTGAAAGTAATTGAGCTGACGGCGGATCACCGCTGCTCCGAACTTGAGGCTGTGGGCGCCAGAGGTGTACGATACCGCTGCGTTGCCCTGGTAGACATTGTTGGCATCCAGGATCGGGATATAGGATCCCACGCCGAGCGCGGTGTAGTTCTGGATGCTCATCACGGGCAACGCGGAACTGGAATCGTCCACATTCGCGTTTGGTAAACCAAGCGCCTTGGCGGGATTTAGGCCAAAGTCTTGAGGCAGGGATTTGATGAAAATCCGCGTAAACGCGCCTTTCGTCTCGAGCAGCAGGTTGGACGTGAATATGTGCACGTAGTTCAAATGGATCCCCTGCGCAAATGTCCTGGAGGGGCCCGCATTCCCATCGCCCCCTCCCGGCTCGATGTTCACATTGTTCACGCTCACCGCCGGAAACGCCCCGCCGATTGTGGTCGTGACCGGATTGAACGAATACCTCCCGAAGAAAGTATCCTTATCCGAGAACCGGTGGTCCAGGCGCACGTCCATCGTGGTCCCAAACTGCGTCTTGGGCGCGGTATTCTGATAGTTGTTGGCGATCTGTGTGCAGCCGGGGCCGCACGAGTTCGCACTGCCCAGTGTCGCTGTCTGGTTCGGAGCCGGGTACAGTTTGAAGTACGCTTTTGCGATCGGATCCAGAGACGTAGGCGGGATCACGGGCCCGCTCATATCGGAGAAGTTGCCGGGGTTTTGCTCTTCGAACAGGGTCGGCACCGTCCTGATGTAGGGCTGGCCCTGATCTATTGTAATGATACGCAATTCTTCGACGGCTGCAAAAAAGAAGGTTCGGTTCTTGATGACCGGCCCTCCCAGACTACCGCCGAACTGATTCTGCCGCAATTTCGGCTTGGGAAAAATCGGGGACAGGTAAAACGTCTTGGCATCGAAAATGTTATTGCGGAGGTATTCGTACGCCGAGCCATGAAGCGCATTGCCTCCGGACCTCGTAATGACGTTCACCACCGCGCCGCCCGCGCGCCCGAGTTCCGCGGTGTAATTATTCGTCATCACCCGTACTTCAGCGATGGAATCGATGGAGGGCCGAACGCCGACAAAACCCTGCTCGGCCTCGTTGTTATCGATGCCATCCAGCATATTGTTGTTATAGAGATCGGACTGGCCATTGGCGGAAAGCGTGGACGCCTGTCGCCGGTCATCCACTCGGTTGCCGCTGGAAATCGCGTTCGATGGTCCTGGATTCACCCCAGGCTGGACTTGGACTAAGTAGAAGAAATTTCGTCCATTGAGGGGCAAATCCTGGACGGCCTGCCGATCGACGACCGATTGAACCGCGGAACTCTCGGTCTGTAACGCCGGGGCGGCCACTTGGACCTCAACGGTTTGGGTTACGTCTCCGACCTGGAGTTCCGCACTTATGCGAGCACGATCGCCAGCCTCGATCGCTATCTCCGCGACGGAGAATGTTCTGAATCCGCCGGCTTCAATCCTTACTGAATAGCGGCCATTCGAGAGCAATGGGAAAACGTAGTCTCCTCAGCCGCTGGTCTGGGTCGTTCGCTTCTCATGCGTCGCCAGATCCTCAATCGTCACCCGTGCGTTGGGGACCACAGCGCCCGAGACGTCCGTAACCCGGTCGACCACTTCGGCCGTCGTCACTTGACCGTAGACCAGTCCGCCCGCAACTGTCAGCGCGAGAGAGACAAGTCTTGCATAAACGACCTTCCTTTTTGAGACGTCAACTTTATCTGATTTGCCTAACACCCACGTACGCGAAGACCCCGGCCGTGCGCGACGACTCAGGCAAACAAGCCAGAAGTCGTCACTGGTGAAGAGCTAAGTCAAGCCACCGACCTCCCTGGATCTCTAGAGTTTGTTGAAAAAATGCTCTGGGCCACTCCCTGACGGTCGTGGCTCGGCAGGGCGCTCGTTGATTCCGCGAGACTTACCGAGCCGCGCGCGTCAGGAACCGGTCGCTTGAGGGCGTTTTTCACCAAACTCCTAGAAGCTGAACCTTGCCATTATCTCGACGATGCGGCCGCCCAGCGCGCCCCCCGCCTTCCCGAACTCCGGATTGCTGGTCGTGCCGTTGGTGGTGAGGGCGTTGGTGGGGGTACGGCTGAGGTTCAGGGTATTGAACACATTATAGGCGTTGAGTTGAAGGTTGAGCTTCGCGTTCTCACCCACAACCTTCATCTTCGGCAATCCGAAGGCTTTAGCCAGTGTCGCGTCCACGCTACGATAGCACGGCCCGCGGAACGAGTTGCGGCCGACGCCCGGCGCCGGAGGGATGCCGGTTGCTGGGACTGTCGGCAGGGTAAAGTAGGCCAGCGCGCCGTTCGGGAAATAACCATTTGCCCCTTCGAACGTGGAATTGCTGCAACCGCTACCCGCGCCACCTAAGTACGCGGCCGGCCGCAGATCGCGGTAGCCGCTGGCCGGATACACCGCATCTGGTTTTCCAGCGTTGTTGGTGTTGTAATCCGGCGTCCATGGGAAGCCCGTGTGAACATTGAGGATCCCGCTGAGGGTCCAGCCGCCCGCTACCTTCTCCATCCAGCTATGGCTGCCTTTGAAGAATGTCGGAGTCCACATACCCCACGCCTGGAAGTTGTGGGTGACGTTGTAATCCGCCGGCCCGTTGGAGGCGTTGAGGTCGAACGGATACGTATCAGTGTAGTAATCCTCGGAGCCCTGATCCGTAAGCCTGGAGAATCGATACTGCGCGTCGATTTGGAACGACCTTGAGAACCGGTGTTGGATCTCGGCGAGCAGCGCATTGAAATGAGCCGCCGCGTCGTTCGTTTGCCAAGTCAGGCTTTGCACCAGGGGGTTCAAGTTGGGATAGTAGAGCAAGTTCAACGGAACCCTCCGGCTGTAATGGCGGGTTTGGCTGCCCTGATATCCGACTGTTGCCACCCAATTGCGCCCGAGATCGTACTGCATATCGAGCGAGAAGCGATAGGTCGTGGGGGTGTTCTGGGGATCCGCGAAGGCGTTGTAGCTACTGGCCCCTGGCGAGAACAACTGGCCGGCTACGGGACTGGGGAGATTCGGCAGACCGGTAGTCGAGCTAAATTTCTGTGTGGCAACCGGGTTAGCCGGCCAATTGAAGAACTGGGACGAGTCGGCGGGAATGGCGTACAGAATGTCCCCGGGGGCTTGAGAATTCAGGTTGACAACGAACGGAGGGTTGTTCCGCTGGTCCGAAGTGGTCGCCAGCTTCTGAGGGTTGAAACCGATGCCGAAGCCGCCACGCAGAACCAGTTTGTTCTTGAGGTCGTGCCCTAGGAAGGAGCCGGGACTCCAGGCCATACCCACCTGCGGCCCGAAGTTCTTTTTGCTGGTCGCGGACAAGACGCCTCCAGTTCTGACAGTCAACCCGGTCAGGGTTGCCGCGCCCGTGCCGAGGACAATGTTACTGATCAAGCCATCACGTTCCCTCAGCGGCCCGAAGTACTCCCAGCGGAGACCCAGGTTGACCGTGAGGTTCCGCCTGACTTTCCAGTCGTCTTGCGCAAAGATCGCCATGTTGGTGTAACCGAGATTCTTTTGCTGCATCGTCGGCACCGACGTCGTGGGATCAAAAGTGCCACTCTCCAGGTAAGGCGCATCATTGGCATAGTCCCAGAGGCTATGGAACGTATACTGGGGCCGCGCAGCCCCAGGATTCGCATCAAAAAACCTCGCCCGGCTGTACTCCCCGCCGAATTTCAAAGAGTGGTTGTTATGCACCTTGTTCAGCGTGTCCCGCGCAGTCCGGGTGGCCTGATCGTAATAGCCTGGGCCATTCGGGCCGAATTGAGCACTGGCCGGGACACCACCGGCCCCGTCGAAGAGACTCTTCGGTATGCCCCACGGTTCCTGGGGATTCGTGTCGAATTCGTTGAAATGCCAGCCACTGAAGCCGATGCGGGCCTCGTTCACTATGGTCGGAGAGAAGGTGCGGGTATAAATCCCCGTCCAGGACCGGGAGACCTCCGCTTGCTGCCATTTGTTGAATTCACGTTGTGGGCCGTTAACCTGATGATTACTTCTCGGCACCCAGTAGATGTTGAAAGCGAACAGATCTTTCTGTGTCGGCTGGAAATCGAGGCGGCCGTTTTCCTGATCGCCTTTATTGGAAACCTGAGCCCCCGTCTGGATATACACTAAATCGGGAACTCCATCGAAGCCATTGCCGATGCCATACGGAGTGCCCGTCAGGCCCCTGGTAGGATCTTTAGTGCCGAGCGGCGTGGTCAACGGAGAGCCCACGTCCAGACCACCGGGGACATCATGGCACTGCGTCGCTACAGCGCCGACGTCCGCACAGGTCCGTGCTACGACGGTCTGGGAGAAAGGTGCTTGTCCCGCGAAGGTCATCACCTTCTTGGCAATGCTGGCGGCCGGTGCGCTTTGCCGAAATTGCGGCGTCTCGAACCAGGTTGTCCCGATGTTTACCGTCCCGTTCCGCAGCCCCTCGTAGGAGAAGAACCCGAACAACTTGTTCTTCAAAATGGGCGCGCCTGCACTGCCGCCGAATTGATTGAACCGCTGGTTGTCGCGCGCCACGGGAGTCAGGATTTTGGAAGCCGCTCCTTGACCGTTCCACGCCTGGTATGCATTCAGGCCCGGGCGGTCAAACTTGAAAAACCCGCTGCCGTGAACTTGGTTCGTGCCGTTCTTGGAGATGATCAGGACTTGGCCGCCGCTGTTCTGGCCGTTTTCGGCAGTGTAGTTGTTGGCGAGAACCCTGATTTCCTTAATGGACTCCTCGTTGGGCGTAATCACCGCCGACCCAGCCCATGACACGCTATTCACCCCTACGCCGTCGACCTGGATATTCATCGAAGCTTGCCGCGTGCCATTGACAACGACTTGGGGGGCGGCCTCCTCGCTGAAAATGCTGTTACTGGCGCTGTTGGCCCCCCTATTGACGCTGGGCAGGTTGGAGCTGCCACCGCTGTTGCTCCTGGCTCCATCGCCAAAAGCCCCCGGCGTAAGCCGTATCAAAGTGAAGGGATCGCGAGCCATGGAAGGCAGGTTCGTCATCTCTTTGGCTGTCAGGGTGCCCCCGACTACCGCCGATTGCGTGTCGATCAGCGGTACTGAGTCTCTCAGTGACCGTGACCGACTCCGTGACTTGGCCCATGTCCAATTCCACGTTGAGAGATCGCATCTGTTCCGCGCTGACGAGAACGTTTTCCAGGATCTTTTTCGAGAAACCCGTCTTCTCCACAGAGAGCTTATACGCGCCTGGCGCAAGACCAGGAAACGTGTAAACGCCGGTCTCGCTTGTTTTAGCGGTGTGCGAAACGTTGGTTTCGTTGCTGGTGAGGGTGACGGTTGCATCAGGCACCAACGCGCCATGGGGATCGGTAACGGAACCCTGAATACCGGCCCGGTATTGCGCGTGCGCAGTGACGGCAAGAACAGCCAAACACAGGATCAACAACATCATTTGCAGAAGCAATCTGGCCCGACTCATGAAGCTCTTCTCCTTTTCATGTTCCTCTCG
This sequence comes from Bryobacterales bacterium, assembly GCA_963768385.1. Lineage (GTDB taxonomy): Bacteria > Acidobacteriota > Terriglobia > Bryobacterales > Bryobacteraceae > Fen-178. Next base: position 92,452 of record CAVYHQ010000015.1, read on the forward strand.
CGGCGCCTCCGAAAGCAGAGGCTGCCTCGACAAGGCAGGCTCCTGACTAGAAGAAGCGTAAATCGATTTTCTACGGTTGTCAATGTTTTTTTTTGGCCCTGTGGCCCCAGGGGAATCAGGGAATCAGTCCGAGGTGCTTACGCCCCCTGAGGACACCTCGGTTCGCGGACCGCAGGTATGAGCTACCGCTGGAAAGGCATTGAAAAAGCGGCTCTGGGCGAGAATCTGAGAGACCCCCTGGTTGTGCTGGGGTTTCGATGAATGCCAGGTCCGGTTCCGCGGCCAGTTGAATGCGGCTGAATCGCTCGGGAGCAATTCGGATAGCCTCTTCAGAAGGATTTTCAGGGCCTTTTAAGGGCCAGAGCTGCGGTAACGGGCCAGCGTCGGCCTAGCGCTCGAATTGCCGTGCTCTTTCGAGCCGTGGTCCGTTCCGGTCGCCGCCCTGGACCCCTGGCGGGGACGGACGCACGTAGGGTGCTGCCGTCAACTACTGGGGACTGATTTTTCGGGAGAAATGAAATTGGCTCCCCGAGGGGAACCCATTTCGGTAATGGACTTGGAGAATCAGGCTTCGAGCGGACTCTAGGCGTTACCAACCGCGTCGAGTTGTGCCAGGCGGGTTACGTGTGGGGCTTCAGTTCTCGAAGATCGGACAGCGAATCTCAGCATACTGGAATTCCTTTCCCCGTGGTTCGTACCAAAATCGGCCACGGTTCCTCTTCTATGCCCGCAAGGTTGCCAGACCGGCAGACCCGATCTGGCGGCTCTGACGCCAGCCTCTCGTTTCCCCTCTGTCTATCCCGGCGGCAGTTGCATGGTCGTGCGAGATTCTGTTACTTCACGTCTTTGACGATTCTGAAGCCCACGTCGAAGACATCGGCCGGACCGGCCCCATGCATCGCGGGAATACAGTGTTTCACATCCCCTGACCCAAATCCGCAGCCCTTCAATACGTGCTCTTTTCCAGACTTCGGCGGCACGGGATCGGGAAACATCTTCTCGTTGTACGGATCGGCTACCCACTCCCAGACGTTCCCGAGCATGTCATAGAGGCCCCACGGATTCGGCTTCATGGTGCCGACCATACTTGTGGTCTGAGGCGACGGGGGCGCACCGCCCGCTCCTCCGCGGCCGGGATTGCTCATAACTGCCGTCTCGCGAATCTCGGGCCATGAGGTCTGACCAGACTCGCCAGCCCTGGCCGCATACTCCCATTCGAATTCGGTCGGCAGGCGGTACGCCTTCGTCTTCTCCAATTGGTTCAACTTCTTCACGAAGTCCCGGGCCTGCTGCCAAGTAATGCTCTCAACGGGGTGTTTGTCGGCGTCATCCTTGACCTTGTCGCCCTGGAATGTGGAAGGATTATTCCCCATCACCTTTTTCCACTGCGCCTGGGTAACTTCAAATTTGCCGATGTAATATGGTGTGGCGATCTTCACCTGGAAGCCTGGTGTTGAATCTCGCTTTGCCAGTTCCTGGCATTTCTTGTAGTCCGCTTCGGTCCAGGCAACGCGCGGGTCCTGTGGCCCGCGTCCACCTGGGCCGCCGCGAGCCGCCTGTCCCGCAGCCTGCCCCACCCGTCCTTGGCCGGGAGCGCCCTGCTGTCCGGGAGCACCCGCAGCCGGGGGACCACCCTGGGCAGCGCCCGCGGCCCCTCCAATCCCGGCCCGTCCGGCAGGTTGAGCTGGTCGATTAGGGTCCGGGCAAGTGGGCTGGTAGACCCCAACCTGCATTGAGCCCGGATGGATCAGCACGAACTCCATTCCGATTTCGTTCTTGTATGTGGGTTCCTGCGCGGCCGCGGTCCCCAGAGCCGCCGCAACTAAGGCAACGAGCGCGTGCCTGGGTTTCATGGCAACTCCTTTATTGCGATATTTCGAAATCGATAAGCGGCATCCGGTTTCCAGCTTCCGGCCATGCTCATGGCCCCAACGGCAGGTTCGTAGGTGGACCCCCAATGCGACTGCAATCCGATTAACCCCGAAGTCTTGCCGGCAATCTGGTCGTTCACCGGCTCTTGAACATCGAACACCTGGACGCCGTTAATCCATTCCGTGATGTGAGGCGCGTCGCCTTCCATGCGGACACGGATGGAGTTCCAGTCGTCGATCTTCCAGAGTTTGTCCACGGCTTCGGTCGGGCGCGCGCCAACGCTGACCCGCATTCCTTCACCGATCAGGGCGCCCGTTCCGCGCGTCTGGTCAAGTTCGATCTGGTAGGCCGACCCGGATTCCGTGGAGCGAAGGAAGATGCCGCTATTGCAGCCCCAAGCCTCTTTCACTTCGAGGTAGAGTTCAAAATTGTGGTACTTCTTATCGGTGAACACCAACCCGCCCTGCCCATATGGCCTTTGTTTGATCAACATCTCGCCGTTTTTCACAATCACTTCCGGCGTGGTTCCGTGACGCGTACTTCGGCTTGGATGCCAGCCCTTCGAGGTCTTGCCGTCGAAAATGGGAGTGAAGCCCTCGGGAGGCTTCATTAGCTGAGCATTCAAGATCGACCCCGCAGCGATCGTCAGGACCGCCGCCGGTGCGAGGCTCAAGACTCGATTTCTCATATCCAACCTTCCAGGAGAAAGGACGGGCCCAAGGGTCCGTCCTCTGTTCGCTCTGCCCGCATACTTACGCCGGCCTTGCGCTCAGCGTTCTCTCGTCCCAAATCAGCGCCTTGCCATCCTTGACGGCTTGCCGCCCTAGGAGACACGGCAGCGTGGAATGGAAACCGATCTCAAACTCGGCTGTAGGCTTCTGGCGAGACTTAATGCAATCGAAGAAGTTGCGCACGTGCACAACTTCAGACGCACGCTCATGCGCCACGTTGTCTTCGTATGTGAGGACGTACGACTTCTCCTCAATGGGAGGCAGTTGCGATTGAGCGGCGCGGCCGGGAGTCGCAGCTCCGGCACGCCCGCCTGGCATTGCGCCTGGCGCTCCACCCGGCGCTCCCATAGCCTGAGTAGCGCGCCCTCCACCCGGGTTCACGACGGGCATGGGAGCGTTGTTGCGATTGCTGCGGATGATATAGCCGTTCCGATTCACCCGGATAAAGCCTCGAGACCCGATGAAAGTAGGGCCTTCGTTGATCTGTTCGGGCGTGGGCGGCGTGTAGCTCGTCATGGTCAACAGGAACTTGGGGTACTGATACTCGATGATCCATGACCCAGGCACTCGCTCCAGGTTGGGATTCTCTTGCCCCGGATAGGCGGAAACCGCGGCGGCAAACGAGGGCCCTGAGGTGTCGGCGCCCATTGCAAGGTGAACTATATCGAGCCAGTGAACGCCCCAATCCGTAATCAAACCCCCGCCGTAGTCGTACCAGCCGCGCCAGCCCAACCGCGCGGGGTCGTAGAGAACCTTCTTGGCGGGTCCGAGAAATGCATTCCAATCCAGGCCTTCGGGGATCGGCGGAGGAGCGGACGGCGCCGCCTGTGGGCCCCCTGCCCGGCCGAAGCCTCCTCCCCCTCCTCCTGACAATCCGACCAGAATCTGATTCACGGGTCCCAAGGCCCCGTCTCGTACGAGTCTGGCTACCTCCTGGAAGTGGTCCCAACTCCGCTGCTGCGTGCCGAGTTGGACCACTTGCTTGTGCGCCCGGTAGGCTGTCAGCATCGCCACCGCCGCTTCGACGGTATTGGAGCAGGGCTTCTCCATATAAACGTCTTTGCCCGCCTCTAGCGCCGCGATCATGATCGGCGCGTGGTTATGATCGGGAACGGCCACGAGCACCACGTCGATATCTTTCCTATCAAGAACCCGGCGGTAGTCGCCGAAAGTATCCACTTTCTTGTCGGCCAGCTTCAACTTCTGGTAGGCGTCTATCTTGGCCTTGTTGCAATCGCAAACGGCAACCAGATTCCCGTCCGGCTGCTTCATCCAGGCAGCGTCCAATAGTCCCGTGCGACCGCCGAGGCCAATAAAAGCGTAGTTGATTCTGTCGTTGGCGCCGAGCACCGTTCTTGAAAAGAACGCGACCGCCGCAGCGCCCTTCACGAAATCACGTCTGTTTGCCATTCGGTTAGCTCTCCTCTCTTTCAATCCCGTTTAGTCGCTCCGGAATTCCACGAGCGGCCCCTCGTCCCGACACATGCCTGGGTAAGGTCATGACGGCGGCGAGAAAACGGGACAGCTCCGAAGACCTGCCCCGTTCTGGTGCGAACGTTACGCCAATTCAGCCGCGAGATCCTTCTCATCCCAAATCACCGCCCGCTGCTGCTGAATCGAGAGCCTGCCGAGCAAGCATGGAAGCGACGAGTGAAAGCCGATCTCGAATTCAGCGGTGGGCTTCTGTCGCGATTTCACGCAATCAAGGAAGTTGCGCACATGGACGATCTCGGAGCCGCGTTCACCAGGCACGTTCTTCGCCGGGTCAACCTGTGTGATGTCGTCAATCGGCGGCGGCGCCGGTCGAGCGCCAGAACCGCCCGCCGGCCGAGGCGCCGAAGGCGCCGTGGGCGGAGCGGCCGCGGGCGGGGGGGCCAGAAGACCCGCAGCAGCGGCTGCTGCCCGCCCGGCGGCCGTGAATGCGATGCGCACCTCGGCCCGGTTCTTTCGCACAATATAGCCGTTCCGGTTCACGCGCAGCCAGCCGCGTGTGCCGTAAAACGTCGGGCCCTCCGCAACCGGTTCGTTCGTTGGCGGTACCCATCCGAGGAACGTCATCAGGAAGTTCTGATATTTGTAATTGACGATGAAGTCCGAGGAAACCAGTTCGGGATCCGCGCTGGGCGCCGATACCGACGAGGTGTAAGACGCGCCTTCGTAGTCCGACTTCATGCAGAGTTGGACAATGTCCATCCAGTGCACGCCCCAATCAGTGATCATTCCGCCGCCGTAGTCGTAGTAAGATCTCCAGCTCGAATAGCGCCGTGGATCGTACGGGACCTTTTTTGCAGGCCCAAGAAAGCCGTTCCAGTCAAGTCCCTCCGGAACCGGAACCGAACCCGCTGGAGCCTGGCCGCGTCCTCCGCCCATTCCGCCTCCGCCGTGCGCGACAACCACGTGCCTCACTTCTCCGATGTAGCCATCCCAGATGAGCTTGGCCGCGTCGCGGAAATGATCCCAACTCCGCTGCTGGGTGCCAAGCTGCACAACCCGCTTGTGGGCGCGGTAAGCCTTGAGCATCGCCGCGCCCGCATCAATTGTGTTTGTCGCGGGCTTCTCAACGTAGACATCTTTGCCGGCCTCGATCGCCGAGATCATTATCGGTGCATGCTGGTGATCAGGTGCGCAGATCACGATCACATCGATGTCTTTGCGTTCCAGGAGCTTCCGGTAATCGCCGTACGTCTCGAACTTCTTGTCCTTGTATTTGCTCTGATACGCGTCGAGCCTGGGTTTGTTCACGTCGCAAAGCGCGACGACGTCGGCGTCTTCCTGTTTGTAGAAAGCGGCGTCGAGCAGGCCGAATCGAGCCCCCGTACCGATAACGCCGATATTGATCCTGTCGTTAGCGCCCAGAACGGTCTTTGAAAAGACCGCCGCGGCCGCGGAAGTCTGCAAAAACTTGCGTCGGTTGTACATGATTAGCTCCGTTTCCTCCACGCTACCACGCTACGGCCGTCCCGGCGCTGGTGGCGTGCCGGTGCCGGCCCTCGGATGTGGCAACAGAAACCGAAGGCCCGATGGTCCACCGCCTCCACCAGCCTCTTCATCTCGTCCCAGTTCGCTTCCGGACCGTAATGGCTCTCGGCCCCGCCTTGAATCCGTGGTCATACGCGTATTGCGCATAGACCCGGTACTGCTTCACGATGTAATCGAACTGCTCGTCGGTCCACGTCTGCTTCTGCAGCGGGCCGCTGCCGATCCCGCCGCCCGGCCGGGTTTCCGCGGGCCGCCCTGGTGCGGCGGCCGGCGGCGCAGCAGGCGCGCCTCTGCCCGGGCCGGAGGATCTGGACGGTCCGCCGCCGGCATCCACGCGCACGTAACGCGCCCCCAGAATCCATCCCGCGTTTAGGCATTTCATGGCCGTCTCGACGTTCGCCTTGCGTTGGTCGGGATTGTCCATCCAGACAGTGCCCAGGTCACACGCCAGATTAGGCACCACCATTTCGCGCCCGTCCAACGCCTCCCGGATCTTCTTGAGGTACGCCTCGTCAATGCTGGTGAGGATACCGCTCCACAGGTCCGCGGCCCGGAGTCCGTACCGGTATTGACACGCCTCCATGAACCCGAACACGTCCATCTGGCCCTGGGCTATCAGGCCGTGAAACGAGTATGCCAGCACGGAGAGGCGCATCGGCTCGGCAGGGGTGTTCTGATCGGCGGCTTGAGGCGCGGCAGCGCCCGCCAACGGAGAAGCCGACGCCGCGACGGCGGCCAGAGATGAAGTCATGAAGCTACGGCGGCTGTGCATTTCAGAGCTCCCATCCTTTCCGATATTCCCGGGTCAGATACTTGTTCGCCTCGGGCACATTTGCGATTTGCATGTTCGCGGAGTCGTAGAGGATTTTCCTTCCGCCCGTTCGCAGTGCCACCGCATACAGGTTCGCGGTCTCGGATATCGGCCCGGCGTCGAGGAAGTTGCCGGGATTCGATGGCCCTCCGCGGCAGGCGGCAACCCAATCCGTCAGCCCTTGGGACAGGCGAGGCGCCGGCGCCTGACCGCCGCTAGGCGCTGCGCCGCCGCGGCGGCCGCCGGGCCCTGCCAGTCCGCCGCGCCCGCCTTGAGGCGGCGCATAAGCGGCGCCCATGACCGTCCTCATTCGCAACTCGGGTATGAGGCGCGGATTGGATAACTGGAAGCCGGCAAGGATCTTACCTTTATCGCCGACAAAGAGCATGCCTTCGCTGGGTAGCGGCCGATCATCCTCTTCCAGCTCGTCGGGGGTCGGCGGGCGCATCCCGCCGTCGTACCAGAACAGGTCGAGCGCGGGCCGGCTCTCCATGGCCGCGAACTTGAAGCGGACCGTACAAGCTTGCGGGAACGAGTAATCGTTCGCAATTTTGATGCTTGTCCCGTCCGTAATCTGGCACGCACTGCTCGGCGCCGCTTCGGCGCTGATGGGCGCCTCCAGATTCAATGCTTTCAGGACCGCCCATAGGCTGTAGTGGCCCATATCCGCCATCGCGCCACCGCCGAAATCGTACCAGCCGCGGAACACGGCATGGGTATAGTTCGGATGATACGGCCGGTCCAGCGCCGGGCCCAACCAAAGGTCCCAATCGAACCCGGCAGGGACCGGCGGCCGGTCGGCCGGGAGAGTAAGATACTGCGGCCAGACCGGCCGGTTGCTCCAGTTGTGCACCTGGCGCAGGGCTCCGATCGTCCCATCCCGAATCCATGCCATCACCTGATCCATCGAGCCGTTGCTTTCCCAAGGCATGAAGTACGTCGCCACCCTGGTTTCGCGAGCCGTTTCCATCACCTTTCGAACTTCGTGCATGCGGTTGGCAATGGGCTTGTGGACCACCACATGCTTACCCTTCTTCATGGCGGCAATGGCGATGGTGGCATGCAGGTGATCAGGCGTCATGATCTTGACTGCATTGACGTCCTTTTCCTTTTCCAGCAGTTCCCTGAAATCCGCGTAGGCCGTCACGCCCCGGAAATTCTCAGCGCCGCGGTTACCGGCATAATAGGCCTCGACGAGTTGGCGCGCGACCTCCCGGCCGCCAGGAATTGGGTCGCCGGAGCCCGCCGTCCAATCGGAGTTCCCAAGCAGTCTCCGGATGTTGTCGCGGAGGCCATTTCTGCTCCAGTCCACATACGCGACGGGATCCTTGCTGGGGTCGCACACAGCGACCATCTGGATGTCCGGGCTGCTCAGAAGGGGCGCCATCTCGCGCAGCCCCTCCGTGCCGCAACCGATGTGCGCGAGGGTAATCTTGTCGCTGGGCGCGATGTACCCTCGTCCCAACACATGCCTGGGCACGATCGTGAAAGCGGCAGCCGCCGCCCCCAGTACGGTGCGACGATCGATGGCAGAGCTCATGCACCACCTCCGTAGGTCAATCTGGCTCCCGAGGAATCAACCTTACAACAGACGGAGGGGAGCGCAAAGGTTCGCGCCCCCTGCGATGGCATGAGTCGCCCCAACTCCGCCTGCATCTAAGTGCGTTACCGCATTCTCAGCCAACGGTTCTCTCAGAACTCGAAGCGCCCAACGAACGCCAAAATGCGATTGGGTTTCGCGCTGCTGATATACCCGAGCTGTCCGGGGTTCGTGAGCGCATTCGTCGTAAAATTGAACTGGGCGCTGCTGTACAGGCCGGCGATTTCCGTGTGATTGAAGACATTGTAGGCCTGAGCCATCAGCTTCAGCGTGCGTTTCTCGCTGCGGAGCGGAATAGCCTTGGTCAGCGTGACATCGAAGTTCGTGTAGTGCGGGATCGAGAGAACTCCCGCGCCACCTCCCAGATCGCCGAGCACCGGAGGGCCGACCAGCGAGTGGTTCGGCCCCGTAAAGTTAATGGTATTCATCTGGAACGCAGCTCCGTTGAAGTAAACCTGCCCGTTGCCGTTCGTAGGGAGGTTGGAGAACGGATTGCCGACCACATAACAGCGGCCGCTGAGATCGGGGGTGCCCGTAGTACCGCCGGTTGTGCTAGGGCTGCCCGAGGCGAAGCTGCAACTAGGCTGGAATGGAGCGCCGCTCTGAACGGTGGTGAAGCCGGAGAGCGACCAGTGGTCCACTACGTAACCCAGAGTCTTGACATTGAGAGCTTTCCCAAGGCCAGGAATGTTGTAAGTGTACGCGATCTGCAAGTTGTTAGGGCGATCAAGCGAGCTGCGACCGTAATTCCACTGATCGTTGTTGGGATAGTTGGGATTGCCCTGCTCGAGGACAACGGTATCGCCGGTCATTGCCATGGCTTTGGAGTAGGTATAGGCCAGAAACCCCATCAGCCCGTGTGTGAGACGCCGGTTCACCGTTACGTTCACAGCGTTGTAGTTCGTATAGCCTTTCGTTGTCTCAAGGGTGATACTGCTCAGGCCAGGGAAAATGGTCCTCTCAAAGTCGGCGCCGATGTCGGCGCTGGTGCTTCCCGTGGTGATGGGATTCAGATGGGAAGGAGTAAACGGCCAGCCAGTTCCGATAGGAAGAAAATTCTCATTGTGACTCGTGAGCTGATTATAGGAGTGGTTGATCGTATACCCGACCGTCACAACCGTTCCGCTGCCGAAATCGTGCTGGATGGTGGAACTTCCATTCATCACCGCCCCGCGCGCAAACGGCCCGCCCGGAAACGTCCAACCGGTGTTGTTTGGCGTAAGACCCTGGATGGAATTGATCGATGGAGGTTGCCCTGTGTTCTGGGCGGTGATTTGCGAGAAGGTCAACTGGTTGACGGTCACGGGGTAATCAATCGGGGCTATGCCGGCTGCATTGCCCTGGGTCGAATAGCGGTCAAAGTACAAGCCAAAGCCGCCGGTGAAGGCCGTTTTGCCGTCGCCGAACAGGTCGTAGGCGAAACCGACACGAGGAGCGAAGTACAGCGGATGGTAAGTGTACGCAAAGTTGGATAATCCGTTGAGGCCGAGAATCTGACTGCCGTCAGTGTAATTGCCCGAGCCAGGCACGATTGCGCCGGCGTAAGCGAACGATACGGCCGCCCCGGTCAGAGGATCCACTGCTATCTCGCCGTTGGCGATGTTGGTACAGGTATTCAGCCCTGTATTAGGGTTGACCGCGCCCGTCGCCACCGCCTGATTGCAGGCCGGCTGATAGATCCGGGGCGCGGTGGCCTTGTTGTACCACCCGGCCTCGAAGTTCACAATCGTGTGGTTCAAATCCTGCTGTCCAAGCTCGTGATACAAGCGCACTCCGAGATCGAGCGTCAGCCTGCGGCTTACCTTCCAGTTATCCTGAACGTAGCCCTCGACATTCCAGTAATAAATGATGTTTGAATTGGTGCCGGTATACTGGTTGTACGAGGAGGTCTGGCCCAGCAGTGCAAGTACGTAGCCCGAGTTTGTATCGAGCGCCGGAGTCGAAGTACTGGGCGTGAAACTATAAGCCCCGGCGTAGTTCTTGCCCTGACCCTGAATTTTTTTGTTCTCTTCCAGATAAATTCCGGCCTTCAACGCGTGATGACCCTTCACTGTACTGAGGTTGTCCTGGATCGTCCAAATCGGGTTGGCATTGTGCTCCGATCCGGAAAGCATACCTGGCGTACGCGTGTAATTGGAGCCGCCCGGAAGGCCGAGCTGACTGCCGAAGCTGAACGTCGGCAAAAGGTTGTCGTACCCGTTACTCGCAAGATTATTGCCATGGGATATGTTATCCGCGGCCGTCGGCACCGGAAAAAGAGTTGGGAGACCGGGGATCAGGTCCCGCGATGCTTCGGCAAAGTTGTCTTCCGAGTAATAAGACCATGTGTTCCAGCTATACCCAAACGTGGCTTGGTTGACCAGCTTAGGCGTGAACATGTATGTGACTGTGCCCTGGTAGCCGTGTCCCGGTTGGGGGTGAGAGATGTTGGCCATCGGCGGCAGTGCAGATCCGCTCTCGCTCACGCGTCCGGCTTGGTCGGTAGGGCCGAATCCGACTCCGGAGTAGAGGGCATCCGTGTTATCGGAGTCGGCTTCATACCGGAAGTACCCGCTAAGCTTGGACGTGGCATTGACGTCGATGCGCAGCACGTCGTTGCGGCGCGGATGGGCAGCGCTTTGCTGAGAAAAGAAGTTGTTCACAATCTGAGAGGAGACGGGCAGAGTCGGGTTGTTCGGCAGCGGAAAGAAATTCAGCAGCGCCTGGCCGACAGGGTTGATCCTGCTCAGCGGAATGATGTTGCCCGGGAACGGCTGAGGCGTGCCGGCCGCATTCGTGTTCGCCGGGTCGAGGATCGGCTCGAAGACCTGCCCTCCGTTCCCGTTATTGGCGAACATATCGCTGAAGTCGCCCTTGCGTTCCTGGGCTGTGGGCATGTACGTTGTCGAACTGCCCGCGGGGACGAACTGTCCCGTGTATTCCTGTGACCAAAAGAAAAAGAAGTGCTTTCTCTCTTTGTTGAAAACTTTCGGAATGTACACCGGGCCTCCGATAGCGTAGGTCTCGACGCTGTAGCGGTAGAGGGGCCGGGGAGTAGCCGCGCCGTTTTTAAGCGTGTGATTGTCCGCCCATGAGTTGGCGTTCAGGTTTTCGTGCCGGTACGACCAGTTGCCCGAGCCGTGAAAGTCGCTTGTGCCGTTTTTGGTCACGACCGTGATGGTCCCGCCGGAGTTGCGCCCGAACTCGGCCTGGTAGTTCGTGGTAAGAACTTTCAGCTCCTGAATCGAGTCCAGGTTCGGTTCGTAGTGCACCGATGTGCCCGAACCAGTGTCCATAGCGCTGATACCGTCGACTGTGAAATTGATAGTGCCGCTCGTGTTACCCTGGATGTACAAGCCGGAGTTCGAACCCGGCGATGTGACATCGCGTGTTGTTTGCGTATCGAGGAAGCCCGGGACGAGTCTCATGTAACCGAACAGATCGCGGCCCTTGAGGGTCAGATTGGTGAGCTCCATGGCACCGACGGTCGCGGCACGCTCGGAACTCTCCAGCTGGATCGTGGCCTGTTCCGCAGTAACCGAGATGGTGTCCGACACAGAGCCGATCGCCAGGGTCATCCTGCCGCCGTTGTGAATTTCGCTGGCGCTTATGGTAATGCCCGTCTGGGTTTCGGTCTTAAAGCCTGCCGCCGCAACCGTCAGGTCGTACGTACCAGGGCTGACCTGCTGGAAGCGATAGGTGCCAGTGTCGTCGGTTCGCCCGGCACGGGCTAGTCTGGTTTCTGTATTCGTCAGCGTCACCGGAGCATTCGCGATGGCCGCGCCAGACGGGTTGACCACAACGCCCTCCAGCGAACTTGTAACCGTCTGACCATACGCTCCGACGCAAAACAGCGCCAGTACAAGTACTGATAACCCGCTAGTTGTTCGCCTTACCAACCCTTTCTTGAACATAAATCCACCTCTCTTTTGAATCCGGTGTCTGTCTTCCCGGACACTATCGATTTTGCACGACCCCATCTTTGGCACAAACCGGGGGGAGCCGAAGGGCCGCCCGGCGTAACCATTTAAGCGTTCAACAACGCTCGCGTGTACCTGATGCTTCTTTCCAGATCCCCCAACTCCCGCTGGGGGGTCTCCTCCTTGCTCGGCGGCGCGGCAAGCTCCCGGGGAGTTCCCTTGTTGACGAGGGCGACAAATCGGGCAAACTCCCAGGCCGGTGTGTTCCGAAACCGGGCCCAGAAGGCCGGATCATAGTAGTTGATGATTTGCGGCTTCAAAAAAACGATGATCTCCAGCAGGATTGGCGAACTGGGACACAGCCGGACGAACTGGCGCACGTAATCGTCGATTCCGATGTCCCCGTCGCCCATGCCGATCCACGCTACGGCGGCGCCCCCGGGCGTGTGCCAGACCGCGGTGTCGCGGACGTGACTGGTGAGCACGTAGGGCGCCAGCACCTCCAGGCTCAAGTGAGGATCCTCGATCGTAATCAACGGGTTTCCGGAATCCAGACATGCGCCCACAAAATCGCTCCCGGCCGCCTCAATCAAGGTCTTCAACTCGCGTGCCTGCATGTCGCCGGCGTGGTTCTCGATGGCAATCTTCAGGTTGTTGTCCATCACCAGCGAGCGAACATTGCGCAAGACGCGAACCGTGCTCTCGATATGCGCTTCGATCGGCCCGGAGCGGTCCCCCGAGTTCCCCAGAACCGCGCGGATCAACGGCGACCCGAGCGTGCGGGCCACTCCGGCCATCCGCGCAATCTGCTGTTCCGCGGTGCCGCCCGCCCGGTCGAACAGCCGCGAGGTGGGGCAGATCGACAGCATGCCCGCCTGAATCTCGATCTGCCGTTCCCGGGCATAGTCGCGGACCTTCGCCAGGTGCTCCGGTTCCAGGCTGCCGAGGAAACGGGGTTCGCTGAAATGCACCACCTCGAGATTCCACTTGGCGCAGAAGTCGAGGACCTGAAAAGCCGTCCAAGGCTGGGAACGGAGGCTGTAGACATCCAGGCCTAATCGGGCCCGTTTTTCTGCCGGCGGCCACGCTGCCTGCGCCAGAGTTCCACAACCTGCCGCCACGAAAGCTCTGCGATTCATACCGCTCATTTCAAGCCCCCATCAGTTCGAGTAGGCGCGTCTCTCATCCCGTGGGTTCCCGGCAGTGAGAGAAGCCTCGGCACTTGTCCCGACGGGAGCAAGCCGTGGCACATATAAATCGATTTACTCAAGAAATATACACCGTAATCCGCGGCAGGTCAAGACCCAATTTTCCTGTTTGCCACAATATCGAGAGTAGCGAAGCGGAAGCGCTTGAAGCCCTTGACACGTACCTGGTTTAGCGTGTATAGTTTTGTCTGATAAATCGTTTTACTCAGGCACTGCCGGTGTTGGCGAAGGCGGTCCTGGCGGCGGGACGCAGCTTGCGAAGGCTGCGACGGCGTGACCGGAAGGATGGGAAGATGATACGTGAGGCGAAGGGTGTGAGAATTGTGGCCATTGCGACAGCCCTGGTGCTGTTGAGCGCAATGGACGTTTGGCCGCAGACCATGAAAATGCCCGAGGGCTTTCGGCCGATCTTCGACGGCAAGACCCTGAAGGGTTGGCATCTGAGCAGGACAAACCACCACGGATCCACCGGAAACGCATTTGTCGAGAACGGCGAGATCGTGTTGAAGCAGCGGCCCTATGGCCAGGGCGGTCTTCTAATGACCGACAAGAAATATCATGACTTTGATCTCTACCTGGAAGTGAAGGAAGCATGGGGCTGCAACAGCGGCATCTTCCTCCGCTCCACGGAAGGAGGATCGGCCTACCAGATCGAACAGGATCAGACGCGCGGTACCGGCAACCTGCTGGGCGAAAACATGCGCGTCAGCGTAACGGCGCGGGCTACGGACATAGACAAAGTATGGAAGTTCGACGACTGGAACTCGTTCCGCATCCGCATGGTCGGCGACGCGCCGCGCATTACCGAGTGGATCAACGGTGTCCAGATGTTCGACGTCGAGGAGCCCGTAAACGACAAGATTGCGGGGGAGACGACGGGATACATCGGTCTGCAATTGCACTGGGGGTCGGTGTACCAACCCGCCGTCGCCGGAGCCTCGTCGATGTCGGGTTCCTGGAAGCCAGATGCCGCGTATCGCTTCCGCAACATCGCCATTAAGGAGCTGCCGTAAAATGAAGAGAATAGGCTGTCTTTTCTCGATGGTTGCGGCGGGTGTGTTGCCGCTCGCCGCGCAGGAGCCGACCTACACGAACAGCATCGGGATCGAGTTCGTGTTGATCCAGCCTGGAAGCATGCAGGTGGGCGTGTTTCAGCCCGCATGTCCCGATCCCAACCAGTCCAGCGGCCGGGCAGGGCAGACTGCTGCGGCCGGCACAGGCGCAGGCAAAGCCCCGGCCAAGGCGCGCGCGCCGCAGGACCCGCGAGTGACCTGGACCGAGGCCGATTACGAGAAGTGCCGGGAACTCGTCAAGCAGGATTCGAGCCCGGGCTTCCCAGTCACGATCACCAAGCCTTATTACATCGGCAAATTCGAGGTCACCCAGGGCCAGTGGAAGAAAGTCATGGGCAACAATCCCTCGGTCTTCCAGGGGAGCAAAGTCACTAGCGATGCCGACAGACACCCCGTCAACAGCGTTACCTGGCGGGATGCGCAAGCGTTCATCAAAACGCTGAACCGGATGGAGAAGACCAAGGCCTACCGGTTGCCGACCGAGTTCGAATGGGAATATGCGGGCCGAGCGGGCGGACCGGCTCAAGTGGCCTGGAGCGAAATCCGCCAGATGGCCGTGCAAGGGATCGGCTTCGGCGGCCGCGCCGGTACGCCCACGCCTCCTCCCAGCACGCAGGTGGTTGGCTCGAAGAAGCCTAATGCCTGGGGCCTGTATGACATGCTTGGCAACGTTTGGGAGTGGGTAGAGGACTATTATAACGAGAAGATCTTCGCCGATCCGGTTCCTCCGAAGACCGGGAAGGAACATGTGCTGAAGGGCTGCGGATTCGCATCCGACGTGAAGAACTGCATCTACGCGACGCATGGCGCGGGGCCCGGCGACGGCTGGGATGTAGGCTTCCGCATCGTGCGGGACGCCAGCGTGAAATAGCCGGGGGCTGCGGCGGGGAGTGGTTCGCTTTGCCCGCAACTCCCCCGCCGCCGCCGAGTCTCCTCACACCCCGTGGGCCGTTACCCGGAATTCAGATCAAACTGCCCTTCCAGTATGTTGAGAGTCGGATTGGTTCACGCCACTCTCCCACAGGCTGATGGCTTCCAACGCCATCCCGGAGTTAGAGGCGCCCGGCGGCGTCATCGTCGGCGTAGACGGCCACGATCTCGCCGAAATATACCCGGTGATAATCTCCCTGGGCGTAGAATTCGTCTTGCACGGCCTGTGCGAGCGTATCCGGCGCAAGGTCGTTGCGGTGAAGCGTCCGGCACTCGTAATGCACCACGCATTCCTGGATGATGGGAGGCCGCACCTGCCTGCTCGGAACCGGCGTCAGGCGGTTTTCCAGGAACTTGTCGTGCTCTCTGCCGGACACCGTGCCGTAGTGCGCCACGGCTTCGGCCAGTTCGCGGGGCGGGACGTTGACCGTGAAATCACCGGCCTCCTCCAGTCGCGTGTAGGAGTAGCGCGAGGGCCTCACCAATACCAGAAAGACCGGCCGCGACCAGATGGAGCCGATGGTTCCCCATCCGATGGTCATGACGTTGGGCTTGCCGTCCGCGCCGGCGGTCACCAGCAGAAGCCCATCCTCGCGAATGCGGCGTGTGCTTTGAGCGAAGTAATCCGTATAACGAACCGCTATCTTGGCCATCGTGGAGTTTCCTCGACGGTATGATGTTACTTCTTCCCGGCTGGCACAAACTCGAAGTAGGCCAGATTGTTGAGGTTACCGTAATGCAGCGTGAGCAATTGCCGACCGGCTTGTGGAAAAGTCACTTGTCCGCAATTTATGGCCTTGTTCCAGTTATGCGGGCCGCCTGTGTCGAGAGGAAGTTTGCACTCGCCGGCGGGCTGATTGTTGACTGAAAAGGTAAGCGTATTAGCCGCATTCCCATACATCGCGTTAATACTGTAGGCCCCAGCCTTTTTAACATCGACGGTATAGTTCACCCATTCCCCTTCAGCCTCCCATCCGATATATAACTGATTCTTCTCGGGAGTGACCAGATTGGGATGGTTGAAGTCGGCGAAATCCTTGGTATAGGAAATATCAACGCCTTCCTTCTCACGGAAGTAGCAGATATACTCAGGTGTGCCGGGCCTGCAATGATTCGCCTTGTGGTTCAGCTCGCCACTTCCATGGTTAATGGCATCGGTGTCATGGTAGGCAACGCCTTCGCCGCCCAGGTCATACAGAGCGGCCTGGATCGTTCCGGGAATCACCTGCGGGCCTGAACGATGCTGTTCATCCTTGAATGGTTTCCCTTTGTAGCCGCTTGGCAAGCCGGCACAGATGCACACACTGAGAAAAAGAAAAAACGTTAACGCTATGCGCATAGTTGGACTACGACGTTTCATGTTTCCTCCTAACAACGATTGTTGGCTCATGAAAGAGCCTCTTTTTAGAACTGGAGCCGCAAATAGTTCTGCAGAACACGTGCGCAAGTGACAAGGCTGACAGAACCTAATCGCTGGCGATTTCATGTTCAAGACTCCTTCTGATTCGAAATGGCACAGCCCTTTTCCCCGAACTGTGCCTCTTCGTTGAGCCACAGCCGCCCCGCAAAAGCTCCGCGCGAGTCGGGCCATCTTAAGACCAGTCATCAAATACGTCATCATAGTCTGCTCGATCATGGTCCGACTACTTGGTCTTCTTGCAGTTCCGCCGGGTTCACGGCGGGTTGCGCAGCGCTGTTCATGCCCGCCCGCAAGGCATGGTCGGGTCATGGTTGTTTGCGACGATATGTCCAGTTGCAGGAATCACTCGCTAATCTGCCGGCGGACGAGGCCGTGACTTCGACGTGGTTTTCACCTTCGACCAGCGGGATGTTGTTCCAGAGGAAGACATGCAGATCGCTTCCTGCTGCTTCGCCGCAGTTATGGCCATTCACTCGCAAAGTCACTTTGTCCAAGTTGGAATACACTCTGACTGGCGTTTCGGAGGTGGTGCGATCCGTGTCGCGGCGGCTGGTAATGTAGACCATCGGCGCGGTGGTCCAGTTGGCCTGGTAAAAGTAGTACGCGTCTTTGCGGATCTTGCGGTCACGCGTAACGAGGCCCTTGTCATTGACCCCAGGTGTGTCGCCTTCCTTGCGGCCGGCGCTGGCAAAATCGAACATGTTCCAGACGAATGATCCCGGCACGTACAGCCGGGATTTGATGGCGGCGTAGTTGCTTTCATGAACAATGGTCTGCCACTCTTCGGGGTGCCAATCTCTGGGGGCGCGGCCCGCCGCTCTTTCCGCAAAATCCTGCTGGTGCTGGTGGATGCTCGCTCCGGCTCCGTACTCGCTGATGATGATGCCTCTGGATCCGTAGAAGGTATTCCACTTGTCTATGATGGGACCCATAGCAGAGGGCGTGTCAACGTACCAGCCGGGATAGACGTTGAGCGCCATGAGTTCGCTGATGCGGCCCACGGCTGGCAGCTTTTCGATTCCATCAATGCTAAACGCGCCCGTGAGAATACGGGCGGAGTCTTCTTTCTTCGCCAGCCGTTCAAGGTCTTCCACAATCGGGAGAGGGTTGTCTTTGTTTGAGGGGCTGAGTTCGTTGTACAGGCTCCACATCACGATGGAGGGATGGTTGAGATTCTGGCGGATCAGCTCAGTGAGTTGTTGGCGAGCGCCCTCCATGAATGCAGGCGTGCCGCGCAGATCGTTCACCATGGGTAGTTCGGCCCAGACGAGGAGACCCTGGCGGTCGCACAAACGATAAAAGTAGTCGTTGTGCTGGTAGTGCGCCAGACGGACGCCGGTCACGCCCATTTCGCGCATGATCTGCATGTCCGCGTCCTGTTCCTTCTCGGTGATCGCCCATCCAACTCCGCCCCAGTCCTGGTGCCGGCAGACTCCGCGAATCTGCTGAGGCTTGCCGTTGAGTATGGCGCCGCGCGCCGGATCCACCCGGAAAGAGCGCAATCCGAGGGGTTGATCCACGGCATCAGCCAACCGGCCGCCCGCGAAGATTTCGACGCGCGCAGTGTAGAGATATGGATCGTTTACTCCATCCCACAGATGCGGTTTCTCGATCTCCAGATTCTGCGCGACAGCCTTCGTCTCGCCTGCGCCCACTTCGACACTCCGGCGCGCCGAAATCACCTTTTGGCCCTGCGCATCCAGAAAGGTGACCAGCACTTCCGCGTTTCTGGCCGCGCCAGACCCGTTCGATACCTCGGCTAGCGCTTCCACCGTGGCGTGAACTGCATTGACATCGGGCTGTTTCAAAAAGACGCCCGGCGAACCGTAGTCAAGAAGGGTGATGTTCAATGGGGCGGTAACAATTAAGGAGACGGGACGGTAGATCCCGCCGAAAACCGTGAAGTCGCCACCCAGAGGAATGACATCTTCACGTCGGGAATTGTCCACGCGGACGGCCAGGAGGTTGCTGGCCCCAAATCGGAGGTGCGGCGTGAGCTCAAAACAGAATGCCTGAAATCCTCCCTTGTGCTCTCCGAGATCCTGCCCGTTCAGGAAGACGCGGGCAACGAGGCTGGCTGCCTCGAAGCGCACGAAGACGCGTTGGCCTTTCCAGTTCGCGGGCGCGGAAAACTGCCGCCGGTACCAGCCAGGGCCGCGATAGTAATCCGCCTGCGGAGGATCGCCCTCTGTGTTCCACGTGTGCGGGATGGAGACGCGTTGCCAGGAGGAGTCGTTAAAGCCGGCAGCAGAGGCGCCCTCTTCGTCGCCGCGGTGGAATGTCCAGCCGGTATCCAGGCGGATGACGGTTCGTGGGCTGGCGCCGAAGGAGATCGACGAAAGCAGGAGACCGGCGCTCAGCAGCCGCAGGATAGAGGAACAGGTCATTGAAGCCTCGCTAATTCCATGGCATGAACGATTTCTGGATTCCGCATGAACCACCTCCAAACGTTCCCCGTGCGCAGGTTCCCCGCGCTGAGCAACGTGATGCCCGCGTCTAGACCGATCACTTCCGGAGATACCCAGCCGGTATTCGGGTAAAAGGCATCGGCGAATCCGTACTGGTTCCAGATCTTGTCTCCATACTGTTTCTTCATGGTGCGGAGGGCCGGGATGGAGATATCCGGCGTCAGCATCAGAGATCCGGCCGCGGCGCAGGGCACCACGCTGCGGTCGCTACTATTCCGTCGTGGGGGGCCTCCCCACGTTTTGTATCCCGACTTGCTCGTCGAACTGGTGATACCCCAGATATCCTCCGAGTAGCCCGGGAATTCCTTCTTCAAATCGATACAAAAGATGCGATGTGCGCGCGTGGCGGTTTGGGCGTTGGCAAACCAGTCCGTGTGCGGCTCGCGCTTCTCGCGGCGGCCCCGGAAATCTGCCCGCGCGAATGGATACTGGTAGGTCCACAACAGGGAAACACCGATGTATTTGTAGCCTCCATAGCTGTTCGCAGGCCGCTCCCAGGCATACCAGGATTCGGGGGGCAGGGGGTGCTCGGCGCCAATACATAACGCCGTGATCCCGAATCCAGTAGCGCCCGTGCTGCCTGCGTCCCGAATCTCGGCTGGGTAGGGCGAGCCATCCCAATACAGGTGCTCTCGCGTAATGCCTGTATTCGGGTCGGAGGCGTCCCAGAAGAACTGGAACGAGCGCCGGGAGAGTTCATCCAGGAACGCGTCATCTTCCGCGGAGAGACGCGTCGCCTGCTTCGCCGCCGCCGGCCGTTTCTTGTGATCTTGCCCGGCCGCTGAACCGGAGATCAGCGCAGTTACCAGGAAGCCGCTGCCGGCCAAACTGCCAATCAAAAGGAAAGAAGAAAACAATCGTCGCATATTGTTCATCTTCGCCGCACGTCAGAATCTCAGTTTCAGAGCCAGCCGGATCTGCCGGTCGCCGGTCAACTGGTGGACAAAGGCCCGGCGGAAAGTCAGGCCGCCCGACCTGCCACATCCTATTTAACGTCACGTAGAACACGGAACCCAACGTCATAGACATCCGCCGGGCCGGCGCCGTGGGTGGCGTAAATGCAGTTCTTGTTGTCCGCCGCGCCGAAGCCGCCGCCTTTCAGGACGTGCTCCTTTCCGTTCTTCGCCGGCACTGGATCAGCAAACATCTTTCCATTGTAGGGGTCGGCTACCCACTCCCAGACGTTTCCGAGCATGTCGTAGAGGCCCCACGGATTCGGCTTCTTAGTGCCGACCATTGAGGTCGTCTGGGGCTCGCCGGCTTCCCGGCCGGGGCTGCTGATGACGGCCATTTCGGTGCTCTGCGCCCGGGTAGGTTGCCCGGGACCGCCCGCCCTGCCGGCGTACTCCCATTCGAACTCGGTCGGCAGGCGATACAACTTCGTCTTTTCAATCCGGTTTAGTTTCTTGATGAAGTCCTGGGCATCCTGCCACGTGACGGTCTCGACGGGGTGCTTGTCAGGATCATCCTTGACCTTGTCTCCCTGGAATGTCAACGGGTTGTTGCCCATCACCTTCTTCCACTGCCCCTGGGTCACTTCGAACTTCCCCATGTAATATGGTTTCTTGATTGTGACTGGAAAACCGGGGCTGGAGTCTTGTTTGGCGAGTTCCTGGCACTTCTTGTAGTCTGCTTCGGTCCATGCCACGCGGGGGTCCTGCGGCGGGCGCGGCCTGGCTTGGGCGCCCGTGCCGGTTGCAGCGGTCTGCCCTGCACGGCCGCTGGATTGGTTGGGGTCCGGGCAAACCGGCCGGTACACGCCGACCTGCATAGTGCCGGGTTGGATCAGCACGAATTCCATCCCGATCCCGTTCGTGTAGGTCCGCTCCTGCGCAGCTAGAGGCAGAAGAGCCACCGACAGGGTGGCCAGTAGCAAGTGCCTGGATCTCATGGCAGCTCCTTGATTGCAATGTTGCGAAAACGGTAGGCTGCATCCGGTTTCCAACTTGACCAGAAGTTCATCGTCGCGGCAACCGCCGGATCGTACACGGTCCCGTAATGCAACTGCAAGCCGATAAGGCCTACGGTTTTGCCCGCGATCTTGTCGTTCACCGGCTCCTGAACGTCGAACATCTGATCGCCGTTGATCCACTCTGTAATATGCGGAGCGTCGCCTTCCATGCGGATGCGGAAAGAATTCCAGTCGTCAATCCTCCAGACTTTGTCCACGGCTTCGGTCGGGCGCGCGCCGACGCTGACTCGCATACCCTCACCCAGCAGGGCGCCGGTGCCGCGGGTCTGATCGAGTTCGATCTGATAAGCGGAGCCTTCCTCGGTCGAGCGCAGGAAGATGCCGCTGTTACAGCCCCAGGCCGCCTTCACCTCCACATAGAGATCGAAGTTATGATACGCCTTATCTGTAAACACGAGTCCGCCCTGTCCGAAAGGCCTCTGTTTGAGCACCAGTTCGCCGTTCTCGACAAAGACGTTCGGGATGGTTCCGTGACGGGTCGTGCGGCTGACATGCCAGCCCTTGGTGGTCTTACCGTCGAAGATGCGGGTGAGCCCATCGGGGATCTTTCCGACCTGCGCGGCGGCGGAGCCGGAACCTAGCAACAGCCCGGCCGCCGCGACGGCGGAAAGCTTCAAAAAGTCGTGTCGGTTACTCATGATTCTGCCCCTCGGTTGTACAACGCCATGTCAGAAATGAAACTTCAGCGCGAAGCGGAACTGGCGATCGCCGGTGGAGGAAGTGATCGTGTCGTAGCCGTTCAAATTGGTGACTACTCCGTTGGTGAAGGTTGCGTTGGAGACGGTGGCACTGGGGTTGCCAAAATGCGGCGTGTTAGTCAGACCCAGAGCCTCGGCGCGGAATTGCAGCTTGAAGCGCTCAGTCAGGTCAAACGTGCGGAAGAGGCTGGCGTTGAGATTGAATAATCCCGGGCCGCGCAGAATATTGCGTCCCGTGTTGCCGAAGGCGACCGCAGTGACCGGCGCAAATGCGTTCGGGTTGAAGTACGGGGAGCCGGTTCCGTGGCCACCGAGAATCTGCACGCTCGAGACCACCTGGTTGGCGGTCTGCGAGTTGCCGGGCGCGTTCAAAGATGTAGAGGAGGACGAGACGCTGAAAGGCGTCCCGCTCATACGGCTAAGGATGCCATTGATCTGCCACCCACCGGCGACGGCCGCCGCCACTCCATGGTTCAACCACTGGGTGCCCTTGCCAAAAGGCAGCGGATAGTTGCCGTAAATCTCCAGGTTGTGGGTGCGGTCGTATCCAGCGAGCGCATAGTTCCGATACATGACTGGCGCCCAGTTCCAACCCAGGTCGCCGCCTGTCTCGCCGTCGAGGGGATCGAGGGCCTTGGAAAACGTGTATGCCATTCCGAAAGTCACGCTGCCGGCGCGGTGGTCGGCACGGACTTGCAATGCGTTGTATTTGGATTCGTCCACCTCCTCCAGGTCGTTAAGGGTGGAGGCATTGCCCCAAAGGACATAGAGCGGCTGACCAGCTTTACCGGTGCCGGGCGCGGCCGCGTTGATGTTGATGCCGCCGGCGGCACGAACGTCGCGGGCTGCGACGTAACCAGCCTGGACGCTGGAGTGGTGGCCGAGATCCCGCTGGACGGTGAAGTTGTAGGATTCCGCGTACCCGCGGCGGTATGGCGTGGAATAGGTCCATGCGCCGGCGCTCGCCGGCAAGGTCACCTCGCCGGAACTGAGGCTGGGCCCCACAAACGCGGGAATGCCGGTGGCCAGGGTGCCGGCGGCGGAGTAACTGTTGGCGCCGGAGTATTGCATGGAGATGACAGCGGGATAGGTCTCGACGTTGTGGCGAAAGTTCGTCGGATCGGTATTGATGCCGAAGCCGGCGCGGATCACGGTTTTCTCGTCGAGCCGCCAGGCAGCGCCCAAACGCGGCGCCACAAACCCGTGTCCAGTGTCGACGTTGGTGCCGCTCAAGTGCACGATGTTGGTGGTCGGGTCGTAGTGAAGGCCGTCAATGCCGTGCTGGCCGTGGCTGTACGGGTAAATCTCGTAGCGAGCTCCATACGTAACCGTCAGCTTCCGGCTCGCCCGCCATTGATCCTGGGCGAAAAAGCCATATTGATCCTCGATAACCACTGCCGGATCGATGAACTGGTGATCCTGCCCCATGCCGGACGCATAACCCAGCAGGAAATCGGCCCAGGAGTTGTACATACTGGGCGCGGATCCCCCGTTGAGCGCGGTCAGCCCGCCGCTGAAGGTGAAGCCGCCGCGGGGGCCGTAGTCGGTGTTGGCCTGGAAATCCGCGAGCTCAAAGTGGACAAACTCGGCGCCGAAACGGAAGGAATGGGAGCCCTTGATCCAAGTAGCGTTGAGGCTCTCGACGAAGAGATTGTCGCGGAACTCGAACGGGTTGGAGGCAAACGAATTACCGAGCGAAGAAAATGAAGTGAAGGCAAAGTAGGGAACCCCGCCCTGCAACGGGCTGGGGCCGTTGGTGCCGGGAATGTCAAGAACATTCAACCCGTAGTTTGTGTTGATGTCGGTGTTCTTGGCCGAGACATGCAGCCGCGTAAAGCCGGCGTTGCCGTCGATCAGCAGGCGCGGGGAAATGGTATAGGTCGCGCCAATGGAAATGCTCTGGACTCTGCCAGGGCCGTTGCCGGGCTGCCCGCCGTCAATGGCATTTCCACCGGCTGCGCCCAGCGTCTGCGGGTCGAAAATGCTGCTCGGCGAGATGCTGTAACGCCCGAACACGGTGAGCTTGGCGGTGGGGTTGTAGTTGAATTTCATGTCGATGTTGTCGCGCGTGAAGCGCCAGTCGCCGGTGGCGAAGTAGTCGTTGGAAACCCCTCCGGGGACATTCGGTTCTGGCAGCAGCGAGGCCATTTTGGCCGACGCGAAGGCGATCTTCGAGCTGGGAATCTGGTTGTTGGGGAAAGGCGTACGTCCGGTTCCGGTGGAGGTACCAGTAGTGGGATCATAGATGGTGGTCCCGGTGCCGGCGAAATTTCCCTGCTTCAGCGCGTCGGTCGCCACTGTCTGGAAAGTCGAATACAACTGCCTCTGCATGAAGCGTTCCCAATCGACGAAGAAGAAGAGCTTGTTTTTCTTGATCGGCCCGCCCAGGTTCAATCCGAACTGGTTGAGAATGTTCTTGGGATTCTTGGGGCCGGAAACGTAAAAGAAGTTGCGCGCTTTCAGGTCGCTGTTGGTGTTGTACTCCCAGGCTGCGCCATGGAACGTGTTGGTGCCGGATTTGATGATGGCGTTGATGGCCGTTCCGCCCGCCATGCCCTGTTCGGCGGCGAAGCTGTTGCTGACGATATTTACGACTTCGATGGCCTCGGCGGGAGGGACGTAGGCGGCTTCCTCGGGAAGCCATGGAAAGAAGTCGCCGGCGCCGTCGAGCTTTACCATGTTGTAGGTGGAAGAGGACCCATTGACGTTGAACGCTTGCGCTTGCTGCGGATTGTTTGCCACCGAGTGGTCGGCCGCCGGAGGCGAGAAGCCGGGCACAGCTATGAACACGCTTTCGAAATTTCGGGCGCCGGTGGATCCGGTCATGGGGAGGTCGGAGAGTTGCGAGGTCGGGATCTCCGCGTTCACGTCGGCGCGGTCGGTCTGAAGTACCGCCGCCGAAGCGCTAATGGTAACGCTCTCCCCCACGGTCGCGACTTGAAGCTGGACGTCAACGCGGCGAATGGCGTTGGCTTGCACTTCCACGCGCGGTTCCACCACGGTCGCAAACGATGTCGCCGTGATCGTCAATTTGAACGGCCCAGCCTGGAGATCCAGAATTAGAAATTGGCCGCGGTCGTCGGTGACGGCCTGCTTGCCGACGCCGGTATCGATACCCACGACTGTGATTTTCGCTCCGGGCACCGACGCGCCGGACGAGTCGGTAACGTTTCCCGTCAGCGAGCCATAAAGAACCTGCGCGGCGGCGGTGGCGGGCAGAAGAACCAAACTGATAACGGCAACCAAGCTACATGATAGAGTCATCGGCACCCGGGCCGTTTGGAACCTTTTGTGTAACATGGCATGTCCTTCTTCATCTCTTGGCGGCGCCGGCACGCGATGCCAGTTTCCACGGCTGTTTTTTGCTCAAACCGTGCCTCTTCGCCAGCTCGGGACCGAACTGGATGCTATTAATGCGGACAACCCCGCAAGAGCTTCCACAACGAGCGGACCACGTTATCCAATAGAGGTATTATCAGCGACTTCAGCAAGTCTGCAAGTTCCCTCAACGTTCCGAAGATGTTTAGGGAAAGGCGGAACACGTTCTGGGCATGTTTGAGCGCCAGGGCGGCCGTCTACCGCTGGCCAACCTCTCATCCAGCGACGACTCCCCATGGCTTTTGGAACCTCCAGGTAGTTCTGAACGTTGTTGCGGAAGCTCTCCCCGTTGGTATTAATGCCGTAGCCCGCGCGGTGCGCAAAATCCTTCCGTCGGCCCTCTATCGGCTGAGCGATTTCGCTACCATGCGCTCCCAGCCCAGCCGTATATCGATCAGTGCTTGGACCTTATCCGGCACGTTGCTGCTCATCTCCACCAGCCACCATCCTTCCCATCCCATGTCAATGAGCAGGTTGGACTGAAGCTGATAGGGGAACTTGGTGTCGTTGTTCACGTCGTGCATGTGCAGGGTGTCATCCAGGAAGCCCTTAATGAGGTTGAAATTGCTCTCGAACTTCCCGTCTTCGTCGTCTTTGGCGTCGCAGTTGAGCTTGATGCCGACGTTCTTCTCGGTCACCTGGTCCATGACCTTGCGCAGGGTGGCGAACCGGCCCATGCTGCCATGGTTTTCCAAGCGGACCAATTGACCCACGCCGGCCGCGTATTTAGCGACCTCATTGAGCGATTTCGCCACCTGCGCGATCGTCTGATCCTCCGGCACTCCTTTCTGAAAGTCGTTGCAGAAGACGCGCACTCCGCGGCCGCCCACGTCGTGGCTCAGCTTCATGTAGCCCTTGGCTGACTCAATGGCGGCTTTCAGCTTGGCCGGATCCGTGTGATCGAACTTCTCGCTGCAGGCCAAACCGACGACGGCCACCGGGCTGTCGGCAAATCTCTTTTTGGCCTCCGCCCGTCCGGCATCGCTCAAATCCAGTTCGATGCCGTGCGGAAACTTCATGCTGGTTCTGATTTCGACACCAAATGCTTTGGCTCGCCTGCAATTCGCGATGATTGTGGGGATATCCCAATCTTTCCCCCACGTGTACGTAGTGAACCCGAACTTCATCTTGGAAGTGCGTTTGGGTGGTGCGGCGCCGAGCGCCAGCGGAAGAGCAGCCAAACTGCCGAACGCCAGTTGGCGGCGGGTGATTCTGAAATCCATCGTTTGTCTCCTTCCGGTGCTAAACCTTTTCTGGTACGACGAACGGTTTGCGATATTCGCGGGACAATAACTCATTGGCCCGGTCGCTGAACGTGCCGATAAACTTCTCCTGCTTGGGGTCGAGTTTCAGAAATGGACCCAGCGTGGCGGGGTGCTTCTCCAGGTCGATGTGGTTGGCATCCAAATGCGCGAGCAAGCGATCGTAGGCATCCGTGAATTCCTTGTCCACCGTGGCCATCTCTCGGATTTGGCCGCTTGACGACTCCTTGCCCACGCGGTAGGAGATGTTGGCCATGTGGAGCAGACATGCCGAGAGATGACCCTGGAGGGCGTCCGCCTGCAGGTGACTGGACTGGCGGCTTTGCACAGCCTCGGCGAAGTTGGTGTTGCCACTCGAATTGCCCGAGTTGAACTCCTTAACCAATGTGCCCTTCTTGTCGTAGGCCTTGGTTCCAGCGAGATATCCGCCCTCGCATTTGATGACCACGCCAACCCGCAGTTCCGGCTGCAAGTAGTGGTCCATGCTGGTGGCGGCGTTCTTTTCCCAGTTCTGGTTCAGGAATTCCGCGCTTCTCGGCAGGCCGCGGACTTCGAAAATCATGGGAACCGGCTTGTAGTCATAGAAAGTAATCAGAGTATTGGGCGTCTGGCCGTCGTCGTCATAGCCGAAGCGGCCGCCGATGGAGAGCACGCGTTCCGGCAGCGTCTGCTGGCCAAGCGCCCAGCGGCAGGAATCCACCTGGTGGATCCCGTTGTTGCCAATGTCACCGTTGCCGTAAGGCCAGATCCAGTGCCAATCGTAGTGCAAGTACTCCCTCATTACCGGCAAGATCGGAGCCGGACCGGACCACAGGTCGTAGTCCAGAGTCTTGGGGATCGGTGTCGGGCCGCTGACCTTGCCAATGCTCATCCGAGGACGGTAGTGGATCCCCTGGACATAGAGCATCTTGCCGAGATTTCCCTGGTGCACCCACTCGTAAGCGTCGCGGATCGAGTTGCTGGTGCGGGGGCCGTGAGTGGCCGCTACGATACGGTTGTACTTCTTCGCTGCCTCCACTGCTTTGCGGCCTTCGAACATATTGTGGGAGAAAGGCTTCTGGCAATAAACGTCCTTTCCCGCCTGGCACGCCCAGATGGTCGCCAACGCATGCCAGTGGTTGGGCGTGGTCACGCAGATCGCGTCGATTTCCTTGCTGTCCAGGAGCTTGCGAACGTCAACGTAAGCTTCGCAGGGTTCGTTGCGATCCTTGAATTTCTGCACTTCCGGATCGAGGTGAGCGCGCTCGGGGTCGCACAGC
Organism: Bryobacterales bacterium; assembly: GCA_963768385.1. GTDB lineage: Bacteria > Acidobacteriota > Terriglobia > Bryobacterales > Bryobacteraceae > Fen-178. The sequence goes on from CAVYHQ010000015.1 coordinate 120,012, forward strand.
GCGACAACGCGGAGGCCTGGAACCTTGCGAAATACGCCAATTTCCTGTTTGCCTTTCCCACCAATCTTCACGCTCGAGCCCACTCCGACGATAGCCAGGCGGATATCCCCGTTGGCCCCGAGCACTCTTGAGAAGGGCGCGAGGCTTGGCACCATCGCCGCCGCTTTCAGGAAATTCCTTCTTGTGCTGTCGGTCATAACACCTCCATTGACTGTTCGATTCGAGACCCAATCCTCTCGAATCGAGACACGGAAGACCGGGTTAGACTGTCCACCAGGGGTCGATTCTGATCCGATTCCACCGAGTTTACAAGTTCTCGAATAGTTCCGAAGATGTTCGGGGTTGTTTGGGCGGCGTTCCGCACGCGTTGCTGCGAGACGGAGGAGGCCATATCCCCTTGATTCGACGCTGTGTGATAATGTCCCTCTAGGGGAGTCCTGGAAAATGGTCCCCATGGATCACCACGCCACTTCCGACGGAAAAGGGTCCGCGTTAACGTCTGAGGAAAAACGTTCCGCGTTAAATGAGGTATTGAGCAGCACCGCCTTGGCTCGTTCCGACCGGTTGAGAAATCTGCTGCGGTTCCTCTGCGAATCCGAGATCGAAGGCCGCTCCTCCGATCTCAACGAATACGTGATCGGCGTCCAGGCGTTGGGACAGCCGCCGGCGTATTCCCCGACCGAGAACTCCGCCGTCCGAAGCCGGGTTTACGAGCTCCGGCACAGGCTGGAGAAGTTCTATTCCACCGAGGCGCCCGAAGCGCCCATCCGCATCCAACTCTTAAAGGGCTCGTATATCCCGAGGTTCGTGCGCTGCGACGCGATGGTACCAGAATTGAGGGGCAACACACGCACACCCAGACAATGGCTTTGGGTTGGCGCAGGAGCCTTCCTGGCCGGTGCGGTTCTCACGTTCGTTGTCCTACATTGGTCCATGGGCGGAGGGCTGTCAGCCCCGATGCCCGTCCGGACGAGGGCAGCGATCAACGCTCTTTGGACGCCGGAGCTGGAAGCCATCTGGGCGCCATTCATCGACCCGAATGTTCCTCTATTGGTTTCTTTTGAATCTCGTTTCTTCGTCCGCATCGGCTCAGTCAATGTGCGCGATTGGACCATAGACGATATGGCCCGGGTCGAGTCCTCCAAATTGCTGATGTCGATTAAGGAGCTTTTCCACCAGCCTCAACTTTACGAGAATCGAAACTATGCCGATTTTGGCGCGGTTCTGGCGGCGTTTGAAATTGCCAGGCTATTGGGAACCAGAAATCCCCGGCTGCTGCTCAAGCGTTCCTCAGAGCTTACTCCTGACGACACTCGCGAGAAGGACGTTATCTTCCTGAGCAAGCCGAGCACCGATCCCATGCTTCGGCAACTCCTGGCGGCGGGCCCGTTCATTGATGAGCGGCTCCGAGTCCGGAATCTCGACCCTAAGCCTGGCGAGTTGAGCGAGTATGTCGGCCAACCTGATCCAAAAGACCCCGACCGGTCAGGCGAAAGATATTTGCTGATCACGCTGATTCCAGGTCTTCACCAGAACAGGCGGATCTTGAGTTTGGCGTGTTTCAACTCGGAAGATCCCTGGGCCCTTACCGAGTACTTGACCAGTCCCGAGCACGCTAGGCAAATGTACTCCAAAATGCGTCTGCCAAGCGGGAAGATGCCTGAGTTCTATCAGGTGGTAGTGAAGGCGGTGTTTCGCGCGCAGAGCCCAATTCAGATTGAGTACGTTACTCATAGAGTGCTAACCGCCCGCGATCGGAAAAAGTAGGCATTCTGGCACGCCTCTGGCGCCGCTGGAACGTCGCTGCCGGCTGTGGCGGCAGGGTGTGGAGGTGACAAAAGGCCCGCCTGCCCGGCGAGATCGAGCTGGAGCACACCCGCGTCAGCCCAGTCAGGCCATAAGCAAGCGACATTTGCGAAGCCTACTTCGGGCCGGTGTACAACTCGATGCCTTGATTCTTACCCAGGTTGCGTGAGTACTTTTTGTCGATGGCGTTGTTCCAGTGCTCATGAACGCCCAGGCTGGCGCATCTCGTCCCGTCCCTCTCCGGATCATAGAACGTCTTCGACGGCGGATCGTCGGCCAGGGCCGCTTCGCGTAGGTAGTAGTCCGAGTAGGAGAGGTCCGCCAGATTCGGCCATTCCGACCGCAGGAAATCCAAGCCGACCGAATCGATCGCTACGCCATCCTGCGAAACCAGCAGGCTGGCCGGCATGCTGTCGTTGAATGGAGGCATCTTCCACTTCAGATGAGGCGGGTCGTCAACCAGGTCGTTGGCAAACAGCGCATCGATGACGAACAGCATCGTCTTGCCCCCCATGTCCTTGTGGCCCAAGAAGTTGACAAAGGTCATGTAGGTCGGACTTCCGTCTGCTTTCGGACTAAAGTAATCATGGTGGTTCTTCCGCCAGTTGGGGTCTATGCTGGTCAGGCCGTACAGGTTCTTCGCGCAAAGCGTAACCCCCTGTCCGACATGCCCCTTCAGGATTGCCACATCGATAAGGTAACTGGCATCGATCGCCGCAGTTGCGATACCGGCGGCATTTTGGCTCGAGACCGAAAACGGTATAGCATTCATCTGATATTCCGCCTTCTTTCGTCCATCTCCCCCTACGTGATCGATAAACACCACGTCCGGATACCGGCTGTGGCACTTATCAAAGAGGTACTGAGGGATAAACCGGCTGGGATCGAGCACAGTAATCGCCGAGGGAGGCACGCCCGCAGTGTCGATGAGTTGTTGCAGTATGGACAACACCAGGTGCGGCGACGTGTTGAGCCGGTTGGACGTGCCGTGATCCGTCGTGTTGTTCATGTTGACCTTGATAGCGATCTTCTCCCCGGTCCGGTAGCCCGCGTTCCCCCGGCCATGCGTCCGGTTGAAGTATTGGAAAATCACCCCCCAGGCTTCGCCACTGCCCTTCTTCCCACTCAGCCATTGGACAGACCTTGAGACCATCCCGTCTATCGCTGCCTGGTTGTTGTAGGCATCGTCCCACCAGTTTCCAACCAGGTTCCACGAGATCGCTTTGGGATCATGTGCCCAGACGACGCGCGCCGGATAAATGCCCTTGCCGGTTCCTATCGGGGAAAGAGGGCCATCTGAGAGTCTGTAAGGAGCATCGCCGCCTTCAAAACCGTGTAAAGGCGATGTGGAGTTAATCAGGGACCAGCTCGCGGCCGCTGTAATCGCAAGTGCCAGAGTGCCCCCGGCCGCACGGGTTCGCCCACTTGGCAATCGCCCGCAGGCTTTCCGCCATAAGACGCCCGGAACTGCCAGGCCTGCCAGCCAGACCACGAAGCCGGCTGCCAGGGGGGCCGCCGCCTTTTGACAAGGATAGGACGCGCGGCTCGGTTTCGGTATCACGCGAATCAGGAACCACAGAAGAGAAAGCAGTCCCAGGAGCCATACATACCACTTATTCCTTCGATGTAGCCGGATTTTCATTTCGAAATCCCCCAGAAGGTCATTCTCCGACAATTCCTGCCTCGACACAAGATAAATCGATTTTCTACATCTGTTTTTTTGTTGCCTTGCCGCGGAAAATCGCTCCTTGAAGCAACGAAGGTGTTGCAATTCTCGACTCTGCGGTGAGGCGCTCCGGTTCGGCCTGCCGCCCCAAACTCCGACGGACACTCTCAACAACTTTTGAGCTACTAGACCCCCTAACTATCTGAGATAATGGGTGTTATGCATCTTTCAACAGGCCTACTACGTTCAATGTTTCAGAGTGCTCTAGCAGATGCTGTCTCCTGCTCAGTTCGTCGGCGCTAAAACCGCGGCGGCGATTTTCAGATTCCAACAGGGCTGGGTCTCCGCATACGACCGCCCGCGGCGTTCAGGCGCGGACGTGAGAGCCGACCAGAACTGAACAACGCAAGCGCCGAAGATACGCCCCGGCATTCCTGTCGCGAAGTCCCTTCTCACGAGTTATACAATTCCGCATCTCAAGTTCGGTTTAGAGTATGTACGAATGAGCGTCCAACGGCTTCATAGGAACGGGCCCCGGGGGTACGACGCCGTTCACGCCAGCCCAGGTTGCACGTGTGGTGCAACCCTGATCAAGCTGTGCTCGCCGCTTCAAGGAACTGGCCCAACTTCGTCGTCACCCGGACTCGTTGCATATTACCCAACGTGAGTAATACCGGCTGCCCCGCGTAAACTCCTCACGGCACAGATCGTTACCGCACAGATCCTTACGGCCTGTTGGTAGCAAGTCAAGTTGTCCGGCTTTATTACCAAGTGAAATGTCCGGTTTGTAACGTAAAGTGCATCCGCGCCGGAGGCCGGCGCGGGGATGCACAAGGGGGGCGGCAGCCCTTCTTGTGGGGGGAGTCGCCAGCACGGTGCGTGCCAGCGTTTTGGGCTGGCGCGCAGCGTGCCTGCGGCGTGGGGGGAACCCGCCCGCCCCGGCTTTCCCTCGAAGGGGGAAACGGGAAAGGGGGCGTTCCAATTCTTCGCTTTCGGCGCGGGCAGACTGCCGGGCGCCCAGCGGGCCACTTCGTGAGGTCCGAACCGCACCACCACCGTTCCATCGAGCATTTCTGGTGGGCTACTTCCCAGGGTGTCGGAGCAAGCATTACGTCGGTTCTCTCGGTCAACCCGCTTTCGAGTCCTCGATTTCGCGACTCTCACCATTTCGCGGTTGTCAGAACAGTGATCTTTACATCGGCGATGCAGGTTAGATATTCCGAGAATGTTTGCCTCCCGGATCAGCGCCGGTGCCGTCGTTGCGGCGGCACGTCCGTACGCGGCTTTTCATCGTCGCTGGCGCATCCCGGTGAATACGGCTGAAAGTGCTGTCGGGACGTGTTCGCCAGGCACTGCGGCGGCATTCGGCAGGTGGCGGTTTGGGCATACAATTGAGAGCTGTGGATAGGATCCCATTCCCGTATTTGTTTACCGTCAGATCCCCGTCTCTCGGTAAGCCCGTGCCGGAGTGGCGACGACTAACTCTGCGACGTTTTGCGATGCCTACCCAAGTGCGCGAGCATCCGGTTGACCTTGTCAACCGAAAAGGCTTGGGGATCAAAATCGTCGCCGATCCAGTCGAGCATTTCTTCGTGCCGTTCGTGGTTGGGGTCGTTGAGGGCCTCTACCAAGTCGTAGAACCCTGGAATGCCTCCACAATCTTCCGGTGGACACGCGAGTCTGACCATCCGTGCAGACCGGATACGTGGTATCCGGATCAACTGGAAGCCGTTTCTCCAGGACGATGCCGTGCTCCCAGCGATCGCCAAAATCATACAGTCTCCGGCTTTACGATGACGAGGGCGGAGCGCCAGTCGCCCCAGACTTCACACAGCCAAGCCCAGAGGAGCCGATCGGACGAGGTCCGTTTCGGCCGCTTCGCCAAGTGCTGCAGGACGCCGAGTTGATGGCGTAGCGCAAGATTCTCCAAAGGGAGTGCGGCTCGGGATTTGAAGACGGCCGATGCGGCTTCGGCTGACACATGAAGTGCGCTAAGCCCAGACGGAGGAGTTGATGGAGGACACGCAAGATCCATGTTCTCATGTAGTTCGGGATTTTCGAGAGGCACGGTCTCATCAAGGGGACAGGCCGCACCTGTCCCCTGCCTTTCCGGCCGCTGAGCCGGTCGCTCGGGTTGCTCGGGTGCTTCCCAGCATTGCCCTATCCCGTCCGACTCAGGTATGATCAGTATCGATCAAGCTGGTTGGCGGCTTAACCAAAAACCAGCGAACGGAGACAACCCACATCCCGGTTATGCGCCATCCGGAGAGAACACCGCTGGCGGATCCCAGCCGATCAAGTTCCCGCCTGCTGACGATCCGGGCTGATCGAGCGAGTCACATCCGCGGCCAGGAAATGATCCCGCACTCACTCGGCAAGGAATGCTATACTCCACGTGGGTCCAAATCAAGGGAGGCTGGAAGCACATGCCGACTAACGTTTCTTTAATCCTGAAGTCCCTGGCCTTCGCAGTTCTGCTCGCACAGACGGCAGCGGCCCAGAAGGCGGCGGTCCCGCCGGTGACGCCGCCCCGCGGTCCCTTTAACTGCACCGAACTGATTGGTCTTTATTCCAGCGGCGAGTGGTGGGATGGAGGTTTTTACAATGGCCTTGGCGATCTCAAGACCAGGTGGCAGGGGCGATTTTCCCACTACGGCTATACGTACGAATACGCCAAACCTGACAGCTATACGTGGAGCCCGACCAACGTCGGCGGGGTGAATAATGTCCGGCTGACCGTCCCTTGCGCCCAGAACGGGGACGCGCCAGACAGGATTGTCTATCAGGCATGGTCCTGGGAGTTGACATCCGAAAAGGCTTGGGAAGATAGTCTGGAGGCCACGCTGGCAACCATTCGCGCCAAACGTCCCAGCGCAAAGCGAATCGACATCATGACCATCATTCGGTGTCCGATGAACGGATGGTGCCATCCCGACAAACCCCCGCTTGGTCCCAACACCGACCACGACGCCAAGAAGCAGGACTGTCATGTTCCCGAGTATGTGGACTCGGCTCTGGCAAAGGTGGCGGCGAACCATCCGGATCTGGTCTCGGTGGTACCTAAGTTCGAAGCCGTGAGTTGCGCAGCGCAGATCGACGGGATCCACTTGCACGAACAGAACGGACCGGCGGCCGCCTTCATCGCGGCATACTACAAGGCCATGCCCTGACCGGGAGCCAATACTCAGCCGATGACGGGATGGGCCTTCTCTTGAGATGATGGTGACCGCCGTTTTCGGTTCTGCGGTTCAGGAGGGCCGCAACGCTGCACTTCTCAAAGAATTGCAACCGGCTTTCGACCGCGCCGTGCGGCTACTCTGAGCGCTATCCGATGCGACTGCCGCCCCTCGGCATCGCCGCCACATGCGGCAGGCGCTAACTGACCGCCGTCCAGATCCAGACGCAAGGTGTCGGCCATCCCGGTTCGCCGAATCGGAACTCGAACGGCGCATGCTCTCGCGATAACGGCGGCGAGATCCTGGACAGGGTTGTTTCAATTCACCGAGTCGGCAAGGCGACGCGATGGTGGCTATTTGTCATCCACCAGTCTGGCGGGCGGTTCTGGCGGGCCTGTAGCGCGCTTTATGTCAAGGACGTGTCTGGAGACGGCGGTAGGTCCGCTCCAATCGCTCCTCTCGGGTCGCTCGGTGGCCCTGGACATCCAGCCCCCTATGCCAAGGCGGCCGAAACGCGTACGCCGGCATGAACTAAGCCTGTCGGCCGCAAGTTCCGGGGCGCCAGAGCGCCCCCCGGGTTTCCAGAGCTGCCACCTAACTACGGCGGCGAAGGCGGGCGGCGATTGCGGCGATACCGAGACCGAGCAGGCCCCAGGTCGTCGGTTCAGGAACCGCAGCGCCCCTGACGAGGAAGCTCTCCGACGCCAGATTGTTCGCGTCGGAGTTTCCGATGGGCTGGGGGGCGCCCCAGATATAGCCGGCTAAGGCGTCGCCAGCGTCGCAGTGGCTATAACCGCTTCCGAAGTAGGACGAAGCGCACAACGGAGTAGATCCGCCAAACGCGTTATACACATCCAGGCTGCTTGTGAAGCTGCTCAGCCACTCGTTGTTGTCAGCAAGTCTCCAACCGTCATCAATGAACGCATTGCCGCTGAATCCACGATGGAGTTACCGCAACTAGGCTGCTCTGGAGCACAAGGGGAAGCCCATACCCACTCCAGACCACCGCGGTCAACAATCAGGTTGACCGGGACGATGGGTCCGGCGTACGCGGTGAGTGCAAGCAAAAAGACGCACGCCGCAAGAATAAACGTTCTCATGTTCTCCTCCTTCTCACTGTTACCCAGAGGATAAATTCCCTGAGGTAACGGTTAGCGTAGCGGACGCGCACTCGACTGTCAACGAAAGTTAGTACTGGTGTGGCTAAGTACTAGTACTTTTCCCACGAACAGCCTATTGCCGCTGAAAAACCGGGACTTGCATTGCCGGCGCTTAAAGCCATGCGCGCGGGAATCGGCGGCTCCGGCGTTCCATCGGGACCATGGTGCACGGTTTCATAAAGTCTCGAGGGCAAGCTAAAGCATGCCCTACCAACTCAGGCCGTACCCGAACGCAAATAGCGGGTCGTAATCCTTGTCGCCGGGGTGCCTGGCCACCTGTGCCATCGAGCGCGGCCAGGCGAACGAGAGTTTCCCCGTAGGCTTGAAGTCGCCAAACAGCACGTCCGCGATGCCTTCGCCCTCGGTGCCCGGCAGCCAGGCGGCCACCACGGCATCGGCCTGATCCAGCACGCCGCCGAGGATCATGGGGCGGCCGGAGAACAGGATCACCACCACGGGAATCCCCGCCGCCTTCATGCTGGCAACGGCGTTCACGTCCTCCGGAGCCAGTGCCAGATCGGTGCGGTCGCCATTCCCTTCGGCGTACGGTAACTCGCCGATCACCACCACCCCGACGGCGGCTCCGGCGGCGCCCGTGCCGTCCTTCGAAAAGGTGACCTGGGTGCCCTTCGAGACCGCCTGCCGGATGGCGGCCAGCACGGTGGTGCCGGCCGGGGTGACGTCTCCGCTCTTGCCCTGCCAGTCGATGGTCCAGCCGCCGCATTGGTTGCCGAGGTCGTCCGCGCTCTTGCCGCCCACGTGGATGCGGGCCGCGGTCTTCTTCAGCGGCAGGACCTGGTTCCGGTTCTTCAACAGCACCAGCGACTGGCGCACAGCTTCGCGAGCCACCTGGCGATGCCCGGCCGAGCCGAACGTCTGGTGCAACCTGCGGTCGGCCAGTTGCGACCGGTTCTGGTCCATCAGGCCCATGGCGAACTTCACGCGGAGAATGCGGGTCACCGCGTCGTCGATGCGCGCGATCGGCACCGCGCCCTCGTCCACCAGTTGCTTCAGGCCGGCGATGAACTCCTTGTATTTGCTCGGCACCATCGCCATGTCCATGCCGGCGTTGATGGAGATTCCGATGGCTTTCTTGTAGTCTCGATCCACCTGGTCGATGGCGTTGTAGTCGGAGATCAGAAATCCCTGGAAGCCCAGCTCCTGCTTCAGGATCTCCGTCAGGAGGTGCTGGTTGCCCGAGACTTTCACGCCGTTCCAACTGCTGTAGGAGGGCATGATGGAACCCACGCCGGCCTGGACCGCGGCGATGTAGCCTGGCAGGTGAATGCGGCGCAGGGCGGCTTCGTCGACGCGCGTATCGCCCTGGTCGAGGCCCCGGCCGCCGCGCGCGGAGCCGAACGCGGTGCCGCCGTCGCCCACATAGTGTTTGGCGCAGGCCAGGATGGAAAGCGGGTTGGCAAGGTCCGTGCCCTGGAAGCCGCGCACCGCCGCCCCCGCCATTTCCCGCACCAGTTGCGGGTCTTCGGAGAAACCTTCATAGGTGCGGCCCCAACGCACATCCTGCGGCACCGTGACGCACGGCGCAAAGGCCCACTGGATGCCGGTGGCGCGGACTTCTTCGGCGGTGACGCGCTCCACCTTTTCAACCAGCGCGGCGTTGCGGGTCGCGCCCAGCCCGATCTCGTGCGGGAAGATGACCGCGCCGAGCACGTTATTGTGCCCGTGCACCGCGTCGATGCCGTAAAGGATCGGAATCTTGAGCCGCGTGTTCGCGGTGTGCTGCTGGAGGCGGTCGTAGAGGTCGGTCCAGGCCTGAAGGCTGTTGCCCTCCTTGGGGTCGGAGGAACCGCCGCTCAGAATGGAGCCGATGAAATATCGTTCGATATCCGACAGATCCTTGATGTTCTCCTGATCGGGTTGGGTCATCTGCCCGATCTTTTCCGCCAGCGTCATTCGCGCCAGCAGCGGTTTGACCTGAGGGTCGAAAGAGGAAAGCGGCTTCGGTTGGGAAGCAGCGGAAAGGGCCGCGCCAAGCAAGGCGGCAACCGGGAACCAGCGCGAATAATTCATGACATCACCCATGTCGAGAGGATTTACGATGAACGAGAAGGTAAATCCAATGTTACAGCAATCCTTCCCGCCAAACGGCCAGCCGGTTACCACGGTGCGTCAGGCCGCCACAGAATTCTGCGGTATACGCCGGATCAGGTCGGCCAGCTCGCCGCGGTTGGCCGCGCCGATGGTGAAGCAGTCCAGGCAATCGAGCCCCAGCACAAAGCGCAGCGTTTCGTCGATGCGGCCCACCAGGCTGCCCTCACCGAGGACCTTCATGCCTATAACGCCTTTGCCGTTCGCTTTCGATTCGCGCAGCACTGCTACCACCTCAGCCACGTTGGTCGAGTCCATCCTCACGCCGGCGACATTGATGCCCTGCAAATGCACCTGGCACCAAGGCGTCTTCGCTGCCATCTTCATCGCGTCGAGCGAATGGATGGATGCGCCGTGGGTGCGTACGATGCCCTTCTCTTTCGCTTCCGAAAGCACGTCCATCATCGGCTTCATTTCCGTCGGCCAGTTGGGCGAGCGCATCCCGTGAAACAGGACGATGTCGATGTAATCCGTCCCCAGCTCCAGCCGGTAGCGGTCCAGAGCGGCCTTCATGTCGGCGCCATTGGTGCGCACATCGGTCTTGGTCAGAATCGTCACCTTCTCGCGCGGGATGCTTTTCAAGGCTTGCTTGACGTGGGGATGCGTCTTGTAGGCGTCGGCCGTATCCCAGAAGAACTGTCCCTGGTCAAAGGCGAATTTGAGGTGGTCGGCCACGCCCTGGAGTCCCATTTCGCGCTGTACGTTGCCGGCGTTGGTACCCAAGCCGACCGCCATCCGAGTCACTTTGACCTTTTCCGGCCCCAGGTAGAGGACATCGCTCGCCTTCCGAGCGGGTGCGCCGCGGAGCCATTCAGGTCTCCCTAGCGCCGTGATGAGGGCGGCCCCGGCCGTCCCGTAAGCCGTGTGGAAAAAACTGCGTCGATTCATCGCCATTTCTGCCTCCTTTGGGACTCACGCTTCCTAAATAGTCTACACCCCGCGGGCGCGCCGCGGGCCGGTGGCGGCGGTGGATGTACAATCGATGCTGGTTATGGAGAACCACGACTCAGCCGGCGAGGAGCGGTTTCGCTTCGACAATGATCTGGCCTTCTTGGCGGAGGTTGGCCGGAGACTCGCGCCCCTGGCGGTGCGGCCAAGCCTCGCCCCGGAAAAAGCTAAGGCGATCGAACGCGCAGTTGCGGCATTGAAGAAGTTGCCGGAGTTGACACCGGAGATTAACGTCCAGATCGAAGTCGCCCACCGTATGGGGGGCGAAGAATTCAGCGAGAGCTACAGCTACCTGATCAAGTTGGACCAGCAGGGAGTTGAGATCAGTTCCAGTGGAAGCCAATACGATCCCGCGGTTGGGTCGAACTCCTTCAGCCTGGAGTCGCTCAAATGGCACGCCGATGGCCACGCCGAGCGTCAGGGTAACCGGGACACCTGGCTGGAGCGGCTGGCCTATGCACTCGCCCGCGACTACACCGTGAACGTAACAGACGAATCGGGCGACAAGTGAGCGCCGTCAATCCGGCTTGGTGGACGCCGACACGCTGGTCGTCGCATAGCTGGCTTTCAAAGGGTCGTCCGGCACCAGGCTCTCGATCTTTTTCCACGCCGAGCCCGGGCCGCCGGTCTGCCTCAATACACCGAGTTGACCGATTGCCCAGGGCGACCCGTCCACGGTGATAAGCTGGCACAGGAAAAGCTGGTTGTCGACGCCCCTCACGTCCTTCCAGCTTTCACCGCCGTCTTCGCTCACCAGAAGAGTCTCATCCGCCGTGATCCAGCCGCGATTCGAGCTATCGAAAAGGATGGAGGAGAGCGACGATTTCACCGGGCTGGTTTGCGCCTTCCATGTCACTCCGCCGTCGCGGCTGCGCAAGATCTGCCCGCTGAATCCCACGGTCCAGCCGTTGTTCGCATCATGGAAATACACCGACGTCAGCGACCACGACGCCGCATCGGTCCTGGCCTGCTGCCACGTCTTGCCGCCATCCGTGGTGCGAAGAATCATGCCGGCCCAGCCGACAGCCCAGCCGTGGTCCGCGTCCAGGAAGAAGAGGTTTTCGAGCGACTCCTTGGTACCTGTAGTTTGCAGGGACCAGGTGAGACCCCCGTCCGCCGAGTGAAGAATGACTCCGTCGTACCCGGTCACCCAGCCCGATTGGCCGACGAATTGAATGGCTGTCAGATTCTCGGTGGTGCCCGTTTTCCGAGGCTCCCACGTCTTGCCGACATCGGCTGTGGCAACCAACAGCCCCTCATCGCCGACCGCAAAACCGTGGCTGGTATCGGAGAATTCAATATTCCGCAGATGCCCCTTCGCGCCAGTGTTACGGTTGGTCCAGGTCGTTCCAGCATCCGTGGTGACCATCAAACCGCCCTGTTCGCAGAGAAGGTAAACCAGCGATTTAGCCGGTGAGACCCCGTCGCGCAACCAGCAACTGTTATCCTGCGCACTGGCAGCCACCTGCGCGCTGGCAGCCAACTGCCACAGCATGGAAAGCGCAAGCACCTTGACCAGGCTTGCCAAGATCCCCCTTGGGGACGCTCCCTTAAGCATGTTTACCTCCATCTCCTTCGATGATTCGGCCACGGCGGAAGTTACACACGGCTCAATCGAGCCATTCCCAGGTAGCACTTTAGAGCTATGATCCAGCCCGGGGAGAGGGTGGTGATATAGTAACCTGATTCTTTGGGCGAATCCGCCCAAAGTGGGAGACCGTAATGAGCTTACAACGTCGCAATCTGCTCCAATCCCTGGGGGCTGCCGGGCTGCTAGGCCTCGTCAGTTCCCGCGAACAACAGGCGCAAGAGGCGGTGGCCCGCGCCACACGCGGCATGGGCGCGCCTCGCATTAAAGACATCAGCGTGATTGAATCCCAACCCGCCGGCGTGCGGCTCACGGTAGCCAAGATCACCACGGACCAGGACGGCCTTTACGGATATGGGTGCGCCACATTCACGCAGCGGGCCGATCTGGTCAAGCCCGCAGTGGAGAAGTACTTGAAACCGTTCCTGCTCAACAAGACCACGGATCGGATCGAAGATATCTGGCAATCCTGCTACGACAGCTCGTACTGGAGGAACGGTCCGGTGCTGAACAACGCCATCAGCGGCATCGACATGGCGCTCTGGGATATCAAGGGGCGGCAGGCGGGCATGCCGGTTTATCAGTTGGTGGGCGGCAAATGCCGGGAGGCCGCCGATACCTACGGCCATGCGGATGGCCCGGACTATAAGGACGTGGTCGAGGCGGCGAAACGCTACCTGGCGCAAGGGTTCCGCAATGTGCGTGTTCAGGTGGGCGTTCCCGGAATGGCCGGCTACGGCGCCGGCGGCCGCGGCGGCGTGGCGGCGAAGGCGCTGCACGATCAACCGGTCTTCGAACCGGCGGTCTACCTCCGCCGCGCGCTGAAGCTTCTGGAAGTCTGCCGGCAGGAGCTGGGCGAAGAAGTCGAGCTGCTTCACGACATGCACGAGCGCGTGTCGCCCAACCAGGCCGTGCAATTCTGCAAGGACGCCGAGAAGTTCAAGCTGTTCTTCATCGAGGATCCGCTCTCGCCGGAGGACCTCGCCTATTTCCGGCAGATCCGGCAGAATTGCGCCACGCCCATCGCCATGGGCGAACTCTTCAACAGCCCGCACGAGTGGATTCCGCTGATTGCGGAACGCCTGATCGATTACATCCGCGTGCACCTTTCCCAGACGGGCGGATTCACGCCGGCGCGCAAGATTGCGGTCCTGGCCGAGATGTTCGGTGTTAAGACCGCGTGGCACGGGCCGGGCGACGTTTCTCCGGTGGGTCACATGGCGAACGTCACGCTCGACGTGGCCTGCCACAACTTCGGCATCCAGGAGTACTCGCCGTTCAACGATCGCACGCAGGAGGTTTTCCAGGGCTGCCCGGTGATGAAAGACGGGTACCTGTGGGTGAGCGAGAAGCCTGGCTGGGGCATCGAGGTGGATGAGAAGGCGGCCTCCAAGTTCCCCTTCACCGCGGGGAGAAACAACCTGAACGGCGGCTGGGGAGAAGTCCGGCGCCGCGACGGCACCGTGATCAAGCAGTGAGCAAGGTCTTGAGGAGGCTTGCATGACTGCCGTACTCGGTGTGGATATCGGCACTACGGGCATGAAGATCGGCGTTTTCAGGGAGTCGAACGGCGCCCTGGAGCCGGCTGGCCAGTTTTCACAGAGCTACGCCATCAATACCTACTGCAACGGCCAGTTCAGCGATGTGGATCCGCGGAAATGGCAGGACGCTTTTGTGGCCGGCTGCGCACAGCTCGGCGATGCCCTCGCCGGGGTGGACGCCATCGGCATTTCGGGCACCACGCCCGGCATGACTGCGATGGCGGCCGATGGAACGCCGCTCTATCCGGCGATCCTGATGCTCGACCAGCGCTCGCGCGTGCAGGCGGCCGAGATCATCAGCCGAATTGGCCTTCAGCGCATCCTGGCCGAGACCGGCAATATGCCGGTGGCCGGCGGCTGTTCCCTGGCCAGCATTCTGTGGCTGCGCGACAACCAGCCCGAGGTATTCAAAAACGCCGCTTGTTTCGGCCACTCCAACACCTTCTTCGCCAAGTGGCTCACCGGCAAATTCGCCATCGATCCGTCGTCGGCTTCGCTGACCGCGCTGTACAACACGGTCCGCAACGACCTCACCTGGAACCGGGAAATCGCCGGCGAGTTCGGGCTGCGGATGGACCAGCTTCCGGAGGTAATGCTCGGTTTTGAAAGCCCCGGCCGGATGCGGAGCGAGCTGGCCTCGAAGCTCGGCTTCCGCCAGCCGCCGGTGGTGGTGATCGGCGGCAACGACGCGGCACTGGCTGCCTATTCGATCGGCATCAAGGAGCCCGGCGACTATGTCGACGTGACCGGCACCTGCGAAATCAGCATGGTATGCCTGGAGAAGTGCTATCCCTCGACCAGGTACAACGTCCGCGCGCACGTCATCGCCAACCGCTGGGTGACTCTCTACGTGATGAACGCCGAAGGCAAGGCGTTCGAGTGGTTCCACGGCGTGTTCTGCCGCGAGATGACGCCGCAGCAGTTCTACCAGGAGTTCATGCCCAAGGCCGTGGACGACTGGGTCGGGCGCGAGAGCACGGTCACCTACACGCCGTACCTGATGGGTTCCCGCTACAGCCTCCAGCCGTTGAAGGCCGAGTTTCTCGGCATGACCCCGGAAACCACGCGCGAAGAGCTGATGGCCGCCATGGTGAGAGGGCTTGCCGAGTACCAGCGCGAGCACCTGAAAGAGATCTCGCTGGTGCAGCCCATCAAGCCCGTGGTTCACGTCACCGGCGGCGCCGTCAACCCGTCCATCATCAACGCCAAGAAGAAATGGATGCTGGGCAACGCGGAGTACGTCTTCGAGGAGCAGTCCTCGATGAAGGGCGCCGCCATGCTGGCCCTGAAGAATCTCCAGGAACGATAAGGAGTATCCGGTGACACGAGCATCGCAGAGGAACATGTACCTCGCCGGAGCGCTCATGCTCATGCTCGCCGAGACCATCCTGATCGTGGCGGCGCCGCTGGCGCGGCAGACCTCGCTATGATATGAAGTCTATGCCTAACCCTGCGCTCGGCCGGACCCGGTGGGTTTTGATCGCGTGGCTATTTGTGCTCAGCGCCATCGGGTACCTGAATCGCGTCAATATTTCCGTTTCCGGCGAGTACATCTCGAAGGAATTCCACCTGACCCCGGTCCAGCTCGGCTGGGTCTTCAGCGTCTTCACGTTGGGGTATGCCCTGTTCCAGGCGCCTACGGGCCGCCTGGCCGACCGTTTTGGGCCGCGCAGGGTTCTCGCGCTCGCGACCGTGTGGTGGGCCGTGTTCATGGCCCTGACGGCGGTGGCGCCCTCAGGCGTCTCCTTCGCGCTGGTTCTTCTGCTGGCACTGCGCTTCTCTCTGGGAATGGGGGTAGCCGCGATTTATCCCTCTTCCAACCGGGTGGTGGCAAGCTGGATCCCTTCCGCGGAACGCGGCGTGGCGAACGGATGGATCTTCGCCGGTGTAGGTGCGGGCTCCGCCACTGCGCCGCCCCTCATCACCTATCTTCTGCTGCACGGCGGCTGGCGCTGGTCCTTCTGGGTCTGCGCAGCCATCGGCCTGGCGGCGGGCCTGGTCTGGTATCTGGTGGCGCGGGACCGGCCCGAGCAACATCCCTGGATGACTCCGGGGGAGGCCGACCACATCCGATCCGGTTTGCCGCACGTGCCAACTGGACCCGCCGCGCCCAAAGCCGTCCCATGGGGGACAATTCTGGGGAGCAAAGAGGTGTTGTTGGTCTCGTTGAGTTATTTCTCTTTTTGCTATTCCGCCAACATCTTCTTCACCTGGTTCTTCCCTTACCTGAAGACGGTGCGCGGCCTGGACCTCAAGTCGAGCGCCTTTTTCGGGATGCTTCCGTTTTTGGCGATGGCCTTCTGCTCACCCTTCGGCGGCTGGATCAGCGACATCCTGACGAAGCGCTATGGGAAACGCGCGGGCCGCTGCGGGGTTGCGGTGGCTTGTATGGGACTGTCGGCGCTGTTCATAGCGCTGGGGACGCTGGTGGCAGACGCGCGGCTGGCCAGCATCGTGCTCGCGGGGGGCGCCGGCGCGTTGTATCTTTCCCAGAGTACCTTCTGGTCGGTGACGGCGGACATCGCGGGCCCTTCAGCCGGAACCGTTTCCGGCGTAATGAATATGCTCGGGCAGTTTGGCGGCGTGGTGGCCCCTTCTCTCACTCCGTTGGTGGCCGCGCACTTTGGCTGGCCGGCGGCGTTCCTGGTAGCCGCCGGCCTGGGCGTGATGGGATCTCTGGTCTGGCTGTTGGTGAATCCCGAGCGGACACTGCTCGGGAAGTCCGTGGAAAGGATCTGAAACATGAGTCGAAAATATTATCTGGCAGGCCTCCCTGTACTGGTCCTCGCCGGTTGGGTGATGGCACAACCTTCCGGCGATCCTCTCATCGAGGGCTTTCGCACGGTGGAAGTGGCCTCCGTGGCGGATGCCACGGAGCAATTGTACGGGCAGCGCTCGTATATGTCGCACGACATGCGGCCGCTGTTCAAGACCAAGTTTGCGGGACCCGCCGTGACCGTCCTCATGAAGAAGGAGGAGCACAAGGAGGGTTCGGCGGCTTCCCAGGGAATGCTGGACGCCATCGACGCCGCGCCGCCGGGCTCGGTGTACGTCATGGTGGTCGAGGATGGGTTGGATTACGCAGGGATTGGCGGGTTAATGGCCACCGGCATGAAGTTCCGTGGCCTGGCCGGAGCGGTAGTGGATGCCTCCATACGCGACACGCCGCAAATCGGCAAGCTGCAATTCCCGGTTTTCAGCCGCGGGGTGGTCCCTTCCACCACGGTCAATCACTACCGTTTCGCCGGTGTCAACATTCCAGTGACTTGCGCCGGCGTGCGGGTGAGTGCAGGAGACATCATCACGGCCGACGAAGATGGCGTGTGCGTAGTGCCGCGCGCGCGCGCCGCCGAGGTCCTCAAGAAAGCGCAGGACCTGGACAACACGGAGCACACCATGATCCCCTTCATTGAGAAGTTCCGCTCCCTCAAGGAGGCGGTGGCGAAGTTCGGCAGGATCTGAGGTGCACCCATGCAGAATTCCGATTTGACACGGCGCACGTTCGTGGGAGCGGTAGCGGCCGCGGGACTTGCAGCCGCAGACGAGGGTTGGGTGGAACTGTTCAACAAGCGCGACCTGGACGGGTGGCGCCCGAGCGAGAACAAAGGCTCCTGGAAGGCGCTTAACGGCGAACTGGTGGCCGACGGGCCGAGGTCGCACTTGTTCTATACCGGTCCGGTGCGCGGCGCCAACTTCCGGAACTTCGAACTCGAAGTCGAGGCGCTGGCGCGCCCCGGCTGCAACTCGGGAGTCTTCTTCCACACCACGTACCAGGAGACGGGCTTCCCGCTGAAAGGCTTTGAGGTCCAGATCGACAACACCGCGGCGGGCGAAGGCACCTACCGCGAGAGAAAGAAGACCGGTTCGCTCTACGGCCTCCGCAACATCTACAAGCAACTCATCCCCGACGACCAGTGGTTCAAAATCTACGTGGCGGTGCGAGGCAAGAACATCCAGGTGCGGCTCGACGGGATGTTGCTGGTGGATTACACCGAGCCGGCGCCGCCCGTCATGGCGGAGGGCGACGAACGCCAGCGTTTCCTCGACCATGGCACTTTTGCGCTGCAATGCCACAATGACGGGTCGAAGGCACGGTTTCGGAGCGTGCGCGTCCGGCCGCTGCCGGATGATGTTCCCACGGCCGGCGCTGCCCCCGTGGTGGACGACGTGTTCCGGCAAATCGTCACCATGGGCACGCACAACATCCCCATGGTGGACTATCACGTCCATTTGAAAGGCGGGCTCACGCTCGAGCAGGCGCTGGCGAAATCGCGCAAAGACGGCATCCAGTATGGAATCGCGGTGAACTGCGGAAAGGGTTTCCCTACCGAGAACGACGAGGGCGTCCGGACTTTCGTGGATAGTCTCAAGGGCCAACCCGTATTCATAGCGATGCAGGGCGAGGGCCGCGAATGGACGCAGATGTTCTCGCGGCGGGCAGTGGCGTTGTTCGACTATACCTTCACGGACTCGATGACGTGGACCGACAACCGTGGACGGCGTATGCGCCTGTGGATTCCCGAGGAAGTAGGGAGCATCGCCGATGCTCAGGAGTTCATGGATACGCTGGTTGAGCGGACGGTCGGAATTCTGGAGCGGGAGCCCATCGATATTTATGCAAACCCGACCTTCCTGCCGAATCTGATCGCCAAAGATTACGAGCGGCTCTGGACCGAGAAACGGATGATGCAGGTCATCGGCGCCGCCGCGCGCAACGGAGTGGCCATCGAGCTCAACAATCGCTATCGCCTGCCCAGCCCGGGGTTCGTCCGGATGGCGAAGGAAGCCGGGTGCAAGTTCAGTTTCGGAACCAATAACACGGGCCCGGACGACCTGGGGCGTTGCGAGTACGGGTTGCGTATGGTGACCGAGTGCAAGCTGGGGTGGCAGGATTTCTTCGTGCCCGGCGCCTGGGGTCCCAGGGCGGTAGAGCGCAAGGGCGGGGCGCTCCGGCCGATTCCCGGCGCGGGACGGGCGGGTTTGGATTTTTGAGGGCGGTGCGCCAGGACGCCGCCATGCCGGCCTTGACAACGCGCGAATTTGAATGGAGTCTGAGGAGGGTAATCATGAGTCTGGCCGAAAAGCATTGCGTGCCGTGCCGGGGTGGCGTCCCGCCGCTTAAAGGCGAAGAGTTGCAGAGAATGCAGGCGCTGGTGACCGGCTGGCAGGTGGTGGACGAGCATCATCTGTCGAAAACCTATACGTTTCCCGATTTCCGGAAGGCCCTGGACTTTGTGAACCGCGTGGGTGCGGTTGCCGAAGAGGAGGGGCATCATCCCGACCTCTACCTGGCGTGGGGAAAGGTCGAAGTCAAGACTTGGACCCACAAGATCGACGGCTTGACCGAAAGCGATTTTATTCTTGCAGCCAAAATCGATCGGCTCCGGCCGTCGGGTGGGTGACAAGCAGAACTCCGTCACCGCCGGTCCCAGGGGCCCGGTCCTGATGGATACCGCCCGCGACTAACGTGAGGTCACAATTCTCTTCTCCGACCGTGGCACCCCGGATAACTCGCGCCCGCATCCGTGAAGTAAGCGATCCGGTGGATTTCGCGCGGTGGTGGCCGGCGGTTACTGCGTAACGCCGCCGGCCTTCTTTAGATCTTTGTCGATCTGGCCGACGTAGTGGATGGTCTCGCGGTAAGGCGGAACGCCCTGGTACTTGTCCACCGCGCCCGGGCCGGCGTTGTAAGCCGCGAGGGCGTGCCACAGGCCGCCATCGTACTTCTCCAGGAGGTCCCGCAGGTAGCGCGTGCCGGCATCCACATTCTGCGCGGGATCGCGCGGGTCGGCGCCCAGCGCTTCGGCCGTGGCGGGCGCCAGTTGCATCAGGCCGATGGCTCCCTTCGGAGAAACCGCCTGCGGCTGGAAGTCCGACTCAGTCGAGATCACGCTACGCACCAAGCGGCGCGGCAGGCCGTACTTGTCCGCTGCCGCATCAGCCAGTTGCGCCGGCGAAGGCGCGGGCTGCGCTACCGGGGCGGGGGTGGCTGGCGCGGGCGCCGGCGGCACGTATTCCTCCGCTTCGAAGCCGCGCACGGCCGCCGCATCCATCTCGATATAGCCGCCCGCGTTGTAAAGCCGAACCTTGTCGCCGGAGGTCTCGTGCCGGTCAACGTGCAGCCTGGAGCCACTTGCCAACACGGCATATTCGCCTGCGAAGGCTACGCCGGTCACAAACCACAAGAATATTCCTGGAAGACGCCGCATCGAGCCTGTACCATTATAGATGACGCACCTACACCTCCAGGCGTGGAGAGGCATGGTGAGGGCGCCCTGTTCCGCCGATCTGCTATCTTGGAGGTAGTTTCTCCTGTATGCCTTTTCATATTCAGCCAATCCGGGAGTTTCTGGTGCGCCCCGCCTTACCCGCATCCCTGTCGCGCATGACGGAGCTGGCATATAACCTCCTGTGGAGTTGGGAACCGATCGTGCGCGCGCTCTTTCGCCGCCTCGATCCGGCTCTCTGGCGGGAGTGCGGCTACAACCCGGTCTTGATGCTCGGACGTGTTCCCCAAGCCACGCTGGCAAAGGCAGGGGCCGATCTGCGCTACCTGGTCCTGTACCGCACGGCGTGCGAAACCTACGATGCGCGCGTGCGCAAGGGCCCGCCGCCCGCCGACGGCAGGCTGATCGCCTACTTCTCCGCGGAGTACGGTCTCACGGAGTGCCTGCCGGTCTACTCCGGTGGTCTCGGAATTCTGTCGGGCGATCATCTGAAGTCCTCGAGCGATCAGGATTACCCGCTCATCGCGCTTGGCCTGCTGTACCAGCAAGGCTACTTCCGGCAATTCCTCAACCCCGACGGATGGCAGCAGGAACGCTATCCCATGAACGATTTCTATACCCTGCCGCTGGCGACCGTGAAGGACGCCAACGGCGGGGATCTGAAGGTCACGGTCAAGCTACCCACCGGCAACGTCTGCATCCAGGTATGGAAACTGGATGTGGGCCGCATCACGCTCTATCTGCTGGATACCAACATCCCGGACAACGTCTTGCCGCAGGACCGCGACATCACGGATTCGCTTTACGGCGGCGATATCGATACGCGCATCCGCCAGGAAATCGTGCTGGGCATCGGCGGCATGCGGGCGCTGAAGGCCATGGGGCTGAAGCCCACCGTGTACCACATGAACGAGGGCCACTCCGCGTTTCTCGCCCTGGAGCAGGTGCGCGTATTGATGCGCGACCCGAAATTGACCTTTGAAGAGGCCCTGGACGCCGCGCGCGCCAGCAATGTCTTCACCACTCACACGCCGGTTCCGGCCGGAATGGATATGTTCGACCCGGGCCTGATGTACTACTACTTCTCGGAGTATTGCGCCGAGGTCGGCATCGACTTTCAGCAGTTGATGGCGCTCGGCCGGCGCAATGTTTTCGACCGTGACGAGCGGTTCTCGATGGCCGTTCTGGCGCTGAACACTTCGGCTTACCGCAACGCCGTGAGCCGCCTGCACCGTCAGGTCTCGCAAGAGATGTTCCACGACCTCTGGCCGCAGTTACCGCTGTGGGAAGTGCCGATCACCTCGATCACCAACGGCGTGCACCTGCCGAGCTGGCTGAACGGCGACCTGGCGTTGCTATACGATCAGTACCTGCAACCCGACTGGCGCGACCGTTTCAACGATGCCGCCATCTGGGAACAGGTGGGTGACATCCCGGACGAGGAACTGCTCGACGCTCATCGCCGGCGCAAGCGCCGCCTGGTCAATTTCGTTCGGACGCGCCAGTGCGCTTCGGCGGTGCGGCGGCAGGCCTCCGCCGCGGAAGTGCGGCGCGCCGCGGAGGTGCTGGATCCCAACGCTCTCACCATCGGGTTCGCGCGCCGCTTCGTCACCTACAAGCGTGCCACGCTGCTGTTCCGCGACGTCGAGCGGCTCAAGCGCATTCTGCTGAACAAGGACAAGCCGGTCCAGATTGTCATTGCCGGCAAGGCCCATCCGAAGGACCAGCCGGGGAAGAGCTACATCCGCGAGATCGTGCAGCTCTCGCGCGATCCCGACCTGTGGAAACACGTGGTTTTCGTGGAAGACTACGACATGAAGGTGGCGCGGGAGATGGTGCAGGGCGTGGACTTATGGCTCAACAATCCGCGGCGCGGCGAAGAGGCCTGCGGCACCAGCGGCATGAAGGCGGCCATCAACGGCGTTCTCAACCTGAGCATCCTGGACGGCTGGTTCGACGAAGCCTATGGGAGTTTGGGTGGCTGGGCGATCGGCGACCGGGAGCCTTATTCGGAGGACCAGGACGCGCTGCATGCCAGCGCCATCTACTACCTGCTCGAAAGCGAGATCGCCCCCATGTTCTATGAGCGGCGCGAGCAGACGCCGCGCGAGTGGGTGCGCCGCATGAAGCAGTCGCTCATGTACATCAGCCCCACTTTCGATTGCCGCCGCACGACGCAGGAGTACATGACCGAATTGTACGAGCCGGCCCACTCGTCGCACATGCGCATCCTCGAGACGGATTACAGCCTGGTGCGCGAAAGAGCGCGTTGGAACTCGCGCATTCGCGAGGTCTGGGACCGCGTGAGATTCGTGGAAGCGGGGCCCGGGCCAGCCGGTTCGGTGACCAGCGGCAAACCGGTTCCGGTGCGCGCAGCCATCGACCTGGCGGGCTTGAATCCCAGCGATGTGCGCGTGGAGGCCGTGATCGGGCGCGTGGATAGCAATGGTAACCTGGAAGAGACCGAGGTGCTGGTGCTGCCCGCGGTGGAACAGCAGGACTCGGTAGCCGTATTTGCCAGGGACATCGTTCCCGAACGCACCGGCCGCCTGGGCTACGCGCTGCGCGTCAGCCCCAACCATTTTGACGATCCCATTACGCGGCCCTGCACCAGCCTGCTAAAGTGGAGTTCAGTAGGGTAGGTATCTCGGCCCTATCCAAGGAGAGTGAGATAGGGGGTGCAAAAAACTTCGATCCGTGGTACATATGTATTTGAAGCATTGGCGGGCCGCGAACCTGTTTGTGTCAGGGGGCCTTGGCGTTCCCGCAGAACCCCTCCGGTAAATCCACGCTAACCGCCGTCGTCGGGAGTGCCGCGCGGCCGCGTGGGGATTGATCGGTATCTTAAGCGCCGGTTTTTCGAAAATAAACGTTCTCTTGTCCCCCTAGTTACGGAGCAACTTTTCCCCATGGACAGCGATCGCAAATACAGACAACCCGGGTACATGGACTCGGACCGCGATTCCAGAGGCTACCGCGAAGAGCGGCCCAAGCTCCCCGGGCCACGTCCTCCCATCGACGTCACCGGCCCCCGCCTGCCGCGTCTCGTCCAGCATGTCGCCGCGGCCCGGTGTTTCAACTGCGCGACAACCCTTCCGCCCGACGTTGACTTCCGGGGCAACTGCCCCAAGTGCAACGCCGAGCTGCACTGTTGCAAGCAGTGTTCCTACTTTGAGCCATCCATGCGTTTCCAGTGCCTCAAGCCCATCCCGGTGCGCATCGCCGTGAAGGACAAAGCCAACGAGTGCAATTGGTTTATGCCGCGGGTGACGGTGGCCCGCGAAGGCACCGACAACGTGCCGGCGGCAGTGCCGATCGACGTGGGCCCTCCCGCGCCGCGCAATCCCGAAGACGCTCGCAACGCTTTCGACAAGCTCTTCAAGAAGCTGTAGGAGCCGGGCATGCCCGGCCCCTCCGGCCCCTACGAGGCCTCCCAATCCCCGTTGTTCATGCTAGTATTGCCCTGTTATGCGCACCCGGCTGGCGTGTTGTTTCCTGATACTCTGCGCCGCCTGGTACACCTACGACACCATCCTGACGCAGTTTCCGGACAATTCCGACAGCGACTTCCTGGGCTATTACTCGGCGGCGTGGCACGTCCTGCACGGCGAGTCTCCATTTCTGGAGGGCAGCTACATTTACCCGCCGCTCCTGGCCTTGTTGATGGCGCCGTTAGGCGCGATCGGCTATCTCGCGGCGCGCTGGGTGTGGTTTGTGATTTCGGAAGCGTGCCTGCTGTGGGCGGCCTGGCTGGTCTACCGATACTTGGGACGCGGTCTTTTGGCAGCCTGTGTGGTGGCACTGGTGTGGGCCGGGGGCCGCTCAGGGGGTGAAGCTGTGGGGGTGGGGCAATTGGGTCCGGAACTGGCTCTCTTGCTAGCCATTGCCTATACCGCGGCGGACTGGCGCCAGGGCGCCGGCCTCGGGCTGGGCATCGCGTTGAAGTTTCTGCCCGGCCCGTGCGCCATCGGCCTGGCCATGGCGCGCTGCTGGCGGGCCCTGTGCGTAACGGTCTTATGTTCTTTGCTGGGGGCGCTTTCCTGGGTGTTCGCGTCGTTGGCGCTGGCTGGTCCGCCGGCGCCGCCGCATCCGCGTCCTTTCTGGCTGGAACGCCGGTGGTGCTGAGTTGGTCGCTGCCCTCGGTGGCGCAGCGTATCATGGACCCGCCCGCGCCCGGCCGTGGATTGCCTTGGCCCAACGCCTTCAACTGTATTCGCTCAACCTGCCCCCGGCCGCGCGCAGGGTCGGACTCAGCGTGACCGTCGCCACGTTCACGCTCGGCATTGGCGCGCTTTTGGTGGTGACCATGGGCCGCGTGAGCCGCGCCCAACTTCCGCTCACTATGGCGTCCCTCACCACGCTGACGCTGGTGGCCGCGCCGGTTTCCTGGACGCACTACCAGGTCATGCAGTTCCCCGGCATGGCGCTATTTGCCGGCGCGCTTGCCTTGCGCGGCGCCTGGAAGAAGTTGGGGTGGGCGCTGCTGTGCGCCGCGTTCATCTATCCCGTGCCGGTGACGGTCTTGCGCGCGATGTATGCGGCCAATGGCGACGTCTGGCCCAACACGCCGATGGCCAATTACTTCTGGATCTCCACCGCGCCGGTGGCGGGCCTGGTGCTGTATGGGATGATGGTGGCCGAGATCGGGCGGGGCAACCCCGCAGCGCCTTCTGTAGGGGCCGGGCGTGCCCGGCCCTCACCTCTCAGACGCCGCCAATCTCTCCGGCTTTGGTGATGCGCGCTACGAAAGGTCCCGATCGCGAGGCCAGGATCTTGCAGACCCGCTGCAGGGCCTTAAGGAAGACAGCCGCGATCTCACTTCCACGGAGGTTGCCAGTCGGCGTCTACAAGTGCCGCTCGGATCGGCTCTATGCCCAACGATCTGTCGATGAAGAAGACCGTTCCTTCAGGCGGCTTCCGAGCGGATGGCTTCTTCGACGGCACCGGTTTCCAACCTGAAATCCCTGGCTAGGTCCGCGACAGAGTCACCGGCCTTGTAGCGTTCGTATATGGCCGAAACGGGAATGCCAGTGCCGGCTACGACAGGGCGGCCGAACGAGATAGTAGGGTTCATCACCACCACCCGGGGGTCTTGCCTCGGAGCCGTAGCCGACTCCGTATCCCGCGTGAACGGGTACAGCTTGATTGGAAGGCCCCTGGCATCCCGCTCAATCCGCTGAAGGTAGACGCTCGAGAATCTCCTTCATGGCCTGCTGCCCTTCGCGCGAGGCGTTGATCATTTCGCCGTAACGCTCCACGAAGAGGTCCAGCCCGTTGGTCTGAAACGCCTGGTCGATCAACGGGCGCTCAACCTGGAACTGCTTCCGCACATAATCCAGCGCTGCTCGGACTTTCGGCAACTTGACGCCGTGCCGGCGGCGAATCGCAGCCAGAACGTGCGCCTCCACCAGGTTGATAAAGGACAGGTATCTCCGATGAGGATCGTCCAGGTGGACCAAAGGCCGAGACCGCTTGGACTGTCCGGAAACAGGGTACAGGCGGCCAACTACCCAGCTACGCAGGGTCTCCTCGGGCATTCGGAGGTAGTGCGCCGCCTCGGCCACTGAGTACGCCGGCCAGAGACGTGGATCGTCCGCTCCGTAAGACGCCGCTGTTCTTCTGAAGGCCATTCCTCCCCTGAAACATTATCGGCCTCTTTTGTGGAGGAAACAAGGTCCGGCTTTGACACAGCGCCTTGCCCGGCCCCTGCCACTACCCCCGCTTCCTATGATAGGCTCAGCTATGCGCGCATTACCGAGCTTTCGCCCGCAGAGTAGACGAATTCCTCAACAACATTGGTCTCCTGCGGCGGCTTCGCCAGGCCGAGGCTGAAGACCTATTGTTTGAAGATTGGCAGAAACTGGCCCGTTGGTTGCAATCGGATCTTCGCCTTCTCGTGCCACCGTTGCGGGGCTGGTCGCGCCCTTGGCTTCAGGTTGATACCGAATTCGTCAGCGTGAACATCGAGGCGGATGCGTCATGGACGTGTAACGGCGAACGCGCGGTGTGTCTGTATTTTACTGCTTCTCCGATAGCTGCTCCGACGATTGCTGCATTCCTAACGTTGGGCTGTGGGCAAGCGACGATTGGAAACATCGCGAATTGTTCTGCGCTTTCATGGCGGACCACCGCCCGGACGGGTTCGTCAGCACCTATTCCGACGGGACCACAGATCCCAACTGCCCTTTCTGGAGGAATCTTCCATTGGAGGATTTTCAAACGAACGGAGTTTTTGACTTGGAAGGCTTTGCCGGCGCGATAGAGGCCGCTTTTGAATCGCTTGCGCTGCTCCGGCCCGCAATTGACCACTTCCTGGCGGAGCAGCCCCCGACGCATCAACTCGTTCCTGCACTCGGTAAGGCGCTCGTCCTGGACCTCGAGACGACCGGTCTCGGGCAGGCTGACGAGATAATCGAAGTCGGCCTCATTCTGGTAGGGTACGATTCCGAATCCGGCGAGCCCGCTGGAATTCTCGACCAGTACGAGGGCCTGCGCGATCCAGGCCGCCGGACCGGAATAAAACTACCCGGAAAATTCACCCGGAGAATGCTTGCTGGAAAGAAGCTGAACAATGGCAAGATTGAGGATCTGATTGCGCAAGCCAACGTGATCATCTCGCACAATACCGGGTTCGATAGGCCCCGGTTTGAGAAGCTGTTCCCATCCAGCAAATCGCGCGAATGGCGTTGTTCCTTGAGAGGCTTGCCGTGGCCGGACTTCGGATTCGACGAGGCGAATCTGGAGCACCTCTGTGAACGCCACAACATTAAGAACCGCAGCCCGCACAGGGCGCTCCCCGACGCCCTTGCGCTCCTGCACGTCCTCGCTCAAAAGCGCGGCGCCGTTTCGCTTTTTTGTGAGCTACTACACTTGGGAGGTCTACCCAAGATAGCGGCTCCGGCCGCCGCCGCTGGCGGACGAACCAGGTAGCCTGCCCTACCCCCGCTTCTTCTGGTAGCTCCGCGCCAGTTCCATGTACACTCCCAGGTCGCTGTCGAGGTCCGATTGCGTGCCGTCGAAATAGAAGTTGCGAATCGGGATCCCGCCCAGGTCCCGGCTGACGCGCGGATAGATGGCCTCGCACACGATGCCGTTCATGCAGGTGAAGGGGCTGATGTCGATGATCCCGCGGCGCCCTTCTTGGCCAGGTACACCGTCTTGCCGACGTTCAGCACCATCTCGCCAAAAGCGCCCTCGCGCGGCAGGTAAGGGCGCGCGCATTCCAGGATCTCGTAGATGTCGGGTTCCTCGCGGCCCACGAAATCTTCCTCGAACGGCGCCACCAGGATGTGCTCGTCCTGCTTCTGCACGCGCTTCCGCACCCACGCGCCCAGCGCTTCTGCCGTCCAGATGCGTCCCTCCAGCTTCAGCTTCCGGAAGTGCTCGGAATTGGTGTACCAGATCCACTCGACCAGGTCTGAGATCCATGCCTCCGCGCCGTATTCTTCCAGACACTCCACCAGGTTCTCGTTCGAGAACGTGTTCAAGCGGCAGAAAATCTCACCCACGATTCCGATCAGCGGATGCCGGGGCCCAGCGGGCACCCCGCCGCGCT
>CAVYHQ010000016.1:0-19390 GCA_963768385.1 Bryobacterales bacterium
TAATGAAACGGTTCACTTCGGGAAAGGACGCGCTTCCGCAGCCGGAGCGTATCCCCTTGGATGGTAGCACGTTGTGGCGCCGGCGGTCTTGCCGCCGGTATCCCCCCCAAACATACGAATGCGACGCCCACCGTTTCCGGCTGGCGCCGCGTTGTTCCCCTCCGATGTTGCCTGGTGCAGGCGGTTATTCGCTCTTCTCGATACGCACGCATATATAGGGCAACTGGCGGGCCACCGCGCCGGCGCTCGTAACGCGTTGAAAACTCGTTCCATCCACGCCGATTTCCGCCATTTGCTACCTGATCGGTTCGCCGCGGTGAACAGAAAGGTTCAGCAGCGCCCTTCCCTGCATCCAATGGGATAGAATCAGTCAACGCGCAATGCCTCTCTCGGCTGGAACTCGCCTGGGTCCGTATGAGATCATCGCCCCGATTGGCGCGGGCGGAATGGGCGAAGTGTATCGCGCCAAGGACACCGAGCTCGACCGCGAGGTTGCCATCAAAGTTTTGCCGGACGCCCTGGCGCGGGACCCCGAGAGACTCGCCCGCTTCAAACGTGAGGCCAAGGTGCTGGCATCGCTGAATCATCCGCACATCGGGCACATCTACGGAGTGGAATCGCAAGCGCTGGTGATGGAGTTGGTCGAGGGCGAAACGCTCAAAGGCCCGCTGCCGATTGAAACGGCCCTCAACTGCGCCAGGCAGATTGCGGAAGCGCTCGAAGCGGCCCATGAAAAGGGAATCGTACATCGCGACTTGAAGCCGGCCAATATTATGGTCACGCCGGCGGGACTGGTGAAGGTGCTCGACTTCGGCTTGGCCATGGCGGCCCAGGAGCCGTCCGCTACAGGCGATCCCGCTGAGTCGCCAACGGAGACGCTATCGCCCACGCGCGCCGGCGTCATCCTCGGCACGGCCGCGTACATGAGTCCGGAGCAAGCGCGCGGCGCCACAGTGGACAAGCGCACGGACATCTGGGCGTTCGGAGTGGTGCTGTACGAGATGCTGGCGGGAAAGCGCGCGTTCTCGGGCGAATCGGTCACGGATATTCTGGCAGGGGTCCTGCGGGCGGAGCCGGACTGGAGCGCGCTGCCGGCGGCAACGCCCCTGAGAATCCGCAAGCTGCTGCGGAGATGCCTGGAACGCGATCGCACGCAAAGACTGCAAGCCATCGGGGAAGCCCGCATCGCCATCGACGCGCCCGAGGAAGACGTGCGGCCGCTGCCCGCGGCCGGGCGTCCGTGGCCCTGGGCTGCTGTGGCGCTTGCTATGGCGTTCGCGGTCACCGCTGGGGCCGGTTGGTGGCGCGCCAGCCGCCCCGCGCCTCTCAATTCCCTGATGCGTCTCCGCCTCGAGCTGGGGCCGGACATCAAGGCGGAGAGGCCCGCGGGCGGAGGCTTCCTGGCGCTTTCGCCGGACGGGACCCTGCTGGCTGTGATCGTGCGCGGCGCGGACGGTGAGACCCGCCTGGCCACGCGCCGGCTCGATCAAAGTCAGACTACACCGCTCGCCGGCACGGAAGATGCGAGCTCCCCTTTCTTTTCCCCGGATGGCCAATGGATCGCGTTTCACGCCGATCGCAAGATCAAGAAGATATCGGTGAGAGGTGGCGCGGCCGTGACTCTGTGCGATGCGTCCGGTTGGATCACCGGAAGCTGGGGCGACGATGGCAATATCGTCGCGCCACTGGGTTGGGGCACCGGCCTCTCGCGAATTCCCTCCGCCGGCGGCGTACCAACGCCGCTGACGCAACTGAACCACGAAAGAGGCGAGATGAGGCACGCTTGGCCGCAAGTTCTGCCGGGAAGCCGGGCGGTCCTCTTCACCACCGGACACCTAAACCAGACCTTCGATGATGCGGATATCGAGGTGGTTTCATTGAAGACCGGCGAGCGGACCACCCTTCACCACGGCGGCTTCTTCGCCCGCTACCTTCCCAGCGGGCATCTGGTCTGGGTCCACCAGAACACCCTGTACGCGGCGCCGTTCGACCTTGGCCGGCTGGCGCTCACCGGAGATCCTCAGCCAGTGGTCGAAGACGTCGACAACGCGGAGGATATGGGAGGGAATTTCAGCTTTTCCCAGACCGGGATCTTCGTCTACGGCAGCGGGAACGGGGGACTTCCGCGCTCCATCTTCTGGCTGGACAGCACCGGCAGGACGCGGCCCCTGCACCCGGCTCCGGGGCTTTATGGCTTTCCGCGCTTCTCGCCCGACGGTAAGCGCCTGGCGTTTTCCGTCGGCGACGGCCACAACCACGAGGACATCTGGGTGCAGGATCTGGCGCGCGACACCGCATCGCGCGTCACTCTTCTGCCAGGCCAGAACCGGTGGCCGGTGTGGACACCCGACGGTCGGAACTTGGTCTTCTGGTCCTCGAACCCGGCGGCGCCGGGCATCTATTGGATCCGCGCCGACGGCACGGGCGTGGCGCAACGGCTGACGGACGGCAAGACTTGGCAGATGCCGCAGTCCATTTCTCCGGACGGCAAGCGGTTGGCGATGACCCAAACAAGCACTAGCGGCGGAGTGGAGATTAGGACGGCGCCCGTCGAAGGCGACGCCGGCCATCTCCGGCTGGGAAGGGCGGAGCCATTCCTGCAAACGCCATTTGTCACCATCCTGCCGGCATTCTCGCCCGACGGCCGCTGGCTGGCATACTTCTCGGACGAGCCGGGAAAGGAAGGGTTGTGGGTGGTGCCATTCCCCGGCCCGGGCGGCGGCTGGCTGGTTTCAAGCAGTGGCAGCGACCCAGTCTGGTCGCGGGGATCCCTCGGGGTTGGACGCGAACTGTTCTTTCTTGCGGACTTTCGCACCATCATGGTTGCCGGCTACACCGCTAGGGGCGATGTTTTTGAGTTCGACAAGCCCCGCGTGTGGTCCCAACATCCCCTGCTGGATCTGGGTTCCCCGCCCGTTGGCACTTACGATTTGGCGCCCGATGGCAAGCGCTTCGCGGTGGTTCTGAATGCCGATGGGACGGCCGAGCCGAAGCCCATCACGCACCTCACGTTTCTGTTGAACTTCTTCGACGAGTTGCGGCGGCGCGTGCCGGGATCGGGCAAATGAGCTGGACGCACAAATGCGGCTCCAACCGTCTCCGGCTGGCGCCGCATGGTGCCCCCTCCAACGTTGCTCTGCGCGGGCGGTTAGTCGCCCTTGCCCCGCTGTATCGGGATCTCCCTTAGAACCGCGGTTTCGTCCTTGCCCAGCTTGGGACGATGGAACGTGTAGGCGTAGCTGCCAGGCCCGGCCCAGAGCTCGGCGAGCACGCAACTTCCGCTGGTGCACGCGAACGCCAGCCTGGGATTCCCCTCAGCTTGCCATGCCTTCTGCGGATCCCCCGGAGCCGGAATCCCCAGGCTCGCCGACCTGCCTGAGTACACGTTCAAGAGCCGGAAGATCGGTGAGTTGGTCCGGGCGCTCAGGTTGTTGACCCGGTACGTTCCCGCCTCCATCACCCGACCACCCGCGCGGAACTCGAACGGAATCGAGGCTGTCGTTGTTTGTGCCGAAGCGGCCCCGGCCGCGACCACCAGGACGGCCGTCGCAATCATAAATCTCGTCGTCAGTTTCTTCATTGCCTTACCCTCCTTCGGGTTCGCTACGGCGTTCCCGATACGCAGGGATATGAGGCAACTGGCGTGCCACCGCGCCGGGGCTTGTAACGTATTGAAAACTGGTTCCAGCCGCGCCAATTCCCGCTATTCGCGACCTGATCGGTTCACGGCCGTGAACAAAACGGTTCACCAGCACCCTTCCCTGCCTGCTAAACTATTTCCAACCACACCATGGAGGCGGAGTTCATCGTCGTCAGCGGATCTCTGCTGGGAGAGCGGTTCCCGCTCGGCCCGGGCGAAACTCGCATTGGCCGCGCCCCCACCGCGGACATCCGGCTTACCGAGGCGAACGCGGCCTGGGAGCACTGCATCGTGCGCGCGCACGATGGCCGCTACCACATCCTCGATCTACGCACCGGCGCGGGGACCTTCGTCAATGGAATGCGCATCGGCGAACACCGGCTCCAGCCCGAAGACCAGGTCAACATCTGCGAAACCGTGCTGGTCTATCGCGAAGACCGGCCGGAGCTGCCGCCCGATTCCCCGCACCTGGTGCTGCATCTGGCCTGTTCATTCCTGTTCCTGTTTCGCGCCATCGCCATGGCGCAGAGCAGCAGCCACCGGGCCACGCTCGAAACCCAACTGGTGAGGTTAATCGGCGACATCGTTCCGTCCAGCGGCGGCGCCGTGCTGCTAGGCCGCGATGCGGATGAACTCCGTTCCGCCGCCCGCGAACTTCCCGGTCGCGTGGACCTCGCGGAAATCGCCGCGCGCGCTTGCCAGGAAGGCGTGGTAGCCGATCCCGCGGCCCTCGTGGTGGCGCTGGCGCTGTATGTCCGTGGCGCCATCAGCGGCGTGCTGGCCGCCTGGTTTCCTCCCCAGGAAGCGGCCAACCTTTCCGATCATTGCGATACGCTGAGCGCCATCGCCACGCTGGCCGCCACGGCGCTCGAGACGGTTCACGAGATGGAGCGCCTCCAGACCGAAAACGCCTTGCTGCTGGAGCGCCTGGGCGCCAGCGGCGCCGGCATTGTGGGCGAAAGCCCCGCCATCCGCAAGTTGCTTCAACTGATCGGACGCGTCGCGCCACGGGAGACCTCCGTCCTGGTCCTCGGCGAAAGCGGCACGGGCAAGGAACTGGTGGCGCGCGCACTGCACCGGCAGAGCGCCCGCTCGGAGAAACCCTTCGTCGCCATCAACTGCGCCGCGCTCACGGAAACGTTGCTGGAAAGCGAGCTGTTCGGCCACGAAAAGGGCGCTTTCACGGACGCCGTGGCGCAGAAAAAAGGCAAGCTTGAACTGGCCGAAGGGGGCACGGTCTTCCTGGACGAAATCGGCGAGCTGGCCCCGGCGCTGCAAGCCAAGCTGCTGCGCGTGGTGCAGCAGCGCGAATTCGAGCGCGTCGGCGGCACACGCACCCTGAAACTGGATGTGCGCCTCATTGCCGCCACCAATCGAGACCTCAGCGCTGAAGTCCGCCGCGGCGCATTTCGAGAGGACCTCTACCACCGCCTCAATGTGGTGGCCCTGCATGTCCCCCCATTGCGCGACCATGCGGAAGACGTCCCGGCGCTGGCCCGCCACTTTCTGGACCAGGCCGCGGTCCGTTGCCACCGCCGTGTTTCCGCCGTCTCTCCCGAAGCCGAGCGCTACCTGATGGGTTATTCCTGGCCCGGCAACGTGCGCGAGTTGGAGAACGCCATCGAGCGCGCCGTCGTGCTGGGCCAGTCCGACGTGCTCTTGCCCGAGGACCTGCCCGAAACCGTGCTCGAATCGGCCAGTGTTCCGGAGGTTCCCGGCGCGCTGCAATCCTCCGTCAACGAAAGCAAGCGCCAGTTGATCATGGAAGCCTGGCGGCAGTCGAACGGCGATCACAATCAGGCCGCCGCCCGCCTGAACATCCACCCCAATTCGCTGCGCCGGCTGATCCGTAGTCTGCATCTGCGGGATGCCCTGCAATAGCCGGAAATGAACCTCGGCGGATCGGCGGACTGACCCACCCAAATGCACGAATGCGGCGCCAACCGTTTCCGGCTGGCGCCGCGTTTGTGCTCCCTCCGATGTTGCCTTCCGCTGGCGGCTATTCGCCTTTGCCCGGTTGCAACGGGATCTCCTTCAGATCCGCGGTTTCGTCCTTGCCCAGCTTGGGACGATAGACCTTGTAGGCATGCGTATCAGACCCGGTCCAAATCTCAGCGAGCGCGCAACTTCCGCTGGTGCACGCGAACACCAGCTTTCCCTTTCCGCTGGCATTCCATGTTTTCGCCGGATCGACCGCAGCCTGCGGCATCAGCGCTATCGGCCGGCCTGAGTTCACGTTCAAGAGCCGGAAGATCGGTGAGTTGGTCCGGGCGCTCAGGTTGTCAACCCGGTATGTTCCCGCCTCCATCACCCGATTCCCCGCGCGGAACTCGAACGGAATCGAGGCTGTCATTGTTTGTGCCGAAGCGGCCCCGGCCGCAACCACCAGGGCGGCCGTCGCAATCATGAATCTCGTCGTCAGTTTCTTCATTGTCTTACCCTCCTTCGGGTTCGCTGCGGCGTCCCCGATACGCAGGGATGTGAAGCAACTGGCGTGCCATCGCGCCGGCGCTCGTAACGCGTTGAAAAGTCGTTCCAGCCCCGCCGATTTCCGACGTTGGTGAGCCGATCGGTTCACCTCGGTGAACCGCACGGTTCACCAGCACTCTTCCCCGCCTGATCCGCAGTCTGCATCTGCGGGATGCGCTGCAATAGCCAGTGCTAAGCTGCAAAGCGGGGACTGGCTCGAATTTCGCCGCCTTTGCGAAACTTCGTGCCTGTACCCGGTTTGCCGGCACTTTTGCCCTACGCTAGGATGAAGCCATGCGGCGCCTGCTGTCTGTGTCATTGCTTTTGATTCCAACTCCACTGCCGGCTTGCCAGTGTCTGCTAACGTTGTCGGCTTGCCATGAAGTCGCGGTGGCCGACAGGGTATTCATCGGGACGGTCGAATCGGTGGAGCCGAGCTTCCTGAATCGTTGGAACCCTTCGAAGACCTCGTCTCTGCCGTTGAGCCAACAGTTGGCGGGCATGGACCTCCCCGAGTATTACAAGCGCCGTTTGGCCGCGGCCAAAACGAGCGACGACATGGCCAGACTTTTTTATCTGGTCGTCGCCCAGGGACGACGCGTGCGCTTCAAGGTGAAGACCACATTTCGCGGCGAGGAGTCCGAGGAAGTCTGGACGGATTCAGGCGACTGCGGCTACGACTTTCAAGCGGGCGAGACCTACCTTGTGTATGCCGATGAGGATGAGGAAACGGGCCGCATCAATACCAGCGTCTGCGACCGAAACCGCAGGTTATCCGATGCCGGAGACGATCTGGCCTACCTTTTCTTCTTCAAGAATGGCGGAGACGAATCGGCGCGCCTCGAAGGCTTCGTAACCTCGGACGAGTTCTACCAGCGCAGTTTGGACAAGGCGCACGATCCGGAAAAAGTGAAGTTCCCAGCGCCCGGCGTCATTCTCGAGTTGAATTCCGGCCAAGGCCGGCGCTACACCGAGTCCGACCGCGACGGCAGATTCGTCTTCGACGGCCTGGCCGGGGGAGAATACAGCGTCTCCGTTTTCGATGCCGGGTACCCCGCATCGGTGAAGCTGTTGGCGGGGCCGGCGCGCGTCGAGGTGGAGAACAAGGGGTGCGCCAGCCAGATCCTGCTGGTGCCTAAGCCGGCATCAGGGCAATAACCGATTCATTCAGCACCGAAGCTGTACCGCGGCGAAGGATTTCAGGTCCTTTCCCTGCTCCTTACGGACCAGTTGATAGAACTCGCATTCCACGCAATTGCCAAGCTTCTCGGCAAACGTACCTTGAACTTTGTCACCGCACAATGTGCCGGTCAAGGCCCAGCAGATCCGTCCTCCATTGCGCCCGTCGTTCAGCCCATCGGCTTCTTTTGCGGTAGAAGCGGGACAGACGCCCAGCTCGGCAACTCGCGCGCCTCCCGTCTGCCGTCCGCACTTTTTGAAATCCCAGCAACTTTGGCCCATTATGCCTCCGATTTCTTATCGGTAGGAATCGCCAATGTCTGTAGGGGTGGTCGCCTTACTCCGCCGTGAAGTACGCGCAATCCGGGTGGTGGAATACCAGCGCGCTCACACTGGCCTCGGGGTCCATCATCATGCCTTCGGTGAGCTGCACGCCGATGTCTTCCGGGCGCAGCAGAGCGAAGAGGCCCTGCTGGTCGTCCAGGTTGGGGCAGGCCGGATAGCCGAAGCTGTAACGCTTGCCGCGATACTTCGACGTGAAACGGTCGTGCATGGTGAGAGCCGGCTCGTCGGGGAAACCCCAATCCTCGCGAATCCTCCGGTGCAACCACTCCGCCGTGCCTTCGGCGGTTTCGATGGCCAGCGCCTGAATGGCGTGCGCTTTGAAAAACTCGCCCGCCTGTTTATATTCCTCGGACCGCTCGCGAATGCCTGAGCCGGCCGTGACTACGAACAGCGCCAGGTGGTCGCGGCGGCCCTCCTCGGCATCCAGGATGTAATCGCTCAGGCACAAGCCGTTCTCGCGCGGCTGCCGCCCGAAGCGGAAGATCTGGAGGGGTGTGGCGCCGCCCGGCGCGAACAACTGGATGGCGTTGCCGTCGCGCTCGGCTTCGAGGAACTGCCACACCGCTTTCACCTTCATGAACCGCGCGGCTTCCCGCTTCACCTGCTCCACGTTGTGGAACAGCTCCAGCGCCTTGGCTTCGTGCTCCGCCACCGCCTTTTCGAAATTTCCCTTGTAGCCCAGGTGCCGGCCATAGAGCATGAACGGATTGACATAACTCCACACTTCGGCCAGGTGCGGAACGTCGCGCACTTTGCGCTCCAGATAGGGCGCCGCCGGAATCGGGATGCCGGTCCGCACCTTGGTGCTGCGCGTGGTGCCGGCGGACACTGGCATTGGGGAAACCGGCACGGCCGCGGGCGCTTCGGTGAACCTGTGGCTTTCCAGCACCGCCGCGCGCTTCTCCGGGTCCATGATGGCATTCATGAGGCTGAGGCCGGTCATGGCGTCCTTGGCGTAGCACACGGCCTCGCCATAGGCCGGCGCGATCTTGGTGCGGGTGAACTTCTCCGACAGCGCCGCGCCACCCACCAGCAGTGGCACGGTAATGCCGGCCGCCTTGAAATCGCCCGCCGTGATGGCCATTTGCTGGGTGCTCTTCACCAGCAGACCGGAAAGCCCGATGGCGTCCGGCTGGTGCTCCTGGTACGCGCGGATCAGCGTCTCCGGCGGCACCTTGATCCCCAGATTG
This sequence comes from Bryobacterales bacterium, assembly GCA_963768385.1. Lineage (GTDB taxonomy): Bacteria > Acidobacteriota > Terriglobia > Bryobacterales > Bryobacteraceae > Fen-178. The sequence continues at coordinate 8,824 of CAVYHQ010000016.1, forward strand.
ACCACCTGGTAGCCGTTGTTGGCCAGGATAATCTCCACCAGGTTCTTGCCGATGTCGTGGACGTCGCCCTTCACCGTGGCCAGGATCACCTTCCCGCGCGCGGCCGTGTCCGCCTTTTCCATGAACTGCTCGAGGTGGCTCACCGCGGCCTTCATGGCTTCGGCCGATTGCAGCACCTCGGCCACAATCAGCTCATTGTTGTTGAACAGCCGCCCGACTTCGGCCATGCCGGCCATCAGCGGCCCGTTGATGATGTCCAGAGGCGGGGTGCCCGCAGCTCGCTTGCGGTCGAGGTCCGCGATCAGCCCGTCCTTCGTCCCTTCGATGATGTAGTTGGCCAGGCGCTGATCGAGCGGCAGATCCTCGGCGCTTGGTTTAACCCGTTTCCCGGTCTTCCGAAAATGCTCCGTGACGGCGGCGATATGCCATTGGTTGATGGCGGCCTTCTGCTCCGCCGTCTGCGCGCGCCAGTCCTCGGGCGCGGTGCGCAGCGATTCGTCCGCGGCGTCCACCGGCGGCATATTGAAGAGCAGGCTCTCCGCCAGCCGCCGCTCTTCTTCCGGAATCGACGCGAACCGCTCCAGCTTCTCCGCGTTGACGATGGCCAGGTCCAGCCCCGCCTTGGTCGCATAATAAAGGAAGACGGAATTCACCACCTCGCGCGCCGCCGCCGGAAGGCCGAAGGAGACGTTAGAAATCCCCAGAACCGTTTTGACGTACGGCAGCTTCTCCTTGACCAGCCGCACGCCTTCGATGGTTTCCACCGCCGCGCCGATGTAGTTGGCGTCGCCCGTGGCGCAGGGAAACACCAGCGGATCGATGATGATGTCCTCCGGCGGAATGCCGTACTTCTCGGTGAGCAGCTTATAGGAGCGCTCCGCCACCGCCAGCTTACGCTCGCGTGTGAACGCCTGGGCCTGTACCTTGTCCTCATCGATGGAGCCTACGATCAGGGCGGCGCCGTAGCGCCTGGCGAGCGGGCATATGCGCTCGAACTTCTCCTCGCCGTCCTCCAGGTTGATGGAGTTGACGATGCTCTTGCCCTGGCAATACGTCAGCGCCAGCTCGACGGCTTTCGCATCGGTGGTATCGATCATGAGCGGCGCTTTGATCTTGCGGATGAGCTTCTCGTAGAACGGCGGGATGTCGGCGATCTCATCGCGGTCGGCGGATTGCAGGCACACGTCAACTATGTGCGCGCCGTTGCGGACCTGCCAGCGCGCGATCTCCGTGGCCTCTTCCCATTTCTCCGCCGCCACCATGTTCTTGAACAACCGGGACCCGATGACGTTGGTCCGCTCGCCCACGATCAACGGCCGGTTGCTCTCTTCGGCCTCCACCAGCTCGATGCCCGAATAATAGGCGCGGTGCGAGGGTCTGGGAAGCCTTCGCGGGCGCTTCCCTTCCGCCATCTGCGCGATGGCTCGTATGTGCGCGTCGGTGGTGCCGCAGCAACCGCCCACCATGTTGAGCCAGCCGTTCTCGATGAATCGTTCAAGCTGCGCCGCCAGCGACGTGGGCGTTTCCAGGTACTTCCCTTCCTCATTGGGCAGCCCCGCGTTGGGATAGCACGAGACGCGCACCGGGACCATCTCACTGATGGTGCGTATGTGGTCCGTCATGAACTCCGGCCCGGTAGCGCAGTTCAGCCCGATGGAGAGCAGGTCCGCGTGCGCCACCGAGACACAGAACGCGTCCGCCGTCTGCCCCGCCAGCATGGTGCCCATGGGTTCGATGGTGGCCGAGACCATGGTGGGAATTCGCCGGCCCAGCTCGCCGCGCAGCCGTTCGGTCCCCAGCAGAGCGGCCTTGACGTTGCGCGTGTCCTGGCAGGTTTCGACCAGCAGAATGTCCGCGCCGCCGGCCACCAGCGCCTTAGCCTGCTCGTAAAAGTTCTCCACCAGTTGCGGAAACGTGACCCCGCCCGTAACCGAGATGGCCTTGGTGGTTGGCCCCATGGACCCGGCGACGAACCGTGAGAATTCGTCCGCTGCCTGCCGCGCCAGCTTCGCCGCAGTGAAATTCAATTCGTAAGCATCGTCCGCGAGGCCATACTCGGCGAGCACCAGTTTCGTTCCGCCAAAAGTATCGGTCTCGATCACATCCGAGCCGGCCTCCAAGTAAGCGCGGTGGATGCCGAGCACCACATCCGGCCGAGTGCGCACCAGGTTCTCATTGCACCCTTCGAGCGCCGCGCCGCCGAAGTCCTCGGCAGTGAGCTGCTGTTGTTGCAGCATGGTCCCCATGGCCCCGTCGAGGACGAGTACACGCTGCGCCAGGATGTCTTCGAGCGCCTTCCGGCGCTCCTCAGGTGTGACCATAGGGGGTGTGCTTTCTTCAGTTTAGCAAGGGCGCGAGGGCGTATAATGGATTCCAGACGAATGCCTACTATCCTGATGGTGCAGGGGTGGCGATTCTTCTTCTATGCGAACGAGGGAAACGAGCCGATGCACGTTCACGCTGTAAAGGGCGATGCCGACTGCAAATACTGGATCTACGCCGACCGCTTCGACATTGAAGAGGAGGTCGAATACAACTGTTCGCCTCGATTGCGCCGCGAGGTCCGGCGGATTATCTTCACCCACTTCGATGAGATCTGCGCCGCGTGGCGCGGCCGTTTTGGAGGAGCCGATGTCCACTAAGACCATGCCGATTCTCGCGATTTCCATTGCGCCGACACCAGATGCGCTTATTATCACAACCGGTAGCGGCGCGTATAGCATCCCGTGGGAGCAGTGTTCTCCCACGTTGGCCAGAGCGAGTTGGTTGGAGCGAAGCCGCGCGGAGATGTCGCCATCCGGTTACGGAATCCATTGGCCGCTGCTCGACGAGGACCTGGCCGTCGGTCCGCTGTTGAAGTCCGTGGATCCAGGGGCGGCGTAGCCAGTTGAACAAGGACTACGCGATCTTCAACGACGATTCGTCCATTAGCCTCGATACGATTTCAAGGGAGCTCATCGGCGGGTTGCCCAATGAGTTGGGTGATCCGCTTGCCCGGGACAAAACCTGGACAAAGGCAGTGACGGATTGCCTTCGGAGGATGGGAAAGGATCGAGGTCTACATGTGTGCTGCCACGGCTCTTCGCAAGGGGAATGGCTTCTCGATCTTATTTGGATGAACGCCAACGACTGGAGAATTGTACTCGCTGTTGAGTCGGAATGGGGCAGTGTCGAAGACATCGAAGACGATTTCGGAAAGTTGATGTCCATCAAGGCACATCGCAAGCTGATGATCTTCGCAACCAGGAATCACGTAGGCTCTGACCGCGTCATGAAGGCCATTGAGTCTCGTATGTTGGCGTACCCGTACCACTTGGCCGGAGAGGAATACATGGCACTTGGAGTGACAGCACTGGGAGCCTTTCGATATTGCTTTGAGATGCCGAGCGATGGTTCTATCGAATCAGCAGAATTCCACCAGATGGGCACGCCCCTGCTGTGGCCATGGGCCAAAGGGACCTCCGGGAAGCCTTAGTTGGCCTAACGCTTTTCGGTTCCCGCACCCGTGGTCGCGCCAGATATGATGTCGATACCGAATTAACGCGTGAACAAAAGCAGTTCTAACGCGTAATATTGAAACATGACCCGCATATTCCTCTGGCTTGCAATTGCCGTACTGACGACGGCTCCGGCTTGGTCCCAACCCCTTCCTCTCTCCGGCTTCTCCGACGAGGGGACGTTCGTCTTCTTCGTGAATGAAGAACGCGTCGTCACCCATACCTTCCTCTGGAAAACCGACGGCTCGTTTGAGAGCAAGACGGTGACATCCATGGCCGGGCAAACCGCCGAATCCACCCTGACCATTACTCCGGACGCGGAGGGGCGCTGGACGGCGGCGGTGATCGAAAGCGCGGCCGGCAAGGTGGTCATCAAGCGCGATGGCGCCGACGTCACCACAACCGTCCGCGACAAGCCAACCACCATCCACCTGAAGCCGGATGTGCTCACGCTCCAAGGCACGTCGCTGGACCTCATCAGCCAGGCGCTGCGGCGGTATGACGCGGCCAAAGGCGGGCTTCAGGAGTTCCCTTGCATGGTTTTGGGCGGCAGTGCGGTCACGGTTTCCTTAGTCCCCAAGAAGACCCTGGAGCGGACCGTCGGCGCGCGCGATCTTTCGCTCACCGAGTGGGTGTACGGCGTCCCCGGTACGGACATCACCGTGCTCGCGGATAAGGATGGCCGCATCTACGCCGGCGAAATCCCCGCGCAACACGCTACGTTCGTGCGCGAGGGGTACGAAGCGCTGCGCAAGCCGCCGGTGGAAGATCCACTCATCTCGGCCGCGAAGTACGAAGTCAAGGTCGATTCCAACGTCATGCTGCCGATGCGCGACGGCGTGAAGCTGGCCACCGATATCTATCATCCAGTGAACGTTGAAAAAGCGCCGGTCATCCTGGTACGCACGCCGTATAAGAAGGAGATGGGCGAGCTTCAGGGGCGGTATTACGCGCGGCGCGGCTACGCCTTCGCCATCCAGGACACGCGCGGGCGCTTCAGCTCCCAAGGCCAATGGGAGCCGTTCGTGAACGAGGCCAAGGACGGGTACGACACCATCGAGTGGCTGGCGGCGCAAGCATGGTCGAACGGCAAAGTGGGAATGATCGGCGCATCTTACCTCGGGTGGGTGCAGTGGTGGGCTGCCAGCCAGCATCCTCCGCACCTGGTCACCATGATTCCCAATGTTTCCCCGCCGGACCCGTTCCACAATGTCCCGTATGAGAATGGCGTGCTGTTTCTGTACGGCGGCCTGTGGTGGGCAACCATAGTGGAGAGCGAGGCTACGGCGGACATCTCGGGCGCGGCGCTGACGAACGCGCTCGACAAGAAGTGGGGCAAGCTCATAAATTCGCTGCCGGTGATCGATCTCGACAAGGCCGTGCTCGGAAAGGAGAACCGGTACTGGCGAAACTGGATTACGCATCCATCGGCGCAAGACAAGTACTGGGCCGACACCATGTTTCTGGACAAGCTGAGGGACCTCGACATCCCGGTGTTTCACCAATCCGGCTGGTACGACGGCGATGGCATCGGCACCAAGTTGAACTATCTCAAGATGGCGAGTTACGGCCACGCCAATCAGAAGCTGACCATCGGCCCGTGGCCGCACAGCGATTCGGCCTCGCGGCGGCTCGGGGACCACGATTTCGGTCCGCAGGCCATCATCGACTTGCAGCGCGACTATCTGCGCTGGTTCGACTACTGGCTGAAGGGCGTCGACAACGGCATCATGAAGGAGCCGCTGGTGAGCATTTTCGCCATGGGTTCGAACAAGTGGCTGCAAGGGCCGACGTACCCGCTGCCGGAGACGCGCTTCGAGAAACTCTACCTCACCAGCGGCGGGCACGCCAACACATCGAAGGGCGATGGCAAACTGAGCTTCACCGCGCCAGCCGCCGTGGCGCCGCCGGACCGCTACGTCTACGATCCCGGCGATCCCACGCCCGATCCGTCGTTCTTCGAGCGCACCGCGGAGGAGGAGAAGATTGCGCGTCCGCAGGCGGATTTGAAGAAAGAAGCCGAAGCACAGCGCGACAAGGTCACCGCGGCGCGCCAGGACATCCTGGTCTACGTGACTGAGCCGTTCGACAAGCCTTACACCATCGCAGGGCCGGTTTCCGCGGTGATTTACGCTTCTAGCTCGGCGCGCGACACGGACTGGTTTGTGCACTTGATGGAGGTGGACGAGAAGGGCAAGTTCTGGCCGCTGTTCGCGGTGAGCGCCGGCAAGGTGCGGGCGCGCTACCGCAATTCCCTCAACAAGCCCGAGTTCCCGAAGCCGGGCCGGATCTACGCTTACACCATCGACCTCTGGCACACCGGGATGACGATTCAGCCCGGCCACCGGTTGCGGATCGAGGTTGCGTCGGCTGACTTCCCCGTGTTTGAACGGAACCTGAACACCGGCGGGAACAACGAGACTGAAACCAGGTTCGTTCCGGCCAAGCAGGCGATTTATCACGACGCCAAACATCCCTCGCATATTCTGTTGCCGATGATTCCGGAGAAGTGACGGCGCTATGCTAAAAAGCATGAGTGATAGGAAGCTCTTTCGTACGGGGATGGCGCTGCTCGCCCTGTGTGCGGCCGTGCCGGCCCTGGCGGATACCCAGTTCCGGATTAGCAGGATGACTCGCACCGACGTGCCGCCGGGCAAGGGCCAGTGCGACATCCGTTTACAGGTGGATAACGAAGTGGAAGTTTCAGTGCACGGCGACATGGTTATGATTCACACCCTCGCCGGCCGCGATCCCCGGGACGACGGATCGGAATGCAACGCACCTCTTCCCGACCGCAATATCGAGGGATTCAACTTTGAAGTCATGGACAGCCGCAATGAGATTCGGCTGGTGGCGGAACCGTCGCGGCGCAACGACTTCACCGCTATCGTGCACATCCACGACACCGCCAGCGGCGAAGGCCGCTACCACTTCCGGCTTTCGTGGGTGATCGGGGGCGGCCCACCCGAAAAGCGGCGCGCCCCGCCCGAGGAGCGGCGCGGCGGCGGGCCGGGGTTCAGTTGGAACAACACCATCGACTTCCACGGCCAGGGGCGCGGCTCCTCAGTGCTGAACAACTTCGGCGAGCAACGGCTCTCCGACGTGACCGTCAACATCGATCGCGGCGGCAGGATACTGGTCTCATTCCGCGGCGAGCGCGGCCGCCCGCTTTCGTTCACCGGCACGGTGATCGCATCGGAAGGCGGCAGGCTGAAAGCCAACGTCGTGACCGAGGACCGAAGACTGCACGGGCCGATGTACATCTCCGTGGACGACCGCCGGAATGTCAACAGCATCACGCTCGAAGCCACCGACGGCCGCGACCGCCTGCGCGTGAACTGGGACCGAAGGTAGGTGGGGCACGCTTTAGCCTGTCCTCACTTAGGGGGCCACGCAACAATGACCCTGCATCGCTCAGTGGCGCCAGCTAATCGCCGACCCCGGCTCCGCTTCGATCTGGGCCGAAAAAAAGTTAGGTAAACAGCACTCGCGAATCCGTATCTGTATCAGAAAGGCGATCCAATTCCGATATGTCAAAGGCTGCGCCTCATCTGGCCGCCGCCGCCCTGCTAGGGGCGATGTTCCTTCTCGCCGGCGGAGCCGCTCTGCACGAATCGGCTACGGTAGATGAAGTTGCGCACATAGGCGCTGGAATGAGCTACTGGCAGCGCCTGGATCTTCGCTTCAATGGCGAACATCCGCCGCTGGCGAAGGCCTTGGCCGGTGTGGCATTGGTCCTACGCGGAACCCGCGCCGATTACTTCAGCCCGGCGTGGCAAGTGTCCACTGATTTCTTCAAGGCTTATGGGGCCCAATATGTCTTCGGTGACGCCGTTGTGGGCCGGTGGAACGATTGGAAATCCACGCTGATGTGGGCGCGCTTCCCCATGCTGTTTCTGACCCTGGCATTGGGTTGGTTTGTGTACCGCTACGGGACCCGCCTCGGCGGCCCGTCGGGCGGTCTGCTGTGTCTGGCTGCTTTTGTGACTACCCCGGCATTTCTGGCGTTCGGCCCGCTGGTGCTGACGGATGTGCCGGTGACGCTATTCTCCCTCATTGCGCTCTGGCGGCTGGGCGAGATCTGGAGCGCGCCGTCGCGCCGCAACGCGTTGCTCTTCGGTGTCGCGTTCGGGGGGGCGCTGCTCTCGAAATTCACCGGACCGCTCTTGATCGCCGTCGTGCTGGCGCTGTTCCTCGAAACGCGCTTCTGGCCCAGCGCCGGGGAACCCGCCGACAAAATCGCTCGCAAGAAATGGCGCGGCATGCGCTGGCGGTGCGTTCTGCGTGGTTCTCTGTGGGCCGCGCTGCTGGTCTACGTGGTGTACTTCGTGCTCTCGTGGAATCAGCCCGATAATCCTCTCAGCCTCATCGGAAGCGGACCGTGGGCCTCGCTCATTCGCCGTCCCCTGATGCCCATCTGGCTCTTTGTCCGCGGATTTATCATGATGATGGCGACGGGAGTCCGGCCAACCTTCATCCTGGGGCATGCTTACTCCCACGGTGTGCCGTACTACTTTCCGGTGGTGTTCGCGCTGAAATCGACTCTGGGTTTTCTGGCGCTGCTTACCATGGCCGCCGTGGCCGGCGTCCTTCTCCGCAAGACCGGCGTACAGGCCATTCCGAGCGAGTTTCGCCCCCACTGGCGCGTGCTGATGACCGGGTTCTTCGTGTACCTGACGATCTGCCTGTTGTCTCTGCTGAATATGAGTATCCGGCACTTCCTGATGCCTGTCACGCTGCTCATTCTGATGCTCGCGCCCTTGCCCCGCATGGTTGGCGCCCTGCCGGGAAGGAAACTCTGGCAGGCGGCGATCGCCGCAGCGGCGTTGAGTTCCTTCGTCGCGATCGCGTTGGCGTACCCGTACTTCATGCCGTTCGTCAACAGTCTGGCATTTGGCCATCCGGTTTACCAGTTGATGAACGATTCGAACGTGAGCTGGAACGAAGCGCTGCCGGAAGTGGAGGGCTTTGTTCGAGCGCGGCATTTGACGGAGGTCGAGCTGGACTGGGCCTCGTTAAACGATCCTGCACTAGTCGTACCGGAGGCGCGGATGTGGGACTGCCAGGCTCCGACGGATCGCGATGCGGGTCATTGGGTCGCCGGCGCCGCGGTGTCGATTCTGGAGAATCACAATTGCGCATACCTGCAGCAGTATCCCCACGAGATGCTCGGTGGCGGCGCGTACTACATGTTCAAACTGCCCGACCCCATCCCCCCGGCCGGCCAACCCGGCGGACCGCCCGCTGAGCGAGACCGCAAGATCATGTGGGGAATGCCCTTCGACATGCGAGATTGGGCAGTCAACGTGGAGCGGCATCCCGAACGGCTGATACCGGAGATGCACGCGATGATGGATAAATTCGAGCAGCAATGGCGGGAACGGCAGGCCGCCGACCGAAAGAAGTGACACAGCGAGCGACGTGGCGCAGAAATGTGAAGTTATTATTGCGTGGTTCCTTAGTGCGTGCTACGCCAGCTTGCTCTCGCCCATGAGGTAGAGGTCGATTTCGCGCGCGGCCTGGCGGCCTTCGGCAATCGCCCATACAATCAGCGACTGGCCCCGGCGCATGTCGCCGGCGGCGAAGACTCCGGGAACCGAGGACATGTGGCGCTCGTCCGTGGCCACGTTGCCGCGCGCGTCGAGCTTTACCCCGAGCTGCGCGATGGGCCCGTTCTTCACTGGGCCGAGGAAGCCCATCGCCAGCAGCACCAGATCGGCGTCCATGCTGAGCTGCGTGCCCGAAATGGGATTGAGCTGGGCATCCACCCGCACGGCGTGCAGCTCGCGCACCCGGCCGCGCTCGTCGCCGCTGAACTTCACGGTGGAGACGCTCCAATCGCGCACGCCGCCCTCTTCGTGCGAGCTTTCCACGCGCAATTGCATGGGCCAGAGCGGCCACGGCGTCGCAGGAGAACGCTCGTCGGGCGGCTTCGGCAGCAGCTCGAATTGAGTCACCGAAAGCGCGCCCTGGCGGTGACACGTGCCCAGGCAATCGGCGCCCGTGTCGCCGCCGCCGATGATTACCACGCGCTTGCCGGTGGCCAGGATCGCCTCGGCCTCCGGCACCGAATCGCCTTCGCAGCGGCGGTTCTGTTGCGGTAGGAACTCCATGGCGAAATGGATGCCCTGCAGTTCGCGGCCGGGAACTTTCAGATCGCGCGGCTGCTCGGCGCCGCCGGCCAGCAGGAGGGCGTCGAATTCCTTGACCAGGTCCTCCACGGGAACGTTGGCGCCTACATGGGCACTAGTCTGGAACTTCACCCCCTCGGCACGCAGTTGCTCGACGCGGCGGTCGATGAGGTGTTTCTCCATCTTGAAATTGGGAATGCCGTAGCGCAGCAGGCCGCCGATGCGGTCGTTCTTCTCGAAGACCGTGATGCCGTGGCCTGCGCGCGCCAGTTGCTGCGCGGCGGCCAGTCCGGCGGGGCCGGAGCCGGCGATGGCCACGCGCTTGCCGGTGCGGATTTCGGGCGGCTCGGGCTTGATGAAGCCTTCCTCAAAGGCGCGGTCGACGATGCTCTTTTCGATCTGCTTGATGGTGACCGGCGGCTCGTTGATGCCCAGCACGCAGGAGGCCTCGCAGGGAGCCGGACAGAGGCGGCCGGTGAACTCCGGAAAGTTGTTGGTGGCGTGCAACTGGCGGATGGCTTCCCGCCAGCGGTTGCGGTAAACCAGATCGTTCCAGTCGGGGATGATATTGGTGAGCGGGCAGCCGGTATGGCAGAAGGGCACGCCGCAATCCATGCAGCGCGCGCCCTGAGAGCGCAGGGTTTCTTCGGGAAACGGGCGGTAAATCTCAAACCAGTCCCGGATGCGCTCAGAGGGAGGCCGGCGCTCGGGAACTTCGCGGGTGTATTCGAGGAATCCGGTGACTTTACCCACGGACCACCTCTTCACGGCGCGCCAGAACGCGCTTGTATTCGTGCGGGAAGACCTTCACAAACCTGGGGAGCATTTGCTCCCAGCTTTCGAGGATCCAGCTAGCGCGCGGGCTTTGGGTGAGCTCGGCATGATTCGAAATCAGCCGGTGGAGCAGCGCGATATCGTCATCCACCACCGGTTCCAGAT
>CAVYHQ010000017.1:0-156723 GCA_963768385.1 Bryobacterales bacterium
CAGGGCCGCGCATGGACGATCCGAGGGAAGTGCGGAGATGAGGGTGGGTGGAGCGGCCATGGGCGTTAAAGTTGCGTCTCGACAAGCATTTTCGCGGGATCTCCGATCTGAGCGTAGTCTCTCAGATCGGGACTTGGCGTTCCCTTGGCTCCGCTTCAACGGTCGGGCGTCTTGGGTCAAACTGACGTGACGGGGACGTCGCGGGAAGTTTGCGCGCCCACTTCCACGGAGTGGGAGTGTTATGGCCATGTGGCGTCAGGTGAAAGATCGTCGACCCGAACCTGACCAGTCGGTGCCGGCTAACAGCGATGCCTGGCGCTGGAACGTCGCCAGAAGCCGCAATCAGGTGAGAACTTTCGCCCATAAGGTCACGCTCGGCGATCCTCCGGCCGGGCGGGCCGATCCGAACACACCCGTGTACTAATTCGCTGCTGTGGGCTAGAATTGTATTGGCGTGCCCATTCAACAGAACCTGCCCCTACTGCGTGCGATCCAACCAGGGTATTGCGAGTACGCGGGTGGCGCGTGTGATCAAAGTTTTGACGGCCTTCGTGCAACGGACGGGTTTGCGATATACCCGTCCGAGCCGCCGTTTATAGCCGAAACCGTCGAAGCCGCGATCAAACGAGTGCGCCAGGGCAGGCCTGGACAAGGATGGAGCACCTGGCGCGATCTGAGCATACCCGGGCAGATAGTCTTTTGCGGTATATGCAAAGCACTCCGATCAACAGAGCGAACGATCGCAGATGTCACTACGCTCAACTCGAACGTGCTATTCGAGATCGGGTACGCGCTCGGCCTGGGAGTTCCCGTCCAACCGGCTCGGGACCGTAATTACGCTAGGGATGAAAAGGCGTTTGATGAGCTAGGCATGTTGGATACATTCGGATACTCACCATTTCAGAACTCAGAGGAGCTAGCGCAGGAGATCATTGATTATCGACTTCAGATCATCGCTGCAAAACCATCGGCCATCAACCGCGAACAGCCATTGTATTTGGTGCGCAGCCACATTCAGAACGACGGCATGGTGAAATTGATGTCGGCGCTCAAAAAATCAGGGCTCCGATTTCGCTCTTTCGATCCCAGAGAAACCTCTCGGCTTTCGCTCCACGAGACGATCAAGCAGGTATACGCATCTCTCGGCGTGATAGTCCATCTTGTCGCGGCAGTTCGAGATGGCGCCGTGGTCAATGACGCTAGGTCATTCTTGTCCCAAACAGCTTTTTTGCTGAATAGGGACCGTTGATTCTAAAGAACATACCGATTTTCCCCCGCTGACAACAGCAGGTCCGTCCAGCATCCCCGTCCTGAGTGGATTTCTAAGTACGCCGCATCATGCTGTCCAAGTCATCTGCCTGCAAGTGTTGATCTGCTCGCTCCGATCGCTTTGCGCCCCTTTTCTGCTGTCCAACTCTCCCCTACCACGTCAGGGGCATCGGCAACTGCTCGCCGAGTTGGCGCGCCGCCGGCGGCCCCTCCATCGGAGTGTTCAGCCAAGCCCACAAATCCCTGAAAATGAACAGTTGCTGCCGCAGCAGCGCCGCCAGATTGGAAAGCGACCAGCCGAAGGTGGACTTCATCTGCAGGTACTTCAAAATAAGCATGGCGATCAGCGCTGTCCAGATTTGCGTCTTGACGGCATTGGCGCTGGTGCCCAGGAAAGTCTTCACCTTCAAATTCTGTTTGAGGGCCTTGAAGAACAACTCCACTTGCCAGCGGTCCTTGTAGATGGCTGCAATCGTCGACGCCGCCAAGTGGAGCAGGTTGCTGAAGAACACCAGGGTTTCCTGCTTGTCCTTGTTCCAATACTCGATCCGCCGGAACAGAATCGGCTCCTCTCCGTCTTTCTCCAGACCCGGCAGGGAAATGATCTGATCGCGCAAGACATTCCCGTTCTTCGGGACCTCGCACTCTTCCACCACCGAGTAGACGGTGTTCGTCTTCATCCGCGTCACAAAGAAGACGCCATCCCGGGTCATTTCCGCGAACCACTCGAAATCGTTGTAGCCGCGGTCGATGGCCAGAATGGTCCCCGCTTCCAGCCGCAAACCCCGCGCCACTGCCAACTCGCTATGCTTACCTTCGGTCACCACCGCGAACGATGGCAGGTAGCCGTCGTGATCCAGCAATAGATGCAGTTTGATCGCGCCCTTCGTCCGCCGGTACTTGGCCCAGTCGAACATGGTGACCGACAGATCGATAATGCTGCCGTCCAGGCTCGCCAGCTTGTTCTTGAAGCGGAACTTCCTGCGACCGCCCCGCGCCGCCACCTCCGCCCGGCATGTTTCCAGCAACGCAGTGAAAACCGTCTGGTAGAGTTCCCACGGCCGGTGCTCATTGGCATAGGCCAACGTGGATTTCTTCGGCGTCTCGCTGAGGCCCAGGTGCTTCAGCGGCGATTCACAACTGGCCAAGCCCATGCAAACTTCCCGCAGCGATTTCAATTGCGCCACCTGGCAAAACAGCATCGCCACGAACTGCCCCCAACAGGGGAACCCCTTGGCGTGGCGCTCTGCCTTGTGCTGCTTCACCGCCCGGGCGAATTCCCTGTGCGGAAACAGTTGCAATAGCTGTGAAAACACGCTACATACTTGAGTCATGACTGATCCTCTCTCTCCTGTGAGTGGTTCTTGGCAGGAACCCACTCCAGATTAGCGGGGATCAGTCCGCGCCCGCAGCCGTCAGGCGGCCGGAGCTATTGGTTTAGGTTAGGGCGATTACAACTGGCAAGCATGAAACTTCGCAGCGATTTAATTGCGCACCTGGAAAAACAGCATCGCCACGAACTGCCCCCAACAGGGGAACCCCTTGGCGTGGCGCTCTGCCTTGTGCTGCTTCACCGCCCGGGCGAAATCCCTGTGCGGAAACAGTTGCAATAGCTGTGAAAACACGCTACATACTTGAGTCATGATTGATCCTCTCTCTCCTGTGAGTGGTTCTTGGCAGGAACCCACTCCAGATTAGCGGGGATCAGTCCGCGCCCGCAGCCGTCAGGCGGCCGGAGCTATTGGTTTATCTTGGACAGCAATGACGCTAGGTGCGCATTGGTTGCTGGCCTCGCAATGGCTCAAGGAAAGCATGTCCTTATGCTGCAGGAGGGCGAGACTAGGCATCCAATTGACTTTCGGGATGTGATAAAAAGCTACACTAATTCATCTCAGGTTAGTGACTTTGTGATACCACTCATCAAAGAGGTGGTTGAGGAGCTTCAGGAAACCCAGTTTGTCGCGACAGCTCTACCGCTGAACCTGATTGAAAAAATCGACCTTGGTGACCTTGCCGCCGAAAATGAAATAAAGGGGCTAAGCTCCTATTTCGTTCCTACTGGTCAATACAATGAGGCCAAGCGCGGTCGAGACTCAACTAGTTGTAGGGCGCAAGGGCTCGGGTAAAACCGCCATTTTTTACGGAGTCCGCAGCACATACAAGCCGAGCCGTGCCCATATCGTTTTGGACTTAAAGCCGGAGGGCCACCAGTTTACAAAACTCAGAGAGGCGCTGTTGGAGCCCTTAAGCACTGGGGTCCAGCAGCACGTCCTAACAGCCTTTTGGAACTACCTCCTCCTGATGGAAATTGCCCGGAAAGTCGTGGAGGAGGAAGGGCGGTTCTCGTACCAGCAATCCGACCTTCGCAGGGCATGGCTTAAGGTAGCTGAGTTGTATGGAGAGGATTCGAAGACGGAGCAGGGCGATTTTTCCGAACGGCTGCTCGCCCTGGTTGATGCCATGATTGCGCGGCGATCTTCGATGAGCTCGGTTTCGACAACCCCGGAGGTGACTCAACTGGTTTACGGACGAGATATCCGAGCCGTAAGCGATGCACTGAGTGCGTACGTGGTGACCAGCCGAAAGGAGGCCGTCTGGGTGCTTGTGGACGATCTTGACAAAGGCTGGCCGGCTCAATCGGCACGGGCCGAGGATATCCTCTTGATTCGCTCCCTGCTGGAGGCATCGAGGAAGCTGCAAAGGCAATTCGAGAACCGTGGGACAGATGCCATACGATTGTCTTCATTCGCAATGACATCTATGCTTTGCTGGTAAACGAGACATCGGATCGAGGAAAGGACACAGCCGTGCTCCTGGATTGGACAGACCCTGAGGTCTTGAAAGAGGTGATCCGGCGGAGGATCATACGCAGCACCGATCTGAAAGGAGACTTTGAGAGCTTGTGGCGTGTGATCTTCGATTCTCATGTCGTTGGAGAAGAGTCATTCTCTTTCGTTCTGAGCAGAACGCTGATGCGGCCCCGCAAGGTATGCCGCTTCTGCCGAAGCTGCCTCGATATTGCTGTGAGCCGGGGTAAGGACAAGGTGACGGAATCGGACATCTTGGAAGCCGAAAGACTCTGCTCAGCAGACGCTTTGGTCGATATACGCTTCGGACTAAAGGACGTAGCGGCAGAATTCGAAGGGATACCAGACGCGTTTCACGCAGCACGTCTTCCACTGTCCCGAGATGAGGTGGAAGAGAGGCTTCGGGGTAGGGGGCTTGATGGCGGGGAAATTGATCGCGCCGCGGACCTTCTCGTGTGGTTCGGCTTTCTCGGATACTGGTGCGGGCCGGATGCTGAGCGGTTTTCCCACCAGTACCAGCATGACTTGCGAAAGATGGATGGTGGATTGCCGCTCCAGCGAACATATACCGTTCACCGTGCCTTCAGGAGTGCTCTCGAGTGCGTTGAGCCGGAATAGTGTCTCCGAAGAAAAAGCAAGGCTAGCCCCGAGCGGTGTGCCACTTGGCCGCGTAGTCTCCGGCCCCGGAACTGCCCGGCCGCCACAACTCCCCGGAAACGCCCCTCACGTCGCGCCGCCTTCACGCAGAAGGGGCCGACGCTGCGGGGCAACCGAGATACCCAGAGGCTGTCGCGCAGCCATATACTGTGGGTATGACGTTCAGGGTCGTGCTGGAACATGATTTCGAGACCGGCGATTATTCGGCCGTGTGCCCCGAACTCCCCGGCTGCGCGTCTGCCGGCGAAACCGAGGAGGAAGCCCGGGCCAACATCCGGGAAGCTATCGAACTCTACCTGGCGCCCGGCGATATCGAAGTGCCTGAAAATGCGAAACTGGCCGAGGTGACGGTTGGGTGATCGCGGCACGCCGCGGCTCACTTCAGACCAGGTGATCGAATCCTTCGGCATCACGGCTTTCTGCGGGTCGGGCATTCCGGGAGCCATCAGAAGTGGCGGAATCCGGTTACCGGCAAGCAGGTAATTGTGGCCCATCATCGTGGTCGTGTTCTTCCGCTCGGCACTATGAGGTCGATCATCGAAGGCAGCGGCATCCCGCTCACAATGGTTGAAATGAGCCGCAAGCGAGCGGACGATCCGAGGGAAGTGCGGAAGTGAGGGGTGGAGGGGCCATGGGCGTTGAAACTGTCCAAAAAGCCGCATTCAGGCCCTGGACCGTCGCGGGCCAAGCGCCTCGCAGCACATCTTGTGACCAATCCTCTATAATGAGGGCGTGCAGGCACAGTGGAGAGAGACTACAGTCGGCGAGCATGGCGAACTCGTTTTGGAGGGCCTCCCATTTGCGCCCGGCCAGCCGGTTGAAGTGTTGGTGGTTTCGAAAACCGCGGGATCGGCGACGGCCGGGGGCCGAAGCCTTCGAGATTCGGTTTTCGAGTTCCGTGAGCCGTTGGAGCCCGTTGCCAGCGAGGACTGGGACGCCCTGCTGTGATTCTGCTGGACACCCACATTTGGGTTTGGTGGGTTTCTCGACCGGATCGGCTGCAACCGAGGCACCGCGAACTTCTCGAAATTGGCGCTGACCGCGTCTTCGGCGTGAGCATCATCTCCTGCTGGGAAGTCGCGAAACTTGTGGAGTACGGAAGGCCGAAGTTCGATCGGGCCGTCGGGCTTTGGATAGAAAAGCTCTTGCCGAACCGGGCGTATCCCTTCTGCACCTTCATCCGCAGATCGTGGTGAAATCCACCCAGCTGCCGCAACCATTCCATCGCGATCCGGTGAACCAACTGCTGGTCGCGACGGCCCGCGTCCTTCAGTGCCCAATCATGACTGAGGACAGCAAGATTGCGGCGTATCCGCATATCCGGCTTGCCTGACTTCTACAGCTCTGACTGAACATCGCTACTTACTCCGCCGCCTGATTCCGTCTTCCCGATTTCTCAATCCAGTTGGCGAACATGGCCGTGAACCCGCGGGCCTGGGGGTCTGATCGTAACTGCTCGATGCTCAGCCGCATTTTCCTTCCCCAATTGGGATACTGCCAGGTGGTCCCGGGCAGGTTCTGCTGCTCCAGTTCCTTGGTGAGGTCTTCCTGGTTGATGGCCAGAAGCTGCGACGGCGCGAGCGCCAGGAATCCGACGATGGCATTGTGCAGCTCGCCGCTCAGCTCAGGGTAATCGGCGGCGGAGCGGGGCAGTTCGGGCGGCAACAATCCCGTCTCGAACAACACATCCAGCATCTTCTGCTTATCGCGCGCGCGGCTCTCGATTTGCGACCAGTAGCCTTGTTCGTCAATCATGCCGGTGCGGCGGCGGGCTTCTATGTCGGCCCCCACCCAAAAGCCGGCCAGAGTCGGCAGGTCGTGGGTGGTTGAGCAGACCAGCGCCTGCCGCGGGTATTCTTCGTACCGGCGGAACTCGCCGCGCTCGTTCTTCTCGAAGTAGAACACCCGGCAACTGAGGATGCCGAAGCGCGCCAGCGCTTCGCGCACAGCCGGCTCCACCGTTCCCAGGTCTTCTCCCACCACCACCACCTGGTTGCGGACGCTCTCCAGCGCGAAGATGCGCACGCAATCCTCCGAGGGTACCCGAATGTATGCTCCCTGGGTGGCGTCGAACCCATCGGGAATCCAGTACAGCCGGAAGAGCCGCATGGCGTGGTCGATGCGCAGCGCGCCTCCGTGGCGGCAGTTCCTACGGATGCCTTCGGCATACAGCCGGTATCCGTCTTCGCGGTGCCGGTCTACGTTGAGCGGCGGAAACGCCCAGTCCTGGCCATTGGGAGAGAACTCGTCGGGCGGCGATCCCACGCGGCAGCCCGCCACGTGAAAGTCGCGGTACGCCCACACGTCGGCGCCGAAGCGGTCCGTGGCCAGCGCCAGGTCGTGATACAGGCCGATGGAAAGACGGCGCGCGCGGGCCCTCTTCTGCGCGCGGCGCAGTTGGATGTCGATTTGCCACTGCAGGTACTCGTAAAACATCACGCGCCGCCAGTGCTTCTGGCGGAATGCGCGCGTTTCCTCAGAGCAGGGGTCTTGATACGGGCCGGGCCATTGCGTCCACACCCACACCTCCGGGTCGCGCTGGTGCAAGTACTGGTCGAGCGCGCAGTGGGTGGCGAATCGCTCCAGCAGGTCGCCTTCGCGGTCCAGAAATACCTGGAACTCCCGCGCGCGCGCCGAGCCTCTCCGCCACTCTCTGAGGAACCCGGCGAACAGCAGCTTCAGGAACCGCAGCTTCAGCGCGCTTACCCGCTCGTACTGGACGAAGTGCGCGTCGCGCAGCGCCTCGATCTCGGTCGAAACCTCCGTGGACTGGCGCAATCTCAGTGCCCGGCGGTTACCCGCGTAGTCCTCCATGCCTTCAACGTCGAGGTAGAGAAAGTTCTGGTAGAAGATCGAATTCGAAAGATACGGGCTGGTATTGAAGGGGCGCCGATTGTGTATGGCGTGCAGTGGGTTGAGCGCCACGAAGCTGGCGCCGAGATCTTCCGCGACCCAGTCCACCATCTCCAGCAGGTCGCCAAAATCGCCGCACCCCCAATTGCGCGCCGAGCGCACTCCGTAGAGGCTCACGGCCACGCCCGCCGCCCGGCCGCCGCGGCCCAGGTGGGGCTCCGTCCAGGCCTTGTCCGGCGTCACGATGTAGCGCGTCAACGCGCTGCTTGCGCCCAGCTTCACGGATATGTCGTGATAGCCCAGCGGCAGGCTGATGGGCAGGCGCGCCTGTTTCCGCACCCACGTGCGGCCATCCATTTCGATGTGGGCGGTTTGCGGAAGTTCCCAGAGGTTCAGCTCGAACCTGGCGGTAGAACCGTCCTCGAGACGGATCACAAACTGTACGCGGTGTCCCAGCGATTCCGCGGGCACGCTGAGGACCAGCTCCGTCTCGCTGGATTCGCGGGCCACCACCGCCGGCGGCAGCAGCCTCTCCCACTCCCGGCGCGCGAGCGCGGCGAGAGAACGCTCCAGTTCTTCCAGATTGTCCGCGGCAAATCCGAGACCGCGCAGAATGGCCTGCTTGGCTTCCGCGGTGGTGGTGTGATAATGGCCCCAGATGTCCCAAAAACCGGGCTCGATTCCGTAGGCCGAAGCGGCACGATCCAGAAGCTGCTCGAATGTCTCGGGCATGAAAAAGAAAGGTAACTTTGATTCTACAGGAGAAATACCTCCTTGCGTGCGTGCGCTACAGCGGGCAATCCCTTGTGGCCGGGGCTCTGCCGGTGCGGCGAGCAGACCGCGAGAAGCCCGAATGTCAAGACTAGTTCCGGCAGAAGCATCCGGCGCCAGCCAAAGACCGAGTCTTCCATCATACGCGATGTGCTCGCGCGCACCCAGCCGCAAGGGGGTGGACGGCATAGAAAGGGCAAGCTAAAGCATGCCCCACCGGGCTTTCCATGCGAAGATAGAGATATGGAGAAACCCCTTGCCAGCGGTCCCGCGGAGTTGTTTTCGCGGATTGACAATTACTCGGTCGCCAATACCGCCGCCGCCCTTTCCCAAGGGATCGTGCTGACTAAGCTCGACCTCGCGGTGAACTGGGCGCGCAAGAACTCCATCTGGCCCATGACCTTCGGGCTGGCCTGTTGCGCCATCGAAATGATGTCCATGTCCGCTTCGCGGTTCGATATCGCGCGCTTCGGCGCCGAGGTCTTCCGCGGATCGCCGCGCCAATCGGACCTCATGATCATCGCCGGCCGGGTCTCCCAAAAAATGGCGCCCGTCATCCGCCACCTCTACCAGCAGATGCCGGAACCCAAGTGGGCCATCTCCATGGGCGCGTGCGCCACCTCCACCGGGGTGTTCAACAACTACGCGCTGGTTCCGGTGAACCAGGTGATCCCCATCAACGTCTTCGTGCCCGGATGTCCGCCGCGACCCGAGCAGCTCATCTACGCGCTCATGATGCTCCAGCAGAAGATTCAGGACTCGAGCGGCACGGTCAAGCAGGTGCTCAACCTGGCGTAGTCAGCCGCTACTTCGCCAGGCCCTAATTCACCGAGAAGTTCACCGTGCAGGTCTTTGGGATGGGTCGCGCGTCATGCGGTACTCGCCCAACCCGGTGGAGTCCACGAATTCAATGATGATGTTGGTGCCCATGCCTTCGATGAAGCGGTAGCGCCATTGCTCGAATGGGTGGGTGACGGCGCCGCCGGCAGGGTGAGTTTCGATTTCATCGGGCGGTCCATAGATGATGTAAACCCGGCCGCGGTCGGTCTTCCAACCGGGAATGCCGGCGGCCGCGGCCGGGTAATGCTGGTTGGCATACGCAATGCGCCGGTAGTGTTCCTCTTTGAATTCGTTCCTGGGCGTTCCGGGGGTCGGGTCGCGGCGCAGCCAGAACTGCTCGATGAAATGCTCGCGTTCTTCATCGGTCGCAAGCCGTTTGAAGGCGGCGCGTTCCTGGTCCGTGATGATGTAGGCGACGTCCTCGGTGAGCCACTTGTTATACGGAGCGGCAAGCGGCGGTGGCGTTTGGGCCTGCTGCTGCCAGGCCGTCAAGATTACCGCGGCGGTGATGGCCAGGATTGCAGCGGAGAAGACGGGGGTTAAGGCGCGGCGCGGCGCTTCCGGCCGATCAAGCAGACGGCGAATTCGTTGCATGAGATTTCCTCCTGTAGCGGCCGGCGCGGCTTCGCACGCGGACCAGCGGTTCTGTTCCAACGCGATCAGCGCGGCCGCGTATTCGTGCGCGTCGCCGTTCGTGGCCACCACCAGATCGTCACAACAGTTTTCGCGCTCGGCGCGGATCAACCCGGAAATCCACCAGACCGCGGGGTGATAGAACAAGAAACCCTCGACGGCCGTCTGCAACAGGTTGACCAGGTAATCATAGCGGCGGATGTGCGCCAACTCGTGGAGCAGGATGGCTTCGATCTGTCCGGCGGGCAGACCCGCCAGCAGGCCCACTGGCATCAGAATCGCCGGACGCAAATAGCCGATCACCACGGGCACCTCGGCCAGGCAGGATTCCAGCAGCGTAACCGGCGTGGAGAGCCGCAGCCGCGCGGCGAGCCGGTCGAGCCGCTCCCGCCAGAGATCGGGCGCCAAACACACTCCGGTTCGCCGCAGACGCCGTGCGGCCATCCAGCTTGCCAGACTCCGCAGGTGGAAGATCGCGACTCCCGCCATCCAGAACGGGGCCAGCCACGGCAGGAAATCCGCCGCGCCACTTCGCACCAGGTTTTTCGGCTCCTCGAAACCAGCCGGGAGCCAGGCGCCGCGGGCATTCGCGAGGGCAGCGACAGGGCTTCGCTGCCGCGGCATCAGGCGGGCGAAAGTGAAGCCGAAACCGGTCAGCATGACGAGTATCGCCAGGCAGGCCGCGGCATACCGGCCGCGGGAAGAGCGAACGGCGCCGAACGCCCCTGCCAGCACCAGCGCCACCACGGCGCCTTCCCACAGCGAGTGAACGAGCGTCCAGCCGATGGCTTGCGCAAGCGGAGTTTGTACCCAAGCTTCAACCAGCGTCACGGCGTTCCCCTTTCGTATTCATCGAGCAGCCTGCGCAGCTCGGCCAGTTCCTTCTTGGAGGCCTTGCGGGCGGAAAGCGCGCCCACCATGAGGCGGGAAGCGGAGCCGTTGAACGCGCGCCGCAGAAAATCGCCCGCGAGCTGGCGCTCGGTCCATTCGCGCGGACGCGCGGCTTCATAGACGTGCGCGCGCTGCTTCTCATCGCGCCTTACCAGGCCTTTCGCGGCCATGATCTGCATCTGCTTGAGCACGGTGGTGTATTGCGTGGGCCTGCGCCGGGCGATGTTTTCGTGGATGTCCCGGACCGTCGACGGCCCGCGGCTCCACAGCACGGTCAGCAGTTCGAGCTCGGCGTCGGTGGGTCTGGGCGGGTTGCCGGACATATACGACAACCTTACTACGATGTTCTTCGTATGTCAATACCCCATCTTCTTGTCCACCACGTTCCAGAGCGGTTCACCCTTGCGGAACCGCTCGAATTGCGCCAGAAAGAACCGCATCGCCTGGCCCATCCAGTCGGAAGTGTGGTCCGCGCAGTGCGGGGAGAGGAGCACGTTTTCCAGCTTGTAGAACGGATGGCCCTGGGGCAACGGCTCGATATCGAAAACATCCAGCGCCGCGCCCTTGATGCGCTTTTCCGAAAGGGCTTTGATCAGCGCGGCTTCCTCGATTACGGGGCCACGGCCCACATTGATCGCTACCGCATCGGGTTTCATGGCGGCGAATTCCGGCTCGCCGATCATGCCCAGCGTCTCCGGAGTCAACGGCGCCGCCACCACCACGTAATCCGAGCGCGAAATCATTTCGATGCGCCCCTCCGGCCCATAGATCCGCTCGGCCAGCGGGTCGGCCTCGTGCGCCGGCGGCCCGTGGCGTTTGACCCCCAGCACCCGCATTCCCAGGGCGCGCGCGCGGGTGGCCACCGCGCGGCCGATGTCCCCGTATCCCACGATCCCCACCGTCTGGCCGCGGACTTCCAGGATGTCGAACGGCTCCCACACGCCGGCTGCCTGGTTGCGGATCATGCGACGCAGATCCTTGGCGAAATAGAGAATCGCGCCCACCACGAATTCGGCCAGCCAATCGCTGTAAATGCCGCGCCCGTTGGTGAGCCGCGCGGGGCTTTCCACCAGCTCCGGAAAGAGCAGGCCGTCCAGCCCCGCCGAGCGCGTGTGCACCCACTGGACGTTCGGGCACATCCGAAACACCTCGCGCAGCAAGTCGCCCCCCAGCGACCAGTTGAAGATCACGGTAGCGTCCGGCGCCGCTCTTACAAAGGCTTCCGCCGAATTCCCCACGGCGATGCCGGTTTCCGGGGGCAGTTCCTCCAGCATCGCCAGGCGCGGCTCGGTGGGGTCCGCCAGCACCAGAACTGTGATATTGTCCATCAGGAGAAAGCTACCACATGTGAGCGCCCCAGTTGCTTCCTCCGCCGCCCCTGCGTCAAACTGGAAGTGCCCTGAGTCGCCGGCTATGCCTGAATCCTGCACCTGCGGCGCGCAGTTGCCGCCAGACGCTCTCTTCTGCCACAAGTGTGGAAAGCCTCAGCGGGAACTCGTCGCGCCGGAGATCCACACCCCCGAGCATGCGGAGTTCGTCCCTCCGCCCGCTCCGGTCCCCCTGGCTCCGGAAGCCCTGCCCATGAATTTCCGTAACCCGGTGGCCATGCGCATCGCCTTCACCGCGGCCATCCTGGCGGCCCTGCTGAGTTGGGTGCCCATCCTCAACGTAGTTATGTGGTTGGGGGCCGGCTACTTCGCGGTTTTCTTTTACCGCCGCCGTACCGGACACCTCCTGAACCTCGCTGCCGGGCTGCGCATGGGCTGGATCACGGGCGTTATGATGTTCGCCATCGTCGCCGTGCTCTTCACCGCGTTCATTATTGTCTTCAATGCTTCGGGCGGCATTGAGGTGCTTCAGTCCCAGTTCAGGAATGCCTCCGATCCCAAGGTCCAGGAAGCGCTCCAGACGCTCCGGAGCGGTTCGGGCATCGCTGTATTTCTGATGCAGTTGTTTCTCTTCATCACCTGCCTCAGCATGGTAGGCGGCGCGCTCGGCGCCAAGCTGGTTGGCCGGGCTAGCCGGCCACCGGGTGGCGGGAATATCGTTTGACGATGGCGACTCCCGCGAAAATGATTGCCATCGCCAGAGCCTCACGCCTCCCAAACGGCTCGCGGTAAAACAGCCACCCCAGCGCCACCGCGACCACCGCGTTCACGTACGGGTAGACGGAAACGATGGCCACGGGCAGCCGGTCCAGGGCGTAGGCATACGCGCTGTACCCCAGAATCGACCCGAAAAAGACCAGGTATAACAGCGCTCCCACGCCGCGCGCGCTCCAGTGGACTGCGTGCTCGTGGATGGCCAGCGCGAACGGCGCCAGGACCAGCCCGGCCGCCAGTTGATGCACCGCACCGGCGATGACCGCGTGCGCCTTGCCGGCCTGCCGCCGCTGATAAATGGACCCGAACGACCACCCCGCGAGGCCCACTTGCAGCAGCAGAAACCCATGGAGCACGTTGCGGTCGATGCCACGCGCGCCCACGTCCGGCGTGAACAACAGCGACGCCCCCACCAGGCCGATCGCCATGCCGCCGATGGTGGGCGCATGCAGCCTCTCCCCGCCTGGCAGCAGCGCCTCCACTCCCACCATCCAGAACGGCTGCGCAGTCATAATCAGGCCCGCCATCCCGCTCGGAATCAGCAATTCGGTGAACACCAGGGCGGCGTTGCCCACCCCCAGGGTCAGAAATCCGCTGAAGCAGGCCGCCGCCAGCTCCCGGCCCCGCGGCACATAGATGCCGCGCGCCACCGCGAACAGCATCAGGATGGAGCCGGAAAGCACGAAGCGCACCGCCACCAGCATGAGCGGCGGAAACGACTCCAGCGACATGCGAATGGTAAGGTAGGTGGTTCCCCAGAAGAAGCACACTGCGACGAGCGCGAGATATGGCCTAAGAAGAGGATGCCGCGGCAACCCTACAGCGTAACACCTCCGCGCGGAATTCAGTCTGTTTGGAGGGGCCGTCCCAACTGAAATCCCCCGCCTTGCGCCTCGTCGCCTCCGCCCGCGTCTCTTGGGGGATCAGTAGCCGCGCTGTTTGTCCACCACGTTCATCAGCGGCAAGCCACTGGTGTAACGCCGGACGTTCTCGGCCAGCAGCCCCATTAGACGGATCTGGCGTTGCGGCGAGAATCCGCCGGTGTGTTGAGTCATCAGCAGGTTGGGGCAATCCCAGTACGCGCCATTAGCTGGATATGGCTCGGGGTACACTGCGTCCAGCCCCGCACCGGCGATGCGGCCTTCCTTCAGTGCGGCCACGAGCGCCTTCTCGTCCACCAGCGGCCCCCGCGACATGTTGAGGAAGTATGCCGTCTTCTTCATGGCGCGGAACACCTTCTCATTGAACATGCCTTCGGTTTCCTTGGTCCAGGGAGCCGCGCAGACCACTACATCCGCCTGGGGGACCATCTCCATCAGCCACGCCGGCTCGCGCAGCGTGTCCACAAAGATCGGTTGGGCCATGGGTTTGGCATCCGTGCCCAGGATCCGCAGGTTGAAGCCGTAGTGCGCGCGCATAGCCACGGCCTGCCCTATGCCGCCCATGCCCGCGATCCCCATGGTCATGCCATCCAGCTCCACCTGGTTAAAGTCGCGCTTCCACACCCGCTTCTGGAACTGCGGAATGTAAGTCTTCTGGATCCCGCGGGTCAGGCACAATAGCATCGCCATGCATGTATCCCCGAGGCCCGGAGCGAACATCCGCGCCATGTTTGTCACGACCACGTTACTCTTGACCAGCTCGGGAAACAGGACATGCTCCATACCCGCTTCTATGGCCTGCATCCACCGCAAGCTCTTCGCCCGCGCGAGCATCTCCGCGTTGAGCGCGCCGAAAACCACGTCGGCGCCGGGCAGCACCTTGTACAATTCCTCGAGGGTGGATGTGTGAATGAACTCAATGGGCTTGCCCGATCCCGAGGATTTGATCTGTTGAATTTCCGCCGGCGTGTAGGCGGGGGGCGGGACTACGAATGAGGCCTCAGCCACCACGATTCGGACCCGGTCGGGTGGCGGATCGAATATCGCAATTCTGTCCGAGGCAACCAGGACGGGCGCCGCCGGAGCTGCCGCTACGGCTGACAGAAACAGTTGACGAGATACCGAATTATCGGTCATAGTACCTTCTCCTTCTGGGGCGATTCGCTCATCGCTTGCCGAGAGTAACACGCTGCGTGCTGTATACTCAAATCCAAGCCGGGCGGCTCAACGCGATCCCCGATCACTCTACCGCCCGCTGAAAGGATACTGCTACCATGCGAAACCGTATGTTCGTTTTCGGCGCCATCGCGCTGCTCGCGCTTCTGACCGCTGCCAGCGCCGCCGACCTGAACGGCAAGTGGAAGGGGGACATGAAAATGCCCGACGGCGGGAGCCTGGAAATCAATTTCAATTTCCATGTGGACGGCGAGAAGCTGACCGGCACCGTCGCCAATACCTATGGCGAAGAGCAGATCACCGACGGCTCGGTGAAGGGCGACGCCATCTCGTTCATTATCATGGCCGGTGGTGGCCAGTTTAAGCTCACCTATAAAGGCCAGGTTGTGGGCGAGGAGATACAGTTCCACGTGACCATCGGCGATATGGGCGAAGGCGATCTCACCGCCAAACGCGTCCCGTGAGCTTTCCCGGCTAAAACCCGTAGAGCCCGGCCGGGTTGTCCACCAGGATCTTCCGGCGGATGGCCGCATCGGGCGCCCACACCGCGAGCTGGTTCAGCAGCCGCCCGTCATCGATCTGAAGCATCGGCGTCACATCGGTCGGCGGGCGGCCGGGAGGCGTAGTCGTGGCGGGATGTGGCCAGTCCGTGCCCCAGACGATGCGGCCGGCGTTGGCCGCGATGAGAGCCTTGGCAAAGGGTACTACGTCCGCATAATCCGGGGCCAGGGTCGATGCGCGATAAGCGGCGGAAAGCTTGACGTATGCCTTGCCCGACTGTACCAGCTCGAGAAGATCGGCGAAGCCGGGCTGATCGAGTCCCAGTGCGGCTCGGGCCCCGCCGAAGTGATCGAAGACTACGGGCATGGGGGCGTCCAGAACCAGGTCCTTGATGGCCGACACCACGGCCAGGCCGGAGTACACCTGAATGTGCCAGCCGCGGTTCTTCAAACGGGCGACCGCCGCCTGGAATCGCTGGCGGCCGACGGTGGGCTCGACCGCGCCGGTGGTCTGGAGATTCAGGCGGATGCCACGCACCCCGGCCTTGCTCATGGCGTCGAGATCGCTCTCCGGCGTCTTTTCGTCAATCACGGCGATGCCGCGGGCGCTGGCGCCGCGAGCCTTCATCCCGTACAACGTGGCCGAATTGTCGGTCCCGTAAACGCTCGGCGTGACGATTACGACGCGCTCGATGCCGAGCGCTCGATGGAGCGCCGAAATCTCTTCGGGAAGGGCCGTTTCCGGCGTGTACGTGCGGCCGGGTGAGAACGGAAACCGATCCGGGCCGCCGACGATGTGCGTATGGCAATCGCAGGCATGCGGCGGGATAGCGAAGTTTACTGGGGTGGCCGGCTGGGATGCTTTCGCAAAGATCGCCCGGCCCGCGGCCGCTCCAATCAGGACCTCACGTCTGGTCAACATGGGTTCATTATGGTCTCCCGAGCCGGTCGCATCAAGGGTCGGGGTATAATCGGCATTCGAGAGGAGAAAGTCCTGTGAAACTACGAGTGGCGGTGTTGTTGGTTCTGGTTTTCACCTGCATCCAGGCTCAGCAGAAAGGTCAGGAGCATTGGGTCGCCACCTGGACAACGGCGGAACTGCTTGCCCGAACACCGGCGCCGGCACCCGCGGCAGCGCCACCGCCTGTAGGGGCGCGGGGCTTCAACAATCAGACCGTGCGCATGATCGTGCGCACCAGCATCGGAGGCCGCCGGCTGCGGGTGAACCTCTCCAATGCTTTCGGAAGCGAGCCGCTGGCCGTTGGCGCGGCGCATATCGGCATTCACAGCAAAGATTCCGAGATCGTTGCGGGTTCGGACCGGGCGCTTTCTTTCAACGGCAAACCGGGCTGTACGGTCGGACCGGGGATGGTGATTCTGAGCGACCCGGTGGACTTGAACGTCGCGCCGGTCAGCGATCTGGCAGTCAGTCTTTACTTCCCGGGCGAAACCGGTCCGCCGACATCCCATGCCACCGCCCTGCATACCACCTACATCAAGGAAGGGGACGTCACCGGACAGCCGGCAATTGCGGATGCGGCCACCACGCAGTCGTATTACTGGCTGGCTGGCATCGACGTGATGGCTCCCGCCCACGCGTCGCTGATCGTGGCTTTCGGCGACTCCATCACCGACGGCGCCCGCTCTACCCCGGAGACCAATCACAGTTGGCCCGCGTTGCTGGCGGCCAGGCTGGCGGCACAGAAGGCGACGGCCAACATCGCGGTGGGCAACATGGGGATCGGCGGCAACCGGGTCCTGCGCGACGGGACCGGAGTGAGCGCGCTGGCCCGTTTCGATCGCGATGTGCTGAGCCAGTCCGGCGTGAAATGGCTGATGGTGCTGGAAGGCATCAACGATATCGGCAGGGGGGCCACCGTGCCCGCGGAAACCGTGACCGCGGACGAAATCATCGCTGGCTACAAGCAGATCATCGAGCGGGCGCACACGCACGGCATCAAGGTGATTGGCTGCACGCTGACGCCCTTTGAAGGCGCCAACTACGCCAGAGAAACCGGAGAGGCCGTCCGCGAAGCCGTCAATACGTGGATCCGGACCAGCGGGGCCTATGATGCCGTGGTCGATTTTGAGGCCGCCACGCGCGACCCGAACAACCCCAAGCGCATTCGCGCCGACTTCGACCCCGGCGACCACTTGCACCCCAACGACGCGGGCTATCAGGCCATGGCAAACGCCGTCGATCTTTCGATGTTCGGCGGAAAACGGAAACGGTGACCGTGTCCGGGCAAGTTAAAGCATGCCCCACCCGCGCCCGGCTGCGCGCGCTGGCCAAGATTAATCTCGATCTCCGGGTGCTCGGTAAGCGCCCCGATGGCTTCCACGAGCTGCGCACCGTCTTTCAGACCATTTCGCTGGCGGATACCATTGACATCGCCTTCACGCCGGGCGGGAAAACGGCCATCGAGGTGGAAGACAACCTCGGCATCCCCGACAACCTGGCGGCGAGCGCGGCCCGGATGGCGTTGGCGGCGATGCGCCTCACCGGGCGCGTCGAGATGCGGATCGATAAACGCATTCCCATGGGCGCGGGGCTGGGCGGCGGATCGTCGGATGCCGCGGCGGTGCTGCTGGCGCTGCCGGTGCTGGCGGGGCGCGAGGTGGATCTGCCGGAATTGTGCGCCATGGCGGAGCAGCTCGGCAGCGACGTTCCGTTTTTTCTGCTGGGCGGCCGGGCGGTGGGGATTGGCCGCGGAAGCGAGCTGTTTCCGCTTCCCGACGAGCCGGCGCGGCCGGGCCTGCTGGTGGTTCCCGGAGTGCCTGTTTCCACGGCCGAGGCATACCGCCGGCTGAGCTCTCGTTTGACATCCGAATCCCAACAAAATAAAATATTTAGTTTCCAGTCGTATACGTGGGACCGGGGTGGCCGCGAACCTGCCAGGAACGATTTTGAAGCGGTGGTTTTCGAACAGCACAGGAGTCTCGCTCGACTGAAGAAGCGGCTGATCGGGGCGGGAGCTTCGGTGGCGATGATGACGGGCAGCGGCTCCGGAGTGTTCGGACTGTTTCGCACTCGCGCGGAGGTTACGCGCGCACTCGATTCATTGAAGGGGCCGGGCATGCCCGGCCCGTACAGAATTTCGCTGGTCAGCCGCCAGCGCTACCGCTCGCTGTGGTGGCGGGCGCTCAAGGAGCATACAACCGAAAGAACATGGCCGCCGCAAAGCCGGTACTTGCGATGACAAACGACCGTCTGAAAATATTCACGGGAAATGCCAATCCCGCGCTGGCCCAGGAAATCTGCCAGGCGCTGGGCATGGAGCTGGGCCGCGCCATGGTCAGGCAGTTCTCCGACGGCGAAATCTACCTCCAGATCAAGGAGAACGTGCGCGGGGAGGATGTCTTCATCATCCAGCCCACCTGCACGCCGGTGGAACGCAACCTCATGGAACTGCTGCTGATGATGGACGCGCTCAAGCGCGCTTCCGCGGAGCGCATCACGGCAGTGTTACCCTATTATGGGTATGCCCGCCAGGACCGCAAGGATAAACCGCGGGTTCCGATCTCCGCGAGGCTGGTGGCAGCCCTGCTGGAGACGGCGGGGGCGAACCGGCTCCTGACGCTCGATTTGCATGCCGCGCAGATTCAGGGGTTCTTCGATATCCCGGTGGACCACCTGTTCGCCATGCCGGTGCTGATCGAGTACTTTAAGGCGCTCAACATTCCCGACATGACGGTGGTTTCGCCGGATGCGGGGGGCGTGGAGCGCGCGCGGGCGTTCGCCAAGAGATTGAGCTCGCCGCTGGCCATTATCGATAAGCGGCGGGACGAGGCCAACGTCGCCGAAGTAATGAACGTGGTGGGCGACGTTGGGGGGCGCAATTGCTTGCTAGTGGATGACCTGATCGATACCGCGGGCACACTGGTGAAAGGCGCGCAGGCGTTGCTCAACAAGGGGGCGGCCAGCGTCTCGGCCTGCGCCACGCACGCCGTGCTGTCGGGGCCGGCGGTGAGCCGGATTGAGGCCTCGAGCCTCCAGCAAGTGGTATTTACGAATTCGATTCCGCTCTCGAAAGAGGCGAAGAAGTCGCACCGGATTAAGTCGTTGTCGATCGCCAAGTTGCTGGCGGAGGCCATACGGTCGATACACGAGGAGACCTCGGTGAGCGTGTTATTTGTTTGATATTTCGGGCCATCGAACCCACGTCAGCCCCAGATCGGGGTGAACCGGACTTCGAACCCGCAAGGAGAATCGAGTGAGAAAAGATATTAGTGTGGCCGCCGAGGTGCGCACCTCGCGCGGTAAGAACGAAGCGCGCCGTACGCGCCGCGCCGGGCACATCCCGGCGGTGATTTACGGGTCGTTCCAGGAACCCGTGAGCATCGCGGTCAACCCGCGTGAGATTAACAAGATCGTCCATAGCAACACGGGCTACAACACCATCTTCAACCTGGTGATTCAGGGTGGCGAGACCACGCCCGTCATGCTGGTCGACCGGCAGGTGGATCCGGTCAAAGGCACCCTGCTCCACGCGGATTTCAAGCGCATCGACCTGACCAAGCGCCTGCGCGTCAGCATCCCGGTGCATACCGTGGGCGAGGCGGCGGGCGTGAAGGTGCAGGGCGGGCTGCTCGAGGTGGTCACACGCGCCATCGAAATCGAATGCCTGCCGGACGAGATTCCGGAAGGGTTCACGGTGGATGTCACCGAGTTGATGATCGGCCAGGCCAAGCGCGCCAGCGACGTGGCGCTTTCCGGCTCCATGAAGCTGGTGAGCTCGGCCGACACCGTCATCGCGCATGCGGTGGCGCTGCGCGCCGAGGAAGTCGCCGCGCCCGCCGCCGAAGCCGCCGCGGCCGTCGCACCCGAGGCCGGCGCAACCCCGGCCGAGCCTGAGGTGATCAAGAAGGGCAAGAAGGAAGAGGAAGCGCCCGCCGAGGAAAAGGAAAAGGGCAAGAAGAAGTAGGGCGCCATGTTCCTGGTGGCTGGTCTGGGGAATCCGGGCGAAGAGTATGCGCTCACGCCGCATAACCTGGGGTTCCTCACCGTCGACCGGCTGGCCGAGCGCCACGGCATCCGCGTCAACCGGAAGGACTCCAAGGCGCTCGTCGGCGTGGGCGAGATCGACGGGCGCCCGGTGATGCTGGCCAAGCCGCAAACGTTTATGAATCTTAGCGGCGCATCGCTCGGGCCGCTGATGGAGAAGCACTCCATCGGGCCGGAACGGCTGGTGGTGGCTTACGACGAACTGGACCTGGGCTGGAAGGCGCTACGGATCAAGCCGAAAGGCTCCGCGGCGGGTCATAAAGGCATGAAGTCGGTGATCGCCAGCCTGAAGACCAGCGAGATCGTGCGGGTGCGGTTGGGGATTTATCCGGGCCATCCCGTCGAGGATGGCGCGGAATTTGTGCTGGCGCCGTTCAAGCGCTCGCAAATCAAGGAATTGGACGAATTCATCGGCTACGCGGCCGATGCGGTTCGCGCCATAATCGCCGAGGGCGTCGAAAAGGCCATGACGAAATTCAATCGTCGCGCCCCAGGCTTAAATCACGAGGAAGCATGAGAATTTACGAAGAGTTGTTCATAGTGAAACCGGATGCGCCGGACGAAGAGGTCGACCAGTTCGTCGAGCAGTTGCGGACGCAGTTGACCAATGCCGGCGCCACGGTAGACAAAATCGACAAATGGGGCAAGCGTAGACTGGCCTACCGGGTGGATAAGTACAGGGAAGGCGCGTACGTGCTATTCCAGTTCAGCGCGGGTCCCGAGACGGTGAAGGAGTTCGAGCGCCGCCTGCGCGTGTCGGACATAGTCCTGAAGTTCTTGACGGTGCGCATCGACCAGACGCTGAAACGGCTGGAGAAGCGGAAGAAGGACCGCGACAAGCGGGCGGTCCGGCGCGCCGCGTCGGCCCCGGCCTCATCGGCCCCGGGCCCGGGCGCGGCGGCGGGACCCGGCCTCCCCGCGCAACATGTGACAGAGGCGCCGGTATTGCCCGGCATGCCCAAGGAGGAATAAGCCATGGCGGAATTCAAAGGAAGACCAGGCAGCGCCGGGCAGCGCCCAACCGGCGGCGACAAGGCGGTTGCCACTCAGAAGAAGGCGTATTTCCGGCGCAAGAAGGTGTGCCGTTTCTGCGTCGAGAAGGTCGACGACATCAACTATAAGGACGTGAAGATGCTGCACGCCTTTGTGGCGGAGCGGGGCAGGATTGTGCCGCGCCGCATTTCAGGCGTGTGCGCGCCCCACCAGCGGCGGCTCGCGGACGCCATCAAGAAGGCGCGGAACATCGCCCTGCTGCCGTTCACGGCGCAATTCTGAGGGCCGAAGGAGATTGGCATGGAAGTCATTTTGAGAGAAGACATCGAAAAGCTGGGCAGCCGCGGCGAGGTGGTGAAAGTCGCCTCCGGATACGCCCGCAATTTCCTGCTGCCCAAGCGGCTGGCGGTGCTGGCCACCGCATCCAACAAGAAGATCGTCGAGCAGGAGCGCCATGCGCACGTGCGCCGCGAAGCCAAGCTGGTGGACGAGGCGCAGGACCTGTCGAAGCTGCTGACCGGCGTCAGCGTGACCATCTCGCAGAAGGCCGGCGAAGCCGACCAGTTGTTCGGATCGGTGACGTCGAAAGACATAGCCGAAGCGCTGGCGGCGAAGAACTTCACCATCGACCGGCGGAAGATTCACCTCGAAGAGCCCATCAAGCAACTCGGCGAGTTCAAGGTGCCGGTGAAACTGCACAAGGACGTCACCGCGGAGATCACCGTGGTGGTGGTCAAGGAAGAGGACGTTTAACTCATGGCGTGCAAGCTGACGTTCCCGATCGTCTGCGTGTTAGCCATGGCTTCCGTTGCCCAAGCCGGCAATTATCACAACTTCGGCGTGGCTGTCTACGCCCGCGCCTACGAAGTCCAGCAGATGGAAGATCCAGCCTGGCTGGAATCGCGCTGGGCCACCATCACCAGCGGGCTGAAGGTGGACAAGATCTACCTCGAAACCCATCGCGACGGCGTGATACCGGACCAGGCCACGCTCGACCGGGCCAAGCAGTTTTTCAAGAGCAAGGGCGTCGAGACGGCCGGCGGCATTGCCACGGTGGTCAACGAGCGCAACCGCTTCGAGACCTTCGTCTACACTAATCCCGAACACCGCAAGAAGCTTCGGGAGATTGTGGAATACACAGCCAAGAACTTCGATGAAATCATCGTCGATGACTTTTTCTTCACCAGCAGCAAGACCGAATCCGACATCGCGGCCAAGGGAGACAAAACCTGGACGCGGTTCCGGCTGGACTTGATGGCGGAAGTATCCCGAGACCTGGTCGGCGCGGGCAAGAAAGTCAATCCGCGGCTGAAGATGGTCATCAAGTACCCGAACTGGTACGAGCACTTCCAATACACCGGCTACAACCTGGAAGACGAGCCCAGGATCTTCGACGGCGTGTATACCGGCACCGAAACGCGCGACCCGACAAGCCCCGGCCAACACCTGCAGCAGTACCTGGGCTACGGGCTGGTCCGCTACCTGGAGAACATCAAGCCGGGCCACAACGGTGGCGGCTGGGTGGATACCGGCGGGTGGCGCGACAAGGAGCGCTACGGCGAACAGCTCTGGCTCACGCTCTTCGCCAAAGCACCGGAGCTCACGCTCTTCGATTTCCGCCAGTTGCTGGCGCCGATGCGGGGCAGCCAGGGCTCCGGCGGGCAAACCATCCCGGCTTACGCCGGCAGCGTCTTCGAGCAGGTGGATGGATTCATCGGCAAGCTGGGCAGACCGATCGGGGTCAAGAGCTACAAGCCCTTCCATTCCTCCGGCGAGGATTTCCTGCACGACTACATCGGCATGCTCGGCATTCCGATGGAAATGGTTCCCGCGTTTCCCACCGATGCGCCCACGGTGTTCCTCACTGAATCCGCCAAGTTCGACCCGGCCATCGCCAGCAAGATGAAGAAGCACCTGGCCGACGGCAAGAAAGTAGTGATCACGTCCGGCCTGCTGAAGGCGCTCCAGGGCAAAGGCATCGAGGACATCGCCGAACTGGAATATACCGGCCAAAAGGCGTCGGTTCGCGAATTCCCGGGCCGCGGAGGCGCCACCCGCATCGACACCGACATCCTCATCCCCGAGATCCGATACGCCACCAACGACGCCTGGGAGATTGTCACCACGGCGACCAGGGGCATCGGCTATCCCCTACTCCTGCAAGCCGGTTATTCGAAAGGGACGCTCTACGTTCTCACCATTCCGGACAACTTCGGCGATCTGTACAACCTTCCGCCGCAGGTCCTGAACCAGATCCGAACGGTGATCGGCGGCGACCTTCCGGTCCGCCTCGAGGGTCCCGGCCAGGTTGGCCTCTTTGCGTACGACAACGGCAAGTTTATCGTGGAGAATTTTGCTGCGCCCGGAGGTAACAGCGTCAACACCAGCGCGATCATCGACAAGAGGTTCCCCAGGCTCGTGGACGTGGTTTCCGGCCAGCAGATCGCGGGAAAGCCAAGAGGCGACCAGATGGTGTTTGAGATCGCGCTTCCGCCGGCCTCTTACCGGGTCTTTTCGGCGGAATAGGTAGCCAGCGAGACGCGCAGCACCAGCGGCTCCGAACTGAAGTTGAGGCCCCAGTCGGTCTGATCGCCGTTCCAGATGCGAATCGGCCTGAATACACCGCCGTTGGCGTAAGTCCCCTCTTCGACACGCAGGAACTGCCGGTGCTTGTCCCCTGACGCGTCGCTGGGGCGGAACTCCACGCGGCAGAAGAGGCCGGCCACCAGAAACCGATTGTCGCCGAGCTGGGCCACCAAGGCGCGTCCGATTGGCTCGGGGTTCCCGGTTCCGATTCTGTTGCGCACGGTCCCGTACGACACGCTGGCGTTCCACGGCCCGAAGGAAAGCACCTGCTCCGGCTTGCCCTTTTCTTCCGCCACGGCCTGCAGCTTGCCCTCGAAGTTGAGGCGCGCGATTTCCCGAGCCATGGGCCCGATCAACTGGTAATTCTGCGCCCACGGAACCAGGAATTCTTCGGGTTTGGCAGAAGCGCCGCGGGCTCCCGTGTAGTCCATGCCGAAGGGCGAGAACCCGATGGCTTGCAGGCCCAGCGCGGAGAAGAAGAACCGGGCCACGCCCGAGCCGCCGCCGGTCTCCGGCACGAACAGCGCGTTGTCGTCGCGGTGATAGAGTTCCAGCACCTTCAGGTACGGGACGCTGTCGCTCATGTAAACGTCGGGCGCCTCGATGTCCAGCGCCGGCGCCGCCACCTTCCAGATGGGAATGACATTGTCCGTGGGCCCTCCGCTTTCATAACTGCCCGGAGCGCCCGGCTTGATGGGGTCGCGCAGCGCAGCGTTGGCATACATGGGCAGCGGATAGACAGCCTTGCCGGCCGCGGCAACTTGCCCCACATACCTGGCCACCGACCACGCATGGAAGCAGACTTCCGCTTCCGGCCCGAAGACTTCCTGCCAGGTCGCCGAAGGCGCGGCGCTCTCAATATGCATGGCCGAAACGACCTCGGGCGGGACCGGCCCTTCGAACAGCTTCTGAGCGGCCGGCGAATAGTCGCGCACGCTGCCCCAGGTGCCGGGTTCATTCTCCACCTGCATCATAATGACCGTGCGCTGCGGGTCGGTGGCTTTGAGGTGGCGCAGAAGCGCCGTGAAGGCCAGCTTATCTGCCTCGAGCGAGGCCGTCGAGTAAGGCGAGGGCGAATCCACGGCGCGCCCGTTCTTATCGACCATGTGGGGATACCGCTCCGGCGCCAGCTTCATCCATTCCGGCATGTAGTGCTGGCTGCCGTTCTTCCATGTGCCAAACCACAGCAGCACCAGCCGGACGCGATGCTCGCGCGCCTGGCTGAGCAGGGTGTCGACCACGGAGTAGTCGAACTGCCCCTGGCGGGGTTCGAGTTGTTCCCAGTAGACCGGCATCTCGACCGTGTTGGCATGCAGGTATTGGATGGCCGGCCAGACTTTGGGCAGCATGGCGGGCCAGGCGCTGGAATTATTGATCTGCGCGCCCAGCATCAGGAACGGGGCATCGTTGACGAAGAGAGCAAAGCGCCCGTCTTTCTTCACGAGGCGCGGCAGCAGGGCCTCCTTCACCTGCGCTTGGAGCGCGGCGGTGGCGCTAAAGGCCATCAGAACCAAGATCGCAACCGGGTTTCTTCGCATGTCTCCTCCTTGCGCTTACCGGGCTTCCTGGGAATATAGGCGCACCGCCGACGCCGCCTTTCCCGCCAGCGGATCGCCGGCCAGCGCAAAAACGCCGCCACGGCGGGCGGCGTCCACTCTGTGCAGCACATTATCCGAAGGCAGGCAGACCAGGCCTTGGGCGCTCTCGGAACCGGCGGCGTACACTACCATCTCCAGTTTCGACCAGTCCAACCGGGAAGTGGACAGCGCGGCCTGCATGTGCGGGATGATGGCGCCTTCCCGCACCAGCATCACAATCGGAATCCGGCCCGCCTGGATGCGATGCCAACCCCCGGGGTACAGCTTGCCGGTCTGATAGTCGATCCACTGGCCCCGCGGGAGATACACATCGCGCTCCGTGGTCTGTGCCTCGAGCAGCGGAGCCACCAGGATGTCGGCGCCGAACAGGTACTCGTCTTCCACCTGCCACGCTCCGGGATCGCCGGGGTACTCGATGAATAATGCCCGCACCATGGGCAGCCCGCGCTCGCTCGAGTCCTTGGCCTGGGCGTAGATGTAAGGCATCAGCCGGTACTTCATCTCATCGGCCCGGCGGAAATCGTCCAGAAAGGCGGCGCTGTACTCCCACGGCTCCTTGGGCGGCGCGCCGTGGCAGCGGCTGTGCGATGTCAACATCCCGAACGGCACCCAGCGCCGGTAGAGTTCCTCGGGAGACTTCGAAGTGAAACCGCCGATGTCATGACTCCAGAAGGAAAAGCCGCTCAACCCGAAGGAAAGTCCGCCGCGCAGGGTCGCCGCCATGCCTGTGTCGGTGTTGCCGGAGTCGCCGCCCCAGTGCAGAGGATAGCGCTGGCTGCCCGCCCAGGCACTGCGCGCCCATATGATATTTTCGCCGGTCACCTGGCGGGTAATGTCCGCTACCGCCTGGTTGTAGCGAAGCGGGTAGAGGTTGTGTTCGTAAAACCCGCTGCGGCCGTTGGCATAGACTCCGGTCAGCGGAGCGGCCTCGCCGAAATCCACCTTGATCGCTCCCACTCCCATGCGCAGCAAGCCCGCAATCTTTTCCTGGTACCAGGCGACCGCCGCCGGATTGGTGAAATCGAGCACGGCATCCTCATACGGCAGGTTGCCTTTGCCGTCTTTGACGGCCAGTCCTTTCGCCAGGATCTCCGGGAAGAGCGAGTTTTGCGGAACGAAGTAGGGCAACTGCCAGAGCGAGATATGAAAGCCATCCTGCTTCAGATCGGCGATCATCTTTGCGGGGTCCTTGAAGCGGGTGGGGGAGAACTTGTAGTCGCAGCGCCAGTCGTGCTCGAACCAGCCCGTGTCGAGGTGAATCACGTCCGCCGGGATGCGGTTCTGCCGCAGCTTGGCGGCCACGGACCGCACCTCGTCTTCCGAGAAATACGTGATGCGGCTCATCCACAATCCGAACGACCACAGCGGAGGCATGGCCGCTTTTCCAGTGAGGTTGGTGTATTCGTTGAGGATGTCTTTGGGCTCGCCCAGGAAGACAAACAGGTCCAACTCGTCGTCACCGAGCAGCAACGCGTTGGAAAAACTGTAGGAGGCGCCGAAGTCGAATCTGGCGGGCGCGGAAGTATGCACGAACATGCCGTATCCGCGGCTGCTCATGAAAAACGGGATGGGCTTGTACATGCGTCCACTTTCCACGCCGTTGGCATCGTTGGCCCACAGCACAACCTTCTGGCCGCGCTTGTCGAGCCGCGTAAAGGACTCGCCGCACCCGAACAGTTTCTCGCCAGGGGACAGCGAAAAGACCGCCGCCACACTGCGCGAATAGTCGGAGGGCCGGCGGATGAATGCAAACGGCAGCGCCGGATCGAGGGATGTCTGGTAGTCCGCGGTGTGATTGGTCCTGGTAAGTAGACGGCCCTGCGCGTCGCGGAATTCGATGTGCCAGGGGTTCTCCAGGATGGCGACCGAGCCGGCGGCGCTCGAATAGCGGTGGCCGCCGGGGATCTTCTCGTACCTCCACGAATTGTCGTGCGGCGGATCGCCCACCAGCATCAACGAAGGAGCGTCGGGCCGCACCTGCGCTCCGGTCTTCATGCGAATGCGCACGGTTCTCGGCGAGACAAACTGGAGCGAGAAAGGCAGCGCCGGATCGACCGCGTATTCCCCCTCGGGAAACGTCACGCCGCCGAAGGTTCTCAGGATCGCTTCCATGTTGTCGAAAGCGATGCGCGGCACCAGCTCGTTGCGCCGCCACACGACAGTACCCTCACCTTTCACGGGGTCGAACGCCGCCAGACGGTCGGCCAAAAAATACGTCTG
This sequence comes from Bryobacterales bacterium, assembly GCA_963768385.1. GTDB lineage: Bacteria > Acidobacteriota > Terriglobia > Bryobacterales > Bryobacteraceae > Fen-178. Next base: position 27,783 of record CAVYHQ010000017.1, read on the forward strand.
GCTGAATTCGTGGAAGTCGCTGCTGATATCCACCGGGTCGCTGAGCAGCCCCGGCGGCTGGTTGGCGGAAGCGCCGTACAGCAGTGGTGCGGCGAGAAGCGGCAGAAGCCGGCTGACGCGGTTCATGGAGTACATCTCCTCCCTGTTCGATCCAAGAGATTACCACGGCGCATCGCGGAGGGTTTCGGACTATAATCGTTCGACGTGAGACATTTCCTGGTTGGTGTGGCTGCGGCCATCGCTTTGGCCGCCGCTTTTGTGTTGCTGGTAGCGGCGGCGGACCTTCCTCCGGCGAACGATGGAAGCGACCACGGCGATCCGCCGTTTCTGATCGAGAGCGGCTGGAGACCCTTGCTGAACGGCAAGGATCTGAGTGGATGGGAGCTGGTCGACCCCGCCAAGAAGGGCAAGTGGCTGGTCACCAGCGCCGTCGTCTGGGGGGGCGTAACGAACCCGACGGTTCTGATGGGTGTGCCCAACAGTCCCGGCGACCGCATCGTAAACACCGATGTGGATCCGTCGGGGAACGCGTCGAACATCTACACTACCGAAAAATTCGGCGACGTCGAAGTCTACGTGGAATTCATGGTGGCGGCCCACTCCAATTCCGGGTTCTTCATGCATGGACTGTATGAGACCCAGATCTGGGATAGCTGGGGGTTCACGCCGCGGCTGGCTACCGATCAATGCGGCGCCATGTACCATTACAATGGCGGCCCCATCGATGGTCAGGACGGCGGGATCACCCCGAAAGTGCGGGCCGACCGGCCCCCCGGTCAGTGGCAGTCTTTTCACTACTGGTTCCAAGCCCCGCGCTTCGACGCGTCGGGCAAGAAGACCGCGAATGCCAAGTTCCTTCGGATTCTGCACAATGGCCAGTTGATCCACGAGAACGTCGAGAGGCTGGGACCGACGGTGGCTACGCTGAAGATCCCGGAGGCGCCCACCAATCCCATCGCGCTCCAGGGCGATCACGGGGCGGTGGCGTTCCGCAACATTTATATCCGGCCGTTGCGGCCATTCTCAAGCAGCCCGGCGCCCGACCTGCAGCCAACCCCGCAGGTGCAGGGCGGCGGCGGGCGAGGGGGCCGAGGCGGGCCGCCGCCAGCGCCGCCAAAGCAGTAGCGCCGCGCGAGGGGCAAAGGGAGCTTACCCATGATGAGATCATCTGCTGTTTCAAGATCACAGCGGGCCGTTAAGCTCTGCGGACTGCTGGCCTGCGTCGTCTCGCTGGCTTTTGCCCAGACCAAGCCCATTCCACAACTCGCCAGGACGGGAGACAAGTTCACGTTCCTGGTGGACGGGAAGCCGTTCATCATGCTGGGCGGACAGGTGGGCAACTTCAGCGCGTTGCCGGATCGCATGGAGCGCGCCAGGGACGCCTTCCGGGCCATGAACCTGAACACCGTGGAGTACCCGGTCTACTGGAACGTCATCGAGCCGGAGGAGGGCAAGTTCGACTTTTCCGGTTTCGACCAGATTCTCCGCGGGGTGCGCTCGCAGGGGCTGCGTGCCGTCCTGCTGTGGTTCGGCACCTGGAAGAATGGCGCCATGGATTGGAGTCCCAATTGGGTCAAGTCCGATCCCAGCCGCTTCCCCAGGGTGTTGGACCGCGGCGGAAGGCCCATCCGCGTGCTCTCGCCCTATTCCAAGGCTACCCTGGAGGCGGACAAGAAAGCTTACACGACGATGATGAAGCACCTGCGCGAGATGGATGAAGCCGACCGCACCGTCATCATGATGCAGGTGGAGAACGAGCCGGGACTGCTGGGCAGCCCCCGCGACTACTCACCCGAGTCCAACAAGCTATTCAGCGGCACGGTTCCCGAGAAGCTGGTGACGGCGCTGAAGAAGAAGCCGGGATCCTGGAAAGAGGTTTTTGGCCGCGAGGCCGAAGAGGCATTCAGCGCCTACGCCGTTTCCGGCTACATCAACGAAGTGGCCCGCGCCGGAAAAGACGTCTATCCCTTGCCGGCCATGGTCAACGTGTGGAACGGCGGCTACGGCACCAACGACAACTGGGAGCGCTTCGACCGTCCCGGCGAGACCTATCCCAGCGGCGGGGCTGTGTCGCACATGTTGGACTTGTGGAAAGCCAACGCGCCCGCCATCGACGCCATTGCCTCCGACATCTACCACCAGTCGCCCATTACCTATCTGAAGATCCTCAACAACTACCGGCGGCCCGACAACCCGTTGCTGATTGTGGAGACCGGCAGTGGAATTGCGGGGCGGGCCTTCTTTTATGCCATGGCTGATTTCTCGGCCATCGGCTTCGGCCCCTTTGGGGTCGACGGTGGCGGCGCCGAATTGCGTCCCGACATGGCCGCGGTGGCGGCGGACTTCCGCCTTTTCAAGTCCGCGATTCCAGTGATTGCGGAGTTGCAGGGCACGCCGCGCTTGAAGGCGGCCGTCGAGGAAACCGGAATCGGAGCCCGCAATCTGATTTTCCGGAATTACGATCTGCTGGTTCGCTTCAATCCCCCAGGGCGGGCGCCGGCCGGAACCATCGGCCAGCCAGCCGCCGCAGCCCCCTCCGGGCCGTCCGCTCGCGTGATGATTGCCGAACTTGGTCCGGACGAGTTCCTGGTCATGGGTTTCGATTCTTCGGTCGAATGGCGGCCGGTGCAGGGGTCGGATTACACGGCGGCTCAGTTCCTCGAAGTGCAGGAGGGGGTCTACCAAAACGGCGTGTGGAAAACGACCGACACCGGCAGCACCTCGCAGGGCGACTACACCGGTCCGACGATAAGGCTTCCCGCACGGGGGGCCCTGATGCGGGTCAAACTGATGAAGTATTGAGCGGAGTTTAAAAAGGAGACTGCTATTATGAGTGCCCACGAATCATCGAAAGACGCGCTCACCCGGCGCACGGCGATTGCTGCCGGCCTCGCGCCTCTTATCGTTCCCCGTCATGTACTGGGCGGCGCCGGCTATCGGGCGCCCAGCGACAAGCTCGCAATTGCCTGCGTGGGCGTCGGCGGCATGGGCAGGAACTACTTGGACGGCTGCAAGGACGAACAAATCGTCGCCTTGTGCGATCTCGATTACGAGTTCTCCGCGCGGGTATTCAAAACCTACCCGAACGCCAGGGTGTATCGGGATTTCCGGCAGATGTTCGACAAGGAGCAGAAGAACTTCGATGCCCTAATTGTCGCCACGCCGGATCACTGGCACTCTCACCTGGTGCTGGCCGGCCTGGCCATGGACAAGCACGTCTATTGCGCCAAACCGATCACGCATACCATTGCCGAGGCGCGCAGGGTCAAGGCGGCGTGCCTGGCTTCCAAGCGCACCACCAAGGCGAGCATCCAGGATTCCCGCACCGCCTATGCCCGAGCCACCACCGAATTGGTGCTCACCGGCGCCATCGGCCCAATTCATGAAGTGCATATCTGGACCGGCACGTACAGCCCCAGCGGATTGGCGCGTCCGACCGAGGTCCAGACGCCGCCCGAGGGGATGAATTGGGACCAGTGGTGCGGCCCGTCTCCCGCCCGCCCGTATCACAAGACTTATCATTACGGCAACTGGCGCCCCTGGTGGGATTTCGGAACCGGAACCATCGGCGATTTCGGCTGCCATAATCTCCAGATGTATCACGAGGAACTTGAGATGGCCGCGCCCGATTGGGTGTGCGCCGAGGATAGCCAGGCTTTCTCGTTGGAAGGCCCGGTGAATAATACCGAGTGCATGAGCATCGCCAACCTCGTTCAGTGGCACCTCCCGGCTCGCGGCAAGCATCCCGAGATGATGGTCTACTTCTACGACGGCGGCTTTACCCCGTTCCGCCCCGCGAGCATGCCTTTGGACGTGCCCATGCCCGGCAGCGGCTTCATGTTCGTGGGTGAAAAGGGCGCTCAGATTTCCGCCTACTACGGCGGCAATCCGTGGATGCCGTTTGGCCGCGAACCCGCGCCCGGCACCAAGGTGCGTGGTCTGCCCGGCGGCTGGCTGTTGCCGGAGAGCCGGTTCAAGGACTTCAAGCAGCCCGAACCCTACTTGCCGCGCTGCGAGAGGCCCGATCACTATACCGAATGGGTGCGCCAGTGCAAAGCCGGCAAGAAGTCCATCACGCCCATCGAATTCGCTTGCGGGCTGACGGAGTTCGCCCTGCTCGGAACCCTGGCGCAGCGCCACTTCACCATGCCCGTCCCGCCCCCCGCCGGCGCACCAGCCGGACGCGGTGGTGGCGCAGGGGGAGGGCGCGGCCGGCGCGAAGCCAAGGTCCTCACTTGGGACGCCAAGGCCATGAAAATCACCAACGACGAGCTGGCCAATAGCTTGGTCAACACGCCCTATCGCAAGGAGTGGGATTACAAGGTGTAGGTCCGGCCTTAGCGCTCGATCTGGGTAATGGCCTTATCCAGCGCGGCGCGATCGATCTCGTAACCAAGACCCGGCTTGGTAGGGGCGTGAACGTATCCGTCCGATGCGATGCGGATTAGATCCTTGACGTATCGCTGCGCGTCGCGTGCGCCCTGCGGATACGGCACCTCGACAAAAGCGCTGTTCGGCATAGCCAGCTCGCAATGCAGATGGGCGGCCTGGTGCAGAATATTCCCCACGCCATGGGGCATGCACTCCATTCCGTGGCATTCCGCCAGAACACCGATCTTCAGGCCGGGAGTGATACCGCCGATGTTATCGACCACGAACCGCAGGGTATCGGCGGCGCCCCGGCGGATATACTCGGGGTAGTCGTAGAGCGAGAAGACAAACTCGCCCACAATCACCGGCACACGCAGCTCCCGGCACAATTGCGCGTGTCCCTCCACGTCCGTCGAGGGCAGAGGGTCCTCGTATCCGCGGAAGTGCAGGTCATCCAGCAGCCGCCCCACTTCCATGGCCTCGGGCCGGGTGTAGTTGCCAACGGCGTGGTGCATCAGCATGAAATCGTCGCCCAAAGCTTTGCGCAGGGCTTTGCAGATCTCCATGTCGAGCCGGTGGTGAGAGTCGCCGTCGGCCGCCACCGGTGGCGGATTGACCTTGAACGCCTTGAACCCCTCCGCCTTGGCCTTCAACGCGGCTTCCACGTAGGGGTCGACTACCTTTGTCGGCAAGTGCTGCGAACTGGCGTACGCCAGCACGCGGTCCTGGTAGGCTCCCAGGATCTGGTAGACGGGCAGCCCCATCGCTTTGCCCAGAAGATCCCATAAGCAGATGTCGATGGCGGCGGCTTGCGGCGGCTGGCCGTAGTGCCGCCGGACAGGCGAGTATTGAGACGTAAACTGCAAATGAGCGAGGGCGTTCTTGCCGGCCAGCGTTCGTTTGGCGTAGTTGAGCCACCCGGAGTTGTCCCAATTGGCGTGGAACACGCTGGTTTGCAGTGTGCAGATGCCCTCCACCCCGCCCTCGGTGGTGATGGATGCCAGGCGTCCGGAGGCAGTCGCGTAGACCTTCACCTCTTTGATGGTGAGGTTGGGCAAATCGGCGGGCTGGGCGCGGACCATCGCCGGGAAGAGCATCCCCGAGGCCGCGCCCGCCGCGCCGAGGAACCGGCGGCGCGGCAGCACGCCAGGATCGCGAATCCCTGGCATGCAGTTACTTTTTCCGGCTGGCTCGGATTTCCTCCAGCCGCTTCTTGAGATACTCCTGGTACTCCTGTTTTAGCGCCGGGTCGCGCGGGCTGCCGTAGATCTCGCTCGACTTGTACTTGCCTTCGTCGAACTTCTTGCGGGTCCATTCGTCGTGGATGTGGGTCTCGTCGGCGCGGTCCAGGATGGTCTCCGCGTTTTGCGCCGGAATGAAGGAGACGCCCTCCCGATCTCCCACCACAAGGTCGCCGGGCATCACCGTGACATTGCCGATTCGAATGGGAACGTTAATGGCGGAAAGGGTGACGCCGCCGATGGCGCTGGGATGGACGGAGCGGTAGTAGCAGGGCATCATCATTCCCGAGATACCGTCGAGATCGCGGAATGAGCCTTCTACCACTAGTCCCCCGCCCTTGGTCGCCTTCATGAGGTAGTAGAAGAGGTTGTCGCCAACGATGGTGCCGCCTTCCTTCTTCCCGAAAAGATCCACCACGAAAACGTCACCGGGCTGCACCATGTCGATGGCGTACTGGTTGTTGAAGGTCTGGACGCCTTTTTCCTTGGCTTTGGCTATCACTACCTGGTCTAGATCGGCGCGCGCGGGCATGAAGGCCACGGTGAACGCCCGGCCCGTCATCTTCATTTCCGGATGGAGCACTTGCCAGTCGCCCGCGTACTGCGAATACCCGCCGCCCCCGCCGCCCCGGCCACCGCCGGGGACCATGATCTCCTCCTGGGACATGTCCTTGGCTCTTTCCAGCCACTCATCCGGGACCTTCGGCCGCCCGTCCGGGAAGCGGTCGCCGGTCCAGGCCTTGGTGTACTCGATCATCTGGTCCTTGGTCCAGGTCCACAGTTGCGCCTTAGCCGCCGGCGCCAGCACGGATGCCACCAAGGCAGCCGCGCAAAGGGTGATCAAACCGTATCTGCGAATCATTCTCTTCGTACTCCTTTCATTACCTTAACGCCACAGAGGTTCAGCCCACGCGCGACGAATCCGGGGACTGCGCCATGCTCCAAAGCCAGTCGCCGGAGCGCTCCTGGTTCCATTGCGGGGTAGGCTCGAAGTAGCCGGTTCCCCGAGCCAGATGCTGCTTCACGACCTCCTCGTTGAGTGTGATGCCGAGGCCGGGCTTGTCCGGAACGGTGATCCATCCTTTATTGATGACCGGCTTGTCGATGCCTTCCACCAGGTCGCCCCACCACGGGACATCCAGAGAGTGGTTCTCACAGGCGAGGAAGTTGGCGGTGGCCGCGGCGCAGTGGACGCTGGCCATGGCGCCCACGGGAGTGCCGGCATAGTGCATGGCCATGGGCACGCCCAACTCCATGGCGGCTTCGCCGATCTTGTGCGTCTCCAGAATTCCGCCGGAAGTGGAAATGTCGGGATGGATCTTGCTGACGGCGTGTTTCTCGCACAAGTTGATGAAGCCTTCCTTCAGGTAAATGTCCTCGCCGGTCAGGATGGGCGTAGGGCTTTCGGCGGTGATGTGCTGCAACATCTCGGTGTACTGCCAGGGAATCACATCCTCCATCCAGGAAAGGTTGAACTTCTCGTAAGCCTTCCCCAGCCGGATAATGGAGTTCACGCCCAGGTGGCCCAGGTGGTCCATGGACAAGGGAATCTCCATGCCGACGGCCTCGCGCGCGGCCTGCACATATTCGGAGAGCTTCTCGATGCCCTTCTCGGTCACCTCGGTGGCGACGAAGGGATGGGGCAGCACTCTTCGCTCCCAGGCGGTCAGCTCCGCGGGTTGGGTCACCGTACCGGGGATCTTCTCCACCAGGTTGATGCCCACGTCCATCTTCAGCCAGGTGATGCCCATTTCTTCCTTGCGGGCCTTCAGGCGCTGGGCGAAGACTTTCGGGTCTTGGGATTCGTCGGTGTCCGCGTAGATTCGGATGCGGTCGCGAAACTTGCCGCCCAACATCTGGTAGATGGGCACGTTGTATACCTTGCCGGCGATGTCCCAGAGGGCCTCTTCGACGGCTACCACGCCGCCCGCCTGCCGCCCGTGGAAGCCGAACTGTTTGATCTTGTCGAATAGATAGGTGATATTGAGCGGGTTCTCATTCAACAGGCGGCTTTTCAGAAACAGCGCGTAGGTGGGGCTGGCGCCGTCGCGGACTTCGCCCAGTCCATAGACGCCCTGGTTGGTGTCGAGGCGGATGATAGGGCACGGGCTTGGTCCCGGTTTGGCCACCACGGCCACGCGCATATCCGTGATCCTGAGCGCGGAGGGGCTCGAGTTGGTGTTGACATTCCGTTGGGCCGCCTGTTCCGCCGCGGCTTCCCGCGACAGCAGCGCGCCGCCCATGATTCCGGCCGAGGTCTTGAACAGATCCCGCCGGCCGATTTTGCCATTGCTTTTGAACATTGCCGCTTTCTCCTCTCTGTGTGACAAGTGTATCCTTCTCTCTGCGTTTAGACCTTTTGCGTGAAAAGAAGTGGTGGGCGGGCCGGGCCCGCCCACCTCTGAAACTACCAATAGAGTTTCAGCGATAGCTGCATGCGGCGCGCGGAGTTCGACTGCGAGCGCCAATTCCCGAAGTTGGCGTTCTGGAGCGTGGTGCCGCCGCTCAAGGCCCCAAACTGGGTGCGGTTCAGGAGGTTGAAGGACTCCCATCGAAAATCAAGGTGCTTCGACTCGGTGAACTTGAAGCTTCGGGCCAGCGAGACACTCTCGTTGAAGCCCGGGAAATAGCGCAGCTTGGGATTGTACCGGGTGAGGGTGCCGAGCGAGGTGGTGGGTTGGGTGCCGAACCACGAAGCCGGCTGGAAGAAGCTGTCTGCCCCAGGATCGAATTTTCCCGTGTAAGCGCCGGCCCAGCCGTCGTAAGTAGACACCGTGGGCCGGTTCCCGCCGTTGAAAATGGGGAAGCTGACAGTGGTCCCGAGGCCGATCGGCGTCCCGCTCGAGTACTGCTGACTGCCCGAGAAACGCCAACCGCCCAGGATGGCGGAACCCACGCCCTTGGCCAGGAACCTTTTCCCCTTCCCGAAGGGCAGCTCGTACACGTAGTTCAGCTTCACCACGTGCGTCTGGTCGTAGGATGCGATCGATTTCTCCAGCCTGCGGTCATATTGGTCCTCCGGCTCGCCGCCTCCACTGTCCGAATCAGTCAGTATTTTCGAAAGCACGTAGGAAGCCATCACGGTCAGCCCCGCGGAATAGCGGTGCGTGAACTTGACCTGCATGGCATGATAGGTGGAGTGGCCGATCTTGTCGCCCTGGCCATTGACGGTATCGACAGCCGAATATTGTGGGAAGGGACGCAAAGATTGAGCCACCGTCGCCCCGGTGCCCCAGAGCGTGTTGAACCCGGACCAGGGAGGGGTAATTCCGGCGGCATTGGCGGCGGCCGACCCGACCAGCGAGTTCAGCAAGGTGCGGCCCGACGCCGTGTACGGGTTGAGGCTGGCCGGCAATTTCGCCACGTTAAGCTGGTTGAACGCCAGAATATTGGACTGGATTTTGGCTGCCATCGTACCCAGGTAGCCGACCTCTAACACCGAGTTGGCCGTCAACTGGCGTTCGATATTGAAGGCGACAGTGATCTCATCGGATGGTGTGCTGGCCGCTTTCCCGTTGTAATACGGGACGTTGGAGCCGTTGCCCACGGAAGGATCGATATCGGGCACCTGGGCCCATGCCGGCGCGCCGTTTTGCAGCACCCAAAGCGGGTTCAGACCTTGGCTTTGGTCGCTAACCGTGATGCGCTGTACAATTCCGAGGTTGTGCGATGAGCTGCCTTCGTAAGTGAGCGGCCCGAAGCTGCGGCTGGCAGCGGCCCGTATGGTGGTCTTGTTATTCAGGGAGTAAGCTAAGCCCAACCGCGGTCCCCAGCCGTTCCAGCCGGAGGTCAGCGTGTTGCTACCGACCGTCCCCGGACCGGTGCCGGCGAAAATCAGCGCGCCCGGAAGCCCGCCGGCGCCGGGGTTCGGCGTGGAGGGGCTCAGATCGCTCCCTTGGCCGTTCGCCAGCAGCAGCGGCCGGGCCAACTCCCAGCGCAGCCCGAGATTCAGGGTAAGGCGGTGGGATACACGCCAGTCGTCCTGAAAATACGCCTGGTGACTACGGTACATGGTGACGAGATATCGCGGCGTGTCGAGTGAATAGCCGGATACCTGCCCCAGCAGGAAAGAGGCAAACCCGCTCCCGCCGCCGGTGGCCTGGCTGGTGACCAGCGGGACGCCGGTATTGAGCGGCTGGAAGCTCACATTGCCCGCGATATTCTGCAATCCGAAGCCGTTGTAGTGGGTGTTGTTGTAGAAGTAGCCCCATTTGAACGTATGCGGGCCGAGGGTTTTGGTCATGTCGTCATGGAATTCCACCACGATGTTATCGGAGCCGTTGGGAGCGGCCACGCCCCAGGAGGTGAACTCGCTGTTGGCGAAGTTGACCTGCGGAAAGTCGTCGTTGCAGTCGGGATAATTCGGTATGCAGATCCCCTGGCTCTTCCAACCGGTCGATTGAGTGGGAATTCCCTGGGCCTGCGGCGCGCCGCTATACGTTGCATACGAACCATGATTCTGTTCCCAGTTGTTGCCGCCCGCATAAAAGCGGTTCAGCAAAGTCGGTGAGATGGTGTAGTCGTGACTGATGCGATACACGTCCGACCGGTTGTACCCGGGGTTGCCGGCCAGGGGCGTGGGCAGACCGGGAGCGCCGGTGGGGCCGTAGAGGTCCTGCTCCCTGGTGCGCTCGAAAAAGAACGAGATCTTCTGTTTGGAGGTCAGCACCTGGTCGCCCTTGATGCTGTACTTGTTGTTGGGCGATATGCTGCTGCCGGCCGAAGTATAGTTGTTGCGGACGTAACCCGAGGTGCCGGGCACGGTCCCCGGAACATTGGGCGACAGTATCTTCTGTACGTACCCGATGATCTCCTTCGAGATGGGGTCGATGCGCGACTGCGGAATCTGGTTATTCGCAAACGGGGTCCTGACATACGAGCCGTTCACCAGCGTGGTGGTGCCCGGGTCGTAAATCTGATACATCTTCCCGGTGGCATCCACATAGTTGTGCAAGTCGCCGGTGTAGAATTCCGGCGGCGGAACGCTATAGGGAGTAACGGAAGCTCCCGCGCGGTTGCGAAAGCCCTCGTAGGAGAAGAAGAAGAACGTCTTGTCCCTGCCCTTGTACACCTTGGGAATCCACACGGGACCGCCTACCGTGACCCCGAAATCGTTCTGCTTGTAGACCGGCTTGGCGGCGCCGTAGAAGCCTTTGGCGTCCGTATCCTGGTTGCGCAGGAACTCATAGGCGTCCCCATGCAGTTCGTTGGTGCCGGACTTCGATACGAAACTCATGGTGCCGCCGGAGGCGTGGCCCATCTCGGCCTTGAAGCCGCCGGCGGTCACGCTGAACTCCGTCAGCGCGTCTACCGAGGGTGTGTTGATCTGCGTCCAGGTCACCCCGTTGCCGTCCAACTGGCCGGCGGTGGTAACGGTAGAGCCATCGAGCGTCATGCCATAGGCGCCTCCCTTTCCGCCGCCTACCCGGTATTGGCCCGTGGAGTTCACTTCCGCCGCGCCGGCCGACAGGTCGAAGGGGCTACGCACCGCCCCGTTCACGAACACCGGCAGTTCGTCCACCAGCCGGTTGGATACTTCCGTGGCCACGCGGGCTGCTTCCGTCTGCAACATCTGGGCGTTGGCGGCAACCTCAACGGTCTGTTGGGTGGCGCCTACCTCGAGCGATACGTTCACTAGCACGCTGGCGCCGGCACCCACCACAATGTTGTCGCCGAGGTACGTCTTGAACCCGGCGTTCTCCACCCGCAGCCGGTAAGTTCCCACCGGCAGCGACGGCACGGTGAAATCCCCCGATGTGGTGGTGTTCGTTCGGTAGCTGGTGTTGGTGCTAATCTGGATGGCCGTCACTTGCGCGCCGGGCACAACCGCTCCGCTGGCGTCTTTCACCGTGCCGGTGATGACGCCTCGGTCCGTCTGCGCCAGCAAGCTGGTGACGGCACAGAGACAGAGAACTACAAGAAACTGCAACTTTCTCGGCATAGACTTCCCCCTAAAGCTTTAGATTAAGGCCAGGATTTCCATTTTGGCTTTCTAGCCGCCTTCGATTTTACACCCAGCCATCCCCGTTGAAGCCGTTTTTTTTAAATGTTTTTCCATCCCGAGCGGCGCCGGCGCTACTGGTGCAACTGAGGTAAAATGGCGATTCAATTGCTGTGCCAGGCCCGGGAGAACCAATGACGGCTCTATGGACGCCGATGCGATGGCCGGATGGGTGGAAAGACCCGGCCACGCTTGCTCTCTTGAAGGGCACGGCTATCGACCACCTGCTGATCGGCACGGGCCCGGAATTGTCGGCGGTGCGTTCGCGCGCCGCGCAGGAGGGATTCCGCGTATCGCAGCCCGGAGCGCCTCCCGCGGGGGTCGAGATCGTCAAAGGCCAATGGCCGGGAGTGAAAGTCGAGCGCCGCAGCGGCGGCGGAGTCAGCGCCGGACCGACCGGCAACCCCTGGGTGGATTCCAACGGCTGGGCCATCCGCTTGGCCGCCGCCCTCCATCCCGATTCCGGCGTGTGGGTAGACGCCGCGCCCGCCGGGAACGCGCTCATCAGCGCCGGCTCCTACCTGATCGCGGTAGCCGATAGCGCGGCGTACGGAGGCCGCTGGATCGTCTCGCTCGATAACCCGCTGGCCGTCTCGCTGGCCGCGGGCAAGTCCGATGCGCTGGCCGCGTGGAGGAGACTCACCGCGGCCGCTGGCTTCTTTGCCGCACACCAGGCTTGGCCGGCGTATGTGCCCATGGCCGTGATGGGGGTGGTCTCGGACTTCACCGGCGACAATGAGTTCTTCAGCCAGGAACTGCTGAACCTGCTGGCCCGCGCCGGCCAGCATTGCCGCATCCTGCCCAAGGACAGAATCTCCGATGCTTCGTTGGTTGGGCTGCGCGCCGCGATCTACGCCGATGCGGAGCCGCCGGCGCCTGCCCTGCGCAAACAGATCCTGGCGTTTGTGGCGGCGGGCGGGCTGCTGATCACCACGCCGAAGTGGGGCGAGGTTCCCGGCACACCCATCGGGAACGACGGGAACCCGCGCTACTCCCTGCGCGCGCTGGGAAAAGGGAAGCTCGCGGTGGCCGTGGCCGGCCCCGACGATCCTTACCGGTGGGCCAACGAATCGGTGGTGATGGTGAGCCACCGCTACGACCTGGTCCGCTTCTGGAACAGCGGCGCCGCGGGCTCCTTCTGCACCCTGGCGCCGGATGGCAAACAGGCGGTGGTGCACCTGTTGTTTTACGCCAACCGCGGGCCCGATTCGGCCACCGTGCGCATCGCCGGACGCTATCGTGCGGCGCGGGCGTACACCGCCGGTCAACCCGCGGCCATGAAAGTGGAATGGGTGCCGCAAACCGACGCCGTGGAGATCCACTTGCCCCCGGTGTCGCAGTATGTTGCGCTGGAGCTGGATGTTTAGAAGCCGTGAAAGAATGGGCAAGCTAAAGCATGCCCCACCAGTTCCAGGATCAGGCTGTTTTGGTGGGGCATGCTTTAGCTTGCCCATCGTAGGGAGGTAACCGGAATGCAGACCCTTCACACACGCAGAGAATGGCTGTGGAAGACGGCGGCGGCGGTGTCCGGCGCATCGCTGGGGCGCGCCGCCGGCGCACCCACCGCGCCCGTGGCGGTGGCCCGGTGCAAGACCTATGACCCCGCCGAGTTGCTGCCCACCATGCAGAGAATGTTCGACCAATTGGGCGGCCTGGGACGGCTGGTCAAAGGGAAGACCGTCGCCATCAAGATTAACCTGACCGGCTCGCCCACTTACCGGCTGGGCTACCTGCCGCTCGAGGACACGCACTACACCCATCCCCACGTGATCGCCGCCGCCGCGCACCTCATGGCACAGGCCGGCGCCCGCCGCATCCGTCTGTTGGAGAGCCCGTGGTCCACCGCCGACCCGGTGGAAGAATACCTGCTGCGCGCCAACTGGGAGCCGCGCGACATATTGGGAGCGGCGCCCAACGTCGAGTTCGAAAACACCAACTATCTGGGTGCGGGCAAGCAGTATTCGCGCCTCACGGTTCGCTTCGGCGGCTACGTGTTTCCGGCCTTCGATCTGAACCACTCGTATGCAGACTGCGATGTCTTCGTGAGCCTGGCGAAGATGAAGGAGCACGCCACCGCGGGCATTACCTTGTCGATGAAGAACTGCTTCGGGCTGACCCCCTGCACCATTTACGGCACAGGCGCCGGCATCGACGGGCCTTCGGAGACACCCAGGGGCGGACGCAGCTTAGTCCACGCGGGAGACCGCCAGCCGTCCAAAAGCGCTCCGCCGGAGAAGGACCCGCGCTCGCCGCGCCAGGATACGTGGCGCGTGCCCCGCACGGTGGTGGACCTGGTGGCGGCCCGCCCGGTGCACCTGGCGATTGTCGAAGGCATCAAGACCATGACCGGCGGCGAAGGCCCGTGGATTCCCGAAGAACTCAAGCTTGTGGCTCCTGGTGTGATCGTGGCCGGCCTCAACCCGGTGTCAACCGACGCGGTGGCCATGGCCGTAATGGGGTTCGACCCCATGGCCGATCGCGGCACGCCGCCGTTCGAGCGCTGCGACAGCACCCTGAAACTGGCCGAAGAGGCGGGGATTGGCACGCGCGACCTCCAGCGGATCGAAGTGGCCGGCGCGTCCATCGCCGAGGTGATGTTCGATTTCGCCGCAATTCGCAGGCAGCGGCGCGCCGCTCCTCGGCCGCCGTTCCGAGTAAGAGGATAAGACCATGGATCATCCCGACCGTAGACAATTCGGCAAGCTGGCCCTGGGCGGCGCCCTGGGGGCCACGGCCTGGCTGGCCTCAGCCGGCAGAGGTTCGGCGACCGTGCACACACCGCAGCCCGGAATCAAGCTGTGCGCGCAGGCTTCCGCCAAGCCTTCGGACAACGACCTGCTCTTCCTCCGGCAGATTGGCGCGGAGTACGTTAGTGTCGGTTCCACTCCCGACCTGCGCACCGCCGAAGGATTCCTGCAGATCAAGAAACGTTACGCCGACGCCGGCATCACCGTCTGGAACATCGGCAACACCAGCGTCCACAACATGCCCGAGGTCACCCTGAACCTCCCCGGGCGCGACCGGAAGGTGGAGGAGTACAAGCAGTATCTGCGCAACCTGGCCAAGGCTGGAATCCACTACACCACCTACGCGCACATGGGCAACGGCATCTGGAGCAGCGGCACCGCCACAACGCGGGGCGCCACCGCCCGCGAGTTCGATATGGCCAGTCCCAACAAGCAGGGCGTATGGGATGGCGTGGTGTTCAAGGAGCCGCTCTCCCACGGCCGCGAGTTCTCCCAAGAAGAGATTTGGGAGAACTACACCTACTTCATCAAACAGGTGGCTCCGGTGGCGGAAGAGGCCGGCGTGCGCATCGGGATTCACCCCGACGATCCTCCCGTGCCGGTGCTGGCCGGCGTGCCGCGCTGCATCTTCGCCAACTTCGACGGATATCGCCGCGCCCTGGAGATCGCCAACAGCCCCAACGTGGGCATCTGCATGTGCTGCGGCACCTGGCTGGAGGGTGGCCGGGAACTCACCGGCAAAGATCCCGAAGAGATGATCCGCTATTTCGGCGCGGCGAAAATCTGGAAGATCCATTTTCGCAACGTGAGCGGGCCGCTGCCGCATTTTGTCGAGACTTTCATGGACAACGGCTACTACGACATGTACAAGATCATGAAGGCCATGCGCGACGTCAACTTCGATGGCATCGCCATCCTGGATCACTCGCCCGGCCTCGTGGGCGGCGGCAATGCCCAGACCGCTTACGGCTTCGCCTACATGCGGGCGCTGTTGAATCGGGCCAACGCGGAAGCCAGATAAGCGGTCACTGCGCTGCCGCGAAGACGACACATACGGGAAACGCCACTTCCAGGACATTTCCCGCGGGGGTCAAGCGCCCGGTGGCTGGATCGATTTTGAAGACGACCACGTTGCCGGAATCCTGGTTGGCGGCAAAGAGAAACGCTCCGCTCGGGTCGATGGTGAAATTGCGCGGCGTCTTGCCCTGGGTTGAGACATGCTCGACCGCCGTCAACGTGCCTTTGTCGCCATCGATGCGAAATACGGTGATGGTGCTGTCCCCGCGATTCGAGGCGTAGAGGAACTTGCCACCCGGAGCGACCGCGACCTCGGCGCTGCTCTTCTGCCCGGTGTAGCCCTCGGGGGTCACCGGCGCGGTCTGCAACTCCTCGAGGCTTCCGCGGGCGGAGTTGTAGTGAAACACGGTCACCGTCGCGAGCATCTCGTTGATGGCATAGGCGAATCGGGCGCCGGCGCCAAAAGCCAGGTGGCGCGGGCCAGAGCCGGGAGTGAGTTTGGTGAACGGGGGATCGCCGGCGGAGAGCGCGCCTTTGGCCGTGTCGATGCGGTAGGTCAGGATCTGGTCCAGGCCGAGGTCCGGCACCAGCAGCCACCGGCCGTCCGGCGACACGTTGGCTGAATGCGCGTGCGGCCCGCTCTGCCGTTGAGCATTCACGCTGGAACCGGCGTGCTGCACGAACCCCGTGGCTTCCCCGAGGGAGCCATCTTCGCGCACTGGAAACATGGCCACGCTGCCGCTGTTGTAATTGGCGGCGAATAGCCACTTGCCGCTGGGATCCACGGCCACGTGGCACGGTCCCGAGCCGCGCGACGGCACGTGGTTCAGCAGCTTCAATTGCCCGTTTGCCGGATCGATGGCGAACGCGCTGATGGTCCCCGTCCGGTCTTCGTTCGCGGCGTAGAGGAACCGCTGGTTGGGAGCGACGGCCAGGAACGACGGGTTGCTGGTTTCCACAGCCAGCCCGAGCGGTGTCAGCCTGCCGCCGGCAGGTTGAAACCGCCAGGCGTAGATTCCCTTGCTCGGCGGCCGCGTATAGGTGCCGACGTAGGCGAGCCATTCGCCCTTCGCCTTGCCCGCGTCTTGTCCCGAAAGCATCGGAACGCAGGATGCCGCAAAAAGGATTAGAGCACCGCCAGTTTGGATTTTCATAGATTCGAGACCATTATCAACCCTTTTTGGGCAGGGCGGGAACTCGTGCGTTGACGCGGGGAGTGCAGGGGTATATAGTTGCGTTGGGCCGGAGCCTGCAATGGAAGTTCCGGCTCAGAATAGGAAAGTCATGGAAAGACGGGAATTCTTGAAAAGCACGGCGGGCGCCGGGGTCGCCGCATGGACGGCCGTGTCCGCCAGCAGGGTGTTGGGCGCCAACGACCGGCTCAATTTCGGTCTGATCGGGTGCGGCGGCCGAGGCACATTCGATGCGCGCCTGATGCGCGGCACCCCTGAAGACATTCAGGCGGTGGCCCCCGAGAACTATCACGACGGGAATCTGGACCCGCGGCTGAAAGAACCGCGCAACGTGGATATCATGGCGCTGTGCGACTGCTACGGCTCCCGGATGGATGCCGCGAAGAGGTGGGCTCCACAAGCCAAGACCTATGACGACTTCCGCAAGTTGCTGGCGGACAAGACCGTCGATGCCGTCATCATCGCCACGCCGGACCCCTGGCACGCGCAGATGCTGATCCTGGCTTGCGAGGCGGGCAAGGACGCCTACCTCGAGAAGCCCGTGGTCTACCGTGTGGGCGAGGCCAAGACCATGATCGAGGCGGTGCGCCGCAATAAGCGCATCGTGCAGATCGGCAGCCAGCACCGCTCGGCGGACCACATCGCCGAGGCCGCCAGGATGATCCAGAGCGGCAAGATCGGCGAAGTGCATTTCGTGCGCGTGTGGAACTACATGGGTATGGCCTACGGCAACCCGCCGGTGCCGGATAGCGATCCGCCGGCCGACCTGAATTGGGATGCCTGGCTGGGACCCTCGCCCATGGTGCACTTCAACCGCAACCGGCTGGGCTACCGGGCGTTCATGGACTATACCAACGGCCTCATCACGGATTACGGAAACCACCGCTTCGATTCGGTGCACCAGATCATGGGGGAGGAGATTCCTTTGAAGGTTTCCTCGTCGGCGGGGCGGTGGAATAAGACCAGGGCGGGCGACATCTTCGACATTCAGCAGGCCACCTACGAATACCCCAGCTTCATCCTCTCCTACGAAGCCAACAACGGCAACGGGCACGGTGTGGGAGGCCGGACCGAGGGCATGCGGTATTACGGCATGATGGGGACCGAGGATCGGCCCCACGGCATGGCCTTTTATGGCACCGAGGCGAGCCTCTTCGTGGACCGCATCGGGATGGAACTGTATCCCGAGCTCAAGCTGCCGGAAGGCGGCCGCGGGGCCGGAGGCCGCGGAGGCAGAGGCGGCGGGAGGCGCGGCATGACCTTGGAGCCGCGCATGGAGAAGATCAAGATGAACGAGGACGAACCCACGCCCCTGCACACCAAGTACTTCGTGGACCATGTGCGCGCCCGCACCGAGCCGTCTCCGAACATCGAGACAGGCGCGCGGGCCACCGCCGTCGCCTGCATCGGCAACGTGGCTTACTGGAGCGGCCGCAAGCTGACGTGGGACCCCAAGACCTGGTCCTTCCCCGGGCAGGCGGAAGCCAACAAGTATCTCTTCCGGCCGTACCGGAAGCCGTGGGACCTGGTGAAGTTCTCCTAAATGACGCCAGTTCGGGAGGAACGCCGCGCGCCGGCGCCGGGGCGTTCGCACGTACGACACCGCGTGGCCGCCCTTACCGCTCTGCTGGGCGTGATCACTTACCTGGATCGGACCTGCATTTCCGTCACCGCGCCCAACATGATGAAGGATCTCGGGCTGACCCAGATCCAGATGAGCTTCGTCTTCAGCGCCTTCACCCTGGCCTACGGCATGTTCGAAATCCCCAGCGGCTGGTGGGGCGACCGCGTCGGCGCGCGCCGCGTCCTCACCCGCATCGTGACATGCTGGTCCACCTTTACCATGCTGACCGGCGCCGCCTGGAGCTACGCTTCGCTGCTGGTCACGCGCTTTCTTTTCGGCGCCGGGGAGGCCGGCTGCTGGCCCAATGCGGCCCGCACCTTTTCGCGCTGGTTCCCCGTGTCTGAGCGCGGCACGGCGCAGGGTTTCTTCTTCATGGGGACCAACCTGGCAGGCGGGTTCACGCCGCTGCTGGTCACCCTCATGCTGGGGCACATGTCCTGGCGGTGGCTGTTCGTGATTTTCGGGTCCGTGGGCTTCGCGTGGGCCGTGTTCTGGCGTTATTGGTTCCGCGACGAACCGGCGCAACATTCCGCGGTGCGGGCCGAGGAGCTGGAATGGATCGAGAAGGGCCGGATGATCGATGCGGGACACCGCCATGACGGCACGCCGTGGAAGGCGCTTTTGGCCAACCGGACGGCGGTGCTGATCTGCGTGATGTACTTCGCCCAGGCCTATGGGTTTAATTTCTATGTGACGTGGCTGCCCACTTACCTCAAGAACGTGCGCGGGTTTGCATCCGTTTCGCTGGGGGTTTTCGCCGGCCTGCCGCTGGCGCTCGGCGTCCTGGCCGGCCCCTTGGGCGGCCTCACCACGGACCGGCTGACCAGGCGCTTCGGCTTGCGCATCGGCCGCGCCAGCGTCGGCGCCGGTGCGCTCCTGGCCGCCGGAGGATGCCTGATGGCCGGGACATCCACGGCGAACTCCTATGCGTCAGCGCTGCTGATTGCTCTGGGGGCCGCGGTGGCGAACTTCATGTTGCCAGCGGCCTGGGGCTGTTGCATCGACCTGGGCGGGCGGCACGCCGGCACTCTCAGCGCCGTCATGAACACCTCCGGCCAGATCGCCGGCGTCCTCAGCCCGCTGATCGTGGGGGTGTGCGTGCAGTGGTTCGGTTCGTGGAGCGCGCCACTCTACCTGACAGCGGCGCTGTACGTTGTGGGCGCCATTTGCTGGGCCGGTATCGACCCCAGCCGGCGCAGCGTCTGAGACGTTTTTCGGCAGCCCTGCGCCGCCAGGGGCGTGGGCGTTAGAATAACCCTCGGGAGGCGAAGCCGTCGCGCAGCAAGATTCTCTTAGCTCTGCAAGACCAAGAGGTCCGGGCGGCGATTAAGTCCTGGTTGCACGGGCATCTCATCCCACGTTCGTCCATCAAGCTCGCGGCCCGATTTTCCCTTTTGCACTCCACCCCACTGCTTGAAGAAGAAGGGTACTGCGGCTTCGAGGCACTGGTCGCGTATCTCCCTCACCCACGAGGCTTGCACGGGTCTTGCGCCTGGACCGGATTCGCCGCCGACAATCACCCAGTTGATCCCCGAGAGATCCAGATGTAGTAGCGGACCTAATAGGGGCTCAAGAGAAAGGAACTTAACGTGTGCGCCGGCTTGCCGGAGGTGATCGATCCGGAACTGATACCTCTCATTCTCGACGCTAACGCCCATCCAGATATGCGGTGTCCACGCGAGGTCCGAGCTTAGCCGGGCGAGACGTTCAGAACGCTTGGTGAGAACCTGGTACCGATGCCAATATGCGCGGTTCATGACATCGAACACCCGCACGACATAATCGGTTGGCACTTCCTCATGGAAAAGGTCGCTCATCGAGTTGACAAAGATCGTCTGCGGCTTCTTCCACCGAAGTGGTAGTTCCAAAGCATGCTCGTGCATGGTGAGGTCAAAACCATTTGCATAGTTTCGTTGCCCCATTGCTCGGAGACGCTTGGCCATCCGCTCGGCATAGCAGAACTTGCACCCAGGGCTGATTTTGTCGCAGCCGGTAAGAGGGTTCCACGTTGACTCGGTCCATTCGATAGCAGACTTGGCTCCCATATCAGTTCCGTTTCCGCTTCGGGAAAGCTACAAGGACATTGTCCGCAAACGTTCGTTCGCCTTTGTGCATTGGCCGCTCCGCGGCAGGAGGATCGGCTTCTATCTTTCCGGCTGCCTCCAACTGCCGTAATGCGTCCTTGTAGTTCTTGAGCACGTATCGTCTTCCGACGCTGTGGCGTTCATAGACCTGGCGGACGGTAAGCGTGTTTCCTGCAAAATCGCGGAGAAGCATTTTCAAAAGGTCGTCCAGCGGGCTCGTCAATTCAAATAGCAGCGGAAACCGTTGATCCGCGGGATTGTAACAGAATGAGGGGACGCCCTGGTCGGATGCCGTGCTCTGCTTCGCCATGATCTCCTTCATGATTTCGTAGCCCTTGAACGCCTTGCTGACGAAAATAAGGTGGTGGCTTGTTCTCGTACCCTTCTCGGTCTTGAAAGTAAAAGGCAGAACGTACTTCCCTCCGAGAGCCTTTAACGCTTCGGCTATTTCCTCGACGATGGCGAACTCCCGATCGGCGGCGTCAAGGCCATTCAATCGCTCGCGCAAGACGTCTGCTCGCTTTTCCCCGAAGAGAGCGTTCATGTGTGTATCCACTGCCTGGTTGGGCAAGCCCATGTTGATCCGGTTGTAATTGAAAAAGATAATGCAGTCGCAGCCCCAGTCCTTTAGCACGGAATTGATCAATTGCAGCGTGAGACCTTTGTATCCCCACGGGTCAACGAAAAACAGGGTCGGAACGAAGCTCATTTTGTCGAACATCGCAACGATTTCGGTGCCGACGTCCGCGTTCATCACGAGAGGGTTATACTTCAGTCCGTCCACGCCGGGGACGGATCGAATTGCCTCCTCAAGCGATCGAGAGTTGTTGGAATCTTTATCGTTGAAGATCGTGACCAGACGGTCCCGCATCTCGGGATCGGCGATTGCAGTTTCGATTACCAAAAGCGGAGTCGATTTTGTTCCTGCCTTGTCGCGCCCCGGACCAGAAAAGAGGTCGATGTACGCGATCCTGTCCTCGCCTCCATATCGCTTTTGCGCTCCGATGATGACCTTCGCCCAGGCCCAAAAGTAATCGCGGACAATCTTGGCCTTTATGAGAGACTGTTCTCTGAATTCCTCGAAGAAATCATCGTTCTTCGCCATTGTCTGGACCACTTTCCGCCACGGTGGCTGTGAAGAGCATCACACCACAAACTGCCCCTGGAGCGCTACGGACCAGGATTGCTACTGGCTTTCTGATGATAGCAGAAATAGGCGAATAAAAGGGGAAGCCGGTTGGACTTAATTGCCTTCATTTCGTCATTTCCTCGCTGCCCCCTGACGTGAACCTAACGTCTGGCGCCGCTCCGCCTCGGAAACCCAGGCGAGGGTCCACTTGGGGGCTGCGGCCCCCCAAATTGGGGGCGCCCCCGCAAATAGCGCGGCAAGGCGGTAAAAGGCCGCTCCATTGGACTATCATTTAAGAGTCGGATATTCCGCAATTCAAGGAGGCTCTTTTTCATGACTCGCAGGCAGATGATCGCCATGGCCGCCGCCGCGCCGGCCTGGTTATCGACCACAGCGTCTTCATTGAGCGCACAAACAAAGGGGAGGCCGCGCCTGGGCGGGACCCCCACGGCTTTCGCCATGCGGTCGCGCGCCGCCGGCGGTGGCCGCGGGCGTGGGGGCCCGGACGCCGGCCGTGGCGCTGGCGCCGAAACTCCCGGCCGGGGTGCTGGTCCGGGTGGGTTCGATATTGTCCAGCACTGCCATGACATTGGCTTGTCAGGCGTGCAGACCAATCCCCCGTCCACTGACGCCGAGGCCATCCAGAAATTCCGGGCACGCCTGGAATCGTTGGACATGTGGCTGATATGCGATCCCCGCCTGCCCAATGATGAGAGTGGTTTGCCGGCGTTTGAGGCGCAGGTGCAGGCTTACAAGGAAGCCGGCGCGCGCTCGTTCCACGCCGCCCTGACCAACCGCCGCTACGAGGAATTCGATAGTCTCGCGCCCTGGAAGCAGATGTTCGACCGCATCAAGAAGCAGTCTGCCCTGGTCGAGCCCGTTCTCCGCAAGTACCGGATGGCGCTGGCTTACGAGAACCACAAGGGCTATCGCGCTGCCGAGCAGGCCGCCTGGCTGAAGAGCATGGGCAGTGAGTGGCTCGGCGTGTGCCTGGACTTCGGCAATAATATGTCGCTTTGCGAAGATCCCATGGAAACCTGCAAGACCCTGCTCCCCTACATCAAATTCGCGCACATCAAGGACATGGCGGTGGAAGCTTACGAAGACGGCTTTCTGCTGTCCGAAGTGGTCATGGGGAAGGGAATGCTGGATCTGAAGGGCATGGTCGGGATGCTGCGGCAAAAGGACCCGAACATGATCTTCGGTCTGGAGATGATCACGCGCGATCCCTTGAAGATTCCGGTTTACACGCCGAAGTACTGGGCGACCTTCGACGACACTGTCAGCCCGCTGCCGGGCCGTGACTTGGCCCACATGTTGGATCTGGTGCGCAAGAATCCCCCCAAGCAGCCGCTGCCGAAGACCTCCGGGCTGAGCGTCGCGGAACAGGTGAAACTCGAGGACGACCTGAACAACCAGTGCATCGCTTACGCGCACAAGGAACTGGACATGTGATCATGCAGGACAACACATACTTGAATTGGGTCATCACCAATACCAAGACAAGCTGGTGGCACGACTCGGCCGATGTCGGCGAGTTGGCCGTGGCGCTCGGGCGCGGGGCCGTCGGGGTCACCTGCAATCCGTACTTGGCCAACCTCGTCATCGCCAAGTGCCGGCCCAAGGGCGACCAGGAAATCGAGGCCGTCATCGCGCAGCGTCTGCCGGCGGAACAGCAGGCCGAGGCCCTGATGAAGATCGCCGTCACGCGATGCGCTGAGATGCTGCTTCCGGAGTACCGGCGGACCGGCGGGGCCACCGGATACGTGTGCGCGCAGGTCAACCCGTCGCGTACCGGGGACCGGGCGGCCATGCTGGCAATGGCCAGGCGCTTCCATAACTGGGCGCCCAACATCGCGGTCAAGTTGCCCGGCGCCCTCTCGGGCCTCAACGTCGAGGAGGACTGCATTGCCGAGGGGATCACTACCACCCTCACGGTCAGCTTCACGGTCCCGCAGGTCCTGGCCATTGCCGAGCGGCACCGCCAGGGCATGGCACGCGCCAAGGCGAAGGGGATCAAGCCGGGCCGCTGCTACTCCGTGATCATGATCGGCCGCCTCGACGATTACCTCCGCGAGGTGGCGCATGACGCCCATCCCGATGTCAGCGAGTCCGACATCCGCTGGTCCGGCCTGGCCTGCACCAAGCGCGCTTATCAGCTCTACCGGGAGCGGGGCTACGAGTCGGAACTGCTGGTGGCGGCGTTGCGCGGACCGTACCACTTAACGGAGCTGGCCGGCGCCGACCTCATTATGTCGATCGCTCCGGGACCGCAAGCTTGGTTCGTGAAGGATGACCATCCTCGCGAGGAGCGCATTGACCGTGAAGTGCCGCCCGACGCCCTGGAGCGGCTTCGCCAGATGCCCGAGTTCCTGAAGGCCTACGAGCCGGACGGCATGTCCCCGCAGGAGTTCATTGGCTACGGCGTGACCCAGCGTACACTCTCCTTCTTCGTCGAAGCGGGCTGGAAGCTGCTGGAGGGATACAAGTAACCAGCCGGCCCTCAAGAAAAGTACTCGACACCAGTGAACTCGCAGAAGTGCGCCAACTCGGCCATCCAGTCGCCGTAGACTAGCGCGACGTGGTGCTCCACCGCCTCCCGCATCATCTTATCCAGGAAAGCCTCTGCCGTCGGCTCCGGCCTGACGGTGGCGACGCTGCCGCGCACGCTCTCGCCCGACTGGATCACCCGGCCGCGGGAGACAAACAGCCGCAACTTGCCGTCCCGCGGGCGCAGCAGTTTGGCCAGCGTTGCCGTGCCCTCCCGGAACGGAAACTCCACGGTTGCGCCGGTGCCGGTGCGCATGTGCACGCGAACCAGCGCCTTTCTCGGATCTTCCGCCAGCGAGGGTTCGGCCGCGCCGCAGTGGGCGAACTGGATGGCGCCCTCCTCCGCCAGGTAAGCCGTGATGTCGAAGTTGAACGCCGGCGTGCCTGCCAGCCGGTTCAAGATGTAGATGGTGATCAACGCCGGGAGATCGACTTCGCACGTATTAGGTATCCCGTCCTGCGACATCAGAGCATGCGCCGCGCAGGGCGTAATCTTGTGCAGGTCGCGTAGCTCCGGCCAGCAGCGCACCGAGTAGGCGTCGAGTTTGTTGCGCCGCACTAATTCCCCGATACCGGCGTACAGACGAAGGTTTTCCGCCAGTGCCTGCTCGCTGATGTCTCTCGTGCCGCCGGTTTGAGAGATGAGCCGCTGCGCGGCGGCGGCGGCCTCCCCGGGGGATGCCGCCTGCGCGGCTTCCAGCAGAGCGTCCAGACCGATGTGGACCGCGGTCGCGCCCAGCACCTTCTCGAGATCCGCTTCGTCCGCCTCCACATCCAGCATGCCCGGGCACGGCGATCCCACCATGCCGAAGCGGGCCCGCCGCAGGTCTCCGGCAACTTTCCCGGCCCTGGCCGCGCGCGCCACTTGCCGCGCTTGCTCGGGTGTCACGTGCCCGATCAGGTACACGAAACGCTTCCCCGACCGCCGGATATTCGACCCCGACGCGACCAGCCCGCTGATGGGCGATGGCATGGGGATGTCCCTGTCCAGGTACGGCAGCGCCCAGATCAACATGGGAACATCCCGGAGTTCCCGGGCCAGCGTCAAGGTGATTTCTTCCGCCACCCAGGTGCAAAAAAAGAGGAGCACCACGTCGATCGCGCTGGCCCGCAGGCGAGCGGCCACCTCAACCGTCTCAGGGACAGTGCGGGGAGTCTCGGCGGCAACCACCTCGCATCCGAGCCGTCGCAGCTCCTCGATAGCGTCCTGCCGCTGCCTGGCAACCGGCGGCAGATCGTAGATCGGGTGGACGCATGTGACAAACCCGATCCTCAACCCACCGTTGGGCATCTGCCAGAGTTTATGATACCTTGATTCGTTGCTGCGTTCCCGTCGGCGGGCATGCGGCACCTGGAGATCGCGTTGGACTGATAAGTTCGCTGAGGAGGTTTTCCCGTATGAGATCCTTGTCCCGCCGGGACTTGATTCGCCTGGCCGTCGCGCTGCCGTCGGCCGGCGTGTTTGGCCGCTACCGGGCGATAGCCGCGCCGAGTTTGAACCGCGTCAAAATCACCGCGATCCGGGCCATGGCCATCCGGAACATCGCCGGTAACTGCCTGATCCGCGTCGACACCGATAGCGGTCTGGCGGGCTACGGCGAGGCCGGCGCCACCGGACCGATGGCGCGCGCCCGCATCGAAACCATGAAGAACCTGCTGATCGGCAAGGACCCGCTGGCCATCGAAGTGCATTTCCAGAATATGACGTCTCTGATGCACACTTACATGGCACACATCCCCACCATCAGCGGCATCGACATCGCGCTGTGGGACCTGGCCGGGAAGATTCTCGGCGCCCCCATCACCACGCTGCTGGGCGGCCCGTTCCGCGAGTCGATCCCCATGTACTCGCACGGCGACGGTTTCAACATGCTCGACAAGGCATCCTGCCGGGATTGGGCGCAGCGCATCAAAGCCATGCCGGAGGGCTTTACCGCTTTCAAGAACGGCATCGACCCGCTGCTGGGCGTGCCCGCGGCCCGATTCGCGCCCACGCTCACCACCCAGCAACTCCACAACGTGGCGCGCGGCTATGCCAACTGCCGCGAAGCGGTGGGGGACGACATCGACATCGCCGTCCACTGCCATAACGAGCTCGACACGCCTAGCGCGATCGCGGTTGCCAAGGCCGTGGAGCCGATGAGTCCGCTGTTCATCGAAGACGCGCTCAACCCGCCTTTTTCCGAAGCCTGGATGGCGTTGCGCCGCTCCACGCGCGTGCCGCTACTGACCGGGGAGAAGCTCGAAATGGTGCGCGGATTCAAGCCGTTCCTGGACAGCCAGGCGGTGGACATCATCCATCCCGATCTGTCGTTCGCGGGCGGAATCACGGGGACGCGGAAGATCGCGGATTACGCGGCGCAGTTCCGCACTCCGGTGGCGCTGCACAACGTCGGGTCGCTGGCGCTCACGTATGCCAACGCGCATTTCGGCGCGTCCATCCAGAACTTCTACCGCTCCGAGAGCCAGGCTCGGGCGGCCCGGCCGGTACATTGAGGGAATGGCCGCTGGCAGCCCGCCCGACGTGCGCAAGGGGTTGCTCACGGTGCCGGCGGGTCCCGGGCTCGGGCTGGAGATCAATCCGGACTTCCTGAAGAAGAACCTGGCGCCGGGGGAGGAGTACTGGGGGTAAGGCGTTCCGAACCCCTTGCGCAGCAAGGCGCATTGTGATAGTGTCGCCTCAGTTGCCGAATTGCTTGGTGAAGGGATCGATATGCGAAGACTACTACTAGTAGTGGGATTGTTAAGCGTGGCGTTTGCCATAGCGTACGCGCAAACCGGTGGGCAAATCACCGGTGTGGTCAATGATCCGAGCGGCGCGTTAATTCCAAACGCAGCCGTTACGGTCACCAATACCGCGACTAACGTGGCGCGGTCCACGGAAACGAATGCCGCGGGACTCTACAGCTTCCCCGATCTGACGCCGGGAACGTACGACGTGAAGGTCGCGGCGACGGGTTTCGCCCCCACCGTGAAGGCGGGCATCTTGCTCCAGGTGCAGCAGGTGGCGCGCATCGATTTTGCCCTGGTCGTGGGCCAGGCGCAGCAGACCATCGAGGTCGCTGCCAACGCCGCCTTGCTGGCCACCGAAAACGCCTCAGTCGGCACCGTGATCGAGGAACAGCGCATCATGGACCTGCCGTTGAACGGCCGCAGTTACTTCAGCCTGGTTGGGCTGAGTCCTAACGTGACTACCGGATTTGTTGCCGCCGCGCAGGCCGGCGGCCGGTTGGCCGGCTCGCGCGGCTCTCTCACCATCGCCGTCACCGGCGGGCGCTCGACGTGGGAGAACTTTACCCTGGACGGCATCACCAACACCGACATCGATTTCAACACCTATATCCTTCAGCCGTCGGTCGACGCGCTACAGGAATTCAAGGTCCAGTCCGGGATCTACCCCGCGGAGTTCGGCCGGGAACTCGGACAGGTCAACTCCTCCACCAAACCCGGCACCAATGAATTCCACGGAGCCCTGTGGGAGTTCCTGCGCAACGACAAGCTCGACGCCGTGCCTTACGACTTCTCCTCGGCCCTCCGCAGCGCCACCAACCCCCCTCCCGTCAAAGCGCCCTACAAACAGAATCAATACGGCTATGAGCTGGGGGGGCCGGTTCGGATTCCGAAGCTGTTCAACGGAAAAAACCGGCTGTTCTTCATGTCGAACTTCGAGGAATACAACTCCCGCACGACCAGTCCGTCGCTCAGCACGACGATGCCGCAGGCGATGCGCAACGGAGATTTTTCCTCCATCCTCTCTGCCGGGTACGTACTTTATGACCCGAATTCGCGCAACCTCGGGAGCTCCACGGTTTCCACCCAACAGCTTGCCAGCGTCGTCGCAACCCAGACTCCATTCCCCGGCAACATCATTCCCACCAGCCGCATCAGCCCGGACTCCCTGCTGCTGCTCAAGAATTGGAATCCATTGCCGAATTTAACCCAGACGACGTCCGGGCTTCCCCTCAACAATTATCAATGGGGAGCGACCACACCGGTGGACAAGGACACTCTCACGGAGCGCATCGATTTCAATGAGAGCGCCAAATCGCAATGGTTCGGCCGCTACAGTTGGAACGACGAATCCACCCTTTCCAGCGTCGGCATGACCGACGACGGGGAAACTCTGTACACCCGCGCCAGCCAGTGGATGGCGGCCAACATCCGGACCATTTCCCCCACCAAAGTGAACGAGTTTCGGTTCGGCTACAACTCGCTGTTCAACAATATTACCCAGCAGTTGGCGGGCA
Source organism: Bryobacterales bacterium (assembly GCA_963768385.1). Classification (GTDB taxonomy): domain Bacteria; phylum Acidobacteriota; class Terriglobia; order Bryobacterales; family Bryobacteraceae; genus Fen-178. Next base: position 55,987 of record CAVYHQ010000017.1, read on the forward strand.
AGGAGAACGTGAACACGGAGTTGGGCATGCCGGTGTCGCCCAGCGATCCGAATTCCTTTGGCATACCCAATATCAATTTTCTGAATGGCAACCTGGCCAGCTACGGCAACCCGACCAGCAGCCCCTTCCAGATCAACGACAAGTATTTCGAGTGGGTGGACAACTTCTCATGGGTCATCGGGAAGCACTCGCTGCGCTTCGGTGGGGAATACCGGTACAACGAGTTTCCGCAGGTCGGAAACGAATTCCCCCGCGGCCAGTTCTATTTCGATGGCCGGTACACCAACATGGTCACAGCGTCGGGCGGGGGAACCGGCGGCTACTCGGGCGCGGATATGCTGCTGGGCGATTCGTATGAGGCCATCATCGCCGTCGCGCTGGCTGCAACCGATTTCCGCGACAGCGAATGGGCGGCCTATATCGACGACACTTGGCGGCTGGCCCCGCACCTGACCCTTACCTTGGGTCTCCGGTGGGAGGTGGCGCAGCCGTTGCTGGATGCCTCCGGCCTCGAGCCCAATATCCAGCTCCAACAACCGCTTCCCAACCAGGCGGATGTGAGCAACCCGGCTCTCCAGCCCGTGTACGTCCGTACGGGAAACGGGGGGAACTTTTACCAGGGCGTCAACGGCTTCCGTTACGCGCCCTATTGGGCCACCCCTGGCCTTTCACCGCTTCCCGCTGTCCAACTTCCTTTGCAAACCGTCCAGGACGGGCGGATGGGCAGCCGGTTGATCAATACCAATTACGGCGACTTCGCGCCACGCTTCGGGATCGCCTACAGCCCCTCGGATAAGTGGTCGATCCGCCTCGGCTACGGCATCTTCTACTCGATGGAGAGCAAGAACTCCATCTTCGATCTGGCCCGCGGAATGGGCGGCCGGGCCACGACCCTGGCGTCTACCACCTACGCGCCGCCGACGTTTACTTACACGAACTTCCTCAATACGGCAGCGCTTCCGGTGACCATACCCGTCAGTCTCACCTGGGGCGCGGCCCAACACCTGCCGGACAGCTCCACCCAGCAATTCGTGCTGAACGTGCAGCACACGGTCGGCAAATCGTCAACCGCGGAGGTGGGTTACACCGGCTCGGTAAGCCGCCATCTGGCCTACCTGCTGGACGAGAATCAGGGGATTCTCAGCGCAACCTTACCGGCGCAGCTACGCCTGCCCTATCCGGAATGGGGAGCTTCGGGAATCCAGTATGTGATGGCCGCCGCCAATGGGAATTACAATAGCCTCCGAACCCAGTGGACCACGCGTTTGGGCAGCAACCTGAACGCCTTGCTGGGCTACACCTGGTCCAAGGGTCTGGACGAGACCAGCAACATCCGCGGCACGGTGGGGGCCGACTTCTCGCCCCAAAATGCGCTCTGCCCCACTTCGTGCGAATACGGCCCCTCGGATTTCAACATTCCGCAACGTTTCGTCGCTTCCATTCTCTACATTCTGCCGTTCGGCAAGGGCCAGCATTTCCTCAACTACGGCGGAGTCGTGAATCAGATAGTGGGCGGCTGGCAGTTCAGCACCATCACCACTTTGCAAAGCGGCAGCCCGGTGGATACGTCCTCATGGGATTCCGGGGGCACCAATTTCGTTTCGAACGCCACCCGGCTCAGTTGCAATGCCGGCGTGAACCCGGTTCTGCCCACTAACAATCAGAACGGCTGGTATAACCCGGCGGCTTTCTCCGACCCCGCTTCCGGCACGTTTGGCACCTGTGGGCGCAACAACCTCAGGGGACCGTGGGTTGGGAACGAAGATGTTTCGATCGTGAAGTATTTCCGGCTCGCGGAACATAAGAATCTTGAATTCCGCACCGAAATGTTCAACGCTCCCAACCACGTGGAGTTGAGCGAAGGCGGCCAGTTAAGCTGGGGAAACGGCTCGAACCCGACGGCCCCTGCGAGCTTCGGCAAAGTTCTGAGCACTGGGCACTCCATGCGCCAGATCCAGTTCGCGCTCAAGTTAAGCTTCTGAGCGTTTCGAGTGCCCTTGCGGGATGCGGCCCCTTCGCCGCATCCCGCGCGATCTGATATAAGTAATAACGTAGCTCTAGAAAAGGACCGGCAAATGCTAAACAACTTGGATACTGCCCAGACTACTCGGCGAGGGTTCCTGGGCGCAGCCGCCTTGACGGCTGCACAATACAAACGGGTTCTCGGCGCCAATGACCGTATCGGCGTCGGGTTCATCGGCTTCGGGTTGATCGGCAAACAGCACATCACCGATTTCAAGAAATTCGACGACGTGGATATCGTTGGCCTCTGTGACGTTTATAAGCCGCGCGTCGAGGAAGGCCTCAAGTACATCGGAAATCCCAATACGAAAGCGTACAGCGACTTCCGGAAGATGTACGAGAACAAGGATATCCAGGGCGTGATGGTGGCCACGCCGGACCACTGGCACGCGCTGCTCACCATCATGGCCTGCGCCGCGGGCAAGGATGTCTACGTCGAGAAGCCCATGACCGTCTTCATCGACGAAGGCAAGTGGATGATCCAGGCGGCGCGCAAGTACAACCGCATCGTAACGGTGGGCACGCAGCGGCGCCAGGGCAAGGGTGTGGCGGCGGCCAAGAAAGTCATCGAAAGCGGCCTGCTGGGGAAGATCCATTCCATCCGGATCGCCTCCTATCGCAACATTTATCCCGGGTTCGGCAAAACTCCCGTCGAGGATCCGCCGCCCGAGATCGACTACGACATGTGGCTCGGTCCTTCTCCCAAGACGCCGTACCAGAGGCACCGCGCCCTGTACCACTTCCGCTGGTTCTGGAATTATTCCGGCGGCCAGATGACCAACCTGGGGGCTCATACCATCGACCAGGTGCTGTGGTGCATGAACGTGAAGGGGCCGACGCTGGTGATGTCCACCGGCGGCCGGTTCGCCTTGGAAGACGACGGCGAGACCCCGGATACCCAGGACGCCATCTGGCAATTCCCGGGCGGTTTCACGGTGAATTATGCCATTCGCGAAGCCAACGCCATGCGCGGCGATACGGCCACCCGCGGGCAGGTCTACCTGGGCACCAAGGGCAACCTGGTGCTGGCCGGCGGCTACGAGGTCGTCCCGGAGAACAAGATCGATCCGGTCAACGACATCCCGCGATTCTCGGGACACCCCATCGGCGGTCCGGTTTATACCAATGTCCAGCCGACGCCGTGGATCCAGGCTTCCAAGGGCGGAGTGGAGTCCGACGCCCGCTACGGCACCGGCGGCGAAGACACCATGGCCATGAACGAACGCGACTGGCTGAGCAGCATGCGGACCCGCAAGCGCCCGCTGTGCGAAGTGGAGGATGGCCACAAGGTGGCAATCGCATGCAACCTGGCCAACATGTCTCTGCGGCTCGGCCGCGCCATCAAATGGGATCCCGATAAGGAGCAGGTGATCGGCGATAAGGAAGCCGCCGCCATGTGCTACAAACCGTATCGCGCCCCCTGGGACGGCGTTCTCAAAAGCCTGGTCAAGGTCTAACTGTGCCAACCGCTCTCTAACGGTCGCGGCTCCGATCCGAGCCGCGACTGTGAGGGAGCGTGTATTCCCGCCGGGGGGACTTGCCGTATAGCCGGGACCATCGGTATACTGGCATTTTCGCTGCTGTTTATGATGGCGGGAGACGATTTCGATCCGTTGGCGCCCCAGCGGGAAGCGGCCTTCTTCTATGGACTCTTCCTGCGCGGACACGATGTCGATACGCTGAGGCAGGATATCGACGTGCCGCGGGCCATGCTGGACAAGTGGTTGCAAGCCCGCGATTTTGAAATCTCCTTCCGCGAGAATCTGCGGCGCGTCTACGCCTATCGCAAGCAGGTGCTGGCCATCTTCGATGGCCTCATTTCCAACGAACAGATGCGTCCCCGGCTCCAGTAGCGGTACAGACTCCATTTTTCGCGCCGTAGGCGAAAAATGGCTGTCTGTCCCCGGGTTCCTACCTACACCATTATCAGCCGGTGGTCCGTCGAGTCTAGTTGAATGGCCTGGTAGATCCGGCCGGCGAGATCCAGACCGTGCTTGGCCAGGAACGGGAGGATGGAATAGATGCGTTCCTGCAGGTGGCGCTCGGGATAGATCAGCCCATAAAGCGATGCCGCGTCGCGCGTGGCGCTGGCATCGCGCCGCAGCGCTTCGCGGCCCACTTTGCGCTCGATCTTGCCGAGCTGGTACTGAATCTTGCGCGCGCCGCGGTCGAGCGCCATGGCCAGCGTGGCGTCGAACCCGGCTATCTCGCCGCGAAGCCGCCCCACCGCGCTCTCCACCGCCGCCACCGTGTCGCGCATCGCTTCCGTCAGCGTGGGCGGAACGAGTTTGGCGGAGATGCGCTCGGCCAGCGGCTCTGCTCCATGGAAGAAATCCGGAAGCGTCAGGCCGTATCGGTCGAGCAGTTTCTGGCTGCGCTTATCGAGGATCGTGAAACCGGCGCGCGGCACGGCCACTGGCATCCGTCTCAGAATCGCACGGTAAATGGTTTCCGACTGCGCCAGGTAGGCCGTCTCCGCGGGGCCGCCGATGAGGGCTACGGTGGGCAGCATCGAATCCTGCACCACCGGCCGCAGCAGCGCGTTGGGGGACAGCGAAACCGCGCGGTCCATTAGCTCCCCGGTGGTGAAGCGGCGGCCGTTCACCGTGTACTCCCGCCCGTGGCGCCGCAGCGCCAGGCGTTTGCCGTTCTCCAGCAAGAACACGAAAGACGTGTGGTCCTCAACGTGCACCTGGGTGTGGTAGCCGCCGCCGGTGAGTTTCCGGTTGCGATCCAGGACACTGGCGGTTAGCTCGGGCGCGGATTCCAGGGCGGCGCGTAGAACCGGCGCCGCCAGCTCCCGGAACGCCGGCAGCATGGGGTCAACCTGGAGAATGTCAAACTCCGCCAACACCCGGCGCAGCAGTTCGCCGAACGCCTGGCCCATGGTGCTGCCGCCGCGGTAGGTCTCTTCCACCAGGTCCGCCACCTCGTCGCCGAACGGCAGAGAGCGCAGGGCCGCGCGAAGCTCGCGCACCGGCGGGTCCGCCAGCGCTACTCCGCCGACCGGCTGGCCGCTCGCCGGGCGCCGCATTTCCAGTTTGACGGGCCGGTGCTCCGAATCGAAGACCCAGGCCTGGTTGACCTCCGCGAAATCGTGGTCTTCGGTGGCCAGCCAAAAGACCGGCACGGCCGGGAGCCCGTTTCCCGTCAGCCACTCGGCCAGCCTGGCGGCGTGCAGCGCCTTATAGACCGTGTATGCCGGGCCGGAGAACAGCCCCACCTGCTGGCCCGTGACCACCGCCAGCGTGCCTGGCTGGGCCAGGCGGTCCAGACAGGCGCTTGCCGGATTGCGCATCCGCAGGGCCGCCACCAGCGCCGCCCGGCGCTCGTCGGAGAATTGGATTTCGCGCGCGGCGGCCTGGAAAGCCCCGAGATCGCGAACCGGATGCCGGTAAAACGCGGCCGTGCGGTCGGGGTGATACAGCACGTCCGCAAGCAGTTGCGAGGTGTGTGGTAGATCGCTCTGGCGGACGCAGGTACAATGCATGCCGTGGATCAGCTTAGCAGATGATGGGCCGCCCCCCAAGGATTCACGCGTTCTTCATCCCGCCGGCAGGATTCGGGAAATGTCGTTGTAAATGGCGAACGCCACAATCACCATAATGGCGACAAATCCCACCTTGAACACGGCTTCCTTCACGTTGAGGCTGAGGTCTCGTTGCATCACCATTTCGATGAACAGCATCAAAATGACGCCTCCGTCCAGAATCGGAATGGGCAGCAGGTTGAAAATAGCGAGGTTGAGGCTGACCATCGACATCAGGATGATGAAGGCCGAGGGGCCTTCGCGGGCCGCTTCGCCGGAGAGCTGGGCAATGCCGATCGGCCCCGTGAGGTTCTTCGCCGACATGCGGTGCTCCACCACGCCCTTCAGAAACTGCACGATCAGCAGGGCGCCCTTGGCGTTCTGCCGCAGCGATTCATGAAGAGCGTCGGGGAAGGAAAGTTTGGTGGTGATCAGGTTCAGTTTCTGTTGCGGCATGACTCCGATCATCCAGCGCTCGGGACCGTCGATACTGGCGAACACCGGCTGCACCGTGACATGGCGCTTTTCGCCATTCCGCGCGAATTCGATTTCGATGGGCTTGCCGCCGCTGTTCTGGGTGAGCTCCTGAAACTTGAACACCGAATGGATGGCCTGCCCGTTCACCGCGATCAGCAGATCGCCCTTCCTGAGCCCCGCCTTATCGGCCGGCAGATGGGGCGTGATCTCGCCCAATTGAACTTCGCCCCGCTCGTCCCAGCCGGCATATCCCAGGCCCGAGCGCTCTCCCATGGTGGGCGTCACGATGGTGTCGAAACGTTTGCCGTTGCGCTCGATGGTGAGGTACATGGGCCGGTATGCGCTCTCGACTTCCTTCAGCCCCACGTCTTCCCAGGTGGGGTTCGCCTTCGTGCCCAGCTTGACGATGCGGTCGCCATCCTGAATGCCGGCCTTGGCGGCGGGTGAATCCGGCATTACGTGGCCGATGATGGCTTGCATATCGGCGTCCGATACCTTCTGGTACTTCACCATAAACAGGCCCGTGAGCAGCCCGACCGCCAGCACGATATTCATAAACGGCCCCGCAAAGGCGATCACCAGCCGCTGCCAGCGGGGTTTGGCGAGCAAGCTGCGAGGATCGTCGGCGTGCTCGTCGCCTATCTGCTCACCGGCCATCTTGACGTAGCCGCCGAACAGAATCAGCGAGAACCGGTAATCCGTGTCGCCACGGCGGAAGCCGAACAGGCGCGGGCCGAACCCAAAGCTGAAGGTCTCGACCTTGACATCAAAATAGCGGGCCGCCCAAAAATGGCCAAACTCGTGGATCATGATCATGATCCCGATCAGGACCAGCAGCCACAGTATGTTTTCACTGACTAGCAGCATATAGACTTAAACCGTCACGGGGCCCACCCCGCGGGCCGTTACCAGTTCGCGCGCCAGGGCTCGCGACTCCCGGTCAATCTCCAGGATATCGCCAACCGTCCGCGGACAACAAACCGGCATCTTCGACAGCGTCTCCGATACAATCTCGTATATCGACAGAAAACCGATCTTCCCCAGCAAAAATGCTTCTACGGCGATTTCATCCGCGGCGTTCAATGTGCACGTGGCGGACCCGCCGGTTTCCTGGCACTCGTACGCCAGCTTGAGCAGAGGGAATTTGTCAAAATCCGGCGCCAGGAATTCCCAGTTCCGCGCTTCCGCCCAATTCAGCTTGGGCACCGGTGCCTCGAAGCGGTCCGGATAAGTCAGCGCATACTGGATGGGCATGCGCATATCCGTGGCGCATATCTGCGCCAGCACGCTGCCATCGCTGTACTCGATCATGGCATGCACGCTGGATTGCGGATGGATCACCACTTCCACCTGCGACGGAGCGAAATCGAACAGCCAGCACGCTTCGATCACCTCAAAACCCTTGTTCATGAGGGTGGCGCAGTCGATGGTGATGCGGTTCCCCATCCTCCATGTCGGATGATTGAGCGCCTCCCGCGGCGTCACCGATGCCAGGGCTTCTTTAGCCGTGTTCCGAAACGGACCGCCGGAAGCCGTGAGGATCAGCTTGGTGACCTCTTTGCGGTTGCCCGCGCGCAGGCATTGGTGCGCCCCGTTATGTTCGCTATCCACTGGCACCAACAAAGCTCCGTGCTCGTGCACCGCCTCCATCACCAGTTTGCCCCCCGCAACCAGGACTTCCTTATTTGCCAGCCCCACCCGTTTACCCAATCGGACAGCTTCGTATGTGGCCTCCAGGCCAGCCACCCCGACGATTGCCGAAATCACCGTATCGACTTCCGCGGCCGTAGCAGCCTGAACCCGCGCCGCATCGCCCCACCGCAACTCCGGCCAGGCGGTCCGAGCCAGGCCGGCCGTTGTGAGCCTATCTGAGAGACGCGCCAAACCGTCTGAAGTTGCGACAACCGCAAGTTGGGGGTGGAATTCCAGGATCTGGGCAGCCAGAGCATCCACGTTCTGGCCAGCCACCAGGGCGTACACACCATATTGGTGGAAGTTGCGCCGGACCACGTCTAAAGTGTTGGTTCCAATGGACCCTGTCGAACCCAGAACCGTGAGCATCATCATGCGGGCCAGTCTTTCCGACACGAATCTGCCATCATATCACGCAGTGCCGAATACGACGCGTATCGTTGTTCGAACGGGAAGCCCATGGCGGAAACTCACCCTTGGGGTTTCTTTTTTTGGAAGACCTCCGACCCTTTCGGGCGCCGGGGAGGATTGCTTCAGGGGTCTTTATTTAGAGGTTAGTCTCGCTTTGGTGGGAGTTGCCTCCCCGGCTTACTTCCAATAATAATAGATTCCGATCTCGGATGCAACAGAAATTTGTATTTTTTGCCGGATTTTTTTGGCAGGCCCCACCAATTTTTGTAAGCCGTTGATTGCAGGATACATTTTTACACGAAGAAAGCCCGCCACGTGGTGACTACTAGTACGTGTGTAACCATTCCGGCGCGGATGTTGCCGGCCTCATTGCGCGCGTGGCCACAAAACCATCCCAGCACGGTCGCCACCGCTGCCCACCGCCAGTTGGGAAAGCTGCGGAACCACAGGTGGGCCAGGCCGAACAGCAGCGATGTCATGCAGAGCGCGGCCGTCCGGTTCCAGGTCCACTCTTCCATCCATTGCTGGAGCACTCCCCGAAACAGGAACTCTTCGAAAAGCGCGACCACCCACAGCATGCCGAGAAAGGTTCCGGCGACGACCCATAGCGGCGCCGGCGTGGCGAATCGCACTGCCTTGAGCGCCAGCGCCAGGGGAAGCCCGACCGGAATGAAATACAAATAGTGGAGCGCGCCGATCCGCCACTCGTTCCACTTCGGCAAAAAGCCGTAGCCCGTCTCGTGAATGCGGCGCTCCAGGGTCAGGGTCATGACGGTCATCTGCATCAACGCCAACTTCCCCAGGTAGGTCGCATCCACGCCGTGGTAGGGCTTGGGATAAATGGAATCGAAGTACCTGCCCAGCATCACGCACGCGATGAGCGATAGAAAGGCGATATCCGTCACGGCGTTTGCCGGCAGCACCACGTACCACAGGGCCAGCGCCAGTGAGAGCGCCGCCAAGCGCGCCAAACCGATCCATTGAAACTCGACTGCGCCACAGCAGCACACCAGGTAAGGCAGCACTGTCGAGGCCAGCAAGAATCCGGGCAGGCGGGCGCCGGCCAGGCGTTCCCGCAGCGTGGGGAAGGCCGGAACCAGATAAAATGGGTATTCCACAAGGAAGGCGGCCAGGACCGGCACGGCCGCCCAGCTTGGAATGCCTTTAAGCCGCGCGTACACAACGCCCGCCACGCCCAGCGCCATCCAGCCGATCAGCACCGCCGCCCGGAAGCTGCCGAGCGTTTTCGCCATCGGTTTCATCTTAACATTGGCGCTTTTCGCCCCCCTGGCGCCCGCCCAAGATCCGCCCACCGGCCTGCCGAAACTGGTGGCCCACCGCGAGACCGAAACCGAGGCCGAGCGCAATGAATACATGTACCGTCAGACTGTCGCCATCGACGAGCTGGACGGCCACGGCGCGGCTCGCGGGGCGTACCGCGAGGTCCGGGACATCATCTTTTCGCCTCAGCACGAGCGCACCGAAGAGGCCATCGGGCGAGCCGAGAACCGGTTGAAATACCTCCTCCTGACCGATGAAGATTTTCGCGACATCCGCGAGATTCAGCCGTTGGTCCTGACGGAAGACCGGCTCTGGAATTACGAGACGAAGTTCCGCGGCGAAGAAACCATGGACGGCGTGGACTGCTGGGTGCTCCACGTGCGTCCGCGCCAGATTCTGGAAGGGCAGAGGTTCTTCGACGGGATGATCTGGGTGGACAAGAAGGAGTACAATACGGTGCGGCTGGAGGGTCAGGCCGTGCCGCAGATCCGTACCACCAAAACCGAGAACCTGTTCCCGCGCTTCACCACCATCCGCAAACCGATCGACGGCCGGCACTGGTTCCCGGTCTACACCTATGCCGACGATACCCTGCCATTCCGCACCGGGGGGCAGCGCATCCGCTTGCGCATCGCGTACGCCAACTACCGGCGCTTCGGCGCGGTGTCGACGTTTACGCCGCGGTAGAATAGAGAGGTTTCCCTCAAAAAAAACGACCGCGGGCGTCGCCGCCGCGCGGCCTCACTACTAGTCCGCATTTCTCACACCCGGAGACCGAGACTTTCCGTAAAGGGGCAAAAACCCGAGCGCTCGATCTGCCGGCCGCCTCTGATCCCGGATCAGGATTAACCGGGGCCCGGCAGCGAGCTGCCAGGCCCTCGAGAACAAGAAACTAAAACCCGGTGAACCGTGAACTCTACCGGCGTCCAGACTTACTTGCGCCGCAGCCTTCCCAGCGAGCCCAGAAGAGTCAAGCCCGAGCCGAAGATGATCAGCGTGACAGGCTCCGGTACTCCTGTCTGGTCAACCGTATCAAGCACACCCGAGATATGCGCAATCCCCGCAGTTCCCCCTGCTGCTTCGATGTCCTTAGTGATCGAAAGCAGGCGAACTGGCGTGAGCCAGCTAGAAGAATCCGCAGGTTGATTCCCGAAGGCGCTGAAATATGCCTCGAGAGTTCCACTATCCCCCACCGGGCAGCCCGCGCCAAGCGGCGTACCCTTGCAGTAAGTTTCAGCCACGCTTGCAAGCCCCGTTCCAGTTGCGAACCCCGTCACAGCCAAGTGGTCGCTGACGATGTTTGGCCCCAGGACGTTGTAGCCAATGAAAACATCGTTCACCTCACCCGGCCCGGCGAACATTCCAAAGGAAAACTGGAAGCCGATCCCCGAGGGACCCATATTAACCACCTGGTAATCGAACGCGCTCGCTAGAATGGGCAAGCCTGCCGTATCGCTGGAGGAATAGGCAAAGTCCGTGAACAACTTGTCGTCAATGGTACACCCCCCCAGCGCATTGGAATTCAGGAGGTCCTGAAAGGTACCGCTCGCCAGGCAAAGCGGGCTCGCCTGTGCCAAATATACTCCTCCAAACAACAGAACAAACAACGCAACAATCTTAGAGGCTTTCATCGTCTTTATCTCCCTCGCGTACAACTTGTCTCATTCGCTCCTCAAATGTCCTCAAATGAGAATGCTAAACTCAGCTCTTTGGAATTTTCTCCTTGAGTAAACCCAGTATATGCGCTCCAAAACCCTCGGTCAAGAGCATTTTCAATGGTAATCGTACTGGGTTTCGATGGTCTGGTACTGGTACGAAAGTCCTGGAATCGTGGGCATTAAAGCCGATGTTCACCCCTGAAGCGAATTGACTCCTTTCCCGTAGCCTGTTGTTTCTGAAAGGAGTTTGCGGCATTCGCGTAGTTTCAGCCCGGCGATGGCCCCACCCATCCGCGCATTTCCGCGTCAAGCGAGGAAATCGAAAAGGCTGGTGTGCGGCATCTTGGCGCGCGCCATGTAGGCCGCCTGAAGCTGCGTAGTGGCCTGCGTGAGTTCCGTCGCCGCGGCGGTTACGTCGGCATCCTGCTTCTGGCTGACTTCGGCCTGGAGCTGGGTATCATAGTTGCTCGAGAAGGTGCTGGCATCCTGGATGCGATCCTCCACCGTGCCATAGAACGCCTCCATGGAATTGAGGTGATCGGAAGCCTGTTGCAGATTGCCGATCGAGGCGCCGATGGCGTCGCTATCGTTATTCAGAAGAGCCGTTCGAAGCGTGTTCAATGCCGCGAAAACATTATCCGTCGCGGGACCGCCGTAGGCGTTTTGATCGTCGAAAATCTCTTGCGCCGTTTTGGAAGCCGGGAACGAGCCGCCCGCGGGGTCCTGAATCTGGCGCGTGGCTGGGGCGTTGGAAAGCTGATCGACGCCATTAGGGGCGTTGAGGTCCAGGGCGTATGACGGGCTGCCATCCAGGTCGCCGCTGAAAATGTAGCGGCCTTGGACCGCGGTCTGGCTGTACGAGACCATCTGCTCCTGAAGGGACTCCACCTCCTCGGCCAGACTGGCGCGGCTGGTGGCATCCGAGGTGGCCGTGGCTCCCTGAGTGGCCAGCGTGACCGCGCGATCCATCAGCAGGATCGCCGAGCCGAGGGCACTGTCGGCGCTGTTGGCCTCCGTCTGAGCCAGCGTCAGATTGGATTGGATCTGGGTGTTGCTCTGCTCGTCGGCCCGAAGCTGGAGCAGGGAATCGATTTGATCGGGCGCGTCGGAGGCAACGTTGATCTTCTTGCCGGAAGAGACCTGGGAATTGGCCTCGGCGAGTCTCTGCTGAATCCGGCTGACATCGGCGAGAAACAGCGCAGCTTCGGGTTCGAGATTCGTAATCATGTCAGTCCTCAGGTGGCGGCCAGGATGTTGATGGTGTCCTCGGTGAGCTGGTCCAAGACCGTAATCAGACGCGAGTTGGCCTCGTAGGCCCTCTGAAATTCGACCACCACCATGGCTTCCGCATCCAGGTCGACCCCGGAAGACTGCTGGCGGAGGTTCTGGGCTTGCGCCACGGCCGACTGCTGAACCTGCTGCTGGCTGGTGGCGTTATTCAAGGCGTTGCCGATGCGCGAAGCCATGTTTCCATAGAATTCGCTGAAGCTGGCGCCGTTGACTTGGTCCGCGGCGTCCTGCGCGTTGGACAACTGGGATAATGCCAGGGGGATGCCGTTGGCCGTTTCCGGCGGGCCGGGATCGATGGCGGCCAACTCGTCGGGTGTGACCGTGGGGTCTACCGAGAGCGTCTTGGCCACGTTGGTGTCGTTGGTGGTGTCGTAGGTGAACAGGGGCACGCCCGCCTGCGGCGGCGGCCCGTCGGAAACATTGCCCGAGGTCAGCAGTTGGTTCACGCGGTCGGCCAACTGTTTCGCCATGGTGTTCAGGTCGCCGGGCTGGTAGGCGTCCCCGATGTAGGAAGGCAGCACCTGGTTGCGCAGGGTCAGCAGCGCGCCCAGTTGGCCGGTCGTGACGCCGGCGGTGATATCGGAGCCGTCAGCCGCCAGAATGTGCACTTCCGGCGGCGCCTGCGTATAGACGGCGTCATCGGGTTGCTCGAAGGTGCTGCTGATGCTGTACTGCTGCGCCGCTACCAACAGTGGCGTTCGGCCGTTGAGCAGGACCGTCACCGAGCCGTCGGCCTGCTGTCTGGCGCTGATATCGACGTATTGCGAGAGTTGTTCGAGCGTCGAGTAAACCTGTGACTCCAGGCCGGCATCGTTGCGGTCGCCTGCCAGGATCTGCTGGTTGTACCCCTGCAGTAGTCCGACCAGGTTGTTGACCTGAGCCACCGTCTGTTGCAGTTGCTGGTTGGTATCCTGTTCGACGCTTTGTACACCGGAGGCGATTTGCCGGAAGGTACTGGCTAGATCGGTGGCACGGCCGATTACCGTCTGGCGCGCCTCCGTGTCGGTGGGTGACTGCCCCCAAGCGGAGAAACTCGAGAACAGGTTATTGAGCGCCGCGGGGATACCCGAGTTGCCCGAAATGTCGAAAAGGGATTGTAGCGCCGCCAAGCTGTTGACGTTCTGGTTGGCTTGTCCCAGCAAGACCGATTGCCGCCACACGTTTTGCTCGGCGTACTGGTCGCGGGAATCCTGCACCACCCCCGCTTTGACGCCGCCGGTCAACCCCATCTCGGGGTCCAACGGCAGGGCGTATAGCTGCTGAGTCTGCTTGGTGTAACCCGGAGTCGAGGAGTTGGCCACGTTGTCCTGGGTTACCTCCAGCACCTGCTCGTAGGCGCGCAGTGCGCTGGCCGAGGTGAGCAGAGTGGAGAGGAGGCTGACCATGACAGTTTAGCCTTGCAGGCAGATTCGCCCCTTTCGCGGCGCCGGCGCAGGGTCGCCACGCTCGGTGTACCCCGAGCTGAGCGCGCCCAGCAGCCGGCCCCAGTTGACATGGAAGCTGGCAGCGTTTTCCAGCAAACCCCTGGCGCACATGACGGCGGCGCGCAAACGGCGGGCTTCGTACTGGGCTGCGGGATTCCCGGCTCCCTGGCGCAACTGCGGCTGCAATTGCGCCAACCGGGAACCGGCCGTCTCGAGGAAACGCGAGCACGAATCCAAGGCTGTCGGGGAAGGGGAGATCAACCAGTTGCACGCCTGGTCTACTTCCGAGCGGATCGCCAGGAGCCGTTCCACAACCTCGGCCGCCGGCATATTACTGGCTTTCTGCGAGCAAAGCCTCGGAAACCATACCGCGGGCAGTGGCTGCGGAGTCGGCGTGGTAGCTCCCGCTCTGATATTGCGCTGCCAGGGCGTGCACACGGCTGGCGCGCTCGGATGCATTCGCCGACATAGCGCGGGAAAGAGTTTCCAGGGTGCTGGAAAGCTCCACGCTATCACCGGTTTTGTCGGTTGCGGCGGTTCCAGTTCTGCCGCCTTCGTTGCGGTTCAGCTTTTGGGTTTCCTGGGCTCGCCCGGCCTCGGCTGGAGAAAGGCCCGTTAGATTTCGATCGTTGACTCTCATTCGGCGACTCTCATTCGGCGCGGCAATGTTCGGCTGAATGACTTATCGGCAGGTAGCCCCCCGCGCTTTAGTGACTTTTGAAAAAATCTCGCGGACCTCTTGTTCTAAAGCTTTCTCCGTTTTTGCCGATTGCTGCTGTGGAGCCGCATGGAAGCTGCACCAGTTCTTTGGGTTAGCGAGGTAGAGGAGCGGAGAACCGGTGGTCTGGCCCGTTTGGCCGGGAATCTCGGGAGGGAGGAGTGGGAGTGCCTGCTGGTCGGGGAAAGCCGGGAAATGCGGCAAGTATGCCATATCATTCGCCTGGTGGGCGCGCGCCGCTCCACGGTCCTCATCACCGGCGAGACCGGCACCGGCAAGGAGATCGCCGCGCGGGCTCTGCACATGGCCGGCCCCCGCCGCCACGCAGCCCTGGTGCCCGTGAACTGTAGCGCGCTGCCGGAAAACCTGATCGAGGCCGAGTTGTTCGGACACGTCCGCGGAGCCTTCACGGGAGCCGTTCAAAACCGCATCGGACGGTTGGAGTCGGCCCACGGAGGCACCCTGTTCCTGGACGAAATCGGGGACCTGGACCTGAACCTTCAGGCCAAGCTCCTCAGAGTTCTCCAGGAACGCGAGTTTCAGAGGCTGGGCAGCTCCGAAACTGTGCGCGTCGACATTCGCGTGGTGGCGGCCTCCAATTGCGACCTGGCCCGGCGAATCGATCAAGGCAGGTTCCGGGAGGATCTTTATTACCGTTTGAACGTGGTGCCGATCTACATGCCGCCGCTGCGCGAGCGGCGCGCGGACATCCCGCTGCTGGCCGCGCATTTCGCCGGCAAGATCTGCGGGTTGGAGCGGATACCACTCAAGTCGATCGCTGCGGAAGCCCTCCAGCGGCTGTGTGACTACTCCTGGCCGGGAAATGTCCGCCAACTGGAGAACGCCGTCGAGATGGCCATCGCATTGAGCGGTGATCGCGTCCTGCTGGTGCCCGCCGATTTCCCGCCCCCAACGGCTCGGGCCAGCACGGCGCCGCCGGGCGAAATTCCGCTGGTCTCGGTGCCCGACGACGGACTGGATTACGAGCGGACGCTGGCGCTCATCGAACGCAGTATTCTCGATCAGGCGCTGCGCAAGACCGGGGGCAACAAAAAGGCGGCCGCGGACATGCTCCGTCTCAAGCGCACCACTCTTTCGGCGAAAGTGCGAAGCCTGGAATCGGCGGCGGTGTGCAATTGAAATGTGCTACCGCAGATACTCTTTCGCCATCTCCCGCTTATCGTAGCCGTCCAGCACGTGGACCACGCGGATCTTCTTGAGAGAAACCGGGGAAAGCTGGCCTATGGGAATGTAGACGATGGTGCGGCCGGCACGCGAGGCCACCGTCTTGAAAATGGAACGCGGGGGCTTGGCGGCCACGTAAACTACGTGCCGGTGGATCGAATAGTCGAGCGCGGCGAGTAACAGGCGCTCCGATTTCGACTCCGCGAATAGGTAATCCGCGTCCTGCCACACATCGTACAGGCGCCGTGGCGGAAGCGTCATCAGAAAACCGCCGTACTCGGCGCGTCCCATGCCCGGCCCCACCAGGTGGTCGAAGGGAAAGGTCGAGTAAAACGCCATATCCGATTCGTTCTGGCTTTCGCCCAGCCAGGTGGTCATGTAGGGGTAGCGGTTGTCGCGATCCTCATCGAAGATCACCACCACCGCGCCCACCTCGCCGTGAATCTTCTGGAACTGGCGCACGTAAATGCGGCCTTCGTGCCATTTACGGATGGTCTCGCGCATATCGATACCGTCCAGAATGGAGGTCGTAAACGGCTCGACGCGCACACGCTCTTCCGACAGAATGCTTTTGCCTTTCTTTTTCAGAAAGCGGCCGTAGTCTTCAATGATGAGGTCTTCGGGCGGATAGGAACAGATGCCGGCGCCGTTCAACTGGCTGGCCCATTCGCCCGGAAACTTCTCTTTCTGGCGCGGCTTCAATCCAAAGGGACGAAGGCGCCGCTTGGGGCTCGGCAAGCGGCGGCGGAGGCGAATGCGCCTGGTGTCCATCCACACCTCTTCGCCCGAAACGCGAACCGTGACCAGGTCCGAGGCGGCCTTCTGAGGCGGATAGCGGCCGGCCGCCTCCCAGACCTCCCAGGCGTAGTTGTCGTCGGCCACGGCGCGCGCCGCCACGGCCAGGTCGAACAGGCCGGCCGAGAGTTCATTCCCGGCCAGCGCCAGGTTGCGGGTATAGCGCGCCAGCAGGCGCCGCTGCCAGTGCGCCATGCGCTCGCCGGTCGAGGCTGCATACTCCTTTTCGGCTTCGCGGAAGACGGCCAGTTGCGCGTGCCGCCGGTCGATGAGGCGCCAGTCCGCCGGCCGGCCGCGGAAATCCTCGTAGCGCCATTGAAGCTGCGGATATTCGATGGTGATCTCGGCCAGCGATTCCGGGTGCGGGTTGAAAAGCTCGACGCCCTCGCGGCGCGTGCGCGCCAGCGGCTGCGCCTGGGGTTCCTCCATGGCGTCCAGCAAGGGGTCGAGCAGGTTGAGCGACACCACCACCAGGACATTCGCCAGAGGATCGGCGCCCTGCAGTTTCCAGGCAATGCCCGCGGCGTGCCGCGCGATTTCCTCCGAGCGCGGCTGCGGGTAAACGCGGTACGCCTCGATGTACCGCTCGAGGCCGATATGGCGGATGGCGTACGGATCCGGGTAGGCGTCTTTCAGGTGCGGGCGCTGGCCGGCCTCGGGATCCGCAAACACGATCTCCGCGCCGATTTCAAGGCCGGTGCGGATGGCCTCGGTAAACGGGTCGGCCGGCTCGATAGGCACGTAGATCGCCTGGTCGGCGCCCAGGGTCTCGTCCGGGTAGAAGATCAACGACATCTCGGGCAGGCGCGCCACGGCGCGCATCCAGGCCCCCTGCAAAGTGGCCGGCAATTCGAGCGCGATCGCTTGCGGGCGTTGGCCGAGAATCGCCTGGCGCACCTCGATGGCGAACTCCAGGCGGCCCGGCACGACCGGAAAGTAGGTGAAGCGCCCGCGCTTCAGGCTTCCCGGATCAGCTAGCGGAAGGTCGATTTCTCCGGACATACCGCAGGGCTTCTTCCCCCAGCACCTCCACGATGGCGATTTCGAGCGCCTCCGACTCGTGCGTCCGCTGGGTGGCCAGACTCTTCAGCTTGATGGCGAAACGGCCCACGTTGATGCCGTCGCGGACGGTGTAGCGCTCGTCGGCGGCGTGGGCCAGTTGCAGAAAATCCGTCACGTAATTCAAGATGCGCTCTTCGGCGAAGGGAAGGTTCTCTTTCAGGATGTGGTACTCCTCGTCGCGCTCGGGAAAATCGATGAAGATCTGCGGCTGGAGCCGGGAGTGAATGTACTCGGGCAGCTCGAAGGTGGAGGCATCGTCGTTCATGGTGGCCACCAGCCGGAAATGGGGATGCGCCTTGATCTTGATGCCGGCTACGATGGATTCCACGTAGCGGCGATTGTCGAGCAGCGGCGCCAGGCTGGCCCAGCTTTTCTCGCTCATGCGGTTGCCCTCGTCCACGATGGCGATGCCGCCGCGGAGCATGGCGGTGACTAGCGGCGATGCCACATAGCGAAGGCTGCCGGCGCCCTCGATCACGGGAGTGATCAGCAGGTCTTCCGGGCGCGTGTCCATGGTAGCTTGCAGGATGTACACATCGCGCCCCATGCGCTTGCCGGCGGCGTAGGCCAGGGTGGTCTTGCCGACGCCCGGTTTCCCCAGCAGGCGCGGGTTCATGGGCACATCCTGCTCGTTCACCACCATCCACGCGGCCAGCAATTGCCGCATGAGCTCATCTTGCCCCACCCACTGGACGGCGACTTCATCCGGATGGGCCAGGTGCAAGGTGACGCCTTCGATCTCGACCGTCATAGGCTCCCCTTCATTATCGATGATCTTTCAGCGAGGAGAAAATTATGGCCACGGATGAACACCGATAAAAACGGATGAGAATCTTGTCTTATCGGCGTTCATCGGTGTTCATCTGTGGCTATTGTCTTTTCCCGGTTTCTAATCTGTCGGCGAGGCAGATGGGGGCCGGTGCGATTCAGGGGTCGCCGCCGATGATGTGTTGCACCTTGAGCAGGAGATCGACTTCCTGAAGGGGCACTTCCAGCGCCATGGCAATCTGTTCCGGGGGTTCGCCCTTGCGGAACATGCGCAACGCCTGGGAGCGGGTGCTCAGGTTCAACCCGGGCCGAAAAAAGGCGGGAGCCGCCGTCACCGGCGGATGCTGCTCGATATCGCCCAGTTGTGCGCCCAGGGCGCTCAAATCCTGGCGCATGGCTTGGAGCGTGGTTTCCCACTCCTTCAGGCCGGCGCTGCCGCGTTGCTCCACCTCACGGAGCAAAGCTCTGGCGCGGACGAGCGCCAGGAAGCTCACCGATATTCCCACCAGGACCACGCCGCCGAGGGCGGCCAAGGGGAGCATGAACGGGCTCATCGAAGGCTCCGTAAACGCTCCTGGCGGCTGATGATCTGCTGGATGCGCACGCCGTAGTTTCCCTCCACCACGACCACTTCTCCGCGCGCGATCGGGCAGTGGTTGACCAGCACTTCGACCGGCTCGTTGGCTCCGCAGTTCAACTCGACAATGGACCCCGTGGTCAGCTTCAGGACGTCTCTCATGGGGAGCTGCGCTTTGCCAAAGGAGATGCTCACGGGCAGATCTACGTCGAGCAAGAGTTCCAGGGTGCGGGAACGCAGCGCCGTATGGCTGGCGTCGGGCGTCTCGGGGCCGGGCGCGCGCGCGTCGCCGTGGGGTGCGGCCTCACCGGCGGCGGGGGCCTCGGCCTCCGGGCCCGGCGCGGAAATCGCCGCCAAGAACTGCGGGCTGAAGACAGCCAGGAGCGGGACCAACGGCATCTCCGTAAAAGTCAGGGAGACCGACGCCCATTCCTCGACCTCCGGGCCAGGCGCGTTTTCCCGGCCGGCCAGGCAGGCGACTTCGCGGCCCAAAAACGATCCGATGGAGCGGGCCATGACCCCCAGAGACTGGCCCAGAACTTCGAGCCACGTGTTCTTCGCCTCACCCGGCGCGACGGTTTCGAGGCCGGCCGCTTTCAAAACCAGAGCACCGGCGTATTCCCAACTGGCGCGCGGCGCCCCTACCCAAACGGCGGTTTCCGGGGCCGTCTGAAACGGCTGCTCCCACCACAGGATTTCGGTCTCCGCCCCGGGCCCAGTGCCGGGCGCAGCGGTGTCGGGGAACGGGCCGGAGACCACTAGCCAGCGCACCTCCGGCTTTTGGTCGGCCATGGATTCGAGAACCGCGACCAGACCCTGGGTCCACTGATCGAGCAGAAGCCGCGCGTTCTCGACTTCGTTCAGCCGGGATGGCCGGGTGTTTTCGCGTGCGCTCATGCGATCGTCACACCTCGCGCCGCCGGCCAGTTCGCGGCCAGATGGCTGCGCAGCCTCAAAATGGCTTGCGACTTCAACTGTGAAATGCGGGATTCGTGCAGATGCACAACTAGTGCGATCTCGCGCAACGTCAATTCTTCGTGGTAGTAGAGGCTCAGGACCTGGCGTTCGATTTCAGGAATCCCATCGATGCTTTCGGCCAGCAGCCGCTCCAGTTCGGATTTCTCCAGAAGAGCGGAGGGGAGATTCCGGCCGTTGTCCGGAAGGTAGTGCAGCATGTCCCGGCCGTGCTCGCCGCCGGCGTATTCCAGGCTGGCGATGTTGAGGCCGCGGATTTCCACCAGCCATTGGTGGTACTCCTCGATGGGTATTTCCAGTTGGCCGGCAATCTCTTCTTCCGCGGGCGACCGTTTGAGGCGCTGTTCGGCCTCCGCAATGGCGGCTTCGATTTGCTTGGCCTTACGGCGTTTCTGCCGCGGCGCCCAGTCCAGGCCCCGCAAGCCGTCCAGAATGGCCCCGCGGATCTTGTACTCCGCGTAAGTCTTGAGCTTGACGTTGTGACGCGGGTCGAAGTTGTCAATCGCCGAAATCAGCCCGATTACGCCCGTGGACACCAAGTCGTCCAGGCTGATGTTTTCCGGCAGGCGCTCCTGGATGCGCCGCGCGATGAGCCGCACTTGCGGCAGATGCTCCAGGATGAGCCGCTCGCGTTCATCCTCGCCGATTACTTCTGCCGCCGCATTCGCGTACATACACCTCCGCCCTGCCGGCCCATCGTCTAGGCTGCGGATTGCGCCCGGCCGCAGTGGCCGGCGAGAATCAGTTCCACCAGCCGGCTGCGGCTGGCGGCCTCCAGGTCCTCCGGGATACGCTGTCCCGTCGTAAAGAAAGACAGCGGCTTGCCGGTGCGCACGGCCTCGTTGAGGATGGGGCCGAACGAGCCCGTCTCATCCAGCTTGGTAAACAGCAGCCGTTGCGGCCGAAAGACCTCGAAAGAATCCACCACGCGAGTCAGATCGGCGGATTTCATCGAGGACGATAGGACCAGTTGGGTGTCCACATCGGACCGGCGCGAAAGAAAATGCGCCAGGCTGGCGGATTCGCCCAGGTCGCCGAACGCCAGGCCTGGAGTGTCGATCAAAATCAGATCCTTGCCGCGGTTCTCCTCGATGGTTTGCGCCAGGGCTGCGACGGTACCGAGCACCTCGAAGCCGACGCCCAGGATGCCCGCGAAGGCGCGCAACTGTTCCGCCGCCCCCACCCGATAGGTGTCCACCGACAGCAGCAGGACGGGACGCCGGCTGGCCAGCCCGTAATTCACTGCCAGCCGGACCAGGGTGGTGGTTTTGCCGGCGCCGGGATGTCCCACCAGAGCCACGATTCGCGGCCGCGTTTCTCCCCGGCCCAGCATCGGCTGGACCGTGAAGCGGGATTCCATCTCTTCCACCAGGGCGCGCTGGAAAACGGCCCCTTCGCCGTGCCGGGGCGCGCGCGGCGGGGGGCCATGCGGCGGTGGGGAAGGGACCCCCGCTCTCGATTCGGCGCAATGCACGATTTCGCGGGCCAGGTCCGGAGAGACCTCGCTCGAGGTCAGCACAGCGTAGGCGTTGGAGAGATCCGGCGAGGCCCCCAGCCACTGCGGCGGCGCAAACGCCGATCGGGTCAGCGTGCGCCGCATGCTTTCGAGCTCCCTCCTCAGCTCCGATACCTCCGTCGACAGGCGGTCGCCCGCGGGTGGCGCGCCGGAAAGAAGCAGCGCGGGCGGGGACGCCTTGAAACCCTGCACCGTTTCGTCGGCGGCCATCTCGGTGGCGAAGACCACTTCGTATTCGCCCAGATGACGGGCTTCCGGGGGCGTCGGGCGGCTGTTCAGCAGCATGGCCTCCGACCCCAGTTCCTGGCGTGCCATGGCCATGGCATCTTCCACCGTCGGGCAGTAGTAGGACTTGATCTTCATGTAGGTCGGCTCCTGGTCTCGACAGGCCGCGCGGGATCTTCCGCCCCGAGGAATCTATCGTCAGGCAGCCCGGTTTTCTGTAGACCCGGCTTCATTGAATGTTTCCCAGCGATTGCACCCGCAGCCCGGGCGGCACTTCGTTGTGCGCCAGGAAGTACAGGTTCGGCAACGCCGGCTCCGCCAGTTGGCGCAGGAAGTAACGCGCTCCCGCGGAAGTGATCGCCACTACGGGGGTCTCGGGCGACTGAATGCGGCTCGAGATGCGGTTCAGAATCTCGCGAATGGTTTGCGGCGCAAGCGCCAGATGGCTGTTTTGCTCGCCGTGCTCGACCCCCGACTCGACGGCTTGCTCGAGAGAGGGATCGAGGAACCACGCCGCCAGTTCGCCGGAGCGATTCAGATACGGTTTCACCACCGTGCGGCGGATGGCCTGGCGGACGTACTCGGTCAGCAACACCGGGTTGCGGGTGGCGCTGGCCGCCTCTCCCAGGGCTTCCAGAATGGACACCGCGTCGCGAATCGAAACGCGCTCGCGCAACAGGTTTTGCAGCACTCGCTGCACGGTGGCCAGAGACAGGAGCTTGGGAACCAGGTCCTCGACCACCTTGGGATGCTCCGCGGTCACGCGATCCAGCAGCCGTTTGGCGTCCTGGCGCGAGAACAGCTCGTGGGCGTGGCGGCGGATCAGCTCGGAGAGATGGGTGCCCAGAACGCTGACCCCGTCCACCACCGTGTAGCCGGAACTGCGCGCGCGGTCCGCCCGTTCGCTGGGAATCCACAACGCGCTCATGCCGAAGGCCGGCTCGCGTGTCGCCTGACCCTCCAGCGGGGGATTGCCGGCGCCGGCGGGGATGGCCAGCTCGCAGCCCTGCGGCAATTCGTAGCGCGCAATCTCCACCCCCTTGAGCGAAATCACGTATTCGCGGCTGCGCAACGACAGGTTATCGGTGACGCGCACCGGCGGCAGCAGGTAGCCGAGATCGATGGCGAGCTGCCGCCGGATGGCGGAGATGCGCCGCAGCAGCGGCGAGTCCTGCGCCCCTTCCACCAGCCCCACCAGGCCCAGCCCCACCTCGATCGCCAGCGGCTCGATGTGCAGCAGCGATTCCAGGTTTTCCCGGGCGGCCGCCGGCTTGCTTTCCGCGGGCGCCGCCGCCAGCCGCAATTCCTTCCGGCGCATGCGCCAGCCGGCCGCCCCCGCGCCACCCCCTAACAGCAGAAACGGCAGCTTGGGCATGGAAGGCAGCGCCGCCAGCGCCACCAGCACGCCCGCCGCCAGCAGCAGCGGCTGCGAGTTGCCGAGAATCTGGCGTTGGAATTCCACCCCCAGCCGCGCATCGGAACTGGCCCGGGTGACGATCAGGCCGCCCGAAATGGAAATCATGAGCGCCGGGATCACCGTGACCAGCCCGTCTCCGATGGTCAGGACCGTGTAGGTTTCCAGCGCCTTCCGGAAATCCATGCCGTGCTGCAGGACGCCGATCAGAAAACCGGCCACGATATTGATCCCGGTGATCAGGATGCTGGCCACGGCGTCGCGCTGGGTGAAACGCGAGGCCCCGTCCATGGCCCCGTAGAATTCGGCCTCGGTGGCCAGCTGCTTGCGCCGCCGCTTAGCCTCGGCCTCATCCACCAGCCCGGAGTTCAGGTCCGAGTCGATGGACATCTGCTTGCCGGGCAGCGCATCCAGGGTGAAGCGGGCGGTGACTTCCGAAATGCGCACCGCGCCGTGGTTGATCACCACGTACTGGATGGCGATCAGCACCAGGAAGATCACCGCGCCGATGACGTAGTTGCCACCCACCACGAAGCTGCCGAAGGCGCCGATCACCTCCCCCGCGGCCGTGGTGCCGGTGTTTCCGTAGAGCAGGATGAGCCGGGCGGAGGAGATGTTCAAGGCCAGCCGGAACAGCGTCAGCAACAACAGGGTGGAGGGAAACGACGTGAAATCCACCGGGCGGATGAGGTACAGCGAAACCATCATCACGGTGACCGACATCAGCAGGTCGGTGACGATCAGCAGATCCATCACGAAAGGCGGAAGGGGGGTGATGAGCGCCATCACAATCGCCAGCACCGCGATGGGCACCGCCATTTCGCCCAGCATGGCGACCGGGATGGCCTGCTTCCACTGGAACCCAGCGCCCGGCGCGGCGCCCGGAACCCCGCCCGGTCTGGCGATGGCTTTGGCGGGTGTCATAGTTCTAGCCTGGGAGCCTCCCGTGCATGAGCTTGAAAATATAGGCGAGGATCTCGGCTACCGCGCGATAGAGATGCGGCGGAATCTCCTGCCCCACCTCCACCGACTGGTAGAGGGCCTGCGCCAGGGGCGGGTTCTCGATGATGGGAACCTGGTGTTCCACGGCCTGCTGGCGGATGCGCAGGGCCAGGTAGTTCTTGCCCTTGGCCACTACCACGGGGGCCGCCATGCTCTCCACCAGGTAGCGGATGGCCACCGCAAAGTGCGTGGGGTTGACCACCACGGCCGTGGCCTTGGGCACTTCCTTCATCATCTGGCGGCGTGCCCGGTCGCGTTGCAGCCGGCGAATCCGCGCCTTCATTTGCGGATTGCCTTCCAGGTCTTTCAGCTCTTCGCGGATGTCCTGCTTGCTCATGCGCAGGTCCCGTATGTGGCGGCGCATCTGGCGCACCAGATCCACCGCTCCGAAGACCAGAAACACCCCCGCGGCTTTCCAGAACAACTCCATGAGCGAGTTGCCGATGAAGCCAACGCCGCTCTCCACGCTGGCCAGTGGAAGCGCCAGCACCACCTCGAGTCGATCGCGCGCCAGCACGTACACGGCCCACAGAAACACCGGCAGCAGAACCATGGCCTGTAGCAGCGATGGCAGGTTCTGCCGCGGCAGTTCCCGCACCCTGCTGAGCATGTTGAAGCGTTGCGGATCGGGCGCCAGCTTCTTGAGGCTCAGGCCAAAACGCGTGGTGACCAGCCGGATACCCACGGTGGCCGCCGCCACCGCCATGCCCCCCATCGCCAGCGGGAGCAGGTGCTGCCAGAACAGCAGCCGGGCCATGTGCAACAGGTCCGTTACGCCAAATTCGGAGGCGAAGGCCTGGGTCAGGAGCAAGCGGGTGGTTTGACGAAACTGGGCCAACCAGTGGGCGCCGCCAACCCCCAGCAGGCTGAGGAACACCATGAACTGCAAGGCCGTGACGAATTCCCGCGCGGAGGGGAATTGCCCTTCCTCGCGGGCCTTTTGCAGGCGCCGATGGGTGGGTTGCTCGGTCTTGCCGGATTTGTCCGCCATGGCGCTTCATATCCCCAGCACCTGGCGCGCGGTGGTCCAGGCCAGCCCGCCAAGCTGCTGCATGATGCGGGGAAACAGGGCCGCCACCCAGCTCAGCACCAGCAGCGCCGTCAGCATCTTGGCCGGGAATGCCACGGCCAGCAGTTGCAGTTGCGCGTTGAGGCGGCCCATCAGCGCCAGCGAGACGTCCACCATCAGCAGCAGCGCCACCACCGGCAGCGCCAGCCGGACCCCCGTGGAAAACAGGCTGGACCCCAGCCGGATGAGCGACTGCGCCGAAGCCGGCCCGAACACGTAAGCTCCGGCGGGGACCTTCTCCAGGCTCTCGGCGAACAGCCGCAGGACCTGGCGGTCCAGCCCCAGCGCGAAAAACAGCATGCTGGCCACGAGTTGCGCGAAGACCAGGAGCACCCCGGAATCCGCCTCGGTGTTGGGGTCGATGGTGGAGGCATAAGCGTAGCCGGCCTGAATCCCGAATACCTGCATCGCCAGCACAAACGCCTCGAGCACGATGGCCACCGAAACGCCGATGGCGATTCCTACGGCCGCTTCCGCCACGGCCCAGCCGGCCAGCCTGGCCGGCGTGACGGCGGAGACGTCGATCGCCGGCCAGCGCGCCACCAGCGCCAGCGTGAATCCCAGTGCCAGGGCCGCGCGCACCGGTTGCGGCGCGCCGTTGACGCCGGGCAACGGCACGAAAGTCAGAGCGCCCCCCACGCGCGCCAGCACCAGCAGGAAGGCGTACAGCGTGGCGGCCGAGAGCGTCAGGCTAGTGGGCATAACGGCTCAGGTCCCCCAGCAGCGTGGTGGTATAGGTGGTGAGCCTGGCCAGCATCCACGGCATGAGCAGCACCAGCCCGGTCAGAAAGGCCACCAGGCGCGGGATGGTGCTGAAGGCGTTGTCCTGCATGGAGGTGGCGATCTGCACCAGGCTGACCGCAATGCCCGCCGCGAACCCGATGGCCAGCAGCGGAGCGCCCAGCCAGAACGTGACCATGAGGGCATCCCGGATAATCTGGACCGCGGATTCGGGGGTCATCAGTAGAAACTCTTCATCAGCGAGCCCACCACCAGGTTCCAGCCATCCACCAGCACGAACAGCATAATTTTGAAGGGCGCCGAAACCATGACCGGCGGCAACTGCACCATGCCCACCGAGAGCGTCACCGAGGCCACCACCAGGTCGATCACCAGAAACGGCAGGAACAACACCGCGCCGATCTGGAACCCGGTTTTCAGCTCGGACAGGATGTAGGCGGGAATCAGGACCTTGAGATCCAGGTCCGCCGGCGTGCGCGGCGGCGGCGCATGGGCGATCTCCACGAATAGCCGGATGTCCTTTTCCCGCGCGAAGCGCAGCATAAAGTTGCGCAGCGGCTTGGCGCCCTGGTCCATGGCCTGCTGCGGCGTCAGCCGCCCCGCCTCCATCGGTTCCCACCCCTGGTGGTACATATCCGCCACCACCGGCTGGATGATGACGATGGTCAGAAACAGCGCCAGTCCCAGCAGCACCTGGTTGGAGGGCGTGGATTGAGTGCCCAGGGCCTGCCGCAGAAAGTGCAGCACCACCACGATGCGCAGGAACGGCGTGATCGACATGACCGCCGCCGGGAGCAGCGTCAGCAGCGTCAGCAGAATCACGATCTGCATGGGGACGCTGAGACTGGAACCGTCCCCTCCGGCCGAGATGCCGGCCAGGGAGAGAGGTTGGGAGGCCGCGGCCATGGCCGGAACGGCCGCCAGCAGAACGGCGAGACCGCGCCGCACGCTCACCGCGTGGCCTCCCGCGGTCCCTCGATTTGGCCCGAGGAGAAGCTGCTGATCAGCGAGCAGCCCCCCGGAGAGGAGGCCACCAGCAGGGCCGCATCTCCCAGCCGGACCAGATGGAGCGTGTGCTGCGGCGAGAGCGGCAGGCGTTCCAGGCACTCCAGCCTGCGCCGGGCCGGCCTTCGGCCCAGCGGCACGCCGGCGAATCCGCGCCGGCGCAGCCACCACAAGGTTGCCACCAGCAGAAGCAGCACCCCCGCCACCGCCGCGATCTGTTCCATCACATCCATGCCCAAGGTCCCTTCAAATGTCGTCCCGGAAGTCGGTGATCCGTACGCCCAGCGTGTTTTCCGTCACCACGATCTCACCGGAGCCGCACAGCACGCCGCCGATATAGATGTCGATGTTCTCGCCGGCCGACCGCGTGGTGCCGATCACGCTGCCTTCTTCGAGGTCCAGCACGTCGCGCGCGCTCATGATGCGCCGGTCGAGTTCCACTTCGATCTCCACCGGGACATCGCCCAGCGGCGCAATCTCTTCCTGAGGAGTCATCGGCGGTTTAGTGGATCAGGTTGATGGTGTCCTGGCTCAATTGATCCGCCGTCGTGACCACGTGGGCATTGGCCTCATATCCGCGTTGGTACACAATCAAGCTGGTGAACTCCGTGGCGATGTCCACCGTGGAAGCCTCCACGGAGCCGCCCTGAATGGTGCCGCGGCCGCCGGTCCCCGGCACGCCGATGGCCGGTGTAGCGGTAAGCTGGCTGAGCTGGAAGCTGTTGTTGCCGACCGCAATCAGGGTGTCGGGGTTGCGAATGGAAGCCACCGCCACCTGGCCCACCATCACCTGTGTCCCGTCGGAGTACTGCGCCAGAATCCCGCCGCCATCCGCCAGGCCCACACTCACCAACTGCGCCGCCCCCGAGCCGTTCTGCGAGCTGGCCGAGGAAGCCGAAGGCTGGCTGAACTGAGTGATCCGTCCGGTCCCGTGGCCGTCGTACAGGCTCCAGCTCAGATTCATGTCGGACGCCCCATCGGTCAGCCCCGGAATGCTGAAATTAATCGGGCTCCCCACGGCGGGATCGGTCAAGTTTCCGTTGGTATCGAAGGTCAGAGTGCCGCTGGCGCCGGAGATGTCGAAGGGCGTCCCCGCGGTTCCGCCCGTGACGTCGCCTCCAGGAACGGTCACGTTGTAACTCCACTGGTTGGCGCCCGTCTTTTGGAAGATCAGCGTCAGCACGTGGGTGTTCCCCAAGCTGTCGTAGACCGTCATGGGCGTGGTGAAGCTGGAGGTGGCATCCGCGGCCGCCGAGGAGTTCAGGTTGAGGTCGTCGGTGAAAGCCGTGCTGTCGGTAGGCGATTTCAAGGTGCCCACGGGAACGATGATGTTGCCCACCGGGCCATTGGTATCCACCTGCCCGGTGGTCGGGTCGAGGGTGGTCCAACCCTGCACCTTGTTGCCGGTATCGGTGAGCAGGTCGCCGGAGCTGTCGGTGGTAAAATTGCCGGCCCGCGTGTAGAGCGGGTTGCCGTTGGCGTCGTTGACCACGAAGAAGCCGGTTCCCTGAATGGCGGCGTCCATCAGCCCGGCGCTGGTCTGGATGGCGCCCTGGGTGAACTCGCGGACGGTCAGCGGCTGGCCGGTGCCGAATCCCACCTGCGTGGTGCCGAGTCCCGCGCCTAGAGATTCGGTCACCAGGTCGCGGAAGCACACCTCGCTGGTCTTGAATCCCGGCGTGTTCATGTTGGCCAGGTTGTTGCCCACCACGTCGATGGCCGTGGAGGTGGCGTTTAATGCCGAAAGTGCCGTTGAAAACGAAGTGAACATGTGCTTCTCCCGCTTAAGTTTGCGAACTCGCAGTGGTGGTGCTGCTGCTATTGGCCACGAGTTGATCCAGATCCGTGCGGATGGCGGTAACGTCCTGGCCGGTATTGACGGACTGCTCGAGCTGCTGGAACTGCGCGAGCTGCGTGACAAACTGGGTGCTGTCGGTGGGGTTGAGCGGGTCCTGGTTCTGGAGCTGCGCCACCAGGAGCTGCAAGAACATGTTCTTGTCGACCGTGGCCGAAGAGCTGGTGGCGTCGGTGGTCGAATTCTGGGTGGCCGTGGAGGCCGTTGCAGTGTTAGTGGTCGCTGTGATGCTGGGTGACATGACGGGTATCTCCTAGGTGGTGCCGGGGCCAACCTCGTTGGCAATCAGTTGGTCGATGTAAGACTGCGGATAGCCGTGGGTGTAGAAGGAAGCCACCAGCCCGGCGTTGACGAGCCTGCCGTTGGCGAGCTGAACCATCTCATTCGGCTGTTGCTGGACGAAGCCGCCGGCGTTGGCGAGCTGGTCGCTGGCCACAACTTTCCCTCCCACCATCTGGGCCACCTGGGCGGCCGTGGCGGCGGTGGCGAAGTACAAAGGGTTGTAGCCGTATGAGCTGCCGTCCGGCGCTGTTCCCGTGGGGTTGGTGATCCAGGGGTTGGCGCCGAAGACGGACTCCGCCGTGGGAGCGGTATTCTGCGCCGGAGCATCGGCCGCGACTGCGGCTGTTGGTTGCGTCGCCGGGAGGGTGGCGGCCACGGCCGCTGGCGCCGGGCCCAGGGAGCACCCCTGGGTCGCCGGGAGGACGGCGGCCACGGCCGCTCGCGCCGGGCCCAGGGGGCACCCCTGGGTCGCCGGGAGGGTTGCGGAAGCAGCCTTCCCGGAGACCAAGGCCCGAAAGCTGGTGGTGGTCCGTGAGGTGTCTGTTTGAGCGGCCTGCTGGCGCGTTTTGATCGCCGCCTGCTGCATTTGCCAGACGGCCAAGAGGCGCGCCTGCACCGTTCTTAACGAAGAGATGACATTAGCCATGCGAAATCCTTTCTTTGATCTTTTCGATCGGGTTGCGGTTCGCGAGTTTGCGGTTGCCGCGGCTGGGAATCACCGTTCGGCTGCCCGCCATTCTGGCGTGACCGGCCGTTGGGATCCTGGGGAGTACCTCCCGGCGAAGGCTCCGCCAGCTTGTGCCACTCGCCGGGCCCAGAGGGCACCCCGGAAGATGCTCCGGGCGACGCCGGATGCCAAGTTTCCGCCCGAAATCCGCTTTCGGCAAGCCGCGACGAGAGCGCCGGCAAATCCTCGCGAAGAGTGCTGGCAAGGTGCGCGTCGGGGGTTCGCACAGCCACTTGCACCTCGCCGCCGCGTTCCGTCAGCCGCACTTCCACGCGCCGGTCTCCACCGTTCACGTCGAGCTGTATATTTCGCGCCGCCGACGGAGGCTTGGATTGTTCGGCGCCCGCGCCGCGTTCCGGCGCCGCGGCCGGGCGGGGTTCCGCCGCGGCCGAGTGCTCGGGCTGGCTGGAAGCGTTGTCCAGGCGCACCGCCGGCGCATAGACCGTGTCCGGCGACAATCGGGCCGCGCTCGCCGAGGAGGCTTCCCACGACGATGGCGCAAGCGTCTCGGGTTTTCGGAATCGCTCCAGCGCGGCGGCTTCCCCTTTTTCGAGGGGAGCAGGCTGGGACGAACTCTCTTCCGCGCTATCGCCAGTCAGGCCGACGACCGGCTCGAGCGGAGTCATCGCCGCCCCGCTGGCCGGCTCCGGAACTGCGCTGCCCGGGGGAGCGGCGGCGCTGCTACGCGCGGGCGTGGTGAAGGGAACCGGCAGTGGATCGGGCGGATCGCCCGCCGGCGCTTCCAACGGCCCGGCCGTTGGGACCAGACGCGCTCCGAAGGCCAGTTCCGTGGCTTTCCCGCCGCCAGATTGGGCCGCCGGTTCGCAGATCTCTCGCGCCCCGTGGCGGGCGGGCTCGAGTGCCTCCGCGGGAAGCGGCGACCGAATTGCCGTGGCCGCGGAATGCCGCGTCGATTCGGCAGTGGCGGCTTGGAAGAGCGCGCGGTTGACCCCCGCCGCGAAGGGCCGCTGCTCCAGGGCGGGCTGTCCCAAGCTGGCCGGCGCCGCGGAAGACAACGTTTCCGCCGAAAGCGGAGCCGTGTTCGGCGATGCCGACACCGGATCGAGTGAATGCTTCGAAGGCGGCCTTGGCTGCGCGCTCAGGCCGGCAAACGGCTCCTGCGGCCGTGCTACGGACAGCCCTTCCCCGGAATTCGCGGGAACCCCTAAGAGCGGCGACGCCAGACTGCATTCCTGGGGCGCGGGAACGGTCGCGGGTTGCGGGCTGTCCGGCAGCGGCGATGACGGATTGCGGGGCGGCGCGGCGGGCGCGCGCAGAATCGCAGGCGGCTGTTGTAACCGCGCCATTTCAGGGTTTTCCGCCGTATCCGCGAAGGCCCCAAGCGCCGGCGATGCCAAACTGGACGTCGGCGCCGCCCCAGCCGTGGCCGGCTGTGTCTCGGAGGCTGAGCTCTGGCGCGGCGCGGGCCAGGCTGAACAGCCAAGTCCGGGACCCGCAGCCAAGTTCCAGCGGTTCCGGGGCGCATCCGCATCGGGCACCGTCGAATGCTCGGCGAGGGCCGCCGCCGGACCGAGGAGCGAAGGCGCATCCTCTTCACCTGGCGTGGGGTCGGCCGTTGCCGTGGGACGACTCGACACATGAGAACCGTTGGCCGGGCGGCAGTGCGCCTCTGGCGCGGTCGACAAGCCATCCAGCAGCGCTGGGGCTGGTGACAGCCGGGCGAGCGATTCCGGCGCAGCTACGCGCGCGAGGTCTTCAGCGGTGGTCTCGGGCGCCGTACTGGTCCCCGCCGCGGGATGCTCCGGTTGAGTCGCCGCCACCGGTAGCGTCACCGTCGTGGTCGCGGCCGCGAGCGGCTCTGCCTGGCAAAGTTGAGAATCCCGGACACACCCGCGCGTGGCCGCGCCCAGGAAAGAACGTCCCGCCGTGGCTGGTTTGGCTTCTCTTGGCCCGCTATCCTCTTTAAGGGCGGTGGCCGGCTCGCTGGTTTCGACCAGGCTTCTCAACACCGCGGGGAATGCCGGCGTCGGCGACACCGCGGGACTGTCCGTCTGGGCCGCGCTCTGGCCGGGGACCCGGTTCTCGATCCCCGCCTCCGGGAGCGGGGAAGCGAGCGGCCGGCGAAGGCTGGCGGGGAAAGCAGTCAGTGGCGCGGAGGCGGTCACGCACGGGTCAAATGCAGATGGGAGGCCAAACCAGGCGCGGGCGTTTTCAATGGGTTAGTGTCGCGGGTTGCGCCAAGAAATTGCCCGCGGGGAAGCCTGCGGCAAGAAATCGTCGCTCGTCCGCACCGTTTCTCATAAGGCTCATCGGCCTGCGCTCGTGATTTTTGAGAGATTTACATCTGAAACTCTGCTTGGACCCTGGAGTGCTTACTGCATACTGCCATGGACCCCATCACGGCCATCGCGGCCAGCGGGCTTCGCGCTCAAATGGAATCGCTCGACCTGCTGGCCAATAACATGGCCAACGCATCCACCGGCGGATACAAAGCCGATCGGGAGTTCCACAGCCTTTATGTGGCGCCCGAGGCGCAGGCGAACGATCCGCTTTCGACCATGCCGGTGATTGAGCAGGGCTGGACCGATTGGTCCAAAGGGCTGTTGCACTCCACCGGCAACCAGCTCGATCTGGCCATTTCCGGCAAAGGTTTCTTTTCGGTGGACGGGCCGGGCGGACAGCTCTACACGCGCAACGGCAGTTTTCGATTGGGGGCGGGAGGGAAACTGGTCACCTCCGACGGTTACGCCGTTCGGGGCACGAGCGGGGCCGGCCTGACAATGCAGTCTTCACGACCCATTGATATCTCGAGCGACGGCACCGTCCAGCAGGACGGCAATGTGATCGGGCAACTCGAAGTTGTGGACTTCACCAGCACGGCCGGGCTGGCCAAACAAGGCAACAATTACTTCCGCGTTTCCGACCCGGCGCTGCGGCCCACGGCGCCCTCCGGGGCTGCCGTCGAACAAGGCAAGCTGGAGGACTCCAACACCGGCACCGCGGAGGGGGCCGTGGGGCTGATCAGGGTGATGCGACAGTTCGAAATGATGCAGAAGGCCATATCGCTGGCCAGCGACATGAACAAGCAGGCCATTGAAGAAGTGGCCAAGGTCTAAGAGGGGAGATGCCATGATTCGAGCACTGTACAGCGCCGCCAGCGGCATGAAAGCGCAGCAGATGAACGTCGACAATATCGCCAACAATCTGGCCAACGCCAGCACCACGGGTTACAAGATGCGCCGCGCGCAGTTTCAGGACCTGATGTACCAGAGCATGGTACAGCCCGGGTCCGCCGCCGGACAGCAGACGGTGGTGCCGACGGGTCTGCAACTGGGTCTCGGCACGCGTGCGTCCTCCAACGAGATCGTGTTTACGCAGGGATCTTTCTCGGAAACCGACAACCCCCTGGATATGGTCATCCAGGGTCGCGGGTTTTTCCAGGTGCGCCAGCCTTCCGGCGATTTGGCCTACACCCGTTCCGGCACGTTCCAACTCGATAAGAATGGGAATGTCGTGACCTCCGACGGCGATCCGCTGGAACCGCAGATCACCATCCCGCCGGAGGCACAGACCATCATGGTCGCCACCGATGGCACGGTCAGCTACACCATGCCCAACCAGACGGCTGCCCAGCAGGCGGGGCAGATTACCCTGGCCAACTTTCAGAACCCCTCGGGGATGAACAGCCTGGGGCGCAACCTCTATACTCCCACCGACGCCTCGGGCGATCCCACGGTGGGCACGCCGGGCGGGTCGGAGGGTCTGGGCAGCCTGCTGCAAGGCTATGTCGAGCAGTCCAACGTTTCGGTAGTGGATGAGTTCGTGAACCTGATCGTGGCGCAACGCGGCTATGAGGCCAATTCCAAGGTGGTGCAGGCCGCCGATAACATGTATCAGCAAGTCAACAACCTGACCCGATGATTCTGCCTGCTCTATTGGCGCTGGCCTGCCTGGCGGTGAGCCCCGGCTCCGACCACATTCTGGTCCGGGACCTGGCCCCGGCCTTCCCTTCCCTGGAATCCGCGGCTCCGGAAACTCCCGTGGCCCTGGCGCCGGCGCCGGGCGTAGCGCGCGTCTTCCGGGTGGCGGAACTACGCAGCCTGGCGGTGCGCCTGAACCTGCCGGCGCCGCCAGATCGGGAAATCTGCGTGACGCGTCCGGTTTCGACGCCCGATCCCGCCAAGCTGCTGGCGGCCATGCGCAAGGAATTGCCGCAGGCCACCATCGAGATTCTGGAATTCAGCCGGCAGCCGATTCCCGAAGGCGAAATCGAGTTTCCGGTGCGCCAGTTGCGGCGCGGTGCGGGGGGAGTGCTGTGGCTGGGATCGGTGCACTACGGCGGGAGCCACAGATTCACCATCTGGGCCCGGGTGAAGGTGCTGGTCGCGGTGGAGCGCGTGCTGGCGGTGGGAGACCTCCCTTCCGGCCAGCCGATTCGAGCCGCGCAACTGACGATCCAGACGCGCCAGGAATACCCCGCCAGCGAGCCTTTCGCCCGCTCCATAGACCAGGTGGCCGGGAAATGGCCGCGCCTCCCCATCCGCGCCGGGACCCCCGTCCGCACGGACCTGCTCGAAAACCCGCGCGAGATTATGCGCGGCGAGACGGTTCGCGTGGAGGTTCGGGACGGCGGCGCGCACCTGGAGCTGGAAGCCACGGCGGAAGGATCGGGCGCGTTCGGGGAAATCATTTCCGTACTGAATCCGATTTCGAAGAAACGATTCCCGGCACGAGTGGAAGGGAAAGGCAGGGTGTCGGTGGACGCCGCTGCCGCCAAGGTGATGCCATGACACGACTGGTTGGTTGGGCGCTGGCTGTGGCGATGATGACCGCGCCGCTGGCGGGGAAGAAGAAGTCGGTGGCTCCGGTGGGCAAGACGCCGCTGGACCGCTACGTAGCGGAAGCGGAGGCGCGCTCGGCGGAGGCCGCACACACCACGCCGGGGTCCATCTGGATCGCCGGATCGCGTTTGGCGGACGCGGCCCGCGACGTGCGCGCCAGCCAGGTGGACGATGTGCTTACCATCGTGGTGGCGGAACAGGCTTCGGCGGTGGCTACGGGCTCGACCAAGACGGCGCGCGCTTCCAGCACCAAGAACTCCATCACCGCCCTGGCCGGCCTCACTAAGAAGGCCGGGCCATGGGCCAACCTGGCGAACCTCAGCGGCGACACCGAACTTTCGGGCCAGGGGACTACCAGCCGGACCACGACCTTGAGCACCACGCTCACGGCTCGCATTACCCACGTGCTGCCCAACGGGGGCCTGGTGGTGGAGGCTTCCAAGGAGATCCAGGTCAATTCCGAGCACCAGCTCATTACCGTCCGCGGGGTGGTGCGCCCGGCCGACATTGATCCCACCAACAGCGTGCAATCCGACCGGTTGGGACAGTTGGAAGTGCACATCGATGGAAAGGGCGTGGTGAACGACGCCATCAAGCGGCCGTTCTTTCTGTACCGGCTGCTGCTGAGCTTGTTGCCCTTCTGAAACATGCGAACACGGTTACTGACCATCTCGATCGCCTGCGCGCTGCTGGCGGGCGTCGCGCGTGCGGCGCGCCTGAAGGACCTGGTGGCCATCGAAGGGGTGCGCGACAACCAACTGATCGGCTACGGGCTGGTGGTGGGCCTGGCGGGAACCGGCGACCGGCAACAGACCATTTTTCCGTATCAGAGCCTGACCAACATTTTGGAGCGTATGGGCGTGGCGGTCTCGCCCACGGCTATCCGCGTCAAGAACACGGCTGCCGTCATGGTGAGCGCGACGCTGCCGCCATTTGCGCAGCCGGGAACGCGCATCGACACCACCGAGGCGGCCATGGGCGACGCCATGAACCTGCAAGGCGGCATTCTGGTGCTGACCTCGCTGCGGGGAGCCGACGGCCAGGTTTACGCCGTGGCGCAAGGTCCCGTGGTGACGGGCGGATTCGCCGCCGGCCGCGGCGGCACCACCCAAATGGTGAACCATCCCACCGTGGGACGGTCTCCCAATGGCGCCACGGTGGAACGGGCCGCGCCTTCGGTGATTCCCAAGGGGGTGGTACGGCTGCAACTCGAACGGTCGGATTTCACGACTTCGACGCGCATCGTGGAAGCCATCAACAAGAAGTTCACCGGCTCGGCCGCTCCGCTGGCGCGCGCCGAAAACCCCGGCCTGGTCAGCGTTACCATTCCGCCGGAGTTTGTCTCCCGCTCCACGGAGTTCATTTCCGAACTGGAGAGCGTCACCGTGGAGGCCGACCGCCCCGCCCGCGTAGTGATCAATGAGCGCACCGGGACCATCGTGCTGGGGAAGGACGTGCGCATCGCCCCGGTGGCCATCATGCATGGCAGCCTGAACGTGGAGATCCAGACCACCTTCGCGGTGTCGCAGCCAGCGCCGCTCGCTCAAGGCACGACTGAGGTAGTCCCGCAGACCACGGTTGCAACCAAAGAAGAGAAGGCGCGCAACATTATTCTGAAACAGGGCGCCACGGTCGAGGAGTTGGTGCGCGCGCTGGCGGCCATTGGCTCGACGCCCCGAGACATCATTGCGATCCTCGAGAACCTGCGTGCGGCGGGCGCGCTCGAAGCCGAACTGGACGTGATCTGAGATATGAGCGAATTGGGAATCGCGCAACTTCTTCCTCAAGCGGCGGCCAGCGGCGCCACCGGCGGCACGGCCCGCAAGCCCGACGATCCAGCCAAGATTCGGGACGCCGCGCAGCAGTTCGAGGCGCTGCTGTTGGGCCAGATCTTGCGGTCTATGCGGGAGAGCGGCAAAGGGTGGCTGGGGTCCGGCGACGATCCTTCCGGGGACTGCGCCACCGAATTCGCCGAGCAGGCGTTTGCCACCGCACTGGCCAAGCAAGGCGGTTTGGGATTGGCGGACCTGATCGCCGCGGGCTTAACGCGCGAAGACTAGAGACTCCAGGCTTGCGACGCGTAGGCCGCGGAGGGCTCTTGGGGCAGTGGCTGGGCCCAGAGGTTTTCGGCTGGGGCCGCGTATGTAGCTGGGGCCGAGGACGTGGCGGGTGGCCGGATTCCCTCCCATGCCTCCGCCAGAGTCGCCAGCAATCCACGCACCTCCCCCAGAGGCGCATCGCTTTGCTGGAGATTGGCCTCGATCAGCCTGCGCTCCATGTAATCGTAGAGTTGCGCCAGCCGCTGGCTGATCTCGGCGCCGCGCTGGTGGTCCAACGCGCCCGCCAGCTCGACCATGATCTGGTGCGCCTTGGAAATCGACCGCGAGCGCGCGGCAATCTCACCGGCGGCCAAGTGGCGCCGCGCGTCCTCGACCGCGCCGATCGACGCCTGGTAGAGCAGGCGCACCAGTTCGATAGGATCGGCCGAGAGGACCCGCGTTTCCAGGTAAGCGTCTTGGGCGTTATGCCACATTCCATGCTCCAAGCATCACTCATCGGCAATGCCGGCCACATCTTTACAACTAAGGCGCGGGTTGGATCTTCAGGTCTTCGGACAGGCGCAGAACATATTCCGGGGGAACCTGCGAAACCACTTCCTTGGTCTGCCGGTTGACCACCCGGATGACCATGCGCTTGGACTGCGCGTCCATCTGAAACGTCAGTTCATTCCCCTGCCCGAACATCTCCGTGGCATTCAACGCCTTGACGGCCAGGACCACGTCGCGGTTCTCCGCGGCCCGCTCGGCAGGAATGGCTTGCACGGGTGCGGACAGAGCGTGATCGCTGGGATTCACTGCGTTGACATCCATACCGGCTCCTTGGAAGAGGTCTCCGGCCGGCAGGGTACTATCCGAGCCAGTCGAACCTCTCCTTACGCTTTCTTATCGGACAGCCGAGGGAAACCTTGCAGTTCTCAAAGTCAGGGGATGGTCAGGTAACCAGGGAAGTCGGGTATGGTGGCGCACAGCGGGTGTCCCCGAGGGCTCCCATGCTGGTCCGCCCGCAGCACGCAGGAGTGATCGGCCGACCGCGCTTCCAGCCGCACGTGCCCGCCGTTGCGGGCGATCCGGTAAGCCGTGGTTGCGCCGTGGCGCACTCGCAGCGGCTCCAATCCCCAATCCGATCCGGCGACCATGTGGATTCCGCCGTCGCGGCTCACCAGGATGGCCAGGTCGCAATCCTCTGGTCCGCCTTGGCGCGCAGTCGCAAAGATCTCTTCCACTTCCCGCAGAAAGGAATTCACGAGTTTCTTATCGTTCGTGGCGCCGATATCGTGAACCGGCGGAATTCGTTCGATCCGCTGCAAGATCCCGCATTGGGGGTCGAAGAGAGAGTTGAGACCCTAGTGTTAGTAGACAAAACCGTTTTCGTGATCGGAGTCGAACCCAATGAGCTTCGTTGGATCCGGATGCTCATCTGGCTGCTCCGGCACCCCGATCCCGGCACGCCGGAGCTGGCGCGGCAGGCCTTGCTCTACCTCACGGACACCGCCGTCAAGCGCGTATTCTCCCCATCGGATGATCCGGACCAAACTGGCTGAGCGGCTCGATCTGACATTTCGAATCGGATTATCCTGTTTATAAGACGGACTTGCCGGGCCGTCCGGCAAAGGAGACGCTCATGCCATCTATCTCCAAGATCCTGCTGCCGGTGGATTTCTCCGAGCGCTCGACGGGAGCGGCGCGCTTTGCGCAGGCGCTGGCCCGGCACTTCCAGGCGGAACTCATTTTTCTGCACGTTTTGACGCCTCCCAACTATGAATTCGGGACGCTGAAAATTGCCGGGTCCATGCTCGATGAACTGTATCGCAACCGGGCTGAGCAGGCCTCCCAGGAGCTGGATGCGTTCATGACCCCCGATCCGCCCGGCCTGAAGGTGCGGAGGATTGTGCTCGAAGGCGATCCGGCCAGAAAGATCGTAGATCTCGCTCGCGATGAAGGAGCGGACATCATCACCATGCCGACCCACGGCTACGGGCCGTTCCGGCGGTTCATCCTGGGGTCGAACACCGCCAAGGTGCTGCACGACGCCGACTGCCCGGTCTGGACGGGAGTGCATCTGGAGCAGGCGCCAGCGTTGGCTTCCATTCCGTTCCACAGCATCTTGTGCGCCGTAGACCTGGGTCCGCAAAGCTCCAGGACGCTCGACTGGGCGGCCTGGCTGGCGCGGCAGTTCGGGGCCCGCCTCGGCGTCGTGCACGCGACCGCTGGCGTTCCCGATCTGGGCGACGATCCCAAGTGGCAGTGGAGGACGGAGACCCGCGCCGCGGCCGGGCGGGAGTTGTTCCGTCTCCTGGACGGCGTGGGCGCGGAAGCCGATCTCTCGATTGAAGCTGGAGAACCGGCGCAGGTGATCTGTGCCGCCGCCGCGCGCGCCGCGGCCGACGTGCTGGTGATCGGCCGAGGTTCCGCGGCGGGGGTGTTCGGGCGCTTGCGCACCAACGCTTACGCCATCATCCGGCAATCGCCTTGCCCAGTGGTGAGCGTCTAAGCCTTTAGGATTCGCTTATCCGCCGAAGACTTCCCGGAAAACCGTGGCCAGATCGAGCAACGCCTGCTCGCCGTTGCCAGTGAAACTCGAGCCGTGCATGATGGCCAGCGTCTTGGGCTTCAGGTCCGCCAGCTTCTTGAGGATTCCCGCGGTCGCCGGCGTATAGGGGACATAATCCGCCAGCGGTCCCTTTTGGTACTCGAGAATGGTGGCTTTGGTGTGCCCGAGGACATCCGAGCTGGTGATCGGCTCCCCGTCGCCGGCATGGTGGAACAGGTCCGGCACGTACACGCAAATGCGATGCACGTCCTGTGCGATCTCATCGATTCTTGCGGTCACGCCACACCTCCCAACCGGGATTCCAATGTTGGACTCGCGATCCAAAAGTATTGTATACCCATCCGCCTCTCTTGGATCTGCTGGAGCGCGAGTTCTGCAAGCCGGACAACGCCCCCTTACTGGCGCGGCATGTTGTAGGCGAAATTCATCTGCAGCACGATGCGGTCGCCTTTGAACTCGGAGGGGAGCGGGGGGAATGGGACAGAGGCGCTGATTCCGGCCACCGCCGCGCGGTCCAGGGCTTCGGCGCCGGAGAACTCCGCGATCACCAGCTTGGGAACCTGGCCGTCGCGGCTGATGGAGAACTGAATAGCCACCTTGCCCCGGCGCCCTAGCTTGACACTTTCCGGCATCACCGACAGCCAGTGCTGCTTCACGGAAGCCAGGATGCGCACCAGGTAGGGGCGGAAATCCACGCCTTGCGGGTCGGTGAGCAGTTGCATGTTGCTGCCCTGCGAGCCGGGTGACGGGGGAAGATTGATGCCGGGGCCGGAAGCACCGAAGTCGCCCACCACCAGTCCTCCCGCGGAACCACTACGAGCGGCCTGGCGAATGGCTCCGGATACCGACGTGTCCGGCACGGGCACACGGCCCTGCCCGGGGGGAACAGGGGGCGGCGGCAGGCTGGGGGCTTCGAACGCCAGCTTGGGGGTTTCCACCGGCTGAATCTGCGGCGGCGGGGTGCCCTCTGGGCCCGGCAGTTCGGTCTTTGGCATTTCCTTGACCGCAGCCTCAATTTTGGGCGGCTCGGGCAGAGGCGGCGCCGGCTTAGGCGGTGTGGTGGTGAGGGGCAGCCCCATGGGGATCTGGATGCGCGGCCGGGGGTGCAGCTCGGTGGCGTCGAACTCCTTGTTGACCTTGCCCTTGGTGGGCGCATTCTGGGTCAGCTCGGTGAGCGGTTCGATGAGTGGCGTGATCTGAACCGCCGCCGTCCGCGGCGCCGGCTCGAACAGGCCTTTGGGCAGGGAAAACAGAGTCACCGCCGCCATTACGTGCACCACCACCGAGAGGACCGCCGCTCTCCGCTTGCGAGGCCTGTCGGCGGCGTCGCCCCAGTCGGTGAGGATGTGAAGTTCGGCGTCAGCCGGAGGTTGGACTACGGTTTCCATCCAGCTACCAAGGACCGCGAGACAACTTGCGAGTGCTCTTTAATTTTATCAAGAATCGCAAGTGCCGCCCTTAGACTTTGACGCGCGGCGTAGCCGGAAGTTTTCGGCGAATTTCGCGTTTCCACGGAGTCCAGGAAGGCTTCGAGCTGCAATTTCAGGGGCTCGGCCTTGGTTATGTGCGCCTGCTCGAAGCCGATTTGGCGATCCTCGCCCACCGAGAAAATCGCCAGGTCCTGCCGCCCATAATCCAGGGAAAGGTACTGGCGCGGCTGAAACAGGCGCAGTTTCCGGACCCGTGCCGTGGAAATGCGGCTGGCGGTCAGATTGGCCA
Organism: Bryobacterales bacterium; assembly: GCA_963768385.1. Classification (GTDB taxonomy): domain Bacteria; phylum Acidobacteriota; class Terriglobia; order Bryobacterales; family Bryobacteraceae; genus Fen-178. The sequence continues at coordinate 96,819 of CAVYHQ010000017.1, forward strand.
CGCAGCCGTTGGGAAATTGCAACCGCGCGTTGGCAATGTCCACCTTGGGCGAAAGGATGGAGATGCCGGCGGCGCGGATCTCGACCGGTTCGGCGCGGGACAGCGCCAGCACGATGTCCACGTCGTGAATCATGAGGTCCAGCACCACGTCCACGTCCAGGCTGCGGGGGCTGAACAGGTTCAGGCGGTGGATCTCGAAGAAAAGCGGCAGGGTGGCGCGCCGCTCGAGTTCGACAACCGCCGGGTTAAACCGCTCGATGTGGCCCACCTGCAGAATGCGGCCATGGCGCTCGGCGGCCTCGATCAAGCGGCCGGCGGAGGCGAGGTCGGGGGTGATGGGCTTCTCCACCAGAATGTCGATGCCGGAGGCGGCCAGCATGCAACCAATCTCTTCATGCACGGCGGTGGGGGCGGCGACGATGGCCGCGTCCACTTTGCCGGCAAGCTGCCCGGCGTCGGCCAGCGCCTCGGCGCCGTAGAGGGCCGCCAACTCGGCCGCACGCGCCGCGTCGGTATCCACCACCGCACAGAGTTGCGCCCGCGCGGATTCGTGGATGGCGCGGCAGTGGTTCTTTCCGAACTGCCCAGCGCCGATCACGGCTAGTCGAGTTTGTGGCATGGCCCTACGTCCCTACGATGGCAATCCCCGCCTCATTGGCGGCTTTGATCATCTGGTCGCGGTCGAGCATCAGGGTGCGTCCGGCCTCCACCGCCAGCACGGTAGTCCCGGTTTCGCGCATCACGGGAATGGTGGAGGACCCCACCACGGGGACGTCGAAGAGCAGATGCTCGCGGCGCCGGGCCACTTTTACGACCGACAGCCGGCGGCCGTTCACCAGCGCGGCGGCCCGCCGCAACATGGCGTCGGTGCCCTCCATGGCTTCCACCGCCACGCAGGCGCGCTCGCAGACCGCCACGCTCTGGCCGATGTCCAGACCCGCCAGGGCGTCGGCCACGCGCCGGCCGTATTCCACATCGGTCATCTCGTCCTTATCCGGCTTGCGCCGTGTCATGGCGCCCTCGCTCGCCAGCAGGGGCTTGAGCAAGGCCGTGGAATCGCCCAGGTGGATGCCTTCGTCTGCGAGGATTTTGATGACGCCGCCGATCAGGCCGTCGGTGTTTTTCGATGGCAGCGAAAGCAGCAGCTTGGCCAGGCGCCAGTCCGGACGGATGGAAGAGAAGATGCTGGCGTGCTTCACCTGGCCGGCCATCACCACTTCGGTGATGCCCTCCTGCTTCAGGATTTCGATGAGCTTGCTAAGCTGCCCCAGCGAGATCCAGTGGCAGCGCGGCGCCAGCGATTCGACTTCCTTGGAGGCTTCCTCTTCGATGGCAATGACCGTCACATCGTGCCCCAGGCGCTGCGCGCTTTGGAGCGCCAGCAGCGGGAACCGCCCGTTTCCGGCAATGAGGCCGTAGCGCATCACTTAATGAAGCCGCGCTCGGAGGAGCGGATGAATTCGATGAGCTCCTCCACTTCGGCCGTGGCGGGGACTTCCGCGCGAATGCGCTCGATGGCCTGCGAGGTATTGAGCTCGGAGCGCGTCAGAAGCCGGAACGCGGTTTGCAGCGCCTCCACCGCCGAGGTCTCGAATCCGCGCCGCTCCAAGCCCACGCGGTTGGCGCCGTACACCTTGATTTCGCGCTGGCTCACGGTGTTGGAAAACGGCAGCACGTCCTGGGTGACCACGCTGTAGCCGCCGATGATGGCGTGCCGCCCCACGCGGCAGAACTGGTGCACGCCGGTGGCGGCGCCGATGATGGCCCACTCGCCCACCGTCACGTGGCCGCCCAGCGTCACGGCGTTGGCCAGCACAGTGCGGTCGCCAATGTGGACGTCGTGGGCCACATGGGTATAGGCCATTAGCAGGTTGTCGCTGCCGATCGAAGTCAGCAAGCCGCCGCCCTGGGTGCCGCGATGGATGGTGACGAACTCGCGTATGCGGTTGCGGTCGCCGATGCGGGTCTCGGCGCGCTCGCCCTTGTACTTCAAGTCCTGCGAAGCCACCCCGACGGTGCTGTAGGGGAAGAAGATGTTGTCCTCGCCGATCCAGGTGGGGCCTTCCAGGTAGACGTGGGCCATCAGGCGCGTGCGCGGGCCGATTTCGACTTCGGCGCCCACAATACAATAAGGACCGATTTCGGCGCTCTCGGCGATCCGCGCCTGCGAATCCACGATGGCGGTCGGGTGAATGGGCATGGTCAGGACGACGCTTCTGCCGGTAGCCTCTCTTCCTTATCCTCGAGCTTGCACATGACTTCCACCTCGGCCACCACTTGGCCATCGACGGTAGCGACGCCCGCCATCTTGGCCACGCTGGCTTTGCGCTTGAGCACCTTCATCTCCATGCGCAGCGTGTCGCCGGGAACCACGGGCCTGCGGAACCGCGCGTTTTCGATGGCCACCAGCAGCACCAGCTTCCGGTCGCGGTCCGCGACGCTCTTCAGCACCAGCACGCCGGCGGTCTGCGCCATGGCTTCCACGATGAGCACCCCCGGCATTACCGGGAAATCGGGAAAATGGCCCGTAAAAAACGGCTCGTTGTGGGTCACGTTCTTGATGCCGACGATGCGCTCCGCGTCCAATTCCACGATGCGATCTACCAGGAGAAAGGGGTAGCGATGGGGCAAAATGGCCCGAATTTCATTGATATCCAAAATCGGCATGGAAGCAGTTATTGTAACGCAGAAGCGTAAAGTTACGTTTTATGTTGCAAGACGGGGATACAATCGGGCGCCAATCAAGACCAGGATGGTCGTGGTCAGGAGGATGACAGCATAGTCGCGACTTGGACCGAAGGTGCTCCTGCCGGCGGCAAGCATGAAAGTGCGCAGGGCATCGACGACGTAGGTCAACGGATTCAGGCGAGAAATGGTCTGTAGCCAGGCGGGCATGATGTCGGTGGGGTAAATCGCGTTGCTCGCAAAGAACAGCGGCATGGTGAGCACCTGGCCGACTCCCATGAAGCGTTCGCGCGTCTTCACAATGCACGCGATGATGAGCGAAAACGTGGAGAACAGCGTCGCGGCAAGGACGACGACCACCACCACGTTGACGAGGGCGAGCGGGCGCCAATTCAGCTTCACCCCGAGCATCAGCGAGAGACTGTAGACGATGGCAGCCTGCGAGAGAGCGCGGATGCCGGCGGAGAAGCCCTTCCCGAGCACCAGCGCCGCGCGCGGAGTTGGGCTGGCGAGGAATTTCTGCACAATGCCGAGGTCGCGCTCCCAGATGACGTTGATGCCGTAAAAAATGGCCACGAAGAGAACGCTCTGCGCCAGGATGCCGGGAGCAATGAAATCCAGATAGGGAATGTTGCCCGTGTGCATCGACCCGCTGCGTGAGAACACTTGCCCGAAGATCAGCAGCCAAAGCGCGGGCTGGAGAGCGCGGGTGATGAGTTCCGTGAAATCGTGGCGCAGCTTGCGCAACTCGAACTCGGTCATCACGAAGGTCTTCTCAATGAAGCCGGCTAAAGGGTGGATGAAGGCGGTGGTCATTGGTTCGGGGTTAGCCAAGGCGCTGGGCCGTAGCGCGTTCGGCGGATACGTCATGGAAGCTGCCGCCGGAATCAAGGGCGCCGCCGGCATAGTGGACGAGGACCTCATTCAGCGTGTGGCTGCCGACGCCGAGCGAGGCCTCGAGCTCTTTTACGGTGCCAAGTGCAGCCATCTTGCCCAGGTGCATGATCGCGAGGCGATCGCAATAGCTCTCCGCCTCCTCCAGGTAATGGGTGGTGAAGAACAGGGTCGTGCCGTAGTCGGCCCGCAGATCCACTAGATGTTTCCAAACAGCGTCGCGCGCAATCGGGTCCAGCCCGACGGTCGGCTCATCGAGGAAGAGCACCCGCGGCCGATGCAGCGTGGACTGGGCGATTTCCAGGCGGCGGACCATGCCGCCGGAGTATTGGCTCACAAGGCGGCCGCCGTCGGCAGTCAGGCCCATGAACTCCAGAGCCTCCCCGATGCGCGCCTGCCGCTCGCGGTGTGGCAGGTCGTAGAGTTTGGCGAAGATGAGCAGGTTCTCGTAACCGGTGAGCGAACCGTCCACGGAGACCGCTTGCGGCACATAACCGATGGAGCGGCGAACGTTGACCGCCTGGGTGGTTATGGAGAAACCAGCCACGCGCGCCTCGCCCGAGGAAGGCGGCAGCAGCGTGGTGAGCATCTTGATCGTGGTGGTCTTGCCAGCCCCGTTGGAGCCGAGCAAGCCGAAGACCTCACCGGCGTTGACCGAAAGGGTTAGAGAATCGACCGCCGTAAATGGGCCGAAGCGGCGAGTGAGGCTTTTGAGTTCTAGAACGATGCCGCTCATGGGAGATCCCGGGATCAAGCCAACTCCACCACCATCTTGCCAATGTTTTGCCCTTGAAAGAGACCGATGAAAGCGCCCACCGCCTGGTCGATTCCTTTCACCACCGTTTCCTTGTGCTTCAGCTTGCCAGCTTTGAAATAGCCGCCCACTTCCTTTTCGAACGCGGCTCGACGGTCCAGCCAATCCCCAACTATGAAACCCTTCATCGTGAGCCGTCCGAGAGCGCCGCTTCCAGCGTTTCGCCTCCCACATTATCGAAGTAGACTCGGTCTTGACCTCCGCCAGATTCAATCCGACCCACGCGGTCATGCCTGTCATGCCGAGAGTGCCGAGGTAAACCGAGAGCGGCTGAATTTCGCGGCTTGCAATTCTTGACACAAAAATAGCCTCCTTCGACAGATGGATCCTGTGGGGTGTGAATCACTTCCGGCGATCTTCTCCGCGGGTCCGCAATTCTTGCGCGGCGCGGAACCAGCATGGTGTTTCCTCCTGTGAAAGCGCAGGCTACGGCGGACAATCGCGGCGACTGCCCGTGGAAACCGCTATTATAACAGCCGTGGATTCCTTACTCTCTTATACCCGCGCGCGGCAATCGGAAATGGTGGCCCAGATTGGCCAATTCGTGGAGTGCGAGTCTCCCAGCGACGACCCCGCGGCGGTCAACCGGTTTGTGGAGCTGGTCTCCGATACGGTGACGCCGTTCGCCAAAGTGAAGACGTTCCCCGGCGGCAAATTCGGCAAGCAGCTTGTGTGCGAGGTGGAGTTGCCGGGCCGCGACAAGAGCGGGCAGGTGATGGCGCTCGGCCATGCGGATACGGTGTGGCCGGTCGGCACGCTGCGGACCATGCCGTTCCGGGAGGCCGATGGCCGGCTGTGGGGGCCGGGCGTGCTGGATATGAAATCGGGCATCGCCTTCTTCATTTTCGCGGTGCGCGCCTTGCGCGAGCTGGAGATTCCGGTTGGCTCCAGGGTGCTGCTGCAATTGAATTCCGATGAAGAAGTGGGAAGCCAATCCTCGCGCGCGCTCACGGAGAAGAACGCCGCCCGCAGCCAGGCGGTGCTGGTCCTGGAGCCGGGGACGGGGCTGGAGGGCAAGCTCAAGACCGCGCGCAAGGGCGTGGGCGATTTCACCGTGGTGGTGCGCGGAAAGGCCTCCCACGCGGGCGTGGACTTTGAGACTGGCGCCAGCGCGGTGGTGGAACTGGCGCGGCAGATCAACCGCATCGCGGGATTCACGCAACTGGATCGCGACATCACCGTCAATCCGGGGGTGATGGCAGGGGGCACGCGCTCCAACGTGGTGGCCGCCGAAGCCAGAGCGGAGATCGATATCCGGGTCCGGCGTCTGAAGGATGCGCCGGGTCTGGAGCAGAGATTCCGTGAGTTGAAAGCGTATGATCCGCGGTGCACCATCGAAGTCAGCGGCGGTTTGAACCGGCCGCCTATGGAGCGCTCGGCGGGGATTGTGCGCCTGTGCCGGATGGCGCAGAAACTGGCGCGTGAGATGGGCGTCGATCTGGAGGAATCGCAGACGGGCGGCGGCTCGGACGGCAATTTCACCGCAGCGCTGGGAGTGCCCACGCTGGACGGCCTGGGCGGCGTGGGTGAAGGCGCGCACGCGGCCAATGAGAGCATTCTCATCGACCGCATGGCGGACCGCACGGCGCTGATCGCCAAGCTGCTGGCGGTATTGTGAGACTCACGCCAGCGTGAGGCTGGCTTGCGCGGCGATGTCCAGCGACGCGAAATCGCCCCGCTCCAGCTTGACGAAGGCGGCGGCGGCGATCATGGCGGCGTTGTCGGTGGAGAGACCAACGGAAGGGAAATGGACCGGGTACGGCAGGGCGGCCGCCTGGGCCGCGGCACGCAGACCCGAGTTGCAGGCCACACCGCCGGAGACGATGAGCGAGCGGGCCGCGATGCTTTCGGCGGCGGCGGCGGCGCGCGTCAGCAGTTCCGCGATCACCGCGCGCTGGAACGAAGCCAGGAGGTCCAGTGTGCGCTGCGGGGTGGCCGCTAGCCATTGCTCGGCAGTGGGGCGCGGATTCTCACGTAGCAGCGCGCGGCGGGCGGCGATTTCGGCTTGCATGTCGTGCGATTCCACCCAGCGCAGGACCGCGGTCTTGAGGCCGCTGAAGCTGAAATCGAGCGCGTTGCCCTTCATCTTGGCGAAAGTGAAGCGCACGGCCGCGGCGTCGCCATGCGGCGAAAGCTGGTCGACGACCGGGCCGCCGGGGTAGCTGTAGCCCAGAAGCTTGGCCACTTTGTCGAACGCCTCGCCCGCGGCGTCGTCGCGCGTCTTGCCGAGCAGACGGTACTCGAATCCCTCGCGGACTTCGAACAGGTGGGTGTGCCCGCCGCTCACCACCAGCGCCACGGCGGGGAATTCCACGGGCGTTCCGGCGCGCCGGGCTTCCAGAACCACCGCATGAATGTGTCCCTCGATGTGGTTGACCGCGATCAGGGGCACGCCGCTGGCGAAGCTCAGCGATTTGGCGTAAGTGAGGCCCACCAGCAGCGAACCGACCAGGCCCGGTCCCACCGTGGCGGCGATGGCGGCGAGGTCTTCGAGCCTGGTGCCGGAGCCCTCGAGAGCTTCGCGCACCACCGGCACGATAGCGCGCAGGTGCTCGCGCGAGGCCAGCTCCGGAACCACGCCGCCGTACTTGCCGTGAGTGATCATCTGCGAAGCCACCACGGAGGAGAGGACGGTTTCCCCGTCTTCGACCACGGCGGCCGCGGTTTCGTCGCAGGAGGATTCGATGCCGAGGATGCGCACTGGTTTACTGAATCTGGACAGCGCCGTTGGTCGCCGACAGCTTCTGCTCCTCTGCATCTCTGACCACCAGCCGGATCAGATAGGCCCCCGGTTTCACGTCGAAGCTGGTCCGCACCGTGACCCCTTGGCCCAGCCGCTCCAGCGTTTCATCCTTGAGCCGCAATGTCACCACCTTCTTGATCCCCTGGGTGTAGTTTCCATCGCGATCGAATAAACCGTACACCAGGGTAACTTCGTTACCGTTCCGGTCTTCCACTTTTCGGAACTTGAACAGTTTCAGATTCAGATGAGCCAGAACGGCGACTCTGGCGGTCTGGTCGCTGACCTTGAAGAACTGAGTATGCATGTCGATAGGGAGTTCGAGTATCTCCTCCCGCGAGAAGAGCGCCGATTCAATCTCCCGCCGGGCATTCTCCGCTTCATCCTCCAGATGTCTGGGAGCGTAATAACCACGCCGCGCCTGTATGGTGACGCCGCCCCCATTCTTCAACGTAACCCTCAGACTGTGAAAGCTGCCGTCCAGCTTCAGGTTCTGCGGAGAGAAGCCCAGCAGATAGACATATTCTGGCGCGGCCGCCAACCGCCGGAACCCTTCATCCAGGTCGTTGCTGTTCTGGTAGAAGGTTCCGCCCGTGCCCGCGGCCAATTCCGCCAGAATGTCGGCGCGGGCAATCGCCGCGGTGAGCGATCCGCCTCTTCCGCGGGTGCTGACATCATAAGCCGGATCGGTATAAAGCCCGCGGGCGTCCAGCGTGCTGATGATCACGTTGGCCTTGATGGCGCGCTCCAGAATATCCGTCAGTTCCTGTAGGTACTCCGGCGCCATGGTGCTGAAGCCGGGAGAGATAAACATGATCGTGCGCTGTCCCGGCGCGATCGCCATTCTCTTTATGATCTCCTTCAGATTGGCGAGCGAGGCGAGGGTTCTGAGCTCCAAATCGGTGAGTGCGCCGGTGCGAACCATGACGCCGGGCCGCAGGCGCAGCAGCGCCTCGTGCAATTTCGTCCGGTCATCCGTAAAATCCAGGCTGACCTCGCCGGACATCGCATAAACCGCCGCCCGATCCGCGGGTTGGAGCGTTGCCATGTGACGGTCCGCGGCGTCCCGCACGCGAGTCAGATCGCCCAAGGCGAGATGCACATCGTCGAAGAGATAGGCCACAAAGCGCTCGGGGGCAACCACGGGCGTCCCTTTTTCCTCCGCCCCCGCCGCCGGCTGGTTTCCTGGGGCCTTCGATTCCTGCCCCCCCGGCGCGCCTGTCTTTTCCACTGTGAACCGGGAGATTTCCTGCGGCTTACCCTTATCGAAAAGCTGGAAGCTCTCTTTACCGAGGTTCCCGACGGCGCGCCCCTGAGCATTGCGCACCACCACCGGCACCATGACCAGATTCACCTTGGCCTGGAACGCCGTGGGCTCATCGCGGGTAGCCATCTCGGGTGCATTCTGACTGGCCGCGGTTTGCGCCGGAGCGGGCGCCGGCGGCGCGGTTGTGCCCTGCGCGCGCAGCGTCGCGCACTGGGCCCAAACCAGCACCAGGGAACAGAGCAGAAACCTCATGTATCTACAGCTTCGCACTGTTTGCCGCTTTTGAAAAGGAAGAGTCCGCCGTAGCGGTTTTCACAACACCCTCACCAAGTGATCGAGCGGCGCGGACACTGCCCGCCCGCCGTTTGTGGCGCTGAACTCCAGCAGGCCCGCCGCGATCCGCGAACAGCGCAGAACCGCGAGGTGCAAGTCCAGCAAATCCGGACGCGCCGGGTGTCCCGGCTCGAGCGTCGGAATCGAATTCGAGACGCTGTTGAGCATGACGGTCAGTTCATTATTCAGGCCGTGCGCCGCGGCCGCTGCAATGGCGCACACCCGGTCGGTTTTCAGTAGGCGTTCCACACACCAGAGTAGCTGGCCAGTGGTGACTTTCCGGGCATCTGGGAAGGGCAGAGGCTTTGGAATCAATAAGATGGAGCGGATAAAATAGTTGTCACTGGAAATCGCGGCCAACCGCTCTCTGACGTTCGCGGCTCGGAATCGGCGGCGTACTGAGCCGCGAACGTTAGAGAGCGGACCAGTCTCAACTTACAATGTCGAGCGGAAGGTGTAGGTGCCCGACGCTACTTCGTAGGTGGCGCCGCCGGGTTCGATGCGCAGGAACTTCACCCCGCGGGCGCCGTCGGCCGGGCGGCCTGATTCGGTCACCGTGGCGGCGTCTTTCGCGGGCAGCGTCACCAGGGCGCTGGTGTTGGGCGGAATCGTCACCTCCAGCGTGAAGTGGCCGGCGGCGCGCTTCCATGAAGTGGCGATGGTCCCGTACATCGATTTGTGCGAGGCCTTCACAAAAGTCAGGTCGCCGGCCGGAACCGGGTGGATCACCGTGCGCTGGAAACCGGGTCTCCCGGAATAGGAACGGATGCCGGCCAGGTACTCGTACATCCAGACGGCCAGGTCGCCGATCTGCATCACGTGGTTGCCGGAGTTCATGGCGGGGTCGGCGGTGTCGCCGTTCCATAACTCCCAGATGGTGGTGGCGCCTTTCTCGACCATGTAGCCCCAACCGGGGTAGGTTTTCTGCGTGGCAATCTGGTAAGCGACGTCGGCGCGGCCGTTGTCGGTGAGCGTGCGCATCAGCCATTGCGCGCCCACCAGGCCGGTGCCCACATGGCCGTCGCTCTTTTGCTCGATGTTGCGGGTCAGGCTTTCGAACACCGCCGCGCGGTTATCCGGCGGCACCATGTTGAAGTAGAGCGGCAGGATGCTGGAGGTCTGCGTGCCGTTGTCGTACATGCCGTCGGCGGGCTTGAAGAAGCGTGCTTGAAACGCGCCGTTCACGTAACCGGCGCGCTTTTCGAAATCGGCGGCATCGGCGGGTTTGTCCAGCAGGCGCGCGTAACGGGCCATGGTGCGCAGCAGTTGGTAGTAATACGCCGTTCCCAGCAGGGTTTTGTCGGTGATGCGGGCGGGGTCGAGCGAATGGATCAGCTTGGGGTCCTCCGGCGGGACGCACCAGTCGCCGTATTGATCTTTGGGCATCAGGCCGGCCTGGAGGTAGGTGGCCTCATGGTCGATCCACTTCTTCATGGCCGGGTAGTTGCGCTCGATGGCGCGCTGGTCGCCGTACTCGTCGTACAACATGCCGTGAACGAAGATGAAGGTGCCGGGCCAGGTGAGGTCGTCATAATAATACGGCCAGTAGTTGGGCGACACCACGGGGATGCTGCCGTCGGGCTTTTGCGAATCGGCGAGGTCGGTCATCCACTTGGTGTAAAAGGCCGCCACATCGAACATGTAGGCCTCGCTGCGGCTCACCTGGGAGCGGTCGCCGAGCCAGCCCTGGCGCTCGTCGCGCTGCGGGCAATCGGTGGGGATGCTGCGATAATTCCCGCGGATGCCCCAGAACATGTTGCGGTGGATCTGGTTGAGCAGGGCGTTGGAGCTGGTGAAGTCGGCCGATTTCTCCATGTCGTCATGGACCACGCGGCCTTCCAACGCGGCCGCGGTTGGTTCACCCGGGAAGCCGGTGATCTCGACGTAGCGGAAGCCGTGGTAGGTGAAGCGCGGCTCCCAGACTTCCGTGCCTTCGCCCTTGAGCGTGTAGAGATCGGTGGCGCGCGCGCTGCGCAGGTTGGCGATGTAGAGCGAGCCGTCGGGCTGGAGCGTTTCGGCGTGCCGCAGCGTGACTTGCGCGCCCTTGGGGCCGGAGACTCGCAGACGGCACCAGCCCACCATGTTCTGGCCCATATCGAAAATGTAGACGCCGGGCTTGAGCATCTTGACGCCGACGGGGTGGAGGGTCTCGGTGACGCGCAGCGGCTCGGCCATTTGCGCCACGAGCACGCCCGCGGGCGCGGTGACGATCTGGGCCGGTTCCCACTTGGAATCGTCGAAGCCCGCGCGGCTCCAATCGGGCAGATCCATGCGCGCGTCGTACTCTTCGCCGTCGTACTCGTTGTTGGCGCGGATGGGGCCGTCGGTCGAGAGCTTCCAGGTTTCGTCGGTGACCACACTGGCGCGGCTGCCGTCCTGGTACTCGACATCCAGGCGGAGGATGGCTTTGGGATCGCCGAAGTTGCGGGTGCCGGCCTGGAAGCGCGGGGCGTGATAGCGGCCGTTGCCCAGCATCAGGCCGATGGCGTTGCGGCCGGCGGCAAGCTGTTTGGTGACGTCAAAGGTGACGTAGAGAACGTGCTTGTCGTAATCCGTAAGACCGGGCGAAAGGACGTGGTCGCCCTCTTTGGCGCCGTTCAGGTACAACTCGGACAGGCCCAGACCGGAGTAGTAGACAGTGGCGCGGCGGACGGTCTTCTCCACCTGGAATTCCTTGCGGAGCAGGCGCGCGGCCAAGCGGTGGCTGGTGGTGGCACCGCCGGGTTCGTCGCGCCCGATCCATTTGGCTTGCCAGTCTTCGGGGCGCAGAAGGCCCATGGACCACTGCGCGGGGGCGCTCCATCCGCTGGCGCCGCCGGCCTGGTCCCAGACCTGCACTTTCCAGAAGACAGTGGCGCCGGAAGTGAGAGGTTTGCCGCGATAGACCACGTGGGCCGACTGGTCGGATTCCACCTTGCCGGTGTCCCAGAGGTCGCCGGTATTGGCGCCGAGGGCGCGTTCGCTGGAGGCGACGATGACGCGGTAGGCGGTTTGGCGGAGACCCCGCGCTTTGGGATCGGCGGCCGCCAGGACCCAGCTCAACCGCGGGTCGCTAACGTCGATGCCTTGAGGGTTGGCGCGGTATTCCGAGCGCAGTTGTTGCGGGCGGATGGCGGCGGCGCCGAACAGGGTTGGCGCAAGCAGGATCAAAACAAGAGCGTGTTTCATGGGTAGCCTCCGGGGCCTTCCTGCCCACGGTATCACGACGATGGGACGGGAGCCAGCACCCGTTCGCCCATGGCGAACTTCAGCGCCTCGATACCCTGACCCGTTACGCTCGAGATCTCGAAACAGGGAAGACCGCGCTCGGCGGCCAGCTTGCGCAACCGCGCCACGCGGCCGGGATCCTGCGCGATGTCCATCTTGGTGGCCACCAGGATCATCGGTTTCTGCGCCAGGTCGGCGCTGAAACTGGCCAGCTCTTGCATGACGGTTTCGAAGTCGTGCACGGGGTCGCGGCCGCTTGAGTCCGAGACATCCACCAGGTGTGCCAGCAGGCGCGTGCGCTCGATATGGCGCAGGAACTGGATACCCAAGCCGTGGCCCAGGTGCGCGCCCTCCATCAGGCCGGGGATATCGGCCACCACGAAGCTGCGGAAATCGTCAAACTGCACCACCCCCAGGTTCGGTTCGAGGGTGGTGAAGGGGTAATCGGCAATCTTCGGCCGGGCGGCCGAGATGCGCGAAATGAGCGTGGACTTGCCGGCGTTGGGGAAACCCACCAGGCCCACGTCGGCCAAGAGTTTCAGCTCGAGGCGCAGGCGTTTCTCTTCGCCGGGGTGGCCGGGCTCGTGCTCGGTGGGCGCTTGGTGGGTGGAAGTGGCAAAGCGCGCGTTGCCCTTGCCGCCTTTGCCGCCGCGGGCCACCGTGAAGCGTTCGCCGGGCTGGGTGAAATCGTAGAGGCGCTCACCGGTGGATTCGTCGTAGACCACGGTGCCGACGGGCACCTGAACATCGAGGGAGCGGCCCTCGGCGCCGGTCCGGTTGCTGCCCTCGCCGTGACGGCCGCGCTCGGCCTTATGCTCGGGATTGAAGCGGAACTGGAGCAGGGTGTTCTGGTGCTCGGTGGAGACCAGCGTCACGTCGCCGCCACGGCCGCCATCGCCGCCGCTCGGCCCGCCGCGCGGGACATACTTTTCCCGGCGGAAAGCCAGGCAGCCGTTGCCGCCGTCGCCCGCCTTCACCAGAATCCGCGCTTCGTCGATGAACATAAAGGCAACCGCTCCCTAACGGTCGCGGCTCTGAAAGCACATCGGAGCCGCAACCGTTAGGGAGCGGATTCTTGTGAGAAGAGTTTCCTGGGCTACTCGACCGCGCTGATGCTGACGAACTTGCCCATCCACCCGCGGTCCTTAAACTCGACCACGCCCGTCACCTTGGCGAACAGCGTATCGTCTTTGCCCCAGCCGACATTGAGGCCCGGCTTGATCTTGGTGCCGCGCTGCCGCACGATGATGGTGCCACCGGGGACCAGTTGGCCGCCGAAGACCTTCACGCCGAGGCGTTGCGCATTGGAGTCGCGCCCGTTCCTGGAACTGCCTAAACCTTTCTTATGCGCCATGCGTCGCCTCCGCCACGATGTCGCCGACCTTCACTTCGGTGAAGGACTGGCGGTGGCCGATAGTCTTCTTGTACTGTTTCTTGCGCTTGAACTTGAACACCAGGACCTTGTCGCCGCGGCCATTGCCGAGGATGGTGGCCTTCAGGGCGCCGCCGGGGATCAGTTCACCGCTATCCTGGAAGGCGGCCTTGACGGGCAGCTCGATTTCGGAGCCGACGTCGCCGGCCAGTTTTTCCACGCGGATGACGTCACCCGGAGCAACCCGGTACTGTTTTCCGCCGGTTTCAATAATCGCGTGCATGCAAACCTCTATCCGGGAGCCGGTACACACGGAGTGCGTCGGAACCACTGGAGTAAGTATTGAGTGTACTACAGATTAGCGGGACGTTTCAAATGGCGTTACGCTGAGAGAAGACCCATGGCTGGAATTGCAATCGTGGCCCTATTCGCGGCAGCTTTGCCCAATGCGGTGGTGCTCGCACCGGTCGCCAACATGTACTCGAAGCCAAGCGAAGACGCCGACGTGGTCTCGCAGGCGATCTACGGCTCGAATGTGGGGGTGGTGGAGCGGCAGGAGGGCTGGGCGCGCATACGCACCGCGGACGACTACACCGGCTGGACGCCGCTCCGGGCGCTGCTGCCGGGAAAGGCCTATGCCGCCAGCGGACGCGTGGCCGAGGTCGAAAGCCTGTTCGCGCACATCTATCGCGAGCGAAGCGTAACCGCGCACGCGCCGCTCCTCACCGTGCCGTTCGAAACCAGACTCGAAGTGGTGGCCGAGCTGCCCGATCAAGCGCGCTGGCTTGAGGTCCGGCTGCCCGACGACCGCTCGGGCTGGGTGCAGGCCGGCGACATCGCTTTTGACGCCGAGCCGCTCGGCATCCCCGAGATGATCGAGTTCAGCAAACGATTCCTCGGGCTGCCGTATACGTGGGGCGGAACCTCGAGCTTCGGCTACGATTGCTCGGGGTTTGCGCAGATGCTGGTCCGCCGCCGCGGCGTCGTGATGCCGCGCGACGCCCAGCCGCAGGCCGACTGGAGCGGTGCGGCGCCCGTCGAGCGCAACGAACTGAAGCCGGGCGACCTGCTGTATTTCGGCGGGTCGGCGAAGAAGATCACCCACACCGGCGTGTATTTGGGCGACGGCAAGTTCATCGACGCCACCACCTGGCAGACGCCCATGGTGCGCATCGACGACCTGAGCGATCCCCATTGGTCGCGGCTGCTGGTGGCCATGAGGAGATTGAAATGAACCGCAGGAACTTCCTGAAGACGGCTGCCGTGGCGCCGGCGCTGGGCCCAGAGGGCACCCCGCCTTCAGGCCCGAGCCTCGAGACCAAAATCGTGCGCCTGAACTTGCAGCACACCTGGACCACCACCATGTCCTCGAGCCAGTACCGCGACACGCTGCACGTAGCCTACGCGCGCAACGGCATCACGGGCCACGGGGAAGGCGCTCCCATCGTGCGCTACCACGAGGATGCGCAAAGCGCGCGGAAGGCGGTGGAATCCGTGCGCGCCCTGCTGCTCTCCGCCAACCCCATGCAGTTTGCCAAGGTGATGGCCGAGATTTTCCGGCGCGTGCCGGGCGAATGGGCGGGCAAGGCGGCCATCGATATCGCGCTCATGGACTGGGTCGGACAAACGCTCGGCATCCCGCTCTACACTTATTTCGGACTCGACCCCAGGGACACGCCGCTCACCACCTTTTCGATCGGCATCGACACGCCCGAGATCACCAAGCAGAAGACCCGCGAGGCCGCCGATTTCCCCATCTTGAAAGTGAAGGTGGGCCTGGCCACCGACGAGCCCACCATCGAAGCCGTGCGCAGCGTGACCAAGAAACCGCTGCGCGTGGATGCCAACGAGGGCTGGAAGGACAAGGAAGAGGCCGTAAGAAAAATCAACTGGCTGGAGAAGATGGGCGTGGAGTTCATCGAACAGCCGATGCCCGCGGAGATGATCGAAGAAACGCGCTGGGTACGCGGGCGCGTGCACATACCGATCATCGCCGACGAAGCCTGCCAGCGGGCCTCCGACATTCCCAAGCTGAAGGACGCGTTCGACGGCGTCAACGTGAAGCTGGACAAGAGCGGCGGCATGTTAGAGGCGCACCGCATGATCCAGATCGCCAAAGCGCTGGGCATGAAAACGATGCTGGGCTGCATGGTGTCGAGCTCGGTGACGGTGACCGCCGCGGCGCACCTTTCGCCGCTGGTGGATTATGCCGATCTGGACGGCAACCTGCTGATCTCGAACGACCCATTCCACGGGGTGCTGGTGGAGAAGGGGAAGCTGGTGCTGCCGAAGGGGGCGGGGTTGGGACTGACGGCGGCGTGAAGCGGACATGGCGCGGCGGAGCAGGGCTTCTACGGGACAACAAAACGGGAAAGCGCAAGCCCTGTTTTTACAGGGATTCGGTTGTCGTTCCGTAATCTACCATTTCCGAGACTGGAAAGCGGCGGGAGTGGTCGGGGGATCGGGTAGTGGGTCAGTTTCGATTCTGAGGCGCTTTTCGTAGTACTCTCTGCCGTCGGGAGTCAGCGCGCATGCGCCGTTGGCTTTTTCCTCAATCAGGCCATTGTTCAGTAGTTCCTGCACAAACACGTCGGCGATTTGCCCAAACGTCCTAGGTTTCGGATCGCCGTGCCTCGGCATAACTATACAGGGGACGCCGCTGCTATGTCGCTGCGCTGCGCAGTGATTGCCAAGGTCGAAGATGAGCATCTGAGCGCCCAAGCTTACTTTCAATTCATCCACGGATTGCCCTCCATATTTTCGCGGCCCGCGACGCGAAGAACCCACGTCTGTGAATCGCGTCTTCGATGATCCCCCAAGCTCCCTTCATCACACTGTAGGGCGTGTCACCATCCAACAGCTTGTGGGCGTACTCACCCATCTCCACTTCGCCTCGGAGAATCTGACGTGAGACTTCGGTCATTTCGCGTTGCAATGGGTTAGCCCTTTGCCAAAGATCCCAGTCCGCATCAGTCCAGGAATCTGCCGGTCCGTCCCCATAGGCGTCTGGTTTCGTCTCGCGGATGTACTGCAATGCAAGAGCCACCACACGTTCTTGATCGGCGTTCATCGCTAACCGTTCAAATCAAAACGGACCGCAGTCTCCTAGGACCTTGGCTACGAACGCGGCATCAGCATCGCTGAACTGAAATCGGGCGTTGAGTTCGGCAATCGCCTGATCAAAATCCTGCCCTCCGGAGCCGCACCGGTTATAGAACTTCACCATCTCCTGCTCTGTTACGCCGAGCGTTTCCATGCGTGCTCGATCACCTGCGAGCTTCTTGAAAATCGAGTCCGGGTCCATGACTGGCATGGCTCATTATGGTAGTTCCCTGCACGACTCTTTGCAGCAAGAAGGGCTGGCGCTCTGCACAAGTGGGGGACCGTTTCCCCTTGGCTGCCACAGAGGGACACACGCGCGGAACGCGATCACCTGAAGGGGATATCCACCTCGACACAACTCCCAGGTGTCGCGGCGTTGACGCTGGCGGCTATCCTCCGGACGTGGCGTTGCACAACCCGCCATTGCGAATTTCCGAGTATCACAATCGCAATTGTGCGGCTCTTCAAATTCTGTTGCGCCGCCATATTCTTATCGGTCGTCAGGAGCAGCTCAAATCCGGCTCTTTCAGCGGCTTTGAGCAGATCACCGTTGGCCAGCTTGTCCCAACCGGCGTCCTTCGCTTTCGTGACGGTGTGGCCTTCGAGGAACGGGATAAGCGGCGCGGGCGTACCGTGATCAAAAAGAATGCGCATCGACGGGCGTCAACGAGCGGTCGGCGGGGAGTGGGGCATCCAGACTGCGGGCCGCAAATTCGAGCACGCTTACAATCTGTTCCCGTGTCACGTCGAACCACTCCATGATTTCCTCTATACTTGCCCCGGATTCGAGGTTCTCGAAAACGGTGGAAACCGGCATACGGGTGTCCTTAAACACCCACGCGCCACTACGCTTGCCGGGGATGCTCTCCACTGCGGGGCATTGCGACCAATCGAGAATCGCCATGGGGCCTCCTTGTTCCAGAATAGCGTTTCCAGTAAGCACGGGCGTGGGGGGCTACGAAAAAACCTGGTCGGACCCCGTCCCGAAACTTACCCCTTGCGGGACGGGCCGCGCGAGCCAAGCCCACTTTTCAAGCCGCCTTGGTCCTGACCTTCAGGCCGGGCTTGCTCGATGGTTTCATTCGGATCTCGACATCGATTCCCGTTAGCCGGGCAAACTGGAGCAGCTTTTCCAGCGAGAACTTTCCCAGCCGGCCGCGGGCCAGGTCGGACACGCGCGGTTGCGCGATTCTCAGAAGCGCCCCCGCTTGCACCTGGTTCAGTCCGCGCTCCGTAAGAATTCGGTTCACTTGGCGGGCGATTTCGGCCTTTGCTAACGCCTCCTCCGGATTTGGCAGGCCGATATCGGCGAACACGTTGCCGCTTCCCTCCTCAACCTGTATCCTTCTGGGCATGTTCGTTTACTCCTCTCTCTCGATCATGGCTCTGAAATGCGATTCGGCGTCCGCGAGCCGCCTGCGAATTAACTCCAAGTCCCGCTTCGGCGTTCTGATTCCAGCTTTGGATTTCTTCTGAAAGCAGTGAAGCACGTAGATGAATCCCTTGAACCGAGTCGTGTAGACACCCCGGTAGGTATCCCCGCGATAGTCCGACACGATCTCAACCGCGTTCAGACCCTGCATGGCGCATGCCGACGGGTGGCGCTCGCCAATCTCCGCCTGATAGAGCGCTTGGCCGATCTCAAAACGAACGGCCTCCGGAAACTCGCGAAGTTGTTTCCGGGAGTCACCCATCCATCTGACCGCCTTTCGTTCCATCCATTCCAGTATATATCAGTGTTGATATAAGCGGCCGCGGCTGGTCTCACTGGCCTGATCCCCAGGCGGGCGGCGGACTATACTGACAGTTTCATGAGTCATTACCTGGCCTTCGATCTGGGCGCCGAGAGCGGCCGTGCTCTCCTGGGCAGCCTTTCCGGCGGAAAACTGGCGGTCGAGGAACTGCACCGCTTCCCCAATACGCCGGTGCGCGTCCTGGGCGCGCTCTACTGGGACACGCTGCGGCTGTGGCACGAGATCCAGCACGGCATCGGGGTGGCGGCGCGGGAACGCAAGCTCGAGCTCCACGGCATTGGCATCGACACCTGGGGCGTGGATTACGGACTGCTGGGCGGCGACGGCCTGCTGATCGACAACCCCCGCCACTACCGCGATTCGCGCACCAATGGCGTGATGGAGAAACTTTTTGAAACTGTGCCGCGCGACCAGGTGTTCGCGTATACCGGCATCCAGTTCATGCAGTTGAATACGCTGTACCAGTGGTACGCGCAGAAGCTGGCGGGTTCGCCGGCGTTGGCGGCCGCGCGCCGGCTGCTCAACATGCCCGACCTGTTCAACTATTGGCTCACCGGCGTGGCCAAATCGGAAGCCACCATCGCCAGCACCACGCAGTTCTTCAATCCGCGCGAAATGAACTGGTCCATGGAAATGCTCAAACGCCTGGGTCTGCCGGGCGAGATCCTGGGCGAGATTGTTCCGCCGGGAACGCTGCTGGGCAAGATGCTGGAACCGCCCTACGCGCCGGTTTACGCCACCGCCGGCCACGATACCGCGGCGGCCGTGGCCGCGGTCCCGGCGGAAGGCGGCAACCACTGGTGCTATGTCAGCTCGGGCACGTGGTCGTTGATGGGGCTGGAACTGGACGCGCCGGTCATCAACTCGGAGTCGCTGGCGCTGAATTTCACCAACGAAGTGGGGGCGGCGGCCAAGATCCGGCTGCTGAAGAACATCGCGGGCCTCTGGCTGTTGCAGGAGTGCCGGCGCGCGTGGATAGAGGAAGGCGCGGATTACAGCTACGAGCAGCTCGCCGGGATGGCCGCGGCAGCCAAGCCGTTCGCCGCGACCATCGACCCCGATGTGTTTCTGGAACCGGGCGGGATGCCGCGCAAGATCGCGGACTATTGCCGCCAGACCGGCCAGGAGCCGCCCCAGACCCACGGCGAGTTCGCGCGCACCATCCTGGAGAGCCTGGCGCTGCGGTATCGCTACGTGTTGGAGAGCCTGGAAACGCTGGGCCGGCGGAAGATCGAGGTGATCCACATCGTGGGCGGCGGCTCGCGCAACGCCCTGCTCAACCAGTTCGTGGCCGACTGCACCGGCCGCCGCGTGGTGGCCGGACCAAGCGAAGCCACGGCCCTCGGCAACATCCTGGTGCAGGCCATGGGCGCCGGCGAGCTGGCAAACCTCAACGAAGTACGCGCGGTGGTGCGGAGCTCGTTCCCGTTGACCACCGTCGAACCGCACCCGAGCAGTGAGTGGGACCGGGCTTACCAGCGGTACCGGAAGCTGGTAGGGTTGGCCTGAGGCTTGTCTTCAATTACGCATCAGTGTCAAATCCGGCCCCAGTTCGTATGTCCGGCCCGCCTTGGCGTGGATCTCCACCTCTCTACCCGCGTAACGCACCTTGAGCGGCTTGGACTCCCTGGCCGCCAGCGTGGCTTTGACCAGCTTGCCATCGCGCCACGAGAGGGCCACTTCCAGGCCGCCACGGGCGCGCAATCCGCTCACGCTTCCGTTGGGGAACGCCGAGGGGAGCGCGGGAAGCAGGTGCACGAAGGCCGCGTCTCCGCGTTCGACGGGCGTCAGGCTGGCGGGCGTGCCGTAGGGATCGTGGCTTTGCAGCAGCATCTCGACGATGCCCGCGGTGGCGCCGAAATTGCCGTCGATCTGGAACGGTGGATGCGCGTCGAACAGGTTCGGGAACAACCCCGCATGGGCTGGCTTCTCCGAAGCGGGCGTGACCAGGTTTTGAAGAATCTTGTAGGCGTGGTCGCCATCCAGGAACCGCGCCCACAGGTTGATCTTCCAACCCATCGACCACCCGGTGGCACCGTCGCCGCGGAAAATCAACGACTGGCGCGCGGCCCGGAACAAATCCGGGGTGCCATACGGCGTGATCTCCCACCCGGGGTAGACGCCCCACAGGTGCGAGACGTGGCGGTGGTCGTTCTTGGGATCGTCCTTGTCTTCCATCCACTCCTGCAACTGGCCGTACTGGCCGATCTGGTTGGGCGCGATCTGCTTCCGCATAGCCGTCAACTGGTCGCGGAGATTGGCGTCGACGTTGAGGATGCGGGCGGCGGCGATCACTTCACCGAACAGGCTGCGCACCATCTGGCGGTCCATGGTGGGGCCCATCACCAGGCCGCCCTGCTCGGGCGAATTACTGGGACCAGTGATCAGGTATCCGGTCCGGGGGTCTTTGACCAGCGCGTCGGCGAAAAACAGCGCCGCGCCTTTCATGAGCGGGTAGGCCGTGTCACGCAGGAATTGCCGGTCGCCGGTGAAGAGGTAGTGTTCCCACAGGTGGGTGGAGAGCCACGCGCCGCCGGTCTGCCAGATGCCGTGGTTGGAGGCGTTGATGGGCGCCGTGCCGCGCCACAGGTCGAAATTGTGGTGCAGCACCCAGCCGCGCGCGTGGTATTGTTCTTGGGCGGTGATGGCGCCGGATGCCGCCAGGTCCTTCAGCGCGTCGAACAGCGGCAGGGGGCACTCGGGGAGGTTGGTTTCTTCCACCGGCCAATAGTTCATCTCGGTGTTGATGTTGTCGGTGTACTTGCTGTCCCAGGGCGGATTGTTCGACTCGTTCCACAGGCCCTGCAGGTTAGCCGGTTGGCCGCCGGGGCGGCTTGAGGCGATCATCAGGTAACGGCCGAACTGGAACAGCAGCGCCACCAGTTGGGGATCGTCGCCCGTGGCGAAGGCGCGGATGCGCTCATCTGTGGGAAGCGTGGCGGCGGGCGTGGAGCTCAGGTCCAGAGACACCCGGTGGAACAGGCGCTCATGGTCGGCTACATGCTGGGCGCGCAACGCGTCGAAGCGGGTGCCGCGGACCGCAGCTAGCACGGCATCGTTGCGCGTTTGGGGGTCGGCGGTGACGTCCTGGTAGTTCTTGAAATTGGTGGCGCCCGTAAGAATCAAGGTCGCGGAATCGGCGCCGTCGATGGCGATTTCCCCGCCGCGCGTTCTGCGCCCGCCGCCTACGGACTGAACCAACAGCCGCGCTTCGAAGCGGATCGCCGAATCCTTCACCCGCCCCGTCATGGACAGCTCGCCGGTGGGCAGGACCGCGACGGCGGAGCCTTCGTGCGCGCTCTTTAGCCCGGCCTCGAATGAGATGCTCCCCGGGCGGCTCGCCGAGAGATGCACCACGATCGCGTTGGCCGGGTAGCTGGCCAGGACGTCCCGCCGGTATGCGACCCCCCGCACGGTGTACTCAACCGAGGTAACCGCCGTGTCGAGATCGAGAGACCGCCGGTAGCTCACTTCATCGCCGGCGGTTGGGAAATCCAGGAGCAGGTCCCCGAACGCCTGGTAGGCCTTCTGGTGCAAGGGAACGCTCATGAATTCCCGCATGGCCAGATCCTCGGCTTCTTTTTGCCTGCCGTCGAACAGCAGTTGGCGAATTTGGGCGAGGTGCTGGTAAGCGCCGTGATGCGCGTAATCGTGCGGCTCGCCGGTCCAGACCGTTTGTTCGTTGAATTGGATCCGCTCGTGCGCCGTGCCGCCGAAGACCATTGCACCCAGATGGCCGTTGCCTACAGGCAGGGCTTCCACCCACAGGTTGGCGGGCTGGCGGTACCAGAGGGTGGAAGGACCTTGGGCGAGGGCCGCCGGCGCCGTCGAAAGCAGTGCCAGCGCCAGAGCGGCGAGTTTGGCCGGCGGATGCGTCAAACTCAGCCTTTAATGGGCACCGGCGCCAGGTCGCGGCTGGTGATCACGCGGTCGATCATGCCGTACTCCACGGCCTGTTCGGGCTCGAGAATGTAATCCCGATCCACGTCCTTGGCGACGCGCTCCACCGGCTGGCCGGTGGCCTCGGCCAGCATGAGGTTCAGAATCTCGCGCATCCTCAGGATCTCGCGGGCGTAAATATCGATGTCCGCCGCCTGCCCGGCCAGGCCCTGCATGGAGGGCTGGTGAATCATGATGCGGGAATTCGGCAGGCTGAAGCGCTTTCCCTTGGCGCCCTTGGCGAGCAGCACGGCGGCCATGGAAGCCGCCTGGCCCACGCAGATGGTCACGATATCCGGCCGGATGAACGCCATCGTGTCCAGGATAGCCAGGCCCGCGGTAATGGAGCCGCCCGGAGAGTTGATGTAGATGGAGATGTCCTTCTCCGGATCTTCGGCTTCCAGAAAGAGCAATTGGGCGATGATCAGGTTGGCCACCTGATCGTCAATCGGGGTGCCCAGAAAGATGATGTTTTCCTTCAATAGCCGGGAATAGATATCGTACGCGCGTTCCCCCCTGGAGGTCTGTTCGACCACCATGGGGACAAGAACGGATTGTCCCATGTTGCCTCCGGATGACCTAGAATTGACGGGCTTCAGGCCCGTTTTGCGGAAGCCACGCGCCTGGCCTTGCGCTTGGTGGCAATCGTCAGAGACTTCTTCTTCAGCTCCAGCGCTTTGACCAGATCGGCAATGGTATTCCGCCCTAAGTAATCCATGATACGCGAACGGAGGGCAACCCAGCTATCGTGCATCGAGCACGGCATATCGTCGTTGCACTCGGCCAGGCCACTGGCGCACTGCTGGAAGGGCGCCAGGCCATCCAAGGCCTCGACAATGTCCAGCAAGCGGACCTCGCCGGGGTCCACGCGCATGGCGAAGCCGCCGGTGGGACCCTTGCTGGAGCGGAGCAGACCTTTGCGAGCAAGCTGCTGCAAGATCTTCGCCAAAAAGTGAGCCGGAATCTGTTCCTGCTCAGCGATATTCTTCACCATGGCGTACTTGCCCTCGGGCACCTGCGCCAGGTGGACAAATGCGCGAATCGCGTACTCGGCCGAACGTGAGTAAATCATGCTGACTCCCGCTGAAATCGGAGTAAGGCTACTACGTTATCTTAAAATGTTCCGACCCTGCACGCAAGCCTAATCTATTTCAGGTTCTTCTCGAACAGCGCCAGAATGCGCTTATACTCGTCGGCCCAACTGGCGGGTTCCACGAAACTGTGGTTCTCCACCGGGTAGACCGCCAGTTGCCAGTTCTCCTTGCGCAGCTCGATGAGCTTCTCCACCAGCCGCACGGTGTCCTGAAACTCGACGTTGGTATCCACCATGCCGTGGCAGATCAGCAACGCGCCCTTCAAACCTTGCGCGAAATAGATGGGTGAAGACTTGCGGTAGGCCTCCGGATCGGTCTGCGGAACGTTCAGGATATCGGCGGTGTACCCGTGATTGTAAAGCGCCCAGTCCGAGACCGGGCGCAGGGCGGCGCCGGCCGCGAACACGTCCGGCTCGGTGAACATGGCCATCAGCGTGATGAACCCGCCGTAGCTGCCGCCGTACAGGCCGATCTTCTTGGGGTCCACGCCGTGCTGCGATACCAGGTAACGGGCCGCATCCACGATGTCGTCCAGGTCCTTGCCGCCCATGTGTTCGTATACCGCGGTCCGCCAGTTTCGACCGTATCCCGCCGAACCCCGGTAATCCACGTCGATCACCATGAAGCCGCGCTCCATCAGGATGTGATTGAACATGTACTCGTGGGAATACGTGGACCACTTGCGGTCCACGTTCTGCAAATAGCCGGAACCGTGGACGAAGACTACCGCCGGTCCGCCCTTCTTGAAGCCGGCGGGTTTGAACAGGCGCGCCGGCACCTGGACTCCATCCCGCGCCGTGAAGGTCACGATAGGAACATCCAGCCACGGGTATTGAGAGAACTCTGGTGCGGGCGAGGTGGTCAGTTTCTTGCCCTCCGCCTGCGGCCGGTTCTCCTCGACGTACAATTCGGGCGGCTTGTTGGTGTAGGAGTAGATGTCGGCGATCCAGCGTTCGTCGGGAGAGACGGTGGTGACGTGCCTGCCCGGCTCCTTCGTCAGGCGGGTCAGCGGGCCGCCGTCGCCGTCCATTTCGTAGAGATGCTGTTCGTAAGGCGAGTCCTTGCCGGCGGTGAGGTAGAAATGCGACTTGTCTTTCGATTGGCGAACGTTCAGCACCTCCCAATCGCCCGCGGTGAGCGCCCGCGGCTCGCCGCCATCCCAGGCCACCGCATACAAGTGCGAGTAGCCGGTCTTCTCGGATTGAAAATAGACCTCGCGATCGTTCTTCATCCAGCCGATGGTGTTGGCTCCGGGACCATCCACCCACGCGTCATCGTGCTGATTGGCGAGCACGCGCGTCTTCCCCGTCCCCGGATCCAGGGCGAAGATCCACCGGTCCTTGTTGTCGGCGGCCCGGCCCACCGTCACGGCCCTGGTCCCGTCTTCGGACCAGACGGGCAGCCCAAGCTGAACGACGCGCTTTTGTTCGTGATCCACCCACTTCACTTCGCCCGTTTCGACGCCGATGGCGGCCAGCCGCGAGGTGGACTGGGTGTCCCCGACATTGGACCGCCCGGAAATGTCTTCCGTGTATCCCGATTCGGTGACATAGTTCGGAACAACCGTGTTCCTGGCGTTGCCGGTCTCGATCACGGTGGCCATGACGTACTTCTCATCGGGCGTCAACTGGAGGCCCGCCACCGATTGCCGCGCCTGCAACGTAAACGGCTTGCGCGGATTGTCCTTCTGGCGCTTCTTGTCCTGCTCTTCGCGCAGGGCGGAGCGCTCGCGAACCACCTCCAGCAGTTCCTTCTGCTCTTTCTTGAGGTACTCCTGGCTGTCGGTGCCGCGCTGCTCGCCGGTGGTTGCCGCCGCCGTTCCTCCCCGGCCGCCACGTCCCCCAAAGCCGCCCCCAACCGCCCCGGCGGGGCCTGCCGCACCAGCGGCGGCGGCGCGGATGTCGGTCAGTTGCACCAGCAGGCCCGTATCCAGCGACATCACGTAGAGATTGTTGGATCGCGTGAAGCAGATCCGCTTGCCGTCCGGCAGGAAGTGAGGGTTCGCTTCCACGTCGGTGGTCTTGGTGATTTGCCGCCCCTTTCCCGTGGTGTTGTCCGAGAGGAAGATGTCGCCGTCGCGCGCGTAGAGGGTGAGCCGCTTGTCTCTGGTGGTGTCGGCTTCCGCGCCCCCGCCCCGGCCGCCGCCCACGCCCATGAATCCGCTGCCACCCGGAGGCGCCAGCCGGGCCTCTTCGTCGGAGAGCTTGCGCAGGCCGGAGCCGTCGCGGTTCACCACGTACGTGTCGAGCGGCGCGTCTTCCTTGTCGGCGGCCTGCTTCCACTGAAAATAGATGCGCTCGCTGTCGGCCGACCAGCGCACCTGCGAGGGCTCGTACCCCACCAGCGCCGAACCGCGCATGATGTTGTCGATGGTCAGCGCAAAGTTGTTGGCTGGCCGGGCCTGAACGACGAACAGCGCCAGGCCGATGGGAATGGAAAGTCTCCGCATAAAGAAGGAATCATAGCTCACTCCAGGCACAGCCGCGACCGTCACAACAGGTGAACGAATCTCGGCCGCCGATGAACGTCCGCGCGTAGTCCCCATGTGGCTGTACACGCGGCCCGCCGTGAGTTAGTCTCTGGAATGGCGAGGTGATCATGCGACGAATGTTATTGACGTGTCTGCTGGCGCTCGGCGCAGCCTGGGGCCAGGCGCCCAAGCCGGCCGGACCGGATCTGACGAAGCAGCCGACGCTGTACGTGGTCGGCTATGCCCACCTGGATACGCAATGGCGCTGGGAATATCCCACCACCATCAGCCAGTACATCCTGAATACCATGCGGGACAATTTCGCGCTGTTTGAGAAGTACCCGCATTATGTTTTCAATTTCAGCGGCGCCAACCGCTACCGCATGATGAAGGAGTACTTCCCGGCCGACTATGCCAAGGTCAAGAAATACGTGGCTGCCGGCCGCTGGTTTCCGGCGGGATCCTCGATGGAGGAAAACGATGTGAATTCGCCCTCCGCCGAGTCGATCATCCGGCAGGTGCTTTACGGCAAGCTATATTTCCGCCGCGAGTTCGGCAAGACCAGCGCCGAATACATGCTGCCGGACTGCTTCGGCTTCCCCGCCTCGTTGCCCAGCATTCTGGCTCACGCGGGCATCAAGGGCTTCTCGACGCAGAAACTGACCTGGGGATCTTCGGCCCCGGCCGGCGGCCCCAATTCGCCGGAGAAAACGCCGCTCGGCACCCCGTTCAACGTCGGCGTTTGGGAGGGGCCCGATGGCAAGAGCGTGATTGCGGCTCTGAACCCCGGCAGCTATAGCGCCTCCATAACCACCGACATCAGCACGAGTCCCGGCGGTCCTGGCCCGCAGCGCGAAGACTGGCCCGCCAGAGTCCAGTTGGACGGCAAGGTGAGCGGCCTGTTCACGGATTATCACTACTACGGCACCGGCAACGTCGGCGGCGCCCCTACCGAAGCCTCCATCAAATTGATGGAGTCGATCGTGACCAAAGTGGGCGATGCCCCGCTGCATGTCGTCTCCGCCACGGCGGACCAGATGTTCCTCGATATCAAGCCCAGCCAGACGGCCAGGCTGCCGCGCTATAAGGGCGAGCTCGAGCTGACCAACCACTCGGCCGGGTCCCTCACCTCGGAGGCGTACCTGAAGCGGTGGAACCGCAAGAACGAGTTGCTGGCCGATGCCGCCGAGAAAGCTTCCGTCGCCGCCGAGCTGCTGGGCGGCCGGCCGTATCCGCTCGAACGCCTGAATAACGCCTGGACGCTGGTGATGGGCGGGCAGTTCCACGACATAACGCCCGGCACCGCTACGCCCAAATCGTACGAGTTCTCCTGGAACGATGAAGTGCTGGCCATGAATCAGTTCGCCGGCGTGATGGCCAGCGCCACCGAAGCCGTCGCTGCCGGCATGGACACCCAGGCCAAGGGCGCGGCCATTGTGGTCTACAATCCGTTGAACGCCGCGCGCGAGGACGTGGTGGAAGCCGCCGTCGGGTTCCCTGGCGGAACACCGAAGGCCGTGCGCGTCATCTCGCCGGACGGCAAGGAAGTGCCCGCGCAGTTGTCGAGCGGCAAAGTCCTGTTCGTAGCCAAAGCGCCATCGGTGGGCTACGCGGTGTACGACGTTCGAGCCCGCCGAGACTCCGGCCGCCGGCTCCACGCTCAAGGTGACCGAGTCGTCGCTCGAGAACGCGCGCTATCGCGTCACCATCGACCAGCACGGCGACATCGCCGGCATCTTCGATAAGACCGTCAAGAAGGAGCTTTTGTTGACTCCGGCGCGCCTGGAAATCAAGACCGACAAACCCGTGCAATGGCCCGCCTGGAACATGGATTGGGAAGACCAGTCGCGAGCGCCGCGCGCTTACGTGGGCGGGCCGGCGCAGGTCCGGATCGTCGAAAACGGTCCGGCCCGCGTGGCCGTCGAAGTTTCACGCGAAACCGAAGGCTCCAGGTTTGTCCAGACCATCCGGCTTTCGGCGGGCGATGCCGGCAACCGCGTGGAAATCGGCAACGTCATCGACTGGAATACTAAAGAGTCCCACCTCAAGGCCGTTTTCCCGCTCACCGCGACCAACCCCGTGGCCACTTATAACTGGGACATCGGCGCCATTGAGCGGGGCACCGATAACCCCAAGAAGTTCGAGGTCCCGTCCCACCAGTGGGTCGATCTCACCGATCAGAGCGGCGCTTACGGCGCAACCGTGCTCATGGATTGCAAGAACGCCTCCGACAAGCCCGATGACAACACGCTTCGCCTCACCTTGATCCGCACACCCGGCACCCGCGGGCAATATGACGACCAGGGCACGCAGGACTTGGGTCATCACGAGTTCGTGTACGGCCTGGCCGGTCACTCGGGCGATTGGCGCAAGGGCCAGACCGATTGGCAGGCCTACCGCCTCAACCAGCCTCTCATGGCCTTCGAAGCCTCGAAACATGCGGGCGCGCTCGGCAAGACCTTCTCTTTGCTCAGTGTCAGCCACAGCCGGGTGCGGGTGCTGGCCCTCAAGAAGGCCGAGCAGAGCGATGAAGCGATCATCCGCCTGGTGGAACTCGACGGCAAGCCGGCTTCCGACGTTCAGATCGCGTTTGCCGCTCCCATTACCGCCGCGCGCGAAGTCAGCGGCGCGGAGGAGCCTGTCGGCGCCGCCACCGTGACCGGCGGCAAACTGGTGACCTCTTTTGCCGCATTCCAGCCCCGCACATTTGCGGTGAAGCTCGGCGCCGCGCCCGCCAAGGTCGCGGCGGTGCATTCGCAGCCCGTGAAGTTGTCCTACGACCTGGCCACCGCCAGCAACGATGACACCCGGTCGGCCAGCGGTTTCGCCGCCGATGGCCGCGCCCTTCCAGCCGAAATGCTGCCCGCCGAGTTCGCCTTCAGCGGCGTCAAATTCAATCTCGCTCCCGCCAAGACCGGGACTCCCAACGCAGTGGTGGCCAAAGGCCAGACGATCCCGCTTCCAGCCGGAAAGTTCAACCGGGTGTACGTGCTGGCAGCCTCCGCGGATGGCGACCAGAACGCCACATTCCGCGTTGGCGAGAAGGCCGCCGATGCGACTATCCAGGACTGGGGCGGTTTCATCGGCCAGTGGGACGACCGCATCTGGAAGAGCAAGGAAGTGCCTGTCCGGGCGCAGCCGGGGCAGACTCGCACCGACCCGTACGGCGAAATGGTGGGTCTGAAGCCGGGCTTCATCAAGCGCGCGGATGTCGCCTGGTTCGCCTCGCATCGCCACACGGCTGACGGCGCCAACGAACCCTACGCCTATTCGTACCTGTTTGCGTATCCGCTCGATGTGCCGGCCGGCGCCACCACCCTGACCTTGCCGGACAACCAGACGGTCCGCATCCTGGCCATCTCGGTGGCCGAGGAAGGTGCGACGGCGAAACCGGCCCAACCACTCTACGACACGCTGGAACGGTAAGGAGACAACATGAGACTGCTTGCAGCCCTGGTGCTCGCCGCCGCCGCGCTGGCCCTCGCCCAGCAGGCCCCCTCGACTCTGCCCAAAGTGAAGTTCACCGACACCCGGCTCGATAACGGGCTGCGCGTGATCGTTGCCGAGGACCACTTCGCCCCGCTCTATGCCATTTGCGTCAGCTATAAGGTTGGCTCGCGCGATGAGCGCCAGGGTCGCACGGGTTTCGCCCACCTGTTCGAGCACATGATGTTCAAGGGATCGGAGAACGTAGGCACGGGCGAGCTGGATTTTCTCATCTTCACCAATGGCGGCAACTCCAACGGCACCACCAACACCGACCGCACGTCGTACTACGAGGTCCTGCCCAAGAACCAGCTCGACCTGGGCCTGTTCCTCGAGGCCGATCGCATGCGCGGGCTGGTCATCACCCAGGACAACCTCGAGAACCAGCGCCAGGCGGTCAAGGAGGAGCGGCGCCAGAGCGTCGACAACCAGGCTTACGGCCAGACCTCCGAGAGATTGGAAGAGCTGATCTACGACAACTTCGCCTACCATCATTCGGTGATCGGCTCCATGGATGATCTGGATGCCGCCTCGGTGGACGACGTCAAACAGTTCTTCAAAACCTATTACGCGCCCAACAACGCGGTGCTCGCCCTGGTGGGCGACCTCGACACCAAGGAAACGCTGGCCAAGGTGAAGAAGTATTTCGGAAATATCCCGCGCCAGGACCCGCCCAAGCCGGTGGACCTGACCGAGCCTCCCAAGTCCGGTGAGCGCCGCGCCACCCTCGAGGACAAACTGGCGCGCCTGACCCGCCTCGACATCGCTTACCGGATTCCGCCAGCGGGCCAGCCGGATTCGCGCGCGCTCTCGGTAGCCGCCTCGATCCTTGGCGGCGGAGGCGGTTTCGGGGGGCGCGGCGGCGGAGGCGGCGCCAACAATTCGCGCCTCTACCAGAAACTGGTGCTCGACAAGGAGGTCGCGGTTCAGGTGTCGTGCGCCACCGACCGCCGCGCTGGCCCGGGGTTCTTCCACATCTCGGCCACCCTCCGTCCGGGCAAGACCCCCGAGGAAGTGGAAGGTCTCATTTCCGAAGAGATTGCCAAACTCGACGCCGAGCCGGTCACCGAAAAGGAGCTCCAGCGCGTTCGGATCAGCCTCCGGCGCAGCGCGGAATTGCGGCTCACCGCCCTCAGCCGCGCCCAGACACTCGCCGACGACGTGGCGGTCTATGACGATCCGAACCGCATCAACACCGAACTGGATTCTCAGCTCGCCATCACCGCAGCCGATATCCAGCGCGCAGCCAAAGCCCGCCTGCTGGCCTCCGACCGCGTAGTCGTGGTGACGCTGCCGGCGGCATCCGGCCGCCGCGGCGGAAGGGGGAATTAAGGAGACCGCTATGAGGAAGCCGAAGCTATTCGTTGTTTGCGTCATTCTCGCCGCGGCGCCCGACGGGTTTCTTCGCGCGCAGGAGACCGATTCGCAGGGGGCCGCGACTTTCCGCGGCATGGTTCGCCTGAACCGCGCCCCGGTTTCGAACGAGGTTCTGAAGGTCAAGCTGCCGCGGCCCGTCGAGCGCCAGCTTTCGAACGGCCTCAAGCTCGTGGGTCTCGAGAGCCACCGCGCGCCCACCATAGCGCTGACCATCTCCATCCCGTCCTCGTACTTGCGCGATCCCGAGGGACTCCCCGGAGTTGCCGAAGCCACCGCCGCGCTCATGACCCTGGGAACCACTACGCGTTCCGCGCGGCAGATCTCCGAGGCCTTGGCCGATATCGGCGCTACTTTGACGATCAGCGCCGGCGCAGGTGGCGGAGGTGGCGGCCGCGGCGGAGGCGGTGCTCCCGCTACCGGCGGCTCCGGCACCATTTCGCTCAGCTCGCTCACTGAGAACTTCGATGCCGCACTGGCCATCCTGACCGACGTTCTGTTGCACCCCTCTTTCCCGGCGGACGAATTCGAGAAGTGGAAGTCGCGCCAGCGAAGCGCGCTCGAGCAAGCCCGGACCCAGCCGGCCATGCTCGCCAACGAGCAAGTGATGAAGGTGCTCTATCCGGGCGATGCTCGCCAGTTCACGCGCCTCACCGCCGAATCGCTCGACAAGATCACGCGCCAGCACCTGCTGGAGCACTACAAGAAGTTCTACGTGCCCTCGGGCGAGTTGGCCGGCGTGGTTGGCGACATCACCGCTCGCGATGCCGCGGCGAAGCTCGAGCAGGCTCTCTCCGCTTGGAAGGGCGGACCGATTCCACCTCTGACGCTGCCCATCAACCCGCCCATCGCGGAGAAGAAGGTCTACTTGATCTCGCGGCCGGGCTCGGTACAGACCTACCTCACCTTGGCCAACCGCGCCATCGAGCGCACTAGCCCGGATTACATCGCCTGCATGGTGATGAACCAGGTGCTCGGCTCGGGACCGGCCGCCCGTCTCTTCCGCATCATCCGCGAGGAGAAGGGCTACACCTACGGGGTCAGCTCCAGCTTCAACGCCACGCGCTACAACCAGCAGTTCAGCTCGTCGATGTCGGTGCGCACGGAAGTCACCGAGCCGGCGCTCGCCGACCTGCTCAAGGAATTCCGCGAGATGCGCGAGGTGACGGTGCCTCAATTGGAGCTGGAGGGCGCCAAGCGGACGCTGGTGGCGAGCTTCGCGCTGGGTCTCGAAAGCCCCGCCGGCGTGCTTTCCCGATGGCTCCAGCAGCGTGAATTCGGCTGGCCCGAAGATTACTGGGACACCTACACCGAGAAGATCATGGCCGTGACCGCCGCGGACGTCGCGCGCGTGGCAAAGAAGTATGTGCCCTACGACAACGTCCAGATCATCGCCGTCGGCGACGGAGCCAGGATTGGGGAACTGTTGAAGAAATTCGGGCCGGTGGTGGAAGTTCCGGTGGATGCCAACTAGGATGCTAAGGAACGGCCGCTCGGCGGCCGCCGCGGGCCTGCGCTACAATGACCTTTCGCCATGCAAGTGCTCCAGGCGGGCCAGCATAAACTGATATACCTGGAACTCCAGCCGGTGATGGTCGCCAACATCGCGCGGCAGGTGGGGTTCGAGATCCGGGCCAGGGATAGCCAGCGGAGCATCCAGCTCGATCTGAGCGCGCCGGGAAGGCAGGCGCCGCTGTTGCTGTTCGACGCCGCCGATCCGGCCAACCTGGGTTGGTTCTCGCGCTGCCAGTTCTACGTGGATGGGCGCTCCGGGTCGGTCATGCAGACGCCCATGACCCTGGCCAACAAGCGTGACCGCGGCGGCAAGCCGCAACACAACTCCGTGCGGCTGGCGATTTCCAAAGAGCTGCCGGCCAACTTCCGTCTTCCCGGCCAACAGTCCCTCACCGAGCAGGTTTTCTACAATCTGCTGTTCAACTTCTTGAACGCTCTCACCAAGACTGGCGTGGCGGTCTGTGGTGCGGGCGTGGTGCAGCCGCTGGCCGGACGCACGGAAAGCGTCGGCCCGCGAAATTAGCTCGGTCGCTGCTGCGCGCTCTCCTTGGCCCGCTCCACCACGGATTCTACCTCGGCCTGGTACTCCTTCAGAAGTTCGGGCGTGGCGGCTTCGAAACGCATCACCACGACAGGCTGCGTGTTGGATGCGCGCACCAGGCCCCACCCTTGCGGGAACAGGACGCGCACGCCATCCACGTCAACCGTCTTGTGCCTGGCGCGCAGCTCGGCGCTGGCCTGGCGCACCACCTCGAACTTGATCTCATCGGGACAATCGAAGCGGATTTCCGGGGTGGTCACCGTCTGCGGCAGGCCGGCGAGCTGGCTGGAGAGCGGCTGGCCGGAGCCGGCCACGATTTCCATCAGGCGGCAGGCGGCATACAGCGCGTCGTCGAAACCGTAGTAACGGTCGGCGAAGAACATGTGGCCGCTCATTTCGCCCGCCAGCTCGGCGCGCGTCTCCTGCATCTTGGCCTTGATCAGCGAATGGCCGGTCTTCCACATGATGGGGTGGCCGCCGCGCGCGGCGATCTCGTCGTACATCAACTGCGAACATTTCACTTCGCCGATGAACGTGGCGCCGGGCTTCCGGCTGAGGATCTCGCGGGCGTAGACGATCATCAACTGGTCGCCGTAAATCACCGTTCCGCGATCATCCACCACGCCGAGGCGGTCGGCGTCGCCGTCGAAGGCGATGCCGAAATCGGCCTCGGTCCGGCGCACCTCGGCGATCAGCGGCTCGAGATTCCGCAGGACGGTCGGGTCGGGGTGGTGGTTGGGAAAACGGCCGTCCATCTCGAAGAACATTTCAATGGCGGCTACGTTCAGCTTCTCGAGAATCCGGTGCATCACCGGGCCGGCCACGCCGTTACCGGCGTCCACGCACACAAGGATGCGGCGTGAAAAGTGGAATTGGGAGGAGACCTCGGCCACGTAGGCAGTGGTCACGTCGGCGGTTTTCTCGCTGCCTTCGCCGCGCGTCAGGTCGCCGGCCTCCATCGCGCGGCGGATCTCCTGGATGGCTTCGCCGTGAATGGTGGAGGTCCCCGAAACCACCTTGAATCCATTGAATTCGGGCGGATTGTGGCTGCCCGTGATCATGACGGCTCCATCGGCCTTCAGATGGAAGACGGAGTAGTACAGCACGGGCGTGGGAACCACCCCGAGGTCTGTGACCTCGCAGCCGCTGGTTTTCAGACCGCGCACGAGGGCGTCGCGCAGGCGTGGGGAACTCAGGCGCGTATCGCGGCCCAGATTGACCTTCTTGCCGGCGTGACGCTGGAGATAGGTTCCCAAGGACTGGCCGAGCGTTTCGACATCGGCATCCGGCAGTTCAACGTCGGCCGCGCCGCGGATATCGTACTCACGGAAAATGGTGGGCTTCAACATGTAGGCAGTCTTCCGTACGCCAGTTTACGACAATGTAGCGCCACCGGACCGTGCCCGCGGTTCACACCTGTAGCCTGCTACACTCATTGTTGCCTGCCCCGAGGATTCGCTAGAATAATGGCTTGCCGTCTTCGAGAATCGGCCGTATCGAGTGAAACTGGTTCCCGTGCATCAACGTCTCCGTAACTACGCAGAGTGGAAGGGTGTGCTGGCATGAAGTGTTTCGGGCGCTTTCGCCTGATGGTAGCATCGGCCTGTCTCTGCGGGTTCTGGATCCATACGCTCGGGGCGCAATCCCAGCCTCCGCAGCCATCGCCGCCTCCTCAGCAGAAACCGGGGCAACCACCCCCGAGCACTCCGCCGCCACCACAGAAGAATCCGTTTGAGAATGTGCCGGCGGGTCCGGAGGGCGCGCCGCAGCAGCCACCGCAACAACCCGCCCAGCAGCCGCGGCTGGAAGCGCCTAAGCCGGTGGAAGCCGCCAAGCCGCGTGCCGGAGAGGCCATCGAAGCCATCGAGTTCCGGGGCGCGCGACGCGTCCCGCAGGACACCTTGAAGGCGCTCATCAGCAGCAAGGCCGGCGATATTTTCAGCGATGATGCCATGCGGCGCGACTTCATGGCGCTTTGGAACACGGGGCGCTTCGACGACATCCGGCTGGAAACAGAGCCGGGCCGCATTGGCCTGATCGTGCGCTTCATAGTCACCGAGCGGCGCGTCATCCGCTCCATCAATTACGAAGGCATTCACTCCGTCACGGTGTCCGAGATCCTGGATCGCTTCAAGGAGCGCAAGGTCGGCCTCTCGGTGGAATCGCAGTACGACCCCAACAAGATCCAGCGCGCGGCCATCGTGCTGAAAGAGTTTCTGGCCGAGCGGGGACGGCAGTACGCCACCGTGGATCCGCAGATCGAACAGCTTCCGCCTTCCTCTCTGAAAGTCACGTTTAACGTGAACGAAGGGCCCAAGGTGAAGGTGGGAGAAATCAAGATTTCGGGGAACGAGGCGTACAACCAAAGGTGGGTGATCGACGCCATGAAGAACCTGAAACCCTACGGCATCCCCCACTCGATTCTGTTCGAAAACATGTTCGCCAAGACCTTCGACCAGGACAAGCTCGACGAGGACAAAGAGCGCATCGTGCAGGCCTATCGGGACCACGGTTACTTCACGGCCAAGACGCTGGATGAGACCGTGAAGATCATCCCCAGAGGCGGGCGGGGCTGGCGGCTCCCGCTCATCAAGACCGCCAGTCCGGGCATCTATGCGGACATCGCCATCCCGGTGGAAGAGGGACGGCTGTACCACTTGAACAAGATGAACTTCGTGGGGGTGAAACTGTTCCGCACGCCCGAAGTGCTCATGAAGCCGCTGTTCGGCATGACCACCGGAGATGTCTTCTCGACCGAAAAGCTGCGCAAGGGCATCGAGAACATGCGCAAGTTTTACGGCAAGTTCGGGTACATCGATTTCGTCCCCGAGCCCTCTTTCGACGTGGTTCCGGACAGCGACAAGATCGATCTCACGCTGACGGCGGACGAAGGGAAGCAATTCTTCATCCGGCGCATCGATTTCTCGGGCAACACCACCACGCGCGACAAAGTGATCCGGCGCGAGATCCTGCTCGATGAAGGCGACATTTTCAACTCCGAGCTATGGGATTACAGCATTCTGCGGCTCAACCAGCTCGGCTATTTCGAAATGCTGAAGAAGGAAGACGCCGCCGACATCAAGCGCAATCCGCAGTCGAATACGGTGGACATCACGCTCAAGGTGAAGGAGCGCGGAAAGAACTCGATCGGGTTGAACGGCGGCGTATCGGGCATCGCGGGCAGCTTTCTGGGGTTCAATTACTCCACCAACAACTTCCTCGGGCTGGGCGAAACGCTGTCCCTCGATTCGCAGCTCGGCACCCGTATGCGGTCCGTGAGGCTGGGGTTCACCGAGCCGTATTTCATGGACCGGCCGATTCAACTCGGCTTCATGGTCTATCTGAGCCGGTTCGATTTCAACCAGGGCCGCGAGGCCTCGGTCCTGGCGGGGTATGACCTGACTGCGCAGTATAACCAACTGGGCGCGCAGAACCTGCTGAACTACATCCAGAACAGCCACGGGTTTTCGGTTTCCGCGAGCACCCATTTGCGACGGAGTTTCGCGCAGATCGGCATCACCTACGGCTTCGACATTTCCTCCGTAAAAACGCTGACCACGGCCGCCGACGATTACTTTCAGTACATCAACTTCAGCGGCGTCGCCGGACCAAATTCGCTGACCGGAGTCAGGACCAGCCACATCACGCCGTCGTATTCCTACAACACCGTGAACCACCCCATCACGCCCACGGGCGGCAGGAGCCTGTTCGTCTCCGTGGACTACGCCGGCAGCATTCTGGGCGGAAACGTGAATACCGTCCGACCGACCGTGGACGTCAAGTACTTCCACCCGGCCCCTTGGCACAGAAGCCACATTCTGGCGTTGCACCTGATGGGCACCAGCATCACGGGATACGGCGGGAGATATGTGCCTCCGTTCTCGCGCACCTTCATGGGAGGAGAACAGGACATTCGCGGATTCGAAATTTGGGGCATCACGCCGGTCGCATTCATACCGTCGTCCGGCAGCGTCAACGTGCTGAACGACGACGGATCGGCGCGCACGCAGAAGACGGTCAGCAACGGCTCGATTGTGAACTCCCAGGTCACCATGACGGTTCCCACCTATCAGCTCATCACGCCGGGCGGCGACACGCAGTTGCTGGGGAACTTCGAGTACCGTATTCCGATTATCGGGCCGGTGATTCTGGCGCCGTTTTTCGATGCGGGCGTCGACAAGATCCTGCGCTCCAACCAGCTCACCCTCGATTCCACCCGGGTGGGCGACCTGAACACCCAGTTCCCGCAGGCGGGTTTCGGCGGGAAGGTGTACATCGCGCCCGGCACGCAGAAGATGCGCGCCTCCACCGGGCTGGAGCTTCAGGTGATGCTGCCCGTGGTCAACGCGCCGTTTCGCCTGTACTTCGCTTACAATCCCTCGACCGTGCGGGAATATCTGCAGCCGCCCATCGTGGCGGACCGATCGTCCTTTCCCAACAACGCCACGTTTCTCAACAATATCGCAACCTACGGCCAAGCTTATCCATTCTTTGAGAAGCGGACCATGTTCCGCTTCACGATTGGCAGGACGTTCTGAGCCGGCCGCGGACCAATATGGTAGTATTGACACACTTAGGAGTTTCCAGCTTGAAAAAGAATCTTGTTATTTTCTCCGCATTGGTCTTGGGAGTGGCCGCGTTGGCACAGGCCCAGGGCCAGGTTCCCACTAAGATCGCGATCATCCACGTGCAAAATGCCATCCTGAGCACGAAGGACGGCCAGAAGGCCGCCGCCGATCTCCAGGCCACGTTCAACCCCAGGCAGCAGGAGCTGGAGAAGAAACGGACTGAACTTACCGCGCTTCAGGAGCAGTTGCGTAAGGGCAGCGCGACCATGAGTGAGGAGGCCAAGACCAAGCTCATGCGCGACATCGACGCCACCACCACCAGGGTGAACCGCGACACCCAGGACGCGCAGAGCGATCTGGACGAGGCGCAGGGCAAGGTCATGCAGGAGCTGGGCGGCAAGATGATGGCGATCATCGAGAAATACGCCGCACAAAACGCCATCGCGGTGGTTCTGGACGTGAGCAATCCGCAGACACCGGTGCTGTGGGCCGCCTCCGCGGTGGACATCACCAACGACATCGTGAAGCTCTACGACCAGGCGTATCCAGGCGCGGCCGCTGCTGCTCCCGCCGTTCCCGCGGCCAAGCCGGCTGCCAAGCCGGTGCAAACGCCGGCTGCCAAGCCGGCTGCTCCGGCGCCGACGCCGGCGACCAAGAAGAACTAAGCAACCACGCGATACAATGCAGGCAGGGGGAGAGTATCGCATGAGAACTCTCGTCGGTTTTGGTCTCTCGCTGCTTTTGGCCACCGGGCTTTTGGCGCAGCATCACGGCGGTTTCAGCAATCCTCATCCTTTCGCGCAAGGTACGTTTAGCAACGTGGTATTCAGGGGCGGCACGGTGGCGCGGCAAAACTTCCGGAGGCAACCCTCCGTTCCTGGCGCAGGCCGCACCGGGATTGTGGTTGCGTATGGGTATCCGGTTACTTATGCGTATCCGGTGTATGTGGGCGGATACCTCGACAGCGCCTACCCGGCCCAACCGGCCCCGCAACAGCCGCCGAGCAGCACGATGATTTATCCTTCGCAGCCCGCCCCGGCGATCGTCAACGACTTCGGCTCCGATGACGCGCAGGACTCCACTACCCCTACCGCCACCGCTGGCGATCTCCAGCCGATGGAGGAGCCGGCTTCCACCAATGAGCCTTCCCATTACCTGATCGCGTTCAAGGACCATACCATTTATTCGGCGGTGGCGTATTGGGTGGATGGCGGCACCCTGCACTACTTCACATCGGGGAACACTCACAACCAGGTGTCGCTGGCGCTGATTGACCGCGACTTGACTGAGCGGCTGAATCGAGAGTCGGGCCTTGAGGTAAAGCTCCCGCCGGCGAAATAGGCCGTTATTCCCACTCGATGGTGCCGGGCGG
The DNA here is from genome assembly GCA_963768385.1 of Bryobacterales bacterium. GTDB lineage: Bacteria > Acidobacteriota > Terriglobia > Bryobacterales > Bryobacteraceae > Fen-178. The sequence goes on from CAVYHQ010000017.1 coordinate 135,346, forward strand.
CTTGTGGGTAAGATCGTAGAAAACGCCGGCGACGCCATCCACCGCCAAGACCTCCGCGCACATTCTCCGCAGCAGATCTTCTTCCATGGCGACGGATTGGGCGGTCATGCCGTCCACGGAGTCCACCGGGCGCAGGACGATAGAATCTGGGGCATCGGCCGTCCCCAGCGGGATCAGGATTACGGGGAACTGCCAGACGCGGCGGTCGTAGTGGCTTTCGTGGGACAACCGGCGCACGACGGCGTCGGCGCGCCGCAGGCGGGCTATCCGCTCCGGGCTGAGCGAGCAGGCGCGGACCCGCATTTCCGCCAACGGAATGCGCGTCTCCACGCTGGCGACCACGCGGTTGACGCCGGAGACGCGGTTGATCAGGGCGGTGGCGCGGGCCTGGTCCAGCGAATCGATCGCCAGCACCGGGGCGTAGGTCCGGGAATCGCCCTGCACGCCAACCGAATGCACGGGGATGAGGATTCCATCCGGCGTAGGCTGGAGAGGCGCGTCCGATTCCGAGCAGAGACAGCGGATTGCCAGGCCGGGGCCGGGAAACGGATGGCGGTCCAGCAACTCGGCGGCGAGGCCGAGCTCGCGGCCGATCTCGCGGACCTCGTCCTTGTAAAACGATTTCAGCGGTTCCACAATGCGGCCGGACTGAATGAGCGCTTGAATGCCGGCCACGCGGTTGTGATGCGTTTTGATGACGGCGGCCTTTTCGGCGCCGCCGGATTCGATGGTGTCCGGGTAGATGGTGCCCTGTCCGAGGATCCAGTGCTCGTCCATCAGGCGGCGCGACTGGATGACCCGCTCCTGCACGCGCACGAATTCTTCGCCGATGATGTGGCGCTTCTGCTCGGGATCGGTGACGCCGCCCAGCGCGCCCAGAAACTGCTCTTCGGCGTGCTCCACCGCCAGGCCCGCCATGCGCCCGGCAAAATCGGTTTCCCCCTCGCGCATCAGGCCGGTATCGACGTACACGCCGCGAACCCGGTCATGGCCTAGCGCGCGCGTCGTCAGGGTGAACGCCACACTGGAATCCACCCCGCCGCTGACGAAGAAAAAGACGTTGCGATCGCCCACGCACTGGCGGATCTCCTGCTCGAGCATGGGCACCCGGTGGCGGGGATTCCAATCCTTCCGGCAGCCGCAGACGCGAAAGAGAAAGTTGGCGAGGTATTCCTGGCCGCGGGCCGTATGGACCACCTCGGGGTGGAACTGCAGGCCGTAGAGTTTTCGTTGAGGGGCCGCAATGGCCGCAATGGCGCACGTCTCGGTACGGCCGGCCGCTGAAAAGCCCTCGGGAAGAACGCCCACCACATCGCGGTGGCTCATCCAGATTTGCTGGCGGCCCCCGAGCCCCGCGAACAGCGGGTCGGTGGTCTCGTCGAGATCCAGGGTGGCGAGGCCATACTCGCCTTTCTCGCCCTTGCGAACCTGGCCGCCGAGCAGGTGCGCCAAGAGCTGCTGCCCATAACAGATTCCCAACACGGCCTGGCCGTGGGCAAAGATGGCGGCGTCCACGGTGGGGCTGCCGGGGTCGTAAACACTCGCCGGGCCGCCGGAAATGATGAGGCCCTTCGCAAAGGCGATGGCCGGGGCCGGGGTCTCACTGGGCCGGACTTCGGCGTAGACGCCGAGGTCCCGGACTTTTCGGGCGATCAGATGACAGTACTGCCCGCCCGCGTCCAGGACCACGATCTGTGGAGTGGGGTTCAAACTTCGATGGTAACAAAGGCAGAGCTTTCAGCCGTCGGCCTTACCGGCGCCCGCCGCCGCGAGATCCTCCGCCGCCAGCCGGCTGTCTCTGCTGCATCTGCTGAATCTGCTGCGTGTGCGCCTGATGCATTTGCTGCGTCTGTTGCTGGTGTTGTTGTTCAACCTGCTGCATTCTCTCCGGAGGAGCCTTCTGTTTCGTCAACTGCCGATGTTCCTGGTCCTGCTTCTGCTGGAGTTTCTGCCGATCCTGGTTCTGCTTCGCGATAGTCTGGTCCTGCTCCTTCTGGTATTTCTGGTCCAGCTTCGCGTTTCCCGTCTTGGGAGCAGCGGGGCGTTGGACCGGCGGCAGCTCCTTAGGATGGGTTGCGATGTTGGCGCGAGCAGTCGCAGTAACCGGCGGCGCGCCGTGGTTCGCAGAAGACCTTTGCTGGGGGTTATTGCGGGCAGACCACGCATGTTGAGTCTGAGCGGATACCGGCCCACTACGTCTGCCACGAGCAGCAGCCTCCTCTTCGGAAGTGGCACGCGCGTCGATTCCGCCGTTGCCGCCGTTGTAGCTGACGCGGTTAACCCTCTCGTCCACCCTTGTGTTGTAAACGTTGCGGATGGCGTTGGCGTCCACGCGGTTCACCGCCGTATTGTAGAAAAAATGCCCGTTCTCCCAGCGGCCGCCTTCATAACCATGACCGAAATATCCGAAGCCATAGTCGATCCCACCATAGAAACCTACTGACAAGCCCCAGTAGCCTTCATTGAACATAAATCCGGCTCCGCCCCAACCCCAAAAACCCGGAGTCCATAGGTACCCGGCTTCGGGAGGCATGACCCATGTGCCCGGTACCCAGTAATACTCACCATCCCAAGCCCAATATCCTGGCGTCCAAATATAACCGTCGCCGGGGCACATGGGCTGCTCGTAGGCGGGCAGATCTGGGGGCGCGACTGTGGGCGCGGTTGTAGTGGAATCGCCAACTTGCGCGAAAGACGGGGTTGACAGGACTAGCATTCCTGCGGCCAACAATAGCGAACAAATAACGCGAATGCGCATTACGTCTCCTTTGGCCGATTACCCATCGGCTGTCGGCAATCGCCGAGTTCAACCTTCCGGTCCTGATGGGCACGAGAAGGGCCAATCTCTTTTGGAGCGGCATGTCTCCGCGGAATCGCCCCCTATCAGTGGAATAGCGCCGCAAACTGGAGGGACGCGTGATTCGGATGCTAAGAACTGAAGGTGCGGAATCTGCTGTTGCGAGTGCAGAATCTGCGGGGGGCGTCGCTACTACCGGCGCGCCGCGGCGGAACGCTGCTGATGCTGCGCGTTCATGCGCTCCACGATGATCTTCTTGGTGCTCTCCAGAAGCGCACTGGCCTTGGGCATGGCATCGACGGCCTTGGCCACTTCCGGATCGGTCTGGGCGAAGATCCGGTCGCTCTCGTCCAGGTTAAAAGCGGTGATGTACATTTCCCGGGCGAGGTAGCGCGTAATCCAATCCCGGTCCTGCATGAACTCGGATTCCGTGAAATTGGTGCCGTGCTTCAGCAGGTAATCGTGGAACTCCTCGAGGAAGGCGGTGTCGGGCATCCAACCTTTCGGCAGGCTGGTGCTGTGCGAGCCAAAGTACCACCGGGCGAAGTCGAACATGCCGTTGCGGCCGAGCTCCAGTTCGAGGCGATCGATCTTGGGCGCCTCGTACTTCTCGTCGGGCGTAATTCCGCCGCCGCCGTAGACCGTGCGGCCGCCCTCGGTCATCTTCACATCGAGCGGGTTCCGCACATCGCCGTCCTTGTGGGAGTAGTAATCGTAAAACGACTTATTGGTGTAGTCACGCTGAATCAGGCGGCCGCTGGGCGTGTAGAAGTGGGCCGTGGTCAGCGCCAGGCCGGTGTTTTCGCTGAGCGGATAAACCGTCTGCACCAAGCCCTTGCCGAAGGTCCTGGTCCCCATAATCCAGGCGCGGTCGTGGTCCTGGAGCGCGCCGGCCACAATCTCCGCCGCGGAGGCCGAGTACCCATCCACCAGCACCACGATAGGGTACTCGTGCCCATGGTTTCCGTTGCGCGCCACATACGACTTCTCGGGCGACGAACGGCCATGGTGGGAGACAATCAGCGCGCCTTTCTCGAGGAAATGGTCGGCCACATCCACGCCCTGGTTCAGCAGCCCGCCGGGGTTGTTGCGAAGGTCCAACACCAGCCCCTTGATATTGTTCTCGCCCAACCGCTTCAGGTTCTCGTCCAGTTCCTTGCCAGTGGTCTCGGCAAAGTTCAGGATCTTGAGGTAGGCGATCCCCGGCTTTACCCAGAAGGCATCCTCGACGCTCTTGCGGCTAATATCATCGCGGGTGACCGTGAAGGTCAGGTTGTCAGCCGAGCCTTCGCGCGAGACCACGATCTGGACCTTGGTTCCGCGCGACCCCTTGAGCAGATCGGCGATCTCGGTGGTGGTCAAGCCATCGGTGGGCTGGTCATTCACCATCACAATGATGTCACCGGCGCGCAAACCGGCTTTGTAGGCGGGAGAGCCCGGGAACGGCGCCTGCACCACGGTCTTGCCATTTCGCGGCTGGACCTGCATTCCCACTCCGGAGTAGCGGCCCCTCTGGTCTTCGCGAAGCGCCTGATACTCCTTGGGATCGAAGAAGTTGGAATGCGGATCGAGGGTCCGCAGCATGCCCGGTACCGCGCCTTTGTAGATAGCCTTGTCGGCGGAAACGGGTTCTGCAAAATTCTGCTCCACCAAGGCAAGCACCTTGGTGAAACTTGCAACATCCTGATCAAGCTCCTCCGTATCGTCGGAGGTGGCGATCGGCTCCGCCTGGACCCGAGGCCCATAGAATCCGCCCGCGATGGAACAAACCAACACGATCAGCGGCAAGAGATACAGGCTGCGCCTCTTTTGGGGCATCGAGAATCCGTCCTTCTAATGAAAAGTATACCCTACCTGACTGTTTAGACGCTGAAGGGGACGGAAGGGCTTCGAGAATCGGGGGGCTGCGTATCGGAGGCCGTGGCGGGGACCTCCCGGCGGATGGCGTCCAGCACTCCGTTCACGAACTGGACGGATTCTTCGTTCGAGAACTTACGGGCCAGCTCGAGGGCTTCGTCGATGGTGACCGCGGCGGGCGTGCCGGCGTGGATCATCTCGAAGACCGCCAGGCGCAAGATGTTGCGGTCCACAACGGGCATGCGCTCCATGCGCCAGTGCTGGGCATGTTTCGATATTTGTCCGTCTATTTCGGCGGCGTGTTCCACCGTTCCGCGCACCAGGCCGGTCACAAAGGGGTCGCGCGCGGGGCGCTCTTCGGAATAGAGCGTGTCGTAATACGCGTCGATGGCCTCGTCCACCGGCTGCTTGCGGGCGTCCCACAGAAAAAGAATCTGCAGGGCGCGCTGCCGCGACCTGCGCCGTGAAGGCATCAGGTTGTCTGCCGCAGGGCGCGCAGCAGATTGGCCGTTTCGATGGCGGTCATGGCGGCGTCGAAGCCCTTATTGCCGCCCTTGGCGCCCGCGCGGTCGATGGCCTGCTCCAAGGTATTGGTAGTGAGCACGCCGAAAGCCACCGGCACTCCGGTTTCGGCGGCTATGCGGGCAATGCCCTTGGCGGCTTCCGCGGCCACGTAATCGAAGTGCGGTGTCTCGCCGCGAATCACCGCGCTCAGACAGATCACGGCGTCGTAGCGCTTCTGGCGGGCCACTTCGCCGGCCACCAGGGGAAGCTCCCACGAGCCGGGCACCTTGATGACATCGATCAGGTCCGGGTTGGCGCCGGTGCGGGTGAGCGCGTCCATGGCGCCGCCGAGCAGGCGCTCGGTAATGAAGCTGTTGAAACGGCTGACGATGATGGCGAATCGAAGATCGCCGGCCGCAAGCTGCCCTTCGAATGGACTCTTCATGTTATGGATCAGTGTAGCACCCGTGTGGGATAATCGTTCTACAGAGCATCCCCACACTGCATGGATCGCGAATTCATCCGCAATTTCTCTATCATTGCGCATATCGACCACGGCAAATCGACGCTGGCGGACCGCCTCCTGGAGGTCACCGGCGCGCTTTCGCAGCGCGAAATGATGGAACAGGTGCTCGACACCATGGACCTGGAGCGCGAGCGGGGTATCACCATCAAGGCGCATGCGGTGCGCCTGAATTATCGCGGGGATGACGGCAACCTATATCAACTGAACCTCATCGATACCCCCGGCCACGTGGACTTTTCATACGAGGTCTCGCGCAGCCTGCAAGCCTGCGAGGGCGCGCTGCTGGTGGTGGACGCTTCGCAGGGCGTGGAGGCGCAGACGCTCGCCAATACTTACCTGGCGCTGCACCACAACCTGGAAATCATTCCGGTGATCAACAAGATCGATCTGCCTTCGGCCGATCCCGAGCGCATCCGCGAACAGATCGAAACCGTGATCGGGCTGGACGCGCGCGACGCCGTGCTGGCCAGCGCCAAGCAGGGCATCGGGGTCCATGACATCCTGGAGGCCATCGTTCACCTGGTGCCGCCGCCCAAAGGTTCGCCCGACGCGCCGCTGCGCGCGCTGATCTTCGACTCGTGGTTCGACTCTTATCGCGGCGTGATTATTCTGGTGCGGGTGGTGGATGGAAGGCTGCGCTTGAAGCAGAAGATCCGGCTGTGGTCCAACGGGCAGGTGTTTGAAGTGGAGGCCCTCGGGTACCAGGCGCCCAAGGCCACCCCGTGCGACGAGCTGGCGGCCGGCGAGGTGGGGTTCCTGTCGGCCAATATCAAGACGGTGTCCGACGCCAAGATCGGGGACACCATCGTGGACCACGAGGTCCCCGCCGCGGAGCCGCTCCCCGGCTTCGAAGAGATCAAGCCCATGGTGTTCGCCGGCCTCTACCCGGTGGAATCCCACGAGCACGGCCTGTTGCGCGACGCGCTCGAAAAATTGCGGCTCAACGACAGCGCTTTCAACTTCGAGCCCGAACACTCCGTAGCGCTAGGTTTCGGTTTCCGCTGCGGATTTCTGGGGCTGCTGCACCTGGAGATCGTGCAGGAGCGCCTGGAGCGCGAGTTCGATATCGACCTCATCACCACGGCGCCGGGCGTGCGGTACCGCGTCACCACTACCGTGGGAGAAGTCATCGAAGTGACCAGCCCCACCAAGTTCCCCGATCCTTCCGAGATCAAGCAGGTGGAAGAGCCCATCATCGACGCCACGGTGATCACGCGCGAGGAGTACCTGGGCGGAATTTTGAAGCTGCTCGAAGAGAAGCGCGGGGTGCAGAAGAAGTTCGAATACATGGGCGGCGGGCGCGTAATGCTGACGTACGAGCTGCCGCTGAACGAGATCGTCCTGGATTTCTACGACCGGCTGAAATCCTGCTCGCGCGGCTACGCCTCGCTGGACTATCACCTGTCGGGGTACCGCGTTTCGCAGATGGTGAAGCTGGACGTACTGGTGGCGGGCGAACCGGTGGACGCGCTTTCCATCATCGTGCACAAGGAGTTCGCCTTCGAGCGCGGCAAGGACCTGATCTCGCGCCTGCGCCGCCTGATTCCCCGGCAGATGTTCGAAGTGGCCTTGCAGGCGGCCATTGGCAATAAGATCGTGGCGCGCGAAAACATTTCCGCCATGCGTAAGAACGTGCTGGCCAAATGTTACGGCGGCGACATCACGCGCAAGCGCAAGCTGCTGGAAAAGCAGAAGGAAGGCAAGAAGCGCATGAAGCGCGTAGGCCGCGTCGAGATTCCGCAGGAAGCGTTCCTGGCGGTGCTCAAAGTGGGGCAGAGCGAAGAAGGCGAATGAGGAACAAAGCTTGATTTGGTTGGCGCGGCTCGGGTGGTATACACTGCGGACAGAGGGAGAGACGATGATTCGAACCGTCGAAGCTGTGATCGATGAGCAGGGTAACGTGCGCCTACTCGAGCCGGTGCATCTCCCTTCGGGGCGGCGCGCGCATCAAGCTGGAAGACGCCAGCTTCGCCGCGGGTTCGTTGCGTACCAAACAAGGGCTTCCTGCTAACGCTTCAGCACGTCCTCGAAAAACGCCAGCACGCGCGGGTCGCGGGACCGGCCTAGGGAAGACATGGCCTGCCTCCGCACCCCGGCGTTTTGGGTGGTCTTGGCCACTTCAATCAGCAGCGGAATGCCCTCGTAGCTCACCGCCAGGGCGGAGATGGCGCGCGCTCGCACGGCTTCGCTGGGGTCGCTCGTCATCAGCTTCTTCAGAACTTCAACGCTTTCGGCGGGCTGGACATCCGTGAGCCAGTGGACCGGCACGCCGCCGGCGTCGATCTCGCACTCCGGCGACAGCGCGCGGATGCGGCTGACGGCGTTCGCCTCCACGCGGAACAAAATCACGGCGTGGTCGGGCGGCTCCAAATGTATGACGCCGGGCGCAAACCATCCGCCGGGGCTGACCAGCTCGCACCCAAGCTGCCCGCCGCCGGCCGCCGGCACGGTATATCCGATCCATGCCGGCGGGGCGCCCTCTGGGCCCTGCACTGCGAGCAGCGTCCGAAACTCGCGCTCCAGCCCGGCGGCGGCCGAGCGCGTGTCCACCTTGGCGTTGACGAGCAGCTTGGGTTGCGCCGCGAGCGGCAGCGCGGCCGCCATCAGCCAGAAGGCGCGCGTCACTTGAGGATCTCCATCAGGTAGTCGGTGGCTTCCTTGCCTTTCATGGTGGAGAGAAACCGGACGATGGTCTTCTTCATTTCCGGGTCTTTCTCGTTGCGCGCCAGGTCCACCAGTGCCTTGGCATTGCCGTGGGCGAAGAGCGTCTCGACGATGGTCTGCTTCACCTGCCGGTCCTGGTCTGAGCCGTAGACGGCGACCAGCGCGTCGCTGCCGCCGCCGCTACCCACGTAGCGGATAGCGTCGAGTCGAAGCTCGGGCGCCTTCTCGGTCTTGGCCACCTGCAACAGGTGTTCGGTGTCGCGGTTCGCCATGTACGCGTTCAAAATGGCGCGCTTCACGTTGGCGTCGTTGGTGGCTGCGTAGATCTCGGAGAGAAGCTGCCCGTTGCCGCCTCCGCCTTGCCGCCGCCTGGCCACGCCCACGTAGTTGATGGCCTTCACCTGGAGGTCGGGATTGCCGCCGCCCCGCGCCACCTGCTCCAGCAGTTGCTGCGCTTTGGGAACGCTGCTCTGCGCCAGCACAAACAGCGCGCGCTCCTTCAACTTGGGCGATTGCGCGCCCTTCAGCAGGTTTTCGAGCAACGGAATGGCGCGCTCGGAATCCGATTGCATGAGGCCGTTGATGGCCATCAGCTTGAGGTCCTCGTCCGATTCGCTTTCGGGCGCCACCTTCTGGCCGGAAGCCTGCTTGACTTCAACCTCGAGCGCTTTGGCATCGTCCAGCCAGCGGCTGCCGGCGTACGATTTGCGCAGCTCGGCGATGGCTGCCATGGCTTCGTCGCGGCGGCCCAGTTTGTTGAGTGTGTAGGCCTTCCAATAGAGGGCGCCATCCGCCCGCGAGCCGGCGCGCGCGGCCACCTGGCTGAAATCTTCCAGCGCCTGGTCCCAGTGGCGGTTGTCAAGTGCGCGCTGGCCGTCCTGGTAGAGGCGATCGTCGCTGCTTCCCGCACGTTGCAGTTTGGTAAACTCCTCAAACCGGCCCACGTCCTGGGCATAGGCCATCGGCTCAATCGTGCCGACCTTGGCTTTCACGCCGGCCATCTTCTCTTGCGCCATCAGCATCTGCTCTTGGACCTGTTGCATCTTCTCCTGATTCTGGAAGAGCATCTCTTGAGCCTTGATCTGGACCTCCTCCGCCACATCGTTGATCCAGTCGGGGAGGAACGGCTCGATGGGCGCCATCGGCGCAATCGCCGGGCGCGGTGCTGGCGCGGGGGCCGGCGCCGGGGCCGGTTGTGGGGGAGCGGGGGGCGCCGGAGCCTGTGCCAGCGCCATGGCGGCCGTCAACATGAGGCCACAAATCGGAGTGAGTATTCGAGATTGAATCATGATGGTTTGAACCTTCTTTATAGTTTTTGCCTTTCCTGGTTCCGGACATTCGAGCCCAGCACCCGGATCTTAAACAAGATGCCTTCGGCTTCCAGCCTCTGGCGCAACTTTTCCAATTCCCCCGGCGAGAGGCGCGAGGGCGCGTGCGTGATATCCAGCAGCACCCGCTCGAGTTCGTCGAGGACGCTAGCTACCGCTGCGTCTCCCGTGTGGCCCGCGGTCTGCCGGTAGAGGCGATTTTCGCTGACTAAGTCCACCGCACGCTCTTGTTCGGCGGAGATATCCAGCGAGCCGTGGGATCTGGCGTTGGCCAGCTCGATCAGCACCAGCTCAGAGCGCTCCAGGTAATCGCCAACGGCGACCAGCAGGATGCGCTCGCCGGCCTGGGGGTCGGCGGCGGCCAGTTGAGCGGCCTGGCGCGGGCGAGGGTAAAAACGGCCCGCCAGGAATGCCGCCACCAGCAGCGCCGCGAAAGCCGCGCTCGCCGCGGCCCATCGCCACCGCGCAGGCAGACCCCAGACCCAGCGTGCGCCGCGCCGCGCCGGCAAGTGCTGTTCGATGCGCTTCCAGACCCGCTCGCCGTACTCCGCGCCGGGCTCCGGCACGGGCAGAGAATCCACCACGTTCAGCGCCCGCTGCAGCGAGCCATACAGCGCGCGGCACGCCTCGCATTCGCCGAGGTGCCGTTCGGCGGCCGAGGCATCCTCCTCTTCGCCGTAGTAATGCAGAATCAATTGCTCTTCGCTCAGGTGGTTCATCTTGCCCCGCTCACGAATGGTTCCAGCGCCCGCCGCAGTTTGTGCACGGCGCGGAACACGCTGTGCTTGGCCGCGCCGGGCTGGCACCCCAGGACGCGGCTGACGTCTTCAGTGCGCATGCCTTCGAAGTGCCGGAGCACGAAGGCGGTCCTCTCGGAGGCGCTCAGCTCGTTCATGGCTTCGGCCACACGCTCACGGACTTCGCCGCTCATGGCCACGCGCTCGGGCGTCGGATCGCCGGTAGGCAGCGCGAGCACCGGATCTTCCATCCCGGAAAGATTGGATCGCCGCTTGCGCCCGCGCGCCACATCGAGCGAGCAGTTGGTGGCGATACGGTACAGCCAGGTTCCGAAACTCGCCCGTTCATCGAACTTGCCGAGCTGGCGCCAGGCGCGGAGAAAGCTCTCCTGCACCACGTCCTCGGCGTCCTGTTGGTTGCCAGTCATACGAAACGCCAGGCGGAACAGAGGACGGCTATGGCGCTCCACCAGCACCCGAAACGCGTCGGCGTCGCCCAGGCGCGCCTTGGTGACAATGGCTAAGTCGGTCAACTCCATCCCGGCTGTCTTTTAGACTGCGGTCTTAGGGAGCGGTTAGCAAGAATACGGCGGAAATGGGCCGCTGCGCGGGCGCAGCCTGAAGAGTCATAATAGCGAACGGGAGATGCGGATCTGGTATGACCGTCATGGAGCGAATCCGGGACTTCTTGGGCCAGAAGCGTTTCGCCATAGTGGGCGTTTCGCGGCGGCCGAAGGATTTCTCAAGAGCACTGCTTCGCGAGTTTCGCGAAAGAGGCTATGATGCCGTGCCGGTGAATCCGGAAGCGCCCGAGATCGACGGGCAGCGGTGCTTTGCCCGCTTGCAAGAGATCGAACCTCCGGTCGGCGGCGCTCTGTTCATGACGCCGCCGGCGCTTACGGACAGGGTCGTGCGCGACTGCGCCGAGGCGGGCGTCAAGCGGGTATGGATGTACCGCGCCACCGGCAAGGGAGCCGTGAGCGCGGATGCCGTGAAGTTCTGTGAAGCGAACGGCATCTCGGTTATTGCGGGCGAGTGCCCGATGATGTTTCTGTCCGGCGGGGCATGGTTCCATGGTTTTCACGGATTGATAAAGAAGATTGCCGGCTCCTATCCCCGTTGATCTCCGCGCCGATGGCCGGCATGGCACCCCCCGTGGGCCGGTCACTAACAAATAAGAATTGGATTTCCTTTAGACTCAGCGGCTTGACGCGCCCGATTTCTTATTTGGGCAAATGCGTGAGGTAATCTGAAATTGAAAAGGACCGCTGTTTTTCAAGCGGTCGCTTACAGCGAAAATGCCAACCGATCCGATTATTATCATCGTTTCGTCGTTGTGGTAACAAGCTGTCTCTGAAGTAACCAAATCGCGCTACCCACAGGCGCGTCACCTGAATAACCCTAATTTGGGGTGACCTATTCAAAGGTATGAACTGGTATCATTCTTTGGGGATATTACCGAAAGGTAATATTCCCAAAGAAACACCAGATTTCATTTGAAATTCCGACACACAGGTCTGAAATTGGCTCATTTGAAAACAGCCGAAGTAGCGGCTTGTTGCGTGCTCGTATTATCGTTAGTCGGCACGGCGCGGAAACCCGTGCCGAGACGCGGGGCGAAGCCCCTGCTCCTCACGGAGGACCAATCCGCCCGGCGGGCGCCGCTGCTGGCACAATTGCGTCAGGCTGCCAACATATTCGGTCCCGGCCAGTATAGCGAGGCCGCCAGTCATTTTGAATCCCTTCGGCGGGCTGCCCTCGCGGCGGGGGACGACTATGTAGCCGCGCGCGCCACTGGCAACCTGGGCGGTTGCCAATTCGCTCTGCGCCGGTATCAACCGGCTCTACGCTCGTTCCTGGAGGCGCACCGGCTGGCCAATCAGGCCGGCGACGCCAGCTACGCCGCGATATTAGATGTCAACATCGCATCGCTCTACTCCGAAATGGGAGAACTGGAAGCCGCGGCGCAGTGGATCGAAGGCGCCCTGGAGCGCATCTCGGGACAGGACCGGCGCCAACACCTGCCCCAGTTGCTGATCCAGTTGGCCACCCTGCGCGCGCGGCAGGACCGCATGCCAGAAGCGTTCGAGTTGTTCCGCCAGGGAACCGACGCCGCGGATCGCGCTGGCGATCTCGATCTGTACGCCATTGGCTGGAACCGGCTGGGCGAAGAGTTTTTGAAGCGCGGCGACCTTCCGCGAGCGGAAGCCGCCCTGCTGGAGGCCTACCGCGTCCGAAAACTGCACCGGCTGGCTTTGGACAGCTCGTATCGCAACCTGGGGCGTCTGCGCCTGGCGCAGGGCGACCTGGCGTCGGCTTCCGCGTTGCTGGACCGCGCCGTGGAACTTGCGGCGCGGCCTCAGGGACCCATACCGTCGTGGGACGTCTATCATTTCCGCGGACGCGTTCGGCTGGCGCAGGGCCGCCTCCGGGAAGCGCTCGAGGACTTGCGCATCGCGGTGCGCCTGGCGCGCGCGTGGCGCTGGTCCGCGCCGCCCTATGACGCCGCCCGCACCGGAGCGGAAGGCATGCTCGAGCAGGTCTATTCCGCGCTGGTGGAAGCCGGCAACCGGCTCTATCTCGACACTCGCGATCCCGCGCTCATTCGTGAGACGTTCGAAGCCGCGGAGGAGAACCGGGCGGGCAGTCTGCAGGAGCTTCTGTTTGGACGCCGCGCGATGTCCGCGGACGTGGCAGCCTCTTGGGAGGCGCTCGACCGGTTGCAGCGTGAGGAGGCCCAGGCTCTGCGGACTCAAGACCCGCACGCCCAGGATGTGGTTCGCGCTACACGCGCCGAAATCGTCCGCCTGCAAGCATTGCCGGACACGGCTGCCCATCCCGCGGCCACCGGCCTGCTGGCGCGCGCGCGGGCGGGGCTCGATTCCCGTACGGCCTTGCTCAGCTTTCACCTGGGCGATTCCGTCTCCTGGCTGTGGGCGCTGGACCGGGATGGGCTGGAGCTCTACGCCTTGCCGCCGCGCCAGCAGATCGAGTCTCAGATCCAAGCCGCGACGCGCGCCATCCGCGGAGATTCGACGGATAGCGGACCGGCCGGCGCCAATCTGTACCGCACTCTTTTCGGGCCGCTGGATTCCCGGTTTCGACACAGGACGCGCTGGCTGCTCGCGTTGGACGAAGGGCTTTTCGGCGTTCCGGTAGCCGCGCTTGTGGAAAGCTCCCGGCCGCGGCCCGTCTATGTAGCCGAGCGGCACGCCACGGTAGTCGTTCCTGGCGCCCATTATTGGCTCGAGACCTCCACGCGACAGACCGCCGGGCAGCCCTCTCCAGTGTTCCTGGGAGTGGGCGATCCCATCTACAATGCGGCGGACCCGCGGCTGCCGCAGCGTCGGGGGAATGCCGCAACTGGATGGTTGTGGCCGCTCAGACTCTTCACCGTTTCCGCCCCGAGCGCCGCCGGTCTGGTCCTGCCCCGTTTGGTGGCCAGCGGCGCTGAACTGGAGAATTGTGCGCGGGCCTGGGATGGCGAAAGCATCCTGCTCCGAGGGGCCAGTGCGACGCGCCGCAACCTGGCGGAGCAGATGCGCCGCAACCCGGCAGTGGTACACTTTGCAACTCACGTTCTGGAATCCCCCGAGCGCCCGGCTTGCGGCTTGATCGCCCTCAGCCTGACGGACCGGAAGGAGACGGAACTTCTGACGCCGTTTGAGATCGCCCACTGGAGAATCGACGCAGGCCTCATTGTGCTGAGCGGGTGCAACTCCGCCCAGGGCGCGGCTCTGCCGGGAACGGGGCTGATGGGATTGACTCGCGCCTGGCTGACGGCGGGGGCGCGAGCCGTGGTGAGCAGCCGCTGGCCCACGCCCGATGAGGATGGGCCGCTGTTTAAGGCTCTGTACCGCAACCTGCGAACCGAGCGGCGCGCGGATCCGGGACAGGCGCTGCGCATCGCGCAGCTTGAGATGATTCGTTCCGGAGGCTGGCATGCCCAGCCGCGCTATTGGGGAGCTTACTTTGTGATGGGAGGCGAATGAACTCCACCGCCATGGAATCGGTCATGAACTCCGCGGACCCGCCCTGGTGCGGACTGGTGGAACAAATCCGCAACGGAGATCCGTCCGCCCTGGAACAGATGTATCGCATCTTTTCAACTGGCATTCGCTTTTATCTCTGCCGCCAGCTTGGACCGCAGGATCTTGACGACAGAGTGCACGATGTGTTTCTGATCATCGTCCAATCCATTCAAAAGGGCGAACTGCGCGAACCTGAGCGCTTGATGGGTTACGTGCGCACCATCGTCCGCCGGCAGGTAGCCGCTCAGATCGACAATAATGTGAAGGCACGCCGCAACCAGGCCGATCTGGATTTCGGAATGACCCTTTCCGACCACCATCCCAATCCGGAGCGAAACGCCATCGAGCACCAAAACGAAGAGCTGGCCATGCGCATCCTGAGCAGCCTTCCCAAGCGCGACCGCGAGGTTCTGGCCCGTTTCTATCTGGAAGAACAGCCGCCCGATCGGATCTGCCGGGAGATGGACCTCACGGAGACGCAGTTCCGCCTCATCAAATCCCGCGCCAAGGCGCGCTTCGGTGAACTTGGCAGGACCCGGTTCTCCCGTCGCCTGGGTTTCCGCTCGTAACCTAACTAAAGTCGGCTCAAGAATTTCTGAGAGTTCCGCCGCATCCGACGCACCTTTATTTCAGAGAGAAATTGGTTCACAATTAGGGTGCTAGTTATGTATGGCAACTGCCACATAGACGAGGAGGAGATTGAGCGATACTCTATGGGGGCGATGCCCGAAGGGGCCATCGCCCCCTTTGAAGAGCATCTCTTGACCTGCGAATCCTGCCAGGTCCGGCTGGCGCAGACCAACGTCTACGTTTCGGCGATGCGACAGGCCTCCGCGCGTCTGCGCAGGGGGCCCCTGAAACGCGGACTCCCCTGGCTGCGTCTTCCCCGCCTGGTCCCTGCCTTGGTTGGCATGGCGGTGGTGATGGTGGCAGCCGGTTTGTGGCTCAGCCGTCCGGATATGGGCGAAGCTCATCCCTTTGCAGTCAACCTGGCAGCGACGCGCGGGGCCGCTATCGAAGCCAAAGCGCCGGCAGGCAGATGGCTCCTCCTGCGGTTGGATCTGGCGAGTTTGCCGGCCTCGTCAGGGTACCGGCTGGAAATGGTGGATCGCTCCGGCAATCGTGTCTGGCAGGCTGCTGTGCCAGCAGGGGGATCCAAAGCCGACGTCAAGGTTCCGGGAACGCAGCCAGGGGTCTACTTCGTGCGTGTCTACGGGCCATCCGGAGAACTGCTTCGGGAGTATGCTCTCGAGGCCGAAAGCCGAAGGTAACCAAGCTACCCGCTGATAGAATGGGGTCATGGTGCGTTCGGATGCGAGCGCCGGGCCCAGAGGGCACCCCAGAGGGCACCCCAGAGGGCACCCCTCCGTCGAGCGGTTTTTCCAGTTCTCGCTACTGGGCCTGGTGGCCAGCGGATATCTCGCGGTCGCCGGCTCGGGGTATCTGGATACGCCGACGATCGCGCTCACCGCCGCCGGCCTTCTGCTTCGCGGCCTGCTGATCGGCGGGCTGGTACGTTTGGACCTTTCCGACCGCACCGTAACGCTCATCACCCTCGGCTATGCCGGTTTTTTCCCGCTTGATTATTTCCTTCTTTCGCGCGAGTTCCTCAGCGCCAGTGTCCACCTGGTGTTTTTCCTGGCGGTGATGAAGATCCTCACGGCGAAAACCAATCGGGATTATCTGTACACTGCCGCCATCGCCTTTGTGGAACTCCTGGCTGCGGCTCTCCTGTCCATCGATTTCAACTTCTTCCTGTTTCTGGGGCTGTACCTGCTGTTCGCCATGGCGGCGCTCACCAGCGGAGAAATTCGCCGCTCCACGCGCCAGGCCGCAGCTACGGCGCGCAGCGGTCTGAAGCGCTTCTATCCCCGCCTGGCGCTGCATTCGGTATTGGTAACTCTGGGAATCCTGTCGCTCACCGCCGGGCTGTTCTTTCTCCTGCCGCGCACCGCCGAAGCGGCGTTCTCCCGCCTGATCCCGCATCGCTTCTATCTTCCGGGTTTCTCGAGCCAGGTGACGCTGGGTGAGATCGGCGAAATCAAGACCGCCTCCCGGCCGGTCATGCACATCCGCATCTTCAGCAGCGAAACGCCCGGCGGCCTGAAATGGCGGGGCGGAGCGCTTGCCGAATTCGACGGGAAACGGTGGTCCGAGCCCGGCCGGGCGAACCAGACCATCCCAGTGGAGAATGGCCGCGCCGACCTGGAGCCGTCCGTCTACCGGCGGCCGGGGCGGCACATCAACTACCACGTCGATGTGGACGCGTCCGGCACCGATGCGCTTTTTTTCGCCGGGGTGCCCGAGATGGTGGATCTGCGCTACTCATTTCTCTTGCGGACGGCGACCGGAAGCTACCGGATCGGACGCCAGTCGCCCCGGGGCCTCCACTACGACGCCTATAGCCGGCTCGAGGATCCGCCGGAGACTTCGCCGGCGCCCTACCCCGCGCCAATTCTGCCGCTCCGGGCGCGCAGCGAGCATCTCCAACTGCCGCCGCTCGACCCGCGAATCCCCGAACTGGCGCGCGCCATGACGGCGGGCGCGGCGACGGATCTGGAGCGGGCGCGCGCCATTGAGAGCCGGCTGCGCGCCGATTACGGCTACACGCTCGAACTGCCGGACCACGAAGTGGCCGACCCGCTGGCTTACTTCCTCTTCACACGCAAGAAGGGCCACTGCGAGTACTTCGCCTCCGCCATGACGGTGATGCTGCGGACTGCCGGCATCCCCGCGCGCCTGGCCACCGGCTTCCAAAGCGGAGTGTACAACCCCATCACAGACCTGTGGCTGGTGCGCGCCTCCGACGCGCACGCGTGGGTGGAGGCCTGGATTCCCGGCCATGGCTGGACCACCTTCGACCCCACGCCGCCCGATCCCAACCGTCGCGGCTTCGCCCTGCTGACGCAAATCGGGTTGTACCTGGATGCGGCCGAGACCTTCTGGCAGGAGTGGGTGGTGAGCTACGACATCAGCCGGCAGGGCACGCTAGCCGACCACTTCGAACAGGGTGCGCGCAGCATCGGCATCCGCTGGTTCGACTCGCTTTCCGGACTGGACTGGAATTGGCATCTCCGCGTGGCGGCGTGGTTCCGGCGCCATGGCGTCCGCATCCTGATGGTGCTGGCGCTGGGAGCCTCGATCTGGGCGCTCGGGCCGCGACTGGTCCGCCTGTTGCGCATCCGCAGCCGTGTCCAGCGCGTCCGCCGCGGCCAGGCCACGGTGGGGGACGCCACCCTGCTTTACGGGCGCATGCTCGACCTGTTGAAACGCCGCGGTTACCAGAAGCCCGCGTGGTTCACGCCCACGGAGTTTGCCGAGTCGCTGCCGCCCAGCCAACTGGGGACCGCCGTGGCGGAGTTCACCGATAACTACAACGCTCTGCGTTTTGGCCGCCGCACCGAGGTGGCGCCGCGCCTGTCAACGCTTCTGGATGAACTCGAGCGGCAATAGGGTGGGGCATGCTTTAGCTTGCCCGTTTTTCACGGCCTCTAACGTTCGCGGCCCTGATCGCGCGGCACTTCGCTCATGAGCGCGAGCAGATTGCGGTCTGGGTCGCGAAAGAACGCCATCCACAGAACATGCTCCGGCATCCGCGCGATCAAGTGAGGCTCGCCTTCGCAGACGACGCCACGCGCGGCGAGGGATCCAAACACCTGGTGGATATCGGGCACCTTGAAGTAGATGACCGAGCTGTAGATTTCGTTGGGCTTCTCAGACACGGAGATCATGAGGCGCACTCCGTCGCAGTCGAAGAACGCCATGTTAGGGACCTGAAACAGGAACTTCATCCCCAGCGTGTCACGGTAGAATCGAACGGCGCGATCTACGTCCGTGACGGTGATCGCAATCTGCCCGATGGTTGAAAGGCCGGGCGCCGCGGGGGCAGCCGGCATACCGGCGGAAGCCATATCCCTCCTCTTTAAACACATGATATCCCAACGGGCGACCCTGGGAGCATGGTGAAGAAGTTGCTGCCGGCCGCCGCGGTCTGCGCCTCGTTGCTACTGGCCCTGGCCAAGATCCCCTTTCAGGCGCAATCCGCCTCCACCGTTTCCTATACCGTCGCAGGCGACGGTGAAACCGTCGAGATCCATAACGTAGCCTGGCAATATACGGGAACCCAAGTACCCGGCCGGCCCGCCGATGAGCGCCTCCTGCTGCGCACAACCACCCACGCCAAAGACTTCGTCGGCGATATACCCGAGCCGGGCGCCATGACGTTGGAAGCGTGGCCGCTCGGAGTCAATCCGAACACCAAGCCTCTCTACTCGGTGAAGCTCGAAGCCAGTGACGCTCGCACGCTCGACAATTGCCTCTGGGTGATCGACCGCGGCTACGTCAACGTGCCAATGTGGTCCATTCACCGCCTGGGCGACGGCCGCCATCTCTTCGACACCCATGTGGAGCTGGTCCGCTTCCAGGTATCGAGGGCCGACGGCACCTCGAGATACGCCGGTCTGGACGTGCCGGCCGACGACATGCCCGATGCGCGCCTCAAAGACCCGCACGTGGTGGCGGTGCTGGTCTACGCCGCGGAAGATCGCGTCCTGCGCGAAGCCCTGATCACCCATGACAAGCCGGCGGAGGCGCGCCAGATGCGTTCCTTTTCCGACGAGACGCAGCAGGTCGCGTTCATCGAAACCCCCGCGCGCCGCCTCAAGATCGCCTTCAGCCACAACTACCCGGACGCCCCCGCCACGGTGGAAGCGAGCATCCCGCTAACCAAGGACGACCTGGACCTATCCCACGCCCAGGTACCGGCCGGCATGCACATCGCGGCGTGGCGAAGATAGCGCAATCGCCGTCCCTCAAATGGACGGAAACAGGATCGGACGTACGTTTGCGCGCAAGCGGTCTAGCTCGCTTGTATTGTGCCGGAGGAGAGGGTGCCCCCACGTCGTGTTAGTTTCTTCGCGGCAATCCCGCGCCATATTCAATCCGATTGTTTCGTAATCGCCGAAATCGGCCTTCAGGGCTTCCGGTTTGGTTAAGGTGCCGAGAATGAAAACCCTCTCCGTCAAACGCGGGGGGATCCGGCCTTTCGCGTATTGCAGCCTGTCTTCCCTGCCATCGAAATCGATCAACAGAATCATAAATCGACCGGGAAAACGATCCATGTCGGCGGCTTCGTCTGAAAGAAAGTGCTCCAAAACGTCGACCCAGCCGCCTGCCTCCACGAGCACCTGGATTCGCCGGATCGAGAGATCCCGATCCAGAAGAAAGCCGTTCGCCAATTGGCGATTGGCATCATCTTCGGGCAGCACCAGAACGTGTGGCTGATACCGGTTGACGCTCATGGCTCCACGTCGCCGCGAATCAGCGCGCCGACAAGATCCCCGCTGATCTGGATCTCCTTGAGCGGTCGTACAATTGTGGGCTCGAGATGGCTCTTCCTGTAGAGGAGAAGCGTATTCTCGTCGGAAAAACGACGAATCGCCTCGGGGTTGTGCGAGGTCGCGATGAACTGGCCGCCAGATTGGAAGGCCCTGCGGAGAGCCACCACAAAGTGACCAACCTCCGACAGTGCAAGATAATTATCGGGTTCATCCCAGAAGCAGAACACCGGGCCATAAGCGTCGTTGGCGGCGAGCACCAGGGCGCATATCATGAAACATTTTTCGCCGTCGGACAGATCCATAAAAGGAAGGCTTACGCTTCCCTGGTCGTTGGAGAACTGGACGAACAGGTAGCGAGAGTCCGTGCCGACCATGGGGTTCTTGATGTCCTTGAGGTCGGGCATGACCTGCTTGAGATACTCATCGATCCTGGCGTAAGCGGACGGCGCGTAAGCCAGGAGCCCAGAGAACCACGCGCCAAAGTCGGTGACCGGAAGGTTCGGTTCCAGCGTCTCTTGTTTGGAGTCTCCCAGAATCAGGCTGGGAACCGGCCGAAGGATGAGCATGCGAGCGAGCCACTGCTTGAAAACGACTAAAGGGTCGTGCTTCGACTGTTGCTGAATGATCGGCAAAGCCACCAAGTGCCAGTCGATACGGAAACTCGCCTCCTTCTCCTGACCCATCCTCGCAACATGCACTTCCGCCACTTCTCGCGAGTAGACGGGCTTGCCGCCAACCGTGAGCTTCTCTTCGAGGACACGAAGCTCCTTGAACCCCTGCGGGAACTCGAAAGCGATACTGTACCCGTATGTCTGGGCTTCCAGTTCAACCTCGATCTCAAATCGCATAGGCACATCCGCGCGCCCGCGAGAGAGATCAGTCGGTTTCACCAGTTCGCCTACCCGGTTCGTGCCTCGGGCGATTTTCTGCAGAACCTCCAGCGCCAGCGCAACCGTTGTCTTGCCCGAGCCGTTCTTTCCGATCAGCAGGAGGGACGACTGGCCAGAGACCGGCAATTCGAAGTTCTCCAGGCAACGGAAGTTATGAACATAGAGGCGTCGCATCACAACAAATGATACCGCTGATCCAGTTCCCCCCTCACCCCACGTACCGCGCGTACAAACTGCGCGCCACGCCGGTGTCGCTGGTCCCCTTGACGATCGCGCGGCCGTCGGGGAAGACCGTCATCTCATACGGCGCGACGAAGAAGCGTAGCGCAAACTCGTTGGCGCGGACTTCGCCCAGCGGCTCCAGACGCGCTTTCAACGCCACCAGGTCAATGGGGCGCTCGCGGTCGTGGATCTGTACCGCGTTCCGGCCGCACAGGGTGGCCGGCGGGCGCGGCGATTCTTCCAGGTAGGGGAACTCGTGGCGGGCGCACGCGGGGCACTCCGCATCCCTCGGCGGTCCTTCGATCTGCCGGATGCCTCCGTCCCATACGTCGATCGTGGTGAGGCGCGCGCGCACCAGGCCGGCATTACCGGAGAGAATTTTCAGCGCATCCGCCACCTGGAGCGACGCCACCGCGGAGACAATCGCGTTCAGCACGCCGGCGGTCTCGCAGGTGGGCTGGACGCCCGCAGGCGGATCGGGAT
>CAVYHQ010000018.1:0-77241 GCA_963768385.1 Bryobacterales bacterium
CGGACGAGCCGCTACCGCCTATCGGTACGCTTGGATTCCGCGTGCAGCGCTACGGGATGCTTCAATGGGGCGATTTGTTCACAGCTCGGCAAAAACTGGCCATGATCTCTCTGGTTCAGGCGACCGCAAGTCTGGCGTCAAGCAAAACCTCAGCGGCCTCTGCACTTCTGGTCTCGAAGTTCGCAGAGCTGTGTCGGCCAACTGTCCGTGGGAGCCGTCGCGGAGTGCCCAAGGAAGTTCTTCAACATGCAGGCGATCCCGGTCCGGTGGGAGTTTGCTGAAGGGGTGCCGATCTCAAGTTCGAGCGGAGGTTTCGAGGTCGTATCCGAAAATACGTACTCAACCCTGACTGGGATCGGTTCGAATTGGCGCATCGGGACGCAATCGAGTTACGACGCTGCCAACCCCGGGCTTCCCGCGGCGAGCGCATCGATTTGGTTCAGCGATCCCCCCTACTACGATGCGGTTCCCTACGCTGATCTGTCTGATTTCTTCTACGTTTGGCTAAAGAGGATGTTTCCTCAGATCGATGTCGGACCACTCACGCCGAAAGCCAACGAAATCGTCCAAGATGGGACCAAAGAGTTCGAGGGGCGACCTAAGGATCGTCAGTTCTTTGAAGCTCGTATGGGACTCGCCTTCTCCGCGGGCAGAATGGTCCTAGCCGACAACGGCGTGGGATGTGTTGTGTTCGCTCACAAGACCACCGAGGGCTGGGAGGCGCTCCTGTCGGGTATGACGAAGGGCGCTGGGTAATCACGGCCTCGTGGCCGATTCGACAGAGCGCCGCACCGTCTTCGCGCCCAGAACTCCGCTGCCCTCGCCACCAGCGTCCACCTCGTCTGCCGCCCACGCACCGAAGACATAACCGGCGATTGGGGCGAGGTCCTCCGCGAACTGCCCAAGCGAGTCGGCGACTGGATGGATCGTCTGGAACGCGAGGGTGTCCGCGGCGCCGACCTCGTGTTCGCCTGCATCGGCCCGGCCCTCGAAATCTTCTCGCGCTACGCGAAGGTCGAAACTCCGGATGGCACCGAGAAAACTCTGGCGGAATACCTTGAGAAAGTCTGGGAGGTGGTCGGCCGCGTCGCTCTGAGCAGGTTCTCGGTACTCCCGAAGCGCAGGCTCGCAACGGCGGCGCCGGCGCTTTAGAAGAAGACGCCCGCCTCACGGCGCTCTTTCTCTGGACGGTCCAAGCTACCGATGATCAGACGGAGGATTCGGGCGAGGACGATGAGGAGGAGACCGCCGGCGATGAAGACGAGGAAGCCACGCCGGGTAAGAAGAAGCCAGGTTTTACGCTCATCTACGATGTCGCCCGGCGGTTCGCGCAACCGCTCGGCATTCACCTCTCCGAATGGGAAGGCCGGATCATTGAGACGAAGAAGGGTGTTGTGCGGCTTCTGCCGGTGCGGGAGCGCTCGCAGCAACTCTTTGGCGAGGCCGGCACGGAACTCGCCGCCGAGCGGATCGAGAGAGTCGCGCAGGGGCGCGGAACAGTTGGACCTGTTTTCGGCCGCCGGATTGGTCGAGCCGCCGTTCCGGACATCGCGCCGAAGCGCGGGCGCAAGAAGGCGGGCGTCGCCGATGAGGCCTTGAAGACGCGGCGCGAGGCCACCACTCTCGACCGGGTTCACGCCGCGATGCTGTTACAGGCTGGAGGACGGGCGAACGCGTTGCGGTCCATGCTCAAATCGGAGACCGAGCGCAGCCCCGACTTTCTGCGGCTGGCGAACGCGCTCTCGGCGTTGTATCCGAAAGAGAGCGAAGAGAAGCGGCTGCTGGATGCGATGCTGCTGGCGGCGCCACGATGAGCGAACAAGCTAAGCCGATTGCATTCACCCGCCATGCTCGGGACCGGTGCGCGCAGCGGGGAACAACGGAAGCGGACGTGACCGCGGCGATTCGCAGCGGCAAAAGGGAACCGGCCCAGCGCGGGCTGTGGCTGTATCGCCTGAATCTCGAATACCAGCGCGAATGGGCTGGTGAATGGTATGCCGTGCAGCAAGTGACGGCAATAGTGGCGGAGGAGGCGGACCGGTTGGTTGTGGTGACGGTCTATACGTATTACTTTTGAAGAGAGGCAGCCGAAATGCAGATCACCTATGACAAAGAGGCCGACGCCCTGTATATCCAGTTGGTGGGCGGAAACCTCCAGTGCCGTTCGGTTCGAGTGACGGACGATATTTCACTCGATTTCGCGGCCGGAGAACAGCTCGTGGGCATAGAGGTGCTCGGCGCCAGCCATCTGTTTCAAGATCCCGAAGCGCCGTGGGTGGAACTGAAACACCTGCTGCCAAGGGTGGCGGCGTGAAGGCGGATTGACTTTATGGCAGAGTTGGACCCTTGGTACAGGATCGCCATTCCGCGCGACGAAGTGCGCCAGGGGCGGTCGTTCAATCCGGATGAGTTCGCGATCCACCTGGAACAGGTGGTCGCCAACAAGGGAACCGAGGACTATCGCGATCCCGCCAAGTTCTTCTCTGAGGAACGTTTCACCCGAGCGCTGAAAGAGCACGCGGGAATGGTGCTGCAGCGGCTGAGCGGCGTGACGACCAGAACGCGGCTCCGGTGCTGACGTTGGTGACGCAGTTCGGCGGCGGCAAGACCCACACGCTGGCGACGCTGTACCATCTTGCGCGCCTCGGGAAGGCGGCGGCGGCGTACTCGGGCGTGAAGGATTTCTCGATTCAGCCGGTCTGTCCGAGTGCCCGAAGGCGAAGGTCGCGGCGTTCGTAGGGAACGCCTGGGACCCGCGGCCTGGGCGTGAGACGCCCTGGCTGGATATCGCCGGCCAACTGGCCGGCCCGGAAGGGATCGCGGCGCTGGGGACCGGCCGCACAGCAATCCGCGCCGGGAACGGAAGCTTTGGGCCGGCTCTTCGAGGCGGCCGGCGGGCAGGTCTTGATCCTCTGCGACGAGGTGCTGAACTTCTGCAATCGGCACCGAAACCTGGCCGATGGTTTCTATGCATTCCTGCAGAATCTGACGGTCGCAATGACCGGAACGACGCACAGCGCGGCGGTGATCAGCCTGCCCCGAAGCCAGGTCGAAATGACGGACTGGGACATGCAGTGGCAGGACAAGATCACCAAGGTGGTCCGGCGCGTCGCCAAGGACCTGATCGCGAACGACGAAGGCGAGATCAGCGAGGTGGTCCGCCGCCGCCTGTTCGAGGACTTGGGGCCGGAGAAGCACCGGCGCCAGGTAGCCACCAATCTATGCCGACTGGTGCTTCGAGCGGCGGGCGCAATTGCCGTCGGAGTGGACGGCGGTGGATTCGGCGTCGACGGGGGCGAAGGCGCGGGAGTTCCTGCGCGGCCGGTTTGAGACGTGTTTCCCCTTCCATCCCGCGACGCTATCGGTCTTCCAGCGAAAATGGCAGGCGCTGCCGCAGTATCAGCAGACGCGCGGAACGCTGGCGATGCTGGCGCAGTGGGTCTCGTGGGCGTTCGCCAAACAGCATCGGGAACAGACCGTCGAACCGCTCTTGACGCTGGGATCGGCGCCCCTGCACGTGATGGGATTCCGCGGCGCCGTCCTGGGCCAAGTGGGCGAATCGCGGCTGAGTACCGGCGATCGAAACCGATATCGCCGGGCCTATGGCACGCGCCGGGCCTTGGACGCCGATACCAAGGGCGCCACTCAAGGACATTCACCGGCGGGTTGCGACGGCCATCTTCTTTGAATCCTCGGGCGGCCAGCGCGAACGGATCGCGCATCTGCCGGAACTCCGCTTCGCCTTGGGCGGCCCCGCGGTCGATACCACATCAATCGATTCGGCGGCTCGGAATCTGGAGGCGAAGGCATTCTTCATCCGCAAGGTTTCCAACGACGGTTTCCGCATCCACCACCAGCCAACCTTGAAGAAGGTGGTCAACGACCGCAAGGCGTCGTTGGATTTCGAGAAGGATGTCCGCCCGCTGATGCGGAAGAGTGGTGCGGGAACAATTCGAGAAGGACACCCCCATTCGGATTGAACCGTTCCCGGCCGACTCCGCCGACATCGATAACTCGCCGCGGCTGCAGGTGGTTGTGGTCGATCCGGAGCCGGGAGTGGACAACGACCGGCGCGACGCGTGACATGATTCGCGATTGGACGCAGAAGCGGGGTGAATCGTCCCGCGACTATCCGGCGGCGCTGGTGTGGTGTGTAAAGAAGCCGGGCAAGGAGTTGCGGGAGAAGGCCGAGCTTGTCCTGGCCTGGCGGCGCGTTCAGAAGGAACTGCAGGAAGGGACGCTCGGCGCCGATGTCCAGGCGGCGGATTTGAGAGGCGTCCAGGACAGCGTCCTCGATGCGGAAGAGGAACTGGTTGAGGAGATGTGGGCGAGCTACCGGTTTGTTGTCATTGCCGATTCGTCCGAAGGCGATGGCCTGCATGTCATCGACCTGGGCTCCGGTCATGCAAGCAGCGGGGAGACGCTGGGCGGCCGGATTCTTGCCGCCCTGAAATCCGAGAGCCGGTTGAATGACAGCGTTGGCGCGGGCTACCTGGAACGGAACTGGCCCGCCGCATTCAAGGAAACGGGCGCGTGGCCTTTGGCCAGCCTGAGGAAGTGTTTTCTGGATGGTTCGCTGACGCGCCTGGTGGATCCGGACAAGGTGTTGCGCGAGAAGATCCCGGAACTGGTGGCTCGCGGAGACCTGGGCTTCGCCGCCGGTGAGCGGCCGGAAGGCGGGTTCAATCGCCTCTGGTTCAACGAGAAACTTCCGCCCGAAGAGATTGATTTCGTCTACGACGTTTTCGTGGTTCGGAAGGATCGGGCCAAGGCGCTCCGAGATAGCCTGGCGGCTCCGGCCGACTGCCGTGCAGGCAACGCTGCCGGGAACAAGCCCGCGCGCCTTCTACATTCACTCTGGTCAGCCCCGCATCTGTCGAGCGTCGCCGGCTGGTTCCGAGCGTTTCGGAAGCGCCCAGGAAGACTGTGCTGCGCGTAAGGGGCGTGGTTCCCCCCGAGTTGTGGAATCGGCTCGGGTCGAAGATCATATCGAAACTGCGATCCGCCGGACAGCTTCAAGCACGGGTCGAACTGAGCGTCGAAGTTGAAACATCGGCCTTGGCCTCGCTTGAAATGGAAATCCAGCAGGTTCTGTCGGACCTGGATCTCGGCGGGAAGGTGGTCGTGGAGAAGGAGCGTCAAGTAGACCGGCAAGCCAGCCCGATGCGTCTCAAGCCGTATCGATCTGTCCCGGACAGCTCCTTGCTCCGGGAGAACCCGCTCATCCGCCTGCGAACCAGTGCACCGGCGCCATGGTGAACCATGGGACATACGTGATCAGAAGAACGCCTGCCAGCAAGATCAGGTAGAACGGCAGAGTGGCCCGGTAGACGCTGGCCATTGGGCGCTGGAAGCGATAGGCAGACAGACACAGGTTCATCCCCACCGGCGGTGTCAGATATCCCAGTTCCAGGTTGGAGAGAAAGATAATGCCAAGTTGAACCGGCTCGATGCCGAAGGCCGCCGCAATCGGCGTGATGAGCGGTACCACGACGATGATGGCTGAAAAGACATCCATGAACGAGCCTTTGATTAGCAGCGCCAAGTTCAGCAGCAGGAGGAATACGTACTTCGAATGGATGTGCGCCTGGGTCAATTCGATCAGACGGGCCGGCAACTGGGCGTCCACCAGGTAATTGGTGAATCCTACAGCCACGCCGATAATCAGCAGCACTCCTCCCACCACAGTGACGCATTCCTTGGCCACACCGGCGTAATCGCGGCGCGCCGAGAAGCCCTTGTACACCAGGCACTCGATGAAGAAGGCGTACACCACCGTGATGGCGCCCGCCTCCACCAGAGTGCCGAAGCCGCCGAACAGGCCGACCAGCACGATCGCGGGAATGGCCAGTTCCCACTTCGCGGACCACATGGCCCTGGCCGCCTCGGCCCCCGAAAACCGGGTGTGTTCGGCCTGATTCCTGACGCTTTGGTACACGCCCCATGCCGAAACGAAGGCAACCATCAGGATTCCCGGTAAGAACCCGCCGACGAACAACTGGTCGATGGGAGTGCGCGCGTAGATGCCGTAGAGGATGACCGGCAGGCTGGGCGGAAACAGGAGACCCAGCGATCCGGAAGCGTTGATGAGGCCGATCGAGAAGTTCTCCGGATAGCGGGCCTTCACCAGCATTGGCAGCAGGAGGCCGCCCATGGCCAGGATGGTCACACCCGAGCCAGCCCAAGTGAAAATGGCGCAGACCACTGCGGTCGTAATGGCCAGCCCGCCCGGCATCCATCCGATCAGCGCCTGGTAGACCCGCAACAAGCGGTGATTCGCGCCGCCCGCCACCAGCAGATAGCCAGCGAAGGTGAACAGCGGAATAGACGGCAAGACGGGCGAGGCCACCAGGCGGTAGGTCTCGACGGGCACGGCCGCCACCGGCACCCCTTCGTTCCAGAACAGCAGCAGCGCGACGCCGCCGAGGGTGGCGAAGATCGGGAGACCCAGCAGCGCCGCCACCAGGATGACCCCGATTCCGGCCGCCAATATGGCGCCGCTGTGAGGCGCCGGCGAGAACCCCAGCAGGCACGGAACGCACAATCCGAGCGCCGCCAAAAGCCTGCCGCGACGGTTCGGCGCAGCATGCCACACGATGCCGGCCGCCACCGCCAGAAAGCCGGCCGGCATGACGGCTTGCGCCAGCCAGCGCGGGATGCCGGCCGCCAGTACGCCGCCTCCCAGCCGCTCGGCGTTGACGAACAGTGCGCCGGCCCAGGCCAGGCACATGGCAATGGCCGCGCCCACGGCGGAGACAAAGATGCGTACGCTCCGGGCCCATCGCTCGGGGAGAAAAGTGTTAGCTGAAAGCGCCAGGAGCCGGTCGGAGCGGGCGGCCAAGGCGGCCCCGATGAAGGCGATCCAAAGCGTGAGATGCTGCACGGCAACGGTGGAACCCGGGATTCCCGGCAATCTCCACTGCCGGGAGACCATTTCGGTGATGGGGAGCAGCGACATCAGCGTCACAGCGACCGCCGGCACCAGCCGTTCGAGCGCGCTCCACCGGCCGGCTTCCGCGGGCGGCGCGTCGCTGGCCGCCACCGCAAGCGCGCTCATTTTCGAGCTCCGGCCGCGGACGCGCGGTATTCGTCGCGGAGGTTGCGGACCTCGTCGAATAAATCGGCCGGAACCTGGTTGCCCCGCAATTTGGGATAGACGCCCTCCGCATCCCGGCGCCACTCCGCCACCGTCGCGGCATCCACGTGGATCACCTGCAGCCTGCGCTTCTGCATGGTGGCGACGGCCTCATCCGCCATCTTGCGTATGCCCTCGCGCAGGCCTACGCCCGCCTCGTGCGCGGCTTTCATCATGTCGGCCTGCAGGGCCGGAGGAAGGGAATCCCACATGCGCCGGGTGA
Source organism: Bryobacterales bacterium (assembly GCA_963768385.1). GTDB lineage: Bacteria > Acidobacteriota > Terriglobia > Bryobacterales > Bryobacteraceae > Fen-178. Next base: position 7,359 of record CAVYHQ010000018.1, read on the forward strand.
CGACGGTGGCGCCAATCAACGGAGCCCACTTCACGTCGATCATGTTGCGCGCAATCCCAAAACTCTGGTTGAGCAGGACGTAGAGCGGCGTCATCGGGACCGCTTCGATCAGCCCGGTCTGCAAGCCCGTCAGAATGTCCGTTGCGGCCAGGGGCACGGCCCGGAACCCGTTTGCCTTCCAGAGTTCGAGCGTGTCGTTGTCCCCGGCCCAGGTCCAAAGCTTCATATTGCGCATGTCCGCCAGGCGGGTGGCTGGCCGAGTAGTGAAGAAATGGACCCAGCCGACGTCGCCCCAGTTCAACACCAGATATCCACGGGCTTCGATCATCTTTTCCAGGCGCGGCGCCACGCGTTCGCGCACATAGTCCAGCTCTTCGTAGGAATCGAACATCATGGGAATCTGGAGGGCCATCACGCCCGGCTCGATGCCGGAGAGGCCGGCGCCGGAGAGGCCGGCGGCTTGAATCTGGCCGATGCGCATCTTGTTGACCATATCCGGCTCATCGCCCAGCACGCCGCCCGGGTATATGACCAGCTTCACCCGGCCACCGGAGATTTTGCGCCATTGCTCGCCCATCGACTGAAAAGCCTGGTGCCAGGCGGAACCATCGGGAGCGAGAGTCCCCATCTTGATGACGGTCTGGGGCAGGGCCGGAGTCAAACCACCGAGCAGAAGCACGCTGATCATCGATCGCAACATCTTAGTTCTCCTTTTCCGCCGGAGCGGACCCTTCGAGAAACAAGTCGTCGATCCGGCCCAGCAGCCAGCGCGCCCTGCGCTGCGAGATCAAGTTGGCAAGCCGCGTTTCAGGATGTTGGTCGGGATCGATGTGCAACGCCCGTTCGAGCATTTCTTGAAACCGGGCGCGGTTTTGCGCCGGTATGGAAGAGTTTTCGGCGTAGGAAACGAACAAGCTGGCGCGTCGTCCGCCCGAAAGGCGGAGCGCCTGTTCATAGTAGCGCTCGATCCGGCTTTGGAGTTCCGCGGCGCTCGCATCGGTGCGCGCCGCGTCGATATTGATCAGGAACTCGGGCAACGCGCCTTCATTCCAGACTTCATCGAGTTCCATCGCGCGCCGGATGAATGCTTCGACCACCGGCAACTGCGCGATCATCTCAGTGTCGTCTTTGGACGCCGAGATGGCCAGCCCGTGAGCCGCGGCCGTCCAGTAGAGCAGCGGCACGTCGCGCTTACGAACGCGCGCCAGGGCTCCAGCTTGATCGTTGTCGAGGGCGGCGCTGAAGCCCGGGTATCGGACCTCCAGGGCGCGCATACCATATGCCCGGGCACGGAGGTAGAGCCTCCGCGCGCGGCCGCGAAGCGCGTTGCTCTCCTCCAGGTTCTCCGTGAAGGCGCGCTCGGCGCGTTGTCCGACGAACCCGTACGAATACTCGGTAAACCCGCTGGCGGTTGCGAGCAGCAGGCCTGTATGCCGGGGGGATTCGGCGAGCAGGCTTTCCATCAGTTTGAGCGCGAACGGGAGCGAGTCGCCCACGAGGTCGGGATCGTCGTCCCCCTCGAATGTAGAGCCGCCGGAAGCCAGAGCGGTGCCGATCTTGTTCACCGCCAGCTTCTTGATGGAGCAGCCGCAAGAGAGCGCGGCGATCAGCACAAGGGCTGCCAGTTGGCGAATCGGTTGCATGGGGATGCTCACTTGATTCGGCGCAGCTCGATTTCACCGCCGAACGATTGGTCGTTTTTGACATACGGCAGCAGGTAGCGCCGCAACTCGCTGGGCGACGCCGTCAACACGATCCGGTCGTCGTCCTCCATCAGGACTTCGTGGCGAAGCTGGGCGCTGGTCTTGATCTGCTCCTTGAACCAGTCGCTGTCCATCTCGGCCACCCAAGCAGTGTCCTTGTCCAGCCGAAGCTTGAAGAACAAATGCACCGGGGGCGGTGCGCCGTCGCTAGGGCAATAGACATCCAGCAGGTACCGATCGCCCACTTTCAGGAGGTGCATGGTCCCTTTGAATTCGTCGGGTTTCGTACTCACCAGGTACCCGGACTCGGCGCGGGTGACTATATAGGTTTCTTTCGCGTCACCGCTCTTGGTTTTAACCTTCTCCCAAGTGCCCACCATCGCAGGATCGAGAACGACATCTTTATCGTTGGGTAGCGCCACCGGATGCAGCGAGACGACGCCCGCGCAACCGGTCAGTGAAGCCAGTATCCCCACCAGTAGAGCGACTTTGATTTTCCACATGATTTCTTCTCCTTCCGTTCAGAGTCCGGGAGTGCCGGCCATCTGTTTCTCACAAACCGAGTGTGCCCCTCCGGCCAGGGGGCGGTCCTTCGGAAACACTGAGGAATCCCTGATGAAACTCTGATGTCGGGCTTTTCATGCCCGAACCTCTGTGATAACCTCGTCCTAGGTCGCGGACTGTGACTACCAGGACCCATGCCGCCCCCGGTGATTGAGGGATACGAGTTCGGACAGTATCGCATTGACACCGGCGAGCGGTTGCTGCGGCGGGGCGACGAGCTGATCTCCCTGCCGCCCAAGGCGTCCGAGACTCTCCTTGTACTGGTCCGCAGCGCCGGCCGGATGGTCGATAAGGGCGACCTGATGAAGGCGGTTTGGCCCGACACCTTCGTGGAAGAAGGCGCCCTCACGCGCAATATCTCCTTGATTCGCAAGACACTCGGCGACACGGGAGAGGAAGCCGCCTACATCGAAACAATTCCCCGGCGCGGCTACCGGTTCGTGGCGCCTGTGCGCACCTTTGTGGTGGAACCTGCCGGGGCGGCGGCGCAAACCCCGCCGTCGTCATCCCGCTGGGCGCTGAAGTGGCTAGCTCTTGCCGGGATTTTACTGCTGGCCGGCATCGGGGCTATCGCGAAATTCGTCGTCGGAAATATCGATACACGCCCGCGTGCGCCGCTAACGGCGCCTGCCAACACCTTGGCTGTTCTGCCCTTTCGCAGCGTTCAGAAAGACGTTGTGGACCAGGACTATTTCGCCGACGGAATGACCCAGGCTTTGATCACCCGTCTCGCCAATTTGCGAAACCTGCGCCTGGTTTCGTTCACCTCAGAGGTTAGCGGACGGCAAGATGCCAACGCTTGGGCTGAGATTCGCCGGAACCAGTCGATAAACCGGGTTCTGACCGGAAGTGTACTGCGGTCCGGCGGGCGAATCCGGATCGACGCCCAGTTGATCGACCCCAGGACGCAGGATGTACATTGGGCGAACAGTTATGAGCGCGGCATAGAAGACGTCCTGGCTCTGGAATCGGCGGTCGCGGAGGCCATCGCGAGCGAGATCCAGGTCAACATCACGGCCGGGGACAGGGAGCGCCTCCGGCGCCAACGCCAAGCCAAGCCGGAAGCACTGGACGCTTACCTGCGAGGGCGGTACTTCTGGAACCGGCGGACGGAGGATGGGCTGAGGCGAGCCGCGCAGTACTTTCAGCAAGCCATCGCCGCCGATCCCACCTACGCGCTTGCCTACACCGGCCTGGCGGATTCCTACTCGCTGCTCGGGTCGGTCGGCACCGACGGCATGCCGCCAAACCAAGCCATGCCCCTGGCGAAGTCCGCCGCCCAGAAGGCCCTCGAATTGGACCCGGACCTGGCCGAAGGCCACGTCTCCCTGGCTTACGTGAAGCTGTCGTACGACTGGGATCTTCCCGGCGCCGCGCGCGAGTTTTCTCGCGCCTTGGAACTGAATCCGAGTTCCGCCACGGCGCGGCACTGGTACAGCCACTACTTCATGGCCGCCGGCGACCTCCCCAAAGCCACCGGACAGATGCGGGAGGCGCTTCGACTCGAGCCCCTGTCGCCCAGCATCAATATAGGGGTAGGCTGGTGCCTCTACTATTCCCGCCAGTACGACCAGGCTATCGAGCAATTCCGTTCGGTGGCGGAAATCGACCCGAGTCTTCCCCTGGCGCATCAGACATTGGGCATGGCGTATCAGCAAAAGGGAGTATTCGACCAGGCCATCGAAGAGTACAAGCGCGCGGCGGCGTTTTCAGGCAACAGCCCAGCTTCGGTAGCGGCCCTGGCAAGCGCCTATGCCACAGTGGGAAAGCTCGCGGAAGCCAGACAGGAACTGGCGCGGCTCGAGGAAATGTCGCGCAGCCGTTATGTTCCGGCGTTCTACTTTGCCTCAGTCCATTACGCCATGGGCGATCTCGCCAAGACCTTCGAGTGGGGCTGGAAAGCGATAGGAGAGCGTTGCGACTATCTGATGTATCTCGGTGTCGAGCCGCGCGTCGGCAAACTGGCGGGTAATCCGGAGTTCATTCGGGCCATGGCCGCTCTCCACCGATGAGCCACCTTCTCAACGCGGCGGTGGTGGTCTGCGGACTCGGCGGCGCCTGCTGGGCGGCGCGATGCACCACCGTCCTCGACCCTCGCATCCTGCGCGAGTACGACCATTACGTCGCTGCCGCGGAACAGGCGATGTCCAGCCGGTTCGATTTGGGGGAACTGTCGTGGGCGCCCGATTACGCATCGAGAGAAGCGGCAGCCAGACTGGCGTCCGGCAAGCTGGTCCGATGGAACATCAGCGACGCGGCTCTGAATCAGCGCATCGCCGCGCAGAACGGCACAGTGATTCATTGGGTGGGCGCGATCCGGATTCGCGGCGCGAGCATCGCGGATCTGCGGTCCGTGCTGGAACATTATGACGCCTACGATCGCATCTACCGGCCAATGGTCTTCGAATGCCGGGCCAAACGGAATGGGAGCGGTCCGGACGCCATTTACGATGTGACCCTGGGGCTGCATAGCACCTTTCGTTTCGCCTCTCTGTTTCCGCAACACTATTCGTTCCGGGTCAAAGCACGCGTCGACTATTCCAGCATGAACATGCCCGGTCCCTCTCAACTGCGCGTCCACCTGGGCGCCAGCGAAATTCGCGAGTCGGACAGCGGCGTGCCCGGACGAACCGACTTCCTGGAGCCGTATCATGATCACGGGATCATGTGGGCTCTCAACGCGTACTGGCGCGCACGCCAGCGCGGGACCGACCTCTACCTCGAGTTCGAGACCATCACCCTGGCCCGATCCGCGCAGGCGTTCGCCTGCAAAATCGGCTTTGTCCCGGTCCCGAGATCAATTGTTTCGGCGGCGATGGATTCACTGCCGGCGGATTCGGTGGCGGTGATTCTGGAGGGGACGCGAACGGAATGCGAGCGCGTGCGCTTCCTCTCGCCGCTTTGGAGAGAGAGGGAATCCGGAAACGGAGAGGAACGCTCCAACCAAGGGAGCGGTGGGGGTGATGGGGGAGGTGATGGGAACTTAAAGGCAGATTCTGGCAGCCGAACTCCCTCTTCCGTCTCCCACGTTAACGCGGCGTCACCCCGGACTCTTCTTTTCAGCCATGTAACTTATTGCAACTAAAGAGAAAAGAATTCGAAAATATCTGTGATCGAAGAATTGCCTCTCGTCGGCACACCTGTGCCCTCCATTCACGGGATTGACCGTGTCTAACCGCACGATCTAAAATAGGTTTAAGCTAATTGCGCCATGTCCTGAGGAAACGGTGAGCCGTATGAACGCCACACGCCTTTCGATTGCCTGCGTTTCCTTGTCCATTGTCCTTGGCCTCTTCGCCGTGGCACAGCAGACGGATCAGAATCAGAATCCGCCGGAGACCAAGAAGTCCTCCACCGCGCCCCAGCGTGAAACCATCGCCAGACCCTTGTCGGAAAGGGAGAAGAAGAGACGCGAGGAGAAGCTCCGCAAGGAACTCGAAACGCCCTACCGCAAATGGCTGAACGAGGACGTCGCCTACATCATCACCGACGAGGAACGTACCGCTTTCAAGCGCCTCCAGACCGATGAAGAGCGCGAGCAGTTCATCGAGCAGTTCTGGCTGCGCCGCGACCCCACTCCGGATACCGTCGAAAACGAGTTTAAGGAAGAACACTACCGCCGCATCGCTTACGCCAACGAGCATTACGCATCGGGCATCCCCGGCTGGAAGACCGACCGCGGGCGTATCTACATTACCTACGGCCCGGCCGATGAAATCGAATCCCACCCCTCGGGCGGCACCTACGAGCGGCCTCCCGAAGAGGGCGGCGGCGAGACTTCCACTTTCCCCTTCGAACAGTGGCGCTACCGTTATATCGAAGGCGTCGGCACCAACATCATTATTGAGTTCGTCAACCCCACCATGACGGGCGAGTATCACATGACCATGGACCCGTCCGAGAAGGACGCGCTGCTCTACGTGCCGGGCGCCGGCCTCACCCTCATGGAGCAGATGGGCCTCGCCAACAAGACCGACCGCTTCAACAACACCGACGGCACCCACCTCGGCCAGCCGTTCGGCGGCCAGACCCAGAGCATGAACGAGTTCACGCGCCTGGAGCAGTTCGCCAAACTTCAGCAGGCGCCGAAGATCAAGTTCACGGACCTGGAAACCGCCGTTACGTCGCGCCTCAGCTATAACATTCTGCCCATGAAAGTGAGGGAGGACTTCTTTCCCGTTACGGAGGCCACGGTTCTCACCAACGTGACGCTCCAGTTCGAGAACAAGGACCTGCAATTCCAGCTCAAGGACGGCGTGCAGAAGGCGGTGATCGACATCTACGGGAAATTCAGCACCATGACGCGGCGCGTAGTGAACGTATTCGAAGACACCATCACGGCCACCACGCCGCCCGAGTACCTGCAAGACTACACCAAGCGCAGGTCTATTTATCAGAAGACGATTCCGCTGGCGCCGGGAACCTACCGGCTAAACGTCATGGCCAAGGACGTGGTGGGTGGCAACCTCAGCAACTATGAGGTAGCCGTTACGGTGCCCCGGCTCGACGCCGACAAGCTCTCTTCCAGCACCCTGATCCTGGCCGACCTGATGGAAAAGGTCCCCAGCAAGAGCATCGGCACCGGCCAGTTCGTGATTGGCGACACCAAGGTGCGGCCGCGCATGGATGATGTTTTCAGGCGCGATGAGAAAATGGGTATCTACTTGAAGCTCTATAACTTCGGAGCGGATGAGGGGACCCATTTGCCGTCCGGGCAGGTGGAGTACGAAGTGGTGAAGAGCGGCACCAACGAGAGAATCTTCAATTTCACCGAAGAGGTGGCGCAGATTCCGGGCGCCTCCACCAGCCAGGTAACCGTTGAAAAACTGCTGCCGCTCAATACCCTGGCTCCGGGCCAGTATACGCTCCGGCTGAAGGTTACGGATAAAAATCGCAACCAAACGCTCACCCCGTCGGTCCAATTTACGGTAACCTAGTGTGAGCGGGTGCGCCCGCTCCCCAAATGAGCGTCGCGGATGTTTAGCACGAAGACGCACAAGACGGTCGGGTTCCTGGCAATAGGGATTGCCTGTCTGGTGGCGCCTTGTGTCGCGCCGGCGGCCGGACCCATCCAGCTCTCCGGAGTCATCAGCGGGGTGGTCAGCAACTCCATGGGCATCCCGCAGATGGGCGCCATCGTCCTGCTCTACAACCGCCAGGACCGCGTCTATGGGAAGGTCCAGACCGACGACCTCGGCCAATTCAAGTTCCTGGGGCTGTTCCCCGACCTCTACTCCGTCAAAGTGACGCTCGCCACTTTCGTTCCCGCGCTCAAGAAGAACATCCTGGTGCAGCCCGGCATGCGGAGCGTGCTGAATGTGAACCTGAACACGCTGTTCAGCACCATCCAGCTCGCCTACCCGCCGGCCGACAGCGGCAGTCTCATGAGCGACGATTGGAAGTGGGTTCTGCGGACCGCTTCGTCCACCCGGCCGGTGCTGCGATTCGCCGCCGATCCGCTGGGTGGCAAGCCGGCGGCCAGCGTGCGCAGCGCGGTTTTCTCGGACACGCGCGGCATCCTGAAAGTTTCCGCGGGAGACGGCCCGCTGGTCACGGGTATCGGGAACGAGGCCGATCTCGGCACCGCTTTTGCGCTGGCTACTTCGCTGTACGGCGGCAACATGGTACAGGTGAGCGGCAACGTGGGATACGGCTCGCAGACGGGCGTGCCCACCGCGGCGTTCCGCACCAGCTATAGCCGCAACGTCGCCGGCGGCAGCCCCGAGGTTTCCCTCACCATGCGGCAATTGTTCCTGCCCGAGCGCCTGGGTGCGGTAGCCGCGGGGACGGATTCCGCTTTGCCCATGCTGCGCTCCATGTCCGCCGCCTTCAATGACCGCACGCAGCTCACCGACAACCTCGCGATCCAGTATGGATTCACGCTCGATTCCGTCTCGTTCCTCAACCGCCTGAACTATTTCAGCCCGTACGAGCGCCTGAGCTACAAGGCCGGGAACAACGCCGAAGTGGATTTTGCATACACCTCCGGCAACGGCCGGCCCGACCTCGGCGGCGCGGTATCCCAGGATCCGGATCTCCAGCGCGATCTCAGCACCCTCGGTCTGTTCCCGCGCATCTCTTTGCTGGGCGGGCGGCCGAAAGTCCAGCGCGGCGAAGAGTACGAATTGTCGTACTCTCTCAAGGGCGGCTCCCGGACCTATCTGGTTTCCGCCTACCGCGAATCGGTGACCAATGCGGCCCTCTCGCTGGTGGCGCCCGCGGGCATGTATAGCGGCGGCGACATCGTCCCGGACCTCTTCTCCGGCAACTCGATCTTCGACGCCGGCAATTATCACAGCGTGGGATACACGGCCGCCGTCACGCAGAATGTGGGCGAGCATCTGAGCGCCACGGTGATGTATGGCTCCATGGGCGCGCTCACCGCGCTGGACCGCGAGATCGTCAGCGACAGTCCGGATGAGCTGCGCTCCATGATCCGCTCCGGCCGCAAGCAGGCCGCCACCACCCGCATCAGCGCTACCTCGCCCTGGACCGGCACGCACATGATCGCCAGCTATCAGTGGACCGACAGTCACCGCTGGGCCATGCCCGGCCACCTGTACAGCACCCAGGCTGTTGCGCCCATGCCGGGCTTGAACGTTTACATCCGGCAGCCCATTCCGGGCTTCTCGATGCTGCCCTGGCGCATGGAAGCCACCGCCGATCTGCGCAACATGCTGGCGCAGGGTTATCTGCCGCTGGCCATGGCCGACGGCCAGCGCGTGCTGCTGGTCGAGACCCCCCGCAGTTTCCGCGGCGGGCTGAGCTTCATCTTCTAGAGAACCCTTGGCAACCCATTGATTTCCTTGGGGCCACTTCGTGGCGCACGCACTCTTGCGTGCCGCGCCGAGACTCATCTCGGCGCTTGACCAGCGCCTTGCAAACCGCTTGGCGACGCCACTTGATCAGTCGGCATTTCACGCAGGAACGCGTTCGCGGTGGTTCAACCTGGGAAGCGCCTTTATAGCCCTCCCTGCCTTCTTCTGGGCCATGCGCAGTTCGTAAAGGCTCTGCAGGTTAAGCCAGAATTCCGCACTGGTGCCGAAGAAGTGGGCCAGACGCAAGGCCGTGTCCCCGGTGATGGCGCGCTGCCCATTCAAGATGCCGGTGATGCGGTTGGTCGGCACATCCAGCTTGCGCGCCAGTTCGGCAGCGCTCATGCCGAGTTCTTTCAGTTCTTCGGCTAGGTGTTCCCCTGGATGTATCGCGGTCACTGTCAGTCCTCCTAATGATAGTCGATAATCTCTACGTTCGACGGCCCCGGCGCTCCGTCCGGCCACTCGAAACAGATCCTCCACCGGTCGTTGATCCGGATGCTGTACTGTCCCTTACGATTGCCGGCGAGCGCTTCGAAACGATTGCCGGGCAGGGCTGCGAGATCCTTGACCGCCACAGCCGCCTCCAGCCGGTCGAGCTTCAAGCGCGCCGGGCGTTCGATTCCAGAGAATGCTTTCACCCGGTGTCCAGCCGCGAAATCTCTCGTGCGCTTGTCTCGATAGCCGGCGATCATTCATCAGGATATCATTCGTTATGCATTACGTCAAGCATAACGAAGCCCAGCCGAGTCGGCCCCCACGCGGCCAAGCGGTGGGTAGAGACTCGAATCGCAGGCGCGCTCCAACTTCGGTTCGGAGACTGAATAAAGAACAGCCCGGCGCGGAAACGCGCCAACGACTACGAACTTCACGGGAGTGATCTCCCGGATCGCCGTCTTGGGCCAGTTTCCGAGAATCCCACTTTAATGGCGCGTCCCGTCTATCGGGGCCCGAATTGCCCGCAATTGGGCAGGCGAGCGATACTTGGTAAGGTATGGAAAACAATCCGAGTAGCTTGGCCGCTCTCGTTCCGTGGGCACTCAGTCGATTGCTGAACGGGGATTACCGGGTCACGCTCGACAGTGAGGGATCGCCGCGAACGCTGGAACTCGACCCGGACCACGGCGCGGTGTCAATCGGGGAAATGGAGGCATACCTCAGGGTGTGCGCTCTGCCTTTGTGGGACGGCCTGGACGAGTTAGCTGCGTGGCGGGATCGTCTCACACCTGAGCGCATTTCGGAGGCCCTGGCCAAAGCCGCCGTGCCGCCAAGTTTTCTGGCGAGGGAGGAATTGCTCCACGCAGAATATCCCGATATTGTCGCCGCTGTGTACCGGGGGTGGCGCCGGTTTCTTGATGCCATTCCTCACTGGGTGATCTCGTCGCGGGTTGGGCTCGGCGGGTCGAACGAAGCCGCGCTCGAAGGTGGATTCGAGAGGCTGTTCTCGGATACGTTGCCGGGGGAGGTGGTCAAGTACGTTGTCCGCGAGATGGGAGAGACGTTCCCGGCAATCGTGGAGCGGTTGAGTACGTTCCAGGTGATCCCCGTCACGAGCGCGGTTCCAGCACCGGTCGCTCAGTACGCTCGCGAAGCCAGCCGGTGCTACTTGCATGGTTTCTTTGCGGCTTGCTTGATCCTGTGCCGCTCCTGTGTGGAGTCCGCTGTCGAGACAAAGCTTGAACAGAAAGGCCATCGAAGGGCGTTACGCGCTTTGCCGTCGTTTAACAGGGTGCCGGAGATGCTCAAGCTCGCGCTCAGCAAAGGCGTACTGGATGATTGGACGCTCCAAATGGCGGACGATATTCGCAAGAGCGCCAACGATGCCGTCCATCACGCCACGGTTCCCTCCGAAACGGAATGCCGCGACAGGCTGGAACATACCAGGGAGGTCCTTCGTTATCTCTACGAGGCCCCTGTCCCAGACCTGGTTCCTCATTATCTTGAGATGGTGAAGCGCGAGAAGGAGCGGGGCGGCCGGGCTTAAGGCCCGGGGGGAGTTTCCGGGGGAGTTGGGGGGGGGGCGGGGACAGGGGGTTCGGGGACAGGCTACCAAACTCCCAAACCGCGGCTGAATTGTTGGGGTTTCGTAGCCCGTCCCCGAAACCCTGTCGTCCATACCCTTCAACACTCGGTAGCGGGCTACTTTGGAACCACAAAGTAGCGAGGCGCGGCGAGCGGGTTTATCCCAGAGACCACGATATGCCGGTCGTGAGGCACGGACGAGATGGGCTGTCCCTCGCCATCGGCTACTGCTGTTCCGCATGCCAGTCCGTCACAATTGACAACGCCTTCTTCGCGCACAAAAGTGTCCTGGGAATCGCTCGGATTACGCATATCCTCAGGTCTGATTCGGAATTCTGTCATTCTCATTAGCCTCTAGCATCGAGTTTACGCCTCCCACGCCGTAGCCTGTCAACGTACGTACATAACGATCTCCGCGCCGTCGAAATGCGCGGGGGCAAAGGCAAACGGAATCAGACGATTAGCAACGGGCGAACGCCCCGTTTAGGCGGAGGGCGCGGCTTGGCTCCCGATAAGCGGGATTTCTGGAAAATGGCCGCTCCGTGGAGCCCATGTCCCCATCTGGCATTCGGAGCCATCGTACCGGCTGCTACACTGAAATCGGTGGGCCGGTTCTACAGCCGCGCGGAACTCCTCGAACAGCGCCAGCGCTGGAAGCGCGCGGGCAAGACCGTGGTCTTTACCAACGGCTGTTATGACCTGCTGCACCCCGGCCACATACGGCTTCTGGAGCAGGCCCGATCGCTCGGGGACGTTCTCATTTTGGCACTGAATTCCGATGCCAGTACGCGGCGCGCCAAGGGGCCGGACCGGCCGCTGATCACGGAACGGGAACGCGCGGAACTGGCCTTGGCCCTGGAAGCGGTCAACGCGGTCACTCTGTTCGACGAGGATACGCCGCGCGAGTTGATTGCGTTGGTTCTGCCGGATGTGCTCGTCAAGGGCGCGGACTGGTCGCACTTTGTCGCGGGACGGGAAGAAGTGGAAGCCGCCGGCGGCAAGGTGCTTACCGTGGCGCTGGAGCCCGGGTATTCTACTACTAATATTGTCGAAAGACTGCTCAGCCAAACTTGATTCATCCTGCCGTTCGCGATCTGTTTCTGGACCTGGCGAAGCATCCCAGCTTCCAGGATGCTCTGCGCCGCCTGGCCGCGGGCGGAGAGGCCTCGCTCTCGGGTCTCACCACCACCGCCAAGGCCTTCTATTCGGTGCTTTTGTGGCAATCCGCAGGCCAACCTCTGATAATTGTAGTAGATGGCAACAAGCAGGCTGAAGCCCTCTCCGAAGCCATCCATACCTTCTTCTCGCTGCTTGCGGCGGACGACCGCAACGGCCCGCAACTCCTTCCGGCTCTAGATGTTTTGCCACTTCAGAACCTTTCGCCGCACGCCGAGATCTGCGAGCAGCGAGCCACGGGATTGTGGCGGCTGGCCACCCAAAGGGTGCCTATCACTATTATGCCGCTGCCTGCAGCCCTGATGCGCATCGAGCCCTGTGACTATTACCGGCAACTCGCGCTCAAGCTGCGGGTGGGCGACGAGTTGCCGCTCGAGGAAGTGGTGGCACACCTGGAAAGCATCGGCTACGAGCGGCGCGAGCCGGTTGAAATGGTCGGGGAATACTCCGTCCGCGGCGGCATTCTGGACGTGTTTTCGCCGGAGGCTCCGAAGCCCATCCGCCTCGACCTCTTTGGCGACCAGGTGGAATCCATACGCCGCTTCGACGTCGAATCGCAGCGCTCCGTCCTCAAGATCGAAGACTGCACCCTGCTCCCCCTCACGGAATGGCAGAAGTCGCGCGACCTCCTGATGCAACTGGGCGAACTGATGCGCGAGGCCGGCTTCCATAGCCGCGACCTGCCGCCGCCCGGCGAGCCGTTCCCTGGCTGGGAATTGGTGGCCCCCATGCTGCGGCCGCGAAATGCGTCGGTCTTTTCGCTGCTCGAGCGACCCATCGTGCTTTGGGATGAACCCGAGCAGGTGGGTGGGGCGGCCGAACGGTTCTGGAAGCGCCTCGAGCAGATTGAGCGCTCGCCGGCCTATGACCCCGAGCGGATTTACTTCCGCTGGGAGGACCTGGAGAAGCAAGCTGGCGCCGGCCCGCAAGTTGTCCTCAAGGAACTCGAAATCGGGTGGGCCGGGGACGCGCATATCGCCACCCGGCCTTCCTTGGCCTTTCACGGTAACATGCAGGTGGCTATCGCCGAGGCCCGGACGTTGGTCGAGTCGGGCAATCGCGTGGCGTTCTTCGCTTCTTCCACAGGTGAAGTAGAACGCGTAGCGGACATCCTCAACGAATACGGCATCCCCTACCAGCTTGGCCTGGAACAATTCGACTCAACGCCCGCCTACCTGGCCGAGCGCGCTTACCTGGCCGGTTCGGTGGCCAGCATTTACGTGGTCAAGGGGCTGATCCGCCACGGCACTGCCTTCCAGGATTCGGGACTTGTGGTATTTGGCTCCGAGGACCTGTTCGAAACCTCGGAACTGGTGGCGCGCGCCTCGATTTCCAAGTCCGCGCTGGCCACTTTTTCCGCCGATTTGATCGATCTGAAGCCGGGCGATTACGTGGTCCACGCCGAGCATGGAGTGGCCCAGTACCTGGGGGTGCGGGAAATCGTCCAGGGCGAGGCCAAGGGCGACTACATGCTTCTGGAATACGCCGCCGGCGCCAAGCTCTACGTGCCGCTGACCCGCATGGACCTGGTCCAGCGGTGGCGCGGCGCGGGGGATGCCAAGCCGGCGCTCGACCGCATGGGAGGCGTCACCTGGTCGCGCACCAAGACGCGGATCAAAGCCAAAATGCGCGACATGGCGGACGAGCTGCTCAAGCTCTACGCCGCCCGCAAAATGGCGGAGGGCTTTCAGTTTTCCGCGGATAGCAACTGGCAGCGGGAATTCGAAGATGCCTTCGAATTCACCGAGACGCGCGACCAGATTACCGCCGCCCGGGAGATCAAGCGCGACATGGAAAGCCCTCAGCCCATGGACCGCCTGCTGTGTGGGGATGTAGGCTTCGGCAAGACCGAAGTGGTGATGCGCGCCACCTTCAAGGCGCTGGGCGACGGCAAGCAGGTGGCGGTCCTGGCTCCTACGACTGTCTTGGCATTTCAGCACTTCGAGACCTTCAAGCGGCGTTTCCAGCCATTCCCCGTGCGGACCGAAATGTTCAGCCGGTTTCGCACACCCAAAGAACTCAAGGCGGCTCTGGCGGACCTGGCGGAAGGCAAGGTCGATATCGCCATCGGCACCCACCGGCTCTTGTCGCAGGACGTGGAATTCCGGGATCTCGGCCTCGTGATCGTGGATGAAGAGCAGCGCTTCGGCGTGAAGCACAAGGAGCGGCTCAAGCACTTGAAGAAGACGGTGGACGTGATCAGCATGAGCGCTACCCCGATCCCCAGGACATTACATATGTCGTTATTGGGGTTGCGAGACATGTCCGTGATCGAGACGCCGCCTAAGGACCGGCTCGCGATCCACACCGTAGTGGCCCCGTTTCAGCCCGAACTGATCCGCTCCGCCATCGAACTCGAATTAGGCCGCAGCGGGCAAGTCTACTTCCTCCACAATCACGTGGACTCCATCTGGAAGCGCGCTGCCATGGTGCAGGAACTCGCGCCGGGCGCCCGGATTGGCGTGGGTCACGGCCAGATGGGCGAGGCCGAACTGGAGCGGACCATGCTGCGATTCATGCAGCATGAGTTCGATATTCTGGTTTGTACTACAATTATAGAAAACGGTCTCGATATCCCGCTTGCCAATACCATCATTATCGAGAATGCGGAACGGCAGGGCCTTTCGGAGCTGTATCAGCTTCGCGGCCGGGTAGGCCGCTCGAACCGCCGCGCTTACGCCTACCTGCTGGTGCCGCCCGATACCGAGCTGAGCGAAGTGGCGCGCAAGCGCCTGGCGGCGCTGAAGGAGTTCAGCGACCTGGGGGCCGGCTTCAAGATTGCGGCGCTCGATCTGGAGCTTCGCGGCGCCGGGAACCTGCTGGGGGGCGAGCAGCACGGGCACATCAACTCGGTGGGCTTCGACACCTACGTGCGGCTGCTGGATGAGACCGTCCGCGAACTAAAGGGCGAAGAAGTAGCGCCGGAGATCCACTCGGCGCTGAACCTGGGGCTCGACATTCGCATTCCGCCGGACTACATCGCGGACGAAAATCAGCGCTTGCGGGCGTACCGGCAGATCGCCAATGCGGCCGACGCGGCGGCGCGCGACCGTGCCGAAAAGGAACTGGAGGACCGCTACGGCCCAGTGCCCGAAGCGGTCCGCAACCTGCTGGCCTACTCGGCGCTCAAAACCGTGGCGGAGCAGGCCGGTATCGAAGTCATCGACCGGCGCCACAACATATTGAATATCAAGTTTCACAAGGAAACCCGCGTGGATCCGGCCCGCCTCATGAATATCGTCGCCAAAACCAGGGGCGCGCAATTCACTCCGGCAGGCGTATTGCTACTGCCATTGGATGGCCCAGGCGCCGCCGGCGAGACCCTGCGTTTCCTCTCGGAGAAGCTCGGCCAGTTGTCGGCGGGGTAGAATGGAGATTCAGGATATGCTTCGCAGGTTTGTAGTACTGATGGCCGCGGCTCTTCCCATGGCCGTGGCGGCGGACGTGAAGGTGGTGGAGGAGATCGCCGCCAAGATCAACAACGACATCATTACCCGCGGCGAACTGGACCACCGGCGGCAGGAGATCGAGCAGGAGCTGCGGCGGCAGGGCCTCACCGGCGCCAAGCTGGCCGAGGCCGTCAAGCAGGCGGAACGGGACGCGCTGCGCGACCAGATCGACCAGCTCCTGCTGGTGCAGCGGGGCAAGGACCTGGATATCAAGGTGGACGCCGACGTGACCCGCCGGCTGGCGGAGATCCAGGTGCAGAACAACATTCGGGACCCCGATCAGTTTCAAGAGTTCATCCGCCAGCAGACCGGCATGCCGTTCGAGGATTTCAAGCAGCAGTTGACAAACCAGATTCTCACGCAGAAGGTGGTCGGCCAGGAAATCGGCTCGCGCATCGCCATTGCGGAGCCGGATATACAGAAGTATTACGAAGATCACAAGCAGGACTTCGTGCGCGAAGAGCAGGTATTCCTGAGCCAGATTCTGATCTCCACCGAAGGCAAGACCCCCGAGCAGATAGCCGCGGCGGAAAAGAAGGCCAAAGACCTGGCGGAGCGCGGGAAAAAGGGCGAGAAGTTCAGCGACTTGGCGCGCGACAACTCCGACGACACCGAGACCGCCAAGGCCGGCGGCTACATCGGCGGGTATAAGAAGGGCCTGTTGCTGAAGCAGATTGAAGATATCGTTTTCAAGGCGAAGAAGGGCTACGTCAGCGACCCCATCAAGATCGAAAAGCCCGCCTGTTTCCTGGTTCTGAGAGTGGACGAGCGCTACGAGGCCGGCCAGGCGTCCTTCGACGAAGTGAAAAACGATATCGAAGACCGTCTGAGGGCGCCGAAGATGGAGCCCAAGGTGCGCGAATACCTCACCCGGCTGCGGATGGAAGCGTTCCTGCAGATCAAAGAAGGCTACATCGACAGCGGCGCCGCGCCGGGCAAGGACACTCGCTGGCAGGACGTGGCCCAGTTGAAGCCGCAGACCACCACCAAGGAAGAAGTCGCCTCGCGCATCAAGAATCCGAAAAAGTTGTTCGGACTGATTCCGATACCCGGCACCACCAAGGCCGCCGGCCCGGTGACGGAAGCGGCGGCGAGGGAGCCAAAACCCGAGCGGCCACCCAAACCCGAGCCCAAACCGCAGCCGCCCATGCCGCCCATCCGACAATGAAATCCCCGTATGTGAACGAACTCAAGCCGAGCCAGGTGATCACCACCAGTTTCCTGGTTCACTCGAAGGAGATTCGCCAGAAGAAGACCGGCGAACTGTACCTCTCGCTGCTGCTTGGGGACCGCACGGGCGAGGTGGACGCCAAGATGTGGGACAACGTCGCCGAGGTGCTGGACAGCTTCGACCGCGACGATTTCGTCAAGGTCAAGGGCCTGACGCAGATCTTCCACAACCGGCCGCAGCTCACCATCCACAAGGTGCGGCGGATGGAGGACAGCGAAATCGATTTCGCGGATTACTTTCCGTCGTCGCGCCGCGACCCGGGGGAAATGTGGACAGAGCTGCGCGCCACGGTCGCAGCCATGGGCAATGCTCACCTGAAAGCGCTGGTGGAAGCGCTGCTGGACGACGAGGACGTGGGGCGCCGGATGCGCCGCGCGCCCGCCGCCAAGCAGATCCATCACGCCTACCTGGGCGGCCTGCTCGAGCACGTGCTTTCGCTATGCACGCTGGCGCGAATGGTGGCGGCGCACTATCCGAACATCGACTACGACCTGTTGCTGACCGGCGTAGTGCTGCACGATATCGGCAAGATTTACGAGCTGAATTACGAGCGCGGCTTCTCCTACTCCGACGAAGGGCAACTGCTGGGCCACATCACGATTGCTGTGCGCATGGTGGCGGACAAGCTGCGCGGCCTGCCGGATTTCCCGCCGGCGTTGCGCTCGCTGGTGGAGCACATGATCCTGAGCCATCACGGGCAGCTCGAGTTTGGCTCGCCCAAGCTGCCGCAGTTTCCGGAAGCGCTGCTGCTGCACTACCTGGACGACATGGATTCCAAAATGGAGTGCATGCGGGCGCTGATTGAGAACGACCGCCAGGTGGAAGGCTGCTTCACCATCTGGAGCAGCGCGCTGGAGCGCGCGGCGCTCAAGCGGGACCGGTTTTTGAACGGAGCTCCGGAGAGCGCCCCGCCGGGCCCAGAGGACGCCCCGCCTAGCCCAGAGGGCACTCCAGCGGACTCGCCTTTTGCCGGCAAGTTGAGGCAGGCGCTCCAGCCCGCCGATGCGAAACAGGAAAGCTGATGCCGAAAGCCACGCGCGATATCCCTCCGCCGCTCGAGCTGGCCTGCCTGAAGGCGCTCTGGTCGCTCCAGGAAGGGAACGTGAAAGACGTGCAGCGGGTCGTGGCGCAATCCAGGCCGCTGGCCTACACCACCATCATGACGGTGCTCGAGCGCCTGGTGCGCAAGGGAAAACTGGCGCGCCGCAAGGTGGGGCGGGCGTTCGTCTATTCGCCCGAGGCGTCGCGGGATGCCATGCGCCGCGTGGCCATTCACGAGCTGCTGGAGGGCTTCTTCGACGGGTCGGAAGCGGAACTGATGCAGTTCCTGCGCGGGGCCGAGCGGCCAGCCGTGCGCGCTCCGGCGCCGGTGGAAGAACAGGAGCGCATCGACACCGTGCTGCTGTAGCTATGCAGAACATTCTGCCGGTCCTGTGTTTTATCGCCGGTTTCGCGCTGGCGTGGCTGGTGCTGCGGTGGCGCAAGCAGGAAACCGAGTCGGCCTTCAAAGCGCTTTCCGCGGACGCCCTGGCGCGCAACAATCAGGCCTTCCTGGAGCTGGTGGCCCCGGTTCGCAACTCGCTCGACAAAGTCGATTCCAAGATTCAGGAGTTGGAAAAGGCCCGCGCCGGCGCCTATGCCGCGCTCCACGAGCAGGTCCGCGGCCTGGCGGAAACCCAGACGCAGCTTCGCGCCGAAACCGGCAAGCTGGTCACCGCGCTGCGCACGCCGGGGGTGCGCGGCCGTTGGGGCGAGATCCAGTTGCGCCGGGTGGTGGAGATGGCCGGCATGCTGGACCACTGCGATTTCGTGACGCAGACCGCCGTCGCTTCCGAGGAAGGCCGCCTGCGCCCCGATCTGCTGGTGCGCCTGCCCGCGGGCAAGACCATCGTGGTGGACGCCAAAACGCCGCTCGACGGCTACCTCCAGGCCATCGAAGCCTCCGACGAGCAAACCCGCAAGGCGCGCCTGGCCGACCATGCGCGCCAGGTGCGCGCCCACCTGACGGCGCTGGGCCGCAAATCCTACTGGGAGCAATTCGAGCACGCCCCGGAATTCGCGGTGCTGTTTCTGCCCGGCGAATGCTTCTTCAGCGCCGCGCTGGAGAGCGACGCGTCGCTGATCGAATTCGGCGTGGGGCAGAACATCATTCTGGCGACTCCCACCACGCTGATCGCGCTGCTGCGCGCGGTGGCCTACGGCTGGCGCCAGGAGAACCTGGCGCAAAACGCGGCGGAGATCAGCGCGTTGGGCAAAGACCTCTTCAAGCGCCTCTCCGACATGGGCGACCACTGGAACAAGATGGGGAAGGCGCTGGAGCACGCGGTGGAAGCGTACAACGCCGCGGTGGGTTCGCTGGAAGCCCGCGTGATGGTGAGCGCGCGCAAATTCGCCGAGCTGAAGGCCGCCCCGCCAGGCGCGGAGATCGCCGAACTGGAGCCGGTGGAGAAGAACGTAAGGGCGGTGCAGGGAGAGTAGGCGCGGCGAGGCTACTCTTCCGGCTCCAGCTCCAAACTGCCGCCGGTCATTTCCTGGGGCGGGTCGCCGCCGGCCATCTGCTGCGCCACAATCAGCTTGCGGGCGCGGACGCGGATCTGCGGCCACCACATCCAGAAAATGTGAAGTCAGCGGCGAGCGACCCATGCCAGCAACGCTCCGGCGGCCGCGCATACCGGCATCACCGCAGTGTGCCAGAGCATCACGTGCGGGGCCTGGAAATTCGCGCAGTGAAGCTCCAGCATGGTCACACCGGCCAGACCCGCAAGTGTGCCCGCCGCCACGCCGGCGGCAACGGAATTCACGGCAAAACCGCGCCGTAGAAGCAACCAACTCGCGAGGGCCGCCGGAATGGCATGGAGCAGGCCCGCGGTCAGGCAGGCGACCCCTTGGGACACGAACCGCTCAGTCCGGTAGTCGCGGAACAGGACCGCAAAAACGGCCAGCAGGGCCAGGCTGCCGGCCCCCAGAAGGAACCCCGGGGCGACGCGACGCCGGCTTCCAGGGATCATTTCGCCGACGAACGCCGTGGCCGCCAAGCATATCAGGATGCCCAGCACGGAAAAGACCAGCGCGTTTTCCAAGGCGCTCAGCCTTTGAATGGCGTAGAGACCTAATCGCGCCGCGCCGGCCAGAGCGACGGCCGCGCAAATCAGAACCAGGCCGCCCGCCAGGACCCATGCCGGCGGCAGCGGACGGACCGGACCGAGCGAGGACCCGATGGATCTGGCGACACGATCGAGCACCGCCGGGTCCACGTCATAAGGAGCCTGAGCGGCCTGCTTCAGGATTTCGTCGATCTCCCGATCCCTCACGAAAGGCCTCCCGTACGCCCTTTAATCAGTTTCTCGCCGCTCAGCCGTTTCCTCAATGTCTCATAGGCCCGGTGAGCTTTCTGCTTCACCGACCCTACGCTCGAGGAAGTGGCCCGCGCCACCTCCTCCAGCGACATCCCTGAGACCTTCAACATCTCGATCACTTCGCGCTGGCTTTGGGGCAGGGGTGCCAGAAGCGCTTCCAGATCCGAGGTTCCGCCGGGTCCCGCAGGGAGTACCGCCGCCACCTCGGGCATTTCCTCCAGCGGCTCTTCGCGGGTTGCCGTGCGGCGCGCCTTTCGGTAGTGGTCCACGCGAATGTGCCGGGCAATCGCATAAAGCCACGGCAGCACGGGCTCGCCGGTGCGGTAGGTGTGCCGCACCTCGTGAATGCGCATCCAGGTTTCCTGCAGTAGGTCATCGGCATCTCCCCGGCTCGCGAACTGGACAACGAAAAACCGATGTAGCTGCGGGCTCAAGCGATGGATCAGGGCTGTAGCCGCGGCGAAGTCACCCCGTTGATAACGGGCCATCAGCGTTTCCAGACCGCTGTCCGGACACATGGGGGAAAAGCCGTTCTCCCAATTATTACCCGGATCACGGGCCGCGCGCTCCTTCTACCGGCGTTGTGTCCGTATGAAATCCTTCGACGGACGGCGCCAAAAAGTTACGCGGCGGGCACCGTAACTTTTTCCCGCCCGGCAGCGAATCAACTTCCGACGAGGGATGCTGGGGTCCTTTGGGAGATCACCAAATCGTGTCGTTCCGGGACTCTCGCGCGTGTACCGCGCCATTCGCATCCACAGGATTTTGGGGTCACCTGAGTGAAGTAGACATCACATTTAAGGAGAGACAAATGTCAACGAAAAGGAATCACGCCGGCAAGGTGCTGGCAATGTTATCGCTGATTTGCGGGCCGCTGGCACACGCCCAGCGTGGTAACGGCCACGATCCGCTGCTTCTGACTATAACCAATGGAACCGTCACCGCCAACTTCCTGGCGGTAGTCAACACCCGAACACAAGAGACGGATTACGTACCGACGGGCGGCGTCGGCGGGGCCAGCGGCAACGCCGGCGGCGTCGCTGTTCAGGGCCAACTCGCGGCCGCCATTAACTTCAGCTCCTCCAACGTCACTATCTTCGTCCGCCAGGGCAACGCCATGCAGCCCACCCAGACGATCCAGACAGCTTCGAAGCCAGTGTCTGTGGCCTTCGGTCACGATCATCTGGTCGTCCTGGGTCTTACCACGGCGCAATCTTTCCCGGTATACGGGAACACCGTCGGGGCCAGCGATGGTATGGCTCAGCTCCAGATAGGCGACGGGAGCGCCGGGCAGATTGTTACCTATAGCGGCGGAGCCGTCTATACGGAAAAGAGCGGGGGCATTGGCGAATTGAGCTTATCCACGGACGGGATGGCAGGCCTATCCGGGTCAACCGTCCCCGTCATGCTACCGCCCGCTCCCAACAACAGCACCCCCTTAGGAATGGTTGCCCGGGACGCCAACGTATACGTGACAATCGCACATTCGAATCTGGAAGCGCTGGTGGTGAACGGCCGAATCATTTCTACCGCCGCCGGCCCCACTCCTTACAAAGACCAGTCCGGCAATCTCCTCCACGCGCCCTGTTGGAACGCGCTCTACGGACAGTTTCTGTATTCGTCGGACAGCCCGGGCAAGCAGCTCTTACGATATCTGGTGAGCGACAACAGCGTCTTCTTCGATAAAGCGGCTGTCGCCAGCCTGGGGGGAGCGCCGACGGACCTGGATATTCAGAACAACCTTCTAGTATTACAACGTTAAGTGCTACGGACTCCGCGAATGGTCCACTGCGGCTCCGCAGTAGGCACAGTTGCCCGTCCATGTGAAGAGCAAGTATTGGATTTCACGACGGGTCCTCGGCAGGGTCCACCCAGAAGTTTTTTTTACTGCGCAAGGTCTCGAGGGTCAAGAAGGAGTATGCCAACATCACCAGCGTCACATGATGGTGCCAGCCATTCCAGCTTCTTCCTTCGTAGTGATCCAAGCCGAGTTCTTCCTTGAGTTGGTGGTAGTCTTGTTCGATTTTCCAGCGGCACTTGGCGATACGCACCAGCCGGCGCAGGGTGTAGCTCGCCGGCAGATCGCAGAAGAAGTATTTGGCCGGTTCCTTCTCTTCCTCCGGCCACTCCACCAGCAGCCAGGTTTCCTTGTGTGGTGGATGCCCATGGACGAATCCGTGGGAGGGCTGTACCCGCATAGTCAGGAAGCGTGACTCCAGCCAGCCCTTCGACCCCTCCCGCCAACGAACCTTTTTCCAACCTTTGGCCTTCAGCGCCAAGTCTTTTACCGAACTCGGCCGTTGGTCCCCATAGTCCCATTTCTTCGGCGGAGCGCCACGCCCGCTATATTCCGGCACTTTGATCTTGGGTGGTTTGATCCACGCTCCGACTTGCGGCGCGATGCCAACCGCGTAGCGGAGACCTCGCTCCTCCAACGCGTCGCGAAACTCCGTTGCCTCTCCGTATCCCGCATCGGCAAGCACAACCCGGTCCGGCACGCCCCAATCCCTTACTTCATCGATCAGATCCAGCGCCAACTCCCACTTCTTCTTAAAGACCACTTCTTCGGGAACCCCGGCCGCCTGGCGACGCTCCATATCCTTGGTCCAAGTCTCCGGCAGATACAATCGCCAGCCCAGAACCGCATTCCCCTGCTCGCCCACATGATGGAGACTCACCGCCACCTGGCAACTGCCCGTTTTGCCCAGCGTTCCGGAATACTGCCGATCTACCCCCACTGAATCCTCGCCCTGTTTGGGAAATCCGGTGTCGTCCACCACCCAGGCGGAATCGGGTTCCAACTCCGCTGTCATCCGCTTTCCCAACCGCGCCCAAACTTCCTGCCACTCCCAAGGGCTCTGCCCGACGAACTGCTGCATCGCCTGTACATTCCCATCCGGTAAGCGGGCGGCCATCGGCTCGATCGACTTTCGTTCGCCGTCCTGCAGCAGACCCCGCACATACAGTTCTCCCCAATGCCGCCGCTCGCTGCGACCGATTGGCTCCAGCAAGTCGAGTAAGAATCGCTCCAGCCGCTGCCGGCACTTGACGATCTGGTTCTCGGTCATGCCCGAGCGTACCAGGCTCAAAATCAAAAGTCAATACTTAACGTTGTAATACTAGGAGTCATCGATGGTGGCGACGGCGTTAATTATTCCAATGTGTCGCTTTTCAACATCAATTCCGAGGGTGAACTTACCCTGCGCTTTGCAATGAGGATCCCGAGCCCCATCAATGGCGCCGCGATTATCCAGTAGTCGCCTGCGCCTGAGCTGATCCGTGAAAGCGGGGACTGCCGTTGATGCGCGGTCCCCTTACTCGTCCGGCTCCAGCTCCAAACTGCCGCCGGTCATTTCCTGGGGCGGGTCGCCGCCGGCCATCTGCTGCGCCACAATCAGCTTGCGCGCGCGGACGCGGATCTGCGGCCACCACATCCAGAAAACGGTCGCGGCCAGCATGGAGATGACGCCGCCGGCGGCTACCGTCAGGGGCGCTCCCAGGCGGCCCGCAACCGCGCCCGCCAGGAGCGCACCGAAGGGCGCCATCCCCATGAACATCATCGAGTAGACGGACATCACACGGCCGCGCAACCGGTCCGGCGACATGCTCTGAATGAGCGTGTTGGAAGAGCCCATCTGGATCATCATGGAGAAGCCACACAGCGTCAGGATGGCGGCGGAGAGCCAAAAAACCCGCGAAAGGGAGAAGGCCACCAGCCCGGCGCCGAATCCCATGGCCGCGAATGCCACCCAGCGCCCCAGTCCCTTGAGGTCCCGGCGGCTGGCCAGCGTCAGGGCGCCCGCCAGCGCGCCGATCCCGGTGGCGCCCATGAGGGAGCCCAGGGCCCTCGCGCCGCCGTGCAGGATGCGGTCGGCGAAGATCGGCATGAGCACGGCGTACGGCATTCCCGTGAGGCTCACCACGCCCAGCAGCATCAACAAAGCGTGGACCGGCGGATGCTGAATCACGAAGCGAAACCCTTCCGCCATGCGCGAGAGGGGCGAGCCGGGCTGCGCCACCGGCTGGTGCCGCGGGACGCGCATCAGCAGCAGCCCGACGATGACCGCGATGTAGCTGGCGCCGTTGGCGAAGAAGCACCAACCCTCGCCGATGCCGGCCACCAGGACGCCCGCAATGGCCGGCCCCACCACGCGGGAGGCATTGAACATGGAAGAGTTGAGGGCGATGGCGTTGATGAGGTCGGGCTTCGCCACCAGGCCCACGATGAACGATTGGCGCGCGGGAATATCGAAGGAGTTCACCACCCCGAGCAACGACGCCAGCACGAAGATGTGCCAGACGCGCACCGTGCCGGAGAGCGTGAGGGCCGCCAGCACGAAAGCCAGCAGCATGGCAGCCGTCTGAGTGCCGATGACCAGGCGGTGGCGGTTGTAGCGGTCGGCCACCACGCCTCCCACGGGCGCCAGCAGGAACACCGGAATCTGCGCGCAAAACCCGGCCGCGCCCAACAGCACCGGCGATCCCGTGAGCCGGTAGACCAGCCACGCTTGCGCCACATTCTGCATCCAGGTGCCGATGAGGGAGATGAGCTGGCCGGCAAAGAAGAGCCGGTAATTACGGTACTGGAGGGCGCGGAGGGTAACCGGGAGTGGCATCTTAGCGTTGAGCGGCGGCCAACTGGCGGGCGGCGCGAAGACCGCCGGCGCGCTGGATGCCGGGGACGAAGAAGCTGTCGATGTAATCCTGGTCGGCGCCGGTGAAGCCGCCAAGATCGGCCTGGAAATCGACGGGCTGGCGCGATAGAGCGGCGGCGAAGAGACACCAGACGGCGGCTTTGCCGAGGCCGATGAGGCGGGTCTGGGGCGTGTCCAACCAGGCCAGGGCGGTCAGAATGTCCTGAACGCGGTTGGCATCGTCGGATTGGTTGAACGTCAGGAAGTGGCTCACGGAACGGTCGCGCGGGGCTACGGCGCTGCCGGTCTGGAAGGCGTCGATCATCAGGACGGAGCGGCCGGACTCGACCAGGCGCGCCACTTCGGGCGTCCGGCGCGCGGCATCGGCGCCATCGGGATGGACCACGAGCACGGGCGGGTTGGAACCCTTCACCCAGATGCCGGGGATGCGATCGCCTTGGCCGGGGCGGCCCAGCAGGATGCGGCCGCCATCCGCCTGGCTGAGCACCCGGGACGGCCAGCCGGCAGCCAGGGCGTAAGCCAGGCGCTGGCGCGGGTTCCCGGTCTGCTCCTTGGCCAGGCGGACCCACTCATCGAAGAGTTGCTGGAAGGAGAGGGCGTTGGCGGGAAGGGTGCGGTTGTGCAGGGCCAGCATGTCCTGGAGCTTTTCGACGCGGATGGGCTGCTCCTTGAGTTGGGCGGGGTCCTTCTCACCGAGCACGTGCTT
This sequence comes from Bryobacterales bacterium, assembly GCA_963768385.1. Classification (GTDB taxonomy): domain Bacteria; phylum Acidobacteriota; class Terriglobia; order Bryobacterales; family Bryobacteraceae; genus Fen-178. Next base: position 33,036 of record CAVYHQ010000018.1, read on the forward strand.
GCCGAAGAACGCGTACATGGCTTCGCGGTTCGCCTGGTTGTAGTTGTGGGGGGCGTCCAGCAGGAGGGCTTCCACGTCATCGCCTTTGCCATAGAGATTGTAGATGGCACGAACGGCGGGATACTCCTCGCGGAGCATGTTGCGGGTCCAGTCGCCGGTGGCGGCAGCCATGAACATGGGGCGCGGCGCCATCATGGCGGCGAACTCGACGTTGTTGGTGTCGAGGCGCAGGTTGGGCGCGTTTTCGCACAGCGAGCCGCCCTGCATGAGGAAAGAGACCATGTTGGCGGGGGCGGAGAACTGGAAGCGGTCGTCAACGGCGGTGAGCATGTACGTCTGGGTGCCGCCGCCGGAGGCTCCGGTGGCGCCGATCATATTGGGGTTGACGCCGGGGAGGGACTGAAGGAAGTCGATGGCGCGGATGGCGTTCCACAACTGGAGGCCGAACGGACCGAAACCCCAGAGCTGCTCGACGGGCTTGTCGCCGAAATCGTGCGGCGTCTGGATGGTGTCGTTGTAGCCCACCATGTCCACCGCCAGGACGACGTAGCCCTGGCGGGCGAGGTTGATGGCGCGGGCGGGCACGGAAGCAATGGTGGTGTCCTCGAGGCGGCCGTAGACCCAGTGGCCGTGGGGGGTGAGCACGGCCGGAAAACCTCCCGGTGGCGCGGGCTTGAGCGGGCGGTAGAGGTTGCCGCCGAGATAGTAGCCGGGGAGGGTCTCGAGCAGCACTTTCTCGATGGAGTAGTCGCGGTTCTCGATGCGGCCGAAGATCTGGGGATGGAGGTCGTTTTTCGGGAACAGGGGCAACAGGCCGGCGGCGGAGAGAATCTGCTGGCGCAGGAATTCCTTGCGGGCCTGCCACTCAGCGAGAGTCTTGTAAGTTCTGGCGATGAAGTGCGTGTCCGTGTTGGGGAGGTTGACGTTGCGCGCGTCCTGCGCGGGGATTTGGGCTTGCACGGCGAAGCACGTGGAGAAGACGGCGAGAAGGAGACGCATGGTTATACGGTAGTACATTGTGTTTGCCTTCTCCATAGACAACCGCATCTTTCCTCCATTCAATGCTCTACGGTTCTGCCACGTCCATTTGCACGAAGCGGATGTTTGTTAGTAGAATCACAGCTATGACTAAAACCCGAATCGCCTCTGCGGTTCTTGGCTTCTCCCTCCTGATTGGAGGACTCGCCATCGCCCAACCGCCCAAGAGGAATATCTCTCCGGGGCGTCATCCGAACCTGGCCGCCGCGCAGCGGTTGAGCCAAAATGCCTATGAGAAGATTGTCGCCGCCCAGCAGGCCAATGAATGGGACATGCAAGGTCACGCTCAAAAGGCCAAGGAGTTACTGGAACAAGTCAACAACCAATTGAAGCTGGCAGCCGAAGCGGCCAACAGAAACGCGAAGTAGCCCTCCGGTCGCAGGCCGGCCCACGCGCCGCACCAGGCTACAAAGGCGGCTCCATGGGCAGCACCAACGGCGGTTCCAACAGGAAGTCGAGCTTCGCCATCTCCGCGGCGGCCTGGCGCACGGATTCCTCGGTGGTGGGTTCGAGGGTGATCACGAACGGCAGGTCCAGCTTGTTCTCGTGCGGCAGTTGGAGCACGGCCTCGATGCCGATGTGTTTCGCGGCCAGGATGCCGGACAGCGCCGCGATGATGCCACGCTGGTCGACCACGCGGAAGCGCACGTAGTAGGAGCGGGTCTGGAGGGTCACGGGGATGGGCTTGTATGCGCCCAGGCGCTGATGCGCGAAGGGCGAGACGCGCGTGGGGCTGCCGGCCAGAATCTCGCGCGACACCCTCATCAGGTCGCTCACCACGGCCACGCCGGTGGGCCGGGGACCGGCGCCGCGGCCGTAATAGAACGTGTCCTCGCCGTAGGTCCCCTGCACCCAGATGGCGTTGTAGGAGCTGCGCACGCTGGCCAGAATGGCGGTCTGGGGAATCAGGGCCGGACGCACCGAGAGGATCAACCCCTGTGGCGTCTGGCGCGCGGCGCACAGCAATCGAATGGTGTGGCCGAGGCGGTGGGCGTACTGGAAATCCATGGGCGAGAGGCGGCGAATCCCCTCGGTGAAAATGTCCCCCGGCGTGATCTTCTCGCCGAAGGCCAAGGCGGAAAGGATGGCCAGCTTGGAGCGCGCGTCGAAGCCATCGATATCGTTGCTGGGATTGGCCTCGGCGTATCCCAGCCGCTGCGCCTCGGCGAGCACCGTTTCGAGCGGCGAGCCATGCTGCTCCATCTCGGTGAGGATGTAGTTGCTGGTGCCGTTGAGGATGCCGTAGAGCGCCACCACGCGGTCGCCGGAGATGCCTTCCCTCAGCACGGTGTGAATGGGAATCCCGCCCGCCACGCTGGCCTCCATGGCGACGTTGGTCCCGGCCTGGATGGCGCGCTCCCAGATTTCAGCGCCGCTCAACGCCATCAATTCCTTATTGGCGGTGACTACCGACTTCCCGGCGGCGATGGCGGCGTAGATGACCTCGGCGGCGACGGTGGTGCCGCCGACCAGTTCGACCACGATATCCAGCCCCGGATGTTCGATCAACCGCCGCCAGTCGTTGGTCTTGAAAACCGGTCCCAGCGATTCGGGAACCTGCTTGGAATCGATCAACAGATCGCAGACGGCCCCGACGCGCAGACGAAACCCCAGCTTGAGAGCGATATGATCGGCGTTTTCCGCCAGAATCTTGAGCGTGCCCGAACCGATGTTGCCCAGACCCACTATGCCTACGTTCACGTCGCGCATAAGCCCGCATCATAACTCAAAAAGGGGTCAGACGCATTTTTGCGGGGTGAAAAATGCGTCTGACCCCTTTTCTCCTTTTCTACGGCGCGGGTTCCACGTGCACCAGGACGTCGGCCACCCAGTCCAGTTGCTCCCGAATCCGAAACCGCACCTGGTTGGCGATCTCATGCGATTGCCGCACGGTGATTTCGGGGTCCACTTCCAGGTGCAGATCCACGTGATAGCGCAGGCCGGTCTTCCGCGCGAAGCATTTCTCGACGCCGCGCACGCCGGGCACCGTGGACGCCGCCGCCCGGATCTGCTTCATGAGCCGCTCGTCCGGCATGGTGTCCATGAGCTGAAGGGCGGTTTCGCGCGCCACGCGCACGCCCACGGACACTACGATCAGGCCTACGACGAAGCCGCCATAGCGGTCGGCATCGAAAAAGCGCACGGGATCCCAGAGCGTCAGTCCCACCGCAATCAGCGCCGCCGTGGCGGAGACGGTATCCATGGAGTCGTTCCATGCGTCGGCGACGAGCGCGGCGCTCCGGAGCTTCCGGCCGTAGCGAAACTTGACGGAGGCCAGAGCCATTTTGGCCAGCAGGGAGGCGACCAGCGGCCACACCACGTAGGCGGCCATCGGCAGGCGCGGCTGGCCCAGGCGGCGCAGCGAGTCGTAGGAGATCAGCGCGCCGGCGGCCGTGAGACCGAGGCCGATCAACAGGCCGGTAAGGATTTCCGCCCGGCCGTGGCCATAGGGGTGGTTTTCGTCGGCGGGCCGGGCGGCGAGGGTCAAGCCGAGGAGAACGAAGCCGGAGGCAAACACGTCGCCCGCCGATTCCAGCCCATCCGCCACCACGGCGGTGGAATGGCCGGAGAGGCCGGCGAAGACCTTGACGATGGCGAGCGAGCCACTGACTACCATCCCGGCAATGGCGATGCGTTGGCCGACGTGCATGTTGTTCGTCAGGCGCGCGCGGGGTCGATCTTTTCGGTGTCGCACCCCAACTCGGCGAAGGCCGCGCGGGCTTTCCCGGCGTCGAACTGGCCGTCGCGCGCCAGCCGCGACAGCGCCGCGGCGGCGATCGACTCGGCATGGATCTCGAAATGCTTCCGCAGGTGCTCGCGGTTGTCGCTGCGGCCGAAGCCGTCGGTGCCCAGCGTTACCATGCGGCCGGGCAGCCAGGGGGCAACCTGGTCGGCCACCACTTTCATGTAATCGGTGGCGGCGACCACCGGGCCATGGGCGTCTTTCAACGCCTCGACGATGTAGGGCGTCCGGGCCGGCTGATCGGGATGCAGCCGGTTCCAGCGGTCCACGCCGAGGGCTTCGCGCCGCAGCTCGTTGTAGCTGGTCACGCTCCACACATCCGCCGGAACACCGTACCTTTCGGCGAGGATCTGCTGCGCGCGCAGCGCCTCGTTCAAGATGGGGCCGCTGCCGAAGAGCTGCACCTTCGCCGCGCCGGGCCCAAGGGCACCCCAGCCGCCTGGTAGCGATAGATGCCCTTGAGCACGCCCTCGGGGTCGAGGTCCTGGGGCATGGGCGGCATGGGGTAATTCTCGTTGTACAAGGTGAGGTAATAGAAACGGTCCTCCTGCTCCTGGTACATGCGCCGGATGCCATCCTGCAGGATTATGGCGATCTCATAGGCGTAGGCCGGGTCGTAGGTGGTGCAGGTGGGTAGAATGCTGGAGAGCAGGATGCTCTGGCCATCCTGGTGCTGCAAGCCTTCGCCAGCCAGGGTGGTGCGGCCGGCGGTGCCGCCGCACAGGAAGCCTTTGCCGCGCGCGTCGGCGAATGCCCAGATGAGGTCGCCCACGCGCTGGAACCCGAACATCGAGTAGTAGATGAAGAACGGGATCATGGCCACGCCGTAGTTCCTGTACGCCGTGCCGGCGGCGGTGAAGGAAGCCATGGAACCGGCTTCAGTGATGCCCTCTTCGAGAATCTGGCCGTCCTTGGATTCCTTGTAATACAGGAACATCTCCGCGTCGTGCGGCTTGTAGATCTGTCCCTGGCTGGCATAGATGCCGAACTGGCGGAACAGGGATTCCATGCCGAAGGTGCGCGCTTCGTCGGGGATGATCGGCACCACGCGGTGGCCAAATTGCGGGTGCTTCATCAGCAGCGTCAGGACGCGAACGAAGGCCATAGTGCTGGAGACCTCGCGCCCGGACGATCCTTCCAGCGACTCCTTCAGGTAATCGAGCGGCGGAGCTTCGACGCTGGCGGCCGCGGCGGAGCGGCTCGGGATGTATCCGCCCAGGAGGCGCCGCCGCTCATGCAGGTAGGCCATTTCCGAGCTGTCCGAGGGCGGCCGGTAGAATGCGGCGCTGCGGGCGGCTTCGTCGGGAAGGGGGATCTCAAAGCGCGACCGGAAGTGCTCGAGTTCCTGCTCGTTGAGCTTCTTCTGCTGGTGGGTGATGTTGCGGCCCTCGCCCGCCTCGCCCAGCCCGTAGCCTTTGATGGTGTGGGCCAGGATCACGGTAGGCCGGTCTTTGGTTTCCACGGCCGCCTGGTACGCGTTATAAACCTTGCGGGGATCGTGACCGCCGCGCCGCAGGCGCATCAGGTCGTCGTCGCTGAGGTGCGCCACCAGGTCGAGCAGCTCCGGGTACTTGCCGAAGAAGTTCTTGCGAATGTAAGCGCCGTCCTTGGTGATGTAGGTCTGGTACTCGCCGTCCACCGCTTCCCCCATGCGCTTTTGGAGCAGGCCGGTCGAGTCGCGGGCCAGCAGGGCGTCCCAATCCTCGCCCCACATCACCTTGATGACGTTCCAGCCGGCGCCGCGGAAGGCGGCTTCGAGCTCCTGAATGACCTTGCCATTGCCGCGCACCGGCCCGTCCAGCCGCTGCAGATTGCAGTTGATGACGAAGATGAGGTTGTCCAGCTTTTCGCGCGAGGCCAGGGTCAGCGAGCCCATGGATTCCGGCTCATCCATTTCGCCATCGCCGAGGAACCCCCAGATTTTCCGCGGCGCGGGCGGAATGAGTCCGCGGTTTTCCAGGTAGCGCATGAAGCGGGCCTGGTAGATGGCGTTGATGGGCCCCAGGCCCATCGAGACCGTGGGGAAGCGCCAGAAATCCGGCATCAGCCAGGGGTGGGGGTAGGAGGACAGCCCGGGGTGCTCGCGCAACTCGTGCCGGAAATTCCCGAGATGCTCTTCGCTCAGGCGGCCTTCGAGGAAAGCGCGCGCGTAGACGCCCGGCGAGGCATGACCCTGGAAGTAGACCAGGTCGCCCGGCTGGCCGTCATAGGATGCGTGGAAGAAATGATTGAACCCCACCTCGAGCAGGGTGGCCAGCGAGGCGTAGGTGGAAATGTGGCCGCCAATGCCGGCATCGTACTTGTTCTGCCGGACCACCATGGCCATGGCGTTCCAGCGGACCAGGCTCTTGATACGGCGCTCCATGGCGCGATCACCCGGGTATGGCACCTCGTCTTCGGGGCGAATGGTATTGACGTAGGGCGTGTTCAGGTGAATGGGCAGGTCGGCGCCTTCAGTCCGCGCACGGACGGAAAGCTGCTCCAACAGGTATGCGGCGCGGTCGGGCCCGGCCTGGTCGATCACCTGATCGAGCGATTCCAACCACTCAGCGGTCTCCTGTGGATTTGAGTCCACAACCCTCTCATTGCGTTTTTGGTGCATGGATACCTTCATTATAATGAACCTGGGCTCGCCGCTCCTTAAGGTACAATCGTGCAGACGGTATGCCATTTTCCAGTGGAACCCGGCTCGGCCCATACGAGATCCTCGCGCCCATCGGCGCCGGCGGCATGGGCGACGTGTACCAAGCGCGGGACACGCGGCTGGATCGCGTGGTCGCCATTAAGGTCTCGAAGGAGCAGTTCTCCGAACGCTTCGAGCGCGAGGCCCGAGCGGTGGCCGCGCTGAATCACCCGAACATCTGCACGTTGCATGATGTAGGTCCGAACTACCTGGTGCTGGAGTGCGTCGAGGGCGTACCCTTGAAAGGCCCAGTGCCGTTGGAGAAGGCGGTTGAGTATGCAGGCCAGATTCTCGATGCTTTGGACGCGGCGCACCGCAAGGGCATCACGCATCGCGACCTGAAGCCGGCCAACGTACTGGTCACCAAACAGGGGATCAAGCTGCTCGATTTCGGACTGGCCAAGCAAGCCGGTCCGCTGAAGGCGGGCGGCGCCACTATGACCGCCGCTCTGACCAGCCAAGGGCAGATCGTCGGCACGCTGCAATACATGGCGCCCGAGCAGTTGCAGGGCAGAGAAGCCGACGCGCGCAGCGACCTTTTCAGCTTCGGTTGCGTGCTGTACGAAATGCTGACGGGGAAATGCGCGTTTGAAGGGGAGAGCGCGGCCAGCGTCATTGCCGCGATTCTGGAGCGCGAGCCCACACCATTGGGCCCAGAGGGCGCCCCTGCATCGCCGCTGGAGCGGATCGTCAGGCGGTCTCTGGCGAAGGACCCGGATCAGCGTTTTCAGACCGCCCGCGACCTCAAGGCGGCGCTGACCTGGGCGCTTGAACAGCCACCCGCCTCAACCGCGGCCAAGCCGGGCCGCCGCTTTTGGATCGTCTCTGCGGCACTGCTGATCGGAGCTCTCGGCGGCTGGATCGTGTCGCACTTCCGCCAGCCACCCGTGGAAGACCGCCCGTACCTCCTCCAAATCGATCCACCGGAGGGTAGCCAGTTCAGGTTTGGAAGCTCGGGCGGGGGCCTCGCCCTATCCCCTGACGGCCGGACCGCAGCTTATGTAGCTTCGGGCGCCGGGAAGAGCGGACTGTGGCTCCGGCCCTTGGACAGCGCGACGGCGCGGCTGATCGCCGGAACCGAGGGCGCCGCCTATCCTTTCTGGTCCCCGGACGGCAAGTCCGTCGCCTTCTTCTCGGGAGGCAAGTTGCGAAGAGTCGATCTGGCGGGCGGGGCGCCATTGGTAATCTGCGACGTGCCTGCGCCCCGAGGCGGGGCGTGGAGCAGCGACGGCCGCATCCTGTATGGAGTGTTGTCCGGCGGCCTGTTCCAAGTGCCCGCATCCGGTGGAACACCATCGCTGCTTACTACGCTGGATGCCTCGCGCGGCGAAGGCTTCCATCGCTGGCCGCGGGTGCTTCCCGGCGGCCGCTTCTTGTACTCGATCCAAAGCGGGAAGCCTGAGAACACTGGTATCTATGCGGCCTCGTTGGCCAAGCCTGCGGCACGGACGAGGCTGTTGGCCACGGACACCAACGCGCTGTACGCGCCTGGAGGCGACGGCAAGAGCTATCTGCTGTGGCTGCGCGGCGGGACACTGGTCGCCCAGCAATTGGACACGGGCGCGCTCAAACTCGAAGGGGAGCCGCATGCAGTAGCCGATCCGGTGGCCAAGAGTGGAATCCTGGGTGCGATGAACGCCGCAGTTTCAGCCGGAGGGGTGCTGCTGTACAGCGCTTCCAACACTTTGAGCCAGTTCACCTGGCTCGACCGCACGGGAAAGCCGCTGGGGCTGGTGGGCGAACCCGACGAGTACACTTCATTCTGCCTGTCGCCCGACGGACGCCGCGTCGTCGTAGCCCTTGACAGGCCCGGATCCAGCGATCTCTGGCTGCTCGAGGTGGAGCGCGGCGTGGCCGGCCGGTTCACCTCCGATTCGAGCTTTAGCACGTTCCCCATCTGGTCACCCGACGGCCGGACGATTCTGTATAGTTCCGGTGTGCCGCCGAACCTGTTTTGCAAAGATTCGAGCGGGGCCGGGAACGGGGAGCGTTGCTCCCAGTCGCCAAACGTCCAATATGCCACCGACTGGTCGCGCGACGGGCGCTGGGTCCTGGGCTACGAAATCGCTCCTGGCACCCAGCGGGGCCTCTGGGTTCTTCCAGCGGCCGCCGGGGGCAAGCCAGCTCCGGGCGCCACGCCGAGAGCCTACCTGCGGACGCCGTTCAACCAGTGGTGGGGCCGTTTCTCGCCAGAAGCCCCGCCGCGGTGGGTGACCTATCAGTCCGACGAGACGGGCCGGGCGGAGGTCTACATCAATTCTTTTCCGGAGCCGCGCGGCGCGACGCGGATTTCGACCGGTGGCGGCCAATATCCGCAATGGGGCGCCGGCGGGCGCGAGCTGTTCTATGTTTCCCCGGACAACAAGCTGATGGCGGTGAGTCTGAAAATGGGGGCGGACACCGTGGAGCCGTCCACGCCGCGCGAGTTGTTCCCGCTCCCCGCGGTCTATTCGGGTTCGAGTCCGTATGACAACCACCATGGACGGCCAGCGGTTCCTGGTGCGGGCCACGCCGGGACAGGCTGCGCAGCCGCTGATGGTGATTGTCAACTGGCCGGCGCTGTTGAAGAAGGAAGCGCCGGCGCCATGACGCCGGGGGCTGGCAACCCGGTACAATGTGGTCATGGTCAGAGTGGAGCACGTGCTCGATTCCTGGAAGACGATCCGGGAGGATACGGCTGCCGCGGTCGAAGAGTTTCCGGCCGGCGATCTGGATTACCGGCCCACGCCCGAGTTAATGACGTTCCGCAAGATCGCGCGCCACATTCTGGACGCCAGCTACGCCTTGACCGGCATGTTGCTGGCCGGCGATGAGAGTTTCGCCACGCCCGATTTTCGCGAACGCTTGAAGCGAAACATGACGGGTCTCGACGCGGGCGCGGGCGCGCCCGAGCTGGCTGCGGCTTTACGGGATTCGTTGGAGGAGCGCGCGGCGCAACTGGCCGCCCAGCCGGCTGAATTCTTTTCCCACATCGTCACCCGGATGGACGGCCAGAAGGTCACGCGCCTCGAAATGGTCCAGACCGTCAAAGAGCACGAACTGACGCATCGCGCGCAGTTGTTCATGTACCTTCGCTTGAAGGGCATGGTTCCGGCCACCACCCGCCGGCGGCTGGCCAAGCAAGCCGGCAAATAGAGGTTGCAAACGCGGCAGTCTATCGGATATCAGTAGTATGTCGGGAGGATTATCGATGGTCGCTTGTCCGAAATGCCAAGGCTTGATCGATGTGGACGAAGAAGACGTTGACGAAGGCGACACCATCAGTTGTGATGAGTGTGGCGCGGACCTGAGAGTCGTGGGCACTGATCCTTTGGAGCTGGAGTCGGCGGAAGATCTCGAGGAAGACGAGGACGAAGACGATTTTCTGGAGGACGACGAGGACGAAGAATCCGACGAGGAATGGAAATAATCACATGAGAATGATGCGGCTGGCTCTGGTGGCGGTTCTTCTCGTCTGCGTCTCCGCCACTTTCGCGCAGAAGAAGAGCGGAGAAACCACCCGCAGCGTGCAAGGCACGGTAACCGCCGCGGACGACAGCCTGGTGAATGGCGCCGTGGTGCAACTGAAGAACACCAAGACGCTGCAAATCCGGTCCTTCATCACGAAGGACGACGGCACCTATCATTTTTACGATTTGAGCCCGGACATCGATTACCAACTCAAAGCCGACTACCAGGGCGCATCCAGCAACACCAAGACGCTGAGTTCCTTCGATTCGCGAAGGCAAACCGTCCTCAATCTCAAGTTAAATCCCAAGAAATAACCGGCTCAGCGGCCGGCGTCCGCCACGAACTTCACCACCAGGGAGATGCGGCGGTTGCGGGGGTCGTTGGGGTCGGCGGGGTTGAGCAGCTTCTGATGGGCGAAGCCGCGCACCTCGACCGCTTGTTCCGGGCGCACCCCGTAGGTATCCAGCAGGCGGCGCGCGGCGTTGGCGCGGTCCACGGAAAGCTCCCAGTTGCCATAGCCGCTGGAAGGGCCAACATTGCGAAACGGGCGCGCGTCGGTATGGCCTTCAATCACCACGGTGTTGGGCATCTTGCCGAGCTCTCTGGCGAGCACCTCCAGCAGGCGTTCGCCGGCGCCGGTAGGGATGGGGCTGCCGGTGACAAAAAACATGCCCTGCTCGGTTTCCACCAAGTCGATCCGCAGGCCCTCGCTGGAGACGCTGAACTTGATGTTGTCGCCGAGCTTGCGGAACTCCGGCATCTGTTGGAGGGCCTGTTGGATGAGCTTCTGGATGTCCTCGGCGTTCTGGCGGTGCACCACCACTTCTTCGGCGGAGGCGGCGAAGGCGGCGTTGAGTTTGCTCATGTATCCGCGGGGATCTTTAAAATATCCGCTGACGGAAGCCTTCACCTTGGCGCTGCTGCTCATCAGCCAGAGCACGATGAACAGCGCCATCAGCGCAGTTACGAAATCGGCGTAGGCCACTTTCCAGGCGCCGCCGTGCTTGCCATGGTAGATGTGGCGAATGCGCACTTCCACCGGCGGCGGCGTGTCAGGCGGGCTGGACTTCAGCATGGGCGGCCTCCGAAACAGACGGTTGCGGCGCGGCGGCAGTTGGGGTGCCCGGGGCATCCGGCTTCGGCGCGGGCGGAATCCTGGCGTCTCGCTTGATGGTGATCTCCATTTCGAAGAACGACGGACGCAATTCCACGGGAATCGACCGGCGCGCATATTCCACCGCCAGAATGGGGGACGATCCGCGGGCGAAGGCCACGATAGCAATGCGCAGCACCTGAAGGAATTGGGTCTCGGTCCCGCTCATGGTTTCCATGCGCGCGGCCACCGGCCCCACCACCCCGTAACACAGCAGGATGCCCAGGAAGGTCCCCACCAGCGCGGCCGCGACCTTCTGGCCGATGGCCTCGGGCGCCCCGCCGATGGCCTCCATGGTGACCACCACGCCCAGCACCGCGGCCACGATGCCCAGCCCCGGCAGGGCATCGGCGACCGTGCTCAAGGCGCTCGCCGGCTCGTGCCGGCCCTGCCGCTGGACGTCGATATCGAGGTCCATCAACTGGTCCAGTTCGTGCGCCGTGGTGACGCCGATGACCAGCATGCGCAGGGAATCGCAAACGAAATCGCGCGTGGGCTGGTCCTTGAGGAAGTCGGGATAGTGGGAGAAGATCCGGCTTTTGGCCGGGTTTTCCACGTCGTTCTCCAGTTCGACGATGCCCGCGCGCTGCACGAAGGCGAATACTTCGTACAGCATGCGGAGGCAGCGAAGGAAGGAGTGACTGGTATGGACTGGCGGCCGGAAGGCGGCGAAGGCGCCGCGCGCCATCTTGCGCATGATGGCCGGTGGGTTGGCCACTACCACGATGCCAATGGCTGCTCCCACCACGATGAGCAGCTCCGCCGGCTGCATCAGCACATAGGGGTTTCCCCGTTCCAGGAGGAAGCCGCCAAAGACGGCCAGGAAAACCACGGCGATACCGATAAGGGCGAGCATTAGTGTAGGACCGGCATGGATGCGTACCTTTTCAGTTCTCTTATCGGCCGGAAACGGGAAAGTCTGAGGCCGCCTATCGCCAGCGGAACAGCTTCAGCGCCAGCGTGAAGCACACCAGCAGCCAGGCCCCCAGCACACCCAACTGCGGAGCCACTTGCGCCAGGCCGGCGCCCTGAAGCATGTGGGCTCGCAGGGCGTCGATCACCGCGGTCAAGGGAAGCGCCCGGATGGCGGGTTGCAGCGCGCCGGGGAACCGTTGCGCCGAAAAAAACACGCCGGAGACGATCCACATCGGCATCATCACCGTGTTCATCAGGCCGGAAGCGGCTTCGATGGTCTGCGCGCGCGAAGCGACGAGCAATCCCAGGGCGCTGAATGCCAGCGATCCCAAAACACACAGCAGCGCGAGATCCAGCAGGGAACCGCGCACCGGAACCTGGAATACCCAGGCGCCGAACCCCAGCAGCACCCCGACTTCCACCACCAGCAGCAGCAGCCGCGCCAGCACGAACGAGAGCAGGTAGTCATGCCGCGGCATGGGGGTGGCAATCAGGCGCTTCATGAGCTTCTTGCGCCGCGCATCCACAATCGCGAACCCCATCCCCCAGATGGCGCTGCCCATGAGGTTCATTCCCAGCAGGCCGGGGATCAGGAAATCGATATAGCGCGAGCCGGGCTCGCGCATCAACCGGTCGCTCGAAGCCACCGGGTCCGCACGGCCCGCCGCCCGTTGTACAGCTTGATCGGCCAACATGCGCGCGGTGCGTCCCTCGGGATTGGTGTCGTCATACCGGTACACCACCGCCCCGCCGGGCGACGGCGCGGCGAATAGGGCCACCTTGCCCGTGCGCAGCGCCGCTTCGGCGGCAGGGGCGGACAACTGCTCGACGTCGAGAAGCTTCTCCTGCCGCAGCGACCTGGCCAGCTCCGGCGTCACGGCTGCAATCCTGAGCACGTCCGGGGGACGGTTGCGGAAGGCCAGCCCCAGACCCGCGGCCAGAAGGACCGGGAAAACGAACACCCAGAATATGGCTTCCGGCTCGCGCCAGAATTCGCGGAACCGCACCAGGGTCAATTGCGCCAGCGGATGGTCCGCCCATGCGGTGCTACTCATCGCGCAAATGCCGTCCCGTCAAAATGACGAAGACGTCCTCCAGGCTGGCGGAATGGGTGCGCAGTTCGGTGAGCGGAACGCCCTGGCGATCGAGTTCGTCCAGCAGGGCGGGCACGGCCTGGTGCAGTTCGGTCACCTGCATCCGCACATTGCCGTTCTCCGCGCGGACCTCGCGTACGCCCGCGATGCGGCCGAGCGCGGAAACATCGAGCGCCCGCGCCGCGCCGCCGGCCGAGAACTCCACCAGTTGCTCCACGCCAATGGACGCGATCAATTCGCGCGGGGTGCCGGCGGCGATGGCTTTGCCGTGGTCCATGATGGCTACCCGGTCGCACAGGCGTTCCGCTTCGTCCATATAGTGGGTGGTCATCAAAATGGTGCGGCCCGCCAGCTTGAACTGTTCGATCAAGTCCCAAAGCTGGCGCCGGGCCTGGGGATCGAGGCCCGTGGTGGGCTCGTCGAGGAACAGAAACTCCGGATCGCCCACCAGCGCGCAAGCCAGCGCCAGCCGCTGTTTCTGCCCCCCGGAAAGGCTGCCCACGCGGGATTTCCGCTTCTCGCCGAGCTCGACCAGGGCGATGACTTCAGCCGCTTCCGGCCCGCGCCGGAAGAAGCTGCGGAACAGGCGGACCGTCTCCATCACGGTGAGTTTCTCGGAGAGCTGTGTCTCCTGGAGTTGAATCCCCAGCCGTTGCCGGAGTTCGGCGGCGTGCGCGTTCCAGCGCAAGCCGAGCACCTCGACATGGCCCGAATCGGCGGCCGTGAGACCCTCGCAGATTTCGATGGTGGTGGTCTTGCCGGCGCCATTGGGCCCCAGCAGGCCGAAGCACTCGCCCCAGCGCACCTCGAGATCGAGGCCATCGACGGCGAGTACGTCTTTGTACGCCTTGCGCAGATTGCGGACGCAAAGGGCGGCCTGGGGCGCGGCATCGGACATATGTTTAGTATCGCGTCGAAGCCGCGGTGCGGTCAAAACGCGGGACGCGGGGGACCGGCGTGAAGACTGGCGCACATCTACGGGTCGGGCGTTGCCCGTCAACTTAATGGGCGTTCGGGGGGACAAGTTCGCGTACGGTCAACAACCCGTTTCTGGGGTCTGCCAAGTCGTGCTAGACTTTGGCGCATGGCGATGGACCTATTCAGTGCCGATTTTTCCCACCTTACGGATGCCGACCTGTATGCGGCCATCATAGAATTCACTCGACATAATCTCCCACAGAACGATCGAACACGGGAAGGCTACACTGTGGATTTCAAGGCGCGCTGGAGCGACAAATCCTTGAGAGTGGTTGCAGCCTTTGCGAATACGTTCGGCGGAATCATTATTGTCGGTGTTTCGGAAGAAGGGGGTCGGGCAAACGATCTGGTGGGCGAAGATTCGAAAGGAGAATTAAAGACGCGCCTTGCCGGCTCGATCGCCGCAAGTATCACACCCACACCGAGCTTCGAAATCGCTGAATGTGCACTACCAGCACAGCCAAATCGTCGCTTAGCCGTGATCAGGGTTCGCTGTACAAACAAGATCCACTTCCTCACCACGCGGGACTCTCCGGTATACGTACGAAATGAGGACCAGGCGATCCCTGCGCGGGCGGCGGAATTGAGGAACCTAATCGTTCGAGAGCGCGACGCCGAGAGCTCATCCGCCAAGTACATCGACCAAAGCCGAATGATGAATCTGTTGCCCATCACTACGGCTCGGAAGGTGGACGGAGTTGAAGGACAGGCTGTACCATCCCAGCGAATTGCGGCGGATTCTGTTTTGCGAGTGTGGATTGTTCCCGATCAGCCCTGCAGAGTTGCGCTGGACTACGACACCGAATTGACCTTTCACGATATCGTCTTCAGGACTTTTCCGACAGATTCATTTCTTGAGGATCTGGACTGGATTTCGTCTGAAGAAATGATCCGAGACAGGAGTTTTGTCCGGATAGACTACGCCCATGTGCAGCGAGATTTGCAGTCAAAATGGGTCCTCACGAGCGACGGAGAATTTGGTTACGCGACGCTTCTGGCGGAGGACTTTCCACCTGGCGGGCCGCTATGGAGTCTATCCGACCTCACAATAGAGTTGATTGCGGCAATTAGGACCGCACATGCGCTTCTAGCGAAGATCGGATACCTGGGCGAAGCGCATCTGTACGTATCTGCCGATCCCGGTAGCGGCCAACTACATCTGGAAAGAGGCGCGTTGCCGTTCATACGTCACTGTTCCGGGCGGCGGCCGCCACCTGCCATCCCTTGGGCGGAGATTGTACCAAAACCTCCGAGCCACTCTGCAAAGCGGGGGGTGACCTGTGCGGTCCCATCGAATTTTCACACTAGAACCGAGGAGTTGACCGTATTGATTGCCGACTTGCTCAATCAGTTCCTACGGGATTTGGGCTACGGCGCCGTTCGAGCGAAACTGCGTGAGTATGCGGCCATGATTGCGGGTTGACGTACTCTTGCCGGCCGGCAGTTCCGCGGTTTGGGCGTGATACGGCCAGGTGCCGCCCGCGTCTGCGTGGCGCTGTCCCCCTGACAGCGTCAACTCCATGGGGCATGCTACCGTTTTCACTATGGATATGCGCCATGCCGAACTGAAGGCTGACCGGGCGTTCGAGCACCTGCAGGCACTGGAAGTCGAGCTTGAGACCTATTACCACAGCTCGCCGTGGTCGGTCAGGCGATACGACGATTCCGAGCGCGGCCGACACATCATAAAACTCTGGCTGAAGGACCCGAGCGACAGAATTTACATTTTGGCCGGCGATTTCGCGCATAGTCTCCGCTGCACACTGGACCATATCGTCTACGCACTTGTTACAAACGGCGCTGGCAAACTGCCGACGGGGGCGCAGATCATGTGGCCGGTTCTCGAAGCGCCAAACCCCGACAAGCTCAAGCGGCGCACGAGAGGCATGGCCCCCGAAGCCAGCCAACTGATCGAGCAGCTCCAGCCATATCACTTCGGCACTACCAAAGAGAACCCAATTTGGCAACTTACGAAGCTTGACAACATCGACAAGCACCGATATCTTGCGATCCACGAGACCGCGCTCGACATGCACTTTCCACAGCTTAGGAACACTGATGATATCGTCCGGAATGCCGAGGCCAGCGAGATCACCCTACCGCTGGAGCATTCAAGAACCGAGATGCTGTTGAACCCGCGGCCGGCCGTATGGTTCGGGGCAGCGTCCGAGAATTTGAGGGTTGACGCCAAACGCCTCGGAGAGATTTATTCATACATCAGAATGCAGGTCCTCCCGCTATTTGCGCCGCTTTTCATCCGCGCAATTGCCTAACACAGGCGGCCAGCCGGCACTGGCTTCGACGTTTTGAACGGCGTACCGCCTAGCGCCTTCCTGGCATCTCTCAGGCCTGAAGGGCGTTGCAGCCCTAACGCCGACCTCGTGCGGGTCCCCCACCGAATTGGCCGAAAGGGGGGAAGCATTTCCCGACATCTCGGGGGCTCGCAGTCACATCACTTCCGCAACAACCGCTTCAGCACGTGCCCGCCTTTTCTAAACTCTGAGACAGGATCATAACCGAGGTTGATGACGAGCTTCGAATCCCACTGACGCGGAGTGGTTTCAATTCGGAGGCGCGGCGCAAGCTCATACAGGCTTCCTAACAGATCCCAGTCACACCGAGTCTTGCCCGGCAGAAAGACCGCTAAGTAGCGCGTTCTCTTGCTACGGAGCCTCAAGAGCACAGTGAAGCACTCCCCTACGTCAGTGAATGAGTGCGGCATTACCAGAAGGTCGCCTGGTGGTTCCTGCTCCGGAAACGCCTCCATGATCACGTTCGTCCGAACCGGGTCATCGCCATTCAAGACTGCCCGTACTCGTGCCGCACCTTCGCTGAACACGTACTTGAAACCCTCGGCGTGGAAGACGGCCAAATAGGCTGACCGCATGACCGCGCGCCAGTAACGCTCCGGGATGAATCGAAAGCTCACATGCAGGCTGAGTTCGAAACCATCAGACAGGTGGGTCCGCAGGTCGTCTGCTGCCGCAGGATTGCTCGCTTTTCCAATCACCTTTAGGGTTATTGGCGCCGTCTTCGAACTCACTGGTAGGAACATGTCGGCTACGACATTGCCCCTTGCGTTGGGCATGACTGTAGCTATCGGTTCTGTTCCTTCGACGCTGTCCATGGCCTTCATTGCCGCGATTAGGTGGCTGTCCAACCTCGTCCCCTGACCGTTGTTGCAGCCTAAACATGTCAGGGTTCTAGACTGGCCCCCGAGCCTTGATGGCACGATGTGCTCAACGCTCAGTCTGTCAACCGTGCCCAAACGAAACTCGTGGAGGCAAAGCGGACAGCACACGGTATGCGCGAAACCAGGGCGAATCGCACCAAAGTCCGCAGCCAACTCATGGAACAAGCGGTTGCTTCTACCACGGCGAGCGTTCATATTCGTCTCCATCTTAGCTTGTGTCGGGGTGCCGCACCACCAGCTTCGGAGGCAACGAGTGTTTCGAAGTTCCCGCGGGAGTTGTCGGCAATCCCGAAGCGATCCACATGAGCGAATCGTCGCGGAAGTTGGCGGCGAGATCGATGGCCGACGTTGCGGGGAGACGGTTTGCGGCGTGGGACTGCGGGACAAGACACCCGGTGCGAGGTCTCGACGATCCGCGCCGCCAACTCCTCTTCAAATCGCGAAGGCGGCCCGCAGACAGGCTCTCACCTGGTTCCAGTCCCGGTCGCTGAGATGGCCGATGACGGTCAGCTCCGAGCGGTGTGCCGTCAGCACGTACGCTCTGAAATACGACTCGGCGCGAAGACCGGCTAATTGCCAGTCCATTAGGACGCAGTCCGTGGAGGTAGTCGTTTTGGGCAACTTGGTCGTGAGAATGCCGACGAGAACATCGGGGCGCTCCACAAGGTATGTACTGCTGGCGATCACTACCGCCGGGCGGACTTTGGTTTCCAGGGCGCCGGCAAGCACGCCAACCACGACATCGCCAGGCTTCAATGCGGTTCCTCTGACTCCTCGGCGTCAAGCCGCCTCAGGGAAGCAGTTCTGAAATCCCGTAGATCTTCGTCGCTCCATGAATCGGACCAGTCAATTCTACGCTGCGGTGAGAGCGCGGCTAATCGTTCGGCCAGAGCCGACAGCTCAGCAGCCGTATCCGGCGGAAGCCGGCGGAAGACCTCCACCAGCGACGCTTCGCGCGGGTCTAATTGCACTTCCATGGCCTCGTAACCAGTATACCCGTGATGGGTACGCGAGAAACCGCCTCGTCACAATCACCAGGGCGAGCGGTCCCGGAGATCGGATTCGGGGACCTCCAGTTGCACCGTCATCGGATTTCGGCTCCGATGTGCGTCTTGCTCCCCGCCTTCCTGCCGGCGCGGCTTATACTTGAGTCATGGAGACGCCCACCGGGGACCGAATCGCCAAGAAGCCGGGCGTGTGCGAGGAGAGGTTACCATGACCGTTATTCTTCACTTGAGGCCCGAGATTGAAGCGAGTCTCCTTGCGCGCGCTCATGCCAGCGGCATGCCCTTGGAAGCGTATCTCCTTTCCCTCGCCGAGGAAGCGGCCGTGCAGACAGCGCCAACCGCAACTGGCCAGACGAAGCGAGAGGAAGCCGTGCGCCGCATGCTCGAATTTGGAGAGAAGCATCGTCTCACCCTCGGAGAGCCCATCACACGCGGCCTCCTCCACGAAGGACACCGCCACTGATGGCAGCATTCGTCCTTGACGCCTCGGTCGCGATTTCGTGGTGCTTTCCAGGCGATCCGGCCGAGGATACCCCTTACAGCCGCCGAGTTCTCAAGGAACTGGTAGCGAACGACGCCATCGTCCCGGAAATTTGGGCATTTGAAATCGCCAACAGCATTTTCGTCTCTTACAGTAAGCGTAAGAGAATCTCCGCTCTGTGCACCTCGCTGGTTAAGCGCGACATAAGAGTGATGTCCCCGGGTGAAACTCCGCAGGAGCGAAAGAAAGTAGCCCACGGCGCGAGCCGTGGGAGAATTGCGAAATCGACCAAGCCCCGGCCGGGGCGAAAGAACGTTCTTCCGCCCCCTCCGGGGGCTACCCCGGTTGCTCACCAGTCCCACGGCTTGCGCCGTGGGCTAACTCTCTATCGCCCTGACGGGCTGGAGAAATGCCTGGATTCCTGCGATTCGCTTCGGCGCACTCGACGAAAATGCCTATACTTCAGTATGCGCCCTCTTGCTTGCTTACCCTCCCTGCTGGCCGCTGGCCTGGTATGGATGGCCGCTGCCTCCGCTCAGACCGTCACGGTGCGCTTTCCGGCCTCGCGCTCCGATAAGCCTCTGGACGGCCGCCTGCTGCTTGTGCTCTCAAACGATCCGAGCGCCGAGCCGCGTATGCAGATCAACGATACGCCTAGATCGCAAATGATCTTCGGGGTGACGGTGGACGGATGGAGACCCGGCGAGCCCCTCACCATCGGCGACAACGCGCAGGGCTATCCGCGGGCGAGACTCAAGGACGTGCCGCCCGGAGAGTATACCGTCCAGGCCGTGCTGAACATTTACGAGACCTTTCACCGGTCGGACGGCAAGACGGTGAAACTGGCGCCGGATCGCGGCGAGGGCCAGCACTGGAACCGCGCGCCTGGCAATCTGCTGTCGAAGCCGCAGTTGGTTCACATAGGCCCGGCGGCGCCGCCGATCACGATCTCGCTCGATGACGCCATCCCGCCTGTCAAGCCCGAGCCGGATACAAAGTACATTCGCCACATCCGCATCCAGTCGGCGCTCCTGACGAAGTTTTGGGGCCGGCCGGTTTATCTCGCGGCGGTGGTTCTCGTGCCGGAAGGCTACGACACCCATCCGCAAGCGCACTATCCCCTGATCGTTTTCCACGACCACTTCGTAACCGGCTTCAACGACTTCCGCGAGACTCCGCCGGACCCCGACCTGAAGCCCGACTACTCCGAGCGCTTTCACCTGGCGGGCTACAACCGCATACAGCAGGAGGAGGCATACAAGAACTACCAGGCGTGGATTGCGCCCGGCACGCCACGCATGTTGATCGTAAAGCTGCAGCATGCCAATCCTTATTACGACGACTCGTACGCCGTGAACTCGTCCAATCTGGGGCCTTACGGAGATGCCATCGAGACCGAGCTGATCCCGGCTATCGAGCGCCAGTTTCGCGGCATCGGCCAAGGCTGGGCGCGATTTGTCTATGGAGGCTCGACCGGCGGCTGGGAATCCCTGGCCGTGCAGATCTTCTATGCCGAGGATTACAACGGCGCGTTCGTCGCCTGCCCGGACCCTGTCGACTTCCACGCCTACATGACGGTCGACCTGTATAAGCAGGACAATGTGTTCTATATTCAGGGCGCCAACAAGAAGGTCGAGCAGCCGGCTATGCGGGACTATCTGGGCCACACGCTGATCTCCATGCGCGACAATGTCGCCTATGAAGCTGCGCTGGGCGATCGCGGCCGGTCGGGCGAGCAGTTCGACATCTGGCAAGCGGTCTATTCTCCAACCGCGGAGGACGGCTATCCGCGACCGATCTTCGACAAGCTGACTGGCGCCATCGACCACGGCACGGCCGAGTACTGGCGCGAGCACTACGACCTGGACGCCATACTGCAACGCGATTGGACGACACTGGGGCCGAAGCTACAGGGCAAACTCCACCTCTACGTCGGCTCGGACGACACCTATTTCCTGAACAATGCGGTCTATCTGATGGAGGATTTCCTGAAGCAGACCGGCACCCCCGGACACGGCGTACCCTACCAAGGCGAGGTTCGCTACGGACCGCGCGCGGAGCACTGCTGGAATGGCGATCCGGCGCAGCCGAATTGGTACTCGCGCCTGCACTACAACCAGATGTATTTGCCGCAGATCATGGCGCGCATCCAAAACACGGCGCCGGCCGGAGCGGACCTGACAAGCTGGCGGTACTGATGAAACCGGCTTCGGCCGCTCTGCGTCCACTCCAATTCCATGCGTCTGCTCGTGGGTGTGTCTCTCGCTGTGGTGTGCCTGGCACAGGCGCAAACTGGCAATCTGACGCTCAAGATTCCGCCGGTCAGGACCTCGCTCAATCTGGAGGGGCATCCAGTCGAAATCACGGTCTGGGGCGCCGTTTCGGCTGCGCCTTCGGGGGCGGACGCGGGGCTGGCCGGCGCTGATGACGCTGCTCAACTCGAATCTGCCGCCTCTTCGAGGGGTGTTCTGGTGACGCACGGCACAGACTTCCTCCGGCTCCATGCGGGGGGAGCGGCGCCGATTGGCGAGTTACTCCGCTTCCTAGTGTTAATCCACGACCTGTTGTCGCCGGAGGAGATGGCGGGCAGAGTCGAGCTTTTGTGAGGGAGATCGTCCAATAGGCATTATGAAGCGTTACCTTTTTCCGCTGCCTTCCGACCACGGCGGCACAATCCCGTTCATGCGTGCGTAAGCCACCAATTGCCCCATGTGCTCGTTGGCGTGGATAATGATTCGGAGATACATGCCATCCACGGTGGCATCCCTGTCGAGGACCTTGACTCTGCGCTGGAGATCGGCGGGTTTTAAACCTGCGCGAGCACTTCTAACGGCATCCAGCGAGCGCTTCAACCAGTTGACAACTTCCGCTTTTGCGGTCACGGTCTTTTCCATTTCCACGGACGTGAGGTCAGCCGGCATTCTGGGACCCGTGACACTCAGTAAATAGAAGTTCGCCATCGCGATGTGCATGAGGACTTCGCTGGTGGATCGCACGCCAGGCGCCGGGCGCCACGCGAACTTTTCAGCCGGGATCGCTTCGGCTAGAGCAACGAGTTGTCGCGAAACATGGCCCCATTCTCCGTCGTATCCCTGCCAAAGTCCTTCCAGCGGATCTACCTGGGCGCGCAAGGTCAGCGCGCCGAGAATCAGAGCCGCCAATAGAGTTGTCATGAACTCTCCTTTTGGTCTCTCTTGGAGAGTATCACGGCGAAAACCAGCCGATGCGGGACTGGCGCCCAGGATGATAAAATGAATGTACCGACAACGGAATCCTGCTCCGACTGATACTCGCACACTGCTTGCCGGCGAAAGGTAGTACCAGCGATCGAACGCGACGCTGGAACGGTAAGCACATGCGGATCCTGCTTTACAACCCCGACAATGGCGTGACGCAGAACTTCATGCCGCACCTTTGGATGTTTTTGCTGCAGGCGCTTACGCCCACCGGCCACGAGGTGGTTCTGATCGACGGCAACACGCAGCCGATGAGCGACGCCGAGCTGGTTCAGTTCGCACTCGACAAGCGGATCGGGCTGGTCGGAATCGGCGCCATGACCCGCATGATCGCCAAAGCGTACCGGGTGGCGGATGCAATTCGCGCGGCCGGCATTCCCGTGGTCATGGGCGGACCGCATGTGACGGAACTCCCGGAAGAGGCTCTCGGGTGCAGCGGCGGCACGCGTCACGCAGATGCGGTGGCCCTGGGTGAAGCGGATCATACCTGGCCGCAGATCGTGGAGGATGCGGCGCGGGGCGAACTCCAGGAGGTTTACGCTCCCGTGGACGCGTTCGGGCAGGAGCGCAAGCCGACCTTGCAGGATTACCCGATCATTCCCTGGGACTCGATCGACTTGCGGCAGTTCAACCGGATTCCGGGCTTCTTTCGTTTTGTGATGCGGCGCTTCGGGATCGCGTGGGAGACATTTCATATCATTCCCATTGAATCCGGACGCGGCTGTCCATATGGATGCGAATTTTGCACGGTCACGGGTTTCTTTGGCGACTCGATTCGTTTCCGGACCAACCGGAGCATCGTCGAGGAGATGCTCAAGATCAAAGAGCGCGCCCGCACCACTCGCGGCCAGGCCGCCGTATTCTTCGTCGATGATAATTTCGCGATCAACGTCAAGCGGACCAAGGCGCTCTTGCGCGATGTGATTGCGGCCGGAGCCGAACTGTCGTGGGTGGGGCAAATCAGCGCCAACCTGTTGTGGGATGAAGAACTGCTCGATTTGATCGCCGCGTCGGGCGGGAGATGGCTCTTCATCGGGATGGAGTCTCTCGACCCCGCCAATCTGGCCAGCGTCAACAAGAGCTTCAACAAGCCGGCGGATTACGCCGGCGTGCTCGAGGCGCTGGCCCGGCGCCACGTCTATGCGATCACGTCGTTTATTTTTGGGCTGGATCACGATACTCCCGGGGTGGGCGAGCGCACCCTCGCCGAGATTCGCAAGTGGCCGCCGGTGCTGCCGGTGTTTGGACAAATCACTCCCTTTCCCGCTACTCCTTTGTATGCCCGCCTGGAAAAGGAAGGACGGCTGATACGGCCGAAACACTGGCTCGAGTTCGCCCCGTTCCGGATGGCGCACACGCCTCTGAAGATCACGATTCCGGAGGTGCAGGATGAGGTTCTGTACGCGTGGACGAACTCTTATAGCCCGGGTGCGATCGAGAGAGCCCTGGAGTCAATCGCGGACGAGCCGGCTGCGTACAAGATCAGCCACCTGATGTCCCGCCTGTTCTTCCGCGGAATCTATTTCCCGCAAAAGGGGGCGTGGGAATGGCTAAAGCTGGCCGCCCGGAACCGGGGCGCGATCTATCGCGTGGTCAAGGACTCATTCACCAAGTGGCACGGCGCCCAGGAGCCTGTGAGTAGTCGGGACTACGACGGTTCGCGAGAGCCTTCTGTCATCGAGCCCGCGGAGTCAGACAGCGGAGCCGACTGAGAAGGTGGGGACGGACTCGTACACCGGCATCAGCCAATGCCGGTAAGCTGTCAGCCGCCCGCGCCCCGCCTGGCTGTACAACTGGCGCAGCTCGGCGGTCACCGGCCCAATCTCTCCGGAACCCACCGGGCGGTGGTCCACCCGAATCACCGGCGCCACCTCCACCATGGTTCCGGTGAAGAACATTTCGTCGCAGACGTAAAGCTCGCTGCGGTCCACCGGGCGCTCCGTCACCTCGAGGTGCAGTTCCTGGCGCGCCAGCTCCATCACCGAGTCGCGGGTGATGCCTTCCAGAATGTTCTCGCTGGCGGGCGGCGTGATCAGCTTGCCATGGCGCACCAGGAAGATGTTGGAACTGGCGGCCTCGGCCACGTGGCCGGCCTCGGTGAGGAAGATCGCCTCGTCGAAACCGTTGCGCCGCACCTCGTCGCTGGCCAGCGCGCCGTTGACGTACGATCCGCAGATCTTGCCCCGGCCGGGAATGGCGTTATCCTCGATGCGCCGCCACGAAGTTACGCCCGCGTGCAGGCCCTTCGAGTCTGTCCAGATAGGCGCTCACGGGCATAGCCACAATGGCGAAGGCGCTCTGGCCGTCCATGTGGAGGCCGATCCGCTCGGCCGACTTATAGGCCAGCGGCCGAACGTAGATGTCAGAGCGATAGCGGTTGCGCTGCACCAGGCCGGCCGTGATCTCGCTGAGTTCGACGGCGGACGGCGGGACCTCGATGCGCAGGATGCCGCAGTTCTGCTTCCAGCGCAGATAATGCTCGCGAGCGCGCATCAGGAACAGTTGATTCTCCGGCTCGTTCCAATAGCCGCGGATGCCTTCGAAGACGCCCGTCCCGTAATTGAGCGCATGCGTGAGAATGCCCACCCGCGCCTCGGATAGGGCCGTCAGGCGGTTCTCGAAGAATACGATGGTCTGGGGGTTCAATCCATCGCTCATGAGGATGCTCCTTTGCGGACCTCTTCCCGGCCTTTCGCCAGCGCGGCCAGGTCCAGCTCGAACCACTTCCGGCTTTTCACCTTTCTGCGCAACGCGCCGGTCACGCGCTCCTGGTCCAACAGGCCGGTAGCTTCCAGCAGCGCGCCCAGCATGACGATGTTGGCGGCTTTGGAATTTCCAAGCTGGTCGGCCAGTTCGGTGAAGGGAATGGTCACCATGCGAACGTCCGGGCGCGCGCAATCCTCCGGCAGTTGTTCCGAATTGTAGAGGATGATGCCGCCCGGCTCGACGGCGTGCAGGAACTTGCGCAGGGACGGCTCGTTCAGCGCCAGCAGCACGTTGGGCCGCGAGACCAGCGGCGAATCGATGGCCTCACTCGACAGCCGTACGTGGCAATTGGAAGTGCCCGAGCGCATCTCCGGCCCGTAGGAAGGCAGCCACGAGACCTCGTAACCGGCATCCAGCCCGGCCTCCGCCAGCACCTCTCCCAGCATCAGAACGCCCTGGCCGCCGAAGCCGGCAACCTTGATGCGCACATCGAGCGCCCGTGCGGGGCGGGCCGGCGGGTGGCCTTCGGGGGCAGCGGAGCCATCGCCATCCACCAGGCCCAGAATCCGTGGAATGTCCTCGAGCGCCGGCGGCGGCGCGGGCGCGGGCCGGGCGGGGGCATCCTTGGTGCGGTCGCGGAGGTTGGCCACGCGGAACGTCTTGGTCATTTCCTGTTCCACGAAGCGCTGCGCTTCCACCGGCTGCATCTTCCAGATGGTGGGGCAGGGAGAAAGCACTTCCACCAGGGAAAATCCCAGGCCTTTCACCTGGTTCTCCACGGCCCGGCGCAGCACGCGCGCCGCCTGCATGATCTGCTTGTTATTGCCCAGCGCCACGCGCTCGATGTAGACCGGCGCTTCCAGCGACGCCAGCAGTTCGCACACGTGGATGGGGAAACCTTCGGTCCATTGGTTGCGGCCGAAGGGCGAGGTGGTGGTCTTTCCGCCCAGCGGCGTGGTGGGGGCCATCTGCCCGCCGGTCATGCCGTAGATGCCGTTGTTGACGAAGATCACCGTTATCGGTTCGCCGCGATTGGCGGCGTGAACGATCTCCGCGGTCCCTATGGCCGCCAGGTCGCCGTCTCCCTGGTAGGCGATTACGATGCTCTCCGGCCGGCTGCGTTTGACCGCCGTGGCCACCGCGGGCGCGCGGCCGTGCGCCACCTGGATGTTGCCGACATCGAAATAGTAGTAGGCGAACACGGAGCAGCCCACCGGGCTAATGAGCACGGTGCGGTCCTCGACGCCCAGTTCGTCGATGGCCTGCGCCAGCAGCTTGTGGATGATGCCGTGCCCGCAACCGGGGCAATAGTGCGTCTGGTGCTGCAAGTCGGCCTTGCGCTCATACACCTCGTAGAAGCTCTTGGCCTTCCCGTGGATGACGCTGTAATCAGCCATGGATCAGTGCCTCCTCCATGGGAGCGCTGGGTGCGAACTTCCGCTCGACAAACTCCAGCACCTCCTCGGCCGAGGGAACATTGCCGCCCACGCGGCTGTAGAACTCCACCGGGCGGCGGCCCTCCAACGCCAGGCGCACGTCGTCCAGCAACTGCCCGGTGCTGAGTTCCACCACCGCGAACGCCTTGGCGCGGCGGCTGAGTTCCCGAATCTGGGCCACGGGGAAGGGAAACAAGGTAATGGGACGGAGCAGTCCCACGGCCATTCCGCGGGCACGGGCCATCTCCACCACGGCTTTCAGAACGCGGCCCATGATGCCGTAGCCCACCAGGACGATCTCGGCGTCCTCGGTGCGCCAGCATTCGGCTCGAACCGCCTCGCGCTCGGCCCGTTTGTACTTGGCCTCCAGCTTGCGGACGTGCCGTTCCATCAAGTCCGGCTCCAGGTAAATGGAACAAATCAGGTTGTGCCGCGTCTCGGCGGTGCCCCTTACGGTCCACTCGGGGGGCGGAGGCACGAAGGCGCGGGAGGCGAACTCCACCGGCTCCATCATCTGCCCGGTGTATCCATCCGCCAGCACCACCACGGGGTTCCGGTACTGGTCGGCGAGATCGAAGGCCAGGGTGGTCAGGTCGGCCATCTCCTGCACGGAATCGGGCGCCAGCACCAGGGTGCGATAGTTGCCGTGGCCGCCGCCTTTGACGATCTGGTTGTAGTCGCCCTGCTCGGGCGCGATGTTTCCCAGCCCCGGGCCGGCGCGCATGATGTCCGCCACCACGCAGGGCAGCTCCGACCCAGCAATGTAGCTGAGGCCCTCCTGCATCAGGCTGATGCCCGGCCCGCTGGACCCGGACATAGCGCGCACGCCCGCCGACGCCGCGCCATAAAGCATGTTGATGGCCGCCACTTCACTCTCGGCCTGCAAAAACACGCCGCCGGCTTGCGGCAGGTAGAGCGCCGCGGCCTCCGCGATTTCGCTCGCCGGCGTGATGGGGTACCCGTAATACGCCCGGCAGCCGGCCAGCACCGCGGCCTTCACGATGGCTTCATTTCCCTTGGTCAGTTGTTTCCGCATCGCTTCTCTCCCTGCGACTTCAGGCAGCCGCCGGCTGCAGAACCAGCCTCAGGACCGTGATCCCGCCCGGCTCGGGGCAGACGAAGAAGCAGATGCCGCACCCCGTGCAGCCCGCCCCCACGTATTCGGCCGGATGGTAACCGTAATGGTTCAGATGGTCCGCCAGACGAAGGACCTTCGGCGGGCAAGCCTCGATGCAAAGGCCGCACCCCTTGCACTCTTCCGCGTTCATTTCGACCGTTCCCCGGTCGGGCTTTCCGTCGGTCTTCATGCCACTTGCCTCCTACGCCACACCCTGTTCCGTTACAACCCACCACCAATGCCATCGGAACACATTTTGCCGTGGATGCCAAGGTGGTGCCGGTGGCCCAGGCAGATCATAGCCCCACTTCGAGGAGGTGCTTTTTCCCTCCTGTAGCCATTATAGATCCGGCCAATGGCTCTTCAACGGTTACGGCCTGCGGCCGCCGAAGACGGCCGACTCGAAGACCTTCAGATAGCAGTCGACGTCGGTGAAACCGATGTCACGGAGCCATGCGCACTGCTGCTCGACGGGCGCCAGGATGTTGGCGTCCTTATCCGGGCGGTGATAGTAAAGCCGGGCCACATCTTCGCGGCTCTGGTTCGGGTGATGGCGGTGGAGCGAGTCGATGAACATTTCGTCCTGCAGCGAACGGATCCATTCGGTGGGTGAGGAGACATGCTCGATGTTGATGAAGACCCCACCGGGGTTCAACAATCCGAAGATCTCGCGGTAGACCGCGAGCTTCCGGTCATCCGGCTGATGGTGGATGGAGAAACCCGAGACGATGGCATCGTAAGGGGACCACCCGGCGACGGAGCGTGTCCAGGATGGGACGCCGTAATCGGCCAGGACAAAGTGGGCCAGAACGCCGGCAGCGGAGAATCGCTTCCTGGCGGCCTCCAGCATCGCCTCCGAGAAGTCCGCCAGCACCACTTCAGCCGGCGGCAGGCGCTGAACGATTGCCGAAGCGAGGACGCCATCGCCGCAACCAAGGTCGAGCACCCGCCGCACGGGCCGTCCGCAGCCGGCGATGAGGCGGAGCATGACATCGATCTGCTCGAGTCCCAGCGGGATGGCCGCACGCACGCCCTCCAGATAGGTGGCGGCTGCGGATTGCGATTTCCAGACACGATCGGTGCGTTCAACCATCTTCAAGAAAACGATTTTAACAGGTGCCTCCACGCCGCCGAATCGAGCCCGCCTGCCCACGCCGTACAATGGTCTATTGGCCCGGCGAAGATTCTTGGTGGATGCCGTGCGCGGCGGCCTGGCGGAACTGCGCGGCGAGGAGGCTCGCCACCTGACTCGCGTGCTGCGCGCCGAAGCGGGGCAGCGCTATGAAATCTCCGACGGCCAGTCCGCTTATCTGGCGGAAATCGCGGAGGCGCGCGGCCCCCGCGTGGTGTTTCGCGTCATCGAGCCTCTGGACACGCCGGCGACGCCCCTCCACATTACGCTTTGCGCCGCGCTGATCAAGTTCGACCGTTTCGAGTGGGTGGTCGAAAAGGCTACCGAGCTGGGCGTCGAGCGCATCTTGCCGGTGGAGGCGGAGCGCAGCGGGAAAGGGCTGCTGGAAGCCTCCCGCAAGCGAGCCCAGCGATGGGATCGCATTGCGCGCGAAAGCAGCCAGCAAGCGCGCCGCGTGCGCGCTCCGGAGATTCCCCCGGCGGTTCGCTTCGAGCGATGCCTCGCCGAAGAGGCGGACTATCGCTACTTTCTGGAGGAGGCCGCCGCGCCTCCATTTTTGCGAGCGCTGCCGCCATCCCGGAGCGCCGCCAGCCGCGCCGCCCTGCTCACCGGCCCCGAGGGTGGCTGGACCGATGCCGAGCGGCAGCTTGCCGCCGCCGCGGGCTGGCAGCCGGTTTCGCTCGGTCCGCAGGTGCTGCGCGCGGAGACGGCCGCCGTGGTGGCCATTGCGGTGCTGGTCAACGCCTGGATCGCGTAAGCCATTGCCACGAGGATGCTTTCGACGCGTCCGGCTTCAATTAGACGTGCAATTCTTGCGGTATGCGCTGACGATACACCTTGATCTTGCTCTCGTCTTGCCGGGCGGCGGCAAGGTCGTAGGCGACCTGCATTCGCAACCACGTTTCCGGCGTGCTGCCGAATGCCTTGGATAACCGGATAGCCATCTCCGGGCTGATGCCGGACTTGCCGTTGATAACGTTGTTGAGAGTCTGACGGGTGACCCCGAGAACCTTCGCCCCGGCGGTCACAGACAGGCCCAACGGCTCAAGACACGCGCTCCTGATGCTGCGTCCGGGGTGTGGTGGGTTTTTCATAGGCATTGGCGGCTCTCCTTTTCCTAGTGGTAGTCGATCAGTTCAACATCGAACGCGTCGGTTCCTTCAAAACGAAACATGATACGCCAGTTGGCACGCACGGTCACAGACCAAAACCCTTGCAAATCGCCTTTCAGCGGGCGAAGACGATAACCGGGAAGATTGAGCGCCTGCGGCGTGGCGGCCCCATCGAGACGGGCAAGAATATCTTCAACCGTGTCCACCAAATCAGGCCGTATCCCGCTCCGGTCGCCACGTTCGTAGAGGCGTCTCAGGCCCCGGTGCTTGAAGCTCCTGACCATCAGTATACACCGTAAAGTGTCTATTGTCAGTTGTCAAGTTCGTTATGGCAGCCGGTGTCGCTCGGTCCGCAGGCGCTGCGCGCGGAAACGGCCGCGGTGGCGGCCGTCGCGGTGCTGGTCAACGCCTGGATCGCGTAAGCTATTACAATAAGAGATGGGGATGGGGGCTCAGGAGTGAACCTGGCGCTGAATCTAGCCGTAACCATCGTTTTTGTTTCCGTTCAGTGGCGCATCACGGCCATATTGCTGCGCGTGTCCGGGCGGCTCTTCTCGGGATGGGCGCGCACCGCCGCGCGCGGCATGGTCTTTCTGTTCGACGCCCTGTTGCTGGCCGGATATTCGTTCAGTTTCTCGGAGCTGGTCCCCCACCTGGGAATCCCCGGGCATGTAGCCCTGATCATGGGCGCCGGCATCCTGGCCTATCTGATCGCCGCGACCGCCGTTATGGCGGTGTACCTGGCACTCAGAGCCATTGGGAAGCAACTGGGCGCCGAGTTTAACCCGGGCCGCCGGCGTGCGCTCAACGTCACCGGCAACGTCTTGATGGCCGCTCCGTTCGTGGTGATGGGCTATGGCGCCATGGTCGAGCGTCGGGATTTCCGGGTGCGGGAACTGGACGTGCCGCTGCCCGGCTTGCCGCTGGACCTCGACGGCCTGCGCATCCTGCAGATCAGCGACATCCACCTCAGCGCGTTCCTCCGCGAGTCCGAGCTGGCGCGGGTGATTGACATGGCCCTCGAGCTGCGGCCGCACGTCGCCGTGGTTACCGGGGACCTCATTTCGTCCCGCAGCGACCCCCTGGATGCCTGCATCCGGCAGCTCGCGCGCGTCAAGTCCGACGCCGGCACATTCGGGTGCATGGGCAATCACGAGCGCTACGCCCGCGCGGAACGGCACGCCGCGGAAGCGGGCGCACGCGCCGGTATTCGTTTCCTGCGCGGCGAAGCGCACGCGCTTCGCTTCGGAGACTCGGTTCTCAACCTGGCCGGCGTGGACTATCAAACCCTGGCCGACAGAGGGCACTATCTGCGCGGAGCGGAGCGCCTGGTGGTCCCCGGCGCGGTGAACGTGCTGCTCTCGCACAATCCCGATGTGTTTCCGGTGGCGGCCCGGCAGGGATATAATCTAGTCCTTGCAGGGCACACGCATGGGGGACAGGTCACGGTCGAGATTCTGGATCAATCCATCAGTCCGGCCCGTTTTTTCACTCCTTATGTTTACGGGCTCTTTCGCGCGGGGCGTTCGGCGGCGTACGTCACGCGCGGCATCGGGACCATCGGCATCCCGGCGCGTATCGGAGCGCCCCCGGAAATCTCCGTGCTGCGGCTGAGAAAGGCATAGTTCAACTTCCCGTGCGTTACCTCATCGTGAGCGATCTTCATGGCAACTGGCAGGCGCTGGAGGCGGTGGTTCGCGAAGCCGCCGGCGCCTATGACCAGGCGCTCTGCTGCGGCGACCTGGTGGGCTACGGCGCCGAACCCAATCTGGTGGTGGATTGGGCGCGCGCCAATTGCGCGGTGGTGGTGCGGGGCAATCACGACAAGCTCTCCACCGGCCAGGAGGATCTGGAATGGTTCAACCCCGTGGCGCGCGCGGCGGCGCTGTGGACGCTGCAGCACCTGACGCCCGCGAATATCGAGTATATCCGTGGCCTTCCCAAAGGGCCGGTTCTGCTGGACGGCTTCCAGGTGTTGCACGGCTCGCCGTTCGATGAAGACGAATACGTGATGGCCGCGGCCGAAGCCGGGCAGTCCTTCGGCTACCTGGAGAGCCGGCTGGCCTTTTTCGGGCACACGCATGTGCAGGGCGGCTTCATCTGGAACCAGTCGCGCGTGGAGACCATCCCGGCAACGTCCGCGCGCAGCCGCCGGCAGGAGATGGAGGTCGATCCCGAATGCGGCTACCTGGTGAACCCGGGTTCGGTAGGCCAGCCGCGCGACGGCGACCCGCGCGCCGCCTATGTGCTCTACGATTCCGGCGCGCGCGTGATCGCCTATTGCCGTGCTCCTTATGACGTGGGGACCGCGCAGAAAAAGATTCGCGAGGCGGGCCTGCCGACGATTCTGGCGGACCGGCTGAGCGTGGGGCGGTAGCGAACGCTCCCTGACGGTCGCGGCTCTGTTACAATTCTTTTTCTGCATGGGTAATCGGGTTTCGTTGTTCGTCACCTGCATTGTCGACCAGCTTTTTCCCAAGGTCGGCATGGACATGGCCGGGGTTCTCGAGCGCCTGGGCTACGAAGTCGATTTCCCGGAGAACCAGACCTGCTGCGGGCAGCCCGCTTTCAACACCGGCTACCGCGCCGAAGCGCGCACCGTGGCGCGCCACTTCCTGGACACTTTCGAATCCTCGGAGTGCATCGTGGCGCCTTCGGGCTCCTGCACATCGATGGTGACGCATCACTTCGCCGAGCTGTTCCAGAAAGAGCCGGAGACGCTGGCGCGCGTGCATTCCTTGGAGAAGCGGATGTGGGAGTTTTCGACGTTTCTCACCGAGGTCGCCGGCGTGGACGACGTGGGGGCGCGCCTGGACGACGTGGTCACTTTCCACGATAGCTGCCACGGCCTGCGGGAGCTGGGCATCAAGGACGCGCCGCGCCGTTTGCTGGCCCGCGTGCGCGGCCTGGAATTGCGGGAAATGCAGCCGGGCGAAGAGTGCTGCGGATTCGGCGGCACTTTTGCGGTGAAGTTCGCGGAGCTTTCCGGCGCCATGGCCCGCACCAAGATCGACGCCATCCTGGGCACCGGCGCCAACACCGTGGTGGGGCTCGATTTGAGTTGCCTGATGCAGATTCAGGGTGCGCTTTCGCGGGCCGGCTCGAAGGTGCGCACCATGCACCTGGCGGAGGTCCTGGCAAGCCGCTGAGGTCATATGTCGGTCGAATTCGATCAAAAGATCCACAACACGCTGGCCGACGCCAATCTCCAACTGGCCATCTACACGGCCACCGGGCGGCTGAAGGACAAGCGCATCGAGACGGTTGCCCCCGATGCCCTGCCCGATTACCAGGAGCTGCGCACCCAAGCCAACGCCGTCAAGAAGCACACCATCGAGAACCTGGATTACTACCTCGAGGAATTTGAGCGCAATGTCGAAGCCCATGGCGGCAAGGTGGTGTACGCCAAGGACGCTACCGAAGTCGCCGATTTCGTGATTGCGCTAGCCAAGGAACGCGGCGCGCGCCGGATCGTCAAATCCAAGTCCATGACCACCGAGGAGCTGGCTCTCAACGAGCGCCTGGAACACGACGGGTTGGAATCGGTGGAGACCGATCTGGGCGAGTTCATCGTGCAACTGGCGCACGTGCGGCCGTATCACATCGTTGCGCCGGCGCTGCACATGACCCGCTTCGACGTGGCCGAAATCTTCACCAGGCACCTCCACGTTCCCAACGAGACGGTGATCGAGAAGCAGACCGCCATCGCCCGCGCGGTGCTGCGCCAGAAGTTTCTCGCGGCCGATATCGGCATCAGCGGGGCGAACTTCCTGGTGGCCGATTCCGGCGCCGTGGTGCTGGCGGAGAACGAAGGCAACATTCGGCTCACCACCTCCGCGCCCAAGATCCACATTGCCATTGCGGGCATCGAGAAGATGATTCCGCGCGCGCAGGACCTGGCGACATTCCTGAAACTCCTGGGCCGCAGCGGCACCGGCCAGTTGCTCACTGTCTATACATCTTTCCTCAGCGGCCCGCGGCGCGCCGGCGAAATCGACGGCCCCGACGAATTCTACGTGGTGCTGCTGGATAACGGCCGCACGCGGCTGCTGCCCGACCGCGGCAAGCGCCAGTCGCTCTACTGCATTCGCTGCGGCGCATGTTTGAACGCCTGTCCGGTGTACCGCAAGATCGGCGGCCACAGTTTTCCGTGGGCCTACTCGGGGCCCATCGGCGCCATCATCACGCCACAGTTCATGGGGATCTCGCACGAGCCTGCGCTGCCGTTTGCTTCCAGCCTCTGTGGAGCTTGCTCCGAGGTGTGTCCGGTCAAGATCGATATTCCGAAGGTGCTGCTGGAGCTGCGCGCGGATGTGAAGAAGGCCGAGGCGCGCGACAAGCGGGGCCGCCTGGAGAAGCTGGCGTTCCGCGCCTTCGCCTGGTTGATGACGCATCCGCGGCTGTACGAAATGGCCGGAAAGCTGGCGGCTTCCGCGGCGCCGCCGGAAGGCTCGGGCTGGATCCGCAGTGTTCCCGCCCCCATGAACATTGGGCCTCTGCGGGCGTGGCTGAGCCAGCGCGATCTGCCGCCGGCCCCCGCCCGGAGCTTCCGCGAAATGTGGAGGCGCCGCTGATGTCGCGCGACAACATTCTGCACCGGGTCCGCACCGCGCTTGGCCGCAGCGCCGGACAAGCGGTGGCCGATCCGCCCCCGGTGCGCATCCGCATCCCCGAGGTCGATATGGAGAAGCGCATCTCGACCATGTTTGCCGCGATCGAGGCGCTGGCCGGGAAGACCCATCGCGCCGCCACGCCCGCAGACGCGCGCGCGTTCGTGGCCGCGGCCATCGAGGGCAAGAGCGCGGTGGCCTCCAATGCGCCCTACCTCGCGGAGTGCGGAATCGCCAGCCTGCCCGGCGTGCGCTCCGGCATCACCGATCGGGAAGAGCTGCGCGGGTTGTGCGCCGCGGCGGATGTGGGCATCACCAGCGCGGATTACGCGCTCGCCGATACCGGTTCGCTGGTCATGATTGCAGGCCCGCATGAGGCGCGCCTGGTTTCGCTGTTGCCGCCCGCCCATATCGCGGTGGTGCCGCGCGAGCGCATTCTGACGGGCCTCGATGAGCTGTTTACGATACTCCCGAATCCCGCCGCCGCGACCAGCTCGATGGTGCTGATCACGGGTCCCAGCCGCACCGCCGATATCGAGCAGATCCTGGTGCGCGGCGTTCACGGCCCGGGCCAGATTACGATCGTGGTGGTGGGTTGAAACTGGTAAGATAGGCGTTTCCCATGCACGAACATTCCAAATTCCTACTGGCTGACAGCCAGATCCCGACGATCTGGGTCAACGTGCTGCCGTCGCTTCCGGAGCCGCTGGCCCCGCCGCTGAATCCCCGGACCCGCGCACCGCTTGGGCCGGAGGACCTGGCTCCCATCTTTCCGATGGAGCTGATCCAACAGGAGTTCTCGCCCCAACCGGAGATCGACATCCCGGGCGAGGTGATGGACATCTACCGGCTATGGCGGGCCACGCCGCTATACCGCGCGCGGCGACTGGAGAAGGCGCTCGACACCCCGGCGCACATCTATTACAAGTACGAGGGCACCAGTCCGGCGGGCAGCCACAAGCCCAACACGGCCGTGGCGCAGGCGTACTACAACAAGCGCGCCGGCATCAAACGGCTGGCTACCGAGACGGGGGCTGGACAGTGGGGCAGCGCGCTGGCTCTGGCCTGCCGCCTCTTCGGGATGGAATGCACGGTCTACATGGTGCGGGTCAGCTACGATCAGAAACCGTACCGCCGCATGATGATGCACGCCTGGGGCGCCGAGGTTTTCCCCAGCCCGAGCGATCACACCAACTCCGGCAGAGGGGTGCTGGCGTCGGCGCCGGATTCGCCCGGCAGCCTGGGCATCGCCATCAGCGAAGCGGTGGAGGACGCGGCCACGCATTCCGACACCAACTATTCGTTGGGCAGCGTGCTGAACCACGTCATGCTGCACCAGACCGTCATCGGCCAGGAAGCCAAGCTCCAGATGCAGCAAGCCGGCGAAGAGCCCGACGTGGTCATCGGCTGCTTTGGCGGCGGCAGCAACTTCGGCGGCCTGGCGCTTCCGTACTTGCTGGATCGCTTGGCCGGCAAAGGGCCGCGCCTGCTGGCGGTGGAACCGTCGGCCTGTCCCAGCCTCACCAAGGGCACTTTCACTTACGACTACGGCGACACCGCCAAGCTGACCCCGCTCATCAAGATGTATACGCTGGGGCACGATTTCGTCCCGCCGGGCATTCACGCCGGCGGCCTGCGCTATCACGGCGCTTCGCCGCTGCTCAGCCACCTGCTGCGACTCGGCTACATCGAAGCCAAGGCTTACTTGCAGCTACCCGTGTTCGAGGCGGCCATCCAGTTCACGCGCAACGAAGGGATTCTGCCGGCGCCGGAATCGGCGCACGCCATTCGCGCGGCGGTGGACGAGGCCCTCGCTGCGCGCGAAGAAGGCCGTGGTAAGGTGATTCTGTTCAATCTCAGCGGCCACGGGCATTTCGACCTGGCGGCCTACGAGAACTACCTGACGGGCAAGCTGCAGGACTACGAGTATCCCGGCCGGGACGTAGAGAGAGCGCTGGCGGCGCTGTAGGGCCTCTCATATCAGACCCCCCGCCGCGCCACCTCGCGCCGCATCATCGCGACCAGGCGGCGGATTCCGCGGGCCCAGTCGGGAAACAAATCGACGTACTGGAATTCCCGCTGGATGGATCGCGGCACCGAGCAGCCATCGAGGCGCACCGGCACCACGAAGATCTCATCCAGCGGCACGCGCCGCGCGCAATCCAGGGCATAACGGACCTCCGCTTGGAACCCGCCGGTTTTGTTCGCCGAGTTTTCCGAGAAGCAGGCCACGAAGAAATCCGAGGTTTCGATGGCGCTCTCGATGGCGCGCGGCCAGTTCTGGCCCGGCAGCAGCTTGCGTGCATCCGTCCAGGGGCTGAACGCGGCCGTTTCCAGGGCCTCGCACAGCCGCTCGACCGCTTTCAGATCTTCTCTCACATAGGCGATGAAGACCTGCGGCAGCCCGGACGGTTCGAACCGAAAGCCCCGCGCGGCATCCGGGTAGAATACGCCCAACCCGTCGATCTCCACCACTTTGCCCGCGGCCACGCCTCGAATTACGACTTGCGCCAATTGTTCGGTTGCTGAGCAGTCAGCCACGGCGCTGGCCTCCTTGCCGCTGGAACGCCACCTTCCCGTCCGGGCGTGGGGTGAAGGTGCCCAAACCCGGCAGCGAAGTTCGTTTTCCCAGGCGCAGATTGCGGAGAATCTGGTGCACCACACGGTCCAGGCGGTCCGCCGCCTCGGCTTGGGTAACACCTGCCTGCCGCGCCATCCGTTTTGCGATATCCGGTTTCTTCATTCCGATTCCACTGTAGCAGCGGGTCACGCCCGAGCCGCCCCGCATGTCATGGGGGGGCATCCTTTAACCAATTGAAAAGAAAAGCGGTTTGGGCAAAGCAGAATTCTGAAAACAGTTGTGATCGCGGCCTCGGGTGCGACGAAAAGCTGGCGCGCGGCAGTGATTTGGCGCGGGATTCCGGCCTGGCTCGTTGATTGCAAGAGACTTCCAGAGTGGCGAAGCATGTGCTTCAGATACGGCGGCATGCTGGACGCGATCGCGGGACAACTGGAACGATACATGGACCTGTTGAGCGTGCGGCAGAAGCTGGTGGCCTCGAACATTGCCAATGCGGACACGCCGGGCTATCGCACGGCGGACATCGATTTTCAAAGCGAGTTTCAGAATGCCGCGGGCCTGGCGCCGCGGGCCATCGAGGTGGCGGGCCTGGCGGTGAAGAACGACGGCAACAACGTCAGCCTGGACCGCGAGTCGCGGCTGCTGGCGGAAAATGCGCTGCGGTTCCAACTGGCGTCCACCCTGCTGCGGAGTGAAATCCAGACGGTGCGTGAGGCCATCAAAGAAGGGCAAAGCTCGTGAGCCTGTTTTCGGTTTTGTCGATTGGCGCCTCGGGCATGGCGGCGCAGCGCACCCGCGCGGAGCTGCTGGTGGAGAATCTGGCGAACGCGGAGACCACGCGCACGCCGGAGGGCGGACCCTACCGGCGAAAAGACGTGGTATTTGAAAGCACGCCAGTGGCATCGCCGTTTGCGTCGGTTTTCGACGCCCAGATTCAGGCTGCCGGGGGCGTTGCGGTAGCCGATGTGGTGACCGACAACGGTGCACCCGAGCGCCGCTACCAGCCGGGACACCCGGATGCGGACGCCGATGGTTACGTGGCATTCCCGCGGGTGAATCCGGCCGAAGATATGGTTGACCTGATGGGCGCGGCGCGCAGCTACCAGGCCAATGTGGCGGCCATCAGCGCGGTCAAGGACATGATCCAGCGCTCTATCGACCTGCTGCACTGAGGCTGACCGATGACCGGACCGATTCTTCCAATTTCCAGCCTGGCTCCAACCAGTCCCATCCGGCCGGCGGGGGAAGCAACGGGGGGCGGCGGATTTCAGGAGGCGCTCACCACCGCCATTCAAAACGTGGAAACTTTCGGCAAGGACGCGTCGGCATCCGTCGAGCGGTTCCTGTCGGGAGAAGGGGAGGAACTGCACACCACCATCATGGCGACGCAGCGGGCGGAGCTGGCCTTTGAATTGTTTCTGCAAGCCCGGAACAAGGTGGTCAGTGCCTACCAGGAAATCATGCGCATGCAGATGTAGCGGCCTTAGGTTTTCGGTGCGGTCCGCCGATCTAAGAGTGCAGGCCGCTTTGCGGCCCCACGAAGCCCCATGAACAAACTTCTGGCCCACCTCTCCTGGCGGCAGCGGATCACCATCTTGACGGTGACGGTGGCGGCCGGCGCGGGCCTGTACGCGCTGGTCCAATGGAGGCGGGAAGCCGATTTCCGGCCATTGTTCACAGGGCTGGCGCCGGAGGACGCCGCCGGAATTGTGCAGAGGCTCAAAGAGAGCGGAGTGGATTACCGCCTGCCCGAGGGAGGAGGCATCGTGCTGGCGCCTTCCGCCCGGATTGCCGAATTGAGACTGGTGATGGCAGCGTCGGGACTTCCGAAAGCCGGCCGCATCGGCTTCGAGTTGTTCGATAAGACCAATCTGGGAGCGACGGAATTCACCGAACACGTGAATTACCGGCGCGCGCTCGAGGGGGAGTTGGAACGATCCGTAATGTCGCTGGAGGCGGTCGAGCAGGCCCGTGTCCACCTGACCTTCCCCAAGGACTCGGTGTTCCTGGACGCACAGCAGCCGGCCAAAGCCAGCGTGCTGGTCAAGCTGCGCCCGGGGGCGCGCCTGGCGCCGCAAAACGTGCTGGCCATCGATCACCTGATCGCCAGCGCGGTGGAGGGGCTCACGCCGGATGCGGTCTCCGTGCTCGACATGAACGGCAATCTGCTGGGCCGGCCCCGGCCGCCCGGAACCCCGGACTCGCCGGAGCTGTCCGCGGCCGCTCTGGACTACCGGCACAGCGTGGAAGCGGACCTCCTGGCCAAAATCAATTCCACTCTGGAACCGCTGCTGGGCGCGGAGAAGTTTCGAGCCGGCGTATCCGTGGAATGCGATTTCTCGGGGGGCGAGCAGAGCGAGGAGATCTTCGACCCGGCGCGCACGGTGATGGCCAGCTCGCAGCGGACCGAGGACAGCTCGGGTTCCGGCGGCGCCAACGGTGTTCCGGGAACGGCTTCGACTTTGCCGCGGCCCACTTCGCGCCCGGGCACCAACCCGAACCACGTGTCGCGCGTTACCGAAAACATTACCTACCAATCCACGCGCACCGTGAAGAAGACTCGCATGCCGGCGGGCGTGGTGCGGAAAATGTCTCTGGCGGTGCTGGTTGACCAGGCCGTCAGATGGGAGCCGGAGAAGAGCGGACCCCGGCGCGTGCTGGTTCCGCCGCCGCCGGAGGAGCTGAAGATCATCCGCGACATGGTGGCGGGCGTGACCGGCTTCAACGCGGAGCGCGGCGACCAACTGGTGATCGAGACGCTGCCGTTCGAAGGCACTCTGCTGCTGGAACCGCCGCTGCCGCCTGGGGCGCCGGGACTGGCGAAGCCGTCCGCACCCGCGGCGACCGCGCTGAAACTGGACCGGAACACGCTGCTGATCGCGGGCGGAGCGGTGCTGGCCCTGATCGTGCTTGGAACGGTCGTCGGCATGCTGTCGCGGCGGCGAACGAGCACCCGAACCGCCGAGGTCACCGGCCCACCTGCGTTGCCCGCGGCTGAAGGCGCCATGGCCGCGACGGGCGGTTCGAGAGGCCCGGGCCTGGAGCAGCAGATTGAGGCGAAGCTGGCGGAGCACGAAGCGCTGCAACAGAAGATGGATGCGCAAGCGCTGAATTCGCTGAAGCTGGCGCCGGTGATCACCAAGAAGGCAGAGGTATTCGCCAAGCACCTGCGCGAAAAGATCAAGACCGAACCCGAGGTTTCGGCTCAGATCCTGCACACTTGGATTCGGGAGGAAGAGAACTGATGCCTCACCGGGAGTGCGTCCCATGATCCTGAACACGGCCCAGGAAGAGGCCCTGCCGAGTCTGCGCAAGGCCGCCATGCTGCTGATCGTGCTGGGCGAGCAGACCAGCGCGGAACTGCTGCAACAACTCTCCGAGGACGACGTGCAGAGGGTCAGCCGGGAGGTGGCTAAGATCACCTCGATTGGCTCGGAGCAAGCCGAGGGCGTATTGGAAGAGTTTCACCATCTCTCGGCAGCAGGCGATTATGTGGCGCGGGGCGGAATCGACTACGCCCGCAAACTGCTGATGCGGGCCTTCCAGCCGGATGTGGCCAAGCGGCTTCTGGATCGGCTGGCCAAGGCGCTGGGCTCCGAGGCGGCCTCCTTCGATGCCATCCAGAAGGCCGATCCAGGGCAGCTCGCGAAATTCATCCACAGCGAGCACCCGCAAACCATCGGACTGGTGCTCTCGCACCTGAATTCTTCACAGGCGGCCGCTCTGTTGACCTCCTTGCCGGCGGGGCTGCGGTCGGACGTGGTGCAGCGCATGGCCAGCCTGGACCAGATTTCTCCGGAGGTCATCCTGAAAATCGCCGGCGTCATCGGCCAGAAGCTGAAAACCCTGGGCGAATTCAGCCGGGAATCCTACGGCGGCGTGCGGGCCGTGGCGGAAATGCTGAACCGCCTGGACTCCGGATCGAGCCGCGAGATCCTGGACCATATCGAGCAGCAAGACGCCAACCTGGCGGAAACCATTCGCCACTTGATGTTTGTGTTCGAGGACCTGCTGCTCATCAATTCGTTGGGGCTGAAGGAAGTGCTGGGCAAAGCCGACCGGAAGCTGCTGACGGTAGCGCTGAAGGGCACCAGCGAGCAACTCAAGAACCACATTCTAAGTTGCATGTCCCAGCGCGGCGCGGAGATGCTGCGAGAAGACATGGAGGCGCTCGGGCCGGTGAAGATCAAAGAAGTAGAATCGGCGCAGCAACAGATCATTGCGGTGGTGCGCCAGCTCGAATCCGAAGGCGTTTTGAGTTTGAAGGGAGCCGTCGGAGAGCAGTATGTCGTCTAAGGTGCTGGCGCCCGACGACCCGCGGGCCTCCGCGCCCATGGTCTGGCAGCAAGTGCCGGCGCCGCCGGAAGGGTTGGGCGGCGCGACGGGGGCGGCGCTGGACTCGGCCGCGGGCACAACGCAACTCGAGCGGCAGTGCGAAGAGCGGATTAGAGAGGCGCATGCGGCGGGATTGCGCGACGGTGAAGCCGCCGGGCGAAGCCGCGCCGCCGCCGAGCTACAGCCGGTTATGGAGCGGCTGACGCGCTCGATTGAGGAACTCGGCCAGATGCGCGCGCGGCTGCGCAGCGAAGCCGAGGCGGACCTGGTCCGGCTCTCGCTGGCCATCGCGCGCCGGGTGCTGCAGCGCGAGCTGTCGATCGATCCGGACGCCCTGCGCGGGGTGGTGGTGGCGGCTCTCGAGAAACTGCACTCCCAGGAAATCAGCCGGGTGCGGGTGCATCCGTCGCTTGCGGGAATGGTCGGCGCCTGCCTTCGGGAGGCGGTTGCGGCCTCGGGCGCGGAGGTGATCGCAGACCCCTCGCGCCAGCCTGGCGATGTGGTGTTCGAAACCGAGCGGGGCAACTTGAACGCTTCGGTGGATTCGCAATTGCTGGAGATCGAGCGCGGGCTGGCGGATCGTCTGCGGAAACACTCATGACGGAAGGAATCTCTCTCGAACCGTACTTCGCCGAACTGGACCGGGTTTCTCCCTTGCGCTGGACCGGGCAGGTGACCGACGTGGTCGGCCTGCTGATCGAATCGCGCGGGCCGTGCGTAGCAATTGGCGACTTCTGCGAGGTCGCGACCGCCGGCGGGCGGCCCATCCGCACGCAGGTGATCGGGTTTCGCGATGGCCGCGTGCTCTCCATGCCGCTCGAGGAAACCGACGGCCTGCAACTGGGCGATGTGGTGACGGCGCGCAGCGAGGACGCCCGCGTGGAAGTGGGGAGGGCGCTGCTCGGCCGCGTGATCGACGGATTTGGAAAACCCATGGACGGCGGCCCGCCGCTCGCAGCCGAGGACGCCTATCCCCTCCACGGCGTGCCGGGCAATCCCCTCAGCCGCGAGCACATTACCGAACCCCTGGTCACCGGAATCCGCGCCATCGACAGCCTGCTGCCGTGCGGAAAGGGCCAGCGCATCGGGATCTTCGGCGGCAGCGGTGTGGGTAAGAGCACGCTGCTGGGTTCCATGTCGCGGCACAATACCGCGGACGTTGCGGTGATCGCCATGATCGGGGAACGGAACCGCGAAGTGCGCGGATTTATCGAGAACGAGCTGGGGCCGGAAGGACGCCAGCGCGCGGTGGTGGTGGTGGCCACCTCCGAACGGCCGGCGCCGCTACGCGTCCGCGCGTGTTTCGTGGCGCTGGCGGTGGCCGAGTACTTCCGCGACCAGGGAGCCGACGTGCTGCTGGTCATGGATTCGGTGACGCGCCTGGCCATGGCGCAGCGGGAGATCGGATTGGCCGCGGGCGAGCCTCCCAGCCAGAAGGGCTATACGCCGTCGGTCTTCAACCTGCTGCCCAAGGTCCTGGAACGGGCCGGCAACTTCCCGCGCGGCTCCATCACCGGCTTCTTCACGGTGCTGGTGGAGGGCGACGACTTCAACGAGCCCATCAGCGACGCGTTGCGAGCCATTCTCGACGGCCACATCATTCTGACGCGGCAGTTGGCGGCGGTGGGGCACTACCCGGCCATCGATATTCTGCACTCCGTCAGCCGGCTTACGTCCGCCATCGCGACGCCGCGCCAGAAGGAGGCCGCCGACAAGTTGCGGCAGGCGATGGCGGCCTATCGAGACGCCGAAGATCTGATCCAACTGGGCGCGTACGTGGCGGGGACGAACCCCGGCCTCGATGCCTGCATCCGGCTGCGCCCCGAACTGCTGGAATTCCTGCGGCAGGACCACGCCTCGAAGTCCACCTTTCAGGAAACCTTGTCGAGAATGGAGGATCTGGCCGGACGCCTCGACCTGGTTCCCGTCCCCGTCTGCAAGCAAAAACAATGATTTCGTTCCGATTCCCCTTGCAGAAAGTTCTCGACTGGCGGCGGACGCAACTCGAGCTGGAGGAGATCAAGTTCAAGCTGCAGAGCGCCGCGCTGGCCGAACTGGATCGCGCGCGCGCCGCACTGGAAGCGGCGGGAGTCAAAGCGGAAGTCCAGGTGCGGGACTGGAGTCCGCTGGCGGGCCGCGACCTGGCGGCGTTGGGCAGTTTCCGCCTCTATGTGAGGATGAAAGAGAGGGAAATCGCCACCCGGCGCGCGGAATGCCAGGAAAAACTGGACGCGCAGCAGCGCGTCATGCTGGAGGCCCGGCGGCGCTGCCGCTTGCTCGAACGGCTGAAAGAACGCCGGTTTTCGGAATGGGAGCTGGCGCAGAATCGCGAGGTGGAACAACTGGCCGCGGAATCCCACCTGACGCAGTGGTCCCGGCGGCAGGCGTAGCCCACCCTCCTTATAATGAAGTTCATGGGTTCCGAGATGCCCGCTGTCCCGCTCACGGTCGAAGGCGCCAGCGTGCTGCACCAGATGATGCGGTTCCGCCGGCCTGCCTGGCGCGCGCTTTCCGCCGAAAGCCGCGGCGCAATCCGCGAAGAGGCCGTGCGCGCGCTGGCGGCCTGGGAACGTTCCGACGGTGGCCGCCAGAGCGCCGTCTATTCGTTGCTGGGCCACAAGGGCGACCTGCTCTTCCTGCACTTCCGGCGCAGCTTCGAGGAGCTGAACCAGGCCCAACTGGAGCTGGCGCGGCTGCGGCTCGGCGATTATCTGGAGCCGTCGGCTTCCTACCTTTCCGTGGTCGAGCTGGGCCTGTACGACTCCACGACCAAGATCTACGGCGAATTGGCTGCCAAGGGTATCGAGCCGCATTCCGACGAATGGAACCAGGAGATCGAAGCCGTGCTGGCGCGGCAGCGGCAGGCCATGGCGCCGCGGCTCTGGCCGGAAATCCCGGACGCAAAGCACCTCTGTTTTTATCCCATGGACCGGCGCCGCGGCGAATCGGTGAACTGGTATCGCAAGCACATGGGCGACCGCCAGCGCCTGATGCGCGAGCACGGCCTGGTGGGGCGGCGCTACGCGGGCGAGGTGCGGCAGATCATCACCGGCTCGATCGGATTCGACGATTGGGAATGGGGCGTCAACCTTTTCGCCGCCGATCCGCTGGTGTTCAAGAAACTCATCTACGAGATGCGCTTCGACGAAGTGAGCGCCGTGTATGCCCTCTTTGGCCCGTTCTACGTGGGTCTGCGCGTTCCGGCC